>NZ_JANUBZ010000001.1 GCF_024808665.1 Mucilaginibacter empetricola
TCTCCAAATGCTCCTTTAAAATCCGGGTTCGAATTGATTGGATCTTTCATTCCCCTAAATTCCAACTTTTCTTCCTATTTGTGTACACACTGTAGTCCAAAGGAGAGGACTTTAACTAGCAAGATTATATTTTTTACTTTTTAGGCCCTTCTCCTTGCGCCACCGCTAAAGCTAAGGCGGCACGCGGTTGGAGAAGGGTTGGGATGAGGCTTTTGTAAGCTTTACCAAACGTTATTTAATCACCATTTTAATGTTTTTATGGCGATTCCGTTACCCAATATTAAGGATATATAATAAATTTGCGCAAAATCTGTTTATAACAGCTTTCAATTAAAATAAACTATTGCCTGCTTATGTTAAAAATCTGCCCCGGGCTTTTCTTATTGTTGATATTTGGCTTAACCCTTTCTGCAACAGCACAAAAAACAGACTCTACCAAAGTTGATACTAATTTACTTAATAAATACAGGATTGAACCCGGCCGCAATTCGTTGCCTATGCGCTACCGCCCGGTTGAGATAAATGAAGAACAGCTGCCTGTTTCCCTGCTTGATTATAAGGTTAGTTACTGGCATAAGTCGGTTTTGTTTGGGCTGAATTTTAACCAGTCAGCATTTACCACCAACTATAGCGCGGGTGGTGTGAGTTCCCTGGCGCTCGGTTCAAATTTTGATTACAAGGCCGAATACAATAAAACACCGGTAGATTTTACTACCGAACTTAGCTTGCTTTATGGCATCTCTAAAAATAAGGGACAGGGCTCGCGCAAAACAAACGACCGTATATTTTTTGATAATAAACTAGCCAAGCAATTATCTAAGCGCTGGTTTTTCTTCGGGTCCCTAACTTTTGAATCGCAGTTTACCAAGGGCTTTAATTATACTAACCCCGATGGTACTGAAGCACAAACACCTTTCGAAATATCAGACTTTATGGCTCCGGGTTATTTAACCGAGTCGGTGGGTTTTGAGTATAAGCCAACCAAGTACTTTGACCTTCGTTTAGGTACCGGTACTGCAAGGCAAACTTTTGTTTTGGATACCACTATTTATCACAACCAACCTACTAACTATGGTGTACCTATAGGTCATACCATTTATAATGAGCTGGCCGTATCGGTAGTTGCCGCTGTTGATAAAGACCTGATGAAGAATCTGCATATCAATGTCCGCTATGCCTTATTTATCCCTTACATACAGCCATTGGCTTATATGAGTCACCGTGTGGATGCTACGCTTACCGCCAAAGTAAACAGGCTGGTAGCAGTAACCATAAACGGAACATTTTTGTATGATAAACATACCTCAGATGCCGTGCAGGGAACGGAGGGATTGGCGTTGGGAGTAATCTATAAATTCCCGTAGGATATTCCTAAGTTCTGGAACGACGAAAATAATTTTTGTCATGTTGAACGGAGTGAAACATCTTCTTCGACTTTTATTTCGACGACTTTATTTTCGAAGGAGATCCTTCGCTATCGTTACCCATGACATATAGCGGTATTAAACTCACGAAATTTTAAAAATTTCGTGAGTTTTTCAGCGTGAATGACCCCATCGGGGTTAAATATCGGTAGAGAAAAAACAATAATCATTTCGTGCCATCGGTACGAAACCTATACGCTGGCAAGGTGGCGTACCTACAGCACGCTAAAATTGGTCACAACAATATTTCTACCGATATTTTGCACCTATGGCGCATCATTGTCATTTCACCTTCAAAACCCTCCGGGTTTTAATACTCAGGATGACAACCTGCCTTTATTTAAGACTATGCCTGTTATTCCGCCAGCCAAATGGCATCAACAAACCATTTTTTACTGTCGTAAAATTGGTTTAGGGGTTTGAATTTTGCTTTTTTGGCCATCTGTTCGGTTTGGGCAATGGTGAACTTTTGGGATATTTCCATAAAAATATATTCGTCCTTTTTAAAGCTGATGGTCTCGCCGCCTACCTTTACATCCTGATCTGCAAGGCTTACCAGATAGCTTTTACAGGCCCCTGTTTCCGGATCATAAGTTGGGTAATGTTCGAATTGACTGGCATCGAAATTACCACCCAGCTCGCGGTTAATGCGCTCCAATAAATTGAGGTTAAATCTTTTGGTAATCCCTTCCTTATCGTTATAGGCAGCCAAAACTGTTTTAGGATTTTTTTTCAGGTCAATGCCGATCAGCAACATATCTCCTGCTGACAAATGATTACGTACTTCCGCACAAAACTGCTCCGCCTCATGCACCGGCATATTACCAATGTTGGAGCCTAAAAACATCACCACTTTGCGTTTGTTGGAAGCGGACGCCGCCCTGGTAAGCATATCAAAATATTCGCCGTTAAGGCCCTTTATTTGTATGCCCGGCAACGTAACCGGCAAGGTGATGTTTAAATAGGAAATTACGTTTGATGAAATATCAATAGGCAGGTAAGTAAAACTAGCCTCATTATCTAACAAATATTTTAGCAAATAGCTCGATTTGGTAGCATCGCCAGCTCCCAATTCAATCAGCTCGAAAGCATCGCCATTGCCGATGATAGCTTTGCAGATATCAGCTGTTTTTTCAGAAAATATTTCCAGCTCGCAATTGGTTGGATAATATTCTTCACAATTCATCAGATCCTGAAAAAGCTTATCGCCATTGGCATCATAAAAATATTTAGAATTTAAATACTTGGGCGTTGCGTTTAAACCGTTTATCACATCATCAAAAAACTGGTTTGTTTTTGATGGGCTGCTTAATTCGGCTTGTGCTATTGTTGTGTCCATGTTTTTCATAGGAGGTATGGGTTGATATTTTTATTTAGCCAGTCTTATACCAGTAAACTGCCATCGTAAATGAGTTTGAAAAAAGTTACGGTAAGTAATGCGGCTATGCCCCGGCGATGTTACTTCTGATGCTCCCCTTAACACCTTTTGGTTAACCATAAACTTACCATTGTATTCGCCTATTGCTCCGGGTGCCTTAGCAAAGCCCGGATATGGCAAATAACTGCTTTCTGTCCACTCCCAGCTTTTGCCCCAGTTAAATTGGGTGGCAGCTGCTTCCCATTCAAATTCTGTAGGCAGGCGCAGGCCTTTCCAGGCGGCATAAGCATAGGCCTCAAAATAACTGATGTGGCATACCGGCTCTTTCAAGTTAAGCGGCTCCAAACCATGATAGGTATAATGGTGCCATTCGTCATCAATTGAATGCCAGTATAGCGGAGCTTCTACCTTATTGTTTTTTACCCAGTCCCAGCCTTCTGCATGCCAGTGACGGAAATCGTGGTAGCCGCCGCTTTGTATAAATTCCAGATACTCGGCATTGGTGACCAGGTTGGGGCTTATTTCAAATGCATTCAGATATACTTTATGCCGGTTAAGCTCATTGTCAAAACAAAAGCCATCGCCATTAAAGCCTATTTCATAAATACCTTCTTTAAGGCTGATAAATTCATCGCTTACGGCCGGCGTAACTTTTGGCGATACATAGCTTTTTGAATACGCAGGGAACAAAGGGTTATGCCCTAATATATATTTAATATCGGTATACAAAAGCTCCTGATGCTGCTCCTCGTGGTTAAGACCCAGTATTACCAGTTCCTTAACATCGGCAGCAATATCTTCATGTAAAAAGTTGTTCATCGCTTCATCCACATATTCGCGGTAGCGATAAATTTCTATCACGGTAGGCCGGCTTAAATTCCCCCTGTCTGTACGGATTACCCTGTTGCCTACGGTTTCGTAATAGCTGTTAAACACGTAATTGTACTCGGGGTTATATTCCTGATAACCCATAAAGTAGGGCTTAAGAATAAAAGTTTCAAAAAACCAGGTAGTGTGACCAATATGCCATTTGGGTGGACTAACATCCACAACGGGCTGCACCACGTAGTCTTCGGTTTGCAAATAACTGCAAATGTGCTCGGTGTGTTTGCGAACTTTTATGTAACAGTCGGCGATGTCCATTAAATTATTTGCTATCTAAATAGCGTTTAAGGTTAGAAATTGTTTTAATGTTTAACTTTTGGGCTTGCTCTGCTCTCATCATTAAAGCATACGTATTATTAAATCCAATAGGTTTTAACCATTTTACCTGATATTTTTTATCAAATCCATCCGCTACGTACCTATAGGTAGCATCCTTATTTAACGTGAGCGCTGCAACCTCTTTTGCGGGCGGATTTAATATAGTCAGCAAACCCGTGCCAGTGTATTCGGGGTAAAAATCAATCTGGTTATTAGTTAAAGCATCAAAGCAAATTTTAGTACCTCCCAAACCCGTTTTGGTAGATACATCATAATCTGTATAGCCCTTAATTAACATACTGTACATATTGGCCAAAATGTATTGCTCCCCAAATATTTTTGAACCGATACGAATAATCCCGGCGTTGCCATTTCTGGCAGGCCTGAATAATTTATTCTGAGTCAAAAAAAATTTTGCCACTCTCTCTGGCGTTTGGTGAAGATAATCAGTCTGGTAATTAAGTGCGGTCATGGTGCTGTCATTTATCTTTCCGGCAAGTAAATTCAGCGTATTTTCAAGGTCGGGATACCTTTGAAGTGCATCTTCCCGCACAATTGGCGCTGCATAATATGGGGGAAATATCTTTTTATCATCCTCCAAAACCAACAAACCGTATGCCTTAAGTCTACCATCGGTGGAGTACCCGCTAATTACATCCAGTTGTTTTTGATAGGCGGCTTTGTACATTACCGCGTCACTTATAACTACCGTATTAATATGCAAGCCATATTTACTTTGCAAGCCGAGGTTACCATCCTGCCGCCCCATAAACTCGGGCGTAAAGCCGGCCTTTAGTTTAGTAGCATATGTTTTGGGAATAAGGTAAAATGAAGAGAGTAAAATGAGGATCACTGGCAAGGCAATAGCTGCCATTTTTAGCTTTTTTGAATCGAGTTTTTGCAATCGCGACAGCAAAAAATCAAACAAAATAGCCAGCATAGCTGCCGGAATTGCACCGGCCAATATCATGTTGGTATTATTGAGCGAAATGCCGCCAAAAATAAACTCACCCAAACCACCGGCTGCAATATAAGAGGCTAACGTGGCAACGCCTACTGTAATAACTGTAGCCGTGCGGATACCTGCAAAAATCACTGGCATAGCCAGGGGCAGCTCCACTTTAAACAAAACCTGCCACTTGCTCATCCCCATGGCCACTGCGGCTTCTTTAACAGCAGCATCAACCCCTGTAATGCCGGTATATGTATTGCGGATGATGGGCAACAGTGCATACAACAATAATGCAGTAATGGCTGGCTTAGGGCCTATTCCCAGCACCGGGATCATAAAACCTAACAGGGCGATACTAGGGATGGTTTGCAGCACGCCGGCAACACCTAAAACCCCGCCCGAAAATTGTTTTCTGCGGCTTATAAAAACACCCAGCGGCAAGCCTATAAGTACGGCTATAAATAACGAGATAAAGGTTAACCCGATATGCTGCAGGGTTTGCTCGGCCAGTTTATCAGACTGCTGGCGCATAAACTCCCATAAGGATTGTTGCTCATTCATGCGCCTGTTGTTTTTTATACTGATAAAAAGCTGCTGTTAAAGATTCAAAAGATACAGTCTTCATTTCTTTGTTTTCCAGATTCATCATGTTCAAGCGTTCAGCATTAAAAAATGTAGCTCTTTCTAAAACTGTCCATAAATCAACTTTGTAGTCAACCAGTATCCCAGGTCCCATCCCTTTTATTTCTTCATTTGAAAGTAAATGCCAGAGTGATTTAACCGTGATTGTTTTAAATTCCAGCAACAGCCTTTGCTCTTTCAAAAATTCCTTCACAAAGTCGTTTTTGGGCTTAAACAATAACTCTGCAGGCGTGCCATCCTGTACGATCCTTCCTTTATCCATCAGGCAGATACGGTCGCCCAGTTCAAAGGCTTCCTGCACATCGTGGGTAACCATGATAATGGTTTTGCGCTTCAGTTCATCAAGGGCCTTAAATTCGGCATGTATTTTTGAGCGGGTAACATTGTCAAGGGCGGCAAAGGGCTCATCCATCAACAAAACAGCAGGATCAGCTGCCAATGCTCTTGCCAATCCCACACGCTGCTGCTGGCCGCCGCTTAACTCAGGGGGGTAAGCCTTTAAATAATCGACACTCAGATGAAGTTTTTCTAATAATTCAGCAGTCCGATTTTCGATTTTCTTTTTGTCCCATTTCAGCAATTGGGGTACAATGGCAATATTTTGAGCCACGGTATAATGCGGAAAAAGTCCATTGTTCTGTAGCACGTAGCCTATCCCTATCCGCAACGCTTCGGGCGATTGCCCTTTTATACTTTTGCCATTGATAGCTATTTCGCCGGAATCAGCCTCTATTAAACGATTGAGCATTTTAAGCGTGGTGGTTTTACCGCAGCCGCTGGTACCCAATAATATCAGGTTTTCGTGCTCTTTTACCTCAAATGAGATATCATCAACGGCCTTTACGTTGCAAAAATGCTTGCTGAGATGCTGAACCCTTATCATAAAAAAGGCTAGTCTTCAAGAGCCATAAAAAGGTTATTTAATGATTCGGCAAACAGCGGATGAGCAAATACAAAATAGCGGATCTCCTCATAAGTTATGCCACCGGCCATGGCCATTTGCAGTATGCTCATGATTTCGCCGCCCTCGGCGCCTAAAATGGCGGCACCCAATATCTGTTTGGTGTCGGCATCAACTATGGCTTTCATAAAGCCACGGGTATCGCCGGTTTCAATGGCACGCGCTACCCAGGTATTGGGTATTTTGGCTACTTTGTAATTGATGCCCCGTTTTTTGGCCTCTGTTTCGCTTAGACCTATGCGCCCCAGTTGCGGATCGGTAAACATACAGTAGGGTACCAGGCGGTCTTTAATGCTCAAATCAGCCTTCTCCATTAAATTGCGGTAAACGATGGTATAATCGTTATAAGAAATGTGTGTAAACGCGGGACCGCCCTTAACATCGCCTAAAGCATAAACACCAGGGGCACTGGTTTCCAATTTATAATTTGTGCGGATGGCGCCGTGTTCATCAATTTCAACACCTGTTTTATCAAGACCCAAAGTAGCAGTTTGCGGACTACGGCCGACGGCCACCAAAACATGGGTGCATTTTATTTTTTCTTCCTTACCATCAACCGAAACAAGTGCCGATATTTTGCCGGATATCTTTTTTTTGAAACCCGTGGTAGTTGCTTTAGTATAAATATTGATGCCTTCGGTTTTTAAAATTTGGGTTAGCTCTTCTGAAATATCCTCATCTTCGCGGGATACTATCCGGTCTGATCTTTCCAATATGGTCACCTTACTTCCAAAACGCATGAACATTTGGCCAAATTCCAGCCCTATATAATTGCCGCCGATGATCAGCAAATGTTCTGGCACAGTTTCCAGATCGAGTATGGTGGTTGAGGTTAAATAATCAATATCAGCCAGTCCCTCAATATCCGGAGTGACAGTTTTTGCCCCAGTATTGATAAAAAATAAATCGGCCGTAAACTCTTTTTCGCGTCCACTGTTCAACTTTACCAGGATTGTTTTGTCGGCGGTAAAGGTGGCATCGCCAAATATTAAATCGAGGTTGCGGGTGCTTTCCAAGCCTTTCTGGCTACCGTTTCTGAACTGGTGCACCATCTCATCCTTACGTTTTCTGATCTGCGGCATATCAACCGAAAACTTTTTAATATTGACACCCAGAGATGCAGCATTCGCGGCCATGTAAGCCATTTTAGCCGATGCAACCATGGTTTTGGTAGGCGTGCAGCCATCATTTACACAGGTGCCACCCACCCAGCGCTTTTCAATAAGAGCAGTTTTTTTACCGGCAAGGGCAAGCTTTTTGGCCAAAGGCCCGCCTGCTTGTCCGGAGCCTATTACAATTGCATCGTACTGTTTCATTTTATTGGGTTATTTGCACACCCTTCCAAAACGCTATGTGACCCGTAATGTTTTCGGCAGCGGGCTTAGGCTCGGGGTAATACCAGGCGGCATCCTGGTTTTCTTTACCGTCAACTTCGAGGTTATAATAAGAGGCTACACCCTTCCAAACGCAGGTGGTATGAACGGGCGATGACTTTAAGAATTCGGCTTTCACGCTTTGCGGCGGAAAGTAGTGATTGTTTTCAACAACGATAGTGTCATCGCTTTCGGCGATGACCTGGTTATTCCATATAGCTTTCATATACTGGTTAGATATTTATGATAAAGATAAGCGGATATACCATAGATAAAAAATGACCTGCGCCTGTTTTTGTTTAAAGAAAGTAAAAAAGCCATCCATTTAGTTTAAAAATCTAAAAATGAAGCATATAAATCACGGGCTGAAGAACTAAAACTGCGTTGATTTTTGAAGCGTAAAAAAAAATTAAAAAAATATTTTAAAATTACCATTTAACGTATATCTTTGCAGTCCCAAAATAAGGGTTACCAAATCCAAAATCATTGGGAAAAAGCCTTAAAAAGGCCCGTTCGTCTAGGGGTTAGGACGTTAGATTTTCATTCTAGAAACAGGGGTTCGATTCCCCTACGGGCTACAAAAATCGATGTCAAATCATTCAAAAAGCTGTAAATCCTTGATTTACAGCTTTCTTTTTTTCCGGCAAAACCCCATTTTATTCACCAAATCGTATAGTTCCAGTGAGTAATTCGGTGAGTCGGGAAAGTCAAGCAAATGACTCACTGGAAACTCCGTAACTTATTGTATTACAGCATGTTCGATTAAAATACATCTTGTAACTGAGGTAGCTGCAAACTTAATTTGTCTCACATTTTAAGCTTGTTTTATGGAATTAAATTACAGTCTGCTCTTCTATTTGAAGAAGCCAAAGAACTACACCAACGGCCCCATCCCTGTCTACATGCGCTTCACAATCAATGGGATACCGAAAGAATGCGCGACCACCCGGACCGCCGACCCGGAAAAGTGGTGTGCAAAAACCGGTCGTGAAACCGGGAAAACCGAACCCTCAAGGTCCCTGAATTTTCACATGGATGACCTGCAGCAAAAGGTGCATAATGTCCATGCGCAGATGGTCAGGGATGACGATGAAATAACCGCCGCTTCCTTGCGGGATAAGTTCCTTGGTAGGGACAAACCGCAGAACGTGCCGCAACTTTTGGAGATTTTCCGGTTGCACAATACGCAAATGAAGGAATTGATCGGGAAGGAATTTGAGGAAAACACCTTAAAGGGTTATCGTACCTGCCTGCTGCATCTGACCGGCTATATCCAAAAAAAGTATAAATCGGACGACCTGGCGATCAAGCGGCTTGATTACAATTTTATCAATGATTTTAATCATTATCTAAAATTAGATTGTGGTATTCAGCCTATCTCTGCTGCTAAGTATTTGAAACACCTGAAAAAGGTAGTTAACAACTACATCCTTAAACCGAAGTTGTTACGGGATAATCCATTTTCAGAATTCAAATCAAAAGCGAAAGTAAAGGAACGCGAATTTTTAAGCCAGCTACAGTTAACCCGTCTAATGAAAAAGGAATTTACCATAGGGCGAGTCGCTAATGTACGCGACATTTTTGTATTTTGCTGTTATACCGGCTTGTCCTATGCTGATGTTAAAAAGTTGACCCGAAATGAAATCATGACAGGCATCGACGGCGGAAAATGGATATTTACACACCGGAAGAAAAACGATAATTCTTCCCGTATCCCTTTACTAAAACCTGCCCTGCAAATTATAGCGAAATATAAGGACCATCCCAAATGTGTGAATGAGGATGTTGTTTTGCCAGTTTTAAGTAACCAGAAAATGAACAGCTATTTGAAGGAGATCGCGGATGCCTGTGATATTAAGCAGAACCTAACCTTTCATTTATCACGGCATACTTTCGCCACCACAGTAGCATTGACAAACGGGGTGCCTATTGAAAGCGTAAGTAAGATGCTCGGTCATGTGGATATTAAAACCACACAGCATTATGCAAAGGTCATTGATACAAAAGTCAGTCAAGACATGAAAAAACTGAGTAGAAAACTGGATAAAATGGCCAGCTAAGTTTTACCTTTTAAATGCCATGCATTTTGTTGTGCATGGCATTTAAATCTATACCAACATTTGAAAGTTGGCAATCCCACGCTTATTGAATATTCAATTTTGGGTCTTGATTTTAATGCAATGGCCCAAATTGATATTGTTACCAAAGATGACCTTGAACTATTCAAACAGGATTTGATCAGGGAAATTTCTGCATTAATCAAGCCACAAAACCACGATCCCAAACAATGGCTGCGGAGTGTTGAAGTTAGAAAGCTATTACACATCTCGCCGGGCACGTTACAAAATTTTCGTGTAAACGGAACCTTAACATTTACAAAAGTCGGTGGCATATTCTTTTATAAATACGATGATATTTTAAAGGTGCTGGAGAAAAAGGGTCGATGAGTAACGAACATTTTCATTTTTTGATTCGGTTCTTCAACAAAATGGCTAATGAAGAACGCTTAAACACATCGCACATAAGTCTCTGTTTTGCGCTTATTGTCTGCTGGGATCAGCAAAGGCACAAACTGCCATTTAAAGTAAGCAGAAAGGTGTTAATGGAATATAGCAAGATCTCATCTATTAGTACCTACCATATTTGTATTAAAGATTTAATTAATTTTCGATTGATCAAATATACTCCAAGTTATAATTCGTATGAAGGAACATTGGTATCCCTTATAATCAGAATAGATAGTTGATTTTTTTTTCAGACAGGAGAGAATTGCTTTGAATTTAATTGGGAATTAATATGCAATTAAACGGAAAAGAATAAAGTTCCGACGAGAATCGAACGTAACCTCTCTGATATGCTTTAAACGCGGTATTTGGCGTTTTTTATAGTAAAAAGTGCTTTTTGACTCACCAAATTTTCAGTCGTTTTTGGTTGCAAATTCTTACATATAAAATTCGTAAATATTTGTGTAAGTAGCAACTCCAATTGAAAGAATTTTTATGAATTTACCATTCATGTTTTAAAAAACGACGCGAATTTTCCGACTGGTTCTTATGCTACAGATTTGTGCGCCGAGATTAAAATCTGTTTTTTTGACTGCCTGTAAATTATAATGAAGTGGAAAGAAGAAATTCCTCCAAATGGGTCACGAAGTCAATAAAGCTAAAGATTTTGGCTTCAGGCCAGACATTCCCTGCTGAGTAAGCACCATATCCAGCAGGCTGGTTATTTAGAGCAGAAGATTATGAGTCTCCGGCAGAGGGTGAAACGCGAAATATTTTTAAGGGCAGAAAACTTCGTTTCTGACTTACTAAGGCCAATTTACGAAGAATTATTTGAATTTACAAGCCTAAAAATTAAATCATCCCGACAAAATCCCGACACTTTTCACTTAACCTGAGATTCAAGAACACAAGGATTATGAGCAACAAATTGGAAATCGTATGTTCGTTATGATTATGGATGAAAATACAAATCTGGTTTGGTATGCCTCATATGGTTCCAATATCAATAAGGAGCGGTTTCTCTGTTATATCAGAGGCGGGCAACCAAATGGCGCAGCTAAAGAATATGCTGGCTGTAGTGACCCGACTTTGCCATCTGGCGATGAGGAATTGTATATCAATAGCCAACTTTATTTCGCTAAATCATCCGGTAATTGGAACAACTGTGGAGTTGGCTTTCTAAGTAATAATTTCGACCGTAAAACCCAAACCTGGGGAAGAATGTACTTAATTACCAAGCAACAATTTGTGCAAGTTTTCGAGCAGGAAACCCACCGAAAAAATGTCGTCATTGATTTTGAAAGAGCAATTACGGAAGCCTATACTTTTGCTCCCGGATCTTGGTACGGCCGAATTATTTATCTTGGCGAACAGGGAGGCAACCCTATTTTTACGTTTACTAACGAAGATGAATTAACACCGACCAAACCATCTTCGGATTATTTGAAAACCATTGCTGCCGGAATCAAAGAATGTTATCCTTACAGCAATGAAGACATCGCCAGCTATTTTATAAATAAGCCGGGTATAAAGGATATTTATAGTCCGGAGGAAATAACGGCAATACTTGCCGTACTCGATTAAACTATTAGAACGTCGATGTTATTTTCTATTATTATTTATTATTCCTTGCCTGCGATTGCGGGAAGAGCAACGAGGATATGCTTGTAGATTATCTGATAACCGGCTTTTTCAAAGACCTTGATCGAACCTTTATTTTCAACGTCAGCTAATAACCCCACACGTTTATGGCCATTAGCAATTAATAAGTTCGTGAGTTGAGTAAGGATCGCATAGCCGTAGCCCTTGTTACGGTGGGCTGCTTTGGTAAAAAGCATGCCTATTATCGGCGATTTAAAATCATGGCTCATCACCTGCGCCATACTTACGATTTCCCCACCGACAACTAATTTATACATGATACCTTCCCGTACTCCACGAGCAATGATCTCGGCCATAAATTCGGGCGTCCTATGAGCATTCTTGCCATATTCATCGAGATTATACAGGTAGGCCATTTTTGAAAGTTCTTCTCTATCTTCAATGCTCGCCTTTTGCAACGTTTGACTCTCAGTATCAAATGACATGATCTTTTTGCATTGATAGATCAGACGATCCTTTATGATTTGATAAGGAACTTCATTTTCTTCCAATAATTTCACAATCAAATCGCGCTGTCCGGTAAAGGCATAGCGGCTATGTTCCGAAAAATCAATTTCGTCGGAAAGCGCCTCCAGTAATTCCTCATCCCATTGGAAGGAATGTATGGCATATGTGCCTGAATACCACAAGCAATAGGCATTGACCCCCTGTTTATCATATAGATTATAAAGTCGCATGATCTGTACAGAGGGGGCAAGCATAGACATCATCGTTGCATAGAACACGAAATAATTTTCATCAATTACCGATTTGTTGTAATTCATGAACTGTTGGTTATCTCCGAATTCCTTGATCTTAATCATTGCTTTGGCTATTTATTTTTGATCTTCGTATAGGTATTAATAGTATTCAACAGCGTGTAAAAAACCCACTCCAGTTGTTCAGGGTGAACCAATGTTTTAGTGGCGTCTTTGTTGTGACGGATATCAAAAGTGTTTACTAATTGGAAAAAATCGGAAACATCCCTGTTACCGAAATATGTTTTCAGGTGTTCCCGCATCGGCTCTAATATATAACTAAGGGTTTCACATGCTGACCGCATTTTATCCATAGTTACAGGTTCTGAGAAGAAAAGGTCACGAGCATGATTGATCTTTTCATCCGTGTCGCCGTCGCCAGTACTTATGGCCTGGCTGACCAACCCGAACATTGGCATTTTGGGCAAAGCCTTCTTAGCCTCATCTTTACCCGAACTGGTAAGTTTCACACCCATGTAGAGTTTTGAACCTGGGGCCCTGCCTAATGAATGTGTTGTTCTTATTGTTAAATGGTGATCGTTTGCCAGTTGTTCTACGATTCTACAAAACTCTTCAGGGGCCGCGTATGCAAGTGCGAAAGTTCTACCCGCCTGTAATTCAAATTCGTTGTTTTCTTTACCTCCAAGCTGATACAGTGTCTTTAACAATGAATAGCATTTTTCTTCAAATTCAACTGGAGGATGATACTGCTTGTAACCTCCAGTTATAAAAGCCTGGTCAATTAATACGGGTTCTTCACCATCAAGCGTTCTGTGCTTACAGATTCCGGCGATCAGGTAGCGTTCATAATTACCGTTGTATAGTTCGTTATAAGTGGGAAGGCCAATTTTCACCCTACCGACAAACTCTGTTTCATATTCAATGGCCGTACCCATAAGAGGCTTAATTTGTTCCGGTTTCAATTCGTATCCGGTAATTGCGCAATGTGTGATGGTCATATAGGTGATATTAAATTATAAAGCTATAGTTTTATATGAGATAATAAACATAGCGTAAATGAATAAAGAAATATGGACCGATTGGCGGATCAACAAGCCTTGCCCATCGTGTCAATTAGGCCGTTTAAAAGAACATCCAAAAAAACCGTTTATGCAAAGTGAAACCTTGGCCTCAGAAAATATGACCTCACAAGGCTATCCGTATTACGATTATGTTTTCACCGAACACCTAAAATGTGATAACTGCGGCGAAGTCGTCGTTGCTCTTGGCCGGAAAAGTGAAGATAGTAATCCAAATGAAGAGGGGAAGCATGATATGTTTATCAAGTACCTCGCTTTTGAGCCGACGCCATTCCTGATAGTTGTGCCAAAGTCATGCCCTAAACGGGTCAAGGAAATCCTGCTGGAATCCTTTTCCCTGTTCTGGCGCGATGAAAATTCCTGTGCCAATAAGATCCGCGTCTCGGTCGAGGCCTTAATGGATGCTTTGAAGATCAAAAAAACAAAATTGAATAAAAAGGGACGGGAGACTTTGAAATTGCATGCCCGGATTATGGAATTCCGTTTACAAAACGCCGAGGTGGCAGATTTCCTGCTGGCGATTAAATGGATTGGGAACAGCGGCAGCCACATGGACAATATCACGGTACCCCAGCTTCTTGACGCTTACGAACTGATGGAATATGCTTTAGAACTATTGTATAATGATCGGAAAAAACTTTTGACCCGGAAAAGCAAAGCTATCAATAAACGAAGGAAACCTATTTAAGCAGCAAGGTATCCTTTTAGATATTGAATCCATAAATTGCTATTATAAAAGTTAGTCGTCCGGGACAAAAGTTTATTTTAGATTATAAAGTGAGTAAACAAATGCATTAGGGGTCTTTTGTGGCTAGCAATTGTGTTTTCTGCTCGGGTGTCAGGTTAACGACAATTAACTACAGATTTTTTAATATCCAAGTCTGCAATAAAAAATCATTCCTATGAAATCCCGACATTTTTAAATTTACAGCGTATAAGAATGGCCTACATAAATTACGTAGCGATATTTTAATAAGTATCTTTACATTAGTAGACAAATAAACAACAAGTTACTGCATGAAACTATCGCAAAACGATATTGGCGGCGAAATCATTTCAATTATTACTAAGGGTATGTACACAGACCCTAAGGATGCATTACGTGAATACGTGCAAAACGGCGTAGATGCGGATGCCACAAAAATTGAAATCAAACTGAGAACCAATCGTATAGTTATTCAAGACTATGGTGTTGGTATGTCATTGGGCACAATGCGCCGCGCTGTAAGGGTCGGAATGTCAGATAAGAATCCTAAGAACAGTGTTGGATTTATGGGCATTGGCGTTTATAGCTCATTTCATCTTTGCAATTCGTTAATAATCTTTTCGAAAATTAAAGGCCACGCACCCAATCAACTTATTTTTGATTTCAAATTGATGAGGGAAATTTTGGAAGACCAAAAGACAGCCAGAATAGATCGCGATCCATTAGAAACAGAGGAAGTAAGCCAAGTAGCTTTGTTACCGCTATTAGAAAAATGCGTGAATTTTAATGCATTGACAGATGAGGATTTTCCCAATATCGGAACTCGGGTTGAAATGGTTGGTATAGAAGAAAATTTCTTTCTCTCCTTGTCAAAGTTTGAGGAGGTATCCGAATACTTAGAAAAAGTCGTACCGTTACCATTTCACCCGAAATTTTCTTATGGTCCAGAAATTCAAAAATATATTGACGATGAGTGTACTAAAAGAGGTGCCCAGTTTAAAACTATAAACTTAAATTTAGATATTAATGGTAGAGCTGAAGATCTTTATAGACCGTATAAAGATTCAGACTTTTCGCCATCTAAGCCGAATTCTCCGATCTTCAAAGTGCTGTCCAGTGACACTGAGTTCTTTGGAGTATCGTGGGGTTGCCTTAACGCAGCTAATTCGGTAATAAAAAATGAGACTGTCCGGGGATTTCTTCTACGAAAGCAGGGATTCGCATTAGGTTTGCGCGCCAACCTTTTAAGCAAATTCGGTGCTAAATATTTTAATCGATATGTCGGTGAAATAATAGTAACACATCCTCAACTTTTGCCAAACGGGGCGAGGAATGATTTTGAATATTCCAATCTAAGAAATAGTTTCTATCTGGAACTTGATAAAGTAGCAAAGGCGTATAATAGTGACGCTAATGTTTACCAGGAACATGTAAAAGCTGATTTAGAATTAAATAAGCTAATTGAACTTTACCGTAAAAATAGAGCTGAACTTCGTTACTTCGAAAATAATAGCGATAAGCTTTTAACTGTTTATGGCGAATTAACTGCTGCGCACGCTTCGTATACCAGGCGTATTGATCGTGGTGAGGGATGGAATCTCAAAGAAGAGGTTAAAAATGAAGCCACGAAGACATTGGACCTAATTAATGAGTTGGTTATTGAAATCAAAGGCTTGATTGAAGCAAAAAAAGAAGAAAAGAAAAAAAAGCCAACAACAATCGCCGAAGTTGCCAAAAAACTAAATCAAGCCCCTCAGCCCAAAACTCAAGACACCACAACTCGTATTCCTACCAGTCTCTCCGAGGTAGTAGAAATGATAGGTTACCCATTTAGCGAAGACATAAATGAAATTTTTGATCTTATTGAAGAAAGATACATTAGACCGTCCACAACTTCTGAAGAGGATTTCATAAATGAACTCATGAGTTTAAAAAATGATATTGAAGAACTCAACAACGAAGAGTTTTAGAAATGACCGACAATACGCAGGTCAACTATACAGACCATCCAAGAAAAAACATATTTCGGACACTGTGGGCTAAGCCACTGATCCAATATATTAATACCGTATTAGGTAAAAAACTGGTATACATGGGCCTACCTGGCATTGGCGCATTTGACATTAAAGAGTGGATAAATTACTTAGACGTAGTTTTTGCCTATCAATGTCTGGATGATAAAAAAGACATAGAGGACGCCGAAAAAGAATTTGACGTATTAAACGATTACCTCAACACTTGTACAGTCAAAGGCACATTAAACGACTATGGATTATATAAAGGATATCTTGAACAAGTAGTAATGACTGGCTATGATGATGACGGCCAAGAATTTAATCAAAATGATTTTGTGACAGTATATAACTTGGATTTTTGCAACACACTTACGAAGCCATATCCTGTAGTATATCCAGATGGCACAGTAAAGGATTGCTATAAGTTAGATGCGATAGAACGGCTTATTGAGTTACAAACTAATATAACTACAGAAAAGAAATCAGACAAATTCTTAATGTTCATAACTGTAAATTCAAATTTTTTAGAACAAAGTTATGAGGATATTTCGGATAGAATTTTAAAAAAATATAAAAAATTAATTGATCAAAAAACAGTCGATCCAAGTAGGCAAGCCCGACTAATTAAAGCATATTCCTATTATTTTCTCAATAAAATTTTTCAAAAATATAATTACCAGGCGGAATTTTTTCCTCCAATGTATTATGAAGGATCAGATGGACATCGTGCAAAAGGAACGAATGCATGGGTCCCCACTATGATGCTTACTTTAACAATTTTGGGAACACATTTAGGAAAGTTTGAAGAGGAAACACCAAAGCAAGATGTCCAAGAATATTTAAATTATAAATTTTTATATGCTAATAGCAAATCTTTGTACTGCCATACGGAAAAAAGAATTAGTGAGGTCGATTTTACCGCCGATCCTATCGAATTGCTACAAAACTCGATAACGATCAAAAACTTGTGGTGAATTAGGAACCGTCGAAATCATAGGTAAGAGTGAGATTTTTAAACATGTCATCCCTAATAAGTTTATTATAACTAGATTTTAGTTTCTTTACTTCAATTTCAGTCTCTTGAATAGTTAGCTTGGCAAGTGTGTAATGTTTTAATAGCCTATGAATTTTAATATTGTTCGTAGTTATCAAAATATTATCAAAATAATTATCATGAATGATCTGTTTAGCTATAACTAATTCAAAACTATCCAGTGCATTAAAATCGCTTCGCCATTGTTCGGTTATTCCGGAATTTAGACAATATTTTCGATTCATAATGTATTGTTCGGGCATATATAAAATTTCGATAAACTCATCTACATCGGTTCCAAAGGCATTTTCAAAAAAATCATATCCCGGAGCTACAATTCCTTTAGTTGCATTTAAAATACTTTGAACTGCCCTTAAAAACTTCCTATTCCAATTGCTCCCTATATATTTCCGGTCCTTAGCTTCCTCACCGAAAAGCGGTACATATTTCATGGGAAAGGAAAAGATATTTATACCCAATCTTTTGCCCAAATCGATATTTATCCGCAAGCGATTATAAAAATCATTAGGCTTATCTAAATAATTGAATAAAATATAATTTGACAGCTCTTTTATTCCATATTTTGCTGCTAATTCAACAGCTTGAACATATTGTTTTTGAATTCCAATATGATCAAACGCGATTCTAAGGGGCTTAATCGGTATCTCGCTCATTAGACGCATTAATTCATCCGTAACATACCGGGCGTCAGTTCCCTGATTAAAATCTACATACCTTAAGACAGTCTTCTTTGAGCGGTATTTTTCAAATAATTGATCGATATGTGGATAAACTTCTATAAGATTATTTTTTGAAGATATTTTGTCCAACGGCACCTCAAATCGTTCCAATAACAATCGCAAGCGTTCTTTATTGGGTCCTCGTAGCTTTTTAAAAAATTTATGAATTATAAGCGAGGCTCTTTTTGTATAAGCTTTGTCGTTATGGCCGGATTGCAAGTTTTTTATCGTGATGTCCAGCTGATTCGGCTCGTTAAAAGTTGCCCCTTTATAAAAGCCCATTTCTTTAATTTCCTGGATTATTTCAGGAAATTTTGGGGATGCTAAAACATTATTATCCATTAATAATAGGTTCCGCTGCTCACCGAAAGTTTCAGTTACCTCCTTGAACTTTTCTATAGACTCAATCTTACTTTTATAGGTCGGTTCCAATTTGGGCACTGAACAAAAAGAGCACTTACGAGTACATCCCTTTGTCATGAAAGTAAAATAGGCACTTTGGGTAGGATATTTATAGTCAATCTCGTCAAGTATTGAATAATCTAATACTAACTCATCTACTATTAGTTCATTACTAACATCCAATATACCAGGTTTATCCAAAAGTCCATCGAAAGGTTTAATACCCGTTTGAATTTCAATTTCTTTTTTAAGTAATGACGCCATTACGCCTCCTACATAAATCCGAGAAGAATCCGTCATCAGCGTCTTGGCAAATTCGATCGTTTTTATAGTAATTTTCCAATAAAAAGTGAACAGAGTAGTAATATATATCCTATCCCAGTAATCCGTGGGGATAAAGTTATATGCGCAGAATTTAAGTATTGGTTCAATTTCACAATGAAATTCTTCAGGAAAATGACCTTTAACTATTGCTAAACTATTTAGACGTTTAGTTTTTAGATAATCTAAAACATGTTCCGCTGTGTCTTTATGTTCATCGCACGGAAATTTTCTCATTCGCTCAATACAAACGTCTAACTTTCTTTCGAGAATTAAATCCTTAAGATTGCCTTTAAAGAATTGGACGTGATCGCCAATAGATTTATGATAAGTAGAAATTTTCATCAATCCGATCGGCGGATATTTATTCTTATAGTTAGGTTCAATAAGGAGAATTTTTCTTTGCATGAATTGGCAATTGTATAGAATGCTATGTTGGCTAATATAAATGTACTTATATTTTAAGTTTAATCAAAAATGTAATGTTTCAATAAATGAAAGCTATTGTGATTTAATGATTCTTTAAAAGAAATAATCATCTGAGAACTATTTATTCTTTAAACAGGTTTTGTAACAATAAATGGATATTTAAATTTAAGATAATCATATAAGCAAATTAACTTTCTAAAATCAGTTTTATGCTTTAATACATTAAGTTCTTGAAGATTGTCGTTTAAATATGCTGCTAATTCATCTAAGTTTATTTTCTCAGCGTCAAGCATCGGGGTATAGACTAACACATGTAATAAGGAACACTCGGTGCATAGTTCACTGAACGACGAAAATTTATTATTGATTTCATCTTTCTTTTTTAGGTAACTACTGGGGTAAAATGAGGAAACTTCAATCAGGTTGATTCTTTTGATGAATGCAGGAGAAAATTCCTTAACCATGTTGTTTTCCGGAAGACGTCCAGATTTATCTAAAAAGCCAGCTTTATAAAGATGTTTAAAATAAGGCAAATACCTGCCTGGGGCAGTAGCCAAATACATTCTACAAATTTTTTCTGCGTCCCAATTTTTATCAATAATTGCATCGCTAAATACGTCTATGCTGTTTATGCCCTTAATACCTATATCTCCAAATCTTTCCTTCAAACCTACACCGTACACAAATTCAACATTCAGTTCGTTCTCAAGATTTTCTAAATTATCAGTAACAAAAACTTTCGATTTAGGATCAGTCGATTTTACAAATTCATAAATCATTCCTTTCATTTGTCTTAAAACTTTCACAGGTAATTTTTTCCTGTTACTGGCCATAACCATAAATAGCTCTTTATAATCATGAATATTTATAAGTTTTATCGGAATTACCGTATCTGATATTAATATTGTACTATCCATCATCGTTGTGGCAGTTGGTTCGCTGGCATATTGACAAAAGATTAATCGATCCTTGAGCTTATCAATATTTTCCTTTTTTAGGCATTTAATAATAGATTTTAGTATCTGCTGTATATTTATATCGTCCAAGCTATAACCTACAAATATTATGGGATGCTCCATAAATATAGTTAACAATTTAGCCGCTAAATATGTGTTTCTTTCATGAAATAAGTCGTAATCATCCCTTGTTAAAACTAAGCTGTCCGGTTTGGTGCAGCAGCCATGAATCTTATAAATTTCACCAATAGCAAATAGTTCGGAGAAAATTAATTCCTCTTGACCAATGAATTTGGCAAAATCAGGAAAAAAACCTTCCAGCAAAGTGTCCCAGTTAGTGGTAATAATCCCGTCAATGTTGATTTTTTTTAACAAATCAATTTCATCGTCAAATAGATTTTTTTTATGCCTTTGATTTTCTTTTACGTACTTACAAATTTCAAATTTGAATGGGGAATATTTTGTCTTAACTTCTGCTGCATACGCATTTCTGCTTTTTTCAAATTCATCGCTTGTCCACCATGTTTCGTTAAACTCCTCGCCCATAATCGATGCGGCTGTCGGCAGATCGTTATTTGCATTGGATTGGTAATATTTAAAAGGCTTAGAAAGGCCTATTTTATCGCCGATTTTTTCCAATAAAGATGACCACGTTTCCAAGTCGACATATCTTCTTGATAAACCGGAACCCACAAATAAAAATGGGGAAGTATTAAATCCTAATAAATGTTTGCCTAAGTCGTCCTGAAACATAGAAATTAAGGTTAGGTAATAATTTCAATAACAAATTTAAAGATACTAATTGTTAAACGTTTTTATTAAATAGAAAAAAGGAAACGCCGCCTGTTTAATTCTAAAGTCGATTTCCAAACAGGTGGCGAAAGGGCCCCGGCATGGCCGGGGCCGCCGGGGATTTTCAAGCCCGGCAGAACAATTGGCAGATAATAAAAATTTAGTTTTTCCGCAGCCTGTCCCTCATGTGTTCCTCAAACCGTCTTTCTCTTGACCGTTTTTCAGCCTCGATTTTGGAACGCCTGGTGTAGCCCCAAATAAATAATACCCAAATTCCAAAGGCAATGCCAAATAAAGGGAATGGATTTTTAGCGTTTGTTGCGCCCAATAATGCACCTGTTGAAATAAAGCAGGTGATGATAAAATATAGTGCAGTTTTCATAATTGGTTTTAATAGGGTTCATAAATATTGATGATGGCATTGATGCCGGACAGATGCTTTTCGATCATGGGTTTCACGAGTTGCCAGTCCAGTCCACCGTTGCCACAACCAAGTGCGGGAATGGCTATACTTTGAATTTTATGGTAACTTATACAAGTCACTAATGCTTCCAAGCCGGCTTCGATGTAGTAGTATTCAGACGGTTTCCACCATACAATCTTTGTCGGGAAATTGATGATGAGTTTTGTGCCGTAAAACAAAGAGGTATCGTCCATGCAAAGCATTTTTCCAATACTTACCAATCCACCCTGACAGGCATCTACATAGCATCGATAGTTAAATGGAAATTCTTTTTTGAATGCGAGGGCAATGCCTTTTCCCATAATCCCACCCATGTTGACGGTATTGACCAATGCAAATGCCTCATCCGCAAGCAGGTCGCCTTTTTTATAGGTTATCATAATTAAGCTACTTTTAATGGTTGTGTCTTAAATTCTTTAAGGTTGAGAAAGAAGCCCCGGTTGAACAGCATCCCCTCACGGAACAATTGCCACAAGAGCGATGCACCAACATTTGCTAAGGCGGAGTTAATGAACAAATCCTGCTTAGACAGGGCTTCGGCAAGCGAACAGCTTGGCGTGTTGTCGGTGGTTTCGGATGCGGATAACAGTTCCCCAAACTCGTCCATGATCATTGGTAAAGTGTCAACGGTACGATACTGCTTGGATGCGGGTTGGCTAATTTTACCTATGGTGGACAGGATAACCTGCCCGGTGTCCATGCTGTTGCCAAAGTCCATATAATACAAGGGTTGGCTACGGTTATTATTCATCGTCTTGTGGAGCAATTTTAAAATGTGCGCAATATCTTGCCTTGCCTGTACGGTATCTACGCAGGCTATGGTGATGGTCGCAGACGCATCCATGTTATACAGACTGTATTGTTTATCATATCTTTCAGGCACTGCTTTCCAGTTCGTGCCGAAAAAGCGGTTGATGCGGTTCATCAGCGCAACGGCTTTTGGCAGACCGAGTTCGGCGGTGGTAAATAACTGCCTTGCTAAGTTCGCCCTGGTTACTATATCATCATCAAAAATCCTCACCATTAAGCCGGGATGGTTCAGCGCATTCAACGCCTGGTTCATCCTTGCGAGTGCAGTCAGCACCTGTCCACCTGTCCCCCCTGCACCAATCAGGTTTATGATAACAGGATTGTAGGGTTGTAAAAGCACCTTGTTCACGATGTGAACTGCTATCTTATTTTCGCTTATTGCTTTCTTTTTCATCTTATTAAATCTTTTAAAGTCCTGCCATTTTTGATGAGTTCATCCTGCGGGAAATCCCTGCCTGTGGCAACCTGCTCCTGCCACAACTGGATTAGGTTGCCTTTGCAATGCCGATAGTTGCCGAGCGTATGGGTGAAATAGCTGTTAAAAAAATAGCTTTCCCATTTTGCCATAAAATCTTCCAAACAGGTTTGGCGGTCAATTTGAATATTAACTGTACCCATGCACACCCTGCCGTCTTGCGATAGGTTGAAAAATGGCGCATAATATAATGCCGTATCGGCGGTTGGTTTGGCTTTGCCTTTCAAGGCAAAAACCTGTACACTATCCCTTGTCGCTTTCCAAAGTAAGGTGGGTATCTTCACCTTGCCGGATGGGATGCCCAGACTGTCTGAAAAAAACAAGACTATTTCCTGTGGCGGGGTATGCCAAATAGCATAACCATTATTTTGGGAATGGACATAAACCAGTTTTGGCGAAAGTACGCCCTTGCTTTGCAGGTAGTTATTTTTGAGTTCCTGCGTGGCTTGCAGTATTTCGCTTAATGCAACCATTTCCTTAACGGATAAAGGGTGCGCATTAATGGGCTTGCCGTTTTTGCCGATGTCGTAGCTTTCCACGTAAACCTCTTTTGGCTTATGCTCATAGTTATCGTTTTCCTGTTCAACCGATTGGTAAATCAGCAGGGCTTTAACAGGCAGGTATTGTTCATTAAATGTTTGGCTCACGTTCGTCATAATCGTAGTCGCTTAATAATTTGCTTAGTTTGTTGATAAGGTCGAAAAGGCGGTTCTCAAAATCGAAATCCGGGTTCATATTTTCCGGCAGGGTGTCGAATAACTGTAGGTGCATGGGTTCATCCATATAGGCGATTTCCTGAAAATGACAGTTTATCATTTCAAACAGGCATTCTGAAAGGCAATCATCCCCGCTCCAGTAAAAGCTGATGTACTGGTCGGCAGAGATACGATCCTCGTCAGCCGGATAAAGTAAACCCGAATGGATATGGTCAAAGATGTTACGTTTAGGATATAGCCTGAAAAGCTGTAAAAACTCTATCGCCACCAATTCCCAATCCAGTTCCCAAGTATCTGTATGGTGAAAATTCAAAACGGTCTGTTCAAATTGCGCTAACCGTTGCGGGTCGCTGATTAAGTTATGCAGTTTTAACCCTGCGTTTGTCAGGGTATAAATCTCATCCTTTTGCTGTTGGCGATAAGGTTCTTCATCCTGTTCATCATTGACCATCTGTTCGATATAGTCATATTGAGAGGCTAAGTAACTGCTTTGGTCAGCGAAAAATGGCACGCCTACTAATTGATGCAGATAAGCGAATATGCCTAAGATGAGTTCAGCGACGTGCTTTCCATCACTGCTCTGCACCCAATGCCATACCGGGCGGACAGGAATATAATAGAGGGTCATGCCCGTATCGAATTGCTTTATGGTAGCCAGTGTTGCATTGTAGCTGTCGTCCTTTAAAACAACACATTGCAGTTTGCCATCCCGGCTTTTTAGCTGTTCGCAAATAGCCTGATACGTATGATAAATGCTTTGCGGAAAATTGCCATTGATAGCCGTTGGTATCGGCAAATCGTAATACTGGCAAAGATTGGAAAGGGAGCATAAAAACTCCCTTTCCGCCCTGTCCCTGTTGCCATCATAAGCCCAAAACGGCTTAAACTGATGGCTTAAAAAACCATTACGGTAAGCCCCGCAGGTGCGCTCCGTAACGGGTTGCGCTGTACTGCGTTTGCATCGGGCAAACGGTTTAATTTTTCGGTTAACGCCCCGAAGTGCTGTTGTAGCGTCCATGCTTCGCTTTCCTTTCTGATTTTGATTGTCCTGTCCTTTTGTTGCTTGTTCATGGCTCATCCTTTATGACCCATCGTGCTTTCAAATCGGTACTGCACTTCATCATCCTTGATTTCGGGGCCGACGATTTTGGCGTTGGTCAAAATGGGATAGGTATTGGAATAAAAATTCAGTACGGCTTCGGTACTCATGTCCTTACCGGGGTCGGCTAAACGGACAGCCTGCCCGTTTTCCTTATGCAGGAATACCCTGCTTAATGCGTTGACTATCATTTTGAATGGCTTTAAGTTTAAAAATCCTTTTTCAGTTCATCGTACATGGCTTTGCGCTTTTGCAACTCTGCCGACTTACGGGTGATTTCCTCTGCCTTTTCGGGGTAGTCGTCGGCTTTAGGCATGAGGGCAATCGCCTCATCGTACTTGCATTGCTGATTAAGTTCGCCGACCTGTTTCATCAGTTCATCATAAGCGCTTTTGCGTTCTTCCTTTTTCAGCTTATCGTCAAGAGGCTGTGTAAATAAGGTTTCGGTTTCTTCCGCTTCATCATTATCATCATCATCCGTGTTGGCTGTCGCTTCGCCTTTGGGTTTTGCCGATTTATTTTTCTTGTCCTGTTCCTGTTTAGAGTTAAGTTTGGCTTTATCCAAGCCTTTTTGGTATTCATCCATATTGGCAAATAATTTGGCGGTCGAAATTATCGGTGTCGCAATGGCTTCAAAAAAGCCCTCATCCAGTTCGGTGGCTATGCCCCTTAACAACATGGGCGGTATGGCTTTACCTGCGGTATCACTTATTTTATCATTAGCCAATAAGACCGATACGGCTAATTCGCCGTTATCGTGCTTGGTGATGGTGAGGTTCAGATTGCCGTTATACCCTAACCCTGCTATATTTT
Source organism: Mucilaginibacter empetricola (assembly GCF_024808665.1). GTDB lineage: Bacteria > Bacteroidota > Bacteroidia > Sphingobacteriales > Sphingobacteriaceae > Mucilaginibacter. The sequence goes on from NZ_JANUBZ010000001.1 coordinate 25,647, forward strand.
CAAAAAAGTTCGTTTTCATAATGCTTTTGCTTGTTTTTAAATATTCTTGTCCCTTTTCCCTTTTTATACACCGACTGATAGCCGTTGCTTTCAATGATAGCCTTAATCGTATTTTCGGCTTCCCTTGCTTTGTGCGCATCCTCGGCGCTGATAAACAGCAGGTCGGTATGCTCAAAAAAACGCAGGGTATTCGCCAGTACTTTAAGGGCTTTCTTTTCGGTGTGTTGTGCTAATAAACTCATGGCTTAATTTTTAGATGGGGGATTGCTCCCCCATGATTAAAAAATGGTTAATTAAAATGGCAGGTCGTCGTCACCGCCTTTGCCGTCATTGTAAACGGTTTCCTTAACGGTTGATTTGCTGTCCGCCCTGTCTGTACCGCTTGAGTTGGATTTTCCTAACACCTTGATTTTTTCGGTATGGAATTTTAAAGTACCTACCGCCACGGCATCTTTGCTGATGTACGCCCCGGCTTCCATGCGCCCGTACAGTTCTACCAATGTCCCTTTGCGCAGGTATTCCGCAAGCCCGGCATTGAGCCAGTACGAACATTCTACATAAGTAGTAATTTGCACCCTGTCCCCACCTTTTGGACGGTAGCTGTCATTAATGGCGATGGTAAAACCTGTTACCTTTTTGCCTGATTTTGTTTCCCTTACGGCAGCATCTGCTACCATTCTTCCGTTGATTTCCATAACTTTTTAAGTTTTTAATGAATAAATTTTTGTTTTCAGCCATTTCGGCACTCGCCTCGTTTGGCCTTTGTAGAGGCAAAAAACTTGCGCGTGGGGTGGGCGGACAAGGCTGACGCAAAAAATACGACCTGAAGCGAAGCGATGTGTGGAGATTTTTTAAAGCGGCACTCGCATGGCCTTGGCCGCCGAAGAGGTGTAGATTTGCCTCAGCAAAGGTCAAATGAGTTAATCTTAATAACACCCAAAGCGGCTCCGGGCCAAGCCGCATCAACCACCCAATGAATGTAGGGCGGATCGGGAACTGCCTTCCCGGTTATGTTACCGGGCGCAGTAGGGCACGATACGCCCTTTGTTTCTCCGAAAAATTCCCGTTATGGATAGCAGCGGCATCCTGTGCAGCAGATACAGCGAATAGCCAGGCCGAAGGCAACGGCCATATAGTAAAGGTTTTTGTTAGCCAGATAATTAAAAGGTCATCTGTTGAGCTTGCTTTTTTGAATTTAATCTTTTATAATTGTGTGTGCTTTTGGCAAGCCTGCTCGTTCGTGCAAAGATTTCATCAGTCAATAGTTTAATAATGCAAACCTACCTGCTTATTATCCACACAAAGATTACGAACGCGAAAATCCCGGATAGTAAGTTGGTATAAAAGGAATGTATTATGCAAACTATTGAGTACTTCAAACTACAAGCAAAAAATCTTCACAAAGATTTCAAAACACAAAAACTTTATTTCGATTCCACTTATGATCGCAACCTGTATGAATATGCGCCAAAGTTTTTCGATATAGAGGCGCTGCTTAATGACTTCGATATCGATGAAAACAATTTCACCTTGATGAACGCACAGCACATCATTGCGAAAGTGGTTGGATTTGAAAAATGGACGAATATGCTAAAGGCTTCTCCGGCAGCTCTGCAATTAGCTAAGCTGCTGTTCGATAACTTGGACAAGATCACAAATGAGGAATGGGAATACTATGTCTTAAACGTGGAAAATGAAAACGATATAATACTCGATGATGAGTTTAAATTAGAAATTTTCAAAACGGTTTTTGCTGAGGTAGATGGCCATCAAACTACAGGTTACGACTATCGCCTGGCCAAAGATGAAAACCCGTCAAATGAAAATCAAATAATCAAACCTCAAAAAAAGAAAAAGAAAACCGCTGTGCAAATTTCTGCTTTACCATTAGTAGGAACAAATCTTAAAAAGGCTATCGAAGTAGCGAACTGGAAATTCGAGGATTTGATACAAATGATGGAACCCAGACATCCCGAATTACTACGTAAATTATGGAACCCTAAAAAGTGGATTGATGAAGTCCTCAGACCAGATATGTTACCAATTGAAAGGGATTACGCACTTTCTTTGATTGAGGCCTTTTTAGTTCATCATTTTATTGAACTGGATACTGAAGCTAATAAGCAGGGGCTGAACCTCAATTAAATTTCGGTATCTAATTTCCTGCATCCTTAAAAAAGATTTCGGATGACCTTTGAAACGGCTATCTGTTTAGTGGATGATAAAAACACAAATCAGCACCGTCAGCACCAGAAATATGCTAACGTTGATGAATAGCGACCGCTTGCTCATCATTTTCCTGCGGTAGTAAAATATACCCTGAGCCAGTACGATCAGCAAAAACAGGCCGGAAAAAATTAATTGATGTATCATAACCACTGATTAGTCAGACAAAAATAAAAGAAAATTGGTGCCATTACATGTCATCCTCGTAATTGATCAAGAAGTTCGCCAGTTGTTCCTGTTCCATAATGCTGATCGTGTCACCATCATATATCCAGTTACCATCGTCATCAAACAATATCCTGCCTAAATAGTCGGGGTTTTGATCATCGGGCAAATCATAGTCATCTTCTCTCTCTCCCAATAAGTCGCCAAAATCGTCCTTATCCAGCCCGAAATCATCTTTATACAGGTTAAATATCCCTGTAGTGCCGTAAATCCCATTACTGTCCTGGATAAGTATATGCTGAATGGCGACATTATAATCTTCGCCGTCCTGCCCGGTGACACCTAAAGTTATAGGGGTAAGAATGCCATGATAATTAGTCATCGCTATATTTTTTTTCTTAGGCTGCTTCATCTTCTACTAAACTGACAAAGCCTTCATAATCATACGGCAGCATAACTTCCGGGGTGTTTGAGCTTTCCTTTCGGGAAGTGATCAACTTAGAAATGGTATGCGCCGTAAAATGCGTATCCTCCAATGGCAGGATCAGATCCTTAACCGAATCTTTATTGATTTCCTGGTCAAGCCAGGTACCCTCGGCATCCCTTTGCAGGATGAATGGCTGTCGTAATTTACTGTTATGGATGCGGGCCATGAGCGGCGTTGCCGGATTGGTCAGGATGGAGTAGGTCTTTACGATCTCACCGGTATCCGGGTCTGCCCAATGGCTATAGATGCCTCCAAATGAAAATATTTCCTTTGATTTCAGGTATATATAATGGGGTATCTTAGTTTTTGCATCGAGGTGATGCCATTCAAAAAGTCCGTTGGCTGGTATCAAACAACGTTTTTTACCAATGTAGTTACGGAATGACGGCTTATCAAATACAGTCTCGCCAATCGCATTGAGCGTTTGGTTACTAAACGCCCTGGCCTGCTGTATGGCCGTTAACAAGTTGCCCTTTGCATCAGTTTCACCCGGCTTAGGTTTGAACCAATGAGGTATCAATCCCCATTCATACAACTGTATCTTACCGGGCTCATCAGCAGTTATAACCGGCATTGCACGATGCGAAAAGCCATCATTATGATAGATCGCATCATATTCCGCTATCAACTCATTGGTATAGCGCTCTTCCAAAGTAGGCTTATCAGCCGTTAACGCATAATGGTAACACATACTCTAAATTACTGAATTTCAAGTAAACAAAACAAAGGTGAAAATTATTTTGTAATTCCATTATAAAATGCTAATATTTTTAGCATAATTTTATAGCCCGTAAATTAACTAATAGAATGGAAACTAACCGACACATCATCCACATGGATCAGGATGCCTTTTTTGTATCGGTAGAGGTACGGAAAGATTCAAGATTAATCGGAATGCCGGTCATTATCGGCAGCCCTTCAGATCGCGGCGTTGTCGCATCATGCAGCTATGAAGCCCGGAAATTCGGTGTTCATTCGGCCATGTCATCGCGCATGGCCCGGATGCTTTGTCCACATGGCATATGGATAAGGGGCAACATGGATGAATACTCAAAGGCTTCTCATGAGATCACCGATATTCTCAAAGAGCGTGTACCCCTGATTGAAAAAGCAAGCATTGATGAGCATTATATCGATATGACGGGCATGGATCGTTTTCACGGCACTTTGAAATACGCCCATGAATTGCGCCAAAAAGTGATCAGCGAAACGGGGCTACCCATTTCATTCGGCCTGTCGGTAAACAAAACCGTTTCCAAAATGGCGACCAATGAATGCAAACCCAACGGCGAACTGAATATCGAAAAGCCGGGTGTACAGCCATTCCTTAACCCGCTATCCATCCGTAAAATTCCGGGCCTCGGTGAAAAGACGTTTATCAAGCTGAGCGATATGGGTATCAAACGCATCCACGCCCTGACAATGGTTCACCCGGATTACATGAAAAGCATATTGGGTAAAAACGGTTTATGGCTGCTTCAAAAAGCAAAAGGCATTGATAACTCTCCTGTCATCCCCTACCAGGAACAAAAATCTATCGGCACCCAATGCACTTTCAAAGCAGACACGATTGATGTTGAAAGTATTAATAACCTGCTTACTTCAATGATCATGGATCTGGGATTTCAGCTTCGCGAAAAGCAAAAGCTGGCTGCTTGTATTACAGTAACCGTTCGTTATTCCACTTTTGAGGATGTAACCAAGCAGGCTACCATCCCCTATACATCGCTTGACGGTGTATTGATCAAAAAGACGAAAGAACTGTTCAGGGAGGTTTATACTAAAAGGGTGCTGTTGCGATTGGTAGGTGTCAAGCTTTCCAACCTGGTTAACGGGTTTGAACAGATTGACCTTTACACCGAATCCGAGGAGCAATACAGCCTTTGCCAGGCGCTGGATAAAATCCGCAGGCGGTTTGGCCCCCATTCCATTCAACTGGCATCAGGCATAAACTTAAATCTTTAATTTCATGTACCTGAATGTCCATTCCCAATACAGCCTGCGTTACGGCACGATGTCCATCCCTAAACTGGTGGAGGAAGCAAGCGCGCGCGGTATTACGCAAATGGTGCTGACGGATATTAATAATTCCACGGGTATCATGGAATTCATGCGGGAGTGTGATGAGAAAGGTATTAAACCCATTGCCGGGCTGGAATTTCGGAAAGATAAAAGGCTGCTCTACATTGGCATAGCGAAAAACAAGGAGGGAATGAGGGAACTGAATGAGTTCCTGACGGAACATAACCTGGAACAAAAGGCATTACCGGAAACAACACCCGAATTTAAAAATGTTTTTATCGTCTATCCTTACGGACACGCCGGTGAATTAAATGATAACGAATACCTCGGCATCCGCTTTGACGAACTCCACCAGCTATATAAAAAAGACCTGTCCGGGATTAAAGAAAAGCTGCTGGCCTTACAGCCCGTATTTGTAGCGGATAAAATCGAATACCGGCTCCATGAATATTTAAGGGGGATTGACCTGAACACCTTGCTGAGCATGGTAACCCCCGAAGATAAATGCAAACCGACCGACCAATTCCTTGCTCCGGGTAAGCTGGAAGCCAGCTATGCCAAATACGCTTTTATACTGGACAACACCCGCAACCTGATGAACTGCTGCGAAATGGATTACCCGAAAGGGCGGATCAACCTGAACAGGTTAACGTTTACCGGTAATAAAAAGAATGATAAGGAACTCCTGGAAAAACTGGCGCTCAGCGGCATGGACTACCGCTATGGCAAGCAAAATAAAGAAGCGTTTAAACAAGTAAAGCATGAACTAAAAGTTATTTACGAACTCGATTTCTGCGCTTATTTTCTGATCACCTGGGACATCATCCGCTTTTCCATGTCGCAGGGCTATTATCATGTGGGCCGTGGTTCCGGCGCGAATAGTATCGTGGCTTATTGCCTGCGGATCACTGATGTTGACCCGATTGAACTGGATCTTTATTTTGAGCGTTTTTTAAATTCCAAACGGACATCGCCGCCTGATTTCGATATTGATTATTCCTGGGATGAGCGGGAAGATGTACAGGATTACATTTTCAAACGCTATGGCAGCAAGCATGTAGCGCTGTTGGGCACGATGTCCACCTTCAAGGATCGCAGTATTATCCGGGAAATCGGTAAGGTGATGGGATTGCCCAAATCAGAAATTGACGGCTTTACCGACCAGACCCGTGCAGCATTTAACCGGGATAACGCTGTGTTTAAAAAGATCAGCGCCATACATGCCATGATGGCGAATATGCCCAACCAGCGTTCCATCCACGCAGGGGGCGTATTGATTTCAGAAGAACCGATCACTTATTATACTGCACTTGACCTGCCGCCAAAGGGGATGGCTACGGTTCAATGGGATATGTACGAGGCGGAAAAGATAGGTTATGATAAATACGATATTTTAAGTCAGCGGGGGATCGGCCATATCAAACAGGCAGTAAAACTGATAGAAGAAAATCAGCAACGGAAGATCGACATTCATAACGTAAAGGCATTTATGAAAGACCCGGTTGTAAACGCGCAGCTTAAATCAGGGAATACCATCGGCTGTTTTTATATTGAATCCCCTGCCATGCGGCAACTGATCCGGAAACTCGGTTGCGATAGCTATTTAGTATTAGTAGCTGCCAGTTCCATCATTCGCCCCGGTGTAGCCAGTTCGGGTATGATGGGTACCTATATTAAATTCCACCATGCCCCGGACACGGTTAAATACCTGCACCCGGTGATGGAAGAACAATTAAAGGAAACTTATGGGGTGATGGTGTACCAGGAAGATGTAATTAAGGTTTGTATCCACTTTGCGGGGATGGATGGTACGGATGCTGACATTTTAAGGAGGGGAATGAGCGGGAAGTACCGTTCAAAAATAGAATTTGACCGGCTGGTGGAAAGGTTCCATGAAGAAGCTATCAAACTTGGCCGTCCTGAAGAAATAGTAAAAGAAGTTTGGCGGCAGGTATCTTCGTTTGCGGGCTATAGTTTTTCAAAAGCCCACTCGGCCAGCTTCGCGGTTGAAAGCTATCAAAGCCTGTTTTTAAAAACCTATTACCCCAGGGAATTTATGGTCGCCGTACTGAATAATTACGGCGGTTTTTACAGCAGGTCGCTGTACGTGCATGAGTTGAAAAAGTCCGGGGCTATTGTACATCTGCCTTGCGTAAATCATAGCGACAGTATCGTAAATATTACGGGTATAGATGCCTATCTGGGCTTTGTCGGAGTGCATGGAATGGAGGCATCTTTTATAGATGGTATTCCTGAAGAAAGGAGGCAGAACGGCCCTTACCTGAGCATGGAGGACCTGATCAGGCGGACCGGCATTGGACTGGAGCAGACCATAACGCTGATACGTGTTGGCGCATTGCGGTTTACCGGCCAGAGTAAAAAAGAATTATTGTGGAAGGTTCACCGGTTGCTGGATACGAATGCAAAACCCAGCAATGAACTGGCGCTTTTTAATGTTGAAGCAAAAAACTACCAGTTACCGGAACTGATCAATACCCGACTGGAAAATGCCTATCATGAACTGGAGATATTGGGGTTCCCGGTGAGCATGTCCTTTTTCGATTTATTGGAAACGGATTTCAGGGGCGAAATACTTAGTAACGATATGGTGAACCATGTCGGTCAAATGGTAAAAATGGTGGGGGTATATATTGACAGTAAAACCGTACACACCAAAAACAATCAAAATATGTGGTTCGGTACATTCCTGGATGCCGATGGCAATTTCTTTGATACGGTGCATTTTCCAAATAACACATCGGCCTACCCTTTCAGGGGAGCGGGCTGTTATTTAATTATGGGAAAGGTCGTAGAGGATTTTGGGTTTCCAAGCATAGAGGTATTAAAGTTCGCGAAATTGCCGATTTTAGGAAATCCCGTAATGGACCTGGAATAAATTATTTGCAGGTAAAGTACATATTTATCATCTTTAGGATAATAGAAAATAAAAAATACAGCGGTACGTTTATGAAAATTTTTATTGCTAATCTGCCCCATAAACTGGAAGAGGCGGAACTTAAAACAATGCTGACCCAGTTCGGCCAGGTTGCTTCGGTCAAGCTGGTGAGCGATCCGGAAACGGGTAAAAGAAAAGGATTTGGTTTTGTGGAGATGCCCGTACATGACCAGGCTAAAGCGGCGATCACCGCTTTGAATGAGAAAGAGGTATTTGGGAGAAAGATTTCTTTAAAAGAAGCAGTAGAAAAACAACAGGAAAGACCGGGTAATTTCCAGCGGCCAAAACGGGAGTTTCGTAGTTCGGGAGGCAATGCTAATGAAGAAATTGACGGTAACAGGTGGTAAATCACGTTTCATTGAATACGATCCGGAGAATCGGTTCCATCTCTAACATCAGGTATAAGTAGGTAAAGAGCTTTACGCAATTAATTTTATTGGCATAGGCATCATTTGCACCGTGTATAATTGCGTGCCGGTTGAATTCGACAAGTTTGGTATCATTCCGGTAAAAGTCATAATATTTAGCGCCAAAGTGTAAAAATGAGCTGAGGGCGACTCCGGGCAGGCCTAACCGGGGGCCTTCGAAATCTGTGCTGATTATTTTATGATACTCCTCATGGCTGAGTTTTTTTTGCCGGAGCAACTCATTTAGTTTTACGGCCTTAGCCGCAGGTTTCAGGTTATCGATATCATCGAGAGTATAACCGGCCGCCTTAAATATGGAATTGATTGAGGTAATATCCCTTCCCAGTTTATTGGTATTGAAAACCTCCCTGGTTAAGAAGTCAAGAATGGGAAACAGCGAACAAATGCAGGCTGCGTAATTTTGATTTTCATAAGTATCAAATATATCTTTCAGCAATCCCTGTTTGTTGGCTAAAAGCGGATTGCCGGTAACTTTTCGGCGATAATAATTCAGATTTGTTTCAAACAGGTCGATGACCAGTTTGTCAAGGTCCAGTACTTGATAAAACTGGCCGATAATCGCAGCGTTAAAGTAATCGTAATACCTTTTCTCCGGCTTTTTTTTGAATGAAAGAACCGCTTTTTTCACCAGCACATAAGGTAAAAAAATGGGCAGGAATACGAAAGTTATAGGTTTTACATCACGAAGCCGCTGTAATAAATTTTTAGCAGGCACAGGTTTAGTGTGCCTGAGCATGGCCAGGGTCACGTAATATTTATAATTAGGGACATTGAACCTGTTCAACATGGCCTGGTTTACTTTGCCCACACATATGTTTTGGGGATCCACATAAAATGGTAAAGGCCAGCCCTTGCCCTCGTATATCCACGCTGCCGCCTGAATATCCCAAAGGGTACTTTGCCTTAAGTACTGGTGCAGACAATCCGCGAGACTTTTAGGATAATCATCCGTATGATGCGCTGGCTTGGGTGGAATCAGTTTTCCTAACTTTTCAATATTTGCCTCGAGTTTTTTTGATTCCATATTAATCTAATCGGCTCATATATCTAATTTTATATTTTCCTGAATAAGAAAGTACTAATCTCAAAATGAAAGCCGACACCATTTCCGCGGAGCGATGCCGGCTTATAAAGGGTCAAAAATACTAAAAAACGTTAACAGGCCTTATTGCCGTGTTCTGGAACGCATGTACTGTTCAAAAAGTTGTTCTCTTGCACGCTTGGCTGCCTGCTTTTTTGTCCGAACGGTATATCGCCAGATAAATATCACCCATATTCCAAATGCCACAGTAAAGAGCGGAAAGGGATTCGGCGTATTCATAGCTCCTAAAAGAAAGCCAGCAGAAATCAGCAGGGTAATGATAAAATAGCAAAAGGTTTTCATGAAAATTTAATTGATCTCGTAAATACGGTTGTGTTGCCGGGTTTCCTGAACATGATCCCGGATGGTATCGACAAGGCCGGATAGTGGTATACCCCTGAGCCATACGATTGGATTTTCCGGATCGGTGGTTTTTAACATCAGGTCCATTAGTTTGAAAACCTGGAAAATAAACGGCCGCAGTAAAACGTAATCCTTTACGCGGTACATTTCTACCATATCGGTACGCCTGAAAAACAAACCCCGGCTAAAACGGATCACTTCCGGCGTGATCTCATATACGGTCCGGCGGATATAGAGATAGCGGTACCAGGCAAACAGCATGATAGCAATACTGAGCCAGACCAGCAGCGGAAAATACCTTGCCGCTAAAAAAAGGAAACCGAAGGCAGCCAGGATTAGCGGAAATATTTTGATAAAGGCAAAGATGGTGGCGGGCCGGATAACGATGACCTCCGGCGGAATGAATTCTTGTTCCATAAATCAATGATTAAATGTGGTTGTTTTTAGCTGGTCCAGCCAGCAATCGTATTTTTTGGGTTTGCAAATGCGGAGGTTAAAACGGTAGCCGCTTAACCTTTCAAAGGCGCTGAGGCTAAAATTTTGCTGTGGGATTTGATAGTCCTTGTGCCGAAAGCGGATACGTACTGATTCATCAATAAGGTTTATAGTTAAGGGGAGGCTACGTATAGCAGCAGCTGTTTTCAGATCGCTAACCTTGCCAAGAATGTTCTTGTCAAAGACCAGTGAGCAGGATTTACGTCCTAATAAGCTAAACTCTGTCTCACCTGCAAGAAACAGCAATTGGTCGGTGTGGCTAAAGAAGGAATAATTCAGGCTGAAAAAACTGATCGCTTCCATTGCGCTGTCGCAGAGGAAAACGTAGCGGATCATCGCTAAATTAGGATTACCCGCCCGCCATGAACCGTTAGCGGGGATGCGGTGAAAGGCGAAACCAAAGTGTTCCGCCTCATCACCATAGGAAAAAACCAGGTTCCCCTCTATATCGCTTATAAAATACGGTTCGAAAAAATACTGCACTGCGGGTGCCACGCCTAATTTGGTTAAAAAGGGGTGCATTAACGTGAACGTCCGGTACGGGTGTAGCCACGCTCCTGCTCGTCTTTCGGCGAGGCTTGCTGCTCCTTCCCCTTTACATTTTCATGCGCCTGCATATTTTGGGCAGCAAGATCATAGCCTTTGCTATTTTGCGCAGCGGCCTTTTCATCCCGCTTTTTGTTGAATAGCGCATTTAAACCCTTATGTAAAACATAGGACAGCCCGCCATCCACCAATATCGAGGCGATTAGGGCTAACTTGTTGGAGCGGATGCCATGCTTGTCCGTGGCAGAATACTGGAAGATCGAGCCATCGGCCAGTTCTACGGACTTACCCTTTCTGTAGCGTTCCTTTTGTTCCAGCGACAAATACTCGCTGTTGACCATATCCGGCACCAGTATTTTGGAAGTATCAGTAATGATAAATTCATTCGTGTCTTTATCGAATTCAATGAGCAAGTCCTTAGGCTTGCCCTCCTCGTCAAATGCAAAATGCTCAATATTGACCGCTTCGCCTTTTTCTAATTTTTCAACTTCGCTGTCGGTCAAAAAGGACGGTGCTTCCGGCCTGCGATAGATCGGGTGAACCAACAGGTGTAATTTGCCCTCCTCACTTTTCTTTAGTGATAACTTAGCGTCGAGCGCCTCGATATGTACGCCGTCGGCGATCAAATTCTCCAGGCGGAGCATGCCGGTACGGCTACCGGAAAGTAAGGCGCGGATGTCTTCTTCCTGAAGGTTGAGCCGGCCGTTTTTGGCCAACCCTATTTTTTCCAATTCTAATAAAGGAATTTCATCCTTTTGATATGTTTCCTGTGTCATTGTTTGAATATAATTAACGTTTCATTTTATAACCGGCGGTTTCGGCTTCGGCCAGTTCCGGTTCCATTTCCTGGCTGATTGATTGCTCTTGTTCCTGTGCCTGCGGGTTGTTGCGCGCATTCAGCAAGGAATTATAGAGGCCGTCTTTAGGACTTACCTTTGTTTTTTTTCCATCCTCGTCGGTGACCAACGTTTTTCCCTTGACGGTTTCGCCAACGGTATAGGTCTTCTCATTGTAGGGGATTATGTCGCCCGCATTCAGCGTTTTCAGGCTGACCTTTTCGGCGGCTTCCACCTGCTGTTCCCTTTTTTGCTCGAAGCCGATCACAAAATCGAATATCTTCTGCGCATCAGCCGAAGCCTTGAAAACCTCGTTTGGCTCTTTTTGCAACACCTCTATCCAGTTATCCACGTAGGCTGCATGCTGGCCGAAGTCATGACCGATATTCAGTTCGCTGCCGATCATTAGTGAAGCGATCTCCGCACGAAGTTCTTCGCGGGCGTATCCCGGTGAACCGAAATTGTCTGTCATCTTGCGGTCGAGCCGGCTTTCGTGTCCGCTCCAATGGCCAAGCTCATGTAAAGCGGTCGCGTAATATTTAGCCGCAGCATCAAATTGTTCCGGTTTGGGTAGCCTGATCTGGTCCGTTGATGGTTTGTAATAGGCCTCGTTGCCGCCATGCTGTATATCGGCTTTGCTATCGGCCAGGATCATTTCCGCACGTTCAATCGGTGTCCATTGCTGGGCAGCGATCTTTTCGCCATACGCTTCCTTCCATTCGGGAATCCCTTTAATTTGTTCGCCGTTGAATACGAAAGCAGTGGTAATGATAGGTTTGTCCAGTTTGACCGTTTGGGTTAGCGGTTTCCCGTTTTCCTTTAGTTTCGGTTCGCCTTTCTCGTCCAGCACCGGGCGGATGTCTGTTTGTTTGACAAAGTTGATCAGCGTTGCTTTGGCACCTTTTTCTACCGTCCAGTGGTTAAAGGAGGCTTGTTTGAGTGTCATCCAGCGAGGGTCTTCCCGGTTTTGCATGGCGAGCCATAGGGCGTTCATACCGCGATAATTCTTCCCGGTGGTTGGGTTTAAGGGCGTAAAATAGCCGGCGGAGTTATCATTTGTCCAGGGTTTCTGAAATGGCGAAGTTCCGGCTTTTAGTTCGGCGATGAGCTTTTCTGCGATCTGCTCATGCAGGGGTTTAAAATTTGATGGCATAATAAAATAGATTAGTTTATGATGTTGGTGAGAAATTTTAAGGGGTTGATATACCGCCCATGGTATTGCACGGCGAAGTGCAGGTGCTCGCCGGTCGTACGTCCGGTCAAGCCGCTTAGCCCGATGGGTGTTCCGGCTTTCACACTGTCTTCCCGGAAAACAAAGATTTGGGAGAGGTGTCCATAAGTCGTGGTGAAATCCCGGTGAGCCAGTTTGATGTAAAGTCCAAGAAAAGGATCATAGGCTATTCGTTGCACCGTCCCCGGCAGCACGGCATATACCGTATCGCTGCGCGCCCGCAGGTCAATACCTGAATGGTAGCTGTACTTACCGGTTACCGGGTGTATGCGGTACCCGTAGGGCGAAGTCAGGCAAATATGCTTTAAGGGCAGGCAGGCCATAGCGCCTGCTGCCAGTAAATATTTCAGGAAATACATAGGTTTATTTTTTCATGCCGTTTTTTACGGCTGGTTTCACCGGAACGGCAGGAGCCGGTTCGGGTGCCTTGCGGAATATCTTCACGATATTTTCCACCTCGTTCGTAATTCGCGTAAAGTTTTGGCGCAGGATTTCGTCTTTTTTGCCGTTAAAATCATAATAAACTGGCAGGTCTTTATAATTCGCTTCTTCCACTTGTATGGCTTTACCGTCCAAATTGACCCGGCAATGAATGGCTGAAGTATCGAATTTGCCGGTATAGTTTTCCTGCACATCGGCGGCTATGAGTCCTACCATTTCTCCTGTATTGAGCGAGGCCATCTTTCCGGCAGGAATAAGCGCCTCCAGCTTCTCGTTTAAGGAAGTCGAGGTTTTGTTCCGGTCGATAGACAAACTTTCACCGATCTGCTTGGACTTGCCGAACAAGCGTTCGAGCCAGTCGAGCGTCTCCTTGTTACGTACAGAGCCGGCCAGTACATTGCCAACCACCGAGGTAATAGTTGCCGCCGTTTCTTTGCCGTAATTTTGGTTCAACTGCGGCAACTCTTGTAAACCCAACAAGACAGCGACCTTATTGGAACGTGCCTCGGCGATCAGGTTCTCAATTTTATGGGTATACAGAGTGGGCATTTCATCGATGATCAGCGCCGATGGCAAATTGCCTTTGCTGTTAATGAGTTTGGTCAGCCGATTTAGCACTACCGAATAGCAGGTGGCGTTGATGGCCTGGGTATTGGGGTCATTCGCCATGATCAAAATACCTGGAGTATCCTTATTCGACAACTTCAAATTAAAATCATCGCCGGAAAATACCCAATACGTTTCTTTGGTCGCTACACGGCTGATAAAAATTTTTAAAGTTCCGATTTGCCCTTCCAGTTGGTCGTAAGCTTTGAGCGTATAGGCGCTTTTGAACGGTGACAATAGGGAAACCAGTTCCGGCTCGGTAAACAACGTACTGAAAATATCATCATAGGAATGATTCAGGAAGGCCAGTACATGCGGGAAACTGGAAAACTTACCGCCCGCATAATGGCTCCAGAAATAGATACAGGCTGAAAGAAAGTTAATGGCGGATTGTGTAAAAAATTGGTCGCTGCCGCCGGATTTATCACCTTTCTTCATGGCCTCCACCAAACCCTCTGCCGTTTCTGAAGCGTCCGCCAGCGTGCGCAAATAATCGCTGCGCCAGGGATTGATCTTTCGGCTCCGTTCCGGGTCGTTCAGGTTAATGACATGAAAGCTGTGCCGCTTTAATTTGCCCTGTTGTTTGGCCAGCAAATAATGATAATAGGCCACCTTGCCGAGGTCGCTGAACTTATAATCGTACACACAGACACAGAATTCCTTAGCAATCAACTGCCGGATAAAGGGGTTGACCACCCCATAGCTCTTACCAGATCCTGGGGTCCCGATCAGCAGCGTTCCGCGAAAGGGATTGACAATATTGATCCAGCCGTTCCGAACCTTACCGCCAAAATAAAACAACATCGGGATATTGACCGAATATGGCGTTACGACCGGCAGCGTCTGCTGCATAAAACTTTCGGCTTCGCTGTTCCATTTATCTTTACCCAAACCGGAACGGATCATTTTAGACACATTGTCCATCGCCATGCTGATCATCAACGCGCCGATTAAGGAACAGACCATATAACCCAGGTTGAACCAGGTGGTATAAGCAAATACTAAAGACGACGGCCTGTTGTAGTACAGGATGCTGCCAAAAAACAAAAACAGCCCCAATGTCAGCGGATAAATAATGTGCTTTTTCGGATCGAGGTCAGTTTTCTTTTTGGCCAAAGTTCCGATGCTGACCAGGCAGATCAATAAGAAAGTGCACAACTTGCTGTAAACCAGTTCATGATAAATGGCGATGTGACTCAGCTTGTCCAAGGCGTTGCTAAAAAAGCCCCAAAACGGGGCTTTTAAATAGATAAAGACACTGGCTTCGAGCGCGATAGATATGTAAATGGCGCATTGCATGAACCCATGCAACTTGTGCTGTTCGTGGGTTTCTTCCATAACTCATGGCTAGTTTACAGGAATTATATCTGCTTCCAATACATCTTTGTATGGTATGGACAGCGTAATGACCCGGCCTGAGAGCTGCTTTTCATCGAGTTGGATATTGAGCAGCTTATTGCCGGGGAAAGTGAATTTTTTAAAGACGAAGATGTTCCGGTAATGCTTCTTAAAGGACGGGATGTCAAACAATATAAAGTCCGGCTTGATCTCCAGTGACTGCACGTTGGTGGCTTTGGTCACTTTTTTATCTTCGATCTTAAAGCGGAGTTCATCAATGTCATATTTCAGGTTGGTGCTATTCTCATAACTCATATCCAGGAAAATGTAATCCCCTGCCGTGTAGATATGGTTGAGCGTTGCCTTGATACCATAAGCACTGGCTTTTTGCAGGTGTTTCTCTGGTTTTCTGGAAAGCAGATGAATGGCATAACTTTTCAGTTCGGGCTGCGAAAGGCCAATACCTGGTACATCCAGCGGCTTCATGTCAGCCGGTAAAATGTCAATATCAGTTTGAATCGCGCCGCCTGTGGGGTCCGGCGAATAAACCACATGATATTGCGCGATAAACTTTTCGCCGACGATGGTGACCACGCCGTCTTTTAAACCGGTTTTCACGGAATCAGTGCGGTATTTGATCCGCAGGATATTTTTGACCGGCAAATCTCCTGCGATAGTCTTGCTGGAAATATCGACATACTGGATGGGTTCGGGTGAAATAAAATGTACCGATAAGTTATCCGGCATATAAACAACGGGTAAGTCCGTTTTTTTGGTGCCGGTTGCGGTTTTCTGGGCAAAGGCATGGCAGACCGCCAGGATGATGACGGTGAAGGAAATAAAGAAAGATTTCATGATCAGTTATTTTTTTGAGAGTCGATTAAATAGATATAGGAATTGTATTTGATCTTGGCCTTATCCTTGCGGATGGCCCCGGCGATGGCCGATGAAGTAGACTCGAACATTTTACCGGCGGTACTCATCAGGAGCTGGCTGGCGGCGGAGCCGGTACCATTGTCTTCGATACTGACACCTTGTATGGTGTTATTGCCCAGGTCCTTTGTAAAATCCCGGAATTGCGATTCGGGCACATATAATCCCTTTAGACCGTCCAGGTCGTATACCTCCAATTTGACCGGCAATTCCTCGTTCTCATACAAGATGGATTTTACTGATAGCGAAACACGCTGCCCGGAAAAACCGCTGATCAGGGCGTATAAGTATGTGCCTTTACGGATCAATGTATTCCCCGCCATAATATCTTCCAATAGTCGCAGCCTGATCCTGGAATCGGCATAGCCGGTGATATTTTCATCAATAATGGCCATGATAAAGGTTTGGTCCTTGTCGGGGCGAATGGTATTGAAATCAGCAAGCGCAGCATCTGTCTTGGTTACCGATAAAGGTTTTGCTTCCGGCTTTGCTTCGGCGGATTTTGCTTTGGCCAGTTCCTTTTGTTTAGCCAGGTAAGCGGGGTCCTCGGACTTGCGCATGCTGTCCATATAAGCCATTTGTTGCCGGAACACCTGCATGGGATCTTTTTCTACCGGGGCCGGTGCCCCTGATCCGGTGTTTTTTGGCGGGTGGTTGATGTGGTTCAGGGCCTCGGTCATTGCCCTATCCTGCGCAGTTATTCCCGGCGGCGAGGCGTTATTACCGAATTTTGTTTTCATGGCCCGGTTGATCGAGTCCAGCGTGCGCTTTTGCTGTTCACTATAATTATTGTTAAACCGGAGGTCAGCCGACTTTTCCGATGGAATGGAATTGACCGCAGTATTGCCGTCCGCCTCTTTATAGGTATCGCGAAAGGCATCCAGTTTATCGGCCAGCTCCTTCTTTTTGATGTCCGTCGAAACATCGCCGACTGAGGTATTAAAACCTGTACTGGTTTTCACCTGCCTTTTGCTTTTTGCTGCGCTGCTATGGTAGACATAAAAGAACAAACACAAAAAAGGCAGCGCGACGAGGGGCAGGATGTATTTGGGTTGTTTAAAATTAATGCTCATGGTTTTGCTTTTTAAATTTTGAATTGATCTGCTGGAGCCGGTTGAGGTCGTTTAACAGCGTAGCACTGTCCGCCTTATCCAGCGTTCTTTTTTTACTGAGGCTGTCGACTTGTTTTTTAAGCGCAATCGTTTCCTTGAGTGCTGCGCTTAAATTGAGGATCTGGCTAAAGCCATCGCTGACCGGGCTGACCGTAATTTTTGGCGGCGGGGCCGGGTGCTTGCGAAGCGCAAAAACCACCGAAATGGAAACGGCGATGCAAATGACCATCAGGCCGAAAAGCAGTTTGGGATAGCGTTCGGTAAACGATTTGGTACCACTCCCTGCCTTATGGAAATACCCGCCGAACTCTTTTTTAATTTCGCTGTACAGCGTATCGCCGGGGTCGCGATTAGAATGTATTTTTTTGAACATTTTCTAAATCTTTATTTTCAAGGGTTTTCCAATTAGTGATCAGTACGCCGTGCGGGTTGTTGTCGCTGCGCGGGATATCTTTGAGGTAACCTTCTGTGATCAGCGAACGCACGACCGTCGAACTTCGGCGGTCGATTTTTAGTTTGCCGTAATAGCGGAAATAATGCCTTGTCATGTCCAGCGCTATCGAATCAGTGGTCAGCGTGAGTACCGAACTTGAGGACAAAATGGAGTTGAAAAAACCGTTCTCCTTCAAATTGTCATATTGCTGGACACCTGATTCATCCACGAGGTACATCGCTTTTTTAAGCTGGTATTCAATGAATTTATCATCGGGCGTCAGCGAGAAAAAGAGCGAGTGGAACAGTTCCACATCCGCCCGGTATTCGGCGGGCCGGTTCATTTGCATATCCGTCTGGCTGGCCATGATGGGGATGTTATTCGCCAGGATATAAATACTTTTCCGCGCAGCGGCAACCTGGCTGTTCGCCAGCCATAGGGCTGCTACTGCAATAATGATAGCCGTTATAAAACTGCCAAAAGCCACCCCGGTCGCCAGCCGGATCTTGGCTTCGATATTTTTGATGATCATAATATGGATTTGATTTTAAATGAAACTGCCTGCGGCCCGGCGGGCAACGGTCACTACGGTTGCTGCACCGCGCGCGGCGCTGGAGGTAGCTGAACTGATACCGGAAGTGGAAATGATCCAGGTGGAAATGCTGGGCACGGTAAACATACAGATGGCGCCAATCAGGAATACGCAGATTACCTCGCCAAAGGACAAAATACCGTTACCGGCGAACCAGGCCAGCTTTTGCAGATCGGCACTGGTACCGTTCGCGCCGACCAATACCTGGTAACGGCTGATCTCGGACTGCATGGCATATTCCTGCATCAATGCGCATAAATACATAATCAAATACGCGATCCCTGAATACAGGTTCACCGATACAAAACGGGCGATCCATGTCGAAAAACTATCACGGAAAGCGGGTAAAATACTGACCGCAACGGAGAAGGGCCCTAATATTACCAGTATACTGGAATAGATAATTTGGATCATGAAAATTATGTAAACTGAAATCCGGAGAATCCATATCCCAAGCAGCTCCAAAAGCTGCGTAAAGAGTAATTGCATACCGACCGTCAGCCGGTTTTTGAGTTCGAGCAGCGGTGAAATGACCGTCGAAATTCCTTCCTTGATCGTACTGGTGACCGAATCCCAGGCCTGCCCGTACCACGTATCGCTTTCCTTTTCGGCCACATCTGCCTGTGCCTGGAACGTGATCAGCGAATTGGCCATCGCCAGCATCAAACTGGCGCGTGTAAGCCGTAAGGCATTAACGTTGGCCTGCTCGCTTTCAAACATCTGGTCGGTCTGGGTCTCCACTAAATCTGTGGGATACGCGACCACTTGTGTAAAAGCGCTCCACCAGATAATAACCATCGCCAGCCCGAAGGGACGCAACAGCGGCATGATCTCCAGCCGCTTATCGCCCACCATCATTTCGTAGGATTTAATGGCAAAGAAAATGATCATAAAGATGGCGGCCAGCGCCTGCGCATCGCCGATAAATAGATCAAAGTGTGTCCAGATAGAAGCTTTAAGGCCACCTAAAAAGGTCATCATCCCCGATTCGTAAACCCCGTCCCCCTGTAAAAATTGTAGGGTTTGGTTACTGCTGGCGGTATCGATGGCGGGCGTCGTCTGCGCAAAACTTGCCGTGCCCCATACCAGGAACAACAGGCAAAATAAAACAATTCTTTTTTTCATAGTCCTGCCTGAATTAGTACCCGGTTGGCAATTTGTACATCTGTATTGGGCGTCCAACTTCCATAGGTCATTTTAGCGGCCTGCACCTGCTGTAAAGAACCCGTCATCGTTATATCTTTTGCCGCAGCCGCCGTCCGGATTGACCAAACACCGGCTAATGTTTGATATTCTTTTAGGAGCCGGTAATAAGCCAGGATGCGCGATCCCCTGTCCATATTGGTCGTTCGTGCGCCTTGCAGCCGTTCCTTCAGCATACTCAACTGGTTAGTGTACCAACTGTATAAGCCTTCTGAAACCAGCTTGGCGCTAACCTGCGGACCGAGCGGCCCCAATATGGTCGCGGCTGAGTAATTTAAAAGTGGCGCAAACTGCTGGTTATAATACAAAAGCCATAATGGATCAGCATCGGAAAGCAACCCGGAGTTTTCCGCGATCTGCGATAAGGCCGTATTCCTGACCGTATCCGAATGCAGTTTGTACTTGTTGTCCGTGCTGTTCTGCGCGGCGACCAATGCCAATCGTTGTGTCTGCGGCCCGGTCACGCTCAGCGGCCGCAGGTCGGTTTTATGGTAATTGGGGTCGAACAATCCCCAGACCAGCCAGTAATAGGGATTCAGGTCGAGAAAGCCCGCTTTGGGATCGAATTCATTTTGGTTCCATTGGAGAAAGACCATGCGCTGCTCCTGGTGGACGATAGCTTTATCATAAACTTCTTCCTGCGCATAAACATTGGAAAGGATAAAGCTGAAAGTTAATAGTGCAATTAATTTTTTCATAGTATTAAGGGTTTGATTTTAAGTATTTAGCTTGCCCGATGATCTGAGCTACAAAAGTTTTGTCATGATTGATCCAGGCGGCATAAGGATTAATGGAAGCGATAAGGCCCTGTTCCTTTGCCCAGTACATGGCCCGCCAGGCACCGTAAGCCAGGCTGTTCAGGATCTCCAATTGCTGCGTGACTTTGGCCAGTAACTGGTCACGGGCGTTATAATCGGCCAGCACATTGCCGCCTTCTTTCAGCACAAAATCCGATACTTCGCTGACCAATGCAATGGCCCTGACCTGCATTTCATTTTCAATGCCCGTGGCAAAGAGTAACAGGTAAGGCTGCGCTTTTGCAAGTGCCAGGCATTGGTTGAGATAGCTGATCATGTCGCTGGTCAGCACGGCCATATTTTTCACCGCCATACCGTTCTTCAGCGCCGAATTGACATCGGAAAGAGCATTGTAAATAATGGTCTGCGCCAGCACCACCGAACTCATGTTGATATTGATGTTGTCGAGGTTGCTGTTGATCTTGCTCAAATATTGGTTGTGTGCGATTTCCGCACTGTTGCGTGTCGCACCGTTTTCCATTACGGCTGCAAAGTGCTGCGGGTCAAAGACGACCTCCTGCGCAAAGCAGAATGCAGAAAGGCAAAAGCAAAAAGCGAATAACAAAAAGATCTTTTTCATTTTAAATATTTTGCATTTTGAATAATGTCCTTGGCGATGGATTTGTCCTGATCGATAAAGGTTTGAAAGGGGTTCAGTGCTTTGAGGACGGCGGCCAGGTTATTGTATTGTAATAGGTTGAGCATGTTGCCCGCCAGTTCCTGGATGACACTCAACTGCTGGATCACATAATCGAAGAGCATCTTCCGGTCGGAAGCCTTCATCTGGTTGACATCGCCGATGGACAAGGTCAGTCCTGCCACATAGCCGATCAGGCTTTCGGCCTTCTCTGCAAACTCGATCTCGGTCTGGTAACCTAAAGCGATAATGGCCGGGTTCTTTTCCGCCAGCGCTATGATCTGCCCCTGGTAATTGATGATCTGTTTGACCATCGGCTCACCTTCCAAACCGATGTCGGCCACGGTGATCGCGGTGCCCAGGGTGTTGTATCGCTGCTGCAAGGTCCGGTAAGTATTTTTTAGTTTGGCGAGCAGGGTCATATTGGCCGCTTCGTTGGTTGTATTGACAGCCTGCTGGTTTTTGGCAGTTACCTGTTGCTGATGTTCCGATTTGGATTCATCGATCAGTTGGTGCATCCCGACGATATCGATGGTGCTTTGCTGTCCATAGCTTAAGGCAGAAAGACCAAAGCAAAAAGCGAACAATAAGAAATATTTTTTCATTGCTTTAAATATTTGGCATTGTTTAATACACTGATGGCGATCTGCTTGTCCTCATTTTGCCAGGTCGCCCAGGGGTTGAGCGACTGGAAGATGCCGCGCATTTTCGCCCAATACATCGCCCTTTGCATGCCGTAGGATATGCCCCGCAGGATCTGTAGTTGGCTTTCGATATGGTTAAGCAGCTTAGCCCTTTCGCCGGAATCCATCAAATTATTTCCGCCTGATTGCATGACGAATGCCGATACATAGGCCGCCAGCGCGATTGCGCGTGTCTCAAACTCTCGGGCGCCCTGTTCTGCAAATAACAACAGCACCGGGTCAGATTGGGCAAGCTTCTCCGCTTGCTCCACATCGCTGATAATATCGGTGCCGCAGGTAGCTATTTCTTTGGTCGATTCCAGGTTGCTGATAATAGAGGCTACCTGGCTAAGCCCCTTATAAATATCATTTTGCAGCGTATTGGCAATCGTCAGTTGCCCGGTAACGGCCAGCTGGCCTTTCTGGATGAGGCTTAAATTGTTATTGGTGGTATTCATTTGGCTGTTAATGACACCGGCATTGACGGCGATAGCCGCAGAGGTGGTCGGGTCGACCACCAGCTCTTGGGCAGAAGCCAGCTTTACCAAACAGCAAAGCAGGACTATCAAATAGCTTGTTTTCATAGTGATTAATTTTAGTTAATAGGTTTACCGGTTTTATTGACCCGGCTGATAAATTCGCCGATAGCAACACCGGCCCCGCACAGGTCATTTACAAATGCGTTAAGGCCATCAACGTAGGAGCCGTGCGCCCCGACATAAATTTCCACGGCTGATTTTTCGGGCTTTTCGGTGGTGAAGGTCAGGTTCTGATAAATGGAAACTTCGTTGCCGTAAACCTCGCCGACCTGTCCGCGCCGCATATAAAATTCCTTGAAGGGAGCGCGATGCTCTTTATTATCCAGTTGGTTGATGGAAAATATTTTACGGCGCTCGGTTGCTGATATGGACAGTAAAGCGGCGATCTCTGTATAGTTTTCCTTGAACTTGGCCTGGTCCAGCAAAATGACTGTATCGGAGTTATTGATGATGCTGTCCTTTACGATAGGGTTACCGAGTATATCGCCTAATTCCTGCGTCACTTCGATGATCTCTCCCCAAAATTTCCGGACGGTTTTATTCAGATAAAGCAGGAAATTAGCCATGATCGGTGAGGCTAAAGCCTTCCAAGCCTCTTCCAGGATGATCGCTTTACGCTGGTGTTTGCGGTGGCGCATTTTCTGGATGAATACATCCATAATGATCAGCGTGACGATTGGCAGCAAAATTTTATTATTCGATAAGTTGTCAATTTCATATACAATGAACCGTTCGGAAAATAAGGATTGGTCGGCTGCTTCATTCAAAATGGCCTGGTATTCACCGCCTTTATAAAACTTCTTTAATACATAGCGAAACTCGTCCAGGTCAAAGGGGATGCTTTCTTCCTTTTTGATCTGCGGTATCTTTTCAAGTGCGAATTCATAAAAGGTATTGAAGTTCAGTTTCGGGTCTTCCCATTGGAAGTTTTTGACATAATAACCGCTGATGACATTGGAAAGCACATCCCGTTCCACATTACTTAGCAGGCCATCCGTACCTTTCCATAATAGCGCTACCAGTGTAATTAAAAAATCCTTCTTTTCGATATTATACTCATTCGCAGGCATGGCGAAAGGGTTCATAGTGATGGGCTTCTCCTCAGTATAAGTGATATATTTTCCCTTATAATAAGCGCATAGCCCGGAATAAGAATGCCCGACATCGACGATGACCACATCCATATTGAACAATAAGTACTGCTCCACGAGCGCATTCATGAAGAAGCTCTTGCCGGAACCGCTCGGGCCTAAAACGAATTTATTGCGGTTGTTAATCCGACCTGTACGCATGGGCAGGTCTGAAACATCGATACCTACAGGTACGCCCTGCCGGTCGGTAAAGCGCACCAGGAAATCCGAGGGTTCATCTTTTGGCAAAGATTCTTTAAAGAAAAAACAAAGCGCCGCGTCACAGGTCGTCAGGAACCAATCGTAGTTTTTCAGTTCCACCGCATTGCCGGGCAATGCCGTCCGGAATAGTTCCAGTTGGTTATAGGCATTCTTGTTAGCGATAATGCCTAATCCGAACAAAGCACTTTCCACGAAATTGCAGGCTTTCTGGATTTGCCCTGAAGGCGCTGCGATGATGATATTAAAATGACTGTTGACCAAAAGCTGGTTTTCCCTGGCCACGTCATTGAGCAACAGGTCAATATCCTCCATGCACAGCGTATTGGCCGGGTCAGGAATGCCGGAATGCCGCTTTTTCTTCAGCTCCAGCTTTTTCAGCGTCATGACCTGGTTGGGAATTTCGATAACCTGGTTAAACAGGATGGTATCAAAGCCGGGTACTTTAAACAGGAAGGATAAAACATCCGCTGGGAAGCCTTTCAGGCTGTCCTTTTCATTGAGTTCGACGTGGGTTCCAACTTCCTGCGGCAGGTCGATTGTATCGATATTGACCAGGTTCATACAGCGGATGCTGCGTTCGCCCATATCAATCTGAATATCATTTGGCGAAAGGTTGGTTAAGGCCAGGTGTCCCCGGTTAAAGTTCATGCTCAGTACCCGCAGCACCAAGCCGTCAATTTCGCTTTTGTTCAGGATGACCGGGCCGGTACGCCCCGTTTCCAGGATAGCCGTTACTTTCCCGATCACCTGCCGGAAATCGCTTAAAGCCTTCGCATCAAAAACATAAAAAGCGCCTTTCTTGACCTGCATGGTAATGATGAGGTAGGTGGATACTTCCAAATAATCACGGCCCGCGAAATGGTCGTTATATTTTTGCTGCAAATATTCCTTTGCTTTTTTGGCAGGATATTTCTGCCGGGAAATAATATCCTGCTTTTGCAGGATATAGCCATCGCCCAATATTTTGACGATATTCAGCAGCAAGCCATGAAACTCGTCATAAGCATCTGCTGAGGCGGAATACTGGATCACCGGGTTGCACATTTGGATGATGACCGAACATTCGCCGCCCAATCCAAATAAAAGGTCATAACTGCCGCTTTTATCTACCCCGGCATAAGGCATTTTAAAGGTGTTTTTTGCGCCCATAATGATCGATGTGATTGATGATGTAAATGCCGGTTGCCCTGGCTTTATCGTGCAGGCCTTTTTTCTGCTTGCCCGCGATAAAAAGAAGCCCGCCAACAATGCTCCCCACCAGCACAATGGCCCCGAGCCACATATTGATGAGCGACATGGTCAGCGCACCCAGTACCAGCCCGGCGAGTAAAGAACCCAGGCCCCAGTAGATAAATTTTCCGCGAAACCCGCGAAATATAAGGGGCTTTTGGAGCCCCTTATATACAGCAAAACGCTTCGCCATTAGGTCAGTCCGAAGAATGCCTTGATGATCAGCGCGGAAACCACGAGGAACACACAGGAACCTCCCCAGCCCATTAATTCTTTGTTAATGTCCTGGTCACCGGAGTTCCACTTAGAGTACACACGAATTGCGCCGACGATACCGACAATACCGCCGATAACTAAGGCGATGTTGGTAACCGGGTCTACATAGGTTTTTAAGGTAGTGGTCGCGGTGTTGATACCGGTCACACCATTTTGGGCAAAGGCAGACGCCATGCCCAGGACCGACAGCACTGCTGTGGCCCAGATTCGTTTCATTTTGTTCATGAAAAACAGGGGTATTAAATTGTTTGGTAAAAATTGGCGGCCCTCCCGACCTATCGGGAAGCACCGCCGGGGTTATTTGGGGTATTAAATTTGCAGGATCAGAGGCCGAAGATGGCCCTCAGAAACGCACCGGCCAGTACCATAAATAAAGCGGCAAAGAACCATCCGGCCACTGCCTGGTCCATCCGGGGATGCCCCATCTGCCAGTTATGATAAATGCGCACAGCGCCGAGAATGCCGAAGATGGCAGCTACTACCAGTGAGCAGTCCAATGCCGAAAAAAAGGAAGAAGAAAGATCGCTTTGTGCCTGCTGCATTTCGTTTAGACCGGGCTGGGCCATTGATGCGATTGCTACCAGTAAGAAGCAGCCTGTCAGGAAATATCGCATGATTAATAGCTGACAGATTTGGTATAGACGATCAGTTCCCTGCGGGCCAGGCTAAACAGTTCCCTGATTGGTACGCCGCCGGAGGCGATCATAGCATTGCCTGTTGGCTTGACTTCTTCTTCCGCCTTATGCTCCAATCTTTGCGTTTCGACCTGCTCGGAAAAGGTCAGTTCATTGGTGAAGGATTTCGCTGCCGGGGTACGGTTGCCCCCGGCAACATCAATCCCGATCACGGCCAGGTAATACAGCGTGTATAGCCCGCCCACCCATAATAAAAAGTGTATCCAGTTCATGTTAATTAATGGTTTCTAAAAAGTTCTTAATGATAGTTTTGAGTTCAGGGTGCTGCCGCAGCAGCTCACTGATCGAGAAAGCGACGATCTTTTGAATTTCGATGCCGGTTGCCAGTTTCAACTGGCTCAGGTTGGCGGCGGTACGCTCGTCCAAACGTGCATGGATCAGGGTTTTATGATCACTGTTGTCATAGCCTTTTATCCGGTCAAGGATCTCGTCATAGACCGGGTCGCGTTTGCCGCGAAAGAATTTCCAGCTCATAGTCCGAAGTATTCTAAGTGTTCTTTGATAATGGTTTTGATTTCGGGGTGCTGTTCCAGCAATTGCGCCACGGAATAGGAGATCAACCGGGTGACCTCGACGCCGGTCGCCATTTTAAAGTGGTGGAGCATCTGGGCGGTCTGCCGGTCAAAGCGGACGTGCACCATGCTATCATGCTCTTTGATATCATAACTGCGTATGACATCAACAATAGGCGGCGTGATGGCCGGTTTGCCGGTTTTTTTCTTTGGGGGCGCTTTAGCTTTTTCCGGCGTGTCCGGTTTGGCCATTCGGCTGCGCAACTGGTCCGCCAGCGTTTTGATCTCGTTCATGTGATGATGGGTTTGATGTGTTCTTTAAAGATTTTTTCAAATAGGCTGATGACCAGCGGGTAGACCGATAAAGGCGTTTGCAGGGTATTCACCCGCTGGAAGTCGATACGGTCGGGAATGGGTTCTGTTACTGCGCCGAATTTGGTTAGCTGTTCGTCCACCTCTTTTTGCGTTTCATATTTGACATTAGCCTTGATTCGGTTAGGGATATAAGCTATCGGAACTTTCGGGCTGATCTGCCGCAATACCACCGAAAACAGGATGGTAGATTCAAAGCTAAACTCATCGTAAGCAAAAGGGCAAATGATCAAATCGGCCGATTTGAATATCGGTATCAGCCCGTCATCATCAAGTTTGCCCGGCAGGTCGATCAGCACGATCTCTTTTTTATTAACCGCGTAGACTTCATACATGACCGGGTAATCTTCCAGGCTGGCAGCAATTACTTCATACAGTTCGGGGTTCTCCAGCAGCTTCGCCTTTTCATATTTCTGCGACAGGGATTGCTGGTAATCGCTGTCAACAACCGTGACCTTGCATTTTTTGGCCAGTGTTAAATAATTCGCCAGTAATAAGGTGAGCGTACTTTTCCCCGCTCCGCCTTTCTGGTTGCCGATAATAATGATCATAAGATTTTAGATTTATCTGTTTTTATTGCGCCTGCGTTTGCGGCCGTGAATGGCTTCATCGTCTACATCGTTAGCAATGTTTACGGTCACCTGTTGCTGTTCAACTTCGGTTTGCAATTCGCTGAACTGCCCGAATTGCCTGACCATATAACTGTACTGCTTTTCGTTTAACAGTTCCGAAGCGTTCATATAAAAATCACCATGCTCATCAGCTAAAAAGAACGCTTCGCCGTCAAACAAAAGGTCGAGGCCCTGGTGCCGCAGTCCCTGCGCCAGGTCCGGATAATTATATAAAGCGGCTTTCAAGAGCGCCGCATAGTACGCTTTAGTGTCTTTGTCATGATCTTTCTCCTGCCAGACTTTTTCTTCGACCGGCGTTTTTCCAGTGGCCCGAACGGTCAATAATTCTTTTAAAGCCATGATTTCGCTGCCCTTAAAGACCGCTTTACCGGCATGGTCAATGACCGAATAGCCGTAAGGCGGCTTATCGCCGGATGCGTGAAATAATAATTCCAGGCCATGCTTTTCTTTTAAATAGGCTGCAAAATCCGAAGTATAAGCTTTTATATTTTGCCGGTTTGGCAAAGGCTTTTGCAGCAATGCCGTATCATAGATAGCGGCGTACTTTTTAAAAATGGCCTTTAGCTGGCTCGCTCGTTCCGGTTTTGCCGCAGAAAAACTGAGCTGCTGCAAATCAATTTCGTCCTGCTTATGGCCGAATTTGATGACCGCCATTTTGCCGTTTTCTTCTTTTAAGGTATAGCCCTGGCTCTCCAGGATCATCATGAACTGCGCTTTTGTGGAATAGGCATAAGACAGCGCTTTTGCAATGTCCTGTTTGGCACTATGCTTTTCATCAATCCCTAAAATTTGGTTCAGGTGCTTTTGCGCCCGGAGGTTTTCAAAGGAATCGTTGATCTTTTTACCCTGCTTATTCACCCGTGTGGTGACTATATGCAAATGATTATTTTTCGTGTCTTTATGAAAAACCAGCAGGTAAGGCTGGTCGCCGTAACCCATAGCCGCCAGCCATTGCGTGGCGATCTCGGTCAACTGGTGTTTATCATGGCTCTTCCCTTCAGCAGATATGACGGCATGAAACTGGGGCAGCTTTACGGCTTTATTAGTCGCCGAAACCGCTTTTAAATAATTCCGGTAATCTTCCGGCCGCCAGTGCTGCAAGGCTTCCAACGAGCCAAAGCCCGACACTTTCATCAGTTCCCCTTTGTTCTTGTCCATTTTACCTGTGTTATAACCCACCGCAGGAAATGAGGCAGAGTTTTTGGTGGCTGGGATAATCTTTACAATCATGGCGGAGAGATTTTGTACCGGGCGATTTTGTGCAGCGGCATTTTGCAGCGGGAGACTAGTTCTCCCGGTATTTTATATCGCGAGAGGTCGTAAATGCGCTCTCGATATATTATGTCCAGAGACTTTATACCGGGAGCGATTAGTAATTGCGCTCCCGGTACATTATGCCCCGGTATTTTCTCGCGGGAGATTTTGTATCGCGGTACATTATAGCTTACGCAAATCGTTTTCCAAATTTTTATACCCCTTGATCCATTTGAGTACCGCCTTGTCCTGGCAGCATTGTTCCAAATGGTATTGGTGAATGATCTTCGCCTGCCCCTGCTCATAGCCCCGCTGCCAGTCGAGCCAGGAACTGGCCCGGTAATTACAGCGCGGGTCAAATGGCCGCTGGTGGCCGGAACGGTATTTTAAAAACGAAAAATACAGGTAGCGCCCGGTATAATAGGCCAAAATCGTAATGGCCAGGGTAGGCAAAGTAATGGTAAATTCCATAGTAACTCATTTTGTTTAATGACCCGTAGCCCGGATCACGCTGCGCAGGGCGGTTTCCAAAGTCTTTTGATGATCGATATACGCTTCAAACAGCATATTGAACCTTTCCATCACTACCGGCGACAAGGCGCGTTTCTTATTCAGGATATTCGCGTAGCGGGCCAATTGGTTGATGTTGTTCCCCGAACGCCCCAATTCCGCGCCTATGCTATCCAATGAACGTATCAGCTCTTTAGCATTGATCACTACGGCCTGTGCATTGTTTAACAACCGCATTCGCACCAGGTCCGTCTTACGGACACCCAACTCCTTTTCCATCGCTAAGACTATTTGATATTCCGCTTCGGTAAAGCGGGCATCGATCTTTTTGGTACGGTTCTCTTTTTTCATAGAGGATACGAGTTGCGAGAATACGATACCCCCTTAATCCTGAACGGAGGTACGCAGGGATGGTTTAAGGCAAGAGGCCGGGGGCGGTAAAAACAAAGGGAACCGGCGTTTTGTCCGACAACGGCACATCTTGCAAGGATAAAAACCAAAAGGTATCCCGGTATAAAGTGCCGGGGTACAAATTCAATTTTCCGCCCTCAGCTTATCGTTATAGTCATTGTAATGCAGGTAATGATGTGAACAGTCGGTGGCCTGGGGCACGGCCTTTTTAAAGTCGAGGCCGGCGAGGTGACCAGCGATGTCGCGGTCAAAGAACAAGTTGACTTCCCCGTAATCTTTTGCCTTTCGTGTGGCCCCCTGTATTAAGGCGATACTGTTCAACACCAGTACGCTATCGGTTGCACGCGGGTTTTCGGTCAGCCAGCTGAGGTAATTGAGGTAGCCCTCGAATACTGCCAATTTTGTATCATCGCCCGGAATAAAGCTGATGGCTTTGTGACCGAGGCAACCTTTGAAATAAAGGTTGCGAACCTCCCAGGCACTGAGTTCGTTTTTCCAGCCGGCTGCAAAGAAATATTTGCGCAACCGTTTTTGGTCCTCAACATAGTAATATACTTCCGATAGCCGGCCTTGTGCGGCCTCCCATACGCATCTCCTTTGCAGGTATTCGGTTATGGCGGGGTTGTTACCCAGTTCTTTAATCTCCTGTATCTCGTAATGCGGTATTTTGACCGCGCTGCGTTTCCGTAATCTTTCTTGCGGTACATTTACAGGTATTTGTTGCCCGATCACCTGCATGATTTTTTCCAATACTTCCTGGAATGGCATCTTCCAATAGGCCAAACCAAAATCGATGATGTTGCCGCCTTTGCCGAGGCCGTGGTCGTACCAAACGCCCAGTTGTTCATTGACGGTAAAGGATGGCTTTGTATCGTTATTCCGGATCATGCTTAAATAAAGCAGTTCCTTACCGGCGGTGCGCAAGGGCTGGAAACCTAAACGAGCAAGCAGGTCCACTAAAGAAACTTGCTCTTTGATTTGATTTGCTAACAACATAGGGGTATTTATAAAAATTGTAAAATGAGCTCGGCTTTGGCCAATACCTCAATCTCCATCCGGTCGATACGCCAGCAGGTTGAATAGTCGCCGTCTTTTCTTGCGTAATGAGGCCAACGTCGATCCAGTGCTCGACTTTATTGCGGCCCTATAACTTAAAGGCTTCGGACTTTTTTAAATAGGGCTTGAGTTTACCGTGCTGATCATCGCTTGGATAGCGCCGAGTTCGGCGGCTAACCGGATAATGATTTGTACTGTCATATAAAATAAAAAAGGGGACAATTGCCCCCTTTGCTACCCCGGATGTTGCGCCAAACGTTGCGCTTGTCGGGGGATTTATATGTTCGGGATTACTTGCGTCGGTTTCTACAAACCGGACCCTCGTCTGCCAATGCGCTTTCGCTATTTTGATATGATCTCAGCTTCGCAAAATTTTCCGCTGCTAAGCGGATTAATGCCTCATCCCCGTATGTCAAAGAATCGTTGTCGTTACTGGCATCAAAATTCTTGAAAGGGTAATCGGGGCTTTGCCAACTTGAAAATGTTGGTATCGATTTTTTTTACTTTTTATTTTTGCGCTTGTAGATGAGAGATTCATCAATGTGATGGCGGATAGATTCCGCCATCTGCTCCAGGAATTTGGTATAGCTGGTTGTCTTGCGCCTCCGGATATCGAGAAACATCCGATAGGCCTGGCTGAGATCGACATTCAAACTGAACTCCAGCCAGGCGATAATTTCTTTTAAATCGGCTTTGCCATTGTTCATTTGACCGGTATAAAAAATGCCATAAGCAATTTCTATCAGGTTTATTTTCTCCCCTGTCCATTGCCTTTTCTCATTATTGATTATTTGAAGCATCAACGGGTCTACCGACTCCTTATACAATAACCTGATCCTTTTAATCAGAAATTCCTGAAGCATTTCGTATGCTTTGAACCGGGCAAACGAATAGCCTTCATTGGTGGTAAATTCATCATCTGAAGGGATGATTACAAAGCCTCGCCGGAAAGGGACAAAGTTTTTCCTTAAAAAATAGTCTTCATCCAGGGCGGTTTCATCATTAAGATAATACTGATAAGAAAACTGGTTTTGGTTGAAATGCCGCTTGATCAATGCGATTTCCTGCAAGTAATAATCCCGGATCATCTGCTGGGTACCGATAGGGACATTAGTCGTGATATTGAATTCTTCAGATAGATAGATGTACAAGGAATAAAATTTAGGGTAGATAGCCTTGAAGCATTTTATTTCTTCCTGGTCATTTACAAACCCGTTTTCCTTTATGAATTTCCTAAGCTGGTTTAGTTGAGTAGTAACCGTATGCATCGATTCAGCCAATTTGGATATACCGGAATCGATAATATTATTAGCTTTCCCCAGCTTGTCCTCCAGCTGCCTATACAGTTCATCGGCAAATTTTGATAGTTCCATTTTGATTTGTGTTTAATGACTCCTTCCTGCCCAATAACTGGCTACTGGCTGCCTGAAAGGTTTGAGTGCAAAAAACACGTTGATTTTACCACAGGTCAAGTGTATATACAGCACATACACATATTGATTAATTGGTATATAAGCGATAACCGATTGTCTTATCTTTACAACGATAAAATATAGCGACGGCTATTTTACTTGTAATCAGAAACCGACGAAACTTTTGAAAGCACAAGGGAAAATAGGCCAGTTGCCTGCGTTTTAGCGCGGGAACGGCTTGTCATGTGCTTTGGGCTTTTCGTCGGGCCTCTGATGCGGATAATTGCCGTGTCCCGCGCTATGTCGTTTGAACTCGCTGGTAAACCGGGACAACAGCATAAAGCTACAGGAGATGGGCAGTAAATTCTTGGAACCGATTTTAAACCAGCCAATTACCCAGCTGGATTTTGGCGAAAAATTCAAACTAATCTGTGAACTGGCGGGATTTTATTCACTTGCTGATTTATTGGAACGGCATACCAGCGAGTTATTGAAATTTCCAGGCTTTTCTTATCATGTTCTTGCGGAATATATTGATTTTCTGGAATTGAAACATTTGGCCCATTACATAGATGTCGAATGAATTACTTCAGAAAAAGCCTTACATCCGCCAGCATTTTTACCAGCAATGCTTCTATTGGTTGAATGATCGACCTTTCCTTGGGGTAAAATTTTGACTTAATACTGGGGGCTGATAATTCTTCCTGGAACTTGCTCGAAAAGTTGAAGGCGATTTTTTCGGACAGGCTATCCAAATTACTTTCTTCATAGACACCATTATCATACTGGAGCTTCTCCCAATATGCAAGCTCTAAAACCCTCATGGTTGTATTCAATTTCATTGGATTTGGAAGGGTTTCTGACTGCTCAATTAAGAGACTTTCGATTTCTTCATTTATCCATTTCAGTAGTTCGTCAACAATCGTTAGCTTTCTTGTATCAAAGCTGTTTGTATTTAACAGTTCAAGTTGCCTAAGGTCCTTTTTAAATCTTTGCAGAGCTTTTGATTTTTCCGCTGTCGTTTTGCCTTCGGTTTTTGATTTTATTTTTCTGCAGCAATAGGCAGTAAACCGTGAATAATTATAGCCGAGCCGGATCAGCAAATAAACCAGTTGGTCTTCATCGCCAAAAGCTGAACACTCCTGTAAAGTATCGCAATAAAATCTGATGTAATCCTCACTTGACCAATTCGGCCTTTCTTTAGCATGTTCAAAATTATAGAACGCAAAGCCGGTGATTTCGATGAGGTTTCCATCTATACCACGGTTTTCAAAAACGGTTTTGATGGCCGACCACTGCTCGTTAAATTCCTGGCTTTTCGATTTCCGCCGCAATATTGGAAGTATTAAATTTTGCGGGGCGAGGTTCTTCGCGGTACTTCGAACCGTCATAAGCAATTTCAGCACATGAGAGGCATGATTATTTTCAATGCTGTGGGGATCGTAAAGCTGGTCGCAAATGTGAACCAGCTTATGAAGGTTGATCTGGAGGTAAGTATTGAGCTGTGTCTTATTGGTAAGATCCATCAAATGTTGCAGCATCGCTTTTTCGAGGCGTTTTGTTTCCTCCTTTAACAACACCTCCTGCTGACTGATCGAAGGCAGCTTCTCCAACCAGTCAGCGAGTGTCTCCAGCAATTCCAGTTCGTAGTTCATCGGTAGCTGTTATTGATTTTCGTTACTAAAAAATTACCTCATCCATAAAAACTTGATAGTCGATACCAACGCTGATATCATTAAACATTATGGGAGACAATTACTTCATTGTTAAGTGTAATTTTTGATCAATGTTGGTAAATGCATTGAGTACTTTGTCCAAATGTTCTTTGGTATGGGTAGCCATAACGTTCATTCTTATTCGCGCATTCTTTTTGGAAACAGCGGGGTACATAATCGGATTAGTATAGATACCTGCTTTTAACAATAGCCTGCCGGCTTCGAGTGTTTTCGGTATATCGCCAACCTTAACGGGAATAACTGCCGATGCGGTCGTACCTACGTCGAACCCACGCTCAATCAAGCCGTTCTTCAGATAATTAATATTATCCCATAATTTTGTCCTCCATTCCGGTTCTTCGTCCACCAGCTCAATCGCTTTCAGAATACCCATGATAGCGGGTGTGGCAGTTGTTGAGAAAAGGTGTTGCTTAGATTGGAATTTTAAATAATTGATAATCTCCGGGTTAGCGATTACGTAGCCGCCAATATTCCCTAACGCCTTGCTGAATGTTCCCGTTATCATGTCAACCTTATCAAAAGCATTGTCTAACTCAATTACGCCCCGGCCATTTTTACCAACGACACCTATTCCATGCGCGTCGTCCACCACAATATAAGCCCCGTATTTATGCGCCAAATCTGCAATTTCGTTAATTGGGGCAACATCACCATCCTGGCTGTACACGCCGTCGATGATTACCATTTTCGTCCTGTACTTATCCTGGCTATTTTTCAGCACCTTTTCAAGCATTTCCAGATTATTGTGCAGAAAAGTTTTGACATTGGTGGTCAACACCCCCTCATAAACGCTTGCATGTACGTTCATATCGAGAATCGCAATATCATTTCTGTTTGGATCTGGATTCTTATCATCCCGATGCAGAATGCACTGTAACGTAGCGCTGTTCGCCGTGTAACCGGTGGTATATAATATCGCCTCCTTCTTTTTATAAAACTCAGCTATTTTTCTTTCCAATTGCTGATGATAAATAAAATGCCCACCTATGGCAGGTGATGCCCCTGACCCGGTACCAAACAGTTGGATGCCACGAATAACTGCCTCCTTAACTTTTGGATGCTGGCTAAAGCCTAAATAATCATTTGAGACCAGGCAAACACACCATGTTGGGTGATCATCGCCCGGTAACACCAAATTCATTTCCGGTCCAACGTGGGTGAGTGATTCAATGCGATAATTCAAATGGCTGTTAGCCTTTAAAAAATCGAGATATTCCTGAAACTCATTTGCCGTTTCATAAATGTCTTGTCCTTCAATATTTTCAAAATCCTTGAAGCTTGCTTTGATAAAGTCTATTTTCA
The DNA here is from genome assembly GCF_024808665.1 of Mucilaginibacter empetricola. Lineage (GTDB taxonomy): Bacteria > Bacteroidota > Bacteroidia > Sphingobacteriales > Sphingobacteriaceae > Mucilaginibacter. Next base: position 60,547 of record NZ_JANUBZ010000001.1, read on the forward strand.
TATGGTAGAGATTAAGTTTCCCTAAAATATGTCTCAAAAAAATGAAAAGTTGGGACATGGTCTATTTACTTAACAATTTCTTAACGAAAAAGAAATATTTTTCCATGTCCCAATTTTCCTGAATTTGTCCATTTAAATTTGCAACCCTAAATCTGGCTGGCGAAAAATCATAGGCATAAGCACCCATATTTAGATGAATTATAATGGTGTGAATAATTTTTTAAAGCATGAAATCAGAAACCTTAATCAGGCTTTTAAGTGAAAAAGCCAATTTGTCTGCTAAGTTTGTTGAGGCGTTAGAACTCTGCATACATACTGAAATTTATAAGCCACACCAAATCATTCAGGCCGCAGGTAACATCGAAAACAGATTGTTTTTTATTGAAAGTGGCTTCGCGAGAAATTATTTTTATGACCATTTCGGAAACGAGCATACAGTAAGGATATGGGAGCCTGGCGATATCATGTTTTCGTACGAGGGTTATTATAACGTCGCTTCTTATTTCTACGTGGAGATTATGTCTCAAAGTCAATTCATTTCTCTTTCTTATGAAAAACTTGACGAACTCGAAAAGGAATTTATTGAAGCTAAATTGCTAATACGATATTTTCTACTTCAGTTTCAAAAAAGAGACTTTGAAAAACAGCAACTGGTTTCTTTGCCGGCAGAAGAAAGGTATATTTTCCTTCGGAAAAACAAAAACCACCTCTTTTCAAAGATCAATTCTAAAATTATAGCATCCTACCTGCAGCTATCCGCCAAAACGCTAAGCCGCTATATGTCTAAAAGGTAATAATGGATTTTTTGGGGACAAAAATATTTTCCATTTGCATTTTTGACTAGCTAACAATCTCATTTGTAGTAATAACTAATGATTTTGTCTACCGTTCTTCTTTGTAATTGAATTTAACTTGCCATCAGATTTAACCATCTATGAAAGACCTGAAATTTAAAGAGATCATTGCCGCTTTCCTGATGCTGCTGTTTTCTTACACTGCTGCAAGCAAATTACTGGAACACGCCCGGTTCTTATTTCAGCTAAGGCTTTCCCCTTTACCACAAATGGTAACCTTCGCTGAACTCCTGAGCTGGTTAGTGCCGATTCTGGAAATATTCATTGCTATTGTATTGACAGTTGGCATGATTAGCGGCCGCTTGCTGAACAAAGGTCTTTGGATTTCATTGGCACTGATTTCATTATTTGAAATTTACATAACCGCCATGTTTTTTTCCGGTAAGGATCTGCCTTGTGCTTGCGGAGGCATCATATCCCTAATGAGCTGGAGAGGACATTTGATCTTCAATGGGTTAATCATTATTATGATAGCGGCCGCTTTGATTAACTGGTCAACGGTCAGGTCAAAAGCTACCGGTAAAAAATATTCACGCGTGTAATAACAGGTGGTGCCGTTGCCTGTAATTTAAAATCAATGGCGTATTTAAATAACTAAATAAACAAAATCATGAAAACTTTAAAAGTAAGTTTAGCGGCGCTGGTACTTGCACTCGGCCTTGGCGGTGCAGTCGCGGAGAAAATCCAGGCAGCGCCGAAAAGGGCCGATCAGTTGTACAACTGGACCCATTATGACCGGAGCGGCAACCCAATCGGTACATTAAGTAATGCGTCCATTGCTACCGCAGAAAGCACCTTTGGCTGCAGCAGCAATGTTACTAAATGTGGTGTTGGAACTGCAACAGGCAAGCCCAATGCCGAGGTTTATTATCCTGCCGACTAATTTAGGAAAGAGGAGGAAACTCCTCTTTCTTTAATCACTTAAAATCAAAGCATTACAGGTTACTTTCTTCCGTTCTATTTTGAATCCTGCTTCTATTAACATTTTGATTACATTACTCATCGAATAAATTCTATCTCCGCTTTTCAGATGCAGGTCAAAATAACGATTGTCGCCGGTGACGTTCACAATCGGGTCGGGTTGGTGACCACAATTGTCTTCCATAAAGTCAATCAGGTCATTTAAAGTTATGTCTCTTGCATCGATTTCCTCCTTGTATATTCGTATTGATAAGGTATCGTTTTTAGGAAGATCAAGCTTTTTCGGCATTTTACTTATCACCCAACCTTCCATCTCTGTTTGTTCGATCCTGCTATGAAATTTAAAATTCCGGTGCATATCTTCCAGAACCATCTGCCCAAACACCGTGTCTGAAACAGGGGTAGGTAAGGTAATTTCATAACAGAAGCAATTTTGAGCAACCCAGTCATTAAGTGATATGTGAGGGTTATTAAAACCGGTAAATTTCGACGGAGCCAGAAAACGCGCGGAGTCTTTCGTTATAATTCTTAATCTTTTGTAATTAACATCCTGAAAATTGAAAAAGTGTTCATAGGCATACCAAATGATTTCCAGCAGAGAAGAATTAAACGCGAAATATTTTTTCCTTAGATAATAAGGTTTGTAATCATATCTATCTTTTACATTCCCACTGTTCAATTTGGGGTCAAATTTGCCGATAATGGAACGGTAAGTAAAACTGGAATCGTCATCATGGTAGGGTTTAAGCATATCAAAGGTCATACTGTCCCGCTTTACGGCCTTAAATGTAAGATGTCCGTTGATCAGGTTTTGTAAACTTTCTTTCGTCACCGCCTCTTCGCCGGTAATGCCGACGATTATGCCGGTCGAATCTACCCATACATTATGCGGTAGAAACCGGTAGGGTAAATATTTGCGCATCAGGGTGTCGGAACTTACCGACGTGCGGTTGGCAAGTGGTCGGATATGTGCATCGTTGAAGAGCTTGCTCATGGTAATCTCGTCCTGGTAATTAACCGTAAGCAAATTCAGCTTCGAAGAAAACGGCAGCGATATGGAATCTAAGGTCTGCATTTCACGGATGCAAGGAATACACCAGGTCGCCCAGAAACTGATCAGCAGGGCTTTGCCTTTGCAAAGACTTTTTAAACGAATGGGCTGACCATTGCCGTGATAAACATTTTGGAGGAGAATATCAGGTAGCCGGTCGCCTACATGAAGTTCTTTAGTGGATTGCGCAACGGAATTTGTTGAACACTCCAAAATGATCAATGCGCAGGTGATCATATATTTAATTGACTTTTTCATAATAATAATGGTTTAATAGCCCGGATTCTGAACAAGGTTTGAATCATAAGTAATTTCATTCTGGGGGATCGGCAATACCTGCGACCTCGTGGTCCAGGTGCTTTTATTGCTGCTCATAACGGTATTCAGCAGTCCGGCTCTTTTGAGGTCAAGGTACCGGTGTCCCCATTCGGCGAAATATTCTACACGGTACTCCTGTATGATCGCGTTCATTGCCGTTTTCATATCAGTGAAAACAGTTAAAGCTGGCAGTCCGGCACGTAATCTGATAACGTTAACGTCTGATACAGCGCCTGCGAAATCACCCTGGTTTGCCCTGGCTTCTGCTCTGATCAGGTATTGTTCAGGTAAGCGTAAGGCCATCAGGTATTCCGGTGACGCCGCACTCGTTTCTCTATTATGATATTTAAACGGATAGTATAGTGTTGCGCCATTGGTAACCGAAGCATTGAGCCAGTCGGTTTTACGCAGGTCACCTGGTTCAAATGCAGCAAGCAGGGATGGTGTAACCGGGTATTGCGGTGTACCGGAACTTGGTATCAGCGTTTGTGCATCGGTAATGTAGCCATATTGAGTCCAGAATTGTAATATCGCTTCCTGGCTGTTGGCCTGAAAAACATCTGAAGGAGAAACCGTGAGACTGTACGAACCGGTATTGATAACCTGTCCGGCATTTAATGCACTGTTTGTCCAATCCTTCTGATACAGGTAAACCCTTGCCAGCATCGCGGTTGCAGCCCATTTGTTGACTCTCACCTTTTCGCCGCCGGAGTAGTTTTCGGACAGTCCATTTTTCGCATCTGTAAGGTCACTAATAATTTGTTGGTATACCGCAGTAGCGTCCGATTGCTTTGCCGTAGTATTCTGATTGACATCGGTTGTCAGGATCAACGGGATATGATCAAAAGAATTTACAAGATAGAAATAGGCATAAGCCCTTAAAAACTTTGCCTCTGCTATGCTGCTGGTTTTGAAAGCACTTGGGAGGCCCGAAACTTGCAAATGCTGGATCAGATCATTGCAGGAGTAGATGACAAAGTAATTGTTTTTCCAAATGTTCAGCACCGTTCCGTCCGAAACGGACAAATTTCCGGTGGCGAAACCATTCGTTGGCGCGACGGGATAATTGAACTCGTCAGTGTACAAGCCCATATATTTGTTATAGTTTGGATCAATGGTCTTGTCAAACAGGGCGTAAATGTTTAAAAGTGCCGATGTTGCTGAAGTAGTATCGGCGAACACTTTGTCTGTGGTTAGCTGGTTTTCAGGCGAATCGATTGTAATGAGCTTTTTGCAACCGAAAGAACACAAGCCCAATACTGTTATTATAAATAATAATGTTTTCATGATGATATTTTTAAAATGAGAGTTGCGCCCCTATGGTAAAAGTCCGGACCGGTGGTAAATTGGGTGAGGCACCCGATTCAGGATCCAGTAATGGGAGGTTTTTATTGTTGAATGTTATTAGGTTTTGACCCTGGAAATAGAGCCTGCCACTACTTGCCCCCACCGCAGTCATCCAAACCGATGGTAAAGTATAGGAAAGGGCAATATTTTTAATCCGGAAATAAGCGGCTTCGAAATAATTAGCTGATGAAAAGGTGTAATTATAGTCGGCGATTGTGGAAGACTTTGGAATGGTGGTCTGATCTCCGGCTTTTTGCCAGCGACCCAGGATCCACTGGTAATTATTCAGCAGCAAACCCGGCGTATTGGGTATGCCGCCCATTTGCAACTGCCTGGCAAACTGCCCGAAAACATCCAGTGACCATTTATGGAAAGTTATGGTATTTCCTACGCCGCCATAGAAATCGGGCGTCTGTTTCCCGATGGTTGCAAAAAAATTCGGGTCAGAAGATGAACTTCCGGGTATCGGACTGTAAGATGCAAGCCCCGTAGCTGGATCGACCCCGGTAAACTGATAGCCATAAACGCGGGTGATATCATCGCCAATCTGCAAGGTGCTGGCATAGCTTGATGTCGCTAAATTCTTAAATGCAAGCAGCTTATTTGTCGGCAGGGTCAGGTTAAACGTTGTTGTCCAGTTAAAATCTTGTGTTTTAATATTTTTGCTGGTCAGCTCAAATTCCCATCCTTTATTCTGCACTTCTGCCGGAAGATTGGCCTCATAACTCGCAAAGCCTGTCAGGTAGGGAATCTTATAGTTGACAAGTTGGTCGTCACTGCGGTTTCGGTAGTAGTCTGTTGTTAACAATACTCTATCACTGAAAAAACCAAGATCAATTCCAAATTCCAACTTTTTAGTAGTTTCCCAGTGAAAGTCGGAATTGGCGATCTTTGTTGGTTGTAAACCCGGTGTATTCTGGTAAGTATAGCCGGAAGTGCCATATGTGGACATATACTGGTAATCAGAAATCTGATCGTTACCCGTCAGGCCGTAACTGGTCCTGAGTTTGCCAAAACTGAAGACAGGCTGCAACGCCTTCATAAAAGGTTCGCTGCTGAACAGCCAGGCGCCGCCAACTGAACCGAAGTTGCCGAACTGGTTGCCTGGTCCAAACCTGGATGAGCCGTCTCGTCGAATCGTCCCATTTAGAATATAGCGGTTGTCATAGTTATAAGTAATGCGCCCGAAAACAGATTCATATTTATAAGCAGTATAGCTGTTGGACAAACTGTAGGTCTGCGCGGCTGCGAAATCTTTCATCAGGGTTTCGCTGCTAAAATCTCCGGCAATGATCTGGCTACCCTGTGAAACGGAGTTTTGGTAGGTGCCGCCGATCAGTACACTGATATTGGATTTGTCAAATCCATAGCTGTAATTGACCTGCGGTTCAACGATAAATGTCCGGTTACTGTTATCGCCGAAATTGGTGTAATCCGTTGATCCGGGATACAAGGCAACATCGGGAAACTCCTGGGTTTGTTTCAAAATGATCAGGTTATAACCGCTGCTGACTTTAAATATAAGGCTTGGCAGCAGTTCATAGCTCATCATGATGTTATTGATCACATTAGTCGTATTTGCCAGTGAAGCCGCTTGGGTCTCGGCAGCAGGGTTGACATAAAACCAGTTATAATTCCCGGAAGCATCGTATAAAGGGTAATTTGGAGGTAAAAGAATGTCTGTACCCAGGTCCGGCGGATTTGATAGTTTGTTGTTATCCAATATCAGTGAGTTGATGTATTGGAAATGGAATTTTGAGTTGGCGGAGGTATGCTGGAAGTTGATGTGCACGCCCCCCCGCTGATAAAGATTATTTCCTTTTAAATAGCTTGTTTCTGAATGGAAGTTTCCGCCTGCTGAAAAGGTGTTCGCCCCAACTCCGCCTGATATGCTAAACTGCGCATCTGTAACATGTCCTGTGCCGCCCAGCAAATACTTCCCCCAATCCGTACCTTTGTTTTGGCTCCAGGCCATAAGATCGGGTGCGTAATTAGGATCATTCGGGTCGTTTGAAGGCACCATGCCGTCGTTTGCGAACGCTTCTTTCCGGATGTCAAGGTATTGCTGCAGGTTGAGTAATCTCGGCAGATCCGCTGCGCCGTTTACACCTTCGCTGAAATTATAGTCAATCTTGCTTTTCCCGCTTTTCCCTTGTTTGGTGGTGATCAATACAACACCATTGCTGCCGCGTGAGCCATAAATAGCAGTGGCATCAGCATCTTTCAGAATACTGATCGAGGCGATATCATCAGGGTTTATACTGTTAAAAGGACTAACGCTGCCATTAACTGAACTCCCCCCAAGTATTCCGTTAGCCGCGGTATAGGCGCCGCCGATACTGGTTTCAAATGGCACACCATCAATAATATACAAAGGATTTGTTCCGGCAGAAATTGACCCTTTACCCCGGATCTGGATAGAAATGTTTCCTCCGGGCAGGCCATTGGTCGTTTGCACATAAACTCCGGGCGCTCTGCCCGAAATGGCGGAAAGGACATTAGTGACCGGTTGATCTTCGATTTCTTTTGAAGATATTGAAGAAACACTGCCTGTATTGAGCCGCTTTGTTGTCGTTCCATAACCAATGATCTGCACTTCATTTAATGAACCTGTTGACAGATGGAGTCTGGCGGCTAAATGGTTATGGTTTTCCTTTGTCACCTGAATGGTCAGTATGTCATATCCTACAAAGGTGATTACTAGGGTTACCGGGAAACCGGTTGTATTTAAGCTGAATTGGCCGGAGGTATTACTGCCGCTGTTAATACCAGTACCTGTAATTTTAATGGAGGCCCCTGGCAACGGGTTGCCTTTTTCGTCGGTGACAACACCGTCAATCCGGTAATTTGGGGGATTGGTATCCTGAGCATTTACCCTTAAAAACAGGCAAAGCAAAGCCAGGACACTAAAAAGTATCGTTTTTTTCATAAAAATTTGATTAAGTGAAGTTTTTAAAACCAGAAAAATGCTGAATAATGGCACCTGAAATTGCTTATCTATTAACTGATCCAGGTGCCATTATTCACGGGTCATTCAGGGGGACAAATGACGACCAGCCAGATTTTTGATTTACTTGCTCCCATCAGGCAGGTCAATTTTAGATTCGGTAATTGTTTTAAGAAGTTCGGCCTGGTGGTAGATTTTACTTACCAAGTCCTGAACAGAAGAAAAGTTGGAGTCGCCACTTAGCTTGATGTTTTGTGGATCAATACCTTTTTCCCAAAGAGCTTTGGTAAACCAATCATTTAATTCTTTTTGAAATTGTTCAAAAGGAACGTTGTAAAAGTGATTCATAATTCCTGTCAGGGAACTGAAATCAGGTTGATTGTTGTTTGACTGTAATTCTTCCATTTTTAATGATTTTAAAATTCATTATTATGGAGTCTGCAGTAAGGATTGACACTGTAAAAATGCTACAGGCATGGGCCCAACTTATTGTTCCCGGTGGGTTGACACGCCCAGAGCACTAATAAGAAGGGAACCCCATACCTGTAGCATGGGCATTCCGGCTTCTCATCTTGTGCTCATATGAAAGTGTCAATTTCCGGGAGCAAGACTCAAAGCGAATGCTTCACTTTTTTTCGAAGATTCGCAAATTAATTATTTACGTTTAATTTTTCTTATAAAATCAAATATAAGAACTTTTTACGTCTTATAAAACGTAATAAATTAATTTATATCATCTTCTATTTGGTTAATGGGAAAACAATACCGTAGCCAAGAATTTATTGATAACATTGCAAAAAAAATCAATGAAATTAGACTTGAAAAAGGAATTGTTCAGGAGGATATAGTTGATAGAACTGGTTTTACTCAAAAGCAAGTATGGAGTTTGCTTAATGGAAAAAGTAATCCAACAGTGTCAAGTATTGAAGCCATAGCAAAAGCCCTTGAAGTTCATCCAAAAGTATTTTTGGAGTTCGATTTTGACATTCCTAAAAATCACTCTTTAAGAAAAGATCGGAAGAAAAAGAGTTAGAAAATTTAGTCGTGCTTATATGCCCAACTTACAATCTGACCGATAGCCTTTAATATATCTTCTTTTCCAGTGTTCGTATTGAGGTCAATTCCCGCAAACTTGCCCCCATTATAAACAGTGTGGAGTATAGTATAATAAATTCCTCCAACCAGAATTGCAGCGATAGCCCTGAAATTTACATTGCCATTGTCAAAATGCGGATCAGTCAACTCAAGAAATTCCTGACCCATGCTTTCCCTCGTATTATGAATACTTTTCATCAGCGGACTGTCTACTGAAAGCTCCCAAAGAATTAAGCGTTGCATTTCTTTTTGAGAAGCAAAAAATTTGAATTGATTTTGGAGTATTTCGGTTATCAATTGCTCGCTTCCGGCAAACTGCTTATCGACAAGCATTTGTTTCATCTGATTAGAAAAAACCATCCAGTAGTCATTTTCTAAAATGTAAGCCTCAACTAAATAATTCAGGTTTCCAAAATATCGGTAAATGAGTTTTCTATCAACGTTTGCATACTGGGAAATTTTGCTGATTTTCAGGCTTTGAAATCCTTCCACTTTAATAACTTCACCAACTGCTTTGATTAATTTTCTTTTGGTATTTTCTTTATCTTTCATTTTGATGCCATAGATAATTCTACTCACATTGCCATTTTTTCCACGAATATTTTGAACCCTACTCAATTACTATGTGCTTAGAGGCGGGGTGTTATCCCCGGTACAGTAAACAAGGTCAAAACCAGCCAATGATTACGGATAATATGCATGTTCAAAGTGCGGATTCAAATTATGTCAATCCCTCAGACGAACATCCATTTTAATATCGTCCTTTTTATCTATTGCTGCCGTGAGCAACCCGGCTTTCTCCGTGCATTTGTTTAAAATTAATACAGCCACCAACGTAATAGCCGACAATAGAATAAAAATGAGATAACTGTAACTCAGGTTGCTCTCATCTTTTGCAGGAATAAAGTTTACAACACCATAGGTTAATATTGATAGCAGGACATAGACAGTACCCCCTGTTAACCCTCCTGAAATCCCAGCATTTTTTGGGAACCGGGTCAGGCAGTAAGTGAAATAGTTGTTGTAAGTATAACCGGCACATATATGGATTAGAAAGGCAAACAGTATCAGCGAGGACAGATTACTTACAAATACAACGCTACAAATCATTACAATAATAACAACAAGCTGAAGACCAGTATTAATGACAAGCTTTTTATAAAAGTGATGACGAATGGTCGCTTTACTCACAAAGCCTCCGCCCATATAAGCCAATCCTAAAACCAAAGAGCAGTACCCGGCTGTTACCGGCGAAAAATGCAATTGATGTTCGATGATAAACGGCCCGGTCATGTTATATACCATGATCATTGCATAGGTAAAGCAAAGTATCAACAGACCAAACAAAAAGCTCAGGGTCGTTACCATCTCCCCATATAAACGCAATATCCTTTTCAAATCAAATGTCATTGCGAATGTTAAACTTTCGCCGCCAAATATCAATTCCAGAACAACAATCGTAAAGGCAATGGCAGCCAGCAGAAAGAAATTTGCCTGCCAGCCAAAGTTTTTTTGTAAAAAACCACCCAGAAACGGTGCGACAATCGGGCCGACCGACCATATAATGGTAAACAAGCTCAAATAATCCTGCAATTGCTTGCCCTTAAAAACATCTACAAAATAAGCCCTTTTGGCAACGATAACGATGGCGATTGAAACGCCTTGAATCATGCGCATGACATAAATTAAATGGATATTCAAGGTTAGGGCTATCATCAGACTAGCTATAGTGAAAACGATCAACGCAACTAAACTTATTCGATAACGACCGTAGCTATCCAGAAAACTACCGATAAATAGTTGTGCCAACCCGTAACTGACCAAAAACAAAGTCAGCGTTAACTGCACCTGCAAACTGCTGACATGCAGATCCGCACCCATGTTGGGCAGGGAGGGGATATAAATGTCCGTCGCAAATCCAGATAATGGCAATAAGCCAAAGGACAACAAGGTGCGGATGCCTTCGTTCTTTTTTACGACCGCATTAGTACAATTATTTGGCAAAACTGCGTTCATACATCCAAATTCAAACTGCCTGAGCCGATTTTACAAACATGGCCGCCTACATGCACGCAATTTGTTTCGTCAATTCTTACCAACAATCTGCTCGGCCTTCCCAAATTATGCCCTTGTTTAAGGATGATGGTATCGCCTGCTGCTTGCAGCTTGTTTTTTACAAGGAAGGCGCCGCACGGTCCGGCCAGACTTCCAGTCGCAATGTCTTCAACGGTACCGGCATTATCCCATGTTCTAATGCTCAGCGACGGGATGTCGAGTATTCCAATAAACTTTGCGCCGAAACCGGCTAAAAAGATCTCCAGGTCAGGGATGGAAATTTTTGCAAGATCTGAATTTTGCTGCGTAGGAATTAAAACATAAGGTAGCCCCGTTGAAACTACCGAAGGCAAATAACCGGGATAAAGATCACCTTCGCTGAGGTTCATCGCTTTTAACAATTGCATCGAAGCTGCTTGCGGGAGTTCGACCCCAAATTCGGCAACACCTTGATTCATCCAGCATTCATAGGCACTTCCATTAAGTTCAGTAGTTACATTTACCGTTTTAGTGTTCAAGGCAAATTCCCACGTAGCAACATAGCTGTCCCTGGCATACAGTTCGTGTAATACTGCTGCCGCACCTAAAACCGGGTGGCCGGCAAAATCCAGTTCTTCTTCACTGGTAAATACCCTGGCGGTCACCTGTTTCCCATCAAAATTCTGAAGAAAAATGCTTTCAAACTGCCTCATTTCCTGGGTAATGGTCAGCATCAATTCGGAGAAAATGTTTTCTGTTTCTAAAAATACGGTTAGTCCGTTTCCGGAAAAAGGTTTGTCGGAAAAAACATCGACATGATGATAAGTTAGCTGTTTCATTGGTTATCGTTTGGAATTATTGCCATGGCCTCCACCTCTATCAGCCATTCCGGGGCATCTAAAACCACCTGGACAGTGGTGCTAACCGGCGGATTATCGGTATTCACGTACCTGTCCCGTATTTCTCTGAACTTCCTGATCTGGCTGATATCCTTCAAATAAACGGTCAGTTTAACCAAATTGTCCAGGCTACCGCCAGCCGCCTCCATAGCTGCGCCTATGTTGCTAAATACCTGATGCGTCTGAGCGGAAAGGTCATCTCTTCCTACCACATTTCCATTTAAGTCTTCCGCGACCTGACCGGACAGGTATATCATCCTACCACTGCCTGTTATTTCCGCCAACTGCGAATAACCGTGAGGTGCCGGCATTTTTTCCGGGCTGTAAAGTTTAATATGAAGGTTCATCGTTAATTTTATAGCAATTATTTATCCTTAAGATCTTAAATACCCCAGGCCAATCCTGATCATATTGATGCCGTAAATAGTAGTAGCTATTGCCATGCCGACACCCAGTACAGCCAGGACAGGTACCGGTAATACCGCTTGTTTTATAGTCAAAATGATGGTGCTGATGGCAATAAGTGTAGCCCAGGTTGCCACGTAGTAATCAATGGTCCGGCCAAAAATCCTGGCCATTGGGTAAAAATGCAATCCGACCACTAAAGCGATGGCGGGAAGCACCAGTTCAGGCTTACCCAATTGTAAGCAGATAAAAACAGCGACAGGTATCAACATTCCCTCCAAACCGAAGATAATCCCGTAGGCCTTACCCATTTTTTTGCCTTCTGCCTTATCTGTTTCGGTCATCACGGTCTGAAATCGCTTAGCAGACATGAAAAAGTAGATCGCATAACCAATAAACGCCAACGCGCCTCCCCAAAAGATGACTAGGTCAGCGATCTGGCCGGTGGTTGGTAAGTTCGCTGATGCTATGCCCGACCACATGATCGTAAAAAAGGCCATTAGTAATAATCCGCCGGCTATAGTTCGTATGGCAATTTTCGGTATGGGAATAAGTCTTGTATTCATAAATTAATATTAAAGTGTTTAGTGATTGAAAATTAAGCACAAGGGTATGTTTTCCGATTAAACTTAACTAAATCGCCGTCGCCAATGACTATGGGTTTTACTTAATGAGCCCCCTCAATTTTTCAAACAGGCAATCCAGTAATACCTAATGGATGGTTAAAATTTATGGCACAATCATTTCCTGTTTTTTCAAATCGAAGGCAATTTTTTCACCGATCCAGCTTAGGGAAACTTTGCCGTCGTAAATTAAGCCGGGTATAAATGCTGCTTTTACATTTTGGATATTGATACCCGGCTGGCTTTTAAAGGCTATCGACTGCAGCGGCGCCATATAGATTGTTACCTTGGTTTTCGGATCAAACTCGCTGGGTTTGTATCGCTTTTTGGCATTTAGGGTATCAATACCTAATAGATTTATGTATTTGGTATCAACCAAAAATACATTCTTACCAGCCCCGCTATCAATAATAAATTGTAGTGTTAACTTGTTGTTGACCTTAAAGTATGCAAAGATATCAACAGTTTTATCTCTCAAAATTTCCAGTTGTAAAGGGATGATCCTACCGGTTTTTTCAATACGTGCAATGGTTTTGGGCGTTTCGAAAGTTATTTTTTGCTGTTGAAAATCGATTGTAAAAGGCTGGTTGCCAAAGCTCTTTATAGATACCAATCCATCACAAGGCCCCAAATCAACATCTAAAACGCCCATTATGGGATTATTTTCGGTGAATGAACCCAATGAAAGTGTTTTTCCCTTGTAAAGATCAACACTTAATTTTTCCCCGGTTTCACGCAGCCCTGTAAAGCCGGCGTCCTGCTTTTGTAAATCATTAATCTTATCGGCATATTGTTTACTGATCACTGTCATACCGGCGCCGGTATCAAATATAAATTTGCCTGTCACACCGTTTATCGTACCGGTAACCAGGATATGCCCTTCGTTGGTAAGCGTGAACGGAACAGAGGTTTGGCCCTGTACTGCTGCGCTGAAAAGTGTAATTGATAAAACTATAACATGTTTGATGAAAAAGAATTGTGATTTCGTGGTATGCACGGCTCTTTTAAAATTTATTTTCAATTTTTCTAATCGCTAAACAGGTTAATATTAAACTGATTTTAACCATTGTATTCCTGCCTGAATACAATGGTTTGGTTTTTTCGAAAATAAGATTTGCAGAACAAGTAATACTTGACTTAAATCAAGTATTTACACTTGTTTTTATTTAAACACCTATGATTTCCTTGACACTTTCGACAAAAGTCTCTATTTCATTCACTGTATTATAATAGTGCGGAGACGCTCTTACCGCCCATTGCACGCCCTTTTCATCAAAATCAATTACACCAAATGCCCTGTAGCTGGGCACTACGTTGATCTTTCTTTTCATCAATCCATTTACAATGGCCAAGGGGTCGGAATCCTTAACCGTAAAAGTTACCAGGCCACCTAATTCCGGCCCCCTGTCTAATACACGTATTTTATTGGTAGCCGCTAATTTTGTCCTCAGGATGCCGGCAAGCAATTTAACCTGATGCTCTATTTTATCTTCGCCGATTTTCCTGCAGTATTCAATCGCCACTTTAGTGCCGATTACGGTTGAATAAGCGAACTCCCAGTCTTCAAATCTTTTTGAATCCGGCTGTTGCTTGTAGGCATCTTTTTCTGTCCATATTGCGCCGCGCATATCAATAAACAAAGGTTCCAGGCCCGCATCGAGCGCCCGGTCTGAAATATACAGCGCACCCGTGCCACGTGGCCCCCTCAAAAACTTCCGGTTAGTAACGCTCATGAAATCGCATTTCAATTGCGCTACATCCAGTTTCATTTGCCCTGCAGACTGACAGGCATCAAGGATATACCAGGTATTGTCCGGGTATTTTTGTGAATAATTGTCGTAGATCAGCGCTATTTCTTTAACAGGCTGTACCAGTCCGGAATTGGTTGGAATATGCGTGATTGCCAATAGCTTTGGCTGGTATTTTTTCAGTTTTTCTTCCAGGTCGTTCAAGTCAACTCCGCCAATCCCCGCATTTTTGATGTGTACGATTTTTACCCCAAACCGATTCCGAAGCGACATGAATTGGATCTGATTGGATACAAAATCATCATTATCTGTCAGAATGATATCCCCCTCTTTGAATGGAATAGAAGACAATGCCCTGGTATAGGAATCCGTAGCACTTGCCGTAAAGGCGATATTTGATGGCTTGCAATTAAATAAAAGCGCCGCTTGTTCATAAAACGCGCTGATCACATCAGCACGCAAGGCCGATGCTTCATAACCCCCTATTTCAGCTTCCAGCTGAATATGGTCTAATTGCACCTGCGTTACGATATCTGGCATTAAACCAGCCCCTGCATTATTCAGATGAATTACATTTTTACAACCTATCGTTTCATTCCTGAATTGCTGCACCTCTTCCGTCGTAAATATGCTATTGGAAGGAAGGATTATTTTTTGCTCCGTATTCATAAGCTATCGTTGGCTTGATTAAATTCAGCAATGCATTCTATTTCAACCAATGCGTTAAAAGGCAAGCCTTTCACCGCTACCGTACTTCTTGCAGGTTTATGTTCAACAAAATAAGTTGCGTATACGGCGTTCATTTTCTGAAACAGGTCCATATCGGCCAAGAACACATTTGTTTTCACCACGTTGGCTAAGGTCAATCCCGCTTCCGCTAATACCAGTTTTAAGTTGTCTAATACCCGTTTTGTCTGCCCTTCGATATCCAATGCCTCCACCTTCATACTAGCCGGGTCTAAGGGTGTTTGGCCCGAGCAGTATAAGAGGGTTCCTGTCCGGATAGCATGTGAATAGGGTCCAATCGCTTTTGGAGCATCTTCTGCAAATAATATTTTCATTTTTCTATTTTTTATATGTAATTCAAAATTAGGAACTGAGCGGTGCTTAATTTTTGCGTTGATGACCCAACACCGGTTAAAAAAATTTATTATTGCGCCTCAAACAGGAAAATTATGCAAGCACTGGACGACTATGATAAAAAGCTGTTGCGGTTATTACAGGAGAACAGCAGATTAACATCGGAAGAACTAAGCCAATTGGTGAACCTTAGCCAAAGTGCCATTCAACGCAGGATCAGCCGGCTAAGAAATGATAAAATAATTGTAGCGGATGTTTCCATTATCTCTCCGGCTGCTGCAGGAATCGGCATTACATGTATTGTTGACCTAATCTTACACGAAGGCAGTTCAAAATCAATTGAAAATTTCAAAGACAGCCTTGCAAAATGTACCGAAGTTGCCCAGTGCTATTACGTAACCGGAACCTATGATTTTGTATTAATCGTCAATACCCGAGACATGGCGCATTTCGAAGCGTTTTCAAAAAAATACCTGATGGACAACCCTAACCTCAAGCACTTCTACACCCATGTTGTCATGGATAAAGTAAAAGTTGGATTCGGCGTGACGATTTAAGCCCATTTGCCCCAGCAACTATTTATATAAAACACCTTCCATGGTAATCACCGAAGAGCCACTAACCGTAATACTCTGATCACTTACTCTAAATTTGATCACGGAGGGCTGTTTCATCTGAACTCCTTGTAATATCTGGTAATCCTTATCTACGGCAACCCGATTCTTGTGATAGAGATAACCGGCCAAAGGACCTGCGGCACTCCCTGTAGCGGGATCCTCGTCAATACCAATTCCCGGGTTGAAAAAACGTGTCTGCACGATATGCCCGGGATCGTTTTCCGTGAACGCGAAGAAATAGACACCCTCAAATCCATACCGAGCTGCCAATTTAATTAAAAGGCTTCTATTCGAGGTTGCTTTGTTTAACGCCTCAATGCTTTTTAACGGAACCATTAAATGGGTCACTTCCGTACCAACGACCGTGGGCGCAAAATCACCGCTTAATAACTCATCCGGTGCAAGCGATAACGCTTCTGCCAGAAGATCAGACGGCACCGTTTTTCCGATGACAGCGGATTTTTGCCTCATGCCTACTAAAGGTAGTTGGCTCGCTTCATCAAGCCCGATCGACAATTCTATTTTTTGATCCTTCATGATGACAAATTTGTCACCCGGTTGTTCGTCAAAAACGGCTATCTGCTTTAATAAAACCGCGCAAACCACCCCCAATAAATTATGTCCCGCGCCATGGATCTCAAATCCCGTGGAGGTAAACGAGCGAACCTTTAAGGCCTTGTCTGCTGCCGAATAATAAATAAAAGATGACTCTGAATAGCCAAACTCCCTCGAAATATCTTCGTATAGGGATAACTCCAATTCTCCTTCCGCAAATACGACAGCCAACTGGTTCCCCTTGTATTTTTCCTTAGTAAACACATCCAGCACGAGGTATTTAAATAACTCCTTTTCCATTGTTTTTTGTTTATATAGTATACAACAAAGGTATTGGACGGGCATGGGTTATAAAATGCACAAAAGGGAAGTAATACAGGACTTTTGGGAAGCTTTACTGGCTTTTATTTCTATAGCTGCCAGGGCTGGCATTGGTGTTCTTTTTAAAGAAACGTGTAAAATACGAACTGTCATCAAACCCTATCGCATGTGCAATCTCTTTGATGGATAAATTGCTGAAGTGCAACATCCGTTTTGATTCCAGCAAAATCCTGTCCTTTATTAATTGACCCGGTGTTTTCCCGGTAAACTTTTGGGTCACCTTGGTCAGGGTTTTAGTAGAAACCGCCAGGGACTCCGCGTAAAAGGAAACCTCCGCTATTTTTTTATAATGGCAATCTAATAACCGTTCAAAGCTTTTGAACCTGATATAATCAGGAGACTTGAAACAATTGATCTGGACATAGCTTTTTTTAATTTCGTAGACTTTTAGCAGGAAAATCTTAAGAAATGAAAGCAAAATCGCATCCGAAAACAAACTGTCCCGCTCGTATTCCTGATAGATATCCTCAAACGCCTTTTTAACGGCAAATGCTTCTTCCTTTTTTAATTTGATGACTGGTAAAACGTCGATGTCATCAAATACCCCGTAATTGAGAATAAAATTTTCGGTATCCGAATCCGCTGCAAAAAAGGACGGAGTGAATTTAATAACCCCGCCGCTGGTCACGCAATCCTTTTTTAAAGTACGGATATTTTGGGGATTTAATAAAAATAAACAAGGCCCATCGAACGGATAATCGATAAAATCTATCGTATGGACACCCGAGCCCGCCTGGACCCAGATGACCTCAAAATAGATACTCCGGAAAGGATTAACTTCCAGTAATTCCCGGGTTTCTTCATCTTTGTAGTAGGAAATAAAAAAATCATTGAACGCTGTCATCTTTATGATCCCGCAACTAAAATACGATTTTCTTCATTGGATCAATAACGTGATTGCTCGTTATTCCTTTTAACTTCCTGTTTTCTGGCTTTAATCATTAGTGCAAGCCCCTTCCAAATTCATTTTGTTAATGACTAGTAAACAATCTCTTTAGCAACTTCCCTTTGATAAAGTTTCAGGAATTGTCTTGCAATTGCGTCCGGGTTGAACCTCTCGTCACTATCATTTACAAATCCACAAACGGTCACCGTTCCTACAGTTATATTTTGACTCCTTAACTCTTCATATAATAATTCATTAAGTGTTCTAAGCGCAGCTTTTCCAATACTTAGCGTCGCATAGTCCTGGTTGGGGTACAGCGCAAAGCCTCCGCCTGTTATTAATATGGCTCCCTCACCTTTTATTTTCATACTCGGCAAAACATTGTTTACTACTGTTAGCAAACCGGCAACATTTATTGTAAAATCATATATAAGCGAATCGCTTGTTTCATTTAAAATATTGTTTGCCTTAGCAGCGGCAACATTATAATGCAATATATCAATAGCGCCGTATTTTTGCAAAATTTGGGCAAGAACCTGTGTTAATTGTCCAGGATTTGAAATATCACAAGTAAAATGCACAGCTGTAATATTTTGAGCTATTAGCGCTGGAATTACCTCATCCAGGTTAAGCCCCCTGCTGACCAATATGACGGTAAATCCTAATTTGCCGAATAATTTAGCAACGCCGTAGCTTATTCCCCTGCCGGCTCCGATTATCAATAATGTTTTCATAAATTTTGATTTACCAATGTGATGACTGACTTGGTTGATTTAAAAAGTTTTGCCCATACTTTTCTGCTATTTGCAGTTCCTCGCTAAAAGGAAGAGGACGATCATGTTCAAGCGCGGAAACTTCCCAAAAATAATTTTCCAAATCCGGAGGCATGATGATTAACAACCGGCCTCCCTTACTTCCGGATTTATAATAGTGAGGGGTGCCAGGTTCTACCGTTAATAATTCACCGGCAGATAGTTCAGTCATCCTGTCGCCATAATAAAATGAATAGCGGCCCTCTAAAATATAAAAAGTCTCATTTCCAAGGGGATGCACATGGATTGCAGGCCCGATATTTGGCTGGTGCTGCATTTCCATAACACAATACTTACCAAAGGTTTCCGGCGTAGTAGTAAGAATCTTCATTGGAGTTGAGTGAAATAAAAAAGGTTTATTTTTCATCTGCATATATCTGATAAACAAACATAAATTATATTTGGCCCCACCAGGTAAGCCAGAAATATTATAATCATATGGGCCAGTTTTCCAGAGCAACAAAAGCTTTATTAAGTTTTGAAATAAATGACCAGAGTCCGCTTGGTCGTCAAATTATTGAACATATTCAAGTTCAAATTAAAGATAGGCAGCTAAAAAACGGGACATTATTGCCCGGTACAAGAGAACTGGCCGACCAGCTTAAGGTAAATAGAAAGACAGCTGCCATGGCTTATGCATACCTGATTGATACGGGTTGGTTAACGAGTATAGAGAGAAAAGGAACCTTTGTAGCTGAGCAGATACCGGTTGATTATCAGCCAAATCCGCAATTATTTAATGATGTTAATTACAATTATCATATTTTTCAAACTCAATTTCGCGAATTTGACAACAACCGCAACATCGTCTTTAATGCAGGATTACCGGATTCGCGTCTTATTCCGTTAAATGAACTGGCAAGAGCGTACCGGCGTTTATTTCAGCAAAAAGCCAAATGGCGAACGATGGGCTACAATGATGAAAAAGGCGATATTAGTTTGCGCGAAGGCATTGCAAAGATGTTGCTTGCAGACCGAGGAGTTGCGGTAGCTGCAGAAAATATTTGTATAACCAGGGGAAGCCAAATGGCCATTTATTTGATCGCCCAAACAATTTTAAGCCGGGGGGATGTTATTGCTGTTGAAGATCCGGGTTACCTTCCAGCATGGGAGGTATTTAAAAATTGTGGTGCCCAAATAGTCCCGATACCTGTTGATGAGGACGGTATTTCTGTTACCTACTTGCGAAAAATTAGTGAAAAACTGAAGATTAAAGCTATTTATTTAACACCTCAACATCAATATCCAACTACAGTAGTATTAAAGGGATACCGGAGACAGCAGCTGACAGACCTGGCGGAAAAGTCGGGCTTTGTTATCATTGAAGATGACTATGATCATGAGTATCACTTTAAAGCTCAAATTATTTCCCCTATGGCAAGCCGGAGCTTTCGTAATATAATCTATATCAGCTCTTTCAGTAAATTAATCTCACCTGTGGTTCGGGTGGGGTATATTGCAGCGCCATCTCCAATAATTGATTCAGTAGCGGCCATGCGTTTAATGATAGACCGGCAGGGTGATGTAATTATGGAAAATGCCATCGCTGAATTGCTTAATGAAGGAGTGCTAAAAAGACATACAAAAAAGGCGTATGGAATTTATAAGGGCCGGAGGGAATTAATGGGCGAATTAATAAATTTCCATATGGGCGATAAAGTACGGTATAAAAAGCCTGAAGGTGGTTTAGCTTACTGGTTAACCATCAATGATCCAATTGAAACCAAACTATTAACTGCAAAACTTTTGAAGCAAGGTGTTCAGATTATAGCATCAGAGAAGTTTAGCTTTGCCGGTCAGTCCTTAAATTCCATGCGCCTGGGATTCGCATCCCTGGATGAACAGGAAATGGAGGAGGGTATAAAAAAGATTGCTGCGATTTTATAGATAGATTCGTTATGCGAACATTGAAAGACCTGCTAAAGTAAAATATAAACTTACTATTCTCTGAATTATGCGCTCTTAACTCCACCGAAATAAATACGTAGCAAAGTATTGTACATTGTTTAACTATGTATTATATTTGTCGCATGAATGCTGAATTTGTACAAAACTGGTTTTCCCAGGTGAAGAAAGGAACGCTTTCCTATATTATCCTGATCATTCTTGATGAAAAGGAATATTATGGTTATGAGTTGGTACAGGAAATAAAGACCCATACCCACATCGACGTTGCAGAGGGCACTTTATACCCTTTATTAAATCGTTTAAAGGCAGAGGGCCTCGTTGAGTCACGATGGGTGGAACAGGAATCAGGCATTCCGCGCAAGTATTATGTTTTAAGTAAAGACGGACAGGCTACACTGGCTGAAATGAAAAACATCTGGTCTTCATTAGATATGGCTATTAAAAAAATTCAAAAATGAAAAGAATCAACTTTACCAATACAACTGCTCAAAAAATCTATGATGACTATTTTAAAAGGGTAGGGCGATGCATCAAGATTCTATCAGCAGACGATCAACTGGAAATATCAATGGAATTAAACAGCCATGTTTATGAGGCGATCCAGGGGGCCGCGGTTCAGGATGAAATAGCCATACTGGTAGATACCCTCGAAAAATTGGGGCCTCCTGAAGAAGTGCTACAGCCCCTGGTCGCCGAAAAAAAGGTTGCGCAGGCTGGAAGGTCTTTTAATCCAAAGCATATTATACAAGCTTTATTCCTCAATGTAAACAGAGGTGCAGCTTATTTTTTAATAGCGCTGGGTTATTTACTCATTATTAGTTTCGGTTCACTGATCATCTTTAAATTGATCTCTCCGTCACATACTGGGTTATTTGTAAAAGATGGTCATTTTTACGCCTTTGGCCACACCAGTATCGTTCCTCCCGGAGCCAGCGAGCTATTGGGTAATTCGTTTATTTTTATAGTAATCCTGTTGATGGGCCTATTTTATTTTATCAATACTATGCTATTCCGTTTAATGAACCGAAAATAGCATTTCTTGCACCGTATACATAGCTATACTATGTATATATATTCGTAAATCATACTTAAATACATATTATTATGCAAATTAATCAAATCACCACCACCCGTTTACCTGCCGGCAGAATCGTTTTATACGTTCTTAGCTGCCTGGCCATTTTTATTTTAGTCGCATTTTTTTGCGGCCTGTTAACTTTCTGGATACCGGTTAATGTTGTTAAAATTACCATTAGGGAGGTATTCCTGCGATTGCCTTTAACCCTTATTGCGCTTCATTTATTCGCGGAAAAGGTTTTGAAAATATATCCAACGAAATCTCTCTACGGCAGAATAACCCTAATTAAAACTTTAAAATGGACACTGGTCAGTTTGCTATTACCTGCGTCTGTCTGGTCATTTTATTACTTCGGTCAATTTGCGCTCCCGTATTCACATACAGTTTTTCTAAATGGTACTGAAAAATTGACTATCGTCGTTAAATGGGCAGCTATTTCCATCGCTGCGGGCATAACCGAAGAAGTATTCTTTAGGGGACATATATTCCTGATCCTCAAAAATCGGTATTCAACCGTCAAAGCCACCTTAATTTCGTCTTTGCTATTCGGTTTGGTGCATATAGCGATGCTGACGTCTTTTGACCCCCTGGATATCTTTATCGTAGTAGGCGGTGGCATCATCGCAGGAACCATGTTCTCAGCCATCTACCAGTACAGCGGGGTAATATGGTATGCTGCCATCGTACATGTGATCTGGGACATCTTTTTTATCGGCAAGATCACTACCCTGGCATCCAGTCAAACCGATGCCAACCAAGCTATTTGCGCCTTAAAGCTAACTACACAAAGTGCCTGGCTAACCGGCAGGAATTTTGGTATAGAAGCCGGTTTGCCCTGTATAGCAATTTACCTGATCGTCATAGGAACACTGTATTTTTTGAGTAAGAAAAACCACCCGAAAAGCACAATTAGCAAGATTTAATTTTAGGATTGATACTAAAATTCATCGATCTTAATCGTAAATTTAGTTGTTATTAAAAAAAGTGAAAAAACTATTGCTTGATGCCGTGGCATCATTGTTTAGCGGTGCTGTTTTCGCGCAGTCGGAAACGCCGACTGCGCGATATGATGATTGTGGTCCAAAAGAGCTGACATGTACAGAAAAAGCGATATCATGCAGAATAAACATACGATCCGGCTGGCAATTGTATTCATTTCGCATAGGCTATACCGATGTTTTCAATAGATCATCAGGCTTTATTGCCTCACAAAATTACGTCTAAGATGATCCGATACTGGAACCCATACAACTGGTTGAGTTTGAAAATCGATTCAACCAGGAGGCTGCCTTCGCTAATAAAAATTCCCTGTTCCAACAAAAGACATTGAAATCTTTAACTCAAGCCAACCAACTCACTAGCACCCTCCTTTTCCAATTGAAAGCTCCAAACTGACAGCCCAAGACCCAATAAAACAAACAAAGAACTGATCCATGGCGTAGCCGGTAAACCTAACCGTGATTGCACAACGATGCCGCCAACAGTAGCCCCGATCGCAACGCCAACGTTAAAGGCGGCGATATTTAATGCCGATGATACATTTTCTGTCCCCGGAAGATATTTTGAGGACAACTGTACAATGTATAATTGCAAACCGGGTACAGACGCATAAGCCAGTATACCCATAAAAAATAAAGTAATGATCGCTGGCACCTGATGATCGGCGGTGAAGCTAAAAACTAACAGGATCAGTGCCTGCAAAGCAAATATCACGATTAAAGACCGGATGGGGTTCCGGTTGGAGACCTTTCCACCGATGACATTGCCAATCGCTACGGCTAACCCATATAGCAGCAATAGCAGGCTTATCGCACCCGGTGAGAATCCGGTGATCTGCTCTAAGATGGTCGCCATGTAAGTGAATGTCACAAAGGTCCCGCCGTAACCAAATGCGGTAATCGCCAGCACCAGAAGAATATGACCGTTCAGTAAAACCTTTAACTGGTCTTTCATCCGCAATACGGGGCCGTTTTCAATATCGCCGGGGAGCAACAGCCAGTTAGCGATCAGCCCGATGAAACCCAGGAGCGCTACACCGCCCAAGGTAAAACGCCAGCCAAAACGCTGGCCGATATACGTACCGAGCGGGACACCCGCTACGATGGCTATTGTAAATCCGGCAAACATAATGGCAATGGCTGTTGCTTTTTTATCGGAAGGGACCAATGTAGCAGCTATCGTTGCGCCAACACCAAAGAAAACCCCGTGCGCAAAGCCGGAGATAAACCGGGTGATCAACAACAGGGCGAAGGAATTTGCAAGGGCTGATGCCAGGTGCCCGGCAATAAACAGGAGCATTAAGTAAAGGAGTAAAGGTTTCCTGGGAACACTGCCAGTGAGCGCCGTTAACAGCGGGCCACCGATCGCCACCCCTAAGGCATATAGGGTAACCTGTAAGCCAGCAGTAGAAACACTTACCTGGAAACTTCGGGCAACAGTCGGTAATATACCGACCATCACAAATTCGGTGGTGCCTATGGCGAACGCACTTATTGTTAATGCCCACAAAGCTGCGGGCATTTTATAATTATTTTTCATTTGGAATGTGTATTTTATTTGAACGTTCGTTCCAGATATATTTAAATTTTTTATCAGTTGATTAAAGTGATAGATTTATACCCCCGCTTGTGTCTATTCGCTGCCCGGTGACCCAGCCCGAACGTTCATCACACAAAACAGCGACAAGCCCGCCGATGTCATCAGCTTCGCCAACTCTTCCTAAAGCAGTTTTTCCTGCAACTGATGCCTTCAATTCGGGGTTGTTTCGGAATTTTGCATTGTTGAAATCGGTTTCAACCGCTCCTGGCGCAATAACATTCACGGTAATGCTATTGGGCGCAGCTAATACTGCCAAGTACCTGGTAAAGACTTCAATGGCACCTTTCATTGGTGCGTACATCGAATAGCCGTTTACACAAAATTGGGTAGAAGTGGAGGATATATTGAGCACACGGCCGTTCTTATTGATCATCGGCAACAGCTGTTTGGATAAGAAATAAACACTTTTAAAATGAACATTCATATACCTGTCAAACAGCTCTTCTGTTGCGTCCTCAAATGGTATACTGGCACCCATTCCCGCATTATTTATTAAAAAATCAAAATGATAAGTATTCCATTTTTCTAAAAGCAGGCTTTTAAAGGATTTTACGAATTTGGAAATAGATTCCACATCGTTCGCATCATATTGTAAAACGGCGGCTTTAACACCCAGGGATTCCAACTCACCCACCACTGCTTCGGCAGCTTTTTTTTGAGTTTGGTAAGTGATGATCACATCTGTTGAGGATCTTCCCAGATGAAGCGCCATGCTTTTCCCCAAACCCCGGCTACCGCCGGTAATCAAGGCTATTTTATTTGTCTGTGTTTTCATATTTATAAATATTAATTAATTTAATTCTTGAATGTTCATTCCAAAATAGGGCAAAAAAAATCATTTTAGACTTTGCATCAAAACTTCCGACATTTCAGTAGCCATTTTTTTGTCATTGAAAAGATTTTGCATTTGCCAGAATCCGGCAAATGAGCCCACAATGAATAAGGCAAGTTGTTTTGCGTTCTTTTTCTTGTCAATTTCCCCCGCTTGTTGCCCCTTGATGATCAGCTTTTCAAAAGCCAGGGCCAGGCTCTTCACCTGGATCTGCAGTTCTCGCTGAACATCTTCATAAAATGGGGCCAGCTCAAAAGATGATTTCACCGACATGCAAACCTTTTCCTCATCAAATGAGCGGGAAATTGCCTTTTGTATCATCGCTTTTATAGCTTTAAGCGGCGATTTTATGCCGGTAGTAGCATCCTTGTATGCAGCATGTGTTTCTGTAGCATAACTGGTCAGGCTCTCCATAAATAATTGATGTTTGTCGCCATAAGTGTCATAAAGGCTTCCCCTGTGCAATTTTGTCGCTGTAACGAGATCCTGCATAGAAGTCGCATGATAGCCCTTTTTCCAAAAAAGGTTTCTTGCCCTATTTAAGCGTTCAGCTGGGTCAAATTCTTTGTGACGTGCCATAATAAAAGCAAATTTAAATATTTGAACGATCATTCCAAAAAAATTGACACCTTTACCCTACTGATTTTTTTCTCCGTAATCTGCTTAATGTTTCCGGTGTCATTCCCATCATCGAAGCGAGGTATTGCAAGGGTACCCGGTTAAAAAGATCTTTTTGCTGTTCAAATAAGTGTTCATAACGCTGTTCAGCACTTTTTGACAATAAGGCAAAAATCCGATCCTCCAATAAAGTAAAACAATGCGCAATAAAAAGTTTTTCCTGCTCATGCCATTTCGCTATCAGGGAGCCGAGCTGATTATAATCCTCTTTATGAATTGTATACAATTCACAATCCACCAATGCCTGGATATGGTATTTGGATGGCCTGTGAAAAATGATGCCCGATAAATCCGTTAAAAAGTAGCCCTGTGTGGACACCCATTGCGTAATGTCCTTTTCGCCTGTCTCTATATAGACCCGGATCAGACCGGATCGTTGAAAGCTTAACTTATCGCAGACCTGGCCTGTTTTAAGAAAGTATTCACCCCTTTTCAGCCTGGTCAGCTGAAAAAGGGGACTGATTTTAGCAAGGTCTTCCTGAGGTACCCCAAAGTAAGATTGGATATATTGTTCTAATTCGTTCATGCAAGGGGTCTTTTAATGGTAGTTTCAAGTGTTTTCATTCATAGCCATTTAATCGTATCGCCTGCATTTGGATACGCGAAGTTTTAAAACATTACATCGCAGTTTTAATTTTCAGAATTGGGTTTTTAAACCCATAATTGCTGTCAATAATCGAATAGTTGCGGCGTTGAATAGGTCTGGGGCACCCACTGATAACCATCGCCGTTTTTCCGTACAAAACCCAACCCCGGCCAGGGCAAATGACAGCCGAAAGCACGTTGTTTCGATTGCGCCAAATTTTCAAAATAGATCCTACGGGTCGCAATAGCCTGATAAAAATCCGTGTCCAGTGTTGCACCCCACTCCGGGTGAGGGAATACCAGCTCGGGAGTATGAGCGATGTCGACGATATGTAGCAACTCTTCATCCCCGGAAAAAATACGAAGCACCGCTTGTCCCGGTGTATGCCCTGGTGCTATAATCACCTGGATAGCATTAAATAATATATCTCCATCGTTAAAAAACACCAGATCGTCTGCAATTTTACCAAGGGTATATCTTGCCAAGTTAAGTGTAGGGAGGTTGTCTGGCGCTTTGCTGTTTGAAAAATCCGGGTTTTCTGATGTCCAGAAATCATATTCAACCTTTCCGATATGAACGGCAGCATTTTTAAAAACCTTATTGCCATTTGCGTCAAGGATTCCGCCTAAATGGTCAATATGCGCGTGAGTTAAAATGATATCGGTAATATCATCAGTGGAAATACCTGCGTCCAGCAGGTTGTCCAAAAGCTTACCGGCCTTTCTAACGACCCCGGGCACCATCATCAGGTTTGGTGGAAGCTCGACGGCCTGGTCACCCATATATCCAAAGCCTGTATCTATCAAAATTATTTTTTCTTCTTTTTGGATGACGAGCATATTGACTCCACCATCGATGACGTCTACCGATACGAAGTTTTCGGCTAGTACCTTGTCGACTGCAGCTGACCGCTGCGCAGCTTCTATTTCTGCTGCTGAACTTTCAGGGTGTTGTACCGGGCGTACACGTTTAACGTAAACATGGCCATCTGTAACCGCTGTCAACGCGAGAGCCCCGACGGTAAAGTTGAAAAAGCCTGCTGATTGATTTGTTTTCATTTTGATTTTGTTTAATTAGCTCAAAACTATCAAGTGTAAGTTATTTTGGCAAGTATGCACTTTTTTGTATCTTACGAACGATTTTGAAACTAACATTGATAATCAGCTAATTAATTTTAACATGACACGAAAAAACATACAATCCACTGACTGTACAGTTGACTTTGCCTTTCAAAGGATCGGCGGAAAATATAAAGGACGTATTTTATGGTACCTGCATAGCCATCGTATTTTACGCTATGGTGAACTCCGCAGGCAGATCAACGGCGTTACTGCAAAAATGCTCACGCAGACATTGAGAGAATTAGAAGAAGACGGTTTAATCAACCGCGAGGTCTTTCACCAGGTGCCCCCAAAAGTGGAATATTCCCTTTCAGAAACCGGCAGGGAGCTGATCCCCTTTATTATGTACCTGAATAAATGGGGTGAAAAGCAAATGGCCAAATCGGGCAGTGTTAGCCTGATATTATAAATCAATGATTTTATACTATCCGCTCGGCAATAGTAAACCGAATTTTGTCTGGCAACAACAGCATGAAATTAAAAATAGTATAATAATGGAAACCAAAACGCACGAAAACAAGGAAACCACAGCTTCGCTGTACCCAAAGAAATATCAAACCATAAACGGCCTTCAAATGGCTTATATCGATACCGGTAAGGGCGACCCTATCGTGTTCCTTCACGGAAACCCGACCTCCGGCTATATCTGGCGAAATATCATCCCGTATGCCCAGGACCTGGGGCGGTGCATCGCCCCTGACCTGATGGGCATGGGCGATTCAGATCAATTCGCCGATGCGACTGATTATACCTTCCTCAACAATGAAAAGTATCTTGATCAACTCCTCAGCTCACTAGGCATTAACAAAAATATTGTTTTTGTCGTACATGACTGGGGCTCCGCGCTGGCATTTGACTGGTCGCGCAAGCATCCAGATGCTGTTAAGGGTATCGTTTATATGGAGGCGATCACCAGGCCACGCACATGGGATGAGGTACCCGGCGTTGCGAGGGAAACCTTTCAAAATTTGCGAACAGAAAAGGGGGAAGAAATGGTGTTAAAGCAAAATTCCTTTATTGAATTTAATCTGCCGAAAACGGTCTTGAGGACTTTATCAGCAGAAGAAATGGACGAGTACCGGCGGCCCTTCCGGGAGCCGGGGGAAAGCCGGAGAGCCATGCTCAGCTGGGCGCGGCAACTCCCTCTGGGCGGCGAACCGGCTGATGTGATCAGGATCGTCAATGATTACAGCAACTGGCTCTCTGCTACGGCGATTCCGAAATTATTTATTGAAGCCAATCCGGGGACCTTAGCCGATGCAGAAAAAAAAGCCTGCAAATCGTGGTCGAACCAGGCTCATATTGTGGTTAAGGGTCATCATAACCTACAGGAGGATTCAGCATCCGAAATAGGCACCGCGATAGCGGTGTGGTTACAATGCTAAAATAAAATCATTACCTTTAAGCATCGTTTTTTCCTATGTGGATAGTCGAACCTTCTTCTCGTTTAAGCCCGTACATCAAAGCTTTTATGGTTATTGAAAGCGATGATATATTGGTTAACCGGCTACTGCCAGATACTTCGATCGTATTGGCTATCCGCTACAAGGGAACCGTGCACTACAAGAAAGAACATGAAGGTACAAATCTTCCTGTTTTCTCTATATCCGGTTTAAGGAAAACAGCCCGGCTGGTGCAGTATGGCAAAGATACTGGTAATATCCTGGTGCAATTCAAAGAAGCCGGGGCTGCGGCTTTTTTAAAGTCCCCTGTTCACGAGTTGTTTGAATCCAACCTTGCGCTCAACCATTTTTTTAACATTTCGGAACTGGAGGAGTTGGAAGAGCAAATTCATCACACCGAGACGATTGATCAAAAAATAAAAATCGTGGAGCAATTTTTAATCGCAAGGCTCCGCTATCAAAAGCCCGATCTGCTGGTCGCTGCTTCCATCCAAAAAATACATGCAGCCAAAGGCTTGCTGAGGATGAAACAACTGGCTGACAGCTTATATATCAGCACCGATGCGTTTGAAAAAAGGTTTAGAAAACTGGTGGGTACCACCCCTAAACAATTTGCCGCTATTGTCCGGATGAACTCCGTGATAGCACAGGGGCATTTAGACGAACCTTTGGTGAATTCGGCCCTTAACGCCGGTTTTTTTGACCAGTCCCATTTTATCAAGGACTTTAAAACGTTTACAGGTCAAACACCAACTGAATTCTTCGGTTCCACCGCAAAGTTATAAATACCTGTGAATGTGTGTCTTTTAACAATCGGTTTATTGGGCCTTGCTATGGATGGAGATGGCGGCACCCATATTGGCCAACGGGAGCTATGCACTTCTCCGCACCTAATCTGCCCACGATAGCAGTGGACTATATGAAAATAGTGAATAACGTCAGATGCGCATTTGATATCCGCAGGAAAATCATTGGCCAAAAGTTTTAGCGTTCTGGTCACAGCCCTAAAACACCGGCCTGTTAATCTCCAGATCCTTAATTTTCCAGGCGTTTTTTAGGCGTAGCTGCGTCTTCTTTAACGCATCGGTATTATTGGTATTGGCAAATGCCCGCTCCAATCCAGAGAGCGCCCAGCCATTGTTGGGGTTTATGGTAAGGTCTTTATTTAATACAGCTATGGCTTCGCTGTTCCGGCCTGCGATTATCAACATATCGCCTAAATATTGCCTAGCAGGCAGCGGCCAGTCCCTGGGTTCGTTGTAAATGATATGATCTTCCGCCTTCACGGCATCTTGTAAAAGGTTAATTGCGGCAGCGTATTGCTTTTGCGCACCGGCTATTTTGCCACGCAGAATCAATTGAGCGACAATGGCCGATTCATAAGCCGGACTAAAATTGTCTTCGGAGAATTTTAGCGATTTATCCGTCATTTTTTCTTCCAGCGCAGTCAACTCGCGATTAGCTAACGCTACGTTGCCTTTA
Source organism: Mucilaginibacter empetricola (assembly GCF_024808665.1). Classification (GTDB taxonomy): domain Bacteria; phylum Bacteroidota; class Bacteroidia; order Sphingobacteriales; family Sphingobacteriaceae; genus Mucilaginibacter. The sequence goes on from NZ_JANUBZ010000001.1 coordinate 90,806, forward strand.
GCGCAATAAGCTAACCCTCTAGCAAAGTGCAGATATATAGACGCATACGATAGATTACCGACGGATTTCACTTTTAAAATATCGTCCCATTTACCAAAACGCAGATTGGTGATGATAGGCTGAATATACAGGTATTGCATAAAATTACTACCGGCATCGCCAGATGACAGGTATTTCCAAGAAAGTAACGACTGTAGTTTTTCTGCTGCGTCAATTGCAGTTTTGTAGTTGCCACCCATTTGCGCACAATTGATCATTAAATGCATATTATGGTACTGGTACAAAACAACGCCGTGGATTACCGGGGCATATTGTTTAGCGTAATTGTCGTACCCGGCAAGGGCGGCATTATTATCTTTTATCCCCCGCGCGTAATCACCGGTACGGATATAGATGTGCGATGGCATGTGCGTAAGGTGCGATACCCCCGGCATCAAGGTGTCCAGCAAATGAGCGCTATTATTAGCGACCTCCGGTGTTGCGGATGCCTCCATAGTGTGGATATAATAATGGTTTGCACCTGGATGTTTCGGACTGATAGCTATCGCCTGTTCCAGCAGCGTCCTGATCTGCGGTGTCCATGGTTTGGGGGTAAAATCGTGTGCATATAAATCCCAGGGGTGCAACAGCATTAAAGCATCGGCGTATAGCGTAACTACGTCGGCGTTTTTGCCATAGCCGGCATAAACGCGCTGCATGGCGCCGGCGTAGTTAGTCCGCAATTGTTTTATGCTGATGGTGGTATCGGCGCTATAACGTTGCTGCATGGCGTTGATCAGGCTTTTTTCCATCGACGTGCAATTGACAGATAGCTCCTTGCTCCTCGTGGCAGCCTGCAACGCCTCCGATGGCGGCCGGTAGCCATTGGGATAATTAATGGTTGGCCCCATAGCCAAAGCCTTGCCATACCAGGCCATAGCACAACTTGGATCGAGATGAGTGGCTTTGGTAAAGGATGCGATAGCCTCGATGGTGTGAAAGGCATAGTACATGCTGATGCCCTGATTAAAATAAAACTGCACACTATCCGAAGCGCCAGAAATTTTCCATTTATAATTACCCCAGCCCTTCAGCGCAGTGATGTCCTTTACCGAATCTGCAGGGTCGTAATATACCGCGCATAAGGCGGCATGATTGGTGTATCCTTTAAAATAAACCGGGGCTGTTATTGCTGCATTATTTCCTTTGTGATAATGATAAAAGGATTGCCCGGTAACAAAAGCGACAAGAAGCGCCACAATTATGCCGATTGTATATTTTATCTTCATGCGGGTTATGTGTTTATTATAGCCAAAACACTGGAGTTCACATTTATTTTTAATTACTGGAATGAACGAAACAAAAGAAAATCAGGCATTAATGAGATACAAAAATGGCCACCATTACAAATTATTTTACCGTAAATGTCTTATTTTGAGTGGTATGCGCACTGAAATAACCATATGCGCCATTTGTAAGATTGGATGGCGGATTTGATGGCGCTACTGCTCCTCCTGAATCTGTCCCCATATCCTTGAGTGTGGTCCAATAGGTATAAATAGCTTCATCTACGCACTGCATTTCAACTTTTACTGCGTCTCCGGCATAAATATCGATATCTGTTTCGTTCAATACATCGTTAACATTTTTCCCGTCAGAGAATTCATCGTTAAAGGTGAATACGTCCCTAACCTGCACACCGTTGACATACATGACAAAGCGATACTGGTTGGGTACTCCTGCCGGGTCTTTAAAATACACACTCACCTGGCGGGTATTTTTTTTATCGCTGTACTGGCTGGAAGATGAAGATAAGGAATCGAGCGTTACTAGTGCCGGCATTGTTGAACTTGCCGTATAAGTTTGGTTCCCGGTGAGTACAGTCAGTGAGTAGGTCACTCCGGCAACACCGGCAAAACTGGTCGTAGTCGTATAGCTACCTGCGGGGCCCTCCACTAAATGCCAGGTATTTCCCGCCTGATCATTGATCGTCACGGTTGCGCCGGAAACCGGCGGGTAGACATTGGTATTCGTAAACGGAACATTTTGGCTTAATTTAACCACCTGGAGCTCATTTACATTGGTCACATTCCCTTCAATCACCAATTTTCCTGTGACACTGTTTAGTTTCAGGTCGATCACCTTTTGGCAGGAAGCAAATGTAAGTAGGATAATAGCTAGTATACCGGTATAGAAATTTGAATGATTTTTCATTTTGATAGGTGTTAAAATTTAAAGTTCCAGGTCACTGAAGGGATTGGCCTTGGGAAAATACTGGTAAGTTGCGTTTCGGTGGTATTGGGTACATTCTTATTGTCCTGGAAAGTAATGGCGTACGGATCCCAATGTCCATAAACATTATAGATACCGAAAGTCCAGCTGGAATGATATTTTTTATGTTCCTTTCCTTCCAGGGTGGCTCCGATATCCAGGCGGTTATTGGCTGGTTCACGGTAACCGTTGCGTTCTGAATAAGAAAATGTGGTTAACCCGCCGATGTTATATTTCCCTGTTGGGAAAGAAACCGCATTGCCGCTACTGTAAATAAAAGTGCTCGACAAAGTCCAGCGCTTAGTTAATTTATAGATGCCGACTACCGATAAATCATGCGTGCGGTCCTGCGTAGCGGGGAAATATTTATCTTCATTGATCGCCGCAAATTTATCCTCTGTCCTGGATAGCGTATAGCCGACCCAACCGTTAAAGCGTCCGTATTTTTTTTTCAAGAATAGCTCCACTCCGTAGGCCCTGCCAGAACCGTAAGTTAACAACGATTCTACATCAGGGTTCGCCACTAACTGGGCGCCATCCTTGTAATCAATCTGGTTTTGCAGTAGTTTATAATAAACTTCAGCAGAAAATTCGTAGATGTTGTCACTAAAATTCTTAAACCAGCCGGTAGAAAGCTGGTCGGCTATTTCCGGTTTGATATTATTGCTGCTCATCACATACACATCCGCCGGGGTGCTCCCGGTAGAATTGGTCAGCAGGTGTATATTTTGCGTGTTCCGGTTATAAGACGCCTTGATCGAATTTTCATCATCCAGCAGGAAGCTTGCTGACAGGCGGGGCTCCAGGTTAAAATAGTTTTTAACCAGCGAACCTGCTCCGTAAGGAACAGCGGTGAGTACATCCCCTGCGGCATCATAAGTTTTAAAGGTTCCGGGGCCCAGTAACATAAAATCACTGATCCGGAGGCCATAAACGAGGGTGAATTTATTGGTCGCTTTCCATTCGTCGCTGACATAAGCCGCATCTTCAAAGCCTTCTCTTTTTTCCACAGCAAGGTCATTGAAACTCGAATTTTGCGGTGCGGAAATTTCACCGGGCAGAATGTTATGATGCAGAATATTCAACCCGAATTTGATGGTGTGTTTTTCATTCATTGAATACTGAAAATCTTCTTTGAAGTTCACATCTTCAATTTTTGAAGTTGCTGTAAAATTGTTATCTATGGCAAGATCCTCGATTGCATAGCTATAATTGCTATAGATTAAGGCGGTATTAGAAAATAGCTTACTACTAAAAATATGATTGAAACGGATCGTTCCTGTTGTATTTCCCCAGTTTGTGCCGAAAGTGTTTTTCAGGCCTAATACATCCTTTCCAAAGTACCCTGAAAGATAGATGACATTTTTATCGTCAAAGTGATAGTTGGCCTTGGCGTTCAGGTCGTAGAAATATAGGGTACTGCCTTTGAGCGTAGAGTCTGATGAGGTTTTTAAAAATGCGTCAAAATTGGTACGGCGGGTGCTAATCATGAAAGACCCTTTATCATCAAATATAGGCCCTTCGACCTTTAGCCGGGAAGAAATGAGGCCTATACCTCCCTGAACGGTATAATCCTTGCTGTTACCGTCATTCATTTTAATATCCAGTACAGAGGATAGGCGGCCGCCATATTCAGCCGGCATTCCGCCTTTAAAGATAGTTACGTCTTTGATCGCATCTGAATTGAACGTTGAAAAGAAACCCAGGAGATGCGAAGCATTATAAACCGTGGCTTCATCCAGCAAGATCAAATTCTGATCCGATGTTCCGCCCCGAACATAAAAACCGGTATTTCCTTCCCCCGCAGCTTTAACACCAGGAAGTAACGTAACCGTTTTCAAAATATCCTTTTCGCCAAGGACGACCGGTACGCTATTAATTTGTGCCATGTTCAGCTTTTCTACACCCATTTGAGGTGAAGACACCTGGTCGTTGTTAGGTTTGTTACTGTAGATGACAACTTCCTTTAAATCATTCTTTGGTTGTAATGAAATATTCAGGGTCTGATCTTTATGAAGGGATACCTGGGTAATTGTAGTTTGATAACCGATATAGGTACATTCAACCTGGTAATCGCCTTCAGTTGCCGTCAGCGAATAAAAACCGTAACTATTAGAGGCCGCGCCGTACTGAGGCAGTTCTTTAATCCTGACGGTCGCGCCAATGAGGGTTTCACCGGTAGCCGCATCTTTGAGTGTTCCGCTGATAGAATAATGTTTTTGCGCATAAAGTGATAATACAGGCATTAAAAAAACCAGGATTAGGATATGTTTGATCATAGGGATTCCATATAGATACCGAAAGGGTATTATTAATAATTATTTTACTATAAGTGGGGATGAAGCTTAATCTGCGCTCATCATAGCATTGCTTGACGGGCAATTTTCCTTAATTCGATTTTTTTTACTAAAGGGCTATCGTGTATTATACATCTTTTTTCTTTCATGTCAGGTAAATTATAGGATACAAAAGTCGGGCAGAAAAAAAAATTAACACTTGACAAAAATCAAGAAGTTTAAATCAGAGCAGAAATATTGATCTACCAAGAAAAATACGGAAACAAGCATCCGGCCACGCTTACAGGGTTTTTGAATTGAGGATGTTAAATGATGGGCAAACTTCAAAGGAGATAAAATGATTTCTTGTCTCCGGACTAACTTTCCTAAAATCAAATATTTGCGCAGATAATATTCTTCTTTTTATCAGTGAAATATTATATCTGTAGAAAACCCCTCCTTAACATTTTTGCCCGATTGGAGGTAAACCGGAATAGATTTTATATGGGGTTCAGTGGAATATTCAATTTTTATTTTGTGATAACCTTTTTGCAGTATCGCGCCACCAGTTAATTCGAATTTGGAAAAATCAGTATTATCTGCTATTACATCTTTTCCGTCAATGTAGATTTGATTCCCGCCTTTTGCGGAAATAAAAAAATGGTACGTATTATTTTCTGCTATGTATATATACCCTTCGCAAATGATTTTAAAGTCACCAAACACTTTCTTCAGCGTATCCAGCTGAAAATCCTGCATTATACCCGATTTTAGCGAATGGGGACATCTGGTGGTATCCAGAATATCCTTATCATAAATTTGATACGCTAAACCCTTGCTTAGATTTCTTGGATGCATGGCAGGCAAGGTATCCTCATTACACATGATAATTCTTGAGGGAACGCTGCGTTTACCGCTATATGTAATGACGATTGCCTGAATTTCACGGCGCTCATTTTTGGGAATACTAAAGGTAAGTGGTGCGGTAAATAACCGGTCATTTTCAGTCGGAGTATGGCCACTTAGCGTATAATAAGTTTTCGAGTCTAGTGCGCTACTGTTATTTGCTATTAGAAATTTGCTGCCGATCATCACCGTATCTGTCTCCTTAAATGCAGTTGGTACCCGGAAGTTATATTCTCTTTTTTCAAGATAAAGCAGTTGTTTTGGCACACTGATTTCAAAAAAAGTTTCGGTGTTTTTATTTTTTGGGAGTGCCCAGGCGATCTCAGCTAGAGCAAATATCCTGGGAACCATCATATAATATAGTTTATTCATCGTAGCCATATGCTCCGTCCATATGCTACCCTGTACGCCTAAAACATATTTTTCTTGTTCCGCTGTGAGTAAGGCCGGAGCCGGATCATAATTGTAACTTTTCCATAATGGGGTATATCCGCCATTGTAATGCTCATGACCGAATGGTTCAAAACTGGAGTTGCTCTGGTAATAATCAAAATATAATCCCTCTAGCCCGGGGGTCATAATCACCTGGTGCTTTTGCTGAATTATCGCCAGTGCTGCCTTTTCACCAAACCGGCAGGTTACTGTAGCATTCCCTGACAGGCCCCCTTCAGAAATCTCATCCCAACCAATAATATGTTTGTTTTTAGAAATCAGGAATTTCTCTATGCGTTGAATAAAATAAGACTGCAATGAATGGACATCTTTAATATTCAAATTTTTCATCAGTTGCTGACAATATAATGATTCCTCCCAGGGCCTTTTATCTGCTTCATCGCCTCCGATATGAATATATTTCCCTGGAAATAAAGGAATAACTTCGTTTAAAATATCTTCCAGAAATTTAAACGTTGCTTCCGAGGGACAGTAGATATAATTGTTAGCGGATTGATTCGGTGAGTTTTCCGGAAGTACACATTTAAATTCCGGATTTGCCCTTAAAGCGGCAACAGAATGCGCCGGCATCTCAATTTCAGGAATAACGGTAATAAACCGGTCACTTGCGTATTTCACAACTTCTTTGATTTGTTCCTGTGAATAATACCCTCCGGTCACAGCGCTATCCAGGCCATCCCGCTCACCATCAAATACGGTATGGACATCATATCCCCCTATAGCAGCTAATTTGGGGTATTTTTTTATTTCTATTCGCCAACCTTCATTATCCGTCAAATGCCATTGAAAGGTATTTAATTTATAATGTGCCATCAGGTCTAATACCTGTTCAACCTGTGTGACAGAAAAAAAATGCCTCGCAACGTCCAGCATTAATCCCCGGTATTGAAATCTGGGGAAATCGACGATATCTACGCAGGGCAATGTGTACCGGCCACCTTCCCGGGAGATTAGCTGAATCAGTGTTTGAATGCCATAGAATATCCCTGCATCGTTACCCGTTAAATTAATTCTGTCAGCGGTTATTTGCAACCTGTAACCCTCATTCATGGAATTCGGGTCGCGTTTGGTGATAATATGTATAATAGAATTTGACCGTAAATAACCTTTTGAACTTTTTACAGGTTCATTATGTAGTTGATAATTATCAGCGAGATAACTTCTCAGAAAACTGATAGACTTATTTTGTAAGCTATCTGTTTGTATCAGCGTTCTGGCACTTAGGCTAAAATTACCATGATGAGGTGTTAGGCTTACCGGGCTTGGGATCAATCCAAGCCGATTATTTCCATGCTGAGCAAAAGATGGCATATAAATCAGGTTGATAATTAAAATAAAAAAGTAGTTGACTTTTTTAGCAGTTTTCATACGGTTAAATATTGATTAAAATGATGGTAAGTAGGGTTGGACGAGTATCTATTGCTAAAAAAAGGGCCGCCATTACCAAACGGCCCTTATCAACTCAACTAACACCGGAACTCCCTCCAGTAGTATTTTCAATTCTGTTATCCCGATTAAAGTTGTTTAAACGGCCATCAATTAGCAGCGCTGGCCCAGTCAAAAACAGCGAGTAATGGTAAATAATTATCTACCAGGAAGCCCTCGTAACCCCAGCAGGTCCCGTCCCAGGCCTTCCAATCTTTTGTGTAGGTACTTTCTTCACAATGACCCTCAAATCCGCCGGTTTTAAAGCTTTGCATCATAGCCAGGAAGATTTCATCAGCTTCATTGTGCATGTCGATCCTATATAAGGCTTTAATGGTAAAATAGGCAAAACAGCCGGTTGCACCTCCATTTTCATAGATCTGGAAGCCATCTGATCCATCCGGTTTTTCTCCATATCCCCATCTCTTAACATGATGAACATAATCTTCGGACCGGACCGGTACTAAATTGCCCGGAAGTCCCAGTGTAAAATCGGTGAAGCCCACGGCCTTCATTTTTTGAAGTAAATTGCCCATGACGAGTTTACCCTGCTCTTTTGTCAACAATCCATAGGTGACGGCGACACTGTTTACAAAGGTGAAATAATAATCATGTAAGCGGCCGTCTTCACTTCGCCAGCCAGCGAGAACTCCTGTATCCTTATTGAAGAAATGGTCAAAATAATTTCCTTTAAGCCTGTCGGCGAATAATGAAAAATACTTACTATCGCTGGTTTTATTGAGCGATAATGCCACTGCCGACAATACTTTCACAGCCTGATAGGCTAAAGCATTCGAGTAGGCGTCCTCATAGCCGAAGCCGATAGTATCCCACCAGTTTGCAGGCCTTTTGAAATCTTTGTCATCCCAGCTCCCTGAATTTCCGGAATAGCCATATTCAATAATACCATCCTGGTTAGTATCAGTTTGGATCATTTTATCAGCCCAGCTTTTGATCCCGTCATAATGAGCCTCCGCCCAAGTATTATCTTTACTTTCCTGTATATAATAACAGGCGGAGATAATTAAAGATGGTGCGCTGTCGCTGGAGTCGTATTTGCTCTGCCAGCCATAACTTTGTTTATTCCCTACCTGGCCATAGCCCTTAAATCCGTCTAAGTAAACTTCTGCTGATGATTTGATCAAATCTATCGCACTTAATCCTTTCGCCAATTTAGGTGTGTTCCTGGCCATTTCTGCGTATAAAAACAACGTGAAGGCACAGGCATCACTTGCACTGTTGTTGGCCAACACCTTTATTCTTGGATTTAATTGAAATATATTGATAAAATTACGCTTTAGGCCGTCGAAGACTGGGAGGTGCCGGATCTCTTTAATATCCGGATAAATGCAGGTCACCTCTAGCGTATAAGTAATTGAAGGCTTTTCGCTATCCGCTGCGCTGAATTCCAGCTTTACAAAAGGGTCTCCTTTTTCATTTTTTAAATGATACCTATAGGCATCATAAAATAAATTCACATCAGGCCGATCACACTCTATTTTTAAACTGCCCCTGCCAGGCAAATGCAACAAAGACGGAAAAGAAAGCAGGTTTTCCGCGGTCATCTTGCCCAGCGCAGTGCAGTGATTGATTTGCTGGGCTATTACTATTGGAAATGGCGCGGGTTTATCCGCTGCACCGGTATAATTCGTTATAACTATTATCTTTTTTTCTTCACATTTGATTTCCCAGGCAGGATTTTTTTCATAACCCTTAAGATAATAGGCGATGACATTCCCTTTGACCCGACTTAAATATTCGTTTTCCCGTAATTGTAAATAGTTTGTCAGCAGCGGATCTATGCCAAATTGTGATTGCCCTAAGCCATCGATATCAAAACTGGTAAGTTTTGGATAATGGGGATCTAAGCCTATTTTAAGATGTTTCGATAAAAAATTAAACCTACCATCAGCCGCAGGTAACCAAAAGCGTGGCCCCTTGTATAACAGCCAACCGGATAAAAATGATTGCTTTATAAACTTTCTTCTTGATGTCATTGGTCATTAAATTGTGTATACTCGGTAACTGTTGGTCCATAACTAAAAACATTAGGCAGCAGCCATCTTGCTTTATAAATTCTGCATTCTTTTTGTTGAAATATTATTTTTTGATTGTCCGACAAAACCTGGTCTGTCCACCATTGGTCTGTGGGTATAACCAGTACTATCGGCGTTCCCTGTGGGCCGGAGCTAACACTTTTCACATTCTTCCGTGAGAATGCTGTCTGGGTAAGCCGCTTTTGACTTAAATCAAATTCGTATACGGCACTTGTATTGGAAATCCATAACGCATTTTTACCATATTCCGGAAAAAGATCATGTGCCTGGGTCCCTGGTAACCGAATACTATCGACCTTCATCAAATTTGGATGAAGACGGTTGCCATTATAGCGCATGGCGTATAAGTAGTTTAAAGAAGCTGTCCAAAGCAAATGGCCGAATTGATCCCAAACGACATTATGTGCAAAAGTAACCGGGATCTTGATCACTCGCACTGAATCAGGGTAGCGCGGCATGCGGGTTTGGAATATCTCAAGAAAGTTACCCTCACTGGAAGCCGATACAATATTGCCGTCTGGTAAGACTTCTGCTGAATGGACATTGCCGCCTGCGTAGGCGTAAAACACCACCCGCTTATCCGCTACCCTAATCAACGCAACTCCCCCACCTGAGGCAGTTATCAATAAATATTTTTCCTGGTATACAGGTTTCATATCACTCAGGTTCTTAAACCATTTCAAGTCCCCGGCCCGGATGCCCCCCATTTCCGGTTTCCATTGCCATATGACCCGGTGACGAACGATATCCACAATCATTATACGATTTTCCCGCTGCTCTGCTAATAACAGATGGGGTAAAGTACTGACTAGTTTAAAAGCTCCCGAGTGCATGGTACTTACGGGAAGGATTTTAGGGTTATCAGCTGAACACAACAGCAACTGCATAACTAGTATCCCCAAAAGGATTACGTAACTAAAATAACTTTTACAATAACTGTTCATGAACAATATTTCTATATTTAATGAAAAAGATACGCCCGGCAATGGCATACAAACCGGGCGTATATTCATTATTGATACGCCGGGTTAAAAACCCTTGCCCGGTAAAAACAGGCGCCGGTAACAACACGCGTTGCATTTGGGGTAAAAAAGTCAACTTGCGGTGTACTCCAGCCATTGGCGCAAATTGACGGAACGGTTTCCACCAACTGTGAAGTACCCGGTTGAATGCTGATCGATTTAACACCTACGCGATTAGCATCGCCGGGTGCCGAAGTGAAGGTCTTCGCAGTTTTATCATAGATATAGGCCCCATAATTTGTACTGACCAACAATAGATTTGTATTGCCATAATAAGGCTGTACATCATGTCCTCCGGTGGTTGGCAGGGTCACCCTCCGTGTAGAGTCCTCCGTTAGCTTCGTCGGTACCGCTGTAGTTCCTTCAATGACAAGGGCTGTTAAGATCGCTGTGCCGGTTTTAGGGTCGTCTCCCGTTACCCAGAGTTCGTTGATACTTGGATCCCATAATACAGCATGCGCATAATTAAGGTCATATTGTACTTTAGTAGCGGAATAGGTACCCTGCGAGGCAGTATACACTCTAACAAAGTTGCCGGTTTCTGCTGCTACCGCTACGTTACCATTTGGCAGCAACTCACACGCATGTGGGTTCCCTCCAACATTCAACGCCCATAATTTACCCGTGAGTGAAGGATATGGAATAATAGCGCAAAATCCGCTGGATGCAGCAACGCATAAATATTGATTAGAACCTATTTGACGAAGCCTTGCATCAGAGGGATCAGCCCAGCCTGTTGTAGGATTGGTAAAGCCATTGCTCCCATTGGGAGCCCAGGAATGCTTAAGCGCGCTGGGGCTACTCCACGGATTCACCGCCGGATCGTATATCTCCACCGCTTGAGAAGCATCATTCGTTGCAACAATCCAGCAACAACTTTCTGTATCGGCCGCATCCGCGGCATTGTTTTTTAATTTTAGATTTAGCGAAGCACCTTTATTTACGGATGCAGCTGAATTCGTACTACCTTTTTTGCATCCCGCTAAAGCGATAGCGGCAATGATGATTAATGCAATCTTTTTCATAATTAACGATTTATAATAATTTAATTAATAGCCCGGGTTTTGTGTCATTTGCGGATTCACTTGTATTTCGGTTGCTGGAATAGGAAATAACAGCCGATTAGGTCCGATTTGGGTATAAGCATTTGCAGGAACAAGCGGATTTTGTTTAATCACGGAGGCGAATGCCGTCATCACCGGAATCGCCTGTCCCGTTCTTAGCAAGTCCGTCCATCTCTTGTTTTCAAAAGCCAGTTCAATCCGACGTTCATGAGCGATTATCGCCCGTAACGAAGTTTGATCGCTTGTCGTTGCCGGCGCAAGACCCGCACGCGCGCGTACCTGGTTAAGGTAAGGTAGCGCCTGTTGGCTCATCCCTTGTTCGTTAAGGCTTTCCGCCAGCAGCAACAGTGCATCTGCATACCGGTAAACGGGCCAGTCATCATCAGTTTCTCCAGGAGTGGTACTTGGATGAAGATATTTTTTAACAAAAAGCTTGGAAGTAACCCCACTTGGTGACGTATAAGTAGGTACAGGGTAAGGATAGCCAACGATACTCTTAAGATCATTAGCGACAAAATTGCCTGAAGCATCGTAATGCCCCTCTATCACACCGATAGACGCATCCAAACGGGAATCGCCTGCTTCATAAGAAGCAACCAAATCGGCAGTTGGCACATTTTGACTGCATGGAGCATTCAGTGTACTCGTATTTGTACCCGTTATTACAGTCGAATTGGCGACTGGGGGGATAAAGTCATAAATAAACGTACTCCATTGTCCATTAGCCGCCCCCTGCATGTACTGGACTTCAAAGATGGATTCCGAGCTGTTTTTATTGGTTGTAGAAAAGGCATTTGCATAATTGGCATTAAGCGAATACCCTAACTGCGTAACGGCTTGCAATAAAGTGGATGCCAGTGCATATTTTTTCTGAACCATATAAACATTAGCCAAAAGGGTCTCGGCTGTTCCGATGGTGACATGACCGTTTTGGGGAAAAGACACCGTTTTAGGCAGTTTCTGAATCGCGTCTGTTAAATCACTTACAATCGCTGCATAAACGTTGGTTACAGAGGAACGCGGCAAAAAAGCTTCTGAAGGCGAAGTGACCGTATGCAGGTTTAAGGGTACTGCTCCGTAGAACTGCACTAAATCAAAATAAAAGAAAGCCCGCAGTACTTCCGACTCCCCCGTAACGCTATTTTTTGTCGCTGCATCGATATTAGCACTTCCGATCTGGTCAAGAATAGTATTTGCTCTTTCAATGCCTACATAATCGGAAGTATACTTGGTTTTGGTCGTACTGTTATTGGCATCATCTACCCAATCGTCAACGTTTTCCCGTTCAACGACAGCTACAGCCCTGTCTGCAGGATTGAAATCATATCGTGAGTTGTCCGTACGGCTTTCACCCATCAGCCAGCTTGTCGGTTCCGCCCAGCCACGAAGCACCTGGTAAACGCCAATCAGCGCCTGGTTAAACTGATCAGCAGTTTTAAAATAGGTCGTCGTATTCAACTGGGTGGGGGGAGCCAGTGAAATAAAGTCCTTTTTACAGGAAACAATACAAACCCCCAATATCACTATCGTATATAAAATTTTATTTTTCATCTTATCTATTTCTTAAAAAATTAAAACAAACCCATGTTCAAACCAAATGAGATAGTCCTGGGAATTGGATATTCCGTATTATCTACACCGATATCCAATCCGTTGAGATTTGACGAACCCTGGCTATTGGTTTCCGGGCTAAATCCTGGATATTTTGTAATAACAAATGCCTGCTGCACACTTCCATATATCCGAAGCTTGTTGATATATTTATTATTTAGTTTGAAAGTATAGCCCAGTGATATGTTTTTGCAGGTTAGATAAGACCCGCTATGAATCCAAAGGGAGTTTACTGTCCGGTAAAGTGCCGTAGTACCTGGTTCTGTGCTGGGAACTATGCCATTGCCGGGGTCGCTGGGAGAACGCCAGTGATCCAACTGGTCAGCATATAGGTTAAAGGCGCCATCAAGGTTTGCAGCGCTTTGCGCACGCTGATCCTCGATCTGTCCGCCATAGGAACCTGCCAAGACAATATTCAGATCAAATTGTTTATAAGCAAAGCTATTGGTCATCCCATAGAGAAAATCAGGGTTAGGATTGCCTATAATTGTGCGGTCAGCGGTTGTGATCACGCCGTCCCCATTAAGGTCTTTCATTCTGACACTGCCGACCTGGGAGGTGACATCCTTCGGTTCAGAATCAAACTGTTGCTGATTCATATAAACGCCGTCTGCCACATAGCCATAAAACATGCCTATTGGGTGCCCTACTTCCTGGATATTTGGGTAGGAGTAGACATTAACAGGAAGAATTGGCAAATTTTGTGTCCCGAGTTTTTCAATCAGATTTCTGTTAAATGAGATATTGAAATTGGTGGACCATTTTAATGCTCCTGTCAGGTTGACGGAATTTACCGTAAACTCATTTCCCCAGAATTTGAAGGTGCCTATATTACTGTTAACAGAACTAAATCCTGAAGATTGCGGAATATTGACCTGGTATAAAAGCCCGTCGGTGATCTTATTATAGAAATCATAAGTAAATGTTATCCGGTTGTTTAAAATCCCTACGTCTAGGCCAAGGTCAAATTGCTTGTTCTTTTCCCAGGTCAGGTCACTGTTTCCAAGCTGACTTACATATTTACCACCCACCAATGTATTATTGAAAACATAATTAACGGGACTAATAAGTGAATTTGCCGGATAATTACCTGAATTAAAATTGTTGTTCCCCGTCAGCCCGTAGCTTGCCCGAAGTTTGAGGGTGTTGATTATTGGCAGGCTTTTCATAAATGACTCATCACTTACGATCCAGCCCCCTGACACAGATGGGAAAACACCGTATTGCTTGTCATTGCCGAACTTTGATGAGCCATCACTGCGCACAGCTACAGAAAAAAGGTATTTATCCTTGAAATTATAATTTAGGCGCCCAATGGCTGATAACAAGGCCCATTGCGTAAGTCCGCTGGTTCCGGTTGTTGTTCCTGCTGCACTTATATAAGGTATCGAGGCATCAGGATAATTACTTCCATTGGCCGAATTGCTGTATTCAGAATATTTTTGAATGGTATAACCTCCAAGCAATTCAAGATGGTTATCCTTTGAAAATGTTGTTTTATAGGTGACTATATTTTCATTCACCCATGAAATATAATTATCGGTAGCATACAGGCCCGTAATGGAACTAACAGGGCGTGGAGGAGGCGCGTTAAAAGCTGCCGCCGCAATTTGGTTTACGAATTTATTTTCCGTTACTCCCGACATATCTATATCAAAACTCGTTTTAATAGTTAATCCCTTTATCGGATCAACCTGCAAATAACTGTTTCCCAGCATGCGGGTGGTTTTGTAGACATTATCTTGATTTAGCGCGATTTGACGGAAATTAGGCTCTGCCAACAGGAAAAACCCTGAAGCCTGGTTTACCGGTGACCCATCAGCATTATATGGACTTATCAATGGTGAGGACAATAATGCCCCTTCCACAATATTTCTTGAACCGTCACTTGGGCTTCCAAGGCTATTATTGTCTATTTGATAAGATGGCGCCACATCAAACCCGATCTTGACACCTTTAATCGGCCTGAATTCATTGTTTACCCGGATTGAATAGCGTTCATACCCTGTATTTAATAAGATCCCTTGCTGATTAAAATAGCCGGCGATTATATTGGTGGAAGATTTTTCCCGGGAGTCCGAAATAGACAGACTATAACTTTGGGTTGGTGCGTTTCGAAGCACCTGATCAAGCCAGTTTGTTCCTTTTCCATATTGACCTGGATTAGCATAATCAGCAGGAATTGTCCCTGTCCCTGTTACAGGATTTATATAACCATAATATTTGATATCATCAGCAAAAAATTCATTCATAAATGTCGCCAGCTGATTTGCATCCATCATTTGAGGGACGTGACTTTTATCAAGTGACGCGATACCATAATAAGAGCTGAAATCTACCTGGTTTTTTCCGGGCTTTGCGTGCTTTGTAGTAATTAAAACAACCCCGCTGGCAGCCCGGGAGCCATACAAGGCCGTTGCCGAAGCATCTTTCAATACCGTATAACTCTCTATCTCGTCAGGATTGATGTTGTTAATCGGGTTCTGTCCCTGAACGGCGGATATCGGCTGGCCGTCAACCACAATCAATGGATAATTCCCGGCATTAATGGAGGCAGCCCCACGTATTTGTATTTCTAATCCCTGGCCCGGTTTTCCTGTATTGATATTTACGTCGACACCCGCCATTTGCCCTTGCAATTTCTGGGCAAATTGGCCCACAGGCATATCGTTCAGTTTGCTGGCATTAACTTCAGCAATAGAGCCGGTTATATCAGCCCGTTTTTGTGTTCCGTAACTAACAATAACTACTTCACTAAGCGCATCTGTTTTTTCCGTTAATTGAATAGAAAGCACCCCCAGGTTATTTACTTTGACTTCCCTGGAATTAAAACCAACATAGCTTAATACCAAAATGCCCTGTCCATCAGGAATATTAATGCTAAAATCGCCATCATTATTTGTTGTGGTGGAAATATTTGAATCCTTTAATTTGATGGTTACACCCGCTAAAGGCTTTCCTTTACTATCCGTGACTCTTCCCCGGACAGGCGCTGCCTTTATAATTTTAAGTGCGTCCTTCTCAAGGATTATAGCATTTTTATCGATACTAAACTTTAAAGGCAAGTTCTTCAGACAAATGGCCAGGACTTCTTCGATGCTGGCATTTTGTACATGCAGGTTTATATTGGAGACGTTAGTTAATACATCATGTTCATAAACAAAATCGAAACCGGTCTGGCTGTGTATTTTCTTTAAAACCTGTCTCAGGGAGATATTGTTTTCATTGAGTGTAATATGCTGCGCATAGGTGGCCGCGCTGACCTGTAAAAAGGTTATAAAGATTAAAAAACATGCTAATTTCATAATTAACAGAATTTGCCTGGGCATATAGAGCTTTACTTTGTCACGACAAAGCGTAAAAAATTTCATAACTTTGGTTTGTTTGGGTTGAATACTATTGTTGACAATCTGAAATCAGTGCTAATTAGCCCGAACTTATCCAGGGGCGTTCCAGCGCTCCTGGGTTTTGACTTAATTAGGAAGTAAAAATTAAGGCATAACGATCACCCTCCTTCCTTCTATTTTAAAGTGAATCCCTTTTGTTGATTCCATTAAATGAAGCACCTCGGAGATATTTTTATACTTTGAAAGAGACGCATCAAAATATTGATCTTTTACACCGTCTGCATAAGCGATATCTATGTTGTACCACCTGGATAATTGCCTCATAATACTGTAGGTATCTTCATCGTTGAACAGGAAGTCGCCATTTTTCCAGGCAACAATCTCTTCTACATCGGCCGCTGATATTTTAATCCTTCCTGATTCTTTTAATAGATCGGCTTGCTGGCCCGGAAACAGGTTTTTGTTCCCGGCGGGATTTACATTATCTTCGATTTTAACCGCACCCTCCAGCAGGGTTGTCGATATTTTATCCTCGTCCTGGTAGGCCATGATATTAAAATGTGTTCCTAAAACACGGACATTCATCCGGCCATTTACATCGACGATAAATGGCTTATTTTTATTCTTCATGACCTCAAAATAGGCCTCTCCCGATAGCCTCACCCGCCGGTCATTCGCGCTGAACAGGACTGGATATTCCAGCGTAGATAAAGAGTTTAGCCATACATTTGTTCCGTCGGGTAAAGCAACCTGGTATTGTCCTCCCGCAGGCACTATTATCTTATTAAGGGCACCAGGGGTAGCCTCATCCCCGTGCTTGTCAGCCGGGCTATAAGTAATCAGTCCTTCTTTTGTTTTTAAAATTGTATTTTCCCCCTGTTGCGCGATGAACCCTTTTTTGCTGCTGTTCAGCGGTACCATTTTCCCGTTTGCTAATATCAGGTAAGCAATATTCCCTCCCGCTTTAAAATCTTTAGTGGTGAGGGCTTTATTGGGAGTGAAGTCTTGACGGAATTGCGGGATTAAATAATATTTTAAGCCAAGCCCAAATGCCAGGAGTACGCTCGCTGCAGCAAAATATTTCCAATTAAACAGGTGCTTATCGTTCTTAAGGCTTCGCCTTTTTGATTCGTTCACTATGGATTTGATTCTTTCCAGGGGCTTATGATCAGAAAGGTCAATTCCTTCAAATTCATTCGCATCCCATTCTTGTTCATCCTGAAAACTTTGAAAGACCGAAAATAAAAGAGCTTCCTCTTTGTCTGATGTTTCTCCTTTCAAGTACTTATCTAATAATGCTATAAATTCTTTTTTCCTCACGTTATCGATTTTATTCATGGAGTAATAACCGGGACTTATGTCCCAATTTTATTTTAAAATAAAAGCAGATCACAAATTTGGGTGGCCAGGTAGCTGAACGCAAATTCAACTTATGGGTTATTTAATCTGGAAAGGAAATAAACAGCTGTCTGGTAATATTTGAATTTGATGCCCGAATGGAGCTGTATTAGGGCCGGAGCAATTATTAAGGCTAATGATCCCGCTAAAGGGACAGGAGAAAGATAGTGAGCAAAATCATGTAATGATTAACACTTACCCGCAAGTGTCGTAAAGCGTGCGTTATGTGATTGCGGACAGTTTTGGTGGAAATATTAAGTTTGCCCGCAATCTCCTTATGACTTAATTGTTCATTCCGGCTCATCCGGTATACATCCTTGCATTTTGACGGGAGCATATCAACTATGATATTGATCCGGTTTTGCAACTCAGTATATTCTAAATTTTCCTGATAGGTTATTCCACCTATCCGTTCAATCATTTGGTCTACGATTGGTTCGAATTTTTTGATAAATCTCACTTTCCGGTAAACTTCATATCTCACAGCAGCCTTAAGATAGGAACGAAGAGAAGTTGTAATAACCAGCTGTTGCCTGTTTTGCCATATTCTGATAAACAATTCCTGAAGAATATCTTCACAGGTCTCCTTATCTTTTAAAACATTATAAGCGAACTGAAACAAAAACCGCCAATGCAGCTCATAAAGCATGTCAATTGCGTTTCCATCATCATTTTTTAGTTTCTGAATTATTTCTTCTTCAGAATGATTGATACAGGGTTTCATAACAATTAAATCATGTCGGCTCTTGATAATTATCTTAAAATTGGTTGTGCAGTACCTTAAATATTGCCATGGCAATATCAAAAATATTGACCTATTTAAAAAGCCTTTAATCGTATTTCTCTTGGCTTTTTTGATATATTTTATCAGTATAAAATGCTCGTTTTATTCCATCAAAGCGAAGATAAATTTCCAATGTTAACAAATCTGCACAACGTCAATATTTAATAAATTTCCTAATTTTTTAATTTTCGAGCCAATATGTCCAATACCTACTGCACAATGGTGCGCCGGTCCATAACTGTTCCAGCTTTCTATAAAAGCTTTTACACCAATATGAAATTTATACCGGCTGTTGGTATTGCCAATTTGCAAAATAGGTCCGGGTACAGATTCAGCCTCCGCTAACAGCAACATTAATTTACCACCAGGAATTTCAACAACTGATAGTAATGTTACGGAGCCGATTTTTACGGACATCTCTACTGACAACCCGCGACCAACTTTTCCGTGATATATTTTTAATGGACGAACTTTCGTTTTCCCTTCACTTATTCCTATATGACCGGGGCCATCATGCCCCATTAATAACACATCCGCTATATAATCTATAGCATAATATTCAGTAAATGATCCACCAGCGCCAAAGCTGTCTAATATTTTCATGGCCTGGACATTTTTGATTTCATATTCCCCCGCAACCGGGATATTTCTTGCTGTTAACAAAGAATTGCCTAGTATTATTGAACTGATGGTTTCCTCATTATGGAGATTCCCTGTTCCTTTATAATAATAGGCCATTGATCCGAGCTGGTATTTATCAACCAGTTTATCCAGCGCCACTGAAGTTTGCGCGGAAATCCTAAGGTCATCTTTGTTGCAATCCTGCTCGATATCAAAATGAAGCTGGAAGTCGTTGAGCTTTTTACTAATTTCCGATTCGCTCACGCTGCTGCGAAGTTCAGCAAGTTCATCTACCTCCAATAGCTCAATATGACCGCCAAAATAAGCGTATTGCAAGGTAAGGTCGGCATAAATATCTAACATTCCGCTATAATAATGACCCAAACACCCCATTCGGTTAAAGGCCATCGTACGAGCGACAAGCCCGGCTTCAATCCACTCCCCAGCTGCAGCCCAACACGCATCATCATAAAGTATTCCGGTTATCTGATAAAACTGGATTTTGGTGCGTTTGAAAACATTTATGAGTTCAGGTACGGGACAGGGCGAACAATAAGCCAACCACTCTGCAGTCATTTTACTTCTTTCCCCTATACGATTAAATGTTTCGTAGTCGATAGCAGCTTCGGGAACAATATTCAAAATAATAACCGGTACCCTGGTCTGTTGTACTACCGGCAAAACGGTTGCGGATAACGCATAGGTCGCTACGTATATAAAAATAAGATCTACACATTCCTGCCTGAATCTTGTCCCAGCGTCAAAGGCCTTATCCGTATTGTCAACTAATCCAAGATTAATGACATCTGGGTGCATTGCCATAAGTTTAGCCTCAACCACATTTAAGTTGGTTTCCAGCCTCTTCCTCAATCCATCAAATTGCGGCCAGTATGCTTCCAGGCCGATGGCGAAAAGCCCGATCTTAAAATTCTTTTGGTTCAATATAATTTGTATTTGTTATTACAACACAAATCTACAGGTGAGCTATTGATGAAAAGCAGCATTATTGATCTATCATTGATCCTTTTTGATATTTGTGATTTTTCTCTTTTAATGGCACGCTTTTTCCGCTTGCGATGGCGCGTTCATCGTTTATTGAGTTATGCAAGAAGGAAGGTTATAGTCAGTGATATTAGATTTACATCTTATTAAGTAAGGCCGTCATGGTTATAAACTTAAGGCCTGCAGGAAACTATACCGGTAGGCATTCACTACAGGTATTTCTTTTTCCCCGATAAATACCGATTACCTTCGATACCATCAAATAACCATATTGGCCGGAAGATCAGCCGCATTTGTGAATTACGCAATATCAAGCAGGAAGCGCTTGCCTCTGAATTGGGGGTTAGCCAGCAGTCAATTTCTCGTATGAAGCAGAGTGAAGTTTTGGAAGATGATGTTTTAGAAAAAATTGCGAAAATCTTAGGCGTCACTCCTGAGGCTATTAAAAACTTTAGTGAGAAAGCTCTAGTAAATTACTTGAATACATTAATGACAACAGCACTAATCAAGGCGCTGTGTATGCTTTCAATAGTACATTTAATCCTATTGAAAAAATTGTGGAGCTCTATGACGAGAAGGTGCCCTTTTAGAACGTTTTTTACAGGCTGAAAAAGAGAAGAATGAACTTTTAAAAAGATAATTCATTAGAATGTTAATTACAATCAGGTACTTGAGACTACCTATCTAGTAGCTGTTTCAAAATATCAATACATTGTTCTAACTCTTTAGCATTAGAAGAGGCAAAGCCGAGTCGTGTTGCATTAGCCTGATTTAAGGGCGATTGATGTATATATCCACTTGAAAAATAAAGATCTTTTTTCCTGGCATCACTGGCAAGTTTCGCCAGATCGATGAAAGGGGCAAATGTAGTCCATACAGCCATACCGCCCTCGGGTAAATGAAAACTTAGGTAGTTGTTCAACTCGCTTTGCAGTAAATTACAGAATACATCCCGTCTTTGCCGATATATACGAACCGACTTGCGCAAATGCCGCTGAATGATGCCGTTTTGCAGTAGTTCAGCCATGGCGTTATCCAACATGGTATCTCCCTGCCGGTCGATAATGCGTCTTAATTTAGCCAAGCTACTTACCACATTGGCCGAACCTACCAGGTAACCTACTCGAAAAGCCGGCGATATGGCCTTTGTAAAAGAACCGCAATAAAGTACCATGCCTGCCTCGTCGGCACTGGCTAGTGGCGATAGCGGTTTATTGAGGTAATGAAAGTCGTAATCGTAATCATCTTCAAAAATGATAAAACCATATTTTACCGATAGCTGCAATAAATGTAACCGCCGTTCAGCGCGCAAGCTTACAGTTGTTGGGTAATGATGATGCGAGGTTACATAAACCATCCGCACAGTTTGTTTTTTACACAGCTGTTCCAGCTCGTCTGTATTAATGCCATATTCATCTACAGGTATCTGCAGCAGATTTACGCCAGCTTGTAAAAAGTTTGCGTTGGCGTTTGTCCAACCCGGCGCACCTACGACTACACGGTCGCCCTTTGATAGCAAACCAGTATTTGCCAAGTATAGGCCCATTACGGTGCCACGCGTAATCAGGATGTTATCTCTGGTTACATTCATTCCCCGGGTAACGCTAAGGTGTACTGCTAATTCTTCCCTTAGCCATTCAGAACCCTGTGGGTCTTCATAGCCTAGACGGTTATAGGCATTCCCCATAAGCAACTGTGTACGATAAGCTCTGGACAGATCATGCAATGGCGCTAAGCGTGGATCTGGGAAGCCATCATCCAGGTGGTAAGTTGTACCCGCTTTAATGAATTCGCGCTCCAAATGAGCCGTTTGGTCGAAATCGAAGCCTGCCACCTGCAAAGGGTCTGCCGTCAGTTTAAATTCTGCTTTAAATTTCTTCGGTTTAACAACAGGTAAATACTGCGCTACAAAAGTGCCGCTTCCTGTTTTACTTTCCAGCCACCCTTGCGCCTGCAGATCATCATAAGCCCTGATAACTGTTTTACGATGCACTCCAAGCAATTGTGCTAGTTGCCGCGAACTTGGCAAACGAGTGAGCGGCTGTAAAATGCCATCTTTTATAGCTATAGTTAATCCTTCAGTAATTTGAGCATATACAGGCTTGGCGCCGGCTTTATCTATATTTAACGTTGAAAAAAATGGATGCATAAACCGGACTATCTATTTTATAAAAATTGGATGACTACAGGAGTCCAATAAAGGTACACATTTGTTAAAATTTAAAGATATGAAGAAAGTACCTGAACACCTGATTCCTAGCCGAGCAGCCAAACGGGCAAGTTTCGACGCCGAAACCATTTATCCAATTCTGGATGAAGCCTTATTTTGCACCATCAGTTATGCCTTGGATAATAAGCCATATTCCATTCCCACGTCGTTTGTTCGTTACGGCGATAAAATCTACATTCATGGATCTGTAGGCAGCCACTTTATTCGGGAGTTGGAAAGAGGCATCCCCGTTTGCATTACTGTTATGCTGGCAGATGCGTTGGTGGTTGCCAAATCAGCTTTGAGCCACTCGGTTAATTATCGGTCTGTAGTGTTGTTCGCCACTGCTGAAAGGATTGAAGATCAGCAAGCAAAGCTGGATTCCTTCGAGTGGCTGATTGATAAAATAGTTCCGGGTAGCTGGAATTACTTGCGCCCAATAACCGAAAGCGAGATCCGCCGAACCGCAGTACTGGCTTTTGATTTAGGTGAAGCATCTGCCAAAATCAGGCAGGGCATGCCTAATGATGATGCGGAAGATAAAGTGCTGCCTATATGGTCAGGCATAATTCCTTTACAAACGCAAAAGCTGCCACCAATAGCTGATGAAACCAGCAAGCAGATTCAAATGCCTAAACATTTGGTTACCGTAGATCTATGATGGTATTTTATCGAGCAGCCAATGGCAGTTATAAAGTTAGCTGTGAGTGTTCGCGGCTTCCGCGTGAATTGTTGTCCAGCGAATCAAGAATTGCGTCTCTGAGAATGGGTAGAAATAATAAGATTCTGATTTGGCTCAAAAGAATCCCCCTTCCTCAAAACATCAAAAGAGGCAGGCATCTTTTAAGATCAATTCGAAATTGATCCCGCAAAGATAGCATTACATCGGCAATTACGGCTATCTTTCTTATTTACATAATTTAAGTAGTACTAATTGCTTTAGCTCTGATAGCTTGTAGTAATTTAATTATCTGCACATCCCACCACATTACCGCTTAAACAACAGAAGCTCAAAACAGGAAAACAGTCAAGGGCCCGGCGATATCCGCGGTTTATTACATCCTTGGCTGTTTTCCTGTGTCGCTAACTTTGTGACTGCGGTGTTGTGGCTTTTTTGTGCTGCTGGAAGACAGGCGTGTATGAGTTTATGGCGCTTCGGCAAATATATTCGGTAAAACAGCTATCCTTTTTGAATGATATGGGCTTACTGGCTGTAGTTGGCGGCAACGAGGTAACTCATGCTTTTATGGTTACTGAAGGTTACATTAAGGAGAACGGCAAATGGAAGATGGGATCGCTCACCTTTTCCCAACTACTCAGGCCTGTGAAAATGACTAATCCTTAATAAATATAGCTTGGACGACGAAGCTGGATCATGATTAAATAGATAGCTGGTATTATTGCACAATCTCATCAAAAGAGAAAAAACAGTCTCATTAAAAGAGATTATTTACATGTTTAATCTTTATTTGCTTTTTTTTGTGACATCCAATTCATTTTTTACTCTTTACCTTGTCCATATCGAAAAGGATTAATAAGCCAGATAAAAGTGAAATAATAGGAAAAATGGATTTTTACAGAAAATATTTTGATGTTAATCGAGTTGAAAATCAAACAACTCTTGAACCGGCCTGGGGTTTGACGGTAATGAACATCGGCCATCATATTTACGGACTGGATAAAAAATATCCTGACCCAACGCATCCGTCTGATTATTTTTTTTGCTGGAATAAAGGAAGGGTACTGAATGAGTTTCAATTGGTTTACATTGCTTCCGGCAAAGGAATATTTGAGGCAGATAAGGTGGGACAAATTCCTGTTGAGGCGGGCACGGTATTTCTTCTTTTTCCGGGGATCTGGCATCGGTATAAACCTGTTCAGGAAGGTTGGGAAGAATATTGGGTTGGGTTCAGTGGTTTTTTTGCTGAACACCTGATGCAGCAAGGATGTTTCCGCTATGAGAGTCCGTTGATGTACGTGGGATTAAGCAGCGAGTTTTTAAATATATTTACGCAGTTGATAAATACCCAAAAATATGAAGGCATTGCCTTTTCCCAACTTTCCTCGTGCCTGACCATACAACTATTGGGGTTAGTTTATGCCGCAAGCCTCCATAAGGAAAGATCAAACAACCGGAAAGAACTTATAGTCAATAGGATGCGTTTCGAAATACACCGGCATTTGTCAGGTAATTGCAACATGGAAAAATTAGCAAGTCAGCATAATGTTAGTTATATCTGGTTCAGAAAGGCGTTTAAAGAGGTTGTCGGCGAATCTCCCGGCCAATATTATCTTAATTTAAAAATTGAAAAAGCAAGTCAGCTATTAAAAGATACCCGTTTATCGGTTTCAGAAATTGCTTTTTCAACAGGATTTGAATCAGAACATCATTTTTCCAGGATATTCAAAAAGAAAGTTAAGTACTCACCCTCTGGTTATAGGGAAAGCTTTAAACGTTAGTCAAAGTAATTATACAAACTGCCGTATTGAGTTACACTTTAGGATTTGTTGTTTGTATGATTACCTTTCTAACTTATTTGACATTTTTGTTGCCAGTATTTTACCTTGCCGAGCTAATTTATTTATTTACTAAATCCCGCTAGGATATGCAGGTTCGTTGGATGATAGATATGATTGCCTTTAATCGTTAATACTACTTTGCGGATATCCCGGATATGGATCAAGGGGTTTCCGTCGACGATCACCATATCTGCCTGTTTCCCCTCTTCTATCGATCCGGTTTCTTTATCCATGCCCATTACCCTTGCCGGGACGATCGTTGCAGATTGTATGGCCTGCAACTGCGTGAGCCCGGCCTGGACATACAACTCTAATTCCCGGTCAAGGCTGTACCCGGGAAATCCCTGGTCCGATCCGGCCACCACAGGAACACCTGCATCAAACAGCACTTTAACCAACCTCAGCATGTCCTGGTACAAAGGCTGGTATCTATCGGAGGTCGCCTGATCCATCCCGGCATCTTTGAATCTTCGTTGGAGCACCTCAGGAAAAGTATAAAAAGCCGGTTCAATACCGGTGATATCGCCCTGTTTTGGACGAAAAGTAAGTTCCATAGATCCTATCGTGGGATCGACCACCGTGTGGTGCGCTGCCAAAAAACCAATAGCCGCCCGGGTAACCGAATCATCGAAGTTGATGGAGTAGTCTTTATTTAATTTCATCATAGGCTGAACATAGTAGATATGGTTTACCATATCCATGCCGGAATCTATTCCTTGTTTAAGGGTCATTCCCGCAGGAATGTGCCCGGTAACGGTAAGCCCAACACGATGCGCTTCTTCACAGATAGCTTTAACGATTGCGGGTTTTACTGAGCTGTAAATTTTGATCTGTACATAACCATTTTTCTGATAGCGGTCAACGGCTGCTTTAGCCCCTTCCTTCGTATTTGCCTGTACTATTCCAAAGGCATTCGGGCCGGTACCGTCGATCAGTCCCGCTTTTAAAATACGGGGACCGATCCCTTTCCCCCCGCTTATTACTTTTTCAGCAGGATTGATATAATCGAACTCATCCGTACAATCACGTATAGTGGTTACTCCAGCGGCCAGATAAGCTGGCCCCCATTCCGCCTGTCCAAAATGGGCATGCATATCCCATAATCCAGGTAATATGGTTTTGCCTCGGGCATCAATAATTGTTGAATGAGCCGGCACTTTGAGAATCCCTACCTTGCCAATTGACTTAATGATTCCATGTTCAAGGATGATTACGCTGTTAGGCTCTGCTTTCCCGGTATTTACATCGATCAATGTCCCCCCGGTAATCGCAATCACCGGTGTTGCGCGGCTTTCACCCAGCTGAGCGGTCAATAACCGCGTGCCGTAAACCGCAGTTTTATGAATAAACTGCGAAAGCAAAGATTCATAGGGTTCACGGATAAATTCAAATTTATCGCCAGTATTATCGTTACTGATCAGGCCAATTAAATCTCCTTGCTTATCTGCCCATAAAAATTCATTGCCCCATACCAGGCCATTGATCGTATAGCAGTTGCACACGACCGGCTGCTTATTGACAATAAACGTATCGGTGCCGCGCATCCGGATTTGCACCGATCCGTAGGGCAGTGTTTTAATTACTGATGGTCGGTGATGGCTATTCCAGTAGCGCAGCAATTCCTGCTGCAGTGTTCCAGGCGCATTGGCTGGCACCGGAAATGTAAAAGAGGTTAGTTTTGTCGTATAAGTGGAATCCTTCAGCTTAATATTTGCCAAACCATTACTCATATGAATGGTATCGTTAATACTTAAGCCACTGGATATTTTACCGCTAAACTTTAGATTGACTGGTTCATTTAACAGGGTGGTTTCGAGTGCTGCGTTTAACATTGCTGGTGTCCCCCGGTCTGCTACCTTGAAAGTTATTGCACAATTTATTTTATCCTGCGCTTTAACGTTATGATATGTTTCTTTTCCAATAAGGTGTTCCAATTTGTGAAGCAGAAAAACGCCGCTGTCTGCTGGATCGCGTGCATTCGATTTTAAAGATTGCTTACCCGGTGGAACGTTTTGTTTAACCAGCGTTGTGGCGTTTTTTCCAAACACATTAACATATAGTACAGCAAATAGAAAAAATATAAATAGTAAATTAATTTTTTTCATGGGTGCGAATTTTGATTTAGATACCACTGTTTTTAAAATGCTACACGAGTTTTTCTTTTTTTGCATCGCAGCAGCTTTGCCTCCTTTTCGGTGACAGGAAATTGGACATTATGCCCCAATTGTGGGTTTGCGTACACTATATTTAATCGCAGCGCTTTTGCTATTTCTTACTCAAAAAGCTTTTCGGATCGATTTGTAATAACTGGCAGATATTGGTATAAAAGATTTCCTTTTCTTCTTTTGGCGTAAATTTCATAGCATAAACGCTTTTTACTGTCGACACAGGATCGAATAGCGGAAAGTCGGACCCGAATAAAAAATGATCTGTGCCAATTTGCCGGATCGTCCACATCAATTGTTCCCTGAACGGGGAATTGCCCAATATCGGGGCAATCGCGGAAAGGTCAAACCACATATTGGGTTTATACCATGGATATTTTTTTAGGCCCAATATTGAAATAAACTGCGGGAAATTGACCATTCCCATATGGGCAAAAATAAACCGCGCATCCGGGTGGGTTACAGCCAGCATCAACAACTTGCCGTCCTCGTCCACATCAGTGGGATTGTAAGAATCAAACAACAAAACCATTTTTAATTCGCCGGCTTTCTTTGCTACCTCGGCGACCTCTGGAGATCCTACGTCAAAGCGCTGATAGTTGGGGTGCAATTTTATAATTTTCACACCCAGTTTGCTCACACGCTCCATTTCTGCCAATGCATCGGGGCCATCCATCGGATGTACAGAACAAATCGGGATCAAACAATTGTATATTTTGCTCAGGCGAATAACGCTGTCGTTCCTTAGCCGGGTTTGTTCCAGCTGTCCTTTTTGCGCCATAGTTATGATACCTGCCATGACAATATGCCCCTTAATATTTGCAAGAACATCCTTTAGGGCGTTACCTTGCTTTGCGCTGAAATTATGATTCTCCGCATCACTTAAAGCAATATGTTCATGAATATCAATTATATATCCACTATAATGCGATGTGAAATGTTGTCCTTTTGCCGAAAAGCAAACGAGACCTAATAAAAGAACGATGATTTGAATTTTTTTCATGGTTTATTTAGCGATTAATTTTGGTTAACTGGCGAAGCCCTCCATGAGTTTACCATTTATGCGGACTGTATTTGAGCGTTTATACGATGCAGATTTGAAAGGATGAGGTCAAATTCTTTTTCCTGTTTTTTTACTGATTTGGGCATCATCACAAACCAGTTAAAACCTATCCAAATGATTACCCCCGAATAAATCAGGATGCAATTCATCAAACCCATCTTTAATGCATTTTCGATCATCGCCAGAAAAATCCCGATTGATAGCAGCATAAAGTAAATTCTCAGCATCGTTTTGTGAAGGAATCTTTGTTTGCTTTGAATACTGATCAGTAGGTTTAAATAAGCATGGTTATTTAAGTCAGGAACTACTTTGAATAATAACGACATGGCGCGATTCGACACGCCCAGATAACTCACGATAGCCATGATGATCAGGACCGACCCAATTTTGGTGGTCATATTTTGAGCCGGATGATGGGCAAGAATCAACACGATTAACCCAACCGTGCATGCCAAAAGCGTATTGACCGATAACAATTTAAAAAGCATTTTTCGTTTCAGCCCGGCGGCTTTTTTTACAACCTCTTTCACATCCGGTACCGGCCCTGTTTCCTGTGAATGATATAATGACTTAAAATCTATCTGACTGTTCATGATCTTTGAATTTTTGAGAAAGTTTTTCTTTAATGCGGTGTACCCTTACCCTTACATTGGTATCTGAAAACCCTACAATACTTGCAATTTCAGTCTGTTTTACATCTTCCAGTTCCAGTGATATAATCACCCTGTCTGTTTCCTCGAGTTCAGAGATGAAGCGGTAAAGCAACCTAATATTATGCTCCATGTCAGGTTCTTTAACGTCTTCCAACTGGACCGGCATGTCCGACCTTGGCATCCGGTTATGCCTTTCCAATTGCCTTAGACAGACATTCGAGGCTATCCGGAATATCCACGTTCCGATCGCTGATTCGTTCCTGAACTGGTCCAATTTCTGCCAGACATTGATAAACGTCTCTTGCACGAGGTCCTTTGCCCAGTCCGCGTCGTTGACATATCCCATGCAGAGCCTGAATATCTTACTGTAATGAGCGGTGTATATTTCTTCGAATGACATCGGTGTTTATTTGATAAAAGCCGTTAGCTGCTGGTCAAACCAATCCCGGTCATCGTACATGATAAAATGTAGCCCTTTCGCAGCATAAACCAATTGTGCAGTTTTTAATTCTTTGTATTGCTCTTCAATCGCTGGTTTAAGACGGGTGAAGTTGGCCTCCAGCAGGATCAATGCCGGACATTGAATGGTTCCGATTTTTTGCCTCAAGTCTGTATTTGAAAAATCGCAATACATTTTTGCAAAAGTGGCGCGGTCAGATTTAAGCGACCAGTTAACCAGTAAGTTTATTTTGGACGTATCGGCAACCAGTCTTTGCATGCCTTTGGTCTGCATTTGTTTAAACTGGCTGCTATCCATTTTAGTGAACTGATTGACTATTGGACTACAATCAAAATTCTCCTTGGCCTGGAAAGCGGGGTTCATTATGGCAGCCAGGCAAGGCAGAGCGTCTACGACTACTATTTTGGATACAAGATCGGGATGATCAGCGGCAAGTGCCAATGCCAGTCCTCCGCCCATACTGTGGCCGATGACAATTGTTTTGCTCAATTTATTGTCTGTCAGGTATGCTGCAATAGCACTTTCCCAACCTTTAAAAGAGGGATCTGATTGAGCTGGAATTCCTGCAAACCCAGGCATAGTCAGTGTATAGCAAGTAAAGTCCTTTTCAAAAAGCGGGAGCGTTTCGTTCCAGACCTCTCCGGAGCAAGCGAACCCCGGGATGAATAATAGGTGTTGTTTGCCGTGGCCGGAAACTTTAACTTTGAAAGCAGG
The DNA here is from genome assembly GCF_024808665.1 of Mucilaginibacter empetricola. Classification (GTDB taxonomy): domain Bacteria; phylum Bacteroidota; class Bacteroidia; order Sphingobacteriales; family Sphingobacteriaceae; genus Mucilaginibacter. The sequence goes on from NZ_JANUBZ010000001.1 coordinate 120,806, forward strand.
GCTGGTACCTTGCCCAAAAACATTGATGCATAATAAAGCAAATAAAAGTGCGATTAACAGGATTTTGATTTTTTTCATGATTTCTATTTTTTATTTTGGATACCGCTTTTTTCGAAATGCTACATCGGTTTTTCTTTTTTATTCAATTAAAATGAGCGGCCTTTTTACATCATGAGAATCGATATAACGGATGCAAATCTATCCCCCTTGGCGCTCAGTATCAAGTAGGTACTTTTTGGTTCTTTACAAACCAAAAGCATACTATAGCTGGTTATCAGCCAGATAAAATCAGCGTTTCCCTAAAAAAAGAGAAATATTATTGCCGGTGAATTTTGATTTTGAATTGACATTTGCCTAAGCTGTTTTTTTATAATTTTGGATAGATCACACTGAGCTTTTTTTTAAAAAATAATCAGCAGCGAAATAAATCATGGCACATAAAAATGTTCTATTAATTGGTATAGACCCTGACCTGATCGACTTTTCGGCATCACCGGGCCGAAATGCGGATCAAATCAAGGCTGCAGGAAATGCAGCTGTTCAAGAATTAACAGCAGCAGGATATGAAGCACATAACTGCCTGACCGATCTCGGTGAAACAGCTGAAGCAACAGTTTCCAAAGCTTTATTGCAAACAGACTTTGATGTCATATTGATCGGGGCGGGTATCCGTGCGCTCCCCCAAAACACCATATTATTTGAAAAGATCATCAATAAAATTCATCAGCTTGCCCCTGGCGCAAAACTTTGTTTCAACTCAAACCCCAATGATACCGTTGAAGCTGTTAAGCGTTGGATTTAAAGGCTGATACAAAGTTTTCCAAAATGCGATGCGCTTTCTAATAAGGTTAATGCCTCTTTAGCCTCCTCAAAAGAAAATACTTTATCTATCACCGGGTGAATATGGTTTATTTCCAAAGCTTTATTCATTTTGTTAAACATTTCTTTTGACCCTACGTTAATCCCTTGCAACTTGATTTGTTTACTCATAATTTTTGCGGTATTGATATTCCCCGTAAAGCCATTAATTAAGCCAATTATCGAGATGGTACCATCCAAAGCTACAGCATCAATAGATTTATTAATATGATCGCCTCCTACGACTTCTACCACGTGATCAACGCCGAGGCCATTGGTGATATTCATGACTTCATCTTCCCAATTGGGAAGCCTTTTATAATTAATCAGGTGATTTACACCCATTTGGCTGGCGAGTTGTAATTTCTCTTCACTGCCAGATAGCAAAATAACTTCTGCTCCAACCATCAATGCAAACTGGATAGAAAATAACGATACCCCTCCGGTTCCTTGAATAAGCACGGTGTTACCTGGTTGTATCTTATCTTTTTCCATTAAACCGTGCCAGGCAGTAAGCGCGGCACATGGAAGAGTAGCTGCTTCCACGTCCGATAAAAACGCCGGAACTTTGATCAGTTCTTGCTCATTTAACACAACATATTCCTGGAGCAGCCCATCTCTTACTTTACCACCCAAAGGATTTGCCAGCTTTTCAGCCGTCAGTTTCCCGTCGGTCCAGTTTGGAAGGAAAAGCCCTGCTACCCTGTCATGGATAGAGAGGCTTGTTACTGCACTTCCTACTTCAACAATAACCCCGACGCCATCAGAAACAGGAATTCTTCCAACAGGAGGCTTCCAGTCATTAATGCCTTTTATCACCAAAAGATCTCTGTAATTCAGCGACAAAGCCTTTATCTTAATTAATACTTCGTTGGGAAGCAATCTATGATGATCTTTTTCTATTAAGTTTAAACTTGCTACACTGTAGCTTTCTGTAATTTGGTATGTCTTCATATTATTTTGTTAAGGCCATTAAAACGAATTGAGACCAAAGAAATACACGACAGCTATCGTTTGATTTAGATTTTTTCATCAATCCCTGATCGATGCAGTCATAGCTTTTGGAGCTGATTTGCTTTTCATTGTATATGTCGGCAGAATCATTCATTTTAATCATTTTTAACTTATTAACTGTAATTTTATGGCACAAATGTATTGCTTTAATACAGGCATGGCCCCAGGTCACGCCCATTGTGAGTTACTAATAAATAAAGGAGTATGAGTGAAAGGAAGTTTAATTCGACAAACACCCTGAATGAATTTTATTTGGAAGAAAGGTGTACTTTAAATAAAGTATTAAAGATCATTGGAAAAAGATGGGTATCAGAAGTGCTGGTACTTATTAAACAGGATGTTTCAAGGTTTTCTAATTTAAAGGAATGTTTGAATGGCATTTCAGACAATGTATTATCATCAATACTGAATGAATTAGTGAAGTCAAAACTGATAGAAAAAGAGATCTTCCATCAGGTCCCATTGAGAGTGGAATACCATATCACACCAAGCGGCTTGGCATTAACTAAGGTGATGCACGAGCTTTGTGATTGGGGAAAGGAGTATATCGATTACGAAATGCGTATGAAACCGACTTTTACCAGGCAAGACCAGAACGATTAGCTCATCGTTCTGTAAGGGCATTTGCCTTTTTTTCAGCAGCGGCGGTTACACCAAATTTTTCGTGGTACGCCCGGGAAAAGTGAGCCATATTGTCAAAACCGGACTGAAAAGCAACTTCTGATACCCTGCGGTCTGACGCTTTGATCAGGTGGCGGGCGTGATCCAGGCGCCTGTTTAAAATCCAGCGAAAAGGTGAAGTATGCATTACTTCCGTAAAATCCTTTTTAAAAGTGGTTACACTTCGCCCGGAAAGCAGGGCCAGTTCCGGCAAAGAAAATTTCTGAAGATAGGTTGATTCCATCAGATAAGGAATGTCTTTCCTGCCATCCGATAGCAGACTTTTAAGAAACCCTATAAACGGTTTAGGCACTGTTTCGCTTAGTATCTGGAAGAATAAAGATAGGAGTAAATTCCTGATAATACAAGGTGAGAATTGCTGCTGGAACAACACTTTTTCCTTGATTTGTTCTACTATATAATTGCTGGTTGGCGAAACATCAAATTGATGAAAAGAAGATTCGTTGCCCTTAACCTGCGGATAGGATTTAAGATCACTGACAAATTCCTGTATAAATTCGTCGTCCACAAAGAAAAGCATTCCGCAGTAGTCAGGGCTATATTTTAGCTGGTAGCTTCCTTTTTTCCGGAATAACAATTCACCTTGGCCTACGTGTTGCGAATGAGCACCGCTGGTGACATCACTATGACCGGACAACACAACTTCAAGACAATGGGACACCTGTAAAATATGCTGATCCCCACTGTTTTTAGGTGGTGCCTGGTAAATGGCATAAGTCCCCGTTCCCGTAAACTTAAAGGAAGTATTCGTTTTTAACAGATCGTACGGATAGTTTAATACTGCATTCATATCGGCGATTGCTACAAAGATAACCAGGAACCTCGCTAATAAACAGGTTCCTGCCTTTTATTTCCCAAACTAAAAAGTAGCCCCATCGTCCGGGACAAGCACCTTGTCTTTACCAATACCTGCTGCAGCCAATGCATTTTTAAGATCGGCCCTGTTGATCGTACAATGATTGACCGCTTCCAAATGAACAGCTACCACCCGGGCCCCGGGACGTTCCTGGTGAACATGGATTACATCTGCTGCGGTCATGGTGATTGGACCGCCGGTCAAAAATCTCGGCGCTCCGGAATTGACAACAATAAGTTGGGGCTGGTATTTAACCAGGGCATCTTTTACTTCCTGGCACCAAATGGTATCCCCTGCAATATAGACGGTTTCCTGTTGATCTTTTAAAACAAATCCGGAGACCTCGCCCATCATTTCTTCAATCTCACCAGTGCCGTGATGTCCCCCGGTCCGGCTTATGCTGATACCTCTGAAATTTACTTCATCGGTTATCTGGGTTACATTGACGAAACCCTGGCTTTTAATTTTTTCCGTGTCGGCAGGCTGACAAAATATCTGGAGTTGCTTATCGATCAGCGTTTGCGCTGCAACATCCCAGTGATCCCGATGCGTGTGCGTGATCAGCACGGCATCCAGTTTTTTTAAGATCCCGTTCAATTCATTTTCACTGACCGGAAGTTCTACCATTGGAATTCGCTTATTGTTGGCCGCATTTTGAATCGTATCCATCGCATCTTTGGGAGAAAGCATAGGATCAACCAAAATTGTCAATCCATTTATCTTAAGCACCAATGTCGCGTTTCTAAGCAGCCTGCATTCGTTTTTCATTTTCTGGTGGGACTTTGAAGTTTGTGCATGGCTTAATAAAGGACTCAACAAAGGCACTGTTGCGGCAATCAGCGTTTTCTCTATAAATTCCTTTCTTTTCATGACTTATAAAATGTACCGCAAAATTAAAGTGTCCCAAGCTTGATAATTTGATTGAAAAGACGGTTTGTTTTGCTGAGCAGCCGGGTTGCATGATGTTAAATTTACTGACCTTAGGACAATTAGTCTGCAATTCATCATCAGACTACAATTATTTATTTGAACACCTAGGAAATGCGGATATACATTCCGTCGGAATCAGGGGGTCAATATCAGCGGTATATCCAGATATACCGCTGATATGGGACGTAGGGATATACCCGTGATATCATGACCTAATTTGGCAGTTTTGTACTATAAATCTTTAAACAGGCTTTCGGCGAACAATTTTAAGATTTTCTTCAATCACTATGAAATGGGTTAACATTGCTTGCCACACGGACACAGCAACTTCCTTGCTATACCGGGCCATTTTATAGATTTTCAATCTTTCTTCAGTTTATAAATATAGTCGTTGCCGTAAATAGTTTTAGTTAATATGAGGCTGTCCGCTTTAAATATAACGCTATAAGAACCGTTAAGAATGAGGTCATGATCAAAAAGGGAAGGGTAAGCGAGTGGGTCCGCCAATGTTAGCTGATTGCTTTGTAAAGTATATCTGCCGCTATCTGCCGTTCCTGTGTATCCGCCAAAATATCGTTTCACGGGATCGGTTACCGAACCGTAATTCCCATTCGTAAATGATAAGGTGACATTCCCATTTATTGGTCCGGTTCTCCAGGCATCAACTGCCTTGTAATCAGCAAAAAGCTGACCTGAATAAGTACCGTCCAGTTGACTTGAGTTATTCCCGGGGCTTGTAATGGGGGTCTTTTTGCAGCTATAAATCGCTATAACAGCTAAGATAAGAAATGCTTGTTTTGAAATATTCATATTTGTTTTAGTTTGTATTTAGTAGTACGGGGTTTTATTTTAATTGCTACAGTGAATGAAAAAAAATTGGGGTTTACCTCAAAATAACACACAACCGAACCGGTTCGTCATGACTGGGTAGATTCCCACTGGAGGCTTCCAGGCATCAATCCCTTTTATCAACAAAAGATCTCTATAATTCAAAGACAAAGCCTTTATCTTAATCAATACTTCGTTAGGCTGTAGTGGGGGATGATCTTTTTTGGTTAAGTTTAGACAAGCTACGCTATAGCTTTCTGTAATTTGATAGGTTTTATTTTGCATAGGATATACAGCAGGACCGTCCGTTTTAATCTTTTTAACTGTAGTTTTATGGCACAAATGTATGGCTTTAACACAGGCATGGCCCCGGCTCGCGCCCGTTATGAGTTACTAATAAAAAAAGGAGTATGAGTGAAAAGAAGTTTAATTCGACAAACACCCTGAATGAATTTTATCTTGAAGAAAGATGTACTTTAAATAAAGTATTAAAGATCAATGGAAAAAGATGGGTATCAGAAGTGCTGATACTTATTAAACAGGATGTTTCAAGGTTTTCTAATTTAAATGAATGTTTGAATGGCATTTCAGACAATGTATTATCATCAATACTGAATGAATTAGTGAAGTCAAAACTGATAGAAAAAGAGATCTTCCATCAGGTCCCATTGAGAGTGGAATACCATATCACACCCGGCGGCTTGGCATTAACTAAGGTTATGCACGAGCTTTGTGATTGGGGAAAGGAGTATATCGATTACGAAATGCGTATGAAACCGACTTTTACCAGGCAAGATCCGAACTATTAGCTCATAATTCTGTAAGGGCATTTGTCTTTTATCAGCAGCGGCGGTTACACCAAATTTTTCGTGGTACGCCCGGGAAAAGTGAGCCATATTTGGATAATCTGGGAGGCTTGACCAGGTTGTTCCGTGCTCTTTGGAGCACCGAGTTTTGAAAGCAATTAAGAAAATCGCAATTAATGATCTATAAATTAATACGGTCAAAGTGTTGCGGAATTACCTTAATTACGTTTCGGAACGAGGTGGTCAATGACTTTGGAATGCCCATTGAAAGCGCCGGATTAAACTTGAACGGCCTGATCAGGAATACACTTTCAGGATACGACCATTCACAGCACCCTCAACGCTAAGAATATAGGCATTAACCAATTTGCTCATCGGAACCAGATTGTAACCAGGAAAAAAAGCGCCGTAACGGTCTTTGCTGTCTTCCACCAAACCAGGGCTTACTACGTTAATTCTTTTATCTTGTTTAAGTTCCTGAGCGGCAGCCAACGCAAAACTATTGACTGCGCCATTGATCATAGCAACACAGGCACCGTTCTTCGCCGGGTGCTGTGCCGCAATACCGGAGGTAAGTGTAAATGACCCTCCTTCATTTAAGTAATCTTTGCCGATTAGTACCAAATTGATCTGGCCTATTAGTTTGTTGCCGATGCCCGGGAGCACATGTTCCTGAGTCATGGTTTCAAAAGGACCGTAATAACCCGTTCCTGCAGTACAAATACAGGCATCGACCTTGCCAGTCAGTTCGAACATTCCTTTAATTGATGCTGCGGACGAGATGTCAACATTGATATCACCACTGTTGCGGCCAGCAATTATCAATTCATGTTTATGCGCAAATGCGGCGGCGACTTTCTTTCCGATGGTGCCGCTTCCACCAATGATTAATATCTTCATGTAGCAAAGGTCGCCTAAGGGAATAGCCATTGATAGTCGAAGTGGCTCAAAAAATAGCATTTTTGGCTCTTACTGAACCGGGTGTAAGATGGAAAGCAGCTTTGTACAATCGTATGAAATGAGAAGGACTATTAAAACCGCTTTCCTGGCTAACTTCCGTCACCGGCTTATCCGTGTTTTCCAGTAGTAACTTGGCATGTTCCAAACGCCGCTGGTTAATCCAGGCCCTTGGAGCCGAGGAATATAGTTTTTGAAAATCACGTTTAAAAGTAGCCAGGCTACGATTAGAAAGGCTGGCCAATTCCGCAAGGGTAATGGGTTGCAGCAAATAAGTTCGCACCGTGAAGTCTAACTCCTCTAGATCATTCCGGATAGCTGAACGCAGGAAAGCATTAATCTCGTCCCTGTAAATTGTAGCCTGCAATAGCATCAATGCTTCTTGCTGTTTGAGGGGCATTAAGGATGAATAGTCGAAAATGCTATGGTCAAAGTAATGCCTCAGCTGGGCTTGGAAGTGTTGCAAATGGGCACTTGCCGTGATGATTAAATAGTCTTTGATGATTTTATTCTCGGACCCCACAAGCTGCACTTTAGACAAAAACGACTGCAGCATTCGTTGAGGCAGGAATAACATTAGCGCTTCAAAAGAAAGTCCTTCTTCTACATATTCAGCCATAACATAAATTCCTTTTTTCAGAAGAAAAACGCTGTTTGGTGACACCTCAATAGTCTCCCCGGAAAAGTGAAGCAACTTAAGTCCTTTGATTACGAAAATTAAGGTATGCTCCGTCATTAAAACTGTGCGCTTACCTGCTTTGGCTTCCACTTTAAGTTTGGCATAAGCTTCATTTCCCCCAACCAGAAAGGTCGGGTCGCTGGTATCAACCGGATTTGGTGGAAAACGATATAACATTTTTACGCTAAGTTATGAATTTTATACGATTCCGGGACGAGGTGGTAAATGGCTCCGAAATGTCCACCTTATACTGTCCGACACCCGTTAGGAACCTGTACGGCATTATCAGGGAGATACACAGACCGGTCGTTCAGGTAATTTAACTTCATTTTCCTGATGTGTCCGATGAGTAATTCCCCAATGCTCAAGTGCTTGCCAAACAGGCACCAATGCTAGCGCGCTGTCGATAACTGGTAGTCTACACGTACCGGAACTACAGGATAAACCGTCCGTTTGATCAATCCGTCCCGCTCCATTTCCTGAAGCTGCAGCGTCAGCATCCGGTCGGTGATATTCGGCATCCGTTGTTTTATCTCATTGTAACGAAGACTTGTCTTTTCCAGTTTATGAAGGATAACCATCTTCCATCTTCCGGAGAGCGGCTTACCTAAAAAGCGTGATGGGTGGATCAACCGGAACTATTTTTCGTGCCTATTAATATACGTCAGCAATTTCTGATAAGGCATACACATTCGTTCTTTTATGATGTCAGTCAACCTTTTCATCAATGGATGAACTTTTTTCGATATTTATAGCGCGCTTATGACTTATATGTTTTCTATACCTATTTCCCCAATCTGACATCGCATCGAGCATCGGTTTCATCGTATAACCCAATTCCGTCAAGCTGTATTCTACCCTGGGTGGTACTTCCGGAAAAACACTGCGAATAATGATCTGGTCTTTTTCCATTTCTCTCAGTTGAGCAACCAACATACGTTCTGATATTCCTTCAATATCTTTTTTAAGTTCCCCATATCTCATCGTGCCGTAAGAAAGGCGGCATAAAATTGCAGGCTTCCATCTACCCCCTATTACAGCGAGTGAGAAGGCCATTCCGCAGCTGTCATTAATCATTCTTTCGTTCAAAGCATTCGTGGATGTTTCTTTTCTCATTTTTTACTTTTTTGTTAGTACCTAACAATTTGATGCTTACCTGCAAATATAAAGTAGCTCTTTTACTTTAGCAGAAAAATAAAAAACACCTATGAAAAATCTGACAGATAAAATCGCTCTGGTAACTGGTGGCAGCCGGGGTATCGGCGCAGCTATTGCTAAAAAGCTGGCCGCTGAAGGGGCATACGTAGTGTTCACTTATGAGCGTTCGTCAGAAAAGGCCGATAGTGTTGTCGCTGAAATTGAAGCAGTAGGTGGCGTCGCTATCGCACAGAAAGCGGATAACGCCGTCCCCTCGGAAATCACGGATGCGGTAGCCAAGACTATTGCTGATTTTGGTCACATCGACATCGTGGTCAACAATGCGGGTATCTACCTGGGAAAAGCCTTTGAAGAACATACCCTGGATGATTATAATCGGATAATGAACATTAATGTAACAGCCGTTTTTGTCGCGACTCTTGCTGCAGTAAAAGGAATGCCCGACGGAGGTCGAATCATTACCATCGGCAGCAATATGGGAGATAATGCCGGCAGAGCGCGAACGACCTTGTATACCATGAGCAAATCTGCACTTCAAGGGTTTACCCGTGGTTTAGCACATGACCTTGGCTCGAGAGAAATCACTGTGAACCTTGTTCAACCCGGGCCAACGGATACAGATATGAATCCTGCAGATGCGCTGCATGCAGATTTTCTTCGATCTCGCATGGCATTACCGGAGTATGGAACAGTGGAAGATATTGCATCATTAGTGAATTTTCTTGCTGGCAATGAAGCTAAGTATATTACAGGATCATTTTTAACTATTGATGGGGGGATGAACGCATAAGGCTCCTTCAATGGGTCATGTTTTTTTGTTTATGCCATTACTTATTCTGGCCAAAACGTTTTGCTGGCTGCTAAAACGTTTGTTCAATGAGGTTTGGACAAGCACAAAAAATAAGGAGATAAGATTAATTGGCCAGCAAAGACGTAATGTAATACCAAATAGTTAAAAGTCAGCAAATGATCTGGGAGCCGACAAAGGGTATTTCCGCAAGCCGTCTTTCCGCCCAATCGCGCAGGTGCCCAATAAAAGGGATCAGTTCAATTGCTATAGGCGTTAGGGAATATTCAACCCTTGGAGGTAACTCGGCGTATTCCATCCGTCTGATCAACTTATCCTCTTCCAGTTCCTTTAAGGTCTGTGTCAGCATTTTTGTGGATATGCCTTGTACCTTTCGCTTTAATTCGCCGTACCTCAACACATGGTGTGCATTTATATACCAGATGATCCGGCCCTTATACTTTCCGCCAATACGTTGAAACCCAAAATCTACCGAACAAATGGATGCTGAAATGTCATTTTTCATAAACTTAAAAAAATAATATTGCTGATAATCAGCAATAGACAGTAAAAGGTCCGTAGCGCACCAAAAAGTAGCTACTTGATGTAAATATACAAGACTAATACTTTTGATTAAAAAAACATGAAAAGAAGAACGGTCATTGAAAGCGGAGTGGTGCTTGGGTTATCCACATTACTCCCTTATAAGAGGCTTTTTGCTGATCAAAGTAGAAAGTTCAATAGCAGTAATTTTAAATTTAACCTCGGCCAGCTGGAGCTAATGGTGATCACGGACGGCCATATTCTATTTAAACCGGTACAACCGAGTTTTGCTCCCGACGTTCCACATAGGGAAGTCAAGAAAGTGTTAACAGAAAATTTCCTGCCGGTAAATGAAGTTGATCTGTCGATCAATGTCCTTTTGGTGAAATCGGGCAGCAGGAGAATTCTGATCGATGCCGGCTGTGGAAACACTTTAGGTGCTACCTGTGGCTGGCTTTTGAAGAACTTGCCGGAGGCTGGAATACAGCCACAAGATATCACCGATGTGGTATTGACCCATGGGCATCCCGACCACCTTGGCGGATTGCTTAATGCATCCGGGGACCTCGTTTTTAAGAATGCGCATGTTTACTTATCCCAGTTGGAAAATGATTTCTGGCTGTCGCCCGACCCGGACTTTTCCAAAAGCAAAAACCACGATGACGCGCTCAAGGCCATGATCATCAAGGTAGCTAAGGATACTATCAAAGGCATTCAGCCACAATTAAACCTGTTTGAGGACGGCGATACCTTGTTTGACTGCATTAAATTGAAGATTGCGGCGGGCCATACACCAGGTCACACGATCATCACTATCTATTCTGGCGGAGAGGAATTTGTACATATTGCAGACCTGGTACATTCAGCTGCATTGGTGGTCGAGCACCCGGAATGGGGATTTGACGGAGATACCAATTTTGCGCAGGCTGCTGCCACCCGGAAAAAGGTTTTGGAGGATTTGGCAAAGAATCGGACGCTGATATTTTCCTATCATCTGCCATGGCCTGGCTTAGGCCACGTCCGCAAAAAGGAGGAAGGTTATGAATGGGTGCCAAAGCCATTTGCATTACCTGGTTAGCCGCCGGGTTAGCCACCTTCATTGTATTGGGTATTACAATGAAGGTGGCTTATAATTATAATCAATTGCCTTTTAGGCTCAGCGTCATTTGATTTTCAGTAAAATATTTATTCTTCCACTTTATTGCATTTTCTTCAGAGCCAAACATTTTAAAACCAAATTTTTCATATAAATTATTTGCAATAGCGTTATTTGCAATTACGGTTAAGTTGATTTGCTCAATATCGTCAATGGAAGCGACTCTAGTTATTAATTCTTCAATCAGTTTATTTGCAATTCTTTTACCCCTAAAATTTCTGTCTACATACATCCTGAACAAAATCCCTTTATGCCTAAGCTTTTCCCGATCAGCACCATCCCTGGTAAAGCTCACCACGCCTGCTAAACAATCGTTAAAATATGCTCCTAAAGTAAAACTATCTTCGCGGTCTTTAGTCGGAAATGGGCTATTAAGGTCATCATTCGGTGTTATCCTGAAATTTTCTTCGTCTTCTATAAGGCCAGACCTTAGAAAATCCTTATATTCTTTAACTTGATTTGATTTGATCTCTTTAATGTATATTGATTCCATTGTTTGATTCTAAATGGTGATTTTATTTGTCCTAAATATCGGTTGCTCAATTATAAATTAAGGATCAGCCTAATTCGCGATCAAATCATTCCAGAGGCATTCGCTATCATAGGATGAATCTGAATTTTCAATATAGTCGATCCCCCAGGTTTCCATAGCACAGATAACAGCGACCAGTGATCGGCCTATACCGGTCAATTCATATTCCACCTTCGGGGGGATTTCAGTGTAAATCTGCCGGCTTATAATCCCTCCGGTGGTTAGTGTCTGGAGCTGCGTACTCAAAACTGCGGGAGTTATCTTCGGCATTGCCTCTTGCAATTGACCAAATCTTTTAACCCCGGACTGTAGTTCCCACAGAATCCGCATTTTCCATTTTCCTGACAGAACACCTATCGTTGCGTTAACCGGGCAAAATTTTTTCGATCCGGTTTTCAATTTATCCGGCTGAGAATCAACAATACTATGGTTTTTCATACTATATCGCTTGTTGCATACTTATTTTTTATATGAAGCTAAACGATTTATTTTGATGTGCAAAGCATTTAATATAAACAATATACATATGAAAGTCATACTTATCGGGGCCACCGGAATTATCGGAAAGATCATCTTAAGTGAATTAAAAAAATATGAACATATTCAAGTTGTGACCGTATCCAGGAGTGGGGGGACCGATATCAGGGCAGATATATCCTCCCTTGACCAGATCAAAGAAATGTATACCAGGGTTGGCAGCTTTGACGCAGTTATTAATGCCGCGGGTGATTGCTGGGTTGGCTCTTTTAACGAAATGACCGAGGACAACTGGTACATAGGTATTAAAAACAAAATGATGGGGCAGATTAACCTGGTAATGGTTGGTAAGGACTTGATCAATAACAACGGTTCATTTACACTTACCTCCGGTTTTATATCAGATGATCCAATAAAGGGCACCATCAATTACAGCGTTGCAAATGGCGGTATTGACAATTTTGTGTTTGCTGCCTCGATAGAACTGGAACGGGGAATACGAGTTAACGCGGTAAGCCCTGGTTCTGTCGTTGAAAATTATGACGGCAACATGAATACACCTGCTACAGGACAATACCCCGTGTCTCATTCCCGGATTGCTCACGCCTATTATAAAAGTGCCTTCGGTTATTTAAGCGGGCAGGTCTTCCGCGTCTGGGAATCATCAACACAATACATTCGAAAATAAATAGCCAAAATCAGCAGCTAAAGCTTTATCCTCAGGCTTATTGTACCATGATTTGCGCAGGATCGGCAACAATGATTTCCGGCTTTCATTTATAAGCTGCAGAATACCTATGATGATAACATCGACCATTAGGTGAATAAATTTCACGTTATCCGGTAGTTTATTTCATTTTTAAGTCGTTTTAATTCACTTTAATTTCGCTCTAAATGAAGACGATATGAAAATAGCATTTATTGGAGATTCCCAGCCAAACTCATTAAACCTTTGGATTGTAAGTGACAACCTGAGAAAAGGTGCGGCAACGAACGCCGTTCAGATCGCTGAATATTTATATAAGAATTCGTTGGTATGAACTTATCAGGTATCAAAGCGTTTTATAGCCGGATTGACTTTAAGTATAGCTTAATTGTTTTTGCAGTCCTGATTTTTTGGTCATCATCTTATATCGGCATCCGTTTCGCATTAGAAAGTTTCTCGCCAGGGAATCTTGGATTTCTTCGGTACCTGACAGCATCTGTCATTTTTTTTATTGCCTCCTTATTCCGGAAATTTAAAGTTCCGTCTATTCGCGATCTGCCGGGATTAACAGCTTTAGGCTTATTCGGATTTGCGCTATATAATATACTTTTAAATTATGGAGAAACTGTTGTTGATGCGGGTTCCTCAAGTTTCATTATCAATACGGTGCCCTTTTTTACCTTGCTATTTGCAGTATTGACCCGTACAGAAACTGCATCAAAAAAGGATTGGACAGGTATGGCTGTTGCTTTTGCCGGGGTTACGATAATCATAATTTCAAAGAACCAGGGTATTCATGCTTTTAACTGGCACACACTTTTAATACTTGGAGCGGCGGTATGCCAGGCACTATATTTTATGATACAAAAAAAGTATTTAAAGAAATATACGTCTTTTGAATTGACCAGTTTCTCTATATGGATAGGCACATTGCTGCTTTGGGTTTCAACAAATCATCCATTTACAAATATTCAGGTCGCGCCATTTTCCCAAACGATGGCGGTTGTCTATTTGGGGGTCTTCCCGGGAGCCGCAGCATTTTTCTTAATGGGACTGGCTTTGAATAAATATCAGCTTTCACAGATTTCAAGCTACTTGTTTTTAATACCTTTCATAACTGTTTTCATTTCATGGGCGGTTATCAGCGAAGTAATTTCAGTGTATGCACTAACTGGCGGAATATTGATAATTTTGGGTATCCTAATAAAGAATAAGTTTTTTAAGCGCTAGGAAAATCTGATTATGCTGGAAATAAAATATTTAAAACTCGTTAAATTAATCGTAGAGGAAGGTAGCATCGTAAACGCCATTGACAAGCTTTATCTTACGCCGAGTGCTTTAAGCCATCAATTGAAAGAAGCTGAACTACAGTTAGGTGCGAAGATTTTTTACAGAATAAATAAAAAATTCACACTTACCCCAGTAGGTGAGAAAGTTTATGCAAGCGCTAACTTGATTTTGGACGAACTTAAGAAACTAAATACGGAAGTAAAAGATTTATTATCGGGCGATGCAGGAACTATCAGGATTTGCACGGAGTGCTACACCAGCTATCATTGGCTGCCCCCAGTTTTAAAAAGATTTAGCGTACAATGTCCACAAATCGAAGTAAAAATAGTATTCGAAGCAATGTCCAGGCCGCTTCAGAAACTGATGCAGAACGAGGTGGATATGGTTATAACAAATGACCCACTGCCCAGTGACAGCATTGAATTTATTGAATTATTTAAAGATGAAATGAATGCAGTGGTTCCGTTTGATCACCCATGGGCCGAGAAGCTGTATGTTGATGCAAATGACTTTAAGGAAGTAAATCTTATCATTCATTCTGAACCTCTTGAAACTGTTTTTGTATATAAGAACCTTCTGCAGCCAGCTGGAAAGAATGCAAAAAACATTACGATTCTTCCCCTTACAGAGGCGGCTATTGAGATGGTAAAAGCGGATATGGGTATCACCGTTATGCCCAAGTGGGCGATAAAACCTTACTTGCTGACAGGAGATATAAGTTCGATCAAATTGACAGAAAGCGGACTTTACAGGCACCAATACGTTGCAGTGCTTAAGAACGACAGTTATCCTGATTATTTCGATTATTTTATTCATTTCTTACGGGAAGAAATGAATAAAACGGAATTGTAGCTTTATTTTTTTAATAAGTTATTAGCTTATTTCATAGTAAAACGCTGCCCGTCGTTTGGTATTATCCGTTCCATAATTTTATTGTCGCTATAAAAACCTCCGTCTTAGGTGCTGGGTCAAGGTTAACGCCTGCGCCAGTTTTCTGTAACTTAGAGTTGTGGGAAAATACAGGAAACTATCGCATAGTTTTTACTATTTCATTTATCAAGTGGTTTAGACACCAAAATACCGGTTCAAAGTATTACGGGATGTGGTGGCGGATGCGTTAGAAGATAAAATACGTGGTGGAAAGACGTAGAGCTACTGGGTGTGTAATATCAACTTAGAATTTGAAATTAAAGCAAAAGAGCAATAATCGGGTTTTTTCCAGTTTATAAAAATAAGAAGTTTGCAGCGGGTAATATCTTTTACCTTAAAACTTACTTATGCAAATAAAAATTTGGATCCTCTGCTTAATTGGTCTTATAACTCTTCGAAATAATGATCTTACAATGTTAATTAGTTCAATTAATGGACAGGTTATTTATGTTAGTAATTATCAAGCCTTTTCCGACCAGATAAAACAAGAACCCGTAAATGAATGCCCTGAGCTTATCATGTTCTTATTTTCAGGTAAGGGGAAACGGATTTCGGCAAATGCTTGTTCAAAATATGAGTTTTGCAAATTTTCACGGAGCCAGCTAGGTGAGGGACGGAAAAATAACATTGTATGTGTGCTTATACACAAAGATTTGATTATCTGGAAGTAAAGATTTTCGATAATGCTTCAAATATTCAAATCGAAATTGCAAGGTCAATTTTCGTGGCCTTGTAAGGGTTTAAGCAAATCCGTAATATTAATACTGTTAATAATCCTGTCGTCATTTTGGACACCATCAAAGGCCCATATTAGTCCTTCACTATGATAGATCAATTATGTTATTAATTTCGAATCAGTTCGCTCATGACATTCATCAAACAGATTTTTTTACCTATCTTAGCGTAACGGTTTACAGCTACAAACAGGTAAAAAGTTGCAGTGAGTAATTCGATGAGTCAGGAATAACAGTGAATATATAGCATTGACGCTCAATAGGTTAGAAGCAAGGTTAGTTTCCCCTACGGGCTACGAAGCCGCTTTACGAAAGTAGAGCGGCTTTTTGCTTTTAATCAGTTTGGTAAATAGTGGAGACTGAAGTCTCCAGGCATAGTCGTCCGTAGTTTGGAAACTACGGACAGCGGGATAAACCCCGCAGGCTTGCCAGGCAAGGAGCTGCGGGGTGGCAACCGCTACGTTACAGCTCTTTATTCTCAAACATCTTTGCATCGCGGGTATTCTTTTGTACAGCAATGGCTGAAAACATGCTCAGGCAGAATGCCATGGCGTAAAAGCCTTTCTCACTTCGCGCGATGTCTGCATTCCAAAGGCCAATCGTTAATAGTACCATTGCCGCAATAGTGGCAAACCAGCTCAGGCCATAGTAAAGATCTGTAACAGCAAGTCCTTCGGCCCTATCTCTCACACTTTTTTGTACGGAGATTACAGCGAATAAGCCAAATAATAAAATGGTGAAATAATAGCCTTTTTCATTCAACTGTATACTTGCATTCCATAAGCCTATGCAGTATCCCACCACTCCTGCTAATAAGGCAAACCAGGATGCTCCCATAAATGCGGCTGTGGGTTTAAACGGGTTTCTGACATTCTCGCCATATTTTAAAATGGGTAAATTTTCTTCTGTTTTGTTTTGTAGCGGTTCCATATTTATTTTGTTTTAATGATTAATATGAAAGCAAATGTCAGATCTATAACGGAGCCACAAAAGACAGAGTTTGAAAATTACTGACGATATAATTTTATAATTATTGTATTTTTATATACATCAATATATTCAAATGGATTCACTTTCGGAGTTAGTTAACCTACTCAGCAGTAACGATAAAAAGCTTTTCAGGCAGTTTTTGCAGCGCAAAAACAAAAGGAGCGACGTGAAAAATTTGCAGTTACTTGATTTGATAGAAACTGACGATATAGATAGCTTAAGCAAGCTCTACGATTCGAAGAAAAATAATGATGCATACCATGCGCTATATAAAAGGTTACAGGATAATTTGTTGCTATTCTTATCACAGAAAACTTTCGAAAGCAATCATTCTGAAACCTATGACGCGCTGCGTCTGCTGGTGGTGGGACGTTTTTTGTTAGAGAACGATGTGATTAAGATAGCATTTAAATGTTTGGACAAGGCTGAACGGCTGGCTGAAAATTTGGAGCAATTTAATTTATTGAATGAACTTTTGCTGCTGAAACTACAATATGCCCATTTGCCGGGAGCTGAAGACCTCGAAGCATTAACCACGCGTTTCCTTCGGAACCAGGCGGATATGCGACGCGAGGCTAAGCTCAATATGGCTTATGCCTTTTTGAGACGGGAATTGCAGGAGATACATCTGAAAGGGAAGATCGTTAATTTGACGGCCCTGATAATAACTACCATCCGGAAGTACAAAATTTCTGAGCAGGACCTGATGACCTATAAGTCTATTTATCAAATTCTTTTCATCGCGAATGAATACGCGGCAATACAGCAAAATTACGGATTGATAGAACGCTATATCAACCAGACGAATAAATTTATGCAAGGCCAGTCGCATAAAAAACAGTCCTATCTTTTTTACCATATATCCATCTTATATTATTTGGCGAACTTTCATCTAAGGCGAAAAAATTTCGCAGGGAGTATATCCTATCTTAAAGAAATGATGGATTTAATGGAGACAGATAGTCGCTACTACGCGCTGTTTTATTTACGCCATCAATTACTCGCTGCACTCAACCTGTTCTTTACAGGTTTTGCAGAAGATGCTATCGCGTTATTGCACAAATCGCTCTCCAACACAAAGCATCGGACTAAGCCCGAAGATATTGAGGATCTACGAATATGCCTGGCCATGTTTTTAGCCCTGTGCAATGACCGGGGAAGTTTGAAACAGCTGACTTTACTGACGCGCACCGATGCCTGGTATGAAAAAAAAATGGGCATGTTATGGACCATTCGAAAGAATCTGATGGAAATTTTGGTGCATGCACAGTTCTCTAACATCGAGCTGGCCATGTCCCGGTTAAACAGCTTCCGACGACGATATAAGAAGTATCTGCTGAAAACTTCGGAAGAACGCGTGCTATTATTTCTGAGGCTGGTTGAGAAATACCTGTTAAAACCCGATGTGGCTTTTGAAACAGCATACAGAAGAGCGGTTTTAAACATGGCCGGCAGGGCGGAAAATAACGACATCTTCACGTTGAGCTTTATTGCCTGGTTGATGGCACGCTGGGAGAAAAAAACAGCTTATAAAGTAGTGCTAACACTCATACAGGATGACAACTATGCACAACAAGACACGCCAGGTTTGGAATGACATGCTTAATGTCACTCACTATGCTTGTCATTCCAAACCTGACGATAAGAAACTTAATAAAATACACAATTTACAAAGCCATTCTGGAAAGATTGGCGCTATGTTATGCTGACACAAATGGATAAATATATCGAGATCAAAAAACTCTCCAACCCGGAGCGTGCATTCCAAAGGTTAGAGAATGAATTTATCGACATCATGTACCCTGACCATTTTTCCAATGGCAGTTTGATAATGTTAGTTGATGTAGGTATTGATCCAAATAAAACAGAGCACATTGTATGGTTAAAAGAACTTTTAGATAAAGTATTGCCTGAAATTGGAGAAGCAGACTATTTTCTAACGCCTTACACTCCGGAAAACTAAAAACAGACTCTAAAGTTCACATCTCAAGACTTTTGACTTTCCTTAATTTAAAAACTCATTCATATACCCCAATATAATGTTCGTTTGCATCATCAGGCTTACATGGCCTTGCGAAGGAACAATAGCCAGGTGCGATTTTGGCATCGGGCTCAAATCGGCAGATACGCCACCGCCTAATAGCTGGTAAGTTTTCATCAGCTCAACTTTGTCCAGGCCGTCATTGTCGCCCGAGATGATCAATACCGGCGAGGTAATTTTGGAGATATTGCTATCACCCATGTCAAATGGTATACCGGCAAAGGCAATCATTTGCACTAAAAACGGTGTCCATTTTGTTTTGTCGGGTGCCACGGCATCGTATCCTGTTTTCAATGGCGTATTCGTTAAAAATTCAGGCTTCAGGCCTTTAAAACCCTTAGTTACTACGGGCAGCCAACCGGTGCTTTTATAGGTAGACGAAATGATTACTAATTTTTTTACCCGTTTAGGGCTTTGGATGATCAACTGGTAGGCTACGGAGCCTCCCATGCTGTAGCCCGCAACATCGGCACTGTCAATTTTTAAGAAATCCATTACCCCTTCAACATCACTTGCCAGGGTAGGGAGCGTTAATTTTCTGTCCGAAAACGGTGTGTGCCCGTGTCCCTGCATTTCAATAGCAATTACTTTTCTTGTTTTTGACAATTCAGGTATCAATTGCGCCCAGTTCATCCCGATGGTATAAAAAGCACCGTGCAGCAAAACCAGGGGCTTGCCTTCGCCATATACTTCGTAATAAATTTTAATGCCATTAACAGGTGCGTAGCCACTTTCGGCAGGTTTAAGCTCCTGCCCTTTGGATTGAAATATTGTAAAAACAAGCAGGACAATTATTAATATCGATTTTGGGAGATCTGCTCCCTTAAATACCTTTTTCATAACACATTAATTTAAATTATTTTGGTTTATTGATGATATGAAGATCGAAATCATTTCAAGTTCGTTCGCTGTGCAAAAATGACAAGTTAGGGGGGTAATGTTGACAAACATGCTTACATCCACGCAGGGTCTCTCGTAGAGGACCCTGCGCTGTATGCCTATCGAATCCCTACCCGCGCCATAAAATGATAAATTAAAGTGAACATAATAATTATGCATGTAGCGACAAGCTACAGGCATAATCATTCATAAACGCAGGCCGTGATAAGTGGCGTTTGTAAATTTATCCGGTTTAGTTTACCCCTTATAATCCGGGTCAAATTCCACTATCCATTCAATACCATATTTGTCCCTTAACATGCCGCCGTAGGTACCCCAGGGGCCTTCGCCAATGGGCCCGTCAACAGATGCGCCTGCAGATAACCCGTTAAATATTTTTTCAGCTTCTTCGCGGCTTTCGGCGCTAACTGCTATTTTCGACCGGTTTTCTTCTTCGCTTACCCGTCCCAAAAACGCAGGGACGTCATTGGCTATTAATAAATTGTGTTTACCGATAGGTAATGCGATGCGCATTATTTTATTGCCTTCATCTTCCGGTACGGGGAATTCATCGCTTGCCAGGTCTTTAAAACGAAGGATCTTACCGAACTCGCCGCCAAAAACTGATCTGTAAAAAGTGAATGCTTCTTCGGCGTTGCCATTGAAATTGATCCAGGGATTAATTGTTCTCATAATTTTTATTTTTAATTTTTTGTTTGTTGATGTGATAGTTAACTTTTCTATAATTATTGCGACAAAGCCGGCAGCATATCATCCAGTTTAGTAAACATGATAGCAAGTGCCTTAACGGCAGCATCCGCTAATCTTTCCATTCGTTCCAGCGATTCATTATAAATGCTGATACTCACTTTTGTTATACCATTATGTTCGCTGAAGGTATAATCCCATTCAGAACCCGGCAATTCGGGGTTTTCGTCTTTGTCTGCAAAAAAATTATGCAGCTTAAAATTGGTTTTGGGCGTAATGGAAGTATATCGCTGCAGCGCCCAATGTTCTTGTCCCTCAGGGCTTATCATTGCATAAAACCTGCGCCCCCCAACCTTAAAATCCATGTGCTTGGTTTTGGCGCGCATGGGTGCAGGCGCCCCCCATTGGTCCATTATTTCGGGTTTGGTAAAGGCATCCCATACCAGGGAAGGTTCCGCATCAAACTCACGGGTTATGTACACCGTTTGCGCTGCTTTGTCAACGTTAAAATCAAATAGCAAATCTTTTTTCATTTTTTTTCGTTTTTCATGGTTAATAATACTTCGTCGAGTTGGTTAAATTGAGCCTCCATGTTTTGCCTGAATTGCGCTAACCAATTATCAAATTCCTCCATTTTTTTTGCAACGAAGTGATAATGAATCTCC
The DNA here is from genome assembly GCF_024808665.1 of Mucilaginibacter empetricola. Classification (GTDB taxonomy): domain Bacteria; phylum Bacteroidota; class Bacteroidia; order Sphingobacteriales; family Sphingobacteriaceae; genus Mucilaginibacter. Next base: position 142,011 of record NZ_JANUBZ010000001.1, read on the forward strand.
CGGCCATTCTGCTCCGGCTTTATCAATCCGCATTCGTGCAATACTTTAATATGTTTTGATACGGCCTGCCGGCTCATATCAAATTTTTCGGCCATTACATTTGGTGTTAATGCCTGTATAGCAATTAAAGTTAAAATTGCCCTGCGTGTTGGGTCGGCTATGGCCTGGAATATGTCTTGTTTCATTTTGCAAAGTTTAAATAAGCAACCCGTAGGTTGCAAATATATACGCAACTTTTGAGTTGCGCAAATTTTTTTTAAAATTATTTTTTGATAAAAAATAGGAGGTCAGTATGTTATAAAACAGGAAATGCTGCCAATAGGCGCAAATGCGTTAAAAAGAGGTTCGGGAAGTTTCCCCTATGGGTTAGGAAGCCACTCCGCGAAAGCAGGGCAGCTTTTTGCTTTTAATCGCTTGGCAAATAGTGGATACAGAGTCTACCTACCCGTGGTTTGCATACCACAGACTTCGGGGAAAATCGGCGACCCTCAATAATATTACTCCACAACTTCGCTGATTTGGATCACCGGCTGGATATCAGTATAGTTCGGAATATCCGCCCGGATTTTGCCTCCATTGGCTGCCATTCCATTTTGAAAGGCTGCAATGGTATCAAAATACAGGTAGCCGATAGCTACAAAAGGTACCGGTGCGCCCGGCGCGCCGCCGGCTATTCCCTTGTCAATGGCAGTGGCCTTTAAGGCTTCTCCAAATAAGCTTTTGAGTAAAGGGAAATGTTTATTGGTATAATAATCCATATCAAATTTTTTACCCTCCCCGTTTGGATAAAGTATCGTCACTTTAATCATGCCTTTCTTAATTACCTGGCTTTCGGTTGATTTGTTTTGCTGAAATGCATTAACCTGCGCCATTGCGTTAAGTGTAGACAGGAGCATGATTACTCCCGTAAATACTACAATTAGATTTTTCTTCATGCTATTTAGGTTTGGCTATGCTAAGTTAAAAAAAACATTTTTTTTTAAACAATCGCCGATAACTGAATTGTCATTTTTTCGATCAATGACTACTATCCCTAACAGAAATACTTAATGGGCTAGATATAAGCAATGTACAAAAACAATAAGCACTTGATTTTTCAACCCTGCAGATATTTTATAATCAAGCTACGCTTGTGAATGAAAAAATGTAGTAGTTAGCATAATTAACAGCTATTGATCTTTATAAAAAACAATCGTTTTTGATTCCCCTACGTGCAAAAAGTGGAGACAGCGTCTCCAGGCATAGTCGTCCGTAGTTTGGAAACTACGGACAGCAGGAAACAGAGCGGTTTTTACTTATATCTGTACCACCTCAACGGGCATCATTAACCCATAACAGATTTAACGAGCAGAAATAACCCGATGCCTAACAGAATAAAGTACACATATTTGAAAAAGCTCTCGCTGTTAAGGCGGTTATTAACCAACCTCCCAATAAAAACTGAGGGAACCATTACCGGCAGGCTTAATAAATAATAACGGAATACAGCAGGAACTAATAAACCTGTTAGCCAGTAGCCCATTATACCAACGGCACTGGCTACCAGGAAATACCCTTGTACAGTGGCACGGAAATGCTGAGCCGACCATCGCATTTTGGCACCGTAAATAACCAGCGGAGGGCCATTGATTCCATAAGCGCCACCCAAAATCCCCGACAGTAATCCACAACCAAAAAGCCATGAAATGCTGTCTTTTTTTAATTCTTTAAGTGGTTTACCCATTAAAAGGTATACAGAAAACAGGCTGATGACAAGCCCGAGAGTTGCTTTCACAATCCGCTCATCCGTTTTTATTAGTAATAACAATCCAATAGGTATGCCGATTAATGTAAACCCAATGAGGCCCCCGGCACTTTTAAAATGTATTTTATTCCAATCCTGAATTACTACAATCACGGCAATGGTTATGGATACCAGGACGGACAACGGCACCGCAACATTCAGTGGAATCCAGATTGCGAGCAAGGGGACAGCTATCAGTGATTCGCCAAAACCAAAGGCTGAACGGAAAACTGTAGCAATAAAAATAACGGTTAAAATATTAGCAGTAAGGGTGTTAAAAAGCATTTGCATCCTATTGGCGGGAAGCTTAAATATACCAAATTTAGGCGGCAAAAGCTAATAAATTGACCTGAAAACAGCGCTCATTCCGGCATTTTTTGAAAACCCCGTCGGAAAGCCACAGGCGACTGCCTTGTTTTTTGTTTGAATAATTTACTGAAAGAGGGTACGTGCTCAAAGCCGAGGCTGTAGGCAATTTCGCTCACGGTTAAATCTGTTGCAGATAACTTTTGTTTGGCCACAGCAATCAGTTGTTCATGGATGTGTTGTTGGGTATTCAATCCGGTTAACGCTTTCAACAGTCCGCTCAAGTAATTGGGCGACATGTTAAGTTTTTCGGCAACAAACTGAACCGTTGGAATACCCTGCTGCAACCGCTCCTGGCTACTGAAGTAATTATTCAGCAATATTTCCAGCCGTTCCAGTACACGGTGCTTGCTGCTATTATCGCGCGTAATAAACTGACGGTGGTAAAAACGATCGCCATAACCCAACAGGGCAGCCAGTTCGGAGACGATTATCTGTTGTGAAAAACGATCCGTAAAAGCCATTAATTCCTGCCGGATGTGCTCAACGAGGCCATTCATGATCACCTCCTCGCGCTCCGACAAAAAAAGTGCTTCATTAACGGCATAGCCGAAATAACCATACTGCCGTATCTCTTTAGCCAGTGCCGTATTGGCTAAAAAATCAGGATGCACCAGTAAAAGCCAGCCCGAAGGCTTTGATTCGGCGCTTTCGTCTGTTTCTACCCGGAGCACCTGGCCCGGAGCAAGAAAGAACAGTATACCTTCATCAAAGTCGTAAGGCTGCTGGCCGTAAACCATTTTATAATTTAAACCCCGCTTTACCGAGATCGAATAAAAATCGAACATTGCGCTCATGCCGTTTCGTTCCTCCGGATGCCGGATATCGGCATAGTTTACCAGGCTGATAAGCGGATGCAGCGGGCCGGGCAGGCGGTTGAGCCGGTGAAACTCCGTTATGGTTTTTATTCTGATGGGTGTTGTACCGGCCATATTACGAATGTAGGTTTTTAGCCCTTGCTTTTTGCAGCGTTTTATCTAAAAAATTGAGGAAGAATTCGGGCATCAGCCTGCTCATTATCTTCAATACTTTGGATAGCCCCGGTTTAATCTCCAGCTTATCATTCAATAACCCTTTAATAGCAATGTTCACCATTTTGGGTGTAGCCATGCTTTGGCTACTATCTACCAAGCCAACAAAAGCATCGCCCAATGGGGTATCAGTACTCGGGGGTGCCAGTTCAAATACTTTAATGTTGGTGGCTTTTAGTTGCAGGCGCAGCACGCGGGTATAAGCACGTAACCCCGCTTTAGCAGCGCTGTAAACAGGCGAAATGGGGAATGGTATAAAGGCCAGTCCGGATGTAACGTTGACGATAGCTGCCGAAGGTTTTGTGATGAGATGTGGCAGAAATTGCTGCACCATTTGGATAGCACCGGAAAGGTTGATATCTATCTCCGAATTGATATTTTGTTCCAACCCGGTATCTAACAAATTGATGTTGCGCATAATACCGGCATTGTTGATAACAATATTCAGATCCGGAAACTGGTTAGTAACCTTTTCATATAATTGCTGTATAGCGCCGGGATCGCTAACATCACTCTGAAAAATGTGGACCTGTGGAAATTGCTGTTTTACCTGCTCCAGGCGGGCCAGGTCGCGGCCGGTAATCAGGATTTGTGATGCGCCCTGTGCAATTAATTGTTTTACCAATTCCAAACCGATTCCGCTGTTGCCACCGGTAATTAAAATGGTGCTGTTTTTAAGTTTCATAACTTTGTGTTTTTTGATTGATACAAAGTTGCAGAGCCTAAACCATGGAAGTTTAGCCAAATCTATGATAGCGATAGCCGAAACCAACACCGATTGCTTCTTTCTGCTCCGAATGAAGAAACCGCACCTATTTTGGTACCGGTAAAGTTTCAAGTCAGGGACTAAGGCTTTAATCTATAAACCCCATAATTAAACATACACTGATCGAAGGTATAATCGGCAGCAACCAATTTATCTATGTACAACCTTAAATCAGGATCAACATACAGCTTATATTCATCAAAAAGAGGTACCAGTATCATTTCGGGTTTATTTTTTTCCATATCAAGCAGGAATCTTTTTTTGGCAACTACTGTTTGTGTTACGTTAAAATAAATAGTTGGCGACATTCTTTCTGAATAAGCCTGAACCTGCGAGCCGAACCCTGCTACAAATACCTTATCCGTGGGACTGGTATTAGCTTTAACCCACAACCCCAACTGTCTGCTGGCGCTTTCGTCAGGTTCTATAAAAGGTGCATGGCAAAAGTTTTTGGCTTTCTGAAATTCTCCGGTAAATAGCCTGGTAAAATTCAGGAGCGGCTCTACAATTTTGGGAGAAAAAACCACCCATATAATTATCATGATCTTCTTTATTGACAGCTGATATTTATCGATTAAATAACTGACAGCTAACGCGCCTACAAGTGACAAAGCCGGCAATAAATCCTTCAGATCAACCCGGGCGTAATTGCCGATAACGTTGATGCCAACAAATGCCAGGATAAGCCATAAGAGCAGCCAGTCGATTCTTTTTTTAATATAGATGTAGATAATAACAAGCGGATAGAATAATATCACTTCCGAATAAAAGAACATATTATAAAATTGCACCATTCGCCATAGCAGGTTATGGTAGGTGGTGCTGCCCTGGCCAAAGTTATCTGCAAAAGAATAGATATAAATATCTTTGATATTGATTCCAACCAGCGTTGCGGTTAACAATAGCAAGCTTATGCCGGATAAAAAGCCTATAGAAAACACGAGGGCGCTCTTTTTTGATTTTTTTAATGAAACTATAAAAAGAGTTACTACCCCAAATAATGCAGACAGGCGAAACGCTGCACCAATGGCACCACAGAAACCACTCAGAAAAAGCCCTTTATTTTTTTCCGGGAAGTTTAGAAAGAAATAAAAAGAGACAATGACAAACATTACGTCGTAAGTTTCTGTGAAAGAAACATATCTGCCGTCCACACCGTGCCAAAGCACTGATAAGCCATAAAAAGATATAGCCAGTAGTCCGGCACGATGTCCGGATAACCGGTTTGCTATTTTATAAATGAAATAGATACCGATAGATTGGCACAGCGTACCAAATGCCCGTGGGAACCAATAATTAACTCCAAAAAGTTTGTCGGACAGGCCAAAGATTGCGAAAAACAATGGCGACTTATTATCTACCCCACCCTGGTAAGGAGCAAGTCCATTTCTAAACCAGTTTCGCCCGATATAATGCCACATGCCTTCTTCTTGCGAAAATGCAAAGCCATTGGTAAACAAGGCGATAAATAACTGCAGAAGGGTTAATATTATAATAACATGTAATAAAGTTGGCTTATAATTACTGATTGCGTATCTCTTTACCATATGGTCCTGTTTTAGTATCATTATAGCATAACGGCAAAAGTGAACCAATTTAGGGGCGTGGTATATTATTTTACATGAAGTGGGGTATTTACTTGATGAACTAAGAAAAATTGTAAACCAGCGGTTGTTAATTGTGATCGATTTTCCCTCAGGTTTCTTTCAAACTTAAAAGCCATTAGCGAAAAAATTGAGGTTCTTTTGTGATAGAAAGACCTCTTGTATGCCTACTTAGGCACACGCATGCGCCCAATGTCATTAAGTTAAGAGCATCTGGCATTGGCCTCACCTAAACTGCGAAGCACTCATGAATGCCTTTATAAAATGAAACAAACATGAATAATCCTCTCCAACCGCGTGCCGCCTTAGCTTTAGCGGTGGCGCAAGGAGAGGACTTAAACTTCGCTATTTTTTAGAACCCTCTCCTTTGGAGAGGGCAGGGTGAGGCAATTAAGCCATGCTTGGAAAACTAATTATTTTATTCCCCTTAACTTAATGACATTGCGCGTGCGCCAGTGAGTACCTTGTTAGCACGTACCGGCTTTGCAGGTGCATATTTTTCGGTTAACCGTTCGCCTTAAAAGGTCCACCGGGTACGCCCCAACCCCATTTTGGCATGGGTATATCGGGTGGTTCGTCGATACTATCCATATTTGAATTGATGACGGCTATGCGCGTTCCCCATTCCAGGTAAGCCAGAAATGCCGAGCGAAACTCGGGATCGTCGGGAAGTTTTAACTCGTCGGCAGTTTGCAGCAGCAATTCCACCCAACACTGACGGTGCTGTTGAGTAAGGTGTTTGGACAGGTGATGCCGTATCATTTCAAAATGGCTGCCTTCGCTTTCACTATACAGCTCAGGACCTCCCAACACTTCGGCCACAAAATGAGCCACATGTAGCCTGTGCTGTGGCGACATGTGGCTAAAAACCGGTTGCAATATATCGTCGTTTAATACCTTATCATAAAATTTATCAAACAGTTCCACAAATACAGGCATTCCACCGGCCCATTCATAAAGCGAAGGCACAGGTTTATCGTTATTCATAAATATGTTTTTATAATTTGCGTAACATCAAAAGTATTGTATGAATAACGTAATGTCAATAACTAACTAAAAAGTAGGTTATTACGCTGTGACGAATTATCTGGAAGAGTTATTTGCGAGTGGCAAAGTGTCATATCAAAAATATTATGAAGCAGCCTAATACTGCTACGGCTGACAAGATTAAACTTTGGCAGGAAATTTAACAATATAGAATGCCCATATCTTTTAACTTAACAGCAGCATTATAGGCTAACCGGTTATGATAACATTAAACAAAAAAATATATACATGCCCTGTTGATGTGACGTTGGGATTAATAGGCGGTAAATGGAAATTACTAATTTTGTTCCACCTGCATTATTTTGCCAAAAAAAGCTACAGCGATTTTAAAGCTAATCTCCCAGGTATCTCTGAAAAAATGCTTTCGCAGCAATTGAAGGAACTGGAAAGAGATAAATTAATAGCCAAAAACCAGCTTTCAATAAAACCAAACCGCGTAGAATATTTTCTTACTGAAAGAGGACAATCCCTTGGGCCGCTGTATGAATTTATCAGCAGCTGGGGTATCAGCTACCTGATGGAAAACAATATCGACTATATTAAAGATCAGCACCTTTATAAATAAGTTTCGATAGCAATTTATTAAGCAAGTGGCACCCTACTTTTTGGTTAGTTATTGACCTTGGGTTTATGATGAATTACATTTGGCGGCCAGGCTTATAGTTAGCGCCCGGCTTACTATTGTAATTTATTGAATCTTATGAAAACAACTATAACCTGTGCCGGAAATTCAGTTTTGGCTTTGGCGCTCGTCTTTTTTTGCTCCACATTTTTTGCAGGCTGTGAAAACAAAAAGGAGCAGTCTTATCAAACTAAAGTATTGTCCTATGGCCATTTAGAGGATCTTACTTATACATTAACAAAAGATTTTCCTTATATACATGTTCACAAACTAACTTTTGCCTTCCAGTTGAAAACGATGGCCACGCTGAAAAAAAATGGTGTCAATGCCAATACCTGGATAATTCACGAACATTTAGGCACACATGTAGATGCTCCTAATCACTTTCAACCGGATGGCATTTCGGTTGATCAAATTAAGCCGGAAGATCTTATTGTTCCTTTGATAGTAATCGACATAAGGGCAAAGGCGGCAATGAATAGAGATGCAGAACTTACGGTTAGCGATATTGAAAAGTTTGAAGAAGTGAATGGCCGCATAAAGCCCCATAGCTGCGTGATGATGCTTTCGGGTTGGGGTAAATATGTTAAAACGCCTGTTTATATGGGTATAGATGGTAATGGCAATAAACACTTCCCCGGTTTTTCAGTTGATGCTGTGAAATTTTTGGCCAAAAACAGAGCTATAGCAGGTATCGGTGCCGATGTGATATCATTTGATCCTGGTATAGATAATAACTATTCCACTCATAAAATGCTCTTTTCCTACGGAAAATGGGCGGTGGAGAATGTGGCAAATTTAGAAAAAGTGCCTGTAACGGGAGCCATCCTTATAGTAGGCGCACCAAAAATTGGCGAGGCAACCGGCGGAATAGCAAGAATATTTGCTGTATGGTAATTAACCGCTTAAACCGCACAATCTTTCATAGTCTTCGGAGGTATCTATGTCGATGCCCCCTTGTTCAAATGGAATAGTGGCAATATCATCAACGTGATTCTTCAGTATCTTTTTTGCTCCTTCATGACCCTGCAGTAGCAGCAGTTCAGAAAAAAGAGAGCGGTCAAATAATACCGGGACACCATTTGTACCGTTGTAGGCAGAGGCAATAATAGCTTTAGCGGTTTCATTTTGCTTGCGGATCAGCGAATTTAATAGGGCTGCGTTTACAAAAGGCTGGTCACACAACATCATAATTACCTTATCCACGGATGGATCATCGTTAATTTCAAGCATGGCCGTTCTTATCGAAGAAGCCATCCCTTCCCTCCAATCTTTGTTATAAAGGATGAAAGCACCTGCTATTGGTTTTATCTCGCTCGAATTTGCACCAAGCACAACGATGATTTTTTTACATTCAGATTTCCGCACGGATTCTACCGCAAGCTCCAATAATGTTTTTCCATTAAATATCAGGTTTTGCTTGGGCCGCCCTAACCGGCTCGATTCGCCTGCCGCAAGTATGATAGCCACTGTCATCAGGCGCTATGAATAACGGCTGTTTTATATTTTAAAGGATGTCCGCTTCTTTTGGAAAACACGGCTTTTATTTCGGCTACGATAGCCAGGGCAATCTCTTCAGAAGTTTCAGAGCCGATATCCAATCCCACCGGCCCATAAATCGTTTCCAGGTTCCTTTCAGTGATTATAGTTCCGCCTACCTCCAGTTCGTCAAGCATTCGTTCCAGCTTTTTCTTTGGCCCTAAAACACCTATGTAAGGCAGATGCTCTGGTAATAGCACTTTCAAAAAAGAAAGCTCATAATTATAGTTGTGGGTCATCAATATAAAAGCTGTCCATTCGTTCAGTTCAATATTTCTTAAAACCTGTTCGGGCTTGGCAACGATTGTTTTATTTGCCGATGGAAAACGTTCAGTCGTGGCATAATTCGGCCTTCCATCAACTACAGTGATATTCCAGCCCAATACCGAAGCAATTTTGGTTAGCGGCATAACATCATTGCCGGCACCAACAATAACTAAAGAAATCAATGGCTTAATGCACTCCACAAAAGCCGTATAGCCCTGGTAAGCTGTAATAGCGGAACGCTGATTGTCAAGGGCGTTTTTTGCATCTTCCAGTAATTCATCTTTGTAGGGCAACAGTTCCAATCCATTTGTCGGCATGTTGCCATCCGTAAGGCATAAACAAGAACCGGGCTGTGGCGCTTTCCTGTCTGCCAGGGAAAACAAGGTAACTAATACCGAATAATTACGCGAGGCAATTACTGATTTCAATAGAGTTACCGGGTTTATTTGACTATCAATTATGGGCTCTATCAGGATATGAATGATGCCGTTACAACCCAGGCCAACGCCCAATTTGGCATCGTCATCGTCCATCGTGTCATAAGTAACCAGCAGGGGTTCCTGTTGCATAATCACCATCCGGGCTTTGCGTAAGGCATCGCCTTCCAGGCAGCCGCCGCTTATGGCGCCGGTCAATTGGCCGTCTTCGGCGATCAGCATACGGGCACCCGCACGGCGGTAGGCAGAGCCTTCTACCAGCACAACAGTTGCTAAAGCAGTTTTTTTGCCCGATTTAACAGCTTCCTCATACGCCGCTACAATGTCAATAATTTCCTTCATGCTTAATAACCAAACTGCCTGTTTGATTTCGCTAAATGGTATTCATATTAAATGGCAGTTTCCTGACCCGTTTCCCTGTCAAATCATAAATTGCATCGGTTAGCGCAGGCGAAAATGGCGGGAGGCCGGGCTCCCCCACACCTCCGGCATCTGCTGTGTTTTCCATAATGTGTACTTCAACCGGGGGCATATCACTCATGCGGGGCATTAGGTAATCATAAAAATTATGCTGTTCTACCAATCCGTCTTTAAAAGTAATTTCATGTATGGTTGCTGCGCCCAGGGCCATCACGATGGAACCTTCTACTTGTGCCCTAATAATATCAGGATTAACATACCAGCCGCAATCCATCACCGCCCAAACCTGGTCTATCTTCACCTTTCCGTCGGGTTTTCTGGATACTTTTACCACCTGCCCAACCGTACTGTCAAAACATTCGGTAATTGCTACGCCGTATCCTTCGTTCTTTTTCCGGGATTTCCAGCCGGATACTTCTTCCAGTCTGTCAATTAACTGCTGGCATCGCTCTTCTTTCAGGTATTTTCTGCGAAATTCAAGCTGATCCTGTCCGGCTAAAACAGCCATCTCATTGATGAAACTTTCATAAGCAAAGCCATTGGTTGAAGCATATACCGAACGCCACCACATATTGGGCAGCGGCATTTCGTAAGGCACATCAGCGAAACTGATATTCTTGATGCTATCATAATAAGGCTTCAAAAAACCTTCGGCAGTGCTTTCGTTTGCATGCCCCCGTGCAGGCCCGTTCCAGTGATCTATATTCTGACCGGCCATTTTAAATTTCAAGGCGCTGATCTCTCCATTCTCCAGCGAGCCTTGCCCTCTGTATGATATCCCCGCACGATACGGCCCCTGCCTGATATCATCTTCCCGCGTCCAAACAACCTGAACAGGGGCGCCAATTTCCTTTGATATGGCAACAGCTTCATAAGTATAATCCAGAAAAGCTTTCCGGCCGAAACCGCCGCCCAAAAAAGTCATATTAACAATCACTTTTTCTTTAGGCATTTTAAACTTACCTGCAATGTCGCCCTGTACCCAATCCGGGGCCTGTATCGGCCCCCAGATTTCTATTTTGTCGGGTTGGTATGACGCTACACAATTCAATGGCTCCATAGCAGCATGTGCCTGATAGGGGGTTTGATAGATAACGTCTATTTTTTTATCGGCCTTAGCCAGGATACTATCCGGATCACCCTGCTTCTTGAACGAAAGACCTTCTTCTTTCTGAAGCAATTCTTCGTGAGCCTTATAAATATCAGCGGTATTGATATGATCAAAGCCGGTGTCGTCCCACTCAATATGTAAGGCTTTTCTGCCCTGCATAGCAGCCCAGGTCGAATCGGCAATTACAACAACGCCATCGCGGGTGGTGTTGAAAACCAACATTTGTATTTTAAATACCTGCTTAACGCCGGGTACTTTCAGTGCCGCAGCATCATCAAAGCTTTTTATTTTTCCGCGTAATCTCGGACTGCGTTCAACTGCCGCATACACCATGCCGGGCACTTTTTTATCCAAACCAAATATTGCCACGCCATTGGTTTTCATTGGGGTATCCATCCGGTTAAGCGGCTTACGGATCAGTTTATAGTCTGCAATGTTTTTGAGCTTAACTTCTGTTGGTGGTGTGAGTTTTGATGCGTCGGTTACCAGCTCGCCATAGTGGAATTTTTTGCCGGTAGGTTTATGGACAACATTTCCCGATTCGGCATAGCACTCACTTGCCGCAACATTCCATTTAGCAGCAGCGGCGGTAATCAACATTTCGCGCGCGGTAGCGCTTAGTTTTAAAAGCCGCTTGTATGATCCCCTGATGGTGGAGCTCCCGCCGGTAATCTGGCTACCGTATTTAGTAGGATCGCCTATGGCAAATATGATATTGACATCTTTTAAATCGACTTCCAGTTCTTCGGCAATGATCTGCGGCACCGACTGGTAGGAGCCTTGTCCCATTTCTGCCCGGTGATCAGTTAGTGTAACCTTGCCATCCGTGTCGATGCGCATCCAGGCATTAAATTCAAACCCTAATTGATCTGCGGTGGCAGCTGACATCAATTGCTCTTTTTTTGCATTTGCGGGAAAATAAAAGCCCAGGCAAAGTGCCGTGCCAGCCAGGCTGGATGTCCTGAGAAAATTCCTTCTTGATATTGCGTTAGTTTCCATAATGGCTACTCTAATCGTTAATCCTTATTATTTTGCTTTGGCCGAAGGAGCATAGGCGCCTTTAGCTATCCATAAACGTACCTGCGCAACTAAAGCCGGCCGGGTCAGGGGTGGCAATGTACGCCCATCGCCGGGATGCCAGGCCCAGCCTACCAAGTCGTCATTAGCCATGTGGTCAATCAGCTGTGCTTTGGTGCGGCCGCCGTTCTGTTTGGGATCGAGCAGTTGCAATGCCAGTTGGTGCCGCGTGCGGCCCTGAAACACCATGCGCATATTGGCCGGTGGCAGTCCCCATTTGAGGTTTCCGGGCGGCATATGCAATCCAGCAGTATTTTCGGCCTGGTGGCAGTTGCTGCACCGTACCGAATAAATGCCCTTGCCATCAGTGCCCCGTTTGATATTCATGGCATGGATATGGTTATCATCGCCCTGCAACGGCGCGTCGCCAGATGGGTGACAATTCATGCAGCGTGCACTCATCAATACTTTATAAACAGACATAAAGGCCTTAACTGAGCCCACGCTATCTTTTACCGAGCTGGGGTAATTGGTTTTTTTGGTTGATTCAGTCCGGAACGATAGGGTAACTAAGCCTGCAATTACCGCTATCAAACTTATGGCTATCACTTTCTTCATAACTTGGCCCCTTCCGGCTGCATAGCCGCAGCTTTATGTATGGCCGAACGGATGCGCTGGTAAGTACCGCAACGGCAAATATTGCCGGACATGGCATCATCAATATCTTGGTCTGTTGGGTTTGGATTTTCGCGCAGCAGTACGGCTGCCGACATGATCTGACCGGATTGGCAATAGCCGCATTGCGGAACGCTTATTTCATTCCAGGCTAATTGCAATGGGTGATTGTTATTGTCCGAAAGCCCTTCAATGGTAACAATATTTTGCCCCGCCGCCCGGTTTATTTTCGTTACACAAGATCGTACCGCTTCACCGTTCAGATGGACGGTGCAAGCCCCACATTGTGCGGCACCGCAGCCAAATTTGGTGCCGGTTAGCCCTAAAATATCCCGCAGAACCCAAAGGAGCGGCATGTTTGGGTCGGCATCAATATCATGATGCTGACCGTTTACAGTAATCGAGATCATAAGCAAGAATTTAGTTGAGTAAATTTAACTGAAAAAACTAATATAAATATTACTTAAGCTTTGCTTCTTTGGTAACAATATTCAAACAAAAAGCTAAGTTTTGCCTTTGTTGGTGTTGTCCCCATAGGTGTTAGGAAGATAAAAAAGGTGTCATGCTGAGGCTCTCAAAGTATGCGGGCAAAGGCCAGAATCGTCATGTTTTCACGTTTTGCGCCAGCGGCAATACATTGGCGTACGTCCAACGCACACCCTTCGAGTGCCTCAGGGTGACACCCATATTCGATACTGATAAGAAAAACCACCTTCCGAACACTTGTGGTGTTGTCCCCAACAAAATGTGATTTACCTGTTTATTAAGATTATAATCCAGGTCATGTTGGTGACAACACCAACATGGGCGGTGAGATATTCCCACGAATTCACCCCCCCAACTCCATTTTTGATTGAAACAGTTTGATGTACTTTTCTACATGCAGGCCATCGCATAAAGCATGGTGCACATGCACGGATATGGGCAACAACACTTGCCCATTTGAGTGCTGATATTGCCCGAAAACAATCATTGGTACGGAGCTTTGGATACCTAAATGCTGGGCATGCTGCATGCTGGTAAAGTTAATGCCGGGCAAAATGGAATAATAAATCACGTTGTTGATGTTAACGTCGGTACGCAGTCCGCTGGTTACTTTTGCAGCTGTTAGTTTTAATTTGGTGTCTTTTGAAAATGTATTGAAATCATCATTATAGTCAAAATAAGCAAACCCGAAAGTTTCATCGTTCCTTAAAACGGTTATGGAACCTGATATTGATCTGTATTCGTAAACATCATCACCCTCCATGCGGTATTTAAACTCCCTGATGCTATTGGCTGCACTTAGGGACTGGTATAAATAATACATAAAAAAGGAAACGTTTGCAGCTTTACAATAAGCATAAGCCTGTGTACAGTTAATGGCTGTGGTGATGCCCCAAAATGGCTGATGGAAAGTTTTAAAGAAATTAAAATGATCACGGCGTTTCCAGGTTGTCAGATCTAACTTATCTTTGAGTACGGTGTGCATACTGCAAAAGTGAAATTAATGGCTTTGAAGCGATATGCATAAACGGATTAAAAATTGACAGAAAAGCATTATGTACTCCATAAACGGAACCGAGTATACAGAACTATTCAGAAGGGAATTTACAGATTCCTTTGTGGCTACCGAGTCATCCGGAAAGCTGTTGAACAAGTTTGCCTGCCACTCGTCCGTTTTAAAACATAGCAACTTTGATGTTCTTCATTTCAGAGCAAACTTTTTGGATGATATCCGTATTCACCGGTTTCAAAGTGCTACACATGTAAGTCTACACTTCCAACTAAATGGCCGTTCGGATGCCCGCATCTCCGGCTTCCCGGCCGATGTTCCGATGGCTAAGGGAGAATTTAATGTGATGAATTGCGTGCAGCCCGAAAGCACTTTTACTTTTCCAAAACAGCAGCAGTACGAATATATCTGTATCGGCCTTAAGCCATCTTTCTTTCAGGATCTGCTGCTTTCCTGCGGAAATGAATATGCGCATTTGTTTAAAAATGATATTGATAAACAATCCTTCAGTTTATTTGCCGGCAACCGGCAAATCAATCAATGGCTGCGCAGTAATTTGGGGTTGCTGGTTCAGTCACCCGTGCCGCAGGGGCTTTTATTACCCTACCTGCAGGCCAAGATTTCCGAGTTAACCATTTTAGCGCTGGCCTCTGGAAACCCTGTAAATGAACAGCAGATTTTAAACGCTGCCGATAAAGAAAAGCTATATGCGGTTAAAAACTATTTATCCGCAAGCTTTTTGGCAAACCTGAGCCTGACCGGCATAGCACAACAGTTTGCCATTAATGAGTTTAAGCTCAAAAAAGGTTTCAGAGAAATGTTTGGGACGACGGTATTCGGATACCTGTGCAAATTACGGATGGAACATGCTTATTACCTGGTATGCCAAACAGATTTGCCCATTGGCGAAGTGGCAGCCATTGTAAGCTACCACTCAGATGCTGCTTTCATCAGGGCATTCAGGCAAACATTCGGCTCTTCGCCCGGCCAGCTTTCAAAACGTGCTTCGCGCCAGCAAAAGTGACAGTTGGGTTATCTTTCTATCTAAACTAATTATTCTAAAAAATTCGTTTTAAGGGTATCCCATACTTCAGCGCCATCGCCAAGCAGGGTTTGCCGCAGCATATAAATTCCAAATCCTTTTGCTTCTTCAAAGTTTATTTTAGGCGGCATGGCCAGCTCTGTAGGGTTTGTTAACACATCTATTAAAACCGGGCCGTTATGCGCCAGTGCTTTTTCTATCGCCGCAGGTACATCCTCCGAATTTTCTACACGGATACCCATAATGCCAATTGCTTCGGCCATTTTTGCAAAATTGGGGTTCTTTAAATCGGTACCAAAAGGAGGCATCCCTATTACCTTCATTTCCATCGCCACAAAACCAAGCGAGCCATTGTTGTATACAATTAATTTTACAGGCAAATTATATTGATAAATGGTCAATATATCGCCCATCATCATCGCAAAACCGCCATCGCCGGACAGCGAAATAACCTGCCGCTCCGGGAAAGTTAATTGCGCCCCAATGGCCTGCGGCATAGCGCTTGCCATAGAGCCGTGATTAAATGAGCCTATCAACCTTCGCCCTGCTTTCATATCCAGGTATCTCGCGGCCCAAACGGTTGGCGTACCTACATCGGCAGTAAATATGGCATCTGCCTGCGCCATGTCGCTCACCACTTTTGTAAGGTATTCCGGGTGAATCAATTTGCCGGTTTCACCTTTGGCGTGAGCATCTAAGTTTTTTCTATTTTTCTTATATTGCTCCTGGCACTCCTCTAAAAAGGCAGTATCCGTTTTTTGATCTAATAAAGGCAGCAACACGTTAATGGTTTCCTTTACATCGCCCACCAGGCCCAGGTGCAGTTTACATCGTCGTCCCAAACGTTCGGGGCGAATATCTATCTGCACAATTTTTGAATCTGCCGGATACCATTCTTTGTACGGAAAATCGGTACCGAGCATCAACAGCAAATCGCTTTGTTGTACAGCGTGATTGCCGGATGCCATACCGATCAACCCTGTCATACCCACATCATAGGGATTATCATATTGCACATGTTCTTTTCCGCGCAATGCATGCACCGTTGGCGATGAAATTTTTGCAGCAAGAGCTATTACTGCATCATGCGCACCGGCACAACCAGCCCCGCAAAGCAGGGTTACTTTTTTCGACTCATTAACGAGGCCGGCCAGTTGCTGCATATCGGCATCCGACGGCCGGATGCTGGGGCGGTTTAAGAACAAAGGATGTTCAAGTTCATCATCCGGTATATTCTGCAAGGCAACATCGCCCGACAAACTAACAACCGCCACTCCATTTAAACCAATAGCGTTTTGAATAGCAATTTGCAGTACACGGGGCATTTGTCGCGCGGAGGCTATCGTTTCACAATAATAACTGCATTCCCTGAACAATGCTTCGGGACGGGTTTCCTGGAAATAACTACTACCCACCTGTTCGCTGGGTATTTGCGCGGCAATGGCCAGCACGGGGGCATTACTGCGATGAGCATCATACAAGCCGTTAATAAGGTGCATATTCCCCGGACCGCAACTGCCCGCACACACCGCCAGTCTCCCGGTTAACTGTGCCTCTGCCCCGGCAGCAAAGGCAGCAGCTTCTTCGTGGCGGTAATGGATCCATTTAATTTTGGTGGATTTACGCAGCTCGTCCGTAATTCCGTTGAGCGAATCGCCCACTACGCCGTGAATATGTTTTACCCCGGCGTGTTCCAGTATTTCTACCAGTTTTGCAGCTACTGTTTTTGACATAGATTAGTAATTATCCTTGAAATAGGTAAGTCGATCAGTTGAAACATATCAATCAGCCAACACCCTTAACCAAATCTTTGTTTTGGCGATTAAAAATAAAACGATAAAACCTTTCAAAACGCGCTTCGCGCTGACGCATTGAACCCTAAACCTTTAAAATATTCTTTAAAAATAACTCTTGTTTCATTTATCTTTAATAAAAATTAAGGCAGATGAAAAAAATATTATTAGCGGTGGCACTGCTTGGTGCATTCCTTTTAGGTTATGGTTTTCGAGGCATAACACGGCCCGAAAAACCGGGGCCACGCGTAACGAGCATAGGTGGCATTTTCTTTAAGGCCAAAGATCCAAAAACGCTGAAACAATGGTATGCCGATTACCTGGGCATGCGCATGATACCAAGCGGCACCAATTTTGAGTGGCGGCAAGGTATGGACAGCACCAAAAAAGGCTTTACGATATGGGCGCCGTTTAAAGAAACCACTAAATATTTCGCGCCATCAGACAAACAGTTTATGATCAACTACCGGGTGGAAGGACTGGATGCCTTGCTGGCCAAAATGAAACAACATGGCATTCTCCCGGCTGATAGCGTTGAACATACCAGCTATGGCAATTTTGTGCATATAATGGACCCGGAAGGCAACAAGATTGAGCTGTGGGAGGCTGATGATGTGGGCTTTGCCAAACTTGGCGGCGTTACTTCCAAATAAGCGGGATTATCTCCTTTTCAAACATTTAAATTAGGGCGATACTTATGGAACGCAAAAAAATTGCGGGCATTATTGATATCATTACTGTAGATGACGCGGCAACCATCCGTGCGCTGGCTGCCGATGAGCGGGTGGATCGCGATTTCAAATTTCGACCGCTTTATAATGGGTTTATACTTAAACGTGTACTGCGTGCGCTATCTTACAAAGGCGCACACTTTCCGCATATGACGACGAAAGAGGATGCCATAAGAAAAGAGCATCACGATAGCTTATGGGAGCAGTTTAATGCCAATGTATCAGCCATGGCCAATGGCCCTGATGAGCTGGAGCCATTGGCTAAATGGATAAGGCAAGAAACTACGGAGCAGGAAGCAGGTGTGCTGGTTCAGCAAATTATAGGGCGCTTTTTTAGTGCCGATTTTAAGGCTACGCCAGATAGCTGGCAGGCAGCCCTTATTTTACACGAAGCTGCCGGTTCCAAAAACTTACCAAAAATGTTATGGTGGCGGTTAACCGGCAAAGTACAGTATGCTAAAAAATTACTCGGCGTTGTTACAAACGATAACCTTTTGGCCATACACGGAATTGCCGTGGCCGCACATAACCTGGTAGCTACCGCCGGCCGTTTAAAATCTTTTTATGCCGATGAGTCGCTGCGAAAAACGCTAACACCGGAAACGGCGGTTGAACAAAGCTTGAGCGCCCCGCCGGTAGTGTACCGCCAGGCATTGGCAGATGGTGCAGCGGCGGGTTGTCCTTATTCCAAATCAACCCTGTTCCTGCTCAAATTGCAGGATGCCAACCGCAATCATCAGGCAAAAGACATGATCTTTATGACAGGCACATGGAGCCGCTGCCCGGCGGAACAGTGGATACCTGCCGTTATTGCCGGCACATGGAAACGGGCTATTGGAACCTGATATTTTACTGAGCGCAGCAAGCAAAATTCTGTTTATATCAACTATAAAAATTCAAAAGCCGCTTTACGAAAGTAGGGTGGCTTTTTGTATGGGGGAGCGAGGACGCTCCCAATTTGGGTCAGCTAAGCGGAGGACGCTTAGCTGGGCAGACGAAAGAAATGTGTTTTAGTGATTATCCCTGAAATGTATAAGTGATCAGTTGAAACATATAAATGAACCGGCGCTATTAACCTGACATTTGTTTTAGCAATTAAAAAATAAGACAATGAAAAAGACAGTATTAATAACAGGGGCTTCATCAGGATTTGGAAAAGTGGCCGCTAAACTATTTCATACCAATGGCTGGAATGTGATCGCCACCATGCGTTCGCCCGAAAAAGAAACAGAGTTATCGGCGCTTAACGATATTTTTGTTACTAAATTGGATGTAACCGATAAGGCAAGCATACAAAAAGCTGTGGCTGCCGGTGTAGAAAAATTTGGCAAAATTGATGTATTGGTTAACAATGCAGGCTATGGCGCATTGGGTGCACTGGAAGCATCTACCGAAGAGCAGGCCAGGCAGCAATTCGATGTAAATTTCTTTGGGTTGATAGCAGTTACAAAAGCGGTATTGCCGGGTATGCGTCAGCAAAAAGACGGCGTTATTATCAACGTTTCTTCAGTAGGCGGTAGGGTTACGTTCCCATTTTCTTCGCTATATCACGCCACTAAATTTGCGGTTGAAGGGTTGACAGAATCTATCCAATATGAATTAAACCCGCTTGGCATCAGCCTAAAAATAGTTGAACCAGGTGGTTATAAAACTGAGTTCGCCGGACGTTCGATGGACCTTTTTGGCGTTGAAGGTTTGGATGAATATAAACCCGCATTTGATAAATTTGCCACGATGTTGGAACAATGGCCAATGTCTGAAAATATTGGCGAAGTGGCCGATGTTATTTATGAAGCAGCAACCGATGGCTCTGAAAAATTACGTTATCCGGTAGGTCATGATGCGGAGCAATTGATACAAACCAGGCAGCAAATGAGTGATGTGGATTTTAAAAAAATGATGGTTGCCCAAACAGGCATTTAAAAAAACAATGGCTGCCCGGCTTAGGGCAGCCATATTTTATGGTAACTTTATAACAAAGTAAAAACATGCCGGATAAATATATTGATCTTCAATCTATCAGCGATTTACACAACCTGGTAAAATACACGCCGCCAAAACACCCCTTGATCAGCGTGATAGATCATACTGATTTTTATAAAATGCGCCCCAGGGATGATGCTTTTTATCGTTTTGGCTTTTATACCATTTCCTGCAAAAAATTTGAGGGCGTGTTAAAATATGGCAAAGGACATTACGATTTTAACGAGGGTTCTTTGATGTTTACTGCACCAGGGCAGGTTATATCCGCCGGGCCCGATGTTAAGGTTGATGAAGGCTGGGCGCTGTTTATTCACCCCGACCTGATTTACGGTACTGATTTAGGCAAGAAAATACACCAATACTCTTTTTTTAATTACGAAGCCAATGAGGCGCTGCATATTTCGGAAGAAGAGAAACTGACGATTAAAGATTGCCTGGCAAAAATTGAAAAGGAGTATTCGCAAAATATAGATAAGCATTCCCAGGGCTTGATCGTCAGCAATATTGAACTGTTGCTGAATTATTGCAATCGTTTTTACGACCGGCAGTTTTACACCAGGGCAAAAGTTAATTCGGACGTGGTGCAGCAATTTGAGAAATTATTGAAGGCTTACTTTTCGCAAAACAACCTGATTGAAATAGGTCTGCCCAATGTTAAATACTTTGCTGAGCGGCTCAACCTATCGCCTAATTATTTGTCCGATCTGCTGAATAAATTTACCGGCAAAACCACTCAGGAACACATCCACCTGGAACTGATAGACAAAGCCAAATCATTATTGTGGAGCACCAATGATTCCATCAGCGAGATTGCTTACGGACTGGGTTTTGAACACCCTTCGCATTTCACAAAGATCTTTAAATCGAAGACTGGGAAATCGCCAAGCGCTTATAGGCTGTTGAATTGATAGGATTTGCAATGGGATAAAAATTCAAGAGCCGCTTTACGAAAGTAGGGCGGCTTTTGTATGGGGGGAGCGAGGACGCTCTCAATTTGGGGCAGCTAAGTGGGGGACGGGTAGATGGGTGGGATTAGAGATTTAATCATTATACTGAGGCATTCTTTGTGATTTTTCTTCAGATACTATTCGTCGTCTCATCAGGCCTTTGTCTTTGAAGTGGCGAGCGACCTCATGGAGGGTTTGCTTATAATTATTCGACTCCTTATCTCCAAAATAATAAAGTTTAATGGAACGGCAGTTGTCATGCTGAAAGATCATTTGAAGCATAGTGCGATCTGATAAACCACAGCTATGGCCAAGCACCAAAACCTGATATTCATCGCTGTCTATAAAAGATGTCAGATCACGATAATTATTAGTCTTAAGATACCAGAACGACTTAATGTATTCAAACCAACCTTGAGCGCGACTATTTTCAATGTCTTCGTATCTTCGATCAACTTCATCGCCAAACCCAAAGATTATTGGGTTATCAAGGTTATTGAGCTCTCCGTGTATAAATATTCTTATCGGTGATTTGTAGCCCGGCTTACTCAGGTAGTTGGATATAGTATCTGTATAGTTAAAGTTAAGAATTAAGGTTTCCTTGGCCGTACTTGTCTCGAACGGACGATTGGCGGCGGTCCTATACTTAATCGGCTTTGACTGAATATCTTTATCATCAATCCGACTATAAATAATGTCGTCATAGGAATTGATCTTGTTGGGAGCAGTTAAATCACTTAGATATATTTGCAATTCGCTAATTACGCTTCGCATAGACTCGTTGAGTTTTTGCAAAGCATCTTCCTTCGCCTTAATACCTTTAGTGTTGTCAAGTATTGCGATCATTTGTTCATAGAATACCCCTTCAATATCCATCCAATTCGTGATACTAACACTCATTAATAATCGTTCCAATAGATCTGACTTGTAATTGACTTCATAATACTCAGTTTCTTTGCGTTCGCCCTGCCACCCGAAACTAACTGGTTGTTTAGATTTAGCATAGTTAGATAAGTATCTTTCTACCCACTGAAAACGCTCTTCGGCATGCCTGAAAGTATAAGGAGTACGCGTTATTTTAATTAACTGATCTTCATATCCATTATTATCAGAAGCCATCTGGAAACATCGGTGCATGTACCAATGTATAAAATGTTTATATGATGTTTTTAAGCCATGAGCTAAGTCAAAGCCATTTCCGATAAGGATTAGTCTGTTCATTCTACTAAGATAAAACATCAGATACTCCAAACAAACCACTATACCTTCTCCGTCCACGTAGAAAAGTCAAATATTAACGCATAAAAAGACGTCTCATTTCTATGAGAATTCAATTACCATATCCTATGCCTTTCGATTATCTTTGCACAAAATTCAATATTTCCATACTGTGATCAATGTTAATAACATTTCCGTTTCATTTGGCGGAACTACGCTCTTTAGTGATGTAACCTTCTCTATAAACGAGAACGACAAAATAGCCCTGATGGGTAAGAATGGTGCCGGTAAATCTACCATCCTAAAAATAATTGCCGATGTAGCCAAGCCTACCACCGGTAATGTAACTGGCCCTAAGGATGCGGTAATAGCCTATTTGCCGCAGCATTTGCTTACCCAGGATAAGGTTACCGTTTTTGAAGAAACGATGAAAGCATTTGAAGAAGCAAATCAAATGCAAAAGGAGCTTGATGAGCTAAACGAACAGCTTAACATTCGTACCGATTACGAAACGGATGACTACATGAAGCTGATTGAGCGGGTATCAGAACTGAGCGAGAAAGTTTATACCGTAGAAGTTACCAATTATGATGCTGAAGTTGAAAAAGTGCTAAAAGGACTGGGATTTGAGCGTAAAGACTTTGGCCGGCAAACTTCTGAATTTTCGGGCGGTTGGCGCATGCGTATTGAGCTGGCCAAAATTTTGTTAAAAAAGCCCGATCTTATTTTATTGGATGAGCCCACTAATCACATGGATATTGAGAGTATACAGTGGCTGGAAGACTTTCTGATTAACTCAGCAAAGGCTGTGATGGTGATCTCGCACGATCGTACTTTTGTTGATAATATCACTAATCGTACCATAGAAGTTACCATGGGCAGGATTTATGATTACAAAGCCAAATACACGCATTATTTGCAGCTGCGTGCCGACCGCCGTGTGCATCAATTGAAAGCTTATGAGGAACAGCAACGTTTTATTGCCGATAATCAGGAATTTATAGACCGCTTCAGGGGGACTTACTCCAAAACTTTACAGGTGCAATCGCGTGTAAAAATGCTGGAAAAACTCGAAGTTATCGAGATTGACGAAGTGGATACTTCTGCGTTAAGATTGAAATTCCCACCCTCTCCGCGATCTGGTCAATACCCGGTAATGGTAGAAGATTTGACAAAAACCTACGGCGATCATGTGGTATTCAAAAATGCGTCTATGGTGATCGAGCGGGGGGAGAAAGTAGCTTTTGTGGGTAAAAATGGTGAAGGTAAGTCTACCATGATCAAAGCCATTATGAACGAGATTGATTTTGAAGGGAGTTTGAAAGTAGGTCACAATTCCAAGATCGGGTACTTTGCCCAAAACCAGGCCGCATTGCTGGATGGAAATTTAACCGTATTTGAAACCATCGACCAGATTCCGCTGAGCGATGGCTCGGTAAAGATCAAGGATCTTTTAGGCGCGTTTATGTTTAGCGGCGATGATACCACCAAAAAAGTAAAGGTACTTTCGGGAGGAGAGAAAACCCGTTTAGCCATGATCAAGTTGTTGCTGGAACCCGTGAATTTGTTAATACTGGATGAGCCCACCAACCATTTGGACATGAAGACCAAAGACATTATTAAAGATGCACTCAGGGATTTTGATGGCACGTTGATCCTGGTATCTCACGACCGGGATTTTTTGGATGGACTGGTGAAAAAAGTATTTGAATTTGGTAATAAGCGCGTACGCGAACACTTTGAGGATATCAAAGGATTTTTAGCCTACAAAAAAATGGATAGCCTAAAAGAGATCGAACAAAGTTAAAAAAGGTATTTTGCGGGTAAGCCTCGTGACAACGTTTTGCATTTGCCTTTTAGCGGCGGTCACGAGAAGCCTTTACGCTTAGTCCATCTCTTCATTCTCGCGCCAGATGAGGACACTTAGCCGGGCGGAGGGCATTTTTTTCGATGTCATTTCGACGAGGTACGAGGAGAAATCTTATGCACCATACACAGCGAACTATGCCCATTCGTCAATGCATGGCGGGAATGCACGTAGTATAAGATTTCTCTCTATCGTTCGAAATGACATTTTTTTATAAGCTAACACAATGTTATTTAATCCTAATAAAACTCATCCCTCTTGCATTGCCCATTGACACTTTGCATTGCGTTATTGCCTTTTTATTATTGGTTTCAAAAAGCAAATTTGCTCCAACGGGGTAAATTTCGCCATCCAGATTGAGCAGAACATTAAAGGCCTGGCGGTAGGTGGGTATTAACGCGGCATCTTTAATATTGTCTTTTTCGAGCATTAATTTGCCGTCCTTAATTAGCAGGGTAAAATTGCTTTCGGTTTCTTTTGAATAATAGGTGCCCGCAAAAGTTTTCAAATAAGCGGGTGTTACTTTAGCAGTAATTTCTTTTTTTAATTGTATTTTTCTTTTATCTGCCCGGGTTACCAGCATCTGGCCTTCATTACCAAAAGTTACCGTATTTCCATTAAACGTAAAGTCGTGTTCACTAACCGGAACCATCGGATTACCTCTGAACAAAAGTGTATCATGCCGCAGCGCAATTTCAACTCCTTCGTTAACCTTGTCGATGCTGTACCAGCCAACGTATTTCTTTAACTTTTCGGGTGATAAGGTAACTGCTGTTTGCGCTTTATTTGCTGGTGTTGTTTCTGCTGCCGCCGGTTTTATAAAAAGTTTTTCAATGCCATTTACACCGCCAAATAGATCGTCCTTAAATTCGGTGCTATTGCTGAGATAGGCAATGGAAATATTTTGTTTTTTGAAATTCTCTACTATGCCTACATAACCTGCCGTTTGTCCGTTATGGGAAACCAGCCCTTTTTGCTGATCAATTACTAAACCTGCTGCATAATCGTTGTCCGTACCATCGGCAAGCTTTTCTGTTGCCAGCTGCTGGTTCAGCAAACCAGGATTGCCCAGTTTGTTATTTAAATAAAATGCGGCCCATTTCAGCAGATCTTCGGCCGTGGTAAGCAAGCCTCCCGGACCATAAACACTTTCATTGGGCATATTGATCTGGTAATGGCCATCTTTAAGCGAATAGGCTATACCTCGGTTTGGCACTATCTTTCTATAATTATCGCGCCAGCTGGTGTGGGTCATGCCGGCAGGGGTAAAAATATATTTTTGAGTAAAATCAGGCAGGCTCATACCGCTTACCTTTTCAACAATCAGCGCCAGCAAAATATAATTCGAATTGCTGTAAATAAATTCGGCTCCTGGTACATTGTTTAATTTCTGCTGCCGGCATAGCGTGGCAAAAACCTCGGCGTTGGTATAAGCCTTGGTTGTGCGCGGCCAGCCGGTTATAGCCTCCAGATTGCTCCACTCGCGGATACCGCTGGTATGGTGCAAAAGATTTTTCAGCCGGATGGTATGTCCATAATCCGGAAATTCAGGAAGATACTTACGCAGGTCGTCGTCAAGTGAAAGTTTGCCTTGCTGGGCCAGTATCAGGATAGCGGCTGCGGTAAACTGCTTGGAAATTGAACCCGCTTCGGTTACCGTTTCTATGGTATAGGGTACGTTATTGTCCAAATTAGCCAGCCCCCATGCTTTTGAAAAAATGATTTCCCCGTTTCTGCTAATAGCCACCTGGCATCCCGGGTGATTGGGCTGATAACGATCAAACAATTTGTTGATCATATGAACCGTATCTGGCCAACTTTGCGCTGTGGCATACTGCTGTAACAAAATAAAAAGGACAAAAAACCGTAAGCATTTCATATGTTAAAGATGGTAAATTATCCTTTGATTTATTTGCCCGTCGAGCAGTTTATAAATTAGCCATGCAATCAAGTCGTATTTCAACCTAATAGATTTTATCTATATCAATGTATCGGCATTATTTATAGGGCGTTGCTATTTAATAGTTAAAGCTTCTAACTGTGCAGCCATATTATTTTTAACGTTATTCAGCACAATCAGGTAAGTTTTATCGGCCAAAAAAACGGCGTAGCTAAAATCGATTGCACTATTGGGCTGCCAGTTATTCAGTTCTTTAAATTGTTGCTTAAGCAGTGTCAGTTTTTCGCTGTTATTTTTTGAAATGATGACCATTTTGGTGATGGGGGCCAGTTTCATTTTTTGGATGGAGTTGATAGTAATCTCCGGATCATAGGCCGACATGGACCGGTAAGGATAAGCCTGATCTACATCGTTAAAATTATCAGCATTATCCGAAATCACATACCTGTCGGCCATAATAAAGTCCTTCTTCTTGAGCCACTCAACAAAATTATGATCGAAGAGTTGAATGTATTGGTTGATAAAATATTCATCTAAAGGTTTACCTGCATCGATATAACTTTTCAGCAGCGGGTAAATTTTCTTTGCCATCTTATTGGTATAAGTTCGGCGGTACCAGGCGGCGGTATCTTCAACGCCCTTCAGCTGGCCGTAAACATAGCCGTTGCCTAAAGAGGTGGCCAGCGCTTCGTTCAGCAGCAGGTAAGCATATCGGCTGCCGGGCGATGGATTGTTTATAAATGCAGCCTCTATCCGCTTTTTAAAACCGATGGACGCTTCATCATACAAAATATGGAAAATCTCGTGAATCATTACGCTGAGCAGCTTGTTGTTGTCCTGCAAATCA
The DNA here is from genome assembly GCF_024808665.1 of Mucilaginibacter empetricola. GTDB lineage: Bacteria > Bacteroidota > Bacteroidia > Sphingobacteriales > Sphingobacteriaceae > Mucilaginibacter. Next base: position 168,519 of record NZ_JANUBZ010000001.1, read on the forward strand.
ACGGGAACAGCTACCACAGCATTATTGTAAAAAGCAGTGGCATTAAAATGCAGCGTACCGGCCAGCGGGTAAAGCGCTACAGTAAAAGGAATCTGTTCATCCCATGAGGAATGATAAAACGTAAGCCCGGTATTAAAAAATCGACCTAACTTACCACTCGCTGCAAACTGACTAATGGCGTTTAGCTGCTGATTGAACTTTTCCTTATTGGGCTGATACACCAGTTCCTGGTAAACGGGTTCAAATGCGGTAAGCAGATCGCATAGTTTAAACAAATCGGTATTGGGGATAATCCCTAGCGAAGCCAATTTAAACTCGTTAATGGAATTGCTGTTAACCAGGTTTCTTTTTAGCAGCGATTCTGTCGATCCGCCTATTTTTTGGGCATAGGGGTAACTGGTATATTCATAACCGTAGTCGATATTCAGCTCATCGTATTGGGCTATCAACTGTTTATACTTGTTTACATTATACTTTGACCCACTGAATGCTGTTTTAAAAACATTGGGTGGCGCGTTGGCCGATAGGTTATCCAGAAATTGAAAAACGGCCAACGGCTCGGAGAACTTGACCAGGAAATGTTGCTGTGCCAGGCATTGTAAGCCAAACAGCGAGAGTACAATAAATGCGTAAACAGTTTTTCTCATCGGTCAGGGTATCATCACAATTCAAAACCTTCAATCAAAACAATTTTCTCTACCGATTTATTTTTCAGTTCCATAGCATCCAGTCGTTTAGGATCCTTTGCATAGCCCATAAAATCATCTTTGCTGCCAAAACTAACCAGGTGTATCTCGTATGGTAAATCTGTGCTATGTTCCACAAAAGCATCTTTGTTTGGGCGGATGCGATACATCAAATCGCCGTTGTGCGCTTTAAGCAGTGGTAAAACCTGATCCTCAAAGGCATGAAACGTTTCTTCGCCCCCAGGCTTAATAAAAATAAGTTGCGTGTAGTAAATCAATTTGCTCATATTCAAAAATATTGGTTGTCAGGATTATAAAATGCGACGGCTGAGCGTATGCATTTACAGTTAGACGCCGGCCAATATCATTTGTTAGCGTTGATTTTGAACATTTTGCGATTTACTCTCTTTTTTATCTGGTTAAAAAAGTATGCGTCACATAGTCCGACTGATCGGGCGAGGCATAGGTGAGTTGGATAGAGGGCTGTTTACCGAGGGTAAAAATATCCGAAGTAAAAGTAAAAACACCGCGCTTGCTGTCAAAGGTATTGCAAACAGGGTTTTTAGGATCGTCTTTTGAGCGCAGGGTTTGCTTAATCAGCGTGTACGAAAAATCATTACTGCCGGCCAGCCGGTTTTTTAATGAGGCGTAGCGGATTACGCTGTTATCTTTGGCGTCTTCACCTGCCAGTATTTTTTTATACTCATCGGCGTACCAGGGTTTAATATCATTATTGGCAATGGCATGGTTGGTATGATAAACCAGCGAAGGGTTAGCCGCATCGGGCAAAAACCGCACCACCTTACCTGCCGAAGCTTCAAAATCATACACACTATCCACTATGCCAATGATATAATTTTGTCCCGAAGCGTGTTTAGTGGTTTTTATAAAGGCCAGCGCATCTTTTCCGTTTTGTTTGGATAGTATGCCTCTCACCACAAATGCTACCGGCAAACCATCGGTACTGGCCTGCAGATCCATCAGGGTGTTAACACATACGGCTATGCTTTTGCTGTTGATGCCATTTACGGCAACCATTCCGGCACAGCTTAATACATATTCTTCGGGCTCGGTTTTGGTGGCTTTTATATGCAGCAGCACCTGGTAACCGTTGGTGTAACTTTCATCATCCAGATTCTGCGCCAGATAGGCGGGGTGACCATTTTTAGCAGCCATACCCATCCCGCTGCAATGATTCTGTTGGGTATGGTGTAGCCGGTCGATATAAACCCATAGCTCGTCGGCCAGCTGAAAGCAAAAAATGTCGATATAACTTTGTCCCGATCCTACGGCTATTCCTTTTACCTCATCCATTATTTGCGGGGTTAATTTTTTGCTGATAGGTTCAAAGTTGGTGTTGGTATAAAAAGCTTTAATAAACTGATCGGCATCTGTGCCGGTGCCTTGTTTGATGTTCTGTTTCCATTTTAATATTATTTCACCTATCTCACGTTTCAACAGCTTGCCATGTTGCAGTCCCCGTTGGTAACCGTTGCCGCTTAGCTCAATTACGGGTACTTTTTTGTTTACCGGTGGATTGGTGTTGAATGCATTTGCGCTTATTACTGTGCAAAGGAGCAATAGGGCGAGGGCTAGGGAAGCTAGTTTAATTTTATGCATGGCAATTGGGTATTGTTGACATTACCGGTGAAAAATGGATAATTAAAAATACAAAAAAAAAGTTGTGGGTTGGTGTGCTCATTCTCGTATCAGACGGAGGTATTATGAATTGTTAAATAAATTCGCGTCATTGCAATGACGTTGGGGTGAGCTATTTTGTCTGTCGGGATTGGAGTGCCGTAAGGATAGGACGAACGGATAAGATGAACAGAACCATTTCCCAATTTGTCATCTCGATCCGCCTAATGGCGGAGAGAGATCTTATACAACAGACATCATCGCCATGCAAATTCGCTATGCAAGGCGTAAAAGTTTTCTCTTTCGCTCCCATCGCATTCCCTTGCCGCTCTATCGAAATGACATTTTTTATAGGATAAAATACCGTGAAAACACGGTAAAATTTACCAAAACTTATATATAACTTAGTCATTAACAACCTTTAAGTTAACCGAAAACCTTATGCCCAGAACCGTAATCACCAATAAAGACGTAGCCAAACTACTGCAGGATGCCCCGGCAATCAATAATATCCCAAATATCAGAACGAACGATATCAGGGAATTACAAACCGATATCCCCGAAGCCGCTAAACCATTGTCGCTTATCATAGCACCTGCTCCAGGATCACCAACTGATCCCCCAAAAGCCGATGACTATCTTTCCCGCCTTATTAAGTATATCCCAACGGAGATTATCGCTTTGTTCGTTTTTATTCATCCCTCACTTCCCGAAAAAGACCCCGATGTGCAAACTTACAACTGGATTTTGTTTGCATTTTGTGTAGCGGTTACCCCGCTCTATTTATGGCGCCTGCAAAAAGTGACCAAAGTGGGGCAGCTGATAATTTCGACCGTAGCCTGCGCGCTCTGGATATTCGCTACCGGGGGTCCGTTCGCTTATTGGGATTGGTATAAAGACCATCAGTTTGTAGCCACCGTAGTGCCTGCACTCTACACCTTTTTAATTCCTTTAATTCAGGCGGAGGCTTAGGTTTCTTTTAAGGCATTGATTCGGAAAATTGGGAATTTTGCCGAAACTATGACTTATTCAAATGCATTATTAGCTGGTTACAATATGTATTTGCGCTTAACTTTATTGGACAATCGAACGCCAGGTTTGGACATAGGTAATTTTAATATTGACTTTGCAATATTCTTTTTGTTACTTTATTCCTTAAAGGTATTTTTAACCTAAACCAATTATCCTAACCTCCTATCACTCAAATCAAATAGTATGCTGGGGAACCTTATCTCAAATCAGAATTTAACCGAATTAGTTGAAAGTCGTGTTATTGAATTTAGACCTTTCTATGATGAAAACAAAGCGCAAATCGCGCAGTACCCGCTTAAAATTCGAAAACTTCTTAAGAAATTCGGTAAATCGTTCGTTTTAGTACACGACTTTACAAAGGCTGATGATTATATCATCAAGCCCAACGAATATGTCATAGTCGAAGTTTTTGAACAAATTATACTTCCCAAAGGCATTGTTGGTCGGTTCATCCCAGCTTCAAATCTAATAGAACTGGGGATTGGTTTGACCGCCGGAAAATTAGAATTTCCATTTGGTCAAGAAAATGAAAAGATACGATTCGGTCTAAAGAACCTCACAGAGAGTGAAATAATCTTTAATAAAGAATTTAGGATAGCGTATATTGAGTTCTTTGATTTAAGATATCTTAAGACCTCCGATACGGTGTTACTCGATCGTGATATACTTATATATGCACAAAGACGGAATTCGATTTTTCACGATGGAGAAATAAATTATGATGCAGATGTTGATTAAAACTATTATTCATGGGTAAGATGGCAATAAAATCAAGGAATGTAATACAAGAATCAACGTCGGGTAAGTCTGAACTTAAAAAGTGCTTCATTATTACCCCTATTGGCGAGTCAAACTCCGAAACAAACAGAAAAGCCTTTGGGCTGATTAATGCTGTAATGAAACCAATATTAGAGAAATACCAATATGAGCCGATCGCCGCATCCGACATATCATCACCAGGGTCAATCAATAAGCAAATATTAATAAGGTTATATGAAGACGAGCTAGTTATTGCAAATTTAACTGGACTGAACCCAAATGTAATGTATGAACTAGCCGTCAGACATGCAGTAAAGAAAATAGTTATTATTATGGCTGAGAAAGGTACAAAATTGCCGTTTGATTTGGTTGATCAGCGTTGTATATTTTACGAAGACACATTGCACGATGTCGAAATCACTAGAGCAAAATTGGACGAATTCTTGTCCACAGCGCTTACCGACCAAGCAATTACAAATCCAATTTATGACAGTATAAAGGAAGATACGATTCTGAAAACGATTTCAGGCAATGAAGACCCCATTCAATATGTGCTTGCAAGATTGGACAAAATTGAAAAACTAATTTTTGGCATTTCTCAAAATTCAACTAAAAGTCAGATTAACGATACAAGTTACGGATCTGCACGTTTCAAAATATTCCATAAAGAGTTGTCCGGCGAAATGTTGTTGGAAAATATAGCCGATTATTTAAACATTAATGCGCCAGTTATTAATTTGAGAAATTATATTTTTTCCTTTGATAATGACAAAATTGAAATCACATGTGATTCTGCTAACGATCGGTCTGTTTTAATGCGAGTCCTGAATGATGTTCCAAGTTTATCTATGACTTATTAAGTAAATAATTCCTCAATAGTATCTCAAGAAGCTTTGCATGTAATCCTCATTCCCACGCCAGGTCAACGAGGCACTATGTCACAAATAATAAATGGAAGTAAAAGAAATCAAATCATTTAAACATTATGTAGAGTTTACTGAAGCCTTAAATTATTTAGGTGAAAATATCATTCTATTCAGAGGACAGTCTACTAACAAAGCTTTGCTGCCAAGTATAGCAAGAAGCAATCCCAAGTTGGATACAACTAATGTAGAAATTAAAATGCTATCGGAATTTAGAAGAACGTCACATTTATTAATGAATAAACAAATTGATAGTGATTGGGATTTATTAGTTTATGCTCAGCATTTTGGGTTAAAAACTCGTTTATTGGATTGGTCTAGCAATCCTATGGTGGCGTTATGGTTTGCATGCCAAAATGAATTTAAATTTCAGTCCGACTCTTATGTTTATATACTTTCAGGTAATAGTTCATTACTTGCAGACATTAACAAGTCTCCCTTTGAAACAACCAAAACAAGAATATTATGTCCAGTTTTAAATAGCGAAAGAATTTTAGCCCAGTCAGGATGGTTCACGGCGCATAAATATTCAAAAAATAATAAAGGATTTGTAAAACTTGAGACAAATGAAGAACTAAAGGATTCAATAACACAGTTGGTTATTTCTGCTACTTCAAAACTAGATATTTTAAAAAAACTAGAAGTATTTGGCATCAATAATAGAACTATGTATCCAGATATACATGGACTTTGTGAGCACCTAAACTGGTCTTATCGTAACCAACTAAAATAATGTGTTGTTAGATACCGTAGACGAAACACTTTTATTATCCATTTAGTACCGTCCCTGTGCTGCAGCACTTGTGTCACGTGTGTTATACATTTCACAATTATTGTAGGTGGCAATCGCTTGCAGCCAACATGCAAGGTTAACCCGCCACCCTTTACCATCAGATTTTTAAATAACCGTTATTCAAAATAGCATACGTGAAGCCAAAACCGAAGCACAAAAAGATCAACCTTATTACCCCCCTCATCCATTAAATAAAACACCCTATCTGTTGATTCTTTTCGCCTTAAAAAAGTAAAATATTCAGTTTTAAGTTCTATAAAATTAAACAGATGAAAACACATTTACTTTTAACGGGTATCTTCATTTTTTCGGCAGCGTATTTCGCCGATAGCCAACGCGCGCCGGCGGCGCATAATAAAAAAGGTAAAAAAATAAGCGCTTCGACCAGCGACAGCAGCGACTGGTATTTTAAGCCGGATTTAAATAAGGACGAAAAGCTGTCGAATATATTTTCGCGCACTATTGCTTACCGCGGCGAGGGCTTCGCGGATGTGGTGCAGCGGATCAGCGGTACGGCCACCTATACCGTGATAGAAAATAATCCGCTTGACCCGGTTTTTGAAAGTACCGGCCTTTATGACGGCAGGCCCGAGTCGACAGCAAAATATGCGGTAAAAACCAACGGACAAAGCACTTACGATGGCAAATCCTACCAGGATGACAGTGCAAGCGGCATATTTTATAATAGCTTTATATGGGGAATTCCGCCGGCTACCCTACACGAGGGTGATGAATGGACCTTCAACATTAGTCAGCCATGGGAATTGGGAGGCCAGGGTCAGCAAACCGTAAGGGTAATGCAGATAGACAAGCTGCATCACTCCATCACCCTGTTGCGCCGGGGCAGCAGCGAAGGATTTTATGATAACGATGCCAAACAAATACCGCTTACGTTAAAAAATGGCAAAAAAGTTTATGCGGCGCTTACGCCCGGTATATCTACCTGGCGCGGATATACTACTTTTAAAAACGGTGTGGTAATAAGAGATGAGCTCCTGGTTACCCGCCCCATCACCCTAAAAAGCGACAGCCTCAATTTCAAAGGCCAGCAACGCGAATATATTCTGCTGAATGCTATGCCGTCTGAGTGAGGGCGGTATTGTAGTGAAGGGGGGGATGAAAGTTAATTAAACAAAATTGTAACGCTGAAAAACTTACGAAGTTTAATTCGGTATTGTTTGTTTTTAACGGCCTCATTGAGGGCTACGCCGTTTAAAAACTTCGTAAGTTTAAGATTCTTCGCTCTGTTCAGGATGACAACAGAGCTTCTTTGTTAGTTTCGAACATTCAAGCAACAAAAACAACAAAGGCATATCGTATCCAGTGTCTCAAACATTGAATACGATATGCCATTTTTTGCCGAAAACTGTTTCAGGTTGTTTCAACTTGTTTCATTAAAAGGTATAATTACCTGGCTTTGAAAGCATGCTGTTTCGCCCGTTTCTGTGCGTGTCACCTGTACCGTCTTTCTGCTGAAACGGTACGGGCCTATTTTATACTACTGGTGCAGGCGCAACTTTAAGTCTCTTTTTGGAGAGTTTTACGGTATCGTCTGCCGATGCGTATCTTAATAAAAAGGCGCTTTTATAATCTTTGTAACTAACCACGGCACCTAAACGGTACATCAGCCTGATGTACAACCAGGCCATGTCCAACTGATATGCCTTAAAGCCGCTGCGCGCACTTTTTGGATACAGGTGGTGGTTATTATGCCATTCGCCGGCCACAAAACCGGGCCATAGTTGGTTAATTGATTTGTCGTCGCGGTTATAGTCAATGCCGTCGCGGTGTTTGATGTCGCCATGGGCATGACCGTCGTAATTAAAAGTCCGCACACCAACGGCCCATATGCCTGCCGCTGCAAATAATGAACAGGCCAATGCATTGCCGCCGATCAAAAAGAAAACCAAATACCAAAACGACCAGTTGAGCAACGAAATGCCGATGGTGCGCAACGGATTAGCGTATGAACCCCAACGCTGGTACTGCTGATACGTGTTACCGCGTATACCGGTATGTGCCATTAAACGGGTTACACGGCAGTAATCTTCTTCGCTTAAATCTTTGGCAATAGGCTGATGGTTAACATCGGCCAAAAAACAATACCAAAAACCAGCCTCCGCATTGTAGGGATCGCCAGGTTGATCTGATTTGGCGTGATGCACGTGGTGCGAGATCACATAAATTTCTTCGGGGATAATGTTAAGCGTTAACTGCTGGGTAAAAAAGCGCCAGAAACGGTTTCTGAACTTAAATGCGCCATGTGTGCAGTAACGATGGTGCCATACGGTACCGTGGGTGCCCATTATCATCATGCCGTAAACAAAAACGGCAACAACGGTAAACAGGCTAAAAAACTTTACAAAAAAGAGCACAAAAAATGGAGCCAGACAAAGCACTTTGAACCAGCCGAAAAACGGGAGCCAATTTTTACGGTCGCGGATTACGTTCAACCGGCTAAAAAACTCCTTTAAAAGGGTGCTTTTACTCGGTCGCACAAGTTCTCCGTTCTCGTTTTCCCAACCGTATGAAGGCGGCTGTAAAACATGATCTAAAAAAGCCATTAAATTAAATTAGGGATTAAAAAAAATGTTGATTATTTGAGTGCCGGGTGATAAGGATAGGCGGCCATGGTGGCGATACCTTCTCTGATAAGATCTTTAACGGTGAGGTCTTCTTCCTGCTTGCTCAACTCCTGATGTAATTTGCCTTTAACCTGCTGAAAAACATTGAGCAAAGTATCGGGGTTTAGCCTTAAGGATATGATAGGGAAATGAAGCTTTTTAAGGCCCGCAAATTCCTGGTCGGTTGCCAGTTGCAAGGTCCAGGAATCTCCGGCTTTAAAACCGTGTTCGCTGGCTTCATTCTTCAGATCGAACAAAAAAAGACTTACCTGACGGGTAAGGAGCTGTTGTGCTTGCACACTACTCCCAGGGGTATGTTGATAGTAATCCATTTTTTGTTCCGCTGATTCGGTTTATAATTAAAGTCTTAAAAATCACCTGAATCAGTAGAGGGTAATGTCTAAGTAATGAACTATAGATATTACGGGCAATATATAGAAAGGTTTCGCATTTATGACATAAAAGCGACACTTTAAATTTATTTCGCCAAAAGTGTAAATACACCAATATTAAACCCTACCTTCCACCCTATTTTAAAAATACGCGCAAAACACCTGCCCTCGTGGCAGGTGTTTTGTTTTTATAAAAATCTATTTAAACTGTGCAGTATGGGCAAATCAAGCGAAACCTTCAATAAAAAGGAAAAAGAAAAAAAGCGGTTAAAGAAATATAACGAGAAAAAGGAAAAAGCCGAGATCAGGAAAACCAATTCAAATAAAGGAAAAGGCCTGGAAGATATGATGGCCTACGTGGATGAAAACGGCAATATTACTACTACCCTGCCGGAACCCGCCAAACAAAAACCAACCAGGGCAGATGACAGCAGGACCCAGGTATCAGAAAACCAAAGTTAAAACTCTTGTTGTCGTAAATCCCCCTTATTGTTGGCACGTTTAACACTTGTGTGCCGCTACAAATACCGCTAATTTCACGGTATGAAAGTAGTACGTGTTCAATATACTGTAAGGCCCGGATATGTGGCCACCAATCAGCAAAATATTGCCGCTATTGTAAGCGAGCTAAAAACGCTCAAACATTCGGGCATCAAATATACCACATGGCTGCTGCCTGATGGCAAAACGTTTATGCACTTTGATCAGTTTGAAAGCGAAGCAGCTCATCTTGTACTGCAAAGCTTGGCGGCGTTTAAAAAATTCGCTGCTGATTTGGAGGCAAGTCAATTGGAAGTGGAGCCCCGCCTGGAACTTTTATCACTTGTAGCCTCAACGGAAGATTACTTTTAAAATACGATGAGCAACGTTTTTTTAATGCAGTATCAAACTGTTCAAAAATTGCGCAGGGTGGTTTTTGTTTTTTTGGAGAAAGAGGTATCGGGTGATATTACGGTACCCGTAGCCAGCTATAATAACAAATCGGCATGTGATTTACTAAGACATGTTGCCGGTTCTTACATTGTTTGGCTTGGGTACTTTGCAACCAAGTTACCGCCAAAACCAATCGATACACCGACCTCTCTTGCCGGTATACAGGATTTATATAATGATGTTGATGATCTGGTTTATCAATTTTTAAACGAATACAGCAACCGTATGGATAGTATAATAAGTGGAACTCACGACGCTTGTGGACCGGTTAAGGCATCGGCAGCACAACTATTTACCCATGTATATACGCATGAGTTTCATCACAAAGGGCAACTGATGAATATGTGCCGCACGCTGGGCCATATCCCACCCGATACAGATGTAAGCCTGCTCTTTGAACAAGCTTAATCGTAATCTTCCAGCACCACGGTATTGGCTACCTTTAGCGGCATTTCAATCATCATATTTTTCCATGGTGTGTGCGGCAGTATTTTCCATATTTGCAGGCTCAGCCATTGTTTTAATCGTGTTTTGGGCACAAACCAATCGGCGCCTTCGGCCATTTTTTGGGCGTTGGTAACAAAGGGGCGCATTCTGGCTTCGTATTTTGCAAATGCGGTAATATGATCGCCATTGGCACGCTTTAGTTCTGTCGCCAAAATATAAGCGCCAACTACTGCCATACTGGTACCCATGCCAGCCATCGGCGATGCGCAGAAACCGGCATCACCCAATAAAGCTACCCTACCTATCGACCATCTATCCATCCTGATTTGACTAATGGAGTCGAAATAAAAATCATTGGCCTCGTCCATATATTTCAAAAGTGCAGGCACCTGCCATTTTTCGGTTTCGAAACGCTCGCGTATAAATTGTTTCTGTCCGGCAATGTCCCGGTAATTATATTGAAAAGCCGGGGATGTAAAGTAAAAACTGCCACTGGCTGCGGTGTCATGCCTGGCACTAAAAAGGCCTACGCGTTTGCCCAATGTACCGTAGTATAATCCGGCCATATCTTTTAGCTCCATAAAATTGGGTAAGGTGAAAATGGCAAAATAAATACCCAGGTGGTGCATATATTCCGATTCTTTACCAAACGCAAGCGACCGCACATTTGAGTGCAAACCATCGGCGCCAATTACCAGGTCAAACTTGCGGGTTTTGCCATCATTAAAACTTACTTCAACGCCATCGGCAACCTGATTTATTTTACTGATGGAGTCATCAAAAACATATTCTGTATACTGTTTGCTTGCGTCGTATAGCACGTTAGCCAGGTCACCGCGCAATATTTCCAGTTCCCCACTGGTAAAGCCATCGGGCATGCTGGTTAGCTTTTTATTATTTTCGTCTACGATGGTTATTTTACCGGCACGGGTTTCGTGTTTTTTTATCTCATCAACAATATCCATCCGCTCCAAAACCTGCATGGCGGTCCCTCTAAAGTCAACCGCATAACCGCCCGGCCTGATACCCGGTGCCCGTTCCACTACAGTAACATTAAATCCATAACGATGCAACCAGAAGGCCAACGCCGGCCCGGCAATGCTGGCACCTGAAATTAATATATTCTTGTTTTCCATAAAAATCCCTGTTTGAAGCATCAAAACTAAGCGCATGGCCGATTCTGGCAATTCAAACAAGGTGGGGCTATTCAATATGTCGGTAAAACGGGTAAAATAAACGGTAAGCGGGTGTTTATCTTTTCAGGATAACATCATTAAGCTCTTATAATTTCTTTTACACTTTCAACAAAAATTTCAATTTCATTAAGGGTGTTGTAATAGTGCGGAGATGCTCTTATTGCCCATTGCGCTCCCTTCTCGTCAAAATCAATCAGCCCAAACTCCCTGTAACTCGGCACTACGTTAATTTTTCGCTCTTTTAAGCCATTTATTATTGTCAGCGGATTTGAGTTTACTACAGTGAAAGTAACCAAAGCGCCTAATTGCGGTCCTTTATCTAACACTCTGATCCCATCAATGCCTTCCAACTTCCGGCGCAATGTTCCCGAAAGTAGCTTAACCTGTTGCCATATTTTGTCTTCGCCAATGTTACGACAATACTCAATGGCTACTTTGGTTCCAATTACGGTTGAATAGGCAAACTCCCAGTCTTCAAACCGTTTTGCATCCGGTTGTTGTGTGTATAAGTCTTTTTCTGTCCATGTAGCGCCACGCATATCAATAAACATCGGTTCCAAACCAAAATCAAGCGCCCTGTCAGAAATATACAACGATCCCGTGCCTCGCGGCCCGCGCAAAAACTTGCGGTTGGTAACACTCAAAAAATCGCACTTTAGCTGCTGCACATCCAATTTCATTTGCCCGGCCGACTGGCACGCATCCAGGATATACCAGGTAAAACCAGGGTGAGCTTGCGAATAACTATCATAAATACTGGCAATTTCTTCAACAGGCTGCACCAGTCCCGAATTAGTTGGGATATGGGTAATGGCTAACAGCCTGGGTTTATACTTTTTAAGTTTTTCGTCGAGATCATTTAAATCGACACCGCCAATCGCTGCATTTTTTATATGAACTATTTTGACCCCGAAGCGTTTTTGAAGCGACATAAACTGAATCTGATTAGACACAAAATCATCATTATCAGTTAGGATAATATCCCCGGTTTTAAATGGGATAGAGGACAATGCCCGGGTATAAGAATCTGTTGCGCTGGCTGTAAAAGCTATGTTCGATGGCTTGCAGTTAAATAAGCTAGCCCCTTGCTCATAAAATGATTGGATAACATCGGCACGTAATGCCGCGGCTTCGTAGCCGCCTATTTCAGCTTCCAGTTTAATATGGTCGAGCTGTGCTCGCGTCACCACATCAGGCATCAATCCGGCGCCGGCATTGTTCAGGTGGATTACATTTTTACAGCCCAGCGTATCATCTCTCAGTTGCTGCACTTCATCTATAGTGAATACACTATTGGCGGGAAGTGTGATTTCTTGCTTGCTAATCATACTCGTATATCAATTATCTGTTAAACTCTGCTATACATTCTATTTCAACCAGCGCATTAAGCGGTAAGCCTTTAACGGCAACGGTAGTCCGGGCAGGTTTATGATTGCCGAAACATTCGGTATAAATGGCATTCATTTGGGCAAATAGTTCCATATCTATCAAAAACACATTAACCTTTATCACATTGTTTAGGGTTAAGTCAGCTTCTTTTAATATCAATCTTAGGTTTTCAATTACACGGTGTGTCTGCGCTTCTATGTCGGCCACTTCAACTTTCATCGTCACCGGATCTAAGGGTGTTTGACCGGAGCAATACAATAAATTACCGGCACGGATGGCTTGTGAATATGGCCCGATGGCTTTTGGCGCTTCTTCAGTAAAAATTACTTTCATTTTATTTGTTTTTGTTTACTCAAAGCTATGAACCGTTTGATGCTTAATTTTTGCGTTTTTGAACCCGCGGCAATTAAATTCATTTATTATTGTATTTAAAACGAGGAATTTATGCAGGCACTTGACGACTACGACAAAAAGCTATTAAGGTTACTACAACAAAATAACCGGCTAACGTCTGAAGAATTAAGCAAATTGGTGAACCTTAGCCAAAGTGCTATTCAACGTAGAATTACCCGGTTAAGGAATGATAAAATAATTGAAGCTGATGTTGCCATTATTTCGCCTGTGGCTGCCGGAATTGGCATAACCTGCATAGTCGATTTGATTTTGTTTGAGGGTAATTCAAAATCAATTGATAAATTTAAAGAAAGCATGTACGCCTGCGCCGAAGTTGCACAATGTTATTACGTAACCGGAACCTATGATTTTGTTTTGATAGTAAACACCCGCGACATGGCGCATTTTGAAGAATTCTCTAAAAAGCACCTGATGGATAATCCCAATTTAAAACACTTTTATACCCATGTGGTAATGGATAAGGTAAAAGTTGGATTCGGCGTCTCTATCTAAACTAAAATAGTTTAATTGTTTTGGTGTGATGTTATTGAACAGGTAGCTGCACAAAAAAAGTAGTCCCTTTGCCCAGCTGGCTTTCAAACCAGATTTTTCCGCCGTGGGCCTCCACTATCTGGTAGCAGATAGCCAATCCCAAGCCAAATGATGGTTCGCCGGAGGTGCCAACCCGCTGACTGCCCGGGAACATTCCGAATATACTGTCTTTCATATCGGCCGGAATACCAATACCCTGATCTTCAACCGCAATAATGGCGTAGCCCGGCACCGTTTCCAGTATGATGTTAATAGCGGTATCATGCGGACTAAACTTAATGGCATTAGAGACAAGGTTACTGATAACGCGCCATAATTTTTCCCTGCTGGAAAGGATAATAACCGGAACTACCTGCAAGCTAAAACGCTGTTTTTTTGCCTCGGCCTGGTGGCGCAGCAAGTCTGTACAATGATACAGCATGGCGCTTAGCTCAACCGGTTCTTTTTTCAAATCCTCCGGCCGGCCCTGCATTTGCAGCAGGTCATTAACTAAATCGAGCGAGTTGGTTGCCGAGCGCTGAATAATTTCTAAAAGCCTGCGCTCTTTTTCCACCCGTCCGGGCCGGGCAAGCAAGGCTGATGCGGTCATTTTTATAGCGCCAATGGGGTTGCGTAAATCATGCGCAACTACCTGCATCATCTTAGTATTATCAGCCTGGCTTTGCTCCAGCGCATGCAGGGTAGTTAACATGCGGGCATTTTGCTCGCCAATTTCTGCCAGCAATTTATTTTGTTGCTCAATAGCTTCCGTTTGGTTTACGCTTTCGGTAACATCCAAACAGGCACCTATCATTTCCAGTGGATGGCCCTGAGCATCTGACTTCAGTTTGGCCCATGATCTTAAATACCGTATTTCGCCGCCGGGGCGGATAATCCTTTCCACAAACTCGGCATCTTCCTTTGTTTTCAGCACATTCTCAATACACTGACGCACCTGATCGCGATCCTCGGGGTGCAACAACTCCTGGTAGCCGGCAAAAGTTGCTTTAAAAGTTTGAGCATCGAGGCCGTAAATGGTATATAAAGCGGGCGACCAGGTAACCACATCATGCTGTACATCCCAGCGCCAGTTGCCAAAATGAGCCAGTTCCTGGCTTTGCAGCATTAAAAGATTAGCCTCGCTAATAATTTCTGTTTTTTGCCGGTTCTCTAATATAATCCGCAACAGCGCAGTGGCTCTTTCCATCATGCGCATTTCTTCTTCCTGCGGTGTTTTGGGTTCGCTGTAATACATAGCCAGGGTGGCCATTATTTCGCCTTCGGCATTAATAACCGGGGTTGACCAGCACGCTCTGAAATTATATTCCCTGGCCAAAGAAATATAATTCTTCCACCTTGGGTCAGTTTCAATATCGCTTACAATAATCTGCTGTTTTAACGAAGCAGCGGCGCCACATGATCCTTCAAGTTCGCCTATCGGCAAGCCAAATATACTGTTGACATAAGAATCTGGCAGTGAAGGCGATATGCCATCCATAAAGCGGCCATTTTTTATCCGCTGAACAGCGCACCGCAGTTTGGGAAACAATGCTTCAAGTCCCTGAAGATAGCATGAAACCACTTCAGACAAGGGTACCGCCAAATCGGAATTTAACCGTAACATGTCACTTTCCAAACGTTCCTGCGCCCTTAACCTTTCAGTTAAAGTATTATCACGCATCAATCCGTTCAGCATCGATGGCTGGCCATCTTCATAAATCACTATAACGCTGTCTTTTATCCACGCGATATGGCCATCGGCCTTTATCACTTTAAATTCAAACACATAGCTTTTTGGTGGGAGATTTTTTAAATTACGATAATCGGCTATTACTTGCCGGTCGTCCGGGTGGATCCGGCTTTCCCAAAAATCGGGGCTCATTGTCCAAACTTCGGGCGAAAACCCTAAAACAGGCTGCACCCGGTCACTCATAAAAGCAAATTGCTGCATGTTGACGTCGGCCTCCCAAACAATGCCCCCTATAGACTGTAAAAGGGTATAAAGTTTATCGCTTATCATTTATAGCCCAGGTTGAATAACGGATCAAAACATCTTAAAAGTACAAACATCGCTTAAGATTTCAAATGATACAGGACGAATAATTGAATCCGGTAAGCTAATAAGTATTATTTTATAGTATTAGGTAAAAATAAATGCCGGTTTCGAGAAAAAGACATCACCATAAATACCGTAAAAATACGGTATTGACCAAACGGCGAAAAGTTTCTTACTTTACATTGTAAAACAAACAAACCCTAACCTTTAATCACAGAACCAAATTTTTAACGCTTTATGGTTCTCGATTTGATTAACGATAAAAGAATGCACAGGGGCGGTTGCCTTTTTTGAATTTGCTTTTATCGCATTTCGTTGTCTCCAAAAGCCCTCTGAAAAGATTGCTTTTAAGCGATGGAATAAATTGATTTTTTGAGAAAAAATCATCACTGGCCAAACCTATGTTTCGGATGCCGGGAGGGATAACTTTTTTTAAAAAATGGTGCGCTGTTTTACAAACGGAAAACAAAATTTAATACCCTAAACAGTATTTATCAACCTAAACCGAATTTCACAAAAACCATTAACAATAATTTAAAAAATCATGAGCACACACAAACCAGTTGAAGCAATTGACTTTGACAAACTTCAGGCCGCAGGCGGTCCGGTTAGCTACAACAAACAAATTGGCTACGGTACTTTCTTTTTAACCTCTACCGTTTTAGTTTTTGGCGACAATTATGACCAGGTTAAAATTACTTTTACCAATTCAGCAGGTCTGTTTCCAAACGCACCTATTTTCCTGAACCCTCAAAACACTACACAAACAAACACAATTTTAAACTCTGGCTTGATGACACTTACTGTTGACTCAGTATCATTATTTCCACCAACACCAGATACCCTTGGAAGCGTTGCGCTTACAGCACATTGGACTGATTTGAATGGCAATGGCAAAAACTCATTTGTTGGCACCATAGCATCATGGACTAACCCTCCAGCAAAATTATAAGTAAGAAGCAGTAACAAAGCTTTTTATTCCTTTTATTAAAATATAATGAGTAATGCGTGCCGGACAAAAAATCTGGCGCGCATTGATTTCTCTCCTACACATTATTTAACCGAAAAATATGTCACAAGCTAGTGTCTTCACCTTTTCGAACGAAAACTCAACCGATAAAAGTTTTTATGTAGGGGTAAATCCAACACCCGCAGCAGGTTGGTGTGCCTGCCTGTTAGCACAGCCTTTAAAAGATCAACCGGTTATTGGCCTGGATACTACCTGGGCTATTGCCAACAACGCGGTTTATATCTATGCACCAAAAGCACCTTCGGACGAAACGGCTTTCCTCAAATTATTAAATAACTTCCTGAACCCGCTGAGCTCTTACACCAATTTATTCCTTTGGATAAATAATGCTGAAACCCTTTCTGGTGCTAATAATCAATATGTAGCGGTACAGCAGAATCTTGTTGGGCTACGACTTACGAACAACAACGCCAATATATTATTCGGAGGGTTAGTCAATTTATCAATTGGCATTAACTGTTTGGTAAACCTTGACGATAGCAATTTGTTCTTTAACATCGTCCAGCAAAACACATCCGGTCCTATATCGTTTTCTAACAACCAGTCAACGTCATCATCCCAAATTGTTAATTCAACGCTGTATATTTCAATGACGGGCGACAGCCTGGGCTGTTTTCGATTTGGTATTAATTTTATTGGGATAGGCGATTGGAATGCTTATAACACCGGTTTAAAATATTTTTATAACGATAACAACGGGAAATTAAATCAACTTAATTACCCCCTGCTCGATAATTCGTATACTTCCGTTATCCTGTTTCAGGCAAGCCTCGATCCAATAAATCAGTTAAACAACGCCTATCTCAGAACCTACCTGGCGTTTAATACCGGCAACACCATTTTCCCTACCTATCTGCGTTCAGATGTGGGTAATATGATATCGCTGATAGCCAATTGCAATTTTGCGGCTAATCCGGATGCGTTGCCGTTTAGCCTTCCGGCAGATAACGCTTCGCTGCTTGTTTTCAGCAGTTCTGACAAAGCAGGCACCCTGCCATCCTATTTATTAATGCAGGGCGGCTTTTTTGCCAGTACGCCCAACACTAAACCGGTTAACCTGCTTTGCGGGCTTTCGGGGGTTGAAACAATATCGGTTAACCCGCGAAATGATAATTACCCTGGCGATTTTCTTTTATTTATCACCGGGCAGCCCGCTTATGCACCTCTTTTCCCATTTCCTGACAATCAGACGTTTACCAACAACCCGCTGCTTACAGATGATTATCTGAGTGCCTGGGTTTCGGTGGTTTCTTCTACCGGTCCATCTAACATTGCACAAAACACCGTACCTATCCGTTACTATTCACAGCCAGCGGGTGCTTCCCTTTATGCTGTTACGGATATTACCGATAAAACGACCACACCATTTCTTGGTTTTTACGAACCGGTAACCGCTGCTCTTGAAGTTTCAAACGCTCCGGTTTACTTCCCACTGGCCTTTTACGGCTCATTTATTAAGGCAGCAACAGCCGGCGGAGACATTGCTTTATTTGAAAACAAAATTCTTAGCCCATGGCGAAAGATCACTATAGAAAACGCCGTTTTACCGCAAAAGGTAACGATGAGGAAGTTAAAACCGCCGGTACCAACGGTTGATCCAACACCATCAACAACGCCGCAGGGTTTAATGGTATTGGTTGATGAACAACAAAATACATGGCAAGAGCTTATTCTGGCAAAAAACTATGCAGGCACCTCGCCAAACCCAGGTCCGTCAGATTTGCTTACGCTGGATTTTGTGGATTTAAACCCGCGCCTGCAAAGCGCATTTCAAACTAACCAGCAGTTTTTGGTTATAGGTTTGGATAAGCCATTGCCTGATGATCCATCTCAAAACATACTGGGCACTTTTAACAATACCATGGAGCTGGAAGGATGGCCCTTTATATTAAATGTGCCTCAGCAAAATACTTATGGCCAGTTTAATAATGTGCTCATCTTTAAATTTTGCAAAGGAACGTTGTATGATCGTGTACAAAACCCGGTTTTGTGGACTAACCCTGAAGATTTTAACGAAACATCGCAGGATGGCCTGAATACCATATCAGATTGGCTAACCGCTTATATTAAGGATGGTATTGACAAGGGCAAAGGTGCAAATCCTACCGATCCTGATTTTGCCAACTTTGCCAGCATTGTAACCGATCCCGACTGGAACGGTATACTGGCACTTAAAACTGATATCGGCTTAAAAAATTTTCCGGCAGAATTGCAGGGCTTGCTGGCCGGCATTGACCTTTCTATGTTCAATGCACATCACTTTGGTATAAATGCCAATCAAATTAAAACAGCAACCGTAAATGGCAAAACGGTGGTATCCATGGATGATAAAAGTTCCATGTTTGGTCTTATTTATTATGTAGATCCGGCTTTTGCGCCATATACTAATGATATCGATAGCTATAAACAAACCCTAACGTTTAATCCAGCATCTGCTTACGATTTTAAAACGTTAATGCTGAAAGTGCTCTTTGAAAATTCAAAGATCAAGAGCTTTAAGAGTTTTATCCAGCTAAGTGTTTATAAACTGTTCGACAGCCCGGTTAAGCAAACTCCCGGACGCGACAATATCCTGATACTTACCGGCAGTTACGAAGATCATAACGGCTCGCCGGCTTATACTTTTAACGGTTACGATGATGACCTTATCCCGCTAAATAATTCATCATTAGGCATTGTTGAAATTATACGTTCAAATTTCAGCACGCTTACGCCAACAATGCTCGAGCAAAGCGAAAACCTGGTATTTGCGCAATTTGCCTTATGGGGATATCTCAACTTCACCAAACCAACCGGGATGGATGTTTTATCATTTGGCTCGGCAGATCCGGCTAATCCGGGCACAGCTAACGGCTTATCGTATTCGCAATTACTTATTAAAATGAATTTCAGCCTGGATACACCGGCTATAAAAACATTTGAATTTGATATCAGCGAAATCAGCTTTGATATCCCAACCAGTACCCCACGATCAGCAAGTTTGTATAACCATTTCCCAATCACTTTAACCAGTTTGGTTGGGGGCGATGCAAAAAACCTGCCGGCAAATCTTGGCTTTATTCCAATTTCTACACCTAACGTAGTTAATACCAGTGTACCCACAGATAAGTGGTACGGTTTAATTTACGATTTCAATTTAGGCACGCCGGGCGCATTGGCTGCAAGTGCCGGTTTTAAATCGAGCATGATGTTCGCCTGGTCGGTAGTCGGCGGTTCAGTTTTCACCGGGCTAAAACTCCCCGGCATGAGCTCGCAAAGCAAAATGCTAAGCTTGCAGGGTGTATTGAGTATTGATATTGCATCCATCAAACTATTAATGGCAAAAACAGACGAAAGCGAAAAAGATGCTACCGCATTTCTACTGATGTTAAACAATATTACACTGAAGTTTTTAAGTAAAAAGTTCCCGTCAGGCGCCAGCATTGATTTTTACCTCTTTGGCGATCCGGCTGCAACAGCACAGCCCACCAGCATGGCCTGGTATACGGCCTATCAAAAAGACAGCAAATCGAGCAAAAAGAATAACCTATCACTAAACCCATAATTATGAAGACCGGGCACGTTGTTTCAGCTATTTTCATTAAAATGACCAGCCGTTTGCGCCGTTCATTTATCCCGGCTATTACAGTCATAGCTATTTTAAGTGGTTTTTCGATTATAGCTGCCGCGAAACCGGGCCGGCCAATAACACACAAAAAGGCTAAAACCGTAACCACGCTTGTAAATACAAGCCCGGTGGTAAGGCTTGAGATTCACCACATCAATATAAATAATGGCGATGCCTCAGTAATAAGGTTGAGGCATAAAGACGGTACAGAAACCAAGGTATTGATTGATGGCGGACAATCAGATGCGACGACTTATTTAGTACCGTATATTAATGCCGTATTTAAGGACGCCAATTTTCAATATACCATCCTTACACATTACCATAACGACCATTATAAAGGCCTGCGGGCCCTGGGAACCGGTGCTATCAGAAGCGAGTATTATATTGATTTAGGTGGATATAATATGGAGGACGATGTTGAGCCGGGCAAGCTGGCACTGATACAGCCTAAAGACATCATCTGCCCGTGGACTGATTCGACAGGGGTTTTTGAAAAATCAATGGCTGGGTATATAGCATCAATCGGCATAGCCGCCAACAACTACGGACTAAAACGTTATATGCCGCTCTCTAAACCAGGCGACTCTATACAATATATGGTTGGCGTTAAAATACCACTTGGCGTTTTTACACAGGGTACAGCCACTGTGCCAATTGAACTGAGATGTGTTGCCGCCTGGGGATTTACCCAGGATGATAACAAGGTGACTGACGACTGGCATGAAAACGCAAGTAAAAACGATCCTTCATTAGGGTTTGTATTGGAGTGCGGCGAATTCCGTTACTTTTTTGGCGGCGATATGGGAGGCAGCTCAGGTAGTAATTATATTGACCAGGAAACAACATTGGCTAAGGGTTTTGCCTACCTATACAAAGGTGCCAAATCATATTACAAACCAGCTGCAACATACGATGGGCATATTTGTGGTTTTAAAGCTAACCATCATGGTAGTGCAGAAAGTAACAACAGCACCTTTTTAGGTCAAATGCATCCCGCAGTTTGTGTAACATCGGCAGGAAGTAATGACGCCTGGCACTTGCCTTCAATTCCTTTTCTTATCAGGTTAAATGCTACCACTCCGATAACACCGGCTGCGGATTTTCCAACGGACCCAACGCCCCCTCCCTTTTTAAAAGCGCAAGGATTTTTCTTTACAAATCTTTACAATTTCACCAAAGGGAATGACTCAAAAACAGAAGCCAAAAAGCTATTTGACAATAGGTTAAAGACAGCTTTTCAATACGGAAGCATCGGCACAACTGATGTGAAAGCCGGATATGAAGTATTTTTGCTGCTGGATAATAATCAAACGGTAGATTACAGAAGACAAAGTGCTTTTGCTGTGTCAGATATAGATACCGCCTATAAAGTGAGTCCTATTATAGCTGTTATTTATTGCCATCAAAAATAAACCGATCAAAAAAATATAATGTAAGCCTAAACCAGCAAGTATGAAAACGCATCAACATAAAATAACCCCGTTTGCAAAAAAGACACCAGCTTGGAGAATGTTTGTTGTTTTCTTTTTGTACGTAGTTGCAGCACCGGCTTCAACCATTGCAGCAACTAAACCCGCGAACGCTGTTTTAAACAACAGCCCGGTAATACGTTTGGAGATACATCATATCAACATAAATAATGGCGATGCTTCGGCCATAAGGTTGGTACATAAAGATGGCACCGAAACTAAAGTACTAATTGACGGTGGTGAGCCAAAGCCGACAGACAACTTATTACCTTATATACAGGGAATGTTTAAAGATGCACAGTTTCAATACATCGTTTTAACACACTATCATAAAGATCACTATAACGGGCTGACTGCTTTAGCTAACGGCACCTTAAAAAGCGAATATTATATTGATTTGGGGGGATATAATATGAGAGGGGCTGTATCTCAGGGAAACCTGGCTTTAATACAACCCCAAGACACAATTTGCCCGTGGACAGGTTCGGACGGAGTTTTTGACGGCACCATGGGCGCTTACGCATTGGGCATTGGCGCTGCTGTTGATCATTACGGACTAAAGCGCTATATGCCTATTTCTAAAGATAATGATCATATTCAGGATATGGTTGGAGTTGTAATACCACTTGGCAACTTTGAACGAAATAGCGTTAGCGTACCAATTAACTTACGTTGCGTTGCCGCCTGGGGATTTACCCAGGGAAATGGTGCTGTAGTTGATAACTGGAAAAAAGGTGCAAGTAAGAACGACCCGACGTTAGGATTTGTGCTGGAATGTGGTGAGTTTCGTTATTTTTTTGGCGGCGATATGGGTGGCGATGCCAGTAGCTCTTATATCGATCAGGAAACAACACTTTCTGAGGGCTTTGCTTTTCTGTACAAAAATTCGGTATCATATTTTAATCCAGGAACGGCTTATAATGGACACGTTTGTGGTTTTAAAGCCAACCATCACGGCAGCGATAAAAGCAATAACGATGTGTTTTTAACCAATATGCATCCATCTATATGCGTAACTTCGGCGGGAGACCACAGCGGCTGGCATTTGCCTTCTGTAGGTTTTATCGACCGTTTATCAACAACTACCCCTATTACGTTGCCAACAGATATACCTTCAACTGAGTCGCCCACTGTATCGGCCCAGGCTTTTTTATTTACCAATTTGTATAATTTCGGCGGCAATAACGACTCGCTCGATGAAGCCGACAATCGTTTTGGCCACCGGGAAAGAACAACCTATAGTTATGGAACGAGCGGGACCCAGGAGTACAAAAGGGGATTTGAAGTCATCGTCTATCTCAATATCCCGGACGTCGATATGACAAAGGTAAGTGCATACCAAACACTAGGTGTTTTAGATAACTTTCAAACAACCGGTGGCGAGGTGGTTTTTTGCCACAAAACATTATAGTGCTTAGCTAAACGGCCCGAAACAAAAAATTTACACCTGAAACCTTTTTAAAATGGATCTGCAACAATTAGCCACCGACCTGAAAAAAAAGGTAAGCAATCAACAGCTTACACTGGATAATTCTGTTATTAAGCAGGATACCTTTGCTGCTTTGCTCATCTTTTTCAGCAATAATACTATTTCACTAACTGGCATTACCGATCCTGATAAACAGATCAGTGTTTCGGGCAAGGTTTTAACCATTACGGGCAGCCAGAGTTTATTTAGTTTATCAATAAATGTTACCATAACCCTTACCCAACAGGATGATGACACGCTGAATAGTAACTATGCAACTTCCTTCGCCGGTATTACGTTCGGCAATCTAACCAGTTGGGGCATTTTACCTGCGGATGCGTTTGGCTCTTACACGCCACCTGGATTAGGGTTCGATACTGTTTCCATGACGATAGTATCCAATTCTAAACAACTTGTTCAGAATTGGGCCGCCATTAATTCACAAAATACTTTATCGCTTATTGATAGTATCGGTTTAAACCTTACCAATATCGGTTTTGGCATTCAGCGCTCACCTAACCCCTTAAGCAGCGGTTATGATATCTCTTTTTCACTAACCGGTACATTTAAGCTGGGTAATACTAACCTTACCGTTAGCGCGCTGGTGCCTGTAGGTTCAGGAGCCACTAAAGGGCAGTGGAACGTTACCCTATCATCAACCAGTACCCTGGCCGATGGCATTGCAGATTTAACGCAGATAGTTTTTGGCAACAATCTGTTTGCCAGCCTGCCGCCGGGTTTCCAGGACGCCTTGAGCTTTAGTCTCACCAAATTACTCATCGTATTTTCACCAGCAAACGGGGGTGTTAAATTTATACAAATAGCTATAGCACGCCCGGCAGATAAGCCATGGGAGGTAGTAAGCGGCTTTACTATTACCGGCGCCGGAGCTACGTTTACGTTAAACAAAGCAAATACCAGCTTTGCATTAAGCACCAATGTTTTTGGCAAGTTCCTGATAGGACAGCCTTCAGCACCTACAAAAGTTTACCTGGATGTATACCTCTATATCCCTTCGGGACAAAACGACTGGCTGGCTGAAATCAACGGATCAATCCAAAACAACAGCATCACTGATGTATTTTCATCATTACCGGCATCAAACGGGCAATCGCTACCGGCATTCCCAATAGGGTTGCAACTGGAGCAGATAACGCTCGACTACCTGAATATCACCTATAGTCCATCGTCCAAAACAATAACCGAAATAAGTTTCAGCGTCACCAGTATTCTGGAGCTCAATATTTTTGATCTGTTCAAAATTCAAAACCCATATACCGCGCTCGATATTAAAAACCCTACGTTAGCTTCACAGCGTGCGCTTACCGGTAACGTAGGCGGTACTTTGGTAGTGGCTGATGTGCCTTTTGACCTACTGGCCAATAAACCGGTAGCCGGATTAGGGTGGACCTTCTCGGCAACTATGCAGCCGGGTACTTCTATTGCTATTTTAGATCTGGTAAAATATTTCTTAAAAACACTCAACATCACCAGCCTGCCCGATTGGGTTAACAAAGCATCGCTTGATATTTCGGGCATCATGGTATCCATGTATGTACCGGCCACCGGCGAAATCGATCAGAATAAAAAATACCATGTTGAGGGCACCGTGCAATGGGCGCTCAATGTAAATAGTTTTGTATTGCCCGAGCTTACTGCCATAGTGGCGATGGATTATGTAAACGGTAAAGCAACCGGTAACATAGCCGTATCGGCAATATTTTTAGGGCTTCCGTTTGAGATAGGATACAAATTCGGCTCGCCAAATACCGAAGTTTATCTGGAATGGTTAGGCATACAAGCCGATTACACGCACGATGCAGATAAAAACACCGACACTATTCTGATCACCTTTGCTGATATGTCGCTCGGTGAGATCATCACCCATTTAATTGCATCATTTGATCCTGAGTTTTCATTATCTGCTCCATGGGATGGACTGAACTCTATCAACCTGAGCGGCTTGTCATTAAAATACGTCCGCAATATTGCCGACGAGACCAAAAACTCAATGACAGTTACTTACCAGGCATCTATTAACCTGGTATTTCTGGAAATTGATAAGCTTACACTTACAAAGGATGAGACGGGCGTATTCCTCGGATTTGAAGGTAAGTTCCTCGGTTTCCCGATTACATCTACCTCGCCAAACCCAGATGCACAGAAACTGGCAGGCAAAGGCTCAGATGTTCGCGACCTCGGCAGCATACCAACCCCGGGATTAGGCGCCCAATATTTTGATCTCGATTATCTCGGCCTCGGCCAAAAGGTGGCGCTCTATCCATTTCAGGACCTTAAAACCGTTGACCAGGCGCTTACCAGTTTAAAAAATGTGTTCAAAGATCCGGTTAAACCGGCACCGGGCCAACCGCCTATTTTGCCAATAAAGATTAAACCGGCGACTCCTGTTTCATCAACACTAATTTATAGCGACGAAAGCAGCTGGTTGGTTGCTACTAAGTTTACTATTATTGAAGCCATAACCTTGGGCGTAATTTTTAACGATCCTAACCTTTACGGCTTGCTTGTTGCCCTTAACGGCGATAAAATGAAAGGCCTGAATGGCCTTAACTTCCAGATTCTTTATAAAAAAGTTACCGACTCAACAGGCGTTTACCAAATTGAACTAAAACTACCTGATGCTATCCGCGAATTGCAATTCGGTGCCGTTTCGGTAACCTTACCCATAATCGGTATTGATATTTATACCAACGGCAGCTTTAAGCTCGATTTCGGATTTCCATACAATATGGATTTTTCGCGCTCACTTACCATACAAGCCTTTCCATTCACCGGTTCGGGCGGCTTTTACTTTGCTTACCTCAGCAACGTGCCCTCCAAAAATGTACCGGTAACCAAGGCCGGCACCTTTAATCCTATTATTGAGTTTGGGCTTGGCCTGCAACTGGGCGTAGGTAAATCTATTAACCAGGGCATCCTTAAAGCAGGTTTCAGTATTACGCTGGTAGGTATATTTGAGGGTGTTATTGCTTTCTACTCGCCCAACCTTCCTTCGTACCCTGGCGCTAATGATACCTATTACAAAATATCGGCAACGGTAGGTTTGGTTGGAAAACTTTATGGCGAAATAAATTTCGCTATCATTTCGGCAACCGTTAATGTTACCGTTTATGCCTATATTCAAATGGTGGTGGAAGCTTACCGCAAAATACCGGTATACCTGGAAGCAGGGGTATCGGTGTCGGTCAGTGTTTCTATCAATTTGGGCTTGTTCTCCATCTCTATCAGCTTTAGTTTCTCAACAACTATCAGTGCATCATTTACCATCGGGTCCGACAGTACAGCACCGTGGGATTTCATTCCACCATCACAATCAGGCTTACTTGCAGCCAGTTTATCGGGGGCACCGCAACCTCCGGTTTGCCCGTCAATTACATTAAACTGGCAGCCGCTTATCCTTACCGATGCAGAAAAAGCAAATGAGTTATTGTCGGTATATTTCTTCCCGCAATTAACTGTTGCAGCATCGGGCACTGCCCAGGCAGCACAGTTTGCTAATATTTTGTATATCGATGCCCCAGCCGACGGAAGTACAAAGGATGCCTCGTTAAATAAACTGGTAAAAGGCGTTTTATACTGGAGCATCAACGCAGCCATTAACACCACCCAATCAAATACCACGCTTGATAATCTAAAAACAGAAAATGTATCGGTTGATGTATTGAAACAGATTTATGCTTACCTGGCCGATACAACCTCCAACCCAAGCCCTGTTCCATATTCTGCTATTGAGCCATTCCTGAAAGCGTACTTTACCATCAATGTGATGGATCCCGATTATGTGCTGGCACAAAATCAGGGTAAGGCGGTAAACATTAACGCTAGTATTTTACCGCTCTTCCCCACATTGCAATTGTCGTGGAAACTGAATGGTACCAACAGCACCTTGTCAACGCAGAATGTAGATACAAACTACATGGAAGCGGTAGAAGCAGAGCTGGAAAAATTAAAAGTAAGCTATCAAAATAATCTTGAAAGCGCCAGTGACGCAGCGGAAGAAACCTCGCACGGCATTACTTCGCTGTTTAGTGTAAACGATGCGGCCTCACAGCCAATGCCTGCATTTATTTTCCAGGATTATATTTTGATGGTAGCAAAATCAGCATTGCAGGATGCTATTGCCGAGTTTGAAAATTTAAATTATGGCATCACCAGTAGCAATGAAAGTTTAAACACGCTGGTTACTCACTTCAATCAGTTAACCTACAATTGCAGCGACGATACTGTTATCACCAATAATTTAACGCCTGCAGCCATAGCAATAGCCAATAGTTCAATAAACTTTAATACCGGGCTGTCGTTAAAAATAACTGGGCTAAGCTATCAGGTACAATACCAGGACTCATTACAAATCATTGCCGATAGGTTTAAAGTACAGGTTAGCGATTTAGATATCGACAGCAACCTGGCCATTCAGGGTTTGATAGCGGCCAATACCGTTGTTAAAATAACCGGCTTTGCTGATTATACCATCGCTCCGGGGCAAACCATTACCCAAATCGCGGCGGCCATGAAGCCCATAACCGGCACAACAGCAGCAACAACAGTACAGGTGCTACAGGCAGTAAAAGATTCACTGGCATTATTAAGTCTGGCAAAACTCATCCTTCCGGATATTAGCTACCCTACCACAGGCACTGATTCTTTCGAAAGTGTATCTACCTATTACGGGGTAACTATCGATTCAATTGCTAATAATCCTGTAAACTCCGTACTTACCAATTTGTTTAATACCAATACAGTAGTCATTCCTGATCTGAACGTATTAAACGTAGAGACTGTAGTTTCTACCTTCGACAAAACAGACAATATTGCGCGGATCTCGGCGCAGGCTGCACGTTACTTCCTGCATGGTATGCGCCTGCCGGTACCGGGTAACCTGGCCGTAACATCGGCACTTTATGCACTTAATGGTCAGCAATTTGCATTGCCAACTGTAAAAACCGGCGACGACTTAAGTATCCAACTGACCAAAACAGGCGATACCGGGCCAAACTGCTGGATGAAGTTTGACAATTCCTGCGATTCATCGACCTTAAATGTTAAAATTACCGATAACACCATTAGCCGTATCAATGATCTGGTAGGTATTACTATTGATCCGGATACCACACCACTGCCGCCTCAACCGGCGCAAATGGGCAAATGGGTAAATGAAACGTTTACCTTAAAACCTGGTTTTGCATGGCAGTATCCCGGTAAGTTAAGCTTGCCAATAGGCACACCGCCAAACCAATTGGCAACAAGGCCAACTATCTGGAATTTTTCGGATGCACTGATCAACAAATTACTATTGCCCGACCAGTTGGTTGTAGAGGATTTGGGGCTTGAGGTAATTTTGATGGAGAAAGACAGTGCGGGTGGATTTAAAAAGGAAACACCTAATTATGCTTTTTCAACTATTGTGGAGGTTGATATTCAAAAGATCGTCAACAAATCGGCCGATGCCACCATATTGGATAATGCTTACGAGGTAACAGGAGCGAATGATACCGGTATTGTATACCTTGAACGTTTAATTCAATATATGAACGGAGGTGCCGGTGATGGTTTTATACAGCAGATACAGATACTATATCCGCCGGATAACAGCGGCAATACACCTGATGGCTTACAATCGGCAGAAAACAGCGATATAACCCTTGCCCTGGTACAAGCCAATCTTTCTACCGAAACAAATCCGGTTAAAGGTGCTGCTTTACTCCTGGCTGAAGCGTTGGAGAACAGGACAACTGTAAATACATTTAACCAATTTATAAGCTACCTATGGCAGTGCAGCATTACCCGCACCGGCGGTTATTACCTGTACTACAAAACCGGCGATGGAAATGGCTTGCCTTCCACCATATTCAGTAAGAGTAATACTGCCAAAATTTATGTTTTAGTTACCTATAAGCAAAGCTTATCCATCAACTTTGTTAACAGCGCAACTATTGCAACACCAATAGATGCAAATGCTACTGTTTATGTTAAGGCCGATAATTTAACCACTTTATCAGCATTGGCTACTCCCGGCAATGCAGGCTTTATGCTGGAGCGTACAAAACCGGATGATTATGTTCCTGTAGAACCATATCCTATTCCGGCCAGCCCGCAAAGCCATACGCAGGATGTAAATTATCTCAACTACCAGTACAATTTAATTGGTTATCAATTAATAGAAACCAATGTATTTAACGGCGTTTGGTCGTTGTTGCCAATTGGCCCGGTAAATGAGCATGATCCTGATGAAGTAAAAAATCTAAAGGCACTTTCAGCCAAGGCCCTGCTGGATCAAAACTGGAAATACAATTCCTTAATCCCGTTGGCTAAAAATGTGAAGGATGCCAGCCGCATACAGCCCGCTAAAGCTACATATCCGGCGGCAATTGATGACCCTTACGCAGGTATTGGAAGCGCAGTAAATGTGAGGCTGAACTGGCAGGATATGTTTGGTAATATCATCAACACCACCTTAAATAACGGGCAGCATGATATTGTTTTATCCAACCTTTATTCCGACAATTTATACTCCATTTTACAATGGCCAAGCTTAACGGCTTACTATTATTTTGCTGCTTCGGGCGGCAAAACACAGCTGGAGTTTTATGCAGTGGTTGATCCAACACGGTATACCATTACACCAAAGTTATCAAAAGATGAGGCAATCAGTAACGCCAAAATCGACATGGTAACTTACCAAAAAATATACTACCAGCTTATTCAAAAAGATATTAAGGTAACCCTGCAAAGCAGTATTAATGCTGATGATGCCAATAGCCAGATAACTATTGATCCTTCGGTAATATCCGGCTATGCAGGCGATATCTGGGCCTATTTAAACCAGGTGGTTGCCAACCCGGCAACTGCTATGGCGCCAACTTTCCCTGCGCTTACCTTTAATATCGATTTCAATAACGCTGAGCTTATTTTTGAGTTGACTGTTCAATTCACCATCAGCCGTACAGCAAACGTGGACCCTGCCTTTGCCGGTGAAGTTGCTGTAAATGCCGCCGTAACCGCACTGAAACCAGCAACATCCGATCCATCGGTAAAAACCAAAGCCAACGATGCGCCGCCAATGCAATCGCTCACCGCATTTGCTACGCAGTTTGAAACCGTGTTTAAAGATTTGCCATCGCCGGGCAACTTCCTCAAAATAGCAGTGGGGCTCGATCGCGAAAGTAATGACAACAACGACAAGAAAATTTGGGTGATACATTTTGATACCAACGGCAAAAATGGTATTTACTACACCATTGATAATTCGCAGCAATATTTCTTTGCGCCGCAGCCGCTGGCCAACAGCCTGGAAACCTTTGACAAAGTTGCCATCAATCAATATCAATCCGGCCAAAACTATCCTATTGGGTCGTCGGTGCTCAAAACTTTCTCTGATATCGATCTCGATAGTTGGGGCCGCACCTGCCTGGAAGCTATAGATTTGTTTTTAACAGCAGAATATGCAGTACCTGCATTTTTAATTGACGGCGGTATATCGCTTCAAAAAATACTCGATGCAAAAGAATTAATAGCCGAAGGCATTGCAGGCAATGTGAACAACATTATTGAAATTGATAAGCCTGATAACTCGAGCCTTGCAAATGCTAAAGAAAAACTGAAACAACAGTTGCTTATTCAGCTTTCCAACTCGTATAAAATCAATACCATTGTACAAAATTCGGTGAAGGTTTTATATGGCTTTAAGGGCAGCAATGAGCCGGTTACCGCGCCACCTTATGTACCACAAATGTATGGTGATATGGCGGGCACTTTTGCCACCGCGGTACGTGCACGCCATGCCGTATTTGGCGAGGATGAAAAAGTAGCTGACCAATACACACTTTCAACCGCCCGCATTCCTTTGGGCTCCGATGATGGCGGCGCCTCTTGGCTTACTTACTTGTTTACCGCCAAAGAAGCAGAGAAACACAGCAGCTTTAAGTTTAGTGATATGAAGTTTAACATTTCATACATCGAACATCAGATCGATCAGGTTAAAAACATGGGCGAATACCTGGCATCGTCATGGTTAAGCCTCATTATTCCTTTAGAGGTTGCCTTAACCAATGTTGGCCCGGTAGAAATACCTATTGCACTCCGAAGTTATCCTACACCGCCTTCGCTGGTTAGTCAGCAGGTTGATTATGCACCATCGGGCGGCAAAGATCAAACTACAACGCTACCACAGGCAGTACAATGGGGTTATGATTTTAATTATATGCCGCCAATTGCAGGGCAGGATCAGGTTGACATACAGTTGCAGTTTAATTACACCAACCAGAGCAGTACTTTGCGTAGTTTGTTCTATCTGGACGATGGCAGTTACGATCCAACTTTACTGCCCGCTACGCTTGCAAATTTCATAACCGTATACCCTGCAATACAGGCAGATATTGTTAGTGCGTTAATCAAATCGCCGCAGGATCCAATTGCCGTAAAAGCCGTACAAGCCTTTGGGCAACTGATAACAGACGTTGGTAATGCCTGGAAGAAATGGCACCAGGTAATTCAACAACGAAAAATGATGCTGAAAAATGCCGCAAATGCTTTACCGGTTATTACCTACAATTATAATATTGTTGAATCATCACAGCAGGATACCGGTTACCTGGTAATAGAAGTAAACCCGCTTAACTCGGCACCGTCACTTAATTTATCGCTTGCCGGATATTTGCCGGGCGATGACCATACTTTTTATAAAACGGATGGAAAGGTAAAACAATACCTGCTTTACAACGATCGTAATACCGTGCCTTTGCGTAACCTTACCATTGAAGCTTTAAGTATTTTAGAAAGGCAAAATGCCTGGGCAGGTGCACAGCTGGTTAGAAATGCCGACTTAATTGAAAAACCAGACGGTGAATTTAAAACCACTAACGAAAACTTTATTTATAAAACGCCGCTGGTTAAGTTTTATAATGAATTGGTACCGCTGTTGGTTTGCAATGAAAGCATATACATAGCCCAAATACAAAACCCGGGTACTCCAGTGGCGCTTAACCTGGCGGTGCACATGCAAAACATGTTTAAAACACTGTTGCAAAATGTAAATAATCTCAACCAAACTATTAAAGTAGAATGCCTGTACCTGTATAACCTTAATGGCACCGATAGCTTTAGTCAGATTGCCATACCGGTATTGCTTGCTCCGCCCAAACTGTTTGAACTGGGTAAAGACTGGGATATTGGGCAAGCCGGCAGCTATTGCGTAGGCAGTACAAGCTACGCCTGCAATTTAACCGAAACTATATTGGATTGGTTTAAAAACCAGGGGCCATCATTAAACAATGGCAGTTTGCAGTTTGTAATTGAAATATATGGCAACAATGGCGGCAACAATTTGCCTGTACTGAAACTGAATAACTTGCTACTGGAAGTAATTTACATCCATGAATTATTGAGTTAAGCTTTAAAAGCCGAGCGCTGATGCAATTTGCAAAACTGCCTGTTTGTTTGACCGACTTACAGGCAGTTTATATTCCACTACATGTACATGGCTGTTGTCAATTGCCTGTATATGATTAATAGCCACTACGTAGCTCTTGTGAATTCTGATGAATTTATTTGCAGAAAGGCCGCTTTCAATCGCTTTTAAGCTGGAGTAAACGGTATATTTTTTATTTATGGTGATGATATTAATATAGTTGAGCATCGATTCTATAAATAAAATATCATCAATCCATACTTTCTCAAAACGCTGATTACATTTTACATATAAAAATTCCGGATGCTCTTTATTTTGTTTAATGGTTTCGGAGCCGCTTACTTTTACCAGTGCTTTTTCGCATGCCTTTAAAAAACGTTCATATGTTACCGGTTTCATCAGGTAATCCGTGGCTTCCAGCTCAAATCCGTCCAAAGCATATTCGGGGAAAGCAGTTATAAATATAATCTGCTGAAAAATATCGTTATTCTTCAAAAAATCAATGCCGCTTGTTTGAGGCATCTGAATATCCAGAAAAATAAGATCAATCAGTTCTGTATGCAAAACCTCTTTAGCAATTGCCGGGTTTCGTACAGATGCTATCAGCTTCAAAAAAGGCACCCTGCCAACATAAGCTTCAATTTGCTGCCGGGCCAGGGGTTCGTCATCTACTATTAAGCAATTGAGCATCTACTTCAGTTTTATCATTAAATCTATAGTATACAATCCGCTAACAGTACCTATCCGCAGGCTGTAGGCATCGCCATAAATTAAATCCAGGCGTTTTTTCACATTGGTTATGCCGATGCCTTTATTGTTGTTATCAGATTTTTTGCTGCCGCTGTCAAAAGTATTAGTGCAATAAAAATTGAGTTTATTGTCGATAAAATCAACCTTAACTTTTATAAAGTTTGCTTGCTTATCATAATCAGAAACATACTTAAAGGCATTCTCTGCAAATGGAATGAGCAGCAGCGGAGCAATTTGCAGCTTTTCATAGTCGCCGCTTATTGTAAGCGAAGCCTGGCAATTGTCGTTGCGGATGCTTTGCAGGTTGAAGTAGTTTTTGAGGTAAGCAATTTCATTCGCCATTGGTATAAAATCAGTATTGCATTCGTATAGCTGATAGCGCAATAAATCGGCAATGGATATCAATGTACCTTTTGCATCTTCGGGACTATGTTCCAGTTGTGTGTATAAACTATTTAAGGAGTTAAATAAAAAATGAGGATTGATCTGCGCTTTCAGATAGGTCAATTCGGCCAATGACTGTTCTTTTTCCATAGCCTCCATTCTTCGTCCAACTTCCAGCCTGTCTACAGCCAGTTTTACAAAACATCCCGCAAGCACCCCCAATAAAGCAATAAAGAAACGGTTGTATTGCAGGTCAGTATAATCCCACGAAAAATGAAAATTAATAGGAACCAGCATATGGCGTAAAAACACTGTCATCATCCACACATACACACCAGCAAGTAACACGGTTAATGAAAAGGACAGTAATATGAGCCTTCCCAACTTTTTATTTTTCAGATAGTTGGGCATCACATATAGGTAGATGCTATAAAAGGCAAAAATAATCAGGCTAACATCCAATGCCGAAAAGTACAGCCGGTTAATATGATTGCTGATATAAAAATTCACGATGCGGTTCCACATCAAAAAGAAAACAATCCAAAACAGAAAATGCAGGAAAAATTTACGCATTAACTAATTTATGCAAATAGCCTTAAAACTTACTGATCTTTTATAGCAACGGTTATTTTTAAAGGACGAACAACCAAATTTGATGTAGTTGATATAAAAATTTGCGCACTTGATATAATTATGCCCGCCCGTATCGGCAGTACTGCTTATTCTTGATAAAAAGAGCATGAAAAAGATAATTATATTATTAGCCTGTTGTTGGGCTTATACCTGCCAGGCACAAACTACCGATACAACCAGCCGCCTGGCAGCATCTTACTTTGAGGAAGTAAAAACCGCCAGCCAAAATCAGCATATCTGGAATGAAACCCTGTACGGTCCAATGCTACTTGTACAGCCGCGCTCAAGAGTGGTTTATGCCAATGCGCCCGACAGTGCAGGAATATTGAAGCCTGATGGCGCAATTTATAAAGGCGTTTTACCCAAAACGCTCATTATTGCCAACACCTCAATAATTTGGGAAGGGAAAATGTGGTCGGTAGTGATGTGGCCCCTGCCTGCAAACCACGATGAGCGGCTGAACTTAATGGTGCATGAATCTTTTCACCGCATTCAAAATAAATTGGCGCTAAACCAGCGCAGCCCAACAGCCGACCATTTAAGCAGTATGTATGGCCGAATTTATTTTTTGCTGGAGATGCAGGCTTTAAAAGTCGCCTTGAGCAAGCCTGTTGATCAGCGCGGAGAGGATTTAACCGATGCCCTGCTTTTCAGAGAAAAGAGACATGAACTTTTCCCCAGTACCTTTGCAAATGAAAGAATTTTAGAAATGAATGAAGGCCTTGCTGAGTATACCGGCGTTATAATCGGCCGGCAAAAAGATAGCATTCGTCAATACCTGTTTCACATTATTGATACCCTGGGCAATCGTAAATCCTTCATCCGCGCCAGCGCCTATATCAGCGGACCGATGTATGGCTATCTATTATACGAAAAATCACCCGGATGGACGCTGAAAGTTGACTCCAATTCAGATTTTCCCACACTCATTTCACAATATTACCATATCAGTTTACCAAAAGATACCACCGGCATCGCCGCACTGCAAAAGCAATATAATGGTGATGCTATCATCGCTTCCGAAATGGTAAAAGAAAAAAAGCGACTGGAAATGTACAATCAGTATATTGATCTCTTCACAAAAAAACCGGTTTTAACTATCACCCTTATAAAAATGAACATAGGCTTTAACCCAAGCATCTTGTTTGATTTGGGTGACTATGGAACAGTGTACCCCATAGCCGAAGTTAGAGACAAATGGGGACAAGTAACTATTTCGGCACCGGGCGTGCTCATGAAAAACTGGCAGGTAATAACCCTATCGGCAAGTGAAGGCATTAAGCAAACCGGGCAGCTGATTGAAGGCAATGGATGGAAATTGCAGCTCAACGAAAATTGGCAGTTAACCAAAACAGATGCACTTCATTATCAACTAGTAAATAAAAATTAATTAAACTTACGAAGTTTTGAAAACTTCGTAAGTTTTTCACCGCTATATCTGTCATGATAATTAAACTAATAGAAAGACCCCATCGGGGTCAAATATCGGTAGAAAAAAAACGACGACAATTATATCGTGCCGTAGGTACGAAACCTATACGCGGGCAAGGTGGCGTACCTACAGCACGCTAAAATCAGCTATAACAATATTTCTACCGATATTTTGCACGGTGCCGTATTTTCATTTCTGGATTTTAAAACTCAGAATGACAAAAGTTCTTTTTAGGGTCTGTCGAACACTTAAGCCTAAAAGCCCAGCATTATACCAAATGCAAAGTCATGAAGCCCATTTTGATCGGGGCTGTTTGCAAACATATTATTGAAGTAATACTTGGCAAAAATACCCCAGGCGCCATAGCCAACACGTGCAACAGCGCCGTATCTGAAAGTGGTAAAATTGTAGGTGTCGTTTACTTTTTGTGTGCCGTTTTCGGTGCTTATTTG
The DNA here is from genome assembly GCF_024808665.1 of Mucilaginibacter empetricola. Taxonomy (GTDB): domain Bacteria; phylum Bacteroidota; class Bacteroidia; order Sphingobacteriales; family Sphingobacteriaceae; genus Mucilaginibacter. The sequence goes on from NZ_JANUBZ010000001.1 coordinate 204,966, forward strand.
TTTAACACTTGCGGTAAGCAGAAACCCACCCTCGGGTCCAATCACAAAGTGAAACCGGTTACCGTCGGCATCTTCTTTCGTCCTGAATTCAAAAGATAAAGGGATACGCAGATAGGTTGATGAAAGGCGGTTTTTAGTCAAATCCAAATCACTCTGTATATAAGTTAATGAAGGCTGGTTTGGTAAAATGGTTACGTTTTCGCGCAGGCGAATATTCGTCCAGTCAATTCCTGCCGCGAGGTATAATTTAAATGAATCGCTGAAACGTGCACTAAACTGAAATACATCAAAGCCCGGCGTACTTGTTTTCCATGAGCGGTACCTTAAAAACTGGTTCTGCGGCCTCAATGTAAAGCTGCCGTTATCCATCAGGGTTGCCAATCCCAAATCAAGCCGCGCCACCGTTATCCCAAACGAAAAGCGGGGATATGAGGAATGGTGGTGTTCAGTGCTATCCGTATTTTTATTGATATTGATGTGTTCAACATCATCGCCATAACCAAATTTAATGGTCGACCCTTTTTTTACAACCACCGTATCTTTTTTTGTAGTGTCGGCATCAATGCCTTTTGCAAAAAGCGCGTTGGTGGTAAATGCTATTATCAGTATTAGTATTAATCGTTTCATGTTGTTGTGCTTTTGTTTTTAATTGATTAGATAGTTTGATGCAAGATTATTTTGATCGGGGAATTTTAGTTAATCAAGTTCAACCCAATCAACCATTCACTTAATCAACTTTATCTTCCTTTTTTATTTTAACTAAACCCAGGTTCACACTGGTTATGGTGGCTTCATCGCCATCGGTGTTGGAGAATTCTATAAACTTATTTTGCCGCTTATCAATTTTAGCAACCACTGCATTTACCATATCGCCAAAGGTATTGAGGCGGTGTTTCTTTTTAACAGGTTTAACATTCTGCTTATCCGCATTAGGTAATTGTGCGTTGGCCAGGGTCTGTTTAGCACCTAAAACAGGCATTTCCATAGGCTTTAATGTAATGTCCTCATCTGGCACTACAGGTTTAATAACCTCTTGCGGTTGTTGGCTTACATTGGCCAAAACTGGTTGTTCAACAGTATTCACCGGCTTTGCAGTATCAACTGCTATATGTTTTTTTATGTTGATAGCCTTTGTTATTTTAACCGGGTTACTGCCATTATTCTTAGCTATTATGGAATAAGCGGCTCCGTTTGTTATTTTTTTGGCTGTATCAACCTTTAAAACTGGTGCGGTACTTTTGGCAATTGCATGGGTATTTTTAACAGGATTTTGTTTTTGAGGGATAAACAAAATTCCTGCTGCAAGCAAAACAATAACACTGGCGGCAATACTTAACAGGGGCACGAGTCTTTTCCTGCGTTTTCCGGCACCCAGTTCGTTGGTTATATTATCCCAAACCAGGGCCGAAGGCTGCACTTCAAAATCATTCAGCTTTGAGCCAAATAATTCATCCATATCTTTATCCTGCATATCCATATTGTTTTCCCTCCATTTTTGTTATTTGTTCTTTCAGCACTGCCCTTGCTCTTGATAATTGTGATTTTGATGCGCCTTCAGTAATTCCCGTCATTTCCGCAATCTCCTTATGCGAATAACCTTCAATAGCATACAGGTTAAACACAATGCGGTATCCTGGCGGTAGCTGCTGTATTAAAACCAGCAAATCTTTAGCGGCCAGCTTTGCCGTAGCCAGCGGACTTCCTGATGCCTGGTTGTGCGATTCGTCAAGCTCAACCACCTGCATCATTTTATGGTGTTTGCGGTAATACTCAATAGAACAATGTACCATAATGCGTCTTACCCATCCCTCAAATGATCCGTCGCCCCGGTAATCTTCTATCTTTTGAAAAACCTTTATGAAACCGTTCTGCAACATATCCTCAGCCTCCATCCTGTCTGTAGCATATCTGCAGCATACGCCCAGCATTTTGGCGGCAAACTGTTTGTACAGCAATTCCTGTGCTTTGCGCTCACCGGCTTTGCATTTTTTTATAAGTTCGTCTGTTGTGTACTTGTGTTCCAAAAACATCATTTAAAAGTAAGATGTAAACCTTAGTTAAATGGTTGCATGGTATTAAAAATAAATTGTCAACAGCACATGGATATTTAAACTGTTATCTTGTAAATATTATCTTTATGCTGATGAAATTAATCAAACTAATCATAATTGCGGTTCTTTTTACCTGTGCCGGTCAGGTTATCGCACAGCAAAAAACAGATACCACTTATATACTATTAAAACCCGATCGCGTTTTTGACGGCCAGCAAATGCATACTGGCTGGTGGGTATTGATTAAGGCTAATCGTATCGAAGCCGTAGGAGATGCCGCTACTATCACCGTGCCAGCAAACGCAAAAATAATAGAATTAAAAGGTGCCACTTTAATGCCCGGCATGATTGAGGGTCATTCGCATCTGTTTTTGCATCCCTACAATGAAACCAGCTGGGACGACCAGGTATTAACCGAAAGCCGCGCCGAACGTACCGCCAGGGCTGTTACCCATGCAAAAGCTACACTGCTGGCAGGCTTTACCACCGTGCGCGACCTTGGTACTGAAGGTGCAGGTTATGATGACGTAGGATTAAAAACCGCCATTGAAAAAGGCGTTATACCGGGGCCAAGAATGTTATGTGCCACCCGCGCCATTGTGGCTACGGGCAGTTACGGGCCAAAAGTTTTAGTGAGCGAAGCTGATGTAATTAAAGGCGGCGAGGAAGCCGATGGTATTGATGGCATAACGCACGCCGTACGCTCGCAAATTGGACATGGTGCCGATGTGGTAAAAATTTATGTAGATTATAGATGGGGACTGGATAATACCGCCGCCCCAACCTTTACCGAAGACGAGCTGAAAGTAGCCGTGCAGGTGGCCAAAAGCAGCGGCCGCATAGTGGCCGTTCATTCTGGCACCGAGGAAGGTATGCGGCGCGCCATTGTCGCCGATGTAACTACCATTGAACATGGCGACGGCGGCACACCCGAATTATTTAAGCTGATGAAAGAAAAAGGCATTGCACTTTGCCCGACGCTCGCCGCCACCGAGGCCATTTCAACTTATCATGGTTGGAAAAAAGGTATTGATGCTGATCCACCAGCGGTAAAGCATAAACACTATATTTTTACCGAAGCAATGAAAGCTGGCGTTACCATTTGTATGGGTGGCGATGTAGGCGTTTTTCCGCATGGCGATAACGCCCGCGAGATGCTGCTAATGGTAGATTATGGCATGAAACCGATCGACGTCTTCCGCTCAGCAACATCAACCAATGCGGCAGTATTTGGATTGAAAGAGCTGGGTAATATAAAGCCGGGCTATTTAGCCGATCTGGTTGCTGTTGATGGTAATCCCGTAGAGGATATTAAAGCCGTTAAACAAGTGAAGTTGGTAATGAAGGATGGGATTATTTATAGTGAATAATCCTAAATTCACATTTGTTAAATTTATGTAGATGAGAACCACTATTGAAATAGACGATACACTGCTTGCGAAAGCATTACAGTTAAGTAAAATTAAAACCCAAAAAGCTGTAGTTGAAGTAGCGTTAAGGTTATTTATACAAGTAGAAAGTCAGAAAAAGCTTTCGGATTATTGGGGCAAAATTCAGCTTGATGAAGAAGCGTTTAAATAATGGAGTTACAAATTACCCCTTCATCCTCATTTTTTTATAAATCTTCACCGCCATCGAGAGGATAATGGATAAAAGCACCAGTCCTACCAGTCCATAAATCCAATTCACTGCACTTTTTAGTACTACTAAAAATACTATAGCGAAAAGTAAAATGGTGGCCACTTCATTCCAGAGGCGCAGCTGGGTTGATGTCCATTTATATACTCCAAGTGCCATTTGCTTCATAATATTTTGGCATTTGAAATGATAAACCAACAGGCATACTACAAAAAACAGCTTAATATGCATCCATGGCTGTTGCAACCAGGCCGGAACCAGGCACAACATGGTTATACCCGCAATTACTACAATTACCATTGAGGGTACAGTGATAATATACCAGAGCTTCCGCTCCATAATTTCAAACTGATTGGAGAGTATAGTACGATCAGGTTCAGGTTTTTGCTGCGCCTCGGTATGGTAAACAAACAAGCGCACCATATAAAACAGCCCCGCCATCCAGCAGACTACAAAAATGATATGTATGGCAAGTATATACTGGTACATAACCCCCTGGCCCCCTGAAGGGGGAACTTTTTTATTTGCTATCTATATAATTCAATCCCGTTACAAATTCCCCTTGCATATCAACTCCCCTTTTAGGGGGTCGGGGGGTATTGCCCCTTGCTTATCAACTCCCCCTTCAGGGGGCAGGGGGGTATTCTTTTATTATCTCAATCGCATACTTAACATTATCAAAGGGGATATCAGGCATAATGCCATGACCCAGATTAAATATGAAACCGTTTTCACCTTTCATACGGTCGAACAAGCGGTAAATGCGTTCTTTGATCACTTTTTTATCGGCATACAAAATATGCGGATCAAGGTTACCTTGTACCGCTATACCTGCCGGCAAACGCTTTTTAATATCTAACAGATCAACGTTCCAGTCGATAGAAATCACATCCGGTTTTGCTTCGGCCATTAGCGGCGCAAAAACTGAGCTTCCCTTGCAGAAAGAAATTACCGGGATATCCTTACGGTTCAGCTTGCTGATAATTTCGACAATGTAGCGATGCGAAAATTCTTTATAATCATCCCATGCCAATGCTTGTGCCCAGCTGTCAAATATCTGCACGGCGTTTACTCCGGCAGCAATCTGCATATTCAGGTAGTCGGCAGTTACGGTTGCTATTTTTGATAGTAGCTGATGTGCCATCTCCGGCTCATTATGCAGCATCAGTTTTGTCAGCTTAAAATCTTTTGACGATCCGCCTTCAACCAGGTAACTCATTACCGTAAAAGGTGCGCCGGCAAAGCCAATCAAGGGGATACGGCCATTTAAACGTTGCTGAATAACCTTTATAGCATCAGCCACATACTGCAATTTTTGCGATACATCTGTTTGCAGGTTATCAATATCCGCTTTGGTACGTACCGGGTTGGCAAACAGCGGACCAACACCCTGGTTAAAACTCAAATCGCCGCCCATTGCTTCGGCGGTTACCAGTATATCTGAAAATAAAATGGCACCATCTATTCCCAAAAGGTCAACCGGCAACATAGTTACATCAGCAGCCAGTTCGGGGGTTTTGCACATTTCCAGGAAAGAATATTTATTTTTTATATCCCAGTATTCTTTCATAAAACGGCCGGCCTGGCGCATCATCCATACAGGTGGGCGTTCGGTAACTTCAGAAAATGCAGCTTTTATTAGTAACGAATCTCTCATATTTATCAGGCAGAGACGCCATGTTTAGTCTCTACGGTTTGTGCTTTTTTATTTCCTGATGAAGGCGGCTGATTACATCCTTCATTTTGGCATTTATTTTTTCCTGGTGTTTTTCGGTCAATTGTAAATATGCCTCAGCTTTATCATAATTACCCAGCCTTATGCTGATGTTTGCCACATGTACCAAAGCAGCCACATGATCATTTACCGAACGTAACGGGTATTGGGCAGCAATTTCATAATGTCTTTCGGCATCTTCAAAATCCTGCTTTTGCAGACAAACGCCGCCCATCAAAAATTCATAATAACCACGACGGCCCTTTCTTAACCATTCGGGCTTTAATATTTCCAGTAAAAGGAGCTCGGCTTTATCGTATTCCTTGTGATGAAAAGATTTGGCGGCAACAACAAGCGTTCCCTGCCTTATGTAGTCCCATCCTAATAATACAATCATCATCAACGCGACGGCTGCCAACTCATAAAACCGCAGATAACTCAGTAATATCAGCGACAGAAAAAATAAAACGCCGATGAATAAACGGGTCCTGTTAGCGAACATTAATGCTGGTTATCGGTAAATTTATAGCCTACACCACGGATAGAGTGAAAATAAACCGGGTTTTTAGGATCTGGTTCAAAATATTTACGGAAAGTAAGTATAAAGTTATCAATGGTACGGGTTGATGGGTACACATCATAGTTCCATACTGTTTCTAATATCTGCTCGCGCGATACAGCGTCATTTCTGCGTTCAATAAGCAGTTTTAACAACATGGTTTCTTTTTTGGTTAATGCAGTGATCGAGTCATCGGCATTTACCAGTTCAAAAGAGTTAAAGTGGATGGTTTTATCGCCAATTTTATAGCTGTTAAACTCTTTAAGGTCATCACCTTTCAGGCTGCGTTTTACCAGGTTATTTACTCTCAGTATTAGCTCTTCCAGGTTAAATGGTTTGGTCAAATAATCATCTGCACCTTTTTTAAGGCCTGATATTTTATCCTCATTAGTGTTTTTAGCCGTTAAAAACATGATGGGCACATCAGAGTTTTCCAGGCGGATGGTTTCTGCTACTACAAAGCCGTCAATTTCGGGCATCATAACATCCAGTATCACCAGGTTAAAACGTTCTTCTTTAAATATTTGTAAGGCTTTTTTTCCGTTGTTAGCTGTTGCAACTTTATAGCCCTCTAACTCAAGATTAAGTTTTATGGCTTCCAAAAGATGCTCTTCATCTTCGGCTAATAAAATTCTTTTTTTGTTTGGCATGTGATCTATTATTTAGTGCGCTAATTTTCTTGAATTTTGTCGAACTTCACGAAGTTACACAACATTAATATTGAGGCAGATAGGTGAAAATTCGCGTCAATTCGTGTAATTCGTCTTCATTCAATCAAAAACTACTTCAAATATACTACCTACCGGGCGGTTATCCTTCACTTTGATACTGGCCTGATGCTTTTCGAGCACTTCTTTTACAATATACAGACCTAAACCAGTACCTTTTGTATTTCTGGTATCCTCACTGCCCACACGATAAAACTTATCGAAAATACGGTTTTTCTCCTGATCTGCTATTCCGATGCCATGATCGGCCACCTCTAAAAACACTTTACCTTCTTTCGAGAACAATTTAACGCCCACCGTTGCACATGGGCCCGAGTATTTGATGGCGTTTTCTATCAGGTTGGTAACAACCGATGTTAAGGCAAATTTATCGCCGGTAATTTCAACCTTGGGTTCAATTTCGGCGTCAATAATTTGTTGGTTACCCTCGCATTTGGTAATCTGCAAACGGTTCACAATACTGTCTACCAGTACCGAAAGACTAAACTTGTCTTTAGGAAAAGTATAAGACTGGTTGTCAATTTTCGAAGCCAGCAGCATATTTTCAACCATGTCATCCAACCGCTCAATATCCATCAATGATTTACTGATAAAGTTCAACACCTGCTCCCGCGATAAATCGCGCTTTTGTATGGTTTGCAAAAGTATTTTGATTGACGCCAGCGGCGATTTCAACTCGTGCGTTACCGAAAGCAAAAAGTTTTTCTTTTGTTCCTGTAACTTGCGTTCCTGGTTAATAGATTTATGCAGCGAGTAGGCGCCGGCAAAAAAAACAACAATAAATATAGAGCCTTCGCCCATTATCATTGCCAGGCTGCTGGGCATCATTTTTACCAGCAAATAGCCCCACCAAACTAATTCTGCCAGCGCATAAATAATAAGCGCATAGAATATAACGAAAGACCGTTTTAAATTATTCATTTCCTGTGTATTGTAACACCTTACTTATTGCTGAAAACTACTTCAAGACTATCAAATATAGCACGTTTTGTTTTCTCCAGATCTATTTTAGTATGTGCCGATGATATAAATCCAACTTCATAACCCGACGGGCCAAAATAAATGCCCCTGTTTAGCAATTCGCGGTGTAATTTTTTGAATTTTTCCATGCTGGCCGGGTCAATATCGTCGGCCGAGCGGATGGCTTCCTTATCAGTAAAGGCAAACCAAAAAATAGAGCCAATGGTAAACACCTTAAACTTATAGCTGCGCGCCGTGGCAAACCGCTGAATAGCCTCGGTAAATTCTTGTGTTTTATTATTCAGGTCGCGGTAAAAGCCCATGCGCAGCAGCTCGCTCAGTTGCGCTATACCCGCGGCCATAGCCACCGGATTACCCGATAAGGTACCTGCCTGATAAACCCCGCCATCAGGCGAGATATGGGCCATAATTTCTTCAGATGCGCCGTAGCAGCCAACAGGCAAACCACCGCCAATAATTTTACCGTAAGTAACAATATCCGGCTTAATTTGATAGTGGCCCGCAGCGCCTTCAAAGCCAACACGGAAGCCCGAAATCACCTCGTCAAATATCAACAGCGTTCCGTTTTGGGCACACATAATGCGCAAAAACTTCAGGTATTCTTTTTCCTGTAGCAGCAAGCCATTGTTTGCCGGGATTGGCTCAATAATAACGGCGGCTATCTGATCTTTAAATTGCTCGAACGCTTTTTCTAAGGCTTCCTGATCATTTAAAGGTATTACAATAGTTTCATCAGCAAATGATTTTGGCACACCGGCCGATGACGTTTCGCCAAAGGTAACCAGTCCCGAACCTGCCTTTACCAGCAGCGAATCTGTATGGCCATGGTAGCAGCCTTCAAACTTTAAAATTTTATCGCGCTTAGTAAAACCACGTGCCAGCCTGATGGCCGACATCACCGCTTCTGTACCCGAGCTTACAAAGCGGAGTTTTTTGATGTATTTATTATTTTTTACGATGAGCTCCGCCAGTTCATTTTCCAAAGCAGTAGGCGCACCGAACGACATGCCGTTTTGCATTACGCTGATCACCTTTTCACGCACCTTAGCATTATTATGCCCCAAAATTAGCGGGCCCCATGATCCGCAGAAATCAATAAACTCATTACCATCAGCATCCCAGATATGACTGCCATCACCTTTTTCAATAAAAAGTGGTGTGCCATAAACTGATTTAAACGCCCTTACCGGTGAGTTTACCCCACCGGGGAAATACGTTTTTGCCTTGGCAAATAGTTCTGCCGATTTTTCCCTGCTGATGTCCGGTTTGGTGGTAGTACCCGCCGGTTCATCATTCTCGCCCGTAAATTTCTTTTTAAATGAATCAAACATGTTCTTTTGTTTTCCTATCGTCATTGCGAGGTACTGCCTGTCCCGAACTTGTTTCGGGAAAGCAATCTCTACACAGGCAGATCGAATATAAAAGTTAGCCACTTTTATGTTCGCCCTGTAAGTCGGGGATTGCTTCGTACCTCGCAATGACGCGGGTATTTAAATTAAAGCCACTTATTTTCTAACACTTCTTTAGCGTGATAAGTTAATATCGCGGTTGCGCCTGCACGTCGTATACTTGTTAAAACCTCAGTAATGGCTCTTTGTTCGTTTAGCCAGCCTTTTTGTATTGCCGCCTTTATCATGGCGTATTCGCCGCTTACATTATACGCTGCAACGGGCAGTTCAGTATTGTCTTTTATTAATTTAATAACATCCAGGTAAGGCAGTGCCGGTTTCACCATCAGGAAATCTGCACCTTCGCTCTCATCTAGCGTCGCTTCTATCAACGCTTCACGCTGGTTGGCGGGGTTCATCTGGTAAGTTTTTTTGTCCCCAAATTTTGGTGCCGAATTCAATGCATCTCTGAAAGGACCATAAAACGCACTGGCATATTTTGCCGAGTACGACATGATAGATACATTGGTGAATTTATTATCATCCAGCACCTTACGAATATAACCAACACGACCATCCATCATATCACTGGGGGCAATAATATCGGCACCGCATTGCGCATGAGCCAGGGCCATTTTGCCTAAAATTTCCAGTGTTTCATCGTTCAGGATCTCGCCGTTTTCAACAATGCCATCGTGGCCATCGCTGCTGTATGGATCCATCGCTACATCGGTAATTACACAAGCCTCCGGAAAATTCTTTTTCACTTCGCGTATGGCGCGCAGGTATAAACTTTCTTCGCGATGGCTCTCGGTAGCAAACTTATCTTTTAGCGCCTCATCAATATTGGGGAAAAGATCAAACGATTTTAAGCCCAGCTTCATGCAGCTTTCAATCTCGCGCAGCAAATTATCGATTGAATAACGATAAATGCCGGGCATGGATGCCACTTCGCTCTTTTGGAAAGTACCATCAACTATAAACAGCGGAAATATCAAATTGGCGGCGCTCACATGTGTTTCCTGCACCATCTGGCGGATAACTTCGCTCTTCCTGTTTCTTCTTGGTCGTTGTAACATTTTATTAGTTCATGGTTGATGGATTATGGTTCTTGGATAGCACACACTATGATCTATTAACCATGATCTATCAACTTAATTTAACACCTGGAGCTTAAACAAATTGTTCCGAAAACAGCCTCTGCCAATCCTGTTTCATCAGGCGAGTAAGGTAGTTTGTACTGTACGCCAAATTCGGCCAGTTTTTTTCCGGTTGATTTGCCTATGGCTATTACTTTTTGATCGGGCTGCAATAAATTATCAACAAAATAAGCATCCACATTCGACGGACTTGTGAACACCAATATTTCGGCACCGGTTTCCCTTATGCCACTATCCAATATGGTTTCATAAATTGGCAGGTCGATAATCTTGGTTTCGGCAGATAAGCCTTTCTGTATGCTCCGCAAAGAGTTTTCTGCAGATGGGAATACTATAGTAGTACCGTTGGCAATTTCAGCAAAATGAGCAGCAACCTCAACGGTATCAACACCCTCGCCGGTATAATCAACAGCATACCCTTTTCTACGCAGCATATCGGCAGAGCCGGCGCCCATTACGCCATATTTTACTTTTTTGGGTAGCAATGGACCTAGCTGAAAAAAGTATTCCACGGCATTTTTACTGCTGAAAAATACCCAGTCTACATTTTTCAATATAAAATTATCCAGTTTGGTTATCATCGGCACGGTGCGAATCAATGACCGCGCTTCTATCTCAATGTCGTGATTTTCCAATGCCCTGCGGAAATAGCTTTGTTCCGAAAGCTCGCGCGAGATAAACACCCTTTGTGGCATCACACGGTCCTTCGCGTAATAGGATACAATCGTCTCGGCCAAGCCAAGTGTTGTGGGTGTTTCCAGATACAAACGATCAGGAAATCCGTCGCCTTCTTCAGCTTTAGAAGTAAATACCTGGTATTTGCCATCTTCCTTGCGGCAATAACAGCCCAAAGGCATGTGGCAGCCGCCGCCAAATAGCTTTAACACCGTACGTTCAACTGCCAGCTCTTCTGCCACATCGGGATGGTTCAGCGGTTGCAGGGCATTAAACAGTTCGGTATCATTTTCTCGTATCTGTATAGCCAGCGCACCCTGTGCGGGGGCCGGAATAAATTCTGTTGGCTTAATTTCTTCAACGTGTAAATCGCTCAGATCAAGCCCCAGCCTTGATACGCCAGCTTTGGCAATCATAATGGCGTCGTAGCTTTCATCACGCAGCTTGTTTACACGGGTGGGCACGTTGCCACGAAGATCCTGTATCTCCAGATCGGGCCGTAAAGCCAATAACTGTGCTTTGCGCCGGTTTGATGACGTACCAACAATGCCACCATATTTAACGGATAACTTTTGATGCTTATCCACACAATCCTTTAATATCAATAATAGCTCTGATGGATCTTCACGTTCTGATACCACAGCAATGGTTAATCCTGCCGGGTTTTCGGTTGGCAAATCTTTGTGCGAGTGTACGGCAAGGTCAATAGTACCGGCCAATAGTTCTTCTTCCAGCTCTTTGGTGAAAAAGCCTTTACCTTCCAGTTTATCCAAACTGAGGTGAAGTATCCGGTCGCCCTGGGTTTTAATGATCTTTAATTCGGCATTAATATTTATAGCCGTAAGGCTATCTTTTACAAAGTTTGCCTGCCATAGTGCTAGTTCACTACCACGTGTTCCTATTATCAGTGTTCTATCCAATGGGATTTTTAATTGTTCCGCAAATTTAGCTTTTTATAAATATGATTGAAGTATTAATTAACGATATGAAAATAGGCTGACTAACAGGGATCTATTTTAAAAAGCTTTTGATTAAAAATGGGTGGGGGACTTCAATTGATGGGTTAATACCGCTTTGGCAGGAAACAACTAGCAACTCTCAAAGCGTCTTTGCGAGGTACGAAGCAATCTATATGCTATGCAGATCAACGGAGATAAATTTTTTGACGACCAATCGTGCTCTGGATTGTCCTTTGTAGAGATGGCTTCGTTCCTCGCCATGACGAGTGGTGAGTAGGTCCCGCTAAAGGGGAATATTCTCAATTATTATTCACCAATATATCCTTCGCCATAATCATGGGTACGCTGATATATTTCTTTTCCATATAATTGATCACTTTCTCCAATGTCTCGCGCGATTCTTTGTCCATGTTTTGCACTTCTTCGGCAAAAACAGAATTGATGGCGGTATTGCGGATCTCTTTTATCTTTTCGGGCACCTGACGCATGGCCAGCTCAATTTTGCGCTGCTTTAGTTCAAGGCAAAAAAGATTAATATTTTCGGTGATGATGGCCTCGGCGTGGGTGAGTTCCTCGTAACGTTCCTGCAAATTTCTTTTGGCCAGCTCGTTTAGCGAGTGTACCTCAATAAAATTAACCGGAAACTGTTTCAATACTTCAGGGTCAGTATCATTAGGAACAGCCAGATCAACAATAGTTTTGCGACTGGTTTCGCCATTAAGCAGCGTAGTATAAATTTCGGGCGTAATAATAGGTTCAACTGCCGATGTGCATGTGATAATTACATCAAAGCCTTTTTTATAATCTTTTAAAGCATCCAGCGCATAAGCTTCACCATTCAAATCGGCTGCCAGTTCGGCTGCCTTTTCAACGGTGCGGTTAAATACGGCAAAATTGCTGAATTTATGTTTCTGCAGATATTTTGAAATATTGCGGTTGGTTTCGCCTGCGCCAATAATCAAAATCCTTTCATTTAAGGTAAGGTGATAACTACGCAGCTTGCGGTAAGCTAATGAAACAACCGAAATTGGATTTTTTGAAATATTGGTATTGGTATAAACTTCTTTGGCAGTTTTAACTATACAGTTCATAAACATGCGCAGGCCATCGCCGGTTAGGCCGGCTTCTTTGCAATTTTCGTAGGCTTTGCGCAACTGGGCAAGTATTTCCTTCTCGCCAACTATCAAACTTTCCATGGAGCATGAGGTACGCAGCAAATGCACTAGCGCATCCCTTCCCTCATAAATGGATGCAGCATCCAAAAAGGTGCCCGTAGAAACAGGACACAAGCCCATTTCCATTGCATTAACAAATCGACCTGCAAAATCCCTGTCAACAACCTTTGGGGTTATCATCACAAACTCTACCCGGTTACAGGTAGCCAAATAAAATATCTCAGATATACCAAACTGTGATTTTACCTGGTTTAGTTTTTCAGTCAGATTTTCCTGGCAAATCACCAACCTCCCTAATTCCTTCAGCTCAATTTGCTTATGCGTAAAAGCGATTACCTTTAGATACTCCAATGCTATTTAAAAATTTGACCCTACAAAAGTAATAGGATAAACGGGATGCAATGTCAATACTTTGTCATACAGTAGTATTTAGAATGGTTTTAAATTACACCAAAGAACACTTTGATTCAATTAAATTTTGCGTAAACCACGTTTGGTAAAATAATATATCTTTAAACATGCAAATACTTAAAAAAATAGGTTTAGTTGTGATGATTGTGTTTTACCTGGTAGCGGGGGCCAATCACTTCCGCGATCCTGAAAGCTACCTTAAAATAATACCCAATTACTTTCCATACAAACCAGCCTTAAATATACTGGCAGGATTTTTTGAGCTTTTGTTTGCCGTTATGCTGATGTTCGACAAAACGCGCTCACTTGCAGCGTGGGGTATTATATTAATGATGATTGCCTTTATCCCGATACATGTGCAAATGGTTAAGGATGCTCCGTTTTTGTTGGGTGGCCGCATTACCATCAGTCCTTTGGTGGCCTGGATAAGGCTGGTTATTTTACAGCCATTGCTTATATTGTGGGCATGGTGGTATACCAGAACTTAACTGGTTTAATTTCCTATTTTTACTGCCACAATAACTAATGATCAGAAAACAATATTTTAATATAGCCGGAGCCAAAGGTCGCGGTATGCTGATGGACCTAACCTTTCACGATGCGCACAAAAAAGCGCCACTGGTAATTTTTGCGCATGGCTTTAAAGGTTTTAAGGACTGGGGCTCGCATAACCTGGTAGCTCATTACTTTGCCGAACATGGCTTCAGGTTTTTGAAGTTCAATTTTTCGCATAATGGCACTACCGCAGATCATCCGGTTGATTTTACTGACCTGATAGCTTTTGCTGACAATACCTTTACTATGGAGTTGGATGATCTGGATGCAGTAATTGATTTTGCCTGCGGCGGATCAGCCATGCCGGCAGCGCCATGGGTTTACCTGATAGGCCACAGCATGGGTGGCGGGCTCAGCATTATTAAAACCGCCGAAGATAAACGGGTAAAAAAACTGGTATCCATGGCGGCCATCTCCAACTTCCATAATTTATGGGATAAAAGTATTGAGGCACAATGGCGCCTGCAGGGCATCACTTATATCATTAATAAACGCACCGGCCAAAACCTGCCCCTGAAAGTGTCCTTGTTAGATGATCTGGACAAACACCCGGCACGACTAAATATAATTACCAATGCCGAACAGGTAGCACAACCCTGGCTCATTATTCATGGGGATGCCGATCCAACTGTGCCTTTAGCCAGTGCCGAAGAACTGAAAGCGGCCCAGCCCAATGCTGAACTTTTAATAATTCATGGTGCTGATCATACTTTTGGCTCGAGCCATCCATATTTGAATGAGGAATTACCCCCGTATTTGCTGGAATTTTGTAACCAGGCTATCGCTTTTTTTAAAGCACATTAAATGCAGATTGAAGTTTTAATACCTGTTCCTAATTGTAATATCAGCGTAAATAAAGCAGCCACTATTTTGTAAGCATGTAACAATGTGCCACTATTGCTTTCCAAACACTGTTTAAAACAATTTTTATAAATATTATAGCGCTATATGAATTTAGTTGGTTCGACCAAAGAGGGTAAAAAATTTCAGAATCCAATTCCGACTGACGAAGCCGGTTTTGGTAAAATGATTCCGATACTAAAAGAATACATTAATAATAAAGCCGAAAATGTTCCTGCCAAACCACTCGGTCCTTTTAAAACTGACACCGCAATTTACAACACGTCGCCTGCAAACGGCTTAAGGGTAACACTCATCGGACATTCCAGCCTGTTGATAGAGATTGACGGCAAACGCATACTAACCGATCCGGTGTGGAGCGACAGGGTTTCATTTTCAAAATATTTTGGTCCCAAGAGGTTTTTTCAACCGCCGATGACTTTGGATGAACTGCCTCCATTAGATGCCATCATCCAATCGCATGATCATTACGACCATTTGGATAAAGCAACCATAAAGTATTTTGCCGATAAAAATATTCCTTTCTATTGTTCATTAGGCGTAGGTCAACACCTGCAAAATTGGGGCGTATCCAAAAGCTTTATTAATGAGATGGATTGGGGTGATAGTTTTATTATTGGACAGGACATCACCCTAACAGCTACGCCATCGCGGCATTTTAGCGGCCGGGGTATTACAGGTCGCAACGAAACCTTATGGTCATCCTTTGTGATAAAAGGACCTGTTCATAATATATTTTTTGGTGCCGATAGCGGATGGTTTCCCGGCTTTAAGGATATCGGCGATGTCTTCGGCCCGTTCGATTTAACTATGCTCGAAATTGGCGCCTATGGCCAACATTGGGCCGACATTCATATGGGGCCCGATAACGCCTCGAATGCACATCTGGCACTAAAAGGCAAAATAATGATGCCCATACATTGGGGAACTTTTAGCCTTGCCCCGCATGCTTGGTATGAGCCCATTGAACGGTTACTAAATTATGCCCAAACAAAGCACATCAAACTGTTTATACCCGCGCCGGGTACGCCAACAGATGTAAAAGAATACAATTCGGGATGGTGGGAAAAGTATTTATAATACTGGATTAAGCTGTAGCTATTCTACGCTTACTGTCAAGCCTTCCTGTTGAAGAATTTTGCGGTAAATTTCAACTTCGGTAAATGAGCCTTCCAATATGGCGCATTTGCCTTCGTTGTGTACTTTCCATGCTATTTTTTCGGCTTGAGTTTCTGAATAGTCCAAATACTTCATCATGCAAAAAATTACATGCTCAAAAGAATTGACATCATCATTCCACAATATTAAACGATGCAGTTCTTTTAATCCTGCAAGTATTTCCTCAAGGGTTAACGTTTCTTCCTGTACTTCGGTTGACATATGTAGCCACAAATTTACTCAAAAAGAATAATAAAAAAGCCAAAATCGTGTTGAATAAGCTGCGCTGATTTACCCTTTTTAACCAACTGGTTCAATTGCGGCTAAAAGGCTTCAATTGTTTAAAATATGTTACAATAGCGTTTAAAATGCTGTTAGTGAACCGTACAATAAAATTTACTATAAATTTGCCTCATGAAATTATCAGGCCCCAGTTTTTTCATTGCTGTTAGTTTACAGCTTGCGGCAATAAGCTTTTGCACCGCACAATCAAACAAAAACGCTATTGCAACCTTGCAGGCGCCACCCGCAAAAATTGTTATTGATGGCGATATTAAAGAATGGGGCGACAGCCTACGTTATTATAATACCGAAAAAAGGATCAACTACGCTATTGCTAATACTAAGGACACCCTTTATATAGCCATCAGGGTTAACGACCGCTCGGAGCAAATACGCATTTTAAGGGCAGGTATTACTTTTACCATCGATCCCAAAGGCAAGAAAAAAGAAACCTATAGCATTACCTTCCCGCTTAACGTAAACGGAAGTGTATCACTGCCGCCAATTAAAAAAGATGATGTTCCGGCAGACGTTACCCAGGAAGACCGCGATGAACTGATGCGCGAGCGCTTAACTAATTTGCGTGGTATTAAGGTTGTTGGCTTTAAAGATATTGAAACCGATATGATTACTACTTCAAACACTTATGGCTTTCAAACCGCTGTAAAGTACGATGATAACAACTACCTTATTTGTGAGGCAGCTATCCCGATGAGCTTTTTTCATGCAGATGGCTCTGATAAAAACGAATGGGCCTTTAACTTCCGGATAAACGGAATACAGAAAAAACCTAACCCAGGCAATGGCGACGCAGGTTCAGAAAGCCAGGGCGGCGGACATGGTGGTGGTATGGGCGGCGGTGGCCGTGGTGGACATGGAGGTGGCCGCGGCAACCACAACAGCGAAGCTTTAGGTGCCGATTCACCAAGCGAACTTAATAAAACAGAAGATTTTTGGGAGAAATTTTATCTGGCTAAATAAGGGCCTCACCTAAATCCTCTCCAACCGCGTGCCGCCTTAGCTTTAGCGGTGGCGCAAGGAGAGGACTTTGAATAGCAAAATTATATATTTTTTCAATTTAATCTCCCTCTCCCTTGGAGAGGGCCGGGGTGAGGCTTTTGATCATCATTAAAGAACAAATCCTGCTAAAAGATAATTTAGCAGGCCTTGTTGTTTAAAGCTGGATAATATTTATGATTTTTTTGCCAGTACCAATACCACTTTATTAAAATCGGATGAGGCATTGATAATTTTCCTGAACTGTTCAAACTGCTCGAGCGGGTAAGAAGGTTTGCGGTATTCTTCTATAATATGGATGGATAACACATTGCCCTTAATTTCATAGCTGGAAACAAAGCCCATGGTTAACTCGCCATTATCTTTATAAGTTTGATCAATTTTTAAATCATTGGGGTTGGTAACCGTATAGCCATCGGGTATCACAAAATCTATCTTTCGTTCTTCCACATGGCCAAAGTCGATATCAATAGGGTTCTGCCGTGCTTTTTCCTGGTACATTTCCACTTGCGGCCCTATCGCTAAACCAATTTTCACCAATAGTTTATCGCCGGCCTGCTCAATTAAAGCGTCAGATTTTGTTTTGATGTGCAGCACTACCGGTACATTGGTATTAGCCACTTCAAATTCCTTATTCAAAACTTCTGATGACAGAATATGATCGGTATTGGCAACAGATTTGGCCATTTCTTTAATAAAAGAGCTTTTCTGTTCGTCATTAGCAAAATTAAAAGCATCCCGCATGTTAACCGCGGCATAGCCTGCAAAAGTTCTTTTGGAGTCGATAGCCAGTGAATCAAGATTTTTGCTCATCTCGATCTTTGAATCAATATTATCGTACGATTTACTGTAGTCTTCCAATTCAATAGGTTTTATTTCGGCTATAGCCGCCGTAACGCTACCAACAGAAATTGCTTTACAAAACAAGCCATTGGCATCGGCCCATAATGGTAAAATCCATGGGTAGCGGTAGTCGGGGCGGGTGGTTGCCAAAAATTTATTTTCGGCAGGGAAATAAAACAGGGGATTATCGCAGTTGTTCCAGTTTTCAAATCCCTTGTCAATAATAAACTTGCTTCTGTTTGCCGTTAAAACAATCTGATATTTTATTCCTAAATTTTGATAAATAGCAGCATACAAACGTACAATACCCATGGTGCCTGCTATCTTAGTTTTTAAAACAGTTTCCAATCTATTGGCATCGGCCTCACTCTCTTCTTCGTTATATGAATAGGCTTTCTTCACGTAATTTTCAACCGCAATTATCCGGGGCTCTTCTCCGTCTATTTTATCCCAACCGTTGTTCTTAACCAGGTCTGCTACCTTATTATACTCCTTGTCGGTATAATAAGTGTACACGGTAAAAGCTCTTTTTGCCAGTTCGTTCCAGGTAAAAAGACGCTCGCCTTTGCGGGTAGCATCGTTGTATGAAAGTTTAAATTCAATCCTTTTTAAATTAACATCATCAAAAGCATATTTTTCCGCCTCGGCGCCTTCAGAACCTTTGGTACTACAGAGAGTAGTTCTTTTTCCATTAACAACGGTATCTGTTGGCGTTAATTGAAAATTGTAGGGCTTTATCTCAAACTTCAATCGTTCGGGCGCTATTATTTTAAAGGTTGTTTGCAGTATCGGTACGCTTTCCTGTAATTCTTCACGACCAAAAAATGAAGTGGACCTTTTAAAGGTGTATAAAAACTCTATCTCGCACCCTTTTTCTAAACCATCCAGGGCGAATATTTTATACACGTTGCCGTTGTTTTCCTTCAGATCCTTAATGTTGTTTTTATCAAGCTCGATGATTTTACCGCTTGGTAGAATAGTACGCGCCTTTACATCCACCACATCCGAAGTTTCGCTAAACCCCAGGTATATTTTATTAAAGGTTTCTATACCCCGGTCATTGTTGATGTGTATAATGCGGTGAAGCGTGTAATATTCTACCAGTTCGTTTTTTGATTCATCGGTATATTCAATTCTCCTGTTATCATACAAAACAACAGCGCTCTCTTTGCTGTACTTATCGTCTATGGTATGAATAGCGGGTTTATCCGCCCATGTTTCCCTTTCAATATTTTTATTTTGGCTATACAGCTGTTGAAATGATAATAAACCTACTATCACCGGGAATATTTTTTTGTTCATGCTTTATTAAATTTTTGTGAGGCTTAGCGTTTCTTTATATAATGGCAGCAGGTTTTCAAGCACTTTGTTCCATTGCTCAAACTGATCGTTGGTTAACATCAGGTTTTCGTTATCAAATACCTGGGTCAGTATTACGTAATTACCTTTTTGCTCATACTGCAAATCAAATCCCCATACTTTATTATGAAAACTTTTGCTTTTAGGCAGATAAGACAGCTTATACCCTTCGGGGATTTTGAGCATGGTAACATACTTTTTAATAAACTTGAAGCTGTATTCAATAGGGCTCTTCCTTTTGGGATAATCTATCTGTTCATCATTATAAAACTTAAACAGGTTAAGGTTTAAATAATAATCGTTACCCAGTTTTTTCGCATAGTCGGGCAAATTGAAATCGGCATATAATGAAATCTCATTAGTTGTGGGCATTCTGTCAACACGGAAAGTATCCAGATGAAATTTGTTCGATCCCCGTTCAAACTCATTCTTCATATCTTCTTTCATATCCTTATCGCGCCAGTACATTAACTCGTCATACATTTCTGACGAGAAATAGCCGCTAAGTGATTGTTTGATTTTTCCTTTTAGCCCTGTAGGCGTTAACTGAAGCCAGGTGGTATCGGTAAGCGTATTTTTATTTTTGTCGATAGCCGGCACTTTCAAAATCTTGTACTCTTTTTCATCAATGGCTATCATGGCTTCTTTATCCTGTATAGCTGATGATGGCATTCCAAAAACGCAGGTGGGATCAGTGCCATCTAAAAAAACAAACTTGTCGTTCAGCTTTATGGCACATATCATATGGTTGCTTACCAGCGGCAAAGGGGTTTGGCTAAATTTATAAGGCAAATCGCGGGTACCAATCCAGGTAAAATAAGCCGGTACGCCGGCGGCATTCAACATTTCGGTTAGTATGCTGGCCATATCTTTACAATCGCCAAAACGTCTGCTGCAAACCAACCCTGCATCGCGTGGTACAAAACCGCCCATGCCATCTTCAAAGGCCACATATTTAATATTGTGCTGCACCCACAAATAAATGCTGCGTGCCTTACTTTCTGTGGTGGTAAGGTTAGTGATTAATGAATCAACAATATGTTTAAGCCCGGGATTTATGGTATTATTTACCGTTTTAATGTAGCTGTAATTTAAACGATACAGGTCATCGGCATTTGATAAATACGAAACAACGTTCCCTTTATCGTCCTTATAATTCTCAATGTAAAAAACAATATGCGGCGAGTACCAGGCAAAGCCTGGCGCATCCGGATATTTCTTATCGGCAATACAGTTTTTGTATTGAAAAGTGTAGATATTATTATGGTGCTTACTCTCCACGCTCACAGCAATCTGACTAGTGTCAAGCCCTACCAGCTGATATTTTAAGGAGATATCTTTTGAAACATTAATTTTCAGTTCGCTGTTGGCTACCGGTATGTAACTGGTAAAATAAAATGGCGACAGCAAATGCGGATCCTTATTCAAATACGATACCTGCAGATTGCCAATGGCTCCTGGCTCAACCGCAGGAAAGTTGAAAGTAGTTTCTTTTACATCATCATAAAAAACAAAGCTCTCCTTATCGGTACTGGTTTTAAACTCGCTCACTTTAAGTTTTTTATCCCCGGCGGTGCGGGTATAAGCCTCGTAGCTCACCAATTGCTGAAAATCGCTGTGCGAAAAACCATACTGCCCCATATAAGCAGTGGCGCTGCCAAGCAAGTATTCTATTTGCTGTAGCTCGTTGCTTTCAACATAGGGTTTACCATCTTTAAGGTTGATATTATATTCAAGCGTACGGTTAAGCAACACGGCTTTTTCATCAGGAAACTGTTTGCGCAGGGCATCAAACGTTTGCGCATCTAATCTTTGTGCCTGCAAAAAAAGACAAACAAATGCTGATGAAAGCAGCCAATAAGATTTATTTTTCATTTTTTACAGCCATTAATTTTCCATAATAATACCACAGTGTTTTAATAAGCTTGCCATTTTCATTAAAATATTTTACCGGACCATTGTTAACGCCGTTTATGTAGGTTGCTTCCTTTTTTATCAAACCATTTTTACCGTATTCTTTACAAACGCCATTTAAGTTGTCGTTTACATAAGTGTAATCGGTTTTCAATTTACCGTCGGCGTAGTATTCTTTATATGCTCCGTTGTAAGCGCCAAATTCTGTATTACCTATTGAGCTAAGCTGGCCATTGGGATAGTATAATTTATTGGTGCCATTTCTCACCCCATCGCTATAAATGCATTCCTTTGATATTTTTCCGTTTTGGAAGTATGATTTAACAAGGCCATTATTACTACTAATAGGGATAAGCGGCAATAACTTTCCATCGGCTCCCAGATAAGTGAACGCTTTTGCGCCATCATCCTCAAAAAGCATCTGATAAGCCAAAGTTCCATCGGCATTGTAATCAATGTCCAGGCCATTCAGTTCGTCATCTTTATATTCTGATGTATAGTCCTTAATCCCATCAACATAACTTACTTTTTCTCCGTTCAACAAATCGTCCACATATTGAACTGATGAATTTATCTTACCATCTTCGTCATAAAACTTCCAGGTACCGGTTTTATCACCGTGCAAATAGTTTCCTTCAGAGTATTTTGTACCTCCGTAATAGTAGCTGATATAAGAGCTATCTATCACGCCTTTTTTATAGAAAAGACTACTTTCAACACTGCCATCAAAATAAAAGGTTTTGTAAGGGCCGTCCAAATCGCCATTTATATAATTGCCCTGCGCCATTATTTTGCCATTTGGATAGCGCAGCGTGTATTTGCCCGTAGCTTTAGGGAAAGTATCAATTGATATCACTTTACCTATGGTATCAAACTGGGTCATTTTTTCGAGCCAACCCATGTGGTATTTTTCTTCCAGCGTTTTTTTGCCGTTTTGCAAAAAGCTTTCTTTATAGCCATCTAAATCTCCATCCTGGAAGAATGATTTTGTACTTATATTACCTATTTCATCATAATTAATCCATTCTCCCTGGTTATGACCATCCTTAACCCAGCCCTCGGTTTCTATTTTTCCGTTGGTGTAATAAGAAGTGTAATAACCATCCTGATCGTCATCAGTCATGTTTATTTCTGATTTCTTTTTGCCATTAAGATAATACGAAACCATGTCGCCATTGCGGCTATTTTTCTTAAACTGACTAATCTGATTAATTTTCCCTGATGGATAAAATATGGTATCGGGTCCATCCAGATCGCCATTTTTATCATAAGTGGCATGTGATTTTTTCAACCCATCGGCAGAGTAATGAATTAAATTTCTTGCTTTATCTACGTCATCTGCCGAATTTATTTCGGCACCCGCTGCATTAAAGAATTTTGCCGATTTAATAATACCATCATCGTAAACATATTTGGCATACACCTTACCGTCCTTACGGTAATAATCGGCTTCGCCAATTATTTTACCCTTTTTGGTATTATAGGTTGTAAGCATCTGCCCATTATCATAATATTCCTGGTGAAGCCCATTTTCAACGCTTTTGATGTAGTTGCGTACTTCTTTATTTTTACCATTATCATAATAATATTTCCATTCACCTTCGCTATAATCTTTGGCGGTAATTCCCTCAACAATCACCTTACCATTTTGGGCATACTTTTTATAAGGGCCCTCTTCTTTCCCGTTTATATACGGTTGCAATTGTCTTAATTGTCCGCTTTTATAAAACTCTTTGTATTCGCCGGTAATTACGCCGTCGGCGTAATTGTCAATAAGTTCCAAATTACCATTTGAATAATAGCTGCGCTGTTCGCCGTTCTTTTTATCCAGTTTATAATTAAGCAATCCTCTTCTGGAGCCGCTGTAATAATAAGTTATAGCCTGGCCATCAAGTTTGTCGGCCACGTAATTTTCAGCAGATGAAACGTTACCATTTTCATAATAATATTGCTGTGCGCCCTGGCGTTTGCCATTTTCATAATGCTCTTTTGCCTGCACGCCGCCCGATCGATAATAAAATATCCAATCGCCTTCACGCTCGCCTGTTGCATTGTATTTGCCCAGGCCCTTAATGTTGCCGGCAGGGTAAAGAGAGGTCCATGGGCCTGTCGCAGATTTGCCGTTACTGGTAAGCGTACCTTTTCCTATTAGTTTGCCATCGTCAAAATAGTACCGTTCGGTGATCTGATCGCGTTTTTTGAATTGTAATTCGCGGGTGGCGCGTATCAGGTTAAAAAAGTTGCCTGCTTCTGTCTCAAAATTCCCCAGCGCCTTTTTATTGCTTTTAACATAACTTTTAACAACCGGCAAGTTTACACCAGAAAAATCATGAAAAACAAACAGTTCAAATTCTTTCTGATTATACACCTGCTTATAATAAGGTAAATAATATTGTATGTAAAAATCATTGTTGTTATCGCTATAATCCAGCTTTTCAAATACAACCTGCATTTGCCGGCTTATTGGGTCATCTAATGATATGATAGGTTTGTAAGCCCTGTCGAGCGCGATTTTTGAAAGTAAAATATCTTCCATCTGCTGATAATTGGCATCGGGCTGCTCGGTTCGCTTGTTTTTTAATTCTGCAATCTCATCAGCATTATTAGCAATTTCGCTCAAAAGTTTAATTGCCTTCGCAGCATATTTTCCGTCCGGCATCATCAACAGGTAACCCATAAAACATAAAAATGAGGGAACCACTTTACCCTGTTTTAATGCTGCAAGCCCCAATTGATAATGAGCGCTATACATATAAGGATTAATGAGCAGTGCTTGCTGAAACTGCAATTCGGCCTCGTGCAGGCGGTTTAGGGTTAACAGAGTAACGCCTTTGTTAAAGTATAATAAAGAATATGAGGGATATTTAGCAATTGCTGTATCAAATAATTTAAGCGAATGTTCACTTTCGCCAACATCGTTCAAAGCGTTACCATAAGCAGTGTAAATGTCAGGTTCATCTTCCCGTTGTTCTTTTAAAGTCAACGCTTCCTGGCAATACTTTATAGCTTGCTTATACTGACTGTCGGCTTCGCAGGTTAAGGCTTTTTCATAAAGTGACCGTACGTAATTGGTATCACTACGATTTATTTTGTTGTATAAAAGGAGTGCCTTTTTGTATTGTCCGGAATCATGAAGTGCAGATCCCTGCTTGATAATGTCGCCAGAATTTATTAATTCTATTTTTTGTGCATAAGAAATCTTCACCGACATCAGGAGCGCCAGCAAAAACAGGATAGGATATTTCATTATAATAAGGCAAAGTTTTAGTTACGGGTGAAAATAATATTTTTTTGTGACGACAGACGAAATAATTGTGGCATAATTTAAGTCTGTTTTCTTACGAAAAACTAGTCTTAATAGTTATTATAATTGTTGAAAAATAATTATTGAAGGGGGGCTCAAACCCTGAGGCATGAGCGGCAATATTATTGTGGATGAGAGGAAACCAGCACATTGCGCGGTACTATTTAACTGAATAAATTCTCTTCAAACCGCGCTTAAAAAAGCAACCAGTTTCTCAACGGCCTTCGCTCTGTGGCTAATTTTATTTTTTTCGGCCAGACTCATTTCTGCGAAGGTAACAGCATAGCCATCAGGTTCAAAAATCGGATCATAGCCAAAACCTTCATCTCCCGATTTTTCGTGGCGGATTGTCCCTTCAACTGTTCCTTCAAAAAAATGTTCTTTACCTTCCCACATTAAGGAGATTACTGTTTTGAATCGGGCTTTACGGTTAGTTTCATTTTTTAGGTTGATGAGCACTTTGTTAATGTTTGCCTCGTGGTCACCGTGCTTGCCAGCGTACCTGGCCGAAAAAACACCCGGTTCTCCGTTCAAGGCATCAATCTCCAGGCCGCTGTCATCTCCAAAACAGTTTAAATGGTATTTGTGATAAATGAGATGGCTTTTGATGGATGCATTGGCATGAAACGTGAAGCCGGTTTCTTCAATATCATCATGGCAGCCAATATCATTCAGTGTTAACAGCGCTATTTGTCCCTTTATTTTGTCAGCAACCTCATCCAGCTTATGGCGGTTATTGGTAGCAAAAACTAACTGCTGCATGGTATTATAGTTGTTTCATTTGTTCCCAAAAAGTTTTTTTATGGTCGTTATTGTCCATCATCTCGTCAAAGCTAAAGGTGAACAAAGTACGGCAGCTGTTTATTTGCTGTAGTTTATTGAGGTTTACATTATTCAACCCGGCAGGCATTGCATATTGCCCCAGTATCAATAATTTTTGCGGAGAAAAGAAATCGGTTAACTGCTCTATCGTAGCTTCCGCATGTTTTGCCCGGTTTAAAATAGCGGTATCATCCAGGCTAAATTCCAGGCGTTTAAGTGTGTTTTCGAGTGCTGTTAAATGGCCGGCGGCAATAAAATCGGCATCTGCATAATGCGTAATAATCAAGAAGTTTTTTTTGTGCTTACCAAGGTAATTAAAACTAAGCGGTAACGTTTCTGTAACAGGCAATTCAACACTTTCAACGGCAATAGCAGGCGGATTGTTGTATGTGACCTTATCATTTGGGAGCAGGAAAATATCTTCCTGCATAATAAAACTGAAAGCAAGCGGGTTCTCGATGTGCACTTTAACAAATTTTAACCAAAAGTAGTTAAACAGTTTGAAGCATTATCGGCATATTCGCACAATTATTATAGGCGTATAGTAAATTGCAACGTTTTGTACAGCCATAATTAATAAATTTTACCGAAATTCGGAGTTTTTAACGGACTAACGGTCTGTTGTTTAATAAGTATAAGATACATGAGAAAGTTTGGGTTAGCCATTTTAAGTTTTGTTACATTAATTTCAGTTGCCACCGCGCAGCAAAGACGCACCCTTGATAAAATTGCCGGCGTAGTAGGCAGTGGTATTATTTTGGAATCGGATATTGAGCTAAAATATGCTTCGTACCTGGCACAGGGCAACTCGCCAAACGCTGACATTAAATGTCAGATATTACAAAATTTATTAACGCAAAAATTACTGGCTCAACAAGCGGTTATTGATAGTATTGATGTGAAGGATGATGAGGTTGATAACGATGTTGACCGCCGTATGCGCGGTATGATTCAAAGAGCCGGTGGCCAGGACAGGCTGGAGCAGTTTTTGGGTCGCTCGGTAATTCAATATAAAGATGAAATACGCCCGGATATAAGGGAAAGTTTGGTGGCACGCAAAATGCAGGAAAAAATTACATCAAACGTAAATACTACTCCTCAGGACGTTCAAAGCTTTTTTAACAAACTACCTAAAGACAGCTTACCAACCTTTAATAAAGAAGTTGAAGTTGGCGAAATTCAGTTTAATCCCAAACTTACTCCGGCCGAAAAAGAAATTTATCGCCAAAAAGCTGAGGATTTACGCGCAAGGATTTTGAAAGGTGAAGATTTTGGTGCATTAGCCCGTTTATATTCGCAAGATCCGGGTTCGGCACCCGAAGGTGGGGACTTGGGTTTTAATGACCGTACCGCCTTTGTAAAAGAATTTACCGCAAATGCCTTTAAATTAAAAGCCGGCGAAATTTCACCGGTGTTTGAAACAGAATATGGATTTCACTTTTTACAGGTAATTGAGCGCCGTGGCGAGCAGGTTCACGTAAGACATATTTTAATTACGCCTGCAATTACCCAGGCCAGTTTGGATCGCGCTAAAGCAAAAGCGGATAGCGTTTACGATTTGCTGATGAAAAACAAAAAGATCGACTTTTCTTCGGCAGCCGCTTTCTACTCTGATAATAAAGACACCAAATACAACGGCGGTATGCTATTGAACGCTGATAATGTTGAAACCCGTACCACCTATATCCCAACCGACAGACTGGACCCGCAGGTGGCATTAACTACCGATACCATGAAAGTGGGAGCCATTTCGCAGCCGCAGATATTTACCGGCCAGGATGGTAAAAAAACCTATAAAATTTTATACCTCAAGTCAACTACTCCGGCGCACAAGGCTAATCTGACACAGGATTATCCAAAAATTAAGGAGTATGCTACCAATGATAAAATTAACCGTACGGTAAGCGAGTGGTTCCAGAAAAGAAGAAAAGAAACCTTTATAAAAATTGACCCGGAATATCAGCAATGTTCACAATTGAAGGGATGGTCAACACCACAAACAACTGCCGAAGTTAAACCTCAATAAAAAATATGCAACACCGCTCGGATGTGGAAGCTGCTGATGCTTTGAGGCAAACTTACCAGCAAGTAAGTGCTGAAATTGGCAAAGTTATAGTAGGCCAGCAGGAAGTATTAAAGTATGTGCTCATTTCTATTTTTAGTAATGGGCACTGCTTATTAGTAGGCGTTCCGGGTTTGGCTAAAACCCTGCTGGTTCAAACCGTTGCGCAGGTATTGGACCTTGACTTTAAACGCATACAGTTCACCCCCGATTTAATGCCATCAGACATTATCGGTTCCGAAATATTAGGTGAAGACAGAAACTTTAAATTTATACATGGCCCGGTTTTTTCAAACATCATTCTTGCTGATGAAATCAACCGTACCCCACCAAAAACACAGGCCGCCCTGTTAGAAGCCATGCAGGAAAAAGCGGTTACAGCAGCCGGTATTACCCATAAACTGTCCCAGCCATTTTTTGTATTAGCTACACAAAACCCAATTGAGCAGGAAGGAACGTATCCTTTGCCAGAAGCACAACTGGATCGTTTTATGTTTAATATAGCGTTAGATTACCCAACTTTTCAAGAAGAGTTATTGGTAGTAAAAAACACTACCAGTACCACTCAAGCAACGGTAAACAAGCTGTTAAACGCCGAACAGATCATTTACTTTCAGCAATTGGTACGCAATATTCCGGTAACAGATAATGTGCTGGAATATGCGGTTAAACTGGTATCAAAAACACGTCCTAATGGCGAGTTTGCCCCCCCGCAGGTAAAGCGTTTACTTAATTGGGGTGCAGGGCCAAGGGCATCGCAATTTTTAATTTTGGGCGCCAAATGCCATGCTGTTATTAATGGTAAATATTCGCCTGATATTGAAGATGTAAAGGCGGTTGCCAAACCTATATTAAGACACCGAATAGTACGCAGCTATCACGCAGAAGCCGAAGGCTTATCTACCGATGATATTATTGAACAACTTTTTTAAGAAATACTAAACCGGGAGTTTATAGTCCAGACTAAAGACCCCCGACTTTGGACTTAAGGTTTCTTCCCTACGACCATTTCTTCTAAAGCATCAATCCACGTTGGCGAATCGTTTAAACTTTCAACCAACTGAACATGCTCGCCGCCAAGGGCTTTAAATTCTCCGCCGTATTCTTCAGTAACCTCGTACACCGTTTCCAGGCAATCGGCCACAAAAGCCGGGCAAAATACCAGCAGGCGTTTTTTTCCTTCATTAGCCAGTTTAACAATTACTTCGCTGGTGTAGGGCTGCACCCATGGATCGCTGCCTAAACGAGATTGAAAACAAATGGTATATTTTTCTTTGGGAATATTTAATTTCTCTGCTATCAGCTTAGCGGTGTGATGTGACTGTGCTGAATAGCAAAATTTGTTGGTATTGTTCAGCGTATCGCAACAACCATCAACCTTCAGGCAGTAATTGCCGGTATGATCGCATTTTATTAACTGACGCTGTGGCAGGCCGTGAAAACTGAACAGGATATGATCGTATGTTTCGGGCTGATACCTTTGTCCGTTGTCGGCAAAGGTTTGGATCATGCCCTCATTATCGTGAAACGAGTTTGTAAATGACAGTGTAGGTATAGTTTGCCATTTACCTACAATATTCATTACTTTTTCATAAACAGAGCCGGTACTGGCCGATGCATATTGTGGAAACAAAGCAATTACCTGTATACTTTCAACCAGCGAAGCCTTTAATCTATCTAATGCCGATTCGATGGAAGGGCTTTGATAGCGCATGGCCAGCTCTACCTGGTACTCATCGCCCAAACGGTCGGCAAGCAATTGGTACTGTAATTTACTATAGTGTAATAATGGTGAGCCGGTTTTATCGTCCCAGATTTCTTTATAAAGCTTAGCAGATTTTGGGCTCCTGAAAGGAACTATAATGCCTTTTACCAGGAAAGTACGCAATACAGGGTTTACATCAATAACCCTTGCATCCATTAAAAATTCATCCAGGTATTTGCGTACATCCTTTGTTTCAGGGCTGTCGGGCGTACCTAAGTTAACCAGTAAAACTCCTTTTTTTGCCATAATAATCGGCGAAATTAGTAATTAGCGGTAACAGATTGAGGGATTAGTTGAAAATAGGGGATAACGGAGCGATATTATTGACAATAATATGATAAGCTACAGGCAATCAAAAGCCTAACGCAAGAAAATCGCCTTTAAAACAGGAGGCTCCGCCCTCGCCCCTGTTGGTGTTGTCACCAACAGGAACCAAAAATATTTTGGGATATACAAGCCCTCTACTCGTTGCCTTTGTCACCAACAAAGGAAAAGTCTCCGCTTGTTGGTGACAACACCAACAAGGGCCCGGCGACCAGGCCTCTAATCACCAATCGCTAACCTCTAATCACTAACTTCAATAACTCTCCAGTTCGGCTTTAACCTGTTGCATCAGCCACATTGGTGTTGATGTTGCACCGGCTATGCCTATCTTATCGCCCGCGGCAAACATTGATTTTTCCAGTTCATTGGTGGCCGATACAAAATAGGTATTAGGGTTATGCTTGCGGCAAACTTCAAATAAAACCTTGCCATTTGAAGATTTACGACCCGAAACAAAAACTATTTTATCAAACTTGCTTACAAATTTAGGTAGATCCTGATCGCGGTTAGACACCTGGCGACAAATAGTATCGTTGGCCTTTAAATCATAACCACGCTCCAAAAGCTGATCTTTTACGTGGTAAAATTTCTCCATGCTTTTAGTGGTCTGACTATACAGTGTAATATTATGTGGCAGTTCAACACCATCCAACTCGGCAATGTCCTGAAAAACAAGCGCCTCGTTGTTTGTTTGTCCTTGCAAGCCAACCACTTCGGCATGACCGTGTTTGCCAAAAATTAATATTTTTTCATTGGCATCGTGTGAGTTTTTGATGCGGTTCTGCAATTTCAAAACTACAGGGCACGATGCATCTATCAGGGTAATATTATTTTCGAGCGCCATACGATAAGTATCCGGTGCTTCGCCATGAGCACGGATTAGCACCTTTTCGTTACGCAGGTTTTTCAGATCTTCGTGGTCAATTATCCTTAAGCCTTTAGCTTTCAGGCGCTCCACTTCTTCATCGTTATGCACAATATCGCCCAGGCAATACAAATAGCCATCTTCAGCCAGTATCTCTTCGGCCATATCAATGGCATAAACCACACCAAAGCAAAAGCCCGAATCCTGGTCAATAGTAACTTTTAACTGATAATCTCCCATTGTGCTGCAAAATTACATGAAAAAGATTGAATTTATATACAGATAAAACGAGGTATCAAATACTCCGGCCTTTCCAGGTATTGGTATTGGTTAAATGTTTTTGGATAGATAAAAAGGCTATAATCATCATATTAACCATCTGCAATGGATGAAAAACGATATTCATCCAGGCATTTTGTCCGGCCGAAAGGGATATCATAATGCGGGTTAGTAAAATCAAACCCAGCATAAAAAATATCAGGTTAAAATTTAAAGTTATGGCAACCAACATCGGGCCGCCCAAAATCAGTATAATGTATAGCAATAGGGCCAAAATATTGTTATTAAAAACAGCCAGTACATTTTTGCTGAAACCGCTCAAAGCCCCGGCATAACTCTTATACATGCGGCAGCTTATCATACCGTTTGCCAGCAGCAACTCACCTTTAAAACCGGTTTGCTTCACTCTTTTCATAATTTCGGCATCCTCCACAATTTCATCCTTAACCATTTCGTGCCATTTTTTTTGCCTGTAAACGGTGGCATCAAATAACATAAACTGTCCGTTGGCAATTGCCAGTGCAGCGCTTTTGGTAAGATAAACCAACCGCAGCGGCACCAAATTAAGCAGGATGTAATGCAAAAGCGGAACTGTTGTTTTTTCGCCTATAGTTTTCATTACCTGGTTAGGGAAAAGACTTAACAGTGCCAGTTTATAAGCCTGCATGCGGTGAACACCACTATTGATCAGGCCCTTGTTTATCACCTCATCAGCATCTAAAAACAACAAATATTTGCCCCTGGCAAAATTGGCCAGCTGATGGCAGGCGTAATTTTTCCCCAGCCACCCGGCAGGTAATTTACCACCTTTTATAACACTGAATTGCGGATAACGGGCAGCAAAATCGGCACAAATGGAATAGGTATTATCGGATGATTCATCGTCATAAACAATTACCTCGTAATTAGTATAATCCTGCTGAAGGATGGATTTTAGCAATAGCAGTATATTATCTTCCTCGTTACGTGCCGGAATTAAGATAGACACAAGGTCAGCATACTGTCTGTTTACCTTGGTCAGTTTAGGATTAGATATAAAATTGAATAGCGTTACCGTGAAACGGATGATGATAAAAAATAAGGTTACGGTTATAGCTATGATCACTTTTTGTTAAAAATTGCTGGTGTAAAACGCTTAAAGATATAATTAATAACGTTTTAAATTCCGTTGATGTCTAACTGTTCTAAATTAAAATTGTACGCTATTATTGTTGTGCATTTATGTAATCAATAATGGTTTTCGTTGCCCCGGTATGCTCTTTCACATAAGTGCTTATTTTTTTCCGGCATTCAGCATAAAATACCTCATCACCAATCAGCTGATGAAAAACCTCTTTTAATCCGGCCTCATCGGTTATGGTAAATCCAGCTTTTAAATCAACCAGATCATGCGCTTCTTTAAATTTTGAATAATTAGGGCCAAAAATAACAGGCAAGCCAAATGCAGCAGCTTCCAAAGTATTATGTATACCAACGCCAAAGCCACCGCCAATAAAGGCAATCTGCCCGTATTGATATAAGGACGACAACATGCCTATGTTATCAATAATTAATGTTTGATAAGTACTTAAATGCGGCGCACTTGCAGCTATTTGCGAATACCGGATAACCGAACCTTTAGGCAGCAGGTTAATCAAATCGTTTATCTTATCTTCCATTATTTCATGTGGCGCAAATATGAACTTCCAATCAGAATAAGTTCTTGTAAGCGCACTTACCAGTTTCTCGTCTGCCGGCCAGGTGCTGCCGCCAATAAATATATTTTTACCATTCTTAAACGCTTCTACAACCGGTATTACTTTCGGGTACTGCGCATTGGCCCAAACGCGGTCAAAGCGGGTATCGCCGCTTACCATTGCATTGTTGATACCAATATTCAGTAGTAATTGTTTTGATCGCTCATCCTGCACAAAAAAGTAAGTTACAAAACTCAGTATACGGCGATGCAGGCCACCATACCATTTAAAAAATATTTGTCCGGGTCTAAAAATTCCCGAAATAATATACAGCGGAATTTGCCGCTGATGCAGCTGACTAAAAAAATGATACCAATACTCATACTTGGTAAATATGGCCAGTTTGGGATTTATAGTCTCAATAAATTCAATGGCATTTTTACGGGTATCTAAGGGTAAATAATAAACGGCGTCGGCCAGCGGTGTTTTTTTTCTTACCTCATATCCCGAAGGCGAAAAAAAGGTAATTACTATTTTAACATCCGGATTTAAGCCGCGCATTTGTTCCAAAACAGGGCGGCCCTGTTCAAACTCGCCTAACGAAGCAAAGTGAAACCAAATACTTTCCGGATAACGTATAAGGGCACTGTTTTTACGCCCCTTTATCCAAAGCTTAGCTTTTTTGTTAAAAAATGAAGCCAGCCTGATTAATAAAAAATATAGTTTTATACCAACATTATATAATAAGAGCATTTTAATTATGAATTATTAACTTCGCAGGGCATAAAAGTAATCACAATAAAATAATTTGCGTGGTTTAAGGGGCGGGTGTTCATTGAAAAAAATAAAAAACAAATAACCAGCCTATAGCAGGTTCATCAAAAAACAAATAAAAAAAAGAACAAATACTTATGAAAATTGCTGTTGTAGGAACAGGATATGTGGGCCTGGTAACCGGAACTTGTTTAGCTGAAACAGGCAACCAGGTGATCTGTGTTGACATCAACGAGAAAAAAGTAAAAATGATGCAGGAGGGTAAATTGCCTATTTACGAACCCGGCCTGGAACAACTCTTTGAAAGAAACATTGGTCAAAAACGCTTACACTTTACTTCAAACCTTGCCGAGGCTATTGCCGAAGCAAAAATAATATTCATGGCATTACCTACTCCTCCGGGGGGCGATGGCTCTGCAGATTTGAGCTACGTACTGGGTGCAGCAAAGGATATTGCCAAATTAATTACCGAATACAAAGTTGTGGTAACCAAATCAACCGTGCCGGTAGGTACGGCCGATAAAGTTACAGCTGTAATGAAGGCAAATACCAACGTTGACTTTGCCGTGGTATCAAACCCCGAGTTTTTACGGGAAGGTGTAGCGGTAGAAGATTTTATGAAACCTGACCGTGTGGTAGTGGGAACTTTGGACGATAGAGCCCGCAAACTAATGGCCGAATTATACGGCCCATATGTTCGCCAGGGCAACCCCGTTATTTTTATGGATGAGCGTTCGTCTGAACTTACCAAATATGCGGCAAATTCGTTCCTGGCAACCAAAATCTCGTTTATGAATGAGATAGCCAACCTATGCGAATTGGTTGGTGCCGATGTAGATATGGTTCGCCGCGGTATTGGAGCCGATGAACGTATTGGTAAACGATTCCTGTTTTCGGGTATTGGTTATGGTGGCAGTTGCTTCCCGAAAGACGTACAAGCGCTGGCAAAATCGGCCGAAGAAAATAAATACGATTTCAGAATACTTAACTCTGTAATGGAAGTTAATGAAATTCAAAAACGTGTATTGGTTGAAAAAGTAAAAAAATACTTTAAGGGCGATTTAAAAGGCAAGAAATTTGCTATGTGGGGTTTGGCATTTAAGCCGGAAACGGATGACATCCGCGAGGCCCCGGCTTTATATATTATTGACGACCTGGTAGCCGCCGGTGCAATTGTTACCGCATTTGACCCCGAAGCCATGAACAATGTAAAAACACTGGTTGGCGATAAAATTAAATATGCGCAAGATCAGTACGAGGCTTTAGAAGATGCCGATGCGCTGTTAATAATTACGGAGTGGTCGGTTTTCAGAACTCCTGATTTTGAGGCGATGGACGAGAAATTAAAAAGTAAGGTTATTTTTGATGGTCGTAACTTGTACGATTTAGAAAAAATGGTTGATCTGGGTTATTATTACAATAGTATAGGAAGGAAATTGATCAGCTAATGGGAAATCGTAAAAGAATATTAATAACCGGCGCCGCCGGATTTTTAGGTTCACATTTATGTGACAGGTTTATTGCAGAAGATTTTCATGTAATTGGCATGGATAATCTGATAACAGGCGACCTGCGCAATATTGAACATTTGTTTAAGCTGGAAAACTTTGAGTTTTACAACCACGATGTTTCCAAATTTGTGTATGTACCTGGCGACTTGCACTACATACTGCACTTTGCATCGCCGGCAAGCCCTATTGATTATTTAAAAATACCTATCCAAACGTTAAAAGTAGGCTCTTTGGGCACACACAACTTATTAGGATTGGCGCGAAATAAAAAGGCAAGAATGCTTATTGCCTCCACATCTGAAGTTTATGGTGACCCGAATGTTAACCCGCAGCCCGAAGAATATTGGGGTAACGTTAACCCGGTTGGCCCGCGTGGTGTTTATGACGAAGCCAAGCGTTTTCAGGAAGCTATTACTATGGCGTATCATACCTTTCACGGCCTTGAAACCCGTATTGTAAGGATATTTAACACCTACGGTCCGCGTATGCGCCTAAATGACGGCCGTGTATTACCTGCATTTATTGGGCAGGCTTTGCGCGGTGAGGCATTAACCATGTTTGGCGATGGCTCACAAACCCGAGCATTTTGTTATGTTGATGACTTGATTGAAGGTATATACCGCTTATTATTCAGCGATTATGCGCAACCAATGAATATTGGCAACCCTGATGAAATTACCATAAAAGAATTTGGTGAGGAGATTATTAAACTAACCGGTACCGATCAAAAACTGATTAGCTTACCATTGCCAACTGATGATCCCAAACAACGCAGACCAGATATCACTAAAGCCAGAAGCATTTTAAACTGGGAGCCAAAGGTTTCAAGAAGCGAAGGTTTAAAAATCACTTACGATTATTTTAAATCGCTCCCTGAGCACGAAATACAACATAAAGATTTTACCTATTTTAATAAACATTAATGGCTAAAATAGTAGTTACCGGCGGTTTAGGCTACATAGGTTCACATACGGTAGTTGAATTGGTAAATGCAGGTTATGATCCAATTATTATTGATGATCTGTCAAACTCGCAGGCGGGCATATTAGATCAGCTGACTAAAATCATTGGTTTTAAACCTACTTTTTATCAGTTTGATTTATGCGATGAAAAAAAGCTAAAAGAGTTTACCGAAAAAGAAAGTGACATTGAAGGCATTATTCATTTTGCTGCCTTTAAAGCTGTGGGAGAGTCTGTTCAAAAACCATTGAAATACTACCACAACAACCTGCTTTCGTTAACTAATCTGTTAAGCGCCTATAGCGGCAAGGATATAAGCTTTGTTTTTTCATCAAGCTGTACCGTTTACGGCCAGCCCGATGTATTGCCGGTTGATGAAAATGCTCCTGTTAAACCTGCGCAATCGCCCTATGGCAATACCAAACAAATTGCCGAGGAAATATTAAAGGATGCCATTGCATCAGGCGATGCTAAAAAAGTAATAGCCCTGCGGTATTTTAACCCTGTTGGCGCACATGAAACTGCGTTAATTGGCGAGTTACCTATTGGTGTGCCGCAAAACCTGGTGCCTTTTATAACGCAAACAGCCATTGGCAAAAGAAATAAGATTACCGTTTTTGGCGACGATTACAATACTAAGGACGGCAGCTGCGTTCGTGATTATATACATGTGGTTGATTTGGCCAAGGCTCACGTTGCTGCATTAAAACTAATGGAAAGCAACTATTTTGCAGGTTATGATGTATTTAATTTAGGCACCGGCAATGGCAATACGGTGCTGGAGATTATAATAGCCTTTGAAAATGCGACAGGTGTAAAATTAAATTACGAAATTGGCCCCCGCCGTAGTGGTGATGTTGAACAGGTTTGGGGCGATGTAACAAAATCGGCAAAAGAGTTAAACTGGAAAGCGGAATTGGGTATCGACACTATGATGGCTTCTGCCTGGGCATGGGAGCAATATTTATCCAAAAACCCGTTATAGCATTTTTTTGATCACAAACCCCGGTGATCAGATAATTATTAAAGACAATATTTTTTCTTCTGTATGAAAAAAATAATAATAACCGGCGGAGCCGGCTTTATTGGTTCGCATGTAGTACGCAGGTTTGTAAAAACTTATCCTCAATATGATATTATTAACCTGGATAAGCTAACCTATGCCGGCAATTTAGCCAATTTAAAAGATATTGAGAATGAGCCTAATTACCGCTTTGTAAAAGGCGATATTGTTGACCTGGAATTCATAAACAATCTTTTTGCTGAAGAGCAGCCTGATGCAGTGATCCATTTGGCAGCAGAATCACATGTGGACAGGTCTATTACCAACCCGCTTGATTTTGTGATGACCAATGTGGTTGGCACAGTAAATCTGCTTAACGCTGCCCGTAATATATGGAAAGGCCGTTACAGCGAAACCCGCTTTTATCATGTATCAACCGATGAGGTATACGGTACGCTGGGAGAAGATGGTATGTTTACAGAGCAAACCGGTTACGATCCGCATTCGCCATATTCAGCTTCAAAAGCAGGGTCAGATCATTTTGTGAGAGCGTATCACGATACTTATGGCATTGATGCTATAGTATCTAATTGCTCAAACAATTACGGATCTTTCCATTTCCCCGAAAAACTGATTCCGCTGGCAATCAATAATATCAAACAAAACAAACCTGTACCAGTATACGGCAAGGGCGAAAATATCAGAGACTGGCTTTGGGTTGAAGACCATGCACGTGCCATTGATGTAATATTTCATAAGGCAAAAGCTGGCACAACTTATAATATAGGTGGTCATAATGAATGGAAAAACATTGATTTGATTACACTATTGTGCGCAACAATGGATAAAAAGCTAAACAGGCCCGAAGGGACATCAGCAAAACTAATTACTTTTGTTACCGACAGGGCCGGCCACGATTTACGCTATGCAATCGACTCAACCAAGCTTAAAAATGAGCTGGGATGGGTACCTTCTATCACTTTTGAAGAAGGGCTCGAAAAAACTGTTGAATGGTATCTTGAAAATGAAGAATGGCTGGATAATGTTACTTCGGGGCATTATCAGCAATATTATAATACGCAATATAATCATCGCTAAGAATGTTTGGGTTCTTTAAAAAGAAGGAATATAAAAAAGAGATCACGTTTGATTACAGTTCAATAATGGTCGATATGCACTCGCATGTACTGCCTGGTATTGATGACGGCGCCAAAGATCCGCAGGAGTCCATTGTACTAATAAAGAAAATGATGGCTCTGGGAATTAAAAAAATAATTGCCACACCCCATATTATGGCCGATTATTATCGCAATACGTCCGAAACAATAAACGAATCGCTTA
Organism: Mucilaginibacter empetricola; assembly: GCF_024808665.1. GTDB lineage: Bacteria > Bacteroidota > Bacteroidia > Sphingobacteriales > Sphingobacteriaceae > Mucilaginibacter. The sequence continues at coordinate 243,080 of NZ_JANUBZ010000001.1, forward strand.
CCATACTTAAAGAAGAACTGCACAAGCAAAAAATTGATATTGTTATAGAAGCTGCTGCCGAGCATTATTTTGACGAAACATTTGAAGAAAGAATTGACCGGCAGGAGCTAATGACAATGGGCGATAATTATGTACTGTTTGAATTTTCTTTTATTAACCAACCGCCAAATACAATAGCCGTTGTACAAAAGTTGAAGGACCTGGGATATAAACCTATACTGGCCCATCCGGAAAGATATCCTTATATGGATATCGATCAATTTAAAAGCCTGCACGATTGGGGCGTATCCCTTCAATTAAATACCATTTCGCTAACCGGCTATTACGGTAAAGAATCAAAAAAAATGGCCGAAGATTTAATTGACGCACAATTAATTGATTTTATATCGAGCGACATGCACCATTTGCGCCACGCCGAAGCCCTTAAAAATGCCCTGAGGATGCCCTATCTGGAAAAGGTACTTTTTGATTATCCGCTTAAGAATATTTTGCTGAAATAAGAAGAAGAGAGCCAGGAACCAAGAGTCAAGAACCAGGACAATGAGGAGATTGGCTTATTAAGCTATCAGCAGCTTGGTTGTACAGTTTTAATCCTATTCTCTTGATTGTATCAAGCCGATCTTGAATCCGACCTCTTATTTTTCTATCTGCTTTTTGACTCTTGTTTCTTGAATCTTGGCTCTTGATTCTCCAACAGCCCTACTCATACCGCAAAGCTTCCACCGGGTCCAATCTTGATGCTTTTTTTGCGGGATAAAATCCAGAGACCAGGCCAATAAAGGTGCATAATACTATTGCTGAAAAAAGCCAGATCCACGGAGTAACAAATCCTCCGCTTATACTTACGGCAATGAGGTTGCCTATAGCCATACCCAGTATAATACCGCCAACGCCGCCTATCATACAAATAACAATCGCCTCTATTATAAACTGTTTGCGTATAACGGCAGGTGTAGCTCCCAATGCTTTTCTTAAACCAATTTCGCGGGTACGTTCGGTAACTGATACCAGCATAATATTCATCAGGCCAATGGCTGCACCAATAAGGGTTATTATACCAATGGCAAACCCGGCAATAGTCATACCGGTAAGCTGTCCGGATAATTGTTGCTGAACAGAGTCACTGCGTTCAATTTCAAAGTTATCTTCATTGGCAATACTTAATCCGCGTACGTTTCTAAACAGCGAAGTTGCCTCGCCAATGCTGGCGTCCAGTGCCGATGGGCTGGTCACCATAATAGTTATGGTAAATGATGGATTTTTTGCAGTATTAATCTGCTTGGCCCTGAATACCGGTATCACACAAAATTTATCGCCACCAAAAGCAGAGCTCGACCCTTTTGAAGCAAATACACCAATTACCCTGAATTTATTATCGCCAATAAAAATGGATTTGTTAATGGCATCATCATTCTTAAAAAGACGCTTTTTTATCTCAAAGCCAATAATAACCACGTTTTCGCCATGCTCCAGTTCCGAAGTTGAAAAGTTACGGCCAAAAGCCAGTTTATAACCGCTGGTAGCCAGGTAATTTTCGTTTGAGCCGGTGATAGATATGTTTGGATTAGTTTTTTGATTACTGTATTTAACTACTGCCGTGCCCGATACTTGTAGATTAATGGTAACCACTGCGGGCAATGTAAACTCTTTTTTAAATCTGTCTGCCTGGTCGTAACGAATTGGCGGATAAACTTTTCTATGCCCGCCGTTTCCAAACCCTAAACCCGAATCGGTATTTTCTATGGTGAATGAGTTGGCCCCCAAACCTGCAAAAGCAGTATTTGTATATTGCTTAACACCCTCAATAGCAGTTAAAATACCCACCAGTGCCATTATACCAATAGCAATAATTAATGAGGTTAGTGAGGTACGTAACCTATTACCCGCTATTGACTGTAATGCTATGGATATGTTTTCTTTAAAGGTGGTTTTTACCGGCATAGTTTAAAAGTAACAAAAACTTGCAGATAAGACTATATACCCCCACAGTTTGTTACAGTTGCAGATGGGTTTATATTCATCGATATTTAAAGGAGCATCAATCGCCAAAAATAAAAAAGCCCCTTAATTGCTTAAGGAGCCAAACTCTTTTTATATGTAGTAAAACGATTTATTTATACAGAAAACGAAGTACCGCAGCCGCAGGTACTTGCAGCATTAGGGTTGTTAAAAGTAAAACCTCGCGCATTTAAGCCGTCCTGAAAATCAATTTGCATACCGGCAAGATACAAGCCATGTGCTTTGTGCATAAATACTTTTATACCGTCGATATAATATTCCTGGTCGCCGTCTTTTTTCTGATCAAAGCCCAATACGTAATTCATTCCCGAACAGCCTCCGCCCTCAACGCCTACGCGTAAGCCAAATTCGTCATTCAGCTCTTGCTGATCTTTAAGTTTAAAAAGTTCTTTAACGGCACCTGGCGTAAATGTAACAGGCGCGGTTTCTACAGCAATACTCATCTTATTTTTAATTAACCATACAAATATAATGTAAAATGCAGATTTTTGCGACAAGTGGTATATTTATGACCTCTGCATAACATTTTTAAACTATGACCCTGCTTTCTTTTTTATTAGACATTATTAAATACATCGTTGCCGGTTCGGCTGTTGTTGGTGTAGCTTACTACCTGGTAAAGCCCTACTTTGAGCGCGACGAAAAAATTCAGCTGCTGGAATTTAAAAAAGCAGTAACCAACCAAACGCTACCTTTGCGCCTGCAGGCCTATGAGCGCCTGGTATTACTTATAGAGCGTATTAACCCTGCCAGTATGCTTATCCGCCTAAATGGCCCGGCTTATAGCGCTCATGAATTATATAGTTTGGTAGTCGAAGATATCCGGAACGAGTATCAGCATAACATTACGCAGCAAATTTATGTGAGCGTGCGTGCCTGGGCGGTTATTAAACGCGTTAAGGAAGATACGCTGGGCATAGTAAATAATGCTATAAAGTCATTACCCGAAAATGCAACCGGGCTTGAATTAAGCAAATTTATACTAGGCTCATTAAGTCAGCTGGAAGATAACCCTTATGATATTGGCACAAGCCTGCTGAGAAAAGATCTGGAAGATTTGTTTTAAGCTGACCAATGTTCATTTGTTCACTGGCTCATTAGTTCATTGGTGTTCTGGTGGGCGAGGTTTTTGCAGATAAATAAGCCAGTAAACAAACAATGCCCCAATGAACTAATGACCCAATGAACTAATGACTACAAAAAGAACCACTTCGGGAATTGAAATAAAGGAGGTTTATTGCCAGCCATCGGCAATGAATGAACTGCCGGGCGAGTTTCCGTTTACGCGGGGCATACAAAAAGATATGTACCGCGGCAAACCGTGGACAATGCGGCAGTATGCCGGTTTTTCAACTGCCGAAGAATCAAATAAGCGTTATCATTACCTGCTGAGTCAGGGCACCATGGGTTTGTCGGTAGCTTTCGATCTGCCCACACAAATTGGATACGACTCAGATCATGAGCTTGCCGAGGGTGAAGTAGGCAAAGTTGGGGTAGCTATAGATTCACTAAAGGATATAGAGATATTATTTGATGGCATAGCGCTCAAAGACATCACCACCTCCATGACTATTAATGCTACCGCCGCCATATTACTGGCCATGTACATCGCGCTAGCAAAAAAACAGGGAGCCGATCTGAAACAAATATCAGGCACTATACAAAACGATATATTAAAAGAATACGCCGCCAGGGGTACCTATATTTACCCCCCCGAAGCCTCCATGAGGCTGATAACCGATATTTTTGAATATTGCAGCAAAGAGGTTCCTAAATGGAATACCATATCTATATCAGGCTATCATATTCGTGAGGCCGGCTCCACCGCCGTGCAGGAGCTGGCATTTACACTGGCTAATGGCAAAGCTTATTTAAAAGCTGCCTTACAAAAAGGACTTGACATCAACATTTTCGCTAAACGACTCTCGTTTTTCTTTAACTGTCACAACAATTTTTTTGAAGAAATAGCCAAATTCAGGGCTGCGCGGCGCATGTGGGCGCATATAACCAAAGAATTGGGTGCAACAGATGCAGGCGCACAAAAACTACGCTTTCATACCCAAACCGGCGGTTCAACCTTAACTGCCCAGCAGCCTATGAATAATATAGTGCGGGTAAGTAACCAGGCGCTGGCAGCTGTATTGGGTGGCACACAATCATTACATACCAACGGGTACGATGAAGCTATTTCGCTGCCTACCGAAGCTGCCGCCAAAATTGCACTACGTACCCAGCAAATAATAGCCTTTGAAAGCGGCGTGACGGATACTGTTGACCCATTGGCAGGTTCCTTTTTTATAGAAGCCCTAACGGATGAGCTTGAAAAAGCGGCGCAACTGTATATTGATAAAATTGATGCCATGGGCGGTTCGGTAAAAGCAATTGAACAGGATTATATTCAGCAGGAAATTGCGGCATCGGCCTATCAGTATCAAAATGAAATTGAAAACGGGGAAAGAGTTTTGGTAGGTGTAAACAAATTTGCCGAAACTGAGCAACCGTTACAAAACGTTTTCCGCGTTGACGACTCCATTCGCAAAATGCAAAGCGAGAAAATTAACAGCCTCAAAGCATCAAGAGATAATGATGCAGTGAGCAATTCATTGAAAAATTTGGAGGAAGCAGCGACCAGAAAACAGAATTTGATGCCCTTTATATTAGACAGTGTGGAGAAATATGCTACACTGGGCGAAATTTCAGATACACTAAGACGTGTTTTCGGCGAATATTGACATTGTCGCGTCTGCCATAAAATCCTTTGTCAGTTGCCAATTTCGGCACAAAAAAAATTAATCCTCCGGCGCACAGCACTTTGTAACTTTTTTGTTGTGTCAGTACTCAAAACTGGCTCAAGAATTGCTGTAAAGCCACCCACGGAAAAACGAAATATCCGGGCAATAGTATTTTAAATACAAGGCAAAAATTAATTAAATGTTGAAATAATTTAAAAGAGAAGATAGGGTGTATTCCTAAAGCGAAATATAACAATTTCTGGGACTTTAGCACTATAAATCACTTTATTATATCATAAATTTATTTCATTAAAAAGTTAAAATTTAATTTTTTTATCCGCTTTTTTTTAGAATATTCGATGTTCCGTAACAGTTCAAAAGATGTTTCGTTGGGAGGTTGGAAATCAATATTTTACTAAAATTCATATGGAAAAAACTTGTACTAACGTTTGGAATAGCTGTCTTCAGATCATTAAAGATAACATACCGGCACAAAGCTTCAAAACCTGGTTTGAGCCGATAAAAGCTTTAAGGATGGAAGGAAGCGTTTTGACGATCCAGGTACCAAGTTTATTTTTTTATGAGTGGTTAGAGGAACACTATGTGGGACTTTTGCGTAAAACAATAAAAAAGCAATTGGGCGACGACGGAAGGCTTGAATATAACATTGTTGTAGAACAATCATCTTCGAGCAAGCCGTACACCACAAATATCCCATCGAACGGGAATGGTGCCGAAGCCAAAAATCAATCTATGCCAATACCTATTTCAATAAATAAGGATATTAAGAACCCGTTTGTAATACCGGGTTTAAAGAAGCTTAACGTTGATCCGCAGCTGAACCAGAACTATACTTTCAATAATTTTGTTGAGGGTGATTGTAACCGTTTAGCACGTTCGGCAGGTTATGCAGTAGCGGCCAAACCGGGCGGTACTTCATTTAACCCACTAATGATATACGGGGGCGTGGGGCTTGGTAAAACGCACCTGGCGCAAGCAATAGGTAATGAAATTAAACAAACACTGCCTGATAAACTGGTGCTTTACGTATCGTGCGAGAAATTTACCCAGCAGTTTGTTGATGCCCTTAAGCATAATAACATTAATGACTTTGTGAACTTTTACCAGGCCATTGATGTATTGATTATGGATGATGTGCACAACTTCGCAGGCAAAGAAAAAACACAGGATTTCTTTTTCCATATCTTTAATCACCTGCACCAATCAGGCAAGCAGGTAATTATCACCTCTGATAAAGCACCAAAAGATTTGGCAGGTTTAGAAGAACGCCTTTTATCAAGATTTAAATGGGGTCTATCGGCCGATTTACAGGTTCCTGATTTGGAAACCCGCATGGCTATCCTTAAAAATAAAACTTACCAGGACGGCATCGAACTATCAAACGATGTAATCGAGTACGTTGCTCATAATATTGACAACAACGTACGTGAACTGGAAGGTGCAATGGTTTCCCTGTTGGCACAATCAACCTTAAACCGTAAGGAAATTGATTTGAACCTGGCAAAGCAGATGTTAAAGAACTTTGTAAAAAATTCATCCAAAGAAATTTCGATGGAATACATACAAAGCCTGGTTTGCGAATATTTTGAAGTGCCTATTGAAATGGTAAAATCACAAACCCGCAAGCGCGAAATTGTGCAGGCCCGCCAAATCTCTATGTATCTGGCTAAGGCACATACCAAAAGCTCATTAAAATCAATTGGTCATTTCTTTGGCGGTCGCGATCACTCTACCGTAATTTATGCCTGCCAAACAGTTGAGGATTTAATTGATACCGATAAAAAATTCAAAGGCTACGTTGCCGACATTCAGAAAAAGCTGAAAATGTCATAAACTCTTAGTCTTACTTAAAGAATAGTGAGCCTTGCATTTTTATGTAAGGCTTTTTTGTTTGACTAAGATTTTCAGGATTTTTTTGATTGCAGGATATTTGTGGATGATAGTGCAATTACCATCCATAACGATGGGTGTAAAACCTTGAGTGTTCGAAACATGAGTTTTATTACGAAATTTAATTGGGATGTCACCCTGAGGCACTCGAAGGGTGAGCGCAGAGGCCTTTGCCCACATGCTTCGAGAGCCTCAGCATGACACCCTTTTTAATGTTTCGAACACCCTTAGTGTAAAACCCATCGTTATTTTAACCATCCAGCACATGTCATATTGCCATATTTCCACATCCAAGTATCCACACATTTGCACATCTACAGATTCGCACATCTACACCCATCCGCACATCAACTTCCCACCGCCATCTGGCAATTTCAGGCAGAAATCTGGCAACTTGCTATGCATGCATAAATTATGTACCGAATACCGTTTTAAACTTTGGTATATTTATTGAATTATTTTATATCTTTACAATGTAGTTTTGCCATTTTTTATATCGACATAACTATTAATTACAAAATTAAATACTAATTGAAATAAGTTTTTTTATCGCTTGCTATTCCTTTGGGCTATATCTAACTTACAAATATCAATTTACAGAACCTTACTTAATTATTAAATATTTAATTTTTTAATACAAAAAGCTGCTACAGCAAGTTAATATGAGCGCACCGACAAATACTACAGAAGCGATAGAATTGAACCGTTATAGCAAAACGTTAACACAAGATCCTACCCAACCGGCGGCACAGGCCATGCTTTACGGGATAGGCTTAACTGATGACGATTTGAAAAAGGCACAAGTGGGTGTGGCAAGTATGGGTTATGATGGCAATACCTGTAATATGCACCTTAACGATTTAGCTAAGCTGGTTAAAAAAGGTGTTTGGGAAGAGGATTTGGTAGGGCTTATTTTTAATACCATAGGCGTTAGCGATGGCATGAGCATGGGTACCGATGGTATGCGTTATTCGTTGGTTAGCCGCGATGTTATTGCCGATTCTATAGAGGCTGTTTGTGGCGCACAATACTATGACGGCTTAATTACCTTGCCAGGCTGTGATAAAAACATGCCGGGTTCTGTAATAGCCATGGGCAGGTTAAACCGCCCCTCAATTATGGTTTACGGCGGCACTATTAAACCGGGTCATTATAAAGACGAAGATTTAAATATTGTTTCGGCATTTGAAGCTTTGGGTCAAAAATTAGCCGGCACTATAACGCCCGAAGATTTTATGGGCGTGGTAAAAAACGCTTGCCCTAGTGCGGGCGCCTGCGGTGGCATTTATACTGCTAATACTATGGCCTCCGCCATTGAGGCTTTGGGTATGAGCTTACCCTACTCCTCATCAAACCCGGCATTAAGCGAAGAAAAGAAAGCCGAGTGCCTGGCAGCTGGCAAGGCGATAAGAATATTGCTTGAAAAAGATATAAAGCCATCAGACATCATGACCCGCAAAGCATTTGAAAATGCTATTGTAACCATAATGGTGCTTGGCGGATCAACCAATGCTGTGCTGCATTTAATTGCTATGGCGAAAAGCATAGGTGTTAAATTAACGCAGGATGACTTCCAATCGGTAAGTAACCGCATCCCAGTACTGGCTGATATGAAACCAAGCGGTAAATACATGATGGAAGATCTGCACAATATTGGCGGTGTTCCGGCGGTAATGAAATATTTGCTTAAAAAAGGCTTGCTGCATGGCGAGTGTTTAACTGTAACCGGCAAAACAATTGAAGAAAATTTGGTTGATGTTCCAGACCTGGAATTTGAAAATCAGAAGATCATCTTCCCTGTAAGTAACCCGATTAAAAAAACAGGCCACTTACAAATATTATACGGAAACCTTGCTGAGGGCGGCAGTGTTGCCAAAATTACTGGCAAAGAGGGCGAACGCTTTGAAGGCCCGGCCCGCGTATTTGATGGCGAATTTGAATTGATTGCAGGGATCCAAAGCGGCCGTGTTAAAGCTGGCGATGTAGTGGTTATCCGCAACATTGGCCCTAAAGGCGCGCCAGGTATGCCCGAAATGCTGAAACCTACAGGCGCTATTTTTGGTGCAGGTTTGGGTGCTTCGGTAGCGTTAATTACCGATGGCCGTTTCTCTGGCGGTACGCATGGTTTTGTGGTGGGTCACATCACGCCCGAGGCTTATGACGGCGGATTAATTGCACTGGTTAATGACAACGACACTATTGAAATTGATGCCAACAGCCTCACCATGACACTGAAGGTATCCGAAGAAGAAATAGCAAAACGCCGTGCCAACTGGGTACAACCAGCGTTAAAAGCAACTAAAGGTTTATTATACAAATATGCCAAAACTGTTAGCAGCGCCGCCGAAGGTTGCGTTACTGACGAAATGTAACCCCCTAGCCCCCTAAAGGGGGAACAGGGAAGTTAATTAAATAGAGAGTGAAATATTAATAATAACAATGGCTTATTCAGGATAAGCTTTAAAAACTCCCCCTTTAGGGGGATGGGGGGCAATATGGAAGTAGCACAGGAAATATTAAACGCACCGGCTGCAGCAAAAGAAGCAGTTGAATTATCAGGATCACAGGCTTTATTGGAAGCATTGATCGTTGAAGGTGTGGATACCATTTTTGGTTATCCGGGTGGCGCAATTATGCCCATTTACGATGCTTTGTACGATTATCATGATAAGCTGAACCATATCCTCGTCCGCCACGAACAGGGTGGCATTCACGCAGGACAAGGTTATGCACGTACATCGGGCAAAGTGGGTGTAGTATTTGCTACCAGCGGTCCCGGTGCTACTAACCTGGTAACTGGTTTGGCCGATGCACAGATTGACAGTACCCCACTGGTATGTATTACCGGCCAGGTGTTTGCTCACTTGTTAGGTACCGATGCTTTCCAGGAAACGGATGTAATCAACATCACTACCCCGGTTACCAAATGGAACTACCAGGTGACTGATGCTAACGAAATTCCGGAAGTAATTGCAAAGGCTTTTTATATCGCCAAAAGCGGTCGCCCGGGTCCTGTGTTAATCGACATTACCAAAAACGCACAGATCCAGAAATTTGATTTTAAAGGATATACCACCTGTAATCATATCCGCAGCTACAGGCCAAAACCAATTGTTCGTCCGCAGTATATTCAAGAAGCTGCTGAATTAATTAACTCAGCAAAAAAGCCGTTTGTTCTTTGGGGACAAGGTGTAATATTGGGCAGTGCCGAGCAGGAGTTTAAGGCTTTTATCGAGAAAAGTGGCATTCCATCAGCCTGGACTATTTTAGGCGCCGGAGCCATCCCGACAGATCATCCGCTTAATGTGGGTATGCTTGGGATGCATGGCAATTATGGCCCTAACGTATTGACTAATGAGTGCGACGTATTGATTGCTATAGGCATGCGTTTTGATGACCGCGTAACCGGCCGTTTAGACAAATATGCCAAACAGGCAAAGGTTGTTCATTTAGATATTGACCCTGCCGAGATCGACAAAAACGTAAAATCAACCGTACCTGTTTGGGGCGATTGTAAAGAAACGTTACCACTGCTTACAGCACTCATCGAACCAAAAAAACATACCGAATGGCTTGCTAAGTTCAACGATTATACTTCACAGGAATTTGACGCAGTTATTGAGGCCGAACTAAACCCCAAAACTGAAGAAATGACCATGGGCGAGGTAATTAAACAACTAAACGAAATTACCAAAGGCGAAGCCATTATTGTTTCTGACGTTGGTCAACACCAAATGGTGGCTTGCCGTTACGCCAAACTGAACAATACCCGCAGCAATATTACCAGCGGTGGTTTAGGTACTATGGGCTTTGCCCTGCCTGCTGCCATTGGTGCCAAATTTGGTGCACAGGAGCGTGATGTTGTTGCCATTATTGGCGATGGCGGTTTCCAAATGACCTTACAGGAATTAGGTACCATTATGCAAACCGGTGTAAATGTAAAGATCATCATCCTTAATAACCGTTTCCTGGGCATGGTACGCCAGTGGCAGGAATTGTTTAACGAGCGCCGTTATTCTTTTGTGGATATCCAAAGTCCTGATTTTGTTGCACTCGCGGCAGCATATAAAATACCGGGCAAACGCATAGAAGACAGAGCCGATTTACCTGCTGCATTAAATGAAATGCTGAACAATAAAGGCTCGTTCCTTTTAGAAGTAATGGTGACCAAAGAAAACAATGTATTCCCAATGGTACCACAAGGATGCAGTGTTTCTGAAATCAGGCTTAAATAACCAGCCTCACCTAAATCCTCTCCAACCGCGTGCCGCCAGAGCTTTAGCGGTGGAGCAAGGAGAGGACTTTAAAAAATTATGTGAACCCTCTCCTTTAGAGAGGGCAGGGTGAGGCAAAAAAGAGTTAAAGAAATTGAAAATGGAAAACCAACAAGAAAAACAGGAATTTAACATAACGGTTTATACCGAAAATCAAATCGGCTTATTAAACCGGATAGCCATCATATTTACGCGCCGTAAAATCAATATCGATAGCCTGAATACCTCGCCGTCAGAAATTGAGCGTATTCATCGCTTTAATATAGTGATTACCGAGTCGGAAGATGTGGTGCGCAAGCTTTGCCGCCAGATTGAGAAACAGGTAGAAGTATTAAAAGTATACTATCATACGAACGAAGATGTGATCTGGCAGGAATTGGCCTTATACAAGGTCAGCACCGATGTTATTGCCGAAAAGGTTAGCGTTGAGCGTTTGCTGCGCGAAAACGGCGCCCGCGCGGTTGTGATCCGTAAAGATTACACTGTGTTTGAAACTACGGGCCATCGCGAAGAAACAGATAACCTGATCAGCATCCTTCAACCTTACGGCTTAATTGAGTTTGTACGCAGTGCCCGAGTTGCCATTATTAAGGATAGCGACGGCTTTAACCGCAAGCTCCGCGAGTTTGAAAGACTTGAACCCGGCGAAGATGTAATTGAAAACGAATATTTAAACCAGGGACAAAAAGTATTTACGATGTAAACCCCCTAACCCCCTGAAGGGGGAACAATAGGGGATTAAGAATTCGAAAACTAAAAAACATTATCAAAAAACTCCCCCGCCTTAAGGCGGGGGCTGGGGGGTATATGATCGAAGAAATCAGACAAAAATATCCATTAGCATATAACGCTATCAAAGTCGCTACAGAGGCTAATGGCTTTACTATGCCATCGGAAGTATTAACCTGTTCGTTGCTTAAAACATTGGCTGCTACTAAACCGGGCGGCAAAATGCTGGAGCTGGGCACCGGTACAGGTTTATCAACTACGTGGATATTGGATGGGATGGATGCTAAATCGACCTTAATATCAATTGATAATGATGAAACATTATTAAATATAGCTAAGGAGAATTTAGGGGTTGATAAACGCCTGAAGCTGATTTGTACCGATGGCGGCGAATGGATAAAGCAAAATGCAGGTCAAAAGTTCAGCTTTATTTTTGCCGATACCTGGCCCGGTAAATATTTATTGCTTGATGAAGTATTGGACATGCTTGAAAAAGGGGGCATTTATATTATTGACGATATGCTGCCGCAGCAAAACTGGCCAACCGGTCATGCTGAAAAAGCAACGCAGTTAATAGCCTATCTGGATAGCCGTGAAGACTTGATATTAACCAAAATGGGTTGGGCAACGGGGATAGTGATCATAACAAAAAAGTAAACAAATAAGTAAGATTTACGAAGTTTTAAAAACTTCGTAAATCTGAAACCCACCGATCAAATCATGAAAAAATCGGTGAAATCATAAATAAAAACAAAAACAATGGCAAAATTAAATTTCGGCGGTACTGAAGAAAACGTAGTTACCCGCGAAGAGTTTCCTTTATCAAAGGCTCAGGAAGTATTGAAAAATGAAGTTGTAGCTGTAATTGGCTATGGTGTACAAGGTCCGGGTCAGGCACTCAACCAAAAAGACAATGGCATTAACGTAATTGTTGGTCAGCGTAAAGGCACCAAAACCTGGGATAAAGCAATTAACGATGGCTTTGTACCCGGCGAAACCCTTTTTGAAATTGAAGAAGCCTTAGAAAGAGGAACCGTTATTTGCTACTTATTGAGCGATGCTGCTCAGATTGCTTTATGGCCAACTGTTAAAAAACATTTAACTCCGGGCAAAGCATTATATTTTTCACACGGTTTCGGTATCACTTTTAAAGAGCAAACCGGCATCGTACCTCCTGCTGATGTAGATGTATTCCTGGTTGCTCCCAAAGGCTCAGGTACTTCATTACGTCGTATGTTTTTACAGGGCCGTGGCTTAAACTCAAGCTTCGCTATTTTCCAGGATGCTACCGGAAAAGCTAAAGACAGAGTTGTTGCTTTAGGTATTGCTGTAGGTAGCGGTTACTTATTTGAAACCGACTTCAAAAAAGAAGTATTCAGCGATTTAACCGGCGAGCGTGGCACATTGATGGGTTGTATCCAGGGTATTTTTGCAGCTCAATACGAAGTATTACGCAGCAATGGTCACTCGCCTTCAGAATCATTTAACGAAACTGTTGAAGAGTTAACCCAATCGTTAATGCCATTAGTTGCAGAAAACGGTATGGACTGGATGTATGCCAATTGTTCAACTACTGCACAACGTGGTGCTTTGGATTGGTGGAAAAAATTCCGTGATGCTACTAAACCCGTATTTGAAGATTTATACAAAAGTGTTGCTACAGGTGTTGAATCACAAAGATCAATTGACACCAACAGCAAACCTGATTACCGCGAAAAACTGGATGCTGAGTTGAAAGAATTACGCGAAAGCGAATTATGGCAAGCAGGTAAAACTGTACGCAGTTTACGTCCTGAGAACCAGGTTGTAGAGGCGTAAGTACCACTGTCTGAACTCGAATTAAGCGAATTAGTGAATTAATAGAATTGCTAAAGTTGGCTAAGGCCCAAATAGTTTAAAGAAGTCTTTTGATAAGTGCATTAAATGGAAAACGTTAAAAGAACACCAGAAGAATTTAACGATTGCACAAGCAAGATAATTGGTTGTGCAATGCGGGTTCATTCTTCACTAGGTAACGGGTTTCAGGAAGTTATTTATCAAAAGGCTTTGCAAATAGAAATGGGGTTAGCCGGTTTAGGGTTTGTAAGAGAGATGGAAATGCCCATCTTTTACAGAGAAGAACAGATTGGGACAAGGCGGGTTGATTTTTTTGTTGAAGATGAGGTAATGGTTGAACTAAAAGCAATAATAAATCTGGAAGATGTACACCTGGCTCAAGGCATTAATTATTTGGAAGCCTATAACATGAAAACAGGTTTATTAATAAACTTTGGCAGCAAGAGCTTACAGTTTAAAAGATTGCTAAATAAAAAAGTTCGTATCCACCCGAATTAACCGACTTGAAGATCAAATTCCAAGAATTCTTTAATTCGCTTAATTCGAGTTCAGACAAATAAAAAAATGATACTTGAAGTAGCCATATTAAATGTGATACCAGGTCTTGAAGATGACTTCATTGAAGTCTTTTCAAAGGCACAACATATCATATCAAAAATGGCTGGTTATATTTCTCATCGGCTTAGAAGATGCGTTGAAAACTCAAGCAGATTTATTTTGCTGGTTGAATGGGAAAAATTAACTGATCATACCGAGGGTTTCAGAAAATCGGTTCAGTACCAGGAATGGAAAAGTTTGTTACATCACTTTTATGATCCGTTCCCCGTGGTTGAACATTACGAGTAGAATTTATATAAACTAAACGTCATTGCGAGGCACGAAGCAATCCCAAACTATACAGAGCGGAGCTGCAAATCGGGGATTGCTTAGTACCTCGCAATGACGATTTGAAAAAATAATAATGGGACTATCAAAAAAAATATTAGTAATACCCGGCGACGGGATTGGAGCAGAGGTAACCACCTGGGGTAAAGCCGTACTGGAAAAAATTGCAGCAAGCTTTGGTCATCAATTTACTTATGATGAGGCGCTAATGGGCCATGAAGCTATTGAGACTACCGGCACCTCGTTGCCTGATGAAACTTTGGCAAAGGCAAAAGCCAGCGATGCCATATTATTTGGTGCAGTTGGTCATATTAAATATGATAATGATCCTTCTGCAAAGGTTCGTCCGGAGCAGGGTTTGTTAAAAATCCGTAAGGAACTGGGTTTATACGCTAACCTGCGTCCCATTATGCTTTTTGATGAGCTGTTAGATGCATCAAGTTTAAAACGCGAGGTATTACAGGGAACCGATATCCTGTTTTTCCGCGAGCTGACAGGCGATGTTTATTTCGGCGAGAAAAAACGCACAGCAGATTTCGCATCTGATCTAATGAACTATAACCGTTACGAGGTAGAGCGCATCGCCATAAAGGCATACGAAGCTGCCCGGGTACGTGGTAAAAAACTATGTTCTGTAGATAAGGCTAACGTGTTAGAAACCTCACGCTTATGGCGCGAAGTGATACAGGAAATAGCCAAACAATACCCTGATGTAGAGACCGAGCACATGTTTATTGATAATGCAGCTATGCAACTGGTTAAAAATCCTAAAAAGTTTGATGTGGTAGTAACCGCTAACCTTTTCGGCGATATTTTAACGGATGAAGCGTCGCAAATTGCAGGTTCAATGGGTATGCTGGCATCTGCCTCAATAGGTGATGGTACCGGTTTCTTTGAGCCGATCCATGGTTCGGCACATGATATTGCCGGTCAGGATAAAGCTAACCCGCTGGCATCTATCTTATCAGTAGCGTTGATGCTGGAGATTGGCTTCGGCTTAAAAGAAGAAGCAAAGAAAGTTACCAATGCTGTTGACCAGGCACTTAAAGCAGGTTACCGTACAGGTGATATCGCTGATAGCAAAACAGATAAAAGCAAAATATTAGGCACCAAAGCAATGGGCCAAAAAGTGTTAGAATACTTATAAGCCTTCCAACCCTCCCTGTTGGGAGGGCTTTTGAATAATGGGCCAATAAAGAGAATAAATATTAACCGGTGACAGGCAAGAGTTTCAAATCTCAAAAGCTATCATCCTAAAATTTAAGAATATGTTACACGATCCAAATCGAGTCTACGTTTTTGATACCACGCTACGCGACGGCGAGCAGGTACCAGGCTGCCAGTTAACTACCCCCGAAAAAATTGAGATCGCCAAAGAACTGGAAGCACTGGGTGTTGATATTATAGAAGCTGGTTTCCCCATTTCCAGCCCCGGCGATTTCCAAAGCGTTGTTGAGATATCCAAAGCAGTAAAAACCCCAACCGTTTGCGCACTTACCCGTGCCAACAAAGGCGATATTGATGCTGCTGTAGAATCATTGCAATATGCCAAACATCCGCGTATCCATACCGGTATCGGTTCGTCCGACATGCACATTAAGCATAAATTTAACAGCACCCGCGAGGAAATTCTGGAACGTGCCGTTGAAGCGGTTAAATACGCTAAAAAATCAGTTGAGGATATTGAGTTTTATGCAGAAGATGCAGGTCGTGCCGACGTGGTTTACCTGGCGCAAATGATTGAAGCTGTTATTGCAGCCGGTGCTACGGTAGTAAATATACCGGATACCAATGGCTATTGCCTGCCAGATCAGTACGGCAGCAAAATAAAATACCTGAAAGAACACGTTAAAAATATTGATAAGGCCATCATCTCTGTTCATTGCCATAATGACCTTGGTTTGGCTACTGCCAACTCAATAGCGGGCCTGCAAAACGGAGCACGCCAAATTGAAGGTACCATAAACGGTATTGGCGAACGCGCAGGCAATACTTCTATTGAAGAAGTGGTGATGATATTAAAAACACACCAAAACCTGGGCTTGTATACCAACATTAATACACGCAATTTTTATGAGCTTAGCAACATGGTAAGCACACAAATGCGCATGCCAGTGCAGCCAAATAAAGCTATTGTAGGTGCCAACGCCTTTGCTCACAGCTCTGGCATTCATCAGGATGGCTTTTTAAAGAACCGTGAGAATTATGAGATCATTAAGCCTGAGGATGTAGGCTTCCCAAGTGCAACTATTGTGCTTACCGCCCGCAGCGGACGCCATGCCCTGAAGTTCCATTTAGAGCGCTTAGGATTTAAACTTGACAAACCAGAGCTTGACGAGACCTATAAGAACTTCTTAACTTTGGCTGATAATAAATTAGATATTAACGATGCTGACCTTTTGTTGCTGGTTAACGGCACTAAAACAGCTAATCTTTATAAATAGAATTACAAATAAGGAACTAACAAAATGAGCAATACATTATTTGATAAGGTTTGGGACAAGCACGTAGTGCGTAAAATTGAAGGTGGACCGGATGTGCTTTTTATCGATCGCCATCTTATCCACGAAGTAACAAGCCCCGTTGCCTTTTTAGGATTAAAGAGCAGAGGTATAAAAGTTTTATATCCTGAGCGTACATTCGCCACGGCCGATCATAACACGCCAACCATCAACCAGCATTTACCTGTTGCTGATCCGCTTTCGGCTAACCAGTTAAAAGCATTGGAGACCAACTCAAACGAGTATGGCATCAGCTACTGGGGACTGGGCCATCAAAAAAATGGTATTGTTCACGTAGTAGGTCCTGAGTATGGTATTACCCAGCCGGGCGCAACCATTGTCTGCGGCGATTCGCATACTTCAACGCATGGCGCTTTTGGCGCTATCGCTTTCGGTATCGGGACTTCTGAAGTGGAGATGGTATTGGCTACCCAATGCATTATGCAGCCAAAACCTAAAAAAATGCGCATCAACGTTAATGGCAAATTAGGTTTCGGTGTTACGCCAAAAGACGTTGCACTATACATTATCTCAAAACTAACTACTTCTGGCGCTACCGGCTATTTTGTTGAATATGCAGGTGATGTTTTTGAAAACATGAGCATGGAAGGCCGTATGACGGTTTGTAACCTAAGTATTGAAATGGGTGCGCGCGGTGGCATGATAGCGCCGGATGAAACCACCATCAACTATGTAAAAGGCCGTGAATTTAGCCCTAAAGGCGAAGCTTGGGACAAAGCATTGGCTTACTACAAAACTTTAAAAACTGATGCCGACGCTGTATTTGATAAAGAATTAACTTTCAAAGCATCAGATATTGAGCCGATGATCACTTACGGAACCAACCCGGGTATGGGCATGGGTATATCACACGATATTCCGGATGCTGCGGACGTAGAAGGTGGAGCTGCTACTTATGAGAAATCATTAGGTTATATGGGCTTTCACGAAGGTGATTCCATGATAGGCAAACAAGTAGATTTTGTTTTTGTGGGTAGCTGTACCAATGGCCGTATTGAAGATTTCAGGGCATTTACATCACTCGTAAAAGGCAAACACAAAGCTGATAACGTTACGGCCTGGTTAGTTCCGGGATCGCACATTGTTGAGGCGCAGATAAAAGAAGAAGGTTTGCTGGATATTTTGACTGAAGCAGGCTTTACTTTACGCCAGCCAGGCTGTTCAGCTTGTTTAGCAATGAATGATGACAAGGTTCCTGCCGGAAAATATGCGGTAAGTACCTCGAACAGAAACTTTGAAGGTCGTCAGGGTCCTGGTGCAAGAACCATGCTGGCTAGTCCGCTGGTTGCTGCCGCTGCCGCTGTTACCGGAGTAGTTACAGACCCAAGAACATTAATTGAAGAGTTAGTTTAATAATTAAAGCATCTGCACATTTGCGTACCCGCACATTTGCACATTAAAAAATACAATGGCTTACGATAAATTTACAATACTAAAAAGTACCGGCGTACCACTTCCGATAGAAAATATAGATACCGACCAGATCATCCCGGCCCGCTTTTTAAAAGCAACCGAACGTGTTGGTTTTGGCGATAACCTTTTCCGCGACTGGAGATATAATGCCGACAATACCCCTAAAAAGGACTTTGTGTTGAACGATTCAACTTACAGTGGTGAAATACTTGTTGGTGGTAGAAACTTTGGTTCAGGCTCATCAAGAGAACATGCTGCCTGGGCGGTTTATGATTACGGTTTCAGATGTGTGGTATCCAGCTTTTTTGCTGATATCTTCAAAAATAACTGCCTAAACATTGGCGTATTGCCGGTTCAGGTGAGTGCCAAATTTGCCGACAAGATATTTGCTGCCATTATTGCAGATCCAAAAACTGAGTTGGAGATAAACCTGCCTGCTCAAACCATTACCCTTGTTTCAACTGGCGAAAAGGAAACTTTTGATATCAGCCACTACAAAAAAGATAACATGATCAATGGCTTTGATGATATTGATTATCTGCAAAGCATTAAAACGCAAATTCAAGAATTTGCTGAGCATTTGCCACTTTAATAAAAAAGGGTTGATTGAGTTGATTAAGTAGGTAAGTTGATTGGGTTGAAAAACCTGACTTGGAAACTAACTAATCAACTTAATCAACCTAATCAACTTTTCTACAATATAACCAACTCCAATACATGGAACGCAGGAAAATAGAGATAATGGACACTACCCTTCGCGATGGCGAACAAACTTCGGGTGTGTCATTTTCTATCTCAGAAAAATTAACCATCACTCAGTTATTATTAGAGGAACTCCATGTAGACAGGGTTGAAATTGCTTCAGCACGTGTGTCAGAAGGCGAGTTTCAGGCAGTAAAAAGTATTTTGGTTTGGGCCGAAGAAAACGGATACTCGGACCGTATTGAAGTACTATCATTTGTAGATAACGGGGTATCTATCGATTGGATGGTAAACTCGAAAGTTAAAGTTCAAAACCTGTTAACCAAGGGTTCGTTAAATCATTTAACCCATCAGCTTAAAAAAACGCCCGAGCAACATTTTGTAGAAATAAAACATGTTATTGACCTTGCCCAAAGTAAAGGCATAGCAACCAATGTTTATCTGGAGGATTGGAGCAACGGTATGCGCAACTCACCGGAGTACGTTTACCAGATGCTTGATTTTTTGACCTCGCAACCTGTAAAAAGAATTTTATTGCCTGATACATTGGGTATTTTAACACCTTTGGAAACCGCTAAATTTTTAAAGGAGCTGATTGCCAAATATCCGGGTGTTCATTTTGATTTCCATGCACACAACGATTACGACCTGGGTACCGCCAACGTACTGGAAGCTGTAAAAGCCGGAGTAAGCGGCTTGCACTTAACCGTAAATGGCATGGGCGAAAGGGCAGGAAATGCAGCCATGGCCAGCGCCGTTGCCGTAATTAACGATTTTGCGCCCGAGGTTGAAGTTGGTATTAAAGAATCCTCTATCTATTCGGTTAGCAAACTGGTTGAAACATTTTCGGGGATCAGGATACCATCGAATAAGCCCATTGTGGGCGATAATGTGTTTACCCAAACAGCGGGCATCCATGCCGATGGCGATAATAAAAACAACTTATATTTCAACGACTTGCTGCCTGAGCGTTTTGGCCGCAAGCGTGAATATGCCCTGGGTAAAACATCGGGCAAAGCCAATATCGAAAAAAATCTGCAGGAACTTGGCCTCAAGCTAAATGATGCTGATTTGAAAAAAGTTACCCAACGCGTAATTGAACTGGGCGATAAAAAAGAAACGGTAACTAAAGAAGACCTGCCTTATATCATTTCAGATGTACTGGACAGCAGCTTATACGAAGAAAAAGTTATTGTTAAATCGTACGTATTGATGAACTCCATGGGTTTGCGCCCTTCGGCAACAATTTCGGTGCAGATTGAAGGCGAAAAATTTGAAGAAAACGCCCAGGGCGATGGTCAGTTTGATGCATTTATGAATGCACTGGCCATGGTTTATAAAAAGAAAGACAGGCGTCTACCCAAACTGATTGACTATGCCGTACGCATTGCACCCGGTAGTAGCTCTGATGCTTTATGCGAGGCCATTATTACCTGGGAAACCGACAAACGCAAGTTCATTACCCGCGGGTTAGATTCTGATCAAACCGTTTGCGCTATTAAGGCAACCCAAAAGATGCTGAACATTATTTAAGCGCGTCAGGTAAAATATAAAATCATCTTAAAAACCGATCTTTGCAATTTATTGGCAGGGATAGATAAAAATAAACCCTTGCCAGCCCGGTAAGGGTTATAAATCATTTAAATATGGCTGATGTGATGTTAGATTTCGAAGCTGCTTCGAGACGATTAAAAGACGTTGTAAAACGTACTCCCCTTGAATATCATGCGGGCCTCTCAAAAGCTTACGAGTGTGAACTGTATTTGAAACGGGAAGATTTACAGGTGGTACGTTCCTATAAACTTCGCGGCGCCTATAATATGATCAGTCAGCTAAATACTGATGAGTTAAGCAGAGGCGTAGTTTGTGCCAGTGCGGGCAATCACGCGCAGGGCGTTGCTTTTTCGTGCAACAAAATGGGTATTAAGGGTGTAATTTTTATGCCCGAGATAACCCCAAAACAAAAAGTTAAGCAAACAGAAATGTTTGGTAATGGTCATATTGAGATTATTTTAGTAGGCGATACTTTTGATGACTGCCTGATAGAGGCGCTGACCTATACACAGGCCCACCAGATGACTTTTATCCCACCCTTCGACAATTACCGTATCATAGAAGGACAGGGCACTGTAGGCGTTGAAATACTGGAAGATTTACCAGGCGTTGAAGCCGTGATTATGCCTGTTGGCGGTGGTGGGCTATCGGCAGGTGCAGGAACCTTTTTAAAGCAAAACAAACTCGACATATTATTAATTGGCGTTGAACCTGAAGGCGCGCCGAGTATGCTGAAAGCCTTTGAGCATGGCGGTCCGGTGAGTTTGCCTGATATTAACCGCTTTGTGGATGGTGCAGCAGTAAAAACTGTAGGCAAATTAACTTATCAGCTATGTAGCGAGGTATTGGATGATATGCTTACCGTACCCGAAGGCAAAGTGTGCACCACTATATTAAAGTTGTATAATGAAGACGCCATTGTTGTTGAGCCTGCCGGTGCATTATCTGTAGCTGTACTGGATTTTTGCAAGGATAAAATAAAAGGTAAAAAAGTAGTCTGCGTAATTAGCGGCGGCAATAATGATATTGAACGTATGCAGGAGATCAAAGAAAAATCACTGTTGTACGAAGGATTAAAGCATTATTTTATTGTGAAGTTTCCGCAACGCCCGGGAGCATTAAAGCTGTTTGTGAACAATGTGCTGGGCCCAGGTGACGATATTACCCGTTTTGAGTTCATCAAAAAAACATCCAAAGAAAGCGGCCCCGCGCTGGTAGGTATCGAACTAAAATCAGCCGATGATTATCCATCCCTATTAAAACGAATGGAAGAACACCGCTTTGATGTGATAGAGTTAAACAGGGATCAAACTTTGTTTGAGTTTTTGGTTTAGATCGGTGCTAAAATTATATTACTAAATTAGGCTGTTGAATGATGAAAGAAATAGAACTTGAAATATTACCAACAGCGCTTTTAGCAGATTACTGCCAATTAGTACATAACGATGCGCAGCAAAAGTTTGAAGATTTAAAGGATAGCGAATTGTCTGCCGGCACTTTCAGCTTTTATACATCGGTCTCAGCCGTGTTCTCTTCCAAGATAGAGGGTGAGGCTATTGAGATGGACTCTTACATCAAACACAAAATGCTGGGAACTAAATTCCTACCGGATTATACGCAAAAAATAGATGATCTGTATGAAGCCTATGAATTTGCACAGAAACAACCATTAGAAAAAAAAACAGTTAAACAGGCTCATACTTTATTAACCAAACACATCTTACAAAGACCACAACGTGGTAAAATTCGCAACGGCATGATGTACGTGATGACGCCAGTTGGAAAAATTGAGTATGTTGCCTGTGACGCCGGATGTGTAAAGCAGGAAATGAAAAGGCTTTATGGCGACATTTCAAAGTTGCTTCGGGTTGATTTAAATGTTAAAGAAGCTCTGTTCTTCGCCTCAATGATCCATCTTATTTTCGTGAAGATCCATCCTTTTGATGATGGGAATGGCAGGACAGCAAGGCTGCTCGAAAAATGGTTCCTGGCGCAGAAGTTGGGCAATAAAGCATGGTTTATTCAATCAGAAAAGCACTATTATGACCAGCATCAAACCTATTACGCAAATATTCGCTTAATGGGGCTTGAATATGATTTGCTGGATTATTCAAAGGCACTTCCTTTTTTATTAATGCTTCCTCAATCATTGTTTATCGAAAATTAAATATATCCACATAAAAAATCCCCGATTGGAAACCAATCGGGGATTTTTAATATCAGAGATCAGGCCGATAATTATTTGTGCTGAATACCTTCGGCTAAAATAATTACTTTGTTGTTTGATGCTTCTACAACACCGCCCTTAATCAAATAAACGTCTTCTTTGCCAGCACTGCCGCCACGTACAACTACTTTGCCATCTTCCAGTGTAGAGATGATAGGCGCGTGGTGGTTCAGTATTTCAAAAGATCCCAAAGTACCGGGAAGCGTTACCGAGGTGGCTTCGCCTTCGTATACTGTTTTATCGGGAGTAAGGATTTCTAATGTCATGCTCTTTTAAATGTGCAAATCTGCGAATGTGCAAATGTGCAGATGATTTTAATATATTAATGAGCAAATATACAGATGACATGAATTTGCACATCTGCACATTTACTCATCCGCACATTAATTATTAGCTTCAGCTAATAACTTTTTGCCTTTTTCTATAGCTTCTTCAATGTTCCCAACAAGGTTAAATGCAGCTTCTGGATATTCATCCACTTCGCCGTCCATAATCATGTTAAAGCCTTTGATGGTTTCTTTAATATCAACCAATACACCTTTTAAGCCGGTAAATTGCTCTGCAACGTGGAAAGGCTGAGATAAGAAACGCTGAACACGACGAGCGCGTGATACAACCAGTTTATCTTCTTCAGATAACTCATCCATACCTAAAATGGCGATGATATCCTGTAACTCTTTGTAACGTTGTAAAGTTTCTTTAACGCGTTGAGCAGTATTGTAGTGCTCATCACCTAAAACGGTAGGGCTAAGGATACGTGAGGTTGAATCCAATGGATCCACCGCAGGATAGATACCTAACTCAGCAATTTTACGTGATAATACAGTTGTAGCATCTAAGTGGGCAAATGTAGTAGCCGGTGCAGGGTCAGTCAAGTCATCCGCAGGCACATATACCGCCTGTACAGAGGTAATTGAACCACGTTTAGTTGAGGTGATACGCTCTTGCATGGTACCCATTTCAGTTGCCAGTGTTGGCTGGTAACCTACCGCTGATGGCATACGGCCAAGCAACGCTGATACTTCAGAACCTGCTTGTGTAAAGCGGAAAATGTTATCAATAAAGAATAATATATCACGACCTTTACCGTCAGCATCACCATCACGGAAATATTCAGCAATAGTTAATCCTGAAAGCGCCACACGTGCACGTGCACCAGGAGGCTCGTTCATTTGTCCGAAAACGAATGTAGCTTTTGAATCTTTTAAAGCTTCAGGGTCAACCTTTGAAAGGTCCCAGCCGCCTTCTTCCATCGAGTGCATAAAGTCATCACCATATTTGATAATACCTGACTCCAGCATCTCGCGCAATAAGTCATTACCTTCACGGGTACGCTCACCAACACCTGCAAATACTGATAAACCAGAATATGCTTTCGCGATGTTGTTGATCAATTCCTGAATCAATACGGTTTTACCTACACCCGCACCACCAAATAATCCAATTTTACCACCTTTACTGTAAGGCTCTAATAAGTCGATAACTTTAATACCGGTAAAAAGAACTTCAGTTTCGGTAGAAAGATCCTCAAAACGAGGAGGGTTATTGTGAATAGCACGACCATTGCTTTTATCTAAGTTAGCGATACCGTCAATTGCATCACCAACCACATTAAATACGCGGCCTTTAATATCATCGCCAACAGGCATTTTAATTGCTGATTCCAGGTCAATCACTTTCATTCCGCGCAGCAATCCGTCGGTCGAATCCATCGCAATTGCACGAACGCGATCTTCACCTAAATGTTGTTGAACTTCTAAAATGATTTTTTGACCATTTTCCTTTGTGATCTCCAATGCATCATAAATTTTTGGAAGATGTGCATCATCTGCAAAGCTTACGTCAACTACCGGACCAATGATCCGTGAAATTTTTCCAATGTTTGGCATATATAACCGGGTAATTTAATGTATTTTAAGTGAAATTGGCAGATGAAAAAATCACCCGCTATTTCAGAGGCGCAAAGTTAAGATTTATAAGCAAATATTAAAATAGCCCCTACAGTTTTTTTTAGGTGATGGTAAACACCACTTGTTTTTAAGCGTCTGACGCTGTTTTATCTAAAAACATAGCGTTCATTTTTGAACGCGTGAACGCCATGAACACCGTGAACGCTGCTAAAATTCCAGGAACTGCTACACGCTAACCTTTAAAACCACCTTCCCTATCAAGTCGCCGCTTTCCATCAAAGTATGTGCATCAGCTGCTCTTTCCAGCGGAAAAACTTTGTTAATAATGGGTTTTATCTTTCCAGCTGCGAGTAAGGGCCAGATATTTTTTTCAAGTTTGGTAGCGATTGCTGATTTGAAGGCGACATCTCTGCTACGCAATGTAGAACCTGTAATAGTCAGTCTTTTGCTCATCACGACAGATAAATCAACCTGAACATCTTTACCCAGCATCATATTGATCATTACCAGCCTGCCATCATCTGCCAATGATTTAATATTAGACTGCACATAATTGCCGCCTATCATATCTAAAATAACATCTACACCTTTACCCTTAGTTATTTCCTTAATAACCGCAGCAAAATTTTCTGTTTTATAATTGATTGCCCGTTCCGCACCCAGGCTTTCGCAAAACCTGCATTTTTCATCCGAGCCGGCAGTTACGTATACTTTATGTCCTAAAGCATTGGCCATTTGTATAGCAGCAACACCAATACCGCTCGATCCACCATGTACAAGCAGAGTCTCATTGTCTTTCAATTGCCCCCGGTCAAATACATTGCTCCATACGGTGAAAAATGTTTCGGGCAGTGATGCAGCTTCTTCAACACTTAAATTATCGGGTACAGGCAGGCATTGTCCTTCAGGAACCGCACAATATTCAGCATAACCACCTCCGGTTAACAAAGCGCACACTTTATCGCCAACCTTCCAGCGCGAAACGTCTTCACCAATCTGCTCAATAACTCCGGCAATTTCCAGCCCCGGAATATCCGGCGATGCGCCTTTCGGCGGTGGATAATTTCCTTTACGCTGGTAAACATCAGGCCGGTTAACTCCGGCGGCATAAACTTTTACCAGTACTTCATCTGCTTCGCATACTGGTTTTGGTCGCTCATCTATCTGCAAAACTTCAGGTCCACCGGGTTCCGTTATTATAATTGCTTTCATTATTGTTTGTCTTTTAATATTTATCCACCTTGTCATATTGATCCGCCAACTGGCGGATCAATATCTTCTTCGCCATAAATGTAGGCGACTTGCAATGATGTACACTTTTCTCGCGCAGAAGATCCTTCACTACGTTACCCATGACATCATTGGATAATTAAACTAATAGAAAGACCCCATCGGGGTCAAATATCGGTAGAGAAAAAACGATAACAATTATGTCGTGCCGTAGGTACGAAACCTATACGTGGGCAAGGTGGCGTACCTACAGCACGCTAAAATCGGCTATAACAATATTCTACCGATATTTTGCACCTATGGCGCATTTTTGTCATTTTGCCTTCATAGTCCACGGATTTTAAAACTCAGGATGACAACCCTTTTTATTGTCATGGGTATCGGTATTAAACTTACGAAGTTTAATTCGATGTTATTTGTTTTTAATGGCCTCATTGAGGGCTGCGCCGTTTAAAAACTTCGTGAGTTTTTCGGCGTTTTTTAATGCAGATAAACACTTACCATTTTTTTAGTCCGATCTTTAGTGCTTGAAATTATTTTGATGTACGAACAGTTAGGTAAATTTATAACAGACCGCGTTGCTATAGATGATGAGCATTTGCATGTAATCTTTTCGCACTTTAAGCCTTTAACATTAAAAAAGAATGAAATGATTAATGTTTTGGGCATTCCTGCTCGCAGAATGTACTTTGTAAACAAAGGCTGTCTACGGGTATATTTTGTAAAGGCCGATGGGGCCGAAGTAACCCGCAGATTTGCTTTTGAAAACACGTTCTCCACTTCGTTAACTTCCTTTATAACCGGCGAACCCTTAACCGAAATAACGCAGGCTATTGAAACCTCCGACCTGCTTTATATCAGCCGCGATGATTTTTATGGTTTGCTTGATGTTATACCCGCCTGGGAAAAATTTTACCGCAATTACCTGGAGTTTGCGTATGTAAATAATACGAAGCGCTTACAAAGCCTGGCCACGCAGGATGCCGCGGAGCGCTATAAACTACTATTAAAAGAGAGTCCGCATATGGTACTGCGTTTATCAAATAAACTGGTGGCCAACTACCTCAACCTGTCGCAGGAAGCCTTAAGCCGGTTAAAATCAAAAATCTGATTTTAATGATCCAGATCAATGTTTTTGAATCTAAACAGGCTGACCTTTGTTACTCACTAAATAAAAACATTTATGCGCGTAGTAACACTTGAAGAACACATAACCTTTCCCGAACTGATTGACAATATGCCAAAAGAGGCAAGGGACAAACATTACCTGGGCAAATCGCCGGCCATACAGAAAATGATACCGAAACTGGCCGATATTGATGGCGAGCGCCTGCAATCAATGAACGATAATGGCATCAGTGTACAAGTACTCTCTGTAGCAGGCGAAGGAGCTGACCTGCTGGATGCCAAAGCCGGCCCTGCATTTGCCAAAGAATATAATGATGTTATCGCATCCCAAATTGCACCCTATCCCGATAGGTTTAAAGCTTTTGCCCATCTACCTACAACTAATCCTGCCGCTGCTGCGGATGAATTGGAACGCACCGTAAAGAACTACGGCTTTTGCGGTGCACTCATTAACGGGCTCACCAATGGCGAGTTTTTAGATGATGCCAAGTATGCACCCATTTTTGAGCGTGCGGAACAACTGGATGTACCCATTTACCTGCATCCCGGCTTGCCTCCAAAAGCCGTGTTTGATGCATATTACAATAATTTACCCAAACAGGCGGGAACATTTTTATCAATAGCCGGCTGGGGATGGCATTCGGAAACAGCATTACATACCTTGCGACTTATTGTATCGGGCACTTTGGATAAATATCCTAAACTAAAGCTCATCATCGGCCATATGGGCGAAATGCTGCCTATGATGATGGTGCGCAGCGACAAAATGTTTGGGATTGACAATGGCGGCATTAACCAGCGTTCTATCATACAAACCCTGCGCGATCAGGTTTATATCACTACCAGCGGGCTTTTTACACTGCCGCCTTTACAGGTTGCTATTGATACTTTTGGCATCGATAATATTATGTTTTCAATAGATTATCCTTTCAGTACCAATGAAGCCGGAAGAGCATATTTAGATAGCATGCCACTTTCAAACACCGACATGGAAAAAATAACGCATGGCAACGCCGATAGGATACTTAAGCTCAAATAAGCATACACAGAAATGTAAAAAATAAACGGGCTCATTGTTAAACCACGTTAAATGATTTTATTTACAAAAAAATAAATCTATGTCATTACAACCAGGCCAGGCGGCACCGCAGTTTAAATTATATTCTTCGGCATTAAAAGAAGTATCATTAGCTGATTTTAAAGGTAAAAAGGTAGTTATTCACTTTTTTCCGATGGCATTTACAGGCACGTGCACTACACAATTATGCACCATGCGCGATAGTTTTGGTTATTATGATGGTTTAAATGCTATCATTTTAGGTATTTCTGTTGATTCGCCTTTTACATTGGCCAAGTTTAAAGAAGAGAACAATTACCAGTTTGATTTGCTTTCTGATTTCAATAAAGAAGTATCAACCGCTTATGACGCCATCTACGAAAACTTTGTTTTTGGTTTAAAAGGCGTATCAAAACGTGCTGCCTTTGTTATTGATGAGAATCAGAAAATTATATATGCCGAGGTGCTTGAGGTAGCAACAGACCTGCCCGATTTTAGTGCCATTGCAGAGGCCGTAAAGTAAAATTTCAAAAAAAATTATAACGGATTGAAAATTTTCCTATTTTTGCAGTCCGTTAAAAAAGGCACTTGTAGCTCAATTGGATAGAGCACCTGACTACGGATCAGGAGGTTAGGGGTTCGACTCCCTTCAAGTGCACTAAAATATTGCACTTTTAATAGCTCAATTAAATAGAGCATCCCGATTGCAAATCGGGAAGGTTAGGGGTTCGACTCCTTTCAAGTGCACTGAAATATTGCACTTTTAATAGCTCAATTAAATAGAGTATCCCGATTGCAAATCGGGAAGGTTAGGGGTTCGACTCCTTTCAAGTGCACTGGATCAAGTCAATTGTCCATAGTCATAAACAAAGCGTTTTACTTTGTTATACAAGACTAAAAGGCCTCTGACTCAAGACTAAATAAGCCTTTCTGTGTAGTACTGAAAGGCTTTTAATTTGATAAAAGCATGCTAAACCTGGTATTGTTTGGTCCCCCCGGGGCAGGGAAAGGTACTCAATCGCAAAAACTTATTGAAAAACATGGATTAATCCATCTTTCAACGGGCGATCTTTTACGCGGCGAAATTTCGCAGGGCACAGCATTAGGGTTAGAGGCGAAGAAATTGATGGATGAAGGCAAATTAGTCCCTGATGAAGTGGTTATTGGAATGATAAGCCATAAATTGGATGCTAATAAAGATGCTAAAGGATTCATCTTTGATGGTTTTCCACGTACAGTAGCTCAGGCCGAAGCACTGGATAGGTTATTGGAAACAAAAAATGCGCCTATATTAGGCATGGTAGCTCTAGAGGTTACTGATGATGAGTTGGAGCAACGTTTACTACTAAGGGGTAAAGATTCAGGCAGACCTGATGATGCCAATCCGGAAGTTATCCGCAAAAGAATTAAAGAATACAATGATAAAACCGCGCCGGTGGCCGGTTTCTATAAAAATCAACATAAATTTAAAAGCATCAATGGCATCGGTTCTATTCACGAGATATTTGATGCCATTAATCATGTTGTAAGTAACTACTAATATAATTTCGGATTTGCGCCACCGCTGTAGCTAAGGCGGCACGCGGTCGGAGGTTCGATTTCGGATTTTCAGCAGGCTGACTAATCTGCAATTGAACCAATAATACTCCGAAATTGAAATTCGAAATAACATGTCCCAGGGTTCCAATTTTGTTGATTATGTGAAGATTTGCTGCCGCTCTGGTCACGGAGGCGCTGGTTCATCTCATTTGCATCGTGATATATTGACGTCAAAAGGAGGTCCTGATGGTGGAGATGGAGGCCGTGGTGGCCATGTCATCTTAAAAGGTAATGCCCAGTTATGGACCATGCTGCACCTCAAATACCGCAAACATGTAATTGCAGGCGATGGAGATGCTGGTGGAAGTTCTTTAAGAAGCGGAAAAACCGGAAGAGATGAGATTTTAGAGGTTCCTTTAGGAACTACAGTTAGAAATTCGGAAACAGGCGAAATTCTTTTCGATATAACCCAGGATGGCGAAACCAAAATATTGACTCCTGGCGGTCGCGGAGGATTGGGTAACTGGCATTTTAAAACATCTACTCAACAAACACCCCGTTTTTCACAACCAGGTGAGGATGGAAAAGAAGAATGGAATGTACTTGAATTAAAGGTATTAGCCGATGTTGGTTTAGTAGGCTTCCCTAATGCCGGTAAATCAACCTTGCTTTCGGTAGTATCGGCTGCCAAGCCGGAGATTGCTGATTACGCCTTTACCACCATTGTGCCTAACCTGGGTATAGTGGCATATCGTGGCGGAAAATCATTTGTAATGGCTGATATTCCAGGTATTATTGAAGGGGCTTCACAGGGAAAAGGTTTAGGATTTAGATTTTTAAGGCACATTGAACGTAACTCAGTGCTGCTATTTATGGTACCTGCCGACACTACCCGCACCATAAATGAAGAATACCAGATATTACTGCACGAATTAAAAGAATATAACCCCGAACTGATTCATAAGCCAAGAGTGCTGGCCGTAACCAAGTCAGACATGCTGGACGATGAGCTTCAGCAGGAAATGAAAAAGGAACTTCCGGCCGATATTCCCTCAATCTTTATATCATCAGTAGCTCAAAAAAATATCAACGAGCTAAAAGATCTGCTTTGGAAAGAAATTAACAAGTAATAATTTTTGCCTTAAAGAGTTAAAGCCGCTATTATTTCAATTTTGTGTAGTAGTAATTCCTATATTTACTATTAAATAGACTCTTGCTAATATTTAAATTTTCAAAAATTGGATTCCCCGGTTGTTAAAACTATAGAAACTAAGCCTGCCAATACGATAGACGTCATCTCCGAAAAATCTCAAACAAAATCACGAATAAAAATACTGGATGGATTTAGAGCTATTGCAATAATATCCGTGATGCTTTTTCATTTTTTTTCGAGATATGCTACACCATTTAATCATGTTTCCTTGTATCCTTATAAGGATAAATACAACTTTTTCGCTTACGGCAATGTTGGGGTTGAATTTTTTTTTATGATAAGCGGCTTTGTTATCTTTTTTACGTTGGAAAAAACGCTGAATTTTTTGACCTTCTGGAAGAAAAGAATTATAAGATTGTTCCCCTCAATGCTTGTGGCAACTTTAATAACCTTTTTAGTTTTTCGGATATTTGATGATACTTTAATATTCCCTGATAGTCATAGGATTGCTAATATTTTAACCCGTTTAACCTTCATTAAGCCTATTATCTTCAATCACTTCTTCCATTTACGGGCAGACTTAAATTATATAAATGGTTCGTATTGGAGTTTGTGGCCCGAAATACAATTTTACTTTTTTGCCAGCGCACTGTATTATATCAACAAAAAGAATTTTTTCAGGAATTTTAGCATCAGCGCAATATTTTTGATCTGTGTTGACTATGTGCTAAAAAGAATTGACACCGATCATATTTTTAACAGCCATTTACCTTTAGGCCTGTCAAAGTTTTACGAAATATTTATTGGCCAATATTTTAATTTAATAAGCTTTTTACCTCTTTTTAGCGCCGGGATATGTTTTTACTTATTATACAAACATAAAACGCTAAACGAAAAAAGCGCCTTGTCAATTAAACTTCCCTTGGCTTTTTTTCTTATTTATATAATTTATACAGCGACTACATTTCAAGTCGACATACTTTATTTTATTGTTTTTTCCCTGTTTTTTTGTTTCATATACTTTCCCGAAAAATTGTTAATTCTAAACAATAAACTAATTGTAAAAATTGGTGTGGCTTCCTATTTTTTATATCTTATACACGAAAACATCGGGATACTTATCATCAATAAATTGGGGGGATTTTTTACCCCGTTTGGAATGGCCTTTACTATTTCGGTGATGCTTTTTTTGATATTAATTAGCATAATTTATAGCGAAACAATTGAAAAAAAATTAAGCGCTTATCTGAAAAAACACCTGATTCCCTAAAATAAAAAAGGAAAGAGATGGATTACACCTCTTTCCTTTACGCTATTAATTTAGTTTAAATTATCTTTTCAGCTTTGCTGCATACAATACATAATTGGGACTAAGCATGGATATATTCCAACCTGCATAGCCCGGAAATGATTTCATTATCAGCTTCTCTTTAGGCCCATTGTAGCTTTCGGGCAATACGATATATAGCGGGCCTGCAAAGCCACTGTATTTGTAGTCGTCCACATCAATTTTTAGATTATCCCCTACCGGTGACAAAGTGACAATACGGTTATGTGAAATTTCAAGGCCAATATCATTACTTATAAAAGCGAACACAGCGTTTTTATTTTCTTTATCGAGCTTTATTAGCGTATTTAAACCCGCCTGGTCAATATTGGGCTGGGCTACACCGGTTGTGCCTCTTGCCGCCATACTATTTGCTTTATAACCGGCCATTACATAAAATATACTGGTATAAGCTATAACATTGAAAACCAAAATAAAAATTAAGCGGAACAAGCCTTTTAGCTTACGCGATAAATAAACGATGCCAGGCATAACCAAAAGGCCTAAAATGCGGAAGTGCCGGGCCTCGTACGAGATGGATAATTGGCGCATATAAGCTGTCCCAAAAAACAACAGGGCAGTAACATAAAATACAATTATAAACAACCGGTAATTATCGTTAGGAATGTATTTAACGATACTGAAAATAAGCCATAAGCTTAAAACAGCCAATGCTATCAACACCACAAGGCTCCACACGGGATCAAAGATGGGTTTGCCCGTATGGAAAAACAATCCACGCACAAGGTCATCAATGGACAAAGCTGAAAGCAAGGGCGATGCCAGTGGAAATGTAAAGGTTTCGGCTGTTATTTTTATTCCATGTGCATGAGAAGCAGGACTTTGTCCTTTTGATAAATACACAAAATAAATAACCGCTATTGAAAGCGCAGCGGGTATTCCAATCCAGAATGCTTTTTTTACCCACTCAAGGGCTCCAATGGTAATTTTTGAAAGCCTTATCCACAAGCAGCATAAGCCGGCAGCGTAAACCCAAACAAATGATGATTTCAGGAAAAAGCCTATCCATCCCGAAAGCAACACAAATAATATCAGCTTAAAACCTGCTTTGTTTATACTTAAACAGCCATATAAAAACCATCCCTCAAACGCAAAAATCAACACCTCGCCGCCATTATAAAATACAAATGGCACCATAAATGCCTGCTGAGCTACAATAAATAATAAACTGATGGCTGCAACAAGTGGACTAAAACCAACTTTTTTAAAGAACGCATTAAAGCCCGCCAGTCCAAGCAATTCGGCTATGGTAACGGTGATGGCGATGCCGTGTCCCATATTGCTACCGGTAATCAGCTTAAAGAAATACGGCACCAGGTATTGCCCCGGCGACCACCAGGTTATATATTCGGTATAATCCTGCGAAATATCGCTCTGATCGGGACTAACAAATGTATTAAAACTACTGCCCAAATGCATTGATCGCAACACCTGCAAGCCATTTGCCGGATCGGGAAAAAGACCCGGGGGTATAAAAAACAGAATAACACCCATTATTGCCACTATAATAAAAAGGGCTGCAATAATAGGTTGGTGCGCTTTGCTTGGTGAGTTATGCATTTTTAAGAAACAGATTTTTAGGCGATGATACGCGGGCGAATTTTTGTTGCAGGATTTCCCTGGTAAATTGAATAGGCTTCCAGATTTTTTGTTGCTACTGAGCCACTGGTAAGCATAGCATGCGAAGCCACCACAACCCCTGGATTTACGATGGCCCGGGCGCCAATCCACACACCATCTTCCAAAACTATTCCCTGGGTTATCAGATCAAACGATTTTATTTTGTAGTTATGATTGCCGGTAAGCAATAATGCACCTTGCGACAAGCAAACATTATTACCAATGGTTATAGGAACAAGGCAATCAATCCACACATTTTCACCTATCCAGGTTTGATGTCCAATAGTGAGATGCCAGGGGTACTTCACATTTACGCCCGGCTTTATGGTAACTTTATTGCCAATTTTTGCACCGAACAAACGAAGCAATATTACCTTGAAGCCGTTAACAGGCAGCAGGCTGGTTTTTAAAAACAAGGCGTTTACATAAAACCACAAAACCCTTTTTAAAGGGTTTGCACCTGGGTTAAAAGGGTAATTATTATAAGCCGACAGGTCAGTTTGTTGCATTATTGTTTATTTATGCCTTCATCTTGTTTAATCCAAAAAAACAACACAACGGCTATAACCAAATATATAAAAATATTGAAAATGGTGTGATGATCAAGAATCCTGTCATGCTGTTTATCCCAAAACAGAGCCAGTACAACAAAGCGTATAATGTTCAATAGTTCAATACCAACAATACCGGCTATTAAAAAAACAACTTTGGACTTTCGTTTTTGAGGATATGCTATCACAAATGCCGCAAAAAAACTAATTACACCCAAACCCAAACAATCATAGGCAATCCGTATAACACCGCGCCCAACAACAAGCAAATCACTTTCATTGGTAATAACCGAAAACCCCATCCAGCCCAATACCTGCGCACTGCTTTTAATTAGCCCAGTGCGCAAAACACTGATATAGTTTAAGTTATCGGCAATCCAGGCATTGTAATGCCGGGCTCCCGGCTGTGTAATGCCAAAAAACGCAGCATTGAAATAATAAAAAAACACAAAAAGCACCAAAAACCAAATCACAAACCTCACCGGGCTATCTTCCTTTGGCGCCGGCGGCGATGCTTTCTTTTTCGCCAGCAAAATCTCATCAATTTTTATATCCACTATCAAACGAAACCAAAAAGCCTGTAAAAAATGAAATATCACACCAGTACGCCCATCAAGAATTCCCAGGCGAAAAAACATCCGGTAAATTAAATAAACCAAAGGTCTGGAGTACAGCGGCATTTTCCACCAAAGCTGTTTCAGCCAGGCCGTCCGCTCATCTGGCGATCCCCAAAACCTGGGTTTCAACGTTTGCGAGCGCATTTTAAGCATGCGTTCAACCTCTTCCTGGGCCACTAAATCGCTATACCGGTTATGTTTATTTATCCAGAAACTAATCTGATTTTCTTTTAAATTTTCTTCTAAAATATAGCCATCCTTCCACACTTCCGTTTTGCCCAATACTATAAAACGATGATCCATATTCTCATTCAAGTCCGAATATCCGTTACCATAGCGAATCATTTTAAGCAGGTAAAAGGGCGAATAGCCGCCGTGTTTTATCCATCGGCCTTTAAAAAAATTCTTCCTGTTAAAATAAATGCCATTTACCTGCTGATGATCTTCATCCTTAAAATCAGCCAGGCGTGTTTTAAGCCCCTCAGTAACTATTTGATCAGCATCCAGGCAAATTATCCATGGTGTTTGAATATCGAAGTTGTTTAGTGCATAACCCCATTGCTTGGGATGATTTTCAAACGCATGTTGTAAGGTAACGGCCCCATATTGCTGCGCAATAGAAATAGTATCATCAGTGCTGCCCGAATCTAAAATGAAGGTTGCTGCATTAAGCCCGGCAATAGAATCCAGCAAACGCGGTAAGTGTTGCTCCTCGTTATAAGTAATGATGATAAATGAAAACTGGGTATTCAAGATAATCGAGCTTTAATGATCATCGATTTCCAAAAATAAGGTATCCGCCCGCAACCTGTAAAGCTTACAATGGTAAACCCCTTATTGGTTAGCGCGCGCGACAATGTTTTTCTGGACCATAATTTAATATGCCCACCAAGCCAAAACGGATCAAGGTGTGCATCCCATTTGTTAAACAAACTCAGCACCAGATTTTTTAAATAACCATGATAGGGGGTTGATATAATAATTTCGGCATCTGGTTTTACAGCATTCTTACAAAATTCAATAAACCCTTCCGGGTCATATAAATGCTCAATTACCTCGGTCGATATAATGGTGTCAAACGGAATATACTGTAACTCGGGAGGCAACCTGTCGGACGATAAATCCTGCACAAAAAAACGGTCGGCGTTAATTTGCCGGGCCAGCGCTACTCCTTTTTCAGATGCATCTGTTCCGTATGCATTATAACCCAATTCTATCAGATAGTTAACCAGGTATCCGTTGCCGCAGCCTAAATCAATAATATTTTTGTTTTTTGATTTATCAAGCAAGCCTAACAGCGGCTTTAGCTGATAACCGAAATTATGCGTGGCATTATTATGATGAAAGCCATAATCTTTGTATTCGGTCATTTTGCCGTTATTTGATTATACATTGTAATGTATTTTTTAACCATATTTTTTTCGTCAAAATCATTGTGAATGATTTCCGGAGCTATGTTTCTGATATTTTGAAGGGTCGTCTTATCCACAGTGCCTATTTTATTTATTGTTTCAGCTATTGAATCTGCATTTGTCGTACAAATCCAGCCCAATTTGTTTTCTACTACATAGTTCGAAAGCCCCACCTGTTCGCTAATTAACACTGGTGTTCCTACGCTTAAACTTTCAATTACAGCATTGCCAAAATTCTCATCGTATGACGGCAGCACAAACAAATCATGCTCCTGTAGCAAGTCAAATTTGTTCTCATTCTGGAAACCTATCCAACTCACCTTGTCTTCAACTTTATTTTCTTCAGCTATCGTTTTTAAATGCTCCACATAATCTTTATCCCCGTCGCCTGCAACGGTAAGCTGATAGGGCACATTGACTTTTGCGAGTGCTGCGAGCAATAAATCAAGCCCTTTCTTTTGTTCTATCCGCGAAAAAAAAATCAGTTTCAACTCAACCTCACCCCGACTTTTATCTGATGCCTTGTACGGCTGCAGCCTAACAAAGTTAGGTAATACGGTAATGCTTTTAGGCCGAATAAGGGTAGTGATGGCATCTTTTTCCCTTTCGGAAGTTACGTGGATAAAACATCTGTTAAGCATAGGCTTGCCCAAAAAGCTATGAATAAACTGTTTAACCCCAATATTTTTATTATTAAAAGAGTAAGAGCTCAAAGTGCCTCTTGGTGAAACTATTACAGGTACTTTACGCATCAACGCCAGCATGCACGAAAATAATGACACCAGGTTCCACCAGGCGTGGATATGCACTGCATCAAAGTTTGGCGCTTCTTTCCACACCTTTTTTAACAATGCCGGCGAAAAATGAGTGTGATCTTTGGTTATTCTTTTAAAATAGGTAACCTTAACGCCATCAACCTCAACAGCAACACCCGGGGTTACAGGCAATTCATTTTGGCCATTGGCAGTAGTCGCAAAAACTTCAACGGTTACGCCGTTATTAACCAATTGCTCGCTGAGCATGGAAACAGACATGGTTGGACCACCGTAAATAAAGGCCGGCTTATATGCCGCGCATATTTGTAAAACTTTCAGACCTTTTTGAGTATATGTGTTGATACCAAGATTTTTTGAATAACCAGCATGCTTATAAAACTCCAGAACACGGTATTTATTAAAAACTCGAAACTGAGGCCACGCCACATAATTTGAAACAAACCACTAAATATAAGTGTAGTTCCTAAAATATAACCGCCGAATATTTTTTCGGCATATTGCGAAATCAGTTGAGCAACTGCACCATACAAAAATAGCGCTACAAATATGCCGAATACGCCGCCCGAAAGATAGGCATCTACAACAAAAGCAGGCTTAGCCGAAACTATAGAACCGCGCCTCACCACTCCTGCATCATAAACTCTTTCCATTATCAAATCTTCGGTACTGGGTTTAGATGGCCAAAATATACGGGGCACAATTGCTATCGCCGATTGCGTAACCAATCGCAGGCCGTAATAATCTATTTGCGATGGCGTAGAATTAACAAAGGTGGTAAACATGTCTATTTCACTCAGCCGATATACTAAAAATCCCCAATTCGAATCATCTTTATCGCTGTTAAGGGTTGCGTCAAGCGCTAAATGTGAGGCGTCTTCCGCCGTTTCATCACCCGACCAGGCATTTTGCCTGAAATTATTTACATATGATGGCAGAAACATAAATAATATAAGCATTGCTGGTACAAATATTATAGTAACCAATTTTTTGTAGTTGGGATACAAAAATATGCCCAATACCAATACGCTGATGATGATGGGTTCTTTAAATCCCGAAATAAAAGCCTGGTAAAAGTTAAAAGCATATAAAGCAAGGCAAATCAGCGTATTGCCCATTTTTTTTAAGGGGATAGCAAACGCCAGTGCCAACGTGCCAGCAATAAAGCTTAATGAGCTGAATTGAACATAAAATTGTGATAAACCCGGAACCCGTAAAAAAAAGAGCGAAAGCGGAAACGTTAAAAGTGCCGTTATTAACAAAAAGTTGGCTATTTTGTCATTCTCAATATAGTAGGTCTTTTCCTTTGGGTATTTCATAAAAATTAAAATCCCAGTGATAAATGACGCATGCGCCAGGCAATAATAGCGCTGGCATTGAGCTACTACCTTTAACTTTTCGGCATCAATAAAGGTGGCGAAAGCAGGTTTGTTAAAATTGTCATATCCCAACACGTTTAAAAAATAAAAAATAGACGTGCAGCACATGTAGCCGGCAAAAATTATCTGAATAATAATAACCGGCCTCATTAATTGCTCACCAAAACTTCTATCGTCTGGCAACGGTTTTACCCAGCCTGATAATGTTAAAAAGAAAATAAGGAAAGAACCCAGCCAGGCGGTGAAATAAGAAAGCACCGGATCGCTGCTGAGCAATAAGGAAAGTGCCCAGGGTATAAAGAGCACAATATATCGTTCAAGGGCGTTACCGCTTTTCATTAATTTATACGGGTATACAAAATAAATTGCCGCTTTCTATTTCGGCTGTAGAAGTAACAAACTCGCAGCCCACCGGGGTAATCTGGTAAAACTGATAGCCCATTTGTTCCAGGTATGAACAGCATTCTGCTATGGTGCAGCCCGTTTTTACCCAATAGTGGCTATCGTACTCAAAAATAATACGGGGCTTATGTTTTTGCAGCGTTTTTTGTAAGCCTTTTAGCACCTGAAATTCAAATCCCTCAACATCAATTTTTATCAGCGCAAGTGATTCAAGTTGCTGTATTTCGGGGATATTATCTGCTACTTTTATAGTAACCAGTTGTTTTTCGCTGCCATTATTACCATCACCCAAACTAAATGTACCCTGATTCCATGAGTTGGTATTGATAGCAAACTCTGCTTCGCCTTCAGCATCGGCCAGGGCAAATGGAAAAAGTTTAACATTATTGGCCCTGTTAAGTGTTATATTTTTGATAAACTTTTGCTGCAGATAATTAAGCGGCTCAAAAGCATATACTTTGCCATCATCACCCACACATTGCGACATCCTGATACTTTGCAAGCCGATGTTTCCGCCTATATCCAATGCGTTTTCGCCGTTTTTTAGCGATATTCTTATCATTTTGTTAATCTCATTTTCATAGGTACCGTTGCTTAATACGGTCCATTCAATGTAATTATTGGTATTGGCGTATATGGCAATGTCTTCATCATTTAACCATACTATACCATTGTTGATACTCCTTTTAAGCTGATCTGATGGTTTAAACCACCGCGACAAACGCTCTTTTCCCGGCAGTTCCCAATTTCTGGTAAAATCAAGCTTAATACGATCAATCCGTTTCATATATTAGTTTATTTTCTATTGCCTCTGCAATTTTTGTAAAGTTCCAATCTTTAATAATCCTTTGCGACTCCCTGCCATAAGTTTTAAGCTGGCTGAGGTCGTGGGTTAATTCCTGTAGCTTGCTGGTAAGATCACTAACATCACCCGCTTTAAAAACGCTCCCATTTACCCCATCTTTCACCAGGTCAACAGCGCAACCCACTTTGTTGGATGCTATTATCGCTTTACTGCAAGCCATGGCTTCATTTATGGCGAGTCCCCAGGTTTCGCCCGGCCCTACAGATGGTAAGCAAAATAAATCACAAGCCTGATAAACTACGGGCATTTGCGACTGATTTTGAAACTCCATAAAATGCACAAGTGCATTGTCTCCGCTCATCTGCTTCAATTCGTTCTCCAACGGGCCATTTCCTGCAAATAGTAAATGTACATTGGGTTTGTTAATGCTTAAAAAAGCTGCCAATAAATGCTGCGGCGCTTTTTTTTCTTCCAGCTTCCCTGCAAACAAAATCAAAATATCGCCTTCACCCAGCGATAATGATTTCCGTAAAAGTAAGGTTTCTTCGTCCCTTTTAAAGGCAAATCTGTCGTTGTCTATGGCGTGAGGTGCAAAGCTCAATTGCTTTTGTTTTAAACCATACTTTTTAAAATATGCTTTGCTATTTGTACCTACATAAAAAGCATGATCGACATGCCGGTATAACCACGTTAAAAAAACAGATCTGAGTATTGATTTTAATCCCTTTTTTTCATCCAGCAAGGTGGAATCGCCCCTAAACAATACCAGAACTTTACCTTTAAAGTATCTTATCACCTTTAAATGGCTCTGGTAACTCCAGCCAATAACCAGCACAGCATCGGGCTGCCAACTTTTCAGGCTATTGATCAGTTCGGGGTTTATTATTCCTTTAAAATAATGTGAGCCTGGCTGTGGCGATGTATTTTCAACCCATTCATATGTGTAGCCTTCTAAAAGGGGAATGTCCCACTCAATTGCTTTATTAAAACCAGGATCAAATTTAGCTTCGGCTTGTTTACCCCAGGTATAAAATACCTTAATGCCGATTTGGCTACGTTGTTGCAGCAATTTAAAAACCGGTGCGTAGTACTGGATAGGATGCGTAGTAACAACAGCCAGCTTTTTCATTTGGTAATTAAATTACCGCTTGTATCGGTTAATTTCAAAGTGTTTTATAGCCTTATCAAATAATTCAGCCTGCTTGGCCGTCAGGTTTTTGGCGCTGTAATCTTCAAAGTGGGGGCGTAGCTTTACGGGTTGCAGCTCATTATTTGCACATGCTGCGAGTATCTTATAAAGTTCGTCAATAGTGCTATCAGTTGCTTCGGCCCTGTTATTAAATGTAAATACATTAGCGCCGGTTGCGCAAGTTTTTAATATAGATACAGCACTGCTTTGTTCATTAAAAATAGCCAACAAGGGTTTCTGCGTTAGCAGGTAAGGATATATTTTAGATGCAGTGTACTGCGGATCATCAGAGCCAGGAATAAACAACGCATCGGCATCCTGCAACAGAGCCAATGATTGATAATAGCTAACCCTGTCGGTAATTTCAATCACGCTATTTTCAATACCAAACTGAATGGCCAGTGGGGCAATGGTTGCAATTCCCTCACCGGCTGGTGCATAACTGGTACCAACAAACCAAAATTTTAACCTGCCGAATAATTCGGGGTTAGCGTTTAGCCCTTTTTTTAATGCTTCAAACAGCAACGATATTGCACGGTGCATATCCGCACCTCCACGTCCAACGTAAACCACATTTATAAAACCGGGGGTAAGCATTGCATCAAATATGGCGTGGTTATCGGTGGCTATTTTAACATCGGGCTCAAATGCACCGAAGGTGATGGTAGCTTCCGGAACATCGTTAATTTGGGGGTAGCGGGCCTTTAAGTCCACGATGTATTTTTCTGACACGCTTATTAAGCCATTAACTTTTTTCATCGCCAAAGGCTCCAGGTATTTATTGAGGCGATAAGAGAACCAGTATTTACGGGGCCGTTGTTCTTTTGGCTTATCTTTATAATAATCAGAGTGCCATGGATCCTGCATATCTATAACATAGGGCACTTTAAACCGGCTTTTCCAGTATGAGCCTAACACACAAACCGGGAACTGGGTAGTTGAAAAATAAATGAGGTCAAACTTTTCGCCCTTAAGTATTCTATTAACAGTTTGGTGGTAAAACCAAAGCGACCGCAGGGCTATGCTGCCCAAGCCTAATTTGCTGGTCCATCGTTTGCTGAAAGCTTTTACTTTGTGTATCTTAATATCCTGCGGTATGCTTTGCAGTAATAAATTATCTGTTACCTGATCAGTGTATCTTTCATCAACAATTACAACGGTTACATCCCAATCGCAGGCTTTAAAATAAGGTAAGGACGTGCGTATCCGCTGCATATCCGCCGCGTTTAAAGGCGGAAAATATGGAGAGATAGCCAATAGTTTTTTCAAGATAAAATGTTTCGGAGCAGTTCGGTGAACTTTTTGCTTTCAGTTTCCCAGTTCAATTCTGTTTGTGCCAGCTGAATCACGTTATTTTTGGTATTTAGCAATTCCGCTCTGTTTTGCTGGTAGTAGGTTAAAATAGCTGCCAGTTCATCCATATTACCTTTTTCGTAAACTTTGCCAATTGCAGGGTAGTCGCCTAAAAATTGTTTTTGTGCCGATGTATCGCTTGCTATAATTGCCAACCCTGCTTGAATATAGGTAAATATCTTGTTGCTTAAAGCCGCATCATTATTGATTGAAAACCCAGGTTCTGTTGCCAGCCCGATATCAAATTGTGCTGCAAAATCGATTAGGGCATCTGAAGAGATGGGTGCATAGTTAAATATTTTTAAGCCTTTTGTTTTAGCTGCCTCCAAATATTCTTTAAATTCTCCGTCAGGTAAATCACCTAACAAATGCAGCTCGATGCCCAGATTTTTTATAGTGAGTAGTGCTTCCACAACCACTTCAAGGCCGCGCATTGTACCAATAGTTTGCGAACACCATAACAACTTTAACGGCGCTTTATTGTCTGCGGATGGGCTTACAACCACAGTACTCTTCGGAAAGACATTTCGCAGCGTTGTGAACTTTTTCCCGGGGAAAATTTTGATGTATGCGTCGCCTATCTGATCACTGCTAACGGTAAGATAACTCACCAGCGGGAAGTATTTATTTTCTACCTGCGCCTTCAGCCATACATCGGGGTTTTGGTCGTCATTACTTGCCTCATAACGGTGCATATCCTCAACATCAAAACCACAGGGGCGATGAAATTTATGGGCCGCTTTTGCCACAGCAGGCAAAGCACCCAAATTGTGGCCAATGTACAAATCGGCTTTGTGTTT
This sequence comes from Mucilaginibacter empetricola, assembly GCF_024808665.1. Taxonomy (GTDB): domain Bacteria; phylum Bacteroidota; class Bacteroidia; order Sphingobacteriales; family Sphingobacteriaceae; genus Mucilaginibacter. The sequence continues at coordinate 286,150 of NZ_JANUBZ010000001.1, forward strand.
CTTCGCTTCACGTATCAAAAAATAGCTTGACCTGGCGTTAGCCAAATAGGCAAAATTTGCCAGTTTAAGCGTTTTGGCTGCTACACCTGCCGTTTTAAAAATGAGTCTGCTTATTAAATAAACCAGTTTATTGTGCTGCGGGTGACCGCCAACCCTTATGGCCTTCCATTGTCTTTTGGAAAGAAGGTCTTCATCCAATTGTGTGGCCCAGTTATTCCAATAGGCATAAATAACCAATACATTATGACCATTTGTTGCAAGCGTGTCCGCTTCTTTCACCAAACGGGGATTTAAAGACGGCTGACCGGAAGATACTAAAACGATATCAGCCATTAAACCAGCTCTAAATAATTATTGGAAATTTTACGGATATTAAATCTTTTACGGGCATGCTCTCCACATTTGTATCTATCGATCTTGTTTAACAGCCCAATAGCATCTATCATTTCACTTAATGTAGTAACGGCGTTACCTGTTATGTTTTCGTCCACCACTTCGGGTACAGCGCCTCGTTTAAATGCTATTACCGGCGTTCCGCAGGCCATTGCTTCTATCATTACAATACCAAAAGGCTCTTCCCACTCAATGGGGAACAGCAATGCCCTGGCCTTGCCCAAATATTCATTCTTTTGTTTATCATTTAACTCGCCCAGGTAAATTATCCGCTCGTTATCAATAAGCGGTTCTATCACATCTTTGTAATATACGTAATTATCGCTGGTTGTGGGGATATTACCACCAATCCAAAGTTTTGATGAAGTGGCTTTTGCAGCCTCAATAGCTGTATGCAAACCTTTAATTTTGTCAAGGCGCCCTAAAAACATTAAAGGTGCATCTTTGTCAACATCGGTATTTAATGTATACTGATCAAAGTCAATAGCGTTATAAACTGTTGCCCATTTGCCGGCAACATTGCCGGTTGATACACAGTAGTTGCTGCAACCTGTAAAAACTAAATTCTTTGCCCCTAACGAAGTGTTTAATTTAATTCCCTTAGTTGATACCTCCCGCTGGTACGACATTATTTTTGAAACCGGTTTGTTTAGTATAGGTAAAAAATAAATTAAACGTCCAAAATTGTGAATCACGTCAAATTGTTGGTGATTGCGTCTCAAAAACTTCCATGCAAAATATATTTCCCTGTAATTATCCAGGTTGGGATATTTTGCATCGCCATTTTCAAAAGTTATGGTGCGGCCACTACAGTATGACCCTGGCCCTGCAAGAAGCGTAACCTCGTGTCCCAGTTTTGTATACTCCTCGGCTAAAAGGTAAACTATTCGTTCTATTCCTCCATAAAGCACCGGTGGTACAGGAATCCCCGGATTCATCACAAGCAATATTCTCATACTAATTCCTGTTCCACCTCGCGGTATATACGTAAATACTCGCCGGCGGATTTCTCAAGTGTCAAATTTTCTAAAATAAAATCGCGCGGCTTAAAACTATTTAAGCCACCCATAAAAAGCGCCACATTTTCGTCAAAATTCTCTAATCCGGTAAATTTAATACCACAGCGCTCATCCCAATAGGGGACTGCGCTAACCGGCTGATACTTTACCTTTTCGGGATAATAGTAGGGATCCTTCCAAAACCCTCCTGCATCCCAGGCTAAAATGGGGATTCCGCTTGCCAAAATTTGTTGATAAGCTAACCCCTGGGTTTCATGTTCGCTTAAAAAAATAGCGCCCCTTGCCTGCTGAAGTTTAGTTTCGAGTTCTCCATGGGTGTAGCTGCCATATCTTACAAATTGGTACGTGAATGATTTCTCGTCCAGTATTTTGCAAATCGGGTCAATCAAATTATTGCGATAATGTGCGTGTTGCCCTATTTTATCATAAATCAGGAAATCAAATGATGCCTGTTCGTTTTGCCTGGGCTTCCATTTTTCTATGTCGATCCCGGCAGGCCATGCCAAAACCTTTTCATGGTAGTACGGTTCAAACATATCTTTTATCCAGTTGCCGGGCACCAGTATCCGTTTTATATTTGGATACTTTTCAAAAAGATCAGGACACTCAATTGGATGCGAATAGATACCTGCACCAAAAATGATGGGGTTTTTCCACTTTTTTTCAAAAAGCAATTGTGGCTTGCCAATAATACAGGCTATTTCATCGGGATGGTTTCTGATATGCTTATAATCATTAAACCTGTAGGGAACTTCTAAACGTTCCAGGCCTTGCATCAAACTATCGGCAATCATCGCCACTCCACCTTTTCGTTGTTCTCCCCTTACCAACCGCCTGATTACCCTGCGTGGGTAACGGTCATATTTTATCCAACGATCCGGATCCGGTTCTTCGTAAAATATATTCAGTGTTGTTATTCCCATCCGTATTTAAAAAACCTGCGTAGTTTTAATAGTCTTTCGGTAAAAGTAAAGCCTAGTTTGCGGTACATTAGTCCGGTAATACCGGCATCGGGTATAACAAATTCAGGGTCCAGCTCATTTATCCATTGCACAACACTATTTGCAGCCTGTATATGATTTTTGGCAATCCAGTGTGCTAACGGCCATAGTATAGTGCAAGCCGCCTTTTTATATTGGGGTAATAATCGCCCTTCTGCCTCCAGCTTACCCAATATTCGCTGATAAATTTTAAGGTGCTGCCAATTTACCGTCTGCGATTGTAAACCACTATAATTACCCTGCATCTGCTGATCGTGCTGCACCCAATATCCGGCACATCCTTCAACCAGCTCCATTTTGGGATTTAGTAATGCTATCTCCAGTAGAAACATCCTGTCTTCGCGAAATGCAAAATCGGGCCGTCGTGGTGTTTTTTCAACCAGCGACCGGTGAAACAGCATCCCTAAAAAGTGACTGCCATAGGTATTACTGAGTTGTATTTCCAAAAAATCTTCCCAATGTGTTATTTCAGGACAAATGGTAATTTCGCCGGTAGACTGTTTATAATTATCAACCCGCGAACATACCAGCTGTGCATTTCCATTTATTGCGCTTTGATATTGAGCATCAATTATACCAGTGGTGAGAAAATCATCACTATCTAAAAAACGAATATATTGGCCTCTGGCAACAGAAAACCCTTTGTTAATGGCATAAGTTTGCCCCTGGTTTTCCTGTTTAACAGATATGATATCAGCTTGGCCTTGCAGCCACTCCCAGGTTCCGTCGGTGCTGCCATCGTCAACTACAATAATTTCTGTTTTGCAAACCGTATTGCGGCAGCTTTCAATGGCTCGCGGTAAGCACCATAACCTGTTATATGCCGGTATAATTACACTTACATCCATTTAAACAACTCGTTCTGATTGTTTTATTTTTCTGTACCCAAACAACATATGATACACTGGGCGAAAAATACCTTTGAAAAAATTTTTAGTCTGCTCCGGGAATTGAATAAAAAAGAAAGCTGCTGCCTCCGAAAAAAAATTCAATTGTTTCGCCTCCGCCTTTTGCAAACGGTAAACTTCCCTTTTATAGGGATAGTTTTGCGTATAGCTCCCCAAAAAGTGTACAATAGCCGGTGTAACTTTTTCAAAAGGATACCATGTTACATGCAGGGGATGGGGGTGCGGTGGGTTTAGCATCCAGCGTTTACCCTTTATCACATCAATTTTATAACCGCCCGGACAAGCCTGCGGATCACTCATGATAGTGCCATCATCTATCAGTGGCGTTTGCTGATGTAATTGCATAGCCAAAGCCATTAAAACTTCATCATTGGGGCGATTCCTAAGTCTCACAAAACCTATCTCGTCATATTGCTTTTCTAACTCGCGTGCCTGTGAATACACTTCGGTTGCTATGCTACCTTTTTCAAGGTAATACAAACCGCCATTAAACTTGGGTATATGGGGTAAATTAAATTGTTTACAAATTGCCGCTATATCGCCAAACCATTCGCCATCGGCTATATAATCGCCAACAACTGAAACCTGGTGGCCCGCAAAACGATTAAACAAGTGGCCGAGCGGTTCAAATATCAAACAGTCACTATCAATAAAGAGCGTTTGCCGGCAGGTTACCAGTTTATCGAGGTGTAGTTTGGTTGAAAATCCTACACCCAGCTCGCCTGGCTTTATGGTAATTAGCTGAACTTTATCAATTAAATCAGGCGGTATTAATTCAGGTTGATCGGTAACCAGTTGGAATATTATTTCATTACCCGGATGCCAATACAAAAATGACCGGGCCAGGTTTACAGCCAGATCAACAAATATTTTTTTTCCGGTGCCGATGGTTAATACGGCTTTTGTTTGTTCAATTTCTTTCAAAACTTTAACAGCTTTTGCTTTATAATTTGCGCGCGCTTAGCTGCTTTCCAGCCTAACGTTTTGGAGATAGTATTTAAAAAAGCACCGCCCATTGTGTGATGCCTGATTTTAAGTGATGGATGAAGCTGACGCTGATAGTTTTCAATCTGCCTAACCAAATCATTATAAACCAAATAAATTTGAACCTTCAGTTCGTCGAACGAGCGATAGGTAGCATTATGTATAAGGGTTTCCTGCTCTGTTGATTGAGCAAATGACAGCATATACAAGTGCTTAGTCCATATGCTATTAATCAAATTTAAGCGGGTAACCGGATTTAGCTGGCCCGATAGCGAATTTTTGCTTTTTGTTTTGCGGTAATAATTAAATATTCCCGGGTCAAAAATAATTCCGGCCGAATTTAATATCACCCTGGTAAAATACTCGCCGTCTTCATCTGTACATGGCGAAATGCTCGAATTCCAGGGACCGGCCTTATCAATAATTGTTTTCGGCGTTAAAAAGGCATTAGGCTGTATCATGCCGCCTATTAAATCAAAACCACCATAAAGCTTTATCAAAAAGTTTAAAGGTTCATCCAGGTAGGCTTGGAAAAAATTATCCTCTTCTTCGATACCGTTATCAATATCATCACCAAAAAAATGAACGGTTTTGCAAACTGCTACTTTATTGGGTTCTTTTAACAAAGCAAGCACCTGCCGGCCTATTTTGTCGGGGTCGAGGAGATCATCTGCATCTAAATATTGAATATATTGACCCTGGGCAATATTCAGTCCATTTTGTTTGGCGGCACTGGCTCCCTGGTTAGTTTGCCTTAAGATCTTTACTTTTTCGCCTTCAAACTTTTTTACTGCCTCGTAGCTATTATCGGTCGAGCCATCATCAACAATAATTAGCTCTATATTCGGCCACGTTTGGCTCAGTACAGAATTGATAGTTTGTTCAATGTACTTTTCAGTATTATGTAAGGGGATGATAACCGATACTAAAGGTTGGTCGCTCATGTACTAAGAATGCTCCTTATTAACGCTTTTATAAATTCTTTGTACAAACCTGTTAAGGTAAGTTTTATAGGAACGTGGCTTTGGCGGTTTACCATGTACCCTATCAATATTCAGGTCATCTTCTTCCCACTTCTTTTTCCAGCTAGCCGCCGATGATTTGGAATCTTCATAAAACCGAAAAGTGCCTATAGGAAATTTGATATGCTTGCGCGATTGATTTTTAACCAACCTGATCCACAGCTCGCCATCTACATTGCAATTCATGGTTTCCCATATGGGTTGATGAATAGTATTTTTCCAGAACGCCGAATGGGATGCAATTAAGCCACCGAATCTTAAAAAGACATTTTTCACTAAAAATGCTTTCCAATAATACCGGTTGGTCATGTCCTTATCAATAGCGTAGGCATCCCCGTAATAAAAGTTTTTGTTCGATCTGATCATTTCTGATCCCAGCACCAAAAATGCACCCGGGTTATAAAAATCATCACTGTTCAACCAGCCATAATAATCGCCGCCGGCTATGCTGAAACCCATATTGATGGCCTGCCCCTGGCCCTCATCTTTTTCACTTTGCCAGTAGCTTATCCATGGGCCATATGCAGCTATAATTTCCTTGCTATTGTCGGTACTGCCGCCATCCATAATTATCAGCTCCAGGTTAGGGTAGTTTTGCAACACTACCGAGCGGATTGTTTCATCAATAAATTCGCCCTGATTATAGGATGGGATAACAATCGTTATTTTGGGCCATTTTTTGCCAGTTTGATAAGCAGTGCTATCTACTTCTGTATCCCATGGCCAGCCGGTTTTATCGTTAACCGGCGGGAGTACAGCCAGCAAGCCGCTTTTTGAATAAGGCACTGCGGGCAAGGGCAACTGTATTCCCTTTGAAATAAGATTGCTTTTGTGCTTACCTAAAACTTCTGAAAGCTCACGGTCTACTTTTATTTTGTATTGTTTGTCAATCATTTAATTCAGTGCCGAAAGCAGCTTTTTTAGTTTGGGTACATCAACAAATATATCAACTCCTTTGCCCGAGTCTTTTTGCTTTAGCTCTTTATCACCGGCCAGGTAGCCGTATTTCAAATCCAGATGTTCTGCAATAATCCAATAACAGGGGTTTACCCATTCGGGCGCAAATAAGTCAACAACAATAGTCCCCGGTTTGCAAAACACAATATTGGTTAACCCGGCTCCGTGTGGACCAATCACCATATCTGCATTGCTAAAAATCCCGGCCTGCTCGGCAACGGATAGTTTTTCAGGATTGATGACCTTGAAGTTTAATACCCGCAGGTAATCAAGCAGTTCTTCCTCATTAATCACTTTTCTTCCGCTTAACCGTTGGATATAAATTTTTGCAGAAGCACCCGCGTTTTCAATTTCTTTAGCATAAAGCTGTCTTAAATACAGGCAAGCCTCCAACGATGGACAATCCATGGGTGAAACTAACGACGGGACCAGTAAGTTTTCAGCTTTGATATGAAAGTCCCAATGGTTATTTGACCTGATTATTTTTGCCGCGTCAATTCCAGCCCTTTCAAGCGTTTCTGTTTGGTATTTATTGGGAATGGCATTAATAATAAAGTGGTCTATTTTATCAAACTCGCCGGTTTGCTTTAAGAATGATATGCGGGGCAAAATGTCAAACATCCAATGGTAATACACCGTACCGCCCGATGCAGCTAAAACTGCCGTTAAGCCACTCAAATCTTCCGGTGCAATCAGTTTATATTGATTAGAGATGGAATGCGTTTTATTATAAAACTCTCTCGACACATCAACAAACAAATCATTCTTATCTGTTACAACCGCACCCTGGTTACCCCAAACACGCCAGTTTTTTGCTGCTATTGCAAACGTTTTTTGCGGCTGGGTATGCATCATTTTAACAAACTGCGAATGTATTTTGCCAATAGTAACGGGCGGTTTCCGATTTACAGCCTCGTGCTCATTCAAAAACAGAACGGAATATTGAGCCGCCAACTGCTCAAAATTTATCACCCCGCCGGGCAAATACGAGCGCTTTTTATAATTTTTTGAAAGCCTTAAAATGCTAATCAGCTTTCTTTTTATATAAAACTTAAAATTTTCCAAACTAGGGAAGAACGGTAAAAAGAGCCTTTTTGAATCTTTGCATCAGCCTGTTGCCAACATATTTTCTTTTAACCGATACGATTAAATCACCAAACCTGTCCCATTGATGTACCACGCTATAACGTTCGTTTAAATCGTTTATGAGCTCGCCATCGCTTTCCCGCTTAAATGTTTTGCAGGCGCCAAGTGTTAAAATGAGAGGTTGGGTATTGGGCACTATAACTGCCGATTGATTAGGGATGGTATAGATATAAGCATTATGCAAGCCTTGATCCAAGCCCCAATGCAAATCGTCACGAAACTTTAACCGGGATTGCAGGTAAAGCAAATAATTTATCACCTGCTCATAACTGCCAATGGTAATGCCCGCGCAGCTTACATTTTCATCAATTATCTGGTTAGTTATTTCGGGGCCGTTGGCGTGCAGGCACCATTTGTGATTTAATGTTGATGTGCGGAAAACCTCAGAAGCATCCTCCAAAAAGTAATATATCTTGTCATCCGCCAACTCATCAAAAATATTTTTCTGAAATATTACATCCCGTATATCAGTAAGCATTACGTTTTTGTACTTACCGGGATTATCGACCAGGTATTTTAAAAACAACAAAAAACGATAGTTATTTATGGTGATACCGGGAGAAATGTCTTTAAATACGTCTTCATACCCTTCTATAAAAGGATACTTATTTTTAAATTCAACCAGCGTTACTCCTTGTTTCTGTAATATTTTCCGGGTGGTTTTTGAAGTGGTATCAGATATAAACACCACCAGATCATCCTTATATCCAACCTCCTTTAATGATTTTATAAAAGGCTCAATTAGCGGATAATTGTAATGATGAAGAATGGTGAGAACTAAATTTTTCCCGCTCATAAAGATTTGAACAATTCAATAGTTTTAGATGCAATAATATCCCAGCCAAACTGATTTACTGCTTTGTTACGTGCGTTAAGCGCCATAGCTGCTCGTTTAGTTTCGTTATTATGGAGCATGATTAATGCATCGCACAAATCATCGGCATTTTCTTTGCGGCCAAGTACTGATACCGAATCATCCAGGTAGGTTTTTATGGCCGGCAAATCTGTCGATACAATTGGCAGCCCGCAGGCCATTGCTTCCAGTATGGCGTTGTTTGCGGTACAATCTTCCAGCGGTATTAGTAAACAATCAGCTTGTTGGTATAAATTTAAAAGCTCGTGCTCCGTAATATTTGAATGCCATTTAACATTGGGCAGTGCCATCAGTTCTATCAAATACGATTGCCACACTTCTTCTTTGGGCAGATAAACAATATCAAAATGGAAAGCCAATGCTGATGCCGAAAGCTTTTTAATAACCGCCGCCAATGTAGCCATATCACGCAGGTAGCGGCCCGAAAATACGACCCTTAGTACATCGCCTCTTTTTTTGTTGTCAGGCTTATAAAAACCCACATCAACTCCATGCGGAATGCAAACTGCCTTGCCTGGTATTTGCGAATTGAAGTATTCGGCATCATATTCAGACAATGCAATAACAGCATCGACATTGCTATATTTTTTAAGCGATTTTTCGTGCCCGTTCCACCAGGTTACCGGTTGGTGATGGGTTACGGCAATAGCAGTTTCCTTCTTTTTTTTGATTTTACCAAGGAACCCGTAATAAGGCTCGCCATAACTGTAGTGGATAAGATTGTACTTGCTGCGCAGCTGTTTTGCAAATAATTTTGATTCGGTGTGAACAGAATTAGCATTATAGAAACTGGAATCGCCGGCCATTTTAGCGGCAGTGAGCAACAATCTGCCAACTCCCCGCGGATACATCCTTTTAAAATTCCCAAAAACAGAGTCAAGCGCTACGTCATCAGGAAAATGTTTGTAAAGCGCATCATAGCCACTCACATTACTCATGTGGGCAAACTTTTCACGAAGCGCTAAAACCTTAAACATCATGGAATCAATATAGTCGGTGGAACACTACCCGGCTTGAATCTCAATTCTTTAGCCATTTGTCTGCTTTACCACTGAACCGGGTAAATTTGAGCCTTGACGACAATATCTTTTTTGCTAAACCTACTTTGTCATCTGGAAAAAGTATGCCTAGTCTTTTGAATAATAATAACGACTGCAATAAACTTAAATGCCCCCCAATAAAGATCAGTGAATTAAAAAACCATTCTTCCGATAAATTCAAAAGCTCGTTTCTTTTATCAGGGAATTTATCTGAAGCGTATTCAATAAATTTTATTAGTGAGTCTACTTTTTTATCCTGAAGTCCTTTTGCCGAACTGATATTGATCCCGCTTGAACGCCAATAAACCTTTTCGGGGTGTATGGTATAAATCTGCCCTTGTCCAGCAAACTCAATCCACGAAGCGTCATCTGAACAATAGGCCAGGGGGAAGCTCACAAAACCATTAGCAGCAACAAATATTTCTCTTTTAAAAATATATTCTACCGCGGCGCTTAGTGATCTTGATTGCAATCGTCCTTTTAAAAATTCATACCCTGTTTCGGTAATTGGGTGAGGCTCTTTTATACAAATTATTTCGCCTTCGGCATCTATCATTTCTATATTGAAACGATAAAGATTGTGCTGTCCGCTAGTCAACTCCAGCGCATCAAAGAAAGCCTGTGCGCAGCCGGGAGCCATTATGTCATCGTCAGAAAACAGCCATACCCATTCTTCATTGGTCGTTTCTACACTACGATTCCAGTGTTTAACCAGGCCCGTTTTACCCAGGTTTTCGTCAAAACGGTGATATACTATATCGAGCTGATTGGTATATCTATCGGTTATTGCTTTTATATCTTCTTTGCTGCCATCATCGCAAACGTAAACTTTAAAGTTTTTGTTAGTTTGCGCCGCGATAGAAGCCAATGCCGCATTAAGGTATTGCGTTTTATATGCGGGGATAACAATGGCAAGCTTATAAGACACTATTTGTTGAATGAATTATTTGCGTTATGCGCATATTGGTTAATCACCTTAAATAATTGTGGCGCCACAATATTTACATCATATTTCCGGATCATCCGGGCAGCGTTTTCACCTTGCTTAATGGTTTTATCAGGTTGCTGGTAAGCTGCTATAATACCCTCGGCCATGGCTGCTACATCTCCATAATCAAAAACAGCGCCTATATCGTCAGTAATTATTTCGGGAATTCCGCCCGACCCTTTGAAACAAAAAACAGGCTTTTTCAAAGCCGCGGCCTCAAGGCATACCAATGGAAAAGGATCCTCGCGCGACATCATTGTAAATACATCAAATGCCTGGAAGTAATTTTGAGGATTCTTTTTACTCCCGGTAAAAATAACCTTGCCCGTTAAATTTAATTTATCGGTTTCATATTCAGCCTGAGCGACCGCTTCATGAGACTGATATCCCACCCACATAAAAACGATGTTATTATCGGGCAGTTTTTCATTTACCAGATAAGCCAACCTGATAAAAAGATCTGTCCCTTTTCGCCAGCCTGATTGACCCGATGCACCAACAACAAATTTCCCTTTTATAGCCAACTCATCTTTTATAGTGGCTAAATCAATGGTTGGTTTTGAAATCTCATCAACAGGGATAAATTCATTAAAAATGGAGACTTTATCCTTTGACAAACTATAGCTAAGCAGCAGATTATCGGCAACGCTTTTACTGGCAGCAATGTAATGATCAATAGCATCAATATTCTCCCTGTTAAAAGCATCCGGAAAATAAGCCTTAATGGAGTACGAAAGTTCATGAATATGGGCTATTACCGGGCAGCGATACATCTTTTTAATCATCGGCGCCCAACCAGTAACATCAGCCGTGTTAAGATATACCAAGCCAAATTGTTTTTTCTGTAATTTTGGGGGGAATGGTATATAAACAGGCGGTTTACCTGCAACTGCATTCAATTTTGATTTAATGCGCAAGCCTATAGATGATGATAGTTGCTCCGGCCGCCATTGATAAACTTCACCAAGGGCCTCAAATTCCGTTTGCAAAGGGCCGCCGGCTTTTAGCAATACGGTTACTTCGTAATCGGTATTGAGCTTTACCCACCGCACCAGATGGAGCAAAACCATAGGAGCCCCCATCAGCTCGGCATCGTGCGAAACAAAGAGTATGCTTTTATTCACCGCTTAATTAAATATTTTCTGATGATGAATTTGGTTACCTGCCAGCGATAAAAATAGCGCAGCAAAAACTCATTTCTTACCTGTTTTAAACACTTCTCGGCGTTTTGAGCATCGGCCGATTTATTCTGCCCATCAAAATAAAAAGTTCCGGCTACAAATTCAGATTTGAATACTTTGCCCTTTAAAAAAGCCCTTAGTAAAAACCAGTAGTCCATTGCAAAATGGTTATTTACCGGGAATTTACCCACCTGTTGCTGCAACTGCCTTTTATAAGCATATGAAACCGGGTTGGCAGGAAATATGCAGGGCCAGTAATTTAATATCTGCCTTAAATCAGTTGATGGTCTGTTGATAGCTCTTTGTCCGTTTTGGTCAACCTCCAAATCAGCAACAATTATGTCCGCTTCATTATATGATTCAAAGGCGTCTTTAAATCTCGTTAAGGCATCCACCTTTAACTCGTCATCAGCATTTAAATAGATGATAGCATCACCTGATGATCTTATAAAAGCCTTATTCATCGCGTCAGACTGGCCCCTGTCGGGTTCCCATACCCATTGAATATGCGGATAGCTTTTCAATATTTCGACCGTTCCATCGGTTGAGGCGCCATCAATAACAATATGCTCCCAATTGGTATAACTTTGAGCCTGTACGCTTTTTATAGCGCGTTCAAGATATTTAGCCGAGTTATATGATGGAGTGAGGATGGAAAATTTCAAGGGGTAAATCTTAATTCTTAGCAAGCATTTTTAACTCGTTAAAAAGAGCCGGATCATATTTGTCTAGCGCATGGCAGCCAAACGAAATCTCCTTGTTTAACAATTGATAAAGCATTGACGCATTTATTTCTAACGAGAATTTTGCGGCAGTAAGCATATCAGGCGTTTTAAACCAGTTGAAATTTCTTTTTACTATTATACCCCAAAATTTGTCTTCATTATCATCGTAGTTGTTAAACTTATAATAGGTATTGTTCCTGATACTTAAATTTAACAAAAGCCATTTTACAGACTGCCATCTTTTGGGCATTTTAACGAAAGTGGAAAGAACCGTTGACCATGGGGCTATGTATGAAAATGACCGCAACGCTTTTAAGTGACTTTCAATTTTCCTGAGTGAAAACCCGCCGTTTCCTACGCCCCAAAATTCATTGTTCGGGTTTATTGTATTCCAATTATCAAACCAGGGTGCTCCTATGTAATCATAATTTTGGGCGCACCAAAAACTAAGCTGATCGTTAAAAACCCAGGCGTCAAGCTGATAAATTAATAAATAGCAGTATTGTGAAAAGCTTTCGTAAAACAGCTTGCTTCGCATTAATAAGTTATAGCCGCTAATGTTTTTAAAATATTCCTGGTCAAAAAAAACTATATCAAACTTTTTGCCGGCCAGTAGTTGGTGATATACACTTAAATCGAGCTCTCTATAAGTAAATAAACAAACAGAATGATTGCCTAATACAGAAAACAATTGCAACAATGAATCCCGCTCATCAGCCGTTAAGTTTGCTTTATAAACAGGTACAGTTATAACAACTTGTTCTTTCTCTTTTCTTTTCAATCCCTACTAAGCGTAATGTTTTTTATTTATTGAACCAATAAATTGCTTACGCAACAACATAATCCAAAAACGGCTGAATCATCGTGTTAAAATCATAAGTCAATGCTGCTTTTTTTGCATTTGCTGCATAGGTTAAGTAATCGTTTTCAATAGCATCAATGGCCGATTTTATTTGCAAAGAACTTAAATAGCCGATCAATTTTCCGCATTTTTTTTCCTCAATAAAATCAAATCCTTGTAGCTTATTCCCGATCACCGGCACTCCGCTATTGAGGTATTGAAACACCTTGCCTGATGGTGCAGTAAAATAGTTGAATGTTTTTAAATGCCCGAATCTGTAAAAGTCATAAAACGCGAAGCCTATCCTGAATTTGGAAACAAAATGGGTCAATTCTGTTTCAGATAAATATTCATTATCAACAATTAATCGTTTCTCTGCCAATAAATCGGCATAAAATTCATTAATTACCTGCTCAGTGTCTTTAGGAAAAGCGCCCTTTACGGTCAAAGTATATTCTTTATAATCTTTAATAAAATCCAGACAGCTTATTATACCGAAACCAAAAACGGCACTCCCGCAATATAACAGGTTAGTTTTTTCTCTTTGGTTATAAACCGGAACAAAATCTATGTTCTTTGGCGCATTCTGAACGATAAAGTATTTGGGTTTTTCAGATGGAAACAAATAATCCAGTCTTTCTTTTGATTGAATAATAACGGATTTTATAGTACTAAGCTTAATATTTTGATAATAAGGGTCATTTTGATTGATCTCGAGAGATAGTAAATGTGCCTGTTTCCCTACCTGCTGAACACACCAAAGTGCCATAAAATCAACTGCAATAATTTCTTTATCGGTCTTTTTAATATATGCAATCAGCGCCCTGGTTTTGCTGTTGTTTAAAGTACGGGCTGTTATTTTACTTGCCGAAGGTTTGAAAAACTTATCTGTTATCCTGAAAAAAAGCCCTTTAATAAGATCATATATGCTGTTTGCAGGTGCAAAATCAATATAAGTTATATTGTCGTCAACAATTTCCTTATCGGTATAGTAGTTTGATTGCCGGGCTGATATCAGCTGTGTTTTAAAAAGCTCCTTTAATTTGTAAAAAACATTAAGCGTTGATGGCGAGTAAACGATATGCGGATCAGTAAATAACATCAGGAATTCTTTTTCCTTTTTAATATTATCCATTGTTAATCATATCAAGTGCCAGCGAGTGAATATCATAAACCGGTTGCCAGCCCAACGACTTTATAGTTTCTGGATTTGACACCAAAGAAGAGAAATCTGAAACAAAATTGGGGTTGAGCTGAATGTGATTTTGTTTATCAATGCCAACAGCATCAAAACAAATATTTATCCAGTCCATAATTTTATATCCTGCTCCTGAACCAATTACGGCTTCAAATACTTCATCCTGTTTAACCAGGTACCAAATGGCTTTCATCAAATCAAAAGCGTGGTTAAATTCCTTTACAATATCAGGATTGCCAATTTCAAGTATTTGCTGTTTGCCATGTTTTATGGCCTGGGCTGCTTTGATAATTTTCATATTCAAATGCCTTTCACTACGTAAAGGACTATCATGATGAAAAAAATATCCGAAATAAACTTTCAATCCCAATTGCCTGAAATACCGCGCCAGGTAAACTGTATAAATTCTTTCAACAGCATAAATGCTCTTGCCTTCAAATAAATCTGTTTCTTTAATTGGCATACCTTCATTTTTAAATTGAAGGCCGCTGCCTGAAAGAAACACTTTGGTATGCCTACTGAACTGATTTACACTTTCAAGTATATGAAGCGAACCATCAGATATTGCGCTATGATTTTCAAAAATGGCTTTATGTGATGTTGTTGAATCTGCCGCTAAGTGGAATACAAACTGAGGCTGGTATTTTATTATCGTTTGTTTTACAAATTCACCGTCGGATACATTTCCCTGTGTCCAATTGCCTGCCGACCTGGATATGCCGATAACATTATATCCCTCATTTTGCAAAATGACCTTTAAATAATGCCCATCCTGGCCATTAATACCCCAAATAATACAGTTGTTATTATTTGTATTCATTAAACCATTTTGCGTGAACGAATATTGTATTTACATAAGTATCGGCGTAAACAAAATAGCCTTTATCTAACATAAAATCAATCATCTCCTTATTTTTAACTTTGATATGATTGATGGAATAATCAATAGTTTCAACAATAAAAACAGGCACGTTATACTTATCGAAATCGAAAGATTTTAATAAGTCAAAATCAATCCCTTCAATATCTATTGATACAAAAGTGGGGATAGTTTTGCAATAGTTGTCAATAATTGAAGCCAGCGTTGCAACTTTTACTTTTATTTTATCAACCAGCTTATATTGCCCAAGCGAATCCCTGCGGATGGCTTCTTCTTCGGACATAGTATTTAATGATGGCTCATCGAACACAAAAAAGTCGGCTTCGGTTTGATTGTCAAACCCAATAGCAATATTTAAAATAACATCATTAGGGCGCACAGCTTTAAGCGCCTGGTATAACGAATAGTCGGGTTCAATCAAAATACCCTTGCAGCCATTTAAATAAAACCTGTAGGTATTGTTTCCATAGTCAGGCTTATTGGCTCCAATATCAATGTACGATGGATTCTGAATACCCATTGTTTCGAACAAAAAGTTCAGAATACCATCTTCGCCAGCTTGCGAATAAGAGTTTACCTGTACTGTTACGGGTACTTTTATAAAGGTAAAAATTACTTTTTTTATAAGGTTTTTAAAGCGCTGTAGCATTTAAACTATTTCTATTTCGGGTAATGGGAAAATAAATTTGCCGCCTTGTTCAATATAGGCAGTTTCACGGGCTAAAATATTGTGTTTAAAATGCCATGGCAATACCAAAAAATAATCAGGTTTCATGGCGTGGGCGTCCTCTTCTGAAATGATAGGAATATGTGTACCGGGTGTGAATGCGCCAAGTTTTTCTTTGTTCACGTCAGCAATATATGGTATATGCTTAGCGGTTATACCGCAAAACTGTAACAACACATTGCCTTTGGTTGAAGCGCCATATCCAATTATGGTTTTACCATCGGCCAGTATTGCCTCAATTAACTGAAGCAGGTTTTTGCGGTGCTTAAATACTCTTTCTTCAAAATCACGATAGGGCTTTGGTGTATCAAGACCCAGATCGCTTTCCTGTTGAAGCATCCAATTAATAATGGCATTATTCCTTTTGTATGAAGCATTTTTTTTACAAGCAGTAACTGCAAAACTACCGCCATTTACGGCATTCATCTGCACGTCTATCACACTCATTCCGCATTGCTCCAATAAATTTTTAACCACCTTAAACGAATAAAATTCGAGATGCTCATGACAGATAGTATCGTACGAATTAGTGCGCAGCATTGACGGCATATAGCTTTGTTCAAAATGCCAAATGCCCTCATCATCCAATATAGCTTCAATATCCTGCACAAATGCTATCGGATTCTCCAGATCATAAAACATGGCAATGGAAGTGATAATTTTTGCTTTATCGCTCGGAAATAATGATCTGAATGCTTTTGCCGAAAAGAAGTCAGGTATCAGCTTAATATCGTCAGTATAATATTCTGAAAATTTTGAACCGGTTGGATCAATACCTACTTTGCGGTGTTTGCCGGAATAGGCCTTCAATGAAGTAGCATCATTGCTGCCTATATCTATCACCAGGTCCGAATCCTTTAAACTTACCAGTCTTTCAAGAGTTCTGATCTTGTTAGTTAAATGAGCAACCATAGAAGCGTTAAGTCCGGAACGATAACCGTAGTTATCGCCATACATTTCATCAAGACTATAAGATTGCTTCATTTGTAGCAACCCGCTGTCAGGGCACCATACCAAATCCAAAGGCCCTTTTGTTACTTCTTCGGATGTTGATTTCGGGAAAACTCCCGTCAAATATTGTTCTCCCAGCGATAACATCTGGATTAAATTGGTGCTATTGCTAATTCTGCACTTAGTTATTTCAGTATACATGATATTATTCTTTAGGAACAATTAAATAATTATGTCCATTAACAACTTTTTTGAATACATAACCGATCTCCTTTACGAAATCAACATACTCCTGGAAATTCAAATTGTATTCATCCTCAAAATGATATTCGTATTCAAAAAGTATTGGCATTTTGTTTTTTTCAATGGTTTTAACAGCCCCTTGCATTGCCTGCAAATCGCCACCCTGAATATCTATTTTCATAAAGCTAACAGGTTCAGCAATATTTAATGAATCAATAGTTATTGATTGTAATGCGCGTCCCTGTTTTGAATTATAGTCTATTCCGTATGATCCGTAAGTTCCAAATCTTTCAAAATCTTGTACCGGAAAAAAGAGTGTTTCATTTTCCTTGTTATGCACTGCACCAAAAGTTGGTATTATTTTACCTGTTTTATTATTGGCTTCAATATTCTTAACCAAAATTTTATATATAAAATCGTCGGCATCAAAAGCATATACCTTTCCGTTATCTCCAACCTGCTGCGAAAACAAAATACTCATTTGCCCAAAGTTAGATCCAACATCCAATACCGCTGTATCTTTTTTTATGTATTTGCAAGCCAGCTCCACAACTTCTTTTTCAAATACCTGGTTATACTTTATAGCGTTAGAAACCACATCCTGATAGGCATGGGTAGGCAGATAGTAATTTCCGGTAGCGGTATTGTATAATGTGAGATCTTCGGTTTTTACACTTTTTTGAATAACCGTTTCAGCAGGTTTCTTTCGTATTTCGTAACCAATACCGTTTAGTAATTTTTGGATAGCCTTTTTCATTTAAAGTCTTGTTATTTGATATGTTGGGAAAACTACCCCGTAATTTGAATTGTTATATCTTGAAAAATTTGAGCCCGTTTCTTCAATTGTAAATGATAAAGCATTTTCGTGCAAATCATATAGCTTAACCCCGGGATGATTGATACACATTATCCATGAATAATTTCCCGGAGTTACAAACTTACCGGGTAAGGTTATTTTAAATTCGTATACATTATCAGCTGTTTTGGGACCAATGCCTTCGTGAATGGTAAAAACCGGATTATTGAGATTATCAATTAACCTCATGGCAATCTCAAGGCCATTGTAATAATCAGCAATATTTACTTTCAATGAAATAACAAGGTCATCATCATACTTAAATGTAGTGGTTGCTGAGCCGTCTGCCGAAAGCATCTTTGCAAGATTATAACAATTATCGGTAGTTGAAGAATTAATTATTAAAGAGTTTTTAT
Organism: Mucilaginibacter empetricola; assembly: GCF_024808665.1. Lineage (GTDB taxonomy): Bacteria > Bacteroidota > Bacteroidia > Sphingobacteriales > Sphingobacteriaceae > Mucilaginibacter. The sequence goes on from NZ_JANUBZ010000001.1 coordinate 304,440, forward strand.
TGTTATCATTTAAATATTCTTTAATCACATTCTCTGTTTTTCCGGTTTTATGTAATATTCCGTTTTTCAACAAAATAGCACTATTGCACAATTGTGATATACTACCAATATTATGGCTCACAAATAAAATTGTACGGCCCTGCGCTTTGCTGATATCGCCCATTTTGCCAAGGCATTTTTTCTGAAACTCGGCATCGCCAACGGCTAATACCTCGTCAACAATTAATATCTCCGATTCCAGATAAGCCGCCACCGCAAATGCCAAACGCACATACATACCTGATGAATACCTTTTTACGGGCGTATCAATATAACGTTCAACCCCCGAAAAATCTACAATTTCATCAAACTTGCGTTTTATTTCGGCTTTGCGCATACCCAAAATTGCGCCGTTCAAAAATATGTTCTCTTTGCCGGTTAATTCCGGGTGAAAACCGGTTCCCACCTCCAGTAAACTGGCTATACGCCCTTTTATTTTTACCGATCCGGTGGTTGGGGCTGTTACGCGGCTTAATATTTTAAGCAGGGTGCTTTTACCTGCTCCATTACGGCCAATTATGCCAACGGCATCTCCTTGTTCAATTTCAAAATTGAGATCATTTAAACTCAAAACTACATCGCTACTTCCCTTTACCGATCGGTCATTTGTTTCACCTATTTTAAGAAATGGATCTTCCTTACCACGTGCTTTTGCCCAAAAACGCTCCAGGTCTTTTGCAATTGTACCTGTACCTATTTCGCCCAAACGGTATGCTTTTGAAAGATTTTCAACTTTAATAACTTTTGCCATTATACCGTATCTACAAAATTTTTCTCTACCCGGTTAAAAACTATAATACCCAATAATAAAATTATCAAGGTTATCACTGCTGTAATTGCCAACGAAAGCATTGTAAACGTCCCCTGCCCCAAAAAGCCGTACCTGAAACATTCAATAATTGAAGTCATGGGGTTATATTCCACCAGCCATTGATAGGTTGGATATTTTTGTTTAACGGTTGATAAAGGATATATAACTGTGGTTAAATACATCATGAGCTGCACCCCAAAAGTGATCAGAAAGCTCAAGTCGCGATACTTTGTCGTCATGGCCGAAATAATCATTCCTAAGCCAAGCCCGAGCATCGCCATCAATAACAACAATACGGGAAATAATAAAATATAAATTGTTGGATGAAATGCTGCGCCCTTGCCCCAATAAATACCCATCATTAAAACAAACAACAGCATTTGTACGGCAAAGCGTATCAGGTTAGATACCACTACACTTAAAGGCACAATTAACCTCGGAAAATAAACCTTTTCAAACAACCCGGAATTAGCGGTGAATACGGTAGAAGTTTTAGTTAAACAATCGGAAAAGTAATTCCACGCGGTTATTCCCGCCAAATAAAAAAGCGGTTTGGGCAACCCATCGGCAGATATATTTGCCAAACTGCCAAAAACAAATGTGTATATAATGGTGGTAAACAGGGGCTGAATAAAAAACCACAGCGGCCCCAAAATAGTTTGCTTGTAAAAGGCCACAAAATCTCGCCTTACTAACAGTACAAGCAGGTCCCGGTAATGCCAAACGTCTTTAAGTTTTAAATCGAAAAGTTTATTACGCGGACTAATTTCAATATCCCACTCTTCAGTCATGTAGTGCGTTGGTTAGTAGTTTTTCCAGTTTGTTCATATAAATATCTTCATTAAAGTGACTCAGACATTGCTGCTGCAGTTCTTTTCTTTCGCTTACAGTTAAAGGGTTTTCCAGATACCGGGTAATGGCATTTTCCAGCTCGTTCAAATCATCGGGATTTATCGCTGTGCCCAGTTCACCGTTATAAATCGCATCAATACTACCATCTTCATTGCCGCATATTACTGGTAATCCATTTGCCAACGCTTCAATGAAAACTATCCCGAAGCCTTCTTTTTTGCTGGGCAAAACAAATAAATCAGCCAGTAAAAAATAGTCTGAAAGCTCCCTGTCTTCAATAAAACCAGTAAGAATAACTTCTACGTCGAGTTTATTGCCCGATATCAATTTTTGAATCCTTATTTCTTCCTTGTGGTCGTATTGACCTGCCAGTACGTATTTAGCATTTGGGAATTTACGGGTGATGTTGCCAAGCACTTTGATAACCTGATCATGCCCTTTATATTGTTCGCACGAAGCAAGGCGGGTTAGCGTGAATATAACCGGATCGCTTTCTTTAAGCCGATGGCGTTTAAGCAAATACTCCGGCTTTGAAAACGTTGTTGGTAATGGCATAAAGGGATCAACCACATTGTTTAAGACAATACACCGGCTTGCATCTACCCCATGCCTCAATATCATCTGCTCCCTGGTAAAATTGCTTACGCAAATGATTTGATCGCAGCGTTTCAAAAACCGGTTTTTTGTTTTTGAAAGATAGCGCCAAACCTCAATACCATGGGCCACAAGCCATACTTTGCATTTGGGGTTTATAGCCTTAACAATTAAGCCTACAATAGCCAGATTAATATGTGTTAAAATAATAACATCGGGTTCACGGGCATTTAAAATTGTTTTTAAAACAAACGTCAGCCGGTTAGCCCCGAAGCCTTTAAAATTTTCGGCTGGTAAATATTGAACCATCAAATCATTGTCGCGGTCATAAGCCGACCATAATTTAAAATCCCAGTTATTACGTCCGGCAATAGTATTTAGCGAATGAGACAGCGTGCGGGTCATTTTTTGAATGCCGCCTGTTGTGCTAAAGGTTTGTAAAGTAAATAAAACTATCTTCTTACCCATGAAGCTGTACCTGATACAGTGCAAAGGCTTTTGACCAATGCATATCTCCTTTTTTAAATTTCCTGATTAAGTTTTTAGTCATCTCATTTTTGTACAGATGTTCATTGCTTATTTCGGTATGCATTCCCATCCACTGTTGCAGTGGGAAGCTAAAACCCATTTTTGGCCTGTTCCAAACGGCTTCGGGCAAAATATCATTAAAACTGTCTATCAGTATTTTTTTCTGTCGCTCATTGCTGAACTTAATCTCAGGCGAAATGCTTGCTGCCAGTTTCAAAAAGTCTTCACTCAAAAACGGCACCCTAACTTCAAGCCCGTGACTCATACTCATTACATCAGTATCTCTCAATAACTGATTTTGCATATAAAGATTGGTTTCAAACCACGATGCATCTTCTTTAGTATAACTACCAGACCGCTCTGAATTGGGCTCGCTGAATAAAGTTTCTGCCACTTGTTTTACATCAACATCTAATATTTGAGCAATATCATTGGGAGTAAAAAAGCCCCTAAGCAGTAAATAATCTGCTAAGTAATGCCTGTACTCAAGGAACGATAGTTTTTTATATTTATCTGCCTTAAAATAATTGGCGAAGTGTGCAATAAAAGTCGGTGTTTTTCTTAAATAGTTAAAGTATTTTATCCTGTTAAATGAAGGATATCCCCCAAAAAGTTCATCGGCCCCAATGCCCGATAAAACAGCTTTCAACCCATCTTCATTTGCGTATTTGCTAATAAACCAGCTGTTAATGCCATCAGTAGTTGGCATATCCATGCTGTTGAGTATTGTAGGTAAAAACTCCTCAAACTCACGCTGCTGTACCAAGTGAGCAAATTTTTCGCCGGTTACCTTATCTAAAACAACATTCTGATAAGCCCGTTCATCGTATGTTTTTTCGTTAAAGAAGATAGATATCGTTTTTAATTCCTGGTTTTTAACCTGATTGGCCAATAAGGTTATTAAACTTGAATCGATACCTCCACTTAAAAAAACACCAATCGGCGCATCAGCAATAAGCTGACTTTTTACAGATGCCGATAAACAATTACGCAGCTGCTCTTTAGCTTCTTCAATGTTTGTTATAACGCTCGATGAAGCTGTTGCTTGCTGATAGGAAGCAATTTTGAAATTATTTTCACGATGACTCCAGGTCAGATAACTTCCTTTTGCAAGGCTGTATACATTTTTTAATGTGGTATAAGGTTCAGGAATGTGCCCAAATGCCAGAAATCTGATTGCCCAGGCCGGGTCTTGCGTGTTCGCAACATCTGCGGCTTTAAAGGCCCTAACCTCCGATGCAAAACTAAGTTCGCCATCGGCAGCGTAATAATATAATGGTTTTATACCTGCACTGTCACGTACCAGGTAAGTAGTTGCTTTCTCTTTGTCAAATAAAGCAAATGCAAACATCCCCTGCAATTTTTCAAAAGCGGCAGTACCCCAATGCAAATATGCATTAATAATAACCTCTGTATCGGTATTGGAGTTGAATTTTGCTCCCAATTTTAAAAGCTCCTGTTTTAAAACCAGGTAATTATAAATCTCACCATTAAATGTGATCCACACCCTTTGCTTCGCATCGGCCATTGGCTGATGCCCATTTTTGCTTAAATCAATAATAGCTAAGCGCCGATGCCCAAAAGCAAGCTTTGCATCATCATCACGAAAAATACCCTCATCATCAGGGCCGCCATGCTTTAATGCATTGCACATTAAGCTTACCCGCTTATTTATTTCGTCCGGCGAAAACCGGTTTGATATAATTCCTGCTATTCTGCACATACTTGGGTAAATTTCACAGCTTCGCCCCGTAAGTCACATTTAATTTAATGCAACTTATTATTAATCAGCTATTTATTAAAAATTCTATTTGCCTTTTAAAAGCGTTATTGCCAATAAAATGCCTTATACATTCAATTCCTAATATCTTGTAAGCAGAGATGCAGCCACATGAATAATTATTGAATAGCCCAAATTCTCTAATCGTAAAGCAAGTTGTTTTTGCGAACGATAAGAAACTATTTCGCCCATTAGTCCTTTAAGGGGGCCGGCTTTCATTATTACTTTTTCGCCTGGTTGCAAATTCTCTTCTGTAATTTCCAGCTCAAAAGTACTGGTCATCAATAATTTAAGATCGGCCAGCTGATTATCCGGAATGGACGCGGCTTTTCCCGAAAAATATATAAAACGAGCTATCCCTTTGGTCATCAGCACCTCGGTTAACTCATTTTCTTTTACTCTAACAAACAGGTATGATTTAATAAAGGGCTCATCGATCCATTTTTTTCTATCGCTCCACTGTTTGAGCTGCCGCTGTAACGGCAAATAAGCTTCTATCCCTTTATTTGTTAAGGCTATGCAAGCTTTTTTTTCGGCCTTTGCATGCGTATGAACCGGGTACCATCTGCTGGTATCCTTATTTACTTTTAACCCATCCATCTATTAAACCGCATCATTATTTTGTAAACCACCTGCGGATATTCCACCATTTCTTTTCTTCTGTATCTACATAATATCCCGAACTCTCGTAACCTGTATAATCAGAATAATAGTAATGTTTTGCTCCATAGCTATCTCCACTAAATTTAGTAGTGTAATACCTCGAATGCAAAAGATCCTGTTCAAAAGCGTTAAGAACTATAGCTGTATTATCCAAATTATATTCCTGTGCTACACGTTGCGGTACGGTTGCCGCATAAAATTTCGATTTGCCCGATCGTATTACAAAAAGGTTTACGTCGCTTGTTCTGATTAAAGGAACCGCATCAGAAACCAATCCAATAGGGGCCGTATCAACCATTATAAAGTCGTACGTTTGTTTTAACTCATCTATAAGCTGCCCCATTCGTGCCGAGTGCAGCAATTCTGATGGATTTGGCGGAACCGGACCTGAAATTATAAAATCAAGGTTTTTTTGCGATGAGTGGTTGATAATATCACCCACCTCGCATTGATTGGCCAGGTAATTACTTAAGCCCACATCATTAGGCACATGGAACGTTTTATGTATTTTAGATCGACGTAAATCCGCAGCTATTAAAACCACTTTTTTGTCGATAAGTGATAGCGTGCTGGCCAGGTTCACCGCTACAAATGATTTTCCTTCGCCTGCTACTTCCGATGTGATGCAAATTACCTTCACCTTTTTTTCGGAAGCTATAAAACTAAGGTTGGTACGCACTGATCGCACCGATTCGGCAAAAATTGATTTGGGTTTACTGATAGCCAATATTTGCGTACTATATTCATCTATCTCTTCCGGAAACTTCCTGATAACGCCTAAAATGGGTATAGACGTTAAACTTTCAACAGTTTCTTTATCATAAATAAAAGGATTTAAAATCCTGATTAAGATGATTGAACCCAATCCAATTATCAAACCAAAAATTATAGCCGTGCGGTGCATGCCACTTACATCGGGCGATACAGGACCAAAATTGGGCTGAGCCAAATCAATAATAGTGGCACCAGGCATTATACCCGCGCTGGTTATTTGCGCATCCAGCTTTTTTTCGGAAAGAAAGGAGTATACCTTATCGTTAATTTCATAATCGCGTTTCAGGCTAAGCAAATCGCGTTCTGCTACCGGCAACTGCGACATTTGTTGGTTTACAGGCACCAGTTGCGTATTCAAATATTGTATCTTACTATCAATTGATTTATTTTCTGCATTGATAATATTCAACGCATTATTTTTTATCTGCAAAATCTGCTGATCAATATCCTGTACCGGTGCTGAATTAAGGTTATATGTTTTTAATAATGTGCTTTTTTCGCCAATAAGGCCATTAAGCGTTGTTATAGAAGTAGCCAATTCTGAGTCACTAAGACCATTTAAATTGAAGTTCAGGTTTAAATTATCCTTCCCTTTTATTATTTCCTGCTTTACCTGGTCAAGGGCTATTGCCTGAATTTTCAGTAATGCCATTTGGCTACCCAATTCTTTTGCCTCGCTCGCTGTTGCTTCAGAAGCAGTACCTACATCTAATATTTTTTTACTTTGCTTGTACTGAGTAATAGAATTTTCAGACCCCTTAACCTCTTTTGATAAAAAATCCAGCTGACTATCAATAAACTGAATCATTTGCGTGGCCGACTGCGTACGTTGGTTGCGGTCGTAATTCAAATACTCCTTCATTATAGCATTCAAAATATCGGCGGCAAACTGAGGGTTTAAATCGGTTTCCTGTAATGAAATGATATTGGAGTTTTTGGCTGCCTCACTGGTATGAAACCCTCCTCTTACGCGCCCAACAAAATCCTCGGGGGCATTCAGCTTAAACAAAATGGAAGTTGTTTTGGGCAATTCACCCGGGTAGCTTATGCTAAATGATGTTGGCCCTATGGTAAAAGGTACATTATAGTAGCAGGTTTGATCGATGTCTTTCCCGCCATTTTTATATATTATGTTAAAACTTTTTTTATTAACCGGATTAAAAGTAACCAGATCATGAAAAAAATTCAGGCTGTCAAATTTTACCAGCTGAACATTAAGTGGTTTTGCAGGATATAATTCACTTGTGCGGCTCAAAACCCGGCCCACAACGAAGAAACTGATGCGATAATCCAGTTGCTTTATTGCGTTTAACAGCAACGGCGTACTTTGCAGCACTATGGTTTCGCTTTGAATTTTTGACATAGATGCCCTATCACTTACCGGCGAAAATCCGGCCAGATCGGGTAGTTCCGACTTCTTTTCTTCAAATTTCATGGTCGAATAAGTGGCATATATCTTAGGCGTATACCACAAATACAAATTCGAAAAAACCATACATATAAGTAACGATCCGGCTATCCAATACCACCTGCTTAACAGTATTTGAGCTAACTTAAAATAGTCAATTTCCTGGTTGGGCAGTTTATGCTTTATCTTCTCGGTTTCTTCCATTACTACTTATGGATCAGCGTAAATATTATCAATGCCGTGTTAAATAACAACAATACTGGTTGAAAAACGGTACTGAAATTTTGAAGATTGTCAGCCCGGGCACCGCGCTTGTTTTGGGAAACGTAAATAATATCGCCGCTTTGCAAAATAGTTTTGGGGTCGTTTACTGCACCCAGGCTGGATAAATCAACATCTATTACTTTAGGATTTTGCTCTGTTCCTCGGATAATTTTAATATCCTTCTCATTGCCCTTGTCAGTCAAACCTCCTGCCTGGCCAATAACTTCAATCAAAGTTGTGCGGTCCTTCGTTAAAACATAGTTGCCCTGACTTTTAATTTCCCCCAGCACGGTTACCTTTAAGTTAATTATCTTCAAATCAATTATTGGATCTTTCAGCAGTGTTTTACGATATTGGTCTTCAATTAGTTTCTGTGCTTCGCCCCTGGTAAGCCCAACTACCTGTATATGCCCCAACTCCGGCAGAGCCACGGTTCCGTCATCCTGCACCTGAAACTCCTGACCCTGAGAGGGTGAATTACTTATTCCATTTGATACTGCAACCGCCTCGTTGGCTATATATTTAATATCCTGCAAATTTCTTACCTGCAAAATATCCTGCGATTTGATGCGATATTCGATTTTTTTATAGTCTGCTTGCCTCGCCGCAGTATCCGAAAGTGATTTCTGTTCCAAAAAAAGGGTTTGATATTGCTTATCTGAACATGAAGTACAAAATAATAATATCGCAACAGTTAAATAAGTAAAATTCAATAACCGCATATATGGATTGGATCTTTTTTATATTTAATTAACATAGGGAACGATGTCAAATTTACATATTTTTGTATCATATAAACATCGTATTTTTTTGTAAGTGCAAGACCCTAAAATTTCTTTGATTACCGTCTGTTTTAACGCTGAAGCTTCTATTTCCCGGTGTATAGAATCAGTAATAAGCCAAACATTTAAAAGTTACGAATATATTATTATTGACGGAGCTTCGACAGACAATACCATTAATATTATAAAAAAATACGGAGCAAACATTAACGTGCTGGTTTCGGAGCCCGATAAAGGAATATATGATGCTATAAATAAAGGCATCAGGCTGGCAAAAGGTGATGTAGTGGGAATTTTAAATGCCGATGATTTTTTTGCGGATTCAAACGCATTGGGTTTAATAGCCGGGGCCTTTGAACAAAAAAACACCGAAATTGTTTACGCCGATCTGGATTATGTAGATACGGACGATAAAATTATCCGTAAGTGGCGTTCGGGTGAATATAAAACGGGTAAATTTAATTGGGGATGGATGCCCCCGCATCCTACCTTTTATTGTAAGAGAAATTTATTCGAAAAATATGGCTATTATAGCCTTGAATATGGCACTGCTGCGGATTACGAATTGATGTTAAGGTTTATCCATCGTTCAAAAATTAATCCTTTTTATATAAAAAAAGTACTGATAAAAATGAAAACCGGCGGAGCAAGCAACAAAAGCTTAAGCAACCGCGTAAAAGGATTGTTATTTGACTTCAAAGCCATGCGATATAATGGCATTTTACTCCCGGTATTAACTATAATATTAAAGCCGGTAAGCAAAATCAGCCAGTATTTTTAGCACGAAAATTGATGTTAATATGTTAATAACAAGCATTCCAATAAATTGACAATTGTTAGTTAATTGCGATGATTGATAAATGGAATAGTTAATCTACCTCAAAAACTATAAAATGATGGATTTTTTACATAGCTATCCTGTGCTTTATTACATTTTTATAGTAATATTTTCGGCATTTATTACTTTGTTCGCTATTCCGTCAATCCTTCATGTTGCCCGTTTCAGACACCTTTATGATGATTTGGGCCATTTCAGAAAATCACATGATCATGGTATACCGCGTTTAGGCGGCGTAGCCATATTTGTAAGCTTTACCATTACCTCGCTTTTATTCTGCATGACTGATCAGTCATTACCTATAAATTACTTATTAACTGCCTGCATTATTCTTTTTGCAATGGGTTTAAAGGACGATCTTTCGGGTGTAAACTCAAATACAAAATTTTTAATTCAATTTATTGTTTGTGCCATACTGGTTGTTTTAGGCAATATCCGCCTCGAAAGCATGTATGGTGTCTTCGGTATTTTTGAATTGCCTTATCTGCTTAGCGTAGGCGTATCAATCTTATTGATATTGTTATTAATCAATGCCTTTAATTTAATTGATGGTATTGACGGGCTAGCCGCCACGACCGGCATTATTGCCAATGGTACTTTCGCGGCGCTGTTTATTTACCTGCATCAATATGAGCTGGCTGCCGTTTCTCTGGCTATGGTTGGCGCTATTATAGGTTTCTTGAGATTTAATATCACCCCGGCCAAAATTTTTATGGGCGATACCGGCTCCTTACTAATTGGGTTAATATCGGCCGTTATGGCACTTAAATTTATTGCTTTAAGTAAAGGTGTTGATGGTAAATCAACTGTTGATCTTTTTGCAGTACCGGCATTGGCCTTTGCTATTCTGATAGGTCCTGTTTTTGATACCATAAGAGTATTTATTATCCGCATATCAAACGGAGTTTCACCTTTTGCTGCCGATCGTAACCACATACACCACCGCATGTTAAAATTGGGTTTTAATCATCTACAAACCACCTGCATTTTAACCAGCATTAATATTGCATCAATTGTTATGGTTTTATTGTTTAAAAGCTACGGCAACTCATTGCTTATCTTATTAATTATTGCGGTTTCGTTGGTGTTTAACTGGATGATTACTTTTTTCCTTCGTTCAAAAGAACGCTCAAGCGTTGCGCTGCGCAATCTATTTGTTTAATTATACTGTATTAAACAACATTCAGTGTTGAGTAATTTTTGACGCCCGCGTTTCTTTATAATTCAGCCCCCGTCTTTATTTTAGTAATTTTGCAGCTTATATTTTCGAAATGAGGATTGCTGTAAATGGGTTTGGCCGCATAGGGCGTATTTTTTTAAGAAATATTTTAGAAAAAAAGGAAATTACGGTAGTTGCCATTAATGATCTTACCGATACAGAAACACTGGCACACCTGTTTAAATATGATTCCGTTCACCGCGGCTTTAAAGGAACGGTAAGCTTCGATAAGGAGCATCTTATTATCAATCAAAAAACTATAAAAGTATTGGCAGAACCCGATCCGGCCAAACTGCCCTGGAAAGAACTGAATATTGACCTTGTAATAGAATCGACAGGTAAATTCACGTCAAGACAAGGCGCAAGCCTGCATTTGGATGCCGGCGCCAAACAAGTAATTATTTCGGCACCTGGTACTGATAAAAATATCCCGACTGTTGTATTGGGGGTGAACGATGGTTTGGTTGATCTTCATGCTCCTATACTATCAAATGCATCGTGCACCACCAACAATGTGGCTGCCATGGTAAAAATACTGGACGATAACTGGGGCATTATTGATGGTTATATCACCACCGTACACTCCATGACCGGCGATCAGAACCTGCACGACGCCCCCCATAAAGATTTGCGTCGCGCCCGGGCTGCATCGGCCTCAATCATCCCAACAACAACCGGAGCAGCAAAAGCTATAACCGCTATTTTCCCTCATCTGGAAGGCCGTTTAGGTGGAGCTGGTATCCGCGTACCCGTTTTAAATGGATCATTAACTGATTTTACCTGCAGTCTGAAAAAGCAGCCTACCGTTGCCGAAATTAACCAGGCATTTAAAGACGCTGCCAACGGCCCAATGAAAAATGTGTTGGAATACACCGAAGACCCTATTGTTTCTACAGATATTTTAGATAATACGCATAGCTGTATTTTTGATGCCAAGCTAACCTCCATAGTTGGCGGTTTGGTAAAGGTGGTAGGCTGGTATGATAATGAGATGGGATATTCCAGCCGGCTGGCCGATCTGGTTGTAGAAATAAGCGAGCTACCCCGATAAATACCCCTTATAATTTAAATAGATGATCAAATTTATTACCGGCGATGATGTATTGCCCGTACGCAACGAAGTATTGCGCGAAGGACGACTGACTTTAGATGAATGCCGGTTCCCATCAGACACCCAGCCCGGCATTTTCCATTTGGGCTATTATGTAAATGACCAGTTGGCCTGCATTGCTTCGTTTCATCCGCAAAGTTATGGCGAGTTTACTGGTACCGGTTACCAGCTGCGCGGTATGGCAACAGTTGAAGAGCATCGTGGAAAAGGCTTAGGTAACCAGTTGGTTAATTTTGCCATCGTTTACCTGCGAGGCCAAAAAGCAAATTACGTTTGGTGCAATGCCCGCAAAAAGGCAGTACCTTTTTATTTAAATGTAGGGTTTGAAGTTGTTTCTACCGAATTTGACGTGCCCGGAATTGGCCCACATTTTGTAATGTATGTTAAGATTCAGTGATTTTTTTATTACCTGAAACACCTTTTTAACTTAAATGTGCAAAATTTAGAAATATTTACTCAATTTGGCGCTTCAAAATTGCTTGTCAATCATTATGAAAACAATAGATCAAATTAGTTTTGCCGGCAAAAAGGCACTTATCCGTGTTGACTTTAATGTTCCTTTGGATAAAGATTATAATATTACAGACGATAACCGCATGACGGCTGCTTTGCCAACTATTAATAAAATATTAAAAGATGGTGGCGCAGTGATCCTGATGTCGCACCTTGGTAGACCAAAAGATGGCCCTACTGAAAAATATTCACTAAAACACCTGGTTCCGCACCTGGCTGATCTGTTGGGCCAGCAAGTACAATTTGCTGATGACTGCATTGGTGCCGAAGCCGTTGCAAAAGCAAAAGCTTTAGGAAAAGGCGAGGTGTTACTATTAGAGAACTTACGTTTTTATAAAGAAGAAGAAAAAGGCGATAAAGACTTTGCCGAAAAACTATCTAAACTAGGCGATATTTATGTGAATGATGCCTTCGGAACCGCACACCGTGCCCACGCTTCAACATCTGTTATAGCGCAGTTTTTTCCAAATGCCAAATACTTCGGTTACCTGATGGCTGCTGAGCTGGATAATGCTGAAAAAATATTAAACGGCGCTGCAAAACCATTTACAGCAATTATGGGCGGTGCAAAAGTATCCGACAAAATTGAACTGATTGAGCGCCTGCTGGATAAGGTTGATAGCCTGATTATTGGTGGAGGTATGGCTTATACTTTTGCTAAAGCACAAGGTGGCAGTATTGGCAAATCATTAGTTGAAGAAGATAAACTGGAGCTTGCTTTAAGTTTGATAGAAAAAGCTAAATCAAAAGGCGTTAATTTATTATTGCCGACAGATTCTGTTATTGCCGACAATTTTTCTAATGATGCCAATACAGACATCGCCCCAAATAAAAATATAAAAGATGGCTGGATGGGTCTGGATATCGGTCCTGATTCAATAGTTGAATTTAAAAAGGTTGTCGAAGGTTCAAAAACTATTTTATGGAACGGCCCGATGGGTGTTTTTGAAATGGAGAAATTTGAAGCAGGCACCAAAGCTATTGCAGAATCAGTAGTTAAAGCGACTGAAAACGGCGCTTTCTCTCTGATAGGTGGCGGCGATTCAGCAGCAGCTGTGGCCAAGTTTAACTTCACCGAGCAAGTTAGCTACGTATCAACCGGTGGTGGCGCTTTGTTAGAATATATGGAAGGTAAAGAGTTGCCTGGCGTAAAAGCTATAAACGAATAATATTTAAGTAACATTTTTGTTAGAGACCCCGTTTCGCCGGGGTCTTTTTTGTTTTATACTTAGTTTCAGAAAATTATTATTTTTATAAATGAAAAGACTCATCTCTGCTGCTTTCAGCCTTTTGCTTTTATGTTCGGCTGCATGGGCACAACGCCCGGCAATGAACACCGCGGATGCTGCCTATGTGAAGGAAAACTACACTAAATACGAATACCAGATCCCAATGCGCGACGGTAAAAAACTGTTTACCTCTGTTTACGTACCTAAGGATCAATCAAAAAAATATCCGTTCATGATGGATCGCACCTGCTATAGTGTGGCGCCATATGGCGAGGATAAATATAAGTCATCATTAGGCCCGTCATCACTGTTTTTGCATGATGGATACATCTTTGTTTACCAGGATGTGCGCGGCCGCTGGATGAGTGAGGGCATTTATGAAGAAATGACTCCTGAGAAAGAAATTCACAAAACAAAAAACGATGTGGATGAAGGCACCGATACTTATGATACCATCGACTGGTTATTGAAACACATTCCTAATAACAATGGCAAAGTAGGTGTATGGGGTATTTCTTATCCCGGTTTTTACACTACTACCTCACTACTAAGCAGGCACCCGGCATTGGTTGCCGCGTCGCCGCAGGCACCTATTGCTGATCTGTATCGCGATGATGCCTTCCATAATGGTGCATTTATGCTGGTAGCCAATTTCGGCTTTTATCCATATTTCACCAATCGCCAGGACGACAAACCAACACAACGATTTGGTGGCAATCTGGTTTATGGCACCGAAGACGGTTATGAGTTTTTTATGAAGATGGGTTCAGTAAAAAACACTAACGACAAATATTATAAAGATACTATACGTCTTTGGAACGAAATGTTGGATCACCCCAACTACGACCAGCACTGGAAAGACCGTAACGTTTTAACCCACCTGCACGACATTAAAACCGCTGTACTGGTAACAGGTGGCTGGTATGATGCCGAAGACCTGTACGGCGCCGTAAATACCTATAAAACACTGGTAAAAAATAATCCATCAACCCCAATATATTTTACCATGGGACCATGGGTACATGGCGGATGGTCACGCGGGCCGGGCGATCACCTGGGCGATGTTGATTTTGGCAGCCAAACGGGGCCATACTATCGCGAAAAAATCGAGTTCGCCTTTTTTAGCCATTACCTGAAAGGAACCGATACCAATATCCCGAAAGTATCTACCTTTCAAACAGGTGTTAACCAATGGAAAACATTTAACACCTGGCCGCCAAAAGAAGCTGAAGATAAAAATCTTTATTTTTTACCAGGTGGCAAGCTATCATTTGATGCACCAACTGCCAACGGTACGGCTGACGAATTTATATCAGACCCCAACAAACCCGTACCGTTTATAAACGGAATTGACAATGATATGAAACGTGAATACATGACCGGCGACCAGCGTTTTGCCGAAAGCCGCCTGGATGTATTAACTTATCAAACCGAAGTTTTGGATCATGATGTTACCCTTGCAGGTAATATTTGGGCCAACCTTAAAGTATCAACCACTGGTACCGATGCTGATTGGATAGTAAAAGTAATTGACGTTTACCCTGATAGCGCCAAAGACAATCAATTTAGCACTACCACCCACATGTCGCACTACGAGCAAATGGTACGCAGCGAGGCCATGCGCGGAAAATTCCGTAACAGCTTTGAAAAACCAGAGCCTTTTGTTCCCGGCCAGGTAAGCCCGGTAAATTTTGAGCTACAGGATATTCTGCACACCTTTAAAAAGGGCCACCGCATTATGGTACAGGTGCAAAGCACCTGGTTCCCACTGGTCGACCGCAACCCGCAGGTATTTGAAGATATCATGAAAGCAAAAGACACCGACTTCCAAAAAGCCACCAACAAGGTGTACACCTCTGGTGATAATCCGAGCTTTTTAAAAGTAAGAATTCTTCAGTAGGCAGTTGTTGGTTGCCAGTTTGCAGTTTCTAGTTTGCAGAGAGCAGCAACAAAAAGGGTGTATCATTAAAACGATACACCCTTTTTTATTGGCACGCTCCCACGAGAGCGTCGGCCTGTCAGAAAGAGCGGGCCGGGAGCATGGCCTGCAGCGCGGAAGCTTTTTTCTGACTTGATGTTATTCACCTATTATTTGTTTTTTATTGGTGTTCATTATCTCGCTACGCTTCGGTCTTTGGTCCTTTTTGTATCAAGACAAAAAGGACTAGGCCCCCCGCGGCCGTGAGCGGGACGATTACTGTATGAACCTATAATATAATTAATTACCCGCCGGCTTTTTAGTACTATCCTTTTGTACAGCAGCAGGCGCTTTCTTAGTAGTATCTACTTTTAAAGTGCTGTCTTTGCCCGTTTTTAATACAGGTAGTGTGGTGGGTACCGTCACGGTGCTATCTTTACCAGCTTTCACGCCATCTGCCTTACCAGGTACTTTATTAGGGGCATTTCCTTTGGCTCCAGCTTTACCTCCAGCTACCTTTTTACCCGGCGTTTGAGCCGTCTTACCTTTATCGCTCGTTTTGGCTGCCGCAGCGGCTTTTTTGCTGTATGATGGTATAATAGACTCTTTGGATACCGGCCTGTCTTTAGGTTTCCAAATAAAGCCCTTTAAAACGCGGTCATCTTCCTTAAACTTATTAAGCGGACCATACTTATTTTCGGGCTTGGTATAAAATATCAGGGTGGTTACCTTGTTATCCTTAAAATCAACCCTTATGCGGCTGCTAAGCGAACGCTGCATACCCGAAATGGTGTTTTTAACGCTATCCCTCGAAAAATAAATACTCTCGGCATTACCTTCAATATACATGCGCGATAGCTTGTCGTCCTTAAAAAACCCGCGCATGCGTTTACCGCCCACCTGGTTAAAGTGGACCGAATCTTTCTTCTCCGTATTCACAATAAAGGCATTGGGCCACATCGTCATGTTATCCATCTTTTTATGCTTCATCTGCAGGTGGATGGTATCGCCTGACAACTGCGAGCCCTCCGTCCACATCATCGGGTTAACGTAACAGCGCATGGTAGAGTCTGCCGCACTATAAAACATAGAGTCGGCTTTGGCCTGCAAGTCAGACTTAAACATTTTAAAATGATGATGTCCAATAATTATCCTTATCCGCGCTGTATCGCTCGGTTCCAGCTTTCGGGCCATATCAATGGAGTCGGCCGTTTGTTTTTTCTGCAAACTATCTGCCATTAGCTGCTTTTTGGTAGGTGCTTTTACCGGCTTCTTTTTTACCGGTTTGGGTTTCGGCTTTCCAAAATACTCGCTATGAAAAAAGCTGGTGTCGCGCGGCAGGACGGTATGCGTTACCGTTAAATATTTTGAATCCTTTTCCTGCACCTTTGGCTTTTTCGCTTTGGCACTGGTATCGCGTATATGGGCCAGTCGCTGCTTTTCCTGGTATATTTTTAAATCCTTATAGGTCATTATCTGCGTTTCAATCGTGTCGGCAGACATGAAAATAGAATCAAGCTTTGTTTTCTTCGCGGTATCTTTAGGTGTAAGCGGGCTATCCTTTATAGCCTTCCCGGCTTTGGCTTTCGCCAGATCGTAAATCTGTTGCTGATTTTGTTTGGGTATACCTGCTTTTTGCAGCAAAGAATCAGCTTTAGTACGAAACGCTTTATTGGTTGATGCCTTTTTAAGTACCGAGTCAACCTGTGCCTCGGTTATATGATTGGCCGCCGCCAGTTTTCGCAGTGTTGAGTCCGCTTTTTGCAAAGTATCTTTACTTGGTACATGCAGTTTTTTTAGTATCGAATTAGCTTGCAAAGTGTCCTTACCCGATACATGCAATTTCTTTAAAGTTGCCGAATCCGGTTTTATACCCCAATTTTTTACCGGAATTGAATTAATTGGAACCGTTTGCTTTATCAACTGATCCATGCTTATTGTTTTGCTGCTTTTGCCCGGCTCATTTTTCATAAAAGCTTTGGCCCTGGCGGCAGAATCCGTCTTGGCGGTCGAATCTGTTTCGGTGCTGTCTTTCTTTTCGGTAACCATTACAACGTAGGGGTCCTGCGTCATCACGGTAAGTTCTTTGTCTTTAAAATAAGTCCCCAGGTTGCCTTTTATGGTCGTCTTTTGCTCCTTGTCTGTAAAAGTAACGTGCATCACTGCTCTGCCATATCCCTTTAACTTATCATAAAACAAACTATCGCCTTTTAAAGATTTGGTGCCCGATTGATACAGGTTATTTTTTCCGAAAGCAGCCTGCTCTATTTTGGTATCATAATAGCCATTCTCGGTATAAAGCGTATCCTGATCCTTTTTCTTTTCTCCTTTTTTTGGTAGACTATAAATATGGGTTGGCCCGTAAAAGTAAGATATCTTACTCCCCGTATTATAGCGCATGGTATCGGTTATCACCAAAGCATCTGGTGTGGTAAGCGAAACGTCATAACGAAAATAAGAGTCGCGGGTGAAGGCAAAATAATAACCGTTTTTGCTGAGCAGCGTATTATCCTTGTTCACCAGCTTGCCGCCATCGGTATAAATACCAATACGGGTTGCAGTATTGTAAGTAAGGTGATTGGTGGTTAGCGTGGCATCCTTATCAACCATGCGCACATTATCGGTCAATATGGCGGTTTTGGTATTACCGTTATAGTTTAGTTTGTCTGAATAGATGTTTAGCGTATCGCCCTGGTTAATAATTACGTGACCAAAAGCATCAAAAGCGTTATCCTGCGGATAAAAATAAGCACTGTCCGAAGTCAGTGTAGAGAAATCCTGCTTAAAAGTACCCTGATAAACTTTAATTACGTCCTTGCCGTTTAGTTTTATGCCCGTACTGCTGGTTGAATGGACAAGGTTTACCACTGATTTTTTTTGACACACGGCAGCTGCCGCAATCAGCAATAAACATATACTTAGAACATATTTCCTCACGGGCGCAAAATTAGTTTTTTGTTGGGGTTTTAAATTAATATTTTTGATGGATGCTGCCAGTTAGCCGTTTCAATGAATTTATAGCGCAAAATAACCTCTTTACGCCCAATAATAAAATATTGGCAGCAGTTAGCGGGGGTATGGATTCGGTGGTTATGGCCCATTTATTAAAGGCTGCCGGTTTTAATTTTAGCATTGCTCATTGTAATTTTCAGCTGCGCGGCGATGAAGCCGTTAGCGATCAGGCCTTTTGCAATGACCTGGCACTGCAACTGCGTGTACCTTTTCACACTATTAATTTTGATACGGTAAAATACGTTTCAGATAATAAGGTTTCTACTCAAATGGCTGCGCGTCAGCTTCGTTATCAATGGTTTGAGCAACTAAGGCAACAACACGGTTATTCGGTTATTGCGCTGGCTCACCACCAAAACGATGCAATTGAAACAATATTGTTAAATCTTACCCGTGGCACGGGCATTGCCGGCATGCATGGCATATTACCCAAAAACGGGGCGCTGGTGCGGCCGCTGCTATTTTTAACACGGGAGGAAATACAGCAAATTATTACCGATAACCGCCTGGCATATGTGGAAGATAGTTCCAACGCCTCGGCCAAGTATGCGCGCAACAAAATAAGGCTGGAAGTTGCACCCAAACTAAAAGAACTAAACCCTAATCTGGAAAATACGTTTAACAATAACCTGTTGCATTTTAGGGAGTTGGAATTGTTGTTACAGCAAAGGGTTGCTGAGTTAAAAAGCAGTCTTTTTGCGGAGATTGATGGCGAAATTCATATCCCGTTGGCAAAGGTAAAAGAGCTGGAGCCAAAACGGTTGTTGTTGTTTAACCTGCTGCAGGAATATGGTTTTAACGAAACCGCTGTTGATGATCTCATTGCCTCGCTTTACAAACACTCAGGCAGGGTATTTGAATCAATAGGGTTTAACTTATTGCTTGATCGCGATAGGTTGATCATCAGCAAAAAGAGCGCGCAGCAAGTTGCTCCGATTTTGATCGAGGAAAAAACGCATGAAGTGCATTTCAGTAATTATAAGCTTACTTTATTACATGATGATAGTCCGCTGATT
Organism: Mucilaginibacter empetricola; assembly: GCF_024808665.1. Taxonomy (GTDB): domain Bacteria; phylum Bacteroidota; class Bacteroidia; order Sphingobacteriales; family Sphingobacteriaceae; genus Mucilaginibacter. The sequence continues at coordinate 323,791 of NZ_JANUBZ010000001.1, forward strand.
GTAAAAAACAACCCGTTGGCAACCTCTGTTGATACCGAAAAGTTGATATATCCTTTAACTTTGCGGCTTTGGCAGCAAGGCGACTTTTTTTTCCCTATCGGGATGAAGACAAGGAAAAAACTAAGTGATTTTTTTATAGATCAGAAAGTTCCCTTGCACGAAAAAAATAATATCCCGTTATTAGTTAACGGAAATGGCGATGTGATTTGGATTGGCGGATACCGGCCCGATGACAGGTATAAAGTAACACAGAACACTAAAAAAGTAACTATATTCGAGCTGAATAAAGTTTGAAAATTTTCTACACGTTTCAAATACTCAAATTAATCAAATGAGCGAAAAACCGGCTTTTAGCGAAAAACAATACCTGGGCAGGGAGTTTATACCTATTACCATAAGGCTGGTGCTGGCTATGTTTTGCTTTGCCGCTTATTTTTTTACAGACGAACGCGAACGTAATGGCGATTTACTGGTTGTTGTTGGCTTCGCCATTATCATTATATCAATTATAATGGGCTTTCTACTGCATTTTCGCACCCGGGTACAAAATAAAAGCATTATGCTGAATGGTTTGTGGACCACCCGCCTGGTAAAAATTGACCTGAATGGCATTACAAAGGTTGAGAAAGCCGAATACAGCAAATACCTTTTTAACAACCCGGTTTATAATCTGCACACCAAAGGCAATATTAAATTCTACACCGCAGGTAATGATGCCATTTATTTAACCGACCGCGACGGACTGGTATACATCATTGGCTCGCAACATGCCAACGAGTTTTTAAGAGCCGTTAAGGAAGAAATGAAAAAATAAGGACTATAAATCAGTCCATTCAAAAACAAAAAAGCCCTAAATTTTTCAATTTAAGGCGCTGTTCAGTTTTAAAAAATACTAGTCTATTTTATGCGGGTAAGTGATGCGCTGAAATAGGTTTCCCAGGTTTTGCCACCATCGGCGGAATATGCTTCTTCATACTGGTGACTATTGGCCACAATGTGCGACCAGGTTCCCTTAACCAATACACGGCGTCCTTTGTAAGTTTCCTGGGCATAAAGCTCGCCTACGCTATTTTTAAAGCTGCCTATTGTTGGGCTTTCCAGTATGTTATCGCCTGCGCTCACAAAATTCTGGCTCCATTGGTGGCTGGTTGGGTTATATAAAAATAAAGTGGCCCCCTCCCAATGCCCGCCCGGGCTGTTTACTTCTATTTCCTCCAGCGATGCTTTGCCGCCCCAAACTTTTCTTACAGTAACGGTTCCTTCCATATTAATCCACTCGGTAGTGCCGCTAAGTGGATTTTTTAATCGTTTTATATTTGTTTTCCAGGTACCTATGTTAAAGTCAAAATCATGCGATCCATCCCTGGAGACCAAAGTAGTAGCCGTTTGTTGTGCGTTGCAATGTGTTGGCCGCAAAAGCAGGGCTAAACTACCTATCAATATAATTAGCGGCAAAAGTGTAGATGAGGCTAATTTGCCTTTATAATGATTTAGCTTGATGCTATAATGCCCTATCTGGCTGTTATGAGCAGTATTAGTAGATAATAATTCTATTTTTTTCATGATACCTGGTTTAAAAATTAAAACTTCAAATTAAATAATAACTGATACCCAAATATTCTGTTTTTTGTTAGCCGATTAAAATATTTTAAACCAAAACGGTTTGATTTTTAATGCTTTGCATTTTTTATTCAATGAATAGCCCGCGTCATTGCGAAGAATGAAGCAATCTATAAGCTTTGCAGATCATGGAGCAGAAAGTAATTAATGAAATTCATCAAAAGTATTACGTTTTGTTGATCGTCCTGCGTAGAGGTTGCTTTCCCGAAACAAGTTCGGGAAAGGCAGTACCTCGCAATGACGCGCTGAGGGTTGCTGAATAGCTTGTAAGATTTGTCTTATTCTATTTACTGAGTCAAAAAGAGTCGTTTTTTATCCGTCAAACCAACAAATAAAAAAGTCTATATATAAGCAAAGCCCCTGATGGGCAGGGGCCTTTGCTAACCAATTATAAACCTAAATTATGAGAAGAGCTGTAGGAGAAGGAGTCGAACCTTCACGAAGTGGTTATTCTTATTGCTAAGAGTTTCCCAGAATCTTCGCCACCGCGACAAGGAGGTGTGTCTGCCAAAAATTTCACCATCCTACATTCTGTATAGTTTGAGTCTGTAATCTTAAGTCGCTGGTAAAATCAGTTGAATGATTTTGGACTTAAGACTACTTACTAAAAACTAAGCTGTTGGGGAAGGATTCGAACCTTCACAGAGTGGTTAGCCCGCTTCGGGTTTTCCATGGTCTCCGCCACCGGGACAAGGAGGTGTGTCTGCCTAAAATTTCACCACCCAACATTGTTTTTTATTTTAAAAGAACGGTAAGCTTTTGTCGATTGCTTGATACAAATCTAACAGGACTATCAATTTGTTGCAAATATTTCAATAGAATATTTTTATTTTTATCAGATTTTAATTATTCTTGTATATAAATAAAATTTTTAGAATTTATGTCCCACAGAAAAGCTCAAAATTTAGAAATTGATAATCTGGATATACAGATTTTATCGATATTAATGAAAAATGCTACCACTCCATACACCGAGATAGCAAAAGAGTTGATCGTTTCCGGCGGAACAATACACGTAAGGATGAAAAAGTTGGAAGAGATGGGCGTGATAAAAGGTGCCAGCCTGGAAGTTGATCCTCAAAAGTTAGGTTATGATATTACGGCCTTCCTGGGCATATTCCTGGAGAAAGGTTCACAATATAATGAGGCCGTAAAACAATTGAAAACGGTTAAAGAAATTGTTGAACTGCACTATACAACCGGCAGCTACAGCATTTTTGCCAAAATTGTGTGTCACGATACCACCCATTTACGCGAAGTATTGAACGAGCAGATACAAGGTGTAAAAGGAATTCAAAGAACCGAAACCTTTATTTCATTAGAAGAAAGCATAAGGAGACAGATTACTTTGGAGTAACCTTTACTTAATTTTAACCAATCAACCGCCTAAATAAAAAAGCATCATGACCTTTAATCATGATGCTTTTTTGATATCGTTTTTATAATTCCCTTCATTTAGTATCAATACTAAATAGTTGTCTCTTTTTATTGATATACGTTTATTTATCGCTTATCATTATGGGGTTTCCTTTACCGCTACCCATAATTATAATTTTGGTATTGGGCGATAAAGCTATTTCCTTTTGCGCCAGAATACTTTGATACTGTAATTGTTTATCCGTTAAGCCGGTTGAAAGTATCTTTTGATAATCAGCAATACCCTGTGCTTCTACACGTTTACGATCAGCCTCCTGGCGTTCTTTCTGCAAAACAAACTGCATTTTCTGCGCATCCTGTTCAGCCTGAATTTTTGACTCAATACTGGCGCGTACTGTTGCAGGCAATGATATATTTCTTACCAATATCTGTTGTACCTCTAAACCATTTTTAGCAAAATTTTCGCTGACGGTTTTATTGATCTTGAATTGAAATTCTTCACGCTTGGTTGAATATAAATCAACCGCCTGGTAATTTACGGCGTTATCGCGTATAGCAGTGCGGGTAACAGGACGTACAATTTTATCTTCATAATTATCACCTATATTCTGCAAAATAAAAGGCGCCTTTGATGGGTTTATTTTGTACAGTACAGAAAGGTCAATGGTTACTTCTAATCCGTCTGACGATAGCACTCGGATCGCATCATCACCTTTTACCTGGCCTTCGCTTTCTTTTGCGCTCATGGTATAGTTTTGAGTTTGTACGCTCAGGGTATCAACCTCTACCAAAGGATTAATAAAATGCAGGCCGCTTTCCAGCACCTGATCCTGTACTTTACCAAAAAGTACCTGTACGCCTACATTTCCCCTGTTAATGATTTTAACAGACGAAAGTGCCAGGCCTAAAATAACAACTAAAATTCCGATGGTACGGGCCAAGCCGCTATAGCGGTTGCCGGGTTCGGGCGAGCGTTGGAGTACTATACTCGCAACGAGTAAAATAACACCTAAAATTGCAATAAACATGTTGGGCTGGGGTTATGGTTTCTTTTGTGTATTTCTGATTTCCTTAAGGATCCTTACCTTAAGATACACAAAGATAGCTATAATTAATGCCGCACTTACAATATATCCGTAATGGTGCTGCACTATACCATATTGATACGCAACAATAATACACAGAATAATACCTACCGTATAAAAGGTATTTAAAAAAAGCTTTACTGCCATGGCTTAGTATACGTTAAGAGTAGGATCAATTTCTGCAGCCCAGGCCAAAATACCTCCTCTAAGGTTAGTTAAATTGGTAAAGCCTTGCTGCTCCAACTGCATTATAGCTGCGGCGCTGCGTTTGCCGCTGCGGCACATTACTACAACCGGTTTAGTTTTATCAACTTTTTCTACCTCAATTAAAATACCGCCCAGTGGGATAAGCGTTCCACCCAGGTTTGACATTTCATATTCAAAATCTTCCCTAACATCAATCAGTTGAAAATCTTCGCCTTTGTCTAATTTTTCTTTTAGTTCCTGTACGCTAATTTCTTTCATGTACAAATATAATATTTTTCAAAGGTAGAGTTATCATACAAATATTTAAGTCTCTTTTTTGTAACAATCAAAGCCTAAGTGCGTTTATATTATGTTCGCAAAATTGAAGATAGATATTGATGAAGAAAATCACCCGTTTTTTTTGGTTCTGTTCTGGTGCACACGTAGGCACATTAAAAAAATATCCTTTAGAGCATAATAAATATGTAGGTATTGGAGCTACCATATTTTTCACCGCGCTGTTTGCATCGTTATCCGGCGGCTATGCCATGTATTTTGTTTTTAGCGGTAATGATTTCGCAGTATTTTTTGCCATTTTTTTTGGTTTGATATGGGGAACGGCCATTTTTAATATGGACCGCTACATCGTATCGAGTATTGATAAGCAGGGAACCACCAATCAGCAGATATTACAGGCATCGCCACGTATATTATTGGCCATTATGATAGGTATTGTAATATCGCGACCGCTGGAGCTAAAAATATTTGATAAAGAAATTCGCCAGAAATTAAAAACATCCTACTTAAAAGGACAGCACCGTAAAATTGATACGCTGCAAAAAACGTACGGTGAAAAATACTCCACGGAACTTGGCAAAAACCTTGATCTGAAAAAGGAAAAAGACTCGCTCGAAAAAGACATTAACCGCTCGCGTTATGAGCTAAACCAGGAAGTTTTTGGCGATAAAACCAACCAAACATCGGGCATTGTAGGATATGGCACCTATGCCAAACAGAAACAGGATGTATTACAGGAAAAAGAAAACCGCCTAAAAACGGTTACTGATGATGAGGATAAAATGGACCAATACCTGGCTGCCCGTAAAGATTATGAAGGTTTAAACAGTATTCGTCTTTTTAGCGACCATCAACTGGATAGTCTGGCGAATGTGGCCGGTTTTTCTGACCGTAACTGGGCATTGGGGCAATTGTCATACAATGAAAACGGCACCCGCGATCTGGACACCTATCTGGCTGAATCATTTATCAGTTACCTGTTTATTTTGTTTGAATGTTTACCAGTATTTGTAAAACTGATGTCGCCAAAAGGTCCATATGATGTTGCCGTAGGTAAATTATCAGAAGCCGACGTGCATTACGCTGAACGGGATAAGGAACGGAACATAACTGTAACCGACAGCGTTTATGATCACCACGTAGGCAGCGAAATTGAAAAACAAAAAAAGATCATCACCACACAATCGGACTACGACCTGGAACGGCACAGCTACGATTAAACTTGAAATGCGGAATAATTTTAATGCGGAGTGCGAAATGTCAAATGCGGAATGAAGATGAAAGTAAAAATTCTGCAATCGACATTCCGACTTCCGCACTTCCCTTCGGTCTTTACCTTAAAAAGATTATCTTAGCAAATCAACCCCACAATTGCCAAATGAAATATTTTACCTGTTTATCAGCAGCTGTATTTATTTGCGGCTTTGCACATGCACAACAAATGAACACCCCCAAATTAGCTTATCCCTCAACCAAAAAGGTTGATACCGTTAACACTTATTTCGGCACAACAGTGCCTGACCCTTACCGCTGGCTGGAAGATGATCGCGCCGACGACACCAAAGAATGGGTAAAGGAAGAAAATAAAGTTACCCACGATTATCTTTCCCAAATTCCTTACCGCGATGCTTTGCACAAGCGTTTGGAGCAATTATGGAATTACGAAAAGTATAGCGCACCGTTTAAAGAAGGCAAATACACCTATTTTTATAAAAACGACGGTCTGCAAAGTCAGGCGGTTTTATGGAGACAAGAAGGTGATGGAACGCCAGAAATATTCCTCGATCCTAATAAATTCTCAACTGACGGTACCACTTCATTACAGGGTATCAACTTTACAAAGGATGGCAGCATGGCGGCTTACCAGCTATCAGAAGGTGGCAGCGATTGGCGCAAAGTTATCGTCATAAAAACAGCTGACAAGAGCATAGTTGGCGATACGCTAACCGATATAAAATTTAGCGGCATAGCCTGGAAGGGTAATGAGGGCTTTTATTATAGCAGTTACGATAAACCCAAAACAGGCTCACAGCTTTCAGGCATGACGCAGTTTCACAAACTGTTTTATCATCAGTTAGGCACACCGCAGCATACCGATAAATTAATATTTGGCGGCGAAGAAACTCAACGACGTTATATTGGCGCTTATTTAACCGAGGATGAACGCTTCCTGGTCATTTCAGCTGCCAACACTACTACAGGCAATGAATTGTATTTGCAGGATTTAAGTCAGCCCGGTAGCTCAATTATTAAAGTGGTTGATAATTTCGACAATGAACATAGCGTATTGGATAATGTAGGCAGTAAGCTGTATATCTTAACCAATCTATATTCGCCCAATTTTAAAATTGTAACAGTTGATGCGGCCGACCCGGCACCTATACACTGGAAAGATCTGATTCCAACAACAACCAACGTTTTATCAGCCTCAACCGGCGGTGGTAAAATTCTCGCTGAATATTTGAAAGATGCCACCTCATTTGTACAACAATACAATATGGATGGCAAGCTGGAACGTACTATTAACCTGCCATCGGTTGGCTCGGCAAGCGGCTTCGGCGCCAAAAAAGAGGAAACGGAAACCTATTATACGTTTACCAATTACGTTTATCCGCCAACTATTTTTAAGTATGATATAGCCAGCGGAACGTCTACGGTTTATAAAAAATCGGGCGTTCAGTTTGATCCTGATCTGTACGAAAGCAAGCAGGTGTTTTATGCCTCAAAAGATGGCACCAAAATACCCATGATCATTACGTACAAAAAAGGCACCGTATTAAACGGGCATAACCCCACCTTGCTTTATGCCTATGGCGGTTTTGGCATTAGCTTAACACCTGCCTTTAGCACCAGCAATATTATTTTGCTGGAACACGGCGGTATTTACGCAGTACCCAACCTGCGTGGTGGCGGTGAGTATGGCGAAAAATGGCACAAGGCCGGTATAAAAATGAAGAAACAAAATGTATTTGACGACTTTATTGCAGCCGCCGAATATTTAATAAAACATAAATATACTTCAAAAGATTACCTGGCTATATCGGGCGGCTCCAACGGTGGTTTGCTGATAGGTGCCGTTATGACGCAACGTCCCGATTTATGCAAAGTAGCTTTACCTGCAGTAGGTGTATTGGATATGCTGCGCTATAACCAGTTTACAGCTGGCGCAGGCTGGAGTTATGATTATGGCACAGCCGAAGATTCAAAAGAGATGTTTGACTATCTGTGCAAATATTCGCCATACCATGCTTTAAAGCCAGCCAGCTACCCGGCAACTATGGTTACTACTGCCGATCATGACGACCGCGTGGTACCTGCACACTCGTTTAAATTTGCTGCCCGCTTACAGGAGTATCAGCAAGGACCAGCCCCAGTAATTATCCGCATTGAAACAAAGGCGGGTCATGGTGCAGGTCAAAGTACCGAACAGGTAATTAGTGGCCAGGTAGATAAATGGGCTTTTATGTTCTGGAATATGGGCATTACTTTTTAACGGCTTTTTTCATAGCGATGGGTTTTAAACCCATCGCTATAATGGTAAATTTTTATACCGATTTATCTGATAATTACTATCTTGCCTTCGTAACCAATTCATCCTACAAAATGAGAAAATTCCTGGTAATAATTTCGCTGCTTTTCCCGGTAGCCATATATGCGCAGCATAAAAAAACAGCTCCGTCAACTTACGATTTACTGATTGGCACTTATACCAAAGGTAAAAGCAAGGGTATTTATGTTTATCGCTTTTATGTTCAATCGGGCCATATGGCTTTTTTAAATGAAATTGACGGGGTCGATAATCCATCGTACCTTACCGTATCCGACGATAATAAATTTGTCTACGCCGTTAACGAAATTGGTAAAAACGGCGAGGTAAGCGCGTTTACCTTTGATGCCAAGCAAGGCAAATTGGTTTTCATCAACAAACAGTCATCCGGCGGTGCTGACCCTTGCTATATATCGGAAGATAAAGATTCAAAAAATGTATTTATTGCTAACTACAGCAGCGGTACTTTAGCTGTTTTGCCTGTAAAGGCTGATGGATCGCTGGGTGCGCCATCTCAGTTAGTTCAGGATGAGGGCCACGGTGTAAACAAAGACAGACAGGAAGGTCCGCACGTGCATATTGCTCAGTTATCGCCCGATGAAAAATATCTTTTATACAGTGATTTAGGAACTGATAAGTTGAATATAATGCGCTATCATGCCTCCCATCCGCAGCCATTATCACCGGCTTCACCTGCTTTTGTAAGCGTGAAAGATGGCGAGGGCCCACGTCACATTGTATTTTCAAATGATAAAAAACACGTTTACCTGATTACCGAAATGGGTTCGGCAGTACATGCATTTGATTACGATAATGGTAAATTAAAAGAAACCCAATCTGTTACCTTGCTTGCCGACGGTTTTAAAGGACAAACCGCGGGTGCAGCCATTCATATTTCGCCGGATGGAAAATTTCTATACGCATCAAACCGTTTAGAAACTAACGAAATCAGTGTATTTGCTATAGACCAGGAAACCGGTGCATTAACATTTGTTCAACGCACATCAACTGCCGGCAAAAATCCACGTGATTTTGCTATCGACCCATCTGGCAGCTTTTTGGTGGTAGCCAACCAGGACAGCGACAGTATTTTTGTTTTCAAAATTGATAAAAACTCAGGTAGGATCTACAGAATCTCCACAGCGATTGAAATAGGTAATCCGGTTTGCCTGAAGTTTACTGCTGCTGAATAAATTGATTGAAGTTATTAATGTACAAAGCCAAAAGTGACAAACCGCTTTTGGCTTTGTTTATTTAGAGGGATTAACTTGAAATGGCATTATTATCCATTAAGTATTGTCCCATTCCTTACGCATTGTTTGGGTGTGCTTGTTGAAATCGAGCGCTTCTTCGTTGGTGAATACACCTCTGTATTTATCGGAAAGCTTGCTTTTAGGACGTGTGATATTTTCTTTTAAAACCTTAATTAAATGCAGTTCTTCCAACTCATGTAAAAGCCCTATTGCTTTTTCATGAGTAAGTTGTATCAGCATTGTATTTTCCATCAGTTTTAAAATGAGTCTTTAACAAAAAAGACCTTTTATTTAATGAATACTAAAAAAATAATCAGCCATTAAAAATCACTAAACCGCTTTTTCCTTGCAACGTTCTATTACCTCAATATAATAGCTTTCATAAATGGGTAATATATTAGCCAAATCAAATTCTTTGGCGCGGGCAAGGGCATTTTCTTTAAATTGTTGCAACCGGGCTTCATCTTCTAAAATAAAGATCGCTTTTTCGGCCATTCCGTCAACGTCGCCAACATCTTTCAAAAACCCAGTTACACCATCTACATTTAATTCCGGCAAGCCACCGGCATTTGTACTGATTACAGGCACCTTGCAAGCCATTGCCTCTAAAGCCGCCAAACCAAAGCTTTCTGATTCTGATGGCATCAAGAACAGGTCAGATACAGATAATATTTCTTCAATAGCATCCTGCTTACCCAAAAAGCGCACGTTTTCCCAAACGTCCAGATCGCGGCATAACTGCTCGCAGTAAGAACGCTCGCCGCCATCGCCCACCATTAATAATTTTGAGGGTATGGTTTTAACCAGTTGAGCAAATATCTTTACTACATCCTGCGTACGTTTTACCTTGCGGAAGTTGGAGGTATGCACTATTATCTTTTCGCCAAAGGGTGCTATGGCCTTTTTAAAATGATCCTTAGCTTTCAGGTTAAACCGGGTGAGATCAATAAAATTCGGAATAACCCTGATATCATTTTCTATCTCGAAAAAGTTGTAAGTATCGTTCCGCAAATGCTCTGATACCGCAGTAACCCCGTCAGATTTATTAATAGAGAAAGTAACTACCGGTTTAAAAGTACGATCGCGACCAACCAGCGTAATATCGGTACCATGCAGCGTGGTAACCACAGGTATATAAATACCATAAGTCAGCAATATTTGCTTAGCCATAAACGCAGCAGAAGCATGCGGTATAGCATAATGCACGTGCAAAACATCCAGTTTTTCAAACCTTACCACATCAACCAGTCGGCTGGCCAGTGCCAGTTCATAGGGCGGAAAATCAAACAGCGGATAGTTAGAGACCGATACCTCGTGATAAAACAGGTTTTCGGAAAAAAGATCCAAACGGGCGGGCTGGTTATAGGTCACAAAATGTACCTGGTGCCCGCGGTCGGCCAGGGCTTTGCCCAGTTCAGTTGCAACAACGCCGCTGCCACCAAAAGTAGGGTAACAAACTATTCCGATCTTCATTTATAGCGATTATTAAAATTGAGAATGAAACCTCAAGGCGTCTCTCACGCGCCCCAATTGTGTTTAAGTTTCATCGCTACAAGTTTAACAGCAATTTATGGCAATAGTGTTAAACATATGTAAAATGATTGATGGCTTTTAACAATTTATCAATTTTCATTACCATTGCAACTACTTAAACAGTAGATACTTACAGGTAAACTATTTAAATTTATTAAATTGCATTGAAATAGTTAGTTTTGAACATCGCCCTGATGGAAAAAAAAAAGGTATTAATAACCGGTGCCAGTAAAGGTTTAGGCCTGGCCATTTCGAAAAAGTTATCTTCAACTTATGAACTCATATTGCACGCCTCAAAAGAAGAGAGTTTTACCTCTGTTGAGCCGGGCAGCCATTTGTTATGTGCCGATTTTTCGGACCCAGAACAATTGGCTAACTTCTGCAAGCAACTAAAAAAGCAACACGGCGAAACGCTTTATGCAGTAATCAACAATGCCGGGGTTACTTTTGATAAACCCCTAAATTTTCAGCCAGAGCGCGAGATTGATGCTATGCTGAACGTGAATCTGCGTGCCCCCATCATGATCTGCAAAACCGCCATGAAGATTTTTGGTTTATATGGTCGTGGTGTAATCATTAATATAAGTTCTGTAGTTGGCGAAAGCGGTAATGCTTTTCAATCCGTTTATGCTGCAACCAAGGCTGGTCTTACGGCCCTTACCCGGTCATTAGCGCAGGAAGCTGCTGCATTGAACGAAAGCGACCATAATATCAGGGTGCTCAGCGTATCGCCGGGCTTTATAGAGACCGATATGACGGCAGGCATTCCCGAAGCTATAAAAGAGAAATATTTGCATATGATACCCGCGAAACGTTTTGGCAAGGTTGATGATATTGCTGATGCGGTAGAATTTCTGCTATCAGACAAAGCTTCTTATATCAACGGAACAAATATTCATATCAATGGTGGTTTAATATGATAACTGATAGAGCAACCTATTTAGATATTATTCAAAATGGCACCCTGGTGGGTGTAGATCCTGAGCAGATGCTGCTGCATGGCCCAACAAAAAGGTATGTAGATAAATATCTGTGGCATTCTCCCAATAAAGGTATTGTTACGCGTTATGCGCCAACAGAAAGAGATGTGGAAGATCACTTCGGCATTTTCAGAGGGGTTGACCAGGTAGAGGCTTTTGCACAGGCCAGTACGGTATCATGCGCTACCTTTTTGGAGTGCCGTAAACTAAATTGTACCCCGGCCGAACTGAAGGATATGTTTATCCCCGCCTTTATCAGCATAGGCAATGTAAACTTTTATAACTACCTGGAGTATGGCGACACTTTTGTTTGCCTGGGAAATATAACCTTTTTTAAGTGGCGGCAAATGGCTTGCAGCGGCCGCATTTACAAAATACCCAGAGGCTTTGACGTTGATGATTATTTTAGTGATTTTACAGAAGAAAGACTATTAAAGTATGATATTAGCAAAGATTTTATCCAGGTAGCCGAACTGTTTGACATTACAGGACGTGCCATAAAAATTGAACTCTTTAAAAAACCCGAATAACACTACTACAATGGAAAGACAAGAAATACTTGATGGTTTACTAGAAGTATTAAAAACGATAAGAACGATTGACCCGGCAAGATTGGTTGGCGTAACCGAAGAAACAGACTTTTTAACAGATCTGAGCACACCATCAACCGAGCTGATTAATATTGCTGCAAAGGTGGAGCACAAATTTGATATTGAGTTTGATGATGATGATATTGATCACATGGGTTCAAAGGTAAAAGACATTATCGACCTGATCATAATGGTTAAGGCTCGTGGCGAAAACTAATAATTGATGTTATGCAGGTAGCAGGCAGAAAAGTAGCAGTTGTTGGTATGGGTGGAGCTTTTCCGGCCTGTAAGGATTTAAACGAGTTTGACCACAAGCTGTTTACCAACCAAAGTTTGGTAAGGCAGTGGGATTTGGCTGTTCAATACGAAAAGCAGATCCGCTCAACCGTTTCGGGCTATATTACCGAAGCCGAAATGGGCTTAGAAGCCGTTTGGGCACCTATTACTGAAAAATATCCTGAAACCTATATTGATACTTTGGGCAGGATACCCGATGCTAACCTGTCAACCGCAGATATGGGTAGCATTTGGGCCATGTTAGGCGCACAGGAAGCCACCCAAATGGCTGGTTGGAGCAAAGCTGAAATTGAATCGGAACAAACCGGTGTGGTAGTAGGATCGGGAGGTGCTGGTAACCAGATACTGCGCGTAGCCTGGCATTACTTTTTCCAGATGGGTAAAAAAGCCCGTATTGCTGGCGCACACACGGTTGATCGCAGTATGTCCTATCGCGAAGCTGCAAATATTTCCTGTCTGCTTAAAACAAAGGGCGTATGTGAGTCTATTACCTCGGCCTGTGCTACAGGTTTGGGTAATATAGGGCATGCCTATCGTTTAATAAAATTTGGCTTGCAAGATCGTGCTATTGCAGGTGGTGTTGAAGGTACAGCACTGGAAACCTTTATCGGTTTTGATGGCATGATGATACTGAGCAAAGGCTTTAGTCCGGCCGAAAGTTCAAGACCGTTTGATATGCATCGTAATGGTTTTGTATGCTCATTCGGCGCAGGCATTGTAGCGCTGGAAGAATACGAAATGGCTAAAGCACGTGGCGCTAATATCATAGGGGTAATTAACGAGTACTTTAATAATTCTGATGGTGACGGCGATATGTTTTACCCATCATTTGCCGGGCAGCAAAGACTTTGGAAAGGATTATTGCCTGATAAAGGTCTGCGCCCCGATGTTGTAAAAATGCACGGCACATCAACCCCGGTTGGTGATTCGGTTGAATTATTGAGCGTGGTTGATGCTTTGGGCGATGAAGGTTATCATATGGCTGCACCAAAATCACAATTTGGCCATATGCTGGGCGGAGCTGGTTCGGTAGAGCTGATTACCGCTTTGCTGATGCTTAAAAACCAACAAGTACTGCCTTGTTTAAACTCCGAAACGCTGAACCCTGAGCTGGAAGGCTTCCAAAAAAATGCAAACTGGAGCGGACCGGATAAACCACTGGCTGCTTACCGTCACTTGGTGCCGCAAAAGGCGTTTGCAAAAGAAATTAACCGGGTAGCTTGTTTAAACTACGGCTTTGGCGGTACCAACAGCGCTATGCTGGTTTCAAGAGATATTTAAATGATTGATAACAAAAATAAAATAGCGGTAATTTTTGGCGTGAGGAACGAAAGCTCTATCGCTTATGATATTGCTATAAAACTGCACCAGTCGGGTTGCAAGGTGGCACTGAGCTACGTTGCTGACACTAAAGACGAGGTGTTGCATCTGATGCAGAAGAACGGTATGGATGCTAGCCTGTCTGCCGAGGTAGATGTGCGCAACGAGCTGGAAATAACTGCCTTTATGCAACTGGTTTATAACGAAGCCGGGCCAATCGACTATGTACTACATGGCGTGGCATTCGGCACGCAATCGGTAATGTGCTATAGCCTGCCTGGTAGTGATGAACCGGCACCATCATATATTGATATTCCGTTTGAAGATCTGATGGATTCATTTAACATCAGTGCTTATTCCTTGCTGCGCATTAGCAGGGTGGCAAAACCTTTGCTGGCAAAAAATGCATCTATCTTAACGCTCACCTATAATGCATCGCAAAGGGTATTTCCGGGTTATGCGGGGATGGCTATTAATAAGGCAGCGCTGGAAAATATTATGCTGTACCTCGCCAGTGATTTCAGGGATTTGGGGGTCAGGGTAAATGCTATATCGGCCGGGTTGGTGATGACCACCTCATCGGGCGGCATTTTGGGCGTACGCAAGCTGCGTAAAATTGGCAAGTTTACTGCACCATTAGGCAATATTGTAGCCGGCGATGTGGGTGATGCTGCACTATACTACTTTTCCGATCTATCAAAAAAAGTAACAGGCAATATTCACTTTGTTGATGGCGGTTTTAACATTATGGGATTGGGCGTTGATGGAGAATGAAATTTTAAAATCGTTGGATGAACTGCTAGCGGCCACCAATTGTACCGTAGGCAACGACCTGGTGTTTATTCCCGATTTTAAGGCTTCTTTTAATGAGCTCTTCAAAAACAAAGTTTATACTGATGCCGAAATAACGTATTGTGACCAGTTTGATAATGCTATCCTGCATTATGCATCCACCTGGGCAGCAAAAGAAGCTGTTTACAAGGCTATTAAGCAGATAGATACATCAACCCTCGGCTGGAAAAAAATAGAGATCACGCGCCCAAAAGCGGGTGGTAAGCCACAGGTTATCATCCACCAAAATCCTGGCAGGTATAAAATCAGCTTAACCATATCGCACGATGGCGGTTACGTATGGGCCATTGCTTTAATTAATTCCTGATGTTACAGGTGTTCATTTTTGAACGCGTGAACGCTGTGAACACCATGAACACTACAAAGAGTTTGACTAAATGACCGACCATTACTTCGAAAATCAGCTGGTGAAACTCCATTACTACCAATTTGGTAATGGCCCGAAGGCTATGTTGTGCTTTCATGGTTATGGCATGCACGGCAAGCAGTTTAAACTATTGGAAACTACGCTCGGCGAAAAATATACCTTTTATGGGTTCGATCTTTTTTTCCATAAGGAAACCAAACTGCACGATCAAAGTCTCACTGCTGTAAAACAGGGCATCAGCAAACAATTACTAGCTGAGCTGATTACCGAATTTTGTGCCGATAGAAACATCCATCGCTTTTCGGTTATCGGCTACTCCATGGGTACCCATTATGCTACCGCTATAGCCGAAGAACTATCTACAAGAATTGACGAATACATCGTAGCAGCACCATCGTGCTTAAACCCTGGTGCGCTCATTACCTTTTTTAGTAAAAGTAAAACGGGCAACAAGATATTGCAGAAACTGGCACTGCACGAAAAATTTCTGCTCCGCACTTTAAAACTATTTAAACGGGTAAGGGCCATTGATAACGAAGCCTACCAGATATTGTTTAACGAAATTGCCACCACCGAATTGCGCTTTAATTTTTACGCCTGCTTCACCTATCTGCGGTTTTTGGAGACTGATGAAGAACGATTATCGCAAGCCCTCGCGCAGCAAAACATCAAAAGCATTTTTATATTTGGTAAAAAAGATAAATCTTTCCCTCCGGGAATTGGCAGCGAATTAATAGCCCGGCTAAAACAGGCCGAGGTTGTTATTTTAAATGAAGGGCACGAGATGATTAAAAAAGATTTTGTTACCCAGTTAAGTGGCTTACTGTTATGATTATTAAGGCAAAACCGGCTCCTTTTATTTTCATCAAATGGGGATCATTGCTCCTCATCTGGTTCTTCAGGCGGCGCTTTAATAAAATGGTTTTGAATGATATCGACATTAAACCCAACCGCTCGTACCTGTTAATGAGTAATCATTTTGGGTTTTTGGATGGATTTTTTGCTTATTACCTGTGCTTTAAATACCTGGGCAAAAAGCAAAAGATTAAGGGCATTTATGCCATGTCGGTAAAAAAGCAGATGGAAAGGAACTGGTTCTTAAAATATTTTGGTTCTTTTTCTGTAGAGCCCGGTAAACGCACCGTTACCGAAAGTCTGGACTATGCCGCCGAAGTTTTAAATACACCCGGCAATATCCTCATTTATTATCCGCAGGGCAACCTCGAATCGAGCCATATACGCCATATTGAGTTTAAGGATGGTGTTTATGAAATCATCACCCGCGCTACCGGCAACTGCCAGCTGATTTGGAGCAGCGTATTGTTAGAATACTTTGAAAGCACCAAACCATCAGCCTACATAACCCTGTTGGATTGCGGCACCAACCATAATTTCGATTTTGAAGTGTTAAAACAAAATGTAAATGATCATCACCAACAAGCCATGAAAAAATTGGTAAGGTTTACGGTGGAATAACATCTAAAAGATCACGTCATTGCAACAAGCCATAAAAAAATGTCATCGATAAAGCAGCAAGGGAAGGTGAGCAGGGTGCGAAAGAGAAAACTTTTGCGCCTTGTATGGTGAATTTGCATGGCGATGAGGTCTGTTGTATAAGATCTCTCACTATCGTTCGAGATGACAATTTGGAGATTGCGTTTCGTTGATTGTCCTTTGTAGAGATGGCTTTCCCGAAACAAGTTCGGCACAGGCTGTTCCTCGCCATGATGCCAGTGAAGAACATTTCACCTACTTCCCAATCCTTTTCAACCCGGCTTTGGCATCATTATCAATATCGTTTTGATATTCGTGGTCTTTCATATCCAGTGCTTGCTGGTAGTAGTCGGCAGCTTTGGGGTAGTCGCGTTTTTCTTCAAAAATTCGACCTATGCTTACTGCTGCATTGGCTGCATAATAATATTTGGTTGCTTTGCCGTTATTGATAGCCCGTTGATAGGCAGAGAGGGCATCATTCGGTCTGTCGGTGCGTTCATAAATGCGTCCAAGGCGGTAATAATATTCTGTTTTGTCTCTTATCAATGCAAAGCTGTTTACATCACGGCCATTAAGCTGGGCTAAAGCTTTGCTGTAATAGCCGCCATCAAAATAAAAGCGTGCTTTTAGCAGGTCGAGGTCTGGTTTGGCATCGTTGGCTTCGCGCAGGGCCTGCTTGTCTTTTTCGTCGATAGCATAGCCTTTGGTTTGGGCCAGTTTGGCGTAGGCTTCGTATTTAGGGACATCGTTTTGCAGCAGGTAATAATAGCCCAGCTTTAAATAAGCATCCTTAATGTAATTGATGCCTTTATATTCGTGTACATAAGCATTTAAAAACGCAGGTGTATCATCGTCCATTCTGTTCAGCTTGGCACATCCCAAAAGGTAATTAATCATAGGCAGGCTCACATACTCGTTTGATTTTGGCCTTGCTTCTAAATACATAATGGCATCATCATTATGTGCCGATTTGGAAGCCACATAACCCTGCAAAAAGGATTTCAATAAGCTATTGCCTTCCATCCCCGACAGATAAATAATTAGCCTGGGATAGGCGCTGTAATTATGCAATGCATCAATATTGACATTGCATAAAAAGAAGATCACCTCATCATTATAAAAACTGTATTTGGTTTTGGGCAGGGCCGTGCGCAGTTCTTCCAGCTGTTTTAAGCCGGTTTGTACATTGCCGCTCATCCCCAAAAAGCGGGTAATACTTCTAAAATTGGCGGGGATGGAGCCAAATATCACATTCACCAATGCCAAGCTTTTCTGATTAGGTAAAAAGTCGGGGTACTTTTCGGCATTGTCTTTCAGCAAACCATTAGCCTTTTTGGCATCAAAGCCCGATGACACATAATCGCCAAAACGGGCCTTTAAAAACGACCATTGCAAATACACCTCCGCCTGCGCAAACAGGTAATAGGGCGAGTTGCTGTCGTTAGCTTCAAGGGCGGATAGCCGCTTTGATTTATTGTCTTTTAACCGCTCGTAATCAGCTTTATTTTCGGATGCCAGCAGACTAAAATAATCCACATAATTATCCAGCAATACGGTAATGCCATTCTGCGGGTTCTGTTGTTTCTCCTTTTGTATCAACTGGCGGGCTTCATTCAGCCTTAAACTCATAATGGCTTTATAGGCATCAATACAATTGGCATCGTAATTAAAATTTGCATGAGCCTTAAGCTGTATCAGCAAAAAAAGAAAAATGAACAGCAAGAGTTTTTTTGTCATGAAGGGCAAAGATATTGTCTTTTATTTCGGATATCGAAATTTCGAATTCGGATTTAATTAAACATTTAACAGCACTAATCCATTTTACAGTACTAATCCTCATTCCGCAATCGACATTCCGAATTTCGCAATTATACAGAAGTAATCCACCAGGTGTTGCCAAAAGCATCTGTAAAGCCGGCGCTGCGGCCATAGCTTTGGTCGGCGGGCTCCGCTTTATTTACGGCCCCATTTGCCAATGCCTTTGCGTATATCTGGTCGCAATCGTCAACATAAACGAATAATCCGGCGGGTTGTTTGGTGTATTGTTCTGTTGCATCAGCCAGCATAATCACGCTATCGCCAATGGTTACTTCGGCATGCATAATCAGCTTTTCATCGCGCATAGCTTTATAACGTTCTTGTGCGCCGAAAACATTTTTGGTAAATTCAATAAATGCAGCGGCATCCACAACAATCAAATAAGGCATCAGTTGCGGATAGCCTTCGGGAATAGATAATTTTTTCATGAGGTTTCACTGTTTATTATCAGCCTAAACAAAGTTAAATGCGGTAGAGGATAATACTGCCATAAGCCAGCACTATTTTTTTAATTTTTACGGCAAAAATTATTTTTCTATCGTAAAAGCAGCATCACACAATATATTAGCATTAATATCTGTTAAACAGCTTGCAGGGCCAATGAGTAAAAAAATTCTGATCATTATTCCATGTTATAACGAGGGTAATTCCATCCCATTGATTTTAGAGCAGCTGTTGCACTTAAAACTGCCCTACCATTACCAAATGGAAATTGCCGTTGTAAACGATTGCTCAACAGACGATACCAAAATGGTTGCAGGGTTATACCCTGTAGTTCTGCTCGATCTGCTGGTTAACCTGGGCATTGGTGGCGCCGTGCAAACCGGATTTTTGTATGCCCAACAAAATGGATTTGACATTGCCATACAGTTAGACGGCGACGGGCAGCATCCCCCGGCAGAATTACATAAACTGATTAATCAGCATAAAAAAACCGGTGCCAATGTAGTTATCGGCTCCAGGTTTTTGGATGAGGGTGGGTTTAAATCATCATTTGCACGCCGCATAGGCATCCGGTATTTCCACTGGTTAAACCGGATACTTACCGGGAAAAGCATTTATGATAGCACATCGGGCTTCCGGCTGTTTGATCGTAAGGCTATTGATATCGCCTGCGTAAAATATCCAGATGAATACCCTGAGCCCGCATCGCTTGTACTATTCTCCAAAGCAGGCCTATCTATTGAGGAAGTGCCTGTAACGATGAAGGAGCGACTGGCTGGCAAATCATCCATCAGTAACTTTTCATCTATTTATTATTGTGTTAAAGTAACTATCAGCATGTTGTTTATATTTATTCGTAAACCTTATTAATATGGCCCGGATACAGCTTATTACCATCGCTATTAACATTTTATTTATAGCCTACATTTCAAGGCTCATTATTAAAGGCAAGCTGCGCGAAGAATACGCTATTGTATGGTGTATCTGCACGTTTGTACTCATCCTGTTTTCGTTTTGGCGTGGCGGGCTGGATGTGATGTCCAAACTTTTCGGCGTATTTGAACCGCCTAACCTGGTGTTTACGGGGTTTATCTTTATTATTCTTATTTACTTACTGCACCTTTCGGTAGTGAGCTCAAAAGCGCAGCATAGCATTACCCGGCTTACACAGGAACTGGCCATGCTGAAAGAAAAGATGGAGAAGGCTGAAAAAGAAGAACATATCGGTAATTAAGCCTCACCCCAACCCCTCTCCGGTAGAGAGGGGCTTTGAATGCAAAGTTTATTCATAATTATTTGAATTGTTAACAGGCGTTTATACATGAATACTATTACCTGCCCCGCTTGCGGTAGCCAGTCAAAACTGAAATTCAGGCTAAAACATAATGTTTACAAATGCCCGCAATGCAATCTGTATACATCTGATGCCCGCTTTGATTTCAGTTTTAAATCGAGCCTGGAATTGGGCAGTCGTGAAATTGGATTGAAGAAGCTGAGGTTCGATAATTTTGCTGTTATCATCAAATCTCTTAAAGCATTAAAAGGAACAGCTATAAAAGGGTTGGAAATTGGTACCGGCAATGGTTGGTGGCTAAAGGTTTGCCAGGAAAATAGCATAGATTGTATTGGCATTGAGCCCGAAAAAGCGCATCAGGATTATCACGATGCCAACAACCTGAAAGTTTTTTATGGTTTTTATCCGGATGTAGATATCAAGCGCGAAGGCGGGTACGACTTTATTATTTTTAACGATGTTTTTGAACATATCCGCGATCTGGATGAACTCATCATCGCGCTGAAAGCCGATTTAAACGACGATGGCCTACTGATAATTAACCTACCCATGAGCGATGGCTTCTTCTACAAAACGGCCATGTTGCTGCATCGGTTTGGCCTCAGTACCTACCTCAACCGATTGTGGCAGTTTAATTTCCATAGTCCGCATATGAACTATTTTAATGCCGCAAATCTTACCCTGCTGCTAAACCGGAATGGCTTTTCAAAAACAGACGAATACAAACTTAATTCTATAGATTTTTCGACCGCCAAACAACGTATCCAGTCGGATAAGGACATCAGTAAATTAAAAGCCGCTGTTTTAACCTCAGCACTTCAGCTATTAAAGCCGGTGATAAAAACATCACGATCAGACATTGGCGTGTTTTATTTTAAAAAGAGATAAACTGATAATTAATCCGGAATAATAGTAGTTGCATTGTTAAAATACAGAAAGTAAAAGTCTTTAGGCATTTTTTTATCGAGATCAACTTTCTCATCGGTAAAGAAAACTGTACCTGTTTCAAAATGCCATTTTCCTACATAAAATAAACCGGTGTTGGGTATATTAAAGCTGACAGCGCTTAAATCTTCTTTTTTAATCAGGCCGCTGTCTATTTTAGCTTTTAGGTTGATGTTATAATCAATGTTTTTAAATATGAGTGTAGTGGTAATCAACCCGCCATACCATTTAGCTTTCTCAAACCGGTAGGCAATTATTTTATAGGAGCCTGGTTTGGCATAAAAGCAAAAAACACTTTCTTTTCCTGCTTTGCTGTGTGTCTCTATTGGTACGGAAAACAACTCTTTTGTTTCCATATTTTTTATAATTACCAGGTGCAAATCCGAATCGTACCAAATCCCCGGTTTCCTTAAAAAGCTGCCATAAATAATGGTTTCATTTGGTTTAAGCACAGCGCCATTTTCGACGTAGGTTAAAGGAGTGATCTTTTGTGCTGCAACGGTCATGCAAAGGATCATAGCAATCCCGGTGAAAAATGCTTTCATTAGTAAAAAAGGAGTATGAAAAGGATTGGGTTTATGGGTGTCACCCTGAGGTACTCGAAGGGTGAGCGCAGAGGCCCTGCCCACGTGCTTCGAGTGCCTCAGCATGACCTCTTTTTTTAAGATTTACGAATGCTTGTTGTTTATTTTACCTGCTTCTTCCAGCTCAGCATCTACCTGGTCATCGTATTTAAAGCGGTACAGCACCCATTCGTTTTTGGGTTTATAAAACATAAAAGTAAACCTGATGGGCGATTTGTCGTGCTTTACCAAATAGCTGTAAAATACCAGGCTGGGCGTAGCGCTCTTTTGAACAATAATTTCCTTACCTGTATAATTACCAACCGATTGACGTAAGGCATCTAGTTTTCCTTTTAAAATACCTATCTGCACGGTATCAGTAAATAGTTTATTGGTGGCAAACAGATAATCAATGGCCGGGCTGGTGCCATCATCCTTATATTTTTTAAAAAAGGTGTCGATAATTGCAGTAACGGTTCGTACAGGTGGCGCTTTTACAGTCGGCGTTTTTGCAGTTATAGTTGATTTTGCATCAGATTTAGTGGCGGTTTTAGCAGAATCCTTTGTTTGTGCATTGGCAAAAAATGCGCTGCAAATTATACCTAACATTAAAAGCCATTTGTATAAATTAAAGCGTGTATTAACTTTTTTCATAAAATTATTTTAAGAGCCCTGAACTAAATATAAAGCTAAAATTTGTTTAAGCGCATTAAACTTTTAGGGGTAGATGTTTTTTACAAACATACGTTGCTTTATTTCTTTTTCAAAAAACTGATTTGCAGCATCTTTTAAATAAAAAAGCCCGCTACTTATTCAAGTAGCAGGCCCTGTATTTTTTAGCCAATTGTCAATGGGTTTAAAAACTAAATCAACCTAATCTAACTTAGTCAACCCAATCAACCAATTTACTTAGTTACGTATAATACTTCTTTAACCGCTTTAATTACACGCTCAGGATTTGGTAAATATTCCTGAATTAAGGTAGGAGCGTATGGCAACGGAACGTCACCACCCATAATACGCAATACCGGAGCATCTAAATAATCAAATGCATCTTTCTGTACTTTAAAGGCAACTTCGGTAGCTATTGAGCCTAATGGCCAGCTTTCTTCAACAATTACCAAACGGTTTGTTTTTTTAACAGAAGCAATAACGGTGTCATAATCAATAGGGCGAACAGTGCGTAAGTCGATTACTTCTGCATTAATGCCTTCTTTTTCAAGCTCGGCAGCAGCAGCAATAACTACTTTCATTATTTTACCAAAGCCTACAAGGGTAACGTCAGTACCTTCTTTAACAACTTTAGCTTTACCTATTTCAATATAGTAAGTCTCTTCAGGCACTTCACCTTTATCGCCATACATTAACTCTGATTCCATGAAAATAACCGGATCAGGATCAATGATTGCTGATTTTAATAAACCTTTTGCATCATATGGGTTTGACGGAACAACCACTTTTAAACCCGGGCAATTAGCATACCAGTTCTCAAAACACTGACTGTGTTGTGAGCTTAACATACCTGCATTACCAGTTGGGCCACGGAAAACGATAGGAACAGAAAACTGACCGCCGCTCATTGACATAATTTTAGCTGCACCGTTAATAATCTGATCGATAGCCACTAACGAAAAGTTAAAGGTCATGAACTCAATAATAGGGCGTAAACCGTTCATTGCTGAGCCAATGCCGATACCGGCAAAACCAGCTTCAGAGATAGGAGTATCAATTACACGTTTCTCACCAAACTCATCAAGCATACCCTGACTTACTTTGTAGGCGCCATTATATTGGGCAACTTCTTCGCCCATAAGGTATATCTTATCATCCTTGCGCATTTCTTCGGACATTGCTTCACGAAGCGCTTCCCTGAACTGTATTTCTCTCATTATATTGTTAAATGCTATTTTTTGCGAACGCAAATATAATCACTAATGTGTGATTTGCAATTTGTCGCGTTATTACTACAAGGTTTTTACGTTAATATGCCTTTTTTCAGTTGGCAGTTTCCCGTTTGCAGTAGGCAGTTATTCTTTTAGTTTGCAGTTTTCAATGCATTGTTCACTCATTTGCCGTCTATCTACCCTCTGCAAACTGCCCACTAACAACTGCAAACTATTTCTTCCTCTCCCCCTTCATCTTCGAGGCTATTTGTAATGCTTTATAGGCATTAACTATGCCGCCTGTTTTTGAAAGAGATGCAAAATCAACCTTTTCGGTTTTTGAGCCTGGTCTTAAAACCATGGTGCCGTTTAGCGGCGTGGCCGATTGTAAAATAGCTTGTTTAACCTGGCTGGCACTTAAGTTAGGGTAATACTCTAATATCAGCGCTGCAATACCTGCCACAATTGGCGATGAAAAGCTGGTGCCATCTTCGGTATTAAATTCAGCATCTTCATCAATTGAGGTAACTTTTACGCCGGGGGCAAATATGTCCACATTGTTTTTACCGTAGTTGGAAAAGTCGGCTGCTAGTTTTTCATCCAGCTTAGGGCCCGATGCACCAACGCTGATCACATTATCAGTAGTGGTACCATCTAAATAAGTATCATTAGGGAACTGCGGGGTTTTGTCAACGTCCTGGTTATCATTGCCCGATGCCATTACCAGCAGCACATCATGCGCAGCTGCATATTTAAAAGCCTCGTCAACCCACTCCTTATGGGGAGATATTTTTTTACCGAAGCTCATATTAATAACCTCTGCACCATGATCAACAGCAAAATGGATAGCATTAGCTATATCCTTATCGTATTCATCGCCGTTAGGCACTGCCTTTACCGACATGATGCGCACATTATCAGCAATACCATCAATACCATAACCGTTGTTACGTACTGCGCCAATCAGTCCGGCTACACCTGTTCCGTGTGATGCATCTGGTGTTTTAAGTATGTTGTTACCATATGGTTTGCCATCGTTTGCATCCGGATCATCGCCTACAATTTTAGCGCGGGCATCCAGATCGGGATTGACGCTGTTGTTTTGTTTAGCGTAGTAGTCGGTAATATCCTTTAATATTTTAGCGTTGTTGGTATCGCCACCAATTTGAGTAAATACCGATGCCCATACCGTTTTACTCTGGCTTATAGTATCGTTAGCAGTAGTAATACGGTCCAGATCTTTCTGATTAAAAGTTTGGTCCGATCCCAGCTTCAATTCCCTTTTAATGTAAAAGTTAGTCGCCGAAAGCACATTAACTTCGGTAGTCAAATCTTTAATCTCAGCTTGAGCTTTGGTATAGGTTGAATCGTAATTTGCTTTTACGCTTTGCCAAAAAGCAAATTCCTTTTCTTTGCCAGCTGGTGCTGTGGTTACGTTGGCATATTTATCCTTCAGCTTAAAATACTGACGCACTTCTTCAGTAGTTTCCGTAAAATCAACCTTGCCGCCTTTACCGCCTAAAAAGTCCCATCCGTGTACATCATCCACAAAACCATCATGATCATCATCAATACCATTGCCCGGAATTTCTTTAGTATTTACCCATAAAATACTTTTCAGGTCGGTTTGATTAGTGTCGATACCGCTATCAATAGTAGTAACAATAACCGTTTTGCTTTTTTTACCTTTCAAAAACAGGTAAGCCTGGTTTAAGCTTACGCCATAAAAGCCATCCGTTTTTAAATCCATCTGATGCCATGTTTTCGGCGGATCAGGTTCCGGTTTAGCTACTTCCTGTGCGGAAGCGTTTAGGGTGATAAACAAGGCTCCGCATAACAGGGAGCTTAAAGCGTAGGTACGTAGTTTATTCATAGTGGTTGATTGAGTGAGTAGTTGATTATGTTAAGTAAGTTGATTAAGTTGGATTGAGTTGATTATATTAAGTAAGTTGATTAAGAGAGTGGTTGCTGCATAAGAGTTTTAATATATCTGAAATATTTTTAACTCAATCAACCTAATCTAACCCAATCAACTTAATCAACCCAACCTCAACTCAATCAACTACTCACTAAAATTTATAAATCAAATTTAATTCCTTGTGCCAAGGGTAACGTTTTTGAGTAATTAATAGTATTGGTTTGGCGCCTCATATACACTTTCCATGCGTCAGAGCCTGATTCACGACCTCCGCCGGTTTCTTTTTCGCCACCAAAGGCGCCGCCAATTTCTGCTCCTGATGTACCGATGTTCACATTGGCAATGCCGCAGTCAGAACCGGCAGATGATAGAAATTGTTCTGCCTCGCGCAAATTCCCTGTCATTATTGCTGATGACAAGCCTTGCGGAACACCATTTTGCAAGGCGATAGCTTCATCAAGCGTTTTATATTTAATAAGATACAGAATGGGCGCAAATGTTTCGTGTTGCACTATATGGTAGTGATTTTCAACTTCAGCCACACATGGTTTTACATAACAGCCCGATGTATAGTCATTGCCTGTTAACGCACCACCTTCAACCACAAATTGGCCACCCTCTGCCTTGCATTTTTCAATCGAATCGAGGTAAAGCTTCACGGCATCTTTATCAATCAGCGGACCCATATGATTATGTTCATCCAGCGGGTTACCAATGCGGATCTGTTTGTAGGCATTTACCAGTTTTTGCGTAAACGACGTGTAAACACTTTCGTGAATAATTAAACGGCGGGTACTGGTACAACGCTGACCGGCAGTGCCCACGGCGCCAAATACAGCACCAACAAGAGCCATATCTAAATCAGCATCCTCGGTAATAATAATAGCGTTGTTACCGCCAAGTTCCAATAAGCTTTTACCTAACCTCGCGCCAACTGCTTTGCCTACAGCTTTACCCATACGGGTTGAGCCTGTGGCCGATACCAATGGCACACGGGTATCATTAGCCATTAATTCGCCAACCTCACGGTCGCCAATTACCAGGCAGCTTACGCCTTCTTCAATATTATGTTTTTTAAATACTTCCTGCGCAATGTGCTGGCAGGCAATAGCCGTAAGTGGTGTTTTTTCGGAGGGCTTCCAAATGCACACATCGCCACAAACCCAGGCCAGCATAGCGTTCCAGCTCCATACAGCTACCGGAAAGTTAAATGCCGAGATGATACCTACTATACCCAGCGGATGGTATTGCTCATACATGCGGTGCTGCGGCCGCTCACTGTGCATGGTTAAGCCATAAAGCTGGCGACTTAAACCAACGGCAAAATCGGCAATGTCAATCATCTCCTGCACCTCGCCATAGCCTTCCTGCAGGCTCTTGCCCATCTCGTAGGATACCAGTTTGCCCAGGTCCTCCTTTTTTTCGCGCAGGGCATTGCCAATTTCGCGCACTATTTCGCCACGCTTGGGGGCGGGTATGGTGCGCCAGGTAACAAAAGCCTTTGCAGCTTGCCCAACCACCTGGTTATAGTTGGCTGAGTCGGCTATTTTAACCGATGCTATTTTTTTACCATCAACAGGCGATACAATATCTTTTATAACGGCATTGCTGCTGCTACCCCACTGATTTCCTGTACTAAATGCTTCATTAATGTCGTTTATATGTAAACGATTAAGAATATCTGAAATATTAAGACTCATAATTGTTACTTTTGCCAAAGGTAAAAATCTTTAAGGCAATTTTTTATTAACTCATCCTTTGCCCGCAAAATGATTTGCGTTAATTATCAAGGCTTTGTATAAACACCTGTTAACAATGTTTGAATGTTAATAACTAAATTACGCCAAAAACGTTTATTACTTGTATTTTGAACTCAGTTAAGCTTAATAAGCGATTTTATAAACCTTGACCGAGTTGTTGTTCTGAAACAAAATTGAATGGAAGAAGAATTTGAATTTGGTTTTACCGAAGATCCAAAGTTTTCGGTAGAGCGGTACGAAGAAATGATTCGTAATCATGATCAGTACTTTTTTGATGCCCAGGCGTTTGAGAACATTATCGACTACTACATCGAAAAGAACGATCCGCCTAAAGCTTTGCAGGTTGCAGAGTATGCCCTTAACCAGCACCCTTTTGCAGCAATATTCCTGATTAAGCAAGCCCAACTTTTGGTAATTGCCAATAAAGTTGCCGATGCATTTGCCGCGCTCGAAAAAGCCGCTATGCTCGAAGCATCCGACCCGGATATTTATTTAATCCGCGGTAATATTTATGAGAGCCAGGAACGCTACGGCGAGGCACTCGAAAACTACGAAAAGGCACTTGATTTAGCCGAAGAAACAGATGAGGTGCTTTTGCATATTGCCTACGTTTACCAAAACATGGGCGATTATGAAACGGCCATTACCTATCTGAAGCTGTGCCTGAAACAGAACATGGAAAATCAAGATGCCCTATACGAACTGGCATTTTGCTATGATGTGCTGGATAATCAGCAAGAAAGCGTTTCGTTTTATCAGCAATATATCGATAATGAGCCGTATAGCTACGCTGCTTGGTATAACCTGGGCAACGCCTTTACCAAGCTGAGCCTGTTTGAAAAAGCCATCGATGCTTACGATTACGCCATATTGATTAAAGACAACTTTGCATCGGCCTATTTTAACAAGGGCAATGCACTGGTGAATCTGGAAAAATATGCCGAAGCGATAGAGGTTTACCGCCATACCTTTGAGTATGAGCAGCCTAATGCTGATACCTATTGTGCCATTGGCGAATGCTACGAAAAGCTGGAGCAAATGGACGATGCCCGTGCCTTTTACAAAAAATCAGTAAAAATGGATCCTAAACTGGCTGATGCCTGGTTTGGAATAGGTGTTACGCTTGATTTTGAAGAACGCTACTTTGAAGCACTTCACTTTTATAAAAAAGCGCTCGATCTGGATATCGCTAATGCCGATTACTGGTTTGCCATTGCCGATGCCGAATATAAGCTTGGCCATATGGACGAAGCCGAGCAGGCTTATGAAAAAGTAGTAGAGCTTAACCCAATTGATGTGGATGCCTGGCTGGATTACTCGTCTATTTTGTACGAGCAGCAACGCTTGCAGGATGCTATCGAGGTAATAGCCCAGGCCATAAAAAACAATCCCGAGGCTGCCGAGCTGTATTACCGTATGGTAGCTTATTTGTTTGCCAAAGGCGAATACAACGAAGCGTTAAACAACCTGGAAATGGCTTTATCAGCCGATCCGGAAAAACATTATATCCTGTTTGATTATTTGCCTCAGCTGCAAAAAAACAAGGTAATTGTTGATATAATTAACAGGTATACTAAATAAATGAGAGGATGTGCAGATTTGCGGATGTGAAAATGTGCAGATGCAAAATAGTTAGATGCTTAGATAAATATGCAACGCAGAATTTATACCCAGTGTATTAATTCTGCGTTTTTTATTGAAAAACACACTCATTCGTCTTCAATATAATTCTTTAAGATTTACGCATTAATTCAATCTTCAAATACGTAAATCAACACATCCGCACATTTTTTTCAAATGCGCACATCTCCACATTTTCATATCCGCACATTCCCTCATCTGCACATCGGATTCGTAACATTAATTTAACATCCGCACATTTGCACATCCGCACATTTTTAATGACCTTTGCGGCCATTAGAACTTTTAGTTATAGTCTATAACCGGTTTAAAATAATGAATTATAATATTAATAATCTTCCTGAGCGCGTTGTTAAACCCCGAAACAGCGGCATTACCATGGTTATGGACAAAGGTCTGAGTCTACGCCAGGTAGAGGATTTTCTGGAGGTGGGCGGTGCGTATACCGATATAGTGAAACTGGGCTGGGCAACATCATATGTAACGCCCAATCTGGATAAAAAGCTGGATCTTTATCGTGAAGCAGGTATCCCGGTTTATTTTGGCGGCACTTTATTTGAGGCTTTTATAATACGAAACCAATTTGACGACTACTGCCGGATACTGGATAAATACCAAATGGAATATGCCGAGGTATCAGACGGTTCCATTGAAATTGAACACGATATTAAGTGCGAATATATCCGCAAGTTAACCAAGCAGGTAACCGTAATATCAGAAGTAGGCTCCAAAGATGTGCAAAAAATATTTGCCCCTTACAAATGGATCAAACTCATGAACGCCGAAATTGAAGCAGGCTCGTGGAAAGTAATTGCCGAAGCCCGCGAAAGTGGCAATGTAGGTATCTACCGCGATTCGGGCGAGGTACGCCAGGGATTGGTAGATGAAATTTTAACCCAGATACCCGAAGAAACCATTATTTGGGAAGCACCCCAAAAAGCGCAACAGGTTTGGTTCATTAAGCTGATTGGCGCCAATGTAAGCCTAGGCAACATAGCCCCCGCCGATGTAATCCCGCTGGAAACCCTTCGCCTCGGTATCCGCAGCGATACATTCGACCATTTTTTGTAGAGAAACAATTGTTATCAGTAATATCGATAATTAGCCTCGCAGAATTTCTGTGAGGCTTTTTTGTGGATTACAATTTTTTGCATATCGTCATGGCTGTAAGGAACAAAAGGGGCAACCTTTTCTGATAAAGCATATTAAAATGTTCAGTATATTAGTAAAAACCCTTATCAACGTTCAATTTATACTTTCCTAAAAAACTAATTCAAATGTTTTTAAATCTAATAGACTTCCTTCATAAAACCATTGGTATCGGAAAGGATACAGCTGCAACGATTTTAGTTACCTTATTTACTTTTTCTTTGGGGATATTTATAACAGTAATTCTCAAAGGTATTGTTGAATTTTTAGATAGGAGAAACCATAGAAAACTATTAAAATTAAACTTAGTCATCCTTATGAAAGAAACATTTCGTCAAGCATCAGCTTACAATAAATTCTCTGAACAATTAACAATTGAGGCAATTTCTATACCGACCTTTCGTAAGGTATCAATTTCATCCGCCGGTATCCTTTATCAATTAGGGTATAAAAATCTTTATAATGCAATTTTCAATGGTATTGAAAATATTCATTTTCGGAGAAAGAATTTAAAGCGAATTGCTTTTAATAATATTTGGTCAACGCTTGAACATTTAGCACTTTTCCATCAGAAATCATTTGAAGAATTCGAAAAGTTCACTGAAAACGAAAAAAACGCAAATGAACTGCGTAACCAATGTTTATTAGAGGCAAATCGAATTGTCGGTACAATCAGATACACATTTCACAAAGAAAGAATTGACGCAAATATCGCAGCTTATTGCACCGAACTTGAAAATATTTTACTTAACCATCAAAGACAAAGTGATATTACAAACCCCAAAATAGTAAACGACTATTTCGTTCGCCCATTGTTTGAATTGAATGAAAAAGACCCGGATTTATTAAAGGAATATTTTAAGATACTAAATCCCGTTTTGTTGAATTCGATTTTGTCGGAATGCCTAATTAGATATGAAAATCAAAAAAACCTAATCGAGACGGCTCGAACGTACTATAAACATTTGGATGAAATGTTTATAGTTAATTTTCTTAAGGCAAAGTCGGCCTGTAAAACTTTATTTAGAATAAGACAACGGAAAAGTTTCCGTATGCTCAAATTTTTCCGACGCCGGAAAAATTTGATTTAAAATTTATCGAACTTTAACCTAATTATGGAAACAAAACCAAATACCCAGCAAAAAACAAAAAAGACTTTTTCCCCTAAAGTAGTCAAGTTATTAGGATCAATTAAACCGTCAAATGATTTTGATTACAAACAAAGCATTGGTAATGCACTGGCAAAAAAGCATAAATAATCAAGTCCATTCTGAATCTGGTGCGACTAACTGCAACAACATCCCCCACTCTTCACAATTCAATAAACAAACTCAGCCGTTTTCTTCTTATTATTACAACTTGTAATTATTGATTGATGAATTGGTGGCCTCGACTACTATTTTCATAGCTCATATATCATAAATAATGAAACAATACGGATTAATAGGCTACCCGCTTTCGCATTCCTTTTCAAAAAAATATTTTACCGATAAGTTTGAAAGGGAAATGATCCCTGCTTCTGAATATCAAGTTTTCCCGCTGGAGCATATCAGCCAGTTGCCGGCACTGCTAAAGGCAAATCCTGATCTGTGCGGATTGAATGTAACCATCCCCCATAAAATAAGCGTGCTCAAATACCTGGATTGGGTTGATCCTGATGCCAAATCTGCCGGTGCGGTTAATTGTATCCGCATTACGGCAGAAAGTCCGGTGGCGGCGGCTTTTTCTGGCGAGGTAGGTATTAAGGGGCATGATTTCAGGCTCGAAGGTTTCAATACGGATATTTATGGTTTCGAAATGTCACTAAAACCCTTGCTAAAGGCGCAACAGGATAAGGCATTGATTTTGGGCGATGGTGGCGCTGCCAAAGCCGTAAAATGCGTTTTGGAAAGCCTGGGAATTGATTTTAAAGTAGTAACCCGCAAACCGCTTGGCAACAATTTACTGTTCAGTGATTTAAAACCGCATCATATCAAAACACATCCCATAATTATCAATACAACACCGCTGGGTACATCACCTAATGTGGACGAATGCCCGCCGATACCCTACGAGGCCATAACGGAAGACAACCTGCTTTACGACCTGATTTATAATCCCGAAAAAACGCTGTTTTTGAAAAAAGGCGAAGAAAAAGGAGCCACTATAAAAAACGGGCACGAAATGTTAATATTGCAGGCAGAAAAAGGCTGGGAAATATGGACCGAAAAAGCAAAACATCCATGAAATATTTAGGAATACTGGTATTAGCACTTTTGCTTTTTGCCTCATGTAGTAATAATCACGATTATTCGCCCAAGCCAAGGGGCTTTTACCGCATTGTTTTCCCCAAAAAGGATTATCAGCAATATGTGTCGCCCGCTCCGTTCACGTTTGTATACCCCAAATACGCCTATATCGAGCCTGATAAAAAAGCCGATGCAAAACCTTACTGGCTCAACATGCAGTTTCCGCAGTTTAACGGCACCTTGCACCTAAGCTATGAACACATCCTTTCAAAAAGTGAATTTGACGAACTGGTGGAAGATGCGCATAAACTGAGCTTTAAACATACGGTTAAAGCTACCTCAATTGACCAGGGTGTTATCTATTACCCCGACAAAAAGATTTATGGCATTTATTATACCATTGATGGTAATGCCGCTTCGTCTGTTCAGTTTTACTTAACCGATAGTACCCGTAACTACATCCGCGGCGCGCTTTATTTCAATAATGAACCACGACTGGACTCGATACAACCCGTACTTACCTTTGTAAAAAAGGATGTGGACATTATGATTAAAAGCTTTAGGTGGAAATAGTTTAGTGATTAGTGGTTAGAGACCAGAGGTTAGGAGAACGACTGAATTAGTATGAAAAAAACTTTATCTTTTCTTTTTATTTGCTTTTGTGTCTTGTCGGTTAAAGCGCAGGCGCAGTTCCCTGCCATTGATGTACAGCATTATACTTTTAACCTTCGTTTAAATGATCAAAACGATACTATTAAAGGGCGGGCTACGGTTAGTATTCAATTTTTAAAGGATGTGAGTGCTTTTCAGCTTAACCTGGTAAAAACCAAAAGCGATGGCAAGGGAATGCTGGTTTCGGCGGTTAAGGAAGATGGAAAAACTGTTGCATTTGTGCAGGATACTGATGTGGTAAACATCAACAGCATAGCTAAAGCTAATAGCGTGCATAGTTATACCATTAACTACCAGGGTATTCCTGCTGATGGTTTGATTATTTCCACCAATCAATACGGACACCGTACTTTTTTTGGTGATAACTGGCCCAATCGCGCCCACAACTGGCTGCCTTGCGCCGATTATCCGGCTGACAAAGCAACCGTTGATTTTGAAGTAACCGCACCCAATCATTACCAGGTAGTTTCAAACGGATTAAAGGTTGAAGAAAAGAATATTGCAGGTAACTTAAAATATACCCACTGGAAAGAATCAGTTCCCCTGCCTACCAAAGTAATGGTTATCGGCGTGGCCGATTTTGCTATTGATCATACCGGTAATGTTGGCCCAACAGCCGTTTACACTTACGTGTTCCCCGAAAGCAAGAAAGCCGGCTTTAAGAGCTATGCTGTAGCAAAGGAGATATTACCTTTTTACATTTCAAAAGTTGGTCCTTATGCCTACGAAAAACTGGCCAATGTGCAATCAAAAACCATATTTGGCGGCATGGAAAATGCCGGCGCCATTTTTTATTTCGAAAATTCGGTTACCAGCAAAGGCATTGAAGAGCTAATGGCGCACGAAATTGCCCATCAATGGTTTGGCGATGGCGCCAGCGAAAAAAGCTTTGCCCATTTATGGCTCAGCGAAGGCTTTGCCACCTACATGACTAACCTTTACCTCGAAAATAAATACGGCTCCGATACCTTAAAGAAACGCGAAAAGGCCGATAGGGTGATCGTATTAAAATTCGAGAAAAGAAGACTTACCCCGGTGGTGGATACCGCTGTTAAAGATGATTACATGCAACTGCTTAATGCCAATAGCTACCAAAAAGGCGGCTGGGTTTTGCATATGTTAAGGCGCAAACTAGGCGATACTACTTTTTGGAAAGGTATTCGTAATTACTATGCCCAATACAACGGCGCCAATGCCAATACCGACGACTTGCGCAGGGTGATGGAGCAGACCAGCGGTCAAAACCTTGAACATTTTTTTAAACAATGGTTGTATACCGCAGGGCATCCACAACTCAACATCAATTGGAAATATGATGCAGATAAAGGGGTGATTAATATCAGCATCAATCAAAATCAGGATGTATTGTATGATTTCCCGCTACAGATTGCGGTTAACGGCGAGCTGCATAACATCGACATAAAAGAAAAAAATACCATAGTTCAATTTGCTGCAACTGCAAACCCTGTGGTGGTAGTCGACCCCGATGTTAACTTGCTGGCGGAGTTTAATGTAAATCAGTAGCGCACTCTGTGCCAGGGGCAACGCTTATCTCTTTACACATAGATGAATTAATATTGCTCAAAAATGCGTACTTTTGTGCGCTTTTTGTATAACCGGGATTTGCCTTTTACCTTTAATATAGTTTTTTAAGCGGATCGCAGTTTGCAATAAATATTCAATTGATATTATGTTAGAGAAATTAGAGGCGATATACCAACGCTGGAAAGATGTAGAAAATGAATTGAGCAGCCCTGATGCCATGGCTGATATGAAACGTTTTGCCCAGTTAAATAAAGAATATAAAGATTTGGCTAAAGTTGTGGATCAGTATAACATCTACCGCAACATTATGAGCAATATCGACAGCAATAAACAGATACTGGCTACCGAAAAAGACGAAGAGTTTCGCGAAATGGCAAAAGGCGAGCTGGACGAACTTTTGGTTCAGCAAGATGAAATGGAAGAAGTTATCCGTTTGATGCTGATTCCTAAAGATCCGGAAGATTCAAAAAATGCCATTATTGAAATTCGTGGTGGTACCGGTGGTGATGAGGCTGCACTTTTTGCAGGCGATTTATACCGTATGTACATGCGCTATTGTGAAAAACGCGGCTGGAAAACCGAGCTGGTTGATTATACCGAAGGAACATCTGGCGGTTATAAAGAAATTGTATTTAACGTAAATGCCGAAGAGGCTTACGGTAATTTAAAATACGAATCGGGTGTGCACCGCGTGCAACGTGTGCCTGATACCGAAACCCAGGGTCGTGTACATACTTCAGCAGCCACCGTGGTAGTATTGCCCGAGGTTGACGAGTTTGATATTGATTTGCAGGTAAGCGATATCCGTAAAGATTTATTCTGTGCTTCTGGTCCGGGTGGGCAATCGGTAAATACTACTTATTCTGCTGTAAGGCTAACCCACTTACCTTCAGGTATTGTGGCGCAGTGCCAGGATCAAAAATCGCAGTTAAAAAATTACGATAAGGCGTTACAGGTTTTACGTTCAAGGGTTTACGAAATGGAGCTGCAAAAGCACCTGGAAATAACCTCAAAAAAACGTAAAACAATGGTTTCTACCGGTGACCGCTCTGCAAAGGTGCGTACTTACAACTATCCGCAAGGACGTTTAACCGAGCATCGTATAGGTTTAACCATATACAACCTGCCTGGCGTAATGAACGGTGATTTACAGGATATAATGGAAGCCCTTCAGTTTGCCGAAAACGCAGAGAAATTAAAAGAAGGAACGATAGCTTAATTAAGCTAAGTATAATAATGTTATCAAAACAGCCTCTTTAGCGAACCTGCTAAAGAGGCCGTTTTGTTTTAAACAGTATGGCCGTTTATAAGGCTAGTGTCAAAAAATAGCGTATCATTCCTTTTACATTTATTTCAACTTCCTTTTCATCTTATTTTCATAAACGCCGCCTACTTTAGTTGTCAACGGTGATAAAGCTACCTTTTCCCTTGATTGAAAAGGTGTCGTTAAGCCAGTTGCAGAGTAAAAAACAACTTTCGCAACGCCAATACGTTTACAGTATTTTTAAAAAAATGAGCTTATGTTAGCCATAAAAACTTTAGCACCAAAGGCAGTTATCTTCAGACGTATTGTTCGTTTGATGGGAGATCAGTTTGAAATTAGTGTTGTTGGCAATAACCCCGGTTGGGCTGATGAACGTATTGATGATGCTATTGCCGAAATAAACCGTGTTGAAAAATTGTTAAGCACTTTTAGCGATGACAGCGCAGTAAACGAGATTAACCGTAACGCGGGAATAGGCCCGGTAAAAACAAATGCCGAAATTTTTAAGCTGATAGATCGTTCATTGCAAATATCAGCGCTTACACATGGTGCGTTTGATATTACGTACTATGCTGCCGAAAAAGATTCAGATAATACCCCTGTTATAACTACTACAAAAAAAGCTGTTAGCCGCGTAAACTACCAAAGCGTTGTACTTGATGCAAAAGAACAAACCGTTTTTTTGCAAGAGAAAGGCATGCGCATTGGCTTTGGCGCTAACAGCCGCGGTTACGCTGCAGACAGAGCTAAGTACATCCTGCAAATGCAGGGCGTAAGCAGCGGCGTTATTAATGCCGGTGGCGATTTACTTACCTGGGGCCTTCAACCCGATAACGAACCATGGACCATTGCTACCGCTGATCCATCACAAAAAGGAAATTCTTTTGCGAATATTAACATCAGCAATATGTCTGTTGCAACTTCGGTTGATATGCAGAAATATACTGCAACCATCAACAATAAGCAATTAAACACGATCAACCCTAAAAAAGGTTTCCCGGTAAGCGGCATTAAAAGCGTAAGCATAGTGAGTCCAAGCGCCGAACTAGCCGATTCAATGGCCAGTCCTGTAATGTCAATAGGTATTAACGCAGGTTTGTATCTAATAAATAAGCTAAATCAGCTGGCGTGTATCATTGTTGATGATCATAACAGGGTTTATACTTCAAAAGATATCAGCTTAAACAATTAAATAAAAAATATGCCTGCGTAAGCGGGCTTGTTATTTAAATTAGTAAATTATGCCGACTTATACAGGGTCGGTAAAGAAACCAAATAAGATCTTAACTAAGTCCCAATTATAAAAGTCATTTCAGCATTAAAATTCATGGGTTAAGCATAAACATTTTTTATATTTAGTATAACAAATGTTTATGTTCCATGTGGCTTAATATTAACCAGGTAACTGCTTAATAAAATATTATTTGAAAAAACTTTAATACTTTTCTCCTCCTTCAATGATAAAGTGGCTTGCGTATATTATAGTATTTTTGATATTTGCGCCATGTTTAACATCTGCTAAAATAAAAAACACTCATTTTTATATAATTTCTAATACATTAGAGACGCATTTGTCTTTTAATGTAATGGCTATTGACACCACAAATTCAAAGAAAAAGCAGGAACAGGAAAATAAAAAGAAGATTAAGGAAGTAGCAGAAGCGAAAAAGCAGCCGAAGCCTGAAAAGGTTGAACCGGCAGATAACCCGGCAACACCTGCCAAAACGAAGCCAAAAAGGCAACGCAGGCCTGAGGGGCTGGAAAGACCGCCCGAAATTCCGCGGCGAAGTGGCAATTAATAAAATCAACAAACCGTTTACTGAATATAGATGAAATACTTTTTCATATTAATTTTCCTGATAGTTTGTAATACTGTAAGTGCTGCTGCAGTAAAGGTTTCTTTTTTTGCCGATACAGATAAGGATGTGCATGTAACTGCGGATACTGATACCGTGTTCAGAAAAAGATCAATTTCGGTTGGAATCAACTATGGCAGCGATATCCAGTTTTTTGGTCGTACCGGGCCCATAAAATATCCATTTATGAGTACCGATGCCATTTACAACACCAAATCGGGTTTCTTTTTATATACGGCTATTTATAAGGTTTTAGGCTATAACCCGCTGGTTGATGAGGTCGATTTAGGTGCAGGCTATTTACTTAACTATTCGAAGAAATTTTCGGGAGCTATCAGTTATACCCGGTTTATATTTAATAAGGATGCAGCAGCAGTAATCAAATCAGCATCGGCCAATAATATCGACTTTAAAAACACATTCGATTGGAAATTTGCCAAATCAAGCATCACCGGCGATTATCTTTTTGGCGATGCAAACGACTACTTTATCACCTTAAATACCTCTAAATACATAGAAACCAGCTGGGGCATTTTTGACGATAAAGATTACTTGTCCTTTAATCCTACCATTAGCGCTATTTTTGGCACACAGAACTTTGTTGCGCGATATTCTGTTGATAATCCGGATAAGCTTAACCTGGAGGAGTTGCCGCCGCCGTCGTTTCCCCAAGGTCAGCGTATCCCCAATTATGACAACGGCCGGTTCAATGCCCTTAATTACAGTTTCAAATTGCCAATAGCATATAACAGACCGCATTATACTTTTGAAGCATCGTTGAAGTACTCTATACCTGTTAACGTGGAGGGCGCGTTAAAGAACAGGCATGAAGTATTTTTTAACCTGACATTTTTTTATCTCTTTTTTTAAACTTTATATGAATGTTTTAATAATTGAAGACGAAAAAGCACTGGCAGAGGAGCTCGAAATTTTTCTGACCAATTATAATTACATATGCGAGATATGCTTCAACGGAACTACTGCATCTCAAAGAATTGGCATTAACCTGTACGATTTTATTTTAATTGACCTGGGCCTGCCCGATTATGATGGTTTGGATTTGTTAAAGGAAGCAAAAAAGAACAATCCCGAGGCTGTTTGTATTATTTTAACCGCCCGTGCCGAGGTTTATGACCGCATTAAAGGGCTTGATTTGGGTGCCGATGATTATCTGCCCAAACCATTCTCGTTGCTTGAGCTGCAGAGCCGCATGCAGGCTATTACCCGCCGCAAGTTTGGCTTAAAACAAAATCTGGTTGACCTGGGCGGCTTTTTAATTAATCTTACCGATCGTACCATAACTTATTACAACACCGAGGTTAATTCCATAACCAAAAAAGAATTTGACCTCATAGCTTACCTCATTTTACATAAAAACCGTACTTTATCGCGTTCGCAATTAAGTGAGCATATTTGGGGAAGCATTATTAATGACGATTACGATTCAAATTATATTGACGCCCACATCAAAAACATAAGGAAAAAGCTGAATGTTTTTGCCCCGCCTGATTGGCTGGAGACGGTGCGCGGGTTAGGATATAAAATAAAGATAAGCAGTTGATATTGCTGCCTGGTTGCAGCAAGGTTTAAACACTAAACATTTGAAACTAAAAACCAAGCTTACGCTGTTCAATGCCATTTCAAAACTGGTGATAGTAACCATTTTTGTTATGTTGTTGCCTGCCCTTATCAAAAATATAAACCAAAACTATACCGATAGCAAGCTCAGGAAACAAAAAGATAAGCTACTTCAGATTATAAAAATACAGGGCATCAAAAATTACAGTGATGCCAGCTATTATACGCCCCTTAAAGAAGACTATATAAGCATAGGCGTTGATTCGTCAACAGAGGCGCTGGACACCATTAAAAACGAGAAACGCTTAATACAGGGCGATACCATTGAATACCGGATACTTAGCCACAACTTTAACGCCGAAAGTAAAAAATACCTGATGGAAATAGCCATCAGCGTTGATGCTATTACAGAAACAACACGCCCGCTGCAAAACATTGCTTTCCAGGTTTTATTGGGGATGATATTACTGACCATAATGGCCGATCAGTTTTATTCCACCTATGTGTTGCGGCCGCTTGGCTTAATTATTAAAACAAAACTGATTGGCCATAAGTTCCCAAATTTCGGGTCGTACGATAAGGTAAAAACAAGCACATCTGATTTTGAATACCTGGATATAAGTATCTATAAAATGATAGAGACTATTGAAAGTACTTTTCAAAAGGAGCGGGAGTTTATATCAAATGCTTCGCACGAACTGATGACCCCCATATCTATTCTGCAATCAAAAATTGAAAACATGTTTGAGCAGGAGGACATTGCCGATGAATTGAAAACACGTTTGCTGGAGATGCAAAAGATACTTAATCGCCTAAAAAGCATCACCAAAACATTGTTGCTAATATCGCAAATTGAGAATGAGCAGTTTTTAAAGGAGGATTATATCCCACTTGCTGAATTACTGCATGAAGTATATGACGAAATTTCTATCAGACTACAGGATAAGAATATCAACTTAGAGATAGCAATACCTGCCGAATGGCAATTAGTTAAGGTAAATAAGTTTTTGTTGTTTAACTTGTTTTTTAACCTGATTAACAATGCGATAAAATATAACAAGGAAGACGGCGAAATTAATGTTGTTGGATTGTATCAAAATGATATTTTTTCCGTAAGTATAAATGATACGGGGATTGGAATTGGTGCCGCCGAGTTGCCTTTTATTTTTAACAGGTTTAAAAAATTCAGACAGTCGCTTACACAGGATAGTTTTGGTTTGGGTTTGCCTATTGTAAAATCAATAGCCGACTTTCATGACATAAAAATAGAGGTAACTTCTGAAAAGAATGTGGGGAGCAGCTTCAAACTTGTTTTTCCGGCCGGGCTGATTAAGATTGGCTGATCGGATTGTAACAAATGCGTAATTTACGCCATTCTAATAGAAAACTAATGTAAATAATGGTTATATTGTATATAGATTTGTACAGGCGGAGCAAGAAAAAAAATAATAAAATAAATTAAACCTTCTTACGTATTTTCCGTCTAACGATTGTATTAGTTTATTTTTAAGTACTTATACTTTAAATAAGAAAATTCTGTTAATAAGTTTATTTAGATATAAAATGAAAAAGTTGTTTAAATATGGTTCCGGTTTGTTTCTGGCCGGGCTTTTGTCAATAATGATGATTGCACCTGCTAATGCTCAACGTGGTGGTTTTCACGGTGGTGGCGGCGGCGGTGGTTTTCACGGCGGTGGTGTTAGTAGCTTCGGCAGCTTTCACGGTAGTGGTACTCACTTTGCCGGCGTAAGCAGCTACAGATCAGGTGCTGGTTATTTTGCAGGCGTTGGCTATCATGGCGGTGCCTTTTACAGACCAGGATTTGGTTATTATGGCTACCCGCATTGGGGTTTTTACGTTGGTGTATTGCCATTTGGCTATTATCCCTTTTACTGGGGTTCGAGCCTGTATTACTATTACGGCGGCGTTTTTTACTCACCGTATGATGATGGTGGTTACCAGGTTACTGCTCCTCCAATAGGCGCCGGTATTCCTGAACTTCCTTCAAATGCACAAGCAATAAAAATTGACGGCGTACAGTATTACGAAGCCAGTGGTGTTTATTACAAAGAAACTACCGATGACAAAGGCAAAAAAGTATATGTTGTTGCTGGTCGCGATGGTGTTTTAAATACTGACCCAGGCACTACTGATCCAAATGCAAAAGTAAGCACAGCTGCTCCGCAGGTTGGTGATATTGTTAACGAATTACCAGACGGATGTCACAAAGTTTCATTAAACGGAAAAAAATATTATGTGTCTCCTAATGATATTTACTACGAAAAAGTTACTGATCCTAATGGCAACGTAGCTTTCAGAATAGTAAGTCTTCCTTCCCCTGATGATGAAAAAGGCGCTTAATTAAAATCGTCTTTTGTATATTGAAAAAGCCTTCTGCCTGTCAGAGGGCTTTTTCATTTTATAGCTATTTTGAAATCAATGGCTTAAACACTACTTTCGTGTATGATAAAAAGGATAGGCGCTTCGCTTTTGGTGTTACTGTATTTAATTACAGCAACCGGCTTTGCGCTTAATTTGCATTATTGCTGTAGCGAAATCACTTCGGTTACAGTTAGTCCCGCTGCAAAAAACTACAGCTCATTTGCGATAGGCAAAATGAAATGTTGTCAGGATAAACACATCGAGGTAAAGGTTAAGGATGCTCACCAGGTACAAGCACAATCTTTCTTAGCCAAAACGGTTGTAGTTTCTATTCCCGGTATAGTCTTTCCGACTTTCGCTTTTTCGTATCATAATATCGCGCAAGCAAACCATTACGGAAAAGATCCGCCGCAGCCTTTAGCCAATCAGCCTGTAATTTATCTTAAAAATTGCGTTTTTCGTATTTGATCTATATTTAATCAACTGCCCGGGTGCAGTTAAAATGAACCTCAGTTTAATTTTTTTATGATTTAATATTGATAACAATGAAACTCCTTAAAATATTCATACTCCTTCTAATCCTTTCAACAGGATTTGCCGATGCCCAGTTTACCAAAGCCGAATTACAGGTTAGCGGATTAACTTGTGCTCTATGTTCAAAAGCTACCGAGAAATCGCTAAAAACACTTCCATTCATCAGTGATATTAAAACTGATCTGCTCCGTAATACTTTTATCCTTACCTTTAAAAATGGTGAAGCGATAAATTTCGACCTCATCAGCAAAAAAGTACAGGATGCGGGCTTTTTTGTAAACAGTTTAAAAACCACTTTTAACTTCGATAGCGTAAAGCTGAGCAGCAATACTTTTAGTTACGGTGCTGATACCTTTCGGTTGATGAATGCGGCAGATAAACCACTTACCGGTGATGTTGCCGTTACGCTAATTGACAAGGGGTTTGCTCCCAAATCGGTATCCAAAAAATACCTGAATCAAATTACAGACGCAGCGCCTGCAAATGGCGGTCGCATTTATCACGTAGTTATATAAGCTTTATTTATTTTTACGATAAAGCATTTATTGCTGGCTATTGGCCTGGTGGCTGTGGCTTGCACTGCGTTTTCGCAGGAGCTATATGTAAATACCGAACCAGCCAGTAACATGGCTACCAATTCGTTGGGGATACGGTTAGAGAACCAGGGGTTCTTCAGTACCGGCTATAAAAACCGCACCACTTTTGAATTAATGTATGGCGCCAATAAAAACCTGATGCTGCACAGCTCTTTATACGTGTCAGATTATTACGAAAACCAGCAGCATTTTGAAGGTGGCAGTGTGTATGCCAAGTATCGCTTTCTATCGGTTGATTCAGTTCAAAAGCATTTCAGGGGAGCTTTTTTTACAAAGCTGTCAAGCATTAACAACCCTATTGTTAACCAGGAAATCACCTTGGAGGGTGATAATTCGGGCTTGCAAAGTGGCGTGGTGTTTACGCAGCTGCTGCATAAGCTGGCATTATCCGGCTCCGCCAGTTATCTACATGCATGGGACAACGCCGGTGATAATCATTTACCCATAGGCAATGCCCGCGATGCCATTGCTTATACACTTTCGGCGGGGTATTTGCTGTTGCCCACTCAGTATAAAAGCTATGATCAAACTAATTTGAATTTATACGCCGAGTTTTTGGGCAAAACTAATCCCGGGTATGGGCAAAGTTACTTAGACGTTGCACCGGCAGTGCAACTGATATTTAATAGTTTGGTACGGTTAGATTTTTCCTATCGTGTACCGCTATACAGTACCATGCAGCGTAACAC
Organism: Mucilaginibacter empetricola; assembly: GCF_024808665.1. Taxonomy (GTDB): domain Bacteria; phylum Bacteroidota; class Bacteroidia; order Sphingobacteriales; family Sphingobacteriaceae; genus Mucilaginibacter. Next base: position 367,348 of record NZ_JANUBZ010000001.1, read on the forward strand.
GGCTCATATGTATTTAGTAAGACTGGAATACAATCTGTTCAATTTATAACATAAAAAGGCGCTTCATCTTGTGATGAAGCGCCTTTTTCTTTGCTGACACCAGCTTGTTTTATTTTGATTGGAGCGTTATAGTTGCGGCTTGCAAACCATCAGATGTTGCAGTAAAGGTAATATTGCCGCCTTTATCTTTTGTTTGCACAATGGCCAGCGCCAGGCCATTAAATGCCTTACGGTAATTAGCCTTAAATGGGTCATGACTAACCTCATCGCCATTATCAACGCTGGCAATAAAGGCATTTCCGCTTATTTTAAAGTTTACCAGGTTATTGGCATCGGGCACTACATTGCCGTCCTTATCCAATATTTTTACGGTAATAAAGGAAAGATCTTTGCCATCGGCTTTAATATTTTTCCTATCGGCAATCAATTCAATTTTCGCGGGTTTGCCTGCGGTATGTATCTCTCGGGTTAAAACCACCTTTCCATCCTTGCGTGATATGGCTTTAAGTGTTCCGGGTTCATACTTTACGCGCCACATTACGTGCAAGTCGTCGCCGGTTTTCTTTTTTATACCCAATGATTTCCCGTTCAGGAAAAGCTCTACTTCATCGGCATTATTATAAAACGCCCAAACGTCAACAGTTTTGCCTGGGGTCCAGTTCCAATGAGGGAAAATGTGTAATACCGTTTTGTTGGTCCATTCGCTTTGGTACATGTAGTAAATATCCTTGGGGAATCCGGCCAAATCAACAATACCGAAATACGAGCTGCGCGACGGCCAGGTATAAGGTGTAGGCTCGCCCAGGTAATCAAATCCTGTCCAGATAAACATACCCGAAAGAAAATCATACTTTTTCATCACTTTCCAGGTGGCCTCATGTGTTGAACCCCATGCCGGCCGCACGTTATCATAAGCAGATACGCTGTTGTCGGCATTTCCATCGGTAAATGGTTTATCCCAGCGGGATGGCCAAATACGGATACTATCCGACGGCATATCATAGTGTCCTCTCATTTCGAGCCCCGAAGTAGTTTCAGTTGCAATAAACTTTTTACCCGGATAGCGGTCATGAAACTTGGCATAATCAAACTCATGGTAGTTGTAACCAATGAGGTCGATAGCGCCCGATTTAATGATCTTGTTGCTGGTATCCGGTCTGTCGTTAGCCGTTGTTAAAGGCCTTGTAGTATCCAGGCTATGAACTATGCCGGCCAGCTCCGGTGCAATACGCAGTGCAGAGGTATCACCCTGCTGTGGGATTTCATTACCAATGCTCCATATAATAACGCTGGGGTGATTACGGTCGCGCAATATCTGATCTTCCAGATCGCGTTTATGCCATTCTTTAAAATAAAGGTGATAATCAAATGTTGCTTTTTTCCATTCCCAGCAATCAAAAGCTTCATCCATCACAATAAAACCCATTTTGTCGCAAAGATCAAGCAACTCGGGCGCAGGCGGATTATGCGAGGTACGGATACCATTACAGCCCATTGCCTTTAAAATTTGCAGCTGACGCTCTAAAGCACGGGTGTTAACAGCAGCACCTAAACTACCCAAATCATGATGATCGCAAACACCTAAAATTTTCATCGGCTTACCATTTAATGAGAAGCCCTTATCGGCATCAAAATTAAAATAGCGGATGCCGAAAGACGTAGTGTAAGTATCCATAACATAACTACCCAACAAAAGGCTGCTAACTGCCTTATACAAGTACGGACGGTCAACCGACCAAAGCTGTGGGTTTGTTATGATCAACTCCTGTGGAACAACCGATTTAGACAACTCAGGAGTACTTGTCACATCAGAAGTTATGCTTTTAATTTCCTTACCAGCCTCGTCATAAACCGTGGTTTTTAACTTAAGTAGGACAACCCCTACCACCTGAGAAGGAGTGTTTTTGACTTCTTTAGTAATCTCATCAACTGTAGTAGTTTTTTGCATCTGTTTGCCATTTGCCGGATTGTTAATACTTGTTTGAATTTGTATGGTAGCTGATGCATCAGTAACATTTGGTGTTTTGATATAAGTACCCCAGTGGTCAATCGCTGTTTTATTAGTAGTCACCAACCACACATTCCGGTAAATACCAGAACCCGAATACCAGCGGGAATTCGGTTGAACCGAGTTATCAACCTTAACAGCAATAGTATTTTTGCCGCCAAAATTTAAATAAGGCGTTAACTCATACCGGAAAGAAATATAACCATTGGGCCTGAAACCTAGATGGTGACCATTAACCCAAACATCACTTTTTTGGTATACGCCATCAAAATCAATATAAACCAGTTTGTTTTTGGATGATACCGGAACAGTAAATGTTTTGCGATACCAGCCGATACCTCCCGGTAATGCACCGCCTTCGGCGGTGGCGGGGTTATCTTTGCTGAATTTGCCCTCGATACTCCAGTCATGCGGCAGGTTAAGCTGGCGCCAGTCTGCGTCGTTCAAACTGGTTGTTTGTCCGTCGTTTACATCACCAAGGTGAAAGTGCCAGTCTTTATCAAAATCTGCAACAGACCTTGCCTTCTGACTGTATCCTTTAAAAGGCAGTAAAGCAATAAAATACAAGCAAAGTAAACCCACGGTTCTTTGCAAGGAAGTTTTATTAGTTAGCATAATGGTTTATTTAGGTAATAACTGTATAATCGACACTAAATTATAAATTTATTTACAATTAGCTAATACAATTTAAAATGAGCTAAACAGACGCGCTTTTATTTTAATCTAACCAGTTTATAAACCAGCTTCCCTTTTATTAAGTTTATTGAATCGGCACTTTGGGAAGTGTTATAAAGGTTTACAGTATCAGCATTGATATTAAATGCATAAGACTTGTTCTTTTTCGAATAAAGATCAAAGATTATTTCATCCAAGTTATTGGGGGGAGTAGTAAAATCAATTGATATATAAAAGGTTTTGAAATTATTGAGGCCTGATACATTTCCATCGTTGGTAAATGTGATTTGTGATGTCCTGTTTAACGAGTCTGTCAAAATATAATTTCCCGATATCAATATTTTATTGACGGTATAATCAGTTCCATACCCCAGTTCTTTACCATTCTGATTATCAAATACCCTAAAATACTCAGCACTATCCACAAGTTTTTTATTTTGGTCAAAAGTATATAATATAAGAGTTGTCTCTTTTTTAATTAAATACTTCAACTCATAGAAACTGCTATCGATTCTACCGCCAGGATTGTATGCTAAAATTGAGCTAGCGGAGTGACCTGGGCTGAATTTTACTATCAAATTACCACCTTCGTGATTACCGTAGCCTACACCAATTAAAAGGCTATCTCCCTTTACAAGTTCAGGCTCAATAATCATTGTAGTAATATGATGGGCTTTGTCAAAGGCTTTTAATGGTGATTTGGTTCTTGCTATTTCATCAATATAATCCTTTTTTACCCACACGCCCTGAATAATAGGTTTAAATTTTTTTATCAATTTCTGAGAATGGTCAACCACTGAGGTTGTTTTAATAGAATCTTTTTTTGATGCGTGTTCGTTACTTTTGCATGCAACAAATACAATAACAACAACTAAAAGCAGGTATATTTTCTTCATTTGTGAGTCGGGTTAATAAGCGCCCTAAAATAATTATAATTCTATAGCCTGCTATTTATTGATTAATCATTTCATCAACATAATGATTAAATTTGTACCGGATAAAAGCCATCAACTGAATGAATACTGATGCCATTAAATTGCCCCAAGGCCATTACTGTAATTCTTTAACCCAATATTCGCGTTTTGTTACCCGTGAAGTTTTCATTGGCGATGTGCCTATGGGCGGCAACAACCCCATCCGTATTCAAAGTATGACGACTACCGATACCATGGACACTATTGGTACCGTAGAGCAGTCTATCAGGATGATCGATGCCGGCTGTGAATATATTCGTATTACAGCACCGAGCATTAAAGAAGCCCAAAATCTGGCTGAAATAAAAAAACAATTGCGTCAGCGTGGCTATACCGCCCCATTGGTGGCCGATATTCATTTTACCCCCAACGCAGCCGAAGTCGCTGCCCGTATAGTAGAAAAAGTAAGGGTAAATCCCGGCAATTATGCCGATAAAAAGAAATTTGACCAGATAGATTATACCGATGCTGAGTATCAGGGCGAGCTGGAGCGTATTCACCAGAAATTTGCCCCACTGGTAAAAATCTGTAAGGAGTATGGCACCGCTATGCGCATAGGTACCAATCATGGTTCGTTGAGCGATAGGATTATGAGCCGTTATGGCGATACCCCGCAGGGCATGGTTGAATCGGCCATGGAGTTTATGCGGATGTGCGAAACGCTGAACTATTACAACCTGGTGGTGAGCATGAAATCAAGTAACCCACAGGTTATGGTACAGGCTTACCGCTTACTGGTAGAAACGATGATGGCCGAGGGCATGAACTACCCGCTGCATCTGGGTGTAACCGAGGCCGGCGATGGTGAAGATGGCCGTATCAAATCGGCTGTGGGAATAGGTACTTTACTGGAAGATGGCCTGGGCGATACCGTTCGTGTTTCTTTAACCGAAGAGCCCGAGGCAGAAGCACCGGTGGCTATTGCTTTGGTAAAACGATATACGAGTCGAAAATCGTTAGTCGAAAGTCAGCAGCCAAAAGCAGTCCATGAACTATCAACCATCAACCATGAACTAAACAAACATAACCCATACGAATACAAACGCCGCCATACTTATGAGGCTAATGCGTTTATTGGCGGCCACATGGTGCCAAGGGTGGTGATTGATCTGTCGAAAAAGAATTTAAAAGATCCTGCCGTTTTGAATGATGCAGGGTATTTATATTCGGCATTGCTGGATAAATACAATATGGCCGATCAATCGGTTGATTTTGTTTACCTGGCGGATGAATTGCCTTCATTCAACTTTCCCGGCAATTTAAAACAGCTATACAATTACAAAACATGGCAAAAACTGGCGGACAAAAACATGTGCCATCCCCTGTTTACCTTAACAGAATACATTGATCCTACCGCCGACCGTTCGTCAGCCTTAAACCTGGTTTTGGTAAAACCCGCTGATATTCAATCGGACGAGTTCGGCGCATTACCTTTTGACAAATCTTTAGTATTCGTTCTGGAAACTAACGAACTACATGGCATGGCTGATCAGCGCCAGTTTTTCTTCCAAATGGAAGTATTAGGTTTGGAGGTCCCGGTTATCATCAAAAGAAGTTATTTATTTGAGAGTCAGGAGTCAAGAATCAAGATTCAAAACTTACAACTATACGCGGCTACAGATTTAGGCGCATTGCTAGTTGATGGCTTTGGCGATGGCATTTGGATTGATGCACCTGAAATAGATACAAAAGCAATTACTTCTACTGCCTTCGGTATTTTACAAGCTACCCGTTCACGCATTTCAAAAACGGAATATATCAGCTGCCCAAGTTGCGGCCGTACCTTGTTTGATTTGATGGTTACTACGCAGATGATCCGCAGCCGTACAAGTCATCTTAAAGGCCTTAAAATTGGCATTATGGGTTGTATAGTAAATGGCCCCGGCGAAATGGCCGATGCCGACTATGGTTACGTAGGCTCAGGTACTGATAAAGTAACCCTGTATCGTGGTAAAGAAGCAGTGAAGAAAAACATCAATTCAACCAAAGCTCTTGATGAACTAATTAACATCATTAAAGAAGACGGCAATTGGGTAGAGCTGGAAGGCTAATTAACCGGCGAAAAATCGGCAAACATTTTATAAGCTTCGTTTAAAGTATGCAGGGGTACATACTCGCAAACTTCAGCATATTCGCTCCACATTTGTAAAACAACGGCATTGCTGTGTGCTTTTTGTATGGCTTCTTCGCTTAACCATTCAAAAACTTCAACAATTGTCCCATCGGCAGTTTCAGCAATAACCGGCTCACGGTTGGTTACCAGTCCTTCCTTTTTAAGGCGTGGTACATGCGTTTTAGTAAGCGCTTTTAAGGCCTCGGCTTTGCCAGGTTTGGGCTTATAAGCCACAATTACAATGCGTCCCATAAATTTTATTTTTTATAAAATATAAATTTAAGAAATCCCACACAACAATAATCACGTAAATACCGAACGGAGAATAATATATTTCACTAAATTTGAGGTCAATTAAGTTTGTGACCGCGAGGTATTTAGAAATAACCCCTGTTTTGAATGACCGGTACTAATTATACTGCACTTATACAGTGTTACAAAATGTTTATCTGCAGGTTGGCCTGTGTTTTTCTTTTCGCTGCCCCCCTAATTTCCCGCGCCCAAATTTCTGATGTAAGGTTCAGGCATATTAGCAATGAGCAGGGATTGTCTAACAGCACCATTAACTGTGTATTTCAGGATAGTCGTGGTTTTATTTGGTTTGGCACCCGCGATGGTTTAAACCGTTACGATGGGGTAAAATTTAACATTTACCGCGTTGATGCAAAATCACCAGGCAGCATAAGCGATAACTTTATCCGTTGCATGTATGAAGATGCAGAGCATAAATTGTGGGTAGGTACCTCCTTCGGCCTCAATTGTTTTGACCCTGTTACCAACACGTTTACCGTTTACACCCATAATAAAAAGGACAGCAAAAGCATTTCAAACAATATAATTACTTCTATCTGCAAGGCCAATGATAACAATATATGGGTAGGCACGCTGGGCGGCGGTATTGAATTATTTAATGTTGCTACCAACCAGGTCCATCATTTCAGGCATAATAACAATCCCGGTAGTATCAGTAGCGATACCGTTAATTATATCTATCGCGATAGCAATAATAAAATTTGGATAGGCACACCTACCGGACTTAATCAACCCGATGCGGCAATGCAATCGTTTAGGCTTTATGGTAGTCGCAGCACCAACATTGTAGCCATTACTGCCGATACGCATAATAATTTATGGCTGGGCACCGCTGCCGATGGTATTTTATTATTTAACCAGGCCAATGGAAACTTCACTGCTTTAAAACATAGCGAAAAGGATGCCGGAAGCTTATCGGGCGATTTAATATTGTGTTTGTATACCGATAGCAAAGGCAATGTTTGGGCTGGTACCATCAACCAGGGACTTAATGAGTACGATGCAGCACACCATTCATTTTTCAAATACAATCCGCGACCTGAAAATGCCGGAAGTCTTTCAAACACCAGTGTTTCTGCTGTGTATGAGGATAGCCAGGGCGATTTGTGGATTGGTACCCACCGGGGAGGTATCAACCAGTATACATCAGATATTGACAAGTTTAAGTTGTACCGGCAAGGGGTTTCAAACGATGGCTTAAGCTATAATGATGTAAAAGCATTTTACCAGAGCAGCGACGACAAAATATGGGTAGGTACCGACGGCGGCGGACTAAATTTGTTCGATCGTGATACCAAAACCTTTAAACAATATAAATACAAGGAAGGTAATGCTAATAGCCTATCATCTGATGCGGTGCAAACAATAGCAGCCGATGCTGATGGTAATATCTGGGTAGGTACCTGGGGTGGTGGCATTAATCTTTTAAATATCAAAACAGGCAACTTTACTCGTTTTAAAAATAACCCGAAGGATAATACCTCCATCAGTTCAGACTTTTTGCAAAAAATTTATTTAGATAGTAAAGGCAATTTTTGGGTTGCCACTTATTTCGGTGGATTGAACTTGTTGAATGCCAAAACACGCCGTTTTACTCGGGTAATTAAAGATCCCGACGGGATTACCAGTCTGCATGGGAAAAACATTGTTTCTGTTAACGAAGACAATAATAACAACGTTTGGTTTGGTACCGATGATGGCGGTTTAAACAAATACAACCTCATTACGCACAGGTTTTCGCACTATTTAGAAAACGAAAAGAAAGGCACTGATTCCAGAGTGCTATTTACTGATAGCAAGGGTAATATTTGGCTGGGCATGCAGGGGCTTTATTTGTACGATAGTAAAAAAGACAAATTTAAACTGTTTACTAAAAAAGCGGGCCTTGCCACCCTTTTTATCAAGGGCATAACAGAGGGCAACCAGCATAATCTTTGGATCTCAACTTCATCCGGGCTTATCAAACTTAATCCATCAACTACAGAATTCAAGCTGTTTAATACCTGGGATGGTTTGCAGGGAATGGAGTTTGAAGCCAACTCGTACCTGAAAGCCAATGATGGCGAAATGTTTTTTGGCGGCGTAAGAGGCTTTAACAGCTTTTATCCCGATAACATCAAAATAAATAATTTTGTTCCACCGGTTTATATTACCGATTTTCAAATTTTCAATAAAAACATAACGCCATCAGTCAAAAATTCGCCGCTAAAAAAAGATATCAGCTATACTGATACCATTTTGCTGGATTATAAGCAGTCATTTATATCGTTCAATTTTGCAGCGCTCAACTATGTAATAACGCGTAATAACCAATACACCTATAAATTGGATGGCGTTGATGACGACTGGGTTACTGCCGGTATGGAACGAAAAGCAAGCTATACCAATTTGCCACCAGGCACCTACGTTTTCAACGTTAAAGGTTCAAATAACGACGATGTTTGGAATAGCAAGGGCGATAGGGTAACGGTTATAGTTTCGCCGCCATTTTGGGGCACGGCATGGTTCAGGATACTGGTATTTTTGTTGGTAGTATCTGGCATTTATGGCTTTTATACTTACCGGATAAACGCTATAAAAAGGCAAAAGCACGAGTTGGAAAGACAAGTGAAAGAACGCACGGCAGAAGTTACCAAACAAGCAGAGGAGTTGAAACAGCAATCGGACGAGTTACATGCACTGAATGAAGAGTTGCTATCTCAGTCAGAAAAACTAAAAGAACAATCCGAAAACCTGCAGGAATTTAATACTACCCTTACCGCACAAAAAATGCATGAGGAAGAAGCTCGTAAGGAGGCAGAAAAAGCCAACCAGGCAAAAAGTATTTTCCTGGCTACCATGAGTCATGAAATACGTACACCTATGAACGGCGTTATCGGTATGGCCTCTTTGTTAGCCGAAACTAAGCTTGATTTTGAGCAGCGTGAGTACACCGATACCATTATTAACAGCGGCGAAAGCTTGCTGAATGTGATTAACGATATTCTTGATTTCTCGAAAATAGAATCGGGCAAAATGGAAATAGAACACGAAGATTTTGATCTGCGTGGTACTATTGAGGAGGTGATGGATCTGTTTTCCCTTCGCGCCTCACAAAAAGGCTTAGATTTAATTTATCAGTTAGATGTTGATGTACCTGTTCATATCATCGGCGATAGCCTGCGGTTGAAGCAGATACTGATCAACTTGATAAATAATGCCATGAAGTTTACCGCCAAAGGTGAAATATTTGTCAATGTATATCTGGCTCAGAAATTTGCCGACGGAGGGTTTGAAATTTGCTTTAGCGTAAAAGATACCGGTATAGGTATTCCTGATGAAAAGATAAACTCACTGTTTAAGGCTTTTTCGCAGGTTGACTCATCTACTACACGTAAATATGGTGGTACCGGCCTTGGCCTTGCCATTTGCGAAAGGCTGGTTAATTTGATGGGTGGCAAAATTTCGGTAACAAGTAAAGTCGGCGAAGGATCTGAATTTGCGTTCTTTATCAATACTATTGAGAGTAAAAATGCCCCGGTATCATCGCCTGATGGTGATCTTAAAAGCCTGGCTGGTGCACGTGTGCTGGTGGTTGATGATAACAAAACCAACCTTACTATCCTCAAAACACAGCTGGAATACTGGAACCTGGTGCCTACCGAAGCCCTATCGGCACAGGAAGCATTGGCTATCCTTGTCGATAATCAGAATTTCGACCTGATTATTACCGATATGGAAATGCCCGGTATGGATGGGGTTGAGTTTACCAGCATATTAAAGCAAAAAGGGTCAAAATTGCCGGTGGTAATGCTAAGCTCTATAGGCGATGAAACCAAGCGCAAGCATCCGGGCTTGTTTTCGTCCATACTGGTAAAGCCGGTTAAACAGAATCATTTATGCCAGGCCATACAGATAGCGCTTAATCTGCAAAATGAAATTAAGCAGGAAAGCAGACCTGATAGTATTTTTTCTGTCGATTTTGCTTTGGAGCATCCCATGGAAATACTGGTTGCCGAAGACAATGTCATCAACCAAAAACTAATTGAGCGCATACTCAATAAACTGGGCTACAAGCCAGATATGGTTGAGAACGGCGCACAGGTGCTTGAGCAAACAGACAAGAAAAATTACGATGTAATTTTAATGGACATACAGATGCCGGTAATGGATGGACTGGAAGCAACCGCACAGCTTCGGAAATCGACACAAAGACAGCCTTATATCATAGCCATGACGGCCAATGCCATGAAAGAAGACAAAGAAATATGCCTGCAAAGTGGTATGGACGATTACCTGGCTAAACCAATGAAACTAACCGAGCTCATTGAGGTTTTAAAAAGAGTAAACGTTGCCGATCATCAGGCAAAAGCTTAATAAAATAAGAAACCCGCTACAGTGAATAGCGGGTTTCTTCTCGCCTTTGCCGGTGTTGTCACCGGCAAACCGCAAGGCCTATACACAATACAAGCTTTACGTTTCCTGTTGGTGACAACACCAACAGGGGCCAGATATTTTAAAAAAGGTGAACGCCGTTGCTGATCATCAAACAAAAGCCTAATATTCCAGCCACTTATTTAATTTAAGATGTATTTTATCGCCTTCGGCGTATTTGCCAAACTGATCGTTTAATACGCGAAGGGTTATGCCTTTGTTATCTAACAATAAATCTTCATAGCAGCCTTTAAACAGCACTTGTTTTACTTCCCAATCTTTGCGGGTCCAGCTTTTGGTAGTTTCAACCCATTCGGGGTAAATAACAACATGTTCTGCTTTTGTTTTCAGGCCGATGGTATTCGCGTCGGCATTGCTTAAAACGGTACAGTTGGTAAGCAATTTGGCCGTGTATAAATGTTGAGGATGCTGATATAAAGCTTTTGGCTCGCCCGATTCCAGGATACGCCCCTCCTTTAAAACAACCAGCTCATCGGCCATTGATAATACCTCTGCCGGATCGTGCGATACAATGATCACCGTTAGGCCTGTATCTTTTACAATTTGCCTTATATCCTGCTGTAAACCTTCGCGAAAGGAGGTATCTACCTGGTTAAAAGGCTCATCCAGCAATAAAACTTCGGGTTTTACAATAATGGCCCGTGCAATGGCAACTCTTTGCTTTTCGCCGCCGCTTAAACTGGCAATCTGCTTATCGGCCATGTGATGCATTTTAAGCTGATGCATTATTTTTTCGGTTTTTTCCTGCTTGCCTTTTAAATCAGTATGAGGCAACATAATGGCTATGTTTTCCCATACCTTGGCATACAGGTTCAAATCATCTGTTTGCTGGGTAACCATTTTCATGGAATCATGACCCGGAATCAGTTTTTCTTCCGGTCCCCAAATGCGGTCGCCCCTAAATTTTACTACGCCAGTATCCGGCGATAGCAAGCCATAAAGCAGTTTTAACAGCGTACTTTTTCCGCTGCCGCTTTCGCCAATTATAGCCGTTATTTTACCCCGCTGTATGGTAATATCCGTTTCCTTAATTCCTGATCCCTGTTCGCCCGGATAAATTTTGCTTACCGAAGTGGCCTGTAAAAGAGGTGTATTTGTCATTAGGAGCAAAGATATTGTAAATTTGCCGACATAGCGAGGGGTTTAAAATCCCTCCCTATATTGAAAAGAATAATTATTTTAAACAACTACGTTATAAAACGGCCAGGGTTTCAAAAAGCTTTACATTTTTGTTGATAACCTGTGCTTGAAATTCCACTCAATTCTGCTCAACTTCGCAATCCAAATTTGTTTATGATTAATCACGATAAAAAAATAGCCGCCGAGCTTTCCATTACAGAAAAGCAGGTGAGCGCTACCATTGCTTTGCTTGATGAAGGTGCTACCGTTCCGTTCATTTCCCGCTACCGTAAAGAGGTTACCGGCACCCTTGATGAAGTACAGGTAACCACCATACGCGACAGGATGCAGCAACTGCGCGACCTGGATAAACGCCGCGAAGCTGTTTTGAAATCACTTACCGAGATGGGCAAATTAACGCCCGAGTTGGAAAAGGCCGTAAACGAAGCCGAAACAATGGTTTTGCTGGAGGATATTTATCTGCCTTATCGCCCAAAAAGAAAAACACGTGCTACCACTGCCCGCGAAAAAGGATTACAGCCGTTGGCCGATTTGCTGCTGGAGCAAAAACGAATAGATGTAGAGCTGGAAGCCACCAAATTTATTGACGAAGAGAAAGGCGTTAAAAGTTTGGAAGAAGCATTGGGTGGTGCAAGAGATATTATTGCCGAGTTTATTAGCGAAAATGCCGAAGTGCGTGCCCAAATGCGTAGCTTGTTTATTGAGAAAGGTACTTTTCAATCAAAGGTTGTGGAGGGTAAGGAAGAGGCCGGTATTAAGTATAAAGATTATTTTGATTGGTCTGAATCCGTTAAAACGGCACCATCGCACCGTGTACTGGCTATGCGCCGTGGTGAAAAAGAAGAGATTTTATGGCTTGATCTGAAACCCGAAGAAGAGGAAGCAATTGATTTACTTGACAAGGCATTTGTAATTGGCAATAACCCAAGTGCCGACCAGGTAAAGCAAGCTATTACCGATGGATACAAACGCCTGCTGAAACCATCAATGGAAACAGAGGTTCGTTTGTTCACCAAAAAGAATGCGGATGAAGAAGCTATCCGTGTATTTGCCGAAAATGCACGTCAGTTATTGTTAGGCGCTCCGCTTGGACAAAAACGTACCATGGCTATTGACCCGGGTTTCCGTACCGGCTGTAAAGTGGTTTGTTTGGATGAACAAGGTCAGCTGTTAGAATACACTGCCATTTTCCCGCACACCGGCGCAGGGCAGGCTAAGGAAGCAGAGAAAACTACCAAACATCTTTTTGAACAATATAATATTGAAGCCATTGCCATAGGTAACGGCACTGCGGGCCGCGAAACAGAGGTATTTGTGCGTGCACTTAACCTGCCAAACGTAGCCATTGTAATGGTGAACGAGAGTGGTGCATCCATCTACTCGGCATCGGATGTTGCCCGTGAGGAATTTCCGGATAAAGATGTTACCGTGCGTGGTGCAGTATCTATTGGCCGCAGGCTGATGGATCCATTGGCCGAGCTGGTAAAGATCGACCCAAAATCAATAGGCGTTGGTCAGTATCAGCACGATGTAGATCAAAATAAGCTGCAATCCTCGTTGGATGATACCGTAATGAGCTGCGTAAACGCCGTTGGTGTGGAGCTGAACACGGCATCGAAACAAATATTGGCCTATGTATCGGGCTTAGGGCCGCAGCTGGCGCAAAATATTGTGGAGTACCGTAACCAAAACGGTGCCTTTAAACGCCGCGATCAGTTAAAGAAGGTGCCGCGCTTGGGCGATAAGGCTTTTGAGCAGGCAGCAGGCTTCCTGCGCATTCATCATGCCGAAAATCCGTTGGATACCAGCGCTGTTCACCCCGAACGTTATGCCCTGGTTGAACAAATGGCGAACGACCTCAAATGCTCGATAAAAGAGCTGATGAGCGACGATAAGCTGCGCAAGAGCATCCCGCTGTTAAAATACACTTCAGACACGGTAGGATTGCCTACATTGAACGATATTATGGCCGAGCTGGCCAAACCTGGTCGCGATCCGCGTGAGCAATTTGAGGCCTTTAGCTTTACCGATGGCGTTAATGCCATTACCGATTTAAAGGTAGGCATGAAACTGCCTGGTATTGTAACCAACATAACGAATTTTGGTGCTTTTGTTGATATCGGCGTTCACCAGGACGGACTGGTGCATTTGAGCCAGATTACCAACCGCTTTATAAAAGATGCCAACGAGGTATTAAAAGTGCACCAAAAGGTTGAGGTAACAGTTACCGACGTGGATATTAACCGCAAACGTATTGCTCTGTCGATGAAAGAAAACGACAAGAGCGCCGCACCCGCTGAAAGAAGAACCGATGACCGCAGGCCACAAAACAACGGCAACAACAATCGCCCGGCAAACAATAACCGTAAGCCCGAGCCTCAGCACGAAACAGACATCGCCATTAAACTGGCCGCGCTGAAAGATAAATTCAGATAGGAAAAGAAACAATACAACTCTCCGCGCGTCATTGCGAGGTACGAAGCCATCTCTATGCTATGCAGATCGATTATGCAGGTTTACTGCTTTTCTCGTCGCCCTGTACAGTTTAGAGATTGCTTCGTACCTCGCAAGGACGTAGCTGATAATCAATTATTGCATTACGCTAAGCCCCAACCCAACCTCATTATTCAGCACCCACTTGCCATCAACAAATTCGGGTAACAAATACGGATTATTGCTGGTTAAAAATGGCCCATCCAGATCGGCCCAGTCGCATTGGGGGGCGAGGGCGGCGGCGGCAAGGGTAGCGCAGCTGGTTTCGCTCATGCAGCCTATCATTACCTTTAAATCAAGCTCACGGGCTTTCAGTATCATCTGGTGCGCTTCGTACATCCCGGCCGATTTCATCAACTTTATATTGATGCCGTGATAAACGCCTTTGGCTTTTGCCACATCCAGCAAGCGTTGTACCGATTCATCGCCAATAATAGGTATCGGGCTGCGTTCGGTAAGCCAGGCGTTGCTATCTGGGTCGGTTTTTAGCATGGGTTGCTCAATCAGCAATACACCTTGCTCGTGCAGCCAATGGGTCATATCCAGACTTTGCTGCAAATCTGTCCAGCCCTGGTTAGCGTCAACAAACAGTGGCAAATCAGTTACCGTGCGGATGGTGTTGATCAAGTCTTTATCACTGTCGCGGCCAAGTTTAACTTTGATGATTTTACAATCGGGGTTTTCCTTTACTTTTTGAACAATTACTTCGGGCGTATCAATACCAATGGTAAAGCTGGTTAAAGGCATTTTAGCGGGATTACTGCCTAATATTTGCCAGCAGGGCTGCTGTTGCAGCTTGCCTTCCAAATCGTGCAGGGCAATGTCAATACCTGCTTTAATGGCCGGGTTACCGGGTGCAATATTATCCAGGTAGGCCATTATCTCCTCAAAATTAAAAGGGCATTTAAACTGGCGGGCATCAACCTTGTTTAAAAAAGCGGTGGCACTTTCATAGCTTTCGCCCATGTAAGGTACCATAGAGGCTTCGCCATAGCCGGTATGGCCCTCATGCTCAATTTGCAGCAGCATTACAGGGGTTGACGTGCGCGAAAACTTAGCGATAGTGAAAGTGTGCCGCAGCAGCAGTTCAAATGGTTGGAAAGTCAGTATCATGTTAAATTCAAAGCTAAAATTTTCTTGCCGGATTTGATGCTTATCTTTGCGCCCATGCCCGAACAAATTTATAACCCGTTTACCGCTTTTAATTTTAGCAACCGCAACTGCTTTTTAACCGGACAAACCCTTAGCACCGAGGAAGAAAAGATACAGGTTTTTCCGCAATGGTTAATGAGCCGCTACGCGCTGGAAGATAAGGCCTTTAAAATGCTCGACGAAAGCATGGCTACCTATAAAGATATTAAGATACCCTGTTCGGCACATATTAATGAAGCTTATCTGGAACCGCTGGAAGCAGAAATTGCAGCCGCTTTTGAGATTGGTTATGATGGGGTAAAGGAGCTGGACGAACTAAAACTATTTCAATGGGCAGGCAAACTATTGTACGGCATTATATTTAACGAGATACAAAGTGGCATTAAACTACAGCATTCGCAGGGCGAGGAGTTTAATATTTCGCAATCCATCATCCACAAGTTCAGCAACCTGCATTTAATGCTGCAAAGCCTTAATTTGCCCATTACGTTCGAGGATTTTAAGCCCTACAGCATATTTTTATTTAAGGTTGATAATAACCCCGAGGAGTTTGGCTATCGCGATGAGATCAATACGCAAACTTTTTCACTGCGGATAAAAGACTTTGGATTGATTATTTGTTTGCAGGATAATGGTGCCAATAAGTATTATCACCAGGAAATATCACAAAAAATACTAAACGAAATACTTCACCCTATTCAGTTTGAAGAATTTAGCGGACGGGTATTTTACTCGGCTTACCTGTTTAACCGCCTGCCTGAGTATAATATTTTGCCGGTTGGCGATGATATTTACATAGAGGCAATGCCCTTGCGCGGTATGAGCAGCAAGCCATTGTTTGACCACTGGGTAGGCAAAACCTTTGGCCAGGTGCTGGAAAGCTTCTGGAAAAACTGGGGATTTTTGCTGCTGGAAATCATCAAAAACCCCGAAAAACCCATGAGCTTTTTATTTAAGGCAGATGGCAGCCTGATTAGTGCAACAGAGATTGAACTCCCTCGGTAATTTGTTCTATAAAGCCATGCACAACATGAGGCATCAATACAATAGTGATCAGCAAGCCGCTTAAAGCCCCAAACATGTGCGCATCGTGGTTAATATTATCGCGCGAGTGTTTGGAAGCGTAATTACAATAAACCAGATACAACGCGCCAAATATTACAGCTGGGATACCTATCGGGATAGGCATAATCATCATTTTTGATAGCGGATCGAACAAAATAAAGCTGAATATTACCGCGCTCACCGCTCCCGATGCACCAAGGCTATGGTACCAATCATCATTACGATGTTTGTAAACGGTTGGCAAATCGCTTAATATTAAGCTTACAAAATATAGCGTTCCAAATTGCCAGTGCCCCAGCATGCTTTCTAAACGGAAAGCGAAAAAATAGAACGACAGCATGTTAAAAAACAGGTGCATCCAGTCATTGTGAATTAATCCGCTGGTAATCAGCGTATAAATTCGGTGCTTGCGCGATACACTGTAAGGGTGCAAAATCATATTGGCATACAAATTATCATTTGAAAATGCCATTATTGAGGTTAGTGTAGTTATTGCAAATATGAATGACGCCACCGGCGCCACCATCAGGTATTCCATCATTTCAAATCGAGTTTTGTTTCAGTAAGTATTCTGCCTACGGGGTAACGCAGGTAGGTTTTTTCAAAATAAGGCGAGTTGCGGTAAACAAAGTTTAACTGCGCTGCTGCGCTATTGGCCAGTTTTGGATTGTCGGATTTTTCCTTATCCAGTTTTTTTCTAAGATCAGGATCGCTTTTTAATAATTGGGCGGCAACATCCTCAAACACATAGTTCGAGAAATATTCTTTCTCGCCTAAAACAGAATCAAAAAAGTTCCATGCAAAAAAAGAATCAACACCCTGGGGCTCAAGTGTTTCCACAATATACCGGTTAAGCGATTGATTGGTATAAACCACATAATCACCGGCATAAAATTTCACTTTGGTATCCACCGGGTTCAGCTTAACATCGGTATGCAGGTAATGCCCTTCGTATGGCCTTGGCGCTGTTTTGTAATCACCAATATAATACATCTGTAAATCCAGCGTGGTGTCATGCTCCAGGCGATGCAGTTTAACGTTGTTCAGCTTAAAAAGCTCTATTACCTTTCCCCATGCCTGTGGTATAACGTAGGCCAAAGGCTTTTCAACTGTTTCGGTAGCTTTATAGTTATCGTAATATTTTATGGTTTTGGTATACGGCTTATCACGGTCGTAATATAAACGTGGTAGTCCGCTTACTTCGCTGGTTTTATAGCCGGCGGTGTAACCTTTAAATACCAGCGTATCTACATGCTGCGTATCTACATCCCAATTAAGGGCAAAGGTTTTTTGTTGCTCTACCTGTTCATCGGCTTTATGCTTTAGCTCGCCTATTAAAACGGCATCACGCTCGTTGATATCAATCAACCCCTGCATAAAATCGTAGGTAGCATAAACGCGTTTATCAAATGATTTTAACATGTGGGTTTCGGTAATATAGCTGATAATGTTATGCTGTGAGGTATACCCGGTAGCAAAACGAGGCGTCTCCAAAAAGCTTACAATGCCCGAATCAGGACTTGCGTCTTCGCTTTCCACATAAGGCGTCATTTCATAACCGCTTTTTTTCATATGCGCATACATGTATGGCGATAGCGTTTTTGAAGTATAATCGGCCAGTATAGGGTTTTGCTTGTTCTTTTGGGTCTCAATCAGCGTCATTACGTATTGATAATCAGCGCCATCGCTGGTATGGTTATCCAAAAATATTTCTGGATTCCAGGTGTTCAGTATTTTTTCGAAAGCAAGTGCATTTTTGCTATCAGCCTTAATAAAATCGCGGTTAAGGTCAAGATTGCGATAGTTCCCTCTGAAACCATAAGCCCTTGGCCCGTTTTGGTTAATACGGCTCAATCCGCGGTTTAAACATCCGTCAATATTATAAACAGCAATAAAGCAAAGCACTACATTTTTGGGTAGTTCATTTTTCTTCAGCAAATCGCGGGTAAGCATCATGCTGGCGTCGATACCTTCTGGCTCGCCGGGGTGAATGCCGTTGTTGATAAGCAATATCCTTTTGTTTTGCTTTTTGATGAGCGATGGATCAAAAACCTTATCGCGCGATAAAACAACCAGCGTAAGCGGTTTGCCTACATCGGTAGTACCGTAGTTAAGCAACTTCATTTGCGGATAATGCTTGGCCAGCTCCTCATAATAGGTAATTACCTCGTTATAGGTAGCTGTATAGTTTTTATCCTTACTTAATTCAAACGGGGTAAGCTGTGCCTTAGCATGCAAAAAAGTAATGCTAATGATGGCTGCAAATAAAATCTTCTTCATTAAAAAGCTTTTGGCAAATATAAATATGGAAGTGTAATAACAAAGGAGATTAAAAACTACCGGTTGTTATTTGTTCCTGTAATTTTTTAGGAAGACTCTTAAGTATCAAATCGTAGGAGTGATCAATCATATTATGCAGCTGTTTAATGGTCAGCGTGCCGTCCATGTAAACGGTGTTCCACAGTTTTTTATTCATGTGGTAACCGGGTATTACTTCAGTATGCTTTTCGCGCAGCTCGATGGCCAGTTCGGGGTCGCATTTTACATTAAAGCGGTTACCCTGACTAATGCTGCAAAGCAAAAATATTTTTTCACCCACTTTAAACACAAGGGTATCCTCGCCAAATGGTAAACCTTCGGTAACACCCTGTTTTAGCAGGCAGTAGTCGCGCAGTTCCTCAATATTCAATTTATTAATTGAAAGTTCTGATTATCTTATTGTAAGCAACAGTATTGCCAAAGAAATATTTAAATCCGATAGTTATTTGTCTGTACTGATCTGACGAGTCGTTTTTGAATTTAGACGATGGGTCATTATATCCGTCCAAACCTTCGCCGTAAACAAAACTATGTACGTAGCCCAAATCAATGGCATAGGCTGGCTGGTTATAATCGTCAAATATTTTAAACTCATAACCAAACCTTAGCGGAATGGTTGGGCTTATACTATTATTTTTACCCGGAAAAACATAAGTTAATGGTCCGTTGGCGGCAATAACATTGGTGCGCTGTACCTTATTGTTATTTATAACAATACCAAATCCTGTACCTGCGTAAAAGTTTTTAATAGCATTTAAAAACCCGCTACCTTCGTAGTCAATACCTGCACCCAGCTGAACATCAGCATGAACAATAAGCGCATAAAAGTTATTGCTATACTGGCGGCCAAATGGATCAAGATTGGTAGTAAGCCCTCCACCGGATAGCTTTCCGACTTGAAGTTCGGCCTCTATCGGCAAATAAGGGTTGTAGTTGTAAATATAGTTAAAATTTACGCCTACGTGGCTATTTTGTTGGGTAATGTTGGTGTAACCGCGCTCGTAACTTGCGTCCATACCCCAACCCGATTCATAATAGTTATAGCCACTTTGAGCTTTTACGGAACCTGCTACTAATAGCGCTATGATAAAAAAATAATACTTTTTCAACGTTAAATGTTAATCAATATTTACAATTTTGGGGCCTGTTTCAAAAATAGAAAAAATATCCTATAAATACCTGTTATGACTGTTAAATCACCGTTTAATTTCACTGTTGCCGACAGATTTTTAAAGTACGTAACCATCGATACGCAATCTGATCCGGCCTCTGATACCGTACCATCAACCGCAAAACAAAAAGATTTGGGTAGGCTGTTAGCAGCAGAGCTTCAATCCATTGGCATTACAGATGCTCATTTGGATGAATACGGGTACTTATACGCAACAATACCGTCAAATGTTGGGAAATCTGTCCCGGTAATTTGTTTTTGTTCGCACATGGATACTGCACCCGATTGCAGCGGAACAGGTGTAACGCCTATTGTACACAAAAACTACCAGGGTCATGATATTATTTTACCCGATGATAATACGCAAATAATAAGGCTAAAAGAGCACCCCGATCTTAAAAATCAGATCGGTAATGATATTATAACGGCAAGCGGTTTAACACTTCTTGGTGCCGATAACAAAGCCGGTGTAGCCGAAATTATGGATGCCTGCTATCAACTAATTAATCACCCCGAAATAAAACACGGTACCATAAGGATATTATTTACACCCGATGAGGAGATTGGCCGTGGTGTGGATAAGGTTGATATAGAAAAACTGGGTGCTTTTGCCGGTTATACTATGGATGGTGAAAGTGCCGGGAATATGGAAAATGAAACATTTTCGGCAGATGGCGCCAAACTTATTATAACAGGTGTTAGCTCGCATCCAGGCTTTGCAAAAGGCAAAATGGAAAGCGCTATAAAAATAGCCGGACAAATTATTGCCGCACTACCCGTTGAACTTTCGCCCGAAGCAACAGATGGCATGGAAGGTTTTGTGCACCCGGTTGGTGTAGAGGGTCATGTGGAAACCGCCAGCATTGATTTTATCATCAGGGATTTTGACGATGCCAAATTAAAGGAGCATGCTGATGTGATAAGAAAAGTAGCCGATAATGTATTGAAACACTTCCCGGGTTCATCGTACCAGTTACAGGTGAAAACACAATATCGTAACATGAAAAGTGTATTGGATAGGCATCCTCAGATTGTTGAATACGGCATGGAAGCCATGAAACGTGCCGGACTTAATGCCAAACTGTGCAGTATACGCGGTGGTACAGATGGTTCGCGCCTTTCATTTATGGGCCTGCCATGCCCCAATATTTTTGCCGGTGAACATGCTTTTCACAGCAAGCACGAATGGGTATCTGTTCAGGATATGCAAAAGGCGGTAGAAACCATTTTACATTTATGCACTATTTGGGAAGAACGCAGCTAACCCCTGTAACAATTTTATGAGTAATGACTTATCTGCCATGAACTTGGTAGATTTATAAAAATAAGCCTCACCCTTATTTTTAATTACTAATGAAAAAAACACTCATTTTACTTTTATTACAGATTGGCGTTGCCAGTACAATGTATGCGCAGGATAAGCACTGGCACTATTTATTTGATGGAAAATCAATAAACGAATTACGCGGATATCAGATGGATACCTTTCCTGATGCATGGAAAGTGGAAGATGGCGCACTGGTTGCACAAACCGGTGTTCCTAATGTAGACCTGGTAACAAAAGATACCTATACTAATTTTGACCTGACACTTGAATGGGCGATGTCAAAAGCAGGGAACAGCGGCATTTTTTACAATGTGCAGGAAAAAACAACCCACGAATCAGGCAACGGAAACAGTCCCAACTGGTTAGATAATTTTGAATTTCAGTTGCTGGATGATATTGATTTTAATGACCATGAGCCCAGACGTTCGGCCGGTTCGCTTTATGACCTCATCACCCCGCAAAACAAACACCTGAAACCTGTTGGTGAGTATAACACAGCCCGTTTACTGGTTAATCATGGCCATGTGGAACAATGGGTTAACGGCGTAAAAGTAGTTGAATATGAGCTGGGATCGGCGGAGATTAATGAACTGATCAGCAAAAGCAAGTACAGGAATAACCCTAATTTTGCCAAATCAACCAGCGGCCATATCATGTTTCAACATCATGGACAAAAGGTTTGGCTTAGAAACATAAAAATTAAGCGCTTATCATAAGAAGATGGCTTTATATCGACGGGGTTGCTTGTTCGATATAAAGCCATTTCCTCTTATTTCTCTGCCAGTAAATCGTCTGTCAGTTGTGTAAACTCGTCAATAAACTGGGTGTAATATTCGCCTGTGCCCGGGCCACTAAAGCCTGTATGTATTTTTCGTACATCACCCTTTTTATCAATAATAATAGTGGTAGGAAATCCTTTAAAATCTGCCAGCGCCGGCAAGCTTTTTTGCGGATCATCGCCACCTGGTGTATAGCCGGTTATTAATAATGGATAGGGCACATTGAAATGATCTTTCAGCTGCTGCAGTGTTCTTTGCGATTTTGCAAAATCAGTGGTACGCTCATAAGCAAGGCCTATTACCTCAACACCTTTATCATGATACTTTGGATAATAGCTACCCACCAGGTAGTTTGTTTCGTCCATACAGTTTGGGCACCATGACCCTAATATCTGCACAATAACCACCTTGTTTTTAAAACGACTATCGCTCAATGAAACGGTGTTGCCATTAATATCTTTAAAAGTAAAGTCAATTTTTTTATACCCCGGTTTTAATGCAGTCAACGAATAAGCATCAGGTAGTTTGGCGTTTGGATCTTTAACCGCTGTCCAGCTCTCATGACCTGAAATGCCTGCGAAAAACTCACCTTCGGTTATTGTTTTATCGTCATTAATTTTTGCCGTAAAGAAAAAAGCATGACCGCCATCAAAGCAGGAAAGATATAAATGATTGCCCAGTACGTTTCCCTGTAAAAAGCGGTAATCGCCGGTGGTGCTTAAAAAAGTGCCGGTTAGTGCAGATCCGTTTTGTTTAAACTCTCCAACCAACTCGTCTTTACCGGGGGTACCCGCCCCAAAGGTTGCTGCCCAACTACCGCTGATATCAAATGATGCTTTCTGTTCGTCTTTAAAAAACCGCCAGCTTGTATTTGGCGTTGCAATAAACGGCACCTGCGAATCTTTGGTACCTAAATGCCTTATCCAAAAGCCTGTCAATCCATCGACATTCAATTTTAGCTTAAATTCCGAATCAAATAAGGGCATGCGGATAAATACAGAATCGCCAATGGTTTTTACGTCGGGTACTTTAATACGTTCTGAACCGTTTAACACGGTTATTTGCTGATGACCATCAGTATCGGCAACAGCAAAATTAAACGGCACCAGGTTGCCCGATGATGTTGTTAACGCACCGCGCCAAACACCGGTTTGAAGCTTATTTTGTGCCAAAGCCATCCCCGAAAGGGATATAATCAATAAAATTGATAGGATAAGTCGTTTATTTATTAACATATCCAAACGTATCAATTTTTTGTTAATTATTTAAGCACTTCTCTCGAAATTACAATTCGCTGAATTTCAGATGTACCTTCATAAATCTGCGTTATTTTGGCATCCCGCATCAGGCGTTCAACATGGTATTCCTTCACAAAGCCATACCCGCCATGTATTTGCACGGCTTCAATAGTAACCCGCATGGCTACTTCTGATGCAAACAGTTTCGCCATGGAGCTGGCTTGTGCATAGGGTAGTCCTTTATCTTTAAGCCATGCTGCTTTGAGGCACAACAGACGGGCAGCTTCAATTTCGGTAGCCATATCCGCCAGTTTAAATTGTGTGGCTTGCAAATCGGCTATGGTTTTGCCAAAAGCCTTGCGTTCTTTTGAATATTGAAGCGCTAATTCATAAGCTCCCGATGCTATCCCCAAAGCTTGTGAGGCAATACCGATACGCCCACCATCAAGTGTCGACATGGCAAATTTAAACCCGAAGCCTTCCTCGCCGATGCGGTTTTCTTTGGGCACTTTTACATCAGTAAACATTAACGAATGGGTATCAGATCCCCTTATGCCCAATTTGTTTTCTTTGGCGCCCACGGTAAAGCCGGGCATACCTCTTTCAACAATCAGCGCGTTAATACCGTTATGTCTTTTAGCCGCATCAGTTTGCGCCATAACAATATAGGTTGATGCAGAGCTGCCATTAGTGATCCAGTTTTTAACTCCGTTGAGCAGGTAATGGTCGCCCATATCAATAGCAATAGTTCTTTGGGAGGTAGCATCAGAACCGGCTTCAGGTTCCGATAAGCAAAAAGCGCCTATCTTTTCGCCTTTGGCCAGTGGCACCAGGTATTTTTGTTTTTGTGCTTCGGTGCCGTACTTTTCGAGGCCGAAGCAAACCAGCGAATTGTTTACCGAAACAACAACCGATGCTGATGCATCAATTTTTGATAGTTCTTCCATCGCCAGCACATATGAAATAGTATCCATGCCACTGCCGCCATGTGCTTCGGGCACCATCATCCCCAAAAAACCCAACTCGCCTAATTTTTTTATTTGCTCGGCTGGAAATTTCTGATGCTCGTCTCTTTCAATTACACCGGGCTTAAGTTCTGTTTGGGCAAACTCACGGGCTGCCTCCTGTATCATTAATTGCTCTTCTGTAAACTCAAAATACATAGGGTATGAAATTTAAAATCAAAAATAATATTATGCATGCATAGTAAAAAATTTAAGCCAAAAAAAAGAGAGCTCTTTTGAAGCTCCCTTTCCCCTAATTAATTTAAACTATTGATTAAACCCAAAACAAAGAACAAATCAATCTCAGCTTGGGCGTCTGAGAATTCAAAAACAATTTTTTTTCATAGGTAGATGCTTTATCATTTTTCATAGATATTATGCAGGGTTGTTAAATTATTAACAAATGTCACGCCACAATTACTATTTCGTCACTAATAGCATGCAAGTAATGATAAAACAAGCTTAAATAATTAATTTTTTGCTTATCGTTCAATTCGCCCAAAATAACTACTTTTAGCATAACAGTAAGTTATATTACCGATAAAGACTGGATATATTTTGGTTTTTTCTTGCTGATTTTTAGGTAATTATTGGCTTTTTTCGACAAAAAAGCGAGTTTTTAAGGTAAAATAATATCTATTCAAACAAGTGGTTTGAAAACGGTAACTGTGTCTGTTTTAATTGGTTTTAACTTTAGGTAGATGTATTTTTATCTTTTAAAGAAAAAAGTTGAAAAAAAATCAAGGCGAATATTTCCCGGGCAAAAAATTGACTGTTTTTCAGAAACTTGTCTGATATTTCATACATCTGTTGTATTTTATTGGCTACATAAACATATATTAATGATAAAAAAAACATTTATTCGAGCAATTTTGGCTCCTGCTTTTGGCACAGTGTTACTATTGGGTGCCTGCAAAGACAAATCATCAAGGTATGCAGAAAATGATATGATTGTCAAAAACCTGGATACTACCGTTAAACCAGGCACTGATTTCTTTCTGTACGCCAACGGCGGCTGGCTTAAAAAGAACCCCATACCGCCGGCTTATGCCGCGTGGGGAATAGGCAATGTGGTAGAAGAGGAGCTGCGCAACCGGCTGAAAAAGATAAATGAAGATGCCCTAAAAGCTGATGCACCCAAAGGAAGCAATACGCAAAAAATAGGCGACTTCTATTTCAGCGGTTTGGATACGGCCAATATTGAAAAAGAAGGACTTGATCCGCTTAAGGCAGAATTTAATAAAATTGATAGTGTTACAGATATCAAAAGCCTCGTTGATGAGTTTACGCACTTAGAAACTATTGGCGTTGAAACACCGATAGAAGCAGACCCCGGCCAGGATGCAAAAAACAGTAATAAGATTGTACTGGGACTGTATCAAGGCGGCATTGGCTTACCTAACAGGGATTATTATTTCAATACCGACCAGCATAGTGTTGATCTCCGCACCGACTATCAGCAAAAACACCTTCCTATATTGTATAAACTATCGGGCTTTAGCTCTGATGCGGCTATACAGGCCAGCAATAAAACGTATGAACTGGAGAAGTTTTTAGCCGATAGCTCCCGGAAGCTAGAAGATTTACGTGATCCTTATCATAACTACAATAAAATGCCAATCAGCGGCCTAAGTAAACTGGCACCTGATGTTGACTGGAAACGTACGTTTGAGAAAATGGATTATAAAAACGTGGATACCGTAATTGTAGGTCAGCCGGAATACTACAGGGCTTTAAATAAAGCGCTAAAAACATTTACCATTAACGATTGGAAAAACTACTTACGTAAAAACCTAATCACAGCTTTTGGCTCCTATTTAAGTAAGCCTTTTGATCTGGAGATATTTCGCTTTTACGGTACCGTTTTATCAGGTAATAAAGTACAGCTGCCCCGCTGGAAACGTGTGCTTGATACCGAAAATGATTTAATGGGCGAGGTGCTGGGTCAGATATTCGTAAAAGAATATTTCCCCGAAAATACCAAGAAACGCTATGTTGATTTGGTAGAAGCCATGCGCACCAGTTTTAAGGAGCACATTCAAAAATTGAACTGGATGAGCGAACAAACCAAGCAAAAAGCTTATTATAAACTATCCAAAGTTACCCCAAAAGTTGGTTACCCCGATCACTGGAAAGACTTTTCGGCATTGACCATTAACCGTGGTCCTTATGTTTTAAACGTGATGCGGGCAAATAACTTCTGGCATCATTACGAAGCCAATAAGCTGGGCAAACCTGTTGACCGCACCGAATGGGGCATTACGCCACAAACATATAATGCTTATTATAACCCATCAAACAATGAAATTGTACTACCGGCCGCCCAGTTTTTGGTGCCAGGGGTAAAGGATGATGATTTGGATGATGCGGTAGTTTACGGTTACGCAGCAGCCTCTACCATAGGCCACGAAATGACGCATGGCTTTGACGATGAAGGTCGCCAGTTTGACGCTGCCGGTAACTTAAAAGAATGGTGGCTGCCGCAGGATTCGGTAAAGTTTACACAGCATGCCCAAATGCTGGTTAATCAGTTTAATGGATACAGCATCTACGGACTGCATATAAATGGTAAAGCAACCCAGGGCGAAAATATAGCAGATTTAGGTGGAATTGTAATAGGCCTGGATGCTTTTAAAAAAACAGATCAATATAAGGAAGGAAAATCCATTAACGGGTTAACACCTATACAACGTTTTTTCCTGGGTTATGCTTTAGGGTGGCTGGGCCAAACGCGTAAAGAAGCATTATCCAGTCAGATATTAACCAACGAGCATGCTCCCGGTTTTATGCGTGTAAATGGACCATTTACCGATGTGCCTGAATTTTATGATGCATTTAACATTAAAAAAGGCGACAAAATGTGGCTCGATCCGGATAAAAGGGTAACCATCTGGTAATTGAATAAACCAACAAAGGCGTAAATTTTTTACGCCTTTGTTGATTTTAGGGCATATTATTTTTACACATCACAGCTAATTATGGCCTGATATTTTAATTAAGTTTGTTATAAACAGTATACACTATGCCAAAAATTTACAAAAAGCCTGTCCTTTATATCGCCGCACTCACAGCATTCGCGTTGTGTGCTTATCAAACCAAATCAATAATTGACAAACCTAATGATCCGGTTTATCAAAACATTGATCCATCAGTTAGTCCCGGTACAGATTTCTTTCTGTACGCTAATGGCACCTGGTTTAAGCATAACCCTATACCGGCGGCTTATTCAAGCTGGGGTATAGGGAACGAGGTTACTGAAGAGATTCGTGATCGACTTAAAAAAATAAATGAGGATGCTTTAAAAGCAAACGCAGCCCAGGGATCATCAACCCAAAAAATCGGCGATTTTTACTATAGCGGAATGGATAGTGTAGGCATCGAAAAATTGGGCATTGCTCCATTGCAGGCGCAATTAGCATTAATTGACCAGGCAAATAACGCCGCCGATATATTAAATGCTGTAGCCGTATTAAGCACCACAGGCACCCGCAATATTATAGGTCTGCGTGTAAGTCAGGATGAAAAAAACAGTTCAAAAATGGTGGTGCAATTAGGTCAGGCTGGTTTAGGTTTACCCAATCGCGATTATTATTTTAAGACCGACGCCCGCACCACCCGCATCCGCACCGATTACAACAGCAAATACTTACCAACCCTGTTACAACTATCCGGCTGGGATGAACAAAAGGCTCAGGCCGGTGCCAAAAGCGCTTACGCTATTGAAAAGTTTTTGGCCGATAGCAGCCGCAAACTGGAAGACCTGCGCGACCCATATCGCAACTATAACAAAATGACGCTGGATGGTTTAAATAGCTTAACATCTAATATTAATTGGACTAATCTGTTTAAAACGATGGAATTAAAGCCCGTTGATACGGTAATAGTTGGCCAGCCAGAGTATTACCGCGCGGTAAATACTGCGCTAAAAACTTTTTCTGTTGATGACTGGAAGGCCTACCTAAGGCTTAAGCTGATTATTTCTTATGCGCCTTATTTAAACGATGCTTTTGCTGATGAAAACTTCAGATTTTCGGGAAAGCTTTTACGCGGACAAAAAGAGCAGCTGGTTCGCTGGAAACGGGTGCTGGATACAGAAAA
The DNA here is from genome assembly GCF_024808665.1 of Mucilaginibacter empetricola. GTDB lineage: Bacteria > Bacteroidota > Bacteroidia > Sphingobacteriales > Sphingobacteriaceae > Mucilaginibacter. The sequence continues at coordinate 395,650 of NZ_JANUBZ010000001.1, forward strand.
CGGCATAATGGGCGAAATGCTGGGACAATTATTTGTTAAAGAATATTTCCCTGAAAAAAGCAAGGAAAGGTATGTGGCGATGGTGGAGGCAATAAGAGAGGCCTATCGCGAACATATTACAAAACTCGACTGGATGAGTCCTGAGACCAAACAGAAAGCGTTGGTTAAACTGGATGCTATCCATCCAAAAGTTGGTTATCCTGACCAATGGAAAGATTTTTCGGCGCTGAGCATTACCCATGGTTCATACGCAGGCAATGTGATGAATGCACGCCACTGGCAATACCTGGTTAATATTGATAAACTGGGCAAACCGGTTAATCATCAGGAATGGAACATGACGCCGCAAACGTACAATGCTAATTACAGTCCATCGAATAATGAAATTACTTTACCTGCCGCCCAATTGTTAATACCGGGCATAAAAGACGAGGATGTGGATGATGCTGTGGCTTATGGTTATGTGGCGGCCTCCGTTATTGGTCATGAAATTACTCATGGCTTTGACGATCAGGGACGTTTGTTTGATGCCAAAGGCAATTTAAAAACCTGGTGGACATCACAGGACTCGGTGAAATTCACCCAACGTGCGCAAATGCTGGTTGATCAGTTTAATAGCTATGTGGTGCTTGATAGCCTGCACGTAAATGGCAAAGCAACTCTTGGCGAAAACATTGCTGATTTAGGTGGTATAGTTTTAGGGGTGGATGCTTTTAAAAAGACCAAACAATATAAAGAAGGCAAAAAAATTAACGGACTTACCCCAATGCAGCGTTTCTTTTTAGGATATGCCTTAAGCTGGAAAATAAAAGAACGTGACGAGGCCCTGGCCAATCAAATATTAACCGATGTGCATGCCCCTGCATTTTTAAGGGTTAACGGCCCATTTACCGATGTGCCCGAATTTTATGAAGCATTTAACATTAAAAAAGGCGACAAAATGTGGCTCGATCCGGATAAAAGAGTCAGGATTTGGTAACAATGTATGGGGCAAACCAGTGAATAGGGCAGCTTCTGTTATATTTGGTCAATGCAAATAATGCACATGCTACAGCACTGGTGGCAACAACAAACATGGCCCGAAATTATTGCGGTAATTACCGGCCTTTTATGCGTTTACCTGGCTGCAAAAAATAGCATATGGAACTGGCCCTTTGCTATAATAAGCGTAGGCATTTACATTTTCATCTTTTTCAATTCGCGCCTTTATGCAGATATGGGCCTGCAGTTTTACTTTATGGCGATGAATATTTACGGCTGGTACTATTGGAGCCGTGCACCAACCAATGAAAAGAAGATGCCCGTTGTGCTTATCACCAAAAAAGAAATAATATTATCTGTAATAGGAGTACTCCTGTTTACTGTCTTTTTAGGATCGATATTAAAATATACACCTGCATCATTCCCTTATTTGGATAGCTTTTGCGCAGCATGCAGTTTGGTTGCCCAGGTGCTTTTGGCCCGTAAGGTTTTAGAAAATTGGCTGATTTGGGTCTTTGTTGATGTAATTTATGTAGGTATTTATATTTTCAAAGGGCTCGATTTAACCGCCCTAATGTATGCGGCCTATGTTGTGATAGCATGGATGGGGTATATTGATTGGAAGAAAGAGGCCGTTTAATTTCGGAATTGCGCCACCGCTGAAGCTAAGGCGGCACGCGGTCGGAAGTTCGATTTCGGAATTAAAAGAGGGACAGAATTAACCAATAGCGATAGAAAACATTAAATGGAAATAAAGAAAATAGCAGTAGTAGGACCTGAGTCGACGGGTAAATCAACCATGTCGGCTTATTTGGCTAAACATTATCAAACAGTTTGGGTACCTGAATATGCGCGCGAGTATTGCGAAAAACTAACTAAGCCGCCCACCTGGCAGGATGAAGTAAATATGTTTTACGGTCAGCTGGCATTGGAGAAAAGCATACTACCGCAGGCGGCGAATGATATATTGATTTGCGATACCACTTTCATCACCGTAAAAATATGGAGCGATCAAATGTTCGGCAAATCGCCGCAGGAGGTTTTGGATGAATTGCCCAGGCATCCTTATGACCTGTACCTGCTGCTGGATATCGACCTGCCCTGGGAAGATGACCCGTTAAGAGACTTCCCCGACATGCGTGAACATTTTATGCAGATATGGCACCGGGAGTTACGGCAGCTAAATGCAAATTATGTGGTTATATCAGGATCAGGTGTTGAAAGGTATGATAATGCTGTGGTGGCTACAGATAGGTTTTTGAAGGAGAGTTAGCAAATAGTATTAACGCCGCGCGTCATTGCGAAGAATGAAGCAACCTATAAGCTGCGCAAATCAACGAAGATAGATTTCGTTAGATAAATAATTCCACGCTATTGGCTATCCTATGTAGAGATTGCTTCGTAACTCGCAAGGACGCATCGACAGGGGATAAACTATAAAAGAAAAATCCCTAAAACAAAACAGCGATGAGCATCAAAACCCATCGCTGTTATATTTTAAGATTACAACAATTGTAATCCGTAAATCTAAATTCTTAAATCAATAACCTAACCGGTTCTTCCAGCAAGCCTTTAAGCGTTTGCAGGAATGCAGCACCTGATGCACCATCAACCACGCGGTGATCGGCACTTAGGGTAACTTTCATTACGTTGCCTGGTACTACCGCACCATTTTTAACAACCGGTACTTGTTGTATACCGCTAACAGCAAGGATACAAGCATTTGGTGTATTAATAATAGCAGTAAACTCATCAACGCCAAACATACCTAAGTTTGATATAGTGAAGGTTGAGCCTTCCATTTCGTTAGGTTGTAATTTTTTGGCTTTAGCTTTGGCAGCAAACTCTTTTACCTCAACGCTGATGTGGCTGAATGATTTGCTATCGGCAAATTTAATAACCGGTACCAATAAACCTTCGTCAACAGCTACGGCAACACCAATGTGAACGTGTTCATTAAAGCGGATCTTATCGCCCAGGTATGATGAGTTAATAGCAGGGTGTTGTCTTAAGGCAACAGCACAGGCTTTCACCACAAAATCATTAAATGATATTTTAACCGGAGCTACTTCATTAATACGGGTACGGGCTTTAATAGCCTCGTCCATATCAATGCTCATGGTTACATAAAAATGCGGAGCAGTAAATAAGCTTTCAGATAAGCGTCTTGAAATAGCTTTGCGCATTTGGCTAACCGGTTTCTCGGTAAATTTCTCTTCGCCAATAACGCTTGGTAAAACAATGGCTTGTTTTGGAGCTGGAGCAGCAGCCGGTGCAGCACTTCCAGCAGCTATAGGAGCCGGAGCAGCTGATGCTACCGTAGCAGAAGCTTTAGCAGCCGGTACATATTCTTCCACATCTTTCTTAACAATACGGCCACCTTCGGCAGATCCTTTTATATCATTAAGGTTGATGCCTTTTTCTTTAGCTATTTTACGGGCCAGTGGCGATGCTTTTATTCGGCTATCGTCCTCTGTTGAGCCAGTGTTATCACTTAATGTTTCAGCAGCGGCCTCTGCAACTGGTGCTGCGGTGGTTTTTGGTGCTGCGGCAGGTGCATCATCCTCTAATAGTGGCGTAATGTCGGTGCCTTCTTTACCAATAATAGCTATAATGCCATTTACGGGTGCAGCTTCGCCTTCTTTAGGGCCTATGTACAATAATGTGCCAGCTTCATATCCCACAACTTCCATGGTAGCCTTATCGGTTTCCACGTCGGCTAATGAGTCGTCTGATTTTATTTTATCGCCAACTTTAAAGTTCCATTTGTTTATTACACCCTCGGTCATGGTATCGCTAAGGGCGGGCATACGGATAACCGTAGCCGGTATGGTCGACTTGTCAACCTTTGGTTTTGCTTCAACAGGCGCTGATGCTTTTTTGTCTTCGGCAACTTTTGCCGGTGCTTCAGCGGCAGCAGCCGGTGCAGCAGCTTCGTTTGCTTTAAGCGTTGCTTTATAATCCTCGCCCGCTTTGCCAATAACTGCAATAACAGCATCAATAGGTACTGCCTTACCTTCTTCAACACCAATAAAAAGTAAGGTGCCGTCCTGGTACGATTCGAAATCCATTGTGGCCTTATCGGTTTCAATCTCGGCAAGTACATCGCCTGATTTCACCTTGTCGCCAACTTTTTTATGCCACTTAGCTAATACCCCTTCGGTCATGGTATCGCTCATTTTTGGCATTTTAACTACTTCAGCCATATACTTATTTGATCAATAGTTCTTTTAAAATTTCAGTTAAATATAATGAGATTAGCTCATTATATAAGGGTAATCTTTTTGCACATAAACATCGGTGTAAAGTTCCTGCGCTTCAGGCCATGGCGACTCTTCAGCAAACTTAACCGACTCATCTACTTCGGCCTTAACTTTAGCTTCTATTTCTTCAAACCATTTTTCATCAGCATAACCTTCTGAAACAATGATATGTTTTGTTAGTTCGATAGGATCTTTCGCTTTGTAAGCTTCCAATTCTTCTTTAGTACGATATTTTTGCGGATCGGACATCGAGTGACCTTTGTAACGGTATGTACGCATCTCCAGGAAGGTTGGTCCTTCACCTGCACGGGCACGCTGAGCAGCTTCGTCCATTGCTTTGTGTACCGCAGCAGGATCCATACCATCAACAGGTGATGATGGGATACCATATGGTAAACCTAATTTATAAATATCAGTATCAGCTGTAGTACGCTCAAGTGAAGTGCCCATTGCATAACCATTGTTTTCGCAAACAAATATTACAGGCAGTTTCCAAAGAGCAGCCATGTTAAAGGTTTCGGTAAGTGCACCCTGGCGCACGGCACCATCGCCCATGTAAGCAACGTTTAAAAACTCAGTTCCTTTAAATTTTTCAGCAAATGCAATACCTGCACCCAGTGGTACCTGGCCGCCAACTATACCGTGGCCACCGTAAAAATGTTTCTCTTTCGAGAACATGTGCATAGAACCACCTTTACCTTTTGAACAACCTGTAGCTTTACCATAAAGCTCGGCCATAATGGAGTTTGATGTTACACCCTTTGCTATAGCGTGTGCGTGATCACGATAAGCAGTTATCAAACTATCTTCTGGTTTCAATACAGACATTGCTCCGGCTAAAACAGCCTCCTGCCCTATGTATAAGTGGCAAAAGCCCCTTATTTTTTGCTGTCCGTAAAGTTGTCCTGCTTTTTCTTCAAACTTTCGCATTAAAAGCATTGCCTCATACCACATCAGGTATGTGTCTTTATTTATTTCGATTGAACTCATGTTATATTAAAACGGTCAAATTTCTGAACAAAGCGCAAATCTAATTATATCCTTGAAAATATGAAACTATGAAAGATTTGTAACAGATTATTTTACTTAAAATAGAGTTATTTATATTCAATCCAAACCTTATAGTTAATTATACCGTAAAAAAAGTAGAGTAAATTGCTCCCCATAAATTCCACAAAAAGGGAATTTACGTATAAAAAGCTATAAAAACCATTGCCTATTGAGCAATAATTTAAACGATTAATAAAAGCAACTAATGTTGAAAAAAAAAGTCATTTAGTTGCAATTTTAAAAAAATTGAATAGTTTTGTAGCCAACAGTACACAGGGGTGTCCAATTTAATAAACAATTTGTTGACAAAAAACAACAAACCTTTAGTTAAATGAAGAAAGTTACTATCGTTATTGCACTATTTTTCAGCATATTAGCTGCACAAGCTCAAACAAAAATCAGTCCAACCTCAACTGACGATAAACCATCTGACGATCAGGAAAGTTTAGCAAAAGATTATTTATCTCAAATTATGGGTGTTGCATTTTCGGCAACCTCTAATATGAAGCTTTTTCATTTTGTGTATGACTGGATAGGCACTCCTTACCGTTTCGGCGGAACTTCACGCAAAGGCATTGATTGCTCGGCCTTTACTAAAGAATTATACAGCAAAGTTTTTAATATGGATATTGAGCGCAATTCGCGCGATATATTCAGCATGGTTAGCCCTGTAAAAAGAGATGATTTAAAAGAAGGCGATTTGGTTTTCTTTAAAATACACAGCCGCCGTATATCACATGTGGGTATTTATTTGGGTAATAACCGGTTTGCGCATGCCTCATCAAGAGGTGTGGCTATCAGCAGCCTTGACGATGCTTACTACAAACGCTACTTCTATCGTGGCGGCCGTATGCTGGAGTCATTTAAGGCAGAGCTGGAAAAGCAAGACGACGACAAAAACTAATGAAATTATAAACCAGATTAATTAATCCTTCCGCTACCGGAGGGATTTTTTTTGCGCCTAACTTTACACATCTTTAATAATAATAAGTTAAATTGCTTGCTGCATATCATCGCGAAGCTGATTACAAAAGGATTTTGCGCGGCAGATTTTGATAAATTATTGTTAATGCCCTTTACCTTGTTAAAAATGCGGTTCCGTTTATTTTTCTTACCTGCTTTGACATTACTGCTTGCTGCCTGCCAGGAAATGCCTGTTGTGCAGCAAGCCGCTCATCGGCATAAAAAAGAAATAAAAAAAGATACTGTTATTACTCCCTTAGTTGCCCCACGCGATTCTTTTTGCATTGCCGCTGTTGGCGACATTATGATGGGCACCTCTTATCCCGACAATAAAACCCTCCCAAACGACAGCATATTATTTAACAGCTTTAAAAATGTAAGTGATGAACTGCGAAACGCCGATGTTACTTTTGGTAACCTGGAAGGTGCATTGCTTGATACCGGTGCCCCGGCTCAGTATAAATTAAACTTACGCAGCAAGGGCTATTTATTCAGGATGCCGCAATATTATGCCGGGGTATTAAAAGATGCAGGGTTTAATTTATTAAGTTTAGCCAATAATCATATCGGCGATTTTGGCGACAACGGCCGTTTCAGCACCATGCACGTGCTGGATAGCATGGGTATTCAATATGGCGGCCAGGTTAGTCACCCAACGGCTGTATTTAAGGTTGATGGCGTTACTTATGGCTTTTGCGCCTTTGCGCCCAATAACCAAACGCTATCTATATTAGATCTACAAAATGCAGCCGCAACCATACAAAGCCTTAAACAGCAATGTGACATTGTAATCGTCTCGTTTCATGGCGGCGGCGAGGGTGTGGCGTATGAACATGTCCCATTAGCAAATGAATCATACATAAATGAAAAGCGGGGAGATGTAAGGGCATTTGCCCACAATGCCGTAGATGCCGGTGCCGACTTAATACTCGGGAATGGCCCACATGTATGCCGCGCTATGGAAATTTATAAAAACAGGTTGATAGCCTACAGTCTCGGAAACTTTTATACCTATAAAAGTGTAAGCGTTGCCGGTATTTGTGGCTATGCACCCCTGCTAAAAGTCTACGTAAATAAAAAAGGGCAATTTTTAAAAGGACGCATCCTGTCAAATATCCAAAGTCATAATAATGGGCTGGAGACTGACACCCTTAACCGTGCGTTAACACGTATAAAAACACTCACCGAAACTGATTTCCCGCAGTCGGGATTAACCATTTCAGCAGATGGCCAGCTTACACCAGATACTAACCCGGTTGATAGCACACAAGAACGCAATCTGGCGGCTATACCTCGTCCTTAGTAGTGCGTATAAGGCTTATGCCGGTAAAGAAAAACAATATGCCTATAATGCCTACTACCGTGAGGGTTGTTACTCCACCGTTGTGATTAATAATAGATATACCCGTAAATATCAGGCCGATGATACCCAATACAGTTAAAATTGCGCCGAAAGTTCGTTTTAAGTTCATGATAGATAGATGTTTTTAATGAAAGCTTTTTATAAAAAACAAATAGTACACCAATATTTTTTTTACATTTATTCGAAATTAAAATATTACCCATGACTCCTCAAATAGGCTTTTTAATTGTTATTTTTATTTTGGTGGTGATTCTCTTTTCATCATTTGTGTCTGTAAAACAAGGCACTATAGTAGTAATTACAGTTTTTGGTAAATACCGCCGCATACTTGCACCGGGCTTAAACTTTAAGATCCCGTTTATTGAAACCATCTATTCAAAAATATCTATCCAGAACCGTTCTGTCGAGCTTGAGTTTCAGGCCGTGACGTTTGACCAGGCTAATGTTTATTTTAAGGCGATGTTGCTGTACTCGGTATTGGACCAGCAGGAAGAAACCATCAAAAACGTAGCTTTTAAATTTGTTGATGAGCGTAACCTGATGCAGGCGCTTATTCGTACAGTTGAAGGTTCTATCAGGGCATTTGTGGCAACCAAGCGCCAGTCGGAAGTATTGATATTACGTCGCGATATTGTTGAACACGTAAAAGAACAGTTGGATGTGATACTGGAAGGCTGGGGATACCACCTGCAGGATCTGCAATTGAACGATATCACCTTTGACGAGGTAATTATGAAATCGATGAGCCAGGTAGTAGCATCAAACAACCTGAAAGCAGCTGCCGAAAATGAAGGACAAGCATTATTGATCACCAAAACTAAAGCTGCAGAGGCAGAAGGTAACGCCATCAAAATATCAGCAGAGGCCGAACGCCAGGCATCACAACTGCGCGGACAAGGCGTGGCTTTATTCCGCGAGGAAGTGGCCAAGGGTATGTCTGTAGCGGCAAAAGAAATGCAACAGGCTAACATGGATACTTCGGTAATATTATTTACCATGTGGACAGAATCTATTAAACACTTTGCAGAAAACTCGCAAGGCAATGTTATTTTCTTAGATGGATCAACCGATGCTATGCAGCAAACTATGAAAGAAATGATGGCATTAAACCAATTGCATAGCGCACCTGTCAAAAAGTAAAATTTTACTTTAAGTATGACTAATTTTAAGGTGGTGCGGTGGATAGGTATGGTTGTGTTTGTTTTTGTAAGCTTTACAGTGCTTGCACAACCATACCGCGTTTTAACAGCGAATGATTTCAGGGGTGTGCCGAACAGCTATAATGGCGAGGTGGTTGCCTATACTAACTGCTCTATCGATTTCAGATACGTAGCTCATCGGCAAAGAAATTATTACTCACTTAACTTCAACATCCAGTTAACGATGAACAGCGATAAATCATGGCTGGACAGGCGACAGGTGACTTCGCCGGCTATGCTTGCCGAGATATTGAAGCATGAACAGGGGCACTATATCATCGCTTATATGGAACAGCAGGAATTGCTACGTGCTGTTACCAAAACTGTTTTTTATGCTGATTATCAATCGCAGGCTTCCGCCATTTTTAATCGGATTGATGCTAAATACAAACAACTTAATCACGATTACGACGAAGATACCCAGCATATGATAAACCGCCCGCAGCAGCAAAGCTGGGATGCCTATTTTAAAAAACGCCTGGAAACTGCACCGCCTGCTGACGAAGGGCGCTAATAAGGATTTTATTTAATTAACTTTTTACTACGTAGCTTTTCAATAATTGCATTGGCTTCGGCTTCGTAAAGGCCATCACCAAATTTTATAGTTTTCATACCGTAGTCGAACTTGATGGTCCCTTTATCATCCAATTTCCAGGGATTTGAACGGTCGGCGCCAACAATATTGGTATTAATAATTTCCTCCTCAGCCCTAAAGTTTTTGGCTTCAGCAAGATCATAAGTTTTAGGCTTATAAAGTAAGGCCCACTTTTTTTGTATAACCAGCGTACCCTGGCCGATGGTAATAATCTCTTTGCCGATTACATTCCATAACCAAGTGCGGATAGCAAAAAGACCGCCTACCGTCCAGCCCGCTATCCAAAGTATTGCAAATGGCATCGGGAAACCTGAGTTTCCGCCTGCTAAGAGGCTTGGCAGTACAAATATTTCGCCTGCAAACCAGGCGCATAGCCAAATACTAAGAAATGCGATCTGAAAAGTATTTTTTTTAGGGGGAACAGTTATTTCAATTCCGTCGAAACGTTCATCAATAATTGCTTTTCCGGGATAAGGTATTTCCATGTGATATTTTTTTAAATATGGCTCTTTTTTGTCTTTTTAAAAAATCAATCATAGATTTATAAAGACTTTCGGATCAGGAATAGATGACATTATCAACTTAATATCCTTTTGGTTTTAACATTCCCTGTTAAATTTTGTTAAACCCCCACCTATTTGCCAGCATAGCACGTAATAATAACAGATAAACTTTTACCTTTAGGATAAGGTTTCTTATTTTCGCGACATCACCGGGTCAAAGGGAGAGAAGATGTAATTTATTACGCATCTTTTTGGCCTTGCAACCATAGCTAAATAAAATGGAAGAGTTTGAAGAAAGTGCATCAGCAAAAAAGACTAAAACGATATACATATCAACTGTTTTTGGTATTGCCATGGTGCTTTCAATGGTTGGGCTGCTGGGTCTGATATTGGTAGAGGCCAATAACCTTTCGCGCTACGTGAAGGAAAATATCGTGCTCAATATTTTTGTGGATGATGCCGCACACGAAACCGATGTGCTGCAACTGCAAAAACAACTGGATGGCAACCCAATGGTGAAACAAACCCAGTATGTAAGCAAAGAGCTGGCTGCCCGTAACCTGCAAAAAGACTTAGGTGAGGACTTTGTGAAGTTTTTGGGCTATAACCCGTTATCACAATCATTAGATGTTTACCTGAAAGCCGATTATGCCAACAATGCAGATATAGAAAAATTTAAGGCACAATTATTAAAAAGTCCATTGGTTAAAGAAGTAAAATACCAGCAATCATTGGTTGACCAAATGAACCAGAACATTACCACCATCAGCTTAATTATACTGGGCTTTGCAGCCATATTTGTTATACTTTCGGTAGCATTGATTAACAATACCATCAGGCTGGCTATTTATTCACAACGCTTTTTAATTAAATCGATGCAACTGGTAGGTGCCACTAAGGGATTTATCCGTAAGCCGTTTATTTTATACGGCATATGGCATGGTATTTTGGGCGCGCTGATAGCTATTTTAATTTTATTAGGTACATTATCACTGGCTTACAAAGAAATCCCTGATCTGGTTATCCTCAGGAATTATACAGAATTTGGGTTCATATTTGTTTTCATTATTGGCTTAGGCATCTTTATATCGGGCTTCAGCACCTTTTTGGCGGTGAACAAGTTTTTACGTTTAAAAATATACAACTTATATAGATAAGGATTTCGGAAGTGCGCCACCGCTAAAGCTAAGGCGTCACGCGGTCGGATTTTCGATTTCGGATTTGCTTTTTTTAGAAACAGATTATCATTTAATAAAAAATATCCATAAACATGGCACAACAAAACGTTAAACCGGGCACACCGGTTAAAACAACAGCATCGGCACCAAAACCGGCAGCAAAGGCTACTGACAATTCAATTCACTTTATTTTTGATAAAGGCAATTACCGTTTGTTGATTATCAGCATAGCAGTTGTGGCCTTCGGTTTTATTTTAATGGCAGGCACTACTGATATTTATAGCACCACCAAAATTGTTATTGCTCCATTAGTGGTATTGGGTGGTTTCGCAATAGGATTCTTCGCCATATTTAAAAAGCCAGCGGCTGTAAAATAGCCGGTTAATTAAGTTGATTGAGTTAGATTAAGTTGATTATGTGAATGGGGGTATTCAATTATCTCAATAAACTTAATCTAACTCAATCAACCCAATCAACCCAATCAACCCAATCCAACTCACTCAACCTACTCAACCAACACATAAATGAATATCATCCAGGTTATTATCCTTGCTATTGTTGAAGGATTAACGGAATTTTTACCGGTTTCATCAACCGGTCACATGGTGATCACCAGCTCGTTAATGGGCATCAGCAAAGATGAATTTGTAAAGCTTTTTGAAATTGTTATCCAACTGGGCGCTATACTCGCGGTAGTTGTACTTTACTTTAAACGCTTTGTACGTTCGGTTGATTTTTATATTAAACTGATTATAGGCGTTATCCCGGCGGTTATTTTAGGCCTGCTGCTTAAAAAGCATATCGATAAATTGCTCGAAAACCCATTGGTAGTAGCCGTTGCTTTTGTATTAGGCGGTATTATCCTCCTATTTGTAGATGACTGGTTTAACAAGCCTACCGTTATGGAAGAAAAACAAATTAGCCGCCTTACCGCACTAAAAATTGGTTTCTTTCAGTGTTTGGCTATGATACCGGGTGTTTCACGCTCGGCTGCTTCAATAGTTGGCGGTATGTCGCAGAAACTGAGCCGCACGGCCGCTGCTGAATTCTCTTTCTTTTTGGCGGTGCCCACTATGTTTGGGGCCACCATAAAAGATCTGTGGGATTTTCATAAACACAATACCCTTACCGATGCACAAATGCATCAGGACGTTCAATACCTGCTCATAGGCAGTGTTATTGCATTTATAGTAGCATTGCTTGCCATTAAAAGCTTTATTACTTTTTTAGAGAAGAAAGGCTTTAAACTATTTGGTATTTACAGAATTATAGCGGGTATAGTAATAATAATACTATACTTTACCGGTAATGCACTGCATACCGCATAAGTAATTTTATAGCATAAAAAAGGAGTAATGTTGCGTCAACATTACTCCTTTTTATTTTAGGACGATTCACTGTATTATTAATAGCGATGGGTTTAAAACCCATCGCTATTAATAATTATACTACATCTTCCATACCGTAGTGTTTCAATACATCTGGCGGTACGCCTGTCCATTTGCCGGGTGAGTTGCCTGCATAACCAATATCCTCAATACCCATTTTGGTGGTGAAGAAACCGGTAGCGGTAAGGTTACGCATCAGGTTAAAGAATGACACTCCCTGTTGCATACCTGGTTTTACTTTATTAGGATAGGCTATATCATTAACCATTTCCAATTGCTGAGGGCTGCTGGCATCAACAAAGGTTTTGTCATAACGATTAAGACATTGCACATCCAGCCATCGTAAGCCACCGCGCATAGGTGTTTGATGATCGGGTATATCCTTCACAATAAACTCAATAAACTCGGGCACCTTTGCGTCTGATGCACTGCCTGATTTTGCATCCTTAGGGATAATGATATCGCCCAAAATAGTTATAGTAGCCAATTCATGATCCGTAAAAAACTTTTCGGCGTTTAGCTTTTTGTCCCGCTCAATTTCCTCGGGCAGGCGTCCGGCTTCATCGGGGGTTATTTTTTCGTCGTTGGTATCCTCGGCCTGTTTTTTGGAACCCGGTTTACAGGCATCCAGCAGCATTGTGGCTGATAGTGTGCCTAAACCAATGGCCTTAAGGGAGTCGCGTCTGTTCATTTTATGTTGATCAAATAGCGTTAAACATTTGTTTTTTTTCTTTGGCTGAGGATATACTCAGCCGTGCGCATTGACAGGGCAAGTATTGTCCAGGTAGCGTTTTTATCGCCCTGCTGCACAAACGGTGCAGCATCAACCACAAAAAGATTCTTGCAATCATGCGCCTGGCAATATTTATTAAGCGCCGATTTCTTTGGATCATCGCCCATGCGTACCGTACCTACTTCGTGAATGATACGACCTGGAGCCTCTAAACCATAATTAGTTTCGGGACCATGCGCAGGTCCGTAAATAGCGCCCATTTCATGCATAATATGCTGAAAGGTATCCTGCATGTGCTTGGCCTGTTTAACCTCATAGTCACTCCATTTGTAGTTAAAACGCAATACAGGGATACCGTATTTATCAACTACATTAGGGTCAATTTCGCAATAATTATCTTCGCGGGCAATCGCCATACCGCGTCCGGCCATACCAAAGCTGGTACCGTAAAAGCGGCGGTAATCATCTTTTAATGATGCACCAAAACCTCCGGCCTCTTTCATTTTACCGTCTCGATCTGGTACAGCGCCATTCATTTTCTGCATGTCCCAGCCAAATCCATAGCCAGGCATACCCATGCCACCACCAAATTCTATGTGATAACCGCGTGGGAAATCAAGTTTCTTATTGTCATACACCCATGGGCCGTAAATATGAACACTACCTACACCATCTTCATTATAACGCTTGCGGTCCATCAGTTGTGGTAAAAAGCCTCCGGCACTTGACCCGGTAGAGTCATGCAGGTATTTACCTACCACGCCGCTGCTGTTGGCCAATCCGTTTGGATGCGCGGCAGATTTGGAGTTCAGTAATAATCTGGCCGATTCGCCCGCACTGGCACCCAAAATTACCAAACCTGCTTTTACCTGGTATTCCTGCATATCGTCCTTACTGATGTACGATACACCGGTTGCTTGTCCGCTGGCATCCGTCAGTACCTCGCGCACCATAGCGTTAGGAATAACCTTCAGGTTGCCTGTTTTCATTGCCGGGATAACCAGGCATGATGAAGACGAGAAATCACCATAAATTTTACAACTACGCCCGCACTGGCCGCAATAGAAACAAGCACCACGGTCTTTATTACCCGGTAAAGCTTCTGTTAATACTGATCCGCGGCCGGTAATAACCTTAACACCTGCTTTAGCTGCGCCTTTTTTAATATAAAGCTCATTTAAACGCGGTTTAGGCGGCGGTAAAAATATGCCGTCGGGTTCGTTGGGTAAGTTTTCAACTGTACCGTAAACGCCTATCATACGGTCAACTTTATCGTAAAAAGGCTTTACATCGTCATAAGTTATTGGCCAATCGTCGGTTAAACCATCAATATGATGTCCTTTAAAATCATCAGGACCCATGCGTAAAGAAATACGGCCCCAGTGATTGGTACGGCCACCCAGCATACGGGCGCGGAACCAGTGAAATTCGGTTTTATCTTTTGTAGTATAAGGTTCACCTTCCAGCTGCCATCCGCCGTAGGCGCCATCAAAATCGCCGAAAGCGCGGTTTGTTCCTGCTCCCCTGCGTGGCGATTCATAGGGCCATTTTAATTGCATGGAATCTTTAGCCGGATCGAAAAACGGGCCGGCCTCCAGCATTAATACTTTTAAACCTGCATGGGCCAATACATAACCTGCCATGCCGCCACCGGCACCAGAGCCAACAATTATGGCATCATAGGTTTGCGATGACTTTTTTATTTGAATATCATTCATGTTTTAATCTTGAGTCTTAAGTCCAGGGTCGTTAGTCAGTAATCCGGTTTAAAGCTACAGAACCAGGGGCTGGAATTAATATTAAAGTTCTTTAATTTTAATATTGCGGAATGAAACTACTGCGCCGTGGTCTTGCAGGGCAATATGGCCTTTAGGGTATGCAGCAAAACCTTTCCATGTTTTAAATTTGCTATTGTTCAGCATTCCCTGCCATTCAGCGCTTCCAATTTGGGTGTCAATTACTTTGCTGCCGTTAAGCCAAAAGGTTAAATGACCGTTTTTTTTGCGGATTACCACTTTATTCCATTCGCCGGCTGGTTTAGCCGGGTGAGCCGGTGCATACATGTCATACAATGAGCCGGCTAAATGCGTAGGCTTTTTATTGTCTTCGGCATTTTTGTCATCCAGTATCTGCATTTCAATACCGGTTAAATAGGTAGCATCAAAAGCAGGATCTTCATGAACACCTAAAATAATACCGCTGTTTCCACCTTCAGCTATTTTCCATTGAAGCGAAAGCTCATAGTTTTCATACTCCTTGTCGGTAATTAAATCGCCCTGGTTTGCGGCTTTAGGGTCAAGCTGCAAAATGCCATCAACAACACTCCAGGCGCCCGGGCCGGTTTTTAAATAACTATGCCACCCGTTAGTGGTTTTTCCATCAAATAAGGTTACCGTTTTTTGCGCCTTTACATAACCGTGTAAAGCTGTAAATGCTAATACGCTCAGCAGAATTTTTTTCATTTGGATCAATTTTTTGCAGTAGTCTGCGGTATTACAATTGTAAGTAAAGTTTAAAATTAGTATTTATTTATAATTGATGGGCAGGGCAACAAAATATAATAATGTTGTTACATTAAAACGGGTACTTACAGGCAAATAGTAGTGGTTTAGGGTGCTGATGCAGATTCCGCGCTGCAATAAAGTCGGAAGTGATTTTTTTGGCAAAAAAAAATCCGTGGCATAACAATGCAACTGCCTTGAAATTAAAAAAGGCATTTGTTATATACAACAAGCAATACGTTTAATAAATGGAGGTGTAGACGCCAATATGAGTTCCTTTTATTTAAAGGAATCTGTGAGTTTTACTTACCGCAATTATACTCTGTGGTATTCTTTCAGTTTCTCATCAGCAATCCAAACATAGCGGCTTTTGAGACATTTTGCACAAAAGTATCTGCGTATCGGCAAAAAATATAAAAAGTTACGGCCAATCCAGTTTCTGCTTTTTTCAAAGTGGTATGGTGCCGTGCATTTTTGGCATCTAAGTATTTTCTTTGACATATTTCGTATAAAGGCTTAGGGACCGGATGTATAAGCAATTAGTAATAAGGCCCAAAATAATTATTTTTTTTCAATCTATCTATTTCACTTAATTTTTTTAAATATTGAAAGCGGCCACCTGGTAACGCTATTCATTTTGAGCTGTTTACTCCTTTTTTTGGAACTTAATTTCGACTCTGTTTCGTTAAGTTAATGTATTTTATTATTATATTTGATATACCAATTCTCAAAACTGTTTACGAGCCTATTATGAAAAAAGTTTCCAATATTCTTGCCCGTAAAGGCAGCAGCATTATAGCTATTGATGGCAGTACAACTGTATTAGATGCACTTAAGCTAATGGCCGATAAAAATATTGGCTCGGTAATTATTACCGAGAATGGCATTTATGCCGGTTTGCTTACTGAGCGCGACTATGCACGCAAAGTAATACTGCATGGCAAATCATCGCTCGAAACCCAGGTGAGGGAAATTATGAGTACCGGGTTTCCGCGCATATTGCCAGATAATTCAATCGAAACCTGTATGCACATTATGAGCGAAAGCAACCTGCGTTATTTGCCTGTTTTTAAAGACGATAAGCTTTGCGGTATTATATCTATTAGCGATGTAGTTACCGAAACCATACTATCGCACGAGGAAACCATTGAGCAGCTAAAAACCTATATTCAATCGTAAGTAAAAGCTATTTTACAAGCCATTAACAATGCCGTTATACAGGTATTGTGAAATGACGTATCTTTGCATTGAGGTAAAAATTGGATAAAGTAAAAGTTCTTGAAAAGTATCTTCCGCCTGAGGCTGCTCCCCTGATTGGCCGCTGGATTGATTACTTTAAATGCGAATTTAAAATTTCGCGAAACCGCAATAGTAAGTTTGGCGATTACAGGCCGCCGCATTTAGATAAAGGTCACCGGATTTCGGTTAATTATGACCTTAACCCCTTTGCTTTCCTGGTAACTACGGTACATGAGTTTGCTCATTTGCACACCTGGAATCAGCATAAGCATAAAGCAAAACCCCATGGCGCCGAGTGGAAAGAGAATTTTAAAAAAATGATGCAGCCCTTTTTTGAAAAGGATATTTTTCCGATGGATGTTAAACGGGCCATAGTAAGTTACCTGAATAATCCGGCTGCTTCCAGCTGTTCAGATTTGGATCTATATCGCGCATTGCGCAAATATGACGCACCTAAAGAGTCTGTTCATACCGTTGAAAAATTGCCGCCAAAGGCTTTATTTAAATTGAAAGATGGCAGGGTGTTTCGTAAAGAAGAAAAACTGCGTAAGCGTTATAAATGCATTGAGGTAAGCTCAAGGCGCATTTATTTGTTTAGCCCGGTTGCCGAGGTTGAACATATAGAAGAAAAAAATTAAACCAATAATTTCCTGATGGATAACAGCCAGCTGATTAACAAAACGGCAGATTTTGTACGCGATACTTTAAAAAATGCCGAAGGCGGCCACGACTGGTGGCATATTTACCGCGTATGGAACAATGCAAAATTGATAGCAAAAACCGAAGAGGCCGATTTGCTGGTGGTGGAGCTGGCCGCCTTGCTGCATGATATTGCCGACAGTAAATTTCACAATGGCGACGAAGAGATTGGCCCAAAAACCGCCGGCGACTTTTTAGAAGGTATTGGTGTTGATGAACCAATTATTCATCATGTGCAGCAAATAATAAGATATCTATCGTTCAAATCATCTTTTGATAAAACTGTGTTTACATCAAAAGAGCTTCAAATTGTGCAGGATGCAGACCGTTTGGATGCCATTGGGGCAATAGGCATAGCCCGTGCTTTTAGCTATGGTGGTTTTAAGGGTCGTGAGTTTTATGATCCGGCAGTTAAGCCTAATTTAAGTATGAGCAAGGCCGAATACAAAAGCACCACGGCGCCAACCATCAATCACTTTTACGAGAAACTGCTGTTACTAAAAGATAAAATGAATACCGCCACCGGCAAACAACTGGCCCAGCAACGCCATATTTTTATGGAAACCTATCTGCAGCAGTTTTATGCCGAATGGGAAGCTTCTGTTTAAAAGCGTAATGCACTACTTATTATAGCCCTAAATGCCTTATTTTTGCATAAAATATGGAGGCGGTTACCGGGCAAAAACTTATTGATAAAAATATTAACCCAACAGCTATGCGCCTGTTGGTACTCGATTTGCTTTTGCAACAGGCGTCAGCCATTAGCTTAAGTGATATCGAGAAAGCTTTGTTGCCGGCCGACAGGATAACCATTTACCGTACCATAAAAACTTTTGAAGAAAAAGGCCTTGTACATTTAATTGATGATGGTACCGGGTCGCCCAAATATGCTTTGTGCAAGGATGATTGCGGGGCCGATGAGCATCACGATATGCATGTACATTTCTACTGTATCAACTGCAAAGAAACCTTCTGCCTGCCCGATTCTAAGATACCTGATATTTCACTTCCTTCAAAATTCAGTCCCTCAGAGATGAATCTGCTCGTTAAAGGCACCTGCGATCAATGTGCCGAATAATGCAATTCCATTGCATAGCTTTCTCTTTTACCTTTGCGCCATAATAAAATACTGCCTGTAACAATTGTAATTAATTACTGTTATGAGGTTTAATAGATTTATTAAGATAAATTTAGACAAGTCTAAAAAATATATTAGATTTGCTTAAATTATTAAGAGATAATTGAGTTTACATTAAATAAACGTCGACTTTATGTTGATGCGCTAATTTTATCCAAATTTTTGATATGAAAAAACTTGTACTTACCACCATCATATTATTAGGCATAGTAAAAATGACCCTTGCACAGGATACCACAAAGCAGGACCCGTACATGTTTCATTTTCAGCAAACTATTATAACACAATATAAACCGCCGTTTAACGCGCCTTATAGCGGCAAAAATAGTTTATCGCCCTTAGCAGAAACGCAATCTTCTATAACCACTACCTTTTTTATGGGTACCAAATTATGGAAAGGCGCCGAAGCATATTTTGACCCTGAGTTATCTGGCGGTGCCGGATTAAGCCAAACCCTTGGTGTAGCCGGTTTCCCCAATGGAGAAACCTTTAGAGTTGGCGGCGTGCAGAATAAGATATATATAGCCCGTTTATATTTTAAACAGAATTTTGAATGGGGTAAAGATAAGGACACTTTAGAAAGCGATCAATTACAGGTACCTGTTATAAGAAGCAAACGCTATTTTTCATTTTCTGCAGGCAAATTTGGCATGGCCGATTTTTTTGATGGCAATAATTTTAGTCACGATCCACGCGGCCAGTTTATGAACTGGGCGCTGATGGATAATGGCGCCTGGGATTACCCGGCCAATACAAGAGGCTATACTTTGGGCCTTTTTACAGAATTTGGGCAGCCCAATTGGACACTTCGTTTTGCTACAACCATGGTAGTAACACAGGCAAATTCATCAACCTGGGATGCTAAAATTGCCAAAGCCAATACAGAAACTGTTGAATATGAAAACCGTTATACTATTGGCGGGCAAAAAGGCACTTTGCGATTATTAGGATTTTTAAACAATGGCAAATTTGGTAATTACGATTTGGCCATCGCCCAAAACCCAAAAGCGCCAAATGTTGATTCAACGCAAGCTTATGGCCGCCATAAATATGGATTTGGTATAAACACCGATCAGTATATCACCAAAGACTTTGGCGTATTCGCCAAGGCCAGCTGGAATGATGGCCATACCGAAACCTGGTTTTTTACCGAAATTGACCGCTCCATTACTTTTGGCGGCGAACTAAAGGGAACGCAATGGAAGCGCCCTGATGATGAAATAGGACTAGCTTTTATTGATGATGGGTTATCATCCGAGCATCGTAATTACCTGGCTGATGGCGGTTATGGATTTATTATTGGCGATGGCAAACTAAACTATGCGCCCGAAATGATTGCTGAGTTTTATTACAAAATAAACGCTTATCAAAAGAAATTTTTCCTTACGCCCGATTATCAATTTATAGTAAACCCAGCCTATAACAAAGACCGCGGACCGGTAAATGTATTTTCAATAAGGGCGCATATAGAGTTTTAACATCCACAAAAAAATTACAGGGCAAAAGCTTTTTTATAAAAAACCGCGTTATTTGAATGATGAAAAAAATATTTCTCCTGATTACTGCCATTATATTAGTTAACATAGGTCTCATTTCGGCTCAAAGTACCATAACGCATTCAACCATTAGTTTTAAAATAAAAAACCTTGGTATAAATACCAACGGTACCATTAGCGGCCTGCAAGCCAATGTAAAATTTAATCCCGCCGACCTTGCTTCGGGTACTTTGGATGCCTCGGTTGATGCTAATACCATTAATACCGATAACTCCATGCGTGATGAACATTTGCGTAAGGAAGAGTTTTTTGATCCGGCACATTATCCTAAAATAACACTTAAGTCGGTATCGTTTAAACAGAAAGGCGGCAACAATTATAGTGGCATATTTAGCCTCACCATAAAAGGCAAAACCAGGCAGGTAGAAATCCATTTCACCTATATTGATAAAGGAAGTAGCATTGCCTTTAACGGAATCTTTAAACTTAATCGCCTTGACTTTGGTATAGGTGGTAGCAGTTTGGTAATGAGTAATGAAGTAACCGTTACTGTTGATGCGGAAGTGGCGAGATAGTGATTAGAGGTTGGTTAATTAGAGATTAGGTTTGCTGCGTCATGCGACCTCATAATGGTGTAAAGTGGGGGTAATTTCCTATCAATATCAGGTATACACCGATGAAATGCCATTTTGAGTCGATAAAATCATATTTATCTAATAATTAGCGCATTATAAGCGTTTGCCGATCAAAACTACGGATTAGTCTATACTTGTTTGGTGGTGGTCTAGTTTATTTTTTTAGCGTAAAAAGTTGCTGTTACTTTGATGTGTCAAACAGAAATAACAACAATTATATAAAACATTAAAAAAATAAAAATCATGAAAACATCAATCAAATTAACCATCCTATTAGTATTGGCAAGTGCCAGCGTTTTTGCAGTAACTCCGCCAAAAGCAACTGTTCCACCATCAAAATCAACCATTACGCTTTCTTCATTGCCATCGTTAAACGGCCTTGAAATTAAGGTTGAAGGTAACACCGCCAGCAAAGCAGTTGTAATTGTTTATGATGAAAATAAAAACGTTGTATACAAAGACGTAATGCCAGCTTTTAAATCGATGGAAAAAGGCTATATACTTACCCACCTGGAAGACGGCACATACAGCCTTGAAGTAACTGTTAAACACCAAACCGTAAAAGAAAATATCGCAGTTTACCACGAAGGTGATTCAAAATCCTTCATCGTATTACAGTAACCGGTAAGCAGTATAAAATTCTTAAATTTAAAATACACATCGTCTCCAATAACCGGAGGCGATTTTTTTTTGAACTAATTAAGGATAACGCCAACCCATACTTAACAATTAAATAAAAACCTCCGGCCTCCAATCTCTGATCTCTAATCGTAACTTTACAAGTATGAAATTCAGGATACTTGTATTAATTAACGCGGCAGCAGTTGCAGTTACCCTTTCGGCGGTTAACTATTATTTTCAACACAGCTGGTATTATGTATTTATAACGTTTTCCGTTACCATTTGCACCAGCTTTATTGTTTTCTATTACCTGATAGAAAAATATGTTTACTCAAAAATAAAGATCATTTATAAGCTGATCCACAACCTGAAGCTCGGCCGCGATTTGCGCGATGCCTTGGGCGAGCATATGAGTGCCGACCCAATAAATGACGTGGAAGCTGAAGTGAAAGAATGGGCGCGTCAAAAAAAGAGCGAGATTGACGAATTGCGCAAACAAGAAAAATTCCGTCGCGATTTTTTGTCAAATATCTCGCACGAGTTTAAAACACCTCTTTTTGCCATACAAGGCTATATTGAAGCCCTACAGGATGATGACTTTGAAGACAGGGAGATGGCACGCCAGTTTTTAGCCAAGGCTGCCAAGAACGTTGACCGATTAAGTTATCTGATTAAGGATCTCGACGAAATCTCCAAATTAGAATCTGGAGAGATACCTATTAACCTTACGCGTTTCAAAATAAACGACCTGATTAAGGAGGTTTTTGAGTCGATGGAGCTGAAGGCTCGTCAGCATAACATTAAATTAATATTCAAGCAGAAGTATGATGAGCCGATTTTGGTAAATGCCGACCGGGAAAAGATTCGCCAGGTGCTGGTTAACCTTATCGACAACTCTTTTAAATACGGAAACGAGGATGGCAACACCTCTGTAAGTTTGTTTGAATTGCATGACCAGGTACTGGTTGAAGTGACTGATGATGGTATTGGAATTGAAGAAAAATTCCTCCCACGCCTATTTGAACGCTTTTTTAGAACGGACACTAGTCGCTCCAGACAGATAGGTGGATCGGGATTAGGACTGGCCATTGTGAAGCACATTGTGGAGGCGCATGAGCAAACCATTAACGTTCGCAGCACCGAGGGGTTGGGGTCGACGTTTGGGTTCACTTTACAGAAGTCAAGGCAGTCTTTACATTTGCCTAACATTCCAGTTCTTAAAAATTAACATTAAATTAACATTGCAAGGTTACCTTTGCCCAAATTCAACAAAAAAATGTCGTTAAACAGCATCTTTCAATACTTTGTTCCAAAGGACAAAAAAGTGTTTTTTCCATTATTTGAGCAAGCGGCTGCCAATGTTGTAGCCATGGCCACCATACTGGTTGAAACTGTGAACTCCGATAATCCGGCTACACGCGAAGAACTGTTTAAACAGATTGACAAATTGGAGAATAAAGGGGATGAAATAACCCACCAGGTATACTTGGAGTTGGGCAAAAACTTTATCACCCCTTTTGACCGCGAAGATATCCATGCACTGGCATCGGCCATTGATGATGTGGCCGATTATATTCAGGGAGCTGCAAACCGCATGAGTTTGTATCGTATTGATGATTTTAATGAGCATATCCGCAAACTATCAGAACTTACCCTACAGGGAAGTATTGAGCTTGAAAAAGCGGTGCGAGAACTGAAAGATTTAAAAAACGTACGCAGCATAGCTGATTCATGCATCAGAATAAACAGCGTTGAAAACCAGGCCGATTATGTTTTTGACCGCGCAGTGGCTGATTTATTTCTGTACGAAAAAGATGCTATCCGCTTAATAAAATATAAAGAAATATTATCAGTGTTAGAAACAGCAACAGATATGTGTGAGGATGCTGCCAACGTAATGGAATCAATATTAGTTAAAAACGCATAAACATTAAATGATCACACCCGTACTCATTGTTGTTGTTTGCCTTGCCCTGATATTTGATTATACCAATGGGTTTCATGATGCTGCCAACTCTATAGCCACCATCGTATCAACAAAAGTATTAACGCCTTTTCAGGCAGTAATGTGGGCCGCTGCTTTTAATTTCCTGGTTTATTTTTTTGTAAAAGATCACAAAGTTGCCAATACCGTTTCCAAAATTGTGCAGGAACACTTTGTTACCATGAATGTGATACTGGCGGGCTTAATTGCTGCCATAACATGGAACCTGATAACCTGGTGGTTTGGTATCCCTTCCAGCTCATCACATACCCTTATAGGTGGCTTTGCAGGTGCA
The DNA here is from genome assembly GCF_024808665.1 of Mucilaginibacter empetricola. Taxonomy (GTDB): domain Bacteria; phylum Bacteroidota; class Bacteroidia; order Sphingobacteriales; family Sphingobacteriaceae; genus Mucilaginibacter. The sequence goes on from NZ_JANUBZ010000001.1 coordinate 419,474, forward strand.
GGTATCACCAATGCGTTGTATATGGGTTCAAATGCATTGAGTGCAGTTAATACGCACTATATCCTTACCATTTTGGCATACATTGTTTTGGCTCCATTTATTGGCCTGGTGGTAGCTTACACCGTAACCATTATTATATTGCATATCTGTAAAAATGCAAGACCATCAGTTGCCGAGCGCTGGTTTAAACGGCTTCAATTAGTATCATCAGCAGCGTTAAGTTTTGCGCATGGAGGTAACGATGCGCAAAAGGTAATGGGTATATTATATGTAGCCATAGTTACATCGCATATTGTAAAAGCAGGCGCACCAATGCCGAACTGGATCCCGTTGGCATGTTATTCGGCTATTGCGTTGGGAACAATGTCTGGCGGATGGAAAATTGTTAGAACAATGGGCTCGCGGATTACCAAAATCACCCCGCTTGAAGGTGTAAGTGCCGAAACTGCCGCTGCTATAACCTTATTTTTTACGCAGCAATTTGGTATTCCGGTATCAACCACCCATACTACCACTGGCGCAATTGTTGGTGTAGGCTTAACCAAACGACTTTCGGCTGTGCGCTGGGGCCTAACGATAAATATCATCTGGGCCTGGATTATCACCATACCTATATCGGCCTTAATTGCTGCCGGCGTATTTGCAGTATTAAGAATTGTGCTTTAATTAGCCGGCATTGCACCCGGTGTTCCGATGGAACGCTTTTCCCAAATCATTATTTTCTACCCACGAGACGTCCCGAAGGGACGTGGAAATGAGCAACGTCCCTTCGGGACGTTTGGTCGGTAGAAAAGAGATCATCAAGCAGTACGTTCCGTAGGAAGGTTTGGTGCTATCGTATTGATTGAATCATGCATCATCTTGTGCTTTGGCTTTTTTTGATAAAAATCTTTATTTTGGCTGAACAAATAGATAGTTGCACTATCTTTCACAAGATAAACGCAACAACTACGTTTATTTAAAAAATCATCACACTATTCAAACAGCTTTATCCTATGAAAACTACATTATTGCTGATTCCCTCATTGGTAATTTCTTTGAGCCTTTGCAGCTATAGCCCTGCTAATAATCATCATACCGAATTCAAAACCATTAAATTAATTCAGGATCCTTCTCCATTTGAAATTGCCGGCGCTTTAAAACAAGCGTTGCAACAGGGTACAGCAAAAAGTTCAGATCAATTATCGGCTGTTGATGGCTTTTTCAAAAATGCAGCCGTAAAAATTCTTTTCCCGCCGCAAGCGCAAAAAGCCGAAAAAACATTACGCGGACTCGGCTTGGGCAAAATGTGCGATGATGCCATACTATCAATGAACCGTGCGGCCGAAGATGCTGCTAAGCAAGCCAAACCCATTTTTATCGACGCCATTGAACACATGACACTGGATGATGCCACCAATATTTTACTTGGTAGTCAGGACGCAGCGACTCAATATTTTAAACGTACTACTTCAGCACAATTAACTGCGGCGTTTAAACCTATTGTTCAGGCGAGTTTAAATAAGGTTGGTGCAACCAAATATTATGGCGATGTGGCTAACGAATACAATAAAGTACCATTTGCAAGCAAAATTAATCCTGACATTAATGCCTACGTTACTCAAAAAGCTATTGATGGTCTGTTTTATGAAATAGCATTGGAAGAGTTAAATATCCGCAAAAACATTGGCGCGCGTCCTTCGCCATTAATGCAAAAAGTATTTGCCTTTGCTGATGGCAAACACCTTTAAATAATTAATTGCCAAATTTAACGCGAACTGTTACAGTTTGTGGTTTACGGTTTGAACTGCCCGACCATGCAGGACCATTGTTAATTAAATCAACTGCTTTTTGATCGGTAGCGGTACTTAGTCCTTTTATCACTTTAATGCTGGTGATGTTTCCATTAGCGCCAATGGTTACGGCAAGCTTCACTGTACCGGTTTTACTATCAGGCGAAATTGCGTTTTGCTGCAAATATTTTTTCAGGGTGTTCCATCCCTCACGTGGGCGGGCGGCTATATATGCATTTTCGTCCGCTTCCTTATTTTGTGCCGAATAGCCTGTAACAACAACCTCGTTTAACGAACTATTATTAGGCTGAAGAGCAATTGTTTTTAGCGAGTCGCGATTGTTAGCACTAACGGTAGCCGTTTGAAAGCCTACATAATTTACCACCAGTTTGTTGCTTTTGCCACTATCAACCGGTATGCTGAAACGACCGGCAATATCAGTTTGGGCAGTTTTATTTGTACCTGCTACTTTAATTGTTACACCGGCAAGCGGTGCGCCATCGTCTTTAGCTATTACCCGGCCTTTTACATATGCTTTTGCCAGGTAATTGCTATCATATAAATAACCAGCACCCGCAGATGCATTATGCTCCGCTGGTTCAGTAGTAACACCGGCCACCTTGCCCTGCAATAGTTTATCGGTAGGTGTAGCCGTTTTTTTAATGCCAAGAGCGGTACTGATAACGGTGTCGTTATTTGCCGCGACCTTATATTGCTTCTTGGGTTCTGCATTATACTGCATTACTACCATTTCATTTAGGGGGGTGGTCTCTGCCGGTTCCGAGTCTTTTTTTACGGCCTGCGGCACTATAGCAACCTCTTTATCAGCCATAACTACCATAGGCGTTATTGGTGCGTTGATTTCCTGTTTCGAGGTGGGGTATTTCTTTTTAGATGGAATCGCTATTGTCGCTAAAACTTGTGTTTTATCTGCAACAGGAGTTTTTGCAGAATCGGCCACTTTCTTTTCAGGCTGTGATACAGTAATGTTAGCCATTTGAGGCTTGTTAACAGGCCTACTGCTGTACAGCCACCATCCGCCAATACAAAGCACAACTAATACCGATGCCGCAATGCTTATTACCCTAAAAGGAATAATACGGGCTTTTTTAGAAGTAACTCGATTGTGCAGCCGTTCTGCGAGTTCGTTTAATTGTGATTGTTGGTTACTTTTTGCTTTTTCATAACCCTCAATAGCATCCATTAAAAACGGATCGTCCTGCGCGCGCTTCTCCAACTCGTGCATAGCGCGGGCATCAAGCTCTCCGTTAAGATACTTCCTGATCATCAATATGTCTGCGTCGCTTTTACTCACTACTTTTATCCAGGCAAATTTTAAGGTTACGCTTTCCGTTTTGAATATAGCTTTTTACTTCATTTAGGCTAAATCCGGTTAGTTCAACTATTTCTTTATAGCACTTCTCATTTAAATAAAACAGGCTGATACTTTGTTTTTGTGTGGCGGGTAACTTGTCCATACATTTTTCAAGCGCAGCCATTGCCTCTTCCCTGTTATTATCATCAGGATGCAAAAAGGCTGTAAATTCCACAACCTCATCTAAATTAACCAGCTCCATCTTTTTGTCACGCCGTAACTGCATCAGGCAATAATTGCGGCTCAGCACATATAACCAACTTTTAAACTGCTTAATATCATGCTGCCTCACCTTGGTTATCAGCTCTTCAAATATTCCCATCACAGCATCTTTGGCCTCCTCTTCATCCTTCAGGTACTTTAGGCAAACACCATATACCAAAGGCAAAAAGTTTTCATACAATTTTCCCAATACAACAAGGTCGCCGCTTTTGCGGTAGCTATCGAGCAGATCGTTAGTAGCTGCGTCATCGGTTTTAATTGGTTTGAAAAAAAAGTTCATTATGGGGTGGCAAAAATAATTTTTTTAAATGGCTTATGGAAATAAGGCTTCGCCGGCTCAATCACCTCCATGAGTGGCAATATATGGCTTAATTGCAGTGACGACACATTTTCTATCATAATAAAATAGACGCAAGCGAAGTGGGCTCATTTTATTAACCAATAAGAATACTGCTCCGACAATAAAATAATTGTCGGTGTTTTCAAGTTTGCCATAACATAAGCATAGCTCGTGTGTCAAAAATCAGATACATATGCTTTAAATATTAAAAAGCCGTTGAAAGTATTATTATTTTAATATCTTTACTTTCTTATAATACAGAGACTTATTTTAATTAAAGTACTTTAATATTATTGTTAAGAATTAAATATCAGGCAATATTAATTGCCGATATTGACCAATAAAACCGATAAATTAATTGATAGATAGGGCAATTGTGGCGTTTGGGTTAATAAATTAATTTATGGTATGCGGTGTTTAATTATCTGCTAATTTAAACAGCATAGTTAAAAGCCGGAATAATCCTGATTAAGCTATGTGCAAACTTGTAGTAATTGACGACAACCCAACAGATCATTATATTATGCAAAGATTACTGCATAATAATTATAACTGTGAGCAGGCCACTTATACATTTGATGGCAGGCTGGTACTAGATTATTTAGAAGAAAACAAAGAAACCGGTACACTGCCCGATGTAATATTGTTAGATCTGGATATGCCCCAGCTAACCGGATGGGAGTTTTTAGAAGAGCTGGAAGTATTTAACGCTACCGCAAAAAAAACAGTACGGGTGCATATCATGAGTTCATCTATCCGCTCGGCAGATGTTTTTCATTCAAAAAAATATGCCTGTGTAAACTCGTTTATGACCAAGCCGCTATCGCGCGAGTTAATAAACAAGGTTTGCGAGGATGCCTGCACAAACGTAGTAAGAGTATAAAAACCTCCTGCTTTAAAATTTACAATTATTGTTGAGCTATATCAATTAAAGGGAGGTTTTCTATAACCTCCCTTGCCATTTTGTGCCTTTAACTAAATCGGCATTTATCATCTGCACTTTATTGTTATTTTTACGGCAGTAATGGCTATCCGCAATAAATTATATTTCGCATCTGATTTTCATTTAGGTACCGGCACCTTTGCCCAATACCGCGAACGCGAGGCCCGTTTGGTACGCTGGCTCGACAGTATAAAACATGATGCTGCCGAAGTTTTTTTAATGGGCGATGTATTCGATTTTTGGTTTGAATATAAAACGGTGGTACCTAAAGGATACATCCGCTTTTTGGGCAAATTAGCCGAATTAGCCGACGCCGGTATAAAACTTTACTTTTTTAAGGGCAACCACGATATGTGGATGTTTGATTATTTTGAAAAAGAACTGGGCGCTACCATTATTACCAACGAGCTGGAAATTGAACGCAGCGGCAAAAAGTTTTACCTGCATCATGGCGATGGGCTGGGCCCGGGTGATGCCTTTTATAAGATATTGAAGAAAGTTTTTCGGAGCGGATTTTGTCAGTGGCTGTTTGCCCGCATACACCCCAATTTGGGTGTGGGCATTGCCAACTATTGGTCGTCACATAGCAGGCTTGCAAATGAGAAAAAAGATGATCCTAAACCTGGCGAGCAGGAGTGGCTGGTAATTTACTGCCGCGAATTACTGCAAACCCATTATTACGATTACCTGTTGTTTGGGCACCGCCATTTACCGCTGGATATTAAATTAAATGACACCAGTCGCTACATCAACCTGGGCGAATGGGTATTTAATAACACCTACGCCGTTTTTGATGGCGTAGATGTTACTCTTCATTATTTCGAAAAATCTTCGTAGTTATTTAGGGGGGATGGTTAAGCTTTTACACGCTCAACGTAAGCGCCTGTAGCGGTATCAACCTTAACTTTATCGCCAATGTTGATGAAAAGAGGCACTTTTATTTCGGCACCGGTTTCAACGGTTGCATTTTTAAGGGCGCCAGTTGAAGTATCGCCTTTAACAGCAGGCTCGGTATAAGTGATCTCTAACTCGGCCGATCCTGGTATTGAACCCATAATTGGCTCTTCGCTTTCAAAAGCAACAATAACATTCATTCCTTCTTTCAAAAACTTTACCGCGGGGCCAAATAATGATTTAGGGATATTATGCTGATCATAAGTGCTGTTATCCATTACCACTAACGAGCTTCCATCCTCATATAAATACTGATAGTCGTTAGTTTCAACGCGCGCTATAGTTACCTCTTCATCTGTGCGGAAACGGTATTCAACCAGTTTGCCACTTTTAACATTACGCATACGTGCCTGGTAAAAAGCGCGTAAATTACCTGGTGTACGGTGCAAAAATTCTTCTACCTGCAACAGTTCTCCATTAAAGCGAAGGATGTTGCCATTTTTTACTTCGGATGCCTTTGACATAACAATATAATTGAGGCGCAAACTTAGGAATTTTAGCTCAAAGGAAAAAGAGAGGGAAAGAGATAAGAGATTAGCGGTCAGAGATTAGTAAAAGAACAGTTTTGAAATGTAGGTGACTTCAAATTTTTGAATTAAAATCCGCACATTTGCAGCATCTAACAAATGCACACCTATTATGAGTGTTTCTAAACTAGCCCAAAATCTGCATGGGTCTGAAATTATAAAAATTGCAGGCGAAATAAACGAGTTAAAAAGACAGGGACAAAACATTGCCAACCTAACTATTGGCGATTTTGACTCAGCCATTTATCCTATCCCTGCCGAGTTGAAGCAGGATATTGTTGAGGCTTATGCCCAAAATCAAACCAATTATCCTCCTGCCGATGGTATGCTGAGCCTGCGTGAAAGTGTTTCGGCATTTTTAAAAAGCAGGTTTGATCTGGATTATACTCCCGGCCAGATCCTGATATCAGGCGGCTCTCGTCCATTAATATACTCCATCTTTATGGCAGTGGTTGATCCGGGCGATAAGGTAGTATTCCCGGCACCATCATGGAACAATAATCACTATTGCGATTTGACAAATGCCCAACCGGTAATTGTTCAAACCACACCCGAAAATAACTTTATGCCAACGGCCGCCGAGCTGGCCCCGCATTTAAAAGGAGCTGCCCTGTTAGCGTTGTGTTCCCCATTGAACCCAACCGGCACCATGTTCAGCAAAAAAGATCTGGAAGAGATCTGCGACCTGGTAATTGCCGAAAACAAAACCCGTAAAGCCGGCGAGAAGCCGCTTTATTTAATGTACGATCAAATTTATTCGCAACTTACTTTTGGCAAACACGAGCACTATAACCCGGTAAGCTTGCGCCCCGAGTTAAAAGATGTAACCATTTTTGTTGATGGATCATCAAAATGCTTTGCCGCAACCGGTGTGCGCGTGGGTTGGGGCTTTGGTCCGGCAGAAGTGGTTAACCACATGAAATCAATAGTGGGCCACATGGGCGCCTGGGCACCAAAAGCCGAGCAGGTAGCTATGGCCAAATACCTGAAAAACGATACCCAGGTGAACGCCTATCTGGCCAACATCAAACATAATATTCAAAACAGCTTAACTACGCTGTACAACGGCTTTCAGCAACTAAAGGCCGAAGGCTTTAATGTTGATTCTATTGAGCCGATGGGCGCTATTTACCTTACCGTAAAAGTTGATTACGCCGGCAAAAAAACACCCGATGGTAATATATTGAAAACATCAGCCGATATTAACTTTTACCTGATTAAAGAAGCGAAAGTAGCCCTGGTTCCATTCTCGGCCTTTGGTACAGGTGATGATGTAAACTGGTTCAGGGTATCAGTTGGTGCCAGTACTTTACAGGATATTGAACAATTAACTCCACGTATTAAAGCTGCACTAGGTAAATTGGTGTAGCTTTTGGTTCATGGTTCATAGATCATAGTCGAAAAGGGTTGTGGTTTATTAACTATGAACTCTTTTATCAAATAAAAAAGAGCTATGAACCATCAACTATGAACTTCTCCTCACCTCAACGTCAAATCACTTCTAACCGGATAGTGGTCTGATAACCTCTTTTCTATCACCTGGTAATCATCTACGTCAAACTGCGGACTAACCATAATATAATCTATCTGATAGTTGGGAAAATCGCCGTTATAAGTGCGGCCCAATCCGAAGCCTTTTTCGCGGAAGGCATTTTTTAAGCCTTTGCTCATCTGGTTAACCGCATATGAAGTTGGTGTATCATTAAAGTCGCCAGATATAATATATGGATAAGGGCACTGTGCAGCATGCTGCTTTATCTTATCAACCTGATTACTTCGCTTAATAAAGGCGTTTTTTAATTTGGCGCCCAAACGTTTGGTTGATGACACATCTGTTTTCCCTTGCTGCGATACCTCACTCAAATATTTATAATCTTCCGGATCAAAACGGATGGATTGCAGGTGCACACTATAAACCCTGAACTGGCGATCACCTTTTTTTACATCGATATACAAACAGGCGTTTTCGCTTTTATTATCAGATATGGCAATAGTGCCAAAATCAAGAATAGGAAACTTCGAAAAAATGGCGATCCCGATGGCTTCGGAGCGGTTAAAAAATATCGGCTTAAAATAATAATAGGCCGATCCCATTATTTTAACCAGGGAATCGAGCATATCATACTGCCCGCGATTACGACTGTAAAACTCCTGAAAACCGATAATATCCGGCTGCTGATCTTTTATAATCTGTAGTATTTCGCGCTTGGTTGAGGTATCATTTTTTGAACCATAGCGTTTAAAATTATGCACGTTATAGGTCATCATTCTTACCACATCGCCGCCAATTGGTTTGGAATAATTATCAGAAGAGGAATGAAAGCCTACATTGTTTTTAAAAATGTTCCAGCCCAGGGCAATGGTTATAATGGATATAGAAGCATACCACGGCTTGCGGAACAGCCAGAAAATAATAAAAATGATACAACCGGCAGCTAAAACCGGGTAAGCCAGGCCGAAAAAGGCAATTGCCCATGCTTTTCGCGGATCAACTACCGGGGCCAGGTAGCTAATGAGCAGCGCAAAGCAAAAGAAGCAGTTTAGCCATAAAATAATCCTGTTAATAAGTGATAGTTTGGTTTTATCCTTCATTATTGTTGCTGGCGCGAAATAGTATCTCTTTCTCCTGTTTGTTCAGGCTATCATATCCTGAACGGGAAATTTTATCTAATATAAGATCTATTTCTTCTTGTCGTGGAGCACCTGATGAATTTTTGGTTGCATTTTTAACTACCACTTTTAATTTTGACTTAGGCTTAAATAAATTAGCTATACCGCCAACCATATCGCGCCCCTTTTGTAATTGTTTAATGTAGATGAAACCCATCAATGCACCGCCCAGATGTGACAGTTCGCCACCTGCGTTTAAACCGGTGATACCTAAAAAATCAATCACTATAAAAAACAATACCAGCCATTTTAATTTTACAGGGCCTATAAAAATCAACGGGATGGTATAATCGGGCAGCAGCGTTGCCGTAGCTACCATAATTGCCATCACACTTGCTGATGCACCAACCAATGGGCCGGATAATGCATTACTATGAGTAAATAGCGGGAAGGTGTTAAAGCTAACTACAAACACCAAGGCGCCAGCTAATCCTCCTAAAAGGTAAAGCCCAAGGGTACGTTTCTTTCCGAGATATTCTTCAAAAATTTGCCCAAACCAATAAAACCACAGCATATTGAAAAGGATATGAAAAATACCCTCGTGCATAAACATGTAAGTAAGCGGCGTCCAGAAACGGATTAGCAACTTTGGCAGGGATGCAGGTAAAAAGAAATATTCCTGGCAGTAAAATAAATAAACGTGCGTACGCAGAAATAGGTATTCCAAAACATCGGGAACATAAATCAGCAAAAAAACAATAATATTAATCCCAATTAGCAGGTTTAATTTACTGCCGGAGCGCAGCATTTTATATTGTAAATTTTGCCAGAGAGTGCTCATAAGTTATTATCTATTATAAAGCAGATAACTTGTTTTTGTTTAAAAAGTTGTACCGTAATTTGTATTTTACAATTTACGAACACTTGCGCAATTTTTCGCCGTATACAGCAACTTTTTTAAGCTACCGCAGTCGCCATGTTTTTACCAGGATAAAGCCGAGCAGCGCCCCGCCTAGGTGCGCAAAGTGAGCCACATTATCGCCACCAAACTGACCTACACCTAAAACAATTTCAATAATGATATAAATAGGTATAATATATTTTGCCTTAATAGGTACAGGCACAAATAATATCATTAGTTCCAGATTAGGGTAAAGCATACCAAAAGCAACTAAAACGCCAAAAATTGCACCGGATGCGCCGACAAGTGGGCCAAAATAAATATCATGTAATTTTTGCGCCTGATCTCCATATTGAAAATATGTCGAATCAAGCAACGGTTGAGCAATAGTAAAACTACCCGTTATACCATGAATTTCAATTCCCTGAACAACCATTTGAAGAACGTACGCTCCAATTCCGCAAATAAAATATAGATTAAAAAAGCGTTTGCCGCCAATAGCATACTCTAATATCGGCCCAAAAGAAAACAAGGCAAACATATTAAACAAAATGTGCTCCCAACCACCATGCATAAACATATAAGTAATAGGCTGCCATGGTTTAAAATTGGGCGAGTTAAAATAAAAGCCACCCAAAAAAGTTGTTACAGGTCCCCGTGGGTCTTGATGATCAATAAATAAAAATGGAATAAAGCAGATTAAATTAATAATCAGCAGGTTTTTTACAACCGGGGTTAAATTTGCGAAGGGTGATTGCCTGTATGCGCTCATAATAATGTATTAAAACCGACTATGCGGTTATTTATCAAATCGTTCTAAAAGTTCGTTTAATGTAAATGTAGTGATCACCAGTTTGCCGTTCAGTGCAAGGTTGGGCATCTGGCAGGCAAAAAGCTGGTCTATCAATAAATTCATTTCCTCTAATGACATCTTTGTGCCCGCTTTCGTTGCAGCGTTGCGTGCAAGTGATCGGGCAAGGCTATCGCGTTTATCTAGCTTTAATATGGCCTGATTGTTTTTAAAGCCTTCCAGCAATTGTTCCAATATCTCGCTTTCATCAGTATTTATCAAATCAGCCGGTATACCCTCAACCACCACCGTATTTTTGCCAAACTCACGGATATCAAACCCCAGCGCACGAATATCGGGTAAAAGTTCTTTTAATAGTTCAAAATCGGCGCTATTTAATGTTACCGACTGCGGAAACAAGCTTTGCTGGCTCACACCCGAATGCGTTTGCAATTGCTGCAAAAAGCGCTCATATAAAATACGTTCGTGCGCAGCTTGCTGGTTAATCAACATAAACCCCGATTTAATTTGCGACAGGATAAACCGGCCCTGTATCTGAAACAGCTGTCTTTCGCTGGGTTTGTTTATTTCCTGATCATCCACCTCAATGCTTTTTTCATCGTGCATTTGGTGTTGTATGGTAATCTCATTCTTGCTTATTTCATACAAAGTATCCCAGTTTTTTGGGATGGGCGAACTTTTATAATCACCGCTACCCCGCGAATAGCCGCTTTCGTAAGCCGGTTTTTTATCAGCATCAAAAGGGTTAAAATCCGGATTAAAGCTGATGGTTGGTGGCACAATTTCTTCAAAAGGTTTGGGCATAACCAGGTGTTCAATACTGTTTTCCTGGTCAAAATCCAAACTGGGGGTAATGTTGTACCTGCCCAGTGACCGTTTTACCGCCGAGCGGATAATGGCATAAATAGTTTGTTCATCCTGGTACTTAATTTCTGTTTTTGTGGGATGAACGTTAATATCAATCTTAGCCGGGTCTATCTCAATAAACAAAACATACAGCGGGAAGGTATCTTCGGGCAATAGTTCTTTAAATGCCATCATTACGGCATGGTTTAAATAAGCATCCTTTATAAAACGATTGTTCACAAAAAAGAATTGCTCACCGCGGGTTCTGCGTGCATACTCCGGTTTGCCCACAAAGCCACGCAGTTTTATTACAGTGGTATCTTCTTCAACGGGTACCAGTCGCTCGTTATAATTATTGCCCAATAAATGGATAATACGCTGCTTTAGCGTCGACCCCGGCAGATGATAAACTTCTTGCCCATCATGATGCATCGTAAAAAATATCTGCGGATTGGCCAGCGTTACCCGCTGAAATTCGTCAATAATATGGCGCATTTCTACCGGGTTGCTCTTTAAAAAGTTGCGACGGGCCGGTGTATTGTAAAACAGGTTTTTTATAGATATAGAGGTACCCGTATTGGCGGCACAGGCTTCCTGGCTCAGCACTTCCGATCCTTCTATAGTTATGCAGGTGCCCAATTCGTCTTCGTGGCGACGTGTTTTCAATTCTACATGGCTAATAGCGGCAATAGAGGCCATCGCCTCACCACGGAAACCCATGGTGCGGATAGCAAACAAATCTTCGGCCTGCTTTATTTTGGAGGTAGCGTGGCGCTCAAAGCACATACGTGCATCGGTAACACTCATGCCACAGCCATTATCAATTACCTGTATTAATGATTTCCCTGCGTCCTTTAATATCAGTTGTATTTTATCTGCCCCAGCATCAATAGCATTCTCCACTAATTCTTTTACGGCTGATGCTGGTCGTTGTACTACTTCGCCTGCGGCAATCTGGTTGGCAACAGCATCCGGTAAAAGGTGTATAATATCTGACATTCTGTAAAAATTCCCTTCTTTTTCGTTTTCGATGCTAAATTAATTATTTGGCGGCATAAAGCCTCACCTAAACGGCGAAGCCCTCATGAATGCCAAAAAAATCAAACAAATATGAATAATCCTCTCCAACCGCGTGCCGCCTTAGCTTTAGCGGTGGCGCAAGGAGAGGACTTTGCTTTTCGAACTCCCTCTCCCTTGAAGAGGGCTGGGGTGAGGCATAAATAATTATTTACCGGCATAACTTTATGGATTTGATTTTGTATATAGTTTTGTAGCTTTCAACTTTTAAAATAACATCCTCCTCATGAAAAAATTATGGCCCTGGCTACTTGTGTTGCTAACCGCCTGTAAGAATAAAGATTACACTGCAGATCTGCTGGTTAAAAACGCTGTAGTTTATACAGTCGACAGCAGTTTCACCACCGCAAACGCCTTTGTAGTAAGCGGCGGAAAAATTATTTCTGTGGGTGATGCCGATACCCTTGAATCAAAATATAATGTGCGCGAAGTACTGGATGCCGGTGGGAAAGCCGTTTACCCTGGTTTTATTGACGCACATGCCCATTTTTATGATTATGGATTAACCTTGCAGGAAGTAAAGCTGGATAATACCCAAAGCTGGCAGGATGTGATAGATTCTGTGAACGTCTACGCCCGCAAAAACCCAGATGGTTGGATAGTAGGCGATGGATGGGACCAGAATAAGTGGACCATCAAAGAGTTTCCAAATAAAGCAAAGCTGGATTCTTTATTCCCAGTACGCCCGGTAATTTTGGGTCGCATTGATGGGCACGCAGTCATAGCTAACCAGGCGGCGTTAAACATTGCCGGTATAAGGCCTTACCAAACCATCGCCGGCGGCAAAATAGAAACCATAAATGGTAAGCTAACCGGTATTTTGATTGATAATGCACAGGGCCTGGTGCGCCGCAAAATGCCACCGCCTACTGATACCGTTATTCAAAAGGCGCTATTAGATGCACAAAGTAATTGTTTTGCCGTTGGCCTAACCACGGTTGAAGACTGCGGTCTGCCTTATACCATGATCAACACTATTGCACAATTACAACATAAGGGAGCGTTGAAAATGCGGATGTATGTGATGTTGTCGGATGACCCTGAAAACTTTGCCTACTTATTTAAACGCGGCGTATTTAAAACACCCGGGCTCGATGTTCGGGCATTTAAGGTTTATGCTGATGGTGCGTTGGGTTCAAGAGGTGCCTGCCTGCTGCAGCCATATAACGATCAAAAAAACTGGCGCGGCTTTTTGCTGAGCAGTCAGAAACATTTTCAGGATGTAGCCGAAAAATTGGCCAACAAAGGCTTCCAGATGTGTACCCATGCCATTGGCGACTCGGCAAACCGGGTAATGCTTAAAATTTATGCCAGCGTATTAAAAGGTAAAAATGATCGCCGGTGGAGGATTGAGCACGCGCAGATTCTTGCACCGGAAGATATAAAGCTATTTGGCGAGTACAGTATTATTCCGTCTGTACAGCCTACACATGCTACTTCGGATATGCGTTGGGCAGGCGACCGTCTGGGGAAGGATCGCCTGAAATCAGCCTACGCTTATAAACAATTGTTGCAACAAAATGGCTGGATTCCGTTAGGTACCGATTTCCCGGTTGAAAATATTAACCCGATGTACACGTTTTATGCTGCTGTGGAGCGTAAGGACTTGAAAGGCTACCCGGAAGGCGGCTTTCAGCCCGAAAACGCTTTAAGCAGAGTTGAAGCTTTAAGAGGAATGACCATTTGGGCGGCCAAAGCCAATTTTGAAGAAAAAGAAAAAGGTAGTATCGAACCCGGCAAATATGCCGATTTTGTGATACTGGATAATGATATAATGAAAACGGGCGGTGCTCAGCTGCCCAATGTTCATGTTTTAAAAACGTATATAAATGGAGAGAAAGTTTATGAAAAAAAGTAAATGCCGGTTATTAACCCCTGTATTACTGGTATTTGTTTTATTCAATTCGGCTTGTGCACAAGGTCCGTCGGCAAGCGGAGTTGCTTATGTAAACGAAGAAAAGCTGGCTGAGCAGTCAACCGTATTGTTGAACAATGCGGCTTATCTGATCCCTCTTCAAAACCTCGATCAGTTAAAGGTGGCCAGTATCCATTTTAGTAGCCCTTATGCCGCTGGTTTCGACAGCTTATTGAACAAATATACCAGCGTAGCCACTTTTAACGGCAGCAATTACCTTGGCCCTAAAAGCATGGATAACCTATCGGCCGATTTAAAATGGTATAACACCCTTATTGTACAGCTAACCGATGCCGATTTTAATAATTCGCAGATTATTGATTTCATCAACACTAATCAAAAAGTAAAAAATGTGGTAATTGCCTTATCGGGCAATAGCAATAGTCTGGCAAAACTAAATTACGTTACCGTACCTGTTATCTGGACAGAACGTGTTTCACCGGTAGCCGCGCTGTGGAGTGCACAGGCCATATTTGGCGGCGTGGCCATCACCCAAAAACTAAAAAACAATATTTCATATGCCTACAAAACCAATATGGGTTTTGTAACTACAAAAAGCCGACTGCAATATACCGTTCCCGAAGATGCGGGGATAAACGCCAACAACTTAACCGAAATTGACAACATTGCCAATGAAGCTATGCGCGAAAGGGCTACCCCAGGCTGCGTGGTGCTGGTGGTTAAAGATGGCAAAGTAATTTTTAACAAAGCCTACGGCTATCATACCTACGATAAAACAATGCCCGATAAGCTGAATGATATTTTTGATCTGGCATCAATGACCAAAATATCGGCCACCACTATGGAGACCATGCAGCTGGTTGACCAGGGGAAACTCAACGTTGATTCAACAGTGGGGGCTTATTTACCCATAACCCACAATACCAATAAAAGCGGCTTGCTGGTGCGTGAGTTATTGGAGCATCAGGCGGGCCTGATACCCGATATTCCTACCCTGGAAGCTATAAAATCTGCTGACAAAAGCACCGATTCATCTGCGGCCTATCCTACCAAAGTAAATGAGCGTTATTATTTAAGGAAAGATTATTTTAAAGATGTGATGTGGCCCGAGATGCTGAACTCCACCCTTAAAACCCGTGGGCAATATGTGTATAGCGACTTGAGCATGTGCTACATGCAGCAAATTATTGAAACTATTACCCAAACGCCCGAAAACGTTTATACACAGCAGCAGTTTTACAATCCGTTGGGCATGCAAACCGCTGGGTTTTTACCGCTTTACCGTTTCCCGGCCAGCCGGATAATTCCTACAGAAGATGACCAGGTTTATCGCCATGCCCTGCTGGATGGTTATGTTCACGACCCTACAGCGGCCCTGATGGGTGGCGTGGCAGGTCATGCCGGCTTATTTGCCAGTGCCAATGATGTGGCTATTTTATACCAAATGGTGCTCAACGGCGGCAGCTATGGTGGCGTGCAATATATTAAGCCCGCAACGGTGGCCCAGTTTACAGCCAAACAATCGCCGGTTAGTAGACGTGGCCTGGGCTTTGATCGTTGGGACCCCGATCTGGATCATCACTACCCCTCAAAACTGGCATCAGACCAAACCTACGGGCATACCGGCTTTACCGGCACCTGCGTTTGGGTCGACCCGAAATATAACCTGGTTTACGTTTTTCTATCCAACAGGGTACATCCTAACCTGGGTAGTAAATTATCCAGTTTAAATATCCGCCCGAGGATACAGGATGTGGTTTATGAGGCGATACAAAAGGGAATGTAGGAGGAGGGTTTGCGCCGCCGCTAAAGCTAAGGCGCACGAGGTCGGAATGTCGATTGCGGAATGAAGTGAATAATTTTGAATGTGGAATTTGATGTGAGGGTGAAAAATTTTTGAAATGAGGTTAAATGGCCGACAAAGTGTATGGATATTACTGCTTACCCACCAACGGAATTATTAAGGCCCTTTGTTAAGACATATCTCATCATAGAGAGTCGGAATGAATTGGGGGATTTAGTAAATACAGTAATTCCGGACACGTCAATTGTTATGGCTTTCAGATACAAGGGAGGCATAAATTATATTACCGATAAAAATAGAGGAACAACTCCTTCTTCTTCATTATCGGGTTTAATAAAGTCGGCACGTTTATTCAATTATGCAAAAGGCACCGGGAATATTCTGGTAATATTTAAAGAGGGAATGGCTGCTGCATTCCTTAAAGAGCCTCTTCAGGGAATATTTGAAGAAATCGTTTCTCTTGACTATTTCTTTGGCAAACAGGTTTCATCAATTATAGAAGAACAATTGGCCGAAAGCACTAACAATGAACAAAGGATTGCTTTAATTGAAAGATTCTTATTGACGAGATTACATCATAAACCTGATAAATTAATTTCAATTGCCCTGCAAAAAATTCACGCTGCAAAGGGCATAATCAAAATCAAAGATTTAGCAGCGATGCTTTATATAAGCCAGGATGCTCTTGAAAAACGTTTCCGGCAAACAGTTGGCACATCGCCAAAGCAATTCTCATCCATCGTACGGATGAGAGCTATAATTAATAGCAACAACCAGAGCGAAAAGCTTCCCAAAATAGTACTGGATGCCGGTTATTATGACCAGCCACACTTCAATAAAGACTTCAAGTTATTTACAGGACAAACACCTACTGATTTTTTTAAATCCGGCTCCTTTCTGCAAATCAATGATTTTTTACAATGATTTGTTTTTGTTTGTCGAGAGCTTTGGATAAAAAATCAATCGGAAAATGAAAAGCAAATTATTTAACAATCTACTACTATATTCTCTTTTTGGGGTTAGTCTTGGTTTTTTTGGGGTTCTTTACGAGGGCGTTGTTATCGGGCCAAAAATGTTAGATCATTCCGCTAATCGGCTGCTTTTTTGGAAAGATTTCTATGCAATTATAAGTCCCATAGTTTATTATATTCCCGTTGTTCCATCCGCAACACTTTTATTATTGGTTTTATATTTCAATACATCAAGGGAAAAAATCGAACTAAAAAAAGAATTGAAACTGGCAAGTATACTCCAGGTGTCTTCTTTGCTAATGACACTTTATATCGTTACGCAAATTAATCTGAAATCAGCTTTCAGCAGTCCCGATCAGCATGCAACTGAAATTCCTTTTAAAGTTATTCTTTTTAATATTTTAAGTGTTATCAGGATAGTATTGACGGCAATGGGTTTACGTTCTATTTTCAGGGCTTATATTCAAAATGAAAGATTTATTGGAAAGAATGCGGAAGTCGGAATGTCGATTGCGGAATGAGTGTGTAAATTAATAGTAGAATGTGCTTCAGGATGCCTTAAATGCTCGCCATTTTACAAATCCCCACCTAAATGTCATAATTCCAAAATCAAATACTACATTTGTGCCATAATTCTCAAGGGGTGCCTTGCTTTGGTCGCAAAATAAACTGCAGATTATTTTACCAAACTGAAAGACAGGCTGAGATCAAACCCGTTGTTTTTTAGTCGAAGGACATAAGCTCTAAGGTTAAACTGGATGCAACTACGCACCAATGACCTAATGACTAATGACCCAATGACCGAAAACATACACCTGATCCGGGTAATGCCGGCGTAGGGAGAGGTAACAAGTTAAGTGTACTGCGTATTCGCCCTGATGCGGCAGATGGTTTAACTATTTTATTGTTTAATTTATTTTGAAAAATTTACTTACGGCGGTTTTCGCCTTGCTGCTGCCTGTCCTGGCATCGGCCCAATTCTCTATTTCCGGTAAAATTACCGACCAGCAAACCGGCGAAACACTGCCCGGAGCAACCATTAGCCTTACCGGAACGCACACTAGCGTAGCCGCAGATGTATCCGGCATTTACCAGATTAACGGCTTGCAAGCTGGCAATTACACCATCAAGGTATCGTACATCGGCTATCAGGTGGTAACAAAAAACATCGTGCTTAACAGCAATCAAAGCTTTGACTTTAAGCTGAGCAAATCTAATTTGCTAACCGAAGAGGTTACTGTAACGGCTACACGTGCATCGGCCAATTCGCCTATCGCTTTTACCAATTTAAATAAGAACGATATTGCGCCGGACAACACGGGCAGGGGTTTTGAATACCTGTTAGATCAAACACCATCGGCAGTAGTATCATCAAATGCCGGTGCCGGTGTAGGCTATACAAGTGTACGGATCCGCGGTTCGGACGCTACCCGTATCAACGTAACGCTAAATGGTATCCCATTAAATGATGCCGAAGATCAGGGTGTTTATTTTGTTGATTTGCCCGATTTAGCATCATCTGTCGATAATATTCAGGTGCAGCGCGGTGTAGGTACATCCACCAATGGTGCGGGCGCTTTTGGCGCAAGCATCAATATCCAAACCACCACCCGCCGGGATACAGGCTATGTGGAATTGAACAATTCGGCTGGTTCTTATGGTACCATAAAAAACACCGTTGCTTTAGGTACCGGCTTATTAGATGGTCATTTTTCTGCCGATGCCCGCTTTTCGGATATTAATTCTGACGGATATATCGACCGTGCTTTTTCTCACTTAAAATCGTTCTTTTTAACCGGTGCCTATTATGGCAAGAACAGCGTTTTACGCCTCAACGTATTTTCGGGCTATGAGCGTACTTACCAGGCCTGGAATGGTGTACCGCAGGATAGCGTACTGGCGGGCAATCGCCGGTATAATCAGTTAGGATCTGAGAATGTTAATGGCACGGCGCCGTTTTATGGAAATCAGACGGATAACTATACTCAAAACTATTACCAGTTATTGTACGATCAAAAATTATCTGATAAGCTTTCCTTTAGCGGTGCCTTGCACTTTACCAAAGGTTATGGCTATTATGAGGAGTACGTAATAAACGATTCATTAAAAAATTATGGGCTTAAACCGGTAACAGTAGGCGGTACCACTATTTCGGCAACCGACCTTACGCGACAACTATGGTTGAGCAATAATTTTTATGGAGCCACTTATAGTTTCAATTATCACCCTCAAAAAAATGCCACGTTTATATTAGGCGGCGCTTATAATGAATATGATGGCGACCATTACAATAACATACAATGGACGGCTCAAAGCGCCGGCATTACCCCTGGTTATCAATATTCGGAAAATACGGCGCAAAAGAACGATTTCAATATTTTTGCCCGGGCCGAATACCATTTAGGTAAGTTTTTGTTGTATGGAGACATGCAATACCGCCATATTTACTACTCATTTTTAGGGTTCGATGAATTTTTGAACAATGTACAGCAACAGGTTAATTTAAATTTCTTCAATCCCAAAGCCGGTATTACTTATCAGTTGACAGATCGCAGTAATGTTTACGCGTCGTTCTCAGTTGGTAATCATGAGCCAGATCGAAACGACTACACACAATCAACCCCAACAAGTAGACCCAAGCCAGAGACTTTAGACGATTGGGAAATAGGCTATCGTACCCATTCTTCTATTTTTAGTGGTGGCATTAACGGGTTTTATATGCATTATGATAATCAATTGGTATTAACCGGCGCATTGAATGATGTTGGCGCAGCCATCCGCAGTAACGTAAAAGACAGCTACCGCGAAGGTATTGAGGCTGATGGTAAGCTGATTATTACCAAGCAATTAAGCTGGGGACTTAATGCCGCCATCAGCAGTAACAAGGTTTATAACTTTCAGCAATATTTAACTGATTATGATAATGGTGAAACGGTTTTGTACAAGCAGTATGCTAAAACGGATATTGCCTATTCGCCGAGTTTTGTAGGCGGTAGTACGATCAGCTATCACCCAACATCGCATGCCGAAATTGCTTTTATCAGCAAATATGTAGGCAGGCAGTATCTGGATAACACCTCTGATGTTTCGCGCTCGCTGGACGCTTACTTTGTTAATGATATTCGCCTGAATTATAATTTCAGTATAAAAGGCGTCAAAAATATTGGTATAGGCTTGTTGATTAACAACATTTTCAGCGAGAAGTATCAGTCGGACGGGGCAACCTATCCGGATATTGAAGGTGGTAAGGTGGTTAACTATAATTACTTTTTTACTCAGGCGCCAATCAACTTTTTGGCATCGCTTAACTTGAAATTTTAAAGGGCGGTAATCTACCCATAACGATGGGTTTTAAACTAAGAGTGTTCGAAACATGAGTTTTATTACGAAATATGATAGGGATGTCACCATGAGGCACTCGAAGGGTGAGCGCAGAGGCCTTTGCCCACATGCTTCGAGTGCCTCAGCATGACACCCTTTTTTAATGTTTCGAACACTCCTAGTTTAAAACCCATCGCTATGGAAATAAATAGCTTGTTAATACCATGCATAGCTGGATAAAATTATTTGAAGAACAATTACAGCAAACCACTCTATTGGAGTGGCTTGCTGTAATTTTAGGCGTAGCCGAAGTATTGCTGGCGCGAGTTAACAACGTATGGCTTTACCCCACAGGCATAGCGGGCACCTTAATTGGTATCTATTTGTTACTGATAGCGGGACTTTATGCCGAATCAGCACTGAATGTTTATTATTTGGTGATGAGCGTTTACGGATGGGTTTTCTGGCTCTCAAAAAGTGGCAAGCAGGAAGTAAAAATCTCCTGGAGCACTAAAAGAGAATGGACCATTACTTTGCTCATTGTTTTTGTGGGCTGGGCGATATTGTATGTGCTGCTTAAAGAATTTACTACATCAAACGTACCTTTCTGGGATTCATTTGCCTCGGCCACGGCCTGGGCGGGTATGTGGTTATTGGCTCGCCGTAAAATTGAGAACTGGATATTGCTAAACATCAGTAATGTGGTGGCTATGCCTTTATTGTTTTATAAAAAACTGCCCATGTTAGCCTTATTAACGCTGTTTTTGTTTGTGATTGCTTTTTGGGGTTATTTTGAATGGGCTTCCATCTACAAAAAAGAAAATCGGGAGCCGGAGCCTGCTTTAAGCTAATGAACCACAAGCATATCCCACATCCATCGGCCTTTATTGAGCAGGATTGGCAGCAGCAGATACGCCAAACCGCCGCCGAAGCCGAGCATATGGGCAAACTGCATCCGAAGCAACTGGAATTGATTTACCGCCAAAAATGGTTTAAAGCACTAATGCCAACCGCTTACGGCGGCCTTGATTTAACCATCCCTCAATTAGTCCGTTTGCAGGAGGGTTTAAGCTGGGCCGACGGTAGTTTTGGCTGGGTATTTACCCTTTGCTGCGGTGCTGGCTGGTTTGCCGGTTTTATTGACCCCGAACTAGCTACTGATTTATTTGCCGGGGAGCAAACCTGTTTGGCTGGCAGCGGCGCCTCAACCGGCGAAGCTGTTATTTTGCCTGACGGCTACCTTTTAAACGGTGTTTGGAACTATGCCAGCGGCGCTTACCATGCAACGCATTTTACAGCTAACTGCATTATCAAAAATGGTGGTGAAACGGTGCTGAATCCAGATGGCAGTCCGCTGATATTGCCTTTTATAATTGATAAAAAAGAGGTAGAACTCCTGGACACCTGGAAATATGTGGGTATGGTAGCTACCGGCAGTAATTCTTTTAAAATAGAAAATGTAAAGGTTGATAAAACCCGCTGTTTTAAGATAGATGCCGATGCGGTAACACTTCAAAGTAAGCTGTACAAATACCCGTTCAGGCAATTGGCAGAGGCTACCCTGGCGGCTAATATAATGGGTATGGCTATCCACTTTGTTGATTTGGCGGAGGAAATTATTAGGCAGAGAACAGAACTGGGGAAGTTTACCGAGGCTCAGCAAATTTTCTTAAACAACAAACTGGCTAATGCAAAAACTGAAATAAATATTATCCGCGAGCGGTTTTACAAAGCGGTTGATGAATCGTGGGAACTCAATATCCAACCGGCGTTGAACCAGGTAAGCATTACCAGCCGCAAGCTGGCACAAACTGCCCGCCTGCATGTTGACGACCTATATTCGTATTGTGGCCTCATGGCGGCATCGCCTGATACAGAGATCAACAGGGTTTGGCGCGATGTGCATACCGCAAGCCAGCATACCTTGCTCACCTTCGAAAGTTAATTCTGGGTTATCATTCCGTTAACGCAAACATTATATTATATTTTGTTTGCTTTATAGATATTTGCGCTTAATTAAATTCATCTCAAATGAGGATCAGACACTTACTTTTAATAACATTAGCTTTTGCTACAGTATCAGCATCGGCACAAATAAAAAAGAAAAAACCGGTTGCACAGACAGCTGCACCAGCCCCAGTTTCTACTGCATTGCCACGCCCTAAGTTGGTGGTTGGCCTGGTGGTTGATCAAATGCGCTGGGACTATTTGTACCGTTTTTATGATCGTTATCAAAGCAATGGCTTTAAGCGTTTATTAAACGAAGGTTTTAGCTGCGAAAATACCCAGGTTGATTATATTCCAACAGTAACCGCCGCCGGCCACACGTGTATCTATACTGGTTCGGTACCCTCATTAACCGGCATTGCGGGTAATGATTTTATTATTCAGGCTACAGGCAAATCGGTGTACTGTACCGAAGATACTACTGTGCAAACAGTGGGCAGTACTTCAAAAGCAGGACAAATGTCTCCTCGTAATTTGTTAACTACCACGGTTACTGATGAGTTGAGGCTTGCTACCAATTTCCGCTCAAAGGTTATTGGCATTGCTTTAAAAGACCGCGGGGGTATTTTACCTGCCGGACATACCGCCAACGCTGCTTACTGGTTTGATGACAAAAGCGGCAACTGGATAACCAGCACTTATTATATGAACGATCTGCCGCAATGGGCAAAAGATTTTAATGATGAGAAACTGGCCGAAACTTATTTAAAGCTTGATTGGACACCCCTTTATCCGATAGATACTTACATCCAAAGCTCACCTGATAGTAATCGCTATGAAGGTAAATTTAAAGGGATGACTGCTCCGACTTTGCCTGTTAAAACATCGGCCATTTATAAAGGCAACTTAGGTTTGATCCGCTCAACTCCGTTTGGAAATACTTTTACGCTTGATTTTGCAGTAGCAGCCATTAATGCAGAGCAATTGGGCCAGCATGATGTAACAGACTTTTTGGCCATCAGCTTGTCTTCTCCAGATTATATCGGTCACCAGTTTGGTATTAACGCGGTTGAAATAGAAGACAATTATTTAAAGCTTGACAGAGACATCGCCAACTTTTTAACCTACCTGGATGCCAAAGTAGGCAAAGGAAATTATACCATATTCTTAACTGCCGATCATGGTGCTGCACATAATACCGCGTTTTTAAATGATCACGGTATCCCGGCCGGCGTATGGGATGATGGCGATGCCCTGAAAGATTTGAATAAGTTTTTGCTGGATAAATACAAAGTTGATGGCCTGGTGCTAAGCCTAACCAATTACCAGGTGAACTTTAACTATAAAACGGTAAACTATTTACACCTGAGCGAAGACAGCCTGAAAAAAGATTGCATTAGCTTTCTTGAAAAACGCCCGGAAATTGCTTTTGTGGTAGATATGAAAAAGGCAGCAACCGCAGCTATTCCTGAAGCATTGCGTACCCGTATTGTTAATGGCTACAACGCCAAAAACAGCGGCGAAATTCAAATTATTTTAAACCCGGCCTGGTTTACCGGCCATGGTTCTGGCGATAGCGGCCCAACGGGAACAACGCACGGTACCTGGAATCCTTATGATAACCACATTCCATTGGTATTTATGGGCTGGGGTATTCAGCATGGGAGCGCCGTTCGCGAAACACACATGACAGATATTGCTGCAACCGTAGCAGCTCTATTGCACATACAAGCGCCAAACGGTTGCATAGGTCAGCCTATAAGCGAAGTGTTTAAAAAATAAATATGTTAGTCCCGCAGGAGGGAAAGTCCGAAAGAGGCAGAGACGAGATTGCAGAAAAATAGCGTCATTTGTAAAAACAATCTTTCGGACTTTCCAAACCCGGGCCATGAAAAAATACATCTCCAAATTCCACTACCTCACCCAGGATTTGCCTAACCGCAGCCACACCGAGCAGGTTATTACGGCTTGCGAGGCTGGAGCCAACTGGATACAATACCGGTGCCTTATCAAGACCGATGATGAATTGATAGCTGAAATTAACCAGATTGCTGTTATTTGCGACGATTGGGGCGCTACGCTCATTTTGACCAATCATTACCACCTGCTCAGCGAAGTTGACGCCCAGGGTGTACACATGGAAGATTTTGATGCTGATTTAAAAGCCATCCGTTTAGCCATTGGCGATGACAAAACCATCGGCGCATCAGCCACTAACATTGCCGGCTTATTAAAAATACAGCAAACCGGGGTAGTTGATTACTGCGGATACGGCCCGTTTGCACATACCGAAACAAAAGCAAATCACTACACTTTGCTGGGTTTTGATGGCTATCGCGAATTACAAAAGCATCCGGACATTGAATTACCCGTTATAGCTGTTGGCGGCATCAGGATAAATGATGTGGAACATTTGCTGGGAACAGGCATTTATGGCATTGCGGTATCATCAGGCATTAACTTGGCCGCAGATCCGGCACGTGCTTTGAAGGAATTTTATCAGCAGATATATTAGTACATTTACTATCCAATAATCAGCCCATGTCATCACACCATGTAGTCCGCGAAAAACAGGAACCGGCACTCCTTGTACTGGGGATGGATAGTTTTGACGATGAAATGCTTGGGCAATTACTGGAATGGAGCCCCACTGTTATTACCACACAGCAAACCGCCGAAAAACTAAATACTTACGGTATTAAAATAGACTGGATGATTACCAGCGGCGATGATGATGAACTGCAATCAGACATCAAGCTCATGTCGCCCGGCGACGACAACCTGACAGATGCCGCGCTTAAATACCTCATTGGCTATGAATATCCTGCCGTTAACATTATAACCGATAAGCTGAACCTGAAGGATTACGAACATTTTGCCAACCAGATTGACCTCGTAATATTCCACAATCAGCATAAAATTTACCCGGTTAACCCCGGTTTCAGCAAATGGAAACCCGCTGGCGAAATAATTGAGCTATTAAGCCCCGTAAGCAACCTGCATTATGCCGGGCTTGAACAACTGAAAGATCATCAGTATAAAACCACTCACGACGGCTTTTTTAGCCTGCACTTTGACGAACCCTTTGTGTTTATTGCCGAAGAGATATAACGAAACCTGGGTAATATCTATTTTACATTATCACGCAACCTTATTGCAATAAATTTCGTATTTTTAGTATAACCAAATAGCATAAAAACCATTATTGATAGCATTCTGTAACATTTGTGGTTCAATAAAAACATTACCGTTTTTTTAATTATTATTATCAATAATTTATTGCACATTAAACCGTTAAACACAACACTAGTCTAAATAGTACAAAATCAATAACATGGTCATTGGTTTTGTTAAAAAAAGTCATCATGAAAACGATATACAGAAATACAATCCACATTGCTTTAAGCGTACTTTGCTGCGTGTTTTTAGCAATACCAGCCAGTGCGCAGCGTACCGGCAGCGGTAGTAGCGGCAGCAGCAGCTCAAGTGGTGGCAGCAGGTCATCATCAGGCGGTGGTGGCGGTGGCGGTTCAAGGCCATCAGGCGGTGGCGGCGCAAGCGCCCGCCCGGCCGGCGGTGCAAATTTTTCACATCCTGGCGGCGGTGCGGGAGTTGGCAACCAGCGTGGTGTTCAGGCGGGCAGAGGCCCGGTTTATGTTGATCGCCAGGGAAATATTATTCATAACAACGTTGGTGTACAGCGCACAGGTGTTGTTGCAACACAACATGGTTTTTATGCGCCCGGTGCTGGTGTAAGAGGCCCGGTAGGTACAGGTGTTCAAAGCTATCGTAATTCGCCTGCAATAGGTTATGGTCGTGGCCCGGCAGGATATTGGGGTAATCATGGGTATTATTATAATAATCATGGTTATTACGGCACCTATTATTTACCACGACTTGGTTTTACCTGCAGCGTATTGCCTTATGGTTACTATCCGTTTTACTTTGGCGATTACCAGTATTTTTATAGCGATGGTTTGTACTATCAGTATGAAAATGATCAGTATACGGTAGTTGAGCCGCCAATTGGTGCACAGGTTACTACATTGCCGGCTAATGCACAGTCAATTATGATAAATGGTCAGCAATACTATGAGCTGAATGGTGTATACTACCAGCCGGTTACAAAAGACGATGGCAGCATAGTTTATATGATTGCCGGTAAAGACGGTGTTTTAAATACGCAGGATGACCAGCAACAACCACAAGGTCCGCAAATTGGTGATATAGTAACCCAATTGCCTCCCGATTGCAGAAAAATAACTGTTAACGGCGCTAAGCTTTACGTGTCTCCTGATGGTACTTATTATCAGCAACAGGTTGATCAAAATGGCGGTACTACTTACAAAATTGTTGGCTTACCGTCAGACGAACCTGATCAAAACCAATAAAATATAAATTTTATAAAAAAGGCGGATGAGTAACTTATCCGCCTTTTTTATGCGCTATCGGTTTATAAAAATCAATCAAATGCTAATATAATATTGATGTGCTGCCTTTATAATTCTCTACTTTTACTTTGTTAATGCTACCTATATGATCAAACGCCTTTTTTGCCTGCTTCTGCTGATATTGTTGAGTAATTTATACGTAAGTGCTTCAAACAAGCCAGGCGATTTAAAGCTATTTAATGGCGATGATCCGCATGTTCAATATAACGGTAGAATATCATTAAAAAATCCTCATATACCAAGGATATGGGCACCTGGCGTTTATATTAAGGCGAAGTTTAAAGGCAGTAAGTTTGAGCTCTTAGTCAACGATGAAGTGCCCGGCGATAACAATCATAATTACCTGGAGATAGTAATTGATGGTAAAAATCCCTACCGCATCCAACTAAAGAATAAAACCAATGTAATCAGCGTGTCCGATAGTCTGTCGGATGCTGAGCACACGATATTAATTTGCAAGGATACCGAATCAAACATAGGCTATATTGATGTAGTAGGTTTTAGATGTGAGGCGCTTTTGCCTTTACCAGCCAAACCTAAGCGACAAATTGAATACTTTGGCGATTCAATTACAAGCGGCGCCGGGATGGATCTGTCCGTAATTCCATGCGATAAGGGGCAGTGGTATGATCAACATAATGCTTATATGAGCTACGGCGCACGCACATCGCGCAGTCTGGATGCACAATGGCAGCTAACCTCGCTGGCTGGTATCGGCCTGATACATAGCTGTTGTAATATGGACGTGGTGATGTCCCAGGTTTATGATAAAGTATTTTTACGCAACGATTCTATTAAATGGGATTTTAAAACTTACCACCCGGATGTGGTTACCATCTGCCTTGGGCAAAATGACGGGCCCGATCAAGATTCAACCAAATTCTGCACCGCTTATGTTAACCTGGTAAAAGCCTTAAGACAGCATTACCCTAAGGCCGATATTATTTGCCTTACCAGCCCTATGGGCGATAATAAACTCACACCCATTTTGAAGCGTTACATCACGGCAGTAACTAATAATCTGAATGCATCGGGCGATAAAAAGGTTACCAAATATTTTTTCTCCCGCCAGTATCACAATGGCTGCGGTGGCCACCCGGATATGGCCGAGCACGAGCTCATTGCCAATGAGCTCACGGCCTATATTAAACAGTTGAAGGGGTGGTAGATTGCATCTTTAGTCCTTCTTAAAATCATACGGGTCATATTCCACAAAATCGGCTACTTTAACACGTACGCCGGTTATCTGTCCGTTTTTTACAGCGAAAGGAAATACTGCTTTGCCATAAGTAGGATCGCTGAAGATTACGTAAAATCTGTTGCCGCCCAAGGGTTGCAGATGCGCATACATGCGCGGATGATGCTCAAAACGGATCTCCAGGTCGTTATTGGTGCCCTGGGTAATGGTTAAATGTCCGTATAGCGAATTGCTGTATTTACCCAAATACGCGGTAACAGGCAGCGCAGGTAAGGGGTTTAAAGCCACCGAGTCGCGTAGTTTTTTATCAACTTCCTGTTCTTTGGCCTGGTCGGCTTTAAATCTTTCCAGGTAAATGTCGCTGTAGTTGCGGTAAGGCAATTTAAAGTAAGCATCTAAAATCTCCCATCGCAAAGCTTCATATAGTGCATTCTGATCGGTATTGGTTAAAATAATAATGCCCAAATGTTCATCGGGCACCAAAGTAACTGACGACAGGTAGCCATTCACTCCACCATCGTGCATCACCAATGCCATGTTATCATATTGCTGCAAAAACCAGCCAAGGCCGTATAACTGGTAGCCGTTTTCGCCATTCAGATGGTGCGTTTGCCCTACTATGTCCTGCGGCTCGCGGGTGGCTTTTATGGCGGCCAGGGGTATTACCTGTCTCGCGCCTACCTTGCCGTCATTTAGCAAGGCTAGCACCCATTTGCTCATATCATTTACAGACGAGCTGATAGCACCCGCCGGCGCCAAACCATCAATCTGCGCATACGGAATAGCCGATAGTCGGCCGTCAATCAGCGTATGCGGTACCGTGCGGTTAAGTTGTTTGGGCATACTGGCAGTAAGCGCAATGGTGTTAATCATCCCCAGCGGGGCAAAAATGGTTTCTTTGAGATATATTTCCCATGGTTTATTGGTAACCACCGGAATAATTTGCCCTGCCGTTAAAAATGCCGAATTGGTATACCCCCATTTGGTGCGGAACGGATAGGCTGCCTTTACCTCGCCCAGCTTTTCAATAATTTGATCGCGGGTTAAATCAGTATTATAAAAGGTAAAATCGCCTTGAAAGGTTTGCAGGCCCAGTCTGTGGCATAACAAATCGCGAATGGTGGCCATTTCGCCGGCAGGTTTATTTTCCAGTTTAAAATTGGGCAGGTATTTGGTCACCTTATCATCAAGCGACAATTTATTTTGTGTTTGCAGCATGGCCAGCATGGTTGCGGTAAACGCTTTGGTATTGCTGCCTATCATAAAAAGGCTGTTGATATCAACCTTGGCCGGATCGCCCAGCTCTTTAATACCATAGGCCTTCATCAGCACAATCTTGTTGTCCTTTACAATACAAACCGCCGCACCCGGGATGCGCCAATTGGTAAGCGCGCGGTTGATGTAATAGTCTAAACTATCTTTAACAAACTTGCTCCTGTCGACACGTTGAGCATACCCTTGGGTAATGCAACAGTACAACAGGGTTAAAAACAGAAGTATCTTTTTCATAATGGCAGTTTTGTATAACAGGGCAGCAATTGTACTAATTTATATGAATTTAGACTATTATGATGGGGTTGTCACTTTTAATTCGCGTAAATCGCATAAATTCGTATGCCGTTAGCGTTTCTCAACGCTAATTTAAAGGAAAACTACCGCAGGTTTTACTTTAAGGAAAATAAAAACACGAAACTAAAAAACTATTAACTAATGAATTTAAAATTTTACCGTTCAGCATTATTCTCTATTGCTTTTTCGCTGCTGATGCTTACGCAGGTGGCAGTAAAGGCCCAACGGGGCAAAACGCATTGGGCTGCCGATGGCTACCAGTATTATCGTGCCCAGGGTGGCGATATTGTGGAGCTTGATATTCGTGATGCCAGTAAAAAAACTGTTTTAGCCAGCAAAGAGGCACTTACACCCGCCGGAGGTCAGCCGCTTTCGGTTGCCAACTTTGTTCTTTCAAACGATGGGCAAAAGATTTTAATATTTACCAATACCAAACGCGTTTGGCGCTACAATACCCGCGGCGATTACTGGGTGTATGACATAGCCGCCAAAACCCTTAAACAAATTGGCGCTGGGAGGCCTGCCACATCGCTGATGTTTGCCAAACTATCGCCGGATGGTGCAAAAGCAGCTTATGTGAGTGAGCACAATTTGTTTACCGAAGATTTGGCTACGGGAACTATTAAACAATTAACTTTTGATGGTACCGATAAACTCATTAACGGCACATTCGATTGGGCTTATGAGGAAGAGTTCGACTGTCGTGATGGATTTCGGTGGTCGCCGGATAGTAAGTCTTTAGCTTATTGGCAGATAGATGCCAGCAAAATAAAGAAATACGAGATGCTTAACACTACCGATTCTATTTACCCCTATGTGGTTCCGGTTGAGTATCCTGTTGCCGGCGAAGATCCAAGCTCGTGCAAAATTGGGGTGGTTGATATCAGCAC
Organism: Mucilaginibacter empetricola; assembly: GCF_024808665.1. Lineage (GTDB taxonomy): Bacteria > Bacteroidota > Bacteroidia > Sphingobacteriales > Sphingobacteriaceae > Mucilaginibacter. The sequence continues at coordinate 449,879 of NZ_JANUBZ010000001.1, forward strand.
CGCTAAAACTACCTGGTTAAATATTCCCGGCGATGCAGTGCAGCACTATATTCCGCGCATGGAGTGGACAACCGAACCTAACGAGGTTATTGTGGAGCAATTGAACCGCGCACAAAACGAGAGTAAAATATTTATTGCCAATGTATCAGGCGGAACTGCCACTTTAATACACCAGGAACAGGATAATGCCTGGATAGATGGTAAATCGCGCTGGAATGGCGGCGACCCTACCGGCTGGGAATGGATAGAAAAAGGAAAGTCCTTTATTTGGGTAAGCGAAAAAGACGGCTGGCGCCATATCTACAAAATTAACCGCGATGGTAAAGAAACTTTGATCACAAAGGGCAATTACGATGTAATAAGCCTCACACTGCTTGATGAAACAGGTGGTTATATTTATTTTTCGGCTTCGCCGGATAATGCCACACAAAAATACCTGTATCGCATTAAAATAAAAGGAGGCAATGCCGAACGCTTAACGCCGGCCGATCAGCCTGGTACGCACAGCTATGAGCTATCGCCTACCGGCAAAATAGGTTTACATACCTTCTCTAATAGTTACACGCCACCGCAAAACGAGGTAGTAAGCCTGCCCGAGCATAAACATTTAAGCGGTACGGATATTAAGCTGAATAAAGACGCTAAAAATAAGCCCGAATTTTTTAAAGTAACCACAGTTGACGGTGTTACCATGGATGGATGGATGGTTAAACCAACCAATTTTGATTCAACCAAAAAATACCCGGTAGTATTTTACGTGTACAGCGAGCCTGCAGGTGCTACTGTTACCGATAGCTATGGCAGCAGCCGCAACGGCGAATATGTGGGTAATATGGCCGATGATGGGTATATCTACATCTCACTAGATAACCGCGGTACACCTGCGCCAAAAGGAGCAGCATGGCGCAAAGCTATTTACAAGAATATAGGTATTGTAAATATTCAGGATCAGGCAATGGGTGCCAAAGAGATATTGAAATGGCCATTTGTTGATACCAGCCGTGTAGCAGTATGGGGATGGAGCGGTGGGGGCTCCTGCACGCTTAACCTAATGTTTCAGCATCCGGAAATATACAAAACCGGTATTGCTGTGGCAGCGGTGGGCTGGCAGTTAACCTACGACAATATTTACCAGGAACGCTACATGGGCGTGCCGATAGATAGTGCAGGCAGGGCGGTATTTATAAAAGGATCGCCGGTTACTTATGCCAAAAACTTACAGGGTAATTTGCTGTATGTACATGGTACGGGCGATGACAACGTTCACTATAAAAATGCCGAAATGCTGATTAACGAACTGGTGAAGTACAACAGGCAGTTTCAGCTGATGTCGTACCCTAACCGTACGCATGGCATATTTGAAGGGCCGGGAACTACCCAGCATTTGCGCACACTTTATACGCAGTATTTAAAAGATCATTGTCCCCCGGGAGCGAAATAATACTTTAGTATTTGATAAAACAAAAGCCGTCTGAAAATTAATCAGGCGGCTTTTTATTTGGATTTAAAATTGATTTATAGTGGAATATCTTCGCCGTTATTGCCTGTTTTTAATGATGGGCGTATAGCTGCAATATCAGCATCGAAATCTGTTTTGCGGCCAAGCAGGGTAAAATTCTCAGCTACTACTTCGGTAGTGTATTTTTTTATGCCCTCTCTATCGTCAAATGTCCGGGTTCGTAATTTACCTTCAATATAAACCAATCGTCCTTTTTGTAAATATTTGGCGGCAACATCGGCCAATCCCCGCCACATCACTATGTTGTGCCATTCTGTTTGTTCAACCTTGTGCCCATCTTTATTAAATGTTTCTGAAGTTGCCAGCGGGAAACTTACTACCGATACACCACCCTCCAGCGACCTCGCTTCAGGATCTTTCCCTAAGTGACCCACCAATATTACTTTGTTTACACCTGACATATATATTTCAAATCAACAAAATTATATTACAAATTAAAAATATTTTTTAGAAATATAAAAACGATTTTTGGCAATGCTAATTTTTGAAGATTTTCAATAGGGGTAAAGAAATATTGTTCTTTTAATTTAACGGGTTGATTATTAAGTATAATAAGCCGAACATGCAGGCGCTGATGCGTAAGAATATGTTTTTTCAGGGGTAAAATTTCTACTAATTTAATATCCGTTCCGAAAATTTCTTTAACCATTGGTAAATAAAATAATTCTTCGGGTGTAAGTAGTGTGTCTGTCTCTACCAGCGGCAGGTCGTACATATTGGCCCAGATGTCTTTGTCGTCGCGCTTGTTCATCAAAATATTATCACCATCGGTCACTAAAAAATAATTAAAATAGCGGTCGCGCACTTTAACCTTGTTTAGTTTTACAGGTAAACTATTAACGGCATTATGTAAAAAAGCATAGCAACCTTCCCGTACCGGGCAAATACCACAAGCCGGATTTTTAGGTTTACACAACATGGCACCAAACTCCATCATGGCCTGGTTGTGCAGCCCAGGCTGTTGCTTGTTAAGCAATTCGTTAGCGGTTTGCTGAAACAGTTTTTTGCCTTTCGGGCTGTTAATGGGTTCATCAATCCCAAAGTAACGGGCCAGCACACGGTACACGTTTCCATCAACCACAGCTTTTGCTTCGTTAGCCGAAAATGATGCTATCGCGGTTGCTGTATACTCACCAATACCCTTTAATTTGATCAGGTCGTCATATTTTTGTGGAAAACTACCATTATAGTTATCGACCACCGTCCTTGCGGTTTTAAGCATGTTGCGCCCACGCGAATAATAGCCCAGTCCCTGCCATAATTTCAGTATATCATCTTCAGCGGCAGCGGCAAAACTCAGCACATCAGGATACTGTTCCAGAAATCGTTGAAAGTATGGTAAACCCTGTTCTACACGTGTTTGCTGCAAAATAATCTCCGAAAGCCATATAATATAAGGGTTAGAAGTATGGCGCCAGGGCAGATCGCGTTTGTTTTGCTGATACCATTTTAACAGTTCGTTCGAAAAGCTCATTTATGCAAAAAGTAAGCGTCAAATCACGCCATTTTTTTACGAAATAAGCTTGTACAAAGTCACATTTTTGTGAGGAATAAAAAAAATATGTTAATTATTTCAATCTTTAGGAATAAAGAGATACTTTTGCAACCCCAAAACAGTTAAGTAATTATATAAAAAATAAAAGAAAATCAGATATGACTAAGGCAGAAATTATAACTGAAATCTCATCCAAAACAGGCATTGAGAAAGTGGACGTGCAGGAAACTGTTGAGGCGTTTTTTAAAGTTGTTAAAAACTCCATGGTTGGCGGCGAAAACGTTTATGTAAGAGGTTTCGGAAGTTTTGTTGTAAAGAAAAGAGCTAAAAAAACAGCGCGTAATATTTCAAAAAATACTGCCATTATTATTCCTGAGCACTTCGTGCCAAGCTTTAAACCAGCTAAAACTTTTGTTGACAAGGTTAGAACCGGTAATAAAGTAAGCAAATAATTAAGGACATGCAGAAAAAACAAATAATCGTAGTGGTAATAGTATTTGCTATTATGGGTTATTTGTTTTTTTTGCCTGTAAAAGGAATTGTAAAACACAAAGAAGCAGACGGGCATACTAATAGTGCCGCCCCGGCGCGACAGGCCGCCAATGTAACTGTCGAAATGGTTTCGGCAGCGGCAAAGGTTACCATAGGCCCGGCGCTTTCGGCACAGATAAATGACGCTGAAAATCAGTTAAAGAATACCAGCGATGAGGCTGCAAAGTTAGCTTTGCAAAAGAAACTAGCCAAGCAGTGGGATGATGTGAATCAGCCTGCACCGGCAGCATTTTATTACCAGGCAATTGCCGGTACTGAAAATACTTTCGACGATTGGTCAATTGCGGGTACCCACTTTAACGATGCTTTTAAACTTACACAAGACACTGCAGCGCAACCGGCATTTGTAAATAATGCTATTGCCTGTTTTAAAAACGCAACTAAGCTAAAACCCGAAGACCTGAGTGCAAAAACAGGATTGGGAATTGCTTATGTAAACCAAACGAGTTTAGGTATTACCGATCCGGATGGAGGTTCGCCAATGCAGGGCATTATGTTATTGCTTGATGTTGTTAAGCAAGATCCTAATAACCGCAATGCGAATTTAAGTTTAGGTTTGTTTGCCATGAAATCGGGCCAGTACCAAAAGGCCGTGCAAAGGTTTAAATCTATCATTGCACAAAAACCCGAAGTTGAACCGTACTTTTACCTTGCTGAAAGTTACAAACAACTGGGGATGAAAAAAGAAGCTATTGAAGCTTATCAAAAATGTAAAGACATGATGCCCGATGCGGCATTTGATCAGCGCATTGATGAGTATATTAAGGAATTGAAAAATTAAGTAACAAATTAAAAAATTAGTATTATGCCGAGCGGTAAAAAACGTAAAAGACACAAAATGGCTACCCACAAACGTAAAAAACGTTTAAGAAAAAACAGACATAAAAAGAAATAAGCTGGTACCCCAGGCTTATACATCTGTTTTAAGGACAGGTAATTTTGTTTTTTACCCACTTATTAACGTGCGGCTTTTTAGTCGCTTTAAGAAATGGAGTAGCAGTTGATAAAAGAATTAATTATCGATTCATCCCCCAGCGGGACTACTATTGCATTATTACAGGATAAACAGCTTGTAGAACTTCATAAAGAGCAGGTTACCAACAATTATACGGTTGGTGATATTTACCTTGGCAGAATCAAGAAGATTATGCCAGGGTTAAATGCTGCCTTTGTGGATGTAGGCTACGAGAAAGATGCCTTTTTGCATTACCTTGACCTTGGCCCGCAGGTACAAAGCCTGCTTAAGCTAACCAAACAGGTGCGTACAGGAGGTTATCAATCAAAGCTTTTAGATAATTTTAAGCTGGATGCTGATATTAATAAGGGAGGAAAAATCTCTGAATTACTATCAAAAAACCAACTTATACCTGTTCAGATAGCTAAGGAGCCTATTTCAACAAAAGGCCCCCGCTTAAGTTCAGACCTGTCAATAGCCGGTAGATATGTAGTATTAGTACCTTTTTCGGAAGTTACCTCTATCTCAAAAAAGATAAAGAGTAACACCGAACGTAACCGCTTGCGCAAAATCGTAGAAAGTATTAAACCCAAGCATTTTGGTGTAATTATCCGTACCGTTTCAGAAGGTAAGGGTGTTGCTGAATTGCAGAAGGATTTACTCGATCTGATTTCGAAGTGGGAATCATTTATTACCCGTTTGCCTTCTGTTGAGCCCGCAAAAAAAGTGCTGGGTGAAATTGATCGTACATCAACCTTGTTGCGTGATATTTTGAATCCTGATTTTCAGCATATTTATGTAAACGATAATGGTTTACATGAGGAAATTCGCTCATACATTCACGAGATCTCTCCCGAAATGGAGAATATTGTGCGTTTGCATAAAAACAGCGTGCCTATATTTGAACATTATGGGGTTGATAAGCAAATAAAATCGGCCTTTGGCAAAACGGTTAACCTGGCAGGCGGCGCCTATCTGGTAATTGAACATACCGAAGCGCTGCATGTTATTGATGTAAACAGCGGTAACCGTACAGCAAGCAAAGAAAACCAGGAAGAAAATGCCTTCCAGGTAAATAAAGAAGCTGCCAAAGAAATTGCCCGCCAATTGCGCCTGCGTGATATGGGTGGTATTGTGGTGATTGACTTTATTGATATGCATAAGCCGAATAATCGTAAAGATTTATTCGACTACCTGCGATCTGAAATGAGTCACGACAGAGCTAAGCATACTATTTTACCACCAAGTAAATTTGGCCTGGTACAAATAACACGTCAGCGTGTGCGGCCCGAAATGAATATTGTAACCAGTGAAGTTTGCCCAGCCTGTAACGGTACAGGAACTATAAGGCCAACTATATTACTGCTTGATGATATTGAAAATAACTTCAATTACATTTTGGTTGAACAGAATGAAAAGAGCATTACGCTTACCGTTCACCCTTATATTGAGGCGTACATTAAAAAAGGCTTTATAAACCGCCAAATGAAGTGGTTTTTAAAATATGGCCAATGGATAAAGGTAAAAAGCAACCCAGCTTACCAAATTACCGAATTCCATTTTTTCTCCTCTAAAGACGAAGAAATTAAGCTATAAATATGCAAATTCCGGATGTACTGATGTACTACCGAAATTTGTATATTTATGATTAATAAATACATGCTGCTTTTTTGATAAATTTGGCGCAAATTGTATTCCCCCTGATATATGAACGGAACTTTGGCTTTGCTCATAGCATTAATTTCCTATGGAAATGAATATTTGTCCAAAGGTGTTTCTTTTCATCAGCTCGACTTCAACAACTCTACACTTTTATACTGTAATACAATAGAATTTAACAAAAGCGATTCATCGTTAAATGTTGTAACGGTTGCCGATAATCCGCAACGCTGGTTCGAATTTTTGAAAAAAGAAGGCTGCAAAAAATTACGGATTTGCTACCGACAATCAAACAGCGCATCGCATGTAAGGGATTATCAGTCCGATAGTTTTTTGGGTGGTGGCGGCCATTGGCTAATTGAAGCTATTTACAATAACTATTCCGGCTATTGGTCGTTTGACCAACGTGTAACCCGGCCGGATGCTGTCGACAAAAGAATATTATCCGTTAGCCTTACCGCTATACAAGAAAAATCGCCGCAACTGCAACCTGTGCTGCCGATAGAAAAAGCGCGACAGGACTTATCGGCAGCTTTGGCCAGCATTGAAGAATTTGCTACCAATAGCAAACAGGACCGCTGGGCCAGTATATTCAAAAAGGCACTGGATGCCCTAAATAACCCCAAACCCAATATAGATTATTATAAGGATTTTATAATAAGTGAACAATATTCCTTGCCCAGAAAACAGTTACTATTTTCGGCAAGCCTGGCCGATGTTTTTGGCGGCATAGGTTCGTGGAATGATATCCTTTTCTCAAACATCGAAGCAAACAAAGTAAACATTCAACTTTCGGCTGATTTATATGATAAAATCAATGCTGCGGTGATGGCGGCAGTGAATAGTAATTAGATTCCCATCAGCAAGACCAATACTAACAATATTAGTATTTTAGAAATTTAATCCGCACATTTGCACATCACTAATCTGCACATCCCAAAATGGCCAAAACTAAATTCGCGTATTTCTGTCAAAGTTGTGGTCATGAATCGGCCAAATGGCTGGGCAAATGTCCTTCATGCTCTCAATGGAACACTTTTGCCGAAGAAATTCTGGAAAAGGCTAACACATCTGTGCCTAACTGGAAAACAGCCTCCACCAGCCTGCAAAGGGCAAATAAACCCGTTGAGGTGGCGGACATTACCTTTACCGAAGAACAACGACTCCTAACGCCTGATAATGAGTTTAACAGGGTACTAGGAGGCGGCATTGTAGCCGGCTCACTGGTGCTGATTGGTGGTGAGCCCGGCATTGGCAAATCAACCTTGATGCTGCAACTGGCGCTGAATATGCCGGGACAAAAAGTTCTGTATGTATCGGGCGAGGAAAGCGAACGGCAGATAAAGATGCGGGCGGAACGACTTACCCCCCTGCCCCCTGAAGGGGGAGTTTTTGGAAAAGGTTGTTATATCCTTACTGAAACATCAACCCAAAACATATTTAAACAGATAGAGCAATTGCAGCCCGACCTGGTGGTGGTTGACTCGATACAAACCCTCCATTCGGCGCATATTGAATCAACACCGGGGAGTGTATCGCAGGTGCGGGAGTGTACGGCTGAGTTGCTGCGCTTTGCCAAAGAGAGTTCTACGCCGGTATTTTTGATAGGCCATATCACTAAAGATGGTATGATTGCCGGGCCAAAAATACTGGAGCACATGGTAGATACCGTTTTACAGTTTGAGGGCGATAGACACCATGTTTATCGCATATTACGTACGGTTAAAAACAGGTTTGGATCGGCATCCGAACTCGGTATTTACGAAATGCTGGGCGAGGGTTTGCGCGAGGTATCCAATCCATCAGAAATACTATTGTCACAGCGGGACGAAGCTTTGAGCGGTATTACCATATCTACCACGCTGGAAGGCATGCGGCCTATGATGATTGAAACCCAGGCGCTGGTGAGTACATCACCCTACGGAACCCCGCAACGGACTGCAACCGGTTTTGATACCAAACGCATGAGTATGTTATTAGCAGTGCTCGAAAAACGCTGCGGTTTTAGTCTGGGTAATAAGGATGTGTTTCTGAACATTACCGGCGGCATCAGGGTAGAGGACCCTGCCATTGACCTGGGACTGGCGGCGGCTATTATCTCGTCGCATCAAGATATTCCTATTCCTTTTAAAACATGTTTTGCTGGTGAAATAGGTTTATCGGGCGAGATAAGAGCCGTGAACAGGGTTGAACAGCGTATTGCCGAAGCACAAAAGCTGGGCTTTGAACAGATATTTATATCCAAATATAACCTTCCATCGGGTGGGCACGACAGAAAAAGCATCGACCTGTCTCGTTATAAAATTGATATTAAAGTTGTAAGTCGTATAGAAGAGGTTTTTGAATTGCTGTTTGGGTGATTAATTAACAGTAATGTCATTTCGACGAGGTACGAGGAGAAATCTTGTACGCCAAGTACAGCGAACCATGCTATTCATACATGGCGTGAATGTACATTGTATAAGATTTCTCTCTGTCGTTCGAAATGACAATTTTTGTTTGGGTGTCATTTCGACGAGGTACGAGAAGAAATCTTGTACACTACGCATAGCGAACTATGCCCATTCGTCAATGCACTAGCGGGAATGCACGTAGTATAAGATTTCTCACTATCGTTCGAAATGACAAGAGTTTTATTTTTCGGTGTCATTTCGAACGAGGTACGAGGAGAAATCTTATACGCAATGGATAGCGAACTATGCTATCCTTTCGTGCACTAGCGAAGTAATATTAGCGTTTATTTTTATGTGGAATTATAACTTTCATGTTTACATCACAACTAACCCAGAGAAAACCGTCCTATATGTCGGTGTAACAAATGATTTAGACAGACGTCTGTTTGAACATCATGAAAATAAAGGGAATCCTAAAACTTTTGCCGGTAAATACTACTGCTATAATTTAGTTTATTATGAACATTTCTCAAACATCAACCACGCCATTGAAAGGGAAAAAGAAATAAAAAAGTGGCGGCGGGAAAAGAAAGAAGCATTAATAGACTCTTTTAATCCCAGTTGGAAGTTCTTAAATGATGAGTGAGCTAATAATCCGGAAGTAGCATGGCGTGAATGTATTTCGTATAAGATTTCTCTCTATCGTTCGAAATGACATTTTTTTGAAGGGGTACGAGGAGCCATTTTTCGATGTCATTTCGACGAGGTACGAGGAGAAATCTTATACGCCACGCATAGCGAACTATTCATTGATGCATTGGCGGGAATATTTGAAGTATAAGATTTCTCACTATCGTTCGAAATGACAAGAGTTTTTATTCAACGCCGGCAAGAGCTTTATTATTCCACGCAATTATCTTTTCGCCGGGTGTCAACAATGTAAATGATCTTCCAGCCGTCGGTGGTTTTTAGCAGTTGGAATACATCCACACCGCAATGGCTGAATTTATCGCCCAGGTAAAATTTATAGGGGGCCCATACGCTGGCTAAATCGCCATCAATGTTAACGGTTCCAAAGGTGATGCGCTCGTCGTAAATGGCAGTATGCGGCGTACCCACAACCTTCAAAAAATCGTTTATATTTTCCGTCGTTATTATTGCTTTCCCGGTTTTGTCGTTTGCAACGCTTTGCAATATCATATCTTTTGCAATAACGGAGCGAAATAACGTGGTATCGCCTTTGCGCATACCATCAAACATTGTAATAACGACTTGTTTAACAGCATCAGTTGCGGATTGTTGGGCAAAAAGGCCAACGGAAAAAGTTAGCAGTAAGCCGGTAATTAGCAGTTTCTTCATATCAATATTTATTACAAGATAAAGAAATTACACCAGCTCTGCTACCTCGTTCGCTTCTTTTTCTTTTTCGGATTTAGCTTTATTTAAAGCCTCCAGCTCATCATCATTTATCATGGTGATGGATAAGCCCATTTTTTCGGCAATGGATACTAATAGCTGAAAGTCTTTTTCTGATTTACCTGATACAATAGCAGCTGCCATTTTTTATTATCCTTATAAAACGGTTTTAATCTTCAATTCATTCATCTGTGCCTCTGCAATGGTTGATGGTGTATCAATCATCACATCGCGGCCCGAGTTATTTTTAGGGAACGCAATCACATCTCGGATAGAATCTAAACCTGCAAAGATTGAACACAAACGGTCAAATCCTAATGCTAAACCACCATGTGGAGGTGCACCATACTCAAAGGCATCCATCAGGAAGCCGAATTGTTTTTGTGCCTCTTCGGGCGAAAAGCCCAGGTGTTTAAACATCAACGCTTGCAAAGTACGGTCGTGGATCCGGATAGAGCCCCCGCCAATTTCAGAACCGTTGAGTACTAAATCGTATGCATTGGCGCGTACATCACCCGGTGCGGTATCCAGCAGCGCAATATCCTCAGGTTTTGGCGAGGTGAACGGGTGGTGCATAGCATGGTAGCGGCTTGATTCTTCGTCCCATTCCAATAGCGGGAAATCCAGCACCCATAATGGTGCAAAAGTATTTTTATCGCGTAAGCCCAAACGGTTTCCCATCTCCAGGCGAAGCTCACTTAATTGCTTGCGTACTTTATCGGCTTGTCCGGCTAAAACAAACATAATATCCCCCGGCTCGGCTTCAAATGCAGCTGCCCAGTTGGTTAAATCATCCTCGGTATAAAATTTATCAACTGATGATTTTAAAGTGCCGTCGGTATTATAGCGGCAATAAATCATGCCAGTAACACCAATTTGCGGGCGCTTTAACCATTCGGTAAGCTCATCAATTTGTTTACGGGTATATTCGGCACAACCTTTAGCGTTGATACCTACTACCAGTTCGGCATTATCAAAAATGCTGAAACCGTTGCCTTTTACAATATCATTCAACTCAACAAACTGCATCCCGAAACGGATATCCGGTTTGTCTGATCCATACAAACGCATTGCGTCAGCATATTGCATACGCGGGAAGTTATGCAGATCGATCCCTTTTATGGTCTTGAACAAATGACGGGTTAAGCCTTCAAAAATATTCAGGATATCTTCCTGTTCGATATAGGATAGCTCACAATCTATTTGCGTAAATTCAGGCTGACGATCAGCTCTTAAATCCTCATCCCTAAAACATTTTACAATCTGGAAATAACGGTCAAAACCGCTCACCATCAATAATTGCTTAAAGGTTTGCGGCGATTGCGGTAAAGCGTAAAACTCACCCGGGTTCATACGGCTTGGTACCACAAAATCGCGAGCACCTTCGGGAGTTGATTTAATCAATACCGGGGTTTCAACTTCAATAAAGTTTAATCCATCCAGGTATTTACGTACTTCCTGTGCCATTTTATGGCGAAGCATCAGGTTGTTGCGGATAGGGTTACGGCGCAAATCCAGATAGCGGTATTTAGCACGAAGCTCTTCACCACCATCAGTTTCATCCTCAATCATAAAAGGAGGAATTTTAGATGGATTCAGTACTTCAATATCTTCCACAACAATCTCAATTTCGCCGGTGGACAGCTTTGCATTTTTACTGGTACGCTCAATTACAGTACCAGTAACTTTTATTACAAACTCACGACCAAGACCACGGCTTTTTTCGCGCAGCGAAGCATCAGAATCCGTATTAAAGATCAGCTGGGTTAAACCATAACGATCGCGTATATCAATAAAGGTTGTTCCGCCAAGGTCGCGTGATTTTTGCACCCAACCGCATAAGGTAACCGTTTTGCCTAAATGGCTGATATTTAATTCGCCGCAAGTATGTGTTCTGAGCATGGTACTGATTTATAAAGTTTGCAAAAGTACATTTTTGAGCCGAAAGGTGAAATATTTAATGCAGGAAGGAGTATTATTCACACTATATTATTAAACCGGCAATAAACCAGTTTTCAATTATCCTTTCTATAGTATTATTTAAAACAAAAAACAGCAATTTTGCAATATGCCATTAGGAACGCTCTATTTAATACCAGTCCCGCTTGCCGAAGAGGCATCGGCCAAATCATTTACGCCATATTTGGTTGATACCATCAACAGCATAAAAGAATATATTGTTGAAAATGAAAAAACTGCCCGCAGGTTTCTTAAAGAAGCCGGCCTTAAAACGCCGCAAAGCGAGTTGATTGTTCATGATTATGGCAAACATAACCGTGCGGATGGTAATGCAGAATTTTTTAAAGGTTTACAAGCCGGCAATAGTGTAGGGCTGATGAGCGAAGCTGGTTGCCCCGGCATAGCCGATCCGGGTGCTGAGATTGTGGAGAAAGCACATCGCATGGGGATTAAAGTAGTGCCATTGGTTGGGCCGAGTTCCATTTTGCTGGCGCTGATGGCATCGGGGTTTAATGGGCAAAGTTTTACTTTTCATGGCTATTTGCCCATTGATAAGGTTTTGCGAACCAAAAAAATAAAAGAACTGGAAAGTATCACTGAAAAACTGGATCAAACACAGTTATTTATCGAAACGCCTTTCCGCAACAACTCCTTGCTAGACGATATTTTAAAAAGCGCAAATCCCAAAACCCGTTTGTGTATTGCATGTGATTTAACTGCCGCTACCGAATTGGTACAAACAAAAACCATCGCCGAATGGCAAAAAAAAGTACCCGAGCTGCATAAACGGCCAACTATCTTCTTACTATTTCACCGTTAATGCTGAATGACCCTTTCTGAGACGCATACCAAAGTATTGATTGTTGGCGCGGGTCCTTCGGGACTGATGATGGCGGCACAATTACTGCGGCATGGCGTTCAGCCGGTTATTATTGACATTAAACGGGGACCAACAGATGAGTCAAAAGCATTAGCTGTACAAGCCCGCTCGCTGGAGATTTACCGGCAAATGGGCATTATTGACAAGATATTGAAGGATGGCAAACAAGCCCAGGCCGTTTCGTTTAACCGTAATGGCAAACAGATTGCCCAGCTGCAATTCAGCCATGTTGGCGAAGGGCAAACCTTGTTTCCGTTTATTCATTTGTATCAGCAAAGCAAAAATGAACGATTGCTGCTTGAATTCTTAACCCTTAATTGCTGCCCGGTTTACTGGGAAACTAATTTAATCTCCATAAAACAAACTACAGATACGGTAACAGCCGAAATTCAAAATAACAACAGCATATTAACCCTGCAATGCGATTATGTGGTGGGTGCCGATGGCGCGCATAGCGTAGTACGCAAACAATCGGGCATTGCTTTTAGCGGTGATACTTATCAGCATGAATTTTATTTGGCTGATGTTGAATTGGATAATGATACATTTAATGACAATGAAGTACAGCTTTTTTTAGAAAAGAAAGGCTTTTCGGTCTTTTTCCCAATGCCTGAACCCAACCGTTTCCGCATAATTGGCAATCTGCCGGAGAATCTTAATAAAAAGGAAGATCTGGTAATAGAAGACGTATTGCCTTGTTTAAATTCCATAACTGGTTTATCCGTAAATATCTCCCATAATTATTGGTTTACCACCTACCGTTTACATCACCGCATGGCTGATAAATTCAGACAGCAGCGTTGTTTTTTAGTGGGCGATGCCGCGCATATCCATTCGCCGGTTGGCGGCCAGGGGATGAACACTGGCTTGCAGGATGCTTACAATTTGGCATGGAAGCTGGCAGGCGTGGTCAATAATCAGCTTAACCCATCCATACTGGATAGTTATAGTATAGAAAGAATGCCTGTTGCCAAAGATCTGTTAAGCACAACCGATAGGGTTTTTAGCTTTGTTATGTCGGGTGGCATTTTTGCCAATCTATTTAAAAAATGGCTGCTACCTGCGGCACTCAAATGGGTTTGGAGTAAAGAGAATATAAGGGAAGAGTTTTTTAAGCGGGTATCGCAAATTGGCATCAGTTACCGGGATAGCGCTATTAATTTAAATGTAAGTCAATCCACCCAAATAAAAGCCGGCGACAGGCTGCCCTATCTCAAAGTTTTTGATGAAAAAAAACAATTGGAAACCGATTTACACGAGTGGTGTAGCAAGCCTGGTTTTACGCTTATTGTTGTAGGGAAATTGGCCGAGCTTGATCTGTTTACACTGGCCAAATGGATAACACAAAACTATCAGCCGGCGCTTAATTTCTTTTACCTGCCACCATCGGCAAAAAACCAGCCTGTTTTTGATGCTTTTGAAATAAAAGCCAACCAGGCCAAATCATTAATTGTACGCCCTGATATGTACATCGGCTTTATTAATGATAAGGTGGATATGGTGTTAATGGATAATTATTTGAGAAATATAGTTGGTGTAAATTGATGACTGACTGTTATCTACCTTACTACCAACACCCAGCCCGAATATTTATGCCCGTTTTTAAGATCAATTAAATAATAATAGGTACCAATTGGTACATTTTTATTATTATAGGTTCCATTCCAGGCCTTGGCGTAGCCGGTGCTGGCAAATACCACGCTCCCATAACGGTCAAAAATCTGTGTAAGCGATTCCGGGTAAGTATCAAGTGCTGTAATATCCCAGGTATCATTTACCCCATCGCCATTTGGCGTAAATGTATTAGGAATCGTTATTTCTTTATAAACCCTTATAAATACGTCAGCCGTGGCATCACTACCACAACCTACCGTTGGCGTTACATGTAACGTATAGGTTATATCAGCCGGTGGGGTAGCAACCGGATCAAGTACCGTACTGCTGCTCAAATACGTATCCGGCGTCCAGTAATAAGTTACGTCTGTTCCTTTTGCCGTTCCATTAAGCGTTACGGATTGTCCCTGGGTTATTTCCTTATTTGCGCCGGCATTTGCTACCGGCTTTTTAAGCACATTTACCATTACCGTATCCGTAGCGGTGCAAGCATTGCTGTTACTAACCGTTACCACATAAGCCGTTGTATCCGTTGGGCTCGCTATTGGATCGGCTATAGTCGGGTCTGATAAATCTTTGGTTGGCGACCAGCTATAGGCCGTACCACCGCTGGCATTCAGGGTGGTATTGTCGCCTTCGCAAATGGTTACGTCAGCTCCTGCATTCGCTACCGGCTGGGCATATACATTAACCGTTACAGCCGCACTTGAGGAGCAATTGCCCGAGGTAACCACTACACTATAATCTCCGGCAGCAGCCGCGGTTATATTATCTATTGATGGATTTTGAATGGATGATGTAAAGCCATTGGGCCCGGTCCAACTATAACCTGTTCCGGTTGATGCAGTAAGATTTAAGGTATTGCCGACACATAAAGGTGTATTTGCAGTAGCCGTGGAAGATGGCGTATCGTTAATAACAATGGTAAGTACGTTAGAAACTACCCGGCAACTGGCCGAACTGATATTGCTGGTTTCGGCACTGGCCAGCCGGTATTCATAAGTCCCCACAGCTGTAGGATTAGCGGTATAAGATAAAGAGGTTGCTCCCGGAATATCAATCCAGCTTGTGCCATTATTAATTTGCCATTGATAAGCCGGGCTTGTATAACCGCTTACCGGCGCTACCGTTAAGGTATATGGTGTTGTTTGCCCCGCGCATGCGCTTAATGAACTTAATGACGATGAACTAAAGCCGGCAACAAGCGAGGGACCATATGGCCTGAAGGTAATATCGTCCAAAGCCAGATCATTAGCCGGTGCACCACCGTTGCTGTTATTGGTCATTTTTATGATGACGTTTGATACATTTGCCGGAAGGGTAAAGTCAAATAAAAACTGGATCCACTTAAATGCATCTTTTCGTTGGGCAATGGACCCGGTATCATAACTCTGTATAACCGTACCATCTGTTGTTTCGATAGAAAAGATAATATCCGGCGGACTCAGGTCGCTATATCTTAACAGATTCCCTATCCAGGCACCGAATTGGTAAGTTGTTCCTCCGCATAAACCATCTACTTCTCTTTTATAAAAGTAATCTGTTTTTGAAACGCTGGCATTTACCACCATCATATAGCCACCGGTATTCCCGGTATGATCGGTAGTTGTCCACCAAACATTCGGGCTATTGGTTGTATTCTCAATGGTATAGTAACCATCTTGAGGAAAATCAGCCGAAGTATAAGTATAACTGGTTGAACCGGAGTCGGCAGACAATGCACCCGAGTGAGTGGCAGTGCCCGAACCAAATGTAATATCAACAACAGGATCGCCCAGGCTTTGTGCCATGCTGTTTTTGATGTTCAAACAGACCATTAATACGATAGTTAATAATAGAACCTTACCTTTTATGCTTTTACTTTTTTCCATTTTTTATGCTGGCCGCAATAGTTTAATGCATTTCATAAAATAGGTGCCTGCACTTAACATGCAGACACCCGGGCTGATAAAACGAACTCCTTTAATTGGGGAGAACTATGATTGATAATTAAGGGACATTATTATATCGTTAATAGCAAAGAGACATTTATATACAGGTGATACATCCTGAGTACAAAATCAAATTGACTGATGTAAAGCTATTGAGGGAGGGTGATTTTAAATAAATAGTATCGGTAAACAATGGTTTTGTACCGATAAACAAGCTACGTCCATCAGCTTAGGGGCAAAAGCCATATAGCTATCGCTGACAGGCAGCTCTGCTGCATCTGATTGCGTTGCTATTCAAAATAACAATGGAATAATAAATTGATAGGATAGGGGTTTGTGTAGACAAAGGGGTTAATCAACCATGTATGGTTTCTGCCTTGCCATAATTCTGAATAATCTCCGCTTCAAAAGCCAGGCATTCTTTCCAGCGGGTTTCTACATCAATATCGCCACAATATTTTCTAGCAAGGCGGATAAACATGGCATAATGTGTGGCTTCGCTGATCATCAGTTCGTGATAAAAAACAGACAGCTCTGCGTCATTAATATTTTCGGATAATACTTTAAAACGTTCGCAACTGCGTGCTTCAATCATCGCCGAAAAAAGCAACCGGTCAACCAATTGAACGGTTCGGCCGCCGCCAATAACTACAAATTTGCGCAATTCATTTACGTAATTGTCCTTCCGCTCGCGGCCAAGTACAAAGCCTCGAGCCAATATAATGTCATGTACTCTTTTAAAATGATCCATTTCTTCCTGCACCAATAGGGCCATTTCCTGCACCAGGTCTGACAGGTTTGGATTTTGAACAATAAGGGTAATGGCATTGCTGGCAGCCTTTTGCTCGCAAAAAGCATGATCGGTTAATAACTCTTCAATATTGCTTTCCACCACGTTTTTAACCCATAGCGGGTCTGTAGGTAATTGCAGTTTAAGAATGGTTTTATCGCTCACAGTACAAAGATAGTTTTTTGATGGGGAAAGGTAAAAGACTAAGTGTTTCGGCAGTGTATCAGTTTGAATTTTATTTTATGTGATTGTAGCATTAATGTGTATTTCGCCGTAATATCTATAAAAATGAAAACATTTATTTTCATCGCTTGCATAGGTTTGATTTTTGTTTCCTGCAAAAAAACCGGTGTGCCCCCTTATCAAAGTCAGGGAGTTATAACCGGCTATGATCCCAGAACATGCCAAACGTGTGGCGGCCTTTTTATAACAATCAACAACGATACCACCAAAAATGCTCCACCACATTACGATATTAATGAAAGCTTACAACAGTTAGGGATCAACCCAAATGCTAAATTTCCAATAAATGTTAGCCTTAATTGGATGCATGATACAACTGCATTGGGAAGATACGGTTATATCATAGTTACCAAAATAAAAGTCATTAACTAAGGTTGCCAATCAGCCAATTTCACAATATCCTTAATCCTCATCGGAATCTTAGTTAACCCAACCAGTGCTTTGCGAAAAGTCAACACCGTATTTTTACCCTAAAAAATACCGTTAAAGTACGGCTTGTGGGGAAAAGACAACCACTACCTTAGCATTGATTTATAATCGCACCTAAACCTTATCACAGTTAATAAAATGGCGTTTGCTGAAAAGCCTGCAACAGAGTAAGCACCTAAACCTTTTTTTATCCTAAATATCATGACTAATCCATTAACCCTGTACGTACCTATCAAACAGGATGACGCATCGCAAAAAATAGCACAAACAGTACACGATACTTTTGTAGCCACTGTTAAAGCCGGTCTTGATTCATCAGAAATTGTACACTATGCGCGTGTTTCGCTGATTCCTAATGCATCTGGCGAAGGCATTAACGCGCTTATGCTAATGACCGAATTTGATGGCCCAATGAACCCGTACCTTAAATTTTTCTGGGACAATCCGGGCACTCAATTTGCTTTTTCAACCATAGCTGGCATTGCTTTAACGCCGCCAAACCCTCCGGTAAAAGATCTTACAGGTTTTGAGAATTTTATTAATAACAATAACCTTAACGAGGCCGGCGATATGTACGCTGCATATCCGCAAACGGTAAAAGAAATTGAGAAAGCTTTTAGCAAAGAAAAAGCACACTAAGGCTTTTAAATTGATCTATCAGCCGGGCTCTCCGGCTGATAATTTTTACTTCTTTAATTTTTAAGCCATGCCTGCAACTAATTCTTCTCAACCAGACAAAAACAATGTACAGGGCATGATTATGAGGGGCTATACGCACCCATGGTCTTGTCACCTGATATTTAAATTTGCAACCCAGCCGGGGGCAAAAGAATTTATCAAAACCATACTACCCTACGTGCAATCAGCCGCTGATTGGGGCGACAACAAGCCCGAAATAATGCTGAACATAGGCTTTACATTCACGGGGCTTAAATTAGTAAGTAAACTTACCACAAGTGACCTCGCTGGATTTCCACCAACGTTTAAGCAGGGCCCGGCTTCGGCAGGTTCTCAACAATCATTGAATGATTTTGGCACAAGTGCTCCTAATACCTGGGTATTTGGACAAACAGGCAAACAAGTTGATTGTGTAGTGCACGTGTATGGAATGGACGAACCTGCACTTAATAAACTGGTTAAAATAGTGGCCGATGCTGCAGTTGCCGGTGGCCTAACCGAATATCTGCCTATTGCCAACGGCACAAAAAGACTGGAAGAATACGCTACCGTACCGCGTAACAGTATTCATTTTGGTTATCTGGACGGCATTGATCAACCCGCGCTTGGCTGGGGTAGCCCGAGTGATCCGGCAGATTTAAGTGCATTCCTTATCGGCTATCCCAATAAAACTTCACAGCCCGGCCCATCGTATGGAAACGCAGGGATCTTTGCAAAAGATGGCTGTTATAACGCCTTCCGGATGTTATACCAGGATGTAAATGTATTTGACACCTTTTTGGAGACCAATGCAAAGGCAATAGCTCCCAAAATCGGTAAATCTGTTGAAGATACCATAGCATGGCTGGCCGCAAAGCTAAACGGGCGCTGGTTAAACGGATCGCCGCTTGAATTATCGCCTGATGCACCCGATCCTAAAACCAGCCACGCAACTGCTTTTGGATATTCAGGCGATACTACCGGTATGAAATGCCCCTTTGCTGCGCATAACCGGGTTGCCAATCCGCGCGACGAGGAGTTATCAGAACAAGGACCGCCGCCACGACTGATAAGAAGAGGCATGGCTTATGGTCAGCCCTTCAACTCAAAAACAGCAAGTGAAGACAGGGGATTGATCGGCTTATTTTTATGCGGATCATTATCCAACCAGTTTGAGCTGCTTTACTCCTGGATCAACACAACCAATTTCAGTAACCTATTTCCATCTCAACAAGGGCAGGATGCTTTAATTGCCAACAGGAGTATGCCCGGTGCTGATACTTCCTTCACCATTCCTACCCCGGCTGGACCTGTAGAAATAGAAAGTCTGCCGCAATTTGTGGTAGCGCGCGGAACAGCATATTGCATATTACCAGGTATCAGTACTTTAAAAAGTATTGTAGAATAATTTCGTTTTTAAGTAGCCGCCGTATAATCTAACGGCGGCTATTTTTCTTTACTTTCCTCCAATTCTATTTGTAATATATTAATGATAAAAGCCAGCAAGTTTTGCCAGGCATGGTTTACTCAAATCATTTTATTTAACTTGCCTGTCTAACAGACAATTTATTTAAAATGAAAAAGATCCTCTTCTTATTCCTTGCCTTACACCTGGCGGGATTGGGTTTTGCGCAGGTAAAAGTTGAACATCTGCTAACCGAAAATCAGTCTAACCCCATCAGCATTGATATTTCGACACCCCGGTTTAGCTGGCGCATATGGGAGGATAATAAACGGGGCGTAATGCAATCGGCTTACGAAATAAAAGTAAAAAACGGCAAACATGAAGCATGGAGCAGCGGTAAAGTTGTATCCGATCAATCCATGTATGTGCCTTATAAAGGTGAAGCGTTGCTATCTGGCCAAAAATATAACTGGCAGGTAAGGGTTTGGGACAATTTTGGCAATGCATCTACTTGGAGCACGCCGGCCAGCTGGCAAATGGGCTTGCTTTCACCAACCAACTGGAAAGCACAATGGATAACTCCCGGTTTTGTAGAAGATTCTGTAAAGAGGCCAAGCCCCTTGTTTCGCAAGGAATTTTCACTCGGCAAAAAAGTAGCATCAGCTACGGCCTATATTACAGCACATGGCTTATACGAGGCGCAAATAAACGGGCATCGCGTAGGTAACGCTTATTTAACGCCGGGATGGACAAGCTACAACAAACGCCTGCAATACCAGGCTTATGATGTTACCGCCTTGTTGCAACAGGGTAAAAATGCTGTAGGCGCCGAATTAGGCAATGGCTGGTACCGGGGCTATTTTGGCTATAACCCAACACCAAACTTATATGGAAAAGACATAGCCCTGCTGCTACAGATTGAAGTGACCTTTACCGATGGCACCCAAACAACCATTTTTACCGACGATAGCTGGAAATCATCAACAGGCCCTGTACGTTTTGCGGAGATTTATTACGGCGCCACTATTGACGATCGTATGCAGCAGAAAAATTGGTCGACATCAAATTTCGATGATAAAAACTGGGATGGCGTAACTATAAAAGATTTCAGAAAAGATATTTTAATAGCAACCTATAACGAGCCGGTACGCAAACACGAAACTTTTAAACCGGTAAAAATATTTACCACCCCCAAGGGCGAAAAAGTAATTGACTTTGGCCAGAACCTGGTAGGCTGGGTACAGATGAAGGTAACCGGTAAAGCAGGCGATAAAATCACCCTGTCGCATGCAGAAGTAATTGATAAGACAGGTAATTTTTATACTGATAACTTAAGGACGGCCCGCTCACAAGACACTTACATCCTTAATGGCGAAGGCGAAGAAACCTTTGAGCCACAATTTACATGGCAGGGCTTTAGATATATTAGAGTTGATGGCTATCCGGGCGAGTTAAAGCCTGAAGATTTTACAGCCATCGCTTTATATTCTGACATGGCACCTACCGGAACTTTTAATTGCTCTAATACACTCATTAACCAATTACAGCACAATATTCAATGGGGACAAAAAGGCAACTTTTTAGATGTACCAACTGATTGTCCGCAACGAGATGAGCGCCTGGGCTGGACAGGTGATGCGCAGGTTTTTTCGCGTACGGCAACCTATAATATGAACGTGCATAATTTTTTTGCCAAATGGCTTAAAGATGTAGCTGCCGATCAATATGAAAGTGGCAGCGTGCCTTTTGTTATCCCGAATGTAATTGCACAGGGACGCAAAACGGGACCGGGAGCAAGCACTGGCTGGGCAGATGTATCAACCATTATTCCATGGAATATGTATTTGGCCTATGGCGATAAGAAGATATTGGAAGATCAGTACAGCAGCATGAAAGCCTGGGTTGATTATATGCAGCATCAAAGCAAAAATTATTTATGGAATACGGGAGAACATTTTGGCGACTGGCTTTTTTATAGCGAAAACGACGATAATGGTGGTAATTCGGCCATTACCAGTAAATACCTGATAGCGCAGTGCTTTTATGCCTATTCAACCCAACTACTTATTAATGCGGCCACTGTTTTAGATAATACAGAAGATGTTGCCTATTATACCAACCTTTTAAGTGAAATAAAGGGAGCTTACTTAAAAGAATATGTAACACCCAATGGATTAATCTCGTCAGACACACAAACAGCTTATGTACTTGCCTTGCAATTTGATATGCTGCCCGAAGGATTAAGGCAACAGGCAGCTGATAGGCTGGTAATCAACATCCATCGATATAACAACCATTTAACCACTGGCTTTTTAGGCACGCCGTATCTTTGTCATGTTTTAAGTCGATTTGGTTACGCCGATGTTGCTTACCGTTTATTGTTGCAGGATACTTACCCATCATGGTTATACCCCGTAAAAATGGGCGCTACTACCATATGGGAAAGATGGGATGGTATAAGGCCTGATGGCACATTCGAAACCCCAACCATGAACTCCTACAACCACTATGCCTACGGAGCCATTGGCGATTGGATGTACCGCGTAATTGCCGGTATTGACACTAAAACTGATGGTCCTGGATATAAACAGATCACCATAAAACCAACTATAGGCGGCAAACTGCAATATGCAGCAGCCGATTACGAAACCAATTATGGCAAAGTAAGCTCGCACTGGAAACTGGATAATGGCAATTTATTGCTGGATGTTGAAATACCAGCCAACACCACAGCAACTATTTACATTCCGGTGGGCACAAACAATAATGTTTTGGAAAGCGGCAAATCAATTGCTGCCGATGCGGACATTAAATTAGCAGAGCCTGCGCCCGGATACATGGTTGTAAACATAGGCTCGGGCAACTATCATTTTAGCGCGCCGTTGTAAAAGTCTCACCCTGCCCTTCCCTAAAAGACTTACCTTTTTCAGAACCCTCTCCTTTGGAGAGGGCAGGGTGAGGCGAACCTGGCTTATTTCCTAAACAAGGATATGATCCAGATAATTACAGCGATAACTACAATAACCGAAATGATGCCAACTACGGCACCGGCTTTAAATATGCCGGCAATTACAGAGCAGCTGCTCAGGCATAAAACCAACAGGATTACTGATAAATATGATAGCTTTTTCATAGTGGTGTTTTAATTTGAATAGTATAATATCAAAAAGCCCAAATAAGTTTTACAGCAGCTCATTTCATAGCGTAGGGTTTAAAACCCTACGCTATTTGTTGGCGCAGCAAAATAACACATGCTCATATTTTCTTACTACTTTTACTTTTTGCAACCCAATTATTAATGAGCCAATCATTTAATCGCCCTATACGTGTGTTAGTTGCCAAAGTGGGCCTTGATGGTCACGATCGCGGTGCCCGTATTATTGCCACTTCGCTGCGCGATGCCGGTATGGAAGTAATTTATACCGGGCTGCGTCAAACACCCGAAATGGTGGTAAATACCGCCTTACAGGAAGATGTGGACGCCATAGGCATATCCATACTTTCGGGCGCTCACATGACTGTTTTCCCAAAAATCATCAACCTGATAAAAGAAAAAAAAATGGATGATGTGCTGGTAACCGGCGGCGGCATTATCCCAACAGATGATATGAACGAGCTAAAAAAGATAGGCGTGGGCGAGCTTTTTCCACCAGGCACCAGCACGCAGGATATTGTGGCTTATATAACTCAATGGGTGCATCAACACCGTAATTTCTAAATTTCAAGAAAAGAATATGTCATTCCAAAATTTACTGATAGAACATAAAGAGCGCATACAATACATTATCATCAATCGCGAAAGCAAACTCAATGCGCTCAATAAAGCCACTATTGCCGAGCTGCATACGGCCTTTAATGAAGCTTTTAATAATCCGGCAGTTGGCGGTATCATCCTAACAGGTGCTGGGCCAAAAGCATTTGTTGCCGGGGCTGATATAGCTGAATTTACAGAGCTGAATGGAGAGTCAGGGCGCGAACTGGCCCGATTGGGGCAGTCAACCGTTTTTGATTTTATTGAAAATGGCAGCAAGCCGGTTATTGCTGCTATAAATGGTTTCGCCTTAGGCGGAGGATTGGAATTGGCCATGGCCTGCCATATACGCGTTGCCGCCGAAACTGCCAAAATGGGACTTCCCGAGGTTACCCTGGGATTACTGCCGGGTTATGGTGGCACACAACGTTTAACCCAGTTAGTAGGTAAAGGAAAAGCCCTGGAAATGATTATGACTGCCGATATGATTACCGCTGCCGAAGCGTATCAATACGGACTGGTTAATTACGCTGTAAGTCCGGCTGATTTACTTTCAAAAGCCGAAGAAATACTAAATAAAATACTATTGCGCGCCCCATTGGCAATAGCAGCGGCCATTACTGCAGTAAATGCGGGGACTAAAGATGGCGTAAATGGCTTCGAAACCGAGATAGAAGAATTTGGAAAATGCTTTAAAACAAAAGATCTGCAGGAGGGAATTGCAGCATTTTTGCAGAAGCGAAAACCAGAATTTAAGGGTGAGTAAGTGTTAATATTACACTACGTTGACCATTAGACCCATATAGTCAAAAATTATCTTATTGTTAATCAAACGATTGAATATTCGTGACAAAAGGATGAAAAAAGATAAATGATTTGTGCTGTTACTTTGTTCCGTGTTTTAACAAACACATAATAATTTAATAACATACAATCATGAAAAGTTCATTTAAAATTTCAGCTTTAATCTTAGCATTTGCAGGTTTAAGCTTTGGTGCTAAAGCACAAACAGCTACCACTACTACTAAAACTTCAACTTCATCAAACGGAGTAATTTTAAGCATAGGTGTTGACGCGGGTTTACCTACAGGTAGCAGCTTTAAAGATGCTTACAAGTGGAATTTAGGCGGTTCGATACAAGCCGACATCCCGGTTATTTCAAACTCGCTTTATGTTACTGTTAACGCAGGTTATGACAACGTATTTGGCAAAAAAAATATTGATGGCCTGGGTATTGACGCTACCAACGTTCAGTTATTACCGGTAAAAGCAGGTTTAAAATACTTCATCGTTCCTCACTTTTATGTACAAGGTGAAGCAGGTGCATCATTCTTATTAAACAAATCTGACTTAAATGCTGATAAAACAGCTGCCTTTGTTTATGCTCCTCAGGTAGGTTATCAGTTTCCATTGGGTGGCAAAAGCTATCTTGATGCAGGTGTAAGATACGAAGGTAACAGCAGTTTTTACAATACTGGCGATAACGCTCCTAAATTTAACTTTGTTGGTTTACGCGTAGCTTATGCATTCTCTACAAAGTAAAAATTTTACCCATAGTTAAACAAAAAAGGAGGCTTAGGCCTCCTTTTTTGTTTATTACAACTTTTTGTTGCTTTAAAACGTATCAGAGGATTAAATTTATAAATTAGCAAATTAGTATGTTTATATTCGTATAAAACCTTTATTTGTAAACTTTAAGGGCTAAATTGAAACTATCCGGAGTAACAAACCGGGCTCATCGGATAGAAATCAGGGCAGCTTATATCTCGCTTAAAAATAATTCTGATACTAAATGAAAAAAATACTCATCATTGATGATGAAGTTAATGTTGCGTTATTACTCTCAAAATTTTTAACGCGAAACGGATTTGATGTTACTACCGCGTCAACCGGAACAATTGGGATGGAGTACCTGAAAAACGGGGACTTTAATCTTGTTTTGTGCGATTTTAGGCTGGAGGATACGGATGGGCGCGAAATGCTTAAAAATATTAAAACGCAATATCCAAAAACCGGGGTTATTATTATTACAGGATACTCAGATATAAAAATGGCCGTTGAGCTCATCAAAATGGGCGCATATGATTATATCACCAAACCCTTATATCCTGATGAAATATTGAATACCATAACCAAGGCAATTGAAACTCATTATGCCCTGGTTGAAAATGTTGTAGAAACGGTAACCCACGATAAATCAAGCCGCGAGGTAAAGAAACAAGCTTTTGCCACCGAATTTGTTGTTGGCACCAGTAAAGCGTCAAAAGAACTGTTAAGACAAATTGAGTTAGTAGCGCCGACGAACTACAGCGTAATTATTTTAGGCGAAAGCGGCACCGGTAAAGAATCGGTAGCAAAAAGCATCCATTTAAATAGTCCGCGTTACAACCAGCCTTTTATCGCGATGGATTGCGGTTCGCTTACCAAAGAGCTGGCAGCAAGTGAATTTTTTGGTCACGAAAAAGGATCGTTCACCGGCGCTTTATATACCAAAATAGGGCACTTTGAAATGGCCAACGGTGGTACCCTGTTTTTAGATGAAGTTGGAAATCTTTCATACGAGATACAGGCAGCCCTTTTAAGAACCGTACAGGAGCGTAAAGTAAAAAGAATAGGCAGTACCAAAGAGATTAACCTTGATGTACGCATTATTATAGCAACTAACGAGAATTTGCAGGAGGGTATACAGAAAGGCAAGTTCCGCGAAGATTTATATCACCGCTTTAACGAGTTTAGTATTTATATACCACCACTGCGCGAGCGCGGTAATGACATTATGCTGCTTGCCGACCACTTTTTAAGGTTGGCCAATCATGAACTAGATCGTAATGTAACCACCTTTTCGCCCGAAGTGACAGAATGCTTTATGAACTATCGCTGGCAGGGAAATATACGCGAGTTAAAAAATGTGGTACGCCGGGCTACTCTGCTTACTGAGGGTAATGAGATTTTGATGAAGGCTCTGCCGCTCGAAATCTCGAATTTTAAAATACCGGTATATGATTACTCGTACCATCCGGAAGCATCTGAACCGAAAGAAAATAAACACGATTTAAAAAATGCCGCGCTTGAAGCCGAATATGAAACCATTTTAAAAGTGCTGCGCGAAGTAAACTTTAATAAAACCAAAGCAGCAGAGATCCTAAACATCGACCGAAAAACGTTATATAATAAAATGAAGGCTATTAATATAAAATGATAATGAAAGGATTCGCAGAAGATAACGATACAAACAAGAATGATGTCGGGACAGACACTTTGCGAAACCTTAGGCATGACATTAACAACCAGCTTTCCAATATATTTTTGGCGTTAGAACAACTACGCTACGAAATACCCGAGGCATCAGAAGATTGCGACTTTTACCTGGAATCTATATCCATGAGCGCATCCCGGATAAACAATTTGCTAAAAGCAACGGAGTAATTTTATATCCGTGTTTAATGCTTTCTTTTATACTCCAAGGCAGGCATAAATTTATTGTAGTTTAACGCCAAACCTTTTTTTGATTTTTTTCTTTAATAGATAAAAATAATCTGAGTATTAATGTCAATTTTTAACTACAAACAGCGTAATAATATTATACTGGCGAGCATCGTCATATTGGGTTGCTTTATTCTTTTTGCATTAAGCGGATTATTCAGTTCTATTTTAGGTGCCATTGTACTTTTCACCATATTCAGGCCCGTTTACAAATATTTTGTTGAAAAAAAGCAGTGGAATAAAACGGCGGTTACCTTATTAATTATCCTTGTTTCATTAATTGTAATTGTTATCCCCTTAATGTCGTTAAGCATTATGGTAGTTGATAAAATTGGCAGTATTAACCACAACACCTTTAATTTGCAAGAGTGGGTTGAGAAAATTGATGATTATGCAGGCTATAATTTTAACCAGCCGCACATAGCCGAAAACACGCTGCAAAAACTAGGCGCATATGCTACGGAGCTCTTCCCTTCTATTTTAGGCAGTGCTGCCGCTATCCTTATTACCTTGCTGGTAATGTATTTTCTGCTTTATTTTATGTTTACACAAATAAAAGAATTTGAAGCAGGATTACTTAAATATGCACCGTTTAGAGAGCAGCACGCCTTACGATTTGCTATTGCGCTGCGCGATGCTACCTATTCAAATGTATTAGGGCAGGGCATTATTGCTTTGGTACAGGGTACGCTATTAGCTATGGGTTTTTACGCATTTCAATTGCCCGACCCGATCTTCTGGGGCGTTGTGGGTGCTTTTATTTCATTTTTACCTGTGGTAGGCGCACCAACACTTACCATACCCGCCGCTATTATTTTAATAGCCGAAGGGCATTCATTGAAAGGAATATTACTACTTGCCTACGGCCTAATTTTTATAGGCAATATTGATAACGTGCTGAGAATGATCATCAACAAACGCATTGCCAATACGCATCCCCTGATAACTATTATAGGTGTTTTTATAGGCATACCACTTTTTGGAATTTTAGGGTTGGTTTTTGGCCCCTTATTATTATCTTACTTCCTGTTATTGCTGGAAATATATGAAACTAACCGGATGGCAGCCGACAGACTGGAACGAATACATACAGGCCCCGACAACCAGAGCTGACAGTTGTTTATATTTGCAACAGGTTTAATTTTCATGTTTTAAACCCACAGATGTAACAAAATAGACAAATAGTCCGTTTGGTAACAATTGGCAGGATATTTAATCATATTGAAAACAATTAATCAACTTTAAAATTTATATACTATATGAACGATAACTCAAAAGTATTTGTCGCATTGCTGGTAGGGCTGGCGGCAGGAGCAGCGTTGGGTGTGCTATTTGCGCCTGATAAAGGAAACGAAACACGTGATAAACTTGCTGAATCATTGAAAAATCTTGGTGATTCTATAAAAGAAACTGCCTCTGCAGAAATTGATAACCTGCTTAATTTAAAAGATAAGGTTGTTGGTAACATCAAAACAAAAATAAACGGCGCTGAACAAGAATACCAGGACGACCTGGAACACGCATAAACATAAAATCAATAGTTTTTAGTCCATTTTTTTATAAAACGTGGACTAAAAGCTGAAGATTAAACACACAAACATCTATGGAAAACGAAACTCCGCCACCTATTATAGATCAGCTGAAGGATTATGCCGAAACCCGCATAAAACTGGCAAAATATCAGGCTATTGAAGGTGGTACATCTATTGCCGCCGGCTTAATAGCTGATGTAGTTGTATTTTTATTCAGTTTGCTGGCGTTTATTTTCGCCAGTTTCACTTTAGCCTATTTATTGGGGAGCTTACTGGGTGCCGTATGGATTGGTTTTGGCTGCGTTTCGGTTATTTATTTAATAATTGCACTGGTTGTAAAAGCTAAAAAGCAAAGTCTGGAATCGCCAATTGTGAACGCTATTATCCGCAAAATATTTAAAGACTAACAAAATGGATGCACCTA
Source organism: Mucilaginibacter empetricola (assembly GCF_024808665.1). Taxonomy (GTDB): domain Bacteria; phylum Bacteroidota; class Bacteroidia; order Sphingobacteriales; family Sphingobacteriaceae; genus Mucilaginibacter. The sequence goes on from NZ_JANUBZ010000001.1 coordinate 478,966, forward strand.
TCAGAACAATAGACGATTTGCGAGCCGAAATTTTCCGTTTAAAAGGCGAGGAAAAAGTAAAAAGTGTTGCCCTGGGGCAGCGATTCAGAAATCCATCTGCGTTGTTTTCGACTTTAATGACGTTGTTCCCCAAACCAACCAATGCTGATGGCACAAAAAGTGCTGGTTTTTTTGAGCAGGATATTGTTGGTTTGATATCGCGTTTCATTTTACCTTTTGCCTTAAACAAAACGATTTTCAAAAATTCAAACTTCATTATTAAAACATTGGTGGGGCTTGTTTCGCAAAAAGCATCGCATTTCATTACCGAGGATAACCTGGTTGGCATTTGGGATAAAGTGACATCATTTTTTAAAAGCAAAACGAAAGAAGAGCCCCCAATTCACAAAGGGGTGCCGCCATTGAGCGAAACCTATTAATTTTTCTGCCCTCTTTCCAATTGCCGGCTTGGCATGTTATCTTAATCAACGCTTAAGTCATTTTTAATGGCTTTCTGTTTGGTGCTATTGACTTAGTGCTTAGAATTGTATATTCGGGAAATATTTTTAGCAATGAACGCATACGAATTTTTCAAGGACCTGCACTCTGGTTTCAGGTACGTGGTATTTATTATGGTAGTATTGGCCATCATTCAGTCGTTACTGGGCTGGCTGGGTAAAAAACCATATACCGAGGTTAACCGCCGTGTTAATTTATTTGCCCTTATATCGGCACATACCCAATTGCTTATTGGCATAGTGCTTTATTTTTTAAGCCCCAATGTTCAGTTTAACAGTGGCACCATGAAAAACGATGTTACCCGTTACTTTACTGTTGAACATTGGGTTATGATGATTATCGCTATTGTGTTAATTACCATTGGGCATAGCAAATCAAAGAAAGCTATCCTGCCAGAGGTAAAGCATAAAACCATTGCAATATTCTATATTATAGCATTTTTAATAATCATTGGAGCTATTGTGGCCGGCCATTTACCGGTAATTGGATCAAACTGATAAAAAAATGCAGAAAAAATTTGCTAATTCAATTTTCTTTATAAATTTGTGACCGCAATGATCAAAATCAATCATAATACAAGCTGGTGGCACCAATTAAATTTGGCAGCCGGAGATATATTTGATCTGAACGATTAATCAATTGTAAACCTAGATAGGAAACCCGGCGAACCTCATTCGTCGGGTTTTTTTGTTTTAAGACATTTTTAAAGAATATGAAAAAATATAAAATTATAACCACCCATAAAAAGCTGCTGGCAGATACCACTACCCCGGTAAGCATTTATTTAAGACTAAGGGATGTTTTCCCTAACTCACTGCTGCTGGAAAGCTCAGACTATCATAGTCGCGAAAATAGCATGAGTTATGTTTGCTGCGAACCAATAGCTGGTTTACTACTGAATGACGGTATTTTAAAGCTAAACTATCCCGATGGTACCGAAGAAAATTACCAGGCTGGGGAGTTTGACCTTGTTGACATGGTAAACAATTTCATAAATAGTTTTGATACGACGCCCCATCCCGGCAAAATAATATCAAACGGATTATTTGGCTATTTTACTCACGAAGCGGTTGAGCATTTTGAAACCATCCGCCTAAAGAAAAGCGACGATGAGAGTCGTAAGATTCCGGTAATGCAGTACCATGTTTACCGCTATATTATTGCTATAGATCATTTTAAAAATGAACTATATATTTTCCATAATCAACCAGATGGCGAGGCGGACAATAACGGCCTAGAAAAAGTAGCTGACCTTATTAAAAACAAAAACTTCCCCGAATATCATTTTGAAAGCAATGGCGACGAGCAGTCAAACCTTACCAATGAGGAATTTATTGCCGTGGTTGAAAAAATGAAACAACATATCTATCGGGGCGATGTGTTTCAAATTGTTCCGTCCAGGGGTTTTTCCAGAAAGTTTTTAGGCGATGAGTTTAACGTTTACCGGGCCCTGCGTTCTATCAACCCGTCGCCTTATTTGTTTTATTTTGACTATGGCGATTTCAGGATCTTTGGTTCATCGCCGGAGGCACAAATCACCGTAAAAAATGAAACCGCCAATATATTCCCAATAGCAGGCACCTTTAAACGCAGCGGCGACGACGAAAAGGACGCCGAAATTGCCCGCAATCTGGAGAATGACCCCAAGGAATCGGCAGAGCACGTGATGCTGGTTGATTTGGCTCGTAACGACTTGAGCCGCCATTGCGGAGAGGTAACGGTGAAGGCTTTTAAAGAGGTACAGTATTACTCGCACCTTATTCACCTGGTATCGCATGTGAGCGGCAAATTGCTGCCTGGCGTACCCTCATTTAAAGTAGTGGCCGATACTTATCCTGCTGGTACATTAAGTGGTGCGCCTAAATATCGCGCCATGGAAATCATCGATGAAAATGAAAAAACCAAACGCAGCTTTTATAGCGGGGCGATTGGTTTTCTGGGTTTCAATGGTGATTTTAACCATGCCATTATGATCCGTTCGTTTTTAAGTAAAAACAACACGCTGCATTACCAGGCAGGCGCCGGCATTGTAGCCGGCTCGGTAGCCGAAAGCGAGCTGAAAGAAGTTGATAATAAAATAGCGGCGTTAAGAAAAGCCATTGAACTGGCGGAGGAACTGTAACCCCCCAGCCCCTGAAGCGGGGAGTAAAATTTAAATTACGATAGATATGAACGACAATAAAAATATAAATAATTCCTCCCCCTTCAGGGGGTCGGGGGGTATTTTGATCATCGATAACTACGATTCCTTTACCTACAACCTGGTACATTTGGTTAACGAAATTGGATTGCAATGCGAGGTATGGCGTAATGACAAGTTTGCCATAGGCGATGTGGATGCTTTTGACCGCATTATTCTTTCGCCGGGACCGGGTATCCCGTCTGAGGCTGGGTTGTTGCTGGAAGTAATTGAAAAATATTCGCCAACAAAAAGTATTTTTGGAGTATGCCTTGGCCAACAGGCCATTGCCGAAGCTTTTGGCGGTAAGTTGTACAATTTAAGTCAGCCCATGCATGGTATTGCCACGCCAATAAAGGTTACCGATAAAAGCGAAAGGCTTTTTGCGGGTTTACCTGAAAGCTTTAAGGTTGGTCGTTATCACTCATGGGTAGTTGATGAAAAGACGATACCCGATGTATTGGAAATTACTGCTATTGATGAAGAAGATAACTCGGCAATGGCGCTAAGACATAAACATTATGACGTAAGAGGTGTGCAATTTCACCCGGAATCGATATTAACTGAGTTTGGAAAAGAAATGATGCAGAATTGGTTAACACCCCCCAACCCCCTGAAGGGGGAGTAACTTGGTTAGGGCAAATGAACGAAGTAGAAACATTTGAAATGAACAAAATAGCACATCAAAAACTCCTCCGCCCATTGGCGGAGGCTGGGGGGTCAATCCTCGATAAAATAGTTATCAATAAAAAAAAGGAAGTGCGTTATGCTAAAAGCCGTACCTCTTATACTAAACTGGAAGAATCTGATTTTTTTCACAGGGACTGCTATTCGTTTAAAGATTTTTTGCTCGATCCGGCAAGGACAGGCATTATAGCTGAATTTAAGCGCAAATCGCCCTCAAAAGGAATAATAAACGATAAGGTGAGCGTTAAAGCAGTGACTAATGCTTATGCAGATGCCGGGGCTTCGGCCTTATCCGTTTTAACCGATAGGGATTTCTTTATGGGCAAAAAAGCCGACCTGATCGCAGCACGGCTGGCCAATACTATTCCGGTTTTGCGGAAAGATTTTATGATTGATGAATATCAGATTATTGAGGCAAAATCATTAGGCGCCGATATTATTTTGCTGATAGCCGCTATTTTAACACCCGATGAAATACAAACACTGGCATCGCTTGCCAAAAGCCTGGGCCTAAATGTATTGTTGGAAGTGCATAATCTGGAAGAATTGCAGCGAAGCATTAACCCCAATCTGGATGCTATTGGCGTTAATAACCGCAACCTGGCCGATTTTACAGTTTCTGTTGAAACTTCTTATCAATTAGCCCCGCATATCCCTGCTGAATTTTTAAAGATATCAGAAAGCGCTATAAGCAATCCCGAAACTATTAAACAATTAAAAACTGCTGGCTTTCAGGGTTTTTTAATCGGCGAAAACTTTATGAAACAAGAAGATCCGGGTGAAGCGATCAGGCGTTTTGTGAGCCAGCTAAAGTAAGTTTTTTGTTATATTTTATTTAATTGAGGACGCAGCATTACATTTTTGAATAAATTGCTGCTTAATTATCTTATCATGAAAAAAATTATTTTTATAGCGGCACTTATTGCCATTACTATCCAGGTGAAAGCACAAACAGCAGCCGCTGTTATAAAACCAACTGATACCACCAAACTTTATAACCCTGCTGCTGATGCAAGTGCCGAAGTTGCCATCGCCGTAAAAAAAGCTGCTGCCGAGCATAAAAATGTATTACTGCAAATAGGTGGCAACTGGTGCATCTGGTGTATACGGTTTAATGACCTGGTTACTAAAGATCCCGACCTAGATAAATATGTGCGCGAAAACTACGTTATAGTGCATGTTAATTACAGTAAGGAAAACAAAAACGATGCTTTATTGGCTCAGTTAGGGTATCCACAGCGTTTTGGTTTCCCGGTATTTGTAGTGCTTGACGATAAAGGCAACCGCATACATACGCAAAATTCAGGCTATCTGGAAGAAGGCAAGGGTCATAGCAAAGACAAGGTAATGGAGTTTTTTAAAGATTGGTCGCCTATGGCAATTGATCCTAAAACTTACGGAGACACTAAATAATTCTTGTCGGTTGTCGTAGTAAAGTATTCCTGTAGCTGCTATCTATTAACGCCCCGTTAACTTAAAAATAACAATAATTAAACCATTCGCCCGTTGTTATAGTCTTATCTAAAAAGAAGATTGACAAAATTGACGGCTATGAAGATTTTAAGAATTTATTGGGATTATTATTTTGCCAACCTGGATAACCTATTTTTAAAGGTTTGTATGGCGGAGGTATATTAAGTTTGGTTGATTGGGTTTATAAAGTTGATTAAGTGAGTAGTTAGGAAATTTAAAACCTAATCAACCATTCACTTAATCAACTCAATCAACCAATATATTAAGTGAGTAGCTAGGAAATTTAAAACCTAATCAACCATTCACTTAATCAACTCAATCAACCAGTATATTAAGTGAGTAGTTAGGAAATTTAAAACCTAATCAACCACTCACCTAATCAACTCAATCAACCAGTATATTAAGTGAGTATTAGGAAATTTAAAACCTAATCAACAGCTCACCTAATCAACTCAATCAACGATTATTCAATAACAGTAACCTTCAACATATTAGTTTTACCTTGTTTTGAAATTGGCACTGAGGCAGTATTAATTACTACATCGCCAGCTTGAATAAGGTTTTCTGCTTTTAATATGTTGTTTACATCGCTAATGGTTTGATCTGTGCTTTCTAAGTGATCGTAATAGAAAGTTTTAACACCCCAAAGTAGGCTCAATGCATTTAACAAATGCTTGTTTGATGTAAAGATATAAGTATGAGCCTTAGGCCTGTAGCTTGATATCTCGAACGCGGTGTAACCGGTACGGGTCATAGATACAATACCAGCCGCATTAGTATGCTCGGCCAGATATACTGCTGATCCGCAAACGGCATCAATCAAATAATCAGGAGATGAAGGATCTGTGTTGGTTTCTGCTTTATTCGCATTATACGGATAACCTAATTCCTCAACGTTACGCACAATTTTAGCCATTGTTTCAATAACAATTACCGGGAACTCACCAACAGATGTTTCACCGCTAAGCATTACAGCGTCAGCACCATCCAGTACAGAGTTAGCAACGTCATTTACCTCAGCACGGGTTGGGCGCGGGGTAGTGATCATTGATTCAAGCATCTGGGTAGCTACAATTACAGGTTTTGAGGCCTCACGACATTTGCGGGCAATCATTTTTTGTAGAAGAGGTACTTCTTCTAAAGGCATTTCAACACCCAGGTCACCACGGGCAACCATTACGCCATCGGTAGCAGCAATAATGGCGTCAATATTATCAATTGCTTCAGGCTTTTCAACTTTAGCAATTACTTTGGCGGCTTTACCGCTTTTTTCAATAATACGTTTTAAATCTAAAATATCTTCGCCGGTACGTACAAATGAAAGACCTATCCAATCTACATCCCAATCCAATGCATATTGTAAGTTTTCCAGATCCTCTTCTGTTAAGCTTGGGATCGATACTTTGGTATTTGGCAGGTTAACTCCTTTACGTGATGTTAAGATACCACCATGCACAATTTCGCAAACAACAGTATCAACACGGTTGGTTTCAATAACCCTCATTTGAATTTTTCCGTCATCCAGCAAAATAATTTCATCTGGCTGTACATCCTGCGGAAAAGTTTCATAAGTAATATAAATCTGGTTATCGTCGCCGATTAACTCATGAGTAGTTATATTAATATGTGTTCCGTTTACCAGGTGAATACCGCCATCTTTTACCAAACCGATACGAATTTTCGGACCTTGTAAGTCGGCTAAGATGCCCACATTGGTTTTATATTCGGCATTAATTTCGCGGATGGTATCAATCACGGCTTTGTGGTCCTGCGGTTTTCCATGTGAAAAATTAAGGCGGCAAATGTTAACGCCGGCTCTAATCATCGCTAATAAAACTTCTTTTTTAGCAGATGCAGGCCCCATTGTGGCAACAATCTTGGTTCGATTATAATATAATTTCATATTTTTTTTGTTAAAACAGGCTTATCAGCTTACAATAGTGTAACGATAACACTCAAAAAATTTTGCGCTAAAATAGTAGATTTTCGCGTGATTTAATTTTTTTTGGATCAATCTTTACAGCTGTTACAATTTCAGTTATTTTATTCAGGCTTATTATCAGACCATCAAGGTCGGTTTCGTCTATATAATTCTTAATCATTAAAAAATAATCGGCTTTTTTCATTTCGGGCACTAAGTAGCCTTCAGAGCCTTTATTGGCAATAAAATAAAAATCCGTTTCAGTAGTTTCCCAATTATAATGGTATAATGAAAATAAAACGTGATTGCCGCCGGGATAAATATCAACAGAAAGATCGGGAATTTTGACAAAATTAAAGTTTAAAGACTTGTTAATAAGGTAACAAATACGATAGTCTTTAAGCGAAGTTGTCACCGCGATCAAAACAAAATCAAGATCGATCTCAAACTTTAAGAATTTCCTGTTCAAAATCATTACTTTTGCGGCGGTAAAAATACAAATCGAAACTCTTGCAATAAAATATTGTTGCACATTATACAAAAGTTTTTAGATTTGATATTTAACAGAATTTATTTTTCTTTGCACAGAATTTTTATTAATCATTAAAACTATACAACTATGTCTGATATCGCTTCAAGAGTAAAAGCTATTATCGTAGAAAAATTAGGTGTTGACGAAAGTGAAGTAACACCCGAAGCTAGCTTCACCAATGATCTTGGTGCTGACTCGTTAGACACCGTGGAATTAATCATGGAGTTTGAAAAAGAATTTAACGTGGCTATCCCTGATGACCAAGCTGAAACTATCGGCACTGTAGGTCAGGCTGTTGCTTACCTTGAAAAAAACGTTAAATAAGAACTCCCCAAAGCTATTAAATGGAGTTTAGAAGAGTTGTTGTAACCGGGCTTGGAGCACTCACCCCAATTGGCAATACCGTTCCTGAATATTGGAATTCGTTGATAAATGGTGTGAGTGGCGCTGCCTTGATTAAAAGTTTTGATACAGAAAAGTTCAAAACTAAATTTGCATGCGAGGTAAAAAACTTCGATGCCGATGCCTTTTTGGGCCGAAAAGATGCCAGGAAGCTTGATCCCTTTGTTCAATACGCGCTGTTTTCGACAGAAGAAGCCGTAAAAGACGCCGGATTAAATTTCGATCTACTGGATACCAGCCGTATTGGTGTTATCTGGGGTTCAGGAATCGGAGGGTTAAAAACATTTTTGGATGAGGTGGTTAACTTCGCTAAAGGCGATGGTACACCCCGTTTTAATCCGTTTTTTATCCCTAAAATGATTGCTGATATAGCCCCGGGTCATATCTCTATTAAATACGGACTGCGCGGACCAAACTTTTCAACCGTATCTGCCTGTGCTTCATCAAACAATTCGCTTATTGATTCTTTTAACTATATCCGTTTGGGTAAAGCTAATATGTTTATAAGCGGTGGTTCTGAGGCTATTATTAATGAGGCCGGTATAGGAGGATTTAATGCGATGCACGCACTTTCAACACGTAACGATGATCCGGCAACGGCTTCGCGTCCGTTTGATCTGGACCGCGATGGATTTGTCGCAGGCGAAGGTGCAGGTACCATTATTCTGGAAGAACTGGAGCATGCTAAGGCGCGTGGTGCAAAAATTTATGCCGAAATGATTGGCGGCGGCATGAGTGCCGATGCTTATCACATGACGGCTCCGCACCCCGAAGGACTTGGCGCTGCCCTGGTAATGAAAGCAGCCCTTGAAGATGCAGGTATTTCGGCATCTGATATTGATTATGTAAATGTTCACGGAACATCAACCCCAATTGGTGATCCACAGGAAATTAAAGCTATAACGGATGTTTTTGGTGATGATATTTATCGCATAAATGTCAGTTCAACTAAATCAATGACCGGGCACTTATTAGGTGCAGCCGGTGCGGTTGAAGCCATTGCAGCCATATTAGCTTTAAAAAATGATATTGTTCCTCCAACAATTAATCACTTTACTGATGATCCGGCTTTTGACCCTAAAATAAATTTTACATTTAATAAGGCTCAAAAACGTGTAGTAAATATTGCGCAAAGCAACGGCTTTGGATTTGGCGGACACAATGCTTCTGTAATATTTAAAAAATACGAAGAATAACATACTGGATGCCCATTAGTCGTTTTTACAAGCTATACATATCGCCCAATAGAAAATACGTCAAGGTTTTAAAGAATTTGCTCGGTTTCGTACCGGGCAATTTGTCTTTATACCGGATGGCTTTTCGCCATAAATCTGTTGCCCAAAATGTAAAAAAAGGAGTAAAAAACAGTAATGAGCGATTGGAGTTTTTGGGCGATGCCGTTTTAGGCAGTGTAGTGGCCGAAGTGCTCTTTAAACTCTACCCATATGAGGATGAGGGCTTTTTAACCGAGCTGCGTTCAAAAATAGTAAGCCGCGTAAACCTAAACCAGCTTGCCCGCAAGCTTGGGTTCGACAAGTTAATTGAATATGATAGCCGCATGCTTAATTCATCGCGCCAGGGTTCATTACTGGGCGATGCTTTTGAGGCATTGGTGGGTGCCGTTTACCTGGATAAGGGTTACGACTTTACCCGAAACTTTTTGGTAAACCATATCATCAAATCGCATATTGATATCCACACGCTTGAGCAAACCGAAACCAATTTCAAAAGCAAATTAATTGAGTGGTGCCAGCGCCACAGCAAGGATATTAGTTTTGATTTGATAAGCAACGAAGAGGGCGAAAACATTAAGCTTTTCACCGTTCAGGCTATGATTGATGGCGAGATAATGGGATTGGGAAAAGAATTCAGCAAAAAAAATGCGGAAAAACTAGCCGCCGAAAGAGCCTGCGAATCGCTGGGTATTTAATTAATGATCTTTTGATAAATCAACCGGATCCTGTTTGGTGCCGGGTTTAACCAGTGGCGGCAATACTATCTGCCGCAAATTGTCTTTATCCTTGGTTTTATCGTAAAAATCATAATTGGTATGGATGTGCTGTATCAGTTGGTAATCGTTCCATTCCTTCAAATCTTCAAAGGATGGTGTATAATATTCCATAAACTTTTTGGCCACCGTATCTGATGCATTGGTTACCCGTTTTACGAGGGCCAAATTATACCGCCTGTGCACTTCAGAGAATTGAAGCTCCTCTTTTGAATTAGCCGCAAAACGACGCGCCCGTCCCGGTGTTGCTCCAAAAAGTTCGTACAAGCCGGTTATGGGCGAGGTAAGGAACGATAATACCGGTGGCTTGCCATCATAAAACGTTCCCTGTTTTTTATAATCGGCCATAATATCATTCAATTCCTGCTTTTTTGTTTGGCCGGTAATGGTTACCTGGTTAAGGGTAATAACAGGTTCCATAAAAACCGGAATATCGCCGGTGTTTACAATAGCAATTTTTTGAGGAACATAATCCTGCTTGGTGAATAGCAAAGTATCACCAATAGATGCTTTTATAGAAAACCAGCCCAGTTCATCGCTTTCCATAATATCCCTGGTTTTAAGATTGGTAATTATCACCTGCGCTATCCGGGTTCCGCTCAAATTACGGGATGTAACACCTCTAACTGTAAAAACCTGCTGCGCCGAAAGCCTTGAAACAAAGCAAAAAAGGATTAAAATGATTAAAATATACCTGTGGCGCATTGAAAAATTAAAAGTGTAAACTTAAAAATAGTATTCCACTGTAAATGTAAAAAAATGTTAATTGTTGGAGATTAGTGATTGGTGACAAGAGCTAAGTGAGTAGAGGTTGGAGATTGGTGATCAGAGGTTGGAGCTTTGCTATTGGAAATTAGTTGAGCTGGCCTCTCAAAAAACTACCCTCCAACCTCTAATCGCTAATCGCTAAAATTGCTATCTTTGCACATGATAAAATCCATGACCGGCTATGGAATTGCCAGTTTCGATTCGGGCAATACAAAATATACCGTTGAGTTAAAATCGCTTAACAGTAAATTCCTGGAGTTGTCCTTACGCTTGCCAAAAGCTTTTTCCGAAAAAGAATTTCAGTTGCGTAATGATTGCAGCAAGCAAATTGAACGCGGCAAAGTAAATCTATCCATCAACGTTGAAAAGGCAAGTTCAACTGTTAGTGCTGCCGGCATAGATAAGGAATTGCTTAAACATTATTTTGAGCAGCTAAAAGCCGTTAGCGTCGATCTTAACGAACCCACCAATAATCTATTACAATTGGCATTAGGCTTGCCTGAAGTGGTAAAGTATGATGAAGAAACAGTATCAGAAGAAGAGTGGAAAATTGTTGAGAATACCTTTAAACAGGCCATGGCTGCCTTCCAAAAATTCAGAAGTGATGAAGGGAATGTACTGGAGCAGGATGTAAAATACCGCATCGGCATTATTCTTAAAAACCTGGAACTGGTTGAAGTTGAAGAACCTAAACGTGTGCCTGTAATAAAAGAACGTTTAAACCAGTTTTTAAGCGAGGCTGTTGGTCGCGAAACTATTGACCAAAACCGCTTTGAGCAGGAGTTGATTTATTATATCGATAAGCTGGATATAACTGAAGAAAAAATCCGCCTTAAAGCGCATTGTAATTACTTTGTTGAAACATTGGCTAATGACGATGCCAACGGCAAAAAATTGGGCTTTATATCACAGGAAATTGGTCGCGAGATCAACACCCTCGGCTCAAAAGCCAATGACGCCAACATCCAAAAGCTGGTAGTGGGCATGAAAGAAGAGCTTGAAAAAATAAAAGAACAACTACTTAATGTATTGTAGTTTATTGGTTCATTTGTTCACTGGTTCATTAGTAATATGCTGAAGAACTATCACGCAAATGCACCAACGAACAAATGAACTAGTGAACGAATGACCAAAGAAGGTAAACTCATTATATTTTCAGCGCCATCGGGGGCGGGTAAAACTACCATTGTGCATCATTTGCTTGGTAAAATACCCGACCTTGAATTTTCTATTTCGGCCACTACCCGGCCGGCGCGGGGCGATGAGCAACATGGAAAAGATTATTATTTTATAAGCAAAGAAGAGTTTTTGCACCGCATTGCCAAAAAGCAGTTTGTTGAATTTGAAGAAGTTTATAGCGGCACTTTTTACGGTACGTTGCGTACAGAAATTGAACGCATATGGGAACAAGGTAAAACCGTAATATTTGATATTGATGTTGAGGGCGGCATGCACCTTAAACGTAAATATGACGGACAGGCGCTGGCCATCTTCGTTCAGCCGCCGTCATTAGAGGTGCTTATTGAACGTTTAACCGGCAGGGGCACCGATAGTGAGGAAAAATTAAAAGAGCGCTTTATAAAGGCCGAAAAAGAGCTGAACTACGCCCCTCAATTTGATATTATCCTAAAAAATTACGATCTTCAAACGGCATGCAAAGAGGCAGAGGATTTGGTGACGAATTTTCTTGGGTAGATAACAGTTTGCAGTATTCGGTTTGCAGTTTGCAGGTTTATAATGGGCACTTATCGCGATTTGATATTATATAAAAAGAGCTTCAGTCTTGTTATGGAAATATTTGTGTTAACAAAGCGTTTTCCCAAAGAAGAAACTTATTCGTTAACTGATCAAATCCGCCGTTCATCGCGATCTGCAAATATCTGCACAATTGAGGCTTACAGAAAAAGGAGATACCCAAATCATTTTGTAAGCAAATTAACCGATGTGGATATGGAGAACAGTGAAACACAGGGCTGGTTGGAATTTGCGAAAGAATGCAATTATATTTCAAAAGAGATTTATGATAAGTTATTTGCCTTATCTGATGAGGTAGGAAGACTTGTTCAATACATGATTGACAACCCCGGAAAGTTTGGCGCCGGATAATGATTATTAAGGATAGTCCATTGTCAGTTTAAAACTGCCAACTGCTAACCAAAAGCTGCAAACTGTTAACTGCAAACTAATGAAAATAGGACTACTATTCGGTTCATTTAATCCTATACATGTGGGCCATTTAATTATAGCTAATTATATGGCCAATTATACCACGCTGGATAAAGTTTGGCTGGTAGTATCTCCTCAAAATCCCTTAAAAAAATACGGCGACCTCATTAACACTTATGATCGCCTGGAAATGGCCAAGCTGGCTACCGATAATTCCATTAAACTGGAAGTGAGCGATGTAGAACTAAAGCTACCACAACCATCCTATACCATTGACACTTTAGCTCATTTAAAAGAAAAATATCCGCAGCATGAGTTTGCCATTATTATGGGCTCGGATAACCTGGTATCGTTACCCAAGTGGAAAAACTACAAACTGATTTTGCGCGACTACCAGATATTTGTTTACCCCCGCCCCGGATATGAAAACACCGAACTGGCCACGCACCCGTCAGTAACCATTACCATGACGCCCATGATGGAACTTTCGGCCACATTTATCCGCCAATCCATCGCCAACAAGAAAAACGTTCAATTTTTTGTGCCCGACGCGGTTTTGAATTTTATTGAGAGTAAGAACCTGTATAGATAAGGTTCGCGGGTTGGATCAATCTGTAACCGAAGAGAGACCTGAATGTTCAAGAAGTGCTTTTTTATAAAATTTAGATTATTAAAAATAAATGGTCTATGTCCAATGGGGACATTTGGTCGGTAGAAGCATAAACAAGCACGAGGCGTTCCTATAGGAACACTTGGTGAATCGCAAATTAATATTCTACCAACGAAATGTGCCTAACGGCACATGTGAAATAGGGTTTATTCATTATAGAAATTTCAATACCAACTGCTCCCATTCCTCTTCTAAAGATAGGTTCGGGCGTATTTGTTGTGCTTTGCTATACCAATAATCAGCATTCCCAATATCACCTTCTTTGCGGTGCAAATAGGCATGTACCCATGCCGATTCCCGATCTCCCAAATGGTCAACTTGAGCATGCGCCTGATGCCAATCACCTTTACCATCATACCAAAGGCTTTTTAACTGCACGGAGAACTCGCCAGGAGGCTGGTCTAAATTCAATGATTTTTTTAATTCGGCTAAAGTTTTCATTTGGGTATTTTTTTGACAGTATGCATTAAACATAAGCAGTACTTCCTAAAAATACGCAAAGTCATTCGGTTTTTTTACGCCCCCGTTGGTGTTGTCACCAACGGGTTTTAAAACCTTATCAGCAAGATATGGTAATCCTGCTGTTTAAACCGCTCTTTTGCTTTTAAAAACTGCCCTGGCTATCAGCCCCGCAATTAACCCGATAATGGCGGCAGATATGATCACAAACATGGCTGTACCTATCCAAACTTCGACTGTGGGGTTATTGTTAAGGCCGCCGGTATTGGCATGCAGTATCACGGAGAGTCTCCAGCCTATTGTGGCATCAAAAAGTCCTATGGCGGTTGCAGTTGCTACCCCGGTTATCAGGTCTTTTTTTGCTGTCGCGATAAAGGCAAAGGCGCCGTAAATGATAAATGATCCTAAAGTAAGCAACGCATAATTAAAATTAAATTGCCTTGAAGCAATTGAACCGGCCGTATCAAACGCAGCGGTGATAATTATAGCTAATAAAAGTATTCTGTATTCGGGTTTCATAATGTTATAGCTAAAATAAGCGTAATATTGATTACTGCAATATTTTTTATACTTATTTGTTGTTGTATTTACCATCCCTTAATATACGCAGAGTACTTCCTTCGCTTTTTCAACAACCTACTCAAATTCCCTTTGATTGTGCTAACATTGTAATACGATGGAAGCAATGAACCCGGTGATGCAGTTGGCTTATGATTACCTTGAACAGACTAATACCATAGTCTTTTTAACGGGTAAAGCGGGTACAGGCAAAACAACTTTTTTACAACGCATACGGCAGCAGCTTAAAAAGAAACTGGCCGTGGTTGCCCCCACCGGTGTGGCAGCCATCAACGCTGGCGGAATGACTATCCATTCGTTTTTTCAGTTGCCCTTCGGACCATTGTTGCCTAACAGTGAGGAGCGGCCGGAGGTACATTATAGTCCGGAGAAAAAGGATCTGCTTTTAAACCTGGAGCTGCTAGTTATTGATGAGGTGAGTATGGTTAGGCCGGATGTACTGGATCGTATCGACCTGATATTAAGAAACATAAAAGGATCGACTCATCCGTTTGGTGGGGTACAGCTTTTATTAATCGGTGATCTTTCGCAGTTAAGCCCCATCATCAGGGACGAAGAATGGGGCATGCTTAGCCGGCATTATGCTACGTCTTATTTTTTCAGCAGTTTGGTAATACAAAAAGCATCCTATGTACGCATTGAGCTTGACCATGTATACCGGCAAAAGGACCAGGATTTTGTAGATATCCTGAATGAAGTCCGCAATCAATCCATCAGTGCCACAAATTTGGCTTTGCTGAACGACCGTTATGTGCCCAACTTCAGGCCCACCGCCGAAGATCCGTATATCACCCTCACCACCCACAACAGCATCGCGCAGCAGCTAAACCAGGAATTTTTGGAATCGTTAGCCGGCGAGGAACTTGAGTTTAATGCAACTATCCGTGGCGAGTTTCCGAAGGATGCCTATCCTACAGAATCTGTATTGAAATTAAAGATTGGGGCGCAGGTGATGTTCGTGAAAAATGACAGCTCGGCCGAAAAGCTATTTTATAATGGCAAAATAGGCACCATCACCCAAATTGCCGGCGGCACCGTTTTTGTTCAGTGCAGTCCAGCCGACCGCGAAATTGCCGTTGAGGCAGTAGAATGGACCAATGTAAAATATCAACTGGATGGCGAGGCAATTAATGAAGCTAATGCGGGTAGTTTTGCACAAATTCCGCTAAAACTGGCCTGGGCCATTACTATTCATAAAAGCCAGGGGCTAAGTTTTGATAAGGCCATAATTGATGTGAGCGAAGCCTTTGCCTACGGACAAGCCTACGTGGCTTTAAGCCGCTGTCGCAGTTTGGCAGGCATGGTACTGCGCAAGCCAATTGCCGCGACCAATATTATCAGCGACCCGGCGGTAACCCATTTTAGTGAGCAGGCCAAAGCATTACAGCCCGACCGGGAACGATTGGAACACGACAAGGAATTGTACCGCTTGTACCTGTTGAAAGAGTTGTTCAATTTTTATTCGCTGCAAACTAAAGCTAAAAATTTTGAGGCGCTGCTGCCCAATTTGCAGGGTGAAGTTTTTGATGTTGCAGAAAAATACACGCGCCAAAGCAAGCCGGAACGGAGCCAGCAGGCGGCTGCCTATTTTTTTGAAAAACTGCAGCATGCCATTGATGTTCTGCATCAGCAATTGCCCATGTACATAGGCCAATCAAAAGAGAAAGCGGGTAAGGCCGATCAGTTGATTATGTGGCTGATGAACCGGGTGCGCCTGTTGGAACATTTTTCCGCAAATCCGTTTACAACGGCCGCTTGCTTGGAACTGGAGGAAAATAAGTTAAAATTGTTCGATAAATCATATTTAAAAACGCTGAATGCCCTCCCTAACGAAAAGCTGTACGAACAAATATTAAGCTGGCGCGAAACCAAAGCAACACAAGAGGGCATTATGCCCAACATGATATTGTCAGAAAAAACAGCCGCCGCCATAGCCGAAAAGCTACCAGCTACCTTAAAGGCTTTGGGTGGTGTTAAAGGCGTTGGTGCACAAAAGGCAGCCCAATATGGTGTAGAAATCATCGGTTTTATCCGCGCTTATCAGCAATCATCCGGCGATGGAATAGAGCAAAGCGCTTTATTTTAGGGCGATGATTAAATAACCGATCTTTGCTTTAGGCATTCTCCTTCCGCTGTCCGAATGTCTCTGACTTCGGACAATTATGCCTGTAGATTGCATCTACAGTAAAACAAAAAAAGCTTTTGGCAGCCAACAAGAGACCCGACCTCTCAAGAAGCGCTTGTTAAATGTCCCGTCGGGGCATTTGGTTGGTAGAAATGCATAAATAAGCACGAGGCGTTCCTATAGGAACGCCTCGTGAATCGCAAATTAATCTTCTACCAACGAAATGTGCCTAACGGCACATACGATGTTATTTTTTATTGATAATAGCAAATATACGCTACGTCCGTTTCGCAATTAATATCAAATACAATACCGGCGGGAGCAACAAGGGTATCCAGTTTATTATGTTTTTGCCATTCGACGCCAGGTAATTTGGTGCTTACGGTGCCTTCAATAAAAACAATGGTTTCCTGTGTGCTGGTATCAAACTGATAAATCCCTTTTTTCATAACGCCTAAGGTAGCTCGGCCCTTTTCGGTTTCGAGGCCAAGGCTTTGAACTTTACCACCAAAATAGGTGTTATGCGATACTACTTCATTATTTTGTGATGAATTGCTCATATAAATACTGGTTATTTTTAATGGGCTCAAAACTAATATTTTATTAATTTAGAACAACCTTCATTCAAGGAAATATCACCGTGGACAAATACTTCAACAACAAAATTATATGGATTACCGGTGCCTCTTCGGGCATTGGTGAAGCACTGGCCTGGGAGTTGTCACGCCGGGGCGCTAAATTGATCTTGTCGAGCCGGCGGATAGCTGAATTAGAACGGGTAAAGAATAACTGTGCCCATCCTGATAATGTACACATCCTCCCACTCGACCTTACCGACAGCGCTAATCTGGAAGCGAAAGTGCCCCTCGCCATAGCACTATTCGGGCATATCGACATTATGGTACATAATGGTGGCATTTCACAACGTGCGCTCGTTGCTGAGACCGATATTGCTGTCCATCGCGAAGTGATGGAGCTTAACTATTTCAGTTATATTACATTAACCAAAGCGCTTTTGCCACATTTTATAGCGCGGGGATCGGGTTATTTTGTAGTGACCAGCAGCGTAATGGGCAAAATAGGAACACCGATGCGTGCGGCCTACGCAGCTGCCAAACACGCATTGCACGGCTATTTCGATTGTCTCCGCGCCGAGGTGGGCCAGTACGGCATCAAAGTAACCATACTTACGCCCGGCTATATCCATACGCCAATAGCAACAATATCCGGCGATGGAAGTTTTACCAGCAATAAATCTGAACACATCAATGCCGGGTTTTCGGCCGATAAAGCTGCCTTACAAATTATAAAGGCCATACAAAATGAAGCGTATGAGCCCTATATCGGCAAATTTATAGGCGAAGAAAGACTGGCGCTTTTTGTTAAACGCTTTCTGCCGGGATTGTTTACCAGGCTGATTTCACGTTTCGGGACACCGAAATAATAACTATTGACTTATTTGATACTTTGAATCCGTATACATTCCATATTAACCTCTATGACCTCGCCTTCCTGGGAGTAATATTTATTGGATTCAATTTTATATTATTCTTATGGTTTACCAAGGGGATAAACCGGGCAGCAAACCGGTTTCTTGCCATGGCGCTGATCACTATAGTTTTATGGATAGCCTGGATATTGGGTATTGATATCGGATTATCAACCTACGTTCCCCATTGGAGCAGGCTGCCATTCCAATTCTCGCTGGCACTTGGTCCGCTGATCTTCTTTTATGTCCTTAAAATAACCCGGCCTGAATATAAATTCCGCCGCATGGATCTCCTGCATTTCAGTCCCTTGTTGCTTCAGCTTGGCGCCCATGTGTTTGAAGTTAAAGAAAGTGCAAGAACAGGGGCGGCTATCTACAATACACTGTCCTTTCAACAATTGCACCCGGTGTTACAGTTGCTGGCATTTATTTCGGTTGGCACCTATCTGTACTGGTCTCACAAACTAATAGAGCGATTTTACCGGCGACTAAAATTTCATGGCGGCGATAGACACCGGTACCAATTGCGTTGGCTGCATAATTTGCTGACAGCTTTCGGCTTTTTATGGTTATTGTGGATACCATTTACAGTAGTAGATTATTTTTATTACCATAATCAATCTGGCATACAGTTATATTATCCTTTATATCTTCTTTTAGCCGTAATGTCCATCTGGATGGCGGCTGTAGCCTTTTTTAGGCCCGAAGTTAGTGTAGCTGTAAATGCGCCTTCATTTTTAAAACCATCACCACCTGCAGAATTAAAGCAAAAGGGCATTTGGCTAAAGAGGGTCGTAAAAACCAATCTCTATTACCAGGATCCGGAACTCAATTTAAACTCGCTGGCTGAAAAGCTTGACCTCACCCCTCACGAATTATCCCGGATCATCAATACTGCCATCAAAAAAAACTTTCATGATTTTATCAGTGGCTATCGCGTTGCTGATGTAATTGAGAAAATGCAGGACCCTGCATATGACCATATAACTTTGCTGGGCATTGCCTACGATTCTGGCTTCAACTCAAAAAGCGCCTTCAATCGTATTTTTAAAGAGATGACGGGTAAAAGCCCCGTGGAATATAAAAACGATCTGAAAAAAGAGCTCCCAGTTTATAAACTGGGTCGCCATCCCCGATTTGCGACGGTAATTTCGAATCATGAAACCACACCGAAGTGGTCTTCTGAGAAATTATACAGCAACATTATGTTTAGAAACTATTTCAAGATAGCGTGGCGCAATTTGGTACGCCAAAGGCTTTTCAGCCTGATCAACATATCTGGCCTGGCCGTTGGATTATCTGTTTGTATGCTGATTATGATCTATGTAGCGCATGAACATAGCTATGATCGTTTCCACAAAAATGCAGACAGGGTATTCAAACCCTTCGGCCAGATAAAGATGAATGGTAATACATTTGGTATTGATCAAATGAGTTACGTATCAGGGCCTTTGATAAAACAATCACTGCCGGTAGTGGAGGATTATATGCGCACTACACGTTACTTCACATCAGTGGTGCTTGTGAGTAACTCATCGAGGCCCGATCAGAAATTTGTCGAAGATAAATTACTGTTTGCCGATGCAGGCTTTTTCAATTTCTTTTCTTTCAAATTGTTATCTGGGCAGCCTGCACAGGTACTATCCAAACCATTTTCCATAGTTATATCGCAGGATATGGCCAAAAAATATTTTGGTGATGAAAACCCGGTAGGAAAGACATTGACTATCAAAACCGATAGCGCCTATACTTACCAGGTAACCGGAGTTGCTGAAAATTGCCCTTCCAATTCCTCTATTGAATATAATTTTGTTGCATCCAATTCCGGTTTTGTAAAAACCAAGGCGGCCAAAGATTACCTTGGCGATCAAAAACTGGGCGGTGGTACCTTTGATGTTTACCTGCTGTTAAGGCATCGTTCTGATACTACTGCATTGACGAAGGGCCTGCGATCACTCAACACCGATAAAACCAATAAAGCACAAATTAATTTTTCTCTTTTACCTCTGATAGACCATCATCTGAAAAGGTCAGCAGATGATGCTAACATTAAATACCTCACTATATTCCCTTTAGTTGCATTACTGATTTTACTGCTTGCCCTGGTTAATTATATGAGCCTGTCTACTGCAAGGGCCACGCTACGGGCAAAAGAGATAGGCGTACGCAAAATATCCGGCGCCAGCCGCAAAAGCATTGCATTGCAATTTTATATCGAATCAACTCTTTTTGCAACCATATCTTTCCTGTTAGGGTACGTGCTGTGTTACTTATTTAAACCAGTATTTTTTAATGTCCTTCAGCTAAAAATAGATGACTCATTCCTTTATAGTCCTCTGATCCTATCCCTGCTATTCGGGTTGTTACTGGTTACTATCATCGTCTCGGGCAGTTACCCCTCCCTGGTGCTGTCAGCTTTTAAACCTGTTATCACGCTTAAAGGAAAAATGGGTAAACAATCAGGCGGCGTTATGATCCGTAAAATATTTACGACGCTCCAATTCTCAATATCCGTTGCGCTGATCGTTTGCGGAATAGTAATAGACCGGCAGCTTTATTTTTTCAGGCATACGGATACGGGTGTTGATAGGGACAACGTGATTATGATCCCGGTTAGCGGCTCTTTTAAAAATTACCCTGCCTTTAATCACGATATTAAGATATTGGCGGGCATAAGCGAAGTGTCAACATCGCGATACGGCATGTTTAGTTATTATGATATGATCGGAATGCCCGGTAAAACCAAAGATGAAACAGTAATGCTTCCATCGCTTGACGTCGACCAGGATTTCTTTCAACT
The DNA here is from genome assembly GCF_024808665.1 of Mucilaginibacter empetricola. Taxonomy (GTDB): domain Bacteria; phylum Bacteroidota; class Bacteroidia; order Sphingobacteriales; family Sphingobacteriaceae; genus Mucilaginibacter. The sequence continues at coordinate 499,722 of NZ_JANUBZ010000001.1, forward strand.
GGTAGGTCTTAAATGGAAGTATCCGCCACTGCCTCATGATAACCTGGGTACCGGAAATAAGATTGTGCTTAACGAATTGGCGGTTGAAAAAATGCATTTACCCGCGAACCCTCTCGGCAGATATGTTAATCCTGGTTCGAAGACCATTGTGGCTGGTGTTGTTAAAAATTTCAACTTTGGCTCTCTCGAAGACCCCATTCAGCCGCTCGGCCTTTGGGTGCTTTCCGACACCGCTAAATTTTGGAAAACTCAGGGAGGATGTTTCCTTTTTGCAAAAATAAAAGCCCATACAAATCTGCCAACCTTGTTTGGGGCAATGCAAAACATCTATAAAAAGTACGATGCTGACACCCCATTCGATTACACATTTATGGATGATGCCTTTAATGCCCGGTACAAAGCTGAAGACCGGCTGGCCTCCATATTCAGCATCTTTACTGTCATCACAATCGTACTGGCCGGCATGGGACTATTCGGCTTGGCAGCGTTTACTATAGAGCAACGTACTAAGGAGATTGGCATAAGAAAAGTACTGGGAGCAAGTATATCGTCGATTAACGGCTTGCTTTCAAAAGACTTCCTAAAGCTGGTATTCCTTTCCATTCTCATCGCTTCGCCTATAGCCTGGTACGTGATGCATAAATGGCTGCAAGGATTTGCTTACCGCATTAATATACAATGGTGGATGTTTGCCGGCGCAGGATTACTTGCTGTCATCGTAGCGGTTATTACAATCAGCTATCATGCTATAAAAGCGGCAGTAGTAAATCCTGTGAATAGTTTACGGTCTGAGTAATTGAGAGTAAAATCCATTTTTGGGAGGCTATTATAAGTCAGCAGGAAGTTTCAAATTATCGAAAAGCTTTCCCTATGGGCTACGAAGCCGCTTTACGAAAGTAGGGTGGCTTTTTTGTTTGGTATAGTTATTCGCAACAATACAACAAACTGGCGAAACCATACCTACCCCAAAACCGAACGTCTTATGTCCGCTTCCGTTACAGCAAAACATATTTATCATCGCATAATTTTGTAAATATCAATATATTGTAAATTTGGAACAACCTTTGGGCTAATTGAATTACTTGAATCCTAATATATTCCATATTAACTTGTACCATGTGGCCGCCATGGCAACCCTGTTTTCGGGGTTTACACTTGCGCTGCTTTTAGCGTTCGCAAAAAGGGAGGGCCACGCAGCCAACCTGTTTTTAAGTGCCGCTTTAGCTGTAATTGTACTGAAGACTGGCGGCCTTTCGCCGATTTTTTTACCGGCGCTGGGGCCGCTGTTGTATTTTTATGTGCGAGGGATGACGGTACCAAACCTACAATTTGGCCGAAAAGATATTCTGCATTTTTGCCCTTTGCTGGTGGCGTATTGGATACCGGGCTGGCTGGTGCTAATTTCGGTTATCATTTATTTATACCTGTCGCACCGGTTGATACAGCATTTTTATAACCGCTTGCAGCCGGTGCTAATGGATAGGCCGCGCTTTGCCTTCCGCCGGTTGGATAAGGCCTTGCATCTGCTCGGCTTGCTTTGCATGTTATGGCTGTTTAATGATGCCTTGAGTTTTGCCGTTGCTTTTGTGCTGATCGGCGTGGCCGCCGAAGTGATACTAAAATTGGATAGCAGCACACAACTGACCACGCCGATAACAGATAGATATGATGCAAAGGAAAAAAGCCGCAGGCTAAAGGAGGTCGTAGCCGCAAACCGTCTTTACGAGGATGCCGAACTGACATTGACCTCTCTGGCAGTAAAGCTGAATATCCATCCGCACGATTTATCGCGGATTATTAATGTGGGGATGGAAAAGAACTTCAGCGACTTTATTAATGAATTCAGGGTTCGTGAAACTGCCCGGAAGATGCAGGACGCGGCCTACGACCGGCTCACACTGCTGGGAATCGCCTACGAGTCGGGGTTTAATTCCCAAAGAACTTTCAACCGTGTATTCAAAGAGATGACCGGCAAAACCCCGGTGGAATACAAGAACAGCCTGAAAAAAGAGTTGCCAAATGATAAGTTGGCCATCCCATCACACTTACCACCGGTAATATTGCGTTCAGGAAGCCTGCCAGGTTGGGCTTCTGTAAAATTAAATCGCAATTATATGTTTCGTAATTATTTAACAATTGCCTGGCGCAACCTTATTAAGAATAAAGTATTGTCGCTTATTAATATAGGTGGTCTTGCAGTGGGCATGGCAGTGGTAATGTTGATCAGTTTGTGGATTTTGGATGAAGTAACCTTTAACGAGTATCACAAAAACTATGGCCGTATAGCGAAGGTCGTTCAAAACCTAATCAATAACGGCGGGGTAGAGACATGGTTCGTGGTTCCTTATCCGCTTGCTGCCGAGTTGCGTAAAAGCTATGGCAGCGATTTTCCAGAGGTTGCAATGCAAGCCGCGGATGGAGATCATATCCTCACGCTGGGCGATAAAAAGCTTTCTAAATATGGCTCGTTTATGGAGCCGCAGGGGCCGGATATATTCTCGCTGAAAATGCTTGCAGGGAATAAAAATGCGCTTAACGATCCGTCTTCCATCATTATATCAGCATCGACTGCTAAAGCTTATTTTAATAATGCTGATCCTATAGGACGGGTACTGAAATTTGATAACCAAACTAACCTGAAAGTTGCGGGTGTTTATGAAGACATACCGAAAAATTCGGATTTGGCTGGGATGGACTTTATAGCTCCCTGGCAAATGCTTTATAACATTGGCCAATTGGGCCGAGATGAAAGACCCGTGGCGCCCCAACATCGTACACCTTTATGTTAAACTGGCCGATAACGCCGATCTGGATGCGGTGTCGCTAAAAATACGAGATGTAAAGCTACATCATGTGAGTGGACGATTTGCCAAAAGGAAACCCGTGCTGTTCCTGTTCCCGATGAGCAGGTGGCACTTATATAGCGATTTCAAAGGTGGCGTTAACCGCGGTGGCAGGATACAATACGTTTGGTTGTTCGGTATCATTGGGATGTTTGTTTTGCTATTGGCCTGCATTAACTTTATGAATCTGAGCACGGCGCGCTCTGAAAAGCGCGCACGCGAAGTGGGGATACGCAAAACCATCGGTTCATCGCGCAGCCAGCTTATATACCAGTTTTTGAGCGAATCGTTGTTATGCGTGCTTATGGCTTTTGTCATTTCGTTATTGCTGGCACAGTTGGCCCTGCCATTTTTTAACCAGGTGGCCGATAAACAGGTGAATATTCCCTGGGGCAAAGCGCTGTTCTGGATCGTAGCTTTGGCCTTTTGCCTGGCAACCGGAATGATAACAGGGAGCTATCCAGCCTTGTATTTATCGTCGTTTAAGCCGATAAAGGTGTTAAAAGGCACATTCAGGGTAGGGCGGTTTGCCGCAGTGCCGCGTAAAGTATTGGTGATAGTGCAGTTCGCCGTGTCGGTGGTACTCATCATTGGGACCATTGTGGTCTTCAGGGAGGTGCAGTTTGCCAAAAACAGGCCGGTGGGTTATGGTCGCCAGGGGCTCGTTGCTGTTCCGACCGTCACCTCCGATATCCACAAAAATTTTGAGGCGGTAAAGGCTGATTTATTTAAGACCGGGGCCATTACCGCTATTGCCGAGGCCCCGTCGGCGCCAACAGTCAATACAAGCGGCACCAGCGGCATCAGTTGGCCGGGCAAGGATCCCAACGTTAATGTAGACTTTGCTCAAAACGCCGTGTCGTTCGATTATGGGAAAACCATTGGATGGCAGCTTGCTGAAGGGCGTGATTTTTCGCGTGACTTTTTGACCGATACAGCAGCAATTATCATTAACCAAACCGCCGCGAAATTTATGGGATTAAAGAATCCTGTTGGTCAGATTATATATGATGACAAAGATCCTATTCAAATCATAGGCGTAGTAAAAGACATGATAAATGATTCGCCTTATGATCCTGTGCAGCCAACAGCATACTTCCTTTCTAAAGGTCCAGGAGATGACGTGTTGCTGAGAATAAACCCCGGCAAAAGTGCAACCCGTTCTTTAGATAAAATAGCAACGGTATTTAAAACTTATAACCCCGGCCAGCCCTTCGAATATCGGTTTGTCGACCAGGAATACAACAAAAAATTCGGCGATGAAGAACGCTATGGTACCTTAGTCAGCTTTTTCGCCTCCCTCGCCATCTTAATCAGTTGTCTTGGTTTGTTCGGTATGGCCTCATTCATGGCCGAGCAGCGTATCAAGGAGATCGGGGTGCGCAAGGTGCTGGGTGCTTCAGTGCTTAATCTCTGGGGCCTTTTGTCGAAGGACTTTGTAGCGTTGGTGGCTATTTCGTTGTTGATCGCCATTCCGGCAGCTTATTACTTTATGTATAAATGGCTACTTCATTTTCAGTATCGCTCTGACCTGGCCTGGTGGATATTCGCCTCCACCGGCGCTGGTGCATTGATTATTGCAATGCTCACGGTTAGCTACCAGAGTATAAAGGCAGCGTTGGCTAATCCGATAAAAAGTTTAAAGACAGAATAACAGGCTATGTCTGTCATCTTTTTTATTGTTCTCCCCTTGAGTGTGGCGTACAGGTGAGCGTAATGGCAGTGGTGTCTTCATCAAGATGCGGCTAACAATCTTAAATCTGTCAAAAAGTGGTTTGAGAAGTTCCCCTACGGGCTACGAAGCCGCTTTACGAAAGTAGGGCGGCTTTTTTATTTTTAGTCGCTTTGGTAAAAGTGGAGACTCAGTCTCCAGGCATAGTCGTCCGTAGTTTGAAAACTACGAACAGCGGGGTACGAGCCCTATATCGGCAAATTTATAGGCGAAGAAAGATTGGCGCTTTTTGTTAAACGCTTTATGCCGGGACTGTTTACCCGGCTGATTTCACGTTTCGGGACACCGAAATAGTTTGAAAAACCAGGAATTTTATAAGGTAGTTATTGTATATTTTTATAGCTTCCCGTAATATTTAATGTAGTGGCGTTCAAATTCGGTTTTCATTAATTCAGAAGAAACGCCACCAAATTGAATTTCAAAATCATCTGGCTCCATTCCGGTAATTGCGCCACCCCAGCCCAGTAATTCTTCTCCATTTTCCAAAAAAACTTTTAATTGTGGAATTACGACTGTATCAATAAAGCGGTAATTGGGATCATCGGAATTTATTTGAACATTATGGGCTATACAATGATTTCTAAAAAATTCATATGGAAACTTAATTTCGTCAAATATAATTTTCCCATGTACCACACCCATTGGAGTATCCGCATATTCAAATTCGGTGTGCCCGATTCGTATTTTGTCAACTTCTAAATAATAAATTTCGCTCATTCAAGGTAAATTTATAGAAAATAATGGCCGAAAAAATCCACCCTCTTAAACTATCTCCCTATAATTAATAATAAATTTAGCCAGCTGCTCCTGTTCGGCAATGGCTAATGTATTGCCATCATAAATCCAATACCCATTGGCATCAAACAAAATACGTCCCAGGTAATCGGGATTGGCCTCATAAGCCGTGTACAACTGGTAGCTGGTTACCGATTCTTTGTTTTCCGCATCCAAAACAATCCGCACCACTTCATCGGGATTATTCTTTCGTTTTAGCCATGCTTTAGCCTCTCCGGTTAAGTAAATGTTGTTTACCATACCCAAAGGTGAAAAATATTTTACAAATATTTATATAAAATGCTAAAAAAATTAGCATAACTTTATGCCCCGAAATGAATAGTAAATGCCCGAAAGTAAAAAAGATATTATCAGCCAGTTACAAAAGGATATTTTGTTATGGCAGGGCTTTACTCCACCAATGGCAGGCCAGGCCAGGGGTATTGGTTTAGGTGTGCTGGAGCAGGCATTCCCCAACCATGTTTTTCCAACCGGCAACGTTCACGAAATGCTTTGCCCCACGCCCGAGCACGCCGCAGCCACCAGTGGTTTTATAAGCGGTATACTCACCTCACTTATGCAAAATGGCGGTGCTTGCCTGTGGATCAGCACATCGCGAAAGCTTTTCCCGCCCGCGCTGATTGCCTTTGATGTAGAGCCCGACAGGCTGATTTTTATTGATGTACAACGCGAAAAAGATATCCTTTGGGTGATGGAAGAAGCATTGAAGTGCAAGGGCTTATCGGCCGTTATTGCCGAGGTGCGTAATATCAGCTTTGCACAATCGCGCCGTTTACAATTGGCGGTTGAGAGCAGTAAGGTAACCGGTTTTTTGCTACGTAATGATTTGCGCAGGTTAAGCAGCACCACTTGCGTGGCGCGCTGGCAGATTAGTCATTTGCCCAGCGAGCCGGAGGATGAACTACCGGGCGTTGGTTTCCCGCGTTGGCAGGTAGATCTGTTAAGGGTACGTAATGGTAATCCTGGCAGCTGGAATTTGGAATGGGCCGAAGGGCATTTTATAACGATTAATGAAGAAGCTGAAACAATTTTACCTGAAAGGCTGATAGCAGTATAATGTATCCTGATGAACAAGCGCTTTGTTTCCCTGTGGTTCCGTCATTTACTGACGGACCGGCTTGCCCTCCGGCAGCCGAAACTGAAGGACGTGCCTTTTATTCTGGTTGGTGCCGAGCGTAACCGACAGGTGGTAATGGCGGCCAATCATTTAGCCGAAGCACAGGGTGCTGTTACCGGTATGGCCGCTGCTGATGCTAAAGCTATAGTGCCCGGCTTACAGGTAATTGATCATATCCCCGGGCAGGCTGATAAATTACTCAAGGCACTGGGCGAGTGGTGCATCCGCTATTCGCCGCTCATTGCTGTTGACCTGCCCGATGGTTTGCTGATGGATGTTTCGGGCTGCGCGCATCTTTGGGGCAGCGAGCACGCCTATCTGAAAGCTATTGTTACCCAGTTAATAAGTAAAGGCTATGATGTACGCGGCGCCATGGCCGATACAGTTGGGGCGGCCTGGGGTGTTGCCCGTTTCGGTCGCGAAAAGCCTATTATTGCGCCGGACAGGCAAATGGATGCTTTGTTAAACCTGCCGCCCGCAGCTCTGCGCCTGGACCAGCTTACTTTGGAGCGATTGCAAAAACTGGGCTTTTATACCATCAAAGGTTTTATAGGTTTAGGTCGATCGGCCATGCGGAGGCGTTTTGGCGATTGCTTTTTACTTCGCCTTAATCAGGCATTGGGCACCGAAGATGAGCCTATGCAGGTATTGCATCCGGTTGAATCTTATTCGGAACGCTTGCCCTGTATGGAACCCATATGTACCGCGCCGGGTATAGAGATCGCCATAAAAACATTGCTCGAAAAGTTGTGCCGAAGGCTACAGGGCGAGGGCAAAGGCTTGCGCACTGCCGTTTTAAGAGGCTATCGGGTAGATGGGCTTGTGATAGGCACTGCCATTGACACCAACCGGGCAACTCACCATGTGGGGCATTTATTTAAGTTATTTGAGTTAAAAATATCCACCCTTGAACCCGCCCTGGGTATTGAGCTTTTTACGCTGGATGCCCCCAAAGTTGAAGATGTAGAACCCGGACAGGAGCTATTATGGTCGGCTGAGGGATGTGGACTGGCGGATACCAGCCTGGCCGAACTGCTGGATAAGCTGGCCAATAAAATAGGAGCCGGCAACATTCATCGTTTTTTGCCGCAAGAGCATTACTGGCCCGAGCGATCTATCAAAACATCAGCCTCGCTAAAAGAAAAACCTGCTACGCCATGGCGCACCGGCCGGGCCAGGCCATCATTATTATTACCCCGGCCCGAGCGAATTGAAGTAACCGCCCTGATACCCGATTACCCGCCCATGCTGTTCATTTATAAAAACAAAGTTCACCACATAAAAAAGGCAGACGGCCCCGAGCGTATTGAACGCGAGTGGTGGCTGGAGCAGGGCGAGCACCGGGATTATTACCAGGTAGAAGATGAAAACGGGCAACGGTATTGGCTGTTCAGGTCGGGGCATTACACTGGCGATCAATCCAACCAATGGTTTATTCACGGTTTTTTTGCGTAGATGATATGAATTATGCAGAGCTACAGGTAACCAGTAATTTCAGCTTTTTGCGGGGCGGCTCGCACCCCGATGAGTTAGTAGAGCATGCCGCAAAACTCGGTTATATGGCCATAGCCATTACCGATCGAAACAGCGTTGCCGGTGTAGTACGTGCTCATCAGGCTGCCAAACTCACCGGTATTAAATTTATCCCGGCCTGCCGTTTGGATTTGCTGGACGGCCCCAGCCTGCTGGCTTATCCTACCGATATTACCGCCTGGGGGCGTTTATGCGCCTTATTAACGTGCGGCAATATGCGTGCAGAAAAGGGCCAATGCCATTTGTACAAGCAAGATGTTTTTGCACATGCCGAGGGGATTAAGTTTATTGCTATCCCACCCGATACACTAAACACCCGCTTTGATTTTGACGATACTTTTAAAGCTGATTTAAAAGAATACCGGCAGGTTTTGGGCGATGAGCTTTATGTGGCCGCCTCGCGCTCCTATAATGGCGATGATGGTAAAAAAATGCACCGTTTATCGCAATTAGGCGTGCCTATGGTGGCCACTAATGATGTGCATTATCATGAGTCTATCCGCAGAGAATTACAGGATGTGGTTACCTGCATCCGCGAAAAATGTACTATCCGCAATGCCGGGTTTAAACTGCATGCCAATGCCGAGCGCTACCTGAAACCGGTTGATGAATTGGAGCGCCTGTTCAGACAATATCCCGATGCCTTGAAAAATGCCTGTGAAATTGCCGATGCCTGCCTGTTTTCGCTGGATACCCTTAAATACCTGGAGCCCGAGTGGGTTAGTCCGGATGGACGTACCGCCGATGAACATTTGGCAGCCTATACCTGGGCAGGGGCAGAGCGCATGTTTGGCGAAAACATCGACCCAAAAATAAGTGAACAAATAGACTTTGAGCTGGCTTTTTTTAAGCGGCGCAAGCTGGCACCCTATTTTCTGCGGATACATGAGTACACCAACAAAGCAAAAGAGCTGAATATTTTGCACCAGGGGCGTGGTTCGGCAGCTAATTGCACGGTGTGTTTTTGTTTGGGTATTACGCCGGTTAATCCGGCTAAGTCGCGTTTACTTTTTTCGCGCTTTATGTCTGATGCCCGCGATGAATGGCCCGATGTGGATGTTGATTTTGAACACGAGCGGCGCGAAGAGATCATCCAGTGGATTTATGAAACTTATGGCCGCGAACATGCCGCCATAGTTGCCACCGTTACGCAGGAGCGCCACAAAGGAGCTATTCGTGATGCGGGTAAGGCGATGGGCTTGTCAGAAGATACCATCAAACGTTTGGCTGGCGCGATATGGGATTTTTCGGAAGAGGCATTTGACCGAGAACGCATCATTTCGCAGGGACTAAACCCCGATGATCCACATCTGCATAAAGTATTGGAACTAACCGAACAGCTTATGGGCTTTCCGCGACAGTTGGGGCAACATACCGGCGGCTTTGTAATTACCCAGTGCAAGCTCTCTGACATTTGCCCGGTGATGAACGCCCGCATGGAAAACCGCACCCAATTGGAGTGGAACAAAGATGACCTGGAAGCTTTGGGTATTTTAAAGGTAGATGTGCTGGCCTTGGGTATGCTAACCTGCATCCGCAAGGCATTTGATCTGGTAAAACAGCATTACGGCAGGGAACTCACTTTAGAAAATGTTCCGCAGGATGATTCGGCAGTTTATGATATGATATGCCATGCAGATACTTTGGGGGTATTCCAGATAGAAAGCCGGGCGCAGATGTCTATGCTGCCGCGACTTAAACCCAGGATATTTTATGACCTGGTAATTGAGGTTGCTATTGTGCGGCCGGGACCCATACAGGGCGATATGGTGCATCCTTATTTGCGCCGTCGCGATGGTATTGACCCTATTGAATATCCATCAGCCGAATTAAAAGAGATATTGGGCCGCACGTTGGGCGTACCACTTTTCCAGGAGCAGGCCATGGAAATTGCCATAGTAGCCGCAGGCTTTACCCCCGCCGAAGCAGATCAGCTGCGTCGCAGTATGGCTACCTTTAAAGCAAAGGGACTGGTTAGCCAATTCCAAAAAAAGCTGGTTGACGGCATGACCGCCAAGGGTTATACCGAAGAATTTGCCAAACGTATATTTAAACAATTGGAAGGCTTTGGCAGCTATGGCTTCCCCGAGAGCCATGCAACCAGTTTTGCGCATTTGGTTTATATTTCTTCGTGGCTTAAGTGGCATTATCCTGATGTTTTTGCGGCGGCTTTGTTAAACAGTCAGCCTATGGGTTTTTATCAGCCTGCACAAATAGTAATTGATGCCGAGCGGCATGGTGTAGTGGTACGCCCGGTTGATGTGAACCATTCGCAATGGGACAATACGATGGAGGAGAAAGATGGCCGCTACTGTGCCGTACGCTTAGGTTTCAGACAGGCAAAAGGCCTGAACGAGGCAGATATGCAATTGTTAATTTTAGGGCGCGGAAACGACTACACCAGCATTAGTCAGTTAAGTGATGCCGGCGTTTCGCAGGCGGCAATTGAAAAGCTGACTGACGCAGATGCCTTTGGCTCCATGAATCTTAACCGCCGCGAAGCTTTATGGGAAGTACCGGCACTGAACGACAAACCCATTGGCTTGTTTACCGGCCAGCCCTCAGAAAGCGTACTCGAAACACAGATTTCCTTACCATTTATGACCCCTGCCGAACATGTAGTGCAGGATTATGCAGCAACCGGCTTATCATTAAAGGCCCATCCGGTAAGTTTTATGCGCGAGCAGTTTAACTTATTGCACGTAACGCCCACCGGCAGCCTATCCAGCCTTAAAGATGGCGACCTTGTAAAGGTGGCCGGTTTAATTACCGTGAGACAAAGGCCGGGTACGGCCAAGGGCATTTTATTTGTTACCATTGAGGATGAAACCGGCTTTGCCAATTTGGTTATGTGGGAAAAAATTTTTGAAAAATATCGTAAGGATATTCTACAGGCCCGTTTATTGATGGTAGAGGGTAAATTGCAAATTGAAGGTGAGGTTATACACGTTATTGTGAAACGATGCTTTAACCTCAATAAATTATTAGGCGGTCTTACCCCCATTGAAAATAACGATCAACCCGTACTGCGCTTATCGCGTGCTGATGAGCAAACAGCTGCGATACCCAATGATCGTAATCAAGTACCATCAGCCAAAACAGAAGCGAAAGACGTTTTTTATAAAGGCCGCAATTTTAAATAAACCCGGCCTATTTAATGTTCCTTACGGGTTTCTTCAATCGTCGTATAAAATGCACAAAATTTACAGCGAACAATATCGCGCCAGCTAATATTAAAAGCCAAACCAGTCTTGGCATATCAGGTATATGGGCACTTAGTTTGGTGAGCCAATTGTCGGGATTATTACACCAGTTGCTCATCATATCGGTATGCTGGCATAGGTAGGCATACACAAACGTTGTTATCAAAAGCACAATTGCGGCTATCAGCAGCCATTTAAACAAATTCATTATATAGGCAACCACCATAACGCCCCTGCTTACCTCGCTCCTAAAATCAATCACTTCATTACGCAGCCATTTGGTAACAAGCGTCATAGAATCGGCAATAGCTGCCTGGGCATCTTTAAGCGAATTGATTTGATTTTCTAATGCGCGGGCATCTGCCTTAACCCGGTATTTTTGCCATTCTTTTTGAACATCAATACGGGGATATAAATTAACCACACTTGGGTCTACCGTAGAAAAGGTCCGCATCAGTTTAAGATAGCTCCAGTTGGGCGATACACCATAGTTTACCAACTCTTTAGTCATTTCGCTACTGGCATTATGCACAGTGGTTTTTTGGTCGATATCCACATCGGTAAGAGAAGATTTTTGTACCGATGATTTTAATCCCCTCATCATACTTTTCTTGATGGCATTCAAATGCTCAACCGGAATGTTGGGCGAGGCGAGGAGGGCAAACTCAGCTGCTTTTGAATAGTCGCGCTGACCAATGGCAGTCATTTGCTGGCGGTAATAATTAAGCGCTTCGTAATCTATTGATCCTATGCTGCCCAGGTCAATAAGGGCTATCCTGCTTTTTGCCAGCAGCATAATGTTGCCCGGTTGTAAATCGCCATGAAAGTAATTGTCTTCAAAAGTTTGCTGCCACATGTTGCGTAACAGGGTGCTGCCTACTCTTTTGGGTTTAATTTTATTTTTTTTGAGCCATTCATTTAAGTTAGCCGGATCTTCTCTCTTCGCCGCAATGTATTCGCTCATGGTAAGTCCCGTTATAAACTCCATCACTACCACTTTTTTTGACGAGTAGGTTTTATAAACTGTGGGCACGTATATTTTATATTTTTTGAAGCTTAGTTTTGCCTGGCGCAAATTAATAGCCTCGTATCTAAAATCAACCTCTTCTGTAAGCGTAGCCTCCAATTCGCTATACATATCCCTCAACATTAATGTTTTAAACGACTTTAAATCAGCTATGATACTAAACAGCACCTTAATAATGCGTAAGTCTTTCTTCAAAAATTCCTCGGCATAAGGGCGTTGAACTTTTACTGCTACAATTTTACCATTACTGGCTAATGTGGCCCGGTGTACCTGCGCCAGGGAGGCTGCAGCAATAGGTGTGGAGTTAAACTCCGAAAAAATTAAACCCATTTTATTACCCAGTTCGCTTTCTATAATTTGCTCAACATCGGCATAAGGGAAACAAGGCGCTTTGTATTGTAATTGGGTGAGTTCCCTGGTAAAATCGCGCCCAAACAGGTCGGTTCGCATGGCTACCAGTTGCCCTACTTTTACCCACATGCCCGCCATCGATTCAAAAAAAACACGCCAGGCTATTCCTTTTTCCTGCTCGCTGGCCCGGCCAAAACGAATACGGAACACGGTTTTAACAAGCAGCCGGATGATTTGAAATATACGAAACGAAGGAGGGGGAAGAGCTTCCCTTATTTCTATTGGTGAACGTTCTGAATGGGGATAAAGAGGAGTGGTATTGTATTTCTTTTTAATCATAATGCGTATTCGTTATTAACAATACCTGTAATAATTACCAATCAGAACCAGTATTACGTTTTAAACAAATGATATTAATAGGGTGCAATTGACATTGCTATGCCGGCTTAAATCCATTAAGACATCAAATCGCAACCCAGCCATCATTCCACATAAAAGCCGGATTGCGACATTTTGCTGTCACAAAATATTAACAGGGGTACAGATAAATTTTCGCAATAAGCTGGTTTGCTGCCGTACTAAATTGCACAGAGCAACCAATGGCAACCCTGGCAATTTTTAAGGCAATAATAAGCCATCTGCAAATCGGATCATCTGCCTTGGTGTTGTTATACAAACTATTTAGCTGCTACACCGGACGTGCCCGGGCAAACCTTAACTTTAAGCGAAACTGTGCCTATAAAAAACTGCTTGATATGCCGCTCTTTTTCAGCTGTTTTTTCCATTTCTTTCTGTTCACCTTAACACCCAGAAGATCTACTTTATTTTTTAGTTTAGGTTTTTTACTTGGCTTTTGCTCATAGCTAAAAATAATAGGATGATTGTCGGCTTCAAGGCCTGCAAAAACCTGATGATGCTTCAGCGAAACTTCATCTTCCAAAGGACCTAACTTTCCCTTTTTTAGTTTTTTGGCTTTTTTGGCCTTTATTTTACCCAGGTCAAATAGTGGTGGATATTGTTGTATTTTAGCCAATGTTGCTTGTGCTTCGGCTGATGAAGCCTGCTTTGACTGTTCTGTTGTTGCCATTGCGATAATGTTTTAGGTGATTATTAGTTTTTAAGAAGATTTGAAAAAAGGCCTTTGGGATTTTTTTTACGGTGTACAATCACCATTGGCAATAAGCCTTTGTTTTCGCCGGCATTTGCATTGGCTTTAGCAAGTACATGCTGTACTTCGTCGTACATGGAGCCGTAGCCCTTTCTATATTTTTTAATCTGTTTCTTGGACTTCTTTCCAAGGTACACCACATTCTGTGATAATGAAGTTTCTGCCATTTTAGTTATTTTTAATTATAAGTGATTAATTTAGTTTTCAATTAAAGTAAACCTTTGCAAACCCCGTTTGCTCAACAATAAATAAATGCATAGTGTGTTAATACTGCGGCAATTAGGTTTAGTAATGTTTAGGCTATTTAAAGCTACCGAATATTAATTAATAATCAAAATCAATGCTGGTTTTTCATAAAAAATGTTTATTTTATTAACCTTTCAATTGTTGTTTAAGCGTGTTAAATAAATATTACCTGATGTTTAAGCCATCCTACCCTTATTGTCCATCAAAAACGGCATTGCTAACTCCCACATTTGTTGAGGTATTGTATGCCTTTTTTAAAAGATAATGTGATAAATAAGTACTGTAAACATCGAGTATGTTAAAATGATTACAATCCATATTAATAACAGATAAGTGGTTTGCTACCAAATCAATATTGTTGCCTGCTATCAACTTGGTATAATCAAATATTAGTTTGGTAGCTGGTGTATTTAGCCGGGTTTCCTGCTGTGTGGCTTTAAATAAAACAACATTGGTATATTTTAAAATGTTGCTTATTGGCGTGTTTGTCAGTGTAACTTCTGCATCTACCCCGGCAATCACTTTTTCCACATATTCTTCGGCCATTTCCACTTTAAGCAGGCCGCGCATTTGCTTTATAATCTCCTTATTATTTTCGCTGCTTCGCAGTTTTCTCAAGTTATCGTCGGTTAGCATGGTATCCAGTAAAATAACATTGATGTTTCTGTAACCACGCTCTTCAAGAATGGATGCCATTTCTAAAGCAATTTGCCCGCCAAGCGACCAGCCAAATAAATTTACAGGGTCTTTAAAGCTGTATTTAGTTTCATACTCGGTTAAGTAATGAGTTGCCAACTCGCTTAGCAAATCAATTTTTCTTTTATGCTGGATATTAAAATTATCTACCCCAATGCAGTTGTACCCGCTTGTCAGCAGATCGGCCAGGTGCTGATACATTTCGCTGCCGGCATTGCCGGGATGGATAAATATCAAATCGCTTAGCGCTTTATGATAAACATCGTGGTATGGCTTAATCAGGCTGGTGCTTTCGGCCTCGCTAACTTGTAAGTGCTCCAAGAGCCTGGCAATAGATTTCCGGCTAAACAAATCGGCCACTTTGATATTATAGCCAAGTGTTTTATTAGTTAGGGATGTTACCTGGATAGCCAATATAGAGCTGCCGCCAATTTTAAAGAAATCATCAGTGATGCCCACCAGGGGCAAGCCTAAAACACCCTGCCATATTTTGCACATTTCCTGCTCGGCCGTGGTTACCGGCTCAACATATTGCTCTGAGGCAATATCAGGGTCAATATCGGGCAGGGCGCGTGTATCCAGCTTGCCATTGCTGGTAAGCGGTACCGATTTCAGTGCAACCAAAACATTGGGCACCATATAGGCCGGTAATGTAGCCGATAATTCTGCCAGGATATCTTCCTTTTTTAACTGGTTGAGGTAAGGAACATTACAATGGCTGGCAGATACTTTTACAGGATAAATATCGGTGACTTTCTTTCCATCGATATTTGAGGCGTTACTTTTTTTAGCAATTACCACATCGTACCTGTATCTACTTAATTCGTTATGGTAAATGCCGTTTCTTTTAATAACATCAACTTGCAGGTGTCCGTTTTTTTCAGCTAAAGCACCAAAATAGCCGGGACTTAACAGTAATTCATTTTCTTTTAATAAGATACTGTCGATATCTTGTTGCGTATAAGCCGTTCCATTTTGATCTAGTTTTTCTTTTATTAATTCGCTGTGGAGATCATAATTTCTAACATCGCCAATGAATAATGATCCGTTATCAGATAGTCTGCTGAATGCCTTTTTTAACAAATCTTCAAAATAATTGATCCCTGGAAAATACTGACAAACAGAGTTAAGGATGATGGTGTCATATCTTTCGTCTTCCTGTAATTCATCCAGTTGATCGGCTCTTAAGTGATAAAACGCTGTATCGTAGTCTGTATTTTTAAGGTTGTTTTTATGTCGATTGATAACCGCTGCAGACATATCTATCCCTATATATTTTTTGATGCCGGGTAGCAAAGGATACATCAGCAAACCCGATCCAACCCCTATTTCAAGTACACAATTGGGTTTTAGCCTGTTAATTTTCTGTACAATATCACTTCGCCATTGTTCCATTTCGGGCAAGGGGATGGGCTTTTCTGTGATGTAACTGTTCCAGCCCGAAAAATCAGCTTGTATTTGGGCTTCATTAATGGTTGTTTCATATGCCGAATCGTAAAGATTTTCCCAGTTATCCAAAATACCCGGTTCGTTTTCCGCCGAACCGGTAATATCGGCCAGGTAATAACCGGCCAGGTATTTGGAGGTACCGGTGGCTGTTTTTCGTTCTTTTACTATAACACAGGCTTGCCGTATCCCTTTTAGTTGGGTTAGGGCGTGTTCTATCTCGCCCAGTTCTATCCGGTAGCCACGGATCTTTACCTGGTCATCGTTTCGTCCCTCAAATTCTATATAACCCGCTTTGTTCCATTTTCCCTGGTCGCCGGTTTTGTATAGTCTTCCAAGCTCTGTGTGATTAATGAATTTGCCCGCTGTTTTTGCTTCGTCATTCCAATAGCCCAATGCTACACCTGCTCCGCCGATATGGATTTCGCCTTTTACACCTATGGGGCAATGATCTCCGTATTCGTTAAGCACATACATTTTTTGGTTGGGCATGGCTTGTCCGTAAGGGATGCTGTTCCATTCGGCTTTGTTCTCTTTTATCTCGTACCATATCGACCAGATGCTACCTTCGGTAGCGCCGCCCAAGCTCATCACTGTTAGTGTTGGTTGTTGTGCCTTTAGCTGTACCGGCAGGTTTACCGGGATCCAGTCGCCGCTCATCATGGCTACTCTTAAGGTGCCAAGGTCGGCTCCTCGGTCTGCTGCCTGATCGCTCAGCAATTGCATCAGTTGAGGTACAGTATCCCATATGGTAATGTCGTGGTTTATGATCAGCTCCTGCCAGTGGGATGGTTCTTTGCTTTTTTCCTGTTCGGGGAATACAATTGTTCCTCCAACAGCCAGCAGGCCGAAGATATCATATACCGATAAATCAAAGCTTAGTTCTGACAGGGCCAATACTTTATCTGTTTTCCCTATTTTAAACCGATTGTTGATAGCTACAATGGTATTTGCTGCGCTGGCATGACTAATGGTTACGCCTTTAGGTTTGCCGGTACTGCCTGAGGTAAAGATCACATAGGCAATATCATGGATGCCAGGACTGGGCAAGTCTGCTGCTTTTATGGTTGGCTGATAGTTGGCCAGTTCCTCTATTATCAGCCATTGGTATTTGTCCCTGATGCCTGATTCCCGGATAATACTATCATAGGCTTTCCGCGATGTCAATACTGATTCTACGTCACCTTCTGTCAGTACTTCGTCCAGTCGCAAAGGCGGCCATTCTACATGCAGTGGCAAATAGGCCGAGCCTGATCGCATAATACCCAATGTGGATACAACCTGCTGATGGCCTTTTTCGCTTAAAACGGCGATTAGTTTGCCTGTGGCTGATAGTTGGTGTTCATACAGGTAGCCGGCTATGCCATAACTGCTGTTGCCTACGGTTGAATAAGTGTAAGAGCCGTTTTTGTCTACTACTGCTATGCCTTGTGGGTAACTGTTGATCATTTCCAGACTCATATCTACCAGGCTGGCGGTTACCCGTTCCTGCCTGGCGGAGTTCCATTCCTCTTCTATCTTTACACGGTCTGGCTCGCTTAAAATACTCAGACTGCGATGCGGTGCACGGGGATTAACAAGCAATTGCTTAACAAGGCGTTGGAAGGTATCAAGATGTAAACCTGCTCTGTCGGCCGTTAGGCATTGGGCATCGTACTGTAATTTAATAACCAATGCGTCGTCATCTTCGTAAGCAATTACACACAAAGGGTAATCTATCTTTTCAACAATATTGCGGATATTAATCTTTGAGTTTCCCCGGCCGCCTTCGGCCAGTGGGTAATTTTCAAAAGCTATAAGGCTATGAAATATGCGTTCGCCATCGCGTTGTAATTTGGCCAGGCTGGCAAAACTGTGCGTGTTGAGTTCTGTTATTTTTTGCTGTATCTGCTGTAGCTGACTCAGTATAGAGCAGTCATCTTCCCATTGTATTAATAATGGCAAGGTGTTGATGTATAAACCTACGCTCTCTTCTATATTTTCTATCGGTAAATCCCTGCCCGATATGGTTGTTCCTACTATCGTTTCCTTTCGCGAACTGTAAATCTGCAGCAGCTTGTGCCAAATAAACTGCACAATAACATTCATGGTAATGCCCTGTTTCAAACAAAAAGCTTTCAATCCGCTATAGTCATCATCCTTTATCTGCAGGCTAATGGCGGCAGCCTGTTCAACCTGCCTGTAGCTGCTCAAATCAACCGGATAACTAAGCAGGGCATTAATGTCATTGGCGCCATCAGCATCGGCCAGGGCCTTTTCCCAAAATTGTTCCGCTCTTTTTTTATGTTTATAAATGTATTCCTGGGCTTGTATGTAGGCGATATCTTCTTTTACACTTGCTTTTTTATTGGCTACCAAATCCTGGTAGTATTGGTGGGCGGTTGTCAGCAAAATAGGCTCGCTCCATCCTTCTGTTATAATATGATGTTCGGTTTTTATGATGGTGAAAAAGCCGGTCGCTTGTTTAATAATCAGCAGCCTTAATAAGGCAGGCTTTGTTAAATCAAAGGGCCGCATTCTGTCCTCGTTTTCCAGCCGGATAATAGCCTGATCTTTGTCGTACGTTGTGGGCAGGTGGCTGATATCATGCATATAATATTCCAATTCGCCATGCTGATAAATCACCTGTACAATATCTTCTTCCCAATTGAAAGCGGTACGCAGTATGGGATATTGCGCAATGCAATGCTGCCATGCCTGTATATATTTTTCTATATCAACTTCTTCTTTAAAATCCCATATTAACTGTAAACGATAGGCATCGTCATCACCCTGACTTAAAACATGGTAAATAAACCCTTGCTGCAAGCTGGTTGCAGGGTAAATGTGCACCAGTTCGTTTTTATCTTTTCTGGCTGCAATAGTGAGCTTATCAATTAATGGCTGGCTCATCTTCACTGCATAAAAATCACCCGGTGTAAAATAGCTACCTTCATTTTGGAAGGTAGTTTTACAATGATTGATGATAGCCGAAAGATTAGACTGAAAACTTTCGCACAAAAGATTGGATGTGTTGGCGCTCAGCTTTGTAGCGACGTTAAACTGTAGCCGGCCATTGCTTATTGCGCCATTGATATTGATCAGGTTATTATCTGCGTTTTCAGCATCAACACTTTCACCGCTTTTTTCTGTTACAATTTGCCAATCCTCATTCAAAGTGTCAAACTGCCCCAAATAGTTAAAGCTAATGCGCGGAAGGTTTTGCAGGGTATAAGATGTTTGGTCGTCCGCAGCAAATACTCCGAAGCCAATTCCGTTTCGGGGTATGCTTCGTAAACTTTCCTTAATGTGCCGTATGCTTTCCCGCAGGCTATCTTTTAGCTCCAGTTTCACCGGGAACATGGTGGTGAACCAACCTGCCGTGCGACTTATATCTAACGATACATCTATATCCTCACGGCCATGGCCCTCCATGGTAATAAACTGTACTTTGTTGTGATTAATATCCTTCAGCGCATAAGCCAATGCCGTAAGTAAAAGATCATTGATTTGGGTATGATATACTTTGGGAATATCTTTTAACAAGGAATTAGTCATTTGCCTGTCCAGCGCAAAAGTTTCTTCCGTCCAGTTGTCTTCGGGCAGCATGGTAGGCAATGCGTACATTGTTGCCAATTGTTTATCCCACCAGGATGCTTCTTCCGGATGCTGGTGCTTATAATTTTCCAGTTGTTTTATCCATTGCCGGTAACTGCTCCCCTTAACAGGCAGCGGCCTGCCGGCGTAGAGCGCCTCAATATCTTCTGTTAAAATACGCCCGCTAACGGCATCGGTTATCATGTGGTGCAGCGCCATAAATATTCTGGCGCTACCATCCGGGTAACCGAAAAGATAGCCTATGGCAAATAGGGGGCCCTGTTCCAGGTCAAAATCATGCTGCCATGCGGTAAGTATTTCCTGGGTTTCGGCGTCTGTATACTTGCTGATATCCAGTATCCTTAGTTCAGGTTCTTTTATTTTAGGCTGATATACCTGTTTCCAGTCGTTATATTTTGCTCTCGTTGATTTTTGAGGCTCATTTTCTTTTTCAAAGCGAACACGCAATACATCATGATAGTTTACCAATTGCGGAATTACCGATCTGAGCCTGTCGGTATCAAGCGCAGGCACTTTTATCAAAAAGCTTTGGTTCCAATGATCCGGATTTTTCAACTCACTGTGCTGTGCTTTTCCGGCAAACCATTGTTGTACAGGCAGCAGATCGAAAGATCCGGTTAAGATCCCCTGCTCTGCAGCTATTACCTGCCGCGCGCTATTTTTATCGAAGTGCGCTACAAGGTTACCGACTGTTTTATATTCAAAAATGTCCCGTACCCGGCAGTTAAATCCCGCCTGGCGGATGCGGCCCGCTATTTTAATACTTTGTATCGAGTCGCCTCCAATTCTAAAGAAATCATCGGTGGTGCCCGCCTGTTCAATGCCCAGTACTTCTTTCCATATTTCACATACAGCAGCTTCTGTTTCATTTACCGGGGCAACGTAGGTTTCTGCCTGTATGTCAAATTCTACTTCGGGCAATGCCTGTTTGTTCAGTTTGCCGTTGCCTGTAAGCGGGAAACGTTCCAGCTCCATCAGCGTAGCCGGTACCATGTATTCGGGCAGGTTGGCTGCTAATTGTTCTTTTAAGGTAGATGGGGGCGGTGTTGTTTGGCAGTTGTCGGCCAGGTAATAACCAGCCAGGTATTTGGAGGTACCGGTGGCTGTTTTTCGTTCTTTTACTATAACACAGGCTTGCCGTATCCCTTTTAGTTGGGTTAGGGCGTGTTCTATCTCGCCCAGTTCTATCCGGTAACCACGGATCTTTACCTGGTCATCGTTTCGTCCCTCAAATTCTATATAACCCGCTTTATTCCATTTTCCCTGGTCGCCGGTTTTGTATAGTCTTCCAAGCTCTGTGTGATTAATGAATTTGCCCGCTGTTTTTGCTTCGTCATTCCAATAGCCCAATGCTACACCTGCGCCGGCGATATGGATCTCACCTTTTACGCCTGGTGGGCAATGATCTCCGTATTCGTTAAGCACATACATTTTTTGGTTGGGCATGGCTTGTCCGTAAGGGATGCTGTTCCATTCGGCCTTGTGCTCCTTTATCTCGTACCATATCGACCAGATACTACCTTCAGTAGCCCCCCCCAAACTCATCACCGTTAGTGTTGGTTGTTGCGCCTTTAGCTGTACCGGCAGGTTTACCGGGATCCAGTCGCCGCTCATCATGGCTACTCTTAAAGTGCCGAGGTTGGTTCCTTTGTCTATGGCCTGATCGCTTAGCAATTGCATCAACTGGGGTACGGTATCCCATATGGTGATGCCATGGGTTGTTATTAGTTCCTGCCAGTGGGATGGTTCTTTGCTCTTTTCCTGTTCGGGGAATACTATCGTTCCTCCGGCGGCAAGCAGACCGAAAATGTCATATACCGATAAGTCGAAGCTTAATTCGGACAGTGCAAGTATTTTATCTGTTTTCCCTATTTTAAACCGATTGGTGATAGCTATTATCGTATTGGCGGCTCCTGCATGACTAATGGTTACGCCTTTAGGTTTGCCGGTACTGCCTGAGGTAAAAATCACATAGGCAATATCATGGATGCCGGGACTCGGCAAGTCTGCTTCTTTTATTATCGGCTTATAGTTGGCCAATTCCTCTATAATCAACCACTGATATTTATCCCTGATGCCTGATTCACTGATAATACTGTCATAAGCTTTTCGGGAGGTCAATACTGTTTCCACGCCACCTTCCGTCAGTACTTCATCCAATCGCAGTGGCGGCCATTCTACATGCAGCGGCAGGTAGGCTGAGCCTGAGCGCATAATACCCAGGGTGGATATAACCTGCTGATGACCCTTTTCACTTAAAACACCGATCAGTTTGCCTGTGGCTGATAGCTGGTGCTCATACAGGTAGCCTGCTATGCCGTAACTTCCTTTGCCTATGGTTGAATAGGTGTAAGAACCGTTTTTGTCTACTACTGCTATGCCTTGTGAGTAACCGTTAATCGTTGCCATGCTCAGGTCTACAAGGCTTGCGGTTACCATTTCCTGCGAGGCCGAGTTCCATTCCTCTTCTATCTTTATCCGGTCTGGCTCGCTCAGGATGCTCAAACTACTATGTGGTGCGTCGGGTAATGCCGTAATTTTGTGGAGCAGGTTGACATAATGATCCATCATCGCCGAAATGGTATCGGGATTAAACAGAGCCTTTGCGTAATTAAACCGGCCGGTGAGATACGGCTGGCTATCATCTATAAAAACCGATAAATCAAACTTTTCTACCTCATAAATATTGTCGACCGGGAATGCTTTAAAATAGCTTTGCTGCTTTTCTGAAATGTTACCGAAGCTATTGAGACTTTGCAGTGCAAACATTACCTGAAAAACAGGGTGCCGGGACGGGTTACGCTCAATTCCCAACTCGTCAATCAATTTTTCGAATGGGAAATCCTGATACAGCTGCGCCAGTATTTGCGATTGGTGCACCTGGCAAGCCAGCTCGCGATAACTTTGGGCATTATTCAGCAGCATTCTGTTTGCCTGTGTATTAACAAAAATACCGATCAAATCCTTCGTTTGGCTATGCTGCCTGTTGGCTGTTGGTGTACCTATTATGATGTCTTCCTGCCCGGTATATTTGCTCAATAAAATACTGATACTACTCAACAGCATACTATGCAGCGTTATTCCATATTGGCGGGCCAGGGTTTTCAGTTGCTGCGTGGTTTCTGCCGGAAGAATAAATTCCTGAAAGGTACCGCGGTAATCGATATTGGCAGCTCTGGGGTGATCGGTGGGTAATTCCAGTACCTGGTGCCCGGCAAGTTTTTCTCTCCAAAAGTTGATCTGCTTTTTCAGCACATCGCCGGTTAAAAACTGCCGTTGCCACGCGGCATAGTCTTTATACTGTATTTCTAAAGCTGGTAATATAACTGTAGCATTGTGATTTAGGTAAGCTTCATAATATGCCAGCAGCTCTTTTTGAAATATGTTTAAGGACCAGCCATCACAGGCTACATGATGAAAATTGATTAGTAATATTTTCTTTTCAGGATGATCTTCTCTATCCCTGACTTTGTAAATTTTGACCCTTACCGGATATTCATCCACTAAATTAAAAGGGCGGTTTATTTCCTCACTAATCAGTTTGTCGAATTGATCTTCATCGCCAACAGCTATTTCATCAACCAAAAGTGGCGCATTATAAACCGTTTGGATAGTATTGCCTGTAATGCCAACCTGCTCCATTTTACTCCGCAGCACTTCATGCCTGGATGCCACCTGGTTAACTGCATATTTTATTCCTTCAATGTCAACTTCGCGATCTAATTCAAATACGGCGGGTAAGTGATAGGCATTGGTACCCTGTTCATATTGCTCTATAAACCACAGGCGCTCCTGCGCAAAAGAAAGCGCAGACTGGCCGCTATTTACCTTTTCAATATTGATTGGCGGCTGGCCAGCAACATTACTTAAAAGTGCCGCTATTGTTTTGTGAACAAATACATCAGCAACTTTTATGTAGCAGCCGGGTAGTTTACTCATCCGGTGTGATACATGTATAGCCAGGATCGAGTCGCCTCCAATTCTAAAGAAATCATCGGTGGTGCCCACCTGTTCAATGCCCAATACTTCTTTCCATATTTCGCATACGGCAGCTTCTGTTTCATTTACCGGGGCAACGTAGGTTTCTGCCTGTATGTCAAACTCAACTTCTGGCAATGCCTGTTTGTTCAGTTTGCCGTTGCCTGTAAGCGGGAAATGTTCCAGCTCCATCAACGCGGCAGGTACCATGTATTCGGGCAGGTTGGCCGCCAGTTGTTCTTTTAAGGTAGATGGGGGCGGTGTCTGGCAATTATCGGCCAGGTAATAACCAGCCAGGTATTTGGAGGTGCCGGTGGCTGTTTTTCGTTCTTTTACTATAACACAGGCTTGCCGTATCCCTTTTAGTTGGGTTAGGGCGTGTTCTATCTCGCCCAGTTCTATCCGGTAACCACGGATCTTTACCTGGTCATCATTCCGGCCCTCAAACTCTATATAACCTGCTTTGTTCCATTTGCCCTGGTCGCCGGTTTTGTATAGCCTTCCAAGCTCTGTGTGATTAATGAATTTACCCGCTGTTTTTGCTTCGTCATTCCAATAGCCCAATGCTACACCTGCGCCGCCGATATGGATCTCACCTTTTACGCCTGGTGGGCAATGATCTCCGTATTCGTTAAGCACATACATTTTTTGGTTCGGCATGGCTTGTCCGTAAGGGATGGTGTTCCATTCGGCCTTGTGCTCCTTTATCTCGTACCATATCGACCAGATGCTACCTTCGGTAGCGCCGCCCAAGCTCATCACTGTTAGTGTTGGTTGTTGCGCCTTTAGCTGTACCGGCAGGTTTACCGGGATCCAGTCGCCGCTCATCATAGCTACTCTTAAAGTGCCTAGGTTGGTTCCTTTGTCTATGGCCTGATCGCTCAGCAATTGCATCAACTGGGGTACGGTATCCCATATGGTAATGCCATGGGTTGTTATTAGTTCCTGCCAGTGGGATGGTTCTTTGCTCTTTTCCTGTTCGGGGAATACTATCGTTCCTCCGGCGGCAAGCAGTCCGAAAATGTCATATACCGATAAGTCGAAGCTTAATTCGGACAGCGCCAGTATTTTGTCGTTTCTGTCTATATTAAAACGATTGTTGATAGCTACAATGGTATTTGCTGCGCTGCCATGGCTAATAGTTACACCTTTAGGTTTACCGGTACTGCCTGAGGTAAAGATCACATAGGCAATATCATGGATGCCAGGACTCGGCAAGTCTGCTGTTTTTATAGTTGGCTGGTAGCTAGCCAGTTCTTCTATGATTAACCATTGATATTTGTCCCTGATGCCTGACTCACTGATAATACTGTCATAAGCTTTTCGGGAGGTCAATACTGTTTCCACGCCACCTTCTATAAGTACTTCATCCAATCGCAGTGGCGGCCATTCTACATGCAGCGGCAGGTAGGCTGAGCCTGAGCGCATAATACCCAATGTGGATACAACCTGCTGATGGCCTTTTTCGCTTAAAACGGCGATTAATTTGCCGCTGGCTGATAGCTGTTGTTCACACAGGTAGCCTGCTATGCCGTAACTTCCTTTGCCTATGGTTGAATAGGTGTAAGAACCGTTTTTGTCTACTACTGCTATACCTTGTGGGTAACTGTTGATCGTTGCCATGCTCAGGTCTACCAGGCTGGCGGTTACAGGTTCCTGTGCAGCCGAGTTCCATTCCAGCTCTATCTTTATTCGGTCCGGTTCGCTCAAGATAAAACTGCTTTTAGCCGATATACTTTTGCCGGCTATTAAGCCGGCGAGTGTGTTTTTAAATGAGCTGGTGAATTGCTGAATAAATTCGGTATCGAAAAGCGCATTCCTGTATTCAAATTTGAACTTAACCTTATCAGACGAGTACTCGTCATAAAGCAGGCCCATTTCATAAACAATCTTGTCGCTATTGGAAATATCAACAGGCAGCACATCCAGTTCATCCAGCTTTAATGAAATGGCATTTAAGTTGGCCTGTGTAAATCCAACATTGAAAAAAGTTTTTAGCTCGCTTTGGTGATGTTTGCGCTGATCTCTCACAATATCTGTTAAAGAGTAGCCCTGATATGCCCTAACCGCTTTCCGCTGTTCGCTCAATACCTCTACCAACTTATCCAGGTCATCAGCCTCGTCCAAATCAATTTTTAAGGGGATATTGTTTACAAAACAGCCTATGGCGGTATTACATCCGCGCGGGCGCATATTAACCGGGTAGCTCAGTAAAAACCTGCGCTGATTACTGTACCTGGATAATACCAGGCCATAAAGGGCCGACAATACGATAAACAGCGTGGTTCGTTTTTGCTTTGCGTAAGCATTTAATTGCTCCGTTTCGGCCTGGTTCAATTCAAAATAGCAGAACGAACCGGTTTTGTCGGCCGCGCCATTGTGCAAATGATCAGTGCGTGTATTTTTATTGTAGGGCAGCGCTATAAATAGTGGGGTATCGTCAATAAAATCGAGCCAAAACTTTCGGGCATCCTCCTTAAAATTTCGGCCTATATTTTGCTCCTCCATTTCAACCGCCCGGGTAAAGGAGTAATTGGGGTCAGTGGTTACTTCAACACCGTTATTTAACAGGTTATAGGTGTTTTGTACCTGGGTGGCAATTTGTATGGCCGAAAGGGCATCGGCTATAATATGGTGGCTCAGAATTATAAAGTAATATTCCTTACGATTATTGTTATTACTTTCTATCAGGTGAAACCTCAGCAAAACGTCCTTTGTTAAATCAAAGGGTATGTTGAGCAGTTCTCTGATTTTGCTTTCTATTGCATCAATGCCGATGCCGGTTATTTCGCTATAAAAATCAGCTATCGTTAAATTTCTATAGAAACAATATTTGCCATCGGCCGAGTATTTTGCGCTCACCAATTCGTTGTTTTTCACGAAAAAATCGCACGCGCGCCTTAACGCGTCTTTATTGATCTTACCGGTTATTTTGTAGACCAACGAAACGTTATAGGTGCTTTCGGCAGGGGCCAGGGCCCATTCTAAAAAGAATCTTTTTTGGTATTCCGAAACTGGCAATACCTTTTCGCTGTTTTCGTACTGCATGAATCTTAAGGTTTTAGGTTAAATTATCCAACCGCCAATATTTGAGGCGCGTCGTCGAATAATCTGTATTTACAGCCATCCGCAGATAGCCGGAAACTAATTTTAAAAACTTTAAAGAACGTGGGGTGCGAAAAATTATCGGGGCCGTTCGCCATACTGTTGTATTGCGAAAACCAGCCCTTAGCAGAGGTGGATTGTCCGACGGTGTTAAGTGATTAAACATATGTGATAAGTAAGGTTAAGCGAATGTAAATATTTCTTATAAGAAAAACATAATAAAATATTAATTAATTAAAATTAATTTCATGTTAGGATAACGCTAAGCATTCTGCAGTGGCTTTGTTTGTAACAGATAAAGAAATAAGCCATATTAAACATTAAAAGACTATAAATCAGGTAGAATATATATAGTTTTCGAAGCTCTATAGGCTATGTTTTATAAATACAGCATCCAAAAAGACAATTAACTATTGGTTTATATTGCCCGGTGCCGGCCTCGCTGTTTTTTATCAGAAGAGTTCATGAAATAGGAGCAACACTGCGATTTAAACTGTCTTCTAGAAATAATAACCAGACTCGGACAACAGCATCTCTCAAAAAATGCCAGAACCATTAAATAGATGGCCCTAAAGGTTGAAATATATTGCTGTGGATATGGTTTGAGGATAGTTTAGTGATGTAATCATTACTCATCCTTAAATAAACCATAGAAAATGTACAAATTGAAATTTACGTTATTATCCGTTGCGATAATAATTAGCCTGAACGCCGTTGGCCAGGTTCATTTAAATGCACACTATAAATCGATCCACTATGATTGGATAAAACCCTCGCATACTCTTTACAAGCAAACGGGGTTTGATACATCCGGGAATATTACCATGGAACTGGTTATTGACCATGTAACGAAGATCGACTCCGTCAAAAAAGAAATAGCATTTATCAATACCGTGCCATTTGCTGCCGGGAAACTGCTGATCGATTCGTCCATTGATAATTATTCCGGCTCTGCGCGCTATATCCTGGTCACTTTTCCGTCTACAAAATACGAGTATATCAAATACCTGCCTGCGTCTGTCGAGGCGCATAATATAATTAAAGGGGTAAGTTCCACCAAAACCACCCCGATGCCCGAAGGTTACTTTGACGACAATAGTATCTGGGATATTCTTGGCTATATCTCTTACAAAAAAGGCGTCAGCTACCAGCTGGATTGTTACGGCACCGACACCCATACCCAGGTTTTGATTCCTTTTGAAATTGAATATCTTTTTGATGAAGAGAACCAGGAGCGGGGAGGCGCGGTTGTGAGCAATATGGTATTGAAAGTTACTAATCCCGGAGCAACTGCCTATGTATGGATTGACAAAAAGACCCATTTAACCACAAAAGTGTATGCTCAGGGTAAAGGGTATTCGTTTTCGAAGGTGGCAATATAGCCAGTAGTCACAGACTACAGGCATATTAGTCCGTAGACACAGTCTACTGACAGCCGGGATGGCGGGGTGTAGGTGTCTTGTCTCACGCAATACATGACACAAAAAAAACAGCCGAAACGCGCGAAACAGTGCCTATATGTAAATCAATAAGTTATGCGAAATATGAAACAAGCTGAAACGAAATGGTACAAAAAATTGCGCTTTTTAGGGAGATTAGTGTTTCAGGGCGGGTGCAATTTTTAAATAGAGTTGCCGGATAGTGGACATAGTTAAGCTGCAAGCTTAAGACATTTTAGGTCGAAGTTTATAAACTTCGACCAGTGGAAGGCACAATTGTTTATTTGTTAAGAAGTATTTTCTTCAATTTGAAAAGAACTTTTTACCTTTCAAAAAACTAATAAAACCTTATTTTATCGGTACTTTTGCAAATGGCAGCAGCGGATCAAATCAAAAGTCTAATTAAATCATTTGGTGAAGATGATGAAGAACGATTTTTTTCTTCGGCAATACAGATTGCTGCGTCAGAAGCTAGACAGGGTCATGTTAACATCGCTCAAGAATTAAAATCGCTGATCGAACAGGCAAGAAAAACCCGCTCCAATCAAATTTTTGACCGAAATAAAACGGTTCACTTTTCTCCGCAAAAACGTGAATTATCCGAACTAATCGATATCTACCAACCCCAAATTACATTAAAGGATATGGTATTGAATGAGCATGTTTATTCTGTGCTTAACCGCGTTATCGACGAACAACGTAAATCAGAAATTTTGCGTCAGCATAATTTGAGTCCACAACGCAAACTTCTTTTGATGGGACCTCCAGGTTGCGGTAAAACCATGACCGCAGAGGCCATAGCGGGAGAATTGGGTATCCCGGTTTTTATAGTTCGTCTTGATGGCATTATGTCTAAGTTTATGGGCGAATCCATAGTGAAGTTACGCCTTATTTTCGATGCCATGCCCAATCAGCGAGCCGTTTATTTGTTTGACGAATTTGATTCTATTGGTTCCCATCGAAATATGGGTCAAGATGTCGGCGAAGTCAAACGCGTGTTGAACAGCTTCTTGATCAATATAGAAAAAGACCAAAGTAACAGCATTATAATTGCTGCTACCAATTTGCCGGAATCGCTTGACAAAGCGTTATTCCGTAGGTTTGACGAAATCATTAATTATCCGGTTCCAACTGTTATAGAAATAGAAGAAACCCTTGCCCGCCAAACTCGTAATTTTAAATTTGACAAAAAGCCAAATCTTAAAGAGATTGCTAAAAATGCTTTGG
Organism: Mucilaginibacter empetricola; assembly: GCF_024808665.1. Taxonomy (GTDB): domain Bacteria; phylum Bacteroidota; class Bacteroidia; order Sphingobacteriales; family Sphingobacteriaceae; genus Mucilaginibacter. Next base: position 529,225 of record NZ_JANUBZ010000001.1, read on the forward strand.
GGCTTAACTATTCAGAAATAATTAAAGCTTGCGAAGAGACGGTTAAGTATATGATTCTGAGTGACAAAAAATCACTATCTTCATCCTTACTAAACCAAAATCTCCAAAAGAAGAAAATGTAATGCCGCTTGTTTCTAACCTTCCTCACCTTAAACTGACTGGCTATTCAAATAGTGAACCGTATCGCTTTCCACGTATAATCAAGATTGATTTTCCATTGGCACAAAGAAATCGTGCTATACATGGAAACAGGGTCCTTCAACAATTAAATCAGATCAAAGAGCGATTTGAGCAATTGCAACAGGTTGAGCTTCCCGAAAACATAGTCCGTGACGATACGATTTATGTAGAATTTATTTCGGAGTGGCAGTTACCATTAAACTTTTCCAGCCTTCACAGTGATGCCCAACAACCTAAATACCAAGTCTTAAAGATAGTCCAGGAGACAATTAACGACCAACCAACTCAAGTAAGATACCGTACATTGGTCATGCTTACCAAAGGAGGTATCAGTCATTTCATAAAACGCGTTACCGAATATATTGACCCCTCAAAAGATATTTCTAAAATAGATGAATCGGGAAATGTCACTGAGGTCAATCCTAAAAACAATGCATTAATTGCCAATATTGAGGTCATTCAATTAGCAACCCTGAGGGAATTTTGGAGCGATAATCCTGAATTTCCTTTCCCTCTAGAAGATGAAATTCGATGGTGGGAGGTTTGGTTTAGGCGAACTTCAACCGATGATGAAAAATTGCAACAGGTTTATAAAAATCTTGAAACAATTGGAGCACAAATCGGTGTGTCCTCTATTACATTCCCCGAACATATCGTAAGGTTGGTAAGAGGATCGGCAAATCAGCTTTCTAATTCCTTACTGTTATTAGATAATCTTGCGGAACTCAGGAAACCGCAAGAAACTGCAGATTGTTTTATGCGCGAAGGAATCGTTGGACGACAGAATTGGATCAACGATTTAATAACCAGAACTGATTTTGCCATTGATGATGACTCTGTATTAATTTGTTTACTTGACAGCGGGGTAAATAACCGTCATCCACTTATTACTCCTTTTTTGCCGGATGATCGCATGTTCGCATATAATGCAGCTTGGGGAAATCATGATAGCTGGCAAGGCGAGGGCCATGGGACAGGAATGGCCGGATTGGCCTTATACGGCGATCTTACAGTTGCGTTTGGCTCCACCGATCGAATTGTCATCAGACACGGCCTAGAATCGTTTAAGATTAAACAATATGGTGTTGACAATGATCCCGAACTTTACGGTGTAATTACACAAACAGCCTGCAACGTGCCCGTTATAGCCCATAATGGCTTTCGGCGCATCTTTTGTTTAAGTATTACAAATGACGGATTAGCATTTAAAGGACGACCATCATCTTCTTCTGGGGCAATAGACAAAATAGCTTTCGGCGACATTCAACATGGAGGTTTACCACAATTAATAGTTATAAGTGGCGGAAATGTCGTAATTGGATTGCACCGAGACTATCCAAGTCTCAATGATATTACCAGCATTCATGACCCGGCGCAAGCTTACAATGCTCTTAGTGTAGGAACTTATACGAGAATGGATCACATAGATCCTGCGGAATGGCCCGGATGGAGAATACTGGCCCCTCGCGGTGGCATGTCTCCATCTAATTCAACTTCATTATTTTGGGAAAGTCAATGGCCGAACAAGCCAGATATAGTGATGGAAGGTGGTAATATGATGACTAATGGCAACGACGTATCTACCGCATCGAGTTTGCAGTTGCTTAGTACAAGTAAACGCCATTTGGACCAACAGCTACAATATTTTGGCGATACCAGTGGTGCTGCCGCACTCACTGCAAAAATGGCGGCAGAAATCGCTACTGCTTACCCCCAATTTTGGCCCGAAACTATCAGGGCATTAATTGTTCATTCGGCGGATTATACAACTGAAATGTTAGGAAACCGTAACCTGTCAAACTGTTCTCCTGCTGATAAACGCACACTATTAAGGCGCTTTGGCTACGGCGTACCAAACTTAAACAAGGCTTTGTATTCTGCTTCAAATGCGCTGCACCTTATTATGGAGCGCACGATTCAGCCCTATCAGCAAAATGGCAACGACACACCTAAATATAACGACTACCATTTGTATCAGTTGCCTTGGCCTGCTGATATTCTTAGAAATGAATTGACAGAACAGAATGTTAGATTGAAAATAACATTGTCGTACTTTATTGAACCTAATCCAGGAAATCGAAGATATGCCAATACTTTTCAATATCACTCTCATTCATTAGACTTCATGCTGATAAAACCTGCCGAGGATTTGGCTACCTTTAAACTACGTGTTTCAAAAGCTTCCGAAGAAGAGGAAGAACAGGGAGAAGCAATTATTAACCGTGAAGGTGAAATTTGGACGTTAAAAAAGAATCGTAGTCGGGGTTCGGTCAAAAAAGACTTTATCAATACATCCGGGGCAGATTTATCGACAAGGCATGTTTTGGCTGTATACCCTCAAAATGGCTGGTATAAGACCAGAAAAAAACTTTCAAAAGCCAATGAGCAGGTACGTTACACTTTAATAGTTTCGATTGAAACCGATGAACAGGAGGTTAATATTTATAATCCAATCGCAGAACTGATCGCCATTCCTAATTAACAATATCCGCTATCAGTAGTAGACTTCGTCTACGGATTCGCTATGCCTGTAGTCTGCGACCACAGGCTCACAAAGATGCATCACGCTATCCGCAGACTCTGTCTACGGATTCATATGCCAGTAGTCTCTGACTACAGGCCCACAAAGATGCATCCACATATTATTCACTCCACGGCGAATGCAATATACAATCGCAGAAGTTTTTCCTTTCAAAATTAGGGATCATAAAGGCGCAAACATCGGCTTTGATGTTACCAAATGTAGTTTCTGTTTTATGCTCAAAACCGCCAAAAAAAGTTGGGATGATCTTCTTTTTAAAATCATTTCGGGGGAAAGCTTTTATAATTTCTTCCCGGTTTTGCACGGTAAGGTGTTCATAACCTTCGCCCATAACATCCAAACCAACGCCCGAATACATTAAAGCTACTTCCGGCTCTTTATGTTCTGCAATGCCTATGGTGGTGTGTAAGGCGATGGTATCCCATACCAATTGTAATGATTCTTTTGGCACACCATGGCTTTTCAAAAAATCGCGGGCGGCATTGGCTCCATCTACCTCAAACCTAAGATCGGGGCTGCTGTAATGTGGCACCAAGCCCAGATCGTGAAATACAGAGGCTACATATAATAGCTCAGGGTCATAGCTCAAATTGTTGCGCTTGCCATTGAGCGATGAAAATAAAAACACGCGCAGCGAATGGTTATATATAAACTCTGTTCCATGTTCCAATAAAAGTTCGGTGGCCTGGGTGGCAATGGTACTATCGGGAATGCTTATTCCTGCTACCTTTTTTAATTGATTTATTGACATACTAATTTGTTTTTACAAACGTACGGCAAACTTACCGGGCGGTAAATGTCAAATTCCGTTAATCGCATGCAAAAATTTACGGGACTGATTTGATATCTTTAATTCAGCTACACGCCAATATTAACAAACAGCGTACGGTAATCCAGCGGTGAAAGCCGGGCGTTCTTTTTAAAGAAATGACTGAATTGATCGGGGGTTGAAAAGTTGAGTTGAAAGGCTATTTCTTTAACGGATTTTGACGAAAATTGTAAAGACCGCTTGGCCTCTGCAATCAGCTGCCTGTTGATGAGTTCCTTGGCACCTTTGCCGCTGCATCTTTTTGACAGATCTGCCAGTTTCCGGGTTGATATTCCTAAACGACCGGCATAGTCGGCCACCTCATGCGAGCTTTGATAATGACGACTAATCAATTCCAAAAAATCGCGATAAAGTTTGTTCTCATAAGTGTCAAACCCTTGTGCCAGCGAAGCATTCACGTTGGCCATTTTAATCATAATTATTTTAAGATAGACCGCCATCACATCTATCTGATTAATATAATCGTCTTTTAAAAACTCTGTATGTAATGGCAGGAACAAGCTGCTGAGCTCGTTTAAGTCGGCGGTGCTTAGTGGTAAGCGCTGGTTAGCCGAGGCATCATTAAATAAAACAGCCTTACAATTACCGGCGCTTTGTGGTGCTTTTTCCCAAAAACAATCGCCAAAACTTAATTCATAGCCAGTGAAGTTGGTACCCGCATCAAAAGCCAAAATCTGCCCTTTGGCCACCAGGAACAGTTCGCTTCCGGAAATAGTAAAAGTGTTATCATCAATTTGCAGCGCACCACCGCCCGATTTAATCAGCAAAATACGATTATAGGTGAGCCTATAGGATGAGCTATTTTCAACACATTCCCCATCACGAAAGCTAATAAAAAAAGAATCTTTTATATCTGTTTCAACCAACGTGTTTTGAATTTGCAGCATCATTACGACAATTAATAAAGCAATATACAAAGTTGGTATTTTTTAATTGTCTGCCGGTAGGCATTAAAAAAATGACAATGGCGGGTTTTTACAATCCTGGTATAGCGGCAGCCGCTATTTTTGACGAAAACATAACATCTCCTTATGAAATACTTTAAACTCGCTATTTTTTGCTTGATATACATTATTCATATTAATGCGCAAAAAGCCAGCCACGTGCTTCACCGCTTTTGGGTACATCAGCAGCTTTTCGGGCTCCGCTGCAATTACGATCAGCTCGTTAACAGGTTCGGGGTGGATGATTGGATGGCGCTGTAAAAACTAGTCTCATTATTTAATTTTTACAATATCCTTTAGGGCATTAGCATTATTTTTGATTAGAGTTAAATCAATTGATCACACACCAATATTTTTTAAAGCAATGGAGCAACTTACCGGCAATGTCGTTCGTGTTTCGATAGGATATTTTCCATCGGATAAAACTGAACAAATAGAAGCAATGACTAACAATGAATTCAAGAATGCCGTAGTACCGGCCGTTAAAAAGTTAAATGGCAATCTTGGTTTCTACGTAGGTATAGATAAACAAAAACACGCTATCAGCAATGTGAGTTTTTGGCAGAGCCAGGAAGATGCAGCGCAGATGAACACCCTAAAAGAAATGCTTGATATGAAAGTTGTATTTGAAGCAGTCGGCGTTAATTTTATTGCGATTACCAATGCTACTATTAATTGGGAGGTTTAACAAGCTGGTTAAGCTGGAAGCTTAAAACATTTCAGGTCGAAGTTTATAAACTTCGACCAGTGAGTAATGTCAATTCACTCTTTTCCGCCAACTGCCAACTCCCTGCTGCTAACTGCTTTAAAACCATTCGTCAAACAATAACTGCCATTGGTCAACTATTTTTTACCCGCCGGCCGGTTTGTATTTCTTTTGAAAGAAAAAATCAAAATGATACAGCAACCTCAAAGACAATATTATTTAGACTGGATTAGGGTCATCACCATCGGGGTGGTATTTTTATTCCATTGCGCCCGCTTTTTTGATTATGACGACTGGCACGTAAAAAATTCAGTTTTATCGGGCACCGCCAATACTTTCACTTTTTTCCTGGCAGAGTGGATAATGCCCATGTTCTTTTTTATTTCGGGCGCCAGCACCTGGTATGCCCTGCAGCGTAAAAGCGCGTCTAAATTTACGGCCGACCGCGTTAAAAGAATTCTTATCCCTTTGGTGTTTGGCATTTTAGTACTATCTCCACACCAGGTTTACCTGGAACGTTTAACACACCTACAATTCCAGGGTTCGTTTATTGATTTTCTGCCTCATTATTTTTCGGGCTGGTATGGTTTGGGTGGAAACTTTGCCTGGATGGGTTTACACCTTTGGTACCTTTTACTGCTTTTTGTTTTTTCGCTGATAGCTCTTCCATTATTTATGCTGATTAAGAAGCAATCATCCGGGAGCATCAACGCAAACCCCTCGTTACTCTACCTGGCAGCATTTGTTGTTTTACTGGCATTGCCCGGATGCCTGATGCCGGTGGATGGCCTTATTGGTGGCCGTATGTGGGGCGGCTGGAGCATGGTGGAACATCTTATATTATTTATCTCAGGATTTTATGCGTTTTCCATATCACACACTAAATGCCTTTGGCTTAAATACAGGCATGGGTTTTTAGCTGCAGCGGCTATACTTACGGCTATCAATATGTATCTTTTTCTAAATCACATTAAATTTGAGTTTGGCTCAGCATACTATCTGATGAAAATTTTGCTACGGGCAGCGGTATGTTACAGCTGGCTATTTGCCATTTTGGGGTTTAGCGAGTATAAATTAAACTTCACCAATAGTAAACTCAACTACTGTAATGAAGCTGTGCTGCCGTTTTACATATTCCATCAGCCGGTTATTATTTTAATTGGTTATTTTATTGTGCAGTGGCACTTGCCCATAGGTTTAAAATATGTGTTGATTGGTTTATCCAGTTTTTCGGTGGTGATGCTATGCTATCACTTTGTTATAAAAAACAATCCATTTTTAAGGTTTATTTTTGGTTTAGGGAAACGTAACCCATCAACCCAAAAGAAAAACTGAGTAACAGGATGCAGGTCGGAGAAATCAATCTGAGCGGGGGAATTGCTTACGTAATGTATTAACTTGCCTGCAAAAGAGATTGATTGCTAAATCGCCGTAGTTTTATATGGAAATACTGGATGAATTAAAAATTACGCTTCAAAAAATCACCGGAATAGCGGATAAAGACCTGTCAGCTTTAGATAAACTATGTTCGGTTAAACACTACAAAAAGAAATCGTTTTTTCTTAAATCGGGCGCTATGGCACTTCATTCGGGTTATGTTATTGAAGGCGCGTTCCGCGAGTATTATACCGATAACAATGGCAGGGAGTATAACAAAGCTTTTTCTTTTAAGGGTGATTTTACCGGCTCTTATTACGATCTGCATCTGCAAAAGCCATCCCTTGTAACCATTGAGGCCCTGGCCGATAGTGTGGTGGTGGTGATCGACCAAAAAAAATATCAAAATTTGATTCAGTCCGATGCCTTTTGGTTAAAGGTGTCGTACACCGTGGCCCACAACCTGCTGATGAAGAAATTTGAAAAGGAATTACAGTTGCTTACCCTTACCGCTGCCGAACGTTACCAACTGCTTCAAAAACAATATCCCGAATTGGAGCAATTGGTACCGGCTTATCACATCGCCTCTTATCTGGGTATTACACCCATTTCTTTAAGTCGTATAAGGTCGCATAAAACCAAATAAATTTCTTATCATATGATAATGGATTTGGGTACGCCAAACATGAATTTTACCTGCGTTAAATTAAACGTAAAACAAAATTCATATGATTATGCTAAAAACAACACTTACCTGGATACTCACCATACTATTGGCACTTTTTTTTATTTATGCAGGATATAAAAAGCTAACCGGCAATGAAGTTACCGCGCAACATTTCCGCGAATGGGGCTATGGACTATGGTTACTGCATTTTATAGGCTGCCTGGAATTGATTGGCGCGCTGCTGCTTTTGTTTCCCGCCACGGCAACCAGCGGCGCATTGCTGCTTTGCTTAATTATGACTGGTGCATCGTACACGCTGCTGAGCCACGAGGTATGGAAAACATTTGCCATAACCTTCATTTGCCTGGTACTGCTCCTTTTCGCGGGCTATTTACGCTGGAACCAGAGTTGGATTCTCTGGGTTTTTAAGCTACAGTAAATTCAACAAAACATCTTCGTACATTTAGTCTTTTTGATTGAGCTTAGTATGGCAACCCGGGTATTGTTTTATCTCAACCAATCTCTATAATAAAGTCTCAGAGAAATTTAAAAAGCCCCTCGTCTAATAAAAACCTACCTTAAACATCTACTAAAATAAATTTGATATTGCTTTATGGAAAAATGGCAGCTGACGCATCTTTAATTAAATTCATTAAATTTCGTCATCTAAACATTTTATCCATGAAAGTTTTGTCGCTTAATTTTTTCAAGTATCTGCTGGCACTCGCGCTTGTATTTTCGTTTACAAACAGCTTTTGCCAGTTAGTTACCGATACTTTAGATACCAAAAGCATAGTAAGTCTTGAAAAGGCCATCGAGGAAAAAAGGCAGCTATCGCAAACACAACAAGGCTTGGGGCTTATAAAACAACAGGCCATACAATTGCATAATGATATCCTGCTTGCCCGCAGCTTATACGACTTAATGCTGATCCGCGACTTGCGTACAGAAGATACCTCTTATTTTCGCAACAGCGCCTTTATTGATACTCTTTTACGTGGCGATATTTCACCAAAACTCAAAGCAATTTTACTCATTATGCGTGCCCGGCGTGTAGGTGAGTTCGATTACCGTTTTCAGCGACCAAATTACACCGCTTATAGAACTAAGAATTTAAAGCCAGATTACGCAGCCCTTGACCCTGCGCAACGGGAGCGTTTAGCGACCATTGATTTAAATGCGGCACTTAACTATCGTGATCCCGAGTTTGATGGCAATCAGTTATTGTGGCTGTCTTCCAATCCCAGTGTATTCTTATTCAATCCTAAATTTGAGGATATTGTTCTTTCTGAACGTGTAAACTTATTGGCAACCAACCATTATTACTATTACTTTGACGTTCGGAAAACACCTCTATTAAACAAACTGCTACAGCTATCGCCTACAGATTTTCGCAGTAAATTGGATAGCATCGCCACTATTAAGGCTGATACTGCCGACGCGCTTGTCGCTTACCGGCAGTGGCTCTCTTTTAACAAGAAAGATCTGGCTGTTTCGTCATTTATCGAATCTCTTATCAGAAAAAATATATTTTTATATGTTTCTTCTGATTCAGTTGCCATGGTTTCCTACATCAACTATTTACAGGCAAACATAAACTCACCATATCCCGCCACTAAAGCCCATACAGTTTACCAGCTTTGCCTTATCTGGAACGAGGAAGGCAATAAGTACGCCAACTTTAATCCTTATTATCAATCGCCTTCGGCTTTTAATCCGCAATACCAGTTCTTTCCTGTAAAGGCTCTAAAACTATATGTGCAAAATCAGGATTTGATAAACAAATATCCACTGTTTAATAGGGTGCTTGATTTAATGGCCCGGCAAATCAGAGCGGAAGGTATTCGCATCGAAATGGATAATAAACATCTTCCCGACAGGCCTATACCCGTTAAAGTGATCTACAAAAACACCGATAGTTTATTTTATAGGATAATCCGCATCGGTTCAGCAGAGCCACAGAAAAAAGGGAAAGTTAAGGCAATAGCAGAACTATTAAACAGACCACTGGCGGAAGAGGGCAATTTTGCACTTCCATTGCCCGCAGATAATAACCGGCATGCTGTTTACCTAAAACTAGGACAGTTGCCGCTTGGGCATTATCGTTTATTGTTCAGCAATTTACCAATTAAGGCTGATGGCGATGACCTTTATAATATTGCCTTTGAGGTTACTAATATAACGGCCATCAATAGAGATGAAAGAGTGTTTGTATTAAACAGAAAAACAGGCTTCCCTTTAACCGGCGCACAGATTAAAGCGTTTAAGGAAGAAAAGCCGGTAACCGGATTTACAGCAACAGTCAACACTAAAGGCTTTATAGATATTAAAGCAAATGTTGCCGACAGTATAAATATTACTTACAAAGGCGATACAACAGGCTATAAGTTTTTTATCCGGACCAATAACTTCGCAGATAATGTTTACAACAAAGAAGAAGATGATAATCTAATTGATTTTTATGATAATAGGTTGCGGACCGAAATTTTTACCGATCGCAGCATTTACCGGCCAGGTCAAACGGTACATTTTAAGATTATTTTTTTGACTGATGACCCTAATACCGGTGATAGGATATTGTTTAATGAGCAAAATATTGGCCGCGATAGTTTAAAAAAATGGCTTAAAGATGCCAACGATCAAATTACACTCAATGATCCGTTTGGTAAAACAATAGACACCATCCACTTAAAAATAAATGATTTTGGCAGTTTTGCAGGCTCATTTGTTATACCTAAAACCGCCGCAACAGGTGACTGGAGTATAGTCGGCAGCCCGAGAACTAACTATGAGAACAGCGGAAACTTTAAGGTTGAAGAGTATAAAAGACCTACCATTGCGCTGACCATGGAAAAGCCTAAAAAAATGTTGAAGCCTGGCGAGTCTTTCGTTATTAAGCTTAAACTGCGGTCATTAAACGGGAGCGACCTGGGTAATATTCCGGTAAATTATACCATTAAGCGTGGCGGATATATGCCATCAGCAAAAACAGGACTTAAAAACCATCAAGGCTATTATTCTAATGAACAACTCATTCATCAAAGCGGTTATACCGATGATAAAGGTGAGCTTTCCGTATCTATCAGCGACTCGGTTGTGGCAAAAGCCAAATTGAACGATACTGAGGTATGGAATTATAATTACAGCATAAATGCAATTGCGGTTGATGCCACTGGCGAAAGCACCGAAATTAACGAAAACATTTACGTCAGTTCCCGGCCTGTTAAGATCAATATCCCGTTGAATAACACATACGATAAGCAGGTACTTCCTGTTTTAAATGTTGGCACCACTGCAGATTTCGAAGGCACGGTTGGCAAAAAAGTAAATATCAAATTGTATAAGGTAACTAATCCGGCTCTTACCCAACGTACTTTTAAAAGTGTAGATCAGTGGTATTACAGCAAAGCTGATTGGAATACGTGGTTTCCTAACAAGGCCGAAAATGTAGCGATAAAGGAAGAGAAAACGCTTGTGCTGGATACTATCATCAACACCGCGGCTTATAAGAGTTTAGCATTGGCAAAGGCATTGATAAAAGAAGGGTACTATCAGCTCGCAGCAGAGGTTAAAGAAGATGGGAAGATCATTGGCCAGTCTGTTTATAGTTTTGATGTTTTTGACAGCAAAGCGAACACTGTATCTGATCGTGACATAAATTATATGTCGGTTAATACGGCAAAGCCCGGCGATCTGATCAGTTGGTATAATTCATCTAAAAAAAACAGCTACACCATATATCAGGTGTTGTATGTTGGCAGGGATAAGAAAAAGGTAATCAGAAACATCTATCAAACACTTACAGAAAAAGCAGGAATAAGCCTTTGGCAGTACCGGATTCCGGCTGATGCAACAGAACAAGTGTTATTTAACAGGCTTGTGGTAAACAATAATGAAATAGAAAAGCACGAAAAAAGGATTTATGTTATTGCCGATAATATCCAACAGCCCGAAATTATTGTAGAAAAATACAGAAAGGTAATGGCGCCCGGTACCAAAGAAACGTTCACGCTATCTGTTAAAACAAAGAACGATAATATAGCGGCTGAAATAATGACTACGCTATACGATGCCGCGTTAGATAAATTGGAGAATCATCGTTGGGGTTTGCCTAACACCAACGTGCGGCCATATTACTTTAATAATAATGATTGGAATTATACACTTACCGGAACAGAAAGAGCCGGAAGTTATGAAGAGGGTGAATCAAGCTTCACCATGCGCGAAATTTCTACAAGCCCCGGCGCCAAATTTAATTTATTGGAAGGGCGTGTGGCAGGCTTATCTGTTGCTGATGCAAGCGGACTACAGGAAGTTGTGGTGGTGGGCTATCAAAGCCAAAAGAGGATAGACATAACCGGGGCAATAAGCAATGTATCGATAAGAGGAGTAAGCAGCCTCAAAGAATACAGCCAGCCTATGATGGTTATTGATGGCCAGGTTTATTCAGGGGATTTAAATAGCATTAACCTCAGTGCCATAACCCAAATTATGGTTTTAAAAGGTGCCGATGCAAGCGCTCTTTACGGGGCACAGGCAGCGCAAGGGGTACTTGTCATCAGCACTAAAGGCCCGATAGTTTTGCCTGCCGTTGCTGAAGCTGTAGTTAAGATTCGTAAGAATTTTAACGAAACGGCCTTTTTCTTTCCGCAACTGCGGGCCGATGCTGATGGTTTTTATACCTTCAGTTTTGCCATGCCCGAAACAGCCACCGAATGGAGCTGGAAGATACTTGCCCACACTCAAAAAGCACAATTCACTTATCTGGAAAAAACGCTGCAAACCCAGCTTAATTTAATGATCCAGCCCAATATGCCGCGTTTGTTGTATCAGGGAGACCAAATAACCCTGCAAAGCCGTGTAACCAATCTGGATACTTTGGCTATACAAGGTAAGGCAACCTGTAAAATAGAGGATGCCGTAACCGGCGAAGATATCACCAATACATTGATAGAAAATAACAGTCAGGTTTTTAAATTGGATAAAAAGAGTTCAGGAGCAGTCTCATTTTTATTAAAAGTGCCGGCCGGGCAATCCAATCCATTAAAAATTGTTATTGTCGCATCAAGCGGAAATATGGCAGATGCCGAGGAGCATATTATCCCGGTATTGTCAACCAAAGTGTTTACAAGGCAAAGTCAGCCGCTTAATTTTACTAATCAACCAACACTTACCGTATCGCCTGTTAAGCTGCCTGCCGATGCTTCGTTGTATGGTGTAGGTGTATCTATTGCTCAAAAACCACAGTCAGCATTAATTTACGCCTTGCCATGGCTGGCAGATTATTCGTTTGATTGTGCCGAGCAAACATTTAATAAGCTGCGGGCCCGGGTAACAGCACTAAGATTAATGCAAAAGGATACATCTGCTCAAAAAACATTCAAAAAAGCTGCAACCGCGGTTGGGCAATATAAGCCAAAAGATGACCAGCTGCCGGATGAACTGGCTGATGAAACAATGCCGTGGCTGGGTATCAGCAATAATGCCGCACATCAGCAGGAACAATTATTTCATTTGCTGGATACCTCTGTAACCAAGCCCGCCATCAACAAGCACCTGGATAGGTTATATAAACTACAACAGGCCGACGGCGGATTAAGCTGGTTTGATGGCGGCAAAAGCAATGCATACATCTCTGCCTATGTACTTGCCGGTTTTGGCCAGCTAAAACAAATGGGGTGGTCTGCCGGGCCTAATCATGCTCATCAGCAAAAGGAGTTTATCAACAACTTATTAAAGTATGAAGACGATTTATTACTAACGCCTTCTGATAATGCATACAACAATCTTTTTCAGCTGTATGCACTATCGTACTGGGTTAATGATGGTCCGCTGTCGCCCCAATTGTCGCAAAAAACAACTTCAATATTGATAGATGAATGGAAAAAAGCAAGTAACAACAATTTGGAGCAGCAAACGCTGCTGATCATTACCACATTGAGGTTTACCAATAGCAGCGATGTACTGAATACTAAGGCCCAGCAACAATTAGAAAATATAAGGCAAATGGCTATACAGGATGATGGAAATGGATTGCGATGGAAAGATATATCAAATTCAGAAACCCTCAACAGCTCTGAAGAAGAAACAATGGCACTGCTGGCAGAAGCTTTTGACCTGAGCGGGAAATATAAAGAAGTACCGGCCGGGATAGTAAAATGGTTACTTAATGCAAAGCAGGGTGAGCATTGGCAAACCACCAAAGGAACAGCTGCCGCCATTAATTTACTTCAAAAAGAGAAAGGCAGTGCTATTGGCGATACCAAAGCTTTCTCCACACAAATAAATGGACATAGTTTATCTGTTTCTGATGGTTTGTTAGATGGTGTTCCCGCTGCATCCACAATCCTAAAAGAGCAGCCCCAATCAGTTACCATACAACAGCAAGGGACCAACATAAAAGGCGACCTTACCTGGTATTATTTTGCAGAACCTTCAAAGTTAGATACCCTAAATAAAGCCATTAAAGTAAGCAAACAGTTTTTTAGCTACGATAATGTCAAAGGCTGGTTGCCATTAAATGCCAATACCCAATTAAAAACGGGCGACCGTGTTAAAGTTAAACTAACCGTTGAAACAGCTTTAGCATTAAAGTTTGTTCATATCAATGATCCAAGAGCGGCGGCCTTTGAACCTAAAGAAAACAATGGCGGTTACAGGTACAACGACAATGGGTTTAGCTATTACCAATCCATCAGGGATGCAGGGCTGGATATTTTTGCAGAAGCAATTCCAAGAGGTATTTCAGAAATTAGCTACGAACTGGTAGTTGCTCATGACGGTGAATTTACAAGCGGCCCTGCAAGATTACTATGTATGTATCAGCCTGCTTTGACAGCTTATAGTGGTGCGGTGAGGGTTAAGGTGAATTAAGGTTCTGTTACAAGATTAATAGGGGTGTCACCCTGAGGTGGATAATCCGGGAGGCTTGACCAGGCTATTCCGTGCGCTTTAGACCATCAGGTTGTGTTGGCAATTAAAAAACTACCAATTAACAATCAATAAATTAACATGGTCAAAGTGTTACGGAATTATCTGCCTGCTATTTCGAAACGTGGTGATCAATGGATCCGGAATATCCAGGAAATAGCGCGGCGTGCCAATTGAATAGGCGATCTGCTGTTAATTCATCGGTATACTTTTGAGTAGCATCCAGCATCATTTCCACCACGCCCTCTACGATACGGTCTGCGGGTACTGCTCCCGCAAGCTCTATTCCCAGCCTGCGGGCAATCGAAGACCGTACCTGCTCGGTATTTAGCCTTTCACCTTCTATCTCGCTTGATTTGGTCACGTCCAGAGTCAGCGTATCCAGTACCGCAGTTTCCTGCAACTTAAAACGTGCTGAACTCATTAAACCCAGTATACGGCCCTGTCGGTGGCGTACTTCGCCCAGCCGGGTTAACAACGCTTCGGTATTCCAGGTAAAGTTTGGCCAGCCTTTTAACTGATGTATATACATATTCTCCGCAATTATGCGGTAAAAGTAAGCATTATTCCCCGCACAACAAACTATACTCCGCAAATTTGCGGAGTAATTGAGGTTTAATCTCAGCATAGCCTTTAATTAGATATCATTTGTTCAGAACAACAATTATAGCAGGAGCTAAAAAGGAATTGAAAAGATGTATAATGAAGCATGGGGTTTACAGTAGAGTCCATTATTTTAGCTAATAATATTTATTATCACGCATTTTTTATTTTCTGAATCACTCTCTTTAATGTTTCTGTAGATTCCCAGGTATTTAAACGTGTAATAACAGGCTCGTTTATAATTGTACTTTTATTGACAGATGTAAGTTCGGCATTCATCATCACTCTGGCTATTCTTCCGTTACCGTCTAAAAACGGGTGAACTTCACTAATCAGGAACATGATATAAGCAGCTTTTGCAAACGGATTTCTGAGGATAGAATACAACTCAAATCCTTTTTTAAGCGTCCCTTGAACAAGTTGCCAATCTACAAATTCCGTATTTCCAGCCCGGTTATTTTTATCTTTAAAATGACCTGGATTTTTTGAAGGACGGGCACTTAACAAGATAGCGTGTCTGTGCCGGAGGACACTTAATAACTGCTCCGCCGTATCAGGGACACTCCATACTCATCAATTCAACATCCGTAAGTGAATATTTACATTGTCGGCTTTTTAGTCATTTATCTTATAGCAATCCTGGACCTTTATTGATAGAGGGATTAGCTATGGATTTAATAAATAACCTGTTTTCTGTCAATTCAAAATATAGTGTAATGCCAATGAGCGACCGGCAAAAACGATTTTATCTGCAGATTGTAGAACAGACGAAGCACTTTCTACAGGAAAATTTTGCCGAACATATCTCGCTTGATGATATCGCTGCCAAATCATGCATGAGCGCATTTCACTTTAACCGGGTTTTTAAGCAAATCACTGCAATTAGTCCTTATCAGTATTTATTGCTATTCAGGCTTCAACATGCTGAGCAGTTGCTTAATGAAACCCAGGAAAGCATAACCGCGGTAAGCTTTCTATCGGGCTTTAATAGCCCCGACCATTTTAGCTATATTTTTAAATCAAAAAATAAATTATCACCGCTGGATTTTCGAAAAAAAAAGCCTTTTTAAGGTGAAGCGTTTTAGAATTATTCCAGTAAATGCATTTTTATACAATATGACATATAGTCACCATACCCGGGACTGACCAAAAAGGTCGGCCCCGAAAGTTGCATTCATTACCCCAAAAGGAGTTTAAATTTTTCGATCTGGCGACGGTGCCTCAGGATATGTACGATGGCATGTTCGGTCATTTGTTCAATGTCGTACAACTGCCCCCAGCGGGAATTTATTTTCAGGGCGGCGTCCATTTGTTCGAGTTCGTTGTCTTTAATTTCGTTAAAGACACTTTCAGTGAAAGTGAAAACGGAATCCAGATCATCCCGGTATGCTTTTACAGTGAAGCGTAGTATTTCTTCGGGACGCGCTAAATTGTGACCTTTGAGATTGAAGATACAGGTGGCGTAGACATAACCTGAACTAACCACATGCGTTAAAACGGTTTGAATTGACCTGCAATGTTCCGAAGCCGTATCCGGGTCAACTATTTTAACTAAATCATCATCTGTGATATCGGTAATAACTAATTTTAGTTCGGCAATTGCACGTTCGTATTCATCCAGCAATGCCCCGATTGCACCGGGCCTGTAAATTTTTACCATATTGTTATCAGCATTTGTTTCGTCGAAATTACAGTTTTTGAACGACACCCGGACGTAGGCAAATGTGCAGGTGATAAAATGGAAATCAGTATACCAAATGGATTTCTACGGGGTGATTATTGCGTTCGTTATATTTTGTTTGGCTTATTTTAGTTTTTTTAAAGAATCCAATACAAGGGAGGTGATTGTTTTCCGGTATAGGGAAAAATTGGGATTAACAGCCGCTGTATCTTTCCATAGCCGGGTTGCGAAAAAATAAGTATTTTCCGGCGTAGTGTAGTAACCGATATACCAACCGATATCCTTTCCATCCGATTTCGTCCAACCAGTTTTTGACCGTAGTGTCCAATTTGAATTTTGTTCTGTTATCATTATCCTTTTGGCTATTTCATAGGTTCTTCTTGAAAATGGCAGCTTTTCCTCATAAAAAGCTTTTAAAAATAACAGCTGTTCTTTTGGAGAAATACCGAAATGTCCGTAATTCCAAAAATCAGTGCCTTTTTCGCTGAGGTTATCGTTGCCGTAATGGCATCTCCGGAGCCACTTTCTGTATCTGGTACGACCGATCCGCTCAGCCAATTTTACGTAGAACCAGATCGTAGAATTTTGGAAGGCCATTTTTAAGTCACTGTCTTTGTTCCAGGCAGGGATCGGTGTTCCAAAAAATGTCTTGGTTTTGCCATCCCATTTGATTACCTCATTTTCGTTTTTTATCACATTTGTTTCCAAAGCAATACAGGTATTAATCATCTTAAAGGTGGATGCCGGTAATGTTCTTCTTTGGGCGTCAGCGGAGTCGGTAAAAAACCATCTTTGATGATTATAATCATAGATCGACACACTGCCTTTAACCTGACAATCTTTGAATTCTTTTTGCCGGTTTTCCTGACTAAAAGAAGCCGTAACGAGACTGCATAATGTTAAAATGCTAAATAATTTTAATAAAAATTCACGGAACATAACTTCTTTTTAAGTCTTTGTGTCAGCAATCGCTCTTGTCTTTCAAACTGGCTATCAGCCAGGTAGACTTTTTCTTTTATAAATGAGCTTACTATTAAAAAATAACAAAAAGAATAGCTTGATACCTGTAAACAGGTAAAAATAACGATCGCCTGTAAAATAAGAGAATAAACCTTATGCGCATATTAATATTGATTATCGCGCTAAAAAATATCCCTGTAGAATAAGCAAGAAACCACATTGCAGTCATCGTACTTTTAATGGATGGCGGCAACTGGGAATATGCATACTCGATCCGGGTGACTGCGATCAGTACCTCGGCCAGGGATCATTTAAGGGATCATTTAAAGGTATCATCAGGTAAGTCACTGTTTACAGTCGTGTTTTTTACTTTAAATTCTACCGGCTGGCCGACAACTGTCGTTTTTTCAGAAAACGGTATTTTTATCCCGCCCTGTATATCACGATAATCACTCCATTCTATAACGGTACCGCCGGGGACATCAGTAAATTGTTTGATCTTTAAACCTGTTTTCTGATCGTAAAAACATTCTACTTTGGTACCATCGGGTAAGGTTACGGTAACCAGGTAAGCCAGCTGATCATTTACTACTTTAAGCGTTGGTGCCAGCTGAATGGTATAACCGGGTTTATTAAAATCAAGTTCGGGGAAAAGATGATACCTTGCTTTAACAGATCCCTTAAGATCCGCGGTAAGTGGTAAAGCCTTGTTCATTTGCTTAACATTTACACTTTCTCCATCAATAATGATGTGGATAACCTCTAAATTATTGTAGGCTGGAACTGACACATCCTGGTAAAACTTATCAGGTGTTTTGTATTTGTTTACGCTTACAACCGCTAAACCCTGGTACAAAGCTTCAGCGTTAACAGTTAGATCCTTTACGCTTTTTAACCGGTTTTCGCCGCCAATTACATCGAGGTAATTTTTTATAACCGAGGCTGCTGTAACGTCCGCGGCCACGCTTACACCGCTGAATGAATTATTTTCGGGATTAAAATCAGGCAAAACGTGGTCAGGATCAATAGTTGCAACGGATATTTTTGAAGTAGACTTATAGGAAAAGGTCCAGGTATCGCCGCGCTCCCATATTTCGGCAGGTAAATTAACCCTGCCTGTATGACCGTTTTCCTCCTTAATGGCTATAGTTACCGGCAAAGCCATACCTTCTAAATTTTCAAGCGTTATCAGCGCGCCTTTAGCAGGATCATTGTCAACATAGTTTATTTCTTTTACCGATTGATCCAGTTTCCAGTTGGTAAAGAACCACTCATTCCAGAACCAGCCCAGGTCCTCACCGGCAGCGTTATCCATCGTGTGAAAGAAATCCCAGGGTGTAGGATGTTTAAATGCCCAGCGCTTAATATAAGTGCGGAATGCGTAATCGAATCTTTTTTCGCCTAATACTTGCTCCCGTAATATGGTTAATGCAAGCGCGGGTTTTTCATAAGCCGAAAGACCCAGGTAATCAGGCTGTATCACATCAGGAATATTCATAATTGCCTCAGTATCATAGCTAAACATATTCGCGGCCCCTTTCTGCGCGTTGGATGCTTGATAATATTCGCCATGATTAAAAACCTTGGTGTCCACTTTATTAATAAAGGTATTAAAGCCTTCATCCATCCAGGCATATTTACGTTCGTTTGAGCCGACGATCATCGGGAACCAGCTGTGCCCAAACTCGTGATTGGTAACCTCCCATAAAGCTCCTGACCGGTTATCCGCACCGGAGAAAACGATACCCGGATACTCTGATCCTCTTACTATGCCAGCCACATTGGTAGCCACAGGGTAAGTGTACCCGTACCATTCATCTGAATATAATTCGATAGCGCCCTTTACATATTCTGTTGAACGGCTCCAGGCATTTTGTCCTTTACTTTCAATAGGATAAACGGATTGTGCCAATGCTTTTTTACCACCCGACAGATTTATTCGCGCAGCATCCCATAAAAATGCTTTCGAAGCAGCCCACGAAACATCACGTGAGTTTTTACAGAAAAAATGCCAGGTAAGGCTTGCTTTTTGCGGATAAGAATCAGGGGTCGTTAAGTCAATGGAATCCTTCACCATAACAGTTTTATCACTGTTTTTTGCAACTGCCAAGCGGTTGATTATTTTCGGTGCCAGTACTTCGGCAGGGTTTAACAATTCGCCCGAACCTACAATTATCAAATTTGCCGGGGCAGTAATGGTATAATCAAAATTGCCATATTCAAGGTAAAATTCACCGGCGCCAATATAAGGCATCACGTTCCAGCCGGTAACGTCATCGTATACTTCCATGCGGGGGTACCATTGCGCAATCTCATATACCCAGCCGTTTTTATAAAGTTTACGGCCCATCCTGTCTGTACCGTATTGGGGCACATCAAATGCGTAATCAATTTTTATCTGGATCTTGCTGCCGCCTGCCCGTAAGGTGTCGTTCAGCTTTATTTGCAGGCGGGTATCGCTCACGACATAATCCACCTTTTCGGCTTTGCCATTTTTGATAACATAAATGCCTTTGATCTCGTCACCATTGGTGAACTCCTTTACTGCGTTACGGCCACCCTCTACCGGGCTGGTAGCTACACCACGCGAATCTTCTTTGTAAATGTTCTGGTCAACCTGCAGCCACAAAAATGCCAGCGCATCGGGACTATTATTGGTATAGGTGATCAGCGTTGAGCCGCTAACCCTATGCTTTGCAGTATCCAGGGTGACGTTCATTTTATAATCGGCACGGTTTTGCCAATATTTTGCACCTGGAGCGCCTGAGGCCCCACGGAATTCATTTGCATTCGGATAAAACAAAGTCGTAAATACCTTATGCTGGTCGTATTTATGAGAAGTGGTGTCTGTATTTTGCGCATGTACGGCGTACACACTAACACATAACGATAATGATAATGATAATGATAAGACGATTTTGTAAAAATTCATAGCAGGAAGTCTTTTTAATTTTAAAGGCAAAATAGGAAAAATTAGTTTATTGATTGATTGAGTAAATAGTTGATGTTTGTCATTACAAAAGTCGGTGGAAATGGTACACCCAGTTTACACGGAACGGAGCAATATTTATATTAAAAGAAATAAAGCCATTTGAATTAAAGAATAAGGTCAATAATACAATACTTCATGCCAGCGATTTAACCGGCGATGATTTTGCATTCATAAGTCATTTGAGCTCAGACCTACGACTAAGTCGATGACCTCTTTGGCAATTGCTAAGGGCACTCCCCAATAATCAAAAATTCCCCCGTTTTCGGAATTTTGTCCACAAACCACAAAAACCCCCGTTCCAAGCTCGCTTTTTATTTTACTGGCCAACCAGCCCACAAAGCCACTGTTATCAAGGCCCTCAATAAAATGGAAACTAAATATTCGGAAATTTTCAGTTTTCATACTTGTAGCGGGGATCAGAAAGCTCCAAATCTGACTGTCCCTTACCATGGCTAGTGCTCCATTTTCCAGCTGAAATTCTTCAAGTGGCATCTCCTTAAAACAATATTCTCCTTCAAAGAGCTTAAAATCTGCGGACCGGATGACTTTCTTTAACCGGTCTTCGGTTTGTAAAGATGTTTCATTGCTGATATACATAGTTTTCTGATTATAATTCCTGCAAAATGTTTACGCCTGGTTCCTGATCATCTGAGTCCCATCTGAAATGTTCGGTTAACCGTAGTTTTCCTTCGGTACTGAAAGAAATATCACATTCCGACCGGCCATTATTGTGGCTGTCATGAATATCTATCTGGCAAAAACTGAATGAAAGTTTGTTACCCGCTATAGTACCGATTAAATAACCTTTGGAAATCAATCCTCCCAAATAAACAGCCGAAACTATTTTGCCGCATTGTGAGAAGCTAAAAATGGTCAGGTGATTAACAACTCCGTTTGGAGCCGTCTTTATGGCATTCATATTTACGTTATTCAAAATCATTCCTGTAGGTGCTGTATCAATTTTCTTTTTTGCTATTCAAAAATAGATTTACTTTATATATGAAAAAAATGAATTATTTTTACAAAATCAATCTAATAAATTCATGTTTAATATTGACCTTCAACATTTGCAAGTATTAAGGGCCATAGAAAAAGAAGGTTCGATGACTAAAGCATCCCAGGCATTAAGACTTTCTCAATCTGCTTTGAGCCATCATCTGCGTGAACTGGAAAAGAATATCGGGACACAATTATTTGATAGGCGAAATAAAAAATTGTGGTTAACTGACGCGGGAAAGGAGATGCTGAGAAGCTCAGATGTGATCATCAGGGAATTGGAAAAACTGCAAGCTAATATACAGGAACTGAAGTCCGGTGACTCGGGCAAGATCAGGATCAGTACACAATGTTATACTGCTTATTATTGGCTGCCTCAACTGTTAAATAAATTCAGCAAGATCTATCCCAAAATAGAAATCCAAATTGTTGCCGAGGCCACCAGAAGACCTTTGCAGTATTTAACAGACGAGAAAATTGATATAGCCATTGTGAACACAAAAGCGTGCCAAAAATATGAATTCGAAAAAACGTTAGTGCCAGAGGTTCTTTTTAATGACGAACTGGTAGTGGTTCTAAATAAGAACAATTCATTAGCTGGCAGGAGTGTTGTAAGTCCTCAGGATCTGGAAAATCAGATCCTGCTTACTTATGACGCAGACGACAAGGATCTTGATCTGATCAATATGGTGCTTAAACCTAAGCGAATTAAACCAGCTAATATTATTAAAATGGCGTTAACCGAAGTAATTGTTGAAATGATAAAATGTGATATGGGCATAGCGGTAATGGCGAGATGGCTTGTTCAACCTATGCTCACTAGTACTATTATGATAATTCCCTTTGGAGATCCTTTTGCACAAAGGACCTGGCATGGTGTTACACGTGGCAATCGGACTGCCATACAAAAAAAATTTATTGATTTTGCCATTCACGAGTTCCGTAAACGTTCAGAGACTGATTTGCTGAGTTTTGAGGTTACATAAAAAAGAAAAGTAATACCCGCACCCGATTGTATTATAATTACAATCTGTTTTTTAATATTTAAAAAATTGCAAGGTGATGTGATAAAAAGTGTATTACAGCTTTCTGAAAAATATTTTCATGTGAAGGTGCCATTAGCAGATTGGTACCTGTTTTATAATTTTCCTTATATTGTATTTCATAGAAATAACCATAAAAACATCAATGAAACACCTGAGTAAAGAGGCTATAATTACGGATTGGATTGAAGCCTGGAATACACACGATCTGGAGCGGATCATGCATCACTATGCTGATGAAGTTGAATTTACGGCGCAAACGGTGATTGCCCGCTGGGGTAAAGCCGACGGCAAACTGAAAGGCAAAGAAGAACTAAGACTGCACTTTAGCAAAGGCCTTGCTTTAGCACCGGATATTTATTTTACAGTTGAGGAAATTTTGTGGGCACCAAATGGGTACGCGGTGCTTTATCACCGTGAAAACGGCAACCGCGTGCTGGATGCTGTTCAATTGAACGAAGACGGATTAGCTGTTAAAGTAACTGCCTACTATCTTAACCAGCAACTATAGGATTACTTGTGGCACTCACGGCCGTTTTTAAATTTAATTAGTATCGCTTTATTTATAATAGCTGAATTAAACAATACAACAGTTCCGATTTATACAATTCAAGGCAGCAGGCGAGCGCTATTTTTGTTCAAACATTTTTTAAAAAGCATTTTTATTATGAACATCAAAAACATTCTTAGTATTGCCGCATTGGTGACAACTTTGTTCACTAGCCGTAATTGTCTTGCACAGGAGCGCAGAAGTAACACCAGTTTGGAAGAAGCAAAAAAAGCGATAGCAGAAAGCAACCGCATATACTTTGAGGCTTTCGCCCGTAACGATTCGTCTATATTTATAAACCGGTATGCCAAGGATTGCTGGATAATGCCGCCAAACGCGCCGGCATTGCGCAACGCTGACGCCCCGCTGCAATTTTTTAAAACGGCCTATTATAAATTTGGCCTGAGAAATGGTAAATTTATCACCCTTGATGTATTTGGCGATGGCAAAGAATATGTTACGGAGATCGGTTTATGGCAGTCATTTGACGCACACCATAAAATGTTTGACAATGGCAAGTTTTTAGTGCTATGGAAGAAAACGCCGGATGGATGGAAAATGTTCAGAGACTCGTTCAGCAGTGACAATAACAAATAAAAACCAGTAATCGCTCATGGAACTCAGGTATTTTATGCCACCGGATATTTTAAAGCCTTACGTTAAGCATTATTATGTTTTCCAGTCAGATACCGAAACCGGATTTGGGGATACCGTGTTCCCGAGCGGCGATATGGAAATGATCTTTAATCTGGGTGATGGAACATGGGAATCAGCTATAGGTGACAAATACATCCGGACACCGAAGATAGAATTATGGGGACAGGTCACTAAACCACTAACCATTCGGTCAAAAGGTAAACATATGATGCTCGGGGTCAAATTTTTTACGCATTCGGCAGCTTATTTCCTAAATGACGAAATAGGGATATTCAATGACCAGGTATCGGATTTGTCCGATATCCTGGGTAACTCTGTAAAAACGCTGTATATGCAGCTTTTAGAAGCTACAGACATCACTAAAAGAATTGAACTGATCGATAGTTTTTTGATCAAAAAACTGATCGCTGGCGAAAAACGGTCCTTCCGGATACACAAAGTAGGTGACATTCTAAGTAGTATCAAAATGAATTCAAGCGACGGTAATTTAAATCACATTGCCTGGAAACATGGTATTACCCCTCGTTATCTTCATAAACTAATCTATCAGCATACCGGGCTTTCACCCGTTTCGTTCAACAAAATCACACGCTTTCAATACAGTCTCAAACTGATCGCCAAAAACGATCAGCCATTCACTTCTATTGCCTATGAAAGTGGTTACTTCGACCAGTCTCACTTTATCAGAGATTTTAAGTCATTCACCGGTATCACCCCCTCTGCCTACATGGATCACATTACCCTTGTTAACCAACTTTTGCTGCAATAGGCTAAACCATTTATGAATGCACCTATTATGATGAAGCCCGTTCATAAAAGGTAAAGATATTTTTAATCTGTTTAATTTTCAATATCCATAATTTTGTTCTATATGCCTTTGGCTAAAGTTATAACTTAAACTTCCAATAAATTAAAACATGTACAATATTCCTTTTCAATCAATAGACTGGTCAAAAATTAAAAAAACGGAGTATAAGGGCGTTACCGGAAAATCATACTGGCAAACTATATTACTCGATGGACTAAGAATAAGAATAGTGGAATATTCAGCGAACTATTTAGCCGACCACTGGTGTCAGAAGGGACACATTGTTTATTGTCTTGAAGGCTCCTTTATCAATGAAAATGAGAATGGAGATCAGGTTACGCTAACTCCAGGTATGTCTTATATTGTTTCAGATGACCTAAGTTCACATCGCTCCCGAACTTTAACCGGAGTGCGCTTGCTAATTATTGACGGTGATTTTTTAACTTCCCATCAATAATATTATATCGCGAAGGCCGGAACAAAAATTCAGCAGGCAATTGTTCTTTCAAAATATCGCGAGTACAACCTTAAAACGATAGCATTTTCCATATGCGTCAGCATATCTTTTCCATTATTATGATATTGAGCTATTATAATCTAATCTATTCAAATATATAATCAATGAAAATTGCCGTTATCTCAGATATTCATGCCAATTCATGGGCATTGCAGGCTGTATTGGAAGACATCGGTAACAGGGATATATCCCAGACTTACGATTTGGGTGATACGCTCTACGGGCCATTGGACCCCGCCGGGACTTATCGATTGCTTCAGAAAAAGCAGATACAAAGCATTAAGGGCAATCAGGACAGATTCATACTTGAAAATAAAATCCCAAGTCTAACGTTTGACTACGTCATTAAATCGCTCCGGGGAACGGGTGCCATACAGTGGCTTCAAACATTGCCATTCAGCAGGACAATTGAAGGCCGTATTTTATTATGTCATGGTACCCCTGAAAATGACAGTGAATATCTTTTGGAAAACGTAAAATCCGGGTATTTCACGTATGAAAAGTCTGCTGTGCTCGAGGCAAAACTTGATGCTCATCCACAAGATATTATATGTTGCGGACACAGTCACGTGCCTGGAGTTGTCCGGGCCGGACGGAAAACCCTTATCAATCCAGGAAGTATAGGCCTTCCGGCCTTTGATGACGAAAGCCCTGTTTATCACCAGATGGAAAGCGGCAGTCCAATGGCTCGATATTGCATCATAACGTTTAACGGAGACCTGAAAAGCGTTGACATGATTGCCGTTGCATATGACGCTGAAGCTGCAGCAGCCTGTGCGGAAAAGAACAAACGGACTGATTGGGCTAATTGGATTAGAACAGGGCGCGCCTGATTATTAACCAGAATCCTACATAGTGCATTAGCTGGCTTACAGCAGCATATGAAGTACCAATGGATTTCTAACAGGTTATATACATTTTATTAATTCGCAGTTCTGAATTTGCAAACACATTCATTTGATTTAAGGCCTTAATTTTTCACTATATTGACACACAAAATGTATGCATAAAAACCTGTGATTATAGACAAACTATTTTCAAATTTCGATAATTATCTTCCACTTAACTCAGCGGAAAGGCACGATCTTGCGGGGCGGGTTATCCAGCGAAAGATTAAGCGGCGGCAATTTATATTACAGGAAAATGATGTTTGCAGGCATTATACCTTTGTGGCTGAAGGTTGTTTCAAAAAGTTCCAGGTGGATGACAAGGGCACAGAACATAACCTGCAGTTTGCGGCCGAAGGCGACTGGCTTATGGAGATCGTTAGTTTTTACTTCGAAAAGCCAAGCCGTGTTTATATTGAAGCCATAGAACCGTCAGTTATATTCCAGATCTCCAAGCCCGATCTTTTTCATCTGTTTGATAATAATTCTAAATTCGACAGAAATTTCAGAGTTATTGTAGAAAATCGTTTAGTTGAAACAGAGAACAGGATTTTTCAGGCGATCAGTTCAACGGCCGAGGAGCGCTACCTCGCTTTCATTAAGCAATATCCGCATTTGCTGTCGAGGCTTCCAAACACACAAATTGCCTCGTACTTGGGGATGACCCCTGAGTTCCTGAGTAAAGTTCGTAAAGATCTCCTCAAAATATAGGCATTACCCTTAATCTACTTTAAGGGTATTTCTTAAGTTACCTTATGGGTTATTTGCGCTATTAGCGACCATCTTTGTTTCGTCATAAATTAATAAAAAAATGAACGAGATAAAAACGCTTATGAAAAATGAAAAAACCTATGTGTTTATTCCGGGAGGATGGCACGGTGGCTGGGTTTATGACCCGATAACTGAAGACCTGGAACAGTTAGGGAAAAAGTGTATTTCATTAACCTTACCGGGCCTTGAAACACAATCCGGGATATCAAACAGGATCATAAATTTAGATACGCATATCCAGTTCGTCATAGATGTCTTCTTAAAAGAAAACCTCACTGATGTGATCTTATGCGGTCATAGCTATGCCGGACTGGTTATCACAGGTGTTGCAGATAAAATTCCGGAAAGGATACATGCGCTTGTTTATATTGATGCCTACATTCCCAAAGATGGAGATTCCTGCTGGAGTCTTACGAGTGAAGTATACCGGCAACGTTTTATAGCCGGTGCCAGCAATGATGGTTTCACTGTAGCGGATCGGCCCGGGGTAGACAATCGAAGAAGACCGCATCCGCTGGCAACATTCATGCAAAACTTAAACTTGAATGGAAATTATGAACGAGTTCTTAACCGTACATTCATTTATCTCAGTGGTTGGGAACAGTCTCCCTTTGTCAAACAATATGAGAACTTAAAAAATTCACCTGACTGGCATGTCGAAACAATACATTGCGGGCACAATGTGATGAAAGAACGTCCGGATAAATTGATTGATATTTTATACAGGCTGGAAGATAAATATAGTCAGAACTAAAAAACGATTGGTAAGAGGCTAGAAAAGCTGCGATATTAGCTATTTTTCAAGGTGCGAAATCAGCGCGGTTGTCGTCTTTTTTTAAAAATTTGATATTTTTTTTAAAAGAATGTCCCCATAATTCGGAATGAGTCGTTATGGGCAAAAATGACCTAATGAAACAGATACTCCATATTATTTCGAGTCCTAGAAAAGACCAATCGTTTAGCTTGGGTTTAAGCAAAGCTATAATTAGGAAATTGGTTTGTAGCGACGAGGTTTTTAAAATTGTAGAGAGAGACTTAACGATTAGCGAACCACCTATGCTTAGTGATCACCAAATTTCAGCATTTTATAAAAAAGCTGATGAACGAAGTGAAGATGAAAAACGATCTTTGGTGTACTCTGACATAGTTATCAACGAGATTCAGAATTCAAGTATAATAGTAATTGGTATTGCTATGTATAATTTATCGGTTTCTGCAGCTTTAAAAGCTTGGATTGATCAGATAGTGCGCGTAAATGTTTCTTTTAAATGGAACGTAGATGGAACAAAGGAGGGTTTGTTATCGGGCAAGAAAGTTTATCTGGCAATCGCTTCGGGAAGAGTGCATTCTGTAAAAAACTATGAAATGGAATTTATAGAGAGTTATTTAAAACTCATATTAGGATCGTTAGGAATAAACGAAATAACCACAATCAGAGTAGAAGGCACAGCTAAAAAAAATATAAATAATATAAATTTCAATCAATTTGTTAATTCAAACACTCATTTATGAAAGAATTTGCATTTATCTTTAGACATAGTAATATTGATACTTTTCATCCGTCACCTGAACAAATGCAGGAACGGATGAACTGGTTAGCCAGTATTGTTGCGCAAAATAAACTGGTAGACAGAGGAAATACGCTTTCGCCTTTCGAGGGAAACGCTAAAACTGTAATAAAGCAGGATTTAATTACCGACGGACCTTTTACAGAAATTAAAGAGTTCATAACTGGCTACCTCGTCGTTCGCGCACAATCGATAGAAGAAGCCATTGAAGTGGCTTTAGCCAATCCGATCATTAAATCAGGCGGCAGTATTGAAGTAAGAGAAATCATAAAACGCTACTAATGCAAAAGCATCAGGAATTGTTACCGCATCTTTTTAGGCAGGAATATGCTAAAATTATAGCTGTATTATGCCGTCAGTTTGGTATATTACATATTGAAGTTGCTGAAGATATTGCCAGCGAAGCATTTCTCAAAGCGGCTGACCACTGGGCATTAAACGGTACTCCCGAAAACCCATGTGCATGGTTATATACAGTTGCGAAAAACAAAGCCAAAGATCATTTAAAACATATTTCTATTTTCGAAAACAAAGTTCAATATGACTTAATTTCCCTGATGCCTGATAATGAGTTCGGTTTTGAATTTAACGAGCAAATCATTGCTGACAGTACGTTAGCAATGATTTTTGCCGTTTGCAATCCTCTAAATTCGAAAGAAGGCCAAATTTGTCTTGCGTTACAAATACTATGTGGTTTTAGTGTAGAAGAAATTGCCGATGCCCTTCTTTCTAAAAAAGAAACCATTAAAAAACGCTTGCTGCGAGCAAGGGCTATTTTAAGAAACGGTGCTTTCGAGATAAAACCATTAAAAGAAAGTGATATATCATCAAGACTAAATATAGTTCTTAAAACTTTGTATCTTTTATTTAACGAAGGCTACTTTTCCAAATCTAACAATAAATTGATTCGTAAGGATTTGTGCCTGGAAGCTCTAAGGTTAAATTTGGCATTAACAGAACACGAACTTACCAATACACCTAACGTAAATGCATTATTGAGTTTGATGTGCTATCAAAGTTCAAGGCTGGACGCAAGAACAGATAATGGAGGGGAAAAGATTGTTTTTAATGAGCAGGATAAAAAACTTTGGGATGACGATTTGATTCATAAAGGGAACTATTATTTAGTATGTGCTTTTACTGGTGACAGTGCATCAACATATCATTTGGAAGCTGCAATTGCCTATTGGCACACTACTAATGATAAAGATAAATGGCATCACATTTTAGATTTGTATAATCAGCTAATTGGTATCAACTCTTCATCTTCCATAGCTTTAAATAGATTATTTGCTGTTTTCAATATTAATGGAATTGATGCAGCAATCGCCGAAGCTGAATTTTTGGATATAAAAAAAAACAACTACTACCATCAATTATTAGCCTTCCTTTATACAAAAAAAAATCCGTCAAAAGCTTTGAAGCATTATGAACAAGCTATCTCTATAACAAGATCAAAAATTGAGAGGCAAATGCTCAGAAAAAAAATGTTAGCCTTACAGATCGAGAATAATCAGCAACCAATCGTATTGGGTTTACGGACCAATATCCAGTACGATGATCCAGTGACGGGCTCATCAACTTTATCTAGCGTTTCGTAGCCTAAACGTTGATAAAATTTAATGCTTTTAGGGTTGAAAGTTTCCAGGTAAGTGACTTTCATCTGATTGTCCGTATCTCTAAGCACATTGCGCACTAATTCTGATCCTAAACCCTGCCCCTGGTAATCCGGTCTTACGCCCAGAATAGAGAGATACCAGGCAGTGTCAGGAATTGACCCCTGGAGCTTTTCCGCCATCGAGGATGTAACTGTAGTATAAATATGGAGTGAATCATTTCCTAAATTTTGCTTGATAAAAGCCTTTTTTTTATTACTTCTATTACTTTCATCAGATGCACTTAGGGGTTTGGACCAAATAGAAACGCCATAGTCATGGTCTTTTGGAATAAATAGTTTTCCATATTGATCAGCCTCTTGCATCGAGTAGTCAAAATATTTTAGTAAAGCATCCTTTTTATCTGTTGTATTCTCATCTAAAGGATTTAATAGGGCAATGTAAAATGGATTGGTATTTAATGATTCGTAAAGGGATTCAGCAAGTTCTTTATGTTTAAAAATGTACATATTTTTTAGCGTTCAAAGTGTCAAATTAATTAAAATTATTGATCAGAATGAGTTTGTCAATAAAATATCTGTTTAAGGATTAAATGTTAAGCCCTCTGATTATAAAAGCCTTCTGAATTTAACTATTTCAGAATTTTGGTATCACTTGTTACAGCTGATAGTCCTAAATTGTCACGCTTAAATATATTTTTTTAACTCGATCAATTCAAGTAGTTGCAATGGCCGACTACCGAATTTATTATCTGTAGGAAATTCGAATTTCTTCCCGGTAAGTATGAAGCCGCGCCGGATGTAATAATCAATCAATTCCTTTCTCAGGGAAATTACATCTAGCATTAAAACTGAAAGTCCTCGATTCATTGCCATGTCTTCGGCGTCACTCAGTATGAATTTACCGATGCCGTTTGCCTGTATTTCCGGCTTTACTGTCAGTAAACCAACATATAATTCATCATGTTTGATTTCAAGATATACACAGCCAACTATCGTGCTGTGGCTGTCAACGCACTTTCGTATGATGACGTCAGGCGAGTTAATCATTTCCGTTAGCGAACCAGCATTCATTCTGTCGCCTTCGATCAGGTCAGCTTCTGTAGTCCAGCCTTGTTTTGAGCATTCGCCCCTGTAGGCGGAATTGATCAAAAAGACAAGTCCTGGTACATCGCAGGTGAGCGCAGTTTTCATTTGAAATTCTTGCATATGTTTAATGTAAATTTTGATAAGCTGTTAAATTTTAGTTATTTCTAAAAGGCAAACCAAAACGATTTTCCTTAAACAGGTTAAATTTTCTGAAAATCAAATCGGTTTGAAGTATTGCAAAACTCATGATGGAAAAGCACAGCATTATAGTTGCCAGTGGTAGCGCGGAGCGAATGTTAAGCAGATTTACCAGCATTGATGATAACGCTCCTGCCAACATTTGCATAGCACCAAGTAATGCAGACGCACGGCCGGCATTAGTTCTGAATGACGCGAGACACAAGGCGGTAGCGTTTGGCCCTGTAAAACCCTGACAGCTCAGAATGATAAAAATCAAGATCAGCAGCGCGTAAAGCGGTAAAAAGCCGGATAGGCTTAGCAGGAAAAAAACAAGCGCAGTGGCGAGCCTGAAAAGGTTTGCCCGTTTTAATATCATCAAGCTTTGAAATTTTCGCAACAGAAATCCATTCAACTGACTGGCACCAATGAGTCCGGCAGCCAGCAGCGCGAAAACGGCCCCGTAGTGAGGCGCGGACATCCCGTAAACTTTCATGAAAACCAAAGGCGAATTAGCCAGGTATACATAAAAACAAGAAGCAGAGAACGAACTGGAAATTGCATATTTATAAAATTGCTGCTCTTTCAAAATGCCAAGATATTTACCGGAGCCGCCACCACGGACGGCATCTTGCGGCTTAGTTTCAGGTATAAAAAAATACACTGCGATTAATAAGCTTAAGGCGAGAACCGACAGCGTTAGGAAAATATACTGCCATCCCCATACGGCGCTAACATAACTGCCAAAAAGAGGTGCCAGTATTGGAGAGATCCCGATCAGCAACATGAGCCGTGAAAATATCTTTGCCGAGTCTGACACTGAAAACAAGTCCCTTACAATGGTACGGGATGTAACAAGGCCTGCACTTCCACCTAATGCCTGTAAGAACCTCAGACCAATTAAAACATTTACAGAAGTAACCCACAAGCATCCCAGTGACGCGAAAAAATACAAGGCAATACCCGCGCATAATGGCATCTTCCTATTTATTTTATCCAGGAGCGGGCCATAAATCAACTGGCCCAGGGAAATACCTATAAAAAAACTGGATAAGGAGAGGGAAACGCTGGAAACGCTGGTGTGCAGATTCCTAGCAATCGCCGGAAAAGCAGGCAGGTACATATCAATAGAAAAAGGACCTATTGCAGATAACAGGCCGAGGATAATGATGATATAGTTTTGTTTTTTCATTGATTGCAAAAAGAACATTTTGCAAAATGAAAAACCTTATGGTAGATTAAGAAAGCGCGCTGACCTGTCTTTTTCTCAAAACGCTCAGAAATTCCGGAGTGATGCCAAGGTAAGACGCCGTTAACCGCAACGAAATGCGTTGATCAAGGCCGGGATATTTCTGCTTAAAGCGGTCATACTTTTCCTCAGCGGTAAACGAATTACTTTGAATAAAGCGGTTTTGCAATGCAATAAAACCATGCTGCCATCTTTCCATCGTAAATTTCTGATAAGCAGGGATCCGGTCAATCAATAAGTAATGATTTGTCTTACTGATACTCAATAGTTCAGTATCTTCAACTGCCTGATAATAAAAAAAAGAAGGTGTCATATTCAGGAAACTCTCGATCTCTATTGCCCACCAATCTTCTATTGCAAACTTTGTCACGCACTCAATACCTTTGTCGTTCGCATAACAGATTTTCAGGCAACCTTCGTTCACAAAATAATCATGCCTGCAAATTTCACCTGTTCTGATGAGAAAATCCTTTTTTCGAACCGTCTTCTTTTCCAGTACCGAAATAAAAAGTTCAATTTCTGATGGAGAGAGATATGCGTACCGGGAAATGCTGGATAAGATGGAGTCAACTCTCATATGCCATTAAGATTTCGCCGACGCTAATAATTGCGTCTAATACAAAGTTAAAAATTACTTTAGAACGGTAGCCTTGGTTGCACCTCTACTTAAGCAAAATATTTCAATGAAATTTCAAATTCCAATTTTACGAGTTATCAAATTTTGCCTCTAATTTGTAAAATGCATTAATGGTATATTTGAACTTGGTCCCAATGCAGCCTGATTTCGACGAGTTTCCAACTATCTATTTTAACGGTATTGATAACCTTTAACACACGACTGCTTTGCTATTTACAAAACAAGGGGTAAATTAAATTTTTGTCTTTCTGCGAAGTACTTGCTGTGCCCGTGAGGTTTTACTTTTTCACGACGAATAGAGACTCGTCACCTGTATAATTACTTCAAACGCTATCTGTCTTTTTTTTGGTTTCTTGATGAGACTCTATAAGGCAATAAAAACAAAAATAAACTAACGATCATGAGCAAGAAAATATTAATCCCAGTAGCTATTCTATAGGATGCTAGATATCCTTCCAAATTTGTATCTGTGGCTAATCTATTAAAGAAAACCCCACCGACAATACTAATCCCCAATGCTATGGCTGTTTGTTGAAAGGTCGAAAAAGTACCTGAAGCAGCACCGGCAAAATGTGGAGGTATACTCTGCAATGCCATGGTTAGAAGTGAGGGTAATACAAATCCACAACCCATTCCATAAATAAAGAGAACAGAAACAAGCTGATAGTTATTAATACTGGGAGATTTGAAAAAAGCAATATGGAACACCAATGATATAATCATAATCCCAACACCAATCTGTGATACCTTTTTTCCATAAACGGGTATTAAACGTAAAGACAGTAGCGAAGCGATCACATAACCGACACCTTGAAAGACGAACAATACGCCTGTTTTTGATGAACTAATCCCAAATCCTGTTTGAAAAAGGATGACATTAATCAGAAAATATGAATCCTGCACCATGAAGTAAAACAATACCACGCAAAGGCCAATATTAAAATCTTTGAAACCAAATAATCTTAAATCTATTAACGGTTCCCTGCCATTTTGGAGCTTACGGCGCTGATCAAAAACAAATAAGGAAAATAAACTGATAGATAATCCGATTAATATTATACTCCAGAATGGCCAGTGTAATTCGGGGCCACGGACTAAAGGATAAGTTAGCGCAATTAACGCCATGGTCAACAGCGTAACACCTGAATGGTCAAATTTCCCTTTCTTGTCATTTGTTTCATCTGTCAGGAATTTGGCTGCCAAAACAACAGCGATTACCCCCACCGGAAAATTAATGAGAAAAATAAGCCGCCAGCCAGCAAAAAAAGCATGAATATCCGGTAAAACTCCACCTAAATATTGTCCGATCACAGATGCAATGCCAGCGATAGTACCATAAATACCCAATGCTTTTATCCGGTCTTGATGAAAAGGGAAAAGCACCTGTATATAGGTTATACTTTGAGGAATCATAAAGGCCGCACTAACTCCTTGTAAAAAACGCGAGATATTTAGTTGCCAGGGATTTTGGGAGAAACCACATAAACAAGAAGTGAAAACAAATAAGACCATCGATAAAATGAAAACTTTCTTTTTCCCAAAATGTTCACCAGCTCTGCCACCAGTAATTAGGAACGAAGCATACCCTAAAAGATATAAGACGATTACCAGTTGAATATCACTGTCTGAACCTTTTATTCCGGTTTTTATAGAAGGGATGGCAACATTAACTATAAATATATCTATCACGGATAAAAAAACCGCCGAAGAAAGAATTATTAGTAGGAACCACCTGGAAATTTGCTTACTCATAGTTTGGATGAAATTTGAATCTGGCGTTTAAGCCTGTTTTTATTAACTTTACTAACCAAATATGGGTTCGATTCAAGGTGCTTGCAAGTAGTTTTAAGGATAATACTAAGTATGAAAAATAATACTAATGATGGCCAACAGCTGATTATAAAAACAGAAAATACAGATTTTTCAAATGTTAACTGTCCGATGACAAATGCGCTGGACATTATTGGAGGAAAATGGAAATTGTTATTGCTTAATAAAGTCAGGGAAGAATGCCCAATGAGGTTTGGAGTACTCAGAAAAAAAATGCCATATATTACTCAAGCTACACTAACTGCGCAATTAAGGGAATTGGA
This sequence comes from Mucilaginibacter empetricola, assembly GCF_024808665.1. Taxonomy (GTDB): domain Bacteria; phylum Bacteroidota; class Bacteroidia; order Sphingobacteriales; family Sphingobacteriaceae; genus Mucilaginibacter. The sequence goes on from NZ_JANUBZ010000001.1 coordinate 564,293, forward strand.
GCGTGATGGTATTATTTCAAGGGAAGCTTTTGCAGAGTCACCTCCAAGAGTTGAATACAAACTAACTGAGATCGGAAAATCACTTATTCCAGTAATGGATATTTTATGTGATTGGGGCAATGCTTATTGTCGGATGAAAGTTTCTAATAGGAAGCGGACCTCCGGGAACTAAGTAATTGAGGCGGTGTTGTCTTCTTGGTCGTTTCATCCACATCTCATCTCAACGCAACCAGGTAAATTTAAGATGCACACGATTCCGTTTTGGGTTGCGAAAGGTCTTCTTAAATCGTTTTCTTTAAATTGTGTTACATTTATGTTTCAATCCTGGCAATTGCGCCGGCCTACCCTTAACTCAACAAAACGTATAGCACTTCTCTTTTTAAAATATATATATATTATGGAATCTCAGTCTGTGGAACTAGTTTAGAACTATCCGGAAACGTTAATTCTTAATGGCTTTTGGTAATAAATAGATCATTACGGCAACTATTGCCAGGCAGATTATATTAGCGCTCAATCCATAATCGAATGCTTTAAAATAATCAGGATGACTGGAATGCTGACTCACAACATAATAAAATACACCGCCAATAATACTGATCCCCAATGCCGAAGCAGTTTGCTGGAAAGTAGAAAATGTACCCGATGCAGTGCCTGCAAATTTAACCGGAACGTTTTTTAAGGCAATTGTAAGTAAAGACGGAAGCACCAGGCCATTCCCAAGTCCGTAAAGCCCTATCATCACAATCATAATCACACCACTTGTGTATGATTTAAAAAGCAGTATTTGTAAAACAAATGAAATTAGAATGATGAAAAGGCCTGCCTGCAAAACTTTTTTGCCGTATTTAACAATCAGTTTAGATGCTGCTACCGATGATATCATGAACAGTACAGCATGCGGTAAAAAGTAAAGTCCGCAATTCATAGCCGTTAAATGAAGCCCCTTTTGCAGGTATACAGCGCTCATTAACAAATAGGCAGTATGGAGCATAAAATGGAACAAAACGGCTAACAAACCAATATTAAAGTCACGTATGCCAAAAAGCTCTATATCTATCAAAGGAAATTTACCAAGTTTGAGCTTGTTTTTTTGATCATATATAAAATAAGCACCTATGATTACGGCTAAAAACAAAAGCCCAATGCTCCAAAGCGGCCAGCCAGCCTCACGGCCCAAAGTAAGGGGGACTATTAAGCAAGCAAGGCTGATAGTTAAGATAAGGGCGCCTGAATAATCAAATGCGTTGTCAGTTTTTTGTTCTGTCTCCTTCAGATACTTCCATATGGCCCAAAGCGAAAATAAACCTACCGGAAGATTGATGAAAAAGATAAGCCGCCATCCCGCAATTGCAAAATGTGTACTTACTAAATATCCACCTAAAATTTGCCCTATTATGGCGGCAATGCTTAGTGTAATACCATACCAGCCTATGGCTTTTGCCCTTTCCTTTTGATCGGTAAACAATACCTGTATAAATGCGATTGACTGTGGCACCATAAAGGCAGAACTTATCCCCTGAAAGAAACGGGTAATATTCAGCTCCACTGCTGTTTGCGACATGCCGCAAAGGCAGGAAGTAAGCGTGAAGAAAAACATCCCCCAAAAGAATATCTTTTTTCTGCCCAGATAGTCGCCGGCCCGGCCCCCCGTAATCAGGAATGATGCGCTGCCGAGTAAATACCCGGCAATAACCAATTGCACTTCTCCATTAGTTGCATGAACCCCTTTTTGAATATCAGAAATGGCCATATTAATAATAAAAATATCAATAACATACAGCAAAGGTGCTGTTAACACGATTATCAAGGCAAACCATCTTGATTTTAATATGGAATTTTTCATAAATAAATAGACTGATTTGTATATTTAATGGGTAAATTTTTTTAGAGTATTTTATTTAATATTTTTTTTGCTGACCTAAGCTCATTTACATCTTTATAGATGGAAGTACTGGTAATCCCACCTTCCATCATCAGATAGATCATTTGAATAAGTTCTTCATTTGACAGCACCGGGGAAATCCTATCTTTAAATTCAGCTATAATACTGCCGATAAAACTTTTCAATTTATCTTTATTCTGCCGTGTCTTTTTAAGTATTCTCTCATCGGTACATCCAGCCTCGGCATTGATCTTAACAAATGCGCAACCGCCATAATTTAAATTGAGCTGATTTTGTATGCGGTAATCAAAAAGCGCGAGCATCTTTTTCTTTGGATTTTTAAATGGAGCCAGGTAAATATTAGCCTCTTTATACCAATCTTCCTGGAGCTTATCCAGGTAACTAAATAGCAGATCAGTCTTGGAATCAAAATGATTATACAAGGACCGCTTGGCAATATCAGCTTCTTCAATGACTTGGTTAATCCCTGTCAGATTATAACCTTGTTCGTAAAACAGACGGCCTGCTGCTTCTATTATTTTTTCCTTTACCACCTCGCCTCGTTTTTTCATATCTTTTTTAACAATGGAATATTGGAAAACAATCCATAAGTATACAGAACGGTATATTTATAAGATTGTTTTATTAGTTTGGATAAATTCTAATTAATTTCCAATTATTCGTTTTTGTATAGATATTTCGGCAGCTCTTATGGAAGATGTTCAGTTGCTCCTGTTAAAAAATAGTCTTCAATGTGCCATATATCGCGATTTGTACTGTTTGCTGTTAAAGCGTGCCGCATGAAAATAAGTTTTCTTTAATTTCCCGGTTTAAGTGAATTAAATATGACGGCGGATAACCTGCATCAATCTGTCGATGTCGTCCATCGTAGTATACAAATAGGGAGATATCCGGATACCTTTTCCCCGGTAGCCTACATATATTTTTTCCTTATTTAACTCTTCCTTTAATGCTTCGGGGATACCGCCCGGCAGGTTAATGCCGATCATATGACCCGCCTGCTCCGCACCGGCGGGAAAGGAAAGTCCCATTGATGATGCCTGACGCGCAACCTCTCTTGTCAACCCGGCCAGCACAAACTGTATAGCGGGCACTCCCCAGGCATTCAACTGCTTCAGGGCTTCTATGGACATTGGCGCGTGAATAAAACCTGGTAATTCTCCCGTATCAAACCGCCGGGCGCCCGGCTGATACTCATCACGGTAATTCACCAGTGCGGCAAAGTTCTCACTTCCACTTTTGGATCGCCAGGAGTATTCAATAGGTCTGCCTTCTTTCTGCCACTTGGGAGACGCATAAAGGTATCCCAGACCATAAGGACCAAGGAGCCATTTATAACCGACCGAAACCAGAAAATCAGGCTGGATCGCCTCCACATCAATAGGGTACACGCCCATAGCCTGGCTCGCGTCGATTACCAGTGCCGCCCCGACGGACCTTGTTTTTTCACTGATCTGCACGAGGTCTACCATGGCGCCGTTTGTCCAGTGGCAGTTGGCGATGGCAACAATTGCGGTACTGCTACTGATCGATTCAAGTAAAGCCTCAGTCCAGCTAACTTCCCCTTTTTTTACGGTTAATACTTCCGCACCGCTGGCTTTCGACAGTTCCCGCCATGCGTAATAATTAGAAGGATATTCTTCATCCATTACGACGATTTGCTGGCCTTTGCTAACAGGAATATTAGCGGCCGCAATGCTGATCCCGTAACTGACCGAGGCAATAAGCGCGATGTCATCAGCCGCAGCGTTGATCACCCTGGCAGCATGCACCCGTAGTTCTTCCCCGCCGCTGAACCAGTCCGGCGCCTGTATCTCCCAGGGAGCAGCTTTTTTCTGAAGGGCTTGAATGCCCGCGCTGGTGACGCTGCGAAGCTGCGGAGAAAGACTGGCAAAGTTTAAATAACTGACATCTTCGGGTATGTCGAACAGATTACGAACTTCGGTAAGATTCATAGTTGATGGGTTAAATGTGTCCTGTAAATAGAAAATAATTCGAGAATTGTCCACTAAGGGTTACTATGTACGCAGTTTTGCGCCTCCAATATCAAAAAAATGGAGCCCTCCATTCGCGACTGTTTAACGACAATATTCACTTCCTTGTCATTCAGTCCAAAGTGTTCCGGTAGAATAAGTCTTTGCATATCCTGCAATGAGCACCCGGTCTTCTTTATCCGTACAAAAAAGCTCGCCGGTTCTTTCTGATAACTGAATAGCTTTCATTTCTTTTTTTTGAAGTTGTTCTGACCAGTAAGGTATCAATGAGCAATGTGATGAGCCAGTTACCGGATCTTCTAAAATACTGGATTGCGGTGTAAAATACCTTGATACAAAATCGTATGCATAGCCCTTCGCGGTAACCACCACGCCGCCGGGATCAAGGTTAATTTGATCAAATAGCTGGCGATCGATCTTAATATTTTTGATTTCCTCTTCATCATTATAAATGAGAACAAAATCGCGTGACTTTAGCACAGCTGCCGGCTGTATATTTAAACAACTTTTAATAATTTCAGGCAAGTCGCTAATAACTGGTTTTCTTGAAGGAAAATCCAATGTGTATAATCCGTTTCGGACAGAAACTAATAGCTCTCCGCTTACTGTTGTAAATGTAATTTCATTGCCCGGTCGATTTAAACATGTTTTAAGGACATGGGCAGCCGCCAATGTTGCGTGGCCACATAAATCCATTTCAATTTCGGGTGTAAACCATCTTAAATTTACGCGATCGTTATCAATAACGAAAAATGCAGTTTCTGCTACAGCATTTTCTTTTGCAATATTAATTAAAACATCATCATTGAGCCAAAAATCCAATGGCACAACACAAGCAGGGTTTCCCTTAAAGATCTCACTGGTAAAGCTGTCGACTTGAAATAAATCTAATCTCATATTGCAATATTAATGGTTTCTGAAACGATTACCTCCTAATGGTTCAGTGTTTATTACCATGGCACTTCTCCCGTTTCAGGATTATTTTCCTCACTAAAGAATTTTCCAGTCGGCCCGTCTTTGTCAATCAAAGCATACTTTACGATTCGCTTTCCGGCAACTTCAACACTACCTGGCCCACTGTGACCGTTAAAATCCGTCTTTGTATATCCTGGGCAAACAGCGTTTATTTTGAAGTCGCTATCCCTAAGCTCATATGCCAAAACAACTGTATACATATTCATTGCTGATTTTGAAGAAAGATAAACAGCTCCTTTGTAGTCGTAATATTTGTATGAAGGGTCACTGTGCAAAGTAATTGAACCTTGACTTGAACTTACATTTACAATACGGGGTTCAAAAGATTTTTTCAATAAATCAATAAATGCCTGTGTAACTCTTACAACCCCGAAAATATTTGCATCATATGCTGTTTTGAATTGATTTATGGATGAATCAAGCGCCGACTGTGGATAGCCCCCATAAACGCCAGCATTATTGATTAGTATGTCCAATGTTTTTGTTTTCTTACCTATTTCTGTACAAGCATTTTTTACAGATTCATCATCCGTAACGTCAAGCTGAATAGCCTCTACATTGCTTAGTCCCTCTGCCAATAATTTTTCCACGGCTACTATACCGTTTTCTAAATTGCGACTGCCGAGGTAAACATAAATCCCTTTTTGAGCAAGTTGCCGTGCAACTTCAAAGCCAATGCTTTTGTTAGCTCCTGTTACTAATGCTGATTTCATTTTTTTTTGTTTAAATTAGTGTAGCAAAGGTAAATAGCCGAAAATCAGCGGGGATGGACAAATCAATTTATTCTCTAGACGAATCTTGCCGAGCTTCTAAAAACTCACTTACGCTATTTCCTGTGCATTTTTTAAAAAATCTTGAAAAGTAATCAGGATCATTAAACCCCAATTCATAAGCTAATTCTTTTACAGAAAGCGGAGCGTACTGTAGTTTTCGCTGTGCTTCAATCATTAAACGGTTGGTGAAAAAATCCTTAGGCGAAACTCCCGAATATTCTTTTACGATCCGGTATAAGCTGTTTGTGGTCAAAGCCAATTTTTCTGCTATTGCATTAACAGAAGGTTGTTCTGTAAGATGTGTCTCCACCATTAATTTGAACTCAATAAACTTTGACAGATTGTTGTTTAGAATATTTATTGGTTCTGTGTTTTTGAAATAAGCACTATTTAGATCTGTTAACAGTGAGTTCAGGTAAGCTAATATTATTTCTGTGTCGGTTGGACGTTCGCCTATTTGAAGCATCTGATTTAAAATTTCGAAAACCTTCATCACCCTTTCTCTTGTGGCATTGTCAAAAATTATAGTCTGTGAGTTTAAAGGATTAACTAAAAAAGGAAATTGTTGTGGTAACAATGCCAGGGTGTTTTCATCAAATAATACTTTAAAATATTTAAGACCAGCAGTTTTAGGCGGAGGTGTAAAAACTTGATTGGGCATTGCAAAAAGCAAATGCCCATCAGTAAGCGTGATGTCTTGTAAATCCAGGTTGTAAGTAATAGAACCGGTGTCAATCAGCACTATAAAATAAGAAGTCAGCCTACGAGGTTGTAAAAGCTTTTTCTGAATATCATCAGAAAGATAAGGATTGTTGTTTGAGATAATGTTTATACTCAGCTTGTCGTTCTTTAAGCTCTCGGATTTTTTGTTTCTATCTTGCATCTGGTCTACTCAAAATTCATAAGGTCTTTCTTTGCAATTCCGACTAACATTAATTAATCATCTGATTATTAAGTTGTTTTTCTTCCATTTCTGGCGGTATCCTTCCTGCGAAAAAACGCCAAGCTCATTTGGATCCAGCCCAATTTTAGCAATTTTCCTTCGGATTGCAGCTAGGCTGATCGAATAAGAGTTAAATATAATAAGGCAAACTTAATCACTTTAATTAAGGACCAGCCTTAACATATGTCAATTACTTTTTCATACCAATAGCCATTCTTCAGCACAATAAATTATTTGAATAAGCCGTCGGCTGGATGTATTTTCTTTTCCATCACCAGATCGCAACGCGCGGATACAGCTATAGCAGGAATATTTTCAAATCCAAGGCGATGATATAATTTAACGGCACTGGCCATGGCTGTCATTGTTTCCAGCCTGACCTTAGCAAAACACGATTCACCGGCGATTGCCACTGCTTTATTGACCAGTAATTCTCCCAAGCCGTTTCCACGGTGGGCAGGATCTACATACATTTTTCTAAGTTTTGCGCAGCCATCGTCCATTGGCCGGAGCCCTAGCGTTGCAATGATGTTACCTTGAAAAACAATAACCAGGAAGGTGCCGTTTTTTTTATAATAGGTCTCCTGAAGATTATCCAGGTCTTTTTCCCCGCCATCTCCTGAATATGCAGGATCAAATGCCGGGAGGATTTTTCTGATAAGCTGCCTTATCTCCGGACCGTCTGTAGTTTTCGCCCTGCGCATTAAATAACGTGAGTTCGATATAAGCTTTATAAAGAAAGTTGTAAAGATTTGGTGTTGTCAAACTCAAATTGAGTTTTAATAGAAGGTTTCTTGGGTAGAAACTGGTAAGCAGCTAGGCCACTATAGAGGTTAATAATAAAGCCAGTGATTGAGCGGTGTCTTGAATGCTCTATCTGGCATATATTTTTTAGCGCATCGTTTACACATTCTATAACACTGCGTTTGCGGAGCATCAGTTTATCGTAAACGCTCATCAATTTGTTTTTCATATTGCGCTTGATCTTGGTGATCAGTTGTACCCCGCTGTGGAATAACTGCTCAAATACAGCAGCCTTAACTAAGTACCCTTTATCACCATACAGCTTGCCAAACAACGTTTTACATAGTTCCAGCAATACATTTGTAGCGTTGTCCGATACGCTGCCCCTGGTAAGTTTAAAAGAAATGATTTCACCTATATCATTAATAATCAGGTGCAATTTAAAGCCATAAAACCAACCCATGGTAGAATACCCTCTGCTGGCTACTCCTTTAAATACTTTGTTCTGATGAATCCGTTCCTTTGCGCATACCTCCAGCCTGGTAGAATCAATAAACGAAATGCCTGTGCATTCCCCCAAGCTTTCAGCGCTGACAAACATCAATAACGGCAAGGCGGCTTTGCTTTGCAATTCTACAAAGCGGTTATAAGAAACCAACCCGGGAAACTCTTTGCGCAGGTGAATACAAACATAATCACAGTAAAAGTGCTTCAGCGTACGATAATCAGAAAGGTGGAAACAGATCAAAATGGTAATTACCTCGCTCGATGATAGCCCGCAAGGCTTATTACGGGTATGGGTTGTTTTATCAAGTTGAATGACACATTCGTTGATATGTTTATTAAAATGAATACAGTATTCATCGGCTAAAAAGAAAATTTCAGTAATTTTATCAAGAGTAAGCATAGATTGTTTGTTTTAAATTCGATACTTAAATATAACAAAATATGCTTACTTATTGATTATCAATAAGATATAAACTTATTAACTTCTGAACATTCTAATCCTTATATCGAACTCACGTTAAATAATGATGGTCACCGATATTAAACTCCATAAACGGTGATTGGATTAATTTACCAAAGGAGCCTGAAAAAATCTGTAAATCCACTTGACCTAGATCAATTTTGGAAGTATTTACCTGAACGTATGCGGCTGAGCGATTCAGGTTGTATGCGCAGGTGCGAGGAAATATGTTTTAGAGAAACGCGTTGTTCGATCTGTGGGTACTGTTCAATCAGCGCAAGGTATCTTTGCTTGGCATCAAGCCGCAGGAACGAATGTTCACGCTTTCTTTTTTTCAGGAATTCCTTTTCAAAAATGTATTTCCCCAGCGCCAGCCAGGCAGTATCCACATCGTAGAACGTATGGAGCAGTTCCGAGCTGATTTCAAAAACCTCTGAATCCTCCAACGCCTGCATGTTTAGCGAAGTAGTTTGATTATGGTTTAGAAAGCCCGTAAATGTACCTGCAAATTCATTTTCGAAAAAGAAATCAGTGATAATCTCCCGATCCTCATCCTGGATGTAAGTGCGCAGTAATCCCTGGCTCACAAAATAGATGAAATCTGGAAGATCACCTGAACGAAGCAGAAAATCTCCTTTGGCCACGCGAGTCTTTTTCAGCTGATTAAAAAATAAATTTATTTCAGCCGGGCCAAGATGGACTATTTCGCCAAGTTTAGCATTAAAATCTATATAACCTGTTTGTTCCACCTGCCAAAATTAAGGAATCTTCAAGACAATAACTTTCAGTATGGAAAGAATCGGATTAACAAAAAGTTTTTAATAATAACAGACAACAGCAGTAAGCAGGGTACAGACAGTTCGACTATGGGTGTTTAGCATCCATCCTATTAACATAGATCAATTTGATTTACAGAAATTTAAATGGTACTTTGAAAATTCACCATCAAGCCTTCGGCACCAATCAATAAAGCAATTCAAAATGGAATATACACGATTTGGTAATACAGGCATGCAAGTATCGAGGCTTTGCCTGGGCACCATGACCTATGGCAGTCCTACAGAGAGGAATCAATGGGCTTTAAATGAGGAACAGAGCCGACCTTTTATAAAAAAAGCACTAGAGCTGGGCATTAATTTTTTTGATACGGCAGATATGTATACCAATGGCTCCAGCGAAGAAGTGGTCGGCCGCGCCCTCCGGGATTTTTCCAGTCGTGACGAGATTGTTCTGGCTACCAAGGTTTATTTTCCAACTGGGCAAAACCCAGGCCCCAATGATAAAGGTTTGTAACGAAAGCATATCATGAGCGCCATAGATGCCAGCCTGAAACGCCTCGGTACCGATTACGTAGACTTGTACCAGGTGCACCGGTGGGATTATGAAACACCGATAGAGGAAACCATGGAAGCATTGCACGACGTCGTAAAATCCGGTAAAGCCCGTTATATCGGCGCCTCGTCCATGTTCAGCTGGCAGTTTGCAAAGGCGTTGTACACTGCCGATAAGTACGGCTGGACAAAATTTGTTTCCATGCAGCCGCATTATAACCTGATTTACCGGGAAGAAGAGCGCGAAATGTTCCCTTTTTGTAAGGATCAGCAAATTGCCGTTATCCCTTGGTCGCCGCTGGCCAGGGGTCTTCTGAGCAGGGGGCCGCTGGAGAAAGATAATACTCAACGATCTAAAACCGATACCCTCAGCAAAACATTTTATAATGACGCATCAGACCTGGATATAATAAGTGGTGTCGCATCGATCGGCCAAAAACATGGCATTCCCAATGCACAGGTGGCCCTGGCATGGGTATTACATAATCCCGGCGTTACAGCGCCGATCATTGGTGCGAGTAAACCAGGGCATCTGGAAGACGCGGTTGCGGCACTTTCAGTTAAGTTAGCTGAAAGTGATCTCAGACAGCTCGAAGAACCCTACCAGCCTCACATGCTCCAGGGTCATGCTTAGCATACAATATATCATAAAGACAATTAGCTATGCACTTGAAAAGCATTGCCGATAGGTATGCATCGGAACTTAAAAAAATACTGACGCAATTTGGCGAGTTTGAATCCGTGAAGCTGATGACGGATAAAGCGATCGGAAAAAGAAAAGGGTTCGGGATTATTGATATGGAGATCAATCATTGAAAAAATGCCATGAAGCGTTGAATATTTTTTGTTACAAACTGGTTGTCAGTTATTTTTATATTAAAATAATAATTAATGAAAACCTTAAACCTGATGATTGCCCTTTTAGCGCCTGCTATGGCATATTCCGCTAAAGTAGTTGCTCCAAAAAACTCAAACAATAGTAAACATCTTTCAACCGTTTATCATAGGATTCCACCTAAAACTTATGATAAATAATTGTTTTTTTCGCTCAAGCTCCAAAACGGAGAACAGGTTGGTAATATTTTTAGCCGGGCCATTGCCTATTGGGGCGACGGGTTTAAAGATAATGTAGCAAGGGTTAGCGGTACGGCAGCTTATACTGTTATTGACAACGATCCCGAAAAACCCACCTTTTCATCAACATATAATTATGACGGACTCGGGAAAGGCGGTGGAAAAGTTCAGATAACCGACGGCGGGAGCAAAACTAATAAGCCCGGCAGCAAAGAGAGCCGGGTTTATTCAGGCGGCAGCGGAATTATGTACAACGTACTTATATTGGGTAATCCGCCTCAAAAAATATATAAGGGCCAAAGCTGGGGAGCGGACATCAGTATACCGTGGGAGCTTGGAGGCCCGGGCAAGCAAACTATAAAAGTATTGCAGATTGACCCGGAAAATCATACCATAACCATCGAGCGCGAAGGAACAAGTGAAGGCTTTTTTAGTAGTGATAAAAGGGAACTGGATATTCAAAAGGGCGACAGTACTGTGCATGTAAAACTCTCGCCTGGAACATCTCACTGGCGCGGATATACCATTATAAAAGATGGATTGATTGTGAGTGATGAATTAATGGTAATCCGCCCGGTTGAAATGACTAACGGAGAACAAAAATTTAATGCTACACAAAGGGAATATTTTCTCTTAAATCAAATGCCGGTATTTGATAAATAGGCCTAGATAAACAGATTTTTTAAACTTGCAAAGTTTTCGCAAGTTTTTTATTGCTGGATAAAGCTACCTTCTGTTTTTACCCATTCACCTATTTCACCACCCGCTGCTCAACGATGTGGATTTGCTTTTCGTTTAACGATTTTCCCATTATCAATGAGACAAACGCAATTAAACAGTGAGTATTCCGGATGTTACGGCGACTCGCACCGGATTGGCGCGGTGCATCTTCTGCCTTCATAGAACCAAAATAGAAAATAATTATTGGCGCTTCTGGCGGCTCTATTGCGCATATGATTTTCAAAGAGTTGTTCCGCAAGTCCAAGAAAAGATGCCAGCATATATTGAGGAATACGTTGTACAAATTCCGGGAATAATTTGATAAACTGATAATATCTTTCTTCTCCGGTTTTACAAAAGATATGATTAATACGCCATAATGAAGCTGAATAAGCATTCTGAAATATTATCCTGAAATATTTTTCCAGCTGGGGAACTTTTTCAAAAAGTTCTGATTGATCACCCCGATGCAAAACAGCAACTACCGAATCTTCTAATGCCTGGATGTTATAAATCGACTTAGCTCCATTTTCAAAACTTCTAAAATCCGACATCCACCAATTTTCAATGCTGAACTGGATGATTTGCTCTTTATCATCTTAACAAATTGAATATAACCGAAGACACCCTTTTATAACAAAATAGCTTTCTTCGCATATTTGGCTTTCTTTTAATAAGTGCCCTTTTTTCGCAAAGGTCTTAATAGTAAAACTGTTGCTTATATTTTCAATATCTGCTGAGTTTAATTCAACGTGTTTTTTAATATGATCAACTAGTTTTAATATCATAATAGAATTGTTTAAGGAATATCTCGCCTCAATTTAAATAGATATAAGCTTTCATCAGAATATTTGAAATAGAAACAAAATGATATGGGGCTTAAATAAAAATTCAATATTTTAAATTAATAAGAATGCCTGAGTTTATAATATTGCAGATTGGGCAACTTGATCGCTATTGAAAGGATTGCCATTCCTGCGCTTAAAGTTTTATTTATATTTCCTATATTAGGCATATCTCCGAACTTTTCTGCGTCGTAAATTACTATTTTCAGGAACTTTTTAATGAGAATTATTAAAAACTTCTTTAGCTGCCCTCAGCGCATTACTGGTGGCAGCACCGCCAGCGTAAAAAAGCATTTGCAATATTACTTCCACAATTTGTTCTTTTGTGCCCCCGGCGCTTAAGGCAGCTTCAATATGCGCCTTAAGTTGCTGCGTGGCGTACCCAAGTGTTACACAAGATGCAATTATCAAATATTCTCTTGTAAGAATATCCAATCCCGGTCTTGCCATAATTCCGGTAAATGCCCATTCATATATCTGGCCTATGTGATCCGGACATATATCCTGCAATTCTCTTACCATCTGGTCACCAGAATGTTCTCCATGTAATTGTTTACAAAGCGCTTCCCCTTTTAGGTAGGCTTCTGATTTAGTTGCTGTTGTCATTTCATTTATTTTTATGACAAAATTATCGTGCTTTTACATTTTGGGATAGTAAAAATGGGACATGAAATTCTTTTTTTGCAGAAAATCAGATGGAGTTACCTGCATGTACTGTTTGAATTCTTTTATAAAATGAGTCTGATCGAAATAACCATTATCTAAAGCAAAAGAAAGATACCTTTTGTCACCATTCAATAATAAAGGTTTTATGGTTGCATGAAATCGCGATAGTTGCTGAAAATGCTTAGGCGCGATACCTGTTTGCTCTATAAACTTCCTGCGAAAATGTCGGTAGCTGATATTCAAATCTTTGGAAAAACGCTCCAATACGGCGTCTCCTCCGTCTTTATATAACTCATTTATAATATGATTCCACAAAGTATCCATTTTGTTGTTTATTGCAAGTTTTTTAACAAGAAACTTTTCCAATATGCAGATTTTACCTGATAGCGAAATGGTGTTGCTTATTTGTTCAAACGTTTCTTTTCCTTGATGCCCCCAGATATTTTGCATATTAATGTAGTGTCCGTTCAATTCGGCCAAGGGAATACCAGTAAAATGCCTGAACATCCCCGTTCTGAACCGAACGGCAACAAAACCGATATTGCGGGATGGTAATATTATTGAAGGTTTTTCCGTAGAAAAAATAAGATGATCCATGGGTAATCCTCCTTTATGGTCAATAATGAAAGGATCTCTATGATGGATAAAAAGTTCAATACCGGTAGCCGGGGGAATAACAGGCATATAAATTTCATTTTGCTCCTTTGTATTATCCCAACTCCAATACCTATCGATATAAGGCTTAAGTTCTGCACAAGGAGAAAAAAAACAAATATTCATAAATTTCAATTCTTTTTATACATTTTCTCGTCACCAATAGGACTATAGTTAGATCGGCAAAAATATTTGCGTACACTGGAAGCAATATAATTTATATATTATACATTTTCAATAAGTTTTTTAGAATAGTCTGATGTCATTCAAAATCAAATTTTCATAGGTAAATGGTCCTTTTTTAAGAGAAGGCTGATTTATCTGGCCGATAACCAGCAATCGTATGCTTTTGGTGAGTAAATAACCAAAATGCACCTACTTAATGTCAAGCGTTAAGTGGATTGATTTGCATCAATTATAAACGGTTGTGTGATCATTCATAATTTATTACATCGCTTCCAGTAAAGCCATGGACGAATTCAAATGCAAAATCATCACCCTTTTACCACATCACACTTGCATTTCAGCAAAAAAGGCAACTTTTCACATCGAATTATAACGAGATTTAATTTTTACCTTAGCTATCAGCAAGAACCGAAGAAAATGCAAATCACCAATCTTACACTGAAATACCATAAAAACTGGTTTGAATTCTATCCGGTTTAAGTATAATGAATCGTAACCATATATAACTGTATTGTAGTTAGTTATGGCTGTTTACACTTGACAGTTATTTTAGTGTCATGGATCTTGCAAGTAGCAATTTAGCAGGTTTAGGTAATCAATGAACGACCAATCCTTATTCAACGCTTAAGCAACAAACAGCGCTTAGCCGGATCAAATGTCAAGGGCAGGCCAACCGCTGGAAGCGGACATAACGGCCTGCTTGTATACCCTTGACGTTTGATTCCGGCATGGGCTACCTTCGCGACTGCGGTGAATGAGGATTTTATTTTTTCCCCTTTCCAGGAGAGGAAATGCGGCAGTTGATTTTTTTCAAATATTGTCCTGGTTATAAACTTTCAATCAATCTAATAACAAAGTTTAAACTTTCCTTTTTAGGAGCATCAGGCAACCATTCTCTCATCATCTGAGTATTTAGCGCTTTCAATATTTCTTCATCCATTCGCAAATTATCTAATAAATAATTACCAGCATTGCTAATGCTTCGCAAGATTAACCCTGATGTATTGACGATCTTATCGCATATTGCTTTTTCCGGGCTGGCGATCATCGCATACTGTTCACTTGTTAGTCTGACCATATTAATACCAAAGGCATAGTAGGGTAAAGGCAAGTTCATATAAGTAAATAAGCCTATAGGCGTATCAAAATCCCGAGATGCTTTTGTTGTCATCGAGGTAACCGAATATACACGCTCAGGTATTAGACCATGAAAAGATAAAGCTGAATCTATAGATACATAACTGGGGCCAAGCAGGTGATTTGCAAGTAAAGGGTTTTCAGGCCGTCCACCGTATGATTTAGGGCCAGCGATATAAATACCTCTTTTGACTGAGGTTAAAAGGCCTTCCGACTTCAAAGCACTGATTTTATCATTTGGCCGCTTATAGTCTTTTAACCAGGATTTTAAAAGTTGTCGTGTTATGGGTTGCTCTGAGTGATTCGCTATGGCCTGATTGATATCCATAATTAACTGTAAAAAACCACTAAGGTAATCGGAACTAAACCGATTATCTTATTATAAAAATACAATTGAGTTGTGCTTAAATATTTATACCCGAAAGGGTATAAATACGAATTGATCAATAAATATTATACCCGATAAGGTATAATATTTCATACCGTCTTAAATTGTCTTTCAGCTTATTTACAATATCAGACTTATTGGATTGAAATTTATTTTCAATTAGTAATCAAGTAATTCTTTCAAAATAGCATATAGTTGGGCATGTTTATTGGGATTTTTTTCTTTGAGATTCTGAAGATTTTGCAATTTCCAACGTACCGAAGGGTACTGTTCGTACGGGTATTTATCCCATACCGGGTTTAGGTTCTTAAAACTCAATAAGAATTCTTTATCCTCTTTGGTAAGGCTTTTACGGATCACATCAATGAGCGCTGCCCTGGTTTGTTCATATTCCTCATAGCTAAATTCTTCCGCTGCCATTCCGTTAAACTGATTTTCCAATGCAGAACGCTGGTCTTGCAAATTGGGGTTAAGCATTTCATTAAATGGCCTTTCACTACCCAACAGGCAGTACAAGAATCCTTTTTTTATCTCTTCCGTAAATCCTTCATTAGCCAGTAAATATTTCACATCGAAAAGATCGCGCGGATGTTGCCTGTCCAGTGCCGCGCAGATCTTCCCTCCATAAAGTTGTCCTAACGGTACTACCGCTATCTCGCAAAACACATCATATTCATCCTGAGCCTTTACACATAATGGCAGCACTATCGGCTCTGCATAAGCTCCCCTGCCAACCAGATTAACCTCCAGTTTTACGGTTGCGGACTTTGTTGAAATCATCAGTTTTCCTGTAGCTGCTTTTAACGTTACTGTTACCCCTGGTATAGCTCCCTCCAGATTAGCCTTTATCCTTTCAAGCGCTTCGGCGATATGCTGAATTGTAGTGGCCCGGTCTTCGACAGGCAAATAAGTGAGATCAATATCGACCGAAAGCCTCGGCATATCGCGTATGAACAAATTGATCGCCGTGCCGCCGTGAAGCGCCAGGCTTGCTTCTTTAGCCACCTCAGGCAAAACCTTAAGTAAAAGGCTGACCTGATCTTTATAAAGTTGTTCCATGATCTGTTAGTTCTTTTGGTACTGTGATTTCAAATTTCGGGATATATACACCGCCAGAAACGATACTGCGTTTGCCTTTACCCAAATCTATTTTGCTAAGATCAATGTGCTTGAGCCAGGAATGGCCAGCCTTTTCAGCCATAAACAGAAACAGTCTTTTTACTTTTATAGAAGTACAACCCGCCAGTAGTTCCTGGACAGAAGATGGCCGCAGGTTGTTCATTCCTTCCAATAATTCATAACACTCCATCAAAGCCATTTCTTTTGGAGCAAGATAAAGGCACTCCAGGATAGCTCTTGCCGGGCCGGATATTTTTACTTTGAAGTTTCTTACATCATAATCTATTAATCCCGAACTGACCGGAAGAAATGCTGATGGATAATATTTTACAATGGATTCCCAAGGATAAGTATTGAACCATTTGGGCAATTTCTCAGCCGCCTGGCCAAATAACACCATCTCTCGTTTTCCCATTTCAAGATAATGTGACCGACCCTGTAGTACTAAAGCTGAACGGCCCCCGATATGTAATGACAAACCAACCTGATTTTGTAAGGCATATAGTGCCCCTTCCATATCGATTTGATCTCCAGTCCGCTTCATTGCACCCGTACCGATAGATTCAAGCCATTTGCTGCTTTTATATCTTTTTTGCAGATCCGGGCTGTAGCCGTTGCCACTAAGCCAGGAACTTAAAAAAACAGTTCCATAGGGTTGCGACTGCATTAATTGGTTTATTTTAGATGAATTACTGGCACTCATAGTACCAAAATAAGAATTAAAATAAACTTATCCAAATTTTAGTTTAAATAAATACACAGAATGGTACTCATAGTACTGTTATTTAAATAAAAATAAACAAGGTCTTTTTTGAATATATTTCTAAAAGTCAAGGGGCAAATCTGTTATGAGCAATAGCGAATTTCAGTTTTGCTAAAAAGCGAGGCTGGTGGCGCAATGGACACAGCGGCGAAGCGCGTGTTCCATTAAGCTACCTGCCGCAGCGCAATATCTGCCATTAATGAATTCACGGCCATCTTCGTTATAAAACACATTGATCATTTAAAATATTCTAAATCAGAGACAGAGAAATTCTTCAAATCTCTATTTCATGAAAATAAGTCATCGTATCAAGTACGTCGATGAACGTTGATGACTTGCCTGTTTCCTGTACAAATTCCGGCTTGGGAATTACCGTATGACCAACAATTTGGTGATAACCGTCCAGCATATCTGCGATCAGCTCTTTCCTGTCTGCCCAGGTGATACCACCGGGACCTTCACCACCACGGCTACTGCCTGCCTGGTGAAGTATCCATCGTTGTGAAGTATTTTCGGCCTTATTAACTAAGTCTGCAACCGTGTCCTGTTCATCCGCTATTTGCTGAATTAAACGAAGATCTTTAAAATCTTTGTACCATTTGTTGGTGATACCCGCATGGGATATGATATGATTCCCCTGTTGGTATGCAACCTTGAAGAGATCACGGTTTTCTCCAAACAGTAAACTAAGCGAACGCTGCATACTTGGGCGAAACCCTGAACAAAGGTAGTGTGGGTAATGAAGGTATTGAACATCATGATTACCGAGCAGCAATTCGACCTTTTCAGAGTTTTGGAGTTTAAGTTCAATAATGTTTTGCAGATTTTGATAAATGAACCTGTCCGGTAATGTCCAGTGATCGACGTAATCACCTACAAAAACTACTTTATCATACCTGCTTATGTCAACTTCCTCCCAGATATCTTTACCATGCAGGTCTCCTATAATGAGGTGTTTCATATTAAAGGAGTTAAAAGTTCAATAAAATAATATAGCGGACCATCGATAAAAAGCACTATGCATATTTTGCATATTTGATTAATCATTGTTTTCAAATTTAAAGTTTAGTAATAAATAATAAAGTACCAGCCAGCTTGTCTAAAATTCTTATCCGAAGTCATCTGATAAATAAAGCGGCTGGCCTTGATATAGCTTTTTGAGCTTCCGCATATCGTGGCTGACTTTCGTATCCGTTACTCTCGCATAAATTTGCGTAGACCGGATATTCTTGTGCCCCAACATTTGCCCAACCGTTTCCATGGGGACACCGTTTGTTAAGGTGACCGTGGTAGCAAACGTATGCCGGGCACAATGAAAGGTCAGGTATTTACTCCAGCCAAGCGCCTTGGTAATTTCCTTTAAGTAGGCATTAGCCTTCTGGTTACTCATTTTGGGTAAAATGAAATCTTCGTCCAATATCCGCGGATAATCCTTATAGTGATCCATTAACCTTAACGCGGGGCTTAAAAGCGGGACACGTACCCGATTGTTATTCTTTACCCGGTGGGTTTGTATCCAAATACCTCCATCTTCCCCTTTGACAATATCCGCTGTTGTCAACTTTGCCGTGTCTGCATACGATAGTCCGGTATAACAGCTAAACAAAAACAGATCTCTTGCAATATGTAAACGCTTGCGAGACAATTTTTTCTCCGCGAGTTGCTGAAGTTCGTCACTGGTCAGGAACTCCCGGAATACTTCTTCGGTTTTGGCACGATAAGCAATAAACGGATCTTGCTTAGCCCAGCCGACCTCGATTGCGATCTTTATCATTGTCCGCAATTTTTTAACGATTTGCACGGCTGTATTGATCTTCACACCGTAATCCGTTTTAAGGTAATAGTCAAAATCTCTCACGAAACGGTAGTCGATCTTGTCCAACCGAATATCGTCACTTTGAGTGCGCAGCAGGATGAAGCGTTTTAATATTCGAAATGCCGCTTTATACTTTTGCAACGTACCGGCTGTGTAATCCTTTCCGATCAATCCGGCAATCTGGTCTGTGTGATAAGTCCAAATATCGGAAAGCATCTTAGGCGGTTCCAATTCTTCACCCTGCATCATTTTGCGGATATGAATTGGTCCAAAATCTTTTCCTGACAGGAATAAATCCTGCCTGGCAGCAAATGCCCTAGCATTAAGGGTATCCAGCCAACTATTTACCGAACGCGCATTCTCTTTATTACCTTTCATTCTACCGTTATTGCGTTCCCAATCTACATGCGCACATCTTCGCCCAGTGGACCATTCCTCCCGTTTACCATTAACCGTAATCCTGATATAGATCGGAATTAAATCACTTTTTTTAACTTTTGGCGCTTTAAGACATATCATACCGCTCATACTCATTACGCTGGTTGAAAATATGATGAAGCATGGGGACCTTGGTGAAAAGCATAAGCCCGCGCGGGTTACCCTGGAGGTACAGGAAAACAGCCTGTTCTTTGAAACCAGCAACATTAAACGAAATACCAGTCTGTATCCTAAAGGCGGGCTTGGACTGAAGAATATTGAAAAAAGGCTTAACAATTATTACCATGAACGATACACCCTGCTGATCAGGGATGTGGAGAATTTATTTACCGTTACCTTAACTTTGACAGATTTATGAGTATCAGTTGCTATGTCGTAGACGATGAATCAGGTGCAATTGCTTTAATGGAGGAATACATTGAACAAACGCCGGGATTGGAATTGGTTGGTACTTCGCTTAACCCGGTTGCGGCCCTCGATGAGCTCACCAGCGAAAATGCGCCGGATATTACCTTCATAGATGTAGATATGCGTTTGCTTTCCGGACTTGAACTTGCTGGAATGGTGAACCTTTACACCACGGTTGTATTTACGACCGCTTTCCCGGAATATGCACTGCAGGCGTTTGAAAAAGAAGCCTTCGATTACCTATTAAAGCCCATTACCTACGACCGCTTTTTCAAATGTATTACCCATGTCAAACGTAAAAAGAAGCAGGCGGCAAAAAATGACTACCCGATCCGGGAGGACTTCTTTAATATCAAGAGCGAGATCAAAGGTCGAATGGTCAAAATTAAATTCGATGAGGTGATGTATATTGAAGGCGCTGTCAATTATATTCAGATCCATACAATTGATAGCAAGCATATGACTTATCTCAGTATGAAGGAGATCGAACATAGTCTTCCAAAACCGCTCTTCGCACGAATTCACCGTTCCTTTATCATCAATGTCAATTACGTGAAGGTCATCGAACGCAGCCAGATCAGGATGCAAAACGGTGAAGCATTGACCATGGGTGATTATTATAAACAACGTTTCCTGGACCTCATGGATGCCCACCTGGTGAAAACGGACCGATCGCCCTACGGGGAAACTTAGTCTTTTTTCCTGGCTTTAACGGAAAGCTGATATTTGTAAAGCAGGTAATAAGTGATCATTTCCTGTTTTCGCGACTCATCCGTAAATAGCCGGTTCAGATGCATATGGATAATGCTGGCAAGCAGCCCGTCCTTATCACCTCGGCGGTTATTATTCGCTATCAATGAAACGGCACTATTGAACCTGCAGGCAACAATTCCCATTCCGTATCTCTTATAAACCCCACTATCATGGAAAGTCGATTGAATAGGTGCCGACAGCTCCCTGTATTTTTTATCCAATTCCATATTCATTTTTGGCGCTTTGAATTCTGAAGAGAATTGAAGGTATTGGCGGTAAACAAAAGCAAGTTGGCTTTCATTATCGGCTAAAGATAAAGTCAGCATATCTTTTACGCTTAGGAGCGCAAAAAGATAAGGTGGCAGGGTTGGGTCGTTTTGATTGCGCTTCAGGTAGCTGAGTACAAATTCACTACTGGCCCAAAAGAAATTTTCGGTAATTTTAAAATCAATGGTCTGATACCGTTCCAATTCCCTGCTGTAGGTATCGACCTGATATTCCCTGATAACATGATGTTTGATCCGGTCTTCAAGCTTCTCTTTGAAAGCAATCAGCACCTCGCTGATATCTTCAGGGCTTATCTGCATTCTTAACCGGATATGCGGCGCGTGATCTTCATAGCGTATAAAAAACCATCGTCTGATCTTTCCATTTTTATAGGTTCTGCGCAACAGCGGGATAATGCTGAAGAGCAGCCGGTTTGCCCCAATTTTGGGAGAATAGATCTTTAAATACAGCCATTCCGAACCTGGTGCAAATTTACGCTGTTGTTTAATAGGTATAACCGGAGGCTTGACCAGTGCAGGCACAACAATCGGTTCGGTCGAGTAGATAAAGGCGTTAAACTGGTTCACAAAACCATTGTCCAGGCCATCCGGTTGACACTCTTTAATAACCGCTTCTTTTTTTTGCTTTAAACACGCGGCAAAGAACAACCTGTCCCGGGTCAAGTCGCGATTAAATATAAGCTGTTGATCGCCCTCCGCTAATGAAAACATTGCCGGAAGGCGTATTGAAGAGCTGAGCCGTTCAAAGGATGCATTAATTTCAGCAGGTTCGGCCATTTGCAGGGAATTGATCTCCTGTTCACCTAATATCCAGGTCGCCAAATGAAGAACAGTTCCCTTATATACTACAGCGGGATAAAAGCTTACGCCCGGAAAATACTTCCGGAGATCAAGTGACAAGTTCGAACGTCCGAACTGATAGGAAATATCTGCCAGGAAACGAAATAACGGTAGCCGGTTAATGGAATGGTTATAAGCGGAGGTCAGACGGGGGATAACCACTTTGTTATATTTAAGCGACCGTAACATTACCTTGTTATTTTCAATACTGACCTGGATATCCGATAGCTCCAGTTGATGAGCGGAACTATTCAGAGATACGGCCGTAACCGGTAGTTCCCATGACCATATTCTTTCCCTGCGGTTTACATTGTCCACATGGGGATCGGCTAAATGTAGCACTTCTGCGAATATGAGTTCAGGGTTGGCTGCCTCCTGTTCGTGGGCTATCGAACGCGCGAATTTATGTATGTCCTCACCTGTAACCGTGAATCTCCCCATCAATGCCGGGGCGTTGACGCCGCCCGCGCTTTCTATATAAAGCTGATCTTTCAGGATACGGAACAATACCGAAAGCCCGTGTAGCGGAGGACTTTCGTCACCGGCTTTCAAATTGATCAGATCCTCGTGGCCAAGCCGGATGACGGGCGGTTCATCCCCCCTGATCTTTTGCCAGCAGTCAAGCAGGTGACTATGGGCAGCCGTCCAATTCATCGTATTCTTGGGGCTACCGTTGGCCTGAATATTTATGGTCCCCAAAAGCGGGTTTCTGCCATCTGATGATAGCTCCTGGTAACCAATGCCGGTTTCCGGGTCCAAAGCAGCCAACAGCGGCAATGTCTGCCCGTCAAAATGCTTTTGAAAAGCTTGGGCAAATACTTCCATGTTCGGAACGCTATCCTTGGAACTAAGACAGTCTAAGGCGAACAAACCATCTTTTATTTGATCCTGGAATTTGCTGTCCAGCGTGCCCGGAAGCTCTCGCCCCAATATGACATTAAACAGATCTTGCCGGGAATCACTATGACCTGAACTATTCGGCAAAAGCGCCCGCATTGACCGGCTGATCTCGTTGAAAAACGCCGGGTCTATTTCCGGGACGGAAAGCAGCCTGAATATTTCGTTGAGCCGATGGGTCCTTAAACTGCTTGTTCCTTCTTCTGATATTTTTTGCAGCAAACTTTGCAAATAGTTTTGGCCAGTGATATTAGGGCTCATTGTATTGATTAGCAATTGTGCATCCGTCAGAAATTCAAAATAGTCTTGCCCCTCTTCCTGTGAACAACACCATTCATTTTCAATAAATTTTACAATATTAATTTTATCCTTACCAGTAGAACAAAAGAAGATCAGGTCTTTCAACGATTTCGAAAAAACAGTGGACTGCAACAGGTATTCCCTTTTATAATTGGCGTATTCTATGGAAGTCCGGATGAACCGGTATTCATTCGCGGCGCGGTAAAGCGTGAAATTCGGTATATAAAGTGATGCCGGGCCGAGTTCATTTAATAGTAATTGGCGGCCCAGGATCATCACATAAGTTTGGTCCGGCTGGGCAGTGATCTTGAAATTATTACCTTGCAGCGGTAAATGACTGGCATTATCCCAAGATATTAAACTTACCGCAGAAAACAGCCCGAATGGGGTTGGGCGAAATGATATCCTGTTTAAATACCTTTCTATAGTCAGTTGCTCGCGGTCTGATAGCCGATCATACCTAAATTCGACCCGGCTAAGTTTTTCATAGAAGCCCGGACTCGCCAGATACAATGCCAACCGGAAAAATAGATCATCTAACGCTTTTTGCCGATCCGTATTAATATAATATTCCCCGCTTTTAGCTGGCGTTCGGAGCAAAAGCTTTTCCGCGAAAATAAAATTCATAAGTAGTTTGATGGATAAAAAAACAGGTTAATAGGTTTGCATAACAATTGTGTAAAAAATGACGGCAACCAGGGTATTTCGGATTCAGCTTTTGATCGGCCTGGAACAAAATCAGGTCTCAACAGGTTGAAAAAAACCTGTCAATTTCTTGTTGAGTTTTTCAAAGCGTTTCATTCTAGCTTTTTTAATGAATAATGTCAAATATCCATCCGCTGTCGATCCGGAACCTTGATATTTGTCAAGAAAAGGTGTTGATTTATCATCGCTGCTAAGGCACGTTTTATTGAAGCAGGAATAAACTTAGCCGTGATAATGCTCTGGTCTATCCGGGCGCTTTAGCCAAAAACATAATCTGAAGAATGGCGGCAAATAACCGTAAAGCATTTTGACTGTAAAGGGGCAATATTTCTTCTTCTATTGCGCGGCTTTTGGGTGGCAGTTCACCTCCTGCTGAAATAGCACATCATTTTGAACCAGGCTGTTGACCGGCTTCGGATTTGAAGCGGCCAACTATTGTTTCTGGTATGGATATTAAAAAACTGTAGCGATTAGGTCGACAACAAAATTACGCCTTCAAAGCCATTTTTCTTATTCTGCTCAATGTTTCCGGGGAAATACCGAGATACGAAGCGATCATATTTTGCGGAAAACGATTAAAAAAATACGGATATGTTTTGGCGAGGTCCTCGTACCGCTCTTCTGCTGTTAAACTTATCGCTGCATGCATTCTCTTGTTATTTGCAATCGCCGCGCCCCGGCCCAGCGACTCCAGCATTTCGGCAATCGCACGGATACTCCGCACCATATCGTTCAACTGCTCACTGGTGATCAGTAACATCTCTGTATCTTCTAGCGCCTCGACGTAATATTTGCTGGGGGTAAGCAAATGAAAACTTTCATAATCGCCAACCCACCAGTCTTCCATACCGAAGTGTAAAATGTGTTCGTGTCCCCGCTCGTCAACCGAAAACATACGTGTTGCCCCTTTGATAATAAAACCCATGTATTTGCATACATCCCCCTCCTGGAGGAAAAACTGCCGTTTCCGCAATTTTTTAGGCTTTAGTTTGTTCATGATCAATCCACGTTCATCATCGGAAAGCGTCACGGATGACTTTTTTTCGATATAGTCAAATAAGGGAGTAAAATCGGCCACGGCTGGATAATATTTTTAGTTAATAATAGATAAATATTTAAAATTATGATTTTTTAATCAAAAACGCATAAAACAAGCCCCGCATGATCCAAATCGTATATTTTTCAGGGCCGGGAATATATTAAACTGCAAAACCCGGCCTGAAAAAATAAATAAGACGCAATGTTGACTTAAAGAATTAAATCCGTCATATCACAAAAACATCCCGCCCGATGCTTCGATGCGTTGCGCATTGATCCAACGGGCATCGTCTGTACACAGGAAAGCGATCACGCTGCCTATATCGTCCGGAATCCCTGGCCGTCCTAAAGCAGTTGCCTTTGACATAAGTTCCCGCATACCTGGGTGACTAAATGCTTCCGCAGTGAAATCTGTTTCGATAATACCTGGCGCGACCGTGTTCGCAGTAATTTGTCTTGGACCCAATTCTTTGGCCAGGTACCGGGTGAATACTTCGATTGCGCCCTTCATGGAAGCGTAAGCGGCATAGCCCGGTGACGAGAACCGCGTTAAACCGCTGGATAAGTTGATAATGCGGCCTCCGTCGGCTATTACAGGCAAGAGCGTTTGCGTAAGAAAATAAACGCCTTTAAAGTGAACGTTTACCAGGTTATCAAAATCGTCCTCCTTAGTCTTTCCAAAAAGTGAGGGCGCATCGATACCTGCGTTGTTGATCAGGAAATCAAATTGCTCCCTTTCCCATTTCGTTTTTAATACAGATAGCAATTGCTCGGAAAATCCTTCAAATGATTTTACTTCACCCGTATCCAATTGGAGCGCGGCGGCTTTTCTTCCCATTGCTACTATCTCAGTAACGGTTGCTTCGGCTTCCTCCTTTTTACTACGATAAGTTAATATCACATCGATGCCTCTCCAGGCAATATGCAGAGCGCTGTTTTTGCCCAATCCGCGGCTGCCACCGGTGATAAGGGCGATCCTGGTAGTGGTTCCCATGGTTTTATAGTTTTTGACTATGCAAAGTTTGTGTAAAGTGAGATGCCCGCTCTTGATAAATGTCAAGAATACTTTTTGACAAGTATCAAGAGCCAGCCCTTTTTGGATAGAGAACTTTACATCATCAAATTGAAAAGAAAATGAAAATCATATCCTGGATACTCTCCCTATTTTTTTCGGACATGAAGCCTGAAGACATTTCATTGGAATTGATTTTCGTTGGCTTGTTCTTCAAAGCCGGTTGGGTTTTGCTAATCACGTTGCTCAACTATGCGGTGAAAGCATTTAAATGTACACTTGCCGCACGTCCTAACTTGAATTCACGCCGCTTTACCTTATGTCACGAACTCTAAAAGGTGGTATAACAATCATAAAATGAAAACTCCTCTTAAAATCGCAATCATCGGCGCTACAGGAAATGCCGGAAAGAGCATGACGGAAGAAGCCTTAAGGCGCGGTCACCAGGTTGCCGGTATTGCAAGGAACATTAACGGATAATATAATTAAGAAATGCAAGCGATATTCATTTTCACGCATCTTATCATGATCGGTGCAGTTTCAACGATCTCCTATATGGTTTTTGAAATTGAACCCAAAGAGACGGGCATTTATGCGGTTCCCCAATTAAGGGAACACTACTTAACCAGAAAGTATAAAGTCTTTGCATGCGGCGTGAAAACTATAATCGCTGGCCTTAAATGCCAGCTATCAAGGCTGAAAATAGCGAACATTTTGACCCGAAGATCGGGCGAAATTATTTAACAGAATCATATCAAAAATCAGAGAAAGAAAAATGCTAAATACAAGTATTGAAGGAAAGAATGTAAAAGTAGGCGATTTGCTCGTTAACCGGCTCCTCCCGGGAGATACAATAGCGAGTGTTGGTCCGTTCCTATTGCTGGATCACGGTTATCCCGTCACGTACCAACAGGGCGCACTGTATAAGCCGTCCCTGAATGAACATCCGCATCGCGGACTTGTTGCCTTCACCTATGTTATCAATGGGGAAGTTGAACATTTTGACAGCCTCGGCAATCATGGATTTGCCAGGGCTGGCGACGCGCACTGGCTCAGCTCGGGAAAGGGCATCTTACACGGTGAGCGTGTAAGTGCACGTCTGGTTGAATCGGGAGGTACACTTCACGCCATCCAGTTTTGGACCAATATCCCATCCGGCCATAAAGACGATGACCCGGAATACCGGACCTTTAGTGCCGACGATTTCCCGTTTGCGGACCTGCCTGAACTTGCCGGCAAGATCCGTGTGTTGCTTGGTAGTTGCGGAGATATAGAGTCACCTGCAGATTCACTGTCGGAGGCATTTCTTTACCGGGTCACCCTGAACGCGAAGTCGGAGTTTTGGCTTCCGGCAAAGCAGGAAATGAAAACTGCCGTTTTCGTTCCGGATAATCCAATACTGGTAAACGGAACTATTGTTGAAAAGAGCCAGTTATTGGTACTGGAAAACAGCAACGAAGAAATTGCATTGCGCAACCCGGGAATATCAAAGGCAGATGCCTTCATTCTCGGGGGGCCGGAACCCGACGAACAGATCGTTGTTCAGGGGCCCTTTGCCATGAATTCGGTGGAAGCAATTGCAGCTGCTTATGAGGATTTTTTCGCCGGGAAATACGGCTTCATGCCAAAGCTGCAAAAGCATTAAAAAGGAAAAGCGCTTGACATTTGTCAAGCACTTTTTTTGATTAAAATCAAGGTCGGGAGCATTTTGGAGGGATAGTTTTGTTATAACCGCTTTTCGGAGCGGGCATAAATAAGGTTTGCGGGTGCTTTGGCGATCCGCGGAGAATAAAAAAAAGTTTTGCAGTTCCTTATGAAGAAATTTAACACCGTCCTGCTATTAGTTGCCTGTTTATTCATACACTCCCTCGCTTTTGCGCAGGACAGTCTGAAGCAACATGTCCTTACCCTCTCCGAGGCATTCAGGCTGGCGATAGACAACAGCGTCCAGTTGAAAGTCACTGCAAAAAATGTCGACCTTGCCCACCAGCAAACCGAAGTAAGAAAACTGGGCCGGTTACCGTCTATGTCCACAGGCCTTAATTATGGTTATATCAGCAATGCGGATATCTGGACGCCAGGTTTTGAGCAGCATATTCTCGGGCTGTCACCACATCACTTAGTTTCGTTCAATGTCGTGGCGGGCCAGGTGATTTTTAGCGGAAATGCAGTTAAGAATTCCATCCTTGAGTCGCAATTTGACGAGCAGATCGCTGAACTGAGCCAAAAAAATAACGAAACCGATACTAAATTCCTGGTTGCCCAAAAGTATCTTGATATCTATCGTTTTATTACACAAAAGCAAGTTTTTGCAAATAACCTTAAGCTGGCAAATGCGAGGCTCCGCAACATCCTGGTCCTGCAAAAACAAGGAATGGTTACTCAAAACGACGTTCTGCGTACCGGGATAACGATCTCTGATCTCAAACTCAGCATTGAGGAAACAGACAATAATATTGCGATTGTCAACAAGCAACTGAATATGTTAACCGGCCGGCCCGACAGTGCACGAATGATACCGGACAGTACTTTACTTTCACAGTCGGAAGTCGACCAGCAGCTATCCTATTTTATGGAAGCTGCCTATCGCGAAAATCATGACCTGAAGATCGCCAATACGCAAAGTAAGAAAGCAGAGACGGACGTCCGCCTGTCAGGGAGCGACCGGTTGCCGCAATTGAGCCTCTTTGCCCAGACCAATCTGGACAGACCCTATGTATTCTCCAATCCGCCGACGGATATCTACTTAAACGTCTGGGAGGCCGGGATCGGAGTTAAATATAATATTTCATCTATTTACCAGGCACCGAAAAGGATCAAGGAAAGCAAGTTAAAGCTGGAGCAATCGCAGGTGGCTGAGACTTTGCAAAAACAGCAGTTGGAACTCGCAGTAAGTTCCGCGTATATCAAATACAACGAAGCCAAAGATGAGTTGGTGACTTTAACAAATGATCTGAAGTCGGCGCAGGAAAATTACCGCATCGTCGAAAAGAAATATTATAATCAACTGGCATTATTGACTGATATGATCGATGCCGCCAATACAAAAATAGAGGCAGAGATCAGGGTGACGAACGGGCAGATCAATGTGATTTTCTGCTATTACCAGTTATTAAGATCGGTTGGTACCATTTAGTTAGCATTAAAATTATGAGCGACATCAATCCCGGGCAAAAGGAGCCAAAAAGAAAGGTAACAATTTTCATTATCAACGTCCTGCTGGCGGTTATTATCATTGCAGGTATTGGTTGGGCGGTATCGACTTATTTCGATCTTGACCACCATGTGTACACTAATGACGCACAGGTAGAAGAATATATTAACCCGATCAATGTGCGGATACCCGGTTATATCCGGGAGGTCCGCTTCCAGGAGCATCAAAGGGTAAAAAAGGGAGATACGCTGGTCATTATCGATGACCGGGAATACAAGATCCAACTGGAGCAGGCCGATGCAGCCTATCTTTCCGCCCTCGCATCAAAAACAGTAAGTTCTTCTTCCGTCAATACGGCTGAAAATAATGTAAATGTCTCCAAAGCAAATATTGATGCGGCGGAAGCAAGACTGTGGAACGCTGAGCAGGACTATCACCGTTTTGCAAATCTATTAAAGGACGGCGCTGCAACTCAACAACAGTTTGATCAGCAAAAAGCGGAATACGATGCGTTGCTTGCACAGACAAATGCTTTGAAGGAACAGCGCAAAACAACGCTTCTCTCCACCACAGAAGCGTCGAAACGTGTCTACGTCAACGATGCGGAGATCAAAAGTGCGCATGCTGCACTTGAACTGGCAAAACTCAATTTATCCTACACGGTGATCACCGCACCTTATGACGGCGTTACGGGCCGCCGGAATGTCGAGGAAGGACAATTGGTACAGCCCGGTCAAAACATGCTCTCATTTATCCGGGCAGGCAATAAATGGGTGGTTGCGAATTACAAAGAAACGCAGATTGGTAGAATCCATATCGGCCAAAAGGTCCTCTTAAAAATAGACGGCCTGGACGGCAAAGAAATACCGGGATGTGTGGCCGCCATATCAGAAGCTACAGGCTCGAGGTATTCCGCCATTCCGGTCGATAATTCAACCGGCAACTTTGTGAAAGTACAGCAGCGTATTCCCGTTAAGATAGAATTTACCCCGGCTGCTGGTGACAGAGCTTTTCTGGACAGGCTGAGAGCTGGGATGAATGTAGAAGTCAGAGTAGCGAACCAGCAATAAAAATAAAAGATGGAACCACAGGACCTATTTTACCACAATGTGCCGCTTTA
The DNA here is from genome assembly GCF_024808665.1 of Mucilaginibacter empetricola. Taxonomy (GTDB): domain Bacteria; phylum Bacteroidota; class Bacteroidia; order Sphingobacteriales; family Sphingobacteriaceae; genus Mucilaginibacter. Next base: position 594,246 of record NZ_JANUBZ010000001.1, read on the forward strand.
TGTGAGGCTCCCCGTGTTGTTCCTCATATTTTCTGTCGTACTTGTTTCCATCGGTGTTTATGCCGGCAATAACGTTGCTACATCAAGTGGCCTTGGCGTTTACATAGAACCTTATACAATGGCATTTAATGCACAATCCATTGGAACGGCGCTCGGCCTGATGTTTCACATGCGACTCAAGCTGCGTTTTACCAACAAGGCCCTGTTGTTATGGGGTTTATCCTGTGCCCTTGTCCTGAATATCGTTTGTGCGACCACGAAAGATCCGGCTGTCATTGTCTTTGCTTGTTTCTTTCTCGGCTTCACCAAGACAGGGGCGCTGATCGAAGTGTTTTTGATCTGGATGTTTGTTTGGAGCAAGAAACTGGATACTTCCCGGATGTACCCATTTCTCTATTTTACCGCACTGGCGGGGACCTCATTCACAACCTGGATAACCACCATCCTGGCTTATGATTTTGACTGGCGCTATGCCAACCTAATTGTCATTGCATTGCTGTTGCTTTGTATCGTTTGTGCATTATTCCTGGTCGAAAACCATCCGCTGCGCCGGATTTACCCCTTGTACCAGGTCGATTATCTTGGACTGGCGCTGCTGGCAACATCGATGATGCTTTTGAATTATGCCGTCGTGTACGGCACCGTTGAAGACTGGTTCGAATCCCTGAAAATTGTAGCGGCATTTTTCGGTTCGGGAATTACCCTGCTTTTATTTATTAAGAGGCAACTGTCTTTAAAGCGGCCCATGTTTGACCTCGCGATTTTTAAAAGGAGTGCATTCCGTTCCGGCTTGATCTATTTTTTGCTCGTGGGCATTTTTATCCCGACTACCATCCAGTCTGCATTTTCAGGAGGAATCCTCCAATATGAAACGTACCGGAACATGGAAGTAAATATGTACCTGATCCCCGGGATACTCACAGGGTGTGTCCTGTGCTATTTCTGGTACTATTATGCTTTAAGCCCGGAGGTGTTAATACTTGCCGGATTTGCCGGGCTCATAGTTTATTATATCCTGATGTACAACAATTTCGGGACGCAATTTGCGATCAATGATTTCTGGCTGCCGTCAATTATAAAAGGTTTTGCCACTGCACTTATTTATATCGCGGTGGGCCTGCAGATCACGAGAGGGCTGGGCATTAACCTGGTCATGGGCGCTGCAGGTTCGATGATCATGATACGGAATTTTGTAGGGAGCGGGGTGTTTACTTCTGTTTATACCTATTTCCTGTATGCTCAGCGTGTCAGGCATTTCGACCATCTTGCGGGACTAGCTGCAACGACGAACTCCGCCATTTCCGGTCAGCAGAATTTTACGGAAACATTTGGCATCCTGCAACGACAAGCAACATTGGCCGCCACGAAGGAGCTTTCCGGATATATCATCTTTGCGGGCATAGCGATATTCGCTATCCTGCTTGTCAGATTTATTTGCCGGCGCTTAAACAGCGTTCCTGTCCCAAATTTAAAACAGGGTTAGGCAAACTCCAGTCCATTTTAGTTAGCGAAATTATTAATCGAAAATCATATGAAAACCCCACTTAAAATTGCCATTATCGGAGTTTCCGGAAACGTCGGAACCCGGATTGCAGACGAAGCATTGAACCGTGGCCACCATGTAACAGGGATTGCCCGGAATATCGACAATGTACCCTCCAAAAAAAATCTTGAACTGAAAGTAGGCGAAATCAGCAACCCTGAAGGGCTTGCCAAAATGCTTAAGGAACAAGACGTCATTGTCAGCAGCGTGAAGCCTACTGATTTTGACCCTGATCAACTCCTCAAAGCAGTGCGCCTTTCGGGGGTCAAAAGGTACCTCGTTGTTGGTGGCGCCGGCACCCTGGAAGTTTCGCCAGGCGTTTCGGTATTGGATTCAGGAAAGCTACCTGATTTCATCGCGCCGGCTTCAAGGGCGGCTCAGAATTATCTAAACATCCTTAGGACCACTGAAGACCTCGACTGGACTGTTCTTAGCCCCGCCTTTGAGTTTACCGCCGGGCAAAGAACCGGACACTTCCGTTTGGGCGGAGATCAGGTTATAGAGGACGAAAATGGCAAAAGTGCTATTTCATTTGAAGACTATGCCGTTGCGCTTCTGGATGAAATCGAAGAACCGCGCCATTTGAGGGGCCGATTCTCGATTGCCTATTAAAGACACGGTGGCAAAGAAATCCTATTGGGAAGTAAAAGTTCTTGACAAATATCAATTATTTTTTTTGACTAAAATCAAGAAAACTGGCTTGCGCCGGGAATAGTTTTGTCATAGTCGTCATTCGAGGCGGAATCTGGATAATCTAAGTATCGTGACTGGCAAAAATTATGAGTATTACGCAGGCGGAATAGCCCCCTACATTCGGCTCCTCTGCAAGAGAGAAGATTGATGTCAGGAGTAATCCAGATATCGTTGTTGAGGTTAAAAATGAAAGTATTTGGCTTTAAAACTCCGAACTGTTTACAAAGTTTGACCCTGTTAAAATCAATAGCAAATGAAAACATCAGCAAGAACACATGAAGGAAAAGTGGCGCTGGTAACCGGCGCCGCACAGGGCATCGGCCAGGCTATGGCTGTCGCCCTGGCTGAACGCGGGGCTTACGTAATTGCCACCGATATTCATGTCCCGGAGGAAACATTGGAAAAAATTGGTCCGCGGGCCTCCGGTTATCAATTGGATGTAACAAAAATAGAAGACTGGAAAGCATTGGAATTTAGAATCCAGGATATGGGATGCGTGGATATCGTCGTAAACAATGCAGGTTACTTTCCGAACAGCGGTATTGACAATCTGGACTTTCCGACATGGCGGAAAACGATGTCCACCAACCTGGATTCACACTTTTTGAGTGTCAAAACATTTTTACCCGCCATGCGGAAAAAGAAATGGGGCCGTTTCATTGGCATATCCTCTAACATGGTCGGCCTTGCAATTCCCGGCATGAGTCATTATATCACGACCAAGATGGGCATTATCGGATTCATGAGGGGACTGGCCAATGACGTTGCGGGCGATGGCATAACGGCAAATGCAGTCTTACCCGGACTTACCAATACGAAAGCAATCGCTGATCAACCGGATGAAATAAGACGGGCTACCTGGGAGCAACAGGCAATTAAACGACTGGGTGAACCCGAAGATATTACGGGGGTTGTTTTGTTCCTGACGAGTAATGACGCATCATTTATCACCGGCCAGGCAATTGTTGTGGATGGCGGACAGTACAGGATCGGTTAATTAAGATAAATCGATGGCCGAGCTATAAATACTTTATAATGAAAAAGTTGCTTACACCCTTTAATAATGGAGCCTGCAACTCAAAAATCACATTTGGACAACGCCAGCTCAAAGGCTACTTCAAAATTTAATTAACCTGGTTTATCAACTAAAAAAATAAAGATCATGATAACAAAATGGAAAATCGATCCCACACACAGTGAGGTACAGTTTAAGGTGAAACATTTGATGATCACCACAATTACCGGCTATTTCACCAAATTTGACCTTGCGGTTGAAACAGAAGACAATGATTTTGGGAAGGCCAAAGAAATTAATTTTACGGCAGATGTAAATTCCGTCAGTACAGACAATGAGCAACGGGACGGGCATTTGAAATCTCCGGACTTTTTTGATGCTGCGCAACATAGCACGATCACCTTTAAAGGAAATAAATTTGAGCAGACAGGCGATCATTTTAAGTTGCACGGCGACTTAACGATCAAGGGCACAACAAAGCCAATTACCCTGAATGTAGAATTTGGCGGTGTTATTGTCGATCCCTACCAGCAGACAAAGGCCGGCTTCAGCGTAAGTGGAAAGATCAGCAGAAAGGAGTTCGGCCTGACCTGGGATGCTGTTACTGAAACAGGAGGAGTCGTTGTAGGCGATGAAATCAAACTCAACTGCGAAATTCAATTGATCAAGGCGGCTTAGTGGGCGCAAAATATTACCATGAGTAAAATCAGGAACATTTTAAACAGGCTGCTTGCGATCTGGATCTCCCGTCAGCTCAAGCGTCCATAAACAGAAGTTTTCGGAAGAAAAATAATACGGCACCAATCCCGGTGCCGTATTATTACCTTTGTTTACGTCATTTTGTAAACAAATCAGAACTGCAAAATGATCAGCGCCCTGACGCCATGCTTGCTCACATAAGGGTGATCGAGATAGCTGAACCTCTCCACATAATCGACCCTTAAGATCTTGAATATATTAGCGATCCCAATACTACCTTCCGAGTAAGGTCCGTGATCAAGGCTATAGGTAACGGGCACACCCTGCCCGTTTTTTGGAAACTCATATAAAGAAGGGTCGTTTGCAGGGTTGTTTTCGGCTCTTACCCCACCCCATAAGACTTTAAAATCCACAACTTCACGCCATTTTAACGCCCGCAAAAAAGGGATTTTATTAAAGATAAAACCATTGAAATTCTGGTCGATGTTTATTGCCGCATAGTGATCACTTACAAACTCTTCAAAATTCATCAGGTTGTAGGATTGCAGTTGCAAAGCATAGCTTTGGTTGGCATGGTGAATATCCAGCAACGGAAACGGAACTTTGCCGAAAAGATACCCACCTTCGGTGCTAACATCAGCATATCCCAATTGAGAGAAATAGAACCGCTTGGTGATGTTAGCCGTCAGATTTTCATAGCTATATTTACCACCAAAGACATCACTTAATCCCTGGTTATACCGTAAGGTGAATATTGGATACTTGTCTGGTATAGGGGTGCGATATAACTTACCCTGGTAAAACTTTTCGTTAGGCGCATAACGCAACTCCGTTGAAAGCTCCGTCGTCCGGAGGCCGTTGATGTTGTTCAAGTGCCCATTTTCAATGTTCTCAAAATACAAAGTACCCGCCGGATGCTGATCCCAGGCCTGGAACTGGAACTTATAGGAAAAATGGCTCAAATATTCATGAACATAATTTAGCCGGAAAATCCCGTTATACAACCAGGTTGTGTTCTGCCCGCGCTTAAAAGACAGGAAGAAATTGTCTTCCTGGACAAATTGCAATTCCTGCCCCGGTATTTTAGTATCCTGCTGGTAGCTGGCGCGCAGGTATTCCTGCGGGAAAGAGTAAATAGATTTATCATTTAGCGAATATGTCCCGCTCAGGAAATATTTAAACCGTTGGTCCTTAAATCCATAAGCCCCGTAAGTTTCGAAGTAGTAACGTTTGCTTAGTGCCGGCGTCGTCCGACCTCCCAGGCGCATCCGGAATCCCTCCACCGGGTTGAAATTATAAAATGTATTGGTCGGTCCGATCTCGAAGGGTCCGGTGTCATAATAGCCTGCCAATAGCAGCGTAGCTATCTTCATGGTCCGCTTGAACGAGGGAATTGTTTGCAAGCTATCTATATCATTGTAAATATTGTCCTGTGCAGAGGTCAATGTGTCCAGCCTGTTTTGCTTCCAATAGGCTTCATCTTTATCAGCTGCTTTTGGCTCCAGTACAACTGATGGCCCTTTATAAACCGAATCGGGGCCGGGTGTATTGACTTTGAAGTTATTGACCATAACTACCCGCTCGCCATACACGCCGCCACCCTTCTTTTTATTCAAGCCGAAATCGATCTTCAGATCGCTTTGACTCATGTGGTATTTTCCGCCTTCACCTTTGTCAAAGGAAAGAATGACCTGCATTTGGCGAACGAAGTTGAGATTGATGTTTTTATTGACGGTGAGGGCGGCCTTTTCCACAGCATAGTTGCCGTCCATGGTGATATATATTTTCCCTTCGAATAAAAGATCCGTCGTGTTTCTTGGCGTAAAGCTTAATTCGATAAGATTTGGCGTCACATCTTTAATCGTATCGGTAATAAAGAACTTATAGAATGAAGGGGATGCATCTGCGATAGGGCTGAGCATTTGGTTACCCAATAAAGAGATATTGTTATCATAAATTTCAATATCCTGATACATCTTATTGAAAATTGATTTGAGCCCCTCATTATCGATAAAGCTCTCATCAAATTTCACCTGTTTATTAGCCTGGATAATTTCCTTTTTAGCATAAGGGCTTTTTCGAAAATAATTATCGGCCAACTTTTCTTCCATGTAAACAGGTAATAGGGTTTTGCCCCCGATTTCGGTAGAATCCTGGTGTCGGAATAGAAACTGGTAGTTCTTAAACATTCTCTTATCTTTAAATCTATCCGAAAGGTCACTTAGAAAGAAAACCATTTTTTCGTATTGGTGATATTCTGCGTAGTTGTAGCCCTCCAGCCGGTTTGATTTTTTATGTGCGATAACCTTGCGAATAAGTTCAACGGCGGGATTATCCTTATTCCGATATTTAAATTTTTTTCCGGCCTTGATCACTACCTCCGTAAGTAACTGGCTGTCTTCGGACAGGGCTACGTTGATGATCTGTTCTTTTTCTAGTATGATCTCTTTGGTAACCGTTTTATAACCAACGAAAGAAAACCGGATAGTAGTGGCTTTTTCATTTACTTTCAAAACATAGTGGCCATTATTATCTGTACTTGCGCCAATAGAGGTACCCACAAGCGAAACAGTAGCACCGGGTATGGTTTGTTTTGACGCAGCATCCGTAATGGTTCCGGCTATCATTATTTCCTGCGCCTTTGCCAAAATCGCTGTAAACAGAAGACAACATGTTAATACCAGCGAACGAAATGTAATAAATGCTTTCAATGTAGAATTTGTCATAGTGATTGGCTAAAATTTGTGAAAGTTTGACATCCGGATTCCCGGCATAATGTCGATGTCCTACCATTTAATCAACCTGGCGCTTTGAAAAAGAGTCGAAGTCAGCGTTGATCTGACATGCTGTATTTTAGAAAAAACTTCAGTCTTTGCGGCCGAAGACTTTGGACTATAACCAGGGCCGGTGAATTATGTCAATCTGGTAAAAATCAGGTAACTGCAATACGCGCTGTTATTTAACCTTCTTAATATCGCCGGCAATTTTTTCAGCGACCATGATGACCGTTGGATTAGGGGCTGATGAAACCGTCCGAGGTCAAACGATTTGCAAGTACTGCCCCGGCCGGTCCTTCGCCAACCACAACGAAATGGTAACTATCGTTACCGTTTCCCTCGTTTGAATTACTGCGCTTTTTCATATTTCGATTATTTGGTATTTGTTTTCCATAAAAATCGAAACCTTCTCCGGCCTTAAAATTGATTTATTGCAGGAAATTGTCTTGACAAATGTCAAGTCCGGGCATGTGCGCCGGTTGATAATAAACTACTTGCGTATGGCGTTCTTCCGGACTCTGCTAAGGGTTTCCGGCGAGAGACCTAAATAGGAAGCTATCATGTTCATCGGAAAACGTTTCAGGAACTCGGGGTATGTGCTTGACAGATCGCTGAATCTTTCTTCGGCTGTCATACCAATGGCAGCGTGAATCCTTTTGTGCATAGCGATCGTGGAAAATTTGTCCAAGGCCCTAAACGTCAAGTCGAAGCCCCGGCTTTTGTTTCTTAGTTCGTATACATCTGGGAGAGAAATAACGAGGAGTTCAGAGTCCTCAAGCATCTCGATAAAGTAACGTGAAGGTATCAATTGAATCGAACTCTCCGGGTCGGTTAACCACCAGGATTCCAATCCAAAATGAATGATATGCTCATGTCCTTTTTCATCGACTGAAAACATTCGGGAAGAACCCTTGACTATAAATCCCAAATGTTTGCAGACATCACCCTCCTGCAAAAAGAATTGCCTTTTCCGCATGCGCTTCTTTGCGAACGCATCCGAAATAATTTCTTTTTCATAATCAGTTAATTTTTCACTGGTTCTGATTTCGATATGTTTAAAAAGAGAGTCGTGCATAAGAAAAATGGCCTCCTGCATTAAATAATTAATCATTGGTATCTTCAAGCTGGTGGCAATGATTATGCCAATAGTTAAGATGTTGATTTACAGGATATTTATCAATATTACATGAAGTAACCGGTCATGATATTTCAGGACATCGGGATATATCAGGACGGAGAAGCGACATTTCGCCTGAAATCATAAGACTTTTTTAGGAAAAGTAGATGCGCCGATTATTCGCTCTTCTTAATTATTTGACAGTTTGATGAGCTAATGTGGTACAAATGAGCGCAAAGCGATTTTAGAAGACTTTTCTAATTGACTATATTCGAAGTTTATAAATCTACAATGACCAAACATGATCAGAAAACTGTCGTTGAGTGTATCGATCTTTGGGAGCTGTTCTTTTTGTTTTGACGCGGGTGCACAGACTAATGCATTTCATAGGCCTTCCGAATACAAAACATCATGGCAGCGCTTGCACTTACGGCCGGGTGCGTCATTTTTCACTGCGGCACAGGAAAACCAGGTCTATCTTGACAGTAATCTTATTTTTTGCTCACGTTCGTTTAGACTAACCCGGCTGTCTGTAGGTGCCGAAGGGATAGACACGCAGGACTTAACCGGCCAATTATCATGGATCGATAGAAGAGTTCCTGCGATCGGCCTGCGTCAATTAGGCCAATCTTCCGAAAAAAACATTTTGAATTGCTGGTGTTACCTGGTGCCTATTATGCTTTCGAACCAGATAGCTATCGTCATTTTAAAGACAGTGTTTTATATTATTACACGTAAATATCTCAAATAAATGATTTATGAGAAAGGTAACGACTGGTATTATTTTGTTATTTATACTCTATTCAAATGCGAAGGCTCAGAACCCATCGTCTGCCGATTCTGCGCAGCAATTCCTTTCGGAATTGAAAAAAACAAATGGCGATAATCAGCGCCTTCATACTTTAATAAAACTCGGCAGTTACTACCTTTATAAACCTGGGGAAGTAAAAAGCGACCTGGACAGTGCCGACCTGTTTCTTGACCAGGCAAAGGAACTTAGCGCAAAACTACAGCTATCCAAAATTCAAAATAGAGTTTCTTTCCTTCGCGCAGAGGTGTGTTTTGAAAGAGGAGATCAGGGGAAAGCCAGGATCGGTTATCTGGACTGCATCGATAACTATATGCGGGCCGGTGACAAAGAAGGAGCCGCGCAAGTCTGGTTCTCCTTAGCAAAAAGAGTAATGTATTCAAGCGATAGTTCCACAATGAGCGGATTACACGGCTTTGAACAGGCACTAAATATATACACGGCACTCTGTGATAAAGAAAAAGAAGCAGACGTGCTTAAATATATGGGCGACAAATTGTTGCAGCAAGGCAAATTGGAGGCCGCCGAAAATCAATTACAAAAGGTACTCAGCCTGTACAATTCTATTGGCTACAAAAGGCTGCACTATACCTATGACCTGCTTACGGCGATAAGTATTATAAAAGGCGATTTTAATAAAGCATTATATTACGCCCTTGAAATGCTCAAAAGCATTCAGGCTACCGGTGATACGGCCCTGGCCTATGGTTTGTATGCGAGAATTGGCACTGTTTACAATTGCCTAAATGACTATGAAAAAAGTAAATATTGGTATAACAGAGCTTTAATAAACGGCGCTAAAAACCCTGAATTATTTTATACGATCAACAATAATATTATTTCAGTGATGATCAGGGAAGGCAAGAAAAAAGAAGCCCTGGACTTCCTGTTGAGGCTTGTTAAAAAACGCCCTCCCGCTAACTATGCCGACAAGCTATTAGTAGCAGGAAGGCTCGCCAGATGCTATAATGACCTTGGAAACAATGAACTTGCCGAAAAATACTATCTGGAGTCAACTTTAGTTGCAAAAAAAACCTTATGGCCACATAATATCCTGGCGGCGAATAAGGAAATAGCCGAATTTTACTTCTCGCGTAAAAGGTATGATCAGGCCGGTATCTATTTTCGAAAAGTGCTTGCTGCGCCTCGGGGAATTGGGGATGTGGAAATGGAAAGAAGTACTTACCTGGGACTGTTTAAAACGGATTCTGCAACTGGCAATTACTTATCTGCGATCAAAAACTTTCAACGGTATAAGTTATTGACCGACTCCATCTTTACGGTTGGCAAAACCAGGCAGATAACCGAAATCCAGTTACAATACGAAAATGATCAGAAAGTAAAGCAGCTTGAGAGCAAAGGTAAGCTGCAACAGGCGGAATTGCAGCATTCCGGAACCGTGCGGAATTTTATTATTGCCGGCGCGGGCCTGCTTTTCTTATTCCTGGCAATGGGCTACCGGCGCTATCGGCAAAAACAATCCAGCAACCGGCTGTTACAAGCACAAAAGCAGGAGATCAACCTGATTAACCAAGACCTTCAACTCATAGTCACGGAGAAGGATAGCCTGCTGAAGGAAAAGGATGCCCTGCTGATAGAAAAAGACTGGTTACTTAAGGAAATAAACCACCGTGTAAAAAATAATTTGCATATGGTCATCAGTCTCTTGGAATCTCAGGCTGACTATCTTGAAAATGACGCATTAAAGGCCATTGAGATCAGCCAGCACCGAATCTATGCGATGTCATTGATCCATCAGAAACTTTACCAATCGCCTGATATCAAAATGGTCGACATGGATCTCTACATCGATGAATTTGTTCAATACCTTGCCGAAAGTTTTGGGCCGCCGGCAAATATCAGCATCAGATCAGTCATAGAACCTTTGAAGCTTGGGATTTCGCAAGCAATTCCATTGGGGCTAATTTTAAATGAAGCTGTTACTAACGCATTTAAGTATGCCTTCCCGGATAACAAAACCGGGGAAATCACTATCAGGTTAAAAAAAGCCGGCACGGATGTAGAACTCGCGATAGCTGATAATGGTATTGGAATCCGGCATGCAGTTGCCGAAAGCGAACCACCCCGTTCACTTGGAATGGAGTTGATGCGTGGTTTAACGGATGATTTGAAGGGAAATATTACTTTTGATACTGATGGGGGTACACGGATAATTCTAATTTTTGCGTTGGACCCTTTGGAAAAGACCAGGATTACGGGAATAAGCCCGGAATTTATATCGATAGCATATGGCCATTAAAGTACTGATTGTCGAAGATCAATTTATCGAAGCTAATAACCTGAAGCACATCCTGATAAAAGCTGCGTATGAGGTATGTACTATCGCCAGATCAGTGCCCCAGGCCTTACAGATTATAGGTGTGGAACATCCTGATATGGTGTTGCTGGATATTTTCCTGGATGGTCCGCAAACAGGGATCGACCTGGCATATATGCTGCGTGAAAAAAAAATAGCTTACGTTTTCCTTTCTGCAAATTCAAACAAGCAAACGCTTAATGCGGTCAAGGAAACAAACCCTTACGGGTTCCTTGTAAAACCCTTTCGCAGAAAAGATGTAATCGTCATGCTGGAGGTAGCATTACATGCCCATCAGCAAAAAAAAGAAACACAAAGCCTCTCTGCCATGCCAGTTATGCCACCGGCAAAAAATAATTTATTTCCGCAGATCATCGGGCAAAGCAAAATACTACACGATGTTCTTGAACAAACAAAGATTGTTGGTCCGACAGACATCTCTGTTCTGCTTTTGGGTGAGAGCGGCACGGGAAAGGAACTGATCGCACAGGCAATACACGATCTATCCAACAGAAGTAAAAAGAAACTCGTTGTCGTCAATTGTGGAACGATTCCGGCCACGCTGATTGAGTCGGAGCTTTTTGGCCACGAAAAAGGCAGTTTCACCGGTGCATCGGATAAAAGGATTGGAAAGTTCGAAGAAGCGGATGGCGGTACGCTTTTTCTCGATGAGATCGGCGAATTGCCATTAGATCTACAGGTTAAATTTTTGCGTGTAATACAGCAAAGAGAAATAGAACCGCTGGGTGGCAAAAAGAAAAGTATTGATATCCGGGTGATTGCAGCAACAAACCGGGACCTGGAGGAGGAAATGGCTGCAGGTCGTTTCAGAATGGATCTCTTTTACCGCTTGAATGTTTTCCCCATTACTTTACCCCCTTTGCGGGATCGGAAAGAAGATATTCCGGTACTGGCCAATCATTTTCTAAACAGGTTTTCCCAAAAAGAAAAAAAATTAGTAAGCGGACTGTCGGATGAAGTGATCGGTGTTATGCAGGCCTACCACTGGCCCGGGAATATCAGGGAATTGCAAAATATTATGGACAGGAGCGCCCTGTTGGCGAACGGGCAGATTATTACGTCAGTTCCGATACCAGTCATGAACAATAAAGGAATTCAGGCTCCATTATCGGGCATGAAAACCATGACCGAAACCGAGCGCGATCATATTGTTGCCGCGCTTGAAATGTGCAGGTGGCAGATATATGGCAAGGGCGGCGCTGCGGAAGTACTGGATATGAATGGTGCGACATTGCATTCAAGGATGAAAAAGCTGGGTATTAAAAAAAAGGTTATTCCCAGCTAGTTTATCGGCCGGCAAACCAATAAATGCTTATCTCCATCGCCGTGATTGCCATATCCTGGTTTTATATGATAGCCTGGCCATTTTCCATCCTGCCCATAATATTATGGGCAAACCTCTTAAGAAATCTTTCCAGGCAACCTCCGAATCAGGGGAATGAGCCGGGTACCCTCCGGTTCTCCGCTTGATATTTATCAAGGCTCCCCAATGATTTTAATCAACTAAACTTTTTGATAAGCATCAAGAGTTGCCCCGATAAGGATGGTCAACTTTGTATCGTTGGCTGGCCGATATTATTCAATCAGTCCCGCCGGCAAATAAAGAATAGTTTATCAAATAATTTAAGAATTAAAAAAAAATGAAAAAGATCATTATCGCTTGCGGACTGCTTTTAACCGTAAGCTCAGTATTTGCACAAAACTGGTCATACGATAAGGTTCACTCCCGCGTAGGCTTTACTATTAATTTCCTTGGCATCACGGATGTAGGCGGTTCGTTTCAGACCGTAAACGCTTCAGTAACCGCCGCCAAAGCTGACTTCTCGGACGCATCCATACAATTCACGTCAGACGTGAAATCCATCAATACTGAATTTGACCAAAGAGACGAAGTATTAAAAAGTGCGGATTTTTTCGATGCAGACAAATATGCCCAAATAACTTTCAAGAGCACCGGGGTTAAACGGATCAAGGGCAATGTTTATTCGGTCTCAGGCGATTTAACCATGCATGGTTTGACCAAGCCGGTCGATCTGGAAATGACCTATAACGGTACGACTACCGATCCATTTAATAAGAAAACCGTAGCAGGCTTCAGGTTAACCGGTTCGATCAGGCGCTCCGATTTTAATCTTGGTGCGGGATTTCCGGCCCCAACGCTTGGCGACGTCGCTCATCTTGATGCAAACATCATGTTGAATGCAAATTGATCCTGCAATGAAAAATCTAAAACTGATATTATTGACAGTACTGGTCATAGTGGCCGGTCCTGTTATCAGGGCCAACGCACAAACCTGGCAGGTGGCCAATAGTTACTCAGTGGCATTTTCCTGTGACGAAGCCAGCGGCATTTTCACCAATGTCAAAGCGAGCATAATTTTCGATGAACAGAACCTGAATAGCGCAAAGTTCAGCGTGAACATTGACGCCGGTTCGATGAATACCGGAAATGCGTTGATGAACAAACATGCCAAAAGCGATGAATGGCTTGATGCCGGGAAATACCCGTCGATTACTTTCGCTTCAAAAAAGGTCGTGAAAAACGGTGGTTCATACCAGGTGACCGGGGATTTGACGCTGCATGGCGTGACCAAAGAAGTATCGATACCCTTCTCTTTCAAAAGGGCTGGTAGTTCTGCCACTTTTACGGGGAACTTCAACCTGAAGCGAAGCGACTTTAACATTGGTAAACCTGGCGGAAAGGTAGATGAAAATGTAAAGATCAATTTATCTGTTCCAGTAAACAAAGCATAACGGTCATGTATAAACGCAGTTTAATCCTTGGCCTGATATCCGGAGTGTTATCAGGTCTGGCGTCAGTCATTTACCAGCATGTCTATAATGCCGCAGTAGGCGCCGATTTTTCAAATATCGTGACGATCGTATCTATCATTGCGGCCAGCACATTCGGGTGTCTCCTGGCTAGCATAGGTTATGTGTTGTTTAACAGATGGTTCAAAACAAACGCTGACCGGGTCTTCAATTTGGTCTTTGTTGCCTTTTGTATCCTGACCATCGTTTCGCCGTTTGCCTTTAAGCTACCGCTGACTGTACAAAGCCCCGAATTGTTCCCCGGCATGACGATCCCGATGCACTTGTTCGCACCATTAGCGTGGCTGACTCTACACCCGTTTTTCTTTGGAAAGGCACCAAAACTATATACGCCGGCGGACAATTGAAAATCGAAAGAAGTTTGCCAGGTCAGGGCTAAGCTTGATTAAAGTCAAAGCCTTTTCTTGATAAATATCAATGTGCGGGTCCGGCGCCAAACGGATATTTGTTAAACACTAATTCCTAAAAACGACTAAAAACATGAAAACTACTTCAGAAAATGAAAAGCTCATCCGTTCAGTTTACGCAGTTGCAGAAACTAAGGACTCAAAATTATTTGCCAGCATGTTTACCGACGACGGATATTTCTACGACGTATCTGCAGGCGTAAAATATTACGGCAAAGACCTCGGCAAGACGGTGGATATATATGCCATTGCATTTCCGGACATGCATCGTGAATTGATCGAAATGTACGTCAAGGATGATGAAAACCTGGTGATCGTTGAGCTTACACTTAACGGCACACAAAATGGCCCGTTGGAACTGCCTTTGGGCACGATCCCGGCTACTGGCAAAAAGATGGTAACTCCCTGCTGTGATGTCTTCCATATTGTAAATGGCAAAGTGAAGTCGTTCCACTGTTATACAGCCGGAACCATCATGTTGGGTCAGTTAGGTGTGCTTGGCAACTTAGGCGAGGTGCTCCAACACTAACTAATTAACCGGCGAGGCTATTCCTAAAAGTAGCCTTGCCAAATTTATTCAAATTTGAAATGGCAAAATATATTTTTTACCCCGAAGCGACCCGTGGCCGCACGGAAATCAGTTGGTTGAACGCTCGTCACTCTTTCAATTTTTCGAGATTCAATGATCCGCAGCGGAACCCTTTCGGCGCTTTGGTTATTTTGAATGAAGATATCATTCAGCCTGGGATGGGGTTCGGAATCCATGGACATCAAAATATGGAGATCATTTCGGTTGTACTGGAAGGCAGGGTAAAGCATGTGGACAGTATGGGAAATGAAGGCTTTGTCGACGAGGGAGAGGCACAATTGATCAGTGCCGGTTCAGGGATTACGCATAGCGAGTTCAATTACTATAATGATCGCAGGTTAAAGCTGATACAGATATGGATCGAGCCGGGACGCATCAACCTCAAACCCACATACGCGCAAATGGTGTTCGATGACGGGATACCCGGCGTCAAAGAGATTGTTTCACCAAAGGGTACGGACAATAGCCTGACCATCAACCAGCAGGCCTGGCTTTACTTTGCGAGGTTACCTAAAGACCAGGGGATTGACTACAAAGTCATCAGGCCGGGCAATGGGGTCTATGTCTATGTGGTTAACGGACAGCTCAATATTTTAGGAAAGCAGGTTAAGGCAGGCGATGCGATTGGAGTAACAGACGCAACCAGTTTTGATATTGATGTTGAAGATGATGTATTAGCGGTTATCATTGATGTCCCTATGAATTAAATGGTAGCCTTTGGTAAAAGAAAGTGCGGAAAATCAGCGATTCCGAGATACCATCATTGCAGACTTTAGATTATAAAAAAACGAAAACAACAGTAAAATATGAATCAGCATCCGATGAATCCGCAAGTGCAGGCAGCAATTGATGCTGCTACACAAATGGCGGCGGCGACGCCGCCGTCAACTGATCCGATAGAATCCGCAAGAAGTTATTATCGCCAAATAGCGCCCCTAGGCGGCGAGCCAGAGCCGGTTCATTCGATCAAAGATCACATAATTGACATCTCAGGTCATCCAATTACAATTAGAATATACAATCCGACGGGAGAGGAGGATCTCCCTGCTGTCATTTTTTTCCATGGGGGATGGTTTTTTATTGGCGACCTGGATACTCATGACCGCCCGCTAAGGGCACTTACAAATGCTGCAGGATGTATAGTGATCGCCGTTGAATACCGATTGGCACCCCTTTATCCTTTTCCCGCAGCAATCGAAGATGGCGTAACCGTTTTGCAATGGGTTGCGCTGGAGGGTAAGAAATTTGGCATCGACGCTAAACGCCTGATCATCGCCGGCGATAGCGCGGGAGGTACGATAGCAACAGTAATCGCACGAAAAGCAGCAGAAAATAACAGGGTGCGAATTCTTCTGCAGGTGTTGTTGTACCCCGCTACGGATCCGTCTCTTCAAACAAATTCCTGGCGCGAATTCGCGGATGGTCCGATAGTAAATATTGAGACAGCCCGGCAGGCATGGCAAATGTATGTTCCCAATATTAAGGACAGACAAAATGGCGATGCCGCCCCGATTTTTGCGAAAAATTCCGGCAGTCCCAAAGCCCTGGTCATTCTGGCAGAATATGATCCCTTACAGGATGAAGGCAAAGCCTACGCAGACCTTTTGCAGCAATCAGGGGTAAAAGTTAAAACCAGTATTTACAGAGAGATGCCGCATGGCTTCTTTCAGATGGCCGGTTATATTGACGGAGGAAAATTGGCGATTGCAGAAGTTGCGAACGCTATCAAAGATGCATTGAGGAATTAAAACCAAAACTTATGAGGAATTTTCTCCAATGGAAGTATTGCAATATACCGGGACCACCCCAGATGATGAAGTAATGGCGGAGTCGATCAAGACGGGAGATCGGCGACCCGATACGAATATTAAATCAGCACGAGCGTGAGGTGCAGATCTTAAATTTCGATTTCGGCCAGTTACCAGCAATGCGGCTCAGAAAAATTGGAAAACGACACAACATATCAAAAGAACATGCCTGCGGGCTTAAAGAGCATGCGCTGCAGAAGCTACGAAACTGTACCCATGCGCCAATGCTCAAGTCGTGTTTCAATTAAGATATGTACATTGAAATGGCTTTTTGTACTACCGGAAGCAATTGCATTCCCGGTACAGATATGCGCATGGCTGGCTGGAAAATTGACTGGTAAAACCAGGCGATAAATAGACTTGACAAATGTCAATTCAATTTCATGACTTATGTTAATTTACCGGCTGATCCTTCTGTTTAGTTTTGATTAGAATTAAAAAAACCACTAAAAAGGACAAATAAAAAATTAAAAAACTAAAAAAAAATTATGGAAACGAAAATCATGAGCCCCATCGACACCGTTGTCGCTATGTTGACAAATATCGGTGATCCAAGCGTTATGCGATCATTAGTCGCAGACGATTGCACCTATATCTCGCTAAACAAAAACAATCCCGACCTGCATAAGATCATGCCCTGGTGTGGTACGAACCTTGGTGGAGATAGTGTCATTGAAAACTTTGGAAAGATCTTCCAATGTTGGGACATTATGGAATTTAACCCGGTTGAAATATTTGGGTCAGATGACCGGGTCGCCGTATTTGGCACTTTTAAATACCGTTCCAAGGTACAGGGCCAAATCGTTGATTCTCCATTTGCCATCCTGAGTAAAGCAAAAGACGGTAAGGTAAACTTCATTCAATTTATGGAAGATACATTCGCGACTTCAGCCTCTTTTAAAGTAAGTGGCTCGGCAACCTACAATAACTTCCCTGGCACTGAGCCAATTGTGGTTTGAGGACAGCGTAGTATTTCAGAATCGGCGGGAATAGCCGAATTAAACATTTGAACCGCTGATAAGCATGACGAAAATTAAATCAAATCGTGCTTATCAGCGGTTTAACTTTTTTACCGATTAACTCAATTGATGACAAATGGTGCTTAGGGCTAAGCATTGCATTGTCCATCTGGAAGCTGATGTGAGTAATGCCGCCCAACACTTCATTGTGCCTTTTTATTTTCAAGGCTACTTCTTCCGGTGAACCAATTAGCATGGCGCCAGCCGGACCTATCTGGCTGAGAAAATGCTCTTTGGTAACCGGGGGCCATCCTCGTTCTCTTCCAATTTTAGTAAATGTTTTGGCGTATCCCGGATAATAGTCATCTATTGCTTTTTCTTTAGTGTCGGCAACGTACCCAAGCGTATGCACGCCAACTCGTAAAACGTCGGCTCCAAAGCCAGCCTCTTTGCCCACCTTTCTATAAAGGTCGACCAGCGGTTTAAAACGGTCTATATCACCGCCGATTATGGCTACCATCAATGGTAAACCCAACAGTCCGGCCCGGATGAATGATTCGGGAGTTCCCCCGACGCCTATCCATATCGGCAATTTTTTTTGAACGGGCCTCGGATAAATAGATTGCTCAACGAGCGAAGGCCTGAATTTGCCGCTCCAGGTGATCGTTTCATTGTCCCGGATTTTCAGCAGGAGATCAATTTTTTCATCAAAAAGCGCATCATAGTCTTCAAGTTTGAAACCGAAAAGCCCGAATGCTTCTATGAAAGAACCACGACCCGCGATAATTTCTGCCCTGCCGCCCGATATGATGTCGAGCGTCGCAAAGTTTTGAAAAACTCGAACCGGGTCAGACGCACTCAAAACAGTAACCGCGCTCGAAAGCTTAATTCTCTTTGTCCGCGCGGCTGCAGCGGCTAAAATTACGGCTGTAGCGGAATCCAGGAATTCTTTGCGGTGATGCTCCCCGATACCAAAAAAGTCAATGCCGCACTCATCGGCAAATTCAATTCTTTTTAACAGGTCAGACATCGACCTTATATTTCCTTCAGCATCAAGCGGATTCTCCAGGTCACCTGTGGATGCAAAGCTGTCTATTCCAATTTCCATGTATTGATATATTCCTCAAATTTAAACTACCCAACGACAATATTTGGGATTTAACACGATTAATGTCGTACTAACTATTTACCAAGGGGCACAAATACCCTTAACGTTGGACGGGTACCTGCAAACCTGTTTTCTGCCAACGACTCGAAAAAGACCTTGGCTTCAAAAAGGACACCGCTATGTGTGAAGTATGCGAATCCGGGGCCGTAACCAAGGACACGCTCTTTTGTATTGACAATACCAAATTGATCGGCAAAATAATGGCTGTCTCCATTATGCGTGTCCTGGTTAACTTGTTGCAGAAAATAAGACACCGCTTCGAGCCTAAATGATGGAGAAATTGCAAAGTCGACCGAATAATTCCCATTGTAGAATGCACCCGGCTTGTCTTGCGAGCCAATGATCGTGGCGTTATAGTTAGCCTGGTTCCGGCTGCTCACACTTATATCTTTGTTAAGTAAGAGTGTGAAGGCATAGTAGAGTTCATAGTTCCATAAATGCGCCGAAGGATTAATATTATAGCGGCTGTCATAGTTCCCGACCGGTACATTTACGTCAAACTCCAAGCGATTTTGAAATGGTTTCCCGAAAAGCTTTCTATCAGACCATTGAACGGCTACCCCCGCATCAGGATCACCTAATACGCCGGGATTTACTTTCGGAGATTGCCCGCTGACGCTTGACGCGTTAATTTGTACAATTGGAACAAGCACCGTGAACGCCAGGTTTCCCCCGAGGACCTTTACTTTAGAAAGATATATCACCTGATTCATGACCAGTTCCGAATTTACCTTCAGGTCAGATGGGGTTTTGTTGCCGTTCTGGTCATAAAATGCCCTGGTCTGAAACACCTGTCCATATCCCTGCAAAAAAAACGATCCGGGCTTGCCTGCGAAGCCGTCATAAAAATTAGCAAGGCCAAGGTTTGTCGGTGGCAGAACCGGGTCCTGCGCGCGAACAGTTGTCGATATTGCTGTAATCAATACAAGCAATAAAAAAGCGCGTCTTAAAACAGTACTTGCACTGTTAACGGTAACCCTGCTGGGTCTGTGGGCATTACTTGATGCCGCCTTAATTGATCTTGTTTTCATGAAAGCAACTTAGCGACCGCTGATTGCTCAATAAATGATATAAGTTAAGAAATATGGTTGACAAATGTCAATTAAGATAAGCATGGTGAAGACTGTTACAATAAGGAAGGACAGTTCAAACGAACTGTCCTTCCTTATCATTTTATATGATCTTATTTCGTGCCTTCATTATTAATCATTGCTGTCGCGCGGGTTTGAACGACGGGCTTTATTTGCTGACGAAGATTTTCAAATATTTGCATGGGGGTCTCCCCTGAAAACATGTTGACCAACCAGGAAGGAATCGATCCGGCGGGGTCAACGTGAAGCGAATATTCAACCCTGACATGGTTGTTTTCAAGCGGGGTAATGACCCATTTTCCAGTCGAATTATTAATACGTACTATGCCTTTCTTTTCAGGCATGAAACCGGCAACGGCCGGCCCGTCAATGGTTATCGTCCCGGTCTGTATATTTTCATAACGTGTCAGGTGGGCAACAAAGTCCCTGTTAGCGACAGGCCAGGGAAGGTTCACTTCAGCATAATAATAGAGTTCATTTTGGGAAACCTGTTTTATAAGGTAAGATGACTTCAAATGTGAAACCCATTCTTTTGCCGTATTGATATCCATAACGATATCAGCTATTTCTCCCGGTGAGGTATCGTAATCAGCTACGACTTTTATTGCGCGTATCTTTGAGTCCGGGACCTCTGCCGAATATACCTGAATACCATCCTTGTCCCTTTGTAATTTCCAATTTTCCTGGGCAAAAGCCGATACAACCTGAATTAGTACGATCAGCATTGTTAGATATAGGTTCCGTTTCATGATATTTGTTATTTGATTATAACAAAGGTAGGGCGGGACATTTTGCCTCTTCTTGATATGTATCATAAAATATGATTGATATTTATCAATTGCTCTAACTTGAAGCAGCCTTGATTTGGACTGGGGAATCTCTACCTTACCGGAAGTTGGTTCCTGGAAGTTTGCACATTACAGTTTACGCCCCGGCCTGATAATGAATCTTAATGACTGATCCCGGGTTGTCAATGTGCCGACCCAGTTAGCGAATGTCTTTAACTTATTTCGGACATTGATCAGTGACCGGAGATGAACAAATAACCATATGAACCATGCAAAGAATCCGTTCATATTCATCCGGGGTTTGGCCATCTCGACCACGGCTTTGTACTTGCCGATAATTGCCATACTGCCTTTATCAGCATATTTGAATGGTTTTGGGACGCCGTTATTTGCAAGCAATATTAAATTTTTGGCCAGGTTAGCACCCTGCTGGATGGCAGGCTGCGCCATTTGAGGGTGGCCGTTCGGATAAAGTTTGTCGCTGGTTAATATACAGGTATCCCCGATTGCGTAAATGTTGGCAGCGCCCTTGATCTTGTTGAATTCGTCAACTATAAGTCGCTTTCCCTTTCCATACCATTCAATGGGAATTCCGATGAAGGCTGAAGCAGAAACGCCGGCTGCCCATACTAATGTCTCAGTTTCGATCACCTCCCCATCTGAGAGAATTACCTTTTTGTCTAAATACTCCTTCACCTGGACGCCTAATTTAACTTCAATACCCATGCGAATTAACGATTTAAGCGTATATTTTTGAGAAGCTTCCCCCATTGTCGCCAAAACTGTCGAGACTCCGTCAACGAGGTATATCTTAGCTTCGAATTGACCATTCGCAACTTCCGGATATTCCCTCGTGATGACTTTTCGATTTATTTCAGCGAGCATTCCGGATATTTCTATTCCTGTTGGCCCCGCTCCTGCGACAACCACTGTCAGTAACCTGTTGCGCTCGCCCGGATCACCTGTAATCGCAGCTTTTTCGAGATTCTGAAGCAAATGATTTCTGAGATTCAAAGCATCTTCAAAAGTCTTCATCGGCATCGCGTTAATTTTGACATTCTCTATGCCAAAATAATTCGTTTGCGTGCCGGTCGCCAGAACCAGTATATCGTAATCTAATTCACCGGTAGAAAGTAAGATCTTGTTTTCGCCAGGCGAAATTTTTACAAGTTCACCAATACGGAAAGCTATTTTTGGGCTCGGGCCGAAAAGCTTCCGGTAAGGATAGCAAATGCTGGAGGCTTCCAAAAATGCCGTTGATACCTGGTAAAGCAGCGGCGGGAAGAAATTATAATTATTCCTGTCTACAACGATGATGGAAAACCCGTCGTTCGCAGCCAGGTTTTTGGCCAGATTGATGCCGGCAAATCCGCCGCCAATAATTACAACTCTTTTCATACGATTCTATAATTGAGATTTTGTATTCATGTACCGTCCATTTGCAATACCAAATCGAGCTTCTTCAGCGGCCGGGATTTTACTATTGCATGAAATCAAATGTCACCTCAACAAAACTCAGGAAAAGGGAATGTTCTACTCTTGATAAATATCAAGGGAGTTTCATGACTTAAATCAATAAAGCATTTCGGGCTTATTGTGAAGTTTGTTTCGATAACAAACCCTACCGGCATTTTTTCGGGAAGGATTGGCAGATAAAAATTGTAACCATTGGACAAACATTAAATACTTATTCAAAACACATCATGGAAAATCAATTTCAAAAAGTATTCGACAAACAGAAAGCATACTTTCTTTCGGATGTAACAAAAACATACGAATGGCGGATCGATCAGTTGACCCGCCTTAGTAAGATGCTGGGAGAAAATGCAGGCGCATTTATTGAGGCATTGGGTCTGGATTTCAAGACAGCTCCATTCGAACGGGAACAGGAAATCTTAGTCTGCCTGGGCTGTATCGAAGAAACAAAGGGGCATCTCCGTGAATGGATGAAGCCTGAATCGCTGAAACTTCCGAAAAGAATGATCGAGACAGGGCACCGCGCATTATTATATCGCGAACCCTATGGTACAACACTCATTATCGGACCGTTTAATGCGCCAATTGTGTTGCTGCTTGTACCTTTGATCAACGCTCTTTCAGCGGGAAACAATGCTATCGTTAAACCATCTGAATCTGTATCCCACGTTGCTGCAGCCTTTACCAAATTTTTCCCGCAATATTTTGAGGAAGAAGCAGTGGCAGTTGTTAACGGCGGGAAAGAAGAAGTCACCCAATTATTGCAGCTTCCCTTTGACTTCATGTTCTTTACTGGAAGCACAAATGTCGGAAAGGTGGTGATGAGGGCTGCTGCGGAACGCCTTACGCCGGTATTGCTTGAATTAGGTGGGCAGAACGCCGTTTTGGTTGATAAAACCGCGAATTTGAAAGAGGCCGCCCGCAAGATAACCTGGGGTGCCACGGCGATGTCTGGTCAATGGTGCGTATCTCCTGGCTATGTTTATGTTGACGAATCGGTAGCTGATGAGTTTGCAGAAGAATGTAAGGCTGCTTTACACGAAATGTACGGAGATGATGCATCAAAGAGCCCCGACTATTCAAGGATCATATCGCAAAAAGATGTCAACCGGCTGGCAGGTGTTTTGGTAGACGGCAAAGTTATTTACGGCGGCCGCTACGATGTAGAACAAAGATATTTTGAACCAACACTGGTGTATCCCGCAACATGGGAAGACAAAGTCATGCAGGAAGAAATATTCGGGCCAATACTTCCAATACTTAAATACAAAGATGTTCGCGAAGCGATAGCAGTCATAAAAAGTAAACCACGCGGGCTGGCAGGTTATATCTACAGCCAGGACCAACAATTGATCGACACATTTATAAACAGTGTTTCCTTTGGCGGTGGCTGCGTAAATCAAAATAACGTTCAGGTATTTTTCACAGATGGGGTGCCATTCGGCGGAGTAGGTACTGCAGGCGTAGGCAAGTATTATGGAAAATATGGTTTTGACAGTTTAACAAATGCCAAGACGATCATCGTGTCTCCGTCAGATCAGACCGTCAATGATTTTCTTCCGCCATACACGGATGAAAAAAAGAATGACTTCGGCTCGTGGTTCGTTCCTGCATAAGTCTCTTTTTTAACTGAAATAACAAGTAAAAAGGCTTTCCTTCATAGGTTAGCCTTTTTGGTTTTGCGTCACTGAATCACTGGAAGACAACAAACATGAGTGTTTTTTATCGAAAAAAAATACTATTATCAACCAACAGAAACCAATTTACCGATCAAAACCGGAAATTTGCAGATCTCCTGTAAGGACAACAGCCATTCAAAAGCGTTGAACTCGAATGGCTGCAACGAATTCACACATAGATCAATATCTTTGTATAATTATGTTCGATTCTTTTTTCAAATATATCAACGACTATGCATCTGAACCACTTTCTGAGGCTGAGCACGACTTAGTCAAAGCTGCTTTTATTCCAAAGAAATTAAAGAGGAGACATTTTTTTCTGAGCGAAGGCGACCTGTGCAAGTATTTTGCTTTTATTGTCAAAGGTGCGATGCAGCAATACCTGATTGATAACAAAGGAGTAACCCATATTGTACATTTAGGTATTGAAAACTGGTGGATGGGCGACCGCGAAAGCTGGGTGATGTTCTCGCCGTCAAACTATTTTATTGAAGCCTGGGAAGACTGTGAATTGTTACTGATCACAAGAGCGGATACCCTAAGGCTAGCGAAACAGCTTCCTGCTTTTAACGAAATGGTCAGGCGGATGGATGACAGAAATAATATTGCAACGCAAAAAAGAATTGCTTCCCAAATCTCCCTGACTGCGGAAAAACGTTACCTTGATTTTATCGGCAGCCACCCGGACTTTTTAACCCGTTTTCCACAACATATTATTGCCTCTTACCTTGGTATCAATAAAGATACCCTGAGCCGGGTGCGAAAACAGGCAACCAAGAAATAATGCTACTTTTTTATAAGCGAGAATCAATCCGTCAAGAAACAACAGTTAGTTATACGTCCGAAGTTGTCCGTGACTACGTAAGGGAAGATAACAAGTCAGCTGACATCGGGGCGCTTTTACATAAATGGAAGATCGCATACTCAGGCATCGGGATGGGCGTAGATTATGCCGATTATATGGTGAAAAGCTATCCGACTTACAAGGGATTCGCCCAATGAACGCAGGAGGGTCGGTTAACAGCCGACTTTTGCTTCACCTTTTTACTACATAGGTCAACAGTAACAGCAACCCTTGTCACTACCGATATTTTTTTGCATGGCGGAGGCACTGCCGGTGATTTGATTAAATTACTCACCTGAATCGGATTGTTGAGATAATACGTCGAGCCGCATGCTTATTTTATCGTTGCCACGAATACTTTTTCCCTTAAAGCCAAGATGTTCAAAGAAAAGAGCGTTATCTTTTTCGCAAACAACTGTGATCGTTGTATATGAATTTTTTTCCCGATATAACGATTTGATCAGCGCCTTGGCAACACCCCTATACCTGTAATGGCTTAATACCGCAAGGCTATGGATAGTTAACGCTTGTCGGTTTTGTTTCATACACAAGGTTCCAGCCGGAAGGCCATTGATGCCGGCTAATAAAAAGATTGTGCCAATCCTATCATTACCTGTCTCGGTTATTATATCGTAATTGTCGCCTATAACTTCCTTATAGATTGCTTTGGCGATTGCTATCTCGTCAGTTGTTTGTGCTCTTTTAACGGTGATTTTTTCTACCCTCCCTTGGCCGGAAATAAGGACGTTTTTTTCCCTAAGTCTGTCTGCAAATCCCTTTTCTTTTAACTTTAGTTCTGTTTCTTCAATGGCAGAAAACAGACTGTGAGGAGTTGCCGTAATTTCAGTAAGGGTTGCTGCGATGATCTCCCAGTAAGGTTTCAGCTCTGATAATATTTCTCTTCCCTTTCGACTTAGCATGATATTTCTCTTGCGTTCATCCGCTTTATCTTTGACGGAGGTGATCAGTCCTTCTTTTTCGATTTCTTTAAAGAGTGCAATTGCTGAAGGGTGGCTTAGTCCGATTTCAACAGCAAGTTCAGTCACACTAAGAAAATTTACTATAGATAGCGTATAAATTACCGGAAACCATTTCGTTTCGAAATTTACTTTTTGCTGTTGATAGAAAATATTGCCATCATTTCTTAAAACATCAAGCAAGCGTTGTAATCTTGAACCTAATGCAATTATACCGGCCCGTTCGAGAATATCCATTTCGCTAATTTATGTAAATTTTTACGTAAATTAAAACGCAATATTTTTTTTGATATCTTTGCTATAGAAAATGTCCGATATTAATAAAAAAAAGATGAAATATAGCTTCAAAAACGATTACAGTTACGGCTGTCACCCTAACATACTCGCCGCCTTGGCAGCATCGAATATGTCCGCGGAAGATGGCTATGGATTTGATGCCTATTCTATAGAAGCTGCGGCGCTAATTAAAAAATTGGTTGGGAGTGATCCTGATGTTTTTTTTGTTTCGGGTGGAACACAAGCAAATTTAACTATAATATCTACCATTCTTAGACCCTATGAATCTGTAATATCGGCCAGCACCGGCCATATTCAGGTACATGAGGCTGGTGCTATCGAGGCAACCGGGCATCGGATACAAGCGGTAAATACACCCAATGGAAAGCTTACAGTTGAAGACATAAAAGGGCAGTTAGTCTTATTTGAAGAAGTTCATACAACCATTCCAAGATTAGTTTACTTATCTAATTCTACAGAAACAGGCACTATTTATTTAAAATCCGAACTAATGGAGCTGCATACCTATTGCCGGTCAGTTGGTCTTCTACTTTTTTTAGACGGAGCAAGGCTATTCTCGGCTTTAGCGTCAAGGGAGAATGATATTACTTATTTGGATTTGGGAAGATATACAGATGTGTTTTATATAGGTGGAACAAAGGCAGGCGCTTTGCTGGGAGAAGCAATCGTAATCAATAACGCTTCACTAAAAGAAAATTTTGTCTATAATCTAAAACAAAAGGGCGCATTGCTGGCGAAGGGCAGAATACTTGGCATACAATTCCGGGAATTGTTTAAGGATAACCTGTTTTTAAGAATTGGAGAATACGCAAACCAAATGGCTTATGAACTTGAATCGGCTATCTTGGAAATGGGTTTTAATTTTCTAAGCAATACCTCTACGAATCAGATTTTTCCGATTTTACCTAACAGGCTAATAGCTGCTTTAAAAGAAAACTATGAGTTCTATGTATGGCAAAAAATTGACGATCATCATTCCGCTATTCGCCTGGTAACCTGTTGGGCAACCGAAAAGTCCCGAATAAATCTATTTATAAGTGACCTTAAAAGGCTATCAAACTCTAATGCCTAATCTTATGACCGAATTGTTGTATTTAAAGAACGATTTTCCTGAAACGGATGCTATCATCCGGGAAACGGGAAGTGACACCGAAGGAAATTTTATTATTTTAGATAAGACCTCCTTTTATCCTGGCGGCGGCGGGCAGGAACCTGATAAAGGTAACCTGGAAATAAAAGGAAATAAAATGGAAGTTATCAAAGTCAAATCCCTGGATGGAGAGGTGTTTCATTATGTTGAAAATTTGGATAGAGTATCAGTTGGTGACATTGTTCAGACAAGAATTGATGGAGCAAACCGCACGGTAAATAGTAAGTTGCATACTGCCGGGCACCTTATCTCATCAATCATATATGAGGAACAGGCCCATTCGCTTATTCCGCTCAAAGGCTTTCACTATCATGTGGGCGCTAACGTTCAGTTCACAATAAGCACTGCGTCTTTTGATTTAGACATCAGTAAAATTAATCTCCGCTTAAACGAACTAGTCAATTCAAACCTGGAAGTCAAAGCTTCAATAGTAGATGTGTTATCTGACGATTACAAGCATTCATTCAAGATCCAAAATTTTACTCCACCCAAAGACAAGCCACTCAGAATAGTTAAAATTGGTCATTTCTTAGCTTACCCATGTGGGGGTACTCATGTTGAGAACACGAACCAACTTCTCGGGATTGAAGTAACTAAAATATCAAACAAAAAAGGAAATATAAAAATATCGTACCAACTCAGAGAGTTCTCCGCTATTTAATTTAAACTGCGGCAAATGGACTTTATAAGAGAAGACCATTTGCCGCAGTCGGACCCTACAACTCCTTATGTTCTTCGGTACATCGGAATAACTACAACGTTGCGATTGTAGAGTCAATTACAATTCCGTTGCCTCTCGGTTTCAGATACATTATCAATTTTTCACATAGACATTTGTCTATGTTTTTTTTTGCCATTTGTCATCGTTTTCTGCCTCTTATACGCTGCAATTTTGAGTGTCATTTAAAGCATACGAAACAGCTTTGATCACCAAAAAAAATAATTCAATATGAGCACTAAATCTAAAAAAACGGCAGCAGTTACAGGAGCAGGAAGCGGGCTAGGACTTGAAATTGTCCTTGGGCTTGCCGCCAGGGGATACCAGGTTTTCGGTACGGCATTTTCGGCGAAGGAAATCGCGGAATTTGAAAAGGTCTCGGCGGGCGCAGGCGTTATCTTAACAGTTTGTGATATCACCAAGGCGGATGATGTAAAAAAATGGGGAGATACAGTAAGATCGTCTCTTAAAGGAAATGGCCTTGATCTGCTCATTAATAATGCGGGTGTGCTTACTCCGGGCCCTATGGAGGTACTCGAATTAGACGCGATCCGGCGTGAATTTGAGGTTAATGTATTCGGCAGTATTGCAGTCATCAACGAATTCCTGCCGTCGTTACGGAAATCAAAAGGACGCATTGTGCAGATCGGTTCCATGACCGGCCGTTTCCCGCTTCCTTTTAGCGGGCCATCAAGCGCCTCAAAAGCAACGATGGAAGCGTTTGCTGATGTTTACCGGACAGAATTAAAGCCTTCCGGCGTGGATTTTGTCATGGCACAACCCGGGAACATGGTCACGGGAGGCCCCGCTAAAACAGCGGCGCAATTAAAACAGATTTCAGAAAACATGTCGGCCGAGCAGAGCAAGCTTTATGGTAAATATTTTGATCAGTTTGCCATTTCGCTAAATAACATGCAAAGCGGCGGTTTATCTGCCAAAGACGCCGCCTCGCGTGTCATAGATATCTCGGAACAAGTACCTGCGCCAACACGTGCTGCCGTTGGAAAAGATGCTGAAGAAATCCTCCAAATGGTTCGGGAAAAGTCCGACGACGAACTGGATGATCTCCGGGAACAGCTTTTTGGATTCGATAAAATAGTTTAGGTGAACCATTAATATTCAAGCATTAAAAAAATCATGGAAAAGGAATTGAAGCCCCTAATTATCGCAAGCGATGAAAAAAGTAAGGAAAATGCTGCAACTGTTTTGGCATTATACGATGCAATGATCACCAAAAAGCAGTCTCTCGCAGCTGTAGAAAAATATCTGACGCCGGATTATATTCAGCATAACCCTTTAATACCCACATCAGCCAGGGCATTGGGAGAGTTTTTTGGAGAGACTGTCAAGGTGCACAATAAACTTCATGTAGAAGTGTACCGTGTTATTGCCAATGGGGATTATGCCTTTGCACATGTCAACTTTGTCAACTTGTTTGGTGAAGACCCCAATGACAGGGGCATTGCAGGCGTGGACATCTACCGTTTTGACGCCAACGGGAAAATTGCGGAGCACTGGGATGTGTTGCAACCGGTGCCGGACCCGGCAACTTCAGCTAACTCGAACGGAATGTTTTAAGACAGATCTTCCACAATCAGGCGGCAACCTATTCTGAGAATTTACGGTGTATTTATTGCAAAAATTCAGAATAGGCTGCTAACAAATTATCAAATCATTTAATTAAATAAAAAATGAAAAGCAAAGCTCAATTAAATGTAGACATCGCAAGAGAGTATGTGCAAAAAGTATTTAACGAACACAATCCTTCACTTGCGAAGGAGTATTGTACACCTGATGTGAAATGGCACGGAGGGACCTTGGGTACAATGGACGGCATTGACAGCCTTACCGCGTTGCTTGTTGGCTTTTTCGGCGCCTTTCCCGATTTACACGCAACTGAATACGATGTCATTGCCGACGATAACAAAGTTGCAATGCGGTTTGTGGTGGAAGCAACTCATACCGGAAACCTGGTAGGTATCGAAGCAACAGGCAAAAAAGTTCGCTGGGATGCGGTTGACGTATATCATTTTAAGGACGGAAAAATTGTGGAAGAATGGGCTGCCGACGATATGGCTGCAGTTATGCACCAGGTCGGAGCTGTTAAGCTTCCCTATTTAGGCTAAATCTTTCCGCTTAAGCTTGCTTGTGCCGGCAAATAGCATTCTCTTCTAACTTATTTAACAAAACTGCACAATGGAAAATGAAAAAAAGTCACCCACAGAAGAAAACAAGGCACTAGTTCTTCAGTTCTTCTCGGCTATTGAAAACAACAAAATGGATCTGTTTGATAAAATAGTTGCAAAAGACTACGATGACCATCTGCCCGGGCAAACCTCCGGCAGGGAGGTATTAAAAAAGTATTTTGTGGGGCTGCACGCTGCATTTGCTGATCTTCAACTTCCGGTTTGGGCAATGGTAGCCGAAGGCGACAAGGTCGCCGTTCATAACAGCATAAAGGGAATTCACCGCGCTGATTACGGTGGGTTTAAGGCTAAGGGAAATCCTGTTAACGCCCTTGCTTTCCAGTTGTACCGGATAGAAAACCGACAACTTGCCGAACATTGGGAAGTGGCAGATTTTGCAACCCTGGTGCAGCAAATACAAGCGTAATCTCTAATAACAAAACTTAAAAAAAATAAAATTATGAACAATGAATTGACCCAGTTGATGGAAGATAATTTACATCATGTATGGAGCGAGCGGAATGCTAGCCGCCGAAGGGTTGCCCTTGAAGGTGTCTATGCCAGCAGTAGTAGTTTATTTGAGGTTGGTGAAATAATCACGGGTTATGATGCGATCAATGAAAAGATAAGCAACATAGTGAGTGGTATGCCCGGGGATTTTATTTTCACCAGGTTGAAGCCCATCATTATCAATAATAATGTCGGACGGCTAATTTGGGGACTTGGGCCCAAGGGCCAGCCACCTGTGGCAACAGGAATGGATATTGCCGTGTTTGAAAATGGCAAAATAAAATCTTTGTATGTCTTCATGGAGGACAAATCATAAGCAGTATGGAAGAAATTTCCTGGAGGTAACGCCTCTTCAGGATTGCCGTACCGTTCCTGGCTTGTTGACGGCTAGCCCGCTATCAAATCCTAATCGGTAGTATCTATCTACAGGGTTGGTAACCGATGAAAAAAGAAGGATTTTGGCTCACGGTTCCTTCCTGCATAAGTCTCTTTTTTAACTGAAATAACAAGTAAAAGGCTTTCCTTCATAGGTTAGCCTTTTTGGTTTTATGTTTTTGAAATGCGGGATTTTGATAGGTGCAAAAAACAAATTTGGTGCCCTGCTTTAGGCAAATAGTTGACATTTATCAAGTCCATTTAATGACAAATATCATTCCCGGCTTTGTCATCACGTTTTAGTTTTAATTGGAATTGCGATGCATAGATTTTAATCGCAAATAAGCTGCCCGCTGTCAGTTGGAATGGCATCGGGCGCAGTTTAAAACTTGCTAATACGTCTCCTCTAAAAAATAAATGATCATGAAAACTTCCACATCATTGAAGATCAATAATCTGTTTTTAGCGCTTTTGATAGCGCCGATTTTTCTTGCAGGGTGTAATAAGGCAAGAAAGCCGGGACCGGGCGGTCCCGGGGCACAAACAGGACCGATGTCGTATAAAACGTCAGCGGTTTATACGGGCCCGGCTATAATGTATTTTAGCTTTCCTGCTACTATACAGGGGGAGCAGGATATAGAGATACGGCCTAAAGTGGACGGATTTATTGAAAAGATATACGTGGATGAGGGTGCCGTTGTACACAAGGGGCAGCCCTTGTTCAAATTGAAAAACCCGCAGTACGAAGCCGCGGTACGCAGCGCTGCCGCCGCTGTCGATATCGCACAGGCAGATGTAATGACTGCCGACATGAATGTAGAGAAAGTTAAGCCTTTAGTAGAGAAGAATATTATAAGCGAATATGAGCTTAAATCAGATGAATTTACTTTGCAGTCAAAAAAAGCTTCGCTTGCTTCTGCCAAAGCTGACCTGCTGAACGCGCAGGTGAACGTTGGCTATACTTTCCTTGCCAGTCCGGCTGACGGGGTTATCAGTACCATACCCTACAAAGTAGGCACGCTGATCACCAGTACGTCTGCCAGCCCGCTTACAACCGTTTACAATACTAAGAATGTCGTTGCCTACTTCTCCCTGAATGAAAAGCAAATGTTTGATTTTTTACGCGCGGTAAAAGGCAATACCCTGAAAGATAAACTAGCCAGTAGAGAAGATGTATCGTTGGTACTGGCCGATGGCTCAGAGTACCCGGTAAAGGGTCGAATTGTGACCGCAAGCGGACAGGTAAGTGCCGGGACCGGTTCTATAACCTTCAGGGCGAACTTCTCCAATCCCAATGGCCTGATCAGAAGCGGCAACAGTGCGACCATTAAGGTTCCTATTAAGCTTGATACAGCCATTCTGATTCCGCAAAGTGCCGTTTATGATCTGCAGGGTAAAAAATTCGTATATACGGTGACCCCCCAGGACAGTATTGTAAATACCCCTGTGCAGCTATCGGAAAATACCATTGGCAATTTATTCATTGTACAAAGTGGTTTAAAAGCCGGCGACAGGATAGTGGTTGAAGGTACTAGCAGCCTAAAGCCGGGCCTGGTTATTAAGCCGGTTCAAGTAAACTCTGACAGCCTTTATGCCGAGGGGGAAATCCATACAGCCGGTATTGACAAGAAGAAAACACATCAATAAAATGGCGGTAAATACGCCTTTAACTTAAAAATAACCATGCTTAAGATATTCATAGAACGCCCGGTGCTATCCACAGTAATATCTGTGATGATCCTGATTTTGGGAGTATTGGCATACCTGGGGCTGCCTGTTTCCCAATATCCCGAAATAGCGCCGCCTACGGTGCAGGTGTCGGCGACCTATACGGGTGCCAGCGCGGCAGTAATTCAAAGAAATGTGATTGTACCGCTGGAAGAGCAGATCAACGGTGTAGAAGGGATGACCTATATGACGTCGACGGCGAATAATGACGGCGGGGCCACTATAACCATTTATTTTAAATTAGGCACTAATCCGGATATTAATGCAGTAAACGTACAAAACAGGGTTTCGATTGCCAGCAGTGTGCTTCCTTTCGAGGTAACGCAAGCCGGGGTAATAGTCCAAAAACAACAGAGTAGTAACCTGCTTGTTTTTTCGATAAAAAGCGATAATTCCGCCTACAGCCAGACATTTTTGACGAATTACGCCGACATCAACTTAATACCTGAGATTAAAAGAATTAATGGGGTAGGTAGTGTAACTGCCTTTGGCGCGAAGGACTATTCTATGCGCATTTGGCTTAAACCAGAAATAATGGCCAATTATGGCCTGACACCTGCGGATGTGAACAATGTGCTGGCTGAACAGAACATAGATGCCGCGCCAGGGAAATTTGGCGAGAACAGCAACCAGGTTTTTCAGTATACGATCCAATACACCGGCAAATTGACTGATACCTCTCAGTTTGGTAATATCATCATGCGTTCAAATGCGGATGGATCGGTACTGCGATTAAGGGATATTGCAAGGCTTGAATTGGGTTCACTTACCTACACTACGGGATCACTCACCGATGACAAGCCGGCTTGCGTTATCGCGGTAACCCAGGTATCCGGTTCAAATGCCCAAACGATAATCAAACAAACCATCGATGAGCTTGATAAAGCGTCATTATCCTTTCCCAAAGGGGTTAGCTACGTGTCTATAATAAATGCGAATGACTTTTTAAGCGCGTCTATAGAAAAAGTAATCGAAACGCTGGGGGAAGCTTATGTCTTGGTATTTATTGTGGTCTTCATCTTCCTCCAGGATTTGCGGTCGACATTAATTCCGGGTATTTCGGTATTCGTTTCTATAGTCGGCACTTTTGCGTGCCTGAGTCTTTTCGGTTTTACCATTAACCTCTTAACCTTGTTTGCTTTAGTTCTCGCCATAGGTATTGTGGTAGACGATGCCATCGTCGTCGTGGAAGCTGTCCATGCCAAACTGGATGAAGGTTATCAATCGGCCCTTAACGCTTCCGTTGATGCAATGAAGGAATTGGGGAGCACTATTGTAGCCATAACGTTGGTAATGGCTGCTGTATTTATTCCTGTGTCGTTTATCAGTGGCAGTTCCGGTGTGTTTTTTAAGCAATTTGGATTGACACTGGCCTCCGCAATTATTATTTCAGCAATCAATGCACTGACTTTAAGCCCGGCTTTATGTGCCCTGTTCCTTAAACCGCATACAGGACACAAATCTGAAAAGCAAAATTTGCTACAACGTTTTTACGCCGGGTTTAATACGGCATTTGACGCGTTAAAAGATAAGTACCAGGGGACGATAAAGTTTTTAACCAAAAGGCGCTGGATTGTGCCTGCTGTTGTGCTTTGTTTTGTGGTCCTGCTGGTTTATTGCATGAAAACGACCCCAGGCGGATTTGTTCCTAACGAAGATCAGGGGGTGATCGTTGGCGACGTTACCCTTCCTCCCGGGTCTTCATTGGAAAAAACCGCAGTTGTAGCAGGAATGGTCAATAGCATCGCTCACAAGATTCCAGCCATTATTCATACCGGGCAGGTAAGTGGGGTAAGTGTTATCAATGGTAACGGAAGTAATTTTGCGCTTTTATTTTTCAAATTAAAACCGTGGGGTGAAAGAAAAGGGGTGAAGGTTGATGACGTTGTGGGGCAACTTTTTGGCATGACAGCCGGGATAAGAGATGCGAAAATATTATTTTTCA
This sequence comes from Mucilaginibacter empetricola, assembly GCF_024808665.1. Taxonomy (GTDB): domain Bacteria; phylum Bacteroidota; class Bacteroidia; order Sphingobacteriales; family Sphingobacteriaceae; genus Mucilaginibacter. Next base: position 628,763 of record NZ_JANUBZ010000001.1, read on the forward strand.
GCCCGCCGACTGTTCCCGGTTTTGGTAATTCAGATGGGTTTACAATCGAACTACAGGACAGGTCCGGCGGCAGTGTACAGGATTTTTACAAAGTAGCAGGCGGCTTTTTGGGAGCCATGAACCGCAGGCCCGAGATACTGTATGCTGCAACGGGTTTTAATCCCAATTATCCGCAATACCTTATGTCGGTCAATGTAGCGAGGGCCAAGCAAGCCGGAGTTTTGATCAGCGATATTACCAGTACAATGCAAGTTTATTATGGCGGATTGTATGCATCCACCTTTAATGAGTTCGGGAAACAATATCGCGTAATGGTACAGGCGGATGACCGATACAGAAGCAACGTTCAAGGATTGAATAATATTTATGTGAAAAATTCATCCGGAACCATGGCACCGGTTTCCGAATTTGTCACATTGACTGCAATTAATGGCCCGCAAAGCTTATCCAGGTTTAATTTATTTAATAATATATCGGTAATTGGCAGCCCTAAGCCTGGCTTTAGCAGTGGCGACGCGCTCAAAGCCGTACAGGAAACCGCAGCGCAAACTTTGCCCGCAAATTACACTTTTGACTATTCCGGATTATCCAGGGAAGAGGTAAACGCAGGTAGCCAAACCATTTTTATTTACTCTTTGTGTGTCGTATTTGTATTTTTCCTGTTAAGCGCGCTATACGAGAGCTATATTATACCGCTGGCCGTACTGTGTTCTCTGCCCGTAGGTTTATCGGGCGTATACCTTTTCGCAAAGATATTGGGTATTGATAACAATATCTATTTGCAGATCTCTGTGGTCATGCTTATTGGTTTATTAGCAAAAAACGCTATCCTGATCGTGCAATATGCGGTGGCGAGGCGTGAAAAAGGAATGCCTGTCGTACAGGCGGCCGTTGAAGCAGCTACCGCTCGTTTACGTCCGATATTAATGACTTCACTCGCATTCATCTTTGGTTTAATGCCGCTAATGGTCTCAACGGGAGTTGGTGCTAAAGGCAACCGCTCCATAGGTACAGGTGCTGTCGGGGGTATGCTGATTGGGACGATCTTCGGCGTATTCGTGATTCCGGTATTGTATATCATTTTTGAAACACTCCAGGGGAAATTTAGTGGAAAGGCGAAAGAAACCGCAGCCGATAACAGTAAATGAAAAACTTATGAACGCAAGATATTTAATAAGGATCGCCGGAATAATCGGCACATTGATCGTTGTGCTGCCTTCCTGCAATTTACGGCAGGCCTTCGTTAGGCCGGCAGTGAAAACAGACAGCCTGTATCGCGATGTCAATAACCCGGATACTGCGGGAATTGCGAATGTCCCATGGATGCAGATGTTTAAAGACCAAAAATTGCAGGCTTTGATAAGGGAAGGGATAAACAACAACTACGACCTGAAAATAGCCGTTGCGCGTATCAAACAGGCCGAGGCCAATTTGCTGCAGAGCAACGCAGCATTTTTGCCGACACTTGATGCGGGTCCCCAATATACCAGGGGAAAAGCTACTGCTCTCCAGGGTGGTGTAAACGGCAATATTTTTGAATTGTCCGGCAACGCCAGTTGGGAGATTGATCTTTGGGGCAAATTAAAGGGAGCTAAAAATGCTGCGCTCGCATCCTTACTGCAAAGCTATGCTTACAGGCGTGCCGTACAAACACAGCTTGTGGCCAATATCGCAAGCGATTATTTCAATTTACTTGCTTACGATAAAGAGTTGACGATAACCCTCCAAACCGCGGACAGCTATAAAAATGACGTGGAAACCAATAAGGCCCTGAAGCAGGCTAACCGTGTAAACGAAGCATCGGTGGCACAAAGCGAGGCTAACCGTTATGCTGCGGAGGTAACTATACCTGACTTGCGTAATAATATCAGGCAAATGGAAAATGCCATTAGTGTTTTAGTGGGAAGGCAGCCTGGGCTCATTCAGCGGGACTCGATTGACTTGGAACCGGTGGATACATCGTTACAGACAGGCCTTCCAGCCCAGATACTAAGCAACAGACCCGATGTACAGGAAGCTGAATATAATGTACGTTTTTATTTTGAACAGATCAATGTGGCACGTGCTTATTTTTATCCCTCTCTCACGATTACGGCTCAGGGGGGCTGGCAGTCGGCAACAATTGGCAGCCTGTTCAACAGCACATGGCTATTTGGCAATATGGCAGGCGGTTTGGTACAACCCATCTTTAACAAGGGCCTAAATAAACAACGGCTCCAGGTTGCAAAAGCACAATATGAAGAATATGTATTGACCTTTCAGCAAACTGTTCTGGGGGCGGGCCAGGAAGTTTCAAACGCGCTGTACAGCTACCAGTCCGCACAAAACAAAATAGCCATCCGAAATCATCAATTGGAAGCTTTGAAAAGATCGGTCGATTACACCCGCTTGCTGTTAAAAGGCGGATATGTAACCTATACGGACGTGCTTACATCGGAACAGGGATATTTGGCAGCCCAGTTAAACAGCGTGAACGACAGATTGCAGCAATTAACTGCAATAGTATCATTGTATCAAAGTTTGGGCGGGGGATGGAAATAGGAAATCCTGTTGACGCCCTTGCTTTCCAGTTGTACCGAATAGAAAACGGGCAACTTGCCGAACATTGGGAAGTGGCAGATTTTGCAACCCTGGTGCAGCAAATACAAGCGTAATTACTAATTTCAAAACGTAATAAATCTGAATTATGAACAATGAATTGGCCCGGTTGATGGAAGATAATTTACATCATGTATGGAGCGAGCGGAATGCTAGCCGCCGAAGGGTTGCCCTTGAAGGTGTCTATGCCAGCACTATTAGTTTATTTGAGGTTGGTGAAATAATCACAGGTTATGATGCCATCAATGAAAAGATAAGCAGCGTAGTGAATGGCATGCCCGGGGATTTTATTTTCTCCAGTTTGAAGCCCATTATTATCAATAATAACGTCGGCCGGCTGATTTGGGGGCTTGGACCCAAAGGCCAACCGCCTGTCGCGACTGGAATGGACGTTGCCATATTTGAAAATGGCAGAATAAAGTCTTTGTACGTGTTCCTGGATAATTAAATAAGAAATCGCTTTGAATAGGATTGTAATTATCGATGGCGGATTCGCCGGGATTAACTTGGCTAAAAACCTTGCCGCCTCGGACGAATTTTTTCTAATAAATTTAAAATACCGTGAAAACACCCGGATTTTATTTTACAAAACTTATTAACTTAGACTAACTTAAGCTGATGTTGCTAAACCTTTGCAATGAAAATACTGGAGGCCAAATTTTTCCTTTTTTCAAATCTTGATGCAACTACGGTCATTCTTGGCATATTGGCCATCCTTACGGCGTTATTGTCCTTATATACGGGCATCTTAGAATCGAAAGACAAACGCAAACACCTGCTGGGCATGGATGTCAAGGCAATCAAAAATGTTGCCGCATATTGTTCCTTTATCCTGACCATTCTTACGCTGATCGTTCAGGATAAGCACGACAGCGATACCAAATTGGAGGCTGCGGCAAAGGAACGTAAAGCAGACTCCGTGCAAAGGCGCTCGGACTCCATCCAACGGGTAAATCTCGCGACGACAATTAAATATCTTGATACCACGATTACGCAGCAAAAGGCTACGCTGAAATCAACCGATACGATCATTAACAGGCAAAAATCACAATTGCAATTTCAGCAGAACACACTCATCGCGCAACGCATGGCCTTTGACAGCACCGCTAAGGTCATTAGGCGGGAAAACTTCATCGCGGGTAAAGTTGAAAATACACTGATGGTTTCTCAGAAAAGTTTGGATTCGCTTTCAACTGTAATGGCGCAGGGAAAGAGGACAGGCGAACAACTTGACCAGGTTAACGTACCCGTTGCCTTCATGTATTTTGGGAAAATGCGCTTTTATACAAAGAACGAACAACTCCTTTGGAAACCCGGTTTTCTGCTCGACGGAAAAATATACAACAAGATGGATGACCTGGGTGCCTATATCGATCATAACATTAAAGAGGTGCGAGGCAACGAACAATATAAAATGCGCCTTTTTTTCAATAGCATTGCCCCAAGTGCTGTCGAATCGTCAAGTTATCTGACGTATACCATTGGCGGCAGCAAGGGATCGGTTACTTTTCCTAAACCGCCGATAACAGATCCAAAGACCTTCGCTGCAAACGGGGTACTATTTGATATCAGCTACGATAGCCGGCAACATTCATTTGAAGAAGAATTTGGCGGCAATTCACTGCTTGCGATCGATAATCCGGGGCAAATCGAGGATTTTAGAAAATTGGTTGGGCACGCTGTCGTTTTTATCAAACTCAGGTATGCGGGGAACAAGGATTTTGATTTGCAGGGGTACAACAGCCGGCAACTTGTATCTATAGAGCGGCTCGATGTATCCTTAGCTTTACTGCGATATGGTGCAACGGGACAGTATCAAATCGCATTGAACAACGGTAATACCCATCGCATAGAAGATCCAAAGCAAATACGGGATTTGGTGAAGGAAAATATTCCGGACGACGAATTATGGCGATACGTAGTCATGCAGGTTGACCTCAATAAGCCAAATTGATCTCCTTTGCAGAGCGGATTCGATACACATACGCAGGGTTTTGGTAAAACTTTCAAATGAAAATTGGTTTTTCGTTCCCCTGCGGGCCGCGCTTTACGCTGTATCTTTCTTTGAAAGGATGCCGCTGCTATCGCTAACCGGGCAAAAATGTAATATAACCAGTTAAAACTCCCGGATAAAGACACCCCAAAACAGTGTGCTGATTAAACCCAGGCCATGTCCGTAGGCGGTGGTGGCAAGCCAAGAACATCAAATATTTCCTTGCAGGGAAAATATTTTTCACTGGCCGCATTTTTGGCTTTGAAATAGCAATAAACTTTTACCCGGCTCTCCCCATTTTTGGAGACATGCTTTTTGTATTTAAACGCCTCCATTACATAAACCAACCCGTCATCCTCTGATGGAAACTCGCGGCCGACCAACTGGTGGTAAAAAAATTCAAACTCCTTTTTCCCGGCCTCTTTAATCACAGAATGAATGTAATTCACCATGAGTTCTTCTTCTTTGGTGAAATCAGCCACATCATCAGGGAAACCAAAGACCATCATTTCAGCAGCAAGCTTCGTCGCCTGCTCAAAGTATTGCTGCTCCTTTTCGCCAACTGAAATTTTTCCCTGCTTTACATCTTCTTCCAGTTGTGCCAATATGTCTGATAACATAGTACTGAAATTCGCACTGTGCTGAACGGCCCTGGCGTTTTCTAAAACGCTGTTTACCAAAAGATCAAAGCTGGGGCTTTCCCCGCTGACAGCATCAGTATTAATCAGTACCTCATCATCAAATTGCTCACCTGTGAGCGCATTCTGGTGATATTTGAAGTCTACATCGGCACCATTATAGCCTTCAGCAAATACCGTATAACCGCAAATGACATTAAACAGCTCTACGTAACCGTAAATTTGTTTTGTTTCCCTAATCGACCTGATCACTAATAAATGTGAAACTTCATTCTCTTTCACTTTCCTCACATTTTGGTCGAAGTTGCAAAGGATAATATCCTCGCCACTCTCATCCAAATTAAATATGCGTTCTGTCCTTTCCTTTATGAGGTCGAGGGCCAACCCCGAGTAGGCAAAAAATTCTGTAATTATTTTATTAATAGCCAGTTTTAGCTTTGATGTGATTTCAATTTTTGCCGGTGCGCTCACTTCAGACAGAAAGGTAGTCTTTTCATTGAATTGAAACTTACCCTCATCCATCAGCTTTAAAGCATGGGCACCGAAAGTCCTTGCAGCCTTTTTTGCAAAAGCACGTACTGCAACATTTTTTTCACCAGTCACGCTGATCCCGGTTTGATCCCCAATTTTAAATACCTCAACTTCCGGCGCTACATGTTTCATGTTACCCTCCTGGTCGACAAGATAGGCTTTACCGTCCTGATCTTTGACCTGCATTTTCTTGACGTTCCCTATACCCAATGCGAACAGGACAAATTGCAAAGACTCTTTGATAACCGGGTCAAGCTTGTTACCGAATTTCTGATTACACTCGCTGCAAATCAGTTCACGTGTATGCAGCCTCCCATTTATACTATCCGGGATAATGTGCTCATCGGAGTTATTCAAAACATTTGCGCAAAAAATACAGGAATTACCCACAACCACTGTCATTATTCTATAAACGTAAAGCTACCCTTAAGATCTGCCACAAATTTAGGCAAAATCCAAACCTCTATTTATATCCGCCCCCGCTCTTTTACACCCGACCTGGCTGAAAGGATAACCGGGCCCTGCGGGTGCCTCGTCCGGCAACGGTAGCCGGAAGGGCAGTTTCCTTTCAGCCGGTTTAAATCCTTTCTGTTGACGTTACCAGGGATATTTTCCATTGCCCTTCCCGGATTGCTGTTACGTTTTAGTTCCTTTTCATTTAGCCTTTGCTTGAGGCAAATTTACCCCTCTTCAGCGGTCAAGGCCATGTGAATGCCGCTTAAAAAAATCTCCACACCTCCGCTGCGCTCCGGGTAGTATTTTTTAGCGGCAGCCTTGCCCCGCTCGCCCCCCGCGCAAGTTTTTTGCCTCTATCAAAGGCCAAATGAGGGTTCTGCCGAAATGGTCATTGGATAACAGATTTTTTAAACAATTAAAATTTTAAAAGTAATGGAACTAACAGGAAGATTAACCGCAGACGCTAAGGTTAGCGAGGTTAAAGGAGGAAAAAAAGTGGTGAATTTCAGTATCGCCATCAATGACAGCTACAAACCCAAAGACGGCGAAAGGGTGGAACTTACTACCTACGTGGATTGTGCCTATTGGATTAACGCCAAAGTCGGGCAATACCTTAAAAAAGGCTTATTGGTGCAATTGAACGGGCGCATGGGTAGCCGTGCATGGGTGAACAAGGACGGCGATGCCAAAAGCTCTTTAACCTGCAATATATCCTACCTCAAATTTTTAAGCGGGGCAAGTAATTCTACTTCTGCCAAACAAGCCAATGGCAACACACCGGATGAGGACGACCTGCCATTTTAAACAGGATAACATAATAAACGAGAGGGAGCAATTCAGTAATCATTAAAAAAATTAAAATCATGGGACACAACATCAATAATGTAAACGGTAAGGACAGCTTTTTCAGCGTAAAGGAAAAGCCATGGCACGGGTTAGGTCAAATCGTTGACCAATACCCCACAAGCGCAGAGGCGATAAAATATGCAGGGTTGGATTACGAGGTCATTAAATCACCCTTGTTTACCTATCAGCGGGATGAAACTATCGGGGATAACGGGGACGTGATAGCTGGAAGCCAAATGCCCGTACCAAATCATTATGCGACCGTCCGCACCGATAACCATGCCGTTTTAGGCGTGGTTGGCAAGGACTACGAAATCGTACAGAATGTAAACGCTTTTGAATTCTTCGATGCCATCGTTGGTGGCGGGGACGGAATTTTATACGAAACCGCAGGGGCATTAGGCAAAGGCGAACGCATATTTATCACCGCCAAACTACCGGGCTATATCAGGGTGGGCAAACAGGATATGATTGAGCAATACCTGTTTTTAACTACCTCGCACGATGGGTTCGGCAGTATCACCGCAGCATTTACCCCTATCCGTATCGTGTGCAACAATACGCTTAATGCTGCCATGCGCAACCATAGCAACTCTATTAAAATCAGGCATACCGCTTCTGCCAACGACAGATTGAAACAGGCGCATACGCTCATGGGCATATCGTCCAATTTAGGGCATGAACTGGAGGGTTTGCTTAACCATTGGTCACAGGTAAAAATTACCGACAAGGAAGTAAAAAGGCTCATACAGATTGCCATGTCGCCCAACAAAGAAGTTTTAAAAAATTTAGCGCAGGGCAAGGTGGATGAACTGTCCACCACCTATACCAATATCGTTGACAACGTGTACGAATACGCTTTGGGCAGTCCCACCCAACAAATGGAAACTACTGCCGGGACAGTATTCGGTGCCTATAACGCCATCACGGGCTATTTTCAGAACGTGCGCAGTTTCGGCAATGACGAAGCGAAATTCAAATCCATCATGGACGGTACAGCCAAACAAAGGGGACAAACCGCTTTTGACGTTTGCCGTGATTTTGTTAAAAACGGTGCGGATGCGCTTATCCTGAATTAATTAAACGGGGGAGCAATCCCCCTTATTTTAAAACTTAAAATGAACGTCATGCAACCATTAAGAGCATTGAATAATGTACAGAAAGCAAGGCTTTTACATGCCTTATTTTATCAGGAGATACCCGCCTTTTTGGAATTTTTAGATACCCAATGCCACATCATTGACGATAGCCGGGACGAAATTATCAGCAACTGGAAAGTCAATTTGATAAGCGCAGGAATGTGGCTTGAACTGGCAGAAGAAACACAGCGGGTACTAAACAAATTCGGCCAAGGTTTGCGGACAAGCAGCGCAGTTTTTAGTGAACAATTATTTGCAGGCTATGGAGCAGTTTTTATGAGCCACCAGTTACTGCAATACATCGAAAACAACCACGCCGACCGCAAATTCAAAACAGCCGTGGACTTATTTTTTAACCCTTAATCTATTTAGCCATGAAAATCATACAGCTTAATCTTTATGAGTTTGCCGAACTGGAAGAAACGGCAAAGAAAAAGGCCATCGAAGCAGACCGTTATATTAATGTTGACTATTCGTGGTGGGATTTTACCTATGATGATTTTATCAGTATTTGCGAAACTATCGGGATAACGGTCGATAAGAAAAACATCTTTTTCAGGGGCTTTTATTCACAGGGGGACGGAAGCGGGTTTGTAGCGGAAATTGGCCTGCCTGTCTTATTGGACGGCATTGTTAACCAAAAATGGAGAGAATATGCTCCCAAACTGGAATTGGATTTATCCCTGCCGGAGATTGACGGGCGTGTTTTAAAACTGATACGGGAAAGCAAACTGGATACAGCCCCGCAAATTACGCACCCGCACAGGGGCTACTATGTTAAAGCAGAACTCAACGAGAACCTGCCGCATAGTTTTCACGGTTACCCGCTGATAGAAAAGCAACTGGATGTATTGGAAGACTGGTTAATTAAAATCGCAGAAACGCTTAACCATTTCCTGTATAAATCGCTCGAAAGCGAATATGAATACCAAACCACCGACCAAGCAGTTGCCGGGGCATTGGAAGCCATCGAATACTGGTTTACCTCAGACGGTAAAAAAGCGACCCGCTTAGAAAGTTTATCCTTTAAAAATTCAATCGAAACGCCATGAAATTATTAATTATCCATAATCATATCACCCTGCACGCCTGCATCCTGTTAGGGATAGGCTTAGTCATCCGCTACTGGATTGGTAGGCGCAGGTTCAACCGCAGGAGCATAGCAGGCTTACAGCTTTTTTCATCCTATGAAAAATGGTGGCTAATTACCCGCATAGAACGCCTGGTTAACTTTTTGGCATTGCTTGCCATACTTGCCGGGACATTCCTTTTAATCTTTAAATAATCACCGCCATGAAAACAAAGCATTTTTTAAAATCACACGTCACCATAACGGATTATGCCAAGCATAAAATGGTGTACCCGGCAAGCGTGTACAGCGCCATCAATGCCGGAAAAATCAAGCCGGATATAATCGGGCTGTCCCGTATCAAAATGATTGACCTCAAAATTTACGGAGCATACCAATTCAGCTTGCATAACCCTGATAAGGAAATGTTGCTGAAATGGTTTGAGCGCAAAGGGAAAAAGAAACAATAGCAATTCACTTAAAATACATATTTATGAAAACGAACTTTTTTGAACAAATAGCCAACCTGAATGCCCCCGGCATTTGGAAAATAGGCATCCAAAATGATGCGAACGGGAATTTTGTAGTATCTGCCCTGTATTCACCTGTGCAGTCCACCGAACCCGCCCTGAAAACCATCGCCCCCCTGATTTTCAAGGGGACGGCTACCGAAATGGACGAGGGGTTTTTTGAAGCGATTGAAAAACCCGTACAGGAAACGGCAGGCTTGTACAGCAACGTAGCAGCATATACTAAGAATTTAGATAACGCCAAAAAGAAGCTGTCGCAGGGGAACAAAAGTCAACCAGTTGAAAAAACGGACGCAACGGGCGAAGAGGATATGGAAGTAGGCGAACCGAAAGTATCTGCCGAAGACAAGAAAAAAGCCTATACCGAAGCCATCCGCAAAGTGGTGGAACTGAACGATGCCTGCAAATATGAGGATGCTTTGGCAATTCTGCCATCGGTTGAGGATTACCCCGAAAAAACAGAGGAACTGAACAAACGCAAAGCCGACCTTACCCGCAAAAAGGAGCAGATGGCGCAGGCACTCAAATTATTTAACGATTAAAACGTAAAGCCATGTTACAGACAACGCTGTTAGAACGGATTTTTATACACAAGGATAACGGGCAGGAAGTCCGTTTAACCGACCCCGGCGAAACATTCAACCCCGATATGGTGCTAAATTTTTATGCGGGTACTTACCCCGTACTCACCAATGCGAGGATAATCGGGCCGGAAATTAAAAACGATGAGATACAGTACCGCTTTGAAAGCACAATGGGTACGAAAGGCTAATAACAACCGCTATGGAAAAGAGAGTTAGTAAAAGAAAAGTAACCGTCATAGAGCATAATAAACAATGGAAACTGCATCAATTATTGGGAAGTTTCGCGGAACAGCTAAACCGCCTGCCGGACGCAAGGGAAGTACAGCAAAACCCGCTAAGAAGCGCACCGCAGGAACGCACCGAAATGGTTTTCTGAACCATGCTTTTGAGCCTTTTTGGGGCATAGCTTTTCCAAACTGGAAGCAAACCGAACAGGAGTTTTTTGTTTCCGTCAAAAACTTATGCGCTTTGTACGGATGGGCAGAGCCGGACGTTTCCGGCCTGTCCTTTCCCGATAACATCCGGGAAGCCTATAACAGGATTACCGCACAGCAACTAAAGGGGGCTGATTTGGAAATAAAAATTTGTCAGGACGAACACCACGCCTGTTGTTTAGCCACCGCCAAAACATTCAATACGGGTTACCAACTCTACTATATCCCTGTCCGACCGCTTTGGAAAATGAGGGGAAATAAACAGGAATGGGAATTATACCAAATGCTCATAGCCGTCTTTGCCTATTTCTATCAGGTCGCAGGCATCCCGTTCTTTAGCGAACCGGGAACGATTGACGGGAATTATGATACCATTAAAAACTGGCTGGATGAAGAACCCGATGATGAGGAAGAAACGTACAGGCTACGTCAAAAAAATGAACTGAAAGAACTGGACAAGGCGGGCAAAATCTTACTGCCCGAAATTAAAAAGCCGTTTACCCTGAAAGGGTTGGAAGCCTGTTTGGCAAAATATCGGAAAACGGCAAACAGCGATGCCCACCTTGCAGAAGTGGTGTACGAAATTATCAAACTGGTAAAGGATTACCCTAAACGAGCCATTAAGGAAACCATGCACTACGAGGACGAAACAGGGGACAGTGATACCATTTATTGGGAGCAATATATCTCTTTTTACTGGAGCGGGGAAGACTGCCTTACCGAAACGCTTTATCAGATGGTGAACGATGAGTTTCAGGAAATGGGCTATCAGGAAGAACCCATGAGTTTGCAATGGTTTGACCATCCGCAGGAAAAAACAAGCCATGTATTTGATTATGAGCCGAGGCTGTTTTCGCTCATCAACAGCTTATCAGAATTATTAAACGATTATGATTATGAAGAACCTAACGAATAACTTTTGCAATGATTACCGGGCAATTAAAGCCCTGCTGATTTGCCAAAAACAAACCCAAAGCGATGAGGGCGAACTGGAAAGTATTTACGTGGAAAGCTACGACATCGGCAAATATGGCAACCCCATTAACGCCCACCCGCTGACCTACCGGGAAACCCTGCAATTGAGCAGCTTGTTCCAGGCAGCCGAAGAACTGAAAACGGGCTATTTGCGGAGCAGGGGCATAATGCCGGGCAAGGTCTTATATGTTAATCCCCAATTATCCGGCTATGCGGTTTGGTACACGCCACCACAGGAAGCGCCCCTGTTCTTCGCTTCGGCTTTGGGCATCACTTCCGGCAGGGGAAAAGTGCCTGCGATGGTTTGGAAAGCAGGCAGGAACGAATTAATGATATATGCCTTGAAAGGCAATAAGAAGCCGGACGACAGAACCAAACTGTTTCATGCGCCTTTCTTTAACGTTTACCAAGACGGGAGGGTATGTATGGGAACGGTACGGATTAATATCACCGAAGCCGCAAGACTGGAGGATTTTATGGGGCAATGGGAAAGCTATTTTTGGAACAGCTATTTCAGCCACCTGATGGGTGAATTTAACCCCGTAACCGAAAATATCGTCCAGTTATGGCAGGCGCAGGTAAGTACCGACAGCCCCTTTCCAGCCCAAATCTTAAAGCCAACAAATTTCACCTTACAAAATTTACTGACATGAAAGCGAAGAAATCAAAGGCGGTAAAGCCAAGCGTACATATCGTTGAAAAGGTATTGCTGAACCCCTATAACCCCATAACGGTCAACCTGATTGGCGCAGGCGGGACAGGAAGCCAGTTTTTGACCGCATTGGGCAGGATGAACCATGCGCTGATTGCGCTGAACCATCCCGGATTGATGGTGCGGGTTTTTGACGATGATAAGGTAGAACCCGCCAACCTCGGCAGGCAGTTGTTTCCCTCGGCTGATTTGGGAATGTACAAGGCGGTAGCGTTAGTAAACCGTATCAACCTGTTTTTCGGAACGAACTGGAAAGCCATTACCGAAAGGTATAACAAGGAAACCATACAGGATAACCCGGATTTAAGGATGGCGGAGTTTACCATTTCCTGTGTCGATACCGTTTTGGCAAGGTTTGAGATAGCCGAATTGCTGATGGGGTTGGACAAGAGGGTAACTTATATGCGCAACCGTCCGCTGTACTGGATGGATTTTGGCAACAGCAAGGATACGGGGCAGGTCATTCTTTCTACGCTAACCGAAATCAAACAGCCCGAAAGCAAAAAATTCAATGTAGTGGACAGCCTGCCTTTGGTCACTAACGAGTTCAGGGATTTGTTGGAGCATTCTGAAAGCACCGACAACACGCCAAGCTGTTCCTTAGCGGATGCCCTCGGCAAGCAGGATTTATTTATTAATTCCGCATTGGCTAATTTAGGCGCATCCCTTTTATGGCAAATATTCAGGGAGGGTATGCTGTTTAACAGGGGATTTTTTCTGAACCTGAAAGAGTTTCGCACAACACCCTTAAAAGTGGCTTAAAAATTAATTAACTAAATGAACAGGCAATGAAAATCATAGATTTGGACGGAAGGGAAATAACGGTGACGGATTTAGCATTGGCATTAATGCAGGCTGATGATTACCGCCATTACCGGGTCAGCGACCCATCGGAATACCATTTGTACCTATATAAATATTGGGAGGATTTGTATCAAAAACTCCTATTATTGGACAGGGAAATCAAGAGCGGAAAAGAACAGGCATGATACGGTACACCACAGGTAATATAATGGATTCAAGTGCGGAGGCATTGGTAAATACCGTCAATACCGTTGGTGTAATGGGGAAAGGAATTGCCCTGCAATTCAAACAAGCCTTTCCGCATAACTTCAACGTTTACAAACAAGCCTGCCTGAACGGGCATTTAACGACAGGAAAAATACTGGCAGTTAAGGACAACGAACTGTTGATGGGCGAAAGGCTTATCCTGAATTTCCCGACTAAACAGCATTGGAAAATGCCGTCAAAATATGAATATGTGGAAAGCGGGTTAATTGCCCTCGTTTCTTATTTACAGGACAACCCGGTTAAAAGTATAGCCATGCCCGCATTGGGTTGCGGAAACGGGGGATTGGAATGGCAAAAGGTTAAACTGCTGATAGAACAGCACCTTGCAGGATTGGATATGGCACTATGGGTCTATGAGCCGTTAAATCAGTAAATTTGTACTATAATGGATTACGAAGAAGCAAAACAAGCGGTCAAAAGCAAAAGGCACTTCCTGCTGCATACCCATAAAGGGACAACGGATTGGGTGTTAATGGATTTATACATTGCCTACCAGGATAGTACAGAAGATGCCGTGGAGCAACGGGCATATTTAAAGGAACAAATCAGCGCTATTGTAGATGCGCACATTTCATGGAAAACTACTGACCATACGTATTATGAAATAGAATCCACCGCCCCCCGCTATATTGACAGCGATGTTTTGGAAGTCCTGAATTACATTTTAACGCCTGACCATCCCCGCCCTTTATTTATACCCCAGATTTTTTCAAAAAGAATTGAAGGTATCGGGCGCGAATTATCAGTGACCGGTTTTTACAAATACCGCTAAAAATCATCGGCGGGCTCACCGGTACCCGGTGAGCCCCGTTTTTTACGCCCCGTATTTTCGCATTGTTGATCGCGCTTTGGTGAAAATACGGGGCGCTCCATTGTGAAGTATTTGCCGCGAATCAGTCTTTGGGAATGAACACGTAATTGTCCTTGTCCTGCAATTTTTCTTCCTTAAAATCCTTATCTGTTAAATATCGGTGCAGGTAGTTTTTCAGGCTGCCCGCATCAAGCTTTTCAACAGGTATTGAGCAGGTCATGGACTCGCCATTAGCCGTACCGGGTATAGGCTGAATATAAATGGTAACCGGGTTGCTTCGATCCGGCCACAGGAAAAGGGTTATCGTCCGTCCGCCAATTTCAAACGCAGTTACACTGGTATCCAGCAGTTCATCAAATTTGATGTCTGTCGCAAATAACTGGCGGACATCATCTGCCTGTTTATCAAATATGATTACGCCCGTTTTATCAGATTCAGTGATTGCCGGGTGTTTTGTTGCTTTTAACAACTCATAGAACCGTGCTACAAACTCTTTGTGGTCATCTGCCATAACTTAGTTATTTTAAGCATAAAGCTTATTCCTTATAGTTCTCAATCTGATCAACGGGACGAATTTCCGCACCGCCCGGATTTCCACCTGCATCCCTTAACGCGCGTCGTTGCCGTAACAGGTCCCAATACTGGTCAAGCTCTGATTTAATTTGGTGCAGTTCTTTTACATCGGCATCCGTCAGGTCGGTTTTACTGTACAGATGTTCTTCCTTTTCTGTGAGTTTCGTGATATGCGAAAGCACAGAATTGTCGTTGGTATTATTTTCCATGATCTTATCGTTTTAGGCAAGCTAATTATTTTAAAGGTACGCAAAAACAGGCGATGCTTTAAAACAGGAGTGGATACTATCTACAACTTTGAAGGCGCAACACCATAATTTTTTTTAAAAACGAATGAAAAATGAGACAGGTCTTCAAAGCCTAAACCTAAATACACATCAGATGGGGTTTTCCCCTGTTCCTTTATCAAATAATATGCTTCCCGGAGCCTCCTTTGTTGCAGCCAGCGGCTTGGAGGTTTATTAAAGATTTTTTCGAAATCCCGCTTGAATGTCGCGAGGCTTCTTCCGGTGAGATACGCAAATCTTTGCATTTGCACATTATAATGATAATTCTTCTCCATAAACCCTTCCAGGTCTATTTTTCCCGGCTCGGAAAAGTCAAAAAGGACACTTTTCAATGACGGAACAAGCTGCAACAAAAGCAAAATGGCTTCTTTCTGTTTTACAAAAAGCAATTCATTAGTTCCTGTACGCTTCAAAATTGTTTCGTAGGCCAAAAGTGATCTCATATAGTTACCGATCTCCGGTGAAGAGATATGTTGAAAAGCAGGTGTGACGTCATGTTGCACTGCTTTATATCCGTATTCCAAACTGATGTTCCGAAGTGTTTGTTGGTCAAAATATATGGATATGGACTGATACTCGCCCCGATCCGGAGGGCATTTTGTATATTTAACAAGATTGTTTCGCCTGCAAAAGTAGATGTCGCCGGCGTTGAAGTTGAGCGTATGGCTGTTGTCTGTCATCACCAGTGAGCCTGAAATAATATAAACTAAGGTGTGCTCCGGAACGAACTGCTCACCTTTGCTGCTTCTTGAGAAGTAACACGAATATTGTATGGGTGGTTTCTTCGTCATTTGTTCTATGATCTCTAAAAATAAATCGGTTCCTCCTCTATTTTGTATTTCTTAATAGAAAGTTTAGCTTAAAAACTTAATTTACCATGGCACAGTACCTTCTTCCCGGAAAAACTTTCCGGTAATATTTTCGGAATTCGAAGTTACTAATCTTACAATAGGTTTGGCACCTTCCTGAACTGATTTTAGCCCTTTGAAATCATTCAAATCTGTTGCGGTATAGCCGGGTGTTACACTGTTTACCCTAAATTTTGTATCCCGCAATTCATTTGCAAGCATTATTGTAAAAGAGTTTACTGCTATTTTAGAAGACCCATAGACATTGTAAAAATCCCAATTAGGACTGCGTCCGGAACTGGTCTGCATAGACACAGAACCCGACTCGCTTGACACATTTATAATAGCCGGATCTTCTGATCTCATTAAAAGGTTAAGAAACTGCTGAGTGGTCTGAATTGTGCCAAAATAGTTGGTATCAAATACTTTTCTCAGTAAATCCATACTACATGCTGAAATGTTTTGCGGCTGTTCGCCGGCAATCCCGGCATTATTTATCAACGCATCTAAAGACTCAACTTTTGCTTCAAGTGTTGCTCTTGCTTTTTTAACAGAGTTGATATCTGCAACATCAATTTCCAAAGCTTCAACATTTGTAAGGCCGGACTCTTTTAACAAGTTTACAGCATCGGTTCCTTTTTTTAAATTCCTGCATCCAAGAAATACAAAATACCCAAGTTGAGCCAGTTGTTTTGCAGTTTCAAAGCCGATGCCCTTGTTTGCACCAGTTATTAAAATATTTTTCATTTACTTCCTTTTTATAAGTTATGCACCATAGCACAATCTGCTATTTTTACTAAAAATGGGTTTTGCCCATAAGATTTTTGTCCCAATACACGCTTATTTTAAATAGAATGGTTTGCGGGGCGCATAGCGCATCCTTTCATCTATCCGTTCAGCAATCCATTGAAAATACTCACAAAGAAACGGGTCGGGGCGTTTCTCCCGCGAATCCGCTATCATGACTTTATACTTATGCCAGGCAGTCGAAACCAGCGAACCGATCGTTTTATCCACGAGTTCAATATTAATAAGCCGTTCTGCGACAAGAATGCCGAGTGATTCCATTTCCTGTGCAAACTGCGTAACCATGATCCCTTCGTGGGCGGGAAGCTTTTGCCATTCTTCATGTGTGGGCGGTATATCGTGCGAGGCTACATAATTCATCAGTTCGGAAAATTCCCGGGTATTGAAATTACGCAACGCCTCCAGCGTGAATCTTTCCCGGCGGTCGCGTGCCGCTGTCTTTACCTGGACGATACCAAATGTTAATGCGATAATAGCCGATACGGCAAGTGCGATATTGGCGATAAGTGTGATTGTTTCGGAAGTCATATTCTTGTTGGATTTAAAGAGTTAGAAATTTTAGAATGATTAATAGTACCATTAATGCGTAATGTAAGCTTTGGGTTCAAGATATTCTTCAAACCCCAGGATACCGCCTTCCCGGCCAAAGCCTGATTGTTTGAAGCCGCCGAAAGGCGTAAGCGGATCATGAGCTATACAATTGATCAGCACCCTGCCGGCCTTGATCTGCGCACCGACACGTTGTGCCCGTTCCATATTCGCCGAGCTGACATAAGAATTCAACCCGTATTCCGTATCATTGGCCATCCCGATCGCTTCTTCTTCCGTTTCATAGGTAACTATGGAAAGGACCGGCCCAAAGATCTCTTCCTTAAATATTCTCATTTCCGGGGTAACGCCGGCAAAAACGGTGGGTCTAATGAAGTTACCTTTTTCCAGGCCCTCCGGGTGGCCTTCGCCGCCAATTACAAGCTCTGCCCCTTCGGCTATACCTGATTTGATATATTCCTGTACCCGGTTATATTGTTTGACACTCGCCAGCGGCCCCAAAGCAACTTCCTTGTCTCTCGGGTCGCCGACCTTCATTTGTTCTACAGCAGCTTTGGCCAGTTTTTTTACCTCTTCAATACGGTCTTTGGGGACCAGCAACTTGGAGGCTGCAATACAAGCCTGTCCGTTATTCATGTAGCAGGCGGCAACCGCCATCGGGATCGCTTTTTCAAAATCAGCGTCGTCTAAAATAATATTTGGATTTTTGCCGCTGAGTTCCAATGCCACACGCTTTACCGTATCCATGGCGTCCTTTGCTACCATTTTTCCAATTGTTGTCGAACCCGTAAAAGACAACCGCTGAATATCAGAGCTAACAGACATTTCCTTACCAACCACCTCGCCGAGGCCGCAGACCACGTTAATTACTCCCGGCGGAAGCCCGGCTTCGAGATAGCTTTCTACGAGCACCTCAGTTTGCATTGCGCTCATCTCACTCGGTTTGATCACCACCGTGCAACCCGCAGCAAGTGCCGGAGCCATTTTGATATGGATCGAACCAGCACTGGAATTCCAGGGAGTAAAAATTCCGACTACGCCGACCGGCTCGAATACAACCCTGGAGTAGCCAAGCGTTTTTTCAAGTTCATAATCCTTTACGACCGAAATCACGTGCTGAAAAATATTTAACGCCAATTCGTTGGATCCTTTCGAGCGCACTTCCGGGGCGCCGTATTCTTCTGTGGTGGCCGCGATCAGCCTGTCCATTCGGGTGGCCAGGGCATCATAAAGACGTTGTAAATAGTCAAGGCGTTCCTCCTTAGTGGTTTGCGACCAGGTTTTGATCGCTTTATTGGCGGCGGCGATCGCGTTGCGCGTATCCACCTCGTCACACATGGTAACCTTGCCAATTACTTCGTTGTTCGTAGGGTTTATCAAGTCGACAACCGCAGTCCCGTGAGGGGTAACCAATTCGCCGTTGATAAACGCTGTGCTAAAAGTTTTCATATTAATCTGTGTTTATTAATTGTTCCACAAATTTATGGACGTTACAGGGCTGCAGCTTTGCTGAAAAGCTCAATTTATTTTGTTATACAGCTCAAAGAGAAATTTAATGGTTGGCTTCTTGCGACGATCAGTCCGAGATATAGTGAATTTTTGTAAAAACGTAAGAGGTTTTGGAGTGTTTGTTACAACTTTTGTTTGCGATTCATGACCCTAAGCTCGGTAGTTAGACCCTGCTCCCCGACGCATTATACCCGAATTTTTCCTTGTAGGCCGTTGAAAAATGAGAAAAATTCTCGAAACCTACCCTGTAATAAACATCAACAGGCCTTTGTCCAATTTCCATCAAAAGCTTTGCTTCCGCCAATCGCCGGTCCCTTAGCCATCTTTCCGGAGTATTATCGAAAATATTTTTAAAATCTCTTTTAAAAGTAGAAAGGCTTCTGCCGGTGAGCCGTGCGAATTCAGACATCGGGATGTTGTAACTAAAATGCTGGTTGATAAACTTTTCCAGATCAATTTTAAAAGGTTCGCTTAAATCAAATATCATCTCTTCAAGCCCTTGGTCATATCCCAGCAGCAAGGCAATGGCTTCGGTAGTTTTTAGCGATGCCAAAGTTGGGTTTAATTTTTCCGGTTGATTAAAGTAGGGTAACAGGGATTGGAAATAGGCTCTTATAAATTTTGATTTGCTTACATTAACTAAAGATCCGCCCGCATACCTGTGTTTCAATTCAATTTTATTTTGAGTAGCGTATTTTTTTAAAACTTCCGGTGTCAGAAAAATGTTCACGCTTTTACACGGTTGACCGCTTTCATCCGGAAGTTTTAAAGCCTTTACCAACTCGTTTTTACGTATCAGTATAATTGATCCTGCGTTTGCAACGTATTTGCTGTGGGCAAACTGTAATTCAAGCGTTCCGCTTTCCAGGTAAAGTAAGGTCAGATCGGGAACTATTTGCTCATTGGAATAAGCTCTTAGTCTTTCGCAACTGAATAATATATTTTCTGATGACTCCCGGCTCATAAAAATTTTAGACATTAAGGTACGTTTTGATTTGCATAATTCCCGCACTAAAAAGAATTTTTAATGCGGGATTATGCTGATGCCTGATTTTGCTTTATTGTGCATTGTAGCCCCCGTCAACGAAGAGCGTTGTGCCTGTCATAAAAGGACAATCGTCTGAAGCAAGAAACACGATACCATTAGCGATATCTTCCGGTGTACCCATGCGTTTCATAGGGTGAATAGCAGCAATGCTTTCTTCACTGTAAGCGCCGGCATCAATTGCACCCTGGATGATATCGGTTTTGATGGCTCCCGGTGCAATTGCATTGATACGGATACCCATTGTGGCATAATCAATAGCAGCTCCTTTGGTCAGGCCTACCACGGCATGTTTGGAGGCGCAATATTGCGCAGTATAAAGTAGCCCGTTGTGCCCCGCTATGGAAGCCAGGTTAACGATCGCGCCGCCACCGGTTTTTAGCATTTCTTTGATGGCGTATTTCATGCCGTAGAAAACACCCATTACGTTGGTGTCAAGCATTTGTCTGAGGTCTTCGGTAGTCGCGTCTGCCATTAGGACGGCACCAAGGGCCACACCTGCATTATTGACCAGCGCATCCAGCTTTCCGTATTTGGCAACTGCTTTTTCCACTACTGTTTTTACTGCTTCCTCGTTCGTTACATCAAGCTCAAGAAAGGTGTTTTCTACGCCCTTATCGCGCAATTCTTTTGAAAACTCTTCACCCCTTGCCTGGTTGCGGCTGGTGAACACTACGTTGTAATCTTTACTACCAAAGGCAAAGGTGGTTGCTTTGCCGATACCGGTTGTTGCACCGGTAATGAGAACTGTTTTTTTCATTGTTTTTGTTTTTTGATTTATGATAAAGCAAATTTCATCAACAAAAACAGATCGTATTTTGGCCAGCGGTTCAAAAATGTTTGGTCAGCGGTTCAACTACTACCATGAGCTTTCGGCGAAAGTTGGAGGCTTTTTGGTTTCAGGCAGTCGCGGACTACAAGCATACTCATCTGAAGTTGTCCTCGAACTGCGAGGGAAACCGACAGTGCCGGATTTGTTAACCCGCGCCGCTTTCGCCCCTTGCCTTGATCACCGTTTCGAGGGGTATGCGGTTATGTTCTCCCCATTGGTTCATCATTTTGATAATAGGTAACACAGTTTCCCCAAGTCCGGTGAGGGAATACTCCACTTTTGGAGGAAGCTGGTGGTATATCTTCTTTGTCAGGATATCGAACTCCTCCAGTTCTTTAAGCTGCTGATTTAATACCCGTTTGGTTGAGCCCGGTATGGCACGCTGTAAATCACTGGGCCGCAGGATACCTTCCGAAATGGCATATATCAGGCTTGTCTTCCATTTGCCGCCCAGCACCTCTTTGGTCATGGTGAGACCGCATCCAAGCAGCAGGGGGATTTTTTTTCATACATCTTCGAATTCCTTTATGCAAAGATAAGTATAGGTACAAAAATGTACCATAGGAGATAAAATTATCCATAGGTGAATCTTTTGACCCTTATTGTGTGCCGGAAAAGGTATACTGAAATTTGCGATAGATATTAAAAAAACAAATTTTTAAAACCATGGAACAGAATTCAGAAAATAAAGTGCAAAGTAAAGCAAGTGAAGAACGTCAGGTACAACAGGTACTTGCCAGGTATACCAGGGCAGCAGACCAACTTAATGGCAAGGTAGCAAGTGACTTGTTTGTGCCGGATGGTAAGGTGGAAGTGTATTATGGCAGGGGCGAAAGCCGTGAGTTGCTTTTTGTGTTGTCAGGACAGGCAGAAATAGAAAATGCCATGTCCAACCTCATGAAACCGCACCCTGATAGAGGATGGAGCCATCATACAACGCATGATTATATTATTGAAGTAAATGGAGATCATGCTACGATTGATGCACAATTTATCAGGTTTGATTCTGTAGGTGAAATCCGCCCGGAAAATGGATGGCCTGAAGGAACATTAGGATTAATGGGCAAGGTAACTCCTACAGAATCGGGTTATTACCAGCCTACCTTGCAGAAGATAAACGGGGAATGGAAAATAGTTACCCTCGTTATTCTTCACGATTTGACTTTTGCAATTCCGGGAAAGTAAAATTCCGGATAAAAAGGGCTGCATAACAATTGGGTGGTCAACATCTCCATAATATACAGGTCTAACCGAAGGATATAATATAGCGGTACTTTTTATGTTGCGATAAATTGACCCGTTTCGCGCTTATCCTTGCTGCTGTTATGCGCTACGAAATCACAAGAACTATTATTCCTGAAAGTTGTAAGGAGCGCCGGAATCCTTTTAAGTAAAACCATTCGTATATTTGCACCAGCTATGGCAAAATTATTCATCGTTGGTTTTCCCAAAGATATGCAGGAGATCGAGTTGGTCGAGCAGTTCAGCGCACATGGAACGGTCAATACCGTAACTATCGTTACGGACAAAAATAGCGGCGACAGCAAGGGCTACGGTTTTATCACCATGACGGATGATGCCGGTGCCGAAAGGGCTATCCTTGCGATGGATGGTGTAAAGATTGGTGAGCGTACGATCAGCGTCAGGCTCGCCGAAGAAAAACAGCCTGTAAAAACTACGGCAAGTCCGCGTCTGCGCCAAAAAGGCCAGGCGGCTCCGCTACGCCACGAAAACCGCACGGAAGCTCCAAGGCCTAAGCGCCCTCGACGCCCGCTATGATCCGGGTAAACATTCAATAGTCCTGCTTGTTAAGCGACAACTATGTTACTTTAGTATTGATAATTATAGATTTAATTCGGATTGAAAGTCCCGGTAGTTATTCTCCGTGGCTTTCGCTTAAGCTGCATTAGATTGTTTGCCAATTTTAATCCGCTTGCTTTTTACTTCTCCACTCAAAACCCTGTTAATATCTTCGTAATTATAATACAGGATACCGCCGATCTTTGTAAAGGGTATTGTTCCATTATCCCGTAAGGTTTGTAAGGTATTATCTGATATTTTTAAGAGATTCTTGACCTGGTAGGTCTTTAACCATTTTTTAGGTTCCTGAATAGTTTGTCCTAATAATCCTCTGATTTGATTTAAGAGATTATTTCCAAATTCCTGTAAATCTTCTTTGGTGATGATTTCCGCTGCCATAGCTTTAATTTTAGTTCATTTCAGTTGCTGTTCGTAATAGGTTTGAATCAAACCAGCTTACTGATACAAAATTGCCGCAAATGGCATTAAATTATATCCGAGTTTATCCGAGTCGGATATGGCTTTTTTTGGAATGGTGTACAATGCAATTTCATCTTCAAATATAATCAAAACTCCGTTTTAAAGATAATTGTTCACGCAGTGCGTGCACAATTCAAAATATCGAAAAAATCCCAATTATGTACGCGGTGCGTACATAATTGGGTTCAAACAATGAAAACGAACAATACCTTTTAATTGTGCAGACAGCGTCTGTACAATTAAAATTGAGGCATGACTTTGGAAATTGTGAACGCACCGCGTTCACAATGTGATAATTGTTATTAGATTGAAATAGGGAGAAATAGATTGGCATTTTAAGGACTGGTTATAATTTTGACATCACGAATTGCGATATTAGAAGTTCCAACTGGTGTAAAATAAATTGGGCACACGGTGTGTGCCCAATTTAAAATATCGAAAAAAATCCAATAGATATTGGGGTAAATGAATTACGCACACACTGCGTGCGTAATTCATTTATTCTTTCTCGTTATCCTTTTGTTTAAGGATTTCATTGTGAATCTCCTTGGATAATTGCTCTGCAGTAGGCAAATAAAGCTGATATTTGCTTGCAAAAACATTGCTGTTTTCCGGCAGGGTAAACTTTACAACAGTATCGTTTTTTTCCAGGCAGAGCAAAATCCCGACAGTTGGATTTTCATGGGCCATGCGTTCTATACGGTCGTAATAGTTTACATACATTTGCAGTTGTCCAAGGTCCTGATGCGTGATCTTATGCGTTTTCAATTCAATGATCACGAAACATTGTAGCAAGCGGTTATAAAATACCAGGTCTACAAAAAAATCATCGCCGTCAAGGTGAATTCGTTTTTGCCGGGACACAAATGAAAAGCCGTTGCCCAGCTCCAACATGAATTCCTGGAGGTGTGTTATCAGTGCAGATTCAAGGTCTTTCTCATAGTAGGCAGCTTCTGGCTTCAGCCCTAAGAACTCAAGGATCAGAGGGTCTTTGATGATATCTTTTGGTTCGGTCGGTTGCTTCTCATTTCTTGCAACGGAAAGTACACTTTCCTTGTCAGCGCTTAGAAGCAACCGTTCATACAGTTGGCTTCCAAGTTGTCTTTCCAATTGCCGTGAAGTCCAATTATTCTTTACTGTTTCAACTTTGTAAAACTCTCTTTTTTCTTCTGTATTAATGCTCAACAATATTGAAAAATGTGTCCAACTCAATTGTGCAGGCAGTGCCTGCACAATTGGGAACACTCTAAAAAATTGACGAAACAAATTCAAATTACGAGTAGAAAAACCGCGTCCGAATTGTGGCTGAAGTTTTTCAGAAAGATATTTAATAAGGCGGGTACCGTATTCAGCACGATCTTCGCCACCTTGCTCTTCTTCGAGTATCCTTTTTCCAATTTGCCAATACATCACCACTCTTTCGCGATCGACAGACCGAATTGCATTTGCCCTTGCTGTGTTTATGATACTTTGAATATCGGTTATAATTGATTCGTTCAAATTCATACGAATTCCTCCTCTGCTAATTCGGCATCTTCCGTTTCTTCTTGCTCCTTTAATCTGGTCTTCAGGGCGTGCATATCGCGGTTAACCTTTTTGTCCTTCATCTTCGCATAGATTTGGGTGGTGGTCAATTTTGTATGGCCAAGCATTTTGCTTACTGTTTCCAGGGGAACATCATTTTCAAGCGTTACTGTTGTCGCGAATGTATGACGGGCAATGTGGGTAGTTAAAACCTTGGCAATGCAGGCAAGATCACCGATCTCCTTCAGATAGGCGTTCATTTTCTGATTGCTTTTAACCGGAAACAGCTTGTTCTGAATGGTACGACAATCGTGGTCTTCGTACTTTTCGATAAGTTCAATTGCCTGTGGGATTAACGGAACATTAGCCGTAACATACGTTTTGGTTCGCATAGTTTTGATCCACGCTACTTTGTCTTTCCCGATATGGATATGTTCCGGGGTGAGTTTTTCAATGTCGACAAAGGCATAACCGGTATAACAGCAAAATAAGAAAGTGTCCCTGACTTCTTCCAGGCGTTTTATAGTAAAAGGATGATGGGCCAGTTGATGAATCTCTTCCCATTCCAATTCTTCACGGTGTACTTTTTTATAAGTACACTTGAATAAGTTAAACGGGTTCGTCCTGATCCACCCATGGTTGAAGGCCAGGTTAACGATCTTCTTTAAGTTCTTCATATACCGCATGGCGGTATTGTGCTCAATGCCATCTTCGGTTTTGAGGTACATTTCAAATCCCGTTACAAAGGCGTAGTCTATAGACTCCAGGTAGATGTCCTGCTTTTTAAATTTGTGCTGGATGTAATCCGCTGTTTTTGTGCGCACCGTATTATACTTGGTCAGCGTAGCTTTTACGAAATCCTTTCCAACCAATTCTTCCACGTTCTTGTTATGCTCGTCGAATACTTCCAGTAACATCCGTTGAGGCTCTTCTTCGCCTGCGTACTTCTGTTTGATTTTTTCAGCGGTGATGAAATCATCCGTCTGCTTGAGTACCATAAAGGCTGCATGGATTTCGTTGTTAACCGTAATAATTTCTTTGTTAATATTCTTGACCTCCTGGCTGGAGCCTTTCACGAATCCCGCCTCCGGGTCCCATTTATCGGGATCGACCTTCCGGCCCATTGAAATTTCCGCTCTTTTCCCCAGGTAAGTAATTCTTGCGTACAGGGGGACATTGCCTTTTGCATCTGTTTTTCTTTTGTCAGCCCAGATGAGAACTGAGAACCTTTGTGTGCTTTTCATACCACGTTTGATTTTAAATTGATTAACTGCATTAATTTTGAGTTTAAATGAGCCTTTTTTAGGTCATTTTTGTCGTATTAAGTGCTTTAAAATCAACTGATTACCGCATAATTCGGTGACCTAAATCTGCTTTGCCAAAAAGGTCACCGAAATGGTCACTTTTTGGCAGAAAATTCTCCCGGTCCCAACTGATCCCGAACCCTCGGACCATATCCGATGAGGTCATTTGAGACGGGTTGGTATCGCCCGAATTTCATGGTTCCAATAAGCCAGAATCCTGAGTAGTTTTGAGGTGTTTTTAGCTCAAAATTTATGATACTAACTAACTGAATACCATTTAGTTAACTGTCAATTTTGGACTAATTTAGTTATTAGAAACAGGGCACCGAATAGGTCACCTTGACGAATCATAAAACCTGAGTAGTTATGCGATTTTTTGAGCAAAAAAAAACGCTTAAACCAGATGATTTAAGCGTTTTACGAAGCCTTGCGACTCTTTTAGCGGAATGGACGGGTCACGAACATCGTTCATAACTGTCTATATATCACATATTTATATTTTCAAATAATCAACTACTTTACGAATCACGCAATGGATAAATGATTCTAAATCGTTGGTATAAATATAGCAAATAAAGTAGAGGAAGAAAAGTAGAATTTTATATTATCGTTTAACTGCTACTAATTAATGACGATTGGAGCTAATAAACCGCAGCGATACTTTGTGATCCCACCTGGGCTCGAACCTAATCTTATATCTCGTTGAAAAACATGAATTAAAAAGTTTTCGTCGTTTAAGGTAGTTACATAGGTAACACGCCCTAATGACTATTCAAATATACAAATTTATGATGATATGTTGGTAATGACCAATGTTCTTACCTCGCAAATACAAAGTTACTTGCGAGGTTTTTTTATTAAAAGAATATTCGGAAGTGTTGCAGAAATTCAATTATTATCGAACTACCCCGGAAAAAGGGGGGCAGGAATAGGGTTCAAATTTATTGCCAGGCGATGTAGTAGATTAAGAAGATTAACTTATAATAGCGCAACCGGATTATTATTATAACGAACCGGATAAAATTCCAAGTTTGGGAATACTAAAATAAAAAACTGACCCCACGCCGCTTTGGCTCTCCACCCATATTTTACCTTCATGAAGCTGTATAATTTCTGCACATAAATACAGCCCAATACCAAAACCTGGTATGGCCTTGGTGTGGTTACCTTCTACCCGGAAAAAACGATCAAATAGTTTATCAACGTATGCTGGCTCAATACCCATGCCCTCATCCTTAACGCTAACCCGCACGATTTCGTCAATTAATTGGCATTCAATTTTAATCTGCTTCCCGTTAGGGGAGTATTTGACAGCGTTGTTTATTAAGTTAAGCATAACCTGCTCTATCCGGTCATAATCTGCATATACTGGTAACGGTCCGCATGGACAATCGGTTATTACATGATCAGGCGCGATCAGTGCGCAAGCCGCGATTACTTCCTTGATCAAATCATTTAAAAGAAACTCACTTTTATTCAAGGGTATTTTCCCTGCCTCTATTTGTGAAACATTAAGGAACCCATTGATCATACCGGTCATTTTCTTGACCTGTTGTGTTACTTTATTAAGGGTCCCTGTTGCAAAAGTGTCCGCATTCTTTGTCGCCTTAATCTGAAGCATTTGTATGTAGCCATTTAAAGAAGTAAGCGGGGTTTTCAGTTCATGGCTTACCATCGCTATAAAGTCGTTTTTTCTTAATTCTTCCTGTTTTTTGTCCGTAATCTCCAACACAGAACCTATAAAGCGGTAAGGTCTGTCCATTTCATCGAAATAGGCTTGACCTTTCGCCCTTAGCCAACGTACCTTTTGATCTTTTACGCCAACCGTACGATATTCAACATCGTAAAAACCGTTACTTTCTGATTTATTAAATACCCGGTCAATAACTTTACTAACCCGTTCTTTATCGTCCGGATGTAACCCCTCCAAAAAGTCCTTTTCATAGGTAACTGTATCCTGGTGATCGATGCCGAAAAGTGTCCGGCAGCGTTTATCCCATTCCATAGTACCCTTTTCCATATCCATATCAAAAGTGCCGAGTTCGGCAGCAAGGATGGCCAGTTTAAACTTATCTTTTTCTTTCTCCAGTTCTTTCTTAGCGTTTACCATATCAGTAACCTCAAAAGCAAAAACTAAGATTCCGTCTACCTTTCCACTCGCATTATGCCGTGGCTGATAAATAAAATTAAAATACCGGTTTTCCATCGGGCCGTCAACATACCGGGCAATCGGAATAAGTAACTCGTTGCCTTCAAATGTTGTATCGTTATCATAAACGCTCCGTAAAATATCCCATACCGACCCTTTAATTTCTGGCAGGGCTTCCAAAACGGATTTACCCAATAGTTGACGTTCAGGAAAAAATTGTTGATATAAGGGGTTGATCAATTCAAAAACCAGGTCATAGTTATTAAGAACGCAAATGGCTGCCGGTGCTTCCATGAAAAACCTTTTTAACTGGTCGCGCTGGCCTTCCGTTTCCGCTTTGGCGTTCTCTAAATCCAGCTTTGTATGTTGTAATTCTTTTAGTCTACTTACTTTTTCCGTTATCTCGATCACCGTAACCAGAACACCGCCAATATTCCCATCTTCATCACTGATCGGACTATAAGAAAAGTCGAAAAAACATTCTTCCACATAGCCATTCCGATCAAGCGGAAGCATAAAGTTTGGAAATCCAACAGCGTTACCTTCCATAACCCCGTCAAACATAGACTCAATGATATGCCATATTTCTGCAAACGTTTCCCTGGTACTGATACCCATCGCCTGTGGGTGTTTAGTAGATCCAAGTATTGGCCGGTAGCCATCATTGTAAAGCTGAATATATTCTTTGCCCCACGCGATATACATGGGAAAAGGAGTGGACAACATTATACCAGTGGCTATTTTCAACTCAGTTGGCCAGGTTTCTTCAGCACCAATAGGCGTCGCCGTCCAATCAATTGACCGGATCAGTTCACCCATTTCACCACCACCCCGCAAGAATTTATAGTCAGACATTTTTTGCCTATTCATTTAGGGTTGTCTATTAGTCGTTGTTTTGTTTATGAAATTTAAAGATATACATTAATCATCAGCAAGGTGAACTGTTTGACAACACAGTGGCCACCAGTATATCGAAGTACATTAATTAAGAGGCAGGGTAAACCAAAAAGTGCTGCCCAGGCCTACTTCACTATCGACACCAATTTCACCTCCATGTTTTTTAATGATCTCAGAACTGATGTATAACCCCAGCCCTAGGCCTGAATAATTATTACCACTACCATCAGCCTGGTAATAACGCTCAAATAAATGGTTCACTTTTTCAGGAGCAACTCCGGGGCCCTTATCACTTACTGATACTTTTGCCAATTTGCCTATCCTTTCTATATGTATTACGATCTCTTTTGAGTTAGGAGCATATTTTACTGCATTATTTACAAAATTTGTGATAACCTGGTCGATCCTTTCTAAATCCGCATTAACTTCAATAGCGCGGTCACCGGTTACCAAAATCTTAAAAAGAGTAGCGCCATCTATCTGCTCGCAGCAGTCCTCAACTAATTTACTAATTGCAAAACGCGTTTTATTCAATTGCAGTTGTCCGTGGTTAATTTTACTAACATCCAACAGATCATCTATCAGTGTGTTAATTTTATCCATACTTTTATTAGCCCTTTCAATCAACATAGGCGAGATTTTAGCCGGGTTATCCTTCATCCGGTCTAACAATTGTAGTGAGGCTTTCAAAGTAGTGATCGGTGTCTTGAGTTCATGGCTGGCAATGCTCATAAACTCATCCTTTTTCTTGAGCAATTCCTTATTCGCTTCATCCAACGTTTTTTGCGTTGTGATATCTAACGACGTTCCGACGAACCGAAAAGCTTTTCCCTGGTCGTTAAAATACACCTTCCCCTTGGACTTTAACCATTTAACTTTTTTATACTGGTCTTCGATGGTACGAAATTCTTGTTCAAATTCACCATTATTTACGCCTGCTATCGCTTGTTCAAAAGCCTTTTCAAACAATTTGCCATCCTCAGTTTGGATCAGATCCAAATATTGGTTAAATTCCACCTGGTCGACCGGCGAAAGACCGAGTAACGCCTTAGAACGCTGATCCAATATCAATTCTTTAGTCAACACATTAAAGTCCCAGGTCCCCATCTCCGCTGCATCAACAGCCAGATTCAACCTTTCCTTACTCTCCCGGAATAAGGTTTCGACTTCTGCCAACCCCTCCTCAACTTTCCGTTGATCGGTAATATCTTCGATGGCTAATAAAATGACCTGCTCACCATTGATCTTATCCAATTGCTGTGCATTTAACAGCATCACTTTATAGCCAATGTTAGGGAAAGTATGACTTACTTCAAAATCGATAAATATCTTCTTTTCGGGCAATATGCTTTCTAACATATTACGAAGGAGCGGGTCATTCCACTGTTGGTTGCCCAGGTTATATATGTATTGATGTTCCGTTTCTTTTTCAGTTACCTTAAACTTATTGTAATAACCGTTTGTCGCACGTATGACTCTTAAATCCTTGTCCAGCATAAGCAGCGGATCCCTTATAGTATTGATGATCCCTTCAGCATAGGTACGGGCAAGGTTAAGCTGGTCGTTACGGTCTATCAGTTCACTGTTAACTATCGTAATTTCTTCGTTCGTACTTTGCAGTTCCTCTTTTGAAGTTTCCAGCTCTTCGTTCAAACTTTGTAGTTCCTCGCTACCTGAGAGTAATTCTTCATTGGCGCTTTGCAGTTCCTCATTGACGGCTTCCTGGTCTTCTGTCACCGTTCTCATATCTGCACGCGCCTGCATCAATTCTTTTTTCAGTTGCTCTATTTCAATATCTCGCGGGTCTGTTACCCCTTTTTTATTTTTCCCATTGCTAACCTTTGATGGTAACACTGTTGCATTCTGACTCTTTATAAATACCACCAGGTAATATGGTTCAGGACCATTTAATAAAGGGGCGACTTCGATATTTACATATTCATCGGCCTGTTGAAAATTAAACAGTATCGCATCTTTTTTTGCGGCCGCCCTGTTTTTTTTGGCCAGGTGCAATAAATTCCGTAACTCAAAAGCTAACCCTTCACGGGCCATTTTGAGTAAGTTCAGGCTTGCCCTGCCAGCGCCAGGGGTCAGCCAGGATTCAGTTTTACCAATAAACTGCATAATATCAAAGCTTTCATTGACCAATACGCTTGCCGGCGCATAGGTAGCTAAGATGATTTCTCCTGCTATTTTATATACATCGTGTTTTCCGCTTTCATTTTGAAAGGTTTTATCAACTTCTTTAAAGTTTCTTTCATAACCCGTAGAGGCGACCGGCATGAACCTCCCGCGTTCCCCTTTTCTTGAAAAGATCTTTTCGTGGTTATTATAAGGACTAAACAGGTCCGAGTTATTACCAACGCTTTCTGATTTGCCCAGCATTAAGAATCCGTTGTCATTCAGGGCATAGTGAAAGGTATTCAGCGCCCGTTTTTGTAAAATAGGTTCCAGGTAGATCATGACATTCCGGCAACTCACTAAGTCAACCTTGGAAAATGGCGGGTCTTTCAGCAAGTTGTGGTTGGCAAATACGCACATATCGCGAATGACCTTATTGATCTGGTACCTGCCGTCGAGCTTGGTAAAGAATTGCTGTAAACGGGAATCAGAAAGTCCGTTCAAATCGGTCGCCCTATAAATCCCGGCCCTGGCTTTGGCAATTGCTGTTTCGGAAATATCGGTAGCGAATATCTGGATCGTCATAGCCGCTGACTTATCACCCAGGTGTTCCTGCAAACAAATTGCCATGGAATAAGCTTCCTCACCGGTAGCGCAACCGGCGACCCATATCCGTAATGGTTCGTTGGCTGTTTTATGCTTTAACAGCGCAGGGAAAACTGTACTGCAAAGCAGCTCAAAACTTGCCGTGTCCCGGAAAAAATCCGTTACCGAGATCAGCATGTCGTTATACAGTTCGTCCTGTTCCGTTTTGTTTTCCCGAAGGTAAGCCAGGTAATCGTCAGGCTTCTCCATTTTATTGAGTGCCATCCGGCGAACGATGCGTCGTTTTAAAGTGGCTTGTTTATAATAAGAAAAGTCAACGCCCCTTCGGACGCGAAGTACTGTAAGCAAAGACCTGAAAACTTCTTCGTCTTGCTGGGGTAAAGTACTTGTCATTTCCTTTTTCGAATAGTCCGCATGGAAAGGATAGTTAATGGAGATCAGGTGTTCCGCGATCTTTGCCGGGGGTAATATAAAGTCCACCGCGCCGGTGTTAATCGCACTTTTAGGCATACCATCAAAAGCGGCTGACCCTTCATCCTGTGCGAAGGTGATACCTCCATATGATTTTATTACCTGCAAGCCAAGGGTTCCGTCGTCTAATGTTCCCGATAATACTACACCGACCGCAAAGCTTTGGTGGACGACAGCCAGGGAGGAAAAGAATAGGTCAATGACTTTTACTTTATGCCGCTTTCCGTTCAATTCTTCCAGCTTCAATATACCATCTATTGCCCTGACGATCTTATTGGACGGGATAATATAAAAATGATCCTGTTCCAGGTGTATGTTGTCAGTGATTTGCAATACAGGGATTTTAGAAAACTTTTCAAGGATTTCCGGCAACAGGCTTTCATGGGTCGGGCTCATGTGTTGAACAAACACATAGGCCATAGCCGATTTTTTTGGCACAGCTTGTAAAAATTGCTTTACCGCCTCAAGGCCACCCGCTGATGCCCCGATGCCTACTACAGGAAATTGTATAGATGAACTTGAATCACTTCCGGATATATTTTCTTTACTCATTGATGGAAGTGTCGTGTGGATAATTAAAAAATGAAATTATAAAAATAGAATAAAAAATAAAGGAAAATGTTTTAACTAAACCACAAGTGATAATCGAAAGCTAAGCAACTACTGTGAACGTTATCTGAATACAAAATGGGAATAACTAAATCAATTTTCATACTTTTAAAAGAAAAATAAAAAAATTCAATGGTCATTCTATACATCATTATCGGCATTGTCACTTTAGTATTTCTGGCGGCGCTCTTTTCCAAAAAAAATCATTACGTTAAGCGAGAGATCGTCATTCAGGCACCACTTCAAAAAGTGTTCGACTATATCCGTTTTTTGCAAAACCAGGAAAGTTTCAATACCAATTCATGGAAGACGCTAACCGCGAAAAGAGCTTCCAAGGCAACGATGGTACCGTTGGTTATATCTATGCCTGGAAAGGCAATAAAGACGCGGGTGAAGGCGAAAAAGAGATCCTCGCGATTGACGCGGACAAAAGCTTGGAAATGGAGATCCGTTTTGTCAAACCAATGAAAGCTACCGCCCGGATCATCATGGAAACGGAATCCATGTCTGTCAATGAAACCAAGCTATCCTGGAGCAATGCGGGCAGTTTGCCCGTACCGATCAATCTTTTCATTCCGAAAATGCAAAAACACGTGGCCAAAGACATGGAAAAAAGCTTGCTAATATTGAAAAGCCTGCTGGAAAAGTAAAACCTCCCTTTTTTAGCCCTTCAAACATCATAGCTTTTCTTACTTAAAAACAATAAACAGGTTTTTATGTTCTGTTAACTTTGTCACTATGGCTTTCCTCCCTGAAGATATTTTGCTGCAGATCTTTGAAAAATCTGCAGCCTGCTTACTGATGAAAGCCGACGCGCCCGATTTCACGATCGTTACCGCAAGTGACGCCTATTGCCGGCTGACCGGCCTAGCCCGAGAACAGATCGTAGGCAAGGGTGCATTTTCGATATTTCCTGACCAGGCCAATGACCCCAAGGGAGCTAACCTCACCCGGCAGGCCATCATGGATGCCATTTCCAACAAAAAACAAACCCAAATACCAGAATACGCTTACCATATCGCGGACCCGGAAACGAAGGCAATTACTGAATTTTGGTGGTCAAGTACGTTTGACCCCATAACCGGTCCGGATGGCGAAGTGGCTTATGTGCTGGGTACCGCTATCGACCTGACCGATAAAGTAAAAAACCGGAAACTCCTGCAAT
The DNA here is from genome assembly GCF_024808665.1 of Mucilaginibacter empetricola. Lineage (GTDB taxonomy): Bacteria > Bacteroidota > Bacteroidia > Sphingobacteriales > Sphingobacteriaceae > Mucilaginibacter. The sequence goes on from NZ_JANUBZ010000001.1 coordinate 662,726, forward strand.
ATGGCGAAGATCGTTTAAACCGCTTTTTTATGCAGGCGCCAGCCGGCATTTGTATTTTGAGCGGGCCCGAACTCACGTTCGAACTGATCAACCCGCTCTACCAGCAACTTTTTCCCGGCCGTGACATCCTGGGAAAACCGATGCTGGAAGCCATTCCCGAGGTCAAAGGAGCACCCATTTGGGATGTCCTGCAAAACGTTTATACAACAGGTGAGACCTTTGAAGGCAATGAATTATTAATACCGCTGGCTCGTACAGCGGATGGACCGGTCGAGGACCGGTACTTCAACTTTATTTACCAGGCACGACGGAATGCCAGCGAAGAGATAGATGGCATTCTCGTTTTTGTCATCGAAGTGACCGCAACGGTTCAGGCACAACAACAACTGCAATTACTGATCAATATGCTACCAGCGTCCGTAGTGGTCATCCGCGGGCCGGAACTCATCGTGGAAATGATCAACCAGGCCAATTTGGACTACTGGAACAAAACAACGGAAGAGGTAATTGGCAAACCTCTTTTAGCCATATTGCCGGAACTGATTGACCAGCCTTTTCCCGGTCAACTACGGCAGGTCATGATTACGGGTGAAATCATTGATGTCAAGGAAAGCCCGGTTTTATTTGAAAAACCAGATGGCAGCGTCCGCGAAACTTTCGTGGATTATACCTATCAGCCGCTCACCGATAACAATGGCCAATATACCGGCGTCCTGGTAATGTCTTCGGAAATTACCGACCGGGTATTGGCCAAACGGCAGGTCGAACAAAGTGAAGAGAACCTACAAAATATGATCGCGCAGGCACCGGTAGCTATGTGTATCCTGTCCGGCCCGGATCATGTCATCACCGTCGCTAACCAATTAATGGTGGAACTTTGGGGCAAGCCGCAGGCGGCGGTCATGAACAAACCTGTTTTCGATGCGCTGCCTGATGCCCGCGGCCAGGGGCTGGAGGAAGTCATGAAAAACGTATACCAAACCGGGGAAACCTTTTATGCCAGGGAACTACCGGTATCGTTAATTCGTCACGGACTGCCGGATATCGTCTACCAAAATTTCGTTTACCAGGCATACCGTGACGCGACCGGCCAAATCGCGGGCGTATTCGCCATCACCATCGATGTGACCGAACAGGTGCTGGCCCGCCAAACCATCGAAAAGAGCCAGGCAGAGTTGCTGGAGACAAAATACAACTGGAGGCCGAGCTGGAAACCAGCAAACAAGTTCAGCGGCAGAAAGACGATTTTATCGGCATGGCCAGCCATGAATTAAAAACCCCGCTGACCTCGCTGAACGCCTTACTCCAGGTGGCCAGTCTAAAACTCAAGAACAGTGAGGACCCTTTCCTGGCCGGCGCTATGGAAAAATCTAACATCCAGGTCAAACGCATGACCGCTATGATCAACGGCTTCTTGAATATCTCGCGCCTGGAATCCGGCAAAATATATATCGAGAAACAAAATTTCGATATGGAAGCCTTGATCAAAGACATGATCTCGGAGGCCAGCCTGACCGCCAGCACCCACCTGATGCATTTTGTCCAGTGCCCGCCCATCCCTGTAAACGCTGACCGAGATAAAATCGGTTCCGTCATCTCCAACCTGATCAATAATGCCGTGAAATATTCACCCAAAGGAAAAAATATCGAAATCGCCTGCAAGACGAAAGATAACCAGTTGGTTGTCAGCATTAAAGATGAAGGAATGGGAATTAAGCGGGACGATCTCACCAAAATATTTGACCGCTATTACCGGGTGCAAACTAACAATACCCAGCACATTGCTGGCTTCGGCATCGGTTTATATCTGAGTGCCGAAATTATTCACCGGCATGGCGGCGAAATTTGGGCAGAAAGCGAAAGTGGTGTTGGTTCCATCTTTTATTTTAGCCTGCCGCTGGAAACAATTTGGGCTGTTTGAGTTTGGCACCAAAAAACGTGCGCATATCACTTTCCTTGAAAAGCGGGATGAGTTGCATAAGTTTAAATAGGAAAATGAATTGATGAACTTACTTTTTGTCAGGAAGTCGGCAGGCTAAACCAAAAAACGCTTCCCTCTCCAAGCGTACTGCGGGCACCGATCTCACCGCCGTGGCGCTTAACAATCTCGGCACAGATGAATAGCCCAAGACCCAGGCCGGAGTACTTACTGCCCTTGTTCTCAACCTGATAGTAACGGTCAAAAAGATGCGGTATTTTCTCTTCAGCGATACCGGGACCTTTATCAACTACTTCAACCAAAACATTGGCTCCAGCGTTTTTTAAATTGATAAAAATTTGTTTGCTATCGGGCGCATATTTAATGGCATTGGTAATAAAATTGGCGATGACCTGCTCGATTCTGCCCTCATCAGCGAAAACCTGCAATGTATCATCGCCTCCAATAATGATCTCATAGCGCTGATCGATCCGTATATGATGCACACAGTCACTGATAAGCCCGGCAAGATTAAATATTGATTTATTCAAGTGCAATTGGCCCTGGTTCATCTGACTGGCATTCAACAGGTCTTCTACCAGCGCATTTACCTTGTCGACATTCCGATTGGCCTTTTCTATCAGTCCCGGCACCATTTTATTTGATGGATCATTTTTCAACCGGTCAAGTAATTGCAAAACGGCCTTTAAACTGGTGATCGGCGTTTTTAATTCATGGCTGGCGATACTGATAAATTCATCTTTTTTCTTTAACGCGTTGATATGATCATTAATGTTAGCGCAGGAGCCAAACCAATTGGTCATATTGCCTTCCTCATCCAAAAACAACGCGGACTTCAATAAATGCCACTCGTAAATTCCTTCCCGGTTAAGAAGTCGGATCTCTTTTTGTAAATGTTCACCTGTTTCAATTGATCTGTACCAAACTTTTAACAGCTCCCGGAGGTCATCTTTATGAACTTTGGAAAGCACAAAAGAGGATCGGGTGTCTTCGCCGTTACAATTAAAGTATTGACAAAAACGGGCGTTCACATAATCTATGTTTCCTTTTGCTGTTGTCGTCCAAATGATCTCCGGTACCAGGTCGGCCATAAACTGCAAGCGTTTTTTCTCACTTTCAGCGACCCTTTTGGAATGCAGTATTTCCTTTTCGTAATTCTTCCGTTCGGTGGTGTTGGTTAATACCGCGTTGATGGCCTGCAATTTGCTGTGCTCATCCAGCAAGGCTGAAGCATTTAACAGCACGGCTATTAAGGAACCATCTTTACGCAAGATCTCATAGCTGAATTCTTTGACTGCCTTACTTATACTAGCTACCGGCCAAAAGAACATTTCAAAATGCATCTGTCCGCCCTTTGTGAGTAAAGATGCAAACTTTTGGCCGAGCAATTCCTTTTCCTCGTAACCCAGCCAATTCAGTAAAGTTAAATTGATCTTGATGATCTTTCCGTCAGCAGACAGGGAAAAATAGCCGCAAGGGGCATTTTGATACAACTGCTCCGCATCGATCAGTTGTGCCAATAAATCATTTTCCATTTTCCTCAGTATGGAGATAGGTCTTTATCGCATTGATCGTTTCTACAGGCTCACTGATATGCGGACAATGGCCAGTAGCGTTCAGCAACACAAATTCATTACCTGGTGTATGTTCATGAAAATACTGGCCAACCGCTAAAGGCGCGATCACATCCTCGGAACATTGCAGCGTCAAACTCTTTACTTTAAGTTTAGACAAATCGTCGCGGTTATCTGAAAAGAAGGTTACCCGTGCGAACGCGCGGGCAATGTCCGGATCGGTGGAACAGAAGCTATCGGTCAGGAATTCACCCAACTCCGGCCTTTCGGGGTTAGCCATAATCGCCGGGGCCATTGCGCTGGACCAGCCCAGGTAATTGCTGTCCATAAATTCAAACAAATTTTCAAGGTCCTGCCTTTCAAAACCGCCGGTATAATCGGTTGTATTCAGGTATCGTGGCGAGGGGCCGATAAACACCAGCCTGGAAAAAAATTCCGGATGCTGCACCGCGGCTAATAAACCAACCATACTACTAACCGAATGACCGACAAAAATGGTATTGGTTAATTCAAGCGCCTCGCAGAGATCAAGCACATCCTGAACATACCCATCCAGGCTTTTATATTTATCAGCGCTATATTGGCTGACGTCCGATTGCCCTGAACCTGTGTAATCGAAAAGGACCACTTTATAATCCTCTGTAAAAGCATCGACAATAAATTTCCAGGCACGCTGGTCACAACCGAATCCATGTGCAAAGAGCATCACTTGTTCACCGTCACCGATCACTTTCACATTATTACGCTTTATAACAGCCTCAGCTTTCATCATCATGTAGCGGATTTTGCTAAAGATACCTAAACGTTCTTACTTTAACACCAATTCCTTCACCATGCCGGACAACTGTTCAATATCAAAAGGCTTAGCCATGTAATCGTCAGCGCCGCAATTCTGGCAAATTTGTTGAATGTCACGTTCGGCGGATAGCAGGATGATCGGTATAAAAGCGGTTACGGGTTGCGATTTCAGGCGCAGACAGATCTCCGCGCCTTCCCGGCCGAGCGTTGAAAGCCGCAGATCCAGCAAGATCAGATCTGGTTTGATTTCTGATAATCGTTCACTGTCAGATCCGGTCTCTGATAAGACCACCTTGTAGCCCTCTTCGGAAAAGATAAGATCCAGTATGCTCAATATGTTAGCGTCATCCTCAATGATCAGCAACTTCTTTTGTCTTACCTGGTTGTACATGGTTATTGCATGACAATAATCGCTCCTCTAAATTTCAGGCGGTTAAACAGCCCTTATTATTCGCAGACGGAGTAGTACCGGACAAACTATTCTGCTTATAACGAATTAATGGGTCATAAAAAAGACAATAACTAATTTTAGCCTGCCACCGCTGGGCTAAACATTTTTTGATCAGTGTTGTTAAAACGGCGACCTTATGATTACGGAGCCTGATGAAAAAGAAAAATAGTTTTGTGAGTGAGAGTTTATCTTTCGAAGATTTTGAACAAGCCATCGCCCAACGCCCTGGCCGAGCTGTAGCGGTCGACGAACTGGTCAAAGATCGGCTTTCAGCCGAAAAAGAAGCCAGGCAAAAAGACCGGGAACTGAAGAAAGCGAAGCGAAAGAAATAAAACATTTCAACAGTAGCGCTGTAAGGAATAGCCATTATATCCGACCAATGGAATAATGGCGTCTTCTTTAAAATTCTCTTTGTTCTGCTGGCTGTTTCTGCTCGCAATGGTCATATTGGCTGGAGCGTGCTGTCATATCAGCAGTTAAAGGCTATCGCTCAGTTCTTTTGGTTGTAAGGACACTTCAAATATTTTCGATTGATTATTGTAGCTTTGTCGCTCATGGATATCAGGTCCTATATTGATAACGGGAATTTAGAACAGCATTGTTTTGAGTTTAACGACGAGGTCGCCGCCTTGCGCTTAACTTATCCCGAGATCGATCAGGAACTGAACCAAATCGAACTTACGCTCGAACAATTGGCCCAAAGCCAGGCCATTATACCCCGGCCACAGCTTAAAAACAAGATACTCGCCGCATTGGAAGACCAGATCGACCTGGACAACCTGCCGCCGACCAGTAAATATTCTAATTATGAAAGCTGGCTGAAAGCGGTAGAACACCTCATTCCAGCGGAGCCGTTTGAAGATTTTTTTGCCCAGGTATTGCAGCAAAATGACCAAATCGCGCAAACTTTAGTCATCACCAAACTGAATGTACCGGAAGAAGTACACGAAATGATCTCGGAGAGTTTCTTTATTTTAAAAGGAACTTGTACCTGCACCGTCGGCAAAGAAATATTTACCCTGAATGCCGGTGACCACTTGAATATCCCACTGCATACCCATCATGATATCCGGATCGATTCACCTTATGTGATCGCGATCTTGCAGCACCAGTTCGCCTGAAGATGGCGTACTACTGCTCCCTGATCAAAGATTATCTGTTTCGACAGGCCGCACTGCACCAGCTTGATCCCTGGCTGTTCCTCGTACTCTATTTAATGAGCAAACTCCTGTTCCTGATCTTTATCGGCCGGGCCGTCAAAAACATCCGACAAAAACGTCCATACCTGCTGCCTTTGCTTTTTGCAGCGTTGGGTTATAGCTTACCTTATTTATATATGATCATAGCCGGCAAAAATATTCCACTATGGATATTCGGGGTCATTACCGTGATCTACCTGTTCAGCGGCTGGTCGATTTACACCAAACTCCGGGAGGCGCGCCTGTCTGCGGCAAAAGAAAGGACGATTTAAACTTGGCATGCTTATGGCTATATACTTCACTCATTGCTATTTATATTTTATAAATGCCCCTCAACCTGATTGATCCAAAGGAACTATTAGTACTTGTTCGTGCCAAAACCCGCTCCGGTGCTGAAGCTTTATATGACCAATACGCACTAGTTTTACAACTGGCGATCTTTCGCATCGTTGGGGAAAAAGGCCTGACCGATACCTTGCTGGAAAAAACCATTGTTCAAATATGGAATACTACTGATCAGTATAATGAGCAGGAACTGCCGCTGCTGACCTGGATGTTAGCGATCGCCAAAACTCTGGCCAGGGAATACGTGATAAAACTACCTGAAGGATTTGTTCCGCTCAAAAACATTTAAAGCGTTCGGGCGTTATAGCCCCATGGAAAATATAGCTACTTCTAAAAAGCGTTATAGTGACGCTGACCTCGAAGAAGTCAAACAAGTCATTATACACAAGATGAATAGCGCACGGGAAGAACTGGCCGATCTGTCGGCATCGCTACAAAGCAGTAACCTGAATGGCACCGATGATACCGGCGGTACCCACGCCACACTGGAAGATGGCGCGGCCACGCTGGACAAGGAGTCTATTCACCAGTTAGCGGGACGGCAGCAAAAGTTCATCCAGCAATTGAAAGACGACATGTAAGTATGAGGTGTTCGCATAACACGAACACCAAGTTTCACTACATCTGCATTTCTAATTTTTTTCGTAGCGTGTTCATATCTTCACTTATTTTCAGATCAACGATTTTCGCATAATGCTGCGTTTGTTTAAGTGACTTATGCCCTAACATTTTTGACACCGTTTCTATAGGTACGCCATTCGTAAGTGTTACTGTAGTAGCAAAGGTATGCCTGGCAATGTGAAAGGTTAGTTTCCTTCTTATGCCGCATAGGTCAGCGATCTCCTTCAAGTACGAATTCGTTTTTTGATTCGTCAATACCGGCAGCACAGTACCTTTGCTTACACATTTTGGATGGTCCTGATATTTAGCAAGAATTGCTATCGCATTTGGAAGTAGCGGGAGCCTCGTACTTGAATTTGTTTTTTGCCTTGTTGTAGTAATCCACATGCCACCGTCAATTCCTATCACTATATCTGTATTACGTAACTTATAAGCATCAATATAAGCTAATCCTGTATAACAACTGAATAAGAATATATCGCGGACATGACTAAGTCTTTCGATATCAAATTTTTTGTTGGTAATTCTAATTAATTCCTCTTTGGTCAAAGCTACTGGAATCACTTCATTTCTCTTGCTTTTAAAACCAAGGAACGGATCGTTGGCCAGCAAACCCCTTTTCATGCATTCCAGTACAATTTTCTTGAAATTACCTAAATACTTTATAGCGGCGTTATGACCGCATTTTCTTTCAGTTTTAAGCCAGAACACAAACTGTGATACAAATTCATAATTTAAATCCTTAATCTCAAAATCATTCTTCTGATACTTCCATTTGATATAGTTGTTTAAATGTGCGCATGCTGTCTTGTAGCGGGTTAAAGTAGCCGGGGCAAACTCTTTGCCTATCAAAGCTTTCATCTGTCTGTTATGATCCTGGAACGCTTCCAAAATGAAATGCTTCTTTTGTCCTCTGCCTGTAAAAATATTTTTAATGTTTTCCGCAGTCACCGGCTTACCGTCATCGATCAGATTTCTTTGTATTTGATTAACCTTGTTGGAAATGGTATCCAGATACCGGTTCAATTCATTTGCCTCTTCATTGATTTCCGTTGCTCTTCCTGTTTTTGAATTCCATTGATCAGGAATCCATTGCCTTTTGATCGATATTTCCCGGCACTCGCCGTCTACCGTAACGCGCACGTATACATACCTTCTCTGTTCTTTTTGATTTTTTGTCTGCTTTAAATAATAAAACAAACCGAAGCTTTTTTCTAACATAATAAATTTTAAATATCGCTAAAGCTTAAAAGCGCTCACCTCAAATCAAAATAATATGACTAAAAGCGGCGGCGATATCCAAACAGGTTGCAATGTAACCATCTGATTATCAACGCTAAAGGAATGTATTTATAATAAATTATCAAATTTTATCAAATCACTCATTTTCAATTAGTTATCAATTAAAAAGCGTCTTTCTTCAGAAAAAAAGACGCTACAAAAGACGCAATAGGATATGGTGCATTTTCGCTGATTTCAACAGAGCCGAAATTCAAAAACCGCTTAATTTCGCTAATTAGGGGGTTTTTACATTTTTAGAAGGAAGGTTCGAGTTTTTCATAGACCATAAAAAAAGCCTCTAAATCATTGATTTAGAGGCTTTTATGAATTTGGCGGAATGGACGGGTCACGAACATCGTTCATAACTGTCTATATATCACATATTTATATCTTCAAAAAATCAACTACTTTACGAATCACGCAACGGATAAATGATTCTAAATCGTTGGTATAAATATAGCAAATAAAGCAGAAAAACGAAAATAGAATTATATACTATTGTTGAAGTGCTGATAAACACAGTCGATTGAAATGAAATATCGCGATGGGATTTTGTATTATGCCGTTAGGTATGTGAAAAAACGGTAAGGACTAAAACAGGCAAACTAATGTGGTTTGGTTCGTTTTTGGATGTTGAGGGTGGTTTTTTTGATACGGTACATTTTCCAAACACGACAAAGGAATATCCTTTTAACGGCGCTGGCTGTTATATTATTTACGGCAAGGTTGTCGAGGAATATGGTTGTTACGCCAGTATAGAAGTTTTAAAATTTGCTAAACTACCCATTTTAGGTAATCCCCTTATAGACTGATATATTTATGGAAAGATTCAAAATCAACTGCGAAATCGCAAATAAGGCGGTAGAGTTACAGTTTGACATTAAAAAAATGCCAGGCGAAAGCGGGCCATGCTACATGGTATCTATTGATGGATTGTTTAAAGGGTATATCAAAAAGGAAAAATCCGGCACATTCGGGCGATTAATAAACTCCGATTTGACTACTGAATATATGCTAATTATAAATGAGCAGTTGAAACAGGTTCTTGAAGATTGAAACAATAACACCTTTTTAATGCTTGTAGAAGATATGAAAGAGCCGAAGCCTAAACGAAAAAGAATCACTGTTAAAGTTGCGCCACTGAATGATGGCACAAACACTCCAGTACCAATTCCGGGTGTACCGCCGAAATTAGCCGATGGCGAAGCTGCTTTGTATAAACAAGCTGAAAATCCCTTGGGCGATCCGCATAAAACTTGATATTCTTTCTAACTATTGTAAATATTCTTCAGCAACATAATGGAAAAGGCTGGAATTTTCCTTTACCATGTCCAGACACTCCACTACCAATTGAGCATAGGGCTGATAGGCCAGTTTCAAAGCCAACAAATTAAGCATTTGGCTGGCTCCAACCTGGAGGTTTTCTATAACCCCCATATAAAACAGGATGGACATATCACTTTCAAAGTTTTTTCCCTGTTGCGAAGTAACCTGATTATGAGCTTCATTAATCACTGCGTTCATACCTAAACAATTATCAGTAAGCCACGATTCGTGCATTAAATTAAATATTGTCTTTAGCGATATCATCTGTCGTTTGGTATCCTCAAGGTCCTCGGCCAACGCCAGTTTCAAATTATTAAAGGTCGCCTGACCGACCAATTGAGGCAACCTGTCGGTCAAATTAATCTTGGCATTATATAGGATGCTAAGTTGTTTAAGAAACACTGAACGAAGTAGAACAGGGTCCAGCAACTGATTGGTTTCTAAGGGTTTCATGAAAAGTAGTAAGATTGCAAAAAGTGATCGGAAATGCTCCGGAGTAATTGATAAAGTTAGTGTTTAATTTGACAATATCTTCTTAAATGCTCGACCTCATATTTGTATATAATGGTAATTTAAAGTTAAACACGGTGGTGAAATTGGCGTGGATAGTATTGTTGGTTAGGAATCATCCTTTTGTTTTACAATACCTGATGCTCATTAGATTTAAACAATTCGTTAAGCGAATAACTATTTGACCAAACCTGTGTGTTGAATAATCTTGTAGCTTATTTCCTCGGGTGCTAAAATCGCGTTTGGAGTATCGCTTTGAATAATCGCGTTGGGCATACCCGGCGATTCAGCGGTTTGTGGATCTTGAACAATAACGATACCGTTATTCTTTTCAATTTCCTTTGACCCTTCTAAACCATCGCTGCCGTTTCCTGACAATATCACTCCAACTGCTTTTTCTTTAGCATCTGAAGCCAGCGACATAAAAAATGTGTCAATCGCGTAATTGATAATTTCCTCTGGCTGGCGCTCACGTAAGATAAGACGACCGTTTTTCAGGGTCATTAGCTTACCTTCGGGAAGGATATATATTTTTTGTGGTTCTATCGGCATACGGTGCGCAGCTCTGATAGTAGGCATTTTGGAATGTTTAGATAATAAAAAATCCAATTGGCTTTTACCAGCGCGCAATAAATGCGGGATGATGACAAAAGTTGCATTTGCATTTTCAGGTAGGCTATATATCATTTTTATTAACGGTTGAAGTCCACCGGCAGATGAACCTATAGCGACGACCCAGAAATCATATTTTATCGGCTGGTTCATATCGACCACAATTTCGGCGTGTCACGATAATGGCTGATAACTTCGATAATTTCTTCAACCTCATCACTTGCTAAATCCTCACCTCCGTCGGCGGTATAAGTAAAAAGTTTTCCTGGTTGTTCAAAAGTGATGAAGCCCATATAATCCGGATCATGCTTTTTTTCGGTATGCAGTGTGTTTTCTTTTTGCAGAAATTCATTTTCACTTCCTGTCGCGTTTTTGAAAATGCTATAAGTATAGGTCAAAACAGTGTGCCCGTCCAGATGAGCCTGGCTATCCGGAATTACCATTATCGGAAAGTTTTTACCTATAGAAAAATATATGGGTTTCATTTGATTGCCTTTTTAATAATTACGTTGGCAATAAAGAAATGTTTGGCACCTTACAACGCATTGATGTCAATAACGCACTAATAACAAACATTAAATTTCTTAGAACGTTCAGATATTAATTAACAAGAACTTTTATTAACTATCAATCGTCTAAAATGAATACCGGCAATAATTAAAAAAGTGAATTATAATCATCTTTTTTCTTCGGTAACCGCTTCCTGCCGACTTCTTTAAATTTTAAGAACGTAGAATTATAGGTTTGAAGCAATCCCATTAACTGCTGGTAACTTGCCTCTTGGTGCATCCATAAGCGCCTTTGCTCTTCATTGAAAGCAACGGGCATACGCGTGTGAATTTTATTGTAATTAGTATCAGGTTCGCACGTAGGTATAGCAAAACTATTCACTGGAATATTGCCGTTCTCGCGATCTATCCAGGTTGTCCAAATGCCTGCGAAGTACACGGACAAAGCTTCGGCCAGCCCCATGCTGATACCAGCTCCTAAAGCCGCTGCCAGCCCGACAAAAAAAGCCTTATGGGTCTGGTGGGTCAAACCAACAGCCGCAAATAAAGGCGCCAGCGTCGATACCGAACCATCCATCAGACCGAGCAAGGCCGGCTGTACTTTCTGCAAAACATATTGCGCTGCGATATCATTTGCGTTTGATTTATACATGGCAACAGCGGTTTGGGATGATTTTGATAAACAGAAAACACCTGTTTCGCAGGTGTTTTCATGTTGTAGTTCGTAATACTAAAAAGGGTCCGCGTATTCGCTGAACCTGATCAGTTTTTTATTAACGAATTCTTCCACGCCAAGGGCAGATAGCTCCCTTCCATAACCGGAACGCTTGGTTCCGCCAAATGGCAGGTCGGGCTGTGTCCAGGTCGGATGGTTGATGAATACCATGCCAGTATTGATCAAGACTGCTACGTTCTCGCCTCTTTTTTTATCTGAAGTGAAGACGGAACCACCCAAGCCAAATGGTGAATCATTGGCGAGTTTTATCGCTTCCGCTTCACCTTTAACGCGATAAAAAGAAGCTACCGGGCCAAACAGCTCTTCATGATAAGCCGCCATGCCGGGTTCAATATCCGTTAGTATAGTAGCTTCAATAAATGCGCCGGGACGGTCGATCCGTTTGCCGCCAAGAATCACCCTCGCGCCGGCATCAACAGAACGCTGCACCTGATCAGCCAGTTGTACCGCCGCGCCTTCGCTGCTTAATGGGCCCAATTGGGTATCGGCATCCATCGGATCGCCTACTTTTAAACCGGTGAGTTTTGCTGTGAATTTAGTTAAGAACTCGTCCGCAACTTTTTCTACGACAATGAACCGCTTGGCTGCAACGCAGCACTGGCCGGTATTATTCATACGGCCTATTACAGCCCAGGCCACGGCCTGGTCAATATCGGCGTCTTCCAAAACGATGAAAGCATCGCTGCCGCCCAGTTCCAGTACCGATTTCTTTAATGCTTTTCCTGCCGCTGCAGCAAGGCTTGCGCCAGCCAATTCGCTGCCAGTTAGGGAAACACCTTTGATACGTTCGTCGGCTACATAGGCGGCAACATTACCACCGGAAATGAACAGATTGGTATAAAGGCCTTTTGGTGCGCCAGCTTCTAAAAATATATCTTCAATAGCTTGTGCACATTGTGGGACATTGGAAGCATGTTTAACTAAAACCACGTTGCCTATCATGATATTAGGTGCCGCAAAACGGGCAACCTGGTAGAACGGGAAGTTCCACGGCTCCACGCCAAGCAATACGCCTATCGGGCTTTTCTTAATGTAAGCTTCCCCGAATTCGGGATTTAACTTTTCATCCGCCAGGAATCTCTCGCCATTGGTTGCGTAATAATCGATGATATCAGCGCTCAAAGCGATTTCGCCTTGGCTCTGCGCGTATAATTTCCCCATCTCTAAAGTGATCAGGGCAGAAAGCTGGGCTGACCGTTCACGCATGATCTGTGCCACACGGTGCAATAGCTCTGCCTTACGCGAGTAAGGCCGGGTCCAACAGGTTTCAAAAGTATTTTCCGCTTGCGCGATCGCAGCATTTACGGCAGCTGGGGTCATTTCTTCGAATGATTTAACAACCTTATTGTTAAATGGATTAATGGTCTGTATGCTCATTTTAATTTAGATAATTGATTTACAAAACGCGTTTTTCCTACGCTTTTATTACCGGTACAAATTTGCCTGATAAAACCCGGTCAGGAAATGATGGTGGTCACATCCAAATATGATCCGGAGTCACTCGGTACCATTTAAACGGCGACCAAACCGTCCAGTTTATCTGTCATTTCTGCCACCGCAAGCTTGATCTTATGCAGGTGAGCAAATAATTTATCTCTGTCCAGCCGGTCGTAATAACGCTCGATCAAAGAGGCTGACAATTGGATGCTGGTTAATGGAGATCGGCAGTCGTGAGAGGCCGTAGAAAGACATTGGCTTTTTTTAAGGTTAAGCTGCTTTTCGTTTTCGAGGAGGTAGATATATTGGGAATTTTCCTTTTCCAATAATAGTATCCGGTTTTTTAACACCCCCGTCTTTTGGTCGAAAAGCAGCTTGGTCTTACATCCCTTAAAGCCGTTTTTGATGACTGTTTTCTTTTCAGGATGGAATTGTGGATCAGGCATGGTCAGGATATTTTAAAATGGTGATTTGTCTTGGCTCAACTTTCTCTGATCATTTCGATCTCAATAAGCTTTTTTCGCTCAGCGTATTCTTCTTTGCCGATTTCGCCGGCTGCAAATCGTTTGAGCAATACATCCAGCGGTGAGTCTTTCTTGTTGCGCTGACCGGGTATATTGTAAGGAACCGCGAATATCCACAGCAGCATAATGATCCACGCACACCACCAGATGAAATCCATACCCCAATAATTATTATAATACATCATGATATCTTCTTTTATAATTAAAATTTTTTTGTTTAAATCTTTGGCTTTTACCGTAAGGCGAGTTCTGCGTGGCTTTGAGCCAGCAGCTTATCTACTTCAAGCGTGATCAGTTTTGATAGTTCATCCGATTTGAAGCGTACCTGATCCGCTATGATATGCAGCGACGCGACACGCTCGCTGCAGCTTTTGTTGCGCCATGCATCGATCTTGTCTTTCAGTAAGTCAATCGCGGTATCAATGGTTTCGGGATTTTTATCTTCAAATTGTATCATCATCACTTGCTTAATTCTTGAGCCCTAATTTATAAATGAACAGGGAGCGTAAGTTTTACCCTCCCCGTTCATCCTGATTAATCTGCGTACTCGATAACCAGTTCGTTATCTACGATACAAACACCCGGAGCGTTCCAGGCGATGCGGTCAGCCTCATCCCTTTCATAAAAGGAATGAACAGTGCCGTTTAAGGTCACTTTACTACCGGAAACTTTAACCTGGATGTCCTGGTCACCGATAGACCAGTTGCGTTCCAGCGCACGCTCGATACCTTTTCTTTCCACTTCATCATGACTTTCAGGCTGGATCGTAATGTTATTTACCACACCGATAACGCCGACAAGGTTGTTGACCGATTTTTTGGCAGCGTCCTTTTGGAAATTCCACTTCAATTCGCCTTCCAGGGTAACCCAGCCATTCTCTACTTTAACTTTGATCTTATCATCAGGAACTTCCCAGTTCGCTGCAAATGCATTCAAGATGTCTTCTGCAATCTCGGCATCTGATTTCTTGCCATAGCTGCCAAATCTGATCTCTATCTCTTCTACCACAGCTTTTACACCGTTCACACTTTTAGCGGCTTTCTCCGCTTCCGTTTTCTTGGCGTAGCTGTCAACCGTTCCGGTCAGAGTTACGATACCGTCTTTAGCAATAACACCAATTTCTGCTGCGTTCAATAACGGCTCCCATTTGATAGCGTCCTGAACATCCTTCTGTAAAACTTCATTCGTTTTCATAGCTTTTGTTTCTTTAAATGGTTATTGATTTAGACCATTTTGACTGGAACAAACTTGCAAGTATTAGCCCGGAAGAGAAATGACCGTCATCAGGCAATAAAATGATTGAGATCAATGAACAAGCTGTGATATATAATTTGCCTACATCACTAAAACTACGGCACCCTGCACCTGGCCATCTCTGACAGCCGCTAATGCCTCGTTCGCTTTTTCAAGTGGGAATAAAGTAGTTTCCGTTTTTACTGGCACCTGCGCTGCCAGCGCAATAAACTCCAAACCGTCTTTCCGGGTAAGATTGGCAACCGATCGGACCATTCGCTCTTCCCACAACAGCTGATAAGGAAATGACGGAATATCGCTCATATGGATACCCCCGCAGACCACACTCCCGCCTTTGTCCAGGTCTTTGAGCGCTTTAGGAACGAGCGAACCCACTGGTGCGAAGATAATAGCAGCATCTAACGGAGCCGAAGGAGTTATCGTAGAATCGCCTGCCCAGGTAGCACCTAATTTTTTGGCAAATTTTTGTGAATCTATGTCCCCATCTCTTGTAAAGGCATATATTTCCTTGCCCTGATGCAGTGCGACCTGTATTAAGATATGCGCCGCTGCTCCAAAACCATAAAGACCTATCTTTTCTGCGTTAGGGCCGGCCATCGTATAAGAGCGGTAGCCGATAAGGCCCGCGCACAACAAAGGTGCGCCCGAGGGGTTGCCATATATGGAAGGCAGTATAAAACAAAAATCTTCAAAAGCAACCGTATATTCTGCATAACCACCGTCCATGGTATAACCCGTAAACAGAGCGTTTTCACACAGGTTCTCCTGTTCTCTTCTGCAATATTTGCAATACCCGCAGGCGAAGCCGAGCCATGGAATACCCACCAGGTCGCCTACTTTCAACTTTTCGACATTGCTTCCCAGCTGCACTACCGTTCCTACGATCTCATGACCAGGGATCAAGGGCAGCTTAGGTTGGTTGAGTTCACTGTCCATGATATGCAGGTCTGTGCGGCAAACGCCGCAGGCAATGATCTTCACCAGCACCTGTTTGCCGGTTGGAGCAGGTATAGGAAGTTTTTTTTCTTTTAAGGGCTGCCCCGGAACTTCCATAACCATAGCGCGCATCGTGGATGGGGCCGCGGTCAGTTCATTATTTTTGATTTTTTTCATGGAGCGGGTGTCGTTGGTTTCTGGGTGGTGATCTCCATAATTTTTATCTCTGTTTTTTCTTTCACGATATCCTGCCGTATCAACCCGAACAGGCTCATATAGGCGTTCGCTACGTAAACCAGGGCAAACCCGGCGATAACGTATCCGATCCAGTTATCCATGAGCAGTTTATAACCGGTTAAGCATAAAAAAATAATGGTTACATAATGGCTGAAGCAATATTCACAGGTAAACAGGTAAAAGAATTTGCGCTCAGCCAATGTGTTACCCTCCTTACTGCGTTTGATACAATATTCCCTCGGTTCACGGAATACTTCTTCATGGGTAACGGTCCAGGCCACACAAGCGATCGGAATCGCCAGTAAAACCAGCCAAAGAATTTGCAGGGTGATGGTCATGTTGTTAGTCCCTTAATTCAATCGATAATTCGTTTTTTAAAGTGGCTATTCCGGGAGCGCTCCAGGCGATCCGTTCTGCCTCCTCCTTCTGGAAATAGGAATTCACCACACCGTCCAGCGTTACATGGTTTTCTTTCACATAAACATGGATATCCTGGTCGTCCATAGATGAACTGCGCCTGAGTGCACGCTGAATAGCCTGTTGTTCAATTTCATCGGAGCTATCGGGTTGTATCCGGATCGCGTTGGTGAATACTTTGATACCTTCAACAGGCCGGATCGCAGCGGCAGCAGCCTGTTTCTGGAAGTTCCAGGGCAAGTCGCCCTCTAATGTCACCCAGCCATTCTCCACCCTGACGGTGATCCTGTCGTGCGGCACCTGTACATCAGCTTTAAGGGCATGGATGATCTCAAGTGCTATGGCGTCATCGATTTTTTCATCGTCGTTTGTAAACTTGAGCTCGATATGCTCGATAACTGCTTTTACGCCAATGATACTTTTAGCGACATCTTCCGCTTTATATTTTTTAAGGTTACCATCAACAAACCCGGTAAGGGTTACCAGGCCGTCAACGGCCGTAACCTTAATATCCGTGCCGCTCATCAATGGTTCCCATTTGATGGCTGCTGCAACGTCAGCAGCTAATTCCTGATTATTTTTCATAGTAAAAAATGACTGATGTGCAGACAAAGGTGCTGGCAAAAAGCTTCAGATTAAATGACGGCCGTCATTTAAGGAGATGAGAGCCATCACCTGGCAAGCCACTATCTATAGTGAACAATATATAATTTCCTATACCAGGATGCGGCTGATCTCGCCTAATAATACCTTCGCATCTTTTTTATAACTTTCAATAATATCCGGTTTTTGCGAAGCGGTACAGGTTAACCCAAAAGCGGTTTGCTCAAAGCGGCTGAACTCCTTTTGACGTTTTTTAAAAGCCTCTTTTACAAAGGCTATCGCCGAAGTGCCGGCCTTGTTTATTTCTTCCTGTTTTACAGCAAGGGCCTTCCTGACCTCCGCTACAATAGCATCTGTTTCTCTCATGATATAATTATTTGATTAATATTCACCGCTTCCTGAAACGATCATAGCAGCCAGGTGGTCATCAAGGTTATAAATGTCTTTCCTGAAATTGAGCAGCCCGTTTCGATTGGTGAATGCTGTGAAATAGGCGATAAAAACCGGCATCTTTTGCTTTAGCGTGACATAGCGTTCTTTACCGGAATGCATGGCCTCGTCCATATTTGCCGCGTTCCATTCAGGGTTGTTTTTAAGCAGGAAACTGGCTAGTTTGACCGGTTCCACCACCCGGATACAGCCGTGGCTGAATGCCCTTGAGTTTTCGCCGAACAAAGACTTCATAGGCGTATCGTGCAAATAAATATCATAAGTGTTCGGGAACAGGAATTTGACGAGCCCCAATGAATTCTCAGGCCCGGGTTTCTGCCGCACAACCGGTATTTTACCATGATAGCCAATTATTCCCATGTCATGCTTTTGGATGTAATTTATGTCTTTTCTGATTCCCGGAATGATTTCCTTGAGCACGATGCTTTGCGGAACATTCCAGTAAGGGCTGAAGACCACGTATTTGACCTCCCCATAAAAAACGGTAGTTTGATGGACCGACTGTCCTACAACAACTTTGCAACTCCAAAGCAAACTATCAGCATGATAAACATGCAATTGAAACTCAGGAATATTTACGGCAAGATAATCCCCGTTCAGCCTCACCGGCAGCCAGCGGCTGCGTTCCATGTTGACCAGGATCTGTTTGATCCGGGTTTTGAGTGGAACATTCAGAGCGGTGATGGTCGCTTTGTCCAGCAGCCCATTTGGCTGCTGGCCGTTCCTGTCTTGAAATTGCCTGACCGCGGTCACCAATTCATTATTGTAGGTGTTGTTCAGGGTATCCCCATGGAAATCTTCCAGTTTGAATAACCTTATTTTTATTTTGACTACCGATGCAGCGGTATCGCCGGGTTTAAGTAAAGCGCTATAATCTACAGTCGACCATTGGCCGCTTGCATCCAGGGCCAGGTATTTTTTCAGGAACCCTCTTAATAATTCATATTGACGGTAAACTGGCTCACCTGCGGACAATCGCTTGGTAGGAGATTTGGAAAGGCTGTCTAAATAATCATTGTAATTCACCTTTTTTCTGGGCACATACCATTTGGCGGAATCACTGACTAAAGCATTCATACCTCCCCAGGCCAGCTTGGCAAAGACAAAATATTGGGTAGTAAGCATTAGTTCCAGGCGGGTGTCCGGGCGGTTTTTAGTTGCCTTAAAATCTATGTCGTGAATCAAGGAATCAAGGATGTTTTGATAGGGAACCGTCTTATAAATGCCATCGGTTTGCAGGTTCATCACCCGGTTGGAAAGATTACCGGCCTGCTCAATTAACCTCCCATCATCGAACCAGGCAAAGGCGTAGTTTCTTTTCCTGTAAAAATCCCGAACCCTTCCCGCGTAATTCTGAAGCGCAGGATAACTTTTAAAAAAAGCATCCAGCCGCGTACTGTCCATTACAGATTTAGTCTGCCCGCTAAAGTTACCGGGTATGGTCTGATTCCATTCTTTCGATAGCGTATCCGTTTTAACCTGGTGCTTTATTTCCTGACCGCAGCTGTTAAAAGAACAACCGGCAATGATCAGCAACAGTGGAATATATTTCTTATAAGGCGACTGCATGGTTACCGTAACATCGTTTTCATCGCGTCGAATAAAACACCGGGATGATGATCACCGTGGTACATTGGCGTCGGCTCTTTATCCATATTCAGTAGTTTATAAACAGCGGTTTGTGCTGTCCTGACCGAATATTCAACTGTAAACACGACATCTTCCGGTACCTCGGCAAACTGACCGATAAAGGCCAGGTTCGAGGTGATCTCAGGAACAACCTGGGGACGGTCCCCCGGTTCACGGGTTAAGAACTGGCTGGTGATATAGGGAAGCATGCAAGGAATGCAAATACATTCTTTTAATAATTGCTCCCTGACAGCGTCGAATTTTAAATGGGAAAGCAATTCCGTCATAATTTCTTCGCCGGTACAATCTGCCATTTTCTTGTGGACAAAGTTTCCTTTATTATCGGGAAATAATCCATAGCCCCAAAAAACGGTTACGTTTTCAGGCTGGCCAATATAATGCGGCTGATAAGCTAAGAGGATAGACATTAGCCAGTTGGAGCTTTTAAAAGTGACCAGGCCACCGGTTCCGGCGGAATTCCCTGAAAATTCTTCCATCAGCTCAAAAAAGGTGGTGCCCTGGAAGGTCACCGTAAAAGACTCCCACTTGGATTCCCCGACACGGCTGTCAAATACAAATGGACGGCCGAATTCAGGGCTCACTTTCGCAATGTTTTCCCATAGCTTCCAGCTGCCGTCCTTTTTATCGGTGATCAGCTTTGGGGCAGAATGCATGGAACCGAGACTGGAGTCAGCAGTCATCGACCCGATGGTCACGAGCACAAGGTCATCTTCCTTCAACTGGATCTGCTGATTGATCTCATCTTTTAAATAATGTATCCGGTCAACAAATATTTGTTCTCCTGATTCTATAAAATTCAGGTCGGTCACCTGGTAACCCATTAAAAAATTGACGCCGTTGTCTTTCAGCCATTTGATCAGTGGCTTGGCCAGTGAATCAAACTGGTTGTAAGGCGTGCGGTCAACGCCGGCCAGCGTATTGATGCGTACAAATTCGTGGATGAACCTATGCAGGTAACGTTTGAATTCCACTGCGCTGTGCCAGGGCTGAAAAGCAAACATCGTGTCCCACATGTACCAGAAATTTGTTTCAAAAAAGGCCGGTTCGAACCACTGGTCGATTCGTTTATTACCTAAATGATCTTCGCTTGCCGCCATCATCTCGATCAGGTCAAGCCTGTCCTGGTTACTAAAGCCCATGGAAGACACATCCAGGATCTCTCCATTTTCTACCACACGTGCAAGGGAATGGGTTTTAACTTTATGGTTAAAATCCTTGATCTCATCCAGTACGGTAATTGTGGGATTGGTGAGGGATGGAATAAATGAAAAAAGATCGTAGGTGCACAAACAACTGAAGTTCAGCATCCGTCCGCCACGCATCACGTAACCGCTTTCAGGAGAACCGGAACCGTCAAGGCTGCCGCCGGCAATATCCAGCTCTTCCAATATGTAGATCTGGTTGGCAGGTATATGCCCATCCCTGATAAAATAGGCCGCGCTGGCTAAGGAAGCTATGCCGCCACCTACCAGATAAACATTGCGGTGCCTGTTTGAGTTAAATGAATCTTTCATAGGAGAAATATTGATTTAACGAAGCTAAGGGTAAGGCCCACCTTAAAACATGATGGACATCACATTTTAAAATGAGCCATATTATAAATTAAGGCGCTGCAATTTCCAGCACTATCCTGCCGCTGATGTCACCTTTTTTCATCTCTTCAAACACCGAATTGATATCTTCCAGTTTAGCAGCGTGTACCGTGGTTTTTACTTTTCCTTCCAAAGCGAAGGAGATCGCTTCTTCCATATCCTTACGCGTTCCTACAATCGATCCCCTGATGGTCGTGCCGTTGATGACCGTATCGAAAATTGAAAGGTCGAAACTTCCCGCAGGCAAACCATTCAGCGACATCACGCCTTTACGGCGCAACGCACCCAGGCCCTGTTTAAAAGCGATGGGAGATGGTGCGGTAACCAATACGCCATGCATGCCGCCGGTTTCCTTTTTTAGAAATTCACCCGGGTCCTGCTCTTTTGCGTTTACCGCCAGGTCTGCGCCAAGGCTTTTAGCCAGCGCTAATTTATCATCGGCAATATCGATAGCGGCCACATGCAGCCCCATCGCTTTGGCATACTGTACAGCCAGGTGGCCCAAGCCGCCGATACCTGAAATGGCTACCCATTCACCGGGTTTCGCATCGGTTTGTTTTAATCCTTTGTAAACAGTGACACCGGCACAGATGATCGGAGCCATTTCTGTAAAATTTATCTTAGATGGGAAATGGGCTACGTACCTGGAGTCGGCTACCACATATTCCGCAAAGCCGCCGTCAACACTATAACCACCGTTTTGCTGGGTTTCACAAAGGGTTTCCCAACCGGTATAACAGTAGTCACAATGGCCGCAGGCACTGTACAACCAGGGCACACCAACAATATCTCCTTCTTTTATAAGTTGTACGCCATGGCCCATGGCGACCACATAGCCTAAAGCTTCATGGCCCGGAATTAAGGGCATCTTTGGTTTTGCGGGCCAGTCGCCCTGGCAGGCATGCAGATCGGTATGGCAAACGCCACAGGCGATCACTTTTACCAATATCTCGTTTTCACCAGGCTCTCTCACCGGCATCTCTTCAATATGCAGGGGCTGCCCGTATCCGTGGATCACGGCAGCTTTCATTTTTTTTGGGATCATAATTTTTCAGTTTATTTTAAGATTGATGTTTGTGGTATTCATAATTCATCCAGACAACGTGCAGTACGGAGATTTCCTGTGTTGACATCATGTATTTGCTTGATTTGTGCGCCGTAAAGTTCAGCTGATTAATAGCCTGCTGTGATGACACGCGTCACTTGAAAAGATGACGTGCATCACTTCGCAGCAACATATCCATGCAGGATCACATTACTCCTCCTTTCCGGTTCAATGCCTCCGATAATTAACTATTCCATGGCTGTCGTTTCCATAATGCGATGCAAAGGGTCGTATTAGAATTTGCAGGTCAAACCACGCAATTAGCTCGATCAGTAGGATGTGTGAATCATGCAACTAATTCTAAAAGTTGTGTAACATTCAAGCCGTTACGGCCGCGCATATTTGTATTATAAATCTTTTGTAAACCCATTCTAATGAATAATAACTGCATGGATTCAAAATCGGGAAATTTAGAGTTGGAAAAAGCGAAGTCGCATATCATTGTAGAAATTATCGAATATGTTCCAAATGCTGTGGTAATCAAAACTATCATTAAAAAGTCTACGGGAAATATCAGCATCATGTCATTTGACAGTGGCGAAGGCCTGACGGAGAAAACTTCGCCGTTCGACACCTTTGCGCAGATAATTGAAGGAAAAGCTGAAATTGTTATAGACCATATATCAACTATTATCGAGGCTGGTCAGGGAATTATCATACCTGCCCACCTGTCCAATTTTATCCGGCCTAACGGCAGGTTCAAAATGATCCAGACCGTTATAAAAAGCGGCTATGAATAAATCATTCGCACAGCCAGTGTGGGAATTATGCAACATATAGGAACAATTGTATAACGCCGGCGATACTTAATCCCTCAACTTTATAAACCAGACAACACACCAATAAAGACATTAAAAAGGTGCAGTTTATGGTATTATTTATTTATCAAATATGGCACGTCCTGATAGCACCACTTTATTATGGCCCCTCCTGGTATATGGAACAGCCGTCGTATTATTAGTAAGCGGCATGTTATTGTTGTCTTATTTCTTAGGCGAGAAACATAAGGAACCGGCTACAGGCGATGTATATGAAGGAGGAGTAATTGCCGACGGAACGGCCAGGATGCTCTTTCCGGTCCACTTCTATATCATCGCCCTGTTCTTTGTGATTTTCGACGTACAAGCCGTTTTTATTTTCGCCTGGGCAGTATCGGTTAAAACATTGGGATGGGCAGGATATATCAGTATCTGCGTATTTATCGGCATATCAGCCTGCGTAATGATCTATGAATGGTCGATAGGCGCACTTGAATTTGGGCCCGACACAAAAAAGATCCTAGCGGCTTATCATCAAAAAATTAAAAGGAAGAAAAATTATGACGTGGTGGACAAGTAAGGTAAACGATCCTGCGGCTATCAGCGGGAACAGTTCTTTTGAAGAAACTGTTCAACAATCCATCGTACTCACCAATATGGAAAGCATGGTGGCCTGGGGTAGAAAAAACTCTGTCTGGCCGTTCAATTTTGGCCTTTCCTGCTGCTACGTAGAAATGGCGACCAGTTTGACCAGTAAATACGACATCGCCCGGTTTGGCAGTGAAGTAATCAGGGGAACGCCCAGGGAAGCCGACATGATGATCGTGGCAGGAACTGTTTTTATTAAAATGGCCCCGGTGATCAGGCAGCTTTATGAACAAATGATGGCGCCCCGGTGGGTGATCTCCATGGGTTCATGCGCCAACTCCGGGGGTATGTATGATATCTACAGCGTGGTTCAGGGTGTAGATAAATTCATGCCGGTTGATGTTTATGTGACGGGCTGCCCGCCACGGCCTGATGCTTTTATGGAAGGCCTTTTGCTCATGCGCGACCAGATCGGCCAGGAAAGAAGGCCGCTTAACTGGGTAGTCGGCCCACAGGGAATCATCAAACCGCCGGAAATTTCCTTAAAAGAAACCAAGAGAGAAGAAAGAATGCGGATGACCAGTTTGAGGTCACCCGACGAAATATAACAATAAATAGTTTACAGCAAAAAACAGCCACCTGTTTAAAAGAAATTAAATGCCCGATATTGTTTCCATACTAAAAGATAAGTTCCCGCAGGGAATACTTTCTGTTCAACTCACGAAGGATGAATTTCCTACGTTATGGGCTGAAGCCGGAAGTATTATCAGCATACTCAGTTTTTTAAAAAAAGAAGCGGATCAACCTTACAGCATGTTATATGACCTGACGGCTATAGATGAACAGGCAAAAAACAACCGGGGGGAACATCCTGAAAGCATTTACACCATCGTTTATCAATTGTTGTCCTTTGAACGGAATAGCTTTATTCGCATCAAAGTGCCTTTAACTGCTCAAACGGTCATTCCCTCGATCACAGCGGTCTGGCCTTCGGCCAATTGGTACGAAAGGGAGGTATATGACCTCTTTGGTATAAAGTTCACCGGTCATCCCGACTTGCGCCGTATTTTGATGCCCAAAACCTGGATCGGCCATCCCCTGCAAAAATGCCACCCGGCCCGTGCTACCGAAATGGCACCATTTCAATTGCCGGAAGCAAAACAGGTGGCCGAACAAGCTGCCATGCAGTTCAAACCGGAAGAATGGGGGCTGGAAAAAACCATCGCAGATGACGAATTGATGTTCCTTAACCTCGGGCCGCAGCATCCGGGTACACATGGTATTTTGCGGCTGGTGGTACAACTGGACGGAGAAGATATTGTAAATGTCGTGCCCGATATCGGGTTCCACCACCGGGGCGCTGAAAAGATGGGCGAACGCCAATCCTGGCATTCCTACATCCCCTATACCGACCGGGTGGAATACCTTGGCGGCGTGATGAATAATTTCCCGTATGTCATGGCGGTAGAAAAACTGGGCGGCATCATTGTACCCGAGCGGGCGCAGATGATCCGGATCATGATGAGCGAATTGTTCCGAATATCCAGTCACCTGGTTTGGTACGGCACGTTTGCAGGTGACCTGGGAATGTTAAGCCCGGTATTTTTCATGTTTAATGACCGGGAAAAAGTATTCGATATAGTAGAAGCGATATGTGGTGCAAGGATGCATCCCAGCTGGTTTCGTATAGGGGGCGTTACACAGGACCTGCCTAACGGCTGGAAAAATTTAATTCAGGACTTTATTGACTACTTCCCTAAGCGCTTGGATGAATACGACGGGATGGTGATGAAGAACAGCATTTTCAAAGCCCGCACTGTTGGTATCGGAATTTATACCACAGCAGAAGCTATTGAGTGGGGTATCACCGGACCCGGCCTTAGGGCTACCGGCTTTGAGTGGGATTTCAGAAAAAAGCAGCCCTATTCGGGTTACGAAAATTTTGAATTTGATGTCCCGACCGGGAAGAACGGTGATTGTTACGACCGTGCGGGCGTACGGGTGGAAGAGATGCGCCAAAGCCTGCGCATCATCCAGCAGTGCGTGAACAATATGCCCGATGGGCCTTATAAATCCGATCACCCGCTGACCACCCCGCCGGTAAAGAAAAATACGCTGGAGGATATTGAAACCCTGATCCATCATTTTTTAAATGTAAGCTGGGGGCCTGTTATTCCGCCCGGGGAAGCCTTCTGCAGCGTAGAAGCTACCAAGGGAAATAACGGCTATTACCTGATCTCGGATGGTAATATCACTTCTTACCGGACCAGGATCAGGACACCCTCTTTCCCGGCCATGCAACTGGTGCCTTTAATAGCACAAGGGTATACTTTGCCTGATCTCATGGCGATACTGGGCAGTGTGGATTATGTATTATCAGATGTTGACCGCTAAAATAATGACGATGACAGAGAAAGTTTTAACCAGCGGAGATATCAGTGAGATAGAAAAGGCCTATCAGCATTTTCCGTTAAGGAGCGCGGCGTGTATTGAAGGCTTAAAGATCATACAAAAAAACCATCGCTGGGTTTCTGACGATGCGGTAAAGGAACTTGCGGAACTACTGGAAATGTCCCCGGCTGCGATTGACAGTATAGCCACTTATTACAGTTTGATATTTCGCAAACCAGTAGGTAGGCATGTGATCATGGTATGTGACAGCGTAAGCTGCTGGATTATGGGTTACGAAGGGATTTTAAATCACCTGAAAAACCGGCTAAACATAGGCTATGGTGAAACAACGCAGGAAGACAGGTTCACCCTCTTATCGATTTGCTGCCTGGGTACCTGCGACCATGCGCCCGCTATCATGATCAATAATGACCTGCACCGCGATCTGACACCTGATAAACTCGATGCGATCTTAGAAACCTACAAATAATTGAACAATGTATCCAATCAACGATAATATAGAGAAGCCACTAACGCAGCATATCAAAAATGATGGCAGCTGGCTCACGTTGAAAGAATATGAAAGTACCGGAGGCTACCAGGCTTTGAAGAAAGCGCTGCAAATGAAACCTGCGGAGATCATCCAGGTAGTGCTGGATTCCGGGCTGAAGGGCCGCGGCGGGGCAGGGTTTCCAACCGGGAAAAAGTGGTCAACCATCGATATCAGCGAAAACGCTTCCTCCATAAAATATTTGGTCGCCAACGCGGACGAAATGGAACCGGGGTCCTTTAAAGATAGATTCCTCCTGGAGGGAAACCCCCACCAACTGATCGAAGGGATCATCATTGGCGCTTATGCCATTCAGGCGAGTTTTAGCTATATTTTTTTAAGGTGGGCCTACCACCTGGCCGGAAAAGCCTTAACCCAATCTATACAGGAAGCATATGACGCCGGGTATTTAGGAAAAAACATCGGGGGAAGCGGTTTTAACCTGGACATGTCCCTGCATATCAGCGTAGGACGGTACATGTGCGGAGAAGAAACCGCCCTACTCAACGCGTTGGAAGGTAAAAGATCCAACCCGAGGGCAAAACCTCCCTATCCCAGCAATAGCGGACTTTTTGGAAAACCTACGATTGTCAACAATGTGGAAACGTTAAGTAATGTTCCTCACATTATTATGAAGGGTGCAAATTGGTTTATGAACCTGAGCAAAACAGGTGAGGGCGGCACCAAATTATATGGTGCGAGCGGCAAGGTAAAAAGCCCTGGTTTATGGGAGCTTCCTTTAGGTATTTCATTGAGGGAATTATTAGAAGATTACGCAGGCGGGATGGCCGATGGCTATCGATTTAAAGGCGTGCTACCGGGTGGAGGATCAACCGATTTTTTAGTGGAAGAACATTTGGACGTCGCGATGGATTATGCCAGCGTCGCCAAAGCCGGAAGCCGCCTCGGTACGGGCACCATCATCGTCCTGGACGATAAAACCTGCCCGGTGGGCATGGTGCATAACCTGGAACGTTTTTTTGCGCAGGAATCCTGCGGCTGGTGCACCCCCTGCAGGGAAGGCTTACCGTGGACGGCCAAAATATTGTATGCACTGGAAACCGGCGCGGGTAAAACGGAGGATCTGAATATTCTGGAGTTTCACACGCATTATATGGCTCCCGGAAACACTTTTTGCGCATTGGCGCCGGGTGCGATGGAGCCGCTGCAAAGTGCTTTAAAGTATTTCAAAGCTGACTTTGAAATGCATATTCATCAACATAAATGTCCCTGGAACTCATGATGGCGAAAATATTTATCGATGACAAGCCTTACGAGGTAGATGGTAGCAAAAACTTGCTGGAAACCGCTTTATCTATCGGGCTCAATCTTCCTTATTTCTGCTGGCACCCGGCCATGCATTCGGTGGGTGCCTGCCGCCAATGTGCCATTATTAAATATAAGGATGACGATGATAAAAAAGGGAAATTAGTGATGGCCTGCATGGAACCAGTAGCCGATAACCTGCATATTTCCATCGAAGCGCCGGAAGCACATGCCTTTCGGGCCGGAAATGTAGAAGCTTTAATGACCAACCACCCGCATGACTGCCCGGTTTGTGACGAAGGCGGCGAGTGCCACTTGCAGGATATGACGGTAATGACCGGCCATAATGAAAGAAGATATTGTTACACCAAGCGGACGCACAACAACCAGTATCTGGGACCTTTTGTGAATCACGAAATGAACCGCTGCATCCAGTGCTATCGCTGCGTCCGGTTCTATAAAGATTATGCGGGCGGTAAAGACCTGGATGTGTTTGCCGCGCATAACGATGTGTATTTTGGCCGGCAGGAAGAAGGCGTGCTCGAAAGTGAATTCAGCGGCAACCTGGTGGAAGTATGCCCGACCGGGGTTTTTACTGATAAAACCTTAAAGAAACATTATACCCGTAAATGGGACCTCACCAATGCGCCTTCTGTTTGCCACCAGTGCAGTTTGGGCTGTAATATCATAGCCAGTGAAAGGTATGGTACGATCAGGAGGGTACTGAGCCGCTTTAATGGAGATGTGAACGGCTATTTTTTGTGCGACAGGGGAAGATTCGGGTACGAATATATAAATAGTAAAAATAGAATCATAACACCTGCCAGATTAGTAAACGGATCATTCGCGGCTATAACAGCGGGCGATGCGGTTCAGGAAATAAAGGCCATCATCAATACGGAAAATAATACCATCGGCATTGGTTCGCCCAAAGCTTCGATGGAATCAAATTTTCTATTACGGGAACTGGTCGGCCCTGCGAATTTTTACGCAGGTGTTCCTGCCCGCGAGGGCAAACTGATCCGGCAGGTCATTGCTATCCTGGACAATGGTAAAGTCAAGACCCCCTCATTAAGTGAGGCAAAAACTTATGATGCCGTGTTCATTCTCGGAGAAGATCTAACTAACACCGCGCCGATGCTGGCCCTGTCGCTGCGGCAAGCGGCGAAAAATGAGCCGAATGAAATAGCCAGGGCAGTAAAGATTCCTGACTGGAACGATGCGGCGACGCGGGAAGCCGTGCAGGGGGCAACCGGTCCGTTCTTTATTGCCGCTGCCCACGATACGAAATTGGACGATATCGCTACCGGTATCTATCATGCATCCCCTGATCAAATTGCGGGTTTTGGCAATGCCGTAGCAGGAAACATCAACAGGCAATTGAATTTTGTTGCCGCTGATGCGGAAATTGAAAAGTTATCCGATACCATTTCCGCCGCTTTGCTTGCGGCAAAAAAACCGTTGATCGTTGCAGGAACAAGCCTTTATAACGAAGCTATTGTCCAGGCTGCCGCCAATATAGCTTACGCGTTGAAAGACCGGGGAAAGGATGCCGGGCTCATATACATTCTTCCTGAAGCGAATTCCATCGGATCGGCTCTGCTTGCGGATCAATATTTAGAGGATGCTTTCGCTCAAGCCAGTCCTAAGGAAGCCAAATCAGTGATCATTCTTGAAAACGACCTGTATCAACGAATGGATAAAACGGCTACCGATACTTTTTTGCAATATTTCACAAACGTCATTTCGCTGGATTACCTGGAAAATGCGACCACCCGTAACTCCACTTTGCTACTGCCGGCCGGAACATTCGCGGAAGCGGACGGAACCATTATCAGCAATGAAGGCAGGGCACAGCGGTTTTACCAGGTTCATGTACCTAAAAATGACGTCAGGAGCAGCTGGAAATGGCTGGCTGAACTAATGGCTGCTTATGATAGTTCCCCGATAAATTTGGACGCCGTAATTGATCGTCTGACCGCTGCCTTCCCGGCCTTGCAGGCTATTCAATACGTGGCGCCTTCCGCCGGATTCCGGGAAGATACCCAAAAAATCCCGCGGTCACCGCAACGCTATAGCGGCAGGACAGCCATAAATGCGGATATGCATGTAAGCGAGCCACGGCCGCCTGCTGACCCCGATTCTGCTTTATCTTATACTATGGAGGGATATGTGGGCATACCTCCTCCTGCTTTGACGCCATTTTACTGGTCTCCGGGATGGAACTCCGCACAGGCGATCAACAAATACCAGATCGAGGTAGGCGGTGAACTCCACGGGGGAAATCCGGGCAAACGTCTTTTTGAGCCTGACCCAAACAGTAAAGCTGCATATTTTAATAGTACGCCATCAGCCTGTTCCCCAAAAGAAGGGCAATATATGGTACTGCCGCTTTACCATATTTTCGGGTCCGATGAACTGAGCGCGCAAAGTCCTGCCGTAGCGGAGAGGGTACCACAGCCATATATCGCATTAAATGATTCAGATGCTGGTAAAGCAGGCATTGTTGAGGGAGCCATCATAGAAATCCTGTTAAGCGGAAACAAAAAGTGGCTGCCAGTTAAATTAAAAATGGGCCTGCCGCAAGGCACAGCCGGATTGCCGAAAGGCCTCCAGGAGACCGCTGGAATAATATATCCTTTTTACACCACCATTAAAATCGCCGGTAATGATTGACATCCTGCTGCATATCGCATTGGTTATTGGTATCATGCTTGGGCTGGTAATGATCGCGGCCGGCTTGATCTGGCTGGAAAGAAGAACACTTGCCTTATGGCAGGACCGTTACGGGCCAAACCGGACCGGCCTTTTTGGAACCCTCCAGGTCGTGGCGGATATGATCAAGATATTTTTTAAGGAAGATTGGATACCCCCGTTTGCCGATAAGAAGATATTTGTTGTCGCCCCGGCTATTTTGATGATATCCATTTTGCTGAGTTTTGCGGTTGTTCCCTTTACGCCGCTAATAGGCGTAGTGAACCTCAACATTGGCCTTTTATTTTTCCTGGGCATGTCCTCTTTCGGGGCTTACAGCATTGTTCTTGCCGGCTGGTCATCCAATAATAAATATTCACTGATCGGGGCGGTACGCGCAGCATCGCAGATGATCTCTTACGAAGTATTCATGGGCCTGTCACTGATGGGCGTGGTTATGCTTTCAGGCTCCTTCAATATGCGTGATATTGTGCTGGCGCAGCAGGGCAGATGGTTTTTTATCCCGCAATTTTTAGGGTTCATTATATTTTTTATTGCAGGTATCGCGGAAACACGGCGCCTGCCCTTTGACATTCCGGAAGCGGAAAGCGAACTGGTGGCCGGTTATCACTCAGAATATTCGGGGATGAAATTCGGGATGTTCTTCGTCGGGGAATACCTGGGGATCACGCTGATCTCTGCCATGACCACTACCTTATTTTTGGGGGGTTGGCTGGGGCCTGCCTTTTTACCGCCGATTTTTTGGTTCCTGATCAAGATGTTCGCGTTTATCCTGTTCTTCATCCTGTTAAGGGCATCGTTGCCAAGACCAAGGTCGGACCAATTGATGGCATTAGGCTGGAAAGTCCTCTTTCCGCTTTCCATGCTCAATGTACTGGTAACCGGGGCGCTTGTTTTATATTTTAAATTATAAGGTCATAAATCATTAATCATGTTCAGCATTTTAAGATCGATCTGGCTCACCTTCATACACATGTTCCATAAAAGGGTCACGGTTGAATACCCGGAAAAAAAGAACTATCTGCCGCCCCGGCACCGCGGCCGGATCGTGCTGACCCGCGATCCGGATAACCAGGAACGCTGTGTAGGCTGTTATTTATGTGCCGTTGCCTGCCCGGTGGATTGTATCTCCCTGCAGGCAACCGAAGATGAAAATGGCCGGCGATCGGCAGAGTTCTTTCGGATCAATTTTTCCAGATGTATTCTCTGCGGCTATTGTGAGGAAGCCTGTCCCACAGATGCGATACAGCTCATTCCGGACTTTGAAATGGCCGAATATAACCGGCAGAACCTGGTCTATGAAAAGGAGGATCTGCTCATCGACGGTCAGGGAAAATATCCTGGTTATAACTTCTTTAAGCATGCCGGGGTAGATGCCGGGGTTAAAGCTAAAGGAGAAGGAATTGATGAAGAAAAACCGGTAGACATTAAAAAATTAATGCCATGAACATCATATTTTACATCGCATCTGCGCTGGCGGTCTTCGCCACTATAAAAGTCGTCACAGGCAAAATTGCTATTCATTGCTTGCTATACCTAATTGCGTCACTATTAGCGATTGCTGTCGTTCTTTTCATACTCGGTGCCCCGTTTATCGCGGCGCTGGAAGTAATCATTTACGCGGGTGCCATCATGGTACTATTTGTCTTCGTCATGATGATGCTCAATCTGGGCCAAGCCAGTGAAAATGCCGAAAGCGGACTGCTAGATAAAAAAATGTGGATAGGCCCTTCGGTTATTTCCCTGATCCTTCTCGGGGAAATGATATACGTGCCGCTAAATCAAAGGGCAATGCCACTGACCTTGACGATTATAACCCCTGCCGCAGTCGGTCAGCTGCTATTTACAAAATACCTGCTGGTGGTAGAACTGGCCGCGTTCCTGCTGATGGCAGGCATCCTGGGGGCTTATCACCTGGGGGAAAAGAAAAAGCAGGTTTACCACAGGTTTTTGAAGAAAGGAAATGATATCAAATGAATATCCAACTGGAACAAGGCATGCTGCTGGCTGCCGTTTTATTTTTAACAGGATTAACGGGGTTGCTGGTGCGGAGAAATATCCTTTTTATGTTGATGTCCGTCGAAATAATGTTAAATGCTGCCGGCCTGGCCTTTATTGTGGCCGGCTATGCCTGGGGTAAGGCCGACGGGCAGGTGATGTTCATATTTATTATAACCATGGCTGCGGCGGAGGTTGCGGTGGGACTGGCTTTAATTATGCAAATGTTTGCCAAATTCAAGTCGGTAGACACGAACAGGATCAATACAATGAAAGGATAAAAGAATATGGATAGCATGAAAGAACTTCTTTGGTTGATCGTAGCGTTACCTTTTGCCGGGTCATTGATCCTCACCGTTGCCGGTAAGCAATTATCCCGCCTGGCCAGTGTCTTTATCGGCGTAGGGTCAGTTTCTTTATCCGCTATATTAACTTTAATGGTCGGCATTAGCTTTTTACAGGGTAATCCCGGCGGGGTACCTTATGTGGAGTCCATCTGGCAATGGATGAATGTTGCCGGCTTATCACCCGATATCGCTTTTCACCTGGATGGGATTTCACTGACTTTTATATTTGTAGTGACATTTGTAGGTTCGCTGATTCACCTTTATTCCGCCCAGTTTATGTGGAAGGATGAAGGTTTAAGGCGTTTCTTTATCTATATGAACTTGTTTGTGGGCTTTATGCTTACGCTTGTACTGGCTGATAATATGCTCCTATTATACCTCGGCTGGGAAGGCGTGGGCTTATGCAGTTATCTGCTCATAGGCTTTTGGTATAAGGAACCGGCTAACGGCTATGCCGCAAGAAAAGCTTTTATTGTTACTCGGGTGGGTGATTTTGCCATGACCATCGGGCTTTTTGTGCTTTTCATGAATTTTCATACGCTGAATATTCATGCGATCTTAATTGCTGCGCCAGGCATGTGGCCTGTGGGTTCCGGAATTGCTTTGGTAACCGCGTTACTTTTATTGGGTGGCGCATTGGGTAAATCTGCCCAGTTGCCCTTACAAACCTGGCTCCCGGATGCGATGGCCGGGCCTTCGCCTGTTTCCGCACTCATACACTCAGCTACAATGGTAACCGCCGGGGTGTACCTCATTGCGAGGACACATGTCCTGTTTGAACTGGCACCGGTAGCACAAGCTACCGTGGCCATCATAGGCGCTATAACTTTGTTAGTTGCCGGGCTGGCTGCCCTGAACCAGCATGATATTAAAAGAGTGCTGGCCTATTCCACCATTTCGCAAATTGGTTATATGTTCCTGGCCCTGGGTGTCGGTGCGTGGTCCGCTGCAATTTTTCACTTTATGATTCATGCCTTTTTCAAGGCGTTACTCTTCCTGGGTGCCGGTATTGTGATATGGTCGCTGGACGAGGAACATAATATGTTCAAAATGGGCGGGCTCCGGAAAAAACTTCCGGTCACTTTCTGGACTTTTTTAATCGGTGCCGCATCCTTATCGGCACTACCGCTCATTACAGCCGGCTTTTACAGTAAGGACGAGATCCTATGGCTGTCTTATGCCAGCGATAAAGGTTCGATTTGGCTATGGCTGGCCGGGTTAGCAGGCGCGTTCCTGACGGCCCTTTATGCTTTCAGAATGGTATTCCTGACTTTTTTCGGCAGCGTAAAAAAAGAGCCTTCGCAGCTTCCGGGGTTAACGATGACCATCCCGCTGATTGTACTAAGCGTTTTGTCTATTATGGGCGGCTTTATCGAAATGCCCGGTGATATGGGACATTTTACGGCGTTTTCAGATTTTATTGAAAAAGCATTGCCGGTCACATTGGTAAATGCATCCGGACATTATACGGAACTGCTGTTTCAATTAACGAGCGGACTGATCGCTGTCGCGGGTATCGGAACGGCCTGCGTTTTTTATTATGGCAAGCCTTTCGCCGCTGCCGAGCCTCAGCGCAATGCGGTTCAGCAGTTCTTTTACCGGGGATGGAATTTTGATCTATTGTATGATACGCTGATCGTCAGGCCGGTAGTCTTTTTTGCGCAGATTGATAAAGACGATGTCATCGACCGGTTCTACAATGGTTTGGCATCACTGGCCTTGTGGTTCAATAAAATATTGAGTGCCACCCAAAATGGCCGGGTGCGCAGGTATGCCGTTATGCTGGCCATCGGTGCTATTATTACGTTAACTATAATATTATACTTATGATACTGGCAGGATTGATCATTTTATTGATGGGCTGCGGGGTGTTGGCCTGGCTCGCAGGCCGTTGGAACAATACGCTACCAAGGATAATTAGCCTCTTTGGTATCTCCATCCAGCTTTTGGTGGTTGTCTGGATCTGGCTGACACATCAGCAAGGCTCGGTTACCGGTCAATGGATCATGACCTATACCCATTCCTGGATTCCCGCTTTCGGCATCCAGATCAAGTTTGGTATTGATGGATTAAGTTTATTGATGATCGCGCTGACTGCGTTCCTCGGCTTGCTATCTGTACTGACTTCCTGGAAGGAAATCAATAACCGGGTCGGCTTTTTTCATTTTAACCTCTTATTCGTACTGGCTGGAATCACCGGTGTATTTTTATCGCTCGATCTTTTCCTCTTTTATTTTTCATGGGAAGTGATGCTGATCCCCATGTATTTCCTGATCAGTATATGGGGAAACGAGAACCGCACTTATGCTTCTTATAAATTCTTCCTGTTTACACAGGGAAGCGGATTGCTGATGTTCCTTTCCATATTAGGATTATACCTTATCCACGGGCACAATACAGGTATTTTTACATTCGATTATGAGCAGTTATTAGGAACCGTCATGCAGCCTCAAACAGCCTTCCTGCTGATGCTGGGTTTCGTACTCGCTTTCATAGTCAAGCTGTCAACGGTTCCTTTTCACTCCTGGCTGCCTGATGCGCATACACAAGCACCTACGGCGGGCAGCGTCATACTCGCCGGCTTGTTATTAAAGACAGGGGTCTACGGGTTGATCCGTTTTGTATTGCCCTTGTTCCCGCAGGCTTCGCACCAGTTTGCGCCGGTAGCCATGGTGTTGGGTGTTGTCAGTATTCTATATGGCGCGAAACTGGCATTCGCGCAAACCGACCTCAAACGCCTCATTGCCTATATCAGCGTGAGCCATATGGGATTTATTTTGTTGGGCATTTACGCGTTCAACGAAATGGCTATGCAGGGTGTGGTTATGCAAATGGTTGCGCACGGGATCAGTACCGGCGCGTTGTTCATTATCGCCGGTACGCTGCATGAACGTATTCAAACCCGTGACCTTGGGCAAATGGGCGGCCTCTGGGCAAAGATCCCTAAAATGGGCGCTTTGGGACTGGTGTTTGTGATGGCCTCGCTTGGATTTCCCGGTTTAGGGAACTTCGTCGCGGAATTTCTAATACTTAACGGTTCATTTATGGCCAATCAAAAACTCACTATTATTGCGACGCTGGGACTGGTTGCAGCTACTATTTATGCACTACGGATCATGCAGAAAGTGTTTTACGGGAAGGAACAAAAAACATGGGTGATCGCTGATTTCAGCATCCGCGAAATGGGCATCATGATAACCCTCGTTATCGCAGTGGTATGGATGGGCCTGTTCCCTTCGGCCGTTTTAACAGTTTCCAGGCCTTCCGTTCTTAAAGTAATCGAAAGTGTAGCTGACAGGAAAGCTCAAACGCGGGAAGCGCAGCTGCACCGGCAGACAACCTTGGAGCAGAATATTACGATGACCGGCGCAAGTTTGCCTGGACATCATTGGAATACTAACTCTAAAAAAGCAAACTAAGATGTCAGCAGCAGATATATTGAGTTTATTACCCATGGTTATCTTAGCCGGGGGTATATTACTGACTTTGATCCTGATCGCACTAAGGCGCAGCCATCTGTTGATCTTTACAGCTGCTGAAATTATTATCTTAGCTGCGATAGTTGCTGCTTTATTGCATTTAAATCAAGAGCCACAAATCATCGGAGATATCATTGTAGTTGACCGTTTTGGCCTGTATTATCAAATATTGCTGTTGTCGGCAACCCTGGTCATCAGTATATTCAGTTATATCAGTCTGGAGCGGTTATTTCCGGATAAGCGAAAAGAGGAATATTATGTGTTATTGATGCTGGCGACACTCGGCTCTTCGATGATGGTGATCAGTACCCATTTTATCTCCTTTTTTGTAAGCATAGAAGTATTAACCATTTCCCTATATACCCTGATCAGTTACTACCGTGAACGGGATAAAGCTATAGAAGCCGGATTAAAATATTTAGTATTGGCCGCCATGTCCTCCGCCTTTTTATTATTTGGAATGGCGCTGATCTACGCGGTTTCCGGGCAAATGTCTTTCCATGCTTTGTTTGCTGTCGCTACCAATTACAGCGGTAGTTCCAATGTTATGTTGATAGCGGGAGCTGGCCTGATGATAGTCGGGATCGGATTTAAACTGGCTTTAGTGCCTTTCCATATGTGGGCGCCGGATGTCTATGAAGGTGCCTCATCCCCTGTATCTGCGTTTGTTGCGACAGTTTCAAAGGGCGGGGTGGTCGCTTTATTGCTCCGTTTTTTTACGATGACCGATCTTTACCGTTATCAAAATGTCATGCTGGCATTCACGGTGATCGCTTTATTATCTATGCTGGCTGGGAACCTTTTGGCCCTGCAACAAAGGAATGTTAAACGCCTGCTGGCCTATTCTTCCATTGCGCATTTAGGCTATCTGTTAGTGGCCTTTATTGCCGGGAAAGGGATGGGTGTCCAGGCTGCGACATTTTATATAACGATCTATATGCTTACCATCCTGGGGGCTTTCGGCGTGGTTACCATCCTGTCTAAAACTGATAGTGAGGCTGATGGAACAGAATACTATAAAGGCCTGTTTTGGCGCAGGCCCCTGCTGGCCGCCTTGTTTACCCTGTTTTTGCTTTCACTGGCTGGTATACCGCTTACCGCCGGTTTTATCGGGAAATATTTTCTACTAACGGCAGGCTTAGGTAACAGACAATGGCTGCTTGCCTTTGTTTTGGTGGCCAGTAGTGTCATCGGACTTTTTTATTATCTGCGCCTGATCGTAACCATGATCAGCCAGGACGAGGATTACCAAAAGGGTTTATCGCCAGGTATACCTTCTAAAGGCGGACTGTTAACATTGATGGTATTGGGGATTTTAGTACTTGGTTTGGGCTTGAGTCCTGGTTGGCTCATCGATCTGGTCAGAACATTGCCGTAATTTATGAATAAGAATATTTGAAGAATTCAAAGATGATGAATTGTACAAACTTAAATTATCATGGAAATCAATTATTGGTGGCTTAGTTTGATTCTTCTACTTTTGGCGGCATTGGTATATTGGTTGATCAAAAAGAACAGGAAAGATGAAAAAGTTTTTGAGAAAGAACTCGACGGAAAAAAACGTAAGCCGGAAGACTGAACAATTAAATGTTCATCCCTTAATGACAAGCAGCGGAACAGAGAGCTGATTTTCCAGGGTTGTGGTTTCGCTTTCATGTAGAAGCTGATCAAAGAAATTATCCGGACGATTAATGACCACCAATATGTCAGTCTCATCACGCTCGTATAAGCCAGCTAACACCTTGATCTGTCCGCTATGCTTCATCGTGTAATTAATGTGAGGATGCTCCTCATTCGATAATTTTAGCAGCGCATTATTCATACGAAGTTCAAATTCAAGTGACGTTTCCTTGCTGCCTTCATCCAGGCAGGAGACCGTTAACCCTGATTCCAGCTGTTTAGCCAGCAATAATATTTGAGCAATAAATTTAAGATCGGAGTTGCAATTTTTAATATCTGTGATGAAGTTGATGTTCTTTATTGCTGAGAATTTTGCTGCTGAAGGGATCATCAGTAATGGCTTGTGCGCCGTTTTGATCATGTTCATGCAGCGGCTGTCAAAAAGAAAGGTATGCACCTGGTCGCCGCTGTGGGTGCCCATGACCACTAAATCAACTTGCGTTTGGTCCAGTGTGTCATCCAATACATGGATCAACGAACCCGGGTCGCTGACAAAGATCATCGTCGGCTGGTATTTGCCGGTATGGTTACCTGATTCCAGGTGTGCTTTTAATAAGGTTATTTCTTCCTGGCTATTCTGAAGATAGGTATCACGCTCTTCCAACGGCCAGGACGCCAGGCCCGCCAATGGAATATCGGAGGCGACAATAGCCGCATTACATAAAATGATGTCAGCTTTAAGTTGTATTGCCAATCTGTAACCATAAAGGGCCGCATGGTTGGCAGTGGCTGAAAAGTCGGTCAGGATAAGCAATTTTTTCATTTTCAGATCGGTGCTTGTATAACGTAAAGTACGTTAATTCAGCTTGTGTAAATAATGACGCCGCTCACTATTTAACATGATTTTCATAACATATTTCTTTCTCCTGGCGATAAAAACAGCGTCTTTCTATTAATCAGACCTTCGCCGTTTAAGTTAAAAATCAGCGTAGATGATTGGAGAGTTTTACTTAGGATGCTAAATTGCTTTCATATTCATATGGAATTCGACACTAAGCTCATCTTTGGTCTTGATCATGCCGCCTAATTTTCGCGGTGGTACCAGATTGAAATCAGAAAAGTCAATCACACGTGAACCCACTAAATGAATGGTTTTTTGATTATCCCGGTCAATTTGATATTTGATCTCAAAGTGCTTACTGACCCCGGCGATTTCGATAATGACCATGCCTGTTATCCCCTCCGGTTGAGCAGTCAATACCGGAAGTTTATTTAAAGACAGGAAGCGGATATGCAGCAGCGGAAATTGCTTTTCGTTGAGTGTTTTACGGAGCTGCTTCGTCATACCTGAATTGTGGCAGTCAAAACTGCTGATATTAAGACCTATATTCCCTGACAAGGTCACTCCATGATCTTTTTTACTGCCGACCGTCAGCGTATCGATCCGGTCATAAGCAGGAATAACGCAGGAAAATTTATTAACATTTGTACTGCCGTTAACGCTCAGGCTGCTATTCTGGCTGATCATCCATTTTATGGGCGCATTTTCCCTTTCCGGCTGCGTTGGTGAATTAAAACCGGTGACGAAAAGAAATACCAGGACCAGGCAGACGTTATTAAGCAGCATCGTATGATTTATTAGGGGTTAATTTTGGCGAACACCAATCCGGCAATAATGGCCTGTGCCAGTCCATATAAAAACCAGCTGGCCACCATGATAACCGTAATATCCAGCGAGCTGAAGGATATCCACATTACAGGTAAAAGCGCGATTATGGCATAAACCACACCGAACTCTAAGCCCCTCATGATCAGTGTGCCTTTAAACATCGTCTTAAACCTGGCCCAAAACCAGGA
Organism: Mucilaginibacter empetricola; assembly: GCF_024808665.1. Classification (GTDB taxonomy): domain Bacteria; phylum Bacteroidota; class Bacteroidia; order Sphingobacteriales; family Sphingobacteriaceae; genus Mucilaginibacter. The sequence goes on from NZ_JANUBZ010000001.1 coordinate 702,401, forward strand.
TAAAGCAAAACTGATGATGAAGGCGTGCAGGTAGAACAGTATATCCCGGCTGCCGTCTGAATTGAATAAAGGGTTGTCATAATCCACAAACAATCCCGGGAAATATCTTACGCCAAGGTACAGGCCGCCATAGCTGAGTATAAATAATATACAGCCGACGATTAATCCTGTGATCAATATTTTTTTCATTTTAAATAGTTAAGCGATAGTGACCGCAGAAATTAGAAACCTATTGAGGCTTCCAATACTGCACCATGAAAATTACCGCCGTTAAGGATATTGGCCGATGGATAACCCTGGTAGTCCTGGTTCACATATTCGGCTTTTGCCATGATGTTTTTAGTGATGAACCATCCTATTGATCCTGCTTCACGGTTAACAGTGATATTAGAGGTGAAACCCTGCAACAACGCAGTTACAGTGTTATATCTAAAACCTACCCAAAAGTTTTCTTTGCCTTGTGGGAAACGGTAGATCAGGTCGGCAGCGTATTGCGTTGCTTTGCGTTCATTGACTTCTGTTATGGCGCGTCCCTTAGCCTCTTCGGCAGTTCCGAAAAACTCCAGCCCTTTGTATTTCAGGAACAGGTTTCCCATAGCGGTATGTAATTCTTCGCTAAAACCAGGATTTAACCGACCTGAGAATGCACTGTAATCATTTTCGTTGCTAATTACTGTGCCACTTGCAATAGCGGGGTTTTCCATTACATCAAAATAATGCGAACCTGTGCGGTCGCCACCGAACAACGTATTACTATTGTCGCTGTTAACGGTATAAAATGAGCCGGTCACCCTAAACCTGAAATCTTGATTAACCTGTCTATCAAAGCCAATTTTTCCATGAAACGCAGCATCAAATTTATTTGGCTGCCCGGTTGCTGAATCAATTTTGGTACTTGTAATTACGGTAGGGTCAAGTTCGCCATTGGAGATACCACCCATCAAAAATAAACCGGACTTATTATGATAATAAATTTCAGCGCCGATTTCCGTAGCGAATTCGTCCATTATATAATTTTCCACGAACGGATTGTATATAGTATTACCTCCGTCAGATCGTCTGTAATGCTGATCTCCATAGTCGATATCGTTTTGACCGATCTTAATGGTAACGCTTTTCATAATGTTATTGATAACATCACTATGAAGGAATAATAGTTTATCAAATTGGATATACCCGCCTTTCACCCATGTATCCTCGTGATGCCTGGTAGCAAGATAGATTGTTAGGTTCATACGGATTCCGTCTGCTATCTGCGCGTCAACATTCAAGTTCGCCATAGGCAGGTCGAAGCCATTAGTTAGCTTATCAAGGCTGTTAACATTTCCGGTGAAACCAGTCTTGATCAATGGTGTTGCGGTATTAAAGTTCCTTCGTCCCTGGAATTCCATTTCGAAATTTCCGCCGACTTTTACTTTTAAACCGGTGAATGGTATAGTATCTGCTTTTGAGGTTTCAAATATATTGATGCCCTCATATCGTTGGGGCGAAAGAATTGCAGTGGTTCCTGCTGCGCTTTTACAATACTCGTAACCAGGCAAAAAAGCAGGATAAGTTTAATTTTCATGATGAATAAATATTAAAATGTTAATTATCTTATGCCTTGGTGTAGACCAGTTTAAAATCCAGGGTTATCGCATCACCGGTCTTCATCGCACCTAGCATGAATTTTGGAGGTTTAACCGCGTAGTCGGTCATATTCAATATTTTGGAACCTGTACAAGTTATATTTCCATTCTTATTTACAACGCAATGGACATCCATTACAACTTCTTTGGTGACGCCCGCAATGGTTAAATTGCCATGTGCCTTGATCAGGAATTTATTTTCGCCTTCAGACGTTATGGTCGCCGATAACAATTTATAGTCGATGTCCTTGTACTCCTTTGTGTTCAATGCTTTGTAAGCATTCTTATCCAGGCCGCTTTCGCCGCTTTTAAGATCGGCTACAGCCAGCGAGAATGTTAAAGATTTGATTGAAGAAAGTCCTGTTGCGTTACCGGACTTAAAACCGAAATCAGCATTTCCTGAAAACGTCTTAGCATCCATGCTCCATTTGTGCAGGGTAGATGTTCCGGACAATTTCATGTCGATATCCTTCGAGTCATTTATTTTGTAAATCGATTGCGCTTGCAGCATGCTGCTGAATCCCAGTATACAGATTGCGGTAAGTATGAGGGGGTTTTTAAAGTTCTTTTTCATGGAAATAGTTATTAATTATTTGTTTTTTAATGCATTACAAACGTATTGGTAATTCATCGGGTAGTAAATGACGCTGCTTATAGTTTAAAATGACTTTAATCACTAACGTGACAAAAGCCTGGATTTGAGTCTCAGCACTACGGCTGATCCGGGAAACGGACTTTTTGTAATGCCGGCTCTGCACTGGAACGACATAAAAAATGGCCGACTCTCTGGTTAGGACGGCCATCTTGAATTACCCGGCTTGATAAATAAAGTTAAAACACAGGCAAGACTTCAGCCACAGTCGAGTAAGGGAAAATCAAAAGGGGCTTGGCCGGATGATCTGCCATCTTTTTAATGACACTGCCTTCCGTTATCTTTTGAAAGAGGTTTTGTTTCCGGTGAACCAGCACGACCATGTCTATTTCAACATGCTGTGATAACCAACGGAGGCTGTCGCCCACGCTTTTGCTTTTTATCGCTTTATAAAGAATTTTCGGATTATTTATTTTTAACACTTCCTGCCCAAAGAATTGCTTTAATGATTTTTCTTCTTCCCTGGCAGCAGAATCGTCGTTAGAAACATTGGTGATCAGTATCTCGGAGTCCGAATAGCTGGCCAGTGTGCTTAAAGAACGCAGCACATCCGTATCGGTTTCTGCCAGGTCAGTTGCAAAGGCTATGGTTTTATAATCTTTGTATCGTACCTGGTAGGGAATGATCAAAACCGGAAAATTAGCATGCTCAATAATGTCTTTCGTGTGGTTTTCAGAAAAAATGGTGCTTAAATAACAGGCGCTGTGCATACTGATAATAGCCATGAATATGTTGTTTTTTGCGGCAACTTCGTTAATGATATCCTGGACTAAACCTTCTTCGCTGCATTGATTGATCTCTGGCCGGAAGTCGCTCTCCGGGCCGGCATCTATCTGCGTCTTCAAACGGGCAAGTAACTCGCCGAGGTCTTCAATGCTTTCTTCTTCGTGTCTGCCCGGAGGCCATACCTTCGGGTCAGGATTCCTATCATTTGGAGGAACCGTGTATATATTACAAAGCAGCAGGTTGGCTTCTATTTTTTGAGCAAACTTTAAAGCATAATGAGCGGCATAATCCGCGTTTATAGAAAAGTCTGTTAATACTAATATCGTTTTCATGTTTCGGGTAATTTGTCAACGTAAAATTGGTTTATCTGCCTGGCTGAAATAATGACGTCATTTACTTCTTAAAATGAGTCTACTCATTATTCATGGGCTTTATTAAATTCCTGCCCGCGGCTGATATTTAAGCTTTTTGAAATTTGATGGGGTTAAGCCCGTCGTTCTTTTGAATTGATTGCATAAATGAGCGACACTGCAGTAATGCAGCTGATAGGATATTTCCGTAAGTGAAAGTTCATCATATACCAATAATTCTTTTACCCTTTCTATCTTATGATTAATGATAAAATGCTCAATTGTAATACCTTCCGTTTCTGAAAATAAGTTTGCCAGGTAAGTATAATCATGGGATAGTTTAGCACTGAGAAAGGTAGAAAAATTCGTCTTTAAGGGTTCATCAGAATAATGGATCAGTTCAACAATTACGCCCTTGATTTTTTCAATCAGGATACTTTTCTTATCATCCATCAGTTCCAATCCGAACTTCAATAAAGCGGTTTTCAATTCTTCTTTTTGATTCAGCGTAATATTTTCAGTGATCTCGGCATTTCCCAAATTAACGATAAGATAGTGATACCCCAGATTGGTTAGCACCTGCTTCACGATGATTTTACAGCGGATACAGACCATGTTTTTGATGTGGAACTTCATAGAGATATTTTTTTGCCGGATTACATTTTTTTGCCATTATTATTTTTCGGGATTAACGGTTTTAATAGCGTCCCATCTCCAATTAAGTATTTCGGGCATATCTTTGCCGTTAGCACCTATGTAATGTTTATGTTCGATCAGCTTATCCTGAAGTAACTGTTTCAGGTACACCCCTTTAGTGCCGGTCTGCGGTAAACGGTCAATCACGTCCATCACCAGGTGAAACCTGTCCATTTCATTCAATACGGTCATATCAAAAGAAGTTGTGATTGTCCCTTCTTCCTTGTAACCGCGAACATGCATATTAACATTATTGGCACGGTTATACGTCAAACGGTGCACCAGCCAAGGATAACCATGAAAGGCAAACACCACTGGTTTATCAGTAGTGAATAACGCGTTATAATCTGCATCCGTTAAGCCGTGTGTATGCTCGGTGCTTTTCTCAAGTTTAAATAGGTCGACTACATTAATAACCCTGATTTTCAGTTCCGGCAAATGCTCATGTAAAATGGTAACGGCCGCCAAAATTTCCAGTGTCGGTACATCGCCGCAGCAGGCCATCACCACGTCTGGTCCAGCTTCCTGATCGTTGCTGGCGAAATTGAAAATCCCTATTCCCCTGGTGCAATGTTCAATGGCTTCATTCATGTTCAGCCATTGCGGAGCAGGATGTTTTCCCGCTACAATGACATTTACATAATGATAGCTGCGAAGGCAATGATCCATGACCGATAACAGGCAGTTTGCGTCAGGCGGAAGGTAAACCCTGACAATTGTAGCCTTCTTGTTAACCACATGATCAATAAAGCCGGGATCCTGGTGAGTAAACCCGTTATGGTCCTGTCGCCACACCGTAGAAGTAAGCAATATATTCAGCGATGCGATTTTGCGCCGCCATGGCAGTTCAAGGCACATCTTTAACCATTTGGCATGCTGGTTGAACATCGAATCGATGATATGTATGAATGCTTCGTAGCAGTTAAACAGCCCGTGCCTGCCGGTTAGTAAATATCCTTCCAACCAGCCTTCGCACTGATGCTCACTCAGCATTTCCACAACGCTGCCTTCCGGCGCTAAAAACTCATCTGATTGAACAACCGGCGCTATCCATTGCCGGTTTGTGGCTTCAAACACGCGGTCAAGCCGGTTGGATACCGTTTCATCCGGCCCGAAAAGCCTGAAATTTCGTTTTACCTGGTTTTCTTTAATCACATCTTTCAGGAATCTTCCGCAGGTATAGGTGTCACCCTCGCCATCAGCTCCGGGAGCGGATACCGTCAAAGCATAATTGCGGAAATCCGGCAGTCGCAGGTCTTTTAATAGCTGTCCGCCGTTGGTATGCGGGTTAGCGCCCATTCGACGATCTCCTTTAGGCGCCAGTTCCTGCAATTCAGGCTTAAGCCTTCCCATACCATCAAAAAGTTCCTCCGGCTTATAGCTTTTCATCCAGTCTTCCAGCATTTGCAGATGTTCCGGCGGCGCGGATGCAGACACGGCGAGCGGGATCTGATGCGCGCGGAAATTGCCTTCTATTTTATAGCCATCTACTTCCTTCGGTCCTGTCCAGCCCTTGGGTGATCTTAAAATGATCATTGGCCAGCGCGGGCGGCTGGTATCTTCTTTAGCAAGGGCATCGCTTTTAATCTGGTGGATCTTCGCGATCACTTTATCCAGGGCCGCAGCCATGGCCTGGTGCATTGCTTCCGGTTCGTCGCCTTCCACAAAGTAGGGTGTCCAGCCATAGCCCAGAAACAACTGCTCCAGTTCTTCGTGGCTGATCCTGGCTAAAACAGCAGGATTGGAAATTTTGTACCCGTTTAAATGCAGGATAGGCAGCACGGCACCATCCGTGACCGGGTTCAGGAATTTATTGGAATGCCAGGCGGTGGCCAGCGGCCCGGTCTCTGCTTCACCATCACCCACTACGCAGGCGACGATCAGGTCGGGATTATCCATAACCGCGCCAAAGGAATGGCTTAGTGAATAACCCAGTTCCCCGCCTTCATGAATTGAACCTGGCGTTTGGGGTGAAGCGTGGCTGGAAATACCGCCGGGATAAGAGAATTGTGTAAATAATCTTTTCAGCCCGTCTTCGTCCTGAGTGATATTCGGGTAGACCTCGGTGTAAGTCCCTTCAAGGTAAGTACTGCCTACCACTGCCGGGCCGCCATGGCCGGGGCCGGAAACGTAGAACATGTTCAGGTCATATTGCTTAATAACCCTGTTCAGGTGAGTGTATATGAAGTTCTGACCCGGGGTAGTGCCCCAGTGACCGAGGAGCATATGTTTCACATCTGATAATTTCAGCGGTTCTTTCAGCAAGGGGTTATTGCGTAAATAAAGCTGGCCGACCGAAATATAGTTAGCTGCACGCCAGTAAGCGTTGATTCTTTGAAGTAATTCCGGTGATAAGGTTTCCACCTCATTGATCAATTCTGTTTCCATGGGTTATTGTTTAATAGCGTAGTTAAAGACACTGCATACCAGCCTGGCGATCATTAATTCCTCATTGGTTTTGATCACGCGGACGGATACTTTGCCGGTAGATATATGTAGTTCATTGTTGTCGTTTTTTTGCTTATCCAGTTCGATCCCGATAAAGCCGAGTCCGTGACAGATCCGCTCACGTATGACCGCGGAGTTTTCACCGATGCCGCCGGTAAATATCAGCATGTCCAGTCCGCCCATACCGGTAGCAAGCGCCCCGATGTTTTTCGTGGCAGCATAACAAAACATTTTTAGTGCTTCTTCGGCCAAACGGTTTTCAGGTTCTGCCTGTAGCAGCTCCTGGATATCGCTTATGCCCGCAATGGCTTTTAGCCCGGACTGCTTACTCAGTAAATCGTCCAGCTCATCAGCTGTCAGCTTGGTCTGTTTAAGCAGGAAGACAATAACCCCGGGATCCAGGTCACCCGGCCGGGTTCCCATGACGAGTCCACCAAGCGGGCTAAGCCCCATCGTGGTATCTATACCGGATCCATTTTTCACAGCCGCCATACTGGCACCATTGCCTAAATGGGCGATGATTACCTTTTGCTCCGCAACCGGCAAATACTGTTTTGCCAGCTCCTGCATGATAAATTCATAGGATAAGCCGTGAAAGCCATATTTTATTAAGCCTTGTTTCTTATACGCCGCCGGCAGCGGATAGTCTTTAACGTAGGAAGGCATATCGCGGTGAAAACAGGTGTCGAAACAGGCCACCTGTTTAATTTCGGGATACGCAGCCTGGAAAGCTTTGATGGCGCTTATCTCATCGGGTAAATGATTTGGGGCAAGGTAAACCATATCATCAAGAGACTTTATCAGGTCATCATTGACGATCGTGGGTTTAAAATGTGTAGGCCCTCCCTGTACAATGCGATGGCCGATAGCCATCAACGGGTATTTTTCCTGTTTGCTTTTCAGCCAGGCGATGACCTCTGAAACAGCCGCGTTGAAATTTTTATAATGTTTATCATGGCGCTCCAGGATGTGACCGGCAGCATCCCTGATCTTCAGATGCGCCTTTTTCTCATCGATACGCGTAATGGTTCCTGCCCATTCCAGGTTAGTGGAGAGCGCATGGTACAGGCTGAATTTCAGGCTGGATGACCCGCAGTTAAGACTTAGTATAAAGGTCTTTGATCGGTCACATTCGGCTGCTGTCTGCATGATTAAAAGCGTTTAAACAAACCTACGGAGGCAGGACACACTATAAAATGATGGCCAGCATAGTAAAAAATGATAATGGTCACTAATCTTCAAAAAGGGTGGAAACTAAATTTTAGATGGTCATTAAGAGGAAAAAGTGACCCAGGTCACTTTTTAAAATGAACTTAATCATATAATGCACAGTTGTTAATGATGATATTTGTTAAATGTGATCATATCAGGTCATGATCACCTATGGAAAACACCGCGCTGTTAATCGCCATTATCCAAAATGCCATTGACGGCATTATCACAATTGATGAAAATGGCCTGATCGAACTCATTAATCCCGCTGCCTGTACGCTTTTTGATTACGAGTCTGATGAAGTTATCGGCAATAATATTTCCATGCTGATGCCGCAGCCCGATAAGGACGCGCATGACGATTATATTTTTCGCCACCGGCAAACGGGCAAAGCAAATATCATTGGGATAGGCCGGGAGGTAGTTGGATTGCGAAAAGACGGCACCCTATTCCCGTTCCGGTTAGGATTAAGCGAGGTACAGCATGCAGGACGAAAGATATACACTGGATTTATCCATGACCTGAGCAAGGAAAAGGAAGCCGAGCGGCGGCTTAAGGATTATGCATCAAACCTGGAAGAACTGGTTGAAGAAAGGACGTTGTCACTGAAGAAGACAGTCAAGGCTTTAGAATATGCGAAAGAAGAGCTTAGCCTGTCGCTCGAAAAGGAAAAGGAGTTGGGGCAATTAAAAAGCCGCTTCGTTTCCATGGCTTCCCACGAGTTCCGGACACCGCTGACCTCGATAAAACTTTCGGCTTCCCTGATTGAAAAATATGCCGAGCCGCTGGCAAGCCCCAACGTAAGCAAGCATGTAAATAAGATAAAACATGCGGTGAGCAGCCTGACCATCATCCTGAATGATTTTCTCTCTCTGGAAAAGCTTGAAGCCGGCAAAGAAGAAGTCAGCTATAACGAATTCGACCTGGTTAAGTTTTCAGAGGAGATCGCCGAAGAGATGCAGGTGATGGCCAAGCAAGACCAAAATATTATCTACCAGCATACCGGGACCAAAAGCACCATCAACCTGGACGAAAAACTGTTGAAAAACTGTATTAATAACCTCATCACCAATGCGATCAAATATTCAGGAGAAAATACCTTTATCGATTTCACTACTGAAATTGATGATCAGCACTGTATCATTACTGTTAAAGACAATGGCATCGGAATCCCGGAAGCTGACCAGAAACATTTGTTTGAAGCGTTTTTTCGGGCACATAATACCGGGACGATACCGGGTACGGGCCTGGGGTTAAATATCGTGACGCGCTATGCAGGCCTGATGAATGGCAAAGTCGATTTTAAGAGCGTAATTAACCAGGGCACATTATTCACTATTACATTCCCACTATCATGAACAAAACAGTGCTGATCATTGAAGACAATAATGATATCCGCGAGAATATCTTTGAAATACTGCAATTGGCAGACTATATCGTTTATGAGGCCCAAAACGGCAAAGCCGGTGTGGAACTTGCAATTAAGCATAAGCCCGATATTATCCTGTGCGATATCATGATGCCCGAACTCGACGGCTATGGCGTATTGTATATACTGAACAAAAATCCGGAAACCGCAAATATTCCGTTTATTTTCCTGACCGCAAGGGCGGAAAGGCTCGATCTCCGAAAGGGAATGGAAATGGGCGCTGATGATTACCTGACCAAGCCCTTTGACGATATGGAACTTTTAAACGCCATTGAAATCAGGCTTAAAAAAAAGGTTGCCCAGCAGGATTTTTACAGCAAATCCCTGGACCGCCTGAGCAGCCTGATATCCAACAAGGACGGCCTTGCCGAACTGAAAAAGATCATCCAGGAGCGCCGCACCAGGCAATTCAAAAAGGGACAGGTCATTTATTATGAGGGGGATAAAGGTGCTGTCCTGAACTTACTGATCAGCGGGAAGGCAAAAAGCGTTAAACTCGCTACAGACGGACGTGAACTGATGACCGGGATTTACGCGCCCGATGACTATATGGGTATCAACTCCATGCTATTAAACGAGGCGCATTCAGATACCGCGACCGCGATGGAAGACAGCCTGGTTTGCCTGATCCCCAGGGAGCAACTGGAAGAATTAATGAACCGTTATCCCGACGTGGCAAGGGAGTTTATAAAACTGCTGGCTAAGGACGTCAAGGACAAGGAAGAGCACCTCCTGCAGATGGCCTACAACTCTGTAAGAAAAAAAATGGCTGATGCGATGATCCGCTTGCAAAAACAGCAAAATGAAGGAGATGAGGGATTTAAGATCACCCGCGAAGACTTGGCCGCCATGACCGGGATGGCCACCGAAACGGTTAGCCGAACGCTGTCAGATTTCAAGGATGAAGGATTGATCGAAAAGAAAGGCAGCGTTATCAAGGTGATCAACTTCGAAAGCCTGCTAAAAATGAAAAACTAAGCCAATGTTAATGAACAGCTCAGGCGCGGACCATCACGCAATGATGATCGCCGACTTTAAAAAACGTTTTTATGTAGTAGTTATCCTAACGGCTCCTATTATGTTATTATCAGGAATGATACAGCAGTTTTTAGGTCTGCACTGGCAATTTACCGGCTCATCCTATATTTTGTTTTCACTTTCCTCTATCGTGTTTGTTTATGGCGGCTGGCCCTTTCTAACCGGGCTGGTTGACGAAGTGAAAGCGAAAACCCCTGGGATGATGTTCCTGATCGGCTTTGCCATAACTGTTGCGTATAGCTATAGCACAGCTATCGTATTCGGGCTGAAAGGAATGGATTTTTTTTGGGAATTGGATACTTTGATCCTGGTCATGCTGTTGGGGCATTGGATCGAAATGAGATCAGTAACCGGTGCATCAAAAGATCTCGAGTTACTGGTTGCTTTGATGCCCGATAACGCCCATCTTGTTTTTGGAAATGATACAAAAGAAGTAAAAACGGATACCCTGAAAGAAAATGACCTGATATTAATTAAACCCGGTGAAAAAGTAGCAGCGGACGGAGTTATTTCGGATGGGGAAAGCTACCTGAATGAGAGTATGTTAACCGGAGAGTCAAAACCCGTGAAAAAAGTTACCGGGGATAAAGTGATCGCAGGTTCTATAAACGGAAATAGTGCTTTTAAAGTCAGGGTTTCCCATGCCGCTAAGGACTCTTTTCTGTCCCAGGTTGTCAAGCTGGTGAGCGATGCGCAGCAGTCAAAATCACAAACACAATTGCTGGCGGATACGGCAGCGAAATGGTTGACCATTATTGCGCTGGTTAGCGGGATATCCACCTTTTTATATTGGTATTTGACAGGGCAATCTCTGGCTTTTGCTATGGAAAGAATGGTGACCGTTATCGTCATCTGCTGCCCCCACGCGTTGGGCCTGGCGGTGCCGCTCGTCGTTGCCAAATCGACAACTTTATCAGCTAAACATGGTTTACTGATAAAGAACCGGACCGCATTTGAAAATTCGAGAAAGATAACAACAGTGGTTTTCGATAAAACGGGAACGCTAACTATTGGAAAGTTCGAAGTATCTGCTGTAATTTCGCTTGAAAAGACATTGAAAGAGAATGATATCCTAACGTTGGCTGCGGCCCCGGAACAAAATTCAGAGCACCCCATTGCCACGGGTATCCTCCAAAAGATAAAAGAACTGAAGATCATAGCTCCCACAGTAACACATTTTAAAGCCATAACCGGTCAGGGCGTTGAAGGTACTGTAAACGGTAAGAAGATTTTAGTGGTCAGCCCGGGCTACCTTAAAGCAAATAAGGTAGCGCTTCCCGACGGGTTTACGACAAATGACACAGACACAGTCGTATTTGTGATTATCGGCGATCAGCTTTCCGGTTATGTCGCCTTATCTGACCGGATAAGGCCGGAATCAGCGGCAGCCATTGACGCCTTGAAAAAGGAAAATATCAAATCCATTTTACTGACAGGAGATAACAAAAAGGTAGCGGCAAGTGTCAGCAAAACCTTAGGTATGGATAGCTTTATTTCCGAAGTATTACCCGGTCAGAAACTGGATAAGATCAAAGAACTCCAAGAGAAAGGAGAGTTTGTCGCAATGACGGGTGATGGCGTGAATGATGCGCCTGCGCTTGCACAGGCGGACATTGGCATCGCAGTCGGTTCAGGAAGTGACATAGCCGCAGAAACAGCCGGCATTATACTGGTGAACAGTGATCCGAACGATGTTGTCAGCTTGATCCGCTTTGGCAAAGCAACACACAGAAAGATGGTTCAGAACCTGATCTGGGCCACCGGCTACAATGTCATTGCGCTGCCATTGGCGGCAGGCGTTCTATATAACTACGGAATATTGCTCAATCCTGCCGCAGGTGCAGCACTAATGGCGCTGAGCACCATCGTCGTGGCCGTTAATGCCAGCTTTCTAAAAGTAAAACCCTAAAAAATCTGGGTTTAACGAAAAACTGACCAGGATCATTTTTATAGCTGACTCCGCTCATCCTTATCCGCGGCCGTTAACGGTAATTTCGATGAATAAATACTTCACCAATGAAAGTGGTAGCTTATAGCATCAAACCCTTCGAAAAAGAATACCTGGCTATCGCCAATCAGAAAAGGCACGACATTACTTTAATATCGAATGCCCTTAGTCTGGATACTGCCTCTTATGCAGCGGGTAAAGAAGCCGTGATCGTCGCTACCAATGATGATGTTTCAGGTAAAGTTATAGACAAATTAGCCCTGTTGGGCGTTAAATATATCATTACCCGTTCTACCGGGACGGACCAGATCGATAAAGCCGCGGCGGCGCGGCAGGACATTAAATGGTCTAATGTGCCTTATTATGCTCCCCAGGCGATAGCTGAACATGCTGTAGCGCTGGCTCTTGCGTTGAGCCGTCACCTGGTAGAGGCAGACCGCGACAGTCATCATTTTGATTTCAGGAACGACAATCTCATCGGGTTTAATTTTTCCGGGAAAACGGTAGGCTTGATCGGTTTGGGCCATACTGGGCTGGCAGTTGCCAGCATCTATAAGGGTATGGGCTGCAGAGTGATCGCTTTTGATCCTGCTTTTCCCAAAAATGCCCCGGAGATCGAAGAGGTTACTTTGGAAGAGCTACTGACTGGTGCCGATATCATATCGTTACATCTACCTTTATCGGTATCGAGCAGGCACCTGATCAATAAGACGACGCTGTACCAAATGAAAGATGGCGTAATGCTGATCAATACCTCCAGGGGGGCCATCATCAAAACGGTTGACGCCATTACCGCTTTGGAAAAAGGCAAACTGGGTTACCTCGGATTGGATGTTTATGAATTTGAAAAGGGCCTCTTTTATGAAGATCATGAACACGATGCCCATAAAGATCCTTTACTTGAAAAATTAATGAATAACAAAAATGTCCTGATCACACCCCATCAGGCATATCTGACCAGGGAAGCACTCCAGGGAATTGCAGATCAGACCATTAAAAACCTGGATATGTTTAGTGAAACTATAACTCCTCTAATCGCAGAATTATAATCTAAATAATCTATATGACCATCATTAAAAATGTAACAGCGCTCTCCGCAGAGAACATCTACTTGCTGTTAAAAAAGGACTTTACCGACTATATCAATCATCAACTGGATTCCAACCTCAGCATTGACTTCGCACATGTCTATGATGTGATCAATGTGTTGTTCCCGGAAGTTATCGAAGGTACAGCTTTGACCGTTACAGTTACCGGGGAGGAAATTACTGTCTCCGATAATGCCAGGGGTGCAGTTTATAATACTGAATTGCTGGAAAAACACCTGGTAGATTTCATCACGCGGACGTGTAGCTGATTGGCAAAGGCGCTGATCAGTGTTAGTGAAGAAGTATTGGGTTTACGACCGGAGCTGCTTAATTTGGTATTCACCCCGCGTGCAGGTGAAATATGTATCATCTCTTAATGAGGGGTTAAGCGAAGACTGGAAACCTGATGAAGCCTAAAATCATCAACTCACAACATGGTTTTTTTAGCAAAGGGGTTTGAGCGATCAGGCCCCTTTCTTACTTTTAGTTGGGTATTGTAACCGGTGGAAAAGGTGCGTCATCCTGATCCTGAAAATATCCGAAAGCAGCGTGAATATCAAAATAGCGACCGGTACGAGAAAGGCATGAAATCGAAAGCAGCGGAACAGATAAGCGCCCGCTAATGCACCACAGAGGAAAAAGAAGATGATGGCACACCTGAGTTTTATTCGCGTTTGCAGGGCAGCCTTCTCTGGAGTGTTTTGCTGCAGGACCTGGGCCAGCTCTATTCCCAGGTCAGTGAAAGTTCCGGTAAGGTGCGTGGTACGCACCACGGAGCCTGAAACGATAGAGACCAGCGAATTTTGCATACCCATCGCAAACAGTAAGCTCCCGGCAAAGAGTTCTTTTGAAACTAAACTATGATCGTAGCGGGTACCCGTTAGGGATACGGTTAAGAGTATTCCGGCTTCGATCAATATCGGAATAACATAAGAATAGCGCTGGTTACGCCCCAGCCGGGAAACGATAAGGCTGGATATAAAAGCACCGGCTAAAAACAGGAACATCCATAGTGCCACAACCCTTGCCGTCTTCCAGTCCTCCATGGCGATCCGTTCGGCGAAAAGTGCGGCGTGACCCGTTACGTTAGTCGTCAACACGGCAAACGCCAGGAAGCCCGCTGCATTCACAAAACCTGCCGTTATGCCAAGCAATGTCGCCAGTTTAACATTATGGCCATAGGTTCTTTTTGTACCCAGGTGCCTTAACATGCGCTTGTAAGGGTAAGCGTACGCTTACCTTCATTTTTTCTTCTAAAATATCGGCGAGAATAAATAGTTGTTGTGATCACTTGTTTACTTGTTTTTAGCACTTAAGCCCAGCGCCAGGGTGTTGGTGACATTGTATAGCTTCATTTCCAGGTTTTGATCCAGCTGGTAAACATCATTATACATCACGAGGACACCTTCATCCACGGCGCAGGTAATATAGGTTACTTTAAAAGGTATTTTTTGCTTTAAGACAAATTTCCGCACTTCATTTTTCTTCAGGGCTTTAGCGATCAAAGGAACACTTTTAAGGTTGCCGTCATTGACCAGCAGCATCGCTGCCAGCTTTTGCGCGTGTTCAACATTCAATGTTCCGTTACTCACAGCCCGGTCTTCCTGTTTAAAAGACGACTGTTCAGGGGTATTTCCAAGATAAATTCCCGCTCTGTTATAAAAAGTGAAGTAGATTCGCCTGGAGGACGCACTCCAGCCTTTTGATATTTGGATGGTGTTAATCGCACTCTCCAATGAAGCGGTCGGGGTAGCAGGATTTCCAGCTAAAACCCGGAACTGATAAATGGTATCCGGCCGGTGGAATTCAAGCATAAAAGAAGGGATGTTTACTGCGATATAGGTGACGTTATCGTTTTCTGACCAACGCAGGCGTTCCATATTAATGGCCATTTTTTTAATATCTGACTCAGGGAACTCATAGTTGTCACCGGTATATACGCCGGTAATTAAATGCATATGATACTGAAGGTTGGTGTAAGCCTTTGCCTTCGGCTGTACATTTTCGATGGCACTCAAGAAATCTTCCTGATTTAAGGTACTTAAGGCATTTGCCAGTTCAAGATCCGCATGACAGCCATTAAAGTTCCCGGCATCCAATTTCTCAGGCGGAAAATTTGCATTAAGCTTTCCAAAATGCAGGTTATTGATCAGGGCGATCATCGCGTCAGTCAACAGGATATCATAATCCGCCTTTTGGCTTTCGGTTACCTTTTCCGGGTGTTCGACCAGCAGGTGTAATTGGTCATAGGTCAGTTCCGCCGGATGATAGTCCGTTGGAATCAGACCGTATTGTACGACGCAATCCAGCAATAACATCGCATCCCAGTTATGCGTTTGTAACCTTTCCGGTGCTATCCATACCAGCTTATTGCCGTTTTTTGCATAGAGCCGTTCCACCGAAAGCGGATAAAGCAAGCCCCCAGTTGTTTTAGCGGTTTGGATTGCCGAGATTACGGAGCTATCCGGCCAGGCAACAAGCGTGTATTTGGTTGTTGAATGTTGCGCAGCAGCTTTTGCTGCCCCTGAGATTTGCAGGAAAAAGAAGATAATGCCCATGATGACACCGACCTTTAATCCTAATTTTAAAAACGGAATTACTTTGATGGGCTTTTGCATTTTCTTTTGATTAGCAATGCAAATGACCTGAATATCAGCCGGTTAAAGAATGACAACAGTCATTATAAAAACTGATCTAAAACATTCAGGTGGCAGCCTGTCCCGTACAGGTAAAGCATACCCTTAATCCTGAAAAATAAGCAAGGGAATACTAACCTGCCCCGCCATTTTTTTGGTGTCGCTGCCGTGCAGCAGATCATCAAAAAAACCATGCCGCCGGTGCACCATCGCCAGCAAATCTACCTGCCCGTGCTCGCATAACCAGTCCAGACCCCTTTCTGTCCCCGCGTTTTTGACCATCCGGTAATAAATGTTTGGATAGTTGGCGGTTCCTGACAATTCTACTAAAAAGTTTTTGATCCAGTGCTCAAACTCCGGCGACTGGTACTTGCCGTCATAAACATGGGTTAGCAATATCTCCGCATTCAGTTGTTTGGCCAGCGGGATCAGGATATAGATAAATTTTAGGTCATCATCTGGATTTTTAAAATCGGTAGCAAAAGCGATCTTTTTGATCGGCGCGAACTTCGCTTTTGGCGGGATCAGGATTAAGGGCTTGTTCGTACTGTCGATAACATTTTTGCAATGGTCTCCGAAAAGAAAAGAACTTAATCTCCCGCGGTGGTGGGTACCCATCAATATCAGATCAATATCCTGGCTTTTTACAAAGTGGGCTACAGCATTGGTTACGGTACCCGCCTCGCTGGCAAAGGTTATCGCCGGCCTGAACGTTGCAGAATGATCATTTTGTTCCATGTGCGCTTTCAACCGTTTTAGCTCTTTTTCACTGTCCTCCAATAAGGTATCGCTTTCTTCCATCGGCAAGGCAACCATGCCGGACTGTGGTATTTCGGCGGGAACGATGATGGCATTGCCCAACACGATATCTGCCTTTATTTGCTTTGCCAATTGATAGCCATATTCAGCCGCATGTTTCGCATCCGTCGTAAAATCAATTAAAAAGAGTACTTTTTTCATTTTTTGAGGTTGATGATTTACAATGGTAAAAATGATCAATCCCATGTGGCAAAATAATGATGCCCGTCATTATTTAAGATGATTCTGCCCCCGAAAAGGCTGCTTTTCGCTGTCCGTTTTTTTATTGGCTTCGTGATGATGATCATGGTGCTTTGTGCGGGATATCATTTTTTTCAGCCTTGGTGTAGCCGATTTTTGCAGGCGTAAAGAACAATTATTTCCTTTATTTATAACGATGAGATTTCTCAGATTTAACTTTAATCATCCCATTAAGGGCAAAGCCTGCTTAATGCAGTTGTTGACCGTGAACCCTGTTATCAAAAATATAGTTGTGGATAGCAAACTCAGTAACCTGGTGGAGATTCCTATCCATGACTGTCGGTGTGGCAAATGGCGAATTATCCTGGACTGGGATCATGACGGCAGGGTTTTCACACACCAGGAAGATTTTGAGGTGCTGAAAAAGAGAAGAGTCCTGTTGTAAACGGCCTTAAGTTAAGCGCATTATGAGCGCTTGTAACTTTGTTATAGGTTTTACCTACAGGATTAACTTTCCCCCCTTTTGTATAGCTTTATAAGACTTATTTTCAATATTTTAGTTATATCTTTGATAGTCTTTTTTACCTCTCTAAAAGAATTGCTACAATTCTAAATACGCTCTTTAAATTACTGACATGCTGAAAGTCGATCCCCTGTATATCATTGCAATTGGCGCCTCTGCAGGCGGCATGGAAGAAATAAACTCTTTTTTTGATCACACTCCTCTGGACGGTGTATCGTATATTATTATTCAACATCTTTCTCCGGACTTCAAAAGCCGTATGGTGGAGCTGCTGGCCAAGCATAGTAAGCTGGTTGTCAGCGAAGCCAAAAACGCGATGAAGGTCATGAGCAACCAGGTCTATTTGATCCCCAATGATAAATTCATGACCATCAAAGGCGGTAAATTGTATTTATCCGATAAGGAAACGGTAAAAGGGCCGCACCTGACGATCAACGCTTTTTTCAAATCGCTTGCCGATGATTACGGTAAAAAAGTAATCGGGGTTGTCCTTTCAGGACTGGGTTCGGACGGTACGGAGGGAATAAAAGCGATAAAGAAAGCCGGCGGTATGGTGATCGCCCGAAATCCTGAAACCACTGAATTTGGCAGCATGCCGTCGAATGCTATTGCCACCGGACTCGTCGATTTCGTTTTGGAACCTGCGTTAATGCCTGACGCTATAGAAGATTATGTCAAACAGGGAGGGGAACTGATCGCCGACGATAAGGACGATGAGCTTCATATCAAAGCGATTATCGACCTGATCAAAGAAAGGTCTCCACTTGATTTTTCAGATTATAAGCTGCCTACTTTGCTGAGAAGAACGAAAAGACGGGCTGCCTACGGCAATTTTAATTCGCTTGCCAGCTATCTTGATTTTTTAAAAGTTACTCCTGCGGAAGTAGAAGCCCTGACCAAGGATTTTCTGATCAGTGTAACTTCATTTTTCAGGGATAAGGAGGCTTTCACCTATATCCAGAAACACATTTTGCCAACTATACTGGCGGGTTTAGCGACCGGGGAAGAATTGAAAATGTGGGTGGCGGGCTGCGCGACCGGGGAAGAAGCATATTCACTGGGGATATTGATCGCAGAACAGTTAACGGGCAAATACAAGGATACGGTAGTGAAAATATTTGCGACCGATATCGATAGCGCCGCGCTGGCGCATGCCGGTAAAGGGATTTATAACGGGGAGATCACCAAGAGCGTTTCTGAAGATCGGCTTGATAAATATTTCATTAAAGAGAGTGAACATTTCCGGGTTAGGCAGGAAGTGCGTAGCATGATCATCTTTGCGCAGCACGACCTGGTCAAAAACCCGCCTTACTGCAACATGCAGTTTATCAGCTGCCGGAACCTGCTGATCTATATGACGCCGATCCTCCAGAAGAAGATATTTTCTATGATGCTTTTCGGATTAAAAAGGGAGGGATATTTGTTCCTGGGCTCCAGTGAAAACCCGATACCGGTCATCAAGAACCTGGAAGTGGTCAACAAAAAATGGAAGATATATAAAAACCTGAAAGCAAAGCGGGACGTGAGTTTTGACGTTTTTGCCCTTCCGGAATTGCTGGATATCAAACGTACGCCATCTATCGCCCACGATATTCTTTCCCAGAATTACGGGAACTCCATTTCCGAAGCGATGCAGGTTTCCCTGGCCGATGACCAGGACTACTTAGCGATCTGCATCGACGAGCATAACTTGGTTGTGAAAGCCTACGGTGATAAGAAAAAATACTTATTGCAAGAATACTTCACAACAAACTTGGTGGAGCTATTACCTAAACCACTTGCAATAGCATTTAATACGCTTATCAAAAGGGTTGGCCAGACAAAAAAACTGGTCTCTGTAAGCGGGATAAAAATAAAAAATGGTATAACTATCGTTAAAGTCAGGTTATCCATATGCCCGCTTAAGGTTAACAAAGGCGAACAAAAGTTACTGATGGTTACTTTCAATCCGGATACTTCCGATGCCTCACCGGTCAAGGATGATATTATTTTTGACGAAAAAATATATCACGACCAATACACAGAAAATTTGGAAGAAGAGTTGAAGGAGATGAAGATCAAGCTCCATTCTGCCTACGAAAGGCTGGACGCATCCAATGAAAATATGCAGTCTTTCAACGAAGAACTTATTTCTGCTAACGAAGAGATGCAAAGCACTAACGAGGAAATGCAATCGGTTAACGAAGAATTGCATACCATCAATGCTGACTATCAGTTAAAAAATAAAGAGCTGCTGGAAATCAATGATGACCTGAATAATTATTTCAGAAGTAATATCAATGGGCAGCTGTTTATCAATAATGAATTGTTGCTGATGAAATTCTCACCGGGAACAGTTAAACAGATCAACCTGCTCGAAACGGATATCGGGCGGCCGCTGAGCAATATTTCAACCAATATCAAATTTGAGACCATCATTGAGGACATCAAGCAGGTATTGGCCGAAGGCATCGTGATCACCAAGGAGATCGAAACGAATAACGGTAAATGGTACCAGATTATGACGATGCCGTATGTGCAGCAGATCGACCAGAAACGAAATGGGGCTATCGTAACGTTTAATGACATTACCGAATTAAAATCCACACAACTTGACCTGGATAATAAAAATGCCAGCCTGACCAGGATCAATGCCGATCTGGATAATTTCGTATACACGGCTTCCCATGACCTCCTGGCACCACTGGCTAATATAGAAACCAGTATCGGGGTAATGAACCTGATTAAGGTTGCCGACCCCGGTATGTTAAAGTTTTTAGCCATTATCAACTCTTCAGTAAAAAAATTCCGTACGCTTATTAAAGATATTTCTGTTATCGCCCGGTTAGAAGGCGATATGCTCAACATGGAAATGGTTGATATGGCTGAAATTATCAAGAATATTGAATGGAGCCTGGAAAATAAAATCAAATCGTCTGGCGCAATAATTACGCAACGTTTAGAGGTGAAAGAGATCCTTTTTTCTAAAAAGAATCTGCGGAGTATCCTCTTTAACCTGGTATCCAACGGTATCAAGTTTAATGACAGCAAAGACCCCTTGATCCATATAGATATCTCCAGGAATAATGAACACATCATATTGTCTGTACAGGATAATGGAAAAGGGATCGCAAAAAATGAGATGAATATCATATTCGATATGTATGGCAGGCTGCATAAGGAAGTTGACGGGCAGGGGATCGGACTTTACCTGGCCAAAAAAATAATTGATGCCGCGCATGGAAGTATTATCGTTGAGAGCGAAATAGGAAAAGGCAGTAAATTTATTATCTACTTAAAAACTGAAGCGTTAAAGGTTAACACGGCGGTTCTGGCCTGATTCGCTGCCTGCCGCCTATTTATTCCGATACTATTTACTAAAAGCCGTTTCAGGCGTCGCATAATAGTGATGCCTGTCATTTTTTCATATGACGATAGTCATAGCTTTGGCAACGTGCTATCCCGACATTTACATCAATAATTTATCGAATATCCCGCTGATGTCTGCGGGTGTTTATAGTTCTAACGATGGAAAATGTAACTGAAATGTCGGACAGGTCCGCAGAATATCATGTGATCGCTAAACGCTGGAAATCCGACCTTGAATTTTTTAAAATCGAGTCTGCCTTCCTGTCCCGTCTTAAACAGGATTATTATTTCAGCCGCCTGAAAGACTACAATAATACTGAACAATTGCAAAAAGCCGGAGAGCACCTCTTAAAGCTGCAAATGGAGATACTTCAGGCGGAAACCGAGGTAAATACACAACTTCACCAGTTAGCGGAGGTCGCCGAGAATAATTTAGCCGAAAATGCCAAAAATCTCGCGCTTACCAACGCCACGGTAGGTCATTTGATGATCCGTCTTACCCACGAATACCAGGAGGTAAAAAAAGAATTTTTTACAGCGGTAGAAAGTATTTTCCGCGAATTGGAAACGCTCGCCAATTAATTAACGGGCGTCACCTCCTAATTTTACCAAATTAATTAAAACCGAAATGTTAAGAGAACTCAACGATAACCAGATTGAAGATTTATTGAAAGAACAGGTGATCGGTCGCATCGGCTGCCATTCCGCGGAAACCATGTACGTGGTACCTGTAAATTATGTATATGACGGCGTGAGCATCTATTGCCATTCTGCCCAGGGCATGAAAATAGATATGATGCGGAAAAATCCGCAGGTCTGCTTTGAAGTCGACAAGATCAAGGATGTGACCAACTGGGAAAGTGTGATCGCCTGGGGAAAGTTCGAGGAGATCACGGACATGGAGGAAAAACAACAGGTACTTCAAAAGCTGGTTAACCGTATTACCCCTTATATTATCGATGATTCCGTTACCCGTGAACATGGTTTTGTAGATGAAGAAAGCGACGTCGGAACGACAGTAGAACTGATCATGTATAAGATCGTCGTCAGCAAAAAAACAGGCCGTTTTGAAGACAGGTAGATCATTTCGTTTTCAATGAAGATCCAGCAGCCAATTAAATAACAAGCATGAGTGAACAACTGAAAAATCCGGTAACGAATAAAGATCATACCCGGGGTCCAGAAACAGCACCTTTGGAATTGGTAGAATACGGTGATTACCAATGTCCTTCTTGTGGTGAGGCTTACCTTGTTTTAAAGGGTGTTCAGCAACAGTTGGGTAACCAGGTGAAATTTATATTCAGGAATTTTCCGTTAGCGGAACACCCGGACGCTTTTGGTGCTGCGATGGCTGCCGAGGCTGCCGGATTGCAGCATAAATTCTGGGAAATGTATGATCTGTTGTACAATAACCAGCTTTACCTGGGAAGCAATGATATTTTAGGTTACGCAGAGCAGATCGGTTTGGATATGCAGCGGTTCGAAAGAGATATCCGCAGTGAAGCGCTGGCTTCAAAAATACAGGCCGACTTTGGTGGCGGAGAAAGTAGCGGCGTCACCGGAACGCCTAACTTTTATATTAACGGTGAAAAGTATGACGGGGATTGGGAAGGCGAAGGACTGCTCCTTCATTTAAAAAGACTCCTCTGATAAACAGGGCTTTAACTTATCAATTACATCAACAAGATAAATTATGAAACATCTGAAAATAGAGGAAATCATTGAGAAAAGGTTTGAGAAATTAAATCAGGCCTTTGGCCAGGCCATGCTGCATTGCCAGGAAGACGATATCCGGGTTTTCCGGGTGAAGGTTAAAAAATTGTCGGCCATTCTACAATTGTTGGATAGCGCAAAAGCGCACGGGCATCCGATCAAAATGCCGCAAAAAATGATCAGGCTTAGCCGGCTGCTCGGTACTATCCGAACACTTCAGATGCAGCAAAACCACATTCAGGAGCGTATCAGAGAAAAGAATATCGGATCCCCGGAGGTCTATTTAAGATTGATAAGTGATCAGATCCTTCAACATATGGAGAATGCCGTAAAACATATAAAAGGTACAAAGTCATTCAAAAAAGAAGAAGAAAAATTATCAGGCTTACTTCCGAAACAGTTGAGCCGGGAGGCGATCCTGCAATTCGTACGTTCGGAAGGCGACATCCTGGAAGCATTATTTACCCCGGTGTTTCCTGCTGACAAAGCCTTTCATGAAGCCAGGAAGCACTTTAAAAACTTGTTATACCTATCTCCTTATATTGATCTGGAAATCGCCGACTTGTCACCGTACAAGCTGTTATGCAGCTTTGAATCCATTGATGAGTTTACCAGGCTGTTAGGCAAATTTCAGGATTTGAATATCGCCCTGGACAGCTTATATCAATCGGTACCCAAGATGGAAATAGACGAAAATGAAACAGCAATTTTACGACAGCTCGAACAAATATGGGTAGAAGCGAGAGAGTCTCTCCGCGTTCAGATCTATGAAGAAATGGAAAAAATTACCGCTTCAGGGCGAACTGCCGAAGCCCCGGTTGAATGGGTTGTGATGTAAATCTTATAGCAGATCAAAACAAAGAAAGATGCCTTTAATACAAGATACCAGCGATTTTTTCGACGAAACGGGTAACATGGCGAAATTTACCGGCCACTTCTTTTCACATGGGCTGCGGCCCAGATTTGAAGTTAAGGAACTGTTTGCCCAGTGCTATACCATCGGCTACAAATCGTTCCCGCTGATCGGCCTCACCGGCTTTATCATGGGTTTGGTTTTGACGATGCAGTTAAGGCCCTCGCTGGTGAGTTATGGCGTGCAGTCGGAACTGCCGGTGATGGTAGGTGTCGCCATTGTCCGGGAGATCGGGCCGGTGATCACCGCCCTGATTTTTGCCGGGAAGATCGGTAGCAGCATTGGCGCTGAACTCGGCTCTATGAAAGTGACCGAGCAGATAGATGCCATGGAAGTGAGCGGGACAAATCCCTACAAATACCTCGTGGCTACCCGCGTTCTGGCAACTACCCTTATGCTTCCGCTGCTGACCATATTAGGCGATGCGATTTCCTTATTCGGCGCTTATATCGGCGTCAACATTAGTTCGGTAACTACCATTCATTTGTTTTTTGCACAGGTATTTCAAAGCCTCAGCTTCAGCGACATTTTACCCGCTATCACCAAAACCTTTTTCTTTGGTTTCGCGGTAGGCATCATCGGCTGTTATAAAGGATTCAACTCCAGTAAAGGAACACAGGGAGTCGGCGTTTCTGCAAATTCAGCGGTTGTCCTTTCATCGGTATTGATATTCATCATAGACCTGCTGGCTGTTCAGTTCACCAATTTATTAGGATTAAACTAAGGTGATGACAACCGCAATAAATACCAAAATTAAACCGGAAGATAACATCGCCAAAGGGGCTCCGGTAATCGTCATTGAGCATTTGTTTAAGCGATTCGGAAAAAACGTTGTATTGAAAGATTTTAACCTGACCGTACATGGCGAAGAAAACGTTGTGGTATTGGGAAAATCAGGTGCCGGGAAATCGGTACTGATCAAGTGTATCATTGGCTTATTAAAACCCGATAGCGGGAAAATACTCGTGTTTGGAGAGAATGTACCGGGCATGAATCCTGACGAGCTGGACAAAGTAAGAACTAAAATAGGTTTCCTGTTCCAGGCCAATGCCCTTTATGATTCCATGACTGTCCGGGAGAACCTTGAATTTCCTTTGCGCAGGCACTGGATAGATCTTTCCCAAAAGCAGGTCGATCAAATGGTTTCGGAGGCGCTTGAAAATGTTGGGCTGAAAAATACGGGCGACATGATGCCTTCTGAATTATCCGGCGGCATGCTTAAAAGAATTGCACTGGCCAGGACACTGATCCTGAAACCGGAAGTGATCTTATACGACGAACCCACTACCGGCCTTGACCCGGTTACTTCAAGGGAGATCGACCGCCTCATCCTGACCTTACAGAAAAAATACCATACTTCTTCCATCGTCATTTCACATGATATGAATTGTGTTAAAAATATCGCCGACAGGGTGATACTCTTACTGGATGGGGTCTGCTATGCGGACGGGACATACGAAGAGCTGGAACAATCCGGCGATGAAAAAATAAAACAATTTTTTGAGCAATAGATCATGGCGAAACAGGGTGAAAATAATATAAAATTGGGGGTCTTTGTCCTCACCGGCTTACTAGTCGTGATGGTTGCTTTTTATATGATCGGCAGTAACACCAGCATGTTTGGCAGCAGCTTTAAGCTTAAGGCCCGTTTTTCCAATTTAAGCGGATTAATGGAAGGTAATAATGTGCTTTTTTCGGGCATACAGGCAGGCACAGTAAAGAGCATTGAAATTATTAATGATACCACTATCGAGGTGACCATGGTCATTAACAGCAAAGTGAGTGCTTACATACATAACAATGCAGAAGCGGCTATCGGCACGGATGGTTTAATGGGTAATAAAGTAATCAATATACAGCCGGAAAAAATCAACAGCCCTTTGGCTAAAGATGGAGACTTATTACCTGCGCAGAAACTGACCAGTATGGATGCCATGCTGCAGACCTTGTCTAAAACAAATAATAACATTGCCACCATATCAGAGGCTTTAAAAACGACTGTGCTGCGATTGGACACCAGCGAAATATTCAAAGTTTTGAATGACAAAACCATTGGTATCAGCATAAGAGCTTCCTTGAAAAGCATCAATAACGCCAGTGACAATGCCAGTGAAATGACCGGGGGATTCAATGACATCGTCGGACAGATCAAACGGGGCAAGGGTGCCGCCGGGGTGTTATTAACGGATACCGGTTTTGCGGGTAATTTAAAAACTGCGATGGTTAAGTTAAGGTCCGCAAGCGATAATGCCAATAAAATGACTTTGCAGCTAAATCACGATCTCGCCTATGGTAAAGGGCCATTGCACGCACTTTTACGCGACTCCTCAATAAGCCAAAGATTAAATACCAGCATGGAGAATGTCCAAAAAGGGACCGATGGATTTAACCAGATCGTAACGGCGCTAAAACACAATTTCCTGGTGCGGGGCTATTTCAAAACACAGGAAAAGAAGCGACTGAAAGATAGTGTCAACCGGCAGGCTGTTAAATAAATAGTTAGGCCTTTGATAAAGCTGTGGTTCACCAATCATAATGCCTGCTGTGTAAAATTTAGCCCACCTAGTAGGTAAGACCTTTAATGGGGACAGGAAATATAAAGCCCTCCAGCACATTCCAATGGGCTGCTGAAACATGCTCTTTAAATGACTGCATGCTTTCGTGCATGGTTTGCGCATAGCTTTTATCGAATTTTAGTAAGAACGTTTCGAGCTTGGCAAGCTTCGCCTTTATAGCTGTATCCCGCTCCTCTTTTCCTTTTGGCAGCTCGTTGTCTGTTTCGGTGAAGTTTTTGGCAAATGCCTTATCTGCCTTATCATAAAAGCCGGACAGCGCCGGCTTGCAGGTATAGGTCTTCATGTGGTCGAACGCTATTGCGGTTTTCTTTTCCTTCGCATCCGTATCCCCGTCCTGGTTGGCAGCGAGTAAAGATATATATACCGGAAACTTTAAAAATTCCTGTTGCTCTGCGTTTGAAAGATTTTCGAATATGTTCATTTTTGTTTGATAATTATTAAAAATAATGCCTTTGATGTATCGGTGAGGCCGTCGCAGATAAAAACAGGATAGATGTCTAACTATTCCATTTATTTCCGTTCAACCGGAGTTCAAAATCTAAACGCTATCCCAAACTATATAAAGCATGGAAAGGGAGCGATTTTAGGTGTGCCTGAGCATTTTATAAAGATGGATATGAATTTTGGTACCCGTCTTACATAATCTTGGAAATAGGTTGCATGATTCACACATTTTCAAGCGGCTGTATTCAAATTGATTTTAGTAAAAATGTGTGAATCATACAACTAATACCCAAAGTTGTATAACAATTCCGGTTGAGAGAGCAAGTACCTTCGTTACACCTGTCAGGTGATTATCATTAACAAGCAGGGTAATACTCATGCAAAATAAAAGCTTTTTATCTGCTGTCCTGTTTGTGATCATTTTCGGTGCCGGACTCGCTGTTTCCTACGCCATGCACGGCGTTACTACCTCCGCCGGAAGCATTATCATTTCTGCTGTTGCATTTATTGTGGCAGCATTTGTGTCTTCATCCGTTAACATCGCCAATCCCTGGGATAAGGCTGTGGTATTGCGCCTGGGTAAATTCCAGGCACTCCGGGGACCCGGCTTATTTTTTATTATCCCTATCCTGGATACGATACCATACTGGATCGATACCCGCGTGATCACCACCTCTTTTAAAGCTGAAAAGACATTGACCAAAGACACTGTCCCGGTGGACGTGGATGCGGTATTGTTCTGGAAAGTGCTCGACCCTCAGAAAGCGGCACTGGAAGTGGCTGATTACATCAGTGCCATCAGCTGGGCATCCCAGACCGCATTGCGTGATGTGATCGGCAAGACCATGTTGTCGGATATGCTGGAAGGCAGGGATAAGATCAGCGGTGTTCTGCAAAAGATCATCGATGAAAGAACAGAACCCTGGGGTATTACGGTCAATTCAGTGGAGGTGAAGGACGTGTTGATCCCCGCCTCATTGGAGAACGCCATGTCCATGCAGGCACAGGCCGAGCGCGAACGTCAGGCACGTGTGATCCTCGGTGATTCTGAAAGGCAGGTAGCAGAAAAATTTGGGGAAGCGGCAAAAACCTATGCCAATAACCCGGTGGCCCTGCATTTAAGGGCGATGAATATGCTGTATGAGGGTTTGAAACAAAATTCTACGATAGTAATTGTGCCAAGCTCTGCCGTGGAAACGATGGGTTTGGGAAGTATGGCCGGTTTAACCGCTTTAACGATGGGTATTGGCCAGGATAAAATTGCTAAGGAAAACGAAACCGTGCAGGAAGCCGGATAAACGGTAACGGCATAGCAGCAATAAAGATTAACAGATATATAACATGGAGCACAACATCAATAATTTATTACTTTATACCATGGAGGCCACTGACGGTTTGATTGGCGATGTAACAGATTTTTACTTCGATGACAAAACCTGGCACATCCGTTACCTCATTGTAAAAACCGGCGGCTGGCTATCGGGGCGTGAGGTGTTGATATCGCCCGTCGCATTGCTGAATGAAAAATGGCGCAACGGATTGTTTCCCGTTGATCTTACGAAAAAGCAAATCAGCAGTAGCCCGGATATCGATACAGACAAACCTGTCGCCCGGCAAAGGGAGATAGAATTATATGGTCATTACCAATGGGAAAGTTATTGGGGCAGCGGTTTTTATGGCGGCGGCTCGATGGGCCCCAGCATGCCTTTCCCGGTAATCGATCGAAAAGTGCTGATCGAGGCCGACAAAAACGATAAACGGGAGGATGATGACAACCATTTGCGCAGTACGGCGATCATAACAGGCTATCACATTCACGCTACAGACGGAGAGATCGGCCATGTCAATGATTTCATTATGGATGATACAAACTGGCAGATCAAATTTATCGTCGTGGACACCCACAACTGGTTCGGCGGCAAAAAGGTAATGGTGCCGGTCGGTCTCATCAAAAAAATAGAATGGAGCGATAACAGGGTGTATTTAGATACGACCATGGCCGCTGTTAAAAAATGCAAACTATTTGATGAAGACGGCCTCAACCGTTTGCAACCGGCCAAATCATGAAAGAGAAAGAAATTTTACATGAACTCTATGTAGAGCTGGTAAAACTGCAAAAGGAGGTGATCGCTTCCGGCCTTAAGTTGCTGGTGATACTGGAAGGCAGGGACGCAGCGGGTAAAGACGGAACGATAAAGATCATTACCAAACATCTCAGCCCCCGCGAAACGAGGGTTGTTGCCTTAGGCAAGCCTTCGGACCTGCAGGAAAGGGAATGGTATTTCCAGCGCTATACGGCTCATTTGCCGGTATCGGGTGAATTCGTGATTTTTAACCGAAGCTGGTATAACCGAGCGGGCGTTGAAAAGGTCATGGGTTTTTGCACCCATAAAGAATACAAATCCTTTTTTACAGAGGTGGCGCTATTTGAACAAATGCTGGTAGATGCCGGCTTTATAATCTTTAAATATTACCTCGATATCAGTAAAAAGGAACAGGAAAACAGGCTGGAAGACCGGGAAAAAGACCCGTTAAAACAATGGAAAATAAGCCCGATAGACAAAGAGGCTTCAAAATACTGGAAAGATTATTCCGCAGCCAGGGATGAAATGCTGCTAAAAACCAATTTTAACCATGCACCCTGGTTTATTGTTGATGCCGATGACAAGGACGAGGCACACATTAACCTCATCACGCATTTGCTGAACCGTTCCGAATATCATCATAAAGATGAAAGATCACTTTTAAACGGCAGCAACCTGGTCTACCCGGCAAGCCCCGAAAACATGAAGGACCGGTTGTTCTGAATTTAACAAACAGATTACCATAAAGCATATGATAATGGATGGGATAGCAGATCAGGATAAGGAAACATTAAATTATGGCACTATAGAATCGGTCCGTGGCAGCGTAGTAGATGTATGGTTTGAAAATGGCCTTCCATCGATATATACTTTATTGCATTCTGGAAACGATAAGGAAATAGCTATCGAAGTGTTAGCACAGCTGGACGATCACCGCGTAAGAGGAATTGCCTTAAACCCGACACAGGGCCTGGCGCGCGGGATGAAAACAGAAAGCAACGGAAAGCAATTACAAGTACCTGTCGGGAAACATATTATGGGCCGGATGTTCGATGTTTTCGGCAATACCATTGACCATGGACACCCACTGTCTGAAGGTGAAGAGCGCAATATCCACCAGCCGCCTCCGGCATTGGACAAGCGGTCTACCCAATCTGAAGTTTTTGAAACGGGCATCAAGGCCATCGACGTATTGGTGCCGCTGGAGCGCGGCGGCAAAGCCGGGTTATTCGGTGGCGCAGGTGTGGGAAAAACTGTTTTACTGACCGAAATGATCCATAATATGGTGGGGCATAATAACGGCGTAAGCATGTTTTGTGGTATAGGCGAACGCTGCCGGGAGGGCAATGAGCTGTACACCGACATGAAAGAAGCGGGTTTGCTGAAGAATATGGTGATGCTCTTCGGACAAATGAACGAACCGCCGGGCGCCCGTTTCAGGGTCGGCCATGCGGCGCTAACCATGGCTGAATATTTTCGTGATGATGAGCACCGGGACGTCCTGTTGCTGATCGATAATATTTTCAGGTTTATACAGGCTGGAATGGAGGTGTCGGGACTGATGGGACAAATGCCCTCGCGCCTGGGTTATCAGCCGACCATGGGTACCGAACTGTCTGAACTGGAAGAACGTATCGCCAACACAGCGGCTGGAGCGATCACCTCTATACAAGCGGTTTACGTACCTGCTGATGATCTGACTGACCCGGCGGCTGTTCACGTATTCTCGCACCTCTCGGCGTCGATCGTGCTGTCACGGGAACGCGCCAGCGAAGGGCTTTACCCATCCATCGACTTGCTGCAATCTAATTCCAAAATGGCGACACCAGGCATCATCGGCGACCGGCACTATAAGCTGGCCCAGCAGATCAGGCAAACGCTTTCCAAATACGAAGAATTGAAGGATATTATATCCATGCTGGGTATGGAGCAGCTGTCTGCCGAAGACAGCAATGTGGTAAACCGGGCCCGCCGCCTGGAACGGTTTTTAACCCAGCCTTTTTTCGCTACCGAGCAATTCAGCGGGCTTAAAGGCACGGAGGTTAGCCTGAAGGATGCACTGGATGGCTGCGAGCGTATCCTGGCCGATGAATTCAAGGACGTGCCGGAAAGTGCCTTTTACATGATCGGCACCATAGATGAGGTGCACAAAAAAACGGATAACGTCAATAAAAAAGATAGTCCTACCCCGGTAACAAGCGTGAAGCCGGAAGCGGATAAACTACCGGTATGATATGGAAAGCGTACTCATGGATTTAAAAATTTTGCTGCCCTTTAAGATTTTCGCTGAAGTGAAAAATGTAAGGTCGGTAACTGCTGATACCAATGCAGGTTCTTATGGTTTTTTACCACAAAGGCTCGACTGCGTGGCTATTCTGGTCCCGGGAATATTTTCCTACGAAACGGATAGTGTCCATTACCTCGCGGTCGATGAAGGGATTCTGATAAAAACCGGGTCCCAGGTACTGATATCGGTAAGGAATGCCATTGGCGGGGCTGATCTTGGGAAATTAGGGGACGCTGTAAAAAATGAGTTTTTGAAAATAGGTGAAAGCGAAAAGAACGTCAGTTATCTCGCGTCCAAACTGGAAAGCGGACTGATGAACCGGCTGAAAAAATTTCATCAGTAACATGTCTTCCACCTATAAAAAAAATGAAAATAATTTCGGCCGGCAGGTTGCTGAAAAAGAGAACCGGAAGTTGAAATACCTCCGGGAAAAAAAGGAAAGTGCCTGGTCGGGTTTTGGAATGTTCGGAATGGTGGGCTGGTCCGTTGCAGTGCCCGTATTGTTGGGTACTGCGTTAGGTATTTGGCTGGATAAAAGCTATCCGCAATCCTTTTCCTGGACATTGACCTGCTTATTATCAGGACTTTTAATAGGCTGCATTATCGCCTGGAACTGGATAAATAACGAATAATAAAAGAAAATATGATCACCACTGACAATATCCTATTATCATCAATTACAGGGATCACCCTGGGCTTCCTGTTTTTTGGCGGGCTTTGGTTAACGGTTAAGATGGCGGTTAGCTCAGCTTATGCTGCCTTCTGGGTACTGGCCAGTTCGCTGCTGCGCATGGGGATCGTCTTAACCGGATTATATTTTATTGCCGGTGGCAGCTGGCAAAGACTGCTCATCGCGGTACTTGGATTTATTGCCGCCCGCTTTGCGGTCATGTGGCTCACCAGGCATTATGATCACAAACAATTACGGTTAAGTAAAGCTGATCCATCATGAATATGACCCCTGATCAGACTGTTTTTTGGAGCCACGGCTTTGTGACCATTAACCTCACGCTGGTCACGACCTGGGGAATTATGTTATTTATGGTGATCGGGGCGAAACTGATCACCCGTAACCTGAGATCGAATAATAAAATATCCCGCTGGCAGTGCATGCTGGAAATGATCGTGACCGGAATTAATGAGCAGATCAATGAGGTGGGTCTGGCCAAACCCGAATTGTATATCGGTTTTATCGGTACCTTGTTTTTGTTTGTGGTGATGTGCAATTTCTGGATCATTTTACCCTGGTACGTACCACCGACCGGCTCCCTGTCAACCACTACGGCACTGGCACTTTGTGTTTTCCTGTCCGTGCCTTATTTCGGCATACAAAAAAGCGGTATCGGCGGCTACCTGAAGACTTATATCCAGCCCACTTTCATCATGCTGCCTTTCAACATCATCAGTGAGTTATCGCGAACACTTGCACTGGCCGTCAGGCTGTTCGGTAATATCATGAGCGGTGTGATGATCATAGGCATTTTACTGAGCATTACCCCCTTGTTTATTCCGATAGTAATGAAAGCACTCGGCTTGCTCACCGGTATGGTACAGGCCTATATATTCAGCATACTGGCAACAGTCTACATTGCCGCAGCGGTGCAGGAGAGCGTTAAAAAGGATAAAAAAATTAAACAGCAAAATCAAACAACTAACTAAAAGGAGAATATCAACATGGATAAAGATACCGCAATAGCGATCGCATCAATCATTACCGCCGGTTTAACAACAGGAATAGGCTGCATGTTTCCCGCTTTAAGCGAAGGGAAATCGGTAGCGACCGCATTAAGTTCCATCGCACAGCAGCCGGATGCCGCACCTACCATCACCAGAACCTTATTCGTTGGTCTAGCGATGATCGAATCCACTGCGATCTACTGTTTCGTGGTTTCCATGATCCTCATATTCGCCAACCCGTTCTGGAATCACGTCATCGCTAAATAATCACCCTATGCAAATTAACTGGTTCACCGTCATCGCGCAAATACTGAACTTTTTGGTGTTGGTATGGTTGATGAAGCGTTATCTCTATAAGCCCATCCTGGACATGATCGACGCTCGTGAAAAAAAAATAGCGGGGCAGCTTGCGGACGCGAAAGCCACAAAAAGTGAAGCAAAAGCGGAGCAGGATGAATTCAACAAAAAAAACCGGGTTTTTGATCAGCAAAAGAACGCCTTGATGGATAAAGCCATTGCAGAGGTCGGCGTGCAAAGCCAAAAACTGTTAGCGGAGGCGAAGAATAATGCCAGAGCATTACAGGATAAGCTGGAAAAGGCAGCTAAAGATCAGCAGGCAGATGTGAACCATCAAAGGGAAAAAGAAACCGAAAAGGAGGTTTTTGCGATCACTAAAAAAGTGCTTGCCGATCTGGCTGACGTTGATTTTGAGGCTCAATCCGTCCACACGTTTATCAAGCGTATCAATGGTATAAAAGAGGCAGAGAAAGCTACTTTTATTAAAGCGCTTCATTCAGCTTCCGGCCCAATACTGGTGCAGTCCGCATTTGATCTGCCGGAAAAGCAACAAGCCGAAATTAAAAGCGCGGTCACCAAAATACTCGGGGCTCAACCATCATTTGAATTTAAAACCGCTCCCGGGCTGATTGGCGGCATTGAGTTAACGACAAAAGGTTACACCCTGGGCTGGAGTATTACCGCCTATGTCAATTCCTTTGAAAAAAGCATCGGCGAAGCAGGAAAACAAATACCAGTAACAGGAAAAAAACATCATGCTATTAAATGATCTCCTAAAAAACACTTTTGGCCGGCTGGAAGAAGGTGTCAAAGACTTTGACTTTCCATTTGTCCCGCGTGAGGTTGGCTATGTCACCGGAGTGGCGACCGGTATCGTCAAGGTATCCGGGCTACCCGGGGCCGGTTTTGAAGAATTATTGAAGTTTCCCGGAAACCTGTTTGGTATTGCCTATAATATCGATAAAGATGAGATAGGTGTTATTCTTTTAGGAGAGGACACCTTACTCAATGCAGGAGATGAAGTAGAGCGGACCGGGCGCGTCATGGATGTACCCGTGGGAGATGCCTTGATAGGCCGGGTGATCAACCCCCTGGGAGAACCGATCGACGGCAAAGGTACTATCGCGTATACTGAACGCCTACCCATAGAACGGCCCGCCCACGCCATTATGGACCGCTCGCCGGTAAATACGCCTTTACAAACCGGCCTGAAGGTAGTAGACGCGCTTATTCCCATAGGACGCGGTCAGCGTGAGCTGATCCTCGGCGACCGACAGACCGGCAAGACCGCCATAGCAATAGACACCATACTGAACCAGCATGATAAAAAGGTGCTTTGTATCTATTGCGCCATCGGTCAGCGGGCATCAGCCGTAGCAAAAGTAGTGGCTAACCTCGAAGCCAAAGGCGCCATGGAATATACGGTTGTCGTGGTAGCTGAAGGAAACAATTCGGCCGGTTTGAAATATATCGCTCCCTACGCAGCTACCAGCATTGCTGAACACTTTATGGAACAAGGCAAAGATGTGCTGATCATCTACGATGACCTTACCGAACACGCCCGTTCTTATCGGGAACTGTCGTTGTTGTTAAAAAGGCCGCCCGGGCGCGAGGCATTCCCGGGTGATATTTTTTATATTCATTCCAGGCTTCTGGAAAGATCTACCCACTTGGGTAAAGCACTGAAAGGCGGATCGCTTACCGCGCTGCCTATTATTGAAACGGAAGCACAGGATATTTCGGCATACATTCCTACCAACCTGATATCAATCACCGACGGACAGATCTATTTGTCCCCGACACTATTTGAATCTGGTATTTTACCTGCGGTAGACGTAGGCAAATCCGTCTCACGTGTCGGCGGGAACGCGCAGTTGCCGGCTTTCCGTACTATTTCCGATCTGAAATTGCAATATTCTCAATTTGAGGAGCTGGAGTCTTTTGCACGTTTTGGTACCCGGCTCGACGAGAACACACAAAAAACCATCAACCATGGTAATCGTATCCGCGAATGCCTGAAACAAAATGAGTTATGCCCCTTGTCGGTTTCGGAAGAGATCATTGTTTTGTTAAGCCTGACCAGCGGGCTCCTGGATGATGTCGCCATTGAAAAAATACCGGATGCAGAGCAAGCGCTAATAAGCCAGATGAATGCGTTCCCTGCGGAATTGCTTAAAAGCTTATTGTCAGACAAGCCAATAACTGATCAGGACAAAGCGGCCGTTTTGAAGACAGCCGGTGAATTGATCGCTCCTTTTAAAAAGAAAACCGAACCACCCCAAACTACCAGCTAATGGATACTTTAGAGGATCTGCGTAAAAAATTATCCGGGGCAAAGGACATCAAGTCAGTAGTGAGGGCAATGAAGGCCATGGCCGCCTCTAATATCACGCAATATGAAGCCGCCGTAAGTTCGCTGGGTGATTATTATCACACCGTGTCGCTGGGTATAGTAGCCTGGCTGATCCATGAAAAAATAAATGGGGTAACCGATAATAAAGTTCCGGGAAGAAGCAACGGCAAATCGGTTTGTGCTATCGTATTCGGGTCGGATCAGGGACTGGTAGGCCGTTTCAATAATGTCATGGCCGACTTTGTAAAGCGATCTTTAGATGCTTTGCCTGGAAACAAAACGCTTTGGGTAATCGGCGAGCGTGTTCAGTTATTACTCGCAGACGCAGGCTTAATGGCCGCAAAAACCTTTGCGGTACCCAACGCCATCGACGCCGTTACGCCGCTGATCGGCCAGATTTTAGCAGCGATCGGGGACCTGACCGAAAGACAGCCTGAAACGCAATTTTATATCTTTCATAACCAGCCCAAACCATTAGCGGGCTACGAACCGGCAGTGCAGCGTTTATTGCCGCTTGACGAACGATGGAGGCACGATTTTGATCAGGTTAAATGGCCGACAAGTAAACTGCCTGAACTCATCGGAGATCCCGGGCCGGCTTTACTGGCCCTCATTAATGAATATCTTTTTGTCTCTTTATTTAAAGCCTGCGCCGAGTCCCTCGCCAGTGAAAACGCCAGCAGGCTGGAAGCTATGCAGCGGGCGGATAAAAATATCGGGAACTTACTGGACAGCCTTGGCCATAAGTTCCAGCGGCTGCGGCAAAGTTCCATCGATGAAGAATTATTTGATGTCGTCTCTGGATTCGAAGCATTAAACGCGGGTGAATAATGCGTTAAATTTTAAATCCAAATTAAATACTGTTGTCATCCTACCCGTCAACTTCAATTTCCGCTCCAATTATGGCACCCCCTTCGGGCCCGGCTATTCGCTGTATCTGCTTCGCAGGATGCCGCTGCTATCCATAGTGCAATTAATACATAGGCACTTTTACTTTCTGCAAGAGTTTATGCAACGGGCAGAATAAAAAACGGGGATAGGAACAGCATTTGTTGACCACGCTTCATTTCATTCGCCGGGTCAAGCTACATTTGCCATATTACCGTATTTTATGAATTATAAGTTTGAATTAAAACGGGATAAGCGTTGCAGGTTACTTCCTGCTATTCTTTTTAGATAGGATTCCACATGCTTTGGGGAGTTGCCCACCGCATTAACGGCCGCTTTCAATTTAACCTTGGTTACATCAAACTTACTGGCCCAGGCCCTTAAGTGGGTATTCTGCTGAAATTGATCAGGTAATATGAGATAAAGGGGTCAGGCGTTCCGGCGCAAATTGGCAGAGCATGTTTCGATGAAGTATTTTATCAAAGCAAATATCAGGAAATTAGCTAATTGATGGAAGGCGAAAAACCAAAATAAATGTTGAGCTGATCAATTCCTGATTTTAGCTCATTTGAGATTAATCGATTTTAATACCCTACATTTATTTAGTATAAGCTTACCACTAATTGTTTTGTCGCATTATTAAATTGTAACGA
Organism: Mucilaginibacter empetricola; assembly: GCF_024808665.1. Lineage (GTDB taxonomy): Bacteria > Bacteroidota > Bacteroidia > Sphingobacteriales > Sphingobacteriaceae > Mucilaginibacter. Next base: position 739,008 of record NZ_JANUBZ010000001.1, read on the forward strand.
ATGAGTTGTGAAATCCTGTTAACCGATGGCGTTATGGTAATGTTGCAAATTACTGCCGCAACATTTAAAACCTGGAAAGTATGGCGCGTTCAATTTGTAGATGGCCGGGAAGTGATGCTTTACAAATGTGGTGAGGAATGGGTACAGCGCAATGAAGATCATTTGGACAAAGACGCTATTATCGCGATAGGAAAATGCATCGATGGTATCGGTCAAAAAAAGGCATAATAGCCTATTGATAACGACTAAGAAATCTCAACACATTCCACAATCTTCCCTTTGAGGGATAGAATAAAATCGCGATGCTCCAGTTTTACAATGGATCTGGATAAGTAGAAGATATTTTAGAAGCTACGAATTTAGAATTTAAAAAAACTATAAATGATATTGATTGGAAGGTACAAAATAATTAAAACAAAATGATCCGATATGAGCCGATAGTATCCGATAATGAGCCGTTACAATAAAGGATTTTAATAGCATTTTAGGTTTCACAATCGGTCATGAACTTGGTCATTACAAATTGACGCTGTCGCAATACCCGATTAGAGATTCTTAAAATTAATCCTAAGACGACAGGTAAGTATGAGGTGTTCGCACAACACGAACACCAAGTTTCACTACATCTGCATTTCTAATTTTTTGCGTAGCGTGTTCATATCTTCACTTATTTTCAGATCAACGATTTTCGCATAATGCTGTGTTTGTTTAAGTGACTTATGCCCTAACATTTTTGACACCGTTTCTATAGGTACGCCATTCGTGAGTGTTACTGTAGTAGCAAACGTATGCCTGGCAATGTGAAAGGTTAGTTTCTTTCCTATGCCGCATAGGTCAGCGATCTCCTTCAAGTACGAATTCGTTTTTTGATTCGTCAATACCGGGAGCACAGTACCTTTGCTTGCACATTTAGGATGGTCCTGGTATTTGGCAAGAATCGCTATTGCATTGGGAAGTAAAGGAAGCCTTGTACTTGAGTTGGTCTTTTGCCTCGTTGTAGTAATCCACATGCCGCCATCTATGCCGATCACTATGTCGGTGCTACGTAACTTGTATGCATCAATATAAGCTAAGCCTGTATAACAACTGAATAGGAATATATCGCGAACATGATCAAGCCTTTCGATATCAAATTTCTTATTCGTGATTTTTATTAGCTCTTCCTTGGTTAAAGCAACAGGGATCACTTCATTTCGCTTACTCTTGAAGCCCAGGAATGGGTCGGTGGTCAGTAAACCCCTTTTCATGCATTCCAGCACAATTTTCTTGAAATTACCTAAATACTTTATAGAGGCGTTATGACCGCATTTTCTTTCACTTTTAAGCCAGAATACAAACTGTGAGATAAACTCATAATTTAAATCTTTAATCTCAAAATCATTCTTCTGATACTTCCATTTGATATAGTTGCTTAAATGTGCGCATGCTGTCTTGTAGCGGGTTAAAGTAGCCGGGGCAAACTCTTTGCCTATCAAAGCTTTCATCTGTCTGTTATGTTCCTGGAACGCTTCCAGAATGAAATACTTCTTTTCTCCTCTGCCTGTAAGAATGTTTTTAATGTTTTCCGCAGTTAGCAGCTTACCGTCATCGATCAGATTTCTTTTTATCTGATGAACCTTGTTGGAAATGGTATCCAGATACCAGTTCAATTCGTTTGCCTCTTCGTTGATTTCCCTTGCTCGTCCTGTTTTTGTGTTCCATAGATCAGAAATCCATTGCCTTTTGATGGATATTTCCCGGCGCTCGCCGTCTACCGTAATGCGCAGGTATACATACCTTCTTTGTTCTTTTTGATTTTTTGCTTGCTTTAAATAATAAAACAAACCGAAGCTTTTTTCTAACATTATAAATTTTTAAATGTCGCTAAAGCTTAAAAGCGCTCACCTCAAATCAAAATAATATGACTAAAAGCTGAGGCAATATCCAAACAGGTTGCATTGTAACCGTCTGATTATCAATGCCAAAGGAATGCATTTATAGCAAATTGTCAAATAATCACAAAACGTTCATTTTCAATCTGTTACAAATTAAAAAGCGTCTTTTTTTGAGAAAAAAGACGCTACAAAAGACGCAATAGAATATAATGCATTTTCGATGATTTCAACAGAGCCGAAATTCAAAAACCGCTTAATTTCGCTAATTAGGGGGTTTTACAATTTTAAAGGGAAAGGGTTCAAGTCTTTTGAGGACAAGAAAAAAGCCCCGTAAATTCTTGATTTACAGGGCTTTAACTTTTTAGCGGAATGGACGGGACTCGAACCCGCGACCCCATGCGTGACAGGCATGTATTCTAACCAGCTGAACTACCACTCCGTTTGGGACTGCAAATATACGAACCTATTTTTATTGTGCAAATCCTTTTTAAAAAAAGTTTATTTATTGCGTTTTTGAAGCTTAAACAGCGTTTTTCGCCCATTTATCGCCATAAAATCATCCTTTTAAAATATAAACCACCAGCATCATTTGCTTAACTACGGCAAATCAACCGCTTAATTTAAGCGCATGCAATAATTACATTGATCAAATGAAAGTATAACTGAAACATTCTCAATAGTTTTACATGATTGATAAAATATTTTCAAAAAATTTACTTATTTTCTAAAATTTCATCTTTTCTTCATAAATGCTATTTTGTTATCAAATTAAATTTGTTTTTCTCAATTTAAAACTTGTAAATTTATAGCCTAGATTAAATAAACCCCGACAATATTACATCTAGTTCAATGTAACATTCCGGGGCGCTGATAAAATTTTAATTGTAAGTTTTTTGGGGAAAGCCGTCCGCTATTGTAGCAGACGGCTTTTCACTTTTTAGTGGGCATCTACCGGCATTTTAACTGCCTTTTTAAATGGCTGTAAATAAAGCAACGGTATAGAGAATAGCATCACCAAGCCTGATATCCAATAGGCATCATCGTAGGTCAATAATAACGATTGTCTTGTTACGGCGCCTTCAATGGCCGCATAGGCCATGTGCAAGGCATCATAGGCAGATTTACCTCTTGACATAAACCCTTGCTGTAGCATATTCAGCCTTTGGTTAAAGGCGTTGTTATAGGGGTTGACATTAGTTAACAGATTGCTTCTGTGTGTAGCTGTTCTGATGTGGATAATGGTAGTCAACACTGCAATACCAAATGAACCGCCTAACTGGCGCATCATGTTGTTTAAGCCGGTGCCTTGTCCCAATTCAGGCCCTTTTAAGTCGGCAATGGCCAGGGTAGTAAGCGGCACAAATAACAGCGCCATACCAACACCTCTTATCAATAGCGGTATCAATACGTCCTGCTGACCGGTGGCCAATGTGGAGTGGCTTAGCATTGTTGTAAACACAAAGAACAAAAACATACCAATAGTCGCCATAAACTGCGCCGGGATGCCGGCATTCAGCGCCTTGCCAATAAATGGCATCATTACAATGGTACATAAGCCGCCGGGGAACAAAAGCTCACCGGTTTGCTGCGCCGTAAAGCCCAGCAAATTTTGGCAAAATACCGGGAACACAAAGACCGATCCGTACAACCCGAAGCCCAGCACAAACGAGGTAAACATACCCACGGCAAAACTTCGATGCCGCATAATGCTAAAGTTTACTATCGGGTGCTCGGTACTCAACTCGCGCCATATAAAGCAGATAACGCCCAACACCGCGGCTACTGTAAGCACCAGGATATAAGTTTTTGCAAACCAGTCTTCCGATTCACCTTTTTCTAATATAGTTTGCAAACTGCCCACAGAAATGGCCAGCAGCGCAATACCCCACCAGTCTATCGGTTTTCCTTTCGCATCTTTAGGTGTTTCCCTTATAAAGGTGTATGCACAAAATGCTGCAATAGCACCTACCGGAATGTTTACATAAAATATCCACCTCCAGGTGGCGTGATCGGTAATATAACCGCCTATGGTAGGTCCTACAGTAGGGCCCACAACCGCACCCAGTCCAAATAAGGCTGTTGCTGTACCAATTTGCTCACGCGGCCAGGTTTCAACCAAAATTGCTTGTGAGGTTGAGATTAATCCGCCCCCGGCAACTCCCTGAATTATCCTGAACAGTACCAGCTCGTTTAAGCCCGTAGCATTACCGCATAAAAAAGAGGCTATGGTAAATACAATGATGGATGTTATAAAGTATTGTTTACGCCCAAACCGACTTCCTAACCAGCCAGACATGGGCAATATAATTACGTTTGCCACCGAGTAACCGGTAACCACCCAGGCAACATCCTCAAGGGTCGCGCCTAAATTACCCTGTATTTGGGGTAAGGATACATTCACAATTGTGGTATCAATAAGCTCCAGTAACGAAGCCACGATAACCGTAATGGTGATGATCCATTTTTTAAAGCCAGTTTCAGCCATGTTTTTTTAATATTATGTTTTGAAGCTGAAAGGCCAAAGCTGAAAGCTTTTTATTTGCACAGTTAGCAAGTAATTGCTTTCTGCTTTTAGCTTTGACCTTTTAGCTCTCTTCCCGTCCTTATTCTTTAACTATTACAGACACATTTACGCTCATACCTGGGCGCAGTTTGTCCAGATCTTCTTTGCTTCCGGTAATTTTAATTTTAACAGGGATACGTTGTACCACTTTTACGAAGTTACCTGTGGCATTATCCGGAGGTAATAAAGAGAATTTAGCACCTGTTGCTGGCGAAAAGTTATAAACGGTACCCGCTAATTTTAATTCAGGGAAAGCGTCAACCTCAACATCAACTTTTTGCCCGTCGCGAACTTTATCTAATTGTGTTTCTTTAAAGTTAGCAGTGATATAAATGCTATTATCATTTACCACAGAGAACAAAGTTTGACCCGCCTGTACTAACTGACCAACCTGAACATTCTTTTTTGAAACGATACCACTTGCCGGTGATTTAACTACGGTGTATGATAACTGCAATTTTGCATAATCAATATCAACTTGTCTTTGATCAACACCAGTTTGGGTAACATTCAACTGGCTTCTGGTGGTTCCAACTTGTTCAACAGATGCTTTGTATTGTTCCTGTGCAGCTCTGTAAGTAGCTTGTGCAACTTCCAGATCAGCCTTAGCTTGGTCAAATTGTTGTTGGGTAACTGATCCGTCTTTTACCAGGTTTGCATAACGCGCATAATCTTTTTGAGTTTTATCTAAACGTGCAGCAGCTGATTCAACCTGAGCTTTAGCGCTTGATGAGTTAGCAGTATTAGCTATAATTTGCGATTCGCCAACATTAATGCCTGCGCTTGCGCCTGTTTTTGCAGCCTGAGCTTGCTCTAATTTTACTTTGTAATCACGATCATCAATTTTAACCAACATCTGGTCTTTGTTTACGTGGGTGTTTTCTTCAAAGTAAATGCTGTCAACATAACCGCCTACGCGGGCTACAACCGGGCTTATATCGCCATCAACCTGTGCATCATCTGTGTCAACGTGTTTGCCGTAATAAATATATTCTTTGATACCGAAAATAATACCAATTACAAGTATGCAACCCAATATAATAGGAAGTACTTTATTAGGTTTCTTTTTAGTTTCGTTTTCCTGAGTTTCGTGTGCCTTTGCCATTTTATGTATTTTTTTGTATTGTGAGGTTTCTAATTATTTGTTAAGTTTTCCGGTAGATTTCAGTAGGGTATAGTAAGCCAGTCCTGCATCAGCTTTAGCTAATTCAAGGTTTATCTGTGCCTGGTAAAGCAAGGTTTCAGCATCTACACGGTCAGTAGCCGAAGCGATATTGCTTTTGTATTTTGATTCCAGTATTTTATTGTTTTCACCAGCCTGATCAATTGATACTTGTAAAAGGCTGATCTTATCCAGCGCCTGCTGATAGTTCTGATAATCGCGGTTTACTTCTTTTTTAACATTATCAACAGTGATGTTTTTAGTTTCAATTACTTCTTCACGTTGAATTTGGGCTTGAGTTACCTTGTTTTTGTTGGTCCACAAGGTTGAGAATTTCCATGATAGATTAAGCCCAAAAACAATCGGTGTTATATAAGTTCCATTCTTTGGAAGCGGATCAGCGGCAATACCAACATAATAAGCCTGTGCCGATGCTGCCAGGGTAGGCATTTGGTCAGCTTTGATATCTTTAATATTGGTTTCAGCAACCTGTGTACGCAAATCATATTGTTTAAGCTCAATGCGGTTAGCCATAGCGGTATCAATATAGTTGCTTACCGGCGCCAGCTGACGATTGGCATCAGCAATAACATCAATAGTTAAGTTGGTGCTTTCGGGCAGGCCAAGCATAATATCAAGGTTATAAACAATAATTTTACGGTTGGTTTCTAAATCAATTCCGTTCAGTTCAATATTTGAACGTTGTAATTGAAAACGCAAAACATCATTTTTAGTAACTAATCCCTGGTCAAAAAAACGCTGTGATTGTTTAATCTGCGCATCAATCGACTCCAGGTTTTGTGCCACTACTTTTTTGCTTTGCAAAACCTTATATAAATTATAATAAGAGTCTATCACATCATAAGTGATCTGGTCTTTATCATTATCAGCATCCAAACGCGATACCTGGCTCAAGAGCTCTGTTGATTCACGCGCATATTTCAACTTGTGCGCGCCTAAAATGGTTTCGCTTGCTGATACATTACCAAGCCAGGCATTGTCGTTTTTTGGCAAGCCAATGCTCTCGCTTCCAAACTTAATGGTGTTGGCAGGTATTTCTGCACGGTCGTAACCAAAGCTTGCGCTGGCAGTTGGCAACGATTTGTCTTTAGCCTGCTCGTACTGCGAAATAGCTTCGTCAATTTTTGATTTGGAAAGCTTTAAAACTTTGCTGTTTTGAATGCCGAGTTTAACGGCTTCGTCTAAGGTAATCGTCCTGTCCTGCGCCATTGCTGTTGTGCCAAACAACATGGTTATTATTAAAGCAGGAACGGCGTAATGTTTTAAAATTGTGATCACTTTTTTAATTAAATGTGGGTCGGGTTTTGTGTTATTTTGTGTTGTCATTGTCATTCACTAAGTAAGCTTTTAAGAGTCGTTTCATATACGTTTTTACACGGGGCTTCAGTCGTTCTTCCAAGTATTTCTCATCCTTAATATCATGTCCCAGCAGGGTTGATGATATATTGGGCGCATTGATAATATAGTTTTTTGTGCCAAAAATGGTGGCAATAGCCAGTTGTACATCAACATCTTTAAAAAACTGTCCGTTTTTTACGCCTTCTTCCAAAATCTTGGCTATTTCCCAAACGTTTATCATCACCATCTCGGTTATCTTGTCTGATAGTTCTGAGCGTTTGCTCATCGATAACTCCCTGTTGATTAACTTTTGGAAACAATTATTAACTATTATACGGTCAACATAGTTGTCTATACATTTTGCCAGCTTGTCCCAGGCATCGATACTTTCGTTTCCGATATTTTGAAGCAGTGCTTGAAATGATGATATCTTTCTTTCAAAAACCGCCAGGAACAGGCCTTCTTTTGAGCCGAAATAATAATTAAGCATAGCCATATTTACGCCCGCTTCGCCGGATATCATCCGGGTGGAAGCCCCGTCAAATCCCAGGTCCGAAAACACTCTTTCGGCAACATCCAGGATATGGTCTTTCTTATCTATTTTATCTTTATCCATTGTTTTTCCTGCACAAAATTAATCAAACGATTGATTAGTGCAATAGCGCTATAATTAATATTATACAACAATGACAATCAGTACAATAAAGCGTTATAAGGGTGTTAATCAAATTTACAACATTCTGTACTTTAACTAATTATTAATACAGATTAAATCCTGATAATGTTTAGGTTAATAGACGATTATCATCCTCAAATACTTTAAAAAATATCAATAATTTGAAAGTAACATTTGGTTTACCTTCACCTGCTTTCGTTTTTTACACGTTATCTTTCAATATATTTGTTGATATGAACCGATTTAAACTTGCTGCCGCGGTTTTGCTGGCATCTGTTTCAAAATTAACTTTTGCACAAACCGCCCCGCCTGCCGACCTGGTAACCATTGAGCAAAACTTTAAAAAGCTGGATGTTTTAGGCAGCGTGCTATACGTAGCCGCACATCCCGATGATGAAAACACCCGCCTGCTGGCTTATCTGGCCCAGGAGAAACATTACCGTACCGGTTATCTTTCTTTAACGCGGGGCGATGGCGGTCAGAATTTATTGGGCAGCGAACAAGGCGAACTGCTTGGCCTGATACGCACGCAGGAACTTTTAGCAGCAAGAAAGGTCGATGGCGCCGAACAATTTTTTAGCCGGGCAAACGATTTTGGTTTCTCAAAAGGACCAGAGGAAACTTTGAAAATATGGGATCGCGATAAAGTTTTGGGCGATGCGGTTTGGGTGATCCGCAAATTCAGACCAGATGTGATCATCTGCCGGTTTCCAACAACGGGCGAGGGCGGCCACGGGCATCATACCGCATCGGCCATACTGGCGCAGGAAGCATTTGCTGCCGCGGCCGATCCAAAACGTTTTCCCGAGCAATTGCAATACGTTAAAACATGGCAAGCCAAAAGGTTATTATGGAACACTTTTAACTTTGGCAGCACCAATACCACGCGGCCCGATCAGTTTAAAGTTGATGTAGGGGTTTATAACCCTATTATAGGAAAAGGTTATGGTGAGCTGGCTGCCGAAAGCCGTTCCAACCATAAAACGCAGGGCTTTGGCTCTGGTCGCCAAAGAGGGGAATCGCTGGAGTTTTTTAAAACGATTTTAGGCGATGCTCCGCAAAACGATTTATTTAATGGCGTTGATGCCACCTGGAATAGGGTTAAAGGCGGCGAAGCCATAGTTGCCGAAATAGCCACCATCCGCAAAAATTTTGATGCCGATAAACCATATTCATCTGTACCGGCGTTAGTAAAACTGCTTGATGAGGTTGAAAAAATACCCGATACCTACTGGCGCACACAAAAGGTAAAAGAACTGAATAATCTGATAGCGGCCTGCGCCGGTTTATGGTTTGAAAGCTATGCCGCCGAACCAACCTATGCATTAGGCGATAGTATTGTTGTCAACTCGCAGGTACTTAATCGGTATAACGATAAGGTGAAGCTCAGCAACATCAGCATAAATGGCGTAACCAAAAGCTATAATAGTGTTATTGCGGCTAATCAAATACAGGCTTATACTGCCAATGCGCAGGCCGAAAAAATAACACAGCCTTACTGGCTGCAAACACCGCATTCGCAGGGTACCTATAATATTCCAGACCAGCTCTCGGTCGGCAATCCTGAAAACCCCGATCTGCCAACAGCCGATTTTGAATTTATTATTGAAGGTAAGGCCATCCATTTTGAGCGCCGCCTGGTTTATAAATATGTAGATGCGGTTAGGGGTGAGGTTTACCAGCCACTTGTCATAACCCCTCAGGTAACGGCCAATATTGAAAATAAGGATTACATTTTTAACAGCACGGCAGCACAAACCATTCAGATTAATTTAAAAAGCTTTACTAAAGCAAGCGGTAGCATCAGCCTAAAACCAATGGATGGCTGGAAAATTGTACCCGAGCAATATGCTTTTACCGATAAAAATAAAGGCGACGAATGGATTGCCTCTTTCAGCATCAGCCCGGCAGATAATCAGCCTAAACTCACTACGCTGGAAGCTGTTGTAACGGTAAACGGAAAACAATTTTCACTGGGGATACAAAATATCAGGTACGACCATGTGCCCAATATTACCTTATTCCCCCCCGCACAGGCCAAGCTCATAGATGTTGATTTAAAAATAGCGGGTAAAAAAATCGGATACATCCCCGGTGCAGGCGATTTGGTGCCTGATGCGCTTAAACAGGTGGGCTATGATGTTCATCAGCTTACCGAAAATGAAATACTCAATGGCGATCTATCAGGCTACGATGCCATTATCACCGGTGTGAGGGCATGGAACGTGAACGACAGGCTTGCTTTTGAGCGACCTAAGCTGATGGATTATGTAAAAAATGGTGGCAACCTGGTGGTTCAATACAATAATAATGCGGGCATTGTAACCAAACAAATAGGGCCATATCCTTTCAGGGTGGTAAATCAACGCGTTACCGACGAAGACGCCAAAGTAACCGTGTTGGACCAGTTGAACCCCGTGTTAAATTACCCCAATAAAATAACCCAGGACGATTTTAATGGTTGGATACAGGAACGTGGTTTATATTTTGTAGGCGATATTGACCCCAAGTACAAAGCAGTACTGCAAATGAATGATCCGGGCGAGGCACCCAATAACGGATCATTAGTTGTAGGTAATTTTGGCGAGGGCCGGTTTATTTATACTTCGCTGGCATTTTTCAGGCAATTACCTGCTGGAGTGCCCGGGGCATACCGTTTATTTATAAATTTACTAAGTAAGCCTAAAAATCAGCCTTTGAATTAGGCATCAATGCATATAAAATATAAATTTGCGCTATATAATTAATATCATGACACATCATCACAAAGAAGAAAAAACCAACGTTACCAATTTATACGCCCTTGTAGGTTTATTAAGCGGCGCTTTTGTTGGTCTGATACTGGAGAGCACATTACTATGGATCCCTATTTTAGGTGTTTTTGGGTTTTTGTTTGCAGGCTTTTTTTACAACACAGTGGTAAAGGGTCGTGCAGACGCCTGATCCTGATCTGCCATCATTCATAAAAAGCTGGAACCAGTTTTACGGCATAGTTATTACCTGGCTGGTTCTGCTGATTTTAATTTTCTGGCTCATTACCATCTGTCTTAAATGAGCCTGATAGACTGGATAGTTTTAGGCGTTACCCTGCTTACCATCGTAATTTACGGCGTATGGAAAAGCGGGAGCAATAAAAATATCGATCAATACCTCATGGGCGGCCGCTCGCTGCCCTGGTATCACGTGGGCCTTTCGGTAATGGCTACACAAGCCAGCGCTATTACTTTTTTATCGGCACCCGGTCAGGCTTATTCCGATGGGATGCGCTTCGTACAGTTTTATCTGGGCCTGCCCCTGGCCATGATTGTGCTTTGCATCACCTTTGTACCCATATTCAGTCGCCTTAAAGTTTATACCGCTTACGAGTTTCTGGAGCAACGTTTTGATCTTAAAACCCGGGCGCTTACCTCATTTCTTTTCCTGGTGCAGCGTGGCCTTTCAACGGGCATTACCATTTATGCACCATCCATAATTCTATCAACCATTTTAAATATCAATACTGTTTATACCACCTTATTTATTGGCGGGCTGGTGATATTTTATACGGTTTATGGCGGTACAAAAGCAGTATCGTACACCCAACTGCTGCAAATGAGCATTATATTTTTAGGGATGTTTTTTGCCGGGATAATGGTAGTTAGCTTATTGCCAAATGGCGTTGGTTTTGGACATGCCATAAAGCTTGCTGGTAAATTGGGTAAAATGAATGTGATTGACTGGAAATTTGACCCCAATAACCGCTACACCATCTGGAGCGGCTTAATAGGAGGTTTCTTTCTACAACTATCTTATTTCGGTACCGATCAAAGCCAGGTGGGTCGTTATTTAACAGGAAGTTCCATTGGGCAAAGCCGTATGGGTTTGATTATGAACGGGCTGGTTAAAATACCGATGCAGTTTTTGATATTATTGATAGGGATATTGGTTTTTGCCTTTTATCAGTTTAACAGGCCACCCATGTTTTTTAACCAGTACGAAGTAAAGCAGGTTAAACAAGGCAAATACGCCCAACAATATAATCAGCTGGAAGATCAATATGCTGCTGCTTTTGAACAACGTAAAGAAAAAGCGAATGATTTAATTATGGCATTAAACAGCAAGAATGAGCAAAAGATAGATAAAGCCCAATCCGTTTTAAAATTAGCCGATAAACAGGCTGCTGATATCCGCGATAAAGCCATCGGTGTGATGAAATTGAATAACGACAAGGCCAATCCCGACGACACCAACTATGTGTTTTTAACTTTTGTTACTCATTATTTGCCCAAGGGGCTAATAGGTCTGCTGGTGGCCATTATATTTTTGGCATCGATGGGTTCAACAGCCAGCGCCTTAAACTCACTGGCCTCAACCTCAATAGTTGATATTTATAAACGCACCATTAATCCCCACGCTACTGATAGAAACTACGTTAATGCATCAAGAATTGCCACCGTATTTTGGGGTGTTGTTTGCATATTAATGGCCCTGTATGCCAGCAAGGTGGGCAATTTACTGGAGTATGTTAACCAATTGGGCTCCTATATTTATGGCACTATACTGGGTGTTTTTGTTGTAGCTTTCTACCTAAAAAAAATACGCGGCAATGCTGTTTTTATAGCAGCCATTATTACGGAGATATCCATCTGCCTAATGGGGTATTATAAGGTAGTTGCTTATTTATGGCTCAATGCCATCGGCTGTATTTTGGTTGTTATTATTGCGCTGCTAATAAACCAAATAGCCTTTTTACAACCCAAACAGCTTGATTTAAAAGCTTAAGATACTGCGAAAAAACAGGCAAGTTCACGCTCCTGCCTGTTTTTTATTTGTGGCGATGGTTTTAACAGGCACACTGAATCTGCAAACCAGCCATCTGGTGTGTTCCTGCTGTTTCGTAGCCGTCAAACTTCCACCATTCAATACCGCCAATTAGCTCCCGCACATTAAATCCAAGCTTAGCCATATTCAATGCACCCCGGGTTGATGCGTTACAACCAATACCATCGCAATAGGTTACATAAATGGCTGTTTTATCAAAGCCCGCAGTAGTATCTGCATTCATTGTTCTGTGTGGCAGATTAATGGCGCCCGGAATATGTTCTTTTATAAAGGCAAAGTCTTTGCGCGCGTCAATAACAATGATGTTTTGTTTAGCTTCCAGTGCACTAAACAGATCTGAGGGATCCATTTCAAATGCCAGTTTGTTTTGATAGTGTTGAATTGCTGCTTCCATTTTATTTCTTTTTGATGAATGTAAAATTAGGTTTACACAAGCCGACTTGCTAATGAGTTCTAAGACAAGTGATCATGCGGTTATTTCATATTTTGAATGATGAATAATAGCTTATTTTTGATCATGGAAATAAGACATCTTAACCTGATTAAGACCATAGCCGAAGAAAAGGGCATCACCAAATCTTTAGGAAAGCTTTTCCTTACCCAATCGGCCGTAAGTCATCAGTTAAAAGATATTGAGGAAAGGGTAGGTGCAAAAATCTTCTATCGCACTAAAAACCAGTGGCTGCTGACGGATGAAGGCAAAATTTTGTACGATACCGCAGTGGTAGTGCTGGCCGAACTCAATACAGCAATGGAAAAAGTTAATGATATGCGGGGAGGTCACGTGGGTTCTATTCGTATTAGTACCGAGTGTTATACCAGTTATCATTGGTTACCCTCTTTTCTTATCAAAATGAATGTCCTTTATCCCAAGCTGGAAGTAAAGATCGTTATCGAAGCGACCCATAAACCGCTTGAAAAGCTATTGCAAAACGAGTTGGATGTTGGCATTACATCTGATCCGGCAGAAGACAAAAGCATTAAATATATTGAACTGTTTAAAGACGAAGTGATGGCAGTGGTACACCGTGAAAGCGAACTGGCCAAAAAGAAATTTTTGAGTGCTGAAGATTTTGCAGATCAAACGCTTATTATTCACTCTTATCCATTAGAAACCGTTACCGTATACCAGCATTTCTTAAAGGCACATAAGGTTCAGCCAAAACAGATCACCGCTATCCCGTTGACAGAAGTTGCGCTGGAGATGGTTAAATCAGGTATGGGTATCATGACCTTGCCCGGTTGGGCGTTAAAACCTTTTATATCCTCGCCCAATCTCCGGTTGGTAAGAATTGGCCCGCGCGGTTTATCCCGTACACATTATGCGGCTATCAGGCATGAAGATGCCAAAAAAAAATATATTACCGATTTTGTTGACAATTTACACGAAGAACTAACCAAAGATGAGTAACTACCTGATAAGAGAAATAAAAGAGAACGACCTGGACGAGTTGATGTTGCTGATTGAAGAGCACACAGCATTTGAACAAGCCTACTATAGCAGCGAGGGAAAAAAAGAACGATTGCAAAAAGAGCTGTTTAGGGAGGATAGCCAGCTAAAGTGCTGGGTGATTGAAATTGACGATATAGTAAATGGCTTTTGCAGTTTTACCTATGATTATTCAACCTGGGATGCGGCATTTTTTATTTATATGGATTGCTTGTATATCCGCTCTTCTTTTCGCGGTACGGGTATAGGTTCTGTAATTCTGGGTAAACTAAAAGCCCTGGCCGCCGAAAAACAGTGTGTAAATGTGCAATGGCAAACCCCCGAATTCAACGCACCGGCAATTGCCTTTTATAAAAAGAATGGCGCTTTGTCAAAAGATAAAGTACGGTTTACGCTGCCTGTTTAAAAACTAAGTTTTGGGGTGATGGGCTGAAATAAAAAGGCCTTTAAGTAATATACTTAAAGGCCAAATAATTAATGTCTTTAAATCTTAATACCTGTCGCGGTGATCACGGTGATCGCCGTCCTCGTGCCAGTGGTTACGATAGTGCTCATCACGGCTGTCGCGGATAATTACCTGATCGTGACGGCCTCTGTAATTGGCGTAACGGGCTCTTATGGCATCGTGACGTTCCCATGGATTATGCTCATTTACTACCACTTTATAGGTATGGTACCTGTCAAAATGGTAACGTGGCGGCAATGCTCCGGCATGTACCCAAACATTGTTTTCAAAATAAACATATTGATGACGTGGAACATCGTAATAAGCATCAATATCAGGCATGTAATAGTATTCGGCATGGTCGTAGCCAACAGGACCCCATTCTGGCTGGGCGCCTATATTAAGGCCTAAATCAATACGGACCTGGGCATCGGCAACTTTAACGGTTAAGCTTCCAAATATGATGGCTGCTGCAAAAAATAACTTTTTCATAAACTATAATGTGTTTGTTATATGGACAAACATATTATAAAATAGTTTAATATATTTTTTTACGAAGGCGAATATTCTGATTCGCAGGTAAAAAAAATGTTACTGATCGTCCTTATCCTGATCGGTATTGGCTTTTTTAGATGCCATGGCAAACAAAGGTTTTCCAATTACTTTATAAGAGCCTTCGCCCTTCAAAATAGACGCAACCTGTTCTTTATCCTGCATCACCTTTACGGCCTGGGCCAGTTCTTTGTCGTACTTAAAGTTGGTTTCGTAGCGCCCCTTTTCGTAAAAATAGCGTGAGGCAATTTCATTTTCCAGCACCTGTTTTATTTCGTCCTTATGTAATTGCAGGTCATTCTTTTTGGTAGCCATCATTTTAGCTTCCAGCGCAGCATACTCACCTTTAATCTCGTCGAACTGTTTTTCTTTAGTGGCTTCGGTTTTCAAATTAGCCAGTACTTTTTCCGAGCTGGTGGTATAGCTGTAGTTTTTATCGCCCAAAAACTTCACAAAATCGGCATAGTCAGCGTCCGACAAAGAGAAGCTTTTAATATCGCTCAACATTGGGTGCTGCTCGCGATAGCGGGTGGCATAGTCAAAAATTAATAATTTACCAACCAGTGTTTGGGTAACGTTGGCAAAGCGATCCTGCTTAACAAAAATATCGGGATAAATACCGCTGCCATCATAAACAGAGCGGCCATCTTTTGTTTTAAACTCATGGATCAGCGAGTCGGCAACTTTTACTACGCTACCATCATCTTTACGATGGGTGTAATCAATTTCCTGTATACAACGTCCCGAAGGAATGTAGTATTTAGCAATGGTTATTTTTACCAGACTGTTATATGGCAAACTAAATGTTTGCTGTACCAGCCCCTTGCCATAGCTGCGCTGTCCGATAACAATGGCCCGGTCCAAATCCTGTAAGGAACCCGCAACAATTTCTGAAGCTGAGGCCGAGTGACTATTTACCAGTACAACTAAAGGTAAATTTGGTTCAAGCGGCGTGGTCATGGTGTTATAGGTAGCATTTTTTTCGGCAATTTTGCCTCTTTGCGATACAACCTCAACATCCTTAGCAACAAACAGGTTCACTATTTTAACAGCTTCCTGCAGTATACCACCTCCGTTTGAGCGAAGATCGAGGATGATGCCATTGGGATTATTCTTTTTTAATGAAGTGAGCGCGGTGGTAACTTCTTCGGCAGAGTTTTCTAAAAACTTATCCAGTTTGATATACCCCATGTTGCCATCAACCATGCCGTAGTATGATACGTTGGGCTGTTTAATTTCATCGCGAACAAGGGTTTTTTCAAACGCCGGGTTGTCGCCACGTTTTACGAGCAGTTTGATGGATGCACCTTTTGAGCCTTTTAACAAAAGCCCAACCTGGTCGTTATCTTTTCCTTCCAGCAAAACATCATTTATTTTTACCAGCTGATCGCCAGGGCGGATATCAGCTTTTTGAGCAGGGAAACCGGCAAAAACATCCGAAACAAACACTTTACCATTGCGGGCAAAAATACCGGCGCCAATGCCGCCGTATTGTGTGCTTACATAGTGTAGCTTATAATCTTCAATTTCCGATTCGGGGACAAACTCGGTGTAAGGATCAAGGCCATCAAGCATGGCATCAACACCGGTTTTTATCATTTTGGCCGAGTTGATATCATCAACATAGTTAATGTTCACTTCTTTGTAAACCGATGCAAAAACATCAAGGTTTTTAGTGATCTGAAAAAGATCATCCTTAAAGCCCCAGGTTGTTAAAGCAAGTGCAGCTACGCCTGCAAAAAAAACCGTCTTTTTATATTTATTAAATACCACGTTGCCCTTGTTCATCCTTAAACTCCTTAAAAATATAAATCTACAAAAAGTGTTTTAACTTTTTTGCGCCCGGGCTGATTTACAGCCGGTTATTGTCAATATTTACTAACGCCTTTTTAAGGGTAAATAGTACATAGTTCCTGTCGCGTTTAACCAGTTCCATCAATTTGGTAATCAGGCTATCTTCATTGCCCTCTGCATATTGTAACTGCTCATCGGTTAAATGGTTGTATTTACGCTGTATTTTAATTTTTACACGTTCCCAATCTTTATTTGAAATGCTGATCTCGGCCATATTAAATTATTTTCAACAAAAATATAAAAATACAAGTTGCCTGCACCTAAAATTTTGGCAAGGCTATTGTTATTGTACTGTAATTATTTAAAGTAGGCATTTATTTGCAGGCTTGGCTACAAAAATGAAGCAATTTTTATGCGGATTTAAACTTAGGCACAAATAAAAAGTCTACCTCAAACTAAAAAACATCTTTATTATGAAAAAGTATTTATTGTGTGCCGCCCTGTTAATAGTGGCCAGCATCAGCGCTAAGGCACAATTTTCGCTCGGTATTAAGGGTGGTGTTAATTTTTCGGATATTAATACCAATAACCTCAACAGTTCAACCGTTGCCGGCTACCAGGCTGGCTTATTTGCCCGCATTGGCGGCCCTATTTATTTGCAGCCCGAAGTTTATGTGAGCAGCACAGGCGGCAAATTCGAATCGAACGATGATTCATACAGCGGCCATGTACGGTTTACTAATTTAAATGTACCCTTGCTGCTTGGCGCCCGCTTTGGCCCCAATAGTTTAAATTTCAGAGTGATGGCCGGCCCTGTGTATGTATCTAATTTAAGTACCAGCGAAAGCCTGTCGCAAAACTTTAACAATGCCTATAATGATTTTGGTCATTATAAAAACAGCACGCTTGGCTACCAGGCCGGTTTTGGTGTAGATATTGGCGCCATCACCGCCGATTTACGCTACCAGGGCAATTTCAGTGATATTGACCAAAGTTATGGTCAGCGTCAAAACATCTGGGCCTTAAGTGTCGGTTTTAAAATACTTTAAGGCCGGAGAAAATTAACAGAAAGATTTATAAAACCCCGCTGGCTTACCGGCGGGGTTTTCTTTTTTACTCAGGCAGCAGCCCAAATTGTATTAAATGATGGGTAAAATGTTTGTTATGCCATATTTGCCATTCGTTGTAATCCATTGGCCCAAAACCGCCGTGTATGGCTATGGCGCCTGGTGCATTAAAATATTGGTCAAACACATACAATTCGCGCATGAGCTGACCAATGGCGGCCTGTAGGCTATCATATTCATAATGATCTGGCATGGGGCCTAATACCACGTTTTTCGGCATGCGCCTGTCGGTATAAATACCTTTGGCTTTTGATATCGCAGCTTCATCAGCTGATCTTTCGCAGGCACCTGTTTTTTTGCCGTTAGTGTATTGAACCTGGTCTATTAAATGCTCAACCATTTGTTGCGGCGTCATTCGGCCCCATAACGGTTTTGCATCAGGGCTAAGCGAATACAATAGCTCTTTGAGCAATGCCCTGTTGTTGATGTCGAAAAACTGATTCATGATTAATTAAACAGCGGTTAATTTACGCATACCGGCCACTATTCTTTCGCGATGCTGCATTCCCCAGTTTTTCAGCTCATCAACCACTTTATGTAACGACTGGCTATATGGCGTAAGCTCATAACTGATGATGACGGGTGTTGAAGGAATAACTCTTCGCACCACCAGTTCATTCTGTTCCAGTTCGCGTAGTTCTTTGGCCAAAATTTTGGGTGTGATACCATCCAGCGCACGCTGAATATCGTTGAAACGCTGCGGTCCGGCAGCTAGCGCAACAATAAGGGGTAATTTCCATTTGCCGCTCACCATATACAAGGCATCTTTTACCGCCATAATGCTAGCCGAACACACCTCGGGCGAATGGTGTTCTTTGTTGAAATGATTTTCCATAAAGGGTAAGTATCTCCAAGGATAGTACTATCCTTTAGGAAAGTACTATGCTTTTGATAGTAAAGGTAGATAGATTTGTGCAAACATTAAAACAAAATGAAAGCAACAAGAATAACTTACTGGATAACTACCGTTATTATAGCCGTAATGATGGTTTACTCTTTTTATGCCTACTTAACGCAAGCAGCCATCATACAAGCATTTCAGCATTTGGGCTTCCCAAGCTATTTCAGGGTTGAGCTGGCTGTTGCCAAACTGATAGGTGCCATACTATTGCTACAGCCTTTTAGCAAACTGGCAAAAGAATGGGCCTACGCGGGTTTCACTATTACCTTTGTTTCGGCAGTTATTGCCCACGTTTCTTCCGGCGATCCGGCGGGCGTGTTTATGGCGCCGGTTATCTTTTTGGTGATTTTAGGGTTGTCTTATTTTACTTATAGGAAAAGCCTCACCCAACCCTCTCCTTTGGAGAGGGCTTAAGCTTCGCGCCTTTTTTAGAACCCTCTCCTTGCGCCGCCGCTAAAGCTAAGGCGGCACGCGGTTGGAGAGGGCAGGGTGAGGCCCGAGCTTTTCAACAAAACAACTTGAGCTTCACAACAAAACGCTGCCCTGTTAGCCGCTTTATCTTTGTATTATAAAAATTTATAACGATGACAAAGATTTGGTTTATAACCGGCAGTTCCCGCGGATTGGGACGCAGCCTTACAGAAGCAGTTTTAGCCTCCGGCGATAAAGTTGCAGCAACAGCCCGCAACCCGGAGCAATTAAATGACCTGGTTGAAAAATATAAAGAGAACATCTACCCTATAAAATTGGATGTTACCGACTACAAGCAAGTACATAAAGTGGTTGCCGATACCATTGCTCATTTTGGTAAAATTGATGTTTTGGTAAACAATGCCGGCTTTGGTATTGTGGGCGCAACAGAAGCTTATACAGACGAGCAGGTTCGCAGTCAGCTGGAAACTAATTTGTATGCGCCGATAGAAATAACACGTGCCGTATTGCCTTATATGCGCAAGCAGCGTTCGGGCCATATTTTGCAGATCAGCTCTATTGGCGGCCGTGTGGGTAATCCGGGAATTTCTATTTACCAGGCAGCTAAGTTTGGTCTGGGTGGCTTCAGCGAAGCTTTGGCAAAAGAAGTTGCTCCGTTGGGTATACTGGTAACTTGTGTTGAGCCCGGCGGTTTCCGTACCGATTGGGCCGGCGATTCGATGTCTTATGCCCCGCAGGTAGAAGGCTACGAAACTACGGTAGACAAAAGAACCGAAATGTTCAAAAGCAAACAATTTGTGCCCATGGGCGATCCGGATAAGGCAGCAAAAGTAATGGTTGAACTGGCCAAAAACCCCCAGCCACCGGTTCACCTGGTATTGGGAAGCGAAGCTATCGGTATGTTAAAAAATGCCAATGCCAGTAGGGGCGAGGAAATGGAAAAATGGCTGCCGGTAAGTATCTCTACCGATCATGACGAGGCTGAAAATTTTCTGGAAACAGCAATGGGTAAATCATTTTTCGTGCCCAAAAAATAAGGGATAAAATCAGGTGCCGCCGATAAACCGGCACCTGATTTGGCATTACGGATGTACCGTTAGGTACATTTCGTTGGTAGAATATTAATGCGCAGATTCACCAAGCGTTCCTATCGGAACGCATCGTATAATTGCTTATGCATATTCTACCAACCAGATGTCCCAATGATGGGGCATTGCGTCTTTAATATGCTATTGTAATTAAATATTTAAAAAGCAATTTCCCTGATGAAAGAAAATGGCGGCAGGAAACCGGAACCTGATTTTATTATCTTTGAGTAAATCATGGCATCAACCACAATAAATACCAGCCCTAAAATATTGTATTCCTGCTATTCCAACGTAAGCAGGGATGGCGAGCAATTTATTCCGCAGCATATTTTCGGGTTCATTGTATCGGGCAGTACAACGGTTAGTATGGATGGTAAATCGTATACCTTTAATGCCGGCGACTTTAGGTTTTTGCGCAAAAATCAACTGGCTAAGTTTGTGAAGCAACCTCCGGTGGGCGGCGAATTCAAAACGATTTCCATTACGATGGATGAGGGGACCTTGCACAACCTGAGCGAAGAGCTCAACCTAAAGGCAGATAGACCTTACACCGGCGAAAGTGCGCTCACATTAAAGCCCAATAATTTGTTTCGCAATTATGTCGACTCATTAGCTCCCTATATGGATGGGGAACAGGAGGTCAGCAAAACGCTTACGTCCCTAAAAGTGAAGGAAGCAATTGTGATATTGCTGCAAACCAATCCCGAGCTAAAAAATGTGCTGTTTGATTTCAGCGAACCCGGTAAAATTGACCTGGAAGCCTTTATGAATAAAAACTATAGGTTCAATGTTGATATTACCCGGTTTGCTTATTTAACCGGGCGCAGCCTGGCCACCTTTAAAAGGGATTTTGCCAAAATATTTCATACCTCGCCAAACAGGTGGCTACAGTTAAAGCGGCTCCATGATGCCTATTACCTGCTCAAAGAAAAGGGCTGGAAAACATCGGATGTGTACATGGAGGTTGGCTTTAAAGATTTTTCGCATTTTTCATATGCGTTTAAGAAGACCTATGGTGTTGCGCCATCTACCGTAGCCTGATTTTTTTTCTACCGATATTTGACCCCGATGGGGTCTTTTCCTTGATTTTATTGGTATGCCGGCCTTCAAACACCAATAAAAAAGCCCCGGGCACTACTCCGGGGCCAACTTACATAAACTATAAAACTGAACACAAAACGCCTTGTTTGTTTAAGTCATTGGGTCATTGGTCATTTAATCATCGCCGCTTCCACTTATCACCAATTTCCGTTTTGGCTTTGTTTATATTAATCCTTCAGCACTGTTCTTTATCATTCACTTAAGAGCATCCCATGGAATTACCGCAGTTCAGGCACTTGTAGCAGGTGCCGGAGCGTATGGTGGTATGTCCGCAGGTGCTACAGGCAGGGGCATCGCTTTGCACGCCCATGCTGATGTCAAAATTGTATTTTTTACTATTGTTATTATCGGCAGCAACCGGCCTGCTTATGGGTTCAAATACATTGCTATCATCCGGATTAAAATCGCTGTTATCCATTTGCGGATTGCCGGTAATACCATTCTGATCTGTTATTACGTGAACCAGGTCCGTACGGTTTTGATATTCGTAACCCAGCATCCTGAAAATATAATCAATAATTGAGGTTGCGCTTTTTATATTGGCATGGCCAACCACCATTCCGGCCGGTTCAAATCGGGTAAAGGTAAATTTCTCTACATACTCTTCCAGCGGTACGCCATACTGCAGACCCACCGAAACGGCAATGGCAAAACAGTTCATCAGTGAGCGAAAGGTTGCGCCCTCTTTGTGCATATCCACAAAAATTTCGCCCAGGGTACCATCCTCGTATTCGCCGGTGCGTACGAATACAGTTTGCCCATCAATACTTGCCTTTTGCGTATAGCCGCGGCGCTTAAACGGTAAACTCTTTTTTTGCACCACGCGCGATAGCTGCCGCATAAAGCTGGTATCGTGCGATTTTTCGATTATGGCGATAGCAGCCTCAATTACCTGCTCAGGCGTTAAATCGCTGAGTTTTACATTGGCTGCTTTGCCTAAAACTTCTTCAACGGTATCCAGCTTTTCATCGGCAACAACTTCTTCTTTTTCCTCCTTAACATCCGATTTGGTTGACAGCGGTTGCGATAGTTTACAACCATCGCGATAAAGCGCATTGGCTTTTAAACCCAGTTGCCACGATAGTTTGTAGCAATCTTTTATCTCATCAACTTTAGCCTCATTTGGCAGGTTGATTGTTTTGGAAATAGCACCCGATAGAAAAGGCTGTGCGGCGGCCATCATTTTGATATGGCCATGCGAGTGGATGTAGCGTTCGCCTTTTGCACCACATTTGTTAGCACAATCAAATATAGGGTAGTGTTCTTTTTTGAGATATGGGGCACCTTCAATGGTCATGGTACCGCAGATGTATTCGTTTGCCTCGGCAATTTGCTTGCGACTAAAGCCTAACCCACGTAATACATTAAAATCAGGCGCATTATATTGCTCGGCGGTAAAGCCAAGGCGTTTTAAACAATCCTCGCCCAAACTCCATATGTTAAACGCGAAGCTGATTTCAAATGCGGCTATCAATCCTTTATCAAGGCTCTCCAGCTCATCATCTGTTAAACCTTTTGCTTTCAGGCTTTCGTTGTTGATATGAGGAGCGCCATTTAAAGTGGCAGCCCCTTTGGCATAATTTACGATGGCGGTTACTTCATGCTCAGCATAGCCTAAATTACTTAGTGCCTCAGGCACAGCCTGGTTAATAATTTTGAAGTAGCCACCGCCTGATAGTTTTTTAAATTTTACTAATGCAAAATCGGGCTCGATACCGGTAGTATCGCAATCCATTACCAGGCCGATGGTGCCGGTTGGGGCAATTACGGTTGTTTGTGCGTTGCGATAGCCGTATTTCTCACCCATTTCAACGGCCTTATCCCAGGCGTTGCAGGCGGCCGAAAGCAAATAATCAGGACACTGTACCTGGTCAATTCCCGGAGGCGCAATTTCCAATCCCTCGTAATTACCGGTAGAGTTATAGGCCGCATAACGGTGATTGCGCATTACACGCAGCATATGTTCCTTGTTATCGTCAAAACGTTTAAAGGTTCCCAGCTCACAGGCCATTTCGGCCGAAGTAGCGTAGGCGGTTCCCGTCATAATAGCCGTGATAGCACCACCAATGGCACGTGCTTTTTTGCTGTCGTACGGAATGCTGTTTACCATCAGCGCCGAGCCAAGGTTGGCATAGCCTAAACCAAGGGTACGGTAATCGTATGATAACTGTGCCACTTCTTTTGATGGGAATTGTGCCATCAGTACGGATATTTCAAGCACGATAGTCCAGATGCGACAGGTATGTTCAAAACCCTTTACATCAAAAATGCGGGTTTTAGGATCAAAGAAATGGGCCAGGTTAATGGATGCCAGGTTACAGGCCGTATTATCCAGAAACATGTATTCTGAACATGGGTTTGATGCATTAATGCGGCCGCCCTCGGGGCAGGTGTGCCACTCGTTAATGGTGGTATCAAATTGCACACCCGGATCAGCACAGGCCCATGCTGCAAAGGCAATGTCATCCCACAGTTTTTGTGCCGACACAGATTTAACCGCTTTGCCACTCACGCGACTGGTTAAATCCCAGGGCTGTTGTTTGTCGAGCGCTTTAAAAAAACTGTTGGAAATGCGCACCGAGTTGTTAGAGTTTTGACCCGATACGGTACGGTAAGCTTCGCCCTCATAATCAGACGAGTAACCAGCAGCAATTAAAGCTGCTACTTTTTTCTCTTCTTCAACTTTCCAGTTAATAAAACCTTCTATTTCGGGGTGATCCAGATCTAAACAAACCATTTTGGCAGCCCGGCGGGTAGTTCCGCCTGATTTGATAGCCCCGGCTGCCCGGTCGCCAATTTTCAGAAACGACATCAGGCCCGATGAATAACCACCACCGGCCAGTTTTTCGTTATCGCCTCTTATTTTGGAGAAGTTGGTGCCCACACCCGATCCGTATTTGAAAATGCGCGCCTCGCGTACCCAAAGATCCATAATGCCACCCTCGTTTACCAAATCATCATCAACAGAAAGAATAAAACAGGCATGCGGCTGCGGGCGCTCATAAGCCGAGGTTGATTTGCTCAGCTCCTCGGTAACCGGGTCAACAAAATAATGTCCTTGCGGCTTGCCGGTGATATTGTATGAGCTGTATAGCCCGGTATTAAACCATTGTGGCGAGTTAGGTGCTGCCAGCTGCCCGGTAATGGTATAAACTATTTCGTCGTAAAAAATTTTCGCATCCTGTGCCGAAGCGAAATAACCGTAACGCATGCCCCAATCTTTCCAGCAGTTGGCCATGCGGTGGGCAACTTGTTTTATGCTCCGCTCGCCACCCTCTGATCCATTCGCTTGCGGAACACCTGCCCTGCGGAAATACTTTTGCGCCAAAATATCCGTAGCCACCTGCGACCACGTGGAAGGTACTTCCACATCGTTCATTTCAAACACTGCATCGCCCGTTGGATTGCGGATAACTGACGACCGTTTGTCATATTTAAACAAATCAAATACATCGGTATTTTCTTTGCTGAAGTGCCTTTGAATTACTAATCCTTTGTCACTTAATCCTTCTGATGTTTTTGTAGTAGTTTTAGTCATAGCAGTAAGATGGGCGGTATAAAATTTATCAAAAAACCTTTAGGGGGTTTATATCAAATTTATTATTCTCAAAAGCAGCATTCAATGCAGAGTTTTCCACAACATTGTTACAATGCGGCAGCTTTGTGCATACACCCGCACAAATGATTAGTTTATAAAGAATTAACCCTGTTGAAAACTAAAAAAACAGTGATTATTTTAATTAGAAAGGCTTAAAACTATGAGGAATATAGCCCCCTCTAAATCTCCCCCGGAAGGGGAGACTTTAAATTCTTTTGGGACGTGATAAAATGCAGTCAAAGCCCCTCTCTTCCGGAGAGGGGTTGGGGTGAGGCAAAAAAAAAGACCGCCACCAATTAAGGGGCAGTCTTTCAGCGGTTATCTGGTCAGTTTTAGTAAAAAATTTATTTTCCTTATGATGACTACTGCAACGACTAATAGATACCGTTTTGATGGTTGATGAGTGAAGAAGCCTGCTCCAGCGACATACCAAAATGATCGGCCACTAATTGAGGCGGGTTAGAATTTAACCAGTCATTTAATGATATCTCCTGGTAAACAGGGCTATTGAACAAAATGATCAGTTTTAAAGTTTCGGTGCCAGTATTTTCAATAAAGTGACCATAGCCCTGCTTAATAAAGCCAACCATTCCCTTTTTATAGGGCATTGTTTTTACACGACCATGCGATCCAAAAATGCTTAACTCGCCCTGTCCCTGCATTACATACTGCCACTCATCGGCATTGGGGTGCCAGTGTAACTCGCGGATAGCGCCGGGTTCTATATTCATGCGCATGGAGGTTATGGTATTTTGAATTGGGAACTCAAGTGACGAAACCAATTTTACCGAACCGCCTTTAAATTCCTGGTATATGCCCTCTTTTTCCATGCTGAATTTGTGCAGCGAGGTACTGAACGGAATGGCTGCATTTATATTTTTCGGTCTTGGTTTTTCGGCAATTTTCCCAATACCAATATAGAGCTCCTTTTTAGGCAGACCTGAAAAAAAGCTTGCAGGTAAGCCTGTATTTTTGGCCATAATAGCAGGCGGCACATGACTGATCCAATCGGTAACGCTAAAAGTACCAAACTCAGAAAAATGGCCGCTATCAAAACCCAATAAAAAATGACAAGGCTTATCTCCCAAACATTGTAACATATGGCCATGCCCTTTCGGAAAAAACCAGATATCGCCTTTTTGAAAATCATCTGTTGAGGTTGTTCCATCAGGTGTAATTACGGTTGTTCTTACCTCTCCATCTAAAATATATGCCCATTCAGCAGCGATAGAATGCCAATGCATTTCGCGAAAAGCGCCGGGCTTAAGGTGCATTGATACACCGGCAATACTTTGCGAAACCGGAAATTCTTCAACAGTAGCTTCTTTGGCCGAGCCCCCTTCGCTCAGGTAGCCTTTGCTGCCGTTTTCAATATCGTAAACAAAATCTTCCAACTCTTCCTGCGGGGCCAGGGCTTTTTTATTATCGGGTGATGTTTTGGCCGAAGCTTTTTCGGGTACCAATGCGCCAATGCTGGTTGCTGCTGCCACCAATCCCAGGGTTGACAGCGATGCTCTGGAAATAAATCCGCGTCGTGTAGTTTCCATTGTTATATAATTTTTAATAGGGTTAATTAACAAAATTTATTATAACATCATATGTTTTATAAAACATATGATGTTTACAAAAGTAGAAATATTTATTCACCTGCAAACTTTTTTTATAAAAAAACAACGCATTGACCATAAAAAACAGAATTTATCCAATAACTGAGCTTAATTTTGCCGCTTTTGCTTTATTTATGCCAAATTAGAGGCAGGCATTAAAAGGTCTTATTACAAACACAAACATATGATGTTTAAATAAATTGACTTATTTTTGTAAAGTAATTGTTAACAGCATGGCGGTAAAAGAAAAACTATCCGAACGGATCACCAACCAGATAAGGCAAGACATCAGCAAGGGGAAATACCCTGCTAATGGGAAAATCCCTGCAGAGCCCGAGTTAATGAAGCTTTATGGGGTGGGCAGATCGACTATCCGCGAGGCAATAAAATCGCTGGCGATATCAGGTATTTTAAAGGTGCAGCAAGGCTCAGGAACGTTTGTAAACGATGATCAGGAAACAGGGAGTATTGATGAACAACTAAAGCATGCTGATTTTAATGACATTCATGCGGTACGTCGGTTACTAGAAGAAGAAATAGTAAAACTTGCGGCCATAAATCATACCGAAGAGCAGATTAATGAAATGGAACGTTGTTTGGAAGATCGCAGACTAGCCATACTGGCCGAACAACCTTTACAATGCGCCAATGCCGACATTGCATTCCACATGGTGATTGCACAGGCATCAAAAAATAAGGTACTGGCCCAGCTTTATAAAAGTTTTACCATCATTATCCGCGATTTTTTTTCGCGCAGGGAAACACGCGGTATCACTCATTTTGCCATGAATCACCACCTGCATGAAGAGTTGTTTAAAGCTATAAAAGGCAAAAAACAAAAGCAGGCACAGCAGGTAATATTGCAGATATTGGATAATAGTTATTAGGAGCCTCACCCCGGCCCTCTCCAAAGGAGAGGGAGATTAAAAGGTACAGTTTTTAGCCAGAGTCCTTTCCACCCGCAGGCCGCTATAGGACTACGTAAATTATATTTTTACATTTTTTTAGCCCTTCTCCTTTGGAGAAGGGGTGGGATGAGGCTTACGTTATGCTTTTAAGCACTAAATACTGGCAGCGCCGTTTTAATCCGTTTAAAAGTTTCTTCTTTCCCCAATAGCTGGGCTATATCAAAAACGTGAGGACCAAACTTACCACCCACCAGCATAATTCGGAAAGGCAGCATCAATTCACCCACTTTAATAGCTTTTTCTTCAGCTAATGTTTTAAATGCAGCTTCCAGATCAGGAGCCTGCCAGGTTACGGTATCCTGTTTAGCAATTAGTTCGTTAAAAAATGCGGTTTTGGCGTCTGTCCATTTTGGTTTAACGGCGTTAACGTCATATTCTTTTGGCAGCTCGAAAAAGTAAGCGGCTTGCTGATAAAAATCGGGCAGTAACACACAACGATCCTTTACCTGGTCAATTACTTTTAACAGGTAATCTTCATCGGCAATAACAACACCCTTATCCTCCAAAACCTTTTTTACTCCGGGTGCCAGGCTTGCGGCTTCAGATTTCTTTATCCACTCGGCATTGAACCATTTGGCTTTTTCGAAATCAAATTTTGCCCCGGCTTTGCTCACACGTTCTAACGAGAATTTTTCAATCAGCTCATCCAGCGTAAACAGTTCCTGGTCGGTACCATCGTTCCAGCCCAATGTTGCCAGCAGATTTAAAAATGCCTCAGGTAAGAAACCCAACTCGCGGAAACCGGGAGTTAGTTCGCCTGTTTTGGCATCAAACAAGTTCATAGCATAAACCGGGAAACCCAGGCGCGCGCCATCGCGTTTGCTTAATTTACCATGGCCATCGGGCTTTAATATTAATGGCAGGTGCGCCCATTGCGGCATATCGGCTTTCCAGCCCAAATACTCCCACAGCAGCAAATGTACAGGCGCTGACGGCAACCACTCTTCGCCCCTAAAGGCATGGGTAATTTTCATCAGGTAGTCATCAACCACTACGGCTAAATGGTAGGTTGGCATACCATCGGCCTTTAATAAAACTTTGTCATCAACCTGGTTGGTTTCGAAACTTACATGACCCCTGATTAAATCGTTAAAGCTTACCTTTTCATCGGTCGGCATTTTTATACGGATAACATGGGGCGTTCCGGCATTTAGCAGCTCGGTAACTTCGTGTGTAGGTAATGATAACGAATTGCGTAATCCATCACGATAGGCTTGTCCGTATTGAAAATTGGGGATTTCTTTACGATTTTTATCCAGCTCCTCTGGTGTGTCAAATGCGTAGTACGCATGCCCTTGCCCTACCAGTTGCTCGGCATATTTGCGGTACATCGATTTACGTTCGCTTTGGCGGTATGGCGCATATGGGCCACCCACAACCGGACTTTCATCGGGCAGCAAGCCGCACCATTTTAAACAGTCTAAAATATATTCTTCGGCACCCTCAACATAACGGGTTTGGTCGGTATCTTCAATCCTCAAAACAAAATCGCCTTTATGTTTTTTGGCGAAAAGGTAATTAAACAACACGGTACGTACACCACCCAGGTGCAAGCCACCCGTTGGACTCGGTGCAAACCTTACTCTAACTTTTTTATCAGACATAATGAGGCAAAGATAGAAAACGATGGGTATAAAACCTTGGGTGGTCGAAACGTTGTTTTCTTGCCCATATCGAATATGGGGTGTCACCCTGAGGCGCTCGAAGGGTGTGCGTTGGGGGGGGGGGCATTGCCGCCAATGCAAAACGTGAAAGCATGGCGTACAGGCCTTTGCCCGCACACTTCGAGCGCCTCAGTATGACACCCTTTTTCATGTTTCGAACACCCAAGGTATAAAACCCATCGTTATGTCTGTTCTCTTCTGTGGAGATGGTTTTATAGCGATGGGTTTTAAAGAAGGTGATATCATTATTTAGGAAATCGATTTTTTTCGCCCTCTTTTTTGCTTGCAAAAGAGAGGGCAGAACGAGCGTAGCAATGTTCGGGTGAGTCAATTCTGCAAGCGGCGTTAACGCAAATGCATTGGCGTTGTTGACTCATCCCGACGTTCTCCGCCTTTAGGCGGATGGTCGACCTTCTCTCCGCTTCGCGCAAAGAAGGTAACAGCAATGATCAGAAAAATGAGTTCTTAATTTAAGACACCGCAAGGCGAGCCTTCCGAACACCCATTGCTATTTGAGGAGATTGATTTCCCTGTTTTCGTAACTTTTTGCGTAATTTGGGCAAATTATTAGCAGTTCATTTGTCAAAGAATCAAATCAACATCGGGACTTCTGGTCGCCGAATCAGGAATTTTCTCACATTCCCAACATTCGGCTCTCTAAAAAGCGATAACCCATTTCAACAAAAGAAGCGATGGAAATATTCGCTGCTTACGTTTGCATTGGTTATTGCCAGCGGCTCCTTATTATATACCAATTACCTGGTACGCAACATTGCCCGGTCCGAACGTACCCGTGCGCAGGTTTGGGCCATGAGCATGAAGCAGGTGCTGGCATCGGATGATAACGACTTTTTAAATTATGTGTTCGCTGTTCGCGATAGCTCAACCGTACCGGCCATAGTTACCGATGACAAGGACGATATCCTGCTTTCGCGCGGGCTGGACGCCAACAAAACTTTTATCAAGCTAGCCGCCGAAGGCAATAAGAAACTAAAATACGACCCTGCCTACTTTGAGTCGGAACTGGCTTATATGAAAAAGCAGCATGATCCCATAAAGCTTACTGTTTTAGGCACGCCATGGTTTGTGTATTACAAAGATTCGGCGCTCCTAACCCAGCTTAAGTTTTTCCCTTACATACAACTTTCAGTAATTGCTATTTTCTTGCTGATGGCTTATACGGCGTTCAGTTCATCACGCAAATCGGAACAGAACCAGGTGTGGGTAGGTTTGGCTAAAGAAACGGCACACCAGTTGGGTACGCCTATATCATCACTAATGGCGTGGATTGAGTTGATGAAAGAAAAGTTTGATGCCGAAGATGACCAGCTGATTGCCGAAATGGAAAACGATGTAAAACGTTTGGAAATTGTGGCTGATCGTTTTTCAAAAATAGGATCCAAGCCTAAACTGGAAGACCATAAAGTTTATGAGGTGGTTAAAGATTTTGTTGATTATTTTAGGGTGAGGGTAAGCAAAAACATCAGCTTTGAAATGAAGGGCAACCCTTACCTGCAGGCAGGTTTAAATGTGCCGCTGTTTGATTGGGTGCTGGAAAATTTATTAAAAAATGCCGTTAATGCCATAGAAGGTAAAGGATCTATTAAGGTAGAAATATCGGGCAATAAAATAAAAAAACAGGTATTTATTGATGTAACTGATACGGGAAAAGGCATTCATCGGTCAAAATTCGATACGGTATTTCAGCCGGGGTATACTACCCGTAAACGGGGCTGGGGACTAGGACTATCATTAACCAAACGGATGGTAGAGAATTACCATAACGGGCAGATATTTGTGCGCGACTCGGAAGTGGGCAAGGGAACAACTTTCAGAATTGTATTAAAAAACACTAAATATGATAAACAGACCACAACCCGATGAATATTCGGCCTTCGCTTCAAGGTATGTAAACCTGGTGGGTAATGACCCTATACTGCAAATACTGCAAGATCAGAGAGACTTAACCGTTGATCTTTTTAAAACGATAGATGCAGATAAGGCCTTGTACAGTTATGCCGATGATAAATGGACCATTAAGCAAGTTTTGGGTCATGTGATAGATACAGAAAGAATACATGGTTACCGCTCGCTGGCTTTTTCGCATGAAGCTATTGAGTTACCGGGGTTTGATCAGGATGTTTATATGGCGAATGCTACTTTTAATTTACGCACGTTGGAAGATCTTATCGGCGAATATAAAACCATACGCGAATCAACACTTTATCTTTTCCGCTCCATGAGCGAAGAGCAGTTAACGCGGAAAGGGATTGCCAGCGGCAGTCCCGTTTCGGTAAGAGCTTTTGCTTATATGATAGCCGGTCATGAATTACACCATATCAATATTTTGAAGGAAAGATATTTGTAGTGGGGGAATTAGTTGATTGAGTTGGATTAAGTTTAAATGGTTGATTGAGTTGGGGAAATTAGTTGGATTTAATCCCTTTTTTCACCCAATCTAACCTAATCAACCCACTCCAACCCAATCAACTTACTCAACCTTATTTTCATCATTCTCTTTCTTTTCCATTTTATAGGATAAGAATAAACCGGCTCCGCCAAAAATGGCAATCAGTGCAAAGTATATGGCTACGTTGCCATCATCATCAGGTCCGGCAATTTTGCTGAACAGGGTGTGATCCAAAACATAAGCTAAAAATAGGCCTATACCGGCGCCTATCAATAATAAACCCCATTTTAAATTTTGAAAAGGAGCTGATTGCGGTTTGTACCTGCGAGGATCCATGCCACGTTCAATCATTGCCATTCTTTCGCGTTTTGAAAGGTATACTATACCAAAAATCATTGCAAACATTCCAATAGGCACCAGGATTGGAATTAAGACGCCTAATTCTTCTGCGTTCATAATATTTAAATTTTATTGTTAATAACTTGTTTCATTTAATCACCCTAACGGTGTATTTGCAAGCTATGACCACATGGTTTTGAATCAGGTTACAGCTTGAGGGAAAAAAGTTTTCAGTAGGCAGTTGGCAGTTGGCAGTAGGCAAGCCTCACCTAAACGGCGTAGCCCTCATGAATGCCATAAAGAATAAGTAATAGTTATGAATAATCCTCTCCAAAGGAGAGGACTTAAACTTCGCTCTTTTTTAGAACCCTCTCCTTGCGCCACCGCTAAAGCGGCACGCGGTTGGAGAGGGCAGGGTGAGGCCCCTACAGTTTTAAATCCCACCGCTATGGAAGAAGCGCCCCCCAATTTTGAAAGTGCATAGTTTGCAGCTTTTTGGATTGATAAACCAGATAGCTAAATTTGATTGTCTTTTTACATAGGCAACGGCAAACTGCCTACTGTAAACTGCAAACTATTTCAAAAAAAGTGTAACCTTAATTAACAACCCGTAGTCAGAGAGCTATAACAGATGCAAAGCAAGCTTTCAGATATAGCGTTAATAGAACAAACCCTGGCGGGTAACCAGCAGGCTTATGCCGATTTGGTTAAACGGCACCAGCGTTTTGTATTTACTTTGGCTATGCGCTTTGTAAAAACCCGCGAAGATGCCGAGGAGGTAGCACAGGACAGCTTTATAAAGGCTTACCGTTCTTTATCGGCCTTTCAGGGGAATTCAAAATTCAGCACGTGGTTATATAGTATTGTTTATACTACGGCCATGACTTTTTTACGAAAACGACGACTGGATACCGATTCAATTGATGATGAGGAAACTTATATACAGATAGAAAGCAAAGCATCTGGATATGATGTAAATAATGTAGAGAATAAGTCGCGGTCATATTATTTGAACCAGGCGATAGAACAGCTTCTACCCGATGATGCTGCCATTATTACCATGTTTTACCAGGGCGAACAATCACTGGAGGAGATAGGCAAGGCATTGGGGATGGAAGCAAATACTGTGAAGGTAAAATTATTCAGGGCGCGCCAGCGTTTAAAAGAAAAGCTGGAACGCAACTTAAAACACGAAGCAAAGGAGTTGATATGAATAACATGGAAGAGATACTTTGGAACTATATTGATGGCACTTGTACGCCCGATGAGCACAAAGCCATTAGTGACCAAATTGCCAAAGATGAGGCTTACCGCCTCAAATACAAGGAGCTATTAAACCTCAATAAGGCGTTTATGGCAATGGAGATTGATGAACCGCCAATGGCTTTTACTTATAATGTGATGGAAGCTATCCGTACCGAAAATGCGCAGCAGCCATTAAAGGCAGCCATTAACAACAAAATAATTATGGGCATTGCAGCCTTTTTTGTACTCACTATTGTATCTGTGCTGGTTTATGCATTAGCGCATGTGAGTTTCGCTGGGGGCAGTCATTCCACCCCGGTTGCATCCAATTTGAAGGTGCCCGATTTAAAGAGTTTTTTATCAAAACCGGTGATACAGGTGTTTTTCTTTTTTGATGTAGTATTGGGTCTTTATCTGTTCGATACCTATCTGCGCCGTAAAAAAGTTCAAAAAGAGATACAATAAGTGTATGACAAAAACAACAGTAAATTTGTCCTATTGTAAGTGTTGTGTCAAATCAAAAAGGGCAAAATAGATTTATGGTACCATTTAATAACATTGGTATAATAATTGTTTAATACTTTACAGACTGGCAATCTGCCAGTTCAATTGTGATAAGGTTTAGGTTGAAAGCCCCCAAACAGCAAGTGTGAGGGGGCTTTTATTTTGTGCCGCTTTTTGGATGTTAAATTATGTGCACCTATTGGATTAATACTTTTTGTATTAATAACTTAGCAAAAAATAACCAATCATGAAAAACCGCCTTATTTGTATGTTACTTGTCCTTTTTGCAGGATTTAGCGACAACGTTTTTGCGCAAACAACCCCACGCATACCCGAAGCGAGCTCTACCCAAACTATTGTTCAAGATTTTGGATTGGGGAAAATTACCATTACCTATTCCCGGCCAAATGTTAAGGACCGCATAATTTTTGGTGGAATAAATCCTTACGGCCAGGTATGGCGCACGGGTGCCAATGCGGCTACAACCATCCATTTTACCGAAAATGTAATTATTGAAGGTAATAAAGTACCGGCAGGCTCGTACTCCTTATTTACTATACCCGATAAGGATGAGTGGACCGTCATCCTAAACAAAACAGTTAAACAATGGGGTGCATACAGTTATAAAGAGGCCGATGATTTTCTAAGGTTCAAAGTAAAGCCTGTTCATCTGGATGAAAAACGGGAAACCTTTACTATACAATTTGCCAATCAAACCACCAAATCATCAGAGATGCATTTAGCCTGGGATCATACCGCTATTTATGTGCACCTGCAAACCGATGATGACGCACAGATAATGGCCAATATTGATACGCTGATGCAGGGAAACAGAAAGCCCTACTACTTTAATGTTATTCAATATTATTATGAAAATAATAAGGATATGAAAACGGCATTAAGCTGGGTTTTAGAAGCCGAAAAGGTTGACCCCGGACAATGGTATAACCTGTGGGAAGCCCGCATCCGCTTAAGAATGGGTGATAAAAAAGGCGCTATTGCTGCCGCACAGGCCGGCATAAAAATGTCAAAAGCGGTTAATGATGATGAATATGTACGCTTAAACCAGGCTGTCCTTGATCAGGCTGGAAGTTAACAACTTATATTTTTTAAAGAATTGGCGGCTGGACCTATTTTGGTCTGGCCTTTTTTGTGTTTGATTTTATCCCCAGTTGGAGATGATATGCTTTCATTGCGGTCATTATTTGATGATTCTAATCAGATAAATTGCCTTCGTTTTGTTTTTATAACATCACAATTTGGTTACGCAGGTACAATAAAGCGGCTAATTGTTTAAATTAGCGTTACCATAGCTATGAAACATTCCTACTTATACATACTAATTGCCATTATTTTACTGGCATCGTGTTCCCCAAAAGGACCATACGCTGTCACCAATAAATATTATAGCGATAAAACAAAAGGCTTTGCAAAAACCATCCAAAAACAACTGCCCGATTCATTAACTGATAGTACTGGTACACTGATACCTTCGGCATGGGTGGGGACGGTAAACTTTGGCATCCGCAAGCCCAATTATGTAATTATCCACTTTACCGCCCAGGATTCTGTACAGCAAACCCTAAAAACATTTACCGTAACCAGCACACAGGTGAGCGCACACTATGTGGTGGCTAAAAATGGCAAGGTATTTCATATGGTGAATGATTATCTGCGGGCCAATCATGCCGGGCTGGGCAAATGGGGGAGTGTTACAGATATGAACAGTTGCTCTATCGGTATTGAGATTGACAACAACGGCAACGAACCTTTTAATGATAGTCAGATCAGCAGCTTATTGGCTTTACTGGCCCAATTAAAAAAGAACTATAATATTCCGCAGGCTAATTTTATAGGCCACCAGGACTTTGCACCAAAACGCAAGCCAGATCCCGGTCCGTTTTTCCCCTGGAAAACATTAGCGCAGCATGGTTTTGGCTTCTGGAGCGATGATGTGCTGGAACTGGCACCGGATGGTTTTGATTACACCATAGCGCTTAAATTGATGGGATATGATACATCAGATATTAAAGCTGCAATAGTAGCTTTTAAACGTCATTTTGTTCAAACAGACATTAGCCCAACACTAACCCAGCTGGATTTAAATGTGTTGTACAACGTTTATCAGAAATATAACGGTTTGTAACCACTATTGCAGCTAAAAAATTATTTTGAATCGGTGTATTGATATTTATAAAGATCAATGGTGACTTTTAATGTTGGCCCCATTTGTATGCCCGAAGGCTCAAGATATGGCAATATCAAACAATTTGGAAATTGCATTGCACCTGTTCCGTCAGAGGCATGTGTTTTGCCGATACCTTCTTTATTAAGCCAATCCATTTTTTCCCATTTGCCGGTAACCATATTTAGTTTGCCAAAAACAGTAACCATATGTGAGCCTATTTCCTGGTTTGCCAATGCATAAAGATATTTATCGTCCATTCTTACTCCGGTAGGAAAGCCCATGCCGGCACCCGAGTAGCCCGAAGGCAAGGCAACCTGCGATTTTAAATTAAGGTTGCCGTCATAAACATTTATTAATAATGAGCCTTCAACAACCCAATATCCCATTGAGCCGCGCTCCAGTGTTATACCACTAAAAGTAACTGCAATATTTCCACCTTTTTCTTTAGCAAATCGTTCTTCAAAGCCATCGGCATAACCCAAGTCTATTTTGCCATTTTTATTGGAAGCATCAAATATGGTTGATTTATCCAGTTCTTTCAAAGCATCGTTAGTAAACTCCTCCTGAACAAACTTGTACTGGCTGGTCTTAAAATCGTATTTTACAATGGTAAATTGCTTGTCTTTACGTGTTACCCTGCGAAACAATGTAAAGAAAACGGCATTAGGTTCGGCAGATGAAGGGAACATATTAAAGGCATAATCGGTGCCGTCTTTATCTTCAGACAAGGCCAGATCTATTTCTTTTCCAACAATTCCTTTGGTATCTGCTTTGCCTGCCGGATACTTTACCATCTGTAAAGTGTTATTGCTTTTATACCAGCATACAAACACATCGCCATTATTGCTACCGGTAACACCGCCCAGCTGGCTATCAACAAGGTCAATTTTGGTTGTAGTAGCTTCTAAACGGTCATTAAAATCAAACAAAGTGAGTGCCTTGGTAACTTTTTCGTTTTTGGCTCCCGCAAAAATACTGGTTGCGACACCGCTTTCCTGAACAGCCATTTTAAAGAAATCGCCTTTGGGGCTGATCATAAACTCAGATTTGTCCCTAAAGTCATTTTGGTCATGAAGGATTTCTTTTTCAATTAACACCTTGCCATTCGCCGGATCAATTAAATAGCCGGTATAGATGTTGTTGGGGCCTTTAATTTTTGAATAATCTGTTGATGAAACAGCAACAATTTTATCCTTAAGCTTCGCCGATGTAAGCGCATATCCCTTTAAGGTTGTTTTCCATACTATCTGCATTTTATCATTAACAGCAAGCAGATCAAATTTGTCCTCACTTTTGGTAATTAGCAAAATTTTAAGATGGTCATTTGCCGAAGTAACCGTTTTTATTCCAAAGCCGGTACCGTCAATATCTTTTACAAGTAGCGAGTCTTTTTGGGCAAGCACTGTAAACGGCAACATAAAGAGGCATAAATTCAATAGTTTTTTTTTCATTATAGGGTGTGATAAGTTTATGCAAAAATAATTTTTTATCGCGTAATGAAAACTTTAATAAAAAAAGGCTGCTTCATTCTTTGAAACAGCCTTTTTATGCTTTTGATCTGTGCTAAACTTATTTTTTCACCCAGCCGTCTTTCAATGTCACCGTGCGGTTAAACACTAACTTGTCAGCAGTTGAATTTTTATCGAGCGTAAAATAGCCCTTGCGGATAAACTGATAACCTTTGCCAGGTATAGCATTTTCCAAATCGGCCTCAATGTAGGCGTTTGGTAAAACGTGCAGACTGGTTGGGTTTAAATATTCTTTAAAGTCGCCGTCTTCGTTAGATGGATCTTCCACACAGAACAAGCGATCATACATCCTAACTTCGGCAGTTTGCGCGTGTGGGACACTCACCCAATGGATAGTTCCTTTTACATTGATGCCGCTGGTATCATTACCCGATTTTGATTCGGGAATATAGGTACAGTATATTTCGGTCACATTGCCATCAGCATCCTTTACAAAACTATCACACTTAACAATATAGGCACTTTTTAACCTTGCCATCAGGCCAACACCCAGGCGGAAGAATTTCTTAGGCGGTTCTTCCATAAAGTCCTCGCGCTCAATCCATAATTCACGACTAAAAGGGATATCCCTGCCGCCTTCGCCACCCTCAACTTCGGGGTTATTCTCGCTGAACATGGTTTCAGTTTGCCCCTCGGGATAATTGGTGATGATCATCTTAATAGGATCCAACACAGCCATACGGCGCCACGCCGTTTTATTCAAATCCTCGCGAATACAGAACTCCAGCAAACTCACGTCTATCATATTTTCGCGTTTGGCTACGCCGATGCGTTCGCAAAATTCACGGATGGATGCAGGTGTATAACCCCTGCGGCGTAAACCGCTTATAGTCGGCATACGCGGATCATCCCAACCGTCAACATGCTTATCTTCTACCAGTTGCAGCAGCTTACGCTTGCTCATAACGGTATAGTTAAGGTTTAAACGGGCAAACTCATATTGTTTTGATGGAAATAGCTCCAGTTTTTCAATAAACCAATTGTACAAATCACGGTGCGGAATAAACTCCAGCGTGCAAATAGAATGGGTAATTTCCTCCATCGCATCCGACTGGCCGTGGGCAAAATCATACATCGGGTAAATACACCAGTCACTGCCAGTACGGTGGTGATGCGTATGCTTAATACGATACATCAACGGATCGCGCAGGTGCATATTGGGCGATGCTAAATCAACTTTTGCGCGTAATACTTTGGCTCCGTCGGGATATTTGCCGGCCTTCATATCGGCAAACAATTGCAAGTTTTCTTCTATTGAACGGCTACGATATTGATTGGCAGTACCCGGTTCGGTCGGTGTGCCTTTTTGTACAGAAATTTCTTCGGCGGTACTATCATCCACATAAGCCAAATCCTTTTTAATCATCGTGACAGCAAAATCATACAGCTTATCAAAATAATCAGAGGCGTACAACTCATTGGCCCAGTTAAAGCCCAGCCATTTTACATCTTCCTTAATACTATCTACGTATTCAATATCTTCCTTAGCGGGGTTGGTATCATCAAAGCGAAGATTGGTTTGGCCGCCATAACGCAATGCCAGCCCGAAGTTTAAACAGATGGATTTGGCGTGGCCGATATGCAGGTAGCCATTAGGCTCGGGCGGGAAACGCGTTAATACCCTGCCTCCGTTTTTTCCGGCAGCTAAATCTTCCTCAACTATTTCTTCTATGAAATTTAATGCTCTTTCTTCGCTCATATTATTATTTGGAACGCAAAAATAACAATTTCATACTGGTTAGACTAACGAATTGTGAAGCATCCGGTTAGGAAGGGTCGGCTGACAAGATTTATAGAAGATTGACTGACAATACTTCATTAACGAATTGCAAACCCCTCCGTCAGCTGGCAGAGGGGGCAATTATCCTATTTTACTATAAATTGCAATTGGGATCAACATTCCAGTTGCCGGGGCCGCACAGTGCGTTCACCATATTTTCCATTAAACCAAGGCTGGCCGGCTGATTTTCATAATCAAACATCATCCCACCCTCATAACCTTGTGTCACAATCTCTTCGCTAACCGGGCCTACCGTTGGCCATTGAGATTGAAACCTGCTTTCGGCAGAAAAACCCAAAACAAGTTGATTCTTATTCATACCATAGCTAACATAAGGAGCCAAACGACTATCCGGGCCGCCACCATAGTAGCTCATTTCCCAGCCATAATTTAAATTTTGAGCCAGTGTATGTCCATTCCACGAACCGCTGAACGGACCATAGTCGGACCATAAAGCCTTGGAAATAATTTTATCGGGCATCATTTGCCGCATAATGGTGGTAACCATCGGCAGCGAAGTGTTATTAGGCTGTCCGGTACTGTATTCGTCATCAATATCAATACCATCTAAACCATATAAATCCACTATATCTTTTTTCAGATAGGCGGCAAAGTCGGTAGCATCTTTTTGACTGGTAAATTCCGACCATCCTACTTGCGCCCATCCATTTAAAACAGTAAGCAATACAGTGATGCCTTTATCCCGTAACTGTTTTACCGCTCCGCTTTGCAGCACCGCCAATATGTTTGGGTTTAAAGGCTCTGTAGTAGGCGGATTATTATTATTTGCCCGCAGATAGGGCAATTCATTACTTGCATAATTGCCCCCAAATATGGAAACCACGTCAATTGCGGGCAGGCCGCCAGCTGTTTGGTAACAGGCAATATTTTGAAATTGCTGCACATTAGCCGGGCTAATGTAAATAACCGACATTTCATCTTTCTGATAAGTATCGCATTGCGGCGCACTGCCATACCAGGGCTCACCGCTAAAAAATACGGCATCGCCGGGTTTGAATTGCCGGGCCGGATTACCATTTACGGGCTCCAGGTACATCCCCTGTCGGCAGTAAAAGAAAAAGGTAATATTGGGGTTAAGCAAGGCAATTCTGCATGCCTGCTCGGGTGTGGTATTTGAAACCTGCTTAATGAGGTTGCTCCAATTGGCTCCTGCGTACATGGCCACATTGGCATTTTTTTTCCATGGCATAACTGATAGGTTTAGGTGGTTAATAATTGACTTGTTATAAACGAAAGACGTTGATTAAAATAAACGCTCCGTTTTAAATAACAATATAAATTTATGGATAAGCTTTATTAAACCGACCGGGTAAAAACACCCTTTTTATTTGGTGAAAAAACTAAAAACAAAAAAGGTGCTGCACATATGTGCAGCACCTTTTTAATATGCCATGCTTTGTTAATTATTTTATTCCGTAATGGTCGTTCATTAATTTTTCGAAGATGCCGCCTGGCAATACACGTTTTAGGGTAACGGCAATAGTTTGGCCAAATGCGCCAACCAGGTAACGGTGTGCCGGGCTCGATTTTTCAACTATTTCGCAAAGCTTTTTACCAATAACATCAGGATTAGCACCCACGCTTTCGTCTTTTTCCATGCTGGCTACGGCGGTGTTATATTCTTTTTCCAATTGCTCATTTTTTATCGGGAAAGCTACTTTCGCGCGGTTTTGGGTAAAGTCTGATTTAAAATCGCCCGGGTTAATCAGGGTTACTTTTACACCGGTGTTACGCAGCTCCATCCGCAAGCTTTGCGAATAACCTTCAATAGCATATTTTGATGCGCTGTATAAAGCCTGGTAAGGCAAGCCAAATAAACCGGCTAATGAGCTGATATTAATTACCAATCCATTTTTAGCTTCAATCATTTTTGGTAATACGGCGCTGCTTACTCTTATCACCCCAAAAAAGTTAACTTCAAATTGTTGTTTAGCACTTTCAACAGGCATAGCATAAGCCGGACCAGTTACACCGTTACCGGCATTGTTAACCAACACATCAATTTTGCCTTCGGCTTTAATAATCTGGTCAACCGCAGCTTTTACAGATGCATCGTCAGTTACATCTAACTGGATAGGTTTAAATGATACTGATTTTAAACGACTGATATCGCGGCTTGAACCATAAACTGTATGACCTTTAGCCTGTAGTGCGTTTGCACATGCTAAACCAATGCCCGATGATGCACCGGTTACTAAAATTACTTTGCCCATTTTTTTGTGAAGCTTAAAAAATTGATTTATTTAAGATTATGCCATAAAAATGCAACAAATATAGGAGCGAAAAAAATGTTTTTTTATTCTGCTGCCCGTCAGGCCGTATGGCTTTATTACCTTAGCCTTATGCAAAACCAATTGAAACAGCTTTATGGCAATATTGATATTTACCTTTTTGATCAGCTTTTAAAAGGCACGTATGATAATTGCACCCGTATACTGGATGCCGGTTGTGGCGGCGGCCGCAACCTGGTTTATTTTTTACGGAATAGTTTTGAGGTCTATGGCATCGATCCGAATGCTGATGCAGTGGCGGCTGTTAAAGAGCTATCACAAAAAATATCGCCCAATAATTCAGCGGACAATTTTAAACAGGCATCTGCCGAAAACCTGCCTTTTGAGGGTACGTTTTTTGATTTGGTAATTAGCAGTGCAGTACTACATTTTGCTCATAATGAACCGCATTTTGATAATATGCTCCGTTCCATGTGGCGTGTGCTGAAACCCGGGGGCTATTTCTTTGCCCGGCTGGCTTCAGACATTGGTATCGAAAAATTGGTAAAGCCACTAGGCAATAACCGTTATTTATTGCCCGATGGATCGGAACGTTACCTGGTAAATGAAGAAACACTTTTGAAATATACCAGCGAGCTGGGCGGCTATCTGCACGAGCCAATAAAAACAACCAATGTGCAAAATTTGCGATGTATGACAACCTGGTGCCTGCAAAAGAAATGATTTAAAGGGATGGTATATAATATAAGTTTTCCTGCAAGGGCTCGAACCTCAATCCTCAGAGCCAGAATCTGATGTGTTACCATTACACCACAGGAAAATAACAGGTGGGTGTTAAAAATTAGCTGGCAGTATTACTACTACAAATATAAGCAAATGTGATTTATTTGTTTCAATAGCAACACAAAGATTACATGCTACTTAAATACTTTTAAAATAGATTTCCAAAACCAGCTTTCGTCCGCTTTAAGCATCGTTTCAAGGGTTTTGTCAACATTTTTGGCCAGTTTATTAATATCGGTTACTGATTTGTGGAAGGTTTTATAATCAGCATCTTTCTCATTGCCTTTAACTGCCGATAACTCATCCAGTATTTTGATAATAGGATCCAGTTCGCGCTTACGGCGCTCTTTAGCCACCTGCCGGGCAATATTCCAGGAATCTTTATCGGCATAAAAATATTCCTTACGCTCGCCTTGTTTAAGCTGCTTTTCCACCAGCCCCCAGCTAATCAAGTCGCGCAGGGTCATATTGGCATTTCCGCGCGAAATACTTAGCTGCTCCATTATCTCTTCGGTGGTTAATGCCTCCGGCGTAATTAACAACAGCGCATGCACCTGCGCCATAGTACGGTTTATCCCCCATTCTGAACCGAGTTTGCCCCAGGCTTCTATAAACTTTTGTCGGGCTTCTGTTAATTCCATTTACAAAGATACCTTTTTATTAAACTTTCAAAATATTTTGAAAGCTTCGTAGCCTCACCCTGCCCTCTCCAACCGCGTGCCGCCTTAGCTTTAGCGGTGGCGCAAGGAGAGGGTTCTAAAAAAAGCGCGAA
Source organism: Mucilaginibacter empetricola (assembly GCF_024808665.1). Lineage (GTDB taxonomy): Bacteria > Bacteroidota > Bacteroidia > Sphingobacteriales > Sphingobacteriaceae > Mucilaginibacter. The sequence continues at coordinate 781,992 of NZ_JANUBZ010000001.1, forward strand.
GTTAAAGTCTTCTCCTTTGGAGAGGATTTAGGTGAGGCCAACCGGGTGAGTCCATTCTGCGATTTGCATTAGCGGTATTATTATTTAAATTTGACTAACCAATCTAACAACCTAAAATATTCATCATGGAAAAACAAAATTTTTCGAGGCGGCGCTTTATCGGCACCGGCATGCTTGCAGCTGCGGGCATGGCTTTAGCCTCAAAAAGTTCTTTTGCAAGTGCCGTTTTCGCAAAATCAAAACCTAATTCAAAATTTAACGGCGTTCAAATTGGTGTGATCACCTATTCTTACAGAAGCATGCCGGGCTCTATTCAGCAAATACTACAGTATTGTATTGATAGCAACATAAACGCTGTTGAATTAATGGGCGATGCAGCCGAGGCTTATGCCGGAGCACCTAAGCGCGATGGTAGCGATGACTTTAACGCCAAACTTGCCAACTGGCGTGAAAACACCGTTATGGATAGTTTTTTTGAAATACGCAAAATGTTTAACGAGGCCGGGATAAATATTTACGCCTGGAAACCTAATGCACTTGGCACCAAAAACACCGACGGCGAAATTGATTACGCCTTCAACGCCGGCAAGGCTCTTGGATGTTCACATGTAACAGTTGAATTGCCAGATGCTCTGCAAACGCAGCGCCTGGGTGACATTGCCGAAAAGCACGACATGATGGTAGGCTATCATGCCCACACACAGGCTACACCTACTTTATGGGATATTGCTCTTAGCCAGTCGGCGCATAATGGTATTAATTTAGATATTGGTCATTATACCGCAGGGACTAGCTCAAGCCCGGTTGATTTTATCTTGAAAAACCACAAACGCATTTTAAGTATGCACATTAAGGACCGTAAGTTTCACGACGGCCCTAATATGCCATGGGGCGAAGGCGATACGCCTATAAAAGAAGTATTGGCCTTGATGAAGAAAAACGATTACAAATTTCCGGCAACCATTGAGCTGGAATATAAAATACCTGATGGCTCTGACGCGGTTAAAGAAGTGATTAAATGCCGCGAGTACGCTAAAAATGCTTTAGCCTAAGCTTATATCCATGTAATTACTGAAGCAGCATTAATGATTAGCCCCAATCATTAATGCTGCTTTTTTTTGGAATCAGTATTTTATATTTGAATACTAACTATTCAAAATGAAAGAGATTGTTTTAATTATTCACGAGGATGTTACCTTATCAACCATAACCGGGGCTATGGATATGTTGATCCATACCAACAATCTTTTTACACAAAATAAAAAGCCATTGCCCTTTAAAATCAGCCTGACCGGCGAGATAAGTGACCGTAATGTTTTACCGCTATCATCGCCATTTGTACAGTACCATGTTATAGGCGACATTAAAAAGGCCGATTTGATTATTGTGCCAGCATTTTATGGCGATCGTGATGTGACATTAAAAAAGCATCAAAACATAATAAATTGGATAACCCAAATGCACGGCAATGGCTCGGAAGTTGCCAGTATGTGTTCGGGCTGCTATTTTTTGGCCGAGGCTGGTTTGCTAAACGGGCATTCGTGCACAGCGCATTGGAATGATATGGATGATATTTTACGCAGATACCCGGAGGTGAATTTTTTATCAGACATGGTGATAACCGATCAGGATGGTATTTATACCAGCGGTGGCGCTTTTTCGTCGTTAAACCTTATCCTCTATCTTATTGATAAGTTTTGCGGAAAAGAGGTCGGTATTGGGGCCAGCAAAATGTTCTCGCTGGATATGGACCGCGTAAAACAATCGCATTTTGCGGTATTTAAGGGTCAAAGGCAACACCGCGACGATGAGATACAAAAAGCACAAACCTTTATTGAACAAAACCATCACCTGCAAATAAACATTGATGAAATTGCCGGAAACTCCAACATGAGCAAACGGAATTTTATACGGCGCTTTAAAAAAGCTACACACAATACACCTTTTGAATATTTGCAAAGGGTAAAAATAGAATCAGCCAAAAAAGCATTAGAACAAGGAGCCCAAAACATTAATGCATTGATGTACGATGCCGGTTATAACGACATTAAAACGTTTCGCGAAGTTTTTAAAAAGATAACCGGCCTTACCCCACAGGATTATCGCCGGAAATATAACCGCGTTATTTCAATACCCGATTAAAAAAAAGAAGCGCTCCTGATGGGCAGGAACGCTGATCTAACCAATTATAAACCTATATGATAGAGAGAGAGGTTACAGGGGATGGATTCGAACCATCATCTTACTACCGACTAACCCCCTGTGATATTGCAGACAACAACATAATTACCGCCTGATCTGCTACAAATGTAATAACAATAATTTAAACTACAAAATCTATAGATTAAATAGTTTATTTTTACTTTTCAATTATATTTGGATAGAAGCAATCTGTTTTAATTATTTATTAGGGGATGAGAGGGGCTATTTATTTGTCCATTCAGGCAACATCATAAAGCTCAGGTTTTTAAATGAGGTTTTCGCCAAACAATCAATCGCCATATACCGGCGGCTGTTGCTAAAATAGAAATTGCAAAAACTGCCGCCCATGCGCCTTGCTTTTCTGATGAAAAAGCTCCCACCAGGGCAACTAAATATACCGCAGCGGGTAAAGCCGTCATCAGGCACAGCGCCGGGATACCCAGCGGTATCTTAAAGGGGCGTTCTGCATCGGGCATCGATCGTCTTAATTTTATTAAGGAAACATACTCCAACGATAAACCTGCTCCATAAACAATCACATCAATAATCAGCAAATCGTCAAAGGGCCACAATATCATCACACTTACCACCAACGAACATACGATTATAGAAATATAAGGGGTTTGAAATTTTGAATGAAGGCTGTTTAACCGTTTGGGCAACAGATCATCATCTGCCATTACTTTCGGCACGCGCGAAACTGACAGCAAAACGGCCGCATAAATACCCAAACTGCTGGCCATCCCTGCAAAGGCAATAAATGCCCCTAACCATTTGCCACTTATTATTTCGCCCACACCGGGGAAACCCTTTGAGCTTAAGTCGGCAGCAGATATACCGCTTTGTTCCGAAACCAGGATAATTAAAAAGTAAAGCACAATTACCAGCGCAAAAGCCGTAAAAACAGAAATAAGGTAGGAGCGCACCGGTTTTTCAACCTCTTCGGCGTAAGTGGTGACATTATCCCAGCCAAGGCAGTTCCACATTATAGTATATAGCGCCATACCCAGCGAGGGAAAAGGCAAACCTTTTAATGACGGCGATACCATAACAACCGGCACGGTATGGTGATAAAAGAATAAGGCAAACAAAATAACAAAGGGCACTATCACTATGGCCCCTAAAACCAGCGAGGTTTTTCCAACCGGTACTATCCCCAAAATGTTAAGCCCGGCCAAAAGCCATATCACCCCCAAACAAATAGGGATGCGGTATGCCATCAGCTCTGGAAAAAAATAAGCCGCGTAAAAAACAAACAGACCCGGATAAATGGCCAGATCAACAAAGGTATACAACCAGGTCCACCAGCCTTCGTAAAAACCCCAGCGGGTACCCAGTGCATGCTTAACCCATTTGTAGTAGCCGCCCGTAACCGGCATCATACTGTTTAGCTCCAGCACAACAAAAATGGCGGGCACATCCCATAATAATGGGGTTAGTAATAACAATAAAATAGCGGCATGCTGCCCCGCATAGGCGAGCAAAGGCTCCAACCCGTACGGACCACCAGATACGGTAAAGAAAATAACAGCTATGAGCTGTATCGGTCTTATCTTTCTTAATATCGGCGACGATGGCATAAGCTATAAAAATATTGTTTATGCTTTTAAATGCTCCATTTGTTTACAAATAATTATCCTTTATTTAAAAAAACGCGCCTTTTTTTGAGAATTATCTAACATCTACACAAATGTGAATTTATTGGGGATGAAAGGTTTGTAAATATTATAATAAAATAATTGTAACTTTAATTTAGGAATTAACATTAAATTAAGCTTAACCCGAGGGTATATTAAATATATTGTTAACCCTATATTAACTTTACGCCATAGCTGATAAAAGCCGAAACCTAATTTGTAGTTTTAATTTTTTATTAAGACAAGGTAATGAGGAAAAGGATACTATTTATTACAGGTTCAATAAACCAAACCTCACAAATGCACCAGATTTCTAAATATCTGGAAGAGTATGACTGTTGGTTTAGCCAATTATTTCCAGATACTTCCTTTCTTAACCTCATTGTAAAATATACCCCATTAGCCAAAGGAACTGTTTTAACCGGGCAGTTTAAAGATCGCTCGGAGACATATTTGGTTCAGCATGATTTACAGATAGATTATGGCGGCAACAAGCATAATTATGATCTGGTAGTTAACTGTACCGACATGATTGTGGCCGAAAAATTCAGAAAAACCAAAACTATATGGGTGCAGGAAGGCATGATTGACCGCCGCACCGTTAGAAGCCGTATTGTAAAGGCAACCGGCTTACCTCCCTATTGCAGTGGCGATACTTCTTTAAATGGATCGACTAATGTGTGCGATATTTATTGCGCCGCTTCCGAAGGTTATAAAAGCTATTTCGCAGGCTGCGGAACCGATGCCAAAAAGATTTTTGTTACCGGCATCCCTAATTATGATAACCACATTGAGTTTTTAGTTAATGATTTTCCGCATCGTAATTACGTAATGGCAGCTACGTCAGATATGCGCGAAACTTACCGGTTTGAAAACAGGCCCGGGTTTATAAAACATGCCGTTAAAATTGCCGCAGGCAGGCAATTGCTTTTCAAGCTGCATCCTAACGAAAAGGTTGACCGGGCCGTTACGGAAATTCGCAAATATGCACCAGCGGGTACCTTAATATATCATACCGGTAATACCAATCATATGATAGCCAATTGCAGCGAGCTGATTACTCAATACTCTACCGTGGTTTATACCGGCATTGCATTAGGCAAAAAAGTTTACTCGTATTTTGATGTGGAAGATTTAAAAAACCTGGCACCAATCCAAAACGATGGTACCTCGGCAAAAAACATAGCCAGCATTTGCAACAGCTATATTAATTTTGCCGGAACAAAGGATGATTTTTTAAGAGGCTTTACCTTCCGGCCGGAAGTTGCCCTGCAACAGGAAGTTCAATATGCCTGATAAGATAAGTGGATTTATGGGAGTTAATATTGTAATAGTAGTACAAGCGCGCATGTCGTCGAGCCGTTTGCCCGGTAAGGTTTTGATGCCGATTTTGGGTAAAACGCTTTTATCGCGTATGATTGAGCGCCTGCAAATGATCAAACATCAGGCACAAATTGTCATTGCCACATCCGAAGAAGCATCGGACGATGTTATAGAACAAGAAGCGCTGAAAATAAATGTTCCTTGCTATAGGGGCAATCTCAACAATTTATTGGACAGGCATTACCAGGTTGCCAAAAAATGGAATGCCGATATCGTTCTTAAAATCCCATCTGATTGCCCGCTGATTGACCCGCGCGTTATCGATACCGTACTTGATTTTTATTTCGCCAATGAAGGTCAATATGATTACGTAGGCAATCTGCATCCGGCAACGTATCCTGACGGCAATGATGTGGAGATAATGACCCTGACTTGTATTGAAAAAGCCTGGAAAGAAGCGACACGTTCCCTGGAGCTGGAGCATACCACACCATACATCTGGGAAAACCCTGATAAATTCAGGATAGCTAACGTAGCCTGGAACACGGGGCTGGATTATTCCATGTCGCATCGTTTCACTATTGATTATGAGGCCGACTATCAATTTATAAAAAGAGTATTTGAAGAATTATACCCGGCGAAGCCTGATTTTTCGTGCGATGATATTTTAGCGCTGCTTGATCAAAAGCCAGAGATTTATCAGATCAACGCCCAATATGCCGGTGTAAACTGGTACCGTAATCACTTGGGTGAGCTAAAGACAATTTCATCGGAACAAACAAAATTGACTTTTGGGTAACAAAAGTTAAACGCAGGCTGTCTAATTTTAGATTTTTAATATTTACAACACTATGCAAAGTGTACTTACAAACACTAACCAACTCGAAGCCACTGCTTTAAAGGTACGGGAGCATATCATAAAAATGTCTACCGATGGCGGTTGTTTCGTCGGGGCATCGTTATCAGCTGCCGATCTCATCGTTTATTTATATTCAGAATTCCTGAATGTTAACCCAAATAACCTTACTGACCCCAACCGCGACTACCTTTTTCTTTCAAAAGGACATGACGTACCTGCCCTGTATGGCACTTTTGCCGAGCTGGGTTTATTGGACAGAGAACGTTTAAAGAATCACCTTTCAATCAACGATAATATTTACTGGCACCCAAATACAAAAATCCCCGGCATTGAATTTCATTCCGGCTCCTTGGGTCACCTGCCTTCTGTAGCTATTGGTGTGGCTATGGATATTAAAATAAGAGGCGGCAATAACAAAGTGATTTGTATTATGGGCGATGGCGAACTGAACGAAGGTACCTGCTGGGAAGCCGTACTGGTTGCAAGCGCTTATAAATTAGATAACCTGATTTTTGTAATAGACCGCAATCAATTCCAGGCCAATATGGCTACGGAAGATTTGATTCCGCTGGAGCCTTTGCATGACAAATTTACAGCCTTTGGGGCTGCCGTTAAAAGAATAAACGGACACAGCTTTGAAGCCCTACACGAAGCATTTTCAGCCTATCCTTTTGAAACAGGCAAACTAAACGTAGTAATTGCCGATACCGTTCGCGGAAAAGGCCTGCCAAGCATTGAGCGCCGCGCCGACCGTTGGTTTTGCAATTTTAACGCAACAGAAGTTGAAGACTTGCTGAAAGAACTGCATGGCGAACATACCACACAATTAACATCAGAAACATTAGTAGTCAGATAATATGTCATACGAAGAATTACTAACAGAGATCGCTTTATCCGACGAACGCTTTATAGTGATGACGGCAGAAAACCGTGCCCTTGTACGCAACATCCCTGCCAAATTAGGTAACCGTTTTATTGATACCGGTATTACCGAACAAACCATGATTGGCGCTGCCGCCGGCCTTGCCCTGCGTGGCCGCATCCCGGTGGTGCATGCTCTTGCATCGTTTTTAACCATGCGCGCCTTTGAATTTGTACGTACCGATGCCGGTATACCCAATCTGCCGGTAAAACTGAGCAGCTTTATCCCGGGATTTTTGTCGGATGGTAACGGACCAACCCACCAGGCGGTCGAAGATATTGCCCTGATGCGCGGCATACCGAACATGACGGTTTTTGCTCCTGCCGATGAGGATGACCTGGTAAAAATGCTGCCGCAAATATGGAGTCACCCGCATCCATCATACGTAAGGATCAACACCCGCAAAACCGATTATGTGCATAGTCCTTTTGAACTGGGCAAAGCCGAGGTTATTGCTGAGGGCGACGATGTTACCATATTAACCTACGGCTTATTATTTGAGCAGGCACTTATTGCGGTTGAAATATTGAAAAAAGAAGGCCTTTCGGTAGGCCTGGTAAACTTGCGCAGCCTTAAACCGGTTGATGAGCAAGCCATTTTACACGCTACCCGCAACAGCAAGCTAACCGTAACATTAGAGGATCACTTTTTAACCGGCGGTCTGTACAGCATTGTTGCCGAGGTACTGTTAAAACATAGCCTTACTGCCAACGTTTTACCATTCGCCTTAAACGAAAAATGGTTTAAACCATCGCTACTGCCTAATGTAATGGAGCACGAAGGTTTTACCGGAAAACAAATTGCCGAAAAAATATTAGGTTATAATACCCGGTTCCATCAGCCGGAAATATCAATCCCACAATTTTCTGAATAAAAGATACGCAACAATATGCCAAATACTGTAAAATTTAACCCCGATTATCCCGTAATAACTAAATCGAACGAGTTATACGAGCGCGCTGTAAAAGTTCAAAAACCTGTTACCCAAACCTTAGCAAAAGGTCCGGGCCAGTTTACAAAAGGCGTTGCCCCTAAATATATTCAAAGGGCAAAAGGTTCGCACGTTTGGGATGTTGACGGTAACGAATACATCGACTTTAACTCGGCTATCGGTCCAATCTCTTTAGGTTATGCTTATCCCGCAGTTGATGAGGCTATAAAAAAACAACTGGCAGATGGCATTACCTTTTCATTAATGCACCCGCTTGAAGTTGAACTATCAGAATTGATTCAGCAAATAGTTCCAAATGCCGAGGCTGTAAAAATATCCAAAACAGGTGCCGATGTTTGTTCGGCTGCTGTACGTGTTGCCCGCGCCTTTACCGGTCGCGAAAAAATATTTTGCTGTGGTTACCACGGCTGGCACGATTGGTATATCGGTATCACCAGCCGTAATGCCGGCATCCCTGAGGCTATCCAAAACATGACTTATACTTTTGAGTATAATGATATAGAAGCTATTAAAGCTGCTTTGGATGAAACTGTTGCTGCCTTAATATTAGAGCCATTCATTTTTGAAGCCCCAAAACCAGGCTTCCTGAAAGAACTGGCAGAAGTTTGCAAAGCCAACGGCACCCTATTGATTTTTGATGAAATGTGGACCGGCTTCCGTATAGCCTTAGGGGGCGCACAGGAATATTTCGACGTAAAGCCTGATTTGGCTGTTTACTCAAAAGCCTGCGCTAATGGTATGCCAATAGCATTGCTAACCGGCCGTGCTGATGTAATGGAATTGTTTAATTCAGAAGTTTTTAGCTATACCACTTTTGGTGGTGAGGCTTTGTCACTGGCTGCCTGTATTGCTACCATCAATGAGCTGCGCGACAAAAACGTACCAAAATATCTGGACGAAAAAGGCGCTGTAATAAAAGACGGCTATAACCAGATTGCCATTGAAACCGGCATGGATGTTTACACCCGCTGCATCGGCTACAACTGCCGTTCAATGGTAACCTTTACTCCCGAAGCCGGTAACGGCCTCGAAGTAAAAACGCTAATGCAGCAGGAAATGATAAAACGCGGCGTGCTTTGGGCAGGTTTCCACAACATGTGCTTTAGCCACAGCGATGAAGATATTGCCTACACCCTTTCTGCTTACCGTGAGGTATTGCCGATAGTGAAAGAGGCTATCCTTAGCGGCAACATTAAACAATATTTAAAGGGCGAAGTGCTGGAAGCTGTTTTCCGTAAAGTGAGCAATTACAATATCAAACCTAAAACAGTTTAAAAACAGGTCATTAAACAACATGAAAATGACTAATGACACAATGACCAATGACTAACCCGATGGAACTGTTTTCGTTAAAAAATAAAACTGCTATTGTTACCGGTGCCTTGGGTTTGCTGGGTAAAAAACACTGCGAGGCCCTAGCAGTTGCTGGCGCCAATGTAGTAGTGGCCGACCTGGATGAACAAGGTGCCACCACATTTGCCAAAAGCCTCGGTGAAAACCACATCGGCTTAAAGGTTGATGTTACCAGTAATGATTCCCTGACCGCAGCCCGCGATAAAATATTAGAACGCTTTGGCAGTATTGACATTCTGGTTAATAACGCCGCTATAAATGATATGTTCGAAAATCCAGCATTTGCAAAAGAGCTTTCGGCATTTGAGAATTATCCATTGGATGCCTTTAAAAAATCGCTGGATGTAAATATTACCGGGGTTTTCCTGGCATCGCAGGTGTTTGGAACCGTAATGGCCGAGCATGGCAGTGGCAGTATCATCAATATTGCCTCTACTTATGGCATTGTAGGGCCCGATCAATCTATTTACCGGGACTCATGCGGCAACCAAACTTTTTATAAATCGCCGGTTTACCCGGTAACCAAAGGGGCTGTTGTAAACTTTACCCGCTTTTTAGCCGCTTACTGGGGCAATAAAGGGGTTAGGGTAAACACGCTATCGCCAGGCGGTGTGGAGAACGCACAAAACGAATTTTTTATACAAAACTACGCTAATAAAACCTTGCTGGGCCGCATGGCGCAGCCAACAGATTACCAGGGCGCACTGGTGTTTTTAGCTGGTGATGCATCGGCCTATATGACCGGCGCTAACCTGATTGTTGATGGCGGATGGACCGCAATTTAATTTGAAACTTAATTATGATGAAAAACATAACCCAAAAACTTGAAAACATCAAATTAGTACTTACTGATTGTGATGGTGTATTAACCGACGGCGGCGTTTATTATGGTGCCGAAGGCGAGGAGCTAAAAAAATTCGACATCCGCGATGGTATGGGTGTTGAGCGCATGCGCAACTTTGCAGGTGTTGACACCGGCATTATAACCGGTGAATTATCTCCATCGGTTATTAAACGAGCCGAGAAATTAAAGATCACCGAACTGCATTTAGGTGTAAAAGATAAACCGGCTGTATTTAAAGAAATTTTAAGCCGATTGAACCTTAAAGCTGAGGAAGTAGCCTACATTGGCGATGATACCAACGATGTAGAAGTGATGAAACTGGCTGGTATAGGCGTATGTCCCGCCAATGCTATTTCGTTCATCAAAGATATTGCAACTATCGTTTGCGAATCAGAAGGTGGCAAAGGCTGTTTCCGCGAACTGGCCGAATTGATCATCGCATCACATCAGGCTGCAAAAAGCAAATCTGCCGCTAATGAAATTATCGCCCTAAACAGCGGTAATAAAATTGGTCCGGGTGAGCCTTGCTATATCATTGCCGAAATTGGCATCAACCACAATGGCGACCTGGAAATTGCCAAAAAATTGATTGACGAAGCTGTTGCAGCAAAAGCCACCGCGGTAAAGTTCCAAAAAAGAACACCGGAAATTTGCGTACCTAAAGATCAATGGGAAATTATGCGCGATACGCCTTGGGGCCGTATCAGCTACATCGACTACAAACGCAAAACTGAATTTGGCATAGCCGAATACGCTACCATCGATCAATATTGCAAAAAACTGGGTATCGATTGGTTCGTATCTACCTGGGACGTAGAAGCGGTTGATTTTATGGAGCATTTTGATACGCCACTTTACAAACTGGCATCAGCTTCGTTAACTGATTTCCCGCTGATAAAAAGGATCTTATTAACCGGCAAGCCGTTGATGTTATCAACCGGCATGTCAACCAATAAAGAAATTGAGGATGCTGTGAAACTGGTAAAAGAATTTGATGAGCATTATCCTTTATTAATTGCACATTCAACTTCGGCTTATCCTTGCAAACCTGAAGAACTGAACCTGAAAATGATCCAAACATTGGGCGATAGGTATCCTGGCTTCCCAATTGGCTATTCAGGTCACGAAACAGGTTTGGCTACCACTGTTGCAGCAGTAACTTTAGGTGCTACCTTTGTAGAGCGCCACTTTACACTTGACCGTGCCATGTGGGGATCTGATCATGCCGCATCTGTTGAACCACAAGGTTTCCAGAGAATGGTGCGCGATATCCGCGATGTGGAAATTGCAACCGGCGATGGTATTAAACGTGTATATGAATCAGAATTGGGCCCGATGAAACGTTTAAGAGTAAACATCAGCCCCGAATACAAAGAAGAAAAAGAAAAGACTGCGTAACCAATAATGACTTTAATACAGGTAACCACTACTATATTAATATGCTGGATGATTTTTATCATAGCATGGGAACGTATATCACCATATCGTAAAGGCCTTCCCTTTTTTAGGGAGGGCTTTTGGATTGATCTGGTTTGGTATACGCTCATCCAAAGCTATTTTTTAAAAATAATCATATTTGATTATATCATTTATCCGCTGCAGCACCACCTGGCCTGGCAGGGCTTTCAATTCTTTAAAGATTTGCCTATTGCTGCGCAAGTGTTGTTTTTCCTGGTTACACACGATTTATACATTTACCTTTTCCACCGCCTGCAGCACGCCAGCAAATTTTTGTGGCGCACGCATGAAGCACACCACTCCGGCAAAGAAGTTGATTTTTTAGCAGGATCACGCTCACACGTGGTGGAGATTATCATCAACCAAACCATTGAATTTGCGCCGATAGTATTGATGGGAGCCGATCCGGCGGTGATTCCTATTAAGGCATTGCTCGATGCTATGTTCGGTATGTATATCCATGCCAACATCAATGTAAAAATGGGCAAACTTAAATATTTTTTGAATTCGCCCGAGTTACATTTATGGCATCATGCCAATTATATAGAGGTATTTCATGCTAATTTTTCAACCAAGTTTTCTGTTTGGGACTATATGTTCAAAACAGCATATGACCCCGGCAAAAAGCCCGGCGATCTGCCCGAAAACTGGGGGCTGCATTACGAGTACCCAAGGGATTATTTTTTACAGCATGCCTTTTCGGTAAAACGGTTTGATGAGCAAAAGCTCTTAAAATACAGCTGGTTTAAACACTATTATAACCTAAGGCCAAATGCCCTAAAACAATTAAAAAGGGTATTCGGTAAAAAAGAAGCTACGGTTTTAAACATGCCTGCCGTTGAAGCCCCCGAGCCGGAATTAATTGTTAACGATGCGCGCTAAAAATTTAATATCTTGCAAGCCGTAATTAATAAATAAAACATTGGCCTGGTTATTTTTGGTACTGGCGGCAACCTGCGAAACCGCATGGACATTTTGCCTTAAATTCATGAAGTTTAGCGATCTTAAAACGTTAAAGTTTTTAACTTTTTATAAATGGGATGGCGGCTTGCAAATACTAATCCCTTTTGTTGGTTATATTTTATTCGGCTTAGCCAATATTTATCTTTTTTCGTTAGCTATCAAACAAATCCCAACCGCAACGGCCTTTGCCGTTTGGACAGCATCAACCCTTATTTTTATCAAAATTGCCGAGCTTGCCTTTTATCAGCAAAAAATATCTGCCCCCGAAATATTCTTTATGTTTTTAATTATGGTGGGGATATTGGGTTTGAAGATTTACGCTACACAGCCTAAGTAATGCCTCACCCCGGCCCTCTCCAAAGGAGAGGGAGGTAAAAGCAAAAAAGAGCAAAGTTAAAGTCCTCTCCTTGCGCCACCGCTAAAGCCAAGGCGGCACGCGGTTGGAGAGGATTTAGGTGAGGCCTAAATCGGATAAAACTGCTTAACCAAACCAAGATAAGTACTTACGTGATGCTGGTAAAAGGCCTGTTCATCCCAGGCATCAAAGTTTAGGCTAAAAATGGCAGCTAATTGCTGATCGCCCACCGGCTGGGTATAATCATTACCCTCTGCCAAATAAAACAGCGTGTCAATCATGGTACGCAATGGTAAATTCAATGATGTCCACGGAAACCCGTAAGCATCGTAAATATTCTGCACGTCTGTTTGTGAGTAAAACAGGAATGGGGCAATATCCAGCGGGTTATGAATTCGCCATGCGAATTGCGGGTTAGATAAACTGTTCCAATACTCCGCAAAAAAATTATTGCCCGAGGTAAGGCCCGCGAACGACCAGCATGCCATATTGACAACCCACTTACCGCCATTAGTGATATAATTTAAATAGGCAAACATGGCTGGTGTAAGCGTTCCGCCTAAGCTATGGCCGGTAACGTAAAGGTTGGAATATGTTGCATTTGCGATGAATTCCGTCAAACTTCCATTTACGGGATCAACCATCGAAAGCAAATCCGACAGTCCATTATAGGACGCTTGAGACAGCATGGCTTCTGCCGGGGCATTCGGCACAAAATCAGTAAACGGCTCGGTATATTCAACATCAAAATCTTCCTCCAGCCATGAGCTTAAGCTAATGGCGTTGGTGCCTCTTATCACTACGGTGTACTCGCCGGTAGAGGCGTTAGCGGCAACATACATCATGCTGTACGAAATACCTATCCAGTCGCTTAGCCATATTGGTCCCCATACAACCTCAAGCCCTAAAGCTTCAACTGCATTGTTTACATCTGTAGTATCCTCCAGGTAGGATGCACTACAAAGCGCAATCATGGTATTGGGATAATAGTTGTAATTGCTGTTAATTAATTCTGTTGTGCTCATGATAATATGGTTTAGGTGAAAACTAAAATTCTACCGGCAAAAAAACAGCCAGACAAGACACTTATAGACAAGTTTTTCTTTATCTAAATTTCCAAAAATTATTCCGGTGCTGTCTGCCGTAAAAACACCTTTTCTTAATAGTATAAATACCCCTTTTAACAACCATATTGTTGTTGACGCCCATTGCTAAAGCACTTATAAAATATTAGTATTGTATATTGTTTAACTGACTTTATTTATCACACCCCATTACATGAAGAAACTTTTTACTTCAATTGCGCTCGCCTGTTTAATATCAGCATCTGCAATTGCCCAGCAGCATGATGAACCTGCCGCAAAAAACAATCAGCCTATAACCAAAAGCCGGGTTTTACAGGTCGATTCATCTGTAACTACCAAACACACGGTAACCATAAAAGGGAAGGTTATCCCTTATACTGCAACTGCAGGCACCATGCCCATTTGGGATGAGGACGGTCGACCGGTGGCCGGCGTGTTCTACACCTATTATGAGCGCGACGACATAACCGATAAAGCAAACCGCCCCTTAGTGATTTCATTTAACGGTGGCCCAGGCACCCCATCGGTTTGGATGGAAATTGGCTATACCGGACCAAGATTGCTAAATATTGATGATGAAGGTTATCCGGTACAGCCTTACGGCATCGGCGAAAACAAAAACTCTATATTGGATGTGGCCGACATTGTTTACATCGACCCGGTTAATACGGGCTATTCCAGAATTGTAAATAAAGAAACACCCGGATCAAAATTCTACGGTGTTAATGAAGACATTAAATACCTGGCCGAGTGGATCAACACCTTTGTTACCCGCAAAAACCGCTGGGCATCGCCTAAATTTTTAATTGGCGAAAGCTATGGCACCACCCGGGTATCGGGCTTGGCTTTAGAGCTACAGGAAGCACAATGGATGTATTTAAATGGTGTAATCCTGGTATCGCCAACCGATTTGGGTATTGAGCGCAGCGGTCCGGTACAGGCAGCTTTAAAATTACCGTATTTCGCGGCAACAGCCTGGTATCACAAAGCCCTTTCGGCAGATCTGCAGCAAAAAGAGCTGACCGATTTTTTACCTGAAGTTGAAAACTTTACCATTAATGAACTCATCCCTGCGTTTTCACGCGGTGGTTTTATTGATGATGCACAGCGCACAGCTATTGCAGCCAAAATGGCACGCTACAGCGGTTTATCAGAAAAAGTAATTCTGGATAACAACCTGGATGTTTCTTATGATCTGTTTTGGAAAGAATTACTGCGCGACAAAGGTTTCACCATTGGCCGTTTGGATTCTCGCTACAAAGGAATCGACAGGCAAACCAGTGGTACCAGTCCGGATTATAATGCCGAGCTCAGCGCCTGGCTCCATGCCTTTACGCCGGCCATCAACATTTACCTGCGCAATGATTTAAATTACAAAACCGATTTAAAATATAACATGTTCGGCAATGTTTGGCCCTGGGACGATAAGAACGATCATACCGGCGAAAACCTGCGCCAGGCCATAGCCCAAAACCCATCGCTGCATTTATTAATCCAGTCGGGCTATTTTGACGGTGCGTGCGACTACTTTAACGCCAAGTACAGCCTTTGGCAGCTTGACCCAAGCGGACGCCTTAAAGACCGTTTAAAATGGGAAGGCTACAAAAGCGGCCACATGATGTACCTGCGTAAAGAAGATCTGTCCATCGCCACTGATAACCTACGGAAATTTATAGAAGAATCTATCCCTAAAGCGGGGCAACCTTCTAAGTATTAGTCTGTAGTCGAAAGTCTTGAGCCCTGAGTCTTTAGTCGTTTTTTACGGTTTAGGATTCGGGGCTTTTGATTTAAATATACCTTCAATCCTTAAATTCCCGACATCACAGCAATTTCCAAAGCTATCCACACGCAAATTTTCCGTTTTCTCCCGAGTCATAATCCCGCTACATAAAGAAAATGACTCCATCGGAGTCAAATATCGGTAAACAAAAAAATCAACAAGCATTTCGTGCCATCGGTACGAAACCTATTCGGTGGCAAGGTTGCGTACCTACAGCACGCTAAAATCGGCTATGACAATATTTCTACCGATATTTTGCGCCTACAGCGCATTTTTCATTTCGCCGTCACCATATTTTTAAACCCATCAACATTAAAAGCCTTTTTTCGACATTTTAAAAACCATTTTATCGTAACGGGTGTTCTTTCCATACCCTATGCATAACGAAACCAAGAAGAAAGTTGCCATCATTGTGGCACATCCTGACGACGAAACTCTGTGGGCTGGCGGAACAATTTTAAGCCACCCCGACTGGCAATGTTTTATAGTAAGCCTTTGCCGCCAAAACGATCCCGACCGCGCACCCAAATTTGCAGCTGTTGCAAAAATATTGGGGGGCGATGGTCGTATGGGTAATTTGGATGACGGTCCCGATCAAAACCCACTACCCGAAACAGAAGTAGAAGACGCCATTTTAAAATTATTGCCTTTTACCGAATTTGATTTGGTAATAACCCACAGTATTTATGGCGAGTACACTCGCCATCGCCGGCACGAAGAAGTTGGTAGAGCTGTTGTAAAGCTATGGCAATCGGGCAAAATAAAAACAGACGAACTCTGGGCCTTTGCTTATGAGGATGGTAATCGCAAATATTACCCGATAAGCATCGAAGATGCTCCGGTATTTTTTCCGCTTCCGCATCGTTTATGGGAACTGAAATACAGTATTATCACCGCCACTTACGGATTTAACCCAAACAGCTGGGAAGCTAATGCCACACCAAAGGAGGAGGCATTCTGGCAGTTTTTTAACGCTGACCAGGCCGGTAAATGGCTGGTTAACGGAACCACTACTTTATGAAAGTTTTATTATTGTATGATTACCCCGCGTCTCCCAGCGGATTGGCAACGCAGGGAGAGCTATTGTTAAAGGGATTAATTGAGCTGGGTGTTGATGCTCATGCTGTAAATGGCGAATCGCCCTTGGAGAAGGAATGGTATTACCGCTGGTTTAAGCCCGATGTAGTGGTGGGGATTGGCTATTGGGGCCACACACCCGATTTGATATTACACCCGCAAAAGCATGGCATGCAACCCGTTCCATGGCTGGTGGCCAATGGTTATATTGCCAACTATCAGGACACGCTGAACAACCTGCCGCTTATTTTGGTAACCTCTAACTGGGTTAAAGAAATGTATGTTAGAGATGGCATCAGCGGCGATAATATTGAAGTTTTGCCTGTTGGCTGCGATACGAATACATTTATCCCGGTGAGCCCGTATGATCCACAGGTGTTAGCAGTAAGAGCTTCATTAGGCGTAAAGCCGGGTGAGCTGATGATCTTAACAGTAGGTGGGGATGCCGCATCAAAAGGCGCACAGGAAGTAATGCATGCCTTGGCTGCGATTGATGGAAAAGTGCCCGATTGGAAATATGTTTGCAAAGTTTGGCCGCAGCGCCGTACCGATCTGCAAAATGAAGCCGATCTAACGCTCGCGAAGGAATTAGGGATTGATAAAAAAGTAATTTATGCTACCAGTATCAACTCGCGCAACTTTATGCCGCATCTGATAGGGGCCTGCGATATTTATGCTGCACCATCAAGACTGGAGGGTTTCGGTATGTCACAGGTGGAAGCAAATGCCTGCGAAAAACCGGTGATCTCCATGAAAGCCATGGGTATGCTGGATACCATGATTGATGGCGAAACCGCATTATTGGCCAATGTGGCACAAAAAATAGTGGTTGACCATGTGATACTCGGCAAAGCCGCAGGTTACGAAGAAAACCACCGGGTTGATTTTGACATTCCACGCACGGTTGATTACCGCGCCGATTCCGGTGATATTGCGGCGCATTTATTAAGGTTGATGAATGAGCCGCAGTTGCGGACCCAATTCGGCAAGGCAGGCAGAAAGCGGATTGTTGAGCATTTTGACTACCGCGTGGTAGCCAGAAAATTTGTGGAGATAATACAAAGAAAATTAGGTGTAAACTAAATTTAACGGACCATGACACCAG
Organism: Mucilaginibacter empetricola; assembly: GCF_024808665.1. GTDB lineage: Bacteria > Bacteroidota > Bacteroidia > Sphingobacteriales > Sphingobacteriaceae > Mucilaginibacter. The sequence continues at coordinate 799,907 of NZ_JANUBZ010000001.1, forward strand.
CGGAGCACGAAGAAATAGAAGCAGCCAAAAAAACGGCTTTAGAAGTTTTGCTGCACAATGCCAATGGTTCGTTTAATGGCTTACCGCGCACAGCAGGCTGGGGCTATCCCGAACCTTACACCCGCGATTTAATGTTCTCCATTTTCGGGATAGCGGTTAGCGGCAATCAACAACTGATTAACAGTATTCGTTTGGTATTGGAAACGTTGGCAGCAAACCAAACAGAGCATGGCCATATTGTATCGCTGGTGCATGAAAAAGATGATCGCGGGGCGAGTGACACGACGCCCTTGTTTTTATTAGGCGCCGGCATTTTTAGAAAGTTGACCGGCGAAGCCGGATTCTTAGAAGAAGCTGTACAGAAAGCGCTTATTTGGATGGAATACCAAAGTCCGTCGGACAGGTATCTGATTGCCCAGCAACCCACCAGCGACTGGCGCGATGAACAATGGGTGCTCGGGTTTGGCTTATTTGTAAACGCCGTAACCTATAGCTATCTGCGCATGCTGGGGAAAGATGAGCGCGCCCAAAAAATGCGCATGGAAATAAAAAGACCCACTATTGATGGTGGCTTTATTCACCAGCACCAACATGAGGGGTTGGACCAAAGGAACAAACCCTATTTTGCGTTTTGGTCATACAAGGTATATTGCAGTGATAAGTTCGATCTGCTGGGCAATAGCATTGCCATTATAGCAGGCATCACTACAACCGCCCGGGCCGAGGCTATTATTAATTGGGTTGAGGCCGAATGCGAGCATATGAAGCAAACGGGCGACCTAGCGGTAAATCTACCTCCCAATTTTTTTCCGTTTACACTTCCCGGCGATGCTGATTGGCATCCTCGATATGAAAATTTTAATATGCCCGGCAATTACCATAATGGTGGCTTATGGCCTTTTATCTGCGGCTTTTATGTGGCTGCCCTTGTTGCCGCCAAAAAATATGATTTGGCCGAACGCAAACTAGTTGAACTAACCAAACTGGTAAAACTATCCCAAAACCCCGATTTGCCATTTGGCTTTAACGAATGGATAAAAGCACAGGATGGTGCCGTAAAAGGGGTCGACTGGCAAACATGGAGCGCTGCATTATACCTTTATGCAGCAAAATGTGTTGAAGACAAATGCACGCCATTTTTTGACGAAATGAGGGCATAAAATAGATGCCGGCATTAAGTGCCGGCATCTGCTGTTTATTGCTGATCTTCAAACAAACAAATTTCGATGCTATGTTCCTGCACCATCCGCATAATCCTCATTATCGCGAATGAAATATCCTCACCCTGCACCCTTAATATACGGTCGCAATCATCCAGATCAAAATTAAAGCTAAAGGCCGGAAAATGGTTGTGCAGCGCGTTGAGCAGTATTTTTGCCAACCGCTTATTGTTTACATTTGTTTTAAAAATCTCAACCATAACATTACCTGTTTAGTTGTTTTGGTGCCTTACGTTGCCGCTGCCGTATTGTTTTATATCCTTCAGCAAACCTGGCCCCCAGTAATTGATATCGCCCTCGCCATAATTGCTTATGGCTATAGTTTCGTCAGCATGTAACTCCAAATCTCCCTGCGAATAATTCTTCAGTATCACATTTTTTGCCAACATGTACCGGGCATATAAATTGCCTTCCGATTTGGCACTAACGTTAAACTGATTACATTCGCCCCGTAACTCCACGTCACCTACACAGGCGGTTATCAACTTAATAGCGGGGGCGCTAACATTTAACCTGGTGCTGCTTTTATCGCTGCATATTTTTATTTCAATAGGCTCGGTGGCCTTTAAAATGCCATCGTTAATCAGTACGCCATTTTCGCAGCCGTTATAAATATTGTAAAGCTGGCGGTAATATATTTTAACATGCAATTTATTAAAGCCGGGCACGCGCCATTTACCGTTGGAGGTAACATACAGCGTATGGCCAGAGTTAACTACCTCAATATATTCTTGCAGGTTTTCGTCGGCCTCAACTACTACTTTTTCTTCATCGGCCTGTATTAGCTCAACTATACCGCTTACGCTGATATGCAGGCGCACAAAAGAGCTTACACTTTTTGCGGCAGAAACTATTTCTCCGCTTCCTTTTATCTCAATCATTTGTCGTAATTTTTTAAAATTCATTTGTAAATAATTTTGAGTAACTAATCGTCATCCCGGGCGTTTAATCAGTATATCAACTTTGATAAAACAAAAATAAGCGCAAATAGTATCCAAATACTTACACCAAACGGAGCAAACTTTATATAATCGGGAGTAATGTCATTCGAAATAAGAAATAAGGCGGATAATCAGCTATTGCTCACCGATAATCTGTCGGCATCAGATTTTAACAACAATAAACTGTTTGAAAACAATTTACCGATTAACTTGCCTTGTGCCGATGCTTACATTAAACAATGGTATTTTAACGGAATAAGAATTAGCTATTACAACTGGCATTGCAAAGAACGTATTGAACTGGAGTGGAAAAGCAATTTAGATGTGGTTACGCTCTATTTTAACATGAAAGGTAAAACCATCATCAATAATAAATCATATGCAAAGTCATTTGAACTGGGGAAATATCAGCATAACCTGTTTTACTCGCAAAGCAGCGAAGGGATTTTAAAAAATGATGAGTTGCAGGTAAATACTTTTATGATTCAGTTTAATGCGGACGCGTTTTTAAGGGTGACGCAGGATGCCAACAACGTTTTAAAACGTTTTGGCGAAGAAGTGATACAGGGCAAAACAATAGTACTGAGTGATGATAGCCTTTACATGGATGTAAATATGTTAAACGCTATTAACGCTGTGGTAAGCTGCAAATATCAGGATGAACTCAAAAAAATGTTCCTGTTATCAAAAAGTATAGAACTGCTGGTTTTACAGGCCGAAGCTTACAATAAACTGCATTATGGGGCGCCAAAATATTTAAAAAACGAATACGACAAAGAGCGTATTATTTATGCCCGCGAATACCTGGTGCGGCATTTAGATATGCCACCGGCACTAACCGACCTGGCTAAAATAGCCGGTATAAATGAATACAAATTAAAAAAAGGTTTTAAGGAAATGTTTGGTAACACCGTTTTTGGCTATCTGGCCGATATCAGGTTAGAGATTGCTAAAACAGATTTGCTGGAAAATAAAAAAACAGCAAGCGAAATTGCTTTTGAGCTGGGTTATAGTTCTGCGCAACACTTCAGCTCGGCGTTTAAAAAGAAGTTTGGCGTATCGCCCAAACGCTGCAATTAATTGTATCAGATAAATTTATTGATGATTTGATAGCGGTAAAAAAATAAAGCCTCCGCACACTCGCTGTTTGGAGGCTTTAACCTAAACCTTATCACAGTTGGCAGACAGGATGTCCGCCTTATATGAAGCAACAAAGATACGAACTAAAGTTTTATTTCGCAATAGCTGCATTTGTGTTGTGATGACGCAATGAGTTGATATAGAGCAAAAAAGTGCCAGCATATAAATTAAATGCTGTTTTTATTGTCAATAATTGTTCAAAAAACAGTTGCATTTTTTTTAAACATTCCCTAAAGATGTGTTTTTATGTCCAAACGGCAGTTGTTTATTGCTGAAAAAGAGGTGTTTATCTGTTAAAACATTCTTTCAAACTCCGTTTTTTAAGCATCAAAAATGTTACTCAATAAAATTTGGGTAAAGGCACCAGTTTTAAATTTTGGCGCTGATGCCAGTAAGGGTAAATCGGGTCCACTTCGCTTGCAGCATCGAGTCTTTTTATTTGTTCAATATCAAGATTCCAGCCCACAGCCGCCAGATTCTGTTTAAGCTGCTCTTCATCCCTGGCGCCAATTACCAGGTTAGCAACCGTTGGCCGTTGCAATAACCAGTTGAGGGCCACCTGTGCTACCGTTTTGCCGGTTTCTTTGGCAACTTCTTCCAAAACATCAACAATATTGTGCAAGCGGTCAAAATTAGTAGCAGGGCCATGCTCGCCGCCCTGGCTTATTCGTGAACTCTCCGGAACCGGCTGTCCTCTACGGAATTTACCGCTCAGCTGTCCTGATGATAACGGACTCCAAACAATGGTGCTCACGTTTTGATCAATACCTACCGGCATCAGCTCCCATTCAAATTCGCGGTTTAATAAAGAGTAATAGGCCTGGTGCGCAATATACCTGGCCCAGCCGTATCTTTCAGATACTGATAGTGATTTCATTAAATGCCAGCCCGAAAAATTTGAACAGGCTATGTAACGCACTTTTCCGCTGGTAATTAAATCGTCCAAAGCACGCAACGTTTCTTCAACTGGAGTTGTTGCATCAAAGCCGTGCATATGATAAACATCAATATGATCGGTACTTAACCGCCTAAGGCTGTCATTACACGACTGGATTAAATGCTCGCGCGAAGAACCGTAATCGTTAGGACCATCGCCCATGGTAAAAGTTGCCTTGGTTGATATCAGCACCCGGTTGCGTAAACCTTCCAGCGCTTTGCCTAATATTTCCTCCGATAGTCCGCGCGAATAAACATTGGCTGTATCAAAAAAATTAACCCCGGCATCCAAACAAAGGTTAACCAGCTTTTTTGCCTCATCAACCTGAGTATTTCCCCATGCTTTAAAAAACTGATTGCCACCCCCAAAAGTAGCTGTACCAAAGCTAAGTACCGGCACCCGTAATCCCGATGCACCCAATTGTCTGTATTCCATAGTATGTTTTGTTAAATGTTAGTCTCAAAAATAACCATTGGCCGGCTACAAAATTGTCAGCGAAATCTCAGGGTTTAAATTGCAGGCCTGTTTATTTAAGATATTGACACCTTATTTTTAAATTAGCTTAATGGATACCGACGCTTTTATTTACCTGGAGTTTTTGCGCAAAACATTGCTGCCCTTGCCGGGAGTAACCGAAAAACTACACTTTGAAACGCCCGCGTTTTATGTAAACAAAAAAATATTTGCGCGATTAAAGGAGGATGGCGGAACACTGGTGATCCACACAACAGAGCGCGAAAAATGGATGGATGCCGATGGAGCTACTTTTTTTATAACCGATCATTACCGCCATTACGATTATATGCTGGTTGCGCTAAAAACAGTATCGCCAGATGATTTGAAGCTGCTGTTGCTAACGGCCTGGCGTAACCGGGCACCTGTTAAATTGCGAAAAGAATTTGAAACAGCACTATTTTTAAAACCATGATTACATCAACCAAAAACGCCGAACATTATAAATGGGGTAGTGACTGCGACGGATGGCATTTATTAAAATCTGATGGCCTGAGTGTTATACAAGAGCGCATGCCGCCGCAGACCGGCGAACAATTGCACTATCACGAACGGGCGCAGCAGGTTTTTTACATCTTATCAGGCACGGCAACGTTCGAAATTGAGGGAGAACCTAAAACGGTTAATCCCGGCGAAAGTATTCATATTAAACCAGCAACAAAACACCGCATTTTTAACAATGGGAGTGAAGATTTACATTTCCTTGTAGTATCTGAACCCAAATCGCATGGCGACAGGGTGAATTTGTCGTAACGTGAACTCACCCCTTACATCATTGCGAGCGGAGCGGAGCAATCTCTACTTAGGCAGAGCAGACTTTGCAGACCTCTCTGTACGGTTTAGAGATTGCTTCGTACCTCGCAATGACGTGATGAATACGCTTGCTTATATCTTTATCAAAAAATCCTCTTTAACCTGTCCCGGTCTAAAAAATACCAGGCCAATCCAAAACAAATCAACTGTTACCGTTACCTGCGGATGGGCCTTTATCTCATTCCAGGCTTGCTTCATGCCTTCGCTCCAATAAATATCATCAAATATCAGCATGGTATTTTCGTGTACTTTGGGCAGGCACCATTCAAAATATTTAAGCGTTGCGTCTTTTTGATGATTGCCATCAACAAAAACAAAATCAAGCTCCGTTAAATTATTTATTACGCCCGGCAGCGTATCGTCAAAGTTACCGGTGAGGAGGGTGGTATCATTAATGCCTGCTTTTTTAAATGTTTCGGTGGCTATTTTGGCTGTTTCGGGGCAGCCTTCCAGTGTATACACTTTTGCACCGGGCGCGGCGTTTTGCAGGTAAACGGTGGTTATACCCAGGCAAGTGCCCAGCTCAATAATGTTTCGGGGCGTCATTTCGGCAGCCAAACGATGCAGCAATTGTGCCAGCCGGGGTGGTTTTAGTGCATTGCGGGCAATATCCCCAATTCTTTTCTGCCGGTTATTGTTCACATGCGAACCGGCCCCTAAATCGGTTATGGTTATCATCCTGTTGTCAATAATTAACTGTTTGCGCAGCGCCTCGGCTTCGGGATATACTTTTTTTGGGGCAAAATCGTAAATTACGTTATCAACCAGCCGGTAAACAAAAGGGGAGTGCACACCATGCCTGTTTTTTGCCCGCAAGCGGTGCAAAAGGTAATCTTTAGCAAACCTTAAATTTAACATGGCCGTAAAAATATGCAAAGGTTTAGTATTTTAGCATTACAAGAATGATAAATCCAACAGAAGTTAACTCACTGATACGCTTACTGGACGATCCGGATAGCGAAATATATGAACATGTTCACCAAAAATTGCTATCGTTTGGCACCGGCGCAATTGAATATTTGGAATCGGCCTTTGAACAAGCTTTCGACCCCATACAGCAAGAACGCATAGCCAACCTGGTGCATGAAATTCAATTCGGCATTGTAAAAAACGATCTGAAGCTGTGGTACCAAGGTGGCGCATTTGATTTACTGCAGGGTATCCTGACTATTAATCGTTATCAATACCCCGACCTTGACGAACAAAAGATCATCAACCAGATAGAAGACATTAAACGCGACGTTTGGTTGCAGATGATGAACGAGGGTAGTCCGAAAGAACAGGTAAAGCTTATTAACCATGTTTTTTATAGTCTCTACGGTTTTACTAGTAATACTACCAACCATCGCGATCCGCAAAACAGCTACATTAGCCAGGTATTGGAAACCAAAAAAGGCAACCAGATTTCATTAGCTATTATTTATTCTATTATTGCTCAAAAACTGGATATCCCTGTTTATGGTGTCAACCTGCCGCAGCATTTTATATTAGCTTATGTTGATGAAACCAAGCAGAGCGAGTTTGAAGGCGGCATACTTTTTTATATTAATGCTTTTAACAAAGGGATTATGTTTGGTCGCCGGGACGTTGACATGTTTTTGAGGCAGTTGAACCTGAAATTTGATAAGCAGTTTTATGAGCCCTGCTCCAATACCGATATTATTAAACGGGTTCTTCGTAACCTTATCAGCGCTTATGAGCATTTAGGGTCATCAGAAAAAGTAGATGAGCTTAATGAGTTGCTAGAGATAATGGAGTAACCCCCTAACCCCCTGAAGGGGGAATTTCTTTTCGATAAAGTCTGCTAATAAACTCCCCCTTCAGGGGGCTGGGGGGTTACAAAAACTTATTCTGTTCCAGCCAGTTTTTGGCCCAATCAATCCATTTATCTTTTGTAGTGGAATTGTCCAAGCCAAAGCCATGGCCACCAGCTTGAAAAATATGCATTTCGGCTTTAACTTTAAAGGTTAACAGCGCATCAAAAAACATCAGGCTGTTTTGTATGGGCACTACTTTGTCATCAGCAGCCTGTACCAAAAACGTTGGGGGGGTATTCGCGTCAACTTGTTTCTCGTTACTATACTCGTCTATCAGTGTTTGAGGCGGATTAGTACCCATTAAATTCTCACGCGAGCCGGCGTTTGTTCTTGATCCCATGGTGATTACCGGGTAAAGTAGTAGCATAAAATCGGGTCGTACACTAATATTATCGGGATTAGGGACCAACACTTTATCAAAATGCGTTCCCAGCGTTGAGGCCAGGTGACCACCGGCCGAAAATCCAATAATCCCTATCTGATCGGGTTTTACCCCATAGGTTCCGGCCTTGCCTCTGATCATAATCATGGCTTGCTGTGCATCCTGCAGCGGACCAATGGTTTTATCAACCATAATATCATCACTCGGCAAACGATATTTTACCACAAAAGCGGCAACACCTATTTTGTTAAACGCTTTGGCTATGCTGGCGCCCTCATTATCCATAGATAAACCCAGATATGAGCCGCCCGGGAAAATAATTACTGCGGTACCGCTCGAATAACCATGCGCCGGCAAATACGGCGTAATAGTAGGTACGCTAACCATTGTAACCCAATCCTTATCATTTTTTTCTACATACGTTGCCGGTGTGGCTTTGCTGTTCGGTATCCCGTTAGGATATAAGGGTATCGGTTTTATTTGTGCAAATGCGGCTGTTGACATAAGTATGGTAGCTAATAAAATACCGTGGGCCTTTTTCATGATTGGTTGGGTTGTAAAAATTTATTTAACAGGTATTGAGTTATGTTTTAACTTTTAGGTCCGCCAAACTCCATCAGATAGGCTTTCAAAAAATCGTTCAGGTCGCCATCAAGCACGCCTTGTGCGTTTGATGTTTCATGATCGGTACGTAAATCTTTCACCAGTTTATACGGATGCAAAACATAGTTGCGAATTTGTGAGCCCCATTCAATTTTTTTCTTGTTGCCTTCAATTGCGTTGCTGGTTTCCATGCGTTTGCGCATTTCGGCCTCATACAATTGTGATTTCAGTAAGCGGATAGCATTTTCTTTATTCTGCAACTGTGAACGCGATTCCTGGTTTTTTATGATAATGCCCGATGGTTTGTGATATAAACGTACTGCAGTTTCTACCTTGTTTACATTCTGACCACCCGCACCACCCGAGCGGAAAGTTTCAAACTCTATATCCGCATCCTTTACTTCAATCTCAATGGTATCATCAACCAACGGATAAACGTAAACTGATGCAAATGAAGTATGTCGCTTAGCATTAGAGTCGAAAGGGGAGATACGCACCAGGCGGTGTACACCATTTTCGCCCTTTAAATAACCGTAAGCAAAATCGCCCTCTATCTGTAAAGTAACCGTTTTAACCCCGGCAACATCACCCTCCTGAAAATCCTGTTCGGTTACTTTAGAACCATTTTTTTCGCCCCACATAATATACATACGCATCAGCATTCCGGCCCAATCGCAGCTTTCAGTACCGCCGGCACCGGCAGTAATTTGTACCACAGCATTAAACTGATCTTCTTCTGCCGATAGCATGTTTTTAAATTCCAGCTCTTCAACTGCCTTCAGCGCGGCACTGAATTGCTCCTGCATTTCAACTTCGGTAGCGTCGCCGCTTTGAAAAAATTCAAAAAGCACTACTGTATCTTCAACAACAGACACTACTTTTTGAAAAGCATCTGTCCAAACTTTTTTTGTTTTGATGGAGGCCAATACCTTTTCGGCCTCTTTAGGATGATCCCAAAAATTAGGGCCAATAGTTATATCCTGTTCAATTTGCAATGCATCGAGTTTCTTATCGATGTCAAAGATGCCTCCTCAGGGAAGTTACTCTATCCCTTAAATCCTGTACCTGTTCTTTAGTCATAAGGCAAATATATATGTTTTGATGTTAAGGGCTAAAAATCGCAGAAACTTTACGAAAACAAAAAGGATTGTAAAGCTTAACCTTACAACCCTTTTCACATTTATAAACTTTTTAACTTTAACTAAGCAATCATCATGCGGTTAACCAGCACGCTCATATCCTTTTGGTTGCCGCTTAGTTTTGATAACAGGTTGCTTAACCCGAAATCGATATTTTTTTCGTTTTTTGATTCTTTTACCAACTCTTGCATAACCGGTGTTATTAAATTACTTGCTGTGGTTATAGCCGCAGCAGGTTCAACACCGTAAAAATTGTTGAGCTTGTTGGCAAACTTATTAATGATACTCGAAACCAATGCATTGTTATAAATACCCGAAAACTGGAAAAACCCGATCAAATCTTTGACCCTACCTGTTTCCAATTGCCCCTTTAATACTTCAATAATGGAGCTCGAAGCATCGTTAATTACTGCTTCGTGATATTTTACCGGGATTGCCGGGTTGTCAATAACAGCCGTCCCGGCGTTATTTTTGACAAGCATAAAAAGTTTTTCGAACATACGTTTATGTAATTTAAGCAGATTAATAAAATGATGATAAAACAGTGTATTAATTATCATCAAAACAAATATACCAATAAAAAAATTTGAAAATACAAACAAACAGCAAAATCTGTTGAAAATATGACAATTAAGATAGTGTAAAACAAACAATAAGTAAATGTGTTGTTTTAACACTAACATGTCATACTTTTGCATTTAAGTTATACCTAAATACGAACTTGTTATTTTTGTTAAAAAACCTTTCAATTATGCTGCCAAACATTGATTTTACAACCACCCAGTCGTACAAATACTTAGCTGATCACTATATTGATATAGTATCAAAAAGCTTAAAGGAACTTTTTGAAGCTGACAATCAGCGATTTAAAAAGTTTTCACTTCAGTTTGAAGAAATATTGCTCGATTACTCCAAAAACCGCATTGATGAGCAAACTGTAGCATTGTTAATTCAATTAGCAAAAGAATGTTCAGTAAACACGGCAATTGAAGCAATGTTTTCGGGACAAAAAATTAATGCTACCGAAGGTCGCCCTGTACTGCATATTGCTTTGCGCAACCGCAGCAACACACCTATTTATGTTGATGGTAAAGATGTAATGCCCGATGTAAACCGTGTGCTGGAGCAAATGAAAACCTTTAGCGAGGCGATAATTTCCGGTAGCTGGAAAGGTTATACCGGCAAAGCTATTACTGATGTGGTAAATATCGGCATCGGCGGTTCTGATTTAGGTCCGGTAATGGTGACCGAAGCTTTAAAAGCTTATAAGAACCACCTGACCATGCACTTTGTATCCAATGTGGATGGTACGCACATTGTTGAAACTTTAAAAGAATTAAATCCGGAGACTACTTTATTCCTGATCGCTTCAAAAACATTCACCACCCAGGAAACTATGGGCAACGGCCATAGCGCCCGCGATTGGTTTTTGGCAAGCGGTGCAAAAGAGAGCGATGTGGCTAAACATTTCGCTGCTTTATCAACCAATAGCGAAGGTGTTTCTAAATTTGGTATCGACACCAAAAACATGTTTGAGTTTTGGGATTGGGTAGGCGGTCGCTATTCTTTGTGGAGTGCTATAGGCTTATCAATTGTGCTGAGCATCGGTTATGAAAACTTTACCGAGCTTTTAGCAGGCGCCCATGCGATGGATAATCACTTTAAATCAACCGAGCTGGAACAAAATTTACCCGTGGCGTTAGCGCTGGTGGGTATCTGGTATAATAACTTCTTCGAGTCTGAAACCAATGCTATTTTACCGTACGACCAATACATGCACCGCTTTGCTGCTTATTTTCAACAGGGCGATATGGAAAGCAACGGTAAACATGTTGACCGTAATGGCAAACCGGTAGATTATTCAACCGGTCCGATCATCTGGGGTGAGCCGGGAACCAACGGACAGCATGCATTTTATCAATTAATTCATCAAGGTACCAAATTGATCCCTTGTGATTTTATAGCTCCTGCCATTTCGCATAACCCACTGGGCGAGCATCATCAAATGTTATTGTCTAACTTCTTTGCGCAAACCGAAGCTTTGATGAACGGCAAAACACGCGAAGTAGTGGTTGATGAGCTTAAAAAAGCCGGTAAAACTGATGCAGAGATCGAAAAAATTGCACCGTTTAAAGAGTTTGAAGGCAATCGCCCAACTAACTCTATCCTGTTAAAAGAAATTACGCCGCGTAGTTTAGGTTCGCTGATAGCAATGTACGAGCATAAAATATTTGTACAAGGCATTATCTGGAACATTTACAGCTTTGACCAATGGGGTGTTGAATTAGGTAAACAATTGGCTGGCAAAATATTACCCGAGCTAAGAACCGACGATGAGGTAACCTCACATGATTCATCAACCAATGGTTTGATTAATCAATATAAGGCGTGGAGGTAAGCCTTTCCGCAGGATTATAAAATAAAAAAGCCGTCTCAAAAGAAATTTGGGGACGGCTTTTTTTATGACGATGCTTAGCACTTATGACCCACCGTCATCGCGAGGAACGAAGCGACCTCTACTTAGGATAGTCAACCAAACGCTTTTGATTCATTGACCAACAGCTTGTACTCCCTGATTTGTATAGCTTATAGATTGCTTCGTACCGCAAGGACGTGGTGGAGAAAGACTTTCTAAAACAACTCCATCCTATCATCAGAGCTTGACGAATCGGAGCCCTCCCCGCCCTCTGTTGGTGTTGTCACCAACGGGTAACTTAAGGCTTGTATGTTGTATAAGCATCGCGGTTTGTTGGTAACAATACTACAAGTGTTCGGAAGATGGTTTTTCTTACCAATATCGAATATTGGGTGTCACCCTGAGGTGCTCGAAGGGTGCGCACGCTAATGCATTATCGCCGATGCAAAACGTGAAGGCCTGACGTAGCAGGCCTTTGCCCACATACTTCGAGAGCCTCAGTATGACACCCTTTTTTCTTCCGAACACCCATGGTAACAATACCAACAAAGGCAAGTTACCCCCCAACCCCCTGAAGGGGGGGAACTTTTATAAAGCAAAAATGCCCGGATAGTATCCGGGCATTTTGTTTAATGTGATTTTCAAAAACGCCCCCTTCAGGGGGTTGGAGGGTTAGGGGGTTTTCTTCACAAACTCCACCTGGAACAATTTATCCCATTTTTTTCCGGTTAAAAATATTCTTTTTCCCTGTGCATCATAAGCAATGCCATTCAATACATCTGCGTTAAGGTTTCTTTTAGCTTGAGGATACAGGTCGGTTAAATCTATCCGTTCTAAAACAGCGCCTGTTTTTGGATCGATAACAATAATGTTGTTGGTTTCCCAAATATTGGCATAAATCTTTCCGTCAATATACTCCAGTTCATTAATGTTGCTAACGGCTCCTTTGTCGTCATAAACATCAATAAACCCTGTTTGACGATAGGTGTCTTTATCTAAAAACCAAATACGGTTAGTGCTATCATCCATGTAAAGCTTTTTGCCGTCAAAACACATTCCCCAGCCTTCAACGCCTACATTATTAGGGAAGGTGTTAAGCAGCTTAAACGTAGTTTTGTCATACACATAGCCTATCTTCTCTTTCCAGGTAAGCTGTATAATTTTATCACCAACTATGGATATCCCTTCGGCAAATACCTTTGGATCAACCAAGGCTTTTTGCACTACCTTGCCGGTATTCAATTCAACTTTCCTTAAGCTCGACTGGCCATCTTTCACCATATCTTTCGGTGGATCAAGATAACCGCCGCCACTTTCGTATATATAGCCGTCCTGATAAAGCAGACCTTCGGTATAGCAACTGGTATCGTGCGGAAAAACCCTTATGGTTTTAAAAGTATACTCAACAGGCGCCTTTGAGGGCAGTAATACAATATTGGTTGATACTTCCTGATTTTTACCGCCGCTATAAATTCTTGCTGTTATGATGCGCGGACCAAGCGGCATGGAATCTGTTTTTAAGCTGAATGCCGATGAATCTTTAACTGATCCAACTCTTGCTGAATCAACCAGGTAAACTACCGAATCAGGTTTTAAATCTGCTGCAAAGTGCGCTTTCACCGCAACGGCATCTCCGGATTTATAATTAGTACCAGCTTCGGGACTTATGGTGATATTATTTACCGATGGTTGGTTCTTGCAGCCAATTACTGTTACAATTACGGCTGTTAAAAGTATGAATTTATATTTCATGTGTTTTTTTACATGGTTGTAGGCCAAAACGCGTCCTCAATATGTTTTAGTATGTAATTATCTTTTCGATCAAACAAAACCGATATAATATCAAAGCGTATTTCGCCCTGATGGTTCATCAGGTAAATATATTCATCTGCCGCGTCAGCCAATAGTTTTTGTTTACGATTATCAACAAAATCTTCCGGTTCGCCAAATGCATTGCCTGTGCGTGTTTTCACTTCTGTAAATATAATCACCCGGTCTTTATAAGCAATCAGGTCAACCTCTAATTTACCGTGTGTCCAGTTCTCATCCAAAATCTCATAACCGGCGCTTTCCAGATGTGTTTTTGCTAATAATTCGCCTTTTCGGCCAAGATCATTGTGCCGGGCCATTATTTTATAATTACTGAACCCAGGTAATCGGAAATGGTTTTTTCCACCTTTTTCATCTGCATATATTGGTTAAGCAGTATTTCCTGGTCCGCCTCTGCGGTGGTAGTTTGTAGCTCCTTGCGCAGGTTTTCTAATATCTTGCCCACCTTTTGTTTTTTTAAATGGAATATCGCACCCAGAACTGTAGCTTTCATATTGGCCTGCTCATCTGATACCAGGATCTTATGCATTTCGTACCAGTTTTCGCTCAGGGTGTATTTGGTGGCTATCTGGTTTACGGTTAAATCAACAATCTCCTTTTCAGGGTAGTGGATAAAAAATTGTTCATCAGGCAAAACGCCGTTTTCTACTTCACTGCGGTAAATTTCTGCAAACTGTTTGCAGGTGGCATTTTCAAATTCAACGTCACTTAACTCGGCAATTATAAACGGGCCGATATAGGTATTGGCTATGCCGTCCCAATCAATTACCCGGTTGCCGTAAAGCAATAGTAACCTGATGATCTCACGTTCCTGGTTAGCATCATCCTTACTTTCAAGCACTTTCGGCTCTTCCAGCAAAGTTTCATCAACCGGAACAACCTGTCTTGAAATTTGCTGCTGCGAATCCTTTTTGGCCTTCGCCATCCGCATTTTATTCAGTTCCGAAAGCAAAGCGCGCTCATCTATCTGCAATAAATAACTGCACTCTTTTATAAATACCGATGCTTTAATAGAGTCCGGGATTTTAGCAACGCTCTCTACAATTTCCCTTATCACCTCTGCCTTTTTTATCGGATCGTTTCCGGCTTCTTTAAGCAGGATATCTGTTTTGTAAAGGATAAAATCTTTCCGGTTATCCTCGATATGTTTTTTGAAGCCGTTGGTGCCAAATTTGCGAACGTACGAATCCGGATCATGACCATCGGGAAACAGCACCACTTTTACGTTTAGCCCTTCTTCCAAAATCATGTCCAGTCCGCGCAAGGAAGCCTTGATGCCGGCGGCATCACCATCATACAAAATGGTGATGTTTTTGGTGAAGCGACTGATCAGCCTGATCTGTTCAACGGTAAGCGATGTGCCCGATGATGCCACCACATTTTCAATCCCGGCTTGGTGTACCGAAAGCACATCGGCATAACCCTCCACCAAAAAGCAGTTATCCTCTTCGCGAATGGCTTTTTTGGCGAAGAATAATCCGTAAAGTACGTTGGACTTATGATAGATCTCCGACTCGGGCGAGTTGACATATTTAGGGACGTTTTTGTCGCTCTTTAGCGTACGACCACCAAAGGCAATTACCCTGCCGGTAAAGCTGTGGATGGGGAACATTACCCTGCCACGGTAACGATCATATAAAGAGCCATTATCCCGTTTTACCGATAAGCCACTTTCTTCTAAAAACTGCTGCTGATAGCCTTCTTTTAGTGCCTGCCCGGTAAACGCTTCCCATTGATCGGGCGAGTAGCCCAGTTCAAATTTTTTGATGGTTTCATTGCTGAACCCGCGCTCTTTAAAATAGCTGAGTCCGAT
The DNA here is from genome assembly GCF_024808665.1 of Mucilaginibacter empetricola. Taxonomy (GTDB): domain Bacteria; phylum Bacteroidota; class Bacteroidia; order Sphingobacteriales; family Sphingobacteriaceae; genus Mucilaginibacter. The sequence goes on from NZ_JANUBZ010000001.1 coordinate 815,471, forward strand.
ATTTTTACCTTCTTCGGTTTCCAGTAAACTTTCGTGAAAAAATTTGGCTGCATAACCGCTCACAATCATCAGGCTTTCGCGGCGATTTTCTTCTTCACGGTTCTCAACGTTTTCAACCGTTTCCTCAACCTCAATACCGTATTTTTTGGCCAGCCATTTCAAGGCTTCCGGATAAGTAAACTTTTCCAGTTCCATCAAAAAGGTAACGGCCGAGCCACCTTTTCCGGATGAAAAATCTTTAAAGATCCCTTTAGCCGGCGAAACCGTGAACGATGGCGTACGCTCATTTGCGAATGGCGAAAGCCCCACATAGTTAGCACCCCGTTTTTTTAATTGCACAAACTCACCAATCACCTCAACTATGTCGGTGACTTCCATTATACGGTCTATGGTGGGTTTGGTAATCATTTTTCGGGGCGCGAAGTTAGCACAAATTATTATTTACTATCAGCTAAAAGAATATCTGCTGATATACCTAAATAACGATGTAGTCCCTTTACCATTTTTAATGTTAATTCTTTTTTTCCTGATAAAACCTGAGAAACATAACCTTTAGACCCGATAATATGTTCAAGGTCTTTTTGTTTTAATCCTTTTTCTTCCAGTTTGAGTTTAATTACTTCAATTGGATCTGGATCTGGAATATGATAATGCCGATCTTCATAATCCTTTACCAATAACAATAATAAATCAAGTTCTTCGCCTTCAGGAGTATTTTCATCCGAGTGAAAAAGTTCAATAGTTCTTTTAAGAGCAGCTTTATAATCAGGTTCGGTTTTTAAAACTTTCCATACATTACCCATAATTTATTGCCAGAGTTTTGCAAGCTGGCACCGCTTGTTTAAATGGTAATTATATTTCTATATAAGGAACTGTAGCAGCATCAATTTTGTCATATTCTTCGTGGGTTCCAAACCAAATAACATATGCAAATTGTCTTTTAAAATCCACAGCGACAATCAAACGAAATGAATTTCCTTTTATATTAAAAATCACTCGTTTATTGATGAGAATACTTGCATTATTATAAACAACCTTTAATTCATTAAAGTTCTGAAATGACGCTTTTGAGAACGCTTTATACCATGCCAAAATCGAATTTGATGCTGCAGGGTATTTTTCAGTATAATGAATTATTGTAGGTTTAGAAATAATGTTCATTCATACAAATATAATAAGTTTACCAATGGAAAACTATCTTGAAGTTGTTTTCTTTTAATTCTATATTGCTTTAAAGCTTTTTCCGGGCTTTAAAAACGTTATCGCAATTCCAGCCAAAACAATAACGCTGCCGATGATCTCTTTCAGCTCTAATCGTTCATTCAAAAACAAAACAGCCCAAAAGCCGGCAATTACGGTTTGTCCCAATAAGGCAATGGAAACTTTGGTCGATTCTAAAAACCGCAGGGAGTGATTAATGGTTATCCAGCCGACTAACTGACAAATAATGCCCATGCCTAAAAAGTTTAGCCACGCGGTAAGCGGAAAGCTCACTACATTGTTTTGTTGTACGCCGCAAATAGCCAGCAGAAAAATGCTTGCCGCCAGCATATTATAAAACATAAACGTGAGCGTATCTATTTTTTGTAATACGTCCTTAGTAATTAAAATATAAATGGCGTAAAAGAAACTGGCCAGCAGCGCCAGCAAAATGCCGATATTAAATTTTAGGGCGATGATATCCTGATAGCCTACCAACACGACCATGCCCACTATAGCTACAAACGTACCGATCCAGAATAATTTGCCCGAACGTTTTTTGAATAACAGGTAACCTATTAAACCCACCCAAACCGGAGCCAGGTTAGCTAGCAGGGTAGATACCGTTGCCGAAATTTTCATCAACGACAGATTCCATACCGCAATATCCAACCCAAAAACTATCCCGCCGACAACGGCTATGATGAGTTCTTTACGACCTGTTTTAAGATTTCCTTTGATAATGCAATAAGGCGCCAGGCAAAGCCAGGCGATAAAAATGCGGTAAAAACCAGATGTAATGGGAGGCGCCCCGGCAAGCTTTACAAAAATGGGCGAAAAGGAAATACACAGGATGCCTACTGCAAGGCTTACTTTGGGATTCATTTTAACAAACTTAATAAAATCAAAACTGTCTGAACTCGAATTTATAAATTATTGGAATTTACCTTGCAGAGTCATTAATTAGTACAAGTATCCGATTTTCATTCTGTTCATTGCGTAATTCTATAAATTCGAGTTCAGACAATCACTCAATAATCGTATTTTTGCTCCTCAAAATTTAATTTATATGAGCCAGCGCACAAAGATCAAAGCACTACTGGAAAGCGAACAAACCGATATTAGCGTTATTGTTAAGGGATGGGTACGTACCTTCCGTAATAATCAGTTTATTGCATTGAATGATGGCTCAACCAATAATAACATACAAATCGTTGTCGATTTTGAAAATACCGATGCTGCTTTGCTAAAGCGGATCACTACCGGTGCGGCCATCAGCGTAACAGGTACTTTGATTGCTTCATTAGGTAAGGGCCAAAAAGTAGAGGTAAAAGCAAAGGAAATTGAAATTTTGGGTGATAGTGATCCGGAGAAATATCCGCTGCAGCCTAAAAAACATAGTCTGGAATTTTTGCGGGAGATTGCGCATCTGCGTTTCCGCACCAATACTTTCGGGGCCATATTCCGTGTGCGTAACAGCCTGGCATTTGCGGTTCACCAGTTTTTTCAGGAGCGTGGTTTTGTTTACCTGCATACGCCTATCATCACCGCATCAGATGCTGAAGGCGCGGGTGAGACATTCCACGTAACTAATTTCGATATTGCTAATCCGCCAAAAACAGAAAACGGCGAGATTGATTACAAAGAAGATTTTTTTGGCAAGGCTACCAACCTAACTGTTTCCGGTCAGCTGGAAGGCGAATTGGGCGCGATGGCTTTGAGCGATATTTATACCTTCGGACCAACGTTCCGTGCCGAAAATTCAAATACCACCCGTCACCTGGCGGAGTTTTGGATGATTGAGCCTGAGGTTGCGTTTAATGACCTGGATGACAACATGGATCTTGCCGAGGACATGCTGAAATATGTGATCAAATACGCCTTGGATAAAAACGCTGATGATATTGAGTTTTTGACGCAACGTCTGCTGGAAGAAGAAAAGCAAAAGCCACAACAGGAACGCTCGGAAATGAGCCTGCTAGAAAAATTGCAGTTCTGCCTGGATAATAATTTTGAGCGTTTAACTTATACCGAGGCTATTGAGATTTTAAAAGAATCGACCCCGAATAAGAAAAAGAAATTTCAATACCCTGTTGAAGGCTGGGGAACCGACCTGCAATCAGAACATGAGCGTTATTTGGTAGAGAAACACTTTAAAAAACCGGTTATCCTTACGGATTATCCAAAGGAAATTAAAGCATTTTACATGCGCCAGAATGACGACGGCAAAACGGTTCGTGCTATGGATATCCTGTTCCCGGGCATTGGCGAAATTGTGGGCGGCTCGCAGCGTGAAGAGCGTTTGGAAAAACTGGAACAACGTATGGATGAAATGGGCATCCCTAAAGATGAGCTTTGGTGGTACCTGGATACCCGTCGTTTCGGCGCTTGTCCGCATGCCGGTTTTGGTTTAGGCTTTGAGCGTTTGGTGCTGTTTGTTACCGGCATGGGCAATATCCGCGATGTAATTCCTTTCCCAAGATATCCTAAGAACGCAGAGTTTTAATTGTTTTGATTTCACTGATTTGTGGGGATATGATTACACCGATAGTATTTATGATATTTAAAATCGGTATAGTTCATAGTTGATGGTTCATAGATCATGGACAAGATTTTTTAATCGCCCCTGTCATTTCCTTTAGATTGGCATCAACAAATAATAGAGGTTGTTATTATTGTTGAAGCTTTCTTTTTGCTTCTTTTTCTTTGTTAATAACCTTGA
>NZ_JANUBZ010000002.1:0-314728 GCF_024808665.1 Mucilaginibacter empetricola
AAGCGTGTTTAATAGTGATGAATAAAAAACTTGAAGGAGAAACGGATAAATTGAAGAACCCTTCCCCAGCAAACACATTAAAATGGGCAACCTGGATAATTGCCCGCATGGGCGGGTGGAAAGGTTATGCCTCACAAAGAAAACCAGGACCAATTGTCTTACAAAAGGGCTTGGTTAAATTCTATAACGTTTATGAAGGATGGTCGCTCCTCCTCAATTATCAAAAAAATGTGTACACACAGTAGCCCGGTAGGGAGGACTTTGATTTGCATACGGATAGACATTTCATCAAAAAAACAGATGAACAAAAAATAAAGAAAGCGGTGACAACTCTGCTTTCTTTATTTAAATGTTTTAAAAAGTCTCCCCAACCGGGGGAGATTTAGAGGGGGCTTATACCTCCTTATTCAAAAACGGATACCTGTAATCCTTCGGTGGATCAAAAGTTTCTTTAATAGTACGTGGAGATACCCAACGCAATAAGTTGATCATTGAGCCGGCTTTATCATTAGTGCCCGATCCTCTGGCGCCGCCAAATGGCTGCTGACCAACAACGGCTCCGGTTGGTTTATCATTAATATAAAAGTTTCCGGCAGCGTTACGCAGGCGATAAGTAGCCTTGTCAATGGCATATCTGTCTTGCGATATAATTGAGCCGGTTAATGCATAGATGGACGTGGTATCAATAATATCCATTATCTCATCAAACTTTTTATCGTCATAAACATATACTGATAATACGGGGCCAAACAGCTCGTCGCACATGGTAACATAATGTGGATCGCTTACTTTCAGCACGGTAGGCTCAATAAACCATCCTTGCGATTTATCATAATTACCACCAGCAACAATTTCAACCGTTTTATCGGCTTTGGCGGCATCAATATATTTAGCCAGTTTATTGAACGAGCGTTCGTCAATTACGGCATTAACAAAGTTTTCAAAATCTTCAACCGGGCCCATTTTTATATTGGTCAGATCGCGTTGTACTTTTTCTTTAACTGATGGCCATAATGATGCCGGGATATAGGCTCTGGATGCAGCCGAACATTTTTGCCCCTGGTATTCAAAAGCACCGCGCACCAATGCAGTTGCCACCACGTCAGCATCAGCACTGGAGTGTGCCAGTACAAAATCTTTACCGCCGGTTTCACCCACAATGCGCGGGTAGGTTTTGTATTTATTGATGTTGGTGCCGATGGTTTTCCAAATGGTTTGGAAGACGGCAGTTGACCCGGTAAAGTGGATGCCCGCAAAATCAGGGTGACTAAATATAACGTCGCCAGCCAGGGGACCATCGCCATAAATCATATTGATAACACCAGCAGGTAAACCAGCTTCAATAAATATTTTCATTACCACATTGGCCGCATAAATTTGCGTAGGAGCGGGTTTCCAAACCACCACATTACCCATCATAGCTGCCGAAGAAGGTAGATTTCCCGCAATGGCGGTGAAGTTAAATGGTGTAATGGCGAACACAAAGCCTTCCAGCGGGCGATGCTCAACCCTGTTCCAAATCCCTTTCGACGATTGTGGCTGCTGGGCATATATTTCAGTCATGTATTGTACATTAAAGCGCAAAAAGTCAATAAACTCACATGCTGCATCAATCTCAGCCTGGTAAGCATTTTTTGATTGCCCTAACATGGTGGCCGCATTAATTTCGGCACGGTACGGGCCTGCAACCAAGTCGGCAGCTTTTAAAAATATAGCTGCACGCTGTTCCCATGGCAGGTTTTCCCAATCGGCCTTTGCAGCCAGGGCAGCATCAATGGCAGCAGTTACGTGGCTCTTATCGCCATCGTGATAAGTTGCCAGTAAATGTTTATGATCATGTGGCGGACGTATTTCCAGCGTTTTGCCGGTACGTACCTCTTTGCCACCAATGTACATGGGTATATCAATTTGTTGAGCACGGGCGCTCTCTAAAGCAGCTTTTAGCGCTGCACGTTCCACGCTGCGCGGGCCATAGTTTAACACGGGCTCGTTTTGCGGCACAGGAACATTAAAAAATCCTTTAAGCATATAGTTTGTAAGTTTCAGTTACGGGGCAAAGATAGGAATAGATGTGCAGATTTTTGATGTGCAAATATGCAGATTACCCTATCGTGACCATGTACCGGGCAGCAATAGTTTAACAATAAAAAATGCCTCATTAAGAGGCATTTTTATATATCAAATTATTTTCTGTCGTTTTTTGGATAGCCTTCTTCATCCAGATCATCCCGGTCATCTTCGGGAGTATGGCTTAGCACCCGGTCTGTTGTATCCAGTTCTACAATGGCACCGTGGTCAATGTGCATTCCTAATTTGTCTACATCTGTCTCCAATGATTCATTCGGAATATATTCGTCTGTGGCATCAAAAGGATTGGCTTCATCATATGTAGAGTTCATATCTTCGCCGTTTTTTACCGATGTATTGTACGGATCGGGATGTTGATAGTCGGGATCTTTACTTTTTACATCGTACTCAAAGCTGTCATCCTCAGCATTGTAGTTCAAATCTTCGCTGTCAATAGTTTCGCCCAGTTCATCTTTCAATGTTCTGTCCCTGTCTTCGCTGTCGTCATCAAAGCCCGGGTAAAATGTATCTTTATTCATAGGACCTTATTTTATATATCAAAGATACCCTAAAAATCCTGCCAAAAGATTGATGATAATCACAAAAAATAAAACAAAAGAAGCTTAATACGGAATTTGTTTGGTGTATGAAGTTACGCCACCGCCAATAGCGAACTTAACGCCCAGCGAAATTTGTGTATAAGCATCGTTATGAGATGGGGTGGTAGTAAAGCCGTCCATATCGCCAAACGAATAGTTATATTCATAAGCCAGGTCTATTCTAACACTTGGCTGCTGGTATTTATTGAATAACTTAAACTCGTACCCAATTCTTAACGGTATAAATGGCGTGCTGCTTGAATTATAACCGCCGGTAAAAAAGTTGGGTATCTGGTAAGAGTACCTGCTTATTTGGGTGATGTTATTATGGATGAAACCCGCGCCTGCTGATACATAGAAGTTTTTAAGTACATTATTAAACGGACTTCTGGAATAGTCCAAAAATTCGCCGAACTGCAATTGCCCCCTGAAAACAAAAGCATAAAAATCATTATTGGAGTATCTGCCTGTTGTTGTTTTCAATGAATCGCCTTCAGTTAATTTACCAAGCTGAACCTCAAAAACGAAGTTTGTAAAAGGCGTTGTATTATAAGTAAGGTTAAAATTAATGGCCTCTGTCGTTTTGGTGGTTTGCGCATCGCCCTTTAAGGTATTGAAGCTTACGGAAGTGCCGATGTCATACTTAGAGTAGTCATAGCCTATTTGAGCTTTGGCAGAAAGTGTTAAAAAAGATATAAATGCAGCAAGTACTATTGTTTTGGCAAGTATTTTAATCATATAATTATCAAATATATATTGAGTATCAGGGATATGCCGACGTCTCAGTTTTTTTTATAAAAATAGCATCAAAGTTTATAAAAACAACACCCGTACAAATAAAAGTTCATTAATATGTGTGCATTGCGCTTTGGTTAACCATTAATCGCTCACCATAAAAAAAACATTTAAAAGTGACAAAGCATTTACTCACTACTCATCAATCAATTTTATATATTTGAAGCCATTAAAAATCAATAGTATCAAAGATGTCAAAAATTAAAGTACTAAATCCGGTGGTTGAACTGGATGGCGATGAAATGACCCGTATTATATGGAAGTTCATCAAAGATAAACTGATATTCCCTTATCTTGATCTGGATATAAAATACTATGATCTTGGTATTGAGTATCGTGACGAAACAAACGACCAGGTTACTATAGATGCAGCAAACGCCATTAAACAATATGGTGTGGGTATTAAATGTGCTACCATTACTCCGGATGAAGAGCGTGTGAAAGAATTTGGCTTAAAACAAATGTGGAAATCACCAAATGGTACAATCCGTAATATTTTGGACGGCACTGTTTTTCGCGAGCCTATTGTAATGTCAAACGTTCCGCGTTTGGTGCCAAACTGGACAGCGCCCATCTGCATTGGCCGTCACGCTTTTGGCGATCAATACCGTGCTACTGATTTTGTTACTAAAGGAAAAGGTAAGCTGACTATTACTTTCACTCCTGAAGATGGTGGCGCTGAGCAATCATTTGAAGTGTTTAACTTTAAGGGTGATGGCGTTGCTTTAGCAATGTACAATACTGACGAATCTATCAGAGGTTTTGCACACTCATGCTTTAACCAGGCATTGATGAAAGGCTGGCCTTTATACTTATCAACCAAAAACACTATCCTTAAGAAATATGATGGTCGTTTTAAAGATATTTTTGAAGAGATTTATAAAAACGAGTACAAACAGAAATTTGACGCTGCCGGTATTACTTATGAGCACCGTTTAATTGACGACATGGTTGCTTCTGCTTTAAAATGGAACGGTAACTTTGTATGGGCTTGTAAAAACTATGATGGCGATGTACAATCAGATACTGTAGCACAAGGCTTTGGTTCATTAGGTTTAATGACATCAACTTTGGTTACGCCAGATGGCACCGTTATGGAAGCTGAAGCAGCACACGGAACAGTAACCCGTCACTACCGCGAGCACCAGGCTGGTAAACCAACATCAACCAACCCAATTGCATCAATTTTTGCATGGACACGCGGTTTAGAATTCCGTGGTTTGTTGGATAACAACCAGGAGTTGATTGACTTCTGCAAAACTTTAGAAGAGGTTTGTATCGAAACTGTTGAAAGTGGTAAAATGACCAAAGATTTGGCCATCACCATTAAACCAAAAGTTGAGCACGGTAAAGACTTTTTATATACCGAAGAGTTTTTAGCTGCTATTGACGAAAATTTAAAAGCTAAATTGGGTAAATAATAAACCCGATATAAATAAAAGCGCCCTAAAATAGCTGACTATTTTAGGGCGTTGTTTTTTATTTTAGCTATGTTAAGTTTACTGCCATAACAGTAAACCCACGTTTAGCAATCCTGGCAAACACATTGATTTGGCGGAACGCAATACAGATCGTGATTTAATGGTGATGTACCACAAGCTGACAAGCCAGTGCAGCAGCCATCGGTGTAAGCTACCGCTACCTCGTTAATGGTGGCGCAACCAGGGTATTTACCACCCTGAATTTGTTTCATCTCTGCTCTCGATAAAGAAGTTCCTAAATTGGTTTTCATACTTTTTTTGTTTAGTTAAGGCTTAGGTTTAAGGTACAAAGCTCACTACCTTAATCCTAAGTTAAATATTAATTTTTAATTGTCAATTAAATTGAAAAATTAATAATACATTAAAAAATATAATACTAAATCTATGGAAATTACATATTTTGTATATTTTGCTTATAAAATAATTTCTTAATGGTTTATTTTGTTAATTTAAAAAAATGCCTCAGCAGCATTTAAATGGCAGTTTGTTTGGTTAAATAAATAATAAATCGGCTCCATATTGTTGTTTTAGTATTTCCAGCAATGTTATTTTACTGATACCTTAGCAAAATAAAATCAATGCATCATGTCATCATTATATCCGCTAAAATTCAGAACCATTTATAAAGACAAAATTTGGGGTGGTCAGAAAATTAAAACCTATTTACATAAAGACTTTGGCGCTTTGCTTAACTGTGGCGAAACCTGGGAAATATCAGGCGTAAAATCCGACGTATCAGTGGTTGCCGATGGAGAACTGGCCGGTATCTCATTAGCCGATTTACTGGAGCAATATAAAGACGAGTTAGTTGGCAAAAAGGTATACGATCATTTTGGTAATATTTTTCCATTATTAGTAAAATTTATTGATGCCAATGAAGATCTCTCTATCCAGGTTCACCCTGATGATGAACTGGCAAAAAAACGCCACAACTCCTTTGGCAAAACAGAAATGTGGTATGTAATAGAGGCTGATCCGGGCTCAACGCTGATTGCCGGTTTTAATAAAGAATTAACGCAGCAGGAGTATCTGGACAAATTCAACAGCGGTCATTTAACAGATGTTTTAAACAAAGAAGATGTTAAAGCTGGGGATGTATTCTTTTTACCTGCCGGACGTGTACATACCATAGGTAAGGGATTGCTGATTGCCGAAATTCAACAAACATCGGATATTACCTATCGCATCTACGATTTTGATCGCGTTGATGATAAAGGTAACAAACGTGAACTGCATGTTGAGGAAGCACTTGCTGCAATTGATTATAAACATTACCCCGAGTATAAAACCAAATATCAACCCGAAAAAGATAAAGCGGTGCACCTGGTAAGCTGCCCTTATTTTACCACCAACCTGCTCGATTTTACGCATAGCATCACCAAAGATTATTCATCCCTTGATTCGTTTGTGATTTATGTTTGTGTTGAGGGTGAGTTTGCTGTGAAATATAACAATACCAGTTATTCAGTAAAAATGGGCGATTGTATATTGCTGCCTAAAAGTATTGACAAGGTTGAGCTGGAAACTACTAAAGGATTTAAGATTTTAGAGAGTTATATTGAGTAGCTTAATAGTTTGCAGTTTTTAGTTTGCAGTTTACAGGCACCATATTTTTAAAGCCAACTGCCGACTGAAAACTGCAAACTATATTTTTTGCAAGTACCAACTGCCGACTGAAAACTGCCAACTAAACTCAAACCAACCTTATCGTAAACTTAGTGCCTACATTAACGGTACTATCCACTTTAATGGAGCCGCCGAGTGCTTCAATTTGATTGCGGGTAATAAATAGTCCTATTCCCTTGGCGTCGGAGTTTTGATGGAAGGTTTTATACATGCCAAATACTTTGTCGCCGTACCTCACCATATCAATGCCAATTCCATTATCTTCAAACGTCATATAAATATGATCGTGATCTTTAATGGTCCGGCAGGCAACTATGGCTTGCCTATCCATATGGCGATATTTTAGCGAATTGGTAAGCAGGTTTTGCATGATACTTTCCAGATAGGCCGGTATGTAATTTATAACCGGACACCTGCTAAAATCATACTCAATTTTGGCGTCGGTATTTTCAATATTACTTTGCAGCGCCAGCATTACGTTTTTGAACGATTCTTCAAAAGATACCGTTTTCCGTTCCTGCTCCACATCAGTTTGTATCTTAACAATTTCGTTAAGGTGATCAATAGTAGTGCTTAAACTATTGCTGATTGATTTAATATGCGCAAAAACCTCTGCACGGTCATCTATCGATTCACTTTCTTCGTGCAGGTTTACCATAAACTGCAAATTACCCGTATGCGAGCGCAGGTTGTGCGACACGATATAGGCAAAGTTCTGCAGGCGTTTATTTTGTTCGTTAAGTAAATTGATAGAAGCCTGTAAAGCAAGGCTTTTTCTTTTAATAGCATCAATATCCTGTAAAATTCCTCTTAACTTAACGCATTTACCATAATCATCAATAATAGGAATGCCCTTTGCCTTAACCCATATCACATTGTTTTTTGCCGTGCGAAACAGCAATTCCAGGTCATACGGTTTACAATATTTTATGGCATTATCAATTGCCTCGGCAAGCAGCTGACGGTATTGCGGTTCAAAAAAGCTTATGGCTTCTTCAATGCTCAGCTTTATTTTATCATTTAGCTCATAAATATCAAATGCCTCTTTTGATAACCACAAGGTCATTAAAGGTACATCAATTTCAAAGCCACTAACCCGTGCAATAGCACCGGTTTCATTAAATAAAAGATTATTTTGTGCCGAATGTAGGCGCAGTAATTTAGCCTGGTTAACGTTAATCAGCGAGCCGGTAAATTTAGGGCCATCGCCATTTTCCCATTTTTGGGTAGCGCTTTCAAACCATTGATAACCTTGTGATTTGGTTAGTAACCTTATTTGTACAACGTTATTTGGCTCGGCACCACGAGCATGCATGGCATTTAAAAATACAGGCTTATCATGATGGTAAAGCAGGTGATCTAAAAAGAAATTATAGGAGCACTCTATTTCGCCGGGCATATATCCCAAAATGGTATAAAAGCCCGCAGACCATTTAACATCTTTGGTAGCAATGTTAAATTCCCAGATCCCCGCATTTATATGATCAATTATTTGAGCAAGATGCGACGCGTCATCAGAATAGAAGTTATTCCCGCCTGCAGTACTCATATTAATAATTGATTCATAGTTAGTTTTGCCAAAAGCTTCTCCGTGGTATAGAAAAATCTATGCCAAAAACCTAAAATCGAAACACTTTGGGACTGATTAATACGGAATACGTTGAAAATAGTTCCCATTCTTTTAAAATTTATTGAAAATCAACAGTAATAATTAAAACTGTAGTTTAATTGTTAAGTGATCCGATAATTTGTCTCTGGTTTATAAGTTTTATAAATAGTTTATTTAAGGCGATAAAAATAGTTTTTTTTATATTGTAAATAGCATATAATCAAATAGTTTAATTAACAACTGTGTGGAGTTGAATACTTTTTTTGTGCCTGTTTTAATGTTGAATATGATAAATAGTAACCTAACGGTTAATTGAGGCTGATTAGTGCTGTGCAGATTCTCTATGTTGATTATATTATCTTAAAAGTTGCTTTTTCTGTTCAGGAGGCTTCCTCAATTCGGGGATAGGAATACCCTGTTTATGGAGATGGACTTTATGGTGATATTTCATTTTTTACTTGGCGAAAAGGTTAGATTTTTAATAATAACCCGCACACTTTTCACAAAAAAAGCCGGGTATTAGCCGGCTAAAATAAGGAATGATATTGAGCTTTTATAGCTGTGGGTAATAAATTGCTGATATTAGAGATTTCCTCTTGACTCCTGTTCCCGTTCAATGGCTTCAAATAATGCCTTAAAATTACCGGCACCAAATGATTTTGCACCTTTGCGCTGGATGATCTCAAAAAACAGGGTTGGCCTGTCTTCTACCGGTTTGGTGAAAATTTGCAACAGGTAGCCTTCATCATCACGGTCAACCAATATGCCCAGTTTTTTTAGCGGTTCCAGGTCTTCGTCAATATGCCCCACGCGGTCAATCAGCTCGTCATAATAGGTAGTGGGTACTGTTAAAAATTCAATGCCCCGGCTTTGCAGGTCGGTTACAGTTTTTACAATATCCTGGGTGGCTAAAGCTAAATGCTGTACGCCTTCGCCCTCATAAAATTCCAGGTATTCTTCAATTTGCGATTTCTTTTTCCCTTCAGCTGGCTCATTTATCGGGAATTTAACAAAACCATTTCCATTACTCATCACTTTGCTCATTAAGGCAGAGTATTCGGTCGATATCATTTTATCATCAAAGGTCAAGATATTTCTGAAACCCATAATGTCTTCATAAAAATTAACCCATTCGTTCATTTTATGCCAGCCCACATTGCCAACGCAATGGTCGATATAAAGCAAACCAGTGTCTGTTGGGTGATGGTGCGACTCCTTCGGTTGATAACCAGGTAGAAATGGTCCGTTATAATTTTTTCGCTCTACAAAAAGGTGAACAGTTTCGCCATATAACATTATACCGCTCATGCGTACTTCGCCATGCTCGTCGGTTAGTGTCTGCGGCTCCATATAAACGCGGGCGCCACGTTGGGTAGTTTGTTTAAATGCATCGTAAGCATCATTTACAGAAAGTGCCAATATTTTTACACCATCGCCATGTTTCTTAATATGTTCAGCAATAGGGTGACCGGAAGTTAACGGTGTTGTTAAAACCAGGCGTATTTTACCCTGTTGCAATACGTATGATGCCCTGTCGCGTATACCGGTTTCCGGACCGGCATAGGCCAGATCCTGAAAGCCGAAGGCCGCTTTATAGTAATAGGCGGCCTGTTTGGCATTGCCCACATAAAATTCAACATAATCGGTCCCATTCAGCGGCAAAAAATCGGCTGTTTGGGTTGGTTTATCTATAGTTAATGTTTCCATTGTTTTTGTTTTTTTGCCTCACCCTGCCCTCTCCAAAGGAGAGGGTGGGAAGAGAATATTTTTATTTTGATATTAAAGCACTTCCGCCAAAGGCGGAGAGGGTTTGGGTGGGGCTACTAACTCACCCAGCTTTTATAATAATTTTCGTCCTCAATTTTAATAGCATCCTCGGTAAGCATCAGCGGGTGGAAGGGATCAATCATTACCGCCAATTCGTCTGTAGCTTCTTTGCCGATTGATTTTTCAACCGAACCGGGATGCGGTCCATGCGGTATACCACCGGGATGCAGGGTAATTTGTCCTTTTACAACGCTTTTGCGGCTCATAAAATCGCCATCAACATAATACAGCAGTTCATCGCTATCCACATTGCTGTGGTTATAAGGAGCCGGGATGGATAGGGGATGATAATCAAACTTGCGCGGCACAAATGAGCAGATCACAAAGTTATGCCCCTCAAACGTTTGATGTACTGGCGGTGGCTGATGCAGGCGTCCGGTTATCGGTTCAAAATCATGAATTGAAAATGCCCATGGATAATGAAAGCCATCCCACCCAACAAAATCAAAAGGATGAGTACCGTAGATATATGGATAAATCAAGCCCTGTTTTTTGATGAGGATTTTGAAATCGCCTTTTTCATCGTGTGTTTCCAAATCAGTTGGCCTTTTGATATCCCGCTCGCAATACGGAGATTGTTCCGTTATCTGTCCGTAAGCATTGGTATAACGTTTTGGTATACGGATGGGACTAAAGCTTTCCACAATAAACAAGCGGTTGTTGGGCGTATCAAACTCCATCTGGTAAATAGTACCACGCGGAATAATCAGGTAATCGCCATAAACAAATTTGATATTGCCATAGCCAGTTTTAAGTGTTCCGGTCCCCTCATGAATAAATACCACCTCATCGGCCTGACTGTTTTTATAGAAATAATCAGTCATGGATTTGCGCGGCGCCGCCAGCGAAATATGCAGATCGCTATTAACCAACACCGGTTTACGACTTTCCAGGTAATCATCTTCGGGTTCAATTTTAAAGCCGATTAAACTGGTATGTTTCAGGTGTTTTTCGCGGGCAATTTTCGGCTCAACAGAATAGGGTACCCCTAATTCTTTTACCAGTGTTGGCGGGTAAGCATGATATACCAACGAGTACAGGCTCGAAAAACCTTCCGTTGATACCAGCTCCTCGGCATATAAAGTACCATCGGGCTTACGGAACTGCGTATGCCGCTTAGGCGGAATAGTTCCTAATGAATGATAAACAGGCATAGTTTGTTAATTGGTTAATTAAGAAACGTTTAAAGCGTTGTAATAGTTTGAAAAGAAATAAGGGTTGCAATGGCTTAAGCGCAGCAACCACAATGCGAGAACTTAATTAGTACTGCGCCAGCACAATTTTAGCGAGCACAGCATCCCTGAAAGATGAAGCATCACTCATTGAAGTGAGGCCCAGGGAAAAAAGAAAATGCATTTGTATGCTCATAATTTGGTTATACAAAGCTATAGCATTAATAGTTAATATGCAAGGGGTGGTTGATTGAGTTGATTAAGTGAGCGGTTGATTAGGTGAGTGGTTGCGAGGTTACAGAGGAGTGTCTTTTCCATAACGATGGGTTTTAAAACCCATCGTTATTTTGGCATTACAATTATTAAATCTCACATCATCGATTCAATTAAATCCAACTCAATCAACTTATTCAACCCAATCCAACCTATTCAACTTAATCAACCCAATAAACTCAATCAACTTAATAAACCAATCAACTAAAATTCACTAGCTTTGAGTAAACCAACCGATAAGCCAATGAAATTAGTATCCTATAAAACCGAAGATATAGAGCATTTGGGTGTTTTTGTAAATGGACACATTTATAACCTCAATTCGTGCGATAAGTTGATCCCCGATAATATGAATGAGTTTTTATGGGGAGGAGACGAATTGATGGAACGCGCCCAGCATATCAATAAGGACATTTCTTCGGGAAAATTAGAAGCTAAGGAAGAGTTATTTTTTGAAATGTTGGCGCCTGTACCGCACCCAACATCGTGCAGGGATGCTTATGCTTTCAGGCAGCATGTAGAAACGGCAAGGCGAAATCGCGGGGCAGCTATGATTGCTGAATTTGACCAATACCCGGTATTTTATTTTACCAACCACAACGCCATACAAGGAATCGGCGATATTGAATGTATGCCCGATCATTTCGATAAACTTGATTTTGAGCTGGAAGTAGCCATTGTACTCAATAAAAAAGCCCGCAGCATGAAAGCTGCCGATGCAGATAGTTTAATTGCAGGTTTTATGATTATGAATGATATGAGTGCCCGCACTCTGCAAATGGAAGAGATGTTATTGAATTTAGGTCCGGCAAAAGGCAAAGATTTTTGTACAGTTATTGGCCCCTGGCTGGTAACGCCCGATGAACTGGAACCTTATAAAGTAGCCCCAAAGCCTGGCCATACCGGCAATGCTTATAAACTGGAAATGAGCTGTGCTGTAAATGGCAAGCAGGTTTCAAAAGGTAATTTAGCTGATATGGAATGGACCTTTGCCGAAATTATTGAACGCTGCGCCTATGGCTGTGATGTACTGCCCGGCGATGTTATAGGATCAGGAACAGTTGGCACCGGATGTTTTCTGGAACTAAATGGAACTGGTTTGTTAAACGATCCTAATTATCAAACACAATGGCTGCAACCCCGAGATCTGGTTGAAATGGAAGTAACCGGTTTGGGTGTTTTAGGAAACGTTATTGAAAAAGCGAGTAGTGATTTTTCTATTTTGGCATTAAAAAAACACTAGATCGTCATTGCGAGGAATTGCCTTTCCCGAACTTGTTTCGGGAAAGCAATCTATAGGCTATGCAGATAAAAAAAGTAAAAAGCTATTTTGTGGTTCATTAAAAGCAGTTCGTTCCGTTGATTGTCCTAAGTAGAGATGGCTTCGTACCTCGCCATGACGAGATGGGGATATGATTATAAAAGTTTAAGTTCAATAAGCTCTTCTCTCAGCTTTTCAGCATTGGTGAAGTGTATAGATCTAATTCCCAATTTCTCAGCGGCTAAAATGTTGCGGTAATTGTCGTCAATAAATAAGGATTCTTCGGCGTTCACTTCGTGCCTATCCAGCAAAATTTGGTAAAAGGCAGGCGTTGGTTTGCGCATTTTTTCGGCGCCTGATACTACTATGCCTTCAAACCATCCTAAAAACTCAAACTTTGCCTGTGCTTTTGGAAAAGTCTCGGCCGACCAGTTGGTCAACGCATAAATTCTGTATTTGCCGCTATCTTTTAGTTCTTTAAGAATCTCCACCGTATCCCAAAAAGCATCACCCAGCATTTCGTCCCAGCGGGTATAAAATGCGCGAATATTGGCTTCGTGCTCTGGAAACTGCTGCACCAATATTTCCGTACCCTCCACTAAAGATCGTCCAGCATCTTGTTCTTCGTTCCAATCAGATGTAGTAACAGTTGCCAGGAAGTTTTTCATTTCTTCCTCATCACTAAAAATAGTGCGGTACATATAATGCGGGTTCCAGTCAATTAAAACTGCGCCGAGATCGAAGATTATGGTGTTGATCATATAATAAGCTAACTATTCAAATAAAATCATATAAAAAATGCACGTCATGCCGAACTTGTTTCGGCACCCCACCAGAAGAGCGGCGTGCTTAGTATTCAACGTTCAAATTAAGCACTTATAATTCCAACGTATCTTTTAAATCCTTCATCTCCGGATTTTTTGATTTAATTAAATTGATTTTCCAATCTCTATGCCAATTTTTAAGCTGTTTCTCTCTATCGATGGCATCCGTTATTCTTTCAAAATGTTCATAATAAACCAGGTCATATAATTTGTATTTCTTTACAAATGCTGAACCTTCGTTATTGATATGCTGCCATACCCTTGCTTCTAAATTACTTGTTACACCTATATAAAATGTCGTTCGATATTGGTTTGACATGATATAGGTGTAGCCTGGTTTATAAAGCATATTTTTTATATAAAGCGCCCAATTGCATATTGTATACCTAACGCTCGCATACTTAGCATGTGGGGTGCCGAAACAAGTTCAGCATGACGTTTTTTTAGTTATTTTTCATTAAATAATCTTTAAACCCTTCAAAACCTTTACCCAAAGCGGTCGCTTTTTTGTCTTTTTTAAACAGATCTGCTACCTGTTCAGGTACATTCACTTTGGCGGCAATGCTTTCCGGGAAAACATCAGGGAACTTGCAGGGGTGCGCGGTTGATAAAAATACGCCGGCTGTGTCTGCTTTATAATTATCCTGCTGCCAGTCGCGCAAGGCTTGCCAGGCAATGGCAGTATGAGGACAAGCCACATAATTGTAATTATCATTAATAAATTTGATAGCTTCCAGCGTTTGCTCGTCGTTGTAGCTGTAGCCGGTAATCAGGTCTTTTAAGGCTTCCGCATCGGCTTTAAACAAATCGGCAATACGTACCCAGTTACTTGGATCACCAACATCCATGGCATTACTCAGGGTAGCTACGGAAGGTTTAGGCTGATAAACGCCGGTTTTTAAAAATTCGGGAACGGTATCATTTAAATTGGTTGCTGCAATAAAATGTTCAACAGGTAAGCCCATTTTCCAGGCTAATAAACCGGCTCCTATATTGCCGAAATTGCCGCTGGGTACACAGAAAACTACTTTGCCTATTCCTTGTTTTAACAGTTGGGCGTAAGCATTAAAGTAATAAAATGTTTGAGGTATTAAACGGGCAATGTTGATGGAGTTTGCTGAGGTGAGTCTGAATTTTTCGTTCAGTTCTGCATCGGTAAATGCTTGCTTAACCAGAGCCTGGCAATCGTCAAAAGTGCCGTCAATTTCAACCGCGCGAATGTTTTGGCCATTGGTAGTTAGTTGTAACTCCTGTATATCGCTCACTTTTCCTTTAGGGTATAAAATGGTTACACGAGTGTTGGGCACACCTAAAAAGCCGAGTGCAACCGCACCGCCGGTATCACCGGATGTTGCCACCAAAACGTCCAGTTGTTTCTCACCCTTTTCAAGGAAATAACTCATCACCCGGCTCATAAAGCGGGCGCCGAAATCTTTAAACGCCAGCGATGGGCCGTGCCAAAGTTCCAGCACAAAAACGTTTTCTTCCAGCTTTACAACAGGTGCTAAAAAATTGATGGTGTCGCTGATGATGGCTTTCAGGTCATTTTCTGGAATATCCTCACCAATAAGTGCCTGCGCAACGTGGAAAGCTATCTCGGGTAAAGTATATTCATCCAAATGGTTTAAAAATTTATCGTCGAGCTTTGGAATAGCAACAGGCATGTATAAACCTTTATCCTGCGGCATGCTGTTAAATACAGCCTCTTTGAAAGATACCCTTGTTGATGGGTTTTTAGTACTATATAATTTCATTTTGGAATAGCAATTTCTTTAATTTTTTAATCTCCTAATCTCCGCACGTCATTGCGAGGTACGAAGCAATCTCTACATAGGCAGGGCAAATATGCAAGGTTCGACACTTTTCTAATCGCCCTGTAAAGCAAAGAGATTGCTTTCCCGAAACAAGTTCGGGACAGGCGGTACCTCGCAATGACGGACTGGGTCTGCACATCATCCCAATACCCTAGGTCCCTTATCATTAATAGTTGATACATATGCATTTGACCCTATACTTATGCTGGTTAAATGTTGCTGCAGTTTTTGGATGATGTGCTTGGCCGTTTCCTCATCCCTGGTAAAGGCAAAAACTGAGGGTCCCGAGCCGGAGATACCGAAACTTACGGCACCCAGTTCCATAGCCATTTCACGCATCTGGTAAAAATCAGGGATCAGCATGGAACGCACCGGTTCCACCAAAATATCTTTCATGCTGCGGCCAATCAGGTCAATATCGTTCATAAACAAACCGCTTACCAGTCCGGCTATATTACCCCATTGGGTAACGGCATCCTTCATCTGTATGTTTTTGCGGATGATCTGCCTGGCCTCGCGGGTAGGTACATCAACATCCGGGAAAACAATGGCGCAATATAAGTCTTTCGGATGCGGCAGACGGATTACATCCAGTGGCTCATAACTGCGTATCAGCACAAAGCCGCCCATTAATGCCGGTGCCACGTTATCTGCATGGCCATGACCGCAGGCCATTTCTTCGCCTTTCATAGCAAATGGTAACAGGGTAGCCGGGTCGGTTTCATCGCCCAATAAAGTTTTTATAGCAAACAAACCCGCTACCGTACTGGCCGAGCTTGAACCCAAACCACTACCAATCGGCATTTTTTTATGCAGTTCGATATCCAAACCGATATGGGTACGGTTAATGCTTTTTAAATAATGCTGCACACTTACGCTCACCGTATTTTTAGCAGCATCAAGCGGTAGTCTGCCATTATCGCCCGTAATTTTGCTGATGGTAATGCCCGGTTTATTGGCAAGCCGCATAATTACTTCATCACCGGGTTCGTTTACTGCGAACCCAAGTACATCAAAACCGCAAACCACGTTGGCAACGGTTGCTGGGGCAAAAACGTGAATACCCCCCCCGCCCCCTGAAGGGGGAGCTAAAACGGAGGCTGTTAAATCTTGTATTTTATTTTCCATATACATACTATCAAACTATCAGTTCCTCCGCCGGCTGGCGGAGGCTAGGGGGTTATGCGCCCACATTTATTAAATCAGCAAATACACCTGCGGCAGTAACTTCTGCACCTGCACCCGGCCCTTTTACCACCAGCGGACGCTCGCGGTATCTATCAGTAGTGAACGATATAATATTGTCACTGCCCGATAAGGTGAAAAACGGGTGACTTTCATCAACCATTTGCAGGGTGATGGCCGCTTTGCCGTTTTCCAGCTTGCCAATGTAGCGCAATACCTTATTTTCGGCAGCTGCTTTAGCTTTCAGGTTGCTGAAATGTGCATCTTCTATTTTTAAAGCGGTATAAAAATCCTCAACAGTTTGGGCCTCTAAACAAGCCTTGGGCAACATGCTTTCAATAAACACATCTTCTGCCTCCATAGCGTAACCTGCATCGCGGGCAAGGATCAGTATCTTACGCATGAAATCTTTCCCGCTCAAATCATCGCGCGGATCGGGTTCGGTATAGCCTTTTTCCTGTGCTTCTTTAACCACGTCGTGGAAATTGGCATCGCCCTTAAAATTGTTAAAAATAAAGGATATAGTGCCCGATAAAATGGCTTCAATTTTAGCAATCCTGTCGCCGCTATTCATCAGGTCTTTTAACGTGCGGATAATTGGCAAGCCTGCTCCCACATTGGTTTCGTAAAAGAAATCAACCCCATGGCGGTGTGCCGTATCATGAAAGGTTTTATATTGGTGATACGAAGCAGAGTTACCGATCTTATTACAGGTAATTACGGATATATTCGATTTAAAAACCTGTTCATAAACTTCAACCGGCTTTGGGCTGGCGGTATTATCAATAAATACACAGTTAGGCAGGTTCATGCTTTTCATTTTAGCTACAAATGCATTTAAGTCGGCGGGCTCGTTGGATGCTTCCAGCTCGTCCTTCCAGCTATCTAACGAAATACCATCAGCATTAAAAGTCATTTTGCGGGTATTGCTGATGCCTGCAATTTTTACCTGTATGCCGTTATGCTCCTGCAGGTATGCGGTATGCGCATTTAGCTGTTTAAATAAGGTTTGACCAATATTACCAGTGCCCAGGCAAAAGGCATGCAGTGTTTTGGTAAGCTGCACAAAAAAACCATCGTGCACGGCATTTAAAGCTTTAGCCAGATCATTGCCCGAAATAATTACCGATATATTATATTCTGATGAGCCCTGAGCAATTGCCCGCACATTTACACCATTACGACCCAGCGCATGGAACAGCTTGCCGGATACGCCCGGTGTTTGTTTCATATTTTCGCCCACAATAGCAATAATGGCCAGATTTTGCTCAATTACCAACGGTTCCAGCTTGTTGGCCAGCAGTTCCAACTCAAACTCCTGTTCAATCAATTGTTTTGCTTTTGCAGCATCATCGGGCTGAACAGCAAAGGTGATACTGTGTTCTGACGACGATTGGGTGATCAATATAATATTGATCTGCTCACGTGCCAGTAAGGAAAACAACCTTCCGCTAAAGCCCGATTTCCCCACCATGCCGCTACCTTCTAAATTAAGGATGCTGATGTTATTGATGGATGAAATGCCTTTTATAGGCAAGTTGGATGGCTGGCAATTATGACGTATTACGGTCCCTTCAAAATCAGGCTCAAAGGTGTTTTTTATAACGATAGGGATCTTCTTTAAAAATGCCGGGATCATGGTTGGCGGATAAATCACCTTGGCACCAAAATAAGATAGCTCCATCGCTTCGGTATAAGTAAGCTCGGGTAGCGAGAAGGCCTTTTTTACCATCCGCGGATCGGCAGTCATCATGCCATTCACATCCGTCCATATTTGAATTTCCTCAGCATTTAGCGCTGCGCCCAATATCGCCGCGGTATAGTCGCTGCCACCGCGACCAAGGGTAGTAATTTGTCCCGCTTCGTTTGATGCAATAAAGCCGGTTACAAACAGCACCTTATCTTTATGCTCATTATAAAAACCACGCACAAGCAGATCAGTAAGCTCCATGTTTACTCTGGCCTGCCCAAAAGCACTATCAGTTTTAATAATTTCTGATGCCTCCACACTTAAAGCACCCGGAAAATGTTGCGCGCCTATTTTGCCAATCATCAGCGTTGAACAGCGTTCGCCAAAGCTCAATACCAGGTCGCGGGTTTTTGGTGTGAGTTCGCGCAGGGTGAGCACACCTTGCAGCAAATCTTCCAGCTGATTAAAGTAGATTTTTAGACGGGTAAACGCCGGGTTTTGATTTTGAACTGTTAACAGGCTTTTTACTACATCAAAATGACGTTTTTCCAGTTCGGCCAAAGCAATCATAAAATCCTGACCGTTTGCAGCGCCCTCAGCCATTGAAATCAACAGGTTAGTTACGCCGCTCATGGCAGATAAAACAACTATCGGTTTTTCGCCGTTTTTAACTTCTTCTTTCAGAATGTTAAGTAAGGTTTGGATGCTTTGAACTGATCCTACGGATGTACCGCCAAATTTTAAAATCTTCATTATTATTTAAATAAAACAAAAACGCCTTCCTCTTTTGCGGAGGAAGGCGTTTGTTGGTTTTGTTATGTTTTACACCATACGACTATCTTCCTCCGCGTTTTATCCCGGTGGTGGTAATAGTTGTTGTTGAGGTGTTGTTAATTGTCATATATTATGTCTGTAAAGTAAGTAGATATTTTTTTAATAAACAAGGAATATTTTGATTTTATGAAAAAATAAAATATGGGCGACTTACATGCCGCTAAATAAAATAATGGCAAATTAATAAGCTATGTAATTTGATTACTTTTGATGCTTGTTTAATATGCAGGGACTAATCATCAAATCAACAGGTAGCTGGTACCAGGTTCAATCTACGGATGGGCAGAAAACCGATTGCCGAATAAAAGGGAAGTTCCGTATTAAAGGAATTACTACTACCAACCCTTTGGCAGTGGGCGATGTAGTTGATTTTGAGATGGAACCCGATCAGGAAACAGGCGTAATTACCGACCTGCATCCACGCAGAAACTATATTATCCGCAAATCCATTAATCTGTCCAAACAGGGGCAAATCATAGCAGCTAATCTTGATCAGGCTATGCTGGTGGTTACTTTGGCTTCGCCGCGTACGTCATTAGGGTTTATTGATCGTTTTTTAGTGACAGCAGAAGCTTATGATATTCAGGCAAAGTTGATTTTTAATAAGCTCGATTTATTTAGTGAAGATGGTCTGGAAATTTTAGCCGACTATAAGGCTATTTACGAAAATATAGGTTATCCCTGTTATGAAGTCTCGGCGCTTGATGGTACCAATATCGAACAACTGCAGGAATTGATAAAAGATAAAGTGACCCTGTTTTCCGGCCACTCGGGCGTAGGCAAGTCAAGCCTGATTAATGTTTTACTACCCGATCTGGATTTGCGTACACACCAGGTGTCTGACTGGAGCGATAAAGGCATGCACACCACCACCTTTGCCGAAATGTTTGAACTGCCGCAAGGTGGATTCATTATTGATACCCCTGGCATCCGCGAATTGGGCGTCATCGACATAGAAAAACAAGAACTTAGTCATTTCTTCCCCGAAATGCGTGAGCGTATGCACGATTGCCGTTTCCATAACTGCCGCCACATTAACGAGCCCGGCTGCGCCGTATTAGTTGCACTGGAAGATGGCGAAATAGAACTATCCCGCTATGAAAGCTACCTGAGTATTTATAATGGGAATGATACGAGGGCTTGATTAGTTAATTAGAGGTTAGTGATTGGAGATTGGTTTTTTTGATTAGCTATTAATTTGTCAATGACCACATTTACTAATCTCTAATCACCAGCCTCTAATCACTACGGACTATCCCAACGCTGCTTTAAAATCCCCTACCAAATCATCAATATCTTCAATACCGATTGATAGGCGGATCATGGAGTCCGATATGCCCATTTCAGCTCGTTTCTCGGCACCCAATTCATTGAAAATAGTATGTGCAACCGGGATCGCCAGCGTGCGGGTATCGCCAAGGTTGCTTGATTTTACTACCAGTTTCAGTTTATTTAAAAAAGCAAAACAGTCAATACTTTCATCCAACTCAATACTCATCAGTCCACCATATTTCAGGAAAAGTTTACCGGCCATCGTGTGTTGCGGATGTGATGCCAGGCCGGGGTAGTACACTTTTTTAATTTTAGGGTGATTTTCAAAATAGGTAGCCAAAGCAAAGGCATTATTGCAAGCTCTTTCCATACGCAGCGCTAATGTTTCCGAGCCTACAGAGATAGAATGTGCGGCTTCTGGTGATAATGTACCACCTGCATCGCGCAAACCTTTTTTGCGAATTTGTGTCATGCCCAAAACTTCGGGTTTTACCTGGGTTTTAAAACCTTCAAAAATATTGGGGAAGTTTGTCCAGTTAAATAAACCAGTATCGGTAACACTACCGCCCAAGGCATTGCCATGACCGCCAACGTATTTGGTTAAGGAATTGATAACCAAACTTGCTTTCACGTTTACTGGCTGAAACAAGTAAGGCGAAGTCATGGTATTATCAACCATGTAAATAATGCCTTTTTCCTGGCATAGGTTGCCTATTTTTTCCAGCTCGACTATTTGCGTGGCCGGGTTGGCAATGGTTTCAACAAAAATAAGTTTGGTGCTGGGTTTTATACCGTTTTTTACATTGTTAAAATCGGTAGCATCAACAAAAGTAATGTCCAGGCCCATATCCATAAACGACTGGAATACACTGCGGGTATTACCAAACAGGTATGAACTGGCCAGTATATGGTCGCCATGTTTTATCAAAGCTAATATTGAGGCTGAAATAGCCGCCATGCCGGTTGAAAAAGCGATGGTTGACAATCCATTTTCCATCTGCGTAACCTTACTTTCTAAAGCCGAAACCGTTGGATTGCCCTGACGGGAATAGGCGAAGCCTTTTTTCTTGTTTTGAAAGATATCAACCAAATCCTGCACATCATCATAACCATAGGTTACCGAAGTGTGGATAGGTTTATGTAAAGCGCCGTGTTCTGGCTTATCCAGCCTGTCGGAATGTAAAATGGTGGTAGTAAAGCCTTTTTTATTCATGATGGCGCGAATTTCACGAATTATTGCGAATTACACGAATTGAATAGGCACAAATTTTTACGAATAGCTTCAGAAATAGTGCATTTAAATAATTACTCGTTGATATTCTAATGATGGCATCCCGAAATTAATTACCATGCCTAATCTAAGTCCGGATGCTTTTAAGTAATTGAGCGTTTGTTTTATGTATGGCTCACCGATGTAACTTCCTATCTTTATTTCAAGAATAATCGTTTCGTAAACAACAAAATCAGCAATAAAGAAATGTTTGAGCTTTTGTTCTTTGTAAATAATGGTGAAAGGCTTTTCTCTGATAAATGGAATATCAATTTTTTTTAGTTCAAGTTCCAGGGCATCTTTATAAACAGCCTCTTTAAACCCATGACCTAATATTTTGTGAACTTCAAAACATGCCCCTATTATTTTATATGATTCTTCCTTAAATAATATATCTGCCATAAGTAATTATGAACACTAATTTTCACCAATTTAGGCGAATTTCACGAATCGAAAACAAAATTTTATCATGCTGCTTAAAGTAATTTGAAATTATTGATGTTAATTACAACTTGTTACATTCGTGTAATTCGAAATAATTCGCAAAAATTAGTGTATATTATAATATGAGGGTTGTTATACAACGTGTTTCATCGGCGAGCTGTACCGTTGAAGGTAAAATAACCGGAGCAATTGATGCCGGTTTTTTGGTGCTCTTGGGTATAGAAGATGCAGATACTATCGAGGACTTGCAATGGCTGGCACAAAAAATAACCGGAATGCGGATATTTGGCGATGAAAACGGACTGATGAATAAAGCCCTTGCAGATATTGATGGAGACATTTTACTTATATCACAATTTACGCTTTTCGCTCAAACCAAAAAGGGAAACCGGCCATCGTTTTTAAAGGCAGCACGGCCGGATAAAGCTATTCCGCTATATGAGCAAATGATAACTACTTTGGAAAGCGTAACCGGCAAAAAGATTGCGACAGGTATTTTTGGCGGCGATATGAAAATTGCTTTGGTGAACGATGGCCCGGTGACCATTATATTGGATACAAAAAATAAGGAATAAATAGCGCACATGATTGCTAATATAGCGATGGGTTTTAAAACCTTGAGTGTTCGAAACCTTGGTTTTATTACGAAATATGATAGGGAAGTCACCCTGAGGCACTCGAAGGGTGAGCGCAGAGGCCTTTGCCCACATGCTTCGAGTGCCTCAGCATGACACCCTTTTTAATGTTTCGAACACTCTTAGTTTTAAAACCCATCGCTATGGAAGAAGCAGTTAGTGCAATTTACCCAATTAATGCATAAATATGGAAATTAAAGAAGCTCAGCAACTGGTTGATAAATGGATAACCACAACCGGGATAAGATATTTTAACGAACTGACCAATACTGCCATT
This sequence comes from Mucilaginibacter empetricola, assembly GCF_024808665.1. GTDB lineage: Bacteria > Bacteroidota > Bacteroidia > Sphingobacteriales > Sphingobacteriaceae > Mucilaginibacter. The sequence goes on from NZ_JANUBZ010000002.1 coordinate 22,956, forward strand.
TTAATGGAAGAAGTAGGGGAGGTGGCCCGCATAATGGCCCGGCAGTATGGAGAGCAATCCTTCAAAAAATCAGACACAGAAGTAAATCTAGCTGATGAAATGGCTGATGTACTTTTTGTACTGATATGCCTGGCCAATCAAACCGGTATTGATTTGACTAATGCTTTGGAAAGGAATATGGAGAAGAAAAGTATCCGCGATGCCGACAGGCATAAAAATAATGAAAAGTTGAAGTAGTCAACACTTCTGCACATCATTGCTTCGTACCTCGCAATGACGTCTTTAAATTAGCTTTACCAATCTTTCTCCCTCCAAAATGGGAATAGCTGTTGTTAAATCAACCTGCAAACAAAATTCAATATCCTTTTCAATACCCAGTTTTTTGAGGCGTTCGCCGTGTGATGTTTTTTTGAGATATTGATTGATGTCGTTTTTACCTATCTGAAAAAGATCATTTGCAGCAATCGCGGCATCATCAAGCTTAAATTCAAAATCTTTAAGCTGCTCAACAACGGCTCCGGCAAATAGAGTATCCTCCAGGTTGAAATTGTTTTTCCAGCCGGCACAGACCAATAAAATGTTATCATTTTGTGTTTTAAGCCAGTTGCAAATGGCGGTGAGATTTAGAAAAGAACCGATGACTATTTTTTTTGCGCTACGCGATAAATGCAGCGCATGGGTGCCATTAGTTGTGGTAAGTACTATAGTTTTACCGGCAACTTTCTCTTTGGTGTATGAAAATGGCGAATTGCCGAAATCAAAGCCATCAACAACCTTACCATCCCGCTCGGCGGCGAGTAAATAGTCGAATCCTTTCTCGCGGTAAGCAGCGCATTCTTCTACTTCTGATACCGGGATAATAGCTTCGGCGCCATTTTCAATACCGTAGCAGATAGATGAAGTAGCTCTGAAAATATCTATAATCACCACCACATAATCCTCCACCTTATAAAGCGGAATTAATGATGGCGAAAGGCAAACGTTTAATTGGTTCATTAGTTCAATTGTTCATTAGTTTATTGGTGTGTATGGTTATTAATCAAATTGCAGATACCAATAAACTAATGAACCGGTGAACCAATAGACTACTTGTTAAAAGGCGGTTTAACAACTTTTGCTTTTACTTTATTATCGCGGATGCTGATGTATATTTCGGTGCCTTCCTTAGCAAACTCGGTTTTTATATAGCCCATGCCGATAGCTTTTTGCAATGATGGTGATTGGGTGCCCGAAGTAACTTTTCCAATATTATTACCATCGGCGTCAACAATAATATAATCATGGCGGGGAATGCCGCGATCTATCATTTCAAAACCTACCAGTTTGCGTTTTAAGCCGTCCTGTTTTTGTTGTTGCAAAGCAGCGGAGTTGGTAAACTCTTTGCTGAATTTGGTAACCCAGCCCAAACCTGCTTCCAGTGGCGAAGTGGTGTCGTCAATGTCATTACCATACAAACAAAAACCCATTTCTAAACGCAGCGTATCGCGTGCGCCTAAACCAATTGGCTTTATACCAAAGGGCTCACCAACTTTAAAAATGGTGTTCCAGATGTGTTCGGCATGCTGATTGTCAACATATATTTCAAAACCACCGGCGCCGGTATAGCCGGTTGCTGATACTAATACATTATCAATGCCGGCAAACTTTCCTTTTTTAAAGGTGTAGTATTCCATCGATGCCAGGTCAATTTCAGTCAAACTTTGTAAAGCCTCGGCAGCTTTCGGACCTTGTATAGCCAGCAGGGATGTACGGTCTGAAATATCTTTCATATCCACACCAAAAGAATTAAAGCCGGAGACCCAGTTCCAGTCTTTTTCAATGTTGGATGCGTTAACTACCAGCATATAAGTTTTATCGTCAATACGATAAACCAGCAAATCGTCAACTATACCGCCATCTTTATTAGGCAGGCAGGAGTATTGTACCTTGCCATCATATAGCTTTGATGCATCGTTACTGGTAACCTGCTGAATAAGGTCGAGCGCTTTTTCACCTTTTAAAATAAATTCGCCCATGTGGCTCACATCAAACACGCCCACACCATTACGCACGGTTTCATGTTCGGCATTAATGCCTGCATATTGAACAGGCATATTATAACCAGCAAAAGGAACCATTTTGGCACCTTCTTTTATATGGACTTCGGTTAAAGCAGTATTCTTCATCACAATTTATTTGGCCGCAAAAGTAATAAAATCATTAGCTGATTTACGAATTACGGTTTGCGAATTGAGATTTATTAAATACTATAAAGTATAGGGAATTGGTGTGGTTTGGAGGCGAAATATTGAATAAGTGAAATTTTCAATCAATCATAAATCAGTATACCTGCAATAACCAATCGTAATTCGTAAATCTGAAATCGTAAATCAAATAATCGTTTGATAAAACCCTACCAATTTCTCCGTAACCTTATTTACATCGTGCTGCTCTTCAATTAACTTGCGGGCATTAAGGCCTACCGATTTGCAATAGTTTTCATCAGAAATGCAAAGTTTTATGGCATCATAAAACTCATCAGTGTTATTGGCAATCAGTATATTTTCGCCATTTTTATAGTCAATTCCTTCGGCGCCTAATGAAGTTGAAATAATACACTTTTGCATAGCCATACCCTCCACAATTTTAACGCGCATACCCCCGCTGGAAAGCAGGGGGACAATCATTATGGCTTTACTGTTTACAAATTCAAGGGCATCATCCACCTCGCCTTGTATAAATATCTTTCCCAGCACATCATAGTCGTCAAATCGCTCGGGAATGTCATTGCCGGCTACGTAGAAACGCACACGCAGTTCGCCATCGATTAAATCCTGCTTAAAATTTTCTATAAACCATTCAATTCCTTCCCGATTTGGCAGCCAATCCAATGATCCTAAAAAGAAAAGGCTCGGGAACTCGGTTTTTTCAAAATCGGGGTGGTAATGTTCCAGGTTAACGCCTACTGGCAATATCTCAATAGGGATTTTAGCGCCATATTCCATTAATGTGCCTTTATCCTGTTCGGTAAATACCGTTATGGCATCAAAATTATTTAACTGCTGTAACTCGTAATTCTTTATCCGCTTGGCGTGCATCTTTAAATACGACTTCTTAAAAGGATCAGACTTTTGTTGCGCCAACCGGTGCCATATCTGACTTTCCACATTGTGCAGGCGGTAAATAAGCCGTGCATTTGAGTTTTTGCGGATGGTTGAAAGATACAGCGAAACAAAAAGGCCCTCGAATTGGATGATATCGTAATTTGTATTTTTTAGTTCCTTTATCAACAGGCGCTCAAATTCCGCGTCGTAATATTTATCAATATTAAATGAGGTTTTGCTGAAAAGATTTGCCGCCACCTCAAATACCGATACGTTAGTGTTGATGCTATAAGCGCGGTAATTTATTTTAGATAACAGTTCCTTATCATCATCGTTATTTTGGTGATGATTTTTTTTGGCATTAAGGGCAACCAGCGAAACGTCGTGCCCTAAATTTACGAGCCCTCTTATAGTGTTGCAAACAACTATAGGATAGCCCCCATTTTGAGGAAACGGAACACGATGGGTTAAAAAAAGTATTTTCAATTGGTCTGCTGGTTTCCAACAAAAATAATAATTTGGGCGACGCCTGAAAGTTTTAGCCTAACAGATTAGTTGATTTTAATATAAAAATTACAAAAAAATCATATTATTAAAAATACGCGTCGTGCCTATTACAAAAGCCATCAATATTTTAACTTTGTAATTATATGTTAATAGCCAGATATCAGCAGGAATTTATTGAGGCCGGATGCGATGAGGCCGGTCGCGGTTGTTTGGCTGGACCTGTTTTTGCTGCGGCTGTTATTTTGCCCGATGATTTTGACCATCCTTTATTGAATGATTCCAAGCAGTTATCAGAGGAGGTCAGGTATCAACTTCGTACAGAAATTGAACAACGGGCGGTTGCTTATGCTGTAGCCTCGGTTGATAATTTAGAGATAGATGAAATTAATATCCTGAATGCTTCCTTCCTGGCAATGCACCGGGCTATTGAGCAGCTTTCTTTAGTACCTCAGTTTTTAATTATTGATGGTAACCGGTTTAATAAATACGGTACTACACCACATCAATGCATTGTTGAAGGCGATGCCAAATACCTCAGCATCGCGGCAGCATCAATATTAGCCAAAACCTACCGCGATGATTATATGAAGCAAATTGCTTTAGAGCATCCGGAGTACGATTGGCATAAAAATAAAGGCTACCCTACCGTTAAACACCGCGAAACCGTTTTAAAAATAGGATACACTCCGTATCATCGCCGTACTTTCAGAGTAAGCGATCCGCAGTTGGCGCTTTTTTAACAGTCATTTTACCGTTATAGCAAGCTTCGAAAAATTCTGATAAATTCTCGTTCCAAACAATTCATATCAACGATAGTTCAATTATTAATTAGGTTATTCTTTTACTGCCACCTGGATATCTATATTCTTTTTGATGATTGTTTATATGGATTTTCTTTGAAAAATCCATATAAAAATTATTAAATTTAGGTGTAAAATGAAAATTTGTTAAAATTTTATTAAAAATATTACTAAAAAATTCTTTTTTATACAAAAACACTTTATAAATTACGGTTTTAAAAAGTAACTGGTTATCATATTTTAATTATTGTATTTTTCTTATGTCTGAATCAGCTTATTTTGATAAATATAATCCCATAAATGGCGTTTGGGATGAAATGTACGGGCCGGAAGCTCTTGTGCGCGATCACTATCGTAAGGTTATCGAATATATTTCGGGCGAATCGGCAGATGATCTGAATAAAAAAGAAGAATTAGCCAAACGGCTCTTTATGAGCCAGGGTATTACTTTTACCGTATACAATAGTGGCGAGGGAATAGAGAAGATATTTCCTTTTGATATTATTCCCCGCATTATTACCGCCAGCGAGTGGGCTTTTGTAGAGAAAGGCATTAAACAGCGCCTCACTGCATTGAACCTGTTTCTGAAAGACGTTTATCACAATCAATTCATCATTAATGATGGCATAGTACCTATCGATATTATTTATTCGTGCCCGCACTTTTTACGCGAGATGCATCACTTGCAGGTACCTTATGATATTTATGTACATATTTCAGGTATCGATTTAATTCGCGATCATGACGGCACCTTTTATGTGCTGGAAGATAACCTGCGTACCCCATCGGGTGTTAGTTATATGCTCGAGAACAGGGAGATAACCAAACGATTATTTCCCGATCTATTGCCGCAATGCGGGGTGAGGAGCGTTACCGAGTATCCAACCATATTATATAAAAATCTGCTGGCGCTATCGCCGCGACAAATACATAACCCAACTATAGTGTTGCTAAGTCCGGGTATTTATAATTCAGCTTATTTTGAGCATACCACATTGGCCCGCTTAATGGGCGTTGAACTGGTTGAAGGACGCGACCTGGTAGTGAATAATCACAAAGTATACATGAAAACCACCACCGGTTTGCAGCAGGTTGATGTTATTTACCGCAGGGTTGATGACGAGTTTCTTGACCCACTGGTGTTTAATCCGGCAAGTATGTTGGGTGTTGCCGGTATTATGGGCGCATACCGTAAGGGCAATGTAGCCATAGTAAATGCCACCGGAACCGGCGTGGCCGATGACAAAGCGGTTTACACCTATGTGCCCGATATGATACGCTATTATTTAAACGAAGAGCCGATATTAAAGAACGTGCCTACCCATCAGCTGGGCCATGCTGACGAGCGCGAGCACGTGTTTAAGAACATTAACAATATGGTGATTAAAAAAACCAATGGGAGCGGCGGCTATGGTATGTTAATGGGACACGCTGCTACTGAGCAAGAAATTGACGAATATAAAATTGAGGTGATGAAAGACCCGCGGAATTTTATTGCGCAGCCAACCATCAGCCTCTCTGCCGCACCTTGTTATATGCAGGGTGAACTAAAACCCCGCCGTGTTGACCTACGACCCTATGCCTTGTACGGCCCCGACGGTATTGAGATTGTACCGGGCGGATTAACAAGGGTAGCGCTAAAGGAAGGCTCGCTGGTAGTAAATAGCTCACAGGGTGGAGGTAGTAAGGATACGTGGGTGCTGGCCCCCTAACCCCCTGAAGTGGGAACTGATGGGCAAGTTGCAGAAGTTAGTTATAGAGTAAATAAACGAAAAAATACAAGTCAAAAATTCCCCCTTCAGGGGGCTAGGGGGTTAATATGTTAAGCAGGGTAGCAGCAAGTTTTTATTGGTTAAGCAGGTACATTGAGCGCAGCGATGGTATGCTGCGGATGCTAAAGATTAATTATGCATCATCGCAGGATGCGGTGCAGGAATTCACCTGGAAACCGGTAATCAGAATATTTGCCGGGCATGATGAATATTCCGAAGCGCTGGAAGACAGTAGTCGCGAGGTTTTGAAGTTTATGGTTACCGGGAAAATTAATGCCAACTCCATTTTAAACATTATTACCCTTGCCCGCGAAAATGCCCGCAGTGTGCAGGAACACATCCCCAAAGATTTGTGGCAGTGCTTAAACGAGTATTACCATACCGTAAAAGATCCCCGGTTGGAGAAAGCGTTACAACGCGAAGATCCTATTGGCTTGCTGGATATATTGATAAAGCAGGTTATGCTTTATTATGGCACCATTGAAATTACCATGGAACGTGGCGAGGGGCGCAGCTTTATGAATATCGGCAAATATTTGGAACGGGCTATCCAGTCGGTTGATATTTTGGACACTAAATTTGGCTCCGTTGGCGATAATCCCGATTTATTGACCGATACCAGCTATTGGAAACACCTGTTGCTGTCATTGGGGGGATATGAGCTCTATTTAAAAACTTATCGCGAGGGATTTGAAGCGGCCAATATTTTGGAGCAGGTAGTTTTGAATAATGATTTCCCCCGGTCTGTAATTTACTCGGTAAACAACATTCAACGTTATTTCGACAGGTTAAAGAGCGATAGTAATATTGATACTTTCAGGGAAATGTCGTTCCAGATAGGGCGATTGCAGAGCCGGATTAAATATAGCTCGGTAAAAACCATTGAGCAGGAAGGCTTGCATTCCTTTTTAACACAGATACGAAAAGAACTATATGGTATAGGAAATGCACTTAACGAATATTATTTTGCAAACTCCTGATCAAATTATTTTGCAGACCACAATTAACTGAGCAAAGATGCCCGAATTTGAGATACAACATATTACCCGTTACATTTATGAAGGACCGGTTCGCGATAGCGCCAACCAGGTTATTCTTTTTCCTATAAAAGATCAGTATCAGGATGTAATTAAGCAGGAGCTTACCATTACAGGTAATCCATTGGTTGATACGCATATTGATTATTACGGTAATGAAGTGGGTAGCTTTACCTATTCTGATCCGCATTCGGTGCTTACCATCAATTCAAGAGTATGGGTTGTTACCAAGCACCGCGAATTGCCTGTTAATGATATATTTCCGGCTCATCAATGGGAAGATTTGCGCCGGTTGCAATTTATGGTGCCTTATATTGATTTTTTGAAGCAGGAATATTTTGAGGGTATTAATGAATTAAAAACAGTTATTGAAGCGCAAAGCCAGAGTGACGACACGCCCTACCATGTAGCATTGCGTTTTTGCGAATATGTTTATAAAAATTTTGAATACATAAAAGGCGTTACCACGGTTGAAACAACACTCGACGAAATATGGAAACTCAAGGCAGGTGTTTGCCAGGATTTTGCCCATATTTTAATGGAAATGCTGCGTATGGTACAAATACCGGCCCGTTATGTTAGCGGCTACATCTGTACCAGCAAACGCAATGGCATGCGGGGCGAAGGCGCTACTCATGCGTGGGCGGAGGTATACCTGCCTGATTATGGCTGGCTGGGCATCGACCCAACCAATAATTGTATTGCTAATGAAACGCACGTGCGGTTGGCTGTAGGGCGTAATTTTAGTGACTGTTCGCCGGTTAAGGGCGTTTACAAAGGCTCATCTAACCATAAGCTGGAAGTGGCAGTTGCCGTTGATGACGAAAATGTTTTACAAAACAGCGATGCCGTAATTGCCGAAGCGCACGTAACCAGTATTGTTTCTGATACGCAAAAAAACAGTTATCAGCGCCACATGGAAATCATACAGCAACAGCAACAACAGCAGCAATAAAAACCCATTTCAGTATTTTATACTAAATCACATTGTTTTAATTACCTGCTTAAAGAAGTAATTTGCCGTAAATAAAGTTCAGGAATAAACGATGAACATTGTTCAGTAAATCGGCCCGAACAATTACATTATTAATCTCTCGCGCTTATTCCAGTTTTTTGAAACCCATTCGGCTACACTTTTGTGGCTTTTTTTCCAAAGGGGTAAATCAAAAGCAATCATTTCTTCAGCTTTTAAATAGTGCGAAAGTGTGGGTTCTTCCGGAAAATCTTTAAACAAGTAGTTTATAAAATAAAGCACTTCGTTTCCATTTGTACGGTCAAATGTCGAATCGCCGTCGCCGCCTGTGTAAAAAGGGCTGTAAATGTCTGCAGGTTTTTCCCAGTTATACCTGCCGCTGTCGTTGTAACGCAGCTCCGATTGCTCAAAACTCATTTCTATAGTTTGCATAATTTGGTTACATTGGTGTACATCTAAATACGTAATTAATTTTTAATTAACATTGAGTTAAAACACGCGACTTAACCCCGTTAAAACACCCGTTTTTACATAATTTGGCCTGCTTTTAACATCGGTGTTTTTAAATGATATCTTAATGATAAGTTAAACGAACGTATAAAGGCTTTGGTTACACAATAAACGGGCATATATTATATACATTAAATTATCTGGATAAGGTTTTTTTAAATAATCCGGCGTAGCCATCAACAGAAATCCCATTGCAATCAATAAAATAGAATAGTACGGCTAAATAGGCGCTGTAAACGAGTTGCGTAAATACAGCATTCCATTGTTCTATCAGGCTGCTGCCCAAAATAAGCGTAAGCATAATTGCAACACCTAAAACAATAGCGAAACGGGTAAACCATCCCAGTAATAACAATAAACCAGTTATAAACTCCAAAAAGGGTAACACATACCCAAAAGCAAGTACAAGCGCTGCCGGTAATAACGATTTGCTGAATTGCCCAACCATACCATGGCTAAAAGCATCCAGCTTGGTTAAGCGTATCAATCCGTGGCCAAAAAAGCTCATTCCCAGCGGAAGCCGGGCCAGCAGATAAGCGTATTCTTTCTTCTTCATTTGGTTTATTTTCCGTTAGGAATTGCATTTAAAAGTGCAATTTATTTATTAAGCAAATTACTATATTGGCTTTTATTTTTCACTATGTATGATATTTGTTGCATAGGGCATATCACTGCCGACAAGGTGGTAACCGCAACTTCTGTAAATTATATGCCCGGCGGCACTGCTTTTTATTTCTCGTATGCAATAAATAAGCTGAATGTTGATTATCTCCTGGTTACTGCTTTAGGCGGTGCCGAAATGCATTACGTTGAAAAGATGCGTGAGGCAGGTATTGAGATCAAAGTACAGCAAAGCGCCCATACCGTTTATTTCGAGAATATTTATGCCGAAGATCAGGATATAAGGACACAAAATGTATTACAAACGGCGGATGCTTTTACCATGGAACAGCTTGCAGACATAGAAGCCCGTGTTTTTCATTTGGGGCCGTTGCTGGCGGATGATTTTTCGATATATGTTATACAGGAACTTTCAAAAAAAGGGATAGTCGCTTTAGATGTACAGGGCTATTTACGCAAGGTTGTAAATTATAAAGTAGTACCCGTAGATTGGCTTTGGAAGAAAGAGGCGCTATTGTATATCAGTATTTTGAAGGCCGATGTTAATGAACTATTGACATTAACCGGGCAAAAAGATGTAAAAAACGGTTGCCTGCAGCTGACAGATTGGGGCGTAAAGGAAGTTGTGATTACCGACGGTAGTAATGGCTCATTGATTTATAAGGATGGTGCTTTTTATGATATCCCAGCCTATCAACCAAAAACTATAGTTGACGCTACAGGATGTGGCGACACTTATATGGCAGGATATTTATACAAGCGTAGTAAAAATGCCGAAATACAAGAGTCGGGCGAATTTGCGGCAGCTATGGCTGGCCTTAAAACTGCAATAGCAGGGCCCTTTACGGGCACAGAGCAAGACGTTATGCGGTTTTTAGGCAAGTATTAACCATCCGTTTTAACCCGGAAAGCTGATGGTAAACCTGCTATATAGCCCTTCTTCAGATTTTACCTGTATGCGACCGTTCATTTGTTTAACGGCATCTTTTACCAGGTATAAACCCAGTCCCGAGCTTTTTTTATTAATACCCGATAAATAAAACTTATCAAAAATGCGTTCCTGGTCGTTTTTTCTTATGCCCAGGCCATTATCCTCAATCTCAATTATGGCTTCACTATCGGTACGGTAGGTTTTAACCTTTACCCATTGTTCATCCTTTTTGGTATCACTGTATTTTACTGCGTTAGAAACCAGATTGTTCAATATTACCTGCAATTTAAGCGAGTCGCTTTCAATTTGATCAAGCAGCAATTCCTTATAAAAGTGTACTTCCTTACCTTCTTTTACATAATGATTTTGGGTAAGTACATTTTCAATGATCATATTAAGGCTGCATTCCTTTTTAATAAGGCCGGTGTGCTTGCTTTGTATAAAGGTGAGCATTTCATTAATAAACAGATCCTGCTTTTCCAGGCTGTCTTTCATCAGTAGGGTATAGGCCTTAATTTGCGCCATATCGGTTTCGTCATCAATTAAACTGATCAACCCGATTAAGGAAACCAGCGGCGACCGTAAATCGTGCGTGATATTGAATACAAATTTATCAAGCCCTGCATTTATGGATTGCAGATTAAAGTTTTGTTCAATTATTTTCTTTCTGGATTCGCGCAGGTTTCTGATCATAATACCGGCATATGAATATGAGCTGATAATGATAACCAGTATTACCGCTATATCCGCAATAAACAGGTATACATTAACATTACTGCTTATAATGCCAAGTGTATTTGAAAAATCTTCTTCCTTAACCGTTAGCTGTTGCGATAAGTTGTTGATAGATAATATAAACGATTGTTTTTCCGCAGGTGAAATTTTTTGCGACAGCATTTTCTGCCGTGCTAGTATGCCAGTTAAATAAAGTTTGTTTACTAACTCATCCCCATCTGTCCAGGTTGCAATTACCTTTTTAAAAATGGGCAATTGCTTAAACGTGGTAAAAAGCCAAACCATATTTGCCACATCTTTCGGATAATTTTTCCCTTGTAAAAAACCTCCGGTTGCTTCGGCAGTATTATGTTTGTTTGATAAGGCAATGCGGGCTATTTGATCGCCAAGAGGAATGCTGATGTTTTGTTGAAAAGCCTTGTAGTCGGTATCATTTTCAAGGTAGATGTATTTGATAAGATAAGCGGAAGCATCTTTTTGCCCCTTTGAATATTGTGACTCTCCGTTAATATAAGCCCTTGCGGCTGATGCGATTTTTATGGTGTAATAGTTAGTTACAATCATGGCGGCTGATGCCGCCAAAATGATAACCAATAAAATCAGCGATGTTTTTCTTTTCAATAATTTGAACCAGGCAATGAGGTAGTTTAGTTTTTGTGTCAAACTGATATTTCTTTATAGGATATATTTGTAATAAATGGATGAGTTGTTTTGCTATAGGCTATAAATCGTAGATACTAACGAAATATTAGCTGTTTTTCAAGTAGATAAGTATATTTCTGTTTTGGTAAATTAAATGATGAAGCTTTATTCATTGGTGAAAGGTTTAAGGTAAATCGCGGTTTTGTACGGGAGCTAAATAAAAAATGTTTCATTTTAAGCAATAAAATTTAACAAGAAGATTAATTGTGTTTCTGACGGATATTTCAAAGCAGGTTGATGTTGCTGACGTCGTTTAAACAAAAAAGCCCCGTATAAGATATACAGGGCTATAAATTGAACTTTGATATGTTGTGTTTTATATGTTAATGACCGGGTATTGGAGGTGCTGGCGCTGGTGTAGGGTTGGGGCTCGGATTCGGATTCGGGCTTGGACTTGGGGTAGGATTAGGGTTAGGAACTGGCATTGGATTAGGACTGGGGTTTGGATTCGGCATCGGATTGGGACTCGGGCTTGGATTAGGGCTTGGTGTAGGTGTAGGTGTAGGTGTAGGTGTTGGGTTGGGCGCTGGTCTCGGCGTAGTAGGTATGGTGTCAGTCACTACTCTATCTGTTTTTGAAATTACTACGCCGTTATTATTAGCTCCACTTGCTGCTGCAACCTCAAATATTGCTGCTATGGCAAGGGCTGCTGCTATTGAACTTAACTTTTTCATAATTTTAGTATTTCTATGTAATTAATTTAGTTAATTATAGATTTAACAATATAAATGAAAGTAAGTTTTTATTAATTGCCGAAATAAGATGTGATAATTTAACGATTATAGAATAGGTTAAAATTTACTGTTTACAATAAATGCCAGCAATGTATGATTATAAGGACAACCGGAACCAATACCATATTCGGCTACAAATCAATAACAATGCCTGTTGATGAATCAACAGGCATTGTTTTAAAAGATACAAAAGGAATAAATTATTTCATATCGCCCTGTATTTTTTGAGCGGTCGATTTGCCCGGCAGATAGATCTGAAGACCGAAATTCAGGGTCAATTTATTTTGATATACCTGGCTGCCAAAGCCTAATACGCCGTTATACTCTAACAATGTTTCGAGGCCAACGCTGGGCGTTACAAAATAGGAGAATCCCGGTCCGAAACCAAAATCGAAGCCGTTGGTATTGCCGCCGCCATCGCTGATATCAACGCCGCCTATACCTGCATTAGCTTGGGCAAACAGACGGCCATGCTTCAATATCGAAACATCTGATCCGGTATAATACCTGCCCAAGCCACCAACACCATAGTTAATAACAGTAACCGAATTGGATGCGGTTTGAACACCAAAGTTTAAATACCCGCCAATTGCCACATTGTCCTGCACAAACCAGGCGGCCTCGGGAGTGATATTAAAGCTAAAGGTATGTGGGGTGTTTAATTGCCAGCTCAAATTGCTGAAAGTGCTCCCTACCAAAACATTCCCCTGCTGAATTTGAGCAACAGATGGAATACTGTATGCAAATATTGCAAATACGACTAAAAGAGTAATTTTTTTCATGATAAATCAATTTAAGTGAAACCTATTATCAGAATTTACAATAGCTATGCCAGTACTTGCTTTAAATTGTGGTATTTGTAATTAATAGTTTAATTAGGTTGATTAAGAAGAATATCAGAACCTTTAAAAGGAAAAAAGGCTTGAGAGAAACTCCCAAGCCTTTACAGATTAAAACAAGTGTAATATTATTATTCGCCGGCAGCGTGCTCGTGTGTTGATTCCTCACGGAATAACTTGGCGCTGAAATAATCGTTATTCATCCGGCTGATGTTGGTCATCTTGATTTCTTTAGGGCATTCGGCTTCACAAGCACCAGTATTGGTACAGTTACCAAATCCTTCTTCGTCCATCTGAGCAACCATTGCCTGTACACGGTTCCAGCGCTCAGGCTGCCCTTGCGGCAACATAGCTAACTGGCTAACCTTGGCCGATACAAATAACATAGCCGAAGCATTTTTACAAGCAGCAACGCAAGCACCACAACCAATGCAGGTTGCAGAGTTAAAAGCTTCGTCGGCAATTACTTTTGGAATGGGGATTTCGTTGGCATCAACAGTAACACCTGTGTTTACCGATACGAAACCACCAGCTTGCTGTATCCTGTCGAAAGATGAACGGTCAACTGCTAAATCCTTAATAACCGGGAAAGCAGCCGCACGCCATGGTTCAATTACAATGGTTTCGCCATCATGAAAAGAACGCATATGCAACTGGCAGGTAGTGATGGCATTTTTAGGTCCGTGAGGATGACCGTTGATATACAATGAACACATACCGCAAATACCTTCGCGACAATCGTGATCAAAATGTACCGGCTCACCACCTTTTAAAATAAGACCCTCATTTACTATATCCAGCATTTCCAGGAACGACATATCGGGCGAAATTCCTTCAGCCTTGTAGGTTACAAAAGCACCTTTGGTGTCTGCATTTTTTTGGCGCCAAACTTTCAGCGTCAGATTCATATTTCCGTTACTCATTCTTCGTTAGATTTGAGATGTGACGTTTAGTTGATTAAGTTAATTAGGTTGATTAAGTGAATAGTTATAACTTCTTAACCCAATCAACTCATTCAACCTAATCAACCATTCACTATTTATAGCTTCTTTGTGTTAAATGAACAAATTCAAAGTCAAGCACTTCTTTGTGCAATACTTCAGGTTGGTTATCCGCTTTATATTCCCAGGCGGCAACGAAGGCGAAGTTATCGTCGTCGCGTAAAGCTTCGCCTTCCGGTGTTTGCGATTCCAAACGGAAATGTCCCCCGCATGACTCCCTGCGCATCAGGGCATCGTCCACCATCAACTCGCCTAGTTCTAAAAAGTCTGCTACACGTCCGGCCTTTTCAAGGGCGGGGTTTACTTCATCGTTTTCCCCTACCACAATAACATTTTTCCAGAAATCAGCTCTCAGTTCGCTTATTAATCCTTTTGCTTTGGTCAAACCTTCTTCAGTTCTGGCCATACCACAATATTCCCACATAATAAGGCCCAATGAACGGTGATAATCATCAACCGTGCGGGTACCTTTTAATGAAAGTAATTTATTTATGTAGTCTAAAGTCTCCTGTTTTGTTTTTGCAAAAGCAGGGTGATTGATATCAACAGGTTTTGGTCCTATAGTTGCCAAATAATCGCCCAAAGTATAGGGGATCACAAAATAACCATCAGCTAATCCCTGCATTAATGCTGATGCACCTAAACGGTTGGCACCATGGTCAGAGAAATTACATTCGCCCAAAGCATATAAGCCTGGGATATTAGTACTCAGGTTATAATCAACCCACAAACCACCCATGGTATAGTGTACCGCTGGGTAAATACGCATCGGTTGGGTATAAGGATCTTCGTTGGTAATTTGATAGTACATATCAAACAGGTTACCATATTTGGCAGCTACCGCATCTTTGCCTAAACGGTGAATCGCGTCAGCAAAATCAAGGAATACAGCAATGCCAGATGTACCTACACCACGGTTATCATCCACCATTTCCTTTGCGTTACGTGATGCCACGTCGCGTGGAACCAGGTTACCGAATGAAGGATATTTTCTTTCCAGGAAGTAGTCGCGGTCATCTTCTTTTATATCGGCAGCTTTCAGCTGCCCTTTACGCAATTTCTCTGCTGTTTCAACTGTTTTTGGTGCCCAAACACGACCATCATTACGTAACGACTCTGACATCAGCGTTAATTTTGACTGATGATCGCCGGTTACCGGAATACAGGTTGGGTGTATTTGCGTAAAACATGGGTTGGCAAAAAATGCACCACGTTTATGTGCTCGCCATGCAGCGGTAACGTTTGAACCCATTGCATTGGTTGACAGGTAAAATACGTTTCCGTATCCACCGGTAGCAAGCAATACTGCATGTCCGCTATGTGTTTCAATTTCTCCGTTGATAAGGTTACGGGTAATAATACCTTTTGCATGGCCATCAATTTTCACCACATCCAGCATTTCGGTGCGGGTGTACATTTTTACCTTACCTAAGTGGATCTGGCGGTTAAGAGCCGAGTAGGCACCTAATAACAATTGTTGTCCTGTTTGTCCCCTCGCATAAAAGGTACGTGATACCTGCGAACCACCGAATGAACGGTTATCCAGCAAGCCGCCGTATTCGCGGGCAAAAGGAACGCCCTGTGCCACACACTGGTCAATTATATTTACTGATACCTCGGCCAGGCGGTAAACGTTTCCCTCGCGGGCACGGTAATCACCGCCTTTAATAGTATCGTAAAACAAACGATAAACGCTATCGCCGTCGTTCTGATAGTTTTTTGCAGCATTAATACCACCTTGTGCAGCAATAGAGTGCGCACGGCGGGGGCTATCCTGAAAGCAAAATGCTTTTACGTTGTAACCCAACTCAGCTAATGATGCCGCAGCGGCGCCACCTGCAAGCCCCGTACCTACAACTATAATGTCGTATTTACGTTTGTTGGCAGGGTTAACCAGCTTTAAATCAAACTTATGCTTGCTCCATTTTTCGGCTAATGGACCTTTTGGAATTTTAGCATCTAAACTCATGTTTCTTTTATTTAGTGAGTGGTTGATTGGGTTGATTGGGTGAATGGTTTGTTGCTCAGTGAGCTCAGGGTTGAACTTAATCAACTTATTCAACCTAATCTAACTTAATCAACTACTTATTTACTTAAACTTAGTATATAATAAACTATCGGCATAGCCGCAAAACCAATCGGGATAATGACCGCGAAGAGCCAGGTACCAATAAAATAAACAATTGGCGTATACTTTTTATGTACCCATCCTAATGTGCGGAATGCACTTTGAAAGCCGTGCACCAGGTGAAACGATACAGCTCCCATGGCTATTACATAAAATATTACATAAAATATATTGCTAAAGCTGGAAGCAACACGCGCATGCAAGTCTTTAACCCTTATCACTTCGTAATCGCCTTCGGTAGTAACTGATTTTTCAAATTTTGGCGATTCAGGCACATAATCAGTAGCAGTGGTTTCGTCAGTATTTACATTGGTGCGGTACTCTTTGTAACCAATTTTGTCGCTATACTTGTAGTTAAACCAAAAATCGCTCATGTGTATTACAATAAACAAAAACAGGATAGAGCCTAATAGCCCCATGTTTTTTGACGACCATGTGGTTGGCGATTTATTTACTGTAGCATAAGCTACCGGGCGTGCTTTGCGGTTTTTAATGGTTAAAACCAGTGCATAAATGGCATGTACCAATATGGCAAGATAAAGCAGGTAAGCTACAACTTCTATCGGCGGAAAGTGCGTTAAAAAGTTAGCATACATGTTAAAGCTATAACCACCATCACTGCTGAACAGTAACAGGTTACCGCCAAGGTGCACAATTAAAAAAGTACACAGAAACAAGCCCGTTAAAGCCATTATCAGCTTCTTTCCCAACGATGAGTTAAAGGTTTGTTTGAATTCGCTCATTATATATCAGATTTATTGGGCAAAAGTATTTATTATATGCCAAAAGATATAAATGGAATTGGCTTAAACAGGAGTTATTGGTTATTTAGAAACAATCTAAAAACAATGTATTTGATTTGTTTGCGTTTAGCGTTACCAGGCCTATATTAGCGGCAATTAAACACCTATCCAAATTAAAATATGAAATATATTTCTGTAATATTTTGCGCCTTTTTGCTTACCGGCTGTATAAAAAGGCCGGGCATTGAGTTTACCGGTATTACGCCAGGTATTAAAAACGGTGTATTTGTGGTGAAAACTATAGGCGACAGTACGGTATTTGGTGAGAATATAAAGGATGGCAAATTTACTATCGCCAAAAAGCCGCTGAAAGAACCCGGATATTATATGATGAATATTGTTGATGAGGATAATAGGGATGACCATTTACCTTTTGAGGTTTACCTGGAAAGTGGCATTTATAGCATTGAAACCGAAAACGGTAAACTGTTTAAATATCCCAAAATAACTACATCGTCAAAAACACAGCAGCAGCTGTCGGCATTTTATACTTTGGATGATAAGCTGGGACTTGAAACCCAGCAGGAAGTTCAAAAACTAAACGATGAGATTAAAACAAAAGGTGATGCACTCTCAAAATTGGCTTATAACCAATTATTAAATAAGCTGAGTGCCGCCGAGGCCAGCATGGCCACCAATAATGAAACAGCGTTTAAAGAATTTTTGAAGGAGTTTCCTAATAGCGATATCAGCGCTCACTTAATGAGCAAGTTAAACTATGAAGATGATCCGTTAAGTTATTATGCCATTTTTAAAACACTTAGCGCTGCGGCAAAAAATAGCGACGACGGCAAAGAAATTGGCGATAAACTGAGCCATTTGGTTAAAACAGTTGAAGGCGCCCCTGCACCGGCTATTGTGGGCAAAATGCCCGATGGCAAAACATTCGACCCAAAATCAATAACGCAGAAGATTATTTTGGTTGAGTTTTGGCGCGCAAGTAATGACGTGAGCAGAAGAAACCACCAAACTATTAACGATATACTTACGCAGAGTAAATATGGTAAAAACCTGGCCGTTGTAAGTATATCGCTTGATACCAAAAGCAGCTGGTGGACCAGTGCCATTATGGAAGATAATATGAAATGGCCACAAATCAGCGACCTAAAAGGTGACGACTCGCCAAATGCTGTGAATTGGAGTATTAACCAAATTCCAACCTATTATTTGCTTGACGGCAGCTGGAAAATAGTACGACGGGATATTGAAAGCGACAGAATGAGCTTTGAGGTTAACGATTATCTGGAAAAACACCATTAATCAATAGCGAGTACCTTATCTTTTGTTACTGCGAATATTTTATCAGTTTTGATACTGCGGATGGCCACCCTGCCGGTAAACTTGCCGAATGAGGGTAAAATAGCCTGCTTTTGCCCAAATGCAAAGCAGGGTAAGGTTATTTGCTGCCGCCCGCGTCCCACCAAACTCACCCCCGGATGGATATGCCCGCAAAAAGCATATGCTTTGGTTTGTTGTAGGGCGGTGGGTGTTAAAGGATGATGAAGCATTAAAAAAGGGCCTATCAGCAGCTCATCGCACAAATCGATATTTAGTTGGTGATAATAGCTGTCGTTAATAATATCGTGATTACCTTTTATAAGAATAATTTGCAGCCTGGGGAATTGGCTGCGCCATAAAATGAACCAATCCCAATCGGTATTCATATCGCTATGAAAAAGATCACCCAGGAAGATGATTTTTTCAGGCTGATGTTCGTGGATAAGATCTGATAAGATAGCTAAGTCACTTTGTTCCATATCACGAGGCACTGCTATTCCGGCTTTACGGAAGTGACCTACCTTGCCCAAATGTACATCGGCAGCCAGTAAAGCTTTCTCTTGTTTCCAGTAAATAGCTTTTTGGGGCAATAACAGCAAATCGTTACCTAATAAATTAAAAGCTACAGCAGCATTGGCGTTCATTGCTGCAAAAATAGCAAAGGCGTTAATATTTCTTTAATTCAATAGTTGTCTTTTATATTGATTGGGGCTTATCCCAGTTTCTTTTTTAAACAGTCGCGAAAAATAGGGTAAATTATCAAAGCCTAAAGTATAAGCCGTTTCGGCAATGTTATTGTCAGTTCCGGTTAGCAAATTTTTGGCCTCAGATATTAAAAATATATGGATCAGTTCAATTGCCGTTTTTCCGGTTTCCTGTTTTAAAACATCACTTAAATACTTGGGCGATAAATTTAACTGCGAGGCCATTAATGCTACCGACGGCAAACCTTTTTGCTGTAAGAAACCATTATCAAAATAAGCCGAAAGGGTATTGTTGAATTTTGAAACTACTTTTCCCGATAGGTCGGTACGGTTAATAAATTGCCTCTTATAAAAACGTTGCGAATATTTTAATATGGAATCGATATGGGCCAGTATAATATCTTTGCTATACTCATCCTGATTGTTATTGTACTCGGTTTCAATTTTTCCATATAACTCTGCTATAGTTCGCTCCTCGCTAGGCGACAAATGCAGCGCTTCATTGGCTTCATATTCAAAGTAACCGTACTTTCTGATATCTGAATGCAGGGCATGGCCGTTTAAAAAATCCTCGTGAAAAAAGATAACAAATCCATCCTCCTCAAATTCCAGGTTTACCAGTTTCATTGCCTGCCTGGGTTTTATAAACGACAAGCAGCCATTTTCATGATCATATCGGGTTCTGCCATAAAAAAATACCCCTGATTTTAGTTTTTTAAACCCGATCATATAAAAATCACCGGTAAACTCTGTCGCTCCAATAGAGCAAACATTTGTACACCTGAATACGCTAATCAATGGGTTTTCGGGTGGTGGAAGGCTGTTGGCCCGGTGTAATTCGGCTAAACTTTTAAAGTGCTTCATAATCAATGCAATATTAGCAAAGTCTATGCGGTAAATCGCATAGACTTTGTCAGTTTAATTCAATAATATTGGCCTCAGGCCCCCTCTAAATCTCCCCCGGTTGGGGAGACTTTTGACTTCGCTCATGCCCATTTTTTAAGTCCTCCCGGGGAGGATTTAGGTGGGGCTTATTTCCCGTGTGCAGCTGTAGCCACATCAGCCCAGCTTTCCCATTCGGCTAAGCGCCCGGCATAAACCTGTTTTACCCAAGGCTGCGCTACCTTACCTAAGAATAAACGCAACGGTGGTTTTTCACTGTCAACCAATTTAAGTATAGCTGCGGATGTTGCCTCAGGGTTACCAAAAGCGTCATCAGTTAAACCCGCCTGGAATGCTGCTCTTACCGGATTGTAAACATCCATAGGTTGTGAATTAACTGCCGAAGCGCCTGCCCAATCTGTAGCAAAGCCATTTGGCTCAATCAGCGTTACATTAATACCAAAAGCTTTTACTTCAGTAGCCAGGGTTTCGCTCAAACCTTCTACAGCAAATTTTGAAGCATTGTAAATACTTAAAATTGGCAGTGTTGCTATTCCTAATACACTTGATAATTGTATAATATGACCGTGACCTTGTTTACGCATTATTGGCAATGCAGCCTGTGTAAGCCATAATAAACCGAAGAAGTTGGTATCCATCTGGTCACGGGCTTCTTTCTCAGTAGTTTCTTCTACCGTACCGAAAAGACCATAGCCTGCATTGTTTATCAATACATCAATAACACCAAAGTGTTGTTTTGCTTTATTAACTGCTTCAAAGGCGGCAGCCCTGTCGTTAACATCCAGTTGTAAAGGAAGGATGTGGTTACCGTATGTTTTAACCAGATCATTCAGTGTATTTAAGTTTCTTGCGGTGGCAACTACCTTATCGCCACGTTTTAAAAATGCTTCAGCCCAAAGCTTTCCGAACCCGCGGGAAGCACCTGTTATAAAAATTACTCTTGCCATTTTGTTTTTGATTAAATTTTGTACCACAAAGTTATATGTACTATGGCGGCTGGGTTTATACAAAAGGCGGCATTACAGATACATTTTGCGCTTGTAAATGGATTCAGGGAAATAACATGACTTCGATATAAAATTTTAACTCATGGACCTATTTTAGCCCCTCTCCCTTGGAAAGGGGGTGGGGTGAGGCTTAAACAAAAAAGCCGCTTCCTTTCGGAAGCAGCTTTGCTGATTTATTTAAATTGTAAGTGTAAGAAAATTATTGAACCTGTATGGTGCTTCGTAATTTGCTGCCATCAGGATAGAAACCCGAAATAGTTAACAAGCCATTTTTCAAATTGTTTAGCGTATGATCAATATCATCAATGCTGGCAATTGGCTGCCTGTTAATTTCGGTGATTACCGACCCTACAGGAACTTCGGTATAATCGAATAAACCACCATCCCTAACCTGGGTAACCACTACCCCGGCATTGATATGGAATTTAGCTTTTTGAGTACCGTTAACAGGTATAAAGCTTGCCCCAAATTTGTTGAACAGCTCCTCTGCCGATTTTGAAACGGCTACTTTTGGCGTAGCAGCTTCCGGTTTTAGGGTAACAGTAAAGCTTTTCTCGTCGTTACCGCGTAAAACAGTAAGGTTTATCTTATCACCTGGTTCTAATCGGCCAACGCGTTCCTGCAAATCTGATGATTCATAAACTTTGTTGCCTTCTACTTTAGTAATGATATCGCCTTTTTCGAGCCCTGCCTGTGCTGCGCCGCCGCCAGGTATTACTTCATCAACATATAAACCAACGGTGCGGTCAATATGTAATTGCTGGGCAGCATCCTGGTCAAGTTCTTTAAAGCTGATGCCTACGTAACCGCGTTTTACGGCACCGTATTTTTCAATGTCATCCAAAACCTTTTTTGCAAGGTTAACCGGAATAGCAAAACCATAACCTTCGTACGAACCAGTATGTGAGGCAATGGCCGAATTAATGCCAATCAGTTCGCCATTGGTATTTACCAGCGCACCACCGCTATTGCCGGGGTTAATGGCCGCGTCAGTTTGAATAAATGATTCGATGGCTTTGTTTAATCTAGGTTTGCCCTGATACTGAGTACGGCCAAATGGATTTTGATTTTCATCCTGGTTATCTTCCGAGCCAATGATACCTATATTACGGCCCTTTGCACTAACTATACCGGCAGTAACGGTTGAGGTTAATTTAAAAGGATTACCCACAGCCAATACCCACTCGCCAACTTTTACATTATCAGAGTTGCCTAATTTTACAATAGGCAAATCATGACCTTCAATTTTTATAAGGGCAAGATCGGTGCTTGGGTCGGTACCAATAACTTTTGCTTTAAAATCCTGGTGATCATTGGTCACCACTTCAATTTTTTCGGCTTTGTCAACCACGTGATTATTGGTTACAATATAACCATCCGGCGAAATAATTACGCCTGATCCTGATGCCATTTCGGGCCCTGCCTGCGGGCGCCCACGCTGACCAAACATATCGCCAAACATTTGCTGTAACTGACTTTGCTGGCCGTTATCGGGCTGAGCAGCGTAGGTGGTACGGATATAAACCACTGCAGGAGTTACTGCTGCCGCAGCCTCGGTAAAATCAGTAGGCTGCCCCGCCGATGATGTTACTGAGGATGCAGGAGCAATACGGTTGCTTGTAAAATAAACTTTTTGCCTGTCTTCAAAACTCATGTTGCTGGCGTATTTACTCTCAACAATTTTATACCCGCCAAGCGCCATAGCGCCACCAACAAAAGCTGTTAATAATGTTAAACCAAACTTTTTCATCTTTTTTGTTTTGTTTTTAATCATAGTGTTAATGATGATATCGCGTTTTTTGAATTTTATTTTTACGCTGATGTTATCATCATTTCGTGTTTTATTCTCTTCTTTGTTATGTTTATAAGTTATTATTCAAATTTAATACCATATAGACGGTAGAACCAGCGTTAAGTTATAGGCATTTTTGTTAAAATTTGTTAAATGCAGAACAAAGAGGAATTTTTCACTAGCTGGATAATAAAGGTACTAACAAATTAATGAATTTATTGTGATCATCCATTTCTATAAATACCAGGGTGCAGGGAATGATTTTATCCTGATTGATAACCGCACCAATGCTGTAAATCATCAAAATCCACAGCTGATTGCAAGCCTTTGCGACCGCCGTTTTGGTATTGGGGGCGATGGCCTCATGCTGCTGCAAAATAAAGCTGGCTATGATTTTGAGATGGTATATTATAATGCCGATGGCCAGCCCAGCAGCATGTGCGGCAATGGCGGACGATGCATTGTAGCCTTTGCCAAGTTTTTAGGAATAATTGACACCGAAACAAACTTTTTGGCAGTTGACGGCCCCCATTACGCCAAAATTTCAGCCGAAGGCGACTGGGTGAGCTTGCAAATGATTGATGTGGATATCATTAATAGCGATGCAGATGCCTATGTGCTTAACACCGGCTCGCCGCACTATGTAAAAATGGTTAGTGGGCTAAAGGAAAAAGATGTTTATACCGATGGATATAATATCCGCAATAATGATACTTACAAAGCACACGGCATTAACGTAAACTTTGTTGAACCTACCGACACAGGCTATTTTGTACGCACCTTTGAACGTGGTGTAGAAGACGAAACTTACGCCTGCGGTACAGGCGTTACTGCCGTAGCCCTTGCAATGGCCAAACATAATCACCAAAATGGCAACATTACCACCCCCATAAAAGTATTGGGAGGCGATTTAAATATTCGCTTCAATTACAATGGCCAAACTTATACCGATATTTTCTTAGAGGGTCCTGCGAAGAAAGTTTTTGAGGGGGAGGTGGTATTATGAATATCGAGGAACTTAATAAGAGGAAAGCGCCTATAGTGGTAATTGATAATTCCCTAAAAAAGTACAAAGAGCTTCCTATATTTCAGGATAAGGTAGATAAAGCTAATGAAATGCTACGTACAGTTGGCCTTCCAAAGGATATAAATAAAATCTAACTTTCAAGTTCGTTTTCTATTTCTTCAATTGTCGGAAGACTTCCTTTAAAGCTGTCGGGAATAGACTGAGTTAATTCATATTCTGTTATACCTATTGGTTTATTTATATCGCGTAAAGCATATTCAGCCACTACCTTATTTCTTTCTTTACATATTAAAATACCAATTGTTGTATTATCAGTTGGGTGTTTGAGTATATCATCAACAGCACTAAGATAAAAATTCAGTTTGCTTGCATATTCGGGTATGAATTTTCCTGTTTTTAATTCTATTACTACATAACTTCTTAGCTTTAGGTGATAAAATAACAAATCAATATAAAAATCTTCTCCTCCAATTTCCAAATGATATTGCCTTCCGACATAGCTAAAGCCTGCACCCAATTCTAGAAGGAATTTTGTGATATGATTAACCAGGGCATCTTCCAAATCTCTTTCAAGGTACTCTTCAGACAAGTTCAGGAAATCGAATTTATATGGATCTTTTAACATTTCTTTGGCCAAATCACTTTGTGGTACGGGCAAAGTTTGAATGAAATTATTGATTGCTTTTCCTTGTCGGTGATATAACCCACTTTCTATTTGATGTATTAATACGTTTCTGCTCCAGTTGTTTTCGATAGCCTTTTGAATATAAAAATTTTTCTCTTCCGGTACTTTTACTTTGTCTAATAATGTGCAAATATGAAACCATGGTAATTGTGCAGCAGCTTGCTGCACAATTATGCTATTTTCCATTTGTGCAGCTGTCGGCTGCACAAATTCAGGATAAGTCTGAGCAAATGCCCGCATGTATTTAAGATTTCGTGGTGACGTACCTTTCATACTTGGAAATTCCTTACGTAAGTCATTTGACAATCTCTCAATAACTTTAGTTCCCCATCCTTCCAAATTTTGTTGTAGTAATATTATATTGCCAATTTTCCAATACAACATTAATAAATGTTGATTGACTGAAATAGCCGCTTTTAATCTTGCTGTTTCAATTTCGTCCTTGATTTTTGCTATTGTAGCTGCATAACTATTTTCCGTAAGCATGTATTATTCTCAATAATTGCAATGTTTCGTAAAACTAATAAAATGACAAGATAATTTAGAACATGCTTCTTCTGAATCCCGCCACCAATGAACTAATAAACAACTGAACCAATGAACATTCCCAGATGTTAACAAATATTTAACACAAAACATTTTTACTTACTGCAAATTCTGTTTACGTTTGAATTTTTTGTTGATGTAACTTCTAATAATTTTTTTATCAGAAGTATGCTACGCGTCGACTCAACTAAGCCCTGCCAGATTATTTATGCCATAGCCCGGCACGACTATCTTTCCTATGTGATTGAGCCCCACGTAGTTCAACTTAACCCCAATGGCGAATTTTCACTTACCCACCAGCGTTTATTTTCAAATACAGTTAAAGAGTTTAGTAACTATATTGATGAAACAGACCTTAAGCTGGTTAAAATACTGGAAGAGCTGGAGCAGGGTAACATCATAAAAAGATATTATAAAAAGCCAATCCGTCCGTTTGAATTCTTCTCCAAAATTTTTAACGAACAGTTTTTTGATACCATAAGGCCCAAAATGGAAAAGCGCATGGCCGAAGCCCTGGCTTTGCTGCCTGCCAAAAGGCTTTTCCAGATGAGTAAAGAAGGCTACCCGGCAGAGCGCGAGGTGCATATTGCCACCGAAGCGGCAACGGTGCTGTTCCATTTCAGGCGCGATACGGAGGAGATACGGTATTTCCCTACCATTAAATACCAGGGTATGCGTATTGAGTTTATGTTCAAAAATGCCGAGATCATTTGCAACCATCCGGCATGGATGCTGCTGGATGATACCCTGTATTATTTTGAAAAGGAAATTGAAGGTAAAAAATTGGTTCCGTTCCTTAATAAACGCTATATCGCCATACCCAAATCGTCCGAGCAATCGTATTTTGAGAAATTTGTGGCGCCACTTATTGAAAAGCATCATGTTTTTGCCGAAGGCTTTACCATCAACACCGAAAAATATGATGCGCGGCCTGTTTTAAAGCCTATTTATATTGAAGGTGGTACTTCGCAGTTGCAGCTTTTTTTTAAATATGCCGGCTATACTTTTTCTTATGGCGATGAAAGGCATATTTCCGTGCGCATGGAGCGCGATGGCGATGATTATACCTTTCACCGCATCAAACGCTCCGTGGTTTGGGAGAAAAATAAGTTTCAGCTGTTAGAAAGCATGGGACTAAAAACCACTTCATCTTTATTTAAAAATTTGGAGGTTGATATAGCTGATGAAGATGCAGATCATTCGTTTTCTGTTTTTGAATGGATAAACCAACATTTTGACCAGCTGACTGACGAGGGCTTTGAAAT
The DNA here is from genome assembly GCF_024808665.1 of Mucilaginibacter empetricola. Taxonomy (GTDB): domain Bacteria; phylum Bacteroidota; class Bacteroidia; order Sphingobacteriales; family Sphingobacteriaceae; genus Mucilaginibacter. Next base: position 49,339 of record NZ_JANUBZ010000002.1, read on the forward strand.
AGAACAACCCACCAACGACGGACAAAAACGCTATGTTTTTGGCAGCAGTAAAATTGATATGGAAATCAGCGAACAAAACGACTGGTTTGATATTAATGCCTTTGTTTATTTTGGGTCGTACCGCATCCCGTTTATCCAGCTAAAAAATCACATCCTCAATCATAAAAAGGAATTTGTATTGCCGTCGGGCGAAATTGCGGTAATTCCTGAAAAATGGTTCTCGCAATTTGGCAACCTGCTGCACTTTACCGATGGTGGTAATGATATTAAACTGCGCAAGCATCACCTTGGCTTAGTTAATAGCTTGGTTGAAGGCGAAATGGCCAATGTTACCATGAACCGCAAACTGCAAAAGCTAAGTGAGTTTGAGGAACTGGAAGATATACCAATGCCACAGTTTTTTGAAGGCAATTTACGTCCCTATCAAAAAGCAGGCTACAACTGGTTCCACTTTTTAAAGCAATACCATTTTGGCGGCTGCCTGGCGGATGACATGGGTTTGGGTAAAACCATACAAACCCTTGCCCTGCTGCAAAAACATAAAGAAGATACCGAGGCTGGCGGTGGTAAAAGCACGTCGCTGGTAATTATGCCCACCTCGCTGATATACAACTGGCTGAACGAGGCCAAGAAGTTTGCACCTCAATTACGTTTAATGGTGCATACCGGTGCCATGCGTTATAAATCGCCGGAGGTTTTTGCTAATTACGATGTGGTGATAACTACTTACGGCATCAGTCGTATCGATATTGAACTGTTTAAGGCTTACTTTTTTGATTATGTGATATTGGATGAAAGTCAGAATATTAAAAATCCGTCGTCAAAATCCTTCCTGGCGGTTAAGCAGTTAAAATCGCGTTTTAAACTGATATTGAGTGGTACTCCGGTTGAAAACTCGGTAAATGATCTGTGGACGCAAATGTCATTCATTAATCCGGGGCTATTAGGTATTCAGCAGTTTTTTCAAAATGAGTTTGTAACACCCATTGAAAAGAAAAAGGACGAAGACAAGGCCCGCAAACTACAGGCACTGATTAAACCGTTCGTACTGCGCCGCACCAAGGAGCAGGTAGCCACCGAGCTTCCACCTAAAACCGAAACGCTGTTGTATTGCCAGATGAGCGAAGAGCAGGCATCAGTTTATGAAAAGGTAAAATCCGAATATCGTAACGAATTATTGAGAAGCCTGGAAGACGGAACTTTCGCCAAAACGCAGATCCAGGTTTTACAGGGATTGATCAAACTACGCCAGATTGCCAATCACCCGATAATGATTGACAGTGAATATGAAGGCGATTCCGGCAAGTTTGAAAACGTGGTACATACGTTAAAAACCGTGCTTGATGGCGGTCATAAAGTGCTTATCTTCTCGCAATTTGTGAAACAGCTGAATATTTACCGCGAATATTTTGATACCGAAAATATTCCATATGTGTATCTGGATGGCGCCACTCAAAACCGTGGCGACGTGGTAAAACAATTCCAGGAAGATCCGAAAACGCGCGTGTTTTTAATTTCGATAAAAGCGGGCGGCGTAGGGTTAAACCTTACCGAGGCTGATTACGTTTTTATCCTTGACCCATGGTGGAACCCAGCCGTTGAGCAACAGGCTATCGACCGTACACATCGTATTGGCCAAACCAAAAATGTTTTCATCTACAAATTCATCACCAAAGATTCAGTCGAAGAAAAGATACTGGCCCTGCAGCAGCGTAAATTAAGTGTGGCCAGAGCGTTGATTACTACCGAAGAAAGCTTTATTAAGTCGCTTTCTGTGGATGATATTAAGGAGATATTGGGGTAAAAATATCAAAAACCAGGTTGTCATTTCGACGAGGTACGAGGAGAAATCTTGTACGCGGGACATTTATCGCGCGCAAAAGTTTTCTCACTATCGGCAATGACGAGCGCGTTATTATTTTTATTTACTTTAGCTTTATAAACCTTTAATCATGAATGAATTTTCGATAACCAATAAAACTACGCTTAAAGGTTATATGATCCTTACTTTCGCGATCTTGTACGACATATTACTCATGAGAATATATTCAACATTTGCAGTAGTCTATTTGATTTCGTGCATGTTTTACTCTAATAAGGATTTTGGTTTCTTGATAAGAATAATCGGTTTAACAGCTTGTTTTATTGCTGTTTATCGCCCGTTGCTAACTCTTTTTATCACCTATCGAAGTTATAAAAGTAATAAGGCGTTACAAGAAACGATAACAACAACTTTTACAGATGACGAAATAAAGAAAGTTGGCGAATCTTTTTCTCTATCTTTTAAGTTGGATAATATTTATCAGGTGAAGATTTTAAGAAACTGGGTGCTATTTTATCAAAGTAAGACACCTGTTAATTTTATTGGATTTAAAACAGAAGATAAATCCAACATAGAAACACTTAAAAACTTTGTAGAAAAAAGAAATATCAAACACAACTGGTAATAGCATTACCAGGATGTTATATTATTTTGATTTCAAACTTGGCGAGCTGTCACTGTTTCAAAAGTATTTCACAGTTGTTTGCTTCTGAAATGAAACGATAAAAGACGAATCAACATGCACCCTGTCTTTTCGAATTGGGTATCTAGGAGAAACCTTTTGCATCATCTGTCAACGCTCTGTATAGTTCGTATTGCACATCGTATAAGATTTCTCCTCGTACCTCGTCGAAATGACATTGTTTTTATACAGGTGCGATAAAATAATCAAACAAAATAACGTTAATATTGGTTGTTCAACCATTTATTGTCGTTTTTAAAATCAACCTTAAAATATTAATCCAATGAAAAAGCTTTTACTTCTGTCTTTTTTTGTTTTTTGTGCTGTATTTGCATTCAGCCAAAGCAAAATGGCTTGCTGTGCCAATCCATCAGCCACGCAACAGTTTGCAATGCTGGCTTCCAGTAAGGATTTCCGCATGTCGCATCAAAACCCGTTGAAAATGCATTTTCAGAGCAGCATAGGCAAAGCCATTACCTATAAAACTGCCGATGGCAAGGACGCTGATGCTTATGAGTTTAAAGCTAAAAATCCTACCAATAACTATCTTTTGGTAGTCCACGAGTGGTGGGGGCTAAACGACTGGGTAAAAAAAGAATCAGAAAAATTATACACTGACCTGGGGAACGTAAACGTAATCGACATTGATTTATATGACGGCAAAGTAGCCACCACGCGCGATGAAGCCGGTAAATTGATGCAGGCCGTAAGTGACGATCGTGCCAAAGCCATCATCAACGGGGCTATTACTTACGTTGGCGCTAAGGCACATATTACTACCATTGGCTGGTGCTTTGGCGGTGGTTGGAGCTTACAGGCTTCTATACTGGCCGGTAAACAAGGTGCAGGCTGCGTAATGTATTATGGTATGCCCGAGCAGGATATAAATAAACTTAAAACGCTTCATGGTGATGTTTTAGGTAATTTTGGCAATAAAGATCAGTGGATAAACCCAAAAGTGGTTGCCAAATTTGAGGCTGATATGAAAACCGCCGGTAAAAAGTTGATTGTACACCAATATGATGCCGACCACGGTTTTGCCAACCCCAGCAACCCCATTTACGATAGCCAGGCTACCAAAGATGCCTATGCTTATACCATCGCATTTTTAAAACCAAGGCTCGCTAACTTTTAAATCCGACCGCGTGCCGCCTTAGCTTTAGCGGTGGCGCAAATCGAAATTCCGAAATTCGAAATCATTCACGTAACATTGCAAAAAAAACATTCTGCCATTGACTGCCCGTAACAAAAAACTGTTCTCTTTTCTGCTTAAACTCGGCATACTGGTACTGGCATTTTGGTTTATTTATCAGCGCATTTTAAAAAACGACGATAATCTTCAAAAGTTCCATACCCTGGTTTCGGCCATAACCTATCAAAAGGTATTCATCACCATGACTTTGGTGGTATTACTGATGATTGTTAACTGGACGCTGGAAGCTTTAAAGTGGTGGCATTTAACAAGGGTTTTATCGCCAATGTCTGTTTGGAGGGCTATTGAATCGGTTTTTTGCGGCCTAACCTGGGCAGTATTTACCCCCAACCGACTAGGTGAATACGGTGGCAGGGTTATGTTTTTGCCTCCGCGTAAGCGGATCCACGGTGTATTTGCTATGGCTGTTGGTTCGTTTGGGCAAAATGTAATTACCAATGTTTTGGGCGCCGGCGCTATTGTTTGGTTCTTTTACACTTTTATTCATCCGCAATGGTGGATAATGCTGGGCATTGCGCTTGTTGCCGTTGGGTTTATAGCCATAATGCTCACCTTTTATTTCCATATTAAATGGATGGTGCTGCTGCTTAACCGTATTAAATTTTTGAAAAAGTTTCATCGCTTTTTTGATATTATGGGTAAATACCGATTCAGGGAGTTGTTGAGCATTATGTGGTTTTGTTTAGGTCGATTTTTTGTTTTTACCTTTCAGTATTATCTCATTATCCACCTGCTGATACCCGAAATTCCGTTCCTTACCATGACTTTGCTCATGTTTGTGTTTTTCTTTATCCAATCGGCTATACCATCATTGGATCTGCTGGATATTGGTGTGAGGGCGCTTACCGCAGGTAAATTATTCAGTTATGTAACTGATCAATCTATTGCCGTGGTAGTAGCCATATCGCTCATTTATATTATTAACCTGATTATTCCTGCTATTTTAGGGTCTGTTTTTGTACTTAAATTAAAATTCTTTGATCGCACTGCTTAGTACATTATCGTTTTTGCTAACGGGTTTGTTCCTGTCTGTTTGTATCTTTATTATAAGGGGATGGAATGCTGTAAAGCAACCGCTGCTCAAATCATCAGGCTTTACCACCAAAGTGACCATACTGATTGCCGCCCGCAATGAAGAAGAAAAGATACATCTCACTATTGAAGACATACTGGCACAGGATTACCCCAAACATCTAACAGAAATAATCATAGCCGACGATCACTCAACCGACCGCACTTCGGTCATCATCAGTAGTTATGCTGATAGGGGTGTAAAGCTGTTGCAGATGAACGAGGATAAACCACTCAATTCGTACAAGAAAAAAGCCATTGCCAAAGCCATCGACTTATCAACCGGCGATTTGATGGTTGCTACTGATGCTGATTGCCGTATGGGTAATAAGTGGCTGTCAACCGTGGTGGGGTATTTTGAAATGCACAACCCGGTTATGATTTCGTCGCCTGTGAGTTATTTTGAAGAGAAGTCGTTATTTGAGCGTATGCAAAGCCTGGAGTTTTACTCGCTCATAGCTACCGGCGCAGCGTTTATAGGTAATGGGCATGCATCTACTTGCAATGGTGCCAATCTGGCTTATCGTAAGGATGTTTTTTATAAAGTAGGTGGCTTTAAAGGGATTGACGACCTGGCCTCGGGCGATGATGAGCTTTTGTTGCAGAAGGTAGCTGCACAGTATCCCGGCAAAATAGGCTTTTTAAAGTTGTACGATGCCATTGTTTTTACTCATGCTAAACCCAATTTAAAGGAGTTTTTGCAGCAACGCCGGCGATGGGCTTCTAAATCGGTGAAATATAAAGACAAAAAAGTGGTTGCCCTGGTAGTTGGATTGTGGCTGTTTTATGTTTCTGTGGGATTGAATTTATTGGGCGGCTTATTAAGCTATCGCTTTTTGGAGGTTTTTGCCATACAGTTTGTGCTTATGTATTTTACCGAATTAATTATGCTTTGGCCGGTTACCCAATTCTTTAAAAGGCAAAAACTGTTGTCATTATTAATCATAAGTATTCCGCTGTATACCGTTTACTTTATTTATATCGGAATGATAGGTAATAAAGGCAAATATGCGTGGAAGGGGAGAATGGTGAGATAGTGATCAGATGATTGTAATTGATGAGCGACTAATTTGTTCACAAACATGTCAAATCATGAGTTATTCTATACGCAATCCGGTAAAAAAGACGACATTTAAGCAAAAGCACCCGAATAGTTAAATTGACTGATCTTAGCCCTTCGCAGCGAACCTGGAAAACGTTTAAACGCAATAAAATTGCCGTTGCTGGCATGGTATTTATTGTGATTTTAACGCTGGTGGCTATATTGGGTTATTTAATTATGCCCGATTCAACCCCACTGGCTAATAACATGACCGTTCAGCTAAGCCTTAAAAAACCCGGATCTGAATTTATGATGCTGCGCCTCCGTAAAACGGAGCCGGTTGATACGGTAAATATCTTCGCCAAAATGCTTTACGGCCAGCCATCGTTTTACCGGGATATTCCCATAACCGGGTATCATTTCACCAAAGATGCTGTTATTGTTGATGAATACGTTGGCTTGGAGGATAAACCCGAAAAAAAATCATACCTCATTCCGGCTACAAAAGGAGGCACTCCTGCGGGCATTATTCATAAAACCTTTTGGCTGGGAACCGATATTTACGGCCGTGATATGCTGAGCAGACTCATTTTAGGTACCCGCATCTCTTTATCGGTTGGTTTAATGGCGGTTATTATCAGTATGCTGCTGGGTGTTACCATTGGTGCTATTGCCGGTTATTTTGGAGGATGGATTGATGCCGGGCTAAGCTGGCTCATGAATATTTTATGGTCATTGCCGGCCTTACTATTGGTTATTGCCATTTCATTTGCCCTGGGTAAGGGCTTGTGGCAAATATTTATTGCCGTAGGTTTATCTATGTGGGTTGAGGTGGCCCGGTTGGTGCGTGGGCAGGTAATGAGCTTAAAACAAGTTGAATATATCGAGGCTGCCCGTTCGCTCGGCTTTAATAATACCCGCATTATCAGCAAACATATTTTGCCTAATATTATAGGCCCCATATTGGTGCTGGCATCATCAAACTTTGCATCGGCTATACTTTTAGAGGCGGGGCTTAGCTTTTTGGGCTTTGGCGCGCAGCCACCTATGCCTACCTGGGGAAGTATGATTAAAGAACATTATGGTTATATTGTGATGGATGCCGCATACCTGGCAATTATGCCCGGCCTGGCTATTATGTTATTGGTTTACGCTTTTAACCTTGTAACTGTTGGTTTAAGAGATGCGTATGATATTAAATCACAAAGTACACGTTTTTAAAAAAATATATTTATTTTAGGCTGCCTTTTTAATTAAGCTAATGCAAAATTTCGACGAGATCTCGGCAGAAGACGAACTAATTCAACTATTGCTTAAAAGGCAAACGGAGCTAAATGCATTGCTTGAAATAACGCAGGCCATTAATAAAGATACCAGTACACCCGTACTGATACAAATGCTGCAGGTAATTTTGCAGAGCTATTTGCAGGTAGGCAAGCTGCGGTTTTTAATTGAAAAAGACAGCAATTTTGTGTTGTTGTCGAAATATGGCGGTGATATTGAGCCTGTTGGTAAATTGCACCGGGCCTGCCTTAAACTTAATAAGTTTAAAGAGCCAACGCCGCTAAAAAACCACGACGATCCGCTGTTAAACAAGTACGACTACTTTATTCCCATTTACCATAAAAAAAAGGCCCTTGCATTTGCCCTTATTGGCGATTTTAATACCACCAGCGAATTATTGAGTAACGATCTTAATTTTATTCAAACGGTTATTAATGTTATTGTGGTGGCCCTTGAGAATAAAAAACTGTTTAAGGAGCGGCTGCAATCAGAAAGGTTTCAACGCGAAATGGAACTGGCTGTTGAAGTGCAGAACATGCTTATCCCTTTAAAACTTTATAAAGACAGCAGGGTAGAGGTAAGCGCCCGTTATATTCCGCACCAAAATATTGGCGGCGATTACTTTGACTTTGTGCGGATAAACGATCATGAGTTTTTATGGTGTATTGCCGATGTTTCGGGAAAAGGAATTTCGGCTGCCCTGCTGATGGCTAATTTCCAGGCGAGTTTAAGGGCATGGGCAGCGGTAGAAAGCGACCTGAATAATATTATTGACCGTTTAAATAAAATAGTAGTTACCAATACCAAAGGCGAACGGTTTATAACCCTGTTTTTAGCCAAATATAACGAAAAAACACGCAGGCTTAATTATATTAATGCAGGCCATAACTCTACCGTTTTATACTCAAAAGGCGAAGCTGTGGCGCTTAGCCTGGGCACCACCATGATTGGTGTTTTTGATGAACTCCCATTCCTTAATCCCGGTGATATTTATGTTGAACCTGATAGCTTGCTGGTAAATTATACCGATGGCTTAATGGATCATGAGCACAGCAACCCCAACTGGACCGAAGCCAACCTGGTTGAGTTTATTGAAACCCACGGTCATGAAACGCCTGATATTTTTAATCAGCGCATAATGGATCACATTAATGGGGTAATAAAAGGCAAACCTATTGATGATGTTACCCTGCTAACCCTCCGTATTTTTTAAATACTACCTTCCAGTTTATAATATCTGTTTTCATTCTGCTATTTTATCTGCCTGACAGCTATACACCTGGCAATATTTTCTTCTTGCTTATTAAACCATAATAAACTTAAATAGTCATAATTGCGTAATAAGCGTTGCAAATAAGTATTTATAAAATAATAAGTTTAAAAACCCCTAAGAAAACAACATTATGAAATCTATTAAATATTTCGCAGTAATAATGGTAATGGCAGCAAGTTTAAGTTCATGCGTGGTACGCGCGCACGGTCCGGGATGGGTTCCTGGTCATTATGATTACTATCCAAATGGTGGTCGTGCATGGGTACCTGGTCATTATAGATAATAGGTAAGCATTCAATTCGTCACCCTATAAACATAAAAAGGCCCGTTGGTAATCAACGGGCCTTTTGCATTTTGTATTTTCGGTTATCCTTTACCTCCGCCAGATTTGCTGCCCGGTGTTCCACCCGGCTGAGTGCCACCCTGGTTAAGCGAGCTACCGTCATCAGGTGCAGTATCCTGCTGTTGATCCAGTGGCTGTTGCTGATCTTTATTTTTGCGTTTTTGAGGTATACCATTGTTACCAAAGCGATAGGCCAGTGTAAGTACACCGGTACGGGTGTTAAACCTACGGTCAGACACCTGAATGGCGTTAATTTCGGGATTAAAATTAATATCCGATACGTATTTACGAGTATTGAAAATATCACGCACGTTGGCGCTCAAGTTAAGTTTTTTGGTCAAATCGTAACGTACACCGCCATCAACCCCATAAATAGCCTTCATAGTTCCCTGTGGTATTACTTGCGGCGCCTGGTAATCGGCACGTATTTGTATGCCTAATCTTTTTAGCGGTTTCACATTGGCGGTGATGTTGCCGTTCCAAGAGTAGCCCGATGTGGTGGCAATGCTCAAAGCAGGATCGCCTACGATGTATTTGTAGTAAATGTTCAGGTTGACTGTTAAATCGAGCAATTGGCTCGGGCTTATTTTGGCGATCAACTCATAACCTGCGTTTGATGCACTTTTTACGTTTTGATATTGTGTTAAAGTGGTGTCCAAATTGCCAGGTGTAAGCGGGGTGGTTATTTGCTGTATATTATCTAACGTTAAACGGTAATATAATGCCGATGTAAGGGTAACTGTTTTCCAGTAATTGATGTAGCTCAATTCAAACGAGTGCGTATCCTCGGGCAATAAATAAGGGTTACCCTGCTGATAATTTAAACGGTTACTCTCATCAATAAATGGGGATAGCTGTCTGTTATTCGGCCGGGTTACACGCCTGCTGTAGCTTAACTGTAAGGTTTGATTTTCGGTTATTTTATCGGTTAAAAATAAGCTTGGGTATACCCTGAAATAATCCTGTTTATGGTTGGTAGTAACGCCGGTATCAATCAGTTGGGTATTGATATTGGCATCCTCCAGCCTTAAACCTGCTTGCACACTAAATTTACCAAAGTCATGCTGATAGTTGGTATAAATAGCCTCGATGTTCTCTTTGTAAAGGAAATCGTTTGATAGTATCGGATCGTAGTCGTAATTGCCGGTAACGTTGTTCAGCGTATCAGAAATGTAATTGGTGTTGTTATTATTAATGGTACCTCTGAAACCTGCTTCCAGTTTACCATTACGCAGGGGCAGGGTATAATCTGCCTGAGCTATGTAATTATGCTGCCAGCCTATGGTAGTGTTGTGTTGTACCGAGTTAAAAGTTGAATCGGGATTAAAATAACTGTAAGCGCTGTTTAAATTATCAAAGTTGTTGTTTTTATCGCTCGAGTAACCCAGCGTCGCGGTTAACTCCTCACCCTTCTTCTTGTATTTATGATCGAAATCTAAAGTGAAATCAAGATTGGTGCCGTGTCCGTTAGACATATTGTTTTGGGCGATGCTTTGCAACGTAGTGTCATTCCTTGCAATATCGGTGTTGCCATACTGGTCGCGATATCTGTCGCGGATGTTAATGTTATTGGTAAAGGTTATGGTGGTTTTTGGCGTTATGCTAAAGTCAATACCGCTGCGGATATTCTGTCCTTTAAAATTGAAACTTTGGTTAGCAGTCTGATCCTGTGTTTGTATGCCGCCATTGGGAAGAAAAGTAGTTTTATCAACCGAACCATTGCCCACGCGATCACCCTGGCGATAGCTGTAATTGGTATAAACGTTAATTTTTTTGTTTTGATAGGCCAGGTTAAACGTACCGTTATAAGTATGCTGTGTACCTACAGATGCTGATGCACTGCCTGTAAAGCCTTTTTGTACATTCTTTTTTAGTACGATGTTGATAATACCCGAGTCGCCCTCAGAATCATATTTTGATGAGGGGTTGGTAATTACTTCGATGGTTTCGATAGCACTTGCAGGGATAGATTGCAGGATATCGGTAATATCGCCCCCGGTTAGAGCTGACGGCTTGCCGTTAATCAGAATCTTTACATTGGTTGATCCGCGTAAACTTACATTACCATCTACGTCCACCTGCACCGATGGTACGTTGGTTAACAAATCAGTAGCCGAGCCGCCCTGGCTCACCAGACTTTGCTCCACATTAAATGATTTTTTATCAATGCCTAATTGTATCTGGCTTTTTTGTGCCGATACCACTACTTCTTTCAGCATGCCCTTATTCTGGTGCAATTTAATATTGCCCAGGTTAACTACTTTTTTGGCGGGGGTAATAGCAATACTATCTTTTAAAAATGATAAATAGCTCACATAGGTGGCCCGCAATATGTACAAACCATTGGGCACGCCGGTAAGCGAAAATGCACCGTTAAGATCGGTTTGTAGGCTTTGTATTTGTTTATTGTCGGCTTTGCGTACCAGTGCTACAGTTGCCAGTTCAAGTGGTTGTCCGTTTGCAGCATCAACCAGCTTGCCCGAAATAGTGCCTCCGGTTGCCGGCTGCTGTGCTCGCGCAGCGGAAAATGAAAATAAAATCAGGGTAAAAAAAACTAATTTGCGTAAGGTTGACTTCATGCCGCAAAAATCACTTTTTTTGTTTTTAAACGGCAAAACAGCTTGTAACTTCTTTGATAAACAATAATTTTTTCGGTAAATATTATATTACAAGTACTATAAACAAAATAATAAATACAAAAAAAGGTGCCTGTTTAAGGCACCTTTTTTTGTATTAGCTATAGCTATAGTTTTTGCGCATCAGCGGCAAGATCATCTATTTTAGGAACTTTATCATAGTATTTTACAAGCTTGTGGCTTTTATCATACAAGGCTATGTATGGTGTAGTGCGCACCTGGTAAAACTTCTGTACCACATAAGTATAACCTTCGGTACCTACTTTAAAGTTAGGGTGTTTTTTTAAATCAAAATCTCTGTAAAATACCTGCGATGCTTTCAGCGGTTCGGCAAAGGTTATCATTACTACCTGCACATTTTTAAAGGCAATCATTTTAGGTTTCATTTCATACATTAAATGCTGGCAGTGACTGCAATCGGGCGAAAAATAAATAATCATTACTGCCTTATTGCTTTTTAAGTTGGCCGGCGTTTCGTAAACGCTATCGGTAGTTAAAATATGGTATGGCGGTATAGTAGCTGGTGGTGTATATGGTAGTGGTGTTTGTGCGTTGGTGCAGCCCGCAGCTATTATAAGGCCGAAAAAGAATAATAGTTTTTTCATTGTTTTTATTTGAAAGTTCAGTGATGACATAGTTACGATATTTTTACGCTTCGAGCAATTCTAATTGCCAGGCAATATGTTCTTCAGTTACTGGGTATAACGCATTATTGCGGATGGTATGATACACATCATTAAATAAATCGGTGTAATCACCTTTGGGGGCTTTTAATAATTCTTCACGTCTTTTGTTTTCCAGGTCCATTATTACCAGCTTGCCATCAATACCTTCGGGCTCCCAGCCGTAGCCTGTATCGGTAGGTAACATGCCTTTATCCAATTGAGTTTCCTGTACGTCGCCGCGTTCTTTGCTAAATACACCTTGTGTGCCCTGTACAACAAAGCCCGGTAAGGCTTCAGCCAATAAAAGGCCTGCAGTTAGGTAAACATTAAGTTGGTTGGGGTATTTAAGGTGATAATTAAAATAATCGGCCACTTCCGATCCATTCCGGTAAACGCCGGTTGTTTTGGTAAAGCTCAATGGCCTGCCAAACAGGCTTATGGCATTATCAATCAGGTGCGATCCTAAGTCATACACCACTCCATTTGCCGGGGTTGATGCAGTTTCTTTAAAAGCTTTGGGACTAATTGCTCTTTTAAACCTGTCCATCCTAAAAGTAACTTCAATCAGTTGGCCTAATCTGCCACTTTCTATAACCTGTTTGGTTAGCTGGAAACCACTGTCCCACCGGCGATTGTGATAAACCATCAAGTGGCGGTTGACTTTACGGGCCAGGTCGAACATCTGCTTAACCTCCGCACCGGTGGCAGCGGCGGGTTTTTCAACCAGCACATGTTTGCCGGCGTTTAGTGCTTTTATGGTAAGATCGAAATGGGTATTGTTTGGCGTGTTTACTATTACCAATTCTATTTCATTATCGGCTAATAATTCGTCTACACTGTTGTAACTAATCACTTCCGGATACCGGGCGGCAGCCTTTTTTTCGTGACGTTCAACCACAGCCTTAAATTTAAAGTTTGGGTTGGTGCTCACAAACGGCGCATGGAATATCCTTCCAGACATACCGTACGACAATATTCCTGTTATAATAGGTTTTGACATGATTCTTCTCTTTTAATAAATACTAAAACTCCCAAATTATTCGCCAATTGGACTTCCATCTGGCATAGGCAATACAGGTGCTGGTTTAAACTTTTCGGGATCTTTTTCAAACTGGTTGATCTGCTGTAGCGCAAACAGTAAACTGGCTTTTTGTTCGCTGCTTGTTGTTTTTGCCGAATTTGTTAGCCATGTTTTGAGGTTGTATATCTCCAATAAAGTAATACCCCGTACACTCTCTGGAGCACTGTTATCGGCAGCCAAAGTAAGCAATTGTTTTAAAGTTAAACTGTTTACCAGGCCCTGTAGTTCGCCTTTGTAACCGTTTTGTTGCGGCGCTTTCCAGGTTTGGGCAATCAGTTTATCTAAAACCGCTTCTAAGCCGGGTTGGCTGTTATCTCTTGCATGGTAATCAACCAATCTGGCAGCCCTTTCGGGGTTCAGCATAAAAGCCAGGGTAGTTCCAGCGGCTGATTCTGCTGCTGCCATAGGGTCAAACGTTAAACCGGTATGCGATTTAAACAGCTCGCGCGTACGCGGATAGCCTACCGGGCGGGGTGGTATCATTTCAATCAGTTTTTCTGGAAGGGCCAGTGCGTCGGGGCTAAGCGTACTCATTAAGGCATCAAAAGCTTTCCATTGTTCGGCAGGGGTAATAAATTTGGTGATAACCTGTCCGTCGTTTTTGATGGCGTAGGTATAGTATAGGCCACCCAGCATTTTTGAAGCAGCTTCCACCTGGTAACGTTGCAGCAAGTAAATGGGTACCAATGCCTCCTCAATGGTAGCCATAGGCGCATCCTGCCTGATGGCCTTTTCCGAAAAATTATCCAGCAAATGCTTACGGATACCCATTAGCCTGTTCAATTCGTCGGCCGCGTTTGTGCCGTTATCCCAAAGGTGGGCCAGGGGATGAGCGCCACCGGCTGGGCGGGCATCGTCATCAGTAATAAATAAGTAGCCTTGTTTCAGCGTGGTATCAATAATAGCTTTTAATGCCGCGTCTTCATCTGTTCCGGCAGGGAAATCCTGGTAGCCAAATAAAATGGCTCTTTTGTCCCAACCGCCAATTTCGGTGGTATAAGCTTTTGAAAGATCCATGCTGCCATCTGCATTTAGGTTGATATATGGTGGCGGATAATCCATTACCGAGGCGCGGTCATTTACGCTTGCCGTAAAATTATGCTGTAGGCCAAGGGTATGCCCAACCTCATGGGCGGCTAATTGGTGCAAACGAGCTATGGCCAGTTTCATCATGGCATCGCTAACGGGCTTGCCATCTTCATATGGCTGTAGCAGGCCTTCGGCAATTAAAAAATCCTGCCGGTCGCGTAATGATCCTAATGATACCTGCCCTTTAATAATCTCTCCGGTACGTGGATCAACTATCGATGCTCCGTACGACCATCCCCTTGTGGAACGATGCACCCACTGAATAATGTTATACCTGATATCCATCGGGTCGGCATCTTCGGGCAGTAATTTTACCTGGAAGGCATTTTTATATCCAGCCGCTTCAAAAGCCTGATTCCACCACGACGCACCTTCCATCAGGGCTGTCCGCACAGGCTCCGGAGCGCCACGATCAACATAATAAACAATAGGCTTTATCGCTTCGCTTACTGCTGCGCCCGGATCTTTCTTTTGCAGGCGATGCCGCGTAATAAAACGTTTTACAATGGGCTGGTCTATTGGCGTAGCGTAATCCATGTATTCATTATCAAAAAAACCAGATCTCGGGTCAAACTTGCGGGGTTTATAGCCATCATCGGGCAGTTTTATAAAAGAATGATGCATGCGCACTGTAACCGCGTCAGGATCGGGTGTCACTGAGCTTATTTCATCGCCCTTGCCTTTTCCGTCAAGCGTTACAATAGCCTCGAATTCCGAATTATCAGGAAAGCTTTTGGTATTGGGCAGGTAAACTGCCGAACGTGACTCATCTTCATTATAACTACCCTGTTTGCCATCATTCAAGCGGTCGGCAATGTGGTGGCTATCGCGTAACAAAAAAGGGGTAATGTCAATCAATACCTTGTCGCCATCCTCCGCCTCTACTCTAAATCCCCAGATAACTGATTGTGCAAATGCCTCTTCTACCGATTTACGCTCATCGGCATTGTTGCTAACTGCACGGTAGGCATAGTTAGGTTGTACAAGCAATATTTTAGGGCCGCTTTTAACGAATTTTACAATACGGCTATTACCAATCTGTCCACGATCGAGACCCAAATCATTGGAGCCCACACCGGCGGGCAGAGAATTTACATATAGAAATTCTGAATTGAATTTATCGACCTCCAACAGTACGCGACCTGTTTTATCGTCCCAATAAAAATTGAAGTATCCGGTGTATTTGGTGAAGCCTTGAGTTTTGGTATCAATTTGGCTTACTTTTTGTGCTTTTACAAATGTGAAAAGGCAAAGTGCCATCAAAAGAAGGAGGTGTTTTTTTTTCATGTGGACTATTGCAATATTCAGTCTAAAATATTACTTTTATTTATTAGTTTCCAATTATTTGCCTATTTGATTATTAAAGGCTTTCTGAATCCTAAGCCCTTTTCATCGTAACAATTGTTAAAAAGCCCAAAACTTTTATAATTTCGACCTCGTATAAAGAAAATCTAAATATAGCTCATGAATTTTAACAGCAAACCGGTTAGTGTTTTACTTGTTGATGATGACGAAATTAACAACTTCATCTCTATTAAGTTAATAAAGAAGGCTTTATTAAACACTGATATTATGGCTTGCCTGAACGGTAGATTTGCTATTGATGAGCTGTTAGAAATTCAGAAAAAAGATCCTACTAAGTTGCCCGATTACATCTTACTGGACATTAATATGCCCATAATGAACGGATGGGAGTTTTTGGACGAGTACACCCGCTTGGGCGTCGACCCGCTGGGTAAGAGCAAAATATTCATCATTTCATCGTCGGTATTCAGTAACGATATCAACAAAGCCAGATCGTACCCACTGGTAAAGGATTTTATCTCCAAACCGCTTAACGTTGAAAAAATTGTTGAGCTTTTTAAAGTAGAAGACCCCGCTTAAGCCGGATCGATCTTGAAATGATCGTCCTGATGACTCACCTTTCCTATCGCCAGTGACTTGGCATGATAAAACAAACACGTCCAACCTTCATCTGCCGCAATTTTACCATATTCTTCACGTAGCTGCATCGCTTTACGGCCATCAAAATCATATTTGGCTATAAACTTACGTATCAATTGTTCAGGCTCCGGCAGTTCGTCACCACCAAAAAAACATTTAGTGCCACCGTTTTCAATCCAAAAAACCTGATGAAAAGGACAATGCCCACCCGATAACTCGTAGCGGATATCGTTTTGTAATTGCCCTGATCCTTCAACAAAGTGAATATCCACGCGGTTATACAGCGCCTCAAAAATTTCTTTATGGTATGATGATGATTTACCGCTCATCCCAAACTCCCATTCGCCTTTTTGAATAATATGCTGCGCCTGCGGAAAGCTGGGAACCAGTTTGCCATTGCGCTCAACCACTAAACCGCCCGAGTGATCATAGTGTAAATGCGACATCAGCACCAGGGTCACATCTTCGGGCTGGAAACCTGCATTGCGGATATGCTGGTGAATAATCAGCTCGTCACTGGCATTTTTATAACCCAGCCCGGTATCCAGTACTATCAAGTCCGAAGCGGTTTTTATCAGGAATGGGTTTACATGTATAAATAACGAGGCCGGGCGCTCGCGGTAGTTATCAACTTCGGGATTAAAGGGGATAAATTTTTTGGAAGCATCAACAGAATATGATCCCTCGCCTAAAGCAAAAATCTTCATTAATGGGTTATCTTTCTAAAAATCAACTAACACAATATAAACAGTAAGGCTGCACACAAATCAATACACAGTATTCACAATTTCGCCTATCTTTACTGTTTTATTACACAAAGATATGAATAAACGGTGGTCTGTAAGGGATAAGGCTGATGAACATGAAGTAAATGCATTGGCTGCCGCCCTTAATATCGACGCTGTTTTAAGCAGCCTGCTGATAAACAGGGGCATAAAAGACTACGAAGCTGCCAAACTCTTTTTCAGGCCTGATGAAAGGCATCTGCATGATCCTTTCCTGATGAAGGATATGGAAAAAGCCGTTGAACGTATTGAAACTGCTATAGCCGCCGGTGAAAAGATTTTGATTTATGGCGATTATGATGTTGATGGCACAACAGCCGTTTCTTTAGTGTACAGCTTCTTTAAAAAGTATTACGATAAGCTGGAATATTATATCCCGGACAGATATTTGGAAGGATACGGAATTTCTACCATCAGTATTGATTACGCCGAGAAGAACGACTTTAAACTGATCATCGCTTTAGATTGTGGCATTAAATCTGTTGATAAAATAGCCTATGCCAACACAAAAGGCATTGATTATATTATTGGTGATCACCATTTACCCGGCGCTGAGTTGCCCGAGGCTGTAGCAGTACTTGACCCGAAAAGGGTTGATTGCGAATATCCTTATAAAGAACTATCGGGCTGCGGTATTGGCTTTAAACTGATACAGGCTTATGCTGAAAAAAATGATATCCCATTTGAAGAAGTAACCCAGTATCTGGACCTGGTTTGCATCAGTATTGCTTGCGATATTGTACATATTACCGGCGAAAACCGGGTGCTGGCCCATTTGGGTCTGCAAAAAATAAATACCAACCCCAGCATGGGCGTTAAAACCCTGATGGATGTTGCCGGCAGAGGGAACTGTTATACGATATCGGATGTGGTGTTTTTACTGGGTCCGCGTATAAACGCAGCCGGGCGCATTGATGATGCCAAGCATGCGGTTGAATTATTGATAGCCAGTAATGAAACAACGGCCAAAGAAAAAAGTGAGTTGATTAATGTGCGGAACACGGAACGCAAAGGTCACGATTTATCCATTACCGACGAAGCTTTAAGTATTATTGATAATAACGAAGAGTTGATTGGCCGTAAATCAACCGTGGTGTTTAATGAAAACTGGCATAAGGGTGTTATAGGTATTGTTGCATCGCGGTTAACTGAAAAATATTACCGGCCCACTATTGTGTTAACCCGTTCAAATGGACATGTGGCAGGGTCGGCGCGTTCGGTGTTGGGATACGATTTGTACGAGGCTTTATGCGGATGCAGCGATTTGTTGATTCAGTTTGGCGGCCATAAATATGCAGCGGGCCTTACTATGCATCCCGAAAATGTGGATGCCTTTATCAATCGGTTTGAAGAGGTGGTAAGCTCAACTATAAAACCCGAACAATTAATACAGCAGATACAAATTGACGCCGAATTACGTTTAAGCCAGGTGGAACCGAAATTTTTCAGGATACTGAACCAGTTTGCACCGTTTGGTCCCGAGAATATGGCGCCGGTTTTCCTGAGTAAAAATGTGTATGTTAGTGGTAGCGCCGGCCTGGTGGGCGGTAATCATTTAAAGATGACAGTAATACAGGAAGGATCGGCAGGCTTTGAGGCGATAGCATTTAATCATGGCGAATATCTATCTAAAATAAAAAAAGACGTACCTTTTGATATTTGTTACGCCATTGAAGAAAACGTATGGAAAGAGCGCCGTACTATACAATTAAATATAAAAGGGATAAGGTTTAGTGATTAGTGGTTGGAGATTAGAGATCAGGAAGAAGAAAATAATATTAAAAACAATTAACCTCAATCGGTGAAATCGAATTAAATCGGTGTAATCGTGCAATAAAATGATTCTAAGAGCAGATAATTTATTAAAAAAATATAAGCAGCGTACAGTTGTAAACGATGTTTCATTTAATGTTTCACAGGGCGAAATTGTTGGTTTGCTAGGCCCCAACGGTGCAGGTAAAACCACATCGTTTTATATGATTGTGGGTTTGATAAAGCCTAACGAGGGGCAGATATTTTTGGATGACGAAAATATAACTACCGACCCGATGTACCGGCGGGCACAAAAGGGGATTGGTTACCTGGCGCAGGAGGCTTCTGTATTTCGTAAACTTACGGTTGAAGACAATATAAAAGCTGTGCTGGAAATGGGTAAGATGAGCAAGGATAAGCAAAAAGACAAATTGGAAGAGCTGATTGACGAGTTTAGCTTACACAAAGTGCGCCGTAACCGGGGCGATTTGCTATCAGGTGGTGAGCGCCGTCGTACGGAGATTGCCAGAGCTTTGGCTGCCGAGCCTAATTTTATTTTGCTGGATGAGCCTTTTGCAGGGGTTGACCCCATTGCGGTAGAAGAAATACAAGCCATGGTTGCCAAGTTAAGAACACGTAATATTGGTATTTTAATTACCGATCATAACGTGCAGGAAACCCTATCCATTACCGATAGAGCTTACCTGCTTTTTGAAGGAAAAATATTAGAATCAGGTGTGCCCGAAGTGCTGGCGGCTAATGAGATGGTGAGAAAGGTTTACCTGGGTGCAAATTTTGTATTGAAGCGGAAAACTTTCGACCATATCAAATAGCCAAAACGTATGACCATTTTTAACTCTGTTTTTACCTGGTTTATGAAAAAGCGTATCCATCAGATAGAGCTTTTTATGAAATACCCGAATGAAGTGCAGGAAGAATGGTTTGAACAGCTTATATCAGGAGCTGAAAAAACAGAGTGGGGTAAAAAGTATGGATATAAAAGCATATTGAGCCTTAATGATTTTAAGGAACGGGTACCCATCCAGAATTATGATTCGTTGAAGCCCTATATTGAAAGAATGCTGCGGGGCGAGCAAAACGTTCTGTGGCCCTCAGAAATTCGTTGGTTTGCCAAATCATCAGGCACAACGAGCGACAGGAGCAAATTTATTCCTGTAAGTGAAGAGGCGCTGGAAGAATGCCATTTTAAAGGCGGTAAAGACCTGCTTACCATCTACTTTAATAATAACCCCAATGCCCGCATGTTTACGGGTAAAATACTAACGCTGGGTGGCAGCGCTCAGGTGAGTCAGTTAAGCCCTGATACTTCTTTTGGCGATCTTTCGGCGGTATTGATGAAGAACTTACCGCTTTGGGCCGAGTTTCACCGCACACCACACATGGATATCGCCTTGCTGGAGGATTTTGAGGAAAAGATTGAGAAAATGGCTTATGCCACCAAAGATGTAAATGTTACCAGCCTGAGCGGCGTACCTACCTGGAATATTTTACTATTTAAGCGCATACTGGAAATTACAGGCAAAAAAAACCTGCTGGAAGTTTGGCCCAACCTGGAGATGTATTTTCATGGTGCCGTAAACTTTACGCCTTACCGCGAGCAGTTTAAAAAGCTGATCCCCAAGGATGATATGTATTACCTGGAGAACTACAATGCTTCCGAAGGTTTTTTTGGGATACAGGATACCCGCGAACCCGGCGAAATGTTGCTGATGCTTGACTATGGCATTTTTTATGAGTTTTTGCCGGTTGAAAATGTATTTAAGGAAAACCCGGATACACTTACACTGGATGAGGTGGAACTGGATAAAAATTATGCGCTCATTATCAGTACCAATGCCGGCCTTTGGCGATATATGATTGGCGATACGGTGAAGTTTACCTCGTTATCGCCCTTCCGTATACAGGTAACCGGACGTACCAAACATTTTATTAATGCCTTTGGCGAGGAATTGATAATAGATAATGCCGAACGGGCATTGGATGAAGCCTGCCAGCAAACCGGCGCGATTATTCGCGATTATACCGCCGCCCCGGTTTATTTTAATGGCGACAGCAGTGGTGCACATGAATGGATAATAGAATTTGAAAAACGCCCGGCCGAATTTGAACGTTTTATTGATATAATGGACGAAACCCTGCGCCGTGTTAACTCTGATTATGACGCCAAACGCTTTAAAGATATGGCGCTACGCCGCCCCATCGTTCAAAATGCACCCAAAGGCACTTTCTTTAACTGGATGAAAGAGCGCGGCAAAATTGGCGGTCAGCATAAAGTTCCACGTCTGGCTAATAACCGGGAGTATGTTGATAGTATTTTAAAGGTAATGGAGTTGGTGGGGTAGATGTACTTTTCTTCTCTTTCTAGTTGAATGATAATTTGACTTGACTACGAGTTCTTCTTTTTAAGAAGCATAGCTTTAGCGCTAATTTCCTGTACGGAAATATTTTCAAATAAGTTTTTTTGCCAAACAGTATAGTCAAAAGGATCTCTATTTAACAGTGTAATAAACCTTTCTGCATCAACCTCGCCAAGAGCTTCGAGTAGCGCTCCCAATCCTTTTTGTTTTACTTCAGCATCTGTTATAGTTGTCATACTTCTTCAATAATATTAATAAACTCTATCGGACTCAATACCTTAATCTCATCACTGCGAAACATCTTTTTTTGAATAAAATCGTCGGTAGTGAGAAAATATTCGCTATTGGCCACTATCGCGCAAGCTAAATGTAAAGCATCTTTTGCTTTTATTCCCATTTTTGCAAAATTTGTAGCCTTTAACAAAACTTCCTCATTTTCAACTATATCTATGGTTGATAAATGCCTCCATTTTTCAATGGTATATTTTCTTTCAGGAAAGGGGTTGGCTTCGTTCTCAAAATCCAATATGTACGACCATGTCAACTCTATCTTCCCCCGATCTTATCATTAATTGTACATATAGCTTAGCATCTGTTTCCAATTTTACCCTGATACTTGATTGATCATCAAAAGGGCGATTAAAGCAGCAATTATCAAGGTATATGCGCATATATCAAATATACTAAATAGATGTTCTTTTTTAATTTTGATTTTCTGAACGCTGCGTCATTTACACATCTCCCAAATTTTAATCGCCTCTACTGCTTCTTTAACATCATGCACCCTTAAAATATTGGCACCTTTTGTTAATGCTACAGTATTTAAGGTTGTTGTCCCATTCAGAGCCTCTGCCGCAGTGATTCCCAATGTTCCGTAAATCATTTTTTTGCGGGATATGCCCACTAGTACCGGAAGCTGCAACAAATCAAAATCCTGCAAACGATTCATTAAAGCATAACTATGCGCACGTTCTTTAGCAAAACCAAAGCCCGGGTCAATAATTACATCATGAACACCCAATCGTTTTAGCTCATGATACTTACTGGCAAAATAATCATAAACCTCAGCAAATACATCTTCATATGTTGTTTGTTGCTGCATGTTTTGCGGCGTGCCGCGCATATGCATTAAAATATAAGGCACTTGCAAACGGGCTACGGTGGCAAACATATCGGCATCCAATTGGCCACCCGAAATATCATTAATAATATGTGCGCCGGCTTTTATGGCAGTTTCGGCAACTTTCGCTCTAAAAGTATCGATAGATAAAACAGCCTCCGGAAATTGTTTTACAATAGCTTCTACTACTGGTAATTGCCGGTCTGTTTCTTCCTGTACGGAAATATCTTCGGCTCCAGGGCGTGATGAATAAGCGCCCAGATCTAAAAAAGAAGCGCCCTCATTTAGCATTTTTTGAGCTTGTTGTACTGCTTCGTCAATGCTGGGTTTCCGGCTGCC
The DNA here is from genome assembly GCF_024808665.1 of Mucilaginibacter empetricola. Classification (GTDB taxonomy): domain Bacteria; phylum Bacteroidota; class Bacteroidia; order Sphingobacteriales; family Sphingobacteriaceae; genus Mucilaginibacter. The sequence goes on from NZ_JANUBZ010000002.1 coordinate 71,858, forward strand.
GGCAAAAAAAGAATCGGGCGTAAGGTTGATAATACCCATCACTTTCGGACTGCTTAAATCAAGCAGTTGGCCACCTGCATTTAAAGTAGTCTTTTTACGAAAAAATGTATCTTTAGTCACGAGTTGTTACTATGTTTAGAGCTGAAAATGTTGAAACGGCATTTAATAATTTGACCTTGCAATATTCCGGCTTTTCAACGTTACAACATTTTAATATAAAATGAAAGACAAAATTAACAATACACCCACTGCCTGGTGGGTTTGGGCCGCAAGAATATTTGTAGGACTACTCTTTATTTTTTCGGGATTAATCAAAATTAACGACCCACTGGGCTTTTCGTACAAGCTGGAAGAATATTTTGAGGTATTCCATATCACTTTTTTCGATAGTTTGTCCGTTGTTATAGCGGTAATACTGTGCTCGCTGGAGATTATTTTAGGTTTTGCTTTGCTGATCGGTGTACGTCCGGTTAAAGTAGCCTGGGGATTATTGCTGCTAATTATCTTTTTTGCGTTTTTAACGTTTTACTCAGCCTTTTTTAAGGTGGTGCAAACCTGTGGCTGCTTCGGCGATGCCATACCGCTTACGCCATGGCAATCGTTCAGTAAGGATTTGTTTCTGTTATTGCTCATTATTATTTTGTTTGTTAACAGGCGGAAAATTCAACCCCTATTTATTGCCAAAACAGGCGATCAGTTTTTAATTGCCGTTACAATAATAACATTGGGTATTGGTATATACACTTACAACTTCTTGCCTTTTATTGATTTCTTACCCTATAAAATTGGCGCCAATATCCCTGATGAAATGAAAACGCCTCCCGGAGCGCAGCCGGATCAGTTTGAACTGACCTATAATCTGAAAAATAAAAGAACACACGAAACAAAGGTGATGACCAGTACCGATTATATGAAAACCGGCATCTGGAAAGATAATAACTGGGAAGTAATTGGCCAGCCCGAAAGCAAGCTGATAAAAAAAGGTTTTACGCCTAAAATTGTTGACCTATCCGTTCAGGATGCACAGAAGACCGATTATACTAAAGACTTGTTTTCTAACCCGTTTTATAATTTAATGATTGTTGCTTATGATCTGAATAAAACAGACACAGCAGCAATCGACAGGTTAAATGCCCTGTCCATCAATTTAAATCAGGGGTATAACACCCGTACCATATTGATAACATCAAACTCTGCACATGATGCTGAAGCATTCAGCAAACAGCATCACCTGGCAATAGAGATTTTTTACGCTGATGAAGTGCCACTTAAGTCAATTGTACGTGCTAATCCTGGTATATTATTGTTAAAAAACGGAACGGTGATTAATAAATGGCATTACCATTCTATCCCTAAGTATGACGAATTGGTGAAACAATATTTCGGCAAATAAAATATGATCAGCTACCTCATCCGCAAATTATTTTACGGGCTGGCAGTAATGCTGGGCATTGTGGTAGTGGTGTTTTTTTTGTTCAATATTTTACCGGTCGATCCTGCAAGAATGACGCAGGGCCAGCGCGCTGATGTGCAATCCCTTCAAGCTATCCGCAAAGAATTTGGATTGGATAAACCCGTGCCGGTTCAGTTTGCTTATTACCTGAATGATCTTTCGCCCATCGGTATCCATTTAAATAATACAGAAGAGCAGCAACGGTATCACTATGTAAAATTATTTAGTGTTTCAAAGGCCCGTGTGCTGGCACTCAAATGGCCCTATTTAAGGCGATCATACCAAACCCATAAGGAAGTAGCAGCCCTTTTGCTCGAAGTGATTCCGAATACGTTGGTACTGGCTACGACAGCCATGTTTTTTGCTATTATTATCGGCGTTTTTTTGGGCGTGCTGAGTGCAGTAAATCAAAATACCTGGATAGATAAACTGGCAATCGGTTTCTCCACTTTGGGGATATCGGCGCCATCATTTTTTGCAGGGATTATTATAGCGTGGGTATTTGGCTTTGAGTTGAGTAAATATACCGGACTGGATATGTCAGGCAGTTTATATACTTACGATCCTTTTAAAGGTGAAGTAATTGCGTGGCGCAATTTGATTTTACCAGTGGTTACGTTGGCTTTGCGCCCATTGGCTATTATTGTGCAGCTTACCCGCAATGCTATGCTGGATGTTCTGGGTCAGGATTATATCCGAACTGCCAAGGCAAAGGGATTGGGCCGCAATGCTATAATCTATCGCCATGCCTTAAAAAATGCGCTCAACCCTGTTATCACAGCTATAGCTAACTGGTTTGCTTCATTGCTGGCAGGTTCCTTTTTTGTGGAGTATGTATTTGGCTACAATGGGTTGGGCAAAACCACGGTAGATGCGTTGGAGATGTCGGATTTCCCGGTGGTGATGGGTTCTATTTTGTTTATTGCCTTTATATTTGTGGTGATTAATATCCTGGTAGATATTATTTATGTTTGGGTTGATCCGAGAGTGAAGCTTAATTAGTTCATAGTTGATGGTTCATAGATCATAGTAGCTTCGAAGTGGTTCATGGTTGATAGATCATGGTAGCTTCGGGGTTGTATTAGATGTTTTGAGAATGAGTAGTTCAGAAAATAAAATAGTTGTAAATAGTAATTCGGACGCTGCGGTTGAAGGGTTAGGAGTTATTTTCCTGATTGGTTTTATGGGATGCGGCAAAACCACTTTGGGCCGCAAATTGGCCAACAGATTGGGCTATCCGTTTATGGATCTGGATCATGTGCTGGAAGCAAAGGTGGGTATAACTATAGCTCAATATTTTGCGGAGCACGGTGAAGAAGCTTTTCGCAAGTTGGAATCAGAAGTATTGAAACAGACCGATTATCACGAGCACATGGTGGTATCAACCGGTGGTGGTTTACCCTGCTTTTTTGATAATATAGAATGGATGAATGCTCATGGAAAATCAGTTTACATTAAGCTGTCACCCAAAACCTTAGCTACACGTCTGGAAAACGAAAAAGAAGAACGCCCGTTATTGCGCGAAAAGCATGGCGAAGCATTAATTGCCTTTATAACTGATAAATTAAAAGAGAGAGAACCATTTTATGACAAGGCAACCATAGTTACCGATGGTTTGAGTTTGACAGCTGAGAAAGTTGAAAAAATGTTGACGGGGATAATAAAATAATCTCTGTATCTAACGGCCTTATCTTAAATAAACGCCGTCATCTTCACCTTCCTCATCCAGAATTACATCAACATGTTCTTTTAGTACAGTTGAAAGTGCTATGCCGGCAAAATCGGTAATCATGGGGAACTTTTTATGATTACGGTCAATCAACACGGCGGTGCGCAGTTTTTTCAAGGGCACATCACGAAAAACACCGAAACCATAAGCCAGAGTTTTGCCACTGTTTAATACATCATCAACCAAAATAACTACTTTGTTGCTACAATCTTTTACGTCAAAATCAATAGTAGCTTTAAGGCTGCTGCTTTGCTTATCCAGCTCAATGCCGATGAATTTACTTTTAAAAGGTGCAATCTCGTCCAGGATGCTTTTTATACGATGCGCAATTTTATTGCCGCTGGGCAAAATGCCGGCAATCAGGATTTCTTCCTCGTCAAAATTATCTTCCAATATCTGGTAAGCAATACGATCAATCTTTTGCTGTATCTGCTGCTGGTTTAATATGAGAAGATGTTTTTCAGTCATTATTGTATTTTTTATACGATGAACAGTTGAAATGCTTTCAGCCACCGGTAAATGTTGTAAAGATATAAGCAAGTTTACAACATTTAACTATAATTATGCCTTCACGTAAGGATAAAAAATAAAATTGGCTCCTTCGGGAGTTACCACAAACACGCACATAAAATCATGAGGGTTTTTGTACGAATTGATGAAGCGGTCTTTTAATATTTCTTTAATCACACCTTTTTCTACAAATTCTTCCAAAGTAGATGCGTGAATGCTCCATTCGGTATTCAGATCATATCGGTCTAAAATCAGTTCGCCCAAACTAAGTTCGTGCTGATGTGCTATAAAGATAGGATAGCTGGAAAGCCCTTCAACCATAATTTCTACCGCTACTTCTCGGATAGATTCATTGAAGAATTTCAAATCTTTCTCTAAACCTACCAGCGGACTATCTTTTTTTGCGCCCTCGTTATTTCTATCGTCGTTCAATAATTCTTCCGGTTCCATTAATTATTCTCTTTCAAAACCAGTAATACCACGTTTTCCACATGCTGTGTATGCGGAAACATATCAACCGGTTGTATTTTTACAGTATCGTATTTTTCTTTTAGTACCAGCAAGTCGCGGGCCTGTGTGGCGGCATTGCAGCTCACATAAACAATTTTAGGCGCTTCAATCTCCATCAATCGGTTTACTACATCGGGATGCATACCTGCCCGCGGCGGATCGGTTATTATCACGTCCGGTTTACCATGTTCAGCAACAAAACCGGGTGCCAGTACATCTTTCATATCACCCGCGTAAAATTTGGTATTGGTGATATTGTTAATGGCCGAATTAATCTTAGCATCCTCAATGGCCGATGGTACATATTCAATACCCACTACTTCGCGCACTTTACGAGCTACGAAGTTGGCAATGGTACCTGCACCGGTATATAAATCGTATACCAATTCATCGCCTTTAAAACCGGCAAAATCGCGGGTTATTTCATAAAGATGCAGCGCCTGTACCGAGTTGGTTTGGTAAAATGATTTTGGCCCGATGCGGAAACGGATACCTTCCATCTCCTCATAAATATATTCAGGGCCTTTATAAACCAATACATCCTGGTCAAAAATGGTGTCGTTCTTTTTTTGGTTGAGGATATACAGCAGTGAAGTAATTTGCGGAAATCCTTTATCAATAAAAGCCATTAGCTTATTCACCTCTTCTTCATTAGCGTAGCCAAATACAACAATCACCATTACCTCGCCGGTTGATGAAGTGCGGACGATAAGGTTACGCAGGGCGCCGGTATGTGCCTTTAAATCGTAAAAGCTATAACCATTGGCTATCACAAACTCGCGGATGCTGTTTCTCAGCGTGTTTGATGGCTCGGCCTGCAGCCAGCAATGGTTAACATCCAATATTTTATCAAAACGACCCGGGATGTGAAAACCCAGGGCATTCATGTTCAATTCTTCATTGTCACGACTTTCGCCGTCATACAGCCAACGTTTATTGGAGAAAGTATATTCCAGTTTATTGCGGTAGTATTTATCTTCGGGCGAGGGAAGTATCGGCAGCATGCCTTCCACATCAATTTTGGCGATACGGCTCAAAGCATCGGCAACAGATTTTTGTTTAAATTTCAGCTGTGCTGCATAAGTCATGTGTTGCCATTTGCAGCCCCCACAGGTGCCAAAGTGTTCACAAAATGGCTGGGTGCGGTATTCGGATGGTTTTTTAAGTTCGGTTATTTTTCCTTCGCCAAAATTCTTTTTGCTTTTATAAACCTGCACATCCGCAATATCACCAGGGATGGCTTTATCCACAAAAAGTACAAAATCATCGGCTTTGCCTACGCCTTTGCCTTCTTCGGCTATGTCAATAATCGTTACGTTTTCAAAAAACTTAGTTTTAGCAGCTTTATTCATCAGCCTGCAAAGTTAAGCGTATTTATTGAATGTGAAATGGGAGGGAAGAGGCAAAAGCATTTTATCCGCCTTTTTTAAGGCGACAACAGCTTAACAGTTCAGCAATTAAATAAACAGGTTTACCACCAACTCCCAAAAGTTATCTTCCTCAAATTGTAATTCTGTAAAATTAAACTGCTCATCTATCATATCCGAAAATTCTAATAACTCGGTACTCATGGATTAATGCTTTTAATAATAACAAATAAACTAAATATATACCAAAAACCAAAATGGTATTTTGAAATAATATTAAAATTCAATTTTAATAATGTCAGATCTGTAGCACCATAAGCTTAATCCGACGGCTGCGCAATTACATATTGCTAATAGCAGAAACGTACTGTCGGAGCCTAATAAAAATAAGAGGATTAGTAAAGTGATAGCGCTTAAACAAAGCCCAGAAAGAGGAATTGTCCAGAACTTGACCTTTGCCTGGATTGAAGACATTGTAATTAGATGAGCTGTGAGCCAAAATGCTATCCAGGTAAGAAAAGAAAATATAAGCTCAGCAAGAACAATAACTAAATAGAATACGAAGAAGATATATAATGATTCGGAGAAACTCCTTTCAGCGCGAGCAGGAGTACCGTAAAACAGCCATATGAAAATCGGCATTGGTGTAATTAATATACTTGTTAACCAAACTTTTGAAGTATATGTAAATGTGTTAGTTGTCATTACGTGAATTTTAAGAATAAAAAACAGGCAGGGAATTCCCCGCCATGTTTCAGGTTTAGTGGTTATTCCAGTTAATTTTTCTTGAGAAATACATCAGCGTAGCTACAATAACAAACAGCGCAATACTTCCAAACAGTAAAGACAGTTCTTCCAGTTGAATAATGATGAAGATAAAGCCGTAAAAAACAGTAAGTATCACGGCGAATAACGCGGCTACTCCTTTGTTTTTTAATAAGGAAGAGGTAAACAAAGAAATTAAGGCGATGGTAGATACTGAAGCGAGCAGGTAAGCGTAATTATACCCTATTTGTTCGCTGAAGGATAGCAATAAGGTGTAATAAACAACCATTGCTGCACCAATCAGAATATAATTAAATACATGAATTGATTGCTTTTTGATAAGCTCAGTAAGAAACAAAGACACGAAAGTGAGCAGTATTATAAGTGTTGAATATTTAGTGGTCCTGAGTATTTTGCGATACTGGTCTATTGGTAATTGCAGCTTTACACCAAATATGGCTTCTTTTACTTGTTTATTGCTATCTAAAACGGTTTTGTCATTTACCCATTGCTGTGGAAATGGCCTGTTGTAATAAAGTAAGTGCCATTTAGCGTTAAAGCCGGTTGGCGAAACAGTACGTGTATCTGGCAAATAACGTCCGTTAAACCCAGGATTGCTCCAATCGCTGTTAATTTCAACATCTGTTGTTTTGCCGGTATGTAAAAAGTTGAGTTCATTGCTACCTTTCAGGTCGAGTTGATAACTGAAAGTAAGGCTTTGATCTTTAGGAAGCTGGAAATTAACTTGTAATCCTTTATCGAACGGTAGTTTATCGTCAATTGCGGGTTCTGGTATAAATTGATGACCTTGTATAGTGATAGAAGGATTGTTCTTTAACCCTTTCAGATCCGACAGGCCAAATACAAGTCGCGCCTTATCATACATTATAGCATCGTCGTTTATACCCAACTGATTTAAATCAGGCTTATCAAAACTTCCCTGAACACCAACTTTCGAATTATAAACGATGGCGTCATAAATACCAGACTGAAAATGCTGCGTTTTAATATCAGCCTTAATTTGCAGGTTTTGCGGCAATAGGTACAAGGTTTGGATTACTTCATGTGCAACAGTTTTATCATTAATCATTTCTGTGATCTCCTTTTTAAAAGGAATCATCAGCATCGGACCGTTTATCAATTGTTTGCCCGACCATTTGTCAGATACGCTGTTGATATTGTCTTGCTGATAGCCTTCACGGTCTGTTATAAGTCCTTGTATCCATGCCGATGGAATGAGTAAAACCATAATAAGGATCGCGATGACGCCTGATTTAAATAAAATGGAATCTTGATACCATTTGTGCTGTTTTTGGGTGGGTTGTTCTGTCATGATTTATTATTTAAAAGTACTTTGTATTTCAAAGTAAATAGATAAAAAAATTTAATTTGATTTCTGTTGATTTTTTGATTTATTTAATAACAACCAGGTATTGGTTGCCAAAAGGCTTATCACCACAACAAAAGAAATTTTTTCTGGGAGGGTACCTTTAAATCCCTCATCCATGGCATTAAAAAGTACCCAGAAAATGATCAGGATATTACCGCTAATAGTTGCATACCTGATGATGTGTAATAATTGATTCTCGTCCATCGCTTTAAATTTAAATGGTTACTATTTATTTTTTTGTTGTTTAATTAATTGCTCTAAAGCATCCAGGTGCTGTTTGAATGCTTTTTTTCCTTTTTCGGTTGATTCATAGGTAGTGTTAGGCTTGCGCCCAAGGAATGCTTTGTGTACTACAATATATTCTTCTTTTTCAAGCCCTTTCAGGTGTGATGCCAGGTTGCCGTCGGTTGTATCCAGCAGTTCTTTAAGCGAATTAAAGTCATAGCGATCATTCACCACCAGCATGCTCATGATCTGTAACCGTAAGCGGTTCTCAAAGGCCTTATCTAATTTTTCAAAAGGAACTTTCACCGGTCGTATTTAAAATGCATTATAGTGCCGTAAACAATGTGCAGCACGCCAAAACCAATGGCCCAAAATAGCAATCCATAGGTAGGTAAACAAGCGTTAATCAAACCTAAAGCTATTTCGCAGAGGCCAAGGTATTTTACCAGCGTAAAGGTGAAACTGCTGGCGCTAAATAGCGATAGTCCGTAAAATATAAGGGAAAGAGGAGCAATAACACCATAGTATCCGCGACCGATGAATATTAGGATCAATATGCCACCAGTAACTAACGGCGTAGCAAGGTGAAATAATAGGGCCCGACTGGTGCTGCCCCAAATGGGTTGACCTTTTTGCCTGGCTTTGCGAACAGTAAGAAAAATACCGGTGCCGATTGAAATAATTAGCAATGCAAGGGCAAGAGATAGTAAAAATACAGTTGCTGTATGAATATCACCATCATAAAAAAAAGCTTTTGTTAAATCGTGATCAAAATCGGGAGGGATCTCCGAAATTTTAGAATAAATAAAGCGATAAGCTACTGTTGCGCCAATTAAGGCATAAATGCCGGCTAGAATTCCGGACAGTCCGCTGAGGGATATAAACTTTGAGGAGCGCTCCATCAGGTTGCGGATGGTAAGCAGTTCGTCCTGTATTTCTTTTTCTTTCACTTAAAAGTACTTTGTTATTCAAAGTAAATGATTTTTACTTAATTAAACAAATTTTAAGTTGATTTTATTATTACATTTAAATTTTATAAACCTAATACCTCACAAATATGAAAATTTTTTTAAGCTGGTCTGGCGATTTAAGCCATAAGATCGCTGTAGAATTAAGGGATTGGTTACCTTTTGTAATTCAGTCAATACAGCCTTACGTATCATCAGAGGACATCGACAAAGGGACTAGATGGAGTATTGATATTGCTAAAGAGTTAGAAGATTCATCATTCGGAATTTTATGTGTAACCCCACATAATTTGGAAGCGCCTTGGATAAATTTTGAAGCGGGTGCACTGTCTAAAGCCTTTAACAATTCTAACGTTAGTCCTTTTCTTTTTGGGTTAAAGCCATCTGATTTAAAAAAGAGTCCATTACTGCAATTTCAATCTACGCTATACGATAAAAAGGATTTCGTGAAATTGATTTTGAGCATAAATAATGCTTTAGGTAAAGAGAAACTAGATGAAACAAAGCTTAAAGTAACTTTTGACGTGTGGTGGGAGACATTGCGGGGGAAATTAGACTCGTATCTTCCTGAAGCGACTTTTACAACAGCAAACGCAGAAGCCGATAAGCAATCAGAAACATCAAAGAACGATGCTCTTGAAGAAATCCTAGAATTGACTAGAGAGCAATTTAAACTATTGAGAAATCCAGAAATATTATTACCGGAGGCTTATTTATCATATATATTAAAAAATGTAGCCGGTATCGATGGTAAAATAATCGATGAGATAGAAATCTGTATTCGCGGCTTGAGACAGGTATTGTCAAAAGTGACTCCAGAGCAACCAATAAATTTAGCCGATGTTGAAATTACTTTACATCGTCTGGAAAGAGTTAAATACTATCTGCGTGATAATGGAAGAAATCGGACTCGGTTATCTCAGTTATTTAAGGAATAAAAAATCAAATTGTAATAGCCGCCTTCACCAAATACGGCAGTATTTCTTTTTGAAATGAAACAAAGTTTTTACGAACGTCCGAGTCGCTTACAGAGGTAAAAGCGAAGCTAAATACGATACTTTTGCTGCATTTAATTAAAAATCGCAGTCGTTGCAGGTAGTTTTCCTGCCTGCGAAGATCGGTTAATTGTGAGAAAACGCTTACCAGCATTTCCTCAAGCTCGTTAGAAAGATTTTTAAGGAAAGCCTGTGAATTGGCCGATTCGCGGATAAAATCCCAGCCTATAAACTCATTGCAAACCGTGTAGCTAAGGCGGCAGGTTTTCATAATCAACACGTTTAAATGGGCCTCTTCGTCCATCTCGGGCGTGTTGCTATGTATCAGATCGTCAACACTTAATTTTATATAATCCATCAACAGGGAATGTAAAACATCTTCCTTGCTGTCGAAATATTTATAAATGGTGGCTTTAGCTATTTTGGCCTTTTTGGCAATTTCGTTTACGCTGGTTTTGTGATAACCGAATTTGCGGAAAAGGTCCTGCGCGGCGCGCTTAATACTGTCTTTTATTTTATCGGCTTCCATGTATCAATAGGATACAAATATCTCAAAAATACTCACATTTATACTATAGCCTGCAAGCGATGTTAAAAACAGATACTTATTGCGCCATTTAGTTGGTTACGTAAACTTCAAAGTTACTTACCACAATATTGTATGACCGTAGTGCCGTTGTTGCCGGCGCTTTTACCGGAGTGCCATCAATAAGCGAAAATTTTGATCCGCTGCAAGGATCGGTACAGGTGAAATTGCCGGGATCCAGCGTTACGGCACAGTGATTTTGTGGCAAGTAACTACTGCAACGATCATAAGCTGCATAAGAGCCATCAGCTTCGCGGTAAAGAATAAGGCCCGCAACGCCATAACCAGCTATTAAAACAGCGCCACCAGGTACGTTAAGTGCCGATATACTCGGGTTGGTTAACGCAGCGCTGAAATTTACGGCAACATCAGGTATGGCATCACCACTTTTTCCGCACGAAAAGAAAGTTAGGAATATAGCTAAAAGTAAAATTATTTTTTTCATATGATCTCTGTCTGAAATTGCTTCAGAAAACGCACATCGTTTTCAGAGAATAAACGCAGATCACGTATAACATATTTTAAGTTAGCAATTCTTTCTATCCCCATACCAAAGGCAAAGCCGGTATATTTTTGATTATCAATACCGCAATTTGTTAAAACATTAGGATCAACCATACCGCAGCCTAAAATTTCAACCCAGCCGGTATATTTACACATGTTGCAGCCACTTCCTTTACAAATGGTGCAGGAGATATCCATTTCGGCCGATGGTTCGGTAAACGGGAAGTATGATGGCCTGAAACGTACCTGCGTGCCTTCGCCGTAAAGCTCCTGCACAAAATGATACAATGTTTGTTTCAGATCAGAGAAAGATACGTTTTCATCAATATACAAACCTTCAACCTGGTGAAAAAAGCAATGTGCACGGGCCGAAATGGCTTCGTTGCGGTAAACCCTGCCCGGCATAATAGCGCGGAATGGTGGTTTGCCGTTTTCCATCATCCTAACTTGAACTGATGAGGTGTGGGTACGCAATGCGATATCATCAGTACCGTGATTTTTTTTGATGAAGAAAGTATCCTGCATATCTCTTGCCGGATGTTCTTCGGGGAAGTTTAATGCAGAGAAATTATGCCAGTCGTCCTCAATCTCCGGTCCTTCGGCAACCACAAAGCCTAGCCTTTTAAAAATATCGATGATCTCTGTTCTGATTAGGGACAAAGGATGACGGGAACCTACAGCAAAGCCATCACCGGGAAGAGTAAGGTCAATTTCGGATTTCGGATTTACGATTTCGGAATTAAGACTTTCTTTAAGCTCGTTATATTTTGCTTCGGCCAGTTGTTTAAACTGGTTAAGTACTTTACCGAAAGTGCGTTTTTCTTCAGCTCCAACGGTTTTAAATTCTTCAAAAAGATCTTTAATAATCCCTTTGGTTCCTAAAAATTTGATGCGGAATGTTTCTAGCTCATCTGCATTAGCAGGTGAAAAAGCATTGATTTCGGCAGTATATTGATCTATTTGAGCTTGCATTATAGTGTTCTTAAAAATTGTTCGGCTGTTAAAACCGGTATGGTAGATTGTTTATAGTCTTTTATATTTCTGGTGACAATAAAATCGGCATTGACACTCATTGCTGCATAATATTGGACAGCATCTTCGAAATCGGAAAAGTCTGACTCAATTGCTTTATCAACTATTGATATATCTTCTGTAATTATCTTTAGTTTACTGGTCAATAATTTAATAGAAGATCTTGCAGATTTTTCACCGGTGCGTTTTTTAGCCAGATAGTGAATATTTAAAAGTGAATGTACTGAAGTGTATCCCAGAAATTTCTTTTCATCAACTAATAAAAATACACCCATTGCCCAATCATAAAATGGACGTCTATCTAATAAAATGTCTAGCAAAACATCCGAATCAATAAATATGGATTTCATAAGCCATATTTTTCTTCAAGATGTTTTCTATATTCTGCCTTATGGTCAAAATCTGGCGTAGGCTTATCAGTAATTGTCAATTGTTTAATCCAGTCTGGTATCTCTGTGTTTTTTAGTTTTTCAAGCAACGGATCGTTTTTAACTTCGTCCTTAGCAATATCATCCAATAAATTTTGGACTACTTTTGATAAGCTTGTATGATTACGACGGGCGTACTCTTTCGCTCTCTCAATTGTATCCGCATTGACACTCAATGTTAACTTTGCTATTGCCATAACAATCAAATTATACGTACAAATATAAAAAATCTATACGTATTATTTTAATACCCCCAACTCTTTTCCAACCTTAGTAAAGGCTGCAATGGCTTTATCCAAATGTTCGGTATTATGGGCGGCAGAGATTTGTACCCTGATGCGTGCTTTGCCTTGCGGAACTACAGGGTAATAAAAACCAATTACATAAATACCTTCATCCAGCATCTTCGCTGCAAACTCCTGAGCCAGTTTGGCATCGTACAACATTACCGGTACAATTGGATGCACACCAGGTTTAATGTCGAAGCCGGCTTCTGTCATTTTTTTGCGGAAATATTGGGTGTTGTTTTCCAATTTATCGCGCAAGTCGGTAGTTTCGCTCAGCATATTTAGTACCGCTATTGATGCTCCGGTTATTGACGGTGCAAGCGTATTTGAAAACAAGTACGGACGTGAGCGTTGGCGCAGCATGTCAATAATTTCTTTACGGCCCGATGTAAATCCACCCGACGCACCACCCAATGCTTTACCTAAGGTACCGGTGATGATATCAATTTTGCCCATCACGTTATGATATTCATGTGTACCGCGACCGGTTTTACCCATAAAGCCCGAACAGTGGCTTTCATCAATCATTACCAAAGCATTGTACTGCTCGGCCAGGGCACAAATTTTGTCTAACTGGGCAATAGTGCCATCCATACTGAAAGCACCATCGGTAACAATTATACGGTGACGGCAATCGGCAGTTGCTTTTAGTTTTTCTTCCAGATCGGCCATATCATCATGCTTATAGCGCTGGCGCTGGGCTTTACATAAACGTACTCCATCAATAATGGAGGCGTGGTTCAGCTCATCAGAAATAATGGCGTCCTGCTCGTTAAATAAAGGCTCAAAAACACCGCCATTGGCATCAAAAGCAGCGGCATATAAAATGGTATCTTCAGTACCTAAAAATTCGGCAATCTTTTTTTCTAACTCTTTATGTATATCCTGCGTACCGCAAATAAAGCGGACAGATGACAAGCCATAACCATGCGTATCCATTGCTTCTTTTGCTGCCGCGACAACTTTTGGATGCGCCGAAAGCCCCAGGTAGTTATTGGCACAGAAATTAATTACCTGTTTGCCACCCTGCACCTCAATATCAGCGCCCTGCGGCGAAGTGATAATTCTTTCCCTTTTATATAAACCGGCATTTTCAATTTCGGCAAGTTCCTGTTGTAAAACTGGCTTTAGTGTGTTGTACATATGATGAATTTTAAGAAAGTGCAAAATTAGGTATTTGATTTCGGATTTGTTTTGATTTCGGAAGTCGGAGTGCCGATTTCGGAATGTTTTAATTGCCGACGGTTTGAATTGAAATTTGCCAATTTATCCATGATATTCTGTAAATTCTGATTCAGACAGGCAATTCCGCAATCGAAATTTCGCATTTCGCATTTAAAAAAAATCTGTACTTTTGCAGCTCATTTAACACTGTTTGCAGCAGTATCAATGGTTTTATGGCAAAATATAATACACTACTATACTATTGTTATTCAACAATAGCTGATGCGGAGCAATTTGCTGCCGATCATTTAAAATTCTGTAAAAGTTTGGATTTGGCCGGTCGCATTATTGTGGCTAATGAGGGTTTAAATGGCACTGTTTCCGGCTCGCCCGAAGCTTGCAGAGCCTATATGGATGCCTTACATGCCGATCCGCGTTTCGCCAATATTGACTTTAAGGTTGATGAGGTAGATGTGCCTTCGTTTGTAAAAATGCACGTTCGGTATAAATCAGAAATTGTGCATTCGGGCCTGCGCGATCCTCATATCATCAACCCAGAAAAGCAAACCGGTAAGCACCTGGAAGCAAATGAATTTTTGGCAATGAAGGATGCCGACGATGTGGTGATATTGGATGTGCGGTCAAATTATGAGCATAACCTGGGCAAATTTAAAAACGCCATTACGCTTGATATTGAAAACTTTAGAGATTTCCCGTCAAAAATAAACGAGCTTTCCCAATACAAGGATAAAAAGATTATTACCTATTGCACCGGCGGCATTAAGTGCGAGAAAGCCTCGGCTTTATTACTACATGAAGGCTTTAGCGATGTATACCAATTGCATGGCGGTATTATTAAATATGGTAAGGATGCCGGCGGCGAAGATTTTGATGGTAAATGCTATGTTTTTGACAACCGCTTATCTGTCGAGGTAAATAGTGTAAACCCGGTGGTAATATCAACCTGTTTTAATTGCGGTAAAACTACCCCTAAAATGATTAACTGCGCCAATCCCGAGTGCAACGAGCATTTTACCCAGTGTGACGAGTGTGGCGAGAAAATGGATGGCTGCTGTAGTGATGCCTGCAAAGAGCATCCGCGCAAAAGGGTTTATGACGGTACAGGTTATTACGTTAAAATACCACAGCCGGTAAATGCCAGCAAAAAGACAAAAGCTTTGTCCGAGTAAAATATATAGCAGAGGCGCAATAATTTGCGCCTCTGTTTGTTTTATATCCATTGACTGAGCCCGGAAAAAATCTATCTGTAAATAATATCAAACTAAATTTTAATTTTATTCTTTTTAGCAATGCCACAAGATGTAATTCCGGTTGGCTTTTAGAATAATTTTAATTCCGATTTATGATAAAGCTTAAACTTCCATTTTTAGTTCTTTTGATATGTTTAATATCTCCATCGTTTTTAAAGGCGCAAAAAAAATCGCCGTTTGATCGCGGCTCCTATATCCTTAAAGGCGATACGTTGCATTACCGTATTTTATTTCCGCTTGATTTTGATCCCACAAAAAAATATCCTGTTATTTTGGTTTTACACGGCGCCGGCGAACGGGGCAATGATAATGAGGCCCAGCTTAAATATGGCACCGAATTATTTTTGAAGGATACTATACGGGAAAAATATTCCGCAATTGTTATTTATCCGCAATGCCCGGCGTCGTCTTTTTGGTCGAATGTTAAGGTAGAAAAGGACTCCGCAACACAAAAAGTTAAATTTCTATTTCAAACAAATGCACCGCCAACCAAAGCCATGCAAGTTTTGTTGGGTTTTGTTGACGAACTGCTCGAGAAACCTTATGTAAACAAACACCAGTTTTATGTTGGAGGCTTATCAATGGGAGGAATGGGTACGCTTGAGCTGATAGGAAGAAAACCAGGTATTTTTGCCGCGGCATTCTCTATCTGTGGAGGTGATAATACACTGAACGCCAAAAAATATGCTAAAAAAGTACCGTTGTGGATATTTCACGGGCAAAAGGATAGTGTTGTGCCTTATGAACATTCGGAATCGATAGTGGCGGCAATCAGAGAGGCGGGGGGTAGTCCGAAATATACCCTTTATCCCAATGACGACCACAATAGCTGGAATGATGCTTTTGCCGAGCCATTGCTTATCCCCTGGTTATTTTCGCACAGGAAATAATTTATTCAATATTTAATAAAAATGGCCTAATATTTAAGCATTTATTATTGCTTTGCAGAAGGATGTTATTTTTGCGGTGAGTTTGAGTTGATATGCGCTTTTATAGGCTGTTTTTTTTATTGCTTTTCACTTTTATTGGTAATGCAGCTTTTGCCGCTACTTTTACGGTAACGAGCAATGCCGACTCAGGCCCCGGAACTTTACGCCAGGCTCTGCTCGACGCAGCCGCAAACGGAACTACCTTAATAGATATCATCACTTTTAATTTACCCGGTACCGGACAGGCCGCTATAACCATTACACTGCAAAGCCAGCTACCCGATGTTACCGCCAATGTAATTATTGATGGTACCACCCAGCCCGGCGCATTTTTGGGTGTAAGTAATGCTAAAATTATTATTACACCTGCCACGCCCGCCGTTAATTTAAACGCATTTAATGTATCGGCCTCGGTGGGGGCTAATGATCTGGTTGCATTTTATGGCTTGTACATAAAGGGTTTTTCGCCAAACATAGCCGGCCTGGGCAATGCAGTTGTTACCAATGCTAACTGTAATTTGATAGTGGGCGCGCTGGGAAAGGGAAATGTAATTTGCGGTAATGCCTTTGCCTTTTTAGGATATTTTAAGAATGCGGTTATACAAAGCAATTTTATTGGTGTTGAGCCGGATGGATTAACTCCTTTTAACAATCTATCCGTTTTTTACTCGGCGCAGGATTATAACAATTTGTTGATAGGAGGGACTGTTCAACAGGATGGCAATGTTATTTTGGGCGGAGGCACCAGCGGGATAAACTTTGGCGGAGGGACAGGCAATGGCGCAGCTAAATCTGCAACTATCCAGAACAATTATTTTAATACGGATTATACCGGTACCAAATCAATCAGCGCGGCCAATAATTCATGCATACTGGTGAATGATGCTACTTCAACCATCAATGTTATTGCCAATGTTTTTACTGCAACGGAAGTTGGTGTTGCTGCGGCTAATTCATCAACCATTGTAGTAAAAGGTAATTTCTTTGGAACAGATAAGACACAAACTTTTCCGCTCGGATCAGGAGCACAGGCTATTGACGAAAATACCAATGTTAACGCAACTATAGGCGGTGTAACTCCGGCAGAACAGAACGTATTCACCAATTATCAAAATCCAATACTCGCCCTTAATAATTGTACTACTAATGTGGTGCAAAACGTGTTTTACTGCAACGCTGCAGTTCAGCTTAATGATCAAACGAGCGGTAAAAATTTCATCAGGATTACAACGCTTACCAATACTTCGGTATTGGGTGATGCGCCTGCCGGTGCAACGGTACAATTATATAATACGGCTACTAAATGTAATAGCTGTAATCCAAATCAATGGTTTGCTACGGTAACAGCTAACAGCAGCGGTAAATGGCAGTATAATGGCCCTACCATTCAAAATGTATTGGCATCATCAACCGTAAATAATAATACAGTAGGTTTTCAGATCGATGCACTTTCACAAAGTGAGGTAACCATTGTGAATTATGATTGTCATCACGGAGGATCAATAACACTAAATGAGCCCCGGCTTGGGCAGTTTCAGTTAGTGTGGACTGATAATCATGGTAATGTTGTGGGTAACGGACAATCCATTAACAATTTGCAACCCGGTACTTATAATCTGCAGATCAGCGAAAATGGCACTTGCCCCTCAGTTTCCAATAGTTTTACGGTGATTGACCTCACGCCGCACGTTTATTCGTCAACATTTCAATTAAACTGCTCTCAGCCTACTGGATATTTTATTGCATATCCCGGTACCGGCCCGGGTATTACAGTAACTAATTATAACTGGCACGACGCTAACGGGCTTTTAATTTCAACAACTAATCAGGTAATGAATCTGCCTGCAGGCAATTATTATTTAGATATAACCGACAGCAATGGTTGCAGCGCCTCAAATACCTTCCAGGTACTCCCGGCAGTTGCTACACCTGTAATTGATGCAAGCTGGTCTGTTATTAATGATGCCACCTGTAACTTGCCCAATGGCTCAATAACTGGTTTGATATTGACTAATGCAACAGGCGCTAATTACACATGGTACAATGCCAATGGCACCAGTTTCTCATTTGGTAATGCCGATTTGCTTAACGCCCCTGCCGGGCAATATTATTTGCAGGTCAACTACAATTTTAACTGTCCTCCGGTTAGGAGTGGTTTGTTTACCATCGGAGAGAAAAATGTAATAACGATGGATGAATCGGCGGTGACTACATCGTCAGCATCATGCACCAACAGTAATGGTACCATAAAAGGGATAGTGGTTACCGGCGCAACACAATATCAATGGTTTGATGCAAATAACCAGGTGGCGGGGAATACAATAGATCTTTTAGGCGCGCCATCGGATAATTATTACCTTGTTGCATCAAATTCAACCTGCTCAAAACAGAGTGCTGTTTATACCATTGGCAATATACCAGCATTTAAGAATTATCCATCAGGCTATACCAGTACCGATGCGTATTGCAATAACAATAATGGAAGTATAACGGTAAACTTTAATCCTAGTATAGCATGGCCCACAGCATACTTATGGTTAACAACCTCAGGGGCAACAGTTGGTAATAGCAATGTTTTAAGTAATCAGCCTGCCGGAACGTATCAGTTGTATGTAACGGATATTAACCAATGTCAGAGCTATTACAACAGCTATACCATAAACGAGATACCGCAGCTACAGGTTGTATCAGGATCGGCACAGGTAAATGATGATCAATGTGCACAGGGTACAGGTAGTATTACCAACGTTTTGATCAATGGCGGCATCCCGCCTTATACCTATAACTGGACAAATGCAGCAGGTCGAAGCATCACCACCAATTTAAATTTAACAGACGTAACTCCCGGTATTTATACCTTGCAGGTAAAAGACGCAACGGCTTGTGGTATGGCTACACAAGATTATGCGATAGGAAATACTACAGAGCCTGTTCCCTTGCCAGTTGTGAATAACGTACAGATTTGCAGTGTGGGCGACGTTGTGATACCAGTTGCAAATCCGCAGGCAGGCTATGGTTATCGCTTATATGACAATGGTACTACCAGTGATGTTTTGCAGGATTCACGCAATGGCATATTTAAAGTATCCGTTTCCGGTGCACGAAGCTATTTTGTTACGCAATATTTGGGCAGTTGCGAAAGTTCAAGGACAGAGGTAATGGTAACTGTTAGCGCATCAGATATTGTAATTCCTAACGCCTTTACACCCAATAATGATGGTATAAATGATTATTGGGACATAAAAGGAACCGAAAATTATCCCAACGTGCTGGTGCAGGTGTTTAATCGTTATGGGCAAAAAGTATTTGAATCAAGAAATTATAGTACTCCATTTGATGGTAAGATGAATGGTAATAATTTGCCTGCCGGGGTTTATTACTATATTCTCAACCTTAATTCAAATTGTAGCTTGCTTTCGGGTAGTTTGACAATTTTGAGGTAGGGGGATCCAGCGACCTGAGAGAAAATAAAGCTGTTGTCATTTCGAACGAGGTACGAGGAGAAATCTTTTGCGCCAGGCGTTAACGTGCTGCAAAGTCCACTCTGTATAGTTTGCTTTTATATCGCAAAAGTTTTCTCGCTATGCTACCCATGACAGATACAATTAGATCAAAAGAAAGACTCCATCGGAGTCAAATATCGGTAGAGAAAAAAACAATATTTATTTCGTGCTGTAGGTACGAAACCTATTCGGCGGCAAGGTGGCGTACCTACAGCACGCTAAATTCGGCTATAAAAATATTTCTACCGATATTTTGCGCCTACGGCGTATCATTGTCATTTCACCTTCAATGTCCTCCGGATTTTAAAACTCGAAATGACATGGGCGGGATAATAAAACTGCAGCTTGCTTTCGGGTAGTTTGACGATTTTGAGGTAAGGGAATGTAAAAAGATGCAGGAGAATAAAAACAAAAACTCGTTGTCATTTCGAACGAGGTACGAGGAGAAATCTTTTGCGCCAGGCGTTAACGTGTTGCAAAGTCCGCTCTGTATAGTTTGCTTTTATATCGTAAAAGTTTTCTCCTCGGTACCCTCGTTCGAAATGACATGGGGGTAGATAATACTCGCGTTTTTTATTCCTCGTCCGTTTTCGGCTTCATTTTGAAGCGGGGTTCGTAGGCGGTGGGCTTGTTTTCAGTGCTTTCTTCGGATGGAGTTTCTTTTGATGGTTCTTCAGCTGGTGGCAAAGCTGCTGCTTTTTTGTCGTCCTGAACCTCAGCTGGTTTGGTAATTCCTGCTTTAAACCTTGGCGTAAAACCTACTTTTGGTGATGAGATAGGGGGCGATGCTTCAGGCGCTTGCTGATCCGCAATAGGTAGGTTCTCTTCTTTTTTATCTTCTTTAACTTCGGCTGGTTTAGCCGTAACGCCTGCTTTAAACCGTGGCGTAAAACCAACTTTTGGCGATGGAGTGAGGGCTGCTGTTTCAGGTGATTGTTGATCTGCGTTAGGAAGATTTTCTTCTTTTTTATCATCCATAACCTCAGCTGGTTTTGCCGTAACTCCAGCTTTAAACCGTGGTGTAAAGCCAACTTTTGGCGATGGCGCAGGTGATTGCTGTTCGTTTATCGCGCTTTCTGCATTACTGTCGGATAAACCTGGTTCGTTTTTATTATCGATAACTTCTGCTGGCTTTGCTGTGGCGCCTGCTTTAAATCGTGGTGTAAAACCTACTTTAGGTGATGGTGGCGGCAATACTGTTTCTATTAGGCTTTCGGTTACTGTTTGCTCAGCTATAGGGTTGGCAATATGCGGCTTCTCTGTTTTAATTTCGGGCGCCAAAGGAAATTGGCGCCTCAATTTATTAAACCAGTATTTTTTGGTATGATCGAAGCTTTTTTCGCCCATCTGACCATAATGAGTTTTAAATTCAGAAAATAATGCCGGCTCCGCTTTTTCTAAAACAGGCAGGTCAATTTTTTTCTTCTTAAAAAACTCTTCGAATTCCATTTTTAGCAGATGTTGGGTTTAAGATCGGCTAAGAGTTTACAAAGAAACATCAAGGCCCAACTTATTAAAACGAATCCCTTTGTCAGTTTGATCCCAGTCTTCGCGTTCTTCGTCGCTGGCATTCAGTAATTGCGGAAACCATTCCAGCGGAAAAGCCTGTTGCTTGCCATCTGGTTTTTCAACAAAAAGCAAACCGTTAGCAAAGGTTACCTTTACTTTTTTCTCTTGCTTACGTGAGGTGAAAAGTGGCATGGTTTAATTTGAAAATTAATTGATTTGAAGATTTGAAAATGTGAAAAATTTTCAAATTAGCGCATTTTCAAATCTTCAAATTAAAAACTACTCTTGCATATTGTGATATACCGCCTGCACGTCGTCATCTTCTTCCAGGCGATCAATCAGTTTCATAATATCGGTAACCTGCTCTTCAGTAACTTCGTGGAATGATTGTGCAACACGCTCTAATTTGGCTGATTTTGCTTCGATACCAATTTCTTCCAAAGTCTTTTGCATTTTTCCGAAATCTTCAAAAGCTGCATGTACTACAGCAATATCATTGCCGTTTTCATCGGCCTCAACAAATAAATCCTCTAAACCTGCATCAATCAATTCAAATTCCAGTTCTTCCAGGTCGCGATCGCCTGGTTCAAAAGTAAAAACAGATTTACGGCTGAAAATAAAATCCAGTGATCCTGTTTTGCCTAATGAGCCGTTATATTTGGTAAAATAGCTACGTACGTTAGCTACGGTACGGTTAATGTTATCGGTAGCAGTTTCAACCAATATAGCTACTCCGTAAGGGGCATAACCCTCGTAAACTATTTCTTCGTAATCTTTTTCATCACGACTGGTTGCTCTTTTTATAGCAGCTTCCACGCGGTCTTTAGGCATGTTTACTGCCTTGGCATTTTGCACGGCAGTGCGCAGGCGCGAGTTGGTGTTAACATCACCACCGCCGGCTTTTACGGCCATTACAATTTCTTTACCCAAACGCGTAAACTGTACGGCCATTTTCGACCAGCGTTTCAGTTTTCTTTCTTTACGGAATTCAAATGCTCTTCCCATTTTAATTAGTTCATTGTTGATGGTTCATTGTTCATGGCAATAACCATTGAATTTTTTACCCCGCTGCCCAATTTTAGCAGCGGTGATAAATATAATACTTGTTGTTATTAAGTATATTAAATAATCGACAAAGATATAATATCTTACTTAAAACTTTGGAGAAATTGCTTTTATAACGATGGGTTTTAAACCCATCGTTACGTAATCGCTTAGTCGATATTCTTTAGGTTTTCCAGCATATCGGCTGTCATTTTTGACAAATTATATTCAATATTCCATCCCCAGTCTTTTTGGGCATAGCTATCATCAATTGATTTTGGCCAGCTGTCAGCAATAGCCTGCCGCGGGTCATTAGCGCCGTAAGTGATCTCAAAGTCGGGAATATGTTTTTTAATCTCATTAGCCAACTGAGTGGGCGTAAAGCTGATACCGGCCAGATTGTACGACGAACGGATAGTCAATGCATCTGCAGGCGCATCCATCAGACTAATGGTTGCTCTTATGGCATCATCCATATACATCATCGGTAAGGCAGTATCGGCAGAAAGAAAGCTCTCATACTTGCCTGTTTTTAAGGCCTCATGAAATATATGAACGGCATAATCAGTAGTGCCGCCTCCGGGATTGGCTTTCCAACCTATTAAGCCCGGATAACGAAGGCTTCTGACATCTAACCCATATTTGGCATGGTAATATTCGCACCAGCGCTCACCCGCCAGCTTGCTGAAACCATAAACGGTGTTAGGATCCATTACACAATACTGCGGTGTTTGTTGTTGTGGCGAATGTGGCCCGAAAACCGCAATAGAGCTTGGCCAAAAAACTTTGGCTACCTTAAATTCAACCGCAAAATCAAGCACATGTAGTAGGCCGGTCATGTTTAAATCCCAGGCCATTTTGGGTTTTTGCTCGCCTATGGCCGATAGTATGGCAGCCAGCAGGTAAACCTGTGTAGGGCGATGTTTGTTGAATAAGTTATGCAGATTGTCCTTGTCGAGCACATTGGCAATTTCAAAGGGGCCGTTTTGGTGACTGGCATCTGCCGGGGTGTTAATGTCTGATGCAATTACGGCATCAGTTCCGTGTATGTTTCTTAGGGTGATAACCAGCTCGGTACCTATTTGTCCGTTAGCACCGATTACTAAAATCTTCTCGCTCATGCAATGCCCATATTTTGGCGCAAAGGTAGAAATTTATAGTTGATTGGTTGATTAGGTTTGCGGTTGAATTGATGTAAAAATTGTCACTTTTTTCAGAAATAAAGCATAGTATTTTGGTGGATAAAGTGGTTTATAAGCTCAAAAAAAAATCGCATATTTGGAAATTAATAATTTTATACACAGTAATTTAAAAAACAATGAAAGTCGCAGTAGTAGGTGCCACAGGATTGGTGGGCACTAAAATGTTGCAGGTTCTCGCAGAACGCAACTTCCCCGTTACAGAATTAATTCCGGTAGCTTCAGAAAAAAGTGTAGGTAAAGAAATCACTTTTAAGGGTAAGCAATATAAGGTAGTTTCTGTTGAGGATGCGATAAAGCAGAAGCCCGATGTTGCTATATTTTCGGCAGGCGGCAGCACTTCATTGGCCCAGGCGCCGCTTTTTGCAGCAGCCGGCACAACTGTTATTGATAACTCATCAGCATGGCGCATGGACCCTACCAAAAAACTGGTGGTGCCCGAAGTGAATGCTCATGTGTTAACTGCTGATGACAAGATCATCGCTAACCCAAATTGCTCAACTATACAAATGGTAGTGACTTTAAAGCCGCTACACGATAAATATAAAATTAAAAGGGTAGTAGTATCAACCTACCAATCAGTAACCGGTACAGGCGTTAAAGCTGTTGAACAACTGTTTAACGAACGTAAAGGTATTGATGGTCCTAAGGTTTATCCTTATCCTATAGACTTGAATGTGATTCCTCAGATTGACGTATTCACCGAAAATGGTTACACCAAGGAAGAAATGAAAATGGTGAAAGAAACCAACAAAATTATGGGCGATGACAGTATTAAAGTTACGGCAACTACGGTACGTATCCCGGTAATGGGTGGTCACTCAGAATCAGTTAACATTGAGTTTTTGAATGATTTTGATGTAGCCGAAGTAAAAGAACTTTTATCAAAAGCACCGGGTATTGTAGTGGTTGATGATACCGCTAACTTAAAATACCCAATGCCACTTGATGCGCATGACAAAGACGAGGTATTTGTAGGCCGTATCCGCAGGGATGAGAGCCAGCCAAACACTTTAAACTGCTGGATAGTATCAGACAACCTGCGTAAAGGTGCTGCTACCAATGCCGTGCAAATTGCCGAGTATCTGGCTGCAAAGCATTTGATTGGGGCGGAGTTGGTTAATTGAGATTAAGTTGATTGAGTTGGATTGAGTTGATTGAGTTGACTTGATCTTCAAGATACAATAAAATAATGGATGGGGATGGTCGGAAGATTATCCCTATTTTTTTAATTGAAATTTACGATGGCTTTAAAAAGGTGAAAAACTAAATTCTAAATCTCATTATAACTTTCTTTTATAGTGTTTTTCTATCTTTGGGCATACAATACTATCTATGATCTCCTTTGCGCATCGTGTTTTTATGGAAGTGGCGGCCAATTTGAGTTTCTCAAAGGCGGCGCAGATATTGTTTGTTACACAGCCGGCCATCAGTAAGCATATTAAGGCGCTGGAAGATCAGTATAAAGTGCCTTTGTTTGAGCGCAAGGGTAATAGTATTCTGCTCACCGAGGCAGGCAAAAAGCTAAACGAGTATTTATTACAAGCCACGGAAATCGAGCGGAAAGTTGAATATGATCTGTCCGTTTTAAGCAGCCTTTCGCAAGCTACCGGGCATTTGCGGTTGGGTGCCAGTACTACTATTGCGCTATACATTTTACCTTCTATATTATCTGGTTTTCAGCAGGAATATGCCAATGTGGATGTGCAGCTGGTTAATCGCAATTCGGAATATATTTTAAATGCCCTGCTTAATCACGAGGTAGATATCGGCATTATTGAGGTTGATAATAAACTTACAACAGTTTCGTACCGGCCATTTATGAGCGATGAGGTGATCCCGGTTTGTTCGGCAAAAAGTCCGCTGGCGGGGAAATCATTAACGCTTAAACAGTTTGTTAAAACACCCTTGGCTTTACGCGAGAGAGGATCGGGTACTTTAAATGCACTTTTGAAGTCACTATCGGCCCTACATATTAAGCCGGCTGATCTTTCGGTTAAAATACGCCTCGGCGGCACCGAAGCGCTCAAGAATTTTTTATTGGCCGATCAATGCCTAGGCTTTATGCCGCGACCATCTATCGTTAGGCAACTTGCTGAAGGCGATTTGGTGGAAGTACCCATAGAAGGCCTGAAAATTACCCGTGATTTCTTTTTTATCCGCAGAAAAGGCACCGAGGATTTTGGATTGACCAGTAACTTTATCAATTATGCGCTGACGCATATAGATAGTTGAGTTAGATACAATATGAAATAACAAAACGGGTGTCTTGCTGAGGCTCTCGAAGCATGCGGGCAAAGGCCTCTGCGCTAACCCTTCGAGCACCTCAGGGTGACAGCTTACGCGCTTGAAGAAAAGTAGGAGTACCGTTCTCGTCTTTTTTAACTTTCCTAAAACTATCTCAATTGTTTACTGTAATTATATAGGGATTAAACTTTATAATCTTTATATAGTAAACCAAGCTAAGTGGTCATTTAAAAAAAGGCCATAGAAGAAATTGCCGAAGGCGTACTCCCGGCTTAATGTTTTTGGGTTGAAAGGTTGACCATTTGAGTGAAGTTGATAGGTTTTGAGAGTGCTGATTTAACTTTTCAATTTGGTCGACCTATTCAACCCATCCAATTTGCAATTATTGAATTTCTTTTAAAATTCCAGAGCCAAGCGCATCGGTACTTTCGGCTGCGTTGGAAAGAATAACAAGACCGGTATTTTTTTCGGTATTAAATGCCAAAAAACTGCTGCTACCGTTTGTGCCGCCGTTATGAAAAATGTAATCTTCCCCGTTCACGGTAATAATGTGCCAGGCCAGGCCAATCTTAACGTCTTTATTAAAAGTTATTTTATGGGTTAAGGCCATTGCTTTTGAAAGTTCGTCCGTACCGGGGTGCATATTGGCGTTTGCATAAATCAGCATATCATTTAATGTTGATCGTAAGGCACCGCAAGGCGCTAATACATCATAATCCCAGGCCTCGGTAGCCTGCCCGCCTGCATTATATTCGGCCACAAAGCGGGGCATAAGCAGCGGCGTTAAAAACTGACTAGTGCTTTGCATATTTAATGGCTGGGTAATAATATCATGCACCATTTGATAGTAAGGTAAACCGTTTACAGTTTCCAGTATGCTTCCAAGCAGGCCCACCGCTAAATTGGAGTAAGCATACTGCTCGCCGGGTTTGCTGTTCAGTTTGCACGTTTTAAGATAAGCATACAGTAAAGGTTTAGTATAATCCTTATAGGGGTTAAGCGCATCGGTAGCATGGTCAATCAGATTATCAGGCAGGCGTGACAAGCCGGAGGTATGATTGCTTAATTGCAATAGCGTAATGCCCTTCAATTCGGGATTGGCGGCAACAGAATCTGGCAGAAATTTAGTTACAGGATCATTCAATTTTACTTTACCCTGGTTTACATAATACGCCAGCAGCGTGGCGGTAAAGGTTTTGGTGATGGAGCCTATTTCAAAAAAATTATCGGCATTAGGCATTTTTTTGCCTCTGCGTACGGTTTCGCCATAGGAGTAGACGGTTGTTGTTCCGTTTTTGATGATGCCGATCAATAACCCAACGGTAGTTGATTTTTGAATATAAATACGGGCCACACTATCCACTTTCTTATCCATTGAGGATCTGAGTGGATTGGACGTTTGTACCAGCGCTGTTTTGTCGCCCACGGGCTCCTCATATTCCTGAAACAAAAAAAGCTGCAGCTTATTCCGGCTGTCCAAACTCACCATTAGCTGTAGGGTTATGGAATCGAGCTTCAACTTATAGGTAGCAACGCTATTGTTTACAAAGCTGATTAACGACGACTGATTGATTTTACCAAACGGGAAAAGCTGTTTTTGAGTAACCTGTGCAAAGGCATCAATAGTTAGTTCTTTTTGAAAATCGGCGCCGGCCATATTGTAAATAGCATCTGAATTTTTTTGATTGAAATATTTTTTAACCTGCTCAAATACAGAATCAACTTTTTGCTGCTGACGACTTTGGGCCGAAGCCGCTGTTGCCATTATAGAAACTAAGAAAATGATAAATGCTATCCTCATGGTAAAAAGCGATCCTATAAAATTAACTTATATTACGGGATTGGTTAAACGCATAAACCTGCGCTGGTTATATGACCATCTTAAACGAAATATAACTAAACCTATTGCAAAACTGAGCAATATGTTTTTAGCCACAAAAATGCCTATAGCGGCAAAAGTGTCGTATGTTTTATCGTATTGTTTTAAAGAAAGAAACAGTAATAATGACACCGGAAATAACAAAAGCATGCCTAAAACCAAACCGCCTTCAAAAAAACAATAGGTGGCAATGCCTTTTCTCCGCTTATGCTCCCAGGTTCGTACAAAAGCTATGCGCGAAAGGTCGGCCCGGGTTAAGCCCTTTTTTTCGAGCATGCGGTATTCTTTTAATTGCATTAATGCAACATCATAAAATCGCCAGGATACAAAGGGCGCGCAAACCAAAAAGAAAAAGCTGAAGGAAAGATTGTGTTCCCATTCAGTGTGGAATGGAGTTCCTGTTATTTTACTTAAAATAAAATCGAGCAGGACAAAGACAAGAGAACAAAGAGTAAGTAAAAACAAAAAGTGGATTATCCGTGCTTTAATTTTGCCAAAGCGGATAAACCACATTAAGAATTTTTTGTAGCGGGTGGTCATGGAGTTTGTCCGGCCAGCAGAAACAGTACCGCCATACGAATGGCTACCCCGTTTTCAACCTGATCTAATATAATAGATTGCTTGCTGTCGGCAACATCACTGGTAATTTCCACGCCGCGGTTTATCGGCCCCGGGTGCATAACAATGATCTCTTTATCCAGCGAGTCCAGTATTTCTTTATTTAAGCCATATAGCATGGTGTATTCGCGAAGCGAAGGGAAATATTTAATATCCTGGCGCTCTAATTGTATGCGCAGCATGTTGGCAACATCGCACCAGTTAAGCGCCTTTACCAGGTTATGTTCAACCCGCACACCCAATGAGCCAATATACTTGGGGATAAGCGTAGTTGGTCCGCAAACCATCACTTCGGCTCCCAGTTGTTTAAGACACAGGATATTGGATAGCGCCACCCGCGAGTGCAAAATATCGCCAACAATTACCACCTTTTTGCCTGCCACATCACCCAGTTTTTCGCGGATAGAAAAGGCATCGAGCAGCGCTTGCGTAGGATGTTCATGAGCACCGTCGCCGGCATTCACAATCTGCGCTTTAACATGTTTGGATAGGAAGATACCTGCACCGGCATAGGGATGGCGCATCACCACCATATCCACTTTCATGGCTAAAATATTATTTACCGTATCAATCAGCGTTTCGCCTTTGCTTACAGACGAGGATGATGCCGCAAAGTTTACCACATCTGCCGACAGGCGCTTTTCTGCCAGTTCGAATGATAAGCGTGTTCGGGTGGAGTTTTCAAAAAATATATTAGCAATGGTAACATCACGCAGCGAAGGGACTTTTTTTATCGGACGGTTTAATACCGTTTTAAAATTATCAGCAGTTTCAAATATCAATTGAATATCTGCCGGGTTTAAGTCCTTAATTCCTAAAAGATGTCGTGTGCTCAGTCCTGCCATGGTATGTTATTTCGGATATTCTATGTTCTTCGCGCGTCATTGCGAGGTACGAAGCAATCTCTAAATTATACAGAGCCGCTCTGCAAATCGGGGATTGCTTTGTACCTCGCAATGACGCGTAGGTTATTTTGTTTACTTCACATCAGATAACAACGTTATCCTATCTTCTCCATCAGTTTCTTTCCAGCTTACTACCACTTTTTGCGATGCAATGGAATCCACTTCAATCCCCACGTAATCAGCCTCAACGGGGATATGCCTTGAATAACGTCTGTCGACCAGGGCAAGCAGTTCTATCCGCTCTGGTCTGCCAAACGCTTGTAAAGCATCCATTGCTGCGCGGATGGTGCGGCCTGTCCAAAGTACATCATCCATCATGATCACTTTTTTGCCTTCGATAATAAAATCAATTTTTGTTTGATTGGGCACCAGTTGCGATTCGCGGCGGCGGAAGTCATCACGGTAAAAGGTAATGTCCAGGTCGCCTTGCTGAATAGTTTTGCTGGGTAATATTAAGCGTAGTTCTTCGGCTATGCGTTTGGCTAAATAAATGCCGCGCGGTTGGATACCAATAAGTACCGATTCAGAAAAATCATTATGATTTTCTATTAACTGGCGACATAAACGTTGTAAAGTGATCTGAAATTTCTGTCCGTCGAGCAGTGTTAGATTTTGCATCGTATGGGTGGATTTGGGCAAAGGTAATAATTTTTGGAGATTTGTTAAATGTGAGAGTAGAGTTTTTAGTGCAGGAGCCAGGAAAGCTTTGTAACCGAAATAATGATGGAGCTTGCACTATACTGTTGCAAGTGTTTTTAATGTATTCATCGCTTTTTCTGCATCGGCTTTAGCCACAAAAATATGATCATGATAATAACCGGCAATCACATTGCAGCTTATTGATTCTTTTGCAAGGGCTGCTGAGAATGCGGCAGTAAGTCCAACGGCTTCCAGCGATGAATGAACGGTTAATGTGATCCATGCGGCAATATAAGTGTATGTTAGATTTAGCTTATCAGCTTCAGCGTTGCTCAAAATAATAGTTAATCCTTCTTTTTCTTTAAAAGAGCCGATAATAACTGCCGGGTCAATTGTCTGTGATGCGGGTATTGTACAAAAAACGTATTCGCCTTCGTTTAGGGTGGGGCACATGGTTTTAAGTAGTTCGGTAAGGTTAGTTTCGCCGGGCATGAAATTAATTTTTATTTGATATAACCAACACAGAAAACCCAACTATGATGAACACCAACAAACCCAAAAGAAAGAACGCTATGAGATTATAAAGAATATTGTAGACGTCCTTTTTCCAATTGCGGGTTTTCCAATAAATATAAGCTGCGTAACTTAATACACCGATCGTCGCACAAACAATCTGAAGGAATATAAAAACAGGATAAGGTATAGAAAGTCGATTGAAATTCGCGCCGAACATGAGAATAATAAACAGTAAGCAAAAGATAATAGCGCGTGCATAGTTTCGCGATGTATTGAATTTTGTCAATGCTTTCCTCATATTTTAAATATAGGCAATAAAAACAAAAAAGCCCTCTTGACTAATCAAGAGGGCTTATAAGGATTGAATTTATTTAAACTTATTCTGCAGCTTCTTCTTCAGAAGTTGTTTTCTTAGTTGTTGAAGCTTTACGGGCTTTACTTTCAGCGCCTTCCATTTGCTCTTTTAGCTGTGCTAAAACGCTCAGGTCGCCTAAAGTTGATTTTTCAACTGATTCTTTCACTTTTTTAACAGCGTTGCTTGCAGATTTTGCTTCCTTTTTACGGGTTTCAAATTCCTGAACACGTTGCTCAGCACGGGCTTCTTCCCAAATGCGTGAGTGTGAAATAACAATACGTTTGTTTTCCTTGTTAAATTCAATGATTTTGAACTCAGCAGCTTCTTCAGCTTTTAAGCTCTTGCCATCTTCTTTAACCAGGTGTTTGGTAGGCGCAAAGCCTTCAACACCGTAAGGTAAAGCAACAATTGCACCTTTATCAGTTACTTTTAATACGGTACCTTCATGTATTGAGTCAATAGTGAAGATGGTTTCAAAAGTATCCCAAGGGTTTTCTTCCAGTTGTTTGTGGCCTAAGCTTAATTTGCGGTTCTCAACATCAAGTTCTAAAACAACCACGTCTAATTTTTCACCAACTTTAGTGAATTCGTTAGGGTGATTTACTTTTTTAGACCATGAAAGATCAGAGATGTGGATTAAACCGTCAATGCCGTCTTCCAATTCAACAAACACACCAAAGTTGGTCATGTTTTTAACGGTAGCAATATGCTGAGTGCCTACAGCGTAACGCTCGGCAGCATTTTGCCATGGATCTGGCGTTAATTGTTTAATACCTAATGACATTTTGCGCTCGTCGCGATCAAGTGTTAATACCTGAGCTTCAACTTCGTCACCAACTTTCAGGAATTCCTGAGGGTTACGTAAGTTTTGAGACCATGACATTTCTGATACGTGGATCAAGCCTTCAACACCAGGGATGATTTCAAGGAATGCGCCATAATCAGCAACGGTAACAATTTTGCCTTTAACTTTTGATCCAATCTGGATTTCTTCGCTAAGCGACTGCCAAGGGTGTGGAGTAAGTTGTTTTAAGCCCAGAGCGATACGTTTTTTCTCGTCATCAAAATCAAGCACAACAACGTTGATTTTTTGATCCAATGATAATACTTCGCGCGGATGCTCAATACGGCCCCATGAAATGTCTGTAATGTGTAGTAAGCCGTCAACACCACCAAGGTCAATAAATACACCAAAGTCGGTAATGTTTTTAACGGTACCTTCCAATACCTGTCCTTTTTCCAGACGGGCAACAATTTCAGTTTTTTGGTTTTCTAAATCGTCTTCAATCAGCACTTTGTGCGATACCACTACGTTTTTAAACTCGTGGTTGATTTTAACAACTTTGAATTCCATTGTTTTGCCCACATAAACGTCATAATCCCTGATAGGTTTAATGTCGATTTGTGAACCAGGTAAAAAGGCTTCAACGCCCATTATATCTACAATCAAACCACCTTTAGTTCTGCTCTTAACAAAACCAGTGATGATTTCATCATTGTCTAATGCAGAATTAATGCGTTCCCATGATTTTTGAGTTTTTGCACGTTTACGTGAAAGTACTAACTGACCGTTAGCATCTTCCTGTGATTCAACAAAAACTTCAACAGTGTCACCGATTTTCAGATCAGGTGTATCACGGAATTCAGATACAGATACTAAACCATCAGATTTAAAGCCAATGTTTAATACTACATCTTTGTTGTTAACATTTACAACGGTACCGGTTATGATTTCACCTTTAGTAATTGAACTGAAGGTTCCGTCATACAATTTTTCCATTTTCTCACGGTCACTGTCGCTGTAATTGCCAAATTTTTTCTCATCAGCATCCCAGTCAAAATCCTGGTTTGGTGTTGCGATTTTTGATTTGATCTCTTCGATAGAGATTGAATCAGCTTCTGATTCAATAGTTTCTTTTTCCAAAGATGCTGTAACTGTGTCCAGTTCAGCTTCCTTAGCTTTTAATTCTTTTTCTGCTTCTTGTTTTTTTGCCATTAAATAAATTTTCTCCTTTTCCCAATTTGTTAATTGGGACTGCAAAGGTACGGATATAATTCAATTACAAAAAAAATATTTTACTGTTAAATGCTGATTTAAAGCGGTTTTTAATAATTATAGTCGGCTTTTTTGTAATTTAAGAGTTACACATATACAAAATAACCGATTTGCAATTTGATTGAGGTTTAAAATGGGAAGTTATAATGAACTTAACAAGCTATTATTCATATAAATAGATAATCTGGTTGCTACTGGTTTTATTTATAAAACGCTTGCCTTTATAATCAATATAAGGCAGGTTGGTAGTGGTGGAAATGATACAATCCAGGTTACTATTATCGATAGGTTCAATTTTGCTGTAATTATCAACGTTTATATAAACCGGATTAATCTCTTTGCTAAAACAGTTGCTAAATAATGGATACTCCCAATCATCAACACCTAACATAAGGCCTATGTTTTTATAATTCAACTGCTCCGTTTGTTTATTGATGGCAGCGTATTCTTTATACAGGGGCGGGTTGCCAACAAAATACTTTTGATACCTGCTTTGAAATATGGTGTTGGTATATGGCCTTCTGTCTGTATGTAGTATAACCAGCAATCCATATATCAGCAAAATTGGCGAGAGCACGTAAAATGTATTTTTAAACCATTTTTGAATACTGAAGCAGTAACATACCAGTGGTATGGAGATAAGAAACAGCGGTATATGTAGTCGCGAATGCCATGGCTGCCATTTTAAATAGAGACAAAAGAACAGGGCTTGCAATAAAATGATCCCCCAAAATACTATCGGAGTAACCCTGGATCTGCCTCTTAAAAAGTTAACTAATATTATTGCCATAGCAATTACAATCAACAGGAAATGAAACGGATTGGCCGAGCCTTCTTCGTCGGTAATATAACCGCCGGTTGTAAATTTCATATTGCGGTAATTGGTAGCAGGATCATTTATATCAATGCCAACCATTTGATGCAGTTTTTTAATTTCATCGCCCGCAAATTTTTCAACAGGCTTGGCATACATTAAAGCCATATGTATGCTGGTATTTTTTATGATGCTTGATGCCAGCAGCTTTGCACTCATTTTCTGATTAGAATAGGATGCGGATTCAGCTTTATCGACCCCTAATAAACTTTTTGACAAATAATAATTACGACTAAAATGCCCCGCATTTATACCAATAACAAGTACAACCGCCAAAAATGAATACCACAGGTAATTGAAGCTTTTTGATTTAATGAGCTTCATGAGGATCATGATGCCGAATAGCAAAAGAATAGGCGACAAATAGATGTAGGCCGTTCCCTTTGCAAGCATGCCCAGCCCAATGCATAAGCCAAAAAACAAGTAATTTATTAATGCTCCGTAGCGGGCTATTTTTAGCGTAAACAATAAAGCTGCTAAAATGAAAAAAGCAACCACAATATCGTTTTGAGTACTTGACCCTTGCAGAATAACTTCGGGAATAGTTACGGCCAAAACGAGGGCAATAATTTTGTATTGTTTGCTCAATCCAAAAAAATCAAGCATTGATATGATGGCAATTAAAGAAAATAGCAGGAAGAAGAATTGTACAAGGTTTGAGAAAATATCGCTGCGGGTTAATAGCCCGAAGTTCATGATCACGTATTCGGCAAATGGCGACTGGTATAATTGCCTGGTAATGTCTGTTGGGTAATCAGCCAGTGATTGATGACTGATCCAACTGGTTATGCGTGCCATATGATAGGTCATGGCATCCCAGTTATTGGGCGGGTAAAGAAGCCCCTGCGTAAAAATCAACAACAATATAATAGAAACAGCAATGACGAAAAATCTGTCGAGACCTTTTAGATTGGTTAGCTTGATTTTGACATCAGCTTTTAAATTAAGCGTAAATGCTATTGCTTTTTCTTTGTTTTGATAGAGACAACCTAAAAGTGTTAAAGTGATTACTGACCAGCAACTAAGCAGGCAAACATAATTAAGCTGATGAAAAAGGCTCAAGAGTTCGGTGAAGCTAACCAGCGTTGCGGAAAAGATAAGGACACTGCCTAGTATTAGTGTTTTTTTACTTTCTGT
Source organism: Mucilaginibacter empetricola (assembly GCF_024808665.1). GTDB lineage: Bacteria > Bacteroidota > Bacteroidia > Sphingobacteriales > Sphingobacteriaceae > Mucilaginibacter. The sequence goes on from NZ_JANUBZ010000002.1 coordinate 106,452, forward strand.
TGGATTGAATATACCCAAACAAATTAAAGTGCAGATAAAAAAAACAGGCAAAACAATTATTCCCATTCGCAATTATAAAAAAAAATGCTGACGGGTTTAAAAAGTTATGCGTTTATTAATTTGTTTTCTATTTCGTCAAAAATTGTCCCAAAATTGCCGATCAGGCTTGCGCGGTAGGTTATTAAAACCTCATTCATCATGTTTTCATTTTCGGGCGTAAAGGGATTTTGCCATATGCGCATGCAAATCCGTTTAAGCGCATAGGCTATTTCTTTTGTTTGCGAATAGCTGTACAGATAGCGGCTTTTTTTAAAACCGTCATAAAATTTAAAGAAAATGGCTGTCTCTTTTAGGCCTGCCGCTTTTAAAAACTCATCAACTATTGGTTCGCGGCAGCCATCCAGGTGGTCGTAAAAGCCATCGGCAGTAACTTCGTTAGTGGTTAATAGCAGATTATCTAAAATTAGCTCCAGCGCAATATGCCCTAAAAAAAATGGCTTAACGGGCGAGCCTTCAATAGCCGGCAATAATAATTTTTTAAGCTGATGAGAATGCGTGATGAAAAATTCGGACGAATGAAAATAACGGTCAACTTCCAAGTGTTTATTCCATCCCTTAATAATGGAGCTTACGTTTTTATCAGGATGTTCTAATTTTTCGGGATGAATAATGATGGTTTTGTCGGCATTTTTCAATAGATCGGGCAGCACTGTTCCTAAAATAAAGTAACAGTTATCTGTATCCCGGTCGAAATAAAAATGCGATAAAAAATTCATATTGCTTTCCTGCAAAATACCCCGTTTCGTTCAATTTACGAAATTTTTTACGATTTAACCTGTCACAGAACGATTTTAGTAAGTATAGAATGCGCTTAATTTGTCCTTTAAAATCAATGAAATCAATTAACAATGGGTGAAATCATATTATTATCTTTGCCACTTTTGAAACTGAACACACGATGAATTTTGTTGAAGAACTACGCTGGCGCGGCATACTGCATGATATAATGCCGGGTACCGAGGATTTATTAAATAAGGGAATGGTTTCGGGCTATATCGGCTTTGACCCAACTGCCGATTCACTACACGTTGGCAGCCTTGCTCAAATTATGACCATGATCCATTTTCAGCGGGCAGGCCATAAACCGTTTGCGTTGGTTGGTGGCGCTACCGGCATGGTGGGCGACCCTTCAGGAAAATCGGCTGAGCGTAATTTATTGTCGGAAGATGTGTTACAGCATAATTTACAGGGTATAAAGGGCCAGTTAGAAAAGTTTTTAGAATTTGATTGTGGGGCCAACAGCGCCCGGATGGTAAATAACTACGATTGGTTTAAAGATTTTACTTTCCTGAATTTTATCCGTGATGTAGGTAAGCACATTACCGTAAATTATATGATGGCTAAAGATTCGGTTAAAAACCGTATCGGCGGCGATACCGGCATGTCATTTACCGAATTTACTTATCAACTGGTGCAGGGATACGATTTTTACTATTTATGGAAAAACCATAATTGCGCCCTGCAAATGGGGGGATCAGACCAGTGGGGTAATATTGTTACCGGTACCGAGTTAATCCGCCGTAAAGATGCGGGCGAAGCATATGCCTTAACCACTCAATTAATTAAAAAAGCTGATGGTACTAAATTTGGTAAAACCGAGGGCGGTAATATTTGGTTGGATGCTGAAAAAACATCGCCATATAAATTTTATCAGTTTTGGTTGAATACCAGTGATGAAGATGCCAAAACCTATATCAGGATATTTACCCTTTTTGAGCGTGAAATTATTGAAGCGTTAGAGGCTGAACAGGATGCAGCGCCTCATACACGTGTATTGCAAAAAGCATTGGCAAAAGATATCACCATTAGGGTGCATGGCGAGGCTGAGTATGAAAAAGCAATTAAATCGTCAGAGTTTTTATTTGGTAACACAGGTATAGAGTTTTTGAGCGAATTAAATGATGCTGAAGTTGTTGGCCTGTTTGAAGGTGTACCAAATTTCACTGTTAAATTAGATGATTTGCAAGCCGGACTTAACGTAGTTGATTTGCTGGCGGCTCATACAGCGGTATTCCCCTCAAAAGGTGAAGCAAAAAAAATGATTCAAGGTGGTGGAACAGCTATCAACAAAGTGAAAATAGCTTCGGCTGACGATGTGTATGGCGCTGATGCCCTGATAAATGGCAAATACCTGGTAGCACAAAAAGGAAAGAAAAATTATTTTTTAATTGTTGCTGAATAATTTTGAATTACGACAAATTGTGCTTATTTTTGGATAAATGTCGTACAATAAAAAACATATCGAAGCAGATAAGGTTAATGAACCTATGGTAGCCTATGTTACAGCAGGTTCATTAAACCCATTTTATAACTTGCTGGGTGCTGCAAAGCCGGCAACATTATCTAATGATTTTGACATCATCAGGCTTGCCCGTGAGGGTTTCCCTAAACGTGTTTTGCTTAATCTTGCAAAAAAAATATCTTTAAACGTACAGGAGTTAGCCGGTATACTGCACATCTCTGAGCGCACCTTACAACGTTACGATGATGATGATATCATTAAAACCGAGTATGCCGAGAAAGCCGTTGAGCTTGCCCGTTTATATACCCGCGGTGCAGAGGTATTTGGCGCTATGGATAAATTTAAACAATGGGTAAAAGTGCCAAGTATTGTTTTCAACGGCGAGGCGCCTGTATCATTACTGGATACCTCTGCAGGTTTTGATATGGTATTCAGGGAGCTTGGGCGCATAGAGCACGGTGTTTTTGCCTGATGATACTTTATCGTATTGCCAAATGCATTTATGCTGATGACCTAAGCGGGACCGGTGCACGTTTATATGGCGGACGCTGGAACAGCGAAGGGAAATCAGCAGTTTACCTGGCCTCATTGAGATCATTGGCGCTGCTGGAAGTATTGGTGCATTTGCCCCCATTATTAATTCCCAGTGATTATTGCCTTGCTGAAATTGAAGTACCTGAAGATAGTATAGGTGTTATAGCTTCTGAAGAATTGCCCGTTAACTGGGCAGCTATTTCGCCACCCCTGGCCTTGAAACAATTAGGCGATGAGTTTTTACAAAAGCAAGCTTATTTGATATTGAAGTTGCCTTCGGCAATTGTGCCTAAAGAGTTTAATTACCTCCTTAATCCTTTACATAAAGACATCAAGAAAGTTAAAATACTGCAAAAGCAACATTTTAACTTTGATGAGCGATTGGTATAATTTATTATAATTCGTTTAGCAAATCCATTTTCTTGTGGTTGTAATCCTCGATAGAAATAAGACCCTTATCAAACAACATTTTTAATTTTTTTAGTTTTTCGGTAAGCTCATCCGGTTTTTCGATTTCTTCGTGAATCACGGGTGGTGGTACGTGAATAGGTTCGGGCGCCTGAACAGGTGGTTGAACCGCAAATGGTACCGCATTTTCAAACTGAACAGCCCCTGATTCTGCACGCTTTTCTTCCAGATCGCGCAGGCGCCTTGCTTCGCGTTCAGCTTCCTTACGTTCTTGAGCGTACTGATATAATTTACGGGCCTGTACTTTTGGCAGGTAATCAACACCCATTTCGCTATCATTGGTGGTGCGTACGCTAAAAATAGCTCCTATTATTTCTTCTTTGGTGTAAACGTCAACAATATCCTTCCAAACAAAATCAATAAACTTTATGGTAAGGCCAAGGTTGGCCGCGGTGAAAAATAAAACGCGTTTACTGGTAAGCGCAACACAATCAGGAAAAAGATTAACCAGTGGCTTTTTTTGTACTGCTATGTATATTATTTCTTCCCCGGTAGTTAGCAGATCGTTAAGGCGCTGATAAACTTTTTCAACTGCTTTTTGGTCCTGCTCGTCGCGCAAAAAATTTTCTATCATGATGTTGTTTTATGATGCCTGTAAAAATAAACAATTTGTATTAGTAAAAAGTTAAGTTTTAGGCGATCAGTAAATTGCAGCCGCGAATATCGGAATTGTCAAACCGGCCTAATACTTCGAACGAACCATCAGCATATACCTTGCCAAGATCCTGTGTAGCAATAAATGAACAGGAATTAATGTTGGCCAGGTCGATAACGTTGATGCCACCGGCTTTTTCATTATTCATCTGGCTCATGGGGTCGTTGGTATCGCGGGTGATAATTTTCATCCATGGCGGGCAATTGAAAATACCTTCTCCGTTTGAATAGGCCTGCGATAACAATTCAGTCATGCCATATTCTGAATGTATCACATCTACGCCAAATCCCTTGCATAATTGCTCATGCAGTTCTTCGCGAATCATTTCTTTACGCCGGCCTTTCATACCTCCGGTTTCCATCACAATTAATTCGGGAAAGTTTAGTTGATAGGCCTCCACAAAATCTAGCAAAGCAAAAGTTACCCCAATTAACAAGGTTGGTTTCTGTAATTGTTGTTGTTTTTTAAGCTGATGGTATAGCTCCTGGTGATTGTATAAAAAAAAGCCACTGTCCGGATTTTTTGATTGCTTAATCAGGTCATCGGCCATGTAAATTAATGATGATCCTTCCCGTTCCAGGTAAGCCGGTAATAATGCCAGTACGGTGTGTTTTTCAATATCGCCATAAAACAAAGCAAATGCCGACCGGAAACTTTCGGTATACCAGCTTACATCAATAATATGGTGACTGCTGGTGATGATACCTGTTGTTCCCGAACTGGTGAAAGTAACCTCTACTGGTTTGTTTGAACTTAAAACCCTGTGCGATTTGAAAAACTCAATAGGCAGAAATGGGATATGGTTAATATCCTCAATCTTCTCGGCATCAATTTTTAAACCTTTTATAAACTGATGATAAACCGGGCAGTTTTTGGCCTGATGCCTGAAAATTTGCAATGCAACTTCATTAAACTGTTGGTTGTTTTTTATGGAGAATACCTGCTCTTTGTTCATTGAGGCAAAGATAAACAAATGTGTAATTGTTTGTTTGGTGATAAACGATAGGTTAATAGTATTACAATAAAATGTCAGCAAGAACCGGGTTTAAATGGTATGACATTATGGGGATGTTTGTGCTAATTAAAAGCAATAAATATGAACAAGTTTAAAATTGTACCCATTTCAAGGAAATATGCGCAAAATGTAAGAACAGCAATGCAGGATGATTTTGGCCATCAGTTAATAGAAACCGTTGCCACAGGTTCGGGGCCGTGCAGGGTTTCGTTAAAGCCATTTCAGAAAGGTGTTGATAAGCGAATATTGTTAACACATACCCCGTTTGAGTTGGATAACGCTTACAATCAACCGGGACCGGTTTTTATTAATGGCGAAGATGTAGAGGAATATGCAGATATCTATCGGTTTCCGCCCGAAATTAAGGCCAATAAAAAAAGTTTTCCGATAACGCTGATAGGCTACAATAATGAGCAGCAAATGATTTTTACCCGCATTGTTGGCGATGATGATGTTGATGAGCTAATAAACGAAGCATTTGACCAACACGCAGCAATAGCTTATCTGCATGCCCGTAATGCACAAGCTTGTTGTTTTATTTGTAAAATTGAACGGATGGGTTAGTTTGATAGATGTTATTAAAAACAACTGATTATTTTTGACGTTCTGTTAAAAGCATATTTTATATAACATCCAAAAACTAAATGAAAAAGTTGAAATTTATAATAGCTCCGGTTTTATTGAGCATTCTTTTTGTAATGGCCTCGGCCACTATTGATGGCAGTAAGGAAACTGAACGCGTAAATAATTCAGTTAATGTGCTGAAAGATTTCAGTAAAATGAAAGAAGCAATTCCGCATGATTTGATTGCCGAATACGAGGGAATTGTGATTGTACCTAATCTGATTAACGCTGGTTTTGTTGTTGGCGGTAAACGAGGCCGTGGTATTGCCATGATAAAGCTTGATGATGGAAGCTGGAGTGATCCTGTGTTTGTTACCTTAACTGGTGGCAGCGTTGGTTTTCAAATAGGTGTACAAGCTGTTGATTTGGTGTTGGTATTCCGTCATAAAGGCGTATTAACCAAAGTGAAGAGTGGCGATTTTACCATCGGCGGTGACGCTTCAGCAGCAGCTGGTCCGGTGGGACGCAGCACTTCTGCAAATACCGATTATAAGCTGGAAGCCGAAGTTTATTCGTATTCGCGCAGTCGTGGTTTATTTGCGGGTATTAGTATCAATGGATCCAACTTAGGCATTGATAAAAAAGCCAATGCTGCTTTTTATGGATCGGATATTAGCTCAGAAGATATTTTTGCATCGGGGCAAAGCAGCACAGCATCAGTAAAAGCTTTAAAGGAAACTTTGAAGGGGATGGCACAGAGCAAATAATTCGGCAAAAAAAAGACAAAGCACGGACCGTTGTGTCCGTGCTTTGTTGTTATACCGATTTACTTTGCAAAAGCCTTTTTCAGCAACACCCCTGACAATGCTGACATACCCCCAACTATACCGCCGATAAATGCGGTGATAAATAATAACCATAGCCAATTATGAGGTAGGGGAAATAACTGCACCACACGATCGGCCAATATATGATTATTGGGAATGCTTTTAAACAGCGCTAAAACTATCCAAACAATAAACACCGCTGCAAAGCCCGACCAAAAGGCCTGTGCCGGCGTTTTGCCAATAATAAATGCGGCTAAAAACGCTGCAATAGCCACAACCCACCACGGTAAAAAATAACCGCTGGCAAAGGATAATATCAATACGATTAAAAATAACATATAATCTTTTTATAAAATTTCTTAAAGTTTAATTCAAAACAAGCGTTGTTTTTACCCTTACTGATGGTTCGGTAGGCGAGCGTAAAAATAGTAGTTCATTTAGCTGGCCGTTTTTCCAGGTGGTATACATATCATCATAATAAAAACTACCGGGATTGCCCGACTCGCCGCCCGGGAATACACCATAGCCTTTTACATTTGGCCCCATTTGCACCACCATACGCCATGACGGGCCGTTGCCGTTACGCAGGGCGTTAATTACACCGCCACGGCCACCAGCTGCAAAAATGCCGGTGCCAAAGCCAGGTAAATTAGCAAGATGATTAATATAAGTCTCTTTTATAAAACCCCATTGCCATTTTGGTCCCGGTTGCCCGTGTTTGTGTACCAGTTCATCCACTGCATTATAGAAAGAGTGGGCGACAATATCAGCACAGGTTTCTTTTGTAGACGTAGCAGCTATGTCAAACCATTTGGAGTTGGGTTCTGTTAAAAGCAGCTTTTCAGTACGATCGTATGAGGGATATTTCAGGTAGGTACCTTTTACGGTAAATTTATCATCCCATACCATACCATAAAAATGATTCCACCAGTTATCAAAAATGCTTGCTCCAATAGAATTTACAGCATAATGCTTGTCCCATAATTTAATAATATGAAAAGCACTGATTTGTTGAGCGCTCATTTTTGTGGTATCCAGGTATTTGAGCATGGTTGGTAAAACATCCTGCGCCAGGATGCTGTAATTATCCATTTGCATAATGCGCATGCTGTCTACATTAGCTCTGTGCATTGCTGATAGCTTATCGTTAATGCGTTTGCCACGGTAGTATTGCTCAAAGCGCCAGTTGATATAGTAAGGATAAGAGGGATCAGTAGATGATTGATTGGCCGAACTGACAAAGCCACGTGGCGGGTTTTTCACCGTCGGGTTTTGATCGGCTGGGATCCAGCCCTGCCAGTCGTTAGCCGGATCACTACCGTCCAATATAAATTTACCCTGATCTTTAAATTTTAAAGGGAATTTACCATTTGGGGTAATGGCGATATCCTTGTCATTACTAGCAAAAATGAAGTTTTGTGCCGGGGCGGTGAAATAGGTTAATGCCTTACGATAGTCAGCATAGTTTTTACCCCGGTTTAAAAGGTGAAAACACATAAACTCGTTCGATTCATCATGAGCAATCCAGCGCAGCGCGTTGCCAACGGGAATATTTTCGCCGCCTTTCGCTGGTTTTTTATCAGCAGTTTCATAAACAACGGGACCCTGGTGGGTGTAAAGAACGGTATCAATTATCGGTTTTTGATTGAGTACATTAATTACTTCAATCCGTTTTTTTACTTTGTTCCATTGGTTATTATACCAGTACTCATTTTTTGTATTGTCTTTAAATTTAACTTGATACCAATCCAATACATCAGCATCAACATTGGTTACACCCCAGCTAATGCTTTGGTTATAGCCAATAATAATGCAAGGTGCTCCCGGCAGCGATACACCATTTACATTTACTGTTGGGGACGATAGCTGGACCTGGTACCAAATGGAAGGGAAGGTTAAATTTAAATGCGGATCGTTAGCTAAAATAGGGTATCCGGTTGCTGATTTATCGCCGCTGATGGCCCAGTTGTTACTGCCGACGCCGGGCGTAATTTCTTTTGTTTTAATACCCTCTGTCATTTGGGCCATAAAGTCGGCCGACGGTTTTGGAATAGGGAGCGGTTTAAAATCCCATTTGGTGCCTGTTGGGATAATTGGATCTTCGTTAAATGGATAGTCGGGGAAGAGATCATTTACATCTTTTGCGCCAAAACGTTTCAGGTTATTGGTCATACCAAACTGATCTGATCCGCCGGCCAGCGTTTCTGACATCAGCTTAAGCAAAAATGCACAGTTAATAGGTTTCCATTCTTCAGGTTCGTAGTCAAGAAGTTTAAATTCTAAAGGATAATCTTTTGGCGCCAGCTGATGAATGTAACTGTTTACCCCATCGGTATAAGCATTAACCATTACCCGGGTTACGGGGTTAGCCATTATTCCTTTCAGCGTATTTTCGGCGCCATAAACCATCCCCATACGGCGGTGGTAACGATCCAGATCTAAAGTTTTTGGGCCGATGATTTCTGATAGCCTGCCCGATGCTTCGCGTGTTTGAATATCCATCTCCCAAAATCTGTCGCGGGCGGTAACAAAGCCCTGGGCGTAATAAAGGTCGTGATCGTTTTTTGCAAAAATGTGCGGTATGCGGTTGTCATCATACCTGATGATGACCTTATCCAGCAAGCCGGGTAATTTTAGGTTTTCTGTTGCCAGGATGTTTTTGCTTTCGGCATTTTGCCAAAAACCTGTTGAGGGGTTAAGAAAAGCTCCAATAGGCGGAATATCTCCGGTTTTGCAGTCCAATCTCCAGATCAATAATGCAGTAACGGCGATTGAAAGAAACGCTTTAACAAACTTCATGAGGGGAATGTTTATAAAGCCAAGATAAGGAAAACAGAATTAATTTATAGTGGTATGTGTAAGGTTATTTGATAAAACTTAGTGTAGTTTATGTTGCGTGTATTGTGACGGCAACTATTGGTTAATTATTCTTCAGGTGGCTTCGCCCGTTTTTGGGCAAAGTAAATATAGCCAAGCGTTAAAACCATACCCAGGAGCATTAAATGAGTGATTGTATGATCCATATAATAATACCCTTGTTATTAGGTATTTACGAATTTACAATATTTTACAACATTAGAGGAAGATTAGAAAATATTTATTTTTAATTAATGAGCGGTTTACTTTAAACCTATGGGAAAGAGTATTCAACACAAAACAATCATTAAAATGCCAGCAAAATATTAAGATTGGCGGAGGCTTAGTGTATTTGCGTCGGGATCTTCTACCGGTAAAAACCGGCGCTAGGGTGTCATCGATATCGCCAATAGCTACGCCTTTTGAAGTAAATTCGGCTTTATCCTTTTCCACTACAAGCGGCGGTAGCTGTTATAAAGCGATATTACTTTGCTTATATTTGTTTAGACAGAATGTGTTGCTACACTAAATGAATAGAGGGATGAGTAGTAAGTTTATAATACCCGATAAAACGCTGTATGTGTGCACCGGGAAAAAGTGCGGAAAAAAAGGAGGGAAGGGAATGTTTAAACTGGCAGAGGCCTATGCCAAACACCATCACCACGAAAAAATTGAAGTGATAAGAATTGAATGTACAGACAGATGTGATTATGCACCTGTCTGTACATTGCAGCCTGGTAATATCTGGCTGAAAGAGTATAAAGAGAAAGAAGTATTAAAATTGCTGGGCCTTATCTCTTAAGCCTGAGGGGGGTATTTTATTTCGCCAACGTGTTTGTCAATCTGCCATCTGCCGGTTCCTTCTTCGCCAATAACTTCAAATAATTCCAGTGCACGGCGGGCCTTGTATTCTTCTTCGCGTTGCTCCTTCAAAAACCAGTTTAAAAATTCCATGGTAACAAAATCCTGCTCCTTAAGGCAACGGGCATAAATGTTTTTGATGGATTGTGTTACACTGATTTCCTGGTCTAGCGCTTCTTCAAACACTTCGCGGAAAGAATTATACTCCAATTTAATGTTGGTGATCTCGGGCGATACAGACATACCGCCCATATCCAAAATGTATTTATAAATTTTTAACTGGTGTAGTCTTTCTTCTTCAGCCTGTTTAAAAAAGTACTCCGACGAAAAATCATATCCATTACGATTGCACCACGATGCCATAGACAAATAAATGGCAGATGAATGGGCCTCTTTTTTTACTTGTTGATTTAAAAGTGTTTCTATTTCATTTGAAATAAGAGACTTTATGCGCATCAGGTCTTTCATACGTCTTAATTATTGTGAATAGAATTTAAACTTATAGCAGATTATACACAATAATGATGCTATAAATTAAAATTACGGCAATATAAAGGCAATATGAAATTAATCTAAATATTTATTATGCAGCGAAATAGCCAAGGCGGTCGTGCAAAATGTGGTTAAGCTCAAACATTACGAAGGTGCCTTCCAGCAATTCTTTAAAGGCGATGATTTGTATCAGGGTAAGAATATAACAATGATCGCAGGCGCAGATAAATATGATTTCCACATCGGGCGATTTGTCGCTGCTAAGCAATTTCTGTTCAATATTGACATGATAAACAGCTTTGCGCAATTTTAACAGACAGCGATAGTCAAAACGGGCAAATTTACCGGCAAAATCAACATACCAGCAACGCTCTGCATCACTTTGGAAGATAGTGCCTGCTTTTGTGCTAAAAACTTCTGTTAATGAAGCTGTTTGTACCGTATCAATCATATTGTGGCTGCAAAATTATCATTATTTATAATCAATCCAAATAAAAATAAATATTGAGGGATGTGTTGTTAAAGTGTTTTAATAAAATATAACAAAATGATTACTTTAGCATATGCTCAATTTTAATAATCCTAATCTGTTTTTTTCAATAGCCAGGGGCGGAGCGGTTCATACACCCTTTATAGGTTAAGGGTAAAATAAAATCTTTTTAGGGAGAGAAGATGAGAATCCTAATTGTCTCCAAAATGAGATTTTATTAGCTGTATTAATCGTAACTTTAGTAAACCTAAAATCAATGAAAAAGAACCTGATTGTCGCAATATTTTGTATATTTTTTGGAGTGGTCTTCTGTTCTGGTTGTGAAAAGCTTCATGTTCAGATAGGTAATATAAAAAACAACACTAAAACCGATTTGGTCGGTGCGGAATGGGGCGAGTTTATGGCTGATAGCATGTTATGCGAGGACAAGATAAATTTAGATTATTATCTACAGCCTGGCTTATCAGAAGAACTCTCCATCAGGCCTGACAAAGGAGAACTAAGTGCTCTGCCCGATTCCTCAAAACAATATATTTATATTTTCAATTCGGATTCTTTAGATAAGTATCAAAAATTAAAAATGTGCGATGGAATTGTAAAACGTTGTCTTGTAAAAAAAATTGAGATTCAATTAAATAAAGTTAAGGAGCCAATGGATACAGTTTTTATAAATGCAATCAAGCCTTGATTAATCTCTTCCAAATTATATAGAATAAAATCATAAAAACGTTTGCCAAAGTCTTACGATATTCGACGACCTAGGCTGTTCGCCGCTCCTTTTGCAAGAAAAAAAGAGGGGTGGGGAAAATTAATTTCTTAACTTAATTATATTATCAATTAATCTCCTTGCAACCCTCCAATAAACATTTTCATTTTTTCCTCCATCAATTCATTTTTATTATAAATTTGAAACGCGGTTAAATGAGAAGAACATGTAGCCGCCCAATTATATCCTGAAATATCCTGATATGAAAAAAACTTTATTTTTTATGGCTTGCTGCCTGTTGTCGGCAATGGCCTCTTCGGCGCAAATTCCTGCCCTGGAGCGTGTAGAACCCATGTTTTGGTGGGTGGGAATGCATAATCCGGATCTGCAATTGATTGTTCATGGTGACCATATTTCATCGCGGCAGGTGCAATTAAACTACCCCGGTGTGAAGCTGGTTGCGGTGCATAAAGTTGAAAATCCTGATTATCTATTCATCGATTTACGCATTTTTTTAAGCGCAGTTCCGGGAACGTTCCCGATAAAATTTATTAAGAGTGGCGAAAAGCCTTTGGTTTACAATTACACGCTAAAGGAAAAAAACCACGCAACCGACCGGGCGCAGGGGGTAACCAGTAAAGATCTGATCTACCTGATTATGCCCGATCGTTTCTCAAATGGTGATCCATCTAACGATTCCATCGCCGGTATGCGCGAGCAGGGTATAAACCGGGCTAAAATGTTTAGTCGCCATGGTGGCGATTTGCAGGGCATCATGGATCACCTGGATTATTTGAAAGATTTGGGCGTTACCGCCATCTGGCTTACACCGGCAGTTGAAAATGATGAACCCAGTGCGTCATACCATGGCTATGCAGTTACAGATCATTACAGGGTCGACCGTCGCTACGGCTCAAACGAGTTATACAAGAGGTTTGTAGAAAAATGCCACAGCATGGGCCTTAAAGTAGTAATGGATCTGGTGCACAACCATGCGGGTACCGAAGGCTATACCATTAAGGATATGCCGATGAAAAGTTGGGTACATCAATGGCCCACTTATACCAAATCAAATTTCAGGGATGCTGCGGTAATGGACCCACATGCTTCACCGGCTGATCGAAAACAGATGCTGGACGGCTGGTTTGATCATCGCATGGCCGATATGAACGAGAATAATCCGTATGTACAAAACTATCTTACCCAAAACCATATCTGGTGGGTGGAATATGCCGGGGTGGATGGTTTCCGTTTGGACACCTATCCTTATAACGATGCAGAATACATGGCCAAATGGGCGGTTGATGTGAAGGCAGAGTTTCCACACTTGTCAATATTTGGCGAAACACTGGTATGGTCGGCTGCTAACCAGGCATTTTTTACAGAGGGAAATACTGTAAATCGTGGCTTTGATACCCATTTGCCGGGCATAACCGACGGTGTATGGAAAGAAGCCGTTTATGAAGCTTTGAACGGAAAAGACGGGTGGACAGATGGCGTAAACCGACTATACTCCGTAATGGCGCAGGATTTTTTGTATAAAGACGCCACTAAGAACACCATATTTTTAGATAACCACGATATGAGCCGTTTCCTTTCGGTAGTGGGTGAGGATATCAATAAATACAAATCGGGCATGGCTATGCTGATGACCATGCGTGGTGTTCCGCAGATGTATTATGGTGATGAGATACTGATGAAAAATTTCTCCAATCCGGATGGTTTGGTAAGGGCCGATTTCCCCGGGGGATGGAAAGCTGATACCGTAAATAAGTTTGTAGCTGCCGGGCGTACCGCGGCCGAAAATGATGCCTTTAATTACGTACGTACGCTGGCTAATTACCGCAAAAATACTACTGCCTTGCAAACAGGTAAATTAATGCAATATATCCCGCAGAATGGTATTTATGTGTACTTTAGGTACGACGAAAAGAAAACAGTAATGGTAGTTTATAATAGCCAGGATAAAGAACAAAAAACCAAAACGGACAGATATTCCGAACGTATTCAATCTGCCAAAAAAGCAACAAACATTATCACCAACCAAACCGTTGATCTGTCTGAATTAACTATCCCTGCAAAATCAACATTGGTTTTGGAGCTGGTTAATTAATGTGAAAATAGCCCACGTAAAACCAAGTAATTTGGTTGTTATTGAACATTTAATGCTTGTTTTTAGATGAATAATTATATAATTGATAAAAATTGCTTTTAGTAATAAGCTAACGGCTACGTAATTAAAACCGAGTAAAAATTAAAATGAGTAATATAAAGGCCTGTATTTTTGATTTGGATGGTGTAATTGTTGATACGGCAGTTTATCATTACAAAGCCTGGAAAAGATTAGCCAACGAATTGGGCTTTGATTTTACCGAGGAAGATAATGAAAAACTAAAAGGCGTAAGCCGTGTACGTTCATTGCAATTGATATTGGAGTGGGGGCATGTTACCAAAACGGAAGCCGAACAGGAAGTACTGGCAACAAAAAAGAACGAGTGGTATGTGGAAATGATAAGCCATATGACGCCTGCCGAAATATTACCCGGAGCCAAAGAGTTTATAGAAACCTGCAGAGCGGCCGGCTTGAAAACCGCGTTGGGCTCGGCAAGTAAAAACTCCATGACCATTTTGGAGGAAATTAATTTAACGCACTTATTTGATGCCATTATTGACGGCAATAAAGTAAGCAAAGCCAAACCCGACCCCGAAGTATTTTTAAAAGGTGCCGAAGCGGTGGGTGTGAAACCGGCCGACTGTGTAGTGTTTGAAGATGCGATAGCTGGTATCGAGGCTGCCAAAAACGGTGGTATGAAGGCTGTGGGTATTGGATCGCCGCAGGTGCTGACCGAGGCAGATATGGTAGTGCCCGGTTTAAATGAAATGAGTTTAGAAAAATTGAAACAATTAGGTTCCTGATTACCCCTCGAGGAACTCAATGAGAATTATATTATCACAATAAAAAATGAAGGACTATATTGAAGTTGATGAGTGGAAAATTATAGAAAGAGGCTTTAATCCGCATCATAATAAAGTATCCGAAAGCATTTTTAGTCTGGGCAATGGCCGCATGGGGCAACGGGCAAACTTTGAAGAAGCATACAGCGGCGACACCCTGCAGGGCAATTATGTTGCCGGGGTGTACTATCCTGATAAAACCCGCGTAGGATGGTGGAAAAACGGCTATCCCGAATATTTTGCCAAGGTACTTAACGCCGCTAACTGGATTGGTATAGATATTTTGCTCGATGGCGAACAGCTGGATCTTGCCAAATGCGAGGTAAGCGATTTTTACCGTGAGCTGAACATGAAAAAAGGATACCTGGAACGCAGCTTTAACGCAAAAACTGCTGGCGGAAAAGTGGTAAAGGTGGAATCTACCCGTTTTTGCAGCATGGCCGATGATGAAGCAGGCGCTATAAAATATACCATCACCCCTATAAGCTTCAGTGGCTTGTTAGCCATTAGCCCGTTTATTGATGGCGATGTGGTTAACAAAGATTCCAACTACGATGAAAAGTTTTGGGATGAAGTTAAAAAAGAAGCCTGGGCCACTGGCGGTTATGTACAATTGCGCACCAAAAAAACCGGTTTCGAGGTGGCAACCGGGCAGGAGCTTAGTTTTATCCAGAATGGTAAAACTATAAATCCATCAACCCAATCTATCCAAAAAGAAAAATACATCGCCTCAACTGTTGAATTGCAGGTGAAAGAGGGTGAAAGTATTACGGTTATCAAATATGCTGCTAATCTTTCCTCTCAAAACTACAATGCTGCTGATTTGGCCGCTAAAGTGAAGCAAACGCTGGTACGGATCAGCGGTAAAGGCTTTGATAAAATGCTTACCGAGCAAGCCAATGCATGGGCCGTTAAATGGAAGCATAACGATATTATTATTGAGGGCGATGCATCTGCACAACAGGCTATCCGCTTTAATATTTTTCAGCTTAACCAAACTTATACCGGCGAGGATGACCGCCTGAATATTGGTCCTAAAGGCTTTACGGGCGAGAAATATGGCGGTTCAACCTATTGGGATACGGAGGCTTATTGTGTGCCGTTTTATCTGTCGACCGCCGATCAAAAAGTTACCCGTAACCTGCTGTTATATCGATATAAACAATTGGGTAAAGCCATTGACAATGCGAAATTATTAGGTTTTAATAACGGCGCGGCTTTATACCCTATGGTTACCATGGATGGCACCGAATGCCATAATGAATGGGAAATTACTTTCGAAGAAATTCACCGCAACGGTGCCATTGCCTACGCCATATTTAATTATGTACGCTATACCGCCGATGAAGCCTACCTGGCCGACTACGGTTTAGAGGTGCTAATTGCTATTGCACGTTTTTGGTCGCAAAGGGTTAACTGGTCGGCCGATAAGCAGCAATATGTGATGCTGGGTGTGACCGGGCCAAACGAGTACGAAAATAATATTAATAACAACTGGTATACCAGCACCCTGGCTACCTGGTGCATGAAATATACCATTGAAGTTGCCGAAAAAGTAAAAGCTGCCGAGCCTGCAAAATATTCGGCATTAATCAGCAAAATCAACTTTAAAGAAGCCGAAGAAACAGCGAAGTTTAAAGACATTATTGCCAAAATGTATTATCCGTATGACGAGCAACAACAGGTGTTTTTGCAGCAGGATGGTTATTTGGATAAAGAGCAGATTTTGGTTAAAGATCTGCCCGCAACGGAACGTCCTATTAACCAGAAATGGAGCTGGGACAGGATATTGCGTTCCTGCTATATTAAACAGGCTGATGTTTTACAGGGGATTTACTTTTTTGAGGATCAGTACGATATAGAAACTATCCGCCGTAATTTTGATTTTTATGAGCCGCGTACGGTACATGAATCATCACTTTCGCCTTGTGTGCATGCAATACTTGCCGCTAAATTAGGTGATGAAGCGCGCGCTTATGAGTTTTACCTGCGTACTTCGCGTTTGGATCTGGACGATTATAATAACGATACCGAAGACGGTTGCCATATCACCTCAATGGCAGGCACCTGGATGTCGGTAGTAGAAGGTTTTGGCGGGATGCGGGTGCGCGAGGACAAGCTTTTATTCCAGCCGTTTTTACCGGAGAAATGGGAGTCGTTTTCATTTAATGTTGGCTTTAGAGGAACTTCTATAAAAGTGACTGTTAAAAAAGATCTGATAGAAGTAGCCCATCTGTCAGGGCCTGAAATGAAATTAATAATTTGGGATCATGAATTTGATTTGAAAGCTGAGCAAAAAGCCAGAGCTAAAACAGCGAGGGTTACTGTTACCCTTAATCCTCCGGTGTTTCCAAATAACAAATAAGGAGTAATATTATGGAACAACCATCCAGTCACAAACTCATTATTTACCAGTTATTGCCACGACTATTTGGCAATACCAAAACGGTAAATAAGACTAGTGGATCTGTTGAGGAAAACGGGGTTGGCAAGTTTAATGATATTAACGACAAGGCCCTGCAGGAAATAAAAAACATGGGTTTTACCCACGTTTGGTATACCGGCGTGGTGGAACATGCCACCATGACGAACTATTCCCAATTCGGCATAAAGCCTGATGATCCGGATGCGGTTAAGGGCCGCGCGGGTTCGCCATATGCTATTAAGGATTACTATGATGTTGATCCCGATTTAGCCATCGATGTAAAAAATCGCATGGCCGAATATGAGTCGCTGATTCAGCGTTCGCACAACAACGGGCTTAAGGTAATTATGGACCTGGTGCCTAACCACGTTGCCCGTACTTATGCGTCGGATGTTAAGCCGGCCGGCGTGCATGATATTGGGCAAGATGACGACAAGACGAAAGCTTTCAGCGCGAAAAATGATTTTTATTATATACCAGGGCAGTCTTTTGTAGTCCCCTGGGGCTATAATCCGGGTGGCGATGAATTTAAAAGTGCACTTAAAGACGGTAAGTTTGATGAAAATCCAGCCAAAGCCACTGGCAATGACGTATTCAGCTCATCACCATCAATAAACGACTGGTTTGAAACCATCAAATTAAATTATGGGGTTGACTACCAGGGCGGGCATTCACTGCATTTTGATCCGGTGCCTCCATTGTGGAATAAAATATATGATATTTTAATTTTCTGGAGTGCTAAAGGTATCGACGGTTTTCGCTGCGATATGGTGGAGATGGTGCCAATAGAGTTTTGGGGCTGGCTTATCCCGAAGGTAAAAGAAAAATATCCCGACCTGGTATTTATTGGCGAGGCCTACAATGCTGGTCTTTATGGCAAATATATATTTAACGGCAAGTTTGATTATTTGTATGATAAGGTTGGTCTTTACGATTCCATTAAACGATTAACCCGTAACGAATACAACAGCACTACCTGGGACATTAACAGTGTATGGAATAATGATTGCCGGGGAATTGACCAACACATGCTCCGCTTTATGGAAAACCATGACGAGCAGCGTATTGCATCCCGCTTTTTTGTAGGCGACCCACGGCTGGCAGTGCCGGGCATGATTGTTACGGCCACGTTATCCACCGGGCCGGTAATGATTTACTCGGGGCAGGAGGTAGGCGAGCCGGCGACAGGCAACGAGGGCTTTAGCGGCGATGATGGCCGTACCACTATATTTGATTATTGGGGTGTACCGGAGCATCAAAAATGGCTGAATAATGGACAATTTGATGGTGGCGGGTTATCCGACAGTCAAAAAAATCTAAGGCAGTTTTATAGCAATTTGTTAAATGCCGTAAATAAGAATGAGGCTTTAAACGATGGTGGATTTTATGAACTGATGCTGGCCAATGAGCATCAAAGTGGTTTTAATCAGCGCTTATACATCTTTCTGCGTTATACCGACAATCAGCGTATATTAGTAATAACCAATTTTAACCGTATCGAAAATACCATCAGCATAAAATTGACGGATGACCTGCTTAAGTTATTTAATTTAAGCGGACACGTGGAGTTTACTGATTTACTAAGCGGTACAAAATACAATACAGATAATATTGTTAATGGACTGCCGATAACGCTGCCTGCGGTGAGTGGGATGTTGCTGGTATTTTAAAATATTAAAAAAATAACCCGGTGGTCATCCTGAACTTGTTTCAGGACCCCACAGGACAAGCCGCATTGCAGGTTGTACACTTTGCAGGTGGGACACGTGATGTATACTAAGCATGTGGGTTGCTGATCCGACCGGTTGGCGGACAGCATGACAAGTTTGGTATTTGCTTGTACTAATAAACCAATAAACTATTGAACCAATTAAGATAAATTATGGCTACACAAGGCATTCTGCAGAAACCGAGAATGAGTTTCTGGCAGATCTGGAACATGAGCTTCGGCTTTTTAGGGATCCAGTTTGGTTTTGCATTGCAAACGGGTTACGCAAGCAGCATTTTGTTAAAATTTGGTGCCAAGGTTGATAATTTATCCTGGTTTTGGCTGGCAGCACCGCTAACCGGTATGATCATTCAACCCATTATAGGCCATTACAGTGATCGCACATGGAACAGACTTGGTCGTCGCAGGCCATATTTTTTAACCGGTGCTATTTTATCGGGTTTGGCGCTCTGCTTTTTACCTAATTCGTCCGGGCTTGCATTTTTAATTCCTCCAATTATTGTAGGCGCCGGTATGCTTATGTTGATGGATGCGTCCTTCAACGTTGCTATGGAGCCTTTTAGGGCATTAGTGGCCGATAATTTACCTGACAGCCAGCATAATACAGGGTTTTCATTACAAACTTGCCTTATAGGTGTAGGGGCAATTATGGGCTCATTCTTGCCGTCAGTTTTGGCCGAATGGTTTCATGTATCTGATGTAGCGCCAAAAGGAATTGTGCCCAATAATCTCTTATACTCCTTTTATGCGGGAGGTATTGTGCTGATTGGCTGTATACTTTGGACAGTGATAAAAACAAAAGAATATCCGCCAGAAGAATATGCCAAATTTCATGAGCCGGATAAAGAAGTTGCCAAAAAAAGCGGTATATCCGAGTTTTTTGATGATTTGGTAAACATGCCGAAGACCATGAGGCAGTTGGGCGTTGTTCAATTTTTCTCGTGGTTCGCCCTTTTTTCTATGTGGGTTTTTACTACCTCGGCAGTCGCGGCGCATGTTTATCATTTGCCCGCAAGTGATACCTCATCGCATCAATATTCGGTAGCCAGTGATTGGGTAGGCAAAATGTTTGGAGTTTATAATGCAGTATCGGCAGTTTACGCGTTGTCGTTGCCGTTTATTGTAAAAAAGTTCAATCGCAAAAAAACACATGCTTTTTCGCTAACAATGGGTGGTATTGGTTTGATATCTGTATTTTTTATACAAAATCAATATTTGCTGCTTCTGTCGATGATTGGTGTGGGCCTCGCCTGGGGAAGCATATTGGCTATGCCATATGCAATATTATCAAGCTCAATACCGGCAAAAAAAATAGGGCTATACATGGGTTTGTTTAACTTTTTTATTACGTTTCCGCAAATAGTAAATAGCCTTACCAGCAGCTTAATAATAAAATATTTATTTCACAGCGAGGCAATTTATGGTTTAATTATGGCAGGTGTATTTATGTTTTTGGCGGCAATTTCGGTATTGTTTGTGCAGGACGGTAAGGATATTCAGATTATAGAAGCGGCGTGAGTAAACGGGGCCTCACCTAAATCCTCTCCAAAGGAGAGGACTTTAACTTCGCTCTCTTTAGAACCCTCTCCTTGCGCCACCGCTAAAGCTAAGGCGGCACGCGGTTGGAGAGGGCAGGGTGAGGCAAAACATAAATTCCACCAAAGACTTTTGACCAAATTGTGTTTTTATATAAACCGGATTATTGTATATTGCGTAAAAGATACACACTGAATATAGTGAAAGCGATTAATAGTTTTGAATGGAAGAAAATATACTAAATCCGGAGCTCGGTACCAATAAGCTGATAGAAGAGGAAGAAGAATTTCATCACCTCAATAACCCCGCGGATGGAATAAAACCAATCATAAAAAAATATCTTGGTGTACCCAATCATGTTGAACAGCAGGGAAATAAGTTTTGTTTTTCTGATGGGGATGCAAAAGTTGAAGTGCAGGTTATTACTGACGAGATTATACGGGTAAGGCTGGCTCCACATAGCGTTTTTTTAGAGGAGTTTTCCTACGGTGTGCCTAAAATTGATCATAAAGCAGTTGTTTTTTCACTAACAGAAACTGAGGAAGAGTTCAAAGTATCAACCAGTGTGGTAAATTGCCATATCCGCAAAGAAGATTTTTTTATCTCTTTTTCTGATGTTGAGGGGCATATTACCAGCGCTGATGCGGTGCCTATGCACTGGGAAGAAAACGTGGCCTTTGGCGGATATTATGTTTTCTGTACCAAAACCTGCAGTACTGAGGAGAGCTTTTTTGGATTGGGAGATAAACCCACGGAGCTTAACCTGCGCGGAAAGCGCCTGGTGAACTGGAATACAGATGCCTACTCATTTGCCTGGAACCAGGACCCATTATACCGCAGCATACCATTTTACATTAGTTTAAACGAAGGCATTGCGCACGGTATTTTTTTTGATAATACCTTTAAGGCACATTTTGATTTCGGCGCGGAAGATGCAACCAAAACCAGTTTTTGGGCCGATGGCGGAGAGTTGCAATACTACTACATCCACGGACCGCACATGATGGACGTGGTTAAAAGATATCATTACTTAACCGGTACGCATCCGATGCCGCCACTTTGGGCGCTGGGATACCACCAATGCCGCTGGAGCTATTATCCGGAGGCAAAAGTTAAGAAAATTACTACCGGTTTCCGTGAAAACAAGATCCCTTGTGACGGTATCTACCTGGATATTGACTATATGGATGGGTACCGCTGCTTTACCTGGAACAGGAAATATTTTCCCGATCCTAAAAGGATGATCAAAGAGCTGGCGGCCGAGGGTTTTAAAACTGTTGTGATTATTGACCCGGGTATACGGGTTGATGATAATTACTCGGTTTTTAAAGAAGGAAAAAAGAACAGGTACTTCTGTCGCCGTAGCGATGATTATTTTATGGAGGGCCATGTGTGGCCGGGCCGTTGCCAGTTTCCTGATTTTACTAACCCCGAGGTGCGCGAATGGTGGGCCGGTTTGTTTGATGAGCTGGTACAAATGGGCGTTGCCGGCGTTTGGAATGATATGAATGAGCCCGCCGTATTTGGCGCCGGCACGTTTCCTGATGATGTACGCCACCAATACGACGGGCACCGCGGATCGCACCGCAAGGCGCACAATATTTACGGTATGCAGATGGTGCGCGCCACCTATGAAGGTTTGCGCAAACTGATGAAGAATAAGCGCCCTTTTACCATTACCAGGGCAGGCTACTCGGGCGTACAACGGTTTTCGTCTGTTTGGACAGGCGATAATGTTGCCAGTTGGGAGCATTTAAAATTAGGTAACATACAATGTCAGCGTTTATCCGTGTCGGGCATCTCATTTTGTGGTACCGATATAGGTGGTTTTAGCGGCGAGCCTGATGGCGAGCTATTTACCCGCTGGATACAGATGGGCACTTTTTCGCCATTTATGCGCGCCCACTCTGCCGGTGATACCAAG
The DNA here is from genome assembly GCF_024808665.1 of Mucilaginibacter empetricola. GTDB lineage: Bacteria > Bacteroidota > Bacteroidia > Sphingobacteriales > Sphingobacteriaceae > Mucilaginibacter. Next base: position 128,791 of record NZ_JANUBZ010000002.1, read on the forward strand.
GAGCGTGAGCCATGGAGCTTTGGCGAGCCTTTTACTGCTATAAACCGCAAGTTTATTGAGTTGCGTTACCGTTTACTACCTTACTTATATTCAACTTTTTGGGAGCATCACCGTTATGGCTTTCCTATTTTAAGGCCGATAGTAATGCAGGAGCAGGATGTGATCAGCAATCATTTCCGCCAGGATGAGTTTACCTACGGCGATAAGATATTGGTTTGCCCTGTGTTGGAACCGGGTGCAAAAAGCAGAAAAGTATATCTACCTAAAGGTAAATGGTATAATTACTGGACCTTTGAGCTGGTTGAAGGTGGTAAAGAGATTGAAGTACCCACTCCGCTGGACACCATACCGCTGTTTATTAAAGCTGGGTCGGTTATACCTGAATACCCTGTAATGCAATACGTGGGTGAAAAGGAAATTGAAGAGGTTAAACTTAATATTTACTACAGCAATTATGAGGTAAACTCATTCCTGTTTGAAGATTACGGTGAAACCTTTGCCTACGAGCAGGATATTTACCTGGAAAAGAAATTTGTGGTGAACGGTAAGCCATCAGGTGTAACCATTCAGCAAAGTTTGGATGGGCTGTATACACCGAGATATGAAAGCTATTATTTTAACGTAATTGGTATACCATTTACCCCAACAAAAATATTGGCCGACGGGAAGGATATTCCGTTTAGTATTGATGATAACCATTGCCTTGAATTTAAATTCACAAAGAATTTTAAACATATTGAAATAGTAGGATAGGTTTTTATAGCGATGATTTTTTGATAACGATGGGTGTAAAACCCATCGCTATAGGAAAAATAAAAGCTATTGTCATCCTGAACGTAGTGAAGGATCTTCTTCAATAGATGGGTGTACACCTTGCATATCGGCCACCCACAATGCGCAGAAGATTCTTCTCCGCCATTAGGCGGATCAGAATGACAAAAATAGAGCGCGTCAAGCTAGCGATGGGTTTTACACCTTGAGTGTTCGAAACCTTGGTTTTATTACGAAATATGATAGGGATGTCACCCTGAGGCACTCGAAGGGTGAGCGCAGAGGCCTTTGCCCACATGCTTCGAGTGCCTCAGCATGACACCCTTTTTAATGTTTCGAACACTCTTAGTTTTACACCCGTCGCTAGCCAATGGATATTTATAAAAGAATCTGGAACTTCTAATCGCTATATTTGTTATTAACCAAGCGCTTCAACGCAAAATAAATCTAAAAAGGGCCCAGTCGGTCTACCTATACTATGGCAAAAAAAATCGTCCCAACAGAACCTGCAAAACCTGAAGCTAAATCTGCCCCAGCAAAAAAAACAACGAAGTCCAAAACTAAAGTAGCCGAAAAGGAAGCTGCCCCGGCCAAGTCCAAAACAGTAAAAAAGAAAAAGGATGAGGTTGCAGCCCTTGCAGGACTAAAAGCCGTGGAACCCTATAGCCGTTTTACTGATTTTGATGTAGCGCTTTTTAAATCGGGCAAGCATTTTAAGCTTTATGAAAAGTTTGGTTCGCATGTGATAGAATTTAACGGTGTTGTTGGAACATATTTTGCAGTGTGGGCGCCAAATGCGCAATACATATCGGTTATAGGTAATTTTAATTATTGGGATAGGGGCACACACCCGCTATACGTTCGTTGGGATGGCTCAGGCATCTGGGAGGGTTTTATTCCGAACGTGGGCAACGACGAAACTTATAAATATTACATCAAATCATCTACAGGCGAGGATCTGGAGAAAAGCGATCCTTTTGCTTTGAGATGGGAGGTAGCCCCGCGCACAGCTTCTTTGGTTGCCGATACTTATCACGAGTGGAAAGATGGCGACTGGATGGCTAGTCGTTATGGACATAATGCCTTAAACAGGCCTTATTCTGTTTACGAAATGCATGTGGGTTCATGGGCCCGCAGTCCCGAAAGCCCCGATGAGTTTTTGACTTATGAACAATTGGCAGGTACGCTGGTTCCGTACATAAAAGAAATGGGCTTCACGCATGTAGAGTTCATGCCTATAATGGAACACCCTTTTTACCCGAGCTGGGGATACCAGATAACCGGATTTTTTGCTGCATCATCGCGTTACGGTACACCAAAGCAGCTGATGTACCTAATTGAGCAACTGCACCTTGCAGGCATTGGCGTGATATTGGATTGGGTGCCATCGCATTTCCCGGGAGATGCACATGGTTTATATAATTTTGATGGCACACATTTATATGAGCATGCCGATGTTCGTAAAGGCTTTCATCCCGATTGGAAATCGTATATCTTTAATTACGGGCGAAATGAGGTAAGATCCTTTTTAATAAGTAACGCTTTATTTTGGTTAGATAGGTACCATGTTGATGGCTTGCGTGTTGATGCAGTAGCATCGATGCTATATCTTGACTATTCACGCAAACACGGCGAATGGGAGCCCAATATTTACGGCGGTAATGAAAACCTGGAAGCCGTATCCTTCCTTAAAGAATTTAATGAAGCCGTTTATAGTCATTTCCCCGATACACAGACCATAGCGGAAGAATCAACTTCGTTTACTGGTGTTAGTCGCCCGGTTTATTTGGGTGGTTTGGGTTTTGGTATGAAATGGATGATGGGATGGATGCACGATTCGATCAAGTATTTTTCTAAAGATCCCGTTTATCGCAAATATCACCACAATCAGATCACCTTTAGTTTGATTTACGCCTTTACCGAAAACTTTATGCTGCCTTTTTCGCATGATGAAGTGGTATATGGCAAGGGATCAATGGTGAATAAAATGCCGGGTGACGAGTGGCAGAAGTTTGCTAACCTGCGGTTGCTTTATAGTTACATGTTTACCCATCCAGGCACCAAATTGTTATTTATGGGTGCCGAATTTGGCCAGGGTAATGAGTGGAATTTTCAACAATCGTTGGATTGGCATGTGCTGCAATACCCTAACCATCAGGGTATAAAAGAGACGGTAAAAGCCCTGAATCATTTATACAGAAGCGAACCTGCCCTGTATGAGAAAGGTTTTGACTGGAGCAGCTTTGAATGGATTGACGGTGGTAATGCCAATGACTCGATATTGATTTATAACCGAAAAGGACACGATACTGATAATGAACTGATTATTGTTTTAAATATGACACCTACGCCGCACTATAATTATCGTGTAGGCGTGCCTTTTACAGGCGAATGGAAAGAAATATTTAATTCGGATGCCGAAAAATTCTGGGGTGGCGGAATTACGAATAACGGATTACTGCATACAGAAACGGTGAACTGGCATGGCAAAGAAAATTCAATCAATATAACCATACCGCCGTTGGCTGCTGTGGTGTTTAAAAGGATAACCAATATTCCCGCGAAATACGAATTAAAATAATAATTAATTATTGCTTATTATTTTAACTTTTACCTAAACCTTTTAGAAACCACTCCCGTACAAAGGGTATGGTTTAACTAAATTGTTTGATGATGAGCACTAGATTTCGCGTTTTGTATTTGTTGCTGGGTACTATAGGATTAGTATTTTTAGCATACGAGATAATTGCCAATTTGCCTGAATTTAATCCTGACAGGGTTTTATTGATTGCTTTGCCCGATTTATTGGTTTTCTTCCTGGCTTATAGAACTTACCCGGAAGATAGCAAAGCTGAGGCTTAATCGGGAAGATTAAATAAAGGCCTTTACCTTATCCCCAATTTCCCTTATTTGCCAATTATTTGTTTGTTAATAGTTGTATTGTTAATCACCGATTAATAGTTTGTTTAACTGTCGGGTAAAATGGGTATTCTTTTTGCCATATAATAAAGGTGTTATAGATGTTGAACCTTTATTATTGAAGTTATGGATACTAAATTACGTGTGTTATACTTAGTTGTTGGGACAGCCGGGTTAATTTATTTGGTTTATTTTATGGTTACCACATTTCCAAATACAGACCCGGCGAAGGTACTGGTAATTACAATTCCCGATATGTTGTTTTTTTTCCTCGCTTATAGAACTTATCCTGAAACTAATCCAAGGGTAATTACAAAACGTAACGTTGTAAGAAAAGAACATATGGTAGTGATGCAAGAGAGCCGTGTTACCATTAATGGGTAATAACGTTCAGTTTTAAAACAGAATGAGGAAGATGATGTTTAATTGAAAACTATCATTCGTTTTATATGAGCGCCAAATACTTTGTCCTTTATTTAATTGCAGCCACATTGGCCCTGGTTTGGGTTGCGTATCAGGCATATGCTACTTACCCGCAGCTGAATATAAGTAAGCTTATTGTGTATTCAGTTATAGCGTTATTTTTTTACTACCTGGCGTTTAAAACCTACCACGAGAAGAAAGACAAAGAATTGATGTAGTGTACCCGAATGGGTAATGGCCGGGGCAAACCGGGGAGCTTTATTCCCTGTTGTTATAAACGGATTATTTTTCACGTCCACATATTTATACTAAATAACAAAGCCTCCTGTGTAAAACGGGAGGCTTTGTTGTTTTTATGGGGGATAAAATTAGATTTTACCAACTTCCTGAACCATATCGATCAGTTTGTTTGAATAGCCCCACTCGTTATCGTACCATGATACTACTTTAACGAAGTTATCATTTAAAGCAATACCTGCTTTTGCATCAAAAATTGATGTACGTGCATCACCTTTAAAGTCTTCAGAAACAACATCATCTTCGGTATAACCTAAAATGCCTTTTAATTCGCCTTCAGAAGCTTCTTTCATTGCTTTTTTGATTTCTTCGTAAGAAGCACCTTTTTTCAAACGTACAGTTAAGTCAACTACAGAAACGTCGGCAACCGGAACGCGGAATGACATACCTGTTAATTTACCTTTCAACTCAGGGATAACCAAAGTAACTGCTTTAGCAGCACCAGTTGATGAAGGGATGATGTTTTGGTAAGCGCCACGGCCACCTCTCCAATCTTTAGCAGATGGACTGTCAACTGTTTTTTGAGTAGCTGTAACCGCGTGTACAGTGCTCATTAGGCCTTCTTCAATACCGAATTTATCGTTCAATACTTTAGCAATAGGGGCTAAACAGTTAGTAGTACATGAAGCGTTTGATACGATAGTATCAGTAGCTTTTAAGCTTTTGTGGTTTACACCCATAACAAAAGTAGGGGTATCATCCTTTGCAGGAGCGCTCATTACTACTTTTTTAGCGCCGGCATCAATATGTTTTTGAGCTGTTTCTTTTGTTAAGAATAAGCCTGTTGATTCAATTACTACTTCCGCACCTACTTCATTCCATTTTAAGTTAGCAGGGTCTTTTTCTGCAGTTACGCGGATAGTTTTTCCATTTACAACCAAATGTCCGCCTTCAACAGCAATAGTACCTTTGAAAGGACCGTGAGTTGAATCGTATTTTAACATGTAAGCCATATAATCAGGCTCAACAAGGTCATTAATACCTACAACTTCAATGTCTGATCTTTCAATTGCTGCCCTAAAAGCAAGGCGGCCAATACGGCCGAAACCGTTAATTCCTATTTTCATGATTTTTAATTTTTGCTTGAATAGTATGTTAATAAATTGTTTATGGGTTCTTTTATGATATTGGCAATTTTAAGGTTTGCATCGGCGGCGGCTTCGTACAAGTGATCCTGGAAGCCTGCAGCAACAGAGCCCGCAAAATACAACAAAGCATCCGGATGTTCATCATGTAAGGGCAATAAATATGTTTTCATTAATTTATCAAACCCTGTTTTAATGATGGTTTTAATATAAACATCCTCTTTATTGTCGATAAAAAACTCGGTAAACGAGCTTAAAAATAAAGCGGGTTGTTTTTGCCGGTAAATCTTTTCGAGCAATGTTTTTCGATCGAGATCGTACCGTTGAATAAATTTTTTATTGATGTTATCGGGCAGCGTTTCGCTCATAAAAGCTTTTATCAATTGCCTGCCCAGCCAGTTGCCTGATCCTTCATCGGCCAGGATATAGCCCATACCATAGTTATTTGGTTTTACCCTACGGCCATCGTACCAGGCCGCATTTGAGCCGCTGCCAACAATACTTATTATGCCCGGTGTGTTTTTACAGCAGGCAATAGCCGCCGCCGCAACATCGTGCTCAACACTTACCTTACCAAATTTGAAAAATTTCGACAATGCGCTTTGAACAGTGGCTTTTAATTCGGGTGAGGATGCGCCTGCGCCAAAAAAGTAAATGCGTTTTATTTCTTCGGCGTGATGTATCAGGTTGATGTTTTTGCTAAGCAGTTGTATAATATACTTTTCATCATTAAAATAGGGATTTATCCCGCTTGTTTTAAACGTGGCGATAACTCTGTCTTTATCTGCCAGTCTCCAATCGGCATAATTTGATCCGCTGTATACAACTGCAATCATTTATTTAGATAGAAAGTATTTCTGCCATTTCCATCAAATCTTCTTCCAGCTTAAATTCATGCTGGTTAAGGGCTTCTTCCAAACTGGTTAGTTTAATATGGTTTGCCTCTAAGCCAACCATCATTTGCGATTCACCTTTTATTAATGCATTTACTGCGGCGTACCCTAAACGGCTACCTAAAATACGGTCAAATGCCGATGGACTACCGCCGCGTTGCAAGTGGCCTAATATAGTAACTTTTACGTCGTAAAATTTAACCTCTTTTTGTACTTTTTGGGCAATGTCATAAGCGCCGCCATTTTTATCGCCCTCGGCAACAATTACAATGCTCGATGACTTTTTGTTTAACTCGCCTGTTTGCAGATTTTTAATCAAATCATCAATGGCAGTTACCTTTTCGGGTAATAATATAGCCTCGGCACCGCATGATATACCGGCACGGAGTGCTATAGCACCCGAATCGCGACCCATTACTTCAACGAAGAACAAGCGATCGTGTGCATCGGCGGTATCGCGTATTTTATCAATCGCTTCAATTACGGTGTTGGTTGCGGTATCAAAACCAAGAGTATAGGTTGAGCCGTACAGGTCGTTATCAATAGTACCCGGCACGCCAATTACAGCAATATCCGGATATTTTTTAGAGAAACGCAGCGCTCCGGTAAAGGTACCATCGCCGCCAATAACTACAAGGGCATCAATTCCCTGCATTTTTAAATGCTGGTAAGCCGTTTCCATACCTTCGTCGGTACGGAAGGGTAAACACCTGGCAGTTTTTAAAATAGTACCGCCTAAATTTAAAATATTACTTACCGAACGGGCATGCATATCGTACATGTCGTTTTCTATAAGACCCTGATAACCACGGCGAATACCAACAACATTGATGTTATTATAGATAGCTGTCCGAACGACAGACCGGATACAGGGGTTCATACCGGGGGCGTCGCCGCCTGACGTTAGAACCGCCAGTTTTGAAATCTTCTTCATTTTTACTCCGCTTATTTACAGGGACGAAGATAGTGTGTGAAAATTACACCATTAAATTTAATTTATTTTTTTTTACATTAGCGCTTAACCATTTAATTATTTACTTACCTAAAAACTATCAAAGCTTGGAAGTTAAACTACCTACATTTGATTCGGTATTTTCTATCGACTGTGTAATATTCGGTTTCGAGGCAGGTGAGCTGAAGATTTTGCTCATTGAACGTAACGAAGAACCGTTTAAAGACTGGCTTGCCTTGCCCGGCTATATTGTTGAGCAAGACGAGAGTATTGACGATGCTGCGGAGCGTATTTTATACGAATTAACCGGCTTGCGCGATCTGCACATGCAGCAGTTTCACACTTTTGGCGAGGTAAACCGACATCCGCAGGGTAGGGTAATAACCGTTGCTTACTATGCTTTGATACGTATAAACGGGCAAAAAGAACTCAGGCCGGTAACACAATTTGCCCGTAAAGCATTTTGGCACCCGGTAAACGAACTGCCTAAACTGGCGTTTGACCACTCCGAAATTTTTAATACCGGTTTTAGTAAAATACGCCGCCGACTAAATTATCAACCTATAGCTTTTGAGCTATTGCCCGAGAAATTTACGCTTACACAACTACAATCGCTGTACGAAGCCATATTAAATAAGAAGCTGGACAAAAGGAATTTCAGAAAGAAGATGTTGAGCTTTGGGTTTTTAAAGGAACTGGATGAAAAACAGAAAGGCGTATCCTACCGCGCCGCCAAACTATACAAATTTGATAAACGCAAATACGCCAAGATTTTCCATAACGATATGAGTATTGAGAAATAGTTATTCAGCTGGCAGTTTTTAGTTTGCAGTTGGCATGATGCATAAAAAAATAGCGATAGGTTTTAAAACCCATCGCTATTTTTTTGGCGAGTAAGTAGGTTTGGCGACTAAAAAAAAATTGATGCATAAAAAAGCTGCGGTGATTTTCACCGCAGCTTTTTTTGTATTGTTTAACGCTGCTTACTGCAAACTTAAAACTGCCAACTGCAATTAAGCCTGGCTATGCGCTAATTCCAAATGGAATTTTACCAGGTTATCTATAGGTGAGCGGATGATGTTGCCCACTACCATTCCGTTTTCAATGGCAACTTCTTCCAATACGTTTCTGAAGTTATAGCCTACCGAACCGATACAGTTGAAGGTATATTTCTGATAATCAGGATAGTGTGTTACCAGGTTGCGGAAAAAGTCTTCGAACGAGGTGCGTACCAGGTTACGTGAGTATTCGATGTGTACGTTGTTATCATAAACAAACTTGCTGAAGCTGGCGCAAAAACGGTTTGCGCGCGGCTGAGTGTAAACAATTTCGTTTACATCATCAGGTGTAAGTTTGTAGGTGTCCCAAAAGTTTTTGCGAACGGCTTCGGGCATGTATCCTCTTAAATAATCAACCAGCAGTTTTTTGCCGATATAGCATCCGCTGCCTTCGTCGCCCAGGATGTAAGCGCCTGAGTCAATATTTTGAATTACTTCTTTACCATCATATATGCAGGTGTTGGTGCCGGTACCCAAAATGGCTGCGAAGCCTTCGTTATTACCTAGCAACGCTCTTGCTGCAGCTAAAAGATCATGACCTATGTTCACTTTTGATTTAGTGAAAACAGCCTGCATTGCATTTTCAACTATTTTACGCATTTCGGGCGTTGAACAGCCTGCACCATAATAGTTTACCTCTGTTATTTCATCTTTTTCAAGATCGGTTGGCAAATTCTCTTTTAACGACTGGATGATATATTCAGTACCGGAAAAATAAGGGTTATAACCTTCGGTGTTAAAGTACACCTTTTTACCCTCTTCGGTAACCAGACACCAGTTTGTTTTGGTAGAGCCACCGTCAGCAATTATGATCATAAATTAGTTTATTTTAAAAAAATCGGATAAAAGTATGATTTACTTATTGTAAATAAAACACTTTGTACTTTTAAAAAGTAAAAAATGGTTTTTAAATTAATTATTTTGTTTTTTTTAAATAATCAACATCATTGCCACCTGCATGTTTAACGTGAGACCCAGGTGATACAAAAACTGTTAACTATTTGTTTATCTATAAATTTGCCTGCCTTTATCGAGCAGGTGGTTTATAATTATATGCAATTATAGTTAATTATTTAATAACTTTTTGTTTGTTCAATGTGTTTATTAGACACCACACAATTTTTATTTTTTTAACTGTTTATAATACAATTTTAACCTTTATGGCCTGCTTTAAAAAGAATTGACCTTTAATTTAGCTAATAACCAGCCCGCAGGTGGAATTAATAGCTTATTTGTCAATAATTTATAAGTGCAAAAATGCCGGAGATAGTGCTGTTGGCAACAGGGTTTATCACTCAAAAACGAAAAACAAAAACCTTATATTAAAGTAATGTGTAATTACATTAACTATGTATTGTCAAATTAAACAGAAATTCGCATATTTGCACCGCGAAAAAAATCGCAGATGGTCCCATAGCTCAGCTGGATAGAGCAACAGATTTCTAATCTGTAGGTCTTAGGTTCGAATCCTAATGGGATCACAATAAAATTCATTAGCCTTAAGTCGAAAGTCTTGAGGCTTTTTTGTTGTTTGATGTAGTTGCAAACTACAGGCATATTAGTCCGTAGATTGCAATCTACGGACATCGGGGGTAAACATTTAATGACTGTATTTATTCCTAATGCCGGCTTCAAGCGACTTGGGCAACACACGCACGATTTCAAAATAATGGCCTAGGTCTATCCGTTCCCAAAAATCGATCAGATCTTTTGGAATGCCTTTTACCGCTATCTGTTTGCCGATATAAGGCCGCATGTCAATAGACTTGTGATGAACCAGCCGGTTCCTTTCCTGGAAAAGTGATTTAAGATAACCTTGCTGATGTGCTTTGATCGGAAAGGGTGCATTCAACAACAATTGAGGTACGACCTCCCATTTATCCTGCGGACTAAGTTTATCCAGCCGTTCCATCGTCTTTTCACCAAGATAAGTCGCCCCCGTATCCCAAATATAGGCTTCCATATACATGGCAAGAAAAACGATGACTTGCGTGTAAATGTGATCTAATTCATCTTGTTGCATAAAATGTCCCCAAAATTTAGGGTCAATCTGGCTGCGTTCCGCTGTAAGTTCGTCCTTCAGACGATCATGATCGGCATAAGCCCGGGTAGCAATTTCGAGGAATGTGGATAGATGACTTGCTCTCATTTTTGATTTATTTTGCAATAATACTACTGATCTGGCGTAAGTATGCAGTATTGACGGGAGCGTTGGCGTACTCGTGACTTTCTAAAGCATATGGTTTATGGATTTATTTTGATAGGCCTAATAATTTCTCGGCTTTACTTTCAATGAGTTTTTTTGCAACATCCTTTAACGCGCTGAAAGACATTGTGGTTAGCCCATCTTTACTAAGCGATGTTATTTTGTTGAGAATTTCTTTATCTTTTAAGAGACTTAGAAACTCATGGCCCTGCCAAGTTAGTTTTATTTCTCCCCAGTCCATTATATGGGCGTCATTTTCTACAACAAAATGACCTACAACGTAACTCGCCTCAAATAATAATTCTAAATGATATGAAACGACTTCATCAGGGTAATTTGGAAACGGGGAGTAGTTTTCAAGCAGTATTTCTGTGAAAACGGTATCACTATTTTCAAGGTAACACAATAAATCTTTTATAATGGTTATGTCTCGTTTCATTCAATAAAAATAATAAATAAATCAGCAACGATTGAGAGTCATTTATAAAGACAAGGTGCTAAAAAGGGCTTGAGAAACTTCTCTTTATCTGGCGCGAGTATGTAGCGCTGAAAGGGCGTTGGGATACTCGTGACTTTTTTGCCACAAAGTAAGTAATAAGTCGCAGAGTTACGAGTAAGCCGAGCTTGGGCTTTAGTTGCATATTCGCGAGAGGAAATAAGCAGGATGCTTAACCAGGCAGGCGGATTATTATCTTTAAGCTGAAAGCTTAAAATATTTTAGGTCGAAGTTACGCTACACTAAACTTCGACCAGTTGTATATGTAAGTAAAAAGCCTCGAATCTTCAGATTTGAGGCTTTTTGTTGCAAGCTTCGACCAAGCCCGTTGAATCACAGTGCTTTTACAATCGCCAGTGATTTTTCAACATGGTCGGTTGGTGAAATGTGATCGGTTTCTGACGAAAAAACAGCTATAATTTTACCGTCTTTGCCGATAACATAAGTGGTTCGCGGAATAAAACCATGGTTAAGGTCCATACCACGTACATCTTTCAACCCAGCTTTCGATGGATTCATGATCAAGCCGTATGTCGCTGCAATTTTGCCGCCGTCGTCTGACGCAACCGCGAACTTGCCCGCACAGTAGTTTGGATCGGCAGAAAATGTATTCAGTCGCTTAATGTCATCTCCGGATACGCCGATAATAGTGACTCCGGCTGCTGTAAATTTGTCCTTCATTTCGGCGAAGGCATGAGCTTCGGCATCGCAACCGCCGGTATAGGCAGAAGGATAGAAGTAAACCACAACCGGCCCTTTAGCAAGGGCCTTTTTTAATGAAAAACTGAACTCGCTACCGGCCAGGCTGGCGGGAGCTGTAAATACAGGCGCTGCATCTCCTTTTCCCAGCATCTTTGATTGGGCAAAACCAGAAAGGGTTGTTAGGAGCGAAACGCTGAAAATTAAAAAAGACAGGCAATAATATTTTTTGATCATAACAGATGGGTTTAATTTATTAATGGTGTTATATCAAAGCTACGAAAGTCTGTGCGTTCAGGTTGCCTGTCATTGAAATTTTACTGTGGTGTGTGGTTAGAAGTAGGACAAGTCTTTATTCAACTAATTCACCTTCGTAAAAAGATATGTAGTACCACGCTGACTCAAAGTAAAAGTGTGCTTTGTAGTATCAAACTGAAATATAGCACCCGCTGACTTCAAGAGAAATTTATCATTACCCATTGCATCCAGTGGATTAGCGTTTTGGCCGGTGGCCTGTCCAATCAACGTTGTACCATTTTTAGTGATAGCAATTTTCAAAGCCACCTGGCTGCTGGTATAATTGCCGAGATATTTATCAAGGTCAATATTTGAAAGCGCAATGGTTTTATATTCAGGCATTACAAATGGCTTATTATAATAAATGCTCAGCGCACCTATAACAATATCAGTAGTAGAGGATCGAACACCGTTAGCCGTATAGGCTATCGCAAGTTTATCAACCGGGAAGTAAGCAAGCTGGCTAAGAAATCCATCAATACCGCCATTATGTCCGTAACCTTTTTTATCTTCAAATGGAATAATAATCATAGCCATACCAAAATTATCTTTCATCATTTCCATATTCTCCAAATTTGCGCCGCTAATCAATTTATCTGCAAAAAGAGCGTCAATAAATTTAACCAGGTCAGTAGGGGTAGATACTATGGCACCGGCACCTCCCACCGTACTCATATCTGTTTCTGACAATTGTTCCCATTTGGCAACATAATTATAAGAATAGGCTTCATTTTTCAGTGGGTTGGCTTTACCTCCGTAGTAAGTATCCTCAAGCCCTATTTTAGATGTAATTCGTTTCTTTAACTCTTCCGAATAGCTCTTTCCGGTTATTTTTTCAATGATATAGCCTAGAAGAACAAAGTTTGTATTGCTATATTCAGCTTTAAGGCCCGGTTCAAAATCAGGTTTCTCCTTTGTGAAGATTTCCGCCATTTCCGTTTCAGACATCAGCTTACCCTTATATTTAGCATAAAGCGAATCGTTAGTGAAATTATAAAGTCCGCTGTGGTGGTTCATCATTTCTGCAATAGTGATCTTATTTGCGTTGGGCAATTGTGGGTAGTACTTATCCAAAGTGGTATGTAGTGTTAACTTACCCTCCTCAATAAGTTGAAAGATCATAACAGCAGTGAACATCTTACTAATAGAACCGACCCTGTATTTGGTTTTAATATTAGCAAGCGTTTTATCATCACCATTTATCTGACTATATCCAATAGCTTTTTGGTAAACAATTTTTCCATTGCTCGATATAGCTATACTCCCCATGCTTTGGTTATGAGCATTTAGCGCAACGAAGAAGCTGTCTAAGCCGGTCTTATTAATACTTTGTGACTTGCAGCTATACAATAAGACAAATACAAGCAATAAGGCTAAAGGGAGTTTTCGAGTCATGAGAGAGCAATTTAGGAAATAAAAGGTAATAAAGCTGGAACGTTTGAATGCGGGTAATTTACGACTACAAGTTATTAGCTAAGATTGACTTTGTTAAATATAATGTCAATAAAGTAGACTTGCGGCAGCAATTGGTGCATACTCTCGTCGAAAGGGTTTTTATTTGAACTACAATTGATTAAATTTGAGTAAATCCTAAAACTAAATCTCAAAAACATGAAATGGTATTTTATAGTAATAGCTATTGTTCTCCTGTTTGTAGTTTATTGGAGTTTGCCCCACACCATACAAGATAAAATCAATGTTATAGCTGAAATATCATTTTTTATTTTTCGGATATTGGTTATAATAGCGGCCTTCATTTATCTTGGATTTTTAGATGGTGTAGAAGGTTTAAAAGACCTCTTTGTGGACATTGTGAAAGACCTGAAATAGCCATACTTATATGAAAATACATATCGACCTCATTTGCAAGGTATACATCAGGCACGTCGCTTGTCCTGTGGGGCTAACATAAGTAACAAACCACAAAGTCACGAGTACTCCGAGCTTGAGGCCGGCGCTGCATACTCGCGCCAGAGAGGGAAAACTTAGACCAGTGGAGGCTGAAAAACTTACGAAGTTTAATTCGATATTGTTTGTTTTCAATGGTCTCATTGAGGGCTACGCCGTTTCAAAACTTCGTAAGTTTAATACCGCCATAAAAAACAAGCTTTGTCCCATGGATTCGTTAAACTTTCACATTTTCTGACCCATTTTGTCTCAGGTTTACTCAAATTTGGCGTAACTTATTGATTTACTGCATGTGTTGTTTCGGCTGTATCGCGCTGTTTCTATTGTACCATACCTCTCTGGGACAAGACATGTAGCTACGCCTACTGTCTATCCCACCAAACCCGCGACGTTAAAGCATCACCACCAACCAGGCGGGCAACGGCGGCTTTGTAGTTTACCGGGTTGGTTAATATTTCTGTAGAAAGGTAAATCATACGTCGGGGTATGGTACCCATTGTTACGTTTCCCGAATAATTGATGGGTACCAGCACCGGATAGCCCGATCTTCTCCAGTTAAACCAGTTTTCAATAAAGTTAAAAGTTGTTCCCGTGGCAACCCAGTATTGGGTGTTGATCATCTGCAATGATTTGTCGGTTGTTGACATATCCAGCGGATGAGCACTTAAATAATTGCTGATAGAGGCGGGATCGACACTGGTTTGCGCATCTAATTGGGTGAGCGACTGGAAAGCACCGCTTACGCCGTTGGCAAAATGTTGTTGGGCCGTACCTCCAATATTCCATCCCCGTACTTTTGCTTCGGCCAGTAGGAGCTCCGTTTCTGCATAAGTAAACACCAGGATGGATTCGCCTAGTTTAAGATATAAGCCGGTGCGGGGGCGGGAGTAATTCCCAAGGGCTGCATAATCGGCTCCGGTACCGGTTCCCCCAGGGTAGCCGGGAGCCTTGCTGATATCTGTGGCCCCGCCCAAAAGGTCATAACCGTTTGGCATGCCCCGTTGTAAGGAAGAGTCAGGATTGCCTGAAAGTGCTTCATTGCCGTTATTAGCCAAACCGGCAGCCGGAATCTCGCCAATTACACTCAGCCGGGGGTCATTGGTTTGTCTTAAATAATCGATCATTGTTTTGCTCCAGCGTACCTGTTCATAGTCGGTCAATGTTCGCATGGCTATTGAGGTGCCGTTTTGGCTGGCCGAGTTAGTGGCATCGGTTTGTACAATGGCGTTGTCGCTAATATCATTAAAAGTGCCGCCTGCCGCTGCTTTTTCTGCCCAGGTCTGTGCCGTGACCGGATCAACTTTGGTAAGTCGCATCGCTACCCGTAGCATTAATGAGTAGCCAAACTTTTTCCAGCGGGTAATATCGCCATTATAAAAAAGATCGGCAGTGGGTTTTGTGCCGTTCACATCCAGTTTGGAAATAGCGTTGTCGAGCGTGGTTAGCATCGCATTATAAATACTTTGCTGCGTATCATAAACCGGGTATTTGATGCCTTGTTGGGCCATATCAGCCTGCGAATAGGGGCAATCGCCGTACATGTCTGTTGTGCGCTGCAAAATTAGTACGAACATAATGTTACTGATATTGATCAGATTAGAATAGGCCGCCGAGTCTTTTTGTATACATAACTGCTGCATTTGCCTTATGCAGCCGGCCTCGGTATAACCCTGACTAAATATTGCTCCCTGGTAATCGGTAAAATTGCCCTGATTAATATATTTATCGCCATTGTTGTAATAATAATAAGTTGATGCCAGAGCTTGCATCATAGTGCTTTCGTAAACCAACTGATAGTAACCGGTATTTGCATAATTTAACTCTGCTGTTGAAAGCAGGTCGTTAGGATCAAAATTGGTGACTGTTGATTTTGAAGGATCGGTATTGATTTTATTTAACTGCGTTTTGGAGCAGCCGGTTAAAAAAATAATCCCCGTAAGTATGGTTAAAAATATGTTCTTCATCTCACATCACTTAAATTTAAAATTCAGGTTAAAACCCAGGGTTCTGGTGGCCGGTAACGATTCGCCTTCTATGCCGGCATAAGTCAGTTCAGAAGAAAACTCCGATTCGGGATCAATATTTTTGGTGTACTTTAATATGGTGAAAATATTGCGTCCCACCAGGCTTGCCGTAACGCTCCGGAATAAATTTCCTAATATAGGCGGTGTAAAATCGTATCCAAAAATAAGTTGCCTGAACTTAATAAAACTGCCATTTAAAACTGATAGTGCCGAAATATTGGTGGCTAGCTGCGGATAGTAATTGTAAGCCGGTACGTTTATGGTATTGATCTGCCCGTTATCATTTACTCCTTTTGCTACTATCCCGGTTTCGCGCCCAACCAGGGTTGCTTTGTTAAGCCCATAAACGTAGGAGTAATCTTCAGTGGCCGAAAGTACCTTGTTGCCAAACTTGTAATCAATCAAAAACGAAAAATTGAATTTCTTATAGCGAAATGAGTTGGTAAAGCCACCATAAAAGGTAGGTAATGTGCCGCCCATCGCTTTTAGGTCGCCTCGCTCGGGGATGCCGTCACTGCCTATGATGATGTTGCCCATGCTATCCCTTTTATAATCATAGGCCATAACCTGGGTAATGGATTTGCCAACTACCAGCGCGGTGTTTGCATTTAGGGGCCGATAGGTACCGGTTAACAAATATTGGCTCGAACCATCAATAGATAAGAGCACATTATGCACCTGGCTAAAATTGATACTGCTGTTCCACGAAAAATTGGCCGTACGGATAATCCCGCCGGAAAGCATAAGCTCCACACCTGTGTTTTTGGTTTTTCCAACATTAACATAAGCAGATGTAAAGCCGGTTGCCACAGATTGCTGGGCATTGGTAATTTCGTTATGTGTTATCCGGTTAAAATAGGTGGCATCCAGCGTAAGCCTGTTTTGAAAAAATGACAAGTTAACGCCGGTTTCGAATTCGGTTAATGTAAATGGTTTTAAGTTGTAATTAGGTAACTCGGGCGAAAAACTGCCAAGGGGGATGCCATTCACCGTATTATTAGAGGTAAAATATAGCTGTGTTGTATACGGTTGCGAAGGCTCGCCACTTGTTTTTGCATAGCTGATCCTGAATTTGCCGGAGCTTAGATAGGGGAGAGCCAGCAAATTTGAAAATAAAAAGCTGCCTGAAACACCCGGCACAAAAATACCGCGACTAACAGGCGGTAGTGTCGAAAAAATATCATACCTGCCGGTGGCAGCAATATCAAGCAGGTTTTTAAAATCGAAATCCGCCGAATAATAGGCAGATTCGGTTACAATTTCTGATACATCATAACTGGAACTACTGCTCACCAGGTTTGATGGGGTATATAAATAAGGTGTAATAAATTGTGAGCCGGTAATTTCGGTCAGATTATACTGCCGCTGGCGATAGTTTCCTCCGGCCGAAAAATTTAATTTGAGATCATCTGTCAGCTTTTTATTCGCCACAAAAAGCAGATCGGTATTCAGCTCGCTGGTTTGTGATTTACTCAATCCGTTTAATCCGCCTTGTTCATTAACCGTAAAGGCTGTGCCTGTTGGTAAAACGTTTAATAGCCCATCGTTGCTGATATCATAGCCGAGCCTTCCCTGTAAATAAACATTATCGGTAAAATTATATTTTAAAACGGTGGCGGTTATAAAGCGGTTGCGTGTGGTATTATCAACCTGTTTATTAACAACAAAATAGGGGTTGGTGATATAAACATTGCTGTTAAATTGCGATTCATTACCAGTTACCGGGTTATAACCGGGCTTTAAGCTGAGCTGATTGGCACTCGTGGCTAAAAACTCAATGCCATAATTGGCATTCATGGGCCCATCGCTTAAGTACGAACGGGTTTTGGCCATTTCGTAAATATAATTGCCGTTAAAACTAAATTTTAGTTTATCGGTGATATCGTATGAAGTATTAAGATTAAAGGTTTTCCTGTTAAGGCCGCTATTGGGAACGATGGATTCATATTCAAGATTGGAGGCCGATGCCCTGAACGCTGCCTTTGCATTACCGCCGCTAACAGAAATGGTATTGGTTAAAGCAGGTGCCGTGCCGTAAAACGCCTCAATATTGTTTTTTACTGCAGAGTAGGGGTAGTAATTGCCATCAGTTTGTATAGTGGGCTTTCCGTCAAGCTTTTCGCCCCAGCTTAACAAGCCCGATGCTATGGCGCTCTGTACGCTTTGCGGGCGCTGATTTTGTGAGCCCTGCCCGTATTCATACTGAAAGTCGGTATTATTTATAGCGTGATCGAAAGAAAGATTTAAATTATATTCAACCAGCGTGCTCGAATTTTTTTCCCCTGTTTTGGTGTTGATGAGGATAACACCATTTGCGGCCCTTGCGCCATAAAGTGCCGAAGCTGCCGAACCTTTCAGCACGGTGATGCTTTCAATATCATCGGGATTGATATTGCTGAAACCATCGCCATAATCGGCCCCCCCATATTCATTTGCACTACCACGCTGTGTATTATCAATAGGCACACCATCTAAAACAAGCAGCGGCGAACCTGCGTTCATACTAGCGGCGCCCCGTAGCAATAACCTTGATGATGACGCCGGCCCACCATTTGTGCCGCTTACAGTTAAACCTGCCACCTGGCCCTCCAATGACATGGCAACGTTAGACTCCCGCGCGACTGTTAAATCAGACCCTGGTATGGAGGCAACAGAGTAACCCACTTTCCAGTTCTCTTTTTTTATGTTTAAGGCGGTAACCACTACTTCATCCAAACTATGGTAAGAGGATTGTAGTGTTATTTTCAGCGTTTGATCTATTGGCGTAATAATAACCTGCTGCGTGTTATACCCAATACTAGAGACTTCAATAACTGCTCCATTTGCGCTATTAATTACAAAACGGCCCTGGTTATCTGTTTCCGTACCATAATTGCTGTTTTTTATCCTGACGGAGGCTCCGCTAATGGGTAGACCTTGTTCATCGGTTACCATACCGCTAACGGCTATGCTTTTAACGGAGTCTTTTTCTGTTCCGATAGCTATCAGGTTATTGGAGGTTAATTTGTAATAATAATGGGTGCCTTTTAGTAAATTATCAAGCAGGGAAAGTACTTCGGCGTCTTTTACCGATATGGTGATTGGCTGATTGGGCAATTGATCTGCCCGGTAAATAAAGCGGTAAACAGTTTGTTGCTGTATGGCAGTGATAATTTCTTCAAAATGAGCGTGCTGATAGTTAAGCGTAACTTTTGTTTGACAGCAGGCTTTTTTTGATGCCAGGAAAACCAAAATTAAAATAAGCAGCCTGATTAACTTCATTAATTAATCTATAAAACAATACAGCGCAACAGCATGCGTCTCAAAAAAACATCCTCAGAAACGGCTCTTTAAAAAGAGCTATAATTGGTTAAAAAATATAAATGGTATTACCCGATACTTTGTAGTTAAACTTAGTAACTATTTGCAATGATACTAAAACCTGCTCTATATTTTCGTTTTCAAATTCGCCCGATAGTTTGATAGATTTTAACCGGGTATCTTTAAACACAATATTTAATCCATATTTTCTGACTAAACTATTAGCCAGCAGGTTAAATGGTTCATTTTTAAAAATGAGTTTATGCGTCATCCAGGCCGTTTCCGCATAAGTTTCTTTGGTTAGCTGAGGGCCGGAGGCGTTCACAATTAGTTTGTCGGCCGGTTTTAGCAATATACTTGAAGTGGGCTCATTGTTTAAAGTAGCCTGAATGCTTCCTCTGAAGAGTGTGGCCTCAAACTGACCGTCGTTGGCATAACTTTTTAAGTCGAAAGCTGTCCCCAGTACTTTGATGGCCGTTTTTTCGGTATGAACTATAAAGGGGTGGGTATGATCACTAGCTACATCAAAATAACCTTCGCCACTTAAATAAACCTCTCTTGTTTGGCCATTAAAATGTTTAGGGTATTTTAAAACCGATAAAGAATTAAGCGTTACTAAAGTGCCATCCGGCAGTTTTACATGTGCTAACGAATTCGATTTGGTTTGTAATTGTGCCAATTCGGTTTCCTGGGCAGATTTTGTTTTAACCAGGTATACGCCAATGGAGATTATCATAATAGCTGCTACAGCGACAGCGGTACGTAACCAGGGGAAAGTGTAACGGGGGGCGCTTATTTCTATGACGTTATCCTGTTCGGGCGCAATGGTATCCACTATGCCGGCCCGGGCCTTTATGTTGTCAAATATGCTGACGATATTTTCATATGGTTCGTCGTCTTGCGTCCAGTATGATTTTATCGCCTCAAATTCTTTTTGATAGGAAGCATTGCCTGCTACAAGCCGGTTAAACGCAGCAAGCTCATCAGCAGAAATATCTCCTGACAGCTTTTTTGCAAGTAATTCGGTAAACAGCTCTTCTTCCATTAGTGTATATTGTACAATATTATAATTATAATCCCGCTTTTTAAAAAAATGCCTACAAGCGATTGAAAAAATAAAATAATATAATTAGCATACTTAAAAATTTGCCGTCTTTTTCCACCCCTTTTAAGTTCTCAGGCAAGGCTTTCAGGGTATGTCGTAATTTATCAATAGCCCTGAATAGCTGCGTTTGAACAGTGCGGGGAGAAATATCAAGAATTTCGGCAACCTCTTTATACTTGAGGCCATTTTCTTTTATCAGCCTGAAAACAATTCTGGCCTGCATAGGCAGCATTTCTATAGCCTGATCCAGGCGGTGATGCAATTCTTTTCTTTCCAGTTTTTTTGATGGATCTGAAAGATCAACCAAATGAAAGTCATTATCTTCCAGCTCGACTAAATGTATGTTCGAATATTTTTTGCGGTATTTTAAGGATTGATTTTTTACCGCAATAAATAAATAACTCTCGGGGTAATCAATGTGACTTAAGGATTTGCGGTTATTCCAGCACTTTACAAATACTTCAGAAACTATTTCTTCGGCAACTTCCCGTTGATGAATATAGTAAATACTGAATTTGATGAGTTTGTTGAATAATGCATAGTAAAGCCATTCAAATGCTTGCGCATCGTCGTCCAGGCAAATTTTTTCCCAAAGTTCAGTTAAGTCGGCCCTCAAATCGTATTTGAAATTGATAATTGATTTTGGATCAATGAGTGGCAATGTAGCAAATGCCTGATGCTTTTCTACAAATAATTTGTAACATGTTCAAATTAATAACCATTAGGGTATTTTCTTTTCTTTAGGTTAAAAGGTAGGTCACATTTAATGACGGATAAGCTCGCCTAAACATCTTTCAAAAAAAAATATAAAATTCTTGTAGGCAATTTTCTTCTTAAAGGGAATATAACCTTATAGCCGGGGGCTGCGCGCCAGCCCAAAGCAAAGGGGGTTTGCGTTTTACGCCGGTTTAGGGCCTCATAACCAATTATTAACAGTTTATTTCTCTAAAACATGAGTATGAAAAAAAAATTACTTACATGCTTTATTGTTTGCAGTTCGGTGGGGGCATTTTTTGCCAGCAGTGCTATGGCAGCCGCAAACAGCAGGCATTTTTTAACAACACACGCACCTTTTCTGCAGGTTAATGCCGATCAGAGCATTAAAGGAACCGTAAAGGATGAGGCAGGAGCAACGCTGCCGGGTGTTTCTGTTACTGTAAAAGGTACTACAAAAGGTACACAGACAGATGTTAACGGACGGTTTACCTTAACTGCGAACCAGGGCGATGTGCTGGTTTTTAGCTATATTGGGTATACCACCAAAGAAGTTACCGTAGGTACTGATGCCGTAATTGCTGTAACACTTACATCAAATGCAAGCCAGCTGGATGTGATAGTAGTTACTGCATTAGGTGTAAAAAGATCGCAAAAGTCACTAACCTATGCACAACAGCAAATTAGCGGAAGCGAGTTAAATGATGTTAAAACAGACAATTTAATCAATTCGCTTAACGGTAAAGTAGCAGGTTTGGCAATTGAACCCAGCGCTTCGGGCGTGGGCGGTTCGGCCAAGGTGCTTTTACGCGGATCGCGTTCATTTGCGGGTAATAACCAGCCTTTGTATGTTATTGACGGTGTGCCTATGGCTAACCCGATTAACTTCAGCGGAACTACAACCACAAACGGTGGCCAGCCGGCTGATAACTTTGGTGGCAGCCCTGATGGTGGCGACGGTATATCTAACTTAAACCCTGATGATATTGAAAGCATAACTGTATTGGAAGGTGCATCTGCTGCGGCCCTGTACGGTAGCCAGGCTGCTAACGGCGTTATCCTTATCACTACAAAAAAAGGTAAATCTGGCAAAACTGAAATTCATTATTCATCAAGTTTCCAGGCATCAAATGCGGTATCTGAGCCTAAATTCCAGAATCAGTATGGCCAAACAAGTGCCGGCGCTGCAACAAGCTGGGGCCCGGCTATATCAACTTCTGAAGATAATTTGAAAGATTTTTTCAGAACAGGTACAAACTGGACAAATGCTATTAATCTTTCTACCGGTACCGATATTGGTCAAACGTATGCGTCTTATGCAAATACTTCTGCCAATGGTATTGAACCCGGTAATGAGTTAAGAAGAAATAACTTTGATTTGCGCGAAACAGGTCATTTCCTTAATAACAAATTAACTGTTGATGGAAATGTTAACTATATAGATCAGGATATAAAAAATAGCCCGGGATTGGGTTTATACACTAACCCTTTGGTAGGTTTATATCTTTTCCCTCGTGGTTTAAATATCCTGCCTTATAAAAACCAGTACTTACTTGGTGGCAACACAGGTACTGCACGTCAAAACTGGGTAACACCTAATGATGATAGTCAGGAACAAAATCCATGGTGGGTAACCAACATGAACCCTAATAATCTGCAACGTAACCGTATTATATTTAACGGAAGCGCTAAATATGATTTTACCAAATGGTTTAATGTGCAGGTAAGAGGAAGCCTTGACCGCACAAACGATGCCTATACCCAGGACCTTTATTCTGGTACTATAGCTACTTTCAACAGTAACGGTAACGGCCATTATTCTTATAGCAACCAGGTAACCGAGCAAAAGTATGCGGATGCGATTGCAAACTTTACCCCGGGTAAATTTGGTGCTTTTAAATTTGACGGATTAGTTGGTGGCGCTATAAACGATTCACAATTGAGTGGTTTGGGTGCAGGCGGCGATTTGAATACCCCTGACTTTTTTACCCCTTATAATATTATAGCAGGTAAAAGCGCTCCTATAGCTTTTGGCAATCATACCCAAATCCAATCCTTATTTGGGGCTGCCAACTTGTCGTATAAAGATTATTTATACCTGGCATTAACCGATCGTACCGATTGGAACTCAACTCTGGCTTTTACTAACAAGGTTGATTACAATTATCCGTCTGTTGGTTTAACCGCAATTTTATCGCAGATGTTTACCTTGCCTCAGGCAATATCTTATGCAAAAATCCGCGGAAGTTATGCTGACGTAGCTAACGGTTTACCTCCATACATTACTTTATCGCAAAATACGCAGTCATCTTCTGGTGCGTTGATCTTTAATACTACTGCACCATTGCATACCTTAAAGCCTGAAAATACACACTCATACGAATTTGGTACTGACTGGAAATTCATGGAGAACCGTTTCAATTTCAGCTTTACTTACTACAACACCCATACCTACAATCAGTATTTTTCTTTAACGCCACCTGCAGCAACCCTAATTTCTACAGGTTATGTAAATGCGGGCGATATACAAAATACAGGGTTTGAAATATTATTGGGTGCTGATGTTATACGCAGCAGCAGCTTTAAATGGAATAGCTCCATCACTGCATCGGCCAATAAAAATAAGATCATTTCATTGGATCCTGCTGATAACCTGAACCAGGCTATTTTAACCGGTAATGACGGTGGTGGTTTTGGTTATGAATCAGTTATTGCAAAAGGCGGTTCTTTTGGTGATATCTATGGCTATACTACTGTCCGTAACGCAGCGGGCCAAATCGTATTATCGGGCACAAATGCAAGCAATTATGCGCCGCAAAAAAACAGCACCATGAGTTATGTAGGTAATCCTAACCCTAAATTCCAGTTAGGTTGGAACAACAGCTTTAATGTTGGACAATTTAACCTTGATTTCCTTGTTGATGGAAAATTCGGTGGTCAGGTATTGTCTTTAACCCAGGCTATGCTGGATAGTTATGGTGTTTCACAGGTTTCAGGAACAGCACGTGCAAACGGAGGCGTTACTGTAAATGCTGTTAATCAAGCCGGTGCGCCAGTAACTACGGTTAATGCACAAACCTGGTATCAAACTATTGGTGGCCGTAATGCCTTAACAGACCAGTATATATACAGTGCTACCGTTGTAAGATTGCGTCAGGCTGCATTGGGTTATACCTGGCCGGTTGCTAATAGCGTAGTAAAAAATGTTAAACTTTCATTAATTGGCAGAAACCTGATTTACTTCTATAAGAAAGCACCTTTTGATCCGGAAGTTACCACTTCTACAGGTAATGGCTTATCGGGTGTTGATCTGTTTAACCAGCCAGCAACCCGTAATGTGGGTTTAGACCTGAATGTTTCCTTTTAAGTTAATGATTAAAAAAGCACAGTAATGAAAAGAAATTATAAATATTCGAAGCATATTACCGGAAACAAGCTAGGCCTTGCACTGGTTTCTGTTATGGCTTTGGCGGTAACAGCATGCACCAAAAATTTTGATAAATACAATACCAATCCCAACTCCTTAAGCAAGAGCCAAAGTGCATCTATAGCATCTACGGCATTCGGCCCAATGGAACAGGCTATCTACTCTAACTATCAGCGTGCTCAGAATTTGAGTGCCGATGGTTACAGCGGCTATATGCAACCCGGTATTGCTTTCGGTGGCGATCGTAACAATTTGACGTATGACATGAATGATGGCTGGAACACCACCGGTTTTAATGATCAGTATACCATGGTGATGTCGCCGGTGCACGCAATTGCTACCACCACTACCATTAAACAAACCAACCCCGAAATGTGGGCCGTTGCTTTGCTGATACAAGTAGAAGCTATGGACCGCGTTACCGACAGATTTGGCCCCATCCCTTATACAAAAGTAGCTACATCGTTAACTACTGCACCTTATGATGACCAGCCAACTGTTTACCAAACATTTTTTAAACAAATTGACACTGCGGTAACCAACCTGAAAGCTTATATAGCAGCTAACCCTGGTAAAACCAGCTTAGGTGCAAGTGATTACATCTATGCAGGCAATTATGCCGAGTGGTTAAAATTTGCTAACTCGCTGCGTTTGCGTCTGGCTATGCGTATTGTAAAAATTGATCCGGCTACTGCACAAACACAAGCAGTAGAAGCTTTAAACGATGCAGGCGGTACATTAACTACACCTACTGACGACGCTGCAATTGCCCAAACAGGTGGCCGTGAGAATGACCTTCACCAAATATCAGGCGATTGGAATAACACCAATATGAGTGCTGCAATTGAATCGTACATGGTGGGTTATAATGACCCTCGTCTTTCTGTATATTTTCAGCCTGCACAAGCAGGTGCCGGCGCCTACGCAGGTCAGTTTGTGGGGATACGGGCAGGTTCATTAATTGGTTCAAGCCAAAGTACCTATTCAAACTTTGCAAACCTTAACACTACCCAAACCTTCCTGTTTTCAACTCCACAGCTAATTATGACAGCTGCTGAGGTTTGGTTCCTTAAGGCTGAAGCTGCTTTGCGCGGATGGACTGCTGCAAGTGTACAAAGCAATTATGAAGCAGGCATTGCCGCTTCTATGAACCAATGGAATGTAAGCATAGGTTCATATTTGAGCGATGGCACCAGCACCGAAGCTAATTTTACCGATCCGCTTAATGCCGTTAACAATGCAACTGCATTATCAACCATAACCATTAAATGGGATAACAGCGCCACACAGGAACAAATGCTGGAGCGCATTATCACCCAAAAATGGCTGGCTATATTCCCTGACGGACAGGAGGCATGGGCCGATTACAGACGTACCGGCTATCCTAAACTATTCCCGGTTGCCAATAACTTTAGCGGTGGTACCATTAGTACTGACGTACAAGTACGCAGGTTGCCGTACCCATCGACCGAATACACTAACAATGGCCCTGCGGTAAATAATGCCGTAAAACTATTGGGAGGAGCCGACAATGGCGGCACCCGTTTATGGTGGGATGTAAATAAAGCGAACTTTTAACTGAGTAATGAGAACGGATGAAAAATGGTTGAGTTCATCCGAAAAGGCCCCTGCAAAGGGGCCTTTTTTAAACGATCTATTGCTTCGGCAGTAATCAACAAAATATAAATAAACCCATCGACCTTAAAAACCTAAACCCTGTTACAGTAGAAAATTATAACCTTCTGCTAGTGATGCCTATGGATAGAATCAATTAATCACAAATTCTATAAACCAAATTAAAAACCCAAAAAAAATCATGAGAACATCTAACAAATTATTCCTGACGAAGGCAGCGATCTTTGTTATTGCGCCGGCACTTTTATTTTTTTCTGCATGTAAAAAGGATGCCAGTAACGCATCGCCCCAAACAACGCCTGCAAGTACTTTAAAGGGGCAAAGTAATTTAGCAGCGAGCACTGTTACCCCGCAGTCGGTGTGTTATGTTGAGGTAAATACCGAAAGTTTACTTAATGTTGGTAATTACCAACTGGCCAACGGTAAGCAATTATTTAGCATAGGTATTATTTTTGCCGCCAATATTAATTACGATACTACTGCTGATACTGCACAGCTTTATTTTAATCCGCAGGTAACTGCTGTTTTAAGCGGCGCTGCCACCAATATTAAGCCATTACAGGCCAAAGGAATAAAAGTGCTGCTGTCTATACTGGGCAACCATGAAGGCGCAGGGATCTGTAATTTCCAAACACAGGCAGCAGCCACTGCTTTTGCCAAACAGCTAAGCGCTGCCGTTACCAAGTATGGCCTTGACGGGATTGATTTTGATGATGAATATGCTGATTACGGAACTAATGGAACCGGTCAGCCAAATGCTTTTTCTTTTGTTTATTTGGTAACCGCTTTACGTCAATTGATGCCTACCAAAATCATCTCTTTTTATGATTATGGTCCTGCTGCATCTGAATTATCCTACAATGGCGTAACTGTTGGCTCAAAAGTTAATTACAGCTGGAATGCAATATATGGCAGCTTCTCAGTTCCTAATGTACCCGGTTTAAGTGCAGCCAACCTTGGCCCTGCGGCAATTGATATTCAAAATACAAGCGCAAGTACAGCAGCATCCCTGGCTACTCAAACAGTAAAAGGTGGTTATGGTATTTATTTAACCTATAACCTGCCTAATACCGATGTTCATACTTATTTAACCAGCGTATCAAAGGCTTTATATGGCCAGGCAACTGTTTATAAGTAAGATCAGTGAAAATTTAATAATAAAATAAATAAATAGCGGTCAGCCCTTGCAGGGGCCGACCGCTATTGCATAACAACGTATGTTAAAAATTCTAAAATATCCGATTTCCTTACTAGCCCTGGCAATTTCATTAAATGGTTTTGCACAGGAGAAATTAACAAAATATGTAGATCCATTTATAGGCACAGGCGGCCATGGACACACTTTTCCGGGCGCTGCGGTTCCGTTTGGGATGATACAGCTGAGTCCTGATAATGGCCGTACCGGCTGGGACTGGTGCGGGGGCTATCATTATGGCGATACTGTTATTGCCGGGTTTAGCCACATGCACTTAAGCGGCACAGGCATAGGCGATTGGTGCGATATATCTGTAATGCCCGAAACCAGGTTGATTACTGATACTGCCGATCATGGCCTGGCGAAATTCAATCATCGAAACGAAATAGCAACGCCCGGCTTTTATAAGGTAACAATGGATAACGGCATCAGCGCCGCTTTTACTGTTACCGAGCATTGCGGCTTGCACAATTATATATTCCCGGCAAATGTGAGCCCGGTGATTAAGCTCGATCTGGGTTATCATCAAAACTGGGATAAGCCTACAGAAACTTACGTTGAAAAATTGGATGATTCCACCCTGGTGGGGTATCGTTATTCTACCGGATGGGCACAAACGCAACGCGTGTATTTTGCATTACGTTCGTCGGTTCCCTTCAGCAAATTATCAATAATTGCCGATGGCAAACCCATCCCATCATCTGGTGCAAAAGGCACGGGCGTTATTGCACAATTACTGTTTAATAAGCAAAAGGCTAACCATATTATGCTTAAAGTAGCATTATCTACGGTAAGTTCAGACAATGCAACCCAAGCCCTTAAAGAAATTAATAACTGGGACTTTAACAGTGTCAGGAAACATGCTGCCGAAAAATGGGAGCATGAGTTATCAAAAATTAAAATCAATACTAATGATATCCGGATTAAACGGATCTTTTATACCGGCATTTATCATACCTGTATAGCGCCATCGCAATATTCTGATGCTGATGGTACCTATCAAAATGCAAAAGGCGAAATCCACAAAATGCCTGCCGGGCAACAACGTTATACTGCCTATTCGCTTTGGGATACTTTTCGTGCCCTGAATCCATTATATACCCTCACGCAGCCTGAACGCTACCTGGGAATTTTAAATTCCATGCTTGCTTTTTATAAAGAGAATGGCCTGCTGCCGGTTTGGGACCTGAGTACCGATGAAACCAATTGTATGACCGGTTACCACGCTGTACCTGTTTTGGCTGATGCTATTTTAAAGGGCATAAAAGGCATCGACTATCAATTGGCTTATACCGCCATGAAGGCAAGTGCCATGGAAAATATAAGAGGTTGTAATTATTATCGCCAATACGGCTATGTACCGCAGGACAAGTATGGAGCAAGTGTTACCAATACCCTTGAATATAGTTATGATGATTGGTGTATTGCCCAGGTAGCACAAAAACTGGGCTATGGCGATGATTATAAATATTTCATGAAACGTTCTGCCGGTTGGAAAAATCTATATGACCCTGTTACCGGTTTTATGCGTGCAAAAAATGCCGATGGCAGCTGGGTAACACCATTTGATCCTTTTTATTCGGAGCATAACCCTGATAAGGCTATGTTTATGGAGGGTGATGCATGGCAATATACCTTTTTTGTACCCCAGGATGTTGACGGGTTGATCAGCGCTTATGGCGGCAGGCAAAAGTTTGTAAAGAAAGTAGACTCTCTATTTACCATCAGCTCCATTATGCATGGCGAAGACCAGTCGCCTGATATTAGTGGGATGATTGGCCAGTATGCTCACGGAAATGAGCCCAGTCATCACGTGGCTTATCTGTACGACTATGCCGGCATGCCATGGAAAACGCAATCGCGTGTGCGGATGATCATAGATTCCTTGTACCACGATCAGCCCGATGGCTATGCCGGTAACGAAGATTGCGGGCAGATGAGCGCCTGGGCGGTGTGGAATATTGTGGGCTTGTATCCTGCTAATCCGGCCAGTGGCAGGTATATGTTTGGCAGCCCTGCTGTAAATGAATCTGTTATTAAAACCAAAGGCGGCAAGTTTGTTATTATCGCTTTAAATAATAGTAAGGCCAATGTTTACATTCAAAGTGCTACGCTCAATGGCAAGCCTCATCATAAATTATACATAACGCATCAGCAAATAGAAAATGGCGGCGTATTGGAGTTTACAATGGGGCCGAAGCCTAAAAAAGACTTGTAATAGAAATAAAATATAATTACAAACGCGAATCAAGAATTAAGAACCAGGAGTCAAGAAAATAAGCTGATAAGTGAATAGATAGTGGCACAGTTTATTTTACGCCCTTGAAATATCTAATCAAATATGACATTAAACAAGAGTGTTGCTACTTTTTTCTTGATTCCTGGCTCTAATATCTTGGCTCTTGATTCGCATTATAAACTAAAAACGGAATGCCTATGGATAAAAAGTAATCTGTAACCAATAACCCTTATAACCAATTGTTTAATTATAAAACCAAATTATTATGAAAAAATTAATTTCTTTTAAAATTATACTACTAATAGCGTTTGGCTTGCTGTTGACTTTGCAGGGATGTAAAAAAAGTGTAAACGGTGTTGACAATCCTAAGAATACGCTGATTAAAGGCCAAAAAAATCTGTCGGCAACAAAAAGTGGCCCAATTAGTGTTTGTTATATCGAGGTCAATAATAACAGCATACTCGATGTAGGTAAGTATACGCTGGCAAGCAATGGCGCCAATGTTTTTGACATAGGGATCATATTTGCTGCGAATATTAATTATGACACATCTGCCGATACAGCACAATTGTATTTTAATACTCAGGTCAGTGCGGTCCTTACAAATGCAGCTACTCAGATAAAGCCTTTACAAAATCAGGGAATTAAGGTACTATTGTCTATTTTGGGTAATCATGAGGGGGCGGGTATCTGTAATTTTCCGACGCAGGCTGCCGCGCAAAAATTTGCGGTATTGCTTAGCAACGCAGTTACTAAATATGGCCTGGATGGTATTGACTTTGATGATGAGTATGCCGACTACGGAACTAACGGAACAGGGCAGCCTAACGCCTATTCATTTGTTTACCTGGTTACAGCGTTAAGGCAATTGATGCCAAATAAAACAATATCTTTTTATGACTATGGCCCTGCGGCTTCCGAGCTTTCTTACAATGGTGTTACTGTTGGCTCAAAGGTAAATTATAGTTGGAATGCTGTTTATGGCACATGGTCGGTACCCAGTGTTCCGGGTTTGTCTAATAGTCAGCTTGGGCCGGCCGCAATTGATATCAGCAGTACATCGCAAAGCACAGCAACTTCCCTGGCACAGGAAACTGTCAGCAATGGTTACGGCGTTTATCTTACCTATAATCTTAGCGATGCAGATACACATACTTACATTTCGGGCTTTACTAACGCACTTTATGGCAGCAACGCGGTTTACAATGCCAGCGGCGGTAGTGGCGGCGGTGGCAGCACCGGATTTACAGGCACGCATTCCATTATTAGTGTTCAATCAGGATTAGCGCTGGATGGTGGTGCTAACACACAAGGAACTAATATTCAGTTGTATGGTTCAAATAATACTTCAGACCAAAAATGGACAGTTACAGCGTCTGGCAGTGGATATAGTATCATAAGTGCTCAATCCGGATTGGCGTTGGATGGTGGCGCAAATACGCAAGGTACGTACCCCTGGTTATATGGGTCGAATAGCACCGTTGATCAGCAATGGAAAATTACTGCATCTGGCAGCGGTTATAGTATCACGAGTGTGCAAAGTGGATTGGCTTTGGATGGCGGGCCAAATACACAAGGCACCAATCCATGGCTTTATACAGCGAATGGAACGATTGACCAACAATGGACTTTTCAATAGGTAGTTTTAAAACGCCGACCCGAACAATAATATTGGGATAAACATTTAACGCTTTTAAAATTATCAGCATCAACACGAAATTTATATAATTTGATCAAGGGGGTCTGCCAAAAAAGATCAGGCCCGACTGTGCCTATAGTCTTCATGTTGTTTAAATGGAAAGCCTCAAGTCGGAAGATTTGAGGCTTTTTGTTGTTTTGTAAAAGCAGGCCATGCTGAGTTTGAAAATCCGTGGACTATGAAGGTGAAATGATAATGATGCGCCGGTAGGTGCAAAATATCGGTAGAAATATTGTTATAGCCGATTTTAGCGTGCTGTAGGTACGCCACTTTGCCGCCGAATAGGTTTCGTACCGATGGCACGAAATAATTATTATTTTTTTCTCTACCGATATTTGACTCCGATGGAGTCTTTCTCTTGATCTAATTATATCTGTCATGGGTGACTTGTTTCAGCACCCCACTTGCAAGGTATACACCAAGCAGTTCGCCTGTCCTGTGGGGTGCCGATCCGACCAATTGGCGGACGACATGACGGGCGGGTGATGGTTGTGGCTAATAAAATTAACATCAATAAAAATTTTGGCAAGTAAACCATCCATCAAAACTGATGAAATGGCCGCTCAAAAAAATTGTCAACCAGTTTGTTAAAATCATCGGCATGTTGTATCAATGTTGGGTGACCCGAGTTGGGTACCACCCAAAGATAAGCGCGCGGAATGGCCTGGTATATTTTTACGGTGTGTTCAATAGGTATTATATCGTGGTCGCCACAGATAATGAGCGAGGGACATTGGATAGCTTTTAAAGCTGCAAACGGGATATTAGGCTGAACATAATCGAGCATAAATATCTTCCAGTCGTTTTTCTCTTTGGCGGTGGTGCGCGGCTTGTTCTTATCGCTGTTGTATTGTTTCACCATATCGTCCCAGTCTTTTGGGTTTATTCCCAACGAATCGGGTGTTAAGTTAGCACCGGTTGAGGCCAGCTTGATTACTTTATCAGGATGACGCATCGCCAGTAACAATGCATTAATGCCGCCATCGCTCCAGCCAATAACATAGGCCGAATCAATATGCATTTTATCCAATAGCGCGGCAAAGTCATCGGCCATTTGCTCAAAACTCAATGAATCGCTGGGATCAATAGTTTTACCATGCGCGCGACTATCCACAGCAATCACCTTATATTTTTTAGAGAAATAGGGGATGGTATGTGAAAAAGCCGTTATGCTGCCGCCATTGCCGTGTATCAGTAACAGGGGTTTGCCCTGTCCGTAAGTTTCAGCATACATTTTTATGCCGCGCACATCATAATAATTACCTGCGGCGGGGTTATTACCATAATTAATCTGCTGACCGAAGGCTAAACAGCTAAATGCTAAAGCAAAGAAAAGTAATGCAATTTTTTTCATGATTTTGGCGAGTAGGATAGTTTAAAAATACATTTATTTGTTGAAATTCATATTAGCCCAAGTCGGAAAATAGGAGAATCGCTTTTTATAATAATTCAAGATGTCTAAATATCAATTAATTGAAAGAGAACGAAAGTTCGAGATGGCCGGAGATCAGGTAAATACCGGGAGCTTACGTTATAAGCATATTACGGATTATTATTTGAATGGTAGTATGCTCCGCTTACGCGTTACCAGGGATGAAGCCGGCGAGCAATTTAAGCTAACGAAGAAAATACCTTTACCCGCAGCAGGCGAATCAGCGATTACCACCATTTACCTTGATAAACAGGAATTTGAACTGTTGAATGTTTTTGATGCCGTTACTATTACCAAAACCCGTTATCTGCAACCGTATGGTGAATTGGTTATTGGTTTAGATCATTACAAGAGCAAAACGGATAAGTTATGGTTGGCCGAAGTGGAATTTCCTTCGGTGGCAATAATGCAAAGTTTTGAAATGCCATTGCCGCATATGAGAGAAGTTACCGGGCTGCCGGACTTTGATGGATATGCACTCGCCCGGCGATTTCGGCAAGTTTAGATAACTTAGTGAAGCTATGCTGAAAGGTTATTAGTGTAGTTACAGATTGCAGGCATAATCTAAAGGAGGTTGGAACCCGCTAACATCATGACGTCATCACGTTGTTTTTTTACAATTACTATGATTGTAAAGAGATATTTACACAAATTATTTATTTTTGCCCCGAAAAATATTATGAAAAACTTAAAATTAAAAGTATTTACGGTTAGCATATCATTAGCTTCTGCAATGATGCTGTATTCGGGTTGTAGTTCATTTACTAAAACCGAAAAAGGAGCTGCAATAGGTGTTGCAGGTGGTGGTGTTTTAGGAGCCTTTATTGGCAAGGCGGCTGGTAATACCGCGTTAGGTGCCCTTATTGGTGGTGCTGTTGGCGGAACCGCAGGAGGCCTTATTGGGCATAAGATGGATAAGCAAGCAGCTGAGATTAAACAAACGGTGCCGGGAGCCACTGTAACGCGTGAGGGTGAGGGTATTTTAGTGAAATTTGATTCAGGTATTTTGTTTGACATTGACAAAACTGTTTTAAAACCTGCAGCTCAAAATAGCCTCATACAGTTAGCTACGTCTTTACAAAATAATCCTCAAACTAATATACTTGTAGTTGGCCATACAGACAGTACCGGAACCGCGGCACATAATATGGACCTTTCTGAGAGAAGAGCGGGATCGGTTAAATCATTTTTGATGCAGCAAGGGGTTGACGGCGGCCGCCTTACTACGCAGGGTAAAGGCGAAACTGAACCTGTTGCTCCAAACAGTACTCCTGACGGACGGGCTCAAAACCGTCGTGTAGAAATAGTAATTGTAGCAAATGATCAAATGAAGCAGCAGGCAGCACAAGGACAATAATGATACAAATTATGAAAAAGCAATTTAAAATATATATTCTTTGGCTGGTAGCTATTATAGCCTTTTCGGCATGTTCAAGTATTAAAAAACTACCTGCAACTGTAGCAGGGGCTTCGCGGGCAAGATTTGTAGGTTCATGGCAACTTACTAAGGTAAGTTATGATGGCTTGCTACCGGGATCTGTACAAACCATATTAGATCAAGCGCCGCCAGAGGGATTTAATGCCAGCACCTGGAACCTTACCAATAGCGGTAACGGCTCCTATACTTTGTCCAGCGGTATATCGCAAACTATTTTTTGGTCATACGATAATAGTAACGGCGAGTTGTTTCAATTTAAAAAACTGTATCAGGGCGATAGCGCCAAAAAAGTACAGGAGGGCTATCAACTAATATTAGCAAGCATAGATGCCAATAATATGACATTGAAATTGCCGGTGAGCATAGGTGATAAAACAGCCTATGTTGTTCTGTCTTTTTATAGAATAAAATAACTCTACTGTCCGAAGTTTCCAGCTTCGGACAGTTCAAACTTCTTTTGCTTTTTACTCTGATCGAAGGCTATTCACCGGGTTTGCCAAAGCTGCTTTAACGGCTTTATAACCCACTGCCAGCCAGGCAATAGCCACTGATGCCGCTATAGCCAGGATAAATATGCCGGGACCGAGCGTGATTCTGTAAGTGAAGCCCTGCAGCCATTTCTGCATAAAATAGTACCCCGTTGGTGCTGCTATGGCAAAAGCGATAACAACCAGCAGCGTAAATTCCTTTGAGAAAAGATAAACGATGTGCGCTACCGAAGCACCCAATGTTTTGCGGATGCCTACTTCCTTTGTGCGCTGTACGGCCATAAATGATACCAATCCATACAGCCCAAGACATGATATAAATATGGCTATGCCGGCAAATACTTTGTAAAGGGTTGATAGTTCGTCTTCGCTTTTGTAAAAGCTGGCAATGGTAGCATCAAGAAATTGATATTCATACACACCATCCGGAAATGTTTTGTTCCAGGTGTTTTCAATTGAAGTTAAGCTTTGGCTTACATTAAGGGGCTGGATTTTAATGTCCACTTTATGGTAAACATCCACCCACGAACTCATGAGCACAGGCGGTATAGGGTCTTTTAATGACCCGACATGAAAATCTTTCACCACGCCTGTTATCTGGGCGTATTTTTTCTTATCATCCCATAGCATAATGTATTTGCCTATAGCTTGTTTAGGATCGGTGATACCCAGTTTTTTTACCAGGGTTTCGTTAACCACATAGCCCGATATGGTATCTGATTGCTTGTATGGCCCGCCGGCTACAAAGGGAATATTATAAAGTTTGAAATACCCGGCATCGGCCCATTTTAAACTGGCGCTGAAATCGGTTTGCTTTGGCGAGTTATTGAACTTAAAATCGCTGTGCCACGCATTATTATCCGAGGGACTGGCATAGCTAAAGCTTACATCCTTAATACCAGGCTGCTGCAAAAGCAGGTTTTTAAATGTATTTAACTTTGTGCGGCTAACGCTGTCGCCCGGAAATGGAACAGAGATAACGGCATCTTTATTGAAACCCAGCGACTTGTTTTTAAAGTAATTCATTTGTGAGATAAGCACCAGTGTACCAATTACCAAAAACTGCGCAATACAAAACTGCGTAACCACCAGCACCCTGCGTAAAGAAATGCCGCTTGAACGGCCTGCTTTAACCTTGTTTCTTAATGCCTCAATAGGGTTAAAGCCAGATAATACCAGGGCTGGGTAGGAGCCGGCCAGCAAGGTAACGCCACCAACAACGCCTGCCAAAAATAAGATCACTACCGGGTTAGAAAGGAAATTGCCGCTCAGCTGAATTTCGAGCAGGTTATTTAACATCGGCAAAGTGCCTATAGCAATTACTACTGCCAACACCACTGCAAATAGCGTAATGATTAATGTTTCGCTTATAAATTGCAGCATGAGCTGACCGCGGTTACTACCCAAAACCTTGCGTACCCCAACTTCTTTCGACCGGTTTACCGCCTGGGCAGTAGCCAGGTTTACAAAGTTGACACATGCTATCAACAACAGGAACAGGCCGATGAGGCTGATAACATTGATCAGTTGTTTGCTGAATGCGTGGCCGCCATAAACATTTACCTCGGTGTTATAGTGCAAATCTTTCAAAGGCTGCAACTGGTAAGACATTTTATTGTATGGGGGCGGGATATGTTTTTTGGCGAATGCAGCCAGCTTGGCATTAAACTGTTTCACGCTGCTATTAGGCGGCAGCAGGATATAACAATTATGATCGGAAAAGGTACTTATCCAGTCATGTCCGTTGCCGTCAAGGTCGCCGCCCTTGTTGACTAGTGTAACCCACGATACCATTAACTTTAGCGGGAAATCGGTGTTGACAGGTGTGTTTTCCAGGATGCCGGTAACTTTAAAGTCGTGTTTGTTTTCATACTTTACCGTCTTGCCCATGGCGTTGTGCCAGTCGCCGAAGAATTTATTGGCTTCATCGCGCGTCAACACAATAGAATTAGGTTCTGCAAGTGCGGTATTTTTATCGCCGGCCAGCCATTTAAAATCAAAAATCTGAAAAAACTGAGGGTCGGCATAATAAGCCAGATCTTCCTTGAATTTTTTTACGGAACCACCGTTACCTGCATCACTTACGGAATAATGCGAACCATCATTCTGCATAATATTGGACACCTGCTTTAACTGCGGAAAATCGAGCTTTAACCCATCAGCAAGCGGCAACTGTATCCCGCTGCCGAGGCGGGTGCCCTCCGGGCCATGCGAAACAGTGACGATGCGGTATATTTTATCTTTATTGGAATGAAAATTATCAAAACTTGTTTCATACTGAACAATCAGAAATATAAGCAGACAAGCTGCAATACCTATAGCCAAACCGGTAATATTGATTACGGCATAACTTTTATTGCGCATCAAGCTGCGGCAGGCGGTTTTGAAGTAATTTTTGAACATAGCAATGCAAGTTTGGTTAAACTTTCGAAAAGTAGTACCAAATTGTTAAGTATTTGATAATTAGTTTATTGGTTGTTTGTTGGGATGTGGCGTTGTACGTTTTTGTGACAATGGGTTGTTCGGTTATGATACAGTTGGGGAGAGCATTAAGCTGAAAGCTTAATACATTTAAGGACGATTTACGCTTCGCTAAACTTCGACCAGTTAAGTTTTTTATTGCGTTTTAGAACGAAAAACTATTTTTAAATTAAAAAACAAAACCGCCTCGTTTTAGGGAGGCGGTTTTTAAATTAACTGATAAAACTGAAAATTAAAACTAAACTGATCTATGTTTAGTAATTGGGGTTCTTTATAGGAGCGCTGCCTGATGCTGGCGGGTTAAGAACGAACTCATCAGCAGGGACATCCCAGTAATCCATAAAGTTATAGTTGATAGT
Organism: Mucilaginibacter empetricola; assembly: GCF_024808665.1. Classification (GTDB taxonomy): domain Bacteria; phylum Bacteroidota; class Bacteroidia; order Sphingobacteriales; family Sphingobacteriaceae; genus Mucilaginibacter. The sequence goes on from NZ_JANUBZ010000002.1 coordinate 166,331, forward strand.
AACGTTTTGGTGTAACACTCCATCCGGAGTAAGTACCACGCAACCAGTGCGGCCACCACCTTTAGAAATATCGTAGATAACACCCCATCTTCTTGCATCATAAAATGCAGTTCCTCTGAACAATAAGGCAATTCTTCTTTCTTTACGCAGCTCTTCCAATGCCTGGGCAGTTGTTAGGCCGGTACCAGCTACAGTAGCTAATCCAGCTTGCTGGTAAACTCTAACCGCATCAATCAGTGCTAATCCCTGTTCAACCTGACCGGTGTTTATATAGGCTTCTGCCAACGTCAGCGCATTTTCCTCGTAGCTTCCGGCTATATAAATTTCCTGGTTACCGGGAGTATTGTCTGCATATTGGATGGAGTTGATAGCCGGACGGGGGGTAAGCGCGGCATTCAACAATTCCCAGCGGCTGCTGAAGGTGTAGCCGCCTACCTGGTTAATGGTTGTATCGGCCGTAAAGTTTTTAGCAAATCTTTGATCGCCCGATTTAAAATCCTGCACCAAACGTTCCTGGATCTGGAATGTAGAATTTTGAGGTGGTCCTGATGTATTAAGCGCAACGCTACCGCTGGTAGCACCAATCAAACCGTTGAGATTAGTTGTACGCATTGTAAATACATTGTCTGACGCCTGGATGCCTGCTGTGGCCAGCGTTATTATGGTCTGCCAGTTAGCAGCTGTTAAAGCACTTGTACGCGTATTGGCTAACAGGTTACGAGCTTCCAGTGTGTTGATATTGCGTATAAATGCCGCCGGGGTTGGCACGCCGCCATGGCCAGTTTGAACAAATGAAGGCAGTAACTGCGCCATCAACGTTGTATAAGTAGCCGTATTGCTTATTGAACTCAATTGAGCGCTTGCGGCAGCCAGGTTATTGTTCGATTCGGCAATTATAGCAGCGCTCAAAACATAATTAGGATTAGTTACACCTACTGCATTGTTTATAATACCTGAATAGTAAATAGAGCCTATACGTGCATAAGCATACCCTTTCCACCAGTAAGCCCAGGCTTTTAATGTAGCCCGTTTAGTGGCCGCATCGCCTGAGAGGGGAACTGTGCCGGCAAGAGCCAGGATCTGGTTAGCGGCGTTGTTCAATTGATACATGCTGTTCCATTCATAATAGAACATATTTTGTGATTTGGTGGCGCGGGTATTGTTTACACGCAGGTTGGCCGCCTGGCTTGTAGGGTTTACGTTTACGGTTGGCGTTCCATCGGTAAAAATAACTGATGCCGGTAAGTTCACCACGTTAACGTTCTGGTTTGCGTCCGGAGAAGCCACGTCGTCTGCTAACAATTCGTCATAACCGTATTCCAGAGAAAAGAAAGAGGTTCCTAACCATGTATTCCCGTTTACAAAACCGTTAACGTAGATACTGCCGGCAGCAAGTGAAACTAAACCCGTTTCTGTTGACGCTTGTGCGAGCGTAGGGGAGTTCGGATTCTCTATATTCAGCTCCTTCTTGCACGATGAAGACAAAATAATCCCTGCCAACATCACTGTAACTATTTTAAATTTATATTTTTTCATGTTTTTTAAGATTGAATTGTCAATTAAAATCCAAGGTTTAAGCCCACGGTAATTGATTTCGTATTCGGATTAGAACTATTATCTACACCTCTGTCATAAGCCGAGTTTGAGGTACCGGAACTAACTTCCGGATCAAAGCCTGTGTATTTGGTAATGGTGAATAAGTTGCGTGCGCTAACAGTTAACACCGCCTTTCTGAATACCTTAGAGCCCAATAGCTTTCCAAAGTCGTAACCAACGTAAGCGTTTCTCAATCTGGCAAATGAAGCGTTTTCATAGAAGTAATCCTTAGTTCCGTTCCTGTCGCCGTTTACAGCGCCAAATTCATTGGCATAAGCACTACGATAATAAGCAGTGTATGCAGCAGTAGTGCCGCCTATGTCAACCGGGTTGTCATAATCGCTGCTGATACCGTCTCTGTACATCCATTCCTTGGTTTGGTTATACAAGTGGCTACCGTAAACCCAATCAAGTTGGAAACCGAAGGTTAGTGATTTATAGTTGAAGTTTTCGATGAATGCCAGGTTGAATTTTGGATTCGGATCACCAAAAGAACTTGCTTCATTTGTAAACACGATGCTTTTTGATGCTATGTTTACTACGCGGCCGTTAACAATGGTATATTGGCTATAATCTGCAGGTAAAATATAGGGTACGCCTTCCTGATTTGTTTCGCTTAAACTGGTGAGGGCCTTAACACCGTAAATCTCACCGATTTTTTGACCGGCAACCAAAGCTAAACTGGCATTACCAGCAGCAGAAGCCAGAATGATTGGCGGGCCAACAATGCTGGTGATGGTAGATGTTTGATTGCTGAAGTTTGTGGTCATGTTCCAGTTAAAATCCCTGGATTTGTAAACAGCGATATTTAATGAAGCTTGAACACCGTGTGACGCTAAACCAATAGCGTTTGTTGAAATAGAAGAGCCACCTGTTGATAAGGCTGTGGATACGCTATAGATGGCATCTGTTGTTTTTCTGTTCCAGTAGGTACCGCTCACCGTTAAATCGCTTACCCAGTTCCCTTGAAACCCTCTGATTTCAAGGTCCGTACCAATTTCAAACTCCTTAGAAACCTCTACGTTTAAATTGGGATTAGCTAAACCGCTGCTTGGCAGGTTGAACGTTAATTCGGTACCAATATTTTGTGGATTTATGGTTGCATATCTTTGATAAATATTTGGCTGGATACCTGCTTCACCATAACCACCGCGGATTTTGAATTCTGGAAGCGCTGACCCAAGAGCTGAATTTTTCCAGAAATCCAGTGATGATATTCTTACATAACCATTCACATCAGGAAAGGTAAATGGTTTTGAACCTGCTCCAAAATTAGAGGAGTAATCACTTCTGAAACCACCGGCAACACCAGCAATATCACTAAAGTCGATTTTTTGATTAATTACATAACCGAAAGTGACAAATTTGGCCGTGTAATCATTCCAAATTGCCTGATTTTTTGTTTGGTTATATTTATAAATGGGGTATGTTGGCAAACCTAAGCCATAAGAATCTAAGTCATGGCTATTGCCGCTACGATAATCATACCCTAATAAGGTGCTGGTTGTAATAGGTACATTTAAATGGAAATCTTTTTTGAAATCCGTTTTGATAACAGCAGAAGCATTAAAGTTTTGGAAGAAATTATTGTTGGTATAATTTACGAGCTCACCGCTGCCGTCAGGCGCAAAGGCATAGGTTGGATCGTTGAAATAATTGCCCGTATCTTGATTTTGAATGGTACCTGTTTGATTCAAATAAGTTTGATTCTGTTCATTGTGCGAATAGTTGATACCGTATTTGGCATTCAAATCAACAAAACGGTTTATTTTGTAATCGGCAATAAAGTTTTGAAGCAAGTCTTCGCGGTTGGTGGTTTGATATCCCCATTGATGGAAGTAATTTGGGTTTGAACCATTCACACTCACTGTACCTGAACTTAAAGATAAAGGATAAGATCCGTCGGCGTTTTTATGATTAAAATCATAAAAAGGAGAAGCGTTCAATGCGTCAAAAATACCGCCGGTATTACCGATACCGAATTCAGGGTTCAATGTGTTTTTGGTATAGATTAATTGGGTGATAGACCGGAACGTAAAGCCTTTAAAAAGCTCTGTTCCTAAGTTAACCGTCATATTGGTTCTGTTGTTGAACCCATTGTTTTTAATATCACTTTCCTGGTAGTTATTAGAAAGGGAAAACAAATAGTCAGACTTTGCAGCTCCACCCGAAAGCGTCACGTTATTGTTGGTGGTATAAGCTGTTGTAAACAATTGCGCCAGGTGGTCATAATATTTTAGGTTGGTACCATATTGCTTATGGTAAACATTTAAAGGATTTGACATGGCAGTAGGGAAACCGGCGGCCGAATTGGAACCATAAGCCCATTGGATACCCGGATACTCGCCATAAGCATTCAATGCTATTGGCTGCCCGCTTGAATTAATAAACTGGCCTGCGGAATTGACAGCAAAGCTGCTCAATGTTGCCTGGTGTACATTACCGTTGTTAACCAAATCACCACCCGATACGCTGGATGATACTTCTATACGTGTTTTACCAACTACACCTTTTTTGGTAAAAATCTGGACAACGCCATTTGCACCCTGTGCACCATAAATGGTAGAGGCGGCAGCTCCCTGTACAACTTCGATGTGATCTACTGATGCCGGGTCCAGCTGGCTGATGTCTGTAATGGCTGATTGAACACCATCAACCAGGTACATTGGTGTAGTACCACCCTGCACCGTGTTAATACCACGTAAAACAATGTTAGCCTTTGCGCCAGGTGTGCCGTCGACTGAAGAAATTTCAGCGCCCGGAATTTTACCTATCAAGCCCTGGTCAATAGAGGCCTGCGGGGAAGTGGCTAAGCTCTTTCCTGAAACTGACTCAACTGAGATACCCAGTTTCGCTTTACTTGTAGCAATGCCAGAACCCGTAACAACCACTTCGGTGAGCGCTTTGCTTGACAGCCCGAGGGAAACATCAATTACAGGTTTGTTTGCAGTAACCTGCTGGTTTTCATAGCCAATAAAGCTGACTACCAAAATTGCATTGGCAGGAACGGCCAGCGTATACTTGCCTTTAATGTTTGTTTGGGTACCGATGGTGGTGCCTTTTACTTTTACGGTTGCTCCGGGAATGGGCTCTCCGTCTTCTTTTGCTGTAACAGTGCCGGTAACGATACTGTTTTGTGAATAGGCATAGTTACCTAAAATCACCAGCAGAAGGAAAAAAATACTTTGCAGTAGGTATTTCTTCATGCTTTAATTAATTGAAAAAGTTAATAGTTAATTACTTTCACAATATAAAGATGTAACAGCTGTGTTACAATGAAGATATAATTTTTACTATTATAATATTTTTTATTAAAAATACATCTATATAATTGTATTATTTTAAATTTTATACATAATTTAATGACTATTTAATAATAAATTCAATTTTTATTGTCTAATATTATATCTACTTAATCTATAGATTTTATAAACATTTGTCTATTTTTAGCATTATTTTAAATTTATGTATGTATTTTTTATAAAAAAAGAATAATAGTTATATATTAACAATATATCATAACTTATTATATAAATATAGTTAAAATATGGTGTGATTGCTAAAAAGTTTTGATGTTTAGGCTGATAAAGGCGCAATTGGTGGCGTTTGGCTTGTGCTGTCGCAAAAAAACCGCTTGTCCGAAAGCTTGATACATTTAAGGACGAAGTTATGCGAAGCGTAATTTCGACTGGTTAAGGGTGTAGTTGCAAACTACAGGCATATTAGTCCGAAGTCGGAGACTTCGGACAGCGGATACTAAATTTCGACAAGCGAGGGGGAGATTGCTACTAAAATTCCTTTCTCATTTTAATAGACCGCAGCGTATCCTCTTTAACTTCCGGGCTAAACCCATCAATTTCTGATACATCGTACAAGTTATCCATTAATTGCGCTATTACAGTTTCTAAATACCGCGAGCCGCCTATTCCGTCGTACCGGCGGGCAATGTGTTTGTCAAACTCTTTTACGGCGGTATAAATTTTGGAATAGGTATCCCTTATTTCGCTGTTTCCGCTTTTCCATTCCTGCAAAATGGTATCGAAACTTTTTAGTCCTTGTTCAAACTCTATAAGCAACCCTTTATCCATTAGTTGCCGGGCAAGTTTTTTGTCTTTTTTAGGTAAATCGTAATACATGATACTTCAAGCTAATTTGTTCACCTAAATATCGTAAAACTACCAGTTGGTACAAGAAGTTTTTTACTGATTGATGGTTGTAATTTACAACCATCAATCAGTAATATCCATTTGTGAGAGCTCCTTGATTAGATTTTAAGGAAATGTTTTAATGGGGTTTAACCAGCGTTTTAAAATCAAAGTTCGTTAGCCAGGGTCCTTGATTTTTTATTGTGGAGATAATGCAACAGTTAATTATTTTAGCATTCTCTACATTGAAGCAAGTTTATGACATTAACGCTAAAAAACTATACCAAAGCGCTTACCAAAGAACAGTTACAAGCAGCTGAAAAAAGTAAGGTTAGAGAATGCGACGAAACCGAAAAAGGAATTTTTGTTGCGTATGTTGATGAGGGTAGCGACTCTTTCGATGTTTCTATAACATTATTGCCAAACGGAGAACTGGCAAATAGCAGTTGTGACTGCCCAAACAGTCACGCTCTTTGCCGGCATAAGGTGGCTTTGCTTTTGCATGTAGCCAAAGATAAAAAAGTGGCTGGCGTACCTAAAATTGGCAAAAAGGGAAACACAACAGAAACGCTGCTGGAACAGGTAGAATTTACTGCATTAAAAGCATGGGTTAACAACCTTATTCAAAAGAATAAAGATGTAGAGCTTTCTTTCGTTAGTTATTTTTCAGCTAAAAAGCAATATTACGCGCCCAACGAGGTGATTAAGTTGATTAATGATGCATTAAAAGCGGCAGGATGCAGCAGAAAAAAAGCAGATGCCTCGCAAGTGAAAAAGCTTGTAGAACTTTGGGGCGAAGTGTTACAGCCCGTAGTGCAATACTATCAGTTAAACGTAACCGACGAAAAAGCTTTTGAAAGTTTTCATACGTTGGTTGAACAGTGCCTTAGCCTACTGCCGGCTATCAGCGGCGTTAAAATATTGAGGTATGTTGAAGATGTGTTGAAACAGTCGGAAATTGCTTTGAACGATTTACAGCAGGAAGAGAGCTGGCTCCTGGCAGCAGATCACTTTATGCGCTATATTCCATTTCCCAACGGTGGCAGAAGAATTCATTATGTATTGCATTTGAAAAATATTATAGACGCAGCCGATGAGCATAAACGGGAGCAACTCATCAGCAGACTTTTGGAGCAATTTAAAAAACTTTCTTCGGAAGAATCGATGTATGGGGCCATGTACGCTAAAATGATTTTCGGCCTGGTAAAAAGTTATAGCCCTTCCCTTGAGAATTATAAAATATTTAAGCCGCTGCGTTATGAAAATGAATTTAATGCAGAACTCATAGGCCTCTTAATAGAGAACAATGAATTAGACTTGGCCAAGAAGTATTGTAAAGCCCAAATAGCCGGCAATTACCAGGAGCAGTATAATGTTTCGTATCTGCGATTTTTAAAAAAGATATACACCATTGAAAACGATGAAGGAAATCTTGCAATTACATTGAAGGGGCTTTTTCCATGGACATTTGATTTTGACGCTTACCTTTTTATAACCGACAGAATGGAAGCAGAAGAAAAAAAGAAATGGCGCACATGGGCCTTATCACGTGCACGGAACGCCATTAGGGGATATAATTACGGCGCTTTGCTATTTGGCTTTGAACTGATGGATCACGAAAAAAACTATAAGAAAATGATTGATTACGTTGATTCATATACCACGTATGCTATTATTTTGAAATATTTTGAACCAATGGCAGCAGCAGGAGAAACAAAGTTATTGGAGGCCATTATCCGCAAGTCTGACTTCGGCTGGCACTTATATACCGATAAAGTAGATAATGATTCGTGTTTTCAGGAATTGTTTAACCTGTTTGAAAAGCAGTATTCTGCAGATTATTTACGAATGACGATTAGACAACTTGAAAAGAACAAATATTACTATCGCCCCAATCGTTTTATAATATATTTAAGGGAGCGATTGTGGGAGTAAACAAGGGTGTTTTCTATACAGATTGCAAATCTGCATAAATTATAGTCTGAGATAAAATATCGGGACTAACGGAAATTAGTGCTGTGTAGTCTCAGACTACCAAGCATATTAGTCCGAAGCCAGAGACTTCGGACAGCAGGTTAAGATAAAAAACGAGGATGAGCGGGCAACACCCCCAATACTATTTAAGCCCTAAAAGAGCTATATGAGATGCTGTTTTGTATAAATCCATTTCGCCATCATTGGTATTCAACAGCTGAATTTTACGGCATTGCTTTTTAATTTGCTTATAGTTATTAAAAACCGAATAAGAATAATAAAGTCCGTCTCCTTCGGAAATCTGATACCCTTTGCCTTTAGTTCTTATTAAATCATACGCCCGCCAAAGTCCCCAAAAGTTTAATGTTTGTTTTAAATATCTCCCCAGTCGGCCGCCTTGTCCGAAATTATTGCTGTCTGAAATAAACACAGCCTTTTTGGCTACTCTCAACATTTCGGCCACAACAACATCTGGTTTGCTAACGTGATGCAGGATGCCAAATTCGCAAACCAAATCAAATTCAGCATCTCCAAAATTGATCTTATTGCCATCGCCTTCAATTAAGACATTTTTTGGAATGCCTTTACTGTGGCCTTGTTCCAATAATTCCTTAACCGGGTCAATTCCTATAACCTTAATATCAGGGTGGTTTTTTATGATAAAATCAATTGCTCTCCCGGTTCCGGCCCCTACATCTAAAATTGACTTGATATGATAAAGTTTTATTACAGAAGACAGGAAATGTAATGCCACATCGTGTTCTGCTGTACTATCTAAATGAGAGGCATCATATTTATCTGCAGTTTGTTTGTAATAATCAGCCTGGATTTCGGTAGCGTTTTTTTTCACAAAAATTTAAATTAAAGTTTTAGTTCACCAAGATAATTGTTTTTCCATTTACTATCAATTCCTTATTATAAACACTTGTGCTATCCTGTGGTTGATTTCGTAGGCAAGGGTGGGCTGGCAGCGGAGCAGTTACGTGATACATTTTTCCGCGGAAAATCTGCATTTTTTGTACCACATTGTTCCATCTTGTCCCATATTTGGTGTCAACTTGTTGATTTACATTGGGGCTGTGTTTCAGTTGTATCAGGTTGTTTTTTAATGTGTCATGTATTCGCGGGACAAGACACTGCGCCAATCTTATATCCCGCGCTATTGCCAATCATCGCTGATATAAAAAAGATTTTCCTGATTACCCCCGCGGAGCGGAAAATACTGCTGCCTTATTTGTGGTAAATTGGTTCGGTTTAACAGCTGGCAGGTATTTAGTGTTGATTTGCTAAATTATTTTATCTTTACCTAACCAATATTAACCTAGCTCCTCCTTAACCAATGAAACCTGACTACAAAGTATTTTTGTTTTTATTGATATTGGTATGTACTGTAATTTTTAATTGTAAAAAACCGTATAACCCGCCTGCTATTGCATTACCAGGTAGCTATCTTGTGGTAGAAGGAAATATCGCATTGGGGGCAGATTCAACTATATTCAGGTTAAACCGTACGGTAAATATTTCGTCGGGCACTACTGTGAACCCCGAAACGGGCGCCATCGTAACAGTTGAAAGCAGCACCGGTGGAAGTTATCCGCTTACCGAAATAACCAAAGGCTACTACGCCGCTGGCGGTTTAAATTTGGATAATTCATTACAATACCGGCTAAGGATACAAACCGTGGGCAGGGATCAATATCTTTCGGATTTTGTAGCGACCAAAATTACGCCGCCTATCGACAGCGTTGGTTTCTCTATAACCAGTAACGCAGTAAATATTTATGTTAATACACACGATCCTAATAATAACACTCATTATTATCGCTGGGAATATGGTGAAACCTGGAAGTTCCATTCGGAATATTATTCGGCATATATTTCTACTACAACGGCTATAGTGCCACGTACGGCAGATCAACAAGTATACAACTGTTATGGTCGTGATTCGTCGAGCAATATTCTGCTCGGATCATCGGCCCAGTTAAAACAGGATGTTATTTACCAGGCGCCAGTGTTACAAATACCATCCACATCAGAAAAAATTGAAATTGAATATAGCATCTTGCTAAAACAATATGCCTTAACGTCAGATGCTTATAATTTTTATGTAAATGTTAAGAAAAACACAGAGCAATTGGGAAGTATTTTTGATGCCTTACCCTCAGCTGCTCCTACCAATTTGCATGATATTACAAACCCGAGTACACCTGTGGTAGGATATATTACAGCGAGCTCCGTTCAATCAAAGAGAATATTTATTTCAAACGCACAGTTGCCACAGACGGATGCCTGGCTAACAGTTTATCCTTATGAATGCCAGCTCGATTCAAACATTGGTCCTAGTGTAGCATATTTAATAGGAAACACGTCCGAGATACCTGTGAGCGCGATATATAAACCAATGGAAGGCCTTGTAGGATATTTGTCATCATCCAGAAGCTGTGTTGATTGCACGCTAAGAGGAACCGTAACGCAACCTCTTTTTTGGAAATGATACCCATGCCCGACATTGCTTTGCAAGTTTACGTGGATAAAAAGAATCCCGTGCAGGTTTTTATTTAGCCTGATTTTTCAATCGCAGAAATACTTCCTCTACTTTAATACAGCGTTCAATTACTTTTTTGGCAGCTGTTTCCAGCGTAAAGCCTTCATCCAGCAGCTCTTTAATCAGTACAATTCTTTTAATGTTGAGGTAATCGTACTGGCGATAGGTCGATTCTTTGTCTACCGGCTCAATATAGCCTTTTTCATCCCAGTAACGGATCTTGCGCTGAGGCACGCCAGTAATGTTCGCTACTTCACCAATTGCAACAATAACTGATACCAGGAAATCCAGGTCCATCAGGATATTCATGTCGGCAGCATTTATTTTTTTCTCTTCCATACTCAAAAATTGTAATTACATGACAATTGACGTAATAAAACAGCAATTATTGCACTAGCTTTGTCACGAAGTTACAAACATTATAAATAACTTACAATGGAAACAGGTTTTAGAAAATGGATCATCGTTATTACGATCATCACCTCAACCATCATCGAACTGATTGATACTACCATCGTAAACGTATCCATCAACACCATGAGCGGCAATCTGGGCGCCTCGCTGGAGGATACTGCCTGGGTAATTACTTCATACGCTATTGCCAATGTGATTATCATCCCCATGACCAGCTTTTTGGCCGAAAAAATTGGCCGTAAGCAATATTATATTGGTTCTATCCTTTTATTTACCCTTGCATCAGCCATGTGTGGTTTCTCCCATAGTTTATGGGAACTGGTAGGTTTCCGGTTTTTGCAGGGAATTGGCGGCGGCGCATTGTTATCAACCTCACAAGCTATTTTGTTTGAAACTTTTCCGCCTAAAGAACGCGGCACTGCCAGCGGTATATTCAGTTTAGGTATTATCATTGGTCCGTCTATTGGTCCGGTTTTGGGTGGCTATATTGTAGATAACCTGAGCTGGCAGTGGATATTCTACGTAAACATTCCTATCGGATTGATGGCAGCAGTATTATCTTACATGTATCTGCGGCCAAGTAAGCCATCAACCGATAACCGGCGCATCGACTGGCTGGGCATCGGCCTGTTGGCTGTTGGTATTGGTGCATTGCAGGTAGTATTGGAGCGCGGCGAAACGGACGACTGGTTTTCCGCCACCTATATTATTGTATTGAGCGTGATATCTGCAATTTGCCTAACCATACTGGTTTGGTGGGAGTTGACCGTTGAGTTTCCCGTTATTAATTTCAGGGTGCTTAAAAGCAGTACACTGTCCATCTCGGCTATCATGACCTTTGTGTTGGGCTTCGGGCTTTTTAGTGCGGTATTTGTTTTCCCATTGTATGCCCAGCGTATTATTGGCTATACGGCGTTCCAAACCGGTACCATGCTGTTGCCCGGCACACTCATGGCGGCCATGATTTCGCCGTTTTTGGGTAAAATGCTGCAAAGCGGTTTGCGTCCTCAATATTTGATTATTACGGGGTTCCTGTTCTCAGCCATTTTTGGCTGGTTAATGTCGGGTTCTAACCTGGAAACTGGCGGCGCATACTTTTTTATTCCGTTAATATTTCGGGGACTGGGTGCAGCATTGCTCATTGTACCGCTTACCGCATTGGCTGTATCGGAACTGAAGCCGGCAGATATACCGCAAGGAGCGGCACTCAACAATATGATGCGGCAAATGGGTGGATCCTTTGGCATTGCTTTAATCAATACCTATATTGCTAAACGCGCTGCGGCCAACCGCACCGCTCTTATTGCCCACGTTACCGAAAGTGATCCCGCCACCCAGCAGCGACTGCGAGGCTTCATCAATAATTTGATGGCGCATGGTTCTACTTATCTGCGTGCATTGCAACAGGCCGTTGGCGGACTTGAAAACACCGTTGTAAGGCAAACCTTTTTGTTAAGTTATATGGATGCGTTCCTATTACTGGCTACTATGAATGCGATGTGTATTCCGTTGGTGATTATGACCATCAAAAAAAGAACAGGGGCCAAACCAGCAGGTAAGGTAGTAGTGGTATCTGACCATTAACCCTTAAAGCAAGAAGCCGCATTATTAAATAAATGCGGCTTCTTGTTTGCAGTTCTTTATGGTTCGGCAAATATTACCCCTTATACTGCTCGTCGGTCACATGCTCCATCCAAACCACCGGCGAACCGTTCAGTTTTTCCTGGATGGCAATATGGCTCATTGCTGTGGTTGTGGTGGCGCCATGCCAGTGCTTTTCGTTAGGTTCAAAGTATACCACATCGCCGGGTCTTATTTCTTCCCGGTTGCCGCCCTCGCGTTGTACCCAGCCGCAGCCGTTGGTAACAATAAGCGTTTGGCCAAAGGGATGCGTGTGCCAGGCCGTGCGGGCACCTGGTTCAAACGTTACCCAGGCCATGGCCACGCGCGATGGATCGGGCGGGTTAATAAGCGGGTCAACACGCACCGAGCCGGTAAAATATTCTGCCGGACCTTTACCTGATGGTTGCGAACCGCTGCGTTTTATTTCCATTTTTTTAGCTATTTAAATTTATTTACCAACCCGTTTTTGTAATTCTTCCGGATAACGGGCACCTTCAATTTTAATTTCGGCCGCAGCTTTTTCAATCTGCGCCAGTTCGCCAGCGGTGAGTTCTATTTTAACCGCGCCAAGGTTTTCTTCCAAACGATGCAGTTTGGTGGTTCCGGGGATAGGTACTATCCATGGCTTTTGTGCCAGCAACCACGCTAAGGCAATCTGCGCGGGCGTACCTTGCTTTTCCCGCGCTATATTGCTCAGCAGATCAACCATTGCCTGGTTAGCTTTACGTGCATCGGCACTAAAACGGGGGAGGCTGTTACGAAAATCGGTTTTATCAAATGTAGTATTCTCGGTGATGGCGCCGGTTAAAAATCCTCTTCCCAATGGACTGAAAGGAACAAAGCCGATGCCCAATTCTTCCAGTGTGAGTATAATTTCTTGTTCGGGTTCGCGCCACCACAAGGAATATTCGCTTTGCAGTGCTGCTACGGGCTGTACTGCATGTGCTTTACGGATAGATTGAACACTCGCTTCTGACATGCCGAAATGTTTAACCTTACCTTCGCTAATGAGATCTTTTACCGTACCGGCAACGTCTTCTATTGGTATTTTGGGGTCAACCCGGTGCTGATAAAACAGGTCAATGTAGTCTGTCTTTAATCTTTTTAATGATTCTTCAGCCACTTTCCTTATCGTATCCGGGTGACTGTCAACCCCTATTATGGGGTCGCCATTCTGGAAGCCGAATTTGGTGGCAATTACCAAGCGTTGACGAAAAGGAGCAAGGGCTTCGCCCAGCAATTCCTCATTTGTAAAAGGGCCATAAGCTTCGGCGGTATCAAATAATGTAACTCCACGTTCCACGGCGGCATGTAATAATTTTATAGCATCCTTGTGGTCTATTGTTGGGCCATATGCAAAGCTTAATCCCATACATCCCAAGCCAAGCTCCGAAACCTCGAGGCCGCTGTTGCCTAATTTTCTTGTTTTCATATATTGGTTATAGATCTGTCTAATTATTGAACAATACAAAGTTGCCACAAGTTTTAAACTTATCTGTTATATTAATTACGGTATTAACTACCATTATTACTTATGCGGTATGTCTGCCGTTAAAATAACCGTTAGACGAGGTATCTTTGAATCAGCAAAAGAAATACGTCATGGAAAATTTCATCAATTTTGAAACCATCAGTCAGTACTGCGCTTTCAACCAAAATGAAACAATGCACCCGTTGGTTAATGTGGTGGATCTGTCGAAGGCTTCCACACGTTCGCATGGCAGGTATCGATATGGTTTTTATACGGTTTTTTTGAAAGATATTAAATGTGGCGACCTGCGTTACGGATGCAATTACTACGATTATGAAGAAGGAACACTGGTATTTGTGGCTCCCGGCCAGGTAATTGGTGTTGAAAATAACGGCGAGCAGTTTCAGCCCCAGGGCAAAGTATTGGTTTTTCATCCCGATCTTATTAAAGGCACACCGCTCGGCAAGCACATCCATGAGTATAGTTTTTTTTCGTATGATGTGCATGAAGCCCTGCATTTATCAGAGGCTGAAAGGAAGATCATCTTCGACTGCTTCAGCAAAATTGAGTTTGAATTACAACATGCTATTGATAAGCACAGCAAAAAACTGATCGTATCTAACATTGAACTATTCCTGAACTATTGCACCCGCTTTTACGATCGCCAGTTTATTACCCGCGAAAATCCTCACAAAGGTATATTGGAGCGGTTCGAGTCTTTACTAAATGACTATTTACAGTCTGATAAACCCAAGCGCCTGGGATTGCCGTCCGTAGCTTATTGTGCAGAGCAACTTAACTTGTCAGCTAATTATTTTGGCGATCTTATCAAAAAAGAAACCGGCCGCTCGGCGCAGGAGTATATTCAGGCCAGGCTGATGGATGTAGCTAAAGAAAAGATTTTTGATACCACTAAATCACTTAACCAGGTTGCCTCCGAATTAGGTTTTAAATACCCGCAACACTTTACCCGCGCATTTAAGCAATACGTTGGTTATACACCGAATGAATACCGAATGTTAAACTGAGGTCATAAAACTGCTCTTTTTCAAAGTTTTATTTGTGTTTAAGATTCTTTATTTATCTTTGATTCATCTGATGTTATAATGAATTTTGCGAAATGAAAAATTTAATCATTAAAAAATCACTGGCCGAAGAGATAGCCTACAGATTGCGGGAGCAAATATCATCGGGGTATTATAAAATTAATGAGAAGCTGCCCACCGAGCCCGAATTAATGGAAAGTTTTGGCGTGGGGCGTTCAACCATACGTGAGGCTGTGAAAAGCCTTGTTCAGTCGGGTTTTTTACGGGTACAACAGGGCGCCGGTACCTTTGTGGAAAAAACGACTGCCGATAGCGAGCCAATGGATGAAAGGCTAAAACGTGCCAGCGCGCAGGATTTGGATGAGGTAAGGCAGCTATTGGAAATGAAAATAGCCGAAAAAGCCGCGATTAATCGATCTGGAGTAGATATTATTGCCATAAAACGCCACCTGGCCGACCGGAAAACAACTGCTGATAATAACTTGATTGAAGAATGCATTGAAGCAGATATTCAATTTCACGTCGCGATAGCAGAAGCTGCCAAAAATGAAATTATTGCCGATTTATATAGATCAATGGCTATTCATCTAAAAAAATGGTTCCTTACTATTTACCCCGATACTGCCATATTTAAAGAAACGCAGTACCTGCACGAGCAGCTTTTGAAAGATATTATAGCCTGCGACTCAAAAAAAGCCTGGAATACGGCAGCAAAGATTATTGGGCGTGTATATCAATGATCTTTTTCGATTTAATTCATCTGATGTTATGACTATTTTAAATTATGAAAACAGAAACCACCGCCACTCTTCCCGACAATAAACCTATTGTACAGCAAACCGTATTTGCTATTCTTTTTACAATAAGCTTCGGTCATTTAATTAATGACATGCTGCAGTCTGTAATTCCGTCCATTTATCCGGTTATCAAAACTAAATTTCATCTCACTTTTACCCAAATAGGGCTCATTACGTTTACCTATCAAATTACGGCTTCGTTGTTGCAGCCCTTTGTTGGTTTTTATACTGATAAAAAGCCTCGGCCATATTCGCTGGTTATTGGCATGTGCTTTACACTTATCGGTTTGTTTGTTGCATCAATGGCCGCGAGTTTTGGTAGTTTACTTGCAGCGGTAAGTTTGATAGGTGTCGGCTCGTCTATATTTCACCCAGAGTCTTCAAGAGTAGCGCACCTGGCATCTGGCGGAAAAAAGGGATTGGCTCAGTCAATTTTTCAGTTGGGTGGTAACACGGGTAGTGCCATCGGTCCGTTACTTGCGGCGTTAATTGTAGCCCCGTACGGGCAATCAAATATTATTTGGTTTTGTTTGGCTGCAGTACTTGGGATAATTGTATTGCTCCGGATATCAAATTGGTATCGTGACCAATTGGTGTTAAGGGCATCAAAAAGGATCAGCATTAAAGACGAGGCACAACACACATTATCAAAAAAGCGCGTTATTTTTTCGCTAAGCATATTGTTGATCCTTATATTTTCCAAATATTTTTACCTGGCAAGTATTACCAGCTACTATACTTTCTTTCTGATCGGTAAGTTTCACCTGTCTGTACAGCAATCTCAATTTTATCTTTTTGCTTTTTTAGGAGCAGTAGCTGCAGGAACACTTATCGGTGGTCCAATAGGCGATCGTTTTGGCCGTAAATATGTGATATGGGTATCTATTTTGGGTGTGGCTCCTTTTACGTTGTTATTGCCTTATGTATCCTTGTTTTGGACAGGTATTTTATCTGTAGTAATTGGTTTAATTCTGTCATCGGCATTTTCAGCAATACTGGTGTATGCAACAGAGCTGGTACCCGGCAAAGTTGGTTTAATTGCTGGCTTGTTTTTTGGTCTGGCATTTGGCATGGGCGGACTGGGATCGGCGGTTTTAGGTAAGCTGGCCGATATGACCAATATTGCCTACGTGTTTAAAATCTGTGCTTTTCTGCCACTCATCGGTATTTTTACCAGCCTGCTTCCTGATATCGAACCTAAAAATAAGCCGGGTGAATAACCAGGTTTTATTGAATTGATAAGCATTCATCTTTAAAATACAAGCCAAAAACGACTTGTATTTTAAAGATCTTAATTATGCAGAACGGTTTACACTTAGAAGGCTATTTTCCTTTTTACAATAATTTTATCAATAAGCGATCCTATTTCCCTTACTACCGGGAACTCGAGGAAATCTTCATTTCTCTGCATCCACTCACTTCCCATTTTAAAAAGCATAGCTGCCCTTCCGTCTTCAAATTTCACCATCCATACATGCCATGATTTAAAATAGGCACTTGTTATCTGAATAAATTGCGCGGTCCCGTCGGGTAATTTGATCTTATATTTCATATTTGTTGGTAGCTTAAATGTCCTCTAAAGACGATTAAACATAGGTTTGTATTGTTTTGTATCGATTTTTTTAACTTTCATTAACAATTGGCCGATGTTATCGGAATTGCGGTATAGGGTTTATCAGGTATCTTTAGCATTTGCGATGATAAAGAATAAATCTTCTTTATATTTAAAACATATTCACTTTTCAGATTTGTATTTCTTATACCATAAACTACTTTACTTTGAAAGTTTAAAATGGGAAAATCACAGTGGCACAGATTTTATAACGCACAGGTAGCCGCCCAACCCCATGTGCTGTTCGAACTGCTATCGGATATGCCAAACTATGGTCGCTGGCTACCTCCATCGGAAGCGTTTGGAGAAACTATAGATGTAGCACCATACCCTGTTCAACTGGGTAGTAAGTATCATGACGGAAAACCTGCCGAGCCAGGAAAAGACTGGTGGGGTACCGTAACCGGGTTTCAACCTCCGGGCTCGATCGATTTCCACCACGTCATCCACGTAAATCAGTTGATGACGAAAGTCGATGTGCATATTCACTATTCCTTCGAATTGGAAGGGCAAAACACACTTGTCAACCGCTGGCTGGTTCTGGACATTACTATGCCTGTAATATTTCGGCCATTTCGGGGTTTAATAATTAAATCATTCGAGAAAGAGAATATCAGAACGATGACGGAGGTGAAAAAATATGCCGAGTCGCATCCAGAAGGCGCCCCAAAGTAATATTTAGTTATACCAATTAACCCAAAAACTCATGGAAATATTAAAGGGCAAAAACGCAATTATCTATGGAGCAGGCGGCTCGCTGGGCAGTACTATTGCTAAGGCGTTTGCGCAGGCTGGTGCCGGGGTGTTTTTAACTGGTCGTAATATTGGCCCTTTACAAAAAGTGGCACATGATATTATTGCCGAAGGAGGAATAGCGGAAGCTGACCAGGTAGATGCGCTGAATGAAAAAGAGATCACCGATCATATACAAAAGGTGGTTGATAAAGCAGGCACCATTGATATTGTATACAACGCCATTGATTTAAAGGTGGTGCAGGGTATGCCTTTGATTGATATGACCGTTGATGATTTTACCCGCCCGGTAAATATTGCTATGCGGACTCATTTTTTAACGGCTACCAGTGCCGCAAAGATAATGATAAAGCAAAAGTCGGGAGTTATTTTGTCACTTACCGCTACTCCTGGTGGAATAGGTTATCCGCATACTGCCGGCTTTGCGCCTGCATGTGGCGCTATGGAAAGTTTTTCGAGAAACCTGGCGATTGAGTTGGGTCAATATGGTATTCGTGTGGTCAATATGCGGTCGGCCGGTTCGCCTGATTCGATGGTATTTAAAGAAGCCATTGCGAATGACCCCGAAATGATGAAGGACGTTATTAAACAAATGGAGGCCGA
Organism: Mucilaginibacter empetricola; assembly: GCF_024808665.1. Classification (GTDB taxonomy): domain Bacteria; phylum Bacteroidota; class Bacteroidia; order Sphingobacteriales; family Sphingobacteriaceae; genus Mucilaginibacter. The sequence continues at coordinate 184,910 of NZ_JANUBZ010000002.1, forward strand.
TACCATGTTGAAAAAGTTGCCTTTGATGGCAGATATAGGCAATGTTGCTGTATTTCTTTCGTCAGATTTGGCTGGAAAGATAACAGGCGTAACTGTTGATGTAACCTGTGGTACTACTGCGGGATTGAATTACAGGGTGCCAACCAAATCACGTCCTAATAAAATTTAACGCATTTATTCAAGTAATTTCCGCATAAAAAAAAGGTGTTTTTACGGGGTCGTGCTACTTAACTTTTAGATAATTTTACATCGATCATTATAATTTAATTAATTATTAATAACGATAAGACTTTTAATAAGTAATTAAACGTAGTTGGCTCACCTAAACCGGTCAACTGGTGGTCAGAAGACTAAACCTTGTCACTTTTTTATATTAACCAGCGTGGTAAATACATACTGTGGAGTGTTGTTGTTTTTCCATTTATGGTTTAAAAACTATAAAAATATATGACGCATTCTGTTGTAATTCCTTTGTTCAATAAAGCCGCCTATGTTGTTGAAACATTGGAATCACTGGTGAAACAAATTAAACAGCCCGACGAGCTGATCATTGTAGATGATGCCAGCACCGATGATAGTCTTGCCCTGGTAAAGGAGTACCTGCAACAGCAAGCGGTTTTTTGTGAAAACTGCCACATACAAATTATCGAATTATCAGAAAATAAAGGGTCCAGCAATGCCCGTAACATGGGCTTTGCCAAGGCAAACGGCGAGTTGATTAGTTTTTTGGATGCCGATGATCTTTACCATCCCTATTTACTATCATTAGCCAACTGGAAATTTGGTGCCGAGAAATTGGATTTGATGTTGCTTAATATGGAGGTTGTGCCGGGCGGTGAAATATACCCGGAGATGAATAACTTAAAAAAGTATCTTTATTTTATTTCTGAAGATCTGTATGGAATTAAAGATCCATTGCGGGCCATAACATCACCTCATTTTGTAGCAGGGGTAGGTAGCAACGTAATTGTAAAAACTAAATGGCTCAAATCAACCCGTTACGCCGAAGATTCATCCTTAAATGGGGGGATTGATTTCTGGTACCGGGTGCTAAAGCATATTCCAACCGAAATACCGGGCAATGTGGCACTGCTTACCGGTGGTTATCTTAAGGTAAGAAAGGTGAACGACAGCTTTTCGCCAAGAGTTTATCCCAGCTATAAGGAGATAATACTGCCGCCTGTAATTACACGCTACCAGCACAGTAAAGATATTAACGACAAGCTATTGGTGGGGCTGGTAGGACGACGCTGGTACGTACAGTCCATAAACAGCCTGCGATCATTAAAACAAAAAGTGTTTTTTATTTTTCATTACAGCTATTTGTTGCCACAATTTATTGGGTATGCTATTATCAGGTTGATATTTTAAGATACGCTATCTACTCCTCGGCATAAATATCAATCTCGTTCAAATCGCTTAATTTGATATCCTCCAAACCTTCCTGCTCCTTAAATCTGAGTCTGATTTTTGGCAGATTAAAAGCTAAAAAGCCAGTCCAAAAAAGAAGCGCCGGTACAATTACATCTAATTGCCTTGGGTAGGCACTCAGTGCGCCGCTGAGCAATAAATATACACCGGTAATAAGTAATATAAATTTCACCGGATAAATGATTTTGCGCCAGTTAAGAACTGTACAAATGATGCCTGCCAGTGATGCCCATAAGATTAGCGAGCCCCTTATGATATTCCCAACTATGGCCGAATCCTGATAGGAGTAGGAGTAAGGGAAGTTGAACAACATGCGCGAGACGTTATAGTAGTAATTGACTGCAAATTTTATGGGGCTATTTTTAATGTTTTTAATGGCTGCCTGTTTAAAAAGTATATCCTGTTCAACTTCATTGTGTTGCAAAATAAAGTTGACCTCCTTGGCGTGGTTTTTCTTCAACAAAGCATCTGCCTCGGCGGATTTAAATAAAATAGGATACTGATGGTTGCTCAAATCCGGCACTTTCCAGTCGCCGTATTCATTTTCATAGGGCGTGCTCATCCAGTACAAGCTCATTCCACCCGAGTTTCCCCAATAAAATAATTTGCCTGTGAGCTTATAGGTATAGGCCAGATAAGGAATGGTAACAGCAAAGGCAATGAGCAGAATTTTTACCATACGCAGGTTATACGGCCTGTTTCGTTTAAACAGCAATACAATTAAACAGGCAACCAGGCTAAGCACTAAAACGTAGCCGAAAATTACTTTGGTTAAAGTAAGGTATCCTAATAGCAGGCCGGTTATAATAGTATATCTTGCCTTTCCCCTGGTATAACAAAGGGTGATGCTGTAGATAATGGACGATATTAAAAAGCCCGTAAAAGCTTCGGTATAAAGTATGGGTAAAATGGCCAATACATTTGGATAAATGGCCAGTAGTAGGCTGAATATAAGCGCAATTTTGTTGTTAGTGACCGACCTGAGCGCTTTGTATAAAAAAACTACTGCCAAATATTGAAAAACAGCATTCAGCAGGGTGATATACAGGGCGTGGATCCGTAAAGCCATAAAAGGTACCAGCAAAAGCGGGTAGCCGGGACCGTTCCATAAATTGATGTGCGGTGGTTTGGGTGAATAATAGCCATGCAGCAGGTTCCAGGCAAAATCGGCATAGCGAATTTCATCGCCGTATAGTTTTGGCCACTTGTTAATGAAAATAATAAAGGCATAAAAGAAAAGAAAGGGCAGAAATATAAAATACGGATTACGAATTGCCTTTTTTAACATGATAAGCCCTATTGAGGCGTAAAAATACTAATTATCTGCAACTTATGAGCCTGGTAATGAATGTTGAATAGTTTAACCGTAAGTGTATCAGATGTATAGGTATTATATTGTGCAGCAGGTAACATCTTTGTCATAAAGGCCATTTTTTGGGCCCCGCCTTGTTGCTTGCTTAACAATTTGAATAACTTTACCAGAGTATAAAGAAAAAATAGAAATGGCGGAAAGAAAATTGAGTTCGACAAACTATTATAACCAGGCTTTTTTAGAAGAGAAATGTGCATTGAATGAGTTGATTTATCTGCTTAGCAAAAGATGGATGACCGAAGTGCTTTTTAGTATTGAAGCAGGAAATAATCGTTTTACCGGTTTAAAGGAAGATTTGGAACATATTAGCGATCATATTTTGGCCGACAGGTTAAAATTGCTCGAACAGCATGGATTAATTCATAAAGCCTATTTACCCGGCACCCCTCCGCGTACGGAATACGAGCTATCAGAAAAAGGAAATGAATTAAGCAGTCTGCTGGAAGGACTATGCGATTTTGCCGAAACACAAATGCAATTTCAATCCGATAATTCAATAATCAACCAATAACTTATGAAATTTAAAAAAGTAATGGTAGTGCTGTTTTTGATAGCCTTATCGGCAACAGCCATTAGCCCCGCCTTTGCGCAAAATGGCCCAACAACTGATCATATTGCCCTTTACGTGAAGGACCTGAACAAAAGCGCCGCTTTTTATAGGGATGTAATGCAACTTGAAGTGATACCGGAGCCTTTTCACGATGGAAAACATGTATGGTTCCGTACCGGCGAACACAGCCAATTACACATTATTCAAGGTGCCGCTGCCGTTTATGACCATGATATCAACACCCACATTGCCTACCATGTTAATGATCTGAAAACTTTTACAGATCATCTGGATAAGCTAAATGTCAAATACGGCAATTGGAAAGGCGATTCAAAATCACCCCAGCTCCGCCCGGATGGTGTTAAACAAGTGTACCTGCAAGATCCGGATAACTTCTGGATAGAAGTTAACGACGATAAATTTTAATTACGTTAGTAAGGGAAAATAAGTAAAGGGATATTTAAATGCACTGGCAGCGTATCGGTAATATATCTGCCTAATATCTCTTCAAAATGAAAACGGTGATTCACCATTACCAGTACGTCATTATGCATGCCGTTTATTAATACGTCAACCGTTTTGGAGAGATCTTTTTCTTTAATATTGTTAAAGAAAAGCTGATCATATTTTACATTTTTCCCTATTTCATCGCTAAATACAGTTAGTGCATATTTTTCGGCCATATCGGGCAGGCCTTTAGCCGATGTATGGGCAATAGATAAATCAGCGCCCCATGGCCGGGCCAGCTCAGCCAGGTATCTTACCACCTGGATGCGGCAATACCGTAAATCGGCAATGTAAACCATGCGTTCAATATCTTTTACAGGCCAGCCTACCGGTATCAAAAACAAAGGGCAAAGCACCTTATTTAAAACTACATGCATATTTAAACCATGCTGGGCACTTTCGGCAGAAGCAGTTTCGCCCATGCCTTTTATGATCATCCAGGTTTGGTTTAAATTAATCACCCCGGCCAACCCGCATTCATCCATAGCCGAAGCATCCAGCTCTTCAATCTGAGGTTTAAAATCAGCCACATCTTTATCACTCAACACTTTCAAGTGTTCTAATAATTTAGATGTCTGATATCCTTCCATCACAATATTTCCCGAGTTTCCGGCAGTAACCAAGCCTACCGATTTTTGCGTTTTAACAAAAGTATTAGCCAGCGTTAGGTTAGCTTTTGTTTTTTGCGCAATGCGTAGTGCAAATTCCGCTGCATGTTTTGCTTCGGGTGAATTATCGTTGATGATGAGTATGCTTTTCATAGTTTTTAGGGAGGTAATGTAGTTTGACGGAATTGTGTATTGCTGTAAAATTCACCAATAACACATGACGATAATCACATCATCATATGATGTTCAATCAATTAGGGAAGGATTGCGTTTTGTTTTATAAAATTAACGAAACGAATTTGTACCTGATACTTTTTTTTCATTTTATGACATTATTTTGCATTGTACATTATGTTGTAATAGTCATTAGCAAGCCTGCTCGAGTCAAACTGAGGGGTAATTTCTTTTGATGCCTGTTTCAAAATTTTAAGCCAGCTGTTAGCGTCGTTATAATACATCGGCACAACGGTGTTTTCTAAAACATCCATTAATGTATCGGCCTCCTGCCGGTCTTTTTCCTCTACAGATAAATCATCGGCGGCGGGCTTTATGATAAAACTATTTTGCTTGTCTTTTGCAAACTCGGGTACCCACCCATCGGGCAGTGAAACGTTGATGGATCCATTCATGGCTGCGGTCATCCCGCTGGTACCTGATGCTTCGCGATACATCCTGGGGTTGTTGAGCCAAACATCGCTTCCCTTTTTTAGCAGGGCCGATAGCGCCAGTTCATAGCCGGTAAGCACCGCGCAATTAGCTAAGGGTTTTACGCGCCCCATTATCTGGTTAAATAAATCTATTGATCCGTAATCTTCGGGATATGGTTTGCCAGCCCATATAATTTGTACCGGCTGGTCGGTATTATTAATCAGCTTAATAAAGCGATCCCAGTTGTGCATTACCAGGTCGGCACGTTTATAACCTGCAAAGCGGCGCGCCCACACAATGGTTAATACATTTTCATCAAAAAGCTTTCCGCATTGGTCGGCAACTGTTTTAAACAGCTGCTTTTTCATTTCTTTTTTCCGGGCGCTGATAGCTGTATCGTTGTTGCTGCTGATGGCATTTTCTAACAAATCATCTTTCCAGTAGTTTTTATTCTGGGCATTGGTGATGGATGTAATTTCACAAATGCCGGGATTGCTTCCCCACATTTTGCGGGCTACCTCGCCATGAATTTTTGATACCCCGTTGGCTTTGCCGGCAAACTTCAATGCCGCCAGCGTATAATTAAAATGATCACCATCCATACCCAGCAGACTTCTTACTTCATGTTCCTGCAGGTGATAAAAAAACGACATCTCTTTCAGCAGCCCATAGCCATGTTCTTCATTGCCGGCCATTTCTGGCGTGCGTGTAGTAAACCTAACGCGTTTCTTTACTTCATCAAGGTTTTGGTATTTGGCATACAGGTAAAAATTTAAAGGCAACGAGTGTCCTTCATTCATGTGATATATCTGCGGCTCCATTTGCAAAGTATCCAGCAGCATGGCGCCGCCAACTCCCAATACGAGACTTTGGGCAATGCGGGTGGTTTCATTTAAATCGTACAAATTATGGGTTATTGTGCGCGACAGGTCATCATTCTCATCAATATCTGTACTTAAAAGAAACAGGGGGGCTGAGCCGAAAGTTTCCGGCTTGAGCAGAAATGCTTTTACATGCACCGGCGCATCATGTACCGTAACGGTAAAAACAATACCGGTATCTACCAAAAAAGAATAATCTTTTTCAATAAAATAGGGCTTCATTAAAGCATTGCCATCGCGCAGCTGATCATAATAACCATATTTCCACAGTATGCCAATGCCAACCAGGTTTTGTTTTAAATCATAAGCGCTGCGCAGGTGCGATCCCGCCAGGAAGCCTAAACCGCCGCTATAAATTTTAAGGGATTGATCAATGGCAAACTCCATGGAGAAGTATGCTACAGAGGTGCTATATTTTTTGTCGGGCTCGTAGCCGAAGACGTCGTTTTTCGTAATCATCACCAACTAAACCCCAAGGATAGGGCTTGGTTTTAGTGCAACAAAAAAATGACAAAGATGGGTGTAAGGAAGCTTTATATGTGTATAAAACCATATAAAATAAAAAAGACTAATTTAAACCGTGGCTCAAATTAGTCTTTCTATAATATCGGGAAGTATTGCTACTATGACTCTTTTTCGCTGTGGCTTACGTAGTAAAATACCGCGCCAACGAAAGTGAAGATAATGCCAATAAATACCGGCCACTCAGAAACCTGGTTGCCGCTGCGGTCAATGGTCATTGAGTCAGAATCAACCGGGTTAACAGTTCCTCTGTAATAAATAACCAAACCTATGGTAATTATTATTCCGGCAATAAAAAGAGCTATACTAATTTTTTTCATAACGTGTTAAGCTAAACAGACTGATCTTCAGTCGGCGTAAAGGTATAAAATTTTGAAATTTTTAATTCATCAAAATGTACAAATTCTGCAAAAAATTAGCTGGGCAAGTAAAAGGATAGTGAACGGTATATTTTATAGTAGTTATAGAAACTAATACTGCCCGGTATACGTATAAATGGAAAATAAATTATTGCTGGTATGCATCCCGAGATTGAAGCAGTGCTAAGAAATAAAAGTAAAGAGGACGGTATCCTTAATAATATTACTATTGCCAACGCCGAAAAGCTATTAAATTATATTTGCGATATAAACATCCATAGAACAAGCCGCTTTGAACTTACCCCTGCCGATAGCCTTTATTTATTATGGCAGGTTGGGCAATGGGAAATACATATGGAATGCCTTAAAAATGGCAAAATATCTTACACTTTCCGCAAAAATGGCTACGGCAAAGCCAGTGGCATTATGTTGGTTGATGAATTTATCAGCCTGCTCGAAAGATACCTTTTAACCGGTATTTGTTAACCCAGTATTTCCCTCTATCTCTTTATTGCAACCATTCTTCTATCGCTTTTACCGTATCTTCATAAAATAACCTGTAGGTATTTTCAGTTACGTAACCAATATGCGGTGTAGCCAGCACATTTTTTAGTGTTCTGAATGGATGATCGGCAGGTAGGGGTTCTGTGTCGAAAACATCAAGCGCGGCTCCGGCAATCTTTTTTTGTTCCAATACCTCAATCAGCGCTTTTTCATCAACCAGCGGACCTCTTGACGTATTGATGAAATAAGCTGTTGGCTTCATCAGTTCCAGGTCTTCTTTTTTCAAAATACCCCTGGATCGATCACTCAAAACCAGGTGAATAGTAACAAAATCAGCTTCCTTTAATAAAGTTTGTTTGCTTACCAGTTTTGCCCCGGCAGCTGCAGCTTTTTCTTCTGTCAGGTTTTCGCTCCATGCAATAACATTCATATCAAATGCTTTTGCATAAGTGGCTATTTTACTGCCGATATTGCCCAGCCCGATTATACCTATAGTTTTCCCGGTAATATCAATACCGATACTTGTTTGCCAATTGCCCGATGTAAAATTATGGTTTTCTAACGGAATATTACGTGCAGCAGCTAGTAGGAGGGCCCAGGTCATTTCAGGTGCGCCGGTACCGATGTAGCCCGTTGGTTTTATTTCGATGCCCAGCTCTTCGGCAGCTTTCATATCAATGGATGCATTTCGTTTTCCGGTAGAAACGATCAGTTTCAGATTGGGGAGTTTTTCTAATCGCTGTCTGTTTAACGGTGTACGTTCGCGCATGGCGCATATAACTTCAAATGGTATTAAACGCTCAATAACTGCGGCGTCATCTGCCAGGTGGTTGTCAAATACGGTTATATCTGCGTGTTTTTTTATAGTCGACCATTCGGCCATTGAAAATGCAACCTGCTGGTAATCATCAAGTACTGCAATCTTTATTTTTTCGCTCATAATTTTTTGTCCCGCGCAAAATTAGGAATATTATTATGACGGAATAGTAAATGATTTGTACTTAAATTGTGTCGTAAAGAAGAGAAAAAAACAGTTGTAAAGGCAGGTGCAGCATTGCTGCACCGCCTTAAACAACCTTAATAGACACTTAGGGGTATTAAGTATTTTTACCTGGTGGTTTCGTCGGATTTGCGGTACGCCCAGCCGAATATGAGTGGGAACACCCACAAGCTGAAAAGCATAGCACAAAGAATACCGCCGATTACTACCCTGGCCAGTGGTCTTGAACTTTCGGACCCGATACCATGCGACAATGCTGCCGGGCAAAGGCCAATGGCTGCCATCAACGCTGTCATCATTACGGGTCTTATTCTGGAGTTTACGCCAAGTTTAATGGCTGTGTATAGTGTAAGGCGTTCGCCTTTAATGGTATCCAGGTTATGTTTAAATACGGTTATCAATAACACACCATCCTGTATACAAATACCGAACAGCGCAATAAAACCTATACCTGCCGAAATACTGAAGTTTGTGCCGGTAATAAGCAAAGCTGCTATACCACCCACAATGGCAAAAGGAACGTTCAGGAATACCAGCGCCGCATCTTTGAAATTGCCAAACATAATGAACAACAGCAGGAAAATAAGCGCCAAACTCACCGGTACAACCTGCGTAAGGCGTTTTTCGGCACGCTGCTGATTTTCAAAGTCACCCTGCCATGCCAGGTGATAGCCGCGCTTCAATTTAACTTTAGCATTTACTTTTTGCTGCGCCTCGGCAATGGTACTACCCATATCCCTGCCGCGAACGGAGAATTTAAGCGTGGCAAAACGCTCGTTCTCATCTCTGAAAATTAAACAAGGACCGGTTTTTTGGGTGATGTTGGCTATTTCTTTAATAGGCACCTTTGATCCGTTTTGTGTTGGAACGAGCAGGTTACCAATATCATCTGGCGTTTTACGGAAAGCCTCCGGGAAACGTACCCTGATATCGAAAGTTCTTACACCTTCATACAGAGTTGAAGCTGCTGTACCACCTATAGCCATTGCAATAACCGAGTTGGCATCGGCAGTAGCAACACCATATTGAGCCATTTTATGCTGATCGAGGTTGATATCAAGCTCCGGAAGGCCGATGCTCTTTAAAACGCCCAAATCCTCAATGCCCCTTACACCTTTAAGTATCTGATAAACTTCGTTGGTTTTGCCTTCCATGTAGTTAAGCGAATCGCCATAAACCTTTACTACGATTGAGCCTTTTACCCCCGATACTGCTTCTTCAACGTTATCGCTTATGGGCTGTGAAAAGTTAAGGTCTGCACCGGGCAAGATGGATAGCTTTTTATTCATCTGGGCAATTAACTCTTCTTTTGATACTTTGGGCTTCCAGTCTTCTTCGGGATACATCAACACGTCAAATTCATTGTTGTAAAAGCCTGCAACGTCGGTACCGTCATCTGGTCGGCCGGTTTGTGATACGGCATATTTTACCTGTGGGAAACTCATTAATATTTTACGGACCTGTTTAGAGGTCTGGACCGATTTATCCAGCGATACACTATAAGGTAATTGCACGCGTAGCCAAATAGAGCCTTCATCCAATTCGGGTAAAAACTCGCTGCCCAAAAACTTAAATGATAGCAAGCCTACTACCATTACAATAAGTGATGTGGTAACCACCAGCTTTTTATGCTTAAAAGCGGTTGTAAAACCAAATAGCATAAAAGCAGTGAGCCTGTGTACAAAGGGATTATGTTTTTCGTGAACATTTTTCCTTAGTAACATGCTGATTAACACTGGCACCAATGTCAGTGTTGTTATTAATGCACCTAATAAGGCAAAACCTAATGTGTAGGCCAGCGGTGAAAATAGTTTACCTTCAACTTTTTGAAATGCGAATACAGGAAGCAAGCCGGTGATGATAATCAGCTTGGCAAAAAAGATGGCTTTACCCAATACAGCGCCATTGTTTTTGATCCAGCCGAGTTTAATACGGTTATTGAATCGCTCCATTCCCATTTGCACCGCCTTATGGTCGAGTATTACAAACATCCCCTCTACCATTACCACGGCACCGTCAATAATAATCCCAAAATCGACTGCTCCAAGCGATAACAAGTTTGCCGACATGCCCATTAAGTGCAGGCAAATAAATGCAAACAGCAGTGCCAGCGGGATGATGATGGATACAATGAGCGTAGTACGCCAGTTAAACATAAACAGCGATACCAGGAAGGTAACCAGCAGGATACCTTCAATAAGGTTGTGCAATACAGTATGTGTAGCGTAGCCAATCAAGTCCGAACGGTCATAGTACGGCACAATTTTGGTATCGGCCGGTAAAACGTCGTTATTAAGTTTGTTGATTTCCTTTTTTAAGGCGGCAACCACTTCGGTTGGGTTTTCGCCCTTACGCATTACAATAATAGCCTCAACAGCATCTTCATCGTCAACAACACTTCTTTTGCCGTCTTTATCAACTATAGCATCACTGCGGCCCACCCAGCCCAGGCGCGGCACGTTTGAAATAGAAACTGTAGCCACATCACTTACCAGTACCGGAATACCATTGTTGTTACTTACAACAATGTTTTTTATTTCATTAATGTTCCTTATTAACCCAATACCCCTTACTGCAAATGCCTGGTTGTTTTGGGTAATCATATCGCCGCCAACATTGATGTTGGTTTTTTGTACAGCGGCATAAACATCAAGCGGCGTAATGCCCAGTGTGGCCAGTTTCCCGGGATCTACTGTAATTTCATAAGTTTTGGTTTTACCACCAAAGCTGTTGATATCGCCAATGCCAGGTATGGCCCTTAAACGGCGGTCAATTACCCAGTCTTGTAGGGTTTTTAGTTCCCTTACGTCTCTGAATGTGCTTTTAAGCGTGTATCTGAATATTTCGCCGGTTGGCCCTGTTGGGGGCTGTACCGCGGGCACAATGCCGTTTGGCAGCGTTGCATTGTTAAGCAGGAACATTACCTGCTGGCGCGCTTCCTGGTCCTGAACGTTGTCATCAAAAATTACTTTTACATAGCTCAATCCAAATATGGTGGTTGAGCGTAGGCTCACCTTTTTTTGAACCGGGTTTAGCGCAATTTCTATAGGAATAGTTACCAGTTTTTCAACTTCCTCGGCACTTTGGCCCGGCCATTGGGTAATAATATCTATTTCGGTATTGGTAACATCAGGAAAGGCCTCAATAGGCATTTGCATAAAGGTATATATACCTCCAATGACCAATGCAGCTGCCAAACACAAAATGAGGTATTTGTTTTTTAATGAAAACCCTATAATACCTCTCAAAAATTTGATCATTATATTTTTTATTTAGTGAATTACCGGATAAGAAGAAGTAGAAACAGGAGCAAATGATCCCGGTGCCTTCATCTAATCAGTTATTCATTGATTTTTTATTAAACTTTAGCTATTTAATGAACCATAAATGAGTATGGCATTTGAGCCCACAACCGTTTCACCCGGGTTTACACCGCTTTTTATATAAGCCGTTTTACCGTTTATGCTAATCAGTGTTACCGGTCTTATCTGCACATCGTTTTTGCCTTTTATAATAATTACATAATACTGGCTGTTATCAAACACAAGATCCTTGCTTGATATGGCAATGGCCTTGGTATCCTCACTGTTGTAAATGGTTACCGTAGTAAACATTTGCGGTTTTAAAATATAGCCAGGGTTATTCAGCACTACCCGCATTTTCATTACCTTGCTGGTTGGGTCAAGCACGTTCATCAGCTTATCTACCTTGCCTTTAAAAATTTTGTCGGGGTATGATATAGTGGTTACATCAGCCTCGTCGCCCTCGTGCACTTTGCCAATGTTTTCTTCATAAACATTAGCCTGTACCCAAACGTCTTTCAAATCAGAAATAGTAAATAAGCCTGCGTTGTTATCCGTACGTATGGCCATGCCATTGTTTACATTTTTTTGAACAACAAAACCTTCAATAGGCGATTTGATTAAGAATTCGCCATTGCTGTTGTTACCATTAATACTCAATATTTTTTCGGCTGCGATTTTAGCAGCTACTGCTTGCTGATAGTTTACCTCAGCGCTGGTAATATCAACCTGCGATGCCAAACCGCTTTTAAACAAATCTTTTTGTTGTTCCAGCTGTTTAGCTGTTAAACGAACATTGGCTTCGGCACTAATCAGGTTAGAATTGTAATTGGCCACTTCCGAGCTTTTTACAACACCCAGCGTTTGCCCGGGTTTTACATAATCGCCAGGCATAACGGTGATGCCGGTTACGTTACCACTCACCAATGGAAATACATTGATAACTTTATCGGTATTAAAATCAACAACACCATTAAATTTTATCTCATTGGTTATGTTCGATGTTTTAACAGTATCAATAACCAATGTTTTCATCAGCGAATCGGGTACCACATAAGGTGTCCTAACATCATCAGCTGCTTCGTTTGATTTACAGGAAACCACATTAGCTATTATAAAACAGGTAGATAATGTATATAAGCTGTATTTAATTATCTTTTTCTTCATAGAAATATTATAAGGCGTGCTCTTGTTATTTATTAAAAAATGGTGTGCCTGTAACATAGTTAAGCTGTTCAAGCGCGGTAACGCGGTTAAGCAAAATGCCGTTTAACTGCAGGGTATTTGTTTTATAAGAATCGTAAAAGTCAAGAAACTCCAATAAGCTCAGGTTTCTTTTTTTGTAATTGATAAACACCTCCTGTATCAGGTGGGTGAAATCTGTTTTAAATTGCGGGTCAAAACCGGCATATAGTTTTTCGAGGCGTACAGCGCCTTTGTAGCCGGTAGCCACATCGCTTTCTACCTGGTTTTGTGTACTTTGAAACTGTACTTTGCTTTGGTCAACCGCTATACGGGCTTGTTTTATACCACCCTGGTTACGGTTAAAAAATGGCAAATTAAATTCAATACCGGCACCCAAAAAGTTATTGCCATATCCACCCAGTTTATCATAGTTTACAGAAAATGATACATCGGGTACCGCTGTGGCTTTTTGGAGTTTCAGATTTACATCATTATAATCAATAGTCGCCTTGGCATATCTCAGATCGTACCGGTTAGCATAGGCCGAATCAAGCAGCTGGCGATAGGGAACACCATCCACGGTATTTTTTACCAATAGATCTTCACTCACCAGCGGTTCAACAGTGATGCTTACCGGAGCCTTAATTAAAAGCTTAAGCTCGCTTTGCAGGGTGTCAATGCCTGTTAGCAGCCCGCTATACTCGGCCTGAAGAGAATATAACTGCGCTTGTATCCGCAGCATTTCTTTTTCGGCAATGTTGCCTTTGGCATATTCTTCTTTGTAGGCCTTAAGCGTTTGGGCCAGGGAATTAATCTCCTCGTCATAAACCTTCGCCGATTGCTGCTGATAGTAGATAGAGTAAAAATCGCTGCGCAGGGTGAATTTTAATGTGCGGAGCAGGTCAAAAAACTGGTATTTGGCCTGGTCAACGCCAATTTTTGCCAGTTGAATATTTTTGTTGCGTTTACCCGCGGTATAAAAAAGCTGTGAGATGCTGAACGACTGTTCTTTATAAGCAGGACCCTGATTTACATTATTGGCGTAAATACCGTTGTTAAAATTGAAATCGGGGTTTTGAAACAGGCGTGCTGTAATGATCTGCGCACTCGCATTATCAATATTGTACTTTTGGGCAATAAGCTGAAGGTTGTTTTTCAAAAACAGATCTTCGGTTTGCTTAACCGTTATTTTTAATGTGTCTGATGAAGTTTGCGCGTTGGCCGTAAGGATTGCTCCCCAGCAAATTACTTGTACCAACAGCGTTTTGCGTATAAATTTCCGGAACATGAGGTGTATGTTAGCCAGTAGAATGCGCGTTTAACAACATGCTACTGAAGTTGTTCCAAAGGTAGATACAAATAATTAGTGTATACTTAAACTCTTATTAGGATGCGATTAGAAGTTGATTAAAATTTCTTAATCTGGCGATGACAAAACTATGATGGGATATCAATTATAATAAAAATATCATAAATATTATAAATTGGGAAAAATTAAATGAAATTCCGTCCCCTTTTTTAACTCCGATTTTACTTCAATAACACCGTTATGCAGGCGTACAATATTATTTGTTAACGATAAGCCAATACCATAACCCGGATAATATAAAGCATTTGACGACCGGAAAAAAGGTTGAAATATCATATTGATATCTTTTGGCTCAATGCCGATGCCGCTATCGCGGATGGTAACGTTGATGCCTTTTGCATCGCAAAACAGTTCGCAATAAACTTCTTTGTTGTCCGAAAACTTGAGCGCATTTTTAATGATATTGCTGATGCCTATAAAAAGGAGCTGCCTGTTGCCCATCAGGCTATATTTTGCCGGGTCGTAAGGCAAATTATATTTAATATTAATGCTGTTTTCATTGCCCTTAACAGATAGCTCGTCCTTTATCTCCCAAATTAATTCATCCATCCTTATCGGTTGAAATTCATAATTGGCAATATTGGTTTGCATCAGCTCCATCAAGCTGTTGATGATATAATTAAGCCTTTCGGTTTCTTTAATGATATTAGATAGTGTAGCCTTATAATCATCTACGCTGCGCTCATGCATTAACGTTATTTCTGCTTCTCCCAAAATAGTGGTAATAGGAGTACGCAACTCGTGCGAAGCATTAGCAATAAAAGATTTTTGACTTTCGAACGATTGCTCCAAATGCTCCAGCAGATTATTGATGGTTAAGGACAGCATATCGATCTCATCTTTTTTCTTTTGGCCAATGGGCAAGCGAAGATCAAGACTGGTTGAGCGGATTCTTTTTAAATTGCTGGTAATTTTAACAATAGGCATTAAAGCAACCCTTGAAAAAACGCTGCCCATAAAATAGGTTATAAACAGCGATGCCAGAAAGAAGAAAAACATGATCAGGCCCAGATCGTGCATGTAGTGGTAACCATTATGGTCGATAGCGGAAACCATAATGATGTAGTTGCCCGAATTATCTACATAATAGATGCCCGTTATTTGCCGCTTTCCTTCTGATAAATGAACTAGCTTTTGAGAAACAACATCCCGGAGAATTTCGGCATCCCATTTTATGCTATCCTCGTGAATAAACTGCGGTTTAAAATGATCATCATAAATTCTGATGGTTTCGTCAGACAGCGACTGAGGGAATTTTTTTATTACGTTTTTAAAGTTCTCTTTTGATAAGTTGTCTTCGGCCAGGTAAAACTGACCAACGGTTACAGCACGACCATCCAGCTTATCAAAAAAAGTTTTAACCCTGTTGTGCTCAACAAACAAGTAAATGCCTGTTAACACTACCAATAGCAAAACCGCAAACATAAAGGTAAACTGAAGCGATAACCGATCCTTAACTTTCAATGGTTCTTTTTTTAATTGGTACTAATCTCTGATCATATAACCCATGCCAATAACCGTATGGATAAGCTGTTTAGTATAACCCTTATCAATTTTGGTACGCAGGTAATTTATATAAACGTCAATTAGATTGGTACCCCTGTTAAAATTTATACCCCAAACAGATTCGGCAATATAAACCCTCGATAGCACGCGGTTTTTATTGTACATCAAAACTTCCAGCAGGGTAAATTCTTTTACGGTTAAGGTTATCATGTTGCCACCGCGGGTAACTGTTTTTCGGAAGCAATCCATTTGCAGGTCGGCAACCTGGTAAACGGTACCAGGCAATACCATTGATCTGCGGCGATCAAGCGCTTTTATGCGCGCCAGCAATTCTTCAAAATGGAAAGGCTTGGTTAAATAATCATCAGCGCCATTTTCAAGGCCCTGTACTTTATCATTAACAGTACCTAATGCACTGAGCATCAAAATAGGTACTTCTTTTTTAAATTGTCTTATTTGGCGGCAAACTTCAAAACCATTTATCTGGGGAAGAACTACATCAAGAATAATCAGTTCAAAATCTTGCTCCAGGGCAAGTTTGGAGCCCATGCTCCCGTCATATACAAGGGTTACATTGTGGAATTGCTCTTCTAATCCTTTTTTTATAAAGGCAGCAACCTTAGGCTCGTCTTCAATTAACAATATCTTCATTTAGCCTGATTCAATAATATTTTTGCAAAGATAATCCCGCAAAAACTTATTAACCTGTAGATTAGAACATTCTAATCTGTATTAGAGTATTCTAATCTATTAATCCAGTATCGTTTAATGCCTTAAAAACTAATGTATTATAGTTTGTTGCCCCGCAAAAACTGCTCAATATCCATCTGTTTTTTACCTTCAAGTTGCACATCGGTAAGGCTTACAAAACCATCTGCGGCAGCAAATTTTAAATAGGTTTTATTATCAGTTATAAATGCTCCCGGCTGCAGGTTAGTTTCGGTTACCTCGTATTGAGCACTGTACACTTTTAATATTTTTTCGTTAAGGAGGGTATATGCAGTTGGGATAGGACTAAGGCCCCGTATTTTGTTGTAAATAGTTGCTGCCGGTTCATCCCATTTAATCTGGCAATCTTCTTTAAATATTTTGGGGGCATGCTTTAATTCAACGCCTTCAGCCAATTGTGTTTGCGGGTGCTCGTTGTACCGCCCGCTTTCCACACCTTTAACCGTTTTTACCAGCAGGCCGGCACCTTTATTCATCAGGCGGTCGTGTAGTTCGCCGGCGGTTTCCTGACCGGTGAGGGTTATTTTTTCGGTGAACAATATATTACCGGTGTCAATTTCGTGCCGTAAAAAGAAAGTAGTTACGCCACTTTCCTTTTCGCCGTTTATCAGTACCCAGTTAATGGGTGCAGCACCGCGGTATTGCGGTAAAAGTGATGCATGTAAGTTTATAGTGCCACGAGGGGGCATGTTCCATACCACTTCGGGTAGCATGCGGAAAGCAACTACTACCTGTAAGTCTGCATGCAATGCCTTTAACTCGTCCAAAAACTCCGGGCTTTTTAATTTTTCGGGTTGAAGTACTTTTATATGGTTCGCTATGGCGTATTGTTTTACCGCCGATTCGTTTAGTTTTTGTCCGCGTCCGGCTGGTTTATCGGGGGCGGTTACTACGGCAACAATATCGCAGCCTGCTGTTATAAGGGCATCTAATGAAGTTACAGCAAACTGGGGCGTGCCCATAAATACAATTCTCATAAGCGGATATATACTCTAATTCCTAAAGTTAGCAATAAACCTTAAATTTTTGATGTTTTGTTTAAGGGTTGATTGGGTTGATGTGTATTAACAATAATTATTTACCATTGTGTGGCAATTTAACCTGTTTTTGCAATTATAAATACAGCAGGTACTTTTTGCGCATTGCTTTATAGTTACTCAAAGCAGGTTCCCAACTGGCCCGTATTTGTTGCTCGGTTTTACCGGCTTCTATCTGTTTACGCAGTAAATCGGTGCCTGCCAGTTTGGTGAAATAGGCGTTAAAAAAATGCTCCTTATCCGGAAATGCTTTATACAATTCAATTAGCCAGGCCAAATTAATGGTGCCGTTAAGGTGTAGTTGATTGGTATTGTAATTCTGAAGATTAATACCGTAACAAACCTTGTCTTTTTGCGGTGGATCTTCACTCATACCAGGTATACTTACCGGTTTAAATGAATAAGCATATTTGCCTTCCAGTGATGGATGGCCGATCTGCAAAAAAGGGAACATCGTACCACGGCCTAAACTAAGCGTAGTGCCTTCAAACAAACATACCGATGGGTAAAGTGCGATGGATTTATCGGTATTTAAGTTGGGCGATGGGTTTACCGGTAACAGGTAAGGCGTGTTATGCAGATAGTAGCCCACCTTAATAATTTTCAATTTACATTGCACGTGATTTTTTAGCCAGCCTTCGCCATTTATCATTTGGGCATACTCCGCAATGGTTAAGCCATGCACAATGGGAATTGGATTTAAACCCACGAAAGAACGGAAAGCGGTATCCAGCACCGGGCCATCTACATAAGAACCGTTTGGATTGGGCCTGTCCAAAATCATCAGCTCAATATTGTTTTCGGCACAGGCCTCCATTACGTATTGCAGGGTTGACAGGTAGGTGTAAAAACGTGCGCCTACATCCTGAATATCAAATATCATTAAATCAATTCCCTTTAAATCATCGGGCGTGGGTTTAAAATGTTTGCCATAGAGCGATATAACCGGAAGCCCGGTGGCTTTGTCAACAGCATCATTCACCGCACTGCCGTTACTGGCATCGCCCCTGAAACCATGCTCGGGCCCGAATATTTTTTTTATGGCGATATGCAGTTTGAGCAAACTATCAACACTAGGCGTAAGGTTTTTACCAATAACAGAAGTTTGGTTAACCACCATGCCTATGTTTTTGCCCTTTAAATAACTCACGTACAAATTGGTTTGATCGGCACCGGGAACAATAGTTATCCGTTTTACGGGACCGTGGGTTTTATAAGGGTTTTGTGCAAAACTTGTTGCTGCCAACAAGCAGCTTATACAAAGCACCTTGAAAAATATTTTTAGTTTAAACATAAATTTTTCTGTTAAACAGTTTTAAAAGTATAAGGTTTACCGGCAAAACCGCATATTTGCGAAGGTACAAAAAACATGCTGCATTGAATTTCGCCTATTACATAGCTAACCGCATCACATTTAAAACTAAGCGTACGTTTTCCAAATTAATTGTTCGTATAGCAATTATCGGGATAATGCTTGGCCTGGGCGTGATGATTTTATCGCTGGCTATTGTGCGTGGATTTAAGTACGAAATAAAAGAAAAAGTAAGAGGATTTGCCGGCGATTTACAGGTGGTAAAGCTCGACTTGAATAACTCGTTTGAGAATTCGCCCTTTCAGGCTAATGCAGGCTTTGAGAAAAAGGCTTTAAGTAATCCTTTAATTACCAATGTGATGCCTTTTGCCAACAAGCCGGGTATCATCAAATCTAAAAACGAGATTGAAGGTATTGTGTTGAAAGGCGTAGACAAAAACTACGACTGGTCCTTTTTTAAAAAAAATATGATTGCGGGTGACGTAATTGATTTTAAAGACACCACGGCATCAAAAAAACAACTACTCATATCGCAAATAATTGCTAACCGCCTTCGACTAAAGGTGGGCGATAAAATTTTGATGTATTTTGTGCAGGAGCCGCTCAGGGTGCGTCCGTTTACCATACGTGGAATTTATAGTTTTGGTATTGAGGATGTAGATAAGAGCTATGTGGTTGGTGATTTATCGTTAATTACCCGTCTCAATAGCTGGCACGATGACGAAATAGGAGGGTATGAAGTAAAAATTACTGATTTTGACCGTTTGGACGAAGCCAGCGATTTTATAAACAGCATACTGCCCGTAAAGCTAAAATCATATACAGTAGTTGATAATTATCCGGCCATATTTGCCTGGCTCGGTTTATTGGATGGCAATACCAAAGTTGTTTTAATATTGATGATAATGGTGGCTGTAATTAACATGATATCGGCCCTGTTAATAATGATATTGGAGCGTACTACCATGATCGGTATGTTAAAAGCGCTTGGTGCAACTAACTGGAGCATCAGGAAGGTGTTTTTGTATAATGCCTTTTACCTGATTAGCCTGGGAATGCTACTGGGGAATTTATTTGGTATAGGCTGCGGATATTTTCAGTACAGCACCCACTTTTTTAAGCTCGACCAGGCATCGTACTACATGAACTTTGTTCCCATTCAATTTAACTGGATGGACCTGCTGGAATTAAATGCGGGTACCCTTGTTATTTGCCTGTTGGTAATGATAGGTCCATCTATGCTGGTAACTAAAATTACGCCGGTTAAAGCGATAAGGTTTAAATGAGTTGAAAGCCCAAAGCGGGAAAGGAAGCTAAAAGCTCTATTTGAAAAAATTACCACCTATTTCTTCGTCGAGAAGTTGAATTTTAAGTTTATGCCTCCGGATCCGAACCTTATTTGTTGCGAGCCTAAACCTTCTAACGGATATTTTAAAAACGGTTCAACAATCAGGTGATTTTTTCCTATCGGGTAACCTATGCCAAATGCCAGGTTAAGTGTTTTGGCAAAGTAAAAACTATCGAAACTCTTGTTGGTGGTTGCTCCTTGCGTTTGTTGCAAGGTGGACGAATTTAATGTTGGATAGTTATAAAAATAAGTGTACGACTCATTGATAAATGTTCCAGAACTTAAGCCTGCCAGAATATAAGTATCACTTTTTTGTGGATTGATTTCGTATTTAAGATTCAACGGAATATCTAACCCCACCAGGTTTGCATCATAATTTTTAATTGACGGCGTAGCAACCTGCGCATAATTGGCATAGGCTGCAGTAACCGCATTTGGACGCGCTAATGTATACAATGATGTTGCCGCCGCGGCATCGGTAGAGGCAACGCCCGGATAACTCAACGTATTTTGCCCAATGGCTACACCCGTAACCAGTTTAAGGTTATTGTTGATTTTAATATCCGACGAAAAACCCGCGCCAACATTTACCTCATCGTTGCTGCCTTTTGCGTAGCTGAAATAGGTGGCTGCATAAACACCAAAATGAACCCGTTTATCCTTGTTTTTTATATCATCTTTTGTTTTTTTCAATGCAGTTTGTTTGTCATCGGCAAACATATCGGCTATTGTTTTCTTTGGCGGCTTTGGTGTTGCTGCAATTTTATTGGTATTGGCCGTGTCTTTTGGGGCACTGGTTATAACCTGATTCTGTGGTTTTTTAATCACCGGGTTATTTTCATTATCCGTGGCATCGTTTGCAGCCAGGCTTTCTTGTGTTGCCTTATCAGTTGTGGCTAAAGGCAACGTTGAGGATGCTTTTTTGCCAGGTTTAACTGTTTTTTGTTTGCTTGTGGTTGCTATGCTTTGTTGATACGATTCTTCTGTCTCTTGTTTATTGGCATTAACCTTAGTATGCGCCGGAGTAGTCTTGTTTTTGGCAATCAGGCTGCTTTTAGATGAATATAAAACACTACCTGAACCCCAATGCTGATTTTTATTTAAAGTATCGTTTCCTGGGGTTTGAACAACGGCAATTTCCTGGTGGTTTTGTTTTGCCTGCTGACCAGCACCTTGCCCGATATTATTTTTTTTGTTTGATGTTCCTGCAATTTGTGATTGCTGTTGCCCAGCGATTGAATGTGTATTGCCTACGGTATCAATTTGAGCTTTTTTCTTGATGATGACTGGTTGCGACTGATTATGCTTTACCGATTGGGCAGTATAGCTCTTTACCTGAATAGTGTCATCATTTTTAGTAAAATACCATAAGCCTATCCCTAAAAACAGCAACAGGCCGGCGGCAACAGAACCCCACCACAGCCAGATGAGGCCACGGCGCTTTGATTCTTTTTCCGGAAATTTTTCGCGCAGCAACAACCAGCCTTCGTCGGCTCCGGTGTCATCAAAGTTTTCAAACACCTGTTGTATACGCTTTTTTAATTCGTTATCCAGTTGTTCGTCCATTATTTTGTGCTTCTGCCTTTAACATATTTCTTAATCGTTCTTTTGCCCTGCTCAAATAAACACGCGATGAGCTTGGCGGTATGGATAATATCCCGGCTATTTCGTCGTGATTGTATCCATCAATTTCATACAGGTTAAAAATGGTTAGTTGTATTGCCGGTAGTTGGTTCATCAGCTTTAATATGTCCTGTGCGTTAAGGTCATCAATAGCTTTTGCCTGGGTGCTTAATGGCATAGCGTCGTCAAGTTCAATATTTAATTGAAATTTCAGATCCTTTCTGCGGCGGTCAATAGCTGTATTTACCATAATGGTACGTAGCCATGCTTTAAAAGGTTTATCGCTGTTATAATTTCCTATGGCGTTAAATATTTTTATAAAACCATCATTTACAACCTCCAATGCATCATCTCTGTTTAAGCTGTAGCGTAAACTAATACCCATAGCGTAGCCATAGAAAAGCTTATACAGCATTTCCTGATGTTTTAGGCTACCTGTTTTGCATTTGCTGATGATTTCGTCTTCCGCAATGCCCCGGGATTGATGCATTAAGTGTGTTTAGTTCTGCCTGTATTTTAATTTGTTTATTGCCCTTTACGGGAAAAAGGGGGTAATCGCTACAGCATATTGAAAATAAGTTGATTAGGTTAACCTCGAGCAAACTGAATTGCCACAGTTTTAGTCAAATAGCCTAATCAACCACAAAATTAGTTGGTTTTTTTCAAATCATACTGCAGAACGATGGTATCCAACGGGCTGGCGGCCAGCATTTGAAGTACCGACGATCCATCGTAATAGTACTCATAATCGCCATTTAAATGCGTTTTGGGTGGTATACCGGTTTTAGGATAAGTTACATCCGTAAAATCAACATAAGTGGCATTAATAGCGTATGTTCCATGACTACCGGCGTGTACAGTTGCGGTATCTCCGGTAACCGTATAGCCATAGGTTGAATTCATTGTCAATTGTATAGTAGCCTTTGATGTATCATGTACGCCAGTTTGTGCATTTGTACGTATAAGCGAAAATTGGCCCGAAAAAGTGCCTACCGGGTAATTAACAGGCGTAGGCGTAGCTTTATTGCCAACGCAGCTGCTTGCTAATACAATAACCGAAAGAAATAAGTAAAGTAATTTAGATTTCATACGCTAATTTTTAGGGTTTACGTTAATTAACCTAATAACGCTACAATATATCAGCATATTTTATATTTTTTTTGCTTCTTCCCAAAAAATATCCATTTCGGCTAAACTCATGTCGTGCAGTTGCTTACCGCTCTCTTTTGCTTTTGTTTCCAGGTATTGGAAGCGTTTAATAAACTTACGGTTGGTTTTCTCTAAAGCATCCTCTGGATTTATGTTGATGAAGCGGGCATAGTTAATCAGCGAAAATAAAAGATCGCCAAATTCACCTTCTGCTTTTTCATGATCGATGGTGCTTTGGTCTTCAACATTAAATTCATTTTTAAATTCCTGCAACTCTTCCTCAACCTTTGCCCAAACCTGGCTTTTCTCTTCCCAGTCAAACCCAACACCACGCGCTTTTTCCTGTATGCGCGATGCTTTCACCAATGCAGGTAGTGACAAAGGGACACCACCCAGTACTGATTTGTTGCCCTCTTTAAGCTTTATTTGTTCCCAGTTGCGTTTTACATCATTTTCGTCTTGTACATCAACATCGCCATAAATATGCGGATGGCGGTTCACCAGTTTATCGCAAATGCTATTTAGTACATCTGTAATATTAAAGTCGTTGGTTTCAGAAGCAATACGGGCATAAAATACCAGGTGCAACATAATATCACCCAACTCCTTTTTTATTTCGGGCATATCGGCGCTTAATATCGCGTCTGATAGTTCATAAGTTTCCTCGATAGTTAAGTGGCGCAGACTTTCGAGCGTTTGTTTTTTGTCCCAGGGGCAATTCAAACGCAGATCGTCCATAATGGTAAGCAAACGGGTAAATGCAGTTTCGGGTGTAGCCGCGGTTGAAGGAGGTATTAATGCCATAAGAAATGTTTGATGTAAAAATAAGATTTAGTCCGAAAACCAGAAAGCGCTGTTATCGACTCAAAAAAAGATAGAATAATCAGGCTAATTTTACTGCGCGCAGCATTTCTCTTTTTCCTGGCGCGCCTTTAGCCTTTTCAACTTTGCAGCCCAGCGCTTTCATGACTCGTTTAAGGTTTCCGGTGATGGCGTAGGTTACAAATACACCTCCCGGTTTTAAAAACTGCACAGTATGTGCTATCGCAGTGTCATCCCACATTTCCGGCTGGTAGGTAGCTGCAAAGGCGTCAAAATAAATAACATCATATTGCTTATTTGACTCAAAGTTGAGCAATTGGCAGTGGGCAATTTGCAGTTGGCAATTTTGGGTGACGGCTTCAGTACTTGTCAGGTTTTCCTCATAATGACTAAGGAAATTGTTCCAGGTTTCTGCCGAAACATATTGTTCATAGCCGGTTTGGCTAATCATTTCTAAACTTAACGGGTAAGCTTCAATACCGGTATAATCGAGTTTAACTTTTTCATCGGCGCAAAAATCAGCGCTTAATAAAAAGTTGAGGCCCGTGCCAAAACCAACTTCTAATATGGAAACGGCGTCCTCTTTTGATGCAGTGTTACTTTGCAAATAATAATCAAGGCCCGAGCTTACAAATACATGTTTGCTTTCTTGCAAAGCGCCATGTTTTGAATGATAGTTTTCGCCAACTTCCGGATTATAGATAGTCTTAGAACCATCGGCAGTTTCAACTATTTTCAGTTTGGGCGATTGTTCATGGTTCATAGCTACGTGTTACTATTAACCTATTGACTGCAATGTTTTGTTCTGAATATCGACAATAGTTTCGCTCAAATCAAAAACCGGAACCGCAGTTATAGCAGCCGAAATAATACTGGCAGCGGCGGCCGAGCGGTAACCTGCGGCACAATGTACCACTATAGGTTTATCAGTTGGTATTTCGCCAATACGTTCACGTAATTCGGGCAGGGGGATTGTATCGGCATGGTTAAATATCAGGTTGCTCTCCGTTTCGTTAGGATTGCGCACATCAACCACCGTATAATTTTCTGATTGAGCAGTAAACGTATTGATATCCAATTCGGGTGCTTTTTCTGTCGCGTTATCCGGAACTAATAGCGCGCCTTTAATGTTTTGCTCATATCCAATTTTGGCTGCTTTGATAATGGCAATATCCAGCTCGGCATCGGTAGCAGCAACTAAATAAAACTGTTCAGTTGGGTTTACAATTGAGCCTAACCATGTTTCAAATTTGCCACCGTCCTGCAGGTTGATGGCTCCTTTTATATGGCCATTTCTAAATTGTTCCATCGGCCGGGTGTCAATTACCAGTGTGTTTTTGTCCAAAGGCGCGTTACGATCAATTTTTGCGACTGATGCTATACTTTGTTTAAATGATGGTGCGCCTTTTTTATTCATCTCCACATCGGCTGCAAAATATTTAGGTGCAAATGGCTGATCGGAAGTAAGTGTTTTAACAAACTGCAATTCGTCCATCAGTTGCAGCGCATAGTTTTCGCGTAGCTCGCGGCCTATGGTACTCTGCAAATCAGGACTCATGTTTTTTCCGCATAATGAACCGGGGCCGTGCGCCGGGTAAACCACCACATGATGCGGCAGTTTCATTAGTTTATTGCGGGTGGAGTGATACATCTGGCGTGCCAGCTCTTCTTTTTTGGCGGTGATATTGCCTGCATTCTCACGCAGATCGGGCCGGCCAACATCGCCCACAAATAACGTATCACCGGTAAATATTACCTGCTCTTTACCATGCTCATCTTCAACCAAAATACAAATAGAATCGGGCGAATGGCCCGGTGTATTGATGGCTTTTAATTTTATATCGTTTAATTTAATAACGTCGTCGTCATCAAAGCTTTCGTGCGGGTATTCGGCTCCGGTCAATTTACTTACATAAATGGGGGCGCCGGTTGTTTGATGTATCTCCAGGTGCGAGCTCACAAAATCGGCATGCGGGTGGGTCTCAATTACACCCGTAATATCAGCATCATGCTGTTGAGCAAAATCATAATAGGCTTGCGGATCGCGCGCCGGATCAATCACTATCATTTTTCCATTACTCACCACAGCATACGAGCCATGGGCTAAACCTTTATCGTAAAATTGTTGAATAATCATTCTGCGGGCAAAGATAATGTTATTTCGGAATGCGAAATGTCGATTGCGGAATTGTTGTTTTTGGATGACTTATTTCGGAATGCGGAATGATTTTGAATGCGGAGTGCGGAAGTTCAAATGCGGAATGATTATTAATGCGGGATTTGGGCTACTGCACTTCGACTTCAAAACATTTCGCAATCGGCATTTCGCGTTCAAAGACATTTCGCAATCGGCATTTCGCATTCCGCAATAAAAATCATTCTTCCCGTTTTACCAGCAAAAATTCATCGCTATCCAGCGGCAGGTAGCCATACTCATAGCAAAAATGGTAAGTTTTTCCATTTTGAGTTTGATAGCTGCGGGTGTGGTATTCAAAGTCAAAGCCCTTGGCAACCAGCTTTTTTCGAGTGGTTTTTGTTTTGCCGGATGGATTTAGCTCTTCCAATATCCGTCTGTTGCGTTTCAAAATGTTATTGATATTCCGCACCAGGTTATAGCTATTGCTGTTTAGCTGGTTATTGTAATTGTTGCGGCATAAATCGTTACAGAACTTTTTATCGGCTCTGCCATGCAAAACGGTACCACAATCAAGGCAAACTCTTTCTTCATTCATTGCTATAAAGATAATGAATATTATATCCGCTTGCAAACGGTTGCAAATGGATATTGTCGACTGTAAATGGTTATTAACCGGATAAACCTATCCAACCGCTGCAACTTTGTATCAATCATTTAAGAAAACATAATTTAAAATTGAACAACATGAGCACATTAAGAAACAGCGTACACCTGGTAGGTAATTTAGGAATGGACCCGGAAGTGAAAAACTTTGATAACAACAGAAAATTGGCGCGCCTGTCAATAGCTACCAATGAAAGCTATAAAAATGATAAAGGCGAAAAAGTAACCGAAACCCAATGGCATAACTTAATATTCTGGGGCAATCAGGCTAAATTAGCGGGCGACTATCTGAAAAAAGGGGATGAGGTAGCCATCGAAGGAAAACTAACTAACCGCAACTACGTAGACAAGGATGGCAACAAACGTTATGCCTGCGAAGTGGTGGTAAACGAATTTATAAAATTGAAATAACCCAAACCTTTTACAGTTTATGAAGTATATTTTTATAATAGCCGTGATGCTGCTGGCTTTTAATGCCGGTGCACAAAAGCTTCAAAAGCCGATGATTGATAAAATTAGCGGCGATACCACCCTGATGACAAAGGAAGAGCCTTTACAAAGTAAACTCAGCCTGTCATTACATTTAATTGGATGCAGTATTTTAAAAGGCAGAGGAGTTTACCTACTCTATTTGCATTCAAAAGAGGCTGGGGAATGGGATTTTGTTGTACAGGATGGTTATGCGGCAGTTATAAAATTTACCAATGGTAAACTGCTGCAGCTAAATCCGGTTGGTCAGAATTATTCAAAAATAATGTACGATGCCACACCGGTTTTTTCGGATGCAGATATTGCATATGGTATCAGCAATGATGATATTGATCAATTGAAGAATAACAAAGTCGCCGTTATTAGGATAAACACCTCCGTAGGTTCGTTTGACTACAGCGTAAGTGATGCTCGGTCTGAAATAATAAAAAAGCAATTGGACCTGATTACAAAGTGACGAAATGGAAAAAGGGTAATTCAGCCTGGTTGCTGAATTACCCTTTTTTGTTGGTGAGATATCTTTTAATGGTAATAATCGTACCAATTGCCACCATACTTTATCTCAAAACTTTCTTTACTATCAAAAGTCAAATAAATTTCTTTGATTTCAGGGTCTAAATACTTATTGACTAGCTCTAAATAACCTTTTTTTATTTCATTGTACTTAGGTAAATCTTTGTTAAATTCTATTTGATTTTCTTTATACAAAAAAATAGTTAGCCAATAGTTTCCACTATGAATTTGCCAAATATCTTCATTTTGATACAAAGATGTAAATGAGTCTAAAATTTCTTTGGGAATATATTTGTCGACCTTTTTGGGTGGCAGCACTTCTTTTGGTGTTTTCTTATTGGATTTTGAAAACCATCTAAAGAAAAAAACCTTAAATTCTCTCATAGGCCAATAGCAATTTATTAAAGTTTACGACCCGGAATTTAAGTAAACCGTTTTTTCGACAATGGTGTGTATTACCATATCCAGCTCTTTGGCCGTTATATCCAAATGATTTAATATTTCGTTGTTCATGATGGTATCCAGATGTTCACGGTCAAATAAATTAACCAGGCCCAAAATGGTAGCTACCGGCCTGCGGATTTCGTGCGAGCTGATGGCCGCAATTTCCTGTAGCCGTCTGTTTTGATCAATGATATGATCCTGGTTCCTTTTATTTTCCATCAATATTCTCAAAATATTGGAGGTGCGTTCAATCATCTGCAACTCATCAGGTTTAGGCTCGCGACGGGAAGTGTAATAAACGGCAAAAGTGGCTAGTACCTTTGAACTATGGGAACTGATAATTGGTGTTGACCAGCATGCTTTTAATCCGTGTGCCCGTGCTAAATCCCTAAAACCTTCCCATATCGGGCTGGTTTCAATGTCATCCACAATTATCTGCGCACGATGGTAGGCGGCGGTACCACATGAACCTGCCCTGGGGCCAATTGGCGTACCATCTATAGCATCACAAAATTCTTTATGTAAGCGGGGTGCGGCAATATGGTGCAAAGTTTCCTCCGCTTCGTCTACTTCCAGTACCGAGCAAATCATATCCGGAAATATTTCTTCAATACCTTTTAACAGCTCGTTTATGGTTTGCGGAAAAGAATATAGGGCCGATGCATTTATTTCGAGTACATTTTTTTCGAGAGCGAGGATAAGCTGCTGTATTTTGGTTGAGGTAACGTCTCTTATAAAAATCATCATTTCATTTTTATAAGGATAGAGGTTTAGCCTTAACCACCTTCTGGTATACTTATTATAATATTGAAACTGGCTGGAAAAATTACTGCTGAAAGCATTGTCGAACTTACTTACCACCTCATCGGTAAGGCCCAAACTATGCAGATCTTTAAGTTTTACATTTTTAAGCTGCCTGTTTTTGAGCCCTGTAATAGCCTGAAAAGCGGGATTAAATGAGATGACCTGCCAATTGCTATCGATAATGAAAAAGCCTTCGTTAAAGCTTTGTATAATGTGGTGTACATTGTCGGTGATGCTTTTATCATTGCCGTTTAATTTGTTGGTTAAATTAACCCCACTAGCATATACCAGGTCGGTTTCGGCGTGGTATACCAACGACCATTTGATGTTGTAATAAACACCGTCGATGGCCTTTAACCTGGTTTCGTAGCCCGATGCTTCTTTTTTGATCAGTAAGGTTTTAAGCAGTTCATCATGTCTTCTTATATCGGCCGAATGGGAAATTACAGTAATTGCTTTGCCGGTTATTTCGGTTTCTGAATAACCGATGGCTTTTCTGAAAGCTGCATTTGTACGTTTTATTATTCCATTTCTGTCCATTACACAGAAAAAATCATTCGACTTATCGAGAAGAAAGGAGAGGGTGGCATCCATTTTTCAGTAAAGGGGATAATTGGAAGTTTATATCACGGTACATAAATTTAGAAAAAAATACGCACTAAAGCAAATATATTCCCTTAAGGAGTGCTTGCCGCTACCGGTAAAACTTTACCATTAAAAAAACGATGGCCGGTTAAGGAAAAATCAGCAATATATTTCCCCATTTCAAATGCCATCACAGGCGATTCATAACCAGGGAATGCTTTTTCCAGCATTTCAGTTTGTGCCGATCCTAATGCCAGGCAGTTAACTTTTATTTCCTGCTCGGCAAATTCCATGGCCAGGCATTCTGTTAACGTATGCAGGGCTGCTTTGCTTGCCGAATAAGCTGCCAGTCCTGGAAATTTAGCGCTTCCCTGAAAACCGCCCATGCTGCCAATGTTTACAATGTGTGCTCCTTTAGGCATCAGGCCGTGTACACTCTGTATAATACGTACGTGACCAATAAAATTGCTTTGCAGCATTTCAACAAAATCCATTTCCTGTAATTGGGCAAATGGTTTGTTGATCAGTACCCCGGCATTGTTAATCAATACATCAACGCGGTTATCAAAACTACTGCCTATAAATTCCAGTAAGCCTGTGTAATCATCGTGTACAATGTCAAATGCCATGGCATATATTTCGGCTTCCGGATTAAGCCCCTGGGCTATTTCCAGCAGCCTTTGCAGTTTTTCATGCGAACGCGACAGGGCTATTACCTTATGTTTTCCCGAGAGTATTAATTCGAGCGCAGCTTCAAACCCTACACCGCTGCTTGCTCCGGTTATAATGATGTTCATAGCTACTAAACTACCAATTTTTGCTCAACAGGATGCTTTATTAAATAAAATCCGTCGCTAATTAGTTTTTTGAGTTCGGGCTGGTTTATTGCTTTCTGTTCAAGGAAAACTCTTATCTCGTTTGCTACATCAGTTTCAACTTCTTCATGGTCCAGTATTTCCAGTATCTCTAAAGCGCAAAGCCAGTCGTTATAATGGTTTTTCTGCAAACGGAGCCAAACATTGCCCAAAAAACCAAAATCGCCGCCGGTATGCCTGCGGTTGCGCACCTGTTGGTATAGTTGATGAAGTTCAACAGTATTATCATCATAAACCTGATGATGCGTTTCGGTGTTTGATTTATAGGCTATCTCCACAAAGGCATCCTTATCGGCTGCGCCACAAAAAACAGAAGTTATTTTTTCGCCCACTGCCATATCATAAACGCCCCACGATGGTTCAAATAATATTTTGCCATGCTGATCTGTTACGGTGCAATTTTCAAAGGTGATTAGCTGGGTTTTGCCGTTGGTATGTAAAACCTTTTTTACTGTGCCATTAACCTTTAAACCGCTTTCAAAGGTTAACGTCGTTTCTTTAGTTTCTTCAAAGCCAAAATAGTTTAGCTCTTCGATGGACAAATTTTCCAGCGGCATAGCATGATCTTTCAATTTGCCAACCGGCGAACTAAAACCATGGTGATGATAATCTTTACCATGCCCGCTTAATTGTTTATTATCAACCGAAAGGGCAGCAGGGCCAGTGGCTTTTATAAAAGCGGGCTGTTCATTTTTGCCCGGTATAAATTCTGTAAATGTGCCGGTTACCTGCAAGCCTGAACTGTAAACAACGGTACATGTATTTTTACTGTCGATAGCCTTTTGTAAGCCATAGATGCCTCCCTTGCGGAACGACATGGTGTTGGCAAAGGCTTCCAATACATCAATGAGGTTTTGGAAAGTTGGGGTTACAAATAATTGCGGCTGTGCCTTGGTAATATCGTAGCTGTAGTTAATGGCATCAATGGTATAGGGTAGTTTTTTAACGCTATCCAGCATGCAACTGGAGCTTTCGCCAATAGAGGATAACAGCCCGGCGCCGTAAATTTTTGGATTTTGTTGCGTTCCTATCAAACCATATTCTACCGTCCACCAGTGCAGGCGGCTAAGCAGGGCCATTTCTGATGGTTCGCCCATATTTTCCTGCCGGTAGGCTACCAATTCGTCGGCCTCTTTTATGGCTACTTCATCAGCGTCGGGCATTTCTTTTAATATAGATAAAGCCCTAATAGCTTCATATAATTCAAAATCCTGTGCGGAGAACATCGCTTTGGCACCTATCGAACCAAAGTAACTCAGGTATTCGTGATAATCTTTATCCGCAATAATAGGAGCATGGCCGGCAGATTCGTGAATAATATCAGGAGCCGGCGTATATTCAATATGTTTTAATTGGCGGATGTCGGCGGCAATTACCAGCACCCGGTAAGCCTGGTATTCCATAAAGGCAGCAGGCGGAATAAAACCATCAACAGTAACCGCGCCCCAGCCTATTTTTGCAAGGGCATCATTCATTTCCTGCAAATTGGGGATCTTTTCGATGGTTAAGCCAGCCTTTTGTAAGCCGGGGATGTAAGGATAATAAGCAACATCTTTTAGATAGCTATAATTTTGGCGCATTACATACCGCCATACAGCGTGATCGACCGGGGTATAATGCTCATAATGTTGTTCAACTATAAATTGTTTTAAATGCGCGGGCAATGCAGCAACCTGTGGGTTGCCAAAATCATTAAAATGGCTCATTAATCAATTACTACTGGTTTATAAGAGAACGCAAAATTAGCGAAATAAGTTTATAATGAGCCGTTGGATAAATGAGCAGACCACAAAATATTGCAGTTCAATGTTATAAATCTAAGGTTAAGATACGCTTTATTTTGCCTCACCTAAATCCCCTCCAAAGGAGAGGACTTTAACTTCACTCTTTTTTTAGAACCCTCTCCCTTGCGCCACCGCTAAAGCTAAGGCGGCACGCGATTGGAGAGGGCAGGGTGAGGCTAAATTCATGCTTTAATTACTCACGTCTTCGGGTTTGGTTAAACCCTTCTGCAAGCGGCTTGGGCGTATTACATAATAAAGACCCGATAACGCGACAACAAGGGAAATAAGATAAAACGAGATACTAAGGAAAACGGCAAGCCCCACATTCATATTGAGCCAGCCGGCTAATATTTTAAATATGTACTCGCGTATACCGGCTCCGCCGACAGAAATAGGCAATACCGCTGCAAGTGCCGAAAGTAAGAATGACAAAAGATATGGCGCAAATTTGCCATGAAAATCCTGACCCATCAGCACGCAGATAATGGTGATAACCTGGCACGATTGTACTAAAATGGCTTTTAAATGCCCTTTGAAGAAGTGTTTGGTAAAATCTTTGAAAAATATTTTGACTACGATGTAGTAAATGCCCGAGGCTACTACAAATGCCACCAATAACAACGGAATACTTACCGGGATAAGGGGAATAAATATGCGTAAGGTAACCACAATTAGCCCGATGGCCCACAAACCGCTTAACCTGTCGAACAAAATGGCCATAAAAACCTTTTTGGTAGGAAAATTATAGTTTTTATGCAGCAGGTAAATTTTGTAACCATCGCCACCAATGCCGCCGGGCAGCAACAGGTTATAAAATATGCCCAAAAGATACAGGCGGAAATTAAAACGCGGATTTAACCTTAAATCTATCGACTTAAAAAAACTCAATAAGCGCCATGATGAAGCCACCATCGACAAAAAGTAGAAAGCAACTCCAGCCAGCATCCAGTAATAATTGGCGTTGATGAGCCTGTTTTTTACTTCGCTAAAGGGAACCTTGCTAAAAACCCAATAAAGCAAAGCCGAGGTTACGGCTATCTTTAAAATGGTTTTAACTACATTCCAAAGCTTTTGCTTACGCGTTTTTGGGGTTATTTCTGCTTCAGCTTCGTTGGCTATGGCGTCTTCAATATGTGTCATTGGGAGCAAAACTACTAAAAAGCAAAGATTTTGTTGTTTAGTGAAAAGTTAAATACGGTTAAATTGTTTTATTGCAGCTGTTTAACTTTTTGGCTTAACTTCTGAGTTTTGTAAAATAGCCAGTATTTTATCTAATTTATCAATTTCAATGGAGTTCAGCTTTTCCAGCAGTTCTTCAATTTCCTTTTTTGCTTCCAGGTTGGTTGCATAATCAGCATTGGCCTGTACGCGATCGCGATCGTTCTGGCGGTTTTGTGCCATCATGATAATAGGGGCAGCATAAGCGGCCTGTGTTGAAAACAACAGGTTAAGCAAAATATAAGGATAAACATCCCAATGGTAAATAAAGCCTACAACGTTAGCTGCCATCCATATAACAACAATGACAGTTTGGATAATAATAAATCGCCATGATCCCATTCCGCAGGCTACTGAATCAGCCAGGCGTTGTCCAAATGCTAAACTATCTTCATGATGCTGATGCCACGTTTTGCCAAGTTTCATATTTATTTTATTGTTTATGTGGCTAAATATATAATAATTGTATCAATTGGATATTTCTTTTTATAGATAAACTTTTATAGTTTCGGTTCGTAATAGTTATCGGCTTGCAAATTTATTTTGTTGATTTTTGCAAAGAAAAATAGGATAAAAAATAACGGCAGTATGCATAATGAAATGATCCTGGAGACCATATCGGTCACCAAAAATTACTTTGGCGACAAGTCTTCGGGCGTAAATAATGTAACCATATTTATTCCAAAAGCAAAAATAACAGCTATAGTTGGCGAAAGCGGCAGCGGCAAAACCACTTTGCTTAATTTGTTATATGGTTCGCTGCAGCCAGACGCGGGAGAGGTATTTTTTAAGGAGGAGCGGATATTAAAACGCGACGAAAAATTGCAACCCGCCCACGAGGCCATGCGCCTGGTAACGCAAGATAATAAAGATATGGACCTGGTTGCTACCGTTTGGGAGAGTGTGCGCTCTGGATTAACCGCCGGAGAACTAGGTAAGGATACCGAACTAAAGAAGATAACCGATGCATTAAACATGCTGGATATTTTTGCGCTGAAAGATATACCATTTGATAAGCTTAGCGGTGGCGAAAAACAGCGCGTTACTATTGCCAAAGCGCTGATAAGCAAGCCGGAAGTATTATTGCTAGATGAACCTTTTAACCAGGTGGATGCCACTTACCGCGAAGGATTACAGCACGATATACGATACATTGTTAAGGAATGGGGCGTAACAGTAGTACTGGTGTCGCATGACCCGGCGGAGATATTATCAATGGCTGACGAACTGATTGTTTTAAAGGAAGGCGAAATAGTGGAGAATGGCAGTCCGGAAGAGTTGTATAATTCGCCCAAGCTATTATATACGGCTCAGATATTGGCCAGTAACAGTCAGCTTACATCAGACGAGGCAAAAAAATGCGGGATAACTACTAAACGAGGCACCGTTATTATTTATGCCGAACATGTTAAAATTGTTAAAGGTTTCAGCGCCAAATGGACCGTTAAACAGGTGCTGTTTAAAGGTTTTTATGAAGAACTGATAATTGAGCGCGATAGTATTATTTTGAGGGCCACCAATTATGCCAAAAAAAAATATCCTGTTGGCAGCAAGATCAATATTGATATTGAAGATTACTTTGAATACGGAAAATGGGAGAGCCCGGTAAGGTCTTTGCCGAAGGAGGTGAACTAAATCCCTTCTTGTCATTTCGAGTGATAACGAGAAATCTTCTGCGCCCTGCTATACGAACTATGCAGAGCGAACGATGCCTGGCGTTGATGTCTGGCGTAAAAGATTTCTCCTTGGTACCCTCGTTCGAAATGACATAAGGGTAAGATGTTTTAAAAACAGGACCTACTCCACCTCAGCCAGCACAGGAATTTCCACTTTTGGTTTGCGATACTTGGTTAAGTTAATTAACAAAACGCTGGCTAAAATAATGGCCAAACCGGCAAGCTGTACAAGCGAAATATTTTCACCGGCAAATACTACACCTAACAATACTGCAATAACCGGGTTAACATATGCATACGTGCTTACCTGTGTAGCCGGGCGAACCTGCAATAGCCATACATAGGCGCTAAAAGCTGCTATCGAGCCAAAAAATATCAGATAAGTTAAGGCACCCCAACTGCTGGTTGGAATCTTGTTCCAGTTTAAATGATCATATTCGTGATGCATAAAACTAACCGGAATGTAAATTAAACCGGCTAAAATCATTTGCCAGGCGGTATTAACCGAGGCCGATACCACGGGCGGCCGGTGTTTTGAATACAAAGAGCCTGCCGACCATGAAATGGTACCCAAAACCAACAGCAACATCCAGGGCAGTTTTGAATTGGCATCGCTGCTTTTAAACAGATCGCCAATTTGTTCGCTAAATAGCAATATCACTCCTGCAAAACCAATAGCCAGGCCAAAAATGGTACTTTTAAGTTTAAAGTTTGATGCCCAGTTAGGTTTATCGAGCAGTATAAACCAAATAGGCGCTGATGACACCAGAATAGCCACCATGGCGCTTGGCAATGTTTGTTCCGTCCATATTACAATGCCGTTGGCAACGAATAACAACAGTGCGCCTGTTACCGCAGCGTTAAAAATATCCTTCGCCACAAAAATCTTTTCGCCTTTTATTACACACCAAATCATCAATAAAGTACCTGCTGTAGTAAAGCGTATAGAACCTAATATAAACGGCGGTAAACCGCCTTCTACCGCAATCCTGATAAAAAAGTAGGTAGAACCCCAAACCAGGTAAACGATAGCAAATGCAATTACTACTAATAATATCGACGGGCTTTTTGATGAGTTGGCTGTCATGGCTGTATTAATTTTCGGGTATAACTAATTGTTGTTGTTCTTTTGACGTTTCGAGTACAATGATGGTGCGGGTGCTTAAAACATTGGGTATTTTACCGAAGCTGTTGCGCAGCAAATGCATCAGCGAAGCGGAATCATAGGTACGCACTTTTATCAAGTAACAATCATCGCCAGCTACATGATGCACTTCCTGTACTTCGGGAATTTTGGCCAGTTGTTTGGCAGTATCATAGCATCCGGGGCCATCCGTAGCTTTCATGAACACAAAGGCCAGCATTTTTTGCTGCAAGGCATTTGGGTCTATGCGGGTGGTATATTGCAGAATGACTTTCTTTTGTTCGAGTTTTTTCACACGCTCCAGCATACCCGATGGTGCCATATCCAACTCACGGGCCAACTCGGCATTGCTGATGCGGGCATTTTCCTGCATCAGGCGTAAAATGTGCAGGTCTGTTTTATCTAATATAATCGCTGTTTCGCTAATCATACTTTAAATTTAATGCATTTGTGAATTAAGTTCAAAATAAAATTTAAATAAGTGAATTATATTCTATTTTAATAGTAAAAAGTGACAGAAAGATGAATATCAATTGTAATTAAAAAATCACACGGCCAGTAATTCACATTGTTTAATTTTAGCTTCCTTAAAATTTTACAATGAACAAGCCTTTAAAAACATCAATTGCTTTTTTATTTATTTCGATTGCGGCACTTTGCGAGGCATCGGCACAAAACATTGATCCGATAGTTAAAACGGATAAAGGATATATTAAAGGATTAAATGAAGATGGGATAGCGGTATTTAAGGGGGTGCCTTACGCCGCGTCGCCTGTTGGGCCATTACGTTTTAGGCCACCTGTTGAGCATAGCGCCTGGAGGGATACATTACTTACACAAAAATTTGGCTCCGTTGCTACGCAAAACGCTGGTAAAAAAGTAATTGGATCGGAAGATTGTTTGTCGCTTAATATTTATACACCCAAAATTGGTCATCAAAAACGTGCAGTATTGGTTTGGGTACATGGCGGCAGCATGACCGCCGGAGCAGGCAAGGGACAAAACGGTCACGCCTTTGCCGATAATGACGATATTGTTACCATAACCATTAATTACCGCCTGGGTGTTTTCGGTTTTATGTATCTGGGCGATGCAGATAAAGGCTACCCCACATCTGGCAATAACGGTACACTGGATTGTATTATGGCGCTGAGCTGGATAAAACAAAACATAGCGGCCTTTGGCGGCGATCCAAACAGAATTACCATAATGGGCGAATCGGCAGGAGCGAAGCTGCTCAGCGCTGTGTTGGTTTCGCCCCAATCAAAGGGACTATTTCAGCAATATATTGCCGAAAGTGGCTCGGTGCAATGCATCAGGGACACGGTTACCGCTGAGCACGAGCGGTTGAGGGTAGAACGCGCATTAGGGAACGGGCACTATAATGTACAATCATTATTAAAATTACCGGCAGATTCTCTGATGCGGGCACAGGCAGTAGTTTGCAGTGGTATTGGTGGCAATTCGTTTTTTGGTCCGGTTGAGGATGGCGTAATTATAAAAGGTGATCCATACCGATATGCTGCTGGGAAAAGCATGCCGCATATAAAAGCTTTAATTGGCACTAACAAAGTGGAAGCTGCTTTATTTGTGGCTGGCGATGACCAACTGCAACATCCGGATGCGGCAATTTTAAGATCGCTTTTTGGTAGTAATTACCCTATGGTTTATAAAGCCTATCAGTATGAGTTAAAAACAAATACTCCCTATAATGCTGCCGTAAAAGTACTTACGCAGTATATGTATCAAATGCATAGTTACCGTTTTGCCAAAGTGTTGGTACAAAACGGAATACCGGTTTGGATGTATCGTTTAAATTATGATAAAGCCAGCAATCTGGGTGCTGCACATGCCATGGAACTGCAATATGTGTGGAACGAACCTCAATTAGCAACGACTGCCGATCCGGTGAAGAAGCAACTGGCCGCCAACATGCATAAAGCATGGGTGGCGTTTATAAAAACTGGTAGCCCCAATGGTGGTACATTACCTCAATGGCCAAATTATAGAAATGATACACGGCAAATCATGTCGTACGATAGTACAAGCCATACTATTGGTTTGAAGGAGGTTTATGATGATAGGGATTTTCCTTCGGCGGTTTTTGTGTTGAAGAGGAGGTAGGGAAGGCGCAGAGTCGACTCACCCGGTCGACGCGACGCTGGACCGCCCTCTCTACGACAAGTCGTAAAGAGGGCAAAAGAAAAAAAATAAATACCTTTCTAACCCTCTTTTTTGCTTGCAAAAGAGAGGGTCGACGGGCGGAGCCTCGTCGGGGTGAGTCAATTCTGCGAGCGATCAACGAAAGTATTCTACCCTTGATTTTCTCCCTTCTTCAACGTAATCACCGTAATTTCCGGCCATATACCTAACCTTCCGGAGAAAGCTAAGAAGCCGAAGCCACGGTTTACGTATAGGTAGCGGTTCTTTTCGTTTGCCAGGCCGGCCCAGTCCGTATAACGGTATTGTACCGGGCTCCATCTAAAACCAGCAGTTTCTACACCGAACTGTGCGCCGTGAGTATGTCCGGCCAGGGTTAAATGAATAGTTGTTGGGTTATGGCGTACTTTTTCTTCCCAGTGGGTAGGGTCGTGTGAGAGGAGTATTTTAAAAGCATCTTTATCAACGCCGCGGAGCGCCTTATCTAAATCGCCAATCTTTATAAAACCACTCCCCCAGTTTTGAACCCCAATAAGGCATATTTTTTGACCATTCTTTTCAATCTCTACGTTTTCATCAAGCAATAAACGGTAGCCCAATTCTTTATGATGCTGTTTAAGCTTATCAAGGTTAGCTGCTTTCTCGGCATCGCTGGCCCATTCAATATAATCGCCATAATCATGATTGCCTAAAATGGAGAATTGTCCGTAAGGCGCCTTTAGCTGACCAAAATTATTAATATAAGGTTCGATTTCCCAGGCGGCATTGTTTACCAAATCACCAGTAAAAACAAACAAGTCGCTTTTTTGAGCCTTCGCCAGGTCAATACCGCGCTGCATAGCTTCGGTATTGTCAAAACTGCCCGAGTGAATATCAGATATCTGGGTAATGGTGAAGCCATCAAAGGCATCAGGCAGATCGTTGAAATATAAGGTGGTGCGATGCACCTTGTAATCATATTTGCCTTTAAACATGGCATAAAGGAAACCGGTAAGCGGAATAGCTGCCGTAAGTATGGCAATTTCGCTGATAAACTTGCGCCGGGCCGGGAAAAATGGCTCAATCACTTTTCCCTTTGGTTTAAAAATATTTTCGGCTAAGCCATAAAAGAAGCGGCCAATATCGCCCAAAAACAAAATCAGCACAAAAATAATTTTGGTTACCAAAAAGGTGAGGAAAAGGCTCAATACCCACTCGTGAAAAGGTGTCATGCCACGGGCGGTGGTGAAACTGCCAAAGCCAAAAATAAATACAACAGTGACACCTACCGAAACTACCAGGTAGCCCCAGTTAACCAGCTGCCGTAAACGGACCGACTGCCAATCGAGCGTAAAGGTTCTGAATCCGTTAAAAACATACCAATCCAACAATAAACTGATAGCTGCTATAATAAAAAATATCCTGATGATACCGCCTCCGTGCATATTTTTTGATATTAAAAACTGCAATTTATAAAAGGAAAGGTAATTGAAGGGTAAAAATTACTACAGGCAAGTATTAAAACGTTTATGGCGATGATTTTTGAACGCTTACATCATGCTTTACATCGCCAATAATTGCCTGTTGTATTTATTACGATAACTTACAGGCGAGAGTCCTGTTATTTTTTTAAAGATGGACCTGAACGCCTTACTATCAGAATAGCCTACAGCATACATCACTTCATTAACACTTTCCCTACCCGATTCGAGACTTTTTTTGGCAGCTTCAATTTTTACGCGTTGCAAGTATTCAACCGGTGTATTGGAGGTTGCTTTTTTAAAGCGGCGCTCAAAATTGCGACGGCTCAGGGCAAACATCCCCGAAAGCTGCTCGACAGATATTTTATGATTTACGTTGTTTTCCATAAACAGTTGCGCCTTTTTTATGGGCTCATCTTCATGTTCTTTTTGCCCAATAAATATGGCAAAGGGCGATTGGCATTTCCGCTCAATCTCTATTTCCAGCATTTTGGAACAAAAAACAGCCATTTCACGCCCGCAAAATTTTTCTACCAGGTAAATCATCAGATTTAAAAAGGAATAGGCGCCCCCGCTTGAATAAATGCCCATTTCATCGACTATAATTTTTTCGGTCTGTAAGTTTACTTCCGGGAAAGCCTGCCTGAATGCTTCAGCAGACATCCAATGTGTAGCACATTTGCGGCCATTGAGCAAACCTGTTGATGCCAGTAGGAAAGCACCAGTGCAAAGGCTGGCTACCTCGGCGCCATTTTCAACCATGTCAATAATCCAGGGGATATAGGCCTGGTTTAATTGAAGGCCGGCTTGAATATCGCCGGAAAGTGCCGGGATAACGATCAGATCAGTTTTTTGTATATCCTTTACCAATACCTCCGGCCGCACAACAAATAAGCCATCATACAACGATGTTTCGTTACTGAGGCCAACTAATTTGATATCAAAGAAAGGCTTTTTCCCGCGGTTGATTAGTGTGCTATTTACGGCGTTAAAAACTTTAAAGGCACCAATCACACTGCTTAGTACGCAGGGGCTATTGGGAACAAGTATACATACATGTTTCATAATAAAAGGTTTACATCAAAACTACAACAATAGCTTGTCGCAATCAACCCCTAAGGTTGTCGTAATTATACGCTGTTATTATTGGTTGGCGACGTAGCTTTGAAATAGAAAAACCAATTAAAACACTAAAAAATAAAATCATGGATGCATCAGTAAACATCTTAAACTGGTTCGAAATATCGGTAAGTGATATAGCCAGGGCGAAAAACTTTTATGAGGAGATATTTTCCATAAAAATGGAGGATTCTGATATGATGGATATGAAAATGGCTTTTTTTCCTTTTGAAATGAATGGAAAAGTATCAGGTGGCCTGGTGCAAGGGCCATATCATAAACCAAGTATAGATGGCGCTAAAATTTATCTGAATGCCAACCCCGATCTGAATGTAGCGCTGGGTAAAATTGAAAAGGCAGGCGGACAGGTAATTATGCCTAAAACAAAAATAAGTGATGATATAGGTTATATGGCCTTTTTTACAGACACCGAAGGGAACGCCGTTGCCCTACACTCAAACAATTAAAACAAATGCCTTTACTTACTGGTAAAGGCATTTGTTTTATAATGCTACTCGGCTATCCAGGTATTATTGGATTTATCTACATCAGGATCATATCCAGTGCCTAAAACCAGTTTTTTTACCTTTTTCTCGGCAGTAAAGGGTACTATGGTTGTTTTATTACCATCTTTCCAGCAAGCCACACTTTGGTGAATAATAAAGCTGGTATCATCGTCATAAAAAACGGT
This sequence comes from Mucilaginibacter empetricola, assembly GCF_024808665.1. Lineage (GTDB taxonomy): Bacteria > Bacteroidota > Bacteroidia > Sphingobacteriales > Sphingobacteriaceae > Mucilaginibacter. Next base: position 226,436 of record NZ_JANUBZ010000002.1, read on the forward strand.
TAAATTAACGGGTATAGGTTTTGTGCCGATGTTGGTAATGGTTACGGTATATTGCTCCTTATCAGCATTTACCTTACTAATGGCCAGATCGGGGACGCCGGCATCAAAGAACCAGCTTTTCCAAAACCAGTTTAAATTTTGGCCCGATCCTGTATTTATACAGTTAAAAAAATCATAAGGCATAGGGTGCTTGCCATGCCAGTGTGCAATATAATAATGTATGGCTTTGGTAAACAGCTCATCACCCAGCATATCTTTAACATACAGGTAACCAAGTGCCGGTTTGGGGTAGGAGTTGGTCATGTAGGCAATACCATCTAACTGGGTACTTAAAGTGGCTATTGCGGGGTCTTCTTCTTTGCCGGCATTGTTTTCATAATCGTTTATCGCATACAAATCTGTTATTTTTGGATCGATGATAGGGCTAATCACCCATTCGCCAATAGTGGCCCAGCCTTCGTCCATCCAGGCGTATTTGGTTTCATTAATACCCATGTAAAATGGAAACATGGAGTGGAAAATTTCATGGTCGGTGAGCTCTATATCATCATCTGATTTTTCATACGGGGCATCATTCACCATCATGGGGTATTCCATTTGGTCCAAACCATCAAAAACAGTTTCGTGCGGAAAAGGGTAGGGCCATTTCGGGAAAGTATAGCTCATGGCCTCAACCGTTTTACGGGCATAATTAATTACCTGGAAATAGCTTTTATGCTCGGGGTTAAATACGGCATCAATCCGTACGCGCCGCCCGGTTTTATGATCGACCACCAAGCTTGACGATTTCCAAAAGTAATGATTGCTTATAGCAAAGGCCAGGTCAGTAACACTATCGGCCTCAAATTTCCAGGTGTTGCTGGTTTTGTTCTGTGTGATGTTTCCGGCAGCAATATCATCAGCATCAATTATATCAGTTACTTTATCGTTCAGAGCGGCCGCTTTAAAACGTTTTGCGTATTTTTCGGTGTAAACTTCGTTAGCGTTTTTTAAATTTCCTGTTGCCCAAACTTCATAGTTTCCAGGTACGGTAATTTCAGCGTTAAAACGACTAAAATCATTATAAAACTCCTGTACACCCTGGTAATGATGCTGATTCCAGCCATCTATATCATCATACACTGCTATCCGGGGAAAAAAGTAAGCTATAAAGAATGCGCCGCTATCAACCTGGCCGGTACGTATGTGCGAAGTTTTATTGATTACATACGAATAAGTAATATCGAAATGTATTGATTTTTTTGGCGCAAGCGGAAGTATTTTAACAATCATATTTGTGCCGTCAATTGTCCATTGAGTAGCATTTTGTTGCTGTTTGTTAATGCTTAATTGCTGTATCTGCATCCCATCGGTGGCATCAACATCACTAATGGCCATATTACGTACCGATCCTTTTTTGTACAGATTTGGGTAAAGTTTAAAATCTATTTCCTTTAAAGAATCGGGGCTGTTATTGGTATAATTGATTGATACAGTCCCGCTGAGGACGCGACTTTGCGGATCAACATTTATTTTAATTGAATAATCGGCGCTGTTTTGCCAGTAGTTTCTGCCTGGTTCGCCGCTGGTGGTACGGGTGCCGTTGGTGTAAGTGGCCCGTAAATTTGAAGCAATGGGTAAGGTTTGTTGAGCACAACAGATAGTGCTATTTGCAAAAATAACCAGTAAGGTAAGTTTGTATAAAATCTTCATTAAGAGACGTTTTTATTTTAATAAATCCAATAACCGCATACTTAGAGAAGACTAAAAACGGAATCTTTGTTTGCCAATCAGCTTAAATATATACAATTAAGTGCTTTTATAAAAATCAAGCTTTAAGCCACGGCTTACCAGCCGCCTTTGAAGCCTTCTTTTAAGGCAGCTTCATAATTTTTCAAATCAAACGAATATAAATATGGTGCTTTATGGGCACCGCCTTTGCGTGGCTGTTCAGATCTGGTTAATATGCCAAATCCAAGCATCCGGCGTTGAAAGTTTCTTCTGTCCAGCTTTTTATCTAATATGGTTTCATAAAGTTTCTGTAGCTCGGGCATGGTAAATTCCTTCGGCATTAAATTGTAGCCAATAGGCTGATAGTTTAGCTGCAAACGCAGGGCATCCAGCGCTGTTTTTAAAATTAAGGCATGATCCAGCTTTAGTTCAGGCAAATCATTCAGATCGCTCCAGAAACATTTGGCAGCAAACTGATCTGGCGCCGGGTTAGTTTCGCAAAAATCAACCAAAGCGTAGTACCCAAGCGTCAAAAAACGGTTGGTGAACCAGTTTTCCTCGGGCGCTATCATATCCTTATACATGTCAAAATGTTGCTTTGACCTGTCGGGATCGCCAAAAACGTGAAACTGCTGCAAAAATATTTCGTCAAGGCCTGTGCGTTCTTTCAGTATCCGGTTTGCAGCCATTTCTATAGGTTCTTTTTTTAATAAAAAACCTCCCGGTAAATAACATTCGCCCTCATCTTTTACTTCTAAAAGCAGTACTTTCATCAGTCCTTCGTGAAAACCAAACACTACGCAATCAATAGAAAAATGCGCCAGGTAGTTTTTACGGGCGTTATCACAATACTCTTTAAGTTCTTTTTCAGTTAACATTTTCGCTATTCTACAAAAATACTTTGAATTTTTAAATTATAATATTACAATTGTGTCCATATTACACTTTGATTTTTATAATCCAAACCAATTAGTTATAACCAATTTAAGTTTTCTATTGGATCAGTAATCACAATGACTTATTGATTTATTCACCGTTTGCATTTTCATAATCATCCAAAAAAATAATATAATCTATTTTAAAATGATCAAATATTTATCAATCCCGAAAGCCGCATTGATGGCTGTTCTGGCTTTGTCGTTTTTAAGTGCTACGGCGCAAAAAAAGAACGATGATGCAAAGATGAACGCTTTTGTAACCAATTTAATGAGCAAAATGACGCTCGATGAAAAAATTGGACAGTTAAACCTGGTAACTATGGGCAGAGCTATTACCGGCTCGGTAGTTAACAATGGCGTAGAAGAGCGCATTAAAAAAGGTGAAATAGGTGGCGTTTTTGGCGTTTACGGAACAGAATATGTTTCAAAAATACAGGATTTGGCTGTTAAGGAATCGCGCTTGCATATTCCTTTAATATTTGGATTGGATGTTATACACGGTCATAAAACCATTTTTCCCATTCCGTTGGGTATTTCGGCTACATGGGATATGGCGTTGATACAGGAGTCGGCTCACATTGCGGCTAAAGAAGCTACTGCCGAAGGCTTGAACTGGGTTTTTTCGCCAATGGTTGATATTGCCCGCGATCCGCGCTGGGGCCGTATTTCTGAAGGCTCGGGCGAGGATCCATGGTACGGCTCGCAGGTAGCCAAAGCGATGGTTAGAGGTTACCAGGGTGATGATATGAAAAATGGCGATGCTGTAATGGCCTGCGTTAAGCACTTTGCTTTATATGGCGGTGCCGAAGCCGGTCGCGAATATAATACGGTAGATATGAGCATTAATAAGATGTACCAGGATTACATGCCACCCTATAAAGCGGCAGTTGATGCCGGGGCGGGAAGCTTTATGAGTTCATTTAACACTATAAATGGTATGCCCGCTACGGTTAATAAATGGTTGCTGACTGATTTGTTACGTAAACAATGGGGCTTTAAAGGTTTTGTAGTGTCTGATTATACTGCGGTAAACGAAGTTACCAACCATGGTTTAGGTGATTTACAAACGGTATCAGCATTAGCTTTGAAAGCTGGTTTGGATATGGATATGGTGGGTGAAGGATTTTTAACTACGCTAAAAAAATCACTAAAAGAAGGAAAGATAACGCAACAGGAAATAGATTTGGCTTGCCGCCGTGTGCTGGAAGCTAAATATAAATTGGGCTTATTTGATAACCCGAATAAATCGATTAATGCCGATAGAGAAAAACAAGATGTGCTAACCGCTGATAACCGCGCGTTTGCACGTAAAATAGCCGAACACTCTTTTGTGTTATTAAAAAATCAGGCTCAAACTTTACCACTTAAGCAATCAGGAACTATTGCATTGGTAGGTCCGCTGGCTGATAATCATTCAGAAATGTTAGGAACCTGGGTAATTGCAGGCGATCCGTCCAAATCAGTAAGTGTGATGGAAGGTATAAAGAATGTTGCAGGCAATAATGTAAATGTATTATATGCCAAAGGAGCAAATTTTACTGAAGATTCCTTATTAGGTGCGCGGGCATTTCCGTTTGGTTTAAGCCAGATGAAGGATAAACGTTCGCCACAGGAGTTGATTGATGAAGCGGTAGAAACAGCAAAAAAAGCTGATGTGGTAGTTGCAGTGGTAGGCGAATCGGCAAATATGACCGGCGAGTCGTCAAGCCGTTCAGATATTACCATCCCCAAAAATCAGCGCGAATTGCTGAAAGCATTAGCTAAAACCGGCAAACCTTTAGTTATTGTATTGTTTAATGGCCGACCATTGGCTTTACCATGGGAAAACGAACATGCCAGCGCGATATTGGATGCATGGGCTCCGGGTACCGAAGCTGGTAATGCAATAGCCGATGTACTTTTTGGTAACTATAATCCGGCAGGTAAAATAACTGCAACGTTTCCGTTAAGTGTTGGGCAGATACCTATTTATTATAATCATAAAAATACCGGACGTCCATTTAATGGAAAAGGCTCGGCCAAATTCAAATCAGATTATCTGGATATTTCTAACGATCCGCTATATCCTTTTGGATACGGATTAAGCTATACCACCTTTAATTATAGCGATGTTAAACTGAATAAAACAGAACTTAAAGGCAACGAAACATTAAAGGCTACTGTTACCATAACCAACACAGGTAAGTTTGCCGGCGAAGAAGTTGTACAATTATATATCAGCGATCCGGTGGCAAGCGTAAGCCGTGCGGTAAAGGAATTGAAAAACTTCCAGAAAATAAGTTTGCAGCCGGGCGAAAGCAAAGAAGTTTCGTTTAATGTTACAACAAGCGATCTGAAGTTTTACAATAATGATTTAGTATATGACTGGGAGGCAGGACAATTTATTGTTCAAATAGGAACTAACTCAAGCGATACGCATTCTGCTGCGGTACAATGGAGTAAATAAATATTCATAATCAGCTTATAATTCATAAGCAACTTATAATAACTATTATAAAAAAGGGCCGCCTGGAATTACCGAGGGCGGCCCTTTGTGTTATTTAGGAAACGGATCTTTTAATGTTGTTTAAACACCTAATGGGGTTCAGTATGAACGAAATACACGTTATAATATCGAATTTTAACATAAACTGATGATATTTTAACCCTGCGCAAAATTGCCATTTGCAAATTTTTAAAGGGGGTGTAATTATAAAAAAGCGGGGGCACAAATGGCATTTTTGGCCTTGTTTGAAGTTTAAAACCACATTTGAATGCAATTTTGACTTGTATAACGACAATGTTACATTTTCAATTTTCAAATTCAGGGACCACTTTGTTAACAATTTAATAATGTTATGACAATGATATGTGGTTTTTGACAGCCATTCAATCAATTAAATAATTATTTTGTAATTCTTATAAAATTACTTGTGTAAACAATACACTCTATTTACATTAGTATCAATGCCAATGTGATTTTTTGCATCAGCAAAGGATTAGAGAAACCTGATATTATTATAACATTTATTAAGTAGCCGTTGTTCATTTAGGATGACGGAAAATGGAGTAGCTGTAAGTTTTTAATTTATTGAAGTAAATTACATGATAAAACTTTTACATTTTTTTCTACATAAATATTTCTTATTGCCTATTCCTTTTTATAAGAATAGTATCGCGGTTTGTCATAAACCTCCTGACAATAAACTGCGGCTTTAATCTCATCTCACAGAATAATAAGCTTAAAATCAAATAAATTAATCAACTAAATCTCAATCTCATGTTTAAAAGTTTACTCCTAAAGGGAAGAACGCTATGCTTGCTGCTATGCTGCATGGTTTCTTCATTGGTAGTTACAGCACAAACAAAACAAACAGGTAAGGTTATCGGCAGCGATGACAAATTACCTATTGTTGGGGCCTCCATCCGGATCAAGGGCACCAACACGGGCGCTGTAACCGACATTGACGGTAATTTTACCCTCTCTCTTTCCCCTGGCAATGTACTTGTAGTAAGTTACATTGGTTTTCAAACAAAAGAAGTGCCGTTTAAAACTGGTCCTTTAACTATTGAACTGGAACCTTCAAACAAAACCTTAAACGAGGTAGTAGTAACAGGTTACCAAACACAGGTTAAAAAGGACATTACCGGTGCGGTAGGTATGGTAGACATTACCGATGCCAAAAAAATTCCGGCTACTTCTTCTGAGCAATTGCTGCAAGGCCAGGTTTCTGGTGTTACAGTAATTAATCAAGGTGCTCCTGGTTCAGGTAGTACAGTATTCGTTCGTGGTGTATCAAACTTTGGTAATACAACACCATTGTATGTTATCGACGGTGTTCAGAGCAACAATATGTCACAGGTAAACCCAACTGATATCGAAAGTATCAGCGTATTGAAAGATGCGGGTGCTGCTGCTATTTATGGTGTTGCCGGTGGTAACGGTGTAATCGTAATCACTACTAAAAAAGGTAAACCAGGCAAAACTGTTATTAGCTATGATGGCTATGTAGGTCAACAAAGACCTCTGGGAGGTAATGTTTGGCACTTAATGAACCCATCTCAACAGTCAACCTTAACTTTCGAAGCTGGTGATAAAGGTGGCGAAACACTTTACCCAGGTGGTGCCGGTACATTGCCTACTTATGGCTACCATGGTACTACTGCTTACGGTAATTTTGGAACAGCCGGTGTAACCAATGATCCTGGTATTGTTGGCGGTTACCTATTTGATCCTGTAACCCCTAATAACGATTTCCTGGTACAAAAATTTGACCAGGCAGGTAATGATTGGTTCCATGACATTTTCAAAAATGCTTTACAACAGAGCCACACTGTAACTGCAAGTGGTGGTACTGATCACAGCACTTTCTTATATTCATTACAATATCTTGATCAACAAGGTACTTTAATTGAAACATTTGAAAAACGTTACCAATTACGTGTAAATAACACTTACAGCTTATTTAACAACCATTTCAGATTTGGTGAAAATGGTTACGTGTACTACCGGGAAAATAACGGTGGTAGCCCATACAACCAACAACAAGAAGGTGGTAGTATATCAGAAACCTATCGTGAAATGCCTATTATTCCTACATATGACGTATCTGGCGTTAATTATGGTGGTGGTTATGATGGTCCAAGCGGCGAGCCACTTGGTAATGGTAGTAACCCTGTTGCTGTACAGGAAAGAAGTGCAAACAACTTAAACAGAACCTGGAATATGCAAGGAACTGTATTTGCTGAGTTAGATTTTGCAAAATATTTTACTGCACGTACATCTTTCAGCGGTAACGCACAAAATAACTTCTACTATTTTGCAGGTTATAACACCTACGAAAACTATGAGTCGCACACCAGCCCTAACTCATATGACGAGGCATCTAATTATCAATTCAGTTATAACTACACCAATACCCTTAGTTACAAAGAAACTTTTGGCAAACACGTTATCAGTGCTTTCGCAGGGTATGAAATAAAACAAACCGGTGGGCAACAAGTTGGTGGTTATGCAACAAACTTTATCTCTCTAGATCCAGCTTACGTTAGTTTGGCTCAAACTACAAACCCAGCGTCTATCAGCTTAACAGGTGGTAACGGAACTTTCCTTTATCAGCCTACTGGTACTGAATCTTATTTCGGTCGTGTTGATTATAGCTACGCTGATAAATATTTATTCGGAGCAACCATTCGTCGTGACGGATACTCAGAATTCTATCCAGGTCGTCAATGGGGATCTTTCCCATCTGTTTCATTAGGATGGAGAATTTCACAGGAAGACTTCCTGAAAAGTGCCAGCTGGTTACAGGAACTGAAATTACGCGGTAGTTACGGTGAAAGCGGTAATAATTCAAATATTGGTGGTGCAAATGCACTTAATACTTATTATTCAAGCTTTGCTGCAACTGATTATGCAGCTACCGGAAGTTTAAATACATTAACAACAGGCGTTGCGCAAAATAGTATTGGTAACCCAAAAACTACCTGGGAAACTGATAAAATACTTAACATTGGTGTAGATGTTTCTGTTTTCAATCACTTAGATTTCACTGCTGAATATTACAGAAAACAGTCTTCTAACTTGTTGTTTCAACAACAACTGCCTTCAACAGCAGGTGGTGCAACTGCCCCGTATGTAAATATTGGTCAGGTTAACAACAATGGTGTTGATTTCAGTGCTACTTATCATGATCAGATTGGCAGTGACTTCAGATTCAGCATCACTACTAATATTTCAGCCTACAAAAGTGATATTGCTGCTATTAACCAAACACAATATTTATTCGGCGGTTCACGTCTGGGTGCTTTCGTAGAATTGAAAAAGGGTGAGCCAATGGGCGAATTTTATGGATATAAAATTAATGGTATTAACCAAAATACTGCTCAGTTAAATTCTACACCTAACCTTTCTGGTTCAATCGTAGGTTCATACATTTATAATGATACTGACCATAATGGTATAGTTGATGCAAATGACGAAACCGCTATTGGTAACCCGAACCCTGATTTTACTTATGGTTTAAATTTGAATGCAAGTTACAAACACTTTGATTTCTCAATGGTTCTTTACGGATCACAAGGAAACAAAGATTTTAACTATGTTAAATGGTGGACCGATACTTACAACAGTTTCCCTGGTGGTAAACAACTTAACCTGTTAACCAACTCAGCAACTGTAGTAAACGGACAAGTTACCAACCCAGGTGCAACTCAGGAAGCATTGGCTGTTGCCACAACTCCAGCAAGTACTTTTTATATTGAAAACGGTTCATTCTTAAAATGCCGTGTTGCTCAAATTGGTTATACTTTTGATCCAGGTTTCTTAAAGACCATTGGAGCAAGTAAGCTGCATGTTTATGTACAAGGTACCAACTTGTTCACCATTACAAAATACACAGGCCCAGATCCTGAGTTAGTACCATCAATTCAAAACAATGGTTCTACTAATACAGCAAGTGCCTCATACGGTGTTGATTGGGGCGCGTATCCAACCAATCAGAGAACTTATATAATTGGTGTTAACGTGTCATTTTAATGATTAAAAAAGAAAACAACAGTGTTATGAAAAAATTAAATTATAAAATTCTGGCTTTGGGTTCACTCGTTCTTTTTACAGCAGGTTATTCTTGTAAAAAGATCTTGAATTCGACTCCTGCGGGAGCTTTGGCTGGGTCCACACTTGCTAATAAATCGGGCGTGGATGGGCTACTAATTGGCGCTTATTCGCTATTAGACGGATATTACAGCGGCCAGCCATATACAAATTACGGATCGGGCATAAGCAACTGGACTTATGGTGGCGTTGGTGCCGACGATGCCTATAAAGGTTCAACAACAAATGACCAGGCACCAGATTTGCCAGCTATTGAACAACACGCAGGTATAGCTTTAAATAACTCTTACCTGGAGTCAAAATGGCAGGTTAACTATGCTGGTATTCAGCGTGCTAATAACGTAATCCAGGAAGTACCTTTGGTTACTGACGGATCGGAAGCTGGTGCAGTTGGCTTGCAGTCTATTGCTGAAGCACGTTTTTTACGCGGTGTATTTCACTTTGAAGTAGCTAAAATATGGAGAAATGTGCCATATGTTGACGAAACCGTAACTTATGCAAATGGTAACTATAACGTGCCAAACCCAGGTCCTATCTGGGATAAAATAGAAGCTGATTTTACTGCTGCTATGGCTAATTTGCCAAAAACACAGGGAATGGCTGGTCGTGCTAATTACTATGCTGCTGAAGCATTTTTAGCAAAAGCATATTTATATGATCATAAATATGCTCAGGCTATACCGTTGTTAACTGATTGTATTAATAATGGTGTAACAGCCAGCGGCGCTAAATATGCTTTGGAGCCTTTCAATAACAACTTTAATGCTGCAACTAAAAATGGTCCTGAATCAGTATTTGCTGCGCAAATGTCGGTGAACGATGGTTCAAACGGTCAGAATGATGATGCTGGCGACGTATTGAACTTCCCTGGTGGTGGTACTTATACCAGCTGCTGCGGTTTCAACGTTCCTTCATACCACTTAGCTAACGCTTATCAGGTTGATGCCAATGGTTTGCCAATGTTTGTTATCGATCCGGCAACAGGTTACCCAACTTATGATGACGTACCACTTCCGAATGATCATGGTGTTCCTTCAACTGCTTCATATACACCTACTAATGTTGCGGTAGATTCACGTTTAGACTGGACTGTAGGTCGTAGAGGTATTCCATACCTTGATTGGGGCCTATGTGGTGGTGAGCCATGGACTCGTGGTGACCTTGTTCCATACACACCAAAGAAAAACGTATTCTACGAAGCTGCAGCTGCAACTACTACTGATAACTACGGTACCTGGGCTACTAACCAGGGTTCGGCTAATAACTATAACATTATCCGTTTTGCTGATGTTATTTTATGGCGTGCGGAATGCGAAGTTCAAACCGGTGCTTTATCAGCGGCTGAAGCTGATGTAAACCTGGTAAGAACAAGAGCTGCTGATCCAACAGGATGGGTACATACTTATGTTGATAATAGCAAACCTCAGGGTGGTTATACCAATACTCCTGCTGCTAACTATCATGTAGGTTTGTATAACGGACAGTTTGCTGCAAATGGTGCGGTTTGGGCACTTGGTGCTGTTATGTGCGAAAGGCAATTAGAGTTCGGCATGGAAGGTCAGCGTTTCTTTGACTTACAACGTCAGGATGCTGTTACTGGTGGTCCATTAGGTGCTGGTTATATGGGCGGTGTATTAAACACTTACTATAAATCAGATACCCGTATTGCTAACCCAGTATTGAGCACTGCTAAATTTACTGTAGGCAGAGATGAGTTGTATCCTATTCCACAGCAAGAAATTCAAGCTGAGAATGGTCAATTAAAACAGAATCCTAACTATTAATAGTTAATCGATTTTTAAAAAGGGGAGAGAGGTAATCTCTCCCCTTTTTTTATTTAATTTTAGCTTATAATTGTTTCTGCTTTTCCTAATTCTTCATGAAACTTCATTATTCTTTATCCTTTATTCTTTTTGTAACACTGTTCGCTTCCTGCAAAAAGAAAGACACTTTGTTTGAACTTATCCCTTCTTCCTATTCAGGTATAACCTTCAATAACAAAATAGTTGAAAATGATACCATTAATCCCTTAGATAAGCTTAATATTTACAACGGCGGCGGCGTTGGTGTTGGCGATTTTAATAACGACGGGTTGCAGGATATTTACCTGGTAGGAAACCAGGTACCTAACAAGCTTTATATTAATAAGGGTAACATGAAATTTGTAGATGTTACCAAAGAGGCTGGTGTTGAAGGCCTTGGCGGCTGGGGCAGAGGCGTAGCGGTTGTTGACATTAATAACGATGGTTTATTGGATATTTATGTTTGCAATACGCTTTTAGACGACTCTACCAAACGACGCAACTTATTATATATAAATCAAGGTCCTGATAAAAATGGGGTGCCTCATTTTAAAGAAATGGCTAAAGAGTATGGTTTGGATATAAAGCTGTATTCAACCATGGCATCATTTTTTGATTATGATAATGATGGCGATCTGGATATGTATTTAACAGTTAATGCAGCTAAATCTACAGACAATACTTCTTCTTTCAGGCCGATAGTTACCGATGGCTCCAAGGCAAGTACCGGGCATCTTTATCGTAACGACTGGGACCCCATTTTAAAGCACCCTGTTTTTCATGATGTATCAAAACAAGCCGGAATTTTAATAGAAGGTTATGGCCATGCCACCACCACAGTTGATATTAATCGCGATGGCTGGAAAGATATTTACGTTACCAACGACTTCTTATCAGACAATATTCTTTATATAAATAATCACGACGGCACATTTACAGATAGATCGAAAGAATATTTTAAACATACCTCAACAAGTGCCATGGGGCAGGATATTGAAGATATGAATAATGATGGCCTGGCCGATGTTTTTGAATTGGATATGGAACCGGAAGATAACTACCGGAAGAAGATGTTTATGGCGCCAAACAACTATCAGTTATATCAAAACTTTGATTATTATGGCTATCAATATCAATATAATCACAATACATTACAGATAAACCAGGGTCCGCGTATAGGCGCAAACGATTCTATTGGAGCCCCGGTTTTTTCTGAAACGGCCTACTTATCCGGAATAGCGCAAACAGACTGGAGCTGGTGTCCGTTAGTAACCGACTTTGATAATGATGGCTTCCGCGATGTGGTAGTTACCAACGGGTATCCACGCGATGTAACCGATCATGATTTTACAACATTTAGAGCTGAGGCTTTCCTGGTGGCTACAAAAAAGCAAGTTCTTGACCAGATACCGATAGTGAAAATTCCAAACTATGCTTATAAAAATAATGGTAATCTGCAGTTTACTGATGTAACCAAAAGCTGGGGACTTGATGTTCCTACGTTCTCAAACGGCGCGTCATATGCTGATCTGGATAATGATGGCGATATGGATATGATCATCAGTAATATTGATGACGAAGTGATGATCTATAAAAATACAGCAAGAGAAAAAAATAAAAAGAATAGTCATTATTTAAATATCAAATTTCATGGCAGCGCACAAAATATTGATGGTATAGGCACATGGGCCGATATTTATTACGATCATGGTAAGCATCAGGTTTACGAAAATACACCATTCAGAGGGTACCTGTCAACTATACAAAATATTGCTCATTTTGGTTTGGGCACAGATAGTTTGCTTGATTCAGTTGTTATCAGATGGCAAAACGGCAAAAAACAGCAACTGAAAAATGTAAAGGCTGATCAGGTTTTAAAAGTAAATATTGCTGATGCCAAAGAGTCTTATTCCTTTGCTCAGCCGGTAAAAAATAATGCCTCTTTATTTAAAGATGTAACCAAATCGGTAGGTGTTACCTATAAGCATAAAGAAGACGACCTGGTTGACTTTAACATTCAAAAACTTTTACCTCATAAGCTTTCGCAATATACACCAGCCATAGCGGTGGGCGATGTTGACGGTAATGGCTACGACGACATGGTTGTAGGAGGTACTTCAAAATACCCGGCACAAGTATTTTTACAGCAACCCAATGGTAAGTTTATTCAACGTGACTTGTTACCGCCAGGGAAAAATAATGTGAACGATCATGTTAAAGATGAAGGCTTACTATTATTTGATGCAAATGGAGATGGCAAGCTTGATTTATACGTAGCCAGCGGTGGTTACGAAAAGCAGCCAGGATCACCATCATACCGCGACAGGTTATATATTAATGATGGCAAGGGCAATTTTACCGAAGCTGTAGATGCATTGCCAAATAACTTTACCAGCAAATTATGTGTAAAGGCTATTGACTATAACAGGGATGGCAAGCTTGATCTTTTTGTATCGGGTAGGGTTGAACCCTGGAATTATCCTAAACCTGTATCCAGCATTATTTTACGGAACGATAGCAAAGATGACCATATTAAGTTTACCGACGTTACAGCGTCAGTCGCCAAAGATTTAAAAAATGTTGGCTTGGTATGCGACGCCATATTTACCGATTTTGATAACGACGGCTGGCCGGATCTGATATTAACGGGAGAATGGATGCCGATAACATTTTTAAAAAATGATCACGGCGTATTTAAAAATGTTACCGATAATACCGGAATAGGCGACAAATATGGATGGTGGAATTCTATTGTAGCCGGCGATTTTAATCACGATGGTAAAATGGACTATATTGTTGGCAATACGGGCTTAAATACCTTTTACAAAGCCAGCGACCAGTATCCAATGTACATAACAGCCAAAGATTTTGACAATAATGGCAGTTATGATGCTTTTCCATCTATATTTTTAAAAGATAAAGAGGGCAATTTACAGGAGTTTCCGGTAAACACGCGCGACGATATTATTAAGCAGATGATTGGCATGCGTGTTAAATTTCAGAATTATAAATCTTTTGCAGTAGCAACGATGGATTCTGTTATTACACCCGAAATGAGAAAAGGGGCTATCCGGCTAAAAGCAAACATGCTGCAGTCGTGCTATTTACAGAATTGTGGAAACGGTAAATTCACCCTGACGCCTTTGCCAATAGAAGCGCAGATATCGCAGCTTAACGGAATGGTGGTGGACGATTTTGACGGAGACGGAAACCTGGATGTTGCTATCAGTGGCAACGACTACGGAACCGATGTTACTACCGGCCGTTATGATGCTTTTAATGGTTTAATTTTGAAAGGGGATGGCAAAGGACACTTTAATCCATTAACGTTGCAGCAAAGCGGTGTTTATATTCCGGGAGATGGTAAGGCATTGGTGAAATTGCAGGGAGCAAATGGAAACTATTTGCTGGCCGCCAGTCAAAATAAAGATGCATTGAAAGTATTTGAGCTAAAAAGATCAGTACAAACAATAAAATTGCAGCCTCTTGATGTTTACGCTACTATAAAGTATAAAAACGGCAAAACGGAAAAACAGGAGTTCTATAACGGAACTTCATTCCTTTCGCAATCCGGCAGATTCTTTAATGTTGATAAAACAATGGCAAGCGTTACAATTACTGACAGTTACGGTCATTCACGCGAAATTCACATCAATTAATTTTTTATGAAACGCTTTAAAATTTTAAGCTTTTTTATTGGGGCTATTTTGTTCGCGGGATGCGTACATAAGCCCAAAGCGCCTCTTTTAAGTGATGCGGCTGTGTTGCATAACAACGAAGATCAGTTAACACAGATAATAATTTACGATGTGTTTACGCCGCCTGTTGCTGCCCGTATTTATGGGTATACGGCCCTTGCATCGTACGAAGCCATGCGATATGCTGATCCAAAATATAATTCAATAATAACGCAGTTGAAAGGCTTTGGCAAGCCGCCGGTGCCCGTTAAAGGCAAGAGCTACAATTATGCCCTGGCCGCTACAAAGGCGTTTTTTACGGTTGCGCATAAAGTAACCTTCTCTATTGACACTTTGAAAAAGTATGAAAATAAGGTTTATGCAATGTATAAGGATAACCTGGATGATTCTACTTATGCAAGGTCTGTTGATTTCGGCGAGAAAATAGGTAAGCTAATTTTAAAACGGGCCGCTACAGATGATTATCCGCAAACCAGGGGCAAACCTAAATACCTTGGTGAAAACAGTCCGGCTAAATGGAGGCCAACTCCGCCAGATTACATGGATGGCGTTGAGTTTTGCTGGGGTGATATGAAGGTGTTTGCTATTGAGTCATCTTCGCAATTTTCTCCTGCTCCGCCGCCACCCTACAGCGAAGACCCGAACAGTGCTTATGTGAAGCAATATACCGATGTATATAACACCAATAAAAAATTAACCGATGATCAAAAGAAAATAGCCACCTATTGGGACGATAATCCTTTTGTAATACAGCATAACGGGCATATGATGTTCGCCGATAAAAAAATTACACCAGGTGGTCATTGGATAGGTATAACCGCCATAGCTTGTAAACAAACACATGCTGATGGGCCGAAAACGGCACTGGCCTATGCATTAACCTCGATTGCATTATATGATGGATTTATTTGCTGCTGGGAAGTTAAGTACAAGTATAGTTACGCCAGACCGGTAACCAACATTAACGAAAAAATAGATCATGGTTGGCTGCCATTATTGCAAACGCCGCCATTTCCTGAATATACAGCCGGCCACTCAACTATTAGTGGCGCATCGGCAGTGGTATTAACCCATTTGTTTGGTGATAACTTTGCATTTCAGGATACCAGCGACGTGCATTATATTGGAATGCAACGCCACTTTAATTCCTTTATCCAGGCGTCTGATGAAGAAGCAATGAGCCGTTATTATGGAGGTATCCATTACTTAAACAGCTCCCTTGTTGGCGCTATACAGGGTAAACAAATAGGTAATTATATCTGGCAAAAACTAAAACTAACCAATTAATAAAAATTGATTTTTATGAATTTAAAAAAGACCTATTTATTTACATTCTATCTGCTAATAGGCCTGTTTTTATTGTCGGGCAGCATTTTGATTAATGGCTGTAAACAAAAAAGTAACTCAACTTATCAGCTCACGGGTGATACTATTGCCGACGGTAAAAATTTAGTGCAATTGCATTGTACCAAATGCCACGCACTGGTTCCGGTTGATGCACTTATCAAAGATGTGTGGAAGTATCATGCTTTACCTTCAATGGCTCATTATTTTGGTATAAAAACCTATCTGGGTAACTATTACAAAGGAGATGATGACACAAGTGGCCTTTCGTTACAGGAATGGGCGGCAATTACTTCGTACTATGAAAAATTGGCCCCCGTATCGCTGCTTCCGGCAAAACCGCCGGTGCCTTTGGCTAAAGATTGGGCGGGATTTAAATTAAAGGCCCCAGCCGAAATGAAGGATAATCGTTACACTACTTTAACTGCGTTCAACCCGCTTAATCATAAAATTTATACTTCCGATTATTTGGATAACAATTTGACAGAATGGGATAGTAATCTAAAACCGCTAAGCTCCGTTGCTGTTCCATCGGGCGTGGTTGATGCGGTTTTTGGTAAAAACAACGCGGGTGACAACAACGCAACTGTTTCGTGCATAGGTCGTATAGACCAAATTGATTTTTTAAACGGCAAGTTAATCAATATCGATTTAGACAAAAAAGACAGTCAAAATCTAACGCTCCTTGCATCTGAATTAGCCAGGCCGCTGCAAACCGTTAAAGGCGATTTTAATAAGGATGGGCTGGAAGATATGGTGGTTTTAAGCTCGGGCCATTTTAAAGGCGGTGTTTATTTAATGACTCAAAACAAAGATCATTCTTATACTCAAAATGTTATTGCCGAAAGACCGGGCGCTGTTCAGGCCATAGCCGGCGATTTTAATAATGATGGCTGGACCGATTTGATGGTTTTGTTCGGATCAAAAGATGAGGGCCTGTGTTTGTTTTTAAACGATCATAAAGGTGGTTTTATAGCAAAAAACCTTTTGCATTTTCCACCGGTGTACGGTTCCACCAGTTTTCAGTTAACTGATTTGGATCACGACGGAAATTTGGATTTGATTTATACCTGCGGCTATAACTTTCACGATTCAAGGATATTAAAACCTTACCATGGTTTATATATTTTTAAGAATATGGGTAACTGGAACTTTAAACAACAATGGTTTTATCCGATAGATGGATGTACGAAGGCTTTAACAGCTGATTTTAATGGCGATGGCAAACTCGATATTGCTACAATAGCTTTTTTTGCCGATTTGCAAAACAACCCTGCCGAAGGCTTTATATATTTTGAACAGGAAACTCCTTTCAGCTTTAAGCCTCATGCTATTCCGGTTAGCCAATACGGCAGATGGATGACAATGGATATTGCCGATGTTAATGGGGATGGTAAACCCGATGTTATTTTGGGCAACTATTCTACCGGTTTTGAGTTTCAGCCCGGTTTAAAGCCGTTCTGGAATAAAAGGCTGCCTTTTATTGTTTTGGAAAATAATTTCAAAAAATAAATACCAACTCTGCTGAGCAGAAACGTTTTAGCCCTAATGGTCTGTAACTTTTATACAGACTTTTAGGGCTAAAACATTTATAACCCGCATTATATTTTATAATTGCGTGTTAAGTAAAATTTATGTGCTTTATTTGATACTGAAAACGTTAAAATCTGTTATAACAATGTCGTTTATAAACAAACTTAAACCCAATAAAATAATAATCTGTACCGCTTTCGTGCTGGTTGGAGCTATTTCTTATTTAAGCAGTTGTCATAAGAGTGACAGAACCGCCGCGGTTCAAAGAGATATAGACGATGGTAAGATATTAGCTACAAAGTATTGTACGCTTTGCCATCAGTTACCATCCCCGGCTTTGATTGATAGCGCAAGCTGGGTAACCGGCGTTTTGCCGGCCATGTCAAAGGAGCTGCATATTCAAAATTATAGTGGGCAATATTATGCTGATGGTAATTCGTTGCTGAATATTGTGCAATGGCAAAAAATAGTGACCTATTATACAAAAAGCGCCCCTGTAAACCTGGTGATTCCTAAACCGGCGGTAGCACCTTTAAAAGATTGGGCGGTATTTAGTTTGATGAGGCCGGAGGTGGATCCAAAGGGGCCCACAGGCATGACTACACTTTTAGCGTTCAATACGATAGATAAACAGCTTTATAGCGGTGATGCTGCCAATAACTTTTATAAATGGGATAAAAACCTGAAACCAACGCTGGTTAAAAGTATGCCTTCGCCTGTTACAGGTGCCATATTTTATAAAAACACTGATAATACCGAAAGTGCTATTTTAACTTGTATTGGCGTAATGGCGCCTCTTAATATTAACAAGGGAAAAGTTATACAGATGAACTTAAATGGCGCTGCTAAAGATGCGCAGGAAACCATTATTGGCGATAGCCTGCCAAGGGCTGTGCAAAGCGTAGCTGCCGATTTTAATAAGGACGGCCTTACAGATTACGTGGTTTGTGGCTTTGGTCATGATAATGGCGCATTATATTTACTGCAACAACAGCCCAATCACACTTATAAAAAAGTATTAATTAAAAATGAGGCCGGCGGTGAGCAATTAATTACCGGCGATTTTAATAATGATGGCTGGCCGGATGTAATGTGCCTATTTGCCCAGGCAGATGAGGGTATTTGGATGTTTTTAAATGATCATAAAGGTGGCTTTATCACCAAAAATCTGTTGCATTTTCCGGCAGTTTATGGTTCGAGCAGTTTTCAGCTGGTTGACTTTAACCACGATGGCAAACCTGATATTTTGTATACCTGCGGCGATAACAGCGACTACTCAAAAGTACTTAAGCCATATCACGGCGTGTATATTTTTACCAACCAGGGAGACTGGAAATTTAAACAAACCTATTTTTACCATATTGACGGTTGCACAAAAGCAATTGCAGCCGATTTTGCCGATAATGGTAATTTGGATATAGCTACCATAGCATTCTTTGCCGACTTTAAAAATCACCCGGGTGCCGGATTTACCTATCTTGAACAAAAGGGCCTCAATAAATTTATTGCGCACGAATTGCCGGTAGATGCCTATGGCCGATGGTTAACAATGGAGGTTGGCGATATTGACCAGGATGGAAAGCCTGATGTTATATTGGGGAATTTCGCAATTCCTGGTCGCGGCCTGGTGAATCAAACAGGTTTTACTCCGCAATGGAATAGAGTGACTCCTTTAATTGTTTTGAAAAATATAAGT
Organism: Mucilaginibacter empetricola; assembly: GCF_024808665.1. Lineage (GTDB taxonomy): Bacteria > Bacteroidota > Bacteroidia > Sphingobacteriales > Sphingobacteriaceae > Mucilaginibacter. The sequence continues at coordinate 245,752 of NZ_JANUBZ010000002.1, forward strand.
GCCTCAAAAGCTGTTGATACACCAAAATAGTATAATAAAACGATAAATTAGTACAGTTTACGCTATGCATTTGTTGAGTAGTTTTACAACATTAATTATAGCAGTAAAATAATAATGCACCAGATAGAGATTACTTTATCTGGTGCATTAAAAATTATTGTTTTATAGCATCAAACTAAACTGTACTAATGAGAAAATCAATGTATTCGGTTGCTGTTGGCCTTATGGTAAGTTCCTTGCCATTTTTGTCATCTGCACAAACCGAAACTATAAAACAGGTTAAATTAACAAATTTCGATCTCCAGTCTTCATCGCTTATATCAGCAACCGGGGCGGAGCTATCTAACACACAATATCATTCGCCGGTATATTGGTTTCCGGTTAAAGTACCTTCAACTGTACTTACGGGGCTGGTTGCAAATCATATATACCCAAGCCCGTATCTGGGTTTAAATAACATGCTGATCCCTGATGCATCCGATCAGTTTAATAAAGAATATAACCTGGAGCAGTATAGTTTTTTACCGAATGATCCTAATCCGTGGAAAAAACCGTACTGGTACCGTACAACTTTTAAAATTGCTGCAGGCGAAAAGGGCCGTCATTTTCAATTAATATTTAAGGGGATAAACTACCGCGCAGCAGTATGGGTAAATGGTAAACAAATAGCTGATTCAACCCAAATGGTGGGCATGTTTGCCGATTATAACCTGGATGTAACTGCTGCCGTTATAGCCGGAGGCGAAAACGCATTGGCTGTTAAGATCTATCCGTTGGATTATCCCGGTTACCCGGCAAAAGAACAACTACAGGCAATGGGCCCTTTTTACGAAAACGGTGGCCCGACAGGCGATATCGGTAAAAATGTTACCATGCTTTGCTCAGTAGGATGGGACTGGATTCCACCAGTACGCGATCGCAATATGGGTATCTGGCAGCCGGTTTATCTGCGTAGTACAGGTGCGGTAACCATAGGTCATCCCAAATTGGTAACCGATTTGCCTAATTTGCCCGATACCAGCACAGCTAAAATATCATTAAACTTAACTTTATCCAATCATAGCAATACTACTCAAAACGGAAAGCTAACAGTAAGCATCAGCCCTGAAAATTTCAACGGGTTATCGTCTCAGTTTTCACAGGCAATTGCTGTTGCTGCAAACGGATCATCGATAGTTGATTTAAATGCCGATAAAGTTAGCCAGCTACTCATTAAACAACCTCATTTATGGTGGCCCAATGGTTATGGCAGGGCTAATTTATACCAAATCCGTTTACAATATACCGATGGTAATGGTGTTGTTGCCGATGATACTTCTTTTGTATTCGGTATCCGCACGGTAGGTTCAAAAGCATCGGTAGTAAATGGCTTTGTACGCCGCGAATTTTTTGTTAACGGTAAAAAGGTTCACCTGGTAGGTGGCGCCTGGGTGCCCGATATGATGGTAAACCGCGATTCGGCCCGTTACGATTATGAAATGCATCTGTGCCGCAACGCCAATGTGAACCTGGTACGCATATGGGGGGGCGGGGTTACCCCACCAGACGCATTTTGGAATGCGGCCGACAAATACGGCGAAATGGTATGGTCGGACTTTTGGGTAACCGGCGATACACAAGGCGAATTTAAAGGTTCACCTGATTGGCCGCTGGAAGGAAATGTGTTTATAAAGAATGTGGTGAGTACCATTTATCGTGTCCGTAATCATCCAAGCTTGCTGGTTTGGACAGGTGGAAACGAGGGCCATGCCCGTAAGGAATTGTATGACGCTATGCGCGATAATGTAATTGGGCTGGACGGCACTCGTCCTTTTATACCAAGTTCATCAGGTTTTGCCAAATTACCTGCCGGTTGGAAAGGCTCTTATCCCGACAATATGACTTCGGGCGTTTATAGTGGCGGCCCATACGATTGGGAGGACCCGAAAGTATATTATAAAAAAGCTGATGTTGGCGGCGACTGGGTATTTAAAGATGAAACAGGCCTCCCTTCGCAACCCCCTTATACCACACTGGCTAAAACAGTTACCAACCTGGTTTGGGATACCAAATTGCCATTCCCTTTAAATAATACATGGGGATATCATGATGCAGCAACCGGCGCTGGCAAATACGACAAATACTACCAGGAAATGGTGAAAAGATATGGGCAGCCACAAACCATGGAGAATTTCTCTGACAAAATGCAGCTGATGAATGCTGTAGGCTATCAGGGGATATTTGAAGCAGCGGGCCATAAAATAAACGAAACAGGTGGTGTAATGCTTTGGAAACTGAATGCAGCCTTACCAAGTGTAATATGGCAAATATATGATTGGTACCTGGAGCCTAATGCCGGTTATTACGCCATGCAAAATGCCTGCGAGCCGTTGCATATTCAGTTTAACCAGGATGATTCAACCGTTGCTGTTATTAACAGGATGCACCACGCTACCGGCTCATTGACTGCAAAAGCTGATATTTATGATATAGATAGCAAACTGATCAAATCATTTTCAGCAGAACATATCAGCCTAAATGAAACTGGTTCCCCTGAAGTGATTAAGTTAAAGGAATTGTTAACAGCAACAAAAGGTGTAAGCTTTGTGGTGTTGAATTTAACAAACGCAGCCGGTAAAAATGTTTCGCATAACGTGTACTGGTTGTCGCCCGGGAATGATTTTACAAGCTTTAACACCATGCAGGCAACTGAGTTACAAACCAGGGTTTTAAGTGAAGAGAAAGGTACAAGCGAAAATAAATGGACATTGGAGCTCAGCAACAACACCGATAAAATAGCATTTTTTGTACGCCCTCAATTAATGAATAATGGTGAAGAAGTGATGCCAAGTTACTGGACAGCCAATTATTTTACCCTGGCCCCGCACGAAAGTATTAAAGTAACCGTAGGTGCTCCGGTAGCTATATTAGGAGGCACACAACCAAGCGTTTTAGTGGAAGGCTGGAATGTTGCCAAACAGGAAATAGCACTATCTGCAAAATAATCTCTCTGATATAGTCAAGTTAACAAGGCCCTGGTTTTACCGGGGCCTTTGTTTTTGAAGTGTGTTTGACTATAGTTTAACGATCAATGTTCAGCTGCTTTTACCTCTCGTTTACTCAAAATTAGGTTAAATAAAACAGTAATGAGCAGGGCTATTACGCATCCGCTAACTACGCATACTACCCGTTCAACCGCAACAAACCAGTGCTTGCTTCGTTCCTGCTGTATAGTTACAATAACAAAACCTGCCAGTGCGCTTCGTAAGGCATCCTTAATATTCAGTGCCAGGCCAATACATATGGTTAAAATTACGCCGATGCATAAAATAATAAGATTGGGTAGCTGTATGGGATACAGGCAAATGCCCACGGCGCAGCCCAGTATATTTGCCTTGATGCGATTGTAAGCCTGCGTGGTACTATGATCGGGCGAGAGTACGATCACTACCGAAACAATGGCCCAATAAAATGGGTATTGAGGTATTAGCAGATAAGGTATATAACAAACTAGCAACCCCACCAGGCATTTAATAATATAAATAAAATTAGACGGGAATTCGCTTTTTTTAAATGGGTTGGTAAGCATACTTAATTGAGCTTTTTTAACACTAAGGTGGTGTTTTTTGAAACAAGCGACGTCAGTTTTATATTAAAAGTATAATAAAAAATTAAATTATGTTACTTTGTTTTCAACTATCATTTACCTGTATTAGTATCCATGAATAAAAGCGATGTGTTAATTATTGGCGCGGGAGCCGCCGGATTGATGGCTGCCAACTTATTGGTAAAAGCCGGAAAAAAGGTAACCGTATTAGAGGCGCGCGATCGTTGCGGGGGCCGTATCCATACTTTGCATAACGAACTTTTCTTTAAAAACGTTGAACTTGGGGCCGAGTTTATTCATGGCGACCTACCGGTTACACTTGGCTTGCTTAATGAGGCAGGCATTGCCTATTATCCTGCCGACGCAGAGATGTGGCAGTATAAAAACGGCGCATTTGTTACGGAACGTCGCTTTATTGAGGAGTGGGGTTTACTGATGGAAAAGCTTGATGAAGTTGAGCACGATATCAGTATTGAAGAATTTTTAGACAAAGAGTTCCCGGAAGACAAGTACAATGACTTGAAAAATTCGGTGCGGCGTTTTGTATCGGGGTATGATACCGCTGATCCTGAAAAGGCAAGCACTTTTGCCTTGAGAAACGAATGGCAAGGCGAAGATGGTGATGCCCAGTACCGCGTTAAAGGTGGATATGGGGTGATGATTAAATATCTGGAAGATAAAATTACCGGTTCGGGAAATGAAATCTATCTCAACTCCATTGTAAAAGAAATTAAGTGGTTGCCGGGCAGGGTAGATGTAGTTACGTTGGATGGCTCGGTTTATGAGTCATCGCAAATAATAATAGCGCTGCCATTGGGCATTTTAAAAGCAGGCGATATTGAAAAGGCATCGATATCATTTAATCCGCCGTTGGCTGAACAAAATAAAGCCATTGCGGATATGGGTTTTGGATCTATTATTAAAGTGCTGCTTGAATTTGAAGAGGCTTTTTGGATGGATGCTAAAACGGAAACTTTGGCAGGCAAAAGCTTAGGCAATATGGGCTTTTTATTATCGGATGAGAACATGCCAACCTGGTGGACACAGGTGCCGCAACACAGCGCGATACTGACCGGCTGGTTGGGTGGATTACCCGCATACAAAAAAAAGGATGCTACAGAACAGGAAATATTGAACGAGTCGCTACAGTCGTTGAGCAATATATTTAAACGGGATATAGAGGAGTTAAAGGGTAAACTGCGGGCGTTTTATATTGCTAACTGGACCGTTGATCCATTTACGTTGGGCTCATATGCTTATGATACTGTTGCCGTATCGCAATTGCGCAGCTTGTTGAATACGCCGGTTAGTGATACTGTATTTTTTGCAGGCGAATACCTGTATGAGGGCGCTGCAATGGGAACTGTTGAAGCTGCACTTTGGAGTGGCGAAGATGCAGCAAAGAAAATATTGGATAAAAGCGCATAGGGTTTTGTAAACCTTAACCCTGTGCTAATTTTCTGATACCGCCTTCGTTATATTTTTCAAGGCTTTGGATAGCTGCCGCCCTGCCTGTTTCAACCATTTCTTCGGCCCGGTAAAAATCGAAGGCGCCGCAGCAATCGGCTGATACTTCAATTAAAATATCTGGTGGATGTTGTTCTATAGAAACTTTGGCAATATGAAACATCATTAAGCTGATGGTTTTGTTAATCAGGTTAAAATAGCCAATCTTTTCCTCATTGCTTAAAGGGTTAAGCTTTTGCAGGTGATGGTAAAAATCTTTAAGTCTTTTTTGATAAACAGATTGTTCGGCTACAATTTCTGTTTTTTGAATAACCGGTTTAATGTAAGGAATATCGGCATTCACATTTACAGCAATTAAAATATCGCCGGGTGTTCTGGTAATATATTCAATGGGGATGTTATTAATCACACCGCCATCAACCAGTAAACCATCCGCTGTTTTAACCGGGGTTAGCACCGTAGGTATGGCAACTGATGCTCTTATAGCGTTAAATACGTTACCTTCGGTAAAAATTACTTCCTTTTTATTGATAATATCAGCTGCAACGGCTGCATAAGGCATGCCAAAATCCTCAATATTCTGATCGGAGATAAATTCCTTCATTTTATGAAACAACTTATCACCCTTTACCAGTCCTTCGGTAGTAAAACTAAAATCGAGCAGGTTAAAAAGCTTCATTTTATCCAGCGTGTAAAGCCACTCTTTATAAGCCTCCAATTTGCCCGAAGCATAAACCCCACCAACAACTGCACCCATTGAAGTACCGGCTATGGATGATATTTGGAATCCGTTTTTTTCCAGTTCTTCAATAGCACCAATATGCGCTATACCTCTGGCACCGCCCCCCGATAATACCAATGCTACTTTTTGTTTCATTTAACTAAGGTTTATACTTATAATCTTATACGTTAATATACGAAAAAGGTGCTCTTAAAACCTCCCTTTTTTTGACACCTAAAATGCTTATTTGTTTAAACGCTGAATAAATATTTATAATACCTCTTAAATTATGCCGGTTTCCAGTAATTGCCTGATATGATAATCATATCCAGTAACTTAATAGTATTATCGTAATAATCAAAGTCTTTTAATTTAAAGGCGATAAGATAATCCCAAACTTTATTAAGCCATTGTTGGTTTTTTGAATCGACCATGGCAGCTACACCAAACGGAGCGCTAAAGCTAAGTGCTTCAAAATTATTCCCCTTTAAATCGTTACCAGCCAGAGTGTACCCAGCAGCCAGATTATAGGTGTCGTTTTTGGTGGTGCTTCTTATCCAGGTATTTATTTTATCTGTAATTTCTTTGGCGCGCTTATCGCCATTGAGCAAGTAGTCGGTGCCAATGCGCCAGGGTACACGGCAGGCATTGTAATTATAATATCCATCATATTTTGATTCGAGGAAATAAGGTCGCGCTGGCTTTGCCGTTTTGTTGATGTTTACAATGAAATCGGGAAGTAACCCGGCATCAGGACTATATTTTTCCTGCATTATACTAAAGAGACTGTAATTATGATCTATAACCTTTTTCCATCTATCGTCGGCTGTGGCTTTATAAAATGCTTTGAAATTTGCCGGCATAAAATCAGATGAGCGGGTATCAAAAAAGTCCTTGCTTTCGTCTTCCACGGCATCACTCAATAAAATCGACCATGTAATATGGTTGATTTCATATTGCATAATGGCATTAATTGCAGCTTTTCCTTCAGCAAGATAATTGATAGCTCCATTGCTTCCCCATTGCTTATCGGCCAGTAATAAAGAATAGGCTATATCCATATCACCATCGGTAGCGGAAGTATTATCCAAATTTTTGCCGCCCGGATGTTGCGCCCAAGCCATTAAGTATTTGCTTTTACCGGTTGGATGTGCTTTGTAATAATTATACAACCTGTTATAGGTTTGTTGTGCTGTAGTATCATAGCCCGCCATTAAGGCTACTATAACCATCCCGTATCCCTGCCCTTCGGATACGCATTGCTTTTTGCCTATTCCTTCAAACCATATAAAGCTTTGGTTTTTGCCCGGCACAGTCTTTATAAAACGATTTTTCCACTGTGTATAAAAATCCGTCACCGCTTTGTCCAATTGGTTTTGACTAACATGGTTAGGCTTTATGGTACCCGCTGCATATTTTACATGCTGCGGAAAAGGTTTTAAAGCTTGCTGCGCAAAAAGTGGATGAAAAAGGGAAATGCCAAAAAATAGGAGAAGGCTAAATAAAACCTGATGATACAGATTCGCAATAACCTTCTTCCCAACTTTCTTCGTTCCTGATTTAATATTGATAGCTCCTAATATCCTGCACCTCATTAAAAAGTATAGCCTCTTTGTTGAATTTTAAGGGGGCCGCGGCTGCAACCTTTGGTTTATGCGCTGCTTGTTCCTTCACAATTATCTTTTTTTCAGCATCATCAACACTCATATCCTCGCCTGCAAAATACATTTTCAGGCAATCCAGAAAATTCATAATGGCGGGGGTTTGTTTGCAGGTAGCCGCGTACCAAGCTCTTTTGGCTACGCTATGATGCAGTGGTTTTACAACAATGTTTTTGTCTTTTAAATAAGGCTCAACAATCCAATCGGCTAAAACGGTAATACCTAAACCGGCGTTTACCATTTCAATAGCCGCATCAGTATAATGTATACGGTGAAGCGTTTTAGGCTTAACCTGCTGTGCCTGTATCAGCGATTCGATAACCGGAGTATCCTGGTATGACGGGTCATACAGCGGCAATATCAATTCCTCTCCCTGAAAGTCGGATATTTCTATGACATCTTTTTTTGCCAAAGGATGGTCCTTGCAAATTACGGCCGCTAACTGATCAACAAAAATAGGCTCGTATCTTATTTTGGTGTTTACCATCTGGGTGCGGATAATGCCAATGTCCAGATCGCCGTTCATCAGGTATTCCAGCGGGCGACGGGTAGCGTCGGACAGTATTTGAATATTGATATCGGGCCAGCGTTTTTTGTAGTATTTAATAATGGCAGGCAGCCAATGGTAGGCCGTATAGCACTGCATGCTGATACTCAATTTGCCCGTTTTTCCGTTTTTATAGTTGTTGATATCCTCTTCAAGCGACTTCAATTCGGCCAAAATCTTCTCCGAGCTGCGCAAAAAACGATACCCTTGTTCAGACAAATGTAATCTTTTGCCCTGGCGGTCAAATATATCTACGTCCAACTCACGCTCCAACTCTTTTAATTGATGACTCAGCGCTGACTGTGTTAAATGCAGCGTTTTAGCTGCTTTGGTCAATGTTCCCTCTTTTGAGATGGTATCCACTAACCTAAAATGATGCAATGCTATATTCATTATTAGAAATTTTAATAATTGTAACAAATTTAATTCATTTTTTTCATATAGAGGATAGTTTTACTTTTGCAGTGTCAAACTTACACATATGTTAAACATCTCTTCAAAACAGTTACTCCTTGGTTTTTTGAGTGTTTTATTTGTCTTTAGGGCTAATGGCCAAAAAATATTGACTATTAAAGAAGCTGAACAAACCGCACTTGCTAATTATGGTTCCATAAAAGCAAAAGCAAATCAGCTTAACGCTGCCAAAGCAAATTTAACCGAATCAAAAACTGAGGCCCTTCCCGATTTAACGTTATCAGGCCAGCAGGATTACGGTACTGTAAATTCACAGTACGGGCCGCTTTATGCATTTAAAGGACAAGGACTGGCATCATCAGGGCCGGCCCTGGGTAGTCAAAACTGGAATGCCGCTTTTGGTTCTTTTTACATCAGTACTGTTAACTGGGATTTTTTCTCATTCGGCAAAGCGAAGGAAAAAGTTAAAGTGCAGAAAAATGTTGTTAATCTGAATGAAACAGACCTGGCGCAGGAACAGTTTCAACACGAGATTAGGGTAGCAAGTACTTACCTCAATTTGCTGGTTGCACAGCAGTTAAGTAAGGCGGAGCAGGATAATCTTAACCGCGCTATTGATCTGCAAAGGGTGGTAGTGGCAAGGGTTAAAAATGGCTTAAACCCAGGTGTTGATTCATCACAGGCTAATGCTGAAGTTGCCAATGCCAAAATTGCATTAACCAACGCCCAGGAGGTTGAGCAGGAGCAGAGCAATTTACTGGCGCAGTTTCTTGGTGTGCAGCCGCAAAATTTCACATTAGATAGTGTCACTATTGCAAAGGCACCGGCAAATGCGGATCCGCAGTCGCAAATCAATCTTGAAAACCATCCAACATTACGTTTTTATAAAAACCTGATAAACGTAAGCGACGAGGAAACTAAATATTTAAAAACTTTTAACTACCCAACTTTTAGTTTGGTGGGATCTTTTGATGCCAGGGGTACCGGTTTTAATCAGGGCTATGGTGCCAATCAAAGCCTTTATACCAGTAGTTATGGAACAGGAATAGACCCAAGCAGGTATAATTATTTGTTTGGTATTGGCATTACCTGGAATATCACTACGCCATTAAGGGTACATTACCAGGTTAAGGCGCAGAAGTATATTTCTGCCCAATATCAGGATCAATATGATTTGGTTGATGAACAATTAAGAGACCAATCCGTGCTGGCAGAAACCAAGATCAGCAACGCACTGAAAAACTATAACGATGTGCCTGAAGAGGTTAAGGCAGCAACCGACACGTATCATCAAAAGTTTGCCCTTTACCAAAACGGGTTGTCAAATATTGTTGATTTTACCCAGGCATTGTATATTTTAAATCGTGCAGAGGTGGATAAATACATAGCATCAAACAATGTATGGCAGGCACTTTTATATAAGGCCGCTGCGACAGGCGATTTTGGGATTTTTATAAATAACTTTTAATACAGCATACTAAAATGGGAATGATAAAAGGGGCTCTTCAAAAGCCGATCACCATACTGGTAATAGTTGCGGGATTATTCTTCTTCGGTATTAATGCCATACGGAGCATTAAAATTGATATTTTCCCCGATTTGAACTTGCCAGTAATTTATGTATCGCATCCATACGGAGGTTTTACTCCGGATCAGATGGAGGCGTACTTCGGTAAGCAATATGTTAACTTACTACTTTTCGTTTCGGGTGTTAAAAGTATCGAAACAAAAAACATTCAAGGTTTAACTTTAATTAAGATTACATTTTACGAGGGCACTAATATGGCCCAGGCCGCGGCGGAGGTCACGGCATATACCAACAGGGCGCAGGCCGGTTTTCCGCCCGGCTCGCAGCCGCCATTTATTTTGCGCTTTGACGCATCCACGCTACCAGTAGGCCAATTAGTATTAAGCAGCCCAACCCGTTCAAATAACGAATTGCTCGATTTTGCATTGGTTTACATACGGTCGGCCTTTACTTCGGTACCGGGTTTGGTGGCTCCGGCACCATTTGGTGGTAACCAGCGTACGGTGGTTATAAAGGCTGATCCTGAATTATTGCGTTCACATAATTTAACGCCCGATCAGTTGGTTGTGGCCCTGCGTGATAATAACTTGAACACACCTGCGGGTAACGTTCGTGTTGGCGATTTTAACTATTTAACGCCTACCAATACCACCATTAAAAATGTAAGCGATTTTGGTGATATCCCACTGATTAAAAACGGTGTTCAAACTGTATTTGTACATGATGTAGCAACGGTAGAAGATGCTGCGGATATTACAACAGGTTATGCGCTGATTAATGGTAAACGCTCGGTTTACCTGCCTATCACCAAATCGGCATCGGCTTCAACCTGGGAAGTGGTTCAGAACCTCAAAAAGGCACTCCCCCGTTTTCAGGCTTTAGTACCGCCGGATGTTAAGTTGTCTTTCGTTTTTGACCAATCTATTTACGTAATCAACGCGGTAAAGAGTTTGGCCGAAGAAGGTGCAATTGGTGCTGTACTTACCGGGTTAATGGTATTATTGTTTTTGGGCGATAGAAGAGGAGCGCTGATTGTAATATTAACTATCCCTACCTGTATCGTTTCGGCAGTGCTGTTTTTATCGCTGTTTCATCAAACCATCAACATCATGACGCTGAGCGGCCTTTCGCTGGCTATTGGTATCCTGGTGGATGAATCAACGGTAACGATTGAAAATATTCACCAGCATTTTGATATGGGTAAACCCAAAGCCCTGGCTATTTGGGATGCCTGTAAAGAAATTGCGTTCCCTAAGTTGCTGATCCTGTTTTGTATCCTGGCGGTGTTTGCGCCGGCGTTTACCATGACTGGTATTCCGGGAGCATTATTCCTTCCGTTAGCACTGGCTATTGGTTTTTCAATGATTATATCTTACTTGCTGGCACAAACCTTTGTACCTATCATGGCCAACTGGATCATGAAAAACGAGCATGAAGATAAGAGCCATAAAGATGGCTTTGCACTGGATGATGAAGGTGACGCATGGCAGCAAAAGGAAAACGCTATTAAACATGCAACCGAAGCTAAAGGCGGTAAGCTTACCCGTTTTGATAAATTCAGACTAAGCTTCCTGAAACTGATGGACAGGATGCTGCCAAACCGTAAACTGATTGTATCAGCCTACGTTGTTGTTGCTTTTGGGTTGGCGTTTTTACTGTTTATACTGATTGGACGTGATGTATTGCCAAAAACTAACTCAGGTACTTTCCAGGTGCGTTTACGCGGAGCCGATGGTACCCGTTTAGAACGCACCGAGCTCAGCACTATTAAGGCGCTGCATATATTAGATAGTTTAGTTGGCAAGCAAAATATAGCTATAACATCGTCTGTTGTGGCTACGCACCCTGCATCGTTTTCAACAAACCCTATTTATATGTTTATGGCCGGCCCGCAGGAAGCTGTTATGCAAGTGCAGTTGGCCGAAGGATATAAAGTGAACCTTGATGAGTTGAAAGAACGTTTCAGGCATGCTATGAAAAAGGATCTGCCCGATGTTAAAATGTCTTTTGAGCCGATTGAGCTTACTGATAAAATTTTAAGTCAGGGTTCGCCAACGCCAATTGAGGTTGCGCTTACCGGTAAAAATAAGAAACAGGATGAGGAGTACGCTGGCAAAATTGTAAATAAATTAAACCAGATAAATTATTTAAGAGATGTGCAAATAGCACAGTCATTTAAATACCCGGCTATAAATATTGATATTGACAGAACCCGTGCTGCAGAATTAGGCGTAGGCGTGGGTGATATATCAAGAACGTTAACCGCATCAACATCTTCATCACGTTTAACAGAGAAGAATGTTTGGCTGGATCAGAAAGTTGGTTTAAGTTATCAGGTTCAGGTAGAAGTTCCTGAATACCAGATGACCGATATAAATGATATTAAAGAAATACCTATACTGGCTAATCAACCAAGACCAATATTGAGCGATGTTGCCTCTGTTAAGCCGGGCCTTACTAATGGCGAGGATGATGATATTGGCGCCGTACCAACGTTTTCGGTTACTGCCAACTTAAATAATAAGGATTTAGGTACCGCAACGGATGATGTAAAAGGAGTAATCAAATCATTAGGTAAATTGCCACGCGGTTTAACGGTTGAGTTGCGCGGCATGAGTCAAACATTAACTGATACGCTGGATAGCTTACAGTCCGGTTTATTGGTGGCGGTATTGGTTATATTCCTGATGCTTGCAGCTAATTTCCAATCGTTTAAAGTATCGTTAGTAGTACTATCAACGGTGCCGGCGGTATTATTTGGTTCGTTGTTCCTGGTTAAAATAACCGGAGCTACGCTAAATTTGCAATCGTACATGGGTATGATCATGTCGGTAGGGGTATCCATTTCCAACGCGGTACTGATGGTTACCAACGCCGAAGAGCTCAGAAAGCATAACGGCGATGCACTTAAATCGGCCCGTGAAGCAGCGGCCTTACGTTTAAGGCCTATTTTGATGACCAGTTTGGCCATGATTGTAGGTATGATTCCAATGGCATCGGGCTTAGGCGAGGGTGGCGATCAAACATCACCATTGGGCCGTGCGGTTATTGGCGGCTTAATGGCATCAACATTTGCCGCATTGTTAATATTGCCACTAGTGTTTGCCTGGGTACAAGGCAATGCCTCAACAGATTCTGTTTCATTAGATCCTGAAGATAAAGAAAGTAAATTTTATGTTCCACAGCACCATCATGAAAATCACAAAAAATAAATTCATCATCCCTATAGCTGCTTTAGTTATAGGCACCGGTTTACTGAGCTCATGCGGGCCAGATAAAAAACAACAAGAAGAACAGGCCCAAACGGTGCAAGACGAAAATGCTATTGATACGCCAACGGTTGTGCCGGTGCCCGTAGTAAAAGGCAAGTTGAACACTACCATTGCTGTGCCGGGCGAATTGGCTCCCTACCAGGAAGTTGATTTATACGCAAAAGTAAACAGCTACGTAAAAAACCTTTTGGTTGATATAGGCTCGCAAGTGCATAAAGGCCAACTACTGGTTACCCTGGAAGCACCCGAAATAAATTCACAGCTGGCTGAAGCGCAATCGCGCATACAGCAGCAGGAAGCTATTTGTTTTGCCAGCAAAGCAACGTACGATCGTTTGTTGAGCACCAGCAAAATACCGGGTACAGTGTCTCAAAATGACCTGGAACTGGCAGAAGCTAAGAAAAACTCCGACTATGCCAACGTTGAGGCTGCAAAATCGAGCTATAAAGAGGTGGCTGCCAACTTAGCCTATCTTGAAATACGGGCACCGTTTGACGGCGTGATAACTGCCCGTAATATTAACCTGGGCGCCTATGTTGGTCCGGGTGGCAAAAGCACCGATCCATTGTTTGTTTTGGAGGATCAAACCAGGCTGCGTTTAATAGTATCCGTACCCGAAGTATACACCGGAGGTTTAAACGATAAATCTGATGTTACTTTTTCGGTAGAAGCTTTACCTAGTCAAAAATTTACCGCACAGATAAAACGTTTAGCCGGTGCGCTTGATACCAAGTTACGGGCCGAGCGTTTGGAGATGGATGTGTACAATAAAGATAAAAGATTACTTCCGCACATGTTTGCCGAGGTTGATGTGCCCTTGCCGGCTCATGACAGTACTTTTATAGTTCCTAAAACGGCTGTAGTAACATCAACAGAAAAAGTATTCATCATCAAGATAAATAATCACCGCGCTGAATGGGTTACCGTTAAGAAAGGTGTTTCAACCAGCGATAAAACCGAGGTTTACGGAGATGTAAAGGCTGGTGATGTTGTAGTTAAACAAGCATCGGAAGAAATAAGGGACGGCTCGACTGTAAAGGAAAAGCAATAATTAACCCTTGAAAGATAAATTTTGATTTGGTTGTTTTGATTTTGCCCTACCTGAATTTTAAAATGAAAGCATTAATGCCGAGTTTTAAATTCAGGTTACGGCAGAAATAGAAAGAAAAGGGATATGCCAAATTAAAGCAATGCAGTTGCCACTGAAAGGCCTGCAGGACTAAGAGCACTTGCAAATAAATAATATTTGCAATAAATAAATAAGCAAAACGCCTGGCCCATAGCCGGGCGTTTTACTTATTAGTATATTTTACCAACGGCCACCGCCGCTGCCACCACCGCGATTGTTATCTCTTGAGTAGCCACCGCCGCCGCCGCCACGGTTTCCACCGCCGCCGCCGTAACCGCCGCCGCCACCACGGTTTCCACCACCGCCGTAACCGCCGCCGCCACCTCTACGGTCGCTTGGTTTCTTTTCTTCAGCCTGGCTCACCGCAATTGATCTGCCTTTTACTTCAGCGCCATTTAAACCGGTGATTGCTTTTTGAGCACTCTCGTCGTCAGGCATCTCAACAAAGCCAAAACCTTTGCTTCTGCCGGTTTCTCTGTCGCTAATTAATTTAACGGTGCTTACTTCACCATAAGCTTCGAAAAGCTCTCTTAAATCGGCTTCCTCTAATGAAAAAGGAAGACTTCCTACAAATATGTTCATCAAGATTAAATTTATAATGGGCAAGTCTACTTTGCTTGCCTCTCTTTATTAACATCAAATATAGTAATAGATATTTGAATGATTACAGATACTAAATATAAATACCTTACAATTGTTTTAAAAAAAGTTTAAATTATCTGTTTTATCAAGTAAATTTTGTTGTTTAAGTTAAATTGGGCTCCCGCTTTTAAGCCCTTTAGCTTGAGGCCGATAGGTGAAGCTGGAGAAATTGCAAAATAATTTTCGTTTTTAACAGTTAATAAACCCGCGCTTATGGCCATATAAAAATTACCCTGGTCGGTTATTATCACTGCTCCCGGCTCTGCCTGCTCCGACAAATGTTCATAGCTTATTAAATTTAGGGCGATTTTTAATTTATTAGCTTCATTAAGTTGGGCCAAATTACGGTTGGTTTCCTGCTGCGCCATCTCACGGCCTGTTTCGTATTTATCGCCCGCGCTGCTCTTGGTGTCATCATTCGAAGCTTTTTGTGCGTCATTAATGGCTTGCTGAGCCGCTTCCATGCGGTTTTGTACATACTCGGTGCATAGCGTGTACAGTTGCTTCTTTATCTCTATCATCTATTTAAATCGGCGGCTAAGATGTAAAAAGTTAATAAGAAAAGAAATTTAATATTTTGAATTAACTAATTTATTAGTTATAATTGAAGAGGCAAATAAAAGCCCCCTTACACTCGCTGTTTGGGGGCTTTCAACCTAAACCTTATCACAATTATAAATGCTAGAAATGCATTTATAAGACAACTAACGTAAAAATGCAGGCGATGTTTTATGAAAGAAAAAAAACTGACTAAATAATGATACTTTTCTTTATACGATAAAAAATATGGTCGATTGTGGGAATTTAAAATACCTTTGCAAAAAATACAAATTACGTAAAAGCCGTAGTTAAAATAGGGGTTTTTACCCTACTGTAGACAGTGGCTTTTTCCGTTTATTAGCTGCAAACAAAATACAACGGGCAACTGTTGTAAATATAATTTTGAAGACTGTAACGTTTTTTAAACTTTGAACGTAATGTTCTAATATGCAGGCAACAAAATGTTAATATCTACCTATGAAATACATAAATAAGAAGAAAAGTGTGCTGGAAGAATACAAAACTACCCTTATATTACTTTCAATTTTATTGGCAATTATGAGTTTGGTGGTTTTTATGCCCCTAAAACATTTAAAGAACACCGACGACAGTATTGTTGGTACTTATGCAAGATAAGGTCTCCTTATTTTGTAATAAAAATTAAAGCTCAGTGTTCCAATTAACAGATTTTTTTCTGAAAGGCGTAGATGCGCTATAAAATAAAATGTAAATTCATTCTTATTTTAGTTTAACGCAGCCATCAAACCTGAAATGAAAGCACGCTACCTGATATTTATCGGCTTATTATTCCTGTCTATATTTCTTAATAATAAAGCAGCAGGGCAAAAGGTAGCTCCAAAACCTTTGCAGGAAGAGATTATTTACCACGTATTTCAGCGCAGTTTTTATGACAGCAACGGCGACCAGCATGGCGATTTAAATGGCATACGTTTGAAGTTAGATTACCTGCAGCAATTGGGCGTTACAGCCATATTGCTTACTCCGCTGTACGAATCGGTTTTTTATCATAATTATTTTGCCAGCGATTTTAAGAAGATAGATGAGCATTACGGTAGCTTTAATGACTATTTATCATTAATAAAAGCGCTTCATAAGCGTGGGATGAAGTTGTATTTGGATATGGAAACCCAATATGTTACCGAAGATCATATTTGGTGGAAGGATGGCATTAATAACCCAGCCTCGGCTTATAGCGATTATATTTTGTATGATGACCAGGCTCACCAACAACCATCGCCCATCATATTTAATTTAAAAGGTCTTTTAGGGTACGATAGCGTTTACCGGAAAATTACTACAGTAAATTTGAAAAGCCCCAAGGTTTTAGAATACAACTATCAACTATTTAAGTTTTGGATGGATCCGAATAACGACGGTAAATTTGACGATGGGGTGGACGGTTTCCGGCTTGACCATATGATGGATAACCTGGATAATAAACCGGCGCTCACAGGTCTGTTTAATGCCTTTTGGACGCCATTATTAAACCGCCTGCGGCAGGTAAATCCTAAATTAAAAATTGTTGCCGAGCAAGCTAACTGGGGTGATTTTGGGCTCGATTATTTTAATAACGGAGGTGTTGACCGTGTTTTTGCATTCAGATTGACATTTGCTATCCGGTCCTTCGATAAAAAGCAATTAACGGCGGCTGCCGATTCAACCTTTTTGAATATACCAAAAGGAAAACAGCAGGTGGTATTTATTGAAAACCATGATATGCCCAGGTTTGCTACCGGCGTAAAAGGCGACATCAGGAAACTGAGAATAGGCGCGGCGTTTAATTTGTTGTTTGGCGGAGTGCCATCTGTTTATTACGGGCAGGAAATAGGTATGCAGGGAACCAACGCCAGCCTGGGTGCAACCGATGCCAATGATATCCCCAACCGCGAAGCCTTTGAATGGTATAAAAGCGACCAGGGAAAGGGGATGGCCTATTGGTACAAAACCAAGGGCCCATGGAAGGCCAAGTTTAACAACGATGTACCCGATGACGGCATCTCTCTTGAAGAAGAACAAAACGATCCTAATTCAATCTGGAATTTTTACCGCAAAATGATTGGCATCCGCAAAGCTAATCCAATAATTTCGACGGGAACTTACCAGACATTGCAAAATGACAATGACAAGGTTTTTAGCTTTATGAGATATGAAGGTAATAGTAAGTTTGTTGTAGTTGTAAATTTATCAGACAAAGCCGCTGATGTAACCATTACCGTTGCGGGAAAAAAGACAGCAAACGTTATTTATGGCGCTAAAAACATTAAAGCCGACAAGGGTACGGTCGTGCTGCATCTGCCGGCTTATGGTATTGAAGTGTGGAAGATGTGAGCGATTATCTACTCGTAATATAAATTTTTTCTTATTTAAGCAGGTTTGGTATATTCACCCATGATTCCGGACCTAACCGAAGCCCAACAGCCTATTGATTTAAATGAAACGGTAGCAGATTCTCAATTTGCTTACCCCAACGTAAAAGCGCTATTCAGGCTTTTCTTTGTCTTTCTTTTTTACATGGTTGTGTGTGGAATATTCGAAGGCATACTTTTAATGGGAATAAGAGATATTAGATCGCCGCTTTTAAGATCATTCTTAAATCTTTCAACTTATGTTGTTACATTTTTGGCTGTAACAAGATATGCGATAAAAAAATGCAAAAAGCAGGAGGGTGAAGATTTTAATATCAGTTTTAATAAAACAGCAACATGGGTGTTTCCAGTGCTTACTATTTGTGCGTTGGCTTTGGTTGTAATTTTAGAACGACTTTCTAATATCATACCAATGCCGGTGGCCGTGCAACATTATTTCGAAAGGATGTTTCAAAAAGATTTTATCTCGATCATTACTATGGTTATAGCGGCCCCAATTTTGGAGGAAATACTTTTCCGGGGTATTGTCTTAAGAGGGCTATTGAAAAATTATTCGCCACATAAAGCTATCATAATTTCAGGGGTTTTCTTTGGTTTGATGCATTTGAACCCATGGCAAGCATTGCCCGCCATTTTTGGAGGAATATTTATAGGTTGGATATATTACAAAACGCAATCAGTCATCCCGGGAATGATCGTTCATGCTACAGTAAATTTAAGCGCAGCCCTCTTTTTGTTTTTGCCAAAGAAACAGCAGAGCTTTTTAAGTCTTTTAGGAATGCCCTGTTATATATTGTTATGCATCGTTTCATTGCTGATTTTTAGCACGGGTTGTATTTTGATTCAAAAACGTTTTGCTGACAGTAATGATGAGAGAATTCCGCAGTCATTAAGTTCAGAAGAACATCAATTATAAAATCTACGCTACCTTTTTCTCATCGTCGCCTAGACTCCGCATAAATTTTTTGCGGTAATTAAGCGGACTGGCGCTCATTTTCAATTTGAACATTTTGTAAAAATGCGATACATCGCCAAAACCACTTTCGAATGATATTTCCGAAATAGGTTTATCGGTTTGAACAAGCTGTTGTGTGGCATAGTTGATCCGGTATTCAATTATGGTTTCCATAAAAGTTTTACGGGTGGTTTTTTTGAAATATTTGCAAAAAGCATTGGGCGTCATATTGGCAATGCTTGCTGCTTCGTCCAGGCTTACATGAGACCTGAAATTATCCACCAGGTAGGCAAAAACGGGGTTAATGCGCTCTTGCTCGGCCAATGTGCGTTCAGCAACTACGCTGTTTTGATCTAATAAATTAAAATCATTGGAAGTAGCGAGCCGCTGCAATATCTCCAGTAATTCTATCAACATTTTAAAGCTGTTTTTCTCATCGCCTAATACAATAAGTCTGTTTTTAATAGCGGTTTGTATACTTCTTTTAAAGCTTATTCCACTGCTGCTGCGCTGAAAAAGTTTTTTAATATATTTTAGTTCGCCTTTATTAAAAAAGTCGTTGCCTAAAAAGGATGCATTAAATTGTATGACTATGGCGCTGCCTTCGGCTTTTTCATCTTTTGCGGGTTCCAGTTTCCAGCAGTGCGGCAAATTGGGACCGAGGAATACCAAATCGCCGGCTGTAAAATCTTCCATGTGGTTTCCTACATATCGTTTGCCGGAGCCACTTAAAATATAGGTGAGCTCATATTCTTCATGAAAATGATAGGGTGCATCAAATGCGACGCTCGCAAAGCGTCGAACCAAAAAAGATTGCCCGTTTGATGGTTTCAGGACTTCATAGGTAGCCTTTATCATGGCGTATTTTAATTAAAAAAGCGAATAGCATAAAAGTAAGGATAAAATAATCCACTATTGTTCCATTAATGACATTTTTTTTGCTGTAAAGTGTTCCTTTCTTTGACTACAAACCAATTGTAATGGATAGAGAATTAATGACTTTGCCCTGCCTGGATGATTTTAAGAGATTATCCGGCGAAAATATCGTTGAATTTAAAGAAAAGGGACATACCCTGATTGAACAAATACTATCACCCGATGAAGTTGCTGCTTATCGGATTGCCATTGTTCAGGCTGCTGATAAATACAATACCGAAACCCGCGCCATGGAGGACAGGGATACCTACGGAAAAGCTTTTTTGCAGATTATGAACCTGTGGCAGAATGATAAAGATGTACGACAATTTGTATTGGCCAGGCGCATGGCAAAAATTGCAGCCGATTTGATGGGCGTTGATAATGTAAGGCTTTATCACGATCAGGCATTATTTAAAGAACCCGGCGGCGGCCCTACGCCGTGGCACCAGGATCAGTATTACTGGCCCATAGATACGCACAACACGGTAACCATGTGGATGCCGCTGGTTGATATTGACGAAGATATGGGAATGCTCACCTTTGCATCCGGCTCGTACAAGGAGGGCTCGATTTTTAATTTTGAAATATCTGACGAATCAGAAAGCGCATTTGATGCTTATGTTAAAGCACATCAATTTGCCATAAGTCGGGCCAAAACAATGAAAGCCGGTGATGCTACCTGGCATCGTGGTTTTACCATGCACCATGCCAATGGCAATAACTCAAATAAAATGCGCGAGGTAATGACCATTATTTATGTCGCCGATGGCGCACGGGTAACGCCCTATAAAAATAGCTGGCAGGAAAATGACCATCATAAATGGTTAATGTGCAAACCTATTGGTGAATTGATAGATTCGGAGTTGAATCCGGTGTTATTATAAATGAGGAGGCCTCACCCCAACCCCTCTCCAAAGGAGTGGGGCAAAAAAAGTTTAATTTTGCATCGAAGTCCTCTCCTTGCGCCACCGCTAAAGCTATGGCGGCACGCGGTTGGAGAGGATTTAGGTGAGGCAAAACGAAATGTCGGAGTTAATTATTATAAAATACTTCTGCTGGCACCGCCATCAACCTGAATAGTGGTGCCGCTGATGTACGCTGCCTGTTCTGACGCCAGGAAGGTTACCAGGGCGGCCAGCTCTTCGGGTTTGCCTATGCGGCCAAGCGGGATGTTCTTGGCTTTTTCTTTTAATGCCGTCTCGGGGTCAACATCTTTGGGTAGGGTATGTTTCAGCCTGTCGGTTAATATCATGCCGGGGGCAACATTGTTTACGGTGATATTATAGGGGCCAAACTCATCGGCCATTAATTTGGCCATACCCACTACACCCATACGCATACTGGTTGAAAGCACTGAATTACCCAATACGGCTTTTACCGAACCGCTGATAATATTGATAATACGGCCCCCGCCGGCCTTTTTCATATGTGGCAAAACAAGTCGGCTGGTCCGGGCAAAGCTTAATAAATTTAAGTCGAATGCTTTTTGCCATTCGGCATCATCAAAATGCTCGAATTTGTTAAACGGCGGTCCGCCTGCGTTATTGAGCAAAATGTCAATTTTACCATATCGCTGTGCTACCTCCTCAATAAAGCTTTCAACCTGTTTGGCATCGGCAACATCAATGGGTAAAGCCCAAACTTCGTTCCCGGTAAGCTGTTGGATTTCTGAAGCTACTTTTTTTAGCTCACCTTCATCGCGCGAGCCAATAATAACCTTTGCACCTTCGGCGGATAGGGCTGTGGCGATAGCTTTACCCAAGCCCTTGCTGGCGGCCAGTACAATGGCAACTTTGTTAGTTAGTTTTAAATCCATAATGATGTGAGTTTGAAACGGGAAGGAAGATGTGTTGAATATCCGCAATTAGCAGTCCATGTAGTCATCTGAAAAATTATTAGTTGCATCAATCATACTTTCCCATGCATTATGATAGGGGATGATGTAAATAACGTTCCCCGTCTTTTTTATATAGACTTTATCATCATCAATCTTAAACTTTCCCGGAATTTTAAGATTCTGAAAATCGTTTTGTGTTTCAATATCAATTATTTCGAACGGCATGACTAATGAGAAATTCTAAGTTACATATCCTTGGGCTCGCAATGAATGATTTTTGAATTTATTCAGCTTTTTTGGTCTTCTTATTCTCCCTATGTTCTATACTCAACAAAAATGCAGGCAATAAAGTTAAATTGCTGAACATAGCAACTGAAAGGGTGATAGATAGCAAAATGCCGAGCGCCTTTGTACTGCCAAAGGTAGATGCAGCAAATATGCCAAAGCCAAAGAATAATACAATGGCGATATAGATCATGCTGATACCCGTTTCGCGGATGGTATCAGAAACAATGCGCGAAATGGTTTTATTGGTATTTTTTAACTCCTGTCGGTACCGGGTGATAAAATAGATGGTTTGATCGGATGAAATCCCCATCGCTATGCTGAATATTAAAATGGTTGATGGCTTAAGCGGGATGCCGAAAAAGCCCATTATGCCGGCTGTTATTACCAGTGGGATAAGATTGGGTAGCAGGGAAACGGCAATCATTTTAATTCCCCTGAAGAGGATCCACATTACCCCGGCTATTAAAAATATGGCCCAGGCTAGGCTTTCATACAGGTTTTTGACCATGTAATTGGCGCCTTTTATAAATATGATGCTCGATCCGGTTAGTTCAACATGATATTTTTTAGGATTGAATATAGAGTCGATACGAGGCTGTAGCTGGCCAAGTAAAACGTTCATCCGGTTTGAGCCTACATCAATCATCTCAAAGCTTGCCCGGGTATATCTTTTATCGCTATCAATATAGTTATGCAGCACATTGGTATTTTTGCCTGAGTTACCTGCATAGCTTAAAATAAAACCTTGCTCCATTCCATCAGGCAAACGGTAATAATTGCTACTGCCACCATAAAAGGCTTGGGTAGAGAATTTTAAAGCCTGTATAAGTGATAACGAGCGGCTGAATTCGGGGTAGGAGGAGATCAGGTTTTCTAATTTTTCAACCTTTTTTATAAACGCCTGATTCATTACGCCGTTTTTGCGTTTGGTATCAATACTAACCTCTAATGGTAGCACACCTTTAAAGTTGTTTTCAAAAAATTGCAGATCGCTAAGGGTATTGCTGGTTTTAGGCAAATCATCAACCACATAACCATTTACATTGATAAGCGAAAGACCGTATCCACAAACAGCAACCAGCAAAAAAGTAGTAATATAAATAGCTTTGCGGTGATGGTGCACCAGGTAATCGAGCTTTGATAATACAAACTGTATAACCTTACGATCTTTAATACCGCTTTGGCGTTGTTTGGGGTTGGGCAGATAACTGAAAATTATCGGAATTAATACTAAACTCAAAGCAAAGGTTACCATAATGCTTAATGATGCCACCAAACCAAATTGCGTTAATAACTCGCTGTTGGTAAAACATAATACGCCAAAACCAATGGCGGTGGTAACATTGGCAATAAAAGTGGTTATGCCCACCTTTTCAATCACTGTATGTAATGATTGCATTTTATTGCCCGTTAAACTGTACTCGTAATAGTATTTATTTAAAATGAAAACACTATTGGGTACACCAATAATTACCACCAGCGGTGGAATAATGCCTGTAAGTATGGTGATTTCATAATGCATTAAAACCAGTATGCCCAGGCTCCAAGTAACGCCAAGCAACACCACCAGTACCGGAAATATAACCGGGAAACCGGAACGAAATATGATTAATAAAATGCAGGCTGTTATTAGTAAGGACAGGCATAGAAAAAGCGTAAACTCATTTTTCATTAAATCGCCTGCCTTGGTGCGGATGAGTGGCAAGCCTGAATAATGTACCTGTATACCGTGCTTTTGTTCAAACTGCCGCCCTTCTGCCAGTATTTGATTTAAAATAGGTACGCGTTTGGGCGTATTGATTATTTTACCATCAAACGTAATGGCCATTAACGTTGCAGTGCTATCCTCACTTAATAAAAGTCCTTTATAAAAAGGAAGGTCCAATATTCTTTTTTTCAGGCTATCCACCTGCGCCTGGCTGGTAAGTTGACTATTTACCAACGGCTTAAGTACAAAACGATGATGAAGCGTATCTTTTTGAAGATTATATAAATTAGCTACAGAAATTACCCCGGTTATTCCTTTAATACGCTGTATTCGGGTGCCTATCTGATACCAATCGTTGAAAATATCTTTGTTAAAAATATTGGGTGATTTAAAGCCAATAACCATGGTGCTGGCATCCTGCCCAAAAGTATTTTTAAACTGCATGTACCGGATGTAGGCCGAGTCAGTTACCGGCAACACTTTGCCGCCATTAAATGTTATGCGTACCTGGCTGGCCTCGTATCCCATAAATAGCGTAGACAGGCCAATAATGGCGAGGATAAGAACACGTTGTTTTAATACAAGATCAGCAAGTTTTTTCCAAATCATTATTTTGAAGAAGATTATTCCCGGGTCGCTAAACTACGAAAATAGATTAATCATGGTAATTGATTAAATGAGATTGTGACAATGTTTTTCAAATGTGCAGATTTGTAACTTAGAATTTCAAATTCAGGGATCGCTAGTAAAAGCCTCACCCTGCCCTCTCCAAAGGAGAGGGTTCTAAAAAGGAATGTGTTCTGACAAAGAGCGAAGTTAAAGTCCTCTCCTTTGGAGAGGATTTAGGTGAGGCTTTGCTGCATGCTATAATAACTTTATATGAAAAAACTTTTACGCAGCTTTGGTTATGCCTTTAAAGGGCTTGTTTATGCTACCGCCACACAACTAAATTTCAGGATACACCTGGTGGCAACGGTTTTAGTTTTTATTACCGGCTTTTTGCTGCAAATTTCATTAGACCAATGGAACTGGATAGCCATCAGCATTTGCCTGGTGCTGGTAACCGAAATTTTTAATACCATGATTGAAACCCTGGTTGACCTGGTATCGCCGGGATATAATGAAAAGGCAGGGCGAATTAAAGACATGAGTGCCGCTGCTGTGGTAATAGCTGCCTTATTTGCGTTGGTAACCGCATTAATTATTTTTTTACCAAAATTGCTGTTGATGATAAATCATGCTGCATAAAACCCGCGGAATAGTTTTTAAAACCACCAGCTACAGCGAAAATAGCGTTATTGTGCAGGTGTTTACCGAGAAATTCGGCATGCAATCGTACATGGTAAACGGGGCCAAAAAGCCAAAAGCTAAAATAAGCCTTAATATGCTACAGTCATTATCGCTGCTGGATATGGTGGTTTACTATAAAAATACCGGGAACGTGCAGCGTATTAAAGAGCTCAAAAACTCGCCACCCTTACAAACTATACCTTACGATATTATAAAAAGCAGTATAGCTCTCTTTTTAAATGAGGTTTTATATAAGGCGGTAAAGCAACAAGGAACGGACGAGAGTTTATTTGATTTTGTATTCAGCGCTATTGAGTGGCTGGATAATCAGACCGAAGGGCTGGCCAATTTTCATTTGTTGTTTTTAGTGCGGCTTACCCGTTATCTGGGCTTTCATCCCGATAGGCACCTTGCCGGCGAGGCCGATTATTTTGATATGAAAAATGGTGTGTTTTGTAATTACAAACCCGATACTACACTATATCTTTCACCGCCGCATACCCACAATTTTGCCGGTTTGCTGCAATATAACTTCGAAAACTTATCGCAGCTAAAGTTAAGTAATGACGAACGACGCTATCTTATCCATAAGTTGCTGGACTATTACTCACTCCATATTGAAAGTTTTGGGAACGTGCGCTCGCACGATATTTTGGAAGAGGTTTTGAGTTGAGGAAAACAGTCTTTTGTGTTCGTTGGGGAGACAAAAAACAGGTTCCTGCAGAAAACTATCGAAAACGATACAATCAATTTTAGCAATTTGCTGTTATATTTAAGCGCTGGTTTACATCAACAGCGTTTAAATACTTGTAATGCTGCAACAAAAGCGACTTCTTTCTATCGATATATTCCGGGCGGTAAACATGTTTTTCATGATATTTGTTAATGATTTGAGCGATGTACACCGCGTGCCGCTTTGGATAGATCATGTAAAAGATAATGTAGACGGAATGCACTTTGCCGATACCATCTTCCCTATATTTTTATTTATCGCTGGTTTGTCAATCCCCCTGGCTATTGGGCGGAGACTGGAAAGAGGCGATTCGTTTCTTTCAATAGCCTCCTATATTTTACTGCGCTCATTTGCATTAATTGTAATGGGCTTTTTTCATGTTAACCTGGAAGATTATAGCACCGCAGCAGTAATACCACCCGGGATATGGGAGTTTTTGATGACGCTGAGCTTTTTCCTTATCTGGCTCGATTATCCTGAAACATTAGCTAAAGCAAAGAAATATGCGCTGATGGGCACAGGAGTGGTGATTTTAGCGGTACTGGCCTGGTTTTACAAAGGCGGAAGCGCCAGCGCACCAACGGGATTAAGTCCATCGTGGTGGGGTATTTTAGGGATAATAGGCTGGGCCTACCTGGTATGTTCATTTTTGTATCTTATTTGCCGGGGTAACTTTATAGCATTGGCCATTTGTCTTTTTGTGTTGGTAGGCATAAATATTTGCTATCATGCCGACGTGGTGGATATGGATATCCCGGTTATTAAAGATGGCTCATCAACATCGTTAATGATGTTTGGTATCGTAATTTCCTTGTTGTACCCTTTAATTATATCAAAGGCTAATTATAAAATATTGTGGCTAACGTTTGCGCTTATAGGCTTGGCCCTTATAGCCCTGGGCTTTATTATACGCCCATATACCGAAGGTATTTCAAAAGTACACTCTACACCCTCCTGGGTATTTATATGCACCGGCATAGGCGTACTGCTTTTTGAGTTTTTTATATGGCTGATAGATATTAAAGGCAAACAAAACTGGTTTAAGATTATAAAACCGGCAGGCACCAGCACATTAACCTGTTACCTGATACCTTATTTTATGGTGGCTATATTCACTATTTTAGATTTTGATTATCCTGACTTTTTTAATTACGGAGCGGGTGGTATTTTTCGTTCTTTTGCAGTGTCGTTTATTGTGATCCTTATAACTGGTCTTTTAGAAAAAGGACGATTAAGATTGAAGATATAAACCCATTAACCTTATTAATAATGAAATGCCGATACCCCAAAAAGCCTGTTAACGGTTTAGCGTTAATAATGGCTTTTGCCACATTAATATTAATGCCTGGTATTATCCAGGCCCAATCAAATAAAGTAGTAATTGCTTACGTAGGTGGTTTTAGGGGCTTAATAAAAAATGTTGACCAGATAGATGTAAAGAAACTTACGCATATTGATTACGCATTTGTCGACATTAAAAATAACCGGGCCTGGCTTCATCGCGAAGCAACAGATACTGTCAATTTCAGAAGCTTAGTAGCATTAAAGAAACAAAATTCAGCACTAAAAATATTAATATCTATCGGTGGCTGGAGCTGGAGCGGTCGGTTCTCTGACGCAATGTTATCAGATACTTCACGCCATGGATTTGCCACCAGTGCCGTAGCTATTATCGGTAAGTTTAATTTGGATGGTATTGATATTGATTGGGAATACCCCGCACGAAAGGGCCTTGAAGGAAATATTTACAGGCCGGAAGATGAGCAGAATTATACACTTATGTTTAAAGAGTTGCGTAGGCAACTGGATAGTTTGCAGCAACGGACCCATAAAACGTATCTATTGACCACTGCCGTAGGTGCTTTTAAAGGCTTTGTTAGTCATACCGAAATGGGGAAGGTGCAGCAATACGTCGACTATATAAATTTAATGACGTATGATTACTCAGCTGGGAAAGCTGCCATACATCATACCGCTTTGTATGCATCAAAGGCTTATCATGGTCACAATAATGCTGATGACGCAGTTGATTTATTTGTAGCGGCAGGTGTGCCCGTAAATAAACTGGTTATGGGAATAGCATTTTATGGACGCTCGGCAATTTTGGTAGATGATGCCAAAGGCCTGGGCGATTCTATTTCTACCCGCGCTAAAGGCTATGGATATACCATTATAAAGGACAGCATTCTTAACCTTCCCGGCTTTAACGTTTACCGCGACCACCATGCAAAGGCCGACTACATTTATAATTCTACAACAAAACAGTTTTTCTCTTTTGATGATGAATGGTCGGTAAAGAAAAAAGTTAAATATGTAAAGTCAAAAGAAATGGCTGGGGTAATGTTTTGGGAGTACGCTGATGATCCTAAAGGCTACCTGTTAAATGCGATAGATAAATCAATAAATAAAGTAAGCTACAAAACTCCTTAAACAAAAAAAAGAGGAAGCGGGGAGCTTTCTCTTTTTATAGTAACTGACCTCATTATTTATCATAAAGAACTAATTGGTTAGAACGATAATAATAATTATGCAAATATAAATTCTATAGAGTTTGCAGACTAATTTTTAACAGATATTTAACATATTTTTTTGCTAAAAATACTTTTCAATAAGCATTACTTATTAACAATGCTGCATTTATCAACAAAATGGCATTTTGAGTTCTTGGAAATCGCCGGGCCGAAATAAGATTTTTTGGGGTGATATAAGTAAAATATCTTTCCTAAATGTTGATTTTGCGCTTTTTTATGATAAATATCATCTTTATTTGCTGCATATTTTCCTCACAAATAACAGGTTTCCGTTAATAAACGCCGGTCACCAGAAGAAAGAAAAGGTTAAAAGGATACCGTTTTTATTTAACTGATCACTTATTTTTTTGGATTTAATACATAAGTACTTATGTATTATTGTGCTAATAATATATAAGTACTTATGTAGTTTTGCGAATTGTAATATTCAGAATCGTAATTACAAAGTCAGTTTACTGTGGCTTTTGACCACCCAGCCAAAGCAGTGCATCAATTACCAGTTTTGCCTCCATAGGGCTGGCAAATGTGTAAGAGAGGGTTTTGTCAGTATTATCGTATTTGTGTTCATAGTCCATATCATTATGCCCCATGTTAAAATAAATCATTTTGTAGTTTTTGTTGGTCCAAACTACCGGGTAATAGCCGCTGTGCCATATTTCGCTTTGTTTAGGGCCGGTGCCTAAGGGAAAACTGGTGGAATCAATGGAGCATAGTATTTGAATGTTGGGATTCTTTCTCAAGTCATTTTCCCATCTGTACCATTCATTGGGCGATGTTTTAAATTGAGCGGGCATTAATTGGGTGGCAGGGAAATTTTTGTCGACATTCAAAATAGCTATTGATGGACGCCATATATTACTCACATACTGCCCTGAGCCCAAAAATGTAGTGTGGTACCAATCCCAGTTTTGCGGGAAATCGGAAGGAGTAAGGGCAAACGCTGCGAAATGGAAGCCTATCCAGGCGCCGCCATTTTCCATGTATTTTTGAAAAGCTGCGCGCTGTGCCGGATCATCGGGCCGGGTATCCAAAAAAATAACCACTTGGTAGTGCGAAAGAAATTCAGCATTCAGATTATTCCAGTTTTTTGTTGAATCATATTTGAAATTATATTTGGCTGCCATCTCCGGAAACCATTTATTGGCTTCGTGCACAAAGCTTATATGGGCTTTGTCGTCTTTTGCGGTATAAAATGCAATTACATTAAATTTTGGCGTGCTGGTTTGAGCATGGGTATTTAATCCGCAAAAAACAAATAATCCTAATATAATTAAGGATAGCACAGATTTGATTGATTTAAAAATGGCAGCCATAAGGTTTTACTTAGATTTTAAAAAGGTATCGATAAAAATAGAAAATTATTAATAAGATTTCCTTTGGTGTCTTAATACTAATTTGTAATAGTAAGGAATAATTAATCAATTGTTAATTGATGAGTGCTTTATAGGTGATTTATTTGGGGTGTTTAATTAAAGGTTTAAATAAAAAACTTTTTTTTGAATTTTATTTAAAACAAATCTTCTGCGTTTATGGTATTAATTAAAATTACACTATGCCTTACCGGTTTTAAAATTCTACGGAATACGTTTTTCCTTAAAATAAAAAATTACAAAACCACCGATAAACGCATTGCGTAATTATTAAGTACAACACCAATCCTTTTACAGTATTTACATCGGTATTTGATGTTAACGATTTGATAATTCCCCTGAGTAATTGAACGCGGTATAGATCGAAGTATTTATATCTGAAGTTTTTATTAATGGGACAGCTTTGTCCTCAATTCCTCCATGTAAAAAAAAATCGCATGTCAACTTTTTACATACATATCAACGGAATTATGCCGGAAGTGGAAGTCCAGTTAGGGCTACAACGCATTACAAGAGAAATGCGGGTAAACGGTTATGCAGAAAATGTGAGCGACGGCTTTGATATTTATTTTAACGCGGATTCGTTGCTTGATGCCAGTAATTTCCTCCAAAAAATAAAACAGACTATTCCCGAAATAGAAATTATTCCATCGCAGTTTAAAAAAATAGCCGATACTACTTTTGTAAGCTTTCATATAAAATCGGGCAATGGCGAGGAGTTAGATGAAACATTAATACCTGCCGACAAGGCCATTTGTGATGACTGCAGAAGCGAATTACATAATCCTGATAGTAGGTTTGCTGGATATCCGTTTATATCCTGCGCTCATTGTGGCCCTCGTTATTCAATTACTAAGGATATTCCTTTTAACCGGGACAATACGTCAATGCAGCACTTTTCCAGGTGCCGCAATTGTGAAGAAGCGTACCGTCAGATTCATAGCCGTCATTTTCATGCTGAAACAGGTTCGTGTGCCATATGTGGCATTAAACTGGGCATTTTATGTGGCGACCTTTCTGTCCTTTCAAAAAACACCGACATCGTTTTTTCATTGATAAAACACTTTTTAAATCAGGGTAAAATTTTGGCAGTTAAGAGTGCCGGTGGCTATATTTTAATGTGCGATGCCGATAATGCACAGGCCATACAATTACTAAGGAAGCGGAAGCATTGCCCCGGTAAACCCTTTGCGGTTTTATATCCGGATATGGAAACCGTTGAACGCGATTTTTTTGCGAATAATAAGGAACGCGACCTGTTGAAAAGTGAACATGCCCCGGAAGTGTTGTTATATCCTAAAGAACAGGCAGTCGAAAACCTGGCCATTAATAGCATAGCGCCCGGGCTAAGCCGTGTTGGAGTGATGATTCCGGCTACGCCACTTTTAGAGCTGATTGCGCAAAACCAGGGTAAACCAATTGCGGTAACCAGTGCTAACCTTTCGGGTTCGCCTATTATTTATAAGGATGAGGATGCCAATCTGTATCTTTTTGATATAGTGGATTTTATAGTGAATTATAATTTGGAGATTGTTGTGCCGCAGGATGACAGTATAGTTCAGTTTTCGAAGTATGAAAACCAGCAGATCATTTTAAGGCGATCGCTGAGGCTGGCACCGTCTTTCCCATCGTACCAGTTTAATACGGATAAGTGCATTTTAGCTATCGGTTCATCGCTGGAGAGTACATTTACTTTGGCGGTAAATAACGATGTTTTTGTGAGCCAGTATTTGGGCGACAGCGAAACCTACGATGCGCAGCTGATGTATAAAAATACATTGTGGCATTGGTTAAATATGCTAAACACAAAACCTGGTGTAATAATAACCGATAACGATGCCGGCTGTTTTTCGCATAAATATGCTGCCGAACTGGCGAAGGATTTTGGAGCAGATGTAAGATCAATACAACATCACGAAGCACACTTTGCAGCGGTACTGGCCGAAAATGAATTGTTACACCACAACCAACCTGTATTGGGCATTATTTGGGATGGCGGCGGTATGGGTTATGACGATAATATTTGGGGCGGCGAGTTTTTTAAATATGAAAATAACGAAATGATGAGATGTTATCATTTTGATTATTATGCTGCCATTGCCAACCATAACCTGATGGCCGAACCCAGGATTGCGGCATTATGCATTGCAGGGTATAACTGGCCGCAAACAGACATATTACAGGATAAATTTACCACTGCCGAGCTGAATAAATATGTTTCACTGAGTGTAAATACCAATATGTATAGTTCATCGGCAGGAAGCATATTTAATGCTGTAGCATCGCTGCTTAATTTGTGCGATACGCAAACTTATGAAGGCGAGGCCGCCATGTATCTGCAGGTTTTGGCCGAAGAATATGTTAAGGAAAACGGTTTTGTGATGAACGGGTCTTATTTTAAAACCGGCGAGCACTATTACCACATCCCAACATTAACGTTAATGCACGGCGTTATTGCTGATATTTATGCGCACCGCGATAAAAAATATATTGCTGCAAAATTCTATTATTCAATGGTAGGATTGGTGGGTATGGCGGCCAGGCAAATGAAGGTAGCGGATATTTGTTTTAGTGGCGACGTCTTTCAAAACGCGTTACTTGTCGACTGGATAAAAAGGGAATATAAAAACAAGTACCATTTATATTTTCATATTAACCTATCGCCCAATAATGAAAATATATCCTTTGGTCAGATGGTTCATTATGAAAACGGTATACGGCCAGTGTTTACAGCGGTGAGCAGGCAAAGCAGATGTGAAAGCGAAAAGATTTTTGTGCGATAAGGGCAGTATTAATTGGCTACCAGGCCCATAAACTCATTTATGGCTTCAATATAATGGCAACCGCCTTTGTTTTGCGAACGCATTTTACTGGCGGTACCATTTACGACCTTTTGTATTTTTTGCTCGAAGGAAATGAAAGGACATTTTGTTTCGCCACCGTTTAATAATACATGGTGCTGGGCTGATATTTCGGCAAGTTTGGTTTTAATAGCGTTTAAAGTAGGGGCATTTTTACGCATCTGGTGCCATTCCATAAAATCAGTAAAATGTTCGGCAACTATTGCTTTTGCTTTGGGTGCTTCGGCTTTACGCTTTTTTAAGGTTTCATCTTTCAACTTTGAAAGTGTATCAACGTTTACCAGGCTGATGTAAGGCAAATCTTTAACTGATGCTTCCACATTTGCCGGAACAGCGAGATCAATGATAAGCTTTGGTGTTTTATTTTGAAGTTGGGATGCTAAAATAACGGGTTCAACAGCATTGGTTGCTGTAAGAATAATATCCGCTAAAATGATATTATCTTCCAGCTGACTCATCGGGGCATGTTTTAAACCAAGCTCGCGGGCCAGCTCTTCCGCTTTTTCGCCAGAACGGTTTATTAAGGTGATATTGGTGGTGCCCAGATAGTCAATCAGGTTTTTGCAGGTGTTTCGGCCTATTTTGCCCGTGCCCAATAGCAAGATTTTTGTATCAGGGGTAATTTCAGCGTTTTCTTTAATGTATTGTACCGCAGCAAACGAAACCGAAACGGTGCCGCCACTTAACAGCGTATCATTTTTTATGGTTTTTGATGATTGTAAAACGCTGTTAAACAATCGTTCCATAAAACAATTGATAAAGCCTTTGTCTTTTGAAATTTTTACAGCTTGTTTCAATTGGCCAACTATCTCATAGTCGCCCAATATTTGTGAATCTAAACCTGCGCCAACGTGGTATAAATGATGCACAGCATCAATACCTTTTTTAATATAAGCGAGAGAAGTAAAGGTATCTGCATCGCCTTTTGTTTGGCTGCAAATTAAGTTAATGAGTTTGGATGGATCTTCTGCAAAGCCATAAATCTCCGTACGGTTGCAGGTTGAAAGAATAAAAAAAGCATCAATGTGATGAACGGGCGCCATCTGCATAATAGCTTCGTATTGATCATTGTTAACGGCAAACTGGCCCCTGGTGGCTGCATCAGATTTTTTATAATTTATCCCCGCTATAAAAAAATGGGAAATATCAGAAGGCCTGTTTACAATCATTTTTGCTCATTTATTTGTAGTACGTACGCAAAGGATCAAAGGATGCTATGTGTGTGTATCAAAGCAGTCATTTAACTGTCATTTAGTATTAATGCCTATAAATGAAGCAAGGCCCATTTAATCAGCTGGTTTAATTAATTAGTTTTTATTTACTTCAAATCAGAACCATGCAGCAAATGTCACATTATGTTTCCAATAAAAAGTAAAACGGATGTAAGAATAAAATAATTTAATGATATTCTGACAAAAAAATTAATATCTGTAAAAAAAACAGGTAATCGGGAATGTCTTCTATCCAAAAAAGTTCTAATCAATAAATAACGAATCATTTGCAGGTTCAGGCGTAATGGGGCGTTCTGCCATTTCCAGCAGAGAGGTTTCAATGGTTTTGCTCATGGCATTGAGCGCCAAATCGTTTGGCTGGGTACCGAAAGGTATCTCAATTTCATCGGCAATGGCTTCCAGTGCCACAAAGGTGTAGGCTATAAAAATAGTTACGATAGGTGTCATCCAGCCTAAACTATCAACAAAACCAAAGGGTACCAGCAAACAGTATAAATATACGGTTCGGTGCAACATTACTTTGTAGGTATAAGGTATTGGAGTTGATGCTAAGCGTTCGCAGCCGCCTACAATGTCTGATAATCGACTGAAGCTCTCATCAAAAGACACCTGTACAATAGAATCGATCTTTTTTTCTTCCCTGGCGGTTTGTACCCACTGGCCCATTGCTTTCATAATGATGATGGGTTTGTATTTTACATCTTCCAGGCTATTGGCGAATTCTTCGGGCAGCCATTGATGCATATCGGCGCTGGCGTCGGTATACCTGAGCTGGTGCTTGAGGGCATAGGTGAATGCAATTAAATAATTAATAAAAAGGGTAGTTTCCTTATCATCAATGCTATAGCCGCTCATGGTGATGCATTTGCGGGCTAGTGAACGGGTATCATTCAGTAAAGCGCCCCATAGTTTGCGGCCCTCCCAAAAACGATCATAACTGGCATTGTTGCGGAAGCCCAGGAACAGCGCCAGGGCAATGCCGAATAGTGTAAATGGTGCAGGGTTAAGTGGCACTTTATGACTAAAAAGCTCGCCATTAAAAAATACAATCACCACACTTAATATAAAAAGCAATGTTAAACGGGGTAATATTTGTGGCAGCACCGAGCCGCGCCAAACAAAAAGCAACCTAAACCAATTTTCATTTTTCCGCTGAATCATTATTGCAGGGCTTTGATAGAATTCAAAAATAGCAAAGTTGCAGGTTACAAAACAGAAAAGTTTAACAACGTTTATTCTAGGCCCAAAACACCACCGTATTGACGGTTGTGGTTATAATTTGCCCCGTTTGACAGATAAATTATACACACTGTGTGTAACAGAAGGCACAGGTAATTAATTGTAATTTTTAAAAGAAAGCGGGGCTTTTACGGAAATAAAATAAAAAGGTTCTTTTTGTTGATATTTTAATTAACTAATTAGTAATTTTGTAATTATTCGATAATAATTTATTCCCTGGTTAAATTATACTGATTTGGTAAAGTATTTGCTATAAGATAAATACAATTATATTCTAATTCACGTTTTTCGCTTATTTAAATAAACCGTGCTATGTTTTCATATGATAACTTATTGACCAGGGAAATGATACAGATTAATAACTTTGAGAGAAGATTATATTCTTTTGAAGCTTATTCGTTTGACAGGTACAGTGCCTTGAAACTCATCAACGTACAGTTGAAAAATTATGTTAATAATGGCCTTATTTCGGCCGATAAGCAGGTTTTAAGCGATTTTTCGTTTGAATTGGAACAGGAAATAGAATCTTTAACTGACATACGTTACAGCACCGAAAAGGATGCTGAATTTATAGAACACGTAAATTACACCCTGGCTTTTATTAAAAGGTTTAAGGTATACTTTCCTAAAGCTAAGGTAGCCGAACTAAACAGAAGCGCCAATGCCTGGGAGCGGTTTAAGCAATATATCAGGTTGCACCTGAGCTATTCCACTCAACAGGGATAGTGTTATCCGGGTAAAAATTCCTCACTACTATTGGGAATAATTCCCCGGTTGCAAAACAAAATAAAACATAAGAGGGTTTAGAATAAATTGGAGCCTCCTGAAAATATTTTCAGGAGGCTTTTTTGTTTGATGTGGTATCGATTTTTAAATGGCTGGCTTTGTTAATTGTTTGCGTTTAGTCCAAAAATAGATGGCGGTTATGAAGCATATTACCGGCAGTACAGCGCCAAACTCATCAATAAAATATTTTGTGTGTGCGGTGTTTTTGGTAAGCGGCGTAAATATGGCCTGAATAAAGAGATTATGACTGCCATGCAAAATAGCAGCCGTCCATATGCTGTTTGATTTTAAACGGAACCAGGTAAACACAAAGCTGATACTTACCACCATTACCGTAAAACAGGTAAGCCCATACCATACTGGTGTGCCGTTATTATAATCTGCAAAAATCAATATCGGGAAATGCCAAAGTGCCCAAATTATGCCCACAAATAATGATGTTTTGGTATAACTGGTTATCTTAAAAAATTCGGGCACTAAAAAGCCGCGCCAGCCTATTTCTTCGCCCAGGCCAGATGCTGTGCTTTCGGCCATGCCAAAAATTCCCACAAATAAAAAGTAGAGTATAATGGTAAGGCCTGCGGGTAAATTGCTCCAGCCGAATGATTTTGCTATTTGAGTAACGTAATCTTTATTGAAAAAAATGCCCCAACCAGCTATCCAGATAATTAAATAGGCTATTAGCGCATATATAAGTGGTGTTAAATAACTCCAAAGCTGATACCGGGGATTGCCCCATTGCCACGCCAACCCGGATATTTTTCTTTTTAATATTTTAGTGGTGATAAGGCCCGACAATGCCGGGCACCACATTAAACCGACAACATAAATGCCGAAACCACTGTTAAGTTTCCCAGTATGGATAATTAAAAAATAGAATATGGAACTAAGGCCAAAGGTGATTAGTAAAAATATTGCAATTGCTTTTCGGGCTTGTTTAACTGATGTTTCCATTTCAATAAGTTTAAAGTTTAGGTTTCTGCTTATGTCATTAAGCTTATAATGAGTTTGTTAATATATTAAATGTACAAAGCGTTTGTTAAAAAAGCAAAACAATGCAGGAGGCGGAATATCCTTATAATGGTTTTAGATCGTTTGATCAATCAGCTGAAGATGGTGATGAAGTTTTTGTAAAATTAAGTCGACCGGGATATCCTCATCAGGGTTTATGCGGATAGATTCATACTGATCTTTCGGCTTAACACCGGCCACTATGGGCTGTAAACTTTTGTCGAAACAAAAGCCCAGCATTAGCTTTTTACCGTTGAGCCACAGGTAGCCCAGTTTTTTGCCTTTGTAGGTAAAAAAAGGTACCTGAAACTTACGTTCATGACAAATTTGCGGATGGGCGCGCAAAATTATATCCCTTAAAGCCAGCAGGCAGCTTTGGTAAGGCTCGGGTTTGGATAGATAATAAGACTCGAGGGCGGTGAGCATAAGGGCTAAGTTATCAATTAATAATTAACTGTTACATTGACTTTTATTGATGAATATCTGTTTATTTGTAATACCAATTATCCTGTTCACCAAATTATTAGAAGTTAATGTATGTCAAAAAATAAATACATTTTTCCGCTTGTACTTGTTACGTGTTTGTTTTTTTTATGGGGCTTTGCGTATGGTCTGCTCGATGTTTTGAATAAACACTTTCAAGAAACGCTTAACATTACAAAAACGCGCTCAACCTTGTTACAGGGAGCCTATTTTGGCGCATATTTTTTAGCGGCACTCCCTGCCGGCCTGCTGATGAATAAATATGGCTACAAAAAAGGTATTGTAACCGGCTTATTGTTGTATGCCACGGGTGCTTTCTTGTTTTATCCGGCAGCAGAAAACTTTAGTTTTAATTTTTTTCTGGTAGCCTTATTTATTTTGGCTTCGGGGCTTGCGTTTTTAGAGACAGCGGCTAATCCCTATGTAACCGTTTTGGGCGCACCCGAAACATCAGCCAATCGTTTAAATTTATCGCAGTGTTTCAATGGCGTGGGGTCGTTTTTAGGCCCAATTCTGGCTGCTTACCTGTTTTTTGGCGGTGCAAAAAATGCCCCGGCTAATCTGGACTCCGTTAAGATGATTTACCTGATTATTGGTGTTGTCGTATTACTGATCACTATCTTTTTTCTGAAAACGCCACTGCCCGAAATCAGGCCGAATGCAAATACCACATCCGGAGATGAAATCGTTACACGCTCTTTATTTTCATATCCCAATTTCACAAATGCTGTTATAGCCCAGTTTTTTTATGTTGCTGCCCAGGTAGGTGTTGCCGCATTTTTTATTAATTACTGCACCGAAAACGGTACGGGCATTGCCAATGCCAAAGCCTCGGCTTTGTTATCAGCCGGGTTAATATTGTTTACCGCAGGGCGTTTTATTGGGACTGCCTTAATGAAGATCATAGCAGCCAATCAATTGCTGGCCATTTATGCTGTGGTGAATATTTTGCTCTGTGCAATAGTAATAGCCGAT
This sequence comes from Mucilaginibacter empetricola, assembly GCF_024808665.1. GTDB lineage: Bacteria > Bacteroidota > Bacteroidia > Sphingobacteriales > Sphingobacteriaceae > Mucilaginibacter. The sequence goes on from NZ_JANUBZ010000002.1 coordinate 283,863, forward strand.
TTGAAGTGGTTATCGGTTTACGCTTTGCTGGGCGTATTCTTTTTTGAGTCGATTATGTTTCCTACCATTTTTGCGCTGGGTTTAAAAGATATGGGTAGCCATACGCAAAAAGCGTCGTCATTTATCATTATGGCGATAATCGGCGGCGCTGTGGTGCCGGTTGTAATGGGCATTATTGCCGATAAATATTCAACATCGTTAGCTTATGCTGTACCACTATGCTGCTTTATTGTTGTGGCCTGGTTTGGGTTGCGGGGGTACCGGGTGAGGAGCCCCACCTAAATCCTCCCCGGTAGGGAGGACTTTAAAAAATGAACAGGCGGTGAGCTAAATCCTCTCTACCAATGGGCGGAAGGGCTTAAAAAATAAGCAAGGGTGAAGCTAAAGTCTCCCCAACCGGGGGAGATTTAGAGGGGGCTTTTTTCTTAAGCCTAATGCCATTAAGTGTAAAGAAAAATAATAAATACATTAAATCAATGCCATGAAACAATATTGTTTAGCGCTCGACTTAAAAGATGATCCGGAACTCATCGCCGCCTACATAGCCCATCATCAAAAAGTATGGCCCGAAATATTGGCAAGTATCAAAGCCTCCGGAATTGTTGCTATGGATATTTACCATTTTGGAAACAGGCTGTGTATGTTTATTAATGCTAATGACGACTTTAGTTTTGAAGAGAAAGCACGAATGGATGCAGCCAACTCAAAAGTTGAGGAGTGGGAAACGCTGATGCTCCAATATCAGCAGCGTATTCCGGGAGCGGATAATGGCGCGAAATGGGTATTGATGGAGAAAATATTTGAGTTAACATAACTATATTATACAAGCAAATAAAAAGGAATGACCATGTTCAGTTTAAAAAATAAAAATGTTGTTATTACCGGTGGCGCCAGCGGTATAGGCAGGGCTATTGCTGTGCTTTTTGCTTCGCAGGGCGCATCCATTTATATTATAGATGTGGATGTACAGGCAGGGGAAGCTACCGCGGAAGCCATCAAAAAGGATGGTTTCAATGCCCAATTTACGCTATGCGATATTACCAACCTGGATGCTGTTACTGCTGTGTTTGATAAGATAAGTGATATTGATATACTAATTAACAACGCAGGGGTGGCCCACGTTGGCAATGCGAGTAATACGCTGCCGGCAGATTTTCAACGGGTGATGGATATTAACGTAAAGGGGGCCTACAATTGTTTACATGCTGTAATACCGCTGATGCAGCGAAATAAGCGCGGGGCCATACTCAATACTGCTTCTATAGCTGCGCATGTGGGCATTACCAACAGATTTGCCTATTCGGCTAGCAAGGGCGCCATTTATGCCATGACGATGTCTGTAGCGCGGGATTACCTGGCGGATAACATCCGGTGTAACAGTATCTCTCCGGCGCGTGTGCATACGCCTTTTGTGGACGGGTTTATAGCCAAGAACTATCCGGGCAGGGAGGCAGAAATGTTTAAAGAGCTATCTGATAGTCAGCCTATAAAAAGAATGGGCACGCCCGAGGAAGTGGCAATGCTTGCCCTGTTTTTATGTGCCGATGAATCGGCTTTTATCACTGGCTGCGATTATTTGATAGATGGCGGATTTGTTCACTTGAATAATTGATCGACCTAAAAAAATAAACCTATGCAAATAATTGATGCGCATCAGCATTTTTGGATTTTTGATGCCGAACAGGACAGCTGGATCAACCTCGATATGGAAAAGATCCGGAGGGATTTTTTGCCGGATGAGCTTTCGGCTATTTTGAAGGAAAAACAAATCAACGGGTGCGTAGCGGTACAATCAAGGCAAAATGAGGAGGATAATTTCTTTTTACTGGAGTGTGCACAAAAAAATGCTTTTGTAAAAGGGATAGTAGGCTGGATTGATCTGTGTTCGGATCGGGTGGAGGCTGATTTGAAAAAATATAGTCGATACCCACTGATAAAAGGTTTCAGGCATGTATTGGAAGCTGAAAAAGATTTAGCTTTTATGTTAAAATCTTCATTTTTGAAAGGCATATCCTTACTGCACGCATATGGATTCACTTATGATATATTAATAAGACCCGAACACTTGGAATATGCACTGCAGTTGGTTGAACAATTTCCTGAACAGCGCTTTGTAATTGACCATATGGCGAAACCTGCCATTAAAAATAATGAAATAACACAATGGCAGCATGATATTAAATTATTGGCCGGGCATAACAATGTTTACTGCAAAATATCCGGCCTGGTGACCGAGGCTGATTGGCATAGCTGGACGATACAGGATCTGGAACCTTACCTGGGTATCGTTTTCGCCGCCTTTGGACCCAACAGGGTAATGTATGGGTCCGACTGGCCGGTATGTAATCTGGCAGGTGGGTATAACCTTTTTTTCGAGACGATGAATACTTATACAGCAAATTTTTCAACCGCTGACCAGGAGTTGTTTTGGGCTGGAAATGCTACTACGTTTTACAAATTAAATGAAGACAATTAAACGAACATGGATTTACAATTGAAGGACAAGGTTATTATTGTTACCGGCGGAGCGCGTGGCATTGGAAAAGGAATTGCACAGGCTTTGGCCAGGGAAGGCGCCATACCGGTTATTGTTAGCCGGACGGCGGCCCATAACCTGGATACGGTGAAGGAAATTGAACAATCGGGAGGGAAGGCCGGTCATCTCGAGGCTGACTTAACCAATCCGGACGCATGCGCCCCGGCCATTAAGGCGGTTATCGAAAAGTTTGGCCGCATAAACGGACTGGTGAACAACGCTGGCGCAAATGATGGTGTGGGGCTGCAAAGTGGTAATTATGAAAAGTTTATGGCCTCATTGCATAAAAACCTGGTACATTATTACTTGATGGCCCAGGCTGTATTGCCTGAGTTGATTAAATCAAACGGCAGCATCTTAAATATCAGCTCAAAAACTGCCGACACGGGCCAGGGTGGAACATCGGCCTACGCTGCTGCCAATGGCGGTCGTAATGCTTTAACCCGCGAGTGGGCGGTTGAATTGTTGCCACACAATATCAGAGTAAATGCCATTGTGGTGGCCGAATGCTGGACCCCGCTTTATGAACAATGGATCAGCACCATAAATAATCCGGAAGAGAAACTGGCAGCCATCAAAAACAATATCCCCCTCGGTAAAAGAATGACTACCGTCGAAGAAATAGCCGATATGGCCGTATTCCTGCTTTCGCCGCTATCCAGCCATACCACAGGGCAGCTGATTTACGTGGATGGTGGGTATGTGCATTTGGATAGGTCGCTGTAGGAGATTGTAATATTGAGGGAATGGATTTTCTATAAATCATGTTAGCATTTTATCCACCTTGTCATTCCGAACGTAGAGAGGAATCTTTTGTGCATTTTACGTGGGCGATAAGCAAGGAGTATATTTTTAATATGTGTCCAAATTTTAATTTTATAGCGTAACTTAACAGTCTAAGTTACATTATAATGAACCGCGCCTGCCTTATCGTTTTTATACCTTTACTCTTTATGTTGTCATGTCATTCTGATAAAGACAAGTCAAACGCCAAGACCCAATCCATTAACAAAGCTTGGCGAAAAGTTCCAGATAGCTGGATTAATAGAGCCTTGCGTTTTAATTATGGAAAGGTTGATACCACACTACTTCATGAATTTGCCAACTTTATAAAACCTGATACTTTAAATAACCCGCATACCGAACATGTTGACCCTAATTACGGATTGATATTTAATTGTATTTCTGTTGATTTGGACGGAGACCAGCAAAATGAATTAGTTTGTTTAGTAGGGTGGGATGTCTACAGCCCTTATCTGGCGGTGCTTAAACAGATTAATGGCGCGTGGTATCTCATTTATAAAGAGGAAATCGATACTTTCTATAATTCACCTACTATTTATGTTGCAAATAGTTATTCGCGTGAAAAAACATTTTACTTGAGGCGTGTTTATGATCATGGTTCTGGCATTTACATCGACGGCTACAGTTTTTATAAGCTAGATAATAACCAGGTTTACAAATGCCTTGATATAGTAAACGATGCACATATTGAAGGGTGGGGACTGTTCATTAATCAATCTGTAAAATCGGATTTTGAATTTGATGGCGACTCAGATGATGCACTATCCGTAAATTATACATACAACTTCTTTCCTGGCAGCATTTACCCGTCCGACTATTCATGGGATGGACATGAGGACAAACCGCTTATAAACGGGGAAGAAACAGCTTATTATATTTATGACAGTAAAAAACATAAATATAAATTGGATATCCCAAGCTATGAAAATAAAGCAACAGATCTTACCGCCGAAAAAATTGCTTGTTTTGGTGACTTTGGCGATGACAGTCTTTTTGTTAAAGCCTATCGCAGGCAAATTGATACAGTTATTAAAATCGGCACTCCTTGGCAAAAGAAACTATTGCGGAAGTATCTTTTATTAGCGCAAAAAAGTAAAACAGTTAGAACGGAAATACTGGAAGAAAAAGCTAGCGCTGGCGGGACTAAGTTTTATGGACCTAAAAAATGAGTGGATTCTTTATTAATTTAAGCGTTTAATTATAAATGTATCTTTATCAGACATCAATAACCCAAACAACCATAACCTAAATGAAAAAGAAATTAATACTAGTTGGCGTTGCACTCCTTTTTGCTGCGCGCAGCTTTGCGCAAAGTCAGCAACAGATGCTGTACAGCAATGACCCACAATTGGCCAAAAACAAAAAAATAGTATATGATTTTTGGCGTTCGGTTTTAGAGGGTGGTCATTTGGAATTGGCACCGCAGTTTATGCAGGAAACCTATATTCAGCATAACCCCAATGTGCCAACAGGCAGACAGGGATTGATTGATTTCTTTTCGAAATTTGCAAAGGCCCGGCCAATTGTTGATACCATTCAAGGCCCGCTGATTGCCATTGTTGCTGAGGGCGACCGCGTGGTGCTTAGTTTTAAAAGTGTACATCCCGATCCAAAAGATGCTACCAAAAAATACACTACCACCTCGTTTGAAATGCTGCGTGTGGAGAATGGCAAAGTTGCGGAGCATTGGGATTCGGCGCTTAAGGAGTGAGGGGGCAATTTAAGCGTCCTGCTTAAATTGTTGGGCATCCAAATGTGGATGCTTGGATGGGCGGCAGGCAAACCTTATAATAAATAATAGGTTAATTTTTAATTGGCAAAAAGTATCTTTATAAAAAGATTGCCTAAATGCCTACAGATCATAATAACAACGATAGCGAGAATAACCCTCAAAAACCTATATCTAATAAGGCTAAAAATACCCCTATCATTAATGTTTCCGTTAATACTGGTATCGATCAAGTAAACTACGTAAATACACAAGGCAAAGAAAATAATAACCATCCCGATGCAGTAACAATAAACGTTACCGGTCAGCCGAATGACTACACCTATGATATTGCAGCGAATAGAATTGCCACTACTGCAAATAGAATATACAAAAGATCTTTTTGGGTCAATATCGGTCTTTTTACTGGTACAATTTTGCTAGCTATTATTGGGACGTGTCAATACAAATCTTCTCGAAGCGCAGCAATTATAGCGCAACAAACCTTGGACTCTACAAATGCTTTTAATACACGTTTGCTTAAATTTCAAAAAGAGGCTAATAGCAGTTCTGACAAAGCAGAATATAAAAGAAGCCAATTAGATAGCCAAAATATTGAGGAAATAAAAAGATATAATGATGCTCTGCTTGCCGCTCAAAAAGATGTTCTTATAGAAACTAAGAAAGACGCTATAAAAAAAGATAAAAGAGATAGCGCAAATCTTGCGGAAACAAAGAAAGAATTTCAAACTGAAAATTCTCCATTCCTTGAAATCATAAATGCGGCTATTAATACGATAGAAAAAAACAAACCAGTTACAATAACATTTAGCTTCTATAATCATAGTAAATTACCAGCACAGGTAATTATAAGTAAAAGCGCAATTGAATGGAGTACTTATGAAAACCCAATCCGGGACCCAAATATGAGACCCGGCCAAAGTAAAACTAATTTTTATATAGCAAATGGCGTCAGTCAAGGTTTTACAACCCAAATTGATAGTCTTACGTCAAATGTTATTAAAGGATACAATGACGGTTGGGAGTATATATTTCTTAGGGGTTCTTGTGAATACGTCGATCCGGTAACAAACAAGACTTTTATTTTTAGTTTTGTAGTAAGGTTTTACACAAAACCAATTGTTGGAATTGAAACTATCAAAAGTTCCGTTGAAGAAGAAAAAAGTGATGGCGTAAAATAGTATATCATTGTACTGATAGATAATCATCAATGCCTCTTTCTTTTAGAACTTGCTTGTAGGCTATCGCAATATCATTTGTCTTGTTGAAATTTGTTAATCTTTGCGCTATAAGTTCTGTGCTTAAATGTTGAAAACGTTCTTTCAATTTATCAATGCGTTCAAGGCTTTGCTGCGTTTTGGTTTTACTCATAGTATGATACCAAGATATAAATTTTGCCGGATTTGGAATGAATTCACTTTGTATAATCCTTTCATTTCTTAACCTACATCATCTTCTTATTTTTTTCGTCCCCCCATCTTTGGTTTGTCATTAAATCGATAAAAAAATATATCTTAATACTTCAATCAGAATTAAAATTCTATCTAAATGAAAAATAGCATTACAACATTATTTCGCTTACTGTTTATAACTATCGCCGTCATTTTTGCAAGTTTTGGCATAGGCTATGCCCAGGCACCGGCGCAGCATTTACCTGCTGTCGGTACCACATCAGTTTTGGGGCAGATAGATGGGGTGACAGTTGCTGCCACTGTTCAATCACCATCTAATCAACAAACGTCGTTGCAGGTAATTTGCGTTTTTGAATATACCGAGGGTGATATTTTTAACTCGCCGCCCGCACTGCCACGCAATATTAACGGACTGGTGCATGTGGATGAGGCCTTGAAAGGATTGCTTACCGAATTACGTAAAAGTGGCAGATTTGCCGGCCATACGCTGGAAACAATTCTTCTTACCCCGCCCGCGGGTACTATGCCCGCCCAAAGACTCCTCATCATCGGTCTGGGTGACCGCAATAAATTTAATGCGGAACTGATGACCCGCGTGGGCAGCGTAGAAATGCACGAGGCTTTGCGCCTCGGTGTTGGCAGTTACTCACATGCCAGTGATCTGAAAGATGCCGGTATCGATTCGCCTACTGGTTCTGTTGCGGTTAATATTGTAAAAGGCGCCATGCAGGCCTACGAGGCAGAAATTTTTCTGAAAGACCATTCGCTGACCACTTTTCAACCTATTGATCAAATCACTTTACTGGCCGGCCCTGCTTTTTTTGAGGCGAGTAGTGAGGCCATTAAGGCTTATATCGCTACGCTAAAGAAATAATTAAACGAATTCGTCTCCGGCAAGATATCCTGCCTAATGTAGTTAAGTTAAGGGAAACGCTTTTTCAGGAGCTATATTTACCTTCTTTACGGCAAGCAAAAAAAGAGGGTTGGGGGGAATTATTCTTAATTATTGATATTGGATTTGTCGTCTGGGCAGGTGAATTGATTACCAACATTCTATCTCTACTTTTGGCTATACTGCAAATCTACTGGAACTGGCGCGGGTTTTTTTGTCTCCATAGTGCCTGGGGTAAGATAAGACCATTTCAACTTAAAATCTTCATGTTGATGCAGGTATTCAATCCGCAAAGGATAAAATCCTTTTGATAGGGGCACTAAACAGGAATAAGTACGCCGGTTGGAATCGCCATTCCATTCAATTAATGATTTATTGCCGATGTATAGTTTTGAACCATTGTCGGCATCAAAAGCAAATACATAATAGCCATCTTCTTTTATTTCGATAAATCCATCTATCGCTAAGGCGTAATTGTTTTTTTGCGGAAGCTTATCGACATCAAAACCCTTGTCAGTTATTCCTGTCTTTACAGGTTTCAGGCTTTTTAGATCGGGAAACTTGTCCCATTTTCCTTCATAATACGCATAATGAAATCCGCCTTGTAGCAAATTTAGAGGGTTTGAAAGAGGCGTCGGCATTTTTTCGGTGGTAAAAGTGCCGGTTATAGTTTTATCATACTTACTCCTATTGCTGAATAATTTATAAGTGACCGTTGCTGCCCCGGTTACTGCAACCTCACGCTCAACCTTTGGCGACGAAATGGTGGGCGCTGTTCCATCAAGTGTATAATGTATTCGTGTGGTATCGTCAAAATAGAATATTTTGTAAGGCTTGTCTTTCAGCACAATTCCATTCATAGGGTGGAATTGGATAGCGCTGGTGAGACCTGCATAAGTAAATTTTAAACCATCATACGTGCCTTTAAATCTCACCGAACTATGCGTTTCTTCGGCATAAATATTAAATTTCCAGTTTAAATTTGCGGGAGCTGCTTTTTTAAGCACGATGTTGATGGTGTCCGATTTCATTTCTGTGAGCGTTTCCTGCCTGCCAGCTATAAAAAGTGTAGTGTTTTGTGTTAGCGCCGGTAATTTAGCAGCAGCCATTTTGGCTACATAGGCATTGTCCCACCAAATGCTGGGATCAATAGCGATATAGGATTTAAAAAGGGTTGGTTCATTAAGCAGTGCATACAATGCAAACATGCCGCCTAATGAATGGCCCCACAAGGTATTGTCGCCATTAGATGGATAGTTTTTATTGACATAAGGAACAAGTTCATTTTTTATAAATGCTAGAAACTTATCGGCTCCGCCTGATGTTTTCCAATTTTCTAAATGTGTTGGCGTAAAATCATGAATCCGGTCAATACCCATTACACTTACAATAATGGTCGGTGGTATGAAGCCTTCATTTTCCAAAAAGGTTTGCACATGTGTCATTAAACCTACGTTCCAGTTACCGCCATCAAGCACATATAATACATCATATTTTTCCATGTCGTCTGGTTTATAACCAGGCGGGGTAAATACCTGGATGAGACGTTCCTGCTGCAGTATGTCTGAATGCAGAGAATCCAGCCGGCTCCGGTTATGTACAGTAAGAAGTGTATCCTGACCATTAACTGTATGAACAAGAACAATAACCGGCATAAACAGCATTAAACAAAAGCGAAGTATGTTTTTCATTGTGAGGTACGTTTTAGGTAAATCTGTATAAAGTCGGGGACTATTTCAATTTAAGTGCAGCATTTTATTTGTAAGACGAGTAATTGATTGCAGACGTTGCAGTGATTATGGCATTTTTGATTTTTTGTAATTTAAGCGTCCCGTTTAAATTGCCGGGCATCCAGGCGGGATTAAAAGATGCAAGGCATATTAAAATAATTTGTAAATTTCAGATAAATAGTTTTATAACTTAAAGTCCAATGTCCTGGTCAACCATTTTAAGTATTGTAACGTGTATAAGCTTTTATCAGCTTGCGCTTATAGCCTTTTTTAATCCTACAAAATTTAATAATGCGGCCAATAAATGGTTTGCGTTGTGCTTTTTTGCTGTGGGATGCATGGTGCTTAATTGGGTAATTTATCAGCAAAGTGCCGATGCTGCCTACACCCGGCTAATTGCATTCAATGAGCTTTCTCGGTTTATTATTGCTCCTGCTCTTTACCTGGCCGCGGTTCAGTTTACCTCGCCTTATAAAAGTTTAAAAAGAAAAGATTATTTACATTTTATTCCTTTTGCCTTGTTTTTTGTTTACATGGCTCCGTTTGTAATTACAAATGGTAACTGGACGATTAGCTTGAATTTTCCATTAGTGCTCAAACAATGGCTGCCCGTTATTGTAGGCCTGTCAATAAAAGTGCAATTATTCATCTATCTGCTGCTGTCTATATATCAACTCCGCAAACATCAAAGAAATGTGCTGTTAATCAATGCCAATGTGGATGGCGTCAATTTAAAGTGGCTGCAATATCTCATTTTCTCCATTGCTGGTATGTTGCTGATCTGGTATGCAGGTATGATATTTTCTTCATATTGGATGGCAGTTTCTCAACCGGTAATTTATTTGGCCGGCGCGCTTTTGACAGGGTACTTTTTATTGGCCCAAAAGGAGATCTATCCGTTCGATAAATTAGAACTGGCAGAAATTGACAGGGTGATAAACCCGGAAAGCTCCGCAATACCAGCACAAAGGTTTAAAGAAGAAATTTTAGAGGAGCATAAAGAAAAGTTAATTCGGTTGATGCAAACAAAATGCCTTTATATGGATAATGAACTAAGCCTGCCTGATCTTGCCGATGCAATGAATATGTCTACTCATGATCTGTCGCACGTGTTGAATAAAGGATTAAATATGAGTTTTTACCAATTTATAAACTCGTATAGGGTTGAGGAAGCAAAAAGATTGATGCTTTCAAAAGATAACAAACATCTCAACATGCTGGGTATCGCCTATGGCGCGGGCTTTAATTCAAAAACAACGTTTAATACTTTTTTTAAGAAACAAACAGGATTGTCGCCCAGTCAGTTCATTGAACAGGCAAAAGCTGTTCAGCCAACAGAACTATCGCTTCAAAAAATGAATTAAAAGAACCTGTTCGACTGGATAAATCCGAACAATCGGGGTAAGTATGTGGTGTAAAATTGTGTCTTAAAAATTTATTTATGACACAAATATCTCACTCTAAAAATGCGGCGGCAGGTATCATCGCTGCAATTATCGCTTCAATAGTTAGCCTTCGCATAGGCAGAAGATTTGTTCCAATTATTCCCTTCGCCAACTTATTAGCTTTGGTTACCCTTTGCTTTTTGGGCATTATTATTTACCTGTTTGTGCAGAAAATAAAAGCTAAACAAAAACAGCTTGACCCGCCTATAATGTTTGCTTTTTGGCAGGATGTGATCAGGTATTTTTTGGCAATGGATATGACGATGTTTGCGCTACAGAAAATTTTCCATCTGCAGTTTCAAATTCCCTTAGGTGTACTGGATAATCCCTTCAACAGCCTGGATGGGGAACAATTGGTGTGGGCATTTTTTGGCAAATTTTATGCATTCACCGTGATTATTGCCAGCCTGCAAATTACAGCGGCTGTGATGATGCTTTTTAGTAAAACGCGGCTTTTAGGCACCATCATCCTACTGCCTATATTATTTAATATTTTATTACTCGATTGGTTTTACGATCTGGGAATAGTAGTAAACCTCTATATTACCTTATTAACATTAGCCACTGTTTATCTGCTGTTGACTGAATACAGCAGGCTAAAGGAATTCTTTTTTGTTGCAAAAAGTAATTTACCTGTCTTTACTTTTAAAAATAGATCGGTTAAAAATATACTCAGGGCTTCGGCTATTGTTATTCCTGTTTTGCTTATTGCATGTTGTCAGCTCCCACGGTCTTATCCGCAAATATTCGGAAAGTATGAGGTGAAAGACTCGGGTATAATTGATCCTTCATCAAATTTGAACACCGGCTGTGAAAATGGACTGACTAAGATTTTTATTGATGACCATGATTTTGTATTTCAATTTGGCAGTTATGAAAACCGGTTTATAGGCGCTTATCAATACAATAAACACAATAAAGCAATCAAAGTTATTTGGCGATATCCGGAAACGCAGCATGATACACTTTATGGAGTATTTTCATTTGATAAAAATGTTAAAATACTAAGCGGGCATATGGGTAAGCGAAAAATAAATATCCGGATGGTGAAGGTAAATTGAGCTGTTATTGAGCGATGCTTAAATTGTTATGTGCCAGGGCGGCGCGCCCGGACGGGCAGTTGAATCATGAGTTCAACCCTCAGTGGGGTCACTCTTCAAATCAAGCCTTTAGTAGTCTTTTGCTAAAGGCTTTTTTTATTTCGGTGATTGCTGCCGTCAGCTTTCACTTCGCTTAAATAATGCAAGATACGAACACGCTTGTTTTTGTCCTGCAAGCCGTTTTTCAACACTTGGTAATGTGCATTTATGAATAAGAGGTTATCGCTGGAAAGGTAGTAAGATATTATTTGCGGGCGGGTAATTTTAGATTGTTCATAGTTACCCTGATATGTTTTTGAGCGCTCGTCCCATCGGTATTGAACGGTGGTTGAATCTTTTATTATGTAAGGACCAAAATCAATATCATTTTCTGAAGCAGGAAATTGGTTATAATAAACCATTTTGATAGTTAAGGGATTGTTTTTCTCTATTGTAGATTCCAACCACAAAGCTCGCTCCACAGGTGCCGTTACATTCCCATTTTCAAGTTCATTTAAAACCGGGATCAGTTTATTGCCGTCGTATTTGTAGAAGAAATAATTGAACCACCATTCGTTTGATCCTTCGGCAAACATATAACAATAGTAAATTACTGTTTTGCCGTCGCTGTCTTGATAATGATATAAACCTGATTCAAAACGCTCATAAAAATTGTGCATAGCTATAACCCTTTTACCTTTAAAAAAATACAAGCAAGCGTTTGGACAATGATCCGGATCGCCAATGCAAACGGCGTATTCATTAAGGGTTCCTTTATTTTTGCTGAAGGGATAAAGCTCTATGGGCGTAAGTCCTTGTTTGTAAGTTAAAAAGACGCTTTTTTCTGTGCATGAGCTATCAATCGCGGGGTTGTTGAAAATACGCCTGGCAACACTCACCCTTATAGCTCCCTTACGGATGGCTTTTTTTAGTGCTTTCAAGTCACGATCTGATATTAGCGTATCTAATTGTCGCTGATTTTTGAAAATTGAATCAGCATAAAACGCTTCTTTATTTGCAAGTAATTTGGTTGATAACTTACCTACGCTATCCAAAAAAAATTCCAACTGCCGATCGGTATATTGAATAATTGGCTTCCCGGTAGTGTCCGCAATTGATACTTTTATCTCCGCCGTCTTTTTGTTGCCCGGCTTAAACCCATGGCCGCAACCAGCTGTCACAAAAATTGTGAGTATGGCAAGAATCCTCTTCAATTTTTATAAGGATAAAAGTTTATCTCCTTAAAGCTACGATTTTCTTTACATCCTCAAAAAAAGGGGCAGATATTTAGATCATTGGCGCTACCAGATATAAAAAAGCTGCTTCCAACGCAATTGGAAGCAGCTTTTTTTGCAATTCAACTTTTCGTTTTGGTGTACCTCATTTATTTAAGGTTGTTTCGTACAAAACGGCGCCGTTATAACTTACGGCCTTAACATTCAGTCTCTTTGCATCTACAGAAAAATACATGAAGCCATGTTCTGAAGCTTCGAATTTGCTGTATGGGATTCCCGAAGTTACTTTTGTTAATTCGGATCCTGCACCTGATATAAATTGATGACAAAAACCATCGGGTGTAAGGTGCTGTAGTGAATGTTCGTGGCCTGATAAATAAATATCTACTTTGTTATCTGCAAATATTTGCGGCAGTGTTTTCCTCATCGTTAACGTATCATAATTATTAATACGCGGACCAACCGTGTAACATGGGTGATGACCGATCACAATCTTCCACTTAACATCTGCCGAAGCATTTGCCAATGTATCCTTCAGCCATGCTATTTGTTTTTCAACATAATCAGCCTTGTCTTCATGTAAAAATGGATCGGTATCCATCATTACAAAAAGTACTTTATCTTTAGTTTTAGGCGCGCCAGGGGTTTTTATTTCTTTGTCTGCGTCTTTGTTTAAGCTAACTTCTTTTGAATAGTAGCGCGCGGGCATGTCCCAGCGGCGGCTTATTTTACTATATCTTATTTGTGCATCAACATCGGAGTGCCAATCGTGATTACCTAAAACCGGATACCAGTCGCATTGCAGCGAGTGAGCCGTATAAATATTTTCAAATGAATAATGCCATAACGGATCTTCTTCGCTGACCACTCCCTTTGGATAAAAGTTATCGCCAACAGAAATAACAAAATTATTAGGGTGTGATGCTCCCCATAATCCCATTTGCGCTGCAACCTGAGATTGATCATATTCGCCATTGCGACCCCAATCTCCCAGGGCCATAAAGTGTAGGGCATAATCATCTTTCAATGCCGATGGCGAGAGGTCTTTACTGTCAAAATGGGTTACTGTAGGCCCGGCCAGTGAGCTTAAAGGCGCTATTATAGAGGCACCTATAGCTGCCAGGGCTGTGTTTTTTACAAAATCTCTGCGTTCCATATTAATTATTTAAGAGTGAATACCAACACCTTAAATGTGTCGGCTATTTGAGTTTTAGTTCCGGGCTGATAATCGGCCACCGGGAAATATAATTTATGGGTGATAATATCTAACGCCATAGTTTTAGCGCGATACTGTGTTTTTAGCGTTTGGACCAGTTCATAACTATCTGCCGAGTTCTGCTTAAATATAGTAGCAGTTCCATCGCCATTGGAAGCGATAACTAATTTAGTTGAGGCATCATAAACTACAGCATCAACGCCGGTACCAATGGGTAAAGTTTGTACTATTTTTCCGGTTTGTGCATTTATAACACTCATGCCTTTATTTTGACGACAAACAGTAAATAAACGCTGATTATCTATATCTATAGCAATGCCAGTAGGGCCACCACATGGTTCGAGCGGGTAATTATGAATTACTTTAAGGTTTTTGGTATCAATAATATTAAGACTGCTTTTGTCTTCCAAATTGTTATAAATCAAGCCTTTGCCATCGGCAACTGCAAACTCCGGGCTTCCACCTAAATCAACCGTGCCTGTTTGTTTTAACTCCCCGGGATCAACCACCACAGCACTTTTACTATCACCCTCAAAAGCAAATATTTTTTTTGACGATGGATCATAAATAATGCCATCGGGGCCATTGCCCGTTAGAGGTATGGTTTTAATAACCTGCAAGGTATTTATATCAAAAGCCACAATGGCATTTGCTTTTCCGTCGCTTATAAAACCTCTGTTCAAATCGTTTGCAACGGCTATACCGTGTACGCCCTTCATGCCGGCAATGGTTCCAACAACTTGTTCCGTTTTTAGGTCGATAACGTTTACTGCTGTACCGTGCGACAGATATAATTTGTGATTGGGCTGATCAATAAAAGCATAATCATAACCACCATTACCCTGTACAGCAATAGTTTTATCCAACACATAGTTTTGAGCTGATGAACTTAACGGGTTGATGAGGAAGCCGCCAATAAGAAGAAAGAATAGCGTAATTTTTTTCATGCTAAATTTGAGTTAAAGCGACAAAAGACTTGCTTAAACAAATCTTTTGTCGTTATTAAATAAATGAATAATTGATTAGTGCTTGTTGCCCTTGCCGTCTGTTGGGTAGGCTCCTAAATCGATATCGGGAGTAGTACCACCGGCTAACGAAGGATTAAACAGTACAAATGAGGTGTTTCCTTTGCCTATTGCAGGTGAGCCACTTTGTAAATGATAATTATTAGGATCAACTGCACCGGTTGCGGTGGCTACTTCTGAGGCAACAAAAGTGTTAAACAGCGGATTAAAACTGGTTAATGAAGTTGATACCAGGTCAGTAGCCTGTGCTTTGCCAACACCGTCAGTAGGGAAGAAGTTAGCTCTTATATTTACAGGAACGGGTGGCGTAACTGTATTATCAGCAAATGCATCAACCGAAGCATAGTAAAGGTTGTTACCATAGTTTACATGCGTAACATCAGCAGCAGCATACATCTCAAATCCTTCGTAATTATTTACAAATATGTTGTTGTAAACATTTGCTTTTGCATTCAAATCTATGGAAACGCCTCTGCCGGGCTCACCCGCACCTCTTCTCCATCCACAATCAACTGCTGTATTGTTATAAATATCAACGCTTGTTTGCGGAATTGGCGAAGTATCGCTGGTTTCTAACTTAATTGCTGTACCGGCCTGGCTAAAAATCACATTGTAAGCAACCACGCCGGTAACACCTGTTTTAAGGTTAATGCATTCGCCATCAGTACTTCCGTTTGATGCAAAAGTGTTTCTTAGTACAGTGATTTTAGCGCCGCTTTTCATCGCAACAATATCATCTTCACCACCGGTTATCCAGCAATCTTCAATATCTACATTAATTGGCGCAGCAACTGCTATTGTTTTGCGTGGAGATGCAGTTGGATCTAAACCACCGGTGTTGTTAATGTGTGCCCACTTAATGGTTACCGCCTGTGCTGTATCGCATTGAAAACCACCCCAGGTACCGGGCGTATTTTTATCTGAATTAAAAGATACAGGATTAGCTTGTGTACCTAAAATTTGCAATACACCGTTAATAGTAAATTGAGAGTTATTTTGAACAATTATAATTGCTCCCGGTTGTGAAGCCAGGGTGTCGCCTTTTTTTACGGTGATATCACCTGTTACGGTGTAGGTTATGCCGGTTAATAATGTGCCCTTTAAAAATCCGCTTATGTTTCCGGCTGCAATAGGGTGGGAAGGCGGAATTACAGGAGTAGTTTCTTTAGTGTTTTCCTTTTTTGAACAGGAAACAATGCTTACAGCCATTGCTATGGCCGCAATTAATAATGGTACTTGTTTTGTTTTCATCTGAATTTGTGTTAAATGGTGATCTATTTAAAATTTTAGTGTACGTAACGGATACCTATCAGGCCATTAGGCTGTGTTAGGTCGTGGCCATTTACAAGGCCGTCAATTTTAATAATGGTGGCTGTATTGAGCAGGTTATTGAATTTGCCAAAAATGGTAAAGTGCTTCCCAATAGCTTTATCAGCCGAGAGGGATAAAAAAGATTGCGGTTGTTGGTAATAATCACCGCCCAGATCCTGATTTATACGATATAAAGTTTTGCCTGTATACTGGAAGGCCAGTTGTATGAATAACTTCTTAACGCTGTTTTTATATTCAAGCGAAAGATTAAGCTCATCATCTGCCTGACCCTGCAGGGGGCGGTCCTGAGTTACCGTGTTGCCGGTTGTTGGATCTTTATATGATCCGGCAACGTTTGAAAATGTGCGGGCGTAATTGCCGGTGATCCCAATGTTGCCAAAGAATTTGGTGTAGGTGGCTTCGGCGCCATATACTGTTGCCTGGGGCGAGTTTACGGGTTCGTAGGTGTAACTATCAACAAACTGATATTCGATAGGATTTTGAAGGTTTTTATAAAAACCGCCTATAAATAACTCCTGATCTGCTTTTGGGAAAAACTCATAGCGGAGATCAAAATTATTGGATGTTGTATGCTGTAAAAAGGCGTTTCCTTTGTCTGAAGTTCCGTCATTTCCAGCCGGCTGTGTTACCGGTATTATTTCATAATAGCCGGGACGGGAAATGGATGCATAATAAGACGCCCTGATATTTGTTTTTTCATTAAGCCTGTATTTCAGGTTTAAACTCGGTAAAATATCTGAATATGATTTGGTTACATTATCAGGAGCATCCTGTTCAAACTGCAAAAAGTGATACCCCTGGGACGTGTTTTCTAACCTGACACCGCCAATAATATCCAGTTTATTTATTGTAAGCTTAAATTCTCCGAAGGCAGCAGTGATATCTTCAAAAACATGATAGTTATTTAAATCATAGCCGGCGGTACCGTTGGGGTTTATAACAGAATCGCGCACCGAATAAATATTAACAAATTGCTGCCTGCTGCCTATGTTATTGTCTCCCCCTGGCGCAAACAGGATGTACTGATTTTGGTAATTATTTCGTTCCTTATGTCGATATAAGCCGCCTGCTTTCAGTTCGAGTATACTGTTACCCAGCTTTGTTTTATAGGTAAGGTTAAGTAAACCATCATAATCCTTATCTTCATTATGCTGCCAGATGCGGGTGCTGCCATCATAGTAATAAGGTGTACTAACAAATTTGTTAACGCTATCAGGCTCGTATGATATTCGTTTGTTGGTTGTATATTCTGCTCTGTCTGGTGCTTTATTGCTTGCACTGGATAATACGCCTGTCCAATCCAGTAATAAGTGATCAGTCAGGATGTGTTTACCCTGAACTTTTAAATTCTCGAGAAACTGCTGATAGGTGGAAGAAGTGTTATCCTGGTGGATGGATCCGGTACCCGGTACCGGTTTTCCCATGTATATGGTACGGGGTGCATCGCCGCCAACTATTGTAGTGTCGGTACTTAAAAAGGCCTGCGCAAAATAGGTGTACAATAAAACATTGTCCAACGTTATTTTATTGCGTTTATCAAGATCATAATCAGCATGCAAAACAAGCCCATTGTTTATCTGGTGATTGGAATAGGTTCTGTTTTCAATATCAGTGAGATAAGGTTTAAAACCATTATTAGGATCTTCAGCTGCGGGGTTTAATTGTGAATTATCTCCGAAATATTGGTTTTGATAATTATCGGCCACCAGGATGCCCAACTTATTATCAAAGAACCTTTTTCCATAAGTAAAACCAAATAGCGTATTGGGCGGTGCGGTAATATTCTTAAAATCAAGGTTCGACCTGCTGAAATCAGCCGGAGAGGGCACATAATTTGGCCCTATTTTATCATACGGACTTTCGGCCTGAATATCCTTTTTTGAAAAATCAACAAATTTCCTATCTAAAAATATAGCGCTATAGCCTACAGATGCGCTCGCATTAAATATTAATGAATCGGGCGCATCCTTAAAAACCATATTTACGGTTCCACCAATAGCGTCACCTTCCATTTCGGGCGTTAATGATTTGCTTACTTCAATGCGCTGCAATAAATCTGATGGTACAATACTTAATGAAACAAACCTTGATTTATCATCGGGACTGGTAATTTTTACACCATTTATTAAAGTGTTATTATAACGGGGTTCCATACCCCTTATCACGGCGTAAGCATCATCGCCCCCATTATTGCGTTGAATAGTAACACCGGACACCCTTTGAAGTACGTTGGCCGCATTAATATCCGGCGACTGCAAAATTGCTTTTGCCCCAACTACGTTGGTGACGTTATCTGCATTCTTTTCGGATGATCGTGAAGCAGCGTCCGATTCTTTGTCAAGCTTTCCAAAAATGCTTACAGTTTGAAGAGCATTAGTTTTAAGATTCAGTTTAATATCCAATACCATCACCTGGCTTGAACTGAGTTTTATTTTTTGCTCAAATTCTGAATACCCGAAAAATTTCACTTTCACCTTATACTCGCCGGGTACAAGGTTTGCAAGTGTATACTCGCCTTTTCCGTTTGCCGAAACTGCATCGTCATGATCATCCAGATGTATTACAGCGCCGGGTAAAGCGTCGCCGGTTTGCTTATCAGTAATGCGGCCTTTAAGCGTTGCATTTTGTGCGAAAGCTGCTGTTGTGAGGAGAAAGGAAAATATTAAAAAGTAAAATTTTTTGCCCATAATGTTTGCTGATATACAGGCAAATCACAGGGGCAATTCTGAATAATATTTGAATATGGAGGTCAAAATGCAAGCCTTAATTATATGATAATGGAGGCTTAACAATCAAGTACCAGGCGGTAGGTTTTGGGACTTTTATAAGGCTATAAATTAACACTGGTTTTAAATATTAAACCTGATTTGGGAAGGTTATTATAAATGTATGATATGGAGAGGAGAATCTGTAACCCAATAACAAATTGAAGTTTTCGCATATCTGCCGCGATATGGTTAAACCTAAACCGCTCCCTTCTGAACCGGATGATTTATGAAACCGTACAAATATTTTTTCGTCATTTAACGGCTCATTACTCCCTGTATTGCGGATAGTAAAACTTTCACCCGTTAGGTTAATAATTATTTCGCCATCCGCGTAATTATGTCTTATCGCGTTAAGAATAAGGTTACTTAGCAAAATTTCCATTAAATAGCGGTTGGCATAAATGCTTTTTTCTTGTAAGTTATAAGTGAGTTTTAATCTCTTGTTGCGATAGATATCATCAAACTGAATAATCAGCCCTTCAATTACCTCGTGCAAATTAATCTGTTGCCGTTCATCAAGCAGCTGATTTTCAATTTTAACCAGTAATAGCAAAGAATGATTTAACCTATTTAATCGTAAAACACCGCTGTATAGTTCCGTTAATAATTTGCCTTGCCATTCGTCAAAATTTTCAGTTTGAATAAGCAGATCCAGTTTTGAGTTAATTATTGCAATAGGAGTATTGAGTTCATGTGCAGCATTTTCAGTAAACGTTTTTAGTGTTTGATAATCGCGCTTTGCTTTTGCGCTCATATTCGTTACTGAATTATTTAACCGCTTAAATTCATCTATATTAGTATCAAGACGGGGAATTACTTTTTTATCTGCGATATTGAACAGGTCCAGTTCCTGCACAAGATTATAAAAAGGCTGCCAGAGCCGGTTTAAAATAAGCCGGTTGGTTGCAAATAATATGATTAGTAACAGCAGAATAACACCTATAGTGATACTGAAGATGATCCGGATCAAGTCCTCCGTTTCTACTTTTGATTGAATGATGGATACTTTATAATCCTGATTTGCAATTGTAACAGTGGTAATGAGGCCTCTGGCGGGCTCATATTCTCCTACAGCATGAAAGTGGCGCCTTTTAGGGTTATTTTTACCCCATTTTTTAAAATAAATGGTATCAACAAGTTTCCGCTTTACCGAGCCCGGTTTTATTTTTGTGAAGACAATTTGCTGGTGTTTGGTTTCAAAAGCATCGGGCAAACGTTGATTGGCATTTACATATTCATAAATCTCTTTTTCTTCATCTGCTAAATCTTTGTCTTTTTGCCGGGTTAATATCCAACTGATTGCCTGGTAATAAGCTATGCCCGTTAAAAGCATTATAATTATGGTGGTGATGAGGGTTACGCGGTTGTATCTTGCTAAAAGTTTCATCAACCTATAAATTTATATCCCATTCCATAAGCTGCCCGTATATAATCTTTACCGCTGGCTTCCATTAATTTTTTGCGGATATTTTTAATATGGGCGTAAATAAAATTAAAATCATCGGTTATATCCACACCATCACCCCAAAGGTGTTCTGCAATAGCGTTTTTTGAAACCACTTTACCTTTGTTTGCTATAAAATAAAGTAACAGCGCATATTCTTTTGGTGTAAGCTTTATATCTTCATTTCCTATTTTAACTTCTTTCCCAATCAAGTCAATAGTAATTTCATTAATTGTCAGTAAATTACTACCAGAACCATTAAATGTTTTACGGCGAACGATAGCAGTAATCCGCGATCTTAATTCAGACAGGTGAAATGGTTTAACCAGATAATCATCCGCACCCAGATCCAGGCCTTGCAGCCGGTCGTCGAGCGAGTCTTTAGCCGATATAATCAATATGCCATCGCTATGGTTATTCTCCTTTAAATTTTTCAGCAAATTGATGCCATTGCCATCGGGCAGCGTAATATCTAATAAGATGCAATCGTACCGGTAGAGATTTATTTTTTCCAGTGCCGTTGCGTAGTTGGCGGCAGTTTCACAAAGATTGCCCGTTCCTTTGAAATATTCTTCAATACTTCCCCTTAGGCTTTGTTCGTCTTCAATGATGAGGATCTTCAAAAATTTTTCTTGTAAAGTTAAAATGTAATAGTGAATATATTCTGAATATTGAACCGGGTGGTTAAATAAATTGGAATAATAATCTTTTTCTGATTAATGCTTTAAGGTTGAGCTTTGCCAAACTTATAACTTGCCTGCCTCGACTACATAAACAAGAAAGCCTGATATTTCTATCAGGCTTTTCCTTTTTTATATGGTTATTTTATTAATTACCCCAGGCGGTATTTTGCACCATCAAAGGATTGTTATCCAATTCTGATTGTGGGATGGGGAAGTAATTGAATTTAGCTGCGTAGTATTGCTTGCCAACCTTGTCGCTATTGGTTAATGCCTGTTGTATCAGGTTCCATCTTACCAAATCGTAAAAGCGGTCGCCTTCGCGGGCAAATTCGATCTCACGCTGGTGCATAATTTCGGTCATCATTTGCGTTTGCGAATAGCCGGCCGGCAAAGTACTTAAGTCTGCTCTTGTGCGGATGGCATTAACGTCAACATAGGCATCCTGCGGCCTGCCTTGCATGGTAACGGCTTCGGCGTGTATCATCAATACTTCAGCATAGCGCATTACGCGTTCATTAATGCTGGATGAGTATTGGGTGTTGTTGGCGCCCACCAATTCGTTTGCCTGGTTAAAGTTTTGATCTTTTTTGAGTCTGGCATGATATGATGAGAAATCGCCGGGGAAGAAATTGGCAATAGGTTGCTGATAAAAAGTAGTATTACCTCCCAACGCTGCTGTTTCGCCTTGCCAAACCAAAGTAGCAGGCAATCTTATATCATAATTTCCGGAAGGTGCTTTTTCTTTCATAAATGCACTCAAAAGACTGTCGGTAGGGCATATTTCAAACCAGCCACCTATTTGCGAAGGAGCAAATTCCTGCGCAACGGTGGTGCCTAAGTTTTCGCCTGAGCCGGTAGTCCATGGGTTGGTGCCGCCTACGTCACTCAGTTGAATTTCAAAAACAGATTCTGAGTTGTTTTCGTGTGTGGCATCAAAATTGTCAGAGAAATTTGCGGTGAGGCTGTACTGGCCTTTCATGATATTGCCTGCTGCTGCTTCGGCCGCGGCGTAATTTCCCTGGTATAAATATGCTTTAGCCAGATAGGCATAAGCAGCGCCAGATGTTGCACGACCAACCCATTGCGCCGGATAGGAGGCAGGCAATGCCGCTGCAGACTCCGTAAAATCCTGAACAATTTGTGCCCACACCGCTGTTGCCGGACTTTTTGCTATGTAATAGTCTTTCTGCGTTTTTGGGATGGTTAAACGCAATGGCACATTTTGAAAATTTATTTCGAGATTAAAGTAAAACAAGCCGCGTAAAAATTTGGCTTCGGCAATTTCCTGCGCTTTGGTAGTTGCATCCATTTGTATGGCTGGTGCGTAGGCTATTACCTGGTTGGCGCTAAAAATGCCCTGGTAACAGGTATTCCAATATCCGCCAGAAACACCATTAGATGCCGAATTGGTAAATGTTGAAAGCGTGTAGAGGTCGCTCACATCATTACGAATAAAGAAATCATCGCCACGACCATTCATCAGTTCAACGCCACGCACCGTATATAAGCCGGTTTGTGCTTCGGAAACAAAGGAGTTATAGGTAGCTGCCAGGCCTGCCAATACATCGGCTGATGTTTTCCAGTAGGTTGCTGTGGTAATTTGGTTGGGATTATTTAATTCCAGTGTTGATTTTTTACAACCACCAAGTATAATTACCATGGTAATTGATATGTATATTATCTTTTTCATGTGTTTTTACTATTTGGTTATAATGATAATTGAACGCCTATGGTTGATACACGAGCCAATGGATAAGCAGTATAGCTATAATCAACACCACGGCTAAATATATTCTGCCCTGCTATCACACCTAAATCAGGATTTAAACCGGTATAGTTGGTAATGGTGAATAAGTTATCAAAACTGATATAAGCCCTTAGTGATTTTATGCCGATGCTTTGTATAGCCTGCATTTTAAAGTTATATCCAAACTGCAATGATTTACATCTTAAATAAGAGCCACTTTCTAAAAAGCGATCTGATACACGGTCGTTACCGTTTGGATCGCCATAAACAGCACGTGGCATATTTGTATTGGTATTGGTAGGTGTCCAGGCGTTTAAGGTGGTGGTCGACATGTTATAATCAACATTCATCCCTTCCAGATCCATACGGAAACCATTGTATATCATGTTGCCATAAGTGCCCTGGAAGTAAACCGACATATCAAAGTTTTTATAACGGGCGTTGTAACCAAATCCATAAGTGAATTTAGGATTAGGACTGCCTATATACTGTTTATCAGCATCAGAGATCTGTCCGTCGCCATTATAATCAACAAATTTGATATCACCGGGTGCTGCATTTGGCTGAATAAGCTGGCCGTTTTTGTCTTTATAAGCATCAATTTGCGCTTGAGATTGGAAAATGCCTGCAGTTTTTACGAGGTAAAATGCGCCAACCGGGCCGCCAACTTGTGTGGTAGTAGTTCCTTCGCCGTGTAAATCGGGATAACCGCCAATGATTTGTTCGGAACCTGAACCTAGTGATAATACTTTATTTTGATTGGTTGAGAATGTTCCGAATACGTTGTACGTGAAATCGTGCGCTACGCCATGGTATGATAATGATAGCTCCAAACCGTTATTGCTGATAGAACCCGCGTTAACATATGGACTGCTGGTTGAACCTGCCGAACCCGGGATAGGCACCTGAACCAACATATCGCTGGTTACTTTGTGGTAGTAATCGGCCGTTAAATTAAGGGCGTTATTGAAGAAACCTAATTCGGCACCTACATCCGAAGTTTTTGATGTTTCCCACTTAATATCCGGATCGGCATAAGCTTGTTGGGTTGCACCCGACCATAGTGTTTGCCCTGTGCCGGTTACGTAGTTAACGTTTGAGGCTATAGCCGCACCATATTGGTAATTGGCAAATTCCTGATTACCAAGTATACCAAAACTGCCACGCAATTTTAATAAACTGATTACGCTGGCCAGTTTGCTGTTGGTGAAAAACTTCTCATTTGAAATATTCCAGCCGGCAGCAACAGAAGGGAAAACGCCGTAACGGTTGGCATCACCAAAACGGCTCGATCCATCGCGACGTACGCTACCTGTAAACAAATAACGATCATCATATGAATAAACCACACGACCAAGTTGCGAAACTAATGAGGCCTGCGATGCATTACCAAATGCCTGCGTTGCACCTGTAGCAGCATCGGCCTGGTAAATACCATCGGGCAAACCGGCGGCGGTTTCGTTGTTGTATTGGTAGTTTTCATTTTGATAGGTGTAGCCAACCAATGCCTGAATATGGCTTTTACCGAATTGCCTGTCGAAGTTTAATGTGTTTTCGATCAGTACGGTGTTATCATCCTTATTGTCATCAGTATTAATGTTATTGGTTGCATTACTGAAGAATGAACCTACCTGGTAACGTGGTTTATAATCAAAATCGTGGGTAAGGTAATCGGTGTATCCGAAATTGATTTTGTAATAAAAGCCTTTAACAATATCAACCTGACCAAACGTATTAATTAAAGCGCTATTGGTACGGGTGGTGCTTTGTTCCAGATATAATTGGGCAACAGGATTCTCCACGTTGATTACCGATCCTGTTGGTCCTGCATATCCGCCAACGGCTGTTGGATCATAAATTTGAAAAGCAGGGATACTTTTCGCCGCGGCCCCAACCGGGTTACCACCCTGACCACCCCAGCTTCCCGGAAGATTTTGCCAGTTCTCTTGCGAGAGGATAACCGACTCGCCAAATTTTATGATACCTAATTTGGTTTCAGATTTAAAGCGAAGATTATAGCGGTTATATCCGGTTTGATCAACAATACCTTTCTGATCAAGGTATCCGCCCGAAACACTATAAGTGGTACCTTTGCCACCGCCGCTAATGTTCAATTCGTAATTTTGAATAGGCGCTGTGCGGTAAATAGCATTTTGCCAATTAGTGCTTGGCCCTAATGAATCGGGTTTGTTAGCAAGCGGTAATCTGGCTATGCCTGCATTGTCATGCATAGCATTGTCTACCTGTCCCCATTGCGTTGCATCTAAAACGCTGAGTTTTTTCTGGATTGTTTGAACACCGTAATAAGAATCGAACGAGATGGATGTTTGGCCACCCGAACCTGATTTTGTGGTAACTAACACCACGCCATTAGCCGCCCGTGTACCATAAATGGCTGCTGCCGATGCATCTTTTAATACAGATATACTGGCAATATCACCCGGGGCAATATTACTTATGCTGCTTACATACATACCATCCACCACGTAAAGCGGCGTAGTGTTGTTAATAGTACCTACACCACGCACTAATATGGACATGCCCGAACCCGGTGCACCGCCCGCTGATTCAACATCAACACCAGCCAGCTTACCTTGAAGAGCTTTATCAACAGAGCTTGAACCGGCTGTTACCAGATCTTTAGCTTGTACTGATGCCACCGCTCCGGTTAAATCAGATTTTTTTATACTGCCATAGCCAATTACTACTATCTCGCTAAGCTTTGAATCATCAAGCTTCATGTGGATGGACATGGGCTGGCCTGGTACTACCACGTCTTCCTGCGTGGCATAGCCAACAAACGAAAAAACAAGCACCGCACTGGCGTTGGGTACATCTATCTTAAACTGACCCTGATTATCGGTCACGGCACCCACTGCACTGCCCTTAAGTTTTACGGTAACACCGGGTAGTGGCAGATTCTTTTCGTCCAGCACCTGCCCGGTTATGTTGAGCACTACGGCCTGCACCGGTGATACTGCGGGCGTATTGGGTTTATTCTCCTGCTTGTTTATAAAAATGGTGTTTTGAATAATTACATAATTTAACTGTTCGTCTTTTAAACATTTATTTAATGTTTCGCTAATAGAGCCATCTTTAATGTCAACAGTTATTGTTTTGTTTTTGATGTCTTTTGATTCGTAAAAAAAGACATAGCCCGATTGCTGATTAATTAAACTCAATACCTTTTTTAAAGGCGCATTGGTTTCGTTAATGTTGATTTTTTGACTAAATACATTGGCGCTGCATTGCAGAAAAGTAATTAGTAATATAAAAGTTGTCAGCTTCATAACCATTAAGGTTTTTTGGGGCAGCCACGGTTTATTGATGGCTTTTAAAATAACATTTAAAGTCATACTTTTGATGAGTTTGAGTTAATACACAATTTGCTGAAATGAATTTGTTGTCCTGAAAAGGAGGTTATCTCAAATGCGCGTATCCTGATAGCCGTCGGGGTACGTTTTTTTCTATAACCTGTAGGTGAGGCAATTGCCTTAAAGTCTCATTTGTATCTTTTTTCTCATAATTGATTTGGTTTAATTTAATTGGTTAATTGGTGTTAAAGGATATGGTTTACGGTTTTATAATAATGGTTTTGTTTTCGATGTGATAGGTTATCTTCTCGAAACTTAAAATGGCCAGTAATTTGGAGGCATCAATATTCTTCGATATTTCGCCCGAAAACTCTCTTTGCGGTATTTCCCCCTCGTATTTAATATCTACATTGTACCAGCGGGCCAGCTGACGCATCACGCTTTTAATATCATCATCCTTAAAATAAAAGAAGCCATTTTTCCAGGCTACGGCCTCATTTACATCTACCTTAGCTATACTCATAGCGCCATCCTTCAACATTATCTGCTCATTTGGCTTTATAGTTTTGCTTATTCCGTTTGATTGTACTTTAACCGAACCCTCTAAAAGCGTGGTTTTAGCGGCAGGCTCATCGGCATAGGCGTTTACATTAAAGTGGGTGCCTAAAACTTCAACTACCTGCCCGTTTGATATTACCCTGAATGGTTTATGCTGATTGTGCGCGACTTCAAAATACGCCTCGCCCGAAAGTTCAATTTCGCGTTTGTCGCCGGTAAAGGTCACTGGATATTTTAAGGATGAGGCCGAGTTGAGCCATACTTTTGTACCATCGCTCAATACCAACTGGTACTGCCCGCCGCGTGGCGTAATTACCGTATTAAAAGCGTTTGCCTGTTGTTCGGCGTTTGCGCCGTTGCGCGAATAGGTAATCTGGCCATTTGCTTTTTTGTTGATCTGTACACCTTTATCGTTAGCCAGCTTGCCTTTTTTGGCGTCGCTTAATGCGATAGAGCTACCATCAGATAAAATGAGGATGGCTTTATTGCCTCCCGGTGGCAGGGGCGGTGGCGTAGTATGTACGGGCTTTATAGTTGCTATTTGTTTTTTATCAAAAAGGAGTGGTTTTAATAATGTCAAGGATACAATTATAAAACCGGACACAGCGGCAGCCACCTTTATATATCGAAAGTAATTGTGTTTGGCCCTGGGACGTATTTTGGCTAATAACTTTAATAAATTATCCTGTTGATTGTCTTCCAGTTGCTGATCATCAATATCAGGCAATGGGGCATTTTTTGAATAGTTTACATACCAGCTTTCAACCAAAGCCTTTTCATCGGCGGTTACATTACCGGTTAAATACCTGTTCAATAAGTCGGCAGCGTCTTTTTTAGACATAATTGATGGCGGAGCTGATGCCCCTGGTTATGCTATATGCACCTAAGTAGACCCCAGGGAGTAGACGAATCAGAAAAAAAATGAAAAAAATTTGGAGGATAGTTTTAGCCGCAAAACTTTTAGGGAGTTATTTACCTGTTTTTTAACGGTATGCGTGCTTATTTGCAATTGTTCGGCTATTTGCTGATGCGAAAGATTGCCGTTGCGGCTCATTTCAAATACCTGGCGCATTTTGGGGGGGAGCTGGGATACTTCAGCCTCAATAATGGCGGTTAATTGTTTTAGGCGGATACTTTCGTCCGTTTCGGGCTGATGGCTGTTGATGAATGTCTGCAACGAGGAAATATGCTTTTGTTTAACCTTGCTGTGCCTGAAATTGTTCAACATTTTATTGCGCACAGCCGTGTATAAATAAGCCGCAATGTTTTCGGCCGAATTAATAGACTCGCGGTTGTGCCACAGGTAAATAAAAACATCCTGCAATATGTCTTCCACCTCCTGTTCATCGGCCAGGTTTTTATAGGCATGGCGGTACAGTATGCCATAATACCGGTTATGTATTTCGGTAAAAGCATACTCATCGCTATCCCTTAACAGGTGCGCTAACTCCTGATCCGTATGAATCTTATAACAGGGCATTAATTGGTAAACAACAGGTTTGTTACAAACATATGTAGTTTTATTGCCAATATCAAGTACATAATTTGCACATGTAAAAGTGTGGTATTTGTTGTTATTTTATTGATATACAGTTAGTTGTGTTTTAATTTTTATAATGACGTTTCTTTGTGCACAATTATTTTGGTTGTTTTGTGAGGTTTTTAGATGTCAGAAGTACATTTTTAAATGGGGTGAGAGGAGGATATCTGCTTTTATTAATTTAAGCGGGACGCTTAAATTGTTGTGCTCCAGGCGGGACGCCTGGAGGGGCGCGGGTTTATTTACAGGTCCGCTGTCCGATTTCCGAACTTCGGACGCCTATGCTTGTAGTCTATGACTACACTAAAACAGAAAAGCCCAATATTTCTGTTAGACTTTGCGGGGGCTACTTTACGCTTCTCTTGAGTTTAAGGTGTGTCTTCATTATCTTTTTGTGTCCTAACCAGTCGAAACCCGACACTCTTCAAAAAATCTTCTTTTCTTAAATCCAACGCGGATTGTAACCTTGTAACTAAGTCAGCGTTCAATAACAAAGGTTCATTGTCTGTTATAATTACGTATTTACGCAAGTTGGCGATTATCTCATCCATGTCTGTTCCCATTAAGCCCTTTTCGTCGGACATCAGATTCTTTATCATGGCCGTGACGTGCGCAAGAGGGACGCTGTCAATGTTCTTTATGGCGTTAGCAAGTTCTTTGAGCGGATCATCCGGAAAAAGCGTACTACCTGAATTAAACTTTTTGAATATCTTTTCGGATTGCTCCATAGAATGCTTAAAAATAAATTTTATAACGTATGGACTTGCATCAAAATCCTCACCCATACTCAATTCAAAAGTCCAGCCCCATTGTTCTGCCGGACGTGGAAAGAGTTGCTGTCCTATTGCGTTAATGGATCTATTCTCTCCTGGCATCAATCTTAAGTCTATCAAGTAAAACACTCCTTCACCTTCTCCTACCGGTACATAATTGCCATTTTCATATTTACAGCAAGCAAAAAAAGCCCCCACCTCCGCCGACTGCGTCAAGTCAAGCAAGGCTGTCGACAATTCATAATGCTGAGCCAAGGCCATTGTATCCATCAGAAAACTTCGTTCCTTTAACCAATAACATTGTGGTGTTTTTTCCAGTATTTTTTGGAACCAATAAACTTTCACGAGATTAATGATCAACTTCGATAAGCTTTCTTCATTCAAGTGAGAAAGTACTAAAGCATCATTAGGCAGCGATCTGGCGATAGAAGATGAACATGGCCGATAGCGTTTCACCTGACCGCGAAAAAAAACCGGGTTAGCTTCAGACGGATATAACAAAAAAAATCCACTGCCAGGTTCCATTGCATATTCCCATCTTAATTGTTTACCAAGCGTTGGCTTTTGCTGAGTAGAGGTATTGACGGAACTCAAAACCTCGCCAATGTTATCAAAATAATAAATATGATAACTGGTGACTGCTGATTGAATCGTATTTTCAAAATTCTCATAAGTCCCTCTGACGCGATATCCGTCCAGTGGCGAACGGTATAAATAAAAATATTCCTGGCCTATATGGAGATGGGCTATAATCATCTTCTGGCCGGGTGACCCTAAATAACGAGGATATTCACCTGTTTTTTGCATGACTTCCAGGTGTGTTCGCATTTCCTGCATATTTTTATCTCTGTAGATTAGCGGTAGTATTAGATAATTGCAGCCAGTTTCAAATTCTTGGACTTTTCCGTATTCAATTACAGTTGGAATATCCCTTGTATATTCGGGCAAGCGATAAAGTGCCCATCCCTTTCGTTCGAAAATCTCGATAATATTTTTCATAGCTATCTGATATTGTGACGATTAAAGTTACGGGTTTGGAGTGAACTAATGGCTTTTAGTTGAAGAAACTCACTGTTCTGTTTGTAAACTTCGGACGATTATGCTTGTATATTTCTACCACACTAAAATAAAAAAGCCTTACATTTCTGTAAGGCTTCCGTGGGGAGCTACTGGGTTCGAACCAGTGACCCTCCCGATGTAAATCGGGATGCCCTGAACCAGTTGAGCTAAATGTCATTAATCAGTTTTTCTATCATTTTACGGCTTTTCCAGGCTTTGATTTGTTTTTCGCGTTTTAAAGCATCTGTTTTAGTGATATGCTCTTCGATCCATTTTATTGCCCAATCCAACGTTTTACCGGTAAATCCAGCGTGATTGGTATTATGTTTGGTCAGGCGTTTATTTACGTCCTCACAAGAACCGACATAATATTTATCTCTTGTTGGGGAATAAAGAATGTAGACGAAATGCATGATGGGGGTTGAGGTTAAATGAAAAATCCCGATATTTCTACCGGGATTTTTAGTGGGAGCTACTGGGTTCGAACCAGTGACCCTCTGCTTGTAAGGCAGATGCTCTGAACCAGCTGAGCTAAGCTCCCTTTT
>NZ_JANUBZ010000002.1:314826-315926 GCF_024808665.1 Mucilaginibacter empetricola
TTAAATTTTGCTTCTTCGTTCAGTGACTCTTCCGATTTAAATCGGAATGCTCTGAACCAGCTGAGCTAAGCTCCCTTTTAAATTTTGCTTCTTCGTTCAGTGACTCTTCCGATTTAAATCGGAATGCTCTGAACCAGCTGAGCTAAGCTCCCTTTTAAATTTTGCTTCTTCGTTCAGTGACTCTTCCGATTTAAATTGGAATGCTCTGAACCAGCTGAGCTAAGCTCCCTTTTTTTGTACTCTTTTGTCCAGTGACTCTTCCGATTTAAATCGGAATGCTCTGAACCAGCTGAGCTAAGCTCCCTTTTTTTGTACTCTTTTGTCCAGTAACTCTTCCGATTTAAATCGGAATGCTCTGAACCAGCTGAGCTAAGCTCCCTTTTTTTGTACTCTTTTGTCCAGTAACTCTTCCGATTTAAATCGGAATGCTCTGAACCAGCTGAGCTAAGCTCCCTTCGTTTTGGGATTGCAAATATAGAATCTCCGGGCAAATCTTCAAAAAAGAATTTAAAAGTTTATTCAGGTCTCTTTTTCTAGCTGCCATTGTTGGAGTTGTCTCCAACAATCCCGTTATGTATGATAGAAGCAGGAATTTTATAGCTTTACCGTCATGGCCGATATTAACTTTGATTATCATCCTCAATTTTTCACTGCGACAATTTTAGAATGGAAGCATTTGTTAAAAGAAGATGTTTTTAAAGGTATCGTTATTAACAGCCTGCAGTTTTTAAAAAATGAAAAGAGTATTGAGATATACGGTTTTGTGATTATGCCAAATCACATTCATTTAATATGGCAAATACAGGATGGTTATAAGCGGGAAATGATCCAAAATCGTTTTTTAAAATTCACAGCTCAGCAAATGAAGTTCAGGCTGGTTGACGCCAACGACCAAAGACTTTTGCAATTCTTAGTAAATGCTAAAGACCGGCAATACCAATTTTGGGAAAGAAATTCTTTGAGTATTGATTTATGGAGCCCAAATGCTTTTATGCAAAAACTGGACTATATTCATAACAATCCGGTACAGGATAAATGGCAATTAGGTAAATATCCCGAAGATTACAAATACTCCTCTGCAAGATTTTATGAAACTGGTG
>NZ_JANUBZ010000002.1:316016-753796 GCF_024808665.1 Mucilaginibacter empetricola
GAAACTGGTGTGGATGAGTTTGGATTATTGACGCATTATGGCGGTTAGGGTTCAGGCAAACATTGCGGTTTGTTGGAGACAACTCCAACAAAGGCGAAGAGGTGTGGATGAGTTTGGATTATTGACGCATTATGTCGGTTAGGGTTCAGGCAAATATTGCGGTTTGTTGGAGACAACTCCAACAAAGGCGAAGGTTTTATGAAACTGGTGTGGATGAGTTTGGATTATTGACGCATTATGGCGGTTAGGGTTCAGGCAAACATTGCGGTTTGTTGGAGACAACTCCAACAAAGGCGAAGCTGATTTGTAAAATTTTGCTTATTTTTTTTGTCCTTATATTTTTTAACTATCTTAGTATCAGTTTTTTATTTATATGTTTTTAGTTACGTATTAAAAGAAAAAAACAGATAAATCGACCTAACCCTAACACTAAAATAATGTATCGAAATCATGAGCGATGAAGACGAAGACTTGAAAGCCCTGCGTGAGGCATGGTCATCCAGCGTAAATGCTTTTGATAATACGGTAATCGTTATTTCTTCGGGTGCTTTTGCAATTGCATTTGGCTTCAGCGATAAAATAGTTAAAATACAAACCGCTTGCTATAATGGGATATTCCTGATTTCGCTGTGCTGTTTTGCACTCCCGGTTATTATGGGGCTATTTAACTTTCTTCGTGAAACATATGCCTCAGACCAAGCTATTAATTTATATGTTAATTGCCCGGATCACCCCGAAGATTATGAAAAGCATAAAGACCAATCGAACAAGAAAAGTAAATGGATTCGCACCATTCAAATGGTTTCCTTAATTGCAGGTAGCTTGTTGTTATTCTTATACATATTTTTAAATACGTATTTTTTGTAGTAATCTTTAAATTTAGTCTGTTATGAGTGAAAAAAATGAAACAGGATTAAATGTGGGAAACAGGCATATCAATATTCAATTTGACCCCGATCTTCTTCAATCTGTTCATAACGAATGGGATATTATCGGTATGCCAATTGTAACACAACCCATACCATCAGGTATACGTCCTAAACCGCACAACCCCGTGAATATAGGTAAAATGATTATTGCAGAAGGTAAAGTATCATCTTTGATAACTATTGGCGATTTTGGGGGACTGCCACCAATCATATTCACAAAAGAAGATAGGGATAGAATGATAAGGATAGAAAAGAAATTAGAAGAACTGGAGCAAAAATTGAATAGGTTGTTAAAATAAATAGCAAGTAGATTTAAGCAATTGGGATTAATGAATGAGGGGTGACAATAGGCCCATCAGCTCGGGTTTGCAACTTTGGATTACTATATTGAAATATTTCCTTTGAGATTCGTGTTTATGTGCAGGGTTTGAACCAATAGACGCCCGGTTCAATTTACAACTTCTTCTGATTTTTGTTTTGTATTTATAGTAGTTTCATTTCGCAAAGGGTCCATAAAACTTCCATTCCACTACGTAGGCATAGCAATTAGTAGCCGAACGAAGCTAACGAACTATTGAGGTTGGCGAAGAAAATCAATAATTTTTAAAGCATTACCAAACCATACACTACTACCATAATAGCAATTACAAAATAGATTGCCGATATTCCGTAAAACGTGGTCCACCGCAGCCAGTTTACAAATTGCTTTAGCATGTGTACAACAGGGTCATCCGTATCATTTGTAATGAGGTAACTGTCTTTTTTGATTCGCTCTGTATTGATTCTCTTTTCTTCCTCATACACAACGCGCCCATGGTTAAAGTATGCACTGCATTCCGGGCATTTTTCATCTACTTTATTTGTCCATTTGCTCCATTCTCCGCAAGCAGGACATTTTACTTCACTGATTTGACTCATAGCTAATTATTATATTAAAAAATGATCCTAATTAGAAATTATAGTAACATGTTTTATTTTAAAAGGTTAATAGCTAATACTTTATCTATATTAATTGGAGGCTCTGATTAGAGTATATTAAAAATAAGGAAAAAGAATTGAAACAGCGAAAAAACACAGGGTTATTTTAATTTTTATCCTCACTTGTCTGAGTTTTTTATTTAGACCTAAAATGCCTGCAATTGTTGGAGTTGTCTCCAACAATACGCAATGCTCAATAGAAGCACGAATTTTATAGCTTTACCGTCATGGCCGATATTAACCCTGCCATTGTTGGAGTTGTCTCCAACAATACACGATGCTCAATAGGAGCACGAATTTTATAGCTTTACCATCATGGCCGATATTAACTTTGATTATCATCCTCAATTTTTCACTGCGACAATTTTAGAATGGAAGTATTTGTTAAAAGACGATGTTTTTAAAGATATCGTTATTAGCAGCCTGTTGTTTTTAAAAAATGAAAAGAGTGTTGTGATATACGGTTTTGTGATTATGCCCAATCACATTCATTTAATATGGCAAATACAGGATGGGTATAAACAGAAAATGATCCAAAATCGTTTTTTAAAATTCACGGCCCAACAAATGAAATTCAAGCTGATTGATGCCAACGACCAAAGACTTTCACAATTCTTAGTAAATGCTAAAGACCGGCAATACCAATTTTGGGAAAGAAATTCTTTGAGTGTTGATTTATGGAGTCCAAATGTTTTTATGCAGAAACTGGACTATATTCATAATAACCCGGTGCAGGACAAATGGCAATTAGTTAAATACCCCGAAGATTACAAATACTCTTCAGCAAGGTTTTATGAAACTGGTATGGATGAGTTTGGATTATTGACACATTATGACGATTAGCGTTCAGGCAAACATTGCGGTTTGTTGGAGACAACTCCAACAAAGGCGGGGAAACTGGACTATATTCATAATAACCGGGTGCAGTACAAATGGCAATTAGTTAGATACCCCGAAGATTACAAATACTCTTCAGCAAGGTTTTATGAAACTGGTATGGATGAGTTTGGATTATTGACACATTATGACGATTAGTGTTCAGGCAAACATTGCGGTTTGTTGGAGACAACTCCAACAAAGGCGGGGTTGTTCGGAAGATGGTTTTTCTTGCCACTATCGAACATTGGGTGTCACCCAGAGGTACTCGAAGGGGGCGCGTGGGGCATACGCTAATGCATTACCGCCGATGCAAAACGTGATGACACAACGTAACAGGCCTTTGCGCACATGCTTCGAGAACCTCAGCATGACACCCTTTTTATCTTCCGAAAACCTATGGTGACAACTCCAACAAAGGCAGGAGTGTACATTTTATATCGTGTCTCAAATGCTAACGGCTGAAACAGTTTTTCAGCTAAAATTTGCACGCTTTTGTTTCTTTTGTCTCAGCTTGTTTCATATTGGGTATAACGTATTGACCTACAGAGTGGAGTGTTTCGCGCGTTTCGGCTGTTTTTTTTGTGTCGTGTGTCTGTGAAACAGAGGCAAAAAAAAAGCCTTGCATTTTTGCAAGGCTTTTTGAAGTGGGAGCTACTGGGTTCGAACCAGTGACCCTCTGCTTGTAAGGCAGATGCTCTGAACCAGCTGAGCTAAGCTCCCTTTAATTGGGCCCTAAACTATTCGAGCTAAGCTCCCTTCGTTTTGGGACTGCAAATATAGGATGTATGAGCAAATGTTCAAAATGAAATTTACTTTTTTTTAATTTATTTTTAACGTTGGTTTAAACGACTTATAATCAGTTTGTTGATTGACTGATTGTATAATTATAAGTAGGAGGTGGTAGGAAACTGATGTTTACATGGCAATGTTCTTATCGCCGCGGGGGTCATCGGGTAGTATTTCCATCTGCGGGTAATCAACATATTCGGCATACCATTGTATGGCGCCAACAACGTCCAATGCGTCATCGGGCGCAATATTTATAGTCTCGAAGGCAAATAATTTGCCGTTGGCATAGCCGTAAAGCTGAATTTCATTAGTGTCTGGATCAAACTGTTCATTGTCGAGGCAAAAGACCCTGATTTTTAACCCGGTATCTCTGGAATGAATAACGTCTCTGCAAGGATTTTTTGGATCGGTTGCTAATAAATATACATTGTAATCCATAAAAACATAACAATATTAACAATGGATAGTTTGATTCTCCTGTTGTTTTACGGAATAATTGACGGGTGGTTATACCCCGGCAGCAGATTATTGATTTAATTACAACTATGGCTACTTACCACGTTGTTAATGAGTTGGTTTTAGCGGGCGTTTTTAAACAAGTGTGTAAAATGTACCCGTTTTTTGAGTAATCATTTCCACAAAGTGGAAGTTTTTTAACGGGATGGAGAAGTATTTCGCCTTATTTTCGTGATATGTGCAATTGGCATTGCTTTTGGGTTAATATTAATGCCCTTCTCAAAGGGTTGTTTTTCATAGGTAGATGTAGGGCCGGAACACTGCGAGAGTTTTTCGGCCTTTTTTATTTTCTATTGTTTGGTTAAAGCCTGTTTACCAAATCTGATCAAATCATCAGCCTTAATATAACCCACAGTTCCTAAAACCGGTTTGCCCTGCGGATTAAAAATGATGAGCGTAGGATAAGCCTGCAACTGCCATTGTACCGCCAACGAGGGACCCTGACCTTTTTCCATATCGATAGAGACATTTACAAAATTGGCATTGAAAAATGCTGCTGCTTTATCGTCGGTAAAAGTGCGGGCCTTTAACATTTTGCAGGGGCCGCACCAGGTGGCGTAGGCATCAACAAAAATATATTTGTTTTGCGCCTTAGCTTGTTTAAGGGCTTCATCAAATTTGTCCTCAATAAAAACAATGTGCGAACTGCCATTGGATGCTGCAGCGGGCATTACTTTAGTATTCTTACTGGCAAAAAGCAGCGTGCAAAACACTGCCACTTGTATAAGGTATAGAAAAAATCCCGAGGTGAACTTTTTTGTCATGTTGATATGATAACGCATAAAAATAACATCTGTGAGTGAATTAACGGTATACGGATGCAGTTTAGTTTTTGTTATGAGGATGATATACCCCTTTTACCTGTAAGAGAAGTATTGAATTTGTATTTTTTTACCCAATTGTTACACTACTATTTTTAAATTAAATAGTTTTACAGAAATTCTTTAGAGACGATTATGAGCAATGTGAATATCCCAAGGCTTGACCTGAATGTTTATGTAAACGGAGATGAAAAACAGCGTAAGCAATTTTCAGACGAAATTGGTAGAGCATTTAACGAGACTGGTTTTGTTACCATAACCAACCATGGTTTAAACAAACAGCTGATTGATAAACTTTATGAGGATGTTAAGGCACTGTTTGCTTTGCCTGATGCAACAAAAATAAAATACGAAAAGCCTGAACTAGCCGGCCAGCGTGGTTATACCAGCAAAGGAAAAGAAACCGCCAAAGGCTTTACGGCGCCTGATTTAAAAGAGTTTTGGCAGATAGGACAAACCGTTACCGACAACGATCCGGTTAAGGATAATTATCCGGACAACCTGATGGTTGATGAGCTGCAGTCGTTTAATGCTACTACATTGGACGTTTATAAAAAGCTGGAGTGGGCCGGTCAGCACTTGCTGCGCGCCATCGCCGTTTATTTAAACCTGCCCGAAAATTATTTTGATGATAAGGTGCATAACGGCAATTCTATTTTACGCACACTGCATTACTTCCCGATAGAAAATCCGGATCTGCTTTCGCCTGATGCTGTTAGGGCAGGGGCGCATGAAGATATTAACCTGATCACCCTGTTGATTGGCGCCAGCGCCGATGGACTGGAACTTTTAACCCGCGAAAATGAATGGTTCCCGGTTAAGGCTTATGGCGAGGATCTGGTGGTTAACGTGGGCGATATGCTGCAACGCTTAACCAACAACAAGCTAAAATCAACAACACACCGGGTGGTTAATCCGCCGCGTGAATTGATGAAATTTTCGCGCTTTTCGGTGCCTTTCTTTTTACACCCCAAATCAGATATGGATCTAACCTGTTTTCCGTCGTGCATTGATGCCAATCATCCCAAACAATACACCGATATAACTGCCGGTGAATACCTGGATGAAAGGTTAAGAGAAATTGGATTAAAGAAATAAGATTAAATGAGATTGGTGGTTGGGGTTTAGAGATTAGGTTTTAGTAGACTTTTTCTGACTAACCTCTGCTCTCCAATCTTCAATCACTGTTAAAATTGTTAAGTTTGCGCCCATGGAACAAAATTTGTTTGTTTACAATACTTTAACACGCAAAAAAGAAAAATTTGAACCGCTTAACCCGCCTCATGTGGGCATGTACGTTTGCGGTCCTACGGTTTACAGCGATGTTCACCTGGGTAATTGTCGTACTTATATTTCGTTTGATTTAATTTTCAGATACCTTACCCATTTGGGTTATAAGGTAAGATATGTACGTAATATTACCGATGCCGGGCACCTGGAAGGCGATGGCGGTGATGAAGGCGAAGACAAAATAACAAAAAAAGCAAAAATAGCGCAGCTGGAACCCATGGAGATTGTACAGAAGTACACCGTTGGTTTTCATGATATAATGCAGATATTTAATATTCTGCCGCCTAGTATTGAACCTACCGCAACAGGCCATATTATTGAACAGATTGAGCTGGTAAAAGAGATTTTGAAAAAAGGCTATGCCTATGAGGTAGATGGTTCTGTTTATTTTGATGTTGAAAAATACAACAACACACAGGATTACGGGATACTAAATGGTCGTAACCTGGAAGATTTACTTAATAATACGCGCACCCTTGGCGGTCAGCAGGAAAAACACGGCAAGCTTGATTTTGCCCTGTGGATAAAAGCAAAACCCGAGCATTTAATGAAATGGCCTTCGCCATGGGGTGTTGGTTTTCCGGGATGGCATTTAGAATGTTCCGCAATGAGCAATAAATACCTGGGCGAGCAATTTGATATTCATGGAGGCGGAATTGATCTGGTGCCTACACACCATACCAATGAGATTGCTCAAAACGTGGCGGCTTGTGGCAAAAATCCGGCAACTTACTGGGTACATACCAATATGCTTACGGTTAACGGGCAAAAAATGTCAAAATCGTTAGGTAATAGCTTTTTGCCACATGAGCTTTTTACTGGCGATCACTCTATTTTAAATAAAGGCTATAGCCCTATGACGGTGCGCTTCTTTATGTTGCAAGCTAACTACCGCAGCACGCTCGATTTTGGGAATGATGCCATGGAAGCTTCAGAAAAAGGCTTTAAACGCTTGATGAATTCTTTTGCCCTGATAGATAGTTTAAAACCATCGGCCGAAAATGGTGTTGAGATTCAGCCACTGCTGAATAATTGCTATGCGGCAATGAACGATGATTTTAATAGCCCGGTTTTAATAGCCGAGCTTTTTGAGGCTTCACGCATTGTTAATTCGGTTTATGATGGTAAATTGAAAATTAATAAGGAAAACCTGGAGTTGTTGAAATTTTTGATGAATACCTTTATCACTGATGTATTGGGTTTAAAAAATGAACAGTCGGGAAATGAAGACCTGCCTAAAATATTAAACCTTATTGTTACGTTAAGGAATGAAGCTAAAATAAATCACGATTACGCAACTTCTGATAAAATAAGAAACGGGTTACAGCAAATAGGTTTTCAGTTAAATGATAGTAAAGAAGGTACAAACTGGAGCAAAATTTAATTGTTATAATTACCTGCTGATATTATTTATCAAAAAAATATATTAGTATTAATAAATTGATGCACATCCAAATAAAATAATGAAACCAATATTGAGCCGCCGCTCAAAAATTAAAACGGCTTATAATAGCTTCATTATCTAAAAAAATAAATCACTCTAATGAAAAAGTTACTCCTGGCAACCATTCTATTAATTGGAATAAGTAAAATAGTTCTGGCACAAACGGGCCCTGCCGATGTAAACACGGTGGTTGATGCCGAAAAGAATTTTAACAAACAAGTAGAACGTAAAGGAATAAAAGGCGGCTTTTTAACTGTTGCCGACCCAGTGGGGATAGTATTTAAACCGAATGTGGTTAACATAACCGATTTTTATAACAGCATTGACAAACAGGCTGGTACTTTAATATCAACACCTGATTTTGCACGTATAGCAGTAAACGGAGATTTGGGTTTTACAGCAGGTCCTTACGTTTATCAAAACGGAAACGATGACTCTGACAAGGTTTTTGGGGATTATGTTTCTATATGGCGTGCTGATAACGACGGCAAATTTAAATTGCTGATCAACTTAGGCATACAGCACCCTGAAGCTGAACAAGCTGCACCAATTGATTTTAAAAATTCCGATTTGAAAGAACGGGTTGCTTTAAGCAAAGATCCGTTTGGTGGAAAAAAAATTATTATGGCAACTGATAATTTGTTTAATCACTCTTTAACCCTTTCAACCCTGGCAGCTTATAAAGAATTTTTAAGTGTCGAAGGACGATATTATTTCCCGGGCTTTGAGCCGGTTATTGGTCAGGATAAAATAATGAAGTTTATCGATAACGAGGCTATTACTATTACCGCAACTACTACTGATGCTGGTAGGTCAAGCAGTAATGATCTGGCTTATTCATATGGTAAAGCTCGTATCAAAAAAGGTGATATTGTAAGCGATTATAATTATGTGCGTATTTGGGAAATAGATGCTACTCATAAATGGAATATTTTGCTGGAAGTTTTCTCATCTGTGGAAAACGAGTAATCAACATAGAGCCAATAAAAAAATCCGCTTGGGCCAAAAACCCGAGCGGATTTTTTGTTTTATACGAGTTCCTATTGTGCTATTAATTTTCAACAGCCTATTAATGTAGTACTTGTGGAATTGTGCATTTAGAGCATCTGTAGCCATTATATGGAGAGTGAATACGATAGAAATGCATTTTAAATTAATTGAATGTTAATAAGTTAATAAGTATTCACAGTTTTCGGGAAACCCTGGTAAAGGTTCGCCGTAAAAGATCACCAAAAACAATAAATAATATGGCTGATCTGAATAAGTTTATTAGAACAAAAGACAAGCTTACAGAAACACTAAAAAATTTAATGCACATAAATACCCAAGACGAAAGAACTGATATGTACATCAGCCACCTTCAAAAGTCAATCAATATTATTGACGATAAGATTGCTGAGTTTATGAAAAAAGAGCTCGTTTAAGTTAAAAGACTAACAATTAAAATCCGGAAATTATCTTCCGGATTTTTTGTTTCTACTAATATAATAAAATCCTAACTTCTGCCTACACCTCATCTACTATCTAATTTCCCACCTAACCTCTAATCACCAGCCTCCAACCTCTACCATCAATCCCAATTGTTAAATCCCTCCATTTTTTAGTTAAAGTTTGTTAACAGGTGTTAAATGCTGATGTGATGTAAAAAATTACATTGAAATTGGTTGTTATGATCTGAAAATCAATCAACCAAATACATGAATAAACTTTACATCGATACTACCATGTCATACAAAAAAATAAACAATGCAGCGGGCTGGCTTTGCTTCGCTATTGCAACCATTACCTATATTTTAACTTTAGAGCCTTCCGTGAGTTTTTGGGACTGCGGCGAATTTATATCCTGTGCATACCGCTTGCAGGTGTCGCACCAGCCGGGATATCCACTTTTTGCCATGTTGGGCAAAGCATTCTCTTTACTATCGATGGGGGATCACACCAAAGTAGCCTATTTTACCAACATGATGTCGGCTATTGCCAGTGGTGCAACCATAATGTTCCTGTTTTGGACAATTACCGCTTTGGCTAAAAAACTGGTATTAAAAGATAAAAATGACTCTGCTGACAACAATCAGCTCACAATGGTTATTGGTGCAGGGCTGGTGGGTGCGCTGGCCTTCACCTTTACCGATACCTTTTGGTTTTCGGCGGTAGAAACTATTGTGTTTGCGCTATCGTCATTATGTACCGCTATTGTTTTTTGGTCGATATTAAAATGGGAGGCTCATGCCGATGAGCCGGGTGCTGATAAGTGGATTGTTTTGATAGCCTATATGATTGGCCTTTCGATAGGTATCCATTTACTTAATTTGCTTACTATCCCCGCCATTGCAATGGTTTATTATTTCCGCAGAAATAAAAATATTGGCCTTAAGGGCGGTATTATCACCTTTTTACTCAGTATTCTAATTTTAGGACTGGTACAGTTTGGCATAAGGGGCTATACTATTTACTTTGCTGCCTGGTTTGATTTTTTCTTTGTGAATTCGCTTGGCCTCGGCTTCGGCAGCGGCGCAATGGCATTTTTAATTTTGCTTGCAGGCATGCTTACAGGCGGAATATGGTATAGCATCCGTAATAAAAAACCTGTTTTAAACCTGGCGTTGGTGTGTGTTGCCTTTATTTATTTAGGTTACGGCTCCTTTATTTATATTCCTATCCGTGCAGTAGCTAATACTGATCTCAATAATTCGCATCCCGATAATGCATTTACCCTGTATGGTTACCTGAACCGGATACAATATGGCGATACACCTTTGCTATCGGGGCCTTATTACGATGCTAAAATAATCGACGAAAAAGAGAGCAGCAATATTTACCGCAAAGGCGAATCCCGCTATGAAAATGCCGGTAAAAAGGTGGATTACGTGTATGATCACAATACTTTTCTACCGCGTATGTGGAGTACGGAATCCGATCCCTATTACGCCCAAAATGTTCAGTTTTATAAGCAATGGCTACAAATTGCCGACGGGCAGGCACCCACGTTTTCTGATAATCTGAAATGGTTGTTCAGCTGGCAGATTTATCAAATGTATGGCCGCTACTTTTTGTGGAACTTTGTTGGCCGCTATAACGAAATGGATGGACAGCAAAGCACCACCGATGTTAACGGCAATTGGACAAGCGGCATTTTTGACAGTGGTAAACATCTGCCTAAATCTGTAGTAAACGGTACTAACTATGCTCCGCTGTATGCCTTGCCGCTCGTGCTGGGGCTATTAGGCGCATTTTATCACTTTAAACGGAGAAAACGAGACGCACTAATCATTACCCTGCTTTTCTTTTTTACAGGGATAGCCATCGTTTTATATGTTAATCAAAATGCTGTACAGCCTCGCGAACGCGATTACTCATACGTGGGTTCATTTTATGCCTTTGCTATTTGGATAGGATTAGGCGCATTGGCCCTGGCCGAGATTGTCCGCATCAAACTGAACGCCCGGGTTGCTGCTATAGGCTCATTTGCCTTATGCATGATAGCTGTACCGGTGTTACTCGCCTGCAAAGAATGGAGAGGGCATGACCGCTCTACCAAACTTACGCCGCATGATATGGCTTACAACTACCTGATATCATGCCCTAAAAATGCTATCCTGTTTACTTATGGCGATAATGACACTTATTCATTATGGTATGACCAGGAGGTGGAAGGTATCAGGCCCGATGTACGGATAGTTTGCCTAAGCTTGTTTAGCGGCGACTGGTATATCCATCAGATGCAGGGGAAAATGAATGCCTCGGCACCATTGCCTATAACTATGCCTTTTGATAAGTATAAAGAGGGCGTACGTGATGTGTTGTATTTTAATGATGAAAAAATTCCTGGGTCGGTCGAGGCTAAGGACGTATTTGATTTCCTGACATCGGACGATGCCCGTACCAAGGTAGAATATCAGAATGGCGAAAGACTTAATTTTTTACCAACCAAAAATTTAAAATTAACGGTTAATGCCAATGAAGTAGTGAAAAATGGTGTGATTACCTCTGACCAAAAAAGCAAGCTTGCCGATACCATGCAATGGAAGTACCCATCAAATTATGTTACCAAGGATAATTTGGCTATGCTGGATATTGTGGCACATAACGACTGGAAAAGGCCGATATGCTTTACTTCAACCATGAGTCCATCAAGCATGATGGGCCTGCAACCGTATTTGTACAAAGAAGGGTTTGTATATCACCTGATACCGTTTAAACAGGATACTGCTGCTGA
This sequence comes from Mucilaginibacter empetricola, assembly GCF_024808665.1. Taxonomy (GTDB): domain Bacteria; phylum Bacteroidota; class Bacteroidia; order Sphingobacteriales; family Sphingobacteriaceae; genus Mucilaginibacter. The sequence goes on from NZ_JANUBZ010000002.1 coordinate 327,879, forward strand.
TAACAATCGTATAACTAAAACCAATTCGCTGGTGATGTATAACAACGTGGTGAACAAGTTTAAGTTTGGTAATTATAAACATGCTAAGTTTTTGGATAATGTATCAACCACCCAATTTTACCTCAACATGGAAGTTACTTTTAACGATTTGACTGAAGGTTTAATGAAAGATGGGCACCGCGATTTGGCGCTGAGGGCTATCCACAAGTTCGACGAACAAATGCCCGATATTAATCCGGACATTGATACTGCGGCACAAAAATTCTTCCTGGCACAATCGGCTTATAAGTTGAACGATAAAGAGCTGGGTACAAGGTATTTTAAAAGCGTGGACAATTTTATAACCGATCAACTGGATTACAATTACAGTCAGTTGCAAAATGACAAGGCATTGGTTGACGCTCGTACGGTGCAAATTGGGATGCAATTATTAGGCAGCATGGCCGATACTACTAAAAATAACCAGCAGGCCGCATTCAGTAAACAATTGCAAGCTCAATTAGGCGATTATGAGAATAAGTTTGCTGTGTTGCAGAGGTAGTTTTAATTAATATCTTTTCTTGCGCTCGTTTATAACGAGTGCTTAATATGGTTTTACGTTTGTAACGTACATTGATTAATTATGGGCGATGCAATCGCCCAGCCACGTTAAGCACTCGTTATAAACGAGCGCAAGTCGTATAAAATATTGCTCGTTTTTGTGCTAATATAGCGATGGGTTTTAAACCCATCGCTATGGAAAAAGCCGTGAGAGGTAAAAACAACTTCAAATCCCTTTTGTTATATTTAACCAATCCACTTCGTTACTAAGGGCCATATTTTTTAATGATAAGGCAACTGGCACCTGAATGGCTACGTAAGTACTACAAATAAACATATATGCCATTTATAGCAGCAGTATCAAAAATTGACCTACCCCATAAAGCCAGCCAGCAGGAAGCCAAGAAACAAGCACAGGATATGTTTTCGGTTAATTTTCCCGAAGCAAGCCGCTTGATTTTTGCTTTTGATAACACCGAAATCATTACCCGCAATTTTTGCAAGCCGCTTAGTTACTATACAAAACCAAATACATTTGAAGAACGCAATAACGAATACATAGCCAATAGTCTACAATATTCAGTTGAGGCCATTGAGGATTGTGTAAAAAAAGCCGGTATAAAAAAAGAAGATATCACCGATATTTTATTTGTATCAACCACCGGTTTGGCCACACCAAGTATGGATGCGCTGATCATCAACAAAATGCGACTGAACCCACATATTAACCGGATACCAGTGTGGGGACTGGGATGCGGCGGGGGAGTATCGGGCACGGCCAAGGCGAACACCTTAGCCAAAGCTAATCCGGATGCTGTGGTGTTGCTGGTGGCTGTTGAGCTTTGCTCGTTAACGTTAATAAAAAGCGATTATAGTAAGAGTAATTTTATAGGATCGAGTTTGTTTTCGGATGGGATTGCGGCCGTTATTATTAAGGGCGATAATCATCAAAATAACACAGGCGTTAACTATGTTTCCGCCAGCAGTAAGCTTTATTACGATTCGTTGGATGTTATGGGTTGGGATTTCCAGGACACCGGGTTCAAAGTACTGTTTTCGAAAGATATTCCAGCGTTTATTAACGAACATATAGCGCATGATATTGATGTTTTTTTAAAGAAAAACAATCTTCAGCTAAGTGATATCAAGAATTTCATCTTCCATCCCGGAGGCAAAAAGGTTCTGGATGCATACAACAATGCACTGGATGTTGATGGTGATTTTATGAAAAACACCCGCCAGGTAATGAACGGTTATGGCAATATGTCCAGCGCTACGGTATTATACGTACTGGAAAAATTTATGACCGAAGGTTTTGAACCGGGCTATGGACTGATGCTGGCCATGGGCCCTGGCTTTTCGAGTGAAATGGTTTTATTGGAGATAAAAGGGTAATTTATTTACAAACCTAAAACTGCACATGCATTTCTTCATCTTCATTATATTTTTTATAGCTCAACGCTTATCGGAATTATTCATCGCCCGCAGAAACGAAAAATGGCTACTCTCACAAGGCGCTGTTCAATACGGCCAGGAACATTATCCGTTTATGATTGCGCTACATACGCTGTTTATTGTCTCTATTATAACAGAATATATTTTACGCCAGCAACCGCCTATCAGTTGGATTTTCCTGGTGCTGTTTTTAGCGGTGCTGTCGTTTAAGTTTTGGGCTTTATTGTCTTTAGGCAAATATTGGAACACTAAAATATACCGAATCCCTGGCGTTTACCCTATTAAAAGAGGCCCGTATAAGTTTCTGAAACATCCCAACTATATGGAAGTAGTTTGCGAAATTGCTATTATCCCACTGGTTTTTCATCTATATTATACGGCTATTAGTTTTACTATTCTGAATGCGGCCATGCTCACCGTGCGGATAAGGGTTGAGAATAGGGTATGGGCGGTTAGTTCATAGCTTGTAGTTCGTGGATCATGGTTGTTAGTTCTTGCTGATGAGGCGCTGAAATAAGTTACCTATTGCAGATGCAACGGCATTAAACTTACGAAGTTTTCAAAACTTCGTAAGTTTTTCAGCGACTCTTTACTGATGGATTGCTGAAAAAGGTTAGGTATGATTTCGACCTTACGAATACTAAAGGCCATGATTCACAGATAAAGTTCCTGCCATGAACCATGAACCAACAAGAGGCTACTTACCCAATATCTCATCCACAATACCAAATTCCTTTGCTTCGGGCGCCGTCATCCAAAAATCGCGGTCGCATACGTCATGTACCCGTTGGTATTCCTGGTGACAGTGTTTTACATAAATTTCATAGAGTTCTTTTTTTATTTTGAGGATCTCCCTGGCAGTTATTTCAATGTCTGACGCCTGTCCCTGTACGCCGCCTAACGGCTGATGTAGCATAACTCTTGAATGATTCAAGGCCGCACGCTTGCCCGGTGCACCCGCACAAAGGATGATGGATGCGAAGGACGCTGCCATGCCGGTACAAATAGTGGCCACATCGGGCGAGATGAGCTGCATGGTATCATAAATGCCAAATCCTGCATAAACGGAACCACCGGGGGAATTGATATAAATCTGAATGTCCTTTTTGGGGTCTGCGGATTGCAGAAATAGTAATTGCGCTTGTATAATATTAGCCACATGATCGTCGATAGCAGTGCCCAAAAAAATGATGCGGTCCATCATAAGCCTCGAAAAAACATCCAGCTGCGAAATGTTTAAGGGGCGCTCTTCTATAATATAGGGTGTCATTCCCATACGGAGGACGTTATTGGTTTGCCCAACAAATTGGTCGACAAAAGTTCCGGGCATACGAAGGTGGTTCACAGCGTAGCTGCGAAATTCATTTGCATTAATGTTCATAATATTAAGGGTTTATCTGTTCAAAAACAGGTTGAGTATTTTCTGCCGAAAACGCTTATGCCGCGGCTCACTGAATAGCTTTTGATGTACATTGTCCAACTCAGCTTTTAGCCTTTTGCGACTATATTGCTGTATAACAGTATGGGTATTTTGCTGCCATACAATTTTTTCGGGTAAAGTATTATCTAATATCAGCATGGCATCAAAAAGAAGTGCATCAGCAGGATCTGAGGTACCAAAAAGATGATCATCGATCAGTTTGATCTCATTCAATGAAGTCCTCATAAGCCAATGATTTTTCTTTAATGGTTTCTCTCACCTTTTCCATGCACTTGTATTTCTGCACCGTTGCGGAGCGAATGCCCGAATAGCCAAATAATGTAGCAATAGTTTGGGCAGGCAGGTTATCGTAATAAAAAGCTTTTAGTATTTCCATGCATTTTTCGCCGACAGTTTCCAGGTAATGCATTAATCTTGTTGATGAAGGCTGATGATCTTCAGTTTCAATAGCATCAAAAGCAGCATCCAAATCTGTTTGCAGTACGTTTTCTTTGAATTTTTTGCTCCAAAGGTGTTTGGATATCCCTAACAGGTACGCCTGTTCATTGACATGCAACGCTAACGAACCTGTAGCTAGTTTCTCGTAATAAACAATCAGGGCATCCTGAAAAACATCTTTTGCCTCATCAAAAGAGCCGCCCATTTTGCTTACATATTTTGCCACTTTGGGGAAAGCCTTTTTATAAAGACTTATAAAAAACTGTTCCCTTTGTGCGGGTGTGCTGCCAAAATTATTTTGCTGTGCCATAAATCCGCTTTTTAATAACAAGTGCAAATAATTAACAAAGTATCACCCTAAAAATTGTTTTTTATTTTTTAGGGTGATATATTAATCAATGTCGTATTTATCTTTCAGGTATGAAATTAATCCTGTTGAATATCTCAACTGGTACTTAAGCATGCCTCTATATGACTTGACAATTACCGACATTAAATACGCCCGGTTATAAAACTCATTTATTTTAACCTTATCGTTAGTTATTAAAACAGGCGTGGAAGTTGGCGCGGAATCAAAACGATGTTCAACATTCAAATCAAAAATTGATCCCGAAAAGTCGATTGTTTTTTCAAATGCCCTGCTATAAAAGCCAAATTGCTCGTTCAGATACTGTAAGCTTTTTTCGTACTTGGCTATGCTATCCAACGCGCCTTTTTTGCGGATAAGCCGGTAACCGCCTGCATTGCGTAATTGGGTTAAGGTAACATCATCATTTTTAAACTCAACCTCGTTAAACATGTAATTAGCTGTATAATAATATAACGAATCCTGAACTTTGATGTCGGCAAGTTTATCTCTTGATATGGTTAGCAAAGTATCTATTCCACCAATTTGTTTTTTTATTGATCTTAGATTAAAGGTAAGGTTTGCGGTATCTGTTTTTAAATTTTCAATCATACCCGTTATGTATTCCTTCTCTCTGGCATTATCAGAAATATGCTCGCGTACATTTTCAGCAATATATCCCATAGTTACAGCCAGAAATATCATTAAAAACTCTAATACGTATTCTTTAAAATGTTTCTTTTTGCCGTGCGGTAGTTCAGGATGATGGTGTACTTCCATATTGTTTTTTATGTTGAAAGTATAAAGTTAATATTTGAATTTATTTTGCACGTAGATATTTGAAGATCAATACGCCACAGAAAATAATAGCGATGGGAGAAATAATAGCGCTCATCGTTATGGCGTGTACAATGGCCGTTGCTCCGCCGTTTGCCATTGCGCCAAAAATAGCAACGCCCATAGCGCCGGATGCCTGCCTGCTGGTATTTAACACAGCAGAGGCTGTGCCCGAAAGTTTTTTGTCGACACTTGCTAAAACACCGGTGGTCATTGCCGGTACAGCAAGGCCAATCCCCAGCGGAATAGATATAAAGGGAATAAATAGCTGCCAATACGGCGTGTTGGAGCCGGCAATTAGCAAACCTGCAAAACCTGCTGTTACCACCACTAAACCAATCAAAATTGGAACACGGATGCCATATTTGCCAATTAGTTTTCCGCTGAGCAGGTTTGAAATAATAAAGCCTGCGGTTAACGGTAAAAATGCCAAACCGGCATCTATAACCGGATAGTGCAATACGTTTTGCAGGTATAAGCTCAATATAAATACGGTACCATAATAAACATTGTTTAAAACAGTGCCCATTAGTATCAGCACATTAAAATTGGCCGATTTAAAAAGACTTAAAGGCAGGATAGGGGACTTCGCCCGTTTTTCAATACGGATAAACACCAGCAGCATAATCACACTAAATATCAAACTTCCATATATCAACGGATGTTTAATGCCGTAGTCGTGCCATTCAATTATGCCGCCAATGAGGGCAACAAGCGCCAGCATCCATATCAACTGCCCCGGTATATCAAAACCACGACCATGCTGACGCAAGCTGCCTTTCAATTTTGTGCTCAGGATTACGCCCAGCAGGCAAAGCGGCACGTTTACAAAAAAGATCATGCGCCAGGTACTAATGTGGATAAGCAGGCCGCCTAAAATTGGTCCCGCGGCAATGGAAACACCACCGGCTGCCGTCCATAAACCCACCGCACGTGCCCTTTGCATATTATCGTGCGCATAGTTTTGATTTAAGATAGATAGTGAACTCGGTATCATAATAGCCGAACCAAATCCCTGCAAAACCCTGAATAATATTAAGCTAACCGGGTTCCATGATATGCCGCACCCCATTGATGCAATGCAGAAAACAATCATCCCTATCTGAAAGATGCGTTTAGATCCCAGCAGATCACTCATTCCACCGGCCGAAAGCATCAGCGCTGCGAAGGCAATGGTATAGGCATCTACAATCCATTGTAAGGAACTTATCCCGGTTGAAAATGATTTGGCAATTTGTGGCAACGCAATATTAACAATAGAAACATCCAGCTGCGATACCACAAAGCCGAGGCTGGTAACACCCACTACAAAGCCAAAAGACAACGGCCCGCCCGCTGCTGATTTATTATTGGTATGTGTCATTAAAACTATCTTCGTTCGTCGTAGACTCCAAATTCGGCAATCGAGGCCTGGTGATCCGATTGATCTATCCAGATCCTCACTTTACTGCCCCATACCCTGTTAAACCGGTTTACTTTTACTTTGTTATTATTTTCGCCATTAAAAAGTGGTTTCCATTCGCTGCCCGAATAATATTCAAGCCGGTATTTGCTGATGTTCGGTTTATCCTCGGCAATACTGATAGCATTAAAAGCTTTTTCGCGATCAAAGTCAATTTCATACCATGGATTTTTTACCGTTGCGTTTGATACCCACGAACTAGTAAAATCATCATCATTTGCCTGGTCCATTATATTATCATCATCACTCCAGCTGGAACTTGATGCCTGTTTTTTGGCAATATTGCTTGATATAATAGGCGCATCTAAAGCGGGTAGTTTATCAACCGGGCCTTCGTTATGCCATAATTTACCAATTTCTTTTAAAGCCGCCAATGCGTTATCATCAAATAGCCCATCCCGGTTTGGCGCCACATTTAGTATAAAATTACAGTCGACCTTGTTTAATGGGATAAGCGTTTCATTAACCAGTTTTGCGGCATCTTTAACCGGCTGATCGGGGAATGACGTTTTCCAGAACCAGCTTTGCTGTATAGGCAGGCAGGCCAGTGCCGGCATATGGTTACTTTTAGTCGAAATTCTTTGCCCTGCACCCATTTCATAGGTTTTAATATCAGTATAATATAAACCTTCGGCAGGGTATTTTGCGCCGTTCAGATCCATCAGCACACAATTAGGTTGCAGCTTTTTTACCAGCAGGTAAATATCCTCAAATGGAATATCATCATAACTTATGCGCGACCATGGTGCATCCCAGCCATCAATAATCAAGGCTGATATTTCGCCATAGTTGGTCAGCAATTCGGTAAGCTGAGCCTTTACCATCTCAATATGCTTGCGGTTTATAGAGTTGGGGCGCAAGCGATGGTGAGTATCTAAAATAGAATAATATAACATCACCTTAAGCCCGTTGGCTCTGAATGCATCGGTAAACTCTTTAACTACATCCCTTTTCAGCGGACTGTTCATTACGTTATAGTCGGTGGTTTTGGTATCCCAAATACAAAAACCGCTATGATGTTTGGTGGTTAAACAACCATAAGTCATGTTAGCCGATTTAGCAGCCTTGGCCCACTGATCACAATTTAGTTTTGTTGGATTAAAAATAGACGGTGAAGCATCCGGGTCGGGCCAATCCTGGTTCATATAGGTAGGGATGTTGAAATGAATAAACATGCCAAACCTTAAATCAACAAATTGTTGCTGCAATGTTGCAAGCGGGAGTGGATTTTTTTGTGCCGATGCAGGGAGGATATACAAGCCCAGTGCAATAAAAAACAGGCAGAATGTTAATTTTTTACTCATTTTCAAAGCTATTAAATTTAGGAAAACTGTGTGTTTGTATTTGTGGTTTTTAATGTAAAAAAAATTGGCCTCACCCTGCCCTCTCCAACCGCGTGCCGCCGTAGCTTCAGCGGTGGCGCAGGGAGAGGGTTCCAGAAAAGAGCGAAATTAAAGTCCTCTCCTTTGGAGAGGATTATTCATATATTGTTATTTCTTTAAGGCATTCATGAGGGCTTCGCCGTTTAGGTGAGGCTAAAGACTAACCAACCATTTCACCGACAAAATACTCTCCTTTGCCGACTTAATTTACCCTGCCGCCATATTTATCTGGTTACAGCCATTTAGCAGTATTATTTTTATAATAAAATCAATAGCAAACTCATGAACAATAACGCCTCAGCCCAAACAGCCAGCCCCGACGATTATGTAAGCTCCACCATCGTTTTTGGGGAAATGAAAAAATCCATCTACTCAAAAAACTTCAGAGGCGGATTTGTTACCAATGTTTTTGGCAGCACCCAGCTTGATTTTGGACAGGCTGATATCAACGGATCGGTTACCATAGATATTTCGCAAACCTTCGGAGAAACAATTATTAAAGTGCCTGCTGATTGGTTTGTCATTACACATCATGCAGCTATTTTTGCCGAGGTGAAAGACAAAAGAACAGATATGTTGACGGCAAACAATACCGAAAAAACTTTAGTGCTTAAAGGATATTCGGCTTTTGGGGCGGTTACTATTCTGAACTGCGCCTAATAAACTGCTGTTTATTGCTGCTTTTCCAAATTTTATTTCGCCCTTATGGCGCTATAAGCCGTTTAAAATCCTATTTTTAGGCCCTCAAAAACAGCTGTAAATGCAGCCTTTTTTGATTTAATAAAATAAGGGAATGAAAGTTTTAAAATTTGGCGGTACGTCGGTGGGCAGCCCTGAGCGGATGAAGAAACTGCTGGATATTATTGATCCTGCCGAAAGGCAGATTGTAGTACTATCTGCCGTGTCAGGTACCACAAATAACCTGGTTGAAATAGCACAAGCTTATTTATCAGGCGATAAAAAGAAAGCAGCAACGCTGATCGCTATTTTAAAAGATAAATATCAGGTTTTTATAAAAGAACTTTTTGCAAAACCCGAGTATCTGGAGCAGGGTAAGGAAGTTATTGATTATCATTTTAACCTGTTAACCGGTTTGGCCAATGATCTTTTCACCTCCATTGAAGAAAAAGTAATTTTGGCACAGGGCGAACTTTTATCTACCACGCTTTATTATGTATATCTTAAAGAAATAGGCGTACCCTCGGTTTTATTGCCCGCGCTCGATTTTATGAAGATTGACGAGGACAATGAGCCAATAGTAGATTACCTTACCCATCACATCAAACCCCTGCTGGATAAACATTCAAACAATAATTTATTTATTACCCAGGGATATATTTGCCGCAACAGTTTTGGCGAGATAGATAACCTGCGTCGCGGTGGGAGCGATTATACAGCTTCATTAATAGGGGCAGGAATACGCAGTGAAGAAGTGCAGATATGGACCGATATTGACGGTATGCACAACAATGATCCGCGGATTGTCAAAGGCACGAAGCCCGTTGCCCGACTTTCTTTTGACGAAGCTGCCGAGCTGGCTTATTTTGGCGCGAAAATACTGCATCCGCAAAGTGTGTTTCCGGCTCAAAAATATAAGATTCCGGTTCGCTTGTTAAACACGATGGATCCGAAAGCCGAAGGCACGCTGATAACTAATACCAGCGAGAAAGATCAGATCAAATCAATTGCTGCTAAGGATGGCATTACCGCTATAAAGATACAATCGAGCCGAATGCTATTGGCACATGGTTTTTTGCGCCGCGTGTTTGAGGTTTTTGAGCGATATAAAACGTCAATAGATATGATTACCACGTCAGAAGTGGCTGTGTCTTTAACTATTGATGATACAACTTACCTTACAGAAATAGTAGAAGAGCTAAATCGTCTAGGTTCCGTAGAGATTGACCAAAATCAAACCATTATTTGTGTAGTGGGCGATTTTGGTGCCGAAAAGCACGGATACGCCGCCCGTGTACTGGAAGCAGTTAAACATATCCCCATCAGGATGATATCTTACGGTGGTAGCGATCATAACATGTCGTTACTGGTGCAAACAACTGATAAAGTGGAGATTTTGAGAAGTTTGCATAGCCGGCTTTTTTGAGTGCGGAAGTGCGCCACCGCTAAAGCTAAGGCGCACGCGGTCGGAATGTCGATTGCGGAATTGAAAAGTTAAATGCGTAATTCGGAAGTTCGAATGCGGAATTTTAATCAATAAAGAGAGGGTCCTATAAAAGAGCGAAGTTAAAGTCCTCTCTTTGCGCCACCGCTAAAGCTAAGGCGGCACGCGGTTGGAGAGGATTTAGGTGAGGCCAATGAAGGTGCTCAACCTAATGAACCCTGACAATAACAAAATATACAAACAATGTTCAATACAAACACCATTAACCGTTTTCAGCAATTAGAAACACCGTTTTATTATTACGACTTGGATGTGCTGCGTAAAACTTTGGAGGCTTGCCGTTCGGCTGCGTCCAAATATGGTTTTCATGTGCATTATGCCATGAAGGCTAATTTTAATCCTAAGGTGCTGGATGTCATTCAGTCTTTTGGTTTTGGTGCCGATTGTGTTAGCGGTAACGAGGTGAAAGCAGCTATTGAACATGGTTTTGGTAAGGACAAAGTGGTATTTGCCGGTGTCGGGAAATCGGACAAAGAGATCAACCTGGCGCTTGATGCGGATATTTTCTGTTTTAATGTAGAGTCTGTACAGGAGCTCTATATCATTAACGATCTGGCGAAAGCCAAAAATAAAATAGCCAAGGTTGCCATCCGCATTAACCCCAATGTTGATGCCCATACGCATCATTTTATAACTACTGGGTTAGATGAAAATAAATTTGGCATCAACACATGGCAGTTGCCGGATGTAATTGCAGCGCTGAAAGAGTGTGCTAGCCTTAAATTCCTGGGCATCCATTTTCATATCGGTTCACAAATTACCGATATGGAGGTTTATAAAAACCTATGTACCCGTATTAACGAAATGCAGGATTGGTTTACCGATCACGGCTTCGAGATAAAGGTATTAAATACAGGTGGTGGCTTAGGGGTTGATTATCATAACCCTGATAATAATATTGCCGATTTTGAAAGCTACTTTAAAGTATTCAGCCAGTTTTTGAATGTTAAGCCGGGCCAGGAAGTTCATTTTGAATTGGGCCGCGCATTGGTTGCTCAAAGCGCCTCATTAATATCAAGAGTGCTGTATGTTAAAAACGGAATAAAGAAAAATTTCCTTGTGCTGGATGCTGGTATGACCGAATTGATTCGCCCTATGCTATACCAGGCCTATCACCAAATAGAAAATATAAGCCGTACGGAAAGTGAGCAAACAGTTCACTACGATGTTGTGGGCCCGATATGCGAAAGTACCGACTGCTTCCAGAAGGATGTAGAACTCCCTCAATCATACCGTGGCGATCTCCTGGCTATCCGCACCGCAGGTGCATATGGCGAGGTAATGGCTTCTGGCTATAATCTACGGGATATAGTGGGCAGCGTTTATTCGGAATAAGTTAAAACTTATAGCCAAACCGGATAAAGAAATTTTGCCCGGCTTCAACCGTTCCAAAAAAGTCTTTTATTTTAATAAAATAGCTCACTTTTGGGAAAACGCCGTTGAATGTTCTCTGTATTGCCGTTTGGTTAGTAAAAAAAGTGGTGTTTAACTCATTATAGCCTAAAGTAGAGCCTAAAAACAAGCGGATCCCATTCTGAAAGCCCACATCATTCACATTGTGAAAGTAAACCTCTGAAGTTAGGCCGATGGTGAACAAATTGGTACGCGGATCAACAAAATAACCGCCTTGACTATTGAGGGTTTGCCGGTAACTGGCATAGTCTCCATATTCATGACTATAGGCCATTTCTACACCAATAAATCTGAAATCGGTACGCCCAGATGTAACAAAGGCATTGGCCGAAAACCGGCCACCTACAGCGGCAAAAGACTTGTTGTTAAAATAATTAGGTGCCGAGCGGTTTGTCTGGTCGCTTTGGTAATCGCCAAAAACACCAAAGGCGCCGTAAGCCAGATTGAAATTGTTAAAAACGTAGCCTTGGCTCAGGTTAAATTGCCCGCTTATTAAAAAGTCATTCAGATACGTGTTGCTGTTCATGTTTAAGCCACCAGAAATGTAAGTAGCCATTTTTACCGAATCGAAGGAAGCCGGTTTGGGTTGATAAGCAATATCCTGGTGATATAAGGCAGGCTCATACAGATGGGAGCATGAGGTAAGCAAGATGATGGATAATAAAACTAAGCAGGTAGATTTTATTTTCATAAATAGATAAATATTAGGTGCTCACAATATAAATAAAATTTAGGGTAACAATTATCTCTAATAACGATCATAACTTAGCCTTAATATTAACACAATGAAAAAAGCAATAATAGTTGGTGCAACATCAGGCATTGGCAGGCAATTAGCCATTATTTTGGCTGAAGATGGCTATCAAGTAGGCATTACCGGCCGGCGCGAAGAGCTGCTGATAGAACTGAAAGCATTAAAGCCGGAGAGTTTTATTATTTCGGCATTTGATGTTACTAATATTGCCAATGTGCCTGTAAACCTAGTTGAGCTTAAAGAACAACTAGGCGGACTTGACCTGTTGATAATGAGTTCGGGCACTGGGAAAATCAACCCCGCGCTGGATACCGACGTTGAAAGATATACCAACGAAGTTAATGTAGCCGGCTTTACCGCAGTTGCTGATTGGGGCTTCAATTTTTTTGAGCAACAAGCATCCGGGCATTTTGCGGCAATAACATCTATCGGAGGGATACGGGGCAGCAGGCAGGCACCGGCCTATTTTGCTTCCAAAGCCTACCAGATCAATTACCTGGAAGGCTTATCGCAAAGAGCAAAAAAAATAAAATTACCCGTTTACATTACTGATATACGCCCCGGCTTTGTAAATACCGCCATGGCCGCCGGCGAAAACATGTTTTGGATGGCAACTGCCGAAAAAGCATCAAAACAGATTTTCGATGCCATCCAAAACAAAAAAGAGGTGGTTTACGTCACTAAACGCTGGCGATTGGTGGCGTTTATATTTCGCCTTGTGCCACGGTTTTTATATAAACGGATGTAAGCTTAACCAAGCAATCCGCTTACAAAATCGTCGGCATAATTAGTTGTAAAATGTATCACATTTTGCAGGTAGCTAAATTCTTCCCGTTGGTGCGTAGTGGTAATTACAACCGTTTTCATGCCTGCGTTTGAAGCTGCTTCGGCACCCTTGGGCACATCTTCAAAAACAATACAATTTGCAGGGTCAACATTTAACAGTTGGGCGGCTTTTAAAAAAGTTTCGGGATGCGGTTTACTTAAAACTACGTCGTCCGCACTCACAATTGCAGTGAAATAATGCCTGATATTGAGGTTATCCAGCACAAAATCAATATTAAAAGGAATAGCTGCTGAGCCAATAGCCATAGGGATGCCTAGTTGGTAGGCTTTTTCTAAAAAATCATGCAGGCCAGGCAAAAGCTCCAGGTAAGGCAAAAATTCCTGCTGGTATTTTTTTTCTTTTTCCAGGGACAACTGGTTCATCTCATCCAATGTGAAACGTTCTGGTCCAAACATCCTGACTAATACTTCGGGATTTTTGCCATACATCTGCGGTTTTACTTCTTCAAAGGTAAAGTTGCCGCCCAGTTCGTTATTTAAAAGATTTTGCCATGCTTTGGTATGATAGGTCATATCGTTAATCATGGTACCGTTAAGGTCAAAAATAAAGGCTTTCATTAATATCAATATAAAAATGCTCACCTGTTTTATGCAGGGTGATTGGCCGCAAAAGTAAAATTTAATAAATTCTTTTTGCTAATTAAAAACCACTAAGCGCGGTTTACCGTAAATTCCGGTATAGAAGGATCATAGTGTTTACCGATATTTTGGCCCTGCATCTCCTTATGAAAAAGTAAAAATGACTAAATGGTTAATGTTGCTGTGAAGGGTTGATTTTGTGAGATTAACGCTGTTTAGCAAAAACCCATATAGCCCCCGCTAATGGGTTTTTTTATGAATTTTGAGTAACAACTAAAAATTGAGACAGATTTTGCCTTTGTTGGTGTTGTCACTATAAGTGTTCGGAAGATGATTTTCTTATCGATATCGAATATGGGTGTCACCCTGAGGCTCTCGAAGGGTGCGCGGTGGGTATACGCCAATGTATTACCGCTGATGCAAAACGTGAAGGCATGGCGATTCAGGCCTTTGCCCGTATGCTTCGAGTGCCTCAGCATGACACCCTTTTTTTCTATTGCCTTTGTTGGTGTTGTCACCAACAAACCGTGGATGCTATCAAATTAAGGGGTAGTCCATACTATATACAAACATTCCGGTGCCTGTTGGTGACAACACCAACAGGGGCGCAGCCTAACCTCTTACCTCCAATCTCTAATCAACTTATTGTTGAACTTTTATTTGCTCTGGGTCGGTTACAATAATTTCCGGTTTACCTTTATAGTCTACAAGTTGTCCGGTAATACATACTTTTTTCTCTTTAAAAGCTTCTTCCGGCGGGGTTTTAAATTTTTTGCGGTCGTCGCCTTTAATTACCACGGTCATCAGTTCGTTAGGATGGGCGCCGCCAACGTTTAATAAAGTGATATCGGCCTGCTCCAAATATATGCCGCCATATATTTCATCGCATAACACAACTTGCTCATTAATATGCTTAGCAGCATCCTTTGCGGTGATAGTGGTTTGGCCAAATGCATGTGCAGTAAAAAAGCTGACAAACAGACAGATAACTAGATTTATTTTTTTCATTTTTATGGTGAATTAAGGTGTCAAACATAATCAATCAGGTTAATTTACTTGTAATTAAATTATTAAATGTTTGCTTTATGCAAATTATTATGCCTACCTTGCCGCCTTTAATAAATAAAATAATGCAAAAAGAAGGAACAGTTAAATTTTTCAATGAAACAAAAGGTTTCGGTTTTATTACACCAAGCAATGGTGGCCAGGACGTATTTGTTCATTCAACAGGCCTGATCGATGAAATCCGTGAGAATGATAAAGTGGAGTTTGAAGTAGAAAACGGAAGAAAAGGTTTAAACGCGGTAAATGTAAAAGTTATTTAATTATAATATAACCATTAAACGTATGCGGCATTCACCAAATAAGGTGGATGCCTTTTTTTTTGCACTTTGCTTGGCATTGTTATTGTGTAACGGTACCTGTTAAATAAGTATACATCTATTAAAAGCAAAATAAAATGAAAGATCAAACCAGAGTTATTGCGGCACTTTTGATAGGTGCAGCAGCCGGCGCGGCCATAGGATTACTATTAGCGCCTGAAAAAGGCGAAACCCTAAGAGAAGGTATTGCCGATTATATTGGCGATTTAGTTGATGCTGCGAAAAACAAAGCGCAAAGCACTACCAGTGGCGTTAAAGAATACAGCAACAATGTTTATGAAAAAGCCAAATCAAAACTAAGCGGTGTTTTGAGTGACGCGGCTGACTACAAAGACAGCGCCATTAACAAAGCAAAATCAACCGCAAATGATTTGAAAGACCAGGCTCAAAGTAAAATTGACGAAGCCAGAGCTAAAGTTAAATCTGGCGCGAATGATTTAAATCATTCTGTTCAAAATTCATAATTACAAAGACTTTTTAAAAGCAGAAAAACCGGCGAAAGGCCGGTTTTTCTGCTTTTAAAAAGTCTCTAGTCTCTACTTCGCTGTCCACTTATTATTGCTGGTATCGGCATCCATAAATATACCACCATCAATTAAGGCAGATTGGATAGTTTTATCGGTTTTTACGGTTATGCTGATTTGTTTTTGATTTTGTTCCCAAACAATTGGTGTTTGATGGAACGTTCCGGTTGTGCCATCGCTATAAGTAGCTATGATATCAAAAGGAGCTGCAAAGCCGCCTATGTTTTTGATGGCAAAAGTGTAACCGCCATCAGTTTTGGTTACATCTCTCAAATCCAGGTCGATATAATAATTGGTAAAGAACCAGTTATTGAAAAACCAATTTAGGTTTTTGCCTGATCCGTTGCTCATCGCATTAAAATAATCCCAGGGAATAGGGTGCTTGCCATTCCATTGATCCATGTAAAAATGTAAGGCTTTTTTAAACAGATCATCGCCCAACATATCTTTCAAGGCAAAGTAGCTAAGTGATGGTTTACCGTATGAGTTATTGCCATAACCACCTCTTTGCTCGCTTGAGGGAGTTATAATGGGCAAGTCTTCGGCAGTGGCGCGGTCATGTATCCAACCATTAATGCGGAACCCTTTATAAAGCTTTTCGGCCTTTTCTTTACCAACTTCTGATGTCCCTATTAATAATTCAAAGGTAGTTGCCCAACCTTCGTCCATAAAGGCATAACGGCTTTCGTTTATGCCCATATAAAAAGGAAAATAGGTATGCGCAATTTCATGATCCTGTACAAATTGCGAAAAGGCAATATCATCGGTATGGCTATCATTCACCATCATCGGGTATTCCATATCAGCAAAACCCTGGAAAGAAGTCATTTTAGGGAATGGATAAGGTACACCCGGCCAGTTGTGTGACAACCAACTCAAAGAGTGGCGACCGGCCTGCACGGCATGATGAAAATCGGCGGAGTTATCCAAAAATGCTGATTGCATGCTTGCTCTGCGGTTAGTTGCATCGTCAACAATAGCGCTGGCAGCATCCCAATCGTAATGATCACTGATACCTACGGCCATATCGCTCACGTTGGTAGCTTTCCATGTCCAGGTATTTTGATCGTTTTGGGCGGTGATATTTTTCTTTGCCAAATCTTCGGCAGTAGCCACGTGAATGGTTGAATCGCTGGTGAATGATTTTTCTAATCGTTTAAGATATTCGGGCTGTAATACCTGCTTTGGGTTTTGCAGTGTACCGGTAGCCCAAACAATATAGTTTTTAGGTACAGTTACGTTTAATGTATAATCGTTAAAATCGTTATAAAATTCCTGCGCATCTAAAAAGGGTAGGGTATCCCAGCCGTTGTAGTCGTCATAAACAGAAACCCGTGGATAAAAATAAGCCAGGTAAAAAGTGGTAGAATCAATCATCCCCTCGCGGCCGCTTTGTTTTGATACTTCAAAGTGCCAGTTAATATCCATTTTTACCGAATCGTGCGGCAGTAATGGTTTTGGCAGGCTTATAAATTGATTGGTTGCCGCAGCCCGTTTATTATCCCAATCCTTTTTTGTTCCATTGATGGTAAATTCATCAATTTGTACGCCGGGCGTTAAATAATTGTCATCTGCCGGGCTAAATCTGGCAGCACCGGCACGGTGAATGTTTAATATCAGTTTCATGTTCAGCCTTTTTAAAGTATCGGGGCTGTTGTTATAATAGGTAATCTGCTCAACGCCTTTAACGGTACGGTCGGGCGGCAGGGCGGTGATAGAAATAGTATAATGGCCGTGGTTTTCCCAGTAGTTTTTCCCGGGCCGCCCATCAAGTGAGCGTGTTTCTTTGGTATAGGCGCGCTTTATATCGCGCGGCATATAAAGGTCCTGGGCTTGTGCCTGCCACAGTAAAAGACTGCAAAAAGCAGTCAGAATAATTGATTTGTGCATCAGAGGTCAGTTTTGGTGAAAAATTTAAATGCAAGTTATGTAAATAACTTGCATTTAAAAAAGCGGGTAAATTTTCTAATTGCAACAATTTTGCAAAAAAAATCAATTTACTATTTGCAGAGCGGTAAATATTTTTTTACTTTGCAACAGTTATTTTAATAGGGGTATTAAATAACTAATTTGAGCCACCAGTCCTTTGGGCTGGTGGCTTTTTTTGTGAAGATGATTACACCGTTGGTTTTGATTACACCGATTTTGGTTTGTGTGATGCTAATTATTAAGTCACTTAGTAAGTTAAAATCCCTGTTAATCGGCGAAGTAATAAAAAATCAGTAAATCATAGCCTAATCGGTGAAATCAAATATTAATCAGTGTAATCCAACAATTATGAAATATAAATTAGGCGATTTTGTGCGTTTTGTTGACGAGAAAATGGAAGGTTTTGTAACCCGTATTATTGATGACAATATGATAGGAGTTACCGGCGAGGATGATTTTGAAATCCCCGTTTTGGCAAGCAAAGTAACTACCGTGCATGGTTATGAAGCCCCCGGCACTTCAAAAACAAAAATTGAAGAAGAGAAAGTAGTTACGGGGGAATTTAAAACCAAGGGCGTTTATGTGGGCGTGGTTAGTGATGCAAAAGCTAATTCGGTAGTGCATTTTTATATTATTAATGAAACTTCGTTCCAGTTATTGGTTTCATTAACTACTGATAAGCAAAGCAATTTTAAAGGGGAGTTTGGTGGTATAGTTAAGCCGCAGTCTACAGAGAAAATATACTCAGCCCAATTGGCAGATCTGCAGCTTTGGCCAAAATTTATTTTTCAGGCGATATATTTTACGACGCAAAACGCCGAGCCGCCTGCTCCGCTGGTTGTGAATGAGAAATTTAAGGCAAAAGATTTTTCGAGTACCAAAAAACAATTACCGCTGTTAAATCAATCTGGTTGGTTAATTCAGTTGGATGAACCTGAAATGGTAATTGACGCTCAAAAACTAAAGGAAAGCTTTTTTAAAACTCCCGAAGAAAAGATTACTGTTGAAAAACCCAAGGGCGAGGTTGATCTGCACATTGAAAAACTGCGTGATGATTATCAGTTTTTAAACAGCGCCGAAATACTTCAAATTCAATTAACACATTTTCAAAAAGCTTTGGATGCTGCCATAGTACATCAACTGCCCGAAGTTATATTTATACACGGCTCGGGCAACGGAACCTTACGGCATGAGATTCATAAGATTTTAGGTAAACATCAAAAGATAGAAACCTTTATGGATGCCCGCAAAGAGAAGTTTGGCTATGGCGCTACCAGGGTGGTTTTAAAGTAGTAAACTTTTTGCGATAATTGCCAATTATAACGATGGGTTTAAAACCTTGAGTGTTCGAAACGTTGTTTTTTTACCGATATCGAATATGGGGTGTCACCCTGAGGCACTCGAAGGGGGGTGCGTTGGGTATACGCCAATGCATTACCGCTGATGAAAAACGTGAAGGTATGGCGATTAAGGCCTTGCCCACATGCTTCGAGCGCCTCAGCATGACACCTTTTTAATGTTTCGAACACTCAAGGTTTAAAACCCATCGTTATGGAAAAAGCTCTTTGAGCCTCATTTTAAATAATAAAAAATGAAACAAATCCTGTTTTGGTTGTTGCTTGCCGGATGTTGCAACGTTGCTGTTGCACAAGAAATTAAATACGTTTCAAAAAATAACGACTGGGATCCCGACTCGTTAGGTAATCATCGCGTGGTTATTACCGTCAATCATACAGATAGCAAAGTAGCAAAGGCCTTTATTGAATGGCGACGTAATGATGCGCATCCCGAAAATAAGGATCTGTTTGTGGTGGATTCGGCAACCAACAAAATAATCAGCAATGTATCGGTAACTTCTATCAGTCGTGAAAGCTGTACGCTTTTTTTCGAACCAGTTTCGGGCGATCAAAAATACTTTGTTTACTATCTGCCTTATAAAGTCGATAGAAAATCAAATTACCCCAATGCTAAATATCTAAAGCCCGGGCAAACAGCCAGCAACGATTGGGTGCAGTCCATAAACACTGCTATAATTGAAAATGCCAGGGTTGAAAGTATCGAATCAATCAATGCCATCAACAGCTTTTACCCGATGGAGGTAATTGCCACCAAGGCAGAAACCGATAGCCTGATCCATCAGAATGCAGGAAGAAGTTATTTTGTTTTTCCGGAAGACAGGCTGCATTCCATCCGCATGAAGCACGATTTGTCGCAGCGTTGGATACTTGAAGGCGTTAAGAATATTTTTGCCGGCGATGTAAAGCGGGGCGAAAATTATGCTTATCAATTAGGTATTTACCCGGTAACAAAAAATCTTAAAGACGTTAAAATAGCCTTCTCTGCATTAAAAAGTAAAACAGGCAGGCAAATATCATCAAAGGTAATGTCGTGCCTTAATACCAACGGTGTTGATTTCAGAGGTGGAACTTTTAACCATTCCGTTGATGTTGCAAAGGGTGATATTCAAGCCTTATGGTGTTTGGTTAATATACCATCAACTACTTTAGCCGGCACTTATTCTGGTTATGTTACCGTATCCGCTAAAAATGCCGAGAATACAAAAATCGGCATCAGGTTGACGGTTGGTAAAGCTATTGCAGTTAAAGGCGGCGTAAATGAACCCTGGAAACAAACCCGCTTAACCTGGTTAAACTCGGCCATCGCCCAAAAAAATGAAATAATTAAGCCATATATACCATTGGTAGTGAAGGATAACAGCATTGCCTTGCTGGGTCGTAAAGTTATTCTGGATAAAACCGGTTTCCCGAAAAATATCGAGACCTATTTTACGCCGGAGATGACTTCATTTTCAACTACGGCCAAACAGGTGATCAGTAATCCTATCGAACTAAAAGCAGAAAACAGCAATGGCCTTGAACAATGGCAATCAAAAGGCGTAAAATTTGTTGAAACAGACGCAGGCACCGTAAAGTGGACAGCGGAAAATACTTCAGCCAATTTACAAATGGATGTTTCGGGATCATTGGAGTTTGATGGATTTTCATCTTATGCCGTTAAGGTAACTGCTTTGCAGGATGTGAATTTAAACGATATCCGGATGGAGATTCCTTTTAATAAGGATGCCGCTAAATATATAATGGGCCTTAACCTGAAAGGCGAAAAACGGCCCGATCATTACGAATGGAAATGGGATGTTGCCCATAAAAGTCAGGATGGTGCCTGGCTGGGCGATGTAAACGCTGGCTTACAATACTCACTGCGCGATGAAAATTATGTGCGTCCTTTAAATACCAATTTTTATCTGCAAAAACCTTTGCTGCTGCCCACCTCATGGGGAAATGATGGCAAGGGCGGAGTCAATATAACCGAAAATGGCAATACCGTGCTGGTGAATAATTATAGCGGCAGTCGTAATTTGAAAAAAGGCGATGTGCTGTACTATAACTTCACCATGTTGATTACCCCGTTTCATCCTATAAATACCGATTTTCAATGGGCAACGCGCTTTTATCATAAGTATGATAACATCGACACCATAAAAGCAACAGGCGCTACGGTTATAAATATTCATCATGGTACGCCTATTAATCCTTATATCAATTACCCTTTTATAGCACACGATGCCATGAAAGCTTATGTTGACGAAGCGCATAAAAAGGGATTAAAAGTTAAAATATACAATACCGTACGTGAACTGTCGAACAGTGCTTACGAAACATTTGCCATGCGCAGCCTGGGGCATGAGATTTATTCAACAGGTAAGGGCGGTGGTTATTCGTGGTTGCAGGAACATATTAGCGACGACTACATTGCCGCCTGGTATGTGCCCGAAGTAAGGGATGCTGCCATAATAAACAGTGGTATGAGCAGATGGCACAACTACTATGTGGAAGGGATGAACTGGTTGGTACAAAATGTAGGTATCGACGGTATTTACCTGGACGACGTAGCATTTGACCGTACCACCATGAAACGCATTAAACGCGTGCTTACGCAGGACGGGCATCCGGGAATTATTGATCTGCATTCGGCCAATCAGTATAATAAGAACGATGGTTTTAACAATAGTGCTAATTTGTATATGGAGCATTTTCCATATTTAAACCGGCTATGGTTTGGCGAGTATTTTGATTATGAGAAAAACTCGCCCGACTTTTTCATTACCGAAGTTTCGGGCATTCCTTTTGGCTTGATGGGCGAAATGTTGCAGGGCGGAGGCAATCCTTATCGCGGGATGATTTACGGTATGACCAATCGTATGCCCTGGAGCGACAATGCCGACCCACGCCCGATATGGAAGCTATGGGACGATTTTGGTATGAAAGGCACTAAAATGATTGGTTATTGGGTAGAGAATAACCCGGTAAAAACGGATAATCCGGAGGTGCTGGCCACCATTTATAAAAAAGATAAGGCCGTATTGGTGTCAATAGCCAGTTGGGTAAAAACAGATGTAAACGTAAAGCTATTGATAGACTGGAAGGCATTAGGCATCGATCCAGCCAAAGCAACAATTATAGCCCCCGAAGTGAAGAATTTTCAACCCACTGCAAGTTTTAAAGATGGGGAGGATATCCCGGTGCAAACCGGCAAAGGATGGCTGATAATTATCAAGGAAAAATAAGCGGAATGCGGAAGTGTTCTTAATGCGGAAGTCGGAATGCCGATTGCGGAATGATTTAAAGTCGGATTTGTTTTGAAGTCGAATTCGAAGTGCGAAATGTCGCACTTCGAATTTTATTTTCATTCCGCACTCCGCATTAATCCTACGGTAGTTTATTAAAATCTATATCGGGTACTTTGCCAGTTACAGATCGTTCAAATAAGGTATTTCTCAGGGTATAATTATTAAAAAAGCCACAGTTTTTGAGGTAGAAAGCCGCGCCATCGGTGCCGCCGGCATAATCCATCCGGTAACCTTTTGCTCCGGTGTTATCAACGGTAAAGCGGGCTTTGTTTAGCTCCATCCATTTTCCGGTTCCGTCAGCTATCCATTGGTTGGTAAATAGCACCTTCCGGGTAATGGTTCCCTGCTCGGGTTCAAAGTTTTCTAAAAAGGAATGAAGGTGCTTCAGCCAGGTATTGGTTTGCGGTCTGCTAAAACTGGCTATCAATTGCCATTTATTTACTTCGGGTGCAAAAAACCAGGCAGTGTAAACTGTGTGATTACTACCATCTGGCTGGGCTTTCATTAGAAATTTATAGGTGCTGCCTGCTTTCCAGTTGTACAATAAATAGCTCTGTCCGCCCGATCCTTCGTTACCAAATTCGCCAGTATGCACATTGTCCCCCTTTTTTAGCATCACAATTTTCTGACTATCAGGAATAACTCCGGGGTTATCCGTTTTATATGGGCTCCATACTGAAAACAAAATGTGCCGCTCTGTTAGCGAATTTACCTGCATACCAAAATAGCCTTCTCCAAAGCCATCGGCCATAAAATAGGAGTGCAGCACATCATTACCCGGTGGTACGGTCACTTCGTTATAAAACCATTCCACATTCATCTTTTCGGGCATCATATAACTTAAATGTACCGATGGCCCGCGTCGTCCCCAGTAAAAGAAATCGCCGTCGTTATTTTTTACATATGCTGTTTGGGCATCTACAGCAGTGCCTGCTATTTTAAAGCTGTTTATATCGGCATAATAACTACTTGTTTTTTTAATCCCTTTTATTTTTATGGCGATGTATCCGGTGTCTGTGATAGTCCAGTCTCCGGCATAATGGTCGGCAAAACTGGCGCCATCTATTGCAACCCTTTTGATTAAATTATTTATAGAGATGTTTAAGCTGCTTTGCCCATTAGCAATTTTGCCGTTAAGCCATATTTTTAATGTCCCCTTTTTTGCCAGGCGTATGTAGGTGGTAAACTCCGCAGTTGCGTTCGTCCAGTTTACAATTCCATCGTTGGTGATATTGCCACCTGTGGTATCAGCGTCGGCGCGCCAGGAGTTACCGCCGATGGGGATATTTAATACGCTGTCGGTGATGGTTTGAGCGCCGACAAAACTGTTAACGGCAAGGCATAAACAGCAAAACAGAAAGGGGCGGGGTATTGCTTTGTGGCATTTCATACAGCAAAACTACTTTTTCAAACAGTAAATTAATATTTATCACCATCATATTTGTTGATGAAAGTTTAAAACCCTCTTAATGTAAATTGTGCTATTTTAGTTTTTGAATTCCTACGATGAAAACAATAACTAAACCCCTCTTAATATTTTTCACACTGACCTTGTTTTTTAGCACGCTATACGCACAACGACAGATTAAAGAAGGCGTTGCAACCTACTCTGCAACTTACGACTTGCCGGCAGATCAAAAGGATATGGCGGCTGCTCTTCCGTCAGAGATCATTTGCTTTTTCAGGGGCGATTCAACCGCGGCTATTGTTAACCAGGGCGGTGCCACTATAAAAGGTGTTTCTGTTTTTAAAGATAATTATCACAGTATGATAATTGATTTTTTGTCTATCGATAAAAAAGTTGTGGTGGTACTCACCCTTGCAGAAGTGGAGGAAGAAAAAGCAACCAACCCAACCTTAACCGCTGTAAAGGGAACGGAAACGCAGGTAATTAACGGATATAAATGTTTCAAAACTGTGGTCACCGATAAAAAGAGCGGAGCAGCTTATGAAATATGGCTCACTAATGATATTGATTTCACCCCAAATTCGGTAAGCAAAGCCGTTAGTGGCTTTGGCGGAGTACCGGTTAAGTTTGTGACTTTTAATCACGGTATCAAAGTAAATGCCGAGCTGAAAGGTTTAACGGAAACGTCGGTTCCACCAGGCTTTTTTACGGCCACTAAAGATTATGAACCAATGTCTTATGCTGATTTAAAGGCGGTTTTATGATAGATTTTTTTCGCGAATGTGACTAAACCATTTATTGCCAATGCCGTCATATGTAACAAAATTAAAACAATCAAAAAGTACACCGTGAAAAAACTAGGATTAATAGCCGCTGCAATGTTTTTTGCCGCCGCAACATTTGCTCAAACAACAACCTCGGCTACAACTTCTGCTCAAACAGAATCAACCGCCAAACAGGGTGATAATGCGAAACTTACTCCCGAAGAAAATACTAAAATGAAAGAGCTGGATAGTTGCGTCCGTAATTATAACAGGGAAAAAGCTGCTGCTAAACGGGCAATGGTAAAAGGGGATTTTAAAACTTCAAAAGCTGATTATGCAATAGCCGATGCGGATAAAAAGAATATGAAAGCAATGGCCGCCCAGTTAAAAAATGAAGGTGTACGCCGTCCGTTGATGCTGGCACGTAAGCAAATAAAGAAGGCTGATAACAAAATGATTATGGCCGATATTAAAACTGTAAAAGCCGATAAGCTGGCTAAACAAAAAGCATTAAGTGCCGGCGATAGTACTGCTTTAAAGCTTGCCGAAAACAATTTGCTTGCTGATAAAAACAATTTAAAGAAAGACATCAAAGACACAAGTCATGACGATACGAAGCATTTTGCGGTTATCCGCCCAAAATCTTAAAACCCCAATAGATAACAAAACTCCGGGTTTTGCCAGCAATGATGCTGATAAAAGCCGGAGTTTCTTTTTTCCTTTGCCAGTTTACACACTACAATTGGTGCAATGCTAAATATTAGCCTATTTGTTTAATTTATCAACCCGGTCATAAAACTCGTTTTGAAGTTTTATGGTTGCGGTATCAGCTTTTACGGCCTTTAAAGCTTTTATAAACGCTGCAATTTCATGATCGGTAATAAACTTGCCGAAATCAGAAGTTGCTTTATCACCTTCACCGGCATAATGATTAGGGAATGAGGAGTACCACCAGATAGGGGTATACAAATTAGGTAGGCTTAATCGTTTTTGATCGGCGCCACTTTCATTCGAGGCCCTGTCCATCCGCATTAAATCGGGGCGGTAATATAGCAAGGTTGCTGTTTCCGATTCACCGGCATGCATATCACCCGAGATTGGCGATTTATGCAACTTTTTGTATTCTGTAACATAATCCGCATCATTTTCCGGGCGATACAGGTAAACCGCATAGTTATGCCGTTTGTTTAACAACGATTGCATAAAGAACTCCAAAAACTCTGGGTTGCCGCCATGACCGTTTAAAATAATGATCTTGTCAAATCCGTTACGTGCAATTTCATCACAGGTAGCTTCCAATAGTTCATAAATTACTTTACTCGGCAGGGCAAATGTGCCAGGTTGCTGACGGGCTTCGTTAATCTGCCCGTAAAAATAATCGGGGAAAACAACGGCGTATTCGGATTTTACGGCCCTTGCCGCCCATTCGCGCACATGGATCAAATCGGTACCAATAGGCGAGTGTGGTCCGTGTTTCTCCAATATGCCTATTGGCAGGATACAGGTTTTTGATGATTTTTCTAAAGCTTTTGGGAAATCGCTGGCTACCAGTTCATCCCACCGGGCCGGGATATCCTGCGCAAAAGTAGCGCCCGACAAAAGCATCGCCATAAATAATAAACGTAGTTTCATAAGTTTAATTCAAATAAAAGGTTTATAAGAAGGTTTACAAATTGAAGATACAGAATTATACAGGCATGAAATTAGCCGGATTGATTTGATTACATGATTGTTACAATAGGATTTTATGCGAATACTATTTCTCCAGCACAAAGGTAATATTGACCCAGTTTGCCGCTGCATTGGGGCTGTGTATAATATCTTTTATTGCCCAGCCTTCATCCAGGTATTTATTTACATAGGCTATTTCATAAGCCGAGTGGCGGTTGGTTGTAGCCTGTTCGTAAACATTGATGTTTACTGTAATTACTTTTTGTGCCATGTGGTTTGAATTGGTTATTAACCAAAGTTATATATTTATATGTTACCGGATTGCTTAAAATAGCTGCTGACAGGCTGTTGTCACCACCGGTTATTAATTTGCGGGTGAAATTTAAATTGTATGCTACCAGTAACAAACAAGGATATTGCCCAACTTCGAATTTATAATCAACATATTGCTCACACTGCATTTAAACAAGCGGCAGATGTGGTGAAATATATAGGCGCCATACAGGCACAGGATTATGCCGGTGCCAAATGGGCAGTTGGCCTCCGGATGCAGGATGCTAAAGATGCTGCAATTGACAGGGCTATGGCCGATGGCAGCATTATTCGTACCCATGTATTGCGCCCTACCTGGCATTTTGTATCGTCTGATGATTTGCGATGGATGCTTGATCTCACCGCTTTGCGGATTAAAGCTGCCGCGGCACCCTGGTACAAAAAGCTTGAACTGGATGCCACTATTTTGAAAAAGAGCAATGATACGCTCGCCAGGATATTAGAAGGCGATAAGCAGCTTAGCAGAACCGAAGTAATGACGGCATTGCAACAAGCCGGCATTGCAACTGATGATCTTAGGTTTATTTACCTGCTACTATGGGCTGAGCTTGAACAGGTAATTTGCAGTGGCGGCAGGCAGGGTAAACAATTTAGCTATGCCTTATTTGATGATAGGGTACCCCCCGCGCCACCCAAACCAAAAGAGGAAGCGTTAGTTGAGTTGGCTATGCGTTATTTTGCCAGCAGAGCTCCCGCTACTTTGTCCGATTTTGCCTGGTGGAGCGGTTTAACCACAACAGATGCCAAAGCAGGACTCGACCTTATTAAATCTGATTTGATAAGCCTGAAAATTGAAGGTAAAGAATATTGGATGAATGCCGACTTGGAGGATATCGACATAAAAACTCCATTTGCTCACCTGCTGCCCGCATATGATGAGTATGCTGTTTCGTACAAAGACCGCACTGCTACCGTTAAGCCGGAATATTTAACCCAGGCCAGATACGTTATTTTCGACCCTTCTATTGTTGTAAATAACCAGGTAGTAGGTACCTGGAAACGGACAATCAACAAACATGGGGCCGATATCACCCTAAACCTTTTTGGAAAACTTAATAAAGTTCAAACCGCTGCTGTTGATGCTGCTATAAGCAGATATCAGAAATTTATAAAGGATTAAAATATTTGCTTAGGGAAAATTGTCCATCAAGAGGCGGCATTACTCCATTTTGCAGGGATTAGCAATGATGCACATTTGTATTGTCAATACAGACAATCAAAACTTAAAAAAAATGACACGTTTAACAGCATTAAATCCCGAAGAAACTACTGGCAAATCAAAAGACTTGTTTAACGCGATACAAGGCAAATTGGGCATGGTACCTAACATGATGCGTACCATGGGCAGCTCACCGGCTTTACTGGAAGGCTATCTTAACCTAAGCGGAGCTTTATCTCACGGTACTTTAGGCGCTAAAACCGGCGAATTATTAGCATTAGCCGTTGCCGAAAACAACGCCTGCGATTACTGTTTATCTGCCCACTCATTTATCGGCGAGAAATTGGTACACATCGATATCAATACTTTAAATAATGCCCGCAACGCCAACGCAGCTGACATTAAAACTGATGCAGCCCTTAAATTTGCAAATATCCTGGTAAACAAAAAAGGATTGGTAAACGATGAAGATGTTGCTGCCGCCAAAGCAGCAGGGTTATCTGAAGGCGAAATTGGCGAAGTTGTTGGTCATGTTGCCCTTAATATTTTAACTAACTATTTCAATAACACAGCAAAAACAGTTATTGATTTCCCTGAAGTTCACGCAGTGGCAGCAGTTTAATTGTTGCAGTCTTATAATTTGATATCATTATACAGTAAAAGTTAAAGAATATGCTTTAGCTTTTACTGTAATGAGTAATTTTAACAACATAAACCACCGCATTATGGAAAATAAAAGATATCCGCTGCCTCCGTTTAATATGGAAACCGCGCTTCAAAAAGTTCAGGCTGCCGAGGATGCCTGGAATACAAAAGATCCTGAAAAAGTTTGCTTGGCCTATACCATTGATACCGAATGGCGCAATCGCACCGAATTTATAAACGGACGCGAGGAAGTTAAACAGTTTTTAACCCGCAAATGGGCCAAAGAACTTGATTATAAATTGAAAAAGGAGTTATGGGGCTTCCGCGAAAACAGAATGGCCGTACGTTTTGAATATGAATGGCGCGATGCCAGCGGACAATGGTTTCGTGGCTATGGTAACGAGTTGTGGGAGTTTGACGAGAATGGCTACATGCAAAAAAGATTTGCCAGCATAAATGACATGGCTATTGAGGAAAGTGATCGTAAATTAATATAAGCCTCACCCAACCCTCTCCGGGGGAGAGGGTTCAAAAAAAGCGCGAAGTTAAAGTCCTACCCTTTGGAGAGGATTTAGGTGAGGCCAAAAACATCATCCCAACTATAAAACAGCAACCAATTACCACATGCTTAACGCCCAAACAGTATTTACGTTAATAAATCCACAAAACGAGAACCTGGCTTTTCAGTTGTTCTCGTTCGAGGATGATAGTAGTTTTAACCAAATTCAACGGTACAATTACTATACGGTAGTTTGGGTAACGGCTGGCACCGGAAAATTGAAGACTCAATTCTCTGAGTACACTTTTAGTGCAAATACGATGTTTACTTTTTCGCTTTATCAACCATTTATGATAACCGGCGAGGGTAGGATAGAGGGGATTGTTTTGAACTTTCACCCCGATTTTTTTTGTATCTATAAACACCACAAAGAAGTAGCATGTAACGGTATTTTATTTAACAATATTTATGAGCCGCCAATGATTGCGGTGGATGAAAACTCGGCGGCTACCTTTAATATGCTGATGGCGCAGCTAAAAGCTGAAATGCAAAATACAGCGCTGGCGCAATACGAGTTGATGGTATCGTACTTAAAGATTTTTTTAATTACAGCCGCCCGGTTAAAAACCGAGCAGCGTCCGGAAGAAAAGCAGGCTGATGTA
Organism: Mucilaginibacter empetricola; assembly: GCF_024808665.1. Taxonomy (GTDB): domain Bacteria; phylum Bacteroidota; class Bacteroidia; order Sphingobacteriales; family Sphingobacteriaceae; genus Mucilaginibacter. Next base: position 357,178 of record NZ_JANUBZ010000002.1, read on the forward strand.
AAAGAACCTTTTATACTTCAAAATTTAAAAGATGCTATTGAAGAGCATTTCAAAAAGAAACATTCTGCCAGCGAATATGCTGATATGCTGAATATATCTGCAAAAGCATTGGGACGGTTAACCAAAGCCTACTTCCAAAAAACGCTTACAGATATGATAGCCGAGCGTATTGTTATTGAAGCTAAACTCGAACTGTATTTAACCAATAAACCTGTAAAAGAAATAGCTTTTGAATTGGGCTACGCTGACGAATATTATTTTAGTCGCTTTTTTAAAACGAATGCCAGCGTGTCGCCACAGTTGTATCGCGATACAGTGGGCTTTGGCAAGGCAATGGCTGATTGATGTTGTGGGTAAATAAATGGTAAAATATTCAACCTGTTAGGCGTAATAATTTAATAATTAGCAAAATTGCTTGATGATTTAATTTCATTTTTTGCTATTCTTGTGTTTTAACGCCAAATTCTCCCAGCCGGATGTTGAAACTACTGCTTCCTTTTTTATTATTAAGTTTTGTTGCACAGGCCCAGCAAAAAATGACCTGGCCCAATCATAAGAAAGCAGTAATTGTTTTAACTTATGATGATGGATTAAATTCGCAATTAAATACAGCCATACCGCAATTGGACTCGGCCCATTTGCCGGCAACCTTCTTTTTGATTGGCGATCTTACCGATCAAACCATTGTTAAATGGCGTAAAATCGAGAAAAAAGGTTACGAATTGGCTAATCATACCCTTTATCATCCTTGTTCAAGTGTGAATGATAACCCTGTTGCTTCAGAAACATACACCGTTTTTTCTATCATCAGAGAGATTAATTCAATGAATAATCTGCTTTATGCCATCGATGGTAAAAAGAACAGAACCTATGCTTATCCCTGTACTGAAACATCTGTTGGCGGAAAAGATTATGTAGAACCACTCCGCAAATCGGGCCTGATTAAATACGCACGCATCGGTGGCGATACGGAAGCCGTTATCACTGACTTTAAAAAACTTGACCCCCTTCGTGTACCATCGTACGGTTTAAATGGCAAAAGTACAGGTGCCGAGCTCATTGCATTTGTACAAAAGGTGCAGGCCCGCGGCGGTATGGGAATTATCATGTTTCACGGTATAGGCGGCGATTATATTACCACATCGGCACAGGCACACAGGGAGTTGCTGGCCTATCTCAAAAAAAATAAAAAAGATATCTGGATAACCACTTTTATGCAGGCGATGGACTATATTACACAGGCAAATAAATCAGATTAAAATTCCTTTATTTGATCAATTCTGCCCCTGATTACAGAATGTTTAAAAAAGTAAAGAGTACCATTATAGGCGCTGGTCTGGTGTTAGATTACATTTATGATAATATTCACCGTGTAATTACCGGACTGCCCCGCTTAAGCAGGAGCCAGATTTCTGCACACCTGTTTTTAGGTAGTCAATATAATTTAGTGGGTTTACAAAAGCTAAAAGCACTTGGCGTAACTGCCATTGTAAATATGCGCATGCACAATACCTATTCGGAAGCTGTTTACGAAGGTATCAAATACCTGCACCTGCCCACTGTTGACAATACACCACCGCCCATTGATGTTTTAACGAAAGGTGCCGATTTTATAGATGAAGAGATAAAAAACGGAGGTATAGTATACGTTCATTGCCGGCAGGGATTAGGCCGTGGGCCAACAATGGCAATGGCCTATCTTATAAAAAAAGGAATGACCTACGAAGGTGCCTACAATACCATAAGGAGAGTCAGGATATTCATAAACCCCAGGCCAGGTCAGATAAAACGATTAAAGGAACTGGAGGGTTACTACGCCAATTTAAAGTAAAAAAGCGTCATTGCGAGGAACAGCCTTTCCCGAACTTGTTTCGGGAAAGCAATCTCTACAAAGGACAGTCAAATACAAGTGATTTTTTTAGGAGATTTATAAATAAAATTCCAAGATAAATTGCATGTTCTTCTCAATGATTAGATAATATGTAAAAGAAACCTATCATTAAGTATGCCCACCGCCAAACCTCAAAATATCGATTGGATCAGTAACCTCCGGCTTATAGCCCTGTATGCTGTTATTATTTTGCATAGCACTTCGCCCTTGTTAATGGCCTATGGAAAAGTGCCCGCTGCTGATTGGTGGGAAGCCGATTTTTTAAATGCTTTGGTACGTTTTGCCGTGCCGGTTTTTGTGATGATAACAGGAGCCTTATTGTTGGGTAGGGAATATGAAATAGGCGATTTCTTAAAAAAACGTTTAACAAGAGTGGTGATACCATTCCTGTTTTGGAGCCTGGTTTACATATGGTACTCGTGGTATATTGAAGAAATTACTTTTGGTCCCGATATCTGGTTTGATGTTAAACAGGTTTTGCATTTGCTCAAAATCGGAACGTCTTATCATTTATGGTATGTGTATATGCTTATCGGCTTGTATTTTTTTATTCCGGTTATAGGCAAATTTGTGCGCAATGCTTCTGAAAAAGAAATACTTTATTTTTTATTGGTTTGGTTTGCCGTAATGACCATTACACAGCCCTATTTAAATCGTTTTAATCCATCAGTTGATATGCATTACTTTGCCGGCTATGCCGGTTACCTGGTACTGGGGCATTATTTGGCATTTAAGGAGTTTAATGTCCCACGTCTCCGTTTATGGATGATTTTACTTTTTATTGTCAGCGTAGCTGTTATTACTGTTGGATCGTGGTGGATTATCAGGTATCCCCAATATCCCGGTACCATGTTTTATGAGCCGGTTAATCCCTTTGTGCTAACGCTTTCGGCAAGTATATTTATAGTTGTTAAACTTTCTATTCCTAAAGTACCATCTGTTATTATTAGGACGCGCGATTTTGCTGGAAAGTACAATTATGGTATCTATTTGGGTCATGCACTCATTTTGTATTTCCTGGATGATCCTTTTGGTATCAGTTTTAAATTGTGTACGCCAATTATAAGCATTCCCTTAACTGCTCTTATTTGTTTCCTTGTAACGCTGCTGATGGTTTGGATTATTAATAAAATACCCTTTATAGGCAAATGGATTTCGGGTTAAACAATTCTGATAAGATAAAAAAGCCTGATATTTCGTATTTTTTTTAGAGATTTGCCCACTTGCAAACTGTGCTTATTTTACCCCGATGAAGAAACTAACCGAAAAGAATGCAGCATCGTACGTAGCTGTAATGATTTTTATAACTTTTGTACTGCGCTGTTTCATTGCCGCTTATACAGGCCTTGGTAACGGTGAGTCTTATTATTTCAGAGGGGCACTTCATCTCGATCTCAGTTACTTTGATCAGCCGCCATTGTTTTTTTGGTTGGGTGCCATCAGCATAAAGATCTTCGGCCTTACAAACTTCGGCATCCGTTTTCCATCCGTATTGTTATTTGCAGGTACCACCTGGATGCTTTTTATAGTTACTAAGAAGCTATTTAACGCCAAAGCTGGTTTCTGGGCTGCAGTTATTATGAACCTGAGCGCCGTATTTACTGTTGCGGTTGCCTGCTGGTACCAGCCCGATGCGCCGTTGATGTTCTTTTGGTTGATAGCTACTTATTTTATTGTGGAACTGATGGTTGGCCCCGGTGCCGAGCATTCTGAGCTTACCCGTAATAGTCGCCGTACATGGCTGCTGTGGCTGGCAGTGGGCATAAGCATGGGCTTGGCTACTTTAAGTAAATACCACGTGCTGTTTTTATTTGCCGGCGTGTTTATGTTTATCGCCACCAATAAAAACCAACGTCACTGGCTGCGCCATCCGGGGCCGTATATCGCTATCTTGATTACTATTATAATGGCTTCGCCAATATTGTGGTGGAATTATAATAACAACTGGGTATCTTTTGTTTTCCAGGGATCGAGGGCAGGAGTGGGCGAAAAATTCCATTTACATATTGATTGGTTTTTACGCAGCATCGGCGGGCAGGCGGCTTATTTATTGCCATGGATCTGGTTCCCAACTATCAGGCAACTATTTATATCGTATAAATTACGTAAGCAATTGCTGGCATACAGCTTTATATTCTGGATGGCTATTTTGCCTATCGTATTTTTTACCGTAGTTACCCTATGGGCCGATTTACAATACCATTTTCACTGGCAGGCGCCAGGTTATATGATGCTGTTTATAGCTTTAGGTTTTGCTGTCGACAGAAGCTTGAACAGTGAATCGCCAAACAAAAAACTTACCCGCCGTTGGATTAATTTCTCTGTTGTTTTTACCGTTCTTACTATAACCGTTTTAACACTTCATATGGTTACCGGCTTCTGGAGTGCTTACGGACCGAAAGCAGTGGTTCATTACTTTCATGGTGATAATTTAGATCCTACCATACAGGGTATTGACTATAATGATATCCAAACCCGTTTTGAAAAAGAAGGCTGGCTCAATAACCCGCATATTTTTACCGGCAGCACACGCTGGTGGCTTACCGGTAAACTAGACTGGGCGCTAAAAGGTAAAAAAGACATCGTAGTATTTAACGCTGATCCACGTAACCTGGCATTCTTGGTTGATCCTAAAAAATTGATAGGCGAGGATTGTATTATAGTTGGCGATAAACACAAGCCATATGTGGATGCCGATGTTAAACCATTTTTTGACGATGTAAAGCAATTGGCCGATATTCCGATTATCCGTAATGGTGTGGAGTACACTTTGCAGGTTTACTATTGCAAAAACTTCCATGTACCAACCCATGAACGTATGGATTTACCGGTATATCGTCAATTGATCGGCCTGCCGCCGTTTGGGAAATGATCTTTTCTGTAACGATGGGTTTAATCCATCATTATAAATGAAATTTCGCCAAATGATACAAATTCAATAGATTTTTGCTATTTTTCGGAGATTGAAGTTTAAACGAATTGCCCTAATTGATTGAATACTAAGTACACAAATTCAGCAAACCGCTTTGCCTGTTTTTGCTTTTCATTAAGCAGAATTATTGCGCGACGGTTTGTCTCAAAAAAAACGTATAGGTCGGTAAAAATTGTTTGCCTGATGTTGGTTTGCTATCCGCATCTGCTATCCGCACAATCCGTAAATATTATTCCCCTTCCCAACTTATTCAAGCTTACTGAAGGAACGTTTCATCTTAATGGCAACACCATTATTGGGATGAACAGCGATATGCTGTTGCCACAGGCCCATTACCTGCAAACGGAATTGCAAAAGGCCGACAGCCTTTTAGTGGCCGTTGATCCTAACGAGGTAAAGGCTTTGATTGATTTGCAGCTAGTTAGCGGGGATGGTATTCCTGGGGCTTACTCTTTAAAAATAGAACCGCAGCACGTCACCATAAAAGCAACCGATAACCAGGGTATATTTTATGGTATTGTTTCGTTACTGCAACTCATTAAACAACAACCCGCAGGCAACGACCTCGTATTGCAAAGCTGCGAAATAATAGACGCTCCGCGGTATCAATGGCGCGGACTGATGCTCGACGAATCCAGGCACTTTTTTGGAAAAGAGAAGGTTAAGCAATTGCTAGACTGGATGGCTTTTTACAAATTGAATAAGCTGCACTGGCACTTAACAGATGGCGCTGGCTGGCGCATCGAAATAAAAAAATATCCTCAACTGACAGCTGTAGGTGGATGCGGAAATCATACCGACAGCCTGGCGGATGCGCAGTATTATACACAAGATGATATTAAGGAAATTGTGGTATATGCCTCCGAACGCTTTATAACCATAGTGCCCGAAATTGATATGCCGGGCCATGCCACAGCAGCAAACAGAGCTTATCCCGAATTTAGTGGTGGTATTACACCCAAATATCCCAACTTTACTTTCGATCCGGCAAATGAAAACGTTTACGCCTTTTTAGCCAATGTGTTAAAAGAAGTAGACGGACTTTTTCCGGGAAATTTGATTCATTTGGGTGGCGATGAAGTATCGTACGGCATACAGGCCTGGGCAGGTAGACCAGCTATTACCGAAATGCTCACCAAAAATAACTTTACCTCGCTGAACGACCTGGAGCATTACTTTTTTAAAAGAATGGCCGATACCGTTTTTAAGCTGAATGACAAAGTATTGTGCTGGGATGAGGCTGCAGATACGGATTTACCGGCAGGCAAAACTATTGTTTTTTGGTGGCGACAAAATATACCGGGAAGCTTACAACTGGCGCTTCAAAAAAAATATCAGGTAGTGCTTTGTCCGAGATTGCCTTTATATTTTGATTTTATGCAGGATAAGGAGCATCTCTCTGGCAGAAAGTGGAATGGCAGCTTCAACAGTGAAAGCGAGGTTTATAATTTCCCCGATAAACAAATGCCCCCGGAAATAGTAAAATCAAGTCAAATACTGGGTATTCAGGCTAATTTATGGACAGAAACCGTAGGCTCTGCGAAACGACTCGACTTTATGATATTTCCTCGCATAGCAGCCCTGGCCGAAGCAGCCTGGACAGACTCTTTATCAAAAAATGAAACGTCCTTTAATGACAGGTTAAAAACGAATTTTATTTTATACGATAAGGCTGGTATTTATTATTATAACCCATTTAATCCACCGGCACATCCCGAAGCGATTGACTTTGCACCGCATATCGTTATGCCGCATTTAAAAGAGCGGCGTGGTAAACATGGGCATAAGCGGGGTGGGCATCATCATTCGCCTGGTTCCATTTCAAAAGAACATCATCATGCAAAAGGAAAAAGAAAGCGTAGGGAGTGAGGGTAATAAGTTCCAGCATGACATCATTGGATAGAAAGACCCCATCGGGGTCAAATATCGGTAGGAAAAAAAACAACAATTATTTCGTGCCATCGGTACGAAACCTATACGGCGGCAAGGTGGCGTACCTACAGCACGCTAAAATCGGCTATAACAATATTTCTACCAATATTTTGCACCTAGGGCGCATTTTTGTCATTTCACCTTCATAGTCTCCGGATTTTAAAACTCAGCATGACGTTTATATTTATTATTTCGTAAACTCATTGCTATGTATGAAGCCACGCTTTTTCGCGCTATAAAGCTATCTTTGCAGCATGAGTACTATACTGATAAAATCCGCTACCGTTGTAAACGAAAGCAAGCAGTTTGTTGCCGATGTATTAGTGAAAAATGGCTTTATTGAGCGCATTGATAAAAATATTGATGTAAAGGCCGATAAAGAGATCAATGCAGAAGGTTTATATCTTTTGCCGGGTTGTATTGACGATCAGGTTCATTTTCGCGAACCGGGCTTAACCCACAAGGCTAATATTTATACCGAATCAAGGGCGGCGGTGGCTGGTGGTATTACTTCTTTTATGGAGATGCCCAACACTGTGCCTAATACGCTAACGCAACAACTGCTGGAAGACAAATACCAGATAGGGGCACAAACCTCGCTGGCGAACTATTCTTTTTTCATGGGTGCATCTAACGATAACCTCGATGAAGTTTTAAAAACCGACATCAAAAACGTTTGCGGTGTTAAAGTATTTATGGGTTCATCAACCGGCAACATGCTGGTGGATAATCCCAACACCCTCGAAAATATCTTTGCGCATTCGCCCATGCTGGTGGCTACGCATTGTGAGGACGAGGCTACCATCAGGAAAAATCTGGAGCATTACAAGCAATTATACGGAGAAGATATCCCGGTAACCATGCACCCGATAATCAGGAGCGAAGAAGCTTGCTACCTGTCATCATCTATGGCAGTTGAGTTGGCCAAAAAACATGGTACCAGGCTGCATATTCTGCATATCTCCACCGAAAAAGAAACTCACCTGTTTGATAATACCATCCCCCTAAAAGATAAAAAAATTACAGCCGAAGCTTGCGTTCACCACCTTTGGTTTACTGACAAGGATTACGAAACCAAGGGCAACCTGATAAAATGGAATCCTGCGGTAAAAACAGAGCACGACAGAGACGGCATATTAAAAGCTGTTTTAGAAGGGCGGATTGATGTTATTGCTACCGATCATGCCCCGCATACTATCGAAGAAAAGGAGCAATCCTATCTGAAAGCGCCATCCGGCGGTCCGTTGGTGCAGCATGCATTGCCGGCGGTATTGGAACTACACCATCAGGGGAAAATAAGCCTGGAGCAAATTGCCGAAAAAATGGCGCATAATGTGGCTACCTGTTTTCAGATAGAAAAGCGCGGCTTTATCCGCGAAGGTTATTGGGCCGATTTGGTTTTGCTTGATTTGAACTCACCATGGCAGGTTAATACCGATAATATTTTGTACAAATGCAAATGGAGCCCTTTTGAAGGCACCACTTTTCAATCAAAAATTGCCTGTACTATTGTTTCGGGCAATATTGTATGGAATGACGGAACTCTGATTGAAGGGACATCAGGAAAACGATTAGCCTTTAATAGATAAATTGTGTTGCTGATAATCAATTAGTTAAAATGTTCACGGTGTTCATTGCGTTCACGCGTTCAAAAATGAACACCGCGAACATTATCAGTTTACGGCCAGGTAAATTTTAGCTTTGGTTTCCTGAAAGCTTTCTGCATCATCAGTATTATACAGATCAAAATCTGCAGTGTATTTACGGCCGTGTGCATTTTGCCATATTTCCTGCCACGCTTCGCCTACATTATCAGGGAAGCTGCCTTCCAGGTGATAGGCATTGTAAGAGCCGGCTGCTATATTAACGGTAGTAAAGCCTTCCGGTACATAGTCAAGCGCAATTACCCTACAGCCTAATACTGCGGTATAAAAGCCCGTATGATCAGTTTCATAATCGGTATAAACGCTGTAAATATCATCTTAAAGACGGTTGGCAATTTGGCTCATCACGTCATCGTCCATAAACTTTGTCCAAAGGGCGCCGATATCCCTTTGCGATTGGCCGTTTTGATTGGTGGTGCGTATAGCTATACCAACCACGTTAAAACCACTTAAGTTGGTAATTTCAATTTTAGCAATCATAACTAATTGGTTTTAAGTAATTCTTTTAGTCCATCAAAAATTGTGTGCCAGTTTTGCTCTGAGTGATCCAGTGCCTGCTGATCTTTCACTTTGTCCTGGGTTATAGTTAAAGTAGTAACATCGTTCAATTCGGTAAGCGCGTAGGTGATATCGTAATAATTTTCGGGTTTATCTTCGGTGCCCATCATGCTGCTCCAATAGTTATACTTTAACAATCGGGGCGTATCTATTTCCAGTATAGTACCGCCATCTACATAAGTTACCCCTTCCCATTCGCCGCTAAAGGTTATGCGACTTCCTTTTTTAAAATCTGATTTTAAATCGGTTCCAAAAAAGTATTGTTTTACCAAAGTAGGGTCGGTTAATCCGTGCCAAACTTTAGCTATTGGTTCATCAAAAGTTACGGTTGTTTTTAAAGTTAGTGTTTCCATAATATGGTTAGATTATTTAGTTGATGTAATAGAATTGATTAAACAAAAACCTTTAGCTGATCATTTTTGATTGAATAAGATTAAAATCCTGTTCAGGGATCTCAAAAAAACCGAACCTGAACGGGTAGCCCCAAGAACTTTTATTTTTAATAAAGTCCAGCTGATCAACCAACGGTAAAATAGAAGCTTCGTTACATTCGTGGTATTGAATGTTTCTTCTGTAAGGAATAAAATCTTCGGTCATTTTATGCTGATATGTTTTCTCATCAGCCACCCGGCCTATTGCGGTAAAAGCCTGGCAGGGTACGTTGCCACTATAATTTTGCTTGGGCGAATAACAAATAACCCCGTCATTTGCAGCCATACGCTTTAGCGGACCTTGTTTACCATGGTTTGCCTGCATAAAGCCTCCGGCAACACCGCGGGCTATATGATCTTTTGATACTACTACTATCCAGTATTTCATGTTGTTAATTGTTTACACAAATTAACAACCGGTTATTGACAACCCTATGTCAGTAGGAATTAGTGAACTGAAGATTTTTTTGAGTTATTGCCGAAACTAAATTCCACACCCGTTCTTTTAAACTATCGGGGCTAATAATTTCGGCTTTATCGCCAAACATCATAAACCAGCGGGCAAATGCATCTAATGACATGGTTAAAAATGTCATCTCAACCTGGTTGCCCACAGCTTTTTCGGATATAAATCCGCTATAATATTTTTGCTGTTCCAGTCGGTTACAAATGGATTTTTCTACCCTTATTACCACCATATCCAGTTCCTGTTCTTTAGCAGTTTGATCGATATAGGCCTTTAATGTGGGGTGTTTATTGTCGAAAACTCTTTCAGTAATTTTAATGCAATTTATCCTGTCTACCCTAAAATCACGATAAGCATCACGCATGCGGCAAAATGCTATCAGGTGCCAGTAGCCTTCTTTAAAAAATATGCCCACCGGCTCAATATCTCTGGTGGTATGTTCCTGGCTATGGTGAGCAAAGTAATCGAGTGTAATTACATTTCTGTGGGCAATACCATTCAGCAGCGTTTGAATGTGATCCTTATTGTCAACATTAAGTTGGCTATGGCTTTTTAATACTTCAATTTTACTGTCAATCTCTTCCAGCAAATTCTTTTCGGCTGTTTTTAATATTGCCCTGATCTTATACATCGCCGATTTATGATGCTCCATGGTTGCTGTATCGGTCCATTGTTCAACAAATTTTTCGGCAGTTAAAAAAGCCGTTGCTTCTTCGCGGGTAAACATTACCGGGGGCAGCCGGTAACCATCCATGATAGAGTAGCCAACACCGGCTTCGCCAATAATTGGAATGCCGGCTTCTTCCAATGTTTTTACATCGCGGTAAACGGTGCGCAAACTTATATTAAAGCGCTCGGCAATATCGCTTGCCTTAACTACCCTGCGCGATTGTAATTGGATCAATATGGCCGAAACTCTGTCAATACGGTTCATAGCAAGCAAATTACAGAAAAAAGAGGTTTTTTTGTTTAATTTTTTTTAATTTGCTGTTAATGAACACCGAGGATAATATCATCACATTCGAATCTTACTATGATCCCATGTTGGCTCATATTGTCCGTACGCGGCTGGAAGCAAACGGTATTCCGTGCTTTTTGGCCGATGAAAATATTATTGGCGCCAACCCGCTTTATAACACGGCTGTAGGTGGCGTTAAACTTAAAATTTTTGAGCGCGATCTGCAAAAATGTAAGGATATCCTTGCCTCAGAAGGCGATTTGCATGAGCAGGATCATTTTGAAATTGACAATGAAAGCAATACCTATGTGGTTTGCCCTTATTGCGCCTCAAACAATGTAAGCCAGATAGTGCCGGGCGAAAGCAAAGAGCAATGGTCAGATTTTTTAAACTCTATTGTTAACTTGGTTAATCCACTGCATACACAAAATAACTGGCACTGCAACAACTGCCAGGGTGATTTTGAGTAACCTTCGGAAAACTGCGCTTAAAAAAATGTATTAATAAAGATACAAAAAGTCAACTTTGTAAAGCTAATTTCTATATTAGCAGGATGTATAATCGCCGTAAGTTTATCAAAATTTCTGCAGCTGGTGCATCACTGGCAGCGCTATCGTCGTCAGCAATTGCAAAGGCTTCTTTTTTAGGGCAGGCTGATGGTTTTCCAATCGTTATTTCAACCTGGGATTTTGGCATTGCAGCCAACAAAGAAGCATGGAAAACACTATCGACAGGTGGCAGGGCATTGGATGCTGTTGAAGCCGGCGTAAAAATACCTGAAGCAGATATGAAGAACCACACGGTAGGCCGTGCAGGCTATCCTGACCGCGACGGGCACGTTACGCTGGATGCTTGCATTATGGATGAATTTGGTAACTGCGGATCAGTAGCAGCTATGGAAGATATAGCACACCCCATTTCTGTAGCCCGTTTGGTAATGGAGAAAACCCCGCACGTAATGCTGGTGGGCGATGGTGCAAGTCAATTTGCAGTTGAGCAAGGTTTTAAAAGAGAAAAATTGCTTACGCCGGAATCTGAAGCGGCCTGGAAGGAATGGCTTAAAACAGCCAAATATTCGCCGGTGATGAATATCGAAAATAAACAGCATGCCCCCGGCAATCAATATAATCATGATACTATAGGTATGCTGGCGCTGGATGCGAAAGGAAATATTTCAGGTGCATGCACTACCAGCGGAATGGCTTTTAAAATGCACGGCCGCGTAGGCGATAGCCCAATTATAGGTGCAGGTTTATATGTAGATAACGAAGTTGGCGGAGCAACCTCTACAGGTGTCGGCGAGGAAGTTATCCGTAATGTAGGTAGTTTTTTGGTAGTTGAATTGATGCGCCAGGGCTACGCTCCCGAAGATGCCTGCAAAGAAGCGGTAAGACGCATTATCAAAAAGAAACCCGATACCGCAAAAGAGATACAGGTTGGCTTTTTAGCCATCAATAAAAAAGGTGAATATGGCGCTTACGCGATACAAAAAGGATTTTCGTTTGCGGTATGTAATGCTCAGCAACAGGATCTGCTTATACCCGGAAAAAGTTTTTATTAAGATTGATAATTTATATTTGATAAGTATAAAACAGCTGTCAAATAATATTGTTACAACCATCAATCATTATCAACAATATGAAGCCACAGGTATCTCTTGAAGTTTGTGCCAGTTCGGTAACCTCGGCCCTGGCTGCCCAGGACGGCGGCGCTGTGCGGGTTGAACTTTGTGAAAATTTATACGAAGGAGGCACCACGCCATCATATGGCGAAATAGCATTGGCCCGAAAACTGCTTCATATTAAATTATATGTGTTGATAAGGCCCCGTGGCGGAGATTTTTTATACAGCGATCTGGAATTTGAAGTAATGCTTGCCGATGTGCAATACTGTATTGAAGCTGGCTGCGATGGTATTGTTATTGGTGTTTTAAATGCCGATGGCTCCGTTGATAAACCGCGCTGTGCCAAATTGGTGAGCCTCGCAAAAAAGGCGGGACTAGGCGTAACGTTTCACCGGGCGTTTGATGTTTGTGCAGATATGTACCAGGCGATGGAGGATGTTATTGAATTAGGCTGCGAGCGTATCCTTACTTCAGGTGGTAAGAGTATGGCTATGGAAGGTGCCAACACCATAGCACACCTGGTTGAAAAAGCAGCCGGCCGTATAAAGATTATGCCCGGAAGCGGTGTTTCTGAAAAAAACGTACACGATTTGGTCAATTTTACAAAAGTTGATGAAGTACACAGCTCGGCCAGGATACGGGTGCCCAGCAAAATGGCTTATAGAAACGACCATATTATGATGGGCAGCGATTATGCCGATGAATACAGCATTGATGTAACCGGTATTGAACGGGTGAAGGAGATTTTAAAAATGGCTAACTTATAATTTAGCCGATCGACTTTTCGGCGGCAATAAAAAGATAATCCCCCAAGTCATTTTCATATTTAGCTTTTATACTTTCAAATTTTCCACTGTTTATGTCGGCTTGTAATTTTGAAAGGCCATCAGCAACTTCTTTGCCGTTAGCTAAGGCAGCAAATGATGAAATGCCTGTTCTTATTTGCTCATTTAAATATAGCATAGGGTTAAGCTTGCCAGCGTATAGAAAATGATCTTGCAGATCATCTTTTATAAAATACTTTTCTGTAGTTATATTCTTAAAGCCAGCATCCCTTAGCCCTGTTTCAATGGCGACCACTCCGGGCATTTGATTGATGGATGATTGCAGCATATTGGGGAAATAATGGTTTAACCAGTATCCCTGCATTTGTTTGGGGGCGGCTGTAAACAACACAAACTTTCCGTTCGCTTCAGTTACCCGGTAAATTTCTTTGAAGGCGAGGCCGATATTTTTCCAGTGATGAATAGTTAAAGTAGCCATTACACCGGCAAAACTATTGTCATCCGCGGGAATTTGCTCTGCTGTGCCTGGCAACCAATTAACGTTCTTGTTGCGGCCTTGGGCTGCTTCCAGCATTATCTCGGAGGGTTCAACGCCAGTGAAATTAACACCATGGTTAGATAAAGCGATGGTGTAATTCCCTGTACCGCAGCCAATATCCAAATAACGCTTGCCGGTTTCCGGCTGCAAAAAATGTAACAACCGGCTGACCAAATAAGGATCGGCCTTACGCGTTAAATTGTATCCTTTGCCAATGGTGTTATAAGTTGCTTCCATTTATATCGAAATTGCTTAATTTTATGATGCGATGATTGGTAAATATTTTGATATGAATGTACTGTAATGCCACGTTGTTAAAAAGATACTAACGAAATAAATTTACTACTTACCGGGAGATTATTTATGTATAAAGCAGTTTATTTAAGTCCGATGATTCCATCATATAACATAGCAGAAACAGCGAGGTTTTTCACTGAACTTTTTAGTTTTACGCCAGTGTTAAATACCGATGGCTATGTGGTGCTGTTGAAAGACCATCTGTCCATACATATCTTAAACGCTGGTGCCGATATTGGCGAAATGGAATTTTACCTGGAGGTGGACGCACTTGACGAATTATGGGAATCAATCAAAGATAAACTGACCGGTATAAAAACAAAGCCACCATTTGACCGCGAATACGGCATGCGCGAATTTCATATCATTATTCCGCACACTAAAACGCTGCTATTTGTTGGTCAGCCCGTTAAAAGCCAGGATTAAGCTCCCTGTAGAACTGACAAGATATTGCCAGCCGGATCTTTAAACCAGGCAATATCTGGTCCCTTTCCATTGCCTTTTAAAACCCCTTTTTCATTAGTTTTTATTGGCTCATCATACTGCTCAAAGGTGATACCCCGCTTAATTAGTTCATCAACCGTTTGCTCCACATCGGCAACCGGAAAATTGAGCACCGTAAAAGTAGCCGGCACGTGATTAGGCTTCGGATAAATAATAACTTCATGCCCGCTTTTAAAATGCAGGGTTAAAATCCCCATTGCATTTTCTGAAACATCAATCTCCAGCTTATCACTGTAAAACTCCTTTGCTTTTTGAATGTCATTTGCAGAAAAACCGCTAAATGCTTTTGTGTTTTTAAACATAGCTTTATTATTTATGGTTGCTAAATCGATTTAAGTGAGAAGATAGGCTTGTGCATTATACTTTTATTTATTAAAGCACATATTCCTCATTAATCTATGCTAACTTACCGCATTTAGTCTAAAATAAAAGGGGGTAAACACGCCGTTTTAGTATACTTATCACGACAAATAATTCGACTAAAAGTTCATTAAATGGGTGAATATATTTACTTTAAATTAATCTACGATAAGTTATTTTGTTCATTAATAAACAATTAACCATCAACAAAAAACGTTTTTGTAATAGATGATTTTATTATTCTACCTTTATAGCATCAAATGGAAGAGAGACAATATTTAACTACCTGGAAAAGGTACCTGCCCGTTATCCGGTTACACTTAAAGAAAAGTTTAAATGAAGAACAGCAATTTAAGCTTAATATCCAGGATTTCGAGTCGGCCGGCGACCGGGGTAAATCAGGCTATATTTTTAGTATAACTATTGAAAATGGCAAGGTGATAAATAACATTGGTGGCTCAGCGGTAGCACGCGATCTTTTTGAAGTATTGAAATCTGACGAGGCTATAAAAGCCATTCTGCAAGATAAAAGTGTGAAAATCAGTGTTGGTAAAACATTTGTATTCTCTATAAAAACCGCCCATATCTCTGCTTATAAGTAATTGTTAAGCAGATATTACTTATTCATAAATTTTCAAACCTTTTTGTGTCCTGGTAGTTTAGCAATAAACACTATTTATGGACACCAACCGCTTATCTGATACGCTGGCCAAAGCATTGAACCAGCAAATGACCAATGAGGCTCATAATGCCCAGATATACCTGGCATATGCGGCCTGGGCAAGCAGCAAAGGTTACGATGGCATTGCCAATTTTATGTTCCGCCACTCCAGCGAAGAGCGAAATCATATGATGAAATTTCTGGAGTATATTTTAAAACGCGGAGCAACTGTTACCGTCGCAGAAATACCTCATCCTGGTCCCAATCCGTCAAACGTTAATGATTGTTTTGAGAAGGTGTTTCAATCTGAAGTTGAAAATACCAAATCGATATATGATATTGTAAACCTAAGCCTGGAAGAGAAAGACTGGGCCACATGGAATTTTATGCAATGGTTTGTAAAAGAACAAACCGAAGAGGAAACAATGGCGCTTGATCTGTTGTCTAAAATAAAGATTGCCGGAGGTGCAGCAGCTAAAGATGACGCGCTGTATGCATTGGATAACGATATGGGTAAAACTCCCGACGATGCTACCCTGGCGCAGGATACGAGTGTACAAAATCCTTGATTATAAGGATGTTTTAAATTTTCTTTTTTTGTTGATGGTGTAAACGCGGAATTTCTTACTCAGAAACGGCAGGGAGTTGATGGAAATTTAATTATATGAACCTGTTTTAAAGCAATTTTATAATTGGCACGTATTATGCAATAGTAATATCAAACTATTGAAAATAGGCCCATTATGAAAGTACTTCATGAACATCATATTAATGATCAGGCGATAAAACAGCTATTGTTTTGGGTGATGGTTGTTTTATGTTTGGTTGTGGCGCTGTCTGTGGGGATGATGATTGTTAATTGGAGTTTAAATACCCGTATATAAATTGCCGGACAAGCAGCTTTACAATTTCGGTGCCTTTTACAAATAAACATTTACCATTTGCCGCCATGATTTGGCACGATGCATCTCGCTGTCCCATGCATGTAGTGTTGATTTTGCTTCTTTTTCGAGCAAAAGCTGTTGCATTAAAAGGTTGCTTTCATACAAAACATCATCACGTCCTATAACCAAAACAATCTCCAGCGCTCTAATCTGTTTCAATGTGTTGTAGTCGGTTAAATTTTTAATGTATTGCAGGGGCATATTAAAGTAGATGTTTTCATCCCAATAGCCATTAAATAAATCATCATAATGAGCAATATGAGTAGTAAGATCATACCGACCGCTCATAGAAACCACCTTGTTAAACAAAGCAGGATATTTCAAAGCAAAATTTAACGCGTGATAGCCGCCTAAACTAGAGCCGGCAGCAATTATAAATGAGCCGGGATTTTTTTGGTGGATAAAGGGGATTACCTCGCCGATAATATAGTGCTCATATTTAATATGGGCCAATATTCTTTGTGAGGGATGTAAATGCTGGTTGTAAAAGCTTTGTGCATCATAACTGTCAACGCAAAAAACTTGCACGTAACCTTTATCAATTTTATCGCGCAAAACATCAATTACTTTCCAGTTCTCGTAATCGTAGAACCGGCCCATCCGCGGAGGGAAAAAAAGGATGGAAGCTCCTGCGTTTCCAAACACAAGTATCTCCATATCTTTCTGAAGCGCAGGGCTATACCAGCTTACATATTCCCGTTTCATGTTGATGAGTGCAAGATGGTTGGATTAAATGTAGTTTAGGTTAATTCAGTATGAAAGTTCTCCATAAGTTTTGCTGAAACAATTTCTTTCCAAAGCGAATAACCAATGCTGCTTAAATGAAGGCCATCATTTTCAAAATATTCTTTGGCCGGATGTCCGCTTTTATCCAGCATACTGTTAAATATATTAATAAATTTCCAGTTGGCATCCATCCGGATAATTTCATTTTCAATAATGCTGTTGGCGTATCTTAAATTATCAGCAATTTTCCATCGGGCAACGCTGGGTTTAATTGATATAAAATAACAAGGAATTTCGCCAAAACGACTGTGGATTTTTTGAGCCAGCTGCTGAAAGAAAATAAAAACCTCTTCGGGGTGCCTGCCATCGCCCAGGTCATTATCTCCGGCATAAACCACTATTGATTTGGGGTTGTAAGGTGCTACCGTGCGGTCAAAGAACCAGGTGCATGCAGCCAGGGTCGATCCGCCAAAACCCAGATTAACGGGATCCAAGGCTTTAAAATCTTCCTTTAACGTACTCCATAACCTTATGGACGAGCTGCCATAAAATAGGGTAGCGGGGATGTAATTTAATTGCAACCTTTCTTTTTCCAGGCGTTTAACCTCGTCTTCGTACCAGAACATAATGACTTTTTAAATTAATGGACTCAAAGGTAATTATTTGTAGGGAGAACAGAGAGTCAAGATGCAAGAGTCAAGAAGCAAGAGGATAAATTAATCGAGTTCTAACTTTTTTCTATATCCTAATGTATTGCTTCCAGCCTCCGATCTTTAACTCCCTTTTCGACTTTCTATTCTTGACTCTTGTTTCTTGGCTCTTGACTTCTGACTACTCCTACCTCCAACTAAAAAAACTATCTTTGCGCCATGGGTGTAACTTTTGAGGATTTTAAATTTAACCGGCAAATTCTGAATGCCATAGCCGATGCCGGTTATACTGAAGCTACGCCTATTCAGCAAAAAGCCATTCCACCCATATTAAACGGACAGGATGTAATGGGCATAGCACAAACAGGTACTGGTAAAACCGCGGCTTATGTGTTGCCCATTATTATGAAACTGAAATATGCGCAGGGAGATCACGCCCGCGCATTAATTGTTTCGCCTACGCGCGAGTTGGCTATGCAGATTGAAGAAAATGTAAAAACCTTTGCTGCAAATACCGATTTAAGAGTAGTAGTACTTTATGGAGGGCTTGGTCCTAAAACACAAATAGAGCAAATAAATAAAGGGGTTGATATTATTGTGGCCACACCGGGCCGCTTTATGGATATTTACCTGGCCGGTCATATTGTTACCAAAACGTTGCAGGTGCTGGTGCTTGACGAAGCCGATAAAATGATGGATATGGGCTTTATGCCCCAAATAAACCGGATATTGGAAGTGGTACCGGTAAAAAGGCAAAACCTGTTGTTTTCGGCTACCATGTCTGATAAAATTCATGAGCTATCCAACAATTTTTTGGAGTTCCCAACAATAATTGAGGTAACGCCACAGGCTACTCCGGCGCAAACTGTTGATCAGCAATTGTATTATGTGCCTAATGTTAAAACTAAAATTAACCTGCTAAAAAAACTGCTGGACATTGAGGACGATATCAAAAAACTATTGATTTTTTGTAAAACCCGTGTTGCTGCCGAGGATGTATACAAGTTTTTACTTCGCAAGTTTGGCGAAAAAGAGGTGAAGGTGTTGCACGCTAATAAAGGCCAAAATACCCGTATCAATGCTATTAATGCTTTTAAGAGCGATGAGGTGAAAATACTGGTGGCTACTGATGTTGCCTCACGGGGTATTGATGTAAGCGATGTTAGCCATGTTATAAATTTTGATGTGCCGGTGGTAATTGAGGATTATGTGCATCGCATTGGGCGTACCGGACGCGCCTTTCAATCGGGTGTGGCGGTTACCTTTTGTAATCCGGCAGAGGAAGCTTATGTACGTAAAATTGAAAAACTGATAAGGCAAAGCATCCCGGTAAAGGATATTCCTGCTGATGTGTTCATCGAGGAAACTCCTTACGAAGAAAGACAGGATCAGGCCAGGGAAATTGATATGCAGAAACGTAAGGAAGACCCTGAGTTTAAAGGAGCCTTTCACGAAAAAAAAACGCTTAATCAGCATAAAAAATTTGACGCTAAAAAAGCCAAGGCTCAAGGCTCATTTGGTGCTAAAGGCAAATCAGGTCGATCATTTAAGAAAAAGCATTAGGAGATGCATCCTGCATTCCTGATTAATAAAATACATTGATAACATGAAATTAAGAATCACTCCGCTCAACTTTGCCAGTGCATTTTTTTTATTCCTGGCGGTTTATAGCTGGATTTATGGCGTGAAAATATCAGGCGCTAAGTTTTTGCATTTTAATGGCATTATTGGGTGGATATTTCTTCTATTTGCTTTCGTAGTGTCATTTATGGATATAATGTTCAGGAATTTCTTTCCGCAAACCAAAAAAGTATGGATAGTAGAGCTAAGCTTTATAACTTTGGCGGCTATTATATTTTTACTTGTTAAATGATTTTTTAAATGAAAAAAGCCGAAATAAAGCTTACAATTGAATTAGATGATAATAACGTTCCCGAAAGTATTATGTGGGAATCAACCGATGCGCAAAATAAAGAAGCGCTTCCGGTAAAATCAATGATGCTTGCACTTTGGGATCAGAACTATAAAAATACATTACGTATTGATTTATGGACAAAAGATATGCCCGTTGATGAAATGAAGCGGTTTTTTTACGAAACCCTGCAAACCATGGGCGATAGCTTTTTACGCGCCACCGGCGAAACAAATATTGTTGAAGATCTGCGCGACTATTGCGCCCATTTTGCAGATAAGATGGAAATAAGTCAAAAATAACAATGCGTCTTAGCTCGTTAATTTCCTTTATCGGCTTTGTTATTTTAATTGCCGGCACCTATTGTCCTATCCTTCATCCTTTTATTGGCAACTGGAATGTTTACGATGGTAATAGGCCTTATGGCATAGTTATTTTATTGGTTGCCATAGTTGGTATAATAGGTACGGTATTTAATCAACCTAAAATAACACGTATGGCAGCCTGGTTTTCTTTGGTGCTGGTAGTTTTATTCTATTTGCTGGCGCTTTTAAAAGTTCACACGTCATTCAGCTTCATCCCGTTCCGCTCGGTGGCTGACTATCTATCCGGAAAAATAAGATTCAAATGGGGATGGTTTTTGTTGTTTGGTGGCTCAGTATTGGCCCTGGCGGGAGCTTCATTCAAAAAAAGCAAAAGTTTTTCGAGACCGTTGGCATAAATCAAAAATGGTCCATTTTGTGGACTTGTTTTTGCTTGCAGTTTAAACGAATACAGTTTAAATTAATTTTTAACATATTTGTATTCCTTTAAAAAACATTAAATGCTAAGATTTTCTTTCAGGCAACAGGTATTTGTCGGTTTCACCGCATCTGTAATTCTGGTTTTAATTGTAGGTGTCCTCTCTTATCAAAGTATCAACCAACTCCGCGGCGACTCTGCATTAGTTGATCACACTCAAAAGGTTATCAAAACGTCAACTAACTTACTGCAAATGATGACGGATGCCGAAACAGGAATGCGTGGTTACATTGCTACAAACAACAAGGTATTTCTTGATCCGTATAATGCCGCGCTCCCTCGTATCCACAGTGATATAGAACTGTTGAAGAGCCTAATTGCTGATAATCCCCTTGAAGTAAAAAGAGTTGATTCATTGAGCGCTTTTGTAAGCCTTCAGTTAGATATTCTGAAACAGAATATTGATGCCCGGCCTACCCAGGGTTTAGATTTTATGGTTCAGCACGCTACCCTTCTCAACGGGAAGCATAATATGGACGAAGTAAGGTCCTTAGTTGATAATATAAGAGACACCGAAAACAAGCTGCTTGCAATAAGAAAAGCAAGCTCAGAGAATGCTTCATCGGCGGCGCTCGACGTTATAGTTACCGGCTCACTTGTTTTCCTCATCATTATTATTGTGTTGTTCTTTTACATCCAGGGAACTTTTGAACAGCAAAAAATAGTTGAACACAATATAAAGATAGCCAACAATGAGTTGGAAAAGGTACTGACAGAAAATCGCGCTCAAAACTGGCTGCTTATAGGCACCGGTTTACTGAATGAGAAAATGCAGGGGCAGCAAAGTGAACGGGAGCTGAGCGACAATATTTTAACAGAGATTTGCAACTACGTAAAGGCCCAAACAGGTACGTTTTATTTGTTTAACGAAGATTCGGAATTACTGGAGTTTTATGCATCCTACGCTTTTAGCAATCTTAACGCCATTAAAAAGACGGTTAAACTTGCCGAGGGTTGGATTGGGCAGGTGGCAAAAGAACAAAAATCGGCCATCATAAAGGGTAAACTAAACAACAAACTCGAGCTGGCATCTTCTATTGTTTATAATGAACTGGCGGAAAGCATTATTGTACCTTTCTTTTTCGATAAAAAATTAAAAGGTGTTATAGAGATTGGTTTCAGTAGTGAATTATCTGAAACCAGCAAAAGCTATATCTTAACTGTAGCCGATGATATCGGCATAGCCGTCAACACAGCTCAGGCACGTACCATAATGCACGAGCTACTGTTGCAGGTGCAACAACAAACGGAAGAATTGGAAGCACAGCAGGAAGAAATGCGTGTTACCAATGAAGAGCTGTTGAGTAAAACCGAATTATTACAGGCATCGGAAGAAGAACTCAGGGTGCAACAGGAGGAACTACGCACCACAAATGCCGAACTGGAAGAAAAAGCCAGTTTGCTGGAAGAGAAAAATCAGGCTATTGAAGAGGCGCGCGGCGCAATTAATCAAAAGGTATTGGAGCTGGAAACTACCGGTAAATATAAATCGGAGTTTTTGGCCAATATGAGTCACGAGTTACGCACACCGCTAAACAGTATATTAGTTTTGGCCCGCATATTAAAAGACAACAAGCCGGCCAACCTTTCGGAAGATCAGATAAAATATGCCAGCGTAATATTTAATGCCGGTAATGATTTGCTTACGCTTATCAACGATATTCTTGATCTCTCCAAAATAGAATCGGGAAAGCTCGAACTACAAAACGAAGACATACCCATAGGAGATATCTTGCACGATATGGAAATGCTGTTTATTGAGGTGGCCCGTAAAAAGAAGATAAAATATACCATCAATACATCACCTAATGTACCGGCAAATATATTTATCGATAAGGTGCGTGTTGAACAGGTAATTAAAAACCTGCTTTCAAATGCGTTTAAATTCACACCAGATAAAGGCCTTATTGATATTAACGTTACCCACAACGAAGAACGTCAAACGGTAAGCTTCGGCATAAAAGATACTGGTATAGGGATAGCACCCGAAAAACAAAAATTAATATTCGAAGCCTTTCAACAAGCTGACGGGTCAACCAGCCGTAAATACGGCGGTACAGGTTTGGGTCTTTCCATCAGCCGCGAGCTGGCGGCCTTGCTCGGCGGCAAAATTACCTTAACCAGCGAACCGGGTATGGGAAGCGAGTTTGTGTTAATAATTCCGGTAAAAGCACCTTTGGCAGGCGACCCTGTTGCTAATTTGCCAACGGTTGAGACATTTATACAAGAAAAAGAATTTTTAGCATCGGCCAAAAAATCAACGAAAGCAAATAGCAGGGAGCCACTTGTGGTTATAGTAGAAGACGATAAGATCTTTGCCGATATTTTGAAAGACTATTCGGCAGATCATGGATATAAGTCCATTATTGTAAATGATGGTGCCCTGGCGGTTGAAACGATTAAAGAAAGTTTGCCTGACGCTGTAATATTAGATATTATGCTGCCTAATAAAGATGGTTGGCAAATATTAAAAGAACTTAAACAAGATACTGCGACGGCTTATATCCCTGTGCACTTAATGTCGGCGGGCGACACTGCCGCTAGCCAAGTGCAAAAAGAGGGCGCTATCAGCTTCCTTAAAAAGCCTGTTGATATGGAAGCAATCGACAAACTGTTTAGTGATATGATGCAGCAAAGCGGTGCTAAGTTTAAACAGGTATTGCTGGTTGAAGATAACCGTACTCAGAGCAACGCATTAAATGAATTGATGCAAAGCGAAGGAATAACAGTTGACCAGGCTTTTGATGGTGAATCGGCGCTAACGATGCTGTACGAGAACGAATACCAGTGTGTTATTCTGGATCTTAACCTGCCGGATATGTCGGGCCTTGATTTTTTAGACAAGATTAAGGAAACGGATCGTTTTAAATCATTGCCTGTTATAATCAACACCGCCATGGAGTTGGATAAGAGCTCGGTAAGCAGGTTGATGCAATACGCTAATGCAATGGTGGTGAAAACCACCAAAACAACTGATAGACTGATAGATGAAGTTAATTTATTTTTAAACAAAGTTAGTGAAACAACCGTTCAAGGTGCAGACGTTTCACAAAGCTCCAAATTAAAAACGGTGACACAGGGTAAAGACATCATTAAAGGCAAAAAAGTATTAATAGTTGATGATGATATGCGCAATATTTTTGCGTTAAGCAGTGCTTTGCAAGAGTATAATATGAATGTGGAAATTGCTTATGACGGTAAAGAAGCAATTGAAAAATTGGAGACCATTAATAACATAGATATTGTACTGATGGATATAATGATGCCGGTGATGGATGGATACGAAGCAACCAGATTTATCCGCAAGCAAAGCAAATGGGCCAAATTGCCAATAATCGCCTTAACGGCCAAAGCCATGATGGACGACCGTGAAAAATGTATAGCCGCCGGAGCAAATGATTATATTACCAAACCTGTTGATATGGACAGGTTAATTTCGTTAATGCAACTGTGGCTGGGGAGCTAATTATGGACACCACAACGCAAGGCCTCACTACCGAACAAATATCGGAATTAATTGATCTGGTAAAAAAGGTCCATGGGTTTGATTTTTCTGATTATTCCAAAGCTTCCCTCAAAAGAAGGCTTACACGGGTAATGATGATTAAAAAGCTAACTTTTTATGATTTAAAGCATAAGCTAGTTAATGACCCATTGTTTTTTCAGATTTTTTTAGAAGAGATCACCGTAAACGTTACCGAGATGTTTCGTGACCCTTTGTTTTACAGGGCCGTTAATACACTCGTGTTACCCTATCTATCAACCTATCAGCATATAAAAATCTGGTCGGCAGGCTGTTCTTCCGGCGAGGAGGTATATTCTTTGGCCATTTTATTGAACCAGGCTGGGTTTACCGAAAAGTCATTTATTTACGGTACCGACGTAAATACCATTGTGCTGAAAGAGGCGCGTAAAGGCATTTACAGTTTCAGGAGTATAAAAACCTATGCCGAAAATTACCAGCTGGCCGGCTTAAGCGGTTCATTAACAGATTATTTTACTACCTTGTATGATGCCGCCGCCATTCATAGCGGGCTAAAAGTAAATACACTATTTTCAGTACATAACTTAATATCCGATACTATTTTCAATGAGTTTCAGCTCATTAGCTGTCGTAATGTGTTTATCTATTTCGAAACCAGGCTCCAGGAAAAAATACTTGAGCTTTTTTATAAAAGCCTGTGCCCTCATGGTTTTTTAGTTTTGGGAAGCAAGGAAACTATACGGTCAGACTTTTTTAAAAAGAAGTTTAAGGTAATCAACCAAAAAGAAAATATTTATCAAAAAATTGGCTCTTGATAAAAACATATCTGATCGTTGGCACAACTCTGATATTTTGTTGTTGGGAGGATCTGCGGGCTCATTTAAATTGCTATTTCATATCGTTAAAATATTACCGCCCAATCTAAATAAAGCGGTAGTGGTTGCTATGCATCGTAAAAAAAACTACCTGAGCGAAGTTGAAAAGCTGTTTGCCGATGGTGCCGGTATGAGCACTGTAGAAATAAACGATAAGGATAAGATCAACAAAAATACCATTTATATAGTGCCGGCAAACTACCATACTTTAATAGAGAAAGATTATTCGTTCGCGCTGGATGTATCAGAGGCGCTCTGGTTTTCAAAACCTTCGATAGACATAACCTTTGAAAGTGCTGCCGATGCTTATTACGATAAATGCACCGCCATATTATTTTCGGGCGCCAATCAGGATGGGGCAGAAGGGTTGCTTAAATTAAAAAAAGCAGGATCGCTAACCATTGCTCAGCACCCAGAAGATGCCGTTATGCCCGAAATGCCGCAAGCGGCCATTGATATCAGCGCTGCTGATTATGTGTTGCGGGCCGAAGAAATATATGAGTTACTAAAAAGCTAAAGTTGTTTGCCCAACACCCATCACACGGGCTTCGTGTTCCAATAACCATTTTTTGCGCCACAAACCGCCTGCATACCCGGTTAAGCTTCCGTTTGAACCAATTACCCGGTGACAGGGTACCACAATCCACAAATTGTTTCGGCCGTTGGCTGATGCTATTGCTCTTATGCCCAATGGATTATTCATCAATTTTGATTGTTGCAGATAGCTGATGGTTTTGCCATATTCAATTTTTAATAATTGCTCCCAAACACTTTGTTGAAAATCACTCCCCGCCTGGCGAATAGGAAGATCGAACACCTTACGCTTACCGGCAAAATATTCATCCAATTGCGCTACAGCCGTTTTTAATACTTCAGTATCGGGCGGTGTTATTTCATATTCTTCATCGCGAATAGAGATAGACGAAATAAAACCATCCTCTTCAGTTATGCGCGCAATACCGACAGGCGTTTTATAATAAATGGTTGGCATGGTTTGGAAGATTGAAAGCTAAATCTCTGCTTTTTGAGTGAGTATTGCAAATAGCTAGTTAACGCTTTTAACAAAATCGGAATAAACACTGTGAGAATTGAATTATCAATCTGTTATCTTTGCGCCCATGCAGTTGTTTAACCAAACCTGGGAACTTTTAAAAAAGGAAATTTTACTGGAGTGGCGTTCAAAGTATGCCTTTAACGGGGTGCTGCTGTATGTGGTATCAACTGTTTTTGTTTGTTATATCTCCTTTAACCTTAGTCCGGGCTTTAGTACCAGCAAGGGTTATCCCATAGTTTGGAATGTTTTGTTCTGGATAATTATGCTGTTTGCTTCGGTTAATGCTATTGCCAAAAGCTTTATGCAGGAGAGTCGGAGCCGCTTGCTGTATTATTATTCTATTGCAAGTCCGCAGGCTATCATCCTGTCAAAAACCATTTACAATGTATTATTAATGTCGTTGTTGAGTATGCTGGCTTTGCTGGTTTACCTGCTGTTTTTCACCAATACCCTTGGCGATCCGCTGTTTTATGTTTTAACGGTTTTGCTGGGTAGTATTAGTTTCTCTACTGTATTTACCATGATATCGGCCATAGCTTCAAAGGCTGGCAATAATGGCACGTTGATGGCCATTTTAAGCTTTCCGGTAATTATTCCTGTAATTCTACTGCTTATCCGGCTAAGCAAAAATGCTATGGATGGAATTGACCGTAGTTTCAGCTACGGTAATATGGGTGTGCTACTAGCCATTAATGCCATTGTAATAGCTACCGCGCTATTATTATTCCCTTTTTTGTGGCGTGACTAATCCATTATTTTATTTAGAATTTTTGTTCGTGGATGCGTTTTTCATTTTTATTTGGATTTAGTCTAAATAAGTCACACATTTGCAATGTTATTTTAAGGATAGCAAAAACTTAAACAAATTCCATGAGCAAAAAATCTACTATTCTTATCTCGTTATTTACCTCGCTGGTGGTTGTAACTATAGCTTCTTTCAGCTCCTGTTCGAAGATTTTCCCCCAAATGATCAATCCTGAGGACGGCCTGTGCGGCCCGGTTGATCTTTCAAATTCACAAACCATACTATTTTCACAAGGAAACGACCAGTTTTTCGCTAACCGTAGTTCAGCAACAGGTCTTGGGCCATATTTCGTAGCCACAGGTTGCGGCAGCTGTCACTCGAGTGATAACCGTGGACATCCTTTTACCATTCTTACCCGTTTCGGCCAAACAGATAGTACCGGTAATAAATTCCTGGCAGAGGGTGGTCCGCAATTGGGTACTTTCGCATTGCCGGGTTATACACCAGAGCAAATTCCGGCAGGAGCTACCAGTTCAAAATTCATAGCGCCTATTACAGCAGGTGTTGGCTTTTTAGAAGTTGTGCCCGATTCTGCAATTTTGGCTATGGCGGCGGCAAACGTAAACAATCCTGACGGGGTACGCGGGCATCCTAACTATAGTACTATCCCTTCATATGTTACACCGTTACCAGGCTCTATGCCACGTGCCGATGGTAAATATATTTGCCGTTTTGGTCGTAAAGCCTCCACCTATAATTTAGTACAACAAGTGGCGCAGGCCTATAATCACGATATGGGGATCACTTCTACCTATCTGCCTATAAATCCGTATAACTATATGGATCAAACACCTCCGCCACCTTCGTCAACTCCCGAAGTAAGCAATGATGATTTTAATTCGGTAGTGTTTTATGTAACGTGTTTGCAAACACCTATTCAGCGTAATCCAACCGATGCTACTGTACTACAGGGTAATGCCTTGTTTGTAAAAATAGGTTGCGAAACTTGTCACAAACAAACGCTAACCACAGGCTACTCACCGGTTGCTTCGTTAGCTTATCAAACTATTAATCCATTTACCGATTTGCTGGTACACGATATGGGCCCTGGTTTAGATGATGGCTACACCGAAGGCAATGCCAAAACATCTGAATGGCGCACAGCACCACTATGGGGACTTGGACTCGCACCAGGTGTACAAGGCGGCAGCTATTACTTAATGCATGATGGCCGTGCCCACAGCATTCAGCAAGCCATACAATTGCATGGCGGCGAAGCTGCGGTAAGCGCTGCAAGATTCAGCCAGTTTTCATCGTCAGATCAGGCAGCTGTTATCACATTCCTTAAATCGCTTTAATATTTTATGGAAAGAAAAGAGTTTATTAAAACCTGCGGATTTGCCTGCTTAGGCGGAACCTTAATAGGCGCTATTTTGGAGGGCTGCGGCAGCAGTAAAATAATTACTGCCAATATTGATCATTCTGATATGGTAGTGCCCGCGATGGCTTTTCAGGATAATGGCTCTTTCAAAAAACATGTGGTAGTACAAAACCCAGCATTAAAGTATCCTATCTGCGTATATCGTTTTTCTGAAACACAATACACGGCGTTACTAATGCGGTGTACGCATCAGGGCGCCGAATTGCAGGTATTTGGCGACAGGCTGGAATGCCCTGCCCACGGCAGCCAGTTTAGCAACACGGGTCTGGTAAAAAACGGCCCGGCGGATGCCAATTTGAGAACTTTTCCGGTAACCATTAAAAACGACCAACTCTTAATATCACTTAAATGAAATTAACTTTACAAGCATTTGCTTTTACCATATTACTATTGTGCAGCCGTGGTGCGTTTGCACAAATTGATAGTACACTGCTTAATACTCCGGCTAAAACTGATACCAGTAAGCATAACCTCAATATGGATGCTATCTACAATCGCCCATTCCTGAAACTTGGCAAATCGCCAGTATCTATTGGCGGTTATGTAGAGTCTGATGTGCTTTACACCAATACTTCGGGCATTACCAATGGTAGCCAGTTTCAGTTCAGACGATTTAGCCTTTTTGTGGCTTCAACCATTTCAAAGCATGTGAAATTTCTATCCGAAATTGAATATGAGAATGATCCTACCGGAGATCCTGGAGAATCAGCGGGCGGCACATTTGGTATAGAGTATGCAGCCCTTGATATTGAATTTAACCCCTTACTGAATTTGCGCAGTGGTTTAATTTTGAACCCTATCGGTTCTTTTAACCAAAATCACGACGGCCCGAAATATGAATTTACCGACCGGCCGATAGCTATGACACAAATGTTGCCGGATACTTGGTCAAATACGGGTTTTGGTTTATATGGTAAGCATTATACCAACCACTGGATGTTTGGTTATGAGTTTTATGTAACCGGCGGCTTTGACGATGCTATTATTGATAATAGCCAGGCAAAAACATTTTTACCAGCAGCTAATGCCAGTACTTCACGTTTAACATCAAGCGCAAGTGGCGAGCCATTATACACTGGTAAGTTATCATTCGGAAATGATCAGATAGGGCAGTTAGGCTTATCATACATGGGTGGTGTTTACAATACATGGCGCATTGAAGGCGCACAGGTTGATGATAAAAGAAGCGTAAATATTTTTGATGTCGACTTTAACACAACTATTCCAAAGCTTCATACTGCTATAACTACTGAATGGGCCTGGGTATTTGTTGATTTGCCGGCTGATTACACTCCCGAATATTCGCACAGGCAATATGGTGGCTATATTGATGTTGTACAGCCTATTATCCATGGTCATATATTGGATTGGGATAATGCTACTGTTAACCTGGCCGTAAGAGGTGAATATGTTGACTGGAACGAGGGTAATTTTGCAGCCACCGGACAACGTATGTATAACGACGTTTGGAGCATTATGCCAGCAATAAGTTTCAGGCCTACCCCTTTAACCGTGCTGCGTTTAAATTACCGTATCGAACATTCGCGTGATATCACCGGCAATACAATAGGCGCAGCAATTGGCCCAACACGCGGGTTGAGTTTTGGTGTCTCCACCTATTTTTAAGAAGGCACCTTGTAGAAAAGTATCAATATTGTTAACAATATTGATACTTTTCATCTTTAGTTCATATTAATTGTGTTTTTTAGCATCTTTAAAAACAAATTGTAATTTTTAGCGATGCGATTCCCCTGGCTCATCCTGGCATTTATCTTTATTCCTTTTATAACACAGGCTCAAGATGGCCTCATTGTAGGTAAAGTTGTACAAGAAGGTACTACCAAGCCTATACCGCGGGCAAGTGTTTTCTTAGGTAATTCGTCTGTTGGTTCTGCCACTGGTGAAGATGGCACCTTCACCCTAAGCGGTGTTAGGCTGGGACAATACACCCTTGTTGTTAAAGTATTAGGATACGAAGATTATACCAAAACCGTTTTGGTGGGACGAGAACCCATCAGGCTGAATATCGAAATGGTACAAAAGCCGATGATGCTACGCGAAGTTGTAATTTCATCGGAGGCCGACTGGCGAAAAAACTACGAAGCTTTCAGAAAAGAATTTATCGGCGTAGATCAGAACGCGAAGTATTGTACGATAATGAACCCGCGCATACTTAACCTTACTTATAATCAAACAAAGCAATTATTACATGCCGATGCTGATGAATTTTTGATTGTAGAAAATAAGGCGCTTGGATACAGAATAAAATTTTTGTTGAATGATTTTAATATTGACAAAATATCGGGGATAATTTCACGATCGGGGCAAAGAGTTTTTGAAGAATTGCCCGGAACAGAGGCGCAAAAGAAACTTTGGCACCAAAGGCGTGAAGAAGCGTATTACGGTTCTGCAATGCACTTTTATAGATCACTGTATACAGATACTTATAAACAACAAGGTTTTATTGTTTATAGATTTAGGAGAACGCTTAATCCTTTGAGACCATCTGACGATGTAATAAGACAGAAATACAAAATGTTCAGGGAGTTAAAAAGAGTGGACTCGGCAAATTATTATGCAACTTTAAGCACCTACTCAAAATATGCTAATGAAAATCTGATGCAACCGCCGTTAGATCAATTTGAAATATTGAATACGTATTCGCCAGGTATTTTTTCCCTTCATTTTATCAATTTCCTGTATATTGTTTATACAAAAAAAATGGACGATACTCCTGACAGAGATTTATATCGCCCAATTACTCAGGCCAATTATGCCGTAAGTGTGCTAACGCCAACTGCTCCATTTGCGTTGTTTGATATGAACGGTATTATGCTGCAGGATCCTCCTTTAACGGAAGGCGCCTGGGCCAGAAACAGACTTTCGGACGAGTTGCCGGTTGACTATGTACCAGATCATGTACCGGACCCGAGATAATTTTTGATTTAATTAAGTTCGAGGTGGTTAAATGACTGATTAAACTGTTTCTTTTGACACTTAATCAACCTGATCAACCATTCACTTAATCAACTAAAACCACTACCTTTGCCAGCGTAAATAATATGAAATTTATATATCAAACATGGTGGAAGGTGTTAACTGTATTGGTTATTCTTTACACCCTCATAGCCGGCTTTTTATTTGAGGTACCTACGCTGCCCATATTGCACGAAACCATAAGAAACGTATATTTTCACGTACCCATGTGGATGGCTATGTTTACCGTATTTACCATATCTGTTATTTACAGTATAAAATATTTAAATACCGGTAAGGAAGAGTATGATTTGATAGTGGTTGAATGTGTAAATACCGGCATGTTCTTCTACGTTTTAGGATTAATAACCGGCATGATGTGGGCCAAATATACCTGGGGCGAATTTTGGAGCAATGATCCTAAACAAAATAGCGCAGCGGTAGCATTTTTACTATACTGCGCTTATGCAGTATTACGTAATTCTATTGATGAGGAGCAGAAACGCGCCAAAATATCAGCTATCTACAACATTTTTGCATTCCCGGTTATGGTGGTGTTGATTATGGTTTTACCAAGAATGACTGATTCCCTGCACCCGGGCAATGGAGGTAACCCCGCATTTGGAAAGTTGGACATGGACAATAGCATGCGCGTAGTTTTATACCCGGCCTTTATTGCCTGGAGTGCGCTGGCAGTATGGATAGCATCTTTACGCTACCGCATCCGTTTAATTGAATATAAAAAGAACGAAATAAATTAACACGAATTAACATGAAGAAAATATCTCTTTTGGCACTTTTGCTGTTGAGCTATGTGGGTGTTTTTGCACAACAGGGCCAAACAGTTGAAATGGCCGATTCATTCCGAAGCTCTGGGAAAATATATGTGGTTATAGCTGTTATCGTGATAATTTTTGTGGGCTTATCGGTTTATTTGTTCGCTATTGACCGGAGATTAAAAAAAATCGAAAAGGAAAAATAGTTCAAAAAATAGGTTTAAACCATTTAAACATACATCTGAGTGTAAGATTAGTGAGGCGGCGAGTATCTGTTAATAATATATTTGCGAATATGATAAAAAAAGTACCAACTTTGGGCACTTTTTTAAAGATTTAATAATTATTCAATAAAATTTATGGCTACTATGAATCCAGCCGCTGATCAGGATACTCACTTTTTTGGTGATGTATGCAAGAATTTTGATTACGCAGCTCAGTTTACAAAACATGATGCTGGCCTGTTAGACCAGATCAAATCATGCAATAGTGTTTACCGTTTTCGTTTCCCTATCCGCAGAGGAAATGGCTTTGAAGTAATTGATGCCTGGCGTGTAGAGCACTCGCAGCACCAATCGCCAACTAAAGGTGGTATCCGTTACAGTGAGATGGTTAATGAGGACGAAGTGATGGCGCTTGCTGCACTAATGACCTACAAATGCGCCATAGTAAATGTGCCATTTGGTGGTGCTAAAGGCGGTATCAAAATTAACCCTAAAAGCTACACTGTACAGGAGTTGGAGAATATTACCCGCCGTTACACGGTGGAATTGATAAAGAAAAACTTTATTGGCCCCAGCATTGACGTACCCGCACCTGATTATGGATCGGGCGAACGCGAAATGAGCTGGATTGCTGATACCTATGCCACCATGAACCCAGGTCAACTGGATGCTATGGGCGCAGTAACCGGTAAACCCATTGCGCTGCATGGTATAGCCGGTCGCCGTGAAGCTACGGGCAGGGGAGTAGCCATTGCCATCCGCGAATGCGTAAGTGTTGGCGAGGATATGCAAAAGATTGGTTTATTACCAGGTATATCAGGCAAAAAAGTTATCGTGCAGGGTTTGGGTAATGTAGGTTATCATTCTGCCCTTTTCTTAGCCGAGTTTGGTGCAGTGGTAGTTGGCCTTTGCGAGTTTGAAGGCGCTATTTATAACGAGGACGGACTGGATGTTGAAGCTGTATTTCAGCATCGTAAAGCAACCGGTTCTATTTTAGGCTATGCAGGTGCAAAAAAAGAATTCAAAAACTCTCACGATGGTTTAGAACAACCTTGCGATATATTAGTTCCGGCAGCTTTGGAAAATCAAATTACCGAAGCCAATGTTAAAAATATAAAAGCCAAAATTATTGCAGAAGGTGCAAACGGTCCAACATCTCCTGAAGCGGAAGCAATATTTTACAAAAATGGCGGCATGATCATTCCCGACATGTATGCCAACGCGGGTGGTGTAACCGTATCATACTTCGAATGGTTAAAAAACCTTTCGCACGTAGCATTTGGCCGTATGAACAGGCGTTTTGAAGAAAATACCAATCTTAACCTGGTAAACATGGTTGAAGGCATTACCGGTGTAGCTTTAACGCCGCTACAACGTTCAACTATTATTAAAGGTGCATCAGAGTTAGAGCTGGTTAACTCGGGATTGGAGGATACAATGATCAGATCATATCACGAGATCCGCGAAATTTACATCAACAATCCTAAAATTGGTACCCTCCGTAGCGCAGCAATGGTAGGTGCAATTAATAAAATAGCTATTTCTTACCAGAATTTAGGTATTTGGCCATAAGTAATTGCGGAAGTCGAAATGCCGATTGCGGAATGTTTTAAATTCGAAAGTCGGAATGTCGATTGCGGAATGAGAAATTTATTAAAAGGCTTCTTTTCGGTTGAAAAGAAGCCTTTTGAGTTTTTATCTAAAATGCCAACCCCACAATAAGACTTCTAAATTTCGACTTTTAAAAATCCTGCATTCAAACTTCCGCAATCGGCATTTCGACTTCCGAATTAAGAATGGTTCTAAATAAGATTAATGTCTTGTAATAAACATTATTCAATTAACGTTTTGTATTTTTGCAATCCGAAGTATAGGAGTTAAACCGCTGATGAAAAAGAGTTCGATATTAGGTCTTGTTGTTATTGCTATTGCAATTGCCGTTATTATTTCTGTGATTTCAAAATCAAGTAGTTACAGTACATTTAATGATGCTAAAGGTGTGGAGAGTGAATTAAGTATTGTTGGTCACCTGGATAAGCAAAAGGAATTATATTATGATGCTGTAAAGGATGCCAATTATTTTTCATTTTATATGAAGGATAAAAAAGGACAGGAATGCAAAGTGGTATTTACAGGTACTAAACCGCAAGACTTTGAAAAATCAGAACAAATTGTACTAACCGGACAAATGGTTGGCAATGAGTTTCATGCATCAAAAATTTTGATGAAATGCCCGTCAAAGTACACCCAGGATAAACTGAATGTTACAGAGGTCAAAGCAAAATCGGCCAGCATATAAAATCACTTAATGAGTACAGTCTTTCAAGGCGAACACCTTTTACCCGGTAATCTGGGTCAGATATTTGTTATTCTATCTTTCGGCTCGGCCCTTTTATCAGCAATAGGCTATTATTTTGCTACTACTAATACCAACAAGCTCGACAACTCGTGGCTAAAGATGGGCCGTTGGGCATTTTACATTAATAGTCTTTCTATTTTAGGTGTAGGCGTATTGCTATTCTATATTATTTACAATCATTTTTTCGAATATCATTACGCCTGGTCTTATACCTCCAGATCGCTGCCGGTTTACTACCTGGTTTCAGGTTTCTGGAACGGACAGGAAGGTGGCTTTTTGCTGTGGACTTTCTGGCAAGCCGTTTTAGGTAATATTTTAATCTGGCGTGCCAAATCATGGGAAAAACCGGTAATGACGGTTGTTGCTTTTTCGCAGGTTTTCCTGGCGTCTATGCTGTTAGGCATTGAATTTTTTGGTGCCCGTATAGGCAGCTCACCTTTTTTGTTGTTAAGAAACTCAGGCATTGAAGCGCCGATATTTTCACGTCCCGACTATCTATCGTTTATAAAAGACGGTCAGGGTATGAACCCGCTGCTTCAAAATTATTGGATGGTAATACATCCTCCAACTTTGTTCCTTGGTTTGGCATCGGTAGTGGTGCCTTTTGCTTACGCGATAGCGGGCCTTTGGCAAAAACGTTACAAAGAATGGGTAGCTCCAGCTATATCATACGGATTGTTTGCTGCCATGATATTGGGTACAGGCGTTATAATGGGTTCATTATGGGCCTATGAATCATTAAACTTTGGTGGCTTTTGGGCTTGGGATCCGGTAGAAAATGCCTCTATTTTCCCGTGGTTAACATTAGTTGCCGGTTTGCATGTACTAATTGTTTTTAAAAATACTGGCCACTCATATTTTACAGCAACCTTCTTGGTGCTTATCAGTTTTGTAATGGTACTGTACTCGTCGTTCCTTGCCCGCAGCGGTATCCTGGGCGAAACATCTGTACATGCATTTACAGATTTGGGTATGTTCTGGCAATTGGTTTCGTACATATTGGTATTCTTAGCTTTATCAGTTTACTTGCTGGTAATAAGATTCAAAGAAATGCCGATCACCAAAAAAGACGAGGAAACCTATTCACGTGAGTTCTGGATGTTTGTTGGCGCTATTTTCCTTGGATTATCCTGCTTCCATTTATTATTGGTAACATCTATCCCTGTATGGAACGCTATGTTTGGTACAAAGGTGGCTCCGCCCGCAGATGAGGTTGGTCATTACAACATTATCCAGGCATCTTTTGCCATGGTAATTACCATATTAACCGGCTTTAGCCAGTTTATGAAGTATAAAAAAACAGATGTTACCCGCTTTTTTATTACTACGCTGGTATATTTTGTTTTTGCAGCCTTGGTAAGTGCCCTGGTAGTTTACGCAAGCGGTTTATATAAACTTCACTTTGTATTTGTACTGGTGATGTTTGGCTCAATTTATTCCATATTGGCTAATGGAAAAGTGCTTGCTGATTCATTTAAAGGCAAATTCAAACTGGCCGGATCGGCAGTTGCTCATATTGGTTTTTCATTGATGCTGGTTGGCGCGCTAATTGCCGCCGGTACCAGGGGAGTAGTTTCCAAAAACGATAAAGGTGTAGTTAGTGTAACCGGTTTTGATAAAGCGGCAGGTGATGCCCACGAAAACATCATGATCTATAAAAATGAGCCGGTAAAAATGGGCGATTACACAGTTACCTATATCGGCGACTCTACTTCAGAGCCCAATCATTTTTATAAGGTTGATTATAAACGTTATGATAATGCAGGTAAAATAAAAGAAGAATTTGTGTTGATGCCAAAGGTGCAGATTAATCCGCAATTGGGATTGGCCGTATCACCTGATACTAAGCATTACCTGTTGCACGATTTGTATACGCATATAACAGCATTGCCACCTATGCCGCAAAGCGCCGATAATTCACAGGCAGGTGCAGCACACGGTGAAGAGAATGACGACAAAAATTACGAAACACCTTTAACGTTTGATGTTAAAGCCGGTGATACAATCCGTTTCCGCGAAGGATATCTGATATTAAAATCATTAGTTAAAGAAACATCGATCCAAAACATACCACTTACGGCTAATGACGTTGCGGTGGGTGCCAAGCTGGAAGTATTTTCGCACGATAAAACATATAATGCCGAGCCGGTATACATGATCAAAAACAAAAGTGTATTTGATTTTGCCCGTAAAGTTGATGATGTTGGCTTAAAATTACGCTTAACCAAAATCATTCCGGATAAAGGCCAGGTAGAACTAACGGTTTATCAGCAGCCCGAAAAACTAAAACCATGGATAGTAATGCGTGCGCTTGATTTCCCTTATATTAACTTCTTGTGGGCTGGTACAGTGATTATGATCATCGGTTTCTTAATATCTATTTTTAGAAGAAATAAGGAGTTAAAAACGGTATAAGTGGTTGATTTAACCAATCTACAGCAAGACCTCATTAATAATGGATTTACCATTGTTAATGAGGTTTTTAACGATAATGAGGTTAATGCGCTAATTGACGTTATCGATAATACCGATCAATCCGATATTGTATTTCGTAAAACAGATGACCTGTTTGCCATTCGCCGTTTTTTGAAGGAAATACCGGATATAGACTCTTTGGTATTTACTGATAATTTAAAATCAATAATAAAACGTCTTTTTGGAAATGATTACTTCGTGGTGAAATCAATTTATTTTGATAAACCTGAAAAGTCAAATTGGTTTGTGGCCTGGCATCAGGACCTCACTATTTCAGTTGACAAGAAAATTGATGTGCCTGATTATGGCCCGTGGACGGTTAAGCCCAATCAATACGCAGTTCAGCCGCCCGTTCAAATACTTGAGGATAATTTTACTGTTCGTATCCATCTTGATGATACTGACGAAGGCAACGGGGCATTAAAAGTTATCCCAGGTTCTCATTTAAAAGGAATTTATCGCACCGAAAATATAAATTGGGATATTGAAACCGAGAATATTTGCAAAGTAAAGGCTGGAGGAATAATGATTATGCGCCCCTTATTAATGCATGCATCTAATCGTACTACAACAAATAAGAAACGAAGAGTTATTCATATTGAATTTAGCAGAGCTGTTTTACCTGATGAAATTAATTGGTCTGAAAAGACTTCATATTAATGCCCCTTTATCATAAATAACCTGATTTAATCTCATTATTTTTGCAGCTTAATACTAAGGGATGCGCATCACCATAATAGGATCAGGAAATGTGGCAACGCATTTGGCAGCAGCGTTTAAAAATGCAGGTCACCGTATAATGCAGGTTTATAGCAGGGACATGCAGCATGCCGCCTTGCTTGCTTATCATGTGGGCGCCGAACCTGTTGACAGCTTGAATCAAATCAACAGCGAAACCGATCTGTTTGTTATCTCAATAAAAGATGACGTAATTGGCCAAATAGCCGAAAAATTGTCCTCTTATAACAAATTGATTGTGCATACTTCCGGCGCTACCCATTTGGAAGCTATACAAGCGTTTACCCCCAATGCAGGTGTGTTTTATCCTTTACAAACGCTTAGCAAAACTAAAGAAGTTGATTTCAGAACCGTTCCTATTTGTATTGAAGGCGCCGACGAACAGATTACCGGTCAACTAATAGAACTCGCGCAAACTATAAGCAATAAAGTTTACAGGGTAAATTCAGCGCAGCGGAAAGTATTGCACCTTGCTGCAGTATTTGCCTGCAATTTCCCCAATTATCTGTACGGTGTTGCTCAACAGCTTTTAGCTAAAAATGAAATGGATTTTGACTTGCTTCGCCCTTTAATTTTGGAGACAGCACAAAAAGTACAAGATCATCCGCCGGCAGACGTGCAAACAGGCCCGGCAGTGCGTAATGACCAGCAAACTATGGCTATGCATTTAGCTATGCTGGGCGACGAGCCTGCGTTAAAAGTCATATACGAGTTGTTAAGTCAGGAGATTATCAAAAACGACAATGATAGAGCCGCAGGCTAAGTAATTTTGTTACTTTTGCTGAAATGAACATTTTTAAAGTTAAGATAAACTTTGAGGCAAAGGGACATGAAAGCATCGAGCTTCCCATAGCCGAGGGTGAATCTGTTTTGGACGTATGCCTGGAGAACGGCATTGAATTGCAACACAATTGCGGTGGCGTGTGCGGATGCAGCACCTGCCATGTTTATGTGAACAGAGGGATGGATAATATCCAGGAAATTTCTGACAAGGAAGAGGATTTTATCGATAGAGCGGTTAACCCGCGTATAAACTCTCGCCTGGGTTGCCAGTGTGTTATATTAGATGGCGACATTGAAGTAACCTTGCCCGATCAATCGCAGTTTTTGGGACATTAATATATTTGTCCTTAATTTTATTAGATAACTATTACACTGAATAAGTTATAATATTCAAAAAAATGACAGACAACAAGTTTAGCCTGCCTATACACTGGAACGATCATGAAGATATAGCCATTGAACTTTATGAAAAGTTTGGTGATGATTTTGATGAATCGAAAATATACCGTATCCGTTTTACTGAGCTTTTAGATTGGATACTTTCATTGCCTAATTTTGCAGGCACACGCGAAGAATCAAACGAAGGTCACCTGGAGCAGATCCAATCGGCCTGGGTTTATGAGTGGCGCGATAATCAATAATATCGCGACAATATAAGGCGGCTTTTTCTATTGATAAATTGTATTTATTGTAATCACCAAGCACATCGGTGAAATTCTATAATTATGGAATCCTTTTTAAGTAAACTAAAAGAAATTACCACATTAGTTTTTGATGTTGATGGGGTATTGACAGATGGCTCCATTTTTGTAACGGAAGAGGGCTTGCAAAGCCGCGTTTTCAATATAAAAGATGGCTATGCCATTCAGCTTGCCGTAAAATGCGGGTATAATGTTTGCACCGTTTCCGGAAGCCGCTCAAAAAGCCAATTATACCGATTAAACAGTTTAGGTGTTAAGGATGTTTACATGGGCATCCATACCAAAATTGATAAACTCAAATTCTACCTCGAAGAAAAAAGCATCAGATCAGAAAATGTTTTATACATGGGCGATGATATCCCCGATTTGGAGGCTATGCAATATGTTGGCCTACCCGTTTGCCCGGCCGATGCGGTTGAAGAAATTAAAGCAGTGAGTAAATATGTATCGCCAATTGCCGGTGGCAGAGGTTGCGCCCGCGATGTAATTGAAAAAGTATTGAAAATACAGGGCAAATGGCTAAATGAAGGTGCTTATAGCTGGTAATCAGTATTTCGCATTTTAATATAATTTACCTTTGTACTACTATCTACCGACAAAATAAACATGAGTCCACACAAATTTATTCTTGCTTCAAAATCGCCCCGCCGCCAGGAATTATTGAAATTGATGGGCGTAGATTTCCGGATTGTTTTAAAGGAGGTTGATGAATCATATCCCGCCAGTTTAAAGCCCGAGGAGGTTGCAGTTTATATTGCCGAAAAAAAAGCCAGGGCTTTTGATGAGGATGTTACCGACGAGATTGTGCTCACCGCAGATACCATTGTTTGTATTGATGATAAAATTTTAGGTAAACCCGAAAATGCAGCCCATGCCATAAAGATGCTGGAAACATTGTCGGGCCGGATGCATACCGTAATAACTGGCGTTTGCTTATTTTATAAGCAGCAATATCACAGCTTTTCTGATGTTTCGGAAGTGTATTTTAGTGAGCTGAGTGACGAGGAAATTACCAGCTATGTTGAAAAGTACAAACCATTTGACAAAGCCGGCTCTTACGGTATTCAGGAACGCATAGGACTTATTGGTATAGAACGCATCAATGGTTCTTATACCAATGTAGTTGGTTTGCCTACCGAGAAACTGTACCAGGAACTGAAGAAATTATAAAAGGCAAATACTTCATATCATTGTCGCTAATTTTCCGCTTTCCATATCATGGCCGATAGAATTCTTTGTTTTCTGCAAGGATGATCGAAAAATATAATCTCCTCCCAATATCCCGGGTCAATTTTGTGATTATCAGCCGATTTTAACATTAATGACGCAAAAGCATCAGGCTGACGAGCTGCATTTAAACCATAATTGTCTGCCTGTATTTCAACTACGCGCGTTATGGAGTTGGTAACCGGGGTTAAAATAAAAAAGTAAAAGGTAAATAGAAATACTACCAACGGCAGGCTGGCAATATTTTGTATGCCCTTTATTTCCCACCTATCGCCATAAGTTTTAATGAGTTTAGTTATTGACCATTGAACCAATTTAAACCCAAGTACAATTAGTAATCCATACTCGAGTGTCAGGATAAAAAGATGGCACAATACATAATGCCCCATTTCGTGCGCCAGGGCTGCCTTAATTTCATTGTCAGAGCAATGATTAAGCATGTTATCATTTAATGATATCATGGCTGTGCCCGCAAAACCGGTAACCTCGGCATTAAATACCTTTGTTTTTGTAGACTCATTATAAACATAAACATTGTTTACATCTATCCGGTTGGCCCTGGCCATCGATAATATCTCATTTTTAAGATTGCCGTTTTTGAGCGGCGTATATTGATTAAATATCGGTGCAATAAAAACAGGGTAAATGATAATAATACCTATAATAAAGGCAACCGAAATACATGCACCCCAAATCCACCAGTTTTCTTTTGTCTTTTTGAAGATGGCATATACCAAAACAAAAAATGGCGCAGCTATGATCAGCTCAACGACAAAAGTGATCAGATCATTTAAGAACCATTGAAGAAAACCCACATTGGAAAAACCATACTGATTTTCGCGGATAAAATTCTGATAAATATCCAGCGGTAACGATAATAGGAATACCAGTAAAAAATAAAAAATGATATACAGGAAGTTACCACGGTTAGTACCCTTGATTTTGCCGGTGCGTCTTAAAAGGTAGTCAGACAATCCACCAAAAAGAAATAACCAGGCAATTATAGCGGAACATACCATGTTCCAGAGTAGTAGCCAATAGTCACCCTCGCAATAGCTATCGGCTTTTTGGCGTGCGGCAACAGGTATTGTATTTACTAATTGTGCTGTTGCCTTTTCAGCATCAAAATGAGTGATAATATGGCTACTTATTGTTTGATTGGTTTGTGCGCAAGCAAGGGTAAAGCCTAGCAGACAAAAAAAGAGAATAACAGGGGTTTTCATCGGTATTTATTGGTGTGATGTTTTTAATACTTACAGCAAAATAAATACTATAGGTGCAATGAAATTTGTACAAATGCGACAATTTAGCCAGTAAATTATCAGTCATTTACGGAAAACGGGGGCCCGGCCATATTTCTGACGGCGTTAGCCCCGAATATTTTTTTACTTCGCGCGTTAAATGCGCATGGTCATAATAACCTGCTTCAAAAGCCACATCCATCAATTTTCCGTTTAGTCTACTTTTTTGAAGCATTTTTAGCGCTTTTTGAAAGCGTACAATGGCGATAAATTCTTTTGGGCCCATGCCCATCGTTTTATTAAAGGCACGCTCCATAGTACGGGTGCTCATATTGCATTTCTGGGCCAGCAAATCAACCTGCATAATGTTACGATAACTATGAACCACTTCGGTTACAGATGAAATATTACTTATTTTATTTTTTTTGGTGATGAAAAATTTGTCAAGTCTTTTGGGCAACAGCTCGTCCAAATCTAAAATTGAATAAAGCTGCTTGTCTTGAAATTCAATAATCTGGTCAACAATTTCAAATAAGGGCAGGTTATAAAAAATAGGAAGACCACCTGCCTTAAACTTTATGCCTATAAAAGTACTGTTTGGGAAACTATTGATAAAGCTGGATAAAGTATTAGCGCCGCCCATATAAACGCAACCCGGCGACAACGAGACATGATCGTTAAATTTAGCTTCAGCGCTGCCGAAGTTGATGAAAATGTCTGTATCCACATCCGCAAATAACGGCACGTTAACTGCTGTAAAAGTAGCATCAGTTTGTAAAATCCAGTAATAGGCTATATGCCTCTGCAATGAAATATCTGGCAAATATTTAATGTATTTCATTTATAACAGCGTTAAACCCGTTTTTAACTAATTGGGTGATAGAT
Organism: Mucilaginibacter empetricola; assembly: GCF_024808665.1. Classification (GTDB taxonomy): domain Bacteria; phylum Bacteroidota; class Bacteroidia; order Sphingobacteriales; family Sphingobacteriaceae; genus Mucilaginibacter. The sequence continues at coordinate 399,796 of NZ_JANUBZ010000002.1, forward strand.
AAAACTAAGTTAAGTAATGTCATAAAATAATTCAACCATCAAAAGAAGCTAAAAACTGCTCTTTTGATGGTTGAATTTCAGGGTTAACGGTGTTATTTTACCGTTAAGGTATTGTTTTTTCTATCCATATCAGGCAATGCACCATCAGTGTCAATGGTAACACTATCCACATCAGTTGTTGTAGGGATAACAAAAGTGATAGCTTTGTTTTGCAGCCAGGTTTCAACCGGTAAGCTCATACGGTATTTGCTGCCGTCTTTTAGTTTGGCTTCAATGGTAAACGGCATAGCCATTTGCTCTTTGTTGGCAACAGTTACCGATATTCCTTTTTTAGCATCTCCACCAACATATTTGGCATCAACCAAAGCTAAATCAAGCGACCAATTGTTATAGAACCAGCCTTTCCAGAACCATGAAAGATCTTCTCCACCGCCATTATCCATTGATCTGAAAAAATCATCAGGCTGTGGATGTTTATATGCCCAGTTATGGATGTAATTTTTGAAAGCATAGTCAAATCTATCTTTCCCTAAAATTTGCTCGCGCAGTAACACCAAACCAAACGCAGGTTTAAAGTAAACTATAGGGTGACGGTATTTTTCAGGAACTGCATCGGCAGCAGTCATAATAACCGGTGCTTTGGGGTCGGCAATAATCGGAACAATCTCATCCGCCGGATCGCCTCCGCCCGGTGCGTATTCGCCATCTCTTTTGGGCGCAAATTCGCCATTGTTGAAGTTATCAGATGCATAAATGTCGATAAAAGTATTAAAACCTTCATCCATCCATCCAAAGCGACGTTCATCGCTACCGACAATCATCGGGAACCAGTTATGGCCAATTTCGTGCGCGGTAACCCAGTAAAGTTCTTTGCCTTTATCGGTAATGCCGTCAAAAACAATTCCCGGGTATTCCATACCACCTGCAATGCCGGCCTCATTAATGGCTACAGGGTAGGGGTATACAAACCATTTTTCAGAGAAATATTCGATAGATTTTTTCAGATATTCGGTGGCGCGTCCCCATGCATCATTACCGGCGCTTTCAATTGGGTAAACAGACATAGAAAGCGATTTTTTGCCTTCGGGCAAATTAACCCGGGCTGCATCCCAGATATAAGCTTTTGATACACCAAAGGCCACATCGCGGGTGTTCAACATTTTAAAGTGCCAGGTTAAGGTTGATTTTGCTGATTGACGGAATGAATGATTATTCACCTCATCGGCAGTTTTAATCATCACCGTTTTGTCGCTATTGCGGGCTGCGGCAAGCCTGCTGATTTGATTTGGAGTAAGTACTTCTGTTGGGTTTAATAACTCGCCTGAGCCTGCTACAATCATATCAGCAGGAACAGTCACCTGGTAGTCGATATTACCATATTCCAGATAAAACTCACCAGGACCTAAAAATGGCAGGGTATCCCAGCCGCGGGTATCGTCATAAACGCACATGCGCGGGAACCATTGGGCGATTTCATAGATCTTGCCATTTTTGGTATCTACATAATCAGTACGGTTACCAAAGTTGCCCGGGATGGTGTATTTATATTTAATGGTAAAGGTGATTACCCCGCCATGTGGCAATACCGCCTTGGGCAAGCGAATTTGCATGCGGGTATCAGCCACAATAAAATCGGCTTTAGTTGATACCTGACCATTGTTAACATAAATCGATTCAATTTGATAACCGTCGGTGTGTTGTTCGGGGGCAGGGGCAAAGCCGGTTACAAAGTTAGACCGAGCGTCTTTTTTATAGGTGTTTTGGTCGAGCTGCAGCCATAAATAAGACAATGCATCCGGACTGTTATTGGTATAGTTAATTTTTTCGGTTGATGTTATCGTTTTGGCGGTAGTATCCAATGAGGTATTTATCCAATAATCTACCCGGTTTTGCCAGTATTTTTCTCCGGGTGCTCCGTTTGGCGAATGGAACTCATTGCCCTTTTCGCTATAAAACAGAGGTGAAAAAAGTTCTGAAGGCTGATAGCCCGATGATATAGTGTCGTTGGTGCTTGCGGGGCGCCGTCTTCTTTGAGCGTTGGCTGTTATAGTTAGAACAGACAATAAAATAATGAGCGTAAATTTTGATTTCATATAATGCTTAGTTACTGGCAGCAATATACGAAGGATGCAATAAATTATCAGTTGGCTTTTAAAATGATACAGCACTTAGCCCATCATCTCAGCTAAAACCCCTTCTTTTAATGAACTGGTAGACATGATTACCTTATTTATTTCCAATTTTTCGATAACGAAACGGGTTAACAGCGAAGCCACAACAATCATATCTATCCGTACAGGTATAATCCCTTTGGCTTCCAGCCGTTGCTGATGGGTTGATAATACAATTCTTTCTATCAAAGTTAAAAGCTTATCCGGTTCAAAACTATAATGTTTCGTTTGCTTTATATCGAATGGCTTGTCTTTGTCCAGTTCTGTTATTTCGGCATAACTTTCAAATACTCCCGAAGAGCCAATCATGTTTTCAATAGGATATTTTGCTGCCGCGATAAAGAGATCTTTTAGGCAGTCTTCTAAGTATAGATTTAATGCATTAATAGAGTCAGGGGGAATAGGATCAGTACGATGAAATTTATCCATTAGTCTCGCCGCACCAATTTCAAAGCTTTGTTTCCAAAGCATTTCATCTTTATTGCAAATAATAAACTCAACACTACCGCCGCCTATGTCAACTATCAGGCTGTTTTGCTCCGAAAGGCATCCGTCAGCTTTTACGCCTTTATAGATGAATGTAGCCTCAGCATCACCATCAATTATTTCAATGGCTATACCTGTTTGAGTTTTAACCTCGTCAATAAACGCTTGTCCGTTAGCCGCGCTGCGCAGTGCCGAAGTGGCAATGGCCCTTACCTGATGAACGTTGTTTGCTGCTATCAATTCGCCAAAATGCTGCATGGCTTTAATGCCGCGTTCAAAAGCAGCCGGCTGAATAAACCCTTTGTTAATACCACCTTCGCCTATTTTAACGGCTTGTTGCTGGTGCACAATTTCTTTTATACCGGATTGATCTGCTTCAACAATCAACAAGTGAAAGGTGTTGGTGCCAAGGTCCATAACCCCCCAGCCCCCTAAAGGGGGAGTTTTTTTATTATTCATTGGGTTTCTCCTATCAAAAATTATTCCTGCTTTAGGGGGCTAGGGGGTTTATTCTTTATAAAAGAACCATTTTACCAGTTCTTTATAGCTTGTTTTTTTGCCATACATTAAAATACCCACACGGTAAATACGCGATGCCACGTAAGTGGTAAATAAAAAACCAACAATCATTAATACCATGGAAATGCCTAACTGCCAACCGGGCACATTGTAAGGAATACGCACCATCATAGCTACCGGAGCCGAAAGCGGAATCATGGACAACCATACCGCCAACGGACTATCAGGCGCCTGAAAAAGCCAGGATACGGATAATAAATAGGTAAACAACAATGGCAGGGTGATAGGAAACATAAACTGTTGTGTTTCGGTCTCGCTATCAACCGCCGAGCCGACAGCTGCAAAAAGGGCACTGTAAAAAAGAAAGCCCGAGATCCAATAAAAAATAAAGCAACCTATTTCATAACCTGCATTTGAGCCCAGGTTGTGCATGAAAATGTAAATAGGACTTTGTGATGATGAGCTGCTATGTCCGACGAAGTAGCTTATTCCGGCAGAAAGAACAATCCATAAAATGAACTGCGTGAGTCCAACTAAACCAACTCCGATAATTTTGCCCATCATTAACTGAAACGGCTTTACCGACGATACAATAACTTCAATAATACGACTGGTTTTTTCTTCAATAACACCACGCATTACCTGTGCACCGTAAATAAATATAGACATATAAATTAAAATGGCCCCGGCAAAACTCAATGCATAAGTAGCACCTATACTGGTGCTTTTTTCGCCAGATGATGTCATTTCGCTTGATTTGATGACGATGTTACTTTTTATTTGATGCAATCGTGCGGTATCAATACCGGCATTTACCAAACTAATGCCCGATGCTATATCATTCATCTGCCGTTGCACATTATCCGTTAACGAAAGCGTGGTTTTCTTTTTGGCATAAAGCACCACGGTATCTTTTGCATTTGCCGGGATGCCGAGTACCAGATCGTCATCATCTTTCAAATTGACTTTTGCCTGGTCTACTGTACCATCAGGGTAATTGTATTTTACGTATTTCTCGCTCTGGAATTTTCCTTTGTACTGGCCGCTGTTATCAATCACGTTAACAACGTGCATGGTTTCGTTTTGGTCGGTGGCAACGTAGGCAATAACGGCGTACATGGCTGCAATAAGGGCAGGCACCAGCAATGTCATCACGATGAATGATTTTTTCCTTACCCTGGTAATGTACTCGCGCTGTATAATTAGTAAAACTTTGTTCATGGCTTAAGGGATTAGGCTTACTTTTTCAATAAATATTTCATTCATGCTTGGTATAACTTCCTGCAACATATTGATATGTGTTTTAGGGATAAGGTATTTCAAAACATCGTTGGAAGTATTGCCCTTATTCAGTTTTATTTTGATAGTGCGGCTATAATCAAATCCCTCCGTTTCGGTAATCAGTTCAAAGGGTGGTTCGCCGTTAAATTCCAGCTTATCGCCGGTGTACTCAATTAAAAAAATATTATTACGATAAGTGTTTTTGATATCCCTAATAGGGCCATCCAATATTTTTTTTGAGTTATGAAGCAGCGCTATGCTGTCGCAAAGTTCTTCTACCGATTCCATCCGATGGGTAGAGAACAGGATAGTAGTACCTTTTTTATTTAGCTCCAGTATCTCTTCTTTTATTATTTCGGCATTTACCGGGTCGAAGCCGCTGAACGGTTCATCCAGGATGATCAGATCTGGTTCGTGCAGAACAGTAGCTACAAACTGAGCCTTTTGCTGCATACCCTTTGATAGTTCTTCAATCTTCATTTTCCACCAGGTTTGCATACCCAGTTTTTCGAACCATAGTTTTAACCGTTTGGTTGCCTCATCGCGACTCAAACCTTTCAGACGGGCCAGGTAAATCATCTGTTCGCCAATCTCCATTTTTTTATAAAGGCCACGTTCTTCGGGTAAATAGCCAATACGTTCAATGTGTGATTGATTAAGTTTTTCGCCATCAAAATAAACCTCGCCTTCGTCTGGCGCCGTTATTTGATTAATAATACGTATAAGCGAAGTTTTACCAGCTCCATTTGGCCCCAACAGACCAAATACCTGACCGCTTTTAACTTCCAGACTCACATCGTTTAAAGCCGTGTGCCCGGCATATTGCTTAACAATGTTGCGAATGCTTAACATAGATAAATGATTAGAATAGTTAAGATTTTTTGTGTTAGATACGAGGTACAATACAATGTTACATATTTTATTGAAACCATTGGGTGGGAGAAATGACGGAATAAACCGGAATAATATGATATTTATATAATTATTTACACAACAGGGCTCGGCATACAGCCAATTATTATAACCCAAAACAATGTTTAAAATAGTAATTCCATTTCTTTTCTTTTGCTGCGCGATAAATGTTTTTGCACAGCAGCCAGTAAAGCCTGTTCACATCATCCTTGATAGTGATATGGGGCCGGATTATGATGATGTAGGCGCCATCACTATTTTACATACCCTGGCCGATAAAGGCGAAGCCAAAATTTTGGCGATAATGGCCAGCACCAGATACGAAGGCGTTGCTGGTGTGCTAAATGTATTTAATACTTATTTTCAGCGGCCTAGTATCCCGGTAGGCGTACCAAAAGGCAACGCGCCGGAGTTACGCGATTTTCAGCATTGGACAGACACGCTGTTGGCTAAATATCCGCACAAAATAAAAAACAATGCTGAAGCATGGGATGCTGTAAAGCTGTATCGCAAAATATTGGCCGCTGAGCCGGATAATAGCGTAACTATTGTATCCATAGGTTTTTTAACCAACTTATCCAATTTGTTAAATACAAAGTCCGATGAATATTCAACACTCACTGGAAAAGAATTGGTTAAACGAAAAGTGAAACTACTGGTAAGTATGGCCGGTGGTTATCCGGCTGGAAAAGAGTTTAATATGATGGAAGATGCCACAGCATCAAAAAATGTATACGATAACTGGCCGGGAGAAGTAATATTTAGCGGCGGCGAAATAGGGGCGAAGATAAAAACCGGCTTACCATTGATCCATGATGCTGCGATTAAAAATGACCCGGTAAAAGATGTATTTCGAATCTCTATCCCATTAGCTAAAGAAGATTCATTTGGCAGAAGTAGCTGGGACGAAACAGCGGTACTGGTAGCCATAAAAGGATATGAACCTTGGTATAGCCTGCATAAAGGAAGAATTTTAATTGCTGCCGATGGAAGTAATACATGGGATGATAAAGGAAGCGGGCAGGGTTATTTGGTTGAGCAGGCGGATTATAGGGAAGTGCAGGAGTTGATTAATACATTGATTATACATCAGCCTCAACCTGGCAAATAATGATTCGAAATTACTTATTTTCATGTTTGCCGATTTTCGGACTTGTATGGTATTTTCCTATCTTTAAAAGATGAATTTTAAACTGGAAACAGAGTTTAGTAAAGCTGATGTTTTAACTGAAGTTGATGCCTTAAAAAAGCAAATAGACGATTTGCGCCCATTGCCGACTGACGTAGAAGGCAGGGTAATGCAAAAACTCCGACTTGACTGGAATTATCATTCAAACGCAATTGAAGGTAACCGATTAAGCTATGGCGAAACGGTGGCTTTTTTAATGGAAGGAATAACAGCCAAAGGAAAACCCTTAAAAGATCACCTGGATATTCGCGGACATAATGAAGCTATCAATTTTCTGTTATCTATTATAAAAGATACCAGGCCGATATCGGAAGCCGACATCAGAAATTTGCACAAAATGATTTTGGTTGAGCCATATGATGTTAAAGCTCAAACAGCTGATGGTTTACCCACAACCAAACGTATTACATTAGGCGAATACAAAACATTACCTAACCACGTACGAACGGCAACCGGCGAGACGCATTATTATGCAACCCCGGAAGAAACACCGTCAAAAATGCAGGAACTAATGGAATGGTATGTTGAAATATCGGCAGATAAAGATGTTCATCCTGTTGTTATTGCTGCACTGTTTCACCATAAGTTTGTATCTATACATCCGTTTGATGATGGAAATGGACGGCTATCCCGCATTTTAATGAATTTGATTTTAATGCAAAAAGGATTCCCTCCTGTTATTATTAAGATGGATGATAGGAAAAATTACTATGCTTTATTAAGCAGGGCAGATAACGGAGACAACTGGCCATTTATTGAATATGTTATCGAGCTTCTTAAAAACTCTTTGCAATTATATGTGAAAGCAGCAAATGGAGGTGATATAGATGAAGATGAGGATATAGATAAAGAAATTGCTCTATTTAAAATGGAGTTATTAAATGATACGAATGTTAAAGTAAAAAGATCTAATGCTTTAATCAATAATGTTCTGACTACTCAAATAAGTCCTTTAATAAATAAACTGATTATTAAGGCAGAACAATTTAATGAACTTTTTTTTGAGAATACTCATGAAGTTGGACTGGATTTTATTATATCTGATGTTTTAACATATAGGTCGTTAGATCATTTTATCAATGCTACCACAGTCGCAAATAGAGATAGATTAATTGATGAACTTGAGAGAATTGCGGCGGTTTTTACTTACGAAAAATTTAAAAATAGTGAGAATGACTTCGATATTGGGGTATGGGTAACAGTTGAGTTTGAAGAATATTTCTATAAGATTGTTGATTTTAAAGGCAAGGATATTTTAAGTAAATTATATCACGAAAGCTTATCAATCAACGATATAACAAAAATAGTTAAAGTTTTTGTCGAGAGTATAAAAGCCAATATCAATGAAAAACGTAAAAGCCCGAAATCCTAAAATTCCGGGCTTTTTAAACCATTTAGCTTTTGCCTTTCGGCTTTCAGCTCTTATTCAAAATATTCCTTCATCCGTTCAAAGAAACTTTTTTCGTTTTTGCCCGGATTCGGTTTAAAGTTTGGTGAGTTTTGCAGTTTCTCCAGCAATTCGCGCTCTTCGCGGCTTAGTGCTTTTGGTGTCCAGATATTAACATGCACCAATTGGTCGCCGCGGTGGTATGAATTTACTTCGGGAACGCCTTTACTTTTTAATCTTAATATTTTACCGCCCTGTGTTCCGGGGTCAATTTTAATTTTAACTTTTCCGTCAATGGTTGGTACTTCAACGCTGGTACCGATGGCTGCATCAACAAAGGTGATGTGCAGATCATAGATAACGTTATTGCCATCGCGCTTTAAAGTTTCATGAGGGATTTCTTCTATCAGGATGATCAAATCGCCCGGCATACCACCACGAGGGGCTGCATTACCTTTTCCGCTCATGCTTAGCTGCATGCCTTCGCTAACACCTGCCGGGATATTGATGCTGATGGTTTCTTCACCACGTACAACACCATCACCATGACAAACATTACATTTAGACAGTATGGTTGAACCTTCGCCATTACAGGTAGGGCAGGTGCTGGTAGTTTGCATCTGACCCAAAATAGTATTGGTTACCCTGCGTACAGCGCCCGAGCCACCACATGTTTTACAGGTTTGGAAAGATGCTTTATCTTTTGCGCCTGTACCATCGCAGGTTTTACAAACAATCTGTTTGTTTACTTTTATCTTCTTCTCGGTACCATTGGCAATTTCTTCAAGGGTTAATCTTACTTTAATGCGTAAGTTGCTGCCACGTGCCACACGGCGACCACCGGCACTGCCACCTTGTCTGCCACCGCCAAAGAAACCTTCAAATGGACTGCCACCACCAAAGATATCACCAAACTGACTGAATATGTCGTCCATATTCATGCCGCCTGCACCGCCGTAGCCTCCACCGTTTGGAGAACTCGCGTTGGCCGCATGGCCAAACTGATCGTAACGTTGGCGTTTTTCGGTATTGCTTAATACTTCGTATGCTTCGGCAGCTTCTTTAAACTTATCTTCAGCAGCCTTATCACCCTCATTCTTATCCGGGTGATATTTAATAGCCATTTTACGATATGCTTTCTTTATCTCATCAGCATCAGCACCTTTCGCTACACCAAGCACATCGTAATAATCTCTTTTAGCCATGTCTTTATTTTATTTCAGAGTTCGGATGTTCGATTTCGGATTTAGCCGATTTCGTATCCTTTCAATACTTTTTTAATTATGGAATAGCAATATTTAACAGCAGACTTCAAACAATTCCGAAATGGAAAATTCGAAATCCGATATCAGTTTACGCTCCAACTATCACTTTTGCGAAGCGGATAACCTTATCATTAAGGAAATATCCTTTTTCCATTTCATCTATTACTTTACCTTTCCACTCATCTGTTGGGGCAGGGATATTGGTGATCGCTTCCTGCAATTCAGGATCAAACGGACTTCCAATGGATTCCATTTCTTTTAATCCTTTTTGCGTTAGTATGTTTTTTAGTTTGTTTTGAACCAGAATAACACCTTCTTTAACCGGAGTTACGTCACTTGCACCTTCCATTGAGCGTAAGGCGCGTTCAAAATCATCAAGCACAGGCAATAAGGCGGCAATTATATCTTTGCCTTCCGTTTTACGGGCTTCTTCGCGTTCTTTAACAGTACGCCTTCTAAAGTTATCGAATTCAGCATATAAACGCAAGTATTTGTCGTTAGCGGCAGATACTTCTCCTTTTAATACGTCAACCGCCGAAGGCGCATTCTCTGCAGCCTGCGCGTCAGTTTGTTCGTTTTCATTAATTATCTCGTTCAAACCTTCAGGGGTTTCCATGTCTTCTTCTTTCTTTTTTTTCTTTAACATATCGTTAAAATTCATAGCTGATAGTGCCAATCAAGTATCCTGCCATTGCTATAAAGCCGACAAGGTGGCAGTAGTTTTTGTATGGAACTGATTTGTTTGCAGTTGTCAGTGCGCAGTTGGCAGGATGAGAATGGTTTGCAGTTGTCAGTGTGCCAATTAAAAAAGTTTGCAGTCGCCAGTTTGCGGTTAGCAGATTAGGAAATAGTTTGCAGTATTAGTTCTACTCCCTGCAAACTGCCTACTAAAAACTGCCAACTAATTACGCAATTTTCGCGTCTTCCAAAACCTTTCCATTTTCACATTTAATAATACGTGATGGGAATGTGCGGATGATGTGATAATCGTGGGTGGCAATTAATACAGCAGTGCCTGATTGGCTGATCTGTTTTAATAGTAATACAATTTCCTCGGAAGTATCCGGGTCAAGGTTACCGGTGGGCTCATCGGCCAGTATAATTTCAGGATCATTAAGCAAGGCGCGGGCTATTACAACACGTTGTTGCTCGCCGCCCGAAAGCTCATGAGGCATTTTTTTAAGTTTAGAGCGCAGGCCCACTTTTTCCAATACATCAAGGGCTTTGTCGGCAATCAGTTTTTTGTCTGTCCAGCCGGTAGCGCGCATTACAAACTGTAGGTTTTGTTCTATAGAACGATCGGTAAGTAATTGAAAATCCTGGAAAACTATGCCCAGTTTACGGCGCAAAAAAGGAATATCTTTTGTTTTAATATGATTCAGGGCATATCCGCAGGCATAACCATCACCAGTATTATTGATCGCCAAATCGCCATAAATAACTTTAAGCAAACTACTCTTGCCCGATCCCGTTTGACCTATCAGCCAAACAAAATCGCCTTTATCAATATGCAGGTTAACGTTTGACAGTACCAGGTGAGTCTGTTGAAAAATATCAACATTATGCAGCTTTATTATGGAATTACCGATCATGTTTTTCGTTTGTTAGTTCATTAGCTCACTGGTTCATTAGTTTATTAGTATGCATAGTTGGCGATAAAAATAATAATATAAATATTCGCTAACCCCCAATGAACTAATGAACAATTGAACCAATGGCCAAATTCAAAGCTCTAATTTTAAGATCTGCCCAAAAGGCAGTTCTTTTATAATATTCATTATGTATTCTGTTTTATCATGCAAGCCCGCCTTGTCTAACGATTTTTCGGGCCTGTCAACCCTGAAATAAGCCAGCAAGGTAAACTTATCGTCCCTCAACTGCACGTAATCAGGTATTTTGGCAACGCCTTTTACTTTTATGATATACATTTGGTTCATTGGTTCAGTTGTTCATTGGTTCATTAGTTGTAAAATCTGCTAAGACCAATAAACTAATGAACCATTGAACTAATGAGCACTTTAAAGGGCCAACACTTCTTTAACGCGTTCTGCAGCTTCTTTTAATAAGATAGCCGAGAATACTTTTAAACCAGAGTTGTCAATTAATTCTTTTGCTTCAACAGCGTTTGTTCCTTGTAAACGAACGATGATTGGCACTGGTATATTACCTATTTCATGATAAGCATCAATAACACCCTGAGCAACACGGTCGCAACGAACAATACCACCAAAAATGTTAATTAGGATAGCTTTAACGTGCGGATCTTTTAAAATGATGTTGAAGGCAGCTTTTACGGTTTGTGCGTTAGCGGTACCGCCTACGTCCAAAAAGTTAGCAGGCTCGCCACCGGCAATTTTAATAATATCCATGGTAGCCATGGCTAAACCTGCGCCATTAACCATACAGCCTACGTTACCGTCGAGCTTTACATAGTTAAGGTTTGATTTGCTGGCCTCAACTTCCATCGGATCTTCTTCGTTGGTGTCACGCAATGCAGCGAAGTCAGGATGACGGTATAAAGCGTTGTCATCAAGATTTACTTTAGCATCAACAGCTAATATTTTATTGTCTGATGTTTTTAATACCGGGTTAATCTCGAACTGTGAGGAATCGGTAGCATCATAAGCTTTGTAAAGAGCAGTGATAAATTTCACCATATCTTTAAATGCATCGCCTGATAAACCCAGGTTAAAGGCAATTTTACGTGACTGGAAGCCTTGCAAACCAACTTTAGGATCAATTTCTTCTTTATGAATCAACTCTGGAGTTGAGTGTGCAACTTCTTCAATATCCATACCGCCTTCGGTTGAATACATGATGATGTTACGGCCTTTTGCTCTATCAAGCAAAACGCTGATATAAAATTCTTTTGTTTCGCTTTCGCCCGGATAGTAAACATCCTGAGCTACCAAAACTTTACGCACTAATTTGCCTTCGGGACCGGTTTGAGGGGTAACCAATTGCATACCAAGAATGGCTCCGGCTCTTTCCTTCACCTCATCAAGGTTTTTTGCTAACTTAACACCACCGCCTTTACCACGGCCACCTGCATGAATCTGGGCTTTTATAACCACCCAACTTGATCCATAATCTTCTTTCATTTTTTGAGCAGCTTCTACAGCTTGTTCAACAGTATCAGCAACGATACCTTCCTGAACCCTTACGCCAAAGCTTTTTAATATGGCTTTACCTTGATATTCGTGAATATTCATGTCTTTTGAAGAATTTGCCGTAAAGCTACTATTTAGTTTTAAGAGATTAATGGTTAGAGATTAGTTGCACTGTAATTTTTTTATGTAGGGGGTAGAGGTTAGTGATGGGAGGTTAGCGGTTAGTTGGGGAAGGGCATAGAAATTAGAGGTTAATCAATAATAATTTTTTTTCTAATCTCCCACCTCAAATCACTAATCACTAATTACTACCTTTGAAACATGCTTAAAGCGCACAATATCCATAAAACATACGGGAAGCTCGACATACTAAAAGGCGTTGACCTTGAAGTTGAAAAAGGCGAAATTGTTACCATAGTAGGGGCATCCGGAGCCGGTAAAAGTACCCTGCTCAATATATTAGGTACTTTAGACAGACCCGATTCAGGACAGTTGTTTATCAATAATGTTGAGGTAAGTAACTTAAATAATAAAACTTTAAGCAATTTCAGAAACCAGCGTATCGGTTTTATATTTCAATTTCATCACTTGCTGGGTGAGTTTGATGCTATTGAAAATGTTTGTATCCCGGCGTTTATTGCCGGTACATCGCGTAAAGATGCAGAGAAAAAAGCAACTGAATTATTACAATTATTGGGACTTGGCGATAGGTTAAATCACAAGCCCAATGAATTATCGGGCGGTGAACAGCAGCGGGTGGCCGTGGCGCGGGCACTGATCAATAATCCGGCACTTATATTTGCCGATGAGCCTTCAGGTAACCTTGATTCAGCTAACTCGCTGGAGCTGCATCAACTGTTTATCAAGCTGCGTAATGAGTTTAATCAAACATTTGTAATTGTTACCCATAACCAGGATCTGGCAGATTTGTCCGATCGTACTGTATCTATGAAAGATGGCCTGGTTGCCCTATAATTGCGAGTATTTATGTATACGTTAATCACATCGGCAACCTCATCAAACGCTTACAAGCTGAAAAATAAACTGAATAAGCCGGATATTATTTTAGGCGATTACCTGGAATTGCCAACCATTATGCTGTCAAATACGGATATGATTAAATTGCCAAAGCCATCATCAGCAGCTTATGCACATGAAATGCTAACTTTATGCCTGGACAAGCAGATTGATACCGTTTACGCTCTGCACGATGAAGAATTTAAAGGCTTGGCCGAAGCAAAAACTTTGTTTGAGGAGTTTGGGATAAAAGTAGTTCATAGTTGATAGTTCATGGATCATAGCCTGAAATTTATAAGTTTGCAACTAACAGTTCTTTTAAACTATCCGTATTGAAGCTCTCCATGAACTATGAACTATGAACCAAAAAATGAACCATCAACCATGAACTAATATGAATTTACACACAATCGATACCGGATTTTTTAAGTTAGATGGCGGGGCGATGTTTGGTGTGGTGCCTAAAAGCATCTGGAATAAAACCAACCCGGCCGATGAAAATAATTTATGCACCTGGGCTCTGCGCTGCCTGTTGATAGAAGACGAAGGCAAATTGATTTTGGTGGATACCGGTCTTGGTAACAAACAAGATCAAAAGTTTTTTAGTCATTATTATCTTCACGGCGATGCCACAATAGATGGTTCGCTGGCTAAATTGGGTTTTCACCGGAACGATATTACAGATGTGTTTTTAACCCATTTGCATTTCGATCATGTGGGTGGTGCTGTTATAAGGGATGGTGAAAAATTACTCCCTGCATTTAAAAATGCCACTTATTGGAGTAACCAACAACACTGGGATTGGGCCATAAATCCAAATGAAAGAGAGAAAGCATCGTTTTTAAAAGAAAATATTTTACCTATTCAGCAAAGCGGGCAATTGCAATTTGTAGCAAACGAAGAAGGTGTGAAGTTTAGCGAAAATGTACATATCCGGTTCGTTTACGGACATACGGATGCTATGATGCTGCCTTTGATAAATTATAAAGACAAGAAAATTTTATATGCGGCTGATCTGTTGCCATCAACAGGCCACATTCCGTTGCCTTACGTAATGGCTTATGACATGTTTCCGTTAAAAACACTTTCGGAGAAAAAACAATTTTTGCAGGAAGCTGTTGAGAAAGAGTATATTTTGTTTTTGGAACACGATCCGTTAAACGAATGTTGTACTTTGCAAAATACAGAAAAAGGTATTAGATTAGCTGAAACTTTCAGCCTAAAAGAGCTTTAAAGTTGATTAAATTCGAACCACAAAAACCGTGCAATAAATCACATAAAATCAATAAAATAGCACTCTTTTTTTTATATAAAAATTAGTAAAAATTTATCATAACAATTTCTTACCTTTGCACGTTCTATTCTAAAAGAAGAATCGAGGTAATTTAAATAAATGAGACAACTCAAAATAACTCAATCCATTACCAATCGCGAGTCACAGTCGCTTGATAAATATCTTCACGAGATTGGTAAAGTTGATCTGATAACAGCCGAAGAAGAAGTAATATTAGCTCAAAAAATAAGGGAAGGCGATCAGGCTGCTTTGGAACGTTTAACAAAAACGAACCTTCGTTTCGTGGTTTCCGTTGCTAAACAATATCAAAACCAGGGCTTAACCCTTGGAGATTTAATAAATGAAGGTAACTTAGGTTTGATAAAAGCGGCTAAGCGTTTTGACGAAACTAAAGGTTTTAAATTTATATCGTACGCCGTTTGGTGGATCCGTCAGTCAATATTACAGGCTATTGCCGAGCAATCACGTATTGTACGTTTACCGTTGAACCAGGTAGGTTCATTAAGCAAAATCAGCAAAGCTTTTTCAAAACTGGAGCAGGAGTATGAGCGTGAGCCATCACCCGAAGAACTAGCCGATATGCTGGAAACTACCGTTGATAAAATTTCTGATACCTTAAGCAATTCAGGTCGTCACGTATCAATGGATGCGCCTTTTGTACAGGGTGAAGAAAATACTTTACTTGACGTATTAGAGAACCAGGAACCCAATACGGATTCTATCCTGATTAATGAATCATTATCAGAAGAAATTAAACGTTCACTGTCAACACTGACCGAGCGTGAGCGTGAAATTATTGTATTGTTTTTCGGTTTAGGTACCAACCACCCGCTTTCACTGGAAGAAATTGGTGAGAAATTTAATCTGACCCGCGAACGCGTTAGGCAAATAAAAGACAAAGCGCTACAACGTCTTCGTCATACTTCAAGAAGCAAAATTCTTAAATCCTACTTAGGATAATATAATTCCCTTTAAGGTTTTATTGTAATAAACAAGGTTTGATAACTTATACATAAAGTTGTCAAACCTTGTTATGCGTTAATAATTTGTTTTTCTGTAACGCATGCACCTAAAACGGGGTCTATTGGTTATCAATAAGCCCTGATGCGTAAAATCTGCCTGTTATTATTTGTTTTTGTAAGCTGTTGTTGCTTTAAGGTAGCGGGTAAAAGCAAATTAACAATAGGCAATATCACCTTCAACGGTGCAATAGTAGATCCTGATCCCGCACCCACAGCTGATTTTAAAACCCTTATAGTACCCATAAAAAGAGTCGGTAATTTAATAGTGATTGAGGCAACGGTCGATACGCTTCAAGGCAACTTTGTATTGGATACCGGCGCGCCCTATCTTATCCTTAATGAAACTTATTTTAGAAATAGCCCCAATATTGGCGATAGCGAAGCAACTGGTATAACGGGGGCTTCATCAGGTTCGTTTACCACCTACGTTCGTAACTTCTCTATTCTTGATCTTCAATACAGCCGGTTAACGGCGCAGGTTACAGATCTTTCGTTTATTGAAAATGGGCGAAACATAAAAATATTGGGCTTGCTGGGCACGCGCCTGTTTTCGAAGTTTGCTGTAACGGTTGATCTTTTTAGAAATGTGCTTTATATCCAGAAACTGGATAAAGACGGCAATATCCCTGAATCTGAAAGAGTTTACCACGACAGGTTTATGGTGAGTTCGTTTAAATTGCTGAATGATGTTATATTTTTAAAAGGCGATGTAAATAATAATACTTTTTGGTTTGCTTTTGATACAGCAGCCGAAACGAATCTTTTAGATTACGAGCGGGTAAAAAAGATCATACCATCTATGCAGGTAATAGGGCGTTCCAAACTAACCGGCGTAGGTGGTTCGAATTTTGAAGTGATTTATGCCCGGTTTGATGAATTAATAATTGGCAACCGCACGTTTATGAAAAACCGGGTGTTATTAACCAGTCTCGAAAAAATGGGAAACTCATATGGTTATAATGTCGACGGTGTTTTGGGTTATGATTTTTTTGTGCGGGGTATTTTTACCATCAACTTCGTGAAAAAAGAATTTGAAATGTACATTTACACTAACCAGGAGTAATGCGGAGCAAAGGATACATAGTTGTTTTATTGATATTGCTGATTGGCAGTATTCAAACAGCTATGGCTCAAAATCGCAATGCGCTCATAATTAACGAGGATCGCCTGGTTTTGCAAATCGATTTGCAATCATCTCAAAAACAATTGGACAGTATTTTAAAAGTGGCGGGGGTAAGTGAAATAGGTATCGGAAAATTAGTACATGGAGATTTTAATGTTTTAAAGGATGATGGCTGGGCTTTTGACAGCAAAAAAGATAATATCATCAGCTTTAACAGGCCTCTAGCCGAGCTGAAGGATAATCCGCAAAGTGAACCTTATAAAATTACGAGCCGAATCCCCAATTTAAATGATAATCCGGGTTACCCGGCACCTTTAAATTACGGGTTTAACAAGTTTGCCAGAATTACGGTTTATGAATTAGCATCGGGTTTGACGCGGTTTATTTTGCAGGGATACGAGCGATCAAAAAGAGTTTTTCTTTCGGGCAGTTTCAACAATTGGAGCACGCTAAAGGGTATAATGAAAAAGACCGACGGCGGCTGGTTGCTTGATGTTAAACTGGAGCCGGGAGTTTATGAATACAAATACATAACCGACGGCCGGTGGACAACTGATCCGCAAAATTTAATACAAACCAATGATGGAGCCGGTAATACCAATTCGGTCTATTTTAAATATAACTACACTTTTAAGCTTGCCGGTTTTGCACAAACGCATCGGGTGACTGCAGCTGGTGACTTCAATAATTGGAACGCCAACGAATTAATACTCGAAAGAAAAGGAAACACCTGGCAACAGCAAATGTACCTTAGCGAAGGGAAGCATCTGTACCGCTTTATGGTTGATGGTCAGTGGATAACTGATCCTTCAAATCTGTTAAAAGAAAAAGATGATAGCAGTAAGATAAGTTCAGTTTTAAACTTGGGTGAGGTGGTAACTTTTAAACTGGCAGGCTATGCCAATGCTAAAAAGGTTTTTGTGGCCGGTGATTTTAACAAATGGAACGCTAATGCTTTACCCATGAAAAAAACAATCAACGGATGGGCGCTGCCGGTAACGTTTTCTGCAGGTAATTATAGCTATAAATTTGTTGTTGATGGTCAATGGATCATCGACCCACAAAACCCTTTAACCGTTGTAGAACAGGGAGCAACCAATTCATTTTTAGCTGTAAAACCTAATCACACATTTATTTTAAAGGGATATGGTACTGCAAAGACCATAACCCTGCACGGAACTTTTAATAATTGGGAACCTCATGGCTACACCATGGCCCACCGTGGGGACGATTGGGTAATTAGTTTTAACCTTAAACCGGGAAAGTATTTGTACAAATTTATTGTTGACAGTAGGTGGATACTTGACCCTGGGAATAAATTTTGGGAGCCCAACCAATTTGATACCGGAAATTCTGTTTTGTGGATTGAATAGCTGGCGATATTTTGTTGCTAAACAATATGTTATCATTGTAATTTTATAAATTGCAGTACCCAAATCCAGTAAACCTGTAATGCGATTAAGTTTTCTTGCTTTAATTTTATCAACTATTGTTCAGTTAGTTGCATTAAATGCCATTGCGCAAACTTGCAGCGGTAGCTTGGGCGCGCCCGTTATTAATGAAACTTTTGGTGCAGGCACCTCTTTTGGAGTTGGCCCCCCATTACCCGCAGGCGTAACTAATTTACAATACGTTGCAGACCCCTGTGGAGGCAATGATGACACTTATACTATTTTGAATACAATGGGTTCGGGTTGTAAGGGCGGTACCTGGCAGGTATTAGGCCATGATCATACCGGCGATCCATATGGCTATATGATGATTATTAATGCCGCAATTGATCCAAGTTTGTTTTTTACCGAAAGGGTTGACGGAAGTAAATTGTGTCCCAATACCACTTACCAGTTTGCCGCATGGATATTGAATATCCTTGTTGATGAGCCCCAAACACAAGGGTATTCGCAGCCAAATATTACTTTTAGTATCGAAACCGCCAGCGGTATTGTTCTGCAAACGTATAATACAGGAGACATACCAGCAAGCAAGGACATTATTTGGAAACAATATGGAACACTTTTTACTACCCCGTCTGACGGATCGGATATTGTGGTTAAAATGACAAACAATGGCGCTGGTGGTAATGGGAACGATTTGGCTATGGATGATATTACCTTTAGCCCCTGCGGACAAATTATTAGAACCGGCTTTGGCACTATTGATGATAATGCCGATAAAGATGCCTGCCAAAATGATAACTTAAGCTATAATTTGGTAGCCAATCAAACCGGATATACTAATCCATCTATTCAATGGCAGGAAAATAAGAATGATGGCAATGGATGGGTTAATATTCAAGGCGCAACATCATTAACCTTACCCGTTAATATGCCCGACGCTGCACCCGGTGAATATCAGTATAGAATAGGAATGTTAAACCAGGCAAGTATCGGGTCAGAAAATTGCCGCATATATTCCGATCCGCTTAATATCAATGTTTATCCAACCCCTGTTGTGCCAATTGTTGCGAATACAAGCGCCTGCGAGGGGCATCCCATACAGTTAAATTCATCTGGCGGCGACACTTTTTTGTGGGCAGGGCCCAATAACTTCACATCAACAAATGATAGCCCGGTAGTAACAGAAAGTGCCGATCCGAGTTATAACGGAGTTTATACTGTACAAGTAATTAAAAATAATTGCCCTGTTTTTGCGAGTACTACTGTTACTGTTTATGAAACACCGGCAATAAGCCCAATGAGTAATGTTCAGATTTGCGCAGGCGATGGTATTCAGCTTAACCCTGTAACGGCAAACGTTACTCATTTTAAATGGGTACCATCTTATGGACTGGATCACGATGATATTGCCAACCCAATAGCCAATCCGCTGACAACAACAAATTACATATTAACAGTAAGCAATGACGGATGCACCGGCGTTGCCCCATTGGCAACGATAACGGTTACCGTTAATAAAAAACCAGTTGCTGATGCGGGTAGGGCAATTGTAATGCTTGAGGGGCAAACTGCCCAATTGAACGGAACAGTAGGCGGAGATAATATATCCTACTATTGGACGCCCGTAGATTATCTGAGCAATCCATCGTCATTAAACCCCACTACGAGCTCACCGTCTGATATTACTTATACGCTGCATACAGTATCGGGCGTAAACTGCGGAGAGGCAACAAGCAGCGTTTTTGTTAAGGTTTATAAAACAATAACTATTGCAAATACCTTTACGCCCAATGGCGATGGTATTAATGATTATTGGGATATAAAGAATATTGACGATTATCCAAATGCTCAGTTTAACGTGTATGACAGGTATGGCCAAATGGTTTTTCAAAGCATAGGCTACAGCAAACCATGGGATGGCACTTATGACGGCAAAAACCTACCCACCGGAACTTATTATTACATTATAGACCTAAAGGCAGATAACTTACCCAAACAAGCCGGTTGGGTACTAATTGTGCGTTGATTTATGGCGTGACTGCATTAATGATAATCTATAAATTCAAAAAATTGCAATTTTAGTGGCACTGGGACTGTTTTAATCGATAAAAAAGTATATTAGCAATTAATAATTTCAGGGAAAACGAAGCTGAACTATGCGGATTATTCAAATCCGTCATCATTAAAAAATCTTGCTTCAGCCCTGGCGTTCTATCAAAAAAATAGATTTATGACGGTTCCTATATATCAGGCTGATGCCTTTACAAACAAGCTTTTCGGTGGCAATCCTGCAGCTATTTGTCCTTTGGATAAATGGCTTCCTGACGAAACAATGCAAAAAATAGCGATTGAAAATAATTTGGCCGAAACTGCTTTTTTTGTTAAAAATGAAAATGGCTATAAACTAAGATGGTTTACGCCCGAATATGAAATTGATTTATGTGGCCATGCAACACTTGCTTCAGCACATATTTTATTTACCGAGTTGGGGCATAACAGTTCTGAAATTCATTTTGAAACCGTAAAGGCAGGGGTACTTACTGTTAAAAAAGACGGTGATAAATATACCATGGATTTCCCGTCAAGGCCCCCCATTCATATTGATCCTCCGGTAGGTTTAATTGAGGCTTTGGGCGAAAAACAACCGGTTGAGGTTTTGAGATCGAGAGATTATTTTCTGGTCTATGAATCGGCCGATGATATAAAAGATATAACACCCGATTTTTTTGCCTTATCAAAAATGGATACCGTTGGCGTAATTGTAACCGCACCCGGAAAAAATGTTGATTTTGTATCCAGGTTTTTTGCGCCCGGTGCCGGCATCCCGGAAGATCCGGTAACTGGTTCGGCGCATTGTAACCTCATACCTTATTGGGCCGAAAAATTAAATAAGACTCAATTACATGCCTATCAACTTTCCAGCCGCAGAGGTGAACTCTGGTGCGAACTAAAAGGCGACAGGGTGTTGATGAGCGGCCAGGCTGTTACCTATTTAAAAGGAGAAATATTTTTTTAAAAAAGCTTAAAGCTAAAAGACCAAAGCAGAAAGCTTTTTTGCTTTGGTCTTTTTTTAGACTTTGGTTTCCAAGCTTTTAGCTTTCAGCTTCTTCATGCTCAATATCCTACGGTAAACCGCTCCCGGATATGTTGCGGGTTCATTATTTCGTAAATTATTGCCACAGCAAAATCTTCCATTGAAATAAAACTCCGGCCATTTTCATCAACTAGCAATTTATTGGTGCCCGTGCGAAAATTTCCGGTGCGTTCTAACGGTTCAATTTCTGCAGCCGGACTAACATAGGTCCACTCAATTTCTTTTTCTTTCTGATATATTTTCAGCGCATCACGATGAGCCAGCGCGACAGGTTTATATTGAGGTGGAAAATTTGGTGTATCAACCAATTGTACACCGGGCGAAACTTCAAGACTACCTGCGCCGCCAACTATCAACAAACGCTTTACATGCGCCTGTTTCAAACCGTTTAATAGTGGTGTTGCCACCTCGGGAATAGATGATGGCGTAGCACCATTTGTATTACTATAGGCACAAACTACGGCATCATGATCAAATGCGGCGGCTTCTACATCCTGACTATCAAATAAATCGCCTTTTGCAACCCGTAAATGCGACCGGTCGTTTGAATAATCTTCGGGATGGCGTACTACTGCGGTAACGTTATGCCCCCGGTTTAAGGCTTCTGTAACTACGCGGCTTCCTATGCGGCCGCTTGCTCCAAATACTGCTATTTTCATAAATGTATAAATGCTATAAAGGTTATAATTGTTTGACTGAAGAGCTATTTACAACCGGTAGTTGAGATTATTTAGGAACGTAAAATTACCCATTTAAATTGCCTTATGCTAAATGTTAACAGAAACCTTTAATGGTATAAAAAAAACATAGAATAATGATTTTTTTATGATTACTTTGAAGGTTCGAATTTTTCAGGAACAGTACATTATAAATGCAGCTTACACGGTTAGAAATCAAGGGTTTTAAAAGCTTTGGCGATAAAATTAACATTAACTTTAATGAGGGTGTTACCGCCATTGTAGGTCCCAACGGTTGTGGTAAATCAAATGTGGTCGATTCTATCCGCTGGGTATTGGGTGAGCAAAGTACTCGTACACTTCGTTCCGAAAAAATGGACAACGTGATATTTAACGGTACCAAAAGCCGTAAGGCAGCCAATCTTGCCGAAGTATCGCTCACCTTTGATAATACCAAAAATATTTTACCAACCGATTTTAAACAGGTAACCTTAACCCGCCGCTTATATCGCTCGGGCGAGAGTGAATACCGTTTAAATGATGTACAATGCAGGCTGAAAGATATTACGGATCTTTTTCTGGATACGGGCATAGGGGCCAATTCATATTCCATAATTGAGTTGAAGATGATCGATGAGATCATCACCAATAAAGAAGGATCACGCCGAAATTTGTTTGAAGAAGCATCGGGTATATCAAAATATAAGATTCGCAAAAAGCAAACATTTAATAAGCTAAAAGATACTGAGGCTGATTTGGAAAGGGTTGAAGATCTGCTTTTCGAGATTGAGAAAAATTTAAAGACACTTGAAAATCAAGCCAAAAAAACAGAACGTTATTACCGCTTAAAAGAACAATATAAAGCGCTCAGTATTATGCTGGCTTCATTCAGGATTACCACTTTCAGTGAGTCGCTGATTAAGATAGAAGAGCAGGAGCAAAAGCATAAAGCCGAAAAATCAGGTATCGTAACACAAATCGATAGTCTTGAGGCTGTTTTGCAGCAACATAAGCTGGATAGTATCACCAAAGAAAAAAATCTTTCGACCCAACAAAAGGCCACGAATGAGTTTGTTTCAAAAATACGGGCTTATGAAAGTGAAAAGAAGATAAAAAATGAACAGTTAAAGTTTCAGCAGGACAAAGAATCCCGGTTAACAGAAGAGCTTGATCGCGATAAAACCCAGTTGAACCATGTGTTGTATAACATCAAACGCCTATCGGAAGAAAAAGCACAGGAGGATGAAAACTTTGAAACTGTAAAATCAAAAGTTGATGATTTAAAAGATGCTGTTGATGAACTGAGAGAGCAACAATCAGCCGCGCGAAATGAGCTTAACGAGCTTACCGGCATCAACACCAGGTTGCAGAACCAGGCCTACAAAGTTGAAAAAGATCTGGATATATTGCAAATTCAGCAGCAGGCGCTTGAACAGGAAAGTCAGCGTAATATGGAAGATGCCACTAATAAAGAGGCAGAACTTTCACATTTTAACGAAGCTGTTTATGCCCTGCAGGAAAAAGTTGAACTGGCTGAAACCGGCTTTCAGCAGATTGTTGACTTTGAGAATAAACTACAGGAAGATATAAAAGTTACTGAAACCGAATTAAATACCGTACAGGAAGGCATTATTCGCGAAGGACGTAAGCTGGATGCCAAGCAAAACGAATACAATTTAACCAAGAGCTTGGTTGATAACCTGGAAGGTTTTCCGGAATCGATACGCTTTTTGAAGAAGAATACCGAGTGGTCAAAAAATGCACCGCTTTTTAGTGATGTTTTGTTTTGCCGCGAAGAATACCGGGTTGCTATTGAAAACTACCTGGAACCTTTAATGAATCACTACGTGGTTGATAGCTACGACGAAGCCATTAAAGCCATTAATTTATTAAGTAAGGCCGCACAGGGCCGGGCGCAGTTTTTTGTACTGAATAGCTACAAAGACCAACCCGTGGCCAGCAAAATAGATATTGAAGGTGCTATACCCGCGTTAAATGTGGTGGAGGTTGATAAGCGTTACCAGGCATTATGCAGCTATTTGCTTAATAACGTTTATTTAATTGATGACAATAACGAACAAGCACTTAACAATGCTGAATTAACCAATGGTGTTGTATTAATTGGTAAAAGCGGCAAATTCAATAAGTCGAAATATACCATGGCCGGTGGTTCTGTTGGCCTTTTTGAGGGTAAACGTATAGGCCGGGCCAAAAACCTTGAGAACCTGATGAAGGTTATCAAGCTGATTGATGTGGAGGTAAATGATTTTAAAACCCGGTTTGAATCGCTGCAAAGTAAGCTTACGGCCTTAAAGGCATCTGGCAAAGCTGCCGAGATCAAACAAAAACAACAGGAACTGAACCTGCTGAACACCGAGTTAATCACCGTAAAAACAAGGCAGGAACAATATCAAACCTTTATTGAAAACAGCCTTAACCGCAAGGAAGATATTGCCCGTAAAATTGATAGCATAAAGGAAGAAAAGCTATCATTAGGGCCCCAATTAGAAGATTTAAAAGAGCAGAAACAAAATCAAAGTGATCTGCTGGTTGAAAAGCAATTAGCCTTTAATGAGCTGAACGAATATGTATCTGTTCAGTCAAATGCTTACAACCAGGAAAATATACGTTTTCATCAACAGCAAAATAAAGTATCGGGCCTGATAAAAGATCTGGACTACCGCCAAACCCAACAGGAGAGCCTGGATAGCCGTATAGCGCAAAATAGTTTAGAGCTTGAAAAGGTAAAAGCGGCTATACAGGAAAATTTACAACAGGCCGATAATTCCGACGATGACCTGCTGGAAATGTACGAACAGAAAGATGCTTTGGAAAAAGCAACCCAACAGGCCGAACAGGAATATTACGAGTGGCGCGGGAAAATAACCGAAGCTGAAAATGAAGTTACTGCATTACGGCGAAAAAAAGATAATGCAGAAACAATAGAGAATGCGCTGAAAGATGAAAGAACCAGCCTTAAACTGGAACTCAATGCTTTAAAAGAAAGACTGTCAGTTGAGTTTAATATTGATATTCAGGATTTGCCGGAAACTGAAATGGCCGAAGGTGAAAGCGAACATGAAATACGCGATAAAACCGAAAAACTAAAAAAACAGCTGGACGACTTTGGCGCTATTAACCCAATGGCTGTTGAGGCCTACAATGAGATGGAGGAGCGCTGTAACTTTATCAAAGCCCAAAAGAAAGATCTGAGCGACGCCAAGGCCTCCTTACTGGCAACCATACAGGAAATTGACGATACCGCCCGCGAAAAGTTCATGACATCGTTTACATCGGTAAGAGAAAATTTCATCAAGGTATTTCGCTCTTTATTTAATGAAGAAGATTCGTGTGATTTGATATTGACTGATCCGCAGCATCCGCTTGAATCAGAAATCGATATTATTGCTAAGCCTAAAGGAAAACGGCCACTGTCTATCAATCAACTTTCGGGTGGTGAGAAAACATTAACGGCAACAGCTATACTGTTTTCGTTATACCTGTTAAAACCTGCTCCTTTTTGTATTTTTGATGAGGTTGATGCGCCGCTTGATGATACTAATATTGATAAATTCAATAACATCATTCGTACATTTTCAAAAGACTCTCAATTCATTATCATCTCACACAACAAAAGAACCATTGCCAGCACCGATATTATTTATGGTGTAACAATGGTTGAACAAGGTGTATCAAGAGTAGTGCCGGTTGACCTAAGAGAACTGGTTGATTAAATAACGTAAATTTTATAAAATAAAAAGCCCCGGGCAAAAACGTAAAATGTTTTACCTGGGGCTTTAATATTTAGTACTTATTTTTTAATCGTCTTTAATTTTAAAGCACGTTGTTTAAATATCATGCCATTAAATACAGGTTTTTTACTGTGGAAGTTGATGCTGTTTCCGGTATTAAGCGCAAACGTTTTAGCGGCGGATCTTGTGTTTCTAACGGCTAAATTGCTTGCGGTATAAGTTCCGGTGTTGATGTAGTTTAAAACATCGGCAAATAGTCCTTCGGTTGGGTCGCCAAAGTTTTTGGTAAGGTCATCACTATCTTTTATACCTGGATAACCACTTGTGCCAGGTGTAAACCCGGCATAATAACCACCTTGTCCTGCTGAATTTTGTACATAAAACTCAGGCGTATACATAATATACTTGTTAATGTCTATATCAAAAAAGCCTACCGGTTTGCCGTAACTTGTTTGGCCCACAAATTCAACATCCATTTCGGGGCGTAAATTGTTTATGGTCAACTCACTGGCTGAAGCTGTATTGCCGGTAATGATAAAAAATACCCTGCCTATATTTAAGGTCCCGGCTTTGGCGAAGTTAACCGCATTGGCAGCCACTGTATAGCTTAGCTGCCCATAGTTATAATCTTTCCCTGTAGTTGCATCAGCGCGCCATTGGTTGGCTAACAATGGATCTTTACCGTTTACCAGGTTATCGTTAAAATAACTGTTATACATTAACGATCCGGTTTTTGAGACAGGTACAATTAGGTTATCAAGATGCTGGGCCGTTAAAACATAGCCGCCACCGTTGTAACGCAAATCAACAACCAGGTCTGTTACTCCTTGTGCGGCAAAATTGGTAAAGGCGGCATCAAGCACCGGGTCGGCATTGTCATCAGATGTGAAACTGTTAAATTCAATATAACCAACGGTATGTCCGTTAGTCAGCGTTAATACAGTATCCTTCAATACCGGGTTTACATTATAAATAGCAGTATTTAATGTTACCGAAAATGAAGTGCTATCCGGCTTCTTCAAAGTCATGGTGATCGAACTACTGCTAAAGATAGAATTGCTTACAAAAGCCAGGTTAACACCTGTTCCTGTGCCATATCCCTGGCCATCATATGAAATATTGGTGCTGCCGTTTATGCTGGTGATCTTATATCCGCGCTGAATACCAGCCAGGCCAGCCGGCGAACCTGGGTATACATATTCAACCCTCAAATCACTTTCCAGGTTGTATTGCACATCAAACCCAAAGTCACCTTTTACGCCATTTAAGGCGCTGGTTTCTGTACCATCATCAATGAACGAATATTTTGCATCGCCCGGGTCCGGAGCATAATATTCATAAGGGAAACCGGTAGCCGGGTTAATGGCATATTGTGAAAGCGAGTTAATTTCACTGGTCAATGCAGTTAAATCAACCGAATTTGTAAAAGTACGCGGTGCAAAGTCCGAATAAGTAGGCAATGCTGTATTCCACAAATTGTCTTCATTTGCATATAAGTAAACGGAGTCTTTTATTTTATCGAGCGTAGTGCCCGGCGAATTTGGTCCTATAACGGTTTGGTGGCTTTTTTTGCAGGAAGAGATGGTAACAACAATGAGCAATGCAATAACCAGGGGTAATAATCTTTTCATTTATAATATATTGCTAATTCGTTTTATGTAAAAGTAAGTATCTTAAAATCCTATAAAAAATCTGTTGCGCTTAAATAGTCAATTCCGCATGCACCGGCACATAATTGGTCCGTTTCTGAGTTCCCTATCATCAAAACTTCCCGTCTTTGTAAATTGTGCTGTTTTAAAAGTTGGTCAATTACATCTGGCTCCGGTTTTGGCATAATTTCATCTGCAAAGTAGGTCGTTAAATATTTTTCAAGCCCGTGCCACTCTGTTTGTTTTATTTTATTTAACTGCTGTCGCGGATCGCCATTGGTAACAATAAATATCTTTTTTCTATCAACAACAATATCTTGCAACAGCGTAAGCATATTAGCGTAAAGCAATAATTTTAAAGGAAGTTTGGCTGTAATTAAAAGGTTTTCCAGGTTTTGCCTGTACTTCTCGTTAATATTCAGTTGCTCTTTTATATAGTCAAAAACGCTATCCTTGCCCTGCGTGTTATACGCGTTTACCATTAAATCAGTTGTTTCTTTAGCGTCAATAAGTTCGGTATATTCCAATAAACTAGCAAAAAGGTAATAAACCTGGAATAAATAGTCCTTTTCGGGGTAGAGTACATCATCCAATTCAAATATGAACGCATTTTTACGGCTGTCGATATCGCTGTATTTCATTAATATAAATTACTGGTTCAAAGATGTGAATTTGCTTGTTAAATTCTGTTAATTTTACTCACACTGATGTTCGCCAGCAAATTTAATAACCCGATTTCATGAATTCAATAGCAAAAAAACTACTGATTAAGCCTAACCAAAGCTGGTTGTTTTACAATGCGCCCGATAATTATCTTCAATTGATTGAGCCACTTCCAGATGGAACGGTAGCCGCTTTTAATCCTGCCGGTAGTTTTGATGGTATACAATTATTTGTGTTGAATAATGCGGAGTTAATTGAAGGTTTAAAGGTAATTGTACCGTTATTAAAAGCCGAAACTGTATTTTGGGTTACCTATCCCAAGAAAAGCTCGGGCATAAAATCAGATCTTGAAATGATGGGTAATTGGGATGAGCCTGCTAAATATGGACTGCATATTGTTACTGCTGCATCAATAAATAAAACGTGGACGGCCTTGCGTTTTAGAATGGAGGGGCAATCAAAACAATCAGAAACTCGAAATGAAGCCATTAAAACCAATGAATATTCAGCTTATATTGATGTAGAAAAAAAGCTGATCACGTTGCCACCCGAAATGGCGGAAGTGTTGGGTAAATCATCTGCCGCAATGAGTTTTTACCAGTCGTTATCATACAGTAATAAAAAGGAATATATGGTTTGGATACTCTCGGCTAAGCAAGCCGTTACAAAAACTGACCGCCTGCAAAAGCTGCTTGAAAAGTTGCTGGCCGGAAAAAAGAACCCGTCGGAAAAATAAATGATCCAATTAACATGAAAGCAGAATTATTAGTTGTTGAAAAAGAATACGAGGCGCCGATAGAAAAAGTTTGGCGGGCTTTAACCGACAAGGTAAAAATGAGGGAGTGGTATTTTGATGTAGATGATTTTAAACCTGAAGTGGGTTTTGAATTTCGCTTTAGCGGACAAAATGAGGGTAGGGTGTTTTTGCATATTTGTGTAGTTACGGAAGTTGTTACGGGTAAAAAATTAACCCATAGCTGGCGATATGAAGGCTACCCGGGAGAATCGCATGTTACCTTTGAGTTTATTGCCGAAGGACACAAATCAAAAGTGATATTGACGCATAAAGGATTGGAAACTTTCCCGCAAGATAATCCGGATTTCTCCATAAAGAATTTTGATTTTGGATGGAACCATATTTTAGGCATAGCCCTGCCGGAATATTTAGATGCAGTTTAAGCTCCTTCTCCGTTGGAGAGGGTTGGGGGTGAGGCTTTAACGCTATTTATGTTTATTTTTGCTGAATGTCGCAGGCGCAACCCAATAACAAGCTTCACGGGAAAACTTTAGAAATGATACTAAATGCATTGGTGGCCCATTATGGCTGGCCTGAATTGGGTTATCTTATCCGTATCAATTGCTTTTTAGATAATCCCAGTATTAAATCAAGCCTCACCTTTTTGCGCAAAACGCCGTGGGCCCGTAAAAAGGTAGAGGATCTGTATTTAAACTCACCTATCGATTAGTTAGGTATCCGCTTAGGAGTGTTTCTTCTTTTTGTTCATTTTAGCCTTTTGGCCTGAGCTGTAGTTGTAATTTTTAACGTTACTGGCTTTTTTCTCGTGAAAAGCTGCACCTGCAACCGGCGCATCATCTTTGCCTTTTTTAACTTGCTTTGTTTCAGGCTCGACGTCTTTTTTATCTTTCTCAATAACTACACCGTCAGGAATATCACCCAATGGTATTTTCTGACCTATGGCAACTTCTATTTTTTTAACCATGCTCAACTCCAGGTCGGTGGCAAAAGTGATGGCTAAGGTTTCATCTTCTTCGCTGATATTACTGGCTGCAACTCTAAAAATATAAGTTTCCTTTTCCTCTGGAAGTTCAAAATGCAGAATGAAAGGGATGCCATTAATATTTATTTCCTCAGCCGTATCATTGGCAATGATCAGAATTTTAACTAAAGGGGATGTTTTAAAATCTTCAGTATTATTTAACCCATTAATTTCAATGGAGGTTGAGTTAAGCAGGGCAATATTTTTTTTATGTCGATTTTGCAGGCTTCGGTAAACTTTTTCGGCGGTTTGACGAGTATTTACAAAGATTACCGTTTTAGTGAACAACTCATCATCCTGCATAAATAAGTTCAGCAGGTTAAGCTTTGTGCCAAAGTTTGGCACCAGGTATAAAACCTGTGGATAGGTTTCAATTACAGTTTCGCCCGTTTCATCAATCTCAATAACGGCCGGCAGGTTCATAAACGGATCAAGCATTTTTTCCAACCGGGCGTGCATTACTTCTGAGAATACCAGGTGCTGACATTTGTCGATACTATTTGCCAGTTCAACCACGGGCAATTGTAAACCTTGTTTAACTATTTTTTCTGCATCATCAATAATCAGCAAATCAACTTTGTTAAGGTTAAGACCCAGTTTAAGGTAGATGACGCGCGCCCTATCAGGCGTAGCTACAACTACATCGGCACCATCAGCTAGTGCGTCCATTTGGCTCTCAATCCCTGGTGCAGCGTATAAACCAACTATTGACACCGATTTATTTCTGTTCAGCAATTCAAAGCGCTCAATAACTGCCAGTACGTCATCCTTTTCGGGTACCAGAATCAATACATTAGGTACACCTTCCGCAGAATATTTCAGGCGGTTTAAAACTGCTAAAACATAAGTAGTAGTTTTACCACAGCCTTCAGGGCCAATGGCTATGATATCTTGCCCACCAAAAATGCGCGCAAGACTTTTTTGCTGCACGTCCTTTGGTGCCAAATATCCGGCTTCGGTTGCCGATTTGATTAATTGTTTATTCAGTTTTAATTTCTCTGACCAGGCCATGAACTCTTCTTTAAAAATTGCGGATTGCAAATTTACCCTTTTTAAGCGTAGTTTGTGTCAATTGAAGTAATTCATTCTGGCAAGGCTCTATACGGCCGTCCAGTCGGTTTCTAAAGTAGCAAGAAATGAAGTGCGGGGAGGCAGGTCAAGATAAGGGTAGGTAACCTTAGATAAATAAAGCCCTTGCGGATGTGCCGGTATAATAATTTGCGGAGTTTCTTTTTTGATCAGATAGTTTTCAAATTCATCAACGCTCATTTTCCCTGTGCCAATTTCTAATAAGCGACCCATGATAATCCTCACCATTTTACCTAAAAAACGATTGGCGGAAATATGAAATCTGAGTCTGTCGCCTTTTGGGTCAACAAAAAACTCGGCAGATGAAACGTTACAGATAGTATTGTCGTTTCTATCCGGCATTTTGCAAAAGCAGCGGTAATCATTATATAATGGTAGTAAAGCCGTCGCCGCTTTCATTTTATCTAAATCAAGATTTGGTTCAAGATACAACGAGCTGAATCCGCTTAAAAACGGATCCTTATAGGTATGAATAAAATAGTTATAGGCTCTTTGTGTGGCATCAAAACGGGCATGGGGCAGGCCTTGCATGGGGATAATATCAAATATGGCAATGTCATCCGGTAATACCTTATTCAATCTAAAAAACAGATCGAACTCCCATTCCTTTTCAATATCCACATAAAAAAAATACTGACTGGCATGCACCCCGGCGTCTGTGCGCCCGCAACCATTAACTGCTACGGGTTGTTTAAAAATACTGCTAAGGGCAGTTTCCAAAACTTCCTGCACGGTCATTACCTTCGGATGCCTTTGCCAGCCGCTGTAATGAGTGCCATGATAGGCTATGTGGAAGAAGTAGCGCAATGAAGCTTGTTTTTGTTTTAAAATAGATTGGAATTCATTTTTAGCATCCCGATTTTTTGGTAGAATAATGAATCGCGCAAGTGGAAATATCTAGTCAGTAATGAATTTGAAGATTAAAGGATGTTATCAATATCATCAATGGCGGTTTCAAAATCCAATGTTTGATCTGGTTTCTTTCTATAATCGGCAAGTCGTTGTCGTACAATATCTTTATGCCAATCCTGAACATCAATTTCATCAATGGGAATATGCACTCTGGTAGTTTTGCCTGCATCATCTGAAATAAATTGTAAATTCATGTCTGCTGTATTTTAATTCCGCTAATCTTTTGCCTTCAATCAAAAATAAGCATAAAAACAATAACCCATCAAACAAAATAGGCGCAATTCAAATTGTCGCTTTTGCACGAAACGTTCCGATGGAACGTGAAATTTGTTATTGAATATTTTTTCTACCCACCAGTCGTCCTTACAGGACGAAAATTGAGTTGATCGTCCCGTAAGGACGACTGGTGGGTAGATTAAGCATTAAAATTGTATTTACGTTCCATCGGAACGTCTGGTGTGTAAGCGCGACAATTTGAAATGCACCCAACAAAAAACCGGGCCACTTTCGCCACCCGGTTTGCATTATAGTTGATTGAGATTGGTTTGCAAATTTATTCAGCTTAAAACACCTGCTCAAACTGATTCACGGCATCTTTGCTTTCCAAGATAGAATGTCCCATCAGGAACTCATCAACCTTGCGGGCAGCTTCGCGGCCTTCGGATATGGCCCAAACTACCAGCGATTGGCCTCTGCGCATATCGCCCGCGGCAAATACTTTGCCTACGTTGGTGCGGTAAACACCTTCTTTAGCTTTTACGTTTTTGCGCTCATCCAGCTCAACGCCCATGTTTTCTATCATTCCCTGTGCTTGCGGGAACAAAAAGCCCATTGCCAGAAATACCCTTTGGCAAGGAATTTCTCGTTCAGAACCTTCCACTTTAGCAAATTTCATCGGCCTGCCCATTACATCCAATTCCCAGGTTACGTCAACTACTCTAAGTGCTCTCAGGTTGCCATCGGCATCGCCTAAAAACTCTTCGGTATTAACACCCCAAAAACGGTCGGCACCTTCTTCGTGGCTGCTGGTAGTTTTTAATACCATTGGGTAAGTCGGCCATGGCATGTGTTGTGTACGTTGCGCAGGCGGCTGCACCATTACCTCAAATTGTTTAATGGATTTGGCGCCCTGGCGGTTGGATGTACCCACACAATCGGACCCGGTATCACCACCACCAATTACAATTACGTCTTTACCGGTTGCTAAAATATCTTCTTGTGTAAATTTGCTGTCGCTAACGCGTTTGTTTTGCTGTTTTAAAAAGTCCATCGCAAAATGGATGCCCTTTAATTCCCTGCCGGGGATGTTCAGGTTACGAGGAATGGTTGAACCACCTGCCAATACTACAGCATCGTTATTACGCACCAGTTCATCCGCAGCAATATCTTTACCTACTTCGGTATTGCATTTAAATTTAATGCCATCCTGCTCCATTACCTTGATACGACGTTCCACTACCGACTTCTCTAATTTAAAATCGGGGATACCGTAACGTAATAAGCCTCCTGGGTAATCATCGCGCTCGTAAACAGTAACCGAGTGACCCGCTTTGCTCAATTGTGCGGCAGCAGCTAAACCCGCCGGGCCTGAACCTACCACAGCTATTTTTTTGCCTGTTTTAATAAGCGGAGCAACCGGTTTTACCAGGTTTTTAGAATAAGCAATTTCAATAATATGCTTTTCAATCTCTTCAATAGCTACCGCCGGTTTGTTAATGCCTAACACACATGCCGATTCGCAGGGAGCAGGGCAAATTCTTCCGGTAAATTCAGGAAAGTTATTGGTCGATGATAAAATGTTATAAGCTTCTTCCCAGTTTTTGCGATACACTGCATCGTTAAACTCCGGAATGATGTTGCCCAGCGGGCAGCCTGAATGACAAAACGGAATACCACAATTCATGCAACGTGCCGATTGCTGGTTCAGTTTGTCATCAGCATATGGGTGAACAAATTCTTTATAATTTTTTACGCGTTCTGCAGCTGGTGTTTTTTCGGGAAGCTCTCTGTTAAATTCCTGAAATCCTGTTGGTTTTCCCATTAGCTGATAGTTTGATATTGTAATTTTTCTAAAACCTTTTTATACTCTTTCGGATATACCTTAACAAATTGTGCCGAAACCTTTTTCCAGTCGTTTAATAACTGTTTAGCAATTTCGCTGCCTGTAAGGTGAATATGCTTGCGCAATAAAGCAGTGATCTGCTCCTCATCGGCGATTGATAAAGGATCCAGGTCAACCATTTCCTTGTTGCAGTTTTCGCTGAATGTTTGGTTAGGATTATAAACCCAGGCAATGCCACCGCTCATACCAGCCGCAAAGTTTCTGCCTGTTTCGCCCAATATTAAAGCACGACCGCCAGTCATATATTCACATCCGTGATCGCCAATACCCTCAACAACTGTTGTGGCACCTGAGTTACGTACGGCAAAACGCTCGCCGGCCATACCGCGGAT
This sequence comes from Mucilaginibacter empetricola, assembly GCF_024808665.1. GTDB lineage: Bacteria > Bacteroidota > Bacteroidia > Sphingobacteriales > Sphingobacteriaceae > Mucilaginibacter. The sequence goes on from NZ_JANUBZ010000002.1 coordinate 434,037, forward strand.
AAATACCTCACCCGATGTTGCACCATAAAGCGCTACGTTACCGATGATGATATTTTCTTCTGGTGTAAATGTGGCTTTTTCGGAAGGATAGATAGCTAGTTGCGCACCCGATAAACCTTTACCTACATAGTCATTAGCCTCACCTTCCAGTTCGAAAGAGATACCTTTGGTGGCAAATGCGCCAAAGCTTTGTCCCGCTGAACCTTTGAATTTAAAGTTGATGGTATTATCAGGTAATCCGGCAGAACCGTATTTTTTCGAAATCTCGTTTGATAACAAGGTGCCGATGGTACGGTCAACGTTCTTTACATCGAAAGTAGCAAATACCGGAGTTTTATCTTCCAATGCAGGTCCGGCAGCTTCCAGCAATTTCCAGTCAAGAATGTTATCCATTCCGTGATCTTGTTTTTCGCTGTTATAAAGCGTAACCTCTTTTGGATTATTTACCGGATGCAGGATGCCAGAAAGATCAATTTTCTTAGCTTTCCAGCTCTTTAATCCATCTTTTACTTTCAGGAACTGAACGCGGCCCACCATTTCATTAACGGTACGGAAACCTAATTCAGCCATTATTTCGCGTAATTCTTCGGCCATAAAGCGGAACAGGTTTACAACATGTTCTGGCTTGCCCGAGAATAGTTTTCTCAATTCAGGATCCTGTGTAGCTACACCAACAGGGCAGGTATTTAAATGACACTTGCGCATCATGATACATCCGCCAGCAACTAGGGCTGCAGTAGCAACGCCCCATTCTTCGGCACCCATTAAACAGGCAATTGCCAAATCGCGGCCGGTTTTTAACTGACCATCTGTTTGCAATACCACACGGCTGCGCAGTTTGTTGCGTACCAGCGTTTGGTGAGCTTCGGCCAGGCCAAGCTCCCATGGTAAGCCTGCATGTTTAACAGAGCTTATTGGTGATGCACCTGTACCGCCATCGTATCCGGCAATTAAAATTACATCGGCATGCGCTTTTGCCACACCCGCAGCAATGGTACCTACACCTGCTTTTGATACCAGCTTTACGTTGATACGTGCGGCACGGTTAGCATTTTTTAGGTCGAATATTAATTGAGCTAAATCCTCAATTGAATAAATATCATGGTGTGGTGGTGGCGATATTAAGCCAACACCCGGTGTTGAGTGCCTTGTTTTAGCAATCCATTCGTCAACCTTGTGGCCGGGTAGTTGTCCACCCTCACCTGGTTTTGCACCCTGGGCCATTTTAATTTGTAACTCATCAGCATTAGTCAAATAGTTTGAAGTTACCCCAAAACGCGCTGATGCTACCTGTTTAATAGCCGAACGCATTGAATCGCCGTTAGGCAAACGCTCGTATCTTATTTCGTCTTCACCACCCTCACCGGTATTGCTCTTGCCGCCTATACGGTTCATGGCAATGGCCATAGTACTGTGTGCCTCGTGAGAAATTGACCCGAAAGACATGGCACCTGTAGCAAAACGCTTCATGATGTTTTCTGCCGGTTCAACCTCATCAATGCTGATGGATTCGCGGTGGTGAGCAAAATCAAGCAAGCCCCTTATGGTGTAGTGCTTTTCTGTTTGCTCGTTTATTTCTTTCGCGTAGTTTTTGTAAACACTGTAATCGTTGCTGCGGGTAGCGTGCTGCAATAAGTGAACCGTTGTTGGATTAAACAAGTGCGATTCACCACGGCGTTTCCATTGATAAATACCACCTTCTGGTAGTAAATGAGTGCCGGTTTTTGACCCGCCGAAGCCTATTTTATGTTTGCAAAGCGACTCGCGCGCAATTTCATCCAGCCCTAAACCACCTATACGGGTAACAGAACCGGTAAAATATTTATCAACTACCGCCTGGTTAATACCCAGTATTTCAAAAACTTGTGATCCGTGGTATGATTGCAGTGTGGAGATTCCCATTTTTGAGAAGATCTTCAACAAACCATCATTAACAGATTTAACGTAGTTTTTGTGCAGTGTTTTAACTTCAAGATCGGTTTCCAGGCTGCCATTGTTTTTCAATGTTTCAATGGTTGATAGTGCCAGGTATGGGTTAATTGCAGTAGCGCCAAAAGCAAGCAAACAAGCAAAGTGATGTACTTCCCAGGTGTCGCCGGTTTCAACAACCAAACCTACCGCACCACGGCGACCGCTTTTTATTAAATGATGGTGTACCGCAGATACCGCCAATAACGATGGGATAGGAGCGTGTTCAGAATCAATAGCGCGATCTGAAAGGATCAATACCTCAAATCCATCATCAACAGAATCTTCGGCGTAGCGGCAAAGTCTTGCTATACCTTTTTCCAGCGAACCTGGCATGCCATCGGCATTGTAATAAGTTTGCAGGGTTTTGGCATGGAACATGCCGGTATCAATACTTCTTAATTTTTCAAGCTGATGGTTTTTCAGGATAGGATGTTGTAGTACCACGCAATGGCAGTGCATTTTATCTTCATCCAATAAATTACCGTTGTTACCTATAAAGGTTGCCAAACTCATTACCAAACGCTCACGTATCGGGTCGATAGGCGGGTTGGTAACCTGGGCGAAAAATTGTTTAAAGTAGCTCGATAAATGCTGCGGTTTATCAGAAAGGATAGCCAAAGGCACATCGGTACCCATTGAACCAATCGGCTCCTTGCCGTCAAGGGCCATTGGTTTAATAATGGTGTCGATATCCTCACGGGTATAACCAAATACCTGCTGATAACGGAAAACAGAATCTTCTGATAAACTGGCAAATGCCAAACGCGGTTCGCCCAGTTCACCTAAACGGATTTTATAGTTTTCCAGCCAACGGCCATAAGGCTGGCGTGAAGCTATCTGGTGCTTAATTTCATCATCAGTAATAATTTTGCCTTTTTCGGTATCAATCAATAACATTTTACCAGGCTGCAAGCGACCTTTACGCAGCACCAGGCTTTCGTCAATTTTTAATACACCGGCTTCCGAGGCGGCAATAACGCGGCCATCACTGGTAATTACAAAGCGAAGCGGGCGCAAGCCATTTCTATCTAACAATGCACCAACTAATTTACCATCAGTAAAGGTAATTGCTGCAGGGCCGTCCCATGGCTCTGTTAAAGTAGCATGAAACTCATAGAATGCCTTTTTGACGGGGTCCATTTGCTCATTGCCATCCCATGCTTCAGGTATCAGCATCATCATTACGTGCGGTAACGAACGGCCGCTATGTAATAAGATCTCGATGATATTATCCAGGCAGGCGGAATCTGATTGATTGTTGTCAATCACCGGCAAAAGCATCTCCATTTCATCCTGCGTAAAGTAAGATGAAGCGTATGATTTTAAGCCCGAATAAAACCAGTTTAAGTTACCTGTAAGGGTATTGATCTCGCCATTGTGTGCAATTAAGCGGAAAGGCTGAGCCAGTTTCCACGATGGGAATGTATTGGTTGAGAAACGCGAGTGAATCATGGCGAAGCCCGATGCAATACGCGGATCTGTTAAATCATTAAAATATTGGCGCAATTGGTAGGTGGTAACCTGCCCTTTGTATATAATAGTTTTACAGCTTAACGAAGTAAAATAAAAATGTTCGGCAGCTGCGGGAATAGTTTCGGTAACTGTTTTATTAATATAACGCCTTAATATATATAGCTTACGCTCAAAGTCGTCGGTATTGGTTAAATGATGTGGCCTTAAGATAAACAATTGCTCAGCATCAGGTTCAGCTTTGCGTGCAGTTTCGCCTACTACTGATGAGTTTACAGAAAGCTTTCTGTAACCCAGTTTCTGCAATCCTAATTTTTCAACAGCGTTGCCAATAATAGTACGGCAAGCTTTTTTCAGTGCTGATTCTTTTGGGAAAAATATCATCCCAACTCCATACTCGCCTGGTTCAGGTAAGCTTATCTCAAGGTTTGAGCATTCTTCCAATAAAAATTCATGGGGTAGTTGAATTAAAATACCAGCGCCATCGCCGGTTTCCGGGTCACATCCACATGCACCGCGATGTTCCATATTCTCTAACATGGTTAGCGCGTCATCAATAATTTGGTGAGATTTATGTCCGTTAATATTGGTTATAAATCCGGTACCACAAGAGTCGTGTTCAAATTCTGGCCGGTAAAGGCCCTGTCGGCTTTCAGTCTGCTCCATCGTAAAGTTAACCCGTTTATAAAATGGTGTAACAACGAAATTACTGATTATCGGGTTTAATTAAAAATATCTTAAAATTTTTAAATTTTTCTAAATAATATGATATTGAAATAGTTTTAAATTAACAATATGTCAATAAATCGTTGTTTTTTATTAAATTGTCGTAATCTAAGCTTTTAGTTATCGAAGTTTCATTATTGGTCAAAACTTCCAGTAAGTCTATAGTTTTTGGTGTAACTACCTAAATGCAGATAAAACGATTGAAATTGTTTCAATTTTCCGATTATCTGCTACCTGTTTTTTAATATAGCGATATTTTATATGGGGGCGTATTTGCGGTATTTTAAATTGCTAATTTTGATGAAATGGATACAAACGACCCTGTGATTTTTATGGAAACACCAAGGCTGATATTAAGGCAGTGGACTATTGCTGATCAGGAGCCTTTTATTCAATTAAATATGGATAAAGAGGTAATGGAGTTTTTTCCATCAACTAAAACCCGGGAAGAAACACTTGTGCAGATAGAAAGAATTGTAAATAATATCGACAATCACGGCTATGGTTTTTTTGCGGTAGAGAGAAAAGATAATAGAGAATTTATAGGGTTTACCGGTTTGACGCATCCAGGTTTTGAAAGTTATTTTACGCCTTGTGTTGAAATTGGCTGGCGGTTAAGCCAGGCAAACTGGAATCAGGGTTTCGCAACCGAGGCGGCCAGAGCTTGCTTGGAGTTTGGGTTTGAAAAATTGGATTTAAAGGAGATTTATTCTTTTACGGCGGTCCAAAATAAAAGATCGGAACAGGTAATGATTAAAACAGGAATGATGAAACTGGGATTGTTTGACCATCCTGCATTGAAAGAAGGGGATGCGCTAAGGCAGCATGTTTTGTATAAAATTGAGCGGTAACAGCTTCGGGTCACTGGTGTGTAAAAACTGTTTTAAAAAACAAGGGAGCCATTGTCATTGTATACATTTATACAATTATTGAAACCCCAAAATAACATGAACACTATAACTGAAATAGCAAGCCGTTTAACCTCACTATGTGAAGCTCATCAATTTGTAGAAGCATACAACACTTTATATTCTGAACATGCAGTGAGCATTGATCCAATTTACAAGAATGAGCCCTTAACCGGTTTACCGGACTTAATTGAAAGAGAGAAAGCTTTTTTAGCAGCAAATACAATTAACGAGGTGAAAGCATCCGAGCCGATATTTGCCGGCAACTATTTTAGTATTATACTTTCTTTAGATTTTACTACCGCCGATCAAACCAAAAGAGTGGTAGAAGAGCTTTGCGTTTACAAAGTTGAAAATGGCAAAATTGTAAGTCAGCAGTTTTTTATAGGATAACATCGTCCTAAAATTTAACCCTTGCTGCTATAGTTGGATACACTTCGAATAAGTTTTCGGTGGTGATAACATGGTAATACAGCAAGATTTTTGAGCCCATTGAAAAGTTGCCCTTAATTTTAAACCATACTTGGGGCTCACCAAAAAAAGAGACGGTTTTGCCGTGCATATCTTTGGTTAAATCATCTCCGAGGTTTTTGTTAAGTGTGTATAGTTCAAAATCGCCGGCAAACTCTACTTTATAATTCCAAAAGCCTTTGCCCCAATAAAAGGAAAGCATGATATCATTACTTGGCTTTTTGAGCATATTATAGGTATAATATACTGTTGACGTAAAATAGGCCCCCTGCCATTGAAACGAGTAGCTCGGCCCCAGTGACAAGGCGTTATTAATATAGTAGCTGTACTGTGCCGGGTTGGTAACTCCCAAGCCGCCGCTGTATTGTGCGCTTAAATATATTTTAGGCTGCCAGAAACGGAATGTTTGCGATGCCTGGATAAAGGCCTTTCCTATGTTACCACCATCGCCCTGTAAATCGCTTTCCATCTTTATAAAAAAAGCGCCCGGCTTAATAAATGACTTACCACTATCAAGTGATTTAAAATATTCAAAATACAGCGTAGGGAAGTTTTGCGAATTATGTGCAGGATCAATAGTATGCCTGAAATCATAATGCAGTTGAATGTTTTGCGAAAATAAAGTTGTTGACAGCATGCAGCAGGCAAATAATAACAGATATTTCATTGTAGTAATTTTTTGATGATTTGATGGATAATAATCATAGCCTTATGGCTTATTTGTAAATATCTTTGAAGGGATTTTAGGAGGGCGTAATTGCGGCGTAAATGTTGCGGAAATCTGTTTTTTTTAACTATATTTAATTGATTTTTAAGTGTTTATGAATGACTTGGATTTTTTAACCTTTGTTGCATTGTTTAAAGAAGCATACCTGAGGTGCTTTGGCTTTGGTATAGAAAATCCATTAACAGAAACAGAAAGCAAGATTTTTTGCAATAAAATAACCGAGCAAACCGGGCTAACCATAGGATGGAAGAGCGTTAAAAATTATTCTTTTTTTGTGATGGATAGTGTGGCAGGCAAAAAGGAAAATCCGTCTGTTGCCACGCTGGATACCATGGCCAGATATGTTTTAGGAGCCCCCTACACTACCGAAATTCAAAGAAAAAACGACGAAAGTCATTACCCTTACTGGTTCCTTTACCGGGAAAGAATGCAAAAGAACGGGGGGAATACCAGAGGTAGTAAAAGACGATCTCAGATAGCAATAGGTGCGGTTATTTTTTTTATAATTGGCTCCGGTGTTTGTATCAATTATATTTTAACCAGCGACCCCTCTTATCAATTCACTGAATATTTTAAACATACCGATGAGCAATCATTAAATAATAATGGCTGGTTCATTAAATCAAAGGATAATACTTACTGGAGTAAACGAGACATTAAGCCGGGCCAGCTTACTCTTTATACTTTATGGGGCGATACCTGGCCCGACCCATCTTCAAAGCCGGATATAAAAAATCTGTTATTACATCCCATTCCGTCGAGGTGTTTTACTGCCGAAGTTCATTTTAGTGACTTTGTGCCTGAAAGTGAATGGCAGCAGGCTGGCATTTTGCTGTTGGAAGATACCTCCTTAACGGGAAAAAGCATAAGATTCACACTTGCCTTTAATGATAATTTTGGCGGAATGAAAATGCCCAGGGAGATATTGATCCAGGCCGTCACTTCGTTGGGTAAAGGTTTTGGGATGCCTGAAGAAATTGCGCACAAGCCGATTTTTCTTTTGGATAGCCTGAAAAATCATCCAAATCTTTTTAACGATCTTAAGAACTCAGCACTCCGTATTGAAAAACGAGGTAACAAATACAGGTTTTTATACTCAGGAGGGGCCAACGAAAATACCGCTTTTAAGGAAGTGGTAAGCCAGGAGATTAATATGGAGCCTAAATACATCGGCATTTTTGCTATCAGGGGCTTTACCAACGCTGCAGCTTCGCCAGTTGCTTTTAAATTCGTCCGTATAAGCACCGATCCCTGTACTCCTTAAGTGTGGTTTTAGTTAATAGATGTCTTTATAGGAAATCTAATTGATTTATAGTTATCTGTTTAAGCGTGGATAGTGAACTCACGTAGTTTTACGTATCAAATACAGGGGAAATACGATAACTGCTGCCATTGTTTTGATTTATTTTTACCGAACCTCATTAATTAAAATACTATTAAAGATGGCGGTACGAATAGTTTGTATTAAAAAAGAAAACGGAACATTTGAGAATCCATACCTGGCTATAGATCATTTTGAGTGGATAAATGAAAGGATAAATGTGAGGGGCATAACCGACAGAACGAAGATATACGATTGGATAAAGGATGAAAGCGGAGAAGCTTATATTATTGATGAATACGGAAAAAAAATCGGCCTTATACCGGTTGTTAGTCCCGACGGAAATAAATATGTTAAAACCGCTAACGATGTAAAAAAAGACTTTCTTTTGCAATTACCTGATTGCGATTGAGTTGTCCGGTTATTTATTATTCCAGGTTTTAAATGACCGTTTTGAAAGATTAGAATTGAAGTATCGTTCATCGTCACTCACTTCTGTGGCAACCCAATCGGGTTTTTGAAACTGTTCATCTTCCTGGCGTAACTCAATTTCGGCTACTATCAGCCCTTCATTATCCCCATGAAACACATCTACCTCCCATAATTTGCCTTCAAAAGGTATTTTGTATCTTATTTTTTCAACACTGTTTGATGTAAAACCATCTAATAGTTCAATAGCATCGGTAACAGGTATTTCGTATTCATACTCTTTTCGCGTTATGCCTACGCTTATACCTTTAATGGTTATAAAACTGTGGTTGCCGGCAACACGAATCCTTACGGTGCGCTTTACTTCATCCAGCATATAACCTTGACGGTAGTGGGTTCCTTCCGGTTTTTTAAATTGGAGCCATTTATCGTGGTCGACTAAAAATTTTCTTTCTATTTCAATGCCCATTTTTTGCTTAATTGATACTTACTTGTTTTTCTATGGTGGTGGCCTTGCTTAAAAAATCATCAGCCAGTGCGGTTACGGTCCGTTTTACACCGGTGTTTATCCTGTTTATTCGCGTTACTATTATTTTATCATTCAGCTCGGGCAATGAAAATAATTGGGCGGCTACCACATTATCATGCCATTTGCCAATAGTTTCCTGCAGCTTATCCAGATAGGCAGTATTAAAATCCAATACGCCATTCAGCGCCTTGCCGGCAAGTTTGTGATTATAAACCAAAATCTTTATCAGCTTGCGGTTAGTATGCATATCCTCGGTAAAGCCTGATACCTTGAAGTTTACCCCAATAAGTTCCAGTTGCTGCTTATAATATGTCGCTATTGCATCGTCATCTACAGCAGGTAATTGCCTTTTAAGTTCTTTTTGTGCGTTATTGATGTTTTTGATAATCTTTTTACTCCTGTTGCGGAATTCAGCGGTGCCTTCTTCTATTATTTTTTGCTGACCGCCTTCAAAAGTATCATTCTTTAGTCCGTAACTTGAACTCAGTTGCAAATTAACATGTGCCTCCCTGATATTGCCGGCGTACTTAAAAATTTTACGAACAGACTTAAAATTCTTCAATAATCCACCTTTACCCGAACTCCCTTCAATTAAACTCAACATCGCCTTCAGTTTTTTTATCTGAACCCTGAATTTGTGCAAAGCCTCCTGATCGCCGGTATCTAAAAAGGAATTAAGGTACAGGTTCATTACATCCCATTCCTTATCAAGATATTTTGTTTCTTCTTTTTTCTTCATTCAAATGGAGTTGTTAATAGCTACTGCAAGTATTCTGCATGGTTGCTACTGAATAACGGTTATATAAACATAAGAAATATATTCATTATCCTTTTAATGGTAAAAATATTGTTAAAGCATTGTTAAAAGCCAAATGAAGTAAGCTTTAATGAATATATTAGCCACTTTTAACGGTTACAGTTCATCAAATGGTTTTTAAAAAATACATCCTTATATTATTCTTTGTAATTATTGCAAGTTCATCATTATTTGCACAACAGGATAGTATCCCCCTGGCCACAATAGTTTCAAAAACTGAAAAATTATCAGCCGAACATCCTTTTGAAAAAGTTTATCTGCATTTTGATAAACCCTATTATGCAGTTGGCGATACCATTTGGTTTAAGGCGTATTTAACTATAGGCTCTTTGCACCAGCCATCAGCCTTAAGCAAAATAATATATGTTGATGTAATAAGCGACCGTGATACTGTTATACAAACGCTAAAATTGCCCGTAATTAACAGTGTTGCTTTTGGTGATATTAATCTTACCAAATTGACCTATAAACAAGGGAATTATCATATAAGGGCGTATACCAACTGGATGCGCAATTTTGACGTTGAATATTTTTTTAATAAAGAAATAAGCGTTGGCGATGCTGCTGACAATGCTTTTATAACCTCGGGTTCTTTTAAAAAAGCTAAAAGAAATAACGATACTTATGTAATAGCGCGGCTTACGTATAAAGATCATAGCGGCAATCCGGTGGCAGACAAGCGGGTGAGTTATACTGTTCAAAATGAAAATGAATCCATTGTAACGGGGAGAGGTGTAACGGATAAAAATGGAGTGCTTGTATTTAACTTTTTGGGTAATAAATTAACGGACGCTACTACACCCAGCCTTATGGCTTCGGTCGATCTGCCAAACAAGAAGCCGGTAGTGAACAGGTTTTCGTTAAAATCTGTATTTGCTGCTACTGATTTGCAGTTTTTTCCAGAAGGTGGCAACCTTATTAGTGGCGTGCGTTCAAAAGTCGCCTTTAAAGCCGTAGAAGCAGATGGCCTGGGTGTTAATATCAGCGGATCGGTAGTTGACAATTCGGGAACTGAAGTTGCAACCTTTACTTCGACACATGAAGGCATGGGCATATTCCCCTTGCAGCCCGAAAATGATAAAACTTACAAGGCAATAGTGACATTGCCCGATGGATCAAAAAATACGTATGATTTGCCGTCAATAATGAACGATGGAATTAACATTGCTGTTAATAATAATGATCCGGATAATTTGACCATTAAGGTGGCAACCAATCCCCTGTTTTTTAAACGGTATCAGAATAAGGGTTTTTATATTATAGCACAAAGCGGAGGCGTAATATATTATACTGGTTTGGCGACCTTGCAAAGCCTGATTTACACCGGTGATATCCCGAAAAGTAAATTCCCGACAGGCGTTTTGCAGGTTACGCTATTGGCAGCCGATGGTGATCCTTTAAGTGAACGTTTGGTATTTATACAACATAGTGATGCGTTAAATATGTCGGTGAGTACCGATCTTCCTTCATACAACGCCAGGCAAAAGGTAAACATGACCTTATTGGCAAAAAACAAAGTAACGCCGGTGCAGGGTAGTTTTTCGGTTGCGGTGGTTGATGATACCACTACGCCATTTGATGAGGATGCCGAGAATACCATATTGAGTAATATACTGCTAACGTCTGACTTACGAGGGTATATTGAAAAGCCAAATTACTATTTTAATAAGGTAGATGATACAAAGCTGGCAGATTTGGATGTTTTAATGCTGACACAAGGTTACCGGCGCTTTTCCTATTCCAATATACTGGCAGATAAATACCCATCAACAAAGTTTTTGGCAGAAAAAGATATAGTGGTGTCTGGTACTTTAAGAACAACAGCCGGGTTGCCTGTTTTTAAAGGAGTGGTTAATCTGAAAGTTCCAGACAGGCATATTTCGGTGAATGGCTATACTGATGCCGATGGACGTTTTTCTTTTTCGAATGTTTCTATTTTCGATTCCTCGAAGGTAGTTATTAGTGCAAGGAATAACGACAAGGCTAATAATATGATGCTGGCAATCGACTTAGTTTCGGCGCAGCCTGTTGTGAAAAATTATTCAACCGCTGATGAAATAGCCAATATTGATAGTGCACTTAATATTTATTTAGAGAATAGTAAGAAGCAGTTGCAAAATAACAATGTGCTTAATGAGGTGGTAATTAAATCAACCCGCATAGTTCAGGAAGAGCATCCTGTTTATAAAAATTTAATAGGATTGAGCACAATACCTGATCAGGATATCAGCACAGCGCGGATTAATAATTGCGGTTTTGACCTGGTAGGATGCCTGGTGAATGTAGTGGCGGGCATAATGCTTGTAGATGATAAATTTTACATTCAAAAGCATTACTATGCCGGCAGTAAAAGGGCCATACAGTTTTTTGTAAATGGTTCGGAGATCACAAATAGTGAGTTAAGTGCAATGAAATCAGACGATGTTAAGTCGATTGAGGTTTTTTTTAAGGATGGGCCGGGACAGCTGAATTCTTTTTACAGGAGCGATGGGATAATTTCTATCACCACAAAATCGGGTTCGTTTGCGCCGGTTGATAAAGATACCGAATTGCCGCCGCTTACGGTATCAAATAATGAAATGACAATTGCGCCTAAGGGGTTTTACCGGGCGCGGATATTTTACTCTCCCAAATATGATAATCCGGCGGCGGCCAGAGCACTTGACCTAAGAAGCACGATATATTGGAATCCGGCTATATTTACTGATGAAAAGGGCACGGCAACTTTTGACTTTTACAATGCTGACGGACGGGGAACGTACCGCGCCATTGTTGAAGGAATTGATAACGACGGCAATATTGGGCGCTTTGTTTTACATTATACCGTGAAATAATTTAAATGGCTGCAGGCATTTAAATTATAATGAAATTTGGTATTTGTACCAGTAAAAAGTACTTAGCAGATCGGCAATGTTGTTGAATTATCAGTGATACATAATTATCACAGATAATTATCTTGTTTAACTAAACTTAGTTATCTTTCGGGCGTCATAGTTATAATAAGCGTATTATTTAATATTAAACACGCCCAATCATGAAAAAAATATTTTACATAGTGTTGCCACTCTCTATGGCAGCAGTTGGTTGCTCACCAATTATATACACTACAGAAACTCCTGCGCCTGCGCCGGTTTATAATAACCCGCCGCAAAACAATTATGCTGAACAGCCGCAAACAGACCAGGTGTTTTATGATGAGCTTAGCCCGTACGGACAATGGATTGATTATCCGGATTACGGATATGTTTGGCAGCCCAATGTAGGTCCGGATTTCAGGCCGTATGAGACCAATGGTTATTGGGCCTACAGTGATTACGGATGGACATGGGTATCTAATTATAGTTGGGGATGGGCCACATTCCATTATGGCCGTTGGTTTTACGACGGAGATTATGGATGGCTGTGGACACCCGGACAAGAGTGGGCACCGGCATGGGTTACCTGGGGGCAATCAGGCAATTATTATGGCTGGGCACCAATACCGCCAAGGGTAAATGTAAATAATGGTGGATGGCGACCTCAAAACAGTGATTGGAACTACGTTGATGCAAATCACATTACGCAAACCAACGTTAACGTTTATGTGGTGCGAAATAATGTAACGGTAATTAATAATACTACCATTATTAATAATATAAATAATACTACCATAAACAACAACAGAACTAACGTAGTGGTTTATAACCGTGGTCCGCGTCCTGCTGATGTTGAAAATATTACCAATCAAAGAATCACACCTATTAAAATAAATTCGAGCGCCCGGCCAGGACAATCGTTTACTAACGGACAGTTGAATGTTTATCAGCCTGTTATTAAGCCAAGCCCTAATCGGGGTAACAACAACAATAATAATTCTGCGCCAGCGCCCGCTCCAAAAAAAGTAGTTGCTTATGGTACTAATAATAACCCCAATCCAAACAGGTCACAGCCGCAGCAAAATAACAGGCCAAATTATGGACAGGGGAATAACCCGAACCAACCGCAGCCACAACAAGGTGTAAGGTCAGGTTTTAATCCGGGTAATGAGCCGAATCAAGCTCGTCCGCAACCACAGCAAAATGAAAAGCCTGCGTTTGAACAGGGGAATAATTCTACCCAGCCTCAACCGCAGCAAAATAATAAGCCAAATTACGGACAAGGCAACAGTCAGAATCAGCCACAACAAAATAACAGGCCAAATTACGGGCAAGGCAATAACCCGAATCAGCCTCAACCACAACAAAACAATAAGCCAAATTACGGGCAAGGCAATAACCCGAATCAGCCTCAGCCACAACAAAATAATAAGCCAAATTACGGACAAGGCAATAATTCAAATCAGCCGCAGCCACAACAGAACAACAGACCAAATAATAGTCAAGGCAATAATTCAAATCAGCCGCAGCCACAACAGAATAACAGGCCAAATTACGGGCAAGGGAATAACCCAAATCAGCCTCAACCACAACAAAACAACCGGCCAAATAATGGGCAAGGGAATAATCCGAATCAGCCTCAACCACAACAAAACAACCGGCCAAATAATGGGCAAGGGAATAATCCGAATCAGCCGCAGCAGGGGGTAAGGCAAGGTTCAGTTCAAAATGGGAATAACCCTAATCAGCAACAGGGTAGGCCAGGGCAGGGACAAAATCAGCCCAAACCACCTGTAAAAAAGGTTATACCACCGGTCGATCCGCCCAAACAACAAAATTAAGGATAAAAAAAAGGCACTTTGAACTTTCCAAAGTGCCTTTTTTGTGTTGTTGTATTTTTACTAAATTCTATGATTATCGGGACGCCAGTTTTTAATTGCTCTTTTTATCTCATCGGGCGATAGTGACTCATTTAAAGTTCTGTCAACAAGGGTTACAAATTCATCATCAGGCGCAAAACGCAACGCAATAACCTGGCCCATTGTTATGCGGCTATCTAATGATTTGCGGGTTAAAATAAAGTATCTCAGATTTTCTTCCGCACGTATTGCTCTGTCTTGCGCTTTCATTGGAAATTGTCGTATAAACAAAAAAACGAATAACCCACAAATAAAAAGTACTACAATTAATGCTGCGCTAAAAAAGTTATCGCGCGCAAACCATTGTAGCCAGGCATTAATTAGCGATGCTACGGTGCCAAATAGCAGAAAAGCGCTTAATATAAAATGATATCCCTTTGCATACCGGGTGTGATTGGCATAGTTTTGTTGTGACATGTTAATATTTTTAGGCAATATAGGTATTAATTGATTTATCCTTTTACGGTAAAATAGCCACTGTAACAAACATGTTTAAGAACATTTAGCGCTAAACAGCGTTAATAAATTTTAATCAAGACGAATATCTATGAGCAATTCATCAGTTTTATCCGAAAAGACTTTCGCCCTGGGCGGCGATCTCATCGTAAACAGAGTGGGATATGGCGCAATGCGCATTACAGGTAAAGGAATATGGGGCCCGCCGAAAGACGAAGCGGAAGCAAAAAGGGTTTTGAAACGGGCAATTGAGCTGGGCGTTAATTTTATTGATACTGCGGACAGCTACGGCCCTCATGTATCTGAAGAGTTAATTGCCGAAGCGCTTTATCCTTACCCCGCTGGATTGGTAATTGGCACAAAAGGCGGCTTAATGCGCACCGGGCCTGACGAATGGCCTGTTAACGCTAACCCGGATTATTTACAAAAGGCGCTTGAAGGCAGTTTGAAAAGACTTAAATTGGAGCAGATTGATCTATATCAGCTACATCGTATTGATCCAATTGTACCCGCTGAGCGGAGTTTTGAATTTTTGCAAAATGCACAGCAGGAAGGTAAAATAAAACATATCGGTCTGTCAGAAGTTGACGTTGACGTTATTAAAAAGGCGCAGGATTTTTTTGAGGTTGTATCCGTGCAAAATATGTACAGCGTTGATAACCGCAAGTGGGAACATGTTTTACAATACTGTAAAGCACATAATATAGCTTTTATTCCCTGGTTTCCGCTTAATGCAGGTAATGTAGCTAGTCAGGATAAATTGAAAAAAATTGCCGAAAAACATGACGCAACAGTTCATCAGGTTGCTTTAAACTGGTTGTTAAATCATTCGGAAAATATATTGCTGATACCCGGAACATCAAGTGTTGAACACCTGGAAGAAAATATGAGGGCAGCTTCAATCACACTTACCGAAAGTGATATACAAGAACTGAATAGTATATCGCCACAATAATATAGCTGCTGGTTTTAATAGGGGAATGGTTATTGTTTTAGACTTGGTGGAGGCGACGTAAAAATTTCGTTTCCATTAAACCATTTATGGTTTAGACAATCAAAGCAATAATTATCCCTATTAAACCAATTTAGTTATGAAAAATTTTAAACTATCAATTATGGCCATGCTGCTAGTGGGTGCGGCGGCCTGTAACAAAACTTATAACGGTACCACGCCAAAATCAAACAGTGCACCAACTGCGAATGCTGGTGTATCGACAGATGACGCAGCCGATATGGCATCGGGTTCTTTATCATTAAATTCAAATGGTGTGGCCAATGTTGCCAATGACGTTACGCTGAATGCAGCATCGGTGCCCAACACACATCAGGCTTGCGGCATAGTGAAGGCAGACACTATTTCCCGCCAAAGTGCATCAGGCGCTTCGGTTACTTATAGTTATAACTTAACTTATAGCTTTATGCTTTTATGCGATACCAGCAATCACCCTGATAGTTTATCCAGCAGTTTAATTTATAGCGGATCTTATAGCGGTCCAAACATTTCAACAACCAATTCGGGTAGTTCCATATTTACTGTTGGCGGATTACTGGCATCGGCGCCTGATTTTATTATCAATGGCGAATATAAAAGTGCCGGCTCATTTAAATCAAAAACCGATACTGCAAAAAATGGCAGCAACAACATTGATATAGTTGTTAAAGGACTTACCCTAAAAAAACCGGGACGCGCAATTGTTGGCGGTAGTGCTACTATTGCCATTTCGGGCGATGTGCCTAAAAAAGGAAACTTTAGCTACACAGGTACTATTGTTTTTAATAACGATGGCACTGCAACTTTAACACTTAACGGTACTGTTTATACCATCAACTTATATACCGGAGTAAAAACAAGACATTAATTGTAATTAATTACAGAACAAAAGAGCCCGATGTTAAAACATCGGGCTCTTTTGTTTTAATACTACAGGCGGGTTTTAGCCGACAACTGCAACCCTGAATGGTTTGATATCAAAAGATTGCCATATTTTTTGGGTAATGTATGGCTCATTTTGCTTCCAGGTTTCCAATTCTTCTTCAGTTTCAAATTGAAGCACCATTACGGATCCTATCATTTTCTTGTCATCATTAAGTATAGCGCCTCCTAATACATAATTGCCACTTTCTTTAAGCTCCTTTGCCCCGTCGAGGTGATGAGGGCGTACATTCATGCGGCGGTCGAGCGCTCCGTTATCGGTATAATCGTAGGCAGTAATTAAGTATTGGTTCATGAAAGTAATTTGAATTTATTTGTTAATAAAACAAATATCGGTGTAATAAATTTAAGTTTGTTTAATTGGTCGTGCGAGCTGGCATAATTGACGTAGACATTAAAATCTAAATAAAAAATAATAATAACTGTTAATATTACATTTTTTACAATATTTGTTTTTTGGAATCAATTATATACCACTAATGAAGAATAGTTTATTTAAAGAATTTACTAAACGATATAATAAGCCAGCCGTTAATTCTTACTTTTCTCCGGGGCGTGTAAACCTTATCGGCGAACATATTGATTATAATGGTGGGTTGGTAATGCCCTGTGCCATTACCTTTGGAACATATTTGTTATTATCTCCTAATGAAGATGGCGTATTTCGCTTTCAAAGTTTAAATTTTGATGATGAGTTAACCATACCTGTACAGGGTAATTATGTTAAAACCGGCGATGGCTGGTATAACTATCCGCTAGGTGTAATAAACCATTTTATAAACGACGGACATCAGCTTACCGGGTTGGATCTGTTTTTTTCTGGCGATATTCCGATTGGTTCGGGCTTGTCGTCATCAGCATCTATAGAAGTAGTTACCGCTTTTGCCCTGAACGAGTTTTTTAATTGTGGCTATTCCAAACTTGATTTAGTTAAGTTGTCCAAATCAGTTGAAAATAATTTTATTGGAGTAAATAGTGGTATAATGGATCAGTTTGCTGTTGCATTTGGCGAAAAAAACAAAGCCCTGATGCTCAATTGTGATACACTGGACTACCAGGCGGTTGACAGTAACCTGGACGATTACGTTTTGGCCATAATAAATACCAATAAACCGCGTAAGCTGGCAGAATCAAAATATAATGAACGTGTGCAGGAATGTGCGGCGGCATTGAAACTATTGCAACAGCAATTGGATATTAAGCATTTGTGCGATATAGATACCGATACCTTTAATAAATACAATAATTTAATAAGTGATAAAATAATACTGAACCGCGCCACCCACGTTATTGAAGAAAACGACAGGGTTAAATTAGCTGCCGAAGCATTAAAAAATAATGATTTGGCCGGTTTTGGTAGGTTAATGTATGCCTCGCACAAATCATTACGCAATTTATATGAAGTTAGCGGGAAAGAACTGGATGCAGTAGTTGATTATTGTGCAACTGATAATAACGTAGCGGGCGCCCGGATGACAGGAGCCGGTTTCGGTGGATGCGCTATTGCTTTGGTTAAACAAGATGCTTTTGAAGATTTTAGCCAAAAGGTAACGGCCTATTATATGAAGAAAATTGGTTATGCACCATCAGTTTATAGTTCTCTTATTGGCGATGGGGTAGGGATAATGCCCGAGTTTGAAGATGCCCGTAGTTAAACGGCTTAAATAATTTATTGAATTCATTCGGGAAAATAAGCTTTATGCTTTTAGCTTTGCGCTTTAGCTTATAAAATGAGGAAACTTAAACTTGATGAATTGAACCGTGCAACGGTAGATGAATTTAAAGCCGGTGCTAAATTTCCGGTTGTTGTGGTGCTTGATAATGTGAGGAGTATGCACAATATAGGTTCAATTTTTCGAACTTCGGATGGTTTTGCTGTTGAGAAGCTTTGCCTTTGTGGTATTACTGCACAACCGCCTCACCGCGAAATTGAAAAAACAGCCCTTGGTGCCACCCAATCCATCAACTGGGAATATTTTAGTGATACCATGCAGGCGGTAGGCAAATTGCGCGCCGAAGGCTACAAAATAATAGCCGTTGAGCAGGCTGCAGAAAGTATTATGCTCAATGATTTTGAACTATCGGCCAACGAAAAATACGCTTTAATATTTGGCAACGAAGTAAACGGAGTAGATGAGGAAGTGATGAAAAATATTGATGCCTGTATAGAAATCCCCCAGTTTGGCACCAAACACTCATTTAATATTGTTGTGTCGGCAGGGATTGTATTGTGGGACTTGTTTTCGAAGATGGTTCATAGTTCATAGTTCATGGTTCATGGTTCATGACGGAAGCGCAGATCCATCTGCCATAAAAAAATAATGGTTCACAGTCCACGGGTGAAAACCCATGAACTATGAACCATTAACTATTATCTAACAGCACAACTCATAGCTAAAATTGCTATGAACTATGAACAATATGCTATGAACTACAGGTGTATACACTCATTATAAGCATCAGCAGCAGCTTCCATTAAAGCTTCGCTCATGGTTGGGTGCGGATGTACAGATTTAATAATCTCGTGACCTGTTGCTTCCAGTTTACGTGCAGTAACTACTTCCGCCAGCATTTCGGTAACGTTGTGGCCAAGCATGTGAGCCCCTAAAAATTCGCCGTACTTAGCATCGAATATTACTTTTACAAAACCTTCTTTGGCACCAGCAGCACTTGCTTTTCCAGATGCCGAGAAAGGAAATTTACCAACTTTGATTTCGTAACCGGCTTCTTTAGCGGCTTTTTCGGTATAACCAACAGAAGCAATTTCTGGCGAGCAATAGGTACAGCCTGGAATATTATTATAATTTAATGGTTCAGGATTTAAACCTGCAATTTTCTCTACGCAAATAATACCTTCGGCTGATGCTACGTGTGCAAGTGCCTGGCCTTTTACAATGTCACCAATAGCATAAACACCTTCAACGTTGGTACGGTAAAAATTATCAACAACAACTTTACCTCTGTCTGTAGCTACACCATTTTCTTCGAGCCCTATGTTTTCAATGTTTGTTGAAATACCTACAGCCGATAAAACTATCGCTGCTTCTAAAACCTCGGTACCGGTTGCAGTTTTTACATGAACTTTGCATAAATCGCCGCTGGTATCAACAGATTCAACATTTGAACCCGTAAGGATATTGATGCCTTGTTTTTTAAGGATACGGGCCAGTTGTTTTGATATTTCTTCGTCCTCAAGCGGAACAATGTTATCCAGATACTCAACAACAGTTACCTTGGTGCCAATAGCATTATATAAATAAGCAAATTCTATACCTATAGCGCCTGAACCAACTACAATCATTGATTCGGGTTTTTTTGGCAGAATCATGGCCTGGCGATAGCCAATTACTTTTTTATTATCCTGTTTAAGGTTAGGTAACTCGCGCGAGCGGCCACCCGTTGCCAATATAATATGTTTGGCTGTTACTTCCTGCACATCGCCGTTGCTGGCTGTTACGGTAACAGTACTTTTGTTTTTTAATTTTCCGGTTCCTGATAAAACGTCAATTTTGTTTTTACGCATTAAAAATTGCACGCCTTTGCTCATGCCATCGGCAACGCCGCGACTCCTTTTTATCATCGACTCAAAATCAACCTCGCTACTGCCTACTTTTATACCATAATCTGCTGCATGATTAATGTATTCAAATACTTCGGCGCTTTTTAATAGGGCTTTGGTTGGTATACAGCCCCAATTAAGACAAATGCCCCCCAGCGATTCTTTTTCAACTATCGCAGTTTTTAAACCCAGCTGTGAAGCACGGATAGCAGCCACATAGCCGCCCGGTCCTGAACCTATAACAATTAAATCGTAGCTCATATTTCTGATTGTAATGTATTACTTAAATAATGTTTTGTGAGTTTGTTAAGCAGCCCGCTTATATAGGTAATTATAATAGTCTTATTGCATACCATTATTTAAGCACCTTTAACGGGATTAAATGTTTTATGTTTTGTTTAATGATTATTGCCAGCTATCGAGAAGCCTTGAATAAGTGCTCAAAGCTAAGTAAAAGGTGTCAAATGAGAAAATTACCCAATCACAGTTAGGTAAATAAAACACACTGTTAAAAATATGTAAAATATTGCTGTGCTTTTTTACAATAATTCTACAAAACCCTATTGCTTTTTTAAAACCATTATATTTTTAAGGATAAATGTTGATAAATAACCATCAATTATTAATATTAATTTAATATTGGGAATTAGGGCTTTATATATCTTTGTAACAAAATTGAAACACTATTAAACGTTTAACTAAAAATCAAAACAAAGTATGAGGAAGTTTTTACTCCTATTTTTATCGCTTACGGTTTTTGCATTTTTCATCAGTAAAAATGTATCTGCCCAGGGTGTAACAACAGCCAGTGCTGATGGTATTGTATCCGACAGCAAAGGCCCTATCCCAGGTGCAACCGTAACCATTACACACTTGCCTACGGGAACTGTGTATTCAACTGTAACGCGAACCGACGGCCGTTACAATTTACCCAACTTAAGAGTTGGTGGTCCGTATACCTTTAAAATTACATTTATTGGGTACAAAGATTTTATCCAGGAAAACATTACGTTATCTATTGGACAAGATCAAAAAATTGATGCTAAACTGGAAGATAATTCTACTAACCTGAAAGAGGTAGTAATTAGCGGTACAGGCGGAAAAGTTATCAATGAAAACAGAACCGGCGCCAGCGAAACTATTAATCGCCAGCAAATTGAGGCATTGCCTACAGTTAACCGTTCGTTAAGTGATTTCACCAAACTAACTCCATCGGCAAATGGATTGAGCTTTGGCGGAAGAAGCAGTGCATTTAACAACCTTACTGTTGACGGTGCATTATTTAACAACTCGTTTGGTTTAGCATCTACCTTAGGTGGTCAAACCAACTCACAACCAATTTCATTAGATGCGATTGACCAGATCCAGGTTGATATTGCTCCTTTTGACGTTCGTCAGGGTAACTTTACAGGTGCTGGTATTAACACTGTTGTAAAATCAGGTACCAATACATTTAAAGGTACCGTTTATGATTACATCCGTGGTGTTGATTTAACAGGTTATGACGCTGGGCCGACTAGCGTTGCAAAAACACCTTTCACTTACAGACAAACAGGTGTTTCGTTAGGTGGTCCAATTATTAAAAATAAATTATTCTTCTTCGTATCAGGTGAAGAAGAGCGCATCAGTCAGCCAGCTACTACTTACGTAGCTACCGCTCCAGGTGTAAGCGGTTCAACCGTTTCGCAAGCTGATGCAGCTACACTAAATTCAATATCTAGTTTCCTGCAGTCAAAATATAACTACAATCCAGGTGCATACCAAGGCTATGATTTTGATACTTACAGCAATAAAGCAACTGTTAAAATTGATTGGAATATCGACAAAAACAATACTTTAAGTGCTAAGTATTTCTATTTGAAATCATACGGTGACCACCCTATCAGTAACTCTGGTATCAGCAATAGTAATGGTACTACTAGTGTTGGTTATGGAACAACCAGAGATGCCGGCCCTACGTCACTTCCATTCTATGGTTCAGGATACAGAATTAACAATAACTTTAATATAGGTATTATTGAGTTAGATACCCGTGTTAGCGATAACATGTCGAACAGATTAACAGCTGGTTATTCGGCTCTGCGCGATTTTCGTACATTTTTAGGAAACGATCCGGGTGGTTTACCATTGGTTGATATCGGCAACGGAACATCAAGCGCAAACGGAACTGTTATTACAGGCGCAAGTAATGTATTAACTTCTTTTGGTTCTGAATTGTTCACCGCAAACAATATTCTATATACCAATATATTCCAGTTCTCTGATGATTATACCATATATGCTGGTAAACATGAGATCACTATCGGTACAAATGATCAGATCCAAAGCTACAAAAATGGTTTTGCTCCTGATTACAATGGCCTTTATACTTATAATTCAGCATCTGACTTTTTGAACGGTTTACCTGCGGCTGCTTATACTACACGTAATTCGGCGCAAGGAGCTTTCCCTTTTGCACAAATTAAAGCTTCTATCTACAGCTTATATGTTCAGGACAAGTATCACGTAACTGACGACTTTAGATTAACTTACGGCTTAAGAGCTGATTATGATGCATTCCCGACTTCTTTACCACAAAATCCGAATGTTGAAAGCTTGACATTCCAACAAGGAATTCATGTAAATCCATCAGTATTACCTCAAAACAGAGTACAGTTATCGCCTCGTGTTGGCTTTAACTGGGATGTTTATGGTGATAAACAAACACAAGTTCGTGGTGGTAGCGGTTTGTTCTCTGGTACAGTTCCTTTTGTTTGGATATCTAACCAGGCATCAAATAATGGTGTATTATTTGGTTCATACACCATTGTTAAAGGCGCAGCAGCAAACACTCCGGCTCAAAATGCACAGTTAATTTTCAACCCGAATGTAAATGCTAACCGTCCAACCGGTACAGTTCAGGCTAATACATCTTATGAGTTGGATATTACTGATCCAAAACTTAAATATCCAAAAATCTGGAGAACTAACTTAGCTGTTGATCAGCGTTTGCCAGGTGGTATCGTTGCAACTCTTGAAGGTGCTTACTCTAAAGATATTAATGCAATTTATACCGAAAACTTAGTGCTTTCTGATGCTACTACTACTATTCCTGGCCCAGAAGGTCAGATCAGGTACGTTTCAAAAAACACTACTCCTGCTGCTTCGGCTGCAACGGCACAAAATCCTTCAATTACAGGTTTGTACTATTTAACTAATACTAACCAGGGATATTCATATTTCGTTACCGGTCAGTTACAAAAGAACTTTACCAACGGCTTGTACTTTAACGTTGCTTACACCCACAGCGGATCAGAAGATGTGAACGATGGTGGTTCAACTGCAAGTACTATCTGGAGCTCACGCCAGGTTGCTGGTAATCCTAATGGTACCAACCTTTCAAACAGTTCTTTTGTTCAGCCAAACCGTATCATAGCTACTGCTGCTTGGAAAAAAGAGTACTGGGCGCATACCTCAACCACTATTGGTTTAGAGTATGAAGTTGCCAACAACGGTTCTATTTCTTACATTACCAGTGGTGATCCAAATGGTGACGGAGCAACTAACGATTTATTGTGGATTCCAAGAAATCAGAATGACATTGAGTTAGTAAAAGATTTCGCTGCTGACCCTCGTACTCCTGCACAAATCTGGACTCAATTAAATAATTTCATTAGCCAGGATTCGTATCTGAGCAGCCACAGAGGTCAGTTTGCACAACGTAATGGTGTTATATTACCTTACTTTAACAGACTTGACCTTCACTTTGCACAAGATTTTTATATCAAATCTGGCAAGGTTAAAAATACCCTTGAGTTTACTCTTGATGTTATCAACTTTGGTAACTTCCTTGATAAAAACTGGGGCTTATATCAGGATTCATTTAACGGATTTAACAGCGGTAGCACAACCGTACTTAAATACCAGGGACTTGACCCAGTTACAGGCCATGCTGAGTACTCTTTCCCTTATTTGGATAAGACTAACTTAATACCTGTTACTAAATCATTTATTTATGATACAAGCCAATTGTCACGCTATCAAATGCAAATTGGTTTAAGATATATCTTTAACTAATTAATAGGATATCTAATAAAAAGAAAAACCCCGATCAGAAATGATCGGGGTTTTTTGTTATCCGGTAATAAGCGGGTGTAAAGTGGATAAATTAGTTGGGTTTTATTTTGATGCCTTAATCTTTATAGGTGTTAAATAGCTTATCCCAAACATTGGTATAAAAACCAAAATTATGCTTAACGTCTAAGTGATGTGTATGATGAAAAGATGATGTGCCCAGGTATTTAAACATCAAAAGATTACGCATTTTATTTGAAAAAGGTTCAAAACCTAAATGTCCAATAATGCCGAAACCCACATTTACGGTGAGGTATATTAAAATAGCATAAAAGTTGAAGCTATAGATACTAATAACTGTCAGCCACAAAAGGCCAAAACTAACTGTCTCAAGCGGATGCAATACAAATAAATCAATGGGAAGCGGATTTTCATACTTGTGATGAAAACGGTGAATGACTTTATAAATAACAGAGTGGTGAATAAAGTAATGAAAAATGTACATCGCCAAATCCATTAATAGAAAAACTGCCAGAAAATCGGACAAAATACGCCAGTTTAAATCAAAACTAAATTCAATATATACCTTATCCCAAAGCCAAAAGCCCAAATAAGTTATGCAAGTATTTATTAAATTGGTTAAAATGCAAATAAACCATTCATTGACAGTAGCGGCTTTAATTGGCTTATTGAGCAGTTTGAGTATTGCCCAGCCAAACAGTAATGCTAAAAAGGTTACCAATAAATTTTCTATCAAAAAAATCGTCCATAAATTAAATGACGACTGTTTTGATAGAAAATGTAACATCAGGTTTATTTATATGGACGATTTAATTATATACAAACTCTCCAAATTCTGATTGAATGGTTACTTGCTTTTTGTCGCCTTTTTCTACATGGCCTATAATTTGAGCCTCAACGCCAAAGCTTTGTGAAATGCTGATCAGCTCATTGGCTATTTCCTGCGGAACGTATAGCTCCATACGATGCCCCATATTAAATACCTTGTACATTTCCTGCCAGCTGGTTTTTGATTCTTCGTGTATCAGTTTAAACAGGGGCGGTACCGGGAACAGGTTGTTTTTAATGATATGGACATCGTCAACAAAGTGAAGTACTTTGGTTTGTGCACCACCGCTGCAATGAACCATACCGTGTATCTGGTTCCTGTAGCTATCCAAAATGGTTTTAATGATAGGCGCATAGGTACGGGTAGGCGATAATACCAGCTTGCCCGCAGTCACACTTTTATTGTTACCGATAGCTATCAGATCGGTTAGTTTTTTGCTGCCCGAGAAAATCAAGTCATCAGGAATACCCTGGTCATGACTTTCTGGATATTTTTGGGCAATGGACTTATTGAATACATCGTGACGCGCAGATGTTAAGCCATTAGAGCCCATACCACCGTTATATTCGCTTTCATATTTGGCTTGCCCGTATGAGGCCAGGCCAACTATAACATCGCCGGGTTGAATGTTGTGATTTGATATAACATCAGCCCGTTTCATGCGACAGGTAACGGTTGAATCAACAATAATGGTGCGAACCAGGTCGCCCACGTCAGCCGTTTCACCACCGGTTGAATAAATGCCAATGCCGTTAGCCCTTAATTCGGCCAATATTTCTTCGGTACCGTTAATAATGGCTGCAATTACTTCACCAGGTATCAGGTTTTTATTTCTGCCGATGGTTGAGGATAGTAATATGTTATCAGTAGCACCTACACAAAGCAGATCATCAAGATTCATAATAATAGCATCCTGCGCTATGCCGCGCCAAACAGAAATGTCGCCGGTTTCTTTCCAATAAGTATAGGCCAACGACGATTTTGTACCTGCGCCATCAGCATGCATAATATTGCAATAGGCTGCATCATTCGTTAAAATATCGGGTACTATCTTACAAAAGGCTTTAGGGAAAATTCCTTTGTCAATATTTTTAATAGCGTTGTGTACATCATCCTTAGAGGCCGACACGCCTCTTTGATCATATCTCTGCGATGAAATCATGCGCAAAGATACGGCTAATAGTTTTTAATCAGAATACTCCTTTAACAATTGTCGGTAGCGGTTTAAAATTGCCGATTTCGATATAAATCCTAAAAAAGTATTTTGCGCATCAACAACAGGTAATACCCAGGTGGCTGTTTCATCAAACTTATTTACGATAGTTATCATGTCGTCATCGTTTTTTATTACCTGTACCGATATTTTCATATAGGTATGTATATCCAATTGACTATGTAACTCGGGGTTAAATAAAACCGGTCTTAAATCATCGAGGTAAATTATACCAGCCAGTTCAGTACCGTCTAATACTGCAATGATATTCCGGTCGCCATTTTTAATAATCTCCAGCAAGTCTTTAAATGATGATTTCAGGTTTAAAACCGCATTGCTTTTCTCAATCAGCTCTGATGAATTGATCAATAAAAGAAGGTTTTTGTCATGTTCCCGGGTAAATATTTTGCCTTCGGCGGCCAGTTTTTTAAGATCTGGCGATATCGCAGAGAACCATTTCCCTATCAGGAAGGATATTACACAAACAATCATCAGCGGAATAAAAAGATCATACCCCGAGCTCGATTCGGCAATTAAGAATATAGCGGTTAATGGGGCATATAAAACTCCGCTCATCATTCCGGCCATTCCTACAATTATCAGGTTAATAACCGGAACATCCGTAAGGCCTATTTGTGTGCAGATGATAGAAAACAGATAACCCATTGTGCCGCCGGCAAACAGGGCAGGGGCGAAGTTACCACCATTGCCACCACTATAAATAGTTATAGACGTGGCAAAGGCTTTTAATAAACAAACCAGGCTTAAAAAAATAATGATAACCCATTCGGTATAACCGATGTAGCCAAAAAAACTATGCTCAATAATATGATGGATTTGGCCATTGGTCAGCGCTTTTATACTTTCATACCCCTCGCCAAATAATGGTGGAAAAGCGAGACAAAGCAAAGACAATATGCCACCGCCAATAAGCGCCTTTTTAATTTTTGAAAGCTTAAGCTGATGAAAATAATGCTCAATAAATTGCGATACTACAATAAAATAACGTGCATATAAGCCACAAAATATACCCAACACCAGGTAATAAGGCACGTTATGGTAGTTAAAATCCTGACGGGTGCTGAATTTAAATAGCACTTCTTCATTAAGTATAATGCGGGAAAGTAAACTGCCGCAAACTGCTGCCACCACCAATGGAATAAAATCGGTAAAAACCACGCCCGTGAGCAAAATTTCGAAGGCAAACATTACACCGGCAATGGGAGCATTGAAGGCCGCTGCAATTCCTGCTGCCGCACCGGATGCTAATAATAAAGTGCGGTCTTTATAGCTTAGTTTATAAGTTTGAGCAAAGTTTGAACCTATGGCAGCGCCTGTAACAGCAATCGGGCTTTCTAAGCCGGCAGATCCGCCCAAGCCTACGGTTACGGCACTTTGTATAATTTGCGAATACATTTTTACAGACGACACCAGGCTGGAGTTACGCGCAATTTCATATAAAATGGCCGGTATTCCTTTACGATCTTGCCCCTTAAAAAAATAGATTACAATAAGGGTAGTTAATACAATGCCCAAAAAAGGAAACAAGCCATAAAAAAGAATTTGATCTGTAAAATGTACCTTATTGGTTATTAAATAGTGAATATAATGTACCAGCGATTTAAGCATAACGCCCGCTAAGCCCGCTGTGCAGCCAACAAGTATACCAGATAAAATAAGGAATTGGTTGTGAGACAGTTTATGGCTTATCCACTCTAATATAATTTCGTAACTTTTTGCTTTTCTAATACTGTATTGCCGGGATTTACGCATTATCCTGACAAATTCCAGATAGTTCCTTAATGTTTTATATTTTTTAGATGACATGCTGATTGGCAAAGTTGGTTAATAATTCCCGGTTTGAAAATTATAAATTCAAGTTGCTGAATGATGTTCATGAATAACAGTTGAGTGGCGTACATCGTCAATAAAATAAAAATGCGACTTTAAAGAATAAAGTCGCATTTTTTATAATGGTTTTTACCAGTTTGATTATTTTATAAATAACAGCTCTCTGAATTTTGGCAGTGGCCATAACGAGTCGTCCACCAGTTGTTCAAGTTTATCCACATGGTAGCGGATAGATTGGAAAAATGGTTTAACTTTTTCATCATACTCTATTGCCTTGTCGCGCATGTTGTCAATGGTATTAGCCTTTTTGCGCGCGTCAACCATCTGCTCAATATCATCCTTAACAATATTTATATGTTCTGATATTTTGTTGATGATATCTAATTGTGCTTTGTATGAATCCTTACTTAATCCTAATTCTTTTAGGCCTATTGCGTTTTCAACAAGTTTACTTTGGTAGGCTATTGCGGCGGGTAAAATAACGTTAATTCCCAGCTCGCCAATTACGCGGGCTTCTATCTGCAGCTTTTTATAAAAGGCATCCAGTAAAATATCATGGCGAGCATGAGCCTCTCTGCGGGTAAATACACCGGTTTCCTGAAACAGCAGATCCGTTTTGTCAGACACAAAAGCGTCCAACGCCTTAGGAGTTGTTTTAATGTTGGGTAAGCCTCTTAAAGCAGCTTCTTTTTCCCACTCTTCACTATAGCCGTTACCTTCAAAACGAATAGCTTTTGACTCCTTTATATATTTCTTTAATACTATTAATATAGCAACGTCTTTCTTTTCGCCTTTTTTAATCAGTTTATCAACGTCGTATTTGAATTTTTTAAGCTGATCGGCCACAATAGTGTTCAGCACCGTCATAGGGCTTGCTGAATTGGCAGAGGAACCTACGGCACGTAATTCAAATTTATTTCCGGTGAAGGCAAATGGAGAGGTGCGGTTACGATCGGTATTATCCTTTAATATTTGTGGGATTTTTGGAATACCTTGCCATAGTAAGGCATCATCCTTTATTTTTTTGCTGATGCGAGATGTTTCAATCTCGTCCAGCAGATCATTTAGCTGGGTTCCTAAAAATATAGAAATAATTGCCGGCGGCGCTTCATTTGCACCCAAACGATGATCGTTATTTACAGAAGCGATGGAGGCCCGCAATAAATCGGCGTGTTCATAAACAGCTTTAATAGTGTTTACAAAAAATGCCAGGAACATCAGGTTGTTTTTTGGTGTTTTGCCCGGCGATAGTAAGTTTTTACCGGTATTGGTAATCATTGACCAGTTATTATGCTTGCCCGAGCCATTGATACCTGCATATGGTTTTTCATGTAATAGCACCTTAAAGTTATGGCGTTTGGCAACCCTGTCCATCAGATCCATTAACAGTTGGTTGTGGTCTATTGCCAGATTGATCTCTTCATAAATAGGGGCACATTCAAACTGCGATGGCGCAACTTCATTATGGCGGGTTTTTAACGGAATACCTAATAATAAGGCCTCAGTTTCCATATCCTGCATAAAAGCGTATACACGCTCCGGGATCGACCCAAAATAATGATCTTCCAGCTGCTGGTTCTTGGCAGACATGTGACCAAATAAAGTACGGCCGGTTAAGTACAAATCAGGACGTGCATTAAATAAGGCTATATCAACCAAAAAATATTCCTGCTCAATACCTAATGAAGCATTAACCTTTTCAATGCTTTTATCAAAAAAATGGCAAACATCAACAGCAGCCTTATCTAAGGCACTTAATGCCTTTAATAATGGTACCTTATAATCCAGGGCTTCTCCGGTGTAAGAAACAAACACGGTTGGGATACACAAGGTGCGGGCCATAATAAAGGCCGGCGATGACGGATCCCAGGCAGTATATCCACGTGCTTCAAATGTATTGCGAATGCCGCCGCTTGGAAAACTCGATGCATCTGGCTCCTGTTGGGCCAAAGCATCACCCGAAAATCTTTCTATTGCGCCACCATCGCCGGTGGGTTCAAAAAAGGCGTCGTGTTTTTCGGCAGTTGATCCGGTAAGGGGTTGAAACCAGTGTGTATAATGAGTAGCTCCTTTGCCCATGGCCCAGGCTTTCATGGCCGAAGCAACCTGCTCTGCCAAGTCTCGTGGAATAGGCTCGCCTTTTTCTATAGAATTCACTATCCCCTGATAAGCTTCTGACGAAAGATATTCTTTCATTTTCTTTTTATCAAAAACGTTGGCACCAAAGAAATCTGAAATTTTTGGTGAGGGTATTTTAACATCTGGAATAGTACGTGTAAGCACATCCTGCAATGCCTGAAATCTGATATTGGCCATAGAGCGGTATTTTAAGTAAAGGATTAACATCAAAAATATAACTATCCTTTATTATATGCATAGATTTTACAATAAATAAATAAGCTATATAAACTTTATAAAATTTGATTAAAAGGATGCTTTTTTAAGGCGTTTAGTGTTTTTTTAACTAAAAATAATCAATTTTTAGTTTTTTTCCTTGAAATGATCTCAAAATGGTGGTAAAAATTATCTAAAACAGGGTTTATTTTGTTAAATATTGAATTTTTTATAAAAAATGACGTAAAAAATGACTTTCATTTTTTTTTTGTTATTAAATATTCAAAAAAGCAGGTAAATTTTACCTTGTTTTTGTTATTTTCATAAAAGTTGTAATTTTTATGTTAATTTATTGTGATATGATTTGTTTTTGTTAAAATTCATCCATATTTTCATGGAAATATTTATAAAAAGCCTGAAATTATTAAATTTTTCATAAAAAAATTAAAATTAAAAAGCGATTTATAAGTAAATATAGCCTCAAAAGCTAATTCGACTTTAATAACATATCAATCAAACTAAATTAAACTAAACAAACAATGAAAGTAAATTTAACAAAGTTCAAATCGCTCAGTTCAGTCCGACAACTGACACGTGAGAAATGGGGCCTTGGAGCAACCATTTTAGGAGGAAAAATGATCGGCTTATTGCTGGTTGTTTTGGCTATAATGATTTTGCCTGGCCTTATCGGTACATCAGCACACGCTGCGGCAACCCCACCAAAACCAACTGATCTGGAAACATCAATGATGAATTCAATCGATACGGTTTGGACATTGATTGCAGCATTTTTAGTGTTTGCAATGCAGGCAGGTTTCGTAATGCTTGAAGCCGGTTTTGCACGCAAACGCGAAACAGTAAACGTATTAATGGAATGTATTTTTGATACTTGCCTGTGCGGTGTATTGTTTTATGCTATAGGTTACGCATTTATGTTTAGCTCAGGTAACGGATTTATCGGTTATCATTGGTTCTTCCTTCAGGGAACTCCTGATCTATATCCTGGTACAGGTGTGCCGGTAATTGCACACTGGATATTCCAATATGCTTTTGCTGATACTTGTTCAACTGTAGTATCAGGTGCGATGATTGGCCGTACCGGCTTCCGTGGCGATATTCTTTACAGTATTGGTATTACAGGATTTATTTATCCAATTATAGGTCACTGGGCATGGGGTCCTGATGGATGGTTAGCTACAATGGGTACTGCCGGACATTTCTTCACCAGCTTAGGGCAAGGTTTCCGCGATTTTGCAGGCTCAACTGTGGTTCACACCATTGGAGGTATGGCATCATTAGCAGGAGCGGTAGTTTTAGGGCCGCGTATAGGACGAATATTTGCACGAGATGGCGGCGGTATGCCTCCGGGCCACAACTTGCCGATGGCTGCCGTAGGTGGTTTCATTTTATGGTTTGGCTGGTACGGATTTAACCCGGGCAGTACACTATCAGCAATGGATATTATCGGCATAGGCCGTGTTGCTACCAATACTACGCTTGCAGCTTGCGGCGGCGGTATGACTGCTATGTTTGCTGCACTTTGGTGGGGCGAAACAAAAGGTAAATTTGATTTAGGATTTACCGTTAACGGTTTCCTTGCAGGTTTGGTTGCTATTACTTGTCCTTGTTACTGGGTTAGCCCACTTGGCGCAACTATATTAGGTGGCGTGGCTGGTTTCGTAGTATTTGGTGGCGTTAAATTGCTTGAGTACTTACGTATTGATGATCCTATCGGTGCGGTTCCGGTACACGGTTTTGCCGGTATCTGGGGTACATTATCATTAGGTTTATTTGCAACAGGCGAATTTGGAGTTACCGGCCCTTATGGCGCTGATAATTCTGCACCTAACCTTGTAAAAGGATTATTTTACGGTGGTGATGCCAGCATATTAAAAGCACAGGCCATAGGTACATTTACCATTGCTATAGCAGTGTTTGTTGTAACCTGGATTATGATGAAGCTGGTTATGTTTTTACCACATCCTTGGAAACTGCGTGTTGAAGAGAAAGGTGAAACAGGAGCAGGCGGTTTGGATATGTTTGATCACGGCACTGATGCATATCCAATTCAAGACGATGATGTTAGTTTAAGCGGCCTGTTTGAAAAAGGCGCTAAGGTTACTGCTTAATCTGTAACCGATAATATTATACCCTTATGTGATTGGTTAATTAATCAATTTTCCATCCGCAAAAGCCAATCGCATAAGGGTTTCTTTACTTTATTAGTATAAAAATTATTAAACAAAACTGCTGAATTAAAGCGCCATTTAATTCAGGTGGGGATATTCTATGCAGTAAAATTTAAAATTCAATCAATCAAACCAAACTATTAATTTTTCCTTATCAAACAATTCTCATGAAAAAAAGACTTTTACTTTTGAGTTTATCTGCTGCTACATTTATAACTTATAAAGCCCAGGCGGCTGTTACTTTGCCAACCGACACTGGCAAAACAGCAGCAGCTCCAGCAGCTCCGGCGGCACCAGCAGCACCGGCTCCTGCACCTGACGCACCCTTGGTGTTTTCAGGTTCGGTAGATACTTATTATAAATATGATTTTTCGGGCCATTCAAACATCCCAACCAGCTTTGCATCCGATCAGAATTCTATATCTATCGGTATGATTGATCTGGGTTTGAAAAAAACAGTAGGTAATGCATCATTTGTTGGCGAATTATCGTTCGGTCCACGTAATGACCAATCTATTCCAACTGCCGGATATCATATTCAAAACTTATATGTAAACTATAACCTTACCTCAAAGTTTAGTTTAACAATGGGTTATATGTCAACCTTTATCGGTTATGAAGTAATATCGCCTGCTTCTAACTTTAACTATTCTACTTCGTACCTGTTTACAAACGGTCCTTTCCAGAATGCAGGCTTTAAAGCTACCTACGCATTTTCTGATAAGGTTAGTTTAATGGCCGGTATTTTTAATGATTACTGGAATACTTTTAAATCTGCCGCTAGGGTTAATACCTTTGGTGCACAGCTAACCGTAACTCCTGTTAAAAATTGGACAGCTTACATCAACTTTATATCAGGTCCATCAAACGGAACCGAAATTGACCTTACAACTGCCTATCAAATTACTGATGCCTTTAAACTGGGCTTAAACGCCGCTGATTTCTCGGCTTCTAACGGATTTACCGGTGGCTTTGCAGGCGTTGCCCTTTATCCGCAGTTAGCCGTATCTAAAGTTGTTACATTAGGTTTAAGAGGTGAGTACTTTAAAGATAAAGCAGGTACCTACGGTGCTCCAGTTGCGCAAGGCGGTGCAGGTTTAGTTGCCGGTCCGCTACCTGGCGATGATGTAACCGGAATTACCTTTACTGCAAACATTAAAGCAGGTCCATTGACCCTTATTCCTGAAATAAGATTCGATAACACTTCCAAGAGCGATATATTTACTAATAGCAGCAATGTGGCTACAAGTTCAGCTTCACAGTTTGTGTTGGCAGCCGTGTATGCTTTCTAAATCTTAATAACAATTTTATTTAAAAGCCGTGCTGAATTATCAGCGCGGCTTTTATCTTTATAGCATGAAAACATTATTACTTACCCTGTTTAGCATATTATTGGTTAAAGTTTCATCGGCGCAAAGTGATCTGCTCTCATTTGATGAACATAATAAATATATTTATTACCAGGTGGTTGATATGACCGGAATAACTGCCGATACCCTACACGCACGCGGACTAAACTTTTTGAAAACCAATTATGCAAAAATGAAAGTAAAACCAGCCGGCTTAAATGGCTTGAACGGGCAAGGTAAATTTTTGGTTTATGGGGGATTGTCCATACTGAAACATGAAAAGGGGCAAATTGACTACGTTTTAAATGTTGAGTTTAAGGATCAAAAATATAGGTTTTGGTTCACTGATTTTACTTTTACGCCTTATGAACGGGACAGGTATAATAATTATGTTCCTAAACAGGGAGGATCTGTCCCGTTGGAAACTGCACAGGATAAATTTGATAAGAAAGATGCTACTGGTTATATAGATGAGACGGGCGCTTTTTGCAAGCAATTTGCCGATAGTTTTAAGCAATACTTATTGCATGTCCCGGTTTCTACGCCGAAAAAGGAAGAAATTACCAAAAAAGTGGTGACTGACAAGTGGTAGTTTAAATACACAATGTTGCATTTGTTTGAGATTTTAATAAGGAACTAAGCCTATAGGTGTAAAATTTACAACTAACTATATAGTTGATTGAAGAGATATCAAAAGTTTAATTATTAGCAATATAAAATATTTCGAGATCGTTTTATATTAAAATTAAATTTCAATCACTATGCTTATCTCAAAATTTGATTTGTACAAGGCCGAGTGGCTCGATCTTGTATTCGACAATCGCAACAAGTCTTATGGCGCTTATGAATTAAGGCAACATTATGGCAGCAACATGGCTAAGGCTATGGGTATTACCTTTTTAACCATCTCAGTTGCTTTTGGCACCAGCTTACTGTTTTCAAAACAACCGGAAGCAATTAAACCTCCTGATGAGCGGGTTATTACAGTAATTCAACCGCCGACTACCGCTATAAAACCTCCGGAGGTGACCAAGCCAGACAAACCGTTAAGAATCGAGGCCGCAAAGCCCATAAAAATGACTCAGAACCTGCCACCGGTTGTTACACCTGATCCTGTAGCTAAGGAACCAGTGAAGAACGCTGAGTTAACAAGCGCTATTGGTCCAAAAACTACAGATGGTCCTGTTGGCCCTGTTAACGTACCTCCAGCATCTGTAACTGCCAGCGGTGGCGGTGGCACTGCTCCTGACAATGCTATACATAATATTGGCGATGGAATCGACGTAATGCCTGAGCCGGTTGGCGGCGCTGCGGCATGGGCAAAGTTTTTGCAGAAAAATTTAAGATTTCCGGCTGTTGCGCAGGAAGAAGGCGAAAGTGGCAGAGTTATAGTGAGTTTTGTGATTGAGAAAGATGGTAGCCTGTCAAACATAGTGGTAGAAAGGCCTGCCGGACACGGATTTGATGAAGAAGCAATGCGCGTTTTGAAATTGGCCAAAGCATGGAAACCCGGTAAACAAAACGGACAACCTGTGCGTGTACGTTATATGATACCTATCAACTTCCAATTAGCTAATGGTGATTAATTGAGCTTAAAGCGGAAGGCTGAAAGCATAAAGCTATTTTAATAATGCTTTATGCTTTCAGCTTTTTCGGCTTTTCCACACGGCTTTCAGCTTTTTCCTTTCGGCTTTACCCTTTTTTTTCTAATTTTGTGCTTCCTTTCAAATAAAACAATAATAAATTGGAGCACCAGGAATTAACCACCGTTGAAACCGCCAAAGATCTTGGATTACTACCCGAAGAGTTTGAACGTATAAAAGAAATATTAGGGCGCGTGCCCAACTTTACCGAGCTTTCTATTTTTTCGGTAATGTGGAGTGAGCACTGCTCATACAAAAACTCTATTACCTGGCTAAAAACTTTACCAAAAGATGGTCCGCGTATGCTGGCTAAGGCAGGTGAAGAAAATGCAGGTTTAGTTGACCTTGGCGATGGCATTGGCTGTGCATTTAAGATAGAATCACATAATCACCCTTCGGCATTAGAACCCTATCAGGGAGCCGCTACAGGTGTTGGCGGTATCAACCGCGATATATTTACCATGGGCGCACGTCCAATTGCCCAGCTTAACTCACTTCGCTTTGGCGATTTAACACAGGACCGCACCAAATGGCTGGTAAAGGGTGTAGTTAAGGGCATTAGTCATTATGGTAATGCATTCGGGATACCTACTGTAGGCGGCGAGTTGTTTTTTGACGATTGCTATAACGTAAACCCACTGGTTAACGCGTTTTCGGCAGGTATAGTAAAAGCGGGCGAAACGGTTTCAGCTACTTCTTACGGAGTAGGCAACCCGGTTTATATTGTTGGTTCGGCCACCGGTAAAGATGGTATCCATGGTGCTGCTTTTGCATCAAAGGATATTACTGAAGATTCAGTAAATGATTTACCGGCTGTACAGGTGGGTGATCCGTTCCAGGAAAAACTATTGCTGGAAGCAACACTGGAAGTTATAAAAACCGGCGCTGTTGTTGGTATGCAGGATATGGGTGCGGCAGGTATTATCTGCTCTAACTCGGAAATGTCTGCAAAAGGCGAGCATGGCATGAAAATATGGCTGGACAAAGTTCCAACCCGCCAGGAAAACATGAAGCCTTACGAGATACTGCTTTCTGAATCTCAGGAGCGTATGCTTATCGTGGTGCATAAAGGCCGTGAGAAAGAAGTAGAAGCTGTATTTGATAAGTGGGATTTAAATTGTGCCATTATTGGTGTGGTAACTGATACCCAACGCCTGGAATATTACGTAAACGATGAATTGGTTGCCGATGTACCTGCTGATGATTTGGTATTAGGCGGAGGCGCACCGGTTTATGAACGCGAATACCGCGAGCCTGCTTATTTTAAAGAAAACCAGAAATTTAAAATAGAAGATGTTGCCGAACCAAAAGATCTGGTTGCTGTTGCCGAACATTTAATAAGTCACCCCAATATTGCTTCGAAAAGATGGGTTACTGACCAGTACGATTCCATGATTGGTACATCAACCATGACCACCAATCGCCCAAGTGATGCGGCGGTAGTGGCGGTTAAGGATACCGATAAAGCTATTGTAATAACGGTTGATTGTAATTCGCGTTACGTGTATGCTGATCCTCAAAAGGGAACAGAAATTGCGGTTGCTGAAGCAGCACGTAACATTACCTGCGCAGGCGGTGAGCCGGTTGCTATAACTAATTGCCTTAACTTTGGCAATCCATACAAGCCCGAAGTTTACTGGCAGTTTGTTGGCGCTATAAAAGGAATGAGCGCAGCCTGCCGAAAATTTGAAACCCCGGTTACAGGTGGTAACGTGAGCTTTTACAATCAATCGACTGATGATGGACCGGTTTTCCCCACGCCAACCATTGGTATGCTGGGTGTAATGGATGATCTGTCGAACTTAATGACATTGGACTTTAAACAACCCGGCGATTTGATCTATTTAGTGGGCGAATCGGTTAATGATATTGCTTCATCGCAATACCTGGCATCGTACCATAAAATACTGGCAGCCCCGGCACCATATTTTGATTTGGAAAAAGAGTATGCCATGCACCAGGTGATAAAAGAATTGATCAAACATAAAGTAATCCAATCGGCACATGATGTTGCTGATGGTGGCTTATATGTGGCGCTGGTTGAATCCTCACTGCCAAACAACTTAGGCTTTGAGGTTGAATCAGATAGTGCTATCCGTAAGGACGCTTTCTTATTCGGCGAAGGTCAGGGTAGGGTAGTGGTGAGTATAGCACCAGAGAACCAGGAACGTTTTATTGAGATGTTGGCTACGAGCGAAACTGAATTTAGCTTGTTGGGGACTGTTAGTAATGGTGCTTTAAATATTGACGAAGAATCATTCGGACATATCACAGATATAAAAATGGTACACAGCAATGTATTGCATGAAATTTTAGGTGCGTAATGTTTAAACTAAACCGGGTACATCATATAGCCATTATTAGTTCCGACTATCAAAAGTCGAAACATTTTTATAGTGAGGTACTCGGTTTGAAAATAGTGCAGGAAATATACCGCGCCGAAAGAAAATCATACAAGCTCGATCTGGAAGTTGGAGGCCAATACCAGATTGAGCTTTTTTCATTTCCCGACCCTCCCGCCAGGCCATCGCGACCGGAAGCTGCAGGGCTGCGTCATTTAGCTTTTGAGGTAGATAATATTGATGAGGCCATAGCACACGTTAATTCTTTTGACGTAGTTACCGAACCCATCCGCATTGACGAACATACCGGCAAACGCTTTACCTTTTTTGCCGACCCGGATGGTTTGCCTATTGAATTTTACGAGAAATAAATTCGTAGCCCGTTTTACGCCCCGCTTCTTAAATCCTCCATTATCCTTTTTAATTCGGTTAAATACTTGCCATATTGGGTACGTACATGGAAATTGATTCCAAAATAGGTTACCAAAAACGATATGATGATCACCAAAAAGATCCAAAGCAGGTTGCCTATAGAAATATGAGCGCTGCTATTTATCATTTGCTGAATATAAACCGACTTTTCGGGGCTATAAATTAAGGCAAGCGTTATTAAAACAGATAGCGGCGCTACAGAAAAACTGTAAGTTTTATAAATTTCTGCGTTAAGCTCCATTTCATAAACTATTTTTTGGATGCTTTCCTTTAAGTTAAGATCGTACCGGCTGATAGATTTGTAAAAAATGTAAAAGCGGGAGAAATAATAGCAGTTGATAACGAATATGATAAAAAGCAAAATCACCGCTATGTTAAACATAAACGAAATTTGAGGGTGTTTGTACAAAAACAACAGTATTAAGCCATAAGAAATGAGTGTTGCCACGAACTCCGATTTCATGTTTTTACGGATTCTTTGAATGGCCGAAGTGGTTTTACCCAAATCTGCGGTACTAACCGGTAAATGCATGTCTTTCGGCTCATCGTTGTTCCATGCATCTTTTAAATCATCAATATTCATAACTTATATTTTTAATAATTTCTTTCAATTTGTTTTTTATACGATTAAGGCGTACCCGTGCATTTATGGCGGTGATACCCA
This sequence comes from Mucilaginibacter empetricola, assembly GCF_024808665.1. Lineage (GTDB taxonomy): Bacteria > Bacteroidota > Bacteroidia > Sphingobacteriales > Sphingobacteriaceae > Mucilaginibacter. Next base: position 473,048 of record NZ_JANUBZ010000002.1, read on the forward strand.
GGTTCTCAGCAATCTCTTCGTGGGTTTGATTTTCCATGTAGAGGTATATCAGCGCTTTTTCAACTTTATCCAACTGCTGCACGGCTTTGTAAAACAGCGCGAGTTGCTCTTCTTTTTCGGTGTTTAAATCATCATCAATCTGTTCAAAGTTGCCAGGTAATTGCTCGCTGTCGGGTCGGCGTTTTTGCTTCTTGAAAAACACGATAGCTGTATTTAAGGCTACCCGATACATCCACGAGCTAAATTTGCTCTCACCCCTAAATGAATCAAAAGCCAGCCACAATTGCAGGGTCATCTCCTGTAAAAGATCATTCTGGTCGTCCGCATCATCTTCATAAATTTTGCAGATCTTAAAAAGAATTCCCTTGTTCTCATTCAAAAGTTGCAGGAAGTGTTTTTCTTTAGTCTCCACTTTTAAAAATCATTGTTTTTAAATATAACTAATGCTTTCATACCCAATAAGTATCCGTTTTTAAAATTTGTTACAGCGTTTTTAATTTTGTTAATAGTAAATAAACCGTTATCCTTAATCAATAAATGAAAAGCATGTTCAGGTTTAAGCAATTTAATGTTGATCAAACTGGCTGCGCCATGAAGATTAATACCGATGGCGTGTTGCTGGGTGCTTTGGCTGTTGCCAATAATCCTGCATCAATATTAGACATTGGTACCGGTACCGGCGTTATTGCTTTAATGCTGGCTCAACGATATGCTGCGGCAAAGGTAGATGCCATTGAGATTGATACTGAAGCTGCCAAAACCGCCGAAAGGAACTTTAGAGCATCGGCGTTTGCTAATAAGCTGGCTTTGTATGCTGAAGGATTTGAAACTTATTTTGATCAATACCCTGAAAATAAATATGATCTGATTGTATCCAACCCGCCTTTTTATATTGATTCGTTAAAATCGCCGGGCGCAAAAAAGACTCTAGCTAAACATACCGATATTGATTTTTTTGAGCGGTTAATTAATGCAGTTGCGAGGCATTTATCACCTGATGGCTGTTTTTTGTTGATCGTGCCAACAACAATGGCTGATCTGTTAATTAGTTTGGCGGCCAATGATTCCATGTTTCTGCAAAGAACTATCAGTATTCAATCTTATTTACATTCGGAACCGCATAGGGTTATTTTATCTTTTGGGCAGGAGAAGCCTTCAATAGAGACAAGCAGTTTTGTTATTTATGAGGATGAAGGAGTATATTCGACTGGATATAAAGAATTGCTTAAACCTTATTTTATTAATTTTTGATATCACATGGTAAAAATAGGTCTCCTTTCTGATACGCATAGCTTTCTTGACGATGCAGTTTTTAAACATTTTGAAAACTGCGACGAGATTTGGCATGCCGGCGATTTTGGCAATATTGAAGTGGCCGAGAAGCTGGCCGCCTTTAAACCATTAAAGGGAGTTTACGGGAATATTGACGGTGCCGACATCCGTTTAACCTATCCCGAGCATCTTCGATTTAATTGTGAAAATGTTGATGTTTGGATGACGCACATCGGTGGTTATCCTGGCAAATATAGTCCGCAGGTTAAGGGTGAAATATACACTAAGCCTCCGCGGTTATTTATCTGCGGGCACTCGCATATTTTAAAAGTTATTTATGATAAAAAGATCAATTGCCTGCATATAAACCCCGGAGCAGCTGGAAAACAAGGCTGGCAAAAGGTGCGTACATTAATTAGATTTTGCATTTCTGAAGATAAAATTCATACCTTAGACCTTATTGAGTTACATTAATTTGATGTAATAAATACACTAAGTATATGAAAATAGCGAAGACGCTGGGGCAATTTATCATCGAAAAACAGGCGGATTTTCCATACGCCAAAGGCGAGTTATCACGACTTTTAAGAGACATAGGCATAGCGGCCAAAATTGTAAACCGTGAAGTAAACAAAGCCGGACTGGCCGACATTTTGGGCGAAGCCGGAACAGTTAACATACAAGGCGAGGGACAGAAAAAGTTGGACGTTTACGCTAACGAACAATTTATATCGGCTTTAAAACATGGTGGCGAGTGCTGCATCGTAGCATCAGAAGAAAATGACGAATGTATCCACATCGATTCTGAAATATCAAAGGATGCCAAATATATTGTTGCTATGGACCCCTTGGATGGCTCATCAAATATTGATGTAAATGTGGCTGTTGGTACTATCTTCTCCATCTATCACCGTAAATCAACCGAAGGCAGGGCCACCATTGACGATGTGCTGCAGCGTGGTACCGAGCAGGTGGCAGCGGGATATGTAATTTACGGATCATCAACCATGCTGGTTTATACCACGGGTAAAGGCGTTAACGGCTTTACGTTGGACCCATCAATAGGAGAATTTTGCCTTTCGCATCCTGATATGCAGATACCTAAAGACGGTGTGATCTATTCCATAAATGAAGGGTATTATACCCATTTCCCGGATGGGGTAAAAAAATATATTAAATATTGCCAGGTGGAGGATGCTAAAACAAAGAGGCCATATACCTCCAGATATATCGGATCAATGGTGGCCGATTTGCATCGCAATTTAATTAAGGGAGGCATATTTGTTTACCCTGTAACAGCAAGTGCGCCAAATGGCAAACTACGTTTGGTATATGAATGTAACCCCATGGCATTTATAATTGAACAGGCCGGGGGCAAGGCCAGCAATGGATATCAGCGTATATTGGAGCTTGATGTGAAAGAGCTGCACCAGCGTTCTGCCATATTTATCGGTTCAGAAAATATGGTAAAAAAGGCCGAAGAGATGATGCTGTGCTTTTCGCCTCAACAAACTAAAAAGAGTTTTGAAGGAGTGGTGGAGCTTCAGTAGGGGAGAGTTTGCAGTGGGCGGTTTGCAGTTTGCAGGCGGTTTTTAGTTAGCAGCTATTTGAATATGCCAACTGCCCACTACTTTACAGCAAATTAGTCTTAGCGTTTTCTACTTCAAAAACGGAATCTATCAGCAGGTTTTTTTGTTTGCCGGCAGCTACAGCCAGTTGGTCGCAGCGTTCATTTTCGGGATGACCGGCGTGGCCACGTACCCACGTGAATTTTACGTTGTGAAGCTTGCTTATATCAAGGTAGCGAAGCCAAAGATCTTTATTCTTTTTTCCGGCGAAGCCTTTTTTTAACCAGCCCAGCAGCCATTTTTTCTCAATAGCATCAATCACATATTTCGAATCAGAATAAACCATTACGTCATGTCCCGGCGTTTTTATGCTCTCTAAGCCTTTTATCACCGCCAGCAGTTCCATGCGGTTATTGGTGGTTTTACGGAAGCCTTCGGCCAGTTCTTTATAGTGCTTTCCAGAGCGTAGTATTACGCCATATCCGCCCGGACCGGGGTTGCCACTTGATGCACCGTCTGTAAATATTTCGATCATGTTTTTAGTTCGTGGATCAGTTAGTTCATGGATCATGGTTAATGGCTCATAGCTTTTTACGAATAACCTATGTCCAATGAACACCGCCAAAAATATAAAATATATTAAGGCCATGAACCATGAACTATCAACAATGAACTAATCCATAAACTAATCGATCTTTTTCGCTTTAAGGCGCAGCGAATTGCCAATTACCACCACATCAGAAAAAGCCATGGTGAATGCACCTACCATAGGGTTTAAAAATCCCATAGCAGCAACCGGTATGGCTATAATATTATAGGCAAAGGCCCAAAAGAGGTTTTGTTTAATAGTGATAAGTGTGTGCCTGCTGATCTGCAAAAATTTAATCACAGAATGCAAATCAGTGTTGAGCAATATTACCCGTGCCGATTGCATAGCTACCTGGCTGGCATCATTCATAGAAACACCTACGTCGGCTTTGGTAAGTGCAGGGGCGTCGTTTATACCATCGCCAATCATTATGGTTTTGCCTTTTTGTTTATAGATGTCAATAACAGTGAGTTTTTCATCGGGTAGTTTTTCGGCGTGCACATCAGTAATACCAATGAGTTTGGCTACTTTAAGGCAGCGGTTCAATTTATCGCCACTTAACAGAACGGGCACAATGTGCATTTTTTTAAGTGCTTTGATAAGCGTTATGGCTTCGGGCCTGATTTCATCATCGATGGCTATCTGGGCTATGAGTTTTTGGTTTTTATAAAGTGACAGGTTGAAATCGCTTTCATCTTTCGCCTTACCCGAACCCAGGAAATAGTGATTGCCTTCCACATCCTCGGCTCGCATACCTAAACCCTTTTCTTCACTGGCCAATTTTAATATGACTTTGCTTTTTGGCAAAGGCATCAGTTCATTTACCAGCGATTTGGCTATCGGGTGGTTTGATCTTTCTTCAATGGCTACAATAATGCCACGTATCAGTTCTATATCTGTATTGCCTTCGGCTTTAATTTCATTGATGCGGAATTTTCCGGTAGTAACAGTACCTGTTTTATCAAAAACTACGTATTTGGTATTGGAGACAGCTTCAATAGTATCGCCGCCTTTTATTAATATTCCATTTTTAGCAGCTCGGCCAAGGCCGACCATAACGGCCGTCGGCGTAGCCAAACCCATGGCGCAAGGACACGAAATTACCAACACGGCAATAGCATTCATTAATGCTACCTGCATACTGGTGTGCACGGCAAAATAGGTAATCAGAAAGGTAAACATGGAAATTAAAATCACCGCCGGAACGAAAACCGCTGCAACCTTATCGCCCAGTCTTTGTACGGGCGGCTTGGCGGCCTGTGCTTTTTTCATCAGTTCAATGATCTGTGCGAGTACAGTGTTTGAACCTACTTTGGTCGCAATCATCCTGATATTACCATTTTGAACAATGGTGCCACCTATTACTTTATCGTATTTTTCCTTTTCAACCGGAATGCTTTCACCTGTAAGCATCGCTTCGTCGACAGAGGCGCTGCCGGAAAGCACTTCGCCATCTACCGGGATTTTATCGCCCTGATTTACAAGTAAGGTATCACCGGGACGCACATCTCTTGCATTGATTACCTCAACTCCATCGTCAATAACACGGTTGGCATTTACCTGCTGAATTTTTACCAGATCTTTAACTGCCGATGTAGTTTGTGTTACCGAACGTTTTTCCAATACATTACCCAATAGCACCAAGGTAATAATGGTGGCACAGGTTTCGTAAAATTGATATTGCTCGCCCAGGTTTTCTATCGTTCCAATCAAACTATAAATAAAGGCTGCCGATGAGCCAACGAAGATGAGTACATCCATATTAGGTACGCCACCTCTGATGGAGTTGATAGCACTTTTACCAAAATGCAGGCATCCTACAATAAAAACTGGCAGGCATAGCAGCAATTGCACAAGCGGAAGATGCAAAAAGTGCCAGGGTAGTACCATGTGTAATAAAAGGGGAGCAGTTAAAATGGCGCAGAAAATAAATTTGTTTTCTACCTTTTCATAAAAGGGGATAACTTGATTTGCGGGGTCATCAACCACTTTATAGCCCAAGCCTTCAATATCTTTAATAATGCCCGGGAGGTCGGAGTCGTTATCGTTAGAGAACTTTACCTCTTCGCTGGCAAAATCAACCAGGATATTATGTAAGCCTCTTTTTTCTAAAAGTTTATGTACCGACAAGGCGCAATTATTACAATGCATCCCGGTCACGTTGAGTTCAATCAATTGCTCTGTCATAATTACAAATTTACCTATTAACCGAGCCGTTGCGCCGACTGCTAAGTAAGCTTTTTGTAATATTAATTTGACTTTTGAGGGTATACGATCTGTAACCTGATGCCATATTTTGTAACGTGTATTTTGCTGGTTTATATAGTGTTCTGCAATTTAAAGCAATTATATAAAAAAAACACTTTGCAAAGTGGCTTAAGATTTCTATTTTTGCACTCTCCAAAACGGTAGATGTAGCTCAGTTGGTTAGAGCATCGGTTTGTGGTACCGAGGGTCGTGGGTTCGAGCCCCATCATTTACCCTTAAAGAGGTAGTCAGTTTTTGACTGCCTCTTTTTTATTTAATATAATTTATTGTAAATTAACGCTTTAATGGTCGTTTTTGCGTCCAAAAAAGCGGTTCGAAGTTTTTGATCTTTTTTAAGTTTTTTCTTTAATCATCCAAGAAAAGTTAATACTTTAGTGATAATTACCTGTTTGCTGGTTCGAATACACCTTAAGGTCTTGAATCAAATCGTTGATTATCTTCATGTAGATTATAAGTTTTAGCAATGAGATATAAAAAATCCAAAATTTCTTTGGCTTGATGTTCATTTACTCGAATATCATTTTGGTTTAAAATCCTAATAGCAGTGTTAATAGAAACCTTTCTGGTGTAAAAAGCTTTAGGTTGCTTTGTTGAAAATTCTTGCATTATTAAATATTTTGTAAATAATGAATGGGCAATGCTATTTAGCAAAGTTTGGATTGTAAATAATAATCTGAGACAATCCTGGATCTATTTGCAGGAGGTTGAGGTTTCCAGTTATCGGGTTTATCGATGTGGGTTGCAATAGGCTAATAATTTGTCGCTGTGATACTATATTTTGATTCTTGTAAGAGAATAAAATATCAGGGTTAAAGCACAGCCATTCTTTTTCTGTATCAATTTCATTTTTACTGATTTTTTGATTTACTTCAATTAGCCTTTCATTTAAGAAATGTGATTTTTCTTTTTGTTCTCTTTTTAAACTGCTGAAGTCTTCATAATCTATCTTATCATCGACGAGCAATTTTCTCACTCGCAACATAAACTCTTCTTCTTTAGTGAACTCATTAAATAAAGCTTCTCGCTCTTTTAATAAACTTTTTCTTACTGTAAAAATATTTTCGTCTTCCAAAATGAGTTTGAACAGTTCAAGCACCCCTGGTATAATCTGAATATTTTTAAGATGCATCTCGTAATCTTTTTCCAATTCCTCAGCCTTAAATCGAACTTTACATTTAGGTGAGTAACAATGGTAATAACGATACTTTGCATTTCTTCCTTTAGAGATACTTCCTGTTAGCCTGCGAGCACAGTTTGGGCAGATTAAGAATCCGCGCAAAGGAAACAGGGGTTTCATGCTTTGCTTTGTACCTCTTTGTCTGCACCTGCTAATTAATAGTGCCTGTACCGTCTGAAATAGCTCCTCTGAAATAAGAGGCTCATGAATCCCTTTTATTAATTGCATATCTTCATCCTTGGTAGCAGCTATGGTTACAAAACCGCAATAAATGGGCTTTCGAAGTAACCGTCGAAGGTTTTCTTTATGTCTGAGGCCATTTAAGCTAGCCATCTTTGCGACTTGATTAATGGTATAATTCCCTGTTGCAAATTGTTCGAATGACCACTTGACGTGATCTGCTTCGGGTTGTTTTGGCAAAATAAACCTCTTACCATCTGGTGTAGCTACATTATGATAGCCAATAGGTGCCTTTCCAGCATATCGGCCCATTTTTTTTGCTCTTCTTAATCCATCCGAAGTGTTTTTGCCACGTCTGCTATTTTCAGCCTGCGGAATCGATAAATATATTGCAAGTATTACTATAGCTTCAGGAACCTCAAAGTCAATTGGTTGATCGATAGCCATAGCTTGAATATTCAAATCCTTAAGTATTTCGATCATTTGATAGGCATATTGAATATTGCGACTGAAACGATCCCACTTAAGAAACAGAACATTACCTGGAGACTTATTTTTGTTTTTCTTGATCGTTTTGATAAGCTTTTTCCATTCTGGGCGGTTAAAATCTTTTGCAGAGTGATCTTCCCGAAAAATTCCAGATACATCAATATTATTTATCACGCAATATTCTAAAAGACGCTCTTCTTGTTCAATAAGAGAATACCCTCGACGCCTTTGCTCATCGGTACTTACTCGAACATATAAATAGGCTGATTTCATATAAAATAATCTAGATTTTATTCAAGTTAAGTTATTTGAAATAGTAATAGAGATTTACCATTTTCATCTATGATACTTTCAATGTAATCCTGGCCAACTTGTAAATGAAATACTTGTTTTTGTTCAACAGTAATGGTTTCGTCATTATTTGCTAACTCGATAAGGAGCATCGCCCTTTTTGTTCCGCGACCTATCTTTCTTTATGGATAAAGAGAAGAGAGACAAAGCTACGGTAAGATATTGATCAACGCCGTAATTGCCAAAGTTCAAAAAGCGGCGAAACATACGCTCGATCTGAACGTGAACCGCCACAATAAAGCGATATCTTTTTATGCAAAAATGGGTTTTAACATCGCCTATGAAGAGGATATTGCTATCGGATCCTATTGGATGAATGAATATGTCATGCGTTTGCAAGTCGGACATGATCGCTTTTATCAAAGACTAAATTAATTACCGATATGTCACGGCGGCATAAAATCTTCACCGGCTTCATTTTGACTACTACATGCAGGGGTTTGGATATTTTAGGCTCGCCGTTCCTGCTGACCTTTGTATTGTAAATGATCAATAACATTTGCGGCACGAATGATCAATTAGCCAACAATACTGTAAAAAAACTGAAGATATTAATAATGATACACAAGTTATTTAATGATGAGATGCTGCTATCTGCCTAAACCTGCTTTATGATTTTTATTATTAATAATCAGTATTTAGATCATACATTTATCAAAGAATTGATTTAATCTTTCGCAGCCGACTATCCTAATCCTTGCAGCGTGCTAGCATGGTTTCGTTAGTTGTCAGCTATGTTTACTATAAAATGACTTATTTTAAACGGCTAAAATCACTTAAAACAAACTTGAAGGAACTTGGGCAGTGATAACTCGTCAAGCTCGGTTAGACATCCACGCCTAACTACGATAGTGAGATACCCGCGCCAGGATAGGACACAACCTCTTCCCACTCGGGGAGCTTTGGCAAAAACTGGATTCGGCTTTTTGCGATAAGCATCTAATGCGGCCGATAGATTAAGTTCTTTCGGGACGTGTGGGTTAAATAGAAATGGCAACAAATAATCTTTTAAATGAATCCCTGCCTGTTTTAGATCTTAGTGCAATTGCATTCATTATAAATATTTTTAGTAAAAGTATAACGCTGTCAGTTTGGCGATTTACTCAAAACGAACTGTTGTTTGGTAAAAATCAACATAACTAAGTACTGTATCTATGAATATAATATTGATCTGATTGCAATTTTCAGGGAGTGGACTTTTGGGTATTCCTGCTAATCAGCTTAAAAAAATGTAATTTCTTTAATGGTAACCTTTTTTTCGGTAGCTTGCTGAATGCTTAATCTTATTTTATTTGTGTTTACCGGTGTAAATTTCTGAATTCTTTTATGTCCAATCGATCGTCCGGCTGCGATGTTGATCCATTTGTTGCCAACCATAGCCTGAATAAGATACCTGCGTACATTTTCACCTCCACGAATATCTTCCTTTATAATAACCTGGCTTATCTGCTTTGGAGTGCTTAGTTGAAGAGTGATGATTTTTTTCCTTAATTGTTTTGCAGAGATAACCGGTTTGCTGAATAACTTCCTGATATTTTTACCCAAGCTGTCGAAAACCAGAGAGTCCTGCCTTGGAATAAGCCCGCTGGTATCTACAACCATACCAACCAGCATATTGGTATTCCGGCCCACGCTTTTATAATATTTGTCAGTCAATTCTTTGATGGTGAAGAGGTAGTTTTCCTGGTTAGCTCTCCATAACCATCCACCGTTCCACGCGTTGTTTTTCCTGATAGGGAAATCGGATTCGCAGGGGCACCAAACCTGACCATCCGGATCTCCATGCAGCTCATCGATCCTGACCAGCCCATTCGAGGCCGTTATAGTGTTTGCCCTACTCCATTGCGGATAGGCTGCAATGCCGTCTTCATTCCCGATCCAGCGGATAATATTTTTTACACTTACGGGCCCTTGAAATAATATCGCTTTCGACTGCAGGGTATGAATAAGTTTTAACACCTCCGGCTCAATCCCGTTAACGCCGCCGTCAAACCAAATCTCGAACATCTTACCATAATTACTCCATAGCTCGGTGAGTTGGCCTAAAACTGCTTTATTATAGGCGATATGAGCACTGTCGCTTACGAACGGCTGATAACCTGCATTATAATATGTGTTCGAATTAGTATTATAATACAAACCTGGTTTTAAACCATATTTTTTACAGGATACTATAAATGCTCTGAGGATATCGGCAGTTCCGTTTCTCCATTTAGTATGGCCAACATTGTAATTGTTTACTTTGGAAGGCCATAAACAAAATCCGGTACCATGTTTAACGGTAAGTATTGCATAAGTAGCTCCTGCGGCCTTAGCCGTACATACCCATTGGTCGGTATTTAACTTTGAAGGATTAAACAGATTAACATCAGGCAAAGTTCGGCTATCCTTATAATCAAATGATTCCGGGGCATAAATATTAATATCTAAATGAATAATAACGCCAATTTCGGCATCTGCCCAAGCTACCTGTTCACTAGTGGGTAACACCGTTGTTTGGCATCGGGCAGGCACAAAAATAAAGAGCCCCAAAAAAATTGATAACAGGAAAAATGTGCTTTTATAAAAAGTAATCATGTTTCTTGTTTTTTTAACTATGGTATCTCAATCTATAAAACGCTATTATAACCGTTTAATCCTTATATTTTTTAACCATACTTTTTGCCCGTGGTGCTGAAACATTATATGCCCGCTGGTAGATTTAGCGAAGTTAGGATTATCCCTATACTTACTTTTGCTGATTAAATCGTTAAGTTCCTTTGAACCAAGTTCATATTCCACCACTTTTTCGCCGTTAAGCCATTGTTCAACGTGCCCGTGATTTACAAGCAACCTGGCTGTATTAAACTCCCCTACAGGTTTCAGGTGTTTATTTACGGGGGCAATCAAATCATACAAAGACCCGGCAGAACGCCTCGGTTCATGATCATTAAAGTCGATATCATCCAGTATCTGAAATTCGAAGTTATCAAGCCAGTTGGGGCTATTGCCGTTTCCGGATTCGTGACTGGAGTTTTCCTGCACGTTATAAAACACGCCGCTGTTACCAGCCTTTGATACTGCCCACTCCAGGGTCAAGTCAAAATTGGTGTAGGTTTCCTTCGTCAGGAAATCAACATTAGGTACACCTGTTTGTGCCACCAAAGCCCCATCTTCTACTTTCCAGGCATCGAAGGGAAAACTATCCATTTTATATCCCCGGAGTTTGCTTACCGATTTTCCGTTAAACAAATATTCCCATTTGCCGGTTTGCTGCGCATTTGCATTGCTCAGGCAAAACAGTGCAATTATTAAAAAAATTAGTTTTTTCATAGGTTGTTTTAATTCTCAAATTTGAGTTTATATTTTTATTGGGCTTAGGTTAAAATTTATCATCGTTAACTTCTATCCAAAAATTATCCGGGTCCTGCAGATAAACTTGTTTAATACCATCGGGCCTTAACTGGGGCGATTTTGAATCTCCTTTCCAGTTGCCATATTTTACATGCATCTCATCCAGGTGTTTGGTGAAAACAGCAAGGTCCGGTACTGAGTAAGCATAATGGGTATTGATATCATGCGGTACAATTTCTGCAGCTCCCTGTATTACGTGAAGCTGGCTATGCTCCCCGGTTCTGAACCATACGTGTTTACCATCATGAAAGGGTTCGGATATTACTTCAAGCTGCATCACATCTTTATAAAACGCAGCACTTGTTTTCAGGTCTTTAACATAAAGTGCATTATGGTCGGTTTTAGGGCGATCCTGTGCTATTGCACCCGATTTGATTCCGATTAAGGAACAGAAAAATACTAAACTGAAAATGATTGTTTTTTTATTCATGATTTTTATTGGTTATTGTTTAACTGGTTAGTGTTTATTGTAGTGATCTAAAGTAAAGCTTTATCTGAAATCGAACCATAACATCCCTGTTACGGGAGTATAATTTAACTCCACATTTTTTTGGCTTTGGGGCCCGAGTTTTTCAGCTGCCTGGAACTTGGTGCCCATAGGGCTAATGGTATTTAAAAATCCAATATTTCCATCTGGGAAGGGTGGATTAGTATTATCATTAGGCGCGCTAATAGGTTTAACAGGTTTCAGCATTTCTAAAAAAATACCTTTTTGCCCGGTGTACACGGTGAAAGGGGCTTGTTTAGTTTCAACAGTAACCCAGTACAATTCCGAATGATAGCCTTTAAATTCGGGGTACTTCCAGTTTTCCCCGGTTATGGTATTGTTATAATCTTTATGCCAAACACCAAATTGCTGGCCTTTCGTCCTGTTTTTCCAAACCCGGTAAGGGCCCCGGCCTTCCCATTTCATCCCGGTAACTAAGCCTTCCGGATAATTAAATGTAATACCCGAAAAATCAAACTGGCCCTTTTGGCTGTAATGGTAACTAAGTTTAACCGGTTTACCGGCACTGAATGTCCACTGTACTGAAAATGGTATATCGCCATCGTATAAAGGTTCTACAATATAATCATCACCCGAAGCATAATAGCTAAGTTTCTTTAGCGTGTGGTTTGTGCCTGCCAATACAGGGCCATCCGATAAAAAAATTTCAGATTTCGGCGTAATTACTTTTTGCAGGTACCCGGTTTTGGTATCAAAATAATAGTTTAATCCGTCACATTTTATGACCAGGCTTCCATTCTGTTCAATAGCTTCAATTTTTGCACCCGAACCTGTTTTAATTTTACTTGGCTTTACCCCAGGCGATTTTAGTGCCCAGCTCCAGGTAAAAAGCTCTTTTTGGTAAGCATCGTAAGCTGTTAAATATAATACATCGCTTTGTTTTCGCGATGGTAAATTAAGCTGTAAAAAACCTTTTGCTCCCGGTTCTAAATCAATTGGTGCGGCAGTACCGGTGGCATCAATTTTAGCATTAGTGCTGTTATCCCCCGGTAAGGGCAGGGAAACGAGTTTCCATTTAAAAGTACATTTGTTTAAATTGGTATAGATATATCTGTTTTCTACTCCAATTCTTCCGTCAAATATTTGCGGGATATATTTATTTTCTACCACTACAGGCGACCATATCTCTTTAATGGTGTAAAAACTGGCCTCCTTTTCACGGTGCGGCCCTAATATGCCGTCGGGGGCCTGGTTACCTTGTATGTCAATCTCGCCGTTTCTATCTGTCCTGGCCACGCCTTCATCATGAAAAGACCATAGAAAGCCCCCTGCAAAATAGGGATGCTTGTTCATCATGCTCCAAAAATCATCGAGGCCTGCACCCTGGCCGCCATCTTCCAAACCATGCATAAATTCGGTAGGAAAAAACACTTCCTTCCCATATAAAACAGAATTGACCACATAGTTATAATCAGGATAATGCTTGGTATCCGTCCCGTTAAATTTTTCAAAAGGATGAATAACCAGGCGTGCCTGCGGGTCGTATTTGGCATAATCATTATCCAAACCTGTATTCCAGCCACCTTCATTGCCGTTATCCCAGATAACGACGCTTGGGTGGTTCACATCTCTTACAACCAGCTCTTTTACCAGTTTCCTGCCAACCACAGTATCGTATTTACTTTGCCAGCCTGTTAACTCATCCAATACAAACATGCCAAGCGAATCACAAACATCCAGGAAATGCTGGTCGGGCGGATAGTGCGACATTCTTACGGCATTCATGTTCATTTCTTTCATCAACTTCACATCCAGTAAGCTTATTTCTTTGCTTAACGCCCTGCCGGTTTCGGGCCACTCGCTGTGCCTGCATACACCTTTAAAAACCACTTTCTTGCCATTAACATAAAATCCATCCTGCAACCTTAATTCTGCAGTACGGAAACCGAACCGTTGCTTAACCCTGTGAATTATCCCTTTATGGCTGTTTATTGACACCACAAGGTTATAGAGGTTTGGCGATTCGGGGTTCCAGGGCAAAATACCCTTTACCTGTTGCCTAAGTGTTATCTTTTCCTGCCCTTTAATTGCTTTTATTGAAAAAGGAAGCCCTACAGCCTGGCCGTTAAGTTTTTGTACCTGTGCTGTTATGGTATTATTATTACCGGGGCTAACAGTAAAAACATCAAGCGCCAATGCGCCGTCAGCCTTTGCATCAATAGCTATCCTATCTATGAAGGTTTTAGGAAAGGTTTCGAGATATACCGGGCGAAAAATACCGCCGAATAACCAAAAATCAGCTTTGCGTTCAGCCTGATTAACAGATTCATTAGCTGATTTCTTACTTACCGAAACCTCCAGTAAATTATCGCCGCCAAAGTTCAGCAGTTTGCTGATATCGTATTTAAACCTGTAAAACCCTCCCTGATGAACCGGCCCAGCCGATTGGCCGTTGATTTTCACTTTAGTATCCGTCATCGAGGCTTCAAAAACAATAAAAACGTTTTTATCCGCGCTTGAAGCTGGTACCTTAAAATGGTATTTATAATCGCCTGTTTCTTCAGGGTTTATTTTATCTTTAAAGTAATTATAAGTGCCGAAGCCTTGTTGCTCCCAATTGGAGGGTACAGCGATCTTGCTCCATTTGCCGCTGTTTTGGCCGGTGTTTATATAAAAATCCCATTTTACTATATGGTCTTTATCAGTTCCTGACAGGTATTGATATTGTGTGTCCTGTGCGTTGGCATTAAAGACCAACCCATGCAAACTCAGGCAAACAAAGAACCCGGTGACTATTTTGAACATAACATGTTATTTTATTTTTTCAAACCTTGCTGCCCATCCACCTCCGGATGCCATCTTTATAGTTAACTTATCCTTTGCACTAACAGTTATGATATTCTTTTTATAATCTGTAGCATCTTTGCCCGCATTTAGCCCATCTTCAAACAGGACCGCCCTATAACTTCCTTCACTTAAAAATGACAGATCGACTGTTATATTACGGGAGTCCCAGTTGGTCATTGCCCCTGCATACCAAGTTGTACCTTTCCGCCGTGCTATGCTCACAAAATCTCCTACTTTACCACCAAGCGCCTCAGTTTGATCAAAGGTGGTTGGCACAGAAGAAATATAATCGGTACATTCCTGTTCGCGGTGGTAAGTAGTTGGGTTGTCTGCCAGCATCTGTAGCGGAGCCTCAAATATGGTGTACATCGCCAATTGATGACAGCGGGTGCCTTGTGTCATTGGATTTGAATTTACGGCGCGGAAACCTTCTTTAGTTGCATTTCTCATTCCACCAGGTGTATAATCCATCGGGCCGGATACCATGCGGATGAAGGGAATGCTTACATCATAGCCGGGCTGATCAGTAGTGCCCCACTTCATATTCTCCAACCCTTTTACGCCTTCAAAATTGATCACATTCGGATAAGTGCGCTGCAAGCCACTGGGTTTATACATGCCGTGAAAATCAACCAGTAAGTGATTTGCAGCCGCAGCTTTCGCTATTGCGTATAGCGAACTCACCATCTTTTGGTCATCACGATCAATAAAATCTATCTTAAAACCCTTCACGCCTATTTTGGCAAACTTGCTGAACTGCTCGCCGGTATGAATATGCAACGCATACCAGGTTGACCAAAGGATAACCCCAACGTTTTTCAGCTTGCCATAATCGACAATTTGCTGTACATCCAGTTTGAATTTATTCAGATCATTATCATCTGACCAGCCCTCATCAATAATAATATATTCCAGTTTGTTTGCGGCCGCAAAATCAATGTAGTATTTATAGGTGGGCACATTAATTCCGGCTTTAAAATCAATATGGGAGATGTTCCACTCGTTCCACCAATCCCAGGCGACCTTCCCGGGCTTTACCCACGAATAATCGGCTTCAGGAGAAGGGCTAAGCTTTTGCATCATATCGTTATCAGCTAATTGCTTGTCACCGCTGCTGATCACAACTACCCGCCACGGAAAGCTACGGGTGCCTTTGGTCTTTGCGATATAATCTGCACGGCCATTAACCACGTAATTGATATTATGGTAGCCCCCCGTTGTTTCCACGGTTGGGTATTTTGCAAATATGCCCTGTAAGTTTTTTTGCCCGCCGGATGTCAGGTACATGCCGGGATAATCCTGCAGATCGGCTTCCAGTATTACCGCCTTTTTTTCAGCGCCGACATCAACCAAAACAGGTAAAAATGCCATGGAATCTGTCGTGAGCGCCGATAAACGCATATTATTATAATGCGCCTCAAAGGAGGTTGTGAATTTATCTTTATTCCGATAATCATTTACAAAAGGCAGAAAAGCTTCGTCATCCTCCTTAAAATTAAAATTTGCTTCTTCGTTAACAACCGTTATATTATCTTTTTTCTGTGTGAAAAAGCGGTACGCAACGCCATCGTTATATGCACGGAAGATCAGCCCGTAATCTCCCTTGAAATTGAGGATTAATTGGTTGTAGTTATTGTGCACCTTATCTTTTTTATAGATGGGTGTATTAATAAACTGATCCTCAGTGAAGGTTTTAGCGTTCTTTATTTCAGCGTTCTTACCCATTATTTCTCCATTGGCTAAAGTAATGGAGATAGACGACGGCATAATTACTTCGGTTTCATCGTGCTCTACGGACCAATTGATAAATTTGCCGACATTCACGTTTAAGTTGATATGACTATCAGGAGATTTTAACTGGTACATTTTACCGGTTTGGGCGAACGAGATTGACGTGGAAAAGGCCAGGGCTAAAGAGGCCAAAGTTTTAAATTTCATATTAGATTTTTGATAGGTTTCAAATTTCAGCGCTGTTAATTACCAATATCCTTTATCTGATTTTATACACGTTCCCCATTTTATCACCAAACAATATATGCGGATCGTTTTTAAATGTTATAAAATCCGCTTCAGCAGGATGGCCTTTGTAAGGTGTCCAATAAGATTTCGGCCTGTTTGACCATACCATAACATAAGCGATCTGCGCCTGGTCTGCCATTAATGCTTTTAGCAATTTGTGTGTATACCAATCAGGCTCTGAAACATTTTCGAGGCCGGTCTCTGTAAATGCAGCCACTTTATGCTGTTCCAAAGCGAGGTCTGAAATAATTTTCAGTTTGGCGGCGGCTACGTCCGGCGATTTACCTGCATACAGGTCAAAATAATCATCCATTCCTAATATATCTACATAGTCATTACCCGGATAACGCTCTGTATATTGTTCGCGCGAAGTAAAACGGCAATCGGGCGACCACGCATATAAAAAGTTTTTTACATGCAGGCTGTCCCGTAAATAGGTAACGGTGTACCGGTAAAGCGCTTTGTAGTCTTCGGTTGTGCAATGCGTTTTTCCCCACCAAAACCAATCGCCGTCAAACTCATGGAAGGGCCTGAATATAATGGGTACCAGCTTCCCCTTGTATTTAACAGAAGCTGCAAAACGGGCTATTTTGGTAAGGCATTCATTAAAAACAGGGTTATATTTGCCCCCCGGTAGTATTTCGCTCACCGCATTAACAGGCGAGTTTTTCCAATAAAAACTACCCTTAGAGACCGGGTTACTAAAATGCCAGGAAAAGGTGACGATGCCTTTACGCTTATAGGCTTCAATTACCCTGTCGTGCGATACCTGTCTTTCTTTTTCAAGCAGGCTATCGGGTCTGAAAGACCCGATCCCACCAAAATCAAATCCGTACATAGCCGGATAAGCGCCGGTAACTTCGTAAACATCACTCCGGCCAGGTGTATTCCTCCAGCCATCATAACCATTTTTGTTATCTTCCATGTGACCAAACATCACCTGTTTTACAGAACTGACCTTTAAGTTGTAAAACAGCGCCGCAGTTTCACCAGTCGCATCTTTATCAACCAACCAGTTGTGAACTGTCGATTTAGAAAGTCCGGGTATTGCGGTGATTTCTATTTTTTTATGTAAGGCACACGCCGCAATAAAACCTGCTAAACAGAGTAAAGAGAGGCGGATTACGAATTTATTATTCATTTATTTAGGGCTATTGTTAGCGCTGCAATTCTCCGTTGTCCGGATTTCCGGGTTCGTCAAGCAGCTGAATGTAAGTGCTGGGGCCTAAATCGGGTTTTTCCCACGACGATAACGCCCAAACTATCTTTTTAGCTGGTGTTACTTCAAATACCTGTACCGTGCCGGCCCATTCCTCTGTTTTGTTGTTTCCGGCAATCCAGCTGCATATTACCGTATTGCCGTTCGCCAGCCGGTTAGCAGTTTGGGTATTACCAATTAAAAAAGGTGCATCTGCCTTTGTAAATTCCCAAACGGTTTCTCCCTTCGGATTTACTTCCCGTGTGTAGCCTAACCCGTCACCCGATATTAAAGTATTACCATTGTGGAGCCTGATAGCCGACCATGCCGACGGGGCAGCTACCGACCATACTTCCTTCCCTTCCAGGTCAAATTCTACTACCTTCTTTTCTGCAAAAAGTCCCACCATTATTGTTTTTTTACCGGGAGTCATGCGCACATGCCTAAATTGTCCGTGAGGTCTGGTTGAAGTTGTTGGTATAACAATTTCCTTTAATAGCTTATTAGTTGCTGTATTAAAAATCAATACTTTACCTACCGGGCCGTTCAAAACCATCATGACGCTGTCTTTACCTATCGGTTGGCAGGAATGGGTTTCAGTGCCGGGAGCGCAGATGTACTGCCATATAAGGTTCTTTTCAGGAGTTACGATTCCTGCACCGGACATACAGGCGTATACGATATTACCGTTGGAGAGCTGCGTTGCATCATCAAACTCCTGTATCCCCCCGGTAGCAGTTCGCAAAGGGATGGAATATTGCCATACCACCTTTCCTCCACGTACCAGGAACATCGATTGAGCGGTGGGCTTACGCATATCCCACTCCCCGGCGTATAAAAAGTCGTGTTGTTTTAAACCTTTGCCGGGCAATTTATAATCTTTAATTATGTTTTGGGCAGCAGCGAACGAGCTGCTCAACGCTAAAATGGCCGGAAGTAAATAGTTAAGTTTCATAATTTGAATTTAGTATAGGCATCGCTGCGCATAGTGTTAATTAGATGTTCAGAAAATAACCTTCCATATGACATCCTCACCCGTTGAAGGTGTAAAATCAACGGTCAGTAAATTGCCATCTGTTTTCATTGTTGATACAAGGCCTCCGCTAAGCTCCACCTTTTTCGCACTGAAACCGTCCGGTAAATAGATGCGGAGCTGGTATGGATCGTTCCTCACCTGGCGGGAAACGCCGCTCAGTGTTTGTTGCTTTGCGTCGTAGTTCATATCCTTTATGTCGAATGCCATTTGACGGATATGCCTGCTGGTGGATATAAGCACCGGATGATCCTGCTTCTCTACGATGCTGTAAATGTCGCAGTCGTAGGGGTCAACAAACCTCGTTTCAAACGTTCCCTTAAAAGTCCCTAAAAGTTTCTGTGACCAGAATTCATAAACTATGTACTCTTTGTCGGGGTCGAGCCGCAAGTCTTTTGCTGCATCTAATTTCGTAGTAAATGCGCCTTTCCCCCCTTTGGCGGTATAATTAAAAACAGCAACTATATTCCAATTGCCAAATGCCCTTTCAACAGGCATGTTCCATACCTGGGCCGGTTTCCGGACAAACAGGTCTACGGGGTAAGACACATCCATAGTTGGCGGACCAATACGTTTCAATAGTTCGATACGGTCTGGTGGATATATGGTATCAAATGCTTCTGATACTAAAAGTGTGCTGCCTGCGATTGCATGAAAATTGGCATCAACCTTTGCCTGGCCATAGTTAAACAGCTTGCCATCCGGCGCTTTGTATTTATAAATATGAAAGCCGTCGCCGTCATTCCAAAATACACGGCCGTTATAAAAAAAGCGGTTAGCTGAGCCCATTACGGATTCGGTGAGCAAACCTGAAAACTCCTTGCCGACAATAGCTGGAGCCGCGTCTTCATAACCCTGGTCGGCATCTTCAGAAATTCTGCAAATATCGACGAGACCGTACGAATGATCTACCACGTTCATGTTAGAACGGACGACCATTCTTGGTGCTTTTTGATCGATCACTTCACGCCAGGGGAGCCCGCCGGCCCTGTAGGTTTCTAAAGAACTCATATAAGGGTCGTACTGGCCCGGCCATTTTTCCCACCAATCTGCGAAGTCCATTTCTGAGCGGCCGGTTTCCTTCTCGTGGCCTGTAACCCATTTAAAAGCCCGTTCCCGTTCTAACCTTACGGTAAGCGGATTAGAAAAATCTATCACTCTTTCACCATCATACTTTACCGTATGTATCGGAAGGAAGCATTCTGCGGGATATTTTACACGGGATGGCCGGCCTTGTGTGCTTCCGCCTGAACCATAAATACCCCATGAGCCCTGCGGGCCGGGGCCGCCAAGCCCGTAGTAGAAATCGAATAAGCCATTATCCTTAAAAAATTTAGCGGCTGTAGCGTTAGTTCCGCCAGACATCCATCCATGATAGCGGCTATAATCATTAGCCACCCATTCCTTATCGTCAAGATTGATCGGGCGACGCTCTTTCAGGCGTATATCGTGTGCAATCGCAATCAGGTCGGCCTGGTGCTCCATAGCATGCAGCGCATCCGTATTGAAGTCGATCAGCAGCTTTTCACCGGCGAAGCTTTTTCCGGCAGGCATGGTAACTTTATAACTACAATATCCGCGTATTTGCATTCTGTCCAAATTCTTTCCTGTCCAGCCGGATGTAATTTCAAACCTCGATGAACCTTTCATGGTAGTTACATGGCCCATTAAAAGGCTGTTCCCCGTTTCCATGTTCTTTACTACATGGTTCACCTCGTACATTTTGGGCGTTATTAAATTAACTACGGCCAACAAATCATAATAATCGCGGTTACGGGAGTGTGTTCCCAGGTCTATCCATTGATCAGTAGTTCCGCCAATGCGGGCATCCCCGGAAACAAAATAGTCCATATTTTCTACATCGACAGCTTTACCAGTGTTGTTAGTTCGGCCAAGACTTACCAAAATATCATTTCCTGTTTTGCTGGCTGAAATCTGATAATCAAAGTCAAGCTGCCCAGCTTTAGCGCCATGCAGTGTAATGGTTACAAATGAGCCCAGGCTGGAAGAGTCGTTATTGTTTAATGATCCGGTGACTTTCCAGCCGGAAGGATCGTTATTGGGTAGAAAGTAAGCATTATTAATGGACATTTGAGTCCCTTTGACCTGTGCCGACCAGCGACAGGTACTTGCATCTACAGAAATCCGCAGCTTTTGGGTACTGATGATTAAGGGTGTCCTATGTTTTTGTGCATAGGTACCTTGGGAAAAAAGAAGCAGTGCAACGGTTATCAACTGGTTTTTCATCCGATTAAAATTATCTATTTCACATTATATCCTTCGACGGCAACTCCCGGTTTTTCACCTCGTGTATCTGCATCAGCCACTTTCATTTCAATGGTTCGTTTCTCTCCCGGCAATAGGGTAAAATAATTGTCATCATAAATTACAGGCAATATTCGCACGCCGGTTTTATCCTTGGTAACTTTCAGCCGAACGTTAAAAGCTGCGTAAGCAGTATTATTAGAAAGTTTGGTGGTAATTTTCCAATTGTTCCCTACTTTTACCACCAGGGTTTGGGCAGATAGTTTAACCGGAGGTAATCTGGTAACAGCGCTCAGATCACCAATACCACCTGATGAATCGGGCAAGGCACCCCGGCAATACTCGTTCCTGGAAATCAGTTCAGTACCACGGGTAAGTTCAAGCCGCACAAAATATACATCTTTTAGTTCCGAAGGAACGGTAACCGGCATCACTCCAACACGGCTATCTATTGCACATTCTACCGGTGCCTGTTTTGTCAGTGTTACCTTGCCCTGTAAATCCAATACCTGCATTTTCGCGTTGAGGCCTGCCCCGTTTGCGACACTGTAATTTACTACTTCTACACTATCGCTAAGCGGGTTCCATTGGATGTGCAATGGCTCTGATGCCTTTTTCGCACCGAAATAAGCACCTGTTGGTTCAAAATAGTAATCATAACTTTGCCAAACTAATGTCGGCCATGAGGGGTGGCTCATCCAGATCAATAGCCCCATCCTGTTTTTGCTTTGCGCTTCAAACATGGCCCTGTAGCCCTGATACTCTGTCCAGGCCGCTAAAGACAGCCACTGTTTTACGCCTTCAATTTTGCCAAAGGCCTGCTCCATTGTCGTATTAAATGTAGTTCCGTTTTGTGCTCCCTGGAGGGTAAAATCATGCACCCCCCATAAACGCGATTGCGGCCATATGGCAGAATCGGGCATGGCCAGTTTGAAGCTTTCGTAAGACATCAGGTCGGGCGTACCCATTTCGCTGTGTAGTTTTGGCGTGGCCCTGTTCTCAAAATAAAATTGGAGCGGACGCAAAGCATATGGGCCACCGCCGCTTACGCTGATTGCCGCCGAATTCGGAATATATTTAATACCCGGGGCAAGTACCGGTAAAAGACTGGTGATCGCATTTTCAATTACCGGCGGCGGGTTACCCTCGTTCCGGCCTACGTATAAACCTATAGCTGGGTGATTCCGGATTCGTTTTACAAAGTCCTTCAGATTCTCAATAAACATATCGGGGTGATTGGGAATTGGGCCGTCTGATGGATTTGCCAGCCAGAAATCCTGCCAGATCAAAATACCATATTTATCGCATGCTTCAAAAAATGCGTCATCTCCAACCTGACCTACCCAGTTTCTGATCATGTTAAAGTTCATCTCCTTGTGGTATCCCACGGCAATATTATACTCTCGTGAACGGTAGCGCAGCAGGTCTTCGGCAAATCCCATATTGCCGCCACGGGCTATAAAACGCTTGCCGTTCACCCATATCTTTAGATTGCCGGTGTCTGAATAGGTCATTTCACGCACGCCTGTTTTAAAGGTTTTGTTATCTGACGTTTTTCCATCAGCGGTTATGAAGGTTAGCGACACTTTATACAAGTTTTGGTTACCGTAACCGTTAGGCCACCATAAAACCGGGTGCTGCAAGTTTAAAGATGGGTTTGTAGTGGGGTCAAGGTTGATGGTTTTCTGTTCATTTGACCGAAGTTCCACAGCCTGTTCAAAGCTGGTGGTGCCGAAGGTGCCTTTCAATATTCCTTTAACAGCTTTCATACTATGGTTATAAAGCGTGGTTTGTATACTTATCGCTGCTGAAGTCGTATCTGGCAAAGGCAATTTGGTGGTCACCAGTGGATCTTCAATGGTTACCGGGCCGCCTGGAGAAAGGTAAACATCATTCCAGATCCCGGTATTGCGACCACGGATGGTGGGGATCCAGTCCCAGCCGATAGAGGCGTGAAAAGTAGGGTTATCTGCCCCAAGCTCACCACCATTTGCATCGGTGCTGTTCCTGTTTTGCTCGGTCGGAAAGCCGGGCGTTTCATTTTTGATGACGCGTACCGCCAGCACATTTTTGCCGCCCGGCACGAGCAGGTCAGTCACATCAAATTTGCCGCGAATAAATGCGCCGTTAATCCGTCCGATAGCATGTCCGTTCAAATAGATTTCCGCCTTCCAGTTAATACCGTCGAAATTTAAAAATACGCGGCTGTCTCTGTAGGATAAAGGGGTCAAAAATACGTCCCGGTACCAGAAATCGTCGTAAAAGTAAGAATCGGAAATGGCAAGGTTATTATCGCCATAGTTAGGTTCAGGCACAGCTCCATCGTTCAGGTAACTTACCAGCGTAGTTGCAGGAACCGTAGCAGTAAGCCAACCACTATCATTGAATGAAGGGGCCGATAACGCAGCGCCATCTGCTTTAACCTGTGATGCCCGCTGTATTTTCCATGCACCACCAGCCAGATCGAGCCGACCGTTAGCATGAATGGCTTCCTGCGGATGAGCTACCGGCACAGGCCCGCCTATACCAAATACTTGCAGTTCACTCAGGATGTAACCGTCATCCGGGTTAGCGGCTTTTGTCATCAGCACCCGTACAAACCTGCCTTTTACTTCCTTGTTTAGTGCTAAATTGGTAACCAGGTCTCCGTTCGCAGGCAGCACCCCAATATTTTCCCATGAAAGGGCATCAGTAGATACCTGCACAGAACCCTGGATAGCAGGACTGATCCAGTTGAGCTTTATTTTGTTAAAGGCGCAGTTCGCGCCCAAATCAACATAAACCCATTCCGTACCGCTTCCGCCGCTTTTCCATGCGCTTGTAAAATTGTAAGGGCCGCCGATAGGTGCTGCCTGGCCATTGCTATACAGTGACAGATGATTGACTGACCAACTCTTAGCATTCGGCTCATCGGTGTTAATACGGTAATATTTATAGTGGACGGGCTGGCTAAACTTAAATGTATAATTTAATGACCGTCTTTTCATACCTGCAAACCTGCGGGCCAGGGCTATTTGCTGAGGCGTTGGTTTTTGGCCGGTTGGCGGACGAAACCTGACAGGCGGTTCAATACCCGGCAATGAGTTGCTGCCGTTTACGTTTCCCAACTTATCCCATTTCAGGCCATCGTCAGATCCGCTTACCGTTATCGCCCATGGTTTTGGCGCGAGCGTATCTGCTGTCATACTACCAACAATTGTTAAACTATCTATCGATGATACTTTATAATTGCCTGCCATTTGTACCTGGAACCAGGCATTCGGTCCATCGAATTGCTGGCTGCTGGAGTTTCTGTCAAAGCCATGTTCCCTGCCATCCCTTGGCAAAATGCCCTGGCTATTGGTACTTACAACTATCCAGCCGGGTAGTTTTGTATCAATTATGCCATCGGTTACCAGTTGTGCCGTAAGGTTATAATCATAGGCACCTGACTGGTAAGCCGCCCGGTGCAGGGCAAGATTTCGATAGTGAATAGCATCAATCTTCATTCCCGGGCCAAAGAATTCCTTTGGATTGCCGGGATATACACCAATGCCACGGGAATACTGCTGTGCTTTGAGCGCTTGAAAAGAGGAGAAAAGAACCAGAAAAACGAGGCAGGAAGTTTTATTTTTAAGCGTTGAGAAACGAGGCAGACTTTCCATTTATAGAACTATTTTGATTAACGATTAAACAATTGTTATTTCAGGTCCAGGCTGTCAAATGTTTGCAAACCGGTAACCTGATTAAAAACAGTTAATTTGCCTGTATTAAAATCTGTTGCCTTAACCCTGTTTAAATAAACACCCTGTACATCATCCATACGTAACGGCGGACGGTTATCGGCATTTAGTAAACTTATCTGAACATTGTTCAACTGAATATTTTTTGCATGGCGAATAAAAAACCCATAAGCCGGGGCCGCGCCGAACATCCCCGGCTCAGGATATTTATTTTCCTGTTCCGGAACCTGCCGCTCAGGCTGTCCATCGGTTATTCCGCCCTTGTAATAAATATGGATGTTATTTAACTGGATATCTTCCAAATCATGCCCCGGTATTCCAGTAAGCGTACAGGTATAATTTGGGTCGGCATTGTAAACATTCACATTGCTGATGATCACCCGCCTCAGCTGCCCAACGGATGCTTCTTTTGGTCCGCGCATTCTTGATCCAAGGCGAAGGAAAATCGGGTCGTTAACGACATCGCGCATGGTTATATTTGATATGGTAACATCCTCCAGTAAAGCACCGTCTACCGTTTCCAATGCCAGACCCCTGCAATAATCAAATACGCAATTGGAGATAGCAACATTTTGAAAACCACCGTTTGATTCTGTCCCCAATTTGATCCTGCCTGTTGGATGGTTTTTATATACCGGATTTTCTGATCTTTTAAAAGTGCCATCAAGCAATGTTCCTTCGTCATAGCCGCTTACCTGGCAATTGGTAATGGTAACGTTTTCGGTCGACTTGGCGTAACCTAATGCGAAAGTGCTTTTGAGGCAAATACCATCATCATAGGGCGAGTTAACATAACAGTTAGCAACCCTTACATTTTTGCAGCAGTCGATATCCATTCCGTCACGGTTGGTATCCAGTTTTACATTATCTATGGTAAGATTGTCCACCCCGGTTGCAAGGATTGCAAACCAGCCGCCGCTTAATATCGAAATGTCACGGATGTTCACATTTCGGCATCGCAGTAACGCGATGGCTTTATTAGCAGTTTGTTTGCCCTTTACATAATCCCTGAACAAGCCTTTTCCCCAGATTGATCCCTGCCCAATGATGGAGACGTCATGGATGTCTTCGCCCCATATCAGGCTGTTGTGCCAATGACTGTGCCCGGAATCCTGGTAAGCGTTACCAGCGCCGGGTTCTTCCTCATCATACTGATTTTCTGCGCTAACCGGCGCCGCTACGATCATTGCCCCCTGGTCAATAAATAAAGATATGTTACTTTTTAACCGGATGGAACCGGAAAGATATTTGCCGGCAGGCAGGTAAACTGTTCCTCCACCATTTAAAGCGGCCTGTTCAATTGCTTTGTTGATGGCTTTGGAGTCCAGGTTTTTTCCATCGCCTTTTGCACCATATTGTCTTACATTATAGAAGTTTTCATTGGGGCTGCAAAAAGCATTAAAACCGGTGGACAATAGGATTAATAGTGTTAAAGACCTTTTTATGAGGCTGTTTCTAAAAATGATGGAACAAAGAGTAATTGCCTTGGACTTATTGGATTGCTTCAATAGCAACTGCGCAATAAAAAATGGAAATGATATCTTCATAATTTAATTGGTTGGATTATTTTAAAAGCATGTTTACACTACTGTTAACGTGTATAAATGATGCTACGTAGATTTTTTAGGTAAATCTTAAGGCTATATTAAAGAGATAATTAGATTTAATTTAGGATTACAGCATAAAAATCTACGCAAACGTTGTCAGCGAAGACATTAACAAAAATAATACAGGCTAATTTTTCTTAATTTGATTATTTTGTGCACATATAATCCTACAAAATGTATAGAGCTGTAACGATAAAGGATATCGCAAAAGAACTGGGTGTCTCGATCTCCACTGTATCGCGGGCACTGCGGAACAGTCATGAAGTTAGTACGGAAAAGAAAAATATAATTAATGAACATGCAAAAAAGATCAATTATCATTCTAATCCGATAGCACGAAGCCTGAAAAATAGGAGAAGTTATTCCATAGGGGTAATGGTACCTGATATAGCGAATAACTTCTTTTCTCAGACAATTAATGGCATAGAAGCTATCGCCTATGAAAAAGGTTATCACGTGATCATTACACAAAGCCATGAAAGTTACGAACGGGAAGTAGTTAATTTGGAGCACCTTGCTAATAGCTCCATTGATGGTTTGCTTATTTCCATGTCTTCGCAAACTGTTGATTACAGCCATGTTCAAAAATTCCACGAACGCGGATTGCCAATTGTTTTTTTTGACCGGATAATTGACGAAATAAAAACTTTCAAAGTTACGATAGACGATTTCAGGGCATCTTTCAATGCAACGGAACTTCTGGTTAAAAAGGGATATAAAAATATTGCATTTTTAGCACACGCACCGCAGTTATCAGTTACAGCACAACGGGTGGCCGGTTACAAAGCCGCGTTACAGGAGAACTGTATTAAAATCAACGATGATTTCATTAAATATTGTCCTGCCGGAGGGCGTGATCCTCAAGAGGTTTTTCATGCAATAGAAAACCTTTTATCCCGGCCGATCCCCCCTGAAGCGCTTGTTATCGCAAATGACAGTTTAAGTATTGCTGCCATTCGTCTGTTGAATAAGCATTATCAAACCCAAGGTATGGCTATCATGGGATTTTCCAATTCAGATGTATTGGACTTAATTTCTCCGCAGATATCGTATGTCCGGCAGAATGCCTTTGAAATGGGAGAAATAGCCATGGAAATGCTCATAAAATTAATGAATAGTAAGTATCCTGTTTATGATTTTGAAACCAAATTTGTTGATACCGACGTCCACATGGCCAATCAAGTTAATACCTTAAGTAAACTGCGTTAATTACAAAATATCCAAATCACGTGCCACATAAAAACTAGGCACCAACGGCCTGAAGCCAGTCTTCTTCCTAAGTTTTGAAATGTCCATGATTCCCTCAAACGGATCAGCCAATGGCCCTTCGGCAGGGTCAAAAGCGTCAGCAGCCTTTCCAACTGAGTCAGCTAATTCGTATAAGGTGATCGGTGCATCATCTGCAATATTGAAGATTTCTCCGTTTAGCCCATTGGTACGCAGCAGTAAAGTTAAGGCTTGGGCAACATCCAAATGATGTACCATATGCATCCTTGATCCTGAATGACGGTTCATTTTTTTCAGCAGCGGCATGATCTCTTCAATATGTGGATCTTTATCGCCATAGACAAAACCTAAACGCAGTACGCGTACATCAAAGTCGTTGTCTTTTTGAAGCGCAATAAGTTCCTGCTCTGCTGCAATTTTGCTAGACGCATAGGGCCTGGGGTCATTGCTGTTAACCAGGTCATCTTCCCGGGCCGGGTGTCGGTAACCTGAGCTATAAACGTTGCCGGTACTTACAAAAACAAATCGCTTTACACCTGCCGCTATTGCTGCATGGGCAAGCGCTACAGTCCCGGCGTGATTAGTCTTGATAACGCCTTCATTATCCGTAAAGGTTCTGAAGAGCGCAGCCAAGTGTATCACTGCTTCTATCCCTGCAACCGCTGGCGGCAATGTATTCGGGTTATAGAGATCGCCAACAATAACCCTGGCACCGAATTCCGTTAATGCTAATGCTTTCGCGGCATCACGTACCAGGATACTCACGTCATGGCCTTGGGCTATCAGCCTCGGAACAAACCTGCTGCCGACCTTTCCGGTGGCACCTGTAACTAAAATTTTCATATGTCAAAAGTCCCGTAAAAACATGCATGCCGCTAACAACAATCAAACCGATAACTATGACTTTCAAACCTTTTATTGCCGCAAGGATTTTGGGATAGTGCCGGTCACCCGCCTAAAATAGTTGTTAAAGTAGCTGGGATAATTAAAACCGAGGGCATAGGCAATATCAGCTACGCTCCAATCAGTATGTTGCAAAAGGGCTTTTGCTTCTGTGGTTATCCGCTCGGCAATGTGTACCGAGGTTGGCTTCCCGGTAACTTCCTTTACAGAGCGGTTAAGGTAATTTACATGTACAGAAAGACCGGCGGCAAAATCCTGCGCTGTTCTTAGCCTGAGGGGATCGGCGACGCGCTCTATAGGGAACTGCCTTTCCAGCAAATCCATAAATAAATGGGTGATCCGCGTAGCCGCGTTTTTAAATTGCGATACGTTTCGCGACGGCTGTATCCTTAAGGCTTCATGAATAATCAGTTCGATACAATTCCTGATCAATTCGCCTTTGTATGGGTAATCACTACTGTGAACCGCCAGCATCTTTTGAAAAATATTCGTCATAAACGCGGCCTGTTCGCTGTTCAGCGGAATTACAGGATGATCACCTACCTGGTATAAGGGAGAGCTTTTTAATGTTTCCGTTCGTTTAATAAAAGCTTCGGTAAAAAGACAGGCGTAGCCGATGTTGTTCTTATCACGACGCACAAGTGTGTGGGCTACACGCGGATTTACGAAAAAGAGAACCGTACCTTTTATTTCCAAAACCTGGTCGCCGTATTTTACAGTCATGTCGCCGTTAACCAGGCCCATTTTATAAAA
This sequence comes from Mucilaginibacter empetricola, assembly GCF_024808665.1. Taxonomy (GTDB): domain Bacteria; phylum Bacteroidota; class Bacteroidia; order Sphingobacteriales; family Sphingobacteriaceae; genus Mucilaginibacter. Next base: position 502,357 of record NZ_JANUBZ010000002.1, read on the forward strand.
GTCACGCCTGCCCTTGGAAGCGGGGACATCGGTGGTTGCGGCCAGTTCGTGGACCTTGAAACCTTTCAGTTTCAGATCTTCCATATTTATCCCCGGAATTTCAGCAACATTGATAGCCATGCTGCAAAATTAATGAAATCAAACTTCTAAAAGCATAATTTATCTGCTACCTAAACCCAGCGATTTTGCTAATTACGCCTTGGCACTATCTGCAACAAGTCTTGCGTGTACCCAATTTACCGCGTTGACCTTTTCAAAACGGCCGATTTTATTTTTCTTGACGCCCTATGGAAGTCCCGCGACCATAAACAATATGTATTGCAGATAGTTTAACCGATAAGTCCAGTTACCCGCGAACGGTCTGACTGGAGAATATGAAGCCATTGATCACTCATTCCGGAAAATCGACCAATATGTTCTGCAACACTTTGATCATTCTTACCACCTAGCACTCAAGTGCATTTTGAAAGTTCATTTACACCATACAAAGGACGTAGGGCACGGAATTGCATGGTCAACGCCTGCGGAATTTCCAGATTCATCGATAGCTCGCAAAGGCAAGATGCCAGGGTAAAAAATAGCATCCCCCAAAAGAAAACTTTTTTCCCTGCCAAAATGGTCGCCTGCCGAGGATACTTTTCTTTTTGTTTATATGCAATGCATCAAATTAGCCAAACTCTCTATAGAAAATTAATACGCCAATGTTTCGTGCCATTTAGTGTAACTGATAATCGCAGTTTGTTTGAAAATTGCAATTATTACTTTGATTTTTACAAGTGTTAGTTGTTATTACTTAATATCTTTATACTACAGAATAAAGACAACCCGTACCACGCGATAAAATAAATTAAACGAAACAGTGACTTTATTCTTTAAGAAAATAAAAGCAAAAAAATGAATAATGAAATAATCAATCTTGTTGCTAACATAGCCCTTGCTTTGACATTCATAGTAGGACTTGTATTCGGCGTAATTCAAATAAAAAATACGAATCGCGACCGAAAAGAACGGTTTACGATAGAGACATTAAAGAATTTTCAAACACACCAGTTTGCAGAAATGATATTCCGAATTAACAATTATAGTATCCCTTCCACGCTTGAAGAATGGCGAAAGATTCCTGACCGTGATCAAATTATGTTTCTTCAATTTACTCAGGAAATGGAATCTCTTGGAATTCTGGTTGCTGAAAAGTTTATTAATATCGAACTTGTTGATAAAACACTTGGTTCATTTGTCACCGCCTCCTGGGAGAAATTGGCAGCCGTTATTGAAGACATGCGTGAAAAATTACCGGATCCGTTTTTAAGTGAATATTTTCAATCACTCGCAGAAAGTCTGCGTGAACGAATGCAATCGCATCCGCGCAAACCATTTCATGAGGTTGCTGGTAAAAAATAGTTTGATTAAAATCGCATCAGTTTTTGGAAAGGATGCCTAAAGGATTTATTTGATAAAAGTAATTGTTATGCATCTTCATTATTAGAATCACCATCCGAGTAAATCAAACTATTTGCTAACTAAGCTGCCCTAAATGCGGAAGGTGACGAATGCACAAGTTTCTTAAAATAATTATTGAAATGCGCAGGGTCTTCAAAGCCAAGGCAATAGCCAATCTCCGCAATGTTCCAATCAGTGTGTTTAAGCAGTTTTTTTGCTTCCGTCACCAGGCGCTCAGCGATAAGGTCAGTTGTTGTTCTGCCGGTTGTGTCTTTAATCGCCCGGTTTAGATGATTGACATGGACGGCAAGTTGCCCGGCAAAATCACTTGCGGAGCGTAAGTCCAGTCGCTGGTAAGGTGTTTCTATCGGAAACTGTCTTTCTAATAATTCTGTAAATACAGCGGTAATACGCTGTTTGGCATTAGGATGCTGATAAAGCTCTTCAGAGGGCACTAACTTCAGGGCAATATGTGTAATTTCCGTAACATAATTGCGTAACAGGTCATATTTAAAGGCATAGTCTGAACCAATCTCCAGCAACATCCTTTGATAGACCTCGCTCAAACGAGTATCTTGCTCTTCATTCAGGAAATACGCGGGCTTGCCGCCGGGGGTAAACATCGGCAATTGCTTTATTCCGTTGTGAACCGTTTCCGGGAAAAAATCATTAGTGAAAATGCAAAAGAAGCCGGTAGGTGCCACAGAAAAAGGCTCAAGAAGGTAAGGCACCATAGGATTAAAGAACATTAGGGTGCTGCCCGCGATCTTTAGGCTTTTATCTGAGTAATGGAACAAGTAGTCACCCCTGATAAGGCTGATCTTGTAAAATTCACGCCTGCTGTAAGGCGCTTTTTTCTTCAAAGGGTCATTATAGTCTTCCGTACGGAACACATTAAAGTGGCCGCTGTCTTTATAGATACCGAGCGGAACCTTGTTGAATTTGAAATCATAGAACTCTTCAAGTGTTTGTGGTTTAGTGATCATAGAAATTTGTTTTAGTGATCAATACTTTTCGGCCGTCAGATATAGACTCATTGAATAAATGCCTGAATATGGAATTGAATGCAAATGGTTTGATCTCTCCCTTTTCATTACATCAAATGATGGAATCCCTTATACAAATTTAATAATTCATACATTATATTATACTAAATGTTAATCAAAAAGTCAACAAATGTATTTTTAAATTTAAGCAGCTCCGCCAGAATCAGTTTATGCTGGCTTGGTGAAATGAACTGATTCTGGCGTGCTTTTAAAAGACAACGGTAACAAACTAAATAGAATTTCTATTTTTATTTTTTTGCTTATTTAAATAAGCTGATACCTGACTGCAGGTAATTGTAATAGCTTAGAGGATTATAATCTGCCCCCTCCGGGATTACAAGTGTAGATTCATTCATTGGGTTTAGCAGTACGTAATATGGTTGCGAATTGGTATTGAACCGGTCCGCCTGGATATCGCTGTTCAGTGCACCGATCGTTGTAATTTTGCGGTGGCTGAAAGTGCTGACATATTGCTCACTTTCTGGTAGCTCTGTCTTATCATCAACATACAGTTGTATAAGTACATAACGGTCTTTAAGTAGTTGAAGCACTTTCCTATCCGGCCATACGGTTGCTTCCATCTTTCTACAGTTGACGCAAGCATGCCCCGTGAAATCTATAATTACAGGTTTGTGCACTTTTTGAGCATAAGCAATGCCTTCCTTATAATCAAAAAATGGGTTCAGATTTAAAGGCTTATCAAAAAGGGTACTGTATTTATGCGGAGTATTGTCGTAAATTGTTTTGTTATCTGATCCGGTATTTCCACCTGATAAAGTTGGTGTGTACAAATCAAAATCCTGACTGGCCTGTGGAGGCAGAAATGCCGCAATAGATTTTAAAGGCGCGCCCCATAAACCAGGCATCATATAAACTGAAAACGAAAAGACAATGATGGCCAGGAACAATCTGGGTACAGAAATATAGGATATCTCTGAATCGTGGCTGAATTTTAATTTGCCTAACAAATATAAGCCTGTTAAAGCTGCGATAACGATCCAAAGTACCAGGAAAATCTCCCTGTCGAATAAATGCCAGTGATAGGTCAGATCCACATTGCTCAGGAATTTTAGCGAGAGTGCCAGCTCCAGAAATCCAAGAAATACCTTTATGCTATTCAACCAGCCGCCTGATTTAGGCAGGTTATTCAGCCATGCAGGAAAAAGAGCAAACAAAACAAAAGCGAACGCTAAAGCAAGCGAAAATCCAAGCATTCCAACAGCGGGTCCTGATCTTGCACCCGAAGTAGCTGCCTGTACGAGTAATGTACCTATAATAGGGCCCGTGCAACTGAAGGATACCAGTGCCAGGGCAGCCGCCATGAAAAATATACCAGCAATGCCTTTTCTTTCAGTGTTTTCCTCTGCTTTATTAGCCCATTTATAAGGCAACGTAATCTCGAAGGCGCCAAAAAAAGAGGCTGCAAAGAAAACCAGCATGAGGAAAAAAACAAAATTAAAGATTCCGTTAGTGGAAAGTGCATTCAGCGCGTCAGCACCAAAAAATATGGTAATCAGCATTCCCAGGCCAACATAAATCAGGATAATGCATAAGCCGTAAATCCCTGCATCCCAAATTCCCTTTCTTGGATTGGTATGTCTTTTGGTAAAAAAGCTAACCGTTAACGGTAGCATGGGGAAGATACAGGGTAACAAAAGAGCTGCAAGTCCGCCGATGAATCCTGTTATAAAAATCGTCCATAGTCCTAAAGGCTCTTTTATATATATGACTGCGATTTCTGGTTTGGCTGCCAACAGGCTTTGCGTTTTTTTAATAATAGTCGGTGAGTGTGTTGGATCCGTTGTGTCTGCGGTGATAGATGTGAATTTTATATCAGCGGTGTTTATAGTATCTGCCACCCTGTGTGGCATTGAATATATCTTGACTGTAAGAAAACAAAAAAATGCCAATAATAGGTATGGCTTTTTTCTAAGACGGGGTTTTATATTTATTTTCATGGATGATTCAAAAATTTGAGCTTGATGGAATTAATGTTGATGACCACATATAATATGGTGCCCTATAATACTCTTTCATATCGCATTTATGGCTGTAGAGGAATTCAGCTCCCTTTGAAAATAAATACGCAGTTGCATTTGCGACAATGATAATCAGGAGAATAAGAAAGTGTTTTTTCATTTGATTTTTTAATGTGAATAAGGACGCAAAATTAATTTCGTTCAGCCTATGAAATGTTAACACAATGTTCTTTAGTGTTAATGATTGTTAAAGCACTTCGTAATTGTATTAAACACCCAAGGTATATATGTATAAGCGCTCAGCATCATCGAAAAATGTTTGGATGAACTGTTTGAAACTTTGGAATGCCCAATTCAATCCAGAAGGTAACCGGCCAAGCGAGCAATATGATTTAATCAGCTAAAAAATCATAAATTGGCAGCAATAAAACATCATGTTATGACCAATACTACTGAAGAAAATAAGTTTTTGACATTGATCAATGTTTTTACTGTTGATCCTGCTAATCAGCAAAAATTGGTTGATTTGCTGATGCGTGCCACAGCTGAAAGTGTAACGAAAATAGAGGGTTTTATATCTTCCAGCCTGCACCGTAGTTTAGATGGTACCAAAGTGACCATGTATGCACAATGGAGTAGTCTGGAGGCTTACCAAAACATGCGAAATAATTCGGCGGCGTCGCCATTTCTAACAGAAGCACTGGAAATGGCTACTTTTGACCCGGGGATGTATGAGGTAGTTAAGACATTTTTGCCGGCTTCCTAAGTAATCAATCTTTGCCCGCAAAACGAATAATGAAGGCAACCATGCGGGTCTATCGTTTTTCGCAGATTGGCATGAGGATGTAAATATATGTCCGTATAATAAAGAAACACGGTTGATTTAATTTATCGGGATGATGAAAAGCCATCTTTTTAGTTGAGCCTCAATACCACTAAAATAGCTTTTTGTTGTGTTAATATCTGAACACATTTTACAAGAAATGTGACTTCCAATATCAACATTCCTATGTAAATTATAAAAATTAAATTTTTAGATTAGCCGATTAATTTATATCCTTTTGAACGGATATTTATTATTTGAACAGTGGCATCGTCCGCTAAATATTTACGAATTCTCGTTACATAGACATCCATGCTACGAGAATTAAAAATATTATCATCACCCCAAATTTTGATCAAAGCAGTGTGCCTATCCAATAAATTATTTTTATACTCCATTAACAATTTGAGCAGGTCGGCCTCTTTTTCAGATAGGTTATAGATTTTCCCGGCGCATGTGAGTTCCTGCCTGCTATAATTCAGGCTATACCTTCCAATTGTCATATCCTCTGCTAGACTAAGAGTCTCTGCCGCTGTATGTATATCAGACCTGCGCAGTAAGCCTTTAACACGTAATATCAGTTCCTCTAAACTAAATGGTTTTTTTATGTAGTCATCCGCACCTGCCGTTAATCCTTTTAATACATCTTCAGTACGTACACGCGAAGTAAGCAATATGATGGGAACATGCAGGTTTACCTTGCGTATATCAGATACTAAAGAAATTCCGTCTTTTCGCGGGAGCATAATATCAATAATGCAACAATCAGGTTTTTCATAAATAAATCGGGTCCAGCCCTCTACGCCATTAAAAGAGACAACAACATCAAAATTAAATCTTTCCAATGTTTCCTTAATCACCATTGCGAGAACTTCTTCGTCCTCGACCAGTAAAATCTTTTGCTTATTCATTTATCGGAAATTCAATAGTGAACTTTGTACCCTCACCAAGTATACTTTTTACGGATAAGTGCCCTTTTAATAATTCCGTTAGCATTTTTACGTAACTCAACCCAATTCCATAGCCCTTAATGTCATGGACATTGCCGGTTGGAACCCTATAAAACTTGTCGAAAATTAAATCTATATATTGACGAGGTATTCCATTACCATTGTCAATTACCTCTAAACTCCATCCACTATCTATTTGATTCACATTTACAGTTATTGCCGGTTGTTCACCACTATATTTTAACGCGTTATCCACCAGGTTTGAAACTATGGTGGCTATAGCGAATTGATCCGTTTTAATTAATTCATTATTCATTTCATAATTAAATCTTATTATTATGCCATTACCAAGCTCGAAGCCGGCGATAACATCCTGAATAAGAATTTTAAGTGGGATATGTTCTAATATTACCTGGCGACTTTTGTTTTCGTAACTGGCTATATCCAGTATCCGATTGATATTAATTTCCAGTTTTTTTAGCACAGTACGATTAGCTCTGATATAGCGTAAGGTCTTTTCGAAATCGGCAGGATCTGTAAAGTTATCAATAGCTTCGTGGGTTGACTGTAAAATGGCAATGGGTGTGCGAAACTCATGGGTTACATTGTTGATCAAACCATTCTTAATTTCATCAAGTAAGACTTGTTGCCGGATAACGTACCACATGTAATAGAGGCTTCCTGAAGTCAGGAATATAAGCCCTATAGAAATGAATAAAGAAACTCCATTACGCTTAATAATAGTCAATGATCCTAAGTTAAAGGTCGCCTTCACAACAGCACTATTTTTAGATAGACCTGAATATCCAACTACATCATCCGGGGCAATTTTACTCTCAGGGGGTACAAGCGACAATATAAATGATTGTTTAAGGCCATTTTTCAAAAGCTCTTCCTTATACTTAACTTTTAGCGTAGATAAAATCACAGGTTTATTAGTAACCTGTGCTACAACTCTGGCAATCATAACCTTTATCATTTCAACGTTGGAGTTGGTTAATTTAGGCTCAAAATGCCGTGCATTTTTTATTATCGGATGAAGATTTCTATAATCAAGTATTTTCGTATCAGGTTGTCGAAGGGCTGTTGAATCGAGATCTACAGTTAAGCTATCGCCGGGTTTAGAATGTATTATATCGCTGGTTTGATCCAGCTGATAGTCATTAATTGTTTTCTGCAAAGCATCTGTGGCTATTTTACGAAAGTTTCTATTTGAATTTGTGAAAGCTTGAGATAACCAAAACAACTGAAAGAAAATTATACCGCAACCTGTAAACACGGCTACAAAAAAGATGAAAGTCAATCTCCTGTTCATTCAAGTATAAGCTATATTCCTATCTGGTTAATCAACATCAAATGTACCTCAATTACATTAGACTAATTTGCCAATTAACACTGTTTAACACTGTTTAAGAATGCATTAACAAGTTATGGGTATTGCAAACTTAATTTTGCAATAAAATATTAGATAAAAAAAACAAATAATCCTGATGGAAAAAAAATCAATTGTATTAATCTTCATGTTTTCCCTTTTCTTCATTATTGTTGCAAAAGGGGCAGGGCTGTCTGGTACCTGTTTTGTTCAAAATAAAGATTCTACGTTAAATATTCATGCCCCTGACTTTAAATTAAAAGATATGGACGGAAATGTGGTATCATTATCTGATTATAAGGGCAAAATTCTAATTCTGGACTTTTGGGCAACCTGGTGTAAACCGTGCAGGGAGTCCTTTCCAATCATGAAAATAGTTATTGACAAATTTAAAAATGACCCGAATGTAAAATTCCTTTTCATTGACACACAAGAAAAGCCCGACATAAGCAAGGTAAAAGCAATTATGTCAGGTAATGATTACAAATTCCATATTGCTTTTGATCAGCCTGGGCCAAACGGCACAAGGAGCTTAACCCTGGCACTGTACAAAACTCCAGGAATACCGACAAAATATGTAATCGATTCAAATGGAATGATTCGCTTTGTGGACCTCGGATTCAACTCGGCTAAAAGCCCTGAGCAATTAGCTGATGAGCTCTCAATAGCAATTGAAAATGCAAAAAAACCGATTTTAAATTGATTATTTTAAACTATTCTTAAGATTAATATAGGTCTTTTTAAATAAGATATGTTCTGTGCGTGGTGTGTTCATTGTTGCGCACAGAATTATGCTTGTTTTGGTTACGGTTTGGTGCATAAATGATTCTTTTAATACCAATAAAATAGCTTCCAACTTTTGATCTGAAGGCGTATTCTTTTGTTATGTTTTTTAATTGCCCAAAGAAGCCCTTGCTGGAATTCAATATGAGGTGGTTCATATCTAATGTTAGGGCTTTTGCCAAAATAACAGGTCATTGTTAGTATGATAGCTGATCACCGTATATTTCTCATACTTTTTAGTTTCGTAAACATCTATAGCTGGTTCTTGACTTCCATATGGGAGTAATTCCACGTATTCCAGTATTTTGCCGTCCTCCCTTGTCTGTGAATTCCATTCACTGTGCAATGGGCAGATCATGCGATACAAGTGTTCAGCCATAAACTGGTAAAGATATACTTCTTTTTTGGAGGGCACCTGGTGATAATTGGCGGTTGAGTTCAGCACCAGAGGGCGGCCATCGATTAAACGTTCCCTTACTTCGGCAATACTTAGAAAACTACCCTTTTCATCCTTGATATACGCGTTCTCCTGCGGGTCCATATAAATCCATTTGTTCAAAGAATCTATATATACAGCGTTAATTACATGCCCGCCATTTGGTACAGGAAAACGACCCGAAAAACAGATCACGCTTCGCGATTTGATACCCATCGACAGGAAGATCTCATTCATGGCAATCGACAGCGGATAGCATCCTTGTGCAAATTTAGTTTTCTTATACGTTTCAATGATATTGCTTGCGGTGAGCACCTTTAGCGGGCGAACGTCTTCGTGCGGAACCTGGTTATGGAACCATTGCAAAAGGCGGATGGCCCTGGTGACTTCATCCTCCTTACCGGCAACAGAATCAAGGTTGTAATTCGTACGCAGTTGGGTCAGGTGGGAATCGCTTGCTGCCTGGTAAGTAAATGCCGGGAAATTCTGATCGCTTTTTCGGTTATAGGGTGTGCTTTTTCTCAACACTGTTATGTAATCAACAGAATCCCGCTGCATGGCTGGTGCATATGAAGCAAATAAAGTCAGGAAACATCCTGTTAAATTAAATACTTTAAATAATGATAGCGTTTTCATGATTAATTAATTTGGTGACTAAATTGATGTAATTCCTGACAGCGCGATGCTGTCAGGAATTGAAGGATAACCTTTTAGATGATTAATACTAAACCAATACGGTTCCGCCATCGATCAATAGCGATTGCCCAGTAGCATGATCCTGTTCCATCAGGTAGATAAATCCCCGCGCAATATCTTCTGCTTCAGCAACTCTTTTCAGTAATACCGAATCACTTACGTATTTGTAAAGCCCTTCACGGTCAGCTTCCGGCATGCTGTCCCAAAGCGGAGTTTTTACCACGCCCGGAACCACACAGTTAACTCTTACCGGAGCCAGTTCCACCGCCATAGCCCGGACAAAACCTTCCATAGCACCACAAATGGCTGAAGCTACTGACCATCCTGCACCAGGACGTGCATTGGCAGTACCGCTGGTCAATGAGATCGAGCCGCCTTTATTAAGAAAGGGTACGCCATATTTGACGGCAGCGAAAGGGCCCCAGAAACGTAAATTGAAGAAACTGCGTGCCTGGTCTATATCGGTCGCGTTAATAGTGTTCAGGGTAAGATTTTCACCGGCACAATAAACTAGGTGATCAAAATTACCTGTTTTGCTGAACAGCGCTTCGATGTTTTCTTCTTTGCTCAGGTCAACTGCATATCCTTCAGAACCTGCCGGAAGATCTTTCAGTGCGATATTGATTCTTTCCTGGTTGCTGGATACAATGATCACTGACACTCCCTTGGCGGCTGCCGCTTTTGCTGTGGCCAGGCCTATGCCTGAACTGCCACCTAAAATGATTACTTTTTTACCTTGTAAATTCATGATCTTTTATTTTTAATTAAATTATTTTTTGTTTCTTTTTAATTACAATACAAAGATATGGAGGGTGTAAAAAGGCAATTTGCGTTTATCAAAGCGTTAATTGCGAAAATCAAACCGTTCCCAAGCGGAAGACTATTTTCTTAAAATAATTGGTGTAATTGCCTACATACTTTTTAAAGCCGAATTAATGGCCACCTGAAGATTTTCATTAATGTCCGGTCCACCGATTTGAACAAAAGAAATGATCCCCCTGGCATCGATCACGATAGAGGTAGGATAGGCATTTAAGTGATATTTTCGATGCACTGGAGCTGCATCGGGGAGCATAACATAATTGAATTGATGATTTTGTAAAAATGCATTAACAGCGCTTTTACTGTCCAGCGACAGCGCAAGGAATACTACCTTTTTAGGATCATACTTTTTTTTAATACTGTTTAATACCGGCATTTCGTTAACACAGGGCTTACAGGCAATAAACCAAAAATTCAGTACTACTATTTTGCCCTTTAGATTCTTTAAGGAATAATTTTTACCATCAAGGCCTGTCAGTTCAAATCCGGGTGCCGGTTTATTTAATAACTCGCTGTCATCCTGATCTGTTTTTCTTGCCATGAAACGGTGGGATGCCGAATGAGGTTTTAGTTCGATAGATGGCTTAACCACAGTCGCTCCCGATGTATTTACAGTAGCGATTATCATAATGCAGATCTGTGTTATTAGGAAATACTTTTTCATTTTTTATTTGTTTAGATATTAATAAGGCCGCAAATTTAATTCTGCTGTATTGGAAGAGTGTTAATGTTCGGACTTTTAGTGTTAAATAGTGTTAATGGAATCACTGTTGTTTCAAATAAACAATTAACATTCGTTAACACTAATTCCTGTGCTTTTAACAAACCTGGGGATTATTGCACAGTAGTTTTGTGCAATTAAATATGTACAATAATTAAAAATCAAATGAAAACTTATTTATTTATTGCTGTCTTAAGCATATGCTCTATGGTTATTAAGGCACAAACAAAACCCGGTTCAACCCAAACGCCTACTTATATGATGCCCGACGGCACTTTTATCTCAAAAGATAAAATTGATAGTGTAAGCAAAGCGTGGAATGGCGCATTAACGCTGGAGTATGAAGAAAAAGATAAAGCACAAGGCATATTGCACCTCGTGAAACTGAGTGACGCTGTAATGAAGCAGATAGCTGATCAAAACGCCAAAGCTGATTCAGTAGTAAAAGCGATGGTTAATAAGCCTGCCCCAGACTTTAATTTGACCGATATTCACGGGAAAAAATGGTCATTACTTGAGCTAAGAGGCAAAGTTGTAGTACTCAATTTTTGGTACACATCTTGCCCGCCCTGTTTGGAAGAAATGCCGGACCTGAATGAAATTACTAAATTGTATAAGCCAGATCAAGTCGTTTTCCTGGCATTAACTTTCAATGATGCCAGCAAGGTGCAGACATTCCTTAAAACACATGAATTTGCCTATAATATACTTCCCAACTCCAAAACAGTTGATCAGCAATATAAAGTTAGCGGATGGCCAACCAGTCTGGTAATTAACAAAGAAGGAATTATTAAATTCGCTATCAATATAAGTTCTGATATTAAGCATGATCTGCCTGCGGCCATTGATGCAAACTTATAAGCACTAAATAAGTAAATTACATTTATACAGTTGAATATATAATGGCACCGGCATGAAAAAGAGAGTTACCTTTTTGCTTTTTATAGCAGCACTTACTGTCGGTGGCATCATTCTGTTCCAGTGTTATTGGGTATACAATACCTATAAAACCGGAGAGCTAAGTCTTAGCAAGCAATTAGCTGATGCGCTGCAAAAAAGCATTGACAATTACCATGTAGGGCAAAGCGAGCTTCCACTTTCATTAAAGGCCACCTCGCCTTTTTTATCAGTGTTGAATGTAGTCGAGAAAGATACATCGCTGCATTTAAAGGTAATATACAGCGACGTCAAACACTCGCCATACACTGCAAAAATAGAGCAGGTCCCGATAAATCCGGTTAATTTATACCACCTGAAAGTGATGCTGGCTGAAACCCAGTTCATGTCGGCTACATTAATGAACGCTGTAAAAATGGATACGCTGAAAGCAATATTTAAAGGTGAACTAAAAAGAAGCAACATTGATTTGCCTTTTGATCTTTTGCTATTAAAAAACCAGCGCAGCCTCCCGCTGGGAAAAATAACAGCCTATCTAAACTATTCGAAAGAAAGCCCTATTGTAGAAGCCGTTTTTATCAACAAAGGCCGGGTTCTTCTCGCGCAGAATATAATACCCGCCATTATTTCCCTTATTTTGATCTTGTTTTCTGCAGGTAGCCTGTGCTATATGTGGATTATCATCCGGCGGCAAATGCAGCTGGATGATATTAAAAATGATTTCATAAGTAATGTAACACATGAACTCCGGACTCCGATCTCCATTTTGAAATCCACACATGAGGCTCTATATAGATACGGGGGGATTGCAGAACTTGAAAAAGCAAATCGATACCTAAAAATTAATACGGAAATCCTGGACAAACTGGATCACAATGTAGACCGTATTTTGGATATTACCAGGTATGAAAGTGGTGATAAACTGGCTAAGCCGGGTTTTATAAATATCAATGAATTAATTAATGCAGTTATTGAAAGGTTTACCTTGGATGCAGCTTATAATATGGAATTTTCAAACCCTGGTGGTTTGGAGGATATTTTTACTGACACTTATATTATGGACACTATCATATCCAATTTGATAGATAACGCTATTAAATATGGAGGTGAAAATGTCAGGGTTAAAGTCACAATCAACCCTTTTGGAAAAGGTTGGCAATTAATTATCAGTGACAACGGCCCTGGTATCGACGATAAGTATTTACCGTTTATCTTTGATAAGTTTTACAGGGTGCCGTCCGGTAATTTGCACGAAGTTAAGGGCTATGGACTTGGCTTAAGTTACGTTAAACAGTTGGTAGCCAGTTTACAAGGTGCTATTTCTGTTAAGAGTAAATTAAATATAGGAACTACTTTTACCATTCAATTCTCCCAAAAATGAATAAGATAAAGGTGCTGTTAGTAGAGGATGAAGCTGTTTTAGCGGCTGTTGTTAAGGAAACTTTAGATGCAAGAGGATTTGAATTGACCATAGCTGCAAACGGCGTGGAGGGTTGGAGCTTGTTTAACAATAATAAGCCTGATGTATGCGTGGTAGATGTTATGATGCCGCGTAAGGATGGATATTCTCTGGTGGAAGACATTCGCAGAGTGGATCAGTTAGTTCCCATTATTTTTCTTACTGCCAAAACGCAAACAGCAGATGTCATAAAAGGGTTTGAAATCGGCGCAGATGATTATATGAAAAAGCCCTTCAGCATGGAGGAATTAATATTGAGATTGAAAAGCCTGAATCGTAGAAGTGGTTTTCAGTTACCCGTTGATCGATCTTCTTTGCCATGCATCGTAAATAAGGTGGGGCATTTTAAATTTGATTATAACCAACTGGAACTGGTAGACGATGAAAAAGCTGTCAGCCTTTCACAGCGGGAGGCCGATCTGCTTCAATTATTGCTCGATTATAAAAACAATCTGCTGGATCGCAAAACGGCATTGCTGACAATATGGGGAGATGATAGCCCTTTTAATGCGCGCAGCATGGATGTTTATATTACCAGGCTTCGCAAGTATTTACTGAGTGATAACTCCGTACAGATCCTCAACATCCGTGGCTTTGGTTACAAGTTGATTGACCAATCATTAGTATGACTGAAGTTTTGATGAATAGATTCCATTTTACAGCTTTCAGGTTATTTAAGCAACAGTTATCAGAAATGGAACACTTTCCTAATGTTGCAAGGATGATGAAGAAAGATTATTAAAGGATATGGATATCGTACATCCAGTAACAATGGAATATGATAATGCCATCGGATGTAAGCGCGGCGTTTTCGCAATAAAACGACCATTTCTTTTACCTCCGATGGCATTAGATTTTTTGAATCAAAAATAACTTAACTTCCGGCTATAGGCCGTCCCATACATATGGTTCTTTGACAAGCGGTTTACGTGGTAATAACGCAGGCCTTATGCTACTCTAATATACGAAGTATGCAACAATTATCGCAGCCTGCTTTAGATCATCAATTTGAAGATGCTCATAGTTATCCATATTACTGTGATGCGTCCGTGTTTCATAATCAATAGGATCTTGTATAAATTCAAAGCCCGGAATGCCTGCCCAATCGAAAGACAAATGATCGGTGGAGCCTGTGTTTTTCAGGGTTACCGTAACGAGCCGCAAATTAATTACATAAATACTAGTGGAGTGATGACGCCTTGAAGTTAGTGTTAACAATTGTTAAAGGAATTGCTGAAATACATAAGAAAGTCACATACAGTAACAATTCTTTAAATTATTTAGTTTTAAGTCGACCACTTATGTTTTTAGCGGTTTTATCAAAGATTTCTACCTTTTCTGGCGAATACTTATTGGCCCACGCTTCCAACACTTCAAACACCGGTTCCAGGGCCCTGCCTTTTTTCGAAATGCTATAAGATACTTCCGGTGGAAAGCCCGACTTTTGATCTCTTATAATCAATTCATCGTTTTCCAGTTGTTTAAGTTGTTCCAGTAGAACCTTCTTGGCCACTCTGGGAATAATGCGCCATAGCTCCGTAAAGCGAATTTCTGAGTGATGGAAAAGATTATACAGGATAATGGGTTTCCATTTCCCGTTAAGTATTGTAAGGGCTACATTCAGGCCGCAATGTTTATATTCTTTGTTGTCCATGGTTACCAAATGGTGAACAGTTTACCTAAAGGTGAATTTCTTGGTTGCGCTGATGAAACCAGTCATCTTTGCAGGCATCAAATTTAAAATTTTATGAATATACAATTATTGCGTAATGCAACTTTAGTTTTAACTATCGATGGCAAAACCTTGTTAGTAGACCCTATGCTGGCCCCCAAAGATAGCTACGATGTATTTCCTTTCAGCAACAACGAATTGAGAAATCCTTTAGTTGACTTGCCTTTATATAATGAACAATTGCATGCATTAATTGCAAAGGTTGAAGCAGTGTTGTTAACACATTTGCATATTGACCATTGGGATCTTGTTGCTCAACAAATGTTGCCAAAAGACATTATGATATTATGCCAGCCCGTGGACGCTCATACAATTAGTGCCTCGGGCTTTACAAATGTCATACCTGTCGCTGATGAGCTTATTTGGAATGGTGCACTGATTAGTCGTGTTAACTGTAAACATGGAGTTGGCGCAATTACTGATCTCACAGGTGTAGTTTCAGGTTATGTCATCTCAACAAAAGAAGAGCGATTGTATATTGCTGGTGATACCGTATGGTATGAAGATGTGGAGCAAACTTTGGATAGATTTAGGCCAACGCATATTATTTTAAATGGTGGTGCCGCCAGATTCGTAATTGGTGATCCTATCATCATGAATATCGCAGACATTATTAAAGTGTGCAAGCATGCTCCTTTAGCAAATATTTACGTGGTGCATCTGGAATCGGTTAATTCAGTTACAGAAAATCGTATTGATATTTCTAATGCCGTTTCAGCACATAATCTTTCCCATCGTTGCCATGTTCCTGCTGATGGTGATTTACTTTTTTAAGATTACTTCAGCAATTTCGGTGCTTGCCATTAGGATAATCCATAATGAAAACTATCTCACTAAACGTTGAGCTTCCACACGAAGTAGAATGAAAAGGATGCTATTACTACCATTGTGTCTCTTCGTGTGGTACAAGATATAAAGCAGAAGAGATCAATGATAGATTCATTAGCGAGTTAAAGCGATTTGTGCAAAGGCCAGGAGTGTCTGAATTATATAAGATAATTGTTAAGGATGTTTATACTCAACAAAATGGCTCGCAATCAAATGGCAGGAAAGATTTATTAACTTAAATACAAACTGAGAACGACCGCCTTTCAAATGCACGGAGTCTGTTATTGGATGATGTAATTGACAGCGGAGATTACAAAACTATTAAAGCGAAACGTGAGAAAAAGTTAATGATGCTTGAAGTGAAACTAACGAGCTTTAATACATCTTGAGTTCATTCAGGACGGTGGATATGAAAATTTCAGGTTTTGGCATGCTGAAGGATGGAATTGGGTAAAAAAGAATCAGCTTGCAGCCCCACTTTATTGGTACAAAGTCAATGGTAACTGGCATTTAAGTGGAATTCTCATTATGATAATTTGCTGGAAGCGGAGGAAGGGGCGGATACCCCTGTGACTTGGTCTTGCCACGTTGGGATTGGCCACCGTTGTGAAAGCAGCTGCCTGGATGGAAAAGTCAAATACGATCCTGCACCATTTGATAACCCGGCTAATGGAAATATCTTGTTATGCTGTGCAAAGCGCTCACTGATATTCAGCTGGAACTATGAAAAAACACCTTATCTATATCTCATTTTTAAGTTCAAATATTTATAAGCTGACCTAACTACAAAATTGTATCAATCAAAAAGGAAACGACTGGTACTGTTTAAATCCTATCCTTATAACAAAATATGAAAGACAAAGAGGCAACTAAAAGAAAATTGATCGATGCCGTTGGAATAATTATTAAACGAGATGGCTTTTCGGCTTTAAAGATTAGCACTATTGCAAAAGTTGCGGAAGTAGATAGAAAATTAATTTACAGATATTTTGGGGGGCTTAATCATTTGATAGAAGCCTACATTATATCATTTAATCCATTTTAAATAAACTCCTTGTTGACTTCAACCAAAATGGCAATATTTACTAATTATCAATTCCTGCAATTATTAACAAACCTTACATGGACGAAAAAAAAATACTTGAAGCTTGCTTTAGCCTTGCAGAAGAATTGATGTGGGAAAAAGACACCTCGCCATTGGAACGACTTCCGAAACACCTCGAAGAACTCTCAGAAATGACAGATAATTTTGTTGAAATTGTAAAAAGGAATAGCTACCAGGTTGATGGGTTACCGGATGCTCAGGAGATATTAGTGGGTGCTGTACAATATTTAACATCAATTGCAATTCCCCCTTGCGGGGAAACTATGAATGGTTTAATTATTCGCTTGCAATGCTTTTAGAAATTGCTAATCCACATGATGGTGTTGACGAAAACGGGCTTCCTTTCCTTTTTAGAATGCGAAATGGATTAGTTTCACGCGAGCTTTGAAAAGGTTTGATTTTGAGGTGCCGATAGTAATCTATTGTCTCTGCCAAATAGCTAGTGCGGAAGGTGGTATGGTCGATATGCATGCTAGGTTTTTTTTCTTCGAAATTATGGGACATTTTTTAGTCTCGTCTTGTAGCAAACACGGATAAACATGTAAAAAAGAAGCACGGATCAGGCGGGATTTGCATTCTTAAAGGCACTCGGCGATACCCCGAAATGCGCTTTAAAGGCATTGCTTAAATGGCTTTCGTCCGAATATCCGTACTCGTAAGCCAATTCAGAAAGCGTTTTATCCCGGTGTACAAGTTGATGTGCGATGAGGTTAAGCGCATAGGTTTGTACATATTTTTTAAAGGTGCTTCCGGTAGCTTTTGTAAAGTACTGATTAAAATAGGCCTTACTGATATTGAACTGTTCAGCCATCTTGGGAATAGACAGCAACCGTTTTTCTGTAATGTGCTGGTCTATAAAATTTAAGATAGTTTGGATTTTTTCTTCTTTAAGCGGTACCACATTTAATTCGGAATCTTTTGACATGAGCGCGAGCACCAATGCCAATGAACTTTTGATGATAAAATTTTGATAGGCTGTAACTTTTCTATGTTCGGAGATTACGAGCTCCATTAATTTAATGACCTGTTCGCGGTTAGAACCTGAAAGGTTCACTTTCCGGTTTGGTGATGAAAAGCGCGTAAGCAACTGTTTAAAATCAGCATCCTGCAAGAAATCCTCAAAAAACCCTTCATGGAATTTAATTACACCTATGGCGGTACGTTCATTAAAAATAAAGAAATGGGTATCTTGGGGAGGCAGGATAAATAAATCCCCTTTTTTATAGTTATAGGTTTGATCATTGATGATATGCTGACCGCTCCCTTTGATGATAAATTGCAATTCGTAATGGGTATGCTTATGCACGGGCAGATGCCAGCTGTCCTTTATAACAAAGGAGATCTCAAACTTTTGGGATAGATTTCGGATATGCATCCCTGAAAGTTACAACTTAATCCTGTATTTCTGCAATAAGCAGCGTTCCTGTAAGTCGTAGATTTGTTTCATAAAACATAACAGAAACAATTGACACTATAAAAAATGCAACTCAGCAATAAAACAATCCTCATCACCGGCGGTGCTACAGGAATCGGATTTGGCTTTGCTCAAAACCTTATTGAAAAAGGTAACCGGGTTATTATAACCGGCAGGCGGCTCGACAAACTTCAGGAAGCACAAAACGCGCTGCCAGGTTTACTTTACTTCGCTTGTGATGTCTCTGATCCGGATGCCATAGACGAATTATTTGTAAAATTAAAAGATGAGGGAATTATCCTTGATGTGGTATTTAATAATGCGGGAGTGCTCGAATTATGGGATATTCAAACTCAAACCATTGCATCAAAAGATGTTTTTACCAAGATTAATACCAATCTGTCCGGCCCAATCGCTATCACGCAAAAATTTATTAGGCAGGCTAATTCGGATACCGACAATTACATCGTTAATATTTCAACCGAAGCCGCAATTATGCCTATTCCCATTATGCCGCTTTATTCATCATCTAAGGCCGGTTTGAATGCATTCACGCTGTCTTTGCGTACCCAATTAAAGAACAGTAAATTTCATGTCGTGGAAATTGTGCCACCGGCTACTGAAAGTAAAATGACAACGGTAGATATGAAAAACACGACTAAACTTGCAGACCCTAAAATCTTCGCAAAACAGGTGATCAGGAAAATTGAAGAAGGAAAATTGTATTATGCACCCAGTAGTAATGCTAAATTGCTCACCATCATTCGCAGGGTATTTCCAAATTCAGGTTTGAAATTGATTGATAAAATGAGTCGTAAAGAAGTGCTCGGCAAAGTGTAGACTGAATTATGTTTAACGCTCGGTGGGTTATCTCAATTATTGATAAGACATCGGGACATTGTACTAACTGATACACTTACTGCCGCTATGATAGAGGTACGTCTGACAGCCATATCGGATTTAACAAAACGAAAACAAACGTACAGGGTAGGCGACAACGAATATGACATACCAAAATTGCTTGACGAGCTTGGTGTGACCCTTAAAGATCTGGAGTTTGAGGTTCTCGATTTCTATGGTAAAATTCTTGAAGTTGAAGATGATGAGGTGATGATAAATTGCTTGATTAATGAATAACCAAAGGTTTTTGAAGTCAGAAGATATGACCTTCAGCTTTTTTAAAATTATATGTCTTTACATCCCGAACAGTTTCTAAGAATTAAAATCACAAACATACCCGGATCGAGAGTGATTGATTTCCTTGAAATAAACGATGACTTCAAACTATTTGGACGCCCATTTTATTTAATAATCACATTAGGTTCTATTTTACTGATTATCTTTTCTGTTTTACTCATTATCTTTTCTGTTTTACTCATTATCTTTTCTGTGTCGTTTGGCCTTGCTCTATACAATTTTTGCTTTAATATCCATCTATAAGTGTTATGTGGAAATTAAAATTTATCAAGGCTGTCACTATACAATATTGTTAATATGCCTTTGGTTTTTAGCTTTTTTTCCTGAATAACAAAACTTGCATTACGGGTTTATAGATTCAAAGCTTTTTAATTTATCAGTTCAATTAACATGCTTATCTTATAATTAAGTATATCTAATTACATTGTTATTAAAATAGCTAACTAATCCTTTGCTGTGCAAGCAATGTTATAAAAATCTTATAATGCCATGATTCGCCAACTAATTTGGTAAAATTTGGCTGCAATGAATATATTTGCAATATTATGCATAGCATTAGAGACTAGTCTTATGTCTGATTTCTAATTCAAGTTTGGTATTATAACACATAGAATATAAATCCTAATGCTCGACCAAACTGAAACCGCCGTTAATAAAATTTCGCCAACATTTACTAGGTGATTTTGGTTGGGGCTGATAGATTAGATTTAACCATCAATAAAAAGTCGGCTCTGCGAAAAACCGACTTAATAATCATTCTTACTCCAGCGTCATAGGCTAATTCACAAGTATGTGGGATAGCATCTATTATTGGCGAATCGAAGTTCCTAGTTTACCTTTTTTATTCTGATCTTGTCACTTTAGGATAATCTGTAAAGCCTTTTTCGCCACCTGAATAATAAGTTGCCTGATCTGCAGCAGCTAAAGGTAAAGCCTGAGCATACCTTTCTACTAAATCCGGGTTTGCAATAAAAGGCGTTGCAAAAGAAACCAGATCGGCTAATCCGTCTGCAATAATTTTATTACCGGATTCAAAATTAAAACCCAGGTTTGCGACAATAACCCCATTGTAATTTTGACGAAAAAATGAATAAAATTTATCTTCCCATGGTGCAATAGGTGTATTTGCAAGTGTGACGGCCGGACCTACTATCTCCAGGAAAGCGAGGTCATATTCGTTAAGCCTATGAAGTAGATAATCGTAATCGGCAATTGTGTTTTCGTCTGGCTTGATTATGCCAGTGTTAAAAGCAGCCGGCGTGAATTTAACAGCAACTCTTTTCCCAGGAAACACTTGGATTAAAACATCAAGGATTTCAAATAAAATTCTGCTACGGTTAACTATGTCGCCACCATATTCGTCAGTTCGCTGGTTAGTCGCTGTGCTTAAAAATTGAGGGATAAGCGTAAATAACTGTGCATGTAGTTCTATACCATCAAACCCCGCTGCTTTCGCGTTAATGGCTGCCAGATGATATTCCTCAACAGTCTCGTGAATTTGTAGGGTGGTGTAAGTCCTCGGTGTTACCGTATCTTTAAAGCCCTTCGGAGTAAATGATTTTTCCCGCGGGTTGATGGCGGATGGCCCCAGCGGCAACTCTCCGTTAAAATAATCAGGATGCGATGCTGCTCCGATATGGGCGAGTTGTAAAAAAAATCTTCCGTGTTCCTGATGAACCGCATCTGTAACTTTTTTCCATGCTTCTGTTTGCGTAGAGGTGAAGATTCCAGGAATATTCAGAAAGCCAATGGCATTTTTGCTTACCCAAACACTTTCAGAAAGGATCAGTCCTGCGCCGGCGCGTTGTGCATAATAGATGGCATGCAATTCGTTAGGGGCAATTGCTTCATTGGTTGCACGGGCACGCGTCATTGATGCCATGATCATTCTGTTAGGAAGTGTAATATCGCCCAATTGGAAAGGGCTTAAAAGATTTTCTTTGTTTGGCTGAATCATGTCCTTTTTTATTCAAAGTTCCACTTATAGATACATTGCTGCAATAAGGGGGAAAAGATACCCATAGGGATAATTTTATCCCCTATAGCGCATTTTAACACCTATGCTTACATTTGTAGAAAGCGATTCAAGATGTACGAGAAAAAAATACCCTTGCTGTTTGATTGCGGCCTTACAATCACTAAAGAGGTTTTGGGCGGTAAATGGAAAACCAGTCTGATATATGCCATCTCTGAGGGTATTTTACGACCTAGTGAGTTACAGCGCGCTATACCAGGCTCAACCAAAAGAGTATTAAATCAACAACTTAAAGAACTGGAAGAGTTTGACATCCTGAGTAAAAAGATATATCACCAGCTTCCTCCGAAAGTAGAGTATTCCCTTACCGAACTGGGAAGAACTATACTACCTATTATTAAAATGATGAATCAATGGGGTGAACAAAACCGTGTGACTTTAGAACCTGTCATTAAAGCAAGAACTGAAATTCCGGCCACTTAGGGCCACATATAGGAGAAAACATCTCGGTGGCCATTAATGTGGTGCTAAAAAGTGCGTAGGTTATATTTGAATATCATAAAGCATTAGGTTTTCCGTTTCAGCCTATGGTTCTTCATTTTAAAAACGGTTAATCATTCGTGATTGGAAAAAATAGATTTGTTAGACTTATTAGCTTTTTAAATTTCACAATGTGAGTAAATTACCTTCACAACGCAATTAATAATTATATGCAACGCCAAAATTTTCTACGACTAATTATTTCATCAACTCTTTTATCTATTAGCTTAATGTCGTTTTGCTTTAACAGCATGGCACAGACAACTAGTAAAATAGATTCTTCGCGCCAGGTAACTCAAATCCTGCATACCTACGGGCTCAATCCGGCCAGCCCGTTTATAAGCCGTATCCGTGAAACTCCTGCCAGCGTAGTCAAAATGTTTACGGATGCCGGCATGTCCCCCCGAAATCATGAACTTACCGCTGAGGAACGTCTTACAGTTGAAAAGGCATTCGCCGCGCTGCCTCCTTTGCATCAACGCATATTAAAAGAACATTTGCGGAGCATCAACTTCCTGGATAATATGCCTAACACGGCACTGACTTCAACGGTGAATGGTAAGGATTCCTACCGGCTTTATGATATCACGGTACGGGCCGAAATATTACACCAGAATGTTTCGGACTGGCTGACCGAAAAAGAGCGCAATTGTTATAAGACCCAGGGCTCATCTTTAAGCATATCGGTAGAAGCAGGAACACTGGATGCAATTGTCTATGTATTGATGCATGAAGGAACGCATGTGGTTGACGGGGCGCTTGGCCTGCTACCGGTGAATGAACCTGGCCGGAAACTTTCTGAAAGTTCAACTGCCAATCCTTTTATCAGCGGCGTTTGGAGCGAACCCACTCTTTTCGCACCGCCATACAGGAATACCATGCTGGATAGTACCAGATTTCGGCAAGGCGGCAAGGTGCTTTCAATTAATCAGGCCGAGGCTGTTTACGAGTCGCTCGGGAAAACTCCGTTCGCGTCTCTCTACGGCACCAGCAGCCAGCACGAGGATCTTGCAGAATACCTTACGATCTATCATTTTACACAAAAACTAAAACTACCCTTCAGGGTCATTATTCATAATAAAGAAAAGGAAGTGTTTGTATACGAACCGTTTAAATCAAAGCAGGGGAGAAGTCGGATCAAATGTATGAAGCTTTTTTACGCGCATAGCGAACACGGATTTAGCGCCGATAGTTAAACATTTGGTATCTAAAAGCCTGTAACAAAAGTTAATATTACTTTTATCACAGGCTTTTCTTAAATAATATAAGGTTGGTTTAGTTGAAAATATTTTAGTTGGTCTTAACCCTTCCGGCTTCGTCATCAGCACCGCTTGTATGAGTTATAGCCTTTACTTTACTATTGCCAAAATTATAAGTAGCGGTTAACCTGGCCACACGCGTATTGGATCTTTGCGAGAAAATGAAGTTACTAAATTCCTGACTGGACACACCAAATCTTCTTGTATCAAAAATGTCACTTACAGATAATTTCATGTTTAGCTTTTTATGGTCAAATGAGCGGCTTACCCCCGCGTCAACACCATAGTATGGCTTAATCGCACTAACACCTTCTATATTGGCAGAGTTGTAATTTCCGGTCAGTTCACCTTTAAAGTTGTAAAACAAAAAAGTTTCTGTAGCCTTAACTTCGAAAGCAACATTTGATTTATTCACCCTACTCCCGGCAAGCGTATCCGCTTTATACTGCTGATAAAAACCATTGAAGTCCACATTACCTGACCACCATTTGGTTATGGTATACGGGGTGTTAAAATCCATGTTATAAACATTATAAGCGTTCAGATTGCGCCCTGTATCAAATGTTTTATCACCGCTGGTCAGCACAACAAAAGTAATCACATTACTGGTATGGGAGTAGCCCAGGCTTACATTAATTGTTTTATTGTAGGTATAGCTTGCCTGATAGTTATCGGTGTTTTGAGGGTTAAGAAAGGGGTTGCCCTGTATAAACGTATAAGGATCAAGAAAATAGGTAAAGGGGTTCAGGTCCGCATATCCGGGCCGGTCGATGCGCCGGCTATAGGACAAGCTCAGTTCATTTTTGCTATCAAGCGTGTGGTTAATAAATACATTTGGGAAAAAGTTAATATAATCCCTGTTTACAGTATTACGGCCAATGAGATTGCCGTTTGACTGGGTATACTCCGAACGTAAGCCTAACTGAACAGACGTATTATCCATTTGCTTGTTCAGATTAAGATAACCGGCGGTTATTTTTTCTGTGTAAATAAAGTGGTTGCTTTGTGTAGTGTCGTTTATAAAATTACCGTTATTCAATACCTGCACCTGCAGGTTGTTGTCGGTTTTTACATTGCTGTATTTCACTCCAGCTTCCAGCTTGGTGGTTTTATCTAAAGGTTTTACATAATCAATCTTTGCCGTACGAATATCAATATTGGATGGCGTACGGTTGGTTAAAACTTGCTGGGGGTGTTGTGTGTCACCATCAGAGAAAAAAAAGTCATTGGTATATTGAGTAAATGTATTGTTGTTGTATTTTACATAATCCAGGTCGGCGCTTAGTTCCTGTCCATTGGTATCCAGCTTCAATTTATCATTAATATTAATCGCCAGGTTTTTATTAGTATTGCGTTGATCCGATTTTGTATTTACCAAAGAATCAGGAATGCCTGCTGGTGTTGATTGAATTTTGGTATTATTATTATTATTTACATTTGAACTGTTGTCGTACCCGCTTACGCTAAAGCCCACGGTGTTCTCGTGCGACGTTTCATAGTCAGCCCCAAGCCTGTAAGCATTATTGTGCGAATAGGATTGCGGGTGGCTTTGCTGATCAAAATAAGTTAATCCGTTGCTATTATTATTGATGATACGATCTAAGCTAATATCACTTACACGGCTCGGGTCGCTATGGCTAAAAGTTCCAAATACATTCAGGTTTCCTTCTTTATGGTTCAGGTTGATGGTGTTGTCGTCCATCAACTTTACCCCCTTAGCTACGCCCGCACTAACTGATACGCTGCCGCTGGTGCCCGATTGTTTGTTTTGTTTAAGTTTAATGTTGATAATGCCCGAATTTCCGGCGGCATCATATTTAGCAGAAGGACTGGTGATAATTTCTATAGATTGAATGGTGTTGCCATCAGTTGAACGCAGCAACGTTGCCAATTGATCTGCAGATAAATAGGTTAATTTATCATTCACCATTACGGTTACCCCCTGTTTGCCTTTTAAGCTGATGTTATCGTCCTTGTCAATACTGACACCGGGTGCCCGCTCCAGTATATCCATAGCTGAATTACCTGCGGCTAAAATACTGTTTTCCACATTCATCACCACGCGGTCTGCCTGATGTTCTATCAATGGTTTAGACGCCGTGATCGTCACCGTTTGCAGGCTGTGGCTTCCCTGGTGCATTATCAATACGGGGACTACAATAGCAGGGGCGCCGTCAGCGACGTAAAATGGTTGGCTTGAAGCTTTGGTATAACCAACGCTGGTTACTTTTACCAGGTAATTGCCGGGGTTAATATTTTCAAAAACATATAAGCCGGTTTCATTACTTAATGTGCCTTTAACAACTGTTGAATCAGATACGCGTACTAAACTAACCGATGCATAGTCAACGGGCTTGTTTTGATCATCGGTTAATGAACCTGAAACTTTTATAGCTGAATGATTCTGGGCATGTACCCCAAGTGAGTAAACGAATAAAAAAAAGAGCGTAACAAATGTTTTTAACATAAATAGTTTTGTACCTGTAAAAATGATGTGATAAAGCCGGCAGGGCTTTTGTTGATTTTGATGTGAATACTACTGTACAGTAGTGGAAATTAAGCTAATCTTCAACAATGTCGCCGTGCAAGTTTCATAGGCTATGAAACTTGCACGGTAACCTGTTTATATTAATTGATGTTCAAATCCTGGCAGGCAGATCATCATATTTTTTTATGGATTATTTTACAAACTGCTTCAAAGCATCAGCAACTTGCTGAATAGCAGCCTGAGTTGCGGGGAGCCCGTGCAAAGCGTTGATGATCACAAAGTCATGGGTCATGCCATTGTAACGAATAGAAGTGGTATAAACACCTGCAGCATCTAGGTTACGGGCATAAGCCTCGCCTTCATCCCTTAACACGTCATTTTCTTCAGTAATCACCAATGCTGGCGGAAGGCCTTTTAATTGTTCAGCAGTAGCCTGTAACGGAGACGCATAGATCTCTTTTCTTTGAGCCGGGTCTTTAGTGTATAAATCCCATCCTTTGATCATTAAAGCTTTGGTCAGGAAATAACCGTCAGCATATTTATTATAGGATTCTGTTTCGAAAGTGGCATCGGTTACCGGCGAGATCAATACCTGTAGTTTTAATTGAGGGGTACCTTTATCTTTAGCCATTAGCGCAACAACGGTCGCCATGTTTCCGCCGATACTATTCCCTGCAACAGCCAGTTTACTGCCGTCAATTTTTACTTCTTTGCCGTGTTCTGCAACCCACTTGGTAGCCGCATAAGCTTCGTTATTTTGCTGCGGATAATGCGCTTCGGGAGTACGTGTAAAATCAACAAATACAGCTGCCATACCTGTTTTAATTACCAGGTCATGCAATAAGGTTTTGTGGGTATTGTAATCGCCCATAAACCAGATACCGCCATGAAAATACATGAAGGCAGGAATGTCTTTATTTACACCTGCGGGGCGAACGATATGTAGGTTAACGCTCAGGCCGTCTTCCTGTATCGTTTTTTCAATTACTTCGGTACCTGAAAGATCTGGTTTATCACCTACTGTAGTAGCATAAGTGTAGGTACCCCTTGCCTGATCGATAGGCATTTCAGATACTGGAATGGTAGTAGCTGCATTTACCGCTTTTAAAAACCCCTTAACGTGGCTTTCCACAGCTTGGTTTGTTATTGGGTCGACTGCTTGCGCCATTGTCTTATTGATTAAAGTGGATGTTCCTATTGTTAAAGCCATTAGAAGGCCTTTTTTGAGTAAAGATTTCATGATGTTGATTTTTGATTAAGTTGATGACCTATTGTATATTTTTTGATCTTTTAGCATAAAATATACTAAAAAGTATATTTTATGCTAAAAGATCTTTGGGTTAATTTATGATACGCCGTTCAAGGCATTAAAGGCCTTTTCAGGTGATTCTTTATTTACATTATAAAAATGGTCTGTAAAGCCGATCCGTATTTCAAATTTATCTGCTGTCACACCACTGACAATTGCATCTGCAACAGCTGAAGGAGCTAATTTTTCAACCGGGATATTCTTTGAAAATTCAGTATCCACCAATGGAGGAAGCACTTCAAACACCTTAACAGGTGATTTTGACAGCGATAACCTTAATAGCCTGGTGTAAGACTGCAAGGCTGCTTTACTGGCACTATAAGTAGGCATAACAGCCCAGGGAACAATTGCTACAACTGAAGTAATATTAATGACAGCTGATTCAGCTTTGTTTTTCAGATAAGGTAACAGTTTTTCGGTTAATCTTACAGGTGCCAGGTAATTGATTTCAATTTCCTTGCGGGCGCCATCATAAGCATTTGAGTTTTCAGCCAATGAATACTGGTGCGCGCTACCAGAATTATTGATCAGAATGTTGAGCTCAGGATATGAGGTTTCAACCTGTTGCACCAAAGCATTTAGGTCGCCTTCCACCGTAATATCGCATTGAATTACGCTCACATTGTCTAAACCCGCTGCAGCAGCGTTTAGTTTTTGGATGTTCCTACCTGCAATAATTACCTTGTTGCCTAATGCAGCAAATTTGCGGGCAGTTTCCAGGCCGATACCGGAACCACCGCCGGTAATTAAAATGGTGTTGTTTTGTGTTTTCATTTTCTAATTAATTATTTATTGATTTATCATTTTATGAATATACTTTTTAGTATATTTTGGGTTAAAAAAAATTACATTTCATAAGAACGCAGCTCGCTTTTGAGGCTTTCGATCAAACCAGCCATCGGCTTGTCATTATGCATATTCCTGCACATTACCGTGGCGCCTTCAATGGCGGCAAATATTTTAAAGGCGTAAGCTTCGGGATCAAGAGATGAATTAAACTCCCCATTCTTGATACCAGCCCTTAAAATGGCTGCAAAATTCTTTTGGGTGAAGGACATAACTTCACTTACTTTGGACTTAACACAAAAATTGTTATCATCTGATTCCACAGCCAGGTTAAAAATCGGACAGCCGCCCTTTATATAGGTGTTTAATGGTGCTTTGTTAAAATCCAGATAAGCAAATATTTTACCTTTCGCACTATTTTCCATTTTCATAGCCCGGCCGATAGCCGAACAGATCTTCTCCAATAAATAGTCAGAAACCTGCATCGACAAGTCCGCTTTATTCTCAAAGTGGCTGTAGATTGCACCCTTAGTTAGTTTAGTGGCTTCCAAAACGTCATCCACGTTGGTACCGGCAATCCCTTTTTCATTATAGATGGGAGCTGCTTGTTCAATGATGAATTGTTTTGTTCTTTCTGCCTTTGTCATCGCCTTAATTATTGACAGGACAAAAATATACTAAAAAGTATATTTTACAAAATATTTATTTAGCTTTGCCCGCATTGTGATTCTTGGCTGACAATGGAAGCATGTATTATCTTTTAATAACATAAATCTGCGGTTTGTCTTTCACGCTTTTATAATGTAATGAACTAAAGCAACCATTACTTACATAAGTGGGTATAATCAGTCAATAGGTATATACTTATCAATAATGAATAAAATTAAACTTATCGCACTACTTGCTATTGTCTGGTTCAGTGCTTGTAAAAATCCAGTGGGCCAGTCAAAAAAGGGAATCGATCTTAAGGCCTTTTTAAAGGATACCACCACGAATGTGCAAAATGGTGGAGTTCAGGTTGTTTCCATTAACACGCCAAAAGGAAAATTCAACGTATGGACAAAAAAGATTGGGAACAATCCTAAAATCAAAGTGCTGCTGCTTAATGGCGGGCCGGGAGCTTCGCATGAATATTTCGAATGTATGGAAAGTTTTTTACCTGCCGAAGGTATTGAGTTTATCTATTACGACCAGTTAGGCACCGGTAATTCTGATAACCCAAAAGACACAGCAATGTGGAGCTTACCACGTTATGTAGATGAATTAGAGCAGGTTAGACAGGCGTTGAAGCTAGATAAAGATAATTTTTACCTGCTTGGGCAATCATGGGGAGGCATACTGGCAATGGAATATGCAATAAAGTATCAACAACATATAAAAGGGCTTATTATATCAAATATGATGTCAAGCTGTCCGGACTATGGTAAATACGCTAACGAGGTACTGGCCAAACAGTTTGATCCCAAAGTACTGGCACGAATAAGAGAACTTGAGGCCAAAGGTGATTTTCAAAACCCCGAATATCTGAAGTTACTGATACCCAATTATTATGAAAAGCATATATGCCGTTTTCCGTTTGCTCAATGGCCCGAACCCTTCAATCGGTCTTTTGCTAAATTAAACGAATCATTATATGTGACCATGCAGGGACCGAGCGAATTTGGCATTGCGGGTAAATTAGCTCAATGGAACCGTAAAGCTGATTTGCCTGGTATTTCAGTTCCTACATTAACCATCGGTGCAAAATATGATACTATGGATCCCGCACACATGAAATGGATGGCTACTCAGTTTCAAAATGGGAGCTATCTCTATTGCCCCAATGGTAGCCACTTAGCTATGTATGATGATCAGCAAACGTACATGAGCGGTTTAATTAAGTTTATAAAAGGGATAGATTCAGGAGAAAAGAAGGTAGCATTATAATTACTTGATTATTACATATTCAACTATATCCGGAAAAAAATAAAACACCACTAAAATGAAAAAACTTCTTTTTCTGTTCACACTATTATGGGGACAAAGCCTTTCTGCCCAGCAAGCCCCTTTGCTATGGGTCCAGCAACCCGCGTTGTCGCCCGATGGTCAATGGATCGCCTTTGAATTCAAGGGCAATCTTTACAAAGTTTCTTCAGCCGGCGGAAACGCTCTGCCGTTAACCGTCAACAGGGATTATAACGGCTATCCCGTTTGGAGCCATGACGGAAAAACGCTGGCTTTTGCTTCTGACCGTTTTGGAAATTTCGACGTATTCATCATGCCTGCCTCAGGCGGAGAAGCACGGCGGCTTACATTTAATTCAGCAAAAGACATCCCTTATGACTTTTCACCCGACAATAGCCAGGTATATTATGGAACAGAGGCAAATGATATATATACGTCCGTTCGTTTCCCTAGCCCCTCCTTATTTACCAAATTATTTCGCGTTTCTATCAATGGGGGGCGTAATATCATGATCAATTCAGCCGGAACAGAATATGTACATTTTAACAAGGAAGGAACAAAATTCTTATTTCAGGACCGAAAGGGTTATGAAAATCCTTATCGTAAACATCATCAATCTGCAGTAACCCGTGACATATGGCTATTTGATCTTCAGACAAAAGCTTACAGGAAGTTGTCTGATTATGCTGGTGAAGACCGAGAACCTGTTTGGGGGAAAGGAAATGAATTTTATTACCTCAGTGAGCGAAACGGAGACCAAAATTTGTATAAATCAAACATTGTCAACCCGTCAGCGGTAACTCAACTAACCTTCTACGAGAAGAATCCAGTTCGGAATCTATCCAGATCAGAGACTGGGACGATTGCCTTTACACAGGGTGGAGAGTTATATATTTTGCAGGAAGGGCAAACCCCTAAAAAGATTAACATTGAACTGTCAGCTGACTTCAACGGCAACGAGGTTAAAAATCTTACTGTTACCGGCGGCGCGGGCCAAATGGCAATTTCGCCCAGCGGGAAAGAAATTGCTTATGTGATCCACGGAGAAATATACGTATCATCCACCAGTGGGGCTGGTACGAAGAGAATTACCAATACTCCTTATCAGGAAGGGATGCTTCAATTTAGTCCGGATGGGAGAAATCTCCTCTATTCAGTTGAACATGAGCAATCCTGGGATATTTATAAAGCATCAATCGTCAAGAAAAACGAGCCTTATTTTTTTTCGGCAACAATTATCTCCCAAACTCCGGTTATCGAATCGGCAAAAGATGAATTTGAGGGCAGATATTCTCCCGACGGCAAAAAAATCGCCTATCTGGAAGAAAGAAATATTTTAAAAGTGCGTAACCTGGACAATGGCTCAACTGTTACTGTACTACCCGAAGGTAACCTGTTTTCCTTTGTGGACGGCGATCAGGATTTTTACTGGTCTCCTGACAGTAAGCATCTCCTCATTGCCTCATCCTTAGGACTTGAAAGCAGTGATGATGTTGTCCTTTTAAGCGCTGATGGCAGTAAACCAGTACAACTTACTCACAGTGGATTTAATATCAGTAATCCACAATGGACAATGGGCGGGCAGATGATCTACTTTAAATCCGGCAAACTTGGTTTAAAAAGCTCTCCTACGGGTCCAAAGCAAACTGATATATACGGCGTCTTTTTGAATAAAGCCAAGTTTGATCGTTTCCGGCTCAGTAAAAATGACCTTAAACTATTCGACGAAATGAAACAAATTGACTCATCGGTTAACGTTTCTAAAAAGATTTCAAAAAATGACAGTTTAAGCCATGAAAAACAGCAAATTGCTTTAGACTTTGACCATTTGGATGACAGGACACTGAAACTAAGCTTAAGCTCTGCGCAAATCGGTGATTTTAAAATGTCACCCGATGGAGAGAAATTGTATTACCTGGCCAGATATGATAACCGCGTCGATTTATGGATGACCAGTCCCCGAACCCACGATAACAAAAAATTAACGCAACTCGACGCCGGCAGCGGATCCCTTGAAATAAGCCCTGATGGCAAAACATTGTATTTGGAAACAGATGGATTACTTAGCCAAATCGACGTTGAAACAGGTGCCAGAACAGTCATTAGTATAAATTCAACAATGGAATTGCACAGTGAAGCGGAGCGGGCCTATATATTTGAACACATTATCAAAGAAATTCCGAAAAAGTTTTTTGATCCTAAACTCCAGGGGGTGGATTGGACTTATTACAGTAATTTTTACAGAAAATTCCTACCCTATATAAATAACAATTATGATTTTCAGGTACTGATCAGCGAATTATTGGGTGAACTGAACTCTTCACACACCGGTGGCGGTTATTACCCAAGTGTCGATAACGCTGACCAAACCGCTGCCCTGGGCCTTTTGTTTGATGAAAAATACGAAGGGCCTGGCTTAAAAGTAATGGGGGTTCTACCAGGAGGGCCGTTTGACCTGGCCGGCTCCGGGATGAAAAAAGGATCGGTCATCGATGAAATCAATGGAATACAGCTGACAGCGGCAACCGATCCCGCGAAATTATTAAATCACCAGCAAGGGATACAAACATTAATTAATTTTCATGATCCCAAGACAAAGGCCACTTTTGAAGAAATTATAAGGCCCATATACAAAAACGAGGAAAGCGCCCTTTTGTATAAGAGATGGACAAATTTAATGGAGCATCTGACGGATAGCCTTTCCGGTGGTAAAATCGGATACGTTCATATTGCAGGAATGGATGAGGCCAATTACCGCATAACGTTAGATCAGGTAGAGGGCCGGGATGCCACAAAAAAAGCACTGATCGTGGATACCAGGTTTAATGGCGGCGGCAACCTGCATGAGCAGCTGATCGATTTGTTTACTGAAAAGGTGACCCTATACGGCAGGCCGCAGGGGCACATCCTGACCCCCACTTCTCCTGAGGACGGATCTGCCAAACCTACCTGTTTACTGGTCAGTGAAGGCAATTATTCCGACGCGTTTAATTTCGCTTATGTGTACAAGCGTTTGAAGATCGGAAAGGTGATCGGCATGCCGGTAGCAGGAACGGGGACCGGTGTTTTCTGGGAACCGCAAATAGACGAAACGCTGGATATCGGACTTCCAATGATCAGTTTATCCTGGGCCGGAGAGACAAGCATAATGGAAAATCATCAATTGGAGCCAGATATAAAAATTCAAAATGATTATGAACAGCTTTTAAATGGTCATGATCAACAACTGGAGGCAGCAATAAAACAAATGCTCACGGAGATTAAATAAATAATCATTATAAGCATAGGTGGATACCGCCTATGCTTAATTTATACTATTATTAAAGACTCACCTGAGAGTTTTGGTTTTTTATATTATTCGGTTACATCCATCCGTTGTTTAAAAAAAACTAATCAAGTTCTTCCTGCTATAGCTGCTTTTAAAATTAATACATTTTCATTCCGCTTTTTTAAATTAAGATATTATCAGTTTAAAAATGAAATAATGTCATTAAGTACTATAGTGACAGATGCCCAATCTGGCAAAGGGGAAATAAAATACAAATCTTAAAAACAGAATTAAGACAAAAATAACGTAGGATTGGTTTTAAAAATATTTGTGAGCTTTTTAGCAAAGCAAATTGAGCTTTTTAACAAAACTCGCAATTCTTAAGTTACCTAACTTTGCATAAATAAATAAAAGAAAATGAAAAAAGTTTGGTTTATTACAGGAAGTTCCAGAGGATTAGGACGCAACCTGACCGAAGCTGTATTAGAAAGCGGCGAGCAGGTTGCCGCAACAGCAAGAAAGCCTGAAGAATTAAATGACCTGATTGAAAAATATAAAGATCAGATACTGCCGTTGAAGTTGGATGTAACCGACAATGCGGAGATCAGCAAAGCGATTTTGGGTACTATCGATCATTTTGGAAGGATCGATGTACTGGTGAACAATGCTGGATTTGGTGTAACAGGTGCAACAGAGGCATTCACAGAAGAGCAGGTGCAAAGCCAACTAGAAACGAATCTTTACGCGCCTATAGCAATCACCAGGGCCGTACTTCCATACATGCGTAAACAGCGTTCCGGGCGCATCTTGCAGATCAGCTCTATTGGGGGGCGAATCGGAAATCCTGGACTGAGCATATATATGGCAGCAAAATTTGGTTTATCCGGCTTTAGTGAAGCCTTAGCAAAAGAAGTTGCACCGCTCGGTATTTATATTACCAGTGTTGAGCCGGGAGGTTTTCGTACTGACTGGGGAGGTGCATCAATGACCTATGCAGGACACGTGGAGGGTTACGATAAAACAGTTGATTCCATGATCGACTATATTAAAAATCATTATACGCCTTTAGGCGACCCGGAAAAGGCGGCTAAAGTTATGATTGAGTTAGCTGCTGAGCCTAATCCGCCGGTTCATTTAATTTTAGGCAGTGAAAGTGCTGGTATGCTAAAGCAATACTTTGCTGACAGGCAGGATGAGTACGACAAATGGTTGCCGGTTACGCTATCAACAGATCATAAGGACGCCCCCGAAATTTTTAAATTTCATGATGGCCAGTCATTTGATTCAAAATAAGGGCTACAAAAAAACAGAAATTATGCTTACTTACGTAGAAAACGTTAAAATGTAACCGTAATACATTGGAAAATAACAACGAACAGTCGCGTATTTTATATTCCTGTTATTCGAATATAAATAAAGAAGGTGAACATCTTATACGGGAACATGTATTGAGCATCATACTTGCCGGTAGTCAAATTGTGCATCTTGGCGATACGGTCTATGAATTTAACGCCGGAGATATTCGATTTTTCAGAAAAAATCAGCTGTCAAAATTTATTAAGCAGTGCCCACCGAATGGAGTATTTAAATCGCTGACCGTCCTGATGGATAAGGAAACTTTGCACCAGTTCAGTATCAATCATAAACAGTATATGGACAGTAATTACAATGGAGATAGTTTATTGTTGCTGCGTCCAAATGAACTGCTTAATAAATATTTTGAGTCGTTATCCCCTTATATAGAAGGGGCGGGATGTTCAAATGATATGCTTACTAAACTTAAGGTTAATGAAGCTGTTATGATCCTTTTGGAAACCAATCCCGAATTAAAGAATTTACTGTTTGATTTCAGCGATCCCGGAAAGATTGATCTGGAGATGTTTATGAACAGGAATTATAAATTCAATGCTGATATAAGTCAGTTTGCTTACCTGTCAGGTAGAAGCCTCGCTTCTTTCAAGCGTGATTTTGAGCACATTTTCAATATTTCACCTAACCGCTGGATACAAAAACAACGCCTTAAGGACGCGTATGTTCTGATTAAGGAGAAAGGTCATAAAGTATCAGATGTTTATATGGATGTCGGTTTTAAAGACCTTTCTCATTTCTCTTTCGCATTTAAGAAAGAGTATGGAACTGCACCAACCAAAGTTTAGTTAATAGTATAAACAATTCAAATTCCAATAAGGAGGTCACTGAAATTTCCATCAAAACCAATAACCGGTTGGCTGTTTTTTCTTTCTTGGTTCCGTGGCCGGGTTGGCGCTTTTAGGGTAAGTTAATCCTTGTTTTCGGGCTAGCTTGTTCTTACGGGACGATATTCAGCTTTAGTGTCCGGTCACTAATGGCGGTTCCGTCAAGTGCTTCAATAGCTGCTTCAGCCCTATAGATATCGCTAACTTCCAGAAAAGCATGTCCCAAACTCGTCCACCCCTGGCATAAATTCGGCGGGGTTTTCGGGTTGCCTCATGAAAAAATAACCGAAAAAGCGCCCCCTTTTAAAAATAATATTCTATAAATTTGCAGCCCATCCTCGAATATTTATAGAAATAACCGAGGATGGTAGAGTGGTCGATTACGACAGACTTAAAATCTGTAGGCCCACAAGGGCCCGGGGGTTCGAATCCCTCTTCTTCCGCTAAGTCAGTGATGGCAAGGGGGCACCGATAGTAGTTTTAAAAACTATTGGTGCCCCCTTCCGGATTTATAGGGTTTCGCGTATTAATAATTTGAACTTAAATTTGCAGTATAATGCCTTGTTATGGAGAATATGAAGCCATTGATCACTCATTCCGGAAAATCGACCAATATGTTCTGCAACACTTTGATCATTCTTACCACCTAACACTCAAGTGCATTTTGAAAGTTCATTTACACAATACAAAGGACGTAGGGCAAGGAATTGCATGGTCAACGCCTGCGGAATTTCCAATTTAAGACCTTTTCCATAGTTAATAAAATGGCTGGTTCGAAATCCGTACCATAGACGTCTCTAAATTCTTGCTATTTTCTGTAAATCAGCTATAAACTGGTTCGAAATCAGTCCTATAACCGACCCATTTTTTTCGCCTCTCAAGAAATTGAGGGGCGTTTTTTGTTTTAAATGATTTGGTTATCTTTATATAAAATTTAGATTATGATAACTGCTGAGGTAAAATTGCCGGAAAAAGATGCCGAAATGATTTTGAAAGTGATATCGAAATTAGGCGGAAAAGTAAAAGTTATTGAACACAGTCAGCCTAAACTCTCACCTGCTGCAAAGAAAATGAAGAAAGACCTGGAGGAGGCTTTTAGACAAGTTAAGCTCCATCAGGAGGGTAGAATACAATTAAAAACAGCCAAAGAGTTGCTCGATGAGCTTTACATTATCCCAATTCCCAGTTTTTGTAAGGCAGTGTTGTCCCGTTAAAGCCTTTTAGTTTTTACTCAATAGTTGATGCTACTGGCAAATTAGATGTCGGCAATGGTATATATGCTAGAATAAGATAAAGGAGCCGATTGCCTCTGGAGAAAACGTATCCACTTTATATTCAGTTAACAATAAAATTGAACATTTGCATAAAAATGTACAGACGGCACAGTCATGCAAACGGAAAAAAGACGGTTAGTTGAGCTATTTTATGACAAATTCTGGAAAGAGCTGTACATAGTTGCTTTTCGCCGCCTGCGTTCAGAAGAAGATGTTGAGGATATACTGCAGGATATTTTTTTATCGCTCCTTACCGGTGATGTGGACCTGCAAAATGAAAACTCCGTCAGGGCATTTTTGCACCTCCGTTTAAAAAGCCGGATTATCAATTTTTACCGTAAACAGCTTGTCCATTTAACTTTTGAACAGGATGCCGCCCTAAAAAGCGAATTAGCCGATCAGGATAGCGAAACCCGGCTGATGACCCGGGAACTGGAAGTGGTAGTAATGGACGAAATTACGCGCATGCCCGAAAAGATGAAGGAAATATTTCTACTGAGCAGAAATGAGCGTAAAACCACAGAGCAAATTGCTGTTCAACTAAATTTATCTAACCAAACGGTAAGGAACCAAATCAGTACCGCTATAAAAAGAGTACGTGTGGCTGTAAATAATTACAGTCAGCAGGACCTTACGCCTGCCGCTGTTCACATTGTTGTAACAATTGGCGCGCTTTTGTTAATTAAATATTAACAAATACTACTCATCATATTAAGTTTTATAAGTGCATAGTACATCCGTATTTCAGGATTGGTTATGTGTTTAGATGACTGAAATAGACAAATCAGAATTAAGATATTTACTTCAAAAGGAAGCACAAGACGATTTAACAGCCAGTGAAAGACTTCGGCTTGATGAATGGTACGATGCATTCGATACCAGGCAAAAAGATCTCAAAGTATTCAGGGATACTGAGCATGAGCAAAAAATAAGACAAAGACTGCTTGATCGTATTATGATGGCGGAAGACTTTGTTGAGATCCCGGAAAAATCACGCTTCCGGCGCTTAAGACCGTGGCTATCGGCTGCGGCTGCAATTATCCTGGTTGCTGGCGGCGCAATTTTATGGCAACACAACTTGCAACATACACAGCCAGAAACTTTATTAACAGTGCAAACCGGCAGTGGGATGCTAAAGGAAATTAAGTTAGCGGATGGTAGTGAAATATGGCTCAATGCAGGCAGTTCACTTCGGTACCCCGAACATTTTTCAGGCAAACACAGGGAAGTGTATCTGGATGGTGAGGCTTATTTTGATATTGTTCATAACCCCGCTAAGTCATTTGTTGTTCATACGGCACACCTTACTACCAATGTATTGGGCACCGCGTTTTCTGTAACTGCATATAAGGGCGATAGGGTAGAAGCTGTAACCGTTGTGCGTGGTAAGGTAGGTGTAGCTGAAGGGAAAAATCAGCTTGGTCCTTTAACTCCGGATAAACGGGTAGAATACAATGTCGCTAGTGGTAAAAGCGCTGTAATAACTATCAATGCGTCTGCACTGATGTCGTGGAAAGAAGGCAAACTGCAATTTGAAAACCAAAACATGAAGGATATAGCAGGCAGGCTTGGTCGCTGGTATGGTTATAAATTTAGCTTCGAACACGCAAACCTTGAAAACTGCCAGTACACCGCCAGTTTTAACAATACTATCCCGCTTGAAAATCTGCTGAAAGTGATGAAGGCTATAAGCTTGCTAAACTATAGGGTAGACGAAAAAAATAAGACCGTTACTTTCTTAGGAACAGGATGTAACCTATAAATAAATGAATACGCAACCCTTGATTATCACTATGGAAAAAAACGACTACTGATCTGCCTTTAAAATGCAAAACCGCTTTGTGGTCGAGACAAAACGGTTTTATGACTTTAACCATTAGCAATTAACACTTAAAATCTAACAAATTTATGAATTTTCTTTTAAAACAAAAGAAACAGGCACCGTTTTGCCCTGGTAACCGCAAAACACGATCTATCCGGATCAAAAAAAACATTCAGCAACTCATGAGAATTTCAGCAGTTATTATCTTCCTGACTGGCATCAGCAGCCTTACTTTGCTGGCTGCAGGTGGAAAAGCGCAGGATCTGAGAACCCTCAAAGTCAGCATCTCTGCAAAGCACGAATCTTTGGCCAGCGTATTACATCGCCTGGAAAACTTAACGCCGCTGCATTTTGTTTATCCAAGTGATAAAATCAATAATCTGCAGGTTGAAACGTTTGAGGTAACCAACCAGAATGTTGCCGCGGTTCTGAATAAGTTGTTATTACCCAGGAACCTGTTTTACAAGCAGATCAATGATAATATATTGATTGATGCTGTGAAGAAAAACGCTTCTGACCGTTCCATGTCGGCCATTATAAAAATTGAGGGCCATGTAAGCGATGAATTGGGTCTGCCACTCCCTGGCGTTACTGTGAAAATAAAAGGTGGTACGGCATCTACAGCTACTGATAATAACGGCAATTATCATATCAGTGCTGATGAAACCGATGTGTTAGTATTCACTTTTGTAGGTTATCAATTACTTGAGCAACCTGTAAACAGTAAAACGCTAATCAATGTAAACCTTAAACCGGTAGCTAACGAGATGAAGGAGGTTGTAGTAATTGGTTACGGAACACAATCAAGGAAGGACGTATCCACGGCTGTTGCTTCTTTAGAGTCCAGCGATATCAATAATTTCCCGTCAACAGGGGTAGATAAAGCTATGACCGGTAAATTAGCGGGTGTACAGGTTTTACAACCTGATGGTGCACCGGGTGCAGGAATTTCAATCAAAGTTCGCGGCACGGGTACAATAACAGCCGGTAGCGATCCATTATATGTGGTGGATGGAGTTCCCCTGTCGGATAACGATATCAATGGTCCCGGTTTTAAGGTTAATCCGCTGGATGCAATCAACGTGAACGATATTGAAAGTGTAGATGTATTGAAAGACGCCTCTGCGGCGGCCATTTACGGTTCAAGGGGTTCCAATGGCGTAGTTATTATCACCACCAAACGCGGTAAGAAGGATAAGCCGGCCATCAGCCTGAATAGCTATTACGGTATCCAAAAGGTAACCAAGGAAATACCGATGCTGAACGCCACAGAATACGCGCAGCTAATTTACGATGCGCATAACAATACTTACTTTAATGACCTGGCAGCATTAGGTTTAACCGGCAACGCTACAGATAATAATGCCACACGTTTAAGCAAACTGGGTGCTTCTCCCACCAATACCAGCCTCCCATATCTTTTGCCACCTGAGATATTTCCTTATTTAAATGGTGAAAAAGGCTTAACCAATACCAACTGGCAGAATGCTATATTTCAGCAGGCGCCAATTCAAAGTCAAACACTTTCTGCAACAGGCGGATCGGATAATGTGCAGTATTATATTTCCGGTAACTACCTGGATCAGGATGGTATCGTAATTAATTCGGGTTATAAAAGGTATGATGGCCGTTTGAATATTGATGCACATTATAACCATTTAAAGCTGGGAGCGAGTATTAATTATAATTATGCCACTATTAATTACGATAATACAGAAGGTGCTTTTAACAATGGTAGTAATAACATTATTGAAGGCGCATTGGTAGCGTCGCCATTTTTTCCGGTGAAAAACCCCGACGGCAGTTATAACTTTGACCAGTATAAATGGCAATATTCTCAGTCTAACGGGATAAATCCGGTGGCGGAGGCCATGTTGAGAACCGATGTTACTTATGAAAAGAAACTTTTAAGTAATACTTATGCCGAATATGAAATTATAAAGGACCTTAAATTCAGGGTTTCATTCGGAACGGATATCAGTGATTTTAACAGAAGTGAATTTAATCCGTCCACCTTACCTAGTCCGCTTACATTGACAACACCTTCTGTCCCGACGGCAGAGTATATCGATAACCAAATTACCAATTGGGTAACAGAAAGTACCATAACCTACAAAAAGCGTTGGGGAGATCATTCACTTCAAGCTTTAGCCGGTTACACGATGCAAAAGGAGAGGGCTAACGCAACGGATATTTCGGCTACAGGCTTTCCAAATGATCTGGTAAAAACAATTAACGGCGCAACCAGCATTACCAATTTCGCTAATAGCGGTGGAATTAATGAATGGTCTCTTTTATCGGGATTAGCCAGGTTACAATATAGCTACAAGGATCGGTACCTTTTGTCGGCCGCCATCCGGGCTGATGGATCGTCCCGATTCGGCCCAAATACTAAATATGGCTATTTCCCTTCTGCATCGGCTGGCTGGATTTTAAGCGACGAAGATTTCATGAAAAATCTAACTTTCATCAGTCAATTAAAACTGCGGGCAAGTTACGGGCAAACCGGTAACTTCCAGATTGGGAACTATGCCTATCTATCTACCTTATATCCATCTAATTATATCCTAGGGTCAGGAAGCGGTACCCTGCAGCCCGGCTTGTATCAGAATACACAGGGCAACCCGAATTTGGGATGGGAAAAAACTTCAGCGGTCAATTTAGGTACCGACATTAGCTTATTTAAAAATGTACTGAATGCTACTGTTGATGTTTACTCCAATAATACCAGTAATCTCTTACTAAACGTTCCTGTTCCCCTGTCTACAGGTTATTCAACACAGTTGGTTAATATCGGTAAGGTAAATAACAGAGGGCTTGAAGTAACCTTATCTAACACCAGTCAACTGGGTAAATTGAAGTGGACAAACAGTGTCAATTACGCAGCCAATCGCAATAAGGTATTGAGTTTGGGCGGACAAAAGTCTATCATCACTCAAGCCAATAACGTAATTTATTTTATTACAGAGGTTGGCAAACCTATAGGCAATTATTATACATTGGTTCAAACGGGTGTTTACAAAAGTCAAACGGATGTAGACACCACGAAAGCAAAAGTTCCTGGCGCTCAACCTGGAGATTTTAAATTTAAAGATGTTAACGGCGATGGCATTATTGATGGCAATGATAAAACTATTACCGGTAATTACCAGCCGAAATTCACCTACGGTTATTCCAGTCAGCTGCAATATGGCATCTTTGATTTAAGCGTTGCCGGGCAGGGCGTTTACGGCAGTACGATTGCCAATATTGCACAGCGCCACTACAACTCTACTGAAAGTTACGCCAATAATACCACAGATGCCTTAAATCGTTATTATTCGCCCGCAGATCCGGGAAATGGAAAAGTGGCTATTGCTGACAGGAGCGAAACGGGTTTAAATGCGCAAATCTCTACCTACCATTTGTCTTCGGGATCGTATTTCAGGATCAGGGACCTTACTTTTGGTGCCACCTTGCCGCAAAGAATGGCTAAATCAATTGGGTTTGCCAATGCCCGGTTATATGTAACTGCAGAAAATCCATTCACTTTTACCAAGTACAACGGCTATAACCCTGAGGTAAGTGTAGATAGTAACCCATTAACTCCTGGAGTAGATTATGGTAGTTATCCTGTTTCCAAAACCTACCTGATTGGCGTAAACCTTAAGTTTTAATTTTTAGAGAATCAACAATGAAAAGAATAATATTAACGATAGGGGTATGCTGCATTGCGCTTTTCTCCTGCAAAAAAAGCTTTTTAACCCTGGTGCCACAATCGGAAGCTACCGATGTGGCCTTTTATAAAACTACGGCCGATATTACCAATGCGGTAAATGCCGCGTATGCATCCTTGCAGGGCATGTATTACGGCACATTTGTCACCATGATGGAGGCCAGGGGAGATAATGTGCAGGATTTAAACCCCGGGGCAAATGCCGGTACCGAGTACGATATTGACCAGTTTCTGGCAAAGGCTGATAATACGGATATTCAAAGTACATGGGGGAATATTTATAACGGGATTTCAAGATGCAATATTACCCTTTCGCATATCGATGTGGTTAGTGACCCGGCGTTGAAAACACAATATACAGGTGAGCTCAAATTTTTAAGGGCATTGCATTATTTTAACATCGTACGATTGTGGGGTGCAGCACCATTAGTTTTGGCTCCCATTTCGGCCGATGATGCTGCGGCGCTAAGCAGGAGCGCTACTCCTGCCGTATATGCGGCAATTGAAAGTGACCTTACTGCGGCTGTTGCCTCGTTACCTGCAACTTACACCAACTCCGCTGATTTGGGCCGGGCCACACAGGGTGCTGCGAAAGCGTTATTAGGAAAGGTTTATCTCACCGAAGGGAAATACTCACAGGCTGTAACTATATTGCATGACCTGATTGCACCCGGTAATCCCTATGGTTATACATTATTGCCGAATGTTGCTTCGGTTTTTGATGTAAACAATAAAATGAATGCAGAGATTATTTTTGCTGTACGCTATAATAAAACCATAGCGAACCAGGGTCATGGCTTGAATGCTTACTTCAATCAACCTGGGTTAGACCCCAAATTGCTGAGTGCTTACGGAACAAATGATGCCAGGCGCGATTTATTGAATACTGTTACCCTGGATGCCAATGATAAACCGGTCAAAAAATATTACGATACATTTGATCCAAACAATAAAACCCTGGGAAATGATTTTATTGTGATAAGATATGC
Source organism: Mucilaginibacter empetricola (assembly GCF_024808665.1). GTDB lineage: Bacteria > Bacteroidota > Bacteroidia > Sphingobacteriales > Sphingobacteriaceae > Mucilaginibacter. The sequence goes on from NZ_JANUBZ010000002.1 coordinate 545,621, forward strand.
CGACGTGTTATTGATGTATGCTGAGGCAGAAAACGAAACAGGTTATTCAAGCGATGCTTTTACCTACCTGAATGCCGTAAGGACAAGGGCAGGTGCAACGCCTTTTACCGCAAGTACAATACCTGATCAGGGAACTTTTAGGACTACAGTATTACAGGAGCGCAGGCTGGAGTTGCCGCTGGAACTTCACCGTTGGTTTGATTTGATAAGGACGAATACAGCCATTGCTGCCTTACAAAATTCGGGATTAACGCCAATTACGATTCAAGCTTACCAGTATTTGTATCCTATCCCACAAACTGAGCTGAATATTTCAACAAACAAAACAGGTTTTACCCAAAATCCAGGATATTAATATAGAATTGGAGCGTGAACAACGCTCCAATTCTTTTGAAAATGAATATATGAAACATTTAACTAAAATCTTTACTATCGGCTTTCTAGTATCTTTCAGGCTAACAGCTTTTGGCCAGGCTGATCAACTCATCAAACAATTACATAATCCAAATGATAAGCATGTAATGGTTGTAGCCCATCGCGGTGATTGGCGAAACGCTCCGGAGAACTCTCTTCAGGCTTACAAACTGGCTATTGAAATGGGAGTAGATGTTGTAGAAACCGACCTGAATGAAACCAAAGATGGTGTTGTAATCGTTATGCACGACGAAACAATAGACCGCACAACTGACGGAAAAGGAAAACCATCTGACTATACGCTTGCCGAACTAAAGAAATTTCACCTGAGGAACGGATTAGGGGTAGTAACAAAACATACTATACCAACTCTTGAGGAATTAATGGAATTGGCTAAGGGGAAAATATTGGTAAACCTGGATAAGAGCTATCCATATTATCGTGAAGCCTATGCCGTACTTAAAAAAACAGGAACACTGCAGCAAGCTATATTTAAAACAACCGTGCCTTACCAGGAAGTAAGGGCAAAATACGGGGCGTTATTGGATAGTATTACCTTTATGCCGGTTGTTAATATTGATAAACCAGCTGCACGTACTGTCATTGATGAATATCAGCACGAGATTAAACCGGTGGCGTTTGAGCTGAACTTTCCGACGGATACCTCTAAGATTATTGAGAATGCCGGCTTTATCAGGGAAAATCATTCAAAAATATGGATCAATGCTTTATGGCCATGGTTAAACGGTGGTCATGATGACGATAGAGCTGTTGAAGAGAATGATAAAAAAGACAGTTGGGACTGGCTTATTGCCCGCGGTGCAACCATGATACAAACAGACAGGCCAAAAGATTTATTAAATTATTTACGGAGTAAATCACTTCATAAATAATTCCATTGGATTATTGCAGGGATGATATTTGCACGATTAAGCACCATTTTTTTCGCCTCTCAAGAAATTGAGGGGCGTTTTTATAATATTTTTTTTGTTGGTGACAACACCATTTTAAGCACCCTCCACCGGCAAACTAAAATAAAATGTAGAGCCTGCGCCGGGTTTGCTTTCGGCCCAAACCCTGCCGTTGTGGCGCTCAATGATCTCTGAACTAAGGTATAGCCCGATGCCAAAACCTGAGATGTGCCGTGTGTCATTGGTTTCTACCCGGTAATAGCGGTCGAATATTTTAGCCAGATCATCGGTATTGATGCCCATACCTTCATCTTTAACACTGACAATTACCTGTCCCTTGCTCACGATACAATTAACCGATATTGGTTTCTCATTTGAAGAATATTTGATGGCATTACTGATATAATTAGAAATAACTGATCTGATTTTCTCGCGGTCTGCATTAATCAGCACACTCTGACGCTTTTCAAAGCGTATCGCATACATGTCAGCTGTCAAACTGGTCTCATCAATCACTTCGGAAATCAGCGCTTCAATATCGAACTGTTGTTTTTCGATATAGATCTTGCCTGATTCCAGCCGGGAAATATTGAGGAAGCCGTTGATCATGTCATTCATCCGTTTGGCCTGCTGGCCGGCTTTTTGCAGGGCAATGCCGAGAAAATGGGTATCATTATTTTTTAACTTGGAGTTAGCCAGCTGCACAATTGCTGTAAGCGAGGTGAGCGGCGTTTTGAGCTCATGACTTACCATGCCGATAAAATCACTTTTCCGGGTTTCATCAAGTTTCCTTTCTGTAATATCCCGCGCAATCTTCGAAAGGCCTATAATATTCCCTTGCGGATCTTTTACAGGTGATATCGTAAGTGAAACATCGATAAGGTTGCCATCTTTTGTTAATCGTTTAGTTTCAAAATGCTGTACCCGCTCGCCTAACCTCAAGCGGGCAAGTATTTCCGGTTCTTCGTTGTACCTGTCTTCTGGTATCAATTTATAAATACTTTCTCCTATCATTTCCTCCGCCGGATAGCCGAAAATACGCTCGGCAGAGTCATTCCAGCTGGTAATCACACTATCGAATGTTTTACTGATAATGGCATCATCCGACGATTGAATGATGGCAGCAAGCTTGGCGCTTTCTTCTTCTGCCGTTTTTATTTCGGTGATATCAAGCACCGTTCCGATAAAACGGGAAGCCTGTTCTTGCTCGAAAGAAACCGTACCGTGAGTTTTAATCCAACGGATTTCCTGGTTATTGAAACGAACGATCCTGAAAATTAATTCATAATGACCATCACCTTGAGGGTCCAAAGCCTTTTGTATGTCCTTTTGAACCCAGGTTCTGTCATCCGGGTGAATATGTTCCAAAAACGCGTCAAAAGTGATTGCCGTATCAGCAGCAACACCATAGATATCGCGGCATTCTTTCGACCAATAAAGATCTCCCGTTTTTGGTTCATACTCCCAGGTGCCTAAGCGGGTTGATTCGATAGCCATATGCAATCGCGAGGAATTGATCGCCAACTCTTTGTTAACCTCTTCCAGATGATCGTGCATGGCGGTTAACTCTTCATTAGTTGTGCCGAGTTCCTCATTAGCAGTGGCCATCTCTTCGTTAATTGTTTGCAGTTCCTGGGTATATTCTTCCTGCCGCACCTCCCATTGTTTACGTTCGGTAACATCCCGCGTTGTGCCGACAACAGCCTCCACTTCGCCTTGTCCGTTAATTACGGGTATAAAAATATAATCATAAATACGCTTGCCCCAAGTAGCGTGCGGGAAAGCAACTTCACCACGAATAGATTGCCCGGTCGCTATGATCTGGTCTATCTCACGTTCATGCATTTCGGCGTGCCAGGGTTCATAACCATTTTCTAGCAGGCTTTTCCCGATGGCATTTTCCCAGGACTTACCCCACATAGATAGCAAGGCACTGTTCGCATAAGTAAACCGGTAATCCAATCCGAATACATACATCAAGTCAGGTGTCCCGGAGGTAATAGTTTCGTAAACTCTTTTTTGCTGCTCGGCCAGTTCCCGCGCTTCTCGCAATTCCTGCTGAACCTTGATGACCCCTGTCACTTCGAAAACAAATACCATTATGCCATCTACCTTGTTTTCTTCGTTGCGGCGAGGCTGGTAATTAAAACTAAAATAACGGTCTGTTGTCTCACCGCCTTCCAGTTCCGCCATCGGTATCAAAAAATCGTCGATCCTGTAGGGCTCGCCTGTGTGGTAAACGTTCAATATGGTCTGTTGCAGCGGGGTGCCAACCAATTCCGGCAATGCTTCGAACAATGGCCGACCTAATAAATTCCGACCGGCTAATATTTCCTGGTAACCCGGATTGACCAACTCATAAACCAGCTCGGGACCGTCGAGGATACAGATACCAGCTGGCGCTTGCATAAAAAAGGCATTTAACCTGTCCCGCTCTTGTTGTATAGCAGCCCTGGCTGCTTCTGTCTTTTGGCGCCTGGTTACCTGTTTGGTGTTTTCTAAAACCCAAACGGCTACTTTATTAACCTTACCATGCTTATCGGTTACCGGGGCGTAAACAAAGGTGACGAAAATTATCTCCTCGCGACGATGCCTTATCAGCATCAATTCAACTTCATCGGCGTAATACGCTTCACCAGTTTCGGCAACGCTTTTAAGCGCTGCTTCATAATACTGTTGTGCTTCGGCAAAAGGCTCCCAATACCACTTGCCAATAATTGCCTCTTTTGGTTTGCCGGCAATTTCCAGAAATTTATCATTCAGCAACTCAGCCACAAAGGTATTTGCATCGAGAATGCAAATGCCGATAGGTGCACTATCTACTATAGTTTTTAATTGCTCATTGTCCTGTAATTGCATAACTCATCCAAAAACTTGAAAGTATGCAATTTGTTTGGTTTAGCAGGTTTTAATTTGATAACAAATTGTTTTTCAATAAATTAATGGATTTTTTATTGATAACATAATTTGAAGATCACAGGCATAGTTGCCTGAAATCATAGAAATCGGACAGCGGTTGCTTTCGATACAGTAATGTTCGCTAACGAACGATGTTTTCTTGAATATTGAGCTCAAATTGTTAATTATCAATATGTTGTCTTAATGGTATGGGATTTGACATAGAAAGATTACTTAATAAACTTACTCCAATCTCATGAAAATAAAATTACCCGCATTGTTGTTTGCTTCGTTAATATTGATTGGCCTGAATGCCAGTTCGCAGGCAAAACTGACTACAAAAGAGTCAATTGAAAAGCTACAAAAAGATGTTCCTGATTTAATGCAGAAAGCAGATATTCCCGGTATGTCTGTGGCATTGATACGCAATGGCAAACTGGTTTGGACGGGGTCTTTTGGCGTAACGAATGCTGATACGCACAAACCGGTCAATCAGCAAACTGTTTTTGAGGCGGCATCGCTCAGTAAATGTGTTTTTGCTTATGGCGTACTCAAACTGGTTGATGAGGGTAAGCTTGACCTGGATGTGCCGCTGACCAAATACCTGGGGAATAATTATGGTGTTCCTGATGAGCGGATAAACCTCATCACAGCCAGGCATGTGCTTACGCATAGCTCGGGGTTCCCCAACTGGCGCGAAAATGACCATAGTAAAATATTGCAGATACATTTTAACCCCGGCGAAAAATGGAGTTATTCGGGTGAGGGTATTGTTTATCTGTCTAAAGTGGTTGAAAAGATCACCGGCATGTCGCTGGAGGATTTTATGCAGCAAACTGTGCTCAAACCTTTGGACATGAGTTCCAGCAGTTATTCGTGGCTGGCACGGTTTGACAGTTTAAAAGCTTATCGTCATGATGATTTAGGAAACCTGACCGGAAGAAGCGAAAAGATAAACGGAGGTCTTGATGCCATTAATGAAGACGGGAATGCCGCAGCCAGTCTAACAACCAATGCAGCTGATTATGCCAAATTTATTATAGCCGTACTGAACGGAAACGGCCTTAAAAAAAGCACCCGCGATAAAATGCTGACCCCGGGCATCCGTGTCACCAAAAAACACCCAGAATTGGCCTGGGGACTTGGCGTAGGACTAGAGACTATGCCAGACGGCACCTGGTTTTGGCATTGGGGTGATAACGGCGATGCAAAAGCATTTTACATGGCTTCAGTTTCAGGCAAAGATGCGGTAGTCTATTTTGCTGATGGTTCAAATGGCCTGAGCATTGCCCGGGAAATACTAGCTGATGCTGTGGGTGGCTATCACCCTTCGCTAGATAACCTGGGTTATGAAAGATTCAACTCATCTTCAAGGCAATTACTTAAGTCCATCATCGCCGACGGTGCAGCAAAATCGTTGGATACGTACAGGAACAAACGGGAAAAGGATACCACACAAAGAATAGGGGAACAGGACATGAATGGTGTAGGCTATTCCCTCATCCGGTTGAAGAAACTGGATGATGCCCTGGCGGTGTTTAAACAAAATACCGATGATTTTCCTGCTTCGTGGAATGTATGGGATAGTTATGCCGAAGCATTGATGGATAAAGGCGATAAAGATTCAGCCATAAAATATTATCAAAAATCGCTGGAGCTCAATCCGCAAAACGATAATGGCAAAAAGATGCTGGCAGAACTCAAAGGTGAAAAGAAATAGCCCGCTTATCAGACTTCAGACTTACGAAGTTTTTAAAACTTCGTAAGTCTTTTTTGAGTTTACGCCAAACAAACCGAGTTTGCTTTTTGTGGTAAAATCAAGAAGAATAGAAGTAACTTAAAACAGATCAGAATGCGTCCCTGTCCTTACCAGTTCCAGTAAATTTATTTGTTCGTTTTCATCCCAAATCAGTAATAGGTCCGGTTTTACATGGCACTCCCAGTATACTTTATAATCATCGGCGAGCTTGTGGGGTTTGTGTTTTTTATCGATTCCTTTGTGGCCTTTTTCAGCGAGAACGGTAATTAATTGCTGCAGTAATTGGAAATCCTTGCCGGAGCGTTTTTTAAGTAATTTGAGATCCTTGAGGAATTTGGTTGAAGCAACTATTTCAAACATTGTCAGAATCAGATGCTGTTGAAAAGATCTTCAACATTTTTATATTTCTGGCCTTTACCGGCCTTTAATTCCTGCATTGCTGCAATTGTATCGGCATTAGGAATATTATGCTCCTTTTTTACCTTAACAGTTACGCCTAACTCTTTTAAAAACTCTTTAACCAAACGGGTTTTATTGTCTGGCACTTGTATTTCGAGTGTTTGCATATTCAAAAATAAACAAAATTTACAATAGCTTATCAGACTTACGAAGTTTTTAAAACTTCGTAAGCCTTTTTGAGCTTATGCCAAACGACCCGAGTTTGCTTTTGGTTGATAACGCTAAGGAGGACAGAGTCGTTTTTATTTTTATGGATATGTGATTAATGGAGATCCAACGCTGCATCGGAAGTACCGCTCCAATACCGGCAGCCTCAAGTGTATATATCTTTAGAATTAATGTTTACTTTTAATAAATCATTTAATCTCCTATAAAATGAAAAGAAAGATATTTACAACAGTAGCTTTGTTCCTTTCCTTTGGTGTGGTATTCGCATATTTTGCCGGCATGGATGGCAAATGGTCTGCCATGCTAAAAGGGCCGGATGGCAATGAATTCCCAATTACTTATACTTTTAAAACTGATGGCACGATGCTTACGGGTATGGTAACCTCGTCGATTGGGAGCTTCGATATTTCTGATGGCGTAATAAAAGGCGACAGCTTGTGGTTCACTGCAAATATCAATACCATGAAGATTAAAAACAAAGGCAGATATTATGCGGATGGCGATTCCATAAGCCTGCGGGTTGGCACCCGATCAACACATACTACATTGAAACGCGCCACGGATAAATAAATCCTTTCATCTACAAGAATTTTAAATTGATTCGTAATTTATACTTATAGATGATTACCTGAAATGCCTCTCATTTTCATGAGAGGCGTTTTTGTTTGGGATTGGGTGGTGATAATCCGGACTGCACACTAATTAGTCTGCGCAGTTTATCACGCCCTCTATAATAGATTGCTATTGAACGGTAAGAATGATTTTTCCTGTGTGCTGGTTAGCTTCCAGGCTGCGGTGCGCGTTAACAACATCATTTAATGGGAATTTGGGGCCAACTACAGGCAAAAGCTTTCCGCTTTCTACACCGGCTCTCACAAAAGCAATAGCAGCTTTTTGTTTAGTATCATTCATAAGTAAATCACCCATGTTGTACCCTTTAATTGAAAGCATTTTTAATAAAACCGGAACGGCTGGCCATACCGCCAGTTCAAAGCTTAAAGCGCCATAAGAGAATACTTGCGCTCGGTCGGCTGCCGCAGCTATAAGATGTTCGAAATATTTCCCGCCAACGGCATCAAGAATAATGTCTGCACCTTTACCTCCGGTTATATTCAATACTTCTTTTGCAATATCCTCTTCTCCTGTTAGGACGACATGTTGCGCGCCCGAATCCAATATCGCTTGTTTTTTTGATGCCGAGCTGGTTAAGGCAATGGAAACACCACCTAAATAATTAACCATTTGAGCAATAGCGAGACCTGTGTTGCTCGAAGCTGCATTGAATAATACCGATTGGCCGGGCTGTATATTGGCACTGTCGACCAACATGCCATAGGCTGCAATATAGCTTGTCCAAAGTGCAGCTGCCTGATCAAAGCTTAAATTTGAGGGGTTCTTTTGAATAGCATAAGCCGGTAGTAATATTAATTCACCATAGGTGCCGTATTGATGATTGGAGAAGGCCGGTATTACGCTTACCAAATCTCCCGGAACAAAATCTTTCACTTCCGCTCCAACAGATTCTATAATGCCGGAAGCTTCGAAACCCAGCATTGAGGGGAAGATAGGCTGTTCTGAATAATAACCGCTCCGAAACATGGAGTCAACGCGGTTAAGACCTATTGCTTTTACCTTTAGGCGCACTTCATAAGGACCCGGTGCAGGTACATTTACTTGTTCTAATTTTAATACTTCAGGGCCACCTGCCTGGTGGAAACGTATACCTTGTACTTCTTTTGCTTGAGTAGACATAATTTTATTTTTTTATGCAAGTTTAGGGTATGTACATTAACTTTGCTATGTTACCAACCCAATGTATGATACCTACAAAAATGTATGTAATGGCAAAAATCAAAGAAAACTCAACAAATAGCCTCAATCGTAAGTTCTTAACTGACTGTAATTTGACATATGCTGTGCAGCTAATGGGTGGCAGATGGAAGTTGTTGATCTTAATGCAGTTGAATGCCGGCACCATGCGATATGGAGAACTGAAGAAAAAAATCGTAAATATCACTGAGCGTATGTTGACATTACAACTGCGCGAATTGGAGGCAGATGGTTTAATTGCCCGGCAGGTATACGCAGAAGTGCCTCCAAGAGTAGAATATACTTTGACAGATATCGGCCGGCAACTGGTGCCCATATGTGATGCGCTGCATGGCTGGGGAACCCTCCACAGATCTCATGTATCCGGCGAAGCTTCAACCTTATTCCATTAAAAGTCAATAGAAGCTGAGAATTACACGCTTTCATTCGCTTATCAAACAGACTTACGAAGTTTTTAAAACTTCGTAAGTCTGCTTAGTAGCTAAGAAGTTTTATAGCATTCGGAGCATATAATAGTTAAATCCCGGAAATTTGCCTTCAATTTTAAGCAGCTCCTGGTTTTTTGCATTCAGCCAGCAGTAGAGCGTTATTTTTCCGATTTTCATTTCCAATACTTTTGCTGCTATTGTTACGCCCGAAATGGACACGTCTTCGTCTTTGATGTACTCAATCCTCGTAAATTTTGTATTGTGCCCGGGTACGTATTCGGCCAAATAAAAGGGTTGGTTTTTTTGATAGGATAAAGCCTGGTAGGTTTCCATATAAATTAAACCGTTAAACAGGGGCTTTGAAAATGAAGTATCAATTTTAATTAATGTGTCTTTCTTCTTTGGAGCTTTAACCAAAGTTGTGCCGCTGACTTTGTTATTTTTATAGCTAAAACTATCAATTGCGGTGTTGATATCTGAATGACTTTCTATTGGCATCAGTGTTTTACTGTTTACAATAACGCTGTCGATGTTGGCATCAGTTCCGTTATATAGTTTTTGCACTACCCTTATTTGATTGCCGCTCACCGTAACTTCACGATTTAAGAATTTAATGCTTTTGTAGGTATTGCTGGCATATATCAGCAATGAAAACCTGGTATGCAGGTTACTTATCAATTTAGCATTGGAGAGCGGCGAGCCAACAAAAATTGTATCAGCCTGTTTGCTTACGATTGATCCTTGTGCGCAAAGGTTTGCTGCCGGTAATAATATAATTACTAATAACGTGAGGGCAATTAATTTTATCCTTGTGTTTGGGTTTTTATTAACCAGCGAAAAGAAATGATAGCGGTTCATTTATTAAAGGGTTTTATGTGAGTATATATTTTTAAGACGATTTATTATTTGGAGTGTACAACGACATAAAATTGCTTACTGCTTGGCAGTGTAATAGTTTCAGCCTCCTGTTTCTTGAAATTATTTTCTCTCATCACTTCTTCAAAATAAGTGATGTCTACCAGTTTCATTATTTTACCCAATTGCTCCAGGCTTTTAAACCGTGTTGGCGAAACAGCAGCGATGTTTTTATTGGGCAGCTGTAAAACCGTCACTAATCTGCCTCCGATTTTAAGCCAATTTTTTATGTTGCCGATGGTTTTGTTTAAGTCGACATATTCAAAAATCAGTGCCGCGTAAATGAAATCGGAGGAGAGGTTATTTAATTGTAAACCCTGAATATCCCCACAAATAATACTTAGCTGTGTTAAATTGGCGAACCTGTTTTTTAGTTCGGTCAAATAATCGTTATTGATATCTATTGCCGTTATGCTATCTGTTTTGTGCTTAATATTTTCGAACCCATTTCCGGTTGTGGCGCCAAGAACAATGATATTTTTAGGATGATATAAGTTTAGATAATGTTTTAAGGTGAAGTTAAGCAGTTGGAGCTGCCCAGCATCGAACATATGTTTTTCATATTCTTCTGCAGGAATATTTATCCAGGGATTTTTCGTCGTATTATCTAGAGAAATTTGTTTTGCCCCCATTAGCTATTTTGTTTTAAGTAGTCTATTCGCTATTTAGAATTTAATGATGACAAGAGAACATTGGCTCATATCTCGAAACTCTAATTTATAATTTCAAATAAAATACTTATTTTTAAATTGTTGCAGTCGAAAAAATCTAGTTTTTTCATTGTATTGCGGAACTTAAACCAATTTATCGATACTCACATGGCGGATACACAAATTAATAACTCTATTCCACTATCGGATCTTAGCTTGGATGGTTCTTCTCAAACGTCATTCAATACGATATTTGGTTATCAAATGCCCAAGTTTATCGCAAAGCTTCTGTGGATATTTGGCGGCGCACTATTGATCAGTTTTTTTATTTACATACTCTCCATAATTTTCACACCAGTACATAACTTTGACAAGGGGAGAGCCATAGATTTTTTAACTACTACAAAGACGGTTCTTAATGCACAAAAAAGCCCGTTAACATCCATTGACTACGGCATACTAAAACGTCGCATGTATAATGCAGTCAACCCTAAATTTGAAGTGCCGGTCAATCTTGACTTGTTTGTTAATATTAGCCCAGTCAGTGACTCTTTATATAATAATTTTAATGCTATCGAAGTTGACACTCTGGTCAGTGGCTTAACAAGAGAACTAAACACAGATTTTCGAAGACTTGACGGAATTAACTCCTATTATTATAAACGGTTTGGCTATAATTTTTACAAGTATGACCTTAGTCAATTTATTAGCAACACAGATACCGGAAATGAAATAGAAGATGTTGCAAAATATTGCTGTATCTTCTTGTTTGTTATCTTCTCGATGGTTATTAGTTTAACCTATTTTAATGCCATACAACAGCGACAACATTTCGACCGAGAAATGCGTTATCAGACGGCGATCAAAACATCTTCCGATATAACCGAAAGTTGGGTTACAGCCCAAACCACACTGGATACTTATCACCAGCGAAATCTGGATCAGAATAATTGGACCTTTCGTTTAAGTGTAATCGTAATGGGAATAGGATTTGCTATCATATTTTATGGAATCCATTCGGCTATTTCATTAAACGCAATTGCCAAAGGTCCAAAAGATTCGAATAACGGCACCTCGCTGATCGCTATCATTTCGACAGCTTCGGGGGTGATTATTAACCTCATTGGCGGGACTTTTCTAGCCATTTATAACTCCACACTAAAACAAGCAATTGACTACACTAACTCTTTGCAAAAAACCAGTACAGTGGGCACTTCATTAGCGATCTTGAAAAGTATTGAAGATGCGCAAAAAGCAGATGAACGCGATCCCCTTACATTAGAGAAATTGGTTGACGCGAAAATAGCAATCGCAAAACAATTGACTGGAACACCAAGTTCGTAGTAAAAAACACGAATATGCACGCTATTTATTTATTATGTTATCCATTTTAGCAAACTCCACATCATTGGACTCCCACAATTCAATCTTGTTGCCATAGAGCCCATCAGGTGTACAAAATTACTGCAGCTCGTTTTTGGGACGCTGTCGACTGGTAGAATATCCACCGCTTTCCTATTAGCTAAAAGCTGATCCAATCCTTCCATGCGGTAGTCAATCATAAATTGCTTTTCAGATGGTTCAAAGTACTTGATGGTTTCTTAAAAAGGCGCCCAAATGGCAAACCCTTTTTTGGCGCTATCAATACCCTGATGCCATTCAACATTTGAACCGAATCTATCGATGCGGATACCGAGCTTCTTGCCGTACCAGACTTTCAGCGCTGCGGGGTCTTTGGGCTTAAAAAAAATGCTGCCGATACCGGTAACATGCGGGCGGCTGTTAACAGGATTGGTTAAAATGGATGACACCATAACTCAATAGAAATGCCACACAAGGCAGGCCCATTAAAATAAATTTTTTCATGATATACATTTATGCCTAAAGAGCAGGAAATAGATTTTTAATTCAAAAATCCACCAATGGCTGTTGTAACACCGTTAAAATTACCTGCCATTTACATTGCAGCATGTATTTTTGCGGCTCATTACTAAATATTGAAAAACGAGAAAAACGAGCGAATTGCCACCTGGCTGGCCTTCGCGTTACTACCGCTATCCGGTTTTGCAACGGATGTTTATATACCATCATTGCCAAGCATGGGAAGCGAACTGGGGGCAAGCAGCATACAGGTACAAATGACACTGAGTGTGTTTTTGATTAGCTATGGCATTTCGCAGCTATTTATTGGCGGGATACTGGACAGCTTTGGCCGCTACCGTTTAAGCATAATATCAATTGGTGTTTTTACGCTTTCGTGCCTGGTTATTGCCATAACCCATAATATTTATGTGATTTACCTGATGCGGATTATACATGGTATTACCGTGGCAATTATAGTAGTTAGTAAGCGCGCTTATTTTGTAGATAAGTTTGAGGGCGATAGGTTGAAGCGCTATTTAAGTATGTTTACTATTATCTGGTCGTCGGGGCCTATTGTTGCACCGTTTATTGGCGGTTATTTACAAAGCATGTTCGGCTGGCAGGCTAATTTTTACTTTTTAGCCATACTGGCTGCCGTTTTGGGCGTTTTGGAATTGATCTACAGTGGCGAAACACTCAAACATCGCGCAGAGTTCCACCTAAAAAAAATAGCAGGTATATATTGGTCAATGATATCAACCCTTAGTTTTACGTTGGGTCTGTTGATGTTAGGATTTGCCTATTGTATGGTGATGGTTTACAACATGACAGGTCCCTTTATTGTGGAGCATCAATTGCATTTAACACCCGTAATAGCGGGCTATTGCTCCCTTATTTTAGGTTTTGCCTGGATGGTTGGCGGCTTTATTAGCAAAGGAATTATAAATAAACCTTTTTATACCAAAATGGCAGCAAATGTGGCGCTGCAAATGCTGTTTGTGGTGGCAATGATTGCCAGTGTAAGCTTTTTATCAAACTTGTATACGCTGGTGTTTTTTGCATTTGTTATTCACGTGGGCGCGGGCTTTACTTACAACAACTATTTTACCTATAGCTTAAGCCAGTTCCCTAAAAATGCGGGCATCGCCAGCGGGCTTTCGGGTGGTGTTGTTTATGTTATTGTTTCCTTTTTAAGTTACGGTATCGTAAATTTTGTGCCGGCTAAGGACGAGCGCAACCTGAGCTATAGCTATTTTATATTAATTTTGTTGTCGGGCGTCATTATGTTCCTGATTTTTAACAGGCATAAAAAAAGCAAGCGTTTATTGGCGGAAGCTCCAGTTGCTGCCTATATTCATGATGAAGTTTAAAAATCAATCTGATACATTCTAAATAATAGGTTGTCAAGTCGTATTCTTAAACGAATGCGGCAAGGCATTAATTAACCTGGGTGCATGAACGGAAAATTTCCGTTGTTGAATTTTGTGCTGTTAAAAATAACAGCATATGAAAACCAAACATCAAACACAACAATGGGGCATCCGGTCAGTATCCTTTTGGATGACCCTGCTCATCGCGCTGGGCATCATATTTGTCGGCGCCCGTTTTATTATCAATCCCAATGCCGGCGCTTCGGACTTCGGTATCCCTTTCTCCAACGCTTATGATCTGCCATTTGGGCGAATAAAAGGTATCCGCGATATTTTTTCAGGAATAGCATTACTGCCTTTATTACTTCTCCGTATGCGGAGTGCTACGGCCTGGGTATTTACCTCCGCCATAATTGTCCCGGCTACTGACTTTCTCATCGTGCTTTCCACAAACGGGCCGGCTGATATCGCTCATTTACTTATTCATGGACTAACGGTAGTCTACATGGCCATAACCAGCTTTTTATTATTTAAATCCTAATCCATTTTTTATGAATTCTTACCTGTTTTTTCAGATCGCACTGCTGATGCATCTTAGCGGCTTAGTCCTTATTGTTGGAACCGATATAGTTGAGTTTGTAGCCTATCGAACTATTTTTAAAAGTTATAAAACAGATAAAAACGCGGCAATTAATCAAATTGCTATGCTGTCAAAACTTCCTGTGCTATTAATTATAGGGGCGGTATTGCTGATACTTTCGGGAATCGCTTTTGTAATTATAACACATAATGCCTTTGGACACCAGTTATGGTTTAAAATTAAGCTGACACTGATAGTGGCGCTTGCTGCTAATGGTTTTCTGATGGGCAGAAAAAATGAAGAAAAACTTAAACAAAACCTGGCAGTAGACGCACCGGAAACAGGAGAGGCCATAAGAAATATGATCAAGTTTTGTTTTATTCAACTTTGCATGCTATTTGTGGTAATACTGTTGGCCGTGTTTAAGTTTAACTGATGAACAATCAGTTCCGCAAGAATCAGGTTGCAAACGTATAGGTTTAATGCGATTTTTGCTCAAGAGCGATACCCGGCACAAGTGTTTAAATTGAAGGCTATGTCTAAAGACTTAACGGTAAATTATTACAGAATTGAGAAGGCTATAGGTTACCTGACAGCCAACTTTAGGGCACAACCGGATTTGGGCGAGATTGCCGAAAAGATCAACGTAAGTCCTTTTCATTTTCAGCGGATGTTTTTAGATTGGGTTGGCTTAACACCGAAGAAATTTATCCAGTACCTAACACTCGAACACCTGAAAAAACAGATCTATGCCACACAAAATGTTATTGAAGCAGCAGATATAGCCGGACTCTCCAGCCAGTCGCGGGTGTATGATTTGTTTGTGAATATAGAAGGTGTTAGTCCGCAGCAATTTAAGTCTTCGGGTGTGGGATTGGAGATCTTTTATGGCTATCATGCCACGCCGTTTGGTATGTGCTTTATTGCCGTTACGGAAAGAGGCGTTTGTGATTTTCACTTTATTGATGAAGATGCGCAACGTAATGAGTTTACCAATTTTTCGCAAAAATGGCAGTTTGCCTCTTTGGTGCATCGACCCGATCTCACCCAAACCTATATTCAAAAGATATTTAAGCCCGAAGCAACAAATCACCAGAAATTAAACTTACTGGTGCAGGGAACCGAATTCCAAATTAAAGTGTGGCAGGCTTTGGTGAGCATTCCCTTTGGCAACGTCAGATCGTACGAACAAATTTCTGCGACTATAGGGCATACGGGCAGCGTACGTGCAGTGGCTTCTGCGGCCGGTAAAAATCCGATATCTTACCTGATTCCCTGTCATCGTATTATTTGCAAGAGCGGCGAGGTGGGCAATTTTAGCTATGGCAAAGTGCGTAAACAGGCGCTGATTGCATGGGAAATGGCTACCCGCGAGATTATCGGCTGACAAACTCCAGACTTCTGCAAAATCAGCAAGAAACAGGTTGGCTGAGAAAATAACCAGCGTTAATTTCGAGCTATTAATCACATCAAAAATTATGAAAGTATTAATCGTAATCGACGCTCAAAATGAATTTTCGGCAAACGGAAAAAGACCAGTACCCGATCATCTGGCAACCATTGAAACTATTGAAAAAAAGGTTAACCGCGTACGCAAGGAGCGGGGCTTTATAGCCTGGATAAGGCATTTTAACAAACCGAACGAATCGGCGGCCTTTGTGCCGGGTACATGGGGTGCTCAATTTGTAGGCAGCTTAGGTCCGCAAGCTGGGTCTGAAAGGGAAGTGGAATTTATAAAAGATGTTTACGGCGCATTTACAGGTACAGAGATTGGTTCCTGGTTGCAGCAGATAGGGGCAGATGAGGTGGAGATAACAGGTTTTTATACACACGGCTGCGTTTCAACAACAAGCCGGGAAGCTATAATGGCTGGTTTTGCCGTTTACCTGGATATTAACGGAACGGCCTCTTGCGCCATCACCCACGAAGTTCTCGGTGACATCTCTGCTGACGAGGTGCGGCGATCAGCGCTGTTGCAACTGGCTAATATGGGAGCTTTTGTTTACAGCAGTGTTTTGGCGCAAGTAGCGTTTTAATAGTTATTATGGCTTTGTTGATGGTTAACCCGAGGTAACCGGTTACTCCGGGTTAACCAATGCTGAAAAATAAGCTACCCGGTGCTAATTTTGAGCTGATACTATAACGTATGAAAGCTATACTATTAACAGATTTTGGCCCTACAACTAATTTTGTGCTGGATGAAAACGTGCCCATACCAGCCATAGGAGATAATGATATTTTGGTGCAGATAAAGGCGGCGGGCTTTAACCCGATTGACTACCAGATGCGGCAGGGCAAAACGGAACGGAAACGGATGCACTCCCATATATTAGGACGCGAGTTCTCGGGCGTTGTTGTAAAAACAGGTAAATCGGTTACATTATTTAAAGCGGGCGACAGCGTTTTTGCAGCATCCGGCAGTATGGGTTCTAACGGAACTTATGCCCAATACATCAGTGTACCTGAAGATATTGTGGCGTTAATACCTGCTCACTTAACGTTTGACGAAGCCGCTGCTGTATCACAGGGATACCTTACCGCACTACAGGTATTGAACAGATTACCCGTAAAAAAAGAAGACAGCATTTTTATAACCGGCGCAGCCGGAAGCGTTGGATTAGCGCTTGTGAAAATGTTTTTGGCGCAAGGGTATGAAAAACTTATTGTTACAGCCGGCAATACAGAGAGCATCTGGCAATTGGTTAGCGCTGGTTTGGCACCACATCAAATTGTAAATTACAGGCAGGATGGCCTGGTTGCCAAAATCCAATCAATAAATAATGGGGCATTATTTAATCACAGTGTTGATTTGGTTGGCGGCACAATGTCTGAAATTTGTGCACAGGTTATTGTTACCAATGGCAGCTATGCGGATGTTACGGCTTTAACAACGCCACAGGCAAGGGAGGAGCTTTTTAATAAAGGCGCGCTGGTCCTAAATATATCCAACTATGCTTATTCCCTTGCGGGCGATAAAAAATGGTACGGCGAGAATCTTCGGAAAATAGCTTCATTAGTTACAGAACATCCTGCTCTTACTCCGGATATCAATATAGTAGGGGACTTGGGCGCGGAAACAGTGATAACAGCGCACAACCTCATGGAAAGCAATCAAACAAAAGGTAAGAAACTGGTTATGCGTGTTGGAGATTAAGCTCATGCAAATAGTCGGTAGATTATTTTATTTGCTCCCGGTGATTTAAGCCCCATTTAACCAGGCTTTCGTTAACCGGGAAAACGCTGAGCCCATATTGGGTTATTGCATAACTTACCGTTACCGGTCGGGTATCCATCACTTTTCTGGTTACCAGTAGGTTAATTTCCAGTTCCTGTAATTCTTTGGAGAGCATTTTGGCTGATATGCCGTCAATTTCCCGTTGAATTTTTTTGAAGGTATTGTTTTCGTTGATGTGATTATTCAGGTGCCGCATTATTCTTAATTTCCATTTGCCGCCTAAAATTTCCAGGCTATCGCGTATAGCGGCTAATTCCCTTTCGCAACTTACATATTGTTCTTCTATATTTTGCATAAACAAATATAACATAGTTAATAAAAGGTAACCGGTTACCTTTAGTTAACCGATAAAGAAAATATCCCATTAACATCTAATTTTGACATTACTCAAACATCAGGATAAAAATGAAACAATTGGATTATTACGTGCTGGATGTGTTCGCCAACCAGCGTTACAAAGGGAACCAACTTTCTGTGGTTTATATAGAAGAAGAACTCGATTTAGAACAATATCATGATATCTCCAAAGAATTCGGATACTCCGAAACCTCTTTTGTTTACTATTCCGAAACGGAAAATGTATTTAAGGTACGGTCATTTACGCCGGCCAAATTTGAAGTTGCCGGGGCGGGTCATAATTTATTAGGTGCTGTTTGCCTTGCGTTGCTAAAAAAATGGGATATCTTTAAAAATCAGCATGGTGCGCCATGGGTGAAAATTAAGGATACCAAAATCCCTCTAAAAATAACTGAAGAAAATGGACTGCCATATGTGGGTATGAAACAAAGTCCAGCCAGCGTGGTAGGAACGGTACCTACAGCTATTATTGCCGAAGCAACCGGACTAACCATGCCAGACTTTGAACTAAACGGATGGGCCATTAACATTGTGCAAACAGAAGTGGCCCATTTGATGGTGCCTGTACGGAATGTTAAGGCGCTGAAAAATGCCATATCCAAGAAAGCATTGCTGAAACACGCCTCTGAGCAGTTTGGCTTTGAGGGCTGTTACCTGTTTACCACCAATGATGTTGCCGACGGTTTTCTTGCAGAATCAAGATTCTTCAACCCCGGTATCGGTATTGATGAAGATCCGGCTACAGGGACAGCGGCAGGTCCGCTTGCCGGCTATCTGCAGCAATTGGGTTACATCAATAAAAACCAGGACTATCAGATTTTACAGGGAGCTTACGTTAATCAGCCATCAACCATACATGTAAAAGTTGCTGATGATGGTGTTTGGGTAAGCGGTTCATCAGTCATCGTAATGGAGGGTGAACTTTATTTGTAAGCGTAGCTGCCACATAATGGTATGCGAATTGGTACCTCAATAATAGTTAAAGCAAAGTCCCAGTATTACTGAAATGACAATGATGCGCCGTAGGCGCAAAATATCGGTAGAAATATTGTTATAACCAATTTTAGCGTGCTGTAGGTACGCCACCTCGCCCATGCATAGGTTTCGTACCGATGGCACGATATAATTATTGTCCTTTTCTCTACCGATATTTGACCCCGATGGGGTCTCTCTGCTGGATTAATTAGTTTTCATGTTTTGAACTCCGTTTTTACCGGACGATGTCTTTATGCCAGTCCCTTTAAATCGGGTTCACCTTTTCCGGTAGTAATCAGCGGTAATAAACTATTTTTTAAATAATAGTTCCATCCATTAAAACAGCCGTTAAAACATTCAAATTCGGGTACTAAACCAATGTGGGTGAATTGTAACTGCGTTTTATCGCCTTGCTTGTCAATTTCAAAACTGATTTTGGTACCTGTCCATTCGCTTTGGTTTTCAACAAAAGTTAAAGCACTGTCGGTAACCAGCCAAACCACTTTTTTATCGGGTACTACTTCTATTAATTTGTGTTTAGAGTAATGGATGTCTTTATGACGATAAGTAAACTCATCATCAGTTTTAGTGGTGCCGCCCGTAACGCCTTCTGACCACCATCCGCGAACGTTATTAACTGCGTCGAAAACTTCGCGAGGTGTTTGATCTACCAAAAAGGTAGTAGTGAAATTCTGATTTTCCATGTTTTTTTATTTATTTTTTATCTTCTGTTTTAGCATTCAACAGGGCTTCCAATTTTTTCAATTTACTACCCCAGAATGCATCATAGTAGGCAAGCCAATCCCGTAATTCGTTAAAGCCATCCTGTTTAAGCACACAGTGCCGCTCCCTGCCTATATCCTGTATAGCAATAAACCCCGCATTGTACAACACTTTAATGTGTTTAGAAACGGCGGGGCGGCTCATTTCAAAATTTTCGGCCAGGGAGTTAATAGTCAGGCTGTTGTTCGAAAGCAGGAGTAATATTTGTCTCCTGCTTGGGTCGGCAACTACCTGGAAGGCATCAAGCCGGTGTTGTTCCATCTGTTATCGCTTCTGTCAATTTTAAAATCTTTTGAATATTTGATAGCCATCCCTGATCCAGTAATGAGAATATCGGCAAATCAGCTGTTTCTCCAATGCCTCTATGTATCAATTCAAGTTGGGTGCCGTTGTTGCTTTCAGTTAGGGTCCAGTTAACTGTCGAGTCGTGTAATACGCCATTACCCGGTCCGAACTTCCACGAATAGGAAAGCTTTGTAAAAGGAGTTATTTCTAACACCTTACAATAAAAAGTCCCATCCAACTCTAAATCGGGCTTTGGTTTTGTAGTGAATTTAAACTCATGCCCTAAAACGGGTTGAAAATCAGTTGGCATCAGCCACAGCGCCATTAACTCGGGTTGCGTAAGGTATCCCCAAACTATCTCTGGTGGTTTGGAGAAAAATAATTCGTGTTTAATAATTTTTGCCATAATAAGTAACTTTAAGGTTACGTAAAGTTATATGTAACTTGTGAGTTACGCAAATTTATTTTCACTTTTTTTATTTGAGTGGAGTTTTACCTATAGCATTACTATTTTATTGATGAACAGGACTTTCTGAGCAGATGATATTGAACAGCGCAAACCCATATAGTTTGATGAATTATTTTGTTAAAATAATTGCAAACCTTTAGGTGCACTGTGTTGTTATGAGCTATGTTGATTATAAAAGGTATAGTCAAGTCATAAATAAATTTCACAACAATGAAGATTAAAATAGTTTTGCCGGTAATACTATTGCTGGCAGTGGCATTTCAGAGTTGCGTAAGCAACAAAAAATATGCTGCATTGCAATCACAGTACAATCAGTCAATTGACACCAATCGTAATTTAAAACAAAGCTGGCAGGTTACCCAGCAGGAGCTGGCGGTATCAAATAACCAGGTAAAAAGCCTTCAGGATCAAATTGCCCAGGCGCAAACCAATTCGCTTGCTTTACAGGATGCCCTGAACAAATGTTTGGCAGGTAACAACCAGGGAAATGTGAATATATCCAAACTGGTTGATGAAATAAACGCATCAAACAAGTACATTCAGCATTTAGTGAACTTAAAAAACACCAGCGACTCGTTGAATATGGTATTGACCAACAACCTTACCCGCTCGCTAACTCCTGATGAAGTTCAGGGTGTTGATGTTAAGGTGTTGAAAGGGGTAGTTTATATATCACTTGCCGATAACATGCTTTATAAATCGGGCAGTTACTCCATTTCGGATAAAGCCGGGGCCACACTTGCTAAAATTGCCAAAATCATCAATGATTATTCGAGCTATGATGTGTTAATTGAAGGTAATACGGATAACGTGCCTATTTCGCAAACCAATATCCGTAACAACTGGGATTTGAGTACGTTAAGAGCATCATCAGTAGTGCAGGCATTGCAAACCACCTATAATGTTGATCCTAAAAGATTAACTGCAGGCGGACGTGGTGAATATAACCCGATTGCTGACAATAGTACAGATTCGGGAAAATCGCAAAACAGGCGTACGCAAATTATTATTACGCCAAAGCTGGATCAGTTTATGGCGCTGATAGGTAAATCACCTGATGCAACAACACCACCTGCTGCAGATCAGAAATAAGAAAAAGAAAGTGAATGGGCGCTCTTCGGGAAACTGAGGGGCGCTTTTTGTTTCTGAAACTTTCCCGTCCCTCTTTTTTGCTTGCAAAAGAGAGGGAGATCCATCCGCCTAAAGGCGGAGTAGATCGGGTGAGTTGAATCTGCGAGCGGCATTAACGTAAATGCATCGGTGGTGTAGACTCATCCCGACGACGTTACGCTGGTTGACCTTCTCTCCGCTTCGCACAAAGAAGGTAGTAGTAGCAATATATTGCGACATTTTATATCTTTACTATCATAATAAATCAAGATAAACCAATTTGTTAAGTCTTTAAACCTTTATTTAATATTAACAAAAATTAAAATTATAACGTTAAAGTGTATGATATTGTTAACAAAGTATCATCTCTGTTGATATAATAACATTTTTAGTTCTGATTCGTTATATTTGATTATATGGCGATGATTAAAAACAAATCATTTTAGTATTTACAAAATATCTATTTTATGAAACACGGACTTTTGATTGATATGGATGGGGTGATTTACAGCGGCGAACAATTGATACTGGGCGCTGATAAATTTATTGCCAACCTCCTTAAAAATAATATACCCTTTACTTTTATGACCAATAATAGCCAGCGTACCCGGTTGGAAGCGGTAAGGAAGTTAAAACGACTTGGTATCGAGATTACGGAAGATCATGTGTATACCAGCGCAATGGCAACCGGAAAGTTTTTGGGCGATCAGGGGCCAGGTGGTACAGCTTATGTTTTGGGCGAAGGCGGTTTATTAACCAGTTTGCACGAAAACGGAATTACACTGGTTGATAGCGACCCTGAGTTTGTTGTTTTAGGCGAGGGTAGGAACTTTACCCTTGAAATGGTGCAGCGCGCGGTTGATATGATTTTAGGAGGTGCCAAATTTATAACTACAAACCGCGACCCATCACCAAAGAAGCCCGGATGGAATAACCTGGGTATTGCGGCAACAACGGCCATGATAGAAGAAGCAACCGGACGCAAAGCGTTTGTAACCGGTAAACCGAGCCCGGTAATGATGCGATCTGCCAGGAAATATCTGGGTTTGGAAACCGCCGAGACTACCGTGGTAGGTGATACCATGGAAACCGATATACAAGGCGGTGTGCAAATGGGTTATAAAACGATATTGGTATTATCAGGCATTGCCCGTAAAGAAGATTTGAGTCATTATGCTTTTAAACCCGATATGGTGGTAAGCTCTGTTGAGGAGATTGCATTTCCGTTGAAATGGTGGGAAAAGGTTGAAGATGAGCATGAGGTTTTGAATTCAAAGGCTTAAATTGAAGTAGTATGCTAAAAAAAGGCGAACACATAGATGGGACCCCGGCCGAATTACAGGTATTGTTGGATAAAGATGCAGAAGCAAATACTTTTTTTGAAAGCTTATCAAAATCATACAAACAAGGTTATTGTGATTGGGTTGGATCGGCCAAGCAGGAAGAAACGCGGAAGGTAAGAGCTGATAAGGCTTTAATTATGCTGCAGAATAAGCAGAAGACATTGAAAACGTAAGTTTAATCAAGGTATTCTAAAGATAAAGGATGTTGTGCTAAGTGACAAAGGCCGGAGAACTTGAATGTGAAATGACAAGAATGCGCCGCAGGTGCAAAATATCGGTAGCATATTATAATAACCTATTTTCGCATGCCGTAGGTATGCCACCTTGCCTGCGTCTAGGTTTCGTACCTACGGCACGACATATTTGCGATTGTTTTTTCTCTACCGATATTTGACCCCGACGGGGTCTTTCTAGTAGTTTTGTTATCTAAAGATGTCATGAAGCAGTCGAAGCATGCGGGCAAAGGCCTCTGCGCTCACCCTTCGAGAACCTCAGGGTGACACCCATTTCCAACATCAGGTTTAAACGGAAACTTCCAAAGATACAAAGCAAAAAGCGCCATGCTAATTACCTGCATGGCGCTTTTTATTTTAATAACGTGATTTATTCAGTACCCTTTAGAGTTCAGTACCCTTTAATGTAGCAGTTGTTTTTCCACAGGTTGCCATTTCGCTACCGCCGTAATATGGATTTTTAATGTCAGCCGATTCACTTAGCCAATATGCCTTTTTCATAGGGCAATATTGTTGATATAACGTTGATGTATTCACTTTAAGACCTTTTAGCACATCATACATGTTTTTTGAAAGGCTTTCAAAATGTTCACGCTGGTGCTCAATATTAGGCACCTCACTGATATGACGGCTATCAAATTTTAACTTATCCAGGTAACTATTCAGCAGTTTTTGCTGATCCGGGTTTAATCCTTTAGTGGCATCGGTTGATAGGGCATCTAGCAATTCTTTGCCTTTTGCTTGTGCTAAAGTACCGTTACCGGCTACTAATGCATTTTTTAGCCCTAAATAAGCCTTGGTTATTTTATCAATATTATTTGCAGGTGGATTAGCTTTTACCAACGAAATGGAAAATGCCAGCATCAGTATTAAAGAAATTATTTTAAGCGTTTTCATGATTCTTATTTTTTATGATTTATAAAATTATTACATTTTTTGTTATTGACTGTCAGAAAAGAGCGTTTATTCTTTCCGCAGTGATTATTTGACGATTAGTACACTATGGTTAAACCGGCACCTAAACCCATGTCGCTGTCGTAATGGCTTGATACCGAAAAGTATTTGGTTATAATATACCTCAAACCTGCATTGTATTCCTTATCGGTGTTGCCCATCAGGCTAAACCTTAAGCGACTGGTTAGCGGAATATCATCACGACCTAACTGCAAGCGAAACTTACCATTACCATCAACCCGTGCATCGGCAACAAATAACAAAGGTAGGGTGTAGGCAAGGCCGGCCACAACCGTATGCCGGTTGTTTTGATCACTAACCTGCCCGAAGAGATTTTTTTCGAGGCCGTTTACTTTCCGGTATTCGTAGTTAAATCCGGCATAAGCGTAAAGCCATTGCATTTGCCTTAAATAACGGCCTGCTATGGTTTCACTTTCGTAACCTTTTTCATCGGTGGTGCCAATTTTCCAAAGGGTCTGTATTTTCCAGCGGGTATTTACCAGGCTGATGTTGCCATCGCTTCCGTTGCTTTCTAAGCCAATCTTTGCACCCGTATAAAAATGTCTGTCATCAGCATAAACCTTTTTTATAGCTTCTGCCGAATCAGGGATCTCCGGATTAGGTGGTGAATTTTCATAGCTGAAGATGCGGCCCATGCCGCTCATCATATGATAAAGAATGTGGCAATGAAAAAACCAATCGCCACTGGCCGTGGCTGCAAATTCAATGGTGTCGGTTTCCATTGGCATAATATCCAGCGTGTTTTTTAGGGGAGCATAGTCACCCTGACCATTCAACACCCTGAAATAATGACCATGTAAATGCATAGGGTGCCGCATCATGGTATTATTATACAGGAGGATCCTTACATTTTCGCCCTTTTTTATCAAAATTTTATCCGACTCAGAAACTGTTTTGTTATTGATGGTCCATACGTAGCGGTTCATGTTGCCGGTAAGGTTAAAGGTAAATACCTTTGTTGGGCCGGGCGGAAGGTTAGTGGGCTTTGGCGCTTTCAGCATGCCATAATTAAGCGTAATTATCTTGCCGGCAGTACCCATATCCATTCCTTCCATGTTCATACCGCCCATATATGTGGCCGCCATGCTATCCATTTTTTTACCGGCAGTATCTTCTGGCATCATCTTCATTGCGGATGTTGTATCTGCTGTTAGCTCGGGATACATTACGCTGTTCATGTCCATTTTTTGGTTGCTCATCTGCATACCGTCCATCTTTTGCATGTCGCCGCCCATGGTCATCATGCCGTTCATCATCTTCATCCCCTCAAAATAGTTGAGTTTGGACAAGGCTTTAGCCTTTACCTTCGGCCCATCGCCCAACCAAAGCGAAGTGGAATTTGAACGGTCCTCGGCAGTAGCCAAAAATTCAAAGCTGCCGGCTTTGGGGATGGTGACTTCGACATCATAAGTTTCGGCCACGGCAATAATCATGCGATCAACTTTTACGGGTTCAACCTCTTGCCCGTCGGTTGCAATAACGGTGATTTTTCCCCCGGCATAATTGAGCCAGAAATAGGTTGATGAACTACCGTTAATAACGTGCAATTTTACTTTATCCCCAGCCTTAAATTGCGGAGCCGTCTGTTCGGTTTTGCCGTTGCTAAAAAAACGATTATAATAAACATCGCTTACATCCATGGCCACCATACGTTTCCATTCGTTGGTTAGTTTAGCACTTAAATAGCCTTTGCTGATGGCTTCGGCATAGTTTTGCGTGCTGCCTTTTTTTATGGCATACCAGTCGGTTTGGTTATGCAGCGAGCGTTCTACCTGTTCGGGGTTTTCATCGTTCCAATCGCTCAGCAATAAAGTATATTCCTTTTGCAGCGCCTGTTGTTTGTGGTGGATGATAAAAGCACCATAGAGGCCACTCTGCTGCTGCGTCATGGTGTGCGAATGATACCACAAGGTACCATGTTGTACCAATGGGAACTTATAAAAATGAGTTTCGCCGGGTTTTAAGGGGGCTGTGGTGAGATACGAAACGCCATCATAACGGTTAGGCAGTATAACGCCATGCCAGTGGATGGAAGTTTCCATCATCATGTCATTATGCACATAAATTTCGGCGGTATCACCTTCGGTAAATTCCAGCGCCGGGGCCGGGATAGTGCCGTTGATAGCCATTGCCGCCCTTTTTTTGCCTGTATAATTTACGATAGTATCGGTAATATATAAATGATAAATTTCCCTGTTGCCAATTTTGGTATAAAAGGGCAAATGCTGTTCCATCTTCATTTTTCCCATGTGCATATGCTGCGGAAAAACGGAGCCGGTAATAAGCAAGCCCAATAGTATTAATACTGTAGTTTTCATTACTGAAATACATTTTGGCATATAGCCTTTAAGTAATAGTTTTTGATTGTTTTAAGCTGAATAAGATAGCGGGATTAAAGATAATCCACAATTCAACTATTGATCGATTATTTCAGGGAGATCAGATCAGGAGGGAGCAAAACAGAATAGATATAAAGTGGCCCGTTTTTCCGGGTGGTGCTTTGCCGTTTATTTGTGCAGTTGCCGTAGTAATTGTTTCAATAGCCCGGTAATTAATCAAGTATTGCGTAGGAATAGTTGAAATGGGCTGCTGACCAAATTGAATGGTAAAATCCGGCTTTAGGTTTTCTTTGATAACGAAACTGCTATGCTTTTTGCAGCAATCGCAATCTTTATCGTTTTTGCAATGATCAGTTTTTTTACTGCTCATTTGCATGGGCACTTTAGTCATCAGACTTTCGGCCGAGCAATGCATGGTGCAAACAAACATACCTGTTGTAAGTAACAGGTAAAATGCCGTAAGACTTAAGATTGCTATTCTTTTCATTGCTAACAAAAGTAACAATAAATTACCCTGATTAAACAATGACATTTAAAACTGACATGTTGAAGACGAATGGAGTTATTTTTAAGGTAGTGGATCAGTTTGGACTATTTTACGTTTTAGACTGAAAACCATAATCATGGCGACTATCCAAATTAACAATACTATTATTATGTAAATTGATATTATAGTTTTGTATGGGAGTAGATACTTTTTAAAAAAGTTTGCTGCAGCAATACTGCATAAACCAACAATGTTGAAGTAAAAATATACTTTTCGCCAAAAGATTAATTTTTCACTATTGTTACCCGCAAATATTCTTTTCATTGTAATTTGATTTGGGAACTTAAATGTATGAATAAGTTGTTTAAGATTAATCTGCTAGTCTTAATTCTATTGTTAATAAAACGGTAGCCTAAACTTTATAAATTCTGCTTATTTTTCCAGTGTTAAAGCCAATAAAACTCCTTCCAAAATGAAAGCTATCTGTGTATTCTGTGGTGCCAATTTTAATGGTGACCCTATATTAAAAAGTGCTATTGACGAATTAGCCGAAATTATGGTTAACCGTGATATAACGCTGGTGTATGGTGGTGGTAAAGTGGGGGTAATGGGTTTAATTGCCGATGCTGTATTGAGTCGTGGTGGAAGAGCTATTGGTATTATTCCACAATTTTTGATGGATAAGGAGGTTGGGCATACCGGTTTAACCGAGTTGAGGATAGTAGAAAACATGCACCAGCGCAAGCAATTGATGAATGATTTGTGCGATGGCATTATTATGCTCCCGGGTGGTTTTGGCACGCTGGAAGAATTTTTTGAAGTGTTAACCTGGCTTCAGTTAGGTTTACATAGTCATCCGGTTGGTGTTTTAAATGTAAATGGTTTTTACGATCTGTTATTGCAGCAGATGGATCTGATGGTTGATCAAAAGTTTTTGAAACCGGCTAACCGCGAATTGGTAATTACCTCTAACGATGCCATAGAGCTGGTAAATCTGATGGAAGATTGTAAGGTTGAACCCGATGAAGTTTGGTTCAGGGACCGCGATTTAACTTAACCCTTTAGGACGACTGGTATACCTATATAAAAAATAAAACCCTGTTGCTGATGCAGTACATAAAAGAGCCAGACCCCACCACAACATCCTGAAGCCTCCATAGCTGATAGCAAAGCCGCCAATAAGCGGCGCCAATATTTGCGCTGCCGACCACGACATGCTGTACAAAGCCGCGTATTGCCCGCGGTTATTGTCGGATGTGCGGTTTATCCAAAAGGCGTTCATAAATGGCATGGCCAGCATTTCGGCAACGGTAATTACAATAACAACTGCTATGCCTGCTACAAGTCCCGCGGGTAGGGTATTGAGCATAGCAAAATCAATGGCGGCTAATGTCACGCCTATATAAATGTAAATAATGGCGTTTCTTTTACCCTCCAGGTTATGGATGAGCACCATTTCTACTGCAACAATCATCAGGCCGTTTAAGGCCATTAAGGCGCCTATCAGGCGTTCGTTAAAATGCCATTCCAGTTTGTAAAACACAGGCTCCATAATAAACAGCTGGAAAAAGGATATGGAAAACAGCGTGGTGAAAAGTATAAACAACAAGTAAGTACCATCGCGGTAGGCGGATGCGCTTTTGATGGCTTTGTTTACCTTTTTAATGCCGGTTAAAATATGGGCCCTGGGCATTAGCTTCAGTAACATCAGCGCTGCAAATATATTGGTGGTACCATCAACCCAAAATAAGAGATGATAATTAATGGCAGCTATAATACCACCCAAACCAGCGCCAAAGGCCCAGCCTAAATTAATAGCCAAACGGTTAAGCGAGTATGACCGGGTTTTATTTTCGGGTGTGCTGTAATGGGCTATCGCCGTTGAGTTGGCCGGGCGAACCGACTCGTTACAAAAACTCAATACAAAGGTACCTGCACATAAAGTTATAAAAGTGTGTAGGTAACCCGTTATGATAAACAATACACCGCCGGTTAGCAAGGCGCCTACCTGCAGATCGTAAAAACCTATTTTATCGGTAAGCTTGCCGCCAACAAATGAGCCGCTTATGGCTCCTACACCAAAAAGAGCCATTACAAAACCAGCCTGTATTACGGTGAAATGTAATTGTTGTATACAATAGATACTCATAAACGGAACCACCATGGTGCCACTGCGATTAATGAGCATTACTATACTAAGATACCAGCTGTTACGTGAAAGTCCGGTGTAGGCGTTTTTGTATAATTGGAAAAAGGAGGTGAGCATTTGGGTAAAATTAGCTAAAATGGTTTATTCTACCCATATTAAAATATGCTTTAAATGTCATTTAATATATTTTTTACTGGGTTAAGGGAATGAAGATGCGCTAGTTGTGGATGGGAGGATCGGATTAATACGTCAGAAAAAATAATATTATATTTGATCCGTAAATCCCAAAATTCATGAGTATTTCTACCTATAATTTACCCTGGACGGAATCCCCTTTTTTTGAACGGGAACTTGAAGCAGCAAACTTGTCACAAGAAGATAAGACGCTGGTTAAGTTTTATGCCGAAAATGGTTATGTTATTTTTGATCCTAAAATTGAAGACGAAACTATTGATGCTATAAAGGCTGAATTGGCGGCCGCTCATGAAAAATATGCAGCAAAAAATAAAAAAATACACTTTTCTCCGCATCGTATTCAGGATGCCTGGTTGTTTAACGAAAATGTAAAGAAGATAGTCCTGGCACCGGCGGTATTGGAGAAATTGCAGTTGCTTTACAGGCGGCGCCCAATTCCGTTTCAAACACTCAATTTTGACCGCGGAACGCAGCAATGTACCCATTCGGACATGATACATTTTAGCTCGATACCTGAGCGTTTTATGTGCGGGGTATGGGTAGCGCTGGAAGATGTTACTGATGAAAACGGGCCGCTGCATTATTACCCGGGTAGTCAAAAGCTGCCTTTTTATGAAATGTCTGACATGGGAGTAAAGGCTTCTGATAGTTTGAAGATGAAAAATGGCTACATGGATTATACAGACTATTATGAGAAATTTATACAGGATGTAGTTGAAAGTTTGGGTTTGGAAAAAAAGAAACTGCTAATCAAAAAAGGGCAGGCGCTTATCTGGTCGGCTAATTTATTGCATGGAGGGGATACCATCACCCGGGAAAACTCAACCCGTCATAGTCAGGTATCGCATTATTATTTTGAGGATTGCACTTATTATACGCCGCTGTTTACCGATATGCTGTTGAAAAAGATATTTCTGCGGAAGATCATCGACATCTCAACCGGCGAACTGGTACCCAATAAATATTTTGGTGAGGAAGTTACAGGTTCAACTTTAAGCGCCATAAAAGGTAAAGTGGCTAAGTTGATGCCCAAAAAGTTGCTTAGCTTATATAAATCATTCAGAGAGCGATAGTCATAATAAAGCCGGAGATTCGTTATAATATCCGGCTTTATATTTAAAGTGCTGCTTTTAGCTCAAAATAGAATTTCTGTTTCTTAGCCAATGATCGGCCAAAACCAGGGCAGCCATTGCTTCAACAATAGGCACTGCACGTGGTACTACACAAGGATCATGACGGCCCTTGCCTGATATTTCGGCAGCATTGCCCTCGCCATCTATAGTTTGCTGATTGTGCATTATGGTAGCTACCGGTTTAAAGGCTACTTTAAATTCAATAGGCATGCCATTGCTGATGCCACCCTGGATGCCGCCCGAAAAATTGCTGCGGGTTTCTATATGGCCCAAATGATTTTTTACAAAGATGTCGTTATGTTCAGAGCCGTGCATTTCGCTGCCGGCAAAGCCCGATCCGTATTCAAAACCGTGTACAGCATTGATGCTGAGCATGGCCTTGCCTAAATCGGCGTGGAGTTTATCAAATACAGGCTCACCCAAACCTACGGGGCAGTTTTTGATATAGCAGCTTATCTTACCACCAACGGTATCGCCTTGCTTGCGGACATTGTCGATGTACTCGATCATTTCTTCGGCAGTTGCCGGATCTGCGCAGCGGACAATGTTTTTTTCGCGTTCTTCAATAAAAGCTATCGGATTGCTAAAATCAACGTTAGGGGAATCTATTTTACCAACGCTGCTTACGTGGGCAACAATTTCAATACCCTGTGTTTTTAGTAATAGTTTTGCCAGCGCACCTGCTGCTACACGCGCGGCGGTTTCGCGGGCGGATGAACGGCCGCCACCACGATGATCGCGAATGCCGTATTTGGTTTGATAGGTATAATCCGCATGTGAAGGACGGAATACATCCACATTGTGGCTGTAATCTTTTGACCGCTGATCTTCATTCGGGATGATCATGGCAATGGGTGTGCCGGTTGTTTTGCCTTCAAATACGCCCGATAAAATCTTTACTGTATCACTCTCTTTGCGTTGCGTGGTGATTTTTGATTGACCGGGTTTACGTTTATCCAGTTCGCCCTGTATGTAATCCAGATCAACTTCCAGCTGTGCCGGACAACCGTCGATAATTACCCCAATGGCTTCGCCATGTGATTCTCCAAAAGTGGTTATCCTGAATATTTGTCCGAATGAATTGCCTGCCATAATGCCCCCTCTAAATCTCCCCCGGTAGGGGAGACTTTTTATTTTTTTTAAATTAGTTAAAAAAGCCCTCCCTACCGGGGAGGGTGGGGTGGGGCTATTCCCACCTTTTCCAGATCGGTCCAAAATGCTGGGTATGATTTTTCTACTACTTTTTCGTCTTCAATTTCCAGTTCGGGTATTACCAGTGCCAGTGGTGCAAAAGCCATTGCCATGCGGTGATCCTCGTAGGTATTGATAAACATCTTTTCTGGGATGAATTTTTCGCTGCAATCCAGCTTGTAAACCTGTCCCTTTTCTATCAGCTTAACACCCATTTTGGCTAATTCGTTTTGCAGGGCTTTTACCCGGTCGGTTTCTTTAATTTTTAAAGTTTCCAGTCCGGTAAAGGTAGCTTCATGACCTAATGCTGCGCAAACCACAATAACGGTTTGGGCCAGATCGGGGCATTCCTTTAAATCGAATATTTTACGGCCCAATGGTTTTGGTTCTTTTAGCAAATGTACGCCGCCATCCTTAAATTGCGAGGTAATGCCAAAGTTGGCCATTATTTCGGTAATTGTACTGTCGCCCTGTAAGCTGTATTGGGTTAAGCCGGGTAAAAACAATTCAGCTTCGTCAGACAATGCAGCTATGGCATACCAGTATGATGCTGCGCTCCAGTCCGGCTCAACGTGTAGTGATGTTTCTTTGAAATCCTGTTTAGCAATGCTGATGACATTAGCGTTCCAGCTGTGTTGGATACCCGCCGATTGTAACATGGCTAAAGTCATTTCCACATACGGCCGCGATGTTAAATCGCCTTCAATATGTAGTTCCAAACCGAAAGGCAGCCGCGGCGCAATAAGCAGCAGTGCAGTAATATACTGACTGCTTATATTTCCTTTTATACTGACCTTATTAGAAAGTTGTTCCAGGCTGCCTTTCAGTTTTATTGGAGGGAATCCATCATTCTCCACGTAGTCAATCTGTGCACCCAGTTGGCGCAAAGCATCAACCAAAACCCCAATAGGACGTTGTTTCATACGCTCGCTGCCTGTTAGTATCACTTCCTCATCCTGCAAAGTAAAATACGCAGTTAAAAAGCGCATAGCCGTGCCGGCGGGACCGATGTTGATTTCGGATTTCGGAACGTCGATTTCGGAATTAGTATCATGCGCAGACGCTACTGCATCCAATCTCTTACCTCTAACCTCTGATCTTAAAATCGAAGCCAAAGTCACCGCATCTGCAGCATCCGAAATATTTTCAACTTTTACCTTACCGTGGCTCAGCGCTTCAATAATGAGGGCCCTGTTGCACTCACTTTTTGAACCGGTTAGGTGTACCGTGCCTTTTACTGATTTGCCTGTTTTGGTAAGGATGATGTTGTTGTTGTGTTTCATTTGTGTTATGTTAAGCCTCACCTAAATCCTCTCCAAAGGAGGGGACTTTAACTTCGCTCTTTTTCAGAACCCTCTCCTTGCGCCACCGCTAAAGCGTCACGCGGTTGGAGAGGGCAGGGTGAGGATTTACGCGTGTGTTAATTTTTCAGCAGCCTGACCAGCCTGATCTTTGTTCATGATCTCGGTTTGTTTACGGATCGATTCGCTGTGGATCAGCTCCAGCAGTTTCTCGGTAAACTCAGGGCTCAGTTTTAATGCTTTACCGTAGTTAATGCCTTTCTGCAAAATTTCGTCCCAACGGTTAACCTGTAAAATGGTGATGTTGTTGTCTTTTTTGTAGGTACCAATCTGCTCAACAATTTTCATACGCTCAGCCATTTTTTGGATTACCAGGTCGTCAATTTTGTCAATTTGGCTGCGTAGTTCCGCTAATTTATCTTTCAGGTCAGTGCCTTTAACTTCTGGTTTACGTAATGCCAGGTGATTGATGATATCAACCAAAGCATTAGGTGTAACCTGTTGTTTAGCATCGGTCCAGGCTACGCTTGGGTCAATGTGTGACTCAATCATTAAGCCTTGCATATCCAAATCAAGTGCTTTTTGTGAAATGTAGCCAATCAAATCGCGGTTACCGGTAATGTGGCTTGGGTCATTGATCAACGGCAGGTGAGGCGCATGTGTTTTCAGGCTGATGGCCAGATCCCACATTGGCTCATTACGGAACGCGCTTTTTTCGTGTGATGAAAAGCCGCGGTGAATAGCTGCCAGTTTGGTGATACCTGCGTTGTTGATACGCTCTAAAGCACCAATCCATAATGAAAGATCAGGATTTACCGGGTTTTTAACCATTACCGGAACGTCAACACCTTTAAGTGCATCGGCAATTTCCTGTACAGTAAATGGATTTGCAGTTGAACGTGCGCCTACCCAAAGAATATCAACACCAGCATTTAACGCTTCTTCAACGTGTTTAGCGGTAGCCACTTCAACAGCTGTTGGTAAACCAGTTTCGTCCTTCGCACGTTTTAACCATTCTAAACCAATGCTGCCAATGCCTTCAAACTCACCCGGACGGGTACGTGGTTTCCAGATACCAGCACGTAAAGCAGATACTTTGCCGGTTTTTGCTAATAAATGAGCAGTGGCTACTAATTGTTCTTCGGTTTCGGCACTGCAAGGACCCGCTATTACTAAAGGTTCGCTGCTGGTTTTTATCCATGAACTTAGGGGCTGTATGTTTAAATCAAGTTTCATTTTTTTGTTTTTTATAGTCCGAAATTCGGGAAAGTCCGTAAGTCCGGGAGTTTGTTTTGTTTAATTTTATGTTATTTTTTTCGCTTTAATTAATGTTCAGTTTATTTTTCGGATACCCGGCTGCCGGTTTTGGCCGAAGCAAGTGTTAACTTCCGATTTTTTTAATGTTGATATAAGTTCTTGGTATACGTTCAGTTTTGATGACTTTCGGAACCGCGCTGTCTTCATCATGCCGTTCATACTCGCCCAAAATATTGAAGTTGTGGGTGTATTTTAAAATTTGCCTGATGGCATTGTCATATTGTTTAGGTTCTTCCCACTCAATATCTACATAAAAATTATACTCGTTGCGCTTTCCTAAAATGGGCATTGATTGTATTTTGCTCATATTAACACCTTCATCGGCAAAAATATTAAGCACTTTGGCTAATGACCCCACTTTGTTACTTACCTGGAAACAAAGTGACGCTTTATTAGGCTGCCTTTTTACCATATTGTCATGATGGGTGAGGATAAGGAAGCGGGTGAAGTTTTTCTTGTTCGATTCTATGCGGCGCTCCAAAACATCCAGTCCATAAAGCCTTGCCGCCAAAGTATTGGCAATAGCCACGGTATCGGTCAACTGTTCATCGCGGATGCGTTTGGCACAGGCTGCGGTATCGCTGCTTTCAACAATTTGCAGGTGCGGATACTCGTCAAAAAAATCAACACACTGACGGATGGCGATAGGGTGGGAGGTTACATATTTTATATCCTCAAACTTTACGCCGGGCAAAGCCATTAAATGCAGTTGAATGGGTAGATAAATTTCGCCAACCACCGGAAAAGCATAGCTTAACAGCAGAGAGTAATTAGGCAATATACTACCGGCAATGCTGTTTTCAATAGCCATCACCACATAATCGGCATCTTTGTTTTGCAATGCTTCAAATGTTTGCTTAAAGGAGTTGCACTCAATAGTCTGGATGTTTTCTCCAAAGTATTTGAATGCTGCTTCCTCGTGGAAGGAAGCGCGGATTCCTTGTATGGCAACTCTTGGTTGTTCTTGTTTCATAAAATCGCTATAAAGCAAAAAGTCCCGGTTTTTGGCCGGGACTTTTCAGTTTCTTATATGTTTGTTTAAGCATATTAGTCCCGGCTCTTACTGGTAAAGTAAAAGTAGTAACCGTAAAAATATGCGTTGTTAAATTTCATTGTTTTTGTTTACGTTGTAAATGTACGGTAAAAAAGATAGTTGTCAATAGAAAATTTTATTTTTTTTAGAATTGTTACACTAAACCAAATTTAATTTGGTGAAATATGATTTTATTCCTACTGATTTAGTAGAACTTAGGTTGGTTTTGGGTGTTGTGGAATTTTATTTGGTGGGCGGGTGATGCAATAATTGTTTTGCCTCACCTAAATCCTCTCCAACCGCGTGCCGCTTTAGCGGTGGCGCAAGGAGCGGACTTAAACTTCGCGCTTCTTAAGAACCTCTCCTTTGGATAGGGCAGGGTGAGGCTTTTCCATCTTTCTAATACGCTTAATTTAAACTCATCGTTATAGAAAAAGCGCATACTAATAATTCCACATTTTGCTGTTTATCTGCGATCTGTTTATCACATATTCATATTTGGTTTGGTCGTGAAATTTAGCAATAAACGTTATTGAGTCTATTAAAAAGGTAGGGAATTCGAGCCGGGTTCCATCATTAAAATTTATTTCAATAATGGTAAGCATTGAGTTTGAGCCGGGCTTGCCGTAAATATTTATTTTGGCGATATCAGCTTTGTTATACTCCGTTATTGTTTCGCCGTCGCCAAATTTAAAAACATCATTTCCACAAGAAATATTCAAATACATATTTTTAAATTTTGAATATTTTTTCAGCATCAATACCAGAAGATAAAGGAAAAAGAGACTAAAACAGACCACAAACACCAGGATGGGGTAGACTTCAGAAATTTTTCTGGTAAACAGTATCCGGGAGGTTAAAATTAGAGGAGCTAAAAATGCCAACGTTATAAAAAAAAGTTGAAAATAGAATTTGGAAGAGCTTACTGTATAATCAAAAGCGATGCTTTCAAAATGTTTATGTACCCCAATGCTTAATGTATGTTTTTCGAATTTTTGCAGATTGATTTGTCCATCGAAAAATTTGGTTACCAGTTCGTAAATATCATTCAGCTCGGATGTGTGAAATTCGTATAAATGATGATCGCAATCGAAATAATACAGACAATACTTGCCGTTAAAATAAAGGGCAACTTTAAGATAGTTGGTATTTTCATCCTGTATAACAACAGAAGGACCGGTTAATTGAACATCAACTCCTCTTTCCCGGTCCCATGGGAAATCTTTTATCAGTTGTAAAGTGTCCTGGAGTGTGCGGACTTTCTCGTCGGCATATTCGCCTTTTTCGTAGTATTTGTGTTGGAGTTTAGATATAAATTGAGGCATTAGGGGGGTGATAGTTTGGGTAGCTAAAGTAATGAAATTTTTGTGGGTGAAGTGGCTGTTTTCGATAGCGACGGGTGTAAACTCATCGCTATCGAATGGATTCGAGATGCAGGCTTATTTGGCAGTCTTATCTAATTACTTAAGGCATTAATCGCATAATTGAGAAAAGACCTATCGATTCTTTGATGGGTGAAAGTTCCCATTTATCCGAAAATTTATAAGTCAATGCACCACTTGACATCAACATATTTGTGAAAATGATAGAGGAATCATCTTTAAAAATAATTTCTATAATCTCTATCAAATTTGGGGTCTTATTGGCTTTATCTATATAGTTGATAATCTTCTTGATGTCGCTTTTATTATAGTTTGTAATTCCAGCCTTACTATCTCCAAATTGAAAGGTGTCTTCACCCCTGGATATCTTCAAATATTGATTTCTGTTTTTATATGCGTTAAAAAAAATGGAAAACAGAATGATTCCTGGGAATATTGGAATTATAATCGAAACAAGGCCAAATAATTCTTCGCCGTCAATAAGAAGGGCAATTGAAAATGTAAAAAATATGATAAAATATACATCCCAAAATATTGTTAATAAAGCGACCTTCCACTCTTTGATTCGATATTCAAAAGGATCTGTAATGAAGTGACTTTTTGCACCTAAGGCGAACCTGTGTTTATCAAATTTTTGGAGATCTAATTGTCCATTAAAAAAATTCGTTACCAGGACTAATACTTTGTCCATGTCTATTTGATAGTATTTGTAAAAATCTCGCTTCGTATTGAGATAGTATAGCGAAAACCTGCCGCCGTAGTAAATGCCAACTTTTAAATAGTTCCC
The DNA here is from genome assembly GCF_024808665.1 of Mucilaginibacter empetricola. Taxonomy (GTDB): domain Bacteria; phylum Bacteroidota; class Bacteroidia; order Sphingobacteriales; family Sphingobacteriaceae; genus Mucilaginibacter. The sequence continues at coordinate 582,945 of NZ_JANUBZ010000002.1, forward strand.
CTGTTCATCTTTAATAGTTATTGAAGGCCCTGTTAATTCAACATCTGCATAGCCTTCTCTTTCCCATGGGAAATTTTTTATCAATTCAATGGTGTCTTTAAGGCTTCGTGCTTTTTCATCAAAGTACTCGCCTTTTTCGGAAGTTTTGTATTGGAGTTTGGATATAAATTGAGGCATTAGGGGAGATGGTTTATAAAGCTAAAGTAATGAAATTTCTTATGGGCGAAGTGTTTATCCATAACGATGGGTTTTAAACCCATCGTTATATTGAGCATCCAATATATTGTAATCTTTAAGCCCATGTTAAACTTAAAACAAGGTATCCTTCTTCCTTTTTTATTCAAGTAATTACGGCTAAATTCAGCCCGGAAAATCAACTTGATTTTGTTTTTTAAACCTTATTATATTGAATTAATCAATAAATCAAGTTCAATCTTTCAATAAAAAAATCCTGAAACCTATTTAAAAATCAAAATCTATGGTAGCTAATTATGGTGTTTTACGGGGACAGATCATCGATTCTATCCCTTACAAAAGCGGTGCCGATCACTTTCAAATTGAGGTAAAAGCTGATCAGAATTACCGTATTGCGGTAGATGTTTATTCGCAAATTACGGGTCATGTGCGTCGTTATGCTCCGCATGGCGAGAACCTTACGCTTGATACCGACAGGGAAGTGATGTATTTTAAAGATGAAAATTATACGCACTCCATTACGACTAAAATTTTAGCAAACGTAAAAACAGGTTTTACCGCCAAAGCTGATCTTGATCCCGACCTTTACCTGGATTATGTACGTTACACCCCTTCGCTTTTTCCGCTGGACAGTATGAAGGTAGTAGCGCCAAAGAGTGCCGGCAACGACGGTGACAATCTGAATGATGATATTGGCCCCTGGGTAACTAAAGCCACCAATAACCCTAATGCCGAAGTTTTTGCCTTTGGCTCGGGCTGGGACGATAATGCTGCCGGTGGCGAACCTGATACGCGTCCTTATTTTAGCCCTGATCCTTCGGTAGGTATCCATGATATCCACATGAACCAGGGCGATACCGGCCAGCAGGCCAAATACAATGGCATCAGCCAGGATGGGGCTCTTTTCATTTATTTTAGTGATACCAACACCTGGGTTGCCATGTTTTTCAGGTTCCAGAATCAAAGCACTAATACAGATGATAACGGTAATGTGAAATAAAACCCTGCATTTGGTTGTATAAAATAAGTTGTGTTAAATGCTCCGGGCGCTCTTTTTGGGGCGCCCGGTTTGTTTCAGCTGGGGGATATTTGAAGATATAATCATCTCATTTTTGTAGTCATTCGTTTCAATTCGTACCGGTAGGTGATTTAACTTGCTGATTTACAATGATGACTGTTTCGCATGTGATAGTGCGTTTCTTCTGTTTCATGTTTCTCTGAAACAGCACACGTTGATTGACTTTGAAAAATTTTGCATTCACTGTGTTCGCGAGTTTTAGGAGTCCATTTTTAAATGCCTGCAATTAATAGTATTGTATTTCATTTTAAAAAGCTCTTTCTTTGTTATTATGAGTCAACCGCTTAACCAGGTCAGAGCTGCCTTTACCTTATCACGGTACAGTTTGCTGGCAATGTTCAGAAGCCCGACTTCAATTGTATTTTCGCTCCTGTTTCCCATTATTTTTATCACTGTTTTTGGGTCCATCAATCCCGGCAAACCGCTGGTAATGAAGCTGGCCCTGGTTCAGGGTAGTGATACTACCAATATGGTATTTAAGGCCATAAAGAGGATTTCAAATATCAGCGTAGTTACCGGACTTTCGGCTACCCAGTTAAAGGAGGATTTAGACAAAGGGCGGATAACGGCTCTTTTGGATATCACCCCCGATGAAAAACCGGAACTAATAACACACTATACCGTTCATCTGCAAACGGCCGGTGCGTCGGGCGAGAGCGTTGGTTTGCTGGAAACCGAAATTAATGCCGCCATCGCGCAAATTAATCAAAAAGCTTTTCCGGCTAATCTATCTGTGGCAAATGTTGACCTTACCAAAAGCAAAGGGAGAGTTTATAAATCAATTGATTTTATTTTACCGGGTCAGTTGGGGTTTTCATTGCTGATGGCTGGCGTGTATGGGTCATCGTTCCTGCTGTTTAGTCTGCGTAAAAACTTGGTGCTTAAACGGCTAAGAGTTGCCCCGGTAAAGCGGCGCACCATCATAGCCGGCGAAATGCTTAGTCATTTGTTTTTCCATGTCATCAGCTTTATTATTATGGTGATGCTGGGCTTTTTTGTTTTTGATTTTACGCTGGTCAACGGCTTTGCCACATTGGTTGAGATGCTGTCCTTTTCTCTTTTCGGCCTATTTATATTTATGGGGATAGGGTTTATCATCAGCGGCGTGGTGCAAAACGAAAACTCCATAGCGCCTATTGCTAACACCATTGTCTTACCGCAGATTTTGCTTTGCGGTTTGTTTTTCCCGATAGAAAACTACCCGCATTGGCTACAACAGTTCTGTAATATATTACCGCTTACCTTATTTGTGGACGGACTGCGTAAAATTGCTTTTGAAGGTACACATTTAGTGCAATTGCCCTTAACCATTGGCGGTTTAGTCATCTGGACGTTTGTTATCGGGTGGGTATCGGTAAGGTCGTTCAAATGGGAGTAAGGCTGCTCTTAGTCTTTTATATGATACATCTTCTTCATGCCATCGCTTATTAGTTCTACGGCTTTCTTCCTGCTAAAAATATGCTGCATCAAAAACGAAACCCATTTATTGCCAGTGCCGCTTATAAAACTGGGTTTGGTACCAATCCTCTTCAAACACTCCTCAACTACCTGTTCGGGCAATTGAGGTTTTGGCTCCAACGGGCTGGCTTTACCAGGATTAGTGTTGATATAATTGGGAGTGGCCGTTGCGCCTGCACAACAGGCAATAACATCAACACCATGTGGCCGCCACTCGTACCATAAACCCTCGGCCAATACCCGGTTAAAGGCTTTTGTTGCTGCGTAGGCTGACAGATAACCCGATCCCTGGAAACCTGCTATGGACGACATGATTACTATTCCGCCTCTGTGGCGCTCTACCATTTTGCCGCCAAAATAATGCACCAGCGAAAGCTGTGTGACCATATTTACCGACGCGATGTTGGTGTGGGTTGATATATCGGTTGCCACAAAAGGGCCAATATAGGATAAGGCAGCATTGTATACCATGAAATCAATTTCGGTATTACCTATAGCCTTGATGATTTGTGCGGTAGCGTCTGGTGCCGCCAGGTCGCAAACTACCGGCGTAACTTTCACACCAAATTGCTCGGTAATCTGTAATGCGGTAGCCTCCAACGGTTCTTTGCGACGGGCTATCAATACAAGGTCAAGTCCCCGGGCGGCAAGCGCGCGGGCATAAGCCGCTCCCATGCCCTCTGATGCACCGGCCACCAAAGCTGTACTGCCATATTTTTCTTTGAAGGTCATTTTGCTGATACTGGTTTTGCGGAGAAAGGATAAACCGACTGCCACATACGGTACATAGCAATCAGCGGGAAAATTACCCAGGCGGCGTTTGATAAAAATACGCGCGGCAATTGTGGTGAAGCATGCTCGCCCAATACCTCCTCAAACAATATAATGGTTACGTTGGTGAGCATTACCGATGCCCATACGATGGTTGCAAAGCGAATCCAGTTTTTGCCTTTTGCATAGGCATAAATAGCAACGGCATAAAAAGGGCCGAAGAAAACAGCATCAATCCAAATGGTAGCACGCCACCAGGCTGGTCTGGCCATTAAAACCGGGTCAAAATTGCGGCCATACCAATGTACCAGGTCAACCATACTGGCTGGCGGCCAAACAGGGTATTTAAAGTTACTGGCATTGGCAATTATCAGTTGTTCAATATCGACAATGTAGGTAATGAAAAATAAATTGACACAGAAAAATACAATCAACGCAATATCAATTGGTCGTTTAGATAAGGGCAAAGGCTGCATAATGAGTTTTTAGGGTTAAGAAATTGAAGATAGCGAAAAATAAATTTATTGCCTTGCAAGCTTTACATAATTGGTTATAAATCTTTATCTTGTGTTAGCGATCATTTACCCATGCCTCTTTTTAAAATCATGAAAAAGCTTCTTTTTTTTGTGGCGATATTAACAGCCACCTCCGCCGTAGCTCAGAATGGTAAAGCAATGAAAGCCGATTCCATCATACACGTTTGGGAAACAGTTGATAAAGATGGCAAAATGCAGATATTGAAAAATGAGACTGGGTATTACGGAAAAATGATTTATGGCAAAGATTTACTTGAGGCAGATGGTAAAACGTATAAAAAGGATGTGAACAATCCCGACCCGGCTTTGAGGTCCCGGTTATTGAAGAATTATGTCTTGGTTTCGGGTTTGGTTTATAAAGATGGTAAATGGGTTGATGGCAAAATCTATGATTACTCAAGCGGGAGCAGCTATGATGTTAACCTCGAAATAAAAGATGGCGTTTTACACATGCGCGCCTTCAAGGGCACGCCGATGTTCGGAAAAACCATTAAATGGACCTTGCTCGAATAAACGCCTATCAGGCAGCTTTATGCTCTTCGTATTCCTTTTGCAATACACGGGCAGTTTGTGTGCTGCCGTCATGACTCCATCCGGGAGGGTTCAAAAAATATTGAATTTTGTTTTTTAAAGTAGGCGCTTTTTTTACGTCGCTCAGTAAAGCCTTCCATTCGTGAAAGAGAATATTGACAGGGCCCGTATTATCAGGTTGTTTGGTTAAGCCGAATTTAACAGGCTCCGGTAAATCTTCGTCGCGGAAAGTGCCGAACATCCTATCCCAAATAATCAAAACCATGCCCATGTTTTTATCCAGATAGGGGATATTTGATGCATGATGCACCCTGTGATGCGCCGGGGTGACAAATATCCATCCATACCATTTAGGCAAAGGGATTTTATATTGTGTATGAACCAGATTACCATATAATTGGGTAATAAGGTAAGCGTATAAAATATCAACTGCGTTAAAGCCCATTAAAGCTAATGGCAAATAAAAAAATACGCGGTATAAAGGTTCAAAAACGGTTGAACGGAAGCCCGTAGTAAAATTAAAGTGTTCTGACGAATGGTGCGTAACATGTATGGCCCAAAAAAGGCGGCAATAATGGCCTGTATAATGCAAAGCCCAATACAAAAAATCCTGAACTACAACCAAAACAAACCAATAGACTATGGCATTATTGATGGTGAATAGCCTGTATTGATAGGTGAAATTAAGAATAAAAAAAGTGCTGCCATTTACTATCAGGTTCAAGAGAAAAGCCAGCGCAGTTAAGTAAATATTTGTCAGCGTGTCGCGCTTTTCGTAGTATTTACGATTTTCGCGATAGCTAAACCACATCTCACAAACGGTGAGTACAACCAATAAGGTGACCAGTATAACTGCTGTTTGTTGCCGGTGATCTAAATGAATCATATTTATAGTGACGCGTAATAGTTCAAACTTTCGCAAAGTTCGTCATCAGTAAAAAAATTGTCAAGCTTATATTGTCCAATATGTGTCAATAATGTGCAATTAATATTTCCGTTAAGGTTCTTTTTGTCCTTACGCATAATGGCTAACACTTCCTGATAGTCTTCTTTTTTCAATTTGTATTTCTGATACAAAGAGCCAAATACTTTTACTATTTCTTCAAGCTCTTCGGTGCTAAGCCCTGCACTTTTATGGGATAGATAAGCTTCGCAGATCATACCTATAGCAATAGCTTCGCCATGTGTTAATGGGTTTTTATCCTTGCTTAACGAATTTGTTTCAACGGCATGGCCGATGGTGTGCCCAAAATTGAGCGATTTACGGATGCCCTTTTCAGTAGGATCTTCAATAACTACTTCGTTTTTTATTTCAACAGAGCGGTATATCAATTCAGCATTTGGAATACTCAGGTCGCTTTTCTTCAGCGCATTCCAGTAGGCTGAATCAATAATTAAACCGTGTTTAAGCATTTCGGCAGTGCCCGAAAGAACCTGTCTGGCCGAAAGTGTTTTCAAAAAATCGACAGAAATAAAAACAGCTTTAGGTTGTGTAAAAGTACCTACAATGTTTTTTACGTTGTCCAGATCAATACCTGTTTTACCGCCAACTGATGCATCCACCTGCGAAAGCAGGGTGGTTGGTACATGCACAAAGTCAATGCCCCGTTTATAGGTTGACGCGGCAAAACCACCCATATCGGTAATAACGCCACCACCAAGGTTTATCAGCAAGCTTTTGCGGTCGGCTTCAAAATCAATCAGCAGTTTCCAAATACCTATGCAAAAGTCAATATTCTTGTTTTCTTCGCCGGCGGGAATTTCAAGCAGGTCGAAGTTATCCAGTCCGTCAAAGTGAGGTTTCACCAATGGCAGGCAGTGTTCGGCAGTGTTTTCATCGGTTAAAAGAAAAACCCGGGAGTAATTTCCCTGTTTTACAAATTTTACCAGTTCTTCAATGCTGTTATCGAAAAATATAGGGTAATTGTCGCTTTGAATAGTCTTCATAATCAGATAATCCTGATAGTTTCACCTCTGAATTCTACAATATCGCCTTTTTGAACTTTAAGGCGCTTGCGGTAATCCACCTGGCCATTATATTTTACTTCGCCCTCAGTTACAACTATTTGTGCCTCTCCGCCGGTTTGTACCAGGTTTGCTGCCTTTAATAATTGTATCATCGGAATATAGTCGCCAGTAACTTTAAATTCTATCATCGGAATGCAAAATTAAACTATTCGTGGAATAATGAGATATGTTGATTTGCATTTTATAATTTTGCACCCTCTTTACTGGTTCGTGGCATTTGGTTTAAAACAAAGCAATTGGAATGCGCGGACAATGAATGATGGATTATGGGTCAAAATAATAACTTGTCTTTTGAAAATACGGAGATTGCTTTCAAGCACTCTTCTAATACTGATCTTAAACGTGCTTACTGGTTATTCAGGGTAATTAACGTTAATTTTTTAGTTAAAATCGGGCCGCCGATAACCAACTTTGCTATAAAAATTGGGCTGCCAATTAAAGGCCTTATTAAGGCAACTATATTTAAGCATTTTTGCGGTGGCGAAACCATCCGCGAATGCGAAAAAACCATACAAAGCCTGCACGAAGGAAATGTTGGAACCATACTGGATTATTCGATAGAAGGCGAAGACGATGAGCAGGTGTTTGATAATACCCGTGATGAAATTTTACGCACCATCAGACGCGCCGCAAAAGATAAGTCAATACCCATTACTGTATTTAAAATTACAGGAGTTGGCCGATTTTCATTGTTAGAAAAACTGGACGCAAAAACTTCATTGACTGATGAGGAGCAAGCAGAATGGAAAAAAGTTCAGGATAGGGTGTTTGCAATTTGCGAAAAGGCGTTCGCTAGCGGCATCCCGGTGATGATTGATGCTGAGGAAACCTGGATACAGAATACCATTGACCAATTGGCGTTGGATATGATGCATCAGTTTAACAAAGAGAAAGCAATCGTTTATAATACTTATCAATTATACCGGCATGATAAGCTGGCTTCTTTAAAAGCCGATCATAAAGTAGCAGCCAAAGAAGGATTTATTTTAGGAGCAAAATTGGTTCGAGGTGCTTATATGGAAAAAGAACGCAAGCGGGCGGAAGAAAAAGGTTATCCATCTCCAATTCAACCCGACAAACAGTCGGCAGACCGGGATTACGATGCAGCACTCGACTACTCCACGGATCATATTAACCAAGTTGCATTTGTAGCTGGCACGCATAACGAAGACAGCTGCCGTTTACTTGCTGAACTATTGGATAAAAAAGGAATAGATCACAAAAATGCCCATGTTTATTTTTCCCAATTACTGGGCATGAGCGATAACCTGAGCTTTAATTTGGCTAATGCTCGATATAATGTTGCTAAATATGTGCCCTATGGGCCGATAAAAGCGGTGCTGCCTTATTTATTCAGAAGAGCGCAGGAAAATACTGCAATAGCGGGACAAATGAGCCGCGAATTGAGTTTGATAGTTAAGGAAGTGAAAAGACGCCGTCTAATTAAATAAAGCTTAGCCGGTAAATCCAAATAGTTTTTGAATGCTATTGGGGGCAGTCATCAAATAGGTGTGGATACCTAATTTTTTTGCACCCTCAATATGTTGGGGACTGTCATCAATAAATAGCGTTTCGGCCGGATTGAGATTGTTTTCAGTTAATACCTGTTCAAAAATTTCGGCCTCCGGTTTTCTTTTACCCATCAGGTGCGAGTAATAAACTTTTTCAAACAGATGATCGTTACTATCAAAACCAAAATCCGTTTTGAGGTATTTCATAATATAGTCGAAGTGAATTTCATTTATATTGCTCAATAAAAAAGTACGATATTGGGGTTTAAGGCTCTGCAATAGTTCATGATTCCCTTTGGTTATCCCCACCAGTAAACTGTTCCATGCATGGTCAATTTGTTGGTCTGTCAACTCTTTTTTGTTTGTTAATACCCGAATTGCATCTCTAAATTCCTTTGCTGAAATATCTCCTCTTTCAAACGCCGTAAATATGGGGTCCTGAATTTTATGTGAATAGAAATCATTTGCATTGTCAATTCCCAATTCCTCCCAGGCATACTTGCTTTTTAAAAAATCAAGTTGAAAAATGACGTTTCCATAGTCAAATATGATATTTTTAATATTGGAGGGTAGCATGATGTGAGTGAAATAATGATGATTTAAATAGATGACTTTGTAAATATATTAATTAGAGAGAAAACGTAATTGGTAAACTTAAATTAAAATTATAACTAACTTAAACCAATATGATTATAAATTGTCTGTTTACCTTTGGCAAATTAGTCTTATAATTGTGGCAAAATCTATACTTAATTGCAGCAATAAAGGCGTTTTTGCTTTTTTATTCACATATGAAACAACTAAAACAACTACTGTTTATAATAATACTGATAGGCTTCACACTGAGTACAGTAGTAGTAAAAGGCCAAACGAGCAGTGTAGGTGGTCAAAGCATCCCGCAGAATTTATCGAACGTAAATGTGAGTGATTTGAGCGATGCGCAGATCCGTCAGATGCTGCAACAGGCCTCCGCAGCCAACATCAGCGATAACCAGCTATTGCAGCAGGCAGCAAGCCGCGGCTTACCGGATGACCAGGTACAGGCACTGCAGAAACGGATAGCTGACATCCGTTCAAAAGATGGCACGACCAGCGGCTCCACGGGCATAGATACCGCGTACCGCCCCTCACGCCGGCTGAATTATATAGCAGACAGCGACTCGGTAAACAGGGTAAAACCCAACGGGCCCAGGAAGCTAGCTATTTTCGGCGCCGATCTGTTCCGGAACAGCAATATGAAATTTGAGCCGAACCTAAAGATCGCTACACCGATCAACTATATCATCGGCCCTGAAGATCAGCTGAATATTAATGTATATGGCAAATCAGTAGCGAACTGGAAACTGGAAGTATCACCGGATGGGAATATCAATGTACCCGGCGTAGGGGTGATCAATGTATCCGGCAAAACGATAGAACAAGCGAGTGCCACCATAAAAAGCAGGCTATCGGCCAGTAACTATGCCATCGGCAGTGGTACCTCGGTACAAATAGGTTTGGGTAATATCCGGAGCATCAAGGTGATCATAGCGGGTCAGGTAACCCGCCCGGGGAGCTATACACTACCCTCACTGGCAACCGTATTTAATGCGCTTTATGCGGCAGGGGGCCCGAATGACAAAGGCAGCTACCGCCAGATAGCGATCATCCGTAATAACCGTATCATCCGTCACCTGGATGTATATGACTTTTTAACCAAAGGGGAGCAAAAAGATAATATCACGCTGGAAGATCAGGATATTATCCAGGTACCCACGTACCGTACCCGTGTAGAATTGGCAGGCGAAGTAAAGATCCCTGCACTGTTTGAAGTGCTGCCTGGCGAAAGCCTGAACGATGTAATCGGCTTTGCAGGTGGTTTCACGGATCAGGCCTATACGGCACGGATCAAAGTGATCCAGATAGCCGACCAGCAAAAACGGATCACCGATGTACTGGAAAATGATTACAAGAGCTATACCCCGCTGCGCGGAGATAAATATAAAGTAGAAAAGATACTGGATAGATACGAAAACAGATTAGTCATTACGGGTGCCGTATTCCGCCCGGGTGAATACGAACTGCAAAAAGGACTGACGGTATCCCAACTGATAGCGAATGCAGCCGGCTTAAAAGAAGACGCCTTTGGCGGCAGGGGAACCATCACCAGGCTAAATGCGGATAACAGCAAAGCGCTGATCCCATTCAATATAAAAGAGATCCTGAACAAAACAGCAGCAGATATCCCGCTACAGCGTGAAGACAGCATACATATCGTATCAATATTTGACTTACGCGATAAATACCAGGTAACGGTAAAAGGAGAAGTAAGAAAACAGGGTATTTATGCGTATGCAGATAGTATGACGGTAGAGGATTTGATTATTAAAGGTGGCGGCTTTGCAGAAGGAGCGAGCGCTAAACGTATAGAAGTATCGCGCCGGGTAAACAACAGCGACCCGATGTCAAAAGAAAGTATCGTGGCACAGGTGTTTACGGTAAATGTAGATGCAGGCCTGGTAGAAGGAGAAGCTAACTTCCGCTTGCACCCGTTTGATATTGTATCGGTATACAGCCTGCCGGGCTACGAAAAACAACGTGTAGTACGCGTACAGGGCGAAGTATTATACCCGGGCTATTATACGATACAAAAGAAAGACGAGAAAGTATCAGATATGATAACACGTGCCGGTGGCTTATCAGCCTCGGCAGATGTAGAAGGAGGCACACTGAAGCGGAGCAATATAGCGATACTGGGTGTAGACAAGAACAAGGCCGACACAGCAGAGCTGGAACGGGACCGCAGGGCACAACAGGACAGATTAAAGAAGAACTATAAAGACAGCACCAAAGCCACAGCTGCCGACACAGTTCAACGGAATAACTATGTAGGGATAGACCTGAAAAAGATATTACAACAGCCGGGGAGCAGTATAGATTTACTGGTGGAAGACGGAGACGAGATCAGGGTACCTAAAGAGCAACAAATAGTAAGAGTAAACGGAGAAGTATTATACCCGAGTGCAGTAGTATACAGCGGTGGTAAGTCATTTAGTGATTATGTGTACAATGCCGGCGGTTATTCACCAAGTGCATTAAAGAGAGGAGCATATATTGTATACCCTAATGGTACGGTCCGTGCCACACGTAAATTCCTGTTCTGGAACAGCCATCCGGATGTGAGGCCGGGCAGTGAGATCTATGTACCTAAGAAACTACCACCCAGGAATGATGTAGGCTCACAGATAATAGGTTATGCAACAGCCCTGGCATCACTGGGTGCTATTATCTTCGGAATTATTAGTTTAAATAAATAGATACTGACCAGTATTATTAAAATAACGTCATGAACCAATCTGATCAGGAAAGGAAAATCAACAAATCTGGAGAAATAACATTTTCGGATTTAATGAAAGCGATAGAAAATGCAGGCCAATATATCCTGCAAAAGTGGTTGATAATTTTAATGGTTTCAATATTGGGTGGAATAATAGGTATTGTCTATTCTATCTACAAAAAACCAACTTATACTGCTGTTTGTACTTTTGTTTTAGAAGATTCGAAAAGTAGCAGCCTTTCTCAATATGCAGGCCTTGCTTCAATTGCAGGCTTAAACGTTGGCGGTGGTTCTGGTGGAAGTATATTTGAAGGAGACAACATAGTAGAGCTATATAAATCGCGCTCAATGATGGAACAAGCGTTATTAAGCAAATGTAATTTTGATGGTAAAAGTGTTCGCTTGATCGACCGGTTTTTAAATTACCATAATCTATATAGAAAATATAAAGTAGATAAAATAGATTTTGATAATAATCCTGATAATTTCAATAGAAAGCAAGATAGTATCATAACAGATTTAGTGGATGTGTTTAATAAAAAGATATTAAGCGTTTCAAAACCCGATAAAAAATTAAGTATCATAAGGGTAGAGGTTGTAGATAATGACGAACTTTTTTCAAAATATTTTACTCAAAATCTGGTTCAAACTGTAAACGATTTTTACATCCAGACAAAAACAAAGAAAGCTTATCAAAATGTTTTGATTTTACAAAAGCAGGCAGACAGCGTAAGGGCAATTTTAAACTCTTCTATAAGTGATGTTGCTTCTGCTATTGACGCTGCTCCGAACGCAAATCCCCAGATGCTTACATTAAAGGTTTCCTCGCAAAAAAAACAAATCGACGTACAAACTAATTCAGCAATATATGGTGAGATAGTAAAAAATTTAGAACTCGAAAAGGTTAATTTAAGACAGGAAATGCCCTTAATTCAAGTAATAGATAAACCGGTATTGCCTTTGCCGGTAAAAGAAGTTGGAAAGATTACTGCTTTAATAGCAGGTATTATATTAGGTGCTATGCTGGCGGCTGTATTCTTAATAATAAAAAGAAGTTTAAATAAAGCCTGATCTTTATTTTTTTCTATCCAGGCAACAATAATTAGTATGAGGTGATTTTTTTAACGAAAAATAATTGATTGCGCAACAACTAGAAATTTGAAAAAAAAAGCTTTATTACTATTTGTTTTAAGAATATTAAAAATGGGTTCAAGTATAATTACTTTATCCATTTCTTCAAAATATTTTGGTGTTTCTATTGACAGAGATCAGTGGGTGTTGGCAATGGGGTTTATTTTGGTACTTGACCTGGCAATATGGGGGCCAATAAATGAAACGTTCAGGGCCAAATTTGTGTTTCTGCAGCATGAAATAGGCGACAAGGAGGTTATTGAAAAGGTTAGGTCGATGTTTTCATTTATTAACTTTATAACGTTAGTTTTAGTAGTTATAATTTTAATTTATCCTCGTGCATTAACGAGTATAATTGCGCCAAGTTATAATAAAATGCAATTGGCGCATTTAACTAAAATGGTTCTCATTTTAACACCAAGTTTTCTCCTGAACCAGATATGTCAGTTTATGACGAGTGTTTTGAATGCCCACAACACATTTTATATACCGGAAGCTGCTGGTTTGGCAACAGCCGTACTAAACATTATACTGATTATTGTACTTGCGCCACGTTTTGGAATTTATGCCCTTGCCTTTGGATATTATTTAGGAGTATTATTACTATTTCTCCTATTATTAATTCAAATGCGGAAATTGAAAATAAATCTTATAGGTAATCCATTTAAATTTAAGTTTAATGATGTTAAACCTTTTATATTATTTGCGTTGCCGTTTTATCTCCCTTACTTTTTAGCTCAGGTAAATTCAGTAGTTGAGAAATCAATAGCCAGCACATTAAATGTAGGAATTGTATCCATTATAGATTATTCAAGAAAATTTTCAGACAGTGCAATATCTGTTCTGACAAGTGTTTTTTTTACCATGCTATTACCATTATTATCCCAATATTATAGCAAGAAAGACGATAAACGCTTTTTAGTGGAGTTTAAATCGATGTATCAACTAAGTTTCTTAATAATTACTTTTATCGTAGGCATTTTTTCGGGTTGCCCAGGTGCTATAATAGGGTTGTTTTATAACAAGGGGAATATCACAGCTGATGCATTAAATAAAATAAGCAACATGAGCATGTTTTACAGTTGGTCTGCTGTTCCTATAACATTATATATACTTTTAGGCGTTGTTTTGTTATCATCAGATAATGGTAGAGTTTATGCGATATTTGGTTCAGTAGCTCAAGTTATAATGATTTTAATTAATTTGTTGTTTAATAAGATATTTGGGATATATACATTTCCATTTTCGTTATTTATATCTCATATAATAGCTTCAGCGTTCCTTTTTCATAGATTTCCGATAAAAAATCATCAATTATTTTTAACAACAATAAAAGGCATTGCTCAAATAGCCTTATGTAGTTTTGTGCTTTATTATCTAAATCAAAAAATTTCGATGTTGCATCAAATAAACTCACTTTTTATCATCGTACTAAATATAACGATGATAGGATTATTTTTATTGATCTTTTCACATATCGCGAAAACTAATGATAAAGAGACATTTATGAAAATAATCTCCAAAATTAAAGCAGGTTAGTGGTTGTGGGAAATTATTGTGATAGAAATGGACTTATAACTGCTGTAGTTTCTCAAAGCATGTTCGCCATTGTAACGTATACTAAATTATGCTATTTTAATGTATGTAATTCAATAGCGTTTTAATGATTATTTAATGAAAATATTATTCATAAGCTCAGGAAAGCAGCCGGATTACCAATGCGATTGTTTATACCACGGTTTAAAAACAAAGTATGGTCGGGATGTTGAAGCTACAAGCGACATGTGGTTTATGTATGATACCTTAACTACGGCAGAAAGCGTGTTTCTATATGGGAAAGGGTTTACTTTATATGGGCTGCTGAATTCTAACATTAAAAATGTACAAGAGATAAGCAGCATAAAAGAAAAAATAAGAACCAGGTACTATAAATATATCATATATGGTTCACTTACAAGAGACCTGTCGTTTTTAGACATTGTTTCTGAAGTTTATAAATCAAATGAAATTGTTTTTGTAGATGGAGAAGATATAACATCGATTGATGAAAATTTTGTCAGATTAGGGGTCTATTTTAAACGCGAACTTGACAAGGTAATAAAGGGCGTTTATCCAATTAGTTTCGGAATTCCTGCTGAAAAAATAGTTAGTGACATACCCCAAAAAAGCAGGGCCTGGGCGTTAAATTACCCCGGAAAGCTTGCTACCTATATTTATAATGAAGAAAGCACTTATTATTCTGACTACCAGTCATCAAAATATGCAGTTACATTTCGTAAAGCTGGCTGGGATTGTTTAAGGCATTATGAGATAATAGCTAACGGCTGTTTGCCTTATTTTACCGATATAGCTTGCTGTCCGGAAACCTGTATGATTAACTTCCCCAAAGAAATCATCAAGGAGATATTTTTAAAAGTAAGTAACAATGAGGAATTTACTGAAGAAAAATATAATGAACTCACCCATTTTTTATTAGCTCATTGTAGGAAATACTTAACAACAGAAGCGTTGGCAGGTTATTTAGTTGATACTTTAAATGGTATAAAAGACGGCCGATTAAATAAAGTACAAGCATCTTCACATAGCGACGATATCTATTTTATTAATAAGGTTTTAAAGAGTAAAGAATTTATTCATCAAAATATAAAGTATTCTGGTACGTCATCTATCCAAAAAATTCGATTTTTAGATTTTGACGATCGGATTAAATTATATGCTGAAGATCAATTTGTTTCAGCTCAGAAGTCTTTGGGTAATGTAATTGACAAACCCAATGTATTTATTACTGAGGAAGCTGGGTGTGTTGATGTTTTTATATCTGATATGGTTTTGCCATATGAATCTGATGTTCATAGCTACATGTTAAAAATATTAAATTCTATTTCGGCAAAATCACATGTCGTTTTTATTATACCCAACTATTTGAACTATAGCACGGTTTTAAATTTAAAAAAGGGAGATTTTAAGTTTGGCAGATTAGAAATCTGCAAAAAACCTCAAGTGAACTTCTATTCAAAAAAAACTATTATTCAATTTTTAAAAGCGTATGGTTTTACCGTTTTAAGCCTAAATGAATACGAATTTGATAACAAAAGTGTTATAAAGCGCTGGCTAAATAAACGGCAGATGTTTAAACCACTTATGAGTAAAAAAATTATTATAGAAGCAGTTCAGAAATATGAATAAGGTTTATATAATACTGGTTAATTATAAAAAGTATAAGGATACTATTGAGTGTTTAGAAAGCATTTATAACAATGGTTATAGTAATTTTAACGTTTTACTTGTTGATAATTCGCCGGAGGATGATTCTTACGAAAATATAGAGAAGTGGCTTGATAATGAATATGGAAGTGTTGAAACTTCCTTTCCCGAACTGTTGTACCCTTTAAAGGAAAAATCAATTAGCTATCTGAAAATTTCGGAAGACTTGATGGTTAACAGTAAAAAGAAATTTGATGAGCAATTTATTTTAATAAGAGCTACTAACAGGGGATTTGCTGCGGCTAATAATATATCGCTACAATACTTAATTAATAATGGAGAAGAAAACTCTTTTATATGGATATTGAATAACGATACGGTAATTGATAAGCAATGTTTAATTAACTTAACGAATTTTTATGCTGACGAAAAAGATTTTAATACATTAATCGGCGGCAAGTTGATGCACTATTACAACAGGCTATATATCCAGGCAATAGTTGCAGATTATAATAAAGTTTTATCATCAACTTCTCACATCGGTGATGGGGAATTGGATGAGGGACAATATGATTCGTACAAAATAAAGCCAAGCAATTACATCGTAGGGGCTTCGTTGTTTTTGCCAATTAGCTACCTAAGAAAAATAGGATTATTGAATGAAGAATATTTTTTGTTTTACGAGGAACTGGATTGGAAACAAAAAGCTGAAAAATTAAATTTGGGATTTGGAATAGCGCACAACGCCGTAATATATCATAAAGAAAGCGAATCTATTGCCGGAAAAGGCGCCGCTAAAAATATGGATGTAGCCGATTACTATTCTATTATCAGCAGGCTTCGGTTTTCGCGAAGGTGGTATCCTTATTATTTCCCAATTGTTGCTTTGGGAGTAGTTTATGCGCTGATAAAGCGATTATTACAAGGCCGACTTACATTGGTAAAAAAAATTACTATCGGAATATTGAAATTATAAGTTACTTTTTAATTTTTTTTGATGCCCATAATATTAAACTGTATTGCTTTATGCAT
Organism: Mucilaginibacter empetricola; assembly: GCF_024808665.1. GTDB lineage: Bacteria > Bacteroidota > Bacteroidia > Sphingobacteriales > Sphingobacteriaceae > Mucilaginibacter. The sequence goes on from NZ_JANUBZ010000002.1 coordinate 599,736, forward strand.
TTTTTCTATCGGAACCTACTTCGTATGGTGGGATAGAAGGAATGTTATGAATCATTTGTTAATTGGCTTTTGTATAATTGGATATATAATTCCCAGTGCTATACTGAGTTATGATTTACTTTATGATAAGGACATTATAGACCTGTTTATTAAATTAAATGTAATAGGGGTCTGCTTTTTTATCATAGGAATTTTTCTTGGGTATAAATGGAAAACCGTTCCTATTGTAGATAGCGTGATAAGGTTTTCAAGAATTGAAGACGCCTTATATCAAGAGGATTTTGGAGAGAAAGTTTTGGCGTTTGCTTCAAGAGTTTATGTAATTAGCTTAATTACAATGTTGATATGCTTCATTTTTATGGGCTATATACCAATGTTTGCTTCTGATCCTTACATGGCCAAACAATTTAAAGGTGTTTATCAGCCAAGCTATGTGCGTGTAGCATTATTTTACCGTACAGCTAAGGAATTTGTTGGATTATTGCTTCCTTTTTTAGTTATAGATTTATATACTAACAGAACCGTTAAATCTGCCATATTAACTGCAAGCGGAATAATAATAATTTTTGTTACGATGAGCCGCGGCGAAGCAATTACTGGTTTGTTGCTTGCTTTATCCATCATTGTATCTTTAAAAAGAGGTAAGTTATTTTTCTTATGTTATATAATATTTGTTGTAGTAGTATTTTCGCTGGGTAGTGGTCTTTGGGCCCTTTTATCGTTTTTGTTTCCCAATAGCGGATTTGTAACAGGGTTTGAAGGTTTAAACGGGCTTGAAGCAATAGCTTCAGGAGCACCTGATATTTCTGACCAATTAACCTTGTTAACAAGCTTTGTTAATAATCATGTTGACTATACCTATGGAATGACTTTTTTGGGTGGTTTAATTCCTTTTAATTTTAAATGGAATCCGTCAGTCTGGACCTTGTCAATTATAAATCAGAAAGATGATATTTCAGAGATTGCATCCGGGGGCCTGCGTGTGCCCCTTTCTTTGTGGGGATATTTTAGTTATGGCTGGGTAGGAGTTGCCGTAATCCCTTTTATATCTGCCTTTTTTACCGGATATGTTATAAAAAATATAAAGATTATAGCTGGTAAAATCAAAGCTAACTTTAATGGAATGATTATTTTTTATATTCTAATCTTCGTGTACAATAATATTGCGCTGGTGTTTGTCAATTTTGTTAATATCTCAATATACAGCTTACCTGCATTTTTATTTTATGGCTACATATTTTACTCCAAAAGAATAACAACCTGGGAGTCATAATTAATAAAAAATACATCAATAAATGGATAATCAGATAAAAATATATTTAGATAGTATAGTATTTCGTATTCAAAAATTCGGCGGAGCGTCTACTTATTGGAAAGAATTGCTTATTAATTTTCTAAAATTAGATGACGTTAATGTGGTGCTGCAATCTGCTGATTTTGATGAATTAAATAACGACGGAAAAGAGATTGCAGGATTACTTACAGACAAAAATAAATTACTTATTGAAAACACTTTGCCTGTTAGTTTGCTTAGGTATTTGCCCTTTACAAAGCGATTGCCGGCAAAGAGTATTTATCACAATAGTTATTATAGAACTTGTTTTCAAAAGAATGTAGTAAACATATTTACGGTTCATGATTTTACTCACAAACGGGGTTACGCGTCAAAGTTTCCGAGAAAATTGATTCATATAGGATTAACGGCAATAGGTTTAAAAAATGCTGATGGCATTATTTGTATTTCAGAGAATACAAAAAAAGATTTAATGCATTATTATCCCGGCATCCCGGAAAAAAAGATCAAGGTGATTTATCATGGTGTAAGCGACGAATTTTATCACTTACCAATAAAAAAAGACGGATGGTTTAGGGATAAATTTGAACTGAGTGATAAATATGCACTTTTTGTTGGCAAAAGAGGTGGGTATAAGAAATTTGATATTTTACCTGAAGCCATAAGTAGCATAAAAGGCTTGAAACTCGTAATGGTAGGAGGAGGAGAATTGTCTCAAACAGAATATGACGAATTGAACAAGTTTCTGCCCGGAAGATTTTATAAATTGGATGGGATTGATAATGGCGAATTAAATGAGTTATATAACAATGCATATTGTTTAATATACACATCTATATATGAAGGTTTCGGCATACCTTTACTCGAAGCAATGAAAGCAGGCTGCCCGGTTATAACAAATAAATTGTCATCGCTCGGCGAAGTGGCGGGTGATGCGGCTTTAATGTTGGAAAGTATTACTACTGAATCGCTTGCTAAGAAATTAATCGAGCTGGAAGATGGCGTTTTGCGTGCCGATTTGATAGAAAAGGGTTTTAATCAAAGTGAAAAGTTTACCTGGGACAAATGCTTTACAGAAACTTACTCCTTTTACAGAGAGATTTATAACCAAAAATTTAACTAGTTATATAAATGGGGTACAAAATATTTTGGTTTTTCACCACGTTATTTGTTAGATTAAGAATAAGGAAAATTGGTATTCTTTCATATGTGGGAAGGCCTTTGATAGTTTTGGGTGGAAAAAGAATAACAATTGGTAATAAGGTACGCATGTTTCCCGGTGCGCGACTGGAAACACATCATAACGGGGAAATCATTATAAAAGATAATATATCTGTAGGGCAAAATTTACACCTGATAAGCTCGGGCGAAGCGTTGGAAATTGGTAGTGATACCACCATTTCGGGTAATGTTTTTATCACCAATATAAATCATGATTTCACCGAAATTGGAGTGCATATATTAAATCAGAAATACATTGTAAAAACCACCAAAATTGGCGAAAATTGCTTCCTCGGTTATGGGGCGGTTATTCAGGCCGGAACGATTTTAGGAAAACAATGTATAGTAGGGGCAAACTCGGTAGTAAGAGGAAGTTTTCCGGATTATTGTGTCATCGTTGGGGCTCCGGCGAAGATTGTAAAGCGTTACAATTTTGACACAAAAGCCTGGGAAACTGAAAAACATAAATAAACTTTATCAAATGAAAAAAAATATATTAATTACCGGCGGTGCGGGTTTTATAGGCTCTAATCTTGCTGCAAAATTAATTGAAAGAGGGCATACCATAACGGTTTTAGATAACCTTTCCAAACAAATACATGGCGATGATCCAATAAATACGTCTCCTCTTTACAAATCAATCATAAACAAAGTAAACTTTATTGAAGGTACAGTAACCTCTTCGGACGACCTGAAAAAAGCTATCCAGAATCAGGATGTGATAATTCATTTGGCTGCAGAAACGGGCACTGGGCAATCAATGTACCAAATAGAGCATTATACAAATGTAAATATTGGGGGAACGGCACTGTTGTTAGATATTTTGGCTAATACTAAACACACCATAAAAAAGGTTGTAGTTGCGTCGTCAAGGTCAATTTATGGAGAAGGTAAATATTTAAGTGATGAAATGGGTATTGTTTATCCTGGTCATCGTTTGGACGACAATATGCAGCGTGGTGATTTTGAGGTTACCTATACTGGTGCTCACAAGCCTTTAACATTAGTGGCTACAGATGAAGAATCAAAAATTCATCCATCATCGGTTTATGGCATCACAAAACAAAACCAGGAACAATTGATAATGACAGTTTGCCCTACTTTAAGCATAGCGCCTGTGGCATTTCGCTATCAAAATGTTTATGGGCCCGGTCAATCGTTAACAAATCCTTATACCGGTATATTATCGATATTTTCAACACTTATAAAAAATGGAAAAGAAATTAATGTGTTTGAAGATGGTAAAGAATCAAGAGATTTTGTATTTATTGACGATGTAGTTGACGCCACCATATTAGGTGTTGAAAAAAACGAAGCAAACGGACAGGTATTTAACGTTGGTACGGGTGTGCCTGTTGACGTTAATACAGTTGTAAAGGAATTACTGGAGAGTTACGGGGTAGTAGTTCCGGTGAAAATTTCTGGTAACTACAGGTTGGGTGATATAAGACATAATTTTGCTGATTTAACTAAAATTAAATCAAATTTAGGGTTTGAGCCTAAAGTTACTTTTGCCGAAGGGATTAAGAAATTTGTTCAATGGGTAAATACACAAAGTGTTCAAAGCGATCGCTATGAACATTCTATACATGAAATGAAACAAAAAGGTTTATTTAAATAAATATTTGATGTTTTATTGTTCGGTTTTTATGAATTCTCGATTAATTAGGTTTATTTAAATGGCAACGTTAAATAAAAAGTTAGTGTTATTTATTTGTCCTGCTTTTTTTGGATATGAAGTTTCAATAAAAAAAGCATTAGAAGATGCTGGTTTGGAAGTTGATTTCTTTGACGAAAGAGTTTCTAACAACTCTTTTTTGAAAGCTATTTTCAGGGTAAAAAAGGAACTGCTTGAATATGTCATTAACAAGTATTACAACGATATATTAAAAAATATTGCTTCAAAAAAATACGATTATTTTTTGCTGATTAAAGGAGAAGTTATACCTGAAAATTTTATAGTTCAATTTAAAAAAATCAACCCTAAAGCTAAATTGATTTTTTACACCTATGATTCTTTCAATAATAACAACAAGAATTCAATTTTCATTTTAAAGCATTTTAATAAATGCTACAGCTTTGATTTTGAGGACGTAAAGAATAATCCTTCATTAAAGCTGAAACACCTGTTTTATACAGAAGAGTATATAAAGCAGCCCGATAAATTGGAGAAATCGTATGATATTTCTTTTGTTGGCACTGTTCACTCCTCGCGATATCTGACTGTCAATAAGTTATTCAACAACTTCGACAGGAAATATATTTTCTTTTACATGCCTGCAAAATGGTTTTTTCTTTTACAAAAGTTGTTAGAAAAAAGCTACCGTAAAATTAAATGGTCGGAAATCAGGTTTGAGAAAATATCGAAAACTCAGGTTGCCAATATTTTTAAAATTTCAGAAAGCGTTTTCGATTTGCAACGATTTGGGCAAACCGGTTTAACCATGCGCACATTTGAAGTGTTGGCCTCAGGAGCCATTTTGATTACTACCAATCCCAACATTAAGCAGGTTGAGTTTTACAATCCCGATAGAATCATAGTTTTAGAAGATGCAGATGCACAGGATAATATCGATGAAATTAAAACCAAAATCAGCAATGCAAAAAATCATCCTACAGAAACGGTTAAGGGGTTAGAAAAATACTATATAAATAATTGGATTGAGGAGTTTTTTGAATAAGAAATGGGTTTTACTAAAACTTTTAACTCCAATAAGTCAACCTTGTTAAGGTTTATGCAAATGAATAATGAGAAATAATAACTTTTTGATTTGGGCTGTGCAAATTCAATTGAACATTATGTTACATAATTAAACTATAACTGTGAAAGTAGCAATAGTACATGAGTGGTTAACAGTTATTGGCGGCTCTGAAAAAGTGTTTAAGGAAATAACGCTATTATTCCCCGAAGCAGATATTTATACACTGGTATCCAAAGAGGAAACCATCGATACTTTGTGTCTTAATAAACACAAATTATATACTTCCTTTATTCAAAAGCTAATATTTTCAAAAACAAAATACAGGTCTTATTTGCCTTTTTTTTCTTTGGCTATAGAGCAATTTGATCTGTCCAAATATGATTTAATTATCTCGTCGTCTCATGCAGTAGCAAAAGGCGTATTAGTGAACGCAAGTCAAACCCACGTTTGCTATTGCCATTCTCCAATTCGTTATGCATGGGATCTGCATTACGAATATTTGAAAGGATCGGGGCTTAACAAAGGCTTAAAAGGAATATTGGTTAAATATTTTCTCCATAGGATAAGACAGTGGGATATAATCAGCGCTAATCGCGTTGATTATTTTATTGCGAATTCAGAATACATCAGTAAAAGGATAAAAAAGATTTATAACAGAGAAAGTACCGTTATATACCCCAATGTAGCTGTAGAGCAGTTTGAACCAGTTCAACAAAAAGAAGACTTTTATGTTACCTGTTCAAGGTTTGTACCTTACAAAAAGATTGATGTTATTGTTGAAGCATTTAAGTCAATGCCTGATAAGAAATTAATAGTTATAGGAGATGGGCCTGATTTTAAAAGGATAAAAAAAATGGCCTCGCCTAATGTTACACTGATGGGTTATCAGCCTTTTGAAGTATTAAAACACTATTTATCGAGGGCTAAAGCATTTGTATTTGCTGCAGAAGAAGATTTTGGTATTATTTCGGTAGAAGCACAGGCTTGTGGAACTCCTGTAATAGCTTTTGGGAAAGGTGGTAGTACCGAAACTGTGATAAATGGTAAAACAGGTGTTTTTTTCTATGAGCAATCTGCAGAAGCTATAAATAAAGCAGTATGTGCTTTTGAAAAAAACATTAAGGATTTTAACTACCTCGAAATTGCAGAACACGCTTCAGCATTTTCAACCGAACGCTTTCGAAAAGAATTTAAATCGTTTATTCAAAATATAACTGGAAGTGCGGAGTAATAAAAGTGCCAATAATATGCTATGTTAAATCCTGGTAAAATGTTGAATAATAGTTCTTTTAAATGTTTTTTTTAGGTTGAATTGCGTTTATTACAAGCTTTTAACAAACTAACATATCAAAAAAATAAGTATAATTGTTGATTTTAACGCCAGTTAATTTAAGGTAGATGACTTTTGTTAACCATTGTTAAAAAAATGAATTTTTAGAATGCCCGCCTATGAAAAATATCTATGTATTAATATGCCTGTCCGTACTACTTTCGGTCAAATGCTTTTCTCAAACCACCCCAGTTGGAGATTACGCAGAAACTCTTGCCAGAAAAAATCAACTTTTAGGAATAAGTGACGATTTATCATCATTTTGCCTGCGCCCCGTAAATAGCCCTTTTAATAGCAACGGCGATTCTGTGTTACGCAATATGGTTGGTAGCTCAAATTTGGTTCCTCATCTGAAACTTTTTGGTAGCCAGGTAATCATCAGGGCGCTTCCGTTTAGCTGGTTGAGCGATTATAATTCAAAGCTTCCTTACGGTTATAATAATGGGCCACTTTATCCAAATGTGGGTTATCAAACCATGGCAACCGGAGGTATATATGTAAAAGCTGGTATACTTCGTGTTCAATTTAAACCAGAATTGGTTCATGCCGAAAATAGTCCATTTTTAACTTTTGCCAATGTGCAGGCAAACTATAAATCAAATCTTGTTCCTGCTTTTTTTAGTATTATAAATGGTATTGATGCTCCTGAGCGGTTTGGCCCTTACGGTATTAGCCATGCAGATTTCGGACAATCAAAAATAACACTTGTATTTAAGGATATAGAGGCAGGCGTTTCTTCTGAGAATATATGGTGGGGACCCGGCGTACAAAATTCGATAATGATGAGTAACTCGGCGCCAGGTTTTTTACATTGGACGATTAACTCTGCAAACCCAATTAAATCTGGAATTGGCTCATTTGAGTGGCAGGTAATTGGTGGTGTTTTAAAACAATCAGGCTTTTTGTCATATGATCCTGGAAAGTTGGTTTATGATATAGGATATTATATCCCTAAACCGGCAATTAGCCGCTATGTTTCTGGATTCACAGCCAATTGGCAGCCTAAATGGATACAGGGATTGTATATAGGAGCTTCCGGATACGACTATAGAGATATGAGCTCCGCTTTTTACGCAACAAGTTTTGTTAAGCGTGTGCTTCCCGTGTTTTTTCCGTCAACCACAACCTCAAACGATCTTCCGAGTGGCGATGGTCAGGATTTTGCATATTCTACTTACGTACGTCAGGTGTTACCTAAATACAATGCTGAAATATATTTTGAATTTGCAAGAAATGACCAGGCAGCCAATGTTACAGACTTCTTTTTGGAGCCTGAGCATTCTTCGGCATATACATTTGGTGGATCGAGACTATTTCCTCTAAGTAACCAGCAATATATACAGGTAAAGTTAGAACTCACCCATTTACAGTTGCCTGATACTTTTCTGTTAAGACCTGAGCCTACCTGGTATGTACACAATGGACAGGCACCGGCCGATGGTTATACCAACGAAGGAAGATACCTGGGAGCCGGTATTGGGCCCGGTAGCAATAGTTTAATGTTAGATATAAGTTATACCAAAAATTTAAATTCTTTTGGAATACAACTGGAGAGGTATGTACACGATAATGACTTATATTACAATGCGTATGCCGATTATACTAACGGCGTAAAAGATCGTTTTGGCGCACAATGGGTAGATCTTTCGAATACATTTTATGCGAATTTTAAATTTAAAAAATATTTGATTTCAGCGCGGGTTGTTCCTGTTTTTACTTTTAATTATGAATACCTGCCCAGCAATATATTTAGCTTAAATGCACGTTTGAACTTAACTTATTATTTTGATTAATAATTAGAATGCAAACAGCCATCAGGAAATATTTAATAAAAATAGTGTTTGCTTAGTTTACAAAGAATTCCGGTATTCGAAAAATAAAAGAGTAAGCCAATTCTTTAGGAATATTAATAATAAGGAAATGTCGTTTTATTCGAACTTTATATTAACTAACAAATAACAAGGTTTACAATATTCAATGTTGAAAGTGAAACCACATATGAAACAACTAAAACAACTACTGTTTATAATAATACTGATAGGCTTCACACTGAGTACAGTAGTAGTAAAAGGCCAAACGAGCAGTGTAGGTGGTCAAAGTATCCCCCAGAATTTATCAAACGTAAATGTGAGCGATTTGAGCGATGCGCAGATCCGTCAGATGCTGCAACAGGCCTCCGCAGCCAACATCAGCGATAACCAGCTATTGCAGCAGGCAGCAAGCCGCGGCTTACCGGATGACCAGGTACAGGCACTGCAGAAACGGATAGCTGACATCCGTTCAAAAGATGGCACGACCAGCGGCTCCACGGGCATAGATACCGCGTACCGTCCCTCACGCCGGCTGAATTATATAGCAGACAGCGACTCGGTAAACAGGGTAAAACCCAATGGGCCCAGGAAGCTAGCTATTTTCGGCGCCGATCTGTTCCGGAACAGCAATATGAAATTCGAGCCGAATCTAAAGATCGCTACACCGATCAACTATATCATCGGCCCTGAAGATCAGCTGAATATTAATGTATACGGCAAATCAGTAGCGAACTGGAAACTGGAAGTATCACCGGATGGGAATATCAACGTACCCGGCGTAGGGGTGATCAATGTATCCGGCAAAACGATAGAACAAGCGAGTGCCACCATAAAAAGCAGGCTATCGGCCAGTAACTATGCCATCGGCAGTGGTACCTCGGTACAAATAGGTTTGGGTAATATCCGGAGCATCAAGGTGATCATAGCGGGTCAGGTAACCCGCCCGGGGAGCTATACACTACCCTCACTGGCAACCGTATTTAATGCGCTGTATGCGGCAGGGGGCCCGAATGACAAAGGCAGCTACCGCCAGATAGCGATCATCCGTAATAACCGCATCATCCGTCACCTGGATGTATATGATTTTTTAACCAAAGGGGAGCAAAAAGATAATATCACGCTGGAAGATCAGGACATTATCCAGGTACCCACGTACCGTACCCGTGTAGAACTGGCAGGCGAAGTAAAGATCCCTGCACTGTTTGAAGTGCTGCCTGGCGAAAGCCTGAACGATGTAATCGGCTTTGCAGGTGGTTTCACGGATCAGGCCTATACGGCACGGATCAAAGTGATCCAGATAGCCGACCAGCAAAAACGGATCACCGATGTACTGGAAAATGATTACAAGAGCTATACCCCGCTGCGCGGAGATAAATATAAAGTAGAAAAGATACTGGATAGATACGAAAACAGATTAGTCATTACGGGTGCCGTATTCCGCCCGGGTGAATACGAATTGCAAAAAGGACTGACGGTATCCCAACTGATAGCGAATGCAGCCGGCTTAAAAGAAGACGCCTTTGGCGGCCGTGGAACCATCACCAGGCTGAATGCGGATAACAGCAAAGCGCTGATCCCATTCAATATAAAAGAGATCCTGAACAAAACAGCAGCAGATATCCCGCTACAACGTGAAGACAGCATACATATCGTATCAATATTTGACTTACGCGATAAATACCAGGTAACGGTAAAAGGAGAAGTGCGCAAACAGGGAACCTATGCTTATGCCGATAGTATGACAGTAGAGGACCTGATTATTAAAGGTGGCGGCTTTGCAGAAGGAGCGAGTGCTAAACGTATAGAAGTATCGCGCCGGGTAAACAACAGCGACCCGATGTCAAAAGAAAGTATCGTGGCACAGGTGTTTACGGTAAATGTAGATGCAGGCCTGGTAGAAGGAGAAGCTAACTTCCGCTTGCACCCGTTTGATATTGTATCGGTATACAGCCTGCCGGGCTACGAAAAACAACGTGTAGTACGCGTACAGGGCGAAGTATTATACCCGGGCTATTATACCATACAAAAGAAAGACGAGAAAGTATCAGATATGATAACACGTGCCGGTGGCTTATCAGCCTCGGCAGATGTAGAAGGAGGCACACTGAAGCGGAGCAATATAGCGATACTGGGTGTAGACAAGAACAAAGCCGACACAGCAGAGCTGGAACGGGACCGCAGGGCACAACAGGACAGATTAAAGAAGAACTATAAAGACAGCACCAAAGCCACAGCTGCCGACACAGTTCAACGGAATAACTATGTAGGGATAGATCTTAAAAAGATATTACAACAGCCGGGGAGCAGTATAGATTTACTGGTGGAAGACGGAGACGAGATCAGGGTACCCAAAGAGCAACAAATAGTAAGGGTAAACGGAGAAGTATTATACCCGAGTGCAGTAGTATATAGCGGCGGTAAGTCATTTAGTGATTATGTGTACAATGCCGGCGGTTATTCACCAAGCGCATTAAAAAGAGGAGCGTATATTGTATACCCTAATGGTACGGTCCGTGCCACACGTAAATTCCTGTTCTGGAACAGCCATCCGGATGTGAGGCCGGGCAGTGAAATCTATGTACCTAAGAAACTGCCACCGCAAACCAATGTAGGTACACAAATAATAGGTTATGCAACAGCCCTGGCGTCACTGGGTGCTATTATCTTCGGAATTATTAGTTTAAATAAATAGATACTAAGAGCGATATATAAAGTATATGGATAAAATCGATAAAATTGAAACTGATGAGATATCTGTAAAAGAGTTAGTATCTAAAATTAAGTCATCGGTACGTTATGTAAAAAACAGACGTAAAATTTTAATTTGGTTTACCATAAGTGGTTTTATAATTGGGGTGTTATACGCCCTTATTGTAAGCCCAGTTTATAAGGCTACTTCTACATTCGTTTTAGAGGAAAACGGGCATTCCGGAGGTTTGGGACTTGGCCAATATTCCAGCCTGGCTTCTCTTGCCGGAATAGACCTGGGAGGCGGCTCAGAGAAAGGGTTATTTCAGGGAGATAATATACTTGAGCTCTACAAGTCGCGCTTGATGATCGAAAAAACATTACTTACTACTGCAACTATTGATGGCAAAAAACAAATGCTTGTTAACAGATATGCAGAATCAAACAAAACCTGGTTGCCCTGGGGCAGGAAGGATGATTTAGCGAGTATGGATTTTTCTGGAAATCCGAAGCTTTTCTCACGTAAAAAGGATAGTATACTCAGAGATTTGGTTAAATATTTTAACAAGAACATTTTAACGGTAACCAAACCTGATAAGAAGCTTAGCATTATAAACGTTGAGATAAAATCAAAAGATGAAATATTCGCACAGCTTTTTAATCAAACATTGGTTCAAAACGTGAATAATTTTTACGTTCAAACACAAACCAGAAAGACATCGCAAAGCGTGCAGGTTTTACAGCACCAGGCCGATAGCGTAAGAAGCATTCTGAATAGCTCATTGGGGAAGGTAGCCGAATCAACCGATGCCAACCCTAATCCTAATCCTACATTAAAATCACTTACACTTAACAGTCAAAAGAAACAAATTGATGTGCAGGCAAATGCGGCTATATACAGCGAGGTAATTAAAAATCTCGAAGTATCGAAGATATCATTACGCCAGGAAACACCATTAATACAATTGATTGACGAACCAATAATACCACTTGAAGTAGACAAAGTAGGCAAAGTATTAGGAGCTTTTGTAGGGGTAGTAGCAGGCTTTTTTTTAGGTGTTATTTATATAATAGCTGCCAGGCTCTATATTTTCATAAAAAATGCATAATCTTTTATAACAATTGAGTACTGTTAAAAAGAATTATATTTTTAATTTACTGTTAACCGGTTTTAATATTCTTTTTCCGGTTATCAGCTTTCCATATGCGGCAAAAATTTTGGGCCCCGTTGGTATAGGTAAAGTTCAATTTATATTATCATTTACCCAATATTTTGCATTAATAGCTGCGTTGGGTATCCCAATTTATGGTGTTAGGGTAATATCTCAATCCGCTCACGATAGCAAGTTAGTTTACAAAAATTTAGGCGAACTGCTATCTATCCATATTTTCTGTAGTTTGTTTATAACTGCACTATATATCGTGGTTGTTCTGTCATTTCCCTTCTTTCATAGTGAAAAAACGCTTTATATCCTTTCGGGATTGATTATTTTGATGAGTTTTTCATCTGTTGACTGGTATTTTTCGGGTATCGAAGATTTTAAATTAATCGCTATAAGATCGGTATCAGTAAAAATTTTATCATTAATCTGTTTATTTCTCTTTGTAAAAGTAAAAGCCGATTATAACATATACCTCATCATTAGCCTTGTATCCATATTGGGAAACAATATTATCAATATAGTTTCCATTGCCAGGCATGTATCAATCTCTTATAAAGGCATCAAAAAACACATCAAACCATTGGCTTACACTTTTGGTACTACTGTAGCAACCAGTATGTATACCATGTTAGATACCATACTTATTGGTTTTTTTGCGGATGACAAAGCTGTTGGGCTATATTCAGCATCTATTAAACTTACCAAAATATCAATCCCCTTAATTCTGTCGGCAGGCGCGGTGTTAATGCCTCGTATATCCAAGCTTTTTGCAAGCCAGGACGCTGAAGTTTTAAAATTAATACTTAATAAGGCCTTTAATTATGTGGTGATACTGGCAGTACCCGTTTGTATCGGTTTGTTGTTTTTGGCTCCCCAATTAATTTATGTTTTTTCGGGTATTCAATTTAATGAAGCAATATTAACCATGCAGATATTATCGCCATTAGCCCTTATTATAGGGTTAGGCAATTTTTGGGGCTTTCAGATACTTATACCTGCTGGTAAAGAGCGTGAAGTGTTAATTTCGGTTGTTTTAGGTATGATTTTTAATTTATCATTAAATTGTATTATGATACCGGTTTATAAGCAAAATGGCGCAGCAGTTGCCAATGTAATTTCAGAGCTGATAGTTACCTCTGCTTACATGTTCTTTTGTTTTAGGGTGATAAATTTTAAGATATCACATAAGCCTATACTTTTTAATCTGCTTGCATGTGTTCCTTTTATAATCATTGTTCTGTTTTTCAGAACTTTGAATTTAAATGCCTATTGTTTTTTAGGCGTTAGTGCAATTTTATTTGTCGCCTCATATTTTGTTATTCAGTTAAAACTGATAAAAAATAGCGTGTTAAATGAATTGTTGGGGGCTTATTTATCAAAAAGCAAATAAAATGTCGGCACGTGGTATCTCCGTAATTATGGCAACCTTTAACGGTGAAAAATACATTCTAAAACAATTGGAATCTATTTTAAGCCAATCGCTTATTCCTGATGAGATTATTATCTGCGATGATAATTCGACTGATTGCACTGTATCTATCATAAACACACTCAATAATAATATTATTAAGTTATACACCAATGAGCGCCAGTTGGGTGTTGTAGAGAACTTTAAAAAGGCGGCGAAATTGGCCTTACCAACCAATTGGATTGTGTTTGCAGATCAGGATGATGTTTGGGAGCTAAACAAACTGCAGCTTTTGACTGAGGAAATGGCGCGTTTGGATAATGGCACTGTGCCAGCGCTGATATATTCTGATCTTAAAATTATTGATAAAAATGATAAGATAATTGCTGAATCTTTTTGGGCTCAGCAAAAGATCAATCCTGATAAAATAAACCTTGCTACTCTTTTATATGGCAATGTAGTAACCGGGTGCACCATGATAATTAACCAGGCAATGGCTGCTGAATTTTTTTTAATGGATAGCTCTGCATGTCTGCATGACGAATGGCTGGCGCTAATTGTATATTCAATTGGGAGTGTTAAATTTTTAAATAACAAACTGGTTTTATACCGGCAGCATGAAAGCAATATTACGTTTTCTGATAGCTATGTTGGCAAACAAACTTTTTTTGATGGAGTAGTGAATGATGCCCAATTGCTAAGTAAAAAACGAAAATTTTTGCCTCATCAATTTAAACTGGCGAAACTGTTTTTAGCAAAATACAGATTAAAACTTAACAGCAAACAATTAAAAACAATCGAAAGATTTATTGATCAGGAAGACAAAAACTACCTTTTTCAGCGAATTAATAGACGATTAACTTATTCAAAATATTTTGGAAGAGGACAAAAGTAAATTACTGGCTGGTTGTATAATTTTATATAATCCGATTGCGGAAGTAACAAAAAATATAGAAAGTTACCTTCCGTTTTTGGATATATTGTATGTTGTTGATAATAGCGAAAACCCTGATAGTGATTTAGAAAAGAAAATAGAAATATTAGGATCAAAGATTAAATATATTGCTGCACATAAGAACATAGGAATTGCATCTGCACTGAATTTAGCCGCCCGGCTGGCAGTTGAAGGCAATTACCACTGGCTTTTAACAATGGATCAGGATTCCCGCTTTTCGGACACATCTTTTTTTAACTTGTGGAGCGAAGTAATCGCTCAAAATCAAAAGATAGGATTGGTGGCGGCCTCTTACACGCCTGAATATGACAGGTGGCAAAAAAACTTTTCTGCACAGTTTAACGAAATTCACTTTGCGGTTACATCCGGCAATATTATTAATCTGCTAGCGTGGAAAAACGTTGGCGGCTACGAAGCTAAATTGTTTATTGATGAGGTAGACCATGACTATTGCCTTAAATTAAGGAAAATCGGATATAAAATATTAATCTCAAAAGATGTGTTAATGAAGCATGTGATTGGAGAGGATTATGATCAGGGCGATAACAAGTTGAAAAAGAGAGGCAGATTTACATTGCATAATCCGGTTAGGTATTACTATATGTCCAGAAATGTGCTTTTTTTATGCTCAAAGTACTTTTTTGTTGATTTTAATTTTGTGCTTGCCAGGGCTTATTATTTGTTAAAAGCGCTTATTAAGATCATTTTGTTTTACCCGGATAAAAGGATTTATTTAAGTCGGTTTTTTGAAGGTATTAAAGATTTTGCATTATCAAGGTATAACCAATATGGTAGCGCCGGAAAACAGGTAGATATTCATGGATAAGGTTTATATTGTTTTAGTCAACTACAATACCTGAAGAGCTCAACTGGATGCAAATGGTACATAAATATGAATTTACAATAGCCTTTGCGGCTAATGCTGTTGATTATCATAAAGAAGGCTCTTCTATCACCCTTAATAATGAAAAACAAAAAGATACCTTTAATGCCAAATATTACTTTGTAACAAACGAGGTTAGATATATAAGAAATGGTATCCATGGCATTTAATTGCAGCGTTGCCTGGAGTTATATTTGCAATGTTAAAAAGATTGTTGAAAGGGAAACTTAAACTAATGGGCAAAAAAACAGCATCGGCTTTAAATATATTATTTTACAATAAAACCAACCAAAAATAGCTTTTACTATAATGCAGGGAATTTTAATTTTTTTATGCTGTTCGGTATTTATGGTTGGCACCTATTTAGTTTGGCCAAGCAGATACAATGTGATGGCTCATTTAAATGTAGGATTCGTCTTTATAGCCTATTTTATACCCGCAGTTATTTTAAAGGATCAGGAAGATTTCTCCAATGATGTTGTTTCTCTGTATACACTAATTTTGTTTATAGGAGCACTTTTTTTTATAATAGGCCTTTATTTAGGGTTTTTGATTAAGCCCGTAAGGTTTTCCAATTTTTCGTTTGCCTTGCTTGATACGGAAGCATATAAGAGTAAAATTATTAAAGTAACCAAAGTGTTTTTGATTGGAGGTATTGTTGGGCAAACCCTCGGTTATTTAATGATGGGATTTGTACCTGCGTTTGCTGCCGACCCCGTAGCCGCTAAATTTTTCAGGGGAGAATATCAGGTGCCATTTTATGTTTCGATGGTTTATTTATCATCGTTCTTTATCCTTACAACGGTTACTCCAATCGCTATTATAATTTGGTATAACAATAAAAAGAAAAAACTTTTTTTATTGGGCGCAATTATCGCTGTTGGATTAATGTCTGTATCGTTATCGCGGGGACCGGCCTTTAGTGGGGTTGTTTTGGCAATAGCTATAATTATGTCGTTTAAAAATAGGTGGACTTTTGCATTTTTAATAATCTTTCTTGTTTCCATTTATTTACTTAGTTCAATATTTTATTTTGTTATTGGCGTACGGGATTTTGATCAGGTAAGTTCAAATTTTAAAGATGATCACCTTTTTTGGCGAGTGGCGTCAGCAGGCTCTATAGATATCCAGGACCAATTAACTTTTATGGATTTTTTTGCTAAAAATCCGATATGGACATATGGACGAACTGTGTTGGGGGGGCTTGTTCCCAGCCATTATGCATGGAATCCAGCGGTTTATACCTTGAGGGTTACAAACCCTGGAGAAGATATAACAACACTAATTTCGGGCGGAAAGCGCCTGGCCTCCCCAATATGGGGGTATGTTTCCTTTCAGTGGATAGGAGTGGTAGTGTTTTGTTTCTTGTCGGGATTTTTAAAAGGTTTGTTTTTAAAGTTTACCAAATATTGGATATATAAGTCGCAGTCAATTTTAATAGCAACCGTAATAATTGTTATAAATATATCCGTATTCTCAGCACTTTCTGAGTTCTTTATATTATCAATCTATGCACTTCCACCTGTTATTGTGTTAATGTTTTATGCATTTAGAGTTAAAGTCAATTAGCCTTATCATTTACAATAACTTATAAAATCATAATGATAATTATTAACGCACGATTTCTTACACAAAAGGTAACTGGTGTACAGCGCTTCGCCATAGAAATATCAAAGATATTGCGCAAACTGAATCGTGAAATTGTTTTCGTTGCTCCGTCTGGCATAATTGACAATGATTTGGCCAGGGAACTGGGAGCTATTGTTATTGGAAAAAGTAAAGGGACTGTTTGGGAGCAAATTGACTTAAGATTTTATTTAAGATCAAAAGGCAATCCTTTAGTAGTCAGCTTTTGCAATACGGGCCTCATTTTTTATAATAACCAGATAGTTACCATACATGATATGTCGTATAAAGTGAATCCCGGATGGTTTCCACGAACATTTTATTTATGGTATAATTTTCTGATTCCACATATTGCAAAAAGAAGCCTGAGATTGTTTACTGTTAGCAATTCTGCAAAAAAAGATATTCTTAAATACCTTAATATTAGGCAACAAAAGATAAGGGTTATATATAATTCTTCTAATTTGAATACAAATAATAACTTTGAGCAAATTGAAGAAGGCAGATATCTGCTCAGCGTTTCGTCATTAGATCCCAGAAAGAATTTAAACAATCTTTTGAAGGCGTATAAGGACATCGACACAAAAATCAATTTAGTTATAGTAGGACTAAGGAAAGATAACTTTGAGTTAGACGAAACGCTTCTTAATGAACGCGTTATTGTTAAGAGTTATGTCTCGGATGATGAACTGGCTTCATTAATGAGATACGCCGAAGCTTTTGTATATTTAAGTTTATATGAAGGATTTGGTTTACCTCCTTTGGAAGCCATGAGTATGGGATGCCCGGTACTTGTATCAGATATCCCGGCTCATAGAGAAGTGTGCGGAGATGCAGCTTTGTACGCTGATCCATATAATGTGGAAGACGCAAAAGAAAAAATAACTAATTTATTAAATAACGATCAGCTTAAAACAGAATTAATCCTGGCGGGAAAAAAGAATATAAAAAGGTTTAATTGGTTTGAATCGGCCCAAAAAGTATTAGATAGTATAAATGAACTTGTTTAAAGAAATAAACGACGATCTGAAAGCCGCCAAAAGATTTTCATTAACAAATAAGGCTATAATTTTTTTTTTTAACAGAGGATTTCATGCGTTATTATTTTATCGTTTTTCAAACTTATTTTATCGTTGCAAAATCCCGTTACTGCCATCAATATTAACCCGGATAGTACAAGTACTGTATGGAATTGATATTGATTTTAAGGCACAAATAAAGGGCGGCATTGTAATTGTACATGGGGTTGGCTTAGTTGTAGGTTCGGGGGTCATAATTCAGCCAGATGTTATTCTTTTTCATGGAGTAACATTAGGGAGAAGAGGTGTAGGGCCAGTAATATCTCCCAGTGACGGTTACCCCGCGATTGAGAGAGGATGTATTATTTGTACCGGAGCTGTACTTTTAGGTAATATAAAAATAGGGGAAAATACCACTATTGGCGCAAATTGTTTAATAACCACCAACATAGCAGCCAACAGCGTTTGTAAATTACCCGATAACCATTTTGTTATAAATAATAAATAAATTTTGAAAGTAGCACTTGTACACGACTGGTTTACTGTAATTGGCGGCTCAGAAAATGTTCTTAAAGAAATTGCTGTTTTATATCCGCAGGCAGATATATATACTTTGGTGGCACAAGAAGAAACCATTAAGACATTAGGGTTAGAAAACAATAAGTTATTTACATCATTTATACAAAGACTACCCTTTGCTAAAACAAAATACCGCAATTATTTGCCGCTGTATCCTCTGGCAATTGAGCAGTTTGATCTGTCACAATATGATTTAATAATTTCGTCATCACACGCCGTAGCCAAAGGGGTTTTAACACATTCAGGGCAAATACATATTTGTTACTGCCATTCGCCAATGCGATATGCATGGGATCTTTATCATCAGTATATTACCGACTTAGGGCTTAAAAAAGGCTTAAAAGGCTTCTTTGTAAAATTAGTTTTACACCGTATGCGTCAATGGGATGTGATTTCTTCAAATAGGGTGGATTATTTTATTTCAAATTCTGATTATATCGGAAAGCGAATTGAGAAGATATACAGACGGGAAAGTAAGACGATTTATCCTAATGTAGCATTGGAGAATTTTGAACTTGGTGAAGCTAAAGAAGACTTTTACTTTACCTGTTCGCGTTTTGTTCCCTATAAAAAAATCGATCTTATCGTAAAGGCTTTTGCCCAGATGCCTGATAAAAAACTTTTTGTAATGGGCGACGGTCCCGATTTTAAAAGGATTCAAAAATTGGCAACCGATAATATTATTTTATTAGGTTATCAGCCATTAAATATTTTAAAGAGTTATTTATCGAGAGCCAAAGCTTTTGTTTTTGCAGCCGAAGAAGACTTTGGCATATTACCTGTAGAAGCGCAGGCTTGCGGTACCCCTGTAATAGCCTACGGACGGGGAGGTGTACGAGAAACTGTTATTCAGAACAAAACAGGTGTCTATTTTAATGAACAGAATGTCGCTTCAATAATTGAAGCAGTAAATTATTTTGAAAATAATTCTACGTTATTTATTCCTGCAGAAATTGCAAAGCACGCCGCTGCATTTTCATCTCAACGCTTCAGTAAAGAGCTAGCTCAGTTTATAAAAACGATAATTAGTTAAGCGAAATACACCGCTTAATATTTTGGCTTTATAATTGCAGAAGATGGTTTAATGAAATATTTTCATTAAAGTGACTTTTTTTTGATACTATTTTATCTATTAGATTAATTTGTTGTAACTTTACAAAAACAAACCTTATGTCTATACGCTACTCAAAACATCTTCCAGCAGCTGTGTTCGGTTCAGATTTGTTATTGTTGAACATAGCGCTCTACAATTCACATCTGATTACTTTTGATACTTATTTGGTACAAAATACCTCAGCAGTTTTTATAGCGGTTGTTAACATAGCATGGATAATTGTTTCTTTGGCTTCACGAAACTTTAATATCAAGCGCCCTCTCGTGCTCAGAGATAATATAAATAAGTTCTTGTTGACGCTTATTTATAATCTACTTCTTGTTTTCGGAATTATATATTTCTTTAAAATTTACGATATATCGCGCTCAGAGGTAATGATCAGTTATTCATTATTCTTTTTGCTGATAATCATTCACAGGTCAATATTATTTTTCTTTTTAGATTACTATCGTAAAAAAGGCTACAATCATCGCCAGATATTAATTATAGGGGATGAAAATATAGCCGGTCGCTTAGTGAGCTCCTTTGCACATCATCCAGAATACGGCTATGACTTAACTGATTTTATAACCGAAAATCAGATATCCAATATGCCCGAAGATATTTTAGTGAGTAATATCCTGGCAAAAAGGCCCGATGAAATTTTTATTTGCTATAAAGAAATGAACGGTGAACTGCTGAAAAGATTGATACGTATTGGCGATGAAAATTTTATAAAAATTAAAGTAGTTTCTGATTTGATATTGAGCAATAATTATGCTCAGTTGGTTAATTATGATAGCGTTCCGGTTTTACATATCACGTCACATCCCGAAATAAGCTTTAAAATAAGGGTGTTAAAAAGATGTTTTGATGTTTTATTTTCAACTGGAGTAATGGTTGCAGGAGCACCGGCTTTTTTAATTTTGTATATAGTAACCAAATCAACCTCTAAAGGACCTGCCTTTTATAAACAAGAGCGAATTGGACGACACGAAAAGCCATTCTATATATATAAATTCAGAAGTATGTTTATAGATGCCGAGAAATTTGGTCCTCAATTGTCGAGCGATAATGATCCCCGTATTACCAAGTGGGGTAGGGTAATGCGGAAGACTCGTTTGGACGAATTGCCACAATTTTGGAATGTTTTAAAAGGCGAAATGTCAGTAGTTGGCCCGCGTCCGGAAAGACAGCATTTTATTGAAAAGATTGTTGAGAAAACCCCGAATTATAAAAAATTACTGCGTTTAAAACCTGGATTAACTTCGATAGGACAGGTTCACTATGGATATGCCGAAAATATTGATCAAATGCGTACCCGAATGAGATATGATCTGCTTTACCTGCAAAACGTAAGCTTAAACTCCGATCTGGACATTATTTACAGAACGGTGAAAGTAATGATTCAACGTAAGGGTAAATAATTGGCTGCTGTAAATCAGTGGAATACTGGTAAAGAAATTTATTTTTGGCGGTTATTGCATTTTTCGTTTTTAACTAAGCAACTTTTTTTTACATTTGCAGCTCTAAAAAATAATCCTAATCTGCATTCAGGATTAAAAACAATAACCGCGCCTATAGCTCAGTCGGTTAGAGTAGAAGACTCATAATCTTTTGGTCCCTGGTTCGAGCCCAGGTGGGCGCACTTCTAAAAAAAGCCGTTTTTGATATCAAAAACGGCTTTTTTTTGTTTCTAAACGCGAAATAGGATCCTTCGCCGCACTGTTACTGTAACACTTTTGTAACAGGATTTACATGTTTTGTCGAAATGTTACAAATACGCTATAACCTTTCGCGTCATAATGTATGTAAATTAGGTATGCAATTAGCAAAAAGTCGGATTTGTATAAAAAACAGTCCAATTAGGTCAATTATTTGACGCTTATTTGCTGGTAGATTTGATTTATCAATTACTGATAGCGATCGTGATCATCGCCAGTAACCAATTATGGATAGTGACGCAAGAGAATTTAACCTGAACCAGGGTTGATTACTATAATAAAGTCATATCTAAATAATGTATAAAAACAGGTCTGATTAATGAAAAGAAGAACACTAATAAAGGGGTTAGCCACAGCATTACCCTCATTATACCTATCGAAACTCTACGCCAGCAACCTATTGCCGGCCTATTCAAATTCAGGTATTGCCACGGGGCCATTTCAACCAACATGGGCGTCATTAGCGCAATACCAGGTTCCGGATTGGTTCCGGGATGCCAAATTTGGCATATGGGCGCACTGGGGGCCGCAATGTCAACCCGAACGCGGCGATTGGTATGCCCGTGGTATGTACGAGGAAGGCAGCGACCTGTATAAATATCACATACAAAAATATGGACATCCTTCAAAATTTGGGTTCAAGGATGTGATTAACGAATGGAAAGCTGAGAACTGGAATCCTGATGAATTGGTAGGCTTATACAAACGTGCCGGTGCCAAATACTTTATGGCTTTGGCCAATCATCATGATAATTTTGATTTATATGATAGCAAATACCAGCAATGGAATTCTACAAAAATTGGCCCTAAGAAAGACCTAATCGGTGGCTGGGCTAAAGCGGCTAAGCAACACGATCTGCCTTTCGGTGTAACAGTACATGCGTCGCACCCATGGACCTGGTATGAGGTGGCTCAGGGCGCGGATAAAAGCGGGCCTTATGCAGGCATCCCTTATGATGGCAAGCTTACTAAAGCGGGCGGGACAGGTAAATGGTGGGATGGTTATGATCCACAGGAATTGTATGCCCAAAACCATGCACTAAGCCAAAATAGTGCCGACATGAGCAGCCACTGGGCTTGGGGTAATGGCGCAAATGTGCCTGATAAAGCCTATTGCGATAAATTTTTTAACCGCACTATTGAACTAATTGACAAGTACGGCCCCGAACTCATTTATTTTGATGACAATATGTTGCCGCTTTGGCCAATAAGTGATGTGGGCCTAAAAATTGCCGCGCACATGTACAATACCAGCATTAAAAAGCACGGTAAGCTGCAAGCTGCCCTGTTTGGTAAAATATTGGATGAGCAGCAGCGTAAATGTATGATATGGGATATTGAGCGTGGGCAAAGCAACCAGATTGAGCCGCTGCCCTGGCAAACAGACACCTGTATTGGGAACTGGCATTATGATCGCCGCCTGTATGATAATAAGGGCTATAAAAGTGCCAAAACAGTGATCCATACTTTGGCTGATGTGGTAAGCAAAAACGGCAACCTGTTGCTGAACATCCCGGTACGTGGTGATGGCACTATTGACAGCGAAGAACGTGCTGTTGTGGAAGAGGTTGCCAGTTGGATGCAAATTAACAGTGAAGCTATTTACAGTACACGGCCCTGGAAAGTATTTGGCGAAGGGCCGGCAATAGAATCGGCTGTGCCAATAAGCGCACAAGGCTTTAACGAAGGTAAAGGCAAGCCATTTGGTGCCGAAGATTTCCGGTTTACCGTAAAAGATAAAACCCTTTATGCCATTATGTTGGGTTGGCCGGCGGGAAATGAAGCCGTGGTTAAAAAGCTGGCAACGGGCAATCAGATGGGTAATATAAGCAGCGTAAGTTTGCTTGGAAACGAAAAGTTGAGTTTTGTGCAAACGACAATGGGGCTGAAAGTGAAGTTGCCGGAACAAGTTCCGGGTAATGATGCTTTCGTTTTAAAAATTGAAGGAGCTATATAATATTCACTCACGGTAAAGAATAAGTCATTTTGTTTGCGAATAAAAGTTGTAAAGCCATTGGTTTAAATGAATTAGTTTTAAGAAAAAGAATCGAATCAAAATTTATGAAATCGGAGCGTACCTCAAAACGAAGACAATTTATTAAACAAGCCGGTATCGCGACGATGGCATCTTTTGTATCTGCCAATGCTTTTTCATCATTATCATCGCCCGCATCTGATTACACTCAAAAGACCGTATTATTTCAGGGCGACTCCATTACCGACGGCGGTCGGTCTTATGATAAAGATTGGAATCATGTTTTAGGGCAAGGTTATGTTTTTCTTGTTTCAAGCCAGCTTTGGTATGATCATATCAACCGGCCCATGATGTTTTTTAACAGAGGTATAAGTGGTAATACGGTAGATGATCTGTTATTAAGATGGCAGACGGACACCATAGCTTTAAAACCTGATATTTTAACTATCCTTATTGGGGTTAATGATGCTTACCATGTCATCAAAAATATCAACCCTAAATCGGTTGATGAATTCCGGTCGTCTTACCAGGCACTCCTGCAGAAAACTAAAGATGCTCTTCCTGATACTAAAATTGTTTTATGCGAACCTTTTATTTTACCGGTGGGGCAAGTAAAAGACAGTCAAATTAATTGGCAAAATGCAATAGCGCCACGGCAGGCTATAGTGAAAGAGATGGCTACCTTATTTAATACAGTTTACGTACCACTACAGGAAGTTTTTTTGTCGGCATGTAAAAAGAAATCGGCTGATTATTGGGTTTGGGATGGGATACATCCTATGCCAGCCGGGCATCAGTTAATTGCTCACGAATGGATAAGAATGGTAAAAAAAGAGCTAAAATTTCCGGCATAAACAGATTGTACAAATACCGTAACAAATTCCAATCACCCAACCGATAGCCCGGCATAGAAAGTCTTTCTCAATATAAAAAGGATCTTTTTTGCCGGGCTTTATATCCTCAAATTATATAAAATTCAATTCCAATATCCGAATAAAATTTTTTTGCCCCCTTAAATGAGCGCCTTTTTTCAAATTGAACATTTGGTGCTCTATTTAATAACTTTTGTACCCCTTCGTTAATTTTTCTCTCCTGTAATTTTACAATCAGTTTAATAAACCATTAACGCCTAAAGTATTAGTAATTAAATATTTATTGTTAGACGGATAGTCCTGTTTAATTTCTTTTACAGCGCGTTTGTTTTATTAATTGTCCGTTCACCAGGCGGAAAATGACTTTAACCAATTAACCAAATAAACCGGTTCAAACCTGTTTTAATTCTACTAAGTGAAATTGATATCAAACCCTTACCTGCAAGGTATGGCAAGCTCCTTATTGGTATATAAGCCAATACTTAATTGTCTTACACCTGCAATGGCCAATAATCCACAATGGCAAATTATAAATCACCAATTTAATCAATTTTTATGAAGAGAAAATCAAGTTATCTTTTATGCATTTTGGTAATCCTGTTGCTGACAAGATGCAGCAAACAGGATGCTGCAAGTCAGGACATCGCACGCCGCATTGCAGCAAAACCTAAGGCATTAGCTGTAACCAGCTATCCGAGTTACAACACTTCGCCACTTCCGCCTGATCAAACCGGCGTTACCAGTACGGCGGCTCAGCTTGCCACAAAATTCCAGGTTGGGTGGAATATTGGCAACACACTTGAGGCAAGCGGTGGCGAAACCGCATGGGGTAATCCAATGGTAACCCAGGCACTTATTGATGAGGTTAAGAGTGCAGGTTTCACCGCAGTCCGTATCCCTTGCGATTGGGATCAGTATGCTAACAGCAGCACAGCGCAAATTCAGCAAGCATGGCTCACCAGGGTGCAGCAGGTTGTGCAATACTGCGTTAACGACGGTTTGTATGTAATATTAAATATACATTGGGATGACGGATGGTTGGAGGACAATTGCACTACCACCGCACAGGTTGCTGTTAACGCAAAACAAAAAGCCTTTTGGGAGCAAATAGCCACCCAAATGCGTGGATTTGACGAACATGTGATTTTTGCCAGTGCCAATGAACCTGCAGTATCAGATGCTACCGGGATGGGAGTGCTGCTTTCTTATCATCAAACATTTGTTAATGCGGTTAGATCAACCGGTGGGCATAACAGTTACAGAGTGCTGCTTATTCAGGGGCCGACTACAAGTATCGACTACACAAACAGTTTAATGAATACACTTCCTACCGATCAGGCAGCCAATCGTTTGATGGTTGAAGTGCACTACTATACGCCCTTTAATTTTTGTGGTTTAACTGCGGATGCAAGTTGGGGCAATATGTTCTATTACTGGGGTAGTGGATATCATTCTACAACTGATGCTTCACGAAATTCTACCTTTGGTGAAGAGTCAGATGCCCCTTCCGAGTTTCCGCTGATGCAGAAAAAGTTCATTAATAACGGTATCCCGGTTATATTAGGAGAATATGGAGCTATACGCAGGCTAACAACTCTTTCGGAAGATGCATTAACATTGCACCTTGCCGGCAGGGCGTACTATATTAATTATATCACGCACCAGGCATTGCAATACGGCTTGCATCCGTTTTATTTTGATGATGGGTCCACTGGAAATAATGCGTTCAGAATTATTAACAGGCAAACTAACACAGCAGCCGATCAACAAGGTTTAGCCGCGATTAAGCAAGGGGCGCAAAACGGTACGTCCTCAACAATCCAGATTGGACAAGTTTATGAGATTTTCAACAGAAATAGTTTTAAGGCGCTGGATATTTACGGTGCGGGTACTGTTAATCAAACAGTTGCTGATCAATGGGATTATACAGCCGGAACAAACCAGCAATTTATGATACAAGATGCGGGAAGCGGCTACTATAGATTAACCCCTATGAATGCCACCGGGAAGTGTTTAGAAGTGTATAACTGGTCTGCAAGTAACGGCGGCCAGGTAGATATATGGGATTACAATGGTGGAAGTAATCAAAAATGGACAATTCAGTTAACCGACAATGGTTATTATAAAATTATCAATGTAAACAGCGGAAAAGCGCTTGATCTTTATCAACTTTCATTGAATAACGGGAGAGTGGTTGACCAATGGGATTATAACGGTGGCAGAAACCAACAATGGGGGTTTGTGAAACCATAAGCAATAATAAAAAAAGATCAATTTAAGCAATTTTACAAACTCATAGAATCTCTGGTGTCTTTCAAAAAGGCACCAGAGATTTTTTTTAAGCTATGATTTAGGCCAATTGAAAAAATGAACGGGCGCTGTAAGCGGTTAGATTGAGTGTGAATATGTTTTGCCCTTATCTTTGCAATTTCTATCTCACACATGAAATTGGTCATCATGCCCTCCCTTGCATTTTCATTATAATTATAAAATTTAATGTAATAACGAGTCAAAACTCTTTTAAACAAATGATTTTTCGGTAATATGAACATTTTGTGCTCTATTTATTAACTTTTGTACCCCTTCAATCAATTTCCTCCGCTATAATTTAGCCTCCCAAATCAATAAACCGAGATTGTTTAGAAATATTGATGGTTAATTGGGGCTTTATAACCGCAGCCTTTACTACCCGCTTTTATACATTCCAGGCTTAATGGTTTGCCCTTTTCGTTTTGATAAAAACGATAACCGATTAATAAACAAAACCATTGTAAACCCACATTTATGTTACGTATAAAACCAATGCCGAAATATGCCCTGTTAAAATTTATAGCCGCCTTTTTGTTCCTTACTATTATTAGTATTCCGATTGTAAAGGCATCCGTTATCTCATACAAAAAAGAAGCAAGTGGGGTGTTATTTAAATTGGATAAAGGCTTGATGAGGGTTACTATTTGCAAGGACGATATTATAGAAGTAAAATATACAGTTTTTGATAGTTTAACCAACAGGCCATCACTCATCGTAAATGCAAAATGGGATTTTCCGGATTTCAAGGTTTTGGAGGAAAAAAATCAGGTTATTATTATCACGGCGAGATTGAAAGTATTGATTAATAAAAATACTAATAATGTCTCCTACCAGGATCTTAACGGTCATCAGATCAGTTCTGAAAGTGACAAAAGCATGTCGTCTGTTACCATTGCCGGCATCGAAACCTATAATGTAAGCACAATATTCAATTCGCCTAAAGACGAAGCTCTTTTTGGTCTTGGCTGTCATCCGACTGACACTGGTTCTATCAATTATAAGGGCAGAGATCAGGATATGACAATAAAATATATGACCGGAGCAGTGCCGGTATTATTGTCTGCTAAAGGTTATGGACTGATGTGGGATAATTATTCTTCTTCAGGTTTCTATGGTTCTGTAGCCGATAATACCCAATTCAAATACGTATCAGAAAGTGGAAGACAAGTAGATTATTACTTTTTTTATGGACCCTCATTCGATCAGATCATTAATCTGTATCGTACTGCCACAGGCAAAGCTCCCATGTTTGCCAAATGGGCCTTCGGCTTATTTCAGTCGCAAGACAGGTATATGAGTCAGGATGAAATTTTATCTGTTAAAGACAATTACCGTAATAGTCATATACCGGTAGATGTTATTGTGCAGGATTGGTATTATTGGGATCCATTCCCTATTGGTGTTCATATAATGAACCCTGCCCGTTATCCCGATCCTAAAAAAATGGTTGATGAATTGCATAAGGCCAATGTTCATGGAATGATATCCATCTGGCCTGTGTTTGGCAAGGGAACAA
Organism: Mucilaginibacter empetricola; assembly: GCF_024808665.1. Classification (GTDB taxonomy): domain Bacteria; phylum Bacteroidota; class Bacteroidia; order Sphingobacteriales; family Sphingobacteriaceae; genus Mucilaginibacter. Next base: position 627,905 of record NZ_JANUBZ010000002.1, read on the forward strand.
AAGACTTTGATACTCTAAAAAAAATGGGGGGATTAACCAGCATTACCTGGGATAATGTTGTCAGCCATACCTTTGATACCTATTACGATGCGCACAATCCAAAAGCACGTGAACTATACTGGGATATGGCCCGCGACAGCCTGGTTAAAAGATACGGCTGGGACGCATGGTGGGTAGATCAATGTGAGCCGGACAACGGCCTGTTATTGGACGAACGCCGGAAAGCCGACTTTTGGACCGGTAAGGGTATTGACTATTTTAATACCTATTCGCTTCAGCATTCTACCGGCATCTACCAGGGCTGGCGGAGGGATATCCCTAATAAGAGAGGCTTTTTTCTGCTCAGGCAAACCTTTGCCGGTGAGCAACGAAATGCTGCGGTGATATGGTCTTCTGATATTTTCTGCTCGTTTGATGCGTTAAAAAGCCAGATACCGCAAGGCATAAATACGGGTGTATCCGGCATTCCTTACTGGACGTCTGACATAGGCGGATACCAGTACAACTGGAAAGCGCCTGATTGGTCGAAACCGGAATTCAGGGAATTGTTTACACGCTGGTTTCAGTTTGGTACATTTTGCCCTATTATGCGCATACACGGCAAGGGTGAACGGGCCATGTTTTCAAAGAATTGGGACGAAGACACAAAGTCAATCCTGTTAAAATATGATAAGTTGCGTTATCGCCTGTTGCCATACATCTACTCCCTTGCCGCAAAAACAACATTAGAGAATTATACGATGATGCGTTCACTGGCATTTGATTTCAGAAATGATACCAATGTTTACAAAATACCAGATCAATATATGTTTGGACCGGGATTTTTAGTTAGCCCGGTAACCGGCGGAGGTGAAACAGAAAGGAAAGTTTATTTGCCGGGCTCAGGTATTTGGTACAATTTCTGGACCGGTGAGCAGAGTAAAGGAGGCAAAACTATCGATGCGGCTGCACCGATAGATCTGATGCCGTTGTACGTACGTGCAGGTTCAATTATACCTATGGGGCCTGACGTAGAATATGCTACTGAAAAATCCAATAAGGTTATCGAACTGCGGATTTACCCGGGAGCGGACGGTCAGTTTACCTTTTACGAAGATGAAAATGACAATTATAATTATGAGAAGGGGGAATATGCCACTTTTACGTTCACCTGGAATAACAAGCTGAAAACATTAAGCATATCAGATACCAAGGGAGATTTTCCGGGGATGTTAAGGCAGCATACCTTTAACGTGATATTGGTTAATGGCCTGCACGGCAGCGGCCCTTTGATCACTACTGCCGTGAATAAAACAGTTAATTATGAAGGTAAGGCAATATCCATAGAATTGAAATAGAGGCCAACGGGACTTTTGCGATAAAATTAAAAAGCGTTACAATTAGTTGATTAATGCCCTAGATCAGTTAAGGCTGTTAATGCGTCCCCGGATTGAGACCCGGGGCGTATTTTTTTAATATGATAGATACTGAAATTACGTGTCATATAAACATGAATTCCATTTTTTTATGGTACCTTAGTGTATCGGCTAAGGGGTCAGGCTGCTGATTCAAAAATCTCAAATATATCTCAATGCAGTTAAAACTCTATATTGTTCTTTTGCTATTGGTTTTTACCAGCACAAACAATTTTGCACAAAACAGCCAGTACCAATTTTCTCAACTCAATATAGGCAATGGGCTGTCACACAATCAGGTTAATTGCATATTTAAAGATTCGCGGGGTTTTATGTGGTTTGGTACCGCATCGGGACTTGACCGGTATGATGGCTATACTTTTAAAGTATTTAAGCATGATGATGACAATAAAAGCTCCATTATTGATGATTTTATAAGCAATATTTTTGAAGGCCCGGATAATAAGTTATGGATAGCAACCCTAAGAGGGAATTGTTCTTACGATCCGGAAACTGAGCAGTTTAATAGCGATATATCAGCAGTGCAACGCCCCCTTAAACTACCGGCTTATCCCTTTGTATCTAAAATAATCAACAATGGCAAAGGCGATTTTTGGTTTGTATGCCCCGATTCGGGTCTTTACCATTATAACGTCTTAAAAAAGCAGACCATACGTTACTATCATCATATTAATTCCAAACCCTCTTTATACTCAAATTCTATTTCAGACATTACCCAGGATGCAAATGGAAATATTTGGCTGGTTTATTACGGAGGTACGGTAGAACTATTTAATACCAAACTAAATAAAATCACTTACAGTACAGATATTTTCTATAAAGCAAATAATAAAAAAAACACTTATTATTCCATAACTGTCGATCGGGACAACGATTTGTGGGTTTATACACCCAATGTCGATCAGGGTATATATTATTACAGCCCTTCCGCCAAAGTATTTAGACATATTGATAAAGAATCAGCAGGAGCGAAGCTAAAATCGAACATTGTTAATAGTGTTGTACAGGCCGATGACGGGCTCATATGGATCGCCGCTGATCACGGCGGAATAAGCCTTCTTGATAAAAATGGGTTTAAAATTACTTACCTGTTGAGCCGCGAAGATGATGCAAAATCGTTGGGACAAAATAGCGTGATACTTTATAAAGACAACACGGGTATTATGTGGGCCGGAACCTATAAAGAAGGCGTGAGTTATTATCATAAAAATATTATCAGGTTTCCGCTTTACAGGCATTTCGCTTCTGACCCAGGCAGTTTAAGTTTTGAAGATGTTGACAAGTTTGTGGAGGATAAAAACGGAAATTTATGGATTGGGACAAATGGAGGAGGCCTGATTTATTTTAATCGTAAAACGGGCAAGTTTAAGCAGTATAAACATGATCCGGGGAATCCCAATAGTCTTAGTAGCGATATCATTGTTAGCTTATGCATAGATCACGAGCAAAAGTTATGGATAGGAACTTATTTTGGTGGTCTTGATTGCTTTGACGGCGAAAAATTCAATCATTACAAACACGATGACAAGATGGCCACAAGCATTGCTGATGACAGGGTGTGGAGTATTTTTGAAGATTCTTCGAACCGGTTATGGATTGGCACTTTTGCAGGCAGTTTGGAGATTTTCGATCGCTCAAAAAAAACATTTTACCATCCGTTTGATAAATTAGCTATCCGATGCCCCTATATATCTTCAATATTCGAGGATAACCAAAGAAACATTTGGGTAGGCGGATATTTTGGTGTAGATGAAATATTGAAAGACGGACACCACGTTGTACATTATAATAAGAAGACGAATGACCCCAATAGTTTAATCTGGGATAATATATCCAGCATCACTCAGGATAGCCGCGGCCTGATATGGATTGCGACACACAACGGACTGAGCATATTCCATCCGGAAACAAAACGCTTCGAATCCCTCATCAATAAAAACGGCTTGCCTGACAATCAAGTGCTCAATGTACTCGAAGATAATAGGGGGGCAATGTGGCTGAGTACTTCAGCTGGATTATGTCGTATCACTTTAACCAGGGCCAATAATTCGTATAGTTTTCAATTCGAAAACTTCGATGAAACAGACGGCTTGCAGGGCAAGGAATTTAATGCCAATTCGGCGCTAAAAACAAGGAACGGTGAACTGATATTTGGCGGCGGCCACGGTTTCAATATTTTTGATCCTTCGAGAATACATCCCATCCTTGACAAATCCAAATTAATCTTTACCGATTTTAAGCTCTTTAACACAAGCTTAGCCGCCAATGAAGTGTTTGATGGTGATATTATATTGCCGAAAGCCATTTCAGTAGTTAGCGGCATAACGCTTAATCACGGCGAAAATGAATTTGCAATTGAATTTGCAGCACTTGATTTTTTTAATCCTACAAAAATAAAATATCAATATAAGATGGATGGCTTTGACAAGCGTTGGCTTAACGCAGATAATGCCAGCCGGAGGGCTACCTATACCAATCTTGATGGTGGCGATTATGTTTTTAAAGTGCGGGCTTTAAATATAGAAAGCCAGGATAAGCCAAATTATATATGTTTAAAAATAAAAGTGCTTCCACCATTCTGGAAGTCAACGTTTGCGTACATCAGTTATCTGATACTTATAGCGGGCCTGCTCTTTTTTATCCGCTGGCGCGGTATAAAAAAGATAAGGCGTGAGTTTGCGGAAGAAAAGGAAAATCAGGCAGCGAAGCTGATAATTGAGCAAGAGCGACGGGAAATTAAGCGCATGCGCGAACTCGACCAATTGAAAATTAAGTTTTTGACCAATGTGAGCCATGAATTCAGGACGCCATTATCCCTAATTATGGCGCCCGTTGATAAAATGCTTACTCATGCCGATGCTGAGCAGAAGCAACAATTAAATATGATAAGCCGCAACGCTAAGCGTTTATTAAATATGGTAAACCAATTGCTTGATTTTCGTAAAATGGAAGTACAGGAATTGAAGTTGCATTGCAGGCCGGGAGACATTGTGCAGTTTATTAAAGAAATTTCCTTTTCATTTACAGACATTGCTGTTGAAAAAGGTATCGGTTTTGAATTTGACAGCGATATAGATGTTTTGATGACAAATTTCGATCATGATAAAATTGAAAGAATTTTATTCAATCTGCTATCCAATGCCTTTAAATTCACCCCGCGGGAAGGGCATGTTAGTGTATTGCTCGGTATGGGGCCCGGGACGCAAAGTGCAGATGCTGATTTATTTGAAATCAAGATAATAGACACAGGGATCGGAATACCTTTTGAAAAACGGGATAAGATATTCGAAAGTTTTTTTCAGCATGATATCCCCGATTCAATGGTGAATCAGGGCAGCGGTATCGGTCTTTCTATTACCAGGGAGTTTGTGAAAATGCACGGCGGTGAAATAGCCGTTGAAAGTGAACCCGGACGCGGCACCTGTTTTATTGTCAAGTTGCCGCTGGTTGCTGAAGCTAATTCGTCAATGGCTTTGTCCTGCAAGTCAGGCGAATTACCGCAACTAAGTGATTTACAAATTGAAAGCAGAAATGAGAACGCAGAATATCATTCAAACGACAAAAAACCTTTAGTGTTGCTGGTGGAAGATAATGACGATTTTCGTTTTTATCTCAAAGATAATCTGAAGCGTGATTTTTTTATAATTGAAGCCGCAAATGGAAAGGAAGGCTGGCAAAAGGCGTTATCACAACATCCGGATATAATGGTGAGTGATATAAGCATGCCCGAAATGGATGGCATAGAGCTTTGTAAAAAAATAAAAAATGATAAGCGTACGTCGCACATTCCTATTATATTATTAACGGCCTTAACCGGCGAGGAAGACCAGCTAAAAGGCCTCGCGATTGGGGCGAATGACTACATGACCAAACCTTTCAATTTTGAGATATTGGTTTCAAAAATTAAAAATCTGTTAATCCTGCAGGATACTTTTAAACGTACCTATAAAAAACAGATGGATGTACAACTACACGAAGTAGCTATACAATCAGAAGATGAAAAGCTCTTAAGGAAGTTAGTTGAATACATTGAACAGAATATTTCAGATTATAATCTTTCGGTAGAAGAATTAAGTCGGCAGATGAATATGAGCCGGGTGTCGCTTTATAAAAAAGTTTTAATGATTACCGGGAAATCTCCTATAGAGTTCATTCGTTCGATAAGGTTAAAAAAAGCTGTCTATCTGTTGGAGAATAGCCAAATGACCGTTAGTCAGATATCTTATGAAGTTGGTTTTAATACACCCAAATATTTCACCAAATTATTTAAAGAAGAATATAATACCCTACCGTCTGTATATATTAACGCTTTACGCCAAAGGAGAAATTTGACAGATGAAGCCGATAGCAAAAGATAGCTAATGTATTGTAAATCTTATTCTTGGAGCTGTTTTTTACAGCAAGTTGATAGCCTTTTCAATCTTATTTACTTCCATTTTCTTAAAATTCTATGTAAATAGAGGTGAAATCTGTAAATGTTTGGTTGTAACTAACTTGTTTTTAGATAGTTATATCTTGATTAACATTTGGTCTATATTCATTATCAAGTTAGCCCTTCTTGTCTTTGAAACATTTATAGTTTCATCCCCAGAGAATGAGCATTCTAAAGCAATTATTTTAAATCAGCTATTGAAGGCCCTCCTTTCAATTATAAACTAAAAGACCTAACAGATTATTTTAATTTTTTTATAGCGGCAATGTGCTTCGCATTTTGCTGGCTAAGCTTTAATGTTCTGCCTGTGGATTCTACAGCGTTGAATATTATGGCTTTAAAAAAATATGCCTGTTAGCGAGATACTTAACCAATTATTAAATGAGCAATAAATATGATTAAAAACTAAAACTCCCCCCAAAGACAATGAACCAATTATTAGAAAACTTTAAAATTCCTTTATCACTATGGAAAAAAATTTACCAAGACAATTAAGTTATAAACTACTGCTGTCAGCAGTTTTAATGTTGTTATTCGCACTTCCTGGCTATTCGCAAAGCAGGTATGTTACGGGCAAAGTTATTAGCTCGGATGATAACAAGCCGATGATGAGTGTTACCATTAAAGTTAAAGGCACATCTTTGGATGCATCAACCGATATAAACGGCGATTTTTCTATCGAAGCCAAAACCGGCGATGTGCTGGTGTTCTCCTACATTGGCTATCAAAGTAAGGAAGTTACTGTTGAGAGTGCCCGCATAATTAATATAGCTTTAACTACTACTAACTCCAACCTAAACGAGGTGGTTGTTATCGGCTATGGCAAAGTGCGGCGTAAAGATCTTACGGGCTCTATTGCCTCCGTTTCGGCAAAAGACATTGTGGAAACCCAACCTACTACCTTTGATCAAGCCTTACAAGGCAAAGTTGCCGGTGTGATGGTGCAACAGGTGTCGGGACAACCGGGTGGCGACGTTAATATCCAGATACGCGGTATAGGTGGTTTTAGCGAAAGTCCCCCGTTGTATGTAATAGATGGTGTTCAGATACCACCTAACGGCCAATCGGCGATTACCGGTGAGGGCTCCAATCCATTATCGACCATTGATCCCTCACAGATTGCCTCAATTGATGTATTGAAGGATGCGTCTGCCACGGCTATTTATGGTTCACAAGCCTCAAATGGGGTAGTAATCATCACCACAAAAAGAGGCGTATCAGGCCCCCCAACCATAAGTTATGATGGTTACGCCGGCTGGCAGGCGTTACCTAAATATTACGACGTAATGAACTTGCCGGAATATGCGACTTTTATGAACGAAAAGGCTGCTATTATTGGTTACGACCTACGCCCTCAATTTGCTAACCCGCAATATCTGGGGCAGGGTACTAATTGGCAAGAAGCATTGTACCGCACGGCGCCTATGCAGAACCATAATGTGGCCATCACCGGCGGTGATGCCCGTACGAAATATTATATATCTGCCACGTATTTTTCACAGGAGGGTATTGCCTTAGGCTCTGATTTTAACAGAACCTCGATCAAAACGAATATTGATAACAAAACAACCGATTGGCTTAAAGTTGGGATCAGTTTAGATTTAGCCCACGTGTCAGAAGACGTAGGAACCACCAATACTGGTGTTATTTTACAAGCTTTGAACCAAACGCCCGACGTAGCAGTTAAAAACCCAGATGGCACATGGGGAGGAAATGATCCTAATATTTACGGAGCTTACGGTGCAAATCCGTTTGCATTGGCAACAATTGTGACTGATCATAAAAGCCGGTACCAGGGGATTGGTAACGCTTATGCTGAAATTCAGTTTACCAAAGATTTGAGCCTGCGTAACGAGGTGTCAGGCAATTTTGACTTTGCCACTGAAGACTATTTCGACCCTACCTATGTAATGGGCTCCTACACAAACACCAGCAATAAAGGAACCGCTACCACCGGACAAAATATTTACAATTCAATTACTAATTATTTAAGTTACTCGCACACTTTCGCTTCCAAATATTTTGTGAGTGCAACTTTAGGGCACGAGGCACAGGTGCTTAACGGTTCATCTGTTTCGGCTACCCGTACTAATTTTGCCAGTAATGATGTAACCACTATAAGCAGTGGCGACCCCACTACCGCTACTAATACAGGCGTGAAATCAGATGGTGCATTGGAGGCTTATTTTGCCCGTGCCAATTTTACCTACGAAAATAAGTATATGTTAACCGGAACTATACGCCGTGATGGTTCTTCTAAATTTGGGCCGGCCGACAGATGGAATACCTCATATTCCGGCGCATTTGCATGGAAGATCATGAATGAGAATTTTATGAAAGGCGTAAAAGGTGTTGACGACCTGAAACTTAGGTTAGGTTATGGTTTAGTTAATAACCAAAACATTAATGAATATGCCTACGGCTCAACTTTCAGCACAGTAGCTACCGGCTTATCAGGTAATTCGCAGTTAACTGCTACCGAAGGTAATCCCAATGTAAAGTGGGAAACTTCAACATCGTATAATGCGGGTCTGGATGCGAGTGTTTTGAACAATAGGATACAGTTTACTGTTGACGCTTACTACAAAAAAACAAATAACCTATTATTGTCGCTTACGCTGCCATATTACTCAGGCACATTTGCAAACGGGGGTTACTCACCGGGTGCAATTCAGGCGCCTTTTGTGAACATTGGTGCGGTAAGTAATAAAGGTTTTGAATTCTCAATATCAAGTTACAATATCAGATCGAAAGATTTTAACTGGAAAACCACCATCAATTTCTCGCGCAATATCAACAAAGTGCTTGCTTTAGATCCGGGTACGCCGGCCATTTACGGCACGTATACCAAAACGGTTGTAGGCAGCTCTATAGGTGATTTTTATGGTTATCAAACGCTGGGCCTTTATAAAGATGCTGCCGACTTTAAAAAATATCCGGCGTTGTGGCAAAATGGCAGCGGGCCTATACCTATCACACCCGGATCTGGCGGAGTTTGGGTAGGTGATGTTATTTTTAAGGATAACAACCACGATGGAAAAATAGACGCCAATGACGAGACCGATTTAGGCTCGCCGCTACCTAAGTTCCAATATGGCATTAACAACACCTTTAACTATAAACGGTTTGATCTGACGGTATTTATGACCGGCGATTATGGTAACAAGATATTTGACCAGTTATTGGTAAATGGTGATGATCCTAACCAAAATTTCGGTTATTTCCCGGCTGTGCTTAACTATGCGCGCATTGGCTTGATCAACCCTACAGGTTCCTCAACTGATATCAACAATGTTTATATCACTAACCCAGGCACCAATATTACAAGGATAAGTCAGAGCAGCGGTGATCAAAATACTATATTTTCTGATAAGTACATCCAAAGCGGATCGTTCCTGAAATGTAAGAGCATTGCTTTAGGCTACAATTTTAACAAGGATTTGGTCGCCAAGTTGCATATCGCTTCATTAAGGGTGTATGCCAATATCACCAATGTATTTACCATCACAAAATATAAGGGGTATGACCCGGAGATCGGTTCATGGAACCCATTAGCGGCTGGTATTGATAACGGTTATTATGCGCAACCTCGTGTTATTTCACTGGGTGCCAATATATCTCTAAAATAAATAAAATTTATTATCATGAAATTGATCAAAATAAATATTCTCCTGCTGCTCATCATGATTGTGGTAGGCAGCTGTAAAAAGGATTTCCTGAACAGGCCTCCTTTAACTGGTATTACTACTGATAACTTTTATAAGAGCACGTCTGATCTGCGCCTGGCAACGGCAGCAATTTATGCCCAACCCTGGTTTAACTGGAATAACTTTCCATTACTTGGCATAGGTGATATTATGAGCGGCAATATGTTGCAGCCTTATAATTCCGACCTGGTACAGTTTACTACTTTTTCTATCACCAGTAACAACTCCTATGTAACGCAAGCGTGGCAGGGTTTTTACGATATTGTAGCGCATTGTAATGTCAACATAAAGGCTATTAACACTAAACTGCCTGATACGGTATCGGTAAAAGGTAAGAACGGCGCGCTGGGTGAATTACGATTTTTGCGCGCTACTGCTTATTTTTATTTGGTGCAGTTATGGGGCCCGGTTCCGATTATCGAGGACAACGATAAACTGATAGCCAACCCTTTGGTGCCCCGTAATAATACAACTGATGTTTATAAATTTATTATAAACGATCTGCGTTTTGCAGCTACAAATCTGCCAACTTCCGATCAGCCGGGACGTGTCACTACATGGTCGGCACAGGGCTTATTGGCGAAGGTGTATTTGACCAGGGCAGGTTTAGGGCAAAGTATGAACCGAAACCAAACTGATCTGGATAGTGCAGCTTATTTTGCAGGCAAAGTTTGTAATACCAGCGGATTAACTTTGTTGCCAAGCTATTATAATCTTTTCAGAACGCAGTATAATGATAACCCTGAATCGCTTTTTGCATTTCAGTGGGCCCCTGGTGTAGGTTATGGTAACGGTAACGATATTGAAGCGCAGTTTGCACCAAGCGGGGCTTTGGTTACCGGTGGTGGAGGTTGGGGCGGCGCTATAGGCCCGACCCTTGACCTGGCGAATTTATACATTCCGGCAGATTCAATACGCCGTAAAGCTACTTTCATGCTCACCGGAGACTATTACCCGGAACTGGATGCAGCAAATGGCGGCTATACGTCAACCGGCTGCAATGTTAAAAAACATGTGGTGGGTACTGCGAGCGATAATAATTCGCCTACCATGGATCTCTGGTCATCTATTGAGCATAATACCGTATTAAGGCTTGCCGATGTATATCTTGTATATGCCGAAGCTTTAATGGGTAACAGTAGCTCAACCTCCAACGGACAGGCTTTGCAATATTTTAATGCAGTACGTGCCCGAGCCGGCGTACCATCGGTGAGCAGTATTACCCCAGCTTCTTTGATGACCGAACGCCGCATTGAGCTGGCGTTTGAGGGCCAGTACTGGTTTGATTTGGTTCGCCTTTCGTATTACAATCCGCAGGCTGCAATTGCATCGCTTAACGGGCAGCAGCGGGCCCAGTTTACCTACGATCCGAGCACTGGCGTAAAAACGGTTACTCCAGCTAACCTGATCATTACCCCGGCTACTGTTGCAACATTTACTTTGCCTATACCGGCAAACGATCAAACAGCAGATCCTTTATTATTACAGGCGCCGGTGGCTTACTATAAATGAAAATATTAGAAGTAAAATCTTTCTTAAAAAAATATGAAAAAGCTACTTAAACATATAAAAAGCTGTTTGCTGCTGATGTTGCTTGCGGCAGGCATGTTGATACAACAAAGTTGTAAAAAAGAGTCATCAATGTCCACCGGTACACCTGTCATTACCAATATACGTAACTATGTTGCCCATCCAGGCGACTCAGTTTTAAAACAGGTGGGTACAGGCCTTTGGGTTGTTATTTCAGGCCGTAATTTAAAAGGTGCGTTGCAGATTAATTTTGACGGTGTTGCTGGCTCTTTCAACGATGCCTGGTTCTCTGATACCAGCGCCGTTGTGCTGATACCCTCAGTCATTGCCTTCCCATCTGTGCCGGCAAAGCAATTAAATACTGTACAATACATAACTACTCATGGCCAAACTACATTCAGTTTTCCTATTGTTGCACCCGCACCTCAAATCACAAGTATATCTGACGAAGATGCCTTTCCGGGTGATTCAGTTAAGATTTCTGGATTTAATTTTTTCTTTATCAAAAGTTTAAGTTTTGGCGGCAAAGTAATTACCGGCTATAATGCGTCAAATGATGGTACCACAATTACACTGGCGGTACCTCCTGGCATATCGCAAACAGGTGGTCCGGTATCTGTTACTACAAATTCAGGTTCAGCTATAACTATTTATAATGTTGAAGATTTTGTAGACGGTGTATTTCAAAATTGGGATAGCATAAATACATACCCATGGGGCTCGAATACCGACAATAGCTCAACTGATTATCCAGGCAATACCGGCAGTTACAATGTACTGACTGCAACTAATCTTTCCGCAGGCGACTTTGCCTGGTATAATGGCGGTCGTGGTGTAAATATGGGTGGTAGTCAATGGGTGCCGGTAGCAAACATCGATAGCAGCTTATCCAGTTACGCCGTAAAGTTCGAAATATCGGTTCCTAAATCTACGCCGTGGTCGGGAGGATCCATTTACGTGGCCGTTAATTATAGCTTTAATTATATAGGGCTATACAGGCCGTGGATAAACGCCGCGGGTAAAATAACGCCATTTACAACCAATGGTTGGGTAACAGTTACCATACCATTATCAAACTTTTTAAGTAATAATGGTACAGGTACCCCTGCAGCTTCCATTACCGATCTTATCGGTTCAAGTGGTAACAATGGCATGAATGTTTGGTATATTAATGATGGTACCTCCACTGTTGCAGCCTTTACAATGGCAATAGACAATATCCGGGTAGTAAAAATTAAATAAAATTTTAGTTTGTTAATTTAAATGTAATGCCAGGGGCCTTTGCAGGCCCCGGCATTTTTTACGTTACGCAGCAACATCTAAAAAAGTCTATATCAATTACAGAATTAACAATTTTCGGATATCTATAATCTTAAAAAATATATGAAACTTAATCCATTAATTAAATGCGGCCCCTTGTGTTTAGTAGTTTTAATGGCATGCAAAAAATCCAGTAATCCTCCTGCAAAAGTTATTTCAGATACAACAGCCACGGCCATAACTCCTCAAAAAGACCCGACCACAGCAACGTCAATTGGCTTTTTCCTGAATGACTGGGCACCGAAGACGTTTAGCGCACCTAATGATTCCATCGTTACCCAACCTGTGGGAAGTGCGTCGGTAACAGTAAATGTTGACTATAGCACAGTGGTTACCAAAGTGTCAAAATACCTGTTTGGTAATAATACCAATCCTTACATGACGCAAATTGTTAATCAGCCAACTTTGTTAAATAATATTACGGCTTTATCGCCACACATTTTGCGCTTTCCTGGCGGAAGCATATCGGATGTATACTTTTGGAATGGAGTAGTACCGGCCGATGCGGCGACCAATTTTTATGATACCAATGGCAATTCCATAGCGGCCGGTTATTGGTTAGGTAATAATACGGCCAGTTGGACGCTTTCATTAGATAACTATTACGCCGCCTTGCAACAAACCAATAGTACTGGCATAATCACGATAAATTATGCATATGCTCGCTACGGCACAAGCGCTCATCCAGATCAGGCTGCGGCGCATCTTGCTGCCAATTGGGTTAGGTACGATAAAGGGCGCACCAAGTACTGGGAGATAGGCAATGAAGATGATGGCCCATGGGAAGCAAGCTATAAAATAAACGTTACCCAAAATCAAGACGGTCAACCTCAGATTATAACCGGGGCATTGTATGGCCAGCATTTTAAAGTATTTGCCGATTCCATGCGTAAAGCGGCTACAGATGTGGGTGCTCAGATTGAAATTGGCGCCCAAATGGTGGGAACAAATCCGGCAAACGCCTGGAATTCGGTTGATAAAACCTGGAATTCCGGTTTCTTTACCTCGGCGGGAAATTACGCAGACTTTTATATTGTTCATGATTATTTTACAGGAACAGATAATGAAACTGCCGCGACTATACTTAATACGCCTACAACAGAGTCCGCAGCGATTATGAGCTGGATGAATACGACTACCTCATCGGGTGGTGTACCATTAAAGCCAATTGCGCTTACAGAATGGAATATTATGGCCGCAGGATCTAAACAAATGACATCATATATAGCCGGTATGCACGCCACCATGGTTTTAGGCGAATTATTGAAAAATAATTTTGGCGAAGCCAGCCGCTGGGACCTGGCTAATGGATGGAGTAATGGAGATGATCAGGGAATGTTTAACCAGGGCGATGAACCTGATGGAGTGGCTCAATGGAATCCCCGGCCTGCTTTTTATTATATGTATTATTTCCAAAAGTATTTTGGGGATAGAATGGTGAGCTCAACTGTGCAGGGTGGTAATGGCGATGTGTTAAGTTATGCATCCTCATTTACGTCAGGTGAAGCAGGGATTGTAATCGTTAACAAGGGTACTTCATCTCAGATAGTGGGTGTTAATATCACGAACTTCGCACCTGGCACCAAATATCATTATTACACTTTTACGGGCGGAACCGATAACGGTGAGTTCTCTGGTAAGGTTTATATCAATGGTAATGGGCCCGGCGGCGCCAACGGAGGCCCTGCGGGATATTCGACACTGGCAGCTTCTGCTTCTGCAATGCAAAGCGGTATTAAAGTTAGTGCACCCCCTCGGTCTGTGATCTTCCTGGTAGCTGACGGTAAAAAATGATAGATTTAAAGGTAGAAACAGCAAAATGAAAGCGATAATTATGGCCTCCCTGTTTATGGCCTGCAGCAATTTAAGCTTTGCTCAAAATCAGGCTAACTTAGAGCGAAAACAATTATTTGATTACAATTGGAAGTTTTTCCAGGGTGACCAAACAGCAGCTCAAGCAAGGGGTTTTAGCGACACGGGTTGGCGGAACCTGGATTTACCGCATGATTGGAGTATTGAAGGAAAAATAGACCCTAAAAATTCAACAGGGGGCGAAGGGGGATATTTTCCCGCTGGAATTGGTTGGTACCGAAAAACTTTCAAGGTTCCGAATGAATGGAAAGGAAAAAAAGTTTCTATCTACTTTGAAGGGGTTTATATGAATTCAGAAGTTTTTATTAATGGAAAATCCCTTGGAATTCATCCTTATGGCTATACTTCATTTAGTTATGACCTTTCGCCTTATCTGGATTTTAATAATGAAAATGTGATAGCCGTAAGGGTCGACAATTCGCAGCAAGTGAATAGCAGGTGGTACAGTGGCTCCGGGATTTACCGCCATGTTTGGATGAGAATTTCCAATCCGGTACACGTAGACGATTGGGGAATTGCGATTACGACTCCCGAAGTATCTTCAAAACAGGCAACAGTCCAAGTGAAGACTCTGATAAAGAACGAAACCAGTTTTTCGCAAAAAATTGTTCTTAAAACGCGGCTATCAACTGTAAATTCTAAAAATGCAGGCGATAATAGCATAAACTTAGAATTACCGGCCAACAGTGAAAGGGAAATTACACAAACTATAAAACTATCCAACCCTTTACTATGGACACCGGAAACTCCCAATTTATATCAGGCACGGATTCAAATAGTAAAACATAATAATATAATTGATGACAGCAAAACCAGTTTTGGTATTCGCTCCATAAAATTTACTCCAGAAAGCGGTTTCCAGCTCAATGGGAAAACGGTAAAGATGGATGGCGGGTGTATGCATCATGATAATGGATGCCTGGGCGCTGCTGCTTTTGACCGTGCTGAGGAACGAAAGGTGGAACTATTAAAAGCTGCTGGCTTCAACGCGGTAAGAACTTCTCATAATCCCCCGTCTGAAGCTTTTTTAAATGCATGCGACAGATTAGGATTATTAGTTGTTGATGAATCATTTGATTGTTGGCGGTCAGGAAAAAAAGAATACGATTACGCACGTTATTTTAACAGTTGGTGGAAACGGGATTTAGATGCGATGGTTTTGCGCGATCGTAATCACCCATCAATTATTATGTGGAGCATTGGCAATGAAATAGTGGAACGGGGAAGCCCCGAAGCTGTTAAAACAGCTAAAATGCTTGCAGGTGCCATAAAGAAAATAGATACTACCCGCCCCGTTACCTCTGCTATTGTTGAAGATGGTAAAGATTGGGCAACGCTGGATTCGCTTATGGCGGCGCATGATGTTGGCGGTTATAATTACCACTTAGGGAGTGCGCCTTTGGACCACCAAAGGGTTCC
This sequence comes from Mucilaginibacter empetricola, assembly GCF_024808665.1. Taxonomy (GTDB): domain Bacteria; phylum Bacteroidota; class Bacteroidia; order Sphingobacteriales; family Sphingobacteriaceae; genus Mucilaginibacter. Next base: position 643,600 of record NZ_JANUBZ010000002.1, read on the forward strand.
TTCCCGGACAATTTTTCAAACAGAGTCGTATCCCAAGGATGCTTTTGTCAATTGGAAATTGGTACAAAACCATAATTATATCATCGGAGATTTTGTTTGGACTGCTATAGATTACCTGGGAGAATCAGGAATAGGTCGCTGGTATTATTCGGGCGATGTACCCGGTGAACACTGGGAGCATGATCTTTTTCCGTGGCATGGCGCCTATTGCGGTGATGTGGATTTAATAGGATGGAGAAAGCCTATATCACATTACAGAAGCATGTTGTATAATAATAAGGAGAAGCTTTACATGGCTGTGCGCGAGCCTGAACCGAAACCTTTGGAAATTAAAAACACCTGGTGGTCTGTTTGGCCAACCTGGGAAAGCTGGACCTGGCCCGGCTATGAGAGCAAAAATATAGACGTAGAGGTGTATTCAAAATATTCAAGAGTCAGGCTTTACCTTAACAATAAACTGATAGGCGAAAAGCCAACAACCGAAGAACAGGAGTATAAAGCTACTTTTTCGATACCCTATACGCCCGGGATTCTCAAAGCAGTTGGTGTAGAAAATGATAAGGAAACAGAATCATTTATTCTGCAAACTTCTGGTAACGCTGCAAAGATTAAACTGATCGCCGATCGCAAAGAAATATTGGCTAACGGGCAGGACTTATCATTTATAACAATTGAAATAACCGATAAGGATGGTACAATTCAACCGAACGCGGCAAATCAATTGCATTTTAAAATTGATGGTCCGGGCATTATCGCCGGCGTGGCAAATGCCGATATGAAAGACACCGATCAATATGTAGGGGATACCCGTAAAGCATGGCACGGGCGTGCTTTGGTTGTAATTAAAAGCACCCATGATGCCGGTGATATTAAACTTACAGTTAGTTCACCGGGCTTATCTGAGGCAACATTAAGCATCAAAACAATAGGACATTAACAGTTGTAAAAACCCGATCCCGGGGTTAAGAATGGTGGGAAATGGATGTTAATCGATAATTAGTTCAACCATCTGGTACAGGTTTATAAAAAATTAATATGAAAAGCTTTTTTTTAGTTTTAAGCCTCTTTTTAGGCTACACGGCTTGCGCCCAACAAATTTTATCGCCTGATAAAAAAATTTAAGTAGTTGTAGAAATGCAACAGGAGGGCACATCTGGCTTAGGCCAGGTTTATTTTAAAGTGCTGTATAAAAGCAATGGTGCCTATACGGAGGTGCTGCCAACATCGCCATTAGGCATATTAAGGGCAGACCAGCAATTCGTATCCAACCTCCAATTAGTTGGCGAGGGCAAACCTATTGCAATCCACGACAAATATGAAATGCTGATCGGAAAGCGGAGGCTTTGCGAAAATTTTGGTACCGAAAAAACATTTAACTACCAAAACACCTCAAAGCAGCCGCTGAATATCACGTTCAGGGTTTATAACGATGGGGTTGCATTCAGATACGCTTTTCCCAATAAGTCCGATTCCACTTTAGCAATTACTGATGAGGCTACCAGTTATGTTATCCCGAAGGATACGGCAAGGTGGATGCATCCATTCGATCAATCTTACGAAAAATTCTATCCGCTTAATACCGGTGCAAGTGACGAAAAAACAATGGTGAGTGGGGATATCCCGCCTTGTATAAGGTTAATAACCAGCCTTTATGGGTACTGATTTCGGAGGCAGATATAAGCCGGCAAAATTGCGCAGCCCGGCTTAGCTATAAACCAGGTACCAACCAGTATAAGGTGACTTATCCTCCGGCAAAAAAGAACTGGAATGGAGGAGCTGTTTCCAGTTTGCCATGGAAATCGCAATGGCATGTAATGATGGTAGGCGGGCTGTCTGATTTGGTAGAGAGCACACTCATTACCGACTTAAGCGAACTTGCTGCCTTTACCGATACGAAATGGATTGAACCAGGAAGCGCGGCCTGGGTATATTGGGCAAATAACCATGGCTCGAAAGATTATAAAAAGGTGGTGGAATACATCGACCTGGCGGTGAAAATGAAATGGCCTTATGTGCTTATCGACTGGGAATGGGATGTAATGTCGAATGGTGGAACGGTAAAAGACGCGGTGAATTATGCCAGGAGCAAGGGCATCAAAGCTCTTTTATGGTATAATTCGGGTACCGATTGGCTTGATCCGACCCCGGTAGACAGGTTGTTAACGCGCGAAAAAAGAGAAAAGGAATTTTCATGGCTGAATGAAATTAGTGTATCGGGCATCAAGGTTGATTTTTTTGGCGGAGATCAATAGGAAATGATGAAGTATTATATTGATATTCTGGAAGATGCCGCAAAACACAAGCTGCTGGTAAACTTTCACGGCGCAACTGTACCCCGCGGCTGGGCGCGTACCTATCCTAATTTGATGAGTACCGAAGCCGTGTATGGTGCCGAATGGTATAATAACACTGGCCTTATGACCGACATGGCTGCATCGCATAACACAACGCTTCCGTTTACCCGCAACATAGTTGGTCCCATGGACTATACACCAGTAACGTTTTCCAATTCGCAGCACGAACATAAAACATCCTACACGCACGAACTGGCTTTGGCCGTGGTGTTTGAATCGGGCATACAGCATTTTGCTGATAAGCCTGATGCCTATTATGACTTACCCGATGCACCCCATAAATTCCTGATGGCATTTCCAACTACCTGGGATGAAACAAAGCTGATAGACGGCTATCCCGGCGAAGCGGTTGTTATAGCAAGAAGAAAAGGCAAACTGTGGTACGTTGCCGGACTTAATGGGAAAGACATCCCTCAAACACTCAACCTTAATTTAAACTTTTTAGGTAATTCCGATTACTCTTTCCAACTATTTAAAGACGGGGCAGATACAAAAACAATTGCAAGCGAAACACAAAGTGTAAAAAAATCAACTATACTACAGATCCAATGCCTGCCCCGGGGTGGCTTTACAGGCGTGATAGCTCCCAACCAGTAATCACATTAATCAATATGAAAAAAGTTTTTTTTAATCTGTTCAAGGGGCTTACTTTTTAGTAATGCCCGAATAACAGTAACTAATAGATAACAACCCTTTTGATGTTTAAAAGAATAATAGTGTTAATTCCGACTGTAAAGAACAAGAAATGATTATCTCCGGCGGCTTATTGTGGTGGTTTAACATTTGGTCTATATTTTTAATCATCAATACCCCCTCCCTTTTTTTAAGTTAACATAGTTTCACCTCCCGAAATATAGCTTCAATGGGGTGTGTTTAAAATATTGGCTTGAAGAGTGTTTTACCAATTATCAATTAAATAAACAATTAACTTATTTTTTACCTGGCTGTAGTTTACAGTGCTTAAAGTTTTTTAATGATATGTTAAAAAAATCACTAATAAACTGTAATAAGCTTTTTGATGCTTATATCCGGCAATCGATTGCGTGTTTAAAGCTGTTAATCTTAATATCCTAAAAAACCAATCAATTATTTCACTCAAATTTTAAATTCATGAAAAGAAAGCTACTTACAAAATTTCTGATTTCTATCGGAGTAAGCTTATCATTTATAATGATAAGCCTGCCGGGGTTTTCCCAAACGGGGAAAATTACCGGCAAAGTGTCAGATCAGGACGATGGCCTTCCGTTGCCTGGTGTAACTGTTAAAATAAAAGGCGCGCCTGAGGGTACCATTACAAATGTGGACGGTGTCTATTCTATAAATGCTGCTCAGGGAAGTACCTTGATTTTCTCTTTTGTTGGTTACAATCAAAAAGAGATCGTCGTGCCGGCAGCAGGCACATTTAATGTAGCCTTAGCCAAAAGTACTAATAGCCTTAACGAAGTAGTTGTAATAGGATATGGTACTGCCCGCAGAAAAGACCTGGTAAGTTCTGTTGATGTAGTGGCCACAAAAGATGCCGGTTCAACTACGTCGGTAAGCCCCGCGCAATTATTAATAGGTAAAGCAGCTGGCGTTCAGGTGGTGCAGGCAAGTGGTGTACCTGGTTCAGGCGCGCAAATTATTGTACGTGGTACCGGGTCATTTACAGATGTTAGCCCGCTTTATGTTATTGACGGTATACAGGGAGATGCTAACTTGTTTAATACGATTAGCCCTCAGGATATTGAAAATATAACCATATTAAAAGATGCTGCTTCAACAGCGATATATGGTGTTGCCGCTGCTAACGGTGTTGTTATGATTACAACAAAAAAAGGTAAAGCAGGTGCCACTCAAATATCATTTACATCGCAAGTAGGTGTTTCAAACGCACCGAAGGAACTTGATCTGCTAAACTCTCCTGAGTACGTAAAGCTCCTTCAGGATATTGATGTTACAAACAATAACCCAATACCGGCAAAACTTAACACACCCTATGTTTTGGTTGACAGGACCAATTGGCAAAAAGAAATTTTTAAAACAGCTTTATCTACTCAAAATGATATAAGTATAAGCGGCGGAGGTGAAAAGGTTACCTATAATATATCGGCGGGATACGTAACTCAGCAAGCTATAGTTAAGGATTATGATTTTGACAGGTTTAATAACCGGTTCGGGCTGGAGGAAAAGTTAGGACGTTTTCATTTCGGGGAAACTTTAAATTTAAGGTACACCGTAACCCAGGGCCAAATAACAAGTATAGGTAATGCGCTTCAATATGCGCCTTATCAGCCCGTGTATGATTCTTCAATCCCCGGAGGTTACTCTATTCTTACCAATGTGGATGACAACAGCAATGCCATAAATCCATTACAGTCGTTAGGCGTACAAACAGAAAGCAGCCACGAGATGGTATTATTTCCACAGGTATTTGGCGAAGTAAGAATTATTGATGGTTTAACTTTCCGTTCGCAGGCATCAGGAGTATATGGCAGTAGTGTAAGTGATTCTTATCAGATACCTTACGTAACTGCTAATAATTTAGCGTACGACAGGCAGGCTGGCCGTAGTTATGGCAATTTCTCCAATTATACTATTGAGAACTATTTGTCTTATAACCACAGCTTTGGAAAAAGCAGTATATCGTTAACGGCGGGTACAAGTTATATTGATGCAGGCAGCACTAAAAATCTTAGTGTATTAGGCACCGGGATGCTTACCGACGCTGTAAAAGATATCGGCGTAGCCCCAACAGTTACCACTACGGGCAATTCTTCAGGTTATTACACCGAATTCGGCGATGCACAATCTTATTACGGACGTTTGATTTATTCTTATGACGACAAGTATATTATTTCAGCCAGTATCAGACGTGATGGATCTTCGAACTTTGGCCCTTTAAACCGTTACGGAAATTTTCCGGGCGCAGGTTTCGCATGGCGTTTCAGTCAGGAAGATTTCATAAAAAAAGACTTTCCATTTATTAGCGACGGTAAACTGCGTGTAGGATACGGCGTTACCGGGAACAACCGGTTCGGCCTTACAAGTACCAACGTATTTACTTTTAGCGGAACTCCTGCCGGAAACCTGGTATATTCCTTAGGTCAAACTGAGCAATTCGCTAACGGAACAACAGTTACTACAATCGCCAACCCGTCATTACATTGGGAAACAACCGATCAAACCGATGCCGGAATTGATCTTGCCTTTCTTAACAACCAAATAACTTTTACAGCCGATTACTATAACCGGAAAAGCAGCGGGCTGATAGTAGCCATACCTCTGCCACCAAGCTTAGGAGTAGGTATAAATACTACCGGCAGCAGCGAAATTGTTAACGCAGCAGATGCACAAAACAAAGGCTTTGAATTTCAGTTGGGTTACCGTTCTTCGGTTAAAAATGGCTTTAGCTATAACGTAAGTGTTAACGGTGCCTATAACAATAATAAAACACTGTCGTTAGGTACCCAATCGCCTACCCCGATAATTGGCGGAGCCTCAGGTGTAGAGACATTGACCCAGCCGGGAACACCTATCGGCGCATTTTGGGGTTATAAGGTTGCTGGTGTAGCCAGTACCCAGGCTCAAATTGATGCATTAAATAAAATAGCACAACAAAAAACAGGCAATCCAAACGCGGTTTACCAGGTTGGTCTGCTGCCCGGCGACTTTATATTTAAGGATCTAAATGGAGACGGGACCGTTGACTCGAAAGATCAACAGTTTTTGGGAAGTTCTATTCCGAAATTTATGTATGGCATTAATCTGGGCGCTACTTATCATAATTTCGACTTTAACGTCGTATTATCAGGCGTGCAGGGGGTACAAATTGGCAATTCGCTGCTATCCACCCTGGATTTCGCAACAACAGGGCATAACGCCTCAACCGCTATATTAAACCGGTGGGAACAATCAGGCGACAATGCCGCCTTGCCAAGAGCAGGCCAGGATGCAACCGCTTCCGGCAATTTAAGGCCATCCGATTTCTTTATACAAAATGGTGCCTATTTACGTGCCCGTAACATTACACTGGGTTATACTTTTTCAAAAGCTGCTTTACAATCGTTTTCGGGTAATGTGTTAAGCAAACTGCGTTTATATGTTGCTGCTGAAAATCTGTTTACCATTACCGGCTACAAAGGGTATGATCCCGAATTAAGCACGGTTAACGGTGATAACAACACCTACGACACCATTTTTAACCGCGGTATTGATAATGGTCAGGTTCCGCAGCCGCGCACATTTTTATTCGGGATACAAGCAGGATTTTAAATCACATTTTTAAAGATACAATTATGAAAAAATATATAAAATTCCTTATGACGGGAGGGCTTTTGATCCTCTCGGTAGGGTGTAAAAAAGATTTAAGTTTAGTTAATAAAAGCGCTTACACTTATGATACCTATTTTACCAGTGACGCTGCTATAAACCAGGCTGTTATAGCTACTTATGCGGGTTTGCTCCATGATGGCTTGTGGGCGCGGGAGTATTATTATATTTTTGATTTTTTGGGCTATGATGCCAAAAACAATCAACCACTACAGGGCGATCTATTGCAAGTGGCTCAATATGCCCTTACTCCCGATCAGGTTGAAGTGAATGAATTGTGGTCATCTTTATACCAACTCATTGCGCGCGCTAATGTCGTTATTAATCGCGCGCAGGCATGGACGCCGGCTAACGCCACAGAAACAGCTGATCAAACTCAATATATTGCAGAAGCCAAATTTCTGCGTGCTTATGCCTATTTTCAATTAGTTAATTGTTATGGCAGGGTGCCAATGCCTACAACGTTTATACCGCTGCCAACACCTGCGGAAATTAACCTGTCGAGATCTCCTGTAGCCAGCATTTGGGCGTTAATTGAACAAGATCTGCAAGATGCCGAAAAGGGTCTCCCGGTAACCTACGCAACAGCCAATTTCGGACGTGCTACATTAGGTGCCGCAACCGCGCTTTTGGGCAAATCATACTTATATGAGAAAAAATGGGCCCAGGCACAAACAGAACTTACCAAATTAACCATAGCGCCGTTCAGTTATGCGCTTGCGCCAGTTTATAACGATCTGTTTGATGATCCGAACCAGGATAATACGACTAAAAATCCTGAAACCATTTTCCAGGTAATGAATCAGCAATGGACAGATTGGGGAATTGGTAACCAATATTATGTTTTTGGAGGTCAGGAAACCTGGGGCGGAAAAGCAACGCATTCAGCCCGCGCGCAGGAATACGGTTTTAATGACTGGAGCAATACCTATATTACAACAACCGCTGTTAAGGCTTTTACCTATCCTAATCCACAAAATTCTGCTGTAAATTATGTAGACCCCCGCGCTGCCTATACCTTTTATGGCGATGCTGCCAGTGGCGGCCAAACACAATATTGCCAGCAATGCTCAACTGGGCCTATAGCTTTTCCTTTCGCTACAAAAGGATACATGTGGCTTAAGTATGAATATTATAATAAGGTAGCCAGTTTTGGCGGGCCTACAAGTGGTATAAACGGCCAGGTAATACGTTATGCTGATGTTTTGCTTATGCTGGCCGAAGCTTATATACAACAGGGAAATACGGGAACGCAACCATTAGCATTAATTAACCAGGTACGTAGCCGTCCGAGTGTAAATGCGGTAGCCTATACTTCTTTAGGATCGCAAACAGATGCTATGGCGATATTAATGCGTGAGCGGCAATTAGAATTAACTGGTGAGCAGAGCCGTTATTTTGATTTGATACGCTGGGGAATTGCCAAACAAACCATTAACGCCGAAAGACAAATTGAAGATGGGACACAACCATTTCAGGATAGGAATCTGCTATTCCCAATTCCTTTATCCGAGAAAAACGCAAACCCGAATGTTGCTAAAGATATTTCCGGTGATTGGAATTGATATGGAAATATAATTGATAAAGAGGGGCTGTCATATATGATGGCCTCTTTTTTTTGTGCTCCTGTATTCACCAGGTGCAAAGCTTTCTTACAATGACTTCATCAGGTTAAAGCCGCCTGATTTAGCCTTGATGAAATCCAACCGAATAAATTTGCTTTTTATATTCACGTGGAGACATTCCTGTGAACTTTTTAAAGGTTTTTGAAAAATAGGACAGATTTTCAAAGCCTGTTTGCAGGCTGATTTCTGAATAGGTCATTCGGCTGGTCGCCATCAGATATTGTGCACGTTCAATTCGTTTTTCGTTGATATAATTTACCGGACGCTCGCCAGTATACTCTTTGAACTGCCGGGAAAAGTAATCTATATTTTGATTAACCCTTGACGCAAGGTAAGAAACCGAAAGCTCTTGATGGAGGTTAACCAAAATATAGCTGAGTGTTTCGGTTATTTTAACTGGTATGATGCTTTTTTTGTGGTATTTATAAATCGTCGGATTCAAAAATCTGGCTACTAATTGCAAAAGTATGCCCTGCGTTTCCATGTAGGTTGCTATATTCTGTTGATTATTAAGTTCTTGATATTCTTTATAAAAAATATCCTTTTCATATATCTTAGGATTATCAGAGCGATTGATCCCTCTGCCTGGATTGATTTTCAGCAAGCGGAGAAAGAGTTTTATATCTATATCGGTTGCTTCAGCCTTTAATATGGTTCTGTTATTAGCAAATAGTGAAATACCATCACACGACTCTTCAAAAAACTGCACGAAATATTGACTAAGATGGTCGTTACAACTCAAATTACATAATGTAAAACTGGGAATGATATACAAATGACCGGGTTCAAGTTTTAACAAGACCGACTGATCGGTTAATTCGCCACATCCACCATCTATATAATATATTCTGTAATAGGGACTGATGATGTTTTTATAGTTCCATTTTGAATTAAGCTGCACATAATCAATATTCAGTAACGAAAAGGTGTGTTGCAATGCTCTCTTAATCATATTGGAAAATGAATTAAGACGTAATATAGACAACTATTTTAATTTTTCACGCCTTGTAAAGTCGGATTTGTACAACAAATAGTCAAATTGAATCAAATCCTGATAGCTTGCACGCTGTAAATTTGATTATCAACAACCGCTTGCGTGGGCTAAACCCGGTGAGAAATGGGTAGTAATGGATAAAATATTTCAATTAGGTTGATGGTATGTTAAAAATTGAAGAGGATTATCGGAAAGTGCCAGCAAATTAAAAAATACAAATACCAAAATGAATGAAAATATTAACATGTGTTGAGCCCGGAATACTTGACTATGGGGAACGAAAGAAGCCAGTGTTAATCAAGGATCATGCAATTATCAAGATCAAAAGGATTGGCATTTGCGGAACTGATTTGCATGCATTTGAAGGCACTCAACCTTTTTTTAATTATCCCAGGGTATTGGGTCACGAACTTTCCGGAGAATTGGTTGAATTTGATAATGCTTCCGGCTTTGAAATTAATGAAAGCGTAACCTTTACGCCATATTTTAATTGTGGCCATTGCATTGCATGCCGTTCGGGCAATACGAATTGTTGTGTCAATATTGAAGTTTGCGGCGTGCACATAGACGGGGGGATGGCTGAATACCTGATGGTTCCCTCGCATACACTACAGCATGGTGAAGGGCTGAGTTTTGATGAACTGGCACTTGTTGAACCATTAGCAATAGGTGCTCACGGTGTCAGCCGTGCAGCCATTATAAATGGCGAGTTTGTGTTGATAATTGGTGCAGGGCCCATTGGTTTAGGCACAATGGAGTTTGCCCGCATAAGCGGTGCAAAAGTAATTGCCTTAGATATTAATGAGGAACGACTTAACTTTTGCAGGGATATAATCAAAGTAGATTATGTCATCAATGCTTCCTCTATGGATGTGGTACAACAGTTAAAAGATATCACCGGGGGAGATATGCCAACAGTAGTTATTGATGCGACAGGTAATCTTAAAGCTATTAATAACGCTTTTCAGTATCTGGCACATGGAGGCAGGTATGTTTTAATAGGATTGCAAAAAGGAGATATCTGTTTCAGCCACCCTGAATTTCATAAACGAGAAGCCACTTTGATGAGCAGCAGAAATGCTACTAAGGCGGATTTTGATTATGTCATCAACGCAATAAAAAAAGGCTTGATTAGCCCTTTAAAATACGTAACACACAGGGTGAAATTTAGCGAAGCTAAAAGAGACTTTGCAAGTTGGCTAAAGCCAGAAAACGGCGTGATAAAGGCTATGATTTCAATAGATGATCTTTGTTAAACTATTGCGTAGCCTGATACACGAAATTCTTAAATTTAACAGTCCCATCACCCATTGCACACAAGCCAATACGTAAACTTAAAAAACCGCTGAGCACATTATGATTATAACCGGAAACTTCGACTGAGTTTTCTATTTTGTTCCATGTTTGTCCATCGGTGCTATAATACATATCCACGGTGTTTTCATTTTTTTTCAACCGCAAAAACACATGTCTTTTTATAGCTGATTTTTCGGTTGGGAACTGCCAGCCGCGAAGGTTGGCCAAAATATTTTCCTTATCTGCCAGGATGCCGGAATAATACTTGTTGTCATAAAAAAGCACTAATCCACCGGTAGCATTGCCTTCAATAAATAATTCTACCTGCGCAATGTAGGAGTGGTTGGAGGGGATGCAAAGTAAAGGTGCACAATTGCCGACCGCGTTCCCTTTACCTTTTAGGGTTAAGTTATGGTCAGACAGGTGAAACCTGGTTGTGTCATATTCTTCAAAGAATTGCCATTGTGGTTTTAAATCAGGACCGCCGAAATCATCATTCAGGGAAAAGTTGTCTTGTGAAATACGTTTAACAGGTTTTGATATAGACGCATCAGTTTTGATGCCGTCAGGTATTTTAAACCAGTTATCTTTTGTCCATTCAACCGGCTCAAGCAGGGTTTGACGGCCCATATTATAATAGCCGTTCTCATAACCATGAAAAATCATCCACCATTTATCATTGGGGCCTTCAAATAAAGTGCCGTGCCCCTTAGACCACCATTTTTCTGAATTGTTGTTTGTACGAATGATGGGATTATACGGAGAGTTTTCCCATGGCCCAAAAGGAGATTTGGAACGTGCAGAAATTACCATATGACTTGTTGCTGGTCCGGCTGTCCCTCCTTCAGCTACGGTTAGGTAATAATAATCGCCTCGTTTAACCATTTTAGGTCCTTCCATACAAAAACACTCAATCGACCATTCACGCGGTATTTTCCAACCGTTATAAACAGATTTAATTTCACCTGTTACAGAAAGACCATCATCTGCTAAAGGCACATAACCGCCGTTACTGAAATAGAGATAGCGTTTGCCTGCAGCATCGGTAAAATGTCCGGGATCAATGAAACCGATCTTCAAATCTACAGGATCACTCCAGGGGCCACCTATTGAATCGGCCGTAACCACATAATTGGTATTACCTCCTGCCGGGAAATAGATGTAGTATTTATTCTTGTACTTTACCAGGCTGGGAGCCCAAACAGAACCCACATATCTATGTAAGGCATGTGTAACGGGAGTCCAGTTGATCAGATCTTTAGAATGCCAGATTAACAGGCCCGGATAATATTCGAAAGATGAATGCACGATGTAATAATCATCACCATCGCGCATAATGCTGGGATCTGCATAATCACCGGCAAAAATAGGATTTAAATAATAAGCAGACCCTTTTGAACTGTTTTGCGTTTGATGTTGCGCTTTAGCAAAAAATGCTACCAAAACCAGCGTAGCCGTTATAACTATATTTTTTATGTTATTCATATTTCACGATGATAATAGGACGAGTGTACCCTATTGCTCCAATTTAGTCAACCCGGTTTATTTTAATTAAAAGCACATCATTTTGCCGGATGTTTAGTTGCTTTTCAAGAATTCCTGATGCACCAATGTTTATGGTGTTTTGTTCAACGGCGTTGTCATTACCCTGTTGTTTAAGCATTTTTACCTGGGCTACTGTAAGCTGTGAGGGCGATCCCATCTCAAAATATGCTGTATAGGGATCGTTGGCATGGTACCCGGTTTTATAAATGCTGACGGTATATTTACCCGGTTTTAGTCCACGGAGTTTGAATTGAGCAGGCGGCAAAGATTTAGCAGGCAAATTCCTTTTGTAAAATACCTGGTTATTTATGCTGTCTCCCGGGTGATCAATTGTAAAGTTCCATACTAATGCCTGTACATTACCTTTTCCGTCCTTACAAACCATAGCGCTTGAATCTGCGCAACGGAGTTCTGTATCGCCCAGCTCATTTAAATATTTAAAGGCATAATAAGCCGGTTTCCTGATTTCCTGATAGTTCATCAAACCAAACCCACCATGAAAAGGAGTTGTTCTTGGCCCTGCTTCTTCAAAAATATCTGTAAACGTCCAGTACGACATCGAATTTACATCCGGGGCGGCCCATTTAACCGTATTTAAAATATAAGCGGCTTCATGGTAACTGTCGTGAATGGGGTCTACAGGCGTATAGGATGCACTCCATTCAGTATAATGCAATTGCAGATTGGGTAAAGCGGATTGCTCTATCTGTTTTTTTGAACGTCGCATATCATCCGAAACATGGTTCCTATCCTCACTTAGTACTGTTCCGGCATTACCGGTCGCATCCAAAAAACCTTGCTTTACCCCATAATCATGCGTACTGATAAAGTCGATAGGTGCTTTTTGTTGTACACAGTATGCTATCATTTCGGGTATCCATGCATTACCGGCAGTAGCCGGGCCACCCACCCGATAATTAGCTGACACACTTTTAACAGCTGTAGCTGTTTCTTTATAGAGCTTAAAATAATCTTGCTGTGTACCTGTAAAGAAACCGTCTTTCAGATTAGGTTCATTCCATACCTCAAAGTACCAACTGGCCACTTCTTTTTCTCCATAACGTTCCGTCCAATGTTCAACTAATGCCTTAATAAGGCCGTTCCATTTGTCGTAATCTTTCGGCGGCGTAACGTTTCCCCTCCACCAAAAAATGGTTTTATTGCCGCTTGCCAATGCACCCGGCATAAATCCAAGCTCAACAAAAGGCTTCATATCAATGGATTGCAAATAGTCAAACAATTCATCAATATATTGCCAGTTGTATACAGGTTTACCATTTTTGTCTTCAAAATAAACGCCCATATCGTCAGACAATAAACCATGAAAGCGGATATACTTAAAACCGCATTCGTCATGCGCCAGCCTGAGTTGTCTTTGCCAATCTGCACGCAAGCCTTCATTAGCCCTTCCTGCACCTACACATGCATTGAAGCTCCTTGCCAACAGCCCTTTAACCTGGCCGACATTAATATCAATGGTTCTTTTATCGGCAGCAGTTTGAGCTTTTACTGTAAGGCAAATAAAGACGGATAGTATTGTTAATTGTGATGTTGCTTTTAGGTTTAACATTATTGTTGAGGAATGAATAAAGTAATTGTTGATGATAAATTGACAAAAAAGAATCCAACTGTTTTGCTAAAATTATAAAGAAAAGTGCATTAGCAATCGATTGCTGTTAAACTAACTGCGGGCTGCTTTACTAAACCGTTTATTGTATATCGGATTTGAGCATGAAAAATTGGTTAATTATGGATGCCAAGTTATGATATAAGGATTGAAACAATGGCCACGTTTGTAATTATGAATAGACCAAATGTTCACATTAATGTAACTTGTTAACTTGTAGTCACTATTCCAATTATTTTTGATAAAAATAATTGGAAATATTCATTTTTATTTGTGCCCTACTGTTTGTATTAGCTTTTCCCGGAAGGGCAACCGGGCCCTTCAAGTGAAACCGGTCATCATTTATACCTTCAAAGCCTGACAAGGCATACCAGGATGACGGCTCGATTGGTTGGCATTATTGGATCAGGTTTGAATGCAAGCTTAAAGGAAAAGTGATGGCTCGTTAAAATATTTTCATTTGCTACTTTAGCAAGTACTTTTGGGTACATCTTATGGAAAAAACAAAAACTACCCTTCCTTATTATACGGAGATTAATGACTTTCTGGCATCTATACCCTGGCCCGTTAGTTCAAGCAATCCAGACTTTTATTGCCTGCGGCTAAAGCCGCTCGATCAGGACAATGTGTCTGTTTACCGGCCGCCATTCAAACGTTCATTTTACTTTTTTGCGCTGCTATTCAATTCCGGTAAAATTGAGGTTAATTATGGAGATCAAACAGTTCAGAATCCTGTTTCGTATCTGGTATTCCATTCACCCAACCTGGTTTACAGCTTTGCGCACAATAATGCGCTGGAGGGTTACGTGATTTACTTTAAGCCCGAGGCTTTCTCTTTTTTTAAGCCTGAGTTTCACCGGCAATTCCCGCTATTTGACGTGCTGCACACTAATCTATTTAAGTTTGATGATGCAATGTTCAACAAACTGGCTCCACATTTTGAAACTGTTTTCACTGCTTATGAAAGTTCAGATAAGGACCGGCATCTCGAAGCACGGCTGAAATTGCTGGGCCTGCTCTGTCACCTGGAAGCGTTTGCGCTAGAACGAAAGGAGGCGAGTGTGGCTGCTACCACACAGCAAATATTGCTGCGCAAGTTTATCCAGTTGATTGATAATTATTATATTGATAAACGCACTGTACAGGAGTACGCCAATCTGCTATCCGTCACGGCCAATTATCTTTCCCAATCGATTAAACAGGTATCGGACAGAAACGCGCTAACTTTTATTTCCGAACGTTTGATCGCTGAAGCGAAATCATTCCTTATATACACCCACTTTGAGATTGCTGAAATTGCCTATCAGCTTAACTTTTCGGACCCAGCTAATTTTGGCAGGTTTTTTAAAAAGCACGTTGGACAATCGCCATCGGAGTTCCGCAAACGTTACAGGTCAGGAAATTGATCTGTATATCCAAGTTTTCGACAAGTAATTTCGCATAGGGCATATTTTCTTTGCATTTTAATTTAATATATGCCAAACAAAGTATTTATCAATCTACCCGTAAAGGACCTGGTGAGGTCTGTCGGGTTCTTCCAAAATTTAGGTTTTTCTTTCAATCCGCAATTTACCGATGATAAAGCCGGCTGTATGATTGTGAGCGAAAGCATTTTTGTTATGCTGCTTACCGAAAGCTATTTTAAATCTTTTATCGATACGGAAATATGCGATGCACATTATCAGACTGAAGTGTTGATTGCGCTGGATGCGGCCTCTGCCGACGAAGTGAAGAGATTTATCAGCAAAGCCGAATCGCTCGGCGGCACGATCTATACCCAGCCGAAAGATCATGGCTTTATGTACCAGCATAGCTTTGCCGACCTTGACGGCCACAAATGGGAATTAGCCTATATCGATATGAACCAATTTCCCCAATCGTAGCCATAAAAAAATTAGCATCATGAATCATAATTCAGCAGTTGATCTTTACATCGCCGGCGTGGAGGATTTTGCGAAGCCTATTCTTGAACATTGGCGCAGGCTTATCCGGGAAAATTGCCCCGATGGGGAAGAGGCGATAAAATGGGGCCTGCCTCATTTTGATTACAAGGGCGACCATATGTGCGTAATGGCAGCATACAAATCCCATTGCTCTTTTACCTTCCTGAAGAGCGAACTGATGAACGATCCGCGTCTGAAAGCAGCCAAAGACCTTAAACCAATCAAGCGGTTCCTGGGTAAAATTACCCAACTAAACGATTTGCCAGCCGACGATGATTTTATAGCCCTAATAAAAGAGGCGGTACAGTTAAACGAAAAGGGTATAAGAATGAAACGGGAAAAACCGGTAACTGAGAAACCCAAAGTAATAGAGGCGCCTGATTACCTCAAAACAGCATTGGACAACAACCCGAAAGCGAAAGAAATTTTTGAAAGCAAGTACAATTCTTTTCGTAAGGAATATATTATTTGGATCACTGATGCAAAGACAGATGAAACCCGGCAAAAAAGAATGAACGAAGCTTTAGAATGGATTGCCGAGGGAAAAGGCAGGTTTTGGAAACACCAAAAATAAGTTTCATTAAGCGTTGTAGGTTACCTTTAAGTTTAGATATTTATGGAGTAAGGGACGCGATTTCTATATTTTTTGGAAGATTTATGTTCTATTTGATAAAGACCAGCATCTTCATTGTTGTAAAAAAGTACATGCGGCATTAAATAATGTCATAAGGTTACGCATATGATTATGTAATCCATTATCATACAATCTGCTCTTTTTTAACAATATAGCTTTTGCCAACATTGTTTAGCCTTTTCATTGTTCGTTCCGAATACAAGTAATACTCGTATTTTAATAACATATTCGAGTTTCACTCTTTATGATACACGTGGTATTTTTTCTTACACCGGTAACAGATATATCTTCGAACCGGAAGCCAGGGGAAAAGCGTTCGAATAAAGTTTGCACGATGAACTCTCTGGATTAGTGCCAGGTTGCATTTCGGGCATGAATGAACATAGCTTTTCTTTTTGCTTTTGGCCGCGATACCGGGTTGATTAATAATTACGTTCATATCTTCACTTTTTGAGCATTAAATAATTTCTTAAGTTTTCAAAAGCCCTAATCAGTCAGCGGTTAGCGCCACTGGCGCTAATTGCCGTGGCGATCCATCGGGGCCAACGGCTATGATATTATCAAAAATAATATGGGCACCGGGCTTTATTTCTGCCAGCGAATTGCGCATTTCCGAATTCAGCTCATTCCCAGAGGCTACTTGCACCGATGCCGTTTCGCGCGGATTGGCAATAATCAGCGTAAATCTGGTTATTCTGAATTTGGCGTCGAAATCAAAATTATCCAGCGCAGCGTAAATCGCATCCTGGGCTTTCAGCGCTACGGTGGGGACATTTCCGCCTGAACGTCCGGAGAATTTCGCCACCGGATCGGGCAGTCTTTTTGTGCGAAACAGCGTGCGGCTAAGCTGCTGCACTTTGCCGGGCGAAATCTCTGCCGACACGGTCACGGTAACAGAGCCCGGATTGGTTACGCGCACCAGGTACTTGCCATCAGAGCCATTTAACGAGCCGGATGAAATGTTTACCCTGATATTCCTGGTGGGTATGCCAGGTACTGAGATAGACACGGGGTTATCCACGCCAATATAAAAGACATTCATTTTATCTGGCGATACTACCGCCGATGGTCGCGACACAATGTACTGCTGAGTGGGCGTGGTATAGGTTTTAATGGCACCGTCAGTTTGCCGCACTTTCACGGTGGCCTGCCAGTTAAATATGCCCTCGCGGTTAGTTGGCACGTTGTATGTGCCACGACCGTCCTGTACCGAAACCGGGTTGCCTCCCACTTCGATATCCGGGTTGGCCTTGGAGTCGTATGCAGTTAAAAATATTTGTGCAGAATAGGGTTGACCCTCTACCAGGTACGAGGTTGGCGCCACTGCCACTGCCTCGAATTTATCGAGATTTACTACCGCCTGATCCATCCGGCTGAGGATCTTTTTCACCACCTCGGATTCTGCATTTTTATTATCCGTCTGTATGCGCGAAAGCGTAGTAAATATGGCGGTGAGCGGTACGCCATCGCCAAAATTCACTTCCTCCCAGGTGCGCTTGTTATCTACGGGTTTTGCGGGATCAGTTGCGTTGAGGGTGAAGGACACCTGCCGACGGTCAGTATCTCCTAAAATACCCAGCAGCTTCTGGCGGGTAGCTGTTATTTTGAGTTTGAGTTCGCGGGCTTTACTTTTGTTGACCATCACATCATAGCCAATGTCCATGTTGTCGCGTTTTTTCAAATCGCCGGATTGCTCATCAAAGCCATCCCCGGCCGCAGCCAGTTGGTTTTTTACTGATTTGATATAGTCATCCAGCTCCTGCGAAACATTTTGGGCCTGTTTGGCTTTTTCGTATATCGGCCTTGCCCGTTCCGGCGATTCCTTTAGCCGGGTTTGTTCAAACGTGGTAAACAATCCCCTTATGGAGTTATCTACGTTATTTGCCGAAGCTGTTAAACTATCGTTGATGGTTTTAAATGCATCCAGAATAGTCTCCGATACATTGAGCGCCAGCATGGCCAATAAAACCAGGTACATAAAATTGATCATCTTTTGCCTGGTGGTCTCTTTTCCTGAGGTAGCCATTTTTTTGTGTTTTATGGTTAATACTAAACTTCTTTAAAAAAATCAGTTGCTTACATTCTTGGCTGGTTCATGGCCGAAAGCATATTGGCGTAGAATACATTCAGTTGAGATATGTTTTTAGCCAGCTTGTTCACTTCGTCCTTAAACAGCCTGCTGTCTTCAACCGATTCATTCATATTGCGCAGGGTGTCACTCAAGCCGGCATAAAAATGATTCACCTGCCGCAGGTTGCTGTCGGCGCCCTGTAGTTCCACCTCGTATAGCGCATTCAATTGTGACAAATTAAAGGTGAGTTTGGTTACCTGGTGATGATATGCATCGCTGTCATTCCTGCTATTGGCTATCGCCGCGAGGCCAGTAGACGCCTTTTCAAAGGCCGCGCCCAGCAAATCAAATTTTGATGAGGCCGCCCTGATCTTATCCGAAAACTCATCCGTAGCGAGCGAAACATCAGCAATTGTATTTATCTGGGCCACCTTATCTGCAAACTTTTTTAGCCCTTCACCCAGGTTGATGAAATTCTCCGGACCGAAATTGGCAGTGGCTATCAATTGGTCGAAAGCGGCCAGGTTACCCGTTAGTTTTTCTGTCCCCTTTTTTGCGGGGCGCTGGCCTTCATCATAATCATCGGCCAATTCGGGATATACTTTCTCCCAGGCAGGTTCCTGTGTAGGCGGGAAGAAACCGAGCGTAAAAAACAGGATTGCCTCGACAGTAAGTCCCAGCCCGATCATATAGGTGCCAATGAGACCTCCCCAATGGTTTATTTTAAACATTGCACCCAGAATAACGATACTGGCGCCCCATGAAATGGCCACATGCAGCCCGTTGAATTTTTTTGACTTTTTCATAATGATTTTATTTTTAAGCTTGATCGATCAGAATTTTATATAAATAGTTGCTCCCGTGTTAAGTCCGGGCAGCAGGCCGTTTAGGCCTGAGCTCACTTTTTCGGCCTTATCATCATAAGTGGATGTGGGCGCTATCGTCGGAATAAACCAACCCATATCCAGCCGCAGCCCCGCATTGCCCCACAACTTGATGTTTCCTAACCCTGTACCGAGATAAGGCCTGAATTTGGCCATATAAACGGTGTAGTTTGGCGTAACGCCGATCCCCTGTCGATACAGAGAGTTGGAAAAATATTGTGCAAAGCCTGTAGATACAAACCATTTGGTGCTCCACCAATCGTCTTTGCCGTAGTTTGGCTGCCAATCGGCCAGTAGGTACATCGAGGTTCTGTCAACCCCAAGCGCACGGTTGTTGTATTGCACTGTTATATCGGCAGTGGTATTAAAACCGATGCGTGCATTAAAGCCGGGTAAAAAACTCCAGGTGCCTTGCAGGCCAACGCCTTG
Source organism: Mucilaginibacter empetricola (assembly GCF_024808665.1). Lineage (GTDB taxonomy): Bacteria > Bacteroidota > Bacteroidia > Sphingobacteriales > Sphingobacteriaceae > Mucilaginibacter. The sequence continues at coordinate 663,313 of NZ_JANUBZ010000002.1, forward strand.
TGTACCCAATTGTAAGCCGATTGATGCTTTCGGAAAAGCACTGTATTCGGGTAATACCTGCGCGCTGACTTTGCCGCAGATAAGCATTATCAGGGAAATCAGTAATAACCAACCAAATTCCTTTATTAAATTTAATTGCGATTTCATGGTTTGTCCTCCTTCTTTTTTTCCGGTTCCTGTGCCGGTTTTTCGTCGTTAATTCCTTTAGGATTCTTCCAGATATTTTTACCCAAACTGGCCAGCTTCTCTTCCAGCTTAAGTGCTTCAGGACTGCCGGGATCCAGTTGCTCAGTCTGCGTGCCACCCGGCGAAAATTCCTTTACCAGGTAGGCTTTAAACTTGTGCTGCATAAACACGTCATCCATCGTAACATCAAACAGGTTTTTATCCGGGTCGCTCAGGTCCTCCTTTATCAGTGCATACCTCAGCTGCGGGAAGTACAGCCAAAAAGCTGGCGCCGAAGCAAAGTTTGCTGGCAGATCTGCCGAGGTGGATAGGTTGAGCAGCGGCGCCAGCGCGATGATACGGGTATCCATTTTGCCGCGCTGCTTATCAAAAAAAACCTCCTCTTCTATCCTGAACTTCCTGATCTTATCCGGGTTAAATTCGTTCAGTACCATTTTGGATGACATTTGATTACCGTCCTTATCAAATTTTGGTACCAGCACCGAGTCGGCAAAGCGCATTTCGCTCTGTTTGGCCGTCAGTTTGACTTTAAAATCATCCTTTTCATAAGAAGTCAGTTTTCCGGTCCTGACGTTGTTCATAATGGTCTCCATCAGCGACCGACCAGGTATGGTGAGGATGGCATTTGCCGTGTCATCAAGGTCAATAACCCGCCACACCCGTGCATATAACCTGATGTTGGCCTGGCTGATCTTAGGATAAGGAAATGGCCTTATGCCACTACGGTCAGCTGCTTGCAAATTGGTATCATAAGCTGGGAGCGTATCAGTTAACAGGGTATCCGTGGATGCCAGTTGGGCAAAAGATGCCCTTACCCATAGTCCGATGAAGGCTATGGTGAGTATTAATCGTCTGTTCATGGTTTTATTTTTTAGCGTAGTTGAATTTTCGGGTTTTAACTTGTTCGCCGGTCAGTTCGAAGCCAGCCATTACACACCTGAAGCCGATGTAGGAGTGCGCTGCGCCCTGGTCTTCGTAGTTGCGCGTGTCAGTATTAAGCATGTCGCCATTGTCCTTCCATGATCCTCCTCTGACGACTTTCCGCCGCATCAGCGGCCCATCCTTATCCGTCGCGTCGTAAAGCAGCGCCGGGTTAAGATCGTTCACAAACTGTGAAGCTGATGGACTGAAAGCATCCAGCGTCCATTCGGATACGTTGCCAGCCATATTGTATAAGCCGAAGGCATTGGGTGTGTAAGAAGTTACCGGCAAGGTAAATGTTGAGCCATCCGCTGAATAATCGCCTTCACCTTGTTTAAAGTTCAGGGAGAGCTGCTCCTTGCCGGTCTTCTCGTCAACTGTAGTTAATACCGCCCGTTGGGTCGAATCGGATGGGTTTTGCTTTGCTTCGGCGGCAAACTGCCATTGCGCTTCGGTCGGGAGGCTGAAGCTTAGCTTAAAGTTTTTGAGATTAGGATTGTTCTTAATCAGGAAGCGCATTTGCGTTCCGCGCCAGTCTGCGTATGCACGTGCTTGTTTCCACGTAACACCCACCACTGGGTTATACTGATAAACCTTGTTGGTAAAATAGTTAGCGTCCATAAAACTTAACTGCGCATTCGGAAAGTCGGCCGACCAAACTGCCTCGTGAGGGTAAACGCCAATGCTATCCATAACCGATTCACTGTTCTTTACGCCATCCATACGGACATAGTAAAAGCGATATACCAGCAATGCCGGGTTGGGCCTGCGTTCGCCGTTGATCATCATCATCATGGGCGCCAGCTTTTCTTTTACTTCCGGCGGAGCTTTTTTCCAGAGCGGTGAAATCTTGTCCACCTTGCTCCAGTCAATAAGGCGGCTCTCTTTGTTTTCGGGCCCTACGGTTGCGCCGGTAGCCGGTAGGAAAAATGAATCATCATGCAGGTAGTCGGTAATCGCCACTGAATCGGCAACCCAGTTTACAAAGGCCTGGTATTGCTTGTTGGTAACCTCTGTTTTGTCGATAAAGAATGCGCTTACGCTGACCTTACGTTGACTGGCTTTATCATCATTCAGCATTTTATACAGAAAAGTACCTGAAGGGATATACACCATACCCGCCGGCGGGATTAGGCGGTTTACGGCAACAGCGCGTGTTTTAGGCGTGTTGTATAAGCTGGGTTTGCAGGCACTGAGCAGCAGCAACAGTAATCCTGTGATTTTGATTGACGATCTCATTTGACTTTTTTTTACAAATAATTAAGAGTCGATGTGATGTCATTCTTTTGCGTTTTTTATTTGATTTAAACTATGAATCAAAACTGCGGGTATATTTACCAGAGCACTACAATTTATCGTTGAACGGATAGTTTTTGTCGATTAATGAGAAAAAAGGGGGATTTTGTATCAAAAATTGCCCCAAATACAATTGTTTGTGTCCTGGGCTTGATTGTATAAAGCCGCCATATCGTTCATAGATGCAAAATATCGTGTCTCCACAAAGCTAAAACCTCATTCATCCACACAAAAAGCCCGTTCGCCGATAAATCGTTGCCGGGCAATACAATAAGCCTCAACTTTACACTGTGTTTATCATGAGGATAAGTGATTTGTTTAATTTTTCTTTGTTGAGCGCCCGGAAAAAATCCGGGCGTTTTTTTGAATTTAACAGAGTATTTAAGACCCTTATATTAAAATCCCCCTTTCAAAAGTTACTTTTGAAATTAAATACGCTGTAATGCAACGATCAAGGGCGACAACTATATTTATTCATGCAGCCGGCTGGCTGGTTTTCCTCGTTTTCCCCCTGTTGTTCATGAACAAAACCCAGGAGAGCAGCAGCAATTCCTGGTATGTGGTGCTCTCGCCATTCTATTGGCTTTTTTGCCTTACCTATATTTCGCTATTCTACCTAAATGCCCGGTACCTGGTGCCAAAACTTGTTTTCAGGAAAAAGTATTTCAGGTATGGAATTATAATTTTGGTATTGTCGGGATGCGTTTATTATTTGCAGCCTTTTGATAACCTTTTGTTACATAACCTGGCAAAGGGGCATACTGCAACTACAGGGCAAGCTGCTTTGCCGGAGCACAGCTTTGCCGACAGCGATTTAGCAGGAATTAAAGGCCTGCCCTTCGGCCCGCTGCCCCACCAGAATTTGCGCATGGAAGATCCCCATCTTAAACCCTCTAACACAGTGATATTGATACATCAATCGGGCAATATCGATCTGGTAGCGCTATTTATATTTATTATCGTTATCGGTTTAAGCATTGCTGTCAGCACGGTGCAGAAGTGGCAGTTTACCGAACAAATGGTAATGAAGGCCCAGGCGGAGAAAGCGCATGCCGAGCTTTCGTTTTTAAAAGCGCAGATCAACCCGCATTTTTTGTTTAATACGCTTAATAATATTTATGCGCTTTCTGTTACACAAAGCGGGAAAACACCCGAGAGCATTATGAAACTGTCGAACATTATGCGCTATGTAACTGACGAGGTTGCCGAAGATCTGGTGCCGCTGCAAAGTGAGATAGATTGCATCAATGATTATATCGACCTGCAAAAACTCCGCATCGGCAAAACCACCAGGCTGGAAGTGGAATATTCCGGCGAGGTTAAAAACCAAAGGATAGCGCCGTTGGTATTAATGACCTTTGTTGAGAATGTGTTCAAATACGGCATCAGTAAACATAAAACCGCAACTATCACCGTAAAACTAAACATCGGGGATAACAGGTTGCTGTTTTTTTGCCAGAATGTTATTTTTCCGCATGCGGCTGCCAGCAAACGGCGAGGTATCGGTATATCCAACACCCGGCAACGGCTACAACACATGTACCCCGGCAAACACCGGCTGGAAATTAGTACGGACAATGATTTGTTTACCGTGAATTTGGAAATTGATTATTAACACAAACATTATGCAATTAAAATGTATCGCGATAGATGACGAGCCGCTGGCGCTGGAGATTATGCAGCGGCATATTGCCGAATTTACGGCCTTAAAACTAATGCATGTTTTTGAGGATGCCATATCGGCAGCAGAATACCTGAAACAACATCCAGTTGACCTGTTGTTTATTGATATTGATATGCCCGATATTACCGGCATCGATTTGGTACGTTCCCTTACTGATAGGCCCATGGTGATATTTACCACCGCCTATAAAAAATTCGCTTACGAGGGCTTTGAACTGGAAGCACTGGATTACCTGTTGAAGCCGATCACTATTGAACGTTTTTCTGCAGCCGTAAACAAGGCGGTTGATTATGTCAAATACAGACAATCGGAACGCAGTGATGCGGATGAAAGTATTTATGTGCATTCGGAATACAGGATGATCAAGATTAATATTAAAGAAATTGAGTACATTGAAAGCATGCAGGACTATATCAAAATCTACCTCTGCGGCGTGGAAAAACCAGTGCTTACGCTATTGCCGATGAAATCAGCCCTCGAAAAATTGCCTGCCGGTCAGTTTGCGCGCATTCACCGCAGCTATATTGTTGCGCGAAAACATGTCCGGTCCATCCACAATCGCAAGGTGCAGCTTAAAAGTATCGAATTACCTGTAGGAAATAATTACACCGACTTTATAAAAAGTTGGTCGAAGTGATGATTTTATAACTTGCCGTCAAATCAAGCCGAATTCATTATAAACGAACACCCGGTCACCAACATATCTCAGCGGATTATCTTTATCGCGGTGAGCCGAAATAAGCGCGGCCTGACCCCGGAGTTGTATCGGATGATCCATTCATCGGCACAATCCACTCATTCACCGACACATCCTTCGTACTATCAACTAAATGCCTGAATTTTAAATAACATTAAATTTCAACCTATGGGACTGGTACAAAGACAAAAAAGGATATTGGTTTTAGATAACGGCGGCTGCATGCTACCGGTTATTGAAGAAATAATGGCTTATGGCGATTTTGATATGCACGTGATGTATGATCCTGATTATATTACCTACCGTGCAAAAGAGCTCAAGCCAGATCTCATTATTTTGGATTACCTGTTGGTAAACAATGATTGCGCACTGGTTTGCCAGGATCTGAGGGAAGAAAAAGAGTTGCATCAGATCCCCATTATTGTAGTGGCAAGATACATCACCAAAAAGATCCGTTCCGAGTCTTATAAATGCGATGCATTATTTGTCAATACGCTGGATATGGATGTACTGGCTCCGCGCATCAACTATTTGATAGCTTCTTGAAGTATCGTGTAATTTTATGATATTTGGCTTGGACCATAAAATGAATATAAAAAAGAATATAGCGATGAGCGAGAATGGGTTTATTTTTAACCCAGCCACTGGAGATTCTTTTTCTGCTAACAGAATGGCTTCGTTTATCCTGGCCGCATTAAGGTCTGGAAAAAGCGAGGCTGAAATAAAAACGGATATTATTGAAAATTACGAGGTTAACCCTGAGCAGGTGAACCGAGATTGGGACGATTATGTGATACAGCTGCGTGCTGCTAACCTGCTCGAGGCTTAATAAAACAGCAATGGTAATAGCGATAACCGGTTTAAACGCAAACGATAACCCGGGGCCGGGCGTTGCAGTTGCCAGAGCCCTTAAGCAGGCATTGGGCCACGATTTGAGGATTGTTGCGCTATGCTATGAGGCGCTTGAACCGGGTATTTATATGCCAGATTTGATAGACGTAGCATATCTGATTCCCTATCCCGGTGCAGGCATCGCTGATCTGAAAGAACGGATACAATATATTCATCAACGGGAAAATATTAACATCGTCATTCCAAACTTTGACTCTGAACTGTATAATTTTATAAAAATAACGCCCTGGCTTCAGGATTTGGGCATCAACGCCTTACTGCCGTCGCATAAGCAATTGGCCGAACGCGATAAAGAAAACCTGGCCGATTTTGGCAAAAAATATGGATTTGTCATCCCCTCCGATCATAAAATACACACGCTTGCTGATTTGGATAAGGCGATCGAAGAGCTTTGTTTTCCACTGGTAATAAAAGGGAAATTTTACGAAGCTGAAATTTGTTATACCCGGGATACGGCCCTGAAGGCTTTCCACCATTTTAATGCGCGGTGGGGTTTACCGGTAATTGCACAGCAATTTATTAAAGGCACCGAGATTAATATTGCCGGCTTAGGGGATGGCAAAGGGAATGCTATAAGCATTATACCGATGCGCAAACTGTATATTACCGACAAAGGTAAAGCCTGGGCAGGTGTAACCATTGAAGGTGCCGAACTGCTGGAGCTGGCGCGCAGGTTTGTTGCAGCAACCAAATGGCCGGGCGGCTTTGAGCTGGAAGTAATGCGCGATGCCGATGGCAAACTTTTCATACTCGAAATAAACCCGCGTTTTCCTGCGTGGGTATACCTAACGGCAGGAGCGGGGCAAAATCAACCGGCGGCATTGGTGAAAATGATAATGGGAGAAGAAATAACGCCTTTTGGCGATTATGCTGTCGGGAAAATGTTTGTCCGCTATTCATGGGATGAATTGGTCGACCTGGCCGATTTTCAGCAATTTTCGGCCTTTGGCCAATTAAGTTTAGACAAAGTGATTGTATGAAACCCGGCGAAAAATTAAAATATGAGCGGCCTTACCTTAAAAAACTTAACGCCGGGATGATGAATAAGTTCGGCACCCCAGGTACTGTTAAGGTAACTAAAGAGATTGAAGGTGTTGCTGTACGCGATCTGCTCGAGCAATATGGCTCACCTTTATTTGTGCTCTCCGAAAAACAGATCCGCCGCAATTACCAGTCGGCGGTAAGGGCTTTTCAAACCCGCTATCCCTCTGTGCAGTTTGCGTGGAGCTATAAAACTAATTACCTGAATGCTGTTTGCAATATTTTTCATCAGGAAGGGAGCTGGGCCGAAGTGGTGTCGGGGTTTGAGTACCGTAAAGCACTTGGTAATGGCGTAAAAGGCGATCACATTATTTTTAATGGACCCGGCAAGCACAAAAAAGATATTTTGCTAGCTGTGGAGAATGACTCGTTGCTGCATATCGATAACCTTGATGAATTATACCTGGTGCTGGAAATATGTGATGCAACCGGCAAAAAACCGCGTGTTGCCATCAGAGTAAATATGGATACCGGCGTTTACCCGCTGTGGGACCGCTTTGGTTTTAATTACGAAAATAACGATGCCTGGAATGTGCTGAATAAAATAGTCAGCTCGGGCAAAATGCAGTTGGTGGGTTTGCATTGCCATATCGGTACATTTATGTTATCAGTACAAGCCTACCGCATAGCTGCCGCAAAAATGTGCGACCTGGCCATGCGCTGTAATAAAATATTAAATAACCCTATCAGGTATATCGATATGGGCGGCGGCCTTCCATCAACCAATACTTTAAAAGGCGCTTACCTGCCGGGTGTTGATACAGTGCCTTCTGTTGATGATTTTGCAGAGGCTATAACTTCTGCCATACTCGATTATGGTTTTAAGCAGGATGAGCTACCCATGCTGGTGATGGAATGCGGCAGGGTATTGATAGATGATGCCGGCTACCTGCTGGGTACAATTTTGGCAAATAAACGCTTAAGCGATGGCCGGCAGTCTGCGGTGGTTGATTTTGGGGTAAACACGCTGTTTACTTCCTTTTGGTACGATCATACTATAACACCCGCACAGGAAACCAATGCTCCTGTTGAAAATATGGCCATTTACGGACCGCTTTGCATGAATATCGACGTTATCCGCGAAAGCGTAAACCTGCCGCTAATGAATGTGGGCGACCAGGTAGTAGTACATAAGGCAGGTGCTTATAACATGACGCAGTGGATGCAGTTTATCACCAGCCGGCCAGCTATTGTGCTTATTGGCGATAACCGGCAGGTGCATCAGATACGACTGGCCGAAACGTTGGAATACATGGAAATTCCTGAGATAGTCCCCGATCATTTAAACCTGAAATAGCGAGATTGAAAGCCACCGCAAAATTTATCACCGACAGCATATTACACAGCTACGCCATCCTGTTCTTTTCGCAAAACAGGGTGTTCGGGGCGTTATTGCTTTTAGTGTCGTTTTTAAATCCTTTGGGTGGTCTTGCCGGTTTAACGGCCGTGGTGGTATCACTGATTATATCGAAACTGCTGGATTATCATCACGAAACAACGCGGATGGGTATCTACAGCTTCAACCCGCTTTTATTTGGGCTGGGTTTGGGCGCTTTTTACCAGTTCAACGCCGCGTTTGTGATCTGGCTGCTGGTTGGCGGCCTATTGGTAGCGGTATTAAGCGTTACTCTTGCATCGATGCTTGCACGTTTCAATTTCCCTTTGTTATCTTTCCCCTTCGTTATCGGTTTCTGGCTGCTGCTGCTCTCGGCAAACGGTATTTACCACATGGGCCTTAAACAGGTTAACAGCGCTGTATTGAATGAGTTTTTTGCGCCGGGTAAGGAAACCAGCTATAGTTTTCCGCTTATTTGCTGCCGCTTTATTATTCCGCATTATCCCGGCTTGTTTTTTCGGGCGCTCAGCGCGGTTATTTTTCAAAATAGTGTGTTAGCCGGCTTGGTCATCGCGACTGGTATTTTTTTTCATTCGCGTATTCATTTCAGCTTAATGGTATTGTCTTTCGTAGCGGCCTGCCTGGTTAACAGGCTTACCGGCATCTATCCGGAAGGTATCAGTTATTATCATCTGGGGGCCAACGTAATGATGGTTTCGGGCGCGGTAGGTTGCTTTTTTTTTATACCCTCGGCGCGCTCCTATTTATGGGCCATTATCAGCATTCCCGTTACCTTTTTGCTAATCAACGGGCTCACAAAACTGTTTGGCTTTGTTGATCTGCCTTTGTTGTCCTTTCCGTTTTGTCTGCTTACCATCTTGTTCATCAGCTTTTTCAGGCAGCGGCAATCAACCGGTAAGCTTCAGCTTACCCTGCTGCAACATTATTCGCCGGAAAGGAATCTTTACCAGCAACTGAATGGCGCTGAACGCCTGCATGAGCTTAATTATCTTAAGCTTGGGTTGCCTTTTATGGGGGCATGGACAGTTTCGCAAGGCTACGATGGCGATATCACCCATAAGTTAGCCTGGGGTAAGGCGCTTGATTTTGTAGTGAGCGACGATGAAGGGAAAACTTACCAGCTTCCTGGTACCGAGCCACAGCATTTTTATTGTTATAACAAACCTGTTTTGGCTTGTGCCGATGGAACAGTGGAATCAGTTGCCGACCATATTGACGATAACCCCATAGGCATCATCAATATTGCCGAAAACTGGGGCAACAGCATTGTGATTAAGCATACGGAAGGTCTTTACAGCCAGGTATCGCACCTGAAAAAGAATTCGGGAAAAGTAAAGCCAGGAGATTTTGTGCGCGAGGGCGATGTGATCGGCCTTTGTGGTAACTCTGGCCGCTCACCCGAGCCACACCTGCATTTCCAGGTACAGGTTTCACCAAATATCGGATCGAAAACCATAAGCTATCCTTTTGCCTGTTATTTCAACCAAAGCTCCGGTAAAAACCAGCTTCGCAGCTTTGAAACACCTCAACAAGGCGACATTGTGAGCCGGATACCTATAAACAGGGCCATTAAGCAGGCTTTCGACCTGCAGCCGGGTTATACTGCTGTTTTATTGGCCCCGGGCCACCAAACAGAGCAGCTGGAAGTATTTACCGATGCCTGGAACCAAAGCTATATCCTTAGCAAAACCACCGGCGCAGTGGCCTATTTTATCAATAACGGTACAGCTTTCTACTTTACCAGCTTTTATGGCTCTGAAAAGTCGCTGCTGTTTTATTTTTATCTTACTGCCTATAAGATCGTCTTTGCTACCGACCCCGACCTGCGGGTAACCGACACCTATCCGCTGCAGGTATCCTTTAACAAACCAGTATTGTGGCTGCATGACCTTGTTGCGCCTTTCAGGCAGTTTATGCGGCTTAGTTATGAAAACAAAAGTGAAGGTAACGGCCAGGATATCGTATTCCACATCGCCCAAATCAAAACAGTTGCAGGCAGCCGCAAAGAAACCATGAGCGCATCGCTTCACGTCAGCAATAACACCATAAAGAACTTCGGCATCACGTTAAACGGCACCCAAATAGACATACAATGGATAGCAGAAAGTGCATATTGATATTTGTTTTGCTGCTAAGCATGTGTTGCGCACAGGCCCAGGTAAAAACTTACCTACAGGTGGATAGCATTTCCAATAACTTGTATGCCGCCGGCCAATGGCCTCAACTCATCAGGATGGGCAACCAGGCTATAAAAGACAGCATAGACTTTGTTGGCTTGCGCTCGAGGTTGGGTTATGCCTATTTACTAACCGGCAATTACAGCGCCGCGCTGATGGAGTATAACCATGTTTTTAAAAATGACCCAGCCGATAAAATGTCCAGGTACTATGCCTACCTGTGCCAAAGCTATTTAAATAATGACCCTGCCGCATCATACAATGCTGGATTTTGTGACAGTGCGCTGCTGAAAAGTCAGTATATCAGCAATTTGCAGCTAACCAGCGTTGGTATGGAGAGCGGAATCAAATTAAATCAGGACCCTTACCGCGGCACGGCTTCCTATAACCGTTTATCTTTGGGGTTACGACTGTCGTGGCGGCTGCTTTTTGATCAGTCGGTTGTCTATTTCGAGCGGCCGGTGAGTAAGCTCACCGACGCAATCATTGGCAACGCTAAAGACAATATTTTGATCAGCAGCAGGGACAATGAGTTTGAATATTATGGCAAGCTCAGCTATTCCATTAGTCAACAATTGACGCTTTTGGGTGCTTATCATTATCTTGATACAAAATATTTCAGCACCAATTATTACAGTAATCTCGGCCTGCTTGGGCTTAAATATTCAGGCAATTATTTTAATGCTCAGGCGGATATAAACTTTGGTAAATTGACCGGCTATTCGTTAACGCAATATAATGCTGCCGTAATGCTTTACCCAACGGGTAACCTTAATTTTTATACAGTGAGCCGCTTTTCCTATCTTAATCGAGATAACAATCATTTGCCTGTATTTAACCAAAGTATTGGCTTTAAGGCTTTTAAAAACACCTGGCTTGAAACCTTGGTAACATTTGGTAAATTGGACAATTATATTGACAGCAACGGATTGTATATTTATAATTCAATTGATGTTTCGACGTTCAAAATGGGCGAAACCGCTTTTTACGAATTGGGTAAACATGCACAATTGCAGCTGAACTATACTTTTGAGAAGAAGCAGGACAGCGAGAACAATTTAGAATACAACCAGGCATCTGTCACAGCCGGAATATTATGGAAGTTTTGAAACGCTTACTTTTTATTTTTTTGTTAGTCGGCGCAGCCAACGCTGCAATGGCGCAGTCTAATGCGTTGTTGCAAAAAGCATTTCATAATAGCTATGTCGATGAGGCCGCTAAAAATTATTCAGCTGCCATAAATGATATATCGCCCTATTATGCCGAAAATAGCTACGAAATTAATATTCGTTTAGGCTGGCTATATTACCTGAATAAAAATTATTCGGTTTCCGCGCAATACTACCACAAAGCGGTAAACCTAAGACCGGAGTCGATAGAGGCCAAATTCGGTTATGTACAGCCCCTGGCGCTGTTACAAAGCTGGGACAATGTTTTAGAACAATACCTGGCCATCATCCGCATCGCCCCACAAAATACACAGGCCAATTACTGGGCCGGCGTTATTTACTATAACCGTAAACAATATACCACTGCCATCAAATATTTCAAGATTGTTGCCGACCTGTACCCGTTTGATTACGATGGCAATCACATGTTGGGTTGGGCGCTGTTGATGTCTGGCAACAAGGTGGGCGCTAAACCTTATTTTGAGACGGCGCTGGTGATTAAACCCGGCGACGAATCGAGCGCCGACGGCTTAAATCACTGCAAATAAATCCTCGTTTCGGGCGATTTTATATTCAATACAAACACTTCCTTTTGTTCATCGGCAAATTTCTTTCGTCTGTCGATTGATTTTCTGCCTTCTTAAGGCACCGGGGTATTTTTATTAAAAATTAATTTGAAAGAGTTTATTTATCAATTACTAACCCCATCAAAAATGAAAACAAAAGTTATTTACCCCACTCTGTTACTATTCGCTATGTTTGGCATCCTTTCGTCGTGCCAAAAGGACGCAGCATCTACTTCAAGCAAAACAACTTCAACAACCACAACAGCAACCATCACTGCACGCACTTTAACGGGCTCAATTGTACTGGCCTCGGTAGATACAGCTTCCAGCGGGAAAAAAGATACCCTTTTCCTGGTGAATTGCTTCAAGCCACACAGCAAGCCAGATTCGGTAGCGTTTAGTGCCCTGCCAACGGCTATCGGCACTTATTTAACCGCAAATTATTCTGGGTATACTTTTAAAAAGGCCTTTAAGATTACCGACACTACTAAAACTGTTACAGGCTACGTGGTGATCATTAAGTACAATGGCAATTTTGTAGGTTTGAAATTTGACGCCAGCGGTAACTTCGTAAGCGTTTTGGAACAAATGATGGGCCAGGATATCAATAATCCGCAGGGTAGTCATCCGGGCGGACCATTTGACGATCGCCAGGGCGGCCCGGCAAAAGATACCATCGCCCTATTAGCTATCCCATCTGCTGTGCTGACTTATTTCGATACTACGTATCCTACAGATACACTATTGCACGCTTCCATTACGCCCGATTCTACTTATCTGCTTATCAGCAAAAATGGAGTGTTGTATGCCACAAACATCAGCGTTGCAGGCAAACTGATCAGCCGGATACAAGTTGGGCCACCTGCGCCATTAAACGTAAAGTCGGTAACCCAGGCAAACCTGTTATCAGCAATAACCACGTATCTTACTGCAACGTATCCAGGTTACGTGTTTAACAAAGCTTTTGCTGATTTGAACGGAAGCACCATAATTGGCTATGACGTATTTATTACCGCAAACAGCAGTAATTATATAGTCCATTTTGATGCCTCAGGCAACTTTGTAAAAGCTATTACGTTGCACTAAATTTCCCCCTATATATAATGATGACCCACCCGGTACCTCATATTTGAGGCCGGGTTTTTTGTTGTTCGATGTTTAAAAAATCGACCCAAAAAAGTCAAAATAATTTTATCGGCACAAAAAGCCCGTTGGGCGACACCTGTTAGTTTCAGTCGGTAACAGCCGGTAATTTTAGGATATAATCTTTAAACATAAAACTATGGAACGAAAAAAATTTCTGACAGCATTCGCCCTTGTTGCTGCAGCAGGTCCGATGATAATTGATAGCTGTAAAAAAGAAAGTACTTCTACCAGTACGAGTAGTACCACCTCCGACAGCAGCAGTTGCATCGTTACAGCCACCGAAGTAGAAGGGCCTTATCCTTACCCGGGCGGCGAGCTAACCAATCCGTTAGAACGTTCGGATATTACGGAAAGCCAAACCGGCGTGCCACTTACTTTAACCATCAACGTGGTAAACGCTGATGGCAGCTGTGCGGTTGTAGCCAATGCGCGGGTTGACATCTGGCACTGTAATAAAGATGGATACTATTCGGGATATGCCAACCAAACCGGGATTTTGGGAACCGAAGACTATACTGGTAAAACCTTTCTTCGTGGCTACCAGCTAACCGATACCAGCGGGCAGGTTAAGTTTGTTACCATTTATCCTGGTTGGTACAGCGGCCGCACTACACACATCCATTTTGAAGTTTATGTGAATAGCGTGCTGAAAAAGACCACCCAGATAGCATTCCCCGAAAGCATCAATTCAGCAGTTGACACTTCAACACTTTATGCGTCGCTTGGCGTAAACCCATTAACTAACTCCGAAGATAGCATTTTGGGCGACTCAGCTACGGACCTGGCTAACGAAACTGTGAGCCTCAGTGGCAGCGTTTCGGCAGGATACACCGGTACTTATACAATTGGCCTGGCATTATAATTTGTAAAACTTAAAATCAGATCGATCATGTTCAGGGCAAAAATAAAGCTGGTTTACCGGCAGGAGATTAGCGCAAAATCGGAGAGTCAGTTTGAAAAGGCCGTTTTTCGGGCATCGTACCAGGAGTTTTTGTTCAAATCCCAGGCCTACAATCCCGATGGGCGTTTTAAATCATTTAGCCAGATGAGGGAAAATGACGGCAGGGCAAATTCACTGCATTACAAACTGGGCTTTTCGGTGCTTCACTTCATTTCGCCGCTCGGCAATAAAATGCCTGCTATAACCGACAACGTCGGCGACAAGATAAGTTTTGAAACGCCCCGCTTCGAGCTGATAGAATCAAACATCGACGATATATCCCAACACAGAATTGCCATTTTTTATAAAACCGCTGAGCTGCTATTGGTTGATTTTTTGGGCGAATACCTGCTGCTGAGCCAGGTGCATAACGCCGAGAATGAAACGGCTGGGACTTTTGTTGTTCAACTACAACCCAATCTTTCTATTGTCACCTACCAGGGAATTGCCAATCCGCAGATGGCATAGATAACCTGCCAGCTATAGGTTTCCAAATCAGGGCGCTTTCACAAACCTATTAGTACCTGGGTGGCGCCGGCATTTAAACGTGCCGGCGCTTTTTTCGATATGAATGTTTGAGAACGAAATTTTTTGTCTTACTATCATGCAATAATTCATTGGCTATCCTGCACCTTCACCCAGGTCTGTAGCATTATAATAAGATGATCTACAGAAGCTTATTGTTTATTGCTCTTCATACCAGTTTGAACCACCATTTGAATGGTGCCATCGGCATTAAAATATAGCTTATCCACACAGATTGAACGAAGGTTTCCCTGCCCGGAAAGTACGTCGTTGTGATAAAATGCATACCACTGCCCTTTATATTCAACCACCGAACCGTGGTTTGTACCACTCCCTGTTGAGCCTAAATAAACACCGCCATAAGTCCAGGGTCCTAAAGGGCTTTTACTGGTGGCATAATTTAATCGGTTCGCGTCTTTTCCATTCTCTGTATTATTATCAGCATAAGTCAGATAATATACCCCATTTCTTTTAAACACCCATGTAGCTTCATGAAAATCCTTTAAGCCTTCCATGGGTGCTAGAGGCTGAGCCAATTCAGTCATATTATCTTTCAATTTTGCCCCAACGCATCTGCCGCCGCCGCCATAATAAAAATAAGCTTGTCCATCATCGTCAACAAAAATATTAGGGTCAATCATTGCAAAACTGTCGTTACCTAATTCAAGGTATCCCTGCGCAACAAAATCACTTGCCGGCTTTTTACTTGTCGCTATTCCAACTTGCCACGTTTTATTCCAGTCGGTTCCGCTGGGATGTGGGAAATAAAAATAATATATGCCGTTTTTATAAACACAATCAGGGGCCCACATAAAACCACCTTCTTTACGGCCCCACGAGATTTGACCTGAATTCAATATTTCACCATGATCTTTCCAGTGTGCCATATCATCAGTTGAAAAAACATGATATCTGTCCATTAAATCACATCCACGGGGTGGATCCACATCATGTGAAGGATAAACATATAACCGGCCATCCGGAAATACTCTTGCCGATGGATCTGCAGTATAGATATTCCTGATAAATGGATTTTCTGCCAATTGGGATTGGGTAACTAATTTTTGTGACTTGCACCCTGAAAATATTATTGCAGAAATAAATAAAAGAACAGCGGTTTTTTTTACCGAAACAATCTTGATTTCTTTGAAGATGTGCATATTTAAACGTAATGATTTGATTTTCAAATTCAGGTATATGAATACTATTCACATGTAATATATTGCAAATAACACTTTACAGCATAAAAAAGAATTAATTAAATATTAATGCCGTGATAATTCATAAAGAGAGTTGAGCTTTTTTATTTATTCTACGCGTTATTATTTTTTTATTAAGCTTTAATTAACACCGTTGCCTTTTTTTGCTGTAACCAATTATTGAATCATTATACACCAATATAATTTTAGATACAAGATCTATCTCCAGGCGAAATGCCGCCCGTGATTAAATATTTTAATAAATTGATAAATGAAAAAATTGATTTCGGCAATTCTTGTTTTTACAACTCTTGCGGTTCATGCGCAATCCAACGGCAGGATAAAAGTAGCCTGTATAGGCGCCAGTATTACCTATGGCGCCTTTATCGAGAACAGGGAACAGAATTGCTACCCTGCCCAGCTGCAAAATATGCTTGGAAACCGGTACCAGGTAATAAATTACGGCGTAAGCGCTACTACTTTATTGCGTAAAGGCGATTACCCGTACTGGCAAACCAAACAGTATCATGACGCTTTAGCCGATAACCCGGATGTGGTAATTATTGACCTGGGCGGCAATGACTCAAAATTAGTTAACCGCATACATCTGGATCAATACGAGCATGATTATAAGGAGTTTATTCATTCATTTACAGAGCTGCCATCGCACCCGCGTGTTATTTTATTGCAGGCTATGGCCTGTTTTTTGAAAGACACAGCCGGTATTTGGGATCCGGTGATTGTGAATCAGATTAATCCGAAGATACAAAAGGTAGCTTACGACGAGCATATAGAGGTCATTGATATGCATTCGCCATTTGCTAATAAAGAAGCCAACATGCCCGATAAGCTGCATCCGGATAAAATTGGCGCCGGTATTATGGCGCAAAACGTTTACAGGGTGATAGCACAAAAACGCGATACGAGTTTTAATATATTCAAAAGCCTTAATATGCCATTAAAGCAAAGTTCGTTTTATGGCTATGCGTGCGCTGATTTTATTTTTAACGGAAGAAACTGTAAAATAGCAAAGCCCAAATTTGCGGCAATTGGTCATCCATGGGTTTGGCGCGCGCGTTTTTGGGGCCATGAACCACAAACAGACATTGCATTGCTTCAGCAAGGTTTTCACATTGTTTACTTCGATGCGGCAGAGCTGCTGGGCAATAACGAGGCTATTGCTGATTGGGATACCTATTATAAATTATTACACAAAGCAGGGCTCGCTAAAAAAGCGGTATTGGAAGGCATGAGCCGCGGTGGCGTTTATGCATTTAACTGGGCGGCTTCAAATCCCGAAAAGGTAGCCTGTGTGTATGTTGATAATCCTTTACTGAATATTCCGTCGTGGGCAGCACAGTTTATCAATAAGCCTAACACGAAGGATGAAATGTTTTTGTCTTTTAAAAAAGATTATAACCTGACGACTGACAGCGATATAATAAACTTTAAAGGCAGCCCTGTTGATAAGGTAAAACAGATTGTAAAGGGCAAATATCTTATACTAATACTTTGTGCCGATGCAGATGAGCAGGTGAATGCGCAGGAAAATACACTGCTGTTTGAGCAAAAAGTAAAAGCATTGAACGGCAATATCACTGTAATACACAAGCCTGGATTTAAACATCACCCGCATAGCTTTCCTAATCCGGCGCCAATTGTTGATTTTATATTGAAGGAAACAGGGTATGTTAACGAACGATAAAAATATATTCAGAATGATGAGCAATATTACCGTTATAAATAGAATAAACAATCAGTTAAACAACTGCCGAAGAACACTAAAGATACTATCGGTTGCTTTACCGCTGTTAATCACTTCGATAAAAGGCTACACCCAAGCAGTTAAAAGCCATGGGCCTGGTTCCGCCGAAACGAAGCCAGCCGTTAATTCATTGCTGGATGTCTATAACGTAACCTGGGATACCCCCGGGCCCAGTTCATCGCAGTCTATGCCAACAGGTAATGGAGATATTGGTTTGAACGTTTGGGTTGAACCCAATGGTGACCTGTGCTTTCTTATCGCGAAAACGGATGCCTGGGGGGCTGCTGCACCGGGCGAAAAGAACCCCTGGATAAAAGCCGGGGGAGTGCTGATGAAATTGGGAAAGGTTCGTGTCTCTTTAAGTCCCAATCCCATGCTGCACCCAGGGGCAAAATTTAAACAGGTGCTGAAGCTTCATGACAACGAGATAGTAGTTAATGAAGGTGCGGGAGAGAAAGCCGTTAAACTTAGGATATGGGTAGATGCTAACCACCCGGTAATCAGAGTTGAATCAAAAAGCGCCCGGCCGGTAATAGTAAAGGTTACGCTTGATGATTGGCGTATTGATGGTGCGGGAAGTGATACCGTATTATCCAAACGTGCAAACCAGGTAGCCTGGTGCCATCAAAATACTGATGATGCTGATCAGCATTTGCGCGGGATCATTTTTGGCGGCCTTATTAAGGGGCAGGGGCTGGTTAAGAAAGATGATACTACTTTGCAATCGGTCAGGGCTGCAAAATCACAATTGATAGCTGTTTATCCGCTAACAACAAAAGGGCTATCTAACATACAATGGTTGTCGCAGCTCAGTACACAGGCCCGGCAAGCAGATCAACTGCCGTTGGAGCAGGCGCGCCAGGCACACCGGCAATGGTGGGACCATTTTTGGCATAGGAGCTGGATATTCATTAAAGGTGATAGATTAGCAGACAGTACAACCAGGGGATATATTCTGCAACGCTTTGTTACCGCTTGTGCCGGCAGAGGCGCTTATCCTATCAAATTCAACGGATCATTATTTGTGGTAGACAATTCCCGATATCAGGAGAATGTGAACTCAGTACGGTCAATTGATGCGGATTTCAGGGAATGGGGTGGCCAATACTGGATGCAAAATACACGGGCTATGTACTGGCCCCGGTTAATGGCAGGTGACTTTGATGAAATGCTGCCGCTTTTTAACATGTACAGGCACATTCTGCCCGATAATGCCAAACAGGTAAAAGAATTCTACCATCATGAGGGCGCGTATTTCGCAGAAACTTCGCCTTTTTGGGGTGGCTTATTATACATGGGGCCCGAAGTTAAGGAAAATTGGACCGGGCACTACTTTACGCCGATATTGGAGTTAAGTATGATGATGCTTGA
The DNA here is from genome assembly GCF_024808665.1 of Mucilaginibacter empetricola. Classification (GTDB taxonomy): domain Bacteria; phylum Bacteroidota; class Bacteroidia; order Sphingobacteriales; family Sphingobacteriaceae; genus Mucilaginibacter. Next base: position 682,265 of record NZ_JANUBZ010000002.1, read on the forward strand.
TTATTATGAATATACTGGTGATAAAAAATTCGCCAAAGAAACACTCCTGCCGATTGCTTCAGCAGGTATACAGTTTTTTGATCAGTACTTTAGTCGTGATGCGCAGGGAAAACTCTTGCTTGATCCGGATAACTCAATTGAGATGTTTTGGAAAGTACATAACCCCGCGCCAGATATTGCGGGCTTGCACGCTGTTATCAGCCGTTTAATAGCTTTACCGGATAATTTGATCGACGGGAAAACGAAAGCAAACTGGCAGCGGGTTTATAATGAACTTCCGTACCTGCCAATGGGTGAAAAGGATGGAACGCCTGTTTTATTGCCCTATACCGGACCCCAAACTGTACAGGGACGTAATCTGGAAAATCCTGAGCTATATGCCGTCTATCCTTTCAGGATCTATGGTTTAAGTAAACCTGGCCTGCAAATAGCCATCAACACATTCAACGCCCGCAAATTTAAAGATAAAGGCTGCTGGGTACAGGACCCCATACAGGCCGCTATGCTTGGACTTACAAATGATGCTCAGGCATATGTGACCTTTGCTTTAACCCGTAAAGAGCCTACTCTTAAATTTCCGGCATTTTGGGCTACCGGACACGACTATGCACCAGATGAGGACAATGGTGGAAATGGTGAAAATGGTTTACAGCAAATGTTGCTTCAAACTGAAGGTAAAAAGATTATTCTTTTGCCCGCCTGGCCTAAGGGATGGAGTGCTGATTTTAAACTCAATGCGCCATTTAATACAACGGTACAAGGGACAGTGAAAGATGGAATGATAACTAACCTGGTGATCACACCCGCCTCCAGGATGGCCGATGTGGTTGATTTGACGAAGGTGAATTAATGCATAACATTTGTTGTACTATTTAGCAACAGGCCATTTCATCGAAAACTTTCTATGAAATGGTTCAAGAAAATACCCGGCTTCAGGAGTAAACGCTAGTATTTATGCGGAGGTTTGCTTATTACTCATTGCGAAAGACAAATAAGCAGCAAGCCCGGATTATAAACAATGCCTTAATGTAAATCTGCTGCCGCCCATATATCGCGTATGGTATTTTCATCGCCAAGGCCTTTGGGCATAGCCGGGCTTTGGTTATTTGCGTGGTACCAGTTCATTTGTTTGAGCTTTGATGTTTGCCTGCTACCCGGCATTTCCAGATGGCCGTTTATATCGGTTTTATGTATCCAGTTATAAGCGTAATGCAGCCAAAAGGTTCGATATGGTTTGCTTTGGTTTGCAAACCAGCTGATTTCATCATAACCCCAAACCCAAAAGAAACTCCCGGCAGCTTTTGCCTGCCCGGGCTGATCACTGCCTCCATAGTTATCAAACTCAACCAAATAAGGGAGGTGATCACATTGCCAGCCACTTGGCGTAATGCCGCCTTTACTACGCAGGTACAAAGCATCGGTATAGCCAACTTTCAAAACAGCATCCTGTGCTTCTTCAGGGGTTTCCATTATTCTTAAAGGAAAGGCATGAACATCCAACAATAATTTACCATCGCGAACAAAGCCACCGCCGGGAACGTGTGCATCACATATTACTATTCTGCGGCGGGCATGCTGATGAGCATAAGCCCTGATTAAGCCAAGTACCTGGGCATAATTATCTAAATTCTTGTCATTTTTGTTCATCAGCTCAACCTGCCCAAAGTGAATACCTTCAATACCGGCATTGATATAGGAAACCGCAAGAAAATAAAACAATAACTTGGTTTCAGGCCTGCTCACGTCAGGCACCGAACCGTTACCCCACTTATTTTTGAACATACCATCAGCATAAAGAATATCGTCATACCGAAAGTTTCTTTGCTCAACAGGCATACCTAAGGCAGTAAATGTCCAGGCTGGTACAGCAATCTGGTTTATTTCGTCAGTTACGTTTTCAAAAATACAGGCTTGTAAAATAATATCAGGATCGGCCTTGTGTATCTTTAGGGCCAGTTGTTTTTCCAGCTCGAAGTTTTGCATTAAATGTGCTTCGCCACCCCATTGGCACACCGCTCTTCCTATAAACTTCGCGCCTATATTTTTAATCATGCGGAGATTATCGTCAAAGTCGTTTTGGTTAGTAAGCAGGTTTTGCATGGTGATGGAGCGATCAAGGTAATTTTCAAGAACGGGCCTTGAAATGGTTTGGCTGAACTTATAATCCCTGTCTTTATTTGGTAAACCGCCGGCATATCCCAAATTAAGAAATAATGATAATACGAGTATTGAGGCTCTGATTTTCATATTACGATTTGCTTTTTTAGTAATAACAACAACGGTTTATGGGTAAAAAACGACTTTTCCCCTGTTTTACTTATTTGGCAATATGCAGGCTTCCGTTTTGCCTGATATCATCGGATGCGCTACCTACCATGACTTTGAATTCGCCGGGCTCAACAACATGTTTCATTTGCCTGTTCCAAACTGCTAATTCTGCTGCATTAAGTTTAAACGCCACTGTTCCACTTTCGCCTGGTTTTAGGTTAATTCTGCTGAAACCTTTTAATGATTTTACGGGAGTTGTAACGCTTGATACTACATCTCTTATATATAGTTGCGCTACTTCCGTGCCCTCAACATTGCCGGTGTTTTTAACCTTTACGGTTATAGTAGCTGTGCCATTAACAGGTATTTTCAATGGGTTGATCTGCAGATTATCATAACTGAACGTAGTATAACTTAAACCGTGGCCGAAATTAAACAGGGCGGTACTATCCTGGTCAACATAGATATGCCTTGATGACGGTTTATGATTATAGTAAAAAGGGATCTGCCCAGTGGAGCGCGGGAAGGTGATAGGTAATTTACCTGAAGGATTGCAGGTGCCTAAAAGTACATCGGCAACTGCAAGGCCGCCTTTTTCACCCCCAAACCATGCTTCAACTATCGTCGGGATATTTTTTGCCACCCAGTTGATACATAGCGGTCTGCCATTTGCCAATACTACTGTTACCGGCTTGCCTGTTTTGTAAACAGCTTCAATGAGATTTTCCTGCAGCTTATTAATATCCAGGTTTGATCGGTCTTTTCCTTCGCCTACTTCTTTTACATCTTCACCCAAAACAACTACTGTAGCATCAGTATTATTAACCAATTCAACGGCCCTTTTTAAGTAATCTGCTTGTAAATTAGCAGCTGAATCCGGTTCATAACCGGCCTCATAGTTTATATTTATGGAATTACCTGCCCGTTGCTTCAATCCATCTAAAATAGATATTCCTTTATCCTCGGTATTGGAATATCCACCCAGATAAGCGCTTTTTGCCAACGGGCCAATAATCGCAAGCGACTTTATATTACTATTTAACGGCAGTATATGCTGGTCGTTTTTTAATAGGCAGATACTTTCTCTGGCTGCCTGTAAAGCCAGGCCTTGATTTTGCTGCGAGTGAAATACTTTTGCTGTTAGCGATGGATTGATGTACGGGTTATCAAACAAGCCTAGTTTAAATTTTACCCTTAATACGTCTGAAACCGCACGATTCAGATCAGCCATGGATAAGCTCTTGTTTTGTATGGCCAGTTTCATAGCCGTCATAAAATCATCATGCGGAAAATCATAGAACTGCATATCCATACCAGCTGTAAAGGTTTGTGCTAAAGCATCACTTGCATTAGCTGCGGTGTGATGGCTATTTAAGGTCATTCTTATAGCGCCAAGATCTGATAATACGAAGCCTTTGAAGCCCCATTCCTTGCGTAGCACATCTTTCAGCAACCATTCATTATCTACACAGGGTATGCCATCCATTTCGCTGTAGGCGGCCATTATCCCCTGAGCGCCACCTTGTTTTATGGCTTTTTCAAAAACATATAAAAAAGATGCCCTGGCTTCACGCTCCCCAATATTTACCGTAGCAATATTACTCCCTGCTTCGGGTATACCATGTACGGCAAAGTGCTTGGGTTCAGCAAGTACAGCATTATCATCACTCAAATTTCTTCCTTGCAGGCCCTTAACCATAGCAACGCCATTAAGCGCGTCGAGGTAAGGGTCTTCACCGTAAGTTTCTTCTGTTCTTCCCCAGCGAGGGTCGCGTGGAAGGCACAAGACGGGGCCTAATATCATGTTTATGCCATGTGCCCGCATTTCTGTTGCTATTGCACGGCCTATTTTGTGTATAAGCACAGTATCCCAAGCCGTTGATAATGCTATCGGCACCGGGAATGATGTGCTGCCCCGACCGGAGTAGCCATGCAATCCTTCTTCAATAAACAATACTGGAATACCCAGCCGTGTATTTTCAATAGCATATTTCTGTATCTGGTTGGTAAGGTCTGCGCCAAGTGGGTAAAAATCATGAATAGAGCCAATACCGGTTGTTCCGATGGTTTGCTTTATTTTTTGGGCCGAGACAGAACTGGCATCATGCCCCTGCATATCTGATACCATTTTACCCTCAAACATATCCAGCTGCCTTATTTTTTCGATCAATGTCATCCGGCTAACCAGGTCGGCAACACGCTGCTCTACGGGCATAGCCGGATTCTGATATGGATATTTATAAACCGGTTTTATGCTTGTAAACGAAAATAAGGTGATAATCACAAATGGAATAATAAAAAAGCTTTTCTTTAATCTCATAAAGATGGTTATTGCTGATAAATGATTTAATTGGTTGTATATCTACAGATAGATACATTGGTTAGGTAAAACTATACAGCTGCGGATAATAAGTGATTAATAAATAATTAATGGCTCAAAAAGAGAAAAAGTAATTGCTATGTGCTGATCAAACTATAGAAAAAGCATGCGTCGTGCGTAATTATAACTTTTCACGGCATCGGATACCGACCTCAAGTATTTTAAACTAAGCTTTGCTATTAATGAGTTATTAAGGATTTATTAATGACGGTGAATTTATTTGCATGCTGATACCAATTTAACATAAACCAATTATGCAAATCAAATTTACCTTTTCAGGCATTTTATTATTGCTGAGCGCGATCGTATTCGGGCAAAATAAGCACAGCACAGAAACGCTTTACCCCACTTATAAGGGTTTAATTATGGCCGGCTACCAGGGCTGGTTCAGGGCCGAAGGCGACGGCTCGCAAGCCACCCGGTACGTTTATGGTAATGAAAAACATTCGGGTATTGATGTTTGGCCTGATGTAACTGAATATGAAAAAACTTACCCAACACCTTTTAAACTGCCAAATGGTGATCAGGCCCGTTTCTTTAGCTCTGTAGATAAAAGCACGGTCGATCTGCATTTTAAATGGATGCAGCAATATGGTATTGATGGGGTATTTATGCAGCGCTTTTTTAATAATGCTAATGCAAAAAATAAGGAAAAGGAATCAATTGTTTTAAAAAATGCGCTTGAAGCCGCTTCAAAATATAAAAGAGCCATTGCCGTAATGTATGATCTTTCCGGCTTAAGCGCTTCAGGGCAGGATTGCTCAAGTATTATCGAGGACTGGAAGTATCTGGTTGATCAGTTAAAGGTAACCAACCAGTCCGGCACAAAAACCTACCTGCATTATAACGGCAAACCGTTGATAGCTATTTGGGGTGTAGGTTTTCCTGACAGGCCATATAACATACGCAACATTGGTTTTGAAAGACTGATAGATTTTTTAAAGAACGACCCTGTATATGGTGGCTGTGCCATTATGATAGGCGTGCCCAATTCATGGCGCAGTTTAAAGGCCGATTGTACAAATGACCCGTATTTGCATCAGCTCATTAAACAATGTGATATTGTATTACCATGGAGTGTTCAGCGATATTCGCCATTACTGCATAATGATATGGACAGATACCGCGACGATATTATTGATGATATGAAATGGTGCAGCGAGAACCACGTTGCTTATGTGCCATGTGTTTATCCTGGTTTCAGCTGGCATAATTTGAGCCGTTATGAATTTCCTGATGATGTGAAACCGATAGCATCCATACCACGTGAGGGTGGGCGTTTTTACTGGCAAATGTTATCAACTGCCATGTCGGCAGGTGCATCTATGTTGTATGTAGCCATGTTTGATGAGATAAATGAAGGTACCGCCATATTTAAAGTGAATGGCAATCCGCCGGTAACTGCGCCTGGTTCAGGAACTTCCTTTGTAAAACTGGACGGGGAGCCATCAGACCAATATTTGTGGTTAACAGGCCAGGCTGCTCAGATTTTAAGAAAAGAAAAGCCCCTGGTATATAAAATGCCAGAAAGAGAAGCAGTAAAATAAGAGGGCATTAACGAGAATTAACCTGGTTTTCTTGTAGTGATGTAGGGGAATAATCATGTATAAATTTACCAATCAGCTACAGCAATTGATTATCTGATTAAAAGACCAGGCTAATAACCTGCTGATCGTAACTGTCGAGGTAATTACGATCAGCAGGTTCTGCTTTTGATTAAATTTGTTTATACTTATTTATCGAATCTGTTTTATAAAATATATCTTTTAAGCATTTCGCAATCGATTGTATACTAAAAAGGGGCAAATTTGCAGGTTAATCGGACTACTTGAACGGAATTTTCAAACAGGGCCAATTAAGAAGTTAAAATAATATCATAAATTATAAATTTATTGAAATTACTATATTAAATTTGGAATAGTAATGGCAACTTCTGTTGTGCCTTATTTATAAGCCTGTAAAAAGTATTGTATATAATACCGATCATATATACAAAGGAGCATTAGACTAAGTATGAGAAAACTTTACCCGGGTTTTAAAATTATTGTTTTAACCGCTGTTATTTGTGTTCTAAATAGAAATTGTTTTGGACAGAATTATGGTCTGGGTTTTTCAAGCCATGAAGTTTTTCAGGATAAACGTACTTCACTTAATCTGTGTTCTGATAAAAGCCTTTGCCTTAACGGCAATTTTGACCTTTCTTTTGATCTTTCTTTTTTGCCTTCCCGCGCTACTTATTTTGGTTACATCGTACGCATAATTGATGATGATGACCGTAATATCGATTTGACTTATAGCGCAGAGGATTCAAAAAACCATTTTAATCTTATTGCAGGTGATAAGCTAACCAATATAAAATTCAACATCCCTTTAAATAGATTGTTTAACCAATGGAACAAACTGACGATATTGTTTGACGTTGAAAAGGATCAGCTGGTGTTTTCAAACGGATCGGATACTTTCGTTGAAAAAGGGCTGCATTTAAAAAAGAACGATTGTTACCGTATATTTTTTGGTACCAATAATTATAAACAATTTGAAACAAATGATATCCCGCCTATAAAGCTTCGTAATATCAGTATCTCACAAAAAAATGTTTTAAAATATAGCTGGCCGTTAAACGAGGGCATGGGAACTGTAGTACATGAAGTTGTTGCTCAGCAAAATGGTTCTATAACCAATCCATTGTGGATATCAGAAATGCACCACAACTGGCAAAAAACAAAAGATATTACAGTAGAAGGCATTGCCAGTACTGCATTCGACCAAAAAAATGAAATATTGTACCTGGTTGGTAAAGATTCGGTTTACAGTTATTCTGTTAATAGTTCGGCAATGACCAGCAGCCCGAATACCATAAAGCCAAATCTTAACCAGGGTAATCAATCGGTGTATAATCCGTATAATAATGGTTTGTACAATTTTTTTCCTGATCAGGAAACAGTATCCAGGTACAGTTTTGAAAACAAAAGCTGGGATAAGAAATTTACACCTAACGTGGTAACGGATTTCTGGCACGTCAACAAAATGATTTCAGGTATTGATACATCTTTATACCTGTTTGGGGGATATGGTCATTTGCAATATAAAAATACAATACAGCAATACACTTTTAAAACCCGGCAATGGCAGCAGGTTAAGTACAAAGGCGACTTTTTTATGCCCCGTTATTTATCAGCATTAGGTGCAAATGCCAAAGGTGATACTGTTTATATATTAGGTGGTTACGGTAATACAAGCGGATTGCAAATACTAAACCCGAAGAATATTTATAGCATGATGCGTTTTACCATAAAAAATAAAACGTTTAAAAAACTATTTGATTTAAAAGCCAGCAACGAGCATTTTGTTTTTGCCAGTTCCTTAATAATAAACGACAAAGAAAAAACATACTATGGGCTGGCATTTCCGCAAAATAAATACAACACCAGTTTACAGCTTATTAAGGGATCATTAAATGACCCATCGTATAAAATTCTGACAAGTGCTATACCATATAGTTTTAATGATATACATTCCTTCGCAGATCTTTACTACTGTCCGGCGAGTAATAAATTTGTAGTAGTTACCCTGCTTAGGTTGGAGAATGATGAAACCAAAGTTAATATTTATACCTTACTGGGGCCACCGCTTAATATTTCTGAAAACTTATCACTGGCAAAAAATGATAACTTATGGTATATTATAATTTCGATGATTTTGGTAGTGGCTGCCGGTGGGTTTATCTATTACAAAACCAAAAAAGGGAATGCACCATACACAAAACCCACAGAGGAACCTTTACCGGTTCTTCCGTCCCGGGATGCGGTTCAACATCAGCCTGTGTATACAACTGAAAGCTTAACTTCATTAAACGAAGTGCAGAACCATGAAAATTATATCCCACTTAAAAATGCGATTCTTCTATTTGGTGATTTGCAGGTTTTTGATGCAGACGGGATAGATATAACAAAGCATTTTACGCCATTGATTAAGGAGCTGTTTTTGCTTATTTTACTATACTCAATAAAAAGGGGCAGGGGTTTAAGTTCTGAAAAATTGAATGAAATACTTTGGTTTGATAAGTCGGCCAAAAGCGCCAGGAACAACCGTTCGGTAAATATTGCAAAACTTAAATCGCTTTTAGATAAAATACAGGATTGCCATCTTTCAAAGGATACAGGTTATTGGAAAATTGATGTGGATTATGATAAAATTCATGTTGATTATTATAATTACCTGAATATTGTTAAGGATAAGAAGAAACTTGATGAACAAAAAATTAAATCTCTTTTTGAAATAACCCGCAGGGGTAATTTCCTGTCAAACAATGATTATGAGTGGCTGGATACTTTTAAAGCAGAAATTTCAAACGAGGTAATTGATACTTTCCTTCATTATGCACAATCGTCTCAACCCTATAATGCTGAGTTTTTAATAGAGATAGCTAATTTTATTTTTTACTTTGATCCGGTGAACGAAGAATCAATGATACTAAAGTGCAAGGCCTTATCAACGCTGGGTAAACACTCACTTGCAAAAAATACTTTTGAGAGTTTCGTTAAAGAATATAAAATAATTTATGATGAAGATTTTAAACGGGATTTTCATGATATTTTGATACAACATTAATAATCTTCCATATTTCTCTTCCTGTTTTTTAAAAAAGCCTTAATAAATGTTAATTATAGAGCATAATAATGCTTTATTAATACTTTCATTAATCTTTTATTAACTATTAAAGGTTTAATTAGTTCCCTGAAAGGCCACCAGTAAATAATAAATTAACGTGGCACGGTCATACTGAAGACTGATTATAAACCAAAAAGGATTTACTTCCGGATGCATACGCAATTAATTGCTGAATATCATTCGGTACGAATTTCTATTAGTTGATAGCCTGTTTAATATATGATCATTTGAAGGATACTATAAAACCTAATAAATGAACAAACACAACCTAAAGCCATTAATAGCTGTTTCATTACACCTGTTACTAATTTGCTGCTTCTGTTTAACCGCATCTGCTCAAAATGACGATGAAAATGCGGGCAGTGGTAACCTAAAATACATCGACCCGCGTATCGGTAACGTTGGGCAATTGCTGGAGCCTACACGGCCAACAGTTCAGCTGCCTCACCAGGTTATAAGAATGTATCCGCAAAGAAACGATTACATTGACGATCAGATCTCCAGTTTTCCATTAACAATAGTTTCTCATCGTTTGGGGCAGGTATTTGCGCTTAAGCCATCAGTAAAACCGCTTTCATTGGCGGCCTGGGATCAAAAACTCACCTTTGATCATGATTTGGAAGTGACACGACCGTGGTACTATTCCACCTATTTAGTGGATGATGATATGAATGTTGAGTTTACTCCCGGCAAAAAGGCGGCGATATTCCGTTTTGCGTTCCCGCATAATTCAGCAAATAAAAGCCTTCTTTTCAGCCTGTATAATGACGGAGCAGGTGGTTGGCATTTTAACGGAGGTAGTGAAATGCAGGGAATAGAAACTTATCATGATGATATAAAAGTTTATATGTACGGTGCTTTTAGCATAGCAGGTAAGACCGGTACAGTTAAAACAGGGAAATTAAATACTGATGATTCAGCAAATGGTAATGATGTGAAAGCATGGATCTCATTTCCTCAAAACTCACCTGATACGATTGAATTTAAATATGCGATATCCTACATTAGTGTTGAACAGGCTAAGGAAAATTTCGATAACGAAGTTAAAAACAAATCTTTTGAAGACATTAAACGGGTTGCTGAAGAAACCTGGGCAAAAGTTGTTGATCAGATAAAAGTTACGGGGGGCACTGAGGCGCAAAAGAGATCGTTTTATACAGCGCTGTACCGTTGTAATGAGCGAATGGTAGATATATCCGAAAATAATAAATATTACAGTGGCTACGATAAAAAGGTACATACCAGCACCCGTCCGTTTTATGTTGATGACTGGATTTGGGATACTTACCTCGCACTGCATCCGTTAAGGGCCATACTGGATCCCGCGCTCGAGCAGGATATGGTTAACTCCTACGTAACACAATACGAGCAAGGCGGATGGATGCCAACCTTTCCTGTGCTTTTTGGTGATAATCCCTGCATGAATGCTTTTCACTCCTCGGTCATGATCCTTGATGATTATCGCAAAGGCATAAGGGGTTTTGATAGCTTAAAGGCTTATGAAGGGATGCTAAAAAACGCAACCCAGGCAACTATGTTGCCGTGGAGGAATGGACCGAAAACCGCATTAGATGATTTTTACTATAAAAACGGTTATTATCCGGCTTTACATCCCGGCGAAAAGGAAACCATAGCATTGGTAAACCCATTTGAAAAAAGGCAGGCTGTAGCTGTAACCCTTGGTGGTAGCTACGATGATTGGGCGGTTGCACAGATGGCAAAAGATTTGGGCAAAGATGATGATTATAAAAAATTTAGCCTGCGTGCGCTCAATTACAAAAACCTGTGGAATAATAATGTTAAAATGTTTATTCCAAAGGACAGCAAGGGTAACTGGATAAATATTGACCCCAAGTTTGACGGCGGTATGGGTGGCCGGGATTATTATGATGAAAATAATGGCTGGACGTATTTGTGGCAGGTGCAATATGATGTGAAAGGTTTGATGACGCTTATGGGCGGTAAAACGTTGTTTGAAAATAAGCTCGATCAATTATACCGTGAAAGCCTGGACAGAAGTAAATATGAGTTTTGGAGTAAATTTCCGGATGCAACCGGCCTGGTAGGGCAGTTTTCCATGGGTAATGAACCAAGTTTTATGATCCCATATCTTTATAATTTTACCAATTCGCCATGGAAAACGCAGAGCCGTGTAAGATTTTTACTGGATGTATGGTATAAGGATACCATTTTTGGTATTCCGGGTGATGAGGATGGTGGTGGGATGTCGGCGTTCGTAGTGTTTTCATCTATGGGCTTTTACCCTGTTACTCCCGGTGTTCCCGTGTATACAATCGGCAGTCCTGTGTTTAAAAAGGTAACTATTGATCTGCCGGGTGGCAAACAATTTACCTTGATTGCCAATAATTGCTCGGTTAAAAATAAATATATCCAAAGTGCAAAATTTAATGGCGAACCCTTAAATACACCATGGTTTACCCATGCACAACTGGTTGCAGGCGGAACCCTTGAACTTGAAATGGGACCGAAGCCTAATAAAAGCTGGGGCGTTCAATAACCTGTTTGTCCTGTAATTTTATATCTATGAGTGGTCCGGCCCGGTTTATCCTGGCCGGGCTTTTTATTTACTTATGATATATAGTATTTAATATATTTATTTATGAATGATACTTAGAATGATTGATCGAAATGATTATAAGAACCAGTTTATGCATAATTGAAACATAATTAATACTATTTCTCATATATGCTAATTGTTTTGTATTAAATGACTTATGAATAGCTGATTTGATATAATTAAGTATCTGATATTCAGTTATTTGATCGTTAATTAATTCTTATCAATCCCATTAATCTTTTGTTAATACTTTATTAATTGGGGTATTTTACTTTCGATCTATCAATTATTAACCCACTTTATTAACCAAAATTAAACCAGAATGAAAAGACTTTTATTTATGTTACTGGTATGTTGTATTGTGCTCGGAAGCAATGCAGCGTTTGCACTCGTAAGGAGTGACCAGACAAATTCTCCGCACCCGCCTGCCGACATCAGCGGAACTGTGAAAGACAGTAAGGGAGAGGCCCTGCCGGGGGTAACTGTCAAAATTGAAGGAACATCCTTTGGAACCGTTACTGACGGTAAAGGCAACTTTCATTTACATGTAAATGATGGTGCCGTACTTGTTTTTACCTTTATTGGGTATACTGAACAAAAAATACCCTTTACCGGGCAAACTTCATTAAATGTTGTATTGCAGGAAGCATCAAATATGCTAAATGAAGTTGTGGCTGTTGGTTACGGTACACAAAAGAGAAGTAATGTTACCGGAGCATCCAGCACCATATCGGCAAAAGAGGTTGCTAAACGCCCATTGGAAAACGTATCTCAGGCATTACAGGGTACCGTATCGGGTGTGGCCGTTACCAGCACAAGTGGGCAGCCGGGGCGCGATCCCAGCATTATCATCCGTGGTGTAAATACAATTACAGGTGGCACAACACCCTTATATGTAATTGATGGATATATTGGTGGTGGCCCTGATGTAAACGTAAATGATATCGCATCTATCGAAGTATTAAAAGATGCGGCCGCGACTGCAATTTATGGATCAAGAGGTTCAAATGGCGTTGTGCTCATCACTACAAAATCAGGCCAGGCAGGTAAAACGGTAATCAATTTTGATGCATGGTTTCAAAAAGGTGAAATACCTAAAGAACTTGATTTAATGGACGCTTATGATTTTGCCCGTTCGGTAAATGCGCAATATGTAGCTACGGGCAGTTTGGCTCCTTTTTCGCAACAACAGTTAGCTGGTTACCAAACAAATGGCGGTACCGATTGGCAACGCGCAATACAACAAAAGCCATTTGTACAAAATTATCAGCTTGATGTTTCAGGGGGCTCTGAAAATGTAAAATACCGCGTATCGTTAAACTACCTTGATCAACCTGGATTAATACTTAACCAATGGTATAAGGATACAAAATTCAGAAGTACTATTGACGCAAAGCTTAATGACAGGATGGACCTAAGAATTATTGTTGCTGCAAGTTTACCGCAGAGCCATAATAATAGCTACAACGGTGGCTTGCTTGATCCTTTTAACCTTGCAGCTGAATACGATCCTTTGTCGCCTATCAGAAACCCTGATGGTTCATTTGTACAGAGTGCTCCCTATGCTTCTATACAACCCAATCCCATTGCACAGGCTCTTAGCCAGTCAGTCGATAATAGCAGTACTAATGTTGACGGGCAGCTATCATTTAATTATCACATTATTGATGGCTTAACTTTCACATCTAATGATGTATATAATCTTGGATGGAGCCTTAATCAAAGCGTTTTCGGCCCGGGAACGGGAAGTTATATCAATCACTCTGATTATGCAGATGTTAACTCAAGTAAAAACACCAGTTACATAACAAGTAATTACCTTACTTATAGAAAGACATTTGGCGACCATTCAATAACAGCAACTGCATTATATGAGCAATCGCAGGATAACGGGGTTAATGTTGATGCCCGGTCAAATAACCTGTCTACCTACAACCTGGGCTATTATAACCTGGCTTTAGGCGGAACACAGTTGACATCATCAGGCTATGGTGCAGATGGCTTAATATCCTACATGGCACGTGTTAATTATGCATATAAAGAGAAATACGAAATATCAGCCAGTATTCGCGATGATGGTTCTTCACACCTCACTCAAAAATACAGCACCTTCCCATCAGTTGGTTTAAGCTGGAATGTTGGTAAAGAGGACTTTTTAGCCAACTCGCCAGTGTTCTCTAATTTTAAAATCCGTGGTACTTATGGCCAAACAGGTAACCAGTCTGTAGGGGCTTATTCAAGTATTGCACAAATTAGTACAGGGGGTAATCCCTCTACCGCTTATTACTATAGTGGTGCCGGCGGGCCTGCAAGTAATGCTACTTTTTTAGGCACACCTGCGCCAAAATCACTGAAATGGGAGGTTAAAACTGCCTATGATCTGGGTGTTGACATGTCATTTTTAAAAGGACGTATAACTTTTGTAGCAGATGCTTATACCAATAAAGTGAATGACCTATTATACAATGTACCTATCCCGCAATACCTGGGTGGTGGGAATGTTCAAAGTAACATTGGTAGTATAGGTAATAAAGGTTTAGAGTTTGCCCTGGGAGGAACTCCAATTTCTGCAGGAAAATTTAAGTGGACTACTAATTTTAATGTATCCATGAACCGTAATAAAGTTCTTAGCTTACAAGGTATAAACAACATTACAGATGGTTTTGGCATCATTAAAGTAGGGTTGCCATTAGGTGAATTTTATGGATATAAATTCCTGGGTACCTGGAAAACAAATCAAGCCGCTCAGGCAGCATTATATGGCGAAAAACCGGGAGATGCAAGGTATGCCGACCTAAACGACGACAATGCGATAACATCAGCAGATTATGAGCCACTGGGTAATGCAACGCCAAGGTACTCTTATGGTTTTATTAATGACCTTACCTATGGCCATTTCACGCTAAGCTTTATGTTTCAGGGCGAGCAGGGCAATCAGATCTTCTCTCAAACCCTTGCCTACCTTTGGGGCGGTTTAGGTGATATGAAGAACGCTACACTTGCGCAAGCGGTACCCGAAAATCTGTGGACACCGCAAAACCAAACAAATAATCCTGCATGGAGCAACACCAGCCATAACGAAAACAATAGCAGCAGATATGTATATGATGCAAGTTATTGCAAATTAAAAAACTTATCGCTTGCCTATCATATACCTACTGAGCTGTTGAGCAGAATTAAAGCGAGAAGCTTAGAAGTATATGTAAGCGGTCAGAATTTATTTACAATTACTAAATTCCCTGGATATGACCCGGAAGTATACAATGGCAATACCACTAATGACCAGGGACAGGAATTTGGAGTAATACCTAATCCGAGAACATTCACTGCCGGATTCAGGCTTGGTTTATAAGGCATTATTGTAATAATTAATTATTCATAAAAACACAAAAATGAAAACGATAAAAATATTATTATTTGCGCCCCTGGCATTGCTGCTATTTGGCGGATGTAAAAAAATACTTCAGGAGGACCCGAAGGCTACTTTAACGCCGGGTACCTATTATAAAACGCAAAGTGATCTGGATGGTGCCGTTAACGCTATGTACATTGTATTGGCAAGAGATGGATCATGGGGCTTTACCAGTAAAATGTTCTCTTATTTTGGTTCTGATGACCTTACAACGGACCCGGGCTTAAATAAGGCCGATCAGCGGGATTTCGACAGATTATCCGGAGGCAGTACAAATCAAAGCCTGCCAGCCGAATGGAATGGTCCCTGGGCTTGTATTTACCAGGCTAATAACGTAATTTCTGTTTATAAAAATGTAAATTCAACTGATGCGCTTAAGAACGAGTCTGCAGGTCAGGCTTACTTTTTAAGAGGCTTGTGTTATTATTACCTGGTCAGAACATTTGGAGAAGTGCCACTTGTTTTAGGAACTATTGATCCAAATTCAAGGCCGCCGAGGGCTTCCGTGTCAGATGTTTACGCATCAATAATAAGTGACCTTAATACAGCAAAAAGTATGCTGGGCACCACGCTGGAACAAGGCAAGCCAAATGTGTACGCGGTAAGTTCTGTTTTGAGTGATGTATACCAAACAATGGCTGGCTGGCCGCTTAATCAAACAAGCAATTATGCTCTGGCCGCTGCCGCTGCGAATACTGTGATACAGGCGGGTGTTTATGATCTGAATACACCTTATGACAAAGTATTTTCTACAAATAACAGTTCCGAATCTATTTTTGCATTGCAATATAATGTTGCCGCCAGTTTGCCGCAGCGTAGTTTCGGCTCAACCAGTGTACCGCTTGATGAAGTTGCCCTTGATGGTTCAAGCGGCTGGGATGATTTTTATCCCGAATTAACTTTCTTTAAAGATGCACCAAAATGTACCCGTACCGACCTTACATTTTATACCACTTTAAAAATAAGGAACACTGATAACGTGACATTTACTTTATACCCATGGTATGATAGCCACACGCATGCACAACACCCATATTATAAAAAGTTCAGGGCCGGGTTAAATGGCGATGGCGTAAATGAAACAGCCACTACCATTAATTCCATACAACCAAGTACTAATAAGGCCTATGATATTATGAGGTATCCGCAGGTTCTTTTAAATTATGCTGAATCGTCGGATATGGCAGGTGGTGGGCCAACAGCACAAAGTTATGCGGCTATAAATCAGGTTAGAGCGCGTGCTGGTGAGCCACCACTTACGCCTGGCCTCTCACAGCAGGCGTTTAGGGATTCTGTAGTATACGAGCGGGCCTATGAGTGTGCCGGTGAGTTTGGTGTACGCTGGTTTGATATTTGCAGATTGCAGCTATTACCTACCATAATTGCGGTTCGTGACCCTTCAGAAAATCCAATCCCTGCCGGAACAAACGTGCAGGAAAAGTATTTAGCTCCCATTCCTTATGCCGAAATGGTGTTGAATCCGGCATGGAAACAAAACCCGGGCTATTAATTAACTTTACTGGATAACTAAATGAAGACTAATAATTTATGCCGGTAAAAAAGAATAAATACTCGTCATTAAAAAAACCGTCCAGAAAGAAAACTATATTATTTAAAGGGATCAGTATTATACTGGTCCCTTTAATAATTCTTTGTTTGATTGAATTTGGGTTAAGGTTGTTTCAATATGGTAATAACCTCCATCTGTTTGTTGAATACAAAGACAATGCTGATTACCTGGTATTTAATCCCAATGCTTCAAAAAGGTATTTTACCGACCGGGATATCGCTACTACCGGGAATAGTGAAATTTTTAAAAAGAAAAAGGATAGTAATACCATACGGCTGTTTGTTTTAGGTGAATCTACCACCGTTGGGTATCCTTATTTTCACAATGGCTCCTTTCATCGCTGGCTGCAGTATCGCCTTACGCACGATTATCCCGATAAAAATTTTGAAATTATTAATCTGTCATTAACAGCTGTAAATTCCTACACGGTATTAGGCTTTGCCAAAGAGGTGGTAAACTATGAACCGGATGCGGTATTGATTTATACCGGGCATAATGAATTTTATGGTGCGCTTGGAGCTGCATCTACCCAAAATATAAGCAGCAGCAGATTTATGGTAAATTTAATTCTCGGCCTGCGTGAATTCAAGATTGTACAATTAATGAGCAATGTTTTTGAAAAGGTTTCTTTAAACACCTCTGCTGCCAAATCAGGTGAAAGCCGGATGCAGTTAATGGCTGCAAAACAGCAAATCCCTTACCGGTCCGATCTGTATGAAAAAGGTGTGGAGCAATTTAAAACGAATATGGATGCCACGTTTAGCTTGTTCAATCAGCATCACATTCCGGTTTTTGTGAGTAATCTGGTAAGCAATGATAAGGACCTGAAACCATTTATAAGTTTTGATGCGGATGATAAAAAGAAAGCCGGTTTTGATGAAAACTATCAGAGTGGGTTAAAAGCCTTCAATGCGAAAGATTTTAATACAGCAATAAACTTCTTTAATGCTGCCAATAAATGGTATAATGAAAGCGCGAATTGTAACTATTATTTAGCACAGTCATATTTTGATGCGGGGAATTTTCTGCAAGCCAAAATATTTTTTGCAACAGCCAGTGATCTGGACGGGTTGCGTTTCAGGGCGCCACAGGAGTTTAATTCTATATTATTTCAATTAAGCCACAATTACCCCAATGTTCACCTGGTGGATACAAAGACTGCGTTTGAATCCTTTTCCGATCATCAAATTATAGGCGATAAACTTATTACAGATCATGTCCATCCCAATTTAAAAGGGTATGCTATAATGTCCGATGCGTTTTATACTGCTATAAATAAAGCTCATATTTTGCCTGCAGCCGGTTCGGATGCGATGTCATTTAACAAATTACTGAATGACATGCCTGTTACTAAACCTGATTCACTTGCAGGGTTATACCGTATACTTAATCTTAAAACACATTGGCCATATAATGAACCACACGCTGCCGATTCAATTAAAACTGAAACGGAAGAACAAACTCTGGCTTATAACCTCGTTTTTAAAAAAGCAATCTGGAGCGATACTATGGGTGAATTATATACCAATTACACAAACAAAGGCGATTATGAACAGGCCAGGAATGTGTTGGAAGGTTTGGCATTAGAATATCCGGCTGATGCAGGTCTCGCCGAAAAAATTGCTATGTTAAGTGGTGTTTTAAAAAATGATACCACTACATTGTTTTATTTTAGAAGGGCATTTATTATTTCACCTTCATTTGAAAGGGCTAGATATACGTTTGTACTTTTCCTTAAGCTTGATGAACCGGAAAAAGCGCTGCCTTATCTGGACTATGCTATTGCAAATAACTCAGCAGGTTTAAAGCTTGATGCCGTAAAAGTCGCCGTTGGCGATGTGATACAACTGAAGAAAGTTTATGCTACAGATTTGACAGACATTGAGCTGATAAATAAAATTGCCGCCACTTATTTGAAAATGGGTAATAAAGATGCAGCAATAAAATATATTAATAAGGCTCAAAAATTGAACAATAAAAATCAAAATACCCAGCAGTTGCTCGCTGAGGTAAAAGCGAAATAAAAATAGCCATGAAGAAATTTTTACCAGCTATAACAAAAAAAGAATGCGCTGAATTTGGTCAGGCGGCCATTTTAGTGTTATTATTTTTTGCACTAAAGCATAAAGGTAATGCTTATTATACCCAACTTGCCTTTATTTCCATGCTCGTTACAATAGTAGCGCCAATTATATTGTACCCATTTGCAATCGTGTGGTTTGGTTTATCAAAAGTGCTGAGCATTGTTGGCCCGGCTATTATGCTTGGTATTATTTTTTTTGTTTTTGTAATGCCGGTGGGTTTATTGAGGCGGTTAATTGGCCGTAACAGCCTGCGATTAAAGCAATTCAAAAAAAGCGGCGCTTCAGTTTTAACAGACAGGAATCACACTTTTACTGCGGAAGATTTATTGCACACATTTTAAATTACAGACGATGGAATTTTTAAATGAGCTTTTCCTGTTTATGAAAACCCGGAAAAAGTTTTGGCTGGTACCGCTTATTGTAATTTTGGTGTTGCTTTCGGCAATCACCGTAATAAGTGCTATCCCCTCGCTGGCGCCTTTCGTCTATAGCTTATTTTAGTATTTTATGCCAACAGCCATACTCGGAATTTCGGCATATTATCATGATAGCGCTGCTGCCCTGATTATTAATGGGGCAATAGTTGCTGCAGCGCAGGAAGAACGTTTTTCGAGAATAAAAAATGACGCCGGTTTTCCCGATCAGGCTATTGCCTATGTATTACAGGAAGGCGGTATTGATTTTGACGAGTTAACATCAATTGTTTTTTACGATAAACCTTTATTGAAATTTGAGCGCCTGCTGGAAACTTATCATGCTTTTGCTCCCTTCGGGTTGCTTAGTTTTGCCAAAGCCATCCCAATTTGGATCAAAGAAAAGCTGTTTATCAAAAGATCGATCAAGAAAAAGTGCAATGCTTTGGGTAAAAAAGATATTCCGATTTTATTTGCCGAACATCACCTATCACATGCCGCAAGCGCTTATTATCCATCGCCCTTTAATGAAGCAGCAATATTAACTATCGATGGGGTAGGCGAGTGGGCCACAACTACTATTTGCCGCGGAACAGAAAATAAGATCGAAATACTTAAAGAATTGCGCTTTCCGCATTCTATTGGTTTACTATATGCATCCTTTACTTATTATTTAGGCTTTACCATTAACAGCGGCGAATATAAGGTGATGGGGCTGGCGCCGTATGGTAATCCAAATTCAATACAAGTATCAGGGTTTAAGCAAAAGATATTGGCCGAACTGGTTGATATAAGGGAAGATGGGTCGATATTGTTGAATATGGACTACTTTAGTTTTGCTACAGGCTTAAAAATGACCAATAACAAAAAATGGGAATTGCTTTTTGGGTTTAAACGAAGAGCGCCAGAATCTGAAATTGAGCAGCAACATATCAATCTGGCTTTAGCTATACAGCAGGTAACCGAGTTAATAGTAATTAAACTGGCTAAAACCGCCCGTGATATAACTGGTTGCAAGAACCTGGTTATGGCTGGTGGCGTCGCCCTTAATTGTGTCGCCAACAGTAAAATTGAGGCCGAAGGGATTTTTGACAATATGTGGATACAACCAGCCGGAGGCGATGCAGGCGGGGCATTGGGGGCAGCATATGCAGCTTTGTTTACTGGTAGTAAGGATAAAAGGGAAACGCTTTTTAATGATAGGATGAAGGGGGCTTACCTGGGGCCTGAGTATACCGACAAGGATGTTTTAAGGCTGATTAATAACCAGAACATTCCTTACGTTTTTTTTGATGACTTTGCTGACCTGACATTGGTTGTAAGCCAGAAGATTGCGGACGGTAAGGTGGTAGGCTGGTTTCAGGGGCGGATGGAGTTTGGGCCGCGTGCCTTGGGAAACCGGAGTATTTTAGGCGATCCTCGGAATCCCGAAATGCAAAATATCATCAACACAAAAATAAAATCGAGGGAAAGCTTCAGGCCATTTGCTCCGGCAGTTTTGGAAGAAGACATTTCCAGGTATTTTACACCCGGTAAGTCTTCGCCCTATATGTTATTTACCGCTATGCTGAAAGACAGCCTGCGTAAAGAAGAGCCCGGAAATTACGCCGACCTTAAACTCTATGACAGATTAAATTTTATTCGCGCCGATATACCAGCGGTTATACATGTTGATTACTCAGCCAGGATTCAGACCGTTAACAAGAAATCAAACCCAAAGTTCTGGCAGCTGATTAATGATTTTAAAAACTTAACCGGATGCGTCATGCTCATCAATACCTCATTTAATGTGAGAGATGAACCCATTGTTTGCACACCGGGAGATGCTTATAAAGACTTCATTACTACCGAAATGGACTATTTGGTATTGGGCAATTTTTTGCTCACAAAAACTGAAGGGCTGTAACAAATTAACAATTATTGGCACTTGTTTTTAATGCCCCCGGAAACTATTTCACAGAATAGGAGATTTTAATAAATTAGTACAGGAAGCAAACCGTTATAGAAAAAGAAACCCCCTTTTTAGCAAGAACGCGCAAGTCCTTTTGATTATATAATTGCTGAATTTGAATTAATAGTAGCCCTTACTACTTACACATTATTTTTTTATTCTGTCATCCCAACTCTTCCTGAAGTATTAATAGTAATAAATATCTATTATGTTTTGATTAATAATAGTATCTATTTGTGTTAATTAATTAATTATTAAGATATTTTTAATACTCGGCTATAACTTGCATGCAACACCTATTATACCACCGTCTTTTTAAGATCATTAGCTGTATTAATAATCATGCATACATTTATTTTAAAACCCCCTTAAAACGGAAAATAAATCCAATAAATAATTCCTAATACCTAATCAATACAAAATCAATATGAAAAAAATCAATATAATAATATTCGCGGCGCTTACGCTTATGGTAATTAGCTGCAGGAAAAACATTTCCGATCAATCAAATACGCCCGGAAAGGTGGCCCTTAAGTCAAGATCATTAGCATCTTCGCCGGGAGATGTTGTTGGGAAAGTAGTTGTTGGCTACCAGGGATGGTTCGCTGCAATTGGCGATGGTTCACCAATAAATGCCTGGTGGCATTGGTCTCAAAACGAATCGCAAACTCCTTCAACAAACAACCTGGGGTTCAAATCATGGCCCGACGTACGCGACTATACCAGCACTTATCAAACAGGGTTTGCAAATTTGAACAATGGACAGCCAGCCAGCCTGTTTTCATCTTTTACCGATCAGACGGTTAACACGCATTTTCTATGGATGCAGCAGAATGGTATTGACGCAGCCGCATTACAGAGGTTTGACCCTAATGGATCGGAAGGGCCCATTCGCGATGCAATAACCCTGAAAGTTAAAACTGCTGCGGAAACTTATGGCCGTAAGTTTTACATTATGTATGATGTAACCGACTGGACAAATATGCAGACTGAAATAAAAACCGATTGGACCAATAAAGTGTCTGCCTACACTTCCTCACCGGCTTATGCAAAGCAAAACGGCAAACCGGTAGTGTGTATCTGGGGATTTGGCTTTAACGATAACGATCATCCGTGGACGGCTGATGTATGCCTGGATGTGATAAACTGGTTTAAAGCACAGGGTTGTTATGTTATAGGAGGTGTACCAACACAGTGGCGCACCGCACCAACAGGACAGGATTCAAAGCCGGGCTTTTTGGCTACCTATTCAGCTTTTAATATGCTCTCTCCCTGGATGATTGGCCGTGTTGGCAACATAAGCGACGCTGATAACTATTACAACAATGTGAATATACCCGATCAGGCCTATTGTAATAGTAATGGTATCGACTATCAACCATGTGTATTGCCTGGCGATTTGCAGGAACATCAACGCGTACACGGAGATTTGATGTGGCACGAGTTTTATAATATGGTAAAACTAGGCTGTCAGGGTATTTACATATCAATGTTTGATGAATATAACGAAGGTAACCAGATTGCGAAAACGGCGGAAAGTTCAGGTTTTATTCCAGCTGGTTCATCGTTCGTAACGTTGGATGAAGATGGTACGGCATGCTCGGCTGATTATTATTTAAGATTGACAGGTGACGGTGGTAAAATGCTAAAAGGGCAAATTGCACTTACAGCAACGCGCCCCACCCAGCCCGTGGTAAGTAGCGGCAGTGTTGCACCTATTGGGCAAACGGTAACTTTTAAAGGCTCAAACAATTTATATGTAAGCAGCGAAAATGGAACCCAGCCAATGACCTGCAACCGCACTGTCGCCCAGGGTTGGGAGTCATTTACAGTTGTTGATGCCGGAGGTGGGAAAATTGCTTTGCAATCGCAGGGAAAATACGTGTCATCAGAAAATGGCACCCAGGCAATTACCTGCAACCGCACATCAGTTGGCGCCTGGGAGCAATTTAATTGGATAAGCAATGCAGACGGAACAGTTTCTTTAAAGGGCAATAACGGACTGTTTGTTTCGAGTGAGAACGGTACCCAGGCCATGACCTGTAACAGAACTACAGCCGGACCATGGGAATCATTTAAAATAAATCAATAACCAATACGCTAATGATCTTTAAAGGGGTCGTATCATAATTAAATGATGCGGCCTTTTTATTTGCTTTAGCCACCCTGAATTTCATAAACCATAAGCCATTTTAATGAGCAGCAGAAATGCCGCAGATCTGCCTTTGGCGAATTATTAAAATTGCAGGCAATAAATAAACTTTACAACACTTGCAAAATAGGACGTAATTGATCGTTGTGATTATCATCATTTGTATTACTTATTAAATTCTTAAGCGTTAACAGGGATTTAAAACTACCTTAACAACAGTAGTGTTTCTTTGGCCAAACAAATATGGCTTGTGAAACACGCTTCTGATACTCAGCTTATCCTGGAATTGCAAAATGATGACCGCCAGGCATTTCGTGAAATATATGAGCGTTATTTGGCTAAACTGATTGCTATTGCCATCAAAAAAACAGGGGATGAAGATGATGCGATGGATATGATACAGGACCTGTTTTTATCTGTTTGGAAAAACCGCTATACCCTACAAATCAGCGGATCATTAGAGGCTTACCTTGTGGTTTCAATTAATTATATGACCTACAGGTGGTATAAGAAACAAAAATTTCAACCAGCGTCTTTAGATAACATTACAGAAAAACATGAGCAGTATGAAAATACCACTGTCTATCAATTAGCTTTTGCTGAATTAAATATTGTTATTAATAGGGAAATTGAAGCTATGCCCGAAAAAATGCGACAGGTTTATTTATGCAGCCGGGAACAGGATATGAGTGGCACACAAATAGCAGCAGAATTAGGCATTTCTCACCAAACTGTCCGTAATCAGATCAGCAATGCGTTAAGCCGGTTAAAAAAGTCGGTAGATCATTACTATAATGTCATACCCGGCGATAAAATCAGCGAATTATTATTGCTGATAATTTTTTTTCATTTCATATAGTACACATCCCGCCCATCAGTCACTTGATAAGTATAAAGGCTTTTTAAGTGAAACAAAAAGGGATTAAGAAACTACTGAATAAATTTAATGCGGGTAAATGTTCGCCCGAAGAACTGGAGATGCTTAAAACGCTGATGCAGGAACTCGAACAGGATAATGGCATTCCCATACAAACACAACGGCTAAAAGAACAAATCTGGGAGAGAATAGAAATTGACCTTAATGGTTATAAAAAACCGCGTAGGTTAAATACCACGTGGCTAAAAGTTGCGGCGGTTCTTTTAATAACAACTGCCGCAGGTATTTTCTTTTCCCGGCTATTAAAAAAATCGAATAGCGATGCCTTGCAGGTAGCCTACCAAACCATTACTGCTCCGCGGGGAGAAATGCAAGAAATTGTTTTGCCAGACAGCACCGTTGTGCATCTTAATGCAGCCAGTACAATAAAATTCCCTGTGGCTTTTGACGGAAAAAAGCGCGAACTGTTTTTATTGGAGGGTGAGGCCTATTTTGAAGTTCGGCATAATGCTAAACGCCCCTTTTTAGTGCACACCGGCAATGTTACTACCCAGGTATTGGGAACGAGCTTCAATATTAAATTTTATAAGGATTTACCGGATTTACAGGTTTTTGTTAATAGTGGAAAAGTTGAGGTTCATGACCAGACACATACATTGGGTATGTATACACCACAGCAACTGTTAACTTATAACAAGTTGAAGGAAAGTTTTGTAAGGGGCAACACCTCAGACGATCATCTGCTGAGCTGGATGCATAGCGATCTGATTTTGGATAATGTTTCGTTTGCGGAAATAGCAGTATATCTTGAAAACAGATACAATGTCAACTTTAAATATACCGGTAAAAAAGGTGTCCAGCAACGCTATTCGGTAAGATTTTCCAACAAATTAACCATCCGCCAGGTGGTGGATATCTTGCAATTGATTGATGGAAGAAAATATCAGCTGAAAGGAAATAACCTAACTATTAAGTAGGATAAAGATAAACCAATGCCTGCGACAACAAGCATTGGCTAAATGGGTGTACCAGCCAAAATTAAAAACAAGCGGGCTGTTACAAATAATAACTAAAAACAAATATATGGAAAAACTTTTAACACAGATTTCTGAAAAGTTAATGATGGCAATTTTATTGCTCTTTATCTTTTTATCGTTAACGCCGGGCAGGGCCCGTGCAATGCAATCCACCTCTTTGGAACAGATAGTAACAGTCAGGTTCGGAGATGAAACACTTGATGTTTCTCTGGAAAAACTAAAAAAGGCAACCAGTACCATTGCTTTTAATTACAAGCTAAACGATGTTCAGGAGGTAAAAGTTAAAGCAGGAACATTTGTAAATAAACCACTTAGAGAGGTGCTGTCTGCATTGATGAAAAACACGCAGCTGGATTATAAAGAAAAATATAATACCATCATTATCTCCAAAAAAATCATCGCCCCGGTAGTAAATAAAATGACCGTCACCGGGACGGTTTCTGATAAGGAAGGCCCTTTAATGGGAGTTGTGGTTCGCAGCAAAACTTCTAATGCCGTTACTTCTACAGATGTAAATGGACATTTTGCGATAGCTGTTGAGGATGGTGATATATTGGTGTTCACTTATATTGGTTATAAAACCCTGGAAGTAGCTGCCGATCAATCACCGCTTAACATTGCCTTAAATACAGACGTTACCGGTTTGTCTGCCGTATTGGTAGTGGGTTATGGCACCCAAAAAAAGGCGGATGTTACAGGTGCTGTGGGCTCCCTAAAAGTTTCGGATGTTAAAGACCGTTCTGTCGGATCTGTTACCGAAATGTTGCAGGGACAGATTCCCGGTGTAACCGTTTTGAATGAAGGAGGCGATCCAACTTCGCTTCCAAGCATTCGCATACGTGGTCAAAGTTCATTCAATAGTGAAGGGCCCTTAATGGTGGTTGACGGTACTATTTATACCGGCGGTCCGTTGGATCCTAATGATATTGCATCGATTGATGTGCTGAAAGATTCATACGCCGCAATTTATGGTGCAAAAGCAGCCGGAGGTGTGGTGCTGATCACAACAAAAAAAGGAAAGGCTGGCAAAACCAATTTAGATTTTACGGTTAAGACCGGCGTTCAAAATGCGAATCGTATTTTACAATCATTAAATGCCGCTGATTTTGCCGATGCTATTAACACTGCTTACGATAATGCAGGTTTGCCAAGGCTTGATGCTTTTAATGCTACCATAAATCCTGATTCACGTATCACCCGTACCAACTGGAATGATGCTATTTTCAGAACCGGGATAATGCAGGAGTATAATCTTAACTTAACCGGTGGAAATGATAAATCTACTTTTTATGTTTCAGGCGGATATCGTAAAAATGAAGCTATCCTTTTAAATACCTATTCGGAACGTTATAATTTCAGGGTAAATTCTGACCATAAAATTAAGGATTGGTTAAGAATTGGTGAGAATATGTCTTACTCTTATAACAATGGCCAGGGTGCCAATACAAATGATGATTACCAGGGAACCATCCTATCGGCTATCTTCTATCCACCCAATGCCACTATTTATAATCCAGACGGAAGCTTTGGCGGTGTACCCGCAAAGTATGCAGGTTCTTATGGCGACGTAATTAACCCGGTAGCTTTTTTAAAGCGGCTAGATAATAGTGATGCTGTAAACAGTTTCACAATAAACCCTTACCTGGAAGTAACATTTCTAAAGGATTTTAAATTCCGCTCTAATCTTGGCATAACCAAAAATCTGGAAAGCATTAAACAATTTGATACCCGGATATTGGAGCCCGGTAAGCTGTTTTTTGATAACGAGCTTTTTCAGCAGCAAACAAATACCACCAATTTATTAGCTGAACAAACCCTTTCATATGATAAAATATTCGGCACTAAACATCATGTTAGTGCATTGGCCGGTTATACTTATGAAGATGACGTAAACGAGTTCTTCAGTGTAAATACAGATAATTATGTAAGCGAGGATCCTTCAGCGCGGTATATTGTCAATGGATCACTTTATCCAAGCGGAACGCCTTTACAAGGTCAGAAAAATGAAATTGCGCTGATCTCTTATTTCGGGAGGGTTGGTTATGATTACGAAGGTAAATATTTGATCAATGGGATTATCCGCCGCGATGCAACTTCACAGTTAAGCCAGCAATACCGCAGCCAAACTTATCCGGGCGTTTCTGCAGGATGGATAATCAGTAAAGAATCTTTCTTCCCTGATAAGGCATTTTTATCATTTGCCAAACTGAGGGCCAGTTATGGCCAATCAGGCAACCTTGCCGGCTTGCCTAATTTTCCAACATCTGTTTCCCTGAGCAAAACAACTGCATACCTGGGCAATCCGGCTGCATCAGTTACTGGCTATGCCATCAACGGCCTTTCGAATCCAGATTTAAAATGGGAAAGAGCTGCTCAAACAGATATCGGTTTGGACCTTGGCTTTATGGATGGAAAATTAAATGTTAATGCCGATGTGTTTAAGAAAAAAAATACACAGTTTTTGTTTAGCCCGCCTGTAGCTGCAGTTTATGGCATTTCAAACCCGCCGTTTGTAAATGGTGGTGAGATACAGAATAAAGGGATTGAAATAGCTATTAAATACCAGGATCATGCCGGAGACCTGCATTATAACTTTGCCTTGAATGGTTCTTATATTAAAAATAAGATTATTGATATACTGCTGGGAGAGGAAACTATTTTGGGTAATCCAACGGTAAGAGATAATCTTGTTCCGGTTGAATTGGTTCAGGGCAATCCGCTTTATTCGTTCTATGGATATCAAGATCTTGGTTTATTTCAGTCGCAAGCGGAAGTAAATGCTTATAAAAAACCGGATGGAACACTCATTCAGCCAAATGCCAAACCAGGCGATATAAAATTTGCAGCAAACAGTGCCGGGCAATTAGTAAAGTCATACCTGGGTACACCGTTCCCTAAATTTGATTATGGCTTTACATCTAACTTTACCTATAAATCATTTTACTTGAGCATCTTTTTGCAGGGCGTTGCCGGTAACAAATTGTTTAACGGGGTAAAATACACAGGTGATAATGCCTCTATACAAAACTATGACTTGCTGACCAGTGCTAAAAATGCCTGGACACCAAGCAACACCAATACCAATATACCAAGACTTAATGCCTCTGACCCGAACGGAAACTTCAGTAATGTATCCAGCTTTTATGTAGAGGATGGTTCATACTTGCGTATTAAAAACGTAACATTTGGTTATAGCTTTTCAAAAGCACTTTGCGACAAATTGGGTATCAGAAATATCCGGGTGTATGCTGATGTGCAGAACCTGGTAACCTTTACCAAATATACCGGCCTTGACCCTGAAATAGGGATCAACCAGAATGGTGTTGATCTTGGGCTGTATCCGCAGGCAAGAATTATGATGCTTGGTTTAAATGTTGGATTGTAAAAACAATTGAAAAAAAAATTATCATGAAAATTAAGAATATATATAAAGGGATTACTTTAGCAACCACGCTTATCATCGGGATGTGGATGTCAGGCTGTAAAAAGGGAACTTTAGATGCTATAAAGCCTACTGGTACCCCAACTACTACCAATTTTTGGAAAACTGCCGATGATGCACAACAGGCGGCCAATGGTTTATATGATTTGCAGAGCAATGATGAAGACCTGTACGGCCGCGGCTTCTTCTGGTTTATAAATGCAAGCGATGATATGGTTGTGGGCCGTACTTCTGCCGATCGTCAAAACATCAAAAACTTTGTTTGTACCGGAAACGAGTCAAGTATTTACGCGCCTTGGTCAGCGCATTTTGAGGTAATGAAAAGGGCCAATGATGTCATTGCCAATGTTCCGGGTATCGATATGGATCAGGCAACCAAAAACTTCATTCTTGGTCAGGCCTATTTTATTCATGCTACTATGCACCTTGAAATTGCCGATCTTTATGGCAGCAACGCGCAAGGTGCTCCTGTTCAAAACCGGGCTAATCCTCTTGCATTTCCCTTGCAACTACCATCTGTGAAGGATAATTATGCTTATATAATTGCCGATTTGAAAAAGGCCGCTTCTCTTTTGCCTTATTTAAACCAGCTTGCAGCTACCGATTATGGAAGAGCACATAAAACAGCTGCATGGGCTTATTTGGCTAAGGCCTACCTGCATGCTAAAGATTATCCTAATGCTGAAAAATATGCAGATTCGGTTATTTTAAGCGGTAAACACGCATTATTGCCAAACTATGCTGATGTATTTAAAATCGCCAACAATTATAGCACAGAATATATTTGGTCTGTTGGCAGCAGTCAATATGGCGAAAGCATCTTACCGGGAGCTATGCTGGAAAACAAAGGATGGGGTTTATATAATGGATTTGGATACTTTCAGCCAACTAAAGAACTGGTTGATGAATTTGAACCTGGTGATAAAAGATTGGCTACTACTATCCTGAAAAAAGGCGATACTTTTCAATACTTCGGACAAACTTATACTTATCCAATTGGAGGTGTTTCAAACAGTTTAACAGGCTATCAATTTAATAAATACATGGAGCCTTTTAGTTATGCCGGTGGAATTCACGTGAGCACAAACGGAAATGAGCCTTCAACAGATTTGAATGTACCACTGCTTCGTTATGCTGAAGTGATTTTAATTAAAGCGGAAGCTGAAATTATGCAGGGAAAAAGTGGCGATGCGGAGATCAATATGGTCCGTCAACGCGCTGGTTTAGCTCCGGTATCGGGTGCAACTATGGTAAATTTAAAGCATGAACGCCGCGTTGAACTTGCCGGTGAATGGAGCGACCGAAATTTTGACCTGGTACGCTGGGGAGATGCGCAGGCTGTTTATGCCCAGCCATTACATGGGTCTGATGGATCAATAGTTTGGCCTGCCCGTAATTTTGTTCCGGCCAGAGACAATGTATGGCCAATTCCACCAAATGATATACAAATAAGCCAGGGGCAACTCAAGCAAAATGCAGGCTGGTAGTATAATGTAAAATAAAAACCGGGGATAACCCCGGTTTTTCCATTAAAAAAATCAAATGAAAAGCACTAAAATTATCGCACTGTTAGCGTTGATGGTAACAATTAACCAGTCAGTAAACGCGCAGATCAAAGCATATACCGTTGCAGATGCACATTCGCATAACGATTATAACAACAATATCCCTTTTTACAGGGCTTATGAAAAGGGTTTTGGTTCAATAGAAGCAGATGTGTATGCTGTTAACGGCAAATTAATGGTTGCTCATGATAAAAAAGATATAGTTGAAAGCCGGTCGTTGAAGATTTTATACACCGACCCATTAATTGAAAAGCTGGCGCACGATAAGCAAAGGAAATTAAGATTGCTAATTGAGATAAAAGAAGATTATAAAGCAGTTTTACCATTGGTGATCAGCGAATTGAAACCGCTTGAGCCTTATTTCTCTTACGCAGGGCATCCGGGCAGGCTTTCAATCGTATTAACAGGCGCGGTGCCGCCAGCTGCGGAGATGGTCAACTATCCCGATTGGATTTCATTTGATGTTGATCACCTGGACGGATTTACTCCGGAGCAATGGAAAAAAATAGGTCTGGTAAGTTTTCCGTTTAGCAAGTATGTTCATTGGAATGGTAAAGGAGTACTAAATAGTGACGAGATTAGCAGGGTGAGCGCTGGTATTGACAGTGTACATGCCGCGGGTAAAATGATCCGCTTTTATGAAACTCCGGATACTAAAAGCAGCTGGCTTGCCCTTATCAGGTTAAAAGTGGATGTTATTGGTACGGATAAAGTAGAAGAACTTGGCGATTTTTTAAATAAAAAAGAAAAAGATGAATACGTAGCTCCGCAACCATATGTAATATATCATCCAACTTATAAATCTGATGGGACCGTGAAGAAAGTTAAAAACATCATTTTATGTATAGGGGATGGTATGGGCCTTTCGCAAATTTACGCTACCTATACCGCTAACAGGGGGCAACTGAATATCTTCCAGATACAAAATATTGGTTTTTCCATAACCAATTCGGCCGATGCCTACATTACTGATTCTGCTGCTGGGGGAACAGCCTTTGCATCCGGACAAAAAACAAATGACAGGGCAATAGGGGTTGATCCATCTGGTAAACCATTAAAATCATTAGCAGATTATAGCGCCCAGGCAGGGAAGAAGACGGCTGATATTGTTGTATGTGAACTAACAGATGCCACACCTGCGGCTTTTTATGCGCATCAGTCAGAAAGGAGCAATGCAACAGCTATTGCAAGAGATATAACCTCATCGCCAGTTGATATCTTTTTAGGTTCGGCCTATAAGGATTTTACGGAAGAGGTAAACGGCGAAACACCAATTGATATCATGAAGAAAAGGGGATACACCGTTATTCGCAACTTTGATGATTTTTTAAAGTCGCCTGCAACAAAAATTCTTGGCTTAATGGATGACAGTGTTACCAGGCCTAAAATGAATGGCAGGGGAGACTATCTGCCATTGGCATTTAATAAAGTTACCAATACTTTTAAAAACAATCCCAAAGGGTTTTTTATGATGATAGAAGGATCGCAAATTGACCATGGCGGCCATAGTAATAACCTGAAGCAGGTTATTACAGAAAACAGCGACTTTGATAAGGTAGTAGGTGAAGCTCTAAAATTTGCTGATGAAGATGGAGAAACCCTGGTTATTGTAACAGCAGACCATGAAACAGGTGGCTTAAGCTTGCTGGATGGTAATATTGCTAAAGGATATGTTTGGGGCGATTTTAGTACCAATGATCACACAGGTACACCGGTGCCGGTATTTGCTTATGGGCCACATTCACTTGATTTTAGGGGCGTTTATAACAATACCGAGATATTTGTTAAGCTGTTACAACTAATTAAATAGCATAACTATCGTAATAGCTTATCAATTTACGATCGGATTAGACCGTATTACAATAGGCTAGTTAACTCATCAAACTAAGCAATGTTTGAAAAATGGAGGGATTAAATATTATTTAATCCCTCCATTTTATTTAACTCCAAATCTATGTTAAAGTTTGGAGGTGAACTCTTTTGGGGTACACTTCAAATCAAAATGGCCTCTTTTCGCATATTTGAGCTGTTTTTCCAAACCACGACACAACGTTGCAATTCTGCATGAAAGTCGATACTTGCATAGTTTTTTGTTTAACGCCAACCTAACCCTGGTGCAACATGCTCTAAGATAGAAGACAGGACGTGCATATTATAATCAGTACCTAATGTATTAGGTATTGTTAAAAGCACTGTATCTGCTTCTTGAATGGCTTCGTCTTTAGCCAGTTCTTTTATCAGCTGATCCGGTTCTGCAGCGTAGCTTTTTCCGAAAATTGCCCGCTTGTCGGCTTCGATATAGCCAATTTTGTCTGACCCATTAGCTTGTTGTCCAAACAAATGTCTGTCCTCATCATTAACTAATGCAAAAATCGAACGGCTTACCGAAACCCTGGGCTCACGTTTGTGTCCGGCTTTTTTCCAGGCTTCCTTGTATAGCCTGATTTGCTCAGCCTGTTGTATATGGAAAGGTTTACCGTTTTCATCAAATTTTAAAGTAGAGCTTTGAAGATGCATACCATTTTCGGCCGCCCATATGGCCGTTGCATTGGAAGCGGCACCCCACCAGATCCGTTCACGTAGTCCCTTGGAGTAAGGTTCCAAATGTAATAAACCCGGAGGATTCGGAAACATAGGGTATGGGTTGGGTTTGGCAAACCCTGCTCCATTTAGCTTTCCCAAAAACTCCAATGCCTTCCGCCGGCCCATATCAGCGTCCGTTTCCCCGGCAGCCGGTTCATAACCGAAATAGCGCCAACCTTCTATCACCTGTTCAGGTGAACCTCTGCTGATACCTAATTGTAAACGTCCGCCTGAAATCAGATCAGCCGCTCCGGCGTCTTCCACCATATATAGCGGGTTCTCGTAACGCATGTCAATTACACCAGTACCGATCTCTATTTTTTTTGTTTTAGCACCTATAGCCGATAGCAAAGGAAAAGGTGATGCAAGTTGTGCCGCGAAATGGTGTACCCGAAAATATGCACCGTCAATGCCAATCTCTTCAGCAGCAATAGCCAGATCGATTGACTGAAGCAGCGTGTCACTTGCTGTACGGGTTTTATATGCGGGATGATTAGACCAATGGCCGAAAGATAAAAATCCTATTTTTTTCATAAGTTTCCTGGGTAAAAAAACATTGCAAAGATAACAATCAACCGTTAAGCAATTTGCGGGCAAGCAAACCGGCGATATAGATATGTCTTTAGCGAGACAAATCCTGTTTTATTAACAATTGTTATTTGCCCAGGTTAACGCACAAACGGCCTTTACGATATCGTAAAGGCCGTTTGTGCGTTCGAATCCAATTTGCGAGTTAAAGACTGATAAACTGGATATTTCGGCAGACTAAACCTTGCGCCAATAGCCAGGATTTATTTAATTGCCAGTAAGTCTACTTTTTCGATTACCGGACTGGTGGCTAACAACTCCGGCGCTTTAGCCATTAGTGCTTTGGCGATCTCGCCGCCCAGGTGGGCATTGCGGCCGGCCTCATCCGTAAAAGTGTCGAAAATACCGAAAGTGGATGGCCCGATTTGAAGAGCGTACCAACGCACTGTTTCCGTTTCGGCTTGAGCCAAAGGCAAAGCGCTTTTTATGAAATCAGCTACTTCCTGTTCTTTGCCAGGTTTTGCTTCCAGGCGCGCGAGTAATGCAAATTTTTCCATGATGTTTATTTGTTGAATGCGTTAGAAAACCGTCCATCGGGATCAAGCCCGATAGCGGATGGCAAAAATACCCAACCTTCCCCTCAAAAAAGGTGAACTAGTTCACAAAAGACGATTTATAGAAAATTGCGTTAATTTGTAATTTAACGCAATGGAAGACCTTTCTCCTTTTATCGAAAATATAAATCGTAAAACCCGCCTTTCGCCCGAAAATATGGAGCGGTTGACCGCTGCATTCCAGGTGGTGAAGATCAAAAGAAAACAATTGCTCATCCAGCCCGGCTTTGTCGCCAAATATCGGATTTATGTGTTGAAAGGCGCTTTTCATTCATATGTGATAGATGATAAAGGAAACGAACATACGATACAGTTTGCAGTGGAGGACTGGTGGCTTTCGGACTATAACAGCTATATTCACCAAACGCCGGCCACACAGTTTGTAGAAGCCCTGGAAAATAGTATCATTCTCCAGATTGATCACCAGGCCGAGCAGCAACTCAAAAATACCAATTTGGAATTGGCAACGCTGTTCCGGGTGATGGCAGAACATTCGGCGGCTTACCTTGCGCGGCGCATCGTATCTAATTTGACGCAAAGCGCCGAAGAGCGGTATAATGAATTTGTTGCCAAATACCCGCAGGTAGTGCAGCGCCTGCCACAATACGCGCTTGCTTCTTACCTTAATATGACCCGCGAGTTCCTATCGAAGATCCGTAACGACAAGGTGCGGAAAAAGTGAACCAGTTCACACGTTTTTCTTAAGTTAGTTCATCGTTCTGCAAGTACGATTGCCCCCAACTTTGTGGTCTAAAATTTAATATTATGTCACAAAAATTGAATAATAAAGTAGCCGTTGTTACCGGGGGTAGCAGCGGTATTGGTTTAGCTATTGCCAAACGTTTTGCACAGGAAGGTGCCAAAGTCGCCATTACTGGCCGCAACCAAAAAACTATCGATCAGGCTATCGCTGAGATTGGGCCTAACGGCCTGGGTATCCAGGGCGATGTTTCCAAACTTGATGACCTGACCCGAATTTATCAAACGGTAGCAGACCATTTTGGTAAAGTAGACACACTGATTGTTAATGCCGGTGTTTATGTTTTAGCGCCACTGGCAAGTTTTACCGAAGAACAATTTGACCAGGTAAGCGATATCAATTTTAAAGGCGCTTTCTTTTCGGTACAAAAAGCCCTGCCGGTATTAAAAGACGGCGCGTCAGTAGTGCTGATTTCTTCGACAGTTAACGGCAAGGGTATCCCTAATCATGCGGCTTATTCAGCAACCAAGGCTGCCGTTCGTTCACTGGCTCGCAGTTTTTCTGCCGACCTTTTGGACCGGAAAATACGGGTCAACACTTTAACCCCCGGACCTGTTGACACCCCGGTATTTGCTTCGGTAACTGGCAACGCAGAAGAAGCTAAAGCAATGAAAGAGGCCATGGGGAATTTTACGCCGGTTAAACGCGTAGCTATGCCAGAGGAATTGGCTGCTGCTGCTCTTTACCTGGCCTCGGACGACTCTGCCTTTATGCTGGGTGCCGAGTTATTGCTTGATGGCGGTCTTAGGGATCTCTAATGCTTCCTGTTTCGGTAGATTGATAGAGTTAAACCCGATGGCTAGTTATCTGCTGCCAGCCATCGGGAATTAACGGTTCACTATTCCGGAATGTCTAATATTTATATTGAATTGATGGTGAGGCTAAATTCTTCAAATCATCCATAAGTGGTTCCGGAGGCACCCAGCCACGTACACCCAAGCGGGCAAGGACGAATTTTCGTCCTTGCCCGCTTCTTTTTTTCTGTAATTCATTAAAGGCCAAAGGTTTTAACGAATTACTCATCGGCGAGGACTTTATGAAGCAATCAGACCTGGGATTGACAATGAAGGAATTTGTAAACGGGCTTTAATCCCTGGTTTTTATTAACCTTTAATTAACTATTTGTTTACCCGGTACGGTATTCCTATCTGTTGCAATAATCAGTCACTATAAAATAATATTGCCACTTAAGAAGCTGGTATTCAGAATATAAATAGAACTGTATTCAAAAACTGGAACGTTCCCTTTCTGTTTTTATTAAACTATAAGTAAACGCTTTCTTAATATAACAGTCATGTAGCAATAATGTTCTGTTCATGCGGGATTGTGATTTTTACATTTAATTAAACATACCCACACCAACCGCATGAAAAAGAAACATCTACTATTAAAAAATCGCGTTCCGGCAATTATTGCGGGAGCGGTGATTTTAAGCACAGCCTTTTTTGCAAGCTGTAAAAAAAGCAATAATAATGACGGTACCGCTTCAAAAGGTACTATCAATAGTGTGAACCACGTTGTAGTTATCTACATGGAAAACCACAGCTTTGATAACCTTTATGGCCAGTTTGCCGGCGCTAATGGTTTGTCAAATGCAACCGCTGCCAATACAACGCAAGTTAATGGAACAGGTACCGTTTATACTACATTGCCTGCAATTGTTGGTACACCGAATGGCAGCCTATTTCCTACAAGTTTAGCAAATACCTATTTCAATATTGACCAATACGTACCTAACGATATCATAACTCCTGATGTTACGCATCGTTTTTACCAGGAGCCATTGCAAATTGATGGTGGTAAAATGGATAAATATGCTTTTTATAATATCCCGGGTAGTTCTGCCGGTTTAACACAAGGATATTACCAAACTGCCCAAATACCTTTATACCATATGGCGGAGCAATATGTACTTTGTGATAACTTCTTCCACAGTGCTTTTGGCGGTTCATTTTTAAATCACCAGTGGTTAATTGCTGCTGCAAGCCCTACATTCCCTAATGCGCCGGCTTCAGTTATTGCAAACCCTACTTTAGACGCAAACGGCAATATTATTGCGGATAATTTTGTGACTCCGGCTAACTCTCCTGCGGGTACGCCAGGCGGTTTTGCTGTTAATACCAGTTACTCGGTAAATACACCACATCCAGCAAGCGCAAATCCTGCAAACTTAGTTCCTAACCAAACAAATCCTACAATTGGTGATCTTTTGACTGCTAAAAATGTATCATGGGCCTGGTTTTCGGGTGGTTGGGACAATGCACTTGCTGGCCACCCTGATGTAAACTTCCAGTTTCACCATCAGCCATTTGTTTATTATAAAAACTATGCCGATGGTACACAAGCAAAAACAGATCACTTAAAAGATGAAACTGTGTTTATCGCTGCTGCTCAAGCCGGTACTTTACCTGCTGTTTCTTTTGTAAAACCTTTAGGTACCTTTAACGAACACGCAGGTTACTCTGATGTGGCGCTAGGAGAAAACCATGCACTTGATTTGGTAAATGATGTGTTAAACGGTCCCAATGGGAAAGATTGTGTAATTATTATTACTTATGATGAAAACGGTGGTTTCTGGGATCACGTTGCGCCGCCTACTATTGATGTGTGGGGACCAGGCACACGTGTACCATGTCTCATTATTTCTCCGTTTGCTAAAAAAGGCTTTGTCGATCATAATCAATATGAAACTGTAAGTATCCTTTCTTTTATAGAAAAAAGATGGGGATTATCAGCACTTTCAACCCGCGATGCGAAAGCTGATCCATTTAGCAATGCTTTTAATTTCTAGGCATTTTTATACCCTGTAACCCACAGGCAAAAATATGACACACATAAACAAAGGAGTGGCTGAAAAGCTTCTCCTTTGTTTGTTTACCAAGACTGACTTACCGTTTTTTAATGAAAAAGATTGTTTTTATATCCTTATTGCTTTTATTAATTGTTGGATACACATTCTACTCTTGTAAATCAACAGTCCACAAGGCGCGTGAAAAAGTAGTTGGGGAGACATTAGTTGCACAGGTTGATAGCATGGCTGCCTGCAAAAACAAATTGCTGGCAGCAGTTGAAAGTGGTAAGGCTGATGAAAAACAATTGCAGCAGCTTTTTTTACAACTAAGGCTTAGTTATAAAAAAGTTGAATGGGCTGCAGAGTATTTTGACCCTGCAACCTCCCGGTTTTTTAACGGGCCGCCTGTACAGGAGATTGAAATGTCAAGTGGCCAGGTGTTTGAACCTGCCGGCTTACAGGTAATGGAAGGTTACCTTTTCCCGAAGTATAATATCAGTCAAAAAACACAATTAATAAATCAGATTAAGCTATTACAACAGGGCTGCGACAAATATAAAAGCCACTTTGCCAATATTGCTATTTTTGACTGGCAGGTATTTGACGCTACCAAACTTGAAGTTTTCAGGATATTATCATTGGGTATTAGCGGATTTGATAATCCGCTCACTTTAAAAAGTTCGCAGGAGTCGGCTGCCAGTCTTGAAAGTTTGAATACAGTTTTGACTTTGTATGAGGATAGTGTAGGTACAGAAAAACTACCGGAAGAATTTGCCGGGGCGGTAAGCTATCTTAAACTGCATACCGCTTTTAATTCGTTCGACAGAGCCGAGTTTATAACCCAGTATGGCAATGTTATAACTACCAATATAACCAGCCTGGAGAAAAAATTAAATGTCCGCGAAATGACCTATAACAGGCTGCTGAATATGGATGCAAAAACCATGTTTGATAAAGATGCGTTCCATCCGGCTGCTTATGATCCTACTGCTTTTGATCCGGGGCAAACTCCTGATATAGTAGCTAAAAGAATAGTCTTGGGGAAAGCTCTTTTCGCCGATCCTATTCTTTCCGGGCCACAAATGCGCAGTTGCCAGTCATGCCATCAGCCTGAAAAAGCATTTACCGACGGGCTTGTAAAAAATACGGTGATCGGCAACGATAATAAACTGATACGAAGAAATACGCCTACGCTGATAAATGCTGCCCTGCAGGCTGCACAATTTGATGACCTGCGGGCTTCAACCCTGGAAGACCAGTCGCTTGCTGTTGTACAAAATAAGGAGGAAATGCATGGCTCCATGAAAGTAGCGGCACAACGCCTTTGGGAAAATAAAAATTACCGGGAGCTATTCACCGCCGCCTTCCCTCAAAAAAACAGAACAAGCATTGATACACTTGAAGTAATGAATGCAATCGGCGCTTATGTACGCAGTCTGGTTGCCCTCAACAGCCGCTTTGACGAATATATGCGCGGCAATACCCACGCCATGACCGCGCAGGAAATACACGGGTTTAACCTGTTTATGGGTAAGGCCAAATGCGGCACCTGTCACTATATGCCGTTATTTAACGGCTCGTTTCCGCCGCGATTTGTGTTAATTGAAAGCGAGGTAATTGGCGTACCCAAAACCATAGATGAAACCGCCATTGATACCGATATGGGTAGGTATAATGTATTAAAGACGCCCGCCTTTAAGCATGCGTTTAAAATTTCAACTGTACGCAATGCTGCGCTAACGGCACCTTATATGCACAACGGCGTATTTACTACGCTTGACCAGGTAATGGATTTTTATAACAAAGGCGGTGGTGCGGGCATAGGTTATAAAGTAGAAAACCAAACGCTTGACGCCGGTAAACTAAACCTTACCAAGCAGGAAAGTGCTGATGTGATCGCTTTTATAAAGAGTTTGAATAGTAAGTAAGTTAGCACCCATTTGGGCGCGCATTATAATTATAAAAAAGCCGTTTCTATACATAGAAACGGCTTTTTTATTTCTAAACGCAGATTTTGGACTATCTGCAACGCTGACAACCCTTTGAGGTTTACATAATTTATTGTTGAACTCTACTCAAAATTGTAACAGGTGGTTTTGCGTGTTAAAAAAATCACAGGCAACTGGAATTTTACACTAACTGTTGGTAATAATAAGCAAAGTGATAATTCATGAAATTTTAATAAGAAGATAATAATTGATTTTAGTTTAAAGAAAATTATTGTTGCAAATGTTTATGCAGTTTTTTGAGAAAACGCAGTGAATATGATGGTTAAATGTTTTTAAAATTGAGATAAATTCAATTTAAACCTTGTTTTATTGGAGTTTTCGCAAGAATTAAAACTGTTTTAAATGTTGCTTAATTGTAATCAAAATGTATTTAAATTGAATTTTTTGTAAAAAAAATGATACAACCCTTTGTGATACAATAAAAAAAATCCTTAATATTGAATTTAATATTTCTTAACTAGATACACTAAGGTAAATTATGTTTGGTTACGAGTCGTGTGACGATGTTGAATTAATTGTTTTGTTAAGAAAGGGGGATCTGGACGCTTTTACCGCTATTCATAAACGGTATTATGGTGTTTTGTATAGTCACGCTTATAAACGATTGCCAGACAGGGAGGAAGTTAAGGATATTTTACAAGAGCTATTCACTTATGTTTGGAACAATAAAGAAACCATAAAATTTAATGTTAATCTGCAAGCTTATTTATATACAGCCGTCAGAAATAAAATATTAAATGTGTTTAAGCACCAAAAAATCAAATCAGATTATATCACATCATTTGAAGCTTTTTTGGTTAACGATGAACCAACTCCCGACGAAACTTTAAGAATAAAAGAACTGATAAGCATAATTAATGCTGAAGTATGTGCATTGCCTCCACAAATGCGGCTCATTTTTGAAATGAGCAGAAATGCCAACCTTTCTCACCAGGAAATTGCCGAAAAATTGCAAATCAGCCCGCTAACGGTAAAAAAACAGGTTAATAATTCACTCCGCATATTACGTGTAAAATTAGGAACTCATTTTTTTATGATGTTTTTTTAATTTTTTTTCTTTTTCATCTACTCCCTCGCCCGTTATCAATTGTATATGGTATAAATAAGGATAAATACATCCTTTACATATATGCAACCATCAGATATTGAACAATTATTAGAAAGGTATAATCAGGGTATTGCAACGGCAGAAGAGATTGCTTTAGTAGAAACCTGGTATACTAAATACAAAAGTACAGTACCCGATGTACCTCACCAACAACTGGAAGAAGATCAGCAACAGAGCTTAAATGAACTGATAACTGAAATTACCGGTAAAAACAAAAGAGGGCATTGGCCCACGTTTGCCATAGCGGCTTCTATTCTGTTTATTCTTTCTTCGGGCGTCTTTTTTTTAATGTTTCACAGGCAGCAACAACCTTTGGCTCTTAACAAACCAGTAAAAGTAAAAAGTGATGTTGCACCCGGGGGGAATAAGGCAATATTAACTTTATCAAATGGCAGTACTATTGTTTTAACGGGAGCTAAAAATGGTACGCTGGCCAGCCAGGGTAACATGGTTATCAATAAAACGGCCGATGGTTTGATTAGTTATGCTGATTCAAAAGAAAATGCCGCGTTAAAAAGCCTGGTTTATAATACTGCAAGCACTCCACGCGGCGGCCAGTATCAGTTTGTTTTGGCAGATGGAACTAAGGTTTGGTTAAATTCTGCATCATCAATTAAATACCCGGTACAATTTATTGGTAACGAACGGAAGGTTGAACTTACAGGTGAAGCCTATTTTGAAGTGGCGCATGACGCTAAGAAACCATTCCGGGTGGTATCTAACGGGCAAACGGTTGAAGTTTTGGGTACCCATTTTAATGTAAACGCTTATGGTGATGAGGGCGAAGTTAAAACCACGCTGCTGGAAGGAAGCGTTAAGGTATCATCACAAAATATCAACACTGTTATAAAGCCTGGTGAGCAGGCGCAATTTGATAACGGAAAAATTAAAGTAAAAAATGTTGATGTAGATGAAGTAGTGGCCTGGAAAAATGGATTTTTCTATTTCGAAGATAATAATATTCAGGAAGTTATGCGTCAGCTGGCCCGCTGGTATGATGTAGATATTAAGTACGAGGGTAAATTACCATCAAGAGAGTTTTCGGGCGAAATTTCGAGGAATGTTAACGCATCGCAGATACTGGATATTTTGAGCTTTAAAAAAATACATTACAAAATTGAAGGAAAAACAATTGTTGTAATGCCTTAAGATAATAACTAACTAATTACTCATTAAAATTAAAACTGAATGGAAAAAAAATTACAAAAACGACCTTAAAATCTGGTCATCCCCATCTCAGGTTAATTCAAAAAAAAGACGCACCCCGACGGCAATCGGAATGCGTGTAAATATTTGAGCTAACCCTCCCGAAATTACGGGAATATGTTTAGTGTCTCTAACTATCTGTTAACCCAAACTCAACAAAAGTATGAAATTAAATGCTTTTTCTTTAGTCACGCATCAGCCGTGGCTACGTAAAATATCTTTAGTTATGAAATTGACTACCCTGATCTTGTTTATCGCCCTGTTGCAATGCAGCGCAAGAGGCTTTAGTCAGAAAATCAATTTAAATGAAACCAACTTTCCTTTAAAAAAGGTTCTGCAACAAATTAACAAGCAAACTGGTTATGTATTTTTTTACGATTCGCAAGATGTAAAAGATAAATTGGTAAGTGTTCAGTTAAAAGAAGCTTCGGTAGATGAAGCTTTGGCCGAATGTCTTAAAAATCAATCGTTAACATACAAAATAGTTGATAAAACAATTGTTTTGCAACAAAAAGATGCTGTAGTAATTGATAAAGTTACCAATATGGCAGTGGCTCCTGTTACTATAAAAGGAGAGGTGTTTGACGATCAAAAAGTAGCCCTTCCGGGGGTAACCATCAGGGTAAAAGGTGGCAAAGCTGTAACTGTTTCTGATGTAAACGGTAAATTCAGCATTGATGTACCTGATGATAAAGCTGTACTTGTATTTTCATTTATAGGTTTTGAAAGTCAGGAATTACCGGTAACCGCCGGAACGTTAATGTCTGTAACGATGAAAGCTGCGGTAGGTGGTTTACATGAAATTGTTGTTACCTCTTTTGGTATCAAAAAACAACAGGAATCTTTAGGATATGCTACCAGTACAATAACATCAAAAGAAATTACTGAAGCTGGCAATACAAATTTTGCATCGGCTTTATATGGTAAAGCAGCTGGTGTAGCGGTGAAAACGGCGCCGGGTGGTGCAAGTAGTGCGGTTACCATACAAATACGTGGTATTAACTCTATCGGCTATAACCAACCGCCTTTATATGTTGTGGATGGTGTAATTATCAGAAATCAGCAACAATATGGGGCAAGCGGATTTAACAATGGTGGTTTTTACAACGATCAGCGTATTGAAGGAAACGGCGTGCTTGATATCAATCCATCTGATATTGAAAGTATTAATATATTAAAAGGCGGTAGTGCTACTGCTTTATACGGTTCTGATGCTGAAGGTGGTGTAATTGTTATTACAACCAAAAAAGGTGTAAAAGGTAAAGGCCCGCAAGTTGAATTTAATTACTACGGAACTGTAGAGCAAGCTGCTTTTTTACCAAATTATCAGAATGTTTACGGTCAGGGTTATGACAGGGCGACTAACATTGCGCTTGGTTTTAATGCGGATGGCTCCGTTGCTGATGCTAATTCACCATCGGGCTGGAGACCTAACTTTAGGGCTTATGCTGATTTTGGTCCAAAAATGCTTGGACAAAAAGTTCAATGGTGGGATGGCTCAATACAATCATATTCTCCGCAACCTGATAATTACAAGGATATATTCAGAACAGGTACCAGTTCAAGTGCCAATTTATCGATATCAAACCAAACAGAAAACTCTGATTACAGACTATCCTATACAAGGCTTGATTATAATGGTATACAAAGAGAGTCGGGTGTACATAAAAATACCTTTAACTTAAACAGCACGCTGAAACTGAGTGACAAAACGAGTGTGGATGTGGTTGCCAATTATGTTAATACTATAACAGATAATCGCCCTTACCAAACCAACAGGTTAGCGCAATCATTCGACGGTTTTTTTGGCCGCGAAGAAAAAATGGGACTGGTGGAGCAAAAATTCCTTACATCTGAAGGATTTGAATATGCACCGGCAGAAAACCCTCAATATAACCCGGCAGAAGCTTTTATTTTTAGGGTTAGACCTAATTTGTACGATTATTTTTTCAGTACTTTAAAAAACACCCTTACAGAAACTGAAAACCGCCTGTATTCTAGTGCCACATTTAACTGGAATATTATCAGTCACCTTAAGTTCCGCGTAAGGTTAGGAAATGACTATACTGCACGTAATACCGAAGCAGACAACTATAATACTTATCCGGTTGCGTTTAACACTACTTCAAGTACCGGAGCTTATAACGTAGCCACAGGTATATATTCCATTTTATATGGCGATGCCTTGTTAACGTACAGCAATAATTTTACAAAAGATTTTAATTTATCCTTAACCGGAGGTTTCACCGCCAGACATGAAAGTTATCTGGATGAGGCATCAGGTACCACCAATGGATTAGTAACGGAAAACTTTTTCTCCCTTAGCAACTCTTATGGTATTTTAAGTACCTCATACGCCAGACAATACCTGGTAAAAGAAGGCGCATTTGGCTTGCTGGATTTATCTTACAAAA
Organism: Mucilaginibacter empetricola; assembly: GCF_024808665.1. Lineage (GTDB taxonomy): Bacteria > Bacteroidota > Bacteroidia > Sphingobacteriales > Sphingobacteriaceae > Mucilaginibacter. The sequence goes on from NZ_JANUBZ010000002.1 coordinate 726,678, forward strand.
ACTATTTGTTTTTAGAAAGCTCTTTACGTGAGGAATCAGCATCAACACTGCCTCCGCAAAACAATACTTATTATTACCCTTCTGTTAATGGAAGCTATGTGTTTAGTGATGCATTAAAAAGTTCGATGCCATCATTCCTGAGCTATGGTAAGTTAAGACTTTCGTACACGCAAAATGGTAACCCTGCGGCAATTTATGCATCAAACGTTGCGTATGCACAAACCTCTATACAAACGCCTAACAACGGTTCTGTACCACAGTTAACCTTATCAAGCGCTTATGGAAATAATACCCTGAAGCCCGAAAGAAAACATGAGTATGAAGCCGGTGTTGAACTTCGCTTTTTAAACGATAGGCTTGGTGCTGACATTAGCTACTACACCAATAAAATCAACAACCAGATTTTACCTTTAACAGCATCACCAAGTAACGGTGCGGCCAGCCAGATAGTTAACGTTGGTACTATTGGCAACCAGGGTTTGGAGGTGGCTTTAAATGCTACGCCAATTATTTCAAGTGGTTTTAAATGGGATGTGCGTTTAAACTATTCATTTAACAATGCAAAAGTTTATTCGTTAGCACCTAATGAGCCCGAAATTGATGTGTATACTGCCGAAAGTAACTCTATAAAAGTAGTTGCAAAACCGGGTGAAGCTTTAGGTGATATTTATACTTATGGCTTGCAAAAAACCAAGAGCGGTCAGAATATAGTGGATGCCAGCGGTTATTATGAAGAGGATCAGTCGCACTATATAAAAGCAGGAAATATACTTCCTAAAGCTGTTGGTGGTATTTCCAACACATTCTCCTACAAAAATTATTCAGTTACTGCTTTGGTTGATTATCATTTGGGTGGTCAGTTAATTTCAACTCCTTTAAAATATGGCATCAGCTCAGGTATGTACACCAGTACTTTAAAGTACAGGGATGCAGCACACGGCGGATTAACTTATTATATCAATTCGGCAGGTACTTATGTGCAATTGCCAGCTAATGCAACAAAAGGACCTGGTGGCGAAACTGTTTATCACGATGGTTTGATACAGCCGGGTGTTTTGGCTAACGGACAGCCTAATAATATCATGATTGATGCAGCCAGCTATTACGAAAATCAATTTTCTGCAGGTGGTGGCAGCGGGCCAAATGTAATTGATGAAAATCAAGGATCAGCCATATACAACAACAGCTATATTAAGCTGCGTGAGGTTGCGCTTAGCTACGGATTGCCACAAAGTTTGGTGCACCATTTAGGCATGTCGAAAATTAGATTCTCGTTAATAGGACGTAATTTATTGTACATATACCGTACGTTAAAGAATCTTGATCCGGAAACAGCATTGGGTAGTCAATGGTGGAACCAGGGTATTGATAATGGTTCAATACCTGCAACCAGAAGCTATGGTTTCTCACTAAACGCCACTTTTTAATTCCTTAAAATTAATCAGACGATGAAAAAAATATTTGTATATACCTATATTTTACTTTTGCTTGCTGTATCGTTCAGTGCATGTAAAAAAACAATTGATTCGGATTACATCAATCCCGAATTGTCAACAAAACCCGTTATCAGCAGCTTTTTTACCGAAATGCTGAATAGCGACCGCGTAAGGCCTGCTTACTGGAACCTGCGTACCTTTTTCTTTCCTCAAATATCTGTTTATGCCCAAACCACCACATTTGATAACGGTGGACAGGCTTATCAGCCCAATGACAGTTACATAGGTCAGTATTGGTCAGATTTTTATTATCCTGCAGGCAATGGCAGCGGGCCAATGGCTACTTACCGTACCATGCAAGCAGCATTTACAGCCCTGTCGGCAAGTGATCAGGCAGCTCAAAAGGTTTACATGGAAGCTGCTAAAATTGTTTTAGATGAGCGCGCTGCCAAAATGGTGGATATGTGGGGCGATATTCCTTTTTCGCAGGCAGGTAGTTTGGAAACCACAAGTACCATAAAAAATCCTGTATTTGACGATCAGAAAGCTCTTTATTACCAATTTATCAGCGATTTGGATGAGGCGGCTACTTATTTTGGTTCGGCAAAACTGGCTACTAATGTTCAATCTGCTTTTAATAAAGCTGATATTTTAAATAGCGGAAGTTTACTTAAATGGCAGGAGTACGCAAATTCAACCCGCTTACGTTTGCTGATGCGTATTTCGAGCTATGACGAAGCAACTGCTAAAGCTGCTGTTACAACCATGTTGAGCAACCCAGCTTCATACCCGCTTATTGACGGTGGAAATGTTGCCAGCTATAGCCCTGCCAGCACTGACATTCTTTTGCAGGCATTAACCACAACTACCAGCAGTACTTTATTTAGCGCTTTAACAGAAATTGATAGCTATTGGGCTCCCGATTATAAGCTGAACACCGTAATGCTGCCTGCAAATGATCCGAGAATTCCGGTTATGTTTAATAAAAATGGTAATGCAAATTATGGAGCAATGCCGGTTACATATGGTTTGGGTCAGCAGGATACTGCTTATTCCAAATATTCTGTTGTGGATTCAACCACTTTTTTAAACAATATTAAAATGCCGGGCATCGTAATAACCGCATCAGAAGTGAATTTTCTGAAAGCAGAGGCTTACGAACGTTGGAATTTAGGCGATGCGCAAGGGGCTTATAATACTGCATTAGCGCAATCAGTTTATTTTTACTTCTATCTGAACAACATTGGTGGAGGCACAACATCGCCTTCGGCAACAGATATTGCAACATTTTTAGTAAATCCTAATGTGGCTTATGCGGGTACTACCCAGCAAAAGCTTGCCTTAATATACACGCAAAAATGGCTGCATTTTGGTTTCCTTCAATCAGATGAAGCATGGGCCGAGTTAAGAAGGACAAAATATCCGGCTTTAACGTTCCCGAAACAAACATTGTCTACTCAATATCAATTGCCCCCTACACGTTTGCCGTATCCAAGTGTCGAAACATCTTATAATACCAATTATAGCGCTGTGAAAGCAAAAGATACGCCTACTACCAAAGTATTTTGGGATGTAAATTAAGTTGATATTCATAACCAACCCTTTAAACAGGAGTTTGATTTTTAATATGTTGGTTGTTAAGCTGCCATAGCCGGGCTGGTCCCGGTTATGGCTTTTTAAATAAGTTTTAAAAGATATATTTGAGAAAAAATCTTCATATAAATCAGCGTTAGGCTCACGTTATTATTTAATGTTTATCTACCCATGAAATCAATTCGTACTAAATATTTACTGCTCCTTCTTATTATCGGTTTTTCGGGCATTAATCTCGCCATGGCGCAAAAGCATACCTTCGCTTTGGGCGATAGTACTTTTTTGCTCGATGGCAAACCGCTGCAAATGATAAGCGGCGAAATGCACTGCGCCCGTGTACCGCGAGAGTACTGGCGCGATAGGATGAAGATGGCTAAGGCGATGGGCTTAAATACCATTGGCACCTATGTGTTTTGGAATGCCCATGAAGCAGTAAAAGGTAAATATGACTTTACCGGAAATAATGATATTGCTGAATTTGTAAAAATAGCACAGGAAGAAGGCTTGTGGGTAGTATTACGCCCAAGTCCGTATGCTTGTGCTGAATGGGAATTTGGTGGTTACCCGTGGTGGCTGCTGAAAGATAGTACACTTAAGGTAAGGAGTAAAAATCCCCGTTTTATAGATGCTTATCGTAAATATATCGATCAGCTGTCAAAACAATTGGTGCCCTTATTAGTAACGCACGGCGGTAATATTTTAATGGTACAAATTGAAAATGAATATGGCTCATACAGTGACGATAAAAGCTACCTTGACTTAAACCGCCAGATTTTTAGAGATGCTGGCTTTGACGGTGTATTATTTACCTGTGATGGCCCCGAACAGTTGCCGCGTGGTTATTTGCCCGGCTATTTACCAGCTGTAAACGGGCTGGAAGACCCTGCAGCGGTAAAGAAGTTAGTTAACACTTACCATAATGGTAAAGGACCGTACTATATAGCCGAGTGGTATCCCGGCTGGTTTGATAATTGGGGCGAAGCGCATGCCAATGTTAGTGCAAAAGAAGCTGCTGCAACGCTCGATAAAATATTGAGTGCGGGTATATCCATCAATATGTATATGTTTCATGGCGGTACAACACGGGGTTTTATGAATGGAGCCAACATGAGTAAGAATAGCCCATACTCTCCGCAGGTTTCCAGCTATGACTATGACGCTCCGCTTGATGAGTCCGGCAATGCTACCGAAAAGTATTTTGAGTTTAGAAAAGTAATTGAAAAACATTTACCGGTCGGCCAAACATTGCCTCCGGTACCTGGAAAAAAGAAATCCATCGCCATAAATCATATTAAGCTAAATGCTTACGCAAGCTTGTTTAATAATTTACCAAAATCGATTATATCCAAAACGCCGCTTTGCTTTGAGGATATTAACCAGGCGTATGGCTTTGTATTATATCGGACTAAACTTAATGGTGAAAATAGCGGCTGGTTAAAAATAAAGGAACTAAGAGATTACGCCATTGTATACCTTAACGGAAAACAAATAACGGTATTGGACAGAAGATTAAAACAGGATTCTGTTTTGTTAGATAAGGTACCAGCCAGCTCTGTATTAGATATTTTGGTTGAAAATAATGGTCGTATAAATTATGGTCCTTTTTTAACAGATAACCGCCATGGAATTACTAAAAGGGTAACACTTGGTGGCCAGGAGGTTTATAATTGGAACATGTATAGCCTGCCGTTTAATGATTTAAACAGTATTAAATACACTTCTGAGATCTTAGCTGCCCAACCGGGATTTTACAGCGGCACTTTTACCTTAAATGAATTGGGCGATACCTATTTGGATATGAGCAAATTTGGCAAAGGCTTTGTTTTTTTAAACGGACATAATTTAGGTAAATACTGGCAAATTGGCCCTCAGCAAACTTTATATGTCCCATCGGGCTGGTTAAAAAAAGGTGTTAATAAAGTTGTTGTATTTGATGAATTAAAAGCTGGGCATACAGAATTGAATGCATTGCCTAATTCAATTCTTAACCAGGTAGTAAAAGGAAATTAGAATGAAAAATAAAATTGCGGCCTTGCTTATAGCCATTATAGTTTTTACAGGCTTTAAGGCAACTGCACAACAGATTGACAATAAATATAATATTATCCCTTACCCAACTTCATTAACCAGCGGGCAAGGGAATTTTGTAATAACCCCGGCAACAACTATTACTTACGCCGGACTATTTATAAATGAAGCTAACAGATTGAATGAGCTTTTTATAAACAGCTTTGGAAAAGCGCTTCCATTAAACACCGCTTCAAAAGAGCATGGTATCCAATTAAAATATGATGCCGGGATTAGCGCTGATGAAGGTTACCGCCTGGTAATCACTACCCATCAAATAACTATTTCTGCCAGAACACCGGCGGGTATGTTTATGGCTGTGCAAACCATAAGGCAATTGCTACCTGTAAACGTTGAATATCCGAACGTTAAAATAGTTAAAAGTTTAGCACTTCCGGCGCTTACTATTAATGATGAACCCGCGTATGAATGGCGTGGAATGCACCTGGATGTTTCAAGGCATTTTTTCTCGATAGCCTATCTTAAGAAATTTATTAATGTAATGGCGCTTTATAAAATGAACAAGCTCCATTTGCATTTAACCGATGACCAGGGCTGGCGCATAGAAATTAAAAAATATCCGAAGCTTACAGAAGAAGGGGCATGGCGAACCTTCAATAACCAGGATTCGGCGTGTATAAAAAAAGCAGTTGATAATCCTGATTTTAAGATTGATGAGGAGCACATCGTCCATAAAAATGATAAAACATTGTATGGAGGTTTTTATACCCAGGCAGAAATGAAAGCATTGGTTGCTTATGCTGCCGAAAGACATATTGACATCATACCTGAAATTGATATGCCTGGCCACATGATGGCGGCAATTAATGCCTATCCGTTTTTAACCTGCAATGGCGAAAATAAGTGGGGAACGCTTTTTACTAAGCCAATTTGCCCATGTAATGAAAGTACTTTTGAATTTGCCGAAAACGTCTTTACCGAGATTATGGATATTTTTCCATCAAAATATATCCACATCGGTGGCGATGAGGTGGATAGAAGCGATTGGGCCAAATCTGATGCCTGCAAACAACTAATGCAACGCGAAGGGATTAAAGATCTGCCGGCTTTACAAAGCTATTTCATTAATCGCATGGAAAAGTTCTTCAATTCAAAGGGCCGTAAATTGATAGGCTGGGATGAGATTATTGAGGGTGGCATCAGCCCAACGGCTATTGTGATGTACTGGCGGGGCTGGGTTCCTGATGCTCCTGTAAAAGCCGTTAAAAATGGTAATAAAGTAATTATGACACCGGGGGCACCGCTGTACTTTGATTATCAGCCCGATCAGAACTCTATTTATAATATCTATCATTTTAATCCTGTTCCGGCAGGTTTAACCTCAACGGAGGCCAAACTGATTATCGGCGCCCAGGCTAATATCTGGACAGAAAACATTCCATCCGAAAACAGGGCAGATTACATGTTTATGCCCAGGATGACAGGATTGGCAGAGCTGTTATGGACAAATAATGTGAATGATTATAATAGTTATACAACTCGTTTAACAGACCAGTTTAAACGCTTGGATGTATTAAAAGTACACTACCGATTACCTGATCTGCCGGGAATGATCACCCAAAATGTATTTACCGATCAGGATACATTGAGCATAGTGAAACCTATGCCGGGTATGCAAATACGGTACACTAGTGACGGAACACTGCCCAACAAAAATTCACAGGAACTTAACGGAAAGTTGGTCATCAACAAATCAGAGCACATCCGTTTAGCGGCTTTTACCTCAATAGGAGGGAAAGGTGATGTTTACGATCTGAATTATCAGCAGCAAAGCTTATCGCCGCCTGTTGAAGTAAGTAATACACAGCCCGGCTTAATATGCGGTTATTACAAAGCGTTTTTTAAAGAGACCAAATTTATAAGCCAGGCCAATGCCGATAGCACATTTATCAGCGATGTTATAGCTGTTCCGCAATCGGTAAAAGCGCCGTCATTTGCCGTTACTTATAGCGGTTATATCGATGTCCCTTCCGATGGTGTTTATAGCTTTTACCTGACTTGTGACGATGGCGGCGTTTTAAAAATTGCAGATCGTGAAACAGTAAATAATGATGGTTTGCACTCGGCCATTGAAAAAAACGGACAGGTTGCGCTTAAAAAAGGCTTGCAAAAATTTAAGCTTGATTTTATTGAAGGTGGCGGAGGGTATACCCTTAAACTAAAATATAGTAAAGATGGCTCGGCCCCGGCTGATTTGCCTACATCATGGTTTAGAAATTAACAAACCGGGCTCAAAAACGATAGAACAAATAAAATGAAACGATTACTATTAACCGCATTGTCACTTATTGGTAGCATAGTTGTTTTTGCACAAAGTGCTCCAAAACCATATGGCGTACTTCCTTCGCAAAGGCAGCTTAATTGGCAGCAAACAGATATGTATTGCATTATACATTTTAGTGTAGCCACTTATACCGATAAAGAATGGGGTTATGGTGACGAAAATCCCAAAATCTTCAATCCGTCGAATTTTGATGCCTTGCAAATTGTGGGCGCAGCAAAGGCAGGTGGTTTTAAAGGTATTGTTGTTGTTGCTAAGCATCACGATGGATTTTGCCTTTGGCCTACCAAAACAACTGAACATAACATTACTCAAAGTGCTTATAAAAATGGTAAAGGCGATATCCTGAAAGAGTACCAATTGGCTTGTGAGAAATTGGGTATGAAAATGGGCGTATATTGCTCCCCCTGGGATAGAAATAACCCACTTTATGGGAAGCCTGAATATGTAACAGAGGTGTACCGCAACCAATTGCGGGAGCTTTATGCTAATTATGGAAACCTCTTTATGTCGTGGCACGATGGTGCCAACGGTGGCGATGGTTATTACGGTGGTGCCCGCGAGGTACGTAAAATTGATCGATCAACTTATTATAATTGGCCCGTAAACTGGGCCATCACCCGCAAAATGCAACCCGGAGCCAGTATTTTTGGCGATGTAGGCCCCGATGTGAGATGGGTGGGTAACGAAGAGGGCCATGCCGGCGAAACCTATTGGGCAACATACACACCACATGCTCCCGATGCCGGTAAAATACCTTCAAATGGTTATGCGAAAGATGAGGAAGGCACCGAAGGTACGCGCAATGGTCAGTACTGGATGCCTGCCGAATGCGATGTTCCGCTTCGCGCCGGATGGTTTTATCACCAATCGCAGGACGGGCAGTCTAAATCCGCCTATACTTTGCTCAATCTGTATTACAAAAGTGTTGGCAGGGGAGCATGCCTTGATCTGGGCCTGTCGCCTGATAAAAGCGGACAGCTAAGTGATGAGGATGTAAATATCTTAAAACAATTTGGTGAGATATTAAAGGAAACTTTTGCTACCAACTTGGCTAAAGGAGCAACGTTTAAAGCCAGTAATGTACGGGGTAGTAATCAATTGAAATTTGGCCCGGCAAATTTGCTGGATAACAGCCGGTATACTTATTGGGCAACCAATGATGATGTTAAAACCCCCAGCCTGATTATTGATTTACATACTGCTAAAACTTTTAATGTAATACAGATTCGTGAAAATATAAAGCTGGGCCAGCGTATTGAAGGTGCAGCTATTGATATTTGGGCGCAAAACGACTGGAAACAAATAGCCACGGTAACCAGCATTGGTGCCAACAAGTTGATTCGCCTGCCGCAAAATATTACGGCAAGTAAACTGAGGCTCAGAATAACAGCCTCCCCGGTTTGTATTGCTTTGAGTGATTTTGGTTTGTTTAAAGAGCCTGTTCATCTTTCAGCGCCCATTATTGAGCGGGATAAGGCCGGAAATGTAAGCATCCGCACTGATGCACCAGTAGGCAGTATACATTATACTGTTGACGGTAGCGTCCCAACTATTAATTCGCCACTGTATGAAAGCCCGGTTGCATTTGTTGATGGTGGCACAGTAAAGGCCATCAGCTTTGAAAATAAAGATCAGCATAGTGAAATAGGGAATGCAAAATTTGGTTTAAGTAAAACAGGCTGGAAAATATTGGCCGATCAAACCACAAGCAATGCTAAATCTGCAGAATATGCCATTGATGAAAATATTTATACCAATTGGAACACCCTGGATACATCCCATATAATAACTTTGCCGCAAAGCATTGTAGTTGATATGGGCAAACAACAGCCAATAAAAGCATTTACTTATCTGCCTCGTCATGATAAAGTTGGCGATGGTATTGTTGACAGTTACGCTTATGCTATAAGTAATGATGGCATTACCTGGCAAACGGTAGCTGAGGGTGAGTTTGCCAATATAAAATCAAACCCTATTGAGCAGATTATACCGCTCAATCATGTTTACAATGCCCGGTATTTTAAATTTACTGCCAAACGTGTAGTTAGTGGCAATGGTGTAGCTGTGGCCGAATTAGGGGTTGAGATAAATTAAACAAAGCATATTTTATAAAGAATGAAAAAGTATATCCCGTTAGTATTGTTGATGTGTTATCTGTTTACTAATATTAATGTAGAAGGGCAATCTGTTAAGAAAAATGCACAAGATCTGACGTCTTATGTCGATGCTTATATTGGTACTGGTTTACATGGACATGTGTTTTTAGGGGCCAATGTACCTTTTGGAGCAGTTCAGCTTGGGGCGGTTAACATGTCAAAAGGGTGGGATTGGTGTTCGGGATATAATTATGCTGATTCAACAATTGTTGGTTTCGCGCACACGCATTTAAGCGGTACCGGTATAGGTGATTTAGGCGATATTCAGTTTATGCCTACAACAGGGCCATTAAAGGTTGTTGCCGGTACTTTAAACGATTACGAAAGTGGTTATTATTCGCTTTTTAGCCATAAAGATGAGGTAGTACACCCGGGATATTATGCGGTGAAATTAAAAAGATACAACATTAATGTGGAGCTAACTACTACAACACGTGTTGGCTATCACCGTTATACATTCCCTCAGTCAAGCCAATCGCATATTGTTATCGACCTGCAAAATGGCACGGCAGATTTGCCTGTAGAATGCTATATCAAATTGGTTAATGATAGTACTATTAACGGTTATCGCTATTCAAAAGGCTGGGCGGTTGACCAGCGGATTTATTTTGCTGCTGTTTTTTCAAAAAAGATTAAAGATTTTGCTGTTTATGATAGTTTGAAATTAGTGCAGGGAACAACTTTAAAAGGAAAATATGTAAAGGGCGTACTGAGCTTTAGTACAGCGAAAGGCGAAGTAGTAAAAATTAAGGTAGGCATATCTCCGGTAAGTATGGATAATGCATTAATAAACATCCGCACCGAAGCAACCACCTGGGATTTTGATAAGGTTAAAAAGCAAGCAAACAACTTATGGAACCACGAGTTTCAAAAAATGGTGATAAAGGCTGATACTCAAAGGATGCGGACTTTTTATACCGCACTTTATCATACCATGATAGCCCCTTCAACTTTTGATGATTGCAACGGCGACTATTTTGGTACGGATAAACAGGTACACCACAATGCCGGGTTTAAAAACGTTACTACCATGTCATTATGGGATACTTACCGGGCCGAAAATCCATTAATGACCCTGTGGCAACCTGAGCGTGTTAATGGGCTTATCAATTCCATGCTGGCTATATACCAGCAGCAGGGCCGCTTACCTGTGTGGCATTTAATGGCTAATGAAACTAATTGTATGGTGGGCAATAGCGCCGTGCCCGTTATTGCCGATGCTTTTTTAAAAGGATATAAAGGCTTTGATACCCAATTGGCTTACGAGGCGGTTAAGAAAACACAAATGGGCGATATCCGCGGGTTAAAGTTTGTGAAAAGTTTAGGTTATATCCCTGCCGATACAGTAGTAGAATCAGTAGCAAGCGGGTTGGAATTTGCTATTGATGATTGGTGTATTGCGCAAATGGCTTTAAAAATGGGTAATAAAGAGGATTACATCTATTTCAGCAAGCGGGCCAAAAACTATGTAAATTACTTTGACAAGCAAACACATTTTATGCGTGGCAGAATATCAGCCGATAAATGGCGCACACCGTTCAGTCCGTTTGTATCCCGCCACATGAAGGATGATTTTACTGAAGGCAATGCCTGGCAATATAGCTGGTTAGTACCCCAGGATGTAGAAGGATTAATTGCATTACAAGGTGGCGAAAAACCATTTACTGAAAAATTAGATTCCCTTTTTGTAGCCAAAGGCGATATGGGTAACGAAGCTTCTAATGATATTACCGGCTTAATTGGCCAGTATGCACATGGTAATGAACCGAGCCATCACATAGCTTATTTATATAATTATGTGGGCCAGCCTTATAAAACCGCCGAAAAAGTACGTTTTGTACTGGATAACTTCTACACCAACCAAACCGATGGTATAATTGGTAATGAAGATGTTGGGCAAATGTCGGCCTGGTACGTGTTATCAGCGCTTGGTTTTTACCAGTTAAATCCGGCTAATGGTGCTTATGTTTTTGGCAGCCCGATTATTAATGAAGCAACATTAAAATTGGCTAATGGTAAAACTTTCCATATCAAGGTAAAAAACAATAATGCCGCTAATAAGTACATACAGGGTATGGTTTTGAATGGCAAAAACTATCCTAAATCATATTTAATGTATAACGATATTTTAAAAGGCGGCGAATTGATTATTACAATGAGTAGCAAGCCTTCCAATTATTGGGGCGTAAACAAAACTTTCAGGCCAAAATCTGTCTACACTAATTAGATCTTTATAATTGATTCAATTTAAAACGAATTATTTCTATTGATTCTTTTTGTCGTGAAATAATAACGTACAACTCATTTTTATAAATTATGGAGTGCGGATAGCCATACTGTCCGCCTTTCCATAGCCCTTTTTCTTTTAACTGATAAAGCTCATCAGCAATAACATATTGTTTGTTAAAAGATTTCCCATCATCTGATAGTGCTAAAATCAGTGGGTTGCGATCATAATGATGCAAAGTATCAGGAATACCAACATAATAATACCTTTTATCGGGTAACCTGCCGAAGTGGAACTTACTATCATTATCTGTAAATTTAGTTTGAACCGGGCACGACCATGTACGGCCATTATCCCTGCTTTCGGTCAGCCAGAGCCAGCCTCGCCAGCCTTTTCCGGTAACTCTTAAAGCCATATGTATAATATTATCATCTGTCTGAAAAAATGAACCCTCACATAATGGGGGATATCCCATTTTTTCAGCAGGCCGGTAAAAAGTAGATGAATTATCCTGTTTGTATAATGAATCAGGATAAAAGCTGCTCATTTTCCAGCCCGATAAGCCCCGGTGATCATCGGTATAAGGAAAGCTGAAATTTCCACTGATGATAAGTCTTCCGCTTTTGGTAATTTCAGGCCCGTGATTAGGAATAATGGGCAGATGCATATCTATTGGTTCGCTCCAGTGTTCACCATCCGTACTGGTTTTGGCCCACAGATGGGTATCTGTGCGGTCTTTTTTATAGTCGCCATAATAAGCCACTAAAGTATCATTGAATTTGTAAAGCCCTGCCGCGGTAAGTACCCGTAGTGTGGTATCATTGGCAGCTTTTGAAGGATTGGCCAATACATCTATTTTTGACCAGTGTGCAAAATCATCCGAAATTGAAAAAACGACACGCTGACCGGGCGAATCTTCATCTTTTAACCCGTTTGACCATATGGCTATTAATTTACCTTTAAATTCTATTATAGATGGGTGATGATTGTACAGCCACTGTTTTTCGGGTGTATAGATCATTTGTCTGTCTATATGCAGATGGGATAGACCATTTTCATCTTTATATTGATTACTGATGTTTGTTTGTTGCGCTTTTAAACCACTGGAAATCATTACAAATAATAAAACGGCAGCAATGAAATTTAACGAAGCTTTCATTTGATTAAGATAATAACATTCCCGGGGAACTTTAACAAAATGAGAATTACATTACCTGCATTTTTTTGAATGTCGGGCACTTAAATGAAAGCAACATGAACTCATTTCTTTTAGTCAGTGTTTAGGATAATGATCTGATAAAATTAAACAACGGGTGCAGATATTATAATAACTGTATTGTATAAAGTTTGCATGCTAAATTATTACCCAAAATGGAAAATGATATAATAGGGTAAACAGGTTACAAATCTTTTAATTCAGTAGTTAACAGCCTGATCACTATTGGTTTTATTTAATTTTTCAAGTTTCGACATTAAAGAAACTATCTTATTATTTTTCCTTAAACACTTCTCCTCTAATTCAGAAATTCTTTTTTCATAAACGCAGATTAACTTTTCGCGGTCATTATTGTTTTTTTCGTTTAAAGTTGCAATTAGCTTGGTTTCTTGTTCCAAACTTACACCAGTAGTTTTTATCCTGGGCACCAGCAATGGCTCTTCTAAAAGTTCGGCAACGCTCAAATGGTATAAATCGGCCAAAATTTTTATGCTTACAACGTCAGGGGCATATTTTCCGCTCTCAAAATAGTTATACTTTGCCTGGGATATATTCAAAATTTCGGCGATCTGTTTTTGTGAAAATCTGTTTTTCTCTCTTAGTTTTTTTAAAGTTTTAGGCAATTCAGAACCTCTGTTTGGAAATTTCATGCTTAACTACGTCTTTAATTTATAGGTTTTCAGTTAATACTTATTATTATATTGATAAATTTTAAATATAATTTTTTTTTCTTGAAACAAACAATTGATTATCAATTAATAAAATTATCATTATAATGATTGTTTTTATTAATAATAAAGCAAATGGTTGCAAGGAAAAAATACAACTTAGGGTATAGCGATTGGGGTGCGCACCGGTTAATTGCTTGAGGTTATCTGTACCCTCCTGGTAAAGTTACAGGCCATTAAAATCTTAAACAAAAAATTATGAAAAAGTTAGAATTAGCTAATTATGGATTAGTAGAAATGAACGAGGAAGAAATGCTTCACACAGATGGCGGCGTAATAGGTATTGATGACTTAATACTTGCAGGTGCTGTTTTTTTAGTAGGCGTAGCTTATGACCTGGGAAAAGGCGATGGTGCCAAAAACAGAAACAAATAATTAACCATTAAAAACTAAACCACATGGAAAACTCAACAAACACACAATTTTGTATGGAGCTTGATATGAATCAAATGTTTGACATATCAGGCGGAGGCTTTTGGTCTTGCGTTGGAGCAACCCTTAGCGAGCATTATATTAAAACTGCCATTTTTGGCGCGCCATACGTTATCGGCGTTATGGTTGGCTGCGACTCGTAACAAAAAAATTAAGGCTAGCTATTTTAGCTAGCCTTATTTAAATCTATTTTTTATGAAAAAGAAACACTTTGTCATCCTCACTATAGTTGCTATAGTAGCACTAACAGTTTTCTCAATTTACAATAAAGGTTTTGACATTGGCTTTAACGATGCCCAAAAACATAAAACTTCCAAGTGATTTCTTATAGCAACAACTACACTATTAACAATTCTAACTAAAGTTTAATCCCGCCCGAAATGAAGCTTTATTACTATTTAGAAAGACAGAACATATTTAAGTTGTTTGCCGCGCTGACATTGTTAACCATTGCGGTAGACTTTTTAACCCAGCGATATATATTTACAAGTACGGTTTATTACAATAGTTTCAGCGAGCAGTTATCAATGGATCAGATTGATAATATCATAGCCAATAAAGACAAGTCATTTTACTTTGTTTACCCTATAGAAGCCGTGTTGTTATTGTTAAAATGCCTATGTATAACCATAGTTATACAAGCGGGGTTATTTTTTAGGAATATTAATATTAGCTATAGTAAAGTTTTCAAAATCTCCATTCTGGGTGAATTTGTTTTTCTGGCACCACAGCTAATTAAATTTTTATGGTTTTATTTTTCAAAACAAGCCTATACAATTGACGATCTGAAGACGTTTTTCCCTTTATCTGCATTAAATATCTTTGATGAGAAAACACTTCCCCTACTTTGGTATTATCCGCTAAAAACCATAAACATTTTTGAGGTAATATATTGGTTTGTACTCGGGTTTTTAATAAGCAATTTAATAAAAAGGGACTTTAATGCTTCACTAAATATAGTATTGTCCAGCTATATACCTGCTTTAGTTATTTGGGTGTCTTTTATAATGTTTCTTGTGGTAACATTAAATCCTGTTTAGCTGTGAAAAGAAATATTTTTTTGATAGGTATTATGTTATTAGTCATGTTATCGTTTGTATTAATTCTGAAGAGTTGTTTATCGAATGATAAATCAGAACAAGTAACTATAAACCAACGAAAAAGGCTGCCTGCCTTTACCTTTTATAATCTCGACAGCACCCGGTTTTCGAACATAAACCTGGGCATTGGGGTAAATACTTGCATCATTTATTTTGATCCCGACTGTGATTTTTGCGAAAGCGAAATATCCTCAATTATAGCCAATATTACTGCTTTTAAAAATACGCAGCTATTACTGATTTCGTTCAATAGCCCTGAAAAAATAAGAGCGGCCGAGCAAAAATTCAAGCTAAATCAGTTTAAAAACATCCGGCTGCTATGGGATAAAGATGTTCAGTTTGATAGCCTGTTTGGGAAATCAATTATCCCTTCCACATTCATATATAATAAAGACCAGCTACTGCTGAAAGAATATCATGGGTTGGTGAGTATAAAGGCGATCACCCAATGGTTAAATTAACTATTTGGGCTTTAACAATCCCCAACATTGGGAACAAAAATTCTTCTACTTCAATTTAAAAATTGTTGCATATGAGCCGGAAAATTAGCGCTGAAAAATATATAAATAAAACATTTGTTCTGCAGCAAGATCAGACTGATTGCGGAATAGCCAGTTTATTAAGTATTATCCGGTTTTATGGAAGCGATCAAACACTCGAAAAGCTAAGAGAGCTAAGCGGAACCCATATTACCGGCACAACCTTGCTGGGTTTGTATCAATGTGCACAATCTATTGGGTTTGATGCCAAAGGCACAAAAATCAATTTTGAGTTTTTAAAGGCGCAAATATCGCCTTGTATTTTGCATGTTTTGATAGAGAACAGGTTAGAACATTATGTGGTATACTATGGCAAGAAACAGCGTAAAACAACCTCAGAAAAAGAAGTTTATTTAATTGGCGATCCCCGCAAAGGTTTAGTTGAAATGCACGAAGATGAGCTTGACGAAATATGGAAAAGTAAAATAGCCTTGCTTGTTCAGCCAAATTTAAATTTCAAGCCAGGTAAAAGTACATTGAATGGTAAATGGCTATGGTTTAAAAATGTGATAGATGACGATATCAACATATTAGTGATCACAATTTTATTGGGATTTTTTATTACCGTGCTCGGTGTATCTACAGCTGTCTTTTACCAAAAAATGATTGATGATATTTTGCCACATGCCAAAATAAGTAAGCTGGTAGCAGGTATATCATTGTTGTTTTTCATTTTGGTAGGTAAAAGTTTCCTGACTTATTTAAGGCAGCATTTTATTTTGATGCAAAGTAAAAGCTTTAATGAACGTATTACCGGGAACTTTTTAAATGCGTTGTTTTATTTACCCAAATCTTTCTTTGACAAAAGAAAAACCGGCGATATGACAGCCCGTTTAAATGATACTCAACGCATACAAAAAAATATAGCTTACATAGCCGGAACTGTTTGTATAGATATTTTAATAACTATTGTTACCCTTATTATTTTATTTATATACTCCACGCCAATTGCGGTGGTCACCTTGTGTTTTATTCCTGTAATTGTTTTTACGGTTTTGAATTTTGTAAAACCAATTCATAAACAGCAAAAAAATGTAATGATTGCCTATGGAAGTACCGAAAGTAGTTATGTAGATCATATTAACGGTATATCAACAATAAAAGAGAATAATAGTGAAGCTGTTTTTATTTCAACCAATAAAGGAATTTTCAGGCATTTTCAGGAAGCTTCAATTGCTTTGGGCAATATTGGCAATAAATTTAACCTGGCATCTGAACTTTTAGGCGTTTTTATGCTCATTAGCATGGTGATGGTTTCATCATACCTGGTTATTAATAAGCAAATAAAGATTGGTGAAATGGTTGCTGTATTATCTATGATTGGCAGTCTGTTGCCATCCGTTCATCGTCTGGCTCAATCCAATCTTCAAATTCAGGAGGCTAAGGTGGCGTTTGACAGGATGCATGAATTTGCATCAGTTAAACCGGAATTTGAATTGCAAGAAAATGAATTAATGGATTTGAACCTGGAACAATTGGTTGTTCAGGATATGGCATTTGGCTTTCCCGGCAGAAAATTAATTATTCAAAATGTTTCGTTTGAAGTACGAAAAGGTGAGCTGATAGTTTTAGTTGGGGAAAGCGGTTGCGGAAAGAGTACCATTTTGCAACTATTGCAAAGATTTTACTACCCGGCAAAGGGTAATATCTTCGTCAACGACAGACAGATAGCAGAATTATATATTCCCTCGTGGAGAGATATTATTGCTACTGTTCCGCAGGATGTTAAATTATTTAATACCACCCTGGCTGAAAATATTACTATGGGCAGAAAAATTGACTCGATAACCGAAGTTCATAATTTCTGCGAAAAGTATGGCTTTGATAAGTATTTTTCGGCGTTTCCGCAGGGCTATTTAACCATTGTAGGCGAGGAGGGTATAAACCTATCCGGCGGGCAAAAGCAACTGGTTGCCATGGCGCGGGCATTGTTTAAAAAGCCGCAGCTTTTATTATTAGATGAAGCGACTGCGGCAATGGATAAAAATACGGAGCAATTTATATTTTCTCTCCTTAAAAAATTAAGCGACGAAATTGCGGTAATAATGGTAACGCACCGGATAAATACCGTAAAAAATGCCGACAGGATTTATATTATTGAAGATGGGATAGTTATTGACAAAGGGACGCATACCTCTTTAATGTTAACTAACAATCTTTATAGCAATACATTAGCGGAGTATAGTATGTAATTTGACCAGTATGTTAATGATATGCGCAAGATGAAAACAGCAGACGGAATTTTAAAACTACATAATATATCAAAAACATATGGTGATAAAAAAGTATTGGATGGTATCACCCTGGATATACCGGAAGGGGCGGTTTTTGGGGTACTAGGGCCAAACGGAAGCGGTAAGACAACCCTGCTCGGCATTGTGCTTGATGTTATAAAATGTGACGGAGGATATTGTGAATGGGTTGGAAACGGTGCCGGTAAATTTAATAAAATGAAAGTTGGGTCATTATTAGAAACGCCCAATTTTTATCCCTATCTCAATGCTGAACAAAATTTAAAAATCACCGCTTTAATTAAGCAAAGTGATTACGCTGATATTGCTGTGGTGCTTAATCAACTTGATTTAACTGCAAGTAAAAAAAAGATGTTTAGCACTTATTCCCTTGGAATGAAACAAAGACTGGCTATTGCCGCCTGCCTTATCGGGAATCCGGAAATAATTATACTTGATGAGCCCACCAATGGTTTAGATCCCGAAGGCCTGGCAGATGTACGGGCTTTAATAAAACATTTGCATGCTCATGGAAAAACGATTATTGTGGCCAGCCACTTGTTAGATGAAATAGAAAAAATTTGCACGCACGTAGCCGTTTTAAATAAGGGTAAACTTGTTGCTTCAGGTACCGTTAAGGAGGTGTTCAATTATCCCGATATTATAGAGGTATCAAGTAAACATATCGATCATTTATGTGACGCCTTGCAACAGTTTCATTACGCTTCGAAAATAACTCGCGAAGGAAATATGATCAGGGTGTTTTTTAGGGAAGATGAACTTCACCCTGAAAGGCTTTTCAGGTTTTGCGCCGAAAAAGGAATAGACCTTAATCACTTACAGGTTGTGAAAAACAACATGGAACAATCGTTTTTTGATTTAATAAAAGCAAGTTGAAAATATGGTAAAACTGCTGCAAATAGAATGGATAAAATTGAGATACTACAGGAGTTTTTGGGTACTTCTGTCATTTTTTTTCGTGGCGTTACTTTCCATCAACTACTTTATATACAACTTGTATAGAAAAAAAAGTGCTGAAAATGTAACTACACATAGTCTGTTTACTTTTCCTCAGGTATGGCATACGGTTACCTATATATCAGGTTTTGCTTTTTTTATCCCCGCATTATTAATAATCATTTTGGGGACTAATGAAATAGTTTTTCGTACTTACCGGCAAAATATAATAGATGGATTAAGCCGGGCGCAGTATATCAATACAAAGTTTGTTTTAATATTGATTTTGTCGGCCGTGTGTACCGTTTTGGCAGTAATTACTGTACTCGTTTTTGGCTTTTCGTCAAAGGGAGTAATCAATTTTGAAGGCGGTACCTTTGTTTTCTATTTTTATATTCAATGTGTGTGTTACAGCAGCATGGCGCTGCTTTTTGCAATTGTGATAAAAAAAACGGGCATGGCTATCGGGTCATTTGTGTTATATGCGTGGGTTTTAGAAAAATCGGTTTCAGGTATCCTTAATTCAGCCTTTAAATATAACGTTGGCAATTATCTTCCTTTAAGCTCGTCAGACAAACTAATCCCTGTACCTTTTGGGGATACCTTAAACAAACTTAACGAACAGCCATCAACAATGATTTTATTTTGTGTGGCATTAATTTACTTAGCTGCAATTTATTTGTTAGCTTATTACAAAATTCAGAATGAAGATATTGGGAATTAATAATTAAAAATATTGAAGTAAACAACCACCGCATAACTTATGAATAAGAGATTTTTATACGCCATTATATTAGCCCTAATAGTTTTATTTACAGCCTACGAAGAGTTGCATTTTAGAAAATACCTTTTCAGTATGCCTAAAACCGTAATTATAGCTGGTAGCTTACCCAATTTTTTGGCCGCTATGTTATTTGCTTTTGCCTATATGGTGATTAAAAACCCCGTTAATAACGCTGAAATAATAAGGTCGATTACGTTTATTGTAATTGGTTTAATATTATACGAGTTCGCTCAAATATGGATACCCAATATGGTTTTTGATGTAAAAGATATTATAGCATCTATACTGGGCGGGGCGTTATCATATCTTATTATATACTGGGTTAACTATAAATAAGGGGACCTGATTTTTCGCCCGCTTAAATTTAAATCAACGGTTTGACAGATATTAAATATAAATCCGATGCGGCTACCTATTTATTCAAACGACGACATTTCTCAAAACGTTATATCCTACAGATATCGCATAAAAAACAAAAGTAAGCTCATTTACACCATAACCCTTTTAACAATAATAGCCTGTTTAACCTGCTTACCATTTATAAAAGTACAAATCAGCATAAATGCCGGAGGAGTATTTGAACCCTCTACCGAAAAAACAGAGCTCCTGGCCCCTGTAAGCGGAAGGATAATAAAAGAGAATTTGAAAGACAACCAGGAGGTATACACCGGAGATACACTTTTAATTTTCGATTCATCTTTACCCAAAAAACAAAACAACCTTTTAGATAGCCAAAAACGAAGCTTAAGCGCACTGTTACATGATGCAACGGTATTATTATCTCAAAAAAGCTACCTCGATATTAACCTCAATTTAAATACCGGTCAGTACCAGACTTCTTTACAGCAGTTAAAACAAGAGCTGGACTATAGTAAACTAACAAAAGACCAGGCCGAAAAAACCTTTAAAAGATTTGAAAGTTTGTACAGCAACAAAGTACTTACGGATGCTGAATTTGAAAAATATTCGCTCGACTATAAGCAGGCTGTTTCTTCTTACAACTTAATCCCAACCCGTTATCGTTCCCAATGGGAATTGGATGCTAAAGAGTATACCAAAGAGTTAAAGCAGCTAAATGGGCAGCAGGCCGATTTAAAAGATCAAAGTCAGAAATATGTATTAAAAGCACCCTTACACGGTTCAATACAAAATTTAAATGGCATACAAACGGGCGAATTTGTAATTGCCAATCAAAAAATAGCAGATATTTCTCCGGATACCAAAATATTGGCGTTCTGCTATATTAAACCATCAGATATTGGATTAATATACAAAGGACAGCCGGTAAAATTTCAGGTAGATGCCTTTAATTATAACCAATGGGGTTTGCTGGATGGTAAGGTGCTTGATATATCTGATGATATATTATTATCGGCAGATAATCAGCCTGTATTTAAAGTGAAATGCATAATCGATAAAAGTTACCTCGCTTTAAAAAATGGCTACCGGGGGTATATAAAAAAGGGGATGAGTTTTACCGGAAGATTAAAAGTAACAGAAAGGACGCTGTATCAGTTGCTTTATGATCAGGTAGATAATTGGGTAAACCCTAATTCAAAAAATAATTAATAGTGGGAAGTTCACATGAAAGTAAAACAACGCGATATAACTGATTGTGGGGCCGCCTGCCTGGCTTCTATAGCTGATTATTATAAATTGAAGGTGCCCGTAGCCCGCATAAGGCAACTTGCAGGTACCGATAAAAAGGGCACCAATGTGACCGGAATGATAGAAGCAGCCGAAAAACTTGGCTTTGAAGCCAAAGGGCTTAAAGGCCCGTTTGAAAGCTTGTTTAAAATTCCGCTTCCTGCTATTGCTCATGTAATGGTGAAGGATGTATTGCACCATTATGTGGTGATTTATAAGGTTACCGGGAAATTTATTTTAGTGATGGACCCCGGAGATGGGCAGTTACATAAAAAAACCTACGAGGAATTTAAAAATGAATGGACCGGGGTATTGATACTGCTTTTGCCTGCCGAAAAATTTGAAGAAGGCAATCAAAAAGTTTCAACTAACCGCCGCTTCTGGAATCTTATTAAACCACATAAGGATGTATTTATACAATCACTGGTTGGCGCGGTGATCTATACCATTTTAGGTTTAGCAATATCAGTATATGTGCAAAAACTGGTAGATTTTGTATGGGTTGACGGGAATAAAAACCTTTTAAATATGATGAGTATAATCATGGTTATACTATTGATTATACAATTAATTATAGGCACGGTAAAAACGGTATTTACCATAAAAACCGGACAGCTGATTGATGCGAAGTTAATTTTAGGCTATTATAAACACCTGCTAAAATTACCTCAGCAGTTTTTTGATACCATGCGCGTTGGCGAAATTATATCAAGAATTAACGACGCAGTTAAAATAAGAACGTTTTTAAATGATATAAGTATCAATTTTTTGGTAAACATTTTTATTGTTTTCTTCTCTTTCGTAATGATGTTTACCTATTACTGGAAACTGGCCTTAATATTACTGATAGCTATCCCCATGTACCTGGCAATTTATTGGATAGCTAACATGCTCAATAAAAAAGTTCAGCGAAAACTCATGGAAGATTCCGCAGAGCTTGAGTCTCAATTAGTGGAAAGTTTGAATGCCGTAGGCACCATAAAAAGGTTCGGTTTAGAAGATTTTACCAATGAGAAAACCGAGAGGAGCTTTGTGAAATTATTATCGACTATTTATTCTTCGGGGAAAAATTCAATAATTTCGGGCACCTCGGCAGAATTTACTTCCCGGTTCTTAACCATTGCTTTGCTTTGGATAGGTTCAAACTATGTTTTAGACAAACAAATTACCCCGGGCGAATTGCTTTCATTTTACACACTGATAAGCTATTTTACCGATCCTATTTCTTCATTAATAGGGATGAATAAAACCGTGCAGGACGCAATTATTGCTTCGGACAGGTTATTTGAAATTATGGATCTGGAAACTGAACCCGAAGATAACCAGATAACATTAACTGCCGATAAAATAGGCGACCTCAGTTTTAAGAATGTTTCTTTCCGTTATGGAACGCGCAAGAGTATTTTTAAAGATTTGAATTTAAATATCCCTCACGGGCAATTTACGGCCATTGTTGGGGAAAGCGGCTCCGGTAAATCAACCTTAATGTCGTTACTACAAAATATATTCCCCATTAACGGCGGAAGTATATTTATTGGCGATTATAATTTAAAATATATTAAAAATTCATCCCTGCGTAGTCTCATTGCTGTTGTACCTCAACAAATTGATCTTTTTGCAGGTAATGTAATTGAAAATATTGCCATAGGCGATTATGAGCCCAATCTGGAAAAAATTGTAACCCTTTCCACACAGCTGGGGATAATGGATTTTATAGAAAGTCTGCCCAAAGGTTTCAAAACCTATCTGGGCGAAAACGGCACAACTTTATCGGGCGGCCAGCGACAGCGAATTGCTATAGCGAGGGCACTATACCGCGATCCTGAAATTTTAATTTTAGATGAAGCCACTTCTTCATTGGATACTACAGCCGAAAAATATGTTCAAAATATGATTGAGCTGTTAAAAAGAAAAAACAAAACCATAATTGTAATTGCCCACCGGTTAAGCACGGTAGTTGGTGCCGATAAAATAGTTGTTTTAAATAATGGCGAAGTTGAAGAAGAGGGAATACATTCGTCCTTATTAGAGTTAGATGGACACTATGCGCGTTTATACAGATAATGGGTAAACATTAAGTGTATAGTAAATTTATTTGCGGCTGGCAACCAAACAAGTAAACGGCATATGGAGTTATTTATTAAATTAGCTTGCTATGTTACCTATTAAACCACACTTATGGTTCAGCGCGCCCGCAAAAGAGGCGGCAGAATTCTATTCCGGCTTACTGCCAAATTCGGCGCTTAATTATGCCGGTCACTTTTCAATGCCGGGCGGCGGCAGGTGCGAAGTAGCGGAATTTACTGTCGCCGGCCAGCCTTTCTTAGGTATCAGCACCGGGCCAGGGCTACCTATCAACCCGTCCATTTCCTTTATGATCAATTTTGATCCCTCGCGTGACGCAGATGCCGCCCAACGTATTGATGAGGTTTGGAACAAATTGCTGCCAGGCGGCAAGGTGATGATGCCGCTGGACAAATACCCTTTTAGCGAGCGTTATGGTTGGGTGGCCGATAAATATGGTGTTTCCTGGCAGCTGATCCTCACCAATCCCGCAGGCGAACCACGGCCGGTAATTACGCCGTCGCTCATGTTTACTCAGCCAGTAGCGGGTAAGGCAAATGAGGCCATTGATTTTTATTGCTCGATATTTAAAGATGGCAAACGGGGTACCACTGCCCCCCGACCGCAGGATATGGGCCCTGACAAAGCAGGCTCCTTAATGTTTGCCGATTTTTTTATTGACCAAACCTGGCTGGCGGCTATGGATAGCGCGCATGAACATGGCTTTAATTTTACTGATGCTGTTTCCCTGCTGATTACCTGCGAAACGCAGGAAGAGATTGATTACTACTGGTCGGCACTAGCGGCCGACGGCCAACCCGGCCAATGCGGCTGGCTGAAGGACAAGTACGGCGTAGCCTGGCAAGTTACATCAACCGTAATGTTTGATGCCCTGAAAAATGGCAGTCCCGAACAAGTTGACCGGGTAACCGGCACTTTTATGCAAATGCAAAAGGTGGATGTTGCAGTGTTGGAAAAGGCTTATAGGGGTGGGTGATATTAGTTAAGCTGAAGCTTAATGCATTGTAGGTGGAAGTTTATAAGCTTCGCTCGGTGAGGACTTATCCACAACCATTGTAGTACCCCTTAACGTTCACTACTTTCGCCTCGACCAATATGAAAGTTATTATAGCCGAGAAACCATCAGTCGGGCGTGAGATCGCCAAAGTCTTTGGCGCAACATCCAAGCACGATGGCTACCTGGAAGGCAAAGGCTATACTTTTACATGGGCTTTTGGGCACTTGCTACAATTAGCGGCACCACAGGAATACGGTTACCATGGCTGGAGTGTGCAGAATCTCCCCATGCTGCCACCCAAATTTAAGTTGTCGCTCCGCAAAAAAGATGGTAAGGATGACCCAGGTGCAAAAAAGCAGCTGGATATTATTAAAAAGCTATTTGATGAAGCTACAGAGATCATCGTAGCTACGGATGCGGGGCGGGAGGGCGAACTGATTTTTCGCTATATCTACTATTATCTCAAATGCAAAAAACCTTTCAAGCGGCTCTGGATATCCTCGCAAACCGATGAAGCGATTAAAGAAGGGTTCCGGAATTTAAAGCCGGGTTCGGATTATGATACGCTTTTCAATTCGGCGCATTGTCGTTCACAGTCAGACTGGTTGGTGGGCATGAACGCTACGCAGGCATTGAGTTTGGCATCGGGCAATAAAGGCGTATTGTCTTTAGGCAGGGTGCAAACACCAACATTGGCGATGATCTGCGCACGTTACCTGGAAAATAAAAACTTCGTGCCACAGCTTTATTATCAGGTGGCTATTCAACCGGACAAAGACGGAACACCCTTCCGGGCGATCTCTGAAAAAAGTTATAAGACAAAGGAAGAGGCACAGGCTATATTGGATGCGGTCGAAGCCATCGGGAATATTATGAATGTAGAAGCCAAGCCCCGAAAAGAGCCGCCGCCTTTATTGCATGACTTAAGCAGTTTGCAGCAGGAAGCCAATAAACGCAAAGGTTTTACTGCCGACCAGACGCTGGGCTTATTACAAAATTTATATGAGGGCAAATTGGTCACCTATCCCCGTACCGGCAGCCGCTATATTGGTGATGATGTATTTGCTGAAGTGCCAAATCTAATCAGCAAACTAAGCGATCATCCAATATTTGGCAAACAGGCTACTTTATTAACAGGGGCTAAATTGAGCAAGCGCAGCGTTAATGCCAAAAAGGTGACTGATCACCATGCTGTATTGACTACAGGCGTAGCTCCTTATCAGTTAACGCCCGACCAGCAGGCGGTTTATGATATGGTGGCCGGGCGTATGCTGGAGGCTTTTCACCAGGATTGTATCAAAGAGATCACCAAAATTACTGTACTATCTGGTTCTAAGTTTATGGCCAGCGGTACAGTGATCCAAACGCCGGGCTGGCGCGCGGTT
The DNA here is from genome assembly GCF_024808665.1 of Mucilaginibacter empetricola. Lineage (GTDB taxonomy): Bacteria > Bacteroidota > Bacteroidia > Sphingobacteriales > Sphingobacteriaceae > Mucilaginibacter. The sequence goes on from NZ_JANUBZ010000002.1 coordinate 752,563, forward strand.
TTTAACGACAAAGACGAAGAAAAACAGGACGAGGAGAATGCAACCCTGCCCAAAGTGACAAAAGGCGAAGACCTGCCCATATTAAACAAGGCTGTTTTGGAAAAACAAACCAAACCGAAGCCATTATATAATGAAGCCAGCTTATTAAAGGCCCTGGAAACCGCTGGTAAGGAAATTGAAGACGAAGAGTTGCGGGAAGCCATGAAAGAAAGCGGCCTGGGTACGCCAGCCACACGCGCAGCAATTATAGAAACGCTGCTTACCCGTAAATATATTCTGCGGGAAAAGAAAAACCTCGTGCCCACCGAAACAGGCTTGTCTGTTTACGAGATCGTTAAACACCAGCGCATAGCGCAGGCGGAACTCACCGGCAACTGGGAAAAACGCCTCGAGGAGATCAGAACCGGTGCTTCTGTAAACGACTTCCAGGAAGAGATCAAAACATATACCCGAGCCATCACACAGGAATTACTACAGTCTGGCAAAGCAATGAGTCGTTAAAGATTATTACTTTACGCTATCAAAAAGCAGCATACGGTATTACGTCCCCACATCACTAATATTCATTAAACAGGGAATTAAAAGCCTTGTCGTGAATGCCCCTTATGAATGCCGTTTTTAAGGCCTGCATATCTAACTTAGCAAAATTAAATTTGCACGAGTACAAATCACCCGTTATGCAGCCAATTACCGTAAGTATTGAAGTTACTGCGTCCATTGAATCCGTTTGGAAAATATGGAACAAGCCTGAAGATATCATGAATTGGAATAATATATCAGATAAATGGCATACGCCTTCTGCACAGAACGATTTGCGCCCCGGCGGAAAGCTTTTATTTGTGATGGGCTTGCGCGATGGAAGTTTTACCTTCAATTTTGAAGGAATATATGACGAGGTGAGAATACACGAGTCTATCAGTTATACGCTAACGGATGGCCGACGATCTACTATTAGTTTTACCGGGCTTAATCCGGTTACAATAGCTGAAACCTTTGAGCCGAATGAAGAAGACCCTGTAACGATGCAGCGTGATTTTTGCCAGGCAGTACTGACCTCATTTAAACGCTATGCCGAAGCTGCAAATGGTGCACGCTGAAAATAAGCGGGCAATGAAAAAGAATCGCCGCTGTCGCAAGCGCAATGTCATTAAGTTAAGGCGGTAAGTTATTGATAGTCAGTAATTTAACTTGTTTTATTGTTTGATTTTACGTATATTTAATTCATAATCAATTA
>NZ_JANUBZ010000003.1 GCF_024808665.1 Mucilaginibacter empetricola
ATTTTGGAACAAAATACTCATGGCTATACCATCAAGGAAGAAAACGAAGCCATACCGTTAAAACGATTCTTGCGCTGTGATAATTGCAATCAATTTCTTCGCGGGTATATCGTAAAGAAAAAAAATATCCATTACTACAAATGTTCATCATGTAAAAACAATCGTAACGCCAATATCCTTAATCAGCGCTTTGCCGAGATACTGGAATGGTTTGCGCTTGACTTCCCGAACGATGCGCTTAATCTCATCAAGCAGCAGGCTGTTGCCACCTTTAACCAGTATTCAAAAGGATATATGGACGAACGAGCTGTGTTGCAGGAAAAGCATGCGGAGCTCAATAAAAAAATACTCCGACTGGAAGAACGGCTGATGGATGAAGAAATACCAAGCGAGCTTTATTACAAGTACATGGCAAAGTACAACGAAGAAAAGGAAGTACTAGAAACAGAGCTGAATAAAGCAACACTGGAAATGTCGAACCTTGATGATTGCGTTCAACATGCTATTGATTTCGCTATAAATCTGCCTAAAAAGTGGCTTTCTGCCGATTACAACATCAAGCAAAGACTGCAACATTTGCTCTTCCCCGACGGAATATCATATAACCGCAAAACCGATCAATGTCGAACTTCAAGAATTAATTTTGTGTTTTTGTATTTGGCTTATTTAAAGCAGGTTATGACTAAAACAAAAATTGGAATACCCACTTTGCAGCTAGAGTATTCCAATTTTGCGTGTTTGGTAGCGGGAGCAGGACTCGAACCTACGACCTTCGGGTTATGAGCCCGACGAGCTACCAACTGCTCCATCCCGCACTGAATTTTGATATATTGCGATCCGGGCATAACTCCGGAAAGTTGCTTCCAATTACCTAAAATGCAATTTGCACTCCGTTTTAATTGGACTGCAAAGATATAATTCGTTTCTTTGCAGTCCAAATATTATTTTAATTATTTTTCTATGGCGCATAAGGCAGGTTTCGTGAGTATAATAGGCAAGCCAAACGCAGGTAAATCAACATTGATGAACGCGTTAGTTGGCGAAAAAATGTCCATCATAACCCCTAAGGCACAAACCACGCGCCACCGAATTTTGGGTATTGTTAATGAAGAGGACTACCAGATTGTGTTTTCTGACACCCCCGGCGTTATCAAACCGCACTATGCCCTGCACGAAAGTATGATGCACCAGGTTGACGGCTCAATTGTGGATGCCGACCTGATTTTGCTGGTCACCGATATTTATGAAGAATATGATGAAACCGATGTACTGAAAAAACTGGAAGGTTCATCGGCACCTGTAGCGGTGCTGATTAATAAAGTTGATCAGTCGGACGAGGAAACGGTAAAAGCTAAAGTTGCATTTTGGCAGGAGAAGCTGAATCCGAAAGCCATTTTCGCCATATCTGCCCTGAAAGATTATAACGTGCTGGCCGTAATGAACTTTGCTATTGAGCACCTGCCTGAGCATCCGCCTTATTACGAGAAAGATGCGCTGACCGACAGGAACGACCGGTTTTTTGCATCAGAAATGATCCGCGCCCAAATATTAAAGCAGTATAAAAAGGAGATTCCTTATAGTACCGAGGTTATTGTAACCGCCTTTGTTGAGGGCGAAACTTTACACCGTATCAGTGCGGAGATTATAGTAGAGCGTGATTCGCAAAAAAATATCATTATCGGCAAAGGCGGGGAGATGCTGAAAATTGTTGGCACTTATGCCCGCCGGGATATGGAAGAGTTTTTTCAAAGAAAGATCTTCCTGGAAATGTTTGTAAAGGTGATACCCGACTGGCGCAGCAAGAAAAATTACCTTAAAAAGTTTGGATACGAATAAGAGAGCCAAGAATCAAGATCCAAGAATTAAGATGAGAGAGATAAGAGTCGAGATGGAAGGATCAGGAGTAGAGATTTAAGGGCAAAAAAATATAATAACAAAGGAAGTAAGAGGGATTTAGATTAACTTTAATGGAGTTATCTTGATTCTTGACTCTTAATTCTTGAATCTAACAAGAATCTAACAATATGAGTAACATAGTAGCCATTGTAGGCAGGCCCAACGTGGGTAAATCAACTTTATATAACCGTTTAACTGAAAGCCGCAAAGCTATTGTGGACGATTTTAGCGGTGTAACCCGTGACAGGCATTACGGTGTATCTGAATGGGTTGGCCGTCAGTTTACGGTAATTGATACCGGGGGCTATGTAGCCAATTCTGTTGATGTTTTTGAAGCAGCTATCCGCGAACAGGTAATTATCGCTATTGAAGAAGCGACCGTAATACTATTTATAGTTGATGTTACTACCGGTATCACTGACCTTGACGATGAAATTGCGAGCCTTTTACGCAAGGGTAAAAAGCCGGTATTTGTAGTAGTAAACAAATTGGATAATACCTCACAGCTGGCCGACTCGATGGTTTTTTACAGCCTTGGATTAGGCGAACTCTATAGCATCTCATCAATGACAGGCTCCGGCACCGGCGAACTGCTTGACGAAGTGGTAAAACACTTTGATGATGAGCCGCTGGAAGAAAATACACTACCTAAATATGCTATCATAGGTCGCCCCAATGTAGGTAAATCTTCCATAATCAATTCCCTGATTGGGAAAGACCGTAATATTGTTACGCCAATTGCCGGTACCACCCGCGATTCTATCCATATTCATTATAACCAGTATGGTCATAATTTTATGCTGATTGATACCGCAGGGATGCGTAAAAAAACAAAGGTTAAAGAGAATATTGAATTTTATTCGGTTATGCGTACCATTAAGGCGCTGGAAGAAGCCGATGTAGTTATCCTGATGGTTGATGCAGTTGAAGGTTTGGAGTCGCAGGATATCAATATTTTTCACCTGGCCGAAAAGAACAAAAAAGGCGTGGTGATTGTGGTTAACAAATGGGATTTGATTGAAAAGAACAATAAAACCATCAAGGTTTTTGAAGAGCAGATAAGAGAAAAAATTGCACCATTTACGGATGTGCCAATTGTATTTACCTCGGTAACAGAAAAGCAGCGTGTATTAAAGGTTATTGAAACAGCTAATCTTGTTTATCAAAATAAGATCAGGAAAATACCTACATCAAAATTGAACGAGGTAATGCTGCCCATTATTGAAGCTTATCCGCCACCATCAATCAAAGGAAAATACGTAAAAATTAAGTATATCACTCAAATAGCGGGCACTTCGCCAATGTTTGCGTTCTTCTGTAATTTACCGCAATACATCAAAGAACCTTACTACCGCTTTATCGAAAACAAACTGCGCGAGCATTTTGATTTTAACGGAGCACCGGTGCAGGTGTGGTTTAGGCAGAAGTAAAAGGGAATTCGGAAGTCGGAATGTCGAATGCGGAATGAAATGGAGTGAATGCGGAGTTCGGAATGTTGAATTCGGAATTTTTCCTTGAAGTATTGACTTTTAAGATGAAGAGCAATTGAAAATAGAAGGGTGTCATGCTGAGGCTCTCGAAGCATGTGTGTAAAGGCCTCTACGCTCACCCTTCGAGTGCCTCAGGCTGACACCTCACACGATAAACATTCCGCAATAGGCATTTCGACCTCCGAATTTAGACAATTCCTCAATCGAATTTCCTACTTCCTCAATCACCCCATTCCGAATTCGACATTCCGAACTCCGCATTCAATCCATTCCGACTTCCGAAATTACTCTATCGCAGCAATAGCTTTTTGCAAAGTAACATCCTCATTGTTCAAGGCTTCAAAATAAGCATTATCGCCCCATTTAAAACGGGTTGCGCAGGCTTTGAGCAATGTTTTTATGGTAGGTGCCGATAACCGCAGTTCTTGCGAATCCATCTCTTTTATCGTTTTTGAAGCATAAACAATAAACCGGTTAAGTTCATCATCGCTAACGGCGTATTGTTTTATAAAAGCATCGCTGGTAGTAAATGTATTTAATGCAGGCTGCATATGGTCAATCACGTAAGCCGTAAAAAGCTGCTGATTGCTTAACTGCTGTATCAGGTAGGTATTCTGTGCGCTATCCTGCGGTACAAATATATCAGGCATAATGCCTCCTCCGCTGAATACTTTTTTACCACTTGCAGTATGATAAGCTGAAGTCCCTTTGAAAATACTATCGTTCAGATTGTTTTGTGCCGAAAAGAACTCGCCTTTACGCATTCGTTCAGCTATCTCATTATGATAGCTTTCTATGCCATCCTTATACGATTTTTGAATTGAACGACCCGACGGGGTATAATACCGGGCAACAGTTAAATTAACTGCCGATCCGTCAGGAAATGCAAACTGTTGCTGAACAAGTCCCTTGCCAAAAGAACGGCGACCAACAATCACAGCGCGGTCAAGGTCCTGCAATGCACCAGCCAGTATTTCACTTGCAGAGGCCGAATATTCGTCAATCAGCACAGCAAGCTTACCATCCTGAAACGAGCCCGAATCTGTTGCAAAATAGTCTTTGCGCTCTTCATGATCGCCTTTGGTATAAACAATCAGCTTGTTTTTTGTTAAAAATTCATCGGCAAGCGCCGTAGCAGCGTTCAAATAGCCACCGCCGTTTTCTCTTATATCTAAAATTAGTTTCTTAAGCCCCTGTGTTTTTAGTTTGTTTAATGCCACACGGAAATCAGCATCCGTTGTGAGGGCGAACTTGCTTATTTTAATATAACCGATTGTGGGTGCCACCATGTAGGCCGCATCAATACTGCTTAAATTAACATGTCCCCGTTTAATGGTATAAACTTTTAGGGCCGAACTATCCGGAGGTAAAACTGATAATGCTATTTCAGATGCATTTTCACCTCTAAAAATATTATTTACTCCATCGGCAGTGAGATGTGTTCCTGAAAATGGTTTTTGATTTACCTTAATAACCCTGTCGCCGGGCGTTAATCCTGCAATAGCAGCCGGGCCGTCAGGGTAAACCATGGTTATCACCAATGTATCTCTTAATAATTGATATTCAAGGCCTATTCCGGTAAAACCGCCTTCAAGGTTTTCATTAATAAATTGCGCCTTTTGAGGTTGCAGGTAAAGCGAATGCGGATCAAGACTTTGTAAAAGATTGTTAACGGTAACACCCTGCAGGCTGTCGGTATTCACAGAGTCCACGTAGTTATTTTTAACCAGGTTAAGTACCTTGCTAACTTTATCGTTATTGCCGAGAGAAAATCCGAGGTTGTGATTGTTGTAATTATTGTCGCTGACAAAAAAGCCGATAGCAATGCCTATCAAAATTAAAATTACCGACCTGAACACTATGCCCGCTGAATTCTTCATAAATAATTATCACTACAAAGTTAATAATTAGTTGTTTAAGTTAGACCCGCCATACGGCCCGATTTTCAGATTAAAAAGAATTACACAAATTGTGATAATCTGTTTATCCCGAAATTATTTGTTGCAATAAACTCTCAATATTTTTAACCAATTTTGCTAAAAATCATCAACCTTAAATGGAGAGAACAACAGAAAAGGATTCGCTTTACAGCAATTTGGAACAGATGTCTGTATTGGAAGTTCTTCAAAATATAAACAAAGAAGACCAGACCGTTCCGGTAGCCGTAGCCAAAGCATTACCTCAAATTGAAGCGTTGGCAACTGTAACTGCTGCCAGGATGAAACAGGGTGGCAGGCTTTTTTATATTGGTGCCGGTACCAGCGGTAGGTTAGGAGTGGTTGATGCTTCCGAGTGCCCGCCAACTTTCGGTGTTCCGTTTGATATGGTGGTGGGTCTGATTGCCGGCGGCGATGGCGCCATCCGCAAAGCAGTTGAGTTTGCCGAAGATGATGCGGAACAAGCCTGGATTGATTTGGCCGAATACCAGATAAATGAAAAAGATGTTTTGGTGGGTATTGCAGCATCGGGCACTACGCCTTATGTAATTGGCGGACTAAAAAAAGCAAACGAAAACAATATCACTACGGGCTGCATAGTATGCAATAGCGGCAGCCCGGTAGCAGCAGTTGCGCAATATCCTGTTGAAGTAATTACGGGCCCCGAGTTTTTAACCGGATCAACCCGCATGAAAGCAGGCACGGCGCAGAAACTGGTGTTAAATATGCTAAGTACCAGTGTGATGATTCAGCTGGGTAAAGTAAAAGGCAATAAAATGGTGGATATGCAACTATCAAACAGCAAGCTGATTGACAGAGGCACACACATGGTAATGCAGGAAACCGGACTAAGTGAAGAAGTTGCTGCCGATTTACTAAAAAAGCACGGAAGTGTTAGAAAAGCAGTAGAGAGTTATAAGCATAATGTGTGAATGTGAAGATGTGCAAATAGGCAGATACAAAAAATATTTGACGAAGAGAGTAATAAACAGATTAATGGTAATGCAAATGTTGAATTTGTGTAAGTTTTAATAATCCACACATCTGCACATCTGCAAATTTGAAATTAGAAGATGCACGAAATAGAGCCATATTACAAATGGAGGGACGATTATGTTGCGGCAGAGGATCAATATTCTCCATTTTATGCAACACAATACAGCGAGTTTGAATTTGATAAGCAGGTGTACAATTACCTGCTGCATCCGCAATGGGATTCATTCGGTTCCAATACATTATACCTCAAAGTATTATTTGCCGATTATGAACGCGGCTATACTATAATTGAGTTCATCGGCGAGTGGAACGATGCCATCAATAACGACATCATGATGCTTAAGCGCGAGTTGCTGGACCTGATGGTTGACAGCGGCATCAAATATTTTATATTGATAGGGGAGAATGTGCTTAATTTTCACTCATCAGATGATTGTTACTATGAAGAATGGTTTCAGGATATAGAAGATGGCTGGATAGCCGGGATCAATTTCAGGGAGCATGTAATAGATGAGTTTAAGCGCAATAATATCGACTACTATATCAATTTCGGCGGAGTATTGGATGATTTAGGATGGCGAACTTTAAAGCCAGTACAGGTATTTAAATTAGTTGAAGAACAATTGGTAAAGCGATTGAGTTAGCGATTATACCTCATAGCGATGGGTTTTAAACGATGAGTGTTCGAAACATCAAAAAGGGTGTCATGCTGAGTATTAAAACCCGGAGGGTTTTGAAGGTGAAATGACAATGATGCGCCATAGGTGCAAAATATCGGTAGAAATATTGTTGTGACCAATTTTAGCGTGCTGTAGGTACGCCACCTTGCCAGCGTATAGGTTTCGTACCGATGGCACGAAATGATTGTTGTTTTTTCTCTACCGATATTTGACCCCGATGGGGTCATTCACGCTGAAAAACTTACGAAATTTTTAAAATTTCGTAAGTTTAATACCGCTATATGTCATGGGTAGGCTCTCGAAGCATGTGGGCAAAGGCCTTTAACGGTATGCCTTGACGTTTTGCATCAGCGGTAATGCATTGGCGTTTACCCGACGCACACCCTTCGAGTGCCTCAGGGTGACACCCACATTAGATATTTGTCAACAAACCCAATCTTTCGAACATCCTCAGTTTTTAAACCATCGCTATGTTAATAGAAACCAATCATTAACCGTCAGCGTATAATCCATCAATTAAACTTTTTCTTATATTACCCATCTAATATCTCAAATCAATACTTAAATTTGAATAATTAATTTTTTTAATAAAAAATGGAAAATAACAGACCTAATTACGTTTACGACAACGTAATGCAAATAAATGATGCTGATGCATCACGTAAATTTTTAGCTAATGTATTTATGTGGATGTTTGTGGCTTTGGGCATATCTGCACTTTGCGCTTATATTTTCGCTAATAGCCCTGCATTCCTTTCAACATTAGTTGATGCAAATACCCATCAGTTAACCGGTTTTGCTTATATTATAATGTTTGCACCGCTTGCTTTTGTACTTTTAATAAGATTTGGCCTTAACCGTATTTCTTACCCTGTTTTAGCATTATTATTTGTTGCTTATGCAGCGGTAACAGGTATTAGCTTAAGCTTTATATTATTAGCTTATACTGCATCATCTGTATTAGGTGTATTCTTAACTTCTTCGGTAGTTTTTGGTGTAATGGCAATTGCAGGTTATACAACAAAAACCGACTTAACCAAATTCGGATCTATATTGATTATGTTCCTTATCGGTATAGTTGTTGCAAGTTTAGTTAACATGTTTTTACACAGCAGCGGTTTAGATTTGATCATTACTTACATTGGTGTTGCTGTATTTGTTGGTTTAACTGCTTATGATGTTCAAAGGTTAAAAAATATAGGTGCAGGTTTAACTTATGGCGATGCAACAGCTTCAAAAATGGCGTTGATGGGCGGTTTAACACTTTATCTTGATTTTATCAATTTATTCCTGATGTTACTGCGTCTTTTCGGCAGAAGAAGATAATCAATAAAAAGATTTATAAAAAAAGCTGCCTGACAAAAACAGGCAGCTTTTTTTATGCACTAAAATTACATCATTATGAAGGTTAATGCCGTATAAGCCTATTGCAATTTAATGGTTTATTACGCATCTTTGCGCTGCTTATGGAGAAAGACGGAGGGATTAGACCCTGCGAAGTCTTGGCAACCTGTGCTTACAAGGTGCTACATTCTACTCGATCAGTCATTGTACCGGCGAGAAAGATAAGCGAAAGTCATATTATAACCCGACTTTTCGATATAAGCTTTTATTTTGATGATTACACAGATGGCAGTTGATTGCACTGATTATTTTCATTATGAAAATCGGTGAAATCAAAAAAGTAAAATCAGTGAAATCATCCCAAAAAATCGGTGAAATCAACACATGAACATAAAAAAAGAATTAGAGAAACGCATCCTGGTAATTGACGGGGCTATGGGTACTATGATACAACGGTACGAATTATCGGAAGATGATTTTCGTGGCGAGCGTTTCCGTGAGCATGCTTCTGATTTGAAAGGTAATAACGACCTGCTAAATATTACACGTCCCGACGTGATCAAGGCTATTCATGCTGAATACCTGGATGCCGGGGCCGATATCATTGAAACCAATACTTTCAGCACCCAACGCATTTCCCTTGCTGATTATCATCTGGAAGAGCTGGCTTATGAGCTAAGCTATGAAGGCGCGCGTTTAGCACGTGAAGTGGCTGATGAATATACCCAAAAACGACCCAACAAGCCTCGTTTTGTAGCAGGTGCAGTGGGTCCAACTAACCGGACTGCATCACTCTCGCCAGATGTAAACGACCCGGGTTACCGTGCCGTTACTTTTGATGATTTATGCGACGCTTATTATGACCAGGTGCGTGGCTTGGTTGATGGCGGCTCTGATCTGCTGTTGATTGAAACCATATTTGATACCCTTAACGCAAAAGCAGCGCTATTTGCTGTTGAAAAATATGCTAATGAGTCCGGCAAAAAGCTGCCGATAATGATTTCAGGCACTATAACTGACGCTTCTGGTCGCACATTATCTGGTCAAACCGTTGAAGCTTTTTGGAACTCTGTACGTCATGCAAACTTACTATCGGTAGGCTTGAACTGTGCATTAGGGGCAAAAGAAATGCGTCCGCATTTGGAAGAATTATCTGCAAAAGCCGATGTGTTTATATCAGCCTATCCAAACGCAGGGTTGCCAAATGAGTTTGGTCAGTATGATGAAACTCCACATGAAACGGCCCATCAGGTTGACGATTTTATTAAGGCTGGTTTGGTAAATATTGTGGGCGGCTGTTGCGGCACCACGCCCGATCACATTAAATGCATTGCCGAAAAAGCTGCCAAATATTCACCCCGTTTAAGACCCGAAATTAGCCCTTACCTGCGTTTAAGCGGATTGGAAGCAGTTACTTTAACGCCCGAAACAAATTTCGTAAACGTTGGCGAACGTACCAATATTACCGGTTCACCAAAGTTTTCAAAATTGATATTGGCCGAAGATTATGAGGCTGCTTTGGCTGTTGCCCTGCAACAGGTTGAAGGTGGCGCACAAGTCATCGACATAAATATGGACGAGGGCATGATTGATTCGGAAGCCGTAATGGTTAAGTTTTTGAACCTGGTAGCTTCTGAACCCGATATTGCCAAATTGCCCATCATGGTCGATTCATCCAAATGGACCGTTATTGAGGCTGGCTTAAAGTGTTTGCAGGGAAAAGGCATCGTTAACTCCATCTCGCTAAAAGAAGGCGAAGACAAATTCAAGGAGTACGCCGGTAAAATTTTAAGCTATGGCGCTGCCGCTGTGGTAATGGCTTTTGATGAAAAAGGACAGGCTGATTCACTGGAACGCAGAAAAGAAATCTGCGAACGCTCGTACCGTATTTTGGTTGATGAAATTGGTTTTCCGCCTCAGGATATTATTTTCGATCCAAACATATTAACTGTTGCTACTGGTCTCGAAGAGCACAATAATTATGCGGTCGATTTTATTGAAGCCACCCGCTGGATAAAACAAAACCTGCCATATGCCAAAGTGAGCGGTGGGGTAAGTAATATATCATTTTCCTTTAGGGGAAACAATGTAGTGCGTGAGGCTATGCACTCGGCATTTTTATACCACGCTATAAAGGCCGGTATGGATATGGGTATTGTAAACGCCGGTATGCTGGAAGTTTACGAGCAAATTCCCAAAGAGCTGTTAGAGCTGGTGGAAGACGTGCTGCTGAATCGCCGTGACGATGCAACCGAGCGTTTGGTTGAATTTGCCGATACCATCAAATCAAAAGGAAAAGAAATAGTAAGGGACGAGGAATGGCGCAAGGCACCTGTTGCCGAACGCTTATCGCACTCGCTGGTAAAAGGAATTATCGAGTATCTTGATGATGATGTGGAAGAAGCAAGGCTGCAATATGCCAAGCCGCTGGAAGTGATTGAAGGTCCGCTAATGGATGGCATGAACGTAGTAGGGGATTTGTTTGGGGCCGGAAAGATGTTTTTACCACAGGTAGTAAAATCTGCCCGTGTAATGAAAAAGGCGGTTGCTTATTTATTGCCTTTTATTGAGTTAGAAAAACAACGCGTTATCGACGCTGGTGAAGATGCCAGCGATAGCAGGGCCAATGCCGGTAAGGTATTAATGGCTACTGTAAAAGGGGATGTGCACGATATCGGCAAAAATATAGTAGGTGTAGTTTTAGCCTGCAATAATTTTGAGGTGATTGATTTAGGGGTGATGGTGCCGGCGCAAAAGATCATCGAAGAAGCAAAAAAACAAAACGTGGATATCATCGGTCTAAGTGGTTTAATTACTCCTTCGCTGGATGAAATGGTGCACTTTGCCAAAGAAATGGAGCGTGAAGGTTTTACCATTCCGTTAATTATTGGCGGCGCTACTACTTCCCGTATTCATGCTGCCGTAAAGGTTGATCCGCATTATTCGGGTCCGGCTATACATGTATTGGATGCTTCACGGAGCGTTACGGTTTGCAGCAGCTTAATGAGTAAAGAAAATCGTGGCGCATATATTCAGGGTATAAAAGACGAATATGCAAAGGCCCGCGAAGCGCATCTGAATAAAAAATCAGATAAACGCTTTAAAACCATTGAGGAAGCGAGGGAATCAAGATTCCAGATCAGTTTGGATGGCGATGTAGCGCCAAAACCGACATTTACCGGCACCAAAGTATTTGAGGATTTTTCGCTGGATGAATTAGTTCCTTATATCGATTGGACCCCATTTTTCCATACCTGGGAACTGCGCGGCAGTTATCCAAAGATATTTAATGATAAGTATGTAGGCGTTGAAGCTAAAAAGCTTTTTGACGATGCACAGGTATTATTAAACAGGGTGGTAAAGGAAAAACTATTCAAAGCAAAAGGAGTAATCGGTTTTTGGCCGGCTAATAGTGTTGGCGATGATATTGAACTTTATACCGATGATACCCGCACAACCCCACTTACCCGTATCCATACTTTGCGCCAGCAGGGCGAAAAAGTAAAAGGTGAACCATATTATGCTTTATCAGACTTTATCGCTCCAAAAGAAAGCGGCGTACCCGATTACTGGGGCGGTTTTGCCGTTACAACAGGTATTGGCTGTGATGAGCTGGTAGCCGAATTTGAAAGAGACCATGACGACTATAATAGCATCATGGCCAAAGCCATTGCCGACCGTTTAGCCGAAGCGTTTGCTGAAAAAATGCACGAACTGGTGCGTAAAGAATACTGGGGATATGCCAGTGGCGAACGGTTGGGTACTGATGAACTGATTAAAGAAGAATACCAGGGTATACGCCCGGCACCGGGTTATCCGGCCTGCCCGGATCATACCGAAAAAACAACGCTGTTTGAATTGCTGAAAGCCGAAGAAAATGCAGACATGCAATTAACCGAAAGCCTGGCGATGTTGCCGGCAGCAGCGGTAAGTGGGTTCTATTTTGCGCATCCGCAGGCACGGTATTTTGGTTTGGGTAAAATCAGTAAAGATCAGGTGGATGACTACGCCATCCGTAAAAATATGCCAATAGAAGACGTGGAAAGATGGCTGGGGCCGAATTTGAATTATTAACCCCCCAGCCCCCTGAAGGGGGAGCAAAACGAAGATCTATTATAATATCAAATTAAAAATAACCAAATTAAAAAATTCCCCCTTTAGGGGGCTAGGGGGTATGAAAATAACCGAACACATCAGCAACGCCAAAGGCAAAACACTTTTTTCTTTTGAATTGATTCCGCCTTTAAAGGGGCAAAGCATCCAGGGTATTTATGATGCTATTGATCCTTTGATGGAATTTAAGCCGCCGTTTATTGATGTTACTTCGCTGCGCGAGGATTTTATCTACAAAGAACATTCAAACGGCTTGCTGGAGAAATTGAGTTACCGCAAACGACCGGGTACTATAGCCATTTGTGCGGCCATTATGAATAAGTATAAGGTAGATACTGTTCCTCACTTATTATGTGGCGGTTTTACTAAAGACGAAACAGAAAATGGCCTGATTGATTTGCAATTTTTAGGAATTGAAAATGTGCTGGTTTTGCGCGGCGATGCCCGCCGTGGCGATGCCTCATTTGTGCCAACGCCAAACGGCCATAATTATGCTACAGATTTGCTACAGCAGGTAGTTAATTTAAACAACGGCGTTTATCTGCACGAAACTAACGACGAAATTTTAAAAACCAATTTCTGTATCGGCGTTGCAGGTTATCCCGAAAAGCATTTTGAGGCGCCAAACCTTAAAACCGACTTTAAATACCTGAAACAAAAGATTGACATGGGCGCCAATTTTATTGTTACCCAAATGTTTTTTGATAATCAGAAATATATCGACTTTGTAAATAATTGCCGGGCCAACGGTATTAATGTGCCTATTATTCCGGGTTTAAAACCGGTTACTACTTCAAAGCAATTGGTTAATCTTTCAAAAACATTTCATATTGATATGCCTGAGGATCTTTGCGATGCAGTACACAGCTGTAAATCAGAAAAAGAAGTGAGGGAGGTGGGTATTGAGTGGACGATAAACCAATGTAAAGAGCTGATAAAATTTGGCGCGCCTGTACTGCATTTTTACACCATGAGTAACGCAGGGCCAACTAAAAAAATAGCAGAGGCAATATTTTAAAATAACCCCTCAAAAAAAACTTACGAAGTTTTTAAAACTTCGTAAGTTTCTGTAAGCTCTCAGATTTCTTTTACCAAACCTTCGTTCTATCCTCTGGTTTCTTGTACATCTTATCACCAGGTTTAATATCAAACGCGGTATACCAGGCATCAATATTAGTTAACGGTGCATTGGTACGATATTGCTCAGGCGAGTGCGGATCAACCAAAATCCTTTGAGCAGCAGCTTCCGGACGTTGTGAACCTCTCCAAACTTGTGCCCATGAAAGGAAGAAACGCTGATCAGGCGTAAATCCATCAATCTTTTTAGTTGATTGGCCTTCTTTGGTTTTCTTAAAGGCAGCGTAAGCCACATTTAATCCGCCTAAATCAGCAAGGTTTTCGCCCAGGGTTAATTTGCCGTTTACGTGTAAAGTATCTAATACTGTAAAGCCATTGTATTGTGCAACAACCTGGTCGGCACGGATTTTAAATTTATCTGCATCATCCTTGGTCCACCAGTCGCGTAAAGTTCCGTCAGCATCATACTGCCGACCTTCGTCGTCAAAGCCGTGAGTCATTTCGTGACCAATAACGGCACCAATACCACCATAATTTACCGCGTCATCGGCCCCAAAATCAAAGAATGGGAACTGTAAAATACCAGCCGGGAACACGATCTCATTATTTACCGGGTTATAATAAGCATTTACCGTTGGCGGCGACATGCCCCAGCGGGTTTTATCAACCGGTTTATCAATCTGGCTAACGCCATAGTTATATCTCCAAACCGAAAGCACTCTCACGTTACCAAGGTAGTCAGTGCGGCTAATGGTTAAGCCTTCATATAATTGCCATTTGTCTGGGTAACCAATTTTTACCGTAAATGCATTTAATTTTTTAAGGGCGCGTGCTTTGGTAGCGTCACTCATCCAGGCCAGGTTTTGAATGCGCTCGCCTAAAGTAACTTTAAGATTATTTACCAGGTCAACCATGTATTGTTTGGCAGCCGGAGTAAAATATTTAGCTACATATAGCTGACCCAATAATTCGCCAATGCCGCCATCAACCAGACCCGACATGCGCTCATCACGCGGCGTTTGTACTTTTTGCCCGCTTAATGCGCTTGTGAAAACAAAGTTAGCCGCCACAAAAGAACTGCTTAAAGCCGATGAAGAGCCTTTTAAAACATTCCATTTCAAATACACTTTCCAGTCATTTATCGGCGTTGCAGCCAATAAAGTATCTTCCGTTTTGAAAAATGCAGGTTGCCCAACGTTCAGGGTATCCTGACCGGCAACTTTCATCTGCGGTAACAGCTCCACCCAGTTTAGGTGAGGAGTTGTTTTGGCAAAGTCGGCAACAGCAAATTTGTTATAGGTAACATTCGGATCGCGCATAGCAACACGACTTAGTTGTGCTTTAGCCAAAGTAGCTTCAATAGCAAATATGGTTGCTGCGTTTTTAGCGGCATCGTCGGCACTGCTGCCTGTTAATGTAAAAAGTGCAATAATATATTGTTTATAAGCTTCCTGAATCTTTTTAGTACGGGCGTCGCTTTTTAAATAATAATCGCGATCGGGCAGGGTAGTACCACCCTGGTTTATACCGGCAACATGTTTGGTTACATGTTTTTCATCCTGGCTAACACCAAAACCAAATAATGGACTCGCTTCGCCATTTACGCGTTCATACACAGCCTCACCAACCACACCGTTAAGGTCAGTTATTTTATCAATACGAGCTAAATCAGCCTTAATAGGATCATAACCCAATTTCTCAATAGCAACGCTATCCATTCCGCTGGCATATAAATCGCCTACGCGTTGTTCAAGGCTGCCTGCCGGATGTGTGGTTTTGCTTACTTCTTTTAGTATGCCTAATAGGCGATCGGTATTTTCCTGATGCAAAATGTTAAAGCTTCCCCAACGGGTTTCTTTTGCAGGTATGGCATTTTGTTTTATCCAGCTACCATTGGCATATTCAAAAAAATTGTCGCCAGGTTTAACCGTCAGATCCATATTAGCAGGATCAATAAATTTTTTAGGAGGGATAGCTGCACTTTTTGTTTTGCTTTTCCCTTTGCTTTTTTTGCCGCCGCCGACAGCAAAAGCGTTAACCGATAAGCCTACAAGGCCTATCAGCATTAAAGTAGTTAGTTTGGTCAGTTTCAGTTTCATGTTTTTTGTAAAAACTTAAAGTTAATAAATTGCCTCAAGCATCCAAAAGGCACGTTGCTGGCATTAACCTTTTCATTGTAAAAATATTGTGGGGAAAATCTAAGAATCAAGAGTTAAGAAGCAAGAGTCAAGAACCGCGGGTTTGGAAGCAAAACCCAAGAACTATCATCTATGAACCATGATCCATTAACTATGAACCATCAACAAAAAAAGCAATGAACCATTATTACAGAACCGCCGACAAATTGTATTTTTGCACATTATGAGTATTTCTAAAACATATTTGCCCAAAGAGACCGAAGAAAAGTGGTACAGTTACTGGTTAGAGCATAACTTTTTTAAATCAGTGCCTGATGAGCGCGAACCTTATACAATAGTTATTCCGCCGCCAAACGTCACCGGTGTTTTGCACATGGGCCATATGTTGAACAATACTATTCAGGATGTGCTGATCCGTCGTGCCCGTATGAAAGGTAAAAACGCCTGCTGGGTACCCGGAACAGATCATGCCAGTATTGCTACCGAAGCAAAAGTGGTAGCCATGCTTAAAGAGCGCGGTATCAGCAAAAAAGATTTAACCCGTACCGAATTTTTAAGCTACGCCTGGGAGTGGAAAGAAAAATACGGTGGCATTATCCTCGAGCAGCTAAAAAAACTAGGCGCTTCATGCGATTGGGATCGTACCCGTTTCACCATGGAAGATGATTTGTCTGAAGCGGTAATAGATACCTTTATCCATCTGTACAAAAAAGGCCAGATCTACCGCGGCGTACGCATGGTAAACTGGGATCCGCAGGGAAAAACTGCGGTGTCTGATGAGGAAGTTATCCGTAAGGAAGTTAATCAGAAGCTTTATTATATCCGATATAATATTAACGACGGTTCGGGGTATCTTACCGTTGCTACCACGCGTCCGGAAACCATTATGGCCGATGCTGCTATTTGCGTTAATCCAAATGACGAAAGATACCTGCACCTGCATGGCAAAACGGTTTTAATACCACTAATTAACCGCGAAATACCGGTTATATTGGATGAATACGTAACCATGGATTTTGGTACCGGTTGCTTGAAAGTTACCCCGGCACATGATTTAAATGATTATGAGCTTGGCCAGAAACATAACCTGCCGGTTATTGATATTTTAAACGATGACGGAACATTAAACGAAAACGCGCAGATATTAATAGGCGAGGATCGTTTTGCAGCCCGTAAAAAAATAGCGGTATTGCTGGAAACAGATGGTTATTTAGATAAAGTAGAGGACTACAAATCACAAATAGGTTTTTCAGAACGTACTGATGCTGTTATTGAGCCCAAACTATCCATGCAATGGTTTTGCAAGATGGAGGATATGGCTAAACCAGCGCTTGATTATGTTTTAAAAGGCGATATTAAGCTCATTCCCGACAAATTCATTAATACCTACAAGTATTGGATGGAAAATGTGAAAGATTGGTGTATTAGTCGCCAGTTGTGGTGGGGCCAGCGTATACCTGCCTGGTATTTACCAAACGGACAGTTTGTTATAGCTAAAACTTTAGAGGAAGCTTTTGAGGCCGCTAAAGCTATACTTCCGCAGGTTAAGGCCGAAGAATTAAGGCAGGATGAAGATGTATTGGACACCTGGTTTTCTTCTTGGCTGTGGCCGATATCGGTATTTGATGGTTTCAAGGATCCTAACAATGCTGATATTAATTATTACTATCCAACCAATGATTTGGTTACTGCACCCGAGATTTTGTTTTTCTGGGTAGCCAGGATGATTATGGCCGGGCATGAGTTTAGAGGCGAAGTTCCTTTCAAAAACGTTTACCTGACCGGCATAGTACGCGATAAAATTGGCCGCAAAATGTCCAAATCTTTAGGTAATTCGCCCGATCCGCTTGACCTGATAGATAAATATGGCGCCGATGGCGTTAGGGTAGGAATGTTGCGTAGTTCGCCGGCCGGAAACGATTTGATGTTTGATGAAAGCCATTGCGAGTGGGGACGTAACTTTTTCAATAAGGTATGGAATGCTTTCAGGCTGGTAAAAGGCTGGGAAGTTGACGATCAACTTGCCAATACCAATGAGACATCTATTAAATGGTTTGAAAGCAGGTTTAACGAGGCGCTGATTGAAATTGAAAGCAACTTTGCCCAATATCGTATTTCAGAAGCTTTGATGACCACTTATAAGCTGGTATGGGATGACTTTTGCGCATGGTATCTGGAGATGATAAAGCCTGTGTATGAGCACCCTATCGACAGGGAAACACTTAACTCAACCATTGCTTTTTTTGAGAATATCTTAAAAATATTACATCCGTTTATGCCTTTTATAACTGAAGAGTTATGGCATGATGAGCTTTTTGGCGAACGGTCAGCAGATGATTGCTGCATCGTTGCGCTATTACCAAGCAATGGGCAAATTAATACCCAGCTACTTACCGAGGTTGAAATTGTAAAGCAAATTATCACCCAAATAAGGAACGTTCGTAATAATAAACAGATTTCGCCAAAAGAAAAACTGGAACTTTCGGTAAAAGAAAACCCATCTGTTAACTATAACAATTACGAACAGATTATTAAAAAGCTGGGTAATATTGGCAGCTTGCAAACCGCAAAAGATAAAGTAGCTGGTGCCGTGAGTTTTATGGTTACAACCGATGAGTTTTATATCCCGCTAAATGAATCTATCGATCCACAGGCAGAGTGCGAAAGGCTGCAAAAGGAGAAGGAATACTTGTTAGGTTTCCTAAAGTCGGTTAACTCAAAATTAGGGAATGAGAAATTTATGGCAAATGCCAAGCCTGATGTTATTGAAATAGAATTGAAGAAAAAAGCTGATGCTGAAGCTAAGTTGAAAACCTTAGAAGAAAGCCTTTCAGCTTTGGCTTGCTAATTGTATATAAATTTGTGATAAATTATTGATGGGCGGGCATTCAATTATCCGCCCTTACTTGTTATTGCAAATTTTAATATTCAATTTTAACTGTTAAGCCACAACCTTAATGAGCAGGGAAGTCAATTTTTTTAATTTTTCAAT
The DNA here is from genome assembly GCF_024808665.1 of Mucilaginibacter empetricola. Classification (GTDB taxonomy): domain Bacteria; phylum Bacteroidota; class Bacteroidia; order Sphingobacteriales; family Sphingobacteriaceae; genus Mucilaginibacter. The sequence goes on from NZ_JANUBZ010000003.1 coordinate 18,664, forward strand.
CAATAAAATTCTTTCAAAAAATCAATCAATACTTGATCAGGCAAAAATACGCCTTTTATATTATGGCTTTTGGATTGTAGCCGTTGCTGTTGCAGGTTTGTTTGTCAGCGTTTACTTTCAGCACCAGGTTTTATTATCCATCACAGCAGCTATTTTATTTTTCTCGGTAGTTGTTCTGTTTAAGTATTTAACCTATCGGCCACACTGGCGTCAAATATCTCATGCGTTGCTTGTAATTGCAACACTCATCAATTTAAATAACGTATTTATTGCTCTGCAAACTGTTGATATAATTACAATACAGATCATCCTGCTCATTATACTTTTTAGCTTTTATATGCTGGGCCAAAGCTGGGGATTGTTTTATTCGCTGCTTAATTTGATCCCGGTGCTTGCGTTTATGGTATTGGAATATAACTCCAATTATTTTATAGCCCTACGCCCCGAAAAGGTCGATCAGTCGACTATTATCATAGGTATTTTTGCCAATTTTATTATCATTATTTATATACATAGCCATTTTTACAGCGCATTTTTTAACAATATAAAACAGCTGAAGGAAACCGGCGATGAGCAGCAGAGGTTGAATGGGCAATTAGAGGTAGCCATTGATAAAGCCGAAAAATCATCACAGATAAAATCGGAGTTTCTATCCACTATGTCGCATGAAATCCGAACGCCGTTGAATGCTATTATTGGTATGAGCAACCTCATGATGATGGCCAATCCCAGGCCCGATCAGCAGGAAAATCTGAACGTGTTAAAGTTTTCGGCAAACAATCTTTTATCCATCGTAAACGATGTGCTCGATTTTAACAAGATAGAATCGGGAAAGGTTATTTTCGAAAATTTGAAGTTCAACCTGGTTGATTTATTGCAAAATATTTGCGGAGCTGAAATATTAAAAGCACAACAAAAGGGTTTAAACTTCGCGCTGAAAATTGATCCGCTGCTGCAAAACAAAATACTTTTTGGTGACCCGACACGGGTAAGCCAAATACTGTTCAACCTGATCAGTAATGCCATTAAATTTACGCCGCAGGGCAACATCTGGGTAAAAGCATTTCTTTACGAGGATAAACATAACTCAATTATTATAAGCTTTATAGTTAAAGATACCGGCATCGGCATAGAGAAGAATAACCTGGAGAGCATCTTTGAACCATTTACACAAGAATCAATTACTACCACCCGCCAATACGGAGGTACAGGTTTAGGTTTGGCTATTGTTAAACGACTGTTGGAACTACAGGGCCTGCATATGAATGTAAGCAGTAAGATTGGAGAAGGATCTGAGTTTTCATTCAACATGGAGTTTGCAGTATCAACAGAACGGGTACGATATACGGCAGATAAAAGTCTGTTATATCCGGGTAATGAACTGCTTAGTTCCTTAAAGCTTCTTATTGCCGAAGATAACCCGGTGAATGTTTTACTGATGAAGAAATTATTATCAAAGTGGAACATTATCCCAACTATAGCCGAAAACGGCGAGCGGGCCATAGAGGTTTTGCAGTACGGTAATTTCGATCTTATTTTAATGGACCTTCAAATGCCGGTAATGAATGGTTTTGACGCAGCCAAAGAAATACGCAAGCTACCCGATTCAAAAAAGGCAGGTATACCTATCATTGCACTTACCGCCGCAGCATTAAACGACATCAAAGAACAGGTTTTAAATGCCGGTATGAATGATTACGTTTCCAAACCATTTAAGCCCGAAGAGTTGATGGAAAAAATTCAGAGCCTGGTTACTGCGGTACCTCAATAATGCAATTATTTGTAATCAGGCAATTCTTCAATAAATTGATAATTGCCGGCGTTAAAGTCAACGCTGCAATAAAAATGTTGAAGCCCGTTGGTAACCGCCAGTAGATTTACCTTATGCACCATATTATACCGGGCTATCTGGTCGAACGTTTTTTGGTCAATACTTACCGAAGGTGCTTTACACTCCACAAGCAAAATTTTCTCGCCTGCTGTATTAAAAACAATAATATCAGATCTGTTGGGGCGGCCATATAGCTTATGCCCGCCTTCTATTTTTATAAGTGATTTAGGATACTTTTTATGCTGAATTAAATACTGAACAAAATGCTGGCGCACCCATTCTTCAGGCGTAAGAACAATATTCTTTTTTCTTATCACATCAAATATAAACAGCTGACCATTTTGATCGCTTATTTTAAACGGGTAAGGCGGTAAATGAAGCGGTTGCAGCAATTCCATCTGCGAAAATGGCTATTTTAAGCTTGTAATCCTAATGCGCTGTTGATGGTTTTAATGCCTCACTGATATATCGAATGTAAATAATTCGCCACTCGGCATTCACAATAAATCTGTAATTTGCAGCCTGAAATGACTGCTACGGATATACTCAAAGACCTTAAGAATAGAAAATACAAACCCCTGTACCTATTACACGGGGACGAACCCTATTTTATTGATCTGGTGAGCAATTTTGTAGAGCATAAATTATTGTCGGATGCCGAAAAAGGGTTTAACCAAACCGTTCTGTATGGCAAGGATACCGATATTATGACGGTGCTTAATGCGGCGAAACGTTACCCCATGATGGCGGATTACCAGGTTGTGCTGGTAAAAGAAGCCCAGGATATGAAATGGGGTAGTGATGATGCCGACAAAAAAGGAATAAACCCTTTATTAAGTTATTTAGAGAGCCCTTTGCCCAGCACTATACTGGTGTTTTGCTATAAATACGGCAAATTTGATAAGCGAAAGAAAACCTACAAAGCCATTGAGAAAAACGGTGTGATTTTTGAATCGGCCGCTTTGTATGACAATAAAATACCTGCCTGGATTGAAGGCTTTATAGCCGAAAAAGGTTACAAAATAAACCAGCAGGCCAGCTTGATGTTATCTGAGTATTTGGGTAACGATCTATCTAAAATTGCCAATGAGCTGGAAAAACTAATGCTGAATGTTGCTGCCGGGCAGGAAATTACGCTTAAGCATATTCACGATAATATTGGCATCAGCAAGGAGTACAATGTTTTTGAATTACAAACGGCTTTGAGCAAAAAAGATGCTTTTAAAGCCAATCAGATTATTAATTATTTTGAGGCAAACCCCAAGGCTAATCCCATTGTATTGGTTTTAGGTAATTTGAATAATTTTTTTAGCAAGGTGCTTGTTTATCATTATGTGAGAGATAAATCGCAACAAAACCTTGCCCGCGAATTGGGTATCAGTCCTTTTTTTGTAAAGGATTATGAGCAGGCAGCACGTAGCTATAATTATGGTAAAACTATGCAGATTATAAGCTACCTGCGCGAGTACGATTTAAAAAGTAAAGGTGTTGATTCAACAACCGATCATGGGGGTTTAATGAGGGAGCTGGTGTTTAAGATATTGCACTAAGCGTCATTATTTTGACTCAAAAAGGTGCTGGGGCTGTTTATTTCTTTTTTTCCTTGTATTTGTGTAAAAAAAGCTTTTGTTTGGTGCTTTAAATCTGATAACTAAAACATTATAAATGCTATTTCGCTCATCAGAAGAAAACAATATCAATAAAGTAGAAGATGCGCATCCTGAGTTGATAGCATTTTTTAATGCTATGGACGAGGTTTTTTTTTCTGTTGATATGACCAACTCAACCCTCATTCAGATTTCAGACGCTTGCGAGAATTTGTATGGTTATAAGCCAATTGATTTTTTGATAAACAACAAACTTTGGTTTGAACTGATTCACCCCGACGACAAGCACCTGGCCAGCAATGAAGACGAAATATTAAGACGTGGCGAACCGGTAAATAACGCTTATAGAATTATCCATAAAAATGGCAGTGTTAGGTGGGTTGAAAAAAAGATCATTCCCGGTTTAAACGAATCAGGTACGCTGGTTAGGGTTGATGGCATTACAAGAGATATAACGCTGCGCAAGCAAAACGAAGAAGCGCAGCTGGAAACGGATGCCAGGTATAGGCAGATTGTTGAAAACGCCCAGGAGGGCATTTGGACAATTGACGTTAACAATAAAACAAATTTTGTAAACCAAAAAATGGCCGATCTGCTGGGTTATACCCCTGCCGAAATGATTGGCAAAGAGCTGTTTGATTTTGTTGATGCTGAGGAAAAGGAATTTTTGATAGCGTGCATGGAGCGGAGAAGAAAAGGAGCACAGGAGAATCTTAACATCAGGTATAAAAGAAAAAACGGAGACGATTTTTGGGCAAACATATCTGCAAACCCTATTCTCGATGACGAAGGCCAGTACAAAGGTGCGCTGGCAATGGTTATTGATATAACGCAGCGAATGGCTAGTGAAGAGGCGCTCAAAATATCGGAAGCCAATTTGCGCACCATATTTGAGAACACCGATACCGCTTACATATTGTTTGATTTGGAACTGAAGATAGTTTCGTTTAATGCCCTGGCTCAAAAATATTCGGAAAGCCATAATAACCAGACGCTGGAGGTTAACAAAGCCATACAGGATTATTTTACGCCCGAAAGGTGGCTATTTATAACAGAAACGCTGAAAAAAGTTGCGGCCGGCGAAATGATTAATTATGAACTAAGCTATACAAAAAGCGACGGCTTTGTTCAATGGCATAATGTACGCTGGCTTAACGTAAAAAATAACGAAGGTAAAAACTGGGGCTTTATTTTAGCCAATAAAGATATAACTGAAGCAAAAAGTGCCGCCCTTGAGCGGGAACGCATTACCGCTGATTTAATACAGCACAATAACGACCTGGAACAATTTACCTATATCATTTCGCACAACTTGCGGGCGCCTGTTGCCAATATAATGGGCCTTGCCGATATGCTTAAAGAGCACGACTTTGACCAGGAAGTAAGGAGCGAGATAGTGGAACGGGTTTCACGCTCTATAAGTAATATTGATGTTATTATTCAGGATTTAAATAGCATACTACAAGCCAGGGGAGCCGTTAACGAGAAAAAAGAAACCATTTATTTTGATGACGTTATAAACTCCATAAAAACAAGTATCTATAATACGCTGGTTACCAAAAATGTACAATTCAAATGCTCGTTTACTGAAATTGAGTCCATTTTTAGTATTCGCAGCTATATCTACAGCATATTTTATAATCTGTCCTTAAACAGTGTAAAATATTACCGCACTGATGTTCCGCCGGTTATTACTATTAGAAGTAAGCTGGTGGACGGAGAAATGGAGATCTGTTTTACCGATAACGGCAAAGGCATCGACCTGGAAAAAAATGGCGAACACCTCTTTGGCCTTTACAAACGGTTTGACACCACTACCGAAGGCAAAGGTATGGGCCTGTTTATGGTAAAAACTCAGGTTGAAGCACTTGGAGGCTCCATCAAAGTAAAAAGCAAGCTGAATGAGGGCACTGAGTTTACCATCCGGTTTAAGCCGCGGCTGGTATTACCTGGTGTTTAATAAGGGCATACCAACCGCAGCAAAGCTCGTTAAGCTGCTTCTTCAAATTTAACTACTGTCACTCTTAGCCTGTCGTCGGGCATACCGTCTGTTTCAAATAAAAGGGTAACCTTGCCATCTTTACCTTCAATGGTTATGGTTACATCCCTGTCGGTACCTTGTTCGTCAGTAATGGTTGCTTTAATAACCCATTTACCATCCTTAAACGGAACTGTCCAGTTGCAGATATCAGATTTTATTTTACCGGTCATTTTGTGCTCGTCGTTCACATTGATCGCTAAATCTGTTTTGTTAATGTCAACTATTGCTTTTTCATCTACAGTTCGCGCCACAGTACCATCGGCATTAAGATGTTCGGTATTTGCAGTTGTAATGGTTACTTTTTTACCACATTGGGCAAAACTGATACTGCACGCAGCTATCAACGTTAAAAAGGTTAGTGTAAGAGATTTCATGTTGTTTTTTATTTATGATTTATCAATTTGTTGTTTATTTTTTGGTGAGCATATCTTTTATGCCGTCACACATCTTTCTGATGCGGTAAACCGAAGCGTTTGAATTTTTCCGTTTATCAATCTCGATGTTAAGTTTCCCCGGCGATTCGTTTGCGTAAAATTCAGTCCGGTCTGTAAGGGTGGTCGTCACATCAAAATAATCATTGCCTGTTTTGGCCAAACTATTGGGCGAAATACTTTCATTAATATATTCCAGCACACTGGTGGTATTTCTATCCGGAAAAACTGCAGTGAATTTGTATTTGTCGTTATCATCGTGCACGGCAATGGCAATGTTGTGATTGTTAACCTGGGGTAGGTTTTGCCATACTAAAAAGGTGCCCATCGCTACCAGGCATAGGGCAGTTAAATAAAAGCTTGTTTTCATTTTACCACTGTTTAAGTTTAAGATTCTTTGTTTTTATGTCGCTAAATAAACAAAATGTGTTGTTTGTTTAGCAAATATATATGTTTACTATGGTAATATGCAATACATAGTTCTATAAATATTAAATTTAATTTATAACTTATTGATTATAAATGAATTGAAATTTAAAATGAAAACTAATATGAAGTGGATGAAGAAAAAAAACCTTTTACGAGGCCTTTACATCAAAGGCAGCAATGTGGCAATTAAAGAAAAACTAAAAGGATTTTATTTTCGTATAAAGGATAAGTTGTTAAAATGACACTTTTAAAATGTGTGCGTTAACAATGGTTTTTAACCCTGCAGGCATAATTAATTTAAATGATTGACGACCTAAAGCATCAGGCTATTGAACATTTTTTACATTTTGGTCTCGAGAACGATAAAGAGCTCATCGAAATAGTAGAACTGGCGGCAGCGGTTGCTAATGTGCCTTACGCAGTTATAACTTTTTTAGATAACGATACCGTTTACTTAAAAATAGGAAAGGGGATGACGGTTACTTCATCGCCTAGGCATTTGAGTTTTTGCACCCACATAGTTAATAAGAATGAAGTTGTTATAGTTACCGATACGCTGAAAGACGAGAGATTTTATGATCACCCTAAAGTGAGCGGTGGTCCGGGTTTGCGTTTTTTTGCCGGTATACCCATCCTGGCGCCCAATGGAAATAAAATAGGGTCACTTATTGTACTTGATAAAAAACCACACACGTTGGATACTCATCAGCAATTGGTGCTGAAAATATTGGGTAACCAAATAATGAAAATAATAGAAGCAAGGGCGACGAGCGAGCTGCTTAATAAAAAGCAGGCAGAATTAGAGGAGCAAAAGGTCCTTAATATTCAAGCCAATATCCGGTTGCGGTCTTTTTTTGAAAGCTCAACAAATTTCCAGGTGCTGTTGAACAGAAATGCCGAGGTTATCGACTTTAATAAAACAGCCTATAACTTTATCAGGGCGGTACACAAAACCGAAATGAAAACCGGCGACCAGTTTATCAAATACCTGCATCCGGAGTTTGTTGCAACCTTTATAGATAAATATCAGCTAACCTTACAAGGTACCAAATGCGCCGTTGAAGGGTCAACTGACTATGACGAATTGGGGATTATTTGGTGGGAGGCATCATTTGATGTTGCACGCGATGCCAATAACGAAATAATTGGTGTATCGTACATTATCCGTAATGTAACCGAGCGGAAACTTAAAGAACAAAAAATATTGGCGCAAAACGCCTCGTTAATAAAAATTGCCCATATACAGGCACATGAATTTCGTGCGCCTTTAACTACTATAATGGGTTTAATGTATTTAATTAAAGAAGAAAACTACGAAGCGCCGTCGGAATATATCGAATTATTGGAACAGGCGGTTGATGCATTGGATACCACCATACGGCATATTGTGCGCGATATAGATGATATGGTTATTGATAATTATGCAGAAAAAACTGCGGTAGCAGATAAAAAATAAAAGGCGGCTTATATGGGCCGCCTTCTGTTTTTAACAACAATTAATTTAAATAGTGGATGGACTTCTGATTAAGCCAATCAGGAATGCAATTATTGCAATTACCAATAATGCATGTATAATGCCGCCCGCCGAATAGGCAAATACGCCAATCGCCCATCCAATTACCAGGATAACTGCGATGATATAAAGAATTGATCTCATGATGATATGTTTTTATGTTAGATGTACTAAGCATGGCTGCAAAACCGTGCCAAAGAGTGGTAATAGGGGGCTGCCGCAGTTAAAACGAGGTGTTTTGTTTAGAATAGGCTACAACTTATGAGAAAGCAAGGACATGTTGATTTGCCTTAGAAAGAGGCCTGTTAAGTATTGCATTTGCCGGTACAATTTGTAGATTTAAAAAACTTTATCTTAATGCTCTTTTTTATTGTTTGGCTTTTTTATATCAGATTTTGTGCTTATGCAGGCTCAAAACGGGTTATAGGCGGTTTTACGGCCTTAATGTATGGGATTTGTTTTAGCTTCTTTGGGATCCTTTTCATCTTAACGTCAAGGCGACTGGACGACGAAAGAGCAAATGCAGCTTTAATTGAAAAATTTAAACCAGCAAAAATTTAAAAGCGATCAGTATGTCTTGGCAGGGGTCTCCGAGGGGACTCTGCGCTAGGCAATAATTATTTCGTGATATAATGCCCTGTTTAATAGTTTGTTTTAGTTTGAAATTGCAGCGATATAGATATCAACGGCATTTGTAGTGGGGTTTAAGTTGACAGAAAACCTTGGATCGTCTATCGGGTGATTACCAGAAAATTCCATTCTTTGAATATTTGTGTATTTTAAGTAATGGATGTAATTAAAAATTTCATCGCCATAACTTTGAGATTCAGAAAATTTATTTGAGACCCAAATGTTTACAATGACACCCTTTGGTTGTTGTTTTAAAAAATTATAGAGCTTTAAGGTGTCCTCCTTTGTTATATGTATATCGCTGGTAATGAAAGGTTGATTATAAAAAGTCGCAATTATATCTTTAGCCCTTGGGAGATGTTTTGGAGGCCCTTTAATGAGCGGACCTTTAATAAGAGTATCCTTTTCTTTTGTAATTGTTTTAACAGAATCCGCTCTCGATGAGTGAGTTTGTTTTGGCAAAAATATCGGTGAAAGGGTTTGCCAAATAACCAGGAGCCCCACAATTATTCCAACAATCCACGAAACAGTTTCTACGTTCTTTCTAAAATCGCTTTTAGTAGATCTTTCATTTTGTTCAGTAGGAGTCAATGATTTCCTTGCCATAAGATTTAGTTTAAGCTAATATAAAAAATATTCCGTTTATAACTATTGTTACAATTTTACTGCACTGTTCGATTTCCTTAACTTCGATTTCTCCCGCTGTTCGATTTTCCCAACTTCGAACCACTATGCCTGTAGATTGTATCTACACCATCTACACCACACATCCACACAAATACATTTTCACTTTATCACCACTTTTTAACATCTTTACCTATCTTTTTAAAATTGATACAAATGCAATATTGGCTCGTAAAATCGGAACCTGTGAAATATAGTTGGGATAAATTTAACCAGGATGGTCGTACTTTTTGGGATGGCGTACGCAACTACCAGGCCCGTAATAATTTAAGAGAAATGAAGGAAGGTGACCTGGTGCTGTTTTACCATAGTAATGAGGGTAAAGCGGTTGTAGGCATAGCCAAGGTGGTAAAAGAATTTTACCAGGACCCCACCACATCTGATCCTAACTGGGTGGTGATTGATATTGCACCTGTTGAGGGTTTGAAAAGGCCGGTAACGCTTGAAGAAATAAAAGCCGACGAACGCCTTAAAGATATAGGCCTGGTTCGGCAGGGTCGACTATCGGTAATGGGCCTTAAGCGCGAAGAGTTTGATCGTATTGTTGAATTGGGCAGCAAATAAAAATTAATGTATAAAAAACTAAAAGCTGATCTTTTTACCGGGATCGGTACAATATTACTGTTTCTGGTTTTTGCTTCGAGCGCCAGTGCCCAGCAGGAATTTAAACCTTTCGAAAATCTATTTACCACGCCCAAAAGCTATGTAGTTAAGTATGTAAGCACACCGCCGGTTATTGATGGTGATATTAATGATGCGGTTTGGCAACAGGCACAATGGACCGACGATTTTAAGGATATCGAGGGTGATTTAAAGCCCAATCCCCCACTAAAAACTAAAGTAAAAATGCTTTGGGGCGATAGTTGCCTGTACATAGCCGCTCAGATTAGTGACCCGGGCGTTTGGGCCACTATAAAACAGCACGATGCGGTTATTTTTTATGATAATGATTTTGAGGTTTTCATCAACCCTAATAATACTACTCATCAGTATTTTGAGATAGAATACAACGCCCTCAATACTGTTTTCGATTTGTTTATGAACAAGCCTTACCGCAATAATGGTAATGCCATGATTAACTGGAATACGGAAGGTTTGCGATCAGCCGTCAAAATACAGGGTACCATGAACGACCCGTCGGATATTGACGAGGGCTGGACGATTGAAATGGCTATCCCATTTAAGGCTGTAAGCATAGGAAACAATGTGCAGGTGCCTCGCGATGGCAGTTTTTGGCGCATCAATTTTTCACGGGTAGAGTGGGATACCAAAGTTGTTGACGGTAAATATGTTAAACTAAAAGATAATACGGGGCGCAGTCTGCCCGAGCATAACTGGGTATGGTCGCCGCAGGGGGTAATCAACATGCACTTTCCCGAGCGGTGGGGTTATCTGCAATTCAGTAAGGGTAACACAAATAATACAGTGTTTACTTTGCCATATTCTGAACAGCAAAAACGATATTTATGGCTCATATATTACCATCAAAAGCAATGGCAAGAGGAGCATGGTAGTTATGCAAAGTCAATTGAAGAGTTGGGTTTAAAAAGTGAAATAAACATCGGTAACAGTACCAACACCTTGCAAATAGAAGCTACTGCGCATCAGTTTATTGCATTTATTACTGATAAAACCGATAACACAACCTGGAGTATTAATCAGGATGGACTAATCGGCAGATAAAAATTTTCGTCAAATGAATAAACGTGATTTTTTAAAAGCCAGCCTGTTGGTTGGCGTGGCATCGCAATTACCTTTAAGCAGCGAAGCAGCACCATCGTCAAAGAAAAAAAGCAAAAAGTTGAAGAATTGGGTGTGGACCAACCCCAACCAAAAAGATACCGACGACGAACTCAAAACCCGTTATGCTTCTTTTAAGGCTGCCGGTATTACCGGGATGTTTTTTGAAGCCGATAGTGAAAGACATTTTCGCGCAGCCAAAGCACAGGGATTGGAGACTCACCGCTGGATGTGGACCTTTAACCGTGCCGAATTGATTACTATACATCCCGAATGGTACAGCCAAAACAGAAACGGTGAATCGTGTGCTGATAAACCGCCGTACGTTACTTATTATCGCTGGTTATGCCCGTCGCGGCCCGAAGTGCAGCAATATCTGGAGCAACAGGTTACCGATATTTTAAGTAAAGACTATGTCGATGGCATTCACCTGGATTATGTGCGTTATTGCGATGTAATTTTGCCTTTAAACCTATGGGAGCATTATAAAATAGAACAAACCCGCGAATTGCCCCAATATGATTACTGCTACTGTGAGGTTTGCCAGGCACATTTTAAAGATCAGTATGGCATTGAGCTTTCTTCGCTGCAATACCCCGAAGCGAGCCTTTCATGGCGTTTATTCCGTTATGGTAATATCAGCAGGATAGTAAATAGTTTGTCGGATATTGCCCATCAGCATAAAAAACAAATTACAGCAGCTGTTTTCCCAACGCCGGAGATTGCCCGCCGCAATGTAAGGCAGGATTGGACCAACTGGCGCTTGGATGGTGTGTGCCCGATGATTTATCATGGTTTTTACAAGGAGAAACCAAGCTGGATAGGCGATGCTGTTAAAGAAGGCGTACACTTTTTAGCCGGCTCATTCCCGCTATATGCAGGTTTGTATTTGTCTGACTTTAAAGACAATGACGAAATAGGGCAGGGGATACAATATGCATTAAAAAACGGTGCTTCCGGTGTGTCATTATTTGGCAATGTAACACAGCCCGTTCTGGATGTTTTGAAACAGCAAATAGCAGCAACGCCTTTAATTTAAGGGCGTTGTTGTCATTATATTGGCCTGGAAATCTTTAAGATTTTATTCCCCGTGCTCAAAAAACAATGCTTTTAATTCAGTAGCATCATTTGGCTTCATTTTGCCACCCAGTATAAGGCGTAATTGCCTGCGGCGCAACGCGCCTTCATACAAAATAATATCTTCTGCAGTTTCGGGTATCAATTCAGGCACGGGTATAGTACGCCCGTTTTGGTCAAGCGCCACAAAGGTATAATAGGCCTCATTGCTCTTTACTTTTGAGCCCGAAGGTATATTCTCGGCCCAAACATCAAGCCTCACCTCAACAGAAGTTGTAAATGCACGAGATACTTTTGCCTCAATGGTAATTACATCACCCAGTTTAATAGGGTTTTTAAAAGAAACGTTATCAACAGAAGCAGTAACTACAATACGGTTGCAATGTTTTTGTGCCGATATGGCTGCAGCAATATCCATCCAATGCAGTAATCGGCCTCCCATTAAATTGTTAAGTGTGTTGGTATCATTGGGTAATACCAGTTCATTCATTATAGTGTGCGAGTCCTTGGGTAGCTTTCCTTTCATTACTGCAATTTTTACAAAGATAGTTTTTTGGAGTCAAGAACTAAGAATCAGGAGCCAAGATAGAAAGGTAGAATTGAATCTGACTTTTGATTCTTAGCTTTTGGGAGTCAAGAACTAAGAATCATGAGCCAAGATAGAAAGGTAGAGTCGAATCCAACTCTTGACTCTCGATTCTTAACTCTTGATTCTTTGTTCTTGCTTCTCTGAAGCAATTCCATTAGCTTTATGAGCTTAAAAAATCAATTTAGTTTTTATGAAATATCAATTTGTGCGGGGCAGTTTAATAGGTATGCTCGCATTGGGCATCGTTTTGCCTTTGGGTTTAATGGCGCAGAGCAAGCAGCAATATGGCAGTTTAGCCGAAGCCTTGCGGTCTGGTCGTAGTTTGTATGGAAACCAGGGACCACAAAGCGTTAACTGGACCAACGGTGGCAACAAATATTCTTACATCGATAATGATCAAATCCACTCACTGGATCCTAAAACCCTGCAAGAGGAGTTGATATTTAAAAGCGAAGGCTTAACCTTCCCCGGTACCAGCAAAAGTTTTGATTACGAATCATTCCAATGGTCGCATGATTCTAAACACCTCGTATTTAAAACCAATTTAAGAAAGATCTATCGCCGCTCGGGCATATCAGATTACTATATCTATGATCTGGAAAGCAAGCAGCTGAAACAGGCGGCTAAGGATGCCCGCACGGCCGAGTTATCGCCCGATGGCTCAAAAGTAGGTATTGAACGCGGCGGCAATATGTTTGCTTATGATTTTGCCACAGGTAAAGAGCAACAGTTAACCAGCGACTCAACCAGCGAGAATGGTGTGTTTAACGGGCATTATGACTGGGTTTATGAAGAAGAATTTGGACAAGAACAAGCCTGGAATTGGTCGCCTGATAGTAAATACATGGCTTTTTGGCAATTTGATGAACATAAGGTTCCCGATTTCCAGATGACCAATTATGAAGGACAACACCCCGATAATATTCATATCTCTATTCCACAGGTGGGCGATGCCAATCCAACGGTAAAAATTGGCGTTATTGACGTGGCATCAGGTAAAAAAGTTTGGCTTACTCCCGATGAAACCGGCGATTTCTATATCCCCCGTATTTACTGGACCAGCAACCCTGATGTATTGGCCATGATGACTTTAAACAGGGCCCAAAATCACCTTAAATTGTACTTTTTTAACGTAAAAACGGGTGAACACCATGTAGTAATGGAAGAGCAAAACAGCACCTGGGTGGCCATATTTAATTTTTATACCAATGTAAACGATATGATCTACTTCCCTGAGAAATCGAAAGAGTTTTTCTGGGTGTCTGATCGTTCGGGCTATTACCATATTTATCGTTATAACTACGATGGCAAGCTCATAAACCAGGTAACCAAAGGCAACTGGGATATGATCAAAGTATCAGGCATCGATCCTGAAAGTAAAAAGATCTATTACCTATCGGCCGAGACTTCGGGTTTGGATCAGCAGTTTTACTCCATTAAGTTTGACGGCAGCGATAAAACCAAACTATCAACCGTAGCCGGTTTCCACGACATCAATATGTCGCCTAATACCAAATATTACCTGGACTCGTACAGCAATGTAAACACACCGCTGCATGTTACCCTGAACGATGACAAAGGTAAAATCCTTAAAACGTTGGAAGATAACAAAGGCGTAAGTGATTTTATTAACACCCATGCTTATTCGGCACCTGAGTTCTTCAACTTTAAAACTGCCGATGGCACCAGTCTGGATGGTTATATTATTAAGCCCTTCAACTTCGATCCAACCAAAAAATACCCGGTAGTGATGACCGTTTATGGTGGTCCCGAGTCGCACGATGTATTTAACAGCTTTTCGGCTGATACCTGGCAGCAGTGGCTGGCGCAAAACGGTTATATTGTGGCTAATGTAAACAACCGTGGTATTGCCAATTATGGCAGCGCCTTTATGAAGATTGTGTACAAGCAATTAGGCAAATACGAAAGTAATGACTTTGCCGAAACTGCAGGCTATTTGGCTAAGCTGCCCTTTGTTGATGGTTCAAAAATGGCCATTATGGGTACCAGTTATGGTGGTTACAGCACCACATTTACGTTGTTAACTCACCCGGGTGTATTTAAGGTAGGTATAGCCAATTCGCCGGTTACCGACTGGCGTTTGTATGATGACATTTATACCGAGCGTTACATGGCACCATTAGCCGACAATGAAAATGGCTACAAAAACAGTGCAGATATGACTTATGCCGCTAATTTGAAAGATCACCTGCTGCTTATCCATTCTATGAGCGATGATAACGTGCATCCATCAAATACCATGCAGTTGTTAACGGCTTTAACCAATGCCAATAAAGATGTTGATTTACGCATTTATCCACCGGGAGCACATGGTGCAGCCTATAACTGGGAAAGTTATATCCTTATTCAAAGTGTAAGCTACCAGTATTTGGAACGCTACCTGAAAGGCAATTGCGACTTGCCTAATTTGAATGCGAAGTAGTGCTAATGCGGAAGTCGGAATGTCGATTTCGGAATGAGGAAGTGATGGATATGTCGTCCAGAAATAAAAATAGAAATTAATTTTGTAATGCGTAGTAATACGCATTACATTTGTATATGATCGTAACAATACGCCATAAAAGTCTTCGACTTTATTACGAAGAAGGAAACGGCGCAAAATTGCCACATGATCAGCTATCGAAAATAGGTCGGATACTTACGTCCCTTGATGCTGTTTCATCTGAAAATGATATTATGGCACTTGGTTCGGGCATTCATAAATTGGCCGGTAATATGAAAGATCTTTGGTCGATAAAAGTAAGTGCAAATTATCGAATCACATTTCGGTTTGAAGATGGTGATGTTTTGGATGTTGATTATGTAGATTATCACTAAAGGAGAAATTATGTTAAAAAGAGGATTACCTCCGTCTCATCCTGGGGAGATATTAAAGGAAATGTTTATCAGTGAGCGCAACTTAACCATTACGGAAGTTGCCAAAGGGTTAAATATGGCAAGAGCCAACCTGTCATCAGTTATCAATGGCCATTTAGGTATCAGTCCTGAACTGGCTGTGAAACTTTCTGAGGCCTTTGGAAATACTGCTCAATTTTGGGTTAATCTGCAAAATAATTATGAACTATGGCATGCTGAAAGAAAAGTTAATCGTTCTGCCATTCGTCATTTTGATAAAATAGCGGTGTAGTATTCACCAACCCATTGACTTTTTATTCAAAAAACCGAAATAGATTCGCCAATTGGTAGTTCAATTTCGGAATTAGATAATTAAAGATAAAAAGTTTGTCCGTCCGCTCCCCAGGTATCGACTCTTGCGGACGAGCGGACAAACTTTTTTTATGAGCATGGGGCATACCTGTTTAAGAAATCCACTTACTAAATTATACTCGATAAAATGATTTACTTCGTTGCTGATAAGATAATTTGATTACCAGCCCTATCCGTTATGGAATCAGTAAAATGGGCAAATGGGGTAAAATTATCTATAATTCTAAGCCAAAGGAGTATGATTTTCTTTCAAAAACTCATAAAACTCTCTAATGGATCTTTTGCTTAAATAATTATCCGTAAAAATACTTTGATAACATCTAATATTTAACAAGGCAATAGTATGGGCCCAGGAAATATAAAATAAGTCTGACATTAGACGAATTGTTTCTTCATCTAATGGATTAGGTATTTCTTCTGATGTTAAAATTTTAAAAGTAGTTTTAACTCTTATAATTGCGCCTTTATTTTCCTTTCTTTGAGTTACTGTGAAACTGACGTAAAATGTATAGTTTAAGTCCTTTACAAAAGGTTCAAATCCGTATTTAATTATTGGCAAGTCTTCATAATATTCATTTGCTTTTGTGTCGAATATTTCAAAATCATATTGTGCTATTCGTATTATCTCTACATTGACAAAATCCATTTATTCGGTTTAAAAGGTTTTTATAAACCTACCAACTACAAAAACCATTAACAAAAGTATTTTTATCTAATTTTATGCTGATGAAAAAGATATACTATTGGCTTATTGGGATATTATTGTTGCTGGTTGTTACCAATCCGAGTATCCAATCTTTTAATACATACTTGGCCGGAACACCTCATTATACCCCGCACAGACCGTTAAATCTGTTGATAGTATCGGTTTACGTTACCGGTAAGGCAACATATTTGGGTGTCTTGGGAAATTTTATTCATTTAGATAACAATAGCCCGACCTTCGTCCTTGACAAGTAATGACGTTGTCCCCATTTGTATTTATTAATCTTATTTTTTACTTATTAATAATCAGTACTTTTCTCCCACAATTCCGCAATCGACATTCCGACTTTTTTCCTTGCGCTCGTCTGTGACGAGTGCTTAAACTGGTCAGGCGATTGCATCGCCACTGATAGTCTACTTCTGCAATTAAAATAACTTATTAAGATTCAGCGTTTTTCTCCACAAACCCGAAATCTAGCGCCAACAAATCCGAAATTCAAAGTAACTTTGCTACTCTCAAACAAAAGGATTATAGCTGTCATGCCGGATTTTTCACACTTACACGTACACACTCAA
The DNA here is from genome assembly GCF_024808665.1 of Mucilaginibacter empetricola. Lineage (GTDB taxonomy): Bacteria > Bacteroidota > Bacteroidia > Sphingobacteriales > Sphingobacteriaceae > Mucilaginibacter. The sequence goes on from NZ_JANUBZ010000003.1 coordinate 35,745, forward strand.
TTTTCACTGCTCGACGGTGCTGCCGATATATCAAAACTATACAAAAAGGCAGCAGCAGATGGCATGAAGGCTTTGGCCATTACCGACCATGGTAATATGTTTGGCGTGTTTAAGTTTGTGGCCGAAGCTGGTAAACATGGCGTAAAACCGATTGTAGGCTGCGAGTTTTATGTGGTTGATGATCGCCATAAAAAACAATTTACCAAAGAGAAAAAAGATAAGCGCTATCACCAGCTCATGCTGGCTAAAAACCCCGAGGGTTATAAAAACCTGGTGAAGTTATGCTCTGCCGGATACATGGAAGGCCTTTACAGTAAATGGCCGCGTATTGATAAGGAGCTGATATTAAAATACCATAAAGGCCTTATTGCTACCACCTGTTGTTTGGGTGCATCAGTGCCGCAAGCTATTTTAAGGGGAACCGAAGAAGAGGCTGAAATTGAGTTTAAATGGTGGTTGGACCTGTTTGGCGAAGATTATTATATCGAGCTACAGCGCCATAACCTACCTGAGCAAAATACCGTTAATGCGGTCCTGCTTAAATTTGCTAAAAAATATAATGTAAAGGTTATCTGCTCAAACGATTCGCACTATGTGGATCAGCAGGACTCTAACGCCCACGATATTTTGCTTTGCGTAAACACTGGTGATATGCAAAGCACCCCAATTGCTACCGATGAAGAAGGTGGTAAAGGCTATCGATTTGGTTTTCCTAATGATCAGTTTTATTTTAAAACGCAGGCCGAAATGGACAAGCTGTTTCATGATCTGCCCGAATCATTAGATAACACCAACGAGATTGTAGACAAGGTGGAAGTATTGAAGCTGAAGCGCGATATCTTGCTGCCAAACTTTGTTATTCCAGATGAATTTAAGATCCACAGCACCCCCGATGCTGATACACTCAATCAGTGGGAATATTTAAAACACTTAACCTTTACCGGTGCAAAAGAGCGATATATTGATATTTCGCCCGAAGTGGAAGAACGCATTAATTTTGAGCTCTTCACTATCCGTACCATGGGTTTTGCGGGTTACTTTTTAATTGTGGCCGATTTTATAAAGCACGGGCGTGATATAGGTGTGTTTATTGGTCCTGGTCGTGGTTCTGCTGCCGGATCAGTAGTAGCGTATTGTACCGGGATCACCAATATCGACCCAATGAAGTACAACCTGCTGTTCGAAAGGTTTTTGAACCCGGATCGTAAGTCGATGCCAGATATTGATACAGATTTTGACGATGCGGGTCGACAAAAAGTGATTGATTATGTGGTTGAAAAATACGGCAAGAACCAGGTAGCACAGATTATTACCTATGGTTCAATGGCTGCCCGCACCAGTATTCAGGATGTTGGCCGTGTACTGGATATGCCACTGTCTGACGTAAATGCCATTAAAAAACTCGTTCCTGATACACTTGGCATCACCCTAAAAGATGCTATTGAACAAGTTCCGGAGCTAAAAGAAATATTAAAAGGGAACGACCTGAAGGGCCAGGTATTGCGTGAAGCCGAGAAGCTGGAAGGCTCGGTACGTAACACTGGTGTACACGCAGCAGGTATTATTATTGCCCCTTACGATTTAACGGATATTGTACCCGTTGCCGTAGCCAAGGACTCTGACCTGCTGGTTACCCAATATGATGGCCGTGTAATTGAAGATGCAGGTGTAATTAAGATGGACTTTTTGGGACTAAAAACCCTTACCATTTTAAAGGACGCCTTGCGTTTGATTAAACAAAACCATGGTGTATCTATCGATATAGATTATATTCCGCTGGATGACCTGAAAACGTTTGAGCTTTACCAGCGCGGCGATACCAACGGAACGTTTCAGTTTGAAAGTGATGGTATGCAAATGTACCTGCGCGATTTAAAGCCCGATAAGTTTGAGGATTTAATTGCCATGAATGCCCTGTACCGCCCGGGACCGATAGAGTACATACCCAACTTTATTAGCCGTAAACATGGCCGCGAACCGATCACTTTTGATTTGGCCGATATGGAAGAATACCTGGGCGAAACCTATGGTATCACCGTGTACCAGGAACAGGTGATGCTTTTATCGCAAAAGCTGGCAGGCTTTAGTAAAGGTGATGCCGACGTATTGCGTAAAGCAATGGGTAAAAAGCAAATTGAGGTACTAAACAAAATGGAATCGCAGTTTATGGATGGTGCCGCTGCTAAAGGTCACCCTAAAGATAAACTGACCAAAATATGGACCGATTGGAAGGCTTTTGCCCAGTACGCGTTCAATAAGTCGCACTCTACCTGTTATGCTTTTGTGGCTTACCAAACGGCCTACCTGAAGGCACATTACCCATCCGAATACATGGCAGCGGTTTTAAACAACCAGAACAACATGGAGAAGATCACCTTCTTTATGGAAGAATGCCGCCGTATGGGTGTGGAGGTTTTAGGGCCCGATATTAATGAAAGCGATATGTCTTTCGCGGTAAACAAAAAGGGGCAGGTGCGTTTTGGGCTAACCGGTGTTAAGGGTGTGGGCGATAAAGCTGTCGAAAGCATTATTGAGGAGCGCAATGAACGCGGTCCGTATAAATCTGTTTATGATTTTGCTCAGCGCAGCAATACCCGCAGCGTTAACCGTAAAGCGTACGAGAATTTGGTTTATGGAGGCGGCTTTGATGAGTTTGGTATTAACCGTGCCCAATTTTTTGCCAAAACAGAAAATGGTGTATTAACGGGTATAGAACGCCTGATTAAATATGCCAACGACTATCAGAATGTACAAAGCAGCTCCCAATCATCATTATTTGGTGGGGGAGTAGCATCGTATGTGCCAGAACCTGCTATGCCCGAGTCGGAAGAATGGGCACTGATAGAAAAGCTGAAATACGAAAAAGAAGTAATCGGCATCTACCTAACCGGTCACCCGTTGGACAATTACCGCGTTGAACTGGAAAGATACTGCAATACCAATATCAGCGATCTCAAGATGATGCAGAAGGCCCGATCGGGCGAGGGTGGTGAGGAGATTATGACAGCCTTTGCCAACCTGCGCAAGCGTGGAGAGATTTGCATAGGTGGCCTGGTATCAACCGTTCAGCATAAAATGACTAAAACAGGTAAACCTTTCGGCACTTTTGTTTTGGAGGATTACAATGAATCGTACGAGTTTGCTTTATTTGGCGATGATTATGTAAAGTTCCGCAACCTGCTGGTAAGTGGTTATTTTTTGCACCTGAAAGGTATTATTGAAGAAAAATTCAGGCAGAAGGATAACTGGGATATGAAGATATTAACCATGAGCCTGCTATCAGAAATGCGTGACAGGCTGACAAAATCGCTTACTGTTTGCCTGGATTTAAATAATCTGAACAGCCAGCTGGTAGAAAATATACAGGGAATCATCGACATAAACAACCAAAAATACCCGGTAAAAAACTGTACCCTCCGTTTTTTAATTAAGGATAGAGACGATAACCTGCTGGTTGAACTCCCCTCAAAAAACATCAAAGTAAACCCCAGCGACGATTTAATGGCCGAGATTTACAGCCTTACCAACGTACAACCGGTGTTGAATTAATAGGGTGTAGGCGACTTTAGCTCAACGTCATGGCGAGGAACGAAGCCATCTATAGGCTGTGCAAGTCGGCAGAGATTGATTTCGTTAAATAACGTAATGCTGCGCTGTTGACTGTCCTTTGTAGAGATGGCTTAGTTCCTCGCTATGACGTTTTTGTAGTTAATCCGCCTCTATCTCCGCCTCTTCCAATTCTTCCACAGGTATCTGATAAGGCACAAAAAGCAATATCACCGCTATCGCTTGTACAACCAGCTGCAAAAGCGACCAATAAAATGCGTTAGTCAACTTTGATTTTAATAAAACCGGCAATGCAATAGCCGTTGCCACAATGCTGAGCAGCAACATAGCCAGCATCATCCATCTTATCCAGGTATTCCCTGCCCTTACAAAATAAGCTGCGCCCATAAGTAAAACAATTGAAAGGATGGTAAGCTCCTTATCAAATGACCCCTGGTTGCTAAATATAAAAAAGCCAATAACAGTTAACAGGGCCGATAGCCTGAGCAGGTTGGATGATTTATTAGCGTTGGGATGTAATTGATTTGCCATTTGATGCTATAAGTATTTTGGGGCGAAATTAATTATAATAACCATAACTGAAAGTGTTTTGTCCGTCCGTTTGGAAGTATCGACACCTGAGAACGGACGGACAAGATTATTTTAACAAAGCGTCATTGCGAAGAATGAAGCAATCTATAAACTATGCAAATCAATGGAGACGGATTTCGTTAAATAAATAATACCGTGCTGTTGACCGTCCTTCGTAGAGATTGCTCCATTCTTCGCAATCACGCTTTGATAGATAGTAGTCTTCAAACCCCGCGCCCATGTTGGTGTTGTCACCAACATGTACCCCAAAGCTTTTAGGGAACAAAAAACCCACTCAATTTAACCTAACGCGGGCAGTATCCTTATTAGCAGCATCATGAAAAGGGTTGGATGCATTAAAACCCGCTTGCTTAAATTTTTCAAAACACTTTCTAATATACACCTCCATATCGTAATCGGTATATTTTTGCGCCAGTTGATAAGTAGGGCGGTATTGAACTAAAAAGGTTGATAAAGTATCGCCCTTTAATCCGGTTATTTGGCCAACATTGCCACGGTTAAATTTATGGTCAACATAGGCCTCATGCTCGTCGCTCAGCAGGGTTTTGTTGAATTTATATTGAGGCGTACTCTTTTTGGTTAACACATCAATAACCGTTAGCAGGTTGATGGACAGCAATTCGCCAGGTTGCTTGGCATCGGTCGAAAATACATCGGTAAATTTGGGTGCCCTGTAGTTAAACTGTTTGGCATAATCCTGCCGGTTATTGATGCTGTCCTGCTTAAAGTTTCGGGTTCCGTGTATGGTAACCGCATCTAAACTGATTGCCGCAGATTCCATCTCGATATGTAAAACAGCGGTACTTTTACTACGTACTGTAACAGGTTTATAGGCAAAATGCGTAATCCGGAGGCTGTCGGCAGTATTATCAGCAGGTATTTCGAACATACCTAAAGGGTTGGTATAGGTTTTTGCCTTGCCCAGGGTAACCAATGCATTGTTGATGGGTTGCTTGCTGGCTTTATCAACCACAATGCCGGTTATGGTTTGCGCATAACTATTTAAACAAAAGCAAAGCAGCAACACATGGAAGCTTATCCGTTTTACTATCAGCATAACCAAAAATAGTAAACTGATAATGAGCAGTAAAAAGGTTTAACATCATTTAACAGATGATAGGTTTTGTCCGTCCGTTTGGAAGTATCGATACTCCGGGACGGACGGACAAAAATGAAATACGCCAATTTCCATACATGGAATAAATTTTATATTTTGAATTTTATTTTATATTTTGAAATAATGGATTAAATTTGACTAGTGGTAATCCTTATCAAAAAAACATTATTGGCGTTTGCCGAAAAGCATCCTACGTCTGCCGTATCATTAAATACCTGGTATGGTATAGCAAAAGCAGCAGACTGGAACCAGTTGGCAGATATAAAGAAAGTATTTAACAATGTAGATTATGTAGGGAATGACAGATATGTGTTTAATATTAAAGGAAATGATTTTAGACTGGTAGCCATGATATTTTTTGATAAACGTACTTTATTTATACGTTTTATTGGCACCCATAGTGAGTATGATAAAATTGATTGTTCAACTATTTAGATAAGATGATGATTGACAAGATAAGAAACGAAGAGCAATATAACCAGGTAATGGTTTTGATAGAGAAGTTTATTGCAAAGGCAACAGAAGGTGGTAGTTTTAGTATGCTATCAGTATCAGAAGCTGAAGAATTAGCCCATTTGAGTGTATTGGCGGAGCAATATGAAGATACTGTTTTAAAGGTGATGCCTTTGCCTGTTACCATCAGTACAGTTGTACAGCATAAAATAAAAGAGATGAATCTGACACAAGCCAAACTTGCTGAAATGCTGGGTTTGGGTACATCCAAACTATCGCAAATATTAAATGGCAAACGCGAACCTGATGTGATGTTTCTGAAAGCGGTTCATAACAAATTGGGTATCAGCGGAGATTTTTTGCTGGAGAATGTTTGAGAAAATTTAACAGATTAAATTCTTCAATGATGCTTTGAGAGATAGCAATATTTGAAAGCTGATAATTTATCTAATCAGGTTGTGTTTTGATAATCATCAAATTTATAATGCTAATTATAAAAATACCCTTCCCTTACCCACTTACTTATAAGTGTAAAGGACGGCTGTTGTTATTGGGTGCCGATCCACCAATTGGCGGACGGCATGACGAAAATGGGGATATATTTAGCGGCTTGCTATACTAACAAAGTTAGCAAAAAGAATATTTATTTGCAATAAGAAAGGCGTAAATATTTTTATGCTGATAGATATGCCATTAACTAACAAAATCTTGTCCGTCCGTTTACAAGTGCCGGTACATCCAAACGGACGGACAAAATTAGCACCTCGTCCTTGCGAAGAATTGCCTTTCCCGAACTTGTTTCGGGAAAGCAACCTATAAGCTATGTAAATCAATAGAGATAAATTTCGTTAAATAAATAATGCCGGGTTGTTGATTATCCTATGTAGAGATGGCTTCGTACCTCGCCATGACGCTCGGTGATTTTGTCCGTCCGTTTGCAAGTGCCGGTACCTCCAAACGGACGGAAAAAACCAACCAGTAAAGCTTTCAGCCTTCAGCTCTCTGCTTTCCGCTCCAAGTCTTTTAAACTTCTCCTTTTGCACTTTCCTGTTAAAAACTATCTTTGCCTCATTATGAGCAAATCAACCGACGAACTTTTTAAAAATGTTATCTCACACGCTAAAGAATATGGCTTTGTTTTCCAGTCGAGCGAAATTTATGATGGTTTAAGTGCTGTTTATGATTACGGGCAATTTGGCTCGGAGTTAAAAAATAATCTCAAAACCTACTGGTGGAAAGCCATGGTGCAAATGAATGATAACATTGTTGGTATTGATTCGGCCATATTCATGCACCCTAAAATATGGAAAGCCAGCGGCCACGTTGATGGTTTCAGCGATCCGATGATTGATAACAAGGACAGCAAAAAACGCTACCGTGCTGATCAGTTATTAGAGGATAAGATTGCCCGTTATGATAAAGACGGCAAAACCGATAAAGCCGAAGAGTTGCAGCTGGAAATGGATACAGCCCTTAAAAATGAGGACCTTGCCCGTTTAAAAGAACTGATAGTAGAACACGAAATAGCCGACCCGGTTAGCGGTACCCGCAACTGGACCGATGTACGCCAGTTTAACCTGATGTTTAGCACCCAAATGGGAGCAGTGGCCGATGATGCCGATGTGGTTTACCTTCGCCCCGAAACAGCGCAGGGTATATTTGTAAACTATTTGAACGTACAAAAATCGGGCAGGATGAAAATTCCTTTTGGTATTGCGCAAATAGGTAAAGCGTTCCGTAATGAGGTAATTGCCCGCCAGTTTATTATCCGTATGCGCGAGTTTGAGCAAATGGAAATGCAGTTTTTTGTTCGCCCCGGCACGCAAAAAGAGTGGTTTAACAAATGGAAAGAAACCCGCTTGCAATGGCACCTGGCATTGGGTACCGATGCTGCCAAATACCGCTACCACGAACATACCAAGCTGGCCCATTATGCCGATGCTGCTTATGATATTGAATTTGATTTTCCTTTCGGCTTTAAAGAGGTTGAAGGCATCCACAGTCGTACCGATTTTGATTTAAGTCAGCATCAGAAGTTTTCGGGCAAAAAGATGCAATACTTTGATCCGGAGATAGACCCGGCAACCGAAAAACCTTACGGTAACTATATCCCTTACGTTATTGAAACGTCGATAGGTTTAGACAGGATGTTTTTACTAACGATGATCAACGCCTTTGAAGAAGAGGACCTGAGCACCGAAGAAAAACAGGATAGCCGTACTGTATTGAAGCTGCACCCTTGTTTAGCACCAGTAAAGGCAGCTATCTTTCCGTTAATTAAGAAAGACGGATTGCCCGAAAAAGCACGCGAGATAATGGATACGCTGAAGCTTGACTTTAACCTGCAATACGAAGAGAAAGATGCTATCGGTAAACGCTACCGTCGTCAGGATGCTATTGGTACGCCTTTCTGCATCACGGTTGATCACCAAACGCTGGAAGACAATACCGTAACCATCCGCTACCGCGATTCGATGAAACAGGAACGTGTAAATGCCGCTGATCTCCAAAAAATAATAGGCGACCAGGTAAGCTGGAAGAATTTGTTGGGGTAAACACACCTTCTTTTTCGATCGTCCTTGGAGGAACGAAGCAATCTCTACGTTGGACAATCAACCAAACGTAAAGTATTTGCTGTGCGCTATAAACTTTCTGCTCCTTTATCTGCATAGTTTATAGATTGCTTCGCAAGGACGAGTTGTATTTCCATCCCCTCAAAACCACCCTTCGTCTATAAATTCAACCCCCTTATAGATCGTCCAGAAAAAACACAACATTCATTCTTAATATTGATATCAAAATCAATAAACCTCATTTAAAATGAAGAAGATCATCACTTTAGCAGCAATATTTTCTACCGTATTGGTTACAGCTGCATCTGCTCAAAATAAGCCCGAATATCATATCATCAAAACCTTCCACATCAATAGTGCCGGCGGTTATGACTATACCACTGTGGATTCGGCCTCCAACCGTTTATACCTTTCGCACGGCACACAGGTTAATGTGTTGGATAAAACTACCGGCGATTCGATAGCCGTTATTGCTACCGATAAAGATGTACACGGTATAGCCCTGGTGCATGATTTGGGCAAGGGCTATATCACCAACGGATCGGCAAATAGTGTATTGGTATTTGATTTAGCAACCTTTAAAGTACTGGCCCATGTACCTGCAGGTACTTTTGCAGATGGTATTTTGTATGATGACTATTCCAAAAAGATTATCAGCTGCAATGGCCGAAGCAAAAACATGACGGTTATTGACCCTGTAACAGACAAAGCCATAGCCACCATACAGCTAACCGGCTGGCCCGAAACAGCAACCAGCGATGGCAAAGGCAAAATATACGTTAACAATGCCGAAAAAAGCGAGATAGATGTAATTGATGCCACTACCTTTAAGGTGATCAACAGCTGGCCCATTGCACCGGGCAAAAGCGCATCGGGCCTGGCTATTGACCGCAGCACCATGCGTCTGTTTGCAGGCTGCGATAACAGCTTGCTGATTGTAATGGATGCTACCAACGGCAAAGTAGTTGCCAGCTTGCCAATTGGCGACGAGTGCGATGCGGTCGGTTTCGACAAAAAGCTTAAAACCGTGTACTCATCAAACGGCGATGGTACTTTAACCATCATAAAGGAATTACCAGACGATAAATTTACCGTTGTTCAAAACTTGAAAACCTTGAAAGGTGCCCGTACCAACGCCGTAGATCAGTTAACCCATTTGGTTTATTTGCCAACAGCAGAATTTGTACCCAAAAAACCGGGCCAATTCAGACCGGCAGCTATACCGGGAACGTTTAAGGTGTTAGTGGTAGGGAAGTAGTCGCAGAAATTCTTTATCGCACGTCTTTGAGGAACGAAGCAATCTCTACGCTGGATGGTCAGCCAAACGTGATGCTCTTTCTGTGCCTCATTAATAAACTTTTTGCTCCTTTATCTGCATAGTTTATAGATTGCTTCGTACCTCAAAGACGGGTAGAAGAGAGTTTGTACATTTGATTTTTTTCCTAACTTAAACCCATGAATTCGTATGACACCAAAATCGGCATAAAATCATGGGCAGAAGAGGATCGTCCACGGGAGAAGCTGAGCGCACAGGGCAGGCGGGCTTTAACAGATGCTGAGCTGATTGCCATTTTAATAGGCTCGGGCAGTAGGGATGAAACGGCAGTTGAGCTGAGCAAACGTATTCTGCATCATTACGATAATGATTTAAATAAACTGGGCAAAGCATCCATCAACGAGCTATCAAACTTTAAAGGCATCGGCGAAGCCAAAGCAATCTCTATTATAGCCGCATTGGAAATAGGTCGCAGAAGAAACGATTTTGAAACCAAACCGACAGACGTGATCAGCAGCAGTAAGGATGCCTATAACATTATGCGCCGTCACCTGGTTGATTTAAACCACGAAGAATTCTGGATCATATTAACCGGCAGATCGCAAAAAGTACTGACCAAAGAACTGGTAAGCAAAGGCGGATTATCTGAAACGGTGGTTGACCCCAAGATCATATTCGGTATGGCTTTACAGCACCAGGCAAGCGGTATTATCCTTATTCATAATCATCCTTCAGGCAGTTTAAAACCCAGTCAGAATGATGTTTATCTTACCAAACGATTATCGGATGCAGGCAAGATATTAGGCATCAATATAATGGATCATTTAATCATCAGCGACAACGGCTATTTGAGTTTTGGCGATGAAGGGATTATTTGATTGCGGAAGTCGGAATGCCAAATGCGGAATTTTTGGCTTGAATGTTAAATGATAATCAGATTTGTCGACCTATGTGAATATCCCAAACAAAGTGCTTAATTTTATGGTTATAAGAAACAACTAAAAAAGCCATGATTATACCAGACAATCAAATCCCTTACGACGACGAAGATAAATCAGAAGCCGACGATCAGCAGAGCCAGAAAGACATACATGCCAGCGGCCTGGAAGATGCCCCGGAACCCGGAGATACTGTTGATTTTGATGAAGCGGATAAATTAAAGCAGGCTTATGATGCCTCAGAATCATCATACACCTTAAACCTGGGTGATGCACCTAAGCCAAAGAAAGAAAAAGAATAATTGACCAACCAGTCGCCATAAAAGTTTTGTCCGCCCGTCCTAAAGTGCAACGCACCTGAAAGCGGACGGACACATTAATATTAAAAATTCCGCAATCGGCATTCCGACTTCCGCATTCAAAGATTCCGCAATCGACATTCCGACTTCAAAAAAATTCCGAAATCGAACATCCGACTTCCGAAATCCAATACCCCACTTCCGAAATCTTTATATCTTTGCCGGATTATCGTACTGCAATAATGAAGATATCTTATAATTGGCTCAAAGAATTTATTGAAACGGATAAAACTCCCGAAGAAATTTCCAAAATATTAACCGGTACCGGTTTAGAGGTGGAGAGTCTGGAGAAAGTACAAACCATACCCGGCGGATTAGAAGGACTGGTGATTGGTTATGTTAAAGAGTGCATTGATCACCCTAATTCTGATCATTTACATATCACCAAAGTTGATGTTGGCACAGGCACCGATTTGCAGGTAGTATGCGGTGCTACAAACGTTGCTGCGGGGCAAAAAGTAGTAGTGGCAACTGTGGGTACAACCGTACATCCGCTTACCGGTGAGCCATTTAAAATCAATAAATCAAAAATAAGGGGCGAAGTATCTGAAGGGATGATTTGCGCCGAAGACGAAATTGGTTTAGGAAGCAGTCATGAAGGTATTATGGTACTTGCCGCTGATGCTGTTGTAGGCACCCCTGCCAAAGAATATTTCAATGTAAACGACGATTACCTGTACGAGATAGGCTTAACCCCTAACCGTGCCGATGCCGCTTCGCATTTAGGTACAGCCAGGGATATAGCTGCATTCTTAAAAATTGCGGTTAAAAGGCCTGATGTTTCTGCCTTTAAGGTTGATAACACCAGCCGTACTGTTAAGGTGGTTGTGGAGAACGAGCAGGCAAGTCCACGATATTCAGGCTTAACCATATCGGGTATTGAAGTTAAAGAATCGCCTAAATGGCTTAAAGAGCGTTTGGCGGTAATAGGTATCCGCAGTATTAATAATGTGGTGGATGTTACCAATTATGTACTGCATGATTTAGGCCAGCCCTTGCATGCATTTGATGCTGATGCGATAAAAGGCAACACGGTGCTGGTGAAAAATACAGCAGAAGGTACTTTATTTAAAACTTTGGATGATGTAGAGCGTAAACTCTCTGCTGATGATCTGATGATTAGCGATGCCGAAGAACCGATGTGTATAGCAGGTGTTTTTGGTGGAGCAAAATCAGGCGTTAAGGAAACTACCAAAGCCATCTTTTTAGAGAGTGCTTACTTTAATGCCGTTTCGGTGCGTAAAACCTCCAAACGTCACGGTTTGAAAACAGATGCTTCGTTCAGGTTTGAGCGTGGAACCGATCCGGATATGACGGTTTTTGCCTTGAAACGCGCTGCATTATTGATTCAAGAAGTTGCAGGCGGTCAAATCACTTCCGAAATTTTTGATCATTATCCTGCTCCGGTAGCGCCTTTTGAAATTGAGGTTACCTACAAAAACATTCACAGGCTAATTGGCAAAGAGATTCCGCATGGCGAAATGAAAGCTATCATCCAGGCATTGGATATTGAAGTTGTTGGTGAAACAGGTGAAGGTTTATCATTAAAAGTGCCACCATACCGTGTGGATATTACCCGTGAGGTAGATATTGTGGAAGAGATATTGCGCATTTACGGTTACAACAACATCGAAATACCTACACAAGTAAGGGCGTCGTTAAACAATTCAAACAGGCCCGAGAAGGATAATGTACAGAACCTGATCTCTGATTTGCTTACCGCAAATGGTTTTAATGAGATCATGTCGAACTCGTTAACCAAATCGGCTTATTCATCTGATCTGGATAAAGCGGTTAAGATATTAAACCCATTAAGCAGCGATCTGGATGTAATGCGTCAAACACTGTTATACTCAGGGCTGGAAGCTGTTGCCTATAACCAAAACCGCCGCAATGCTGATTTGAAAATGTACGAGTTTGGTAAAGTGTATGAGATTGATGAGGAGAAATACAAGGAAACACAACGCTTCGCCATCTTTTTATCAGGTGCCGATAGGCCCGAGCAATGGAATCAAAAAGCCAAACCGGTTTCTTTTTACAACCTAAAGGCTATTGTTGATGGATTACTGGCCAAGCTGAATATTACAGATACCGTATTGGAAGATGCTACCTGTAAAAAGCTTGCCTACGGTTTACAATACAAAAAGAACAACAAGCAATTGGTTAAATTTGGTGCTGTTGCTAAAGATGCCCTGAAAAAAGTTGATGTAGACAAAGAGGTTTTTTATGCCGATTTTAATTTCGATCTGATTTTAACGGCAGTTAGGAAGAACAAAATCGTTTACGAAGAAATATCCAAATACCCGGCAGTAAGAAGAGATTTGTCGATGCTGATTGATGAATCTGTAACATTTGGCCAATTGAAACAGATCGCCCAAAAAACAGAAAGAAAGTTATTGCAGGATGTGAGTGTGTTTGACGTTTACCAGGGCGATAAGCTCCCGGCAGGTAAAAAATCATATGCGCTAAGCTTTATTTTGCAGGATAGCGAAAAAACCTTAACCGATAAGGCTATCGACAGCATTATGCAAAAGCTGATTTATAATTTGAGCAAAGAAGCAGGGGCGGAGATAAGAAAGTAGTTGATTGGGTTGACTAAGTGAGTTGTTGATTAAGTTTTGAAAAATTATCAATATATTTCCAATGATAAATGTTTGGAAGGCTTTACAAGATAAATAACAATTATTAATTCAATAACTTAATCAACCCAATCCAACATAATCAACCAAAAACAAATGGCATTAGCAGATCAATTAGATAACATTGTAGAGAGAACAGAGCACTTAATAGCGCTTTGCGGAGCTTTGCAAGAGGAAAACGACCTGTTAAAATTAGAGAGTGAAGCACTTACAGTAGCGCTGGATGCTAGCAAAAAAAAGACGAAAGAACTGGACGAAAAGCTCCGCGCATTGAAGATGGCCAAATCTTTTTCAGAAACAAATGAAAAAAGTCTTGATATAAAGCAAAAAATTAACGAATTTGTGCAGGAAATAGATAAGTGCATTGTATTGTTGAAGAAATAGTACAAAAAGTGAAAAGCTCAGATGGGAGAAATCTCTATAAAAATAAATATTGCTGACAGAGTTTACCCCTTAAAGGTAAACATGGAAGAGGAAGAAATAATACGAAGGGCAGCCAAACTGATTAATGACCGGATAAAGGAATATCAGGAAAATTATGCAGTTAGGGATAAACAGGATTTGTTGGCAATGAGCGTGTTGCACTATGCAACATCATCATTAAAGGCGGATATGAAGGTTACAACTGAAGATACAGAAGTGGCTGAAAAGGTTTACCAGCTGGATTATTTATTAACAGATTTTTTTTCAAAGCAATAACGTTCTTTACATAATAAGAGCAATTAAGATTTAACCGCAGTTAAATTTTAAGTTTCACTATTAAAAACTTAACGCTTCAATATTAGCGGATCAAAGCGGCATGCATTACTCAACAAAGTTTAATGTACACCGTGATTCCATATCCGAAATGAGGTTTTAAATACATGAAACTTAGAAGTTTAGTTGCGGTTTTTTTATATATACCAATTTATAAACAATGAATTCAATATTATATTTAATCATAGGCGTGCTTATAGGCGGCCTTCCGGGAGTGCTTGTAGGGCGCTTCTTACTCAGAAAACTATTTAAAGACCAGGAAATAGCGGCTCAAAATAAAGTAAAAAAGATTTTAAAGGATGCTGAAGGCAATGCCGAAATCCTGAAAAAGAACAAATTGCTGGAAGCCAAAGAGAAATTTTTGCAGATGAAGGCTGAGCATGAGCAGGAAATAAATGCAAAAAACAATAACATCAATCAACGTGAAAACGGTGTAAAGCAAAAAGAGCAATCGCTTAACTCACGTTTGGAAAACATGAACCGCAAGGAGACTGAGCTTGATAACGTGCGCAAGAATCTTGAGCGTCAAACCGAAATTGTGGTTAAGAAACAGGAAGAGGTTGAGATACTGAAAAATTCACACGTTCAGCAACTGGAAACCATCGCAGGCTTATCTGCCGAGGATGCCAAAAATCAACTGATTGATACCTTGCGCGAAGAGGCACGCAGTAAGGCAATGGTACAGATAAAAGATATTGTTGACGAAGCCAAGCTTACTGCAACCAAAGAGGCCAAAAAGATAGTTATTCAAACCATACAGCGTACCGCTACTGAAAGTGCTATTGAAAACACCGTTTCTATTTTCAATATAGAAAATGATGAGATAAAGGGTCGTATTATTGGTCGCGAAGGTAGAAATATCCGTGCGCTGGAAGCAGCTACCGGCATTGAGATTATTGTGGATGATACGCCGGAGGCTATTATTCTTTCGGGCTTTGATCCGGTTAGGCGTGAGATTGCCCGTTTAGCCATGCACCGCCTGGTAACAGACGGACGTATACACCCGGCCCGTATTGAAGAGGTTGTTGCCAAAACCAAAAAGCAAATTGAAGAAGAAATTGTTGAAATAGGTGAGCGTACTGTAATTGATTTAGGTATTAATGGTCTGCATCCGGAATTGATCCGTATGGTTGGCCGTATGCGTTACCGTTCATCATACGGGCAAAACCTGTTACAACACTCGCGCGAAGTAGCCAATTTCTGCGCCACCATGGCTGCTGAATTAGGTTTGAATGTAAAACTGGCTAAACGCGCAGGTTTGCTACATGACATTGGTAAAGTGCCTGATGATAATCCTGAATTGCCACACGCTATTTTAGGTATGCAATTGGCCGAGAAATATAAAGAACATCCCGAAGTATGCAACGCCATTGGCGCTCACCACGACGAAATTGAGATGACTTCAATGTTATCGCCAATTATACAGGTATGTGACGCTATATCAGGCGCAAGGCCAGGCGCACGCCGTGAGGTGGTTGAAAGCTACATTAAACGCTTAAAAGAGCTGGAAGAGCTGGCATTATCATACCCAGGTGTTGAAAAAACATTTGCAATACAGGCTGGTCGTGAGTTGCGCGTAGTGGTGGAGAGCGAAAAGATAACTGATGCACAGTCGGAAGTACTGGCAGCTGATATATCAAACCGTATACAAACAGAAATGACCTATCCGGGACAGATCAAAGTTACCGTTATCAGGGAAACCAGGTCTGTAGCGTTTGCAAAATAGATAAACATTAACACTTTGTCATTTCGACGAGGTACGAGGAGAAATCTTTTACGTCTTGCAAAGTTCGCATGGTATGTTGAGGAAGTTTTTTCGCTATGCTCAAGAGATAGTTTCTCTCTATCGTTCGAAATGACAAAGTTTTTTTATTTTTAGGCTTATTTAAAATCCCAAAGTGAGTAATCCTTCAAATAAAAAAAACGCCACTTCAACGGCTACAGACAAACGCCCGGTTGATATTTACTTTGATAAATATGCCGAGAGCCATCAGAATCATACCAATAAAACAATTCACTGGATATGTGTACCACTGATTGTTTTTAGTCTGCTGGGTTTGGTTTGGGCCATACCATTTCCTTATATTAAATTTTTAGGGCAGTATAACGGCTTCTTTAACTGGGCCTCATTTTTAATTGGATTCAGCATTTATTATTACTATAAGCTTTCCCCTGTTTTATCCTACCTGATGCTGCTCATCATTTTTGCATTTTGTTACGGCATAATGGAGCTGGATAATGTTCAAAAAGCCGGCGGCCCTGCACTATGGCTGGTGTGCCTCATTATTTTTGTAATCTCGTGGATCGGACAGTTCATCGGCCACAAAATTGAAGGCAAAAAGCCGTCATTTTTGGATGATATAAAGTTTTTACTCATTGGCCCCATATGGCTGCTCCATTTTATATTGAATAAATTTAAACTGAAGTATTAAGAGCCAACAAACAAAAATCACGAAGAAGATATTGTTGGCAAATGATTCGTCTACATACTAAATAACATCAATTTGGTGTAGCATATTTGGCTTTGTTTTCGTATGGCTTAATATGAAAACTAAAGCCATAACCCTGTTTATTTTAGTTGCTACACTTTTGGGCTGTAGTAAAGATAAATCCAGTATCACACTCAGCGGGCCATCAAACAGTTGCCCGGTAAATAGCAGTTGTTCATACATTTATTATGATAATGCTAATTTTAACAATACAGCCAGCGTTCAGGCAGGGCCAAACCGTGTTTTCACTTACGTCGTAGTAAATAGCCAGATTTGTAATTTATCTACCTCCGTTTATTTTAAAACAGCCTTAAGTAACAATGATTTTGAAATCAACGACCAGCAGATTGCTTCGGGGCAGGTTGTAGCCTATGGAGAAGTATGTACCTGCTGCGATCTGTTAGCCAATACCAAAGTGATAGGCGGCGATATAAAAGGAAAAAAGACAGGTACCAATACATGGCTGATTAATGCTACAGTAATTATAGGAAATAGTAGTGGCACGCCCATTGACACCGTAGCAGTGAATCAGTATTTTAATTTGACAACAATGAATGCTGTTGCTTTATAATCTTAACACAAATTATTCAAATAAGGCGTTTGGTAGCAGGAGCATCGAATTTAAATATTAAAATAACATCAATTTATTGCAGCCAAAAGGTAAGGGTTTTCGTATAAGGGCGTATGAAAATTAAAGCGGCAACGTTTGTTTTGCTTATTTGCATACTTTTTGGCTGTAAGAAGGGTGATAATATAGTACTTAACGGCACTTTTACCGATTGCCCTCCCGGTGGTTCATGCAGCTACTTTTATCATGAAAATGTTGATTATACCAACCTATATGCGCTTACCAGCGGACAAGAAAGAGTATTCATTTATAAATGCGTTACTAACGACCATTGCACCTCAACCCAATCGTTTTATTTTAAAACCAGCATGGGTAACAGTAGTTTTGAGATAGATTCAGTACAAGTTCTTGCAGCCAAGGTTGCTACTGTGGGTCTTGTATGCCCCTGCTGCGATGTTCCCGCTAACCTAAAGCAAGTTCATGGCGATATAAGAGGGAAAAAAACAGGCAACAACACCTGGCTCATAAATGCCTACCTGGTACAGAATGATGCAAGCGGCCAACCCGTTGATACCGTGGTGGTGAATCAATATTTCACCCTGGCGCCTAACGGAACTTTATAGATTTTTGCCCAGCTTATCTAAAATATCCTGAGGTACTTTCTCTAAATCGAGCACCAGGAAACCATCCAGACAATCAGCAAACTTAGGGTCGATATTAAAGCAAATGATTTTGGCATTCAGCGCAATATACTGACGAAGCAATACCGGTACCTTCATGCTGCGGGTTTCCACTTCCGATATCAGGTTATCCAGCCCTTTAAAACTATCTTCGCCGGCCATCAGTAAATCGGTATCAATACTCGAAAAATCAACCTTAAACTTTTTACGCGGCTTTACATATTGCGCCATATCATGATCGAAATGATTACGGTTGATGTAATCAACAATTAATGATTTGGAGAATTTAGAGAAAGAGTTGCTGATGCTTACCGGCCCTATTAAATAACGATAACGCGGGTTATCGATCAGGTATTTTAAAATACCTTTCCATAATAGGAATAATGGCAAAGGTTTTTGCTGATATTCTTTACGTATCCACGAGCGGCCAAGTTCAATACTCTTTTTTAGTACCGGGGTAAATTGTGTTTTTATTTTAAACAGCTCTGATACATAAAACCCTTTTTTGCCAACGCTGTAAAATATCTCATCGCCTAAACCTAAACGATAGGCACCAACCAGCATTTTAGCTTCCACATCCCAAATAAATAAATGGTTGTAGTAAATGTCGTATTCGTCAAGGTCAGTAGCCTTATTTGTGCCTTCGCCAATCTCACGGAAAGTTAACTCACGCAGTCTGCCAATTTCGCGGATTACGTTGGGGATTAATGAAGTAGGTGCAATAAATACTTCGTAATTCTTTTCAATCCATATGCGGTAATCTTCGCGTAGGGGTTCAATGTCTTTCTCCAGCAATGCTGTGCTTGTTTCGGAAACTATAGCCTCTGGCGATTTTTTTATTTTAAACAGATTGCGTGGTCTGAATATCTTTTTCTCTTCTTCCAGCCCGGTTCCTAAAGCATAGGTACGGGCTCTTAAATAGCTCAGCAGTTTAGCGCTGTTGTTATAATCAGGAATTTCCTGAACATTGATAGGCTTTCCAATCCGCAACTTAATAGTATGGCCATGCTTGTTAAACAACTCTGATGGTAACTTAGCCGTACGCAAAGCAGGGTGTATTAAACTGAGCAGATTAAACAGTAAGCCATTATTGCCATGAAAATAAATAGGTACAACAGGCACTTTTGCCTTGGCAATAATTTTACCTACCACCGGGTGCCACATCCGGTCGGTTACTTCTTTTTTATCAAGCTTAAACGTTGAAACTTCCCCGGCAGGGAAAATGCCTATTGGCGTTCCTTTTGCCAGTAACTCCAGCGTGCTTTTTAAACCACTTATGCTCGATGAGTGTTCAACATTCTCAAAAGGGTTTACTGCAACAAAATAATCGCTCAGGTTAGGGATTTTTTTCAGCAGAAAGTTGGCCATCAGTTTTGCATCTGGTCTGGCCATGCATAATATTTTCAATAAAACCATGCCCTCAATACCGCCGTAAGGGTGGTTTGCAATAGCTATAAAGGCGCCATCGGCAGGCAGGTTTTTTAGTTCACGTTCGTCAAACTCAATATCAATACCGCAGCCTTCTAAAATAGCATCTACAAAATCGGGACCTTGTTTGGGCTGCGCCTGGGCAAACAAATCGTTTACCTGGTTAATTTTCATGAGCTCCATCAATAAAGCGGCCAGCCCTGGCATTTTTAATTTATCCAGTTTTGTGGCTTTGGCAAACTCTTCGGTGGTAATTACTTTCATCTATATAAAAAAATAAACCCTTTGTAAGGGGTGTTAAATATCTTGAAAAATTATTTAATTTAAACGCCGATAAACCTTATAAATGAAAGCGCGGATAAAAAATTACCTGTCAATAACCAAAAAGGAATGGAACGGCATGGTAGTCCTTGTTGTGTTGATAGCATTGGTATTGGCTGCGCCCTATGTTTATCAATTGTTGCACAAAGATAATACAATAAATTTTAAAGATTTTGATAAAGCGATAGTACAGCTTAGCAAGATAGAACAAGTTAAGGGATATGCTGATGATAAGCCGGTTTCTGACGATAAATTGCTGCATCCGGTAATGTTCCCTTTCAACCCTAATAGCCTTTCTGTAGCACAATGGAAGCAATTGGGACTCAGCGAACGGCAGGCAAATGTAATTATACATTACGAAGCAAAAGGAGGCAAGTTTTATAGAAAAGAAGATGTAAAGAAAATTTATGCTATAACTGCCGATGATTATACCCGGCTTGAACCCTATATCAATATCCCGGAGTTGGAATACACTTCCAAAAAAGCTAAACCTGGCGAAATTATAGAATTAAATGCCGCAGATTCTGCACGAATGACCATGATAAGAGGAGTGGGGCCGTCATTTGCTGTACGTATTATCAGGTACCGCAATCGTTTGGGCGGCTTTTATAATAAAGAACAGCTAAAAGAGATTTATGGCGTCGACTCCATCATGTATGCGGGAATTAAAGATGAAGTTTCGGTAAACCCGGCAAAAGTAAAAAAGATTGATATCAATAAGATTTCTTTTGATCAGCTGCGCATATTCCCTTACCTGGGTTATAAACAAGTAAATGCTATTATGCAATACCGAACGCAGCATGGTAATTACAATTCCATAGCCGATATGAAAAATATTGCCATACTGGATGACGGAATTTTGCGTAAAATTGAGCCTTATTTAAGTTTTCAATGATAGAGCAACAGATAAAAGCCGCCATACGCGATATTCCTGATTTTCCGAAACCCGGAATCATCTTTAAAGATATTACACCCATTTTAAAAGACCCTCAACTATGCCTTGATGTTGTTGACGCATTTGTGGAACAATTAAAAGGAATAAAAATAGATGCCGTTGCCGGGATTGAAAGTCGCGGGTTTTTATTTGGATTAACATTGGCAACCAAACTGGGCGTGCCTTTTGTGCCGGTGCGTAAAGCCGGAAAATTACCGTTTACCATTAAACAAAAAGCCTATAAGCTGGAATACGGTACCGCTGTTATTGAATTACATACAGATGCTTTTGAACCAGGGCAACATATTTTGATTCATGATGACCTGTTAGCCACCGGCGGTACTGCACTGGCTGCCAGCGAGCTGATTAAAGAAATGGGTGGCGAAGTGGCCGGATTTTCGTTTGTGGTTGGATTGGGTTTTTTGAATGGAAAAGAAAGACTACAGCCTATTTCGGAGAACTTGATTGTACTGGCAGACTATTAACCGAATAATAACCCTGACTAATGAAACGTCTCCTTATACTTTTATGGATTATAACTGGCAGTATTTCCGTTTGGGCACAGTCGCCAACAAATGGTTATCAACCCGTAGGTAATGGCAGCGTACAAGCCAAAAACTTTTACCTGTTAACATTACTGCAACATAATGATAAGGTGCGCCGATTGTTGGAGGGTGATTCTGTTTTAAGCAGTTTGGCCGAATTGCAAAATAGAAATATAAAACAAAGCCTTGAAAACTGTAGCGCTTATACTTGTATAACAGCTCAGCTAAAATTAAATGATAAACAGGTCCATTTAGCCATGGCAAGGCTGATAGAATTGTATTATTACAGCAGCGAGTTACAGGATTTAGTAAACAATGAACTGATACCCAGTAATGCATACGGTCAGTATAATGATATGCAGCCCATTGATTACCTGATAAGTGCATGGAGACAGGATGCCTTGGATATAAATCATACGATAGCTGTTTATGCAGATGGCGCCAAACCCAATTATCCCGATATTGATTCTATCAGTTTTAATGTCCACAGCCCGCAATATATTAGGGTGGTGCAACAGGCAACGCAGCAGGTAATCGCTACGGCCGGGCATTCACACTTGTTCTTTATGCCTTCAATGACGGCTGCTCTTACCTTTTTAAATGTCAACGGCCGCAATAATGCCGGTGATTATGAGCCAATGGAGCTTACGGTAAACAAAGCCGCGTTACAAAAAGCCAAAGGCATTAGCTGGGCCAATTACAGTTATACTGTATTACTAATACCGGGTGAAGGCCCCGAGGCAGACAACACACCTATAAGCAGCGGTAGCAAAAACAGATGCCGCATTGCCGCAGCGGTTTACCATCAACCCAATTCGGCTCCTTTTATTATGGTATCGGGTGGTAAGGTACATCCCTACAAAACACCGTACTGCGAGGCTGAAGAGATGAAAAAGTTTTTGATTGATAGTCTGCAAATACCGGATAGTGCCATTATTATGGAACCGCACGCTCGGCACACTACTACTAATATGCGCAACGGGGCAAGACTACTGATGCAATATAATTTCCCTTTGTTAAAACCGGCATTAGTGGTGAGTGATCCCTCGCAAAGCGCCTACATCAGTGGTATGAAACAGCGTTGTATTGATCAGTTGGGAGATGTTCCTTACAAATTAGGTAAACGAATTTCGGCTAATAGTCAAGAGTTTTATGCTGTACCGGTTGCCGGACAAATTAACCCAACAGAACCGCTTGACCCGTAGATAGGGCAAACGCTTGGTTGTTCAGCCAGTCAGAATGATCTAAACAAAGGTCTGCTTATCAATGGAGAAAATGACCAGGGCACAGAGCTTAAAATAACCAATAAGCCAATAGTAAACCAGATGGCTGTAGTCTTAAACTTTTGCTGATCGGTTACTGCTCTTTTTGCTTTGGCAGCGCCGATAGTGATAAGGATGATAGCCGTAATCATCATAGTAACATGTTCCATCCCAAAAAACCTGATTTGCCGGTTATGCACCGCATCCTTAAAATTATGCATAAAATAATTGACTATAGGGCTGATGAAATATAACCATAACCCGATAATCAATTGCGTATGCGCAATGATCAGCGTTATTATTCTTATCAAATTATCCTTTTGAGTATAGCTTTTATGCAGGAACCAGCCTCTATAGGCACTGAAAATGGAGATAAGCAGACTTGCCAGCACAAACCAGCGGATTAATGAATGAAATGCAAGTATAAATGAATACATAAACAAAGGTATACCAGGCAGACGAATGACTAAGGAGAAAATTTTAAAGAAATTTAAAATAAGTGCATAAACTTAAATTCATAAATGCTCATTGTTTCGTCGATTGACTGACCGTTTCGAACAGAAATCGTTCCGCTCATGGCCGCGGAGGGCCTAGTTACTTTTGTCTTGACACAAAAGTAACCAAAAAGTCAAGTCAGAAAAAAGCTTCTGCCCGCAGGCTATACTCCCGGCCCGCTTTTCTGACTGGCCAACGCTTTTTGCATTGTAATTAATTAAAATATTCTTTGTCAGCAGATAAGCTTCGGCCAAAATCTGGCAAAACAATGAGGGCTGGGAGCGCAATGGCAGGGCATAGCAAATTTTCGCATAAAGGGTCTGCGAGTTTCAGGTTATAACGGCGAAAAGATTGCAGCCCAGGTTTTGTCTGATTTGCAGGGCAAAGGCCCCGAGCGCTAAGAAGCCTTTCTGCTGACTTGATTTTTTTGGTCCTTTTTGTATCAAGAGGAGACTATATACGTGTTAGACCATCTGGACTAAAAAATTATTCTTTTTCAGAAACATCAACAGTGTGTCCGTTGGGGCATTCGTACTTTGATACCGTAACTTTCCCATTCTTTAGGGGTGGCTCAGTCAATTTCATTGGTAACTCACAATAAAGGCAAATCTTTTCAGCCGTCACTGTAGCTTTTTTACTAACGCTGGCTTTCATAATGCTATGAAAGATGTTGCTTGCTTCTTTGGGGTTCTTTTCGTCTGACATAATGTAAAATTACGGCAATTGAATTGCAATTTGATAAAAAAATGGGATAACTATTTATCCAATCATATAAGAGTCATTATAATGGGTCTTCTTCGACATCTAACGCCTTAGTATTCGAGTCGGATAAATCTTCAGCGAAAAGCTCCCCCTGCGTAGCATTTTTGGGGTTTTCAGCGTCAAATTGATTGAGTGTTTTGAAAGAAATTCTTTTTATATAATTATCGACATTGGCATAATCATAGTCGAAAAAATGGCTCTCTGAAAATCTAAACAATTCTGGGTAGGTCAATATGCAATTTGCGTCTGGCACATCTTTTATAACGGGGTAAAATGTATTCTTATCAAGAGTTAATATTGCGTCCGCTTCTTTAATGACGCCATTAAGAGCAATCATATAATCTCTTGTTATCCATTCTCTTGCCATCATATATTCCCCTGTTTTAAATCCTATTTCAGCGGCCTTTGCATGAAGATTTGTTTTGTCAAGATATGGCTTCAATAAATGATTAAACGCCAATGATGTTGTAGTATCAAAACTTATAAAACGAACGTTATTACTATTCAACACTCTCGAAATTAGCTTTATTTTATCCTGATCTTGTTCCTTCGTTAATAATTCAGTTAGGGTAATGGTAGTAATTAGAAAAACTCTTTCAGACCTGTCCGATGCTTTAGATTGTGACAGATAATCGATTAATTTTGAAACAAAAGCATCGCTTGTGTTATTTATATTAGGGTGCTGAAACCTAAATAGTGAGCATATTATGCTCGTATCGATTAATATTTTTTTCCAATCCCTAATGGGTTTATTACTTGATTGCATAGATACGGTTTAGTATATCTTCAATTGTATGCGTGTTTTTTATAAGTTCAAAATCAACATATCCTTCACTTTTCAAGTTTTCAGTTAAACTGTTTTCGCTCAATATCACAAAGTCTTCTAATTCACAACTCACAATTCTTCCATCTATTATTGATCTTTTTTGCCGAACCTCAACTCTAAGTTGATGAGAGCCGTAATACTGTTTTAAATCTATATCTTGTTCTTTGGAAATAGAAATTCTATTACTAAATCCGTCTATGCAGATGTGTTTTTTCTTAGCTGAAAGTCGGTTACCACTCCCCAGCTCTGATACCACACCATAAATAGTGTCAGATGTATAATAAAATTGAATTAAGCTGGCTGGCTCTATATTAGCTATTACGGCCAGCTCTTTACTCTCACTATCGTAAGCGGTTAGATAATATTTATTACCCAATACAGTTTTTAAATTAGAGGCGTATTTTTGTTGTTCGGGCTCTAAGTCTTCTAAAGAAATCTCTTGTATATTCCTGTGTACAGCCGTAAAATTATTTAGATAACCAGCATCCTCGCTGTAAAAATCGAGGGCATAACAATTACCCCTAACCTGTCCCAATGTTAATTTTTCACCACTCCCAGTATCAATGGCATTAAATAACGATGCCAGCAAAGGGGCAATTTCATTGATAGGAATACCATTTTCTTTAGAAAGAGTATGGTCTTCGTCATCGATTTTAATTGAAAACTTTATCATGGCTTAACAAATATATGTTTTTATTGACATAAATATACAAATTTATAACAATTTGACTATCAATTATTTGTAATATTTTAATTGAGATAATTTTGGATTGACACAAAATTTTACTATCTTTAATTAACAAAAAATAAGGCAGTGAAAACGTTCAAAAACATATTCGACTTTCAAGCACACTTCAATACAGAGGATAAGTGCAGAGAATATTTAGAAGCTCAAAGGTGGGGTAATACTCCAGCTTGCCCTTGTTGCGCATCAACAAACGTTCGCCGGTTTGCTACTAATAACAGAATTTTTAAATGCCGTGAAAAAGAGTGTCGCAAAAAATTCAGCGTTACCGTTGGCACTATTTATGAAAATACTAAAATTCCATTAACCAAATGGTTTTTGGCAACTTACATTTTATCAGTTCATTCTAAAGGTATAAGCAGTTTACAATTGGCAGCATGGCTGGGCGTAACTCAAAAAACCGCATGGCATTTAAACCACAGGATTAGAGAAATGCTGACAGTTACCGCACCTGAATTGTTAGAGGGAATTGTAGAAATTGATGAAAGTTATGTTGGTGGCTCTGAATCAAACAAACATGCAAGCAAAAGAACTGTAAGAGGTGGTGCAGGTAATAAAGCTATGGTCTTAGGTGCTGTTCAAAGGGGTGGCAATGTAAAAACTAAGGTTATAGCTAAAACAGATGCACATAACGTAATTCCTACTATTAAAGAATTTGTTGCTAAGGATAGTATTATGGTAACAGATGAACATAATGCTTATAACAAACTTCATTTGGATTATACACATAAGAGAGTAAATCACAGAGAGAAAGAGTATGTGCGTTATGAAGATATAAAGGTACATACAAACTCTATTGAGGGATTTTGGAACATCTTAAAAAAGCAAATTAACGGCATACATCATTCGGTAAGTGCAAAGCATTTACAACGCTATTGCGATGAATCTGCATTCCGTTACAATCGCCGTAAGGCTTTACAGGATGAAAGATTTGCCGATGCTTTAGCCAATTGTGAGGGTACATTAAAATACGAAAAATTGACAGGCAAACCCAAAAAGAAAAAATGAAACAGGATATATTCCTTATAGAAATGGGGCAAAAGATCAGGACAGCCCGCAAAGCAAAAAAAATGCCCATTAATATAATGGCCGATCTTACAAAGATTGATATGTCTAATCTATCGTTTTTAGAGCGTGGTATGCGCAACTGTCACATACTTAGTTTAAAGAGCATTGCGGATGTATTGGATATGGATGTGAAAGATTTTCTTTAAATACTGTTTTAAGCCCCGTGACAGTGTTTATATTTCCTACCACTACCACATGGACATTTGTCATTCCTCCCAACTTTTGGAATATTATTACTGTTTGAATCGTTAATAATAGTTTTCGGGGCAGGTAACTTAAATTCGAAAACGTGCTTATAGTTTTCATGGATAAGTGTAAACTCACCCTGTGCAATTATATCCATACCTATAAGTACATCGAAGTCCTTAAGCTTTCCCTCAGACACCCGTAAATATTGGAACCCTACATTGTTTGGAAGAAGTATATTTATGTAATAGGTTTCAACATTCGTTTGACCATCAGCGTGGAAACTAGTGATTTTGCCACGAGGGATAAGGTTTAATTCGGTTGCAACTTTTTTTGTTATTACAGTATTAGTCGCTCCTGTATCCCAAAGCGCATTATATTGAATCGTTTTAGGATGAGGTATTATAGTGGGATCGAAAGCTTCAGAAATGTGACATTCAGTAATTATAGTTGCAAAGTTTTTATTAATTGGGCTTTCCCTTTTAAACCCTTGATATGACTTACTCATTAAGCAAATGTAACTCTCGAGTGAAAATGCTGGGTTGTAGATGTGTCACCCGACTCACAATATTGCACTAAAAATGTTCCCGCTCCAAGTGTTTTATCCGATTCAGAAATAGCTTGAACAACCGTATCGTAAGCTTTAACAACAGATTCATTCTTAATAACTAAGAACTTCTTATTGTATTTTTTTACGAGTTCGTCTTGGTGATCAATATAATATTTAAACTCTTTATCTAACATAGCTGCAAAGGTAACACTCATTTACGGTTTAAGTTTAATACGAATGTAATTTACAATTAGTTTTAATATATACAATGGGGTTATTACACCATTTCAATATTCGGGTTTTACGCTATTTTTTAAAAAAATACACCCCGCTGGTCTAACACGTATATAGTCTCCTATCAAGACAAAAAGGACTAGCCCTTCCGCGGCAATTGAGCGGGACGATGATTGCATGAACCAATCAGTCAATACAAATAATAACAACGTATGATTTCAAAAGGAAATATTCAATTTACTCCAAAAACAACGTATCATCCTCATCCCCCAAACTCAAATGAATCATATCACTACCCGCTATACCTTCAATAGACCCTTTGATATGAGCAGCGTTTAATAAAACCTTTTCCAATTGCTTTTCGCGGGCCTTCCATAGTTTTTCCATAGCGTCACGCTCTTTTTGTATAGAGATACGCATGCTCATATAGCCCTCGCGGATGGCTTTCCATTGTTCAGAGAATTCATTACTTATCAGATAGTCATAAAGGAGATGCATTTTATCACCTTTATTATCCTGGGCTTTGGCCAGGTTAGCCAGTTTAATAATGCCATCGCGCAGAATGTAGGACACAGCCTTTACTTCGTCGAATGAGCATATCCACACACCGTCGCGTTCGCCAAAACAATCCATCCCTTTTGGGTAACATTGGGTAACAATAACAGCAACATCCACGCCAATGGCGCGCATATCTTTTTTCAGCTTATCAATCCAGTCCATGGAGAAATCCTTGGTGCGCTTGCTCTCATAAATAATCCGACCGCATTCCTGTCCAAACTGATTGCGTACGGTTTGCACACAATCGGCACCGCGTACACCTTTGCCCACCTCGCTAATCATATCAAAAGGGAAATTATCACGCAGCAACTCCTCTAAAATTAATTCCTGCACTTCGCCCTGTAACTGCATGGAGCCCTGTTCGGCTTTGCGTTTCATTTCTTCTGTCAGTTTTTTCTGATCGTCTAATCGTTTCTCCAGTTCTTTAACTTTTAGCTGATAGTCGGTATCCTTCAAATTGAATTTTTCAGCTTCCTGCTTACGGATGGTTTCGGCCAGCTCATTACGTTGTTCCTGCATGCGACGTTGTATGGAAAGCTCCAATTCTTCTTCCTTTTGCTTAAGAGCCGCCTCCTTCTGCAAAAACTCCAGCTCTTTCTGTCGTGCTGTTTTTAATTTTTCGTCCGATTCCTGTTTGGCGCTCTGTAATATTAATAGCTGATTCTCAAAATCAGATGCGATGGTTTTACGGAGCGATTGCTCAATATTTTGCTGTAATTGTTTTTTTTCGTCATTCAGGCGCTGTTCAAAAAGCAATTGCTGCTGACGCTCTTTGTTGGCAAAGTCATTTTCCTTTTTGCGGTATTCTTCTTCCTTTTGCTGGGTATATTCCTGCATTTTGGTCCGTAGTTCTTTCTTATACTCTTCGGCCATTACTTCTTCAATCGGGAAACCAAAACCACAGCTGGGGCACTTAACTTCTGTTGCCATATTTATAAAGGGAATTAAAAAGTGCAATTTACAGCTATTACCTGAATGGCGGCGCGTAATCCTGAAGAATGAAAGTAAATAGTGACTTTGGGAGGTTCATCTAGGGGGGATTATGTAATATAATTAAAAATATTTTTTGTCTAAAAGGTCGAGGTAAGTAAGGGTTAAACCAACTAAAGCTATAATTCATACCGTATACCCAAAGTGTCCTTTTTCGGTGGTTTTCTGCATGAAACTTTTGCGTTATTTAATACGTTACTTTGCCATAAACCAACTATAAATACATGGATTCGTTAGTTACAGATATACCTGCCGGCTTTGATTTTTCGATGAGCGATAATCAGCAGATGATAATGCATATGGTGCGCGATTTTGCCGAAAAACATATCCGCCCGCATGTGATGGAGTGGGATGAAGCGCAGTATTTCCCTATCGAGCTTTTTAAAAAATTGGGAGAGCTTGGCCTGATGGGTGTAGTAGTACCGGAGGAATATGGTGGCTCGGGATTTGGCTATTTTGAATACGTAACCGTTATAACCGAGATTGCTAAAGTGTGCGGATCTATAGGATTATCAGTGGCGGCGCATAATTCATTATGCACAGGGCATATTCTGGCTTTTGGAAACGAAGAACAAAAACTTTGTTGGTTACCCAAACTGGCCACCGCCGAATGGATAGGGGCATGGGGGCTAACCGAAGCCAACACCGGCTCTGACGCCTTAGGAATGCAAACCACCGCCGTTTTGGATGGAGACTATTACGTTGTAAATGGGTCAAAAAACTGGATAACCCACGGAAAATCAAGCAACGTGGCTGTAGCAATGGTGCGGACTGGGGCGAAAGGTGATTCGCATGGTATATCGGCCCTGGTAATAGAAAAAGGCACAGCAGGATTTACTCATGGTAAAAAAGAAAATAAACTCGGCATGCGCGCCTCCGAAACTACTGAGCTGATATTTGATAATTGCCTTGTACCCAAAGAAAATCTATTGGGTAAACCTGGTGAGGGTTTTAAGCAGGCGATGAAGGTTTTGGATGGCGGAAGAATCTCTATTGCGGCGTTATCATTAGGTATAGCCAAAGGAGCTTTTGAAGCGGCGGTGAAATACGCCAAAGAACGTAAGCAATTTGGCCAGCCAATAAGTAATTTTCAGGGGATATCATTTAAACTGGCAGATATGGCAACCGAAATTGAGGCTGCCGAACTATTGATAATGCAGGCTGCTGATTTGAAAAATAAACACCTGCCGGTAACCAAGCAATCGGCTATGGCTAAATATTTTGCTTCGGAAGTAGCCGTTCGTACAGCTACCGAAGCCGTACAGATATTTGGTGGATATGGTTACACTAAAGATTTCCCGGTAGAAAAATACTATCGCGATGCCAAACTATGCACCATAGGCGAGGGGACGTCAGAAATTCAAAAGATAGTAATCAGCAGGGAAGTATTAAGGTAATGATTAGTTTGCAGGAATAGTAAACCAAAAGTCACTACCATCGCCAAGGGCGCTGTCAACGCCTATTTTGCCATTATGTCTTTTTATAATTTCGGAGCTGATATACAAGCCCAGCCCGAGACCTGAAAACTGATGACCTAACGTATCTACCCGGTAATACCGGTCGAACAAATGTGGCAGTTTTTGAGGATTGATGCCAATGCCAAAATCGCGAACGGATACTTTGACTGTGTCATTCTCTTTGCAAACTGATAGTTCAATTCTCTTAGCCTGCGGCGAGTACTTTACGGCATTGTTGATCAGGTTAACCAATACCTGGTCAATGCGGCGATAATCGGCAAAAACCATTATTGTTTTATCGGCATTAATAATAAATTCATGGTCGCTTACCAGTTTGGTGTTTTCGGCGCAATCAACAACCAATTCGGCAAGGTTAAAAAGGGTTTTGTTTAGTCCTAATTGGCCTTGTTGAATTTTGGTTACGTTAAGCAAATCATCAAGTAAATGAACAAGTTTATTTAAATTGTTGCTGGCTTTATTAATAAACAGGGGAATTTTGTCGGGCGCAGAGTTGGTTTTGATTAACTTCTGTAGTATCTGCATAGAAGCACTTAAAGAAGTTATGGGTGTTTTCAGTTCGTGACTTGCCACACTTATAAACTCATCTTTGCGTTGTTGTAATTTATATTCTTCGGTTACATCGAGTAATATCCCGCTAAAACGATATGGAATACCCTCAGCGTCAAACTTCGCTTTGCCAATAGCCTCAACAATTCGCCTGGTATTATCTTTAGAATTTATAATGGTGTAAATAACGCTGTAATTACCGTCAGAACCCTTTTCTAATGCTTTATTAATAGCTGTAGTTACCCTTTCTTTGTCATCGTCAATAATAGCGTCAATGGCGTGGTTTAATTCTATTTCGTTTTCTGCCGATAAACCAAACCACGATTTTAGCCTGTCATTACCTATAAAATGATTGGTTTGCGGGTTTAAATCCCAGGTGCCTAACTCTGCCGCTTCAATGGCAAATTCAAGCTCTCTTTTAGCATCCTGAACGGCGTTATAAGTCTGTACTTTATTTGTTGTTTCGTTGCAGATAACTAAAACACCGGCTATTTTACCAGTTTCGTCCTTTAGTGCACTGTAGCTAAAGGTCCAGTATACATCTTCTAATTTTTTATTGCGATAAATAGGTATCAGCTGATCTTCGCTCCATGTTGATTCGCCGGTTAATATTACCTGGTCAATTAAAGGCTTAATAACCGGCCATATTTCTTTCCAGCAATCTGCGCCGCGCTGCCCCAAAGCTTTTGGATGCTTACCGTCGTTACCCAAACTGGGCCGGTAAGCGTCATTATAAAACTGAATCAGATCGGGACCCCACCAAATAAACATCGGGAACCTAGAGTTAAGCATGATATTGATGGTTGTTAACAAGCTTTGAGACCATGTTTCAGGATGCCCTAATGCTGTTGTCGACCAATCGAATTCCCGGGTAAGTTTTCCCATTTCACCCCCACCTTCTAAATATTGATGATAAGATGTTGATGGATAGTGATTTGAAGTCATGTAAAATTCAGGAATATGTTTTATCGGTTTAATGTGTATTGCTGTATAACGCGGCTGCAAGGATAAAGTTTGCCTAAGTTAACTAATGTTTGAAATAAAATACCGGTTCAATATTTCTATTTGAAAATTATCTTTCATATTAAAAACTAATTACTTACCTTTGCCTTCCCTGAAAGGAGGTATTTGGAATTATGATCATTATTAACGTAAAAGACGGAGAATCATTGGATAAAGCATTAAAACGCTTTAAAAAGAAATTTGAAAAAACTGGAGTTTTAAGAGAGCTTCGCAGTCGTCAGGCATTTGAAAAGAAATCTGTGACCCGTCGTCACGTGGTAAAACATGCCATCTACAAACAAAACATGAACTTAGAAACAACTGTTTAATTCTAGTTAAAAGAATTTTAAGTTTTTCTATCAATATATCAAAACTATTTGTACATTCAACTTTGGAGTGTGCAAGTAGTTTTTATGTTTTCAGAGCGATTTATCCGGTATATTAAATTCGAAAAAAGGTATTCCCCTCATACCGTTTCTGCTTATAAATCTGACCTCGATCAGTTTTTTAACTTCCTTAATAATCCTGATAAACAGTCACCTGCTCCCGAGCCTGTAATAATTCACCCTTCGCAAATCACTCATCACCATATCCGTAACTGGATGGTTCAAATGATGGGCGATCAAATTCTTGCCCGCTCTATCGGCCGCAAAATTGCCACTTTACGCAAGTACTTTAAATTTTTGTTGCAGGAAGGGCTGATACAGATTAACCCTGCATCAAAAATTACCACGCCAAAAGTCCCTAAAAATTTACCTGTTATAGTTGAAGATACCCGGCTTGTACAAATGCTGGATGATAACATTGTTTTTAGTAATGATTTTAATGGACAGCGCGATAAACTGGTTATGGAAATGCTTTTCGGTACGGGGATGCGCTTGTCAGAATTACTTGGTGTAAAAGAAACCGATATCAATATTTACGAGGGCACAGTTAAGGTTTTGGGCAAACGCAATAAGGAAAGAATTATTCCGGTGAATAATGAATTAAAACTTTTAGTGGCCGAATACCTGGAGTTAAAGAAAAATAAAAATTTTAGCAACAATTCCTTAACATTGATCGTTACAGATAAAGGAGCAGACGCATATAGCAAGCTCATTTATTTGATAGTGCAAAAGTATCTTTCTTACATATCAACCCAGGATAAAAAAAGCCCGCACGTGCTGCGGCACACCTTTGCAACAAGCTTATTAAACCGTGGCGCCGACCTTAACGCCATTAAAGAACTTTTGGGCCATGCTAACCTTAGCGCAACCCAAATTTATACGCACAATTCAGTTGAGAGATTAAAGTCTATTTACAAACAAGCCCATCCAAAGGCATAAAAAGGAGGAATCATGAAAATTACAGTGCAATCTATTCGTTTTACTGCAGACAGAAAATTATTGGATTTTATCCAGCGGAAAGCTGATAAGCTTGATACCTTTTATGATCACATTATTAGTGGCGAGGTATATTTGAAATTGGAAAACGTGGAAGACGAAGCCAATAAAATAACGGAGATTAAGCTGATGTTGCCGGGTAACCAGATATTTGCTAAAGAAAAATGTAAATCATTTGAAGAGGCTACCGATCTGGCTATTGAAAGCCTTCGCAAACAAATTGAAAAACATAAACAGAAGAAAACCATTGCTGCTGAGGCTGTTAAAAAAGCTGTTTTATTATCAACAGCCGACGAATTTTAAGTAGGAAAAACATTAAATATTTTCAGAAATCGACGGGCTTAAAACCTGTCGATTTTTTTTTTAAATAAATTTTGTTGAGGATTTTAAATGTGTACATTTGCAATCCCTTTCGGAGAGGTCTTCAACGGAGTCGCAATAACGAAAGGAATTGGTTCTTTAAAATAAAATACAGCCTTATTAATTAGCCTGTAGTATTTGTTCAAACTTTGTTTGAAAAGTACCATAGATGATAAAATAAGCCTCCTTAGCTCAGCTGGTAGAGCGACTGACTTGTAATCAGTAGGTCATTGGTTCGATCCCGATAGGAGGCTCTGTTAATTTCGGAATTGTAGTGTTTAGCTTCAATCTTGGACATTGCGAAACCGAAATCAACAAATGGGGGGATACCAGAGCGGTCAAATGGGACGGACTGTAAATCCGTTGCTTCGGCTACGAAGGTTCGAATCCTTCTCCCCCCACCAATTAGTTGGCAGTTGTCAGTTTTTAGTTTGCAGTTATTGCAAACTGATTACCGGTAACTGCTAACTTAATAAAAGCGGAAGTAGCTCAGTTGGTAGAGCGATAGCCTTCCAAGCTATAGGTCGCGAGTTCGAACCTCGTCTTCCGCTCAGTTACAGTTGGCGGTATGCAGTGAACAGTTTGTAGATAAGTTTTTAATTGCTAACCGGGAACTAATAACTGGAAACTAAAAATTAGCCGACGTAGCTCAGGGGTAGAGCACTTCCTTGGTAAGGAAGAGGTCATGGGTTCAAATCCCATTGTTGGCTCACTTAGGAAATAAAAGAATTTAAAGTATAAATTAACCTACAATAATTAAATATAAGTCATGGCAAAAGAAAAGTTTGACCGCAGTAAACCGCACTTAAACATCGGTACAATCGGTCACGTTGACCACGGTAAAACAACCCTTACCGCAGCTATTACCAAAGTATTGGCTGATAAAGGTTTCTCAGAAGCTCGTTCTTTCGATTCAATCGATTCGGCTCCTGAAGAAAAAGAGCGTGGTATTACAATTAATACAGCACACGTTGAGTATTCAACTGCTACACGTCACTATGCACACGTTGACTGTCCAGGTCACGCTGACTATGTGAAAAACATGGTTACTGGTGCTGCCCAAATGGACGGTGCAATTATAGTTGTTGCTGCTACTGACGGTCCTATGCCTCAAACACGTGAACACATCTTGTTAGCTCGCCAGGTTGGTGTGCCTTCATTGGTTGTGTTTATGAATAAAGTTGATATGGTTGATGATCCGGAATTGTTGGAATTAGTTGAAATGGAAATCCGTGAATTATTATCATTCTACGAATATCCAGGTGATGATATCCCTGTAATTCAAGGTTCGGCTCTTGGTGGCTTAAACGCTGATCCAAAATGGGTTGAAAAAATCATGGAATTAATGGATGCAGTTGATGCACACATTCCAATTCCTCCACGTTTAACTGATTTACCTTTCTTGATGCCTGTTGAAGACGTATTCTCGATCACTGGTCGTGGTACTGTAGCAACTGGTCGTATCGAGCGTGGTGTAATCAATTCAGGTGAGCAAGTTGACATCCTTGGTATGGGTGCTGAAAACTTGAAATCAACTGTAACTGGTGTTGAAATGTTCCGTAAGATTCTTGATAGAGGTGAAGCTGGTGACAACGTAGGTTTATTATTACGTGGTATTGAAAAAACTGATATCCGTCGTGGTATGGTTATTTGCAAACCAGGTTCAGTAACTCCTCACACAGATTTCAAAGCAGAAGTTTACGTATTATCAAAAGCAGAAGGTGGTCGTCACACTCCATTCTTCAATAAATACCGTCCGCAATTCTATTTCCGTACAACAGACGTTACAGGTGAAATCACCTTAGCTGAAGGCGTAGAAATGGTTATGCCAGGTGATAACGTTACCATCACTGTAAAGTTGATCAACGCTATCGCAATGGAAAGAGGCTTACGTTTCGCTATCCGTGAAGGTGGCAGAACAGTAGGTGCTGGTCAGGTAACTGAAATTTTGAAATAAGAATTTCAAAAAGGTTAATTAGAAACATAAGTCTGCCGGTTAAAAAGCGGACTTATGTTTTCTTAGTTATAATAAACGGGAATAGTTCAACGGTAGAATAGAGGTCTCCAAAACCTTTGATCAGGGTTCGAATCCTTGTTCCCGTGCAAATAGTAAATAACAAAATGGCTAAAGTATCTGAGTATATTAAAGAGTCTTACATAGAGTTAACCCAAAAAGTTACCTGGCCAACGTGGACCGAATTGGTAAACAGTTCAATTTTAGTATTGGTTGCTGCGTTTATTATTGCGTTTTTGATTTTGATAATGGATCAGAGCATAAATTTTGTATTAAAACAATTTTATACTTCACTAACCTAATAGCATAACGGAACGATGAGCGATCAATTAAAATGGTATGTGGTTAGAGCTATTAGCGGCAAGGAAAAAAAGGTAAAACAATATATTGACGCTGAAATTAATCGTTTAGGTATTACACATTTGGTACCTCAGGTATTAATACCTACCGAGAAATACTATCAAATGCGCGATGGAAAGAAAATTGCAAAAGAACGCAACTTTTTTCCTGGTTATGTATTGATGGAAGCGGCTCTTGATGCTGAGATTGAGCACATCATCAAAAATATAAATAGTGTTATAGGTTTTTTAGGTGATAAAGCCGGTAATGCTATTCCTTTGCGCCAGGCAGAAGTTAACCGTATTTTAGGTAAGGTTGACGAAATGAGCGCACAGGGTGAAACAATGAATGTGCCTTATTATGTAGGTGAGGGTGTAAAAGTGATGGACGGACCTTTCAACGGATTTAGCGGGGTGATTGAAGAGGTTAATGAGGAAAAGAAAAAATTGAAAGTAATGGTAAAGATATTCGGTCGTCGTACGCCGCTCGAATTGAATTACATGCAGGTAGAGAAAGAATAATTTGTGAATGGTTAAATAGTTGATTACGTGAGTAGTTGACTTTTTCCATTGCAAAATAAATAATAATATTAAAGGTGTTTGACAGATTGATAAAGAGCCGACCGCTCACCACTCACTCAATCAACCACTTCACTAAAAATCTTAAATGTTACTTAGCTTCCACTTACTAACATTGAGTTATAATTTAAATAAATAAAAATGGCAAAAGAAGTCGGTGCGATGGTGAAGCTGCAGGTAAAGGGCGGCGCTGCAAATCCATCACCTCCAATTGGCCCTGCATTGGGTGCAAAAGGGGTGAACATTATGGAGTTTTGCAAGCAGTTCAATGCACGTACCCAGGATAAACCTGGTAAAGTGTTACCTGTGCTTATTACTGTTTATGTCGACAAGTCATTCGATTTTATCATCAAAACTCCACCGGTTGCCATCCAGTTATTGGAAGCAACAGGTTTAAAGAGTGGTTCGGCTGAACCTAACCGTAAAAAGGTTGCCAGTGTAAACTGGACCCAGGTTGAGACTATAGCCAAAGATAAAATGGTTGATTTGAATGCATTTACAGTAGAATCAGCCATGAAAATGGTGGCGGGAACTGCCCGCAGTATGGGGATAACCGTATCAGGTACGGCACCCTGGAATTAATTAATTTATACAAATCAGTTTAAGACAGTGGCTAGATTAACAAAAAATCAGAAAGTGGCACTCTCCAAAATTGAGGTGAACAAAGCGTATTCCTTACAGGATGCATCATCTTTGGTAAAAGATATTACTATCGCCAAATTTGACTCATCTGTTGATATAGATGTTCGTTTA
This sequence comes from Mucilaginibacter empetricola, assembly GCF_024808665.1. Taxonomy (GTDB): domain Bacteria; phylum Bacteroidota; class Bacteroidia; order Sphingobacteriales; family Sphingobacteriaceae; genus Mucilaginibacter. The sequence continues at coordinate 73,107 of NZ_JANUBZ010000003.1, forward strand.
GGTGTTGATCCGCGTAAAGCCAATCAAATGGTACGTGGTATTGCTACCTTACCTCATGGAACCGGTAAAACTGTACGTGTATTAGTTCTTTGTACTCCTGATAAGGAACAAGAAGCTAAAGACGCAGGTGCAGATTTTGTAGGTTTGGATGATTATATTGCCAAAATTGAAGGCGGATGGACTGATGTTGATATTATCATTACCATGCCAAGTGTTATGGCTAAAGTTGGTCGTTTGGGTCGTATTTTAGGCCCGCGTAACTTAATGCCTAACCCTAAATCAGGAACAGTAACTGCCGAAGTTGGTAAAGCTGTAACTGAGGTAAAAGGTGGTAAAATCGACTTCAAGGTTGATAAAACCGGTATTATCCATGCCTCAATAGGAAAAGTATCTTTCCCTGCTGATAAAATTTATGAAAATGCTTTGGAAGTATTACAAACCATTTCAAAATTGAAACCTTCAGCAGCAAAAGGAACATATTTCAAGAGTATTCATATCTCTTCAACCATGTCGCCTGGAATTGAAATTGAAACTAAAACAGTAGCGGGGATCTAAATCATGAATAAAGAAGAAAAACACGAATTAGTAATCGCCCTTACTGAACAAATGAAAGAGTATGGTAATTTTTATATTACCGATACTTCAGATTTGACAGTAGCAAAAATCAATAACATCCGTCGTAAATGTTTCGAAAGCGACATTACGATGCAGGTAGCAAAAAACAGCTTGATTAAAAAAGCTATGGAAGCTGCCGGCGGCGATTACACGCCAATTTATGATGTGCTTAAAGGTTCATCATCAATTCTTTTCTCAAAATCAAGCACTGCTCCGGCAAAATTGATTAAACAGTTAAGAAAACAAGGCGAAAAACCGATTTTGAAAGCTGCTTACATTGATTCAGCTATCTTCATCGGCGATAATCAGTTAGATACTTTGATTAACTTAAAATCAAAAGAACAACTGGTTGGCGAGATCATCGGATTGTTACAATCACCAGCGAAAAACGTTATTTCTGCATTACAATCAGGCGGAAACATCATTGCAGGTGTTGTAAAAACATTACAGGAAAGAGGTTAATCGAACACCTAAAAGTTTCGGAATTTAAAACAAAGCATTAAAAGAAAATTTAAAATAAAATGGCGGATTTAAAAGCGTTTGCTGAACAGTTGGTAAACTTAACAGTAAAAGAAGTAAACGAATTAGCTCAAATCTTAAAAGATGAGTATGGTATTGAGCCTGCTGCTGCAGCTGTTGCTGTTGCTGCTGCTCCTGCAGGTGGCGATGACTCTCCTGCTGCTGAAGCAGCACAAACTGCATTTGACGTTATCCTGAAAGAAGCAGGTGGCGCTAAATTAGCAGTTGTTAAATTAGTAAAAGACTTAACCGGCCTTGGCTTGAAAGAAGCTAAAGACTTAGTTGATGGTGCACCTAAAGAAGTTAAAACTGGTGTAACTAAAGAAGAAGCTGAATCTTTAAAGAAACAATTAGAAGAAGCCGGAGCAGTAGTTGAGGTTAAATAAGTTAACCGACACGAATATAGCATCAGACTCCGACCTTTTTGGTCGGGGTCTATTGCTGTTTATATAGTTTAGTGTTCAGATATTAGTGATCAGAGACCAGAGGTAAGCCCCTCTAATCTTTAAACTCTAATCACTAACCTCTTCAATACATCTATCACAGTTTATTAATAAACTAAAATTATAATCCCTTGGCAAACAAAAATAATCAAAGAGTAAATTTTGCAACCAGCAGGAAAGTATTGGATTATCCCGATTTTCTTGATGTGCAGCTGCAATCTTTCCAGGAATTCTTTCAATTGGAAACTACCTCAGACAACCGTTATAAAGAAGGGTTGTTTAAAGTGTTTGCTGAAAATTTTCCTATCTCAGATTCAAGAAACATCTTCGTTTTAGAGTTTCTTGATTACTTTATTGATCCGCCACGCTATGATATACAGGAATGTATTGAGCGCGGATTAACTTACAGTGTGCCTTTAAAAGCCAAGCTTCGCTTATCATGTAACGATGAAGAGCACGAAGATTTTGAAACAATTGTACAGGATGTGTATTTGGGAACTATCCCTTATATGACTCCCAAAGGTACATTTGTTATCAATGGTGCCGAACGTGTAATTGTTTCTCAGTTACACCGTTCACCAGGTGTGTTTTTTGGACAAAGCCGCCACACAAACGGTACTAAATTATACTCTGCCCGTGTTATTCCTTTTAAAGGTTCATGGATTGAGTTTGCTACAGACGTTAACAACGTGATGTATGCTTATATCGACCGTAAAAAGAAGTTCCCGGTAACTACTTTATTGCGTGCCATTGGTTATGACTCTGATAAAGATATCTTAGAACTATTTGAATTAGCTGACGAAGTTAAAGTTAGCAAATCAGGTTTAAAGAAATTTATAGGTCGTAAACTGGCTGCAAGGGTACTTAAAAAATGGGTTGAAGACTTTGTGGATGAAGATACCGGCGAAGTTGTTTCTATTGACCGTAACGAGATCATCCTGGAGCGTGAAACTGTGTTAGAAGACGATCATATTGATATGATCATTGATGCTGGTGTTAAAACCATCATCCTTAACAAAGAAGATGCTGCTACCAGTGGTGACTATACCATTATATACAATACTTTACAAAAAGATACTTCAAACTCCGAGAAAGAAGCGGTTGAGCATATCTACCGTCAATTACGTAACGCTGAACCACCTGATGAGGAAACTGCACGTGGTATCATTGATCGTTTGTTCTTCTCTGATAAGAGATATGACCTGGGTGATGTAGGCCGCTACCGCATCAACCGCAAGTTGAAACTAACTACTTCTGAAGAGACTAAAGTTTTAACTAAGCAGGACATTATTGCGATTGTTAAATATCTGATCAAATTAATCAACTCAAAAGCTGAGGTGGATGATATTGACCACTTATCAAACCGTCGTGTACGTACGGTAGGTGAGCAGTTATATGCTCAGTTTGGTGTAGGTTTAGCACGTATGGCCCGTACCATTCGTGAGCGTATGAACATTCGTGACAACGAAGTGTTCACACCAACCGACCTGATCAACGCGCGTACGTTATCATCAGTAATCAACTCGTTCTTCGGAACAAACCAGTTATCACAGTTCATGGACCAAACCAACCCACTGGCAGAGATCACGCACAAGCGTCGTCTGTCAGCCCTAGGGCCCGGTGGTCTGTCACGTGAGCGTGCAGGTTTCGAGGTTCGTGACGTACACTATACCCACTATGGTCGTTTGTGTACTATCGAAACTCCCGAAGGACCAAACATTGGTTTGATATCTTCACTTTGCGTACACGCAAAGATTAACAACTTAGGCTTTATCGAAACACCATATAAACGTGTGGTTGAAGGTAAAGTACAAGTTCAGGAAGAAGTTATTTACCTTTCTGCAGAAGACGAAGACGGTAAAACAATAGGCCAGGCAAATGCACATTATGATGATAATGGTGTTTTTGCTACTCCTAAAGTAAAAGCTCGTTTTGAAGGTGACTTCCCGATTATTGAGCCTGAAAGATTGGATTTGATGGATATTGCTCCAAATCAGATCACTTCTATCGCGGCTTCATTAATTCCGTTCCTTGAGCATGATGATGCTAACCGTGCATTGATGGGATCGAACATGCAACGCCAGGCAGTGCCTTTGTTGCGTCCTGAAGCTCCTATTGTTGGTACAGGTTTGGAAGGCCGTGTAGCAAAAGACTCTCGTACCTTAATCAATGCCGAAGGCGATGGTGAGGTTGAGTATGTTGATGCTAACGAAATTCGTATCCGTTATGACCGTAATGAATTAGATCGTTTAATATCTTTTGATGGTGATTCAAAAAGCTATCGTTTAACTAAATTCAAGAAAACTAACCAGAGTACTACCATCAACCTTAAGCCAATTGTTAAAAAAGGCGAGCGTGTTGAAAAGGGACAGGTACTTTGCGAAGGATATGCTACACAAAATGGTGAGCTGGCTTTGGGCCGTAACCTTAAAGTAGCGTTCATGCCTTGGCAGGGTTACAACTTTGAGGATGCGATTGTAATTTCTGAGCGTGTTGTTTCTCAGGATATATTTACATCGCTTCACGTTGAAGAATTTGAGCTTGAAGTACGTGATACCAAACGTGGGGAAGAAGAATTAACACCAGATATCCCTAACGTATCAGAAGAAGCTACTAAAGATTTGGACGAAGACGGTATTATCCGTGTTGGTGCCGAAGTAAAAGAAGGCGACATCCTGATTGGTAAGATCACTCCAAAAGGTGAATCAGATCCTTCTCCGGAAGAAAAACTGTTACGTGCTATATTTGGTGATAAAGCTGGTGACGTGAAAGATGCGTCATTAAAAACTCCACCATCTATTGCAGGTGTGGTTATTGATACCAAATTGTTCTCACGTGCTAAAAAAACTTCAAAAGCTGAAGAAAAAGCACAGTTAGAAAAACTGGATAACAAACACGAAAAAGCAATAAAAGATCTTAAAAATACTTTAATTGAAAAGTTATTTGAGATTGTTAACGGTAAAACATCACAAGGTGTTTATAACGTTTACAAAGAATTGCACGTGCCAAAAGGTGTTAAATTTACTCAGAAAATATTAGTTGAGCTTAGTTACGAAAACATTAACCCAACTAAATGGACAACTGATGATGACAAAAACGATCAGATAAAAATCCTTCTTCACAACTATAACATTAAAGTTAATGAGGAATTAGGTGCTTACCGTCGTGATAAATTTGCTATCAGTGTGGGTGATGAGTTACCATCAGGTATCGTACAAATGGCTAAAGTTTACATCGCTAAAAAGCGTAAACTTAAAGTGGGTGATAAAATGGCGGGCCGTCACGGTAACAAAGGTATTGTGGCACGTATTGTACGTGACGAAGACATGCCTTTCCTTGAAGACGGAACACCGGTTGATATTGTGTTGAACCCGCTGGGTGTACCTTCACGTATGAACTTGGGTCAGATTTACGAAACTGTATTAGGATGGGCCGGTAAAGAGCTGGGTATTAAATTTGCTACTCCAATTTTTGATGGTGCAAGCCATGAAGAGGTAGAAGAGTGGGTTAAAAAGGCAAACTTACCTGAATCAGGCCGTACTTACTTATATAACGGTTTAACAGGCGACCGCTTTGACCAGCAAACCACTGTAGGTATTATCTACATGCTTAAACTGGGACACATGGTTGATGATAAGATGCACGCACGTTCAATTGGGCCATACTCATTAATTACACAACAACCATTGGGTGGTAAAGCACAATTTGGTGGTCAGCGTTTTGGTGAGATGGAGGTTTGGGCATTGGAAGCATTTGGTGCATCAAACATATTGCAGGAAATATTAACCGTTAAATCGGATGATGTTATCGGCCGTGCCAAAACATACGAAGCTATTGTTAAAGGCGAAAATCTGCCAACGCCATCAGTTCCTGAATCATTCAACGTATTGGTTCATGAGTTAAGAGGTTTAGGCCTGGATATAACGCTTGAATAATTATTGAATTACTGAGGGATCGGAGTGCAACGTACTTTGACCCCTCAGCAATTTTAAATTCAATAATTTATTAAACCAGTTCTTCAATAATTAAAAAACAAAAGGAGACTATGTCTTACAAAAAGGATAATAAAATCAAAAGTAATTTCACCACAATTACTATCAGTTTAGCTTCACCCGAATCTATTCTGGAACGTTCAAGTGGTGAGGTTTTAAAACCGGAAACCATCAACTACAGGACCTACAAACCTGAGCGCGATGGTTTATTCTGCGAGCGTATTTTTGGTCCGGTGAAAGATTATGAGTGCCATTGCGGTAAATACAAACGTATCCGTTATAAAGGTATAGTTTGTGATCGTTGCGGTGTTGAAGTAACCGAGAAAAAAGTACGTCGTGAGCGTATGGGCCATATTAACCTGGTTGTTCCGGTTGCGCATATCTGGTATTTCCGTTCATTACCAAACAAAATTGGTTATTTACTGGGCTTACCAACCAAAAGACTGGATCTGATCATTTATTATGAAAGATATGTAGTAATTCAGGCTGGTATTAAAGAAACTGACGGAATCAATAAAATGGATTTCCTTACAGAAGAAGAATACCTGGATGTATTAGATACTTTACCAAAAGAAAACCAATACCTGGACGACAAAGATCCACAGAAATTTGTGGCTAAAATGGGTGCCGAGGCTTTAGAGGAGTTGTTAAAACGCCTTGACCTTGATGATCTGTCTTACAACTTGCGTCACCAGGCAGCAAACGAAACTTCACAACAACGTAAAAACGAAGCTTTAAAACGTTTACAGGTTGTTGAAGCTTTCCGCGATGCTAAAAACAGGATAGAAAATAACCCTGAGTGGATGATCGTTAAGATTGTTCCGGTTATTCCGCCTGAATTGCGTCCGTTAGTGCCTTTGGAAGGTGGTCGTTTTGCAACTTCAGATTTGAACGATTTATACCGCCGTGTAATTATCCGCAACAACCGTTTAAAACGTTTGATCGAGATTAAAGCACCGGAAGTTATTTTACGTAACGAGAAACGTATGTTACAGGAAGCTGTGGATTCGTTATTCGATAACTCACGTAAAGTAAATGCTGTAAAAACTGAAGGTAACCGTGCATTGAAATCACTTTCAGACATTCTGAAAGGTAAACAAGGCCGCTTCCGTCAAAACTTATTAGGTAAACGTGTGGATTATTCGGCACGTTCGGTAATTGTTGTAGGGCCAAACCTTAAATTACACGAGTGCGGTTTACCAAAAGATATGGCTGCTGAGTTGTTTAAACCATTTATCATCCGCAAAATGATTGAGCGTGGTGTGGTTAAAACAGTAAAATCTGCCAAAAAGATTGTTGACCGTAAAGACCCGTTAGTTTGGGACATTTTGGAAAACGTATTAAAAGGACACCCTGTATTATTAAACCGTGCGCCTACGCTGCACCGTTTAGGTATCCAGGCGTTCCAGCCAAAATTGGTTGAAGGTAAAGCTATCCAGTTACACCCGTTAACTTGTACAGCATTCAACGCGGATTTTGACGGTGACCAGATGGCCGTTCACGTACCACTAGGTAACGCGGCAATTTTGGAAGCCCAGGTATTAATGCTTGCTTCGCACAACATCTTAAACCCTGCCAACGGAACACCTATTACCGTTCCATCTCAGGACATGGTGCTTGGTTTGTATTACATAACCAAAGGCCGTAAAACTGATGCTACCCGCGTAGTAAAAGGTGAAGGCTTGACATTCTATTCTGCTGAGGAAGTTATCATCGCTTATAACGAAAGAAAACTTGATCTGCATGCTTTTATTAAAGTAAAATCTTTAGTTAAAGAAAGAGACGGCAGTATTGTAAATAAAATTATTGATACTACTGTAGGCCGTGTATTATTTAATCAGCACGTTCCGGCAGAAGTAGGTTATATTAATGAGCTGTTAACCAAAAAATCACTGCGTGATATTATTGGTGAAGTAGTAAAAATTACCGGTATGGCACGCGCTGCCCAGTTCCTTGACGATATTAAGGAATTAGGATTCAGAATGGCATTCCAGGGTGGTTTATCATTTAACCTGAAAGATATCAATATCCCTGCCGAAAAAGTTACACTTATTGAAACAGCCTCTAAACAGGTTGAAGATGTAATGGGTAACTATAATATGGGTTTCATTACCAACAACGAGCGTTACAACCAGATTATCGATATCTGGACCCGTATCAACAATCGCTTAACAGCAAATGTAATGGAGATCCTTTCTACCGATAACCAGGGCTTCAACTCAGTTTACATGATGTTGGATTCAGGCGCACGTGGTTCTAAAGAGCAGATTCGTCAGCTTGCAGGTATGCGTGGTTTGATGGCTAAACCTCAAAAATCAGGTTCAGGTGGTGAGATCATTGAAAACCCGATCCTTTCAAACTTTAAAGAAGGTTTGTCGGTATTGGAATACTTCATCTCAACCCACGGTGCCCGTAAAGGTTTGGCGGATACAGCGTTAAAAACTGCTGATGCTGGTTACTTAACCCGTCGTTTGCATGACGTTGCCCAGGATATGATTGTTGGCGAGGTGGATTGCGGTACCTTAAGGGGTATTTATACAACAGCGCTAAAAGATAATGAAGATATTGTTGAACCATTATACGATCGTATTTTAGGTCGTACTTCTTTACATGATGTACTTGACCCTATTACTAATCAATTATTAGTATCAGCCGGTCAGGATATCACTGAAGAAATTGGCAAAACTATTGAAAACTCACCATTGGAAGGTATCGAAATTCGTTCGGTATTAACTTGCGAAAGCAAACGTGGTGTATGTGCATTATGCTACGGACGTAACCTTGCAAGCGGTAAACGCGTGCAAAAAGGTGAGGCTGTTGGTGTAATTGCCGCACAGTCAATCGGTGAGCCGGGTACACAGTTAACATTACGTACATTCCACGTGGGTGGTACCGCGTCAAACATTGCTGCTGAGTCACAGATCAACGCAAGATTTGAAGGTATCATTGAATTTGAAAACGTTCGTACGGTTGAATATAAAACTGAAGATGGTGTAGTAGATGTGGTTTTAGGTCGTTCGGGCGAGTTCCGCATCACTGAACAGGGAACCAATAAAGTAATTGTTACCAACAATATTCCATACGGTGCTTACTTGTATGTAAAAGATGGTATCAAGATCAGTAAAGGTGACCGTATCTGTTCATGGGATCCATATAACGCGGTAATTATCTCTGAATTTGCTGGTGTTGCCAAATTTGAGGCTGTATTGGAAGGTATTACTTTCCGTGAAGAATCAGACGAACAAACTGGTCACCGCGAAAAAGTTATTATTGATACCCGCGATAAAACAAAGAACCCGGTTATCCAGGTTGCCGATAAAGGCGGAAACGTAATAAAAGGTTATAACATTCCGGTAGGAGCCCACATTGCTGTTGATGAAGGTGAAAAACTACAAACAGGACAGGTTATTGCCAAAATTCCTCGTTCAACCGGTAAAACCCGGGATATTACAGGTGGTTTACCACGTGTAACCGAGCTATTTGAAGCACGTAACCCTTCAAACCCTGCTGTAGTAACTGAAATTGATGGTGTGGTAACTTTAGGTGGTGTTAAACGTGGTAATCGCGAGATCACTATCGAATCAAAAGATGGTCAGGTTAAAAAATACCTTGTTCCTTTGTCAAAACACATCCTTGTACAGGATAATGACTTTGTGAAAGCTGGTATGCCATTGTCTGATGGTTCGATATCACCTGCTGACATCCTGGCTATTAAAGGCCCGGCTGCGGTACAGGAATACCTGGTAAATGGTATACAGGAAGTTTACCGTTTGCAGGGTGTGAAAATCAATGACAAACACTTTGAGGTGATTGTTCACCAAATGATGCAAAAAGTGGCTATTGAGGATGCCGGCGATACCCGTTTCCTTGAAAGGGAAGCTGTTGACAGCTGGGATTTCATGCTGGAAAATGATGACATCTTTGACAAAAAGGTTGTTACTGATCCGGGAGATTCAGCAAGCTTAAAATCTGGTCAGATTGTTTCAGTTAGAAGGTTAAGAGACGAAAATTCAGTTTTAAAACGTAAAGATTTAAAATTGGTTGAAGTTCGTGACGCTATCGCTGCAACATCAAGCCCGATTCTGCAAGGTATCACCAGAGCTTCATTAGGCACTAAATCGTTTATCTCGGCAGCATCATTCCAGGAAACTACCAAGGTTCTGAATGAAGCAGCAATTGCAGGTAAAAAAGACTTAATGCTTGGCTTGAAAGAAAACGTTATTGTTGGTCACTTAATTCCGTCAGGAACCGGTTTACGCGAATACGAAAATATCCGTGTAGGCTCTCAGGAAGAATTTGATCGCCTGATGGCTTCAAAAGCTGAAGAAGTAGAAGCATAATAAAGTAATAAATAATGGCAAAGCCTTCCCCTTAAAGGAAGGCTTTGTTATTTTATATAAAAAACAAAATTGTGATATCTATATTTAAAAAATATAAATCACTGCAATAAGCGATGAAACAATTCGACTTAAAGAATACTAAAATTGCTATAATAGGTTTAGGCTATGTGGGTTTGCCTTTGGCTATTGAGTTTGCCAAAAAATATGAAGTTTTGGGGTTTGATATCAATGTAAACCGCGTAAACAGTTTATTAGGTGGTGAAGATTATACCAACGAGGCTAATATAGATGAGTTAAATGAAGTGCTGAACATACCAGCCGGTAGCAATAGGGGTTTAAGCTTGTCTTCAAACGTATCGAACCTAAAAGGGAGCAATGTTTTTATTGTTACAGTGCCTACGCCGGTTGATCATTTTAAATCGCCTGATTTGAAAGCTTTATTGTATGCATCGCAATTGGTAGGAGAGGCCCTGAAAGCGAATGATATTGTGATTTATGAGTCAACGGTATATCCCGGTTGCACGGAAGAAGATTGTGTGCCAGTACTCGAAAAATACTCGGGCCTGAAATTTAATACAGATTTTTTCTGCGGATACTCGCCCGAGAGAATAAACCCTGGCGACAAAGTGCATACGCTTACTAAAATAGTTAAAGTAACTTCGGGTTCAACAGAGCCAGTAGCCGATTTTATTGATGAACTATATCGTTCCATTATTATTGCCGGTACTCATAAGGCCCCAAGCATAAAAGTTGCAGAGGCTTCAAAAGCTATTGAAAATGCGCAGCGCGATGTAAACATCTCATTTGTTAATGAACTGGCATTGATTTTTGATTTAATTGGCATTGATACCAGCGATGTATTAGCTGCTGCCGCCACCAAATGGAACTTTTTAAAATATAAACCAGGACTTGTTGGCGGCCACTGTATTGGCGTTGACCCTTATTATCTGGCGCATAAAGCAGAGTCATTAGGCTATCATCCACAAGTTATTTTATCGGGGCGCCGGGTAAATGATAACATGGGGGTTTTTGTTGCCAATAAAGTGATAAAGCTAATGATTAAAAAAGGGCACCATATTGATGGTTGCCGTGCATTGATACTGGGAATAACTTTTAAAGAAAATTGCCCTGACACCAGAAATTCGCAGGTTATTGATATCTATAACGAATTGGAACAATTCGGCCTAAATGTTGATATCTATGACCCTCACGCTAATCCGGAGGCCGTTAAAGAACAATACCATATTGACCTGGTTGATTTGACTAAAGTTGATCATTTATATGATGCCATAGTTTTAGCCGTATCACATTCAGAATTTATAAATATGGATTTAAATAAACTTTGTGCGGCTAAGACTGTAATATTTGACACTAAAGCTGTGCTTAAAAGAGAAATTGTTGACGGCAGGCTATAAATATAGTGAAAACCAATGTTCAAATATTTTATAAAGCCTTCGTGTAAGTACGATGGCTTTATTAATTTAGCAAAATGGAAGAACAAAATGAAAATCAGCTAAATATTGAGCTTTCTGAGGAAGTTGCAGAGGGTGTTTATTCAAATCTTGCGATCATTACGCATTCAAGTTCTGAATTTGTATTAGATTTTATTCGCGTAATGCCCGGCGTACCTAAAGCCAAAGTAAAATCAAGAATAATACTAACTCCTGAACATGCCAAAAGATTGCTAACTGCTCTTGAAGATAATTTAGAAAAGTTTGAAACTATAAACGGCCGCATAAAAATCCAACAGGACCCTTCTGGTTTTCCTATGAACTTCGGGGGCACAATGGGACAGGCCTAATCGTTTAATGCGGCCTATTACATTAATTATAAATTTATATAACCTTGCCTTATTGTTTATCGTAAATAATATAAGAGAGAGCAACATTAGAAAATTCTAATGTCTGTAACAAAGCGTTTTACAAATTGTTAATATTAGAACAGCTATATATTAATAGCATATCTATATTTTTATAACATTATATTATTTGCTAAAGTGAAAAATCCCCTAACGTTCTTTTGTCTTCTTTTTATATCTTCTTTATTTATTTTCGGTTGCAAAAAGACTGATTTAGTTCAAAAAAAAGGTGGAAGTTCTACAACTACAGATACCATATCTAACCCCGGCACAAGTAGTGACTTACGTCAGGCCGAAACAGGTACAATCATTTATAAAAATACATATGTAGATCAACCCTTTATGCTGAAGCTCAATAATGGCGATTGGCTAAGTGCTTATACATGGTGTACCATTGCCGAAGGCAGCGATGGCGAAACTGTGGGTGTAAGTATAAGTCACGACAAAGGCTTAACATGGAAAGCTATAACCACTCTTGAGCCTCATAGTGTCTTTGATCCTTCTGCTTTTTATGCGGTGCCTTTTTTAACCTCATATGGAAGAATATATATTATTTATGGGTATAATAACAATAACATAGTTTCATTAAATGGCACATATATCCGTACTGATGCGGTTGGTGACATGTGTTATAAGTATTCTGATGACAATGGCCTTACCTGGTCTAAAAGGCAGGTAATTAAAATGCCCGTTACTCAATATGATTACGGAAATAATTGGCTGGGTAAATATTCAATGTGGTGGACAGTGTGTAAGCCCATTTTGTCTAGCGACAATCAGCTATATTTTTCTTTTACAAAGCTCAAAAAATATCTGTATACAAATGGGGAAGGTTGGGTAGTAAATTCGCCTAATATTAACCAGGAATCTGATACGAGTAAAATTATATGGAATTTTTTACCTTCCGGCCAAACTGGTTTACGCTCATCAACTATGGGATCTGTGCAGGAAGAGCACAACATCGTACAGTTAAGTAACGGAAGTTTCTGCTGTGTATTCAGAACAGAAAACGGATACCCCGCTATATGTTACTCGACCGATGGTTGTAAAACGTGGTCTGCCCCTGTTCCCATAACCTACAGTAATGGTAATCAGCTTAGAAATCCCAGAGCTAACGCGAGGATAATAAAATTTTCAAATGGCAAGTATTTACTTTGGTTTGAAAATAATAATATTAATAAGCCCAATAATCGCAACCCGGCATGGGTGGCGGGGGGTACAGAGTTAAATGGCAAAATAACATGGTTACAGCCTGAAGTATTGCTTTACAGCCGCGATACTACCCTTAATTTTAGCTATCCCGATTTAATTGAGGATGGCGGCAATTACTATTTGACGGAAACCCAAAAAAGCGTTGCGCGGATCCATCAGATAAATTCCGGAATTTTAAATGATTTATGGGCGCAGGGAACAGTGAAAGTGCACTCCACTACAAATTTAATTACAGATCTGGCAGCCAGTAATATTGCATCGTTCACAACAACAGCATCTCATTCAAGTTTTCAGTATAGTACAAGTAATGTAACTAATGGCCTTACCTTGAATTTAAGCTTAACAGTGAGTTCATTTACTAATAAAGGCCAATCAATTGTATCGTTTTTAAGTGCCGATAAAAAAGATACTTTGATCAACATCCGTACTTCAAGTCAAAAAACAATTGAAATTGATGTTTACAAGTCAGGGAGTTTATTAACTTCGTATTTGTGCGATAATAATCTTGTAAAATTAAATACGCCGTTGTTCATATCCATTTCTATAGATCCCAATAGCAGAGTTTTGTCAGCAATGATAAATGGTGTATTCTGTAATGGTTATGGAAATCGGCCTTTTGGTTGGGTTATTGTGCCTGCAAGCTTTAATTTTTCAGATGTATCTGACAATTTATATATATCAACATTTAACGGTAGCTTAAATAAATTGCAGATATACAATCGGGCTTTAACAACCAGCAATATGCTTGCCGAATATCTTGCAGTGCAATAAAAGTATTTTTTTTACCTACTGATTACAATTAAAATCCCCCCTAACTTAATTCTGTTTTTCCTGATAGTTAAATCAGGGAGAATAAGATAATTGTACAATTGAATTCATAATTTACAATTTTAAGCTATATTTGTTAACAACTAACTATAATTGAGGCCTTTTATTTAATAAAAATAAATTGCTAACGTTGTGAAAAACAATTGCTTTTATATTGTAAATCACACTATTTACTATTTTAAACGCTAAACTTATTTGTACATGAAGAAATCTTTAGTTTGTAGATTTTGCTTATTTGTCCCGGTAATATTCTTTATATTGACCAATTTTTCTTGTTCATCAACAAAAAAAGTAAAATATTTTCAGGACATACCCGACTCAGGTAAATTGAAAACAATTGCTAATGCCAATTACATTGAGCCCAAAATACAGACTGATGATATTTTAACCATTATTGTTCAGGTATTGGATCCTTCTGCCACACAAATGGTAAATGCAGGCAATACCTCTGTAGCGGGCATAAGCATTACCTCCAGTTCTGCTGCTCTTAGTTTAGCGGCGGGCGGTGCAAGTCAGGCAAGTGGTATTCCTTATGGCTATCTGGTTGATAAAGATGGTAATGTAAACCTTCCGGTATTGGGGAAAATAAAAGCTCTGGGCTATACTACTTCCGAATTAAGGGATATTATTGCTGAATCAGCAGGCAAATTCTATAAAAACCCGTCTGTAATTGTGCGATTTTCTAATTTTAAAATCAGCGTTATGGGCGAGGTGAATAAACCCGGCCAATATGTGGTTCCCAACGAAAAAATAAGCGTGCTTGATGCCATAGCTATGGCTGGAGATATGACGATTTTTGGCAAAAGGGATAATGTGCTTTTAATCAGAGAAAATATTGATGGCACTAAAACACCATACCGGTTTAATCTTAAAAAGAGTAGTATTATATCTTCCCCCTATTACTATTTACGACAGAATGATGTTATTTATGTAGAGCCAAACAGCGCTAAAGCCGCCGCCACTGATGCGGTTCAGGCGCGTAATTATTCTATCGCTGCTGCTTTATTATCAATCTTGGTTATTTATTTAACAAGAACAAAATAATATATACAGTATAAAATTAAATGTTTAACAATATGCTTATTTGGGGTTTTGTGAAAATTCACGATCAAATAAGTTCTTTATTTAACAGAAATACAAACTAATATGGAATCTCGGGATCAGAGTTTCGACCAGTCTTTTGATAAAGAAAAGGATTTTAATATAAAGAAATTTGTAGGTAACATCATTTCTCATTGGTATGTTTTTTTATTAAGCATCATAATTTGTTCGGTGCTTGCTGTCGCTTATATTCGCTATGGAACTCCTGGATATAAAATAAATAGTAAAATCACTATTGATGAAGATCCGTCAAGTTCTATTTTGGGCGGTAAGTCTGGAGGAGGTTCTATGATGGATTTTTCTGATCTTTTGGATTTGCCAAGCAACGCATACAATGAATTGGATATATTGGATTCGCGGTTGCTCATGGAAAATGTAGTTGAAAATCTTCATTTAAATGTTACTATTTTTAGAAAGGGACGTTTAAATACGGTCGAAATTTTTGATGAGTCGCCATTTAACGTAAAAGTAGTTTCTAAGGTCGACTCGATCGAAAAGCGAAATTACAGTGTTGAGATTGAGAATAATAAAGTACATCTATATGGAAGTAAAGACGATATAGATACCACTTTTAATTTCGGGCAAACGGCTTATTTACCGCAATTTAATCTTGTTTTTACGAAGGTACCGGGCAAGCCAATCGAAGAAAGAGGATATAAACTGAGTGTTCAGTCGGTTGATGATAGGGTAGAGTCTCTCAGCAAAAATCTGGATGTTGATTTAACGGATAAGAAAAGTACAACTCTTGAACTAACTTTTAAATATCCGAACCCTAAAAAAGGCGAAGCAATACTGGAAAAATTGATGACGCTGTATTTAGATGAGAATCATCGGAATAAAATTGAAATAGCAGACAGTACATTAGCTTTTATTGATAACCGGATAGCAGTTGTAAACAAAGAGTTAACAGGAGTAGAAACAAACTTTCAGCAATTTAAACAGCAAAATCAAATTGCTGATATGGAAGCGCAGGGAGAGGCTTTGGTTGAAAATGTTTCAGATTATTATAATAAGTTAAATGAGCAGCAAATTCAATTGTCGCTTATAACCGATATTGAAAAAACAATAAGCGATCCTGCTAATAAAAGAATTATTCCAAGTACACTCACTGTTCAGGATCCGGTTTTTGCGGCTGCAATTGCAACCTATAATGGATTGTTAATAAACCGGGATAATTTAATGCTGTCTTATAAAGAATCTAACCCGGTAATACAAAATATTGATGAAGAACTGGCAAATGCACGGATTAGTTTATTAAAAAGCTTTGAGGGATATAAAAAGACCTTAATGGTTACCATAAAACAATTGGAAGCCAGAAACGCAACGTTAAGCCAAAGTGTAAAAAAAGTGCCAAAGCAAGAACGGATTTATCTTGATTATGCACGCCAGCAAGACCTTAAGCAGCAACTTTATTTGTATTTATTACAAAAGAAAGAGGAAACAGCTATTGAAAGAACTTCTACCCTGGCAACAGCAAGAATTATTGACCCTGCTAAGGCCGACTATTTGCCTTATACTCCAAGTAAGCCAATATTCTTAATTTTAGGTTTAGTTATGGGGCTGTTTATACCCTGGAGCTTTTATTATTTAAAAGATTTACTGAACATAAAAATTATCAATAAAGAAGATATTGACGGAATTACTAATATTCCAATATTGGGAGAGATTGGTAATAATGGAATATCAGAAACTTTGGTTGTTGTAAGTAGCTCACGCTCCGTAATATCAGAGCAATTTAGGGCGTTGCGTACAAATTTACAGTTCGTATTAAAAAGCGGTCAATCCAATGTGATCATGATAACCTCAAGTATGAGCGGCGAAGGCAAATCTTTTATTAGTGCCAATTTGGGCGGCATATTGGCATTGGGCGGTAAAAAGGTTGTACTAATGGAGTTGGATTTACGTAAACCAAAACTATCGGTAAGTTTAGGCGCAACAACAGAGAATGGCTTTACCAATTATGTAGTTTCTGATACTTTAACAATTGAGAGCATTGTTAAGTCTACGTCGTTTTCTGAAAATTGTTTCCTTGTATCTTCGGGCCCTATACCCCCTAATCCGGCCGAAATTTTGATGAGCGATAAGGTTGATTTATTAATAAGTCACTTAAGAAAAACTTTTGACTATGTTATAATAGATTGTGCACCAATTGGATTAGTTTCTGATGCGCAGATTTTAGAAAAACATGCAGATGTCTGTTTATATATCGTGCGTCAGGAGTATACTTATAAATCACAATTAAATATTGTTAGCGATCTGGTTGCCGGTGGAAAATTTAAACGGGCATATTTGGTAGTTAACGATATTAAAACTAAAAAAGGTGGCTATTACGGTTATGGCTATGGCTATGGTTACGGCTATGGTTACGGTTATGGCTATGAAGAAACTCCGCGTGTAAAGCAGGGTTTTTGGAAAAAACTATTTAAGAAAAGATCCTAATTAAATATTACTGTTTTATAATTAACAGAAGTTAAATATTTAATATATAATTAAATGCCGTTGTTATGTAGTTTAATTATTCGTTCATATAATGAACAAAAGCATATACGCAGATTGCTGGAGGGTATAAAAAGGCAAACTATTTTTGAAAGCCTGGAAGTGATACTGGTAGATTCTGGTTCAGATGATGATACAGTTGTAATTGCACGAGAATACAATGTTAAAGTGATTAGCATAAAGCCCGACGAATTTTCTTTCGGGCGTGCCCTTAATCGAGGTTGCGCTGCGGCAAAGGGCGATTTTTTGCTTTTTGCAAGTGCCCATGTTTATCCTTTATATACTGATTGGGTTGAAAAGATTTTGCAACCCTTTAGTGACGATAAAGTGGCACTCAGCTATGGCAGACAAGTAGGCTGTGAAGTTTCAAAATATTCAGAACAGCAATCATTTAACAATTGGTTTCCGGCGCATTCAAATTACGATCAGCCTATTTCTTTTTGCAATAACGCAAACTGTGCTATACGCAGAGAACTGTGGAAAGAGCAGCCTTATGACGAGACGCTGACGGGATTGGAGGATTTGGATTGGGCGTCAAAAATAAAGCTAAAAGGTTACAAAATTGCTTATGAAGCTTTGGCTCCTATTGTTCACGTTCACGAAGAAACACCAGCCCGCATTAAAAATAGATATAGAAGAGAAGCGCTTGCTTTAAAGATCATTTATCCGCAAGAACATTTTTCTTTTTTTAATTTTTTAAAACTAGCTATTGGCAATATAACTTCTGACAGCTTCCACGCAATTCACGACGGGATTTTTTTTAAAGAATTTATGTCAATTGTGAGTTTCAGATACATGCAATTTTGGGGTACATATTTGGGCTATCGGCAAAAAAACATCCCTAATGAAACCCTGAGGAAGCGGCTTTATTACCCGAACGACTTAAAAAGGAGCAAACGTAAAAAAGAAGAACAGACGCAGGTGGCCGGGTCTGGGGAGAAAATTGTTTACAGTGGATTTGAAGGGTGAAAGATACCATTCCGGCATTTAATATGTTAAAAAGATACTATTCTAAAAATGGACAAATATAAATTAGCTGCCTTAGTACCGATGCGTCATTCCAGCGAAAGGGTGCCAGGAAAAAATTACAGAGATTTTTCAGGCAAACCCCTATTTCATCATGTAGTGCAAACACTTTTGGATTGTAAGCTGATAGATAAGGTGATAATTGATACCGATAGTCCGATTGTAATGGATCAAGCACGTCAATTCTTTCCCGAAGTTATTGTTCTTGAAAGGCCCGAGCATCTAAGAGATGGGAGTATACCGATGAATGATGTTTTGCTTAATAGCATTAATCAGGTACCTGCCGATTTTTATTTGCAAACCCACAGCACTAACCCCTTGTTAACGTCAAAAACAGTTACCGAAGGCATCGAAAAGTTTTTTAAGATTCAGCCGATGTATGATTCATTGTTTTCGGTAACCCGTAAACATGTGAGGTTTTGGGATGCTCTGGCAAGGCCGATAAATCACAATCAAAATATTTTATTACGGACGCAGGATTTGCCGCCAATTTTTGAAGAAAACTCTTGCTTCTATATTTTTACCCAAGCCATATTAGAAAAAAAACATAACCGTATTGGCGATCGGCCGTTTTTGTTTGAGATGCCCGAAGTAGAAGCTCAGGACATTGATGTTGAACTGAATTTTATAGTTGCCGAATTGTTGTATAAAAAGATAAATAATCTTTTATGAAGATATTAATTACCTGCCCTCCGATGTTAAGGGGCATTGAAGGCCTCAGACATTTTTTTGACGAAAAAGGAATTGAATTAGTTTTGCCCGAAGTTGTGCAGACTTTGACAGAGAAGGAATTGCTAAAATTAGTTCCTGAGGTAGACGGGTGGATAATAGGAGATGACCCTGCTACTGAAAAAGTATTTGAAGCAGGAGTAAAGGGTAAATTAAAGGCTGCCGTTAAATGGGGTGTTGGGGTTGATAATGTTGATTTTAAAGCCTGCGAAAAATTAGGCATACCAATTTCTAATACGCCTGGAATGTTTGGAAATGAGGTTGCAGATTTGGCGTTGGCTTATTTTACAGGTATAGCGCGGGACAGCTATAGGATAGAAAGAGAAGTACGCAATGGCAACTGGATAAAACCTTCTGGAATGTCTGTTACCGGCAAAACAGTGGCTCTTGTTGGGCTTGGTGATATAGGCCTGGCTACCGCCAGAAGACTTAGAGGATTTGGTGTTAAAATTAATGGCTATGATCCTTTCACCAAATTAAGTTCAACAGAAGCCGGCGTTGATGCCATTTATTCTTTTCCAAATGAATTGGAAAAAGCCGACTTTGTAATACTCACCTGTGCATTAACCGCATCCAGTTTTCATTTGATTAATGAAGATAGTATTGGTTTGATGAAAACGGGTGTATACATTATTAATGTTTCGCGGGGAGGGTTAATTGACGAAAATGCTTTAATTAAAGCGCTTGAATCAGGTAAGGTTGCTGCGGCAGGTTTAGATGTTTTTGAGCAGGAGCCTTTACCTATTGATAGCCCGCTCCGAAAATTTGAACAAAATATCTTCGGTACACACAATGGCTCAAATACTAAAGAAGCTGTAATACGTGCCAGTTTAAAGGCAATAGACTTACTATTTGGATATTTAAATGTAAAATGAAAAAAACAGTCTTAATAACAGGCGTTCTTGGTGGCATAGGCAGTCAGCTGGCCAAAACATTTAAGGAAAAGGATTACAATGTAATAGGCCTGGATATTAAAGTGGCGGAGTCAGTCTGCTGTGATAAGTTTTTTAAGTTCGATCTTAACCAATATTGTACAGATGCCGACTATAAAAACAAAATGGAGGCTTTATTTGATAAAGAGATACCTGAATTGTTTTTATTGATTAACAATGCCGCCGTGCAAATATTAAGCAGTTTAAATGAA
The DNA here is from genome assembly GCF_024808665.1 of Mucilaginibacter empetricola. Lineage (GTDB taxonomy): Bacteria > Bacteroidota > Bacteroidia > Sphingobacteriales > Sphingobacteriaceae > Mucilaginibacter. The sequence continues at coordinate 93,410 of NZ_JANUBZ010000003.1, forward strand.
GTTAAACTTAGCGACTGGAATCATACACTAAATGTCAATTTAACAGGGCCGTTATTTCTTAGTCAGTTTTTTGCTGAACGGCTTGAAAAATCAAAGGGCTCAATTATAAATATTGCAAGCATTCATCAGCAACTTACCAAAAAGCGTTTCCTGGCATATGCCACGTCAAAAAGCGCATTGGTAGGTTTAACAAAGGCGCTTTCTGTTGATCTTCAGGGCCGCATCCGGGTAAATTCAATTAGCCCGGCGGCAATTGATACACAAATGTTAAGAGATGGGTTTGACAACAACGAAGCAAAAGTGCAGCTTTTAAATGAGATTCACCCAAGTCAGCGTATTGGAAAACCCCAGGAAGTATCCCGCTTAGCTTTATTGCTGGCCGAAGATCAATTGGGATTCATTAATGGGGCAAACATAAATATTGATGGCGGTATAAGTAATGTATTAAAGGATTTGGATTAGTATTGATTTAAATATTCATCTATAAATTTTTGATAAATAAATTGAGCGACACAAAAATAAGTTAAACACAATTTGAAAGATACAATGATTAAGCGGGCCTGGAATTCACCTACTTTAATGACCTGGCTAAGTTATTCAACTAAAGCACTTACGCTATTTGGAGTTTTACCTTTAATTTTAAAAAGGTTTTCTCCTGGGGATGTTGTGCTATGGTATCTTTTTTCTACCATTATATCCTTACAAAGTCTTGCTGATTTCGGTTTTAGGCAAACCTTTTCCCGATTAATATCATATGCCTTTACAGGTGCAAAAAACATTGATGTATTTACAAAAGATCAATCAGAAGATAAAGATCATTCGAATGAGCCGAATAAACCGCTGCTAAATAGTATTATTTCTTCAATGAAGTTTATTTATTTATGGCTGGCACTTATAGCTTTTGTTGCGATGGGTTTATTAGGCTCATGGTCAATGGTTAAACCCATTGGCGAAGCCAGTAGCGTGGCCATGGCCTGGTATAGCTGGTTAATAATATTATTGGTTTCATGTGTTAGTTTCTATGGCAAACTCTACATGAATTTTTTAGAAGGATTAAATAAAATTGCGGTAGTCAGACGAATTGAGACATTAACTTCTACCGGTAGTATTTGTTCAAGTATCGTTGTGCTTTTTGTGGCGCCGTCCTTATTAAACCTGGTGATAGTAAATCAATTTTGGGTATTGATCGTAACATTAAGAGACTGGTATTTATGCAGAACTACAAACGATGGATTATACTTAAAAGTTTCAAAGAAACTTCCGTTTGACAGCGCTATTTTCAAAAAAATATGGCACCCAGCGTGGAGGAGCGGTGTATCTGGCATTATGTCTGTAGGTTTAACAAACCTAACCGGAATTATTTATGCACAAATGGGCAGCACTGGTGCTGTAGCTTCGTATTTGCTGGCTTTAAGAATTATTAATCAGATAAAGGAAATATCAATGGCCCCCTTTTACAGCAAATTGCCCGTACTGGCTATGCTAAGGGTAAAAAAAGACATGCACTCATTAATCAGCGTTATAAGGCGGGGAATGCTCTTAAGTCATTTGATTTTTATTTTGGGATTTGTAATAGTTGGGCTGTCATCAAATATTTTATTGCACTTAATACACAGTAAAGTTGAATTTGTTAGTCAGCTATTGTGGATATTATTAGGCTTTGCTTTTTTTGTTCAGCGTTATGGAGCAATGCATATTCAGGTTTATATATCTACTAATCATATTATTTCGCATATAGCCGATGGCGTTTCGGGGGTTCTGTATATTGTATCAGGTCTTATATTGAGCAGATATATAGGTGTTTATGCCATTCCGGTAAGCATGCTTATTGGCTACCTGGGCTTTTACGCCTGGTATGCAGCCAGGTATTCTTATCAATCCATAAACATTGGGTTTTGGAAATTAGAGAAGCAAACCTCTATGATTCCCCTCTTTATCGGATTGTTGTACATTGCCGTAGTGGCTTTTATTATAAAATAAATTCAATTAAATGGATATATCAAAGGCCTTAATTCTTTTATTTGTTTTTATTACAGTCATTCAGATCAATGTATCGAATAAAGTCTTGATGATTTATTCGAGCATATTACTCGCCGTGGCTTTTTACCTGGATGCAATTTTCGAACAGAATTTTATTCTTGAAATCAGTACTTTTTTTGAATTGGTTTCAATAGCCGTTATACTTGGCTTAATAGTAAAAAAATCAAAAATTAACTACGTAAGAAGCGGTAACCTCTACATATATTATTTTCTTTTTATAGCAATTCAGGTAATACATTTAATATTTGATACAACCAGTTCTAACTCTCTTACATCAAAGGCCGAAATATTAATCGCCGTAAATCCATGGGGATTGGTTACATCTTTTATTTTGATTTTCAGCTTTAACTCAAGAAGTTACTGGAACTATACCAATACCCGTAAATTTATTTACCTTATCATAGCAGCGAATTTTCTTTTGTTTGTTTTAATCCTGGCTGTTCAATTAAAAATTATAATCGGTAATACAAGTAAACTGCAGGAAGATTTGGGAGGTGTTGGACTTAAAAACACATCTACCAATGAAACGGCACTATTAGCGCTGACTTATTTAGGTTTTCTTTTCTATTATCTCATAAATGTAAGCCGAAGCAATTTATTTATGGTAATTGCTATTATCATAAATATAGTATTCGGTATTTATGTTGTTGTAATGAGCCGAAGCAGATTAGGTTTGGCGGGTTTGATAGTAATATTAGCAGGTTATTTTATGGTGAAGTTAAAACGAAATCCAGTTTTGACTTTATTTCTTACAGTCATCGTTATGATTCTTGTTTCTCCGCTGTTTTTGATTATTGGCGACATGATTCATAAAAGGGTGCAAAACGACTCCGTAGAGGTTGGATTTTCTACTTATTCTGATAATTTGGGATTTACTCTGTCAGGAAGAACCCTGGTTTGGGAAGCATATATTTCTGAGTTTTTTGTGGTGCTCAAAAAAAATCCTATTGGTTTATTTATAGGAGATGGTTTTGGGAATTTGCAGCTGATGTACAAGCGATCCTTTTTGTCAGATATTAGTTTCATTATGGAAAAGGTTACCTATTTTCCGCTGCATAGTGATTGGGTACTTACGTTTATAACCTCGGGCATTATCGGTCTTTTTATTTATATAAAACACTTAGTAAACATTGCAATTGATGTATTAAAGAAGCCTCAATTTTTGGTTTTTGTTTTTGCCTGGATATTATTTTCTTTTAGTGCTGTTGATATGCTGAGTTATTCTCCTTTGTCATCGTTATTAATAGGACTGGGAATTGCTCAAAAGCAAAAAATTAATATAAAAACATATGGAAAGAGTTAATAAAGCTGTCAAATCTCTTAAAAATCAACTTTGGTTTTTGGGGCCGTCTGGCGCTGTAAACAGAAAGCGGTTAAAACAAATTGAAAATATTTATGAAGGCAAAAGATGTTTTATTATGGGTAATGGGCCCAGTCTTTTGAAAAATAATTTGAGCCTTTTAAATAACGAAATAACTATAGCCAGTAATGCGCAATATTTAATATGGAAGGAAAGGGACTTTATCCCTAAATTTCTTACTGTAGAAGACAGGTTGGTTGCCGAAGATCGTGGAAGGGAAATTGATAAAATTGAAAATGTAACTAAGATCTTTCCTAAGGATTTGTCGTATGCGATCAGTTACACTTCTAATACTATTTACATAGATTTTTTGCGCAATTATCAAAATTTTCCTAAATTTAGTGAGAACTTCTCAAATAAAGTTTATTGGGGAGGCACAGTAAGCTATTTAAATATGCAACTGGCCTATTACCTTGGGTGCCGGGAAATTTACATGATAGGTTTTGACCATTCGTATAAAGTTCCTGAGAAAATGAATAATACGGTTATCACCTCAGAAACCGAGGATGTAAATCATATACACCCTGATTACTTTGGAAAAGGTTACAGATGGCACGACCCTAATGTAGAGCGCATGGAAACTGCCTACGAAGAAGCAAAGAGATTTTTTGAGCTTAAAGGAGTGAAAATTTTTAATGCTACCGTAGGTGGTCAGCTGGAAGTTTTTGAAAGGGTACAATACGATACACTTTTTAATAATTAATATTATTCGGTAATGAGCAAATCTTTAGGGATCATAGGTTGCGGTGCTGTTACACAAAATCAATACTTAAAAGCACTGGGTATGTATCATGACATAGCAGTGAAATATGTTTTTGATATAAACCAGGAGCTTGCACATGTAATGGCCGCCCAATTTGGCGCCAACGTAGTTACAAAGGAAGAATTGTTATCAAATAGCGATATTGTAGTTATTGCTACACCACCTTCAACTCACTTTCAGTTAATTAATGAGGCGCTGAAAAAAGGCAATAAAGTAATTTGCGAAAAGCCTTTTGTAGGCAGCGTAGCCGATTGCAAGGAGTTAATAAAAGTAGCAGCAGCCCGGGAAGCGGAGTTATACGTTGCGCATTTTCGGCGCACTTTTCCGTCAGTGCAACTGGCGCAATCTATTATAAAAAGTAAAATATTAGGAAACGTACTGGGTATAGAAGTATATGAAGGTGGCCGCTTTTCGTGGCAAACACAATCGGGCTATGTTTATAAAGATCCGTATGGGGGGGTGTTATTTGATACCGGATCGCATACTATTGATATGGCCTTATTTATGGCAAATATTGATACCGGTGAATTTGAGCCCGAGGTAATTTCAATAACCAAAGATAAATCAGAGCCTTCGCATGAAATTGCTGCCGAGCTAAAATTGAAATCCTCAGCATATGATATCAACCTGAAAGTAAAATTGAGCAGAAAGCTTTTACTTTCAAACAAAGTGAAAATTATTTGTGAAAATGGTTACATGGATATACCGGCTGGTATGGCAAATTATGTCCGCATTGGTAGTAAATTATCTTCAACTGTGGTTTATTCTGACACGAAGTACGACGACTTGATGGACTGTTTTGCTATTCAGTTTAACGATATGTTTTATGATAAGCCTGAATCAATTTTTTCTGCCGGGAGATTCCTTAACCTGACAAAAATATTAGAAGTTATTGCCAATAAATAAATACAAAGTATGTCAAACAAAAAAGTAGTGATTATTGGTGCAGCCGGATATGTGGGAATGGAATTAGTGACACAATTGCAACCATTATCAGGTCAGTATGATTTATATGCTTTTACCCGTGATAACGGAAGCTTTTTGCTCGAAGGAAAAAAAATTACACACCTAACTGCTAGTGACGTTGCTGCGCATGCACCTTTTGATGTCATCGTAAATTTAGCTTACCCCACTACTGCAAAGCCAACTTCATTTCCTGAAGTTAATAAAGGTATCTTAAAAACTATCAGAAGCTTAGCAGGCTCTGGTTCAAAAATAATACACGTAAGTACGCAGGCTGTATTTGGGTTTGGGATGGATAAAGAAGTAACAGCCGGGTTTTTAAAAAACCGGAGAGATTTCCCATATATCGAGGCAAAGCTTTCGATGGAAAACAGCATAAAAAATGAATTTCCTGAAAATGATCTTTTAATTATCAGGTTAGGTAATGTTTGGGGCCCGGGTTCTGGCACATGGACCGGCGCATTGGCCAATAAATTGTTATTTGGGCAATATGTTGCTACTGAAGGGAAAGACGGTTATTCAAATATTACCGATGTAAAAAACGTTGCATCATACATTATACATCTTATACAAAAAGATAATCTTAAAGGGAAACATATATATCACCTGGCCGAATTTAGTGACGTTCGTTGGTCGCGGATTATTAAATTGATGGCTACAGAGCTTAATGTTGAACCCGTTTACGCCAGGGTATCAACCAACTATCCGTTAACTTTAAAGGACGATGTAACAAAGGTTCTGAAATTTCCATCAGTAGGAAATGTTTACCGCGAATTGGTTTGGGGTCGTATAAGCGGATCATATTTAAGGAGTTTAATACGGTTTTTAGGAGCCAGCAAATTTCAAAAAATAAAAAAGACAGAAACGCGGCCCTTGCCTGAGACACAGGTACTAAGTAAAGGCGAACTTACACATTTGGATGTGTTGAGTTCTGATAAGCAATTTAAAAGCATTTTGGAGGAAGACTGGAAACCGGCAGTTGACTTTGAACAATCATGGCAAATTGTAAAAAACTGGATGAAGGATGTTGGCTATTAATTGAAAATTATGATCGATGTATTTATTTGTACATATAACCCTGATCCAGCGTACCTGAAACGAACGGTTGACGGTATATTATCGCAGGATCTGAGTAAAGAGAGTTTCAATTTTACCATCATCGACAATAACAGTAAATCGCCTGTAGACGGGATTGATTTTGTAAAAGAGCTGGGAATTAGCGTAGTAGTCGAAAAAAAGCAAGGGCTTACTGCGGCCAGGGGTTGTGCTGCATCTATTGCCCAGGGAGAGATCCTGGTTTTTGTTGATGATGATTTGGTTATCGAAAAAAATTATCTCAGTACTGTATTAAATGTTTTTAAAAATGATAAAATAGGCATTGTAAGCGGTGGCATATATCCCGAATACGCCCAACAGCCCAAGCCCTGGTTTTATCGCTTTGAAGGCATGCTGGCTATCAGAAAACTTAATGCTGCGGATGAATTTCTGGAAAATAAGGACACCGTATTCAATGAGCTATTTCCGCTGGGTGCAGGTATGTGTATACGGGCTGAATTGCTAAAGGAGTATTATAATATACATTTAGCAACTGAGAGTTATATTGAGGGAAGAAAAGGCGACGAGCTTTCTTCATCAGAGGATTTGGATCTTGATTTTTATGCCATATATAAGGGATACTCCATAGGAGTTTGTCCGGCCCTCAAATCAACCCATTTAATACCCGAAAGCAGGCTTAGTGTCGATTATTTGCGCCGCCTGGCTTTCTACTCGTTAAAAAGCAATTATCAATTAAACGAAAAATGGCTGCCGGTATTTAATAAAAATGTATTTACATTTTTTAATCAGAATTCCATTAAGCTTTTTATCCGGATGGTTTTACATAAAATATTAAGTTTTAAAAAATCCCACTATTTACGATACTGGCATTTCAGAAACTTATTAGAGTTAAAAAAATAAGTGCTATTTAAATTTCAATATTATGATTATTTCGGTTTGTATTTCGACGTTTAAAAGGCCTCAATATTTGTCAATTCTTTTAAAGGGGATTAATGAGCAGGAGCTTCCTGATAATTGCAAATTAAAAATTATAGTGGTTGATAATGATCCGGGCGGCAGTAGCAAATCTGTTGTTGATGAGGCATTATCATCCTTTGTTCATGAATTGGTATACGATATAGAAAGCAGGAGAGGAATTCCCTTTAGCAGGAATAAAGCCTTTAGCCTTGCCAACCCAAATTCTGAATTTGTGATTTTTGTTGATGATGATGAATATCCTGAAAAAGATTGGATAAAGCAATTACTTGCCATGCAGCAGCAAACCAATGCTGATTTGGTTGAAGGTATAGTATTTCCCGAGCTTAATCCAAATACACCATCGTGGGTTATAAAGGGCAATTTCTTTTTATTGCCACACTATAATGCATTAAGCAATGGGCAGGAGTTACCCTTTGACGCAGTGATGACCAATAATTTATTAGTAAAATACGAGCTGCTGAAGAAACTCGACGGGCCATTTAACGAAGAAATGGGATTAATTGGCTGTGATGATTCGGCATTAGGGATTAATTTGCATAAAATTGGTTGTAAAATGGTTTTTACTAACACGGCAATTGTACATGAGCATATCCCCGAAGAAAGAACAACCTTTAAATGGATTATGCAGCGCGGTTACAGAACAGCAAATACCATTTGGCTGCTAAACCCCGACAAGAATTTTTTGGGCATGATAAAGCTATTTGTAATTGGTTTACTAAGAGTTATACTTGGTATTATCTTACTTATACCTGTTTACATCATTTCCTTATTTGCAGGCATGCGTTATTTTTATAAGGTAATACGTATTATTGTGCGCGGAGTAGGAATTATGGCCGGCATTATGGGCTTTCATTATGAAGAGTATAATGCTTCATATACCTTTAACAAAGCTACGGCTGCTGAGGCAAATGCTTAGTTTTTACCTAAAGGCTGATATTAAGGCAGATGCGTTTTTAATTAAAAAGACATTTTAGTAAACCTTATTCTGTTTTTAAAGTTTAAGCTAATATTAAATCAATAAATTAATGAAAACAATACCCCGTTTCGCAGCAGGATTCCTGCTCTCAGTTTTCTTGATATTTTTATCAACAAAATCATTTAGCCAGCCAACTGGTAAGGTTCAGGTAGGAGCATATTATTTTAACGGATGGACATCCTATCCCGATCCACACATAGTAAACACGGCTCTCACTACAAATTACCCCGAAAGGCAATCAAAATGGGGATGGATTACAAGTACCCCCGACATTATGAGACAGCAAATAGATCTGGCTGCAGATGCTGGCCTATCTTTTTTTAGCTTTTGCTGGTACTATAGAAACGCAAAGACATTCGCTATCGGCGATCCTTTTAACCAGGCTGTTAATCTATTCATGAGCGCCCCTAACAGCAATCGGTTGAAATTTAACGTGATGGTTGCCAATCATCAGGGCTTTATTATTGGCCCGGATGAGTGGAGTACTGTGGTACCCGCCTGGATTCAGTTATTCAAAAATCCAAACTATCTGCAAGTAAATGGAAAACCATATATCGTATTCTTTAGTGTTGCTACATTACTTCAAAAATTTGGCTCGCCCGAGGCAGTAAAAAAAGCACTGGGTGAGTTAAGGGCGGCCGCTATACAGGCAGGCTTAAATGGCGTTAGTGTTGGCGCATGTGTTCCGCCTAATGCTGATGATTTGAAAAAAGCAGAGGCTTGTGGCTTTGACATTTTTACAGCGTACAATTATCATGAAATTGGATTTAAGCCTAAACCACAAGTACCTAACTCGCCGGCATATCCAACCCGGGCTATACCGGTAACCAGTCTTCTTAATTCTGACACACTGGCATGGAACAGGATTGTGCAACTTTCGCATAAGCCATATGTACCTGCAGCAACATTAAGTTTTGATCCACGTCCATGGGCCGATAATGAAAATCACTATGACACTGCACCTTATTATGTTGGATATTCGCCAAAAACGGCATTTGCCACAGTCAGAAATTTAGTGAATTGGCTAAATCAGCATCCGGACAAAGCAACGGCCGAACGAATTGGGGTAGTATATGCCTGGAATGAATATGGTGAAGGTGCCTGGCTCACCCCATCGGCAGTAATGAACCCTTTAGACGGAGTAAAAAAAGCAATTCTAAAATAGATAGTCTATTTTTAGAACAAAATGTAAGTTTTGAATTATATGCGTATTTTAATGATTGCGAGACAAACTTTGTACACATCGCCAGGTGGCGACAGTGTACAAGTTGACTCAACAGCAAAGTATTTAAGAGATCTGGGTGTAACTGTAGATATTAAACTTTCTAATGAGAAGATTGATTATAGTGATTATCAATTAATACATTTTTTTAATATCATAAGGCCCGATGACATATTACCGCATATTTCAAAAACGACCCTACCTTTTGTAGTATCAACAATTTTTGTTGACTACAGCGAATATGAAAAGAAAAACAGGCAGGGGCTGCTTAAAGTTATCACCACTATTTGTAGTGCAGATAAGCTTGAGTATTTAAAGGCCATAGCCAGGTATGTGAAAAATGGCGATAAAATAAATTCAGGTTATTATATTTTGCACGGGCACAAAAATTCAATAAAGCATATTGCTAAAAAAGCGCAAATGCTTTTGCCTAATTCACATAGCGAATACAATCGTTTTGTGAAAAGCTATCAGTATAAGGCATCTTATAGAAAGGTGCCTTATGCTGTAGATAAAAAAATATTCAGAGATAATGTAGTGCCTAATGATGAGTTCAAAAACCACATACTTTGTGTGGGTAGGATAGAAGGGCGTAAAAACCAATTGAACCTGATTAAAGCTTTGGTAAATACCGAATACGAGTTAACCATCATAGGTAAGCCATCGCCTAACCACATGGCTTATTTTGAAGAATGCCAAAAAACAATTGCCAATGCAAATAATGTTCGCATTATCGAACATTTAGATCATAGCGAATTGGCTGCAATATATAAAGCTGCCAAAGTACATGTGTTGCCGAGTTGGTTTGAAACTACTGGTCTGAGTTCATTGGAAGCTATTGCGATGGATTGCAATATTGTAGTAACCAAAAAAGGTGATACAGTTGAATATTTTGAAGATATGGCATATTATTGTGAGCCGGATTGTATCGAATCTATCAGAAACGCCGTAAAAGATGCCTATAACAATCCGGTTAATTTGAAATTGAAAGAAAGGTTATTAACGGAATATATATGGGAAAGGGCCGCAGAAGAAACATTAGAGGCCTATAAAATGGTATTATGCGAATAGCTATACTTGGCACCAGGGGTATTCCTAATCATTATGGCGGGTTTGAGCAATGCGCAGAATATTTAGCATTGGGCTTTGTTAATATGGGGTTTAAGGTAGTAGTGTATAATTCGCACAATCATCCTTATAAAGAAAGTACCTGGGAGGGAATAGAAATTTCACATCGTTATGATCCTGAATTTAAATGGGGTACCGCAGGGCAATTTATTTATGACCTAAACTGCATCCTGGATTTACGTAAAAGAGATATAGATGTGGTATTACAACTTGGCTATACCAGCAGTTCAGTTTGGGGATGGTTACTTCCCCGCAAAAGAATGGTTGTTACCACAAATATGGATGGGTTGGAGTGGAAACGATCTAAATACTCAAATCTGGTTAAAAAATTCCTGCTATACGCCGAACGGCTTGCAGTTAAATATAGTGATCATTTGATAGCCGACTCAATAGGCATACGGGATTATTTGAAAGAAAAGTACAACAAAACCTCCATATTTATCCCTTACGGAGCTAATTTGTTTCAAAATCCAAATCAAAGCCTATTACAGGAATATCAGCTTCTCCCTTACCAATACAATATGTTAATAGCTCGTTTGGAGCCTGAAAATAGTATTGAGGTTATTTTAGACGGAGTTGTGCTGTCAAATAGCCAGCAGCCATTTTTGGTTATAGGAGGTCATCAAACAAAATTCGGAGAGTATTTGAAATCCAAATTTTCCGGATATGAAAATATTAAATTTATAGGAGGCATTTACGATATTGACCGACTTAATAATTTACGATATTACTCAAACTTATACTTTCATGGCCATACCGTAGGCGGTACAAATCCATCGTTATTGGAGGCAATGGCTTCAAATAGTTTAATATGTGCTAATGATAATCCATTTAATGGGTATATTCTGGGGGGCGATGCATTGTATTTTTTAACCGCGCAGGATGTGGCAAATCATATTATAAAAATTGATAAAACGGATCCGAGTAATGACCGCTTTTTGAAAAATAACAGGCAAAAAATCAGAGATATTTATAGTTGGGACAAAATTATAAATGAATATGCAGATCATTTAAAAGATATTTTACCAGATAGCTTGTAGCTAAACAAATATGCCAATCGTATATACCTTTGTATATAATCTTATAAATTACTTTTTAATTAGTTTAACGCCGATATTATATTATTTTGGCATTTTAAAAATCAATACTTACTTGTGAAAAAAAAGATTGCTTTAGTAACGGGGATTACCGGTCAGGATGGAGCTTATTTAACAGAATTACTATTATCAAAGGGTTACGAGGTTCATGGCATAAAACGCAGAAGCTCGCTTTTTAATACTGATCGAATTGATCATTTATACCAGGATCCGCACGACGAAGACAAAAACATGATTTTGCATTATGGCGATTTGAGCGACTCGACCAATTTGATACGCATAATTCAACAGGTGCAGCCCGATGAGATTTACAATCTTGGCGCAATGTCGCATGTTAAAGTAAGCTTCGATACACCTGAATATACCGCTAATGCCGATGGAATAGGCACGTTGAGAATTTTAGAAGCCGTTAGACTATTGGGTCTTACCAAAAAAACAAAAATATATCAGGCATCTACTTCAGAACTATACGGATTGGTACAAGCAGTGCCACAATCTGAAACTACGCCATTTTACCCGCGCTCTCCATATGCCGTGGCCAAGTTATATGCCTATTGGATAACGGTTAATTATCGCGAAGCATATGGCATGTACGCCTGCAATGGAATTTTATTTAACCATGAGAGCCCTTTACGGGGAGAAACTTTTGTAACCCGCAAAATAACCAGAGCAACTGCAAAAATTGCCATGAATTTACAGGATAAACTATATTTGGGCAATTTGGATGCCCAACGCGACTGGGGGCACGCAAAAGATTATGTAGAGGCTATGTATCTTATTTTGCAACAAGAAATTGCCGAAGATTATGTTATAGCCACTGGTGTAACTACACCTGTGAGAGAATTTGTAAGGTTAGCCTTTGCCGAAGTTGGAATTGAAATTGAATTTAAAGGTGAGGGTGTTGATGAAAAGGGATATGTGGTAAAATGTAATAACCTCGATTTTCAGGTGCAAATAGGGAAAGAAGTAGTGGCTGTTGACGAAAAATATTTCAGACCTACCGAAGTGGAGTTGTTAATTGGCGATCCCACCAAATCAAAAACAAAATTGGGATGGCAGCCTAAATATGATTTAAAAGGTTTGGTGAAAGAGATGGTTAATGCCGATGTTGATTTATTTAGAAGAGAGAAACTCTTAAAAGATTCAGGCTACTCTATTAAAAACCAGTTTGAGTAACAGGTGATGGAAAAAGAATCAAGAATTTATATTGCCGGTCACCGGGGCATGGTGGGTTCTGCTATACATCGTAAATTGGTAAAGGAAGGCTATACCAATTTTATTACACGCACCTCTGATACGCTCGACTTGCGTAATCAACAACAGGTTGTCGATTTTTTTAAGCTTGAAAAACCCGACTATGTGTTTTTGGCAGCGGCCAAAGTAGGGGGTATTGTAGCCAACAATACTTACCGTGCGGAGTTTTTATATGATAATTTACAAATACAAAATAATGTTATCCATAATTCATACCTAAATGGTGTGAAAAAGTTAATGTTTTTGGGATCAAGTTGTATTTACCCAAAACTTGCACCGCAACCGCTAAAAGAAGAATACCTGCTAACCGGGCTGCTGGAAACCACTAACGAGCCGTATGCTATTGCGAAAATAGCCGGTATAAAAATGTGCGATGCTTACAGAGCGCAATATGGCTGCAATTATATTTCGGTTATGCCTACCAACCTTTACGGTTATAATGATAATTATCATCCCCAAAACTCTCACGTATTACCGGCGCTCATTCGTCGTTTTCATGAAGCCAGGATGCAGCAATTGCCTCAGGTAGTTATTTGGGGGACAGGATCGCCTAAAAGAGAATTCCTGTTTGCTGATGATTTGGCCGAAGCTTGTTATTATTTAATGGAAAATTATAACGAAGAGGGTTTCGTAAATATCGGTACGGGAGAAGATCTGTCGATAAAGGATCTGGCATTGTTAATAAAGAGTGTGGTAGGATATGAAGGTGAGATAACTTTTGATACCTCCAAACCTGACGGAACGCCGCGGAAGCTAATGGATATTACAAAGTTGCACGCAAAAGGTTGGAAACATAAAGTTGAGTTGGAAGAGGGCATTAAATTAGCTTACCAGGATTTTCTTTCAAAGCATATTATGTAATTCAATACATCGTTAAAGATTTTTATAATTTCTCGGGCAATGGATGCAAATTTTCTGATACATGTAAATGCGCAGTTGGGCGAAGGCGCTTTGTGGTGTGAATTGAATAAAAAATTGTATTGGGTTGATATAGAAGGAAGAACTTTTAATATGTTTGACCCGATTATTTCTGAAAATAAGGTCTTCCCCACCCACAAAAGAGTGGGTACCGTAGTGCCAATTGACAATAGCAATGTTTTGCTGGCTTTAGAGGACGGCATAGCAACCTTAAATTTACACAACGGTACAATACAATATCAAATTGAAACTAACATTCACCAGGATTATAACAGGCGATTTAATGATGGCAAGTGCGACCCCAAGGGACGTTTTTGGGTTGGAACTTTGTCAATGGATGGCGTTCGTGAGGTGAGTTCGTTATATTGTATTGATCGGGATTTTGTTGTTGAGGAGAAAATCAACGGCGTTTCTATTTCTAATGGAATAGTCTGGAGTGTCGACGAGCTTTTTATGTACTATATTGATACGCCAACCAATCAAATAGTTCAGTATGATTTTGACTCCCACAGTGGCAATATCACTAATAAAAAGGTAGTGATTGATGTCCCGGCTGATATGGGTTCGCCAGATGGAATGACAATGGACGAAGAGGGGATGCTTTGGGTAGCTTTGTGGGACGGATTTGGTGTTATCAGGTGCAATCCGGTAACCGGTAAAATACTTCAAAAAGTAAATGTGCCCGCGCCTAAAGTAACATCGTGCGCATTTGGTGGTGAAAATTTGGGCGTTTTATATATCACTACAGCCAGCGTGGAAATGAGCAATGAAGAGTTGGAAAAACATCCCTTAAGCGGGGCTATTTTCGCTGTAGACGTTAATGTAAGAGGCTTGCCGGCTAAACATTTTGCGCTATAAATTAGATGACTTTAAGCCAATACTTAAATAAATAGTATGTTTGATAACAAAATTAAAAAACTTAAATGAACAATATAGTTGTTTTCGGAGCCTCAGGGCAATTAGGACAGTGTTTAAAAAGCGTGGCTGCTGAACAAGGCATAAAAGATATCATTTTTCCAACTGAAAGTGAAGCTAATATATTGGACAAAGATGCCTTAAAAGCAACTTTTGATAAATATAAACCCGCATACGCAATAAATTGCGCCGCCTACACTGCGGTAGATAAAGCCGAAGACGACCAGGAAATGGCTTCTAAAATCAATAAAACCGGCGTTGAAAATTTAAGCATCTTTTGCGCAGAAAATAATACGATACTTATTCATATATCAACAGATTTTGTTTTTGAAGGGAACAAAGCCAGGCCGCTTACCGAGGAAGATGAAACCAAACCCATAAGCGTTTACGGGCAAACCAAACTGGATGGGGAAAAAGTCATTGAACCCATTTTAAAGCAATATTTTATTTTAAGAACAGGGTGGTTGTACTCGGAGTATGGCAACAATTTTGTTAAAACAATGTTGCGTCTTGGGGCCGAAAAAGAAGAACTTAAAATCATAGCAGACCAGGTAGGCACACCCACCTATGCTATCGATTTAGCATCAACCATTCTGCAAATAATTAAAAGCGGCAAAACAAATTTCGGTACTTATCATTACAGCAATGAAGGCGTAACTTCATGGTATGATTTTGCCAAAGCTGTGTTTGACCTATCGGCTGCTAAGGTTAAGGCAATACCGGTTAAAACAGAAGAATATGTAACCAGGGCTACCCGTCCGGCTTATTCTGTAATGGACAAAAGCAAAATAAAAAAAGAGTTTAATTTGGAAATCCCTTACTGGAGGGATAGCTTAATAATTTGTTTAAATAAGCTACAACAACAATAATAAAATATGAAAGGAATAATTTTAGCCGGCGGATCGGGCACACGACTTTATCCTATAACAAAGGCCATAAGTAAGCAGTTGATGCCTATTTATGATAAGCCAATGATATATTATCCATTGTCTGTTTTGATGCTTGCCGATATAAGGGAAATTTTAATAATCACTACCCCCGAAGATAACGAAAGCTTTAAACGCCTGTTGGGAGATGGTAAGGATTTAGGATGCCATTTTGAATTTGCTATTCAGGAAAAACCGAATGGACTTGCGCAGGCTTTTGTTATAGGAGAGCAGTTTATAGGAAACGATAAGGCTGCGCTTATTTTAGGCGATAACATATTTTATGGAAGTGGCTTTAGTGATTTGATACGTAGTTTCAACAACGTTGAAGGAGCCGCAATATTTGCTTACCCGGTTGCAGATCCGGAAAGATATGGTGTGGTTGAATTTGACGAAGATTTTAAGGCATTATCCATCGAAGAAAAGCCTGTTAATCCTAAATCGAACTTTGCGGTTCCCGGCCTTTATTTTTATGATAACAATGTTATAAAAATAGCTAAAGATTTAAAACCGTCGCCCCGCGGAGAATACGAAATTACTGATGTAAATAAGTTTTACCTGGAACAGGGTAATTTACAGGTTGGCGTGATGGATAGGGGTACAGCCTGGTTAGATACAGGTACTTTTGATTCATTAAGCGATGCTTCGGAATATGTTAGGGTAATTGAAAAACGTCAGGCCACAAAAATAGGATGTATTGAAGAAGTTGCCTATCGCATGGGCTTTATTGGCGATGAACAATTGAAGGTATTAATTGCCCGGTATATTAAAAGCGGTTATGGCGCTTACTTGCAAACGCTGCTGCCAAAAGCATAATTAACTCTTTTTGATTGCTGATATCATTTCAGCAATCAAATTTTGATTATCTGCCTGCAACCAATTTATTTCCCGGTCTCTCCCAAACCAGGTTAATTGTCTTTTTGCAAACCTGCGGGTGTTTCGTTTAATGAGCTCAATTGCGGTATCAAAGTCAGTTTTGCCATCAAAGTAATCAAATATTTCGCTGTAGCCAACGGTGTTAAGGGCATTAAGGTGCCGGTATGGCAATAATGATCTCACTTCCTCAATAAGTCCCGTTTTTACCATTTCATCTACCCGGTTGTTTATTTGCCGGTAAAGTTTTTCCCGCGGAAGGGTTAATCCAAATTTTACAACCCTGAACGGACGCTTAGCCGCACCTGATTTACGGAATGATGAATAAGGCTTGCCTGTGCTTTCAAATACTTCCAACGCTCTTATTAAGCGTTGCGGGTTATTGATATCAACCTGGCTATAATAAATGGGGTCGGCAAGTTTTAACTTTTCTTGTAAACCAGTTATCCCTTGTTTGTCAAATTCGCTGTTCAGCGCTTCTCTTATGCCTGGCTCTGTATCCGGAAATTCGTCAAAACCCTCGCATACTGCTTTTATAAATAACCCCGATCCGCCTACCAATAAAACATAATCATGCTCATCAAAAAGTTTATTCAGTAACTCAAGGGCTTGAGTTTCATAATCACCTGCCGTGAAGCCCTCGGTAATAGATAATGAATTGATAAAAAAATGTTGCGCAGCGGCCAGTTCATCATCTGTTGGTTTGGCAGTGCCGATAGACATTTCGCGATAAAATTGTCGCGAATCGGCCGAAATAATTGCTGTATCATAATAATTGGCTAACTCAATAGCAGCAGCGGTTTTACCTGATGCGGTAGGGCCAGCTATTACAACCAGTGTTTTTGCTGCTAATTTATCGTCCATTATTAAATATAAATAAAATTATAGCCAATAAATTAGCGCAATTATAACTCATGAAATTTAGCTGCGGATTAATTTAGTAGTCGTCGCCGTCAGATATTTTGCCGTCTTCAAAACCTTCATCGTCCTGAAATTCGCCGCCAAATTCATCATCTTCCTCGTCTTCGCCATCCAGCTTCTTTTCTTCCTCATCTTCACCTGCGCTTTCTGTAATTTCTGAAAACTCTTCGGCATCTTCCTCACTATAGGCCAGCTCATTTAAGAAATCAAAATCGTCACCTTCAGCAGGAGCAATTGGTGTGTTAATCACATTGCCGAACTGTTTTGGTGCCTCACCAACTGATTTTATAACAGCAGGATAGGTTACTCCCGGCGCGTCGTCTAATATAATTTTCATTAATTCGACATGAAAATCAAAAGGGCGATCAAAATTGAAAGTATAGTAGAACTTTTGATGAGGGTCATCAATATAGCTAAGCAATTTCACCTTATCCATTAAGGCAATTTTACGATCTATTCTTTTTTGATTGGGTAAATAGGTAATTTCTTCCCCTTTGGTCCATTGATCATTGCTGATATAGAACGAAGAAGGATATTCCGAATTATAACCGGTTGACTGGTGGACAGCTCTGTGAAGATCTTCAAATGTTTGGTTAGATTTGATATCGATCTCTCTAATTACATCATCATAATCCTCAAAAGTAATCCTGAACCTGTATAGCGCCATTTTTAGTATATTTTTACAAAAGTAATAATGTTGATTTAAATTACGAGTTTAGATTGCGATTTGTGCATTCTTTACTGTTTAAAAAAGCATTCATTTTTGTTGAAATGAATGCCATTTAAAACTGCAAATCCTTATCCACAACTTTTAAGCCAATTTCTAATCCTTTAATAATGGTAAAATTAAGAGCCGCTTCACGCGAGTTCGGAATTTCACCTTCCAATATGGCTTCCCGTATCTGATTTTTGATAATGCCAACTTCACGACCTTCCTTTATCCCGAATAATTGCATAATATCTGTTCCGGTAACCGGAGGTTGCCAGTTCCTGATACTGTCCCGCTCTTCTACATCCTTTAGCTTCTGCTGAACAAGCTCAAAATTTTGCCGGTACTTCTTTACTTTGTATTCATTTTTAGTGGTGATGTCTGCTTTACACAACAACATCAGACCCTCTATATCATCGCCTGCCTCAAATAATAAACGCCGTACGGCGGAATCTGTGACTATTGATTGCGCCAAAACTATAGGGCGTAAATGTAACTGTACCATTTTTTGAACCAATTTCATTTTTTCGTTCAATGGTAATTTTAACTGTGTAAATATTTTAGGAACCTGCCGCGCCCCTTTGTCTTCGTGACCATGAAATGTCCACCCATGGCCAGGCTCAAAGCGTTTGGTAGCAGGTTTGGCAATATCATGTAAAATAGCAGCCCAACGCAACCAAAGGTCGTCCGTTGTTTCACAAATGTTATCTAATACCTGCAGGGTATGATAAAAATTATCCTTGTGGCCTTTCCCGTCAATATATTCAACGCCATATAGGGCAGTCATTTGCGGAAATATTTTATGCAATAAACCAGTATCAAATAAGTAGTTGAAGCCGATAGACGGTTTTTTTGACAAGATGATTTTATTCAGTTCATCGGTTATACGCTCCTGGGATACAATACTTATACGTTCTGCAATATTTTTAATTGCAGTTAAAGCCAAATCATCAATCCTGAAATTAAGTTGAGAGGCAAAACGTATAGCCCTGAGCATGCGCAATGGATCATCAGAAAAAGTTTCAACCGGGTTTAATGGTGTTCTGATTAGTTTTTGCTGTAAATCTGCAATGCCATTAAAGGGATCCAATAACTCACCAAATGATTCCGGATTTAATGAAATTGCCAAGGCATTTATCGTAAAATCACGCCGGTTCTGGTCATCTTCCAGGGTGCCGTTTTCCACAATGGGCTTTCTGGAATCTAACCTGTAGGATTCTTTACGGGCGCCAACAAACTCAATCTCCAGATCCTGGTATTTAAGCGACGCTGTACCAAAGTTTTTAAAAACCGCTACTTTGATATTTAGCTTTTTGGCAACACTTTCGGCAAATAAAATCCCATTGCCTATTACTACAATGTCAATGTCTTTCGACGGTCGTTCCAAAAAAATATCGCGCACAAAACCACCAATAGCATAAACATGCAAATGATGTTCAGCCGCCAGTTTTGAAATTAACTGGAATATGGGGTGTTGGAGATGTTGTTTCATTAAATTTACAATTTACGGTTTTGTGATTTGTTTTAAGGGCTCAATAAATAAACGCCTAATCAAAATCATTTTACCTCCTGAGAAATTCAAACCTTCCGTCAGGTGCAAGCCGCATTATTGTTGAAGGTGTTTTAATTTCCATATCATGCTGGTCTACATCAACAACATAATCAACTCCATCAATAATTTCGGAATCAATTTGTGAAAAATATTGAGGAGACGGTTTGCCGCTGATATTGGCAGATGTGGATACCAGTGGCTTGCGCATTCTTTGTATCAATTGTTCACAAAACGGGTGTTTTACTATTCTTATACCAATGCTGCCATCACTATTGATTAATGCCGGCGAAACATTTTTAGCACCAGGCATAACCAGTGTTAATGGGTTTTCGGCATATTCAATCAAATCATATGCAATTGGGTTAACATCACTTACGTAGCTCTCCAGTTTATTTTCAGTGTCAAGCAAAATAATCATGCTTTTTGCTTCACTACGTTGTTTAAGGTTGAATATCTTTTTTACAGCCTCGGTATTAGTTGCATCACAGCCAATACCCCAAATGGTGTCTGTAGGATACAGGATTATGCCCCCATCCTGAACAACTTTTAACGCTTTGGCAACTTCTTCTTTAAGCATGGGGCAAATATAAGCTCAATGTATCAATGATTAGCAATTCATCTATCAATTGCATACATTTTGGTATGGTGTACAGTTTACAGGTGTTTTTAACACAAGGTTCGCAACTGAGCTTGCCATAACGCAAAATATGTAAGTTTTGCTTATTGTAGGGCGCGGTGTTATGTTCATTACCTGCACCAAACAGCACAATGGTAGGCGTACCAACACTATTGGCCAAATGGGCCGGGCCCGAATCAGTAGTTAATACTGCAGCAGACGATGTCATCAGACTGCATAAACCCGGCAGATTAGTTTTGCCCGCTAAGTTTTGTATACGCTCCTTATTTTGCACGCCATCCATTATCTGTTCAATAAAAGCTGCTTCTTTTGGTGAGCCGACAAATTTAAAATCGATATTTTTAAAGGTGCTGGTTAGTAAATTTAATATTGTTTGAGCTTTTTCAACAGGCATTCGCCGTGACGAAGCTTCGGAATTGAAATTTACCAATACCTGTTTGTTATTTACTGGCGAAGCATTTTCGATATTTAGCTTAACTGATTTGTCGGTGATTTTCTTACCAGTAAATTGTTCCAGCAAAGACAGGTACTCATCAACCCTGTGAATATTTACCGGTTTTTGATAAGAATTGGTAAGCAGCAAAAATCCACCCTCAGTGGTAAACCCAATGCGCTTACCGGCACCAGTGGCCCATCCCATTACGGTTGATGATAGAGAGGTGGGAAGATTAAAAAATAGATCGTATTTTTCGGCCTTAAGCTTTTTACCAAACCTGAAAGCGCCAGACAATCCTTTATATTCCTGTTTTGAAAACGGATAAACCGTATTTAAACCCGGAATGAGCGCGGCAATACCTGAAAGTTCTTTTTTTATAATGGCATCGATTGATGCATTGGGATAAGATTGCCTTACTGCATTGACAAATGCTGTACTCATTACCACATCACCGAGCCAGTTGGGCAATCTTATTAATATTTTCATTTTAAAATTGGTTGATCAGGTTTACAATTGATTAAGCGAATGGTTGAAGATTATTATATAAAATTTAACTATTCTCTTAATCAACCTAACCAACCATTCTTAAATTATACAGCAACGTTATTTTCCCTTAAAGCATCGTTTAACGATGTTTTTTTATCGGTTGATTCTTTGCGTTTGCCTATGATTAATGCACAAGGAACATGGAAATCACCTGCAGGGAATTTTTTGGTATACGAGCCCGGAATGACTACTGAACGTGCCGGTACATGGCCTTTGTATTCAATAGGCGTTTCGTGTGTAACGTCAATTATTTTGGTAGAAGCGGTTAATACAACGTTTGCGCCCAAAACCACTTCCGATTCCAGGTGAACACCTTCAACAACTATTGCACGTGAACCCAGGAAGCAGTTATCTTCAATAATAACCGGGGCCGATTGTACAGGTTCTAAAACACCGCCAATACCAACACCACCGCTTAAATGTACATTTTTACCAATTTGAGCACATGATCCTACAGTTGCCCAGGTATCAACCATGGTACCTTCGTCAACGTAAGCCCCAATATTAACATACGATGGCATCATGATAACACCTTTAGCCAAATATGCGCCGTAACGGGCAATGGCGTGAGGTACAACACGTACACCGGTTTTTGCGTAGTCCGTTTTTAATTTCATTTTATCATGAAAAACAAACGGGCCTACTTCAATTGTTTCCATTTGCCTGGTTGGGAAATATAAAATCACTGCTTTTTTTACCCAATCATTTGTATGCCATCTGGAGCCTATCAGTTCGGCAACGCGTAGGCTGCCTTTATCTAATTTTTCAATAACTGCATCAATTGCATTGATATACTCATTGTAACGTAATAGGTTCCTGTCTTCCCAGGCTTCTTCAATTAATTTTTTAAGGTCTTGCATCAATAAAAACTTTTGACAAATTAAAGGAATTTTAAGTGAATTTGCTTGTTGATGGTATCTGCTAATTCAACAAAATTCAAATAATAAAAGCCGATGCCGCAATTAGATAAAACTTTGTAAGTTTGAAATTCCATTATGCCAGAAAAGGAAAAATTAAGAATAGACAAATATTTGTGGGCAATAAGGATATTTAAAACCCGCACATTGGCTTCAGATGCCTGCAAAGCGGGCAGGGTTAAGTTAGATAACCAGAACATTAAGCCATCTCATGAAGTTAAAATAGGCGAAATTTACCAGGTATCTAAAGGGATTGAACGCAAAGTATTACAGATAACCGGTTTGCTTGAACAACGGGCCGATGCAAAAACGGTTGTTGATTTTTATAAAGATATTACTCCTGTAGAGCAGACTCAGGCATTTAAATCAATGTTCCACGCGCCAATTTTAAAACGCGATAGAGGAACCGGGCGGCCAACAAAAAGAGACAGAAGGGAAATTGACGATCTAAAAGATGATTTTTTTGACAAGCAAACTGATGTATCTGAGTAGTTTTTAATTTAAAACGAAACCGCAAGTAAACTTGTGTTGAAAACTAATCGTATTATTAGTGCTGCTAAGGCTGTTTTTAAATAAATGATTTCGTTCTTTCTAAGAAGAAATTATACTTTTGGTATAATTTTTAAAGTATAAGCAGTTTTGATGTGGAATAGTTAATGTTATAAAAAAAATATTACAATAATTAATCCATTCCTTATCGCTGCCGTTTAAGTGAGGGACTGATGAAAACGCTAAAATAAATTCGAATAAAAGCTTTTATAAAATTTAGAATGGTAATTTTTTGCTAAGTTTAAAAGACATCTGACCTTAAAATAAATACCCCTGTTATTTTGAGCCTCATTTTATTGAGGCTATAACGTAACGTTTAAATGATAAACAGACATACTACATTTTTTAAAGCTTTAAACCTCGCCACCGACTATCTTATCTTAAATATAAGTATGATTTCTACTTATTTTATTGAAGATAGGTCGACGCTTTATTGGGCCAGTAATAGGAAGTATTTGCCAATCGTATTGGTGTTTAATTTAATATGGTTACTCTCTGCAAATATATCTGGCCTTTATGAGCAGGTTTTAAATAAAGACTCTATAAAAACTTACAGGGTGGTTATCAAAACCTATCTGTTGTTTGTAAGCTTGATATGCTTTACCATTCTTATTTTAATTGGAACCGAAGCTTATTTTATAACCCGTCAGTACCTGTTTTATTCATTGGCGCTTTTTGGATTTTTGCTGGGTTTTTGGAAGTTGATTTTCCTTTTGATGCGCAAAAGTGAACGTGCATCATTAATTGATGCCAGGGCGGTTATTATTGTAGGCGCCGGCCGTATAGGTTATGATCTGCATAACTTTTTTAAGCAAAATCCGGATGCCGGTTACGTTACGCTTGGCTTTTTTGATGATAATGCTGAAAATATTAAAGAAAGTAAGTTGTTCTTAGGAGGTACGGATAGCTGTATAGACTATGTTATAACCAATAAGGTAGATGAAATATTTTGCACGTTACCCTTATCAGAATCAAAAACTATTGAGAGGCTGATGCTTGGGGCCGACAAAAACTTAATCCGTTTTAAGTTTGTACCGGAGTATTACGACTACTCCAAGAAGCCCACTTACATACAAAGTTTCGGGCATATTCCCATTATATCGGTTAGAACCGAGCCGCTTGAAAATTTGTTGAACAGATCAATTAAACGATTTTTTGATGTCGTTTTTTCGCTGTTTGTCATCGTATTTATTTTTAGCTGGCTGTTTCCCATTCTGGCTATTTTAATCAAGCTGGAATCGAGAGGCCCTGTTTTTTTTACGCAGGTAAGATCAGGAAGAGATAATAACCCTTTTAAGTGCTATAAATTCAGAAGCATGCGGGTTAATAATGATGCTGATCAAAAACAAGCCACCCGGAATGATAACCGCATAACCAGAACAGGCGCTTTTTTAAGGAGAACCAGCCTGGATGAATTGCCGCAGTTTTTTAATGTCCTGAGAGGAAACATGTCTGTTGTTGGCCCCAGGCCGCATATGATTATACATACCAGCCAATACTCAAAACTGATTGACAGGTTTATGGTGCGGCATTTTCTTAAGCCTGGAATTACCGGCTGGGCGCAGATAAAAGGATTACGCGGAGAAACTAAAACGGTTGATGCTATGCTGCAACGCGTGGAGGCTGATGTTTGGTACCTTGAAAACTGGTCCTTTCTGCTCGATCTTAAAATTATATTCCTTACAATAAGAAACTCGTTAAAAGGCGACGAAAACGCTTTCTAATCAATAACCTATTACTTTTAATTTAGAACCTTCCCATAGCTTAAAAGCGTTAATAGCTTCCTTTGGCAGCAGCTGAACAAATGGGATTTTGCGTTTTTCCATTTCGCAGCCTAACTCATCGTAAATTAAAAAATCATCAAAACCAATGTTTGCGGCATCTACTTTGGTATTGGCATAATAAATTTTGTCAATGTGCGCCCAATAGATGGCACCAAGGCACATGGGGCATGGCTCGCAACTGGTATAAATTTCGCAGCCCGATAAATTGTAAGTCCCCAGTTCTTTACAGGCAAGCCTTATTGCCGCAACTTCGGCATGTGCGGTGGGATCATTATCTTTCATAACCTTATTGGCACTGCCGGCTATCACCACACCGTTTTTAACAATTACGGCACCAAAGGGCCCGCCAAGGTTGTTCTTTACATTATCTTCTGATAGCGCTATCGCCATCCGCATAAATTGCTCTTTTGCCTTATTTTCCATTTTCTCACTAAATTAAAAAACCTCAGCTAATAAGCCGAGGTTTTCCTCATCACAAATAAAAAATTGCGATTTTATTATTTTTTGTCTTTTGCGTAAGCCTCATTAAGTCTTTTGGCTACATCGGTAGTAACGTCCAAACCGTTATCGCCATATAATACAGTAGGGTTTGCTTTTGAGAAAGTTAAAACCAATTTATAGCCTTTTTCTTTAGCATAGCCTTTTACAAAATCAGCAATTTTATCATAAAGTTTTGAATTCTCTGAAGCCTGATCATTTTGAAACTGAGCAGTAGCATTTTGCTGATAGCCTTGTAACTCCTGTTGCTCGCGTTGTAAGCGTTGCTCGGTAGTTTGACGTTGGTCGGCAGGCATGGTGTTGGCATTTTTTTGATATTCGGCAACTTCACGCTGAAAAGCCTGTGTCCTTGAACCTACATCATTTTTTGCAGCATTGGCTTTATCTTCCAAACGCTTTGACATATCTTTAAAGTAATCGTATTTAGCTAATAAGGTATCAGAGTTAACAAATACAATAGTTTCTTTGTTAGTAGCCGGGTTAGCAATGGCTTTATCATCGGTTTTAGGTTTATTACATGCTGCAATAGTGCCTGCAAGTAACACGCCCAATGTAATTTTTGTAAAAATAGAAGCCTTAGTTTTCATTTTTGAATAATTGTTTTTTTGTTGCCGCCCCAGGTGGCTGAATTGAATATTTTACTGTTTAAATCTTAAAAAATTTTGACAAAGATAATCTTTCAGGTGAAGTATCCTAATGTTTTGAAGATGCATGTTTATATAGTGCCATTTTTATCCACAATTGTGGTAATTTGGGTTAAATTTCGTACTTTTGAAGGTTATTGTTTTAACCATATATGAGCGAAGAAAATCAAGACAAATCAAATTACTCAGCAGATAATATACAGGTTTTAGAGGGGTTGGAGGCTGTTCGTAAGCGGCCGTCAATGTATATTGGTGATACAGGTTTCAAGGGCCTTCACCATTTGGTATATGAGGTTGTTGACAACTCAATAGATGAGGCTTTAGCCGGTCATTGCGACACCATAAAAGTTGTAATACAAAAAGACAATTCAATTTTAGTTTCTGATAATGGCCGCGGTATCCCCACGGCTATTCACACCAAAGAAAAACGCTCGGCCCTTGAAGTGGTAATGACCGTTTTACACGCAGGTGGTAAGTTTGATAAAGATACTTATAAAGTTTCCGGCGGTTTGCACGGTGTGGGTGTAAGTTGCGTTAACGCACTTTCTACACACTTAACTGCCCTGGTTTACCGTGAAGGTAAAATATGGACACAAGAGTATGAAAGAGGTAAACCAATGTTTGATGTAAAAACAATTGGTGAAACCGATAAAAGAGGTACTACTATTATTTTCAAACCCGATCCGGAAATTTTCACCATCGGTACTGAATATAAATACGAAACATTAGCTGCCCGTTTACGCGAGTTAGCTTTTTTAAATAAAGGCATAAGGCTAACGTTAACAGATGAACGCGAACTTAATGATGACGGCACACATCCTACTGAAGAGTTTTATTCTGAAGGCGGCTTACGCGAGTTCGTAAAGTATCTGGATGGAACCCGTGTTTCGTTAATTCCTGAACCTATTTACATTGAGGGTATAAAACAAGGAATTCCTGTTGAGCTTGCGCTGCAGTATAATGATACTTATTCTGAAAACGTACACTCTTACGTTAACAACATTAACACGATAGAGGGTGGAACGCATGTAGCCGGTTTCCGCAGAGGATTGACCCGTACTTTAAAAGCATATGCCGATAAATCGGGCTTGCTTAAAAATATGAAAATTGAAATTACAGGTGATGACTTTCGTGAGGGGTTAACCGCTGTAATTTCGGTAAAAGTTGCTGAGCCGCAGTTTGAGGGGCAAACCAAAACTAAATTGGGTAACAATGAGGTAATGGGTGCTGTTGATATTGCAGTTGGGGAGATTTTAGGTAATTACCTGGAAGAAAATCCGAAGGAAGCCAGGATGATAGTAAACAAGGTGGTACTTGCCGCTACAGCCCGCGCTGCCGCACGTAAGGCCCGCGAAATGGTACAGCGCAAGAGTGTGATGAGCGGATCAGGATTGCCTGGTAAGCTTGCAGATTGCGCCAATAGCGACCCTTCTTTGTGCGAAATATACCTGGTGGAAGGTGACTCGGCAGGTGGTACTGCCAAACAGGGCCGCGATCGTGAGTTTCAAGCTATTTTGCCTTTAAGAGGTAAAATATTGAACGTGGAAAAAGCCATGGAGCATAAGATTTATGAGAATGAAGAAATAAAGAATATGTTTACCGGCCTTGGTGTTAGTATTGGCACGCCAGAAGATGATAAGGCGCTAAATATAGTCAAGCTTAGGTATCACAAAGTAGTAATTATGACTGATGCCGACGTGGATGGATCGCACATTACTACATTGATATTGACTTTCTTTTTCCGTTATATGAAAGAGTTAATTGAATTTGGATATATATATGTTGCTTCTCCGCCTCTTTATCTGGTAAAAAAAGGTAAAGAACAAGAATATTGCTGGACCGAAGAACAACGTGATGCAGCAGTACAACGCTTAAAAGGTGCCGGAAAAGAAGATAGTGTTCATATTCAACGTTATAAAGGTTTGGGTGAGATGAACGCCGAACAGTTGTGGGAAACTACAATGAACCCGGCTACCCGTACTTTAAAACGCGTTAGTATTGAAAACGCTGCAGAATGTGATCATACTTTTTCTATGCTTATGGGCGATGAAGTAGGCCCGCGCCGCGAGTTTATTGAGAAGAATGCAAAATACGCCAGAATAGACATATAGAATCTACGCGATAAATCGTTTTAATATTTAAGAGCCTTGTTAGTTTTAACAAGGCTCTATTTTTTTAGTACTAGCTGTTGTTTACCATAGTTTATAATGGCTTTGTATTTCATTAATATATCACCACCCAAAACGCCTAAAATTTCCAGGTTAAATTGCTGGTAAGCAATATTGATAGCCGATAAGTCGAGTACGGCTACTTCAAGTTCTTCAATTAATAAATCGCCGATATGAAATTCTTTAATATTAGCTGTTGAGGACGTCATACTGTTGGTGCCCAATCCGCTCGATAGCCGGTCGCTGCCTGTAATGGGTAAATCCTCTATAGTCTGTAATAACATTGAATGATCAAAGGCTGTTTTTGATGCGCCGGTATCCAAAACAAGTGTGAATTTTTTTTCGAAAATTGAAACTTCAATTAGCGGATGAAAGCCGTCATCATACAGGTCAATTATTTTTATCGGTATAGTAAAGTTTTTTCTTTTGCCCTGCATGTAGTTGGTATAATTTTGGCGAGTGTTTGGGTAGTAATGGAGTGAGTTAATTAATCAACGATCTCGTTATCAGAAGCTTCCTTGGCCATTTCAACTATGATATTGTCCATTCGATGTAATTCAGTTCTTATGTGGTTAAATATCTCTGCATCAGATGGTTCTCCCTCAAGCATTTCGAACAGCCCCTTTAAATTGGCCAAAGGGCTTCTCACCAGGTGTGATTGTTTCCAGGCCATGGTTTTTATGCTGTTGATATGGTTCTGTATCCGGTTGTAAGCACTCTTTAAATCCTGTTCGGTGTTTTTTCTTTCTGTAATATTGTATAAAGACATCAGCATGCCTATTATCTCTTCACTGTCATTAGTAATGGGGAATAACCTCACATCGTACCAAAAAACTGAGCCATCCGTTTGCGGATAGTCAACTTCGTAAGTCACATTAGTGCCTTTCAATACATTTTTTGCATAGTTGTTAAACTGCGGAAATTTCTGTTTCGGAAAGTAGTCTGTAAGGCTGTCGCCCTTTTCGGGACTATGGTGATATTGCTCTTTAACAAACTCTTCGGCTTTGTGGTTAAAAGCAAGTACTTTTAAATTGATATCAAATAATGCGTAAGCCGTATCGGTAGTATTTAAAATAGCCTGTAAGTTGGCTTCTGATTTTTGCAGGGATTCTTCAGCTTTCAACTTTTCGGTAACATCAATAGTCATTGCAAGTCTTACCGGACGCCCTTCAAAAATAATGTCGTGCGAAATAATATTCACAAACATAATTGATCCATCTTTTTTTAGATGCCTTACCAGTCTTAAACTGCCTGAATTGTCAATATGTTGCTTGTAACCCTCTATTTGTTGATGCTGATCCTCTTCCAGCCTGAAACTCTTTACGTTCATGTCCAGCACCTCTTCTTTGGTATATCCGTAATGATTTGCGGCTGCATCATTAACTGCTATTACCGTTTGATCATCTTTGGCAATCATCCACATGGGCATTGGGTTGCTGTCAAAAAGTAACTTATATTTTTGTTCGGACGATTTAAGTTCATCTTCTGCCTTTTTTCGTTCGGTAACATCTATCATTGAACCAATTATAGTCGGTTCGTCGCCAATAATGGCCCTGCTGCCGTAAAATTCAACCCAATTACAATCGCCATTCTTTTTCTGCCCCATGGCCTCGTAGTGAGAACTTTCCACTTCGCCGGTCATGCGCCGTTTTACATGCCCGTTAGCGATAGCTTTATAGCTTTCATGAAAAACTACATCTATATTAAAGGTATTGATAAGTTCTTTGGGTTGATAACCGAAAATATCAGCAAACCTTGGATTTACATAGGTGAACTTTCCTTTTTGAACAATATAAACGCCCACAATTGATTTTTCAGCTACCGTTCTGAATTTTAACTCGGCATCCCTTAGTTCCGTTTCCATTTTTTTTCGGTCGGTAATATCACGTGCAATAACCATTATCCGGTCGTCAAAAAGAACTTTTACGTTGACTTCTACATTAAAAGAAACTTTGCGCTTGGTAATAAACCTTCTCTCGCGAATAACAGATTCTTTGGCGCTACTCATCTTTTTGGGCAAAGGATCGTTTTTTAATTCATCGGGGTCAACAATTGCCTCAATGTTTAGCTGAAGCAATTCTTCGCGGGTATAGCCAAGCATTTTGCACAGGCTGGCGTTAACATCAGTAAAGTCGCCGTTGAAATCCAACACATAAATAGCATCCGACGCTTGTTCAATGAGCGAATGGTAGCGTTCTTCGCTTTTTTGATAGGCTGCAGTACGTTCCTCAATATTTTTTTCGAGTTGAATATTTATCAGTTTTATTTGCTCTTCTGCTGTTTGTCGCTTTTTATCAATGTTATTTAACCAGCTGGCCATGTTTCCAATATAAACCAGGCTTATCAATAAAAAGGAAATAGCAAGCACCGAAATTTCGGTATCGGTAGAAGAAATTAATCGCAGTTGCTGTTTGTGGACTATCATGGCACCAGACACTACTACCATAATAATCAATAAAACATAAAAACGTTTTGCCACGCGATTGCCCACCTGATTGCCGGTGAATAACCCGGTAACTCCCACTGACGGATTTAAAAGCGACGCTGCGACCGATAATAGCAGAAAAAGAAAGGCTGTGTGGCCCGCCATCGAAGTAACGTAAAATAAGGTGTTAAATAAGGAGGTATCATACAAATAACCGATAAGCGAAAATGCCGAAATAAAAGTTACTAAGTTGAAAAGGCATTGTGCCGCCAGAGTAAAAGACTTTTTAGGGATGTTTAATGCTAAAAAGCCGCCCCCTAATAAAACAAAACTTAGTGAGGCGTTAAAAGCCATACGACCCCGGTGCGGCAGCATTGCCGATTGTCGGCTACTGTCGGTAATAAACAATTGATCAATGCCGCTGTTGAAGTGGAAAATATCCTGAAGCAAGGTGTTGAGGCCAATTATAAAAACCAAAAATTGTAGTGTGAAAATAACGCGTTTGATATAAGGCCCTGTACTATATTGAGTTAATAGTATAGCGCAGCCAAATAACAAAAAACACAAAGCCGGGTTAAATTTCATTGCGCCAAACGCGGGAACAACGCTTTTCAAAGCAGGTATATCACAAATCCAGCCGGTTATTACTATTCCCGAAGTAATTATGGTAATTAAACCGATAGTTACAATGGTGGTATTTCTTTGCAGGATATTCATTAAAAAAGCTTAGTATCAAACATTTTATAACATAAAGGCCAAATGAGACTCGCTCATCAATAATCATATCTGCGCTAATAAAGTTAATACTTAATTGGTTTAATTAGCAAGTCATCGTTAAAAAGAAATAATAACTAATTAGTGAGTTTGAGTTTAATAAAAATTGCCTCAAAGTTTATAAGTGATTGCCCCGTTAAACCGCTGATAATAAATTAAAAAGGATAGCCTATAGCCAAATTAAAAACCAGGTTCTGGCTTCGCCAGGTTGAGCTTGCAAAGTCAATTTTGTCAATCACCACCCTTTGTCCTAACGGTAAATACGGCTCAACAAGCGGGAAACCGACATCCAAACGTAAAATTAATACAGTAAGATTGAAACGTAAACCGGCTCCGGCATCTGCGGCTATCTCACTTAAAAAGTTTTTACTGAATGCTCCGCCGGGTTGGCCGGGCGTGCTATGCATGAGCCATATGTTGCCGGCATCAATAAATAATGCGCCTTCTACTATGCTGAATAGATGGGGACGGTATTCTACGTTTGCTTCAATCTTTATGTCGCCTGATTCATCGGGTAAGAAATTGGTTCCTTGAGTTAATTCTTCGGGTATGCGATAAGATCCCGGGCCAATGGAGTGCGCCTGGAAACCCCGCAAACTATTGGAACCACCAATAAAATATTGCTGAGAATAGGGGAGCACCGTTGAATTTCCATAAGGTATACCCACATCAACCATAAAGCGCGTGGCGATTTTACTATCTGTAGAAACTTTATGAAAATACCTGATCTCATTTTCCAGCTTGATGTACTGATTAAATGGTGTGCCAAAAATCTTGCTTACTTTCCCAGCCAGCGTGTCAGCACCGGTAACAATCCCATACAAATTACCAGATAAACTCACCTTTCCATTATAATATAGCGTGTTGGTTCTAAGCGATTCGCTTGTATTAGTCCAGGTGTAGCTGTATGAGGGGCCAAAAGTAAATTGCCTGTTAATAACATGCGCCAACGCCGGGTTGCGTGTTTTTTGAATGCTATCCAGGTAAAGTTGACTTACATGCTCCGGATCAACAAAAGTAACAGTCAATAATTCCAGGTCCTCTTGCTTGTATAGGCTGGGCTTCCACTGATAGCCGTAGGATACATTAAATGAGTTAAGGGTATACAGTTGAGTTCTGTCAATCAATGTATAGCCGGTGGTTAAAATTGTGCGTGGTATATAGGCATTATTTGCTGCAAAGTTAAAGGGCCATATAAACCTTGGCCATGTAATGGAAGGTTGTATACCTGTTTGATAAACATTGTATCCGGAGCTGTATTTGCCAAACTGAACATCGGTACTTCCAAATAAAGTTACTGTAAGTAGCTCGGCGCCTTTAAAAAGGTTTCTGTTTTTAAAACTCAGATTAATTTGAGCCCCTTCGTAATTAGCTGATGTTTGCCGCCCCACCACATCAACCTGTAAGGATTTTTTCTTTTGCTGAGTCAGAAAATAATAGATATCCAGTTTCGCCGAATCGGGCGTAACATCTTCAAATCGATTTTTAACAAACTTAAAAGGGCCCAGCTCAACAAATCTGCTTAATGAATTGTTATGTTTGGTGCGGTTATAAATATCGTTGGGATGCAGTAATACGGTGTTTTCAAAGGTATAAGGTTCATATTCTTTTTTAGGGTCAATAACATTGTACCATTTGTATTTTTTAGCTGAATCTAACTTTAAGGCGGTGTCTCTTAATGAATAATGCGGGTAAACATAAATGTTTCTTACGGAGTAAATCCAACGTGCTTCGTCAGGTGTGGCATCTTTTACTTTTACAAATAGATCAACCTGGTGGCCGGCAACAGTGCTGTCGTACCGCATAATCAGATCTTCGGGTGCGAAGTAGAAAAACCCTTCCTCCTTTAAGCGGGCGTCAATCCGGATGCGTTCATTTTTGATAACATCAAGATCATATCTGTCGCCAACTTTTAATAGTGATTGGGCTGATGTTCCCGTAACGGCAGTATCCAGGTCATCATTAATACTTGGAAATACCACTTTGCGGTAATGATAAGCAGGTCCGGTTTGTGCGGTATACACTGCCTTGGCCGTTTTCTTTTTGCCGATGGTATCACCTGTTACCTGCGCCAAAAAATAACCTTCATTTTGTAGCCTGTTTTGTAAGATGCTGCTGTTCTTTTCCAAATCAACCGAGCTAATCAATACCGGCGGTTCGCCCAGGTGAGTATTCAGGTAGTGTTTTAAACCGCCCTTTTTGTTGGTTTTTGTTTTTTCATAAATGTAAAGCTTAACCCTTAAGCCTAAAATGCTGCCGTTAGGTTTAGGGCGCAACAAATCTCCCAGCTCTTCATCCAGTGCTTTGGCTTCGCTCTTTTTTATATTTTTATCATCAACTTTTACGGTACCGCCGGTATATAGCTTTTGCCCGGGCCCCAGGTTTTTTGTGGTGCTGCAAGCGCTTAGTAAAGCGACAAGAAAAATAAATAAGTAGCTGTGTCTGCTCATTTTTTTATAATTTGTTTTACCGGGGTTGTTGCGGCGTTTGTGTTGACAATGAATCTGCTTTTTTATCGGCTGCTTTTTGTTCTTCTTTTTTCTCTTTTTCTTCCTTATTATATTGCTTTTCTTCTTGCTTTTCGGCTTTTGATTTTTTGGCGAAAATTTCTTTAAACCTGTTAAAATCATAAGTAAACGTAAAGCCAACGCCGGTTTCCACCACTTCGCCTTCAATCACAATAAATTCATCGCGACGGTAAACCCTTACCATGTAGCGCCCGTCTTTAGTTATTTTATAGTTTACCGAAACGTTGCCGGCTATATCAGAAGTTTTTTGTCCCGGTTGATTTTGTCCCTCTAAATTGAAATTGCTGCCTACCGTGACATTTAGCCTGTCGTTTAAAAACTGTTTGGATAATCCTACGTTCAGGTCCGTGCGGTTTTGTTCCACACCGGTTGAATAATCTGCTCCCGAGGTAAGATCAAAACTTAACTGAACACCCGCAATCAGGTTACCGGCCAGTTTGTTTAATTGGTCCGAAAGGAGACTACTCACACTGTTCCGGATGGCGCTGTTTACACTAAAACCTTCGCCCTGACTTTGCAAAGGGTTATCGCCTATAAAGTGACCCAATACCAACACGCCCAACACCTGTTTATTCATCTCGTTGGTATCCTGTCTAACCTGGTCGAGCCGGGCATTTACGGTGGATATAACATCGGGCCCAACGCTGTAACTGCTATCCGGCAATACAATATCAAAACTGATTTGAGGCTTTAACAGTTGATTTTTTAAACTCAGATTAACGTTGAAAGGTAGCTTCTGTTTATACTGGGTTGCGTTTTGTGTGCTGCCTAACTGATCGCTCACCAAATCAATAGGAGGTACGTTCGCCACATAAATGGCAGTCAGGTCAACAATTGCACTTGTTGGGTCGCCTGTCCAGGTTATGGAGCTGCCTTTTTTAAACAGGAATTTACGTTTTACGGTGGCGTATGACAGGTTATACGATCCCTGATCGACTGTATAAGTTCCAGTCAGATTTATTTTTCCGCTGGGATCAATGCCCCCATTTAGCTGTCCTTCGCCTTTTATCTGCACCACATCGCCATTGCGTGGATCAACAACAATAGTAAAATTGGCTGCCTTATTTATTTTGATAGTGGCAGATACATCAAGCCCCTTAACGTCAGATTTTCGTAACGAATCCAGTTGCCTAGCTAAAAATATGGAGTCGGCTTTTGTTTCATTCGGATTAATTACTTCTACTACTCCCTGCCGGTCTTCAATACTCGGATCGTCTTCCGGCAATACAATGGTCAAATCGGTTTTATCATTTACCGTTAGGTTTGCATCAACAACCGGCTTATTCATATCGCCACGAATGGTGATATGCGTATCAATAAAGAGTTTGCCATAGTACAATTTATTATCGGCCTGGGTCGAATTGATCACCCTGAAATTATTGGCGTCAATATTTAATCCAAATTTAAAATCGGTAAAGGTTTTGGTATAAACGGTGCCAGTTACTATAGCTTTGTTGCCGAGGGAGTCAACCAGCGTAAAATCATTAAATAAAATACCGTCGTTGTTAAAGGTGATGCTTTCCTTCGGCATACTGAAATAGGAGTTAAGCATACTCACGTTAAAGCCTACCTTGTTAAAGTTAACATCGCCCCGTATGACTGGCGCGCTGGTTGTTCCACTGATTTTTAATTGCCCGTTCACACTTCCTGTTGAATTGCGGATACTGCCAAAACTAAAGCCTTCAACACTTTTTACATTCAGGTTTACAATATCCAGGTTCATATCAAAGGTGCTTGCAGGTGTGGTATAATAAAGCCCTTTCAATTCTACCTGGTTGCCTTTGCCGTTAATGGCTACATCTGCAGCAATAGCATTGGCAGTTTGGTTATTTGCCTTAATGGCGATGTTTCCAACGGTATCGCTTTTAAAATTGAAATCGCTGATATTTAAATCAGCATTAAATTGCACGGACTTTTGTAAGTCGCTGATATGGGCTTGCCCGTTTATTGTTCCGCCAACCTGCAATGAATCTTGCTGGGCAGCATGAGTGAGTGTTTCAATTTTAAAGTTTTCAAAATTTACGGTGATCGGCGCGTTCAACTGCTGCGAATCACTTTTTATACTCAGTACCTGGTTGCTGTTGGTGATGGAAAAGTCTTTTGCCAATAAACCTGAATTTCCAAATTCAAGCGTATTGTCAGGATTTACGGCCCATTTATCATAATTGAGGATTAAGCCATCCTGTAAAAAATTAAACTGATATTCGTTTGGTAAAATACTAAATATGCCTGCCAAACGGTAACGTTCCTTTTTGGCAGCATCGCGTATTTGCACTTTTACATTTAACTTATCGTTTTGCGCATTGCCTGCAATGCTGGTGTATAAAAGATCAAGCGATGATGACGCTTTTATTTCATCAACCGTTAAATTATAATTAAGCGCATTGTTGTTGGTGTTGATGGCCAGCTTTACATTGTTTACAACTGTAGTTCCATAAACTACTTTTGGGATGGCGCCGTTAAGGGTTAAATCACCCTTCCCACTATCAAAATGACCGGTTATGCTTATAGGTTCGAGCGTTTTTAATGACGGAAAGAATTGTGCTGAAACCGGCGTTTTAACTATCCTTATGTCAAAAGCAAATTGCTGAGGCGAATAAGCCGCCTTTGTTTTAGCGGTTGTTTTTTCTTTATCCGTATTAAAGTATTTATCTATTAAATCCTGAAAAGCCGGCCCTATTTCGGTTAGTTTATATTTGCCTGCCATGTGGGCGTTCAGCATTGGCGCTTTTAACCGCAAGGTGCTGCTATCTGCATTGGCCGTAGATACCAAACTTATGGTATCAGATTTTATTACACGATTACCGACATTGATAAGCAAATCAGTGGCCTGTATTTTCGCATTCAAATAATTGGGGTCGGCAGTTGGCACGTCGGCCACTATTTTGCCGTGAAAGCGCATTTCGCCCTGTGAGAAATTTAGTTTTTGCAGGTTAATACTATCAACCAATAATGTTGCATTTACCGATGGATATTGTTTGTTCATATCGGCTTTGCCCACCAGGCTGAAGCTAATATTAGGATTCTTAAGGCTTGCCTTGGCGGTATAGTCACCATTATGTGCCGTGCCCGAAAGGTTTAAATTTTGATAGGTATAACCCTTAATATTGGCCTTAACAACATCGCCAGTGAACGTTAGGTTTGCTTTTTTAGGATCGAGCCCGGTGCCCGATATGGAGGTTGTTAACGTAACATTGCCAACCATTTGCGGTTGTTTGATAAGTGCACCAACATTTAAATCATTCGCTTTTATATTGGCGGTGTAAGTAGCACCCTCTTTGCTGCCGCCATTTTTCATGGTTGCAGTAAGATCAACAGCCCCATCGCTTGAGCGAAGCAGCATATTGGTATTAAAATTATACATGCTGCCTTTAAATGTGCCTTTAAGGTTTAAGTTGGATGGAATGCTGACAGATGATGGGATCACCCCGGCAGAAACCAGTTTACCAATGTCATCACTGCTGGTGTTAAAATCATTAATGGTTAAGTCAAAATATGCCTTTTTTATATCAGGCAGCCCGCGTATAATGGCTGATGCTTTGATGTGGGTTTTGCTTAAGCCGCTAACCTCCAGATTTGGAATGCGCAGATCATTTACTTTGCCCACAACCCGGCCATCAATTTTGAAAACGGCATTGGGCGCACGCTTAAAAGGATCTATCGTAGCCATGGAGGGCATCAACAGCAATACATCTCTTAAACCTAAACGGCTGCCATTTAAATTGGCATTGATAAATAATTGACCGGGGTTAGTACTTAATGATGCAATTGACGGATAACTTACCTGCACCTGGTTTTGTAATAACGTTTGTGGTGTTTCCACCAAAAGATCATTCAAGTAGGCACTCTTGGGGCCGTACAGGAATGAGGTGTGAAATCTTTTGATATTCAGGCCGCTCTTTTCGCTAAATGTGAATGTGTTTATTTTGCCGGAAATGGTATCGGGAGTGTATGATATGTTTTCCGCATCTGCATTTAGGTTACGGATATCCATGTGGCCAAAATCGAGGCCTTTGGCTAATGGTTTTTGCGCATTATTATCAAATTGGATATTATCGTTACTAAAGCCAATTTTTCCTAATGTGGCCCGCCAACCTTTACCACTTTGTGGTGAGGCCACCAGGGTATCTAATTTTTTAACCGCTTTCACTACTGTTTTTTTGACAGATTGAGGTTGCGCAAAAGCAAGAAACGCTTTGGTATCATTTAGTTCGATGCTTTTAATACCAACGTTTTGATTTTTCAGGTCGATTTTATCCATCTCGATTAAAAGCTTACCCAATCCAACTTGTGTGGTCATGGTGCTGCTGCGGTAATCAATTTTTACTTTTGAAACATCAATTGTGCCCAAATTAAGCGTCATGTTGATGGGTTTGGTAGTGGTATCAATGGGAACTATTTTGGTGCCGTTAGCCGAAACAGGGTTCTGGATAATGCGCGCGTCGATGCCTGATAGGGTAATTTTGGGAATGGTAAATTTCATTTTGTCCATATCAAAGTCTTTGATACGGGTATCAAAATGGCCAAGTATAAACTTGATATCATTGCCGGTAATAGCATCTTTATAAGAAACATTTATCCTATCCAAAAAAACTTTATCGATAGAAAACTTCATGGTTGATGAAGTATCCGTAGGTTTTACAGGCTTTTTTTGCTCCCCGGCGAAGGCTTTGATGATGTAATCAAAATTGAAAACGCTATCGGCCCCACGGTTGATGTTTGTAGTGATACCTTCCAGGTCAATTTCATTAATTTCTACCTTATGATTAAGCAGCTTAAACAGGCTGATATCCACTTTTAGTTTTTCACCGGCTATAAGGGTGTCTTTTTTCTGATCTTCAAAATAAACATCCTCCAAAACAATCAGCTTAGGGAGCCCTAGCGAAATATGACCAATTTTAACTTTAGTATGAATTTTCCCCTGGATAAAAGTAACTGCTTTATCTTTTGCGAAATTTTGAACCGCAGGTATCTGAATCAGGATAGCGATTAGCAGGATAAGAAAGATGATACTTGCAAGTATCCAGAGAATGGTTTTAAGGGCTACTCGGCCAAATCGTTCCAATGGTATAAGTTTTTCAAGGTGATTATGATTTATATTTATAATCAAATAACTACCCGAAAAGTTTTTAGGGTTTCAACTAAAATAGCATAAATATTTATTTACCAACCTGTTATTGATAAATAAATTAAGGTAGATATGGAATTACTGTTTTATTATAACCGATAGCCGACTTAGTTGGCCTTGTTATTTTTTAGAGTATTTAACAATGCGTAGCCTGCCAGCTCATCCCAGCGCGCTCCGGCAGGTCGGTAATAAACCAGCAGCTGGTAATTATTTTCTGTTTGAAAGAAGCTGCCTTCCAATGCAACGTCATCTTGTTTACCGCTTTTATCAACCCAAACATACGTATAATCATAAACCCCTTGCTTTAATAAAATATTGGCAGCAAACCTGTTGTTTACAGCATCAAAGTTCAGTTTACTATTATCATCTACTTTATAGGCATTAAACTGGCCCAAAATATAGGGACTCCCATCATTAGGTGATTTTTTGGTAGAAAGCGTAAAGTACATATACGCATAGTCAGCATCTATACGCGGGTCGGTTCCATCCTGGTTGATGATAAAAAAACGACCATCCAAATCATACTGAAATGAATAATTAGGTTCATTTCTGTCGAGGTCTGTCAGTAAAAGAATATTATTGGCTGTGTCGCTGCGGGTAATATGCAATATCCGTTCGGAGTTTAGCTTTAACGTGCGGGTATCAAAATGCCTGAATTCATTTCCTCCCGGAAAATCATTTATCGTAATATCATTATAAATCAATTTAGTGCCCTGTATATAAGTTGGCTGCGCGTTTAACTGGCCGGTTTCACTCCGTCCATTTTGCATAATGATGGTACGAAGGTCATTTCCCGGATTTTGAACCCGCAGGCTGCCATAATCCAACGTGAAGTTGATTTTTTGGTTGGCTGGCCTTGTTGACACATCGCCCGATTGAACAATTTCGGCACTTAAGGTTATTTGTGGACTCAGCACATACATGCGGCGGGTTAATATCAGTTTCGACTGGTCGTCATCTTCATAAACCTTTAAAATATAATTGCCTGATATTTTTGGTGCGATGTTTTGATTGGGTAACCTGATTTGATAGTGGGTGTACTTTTGAACGGTAGCCGTTGAATAGCTGAAATCGGTTATTCTATCATCGGTATAATTTTTCAAATATTCTGCTGTAGAAAGATTGGATGAGTTCCAGTTAATATCGCAATGCTCAATAGTATAGCTGAAGTTTTTAGATCCGCCCTGCAAATCATCAAACGCTAGCAAAAGTTTATCAGCCGAACCTAAAGTAATTACCGGAAATGAATCTTTTTGCGTTTTATTGTAAAACTCAATGCTTTTTATATTGGCCTGAAAAACGTTGTTATCATAAGTTGATTGCGCAAAGGTTTCGGCACTGATAAGCAGTAATAAAAGCAGGAAGTAAATCTTTCTCATATAATGATGTTATTGCAATTAACGCAATTTAGTTTACACACGTATTTACTCAAAAAAAAATCTCTCCGGTAGGGGAGAGATTTTTGTAATATTATTGTGATGACTAAGCTTCCAGTTCCATAATCTGTTCGGCCAGGGCCTCCCATTTTAGCTGGACGTGGCCCAGTTCCATTTTCTTAGCATCGTAGCTGCTATTGATCTCTTTCATCTTTTTCAAATCATTGTACAGCTTTTCGTCTGCTAATTGAACCTCCAACTGCTTAATGGTTTTTTCCAGATCGGCAATCTGTTCTTCCATTTTAGTTAGATCCTGATTCAGCTTTTTTAGTTGCTGATGCTTGTTTTCAGATGGCTGTTTTGCCGGGGCAGTTTCTTTTTTCTCTTCCTTTTTAGGTTGAGGGGCAGGAGCAGCCGGTGCGGCTTTTTGATCGAGCTTGCGTTTGTTATTCCAAACATCAAATTCGGCATAAGTGCCCGGGTATTGTTTAATTTTATGATCTTCAATAAACCAGATCTTGTTGGCAATATTATCAAGGAAATACCTATCGTGCGACACCACGATGAAAGTGCCTTCAAACTGCTGTAAAGCCTGTATTAATATGTTTACTGATGCAATATCCAGGTGGTTGGTGGGCTCATCCAGTACCAGAAAGTTAGCATCGGCAGTAAGTGCCTTGGCCAATGCCACACGTGATTTTTCGCCTCCGGATAATACCTTGATCTTTTTAAATACATCATCGCCCGTAAACAGGAATGACCCTAAAATGGTACGAAGCTCAGTTTCTGAATGTTTTGGAGCGAAAGACTGCAATTCCTGCAAAGCAGTGTGTTCCAGGTGCAATGCTTCCAACTGGTGTTGCGCAAAAAAAGTTTGCGAAACATTGTGACCGGTTTCGGCTTTTCCGGTATAATCTTTATCGGCAGCAGCTATAATCCGTAGCAAGGTTGATTTACCTTTACCGTTAGCACCAATTAAGGCAATTTTATCACCTTTTTCAATTACAGCTTCTGTATTATCAAGAATATCAAGAGCAGGATATTTTTTGGTGATATTCTCTAAGGTTACTACGTGCCTGCCCGATTGTTTTGTAAAACGGAAGGCAAAGTTTACAGATGGATTATCATCATCAACATCATCAACACGCTCTAGTTTATCCAACGCTTTGATGCGCGACTGGGCCATTTTTGCCTTTGAAGCTTTTGCTCTAAAACGCTCAATTAAACGTTCTTCCTGTTTTATTTTTGATTGTTGGTTTTTAAACTCACCACGTTGAATTTCTTCGCGCTGTGCTTTTTCCTCTAAATAAAAAGAATAATTACCCGCATAAACCGTCAATTTGCCTTTGCGCGATTCAACGGTACGGTTAATTACTTTATCTAAAAACCATCTATCGTGCGATACAATGATCACCGCGCCTTCAAAAGCTTTCAGATAGTCTTCCAGCCATTGTATAGAAGGTAAGTCCAGGTGGTTGGTAGGCTCATCCAGCAGTAAAATATCAGGTGCCTGCAACAGAATTTTAGCCAGCATCACGCGCATGCGCCATCCACCCGAAAATTCGCTCAGTTTACGGTGACTATCAGCGTCGCTAAAACCTAAACCAGCTAAAATTTCATGTGCCTTGTATTCAATATTGTAACCGTCAAGCGCTTCAAATTCGTGCTGCTTGTCGCTTAGCTTATGCAGTAAGTCGTCGGTATAGTCTGTTTCCAGCTTTTTTAGCAGGATTTCTATCTCATCGTGCAGCTGGTTCTGGCGCTCAAAAGCTTCCATGGCCACGTGCAAAATATTTTTGTCGGATGAGTAAGAAAGCAAATCCTGGTTAAGGTAAC
Source organism: Mucilaginibacter empetricola (assembly GCF_024808665.1). Lineage (GTDB taxonomy): Bacteria > Bacteroidota > Bacteroidia > Sphingobacteriales > Sphingobacteriaceae > Mucilaginibacter. The sequence continues at coordinate 135,307 of NZ_JANUBZ010000003.1, forward strand.
CAATGGTAAGGTCCTTAGCCATAGATATAGTGCCCGATGTAGGAGCGTAGTCGCCCACTATGATTTTTAAGAGGGTAGTTTTACCGGTACCATTGGCGCCGATAAGGCCAATTTTTTCTCCCGGTTTTATATGCCAGTTAGCTTCATCATATAAGGCTCTTGCACCAATCTCGAACGTAAGGTTATTAATAGCAATCATTTGGCCGCAAAGATACGGTTTTAAGGCGAAGCCTTAAAATGGAGATTAGAGATAAGTTGATTAGAGATCAGTTTTTTACATCTAAGCGAGAAACTAATCTCTAACCTCTAATCACCAATCTCCTTAACCAATAATTTCCATCCACGTTTTAGCCATCAGTGCCTGTCCGGCTATGCTGGGGTGAACACCATCAAGACTCCAATAGTTTGCTGGGGCCAATTCAAGAGCTTTATCAAATACCGATTGATAGGGTACAAATGCGGCTTTATATTCAGTGGCAATATCGCGTGCGGCTTTTCTGAAAAGATCAAAGGTAGGATACCATTTGTCATCGACCGCTTTTACGCCTTTTGTAGCAAAGGGCTCGCAAATAATCAGTTTTATGTTTGGTAAAGCCTGTTTGGTGCGGTCAATCAGTTTATGGTAGTCGGTAATATAGGTATCAATAGTGCCGGTGTAACCATTGGTGAGTGTGTGCCAAAAATCATTTACGCCAATGTGTATACTTAATACATTTGGTTTCAAAGCCAGGCAGTCGATGTCCCAACGCGCGGCCAGCTGATATACCTTATTGCCGCTGATGCCTTTGTTATAAATCTGAAGGTTCTTATCCGGATTTTCCAATAACAAATGACCCGCCGCGTGCAGCACATAACCAGCACCCAGGGCACTCGTATTATTTGGTACTGTTTTGGACTGATCCCGTCCCCAATCGGTAATTGAATCGCCCTGAAAAAGAATGACATCATCTTTATCCAGGTTTACTTTCTTAATGTTTTCGGTAATCAGCGCAGCCGAAACAATTTCGGGTAGTGCCAGCGCTGCAATAGTACCTACAGCAGTATTTTTAATAAAATTACGACGGGTATTCATTTAGTATTTGGTTTAATTTGGTTCGTAGTTGATGGTTCATAGATCATGGTGAGATGAAGCTATGACATTAAAGCTAATATAGATATTCTTTTAAATCCCCAAATTAGTTTGCCAATTTGTTACAATGGATTTTACCTCATACCATGAACCATGATCTATGAACCATCAACCGGCTACTAATTATGCAGCAAAAAAAGTAACTTCGCAGCTATGTATTCTTTAATAAAACCCATATTATTTCAGTTCGATCCGGAACGCGTACATTATTTTGTGACTGCTAATTTGAAGCGTTTTAACCGTTTTCCGGGAGGAGCAGCGTTGAGCCGGGGCATATGGGATATTAAGCATCCACAGCTTGAAAAAGAGGTTTTTGGTTTGACGTTTAAAAACCCTGTAGGTCTCGCTGCTGGTTTCGACAAAAATGGAGAGATGATGGGCGAGATGGCTAATTTAGGCTTTGGCTTTATTGAAGTGGGTACCGTAACCCCTTTGCCGCAGCTTGGTAACCCGCAGCCCCGTATGTTCAGGTTGCCTGCCGACGGGGGCTTAATAAACCGCATGGGCTTTAACAATTTAGGTGTCGATGTAGTGGCAGAGCGCTTGGCGACATTTCGTAAAAACGCAAAGGGCGCGCAAAAGAAATTGATTATCGGGGGCAACATCGGCAAAAATAAAGTTACACCTAACGAAGATGCGACAAGCGATTATATTAAATGCTTTGACAGGTTGTTTGATGTGGTCGATTATTTTGTGGTAAATGTGAGCTCGCCCAATACGCCCGGTTTAAGGGCTTTGCAAGAAAAAGAACCTTTAATGGAGTTGCTTAACACCCTGCAACAGCGTAATTTGAAAAATGGAATAAGCAGGCCAATTTTATTGAAGATAGCGCCGGATTTGACCAATGAGCAGTTAAATGATATTGTGGAAATTGTACAGGGAACAGGGATAGCTGGTATAATTGCTACCAATACCACCATTAGCAGAGAAGACTTAGTATCAAAAGACAGCCTTAAAAATGAAATTGGTGGATTGAGTGGGAAACCTTTAACACAACGCTCAACGGAAGTAATTAAATATCTTTCAGAAAAATCAAATGGAGCATTCCCGATTATTGGAGTAGGAGGGATACATTCGGCGGAGGATGCAATTGAAAAGCTAAATGCGGGCGCCTCATTGATTCAGCTTTATACTGGTTTTATTTATGAAGGACCGGGATTGATCAAAAGAATCAATAAGAAGATATTGGCGGAAAAGGGGAACTAGGATTTTTTTGATTTTAGGATAGGACCGGACTAAGATTTATAGGATTATCCGGATTTTAGGATGCATGGCTTATTGATATCTTGGAATCTTAAAAATCCTATAAATTCTGGTTCAGACATATTAATCCTATAAATCCTAGTTCAGACAAATAAAAAATCCCGCAGGAATCATCCAACGGGATTTATATATCATTAAAAGCGAATTTAATTTCCTTTATCAGGGAATTATTTTGCTGCAACTGCTTTAGCTAAAGCTGCATTGTTTTTTGCTATCTGGCTGTCTTTCTTTTCAGCAGAACGGCTTCCTGGCTCAAGGTTGGTAGCCAGCTTCAAAAATTGTACTTCCAACCTGGAAGTAGTTTTGTTTTTCCTATCTTTTCTTTTTAAACGAGTAACGCCCATGGTGTTATTATTTTAATGTTTTTAATCTTGAGGTCGGGAGCGGATTCGAACCGCTGTAAAAGGTTTTGCAGACCTCTGCCTAGCCACTCGGCCACCCGACCCTTTTTCAAGGCTGCAAAAATAGTAAATATTTATTGCCCGACAATATTATTTGTACGATTTTCTATTTATTTCTGAACAAAATAATGCCGTAGCTATGCCAACATTCAATGATTCGGCTTTCCCGGTACGCGGAATAGTTATTGCTTTATTGATTAACTGCTCAACGCCAGGCCTTAAACCGTTACCCTCGTTACCCATAACAATCAGGCCTTCCGCTCCAAAATCGGTGGTATAAATGTTATCGCCGTTTAGCATCGCACCAAAAATGGGCAGGCCTATTTGTGGCAAAATGGTTGTTAAATTGGTATAATGAACATTTATGCGCGAAAGCGAACCCATGCTAGCTTGCACTACCTTAGGGTTGTAAACATCTACCGTATCATCCGAACAAATGATATGACCGATGCCAAACCAATCGGCGGTACGGATAATGGTGCCCATATTGCCCGGATCCTGGATCCCATCCAACACTAAAGAAAACTTTTGTTTAAGCTGAACGTTAGTTAACGCGGGCCAGGCAGGTATTTTAACAACGGCAATTATATCCTGAGGGGTTTTTAAACTGCTGACTTTTTCAATATCTGTAACAGAAATTTCACTTAAGTTTATTTTTCGGGATAATTTCAGCATTTTTGGGTCGAATGATGCTGTATGGTAAACAGCCTCCATTTGGTAGGGCGAATTGATAAATTCAATAACTGATTTATAGCCCTCAACCAAAAAAAGGCCATTTTCTGTACGCTCCTTTTTATGTTGTAAGGACTTTAATAAACTGATTTGAGATTTTGAAAGCATATATTAAACCTAATGTTTACCGCCTTGCAATATTAAGTATTCTTCTGCTCATTATAATTTCGGGTTGCAGTTTAACACGTCGGCTTGCACCAAATCAGGCGCTTGTCCGCAAAATTACCATAAAGGGTGTTGATAAAGAATTTTCAGATGCCGCTGTAACTTATGTTGATAAGGGGCAGCAACCTAATAATGTGATCAATCTTCAGTTTTATTATTTATTCAGTAAAAACGGTAAACGGGATATCGGTGAGCCGCCCGCTATATTGGATAGCGGCCTTGTTGAGTTTTCGCGGATACAAATTGAACAGTTTTTGCAGAATAAGGGCTATCTGAAAGCTAAGGTGGCCGATTCCATCGCCATAAAAAAGAAAAAAGCGGAGCTCATATTTACAGCTACCGAAGGGCCGATGTTCAGGATACGTAAGATAGAAGATACTATTTACGATAAAAAAGTAAAAAACCTCTATATGGTTAACCGCCCCAGGTTTTCGCATGTGCAGCCCGGGGGGCGTTTTGATACAGATAGTTTGGCTTATGACCGTGACGAGTTTTATATGATTATGAAGCGTAACGGTTATTACGATTTTTATCGTCAGTATATCAACTTCACTTACGACTCTACTTTTATGAGCAGTGTGGTTGATTTAAAGATGACGATTGATAATCCGATTGATAAACCTGCTCATCCTGTTTATACAATAAATAATACACTTATAACTATTTCCAATAGCGCAGGCCGTACAGTGGGTAAGGCCGATACTATACAGGTGGATTCTCAGTTCAGGTTTGTTGATTATTCGCATAAGTTTAAACCCAAACCAGTTATTACATACATTTTTCAGCGTAAAGGTCAATTATATGACATTGATAAACAAACGCTTACAACTTCAAGGTTGTCGGAATTAAATGTGTTTAGAAATGTGCCCAATCCAATTTATACCAAGCTTCCTGATAGTACCAACAGGTTAAATTCCAAAATAGATATTGTGCCGTTAAAGCGGATGTCTGACCGCGTAGAAGGCGAGTTTCTTTTTAATTCGGGCCAGTATGGCTATAACCTGGGAAATACTTTTACTGATCGTAATGTGTTAAACAGTGCCGCAATTTTGCAGATAAAAGCTAACTGGAGCGTTTTGTTTGATAACGCCAGTAATAAAACAGACCCCGGTGCCATAGAAAACCAGGATCTCCGGTTAGGGGCCAGTTTGATTTACCCGCTTATTATTTCGCCTTTTGACTTTGCCCTGCCGGGGAAATACGGCGTGCCGCACACCACATTTTCAAGTAATTACCAGTTGTTTTATGAAAAAGGCCTGGTGCAGCGAACCAGTATAATAAATTCAATAACCTATGATTTTGCCGAAACGGCCCGTAAACTACATACCATAACGCCTATCGATATTGAATTTTCGCGGGGAGTTATTGACCCGGCTGCTGAGGAAGAATTACTGTCAAAAAATTTGTACGCCTATAGTTATTTGATTGGTCGTACCATTTTTACATCCGGCAGCCAATACACCTATCAGTATAATGCTATCGAGCTTAACTCTTTTTCAAATTTCATATATTTTCGAGGCAACCTGGATGTAGGTGGTAATACACTGGCACTACTAAGCAAGATTTTTAATACACCGCGTGACACATCTGGCGCGCGAACGCTGGCGGGTCGGGCTTTTGCGCAGTATGCAAAAACTGAGTTTGATTTTCGCGTTTATCACAGTTTTGGGGGCGAACGGCAGCTAATATTCAGGATAAACCCTGGTATTGGTATACCATATGGCAATAGCAATACAACTAATTGGATATTTGAAAAAGAATTTTATACCGGTGGCGCTAATGATATGCGTGGCTGGCTGCCACGTACACTGGGGCCGGGTCAGTTTAACAGGGCCACCTTTTATGGAGTTGGTCCCGGTGCCGATTCGGTACGTACCCGGTTAAAATACCTTGATCAGTTTGGCGAGGTTAAACTGGTTTCGAATTTGGAATACCGGTATAAATTGGCTGATAATTTCTTTGGATCTAAATTAAAAGGTGCATTTTTTATTGATGCAGGTAATATATGGCGTTTAAACAAACAACCCAACGACCCTAATGTTGAATTCAGGTTCGATAACATTTTACAATCATCGGCAATGGATATAGGAACAGGCTTAAGGTTTGACCTTGGTTTTTTTGTTTTCCGTTTGGATGCTGCGCTTAAATTTAAAGATCCGCAATTTAACGGTTCAGAACAATGGGTGCTTATTGATCATTTTAGCGAGTTATTCCACTCTGGTGCGTTTAAAGCTAATTACGAGGCAACCAATAGTGGCGACACTTACAATTTTTTACAGCTCAACTTTGGTATCGGAATGCCATTTTAAAACGCTTGTGCTATATTTATCCAATTAAGAAAATGTTAAATATGATTGTAACAGTCCAGGCAGCGCAGCAGGTTGAAAAAGCGATGAACTAATTTTATTAAAAAAACGTTAAAAACAATCTTGCCGGATTAAATTTATCACATAACCCCTATTATAAATGAAATTATCCCCCATAAAGCAATTAGTGTACAGCACTATACTGATTTTTTTAATAGGGTGCATGATTGAGGCCTGCACAAAAAAAACTATCCCGCCTAATACAACCTATACTAAAGGATCCGGTAGCGATAGTACCAGCAGCAGTATCGATAGTTTGCCGTCATTTTATAGCCCTGCTGGTGTTGCAGTTGATGCGGTGGGCAATGTTTATGTTGCTGATTATGGTAACGACATGATCCGTAAGATTACGCCTCAGGGAGTGGTAAGCACACTTGCGGGCAGTGGGATACAAGGTAGTGTAAATGGCACAGGTGAGAATGCATCTTTTAACCGGCCAAGCGGCGTGGCGGTTGATGCAAACGGTAATGTTTATGTTGCCGATGCAGGCAATAGCTTAATAAGAGAAGTTAGCCCTGTGGGCGTGGTAACTACTGTTGCCGGCGGCGATACAACAGGTGCTGTAAATGGCCCGGGAGTCAGCGCTACTTTTAACTATCCAACGGGGATTGCGTTGGATGCTTCCGGTAACTTGTATGTTGCCGATGCCGGTAATAATTTGATACGATTAATATCAAAAGCAGGCGTAGTAAGTACTTTCGCTGGCAGCATTACGGATACCACCTCAAATTTTAATAATCCTACTGGTGTTACGGTAGATGCAGCAGGTAACGTGTACGTTGCGGGTTACATCAATAACAATATATTACAGATCAACCAGGCAGGGGTTATAAATGTTTTTGCGGGTACCGGCTCACCGGGTGCATTAAATGGCCCTGCGGCTTCTGCAACGTTTTATTACCCCAGTGGCGTAGCTATTGATGCTTCGGGCAATTTATATATAGCCGATGAGGTTAATAACCTTATCCGTAAAATTACAACAAACGGTACGGTTAGTACGCTTGCGGGTAATGGCCAGGCCGGGGCTGCGGATAGCACGGGCACGGCTGCGTCCTTTAACGGGCCTGCCGGATTAGCCGTAGATGCAAGTGGCAATGTTTATGTTGCTGATGCCAATAATAACCTTATCCGTAAAATAACCCCGGGCGGCGCTGTAAGCACTTTGGCCGGCAGCGGACTGGAAGGCTATCAAAACGGCAAAGCAACAGCATTACGACGTAACAAAGCCATTAAGATTACGGCAAAAAGACTTAACATATTTAACGCACACAAAACAGGTTCCTGAATTAAGAAACGCTGATAAAGTTGTGGTAAACACAAGTTAACTGCCTGCAAGAAAATTAGAATTAATCAATCACTCTTATAAAACTGCGTTATCCTTCTTTTTTTTAAGGATGTAAATCCTTACTGAACAAATAACTACAGAAATCAATAATGTCGTTTCAATAATCAGGTGAATTAGCGGGATTGTTTCAGTCCGGCTAGACAACCAAATACCTATATCAGGTAATATTGAGCCAAATAACGGGAAGCAAAGAAACATTCTGAATATTATTAATTTTTCCATAATTGATAACATTTAGCATGATAATGCTAATGTAAAGATTATATCATTACGAAAAAAATTAAAAAGTAAAAGATTTTAACTTTTACAATATGTTTAATTTTTGATTAAAAACAGATATCGATTTTGCGAAAAACGTATTTTTAATTAATTGATAGTATGGTTGTTATGTTTGCTTAATTGTCACCTTTAAATTAAATAGGTAATAATTAATATATACTAACTACTCAGGAATATCTGCCCTTGGTAGTAACCTGAGTTTCTTATTTTGAGTTATTTTTGTCGTTAAAGGCAAAAAATTAGCCAATATTTTTGCTAAAAAATGCTCTTAAGCCCATCAATAATGCTTTCAAAAAACATGGGAATACTTAAACCATGATGGTAGTTGAAATACACAAAAATGGCGAAGATAATAACGGCAAAAATGATGAAGCGTTTAAACATATAAGCTATTAAAAACAGCCCGCAGGGGATAGCCAGCAATAATATCCAGCTGATATGAAAGGGCGTCAGCTTATCGTCGTGCTTATAGATATAGTATAAAATGCCGTGGGTGCCGTTATCGTCCTGGTGTTTGGCGTATATAAAGGTAGATTGATCTATTTTATGGCGATAAAAGGCGGTACCTTTATCAAAATGCATTTCTTCCTGAAATCCATTCACTGTAAAGTTAAAAACACCGCTTACGTTTTCGCGGATATTACCCAGCGTATCGGTTGCCACAATAGCTACTTCGCCTGCAGCGAAGGGATTTTCTTTTACAACAAAATGATTAATGGCAACGTTTACCGTATCGGCAAATGCAAATGCAGTGGATAGGGTTAGGCAAAAAAAAAGGAATATTTTTTTCATGATGCAAGATGCTGTTATCTATCGATAAAAATAATTATTTTATTAAAAATGATTTACCCTGTGAACATTTGAATGGGTGAATGGTTTAATTTTTGAAAATTTATAGTGGCTGTTAGCAGGCCGTTACTAAATAATGTTGGCGAAAATTAAACTAATATTATTTTATATATCTAAGCTTTATAAACAATTTGTAGAATTGGACGTAATATTGTTTACCGATCTGATCTGCAGAATTGAGTATTATTTATGAATGAATTGAGCATTGTTCTTGGCGCTGATCGTCCGGACCTGATAAAAGAAGAGACCCTGCCGCTATTGTTTAACCAATCAGCGCAGGAGTTTACTAATAAAACCGCCCTTGTTTTTCACGACCAAAGTCTTACTTATGCCGAATTAGATAGCTGGAGCGACGCTATTGCTTTGTACCTGCACAAAAAAGGCATTGGCCGCAAGGCCAGTGTTGGGGTTTGGTGGCAGCGCGGGCTCGAGTTGCATGCCATTATTTTAGGTATTGCCAAATCGGGCGCGGCTTATGTTCCTGTTGACAGGGAAATACCGGCAGAGCGTGTGGAAGTGATTTTACAGGAGGTGGGTGCAGCCGGTTGCTTTAGTATGCAGCGGTTAAATGTAACCTGTCCGATGCTTAAAATACCAGCCGCTCCAAAACCGGGCGAAGACTTAAAATCACAGATGCGAAGCTTAAAAATAGGCCCAACACCTAATGATTGTGCTTATGTGCTGTATACTTCCGGCAGTACCGGTAAGCCAAAAGGAATTCCTATCAGTCATAAGCAAATTTGCCACCTGGTTAGGTCAGAGCAAACCATTTTGCAGATTAATGCTACCGATAAAGTTTACCAGGGTTTTTCTGTATCGTTTGATATGTGGTGTGAAGAAACATGGATCAGCTACTTTGCAGGCGCTACTTTATGGGTGGCTGATAATACAACATCCAAGGCTATTGACGAACTATCAGACACGTTAAAAAAACAGAATATAACTATTTTACACGCCGTGCCCAGCCTATTAGCGGTTATGGAAGATAGCTTACCATCCTTGCGGTTGGTAAACGCCGGTGGCGAGGCTTGCACACCTCAGGTGCTGGCCAAATGGGCCAAAGAAGGGATACATTTTTTTAATAGCTATGGCCCCACAGAAACTACCGTAACAGCTACCATGGCGGCTTTAAAGGCTGGCGATGCTATTATTATAGGGCAGCCGTTGCCTAATTATAATTTGGCTGTTGTTGACGATGCGCTGAACCTGCTCCCAATGGGCGAAGCCGGTGAGCTGGTGATAACCGGCCCGGGTGTGTCATCAGGATATGTGAAGTTGCCGCAGCTTACTAAAGAAAAATTTGTTCCGAAGCCAGCTTCACTTACGCAGCTGCCGGGGAGCGTGGTTTACAGAACCGGAGACATTGCAGTCGTTAATAAAGACGGCAGCGTTGATATGCATGGCCGGCTGGATGACCAGATTAAACTGCGCGGCTATAGAATTGAGTTAGGCGAAATTGAATCAAAACTGAATGAAATTGCCGGGGTACGATCGGCCGCGGTTGCAGTAAAAAAAGACACTACAGGACAAGAGCATTTGGTTGGTTACGTAGTTACCGAAGGATTGGCCTATATTGAGGAAAACGTTTTTAGGGCCGAACTTTCAAAAGGTTTGCCATCTTATATGATACCCAGTACCATAATGGTGCTACCCGAAATGCCCCGTATGCCAAGCGGTAAAATTAACCGCAAGGCGCTACCGGTACCCGAATCACTGACTTTTGACGAGAATACGACAGCCGAAACGCTTGATTTAAACGCCAGCGTAGCCGATAGAATATTAGCAGTATTGCATAAAACCTTCCCCAATAGAACAATTGATCCCTCGATGGATTTTTTTACTGATTTGGGCGGCCATTCATTGCTTGCCGCTGGTTTTGTATCCCAACTGCGCCGGGATGCGGGATTACCCAACGCTTCACTTAAAGATGTTTATATTAACCGGCCGATTAGCAATTTGATAGATGTTTGGAGTAAAAGAGCCGAAACCAAACCTAAGCCCAAACGTGTTTTTAATAAAATACCCGTATTACGGCACATAGCCTGCTGGGCAGCACAAACTGTCGCGCTGATGGTTATATATGGTTTGTTTGCCTTCCAGATATTTATTCCTTACCTGGGCTATTATTATGTTGATCAGGAAACTAGCAATGTACTTTATTCTATCTTAACGTCTTTAGCTTTGTTTTCGCTGATACCGCCCATATTTACTGTCTTGTGTGTGGTTACCAAATGGCTGGTCATTGGCAAAATGAAAGCTGGCGATTATCCATTATGGGGAACTTATTATTTTAGATGGTGGTTTGTTAAAAATATGCAGCGGCTGTTGCCTGCGCAATTTTTAAATGGTACGCCGCTTTACCCGGCTTATTTACGTTTGCTGGGGATGAAAATTGCTCCTGATGCACAGATAAGTGATTTCACTTTTGGTGCCGAAGATTTAATTACCATTGGCAGCGATGTAAGCATCAGCTCGAAGACAAGCCTTAACAATGCTTTTGTAGAAGATGGGATGTTAAAGCTTCGCCCAATAACATTAGGCGATCATGCTTATGTAGGTAGCAGCTCTATCATCTCGGGCGATAGCTATATGGCCGAGTGGAGCGAAATACAGGATCTGAGCTTTTTGCAGGCTGGTAAAACTATTGCCGCCGGTGAAGTATGGCAAGGCAGCCCCGCTCAGTTTAAAGAAAAGAAAAACATAGATGACTTGCCGCAGCCGCTGGCGGTATCGACCTATACCCGTAGGAAATATAAAATGATATTCATTTTGTCCATCATGGTTTTTCCTTTCATCATCCTGCTGCCATTGTTACCAACCATCATCACCATAAATAAATTGGATAATGCCGCGGACGATTATGATTTTACCTATATGGTAGGTGCACCTTTACTGGCCCTTGTGTATATTGTTCTTTTTGCTGCAGAAACAGTTTTACTTACCCGACTTTTGCAACGTAATATAAAACCGGGCAAATATCCCATTTACAGTATGTTTTATGTACGTAAATGGTTTGCCGATCAATTAATGTCGCTTAGCCTTATTGTTTTGCACCCTATTTATGCTACAGTTTATGTAGCGAGCTTTTTTAGAGCCCTGGGCGCCAAAATTGGCAAGGATACGGAAATATCAACCGCGAGTAGTGTAACCCATCCACTGTTAGAAATTGGAGACGGCGCTTTTGTGGCTGATGCTGTAACTTTAGGCGAGGCCGATGTAAGGGCTCAGCAACTGATACTGGAAAAAACCACTATTGAAAGCAACAGCTTTGTGGGCAATAGCGCGTTGATACCACAAGGATATCATTTAAATGGTAATATGCTTATCGGCGTGCTGTCAACACCACCTGATCAGGCACAGATGGATGCTAATACTGCCAGAGACTGGTTTGGTTCGCCGGCTATTCCTTTACCGAGGAGGCAGGAAAGTAATCCTTTCCCGCCTGAGCTGACTATTCACCCTAAATTCGCTAGAAAACTGGCCCGGGGTATTGTTGAGTTTATCCGCATCATACTGCCAGAGAGTGCTATTATTTGCTGCTCTATTCTATTTATAGCTTACGGGCATGACCTTGTGGTTGATGAGCCACTATGGAAAATTATTCTGTATTTCCCTTTTTACTATCTGTTCTATATGGGGATACCTGCATTTTTGCTCACTGTGTTTTTAAAATGGGTATTTATCGGCAAATACAAGCCCAAACAAAGGCCCATGTGGAGCTGGAATGTTTGGCGAAGCGAAGCCATTACATCAACCTACGAAGCTTTATCCATCCCATTCCTGCTGGAATATTTACAGGGTACGCCATGGTTACCCATTTTTATGCGCCTGCTTGGAGTAAAAATAGGCAAACGGGTATTTCTGAATACAACAGATATTACCGAGTTTGATATGGTAACCATTTGCGATGACGCTGCGCTGAATGCCGACTGTGGTCCGCAAACGCATTTGTTTGAAGACAGGGTAATGAAAGTTGGCTCGGTTAAGATAGGAGCGAGGGCCAGCATTGGCGCAGGCACCATTATTTTATATGATAGTGAATTGGGCGATGATACCAATATTGAAGCCCTGTCATTAGTAATGAAAGGTGAACGATTATCGCCCGGAACGGACTGGACAGGAAGTCCGGTTAAACCTGCATAGTAAAAAATATTAGCTTAAAAGTAAAATTAAAATACTGTTTCACAGATAATTGCGATCTTATCTCAATAAAATCTATAATTTCTATAGAAATTATAGATTTTATTTCTACATTTGTCTCAACAATCGTTCTTTATACATACTTATCCAGAAAGACTGAGGGAAAGGCCCTTTGAAGTCTTAGCAACCTGTGCTGGTTAAGTCTAAAGTCAGGAGTCGTAAGTCACAAGTCAGCCCATGACTAAAGACTTTGGACTAAAGACTTCAGACTCCAAGTAAAAGGTGCTAACTCCTGCTCTGTTCACTCAGAGAAAGATAAAGTTACCCCTCCTCCGGTCATCCCGATAAGTAAGTGATTAAATAGTTTTTTTAAAGTCGCGTGACCGAGAGGATAGGTGGGAGTCTGCAAAACCCTTTACGGCAGTTCGAATCTGCCCGCGGCGTCAAATTTTTCAGTTTACGCTTTTAAATAATCTTCCTTTGATGATTACAAGTAAGACAAACCTTTTAATGAGGATTGTTGATAGAAAAATGGTATGAAATTATCTTCTGCTACTTCGCAGCTTACTGCCATGGCGTTAAAAGTAACATCGCCAAAAATATTGGCTATGGCGGTATCAGCAGCGTCGCGGCCCGATGCTATTTTAACCAGGCCGTTGAGCGGCACCAGGCGGGTAGCATCAAATAGCACCCAATCATTACCAATATAAGCTTCAAAACAGGCATGAAAATCAGCCGGTTTTAAATGATAAGCATAGCCGGTAAAATATCTTGCCGGTATGGTCAATGCACGACATAGGGCAATACCCAAATGAGCAAAATCACGGCAAACACCAACCTGTTCTGTAACAGTATCGAAAGCTGATGTTTGTGCATTGGTTGATCCGCTGAGATATTGTACGTTTTTGTAAATCCAGTCTGTTAACGTAAGCACCTTTTCAAATGGATTTTCGATATGGCCAAACATATGATTGGCCAGGCGGTATAATTTATCCGACTGGCAATAACGGCTTGGATATAAATAAGGTAATACAGCGCTGTCCATTTGGGCTACCGGAATTTCTTCAACTTCTGCAAAATCCTTTATCTGGCAAAAAGTATCAATAGTGGCGTTATAGTTTATTTTGACTAACCCGGCTTCTTCAATTTCAAAGCGTATAAGCCTGTTTTCTATTTGGGTTGAAATCAGCTCTTCAACTTTTATATAGGGCTCAATTGAAAATGTTTCGTTTATAACTGTTTGATGAGGCGTCCGTTGTGCATGGATATTTAAAATAACCGTTCCGGGAGAACCGGCTTTATATTCCATGGCGGTAAAAACGTTGAATTTCATATGGTTATAAATGTTGTAAAAGTTTAATTGTTTCGAGTCAACAAATGTTTAAAGCACTTAATTCTGACAGTCTTTAAACCCTTGCAACATTTAACCAACCTAATCCAGCTTTTTAAAAGTGTCGTCCATCCAATCTTCGGATATATGATCAAGCGCGGCCCTTAATTCTTCATCCCACTGGGTGGATATGTATTCCAGGTCCTTTTTTTCGTAACGTTTCTCAATAATATGGAAGCTATCTTTACGATACAGCGCCACATCTATCGGAAAATCAACATTGTTTGAACTTACACGGGTCGAATCAAAAGAAAGGAAGCCTGTTTTAAGGGATAGTTTTAAACTGGAGTCTTCGTCCAATATACGGTTTAATATAGCTTTCCCATGTCCCGAATTACCGATAATTACATAAGGTGCACCCTGGCCCAGCTCAACCCAGTTACCCTCGGGATAAAGCAAAAATAGTTTATGCTCTTCATCGTCTTTCAGCTGACCGCCAATTATCGTATTTAAGTCGAATTTAAAGCCAGCCTTTTCTAACGAAGCTTTATCTTCCAGTGCCACTCTTTTTATCTGTTCGCCAAAGGCATTTACGGCTTTGTAAAGCTTGTTAAATTCTTTGGTTTCCATTAGCTCATTAAAATACACCAAGGCTTTATCTCTAACAGAGCGCAAACCACTGGTCATAATAAAAAGTGAAAAATGATCTTTTTGTACTATTGTAATCTTCTTTTTAATAGTAGTATCGGTTCCCGAAGTTATGCGGGTATCGGCAATTGCCAGCAAACCCTCTTTCACTTTTATCCCTAAGCAATAAGTCATTTTATAATAATGGAAGTGTTTATATTTTTGAGGCAGCCAAAATACCTAAATAAAGCAGAAATTGAAATGTTTAGCTGCTAAGTGTTATTATTTCAAATAATTAACAATGGTTCCAACTACTTCTTTGGTGTAAAAGTTCCACTTTCCTAACACGTCGGCATCCGGCATCAGTTTTGAAATAGAGAAAACGCCACTGCTCCTCATCGAATTACATGGATAGGGCACTACATCAATACCTGCCTTTTTAAATATACCCAACGACCGCCGCATATGAAATGCAGAGGTTACTAAAATATAAGGCGACTGTAAATGGCTTTTTTGGAGTAATATTTTGCTGAAAGCAGTATTTTCTATTGTATTACGGCTTTTATTTTCAATTAAAATGCAGCTATCAGGTATTTTAAATTCAAGCAATTGTGTTTTTACCCAATCGCTTTCCCTAAAACTATCGGCTAACAGGTTACCGTTTCCACCCGAAATAAGGATGTGCGATGCCTTGCCCGTAGTAAATAATTTTAAGCCCTGGATGAACCTGTCGGCTGACGAATTAAATACCCCATTTCCCTTATCGTCGTCGCCGGCAAATCCGCCTAAAACAATTACACAGCTATATTGTCCATTGCCTTTCAGTGGTACCGGTTTAATATCCCAAACGTTTGCAAACTGATCAAACAAAAAAGGGTTTGAAAAAATGATGAGCAATATGAATGATGTTAAGAGCAGGCGTTGCTTAAGTTTTGCACGCTTAACGATTAAACCTGCTATTAGAAAAGCTAAAACCCACGATAGTGGCAGTATGAAAATTAAAAGAAGCTTGGAAAATAAAAAAAACATAAATGGGAAATATTTCTGCTAAAATACAATAATGACTAATATCCCAATTACCTCTGTCATGGGCCCTGAAGATATTTAATAATCTCTGTTGCGATAGCCAATGTTATTCGGGCTCTTTAAAAATATATTCTTCATCCCAATCAATTTCAAATGCGGTTAGAAATTTTCTGTATTCGCTAAGAAATGTTTCTTTTTGATGATGAGTTTCCTGATTTTGAATATAGCGTATAACAACGGGTACCTGGCTTTTTGCGTATGAAAAAGCACCGTATCCTTCCTGCCAGGCAAATGGTTTTGAGCATAAGTTTTCCGCTTTAATCCACTTACTACTTTCTGTTTTTACATTTTGTATTAATGAAGAAACGGATTGGTTAGGTCGCATGCCGATGAAAATGTGAATATGATCAGGCATGCTGTTTATTTGAAGCATTTTGTGGCCATTTTCCTGAAAGATGCCGGTGATATATTGATGTAATTTTTCTTTCCAATCATTTCCTATCAACGCGGCACGATATTTAACTGCAAATACAAATTGTATATGAATTTGTGTATAACTGTTCGCCATTAATTAACTGTGATAGACTGCAATTTATACAAATTCACCAATCGTTCCGCTGGAACGAAAAAAATCTTTTTCTTTTTTTTCTACCGACGAGGTGTTCCGATGGAACACGCATGGCGGGAATTGTTGGTTAAGCCTGAGAAGATTGGGTTACGTAGTTCTCAAAAATGCAAATAGGCCAATTTCTTTAGAAGATACGCGGCTTTAACAATCGGTTCCCTGATCTGTAAAGGTCATTATGCTAAGACTTTAGCTAATTCAAAAAAACGGATGCCCGTGTTCCATCGGAACACCTGGTCGGTAAAAAAAAAATGTTCAATTTTGCGTTCCGTAGGAACGCTTGGTGATATTGAACATGTAAATCGAAATGGGATATGTAATCGCTTTAAAGTAAATTGAATCTTCATTCGTCTTCTTTAATGAAGGACAATTAACGAATGACTCAAAAATCTAAAAATATAATTAAAGCAGTAGGCGATTATGGTAAAGGACTTTTCAACTTTATACGTGGAAAAGTTACAACCGAAGCTGATGCGGAAGATATTTTGCAGGATGTTTGGTTGCAGCTAAGCAATATAACCGATACGGATGATATTGATCATTTAAAAGGCTGGCTGTTTAAAGTGGCCCGCAATAAAATAATTGACAAAGGCCGAAAACGAACCGAGCAACTGATTGATGATTTAATTGACGATGATGAAGAGGACAATTATAATTTTGCCGATATTCTATTAACCGATGAAGATGACCCGGAATCGGTTTATTTGAAGGAATTATTTTGGGATGAGTTGTTTGAAGCCTTAAACGAACTACCTGAAAAGCAAAGAGAAGTATTTGTTTGGAATGAGCTGGAAGACAAAACACTGCGCCAAATTGCCGATGAAACCGGCGAGAATTTAAAGACTATTATATCGCGTAAAGGGTACGCTGTAAAATATTTACGCAATCGTTTGCAACAATTGTACAATGAATTTTTAGATTATTAATACTTTTAAGGCAAATATACCCGCTGGTATGAGGCACAAATTTTTATATCTGATTTTCTTTGCAGTTGTATTTCTGCTTTTAAGCGTAGCAGTAATGCTATTGTGGAATGCTATTTTGCCGCAGGTTACCCAGTTAAGTAAAATTTCATACTGGCAAGCGCTGGGTTTAATGATTTTATGCCGCATATTATTTGGCGGATTTAGCTTTGGCGGCAAAGGACGAAACGCAAAATACTTTTTAAAAGAAAAGCTAATGGGGATGGATGAAAATGACCGCTCATCTTTTAAAGAAGAATGGCGCAAACGCAGCGACCGGCTATAGTTCTTCAATCATCTCCAATATCCCTATCTCTTCAATCATCTTTCCAAAAAAATAAAAATTCTTTAAAGTAATTTTCTGAACTCTACGTCTTCACTAATAACGAGGCATTAAAGCCCGCATTAAAAAAGATAAAGATGTTTAGAGATCATAATTCAGGCAGGGGTGCACAAGGTTGCGGCCACCACGCACACGGGAAACACGGTCATTTCCACGGCCACTTCAGAGGAGAACACTTTCGCAGGGCCAAATACAATTTGCCGATAAATATTGCAGACAACGAAACCAATTTTGAGGTTTATGTATATGCACTTGGCTACGCTAAAGAGAACATAAAAATTTCTGTTCAGGATGACATTTTGTACATCAGCGGTACCCGTACAGTTGATGAGGCTACGCTGCCAAACTTTAGCAAACAGGAATATCCTATAAAATCATTCGAAAGGATGCTGAATTTAAATGGCCAGGTTGATATCGCAGACATCACCGCCAAACAGGAAGATGGCGTATTAATTATCAATCTGCCTAAAAATGCAGAGGCTCAAAAGCCTTCACAGGAAATCCCGGTAAATTAATGCAAAATACCAAATTGATAACAAAACGAGCTCCGCAAGGGGCTTGTTTTGTTTGTTAGTCAAAACTAAGTGTCAATTAGACACATTTCTGACCTGTGTACTGTTTTAGTCAAATAGTAGATTTTGACAATCGGGTGAAATTAGATTAAAATGAATTTAGTTATTTCGTATGTAACCGAAATGTTGCAAGGGTTTTGTTTGATAGTCCCTATTGCTTATGAATAAAAAAATACTCTTTATAACCGGTTCAATGAACCAAACTATGCAGATGCATCTCATCTCACAGCAGCTTAGTGAGTTTGATTGCTGGTTTAGTCAACTGTTTACCGATTCGCCGCTTATAAATAAATTGATAAAACATACTTCGTTGTTGGATGGTACCATTCTGGCCGGGCAGTTTAAAATCAATTCGGAAAAATATTTGCAAGCTAATGGCTTGCAAATTGACTACAGGGCCCAAAAGAATCAATACGACCTGGTGGTTTATTGCAGTGATCTGCACATCCCCAAACGCATGCAAAATGTAAAAACAGTGTGGGTGCAGGAAGGCATGACTGATAAGTACACACTATTGAGCCGTATTGTAAAAGCTTTAGATTTGCCGCCTATTTTAAGCGGAGGCACGTCGCTAAATGGCTCTTCAAACATCTGTGATGTGTATTGCGCGGGATCTGAAGGATATAAAAACCAGTTTATTAAATTAGGTACAGCTGCAGCCAAAATAAAGATTACAGGCATACCCAATTACGATAACATTAAACAGTTTTTGAGTAACGATTTTCCGTATAAGGACTACGTTATGGTAGCTACTACCGATATGCGCGAAACTTTCAGGTATGAAAATAGGCACGCATTTATTAAACAGGCTGTAAAAATTGCCGATGGCAGAAAATTGCTGTTTAAACTGCATCCCAACGAAAATTTTGAACGTGCAGAGGCGGAAATACAGAAATATGCACCGGTTGGTACATTGATATACCGCTCGGGCAATACCAACCATATGATTGCCAATTGCAGCGAGTTAATTACTCAATATTCAACAGTGGTTTATGTTGGCCTGGCTCTTGGTAAAAAGGTGCACTCTTACTTTAATATTAACGATTTAAAAAGGCTTGCCCCGCTGCAAAATAACGGCACATCGGCACGTAAAATTGCAAATATTTGTCGCGATATGATGGGCGTTTATGCAAGAGAAGAATACATGCATAATTATATGGAGCTTGAAAAAAGAGCATAGGCAAAGCGTATAGACTTTGCCTATGCCCAAGTATTATTCTTCGCTAAAGCCGGTATCTCTTAGCCTGATATAGTCATCAAGCGAATGAAGATTCATGCCTTTGCCCTGTGCTTTTTTAATAAAGGCGGCGTTTACACCATGGTCCCTCAATTCCTGGGCCTGATCAAGTGTAATATCTTTAAAGCCTAAAGCCGCAATGCTTTTTATAAACTCCGGATTAACGCCATGATCACGTAGCTCCTGTGCTTTTTCAAGGCTAATGTCTTTATAGCCAATATTTTGCATATCGCTTATGAATTCGGTAGTTACACCGTGATCGCGCAGTTCCTGCGCTCTTTCCAGCGTTACTTTTTCGTAACCTATTTTCTGGATACTGCTGATATACTCAACAGTTACCCCATGATCGCGCAATTCCAGTGCCCTTTCCAACGGAATATCTTTATATCCTGCCTGATGAAAGCTGTTGACGAAACGTGCGTTTACGCCATGTTCTCTTAGCTCAACAATTTTATTGATAGACTGATGGCCATAGCCCTCCGTTTTAAAAAGGTTAAAATAATCTTCCAGCACTTTGCGGTTCAGGTCCTGCTCGGCAAGGTCTTTCAATTGGTTGTTTGAAATAGAGGGGTAGCCATTTGATTTTAGAAAATCAAAATAGTTTTTATTAATATCGGTAAAAAAGATATTTAGTATCAACTCTTTGTCCAGACCGGTATATCCCTTTTGCGCCAGGTATGCTTTAAAATCGAGGTTTTCATTAAACTGGTAAGTACCATGTCCCCAATGATCCTGAAACACACCTCTGAAACTCAATTTGCCCGATTCGCGGGTTAGGCTGAAGTCGCCTATTTTATCTGTTGGAAGCGTACCCAGTTCTGCTACAGTGAAATCTCTGCCATCGCTTGAGTGTTCGCCGAAAAACTCAATATTTGCCACGCCATCCTTTATAACCGCGCTCCAGGTGCCTGGTAGATGGCCGTTGTTATCAAAATCCTGGTCGTCATTATGGGTATGTATATGTTTGGTTTGAGGTTTTGGCTGTTGAGCAAATGTTTTACCGCCGACCAATGTCAATATTAAAAAAACTGCTGACAGGCTTGCTATTATGTTTTTTTTCATGGTGATTAAGATTAAATCAATTAATTAAATGCTGTTTTTAAACGCACATACTTCTCTACGTCAGTTGAATTAAAACCTTTGCCTCTCATTTCTGTAACGTAAGCCGGGGTTACGCCTATGGCTTTTAATGATGATAGTTCATTAATGGATATATCTGTAAACCCAATGTCTTTAAACCCTTTTACAAAATCGGGCGTAATATCCATTGCTTTTAATGAGGTTAATGAGTTTATTGAGATGTTTTTATATCCAATGGCTTCAAAACTTTTAACAAACTCCTCGTTTATGCCCATTGCCTTTAATGAACTTAGATTATTTACAGACAGATCTTTGTATCCCAAAGCCTCAAATTCTTTAATATAATCTTCGGTGATACCCAACGATTTTAAAGTAGAAAGGTTATTTACCGATAAATTTTTATAGCCCATTGCTTCAAAACCTTTAATATAATCTTCATCTATACCAAGCGATTTTAAACTGGTAACATTATTTACCGTAAGGTTTTTATACCCAAGTACTTCAAAGCCTTTAATATATGCAGGAGTAATTCCCAACGATTTTAGGGTGATCAAATTATTAACGCTTAAAGTAGTGTATCCTACTTCTTTAAAGCTCTTTGCATAGGCAGCAGTAATACCAAGGGCCTTTAATGAAGTGAGTTCATTATAAGGAATATTTCTATAACCCGCAGCAGCTAATGAACGCACATAAGCCGAATCAATATTCATCGCTTTATAGCTGGATATTTCATTGGCCGATGGCATACTATCTTCGTTAGTGCCTTGTCCATTTTTGATTTTGTTTTTGCGTAAGCTGGCAATATAGGCTCCTGTTATATTTTGTGCCTTAAAACTTATCAGTTGATTAAAGCTGATGTCTTTATAACCCGCATTTCGAATTTCATTTACATATTGGCCGGTTATGCCCAGTGCCTTGCCTGATACCAGCTCATTTGGACTGAGGTCATTATAACCGTTTGCTTTCCACATGGCAATATATGGTTCATCAACTTTAAGGGCCGACATGGCGATTAAATTACCCTTTGATATATCCTTATATCCATTTTTTTGTAACATCGATACATAGTCTTTTTTAACATTCAGGCTAAAGAAAGCAAATGAGTCGCCATCTTCAATTTCAGTAACTCCCTGGCTGGTTAAGTAGTCAGTAAAGCTTTTATCAGCAGTAAATTTATAATGACCGTAGCCCTCGTTCCCTTCAAACTTGCCGTTGAATACCATGGTGCCTGCTTCACGTTTAAGCGTAAACTCGCCTTTTTGATCTTTTGGCAACGCCGAAAAATCACTGAGTAAGAATGTTGAGCTGTTTGACCAGTTGTGATCGTCATCATCGCTTTTAAATTCAATATGAACCTTATCGTTTTTAATGGTGGCAAACCAGGCTCCCTGGGTTCTGTCGGTATGACGATCGTCAGTATCTTTTGTAGTTTGTAAGTGGTTTTTGGCTGATGCGCTAACGCCCATGCTATAAGCTGACGGGTCATTTAATGCACAGGCAAGTACGCCCAGTAAAGGCACCAGGAAAAAGTATTTCCACATAATATTGATGTTTGATTTTTTTGCGTTCATCATAACAATTCTCTTTTTTAATAATGATTGGTTATAGTTGGTTGTAATGCCCAGCGACAGATGTGGTGCTGATACCTTTAAAAGGCTCATCTGGTAACTTTCCTTTTCAATTTCTTTATGTTCCAGCACAGCATCGTCGGTTAAAAATTCCAGGTTGCTTTCAACTTCGGTGCGATAAACCCAGGCAAAGGGATTAAACCATTGCACCACCAAAACCAGTTCGGCTATTAAAATATCAAGACTATGGCCTTGTTGGATGTGGATTTTTTCGTGCAGTAAAATTTGGCTATAAGTATCCCAGTCGTACTTTTCGGGATTAATGAAAATGTTGTTACCGAATGAACAAGGGGCTTTATCGCCATTAAGTTCAACAATACGGAACTTGCCATCCCTCATTACCGGTTTGGTATATGCCTGGTAAAGCAGCACTATAATCTGCAACAAAAAGTTCAACCCAAAAGCGGCAACCCCAATCCAGTATAAATAAAACAACCATTTAATAGCACGGTGCATTAAAGGCTCGCTTTGATTGGTTATTGCCGAAGTTTGTTTTATGGTTGATGGAGGAGTAGCAGCGGCTTTTAAATTATCTACAGGCTTTACCACTGGCAGGTTTGGTACATCATTCTGCGGTGCAATAACAAGCGGCCGATCAACGTTTTGCGGTTGAATACTAACAACTGATGCTTTAGGGGCTTCCCTTAACGCCCATTGCTGCGGTATAGGTATCAGCGGCAAAGCAAACGCCAAAGCCAAACAAAAAACCAAAACAACGCGATTAAGGCGGTAAAAGGTTTCCCTTTGTAATAACAGCTTATAAAACAAAAGGCAAACTGATATCAATAAGGCTACGTGTAACAGGTACGGTATCATTTCTTTTGCGATTTAATGAGGTTTACTATTTCGTTTAATTCATCTTCCGATATTTTTTGTTCTTTGGCAAAAAACATCAGCATGTTGGGGTAAGAGTTATCAAAATACTGACTAACTATATCTGTCATCGCGTGGTTTTGATACTGCTCTTTTGATATGACTGGATAATAGCGGAAAACGTTACCAATAGTTTCATGTTCCAGAAAACGTTTGTCTTCCAATATTTTTACCATAGTAGCAATGGTATTATAATGTGGCTTGGGGTCGGGCATTTCATTTATAATTTCTTTTATAAATGCGTTCCCCAGTTGCCACATTGCCTGCATTATTTGTTCTTCTCTTTTGGCCAGCTTTTGCATAAGGGTTATAATTTTTTTATAAAGTTGATACTAATTTATTAGTAATGCAACTAATTGATTAGTATTTCTACTAATTGATTAGTATTTAAATTGTAACTATTTGATTTTCAATATGAAAAAATATAATATGAGACGAAGCTGCGATTTTGAAGAAAATTAATAAGTAATGGAACTGTACGGATGCGAACAGTTATTATAATATATCCGAACGGATGTAAGAAATGTGATTTTATTTAAATATTTGATAATCAATTGTTTATTAAAACGGCATAATATTAGTGGAGCAAGTTCAAATTGCCCACATCATGATTAAAAATTACCTGCTCATCGCATTCAGAAACCTGTCAAAAAACAAGGCTTTCTCGTTCATCAATATTACCGGTCTCGCAATTGGAATGGCGGCTGGGCTGTTGATTATTCAATACGTATCGTTTGAATTGAGTTTCGATAATTTTCATGCAAAAAAAGATAGAGTATACCGTGTTAGTCAGGACAGGTATGATAGGGGTAAACTGAGTACACAATGGGCTGGGGGAGCATTTGGAGCCGGCAATGCATTCAAAAATAATTTCCCCGAGGTGGAGGATTTTGTAAAAGTAGTAGGTAATGGTTCGTTGTTGGCTGTTTATAAAGATCAAAGGCTTACGCTTGATAAAACTTACTTCGCCGGGCCATCATTTTTTAATATTTTCAGCTATCCTTTAATCAACGGTGATCCTAAAACTGCTTTACAGGATGTTAATTCGGCAGTGGTAACCGAATCTGTGGCAAAAAAACTTTTTGGTACTACTGATGCTGTAGGCAAAACTTTTATATGGGATGTAAACTCATTAAAAGTAACCGGGGTTATGAAAGATTTTCCGGCAAATACACATTTCAAAACAGAAATGCTGATATCATACGCCACTTTAATGAAGTTTGTAGGCCCCAAAAGTGACCTGGATGTTACCTGGCTTAATGATGGCTGTTTAACCTACCTGCTTCTTAAGCCCGGTGTTGATCCAAAAGCACTGGAAGCTAAATTTGTGCCTTTTGTTGATAAAACTTATCGTAAAATAAATTGGTCGGGAGCAAGCGCAAAATATCATTTACAACCATTGCAAAGTATTCACCTTTACTCGCACCTGATGCAGGAAGCCGAGCCAAATGGCGATGGAAAGTCCGTTTATTTATTAGCGGCCATAGCCATATTTGTTATTATTATAGCCTGGATAAATTATATAAACCTGGCTACGGCCAAGGGGATAACCCGGGCAAAAGAAGTGGGTGTTCGTAAAACGCTTGGCTCAGCAAAAAGCCAGCTGCTAAGCCAGTTTATGTTCGAGGCCATGCTGCTGAATGGGCTGGCCATACTGCTTTCCATCATATTAATTATTCTTTTCCTGCCTATTTTTTCGGCTATATCAGGTCAATACATCACCTTAACGTTATTGTTTAAACCAATTTTCTGGATAGGGGTAGTCATATTGTTTTTACTGGGCTCATTCTTTTCGGGCTTTTATCCGGCTATTGTGTTATCAAACTTTAAGCCGGTTGAGGTAATTAAAGGAAAACTGTCGGCTTCGCCAAAAGGTATAGTAATGCGTAAGGTGATGGTAGTTTTTCAATTTGCGGCATCTATATTTTTGCTCATATTTTCGCTGACTGTTTACCGGCAGGTGAGCTATATGCAAAACCAAAAGCTGGGCATCAATATTGATCAAACGCTGATAATAAAACAACCGCTGGCCCATGTCGATTCTTTTTACCGCAGTATGAGTGCTTTTAAAAACGAAAGCCTGCGGGATCCATCGGTTAAAAGTGTAACCGTTTCAACATCCATACCTGGCGATCCGGTTCAATGGAATGCAGGCGGGATTAAATTGACAGGTACTGATCAATCGCAAGGCAAACAATACCGTATTATTGGTGGCGACTATGATTATCTGAAAGCTTACAATGCCAAATTGATAACCGGCAGATTATTTTCAAAAGATTTTACTACCGACCCTCACGCCGTAGTTTTTAACGTAAAGGCTACCCAGGAAATGGGTTTTGAAAAACCTGAACAAGCTATCGGAAAACAAATAGATTTTTGGGGCCAGGTTTATACTATAATAGGTGTAGTTGATAACTACCATCAGCAATCATTACATGATGCTTTTGATGCCGTTATTTTCCGCTGTATACCCGATGTTAGGGGACAGGTATCGGTAAAAATAAACACTACTAATTTACCACAAACTATTGCCGCACTTAAGAAAAACTGGAATGCCTTTTTCCCAGGCGATGAGTTCAATTATTTTTTCCTTGATCAGCACTTTAATGAGCAATATCATGCCGATAAACAATTTGGACAGGTATTTGCCACATTTACAGGTATAGGCATTTTTGTAGCCTGTTTGGGCTTGTTTGGATTGGTATCGTTTACTATTGTTCAGCGCACAAAAGAAATAGGCATCCGTAAGGTGTTAGGCGCATCGGTAAACAGTATACTGCAATTATTGTATAAAGATTTTGCGCAACTGGTTGTCATCTCTTTCATTATATCTGCACCGCTGGGATGGTATGCTATTCATCAATGGCTCCAAACGTATGCTTTCAGGATAGGAATCAGCTGGACGCTTTTTGTAATTCCTTTTATTGCCGTTGCAGTAATTGCTATGACAACAGTTTCTTATTTGAGCGTTAAAGCAGCGCTGATGAACCCGGTAAAAAGTATAAAAACAGAATAATAACCGTACCGCGACTAGTGGATAAGCATGTTCTGCTGAATTTAGAAATGATGTTTATTTTATAAAAATGTCGTTAAAATACATATTGCCATACGGTTGTCATATCTAAAGTGATTGCAGATATATTAGGCTCATTTGTAACAGAATGATTACTTTCGTCGCCAAATAAAAATCAAATGTTAAATAGATGTTAACCGTTATATTTAACTTTCTGGTTTTTTTAGCAGCGCACAATGAAGGCTTTCTACAAAATTTGTTTATATTTTATTGCTATATTTTTTGCCTTACCTGTTTTTGCGCAGCAAAACAACCAGGTACCGGTTACTATTTTTCCGGTAATGCCAAACAAGCCTCCTGTTGTTGATACCACAGCAAAATATGTTAACGGGGTAAAACAGCAGGATATATCAGATGTGATAGCCCGTGTATTTCACAAAAGCCGTGTGGCAAAGCCCGATTCTATAACTTCAAAGCCCACATACTCTATTGTACCTGCAATTGGTTATACGCTGGTATCAAAACTAGCTTTAGTGATATCAGGAAATGCTGCTTTCCGTACCGGGCCCGACGCACGCGTTTCAACTGTTGTTGCAAGCACCTCTGTTACTCAAAGAAAGCAATTCACTTTACCGATACAAACCAGTATCTGGACTAAGGATAATAAATATAATTTTGTTGGTGATTATCGGCTTTTCAGATATCCGCAAAGCACATTTGGGCTCGGCAGTAGCTCAAATATAAAAGATGAGGATCCAATGGATTATTCTTACTTTCAGTTTTATGAAACTGTTTTAAGACATATTACAGGAGAAATCTACGCAGGTGCAGGTTACATTATTGACAATCATTGGAATGTGACCGACAAGGGAGACCTGGATGGTACAGTATCAGACTACTCAGTTTATGGAAAAAATGCGCACTCCATTGCATCGGGCTTTACGCTGAATGGTTTGATGGATACGCGCGATAACACTATTAATCCATCAAAAGGAGAATTTATAACACTGCAATACCGTGATAACCTTACGGTGTTGGGAAGTACGTCCAGATGGCAATCATTAATTGTGGATGTTCGCAAGTATTTCAAATTCCCCGCCAGTTCTGATAACGTATTAGCCTTATGGAATTATGAATGGTTGATATTGAATGGCAGGCCGGCATATCTTGATTTGCCCAGTACCCAATGGGACGAAGCTTCAGCAACCGGACGGGGTTACATTCAGGGACGGTTCAGAGGAGCAGAGATGGTTTATGTTGAAGCCGAGTATAGGTATAAAATTACCGATGATGGCTTGCTTGGAGGTACCATCTTTTTAAACGGTCAGTCCTTATCCGCAGCACCAGGCACTAAGTTACAGCCTATGCAACCTGGCTATGGTCCGGGTTTGCGTATCAAACTCAATAAGGTATCCAATACCAATATCAGTATTGATTATGGCTTTGGCCGCCAGGGCTCAAACGGCTTATTTATTGATGTTGGCGAGATATTTTAAGCCTGCGGTACCTCCATTATATTGTTCTTACTCCAGGCGGCCATCTGCGTCATAATATCCCGTAGCGATTCGCCTTTAGCACTTAATGAATATTCAACCCTTGGTGGCACTTCCGGATAAGCCTTGCGGATAATTATACCATCAGCCTCCAACTCTTTCAATTGTCTCGATAATACTTTTAAAGCAATGCTGGGTATTGATTTATGCAATTCTCCAAAACGCTTTGATTCGTGCATTAATATCCAAATAATAATAGGCTTCCATTTGCCTCCAATCACATCAACCGTTGCCCCAATTGGACAGTCGGCTTCCTGATTATATTTTTTTTCAAATTTTTCGTTTGGTAACATATTGATCTTCAGTGTTAGTGACTTTTTTGTCATTACTTGACTAAAAGGTAACTACTTGATAAAGGTACACCAGCAGCTTAAATTCGCCAAAAAATATACATTATGGAAAATAAAAAAACAGAGACCTATCAAAAAGGCCTTGAATTATTAAACCATTTACACGGCGGTCAGGCTGGCGAACAACTGGTAAATAATTTGAAAGATATTTGCCCTGATTTTGTTGATATGACCATTGAATGGGCGATGCAGGGAATAATGGCCCGCCCGGGGCTTGATCTGCTTACCCGCGAATACTTACTGATAGCATCTTGCACCACACTTGGCCATACCGTGCCACAGCTAAAAGCACATATTGACGCAGCCTTAAAGTTAGGCGCACCCAAACAACAAATAGTGGAAGTGATTTTGCAAATGACATTTTACGCGGGCGGCGCAGCAGTAAGCAATGCGCTTAGCCATGCGAAGGAAGTGTTTGAGCTGCATAAATCATAGTTCAACCAGTGAATTATCAGTTATAACAAGTTTATATTTTTACTCTCCAGGTGGAAATATAAAATGCTGTTTTTCAGTTTTTTACTATAAAATTATCTTGTATTTTTTTATATTTTAATTTGAGAATTAGTAATTATGCCGCCTATCACTTCTCTTTGATATACCGATTATATCTGAGAAAGTATGAGTATTAAGTTTAAATGGGTTTATATCGTCTTTTTTTTGTTCGCATTAAAAAGTTTTGCACAGCAGAAACCCGCCGGGGCCACTATCTCCTGGGTTACTTATGAGGCCGAGCAGATGACAACTACAGGCCTTGTTTTAGGGCCCAAATATGAACCTTATAAAGTAGAGACGGAAGCATCGGGGCAGAAATGTGTAAAGTTGAGCGCGAAGGGGCAGTATGTTGAATTTGCTTCAACCATTGATGCCAACAGTATGGTAATCAGGTATAGTTTGCCGGATAGTAAGGACGGTAACGGGCTAAGCTCCACCATAGCGATATATAAAAATGGAAAACTCGCGCGAAGGCTTTCCATCTCATCACATTACACTTGGTTGTACGGAAAATATCCTTTTACCAATGACCCAGCCGCAGGCGTTCCGAGGCATTTTTTTGATGAAGTGAGGTTGAAGGATCTGGACATAGCCCTTGGCGATCATATCAGGATACAGCGCGACGATCAGCAAGCGGATAAGGCGGCATATTGTATAATTGATTTGGTTGATCTGGAAAACGTTGCGGCGCCGGTAAAAGAACCCGCTAATTCATTGTCGATTGCGGATAAGGTTTTTGGCGGTGCCGATTCCACCGGAGATTACACCAAAGCTTTGCGGAACTGCATAGCGCAAGCCAGTCAAACCGGCAAAATAGTATGGATTCCGTCAGGCACCTATAAAATTACGGCGAATATCTTTTTGCCATCCAATATAACTATTCAGGGGGCGGGCATGTGGTATACGGAACTGGCAGGCGATTCTGCGCTGTATACTAATGCCAACAGGCGGGTAAGATTAATTGGTGATGGAAATAATATCCATCTAAATGACTTCGCCATTAACGGGAAATTGAATTACAGAAGCGATAAGGAAGATAACGACGGGATAACCGGGTCTTTCGGCACAAATTCAACTATATCAAATATCTGGATTGAGCATACTAAGGTAGGCATGTGGATTGAAAATTCGCAAAATCTGAAAATAACCGGATGCCGGATGCGGAATACAATGGCCGACGGTATAAATTTCTGCGTTGGCATGAGCCAGTCGACCATTGAAAACTGCACCGCGAGGGGCACGGGAGATGATTGTTTTGCTATTTGGCCCACCATTTTTCGTAAGCAGTTATTTAGTCCGGGCCATAATCTCATTATTCATTGCACCGCGCAGTTACCGTTTTTGGCAAACGGAATAGCTGTTTATGGCAGCGACAGCAACGAGGTTAAAAATTGTTCGTGTACAGATATTTCGCAAGGTTCGGCTATATTGATTAGTACTACCTTCCCAACCGAAAACAAAACCATCAACAACAACTTTAGCGGCACCACTGTAATTGACAGCTGTTATATAAAAACCAGCGGTGGCTTTGACCATGAATGGGATTGGCGTGCTGCAGTAGAGATATGTGTTGATAAACGCAATATTGCAGGGCTGCTGATCAGTAACCTCACTATTGAAAAAAGTTTATCGAATGCGATAGCCGTAATAGCCAAAAATGAACCCGATAAAGTGGGTAGTTTGTCTGATGCTACCTTACAAAATATAACCATATCCGGTTATGGAATAGGTGTAAAAGGTAAACATGGTTTGTTTATTAATGCCGATGCACATGGCACGCTGCAGATTAAGCAATCTGTTATACCGGTTATTAAAAATGAGTCAGATAATTTTACTATAGTTAAATAACCAAATTAAAGCAGCCGGTTAATTAGCCAAAGGATATTGCAGATAAATCAAAAGCAGGTTAAGCGAGAGAAATGGTAATTCAATTAGCGCAGATTTAATTTCTTTAAATGATAGTTGCATACATATAATAATGAGGATGGAAATAGCCATTATTATATTACCTGATTTATACAGTTGCGGATGCAGGATGAAAATTGCGCCTGCCATTGTGAACGCGCCAAACAGCATTTGCCAAAACGGATTTAGATTTGCTTTTTCAAAAATGGCTATTGACTCGGGCTTTCCGGCTATCATGGCAGCCCCTTGTTTGAAGCCCATAAAAACCACAAAAAGCATAATAAGAGATGTAAAGATTTTGATTAACATGGTTTTATATATTAAGGGCCAATAGCAAGCTGTAAACTTTGCTATTGGCCCTGGTTTTGAGTTAATTAATTGCACCGCCATTTAACAAAAGGTGTTGCCCGTTTACGAAAGATGAAAGATCGCTGGCAAAAAATTCAGCTACATTGGCTACGCCAACCACTTCGGCCAAACGGCCCATCGGGCAGCTACCCAGCAATTGTTTCCTTAAGCGGGGATAAGAATCTGCTTCGGCAAATATCCCGGAATGATCTACTGCAAAGGGGATGATTGAATTTACGGTAACTCCGCGATGGCCTATCTCTTTTGAAAGAATATCTACCAGATAACGGGGGGTGCTTTTACTGCCGCCGTAAACAGCCATGCCCGGTACGGGGAACAAGGTGGTTGACGATGCGATATAAATGATACGGCCGCCATCTTCTATTTGTTTTGCAGCTTGCTGCAGTGTAAAATAGGTACCCTTGGTATTAATAGAGAACAGGCGGTCAAATTGTTCTTCGGTAAAATCAGTAACAGGTGTTTCTACCATTTCTATACCAGCATTGGCTACTACGATATCAATTTTCCCGAAAGCTTTTTTAGCTTCTGTAAACAATTTTTCTATTTCGGCTACCTTGCTCACGTCAGCCTGAACTGCTATTACTTTTGCCCCCATGGCTGTAATATTGCTTACTACTTCATCAGCTGATGCTTTATCGCGTGAGTAATTGATCACAATACTTGCACCTAAAGCTGCGTAGCGTTCTGCAATAGCTTTACCTAATCCTCTTGCTGAGCCGGTTATAACGGCTACTTTATTATTTAATGAGTTCATGATTGAAAATTTTTTAAATGGTTATATAATATTGAATGATTATTTAATGATGAATTTGTTATTTAATTATGCCATTGCGCCGTTTAAGCCAATGGTTTGGCCGCTTATCCATTTAGCGTCGTCGCTTGCTAAAAAGGCTACTACTTTTGCAATATCTTCGGGTTCGCCTATGCGGTTAAAGGCATTTAGTGATGCCAGGCGGTCAATTACCTCTTGTGGTTTTCCTTTGGTGAATAGTTCGGTATTGGTTGGGCCGGGCAAAACGGCATTTACGTTGATGCCTCTTGCACCAACTTCTTTAGCGAATACCCGTGTCAGTTGTTCTACAGCACCTTTTGTAGCAACATAGGTACTGTAAGTGGGCATTATTACCCGTGTAGTGGTTGAAGAAAAATTAATGATACTGCCACCGTTGGCTAATTTGGTTGCGGCTTCACGCAATGTGTTAAAGGTACCTCTAACATTAATGTCGAACTGGCGTGTAAAGTCTTCGTCGGTAGTATCTTTTAGTAATTTGGTGATCATCACACCGGCGTTATTTACCAGCACATCTATGCGCCCATATTGTGCAATAGCAGCGTCAAACATTGCAGCTACTTCATCAGCCTTGCTTACGTCAGCTTGTAAGGCAATTGCTTCGCCGCCTTGGGCTTTGATGTTGTTTACTGTTTCTTCGGCTGCTTCTTTACCGCCTGCAAAATTTACAATTACTTTTGCGCCGGCCTGAGCCAATTGATGTGCAACTGCTGCTCCTATGCCTCTTGAGGCACCTGTTACTAAGATTACTTTGTCGTTTAGCGTTTTCATGATTCCTTTGTTTTTTGTTTGTCTTAATTGACAATACAAAGGTCATGTTTGGTGTGACGGCAAAATTGCAAGCTTTAAAGCAAGACTTGTAATATCCTAAGATGTGGGGAGCTGATCGTTTTTTCTGAACTGTGCGGGGGCAATATGAGTATACTTTTTAAAGTAATTGCTGAAATGCGCCAGCTCGGTAAAGCCCAGGCGATAAGCGATCTCTTTGATGGAGATAGATAATTTTGCAACAGCGACTTTGCTTCCGCAATTGTTTTTTCAGTTATCCAGGTTCCCACCGGTTTACCGGTTTTGGTTTTGATAACTGTACTTAAATAATTAGGATGCAGATTTTGAGCGTCGGCATATTCCTGTACCCTGAAGGCCCGTTCCACCTTACCCTCGCTGAGATCGCGATAATGTTTTTCCAGCAGGCGCTTAAAGTTTTTGACAATCAGTGAACTTCTGTTTCCCTCGTAGATAGGATTATAATCCAACCAAAAGCAAGCTTTGATCTTTAATAACAAAACCACAAACAAGTTGGCAATGATTCGGGTACGATAGGGTGAGTTACGGGTATATTCTGTATGAATTTGAAGATATAATCTTTCAAACTCATTAAATAACTCCTCATTTATAATACGCCCGGGAAATGTTTCGGCCAGTAAAAAAGGAAATTCTTCAAAAATATCGGCATGCACATTTTCTTTAAGAAAGGATTCGCTTAAGGTAATGAGGTATACCTCATCAATGGCCGTCCACTCGTATGAACGATAATGACCCGGATTGGTAAAATAAACCGTATGGGGTTGCAGTGACATTTTTTGCTCGTCGACGGCATATTCACCAAAGCCATTTTTAATGAACACAAATACAAAGAAATTAAGCCTGTGTGGAGGCGATTTAAATGGAAGGTTTTGATGTATAACATCTTTAAGATTAAATATGGTAAAGTCAGTATTCGCGTCTATCAAATCTACCGGTATCCCCATGTAGTTGTATTGATCACGCAGGTTGTTAAATACTTTGTTACCTTTTTCCATAAGTGATATTCAAATCTTTTTTTTGCGGGTATTTTATAATCCAAGTTAAAAAAACCTTTCGGGATATTAAACCGCCAAATCAACCCGCATGGCTAAACTTATAGTTCGGCTTGCATAACGAAAATAGGAAACCTGGCATGGTAGGCCAGACTTTTATTTATAAGAAAGCCTGCATCACACTAACAACTGTTCAAAGAAACTGCCAATTTGTTTCTCTCTGTCTACAAAGTGTAGTTCCAGTATCCAGTGCCTTTGGTTGCCGAGTGCATCGGGCGTAAACATATTGTTGTGATTTTCCCGGTGGACATATAAGTTAAAATCTCCGGGTGCCAGGCGTTCATGTGGGAATTCGCCAATCAAGTGACCAGCAATTTCAGCCCCATATTCCCAACCATATTTTTTTGCAACAGCCACCGAGTGGTTGTAAAGCTGGGCGCCGGTTAATGCTGTCTGCATAAAAAACCAATCCCTTATTTCATGCCATGCGGCAATAATATCGTTCTTAAGTTTGTGTTTGAGCGGATCTGTGCCGATGACGTAAGTTCTGCCTAAATCGGCCTCCCAATCTTCAAATATGGGGCCGAAATCGAGGAATAAAATATCGTCTTCCCGGATGATCAGGTCGGGTGGGTTTTCATCATAAGGAGCCAGTGTATTTGGTCCGCTTCTTACAATTCTTTTGTGCCAGTATTTTTTAATCCCAAACAATTCATCCGCCAGGGTAAATATTTCACTATTTAAATCACGTTCTGATTTTCCGGCCACGATCAAATTTCTGCATTCAATCTCCGAAAAGAGATCGTCCGCTTTTTTTTCGGCCTCAATTAATTTAGCTTTTACTGTTTCCATAGTGCAAATTAGCCGGTTCAAGTGATAATAAAATTGCCCTGTGGCAACAAATTACTTATTTGCTAACGAATATTTTTTCTTATCCGGCTTAATGACGTGGGAGTGACGCCTATAAAGGAAGCCAGATATTTTTGAGGGATCTTTTGCATAAATGCAGGCTTCTTCAACAAATCGAGATAGCGTTGTTCGGCCGATTCCCTTTGTAGTGCAGTAAAACGTTCCAGGAGGTTTAGAATTACATCTTCCCAAAAGTTGCGCATCATTTCCTGCATTACAGGGTATTCTGCATATAATTTAATTAATTCATTTTTAGGAAGGTACCAAACTGTTGACTCTTCAATAGCTTGTAAAAAGTAGTCGGATGGTTTTCCGCTGATGAAGCTGTGCATTTCAATAGCAGAAGAATGTTTAAACGCAAACCACACTGATATTTCTACATGGTCTGCTAAATAGTATAGCCGTAAGCAGCCATCTTGCACAAAAATAAGATCCCTGCAAACCGACCCCTGCTGCAACAGCAACTCGTTTTTATTGATAGTACGCTGCCGGAATTTTGATGCAATAGCATCCAATTGTTCTTGATTGATATTTGCGTAGCTGCTAATAAAGGCTTTAAGTTCTGTTTGCATTTTTACGATTTCGCCTGCTGATGATATAATGTAATGGAAAACGACTATGGTGTTGTGCCTGATAGATAAAAAAAGCCATCAGAAACTAATCCAAGGGCTTTTCGATTCAGTGCACCTAATAAGATTCTGTTAGAAGATTTCGCGAATATATCAAAAGTAATCGATGCCATTTTTAATCGACCAGAATCAATTTAATAACCCCTTCGGCTAGAGTCGGAGGGATTGAAATCGAACCCTTTACACCATTTTGATATTTTTAGATAGATTATAAAGTATTTGATATACAATTATTTAAAGTGTTAAATATTGAGGCGCCAACAACGGAAATTTGGTTTTAAATACCTAAAAAAAATTGACTAATTTTTATGTTTTAGAGATGGATAATATTCAATTCGAAATTGGTTAGTCATGATAGCGTATTTTGATTTTTTATTGCTTCAATATTGACATAGGTCAGGTTTTTATTCAAGTCCTCGTAATGGTCGATTCGATATTTCAGTAGGGTCGCCATACCAGACCGGCCCCTGTCAATTAGAGTTTCTATATATTTGAGCACGCCTGCTTTGGCCATTTCCATAGCCCTTGTGCGGCGAAGGAATCCATAGTACAGCGGATCATTTATACCAAAGATAAGTTACAGTTGCGATGGGCTCAAACTTAACAAGAGGCTTAAAATCATTTGTGGAAATTTCGGTGATCAAGGTATCATTTTTAAAAAAACGAAAGTATCGGCTATAGCAATTCTTTTTCATGGTGAATCCTGGTATTGATGTTAAGAAGCTTAATTATTGTCGTAAAAGAATATGAACAATACCTAAGAATGGAAGGTGTTAAATAGGTTTGCTGATCTATACCTATCTGTGGAAGTGTGTTTATGTAACTGCCCGTTACCACATTTGTTTTTTATAATTTTTCAATTGGTATTTTAATTATCAGGCGATTATTTGGTGACGGCATTTCATTATATAATGCTCTTTCCAATGCTTTATCCTGGTGATGGATATCTTTATAGTCGATAACCACTCCTTCGTTCACTATACAGGTAAGGTGAATATTTTTGCCCGTTGTGCTTATCCAGCGCAATCGCTCCATATTGATTGCCATTTTTCGGATGAGGGAAGGTGGTATCACATAACAATCACCACTTCGCTGGCCCACCAGCAAACGCATATGATACTGGAGATTGAAGTATAGTCTTGATTCGGGCTGTGTGCTATCTATGGCGCGCAAAAAATCACTGTCTGTTAGCGCACTCAATAGTTCACGGTCTGCTTTGAATTTCACTCCGATATCAATTTTTTTTATGGTGTAAACCGGGTTTAGTTTGCCGTAATGAAGATCATTTATAAAACGGATCATAGCGTCAGTTAAAAGAATATCATAGGCCGCCGCATCCTCGGGGCTATCTTTTTGAGCTATCAATTTGTGCAATTGGGAGTACAGTAATTGTTTGGGGTGATAATCTTCATGATTTAGTCCGTATTGCTTTACACAATCCAATAGCAGCATGGCATCCCAGGCATGGGTTTTAACAGTATCAGGCGCTATCCAGGCTAACTGATACCCGTTTTGCCGGTAAAACCTTTCAACGGAAAGTGGATAATATAAATTACTGCGGTCCATTTTGAGCACATGTTGTATTTGGGCGATTAACCGGAAAGGCATCAGCAAGGCAATAAAAAAGGACAACCTGAATAATGTTTTTACAAGTATCATATTGTTTTCATTTTAAGGTGAAAGGCAACAGTTAGTTGGTCTTTGGTTTTTATCATGCCTCCGAGTTTTCGGGGCGGTATGAGTTTGAAATCGGTAAAATTCAAATCCCTCGAGCCCAATAAATTAATGACGTTTTCGGCATCCTCGCTTATCTGGTAATTTATCTCGAACCGCTTGCTCACCCCTGCAATTTCAATGTCTACCAGGCCGGTTACCGGTTCGGGCTTGCGGGTTATTGCCGGTAGGTTACTTAATGATAAAAACCTAATATGTAGTTCAGGAAATTGCTTTTCATTCAGCGTTTTTTGCAGTTGTTTGGTCATGCCGGAATTGTGGCAATCAAAGCTATTCACGTTCAGGTCGATACTGCCCGATAAAGTAACGCCTTTATCGCTTTTGTCTTTAATGGTGATGGTATCGGTTTTATCATAAGCAGGGATCACGCAAGAAAAAGTATTAATATTGGTACTTCCGTTAACGCTTAGGCTACTGTTTTGGCTTACCACCCATCGTGTTGGCGGCTTTTCCATGAAGGCGGTAACGGCAGGAAAAAGCAGGAAGACCCACAAGATATTTTTAGCTTTCATCGGGATTTGATTTTGATCAGGGATTTACTTTGGCAAAAACCAATCCTGCTATGATTGCTTGTGTCAGCCCGTACAGGAACCAACTAATCACCATCACAACGGTAATGTCCAGCGAGCTGAAGGAGATCCACATTACGGGCAATAAGGCTATGATGGAGTAGACCAAGCCAAATTCTAACCCTCGCATAAGGAATGAGCCCTTAAACAAACCTTTAAACCTGTCCCAAAACCACGACAGCGCAAAACTTATAATGAATGCGTGCATATAAAATAACATATCCCTGCTGCCGTTACTGTTAAATAAGGGATTATCGTAGGCTACAAACAGGCCTGGGAAAAACCTGATCCCAAGGAATAGCCCGCCATAGCTGAGTATAAACAGGATACAACCTGCTATTAACCCTGTGATCAATATTTTTTTCATTTCTGTAGATGTTGGTTTGATGAATTAAAACCCGATAGATGCTTCCAATACCGCTCCGTGGAAATTTCCACCATTAAGGATATTAGCATCGGGGTAGTTCAGATAGGATTGGTTTACATATTCCGCCTTTGCCATAATGTTTTTGGTGATGAACCAGCCTAATGAGCCGGCCTCACGGTTAACGGTAATGTTTGAGGTGTAGCCCTGCAGCAAGGCCGTTACGGTGTTGTAGCGAAAGCCTACCCAAAAGTTTTCTTTGCCCTGCGGAAACCGGTAGATCAGGTCGGCGGCATATTGGGTTGCTTTACGTTGAGTGGTTTCGGTAATCGCCCTGCCTTTGGCATCTTCAATCGTACCGAAAAACTCCAGCCCCTTATATTTCAAGAACAGGTTTCCCATGGCCGTATTTATTTCTTCGCTAAATCCCGGGTTTAATCTTCCCGAGAACGGGCTGTAATCATTCTCATCAGAAATGGTTGTGCCATTGGCTATGTTTTGGTTTTCCATCACATTGAAGTAATGAGAACCTGTGCGGTCGCCGCCAAAAAGGGTGGCGCTGTTAGCGCTGTGAACAGTGTAGGCTGACCCGGTAACCCTAATCCTAAAATCTTTATTGACTTGTTTATCGAACCCTATTTTCCCGTGAAATGCCGGATCAAAGCTATTTAACTGATGCGTTGCAGAATCAATCCTGGTACTGGTAACAACTGTTGCATCCAGTTCACCATTGGTCATGCCGCCCATAACAAAGAATCCTGAATTGGAATGATAATAAACTTCAGCACCGATCTCCGTAGCAAATTCGTCCATCACATAGTTTTCAATAAAGGGATTGTAAATGGTATTACCACCATCCGACCGCCTGAAATGCTGATCGCCGTAGTCCACATCAAATTGCCCCACTTTAATGGTAACACTTTTCATGATGTTATTGATCACATCGCTATGCAGAAACAATAACTTATCAAATTGTATATAACCGCCTTTTACCCACGTATCCTCATGATGCCTGGTGGCCAGGTACAAGGTAATGTTCATCCTGATGCCATCTTCCAATTGGGCATCCACGTTCAGGTTGGCCATGGGCAGCGCAAAGCCATTGGTAAGTGTTTCCAGGCTGTTTACGTTACCCTTAAAGCCGGTTTCCGTCATTGGCGTAGCGGTGTTAAAGTTCCTTAACCCCTGGAACTCCATCTCGAAGTTGCCGCCTACCTTTACCTTTAAGCCTGTAAACGGTACCGTATCTTTTTTACTTGTTTCAAATGTATTTACACCACGCTCATCATTGGGGCGAAAGTATTGCAGTTTTTCCTGTGCCTTTACAGCGCCCGTTAGCAGGCATAAGGCCAGGATAAGTTTAATTTTCATGGTAAATTGAATAAAGTGTGTGTTAAAAAGGCTTATGCCTTTTTATAGACCAGTGTAAAATCAAGTGTGATGGCATCACCTGTTTTCATGGCGCCCAGCATAAATTTGGGTGGTTTAACCGCATAGTCAGTCATGTTCAGCGTTTGTGAGCCTGTGCAGGTAATCGTTCCGTCTTTATTGACTGAGCAGGAGACATCCATCAACACCTCTTTGGTGACGCCCGCAATGGTAAGGTCACCATGGGCCTTGATAAGATATTTACCACCGTCCTTTGTGGTTATGGTTGCCGAGAGCAATTTATAAGTGATGTCTTTGTACTCCTTTGCGTTTAACGCTTTGTAGGCATTTTTATCCAGCCCACTCTCGCCGCTTTTCAGATCGGCTACGGCAAGGGCAAAAGTCAAAGAGGTCAGGCTTGAAAGCTGACCGGGAGATTTGAATGTAAAGTCGGCACTGCCTGAAAATGTTTTGGCATCCATCGCCCATTTATGCAGGGTGGATGTACCCGACAATTTCATGTCGATGTCTTTTGAATCGTTTATTTTATAAACAGACTGTGCGTGCAGCGTGCTGCCAAGTGCCAGGGTAAAGATTATAGTAAATACCAGGGCAGATTTAAATTTGTTTTTCATGATTTTTGTGATTATTTATTTTTTGGTAGAATAGCATACTTTTGGAGGAATTGACAATGGATTAAACCCTAGTTTTCCAGCAGTACTTTTAATGCTTTTTCTCTGGAGGCGTGTTCAAACGTGTCATATGCCGCTATCATCTGATCGAGCTTAAAGCGATGGGTAATCAATTTTTTAGGCTCTATTTTTTTCGATTGAACTGTTTTAAACAGCATCGGTGTAGTTACCGTATCAACCAAACGGGTAGTAATACTGATATTACGGTCCCATAGATCTTCCAGGTGAAGTGTTACACTTTTGCCGTGTACACCAATATTGGCAATATGGCCTCCTGCCGCTATAATTGTTTCGCAGAGTTCAAATGTTGCAGGAACACCTACAGCTTCAATAGCGGTGTCAACGCCTTTGCCATTTGTCAGTTCCA
The DNA here is from genome assembly GCF_024808665.1 of Mucilaginibacter empetricola. Taxonomy (GTDB): domain Bacteria; phylum Bacteroidota; class Bacteroidia; order Sphingobacteriales; family Sphingobacteriaceae; genus Mucilaginibacter. The sequence goes on from NZ_JANUBZ010000003.1 coordinate 175,182, forward strand.
TTACCTTGAGCGTTGCGTTTTCCGCAGCACTATTGATGGTATGTGTAGCGCCGAAAGTTTTGGCCACTGCCAGGCGGTTATCGTCCTGGTCAATTACTATAATTTCCGCAGGTGTATAAAACTGAGATGTAAGCAACGCTGCCATGCCCACCGGGCCTGCGCCTACAATGGCTATCGTATCACCAGGTTTTACCTGCCCGTTCAATACCCCACATTCAAAGCCGGTTGGTAAAATATCGCTCAGCATTACCAGTGCTTCTTCATCCGAGCCGGCAGGTATAGGGTAAAGGCTGTTATCGGCATAGGGTATGCGCACATATTCGGCCTGGGTGCCATCTATCATATAACCTAATATCCAGCCACCTTTCTCGCAATGCGAGTACATACCTTTTTTGCAATATTCACATTTACCACATGAGGTAACGCAAGAGATGATCACATGGTCGCCTTTTTTAAAGTTGCTTACTGTGCTGCCTACTTCTTCTACTACGCCTACACCTTCGTGTCCTAAAATTCTGCCCGAAGCAACCTCAGGCATATCGCCCTTCATAATATGAAGATCGGTACCACAGATAGTTGTTTTTAATATGCGTACAACAGCGTCTGTTGTTTCCTTAATAACCGGTTTTGGTTGTTCTTCCCATGATTTCTTCCCGGGGCCGTAATAAACTAATGCTTTCATGTTTTTTATTTAATAGAGGTATGATTTTATATAGCTCAAATGTATCGCTACCTGTTGCCGGACTTGATAAGCAGCATCACCCGATTTAATGATTGATATCATATTTAATATTGAAAATCAATTAATTGCAATTTCGGGTAGCACCTACCTTAAATAAAAATGCCCTTCATCATTTCTGCGAAGGGCATGCAAATATGTTAAGGGATTATTTATTAAAATACCGAAAGTGTTTCCTTAATGGTTGAACCGGGAAAGATAAGGATAGGCTTCTCTGGTTTTTTCGCCATTTTCCGGGTAATACTTCCTCCAAACAGTTTGTCAAAAAAACTATCTTTTTGATGGACCATAGCTAAAAGGTCTACATCGATATGTGCGCAAAATTCATGCAGGGAGTTTGCAGTATTTTTACCTACAATGCTATGATATACAATATGGGGATAATTGATCTTGCCGGGTATCTGATTAAAGAATTCTTTAACCTCATTGCCTAATTCTTTTTCGGGTATAATATTGGTTACTATGATCTCTGCATTGGAGTACCTGGATAACCCTGCCAGCGATTCCAAAATGTTCAGATCAGTATAATTCATAACGCTTCCAAAAGCAATTATCCTGAAAGGTTTAAATCTTACCTGGTATGGAATAACCAAAACGGGTATGGCAGCATTATCAATAACATCCCAGCAATGGTCATTATTAAAATATTCGGTGATCTTATCTGCACTATGCGCACTTATCACTAACATTAAAAGATCATGGCTTGCCGTCAATTGGTTAACTATATCGCTTAAATGTCCTTCTACGCTGTACTGGTTTATTTCGGGCCTAAATCCGCTACCTGATACTTCTGCCTCTAAACGGCTTTTTAATTGAGCAACCTGCGCACCGAGGTCATTATTGCTATTTTCTGCACAGGCCTGCATTGGCCGCGATACCCGGTCGGTTATTTCATCGCCGGCAGGAGCCTGATAAATATTACAAAGCAGGATATTTGCACCTATTTGCCGGGCAAACTTTAAGGCATATTGCGCCACGTAGTCGGCATTGATGGAAAAATCGGTTAATACGAGTATCGTTTTCATATTACAAAACTCAGGTTTAGTTGCAGTTTAAAGCATGATGGCTATCAATACTGCCCATGACTGTCATCATCCTTCCAGGCAGAAAAATGATCGTCGTCACTTTTCTGCCTGAATCTTATCACTTATTACCAGCTTGCAATGCGCATCTTTGATATATGGAAAATACGGCCCTGTTAAAAGCTATTATTGAAAATGCAATAGATGGCATTATCACTATTGATGAGCGCGGAAATATTGAATCCATTAACCCCGCAGCCTGTAAATTATTTGAATATATCCCTGAAGAAGTAATTGGTAAAAATGTATCGATCCTAATGCCGCCACCCGACAAGGAACAGCATGATGAATACCTGCGCCGTTATCAACAAACAGGGCATGCGCATATTATAGGTATTGGACGGGACGTTGTGGGAATAAGAAAGGGGGGTGCTAAATTCCCGTTTAGACTAGGTATTAGCGAAGTACAGTTTTTGGGTCGAAAAATTTATGCCGGTTTTATTCATGACATTAGCCATCAGCGTGAGGCAGAAGAAAGGTTAAAGCAATATGCTGTACATCTGGAGGACCTGGTTGCTGAAAGAACAAATTCATTAAAGGCCACCGTTGAGGAATTACAGACAGCTAAAGAAGACCTGAGCTTATCATTAGACAAAGAAAAGGAATTAGGATTACTAAAAAGCCGTTTTGTATCTATAGCATCGCATGAGTTCCGTACGCCGCTCACATCGGTACAATTATCGGTGTCGTTAATTGAAAGATATGCTGAGCCGTTTAACAGCCCCAATATTGTTAAACATGTAGGCAAGATAAAGGCCGCAGTGATAAACCTCACCTCCATACTGAATGATTTTCTTTCATTGGAGAAACTTGAATCAGGCAAACAGGAACCGGTTTATCATGAGTTTAACCTGATAGGTTTTTCAGAAGCAATTACCGAGGAAATGCAGGTGCTGGCCAAAAAAAACCAAAACATTATTTATCAGCATACAGGCACAAAAAGCACTTTGAGGCTCGACCAAAATCTGCTGAAGAATTGTATTGTGAACCTGATAACGAACGCGATAAAATATTCGGGGGTAAACTCCTTTATCGGTTTTACAACAGAGATCAATGAATACGAATGCGTTATTACCATTAGCGATAACGGTATCGGCATCCCAGAAGCTGATCAAAAACATTTATTTGAGGCCTTTTTCAGGGCACATAACACAGGTGATATACCCGGTACGGGCCTTGGGTTAAATATTGTTGCCCGCTATGTTGACCTGATGAATGGCTCCGTAAATTTTAAAAGTGAAGTTAACCAGGGGACATTGTTTACTTTAATCTTTCCAATGCCATGAGCAAAAAAATACTGATCATTGAAGATAACGATGATATACGTGAAAATGTGATCGAGATACTGGAACTTGCGGGTTACAATGTTGCCTCAGCCAGTAATGGCAAGGCAGGCGTTGAACTGGCATTTAGTGATGTGCCTGATATTATCCTGTGTGATATTATGATGCCCGAAATAGATGGCTATGGAGTACTGTACCTGTTATCGAAAAGGCCCGAGACGGTTGCTGTACCATTTATATTTTTAACCGCAAAAGCGGAGCACTTTGATCGTAGGAAAGGCATGGAAATGGGTGCTGACGATTATCTCACCAAGCCTTTTGATGATATGGAGCTGCTTAACGCGATAGAAAGCCGGTTAAAAAAGAAAGCTGGCCAGCAGGCCTATTACAGCAAATCACTCGATCGTTTGGACGCTTTGGTTGCCAAACAGGATGGCCTTGTGGCATTACATCACATTATTGAGGAAAGAAAAGCCAGGCTTGTTAAAAAGAATCAGGTTATTTACTATGAGGGCGATAAAGGTAATGGTCTGTATGTTGTATTAAGCGGCAAGGTAAAAACCATTAAGCTGACACAAGACGGCCGGGAATTAATGACCGGCATTTATGCTGCCGATGATTATCTTGGTATTAATGCGATGCTAGCCAATGAAGAATATGGCGATACCGCAACTGCATTAGAGGATAGCATGCTCTGCCTTATCCCTAAAGAGCAGCTGGAACAATTGCTAAACTTGTATCCCGAAGTAGCCCGCGAGTTTATCAAACTGCTGGCTAATGACATTCGTGAAAAGGAAGAGCAACTGTTGCAAATGGCTTATCATTCTGTACGGAAAAAAATGGCAGAAGCGCTGTTACGTATGCAACGCCAAAGCGGGACGGATAGCTTTAAAGTAGCACGCGAAGACCTGGCCGCCCTGGCGGCCATGGCCACCGAAACGGTGAGCCGTACTTTATCTGATTTTAAAGATGAAGGATTAATCGAAAAAACTGGCAGTACAATTACCATTCTGGACGTTGTGCGCCTCACCAAAATGAAAAATTGACCAACATCATTTTTCCTGCTGACAACGCTCATGGCTTAGACTTCGTGATAGGAGTATTATTGCAGGATGAAAGTAATAGCTTATAGCGTCCAGCCTTATGAAAAGGAGCTTTTGGCGAAGGCCAATCAAAAAAAACATGATATTACCCTGATCTTTAATTCACTGAATTTAGAAACGGTGAGGTTTGCCGCTGGAAAGCTAGCAGTAGTCGTCTCCGCCAGTGACAACGTATCCGCTGCGATCATCAGTAAGTTATCAGAACTTGGCATTAAATATATCACCATGCGTTCGGTAAGCACCGGGCATGTAGATATGGATGCGGCATGGAAATATGGTATCAAATTGGCCAACACGCCAGATCAGCAGGATATTGCCGCGCAAACCATCAGGAATCTGGACCTGTGGGAGACGAATAAATGTGTAGGTAAAGCTTGTATAAATATTAAACCCTGCAAAGTTTAATATAAGAAAGCCTCTCCAATTTTGTTGGAGAGGCTTTCTTATAAGTAAATGATATTAAAGAATATATAAGACCATCATACCTGAATTTATCAGCATGCTTATCAGCAACCAGCCAATCACAATCCTGATACCTGAACCGCCCATACCTACAATAATACTACCAAGGTATAAGCCGAATGTTATAGGCAGCACAAAAATAGGCGCGTGATAATAATACATTAATACCGCTGGTACCGGTAAAAAAATTACACCCTGAAAAACCAGGGTAAATAAAAACCATGCCGTTTTGTTGCCCGCCTGGTTATCCACCACGGCCAGTAATTTAATCCAGGTATTATTTTTAATCGCCTGGCCTGTGTAATGCGTAATGTTTGTGTTTATCGCAGTTTCCATTTTGATTTGTTGTTATAAACAAATGTGTCGTTAATGAACAGCCTGGAGAATGATCAAAATCATTGAAAAAATGATCGTCGACATTTAATTAAATGGATCGTGTTGCCTGAAATAACGCCTTACTTTTATTCTGAATACATCGCAGATCAAAGTAAATAGTAAGATTGATGAGGGCACAAAAAATGCACTAAAACTAAAATAACGAAATAAGTAAGCCCCTGCCAAAGCGCCGCACATAAAGAAAGATATAATAACCAAACGCAGTTTTATTTTCATTTTTAATGCTATAATATTTTCTGCATCCTTTTGGAACAACTGGGCCATTTCAATACCGAGATCGGTGAATGTCCCGGTAAGGTGTGTTGTCCGTACTACTGAACCTGAAACGATAGACACCAGCGAATTTTGAAGCCCCATGGCAAATAATAGACTGCCAGCAAAAATTTCTTTAGCTATTAGGCTACCGTTGTAACGATAACCAAATAAAGAGACCGCAAGTAATATAAACATCTCGATCATGATTGGGATAACATAAGAGAAGCGTTTATTGCGGCCTATGAAAACCACTATCAGGCCTGAAACAAATGCACCTGTCAAAAAAAGGAACATCCAAAGTGCTACTACCCGTGCAGTTCTCCAGTCTTGCATGGCAAGTCGTTCGGCAAATAACGCTGCATGACCGGTCACATTAGTTGTTAATACAGAGAAGCCTAAAAACCCCGCTGAATTAACGAAGCCTGCTACTATACAAAGTAGCAAAGCTAATTTAACATTATGCACATAGGTGCGCGTAGCGCCGAGGTGCCTGAGCATATATTCAATTGATAATAGTTGGAAATACTAATAAAGGTATTGGGATATGATTCGCCATCTTTTGTGTAAGGCTTCCTCTAAACAGGCTATCTATAAAAGTATGATCGCGATGTACCATTGCTAATATATCGATCTGTCCGTGCTCACATAGCCAATCCAAACCAGCTTCTGGTTTGTAGGCTTTTACCAGCCTGTAATATAGCAACGGATAGTTTGCCCTGGCAGTAAGTTCCTTCATGAAAACTTCGTGGTTATGCAGGCCATCGTCGAAAATATTAGTGACCAATATCTCCGCATTTAAGGGCCTGGCAAGTGTTATTAAATTTATAATACAATTCAGGTCATATGCCGGATCTTGAAAATCGGTAGCAAAAGCTATCTTTTTTACAGGAGTGATCGTAGCAGCCGGCGGCACTAGCAACAAAGGTTTGTTGATTTCATCGATCATACTTCTACTATGGTTACCCAGCAATAATGTGCTTAAACCATTGCTGCCATGGGTGCCAATGATTACTAACCCGATATTTTTGTCGTGCGTGATGCCGTTTACAACATCTAAAACAGTTCCGGCTTGCTCCATGCAAGTTATTGTAGGATTGTAGCTTATTGTTTCCGCTTTGTTTTCCAGGTGCTGCTTTAACGAACTTAGTTCATGATGGCTATCTTTTAAAAGCATATCCGACTCTTCTATGGGCCAGGTAACCAAACCTGCTTGTGATATTTCCGCTGGTTCAATTATAGCATTGCAAATTATAACATTAGCCTTCACCTGCTTTGCAAGATTGTAGCCATAATACAGCGCATGCTTTGCGTCGTCTGAAAAATCGGTTGGGAAAAGAAATTTTTTCATGGTATGCAAAGTTGCCATTAACCTATCAGCCCAATAATGATCGCCGTCAGTTTTTAACGTGTTCATCATCATTGCGGCCTATGTAAATTTTAAGGAATTTTGATGCCATGTTAGGAGAATTAAACGAAAAGCAAATTGAAAGCCTGCTGAAAGAGCTTCCCGTAGGCCGCATCGGTTGTCATGCGGACGGTATCACTTATATAGTGCCTGTAAATTTTGTTTACGATGGTCTAAATCTGTATGCGCATTCAGCCAAAGGAATGAAAATAGATATGATGCGTAAAAATCCAGATGTATGTTTTCAGGCCGACGCGATAACCGACCTGCAGAATTGGGAAAGCGTGATCTGCTGGGGTAAATTTGAAGAAATCACTGATATGATGGAACGTGAACATGCTATGCAAAAGATAATTAATAAAGTTATACCACTTATGAAGGGTGAAACGGCACAGCCTTCGCATGGGTTTACATCTGACGCGAGTGACGTTGGTTTTGAAATGGAATTAATCTTGTATAAAATAATTTTGAATAAGAAAACGGGGAGGTTTGAAAAAGAATAATGTCCCAATCTGGAAATAGTCCCGGTAGGAGGCTTTCAACCTCGTCGAAAAGAAGTGACTTAACCAGTAAAAGTGAATTTGAAAGCAAGGGAAGTTGTCTTCATCGGTTTGCCATTGGAAGACGCCCAGCGGGTTTTTAAACTTCTTACCTTTACTCTGTTTAATTATGCCCAATTGCCTGGAGCGAGCAAGGCACACACGGCCTGTAAAGTGGTAAGTTGCCCAGTTGCCATTGTAATTGATAGAAATTGAAGCATCAGCTTTATCCAGATAATGAGCCAGGATATTAGCTCAACTCATTAGCCATCTGGACATTACTTTAACTCTTAGCTTAAATAGTGAGAATAATTAATTATATAACTACCTTATTTAAAGGTAGTTATATAATTGTGCTCCCGACGAGATTCGAACTCATATCGATGGTACCGGAAACCATAATTCTATCCATTGAACTACGGAAGCAATATGCTGCAAAGATATTAATTTGGTTTGAATGAATTTGATGATGTAAAACTTAATTTTAGGATAGGAGGTTAAATGTTTATTTCGTGGCCAGGCAGATTACTGTAGTCGGATACTACAGGCATAGCTAGTCCGTAGACATAGTCTACGGACAGCTGGGTCCACTGACAGCTGGCGCAAAATTTGGTGTTAAAAGAACACTAACTCAATTCATCAAGCAAATAACATAGTTTATCAAGAAAATATTATACTTCATGTAAATTATTATAGCACCTAAATAAGTTTATAGATTTTTATAACGCCAGGTAGACATTAAGTTAAAATGTCGCGAAGGCGCTAATTATAAAAAGATTTATCATTTATGATGGAGGGATATCTAAATCAACTTTTAAATAAATGCATAAAACAGAATAGCGAATTTAAAAAAAACCTTTACAAGAAACATTATAACTTTTCCTTATCAATTTGTTTGCGTTATGCAAGTAATCGGCGTGAAGCGGTTGAAATTATGAATTTAGGCTATTACAAATTTTTTTCGCTTAAAGTCAAATATGATAAACAAAGTCCTTTTAAAGCGTGGCTTGCTGATTTAATGATTAACACCACGATTGAACAATATCGTGCTAAGCCGTGCTTCCTGGTCTTAGAGGATGGTGAGATAGAAACAAATTTTGAAATAGATTTTGAAGCGGAAGATTTGGAATATAGTGAGCTTCTGGCCATGCTTCAACAACTTCCGGAGGGTTTGCGGATCATATACAACCTGTATGCAATTGATGGTTATTCGATTCAGGAAATTTGTAACGCTCTGGGAACAAGCGAGGCCATTTGCAATTTACAATTGTTCAGAGCAAGACGGATTTTGAAACAAATGATAATGGGCAATTCAGATTCCAGCGCGCCTTCGGTTTTTAATAAAAAATTGAGAGAAATATAATTTGACCTTATTTATAGAAATAATTATTCTTCATTGTAAGATCATAGAATTGGTTGCCTATACATTATAATGCACTGCCGGTATCATGTACCGGAAGTGCATTATATTAGGTTTATATGTAGTGTCAGTGAGTTTAACGCTGTTATTAATAGCCGTAGCTTGTATTACCAGAGTTGGGGTTTGTATTATTTACATTGGTTGACTGCTGTTGGAGTTGTAAAGTACCGAACAGGCCATGGGCTTCGTCATCAGGTCCGGCAGTAAAATATAATGGATCATTAGGGCTTCCGCCAGGCTGATTATTTTTCAAGAAATCAATTGCCCACAAACCAGGGATAGCTATAGTTTGTCCATTGTTCTGTAATTGGCCTTTATAATTGCCTGCCATGTCAAAAATATTTATCCTTCCATCACCAAAATTCCCTATCAAAATGGTTGGTTGAGCATTTGCAAATCCAGCCGGTGCAAGGGCTATACCCCATGGAGAGTTAAGTGTTCCTTGTGAAGCAAAACGCTTAACAAAGGAACCATCGGGGTTAAAAATATCGACAAATCCATTACCTGCTCCCGCCTGATCATCCATATTATTCGGTCCTTGTAGTTTTGCATAAGTAATATACAATTGACCGCCTATATTTTGAATGTTAAAAGGACCAAAACCTGCCGGGATACCCGGATCGTTAAATTTACTACCTGATACATAGTTGAAATTCTTATCAAATACATCGATCTTGCTATCATGGAAGTTTGTTACATACAAAAAGTTACTCCCTCCATTAGATGCTATGGTAAGGCCTTTGTAAACGGCATTTGCCTGCGTTTGATCAGCGACTTTAACGGCTGATGTACCTGATTTCCATGCTAAAACTATACCTTCTTCACTGGCAAATATGAATGAGTTAACGCCGAAATCCTGCGTGCTATTGAAAACAACGCCTGAAGGTGCACCAGGCATACCCGGCGTTACCGATGGAATTGAAACAGGCGGACTAAGTATATTGCCAGTGTTGTCATAAATAGTACTTAACCCTGAATGGTTAGCTGCTATCCAAAGCGGCCCGCCGGGAGAACTGGCCAAACCCCAGGCGTCTTGTAAAACCGGATCAATTTTAGTGGCACCAAATCCTGCTGTATCAGCTACTAAAACTGTTTGGTTGATGTTAAAATTCTGCGTTGACGAGGTGTTTGTTTTTTTGCAGGCGCAAAAAGAAGTTACAATAATAAGCGTTGCGAATAAGACGCCGCAGTTAATTGTTTTTTTCATTTAAAGGTTGTTTTTTTAACTAAGTAAATATTTGATATCATCTTGATCAGCCCCATAGAAACAATTGGCTGTACCTATGGAACTGTTGTAAAAGTGCAAGGACTTTTATAGGTGATATAGTATTTTACATGAAGTAAACTATTTACTTGATGAACTAAGGAAAAAAGGGGTTTTGTCTTTCCAGGACTTTTGTGCGCCAGACTTTTGGCAGAAGAATGGTTTACTATGTATGGATAAACTTTTAAACAAATACAGATGGTTTACCGAAGTTTTTAGTGTATTTGACGGCAGAGTTATTTCCGCATTTTCGTTTGGAGGATAAATAAACCTCATAGTTAGTCAGCGAATATCATGGTTTGAATGAATTTGACGATGTAAAACGTAATTTTAGGGCAGGGGGGTGAAGTATATTTGGGGACTAGGTATGCTGTAGTCAGAGACTACAGGCATATTAGTCCGTAGATATAGTCTACGGACAGCAGTATTTATACTTATATTCGAGGAATTAACCTTAATTACGTTTTAACAGAATGAAAATGAGCAATCTTAGTATTATAGCTTTAATATTAATATTTTCAGGAGGCGTCGGCGCTATTTTATTGGCTATATCACAGAACTTTAGCGGTGCAAAGGACAAACAGGATATTCTTAATCTTACGAAAGCCAAGAATGATGAATTACAAGGTCATCTTGTTGAAATTAAAAGTGAGAGAGATTCTTTAAAGGCTGATTTAAAGCTGAGAGATGAACGTATTCAAAAACAAACTGACACAATTATTGAATTAAATCAACAAATAGTTGAAAAATCTAATTATATAAGCGATTATTTAACTGGTGGAAAAGGTTTTCCGTTCATATCTACAAACGGAATAAAAACAATAGATCCAACAAAAGACGAACAAACCACATTTACATTATTTAATCAATCAAAACTTCCTTTGTATGATATAGTGGCAATTGTGTTTGATTGGAATTATGTTGAATCTAAAATGCAACGAACGGGAAATGATGGTAGTATTTTACGCATAAGTCAAAACGATTTCGCAAAATCTATGATATATAGATTTGATGAAACGCAAATGCCGTCAAACACCAACATTATATCAAGGGACAAATTCGACTTACATGATGGTTTGTTATATATTAAATTGAAATCTCGCAGTTCTTTTGTGTTTGAAAAAATTGCTTTTGTGACGGAGAACGGACTAATTTATCAAGGATTTGTTGTTTATGATGACAATGATAAAATATTAAAAGAGTGGATGTCACCAAAAATCACAGAAACAGCCAAAGCAGCAATAAATATTAAATACAATCAAATACCATCAAAAGTAAATTTTACCCTAACTGAATAAAAAAGGCCAACCGTTGCTGATTAAGCAATCTGGCGCGAGTATGCGGCGTGGACAGGTGCGTTGGCGCACTCGTGACCTTCTAAATCAAGACAAGATAACATATAAAAAAGTTGTAAAGTCACGAGTACGCCGGGCTTTAGACCTACGCTGCATACTCGCGCCAGAAAAAGACAGCAGCTTTTATTTCAAAATAAATAACTTGTAGGCATAGTTAATCCGTAGACACAATCTACGGACAGCGGGGAAAGAAATATTTCGTACATTGTTGTGAAAGTTTAGCTTTTGCTGCTAAAGGCAGGCCATTTCGATTATGGATTTCTTCTGGGCCTTTTCTTTTTTGGTTCCGCGGCCCGGCTGCCGCTTTTAGGGGTAGTTGGGCCCGCTTTTCGGCTAGCTTGTTCTTCCGTGACGATGTTCAGCGTCAGCATCCGGTCACCGATAGAGGTTCCGTCAAGAGCTTCAATAGCTGCTTCAGCGCCGTAGGAATCGCTAACCTCCAGGAAAGCGTACCCCTTGCTTTTTTTGGAAATTTTGTCGCGTACAATCTTTATCGTGCTAACGGTAGCGTAAGGGCCAACCATCTGCACTATTTCCATTTCTGTTATTGCTGTGGGCAGACCGCCGATGAATAATTTAACCATATTTTTACGTGTGCAAAAATAAACATTCTGGTGCCGTAATGAAAGGGGTTTTATTTCAAAATGAATAACTTGTGGGCTTATTTTAGGATGAGGGATATACTGTAGTCAGATACTACAGTCGTAGTTAATCCGTAGACGCAATTTACGGACAGCAAACATCCGAATGAGAAACACAACAACCAATAACACGAAATTTAAAAAACATGAAGGAAATAAATTTTGGCGAATTTGCCGATCCATGGCGTGGCCCCAAACCCATGACAGAAGAGCCATGGATTCATGAAACATCAATTGTTAAGAATAGCCGCCTTGGCGTGTGGACGGCCATAGGACAGCGTTGCGAAGTATTAGATTCGGATCTTATGGATTATAGTTACCTGGTGAAGGATGCGGAAGTATTTAACGCCGAGGTGGGAAAATTTGTAAATATTGCTTCGCATGTTCGTATTAACCCTACTAATCATCCTATGTGGCGGGCAACGCTGCATCATTTCGCATATCGTTCTATATCACATTTTATGGCTGATGATGATGACGCGGAAATAAGTAACTGGCGAAAACAATACAGAACGGTGATTGGCCCGGATGTATGGATAGGCCACGGCGCTATTGTAATGCCGGGCGTTGCGGTAGGCACGGGTGCAATAGTTGGATCGGGCGCTATTGTGACCAAAGATGTAGCAGATTATACAATAGTAGCCGGTAACCCCGCAAAATTGATCAGGAGACGTGTTGACGAAGAAACTGAAAACGCATTAAAACGTATTGCCTGGTGGGATTGGTCGCGAGAACAGATTATTGCAGCGATACCGGATTTCAGAAAATTAGATTCAGCTGAGTTTGCAAAAAAATATGACCGGTAATTTTTATTGCCAGAAAAGAGGTAATCGGAGACTACAGGCATATTAGTCCGTAGACATAGTCTACGGACAGCGGGGTAATAAAAAAGTCGTAAAGTCACGAGTACGCCGGGCTTTTGGCCTGCGCTGCATACTCGCGCCAGAAAAGTGTTGGCGTACTTGTAACCTTCTACTTCAATACCAAAAAGTCGTAAAGTCACGAGTACACCGGGCTTTGGGCCTTCGCTGCATACTCGCGCCAGAAAAAGACGCTTGCGGCAGCATAGGCCAGAAAAGATAGGACACTTTTTTTAACGGAACTTTGCGTTAGGGATTGCAACGGATACCGGCCACTTCGAGGGCCTCAGTGCAGGCACGTGGCTAATGCCCGCGCAGTATGAGTGTAAAGCCCGGCCGCCGTTCTACCACGGCGGGAACGCCCTGCAGCATTCGGAACGCCATCAGCAATATACTCCATAAATCATGGGTGGTCGATTAAAATCAGGAGTCTGTCGATAAAATCGGTCAGGAGGTATATCAACATAAAATCTTCACAAATTATTTATTCTATTTGCGTGGCTAATTTTAATAAGAGGGCGGTATAGAATAGTTTTTGGCAAACGATGTGAATATTTGCCGTAATTATTTAAATATTTGCCCCATGTGTTGAAATAGTTTTATTTTAATTTTTTTTGAGGCGATTTTAGCGGTGTGCCCCAGCAAGCAATTGCCTTAATATATTTATATGCCAACAACGGTAAATTTTTCCGGATGTTGACTTTTGATTACTCAGATTAATGATCAATACTTACAAATTTTTTCAGCTAAAAACGCCCATGGCTATCGTTGCCCTGTCGGCTTTACTTTTTGCATGTGGGAACAAGCAGCAACAGTCTGGCGGTGATTTCGGTAACGGACCTGCGCCGACGTTAAAGGTAATGGCCTTGCAGCCGCGTACCGTAACGTTGAATAGCGAATACCCGGCCAGCATACAGGGACAGCAAAATATTGAGATACGCCCAAAGGTGGATGGTTTTGTAGAAAAGATTTATGTAGATGAAGGCTCTGTTGTAAAGAAAGGGCAGCTACTGTTCAAAATAAACAATCCCCAATACGCACAGGATGAACGGACAGCAGCAGCAGGCATAAAAACGGCACAAGCTGATGTAAATACCGCGCGTTTGCAGGTTGAAAAGGTAAAACCACTGGTTGAAAAAGATATCATCAGCCATTATGAGTTGGAGTCGGCACAATTAACGCTGGAAACCAAGAAGGCCGCATTGGCACAGGCAGAAGCCGCGTTGGAAAACGCACGTATTAATGTAGCTTATACTACCATATACAGCCCGGTGGATGGCGTTATCGGTTCGCTGCCTTATAAGCTGGGCAGTTTGGTAAACAGTACTACCGCTCAACCGCTTACCATGGTTTATAACACATCAACCATATACGCCTACTTCGCGGTAAATGAAAAGGAGTTGCTTAATTTCAGCAGAGACAGCAGTACCAATACGAGTTTAAGTGCCAAGTTAAAACGTATACCACCTGTTACGCTTGTTCTTTCGGATGGTACCATTTACGACCACCTGGGCAAAGTAGAGGCTGTAAACGGCCTGATAAACACCGCTACGGGTTCGGCTAATGAGCGGGCGGCTTTTGTAAACCCCCGGGGACTGTTGCATACCGGCAGCAGCGCCACAGTTCGTATTCCAAAGGTGCTGAAGGATGTGCTGGTTGTTCCTCAAAATGTAACTTATGAACTGCAGGATAAACATTTCGTTTACCTGGTTGATGCGCAAAACAAGCTGACCAATCAATCCATCACGGTTATGGATCAAACTGCGGGCCAGTATTATGTTGTTACAGGTGGTTTAAAAGTTGGGGATAAGATAGTTGCGGAAGGTGCAAACAACCTGAGAGACGGTACCGTAATTAAGCCGGCGGCTGCAAATACCGACCAGATATATAAAGGATTGAAATAAGTAAAAGCCTCGAGCCGAAAATCTCGATGCCTGTAGCCAAATAAAATTATATCCATCTTAAGACTGACAGCTTTAGACTGAAGACTTAGAACATATGCTAAAAAGATTTATAGAACGCCCCGTACTCTCCACCGTAATATCAGTGCTGCTGGTTATTTTAGGGGTGATAGGTTTGACTAACCTGCCTATCGCGCAATATCCCGACATAGCGCCGCCAACCGTTAACGTGCAGGCTAACTATAGCGGCGCCAATGCTGATGTGGTGCTTAAAAGTGTTATCATCCCGCTGGAAGAACAGATAAACGGTGTAGAGAACATGACCTACATGACCTCATCTGCCGGAAACGATGGTTCGGCATCAATAACGGTGTTCTTCAAAGTAGGCACCAATGCTGATATGGACGCCGTTAACGTACAGAATAGAGTGGCGCGGGCATCGAGCATTTTGCCGGCTGTGGTAACGCAGGCAGGGGTGGAGGTAGATAAAAGCCAGAATGGCAACTTACTTATTCTCACACTGCAAAGCAGCAGCCCTAATTATGATGCCACTTTTTTGCAGAACTATGCCAAAATTAACCTGGTGCCGGCTATACAGCGTGTTAATGGGGTAGGCAACGTGCAAATTTTTACCTCGCGCGATTATTCCATGCGTATATGGCTAAAACCGGATGCAATGTCGCACTATAGCCTGGTGCCTGATGACATTACCAATGTACTGAACGAACAAAATATAGAGGCTGCACCCGGCCAATTCGGCGAAAATAGTAAGGAATCATTTCAATATGTGGTTCGCTATACCGGGCGCCTTAAAACCGCCGAAGAGTTTGGCAACATGATCATCAAATCGGTAGGTAATGGCCAGTTGCTGCGGCTGAAAGATGTGGCCCGTGTAGAATTGGGCGCATTGGATTACACTGTCGATTTAAAGTCGAATGGCCAGCAGGCTATTGGTTTGGGTATTTCGCAGGCAGCCGGCTCAAATGCGCGTGATGTAATTAACCAGGTAAAGGATATTCTCAAAACAGCCTCCAATTCATTCCCAAGCGGCGTGAGTTATGTTTATATGGTTGATGCTAACGAATATTTAAATGCTTCTATAGAAAAAGTAGTAAGTACGCTGGTGGAGGCCTTTATACTGGTGTTTATCGTCGTATTTGTTTTCCTTCAGGATTTTAGGTCCACATTGATACCGGCCATATCCGTTCCGGTGGCTATTATCGGTACTTTCTTCTTTTTAAATCTTTTTGGTTTTACCATTAACCTACTCACGCTGTTTGCTATGGTGCTTGCCATCGGGATTGTAGTAGATGATGCCATTGTGGTGGTAGAGGCAGTGCACGCCAAGCTGGATAAAGGATACAAATCGGCGCGGAAAGCATCGATAGATGCGATGAGCGAGATCTCAAGTGCCATTATTTCTATTACACTGGTAATGGCTGCGGTGTTTTTGCCGGTAACGTTTATCACCGGTTCAACGGGTGTGTTTTATAAGCAATTTGGTATTACGCTTGCGGTGGCCATTTTACTTTCGGCGGTAAACGCACTTACGCTAAGCCCCGCACTTTGCGCATTATTTTTGCGGCCGCATACTGAGGAAGAAAAGAAGAAACGCTGGTTTAATTGGTTCTATTCCCGTTTCGACCTGGTTTTTAACAGCGTGAAAGGACGCTATGAGCACTCGGTAGTTTTCTTGTCGCGTAAAAAGTGGATTATTATTATTGCGGTGATTGTTTTTGCCGGTGCTTTAGGCGCGTTTATCAAATTCACGCCTTCCAGCTTTGTGCCGAGCGAGGATCAGGGTACCATTTTCGCCAGTATATCTTTACCACCTGCCGCCGGCATGGCACGCACTACCGCTATCACCAAACAAATCGACAGCATAGCACGTACTATACCGGTTGTTGAAAAATCATTACAGATTGTCGGCTTTAACTTTCTTGCGGGATCAGGTAGTGCTTATTCCATGGATATTATTAAGCTTAAAACCTGGGATAAGCGAAAAGGCGTAAGCATTGATGATGTTATTCAGCAGCTTTATGCCAAGATAGGCGGTATACACGAGGCGAGCATATTCATGTTCTCACCACCAACCATACAGGGTTTTGGCGAGGGCAATGGTTTTGAATTTCAATTGGAAGACAAAGGCGGCCATACCCCGGCCGAAATTTATGATATATCAAAAGATTTTCTGACTGCACTGAACAAACGGAAAGAGATCCAAAATACCAATACTTCTTATAACCCCAATTTTCCGCAATACCAGGTAGAGGTGAATGTTGCTAAATGCAAGGAAGCAGGTGTTTCCGTTAATTCACTCATGAGCACGCTGCAAGGCTATTATGGAGGCTTGTATGCATCTAACTTTAACCAGTTTGGCAAGCAGTTTAGGGTGATGGTGCAGGCTGATGCAGCTTACCGTACCAACGCGGCAAGCCTGAACAATATTTTTGTGCGTACAGATAACGGAACCATGTCGCCCGTGAGCGAGTTTATTACGCTCACCAAAGCTTCCGGCCCCGAATCCATCAGCCGTTTCAACCTATTTACTTCTGTATCGGTATCCGGTCAGCCCAACCCTGGTTTTAGCACAGGGGATGCGATCAAAGCTATTAAAGAAGTGGCTGCTCAAAAATTGCCCCCCAGCTTTGGTTATGAATTTTCGGGCCTTACCCGCGAGGAAATTTCTTCCGGATCGCAGTCGCTATATATTTTCGCACTTTGTTTGATATTTGTTTACTTCCTGCTCAGTGCGCAGTACGAAAGTTATATCCTGCCGTTTGCCGTATTACTGTCTCTTCCAATTGGTTTAACAGGCACTTACCTGTTTGCCAATTTAGCAGGCATAGGCAGTAATATTTATGTGCAGATATCGCTCATTATGCTCATCGGCCTGTTAGCTAAAAACGCCATTCTGATTGTAGAATTTGCCCTCGACAGAAGACGCGGCGGGATGCCTATCGTTCAGGCGGCCATTGAAGGTGCTGAGGCACGTTTAAGGCCGATTTTAATGACCTCATTCGCCTTTATCTTCGGTATTATGCCGCTTATGTTCTCCACCGGGGCGGGTGCTTTTGGTAACCGCTCAATAGGTACTGGCGCCGTAGGCGGTATGCTGATCGGGACGGTTTTTGGCTTGTTTGCGATACCCATATTGTTTATTATTTTCCAAACTATTCAGGAAAAAATGAGCAGTAAAAGAAGGCATGATGATGAGGAAGAACAAGAAGATATTATTTCTGCCAGTTGATTGTATTAGAAAATTGAAATGACTAAAGAACATCTAAAATATACACTGATTATTCTGCTGGTAACGTCTGCCATTTACTCCTGTAAGGTAACCAAACCTTATCAGCAACCCAGCCTAAAGGCACAAACGCTTTACCGGGATCAAAACAATACAGACACTGTCACCATTGCCAGCATGCATTGGGAGCAGCTTTTTGCCGATACCGCTTTGCAAAGCCTGATTAGTGAAGGACTGGCAAACAATTTGAACCTGAAAACTGCTATCCAAAAAATAATTGAAGCGCAGGCTTCGCTGATACAGGCAAAAGGAGCAATGTTGCCATCATTAAGCGGGAATGTGAGTGCAACCCGTGCTAAACAGTCGGCAGCGGCGCTGGATTTCCCTCAGGGGTTTATCAATACCGTTACCAACACCTACCAATTGGGGTTAAGCTCATCGTGGGAAGCAGATGTTTGGGGGCAGCTGAAAAGTGCTAAGAAAGCAGCATTGGCCAATCTTTTAGAAAGTGATGCCGCCAAGCGTGCGGTGCAAACCCAACTGATAGCCGATATTGCCAATAACTATTATAGCCTGTTGGCTTTGGATAAGCAATTGGAGCTTACCAAACAGGCTCTGGAATACCGGAAGAAAGACGTTGAGACCATTAAGGCTTTAAAAGAAGCTGATGTGGTAAACGGAGCAGCCGTAGTACAAAGCGAAGCCAACCGTTATGCGGCCGAAGTAGCCATACCGGACCTGAAACGCAATATCCGTGAAACAGAAAATGCGCTTGACCTGTTGCTTGGCCGTCCGCCAGGGCCCATTGCCCGTGGCAAACTCGATCTGCAACATCCGATAGCTAACCTGCAAACCGGCATACCGACGCAATTGCTGCAAAATCGCCCGGATGTGCAGCAGGCTGAATTTGCGTTCCGCGCTGCTTTTGAGAATACCAATACGGCCCGTACCTATTTTTATCCGCAATTTACCATTACAGCGTCCGGTGGATTTTCTAACCTGACGCTGAAGGATTTCTTTATCAATTCAATTTTCTATAACATCGCCGCAGGCTTAACTCAGCCTATATTTAACCAGGGCATCAACAAAGCCCGTTTAAAAACCGCGCAGGCCCAGCAGATGGAGGCGCTGAACAATTTTCAGCAAAGCCTGCTTACCGCAGGCAGTGAAGTCTCCAACGCGCTGTATGCCTACCAAACCGGGGTAGAAAAAGATACTTCGCGCACTAAGGAGATTGCGGCACTTACCAAGGCAGTGGATTATACCGAACAGTTATTGCGCTATAGTTCAGCTACCAACTATACGGATGTGTTAACTTCGGAACAGGCTTTGCTGGCAGCACAACTGGATGCCGTTGGTGACAAGTTGCAGCAATTGCAGGCGACTGTGAATTTGTATCATGCTTTAGGCGGAGGATGGAGATGATTTAAGCCTTTTTTATAACCGGGCTTAAAAATCTATTTCCCTTTCACCAATTTTGTTACCGACGCGCTGTATGTTTCAGTCAGGGGGCGAAAAATTAAATTTTTTGTTTTTTTCGTCTCAGCTTGTCCCAAATTTGGCATAACTTATTGATTGATAGTAAGCACTGTTTCGGCTGCACCAGGTTGTTTCTTTTGTATCATGTATTTGTGAAACAAACGGTGAGGAAGATAAAATTAAATTATCCGTTTCCCTGCGTTTCGCATTCTGATCAATGAGAAATTAAGACTCGACCGTTTTACTTCGTCGGCCAGTTGATTAAGATCGGGAGTAAAACGAAGTTCGACGTTCCCTTTTAAAATCTCCTCAACCGGATTGGAAATTATAGTTACGCTTATTGGCGCAACAGCCTGGTAAGAAATATAATAACCTGCACATTCATCAAGTAACACAAAACTATCAGGCGAAAACTCATAGCAATAAAGCGTGGTGTTAGCGATTTTATTGAACCACGCCGATTCAATAGCCATTACATAATCAGCAGCTGAATGTTTGAAAAAAGTATCCCGATCGACTTTTGTGGTTTGCGGCGATGCATAATAAGTAACCCTCGGACAATCACGCGGCAGCAGGTAATTATGCAACAGTTTTTCTGAAACGGCGAAAACAACATTACCGGTTATAGCATCAAAATTTGAAGGCGATGGCCTGGGTTCAAATATTTTTATTCCCGGTTCCTCGCTTATATGAAATAGCCGCTCACTCATCTCAATCTCTTTACAAAACCAGCCGATTTTATTTCATAACCTATATGCTGATAAAAGGCATGTGCAACTTTCCTTTCGTCGCGCAGGCCGCTGGTTAATACAATCATATAGGCATCAATTTCGGCGGCCCATTTCTCGGCCTCTGTCATCAAAAGTTTCCCTACACCCATGTTTCTACAGTCCTTTGCCGTAACCAATGCTAATACCCTGATGTATTTGGCATTATGTTCATAACCGTAATTTTCGGTCATGCCTATCATCCCGGCAAACTGGCCGTCAGGGGTTACCGCCAGCAATGTTTTAAACTCTTTTAGCAGTAATATATTTTTTAAACGTATTTCTATTTCTTCGGCAGGCGCCGGATACCCCAGTTCGTGGATCAGCGGAACCATCGCTGTAATATCTTCTTCAATTGCAGGTCTTATCTGTATCATTTCTGGTGTTAAACTTAACAAAAAATGGGGCCAAGCCCCATTATAAATAACAAGAAATTTGCAACGATTAGTTTTCTAAAAACTCAGCTTTAAGTTGAGCAATTTTTTGATCGTCTAAGCCTATCTGGTTTCTCAGGAAATTATCTACCGATCCATACTGTTTAACAATAGCGGCAAAAGTAGCATCGAGGTATTCTTTTTTTGCCAGCATCATTTCGGTAGCTACATCTTTATCAATATGTATCCCCGCCATACCTTTTATTGACTTTTTATTTTCGCCTTTGCGATAATAATTGGTGGCTGTATAGTCATCCACAATGGTGGTATAAGGCACACCTAAGCTATAAAGAAGCAACGCTGCGCCGATACCTGTACGATCTTTTCCGGCAGTGCAATGAAATACCAGACTTTGATCGGCAGGTAAGGTTAATAACTTACCAAAAAAAGGTTTATAACGATCAGCAAGATAGGTGGTTTTGCCATAGAAGTCTACTATGAATAAAGAGTCGGCAGCTTGTTTTCCTTTAGCGTGAACCAAGCCCTGCATCATGGTGCCTAAACTATCGCTTCCTGCCGGGCAGAGCACATAATCCACGCCCGGGTTCAATTTATCAGGTGCCTGTGCCGATTCCTGGTGGCCGCGTAAATCAACATCGTAAGAGATGTTTAGTTTTTTTAACTTGTCTAAATCGGCCGGGGTTAATTTGCTTATGTCGGCGCTTCTGTACACTTTGCCCCATTTTACGGTATGTCCGTCGCTGGTCTTATATCCCCCTAAATCGCGGAAGTTTGCGGCGCCTTGTAGTATTACGTGTCTTTGAGTACTATCGGCTATCTGCGCAAATGTGTTGCCGGCAATCAGCGTTACCAATGCAAATAAAATATACTTCTTCATATTGCTTTAAATTGAAAAAAGCAGAAGACCCTGGCTAATGATCTCCTGCTTAATGTTAAAAAATTTATTTATCCTTATTTTGTAAGCCAGGTATCTTTACTAACGTCGTCTGTTGCACTACCAAACTGAGAAGTAAGTGCAGCGTTATAATTAGCGGTATTACTTGTTGATTCAGCAGAAGGATACTGCCAGCGGCGCGGAATTAAACCGCTTTGAGTACCAATACTTCCCGCAACTCCCTGGCTCCAGGTTGGTATGCCATTAGGATAAGTGGTACTAACTGACCTTCTCCATTGGTAGAACGACTCCCATCCTGAGTTACAGAACATGGCAACGTAACGCTGTGTGAAAATTTGCGCCAGACCATTAGTGTTATCGCCGGCATAAGCCACGTTAGCCAAAAATTGAGGAAGATTTACCGTTGTAGTACCCCATGCAGCCCCCTGTGCAAGCTGGTGTGGGTTAAGCGTTGGATTGGTGGTTGCAATAGGATATCCAATTGTTAACACTTCGCCATTAGTTATTCCATATGTAGATAAGGAAGCGCTAATTCCGTTATTATACCAGGTTGATGACGAACCTGTTGTCCATCCCCTGTTAATTCCTTCGGCCACGTTAAAACATAATTCAGCATAACCTATAAAAATAAAAGGCTCTGCATTCGCACCACTGTAAGCTGCTGGTAAAGAAAAGTAACGGTTAAAGTTAAGGTATGAATACTGTCCGGCTGCTGCATTAGAGTTTAAAACAGCAATGGTTTGATTGTCATCGGCACCAACCCAGGCGGTAAAATCACTGAAGGTTTTACCACCGGCGATTTGCGAAGGGGATGGAGTTGCAACCACCGCTAAACGTGGATCCTGTGTTGAAGAAGTTGCGGTGATAAACGGTAAGCCCATGCTGCCAAAGTTATCATATGGCTGCAAGCCCTGGCTGTATGTAGCGTAAGTATTAAATGCCTGGTTATACTTGTATACCACATTATCAGCATTGCTGGTCATGATTGGGTAAGTAGTTGGGTTGCTTACGATGGTATTAAACTGCTGTACGATATTAAGATCGGCATTGTCAACCGCACGCTTCTGCAAGCTTATTAACACACGCAGGCGGTAAGAATTGATTACTTTTTGCCATTGCAGATAAGTAAGGCCGAAGATATCGCCGGTATCAAAAGCGCCGTTCGGATTGGCTGCTGCTAATGGTGCTATAATAGTATTTGCATTATCCAGCAATGCCAGTGCGCTTTTGTAAACATCATGCTGTGTATCGTATTTTGGCTGCAAAATAGTAGGATCGCCCGCTTGTGAAAACGGTATATCTCCAACTCTCTGGGTAAGCCAAACACCTGCATAAGCCTTAAAAAACTGTGCTATAGCATAGTATTTATTGGTGGTGTTACCCAATTGTTTGGTTGCCTGGGTTTGCAAGGCAATAGCGTACTTCAATATGTCATACGATGTTTCTGAATTGCTAAAGCCATAGCTGTTATTTCCCCAGTAATAAGCGTAATTTGATAAAACGAATTGCTCATTTTTTGATGACATGGAAAACGGTTGCTCATCGCTTCTTATCAGTGTTGCTGTAAGATGGTTAAGAAGCAATGATGCCGGAATGGTACCGCTGGAAGTTGCCACGTTGGGGTTATCAATAAGATCGCCTTTTTGGCAGCCACTGATAAACGCCATGCCTATTGTTAACAATAGTGCTAATGGGACGAATGATTTTATTTTCATAATTTCTTTTTAATCAATTAAACAATGTTTAGAAAGTTAAATGGAGGTTAAAGCCATAGCGACGGGCTGTTGGGCTTGTAAGATTTGTACTTCCATCGTTACCCACTAAATTTCTTGAAGATGCATCGTAGCCTGAAGCGTATTGGTCAAGGTCGATGTCTTTACGCGCGGCAAAGTATAACAAGTTTCTGCCTACCACTGAGAAGGTTACTTTTTTGATGAACGTGCCTCTCAGCATTTTATCTGGCAATGAATAACCAAGCGATGCTTCACGTAGTTTAGCATATGAACGGCTGATCATATAATACTCATCAAAGTTGCTGCCCAAACCGCTTGATATATAAGCCTGTGTAGTAACTTTCTGTGTGTTTGGGGCAAAGGTTAACTGACCTAAGTTGGTAATAACGCCACCCGGTCCAAAAACTGGCGTTCCGCCGGTAATTACTACACCGGGGCCAACAAATGCAGGAGTAGCTGCTTTTGTACCTTCATCTGTGCTGTTCCATTCAGCTAAACGTGCAACGCCGTAAGCGCCTTCTGCTGATTCCACTGCGGTACCACCGTTCATAGCGTGGTAGTAGGTGTAATCGTAAATTTTGCCGCCTATACGACCATCAAACTGAAAGCTTAATGTGAAACCTTTGTAGCTGAATCTGTTGGTAATACCAAATGAAAAATCAGGGTCAGCATGGCCTAAAAGGCCATAGTTAGCATTGTTTTGTGCGCTTGGAGCCTGTAAAGGAGCACCACCGCTATTAATGATGTCGCCTTGCCCATCTCTTACAAACTTGGTTCCGTAAATGTCATCCAGTCTTTCGCCTACTACGTAATAGTGTCCATTCTGGTAAATGCCACTTGCACCATTTCCAACTGACTGAAGTGTTTCTGTGTAAGTAGAGTAATTTGCATTAATATCCCAGTTCAAACCATCTTTACTTCTTAATGGCGAGCCCATCACTTCTATTTCAAAACCGTTTTTCTTGGTTGTTAAACCATTTAAAACTTGTAGCGTGTTAGCGGTTGACGGTGCAACGGGTAATAGAATAATATTAGGACCGTTGGTAGTTGTAAAATAAGTAGCATTTAAGCCCAATCTGTTGCCTAAAAACTTAGCATCAAAACCAGCCTCGTACGATGTTACATCGTATGGCTTAATTTTAGGATCTGAAATAGAGTTTGAAAGCTGAACAGATGGCGTACCATTATAGTAAGTAGTAGCAGAAGAAGAGCTTTGGTTAGTGTAAGTTGGCCCGTTATATGGTGTATAGTATTCTGAACCGTAACCCAATAAGCCACTTACCGGCATCGAGTTCCACCCGTTGCCCGAAGCTGTTGATTGTAAAGCGTTATAAGCGGTACCAATTGTTGGAGCAGTTAAAGCACCCTTAACATCGGCAAAAGAACCACGTACTTTTAAGAATGATATAAATTCAGGCAATTTCACATAATCATTTACTACTGAACTAACAGAAACAGAAGGGTAGAAGAATGTATTTGCACCCGATGGCAAAGTTGAAATATTATCAACACGGCCGGTAGTATTAATATTGATATAATTTTTGTAGCCTAAATCCACTGAGTAATAGGCGCTATTTACCTGCATTTTTGAATTAAAGTTGTAATCTAATTCAGTTGAGGTATTGGTAAGGTTATATACGTTTGGAAGCGATAATCCTTTTGTAGTTTCCCAGTCAGACAAATATCTGAAAGAGCGCTCGTTGGCACCTGCTAAACCAGAAATGTTAAAATTACCAAACTTGTGATTATAGTTAAGGTTGATGTCGGTGTTGTTTTCCAATAAGTTACGATCATCTTGCCTGTAATCGCCATACCAACCAAACGAATACCATGGTAAATACTGATTTAAGTTAGCCGATGATGGTACTTCTTCCGTATTCTGGTCATTGTAAGTATTTAATGCAGTACGCAATTTTACGCTTAAATCCTGGTCAATTTTGTAGGTAAGTGCTAATGATCCATTTATAGCCTGGTTGTTACGGCCACGTAACCATTTTTGGGCCTGAAACCAAGGGTTATTTTCGCGGCCATATTCCTGTGCGTATTGTACCAGGTTAGGGATACCTTGCGGGCCTTGATAAATATTTTTTAACTCATTAATAGGGTAATCAGATGAGCCATATACGAAAAATTCATAAATGTAACTGTTGGGGCCGTAGGTAGCATCAGGAACATTAGGAGAATATTGCTCATTCAGGTTTAAGGTAGCATCAACACGTAGTTTTGGGGTGATGTCATAACCTGAATTCATTTTAAAGTTATCAATATTCAATTCGGTATTAGGGAAATCACCTTTTTGATAGGTATGGCCATAAGATACACGGATATCATAATTTGATCCGCTGGCTGCTAATGAAAGTGAATTGGTATTCACTAAACCTGTTTGAACAAAATCATTAAAGTTGTTGATACCTCTCGCTAACCATGGGGTAGGGGTTCTAACACCTGTAACTGTGTTATAAGGACTATCGAATTGTGTGGTTTCAAATACGCCATCATAACGTGGTCCCCATTCTGGTAAACGCTGGCTGTTATCATATAACTGATTACCATAAGCATAGGTGAAGTTGGTACCACGACCGTATTGATACTGATCTTTCGGAAGAGCAAGGAAACCTTTTTCAAATTCGGTAGTAGTGTTGTAGTCAACCTGCCATCCTTTTTTATCATTAGTTCCTTTTTTGGTTGTAATAATAATGGCACCGTTTATACCGCGTGAGCCGTAAAGTGCTGCAGCGTTAGGGCCTTTTAACACGGTATAAGTGTCAATGTCATCGGGATTGAAATCGTAAGTGTTTGATTCAACTGGTTCACCATCAATAACATATAAAATGTCTTCGCTGCCACGTAAAACTACTGTGGGCGCTCCAAACATTTCATTGCTGGCGCCGATTGATAAACCGGCAACTTTACCTGCCAATGAATTTAACGGGTTAGGATCGCGTCCAACAGTTAAATCATCGCCATTAATTTGAGTTTGCGAATAACCTAATTTCTGAAATTCTTTTTTAACACCTAGTGCTGTAACAATTACTTCAGTAAGCTCCTTGGTATCGGCCTGCATGGTAATTGAAAGATAAGTTTCATTAACAACCAATTCTTGTGGCAAGAATCCGATTGATCTGAAAACCAATGTTTGTCCTTTGTCAACCGACATTGTAAAACGACCTTCGATACCGGTAACGGTGCCTTTGGTTGTTCCTTTAATAGTAACAGTTACACCTGGCAGGGGCTGATTGTTATTGTCTAAAACAATACCTCGTACTGGCAGGTTTTGGGCAAGCATTTTGCCGCATGCCGTTAACACTATGAGTAGTGTTAAAAGCAACCGTGAAAATTTTAGTAAATTTTGTTTCATAAACGATTTTGATTTATCGCTATAAAACTATTTTACCACTATTACGTTATCGTTTTTGATTTAACAACAAAAAGTTAACAAATACTAAACAAATCAATAAAAAGACGCCTATTGTTAAGCGAAAATTTGTGCAATGTCACGAAAATGTTACTACGAAAAATTATTGCGTAATAACTTATTCCCCACATTAATAAATTGTTGTGCGATTGAAAAAAAATGATCAGTTAAAAATATTGCGACGAGGTTTTGAGATGCTTTAAATACCTGCGTATTTAACCTTTCTTTGAAAAGGATGTTTCTTAACCTTTGCATACCTCACCAGCATAGAAAGGTTATAACTTACGTTTTTATGCATTTTATCTATATCCAATTCGGGTTCCAGTTGGTGGAGCGCAGCCACAATTTCATCCACTAGTAATGGTTTACCTTCTTTTGCTAAAATAAAACGCACTTTATTGCCATAGGTTAGTGATTTATCGTATTGAGTGGGAATATCGTTCCCTATATTTTCCGCCCGTTCGGGGTTGTTGAAACCTATATTATCTTCAATAAATGCTTTTAGTGCTGCCCGCACCTTGTTTAGTTCGTTTAAAAGATGTAATTCTTTGTCTTTTAAGTGCTGTATAATTGTTTCGTCCGACATTGTAAACTGTTCAAAATAAAAAATGGTAACACAGCTTTGCTGCATTTTAATTTAATTACCTAAAGAGCAGTAGCTTATCAGATTCGCCAGACGTGCAGATAGCGGAGTGTGTATTTGGTGTGAAAACAGAAAGGTGTATCGCCTAAAGAGGTCTTATAAATGGCAGGGGCAGTAATAAAAAGTAAGAAGCAACCTATGGCAGCAAGGACGCCGGTAACAGCAGATAAACGATTAACGACAACTCTCGGTCGTGAGAAGAATTTTAATGATGAGTTTGCTTTTGTCCAGGGGGCTATAACCGGTTTTTGTTGAATAGAAGTGGTGTTACCGAAGAGCAATATGGCGTTGTTGTTTCTTTGACAAAGCACAACATAGAAACAAGCAAAAAATAGATAAATAGTGCAAAGCAGTATTACAAGATTTTGTTTTTTCCTCTTCGTCTCATCAAAAACTAACATATTGCTAACATACAGGTAACATGAAAATTAATTGTTTATTTAATGTTATTAATTTGTTAATTAATATAGTTTGAATTCAATGAATTCTGAAGTGTTAAAGGTTTATAACGCATAGTGAAGAAAAATATTTCAAAAACAAAAAAGACCTTTACTTTGGTAAAAGTCTTTTTTAAGAATAAGCTTTTTATCTACTTAAACATTAAACCTGAAGTGCATAATGTCACCATCCTGAACAATGTATGTTTTTCCTTCAACGCTCATTTTTCCGTTCTCTTTAATAACTGTTTCCGATCCGTTGAATTTAACGAAGTCTTCATATTTAATCACCTCAGCACGGATAAATCCTTTTTCAAAATCTGTATGAATAACTCCCGCTGCTTGTGGCGCCGTAAAACCCTGGGTAATGGTCCAGGCACGCACTTCCTGCACGCCGGCTGTGAAGTAAGTAGCCAGGTTGAGAAGTTTATAAGCGGCTTTAATAAGCTTATTCACGCCCGATTCAGTTAACCCCAGGTCATCTAAAAATAGCTGACGTTCGTCGTATGATTCGAGTTGGGCAATTTCTGATTCTATTTGGGCCGATATAATCAATACTTCAGCATTTTCTTCCTTTACGGCAGCTTTTACCTTTTCAACGTAAGCGTTGCCCGTGTTAACAGAGCCTTCATCAACATTACAAACGTACAATACAGGTTTGGCAGTTAACAACCATATATCAGCAATATATTCTTTATCTTCTTCGGCAACCGGCGCAGTACGGGCCGATTTACCTGCAAGTAAATGGTTTTTGTAAACAGTTAGTACATCAAAGGTTTTTTTAGCCTCTTTGTCGCCCCCTGTTTTGGCCATTTTTTCAACTTTTTGTATTTTCTTTTCTATTGAGTCAAGGTCTTTCAGTTGTAGCTCTGTATCAATAATCTCCTTGTCACGAATTGGATCAACAGAGCCATCAACGTGGATCACATTATCATTATCAAAGCAGCGTAAAACGTGAATAATGGCATTTGTAGACCGTATGTTTGCCAAAAACTGGTTACCCAATCCTTCACCTTTGCTGGCACCTTTTACAAGGCCCGCTATATCAACAATTTCAATAACGTTTGGTACAATGCTTTTAGGATTTACTATTTCTGTAAGCTTGGTTAAACGCTCATCGGGCACGGTAATTACGCCCACATTTGGCTCAATTGTGCAAAAAGGAAAGTTAGCCGCCTGTGCTTTGGCATTTGATAAGCAATTAAAAAGTGTTGATTTCCCCACGTTCGGCAAACCCACAATACCACATTGTAAACCCATTTTTTATTTCTGATTAAGTTAATTGAGTTAATGATTGATTAAGTTAAAACAGATGATAAGCAAAAACGTTATCAACCTGTTTAACCCTATAAACCACCCTCTTAAAAAGCGCAAAGATAACAGAAAAATATTGCCTTATTATTTGAAAAAAATAAACGATTTTTGGCGTCATCAAATCAAGCCGGCAAATTATCAACATGTAAAAAAAGACATTTTTATGGAAGAATTGGTTGAGCAAATTGAACTATTGCTGGAAAATAAGGACGAAAAACAGCTCCGGGAATACCTTAACAACCTTAATATATCAGACGTTGAAGAACTGATAGGCGAACTTCCTGATTATGGCCCCCAATTTTTAGAGACGCTTTCCATTAACAGAGCGGTAAATGTTTTTCGCATACTTGATTTTCCTACCCAGGAACGTATTCTCAAAAAATTGTCGGGGCCAAGGGTAATTGAAATTGTTAATGAACTCCCGCCTGATGACCGCACATCTCTTTTTAGCGAATTACATGGTAAAACGGTTCAAAAACTAATTCAGCATTTATCGCCGGCCGATCGCAAGCAGACTTTGCAGCTACTGGGTTATGAAGAAGATAGTGTAGGCCGGCTAATGACGCCTGATTATATTGCCGTAAAGAAAACCTGGGACGTTCAAAAGGTATTGGATCATATCCGACAATATGGTAAAGATTCTGAAACCATTGACGTAATTTATGTTTTGGGTGATAAAGGTGTTTTGTTGGATGATATCCGCATTCGCGAGATTTTGTTGGTTGAGCCCGAAACTAAATTGAGTCAATTGATGGATGGTCGCCTGATAGCATTGAAAGCTACAGACCCGCAGGAGGAAGCCATCAATATTTTCAGAATGAACAACCGTACAGCCTTGCCGGTTACCGATGATGCCAACATTTTATTGGGAATTGTTACCGTTGATGATATACTTTGGATTGCCAATGAAGAATATACGAAGGATATCCAAAAAATTGGCGGTACCGAAGCGCTCGATCAGCCTTACCTGGATATCAGCCTGATTAAATTGGTAAAGAAGCGGGTAGGGTGGTTGATAATTCTGTTTTTAAGCGAAATGCTCACTACCACGGCTATGCAATCATACGGCGGCGAGCTGGCTTCGTTAACTATGCTGGCATTTTTTGTGCCGCTTATTATATCAAGCGGTGGTAATAGCGGGTCGCAGGCATCAACTTTGATTATACAGGCAATGGCATTGGGTGAAGTTAAACTGATTGACTGGTGGCGTGTAATGCGACGCGAAATTATATCCGGTTTAATGCTGGGTACTATATTGGGTATTATTGGGTTTTCGCGGGTAGCTATCTGGACTACATTCAGTGATATTTATGGTGAGCATTGGCTGTTAATGGCCTTTACCGTTGGGTTTTCATTAATAGGAGTGGTGCTTTGGGGATCATTGGCAGGTTCCATGTTGCCTTTGGTGCTAAAGAAACTTGGTTTTGACCCGGCAACTTCATCTGCACCGTTTGTAGCTACTTTGGTTGATGTTACGGGCCTTGTAATTTACTTCAATATAGCCATGTTAATTTTTGGCCACATTTTACAGCATCCTGCGCCAATTCATAAATAATACAAACTATTACAAAATAGAAAAACCTGCATAAAGCAGGTTTTTCAGTATTTAGTTTGTTTAGTTAGTTCAGTTTAAATTTCGAAAGAGAAGTCTTCGTCAGCAGTTTTAGCAGTTTCGGGCGATTCGTTGTACTCGTAGCGTTTTTCTATTACTTCCTGATTTGCCTTAATATAGTCTACAGTTTCCTTTAGACCTTCGGCAAATTTTTCAAAATCTTCTTTGTATAAAAAAATCTTGTGTTTAATAAAAACCCCATCTTCCAAACGTTTTTTGCTTTCGGTGATGGTAACATAGTAATCATTTGATCTTGTTGCCTTTACATCGAAAAAATAAGTTCTTTTACCTGCTCTTACTTTCTTTGAATAAACTTCTTCACGCTCTCTATTTTCAAAATCTCCCATAATATATTTTATTGTAACTAGTTTTGGTTGGCATAAATATAAAAAAAAAATCAAAGTACAATGACATAATTGAATATTATTAAACTTTTTATGTAATTATATTATTAAAAATTAAATTTTAGACATTTTCTTCTTCCTCAAGCAATTGTTTTTCGTACAATTCAAAATAGGTTCCTTTCAATTGCATCAAATAAGAGTGATTGCCTTGCTCAATAATTTCGCCTTTATCCATTACCAGTATTTTGTCGGCATTTTTTATGGTTGATATGCGGTGTGCAATAATAATACTTGTTTTACCCTGCATATTACGCCCCAGGTGACTCAATATTTCTTCTTCAGTACGGGTATCAACAGCCGAAAGACAGTCATCAAAAATTAATATCTGCGGTTGCTTTACAATAGCCCGCGCAATAGATACACGCTGTTTTTGCCCACCAGATAGCGTTACCCCACGCTCGCCAATCAATGTTTCAAAACCTTTTTCAAGTTCCATTATATTACTGTATACGGCCGCATCCCTTGCAGCCTGTTCAACGGCCGGCATATTCAAGGTATCGGCACTAAAGGCAATGTTATTGGCAATCGTATCAGAAAACAGGAACACTTCCTGCGGTACAAACCCTATTTGCGATCGGTAGCCTTCCAGGTTAAGCTGTTTAACAGAATGATTGTCAATTAAAATATTGCCCGATGTGGTATCATACATCCGCATAATTAAATTGGCAACTGTTGATTTCCCCGATCCTGTACGCCCGATAATGGCAATCATTTCGCCTGGTTCGGCTGTAAATGATACGTTTTTAAGCGCCTCAATACCGGTATCAGGATAAGTAAAAGATACATTATTAAACTCAATCTGGCCGGCAATGCTTTGTTTATCAATCTTAGGCGAAACAATTTCGGGCTGCTGGTGTAAGAACTCGTTAATACGTTTTTGAGATGCCGCAGCACGCTGAACAAGCGATGTTACCCAGCCCAGTGATATTACCGGGAAAGTGAGTTGATTCAAATAAACAATAAACTCAGCAATATTGCCCGATGTGATATTACCTTTCATTACTTCAATACCGCCCACATACATGGTAATAACGTTGCTGAGGCCCACCAGCAATAGCATAAGCGGGTAAAATAGCGCTTGCACTTTTGCCAGTTCCATAGAATGAACTTTGTAATTTTCGCTTTCGGCAGCAAAGTTTTTGCGTACAAAACCTTCTCTAACGTATGATTTTATTACCCTTATACCCGAGAAATTTTCCTGTACAAAACTTGATAGTGACGATAATCGCTGTTGTATTTGTTCACTGCGATAATTAATAATATTATTTACATAGTATATAATAAGCGCTAAAACCGGCAGCGGCAATACCGAAAATATAGCCAGCCGCACATTAACCGTAACCATGGCATAAATAACCATTATAAAAAGTACCACAGTATTAATGGTATACATAATGCCAGGGCCTAAATACATCCGCACACGACTTACGTCTTCGGTTACCCTATTCATCAGGTCACCGGTGTTATGGCGGCGGTAAAAAGCAAGTGATAAGAGCTGGTAATGACTATAGATCTCATTTTTAAGATCATATTCAATGTGGCGCGACATCAAGATGATGGTTTGCCGCATAAAAAATAAAAACAAACCGCGTAACAATGCCAACACCAGTACCAGGATGCCGAATAATAAAAGACTCGACCCAAAAATGTCATAGATAATATACTGACGGTTAAAACCCGAGAAGAGTTGATAGGTGTTAATATTTTCGGTAACCAAATCAAATGCCACGCGAATTACCTGCGCCGGTAATACACCAAAAATATTGGATATAATTACGAAAAGCACACCAGGAATAAGTCGCCAGCGGTATTTATAAAAGAATTTATTGAGGTAAGCGAGATCTTTCATGTGTTGATAGTCCGAAAGCCGGGAAGTCGGTACAGCCTGAGAGCTCAAAAGTAGGCTAATGAAATTGAATTTTCAAGCTGGCGGTTAAACGAATAGCGGCATGACAATAAAGTTTACTGTTTTTTAACAGTACTGATGGTTTCACTTTTGGTCCTTAATGGTTTTTGGCCTCGTGTTTGGCTATTTAAAACAATTCGCTTTGCTTCAACCAAAAAAACAACTACTTTTGTCACAGCTCAAAAAATATATTTACCGTTGCTAATGCCGACACTAAACCCCGATGATTCTATCTTCAATCAGCTTGAAACTTTCGGGCACAAAAAGGTTGTCTTTTGCAGTGATCCGGATACAGGTTTAAAAGCAATAATTGCTATACATGACACAACTTTGGGCCCCGCTTTAGGCGGAACCCGCATGTGGGCGTACAGAAACGAAACAGATGCCTTGCACGATGTTTTGCGTTTGTCGAAAAGCATGACGTATAAATCGGCAATTGCGGGGCTTAACCTGGGCGGCGGCAAAGCGGTTATTATAGGCGATTCGAGGAAAGACAAAACAGAAGCTTTGTTGCGCAAATTCGGTCGTTTTATAAAAAACCTTAATGGCGAGTTTATTACCGCTGTTGATGTAGGTACCAATCCGAAGGATATGGAATACATCAAAATGGAAACTCAACATGTAATGGGTGTACCGGAGAGTATAGGCGGCAGCGGTGATCCAACGCCAATAGCAGCACTGGGTGTTTTTATGGGAATAAAGGCCTGTGTGAAAGAGTTGTATGGAAGTGATGCGTTAACAGGAAAAACCATTATAGTGCAGGGGATAGGCCATGTTGGCGAAAATTTGGTAAAGCTGCTTCGTGATGAAAACGCCAAAGTTTACATCAGCGATATTAATGATGAATTGTTGGGACAGGTAGCTAAAAAGTACGGTGCTGAGGCGGTATCAACCAATAGCATTTTTGATATTGATGCTGATATTTACGCGCCCTGTGCTTTGGGTGCTACCGTAAACACGCAAACTATAAAAAAATTAAAGTGCGCTATTATAGCGGGCTCGGCTAATAATCAGTTAGAAGACGAGGAGATACATGGACAAATGCTGCTTGAAAAAGGTGTTTTGTTTGCTCCCGACTATGTGATTAATGCCGGCGGAATAATAAATTGTTACTCTGAATTGATGGGCTTCAGCAAAAAACGCACCATGCAATTAACTGAAAATATTTATGAGGCTACCCGAAATGTTTTAAAACTTTCAAAAGCCGAAAATATTTCAACTATTGTTGCTGCAAACAAAATCGCTGAAAAACGCATTTCAGATATTAAAAAAGTGAAATCAACCTACTAATTTAAATAATAAATAAAGATCTGTTTGCAAAAGCAAACGGATACAAAATCGTTCTTACAAATGTTAAATCGCAGACACCTAAGGGTAAAAGTTTTACAGTCGTTATACGCTTATCACCAATCAAACAGCGGCGACATCAGGCAACATGAAAAAAATCTGTTGCAAAGTATTGATAAGGTATACGAAATGTATATCTGGATGCTTTCGTTAATTTCAGAGATTGCTGCCTATGCCGCAAATGACGCTGAAGAAAGAGCAAACAAACACTTGCCCACCGAAGATGACCTTAATGCTAATTTGAAAATATTAAGCAATAAGTTTGTGTTGTCGCTTCAACAAAACAAGGAATTTTTGACCGGCTTAAAAAAATATAAAGTGGCCTGGGACTTTGAGCCCGAATTAATCAAATCATTATTTATTGTCCTTAAAAATTCTGACGATTATAAAGAATACCTGAAAAAGACCGGCGACACTATTCAGACCGATAAGGATATCATCAAATTTATATTCAAAAAGGTGATTTTAAAATCATCAATAGCCGAACAGGTTTTTGAAGATATGTTTATCTATTGGCCGGTTGATAAAGATGTGTTGCAAGCGCTGATAGCTAAAACATTTAAAAACTTTGCAAACGATGAGTTTGAATTAAACAATCTGGCCGAGGTTACCGCAAACTGGGAAGAAGACAGGGAGTTTATTGTTAATTTATTTGAACAAAGCATCAGGTTTAATAGCGACTATCAGGAACTTATTGGTAAAAAAACTCAAAATTGGGAGCCTGATCGTATTGCAATGATGGATACATTGTTAATGAAAATGGCCCTTGCTGAATTTATTAACTTCCCCTCCATTCCGGTTAAAGTTACTATTAACGAGTATTTGGAAATCTCAAAGGAGTTTAGCACGCCAAAAAGTAATTCGTTTATAAACGGTATCTTAGATAAGATTTTATTTGAATTGAAAGCCGAGAATAAGGTAAAGAAAACCGGCCGGGGATTAATAGAATAATGCCAACAGCTATAGTGATAATCTTAAATAATAAAAGCCTATCACTATAGTTTATACTATTGACATCAATTTAACACAATGAAAAAAATATTCTTAAGCTTAATTGCAGCAGGCCTTTTAATCACAACAGCTTGCAACCAATCAAACCAGGGTGGCAATACTGCCTCTAATACAACTACAGCTACCGCCGCAGACGCGCCTGTAATGAAGTTTGATAAGGATATACATGATTTTGGTAAAATAAAATCGGGCGATAAGGTGACTTATGATTTTAAGTTTACCAATACCGGTAAATCACCATTAATTATTACCGATGCTGTGGCTACATGCGGTTGTACTAAGCCTGTTTGGCCAAGTGCCCCGGTAAAACCAGGCGAAAGCGCGGCTATAAATGTTACATTTAATAGCGCCGGTAAAATGGGTTTACAAGATAAAATGATAACTATTACCGCCAATACCAACCCCGCTCAAAGCAGGGTCCATTTAATTGGCGAAATATTAACAAACGTTTCAAAATAATATAATTTAAAATGATAGCAACTATTTTATTACAAGCATCTTCGGGTTTTGGTTTGCAGCAAATGCTGCCTTTAGGGTTAATAATCATCGTATTTTATTTCTTTATGATCAGGCCTCAAACCAAAAAACAAAAAGATCAAAAGAAATATGTAAACGAGCTTAAAAAAGGTGATAAGGTAGTTACTACCGCAGGTATTCATGGCCGTATTGTTGATGTTAACGAAACTACTTTTTTGGTTGAGGTTGATAACGGCAAAATCCGTTTCGACAAATCGGCTATATCTCTTGAAGCTTCAAAGGCGTTAAATACGCCTCCGGTAGCGGCAAAAGCTTAGTGAGCAAAAAGTCAGAAGCGCAAAGCATCGGGCCATAAAACACTTAAAAAATTTAAAAGCTAAAGGTTGTTTGCATAACGCGTAAAAGCTTGGCATGTGGCCTTTAGCTTTCATCTTTACTATGCCAATAATCAAATTATCTGCAACAGAAAGAAGACGGGCATCGGCATTTTTTACATGCCTGGTGCTGGCTATTTGCGCGTGGATATTTAGTGTATTGTCAAATACCCATAACTATACCGTTAAAGAGGCGCTCAATTTTAAAAACACACCGCAAAGAAGAGCTTTTCATTCACTGCAATCAGATACTGTAAATGTTAATGTTACCGGCAGCGGCTGGGAAATGCTGTTTTCCAGGATGAACAACCAGGTACAGTCATTTACCGTTGATCTGAATACCCTCGAAAACAAAAGCTATATCGTTTTAAGCTCTCAGTTAGATGAGATTAATAATAAAAAGGAAATTGGCCGGCAAATAACAGGCTTCAGTCCCGATACGCTATATTTTGATTTTTCTAACAGGAAAGTAAAAAGAGTACCCATCAGGCTGATAACATCCATCAAATATAAAAAACAATATAACCAGTGCAATAACATCACCATAAGGCCCGGTTATGTAATTGTAAATGGCCCAGCCAACGTGATAGATAAGTTGACCGAATGGCCGTCGGATACCTTGAAATTAGATAGCCTTAGCGAAACATTGACGACAGAATTAAGCCTGCAACACGTGCGCGAAGGTAATATGAGTATTTACCCAAAAGCAGTGCAAGTAAATGTCCCCGTTGATGAGTTTACCGAAAAAACTTTGTTTATACCGGTTAGCCTGATCAATAATCATAATTATGATGATGTAAAGATATTTCCGCAAAAAGTTAAGGTTACCTTTATGGTTTCATTAAGCAGGTACGCCGAAACGGATGAAGATTTTTTTGAGGCAACAGCGAATTTGGATTTATGGCGCAACCAGGGCTACAAGGTATTGCCGGTAGTGGTATCAAAAATGCCCGTGTATTGCAAGCTGGTTAAAATTGAGCCTGCCAATATTGATTTTATTGTACGAAAATAATGCTCAAAATAGGTATCACAGGTAATATAGGCAGCGGCAAAACTACAGTAAGCAAAGTATTTACCGTACTTGGTATCCCGGTTTTTTATGCTGACGATGCTGCCAAAAAGGTAATGACAGAAGATGCTATCCTGGTGGATGAGCTAAAATCTGCGTTCGGCAAATCCTCCTATTTTGACGATGGTACTTTAAACCGTAAGTATATTGCCGGTATTGTGTTTAATGATGATGCAAAGCTTGCTAAATTAAATTCGCTGGTTCATCCCGCCACCTTTAGGGCCTTTGATGCCTGGGTAAAACAGTTTGACGATGTGCCTTATATTTTAAAGGAAGCCGCTTTATTATTTGAAAGTGATTCGTACAAAATGTGCGATTATAGTATCATGGTGCAGGCATCTTTAGAAATGCGCATACAGCGTGTAATGAAACGCGATGGATTATCGAGAGCCGAAATAGAAGGTCGAAACGCACATCAGTTTTCCGAAGAAAAGAAATCGCAAATGGCCAATTTCATTATTACCAATGATGAAAGCCAGTTAGTAATACCGCAAGTTTTAAGTTTAGATAGCCATTTTAGAACGCTTTAATTTATTAATTAAAAATAAATGCGTCATTGCTCAACACCCCGCAATGACGAAAAATATGAAAATTTCTTTAATCAACTGGCGATGACCAATTGACTAAATGACCCAATGACACTCCTATAATGATAATTGAAGACTTTGTTTCTTTTAACGCCAATGGACTATACTGTAAATATGGTGATTTTTATATCGATCCAAAACAACCTGTAAGTAACGCAGTCATTTCGCATGCCCATGCAGACCATGCAATCAGCGGTAATGATACGGTGTATTTAACCGAAGCTACCAAAGCATTTATGGTACTGCGTTATGGAAAAAATTCAGCCAAAGTTTTTAATGTAATTAGCTACAATACCCCCTTTACAGTGGGTCAAGTTAAAATAACACTTATCCCGGCAGGGCATATGCTTGGCTCCGCACAAATATTAATGGAATATGAAAACGTAAAATATTTATACACAGGAGATTATAAATTGCAGGCAGATGCCACCTGCGAGCCAATTGAATGGGTAACTACAGATGTGCTGATAACAGAAAGCACCTTTGCCGATCCGGCAGTTTTGCACCCAGATCCGGTTAGTGAGATAAAGAAGATCAATGAAATAAAGACCAATATATTACTGGGCGCTTATGGTTTGGGTAAAAGTCAGCGGTTAATTAACCTGATTAATACTTATGCGCCGCAAAAAAAGTTATTAATACATCACCGGATAATGCCCATTAATGCCATTTACGAGAAAATGGGCTATGCGCCGGGCAAGTGCCAGATTTATAGCCGTAAGCTGATGAAAAATCAGGAGGAGTTTGTTTACATCGTTCCGCCTTTTACTTTTGATAGTTATATCAGAGCAACTGGTGTTACCCGTCTGTTTGCATCGGGGTGGAAGAATTTGCAGGTGAACAATCGCGATACACTTTTTATTTCGGATCATGTGGACTGGAACGATATTCTGCAAACCATAAAAAATACTCAACCCAAACAGATTT
This sequence comes from Mucilaginibacter empetricola, assembly GCF_024808665.1. Classification (GTDB taxonomy): domain Bacteria; phylum Bacteroidota; class Bacteroidia; order Sphingobacteriales; family Sphingobacteriaceae; genus Mucilaginibacter. The sequence goes on from NZ_JANUBZ010000003.1 coordinate 213,926, forward strand.
GGACCTTACATGGTAACGGCCAGCACCTGAAACAACATTTTGGCGATCATATTTTTGTAAAAATTTTGAACTAATGCTGCAGGAAAATATTGATTACTACATAAATGAGGATGGCAACTTTGTTTTTACGAAGGAATATCACCTAAAACGGGGATATTGCTGTAAAAATAAATGCCTCCACTGTCCCTGGGACTATGGAAAACCCAAAGAGGATAAGGATGTTAAAAAATAAATAAGGATATTTGCAACAAGGGTTAATAACAATGCGGATAGACGAGGAAATACAAAGCAGTAAATTTGAAGATAACTACCACAAGGCAGTTATAAATGTAAATTACACATATGGCTGGTTAAATAATGCATTCCGTTGCAAGTTTGAAAAACATAATCTTACCCAGCAACAGTTTAATGTGTTAAGAATATTAAGAGGGCAATACCCTAAACCGGCTACCATTAATTTATTAAAAGAGCGCATGGTTGATAAAATGTCTGATGCATCGCGCATTGTTGATCGTTTGATTCAAAAAGGGCTGGTATCGCGTTGTACCAATAATAAGGACCGCCGGGCAGTTGATATCCGCATAAGTGATATTGGCCTGGGGATTCTCGAAAAAATGGATGTTGAGTTCAGAACAAAGGATGTTCTTCAAAAAAACCTTACCGAAGAAGAAGCTGGCCAATTGAGCGATTTGCTTGATAAGCTACGCGGATAGTTTTGATTTCGGATTTGTTTATATCAGCATTCTGCAAATTCTGATTCAGACAATTCATCCAACAAAGTCAGGCTGTAGCTTTTTAAAGATGAATGCAAAAAGCCAGCCAACCAGCGCACCGTAAATAGCCCCGCAGGTAACATCAACAGGATAATGTACCCCAACATAAACCTGAGCAAAACTAATGATGCCTGCCCATAGTATTGCCCAAAGCCATATCCAGCGCCATTTCTTATAAAAAAGCAGAATCATAAAAAAAGCAATAGCAAAATGGTCTGTAGCATGTGTTGATGGGAAACTATAACCTGTACCGCAGTCTACCCGGTTAATATCGGTTAAAGCCGTTACAGGATCACGACAGGGGCGCAGACGCTTTACCAAAGGTTTAATGATACTTGCGCTCGTGAAATCGGCAAAGCCGGCCGAGAGGGCTAAAAGAAGTATAATATAAATAGCTTGCTTTTTAAATTTCCAAACGCAAAATGCTGTGATAAACAGGTAAAGCGGAATCCAGAATTTGGGGTTGCGTAAATAAGGCATCACCAAATCAAAAAAAGGATTGGTAAGCGTGTGATTAATAAAATAAAATAAATGCCGGTCGAGTTGTAAAAGTGGGTCTGGCATTGTTTTTATGCAGATAAATATTAATGAGCTTTATTTAAAAGCGTTGTCAAATATAGCCAATAAAATGAGTGAGTAAAACAATGCGATTTATAAGAAGCTTCGGTTAAATATTTTTATTTTTGCGCTATAAATTTTTGCACCTTGACATTAATAAAATCAATTTCGGGCATAAGGGGTACCATTGGCGGTACAGTGGGCGAAGGACTTACCCCGTTAGATATTGTAAAATTTACTTCGGCTTATGGTACATGGGCTGTAAATAAAACAGGTATAAATAAAATTGTTTTGGGGCGTGATGCACGTATTTCGGGCAATATGGTTAATAACTTGGTTATCGGGACACTACAAGGGCTGGGTATTGATGTTATAGACCTTGGGCTATCAACCACCCCCACCGTTGAAATAGCAGTTCCTTTAGAAAAGGCTGCAGGTGGAATAATCCTTACTGCAAGCCATAATCCCAAACAGTGGAATGCGCTTAAGCTATTAAATGCCGATGGTGAGTTTATAAGCGATGCTGATGGCAAGGAAGTACTTGATATTGCCGAAAGCAGCGCCTTTAAATATGCCGATGTAAACGATCTGGGTAAGGTTTATAACGACAATAACTATTTACAGGAGCATATTGACCAAATATTGGCGTTGCCATTAGTTGATGTTGATGCTATTACTAAGGCTGACTTTAAAGTAGTTATAGATTGTGTTAATTCAACTGGTGGTATATTTGTTCCTGCATTGTTGAGAAGTTTGGGTGTTAAAACAGTTCATGAATTATATTGTGAACCCGACGGAAACTTTCCGCACAACCCTGAACCACTACCGGAAAACCTCACAGCGCTTTCCAAAGAAGTTTTATTAAAAAGAGCTGACCTGGGTATAGCCGTTGACCCTGATGTTGACAGACTTTGTTTTGTTTGCGAAGATGGCAATATGTTTGGTGAAGAATACACGCTGGTTGCGGTTGCTGACTATGTGCTAAAAAATAAAAAAGGTAATACGGTATCAAACCTGTCATCAACACGTGCATTGCGTGATGTTACTGAACAGGCCGGCGGCGAATACCATGCCGCTGCGGTAGGAGAGGTGAACGTAGTAAACAAAATGAAGGCCGTTAATGCCGTTATTGGTGGCGAGGGCAACGGTGGCGTAATTTACCCAGAGCTACATTATGGTAGAGATGCACTGGTGGGCATCGCCCTATTTTTAACACACCTGGCCAAATTCGGTAAACCTGTTTCTATATTGAGAAGTTCTTATCCTGGCTATTTTATCTCTAAAAATAAAATAACGCTTACACCTGAGATGGACATTGATGCCCTTTTGCTTAAGGTAGAGGAAAAATACAAGAAACAACCTCATACAACCATTGATGGTTTGAAAATAGAATTTGACAAAGAATGGGTACATTTGCGGCGGTCAAATACTGAACCCATAATTCGTATTTACTCAGAAGGTAATTCGGAAACGGTTGCAAATAACCTGGCAAGTAAAATAATTGCCGATATAAAGGAAATTTTACAGTTAAAAAACTGATTATCCGCGCCAGCAAAGGCGGAACAGTAAAGTAAAAAAGTGAACGATTAAATCTGCGGGATTGCAATTTAAATTCAAATTAAAATACTCAATAAAGTGTTGTGGATGCCTGAATTTTCAAGCGTTTCACAGCACTTTATATAAATAATAAAAGATGCGTGTTTATTTAGATAATGCTGCTACAACCCCTCTTGATGCAGAGGTAATGAAAGAGATGTACAAGGTAATGGAAACCACTTATGGTAACCCATCATCCATTCACGCTCATGGCCGCGAGGCCCGCACAATAATTGAAAAGGCAAGAAAAACAATTGCCAACCTGCTTGGAACTTCGCCGGCCGAGATTTTTTTCACATCGAGCGGAACAGAGGCGGATAATACTGCTATAAGGTGTGGCATTATTGATCATCACATTAAACATGCTATTACCAGTCGCATTGAACACCATGCTGTAATTCACACCCTCGAAGCGCTGGAAAAAGCAGGCATCATCAGGTTAAGTTTTGTTAATGTTGATGCTAAAGGCAATATTGATTACGACCATTTGGAGACTTTGTTAAAAGAAAACGAACGTAGTTTTGTATCAATAATGCATGCCAATAACGAAATTGGTACCTTATCAGATATGGAGCGCATTGGTGACCTGTGTGAGGTTTATAATGCTATCTATCACTGCGATACGGTGCAAACCATGGGGCATTACAAGCATGATTTAAGCAAACTGAAAGCTCATTTTTTGGTTTGTTCGGCCCATAAATTACACGGACCTAAAGGTGTAGGCTTTTTACATATTAATCATCGCATAAAAATAAAACCATTAATTTATGGAGGTGCCCAGGAACGCAATATGCGTGGAGGTACCGAAAATATTTATGGCATAGTTGGGCTTGCCAAAGCTTTAGAAATGGCATATGCCGAAATGGAGCAGCATCAACAGCATATTCAGGGTTTAAAAAACTATATGAAAACGCAGTTGATTGAAAGCATTCCGGGTATTGGTTTTAATGGCGAAACAGACGAAGATAAAAGCTTGTATACGGTATTAAATGTTCAGTTCCCTGAAATGGAGATGGCAGATATGCTTTTATTCAGCCTGGATATAGCCGGGATTTCGGCTTCGGGTGGCAGTGCATGCAGTTCGGGCTCTGATATCGGTTCGCATGTACTTACCGCAATAGGAGCAAGCGCGAGTCGCCCATCGGTTAGATTTTCTTTCTCGAAATATACCACCAAAGAAGAAATTGATTTTACCCTGGCTAAAGTAAAAGAGCTTTGCCTGGTTAATGCCTGATAAGCGATTTAAAATTTTAAATAAAAACGGCGTGCCTGAACGGTACGCCGTTTTTTTGTTTAAGAAATATGTGTAGATAAAGGTATTGGCTAAATAATTAAACTAAATGGCATAATCATTGCTTTATTTAATTATAAATTAATAAAACCTATGAATACCAAAAATCAAAATCCCGAAAAAAAGCAGGAACGCCCGGAACATAATCGTCCGGATGAAATTCCTGAGAAGAGAAAGTCTGAACAAGAAGGATCTGGCTATCATCGCCAAGCAGAGCAGGAGCAACAGCAGGAAGGCAATGATTCTTCTTATAGCGAGCAAACTGACGTTACACCACCCAATCAGCATGAGTTTCCTTCAGTTGGTAATGCACAAACAGATTTTAAGCCAAGTAACCACGGCCGTACTACCGGCAGAATGGTAGGGCACGAGCCCGGCACCGAAAGTTTATAGTTGAAATTTAACTCTTCAAATAAGAGTATCATATAACAAGGGTTATCAGGTGCTGGTAGCCTTTGTTATTTAAACTTAAAAGTTATGGAAACAAATAATAAGCCTCTCGATAAAAAGATTCAGGAGGATAAAAATGATGCTACCAAGCCTTTCTCTAATGTGGAAAATGATAATGCTGTTGAGATAAACAGGGCAGGAGATGCTGATTCCAGAAAATATATGGGCAAAAAGAGCGAGAAGCACGGCGGCCCCAACTGGGATAAAAAAAGTAAAGATGTAGATGGAGATACCGGGCAAAATGCCGGGGTTTTTAAATAAATCTTCAAACAAATAAGGCCATCCAAAAGATAGCCTTGTTTGTTATTTTATGTTTTGATGAGATTAATTATCCATCATTTTTAAAAATGAAGACAATTGCTCTTTCATCTGCCTGCGATCAACTATAAAATCAAGGAAGCCATGTTCCTGAACAAATTCAGCAGTTTGAAAGCCTTTAGGTAAATCCTTTTTAATGGTTTCTTTGATAACCCGTGGTCCCGCAAAGCCAATCAGCGAGCCAGGTTCAGCTATATTAATATCCCCCAACATAGCATATGATGCCGTTACACCACCTGTTGTCGGGTCGGTAAGTAACGATATATAAGGAATTTTAGCCTGCGATAGCAATGCCAGCTTAGCTGATGTTTTAGCCATTTGCATCAATGAGAAAGCAGCTTCCATCATTCGGGCGCCGCCTGATTTAGAAATCATCAGGAAAGGTACTTTATGCTCAATGCTGTAATCAATGGAGCGGGCTATTTTTTCACCGACAACCGAACCCATTGAGCCGCCAATAAAATTAAAGTCCATACAGGCAATAACTATAGGCTGACCACCCATTTTGCCAAACCCAGATCGGATAGCGTCTTTTAACCCGGTTTTAGCCTGGGTTTCTTTCAGCCTGTCAACATATTTTTTGGAATCTTCAAAATGCAGCGGATCTCCCGAACGGAGGTTAGCAAATAGCTCTGTAAACTCGTTATTATCAAAAAGTATAGAAAAATATTCTTTTGAACCTATACGCAGATGGTAACCACAATAGTGACAAACATATTGATTCTCAACCTGCTCAGAATAATGAAGGGGTTTCTTACATTCAGGGCATTTATTCCAGATGCCATCGGGGGCTTCTTTCTTTTCCTCAGTAGTCGTAATTATCCCTTTAGTTTCCCGTTTAAACCATGCCATATCTATATCTAGCTCTTTCAATTGACTACAAAGAAACGAAAAAATATTTTAGATATCAGATAATACATCACACAGTTTAAACTGACACGGGCTGTGAAAAATATTTATTGTGAAATTGTGAATTATAAGCAGGTTTTGGCTTTCGATTTTAACATAAATTTAATTTGAAAGCTTTTATCAAAAAAAAGTTTTAAAATTTGACAGTATTCTGTATTTTATGGCTTATAAATCAGATAATTTATAATCAAAACCGGGAAATTTTATAACTTCGAGCCCCAATTAAAGGTCAAATGGATTTAAGAAATTATAGAGGCGTTCTGCACGGCGATCAGGTGCAGGAGCTATTTGAAGCCGCTAAAAAGCACAAGTTTGCTTTACCGGCTGTAAACGTAACAGGTACAAATACCATTAACGCTGTTATGGAAACTGCAAAAGCGGTAAACTCACCGGTAATTATACAATTATCAAACGGTGGTGCCCAATTTTATGCAGGTAAATCGTTAGATAACTCTAAACTACAGGCTTGTATTTTAGGTGCTGTTTCTGCTGCAAAACACGTTCATTTGCTGGCCGAGCACTATGGTATATCTGTAATATTGCATACAGACCACGCTGCTTTGAAGTTTTTGCCATGGATTGATGGTTTATTAGAGCACGGCGAAAAATTCTTTGCCGAAACGGGTAAACCTCTGTTTTCATCGCATATGCTTGATCTTTCGGAAGAGCCATTGCACGAGAATATCGAAATATCGGCCAAATACTTAACCCGTATGGCTAAAATGGGTATGACACTGGAGATTGAATTAGGCGTAACAGGTGGTGAAGAAGACGGCGTTGACAACTCTGATGTTGACAGCTCACGTTTATATACTCAACCTGAGGATGTAGCTTATTCGTACGAAGAACTTTCAAAAGTAAGTCATCGTTTTACGGTAGCTGCTGCTTTTGGTAACGTACACGGTGTTTACAAACCAGGCAATGTTAAATTACAACCGGTTATATTACATAACTCACAAGAGTATTTAAAGAAACAGTTTAACCTGACTGCCGAAAAACCTATCAATTTCGTATTCCACGGAGGATCAGGTTCAACTCAGGAAGAAATCAGAGAAGCTATTTCTTACGGTGCTATCAAAATGAACATTGATACTGATATGCAGTGGGCATTTTGGGAAGGCATTAAAGATTACTATCAATCAAAAGAAGGTTATCTGCAAAGCCAGATTGGTAATCCTGAAGGCGAAGATTCTCCAAACAAAAAATATTACGACCCACGCGTTTGGTTACGTAAAGGCGAAGAGCAATTTGTTAAGCGTTTAAAAGAAGCATTTGCCGATTTAAATTGCCTTGACGTTTATAGTAAATTATAGTATTAGTTGATTGGGTTGATTGAGTTAAATAGTTGATTAGGTTGGATTACCTGCTTAGTTAATTCTATTTTATCAATCAGCATCGTAATCAAAATACAAAAGCGCTAATGTGATAAACATTGGCGCTTTTTTTTAGTTGTGTATGAGTAAAACATACACTAATGGCTAAGAAAAAAAACTTATTTGAGCAATTTGCAAACTGGGCCACCATTGCAACTGGAAGCTCATCTGCATTTATTACAGCAATTGCTGTTATCATCATTTGGGGCATTACGGGGCCGGTATTTAAATATTCAGATACCTGGCAGTTAATCATCAATACAGGCACCACTATTATCACCTTTTTGATGGTTTTCCTGATTCAGAAATCCCAAAATAAAGATTCAAAGGCAATCCACCTGAAACTGAACGAAATTATTGCCTCGCATCAGGGAACCAGCAACCGGATGGTAAATGTTGAAGACTTAACGGAACTGGAATTGGATCAATTGCGTAAATTTTATGTACAATTGTCTAAATTAGCTGCCAAAGAAGATGACCTTACCAGCACACATTCAATTGATGCTGCTGAGGAAAATAATCAAAGCAAGATAATTAGCTTCAGACAAAGAAATTCGTATAAAAATGCCCGCAACAATACAAGTAAACAAAATCACTGACAGTAATACGCTCGAGAAAGTTTTCGCCATCAGGCGGGAAGTGTTTGTTGTTGAACAAAATTGCCCTCCCGAGTTGGAATGGGAGTTTGAAGATGAATCGAACCATTTTTTAGCTACTGTGGATGGCGAACCAGCCGGGGCTTGCCGCTGGCGCAAAACAGACAAAGGTTACAAGCTTGAACGCTTTGCAGTGTTGAGTAAGTTTCGCGGTAAAGGCGTAGGGCAGGAGCTGGTACGCTCTGTATTGGCTGATTTGCCCGCCGATGCTGACTATGTTTACATGCATGCGCAAATACAGGCCGTTCCGCTATATGAGAAGTTTAATTTTGAGAAAGTAGGCCCTGAGTTTGAAGAAGCCGGCATCAGGCACTATAAAATGATAAGGAAATAGCAATTACTCAAATACTTTGTCCGAGTAATTTATGGCTTCTCTTAATTTGCCAAAATTAAGCGTTATAGGCTCGTTTTGTGATTGAAGGTATCCAATTAGCTTTTCGGTAGCAATATTGCCTGTAAGTACATCTGCCGCCATCGGGCAGCCCCCGTAGCCTTTTAATGCCGTATCAAACCAGCGACAGCCAATTTTGTAGGCCGCTTCAATTTTTTCCTGCCATTGGTGTGGTGTTGAATGTAAATGTAGGCCAAATGGATTGTTCTTAAACTCATACAGTTTTTCCATTACCCCGGTTATTTGTTGAGGGGTAGCTGCACCAACAGTATCGGCTACGTAGATATTCTTAATACCAGCTGCAATAAGTTTATCGGCCCAGCCTAGTAAAATATCGGTATTCCATTCATCGCCATATGGATTTCCAAACCCCATGGATAGGTAAACCCTTAAGGTTTTATGCTTTTGCTCGCATAATTCATAAATATCTTTAACCGTATTAAAGGCTTTAGCAATATCTGAATTGGCATTTCTTTGCTGAAAAGTTTCAGAAATGGAAAAAGGAAAACCCAGATAGGTTATCTCCTCATGCTCCGCGGCTTCTTCGGCACCACGATAGTTTGCAATAATGGCTAATAGTTTTGATTTGGAATTACTCAGATCCAGCTTTTTTAAAACGGCAACGGTATCCTGCATCTGGGGGATGGCTTTGGCCGATACAAAGCTCCCAAAATCAATAGTATCAAAGCCAACTTGCAGCAATAAATTGATATAGGCAGTTTTTAATTCAGTTGGAATAAATTGATGAATACCCTGCATGGCGTCGCGTGGACATTCGGTCAGTTTTATTGGAGATGGTATCATGGCAGAATCAAATGCGGTACAAATCTACTCAAATTGTCCGTAATTAAACCATTCGACTCCCTTATACCAATGCCCGCCGGTTGCTGGCCCACAACCCAACTGCCAATAACCGGAAAATTGCCGTTAAAATCGGGCAGTTTCTTTAACTCCTGAAAAATAAAGCCTTCCTCACCATATTCTCCATCTGAATTGGCCAACAATTTTTCATTTTCCACTATGGTGATGTTTGCGCCTTCGCGCGATAAAAGTGGCTTTTTAACGTAATCTTTTAAGTTGCCACGAGTAAAATAAGCGGGCAGTAAATTTTTATGGTACGGAAACAGTTGCCATAAAACAGGCAAAATTGCCTTATTGCTTAATATCATTTTCCATGAGGGTTCAATCCAAATGGCTTTTAGCTTGTCGATGATCAGGTTTTGTCCAAATGACTCATTAACCATCCACTCGTATGGATATAGCTTGAAAATGTTTTTTATAGGCTGGTCATTTAAATCGACAAAAAAGTGATTGTCATTATCCCAGCCAATGTCTTCAATATAAATAAACTCCGTGGTTATATCAGCCTGCATGGCGCAGTCCTGTAAGTAGGCTGTGGTTGTAAAGTCTTCCAACACTTCTTTAACGCAGGTAAAATAAAGGGTATCATTGTATAAATAATCTTTCAGATACTTCCAATATGCTATTAGCTTTTCATGAAGGGAATTAAACTGATCCTTGGGCTCATCAAAGTCTTTTAACCAAAACCACTGAACTATAGCAGCTTCAAACAGCGAAGTTGGTGTATCTGCGTTAAATTCCAATAGTTTTGGTTCGCCAACGCCATCATAGCATAAGTCAAATCGCCCGTAAATAGCCGGGGCATCGTTATCCCATGATTCTATTATATGTGGTATGATAAATTGCGGAATCTTAAACTGATCGAAAAGGTTATGGTCAATTACATATTGCACCGCCTGAAGGCACATATCCCATAATTCGGCAGTTACTGTTTCCAGCTTTGTAATTTCCTGCATTGAAAATGTATAATAGGCACTCTCATCCCAATAGGCAACATCGGCAGTATGAAAGCCAAAGCCTAATGCCTCAACTGTATGTTGCCAGTTATTGCGCGGTGTTATAGAAATTCTTTCCATAATCAGGATGATGTGGAAACGTGAAAACCTCCCGATTCGCCAAACCCGCCGCGGCTGATACTTGTTTGGCTTGTATGTACTTCGGAGCTTGAATAACCCTGGCGCACATAACCAAACCAATAATAAGTGCCGATTGGCCTGAATGCGTAGTACCCGTTATAACCAGGCGTTGTAGAAGTATAATTTTCTAAAGTATCGGTACGCAGGTATAACCTGGTTTGCTGGGGATGATTGTTACAGCCCAATAATCCCGTTACCAGCACGAGTGATATCGCTTTTGATTTTTTCATGGCGGTGGATTATTTTACAGTAACATAAAATTCATAATCCTTTTTCACGGTTATATCCTGGTTGTTGCCATTATCATCTTCGCCTTCGGTAGTGGCCATGCCCAATGCCGGTATGGTATCTCTTTTGTCAAACTCCTTTACTTTAATTCCCTTATCCCAAACAGTATAATGAGTAGTAAGCAAGTCTCTTGTAGTATCCAAATGGGCAGTACTTAATGATACTTCGATACCTCCTTTTTTGTTGAGGGTGGTTGTTTTATCACTATGATCATCGCATGCCGTTAGCAACAAAACGATGGCAACAGCGGGTAGCAGAAAAAATTTCATTTGTAACAGGTTTAATTTAAGATACTAAAACATTTGTTTTGTTACACTTTATGGGGATGATATTCTTCATCAAAATGACAATGGACCAGGTATCAGGAAGCTGAGCTATGCGAATGCCCTGAGCCGCCCCAGCCTCCACGAGTTGCGGTATTATGCGCCACAAAGAAAGATGAACCCGAGTGAGCTCTTACGGAATCGTCAGCGAAATAATAACCTTTTTTGAATGTGATTGCGTCGTACGCTTTTTTTGTTTCTGCCGATTTTGGCATATTGCCGAAAGCTGTATGCCCAGCTCCAATTAAACCGGTTACAAGTACCAGTTTAATAGCTTTAGTTTTTTTCATGATATAGGGGTATTAACTATCTGCAAAATAGAAAATATTAACCGTATTATCCATCGCTTTTTGCCAGATGTTCTTCTTCCTGTTGCGGAGCCTCGTTATTAAATCGCCTGATAATTAAACGGGCGCCGCCATTGTAGGTAAGATAACTCATGGTCCAGTTAATAAAAACAACTATTTTATTTCTGAAACCTAAAAGCGAAATAAGGTGAACAAACATCCATATGATCCAGGCAAAAAAGCCCTGGAATTTTAGCTTACCTAAATCGGCCACGGCTTTATTTCTGCCAACTGTTGCCAGTGAGCCTTTATCAAAATATTTAAAAGGCGCTGTTGGCTCGCCATTTATCAATTTCAAAATGGTTTTGGCAACATGATTTCCCATTTGTATAGCAACCTGCGCCACACCGGGATGTCCTTTTGGCGTTTCATCGGTAATCATGGCTGCCACATCGCCAATGGCGAAGATATTGGCAGAGCCGTCTATCCGGCAAATGCTGTCTGTTTTTATCCTGTTGCCCCTTTGAATAATATCTTTTGATATGCCATCAGGCACAACACCCATTACCCCGGCAGACCATATTACATTTTTAGTACGGATGGTATGGCCATCTTCAAATTTAATCTCGTTACCATCAAAACTATTTACCTTAACATTTACCATTACTTCCACACCCATGCTGGTCAAAAAATCGTGCGACCCTTTTGACGCCTGCTCGGACATCGCCCCTAATATTCTTGGCATTGTATCAACCAGTATTACGCGCATGTGTTCCTTGCTTAATTCCGGGTAATCCTCTGTTAAAATATGGTTCCGTAGCTCAGCCAAAGCACCAGACAACTCAACTCCGGTGGGGCCGGCACCAACCAATACAAAATTTAAATAGGGCTCACGCTCTTCTTTACCAGTTAATAACACGGCTTCTTCTATATTTTGAAGGATAAGAGAACGTAGATTAAGCGCCTCGGGAATAGACTTCATCGGCATTGCATAATGTTCAATTTCCTTATTGCCGAAAAAGTTGGTGGTTGAACCGGTGGCCAGTACCAGGTAGTCATAGGTAATTTCGCCTATAGTAGTATCTACAGTATTTTTTTCTGCATTTACCTTCTGCAACTCGGCAATCCTGAACCTGAAGTTCTTTTGCCCCGAGAAATTTTTCCTTAATGAAAAGGCTATAGAATCGGCTTCCAGACTTCCGGTAGCAACCTGGTATAACAATGGCTGAAAAGTATGGTAATTATGCTTGTCGATCATCAATACATCAACAGGCTTATCTGCCAGTTTTTTTGCAACCTGTAGCCCGCCAAATCCGCCGCCTACAATAAGTACCCTTGGAAACTTTGTTTTATCTATAGTGTTCATGATGGTTTTTAAATAATTCCCTATAATGTTAAACAAAAAAGGCCCCAAATGTTCTTTGGGGCCTTTGATTAAGTTGTTATGAGCTTATCTCAGATCTTTTTTCCCAAAGTCGATGATTACCGGGGTTGCCACGCAGATCGACGAGTATGTTCCGAAACATACACCAATCAATAATGCGAACGAGAAGCCGCGGATAACATCGCCACCGAAGATGAACAATACCAGTAAGATTAATAATACGGTTAAAGCGGTAATAATGGTACGGCTTAATGTATTATTGATCGCATCGTTAATAACTGTTTTAGGATCATCAGTTTTTGAATGATGCAGGTTAAGGAACTCACGGATACGGTCAAATACAACCACGGTATCGTTAATGGAGTAACCTATTACGGTTAATATAGCCGCTATAAATGATTGATCAATATCTAACGAGAACGGTAGCACATCCTTAAAAATAGAGAAGAATGAAAGTACCATTAAAGCATCGTGAGCGGTTGCAACCATCGCACCTAAACTGAACTGCCATTTACGGAAACGGATCAGGATGTATGCAGAGATGATAATAATTGCAAATATTACCGTTAACAACGCTGATTTCTTAAGACCATTTGCTATAGTTGGGTCAACCTTTTGCTGACTTGCAATGTTAGCAGCAGTAATAGTAGTTTGTGGTGTTGAGCTAAGCGCTTTTATTAAAGCGTCTTTTACTTTTTGATCCGTATTAGGAGCAGTGCTGTTAATTAAATATTTGGTAGTGATACTAATCCTGTCGGTACCAAAGGTTTTAACCTCATTACCTTCGCCCAAATCTTTGTCAACTATTTTACGAACATCCTCTGTTGAAACGTTAGGAGTGTTGAATTTAACCACATAGTTATGACCACCCACAAAGTCAACACCATAGTTGAAGCCATGTGTAGCCATTGAAATTAAACCTGCAATGATAAATGCACCAGAGAAGATGTAAAATTTGAAACGGTTTTTTACGAATGCATAGTTTGCATTTTTAAAGGTATGTGAACTCCAAGGGTTTGAGAATTTGATATCCCAACCTTTTTCAAGCATAAATTCAAATATCAACCTTGAAATTAACAATGAGCAGAACAATGAAGTTGCGATACCGATCATCAACGTGATTGCAAAACCTTGTATCGGACCTGAACCAAATACATAAAGTATTAAACCGGTTAAGAATGTACTGATGTTTGAATCAAGAATTGACGATAATGCATGTTTAAAGCCATCGGAAATTGCAATGCGAAGCGATTTACCAAGGGCCAACTCTTCACGTACGCGCTCATAAATTAACACGTTAGCATCCACCGATATACCCAAGGTAAGTACTATACCTGCAACACCCGGCATGGTTAATACCGCACCAAGGCTGGTTAACACACCCATCAGGAAGAAGATGTTTACAATAACCGCAACAACAGCAACAGTACCTGCGCGGTTGTAATAAGCAATCATGAACACCAATACTACCAATAAACCTACAAGGCTTGATAATAAACCTGCGCTGATAGCTTCCTGTCCTAATGACGGACCCACAACCGCTTCAGCAACGATATGTGCCGGAGCAGGTAAACGACCAGCCTTTAACACGTTGGCTAAGTCAGTCGCTTCTTCGGTGTTAAAATTACCTGATATAGATGATACACCACCTGATATTTCATTTTGAACGGTGGGAGCCGAGTAAACGTTATCATCCAAAACTATGGCTATAGATTGTTTGGCATTTACATCAGCCGCTGCTTCTGCGGTAACAGCACTCCATTTTTGAGCACCATCCGAGTTCATAATCATTACCACCTCAGGGCTTCCTTTTTGGTCAATATCATTATGAGCATCGGTAACTACGTCGCCGGTAAGTACCGGGCCATTTTGAGCGCCTGCTAATTTGATAGCATACAGTTCAAAAGATTTGGTTTTCTCAACAGGTTTTACCGACCATAAGAATTTCATGCTTGATGGTATAATGGCGACTACCTCAGGGCTGCGAAGAAATGCATTAACTTTCGCTGTGTCTTTTACCTCAGCATGGCCAACAATAGGGCCGCGGCCTAATTCCTGTTGTCCATTTTGCCCAGCGAAAACCATTGGTTTCAAAACATTAAACAAAGGATATTGATCAGCAAATTGCGATTTATTACCTAAAGCAGATGCGCCGGTATCTTTTGCTGCATTTTTTTGAACTTTATTTAACAAAGCCAATGCACCTTGCGCTTTTGCAGAATCGGTAGCAGCAGTAGTAGTTTTGGCTGCAGCTTTTGTAGTATCTTTTTTAGCTGCTTTAATCTTGGCAGCAATTACGCTGTTAATACTGGTAAACAATTGAAAAACCTGGCTATTGTCATAAGTTTTATAAAACTCCAGTTTAGCAGTTCCTGATAAAAGTTTACGAACACGATCTGGTTCTTTAACGCCCGGCAATTCAATTAAAACACGATCGGTACCTTTTTGCAATTGGATGTTAGCATTGGCCACACCAAATTGGTCGATACGGGTATTAAGAATAGTGTATGATTGTTGTACAGCTACAGCTGCCTGCTCTTTCAGGTAAGTTTCAACTTCTGCGTTTGACGCGTTAAACTTCAAATGATCCTGGTTATCTTTTGTTGAAAAGATAGCTGCTAACTTACCGTTTGGATTAAGTTTCTCATACTCGTTAACGAATAAGGTAATATAATCTGTTTGGTTAGTGATAGCATCAGTGGTTGCCGCAGCAAGCGCCTGGTTGAACACCGGATCAACATTGTTATTCGAAAGTTTTTTTACCAGCTCATTTAATGAGATCTGCATGGTAACGCTCATACCACCTTCAAGATCCAGCCCTAAAGCCAGCTCTCTTTGTTTAACATACTGATAATTGTGTTTGAATAGCGGATATACCGGTTGTGTTGAAACAGAATCCAGATAAGCCTTTTCTTTCGTCGTATCACCTTTGGCGTACACCTTAGCATCATTTTCAACTTTGTGAGCTACCCACGTGAATGAAAGCTGGTATAAGCATACGATTGCCAGCACTATGGCGAAAAATTTAACAACCCCTTTACCTTGCATTTGACTTTAAAATATGTAATTAATTAGTTTATAAGCATTTTAAATAAGACGGCAAATCTAATAAAATTTCCTAACCACGAAATTTTTAATTAAAACAAAATGAATATAGATAGGGTTTATGGCCTATGATCACTGATTTTGTTGCCTTGTTTCTGATAATCAGCTCATTGTAATTCAGGTTAAAAGCTGCGAAAATTTAAAGGAACGCCTAAAAATAGTTTTCTACCTTAATCTTTCATAGGTAATGAAAGAATATGGCAAAGAATTCTTTTCATCGGGCTGATAATCTTCCCGATAAACTTCTTCCCATTCGTTTTTAACAATTTCAGGAAAGAAACTATCGCCTTCAAATTCTTTATGCACTATAGTAAGGTATATTCTATCGGTTAAATGCAGTGATTGTTTATATATTTCGGCACCGCCCACTATAAACACCTCTTCTTCATCAGCACATAATGCTAAAGCAGCTTCTATTGAGCTTACTACTTCGCAACCTTCAATGGTGATATTTTGCCGGGTAATAATGATGTTGCGACGTTTAGGTAATGGTTTACCAACAGAGTCGTAAGTTTTACGACCCATTATTACGGTATGGCCCGTTGTAATATTTTTAAAGTGCTTTAAATCATTTGGCAAATACCAAAGTAATTTATTGTCTTTACCAATTACGTGATTTTCTGAAATGGCAACTACTATGGAAACTATCATTTGTCATTAGGTCATTTAGTCATTGTTGCAATGTCCAATTTTACTTTGTAGCGTTGGGTTTGTTGCCAATGAATTTTATATAAATATTTAATTTTAGATGAATGGTTTCTAATTGTTGTATTAGCGATTGATAAACTTCATCATTTATTAAACTTCTTGTTTTGGCTTTTCTAAGCCAGCCTTTGGTTTCAATTATTGAACCTCTGCTAAAGTAGCAGAAGTTTTTGTTTTCCTTATAATGAAATCGCCCAAAACCTTCAGCGATATTTGCACCAATAGAATCAGAGGAGCGAACTATTTGTTTTCCTAAAGTATCTTTTGCAAAATAATCCCAATCTAATACTATAAACCATATTTGGTCTGCAAAGGTTTCTGATAAATTGTATAATTCAATATCTTCAACTCGGTTACTCATTGTGTAATATGTTTAGGTTTCCATAATTACACATTTATAACGAAAGACCAAAATGACCTAATGAATCAATGACCCAATGACAACTCTATACCGCAACTTCCGCTTTAATATGCGGCCAGGGGTCATAATTTTCAAGCTCAAAATCTTCGAATTTAAACTGAAAAATATCTTTTACCGCTGGATTGATCTTCATTGTTGGCAATGGACGCGGCTCGCGGCTCAATTGAAGCTTTGCCTGATCAAGATGATTGTTGTAGATGTGTGCATCACCAAAGGTGTGGATAAAGTCGCCATAATCCAGATCACATACCTGGGCCATCATCATAGTAAGCAAGGCGTATGAGGCAATATTGAATGGCACACCCAAAAATATGTCAGCACTGCGCTGATAAAGCTGGCAGGATAGTTTTCCCCTGGTTTCACCTTTTGCCGCATTCGCCGGTTCAACATAAAACTGAAACAAACTATGGCAGGGTGGAAGTGCCATCTGATTAACATCTGCAACGTTCCAGGCTGAGACAATCATCCTGCGCGAATCCGGATTGTTTTTAATCTGATTTACTACCTGCGTTATTTGATCAATATGGCCGCCATCTGGTTTTGGCCACGAACGCCATTGATAACCGTACACGGGCCCCAGGTTTCCTTCGGCATCTGCCCATTCGTCCCAAATGCGCACGCCGTTATCCTTTAAATATTTAATATTGGTATCGCCGGTTAAAAACCATATCAACTCATGTATAATTGATTTGAGGTGAAGTTTTTTGGTAGTCACCATCGGGAAGCCATCCTGCAGGTTAAATCGCATCTGGTAGCCAAACACACTCAGCGTGCCCGTTCCGGTGCGGTCGTGTTTTTGAGCACCGGTTTCCATTACATGGCTCATCAGGTCGAGATATTGTTTCATTTTTGGGCGAGAATTGATTGAGTTGACTGAGTCGGATCAGGTTACTATAACCTTCATTTTCTTCGGCCACTCAGTTAAAATAATTACAAATAAAAATAATCTATCCCTGCTATCCTAAGGATGTGCAAAAATAGCCACTTGTTAGTCATTCTGAATCACAAAGAACATAATAACTTTGCGACAACAACGCTATTTGTAAAAATGCAACATTAAGCTGTGTTCTTAACCAGTTAAACTTATTCAACAGCTCACTCAATCAACCCAATCAACTAAAAAAAATGCTCCTGTTTCCAAACGCAAAAATTAATATCGGCCTAAATGTAATTAATCGCCGGCCCGATGGATACCATAACCTCGAAACGGTTTTTTATCCAATAAAGATAAATGATGTGTTGGAGGTAGTTGAGGCCGATGAATTGAGTTTTCAATCTTCGGGTTTAGAAATACCGGGCAGGGTAGAAGATAACCTCTGCATAAAGGGCTATCATTTGCTGAAAAAAGATTTTGATTTGCCAGCCATAAAAATTCATTTGCATAAACATATTCCCATAGGAGCGGGGCTTGGCGGTGGCTCTGCCGATGCGGCTTTTTTTATAAGGCTGGTGAGTCAGAAATTTGATTTGGGTTTATCTGATGATGCCATGATGAATTATGCCAGGAAGCTGGGAACTGATTGCGCCTTCTTTATCAAAAACACACCTGTATTTGCCTTTGATAAAGGGGATGAGTTTGAACCGGTAAAACTGGACCTGGCGGCGTATCAAATTGTATTAGTGATGCCGCCGGTACACGTTTCAACCGCCGAAGCCTATGGTGGCGTTAAACCTGCCGAAGTGAAGCATTCATTAATGGAATTAATTGAGCTCCCGATAAAGGAATGGAAGAGTAATATCAAGAATGATTTTGAGGTATCGATATTTAAAAATCATCCGGAGATACGAGGTGTGAAGGCCGCACTTTATGAGGCCGGCGCCGTTTACTCCAGCATGAGCGGGAGTGGAGCATCCGTGTTTGGTATATTTGATAAAACGCCTGATTTGAGCGGGCTTGAAAAAGAGAATCAAGTGTTTTATAAACTATAATTTCGGATGTCTGGTTTTAGATTTTCTCTGAAAAATGATTCGAAATTTATGCGCTTAAATTCGAAATCAAGACCCTATATGATATCAGACATAGCGACCATTTTTTTAATTAAGATAGTCCCGGTCTTCGTCACTTAGTGTATTAGGATTTCTGCCATCAAAGCCGCGCTCACTAAAATCATCACTCAGCCGTTGTACCTTATTTGGTCGTCCGGCCAGCACACCAAGTACAAAAGCGATAACAGCCATAATAGCAAGCATCACCAATTTTGAAAGTACAAATGTTGCCCACAAAAATTTAAAAGTTACGGGTCCCGTATTTTGCATCAATACGATAGTGAGAAGAATTGCAATGATGATAATGACTATTGTTTTTATACGCATGATGTTTAAGCTTTAGCATTTAATGCAATATCCGCTTTTTAAATAGGAGATAAAAATCCTTAAAAAAGCAAGCTTATTTTTTAACGAAAAATAGAAGCCGGGAGTAATCGATAATACTAGTCGAGTAAAACGTTTTGCAAATGAATTCAGGCTTATCTACCGGGCATTCCTTTTGCTACCGTATAAATTGCCTCCACGAAAATCAACAATATTATTTAATCATAAAACTCGCAATACCGATAAGGTCGATTGTAAGTGATGTCATTTTTAAAATAGTCTACAGATAGGGAAAGTCGCGAGAAAATAAAATGATTCCAGTTTATTGAATGTTGTATAACAATGCCATTGAAATTGTCTGTTTTATAAAATGAATGGGAAGTGATTTGAATACACTTAGCCTCATTTTCCCCCTAAAAATTCGATTGCTAATTTTTTAATTATATAATAATTGTAATATCACTGATTTACAAGTATTTATATAGATAAATGTGAGTTATATTTAGTATATGCTAAAAATATTGGCATTTTGAAAAGTGTAACATTTTTCAACTGTTAATTAATAGTTTATATGGTGTGCTTATATATCAGATTTATAGTATTATATGTAAATGAATAAATAAGCAGATATGCTTTTTTATTTTATAAAGAAATGATTTTTTAAGATGATTTTTAGATTTATTTAAAAAATATCCGCTTTGAAAGCGGATACACTTAGTTGTTAACTGAAATTGCCCATAAATTAATAATATTTGGTGGAGCGAATAGGTTGTCTTCCGCCTAAATTAATAGAGTTTACATAGGCTTAAGACGTTAAAAGTGTGTGGGCGTAGCCTATCCCCTACCCAGGAGGTAGAAGGGGAAAAGTATGATAATGCGATAAATTTATATTGATTTGAGACTAGGGCGGCCCCAGTTTTTTAATATTTGCTACGCGAGTTACTTTAATTTATCGCCGGCTTCTGCGTTTACTTAGCTGTTTTTGCGTTACCGGATACAGCATTATTGTCGACAAAATAACAACAGCGCCGGCCCAGAAACCCGGAGTCATTTTGTTTAAATCGCCAAAAAGAAAGAAGGCAATTATTATTCCGTAAACCGGCTCCAGGTTAGTGATGAGTGCCACCCTAAAAGCGGAAAGCTCGCGCATTACATACACGCCTATAACGTAGGCAACAGAAGTACAAATAGTACCTAACAACAGAAGATAAACAATATCCGCATGGGTTGGTATAATAGTTTTGTTAAACCCGTTGGTTAAAAATAGGAATATGGTAATCCACACAAATGCGCCGCTAAGTTCATAAAATGCAATAACGGGAGCCTTCAAATCCTTTACCAATTTAGCATTGAATATCGCAAAAAGGCTGGCAAAAATGGCACTTATTAATCCGAATATGATACCCTTAGTGTATTGTGTTTCAAATTTGAATATTAAAACTATTCCACAAATAATCAGAGTGCCCGATAAAATTTCAAGTTTTGAAATCCTTTTTTTGTTAATCAGCGGTTCTAAAATTGCGGTGAATAAAGTCATTGATGACAGGCACACCAGCGTTACCGCAACGGTTGATAATTTGATAGCAGCAAAGAACAAAATCCAGTGTCCGCCAACCAATGCGCCATTGGCAACCAGCTTTAATAATGATATTTTATTGACTCTGAAATTGGTTTTACTAATGAGGAAATAGATGAATAATGATACCGACGCAATAAGTACCCTATACCATACCAAACCTACTGCGGGTATGGTAATGAGCTCGCCTAAAGATCCTGTGAAGCCCCATACCAAAACAGTGCAGTGCAGCAAAATAAGGTTTTTATTGATGGAAGGACTATTGCCGGTATGGGCCATTACTTAGGCGCTTTTAAAAGTAAATAATAACCTACCAGGCCAAATATACCATTAGGGACGCACACGGCTATAATAGGCGGAAGGCTGCCTTTTATAGCAAATACAAATGCAAACCGGTCAACAACGATGTAGGTAAAACAGAGAAAAATCCCTATCCCAAGCGGCAACCCTATACCGCCGCGAACCTTTCTTGATGATATAGAAACGCCTATAAGCGTAAGTACGTAGGAGGAGAGCGGGTAAACAAAACGCTGATATTTTACATACTCCATTTCCTTTAAAGCACCAGTTCCACGTATTTTTTCTTTCTCTATATTCTTGCTTAACTCACTTGTCGACATGGCCGTATAAGCATTATCAAACACTATAAAGTCGGAAGGCCGCATGTCCAAAACGGTGTCTTTTGCTTTACCCCTGCTATCAAACCACGTTTCTTTTAAGCCATTCACATATTTTACGGTATAATTTCTAAGGCTCCAAACTCGTTTCACAGAATCGTAAGAGATAGAATTGGCATATAATTTTTCTTTAAGATTATCGCCATCAAATTTTTCAAGTATAAACTGATAACCGGTGTGTATGGTATTATCATACGATTGCATGTATACAAAAGTGTGTTTATCTAACTGTATATGCACCTCACTTTTTGTCGGGTCATCTCCGTTAAACTGGTGGGAGTTTTCAAACGTGATTTTTAACCTGTTGGTAAAGGGAATTAGATAAATGTTAGCGAAAAATGAAACAACAAATATTAATGTTGCGCAAACAAAATAGGGCCTCAAAAATCGATTAAAACTGGCTTTTCCACTTAAAATAGGGACTATTTCGGTTTGGTTGGCCATTTTTGCCGTGAAGAATATTACCGCCAGGAAGTTAATAAGCGGCGAAAGCAGGTTTAGATAGAAAGGTATAAAGCCTGCGTAATACTGGAAAGCTATTTCCTTAATGGTGGCATGATATTTTAAGAAATTATCAAGGTGTTCTGATATATCAAACACAACCGTTACAACTGTGAAAATGCCCAGTGTAAATACAAATGTACCCAGGTATTTTTTAATAATATACCAGTCAATTACCTTTAAATACCTATCTAAAATAGCCTTCATTTACAGCCTTTGTGATAAACGGTTAACCATTACTTTTTTCCAGTTATAAAATTCGCCCGCAATAATTTTTTCACGCGCCTCTTTCACTAACCATAGGTAAAAATGCAGATTGTGTAAGGTAGCTATTTGCGCGCCCAATATTTCGCCCGAATGTATTAAATGGCGTAAATATGCTTTTGAATAAACGGTATCGGCAAACAAATCACTATTTTCTTCAATAGGCGAAAAATCGTTTTTCCACTTTTCATTTTTAATATTGATGATGCCGTCTTTGGTGAAAAGCATGCCATTGCGTGCATTGCGCGTTGGCATAACGCAATCAAACATATCAATTCCTAAAGCAATATTTTCCAATATATTAACCGGGGTTCCAACACCCATTAAATAACGCGGTTTTTGCTCCGGTAATATATTGCATACCACTTCTGTCATGGCATACATTTCTTCGGCTGGCTCTCCAACTGATAATCCGCCTATAGCATTGCCCTCACGTTCGTATGAAGCAATAACTTCTGCCGATTTTATGCGCAAATCTTTGTATACTGATCCCTGCACAATAGGAAACAATGTTTGGCTGTAACCATATTTAGGTTCGGTGCTATCGAAGCGGTCGCAGCACCGTTTCAGCCAGCGATGAGTCATTTCTATCGACCTACGGGCATAGCCATATTCGCAGGGATATGGGGTGCATTCATCAAAAGCCATAATGATATCGGCACCAATTGTCCGCTGCGTATCCATCACGTTTTCGGGTGTGAAAAGATGCTTTGATCCGTCGATATGCGAGCGGAAAGTAACGCCTTCTTCCTTAATTTTCCGCACCTCGGTTAACGAATAAACCTGGTATCCGCCGCTGTCGGTTAAAATTGGACCTTCCCATCCGTTAAATTGATGTAACCCTCCGGCACTTTCTAACGTATTTAGTCCTGGCCTTAAATATAAGTGGTAGGTATTGCCCAAAATGATCTGGGCTTTTATATCATTTTTAAGTTCATGCTGATGTACGGCCTTCACAGTGCCGGCTGTACCAACTGGCATAAAAATGGGAGTTTGTATGGTGCCGTGATCTGTAATGATCTCGCCCGCACGGGCTTTTGAAAGCGGGTCTTTAGCTGTTAAGTTAAATTTCATTATGAGGATGCAAAATTAACATAATAGTTGTAAAGCCTTGTAAATGTTTAAGAAGATAAAGATGTAATTATAGGAGGGTAGTTGGTATTGGCGCGGGTTTTAACTTATTATAACTTATTGCTGCAATTTCAACTAAATTCCACAAATTTGTAGGACTATTTAATTTAAACCAGAATTTGGAAACATATATACGCGAAGCGCTATTTATTTTATTTCAAGTTTGCTTAATAATTCAATTGTATTTTTTGGTTATTAATCAAAGTAAACTTAAAAAGTATATCCCCGCAGAGGAATTGCCCAAACCTTTAATTCCAGTTTCTGTAATTATAAGTGCCCGTAATGAGGCTCCCAACTTACTGGTGAACCTGCCTTTAATTATGCAGCAAAATTATCACGATTTTGAAGTTATAGTAATAAACGATTGCTCATACGACGGTACTGAAGAGGTTTTAAAAGGCTTTAAAGAAAACTATCCGGCACTTAAAATTGTTACTATTACAGAACATGACCGCTTTAAAACCGGAAAAAAATTCGCTTTAACATTGGGAATAAAGGCTGCCAAAAACGAACATTTGTTATTTACGGATGCAGATTGTAAGCCGGCTTCGGAGCATTGGATAAGCCGGATGGCGGCTAATTTTGCACCCGATGTACAAATTGTTTTGGGTTATTCGCCCTACAGCAGAACCCGCAATTTTTTAAATCCGCTTATTCGTTTCGAAACTATAAAATCGGCTATCAACTATTTGTCGGCAGCTGTTAGGGGCGATGCTTATATGGGCGTTGGCCGTAACCTGGCTTATACCAAAACGCTGTTCTTCTCGGTAAAAGGATTTGCATCACATATGCATGTGCTATCTGGCGATGATGACCTTTTTGTAAATCAAAATGCCACATCAACCAATACGGTTATTGAAATTAGCCGCGATTCATTTGTTTATACAGATGCAAAAACATCTTTAGGGTCTTTATTTCGCCAGAAAAAAAGACACATGGGGGCTGGCAAATTATATAAAGGCAGGCATAAATTTGCACTCAGCATTGATGCATTAAGCGGTGTGCTGTTTTATATTTTATTAACATTGAGCTTAGTTTTCAACTTCGATCCCTTGTTAGCTTTAGGTTTGTTTATGTTTAGATTGATTATTCAACTAATCGTATATACTAAGTTATTTAAACATTTAAAAGGTAAAGATTTGTTGTGGTACTTCCCATTTCTTGATATCATTTATTACATTTACCTTAATACTTTTGGCTTCATAGGCTCCTTTTTAAAAACTAATCGATGGAAATAAATTCGAATTTTACCGAAAACGCAAAGAACGATTTTCACCTTGTTGTAAAAGCCAGGCAGGGTGACCAGAAAGCCTACGCCGACCTGATGCACAGGTATAAAGATTCAATTTATTTTATGGTGCTTAAGATGGTGAATAACAAAGAGGATGCAATGGATTTAACCGTTGAAACCTTTGCTAAAGCCTTTGAAAAACTGGAAAAATACCAGCCTGATTATGCATTCAGCACCTGGTTGTTCAGAGTAGCTACCAATAATTGTATCGACTTTATCAGGAAAAAGAAATTGAACACCATGTCTATTCATGGTATGATGGATGAGGACGGCGAGGAAAAACAATTGCAAATTAAGGCTGATGTACTTAATCCAGAAGAGTCATCTATCAAAAAACAACAAACACAAGAACTTAAATTATTAATAGAAAGCTTGCCTGCCCGTTATCGTAATTTGATTACATTACGTTATTTTGACGAGCTTTCGTACGAGGAGATAGCCCAGCAACTGGATTTGCCATTAGGAACAGTAAAGGCACAGCTATTTAGGGCCAGATACTTGCTTGGAAATATTATTAACCGCTTTAACAGGGATGACATCTGATATCATATTAAAATATTTCCCCAACTTATCTGAAAAGCAATTACAGCAATTTAACAGACTTCCTGAGTTATATAATTATTGGAATAACCAGATCAATGTAATATCCCGCAAGGACATTGATTTGCTTTTTGAGCGGCATGTGCTGCATTCATTGGGTATAGCCAAAGTTATCACCTTTTTACCTGGCGAAAGCGTTTTGGATGTTGGAACCGGCGGCGGTTTTCCCGGTGTTCCGTTAGCTATACTGTTTCCTGATACACAATTCTATTTGGTTGATTCTATCGGCAAAAAAATAAAAGTGGTTCAGGAAGTGGTTAAAGCACTTGAACTGAAAAACGTTAGAGCTTCCCATAACCGGGCCGAAGAAATAAAAGAGCAGTTTAATTTTGTGGTATCGCGGGCGGTAACCAGATTAAATGAGTTTTATCCCTGGGTAAAAGGTAAATTCAAACCGGGCTCAGAAAATATTATACCTAACGGCATCCTGTATTTAAAAGGCGGTGATCTGGAAGAAGAAATTGCTGAATCGGGATTGAAAGTACAGCAGTATTACCTTAAAGATTACTTTGAAGAAGAGTTTTTTGAAACCAAACAGGTTATTTATGTCCGCGGAAAGTAGCGGGCTTTGATATGACCCCTCCATTTTTAAAAGTATAAACTTTATTTTTATTTCTTATCCATTGTCGTTTCCCTATTTTAGGAGATAAAATATTTATGTCTTTACATCACCAGGTTGCATTAACTTTTCTAAAAAACATTGGCCCCTCATTAAGCAAAGTGCTGGTTAGCTATTTCGGCGATGCCGAAAGTGTTTTTAAGGCATCGAATGCAAAATTATTAAAGGTACCTGGTATTGGAACAAAAACAATTGCCCAGTTAAATTTCAGCGAAGCACTTGCACTGGCCGAAAAAGAGCTGAAATTCATCGAAAAAAATGAAATTAAAGCCTTGTTCTTCACAGATAGTCTTTATCCCAAGAGGCTGAAAAACTGTAACGATTCACCTGTCCTGCTATACACAAAAGGGAACGCCAATTTAAATTCACAGCATATTATTAATATTGTTGGTACCCGTAACGCAACCGAATATGGCAAGCAATTGTGCAGGCAACTGGTTGAAGAGCTACAACAATACAAGGTGTTAATAGTAAGTGGTTTGGCATTAGGTATTGATGTAGCTGCTCATAAAGAAAGCCTGAGATTGAATGTGCCTACATTAGGTGTATTGGCACATGGGCTCGACCGGATTTACCCCAGCCAAAACCGTGCAATTGCCGAAAAGATGCTCGAAAACGGCGGACTGTTAACCGAATATCCTTCGGGAACTGTGCCCGATAGAGAGAATTTTCCACAGCGCAACCGCATAGTTGCCGGAATTGCCGATGCCACAATAGTTGTTGAAGCCAGCGTAAAAGGCGGCGCATTAATTACAGCGGAGATTGCCAATTCTTACAATCGTGATGTTTTCGCTTTTCCTGGTAGGGTTGGAGATGATTTTTCGGAAGGCTGCAATTTTTTAATCCGAAATAACAAGGCCAGTTTGCTCACCTGTGCGGCAGATTTAGCCTACAGCATGGGTTGGGAGAAAACTGATTCAGCAAAACCTGTAATTGAACAATTTATGCTTCCTATTGATCTTTCTGCAGATGAACGATTGATATTTGATATTTTACAGCAACATAAAACTCCCATAGCAATTGACGATCTTACTATTAAAACAAACCTGCCAACCAGCTTATTAGCCATGAGCTTACTCAATATGGAAATGCAGGGGTATATTAAATCTTTACCGGGGAAAACTTACAGTATCAGGTAGCAATAAATTGTGTTGAAAGCCAATAGTAGCTACTCCTTCGGCGAGCTGTAATAGATCAGTTTTCCGGTGTCGCCACTTATAGCAGCCCAGTCGTCGGTATCAAAATCAATCAGGGCAACGGTACTGGTATGTACTTCTCTTGCGTCGCCTGTTAAATAATAAAGTATCTGGTTAACGCCCGGGTTGTGGCCAACAATGGCTATAAAATCATATTCGGCAGGTAGTTGGTTAATTAGTTTTAACCATGTTTGCCTGCTGGCCTCGTATATAGCTTTATTTGGTGTTGGAGATGGCAATTTAAAATGATCAGCAAATATTTCGGCAGTTGTCTTAGTACGCAGGGCAGGGCTGGTGATAATAAGCTGAGGAACTATTTTTTCGGTCTTTATTCTGTCGGCCATAAAAGCAGCATCTTGCATGCCGATGTATTTCAACGGCCTGTCAATATCTTTGCCGACAGTTTCTTTTTCTGCTTTGGCGTGCCTTATTAACAATAATTTTTTCATTGAGTTGTTAATTTTCCTTGTTGCTAACCATTTTTTGTGCGTGTTTCCGGCAATAACATCAGCCCCAAGACATTATACAAATTACGACTAATTGCTGTTTAAATGAAATACAATTTTACTTTATTTGTTTCAGTTAAACAGTAGTTTTTATTGAATATTATGGTAAAAACTTATTTAAACCATCAATAACTGTAACCGGGGCAATATTATTAAGACAAGCATAATCCTTACGAAAACAGGGCTTATTTCCGTATACAGAGCAAGGACGACATTCAATATCATCAGCAATTATGTTGCTTTCGGATTGTCCATACCCTAAAAACCCAGCGTAATGATGTGTTGCACCCCATACCGAAACAACTGGTACACCTTCCAATGATGCCAAATGCATGGCTGCCGAATCCATGCTCATCATTACATCCAATTGCCTGATGAGTAAAAGCTCCTGTTCCATGGTTAATTTACGTACAATAGAAGTTGCGCTTTGATATTTCGATTCCCATTGCATGCAAATTTCCTCTTCCAACAGCGATCCACCAAAAAGAAATAGCTGAACATCTTTTTTGTTAAAGTATGCTATAATTTCCTCTGTTTTATCCAGCGGATAAATTTTGCCCTTATGCTTGGCAAATGGTGCAATACCTATCCACGGTTTGGTTTTTTCGCCGGCAATATTGTTTATGGTGTCATTTGCAATTACCAGTTTCTTAATCGGCTTATAATCTAAAACCATAGGATAGCCCAGCTCACGGAAAACATCCGCATAGCGCTCTGTGGTTAGCTTTAACTGTTTTAATACCTTTTGCGGAAAACGGGTTAACAGTTTTTTTTCTGAACGCCCCTTGTTAACCGAACGGCAAGCAATACCAGATAGTTTGAAGAGTGTTCTTAGTATTTTTGTACGTAAACTATCGTGCAGATCAGCTAAGGCATTATATTTCGCTTGTTTTTTAAGATCAGCAAACAGCCTTGCTAAACCTTTAAATCCTTTATAACGCTGATTAACATCAACGGGGAAATAAGTCAACCGGGGGATATCACCAAAAAAAGCAGCAAATTCTGGCCTTGAAACGTAGGTAACCGAAAGCTCGGGATGCTGATCTATGAGGGCTTTTATTACCGGCACTGTCATAGCGACATCGCCCATTGCCGAAAAGCGGACAACTAACAAATGTTTTGGATCCGGCATTTATTTTTTGCTGTTATATAATACAGGGTTAAGCTCAGGATCGTTATACATTTTCATTTGGCGGTACACCTTCATGTATTTATTGCCACTTTCTATATCCTGAAGTAATTCGTCAATAGCGAGGGATAGATCTTCCCGTTGCTGAAGTAAAATGGCAAGTTTTTGCTTGCGCTGTTTTAATTGCGATTCATCAACATTTGCACGGTTTGTTTCCTCGTGCATGTGATATATTTTTAATGCCAGGATAGATAGCCTGTCAATAGCCCACGCCGGACTTTCTGTATTTATTTTGGCTGATTGTAAGGGCTGTATATCTTTGAACTTTTCCAGAAAATAAGTATCAATATCTTCTACTAAATCGGTACGTTCCTGGTTTGAACTATCTATACGCCTTTTCCATTTTAATGCTTCAACAGGAGCAATATCCGGATCGCGTACCTCATCTTCCATATGCCATTGGGCGGTATCAATCCAGCATTTAGCATATAACAGGTTATCGACTGAGCCCTCCTGATATGGATTTTCGCAGGTTTTGTTAATATCATTATATTGATGATAATCTTTAACAACTTGCTCAAATACCTGGTTACAGCGATCACTAATCATTTTCTATTTATAAAATTAAGATGTTTTTCCTTTTATCCTTTGGATAATGGAAGTTGAGGAATATCCCTCCACAAAGTTAATGGTTTTTACTTCACCGCCATTTGCTATTACTTCTTTGGCGCCAACAATATTTTCGATAGCATAATCGGCACCTTTAACCAGTATATCCGGCAATAATGTGCTGATTAAATTGAGCGGGGTATCTTCTTCAAAAACAACAATGGCATCCACGAAAAAAAACGCTGCTAAAAGCAAAGCTCTGCTATTTTGATCATTTACCGGCCTGCCCTCACCCTTTAAACGTTTTACCGAGCTGTCGGCGTTTAGGCCTATAATCAGTTTATCGCCTAATTCAGCAGCCTTCGCCATATAAGTGATATGGCCAATATGCAACAGGTCGAATACCCCGTTGGTGAAAACAACCTTTTTGCCATCCTCTTGCCATAACGTAACAGTTTCCTTAAGCAAATTAAGGTCGGTTATTTTATTCAGCAAAGTCTTCTCGATGTCGTTCCTCATGGTTTAAAATAAATCATCAACCGCCTGGCAGAATATGTGGCCAATGAGAATATGCATTTCCTGAATGCGCGCAGTTACATCTGACGGTACAACAATGTTGAGTTCGCAAAGACCATTCATTTTACCACCATCTCTTCCTGAGAGCCCCAATGTGCGGCATTTTATTTTTTTGGCAGATTCAAACGCTTTCAAAATTCCTTTGCTGTTACCGCTGGTTGATATACCAATAAAAAGATCACCTTCATTGCCCAACGCTTCCAACTGTCTGGAAAAAACATGATCATATCCATAGTCGTTAGCAATTGCTGTTAAAGCAGAAGTATCGGTAGTCAGTGCTATTCCCGGTAGTGCTTTGCGTTCTTTAACATAACGACCGCTCAATTCGGCTGCTATATGCTGCGCGTCGGCTGCGCTACCACCATTGCCGGCAAGCAATACTTTTTTGCCGTTTTTTAGTGTAGATGTAATCATTTCGCACGCCTGCTCTATATCAGGTACAAGTTGATCAATTACTTTTTTTATTATTTCCTGATGAGCGTAAAGTTCTTCAATTATCATTTTTATGAATTCAGATTAAATATAAGAGAAGCCTCGTTTAGTTATTTAGCGAGTTCTCTATATCTTTTATAATATCTTCAACAGTGGTAGTAGCGCTTCCTATATGTCTTATTACAATGGCCGCCGCGTGGTTTGCCAATTCGCAAGCTTCCTCTATTGCTAAACCTAACGCTAAAAAATAGGCAATTGTTGCAATAACGGTATCGCCGGCGCCGGTAACATCAAAAACCTCGGTGGCCTTTACCGGTAGCAACTTGCTATCATTACTGGTGATGATAGCCATCCCTTCTTCTGATAAAGTAACGATCAAATAGTTCGTTTCTGTTTGTTGCAAGATGGTTTTTGCTGCTTCTTCCAGATCAGACAGGCTACTTATTTTTTCTGTTTTAGCAGCTTCTGCTAGTTCTTTTTTGTTTGGTTTTATAATAAAAGCGCCTTTATATTTTGCATAGTTTAGCCCTTTTGGATCAACTATTACCTTTTTTTGATACTTATTTGCTGTAGCTATTAATCGTTGCGTAAAAGTAGGGGAGCACAAGCCTTTATTGTAATCGGATAAGATAATAACGTCTGCCGCAACGATATTGGCGCTCAATTTATCAATTAATTCATCTTCAATTTCAATAGAAATAGCGTCAGTAACTTCTCGGTCAACCCTCACCAACTGATGGCTGCCAGCCAGCACACGCGTTTTAACAGTTGTTGATCTGCTTTGATCCTTAATTATGGAGCTTGTTTTTACGCCCTCATTTTCAAGTATATCAATTAACTGGACTCCTGAGGCATCATTACCAATTAATCCTGATACAGAAACCTGCGCCCCAAGTGCCACTAAATTTTGTACAACGTTACCTGCCCCGCCAAGTGTTACAGATTCATTTTTTACATTTACAATGGGTACCGGAGCCTCTGGTGAAAGCCTTGTGGCGCTTCCCCAAATATAATGGTCGATCATAAGGTCACCGATAACCAGTATAGAAGGTTTTTTTTCTGTGCTCTGTATGGATCGTACTTTATCTATCAGCATAATAGCTTTTGCTTCTGTTGTTGAATTGATGTTTAAATAACCTTTACAGGCTTTTATACAGTTTGTTTTTTCTTGTTAAAGAATGCTGTAATTTCCTGCAATGATAATGCATTCAAACATCTTTCTTTATATAAACCACCTTTTCGCGCTGCCATTACACCGTATTCGGTATCCAGAAATCCTTCGGTGCGGTGAGCATCGGGGTTTATTGAAAGCCAAACGCCTTTATCCAGCGCATACTGGTGCCAGCGCCAGTCCAGATCAAGTCGTAGCGGGTTGGCATTAATTTCAATTACTACATTGTTGACAGCACAGGCATCAATTACTTTTTTATAGTTGATAGGATAGCCTTTACGACTCAATAATAATCTACCGGTAGGGTGGCCCAAAATGGTAGTGTATGGATTTTCAATGGCTTTAATAAGTCTCGAAGTCGCTTTTTCTTCATCCATTTTTAGAATAGAATGTACAGAAGCTACGATAAAAT
The DNA here is from genome assembly GCF_024808665.1 of Mucilaginibacter empetricola. Classification (GTDB taxonomy): domain Bacteria; phylum Bacteroidota; class Bacteroidia; order Sphingobacteriales; family Sphingobacteriaceae; genus Mucilaginibacter. Next base: position 245,751 of record NZ_JANUBZ010000003.1, read on the forward strand.
CAAAACGTGCCAATATCTCATCCGGATAATCCAGCGAGCCATCGTACAAAATGTCTGATTCAATGCCTTTAAATATGTGAACGCCGTTTATTTTTTTGTTGAGATGGTCTATTTCTTCCTGTTGCTGCAAAACGCGTTCAATACTTAATCCTTTGGCGTAAAACGCACTTTTACTATGATCGCACATGCCCAGGTATTCGAGCTTTAGCTCGTCGCGGCAATAAAGTGCCATTTCTTCAACGGTGTTTATACCATCGCTCCAGATGCTGTGATTGTGTAGCGATCCTTTTAAATCATGATGGGTGATTAGTGTCGGCAGTGCATTTTTTTCAGCCTTTTCTATAAATGTTGTTCCTTCGCGCAGTTCGGGAAGGATGAATTCCATTACTGCTTTTTTATAAATCAGGTCTTCGCTGGTTGGCTGATCAATAGTATCGGCTGTTCTGGATAGAACAGCTTTTACATGCTCATCGTCGCCGGTTTGGGTAAACAGCTCCTGAAAAAAATATCTTTTCTCCACACAAACTATCGTTACATGCAGTCCATTTTCAAGCTTACCCGAAATATGGTAGCCTTCTGCTTTCAAATCACCAATAATTGTGGATTGCAGCAAACTATTAAAGGCTACTTCCTGATCGCGACTGCCAACAACAATTATTAATTCGCTGATGATTTCACAGCACCTGCGAAATTCGCCCGCGCATTCAATCAATCCATCCGGGAAAATTCCCTTTAGCTGATCAATAAGGTTATGTGCTGTTTGTCTTATTTGAGCATACAAAAATTTGCCGTGGCTGGCCATGGTAAACTCAATTGCTTTTTTTATATCTTCCTGTGTTTTAAGGCCAAATCCTTTAGCTTCAACCAGGCGGTTTTCATTGCAGGCATAAAAAAGCTCGCCCACGTTTTCAATACCCAGCTCGCGCCAAATAATAGCTACTTTTTTGGCGCCTATGCCTTTAATACCCATCATTTCGATAACACCCGCCGGAGTTTTTTCAAGTAATTCTTCCAGCTCGGCCATGGTGTCGGTTTCGAACAGTTCAATTATTTTTCCGGCTATACTTTTACCTATTCCATCAACTTTTTCTAATTCAGCAAAGGTTTTTCCCGCAACAGGAAAAGGAAGTTTGTCAACTTTAAAGGCTGCGTTAGCTATTGATTTAACCTTAAATGGGTTAACATCATGTAATTCCATCAATTGCGACAGCAGGCGAAGTTTACGGGCTATGGGTTTGTTTTCCATAATTTAATTAAGGTGTAAAAATACAAAAGCAAGATGTAATGAGAACTGTTTTAGCTAAGCTTTATTTTTTTATGATCAGAATAAACTTACCGGTATATAAATCATTAAAAAAAGCCATCCTTAAAGGGACGGCTTTTTACTAAAGTGTATTTAAAAATTAATTGATCACTATATCATAAGGCAACCTGGCTTGCGGCGTGCGCATCATTTGGGTTACACTTTTTATCTGTTCGTAGTATTTAAAATTATCGCCCAGCTCTGATTTTATCATGCTGGCTTTTACTTCGGCTGTTAAACCTGAACCGAATTTGTTGAATATACTTTTCTGCTCAGGGTACGAAACCAGTTTGTAGTTTTTAATACCAGCCTTTTTGGCTGCAGATTGGACGGCGTCATTAATATTACCCAAACGATCAACCAGGCCAATTTTTATAGCTTGTTCGCCGGTCCAAACACGTCCTTGACCTATACTATTAATATATTCCTGTGTTTTATGGCGACCGCTTGCTACTGCCTTTGTAAAATCATCATAACCATGGTCAACCTGGCTTTGCAATATGGCATGTTCTTCCGGGGTTAATGGCCGGCTAATGTTACCCAAGTCGGCATATTTGCCTGTTTTTACGCCGTCGAATGTTACACCCAGTTTGTCGTTAAAAAACTTCTGCATGTTAGGCAACACGGCAAAGATACCAATTGAGCCGGTTATAGTATTAGGTTCGGCTATAATAGAGTCGGCAGCGCAGGCAATATAATATCCTCCTGATGCTGCATAATCGCCCATTGATACAATTATTGGTTTTGCCTTCTTGGTAAGCATTACCTCGCGCCAGATAACGTCTGACGCCAATGAACTACCCCCGGGTGAATTTACACGTAATACTACAGCTTTTACTTTATCATCCAACCTTACCTGACGAAGGGCTTTTGATATACTTTCAGAACCGATAGAGTTATCATCGCCATCGCCTCCATTAATCTCGCCCGAAGCGTAAATTATAGCGATCCGGTTTTTTGATTCTTTTTTCTTGTCATCACTTTGCGGTTCGCTTTTCAGGTAATCGCCTAACTCAACTGTTTTTAAATCATCTTTTGTATTAAGACCGGTGCGTTGTTTTAACTCATCTAAAATTTCATCTTTATATTTAAGGCCGTCAACTAGTTTGTATTTCAATGCATCTTCCGGCAGCCTTATTTTTAATTCGTTAGCATAATTGAATAACGAATCTTTATTGATTTTGCGGCTTTCGCCTATCTGTGTCAAAAAATGGCCATATAAAGAACCTAGATAGGAGGTAACCTGTAAGCGGTTGGCATCGCTCATTTTGGTTAAAAAGTAGGGTTCCACTGCGCTTTTGTAAGTGCCTACCTTTATTATTTGAGCTTCAATTCCTAATTTATCAAGTGCGCCTTTCAAAAAGGTAACTTCCTGATTAAAGCCATGAAATAAAAATATTCCTTTTGGATTGATATAAACCTTATCGGCTACTGAAGCAAGGTAGTAAAAGCCCTGGGTGTATATTTCTGAATAGGCTACGATAAATTTCCCCGATTTTTTGAAGTCGATAAGCGCATTTCTAATTTCTTCGGAAGTTGCTTCGCCCGGAGTAACATCACTTTCGTTTAAAAATATACCTTTGATATTCTCATCAGTTTTGGCTTTTTTAATATTGGCCAGTATATCATTTAATCCAATGCTCTTTTCTCCTTCAATACCCAGGAAGCTTAATGCAGATAATGGATTATTGGGTGTACGTTCGGAAATAGGATAGTTGAATGATATCTGTAGAACAGAATTTGGTTCAACATCGACAGTTTTGTCGCTTGCCCCGGCAAAAAGACCGAAGATGAAAACTATAATGATAATCAATAAGATAACGCTTGTGATAAGGAATCCTACCATACTGGCCAGGACGAATTTGAAGAATTGTTTCATTAAGTGTTTTAAATCTTTTATCTATGCAAACTTAGTAATTCGTTACGTATAATATTAAGAGCTTTGTCTATAATATTTGTTACAACATGATTGATGTTTTTTTATTATTGGGAAGTAATCTTGGCGATCGGCAATTGTATCTTAATGAGGCAATTGAGCATATCAGCAATAGCATTGCGCCGATAACAAAAATTTCGTCGGTTTATGAAACTGCTTCATGGGGTAAAACAGATTTGCCCGATTATTTGAATCAGGTAATTGTTTTAAAAACGGATGTGCCCGCATTAGAAGTTCTTACCCAAATATTAAACATTGAAAATATTTTGGGCCGGCGTAGGGAAGAAAAGTGGGGATCAAGAACTATTGATATTGATATCCTATTTTATGGGCAATCTGTTATAAACGAGCCTAATCTTCAGGTACCACACCCTGAATTACATAACAGGCGTTTTACGTTAGAACCGCTTGCTGAAATAGCACCACAATTTGTACATCCCGTATTGAATAAAAATATTTTACAGATTAAAAACGAACTTAAAGATAGCTTGATCGTAAAAAAGTTATAATTTTGAAAAATATAAGCCTTTGTATGTCTCACATTTTACCCGATCAGGATCTAGACCTTGCTGTTTTATATGAAATAGCCGATGGAAGCGAAGAATTTATTATAGAATCAATTGATATGTTTCTGCAGCATACGCCAGAAATGCTGGAATCTATAGCCGCGGCTATAGACAATAAAGACTGGCCGGTTACTGCATCTGTTTCGCACAAACTAAAGCCTAATCTTGGTTTTTTTGGAATGCCCATAAGCCAGGCAACCATACAGGAAGTTGAATTGATGGCCAAAGCCGGAGCACCGGATCCTGAATTATTGAAAACAAAGTTTGATGAAGTTCAAACCAGAGTATCAGCCAACATTATTACGTTAGAAAAAATAAAGGCAGATAAAGAGGCGGGCTTGTAACGAATTACAATGATTGGAGATTGGTATAAAGTATATACTAATCTCTAATCACCAATTCAGTTAATCACTATACTTCGTGCAACTCGAAAGAGTAGCTTTCCATTATAAGGTTAGCTAATAAGTTTTTGCAGGCTAATTCTACTTTGTTGTTAGCAGTTTCTACGCTATCGGCTTCAATTTCCAGTGATATGTGTTTGCCGATACGTACATTGTGTATTTCTGCAAGCCCCAGATTTTTCATGCTACCTGTTACAGCTTTTCCCTGAGGGTCAAGGATTTCTTTTTTGGGCATTACGTCTATTTCGGCCTGGAACTTTTTCATTAAGATAATTTTTAAAGGTGCTTATCAGGGCTGGTCTTTACGTCTTTTGACGAGCCACCCATAACACTCACATGTGTAAATTTGAACTGAATTATTGATAGGGTAACATATATAAATATGACTACCGGAACCGCTGCAAATTTAAAAAATAGAATGAGTATTGCCGAGAATAGCAGTAATAAATAGCGAAAAATATTTTCGTTGAAGTCCTTATTCTTGAATTTTAGTGACATCATCGGCACCTCTGCTACCAATAAAGAACACATAATTACTATGAATACTGATAAAACATAGGGGTTTAACAGATATGGAGTATAATACCTGTTATGGTGATCGATAATAAGCGGGAACGATGCAATCAAAATAGCATTTGCCGGTGTAGGCAAACCAATAAAGTTTTCGGACTGACGGGTATCTACATTAAACTTGGCCAGTCTTAATGCCGAAAATACAGGAATTAAAAACGCTATAAAATTTAAATAGGTGCTTACATTATCTATCTGATGTGCCTGCAAGAGCAATTGATACATAATTACAGCCGGCAAAACGCCAAAACTAACCATATCTGCCAGCGAATCAAGGTCTTTACCTATTCCTGAGAATGATTTGAGTACACGCGAGGCAAGGCCATCAAAAAAGTCAAAAATGGCAGATAGGAATATCGCATAAGCTGCTGCTATCAGGTTTCCCTGAAAAGCAAAAACAATACCTATACAACCACTGAAAAGGTTGGCACAGGTAATAGCATTCGGCAAATGTTTTTTGAGACGATTCTTCATTCCGCTATGAAGGTATCAAGATTAAATTAAGTATTTATGAAGTTTTGCATTAACTTTTATATTAACGATATAACTTCATAAATACTAAATTATTACGAATTCATTGATATCAAAAACTCTTCGTTGGTTTTGGTTCCTTTTATCTGACTTTGTAAAAACTCCATCGACTCCTGTGAGTTCATATCAGCCAGGTGGTTACGCAAAATCCAGATCCGTTGCAAGGTCTCCCTATCAAGCAACAAGTCATCACGACGGGTACTTGAAGCAGTGATATCAATAGCAGGGAATATGCGTTTGTTAGATAATTTACGATCAAGCTGTAACTCCATGTTACCGGTACCTTTAAACTCTTCAAAAATAACTTCGTCCATTTTTGAACCGGTTTCTGTAAGCGCGGTCGCAATTATGGTTAATGAACCGCCATCTTCAATGTTACGTGCCGCACCAAAGAAACGTTTTGGTTTGTGTAAGGCATTGGCATCAACACCACCAGATAATATTTTGCCTGACGCCGGAGCAACGGTGTTATAGGCACGTGCCAGACGGGTTATCGAATCTAAAAGAATAACAACGTCATGACCACACTCAACCATACGTTTTGCTTTTTCCAGAACAATATTGGCAATCTTTACGTGACGCTCAGCCGGTTCATCAAAGGTTGATGAAACCACCTCCGCACGTACGCTGCGGGCCATGTCTGTTACCTCTTCCGGACGTTCGTCAATCAGTAAAATGATAAGGTAAACTTCCGGATGATTTTTGGCGATAGCATTAGCTACATCCTTTAAAAGCATGGTTTTACCTGTTTTAGGCTGTGCCACAATTAAACCACGCTGTCCTTTCCCGATAGGCGAAAATAAGTCCATGATACGGGTTGAATAGTTGCCAGCATCAGTAAACAAACTTAATTTTTCGGATGGGAATAGAGGAGTTAAGTGATCAAACGGAACGCGATCACGCACTTCGGCAGGTATACGGCCATTGATGGCTTCTACACGCACTAATGGGAAATATTTTTCACCCTCTTTTGGTGGCCTGATGCTTCCGCGAACGGTATCGCCTGTTTTAAGACCAAAAAGTTTGATCTGTGACTGTGATACATAAATATCATCAGGAGATGTCAAGTAGTTATAATCAGATGAGCGCAAGAAACCATACCCATCAGGCATAATTTCCAAAACACCCTCGTTCACTATTACATTATCAAAATCAAGATTTATTGCAGGTTCCTGGCTTTTTTGCTGACTACCCTGGTTAACTCTGCGTTCGAACTTTTGCGGGCGCGCTTCTACAGCCTGCTCCTCGTTTTTAGGGCTATTTTCTCTTGCTTGTACAATCGAGTCATCTCCCTCTGTTTCTGCTACTACAGCAACTTCACCTTCTTCATCATCGTTGGCAGGTTCATCATCAGGAATATCAAATAAATTGGTATCGTCTAAAGGAACTTCTACACGTGGTTTGGTAGTACTTTTTATGGTGCGGGCTCTTTTTCGGATTTTGTCAGCCGGCTCGGCTTCTGTTTTTTCAGTAACAGCAGTGTAATTGCTGTTAACTGTTTGTTGTTGCGTTCTTGCAGCTTCAATCAACTGCTCCTGCTCAACAATGCGGGTAATTAATTGAGCCTTTCTAAGCTCGTCAGATTCAGCAATACCTAAATTTCTGGCAATGTCGCGCAACTCTGAAACGAGTTTGTCGTTCAATTCGTTTGTATTAAACATGTTATGAATTAATATTTCAAAAGGATTTTAAATTGAATATTTTTTGTGATTTTTTTATTTTTCAACGGTGCTATGAGACTATATCGTCAGTAAAGCTGTTTGCACAATGGCACTGAATTTATTTAGTAAGCAAATCCAATTTATAACGTAAACATGGAGATGTTTTGTATGAAAGAAATTTGTTTTGCAACTTGTTTATGCAACCTGTAAACCCACGCAAATAATTAATAAAATAACCTGGAGTTTTTAAATTGTTTCTTTGGTGCAAGAAAAATTCAATGGAAAACATTGCAATTTTAATCAATTAATTTATAAATACAAATTATTTAAAAAAATAACCTTTGGGGAGACAACGGTTAAGTTTATTTTTAGTTTTTTTGTATCGTTAAATAAAATCTCTTTTCATGATTTCCCGCCAGCAACTTATAACTCAAATAAAACAAAAAAAATCATTCTTATGTGTAGGCCTGGATCCGGATATTGAAAAAATACCTTCGTTTTTAAAAGAATACCCCGATCCGGTATTTGAATTTAATAAACAGATAATTGATGCCACGCGTGATTTATGCGTAAGCTACAAACCCAACGCAGCATTCTACGAAAGCAGAGGGATTAAAGGCTGGCAAAGTTTAATTGATACCTGGAAACACCTGCCCAAAGAATGTTTAAATATAATAGATGCCAAGCGGGGGGATATAGGTAACACATCTGATATGTATGCCAGGGCTTTTTTTGACGAAAGTGCAGCCGGGATGAGTTTTGATGCCATAACCGTTTCTCCTTATATGGGTAGCGATACAGTTACGTCTTATCTTTCATATCCGGGCAAATGGGTGGTTCTACTCGCTTTAACCTCATCTACAGGGAGTAAAGATTTTCAGTATCTCACTACCGAAAACGGACCGCTATATGAAACAGTAATTAAAAAAGCGAACACCTGGGCAGATGATGATCGGATGATGTTTGTTGTAGGCGCTACCAAAAGCACCGAATTCGTCAATATCAGAAAAATTGCTCCCAATAACTTTTTGCTTGTTCCCGGCGTAGGAGCACAGGGAGGTAGCCTGAAGGATGTTTGTCAGTACGGAATGACAAAGGAGTGCGGATTACTGGTAAATGCCTCCAGATCTATTAATTATGCCTCTAATGGTCGTGACTTTGCCGATGCCGCAAGGGCAGAAGCATTAAAGATTCAACAGGAAATGCAATTAGAGTTGGAAAAAGCAGGAATTATTTAAGAAATTAAACTTACGAAGTTTTTAAAACTTCGTAAGTTTTTTCTTGGAGCATGTTTTTCTTAGCGAACTCATCCAAACACCACCTTGCGCTCCGGAAATTTACTGGCATAGCCCGCAACTATCGTTCTTATATAATCATTTCCGGGATAGGGGGTAAGATGATTTTTGAGCTGCGTTAAATTATCTACATTAAAATAATGGGAGATATAGCCCATTCCATAAAATCTTCCTTTTTCAATTAATAAACAACTGTGCTCGTCATCGGTGCGGCCGGCATCTCTTATAGCAAACGTTGGGAATCCTTCGTTTAATTCATTTATGGCAAGCTCTACTTTTTGATTATACTCTTCGGGGGATTGACACCCGCTACACGCGCAGGTTTCGCCATTTTTACTTGCACAGGGGCCATTATTATTTTGAATAAAACAAAATTTTGGACAAAGATCAAAGTTTTCAATCAGCTTTAGCAGCAGTGAACGCCCCTCAAATAAAGTATTGCAACTGTAAATGGCGCCGGTCATTTTGCGATGTTTATCAACGGCCAGGCGCATGTACCCGCGTTGGTCTTCAAATGCATATAAACTATAAGCCTGCTCAAACCGTTTTAGCGAGCGGTTGTATTTTGGCCATAAGCGCTTTATTTCAACAGCCTCCAGTATCAGGGCTATCAGTTCAGTTCCGCAAAGCTGGTGGCTTATATGATGAATGTTTCTTAAAAACTCCTGTCGTTGCGGACCTGGATTATTTCCTGCGAAGTGGCTGCATACCCGTTTCTTTAAGTTTTTTGCTTTGCCTACATAAATCACTTTCCCTTTGTCATCATGAAAATAGTATACTCCTGGAGATGATGGCAAAACCTCTACATCCTTTTTAGGTAAATTGGCCGGCAACACTTGCTCTTTTGAATTTATTTTTAAAGCTTGAGCGATGTGATTTTGGGTGTCACTTTTTAGCAACAATGAAAATAGTGTCGAGGTAGCTTCCGCATCACCAGCGGCGCGGTGGCGGCTTTCATTTTCAATACCTAAATGCCTGCAAAGTTTACCAAGCCCATAGGAGGGTAGTCCCGGTATAATTTTTCGTCCCAGTCTTACGGTGCATAGCTTTTTGGTTTGCAATTCGTAGCCAGCTGCCGATAAATGATGGCGGACAAAGGAGTAATCGAAATTTACATTATGGGCAACAAATATCTTGTTGTTGAGCAGGTGGTAAATATCATGCGCCACATCTTCAAACGGCGGTGCTTTTTCTACCATTTCATTGGTAATGCCCGTTAAAGCACTTATGTATATCGGGATATCTCTTTCGGGGTTGATCAGGGTTGAATAACGCTCCGTTACCTTTTTACCATTATGTATGCAAATAGCTATTTCGGTAATGCCGTTGGCGCTGGCATGCCCTCCCGTGGTCTCAATATCAACAATTGCATACATCGACGTAAATGTAATAAGTTTTTGCTAATATTATTAGTTTTATTTAAAGAAAGCCCGAAAGAATTTAAGTAATAAAGTTACGGAGAATAATTTCCACAAAAAAGCCCGGCAGATCAATTCTGCCGGGCTTGCATATTTTGCTGTATCTTTTAATTATTTCTTTTTAGGCGTGTTTGGTGCGGCAGGTAATTGCTGCTTTTGACGCATCATTTCTTCCATACGTGCCTGGAAACCACCGGTTTTTTTCTTTTCATCAGGTTTCTTTTTGTTTTCCTGAATCTGGGCATGGATCTTTTTATCATCAACCATTAAACGGATAATGTATTGCTGCAAGAAAGTCATCATGTTAGCCAGGAAGTAGTAGTAGTTCAAGCCTGCCGGGTAACCATTCAATGCGCCCAGGAATATAATAGGCGTAATGTAACCGATATACTTCATTTGCCCTGTAGCACCCGAAATCTGATTATTGAAATAGGTGTAAATCAGCGTTGAAATAGTCATCAGTACACACATTAAACTTAAGTGGTTACCAATAAAAGGAATGCTTGGGAAGGTGATGATTGCATCGTAAGTTGATAAATCATGCATCCATAAAAAGCTTTGTCCGCGCAGCTCAAACAAACTTGGGAAGAAACGGAAGAATGCAATTACAATGGGCATCTGTATTAACAAAGGCAAACATCCACCTAAAGGATTAACACCAGCTTTTTTGTACAGCTTTAAATATTCCTGCTGTAAAAGCGTTGGATTATCTTCACCTACTTTAGTCTTAATTTCATCCATCTCCGGCTTCAGCACGCGCATTTTAGCCATTGAAAGGTATGATTTGTAAGTAAGCGGCGATAAAACCAACTTAAGGATAATGGTTAACGCTAAAATGATTAAGCCATAGTTCCAGTTAAATTTTTTGAGGATATTAAATACCGGTAATACCGCAAAGCGATTAATATACTTTAACGGTCCCCAGCCTAGGTCAACTTGTTTTTCAAGCGCATAGCCCTGATCTTTTAAAGTGGAGTAACGATTCGGGCCAAAATAAAACAGTAAAGGGAATGTACCTGCGGTGCTGCGTGATAATACCAGGTTGGCACTCATTTGCTTGCTATCGGTAGTGTCGGTAACATCCATGCTTTCTGCCAGGCTGGATTTATCGAAACCTTTATCGGCTATAATAACACTGGAGAAAAAGTGTGCCTTGAATGATATCCATTGCAGCTTTTTGTCGGTGATTTCTTTCTGATCATCCTTGCTTTGGCTCAGGTAGTCATTTTCGCCATCGGTATTATTGTATGAAACATAAGAATAACGACGTTCCTGCTCCATATCTTTTTCCTGCTTGCGTACGCTTGCTGCCCAGTTGATATTGATGGAGCTGGTATTGGCAATTACCTGATCAAGGCCGGTTGGCTTAATAGTTAAACCAAGTTTGTAGCCAGTGCCTTTTAACGAATAGATGTAGTCGATATACTGAGTAGCGCTATAACTCAAACGCATAGTAATGGTGCTCGAATCGGCGCCGGTTACAGTAAGCGAGGTAGCACTTGGCGTAAAGTACAGCTTATTAGTGTTGATGCTGTTATTACCGGCAGTAAAGTTCAATCCAAACTGATTCTTGTCGCCATCAAAAAGGACAAGTGGCTTTTTGTCGAATGTTTTGTAATCCTTTAGCTCAACAGAATAGACCCTACCGCCGTGTGTGGTAAGTTTTACAATGATGTCTTTATTTTCGAGTGTTACCAGTTGATTAGTACCAACTGTTGCTGCACCAAAAGGTGTTTTTAAAACTGCCGAATCCACTTGTTTGGTGGCTGTAGCTTTTGTTGAATCTGTAAATTTTACAGTAGCTGCGGTTGATTTTGGCAGCTGACCTCTTTTTACCGAATCGGCGTGTGCTTTAAGTCTTTCTTTTTTTAAGTCAGCATCTGACGGTTTCATGAAATAAATGGAGACACCCATTATAATCATGATCAGGAATAATCCTGTGAACGTATTTTTATCCATTTCTGTGTGTAGTACAATTACCTATTTCTTACGGGCATAAGCCATCGAAGCGGCGACAAAGTTAATAAAAAGTGGGTGCGGATTTGCAACTGTTGATTTTAATTCGGGATGGAACTGTGCGCCCACAAAAAATGGGTGATTTTTAAGCTCCACAATCTCTACCAGGTTATTTTCCGGGTTAATACCTGTTGGGGTTAATCCGGCATTTTCATAGTCTTTTAAATAGTCATTGTTAAACTCATAACGATGTCTGTGGCGCTCGGATATATGGGTTTTTCCATAAAAATTGGCTGCCTTGCTGCCTTTTTTCAAATCGCATGGGTAAGCGCCTAATCGCATGGTGCCACCTTTAAGTACAATTTTCTTCTGCTCTTCCATCATTCCAATTACCGGGTGAGGGGTATCAGGATTCATTTCGGTACTGCTGGCGTCTTTAAGACTCAAAACGTTACGGGCAAACTCAACTACCGCACATTGCATGCCTAAACAAATCCCGAAAAACGGAATATTATTTTCGCGCACGTAACGAATAGCCTCAATTTTGCCTTCAAAACCACGCTCACCAAAGCCCGGTGCTACTAAAACACCATGTAAGCCTTTTAATTTCTCAACGGCATTTTCGGGCGTTAATTGTTCTGATGGGATATATTCCACATGTACCTTACATTCGTTTTTGGCACCGGCATGAATAAATGATTCGCTGATGGATTTGTAAGCATCCGGCAGCTCCACATATTTGCCTACCAAGCCAATTTTTACTTCGGAAGTAGGGTTTTTTAAGCGGCCCAAAAAGTCTTTCCAGTTTTCAAGAGCCGGATCAATTTTATGAGGCAGTTTTAATTTGGTTAATACGGTTTTGTCCAATTGTTCTTTCAACATCAGCAAAGGCACATCATAAATGGTTGATGCGTCAATTGATTCGATAACCGCATTGATGTTAACGTTACAAAATAAGGCTATTTTTTTGCGGATATCCATGGTAAGATGGTGCTCGGTACGGCAAACCAGGATATCAGGCTGGATACCGTATTCCAACAGCATTTTAACAGAGTGCTGAGTCGGTTTTGTTTTAAGCTCGCCAGCAGCAGCAAGAAAAGGAATAAGCGTTAAGTGAATAACCAATGAATTGCCTGATCCGTTTTCCCATCTGAACTGACGTACAGCTTCAATGTATGGTAATGACTCAATATCACCTACGGTACCGCCTAATTCGGTTATTACGATGTCATAGTCGCCGCTTTCGCCAAGGATGCGGATATTTCTTTTTATCTCATCAGTTATATGTGGTACTACCTGTACAGTTTTACCTAAAAAAGCACCTTCACGTTCTTTATTAATTACATTTTGGTAAATACGACCGGTAGTAATGTTGTTGGCTTTTGAAGTAGGGGTATTTAAAAAACGCTCATAATGACCAAGGTCCAGATCTGTTTCGGCACCATCTTCGGTAACGTAGCATTCACCGTGTTCGTAGGGGTTTAAAGTTCCCGGATCGATATTGATATAGGGGTCGAATTTTTGGATAGTAACGCGATAGCCGCGCGATTGAAGGAGCTTTGCAAGCGAGGCAGATATAATGCCTTTCCCTAACGACGAAGTAACGCCGCCCGTAACAAATATATATTTAGTCATGATTTTTTGCTGATTTGATCCGGATTTATGCCGAAACAAATTGTTTGTGTACGGGATACAAAAGTAGGAAAAATTTCAGCACTTAGTGTAAAGAAGTTTTAAATGTTGAAAACGGGCTCTTATCTAAAAGTGATTGATGGTGTCGAGAGGACTTTTGGTAAAAAACTATCAACATGGCAATGCCGCTCTGCAGGGGCTGCATTTCTAATAGAAATGGATTAATTATATTTTTAATCTGATGATTCGATCAGTTCTTATTGGAATTATTAGCCGTGTCTTTTTTAACAGATATATCAACGGCGGGATCTTTATAAGGCATGCCCGTTGTATTATACAAATACACCAGCTTTTGGATGGCATCAAAGCTGAATTTTTTTTCTGATAGATATTTATCTGAAACTTCTTTATTATCCTTTATCAGATCCGCGAAATTGTCTTTCCGGTCTTTTTTAGAGTCCATAGAAAAAATACTTGTGGTTTTTAACTCACTTACTGTGTCCGTGTTCTTGCTAACGTACCATACCTTTGTAGAAGTGCTTACTCCATTGGCACCTGTTGTGGTATAGATCATTTCGTACAAATTTATTTTACCTTTTTCTATAACCGTCATAAACACTGGTTTTTTAGGGAAAAGGGCGCCGGCATTTTTGATTACTACAGCTCTGAAGGTTTGATTGTCGCGCGTTATTGAGTATTCTTTTACTTCGGTAATTTTAATTTTTTTAGATCCGGTGGTGCCTTCAACCTTATACTTAGGTGAGCCTATAAAAGGGATAATGACTTTACATTTTATTGAATCTCCATTAGTTGTGATAACATAGTCTTCTTGTTGAGCTTTGGCAGTAAACGCAAATAAAGTTACCGCCATTAAAATAAGCGTTTTTGTGATTAAGGGTTTCATGATGTAGGTTTAAATAAGGTTCTAAATTATTAGGGGATAATTTTATTTAATCAAATTGATAAGATCCTCCGGAGTATCTATTGCATAAGTTTCCAGTTCGGTTTCGGCTACTTTTATACGATAGCCGTTTTCAATCCAACGCAATTGTTCCAGGCTTTCAGCTTTTTCGAGAGCTGATACGGGTAATTTGGTAATTTGTTGCAAAATATCAGCACGATAGCCGTAAATACCAATGTGTTTAAAATAAGTATAATGTTTTAACCATTCACTTTGCGCTTGCCCGCGGATGTGTGGCAGTGGTGAGCGCGAAAAATAAACAGCCTCCGAAAATTTATTAATCACCACCTTGGGCGAATTGATATTAAATAATTCCTGTTCGGTGTTTACTTTTTTTACCAGGGAAGCTATTTGTGTATCGGAGTTTTGAAAACAGGAAGCTAATTTGCTGATCTGTTCCGGGTTAATATATGGTTCATCTCCTTGGATATTAATAATTACATCGTATTGTGGGTGTTTTACAGCAACTTCCGCGCAACGGTCGGTTCCGCTTTGATGATCGGGCGAGGTAATGATGGCCGATCCGCCAAAATCATGTACGTGTTTGTAAATCCGTTCATCATCGGTGGCAACAATCACTTCTGTTAAATCGACGCACTTTTTTGCCTGCTCATAAACGCGCTGAATCATGCTTTTGCCTGCAATATCTACCAATGGTTTACCCGGAAAACGGGTAGATGCATAGCGGGCAGGGATTATTCCGAGAATGTTCATTACTTACGATTTTAGATTTACGATTTACGATTGCAAATAATTAATCAATCGTAAATCATAAATCGTAATGCTAAAAATTAAAATAACCCATGTATTTCGCGCTCAATCATTTGTACAATGGTGGCCAGGTCTTCGGTATTGTTGGCAAAATCAATATTGTCTTTGTCGATGATCAACAGTTTACCAAGCTTATAACCTTTTATCCACTTATCGTACTTTTCGTTCAGCTTGGAAAGG
The DNA here is from genome assembly GCF_024808665.1 of Mucilaginibacter empetricola. Taxonomy (GTDB): domain Bacteria; phylum Bacteroidota; class Bacteroidia; order Sphingobacteriales; family Sphingobacteriaceae; genus Mucilaginibacter. The sequence continues at coordinate 260,932 of NZ_JANUBZ010000003.1, forward strand.
TAATCCAACCTGATGCCTGACTCATATTCGCGGCCACGGCGCTGTATATTGTTTACCAGGGTAGGGACAGAAGCTTTAAGGTAAATTAAAAGATCGGGCGGTTTTATAAACTCGGTAATGTTATCAAACATAGCCTGGTAGTTCTCATAATCGCGGGTGGTCATTAAACCCATATCATGCAGGTTCTCGGCAAAGATGTAAGCATCTTCATAAATCGTCCTGTCCTGTATGATGTCCTGTCCGCTTTTCTGAATTTCGATGATCTGGCGGTACCGGGTATTTAAGAAATAGATCTGCAGGTTAAAGCTCCAGCGTTTCATATCGCTATAAAAATCTTCCAGATACGGGTTATTATCTACCGCCTCATACAAAGGGTCCCAACCATAATTTTTGGCCAATAACTCGGTGAGGGTGGTTTTACCGGCGCCTATGTTTCCTACAATAGCTATGTGCATGTTTAAGTATTTGTCTGAACCTCAATTTTTCGAATTTACAGAATTAGTTGAATTTTCAATGGATAGATTTCTTTTTCATTTCGTTTGTTTTCCCACCCCTTAAATATGACAGGTTCAATTCTATAAATTCATAAATTCTGCGAATTCCGGTTCAGACTTATTACTACTTAAAAACTTTTAAAACCGATAATTTCTCTTACCTCGCGAATAGTTTTTGACGCGCTTTCTCTTGCTTTAATAGCACCATGACGGGCTACCTGGCGTAAATAAAGGGTGTCATTAGCTATATCATTTATCTTTTCGCGAATGGGTGCTGTGGCGATGATGATATCTTCGGCCAGTTGTTTTTTCAAATCACCATAACGAATCTGGCAGGTGTTGTACAAGTTATCAAAATGCTCGTAAGTATCGGCAGATGAAACCACTTTTATAATATCGAACAGGTTTTGAATTTCAACCGGTTTTTCAGAGTATTCGGTAGTAGGGCCGCTGTCTGAAACGGCGCGCATTACTTTTTTACGGATAACCTCGGGCGAATCGGATAAATAAACCGCATTGCCTTCGCCTTCTGATTTACCCATCTTACCTTTACCATCCAATCCCGGAATTTTTACCAGGTTATCGCTAAAGTTGAAAGCAAATGGCTCCGGGAAATATTCTTTATTATATAACCTGTTAAAGCGGTTAGCAAATGTGCGGGCCATTTCCAGATGCTGTTCCTGGTCCTTACCCACAGGCACCTTGGTTGCTTTGTGAATAATAATATCAGCAGCCATTAATACAGGATAGGTAAGTAAACCGGCGTTAACGTTGTCTGGGCTTGCACGTACTTTATCTTTAAACGATGTAGCACGTTCCAATTCACCTAAATAGGCGTTCATATTTAAATAAAGATATAGCTCGGCAACTTCCGGAACATCCGACTGGATATAAATAGTAGCCGTTTCTGGGTCAATACCGGCAGCCAAATATTCTACCAGTACCTGCTTAACATTGCCATGCAAATCGGCAGGGGTAGGGTGGGTAGTTAACGAATGCAGATCAGCAATAAAAAAATAGCAGTTATATTCATGCTGCATTTTTACGAAGTTCTGTATAGCTCCGTAGTAATTTCCTAAATGTAAGTTCCCGGTTGAACGGATACCACTAACAACAGTTTCCATGGGGCGAAAGTAAGTAATTTTTATATTTTTGATGGAAATGAAAATGCTATTAAAGAAAGTACACGTTTACTTATACGTTGTTAGTGTAGCCCTTACCTATTTTTTATTTTGGCCGCTATTTTACTATTTATCCCGCAAACCATCGCGTTACAGAGGCATGAATGCCTTGCGGCGCGTTTGGGGATTTTTAAGTTCGGCTTTTGTAGGCTTTTTCTTTAAATACGAATATGAGAAGCCAATTGACTGGAGCAAAACTTATATCATTTGTCCCAATCATACATCTAACCTTGATATTGCAGCCATGTGTGTATTGGTAAACAGTAATTGCAGCTTTTTGGGTAAAGAGGAACTAAAAGATGGCCTGGTTACAGGTTTGTTCTTCAAGTCGGTTGATATACCGGTAAATAGAGATAGTAAAATGTCGTCGTACAGGGCATTTAAGGAGGCTGGAGAAAGACTGAAAAATGGTATATCATTAATCATTTTCCCAGAGGGGAAGATTGATGATGAGTATCCCCCAGTATTACATGAATTTAAGAACGGGCCTTTCCGACTGGCTATTGATTTGAAGATACCTATTATCCCGGTTTCATCAGCCAATACGTGGAAAATGCTTTGGGACGATGGTACAAAGTATGGTACCAGGCCGGGCATCTGCAAATTTTATGTGCATAAGCCAATAGATACCGCTCATATGGCACCTGAAGACGCGGATACGCTGCGCGATGAAGTTTATAATATCATCAATAGGAAAATAACTGCCACACAGCCCGAAGTGGTGCTTTTATAATTATGCAAAATTATTGTGGTAATGCCTGTTTGAAAAAATAAGGATTTTTTTATTTTTGGTGAACATGAAAATCCCCCTAAAAAGATTACACACTTATTTTTACCGGTATAGTGTAGCTTTCTTTTTTATTTTGGTATGGCCCATATTATATTTCCTGTCCCGAAAAAAGCAACGATACAAATATATTAATGGATTCAGAAGGTTGATTATCAGGCTCAGTACCACTATTTCGGGTATGTTTTTCAACGTAAAGCATGAAGAAAAAATTGACTGGAGTCGCACCTATATCATTATAGGGAATCATACTTCCAATCTGGATGTATCAGCTATTAGTATCACAGCAAAAAACAACCATTGTTTTATTGGAAAGGAGGAATTATTAAGCAATATGGTTTTGGGCTTTTTTTTCAGAACGATAGATATCACTGTGAACCGCGATAGTAAAATTTCATCGTTTAGGGCATTTAAAACGGCTGCTGAGCGATTAAAAGATGGAGTAAACGTGGTAATTTTCCCGGAAGCTACTATTCCGTCTGATTATCCACCCAGTTTGCATTCATTTAAAAACGGGGCGTTCAGGCTGGCAATTGAGCTGAAAATACCGATATTGCCCATAACATCGCTCGATACCTGGAAAGTTTTTTGGAATACGGGCAGCGAATATGGCAGCAGACCGGGCATTTGTAATATATTTGTACACAAACCCATTGAAACAGCGCATTTAACATTGGATGATGCTGATACGCTGCGCGATGAGGTGCATGATATTATAAAACATAAAATAGAATTAACATGACCATTGACGAGGAAACCGTTGACAAAATAGCCCACCTGGCAAGACTTGAGCTAACAGGAGATGAGAAGGAGGAAATGATTGTTGATATGAACAAGATCCTCGGGTTTATGGACAAATTAAATGAGATTGATACCGCCGGCATTGAACCGCTGATTTATATGACCAACGAGGTAAATGGCTTTAGGGAAGATGTAGTTAAACAGGAAATTACACACGAAGAGGCTTTACAAAATGCACCTAAGCACGATAAAGATTTCTTTTTAGTGCCAAAGGTTATAGGGTAGAGCAGTCTTTCAGGCTTTTCTACTACTTTGCTTTTTTAAAAAATGCTGTAACAAAGTACTTAGTACTGCAGTCAAAACAAGAAAAAAAATGGAGCCACTAATTACCTTAAGAGATATTGGACGAAAATATGTAATAGGGACGGAAGTTATTCACGCCCTTAAGTCTGTATCGTTAACTATTAACAAGGGTGAATTTGTGGCGTTGATGGGCCCATCAGGCTCCGGCAAATCTACACTGATGAATATTTTGGGCTGTTTGGATACACCTTCAAAAGGCGAATATATTTTAAATGGCATTAATGTAAGCCATATGACAGATAATGAGCTCGCCGAAGTCAGAAATACAGAAATTGGTTTCGTTTTTCAAACGTTTAATTTATTACCTCGTAATACCGCATTAGATAACGTCGCCCTGCCACTTATTTATGCGGGCATAAGTAAAGAAAAAAGAATAGAACGGGCAAAAACCAGCTTACAAAACGTAGGCCTTGGTAATCGTATAGATCATAAGCCCAATGAACTTTCTGGTGGTCAGCGTCAGCGTGTGGCTGTGGCCCGCGCACTAATTAATAACCCGTCAATTATTCTGGCGGATGAGCCTACCGGTAACCTGGACACCAAAACATCTATTGAAATAATGGGTTTGGTAGAAGATATTCACGCCAGGGGAAATACCATTATTTTAGTTACTCACGAAGAAGATATTGCTTTACATGCCCACCGTATTGTACGCATGCGCGATGGTTTGGTTGAAAATGATTATCCCAATACCAATATTCAAAAAGTTGCGCGGGAAGGTATTCCTGAATTTAAGAATTAATCTATTTTATAGTGTTCACAGCGTTCACGTGTTCAAAAATGAACGCTGTGAACTTTCTTTAGCAACAGCCCAGAAGCTCGCCGGCAGCGCAGTACAATTCCGGATTATCTCCAAAAGAACAAAAAGGGTTTAGTCCTTCCTCTGGCAAATTATCATTAGGGACAAAGCAAGAGCACCCTGCAGGAGGGGTTTGTAATCCGCCTTTAACGTTTTTCAATTCTTCTTTGGTTATTTTTTTCATGATGTGTGTTTAGGTATCAATAGTGATGAGTTGATGTTGACAGCTCTAAGATAGAATTATACCCAGAATAAGCAAAGGAATCAGAAAATAGAAATCAACTACATGTATTGCACACGCGCGTTACAAATTCTGCAAGGAATACAGCTCTTTCGGGTGATATAGGTTTACGGTCGCCTATTACCAGGGTATGCTCAACAATTTCAATTATAAAATCATCTTCCCGTACATCCATTACTGCATTTCTGAAGTTGCGGTCTATAGCGCGGGTAGCTTTTGTGCGATCATTTGTTAAAACATAAAAAGTATCGCTAAAAGGTTTGTCTTCCTCAAAATCCAGCTCAACGGGGTGTACCAACTCGATAAGTTTATCGGCTAATGTTTCGCGACGGATTAATACCCGGCCAAAATCATGTTTCAGATAAGCCAATGCCCAGGTTTGATATTCCATACATCCGGCTACGCTTCCCTTTTCAAAATTCTTTGATTGCGTTTCCAGAAAGAACAGGTAGCTATCATTATGTTGATGTTTGATCGTAAATGAGTCTCGCAGATTAACATCGACATAATTATTAAATATCTCAAACTGCTCCAGATGAAAATCTATTGTTCCGGTAGTCTCAATCGGATACTTTGCTTTAAGCGCTTTATAAGTATCGTGAAAGCGATCTATTTCTTCGGTACACAGTCCTAAAGTATCAAATGGGAAATTATTCATAACCGATAAAAATACTTAATTGCCGCCAATATGCAAATAGCGTGGATGCATATCAATATGATTTCATGCCTCCGCAAGAGCAAGCACAATTAGGATCACTTGTGCCTAGCTTTTTCAGGAAATATTGATAAAAGGCAATCCGGTTATTCATGCTGTACATGTTTTCGCCTTTGCCACACTCTACCTGCCCGTTGATGATGTTAATGGTCATCCCGAAGCCGGGCGTGCGCCCTGCGGCCTTATCTGTAGTGTTGGGAACCCATTTGCCAATCATTACGTCATGGGCCGAAGGTTTATGCGTTTGCGGGGTCATCCAAAAATAAATGGCGGTTTTAAAAGCCACAACCGGATCCGTTTCTACCAAGCCTGGGTTGTTCAACAGCACGGCTTTGTTTCCAAAAATACAATCAGAAGCATAACCATAGTTGCCGTTGTAACTTAGCTGCATTGGTCCGCGGCCATAATACTTTTTGCCGGTGACTGCCGGGTAAACGTCGTTAGGGGCAATATAAGGTAAAGAAGTATTATTCTCGTGAATAAACATCAGCCCATCGTTGTATTTCCCATCTTCGCCATGACGGGTTTCATGGGCAATATTTGCAAAAAAGGCGGCCAGCTCTTTTTTGTTGGTCTGCAAATCTTTTTCAGAGCAGAAATTGCCATAGTCAATTACATATGAGCTATCTGGCTTTTTTTTCGCCCAGTCTTCGTTCCAGTCTTCATCCTGGCGTACAACAGTAGTTTTTCCGGTACCTTTATCTGTGCGGGTAAATTGATATACAGATACCGCCCGCCTAACAACTTTTACTTTTACCAGGCCCAGATCTTTTGCTGCTTTTATAAATGAGGCATAAGTATAAAACTTGTCTCGTAATGGGAAAAGATCATTAAAAACTTTTTCGGTTAAAAAAGCAGATATCTCTGTCTTTTGAGCGGGTGGTTTGTTACTGCTGCTGCTGCAATTTAAGCTTAACAGCAAAAAAAAGCTTAGCATAATAACATAGGTGCGGCTCTGTAATAGGTAGTTTTTCATTGATTTACTAAGTTAACATTCTCAACAAAAATAATAACATTAAAACAGGCTTACTGTTTATGATTAAAACTAGGTGAGCATAAATAATAAATCTGCTTTTAGTGGGTTAAATCTCAAACCAAAACAATAAATTCGGGATCGTTACAAATAAAATGAAAATATATACCAAAACAGGCGATAAGGGAGTTACATCATTAATTGGTGGCACGCGGGTAGTAAAATATCACATTCGCATTGAAAGTTATGGTACTGTTGATGAGTTAAACTCATACATGGGGTTAATTGCTGATCAGGATATTACACAACACGATAAAGACATACTAAAGCAGATACAAGACAGGTTATTTACTATAGGCTCGTCGTTAGCGGCTGATCCCGAAAAGTCAAAAATGATTATTCCTGATCTTCATCTAACTGATATAGAGCTTCTTGAAAAAGAAATGGACGCAGCAAATGAAAAGCTGCCAGCCTTACGTCATTTTATTTTGCCAGGAGGCAGTAATACCATTTCTTATTGCCATATTGCACGATGCATATGCCGGAGAGCCGAAAGAATAACTGTACAGCTTGCCGAAGAAAGTTTTGTTGATGAGAAGGTGACTATTTATTTAAACAGGCTAAGTGATTACCTGTTTACTTTGGCCAGAAAGGTTGCCCATGAACAGAATATAGCTGAAAACCAATGGATACCGCGTATTTGAAAGAAATCAAAAAAAATATTGATAATCAAATTAAAAATATTATACTTTTGCGAAAAAGTATATTTACCGAGATAAAATAAATAATAGAATATGTATTGGACACTTGAACTGGCATCACACCTAGAAGATGCACCCTGGCCAGCAACAAAAGATGAATTGATTGATTATGCCATCCGCTCCGGAGCGCCTGTTGAAGTTATAGAAAACTTACAGGCATTGGAAGATGATGGTGAGCCATACGAGAACATTGAAGAAATATGGCCTGATTACCCTACAAAAGACGACTTCTTTTTTAACGAAGACGAATACTAAAATTATAACAAATATTAAAAACCCTGTTTAAACAGGGTTTTTTTGTTGGCACTCCTTTTTGGAATGGTTTTAGATATGATACCATAAATTATTATCAACTAAAACTTTACAAAAATGAGAAGCTTACTTTATTTAATAGCCGTAATCCTTGTAATAGGATGGATATTTGGAGCATTTGTTTACCCTGTTGGCGGCGGCCTGATTCACATCCTTTTGGTAATTGCCGTAATAGCTTTGCTTTTGGGCATCATCAGAAGGGCATAAATCCATTTAGTTCGTGGTAATTGGTTCATAGGTGATGGTGTAAATTACCGTGAGCTATGAACCATATACTATGAACTTTTTATTAGCAATTCTGCAATTGCTATATCTTCAGGAAAGGTTATTTTGATGTTACGGTAATCGCCGGTAACCAGATTGATTTTTTCACCAATTTCTTCCACAACGCTGGCGTCATCCGTGAATTTCGCATCATAAGGTAGCAGATATGCCTTTTTTATTTGGGTCGATTGGAATGTTTGCGGCGTTTGTACCAGGTAAATCTCATCGCGTATTAAACATACCGAAACACCATCTTTTAATTGCCTCACGGAATCGCGGCTTTTAACAGCGACTACGGCATTTCCAAATTCTGCCGCGTGATTATAGGAGTTATCAATGATGTTTTTGCTGGTAAGAGGCCTTACAGCGTCATGCACTGCTATTAATGAGTTTTTGTCGTCAGGAATCAAATCTAATCCATTTTTAACCGAGTGAAACCTGGTTTCACCGCCACTCACCAACTGATGCGGGATACTGAAACGGTAGTCGGCACAAACCTGCTTCCAGTAATCATGAAAGCCAGTTGGAAGCACAATTATAACGTTGGGCTTTGTATCGGTATTATAAAAAGCCTCAATGGTACGCATCAACACAGGTTTGCCACTCAATAACAAAAATTGTTTGGGAATGGCAGATTGCATCCGGCTACCTGAACCACCGGCAACAATGATGACGTAATTAAATGGATGCTTGGAAGAGGGTGTGAGATTTGACAAGGGCATTTGATGAGCAATAAAATTTTAGTACTATCAATTTAATAATTTGAGATATGAGGTTAACCTCATATCTCAAATATAAAATCTCACTTATCAATTAGATAATCAGCATGGCGTCGCCATAGCTATAAAAGCGGTATTTTTCTTTTACTGCAACTTCATAAGCATGCATTACATGTTCATATCCACCAAATGCACATATCATCATCAATAAAGTTGATTCAGGTGTGTGGAAGTTAGTAATCATTGAGTTAGCAATGCTGAATTCATACGGAGGGAAGATAAACTTGCTTGTCCAATCGTTAGCAGATTTTAAAGTTTTATTTGCAGATACAGCCGATTCAATTGTACGCATAGAAGTTGTACCAACTGCACAAATTCTCTTTTTACGTTCAATGGCTCTATTTACAATATTAGCTTGTTTTTCTTCAATTATAAATTGCTCCGAATCCATTTTGTGTTTGGTGAGATCTTCTACCTCAACCGGGCGAAAAGTTCCCAGACCAACGTGCAACGTAACCTCCGCAAATTCAACACCTTTTAGTTCAAGGCGTTTCATTAGCTCACGGCTGAAGTGTAAACCAGCGGTAGGAGCGGCAACGGCACCTTCGTGTTTTGCGAAAATGGTTTGATAACGGTCTTTATCTTCTGCAGTTGCTTTACGTTTAATGTATTTAGGCAGCGGTGTTTCGCCAAGTATCTCCACATTGCGACGGAATTCTTCGTCAGTACCATCAAACAAAAAGCGGATAGTACGACCACGTGACGTGGTATTGTCAACAACTTCGGCAATCAGCAAATCATCATCACCAAAATAAAGTTTGTTGCCAACACGAATTTTACGTGCAGGATCAACCAAAACGTCCCACAATCTTAATTCTTTGTTTAATTCTCTTAATAAAAAAACTTCAATTGTAGCGCCGGTTTTTTCTTTATTACCGTACATGCGCGCTGGGAATACTTTGGTGTTATTAAGGATCATCACATCCTGGTCATCAAAATAATCCAGTACGTCTTTAAATATTTTGTGCTCAATTTTACCCGAATCGCGGTGCAGCACCATTAATCGCGACTCGTCGCGTGTGTTGGCAGGTGTATGGGCAATAAGTGATTCGGGCAGGTTGAATTTAAATTGAGATAATTTCATGCTTAATTATATGAATTTTCAAGGGCGCAAATGTAAGGTTTTTTTTAGTATTTTCACCGATTTTTTTCTGCGCTGGGGCTTAATTGGTTATTTGGGTGTTTATTGTAACACTTGATTTTAAATATAGTTTTAAATAACAAAATAAATGTAACTTAAATGCCGCAACGTAGTCTAAAAATTATAATCTCCGTAACCTCAACCCGGATGTCGGCAGATGGTAATCTAAAAGAAATCATAATCAGATGATATTTTTAAAACTTTTCAGAGAAAGCTTCTTATTTGCCTATGATTCCTTACGTCAAAATAAGCTGCGTACGTTTTTGTCATTGCTGGGCGTAACTATTGGTATATTTACCATTATATCGGTTTTTTCGGCCGTTGATACTTTACGTAATAATCTGCAGCAAAGTGTAAATAAACTGGGCAGTAATAGTATTTACATTCAGAAATGGCCATGGGGTGGAGGAGATGAGTACCCCTGGTGGAAATACATGCAGCGCCCAGTGCCTAAACTGAAAGACTTTTATGAGCTGCAAAAACGCAGTCAAACGGCTTTTGCAATTTCCTATGAAATAAGTATTGATAACCGGATTGTCAAATACAAAAGTAATACCGTAGAAGGAGCGGAGATTGATGCCGCATCGCAAGATCATGATAAGACATGGAATTTTGATTTTGAAGATGGCAGGTATTTTACCGATCTGGAATCAAGGTCGGGCAGCCCGGTAACGGTAATTGGTTATGATATAGCTCAAAATTTATTTCCGGATGGGGGTGCCGTTGGCAAACAGCTAAAAATAATGGGCCGCTATGTTACTGTAATTGGTGTTTTTAAAAAGGAAGGAAATGATATTTTAGGAATATCTGACGATAAGGAGATTTTATTGCCACTTAATTTTGCCAAAAACGTAATCGATATACAAAACGAAAACTATGGCCCACAAATAGTGGTGCGTGGCAAAGAAGGGATAACTGATGTCGACGTAGAAAGTGAGTTAAGAGGTTTAATGAGATCTATCCGCCGTTTAAGACCCGGAGAAGACGATAATTTTGCATTAAATAAAACCAGTATACTCTCCAACCAATTAGATGTTGTATTTGGTGTGTTACATACCGTTGGATTAATAATTGGTTTGTTCTCTATTTTGGTTGGAGGGTTTGGTATCGCCAACATTATGTTCGTGTCGGTTAAAGAGCGTACCAATATCATCGGTATTCAAAAATCACTGGGGGCAAAAAGCTATTTTATTTTATTGCAGTTTTTAATTGAGGCGGTTATTTTATGCCTGATGGGTGGTATAATAGGCTTGGCAATGGTTTATGGTGCAACGGCGCTGGTTAAAGCAGCTGCCGATATACAAGTGGTATTAGATGTAAAGAATATTATTATCGGAATAGGTACTTCTATAACCATTGGCGTCATATCTGGGATCATTCCTGCCTACTTTGCGGCCAGCCTTGACCCGGTTGAAGCTATACGGTCTAATTAAGATACACTTAGTCTACCGGATTTTCGACCGAAACGGGTGGGTTATAATATTTGGCTATTTTTTCGAACAACACTGTTGGTAAAAAAGGTTTTGTCAAATAATCGCACATGCCGGCTGTAAAAGCTTTATTATAAGTTTCGGGCATGGCGTCGGCCGTTAAAGCAATAACAGGAATATTAGGATTGCTTTGTTTAATGATGATGGTTGCTTCAAAGCCATCCATTACCGGCATTTGCAGATCCATTAATATAAGATCGTAATTATTCTTCTCTGTCATTTCTATAGCCAGGATGCCGCTAACGGCCTCATCAACCTTAGCCTCCCACTTCTTTAAGAATTTTGATGCAATTAGCAAATTCATTTTGTTATCGTCAACAATTAACACCCGCATGCCCGATAGGTTGGTATTTAAAAGGGACATGGAAGGCAATAACTGATTGACTTTTGTTTGCTCATGTAATGCAATAATAAACGATATTGTAAATGTAAATTGTGTTCCCTGGCCTGGTTCACTTATAACCGCTATAGTGCTTTCATGTAGCTCTACAAGCCGTTTTGTTATGGCAAGCCCTAAACCGGTACCGCCATAATTAGTATCGGGCATTTGCGTTTCCTGTTCAAAAGGATCAAATATTATAGCGAGGTTTTCGGCAGCAATGCCAATGCCTGTGTCTGTTATTGTAAATTTAATACTAACGTTATTGTCTATCAACACTTCTTTATCAAGCCTGATAGTTACCTTACCGCTGTGCGTAAACTTAATAGCGTTACTGATTAAATTATTTAACACCTGGCCCAGCCGAATCTGGTCGCCATTTAAATAGGCAGGGATAGTATTATCAATAACTAAGTCAATATGCAACCCTTTTTCAAACGCCTTTGGATAAAAAGATTGTTTTATTTGCTGTACCAGCTGATAAATATTGAAAGGCATTTTATTAAGCTCCAATTTACCCGCTTCAATTTTATTGTAATCTAAAATGTCGTTTATAATGGCTAAAAGGTTTTCTCCAGAAAATTTGAGTGTATTCAGATATTCCAGCTGCTCAGGTTTAGGATCTTCCATTAATAATAAATTGGTGGTTCCTATAACAGCGTTCATTGGCGTCCTTATCTCATGGCTCATTGTAGACAGGAATTCTGATTTGAATTTTGATGATCGTTCTGCTTCTTCTTTTGCTGATATCAACTCCCTGGTGGCTTTTTCGCGCTCGGTTATATCTTCGCCTATGCCCGTAACTTCTTTTATCCGGCCATTTTCGTCATAACTAACAGTGTTTTGCCAGTTGATGATGCGCTTTTCGCCATTATTACATATTACAGGATAAACAAATTGAGATTCGAATGAATTATTCCTGAACCAACTGGTGAACAGTATTTTAAAATCCTCGGTAACGAAATCATTGAGCCAGTTTAAACCTAAAAGATCATTTTTTTCGTACCCCAGCAGGTTGGCCATATATTTATTGCAGAAATTAATATTGCCTTTACTGTCAATCGACATAGCCGGCATTTTTATAGTTTCCAGTATAAGTTTATATTTACTTTCCGTTCGCTGATAATCGATTTCGGCTTGTTTACGTTCAGTAATATCTTGCAAGGTTCCAATAATCTTACGAAGAGTCCCATCTTCCCGCCGCATTATTTTGCCTACAATAATGCTTAAATGCTTCACATTGCCGTTTGGTGTTACTATCCGGTATTCGTAGGAAGTATGGCTTACATTTGAGATGTTTTTTAAATGTCTCTTCAATACATTTCTGTCACCTGGATGGGTATACTCGAGCATCATTTTTACAAGGTCGGTTTCAACAATGATTTCTGTAGAGACCTCAAAAATGTTGTTTATTTCATCAGACCATTCCAGCTTGTTTAATATCACATCCCATTTCCAGTTGCCTATTTTTGCAATAAGTTGCGCCTCCAGCAGTTCGGCCTGACTTACCTTAATCGTCTTTTCAGATAGTTTAACATCGGTAATATCCTGTGTTATCCCATGAATTCTTTTAGGATTTCCTTCGGTATCATATTCAAGATTACCTTTTAGTAATTTGAAATATTTCAGGTTGCCTTTTTGGGTAATTATTTTATGAACATGTTCGGATAGGTCGTGTGTGCGGATATTGGTAAGAAAGTTATAGGCGCCCTCCCTGTCAAACGGATGAACAAGGCTCATATGGAAATTGAACTTATCAACGCTTTCGTCAACAGTTTCAATTTCCAGAATATTGTACATGTTTTTTGACCAAAACGTTTCATTCGACTGAAAATCAAACCACCAGTTAGCAGTTTTGGCAATTGCCTGGGCTTCAAGTAGTAAGGCTTCACTCTCTTTTAAGGCATCGGCATATCTTTTCTGTTCAGAAATATCGGTCATTGAAGTTGATATGCGCCCGGTATAATTCCCATTGCGATCAAAAACAGGTGACAGCTTTCCAATAAACCACCGGCCGGTACCAAATGGCGATAAAAACTCCAGTGATGTTGGTTGCCGGTGTTCTATTACATAATCTAGCGCGTTGTCAAACTTTATCGCTTCTTCAACACCTAAAAGTGCTTCTAGCCGTTTGCCTATAAACGTTTCAAAATCTACTACACCGCCGTCATCATGCCTGAACCATACATTTAAACAAATTTTATTTTCGTCAAATTCAAAAATTACATCGTTAAGCGAATTAATAAGTGCATTTAAATTTTTACGTTTTTCGCGCAGACTTTCATCATTTATTAACAACGACTTGTTAAGCTCAACAACGTTACTGATCGCATTATCAAACTTTACCTTATAGGCCAGCATTACCAGGAACGAAACGTAGGCAATAATGGTAAAAACAATTATTAATACAACCAGAATTACCACTGAAATATAAAGTTTAGGTGCGGTAGTATATGCAATAATTGTGGCTATTATATTCAATGAGCATATGGCAATAAACTCCCATCGCCTGTTACAAAAAAGAGTTAACGCAATAAAAATGGTAATTGCACTGAACAAATACACATGTTCGAACCCGTTTTTACCTAACAGGATACAATTGTTTATTATTAAAAATGAAATTATGGTAAGATATTGACCTGTAATATAATATGACTTAACCGGGTGAAATGATAAAGCGAAAGCCAGTGCACAAATGGCGCAATTAATCATTCGCAGCCACAACGGATCAAAAGAATTATAGAAACATAAATAATGTAACGAAGGGCTGGCAATAAACAATCCGATCAATAGCAACCGGTAAATTGTATTTTTATTTTGCAGGAATAATTGAAGCTTACTTCTGAAAGACATTTATTAAACGTTATTAATATTTTTTAGGTTTTTAACAGTTTTTTTAAAAGATATATGATATAATATTAGTTGTTAGCCAATAAATAAATACCTTTTAAATTATATTACCAAATCGTCCTCATCAAATAATAACTTTACCTGCACGAAAATTTTACAAATAGTAAGTTATTCAGAGGCCTATTAATACGCAGATTTAATTACATTTGTTGCATCTAATAATATTCGTATGTCGGAGACTGCACAATTAAAAATTGGCGATAAAATTTATGACTTGCCCGTAATTGAGGGTACTGAAGGTGAAAAAGCTATTGATATTTCAAAATTAAGAGATCTAACAGGTTATGTAACATTAGATGTTGGTTACAAAAATACAGGGGCTACAAAAAGTGCTATCACCTTTTTAGATGGCGAACTGGGTATACTAAAATACAGGGGATACCCAATTGAAGTACTTGCTGAGAAATCGAGTTTTATTGAAGTTGCCTATCTGCTTATCCATGGCGAATTGCCAACCGAACAACAATTAGCCGCTTTTCAATATGAAATAACCAGGCATACATTGGTTCATGAGGATATGAAGAAGTTTTTTGACGGTTTTCCATCAAAATCACATCCTATGGGCCAGCTATCTTCGCTGGTTTGTGCATTGTCTGCATTTTACCCTGAGTCTTTAAAATCTCATCAAACTGATGAGGAGCAGCATTTAAGCATTATTAAAATGCTTGCTAAAATGGCGACCGTGGTTTCGTGGATCTATAAAAAATCATTAGGTCATCCGGTTATTTATCCTCAGAATAAATACGATTATGTTACTAATTTCCTGCATATGACCTTTGGTCAACGCACAGAGGAAATAGAAATTGATCCGGTTATTGTAAGTGCAATGAATACATTGCTTATTTTACACGCAGATCACGAACAAAATTGCTCTACTTCTACAGTGCGTATAGTTGGTTCATCCGAATCAAATATTTACGCATCTGTTTCTGCAGGTATCTCAGCCCTTTGGGGTCCGCTGCATGGCGGTGCTAACCAGGCGGTAATTGAAATGCTGGAGCAGATAAAAGAAGATGGCGGCGATACCGATAAATGGATAGCTAAAGCAAAAGATAAAAACGATCCGTTCCGTTTAATGGGATTTGGTCATCGCGTATATAAAAACTTTGATCCGCGTGCCAAGATCATTAAAAAGGCCTGCGATGATATTCTTGAAAAATTAGGTATTAATGACGAAGTACTTGAAATAGCAAAAAGGCTTGAGGAAGTTGCTTTGAAAGACCCATATTTTGTTGAGCGCAAATTATATCCTAATGTTGACTTTTATTCGGGCATTATTTACCGTGCACTAGGTTTCCCAACTGATATGTTTACTGTATTATTTGCATTAGGACGTTTACCAGGATGGATTGCTCAATGGAAAGAAATGAAAGATAACAAAGAGCCAATAGGCCGTCCACGTCAGATTTATAGCGGTGCAATTAACCGTGAATACGTTGATATAAAGAAAAGATAAGAATTTACTGCATAGCAGTTGAAACTGAAAGCGGCACAATTATATAATTGTGCCGCTTTTTTGTTTTAAATTATTGCCATCAAACAAAGAAGCCCGCTGGTTTTAACCAAACGGGCTCTCTTTATCAATTAATCAACTCTCTGTATTATTTTATTGTGTAACGGTATAGGTTGCCGTAACGGTTGGCGACCCGCCAAATGCGCTTGGTGTCTGTGTAAATGTTACGGTGTAAGTACCATTGGTAGCTATTGAAATATTATTGTTACTTGAATCATTTAAAACACCAGCGGTTCCGAATCCGGCTGATCCTGATTTAGGAATACCCCAGCTGTTTCCCCATGCATCATCTTGTCTTACTTTAAATGAACCACTAGCAGACAATGACAACGTAACCATCCAGTTCTGATTTCCGTCATTGACGTATTTCATTGGAACATCAGTACTCCAGCCCAGGGCAGCATCGCCTATAACGCTGTAGTAATCTGCCGCAACAATTGAAATGGTGTTTGTATTTAAATTGAGGGTTATTAAATACTGACCTGCAGCAGATGGTGCATAAAAATTGTTATTTGCGTTTTGAGTAACAGTGCTGCTGGTTGAACCAGTAGGATCGTTTGTGGCATATTTGTTATTATAACTTCCTTTTTGCGGTAACACTAAAAATTGGTTATTACCAGGTGTAAAATTGATAATGCCTACATAAACACCATTACCTGTTATAGAAACCAAACTATCTGGTGCTGAAGCATTCCATCCCTGGAATGCGCCAACTACATATAACCAGGAGGTTAAATTAAATGCGGTGACATTCAGATCGACTACATTTGAGTAAATGGGCGCAACGCTTGCTGAAATCGAATGTTGAATTCTGGCTTGAATAGGGGTTACAGTTCCAGCGGGGATACCCAGTTTTAATAAAAGTGCATTAAAAGCAGCTGTTGAATAGTTTTGAGAATACACTTTGGTACCAAGTGTTACCGATGTTGGATTTTTCCAATTATCTCCAGGTAAATCAATTTGTAATGTATTTGTAACTGCAGCTTTATAACCATAATTTGATGCAGTGAAATTAAAATTGATAACACCGGTTGTATCATTTAATTTTGTTTTATCTAATACAAGTGTTGTTGTTGAAGCTGTAAGCGTACCTGCTTTTCCTCCATTTGATGTAACAAGATTGCCGTCCTTCTTACAAGCTGACAATATGAGCATGCTAATGCCGCCCAGTGCCAAATATTTTGTTAGAATTTTTTTCATTTTCTTTCTTTAATTAATTCACTTTAAACCGTAAGCGATCATTTATATTTTAAGGTTATTAATAACCTTTATTTTGAATAAGATTTGGATTAGCAGATAAGTCACTTTGCGGTAGCGGAAATAGATTCCGATAGTCAGGAACACTTGTTCCGTTGGCTACTCCGCCTTTAAATGGCCACAAATATGATCCACTGGTAAATAAGCCGTATCTAATCAGGTCAGTACGTCTGAAACCTTCCCAAAATAGCTCACGGGCTCTCTCATCCAGTATAAATTGGGTGGTAAGATCTGATGCTGTGATATTACCTGCTGCACTACCACCATAGGCTCTTGTACGTAATTTATTGATATATCCAAGGGAGGTTGTTGCATCACCGCCTGTGCCACCACGTAATACGGCTTCTGCATAAATCAAATACATTTCAGGTAAACGGAATAATGGCAAATCAACATCACAAAATGTTGGATCAGATCCAGGTGCGCCCGTACGGGTTACGTTTCTAAACTTATTAACGCCTATGCCACTAGAGAATGTGGTTACACTTGTAATGTCCAGGCTTTGACCAGGGTACCAAAACTCTGCGCGTTTATCGGCATTGCCATTGTTTGGGAAATTTGTAGTATCAGTTGTAGCGGGTGCCGGGAAAAGATTTATGATATTACTTGTAGTTCTTGATCCTTGGTAGCCACTGCTGATACCAAATTTTGCGGGAGGCATTGAGCCACCAACCGGAGCATGTGTTAAATATTGTGAGCCCCCGTATCCTTGTGTTTTTGTGCCATCGTAGTTAATAGTAAAAATAAATTCTCCGGTTGAACCACCACCGGCAATACTATTTAAATTATCATCGGCCAGCATTAGTTGGGTAAAATCAGGTATCAATCCATAACCGGCGTTAATTACTTTTTCTGAATAAGTAATAGCATCAGTATAATCGGCAGTACCAGTGTAAACCTGCGCATTTAAATAAACGCGTGCCAATAAAGCCCATACAGCCGCCTCATCAGCTCTGCCGTATTCATTTTGGTTAGGCTTTACCATTAATGGATCAATAGCTTTTAATTCACCTACGATGTATGCGTAAAGATCAGCTCTTGAAATTTGTTTAGGGATAATTGAGCCTATTTTGGTAGCATCGGTAACAAAAGGTGGATTTCCAAAAACATCCATCAAAACCCAGTATTGGTAGGCGCGTAAAAAACGCGCCTCTGCGGCATAATAAGTAATTTTGGTGGCATCATTACCAGTTATACCACGGCTGGCTAACAATGCTGGAGTTGATTGCTGCAGGAAGTTATTACATAAAGTAATTTGATAAAGTGAACGATAGTATAAACCCTGTGATATGGCATTTGTTTCCGACCAAACCATATTGTGCAGATCTTGTACTCCCGGGTCACCATAAGTAATAACTGCTTCATCGGTAGTTAACTCCTGTACATTCCAAAATAAACGGAAAAAATCAGAAGTACCTTCGTCAATACCTGCTATATCACCCTGCCCTGATGGACCCTCATTTCCTGTAAGCGCAAAACTGCCATAAACTTTGGCCATCGCTTGTGTATAACCGTTAGCTGTGCTGAAAACCTGCTGTGATGTAACAGCATCATTTGGTGAAAGTATCAGTTTCTTTTTACACGATGTTATGCTAACAGCTAATAAGCCTGCTACCACAACTATTTTTGTTAAGTTTCTTTTCATGTTAAATTTATTGTCGTAATAAATTACAAATATTATAAGCTAAGATTTAAACCTAAAATATAGGTGCGCGGTCTTGGATAAAGATTATTATCAATACCATTGGTTACTTCAGGATCTACTCCTTTGTATTGGGTGATGATAAATACATTATTAACACTTCCGCTAAGTCTTAGGTCGCCCGTATTTTTAAATACTTTTCCAAAATTATAGCCTACATGCATGTTATCCATTCTGAAGAAGGATGCATTTTGAACAAAATAGTCTGACAAATACTCATTTGAAGCATTAAGACCACTAAAACCGGTTTGCAGCACATTACTTGAACCATTAAATAAGCTTATTGGGTTTAGGAAGTTACTCCTGTATCCGGTTGCCGAGTAAATGTTGTTATAAACGTAATTGCCCACATTGGCTCTTGCAGAAAAACCAAAGCTGATTTTTTTAACTCTTAACTCTGAACTGATTCCATAATATTCTTGTGGATCAGGGCTATGTCCAACTGAAAGGTCTGAACTGTTAATTTGCCCATCACCATTTTTATCTACAAATACGCCATCAAGTGGTTTACCGTCAGATCCATAAACTTGCTGATAGGTATAAAAAGAGTTTTTAGCATAGCCAACCTGGTCAATTTGGATAGTTGTTCCTATACCGCCTGAGATACCTCCAACTGGTAAACCCGGGAAATTTGGATTAGGGGTAGCTGTTAAATTGGTGATCTTGTTTCTGTCAACAGTAGCATTAACACTGGCGCTCCATGAAAGATCTTTTGTATCAATTATTCTTACATTGACGCTAAATTCCAAACCCTTATCTTGCATATTACCTACGTTAGCAACAATTTGGTTGCCAAAGTTACTACCCGCTGGCTCATTAATAGTAGCTAACAGGTTTTTAGTTTTTCTGAAATACAGATCTAAACTACCGGTAATGCGGTCATTAAGAAAACCATAGTCAAATGCAGCATTTGTGGTAGCTGTTGATTCCCATGTTCTGCCAGGATAAAATGCCCCCGGACGATATACCTGGAAATAGGTACCATTACCAAACTCATATTCAGCAGATCTGTTACCTAGTGAATAAGGAGATAGATAATCATAGTTTCCTATCCCATCTTGGTTACCGGTAACGCCATATTCTAAACGGAATTTTAAATTAGATAATGTGGTATTGCCTTTCAAAAAATCCTCATTACTGATAACCCATGCACCTGCTACCGAAGGGAAATATCCCGTACGGATGCCCGGAGCAAATCTTGTTGATACATCCTCCCTGATAGTACCGGTTAATAAATACTTGCTATCATAAGAATAATTTAATCTGCCATATAGCGATGCTAATTCACTTTTTTGTAAATCAGTAGGGTAATTGAATACTGAATTTGGCTGTACCTCACCATTACTAAAATAAGTTAGGTAATTGGTATTTGTAATGGAGTAGGTTTGAGTTGAATAACCAGCAACCGCGTCGACATGACTTTTAATAGATTTAAAATCATGCGCATAACTTAAATATCCTTCAAGGGTACTATTTCCTGTTACGCCTTTATATTTTGAATCTTTACCTCTTTGTAGTACACCATTTGCATCTGCTGTACCTGGGTATTGTGAAGCAGCGGTACTTGGTATAATATCATATCCTTGTCCGTTTGAACCATCGTAAGCAAGGTTTACATTGGCATGCAGATCAGGAAAGAAATGTAGTTTATAATCAAGGGCTAAGCTGGTAATTGCTCTGTAAACCGTACTTCTATTATTCTCCTCATCTAATAAACCAAGTGGATTTCTGGTTGCAAGTGTGTTTAAGTTCTCAGGATTAGAGCCTGTCGGCGATAAAACTTCATAAAAGCCACCATAAGTACTATTGCCTGAATAAATAGGATCCGTTGGATTAAAGCTGGCTGCGCTTCCTATGGCACCCTGATTTGCAAATCGTTGTTTTACTTGTGAACCCAGGAAATTAAAATTTATTTTCAAATGGTCTGTAAATAAGCTTGGGCTTAAATTGATATTGCTGGTGTAGCGTTCTAAAGAACTGGTTTTTAAAATGCCGTCGTCATCGGTATAACCTATAGAAACCCGGTATGGTAATTTTCCTGCTGTTCCTGATATACTAAGATTGTTATCGGTGCTTACAGAGGTTTGATAAATTTGTTTTTGCCAATCGGTATTTGCAGTTCCTAATTGCTTCAAATAAGTGGTGTCGCCCGGGGCAGTAGCTTGTGACTTGATATAAGTTCTAAACTGATCTGCAGACAAAACAGAAGCCTCTTTAGTTAATTTTCCAACAGAGAATTGAGTACTGAAATTGATTTGTGGTTTACCGCTTTGACCTTTCTTAGTTGTTATAATAATTACACCATTGGAAGCTCTGTTACCATAGATGGCCGCTGCGGAAGCATCTTTTAAAATAGAGAAAGATGCTATATCATTAGGGTTAATTAAGCTTAACGGATCCGCTACTCCTGAAATTCTTGAAGTACCATCAGCGTTTCTGCCTGCATCAAGTGGAACACCGTCAATAACAATAAGCGGTTGATTGCTTCCGTTTACTGAAGCTCCACCACGTATAAGTATTTGACTTCCAGAACCAGGAGCACCACTATTTGAAATAATGGAAACACCTGCAACCTTGCCCTGAATTAATTGTTCAGGAGTGGTAATAGCACCCTGATTAAAATCTTTTGCGGTTACCGTAGCAATTGAGCCGGTTAAGTCTTTCTTTTTTTCAGTTCCGTAGCCAATTACTACAACTTCGTTTAATCCTGTACTTTGTGGTAGTAAATTAAAATCAATAGTTATTGCTGAAGTGGTAACTGTCACTGTTTTTTTAAGATCCACATAACCCAGAAACTTTGCTGTAAGCGTATAAATACCCGGCTTAAGACCTGTAATTAAAAATTTACCATCAACTCCAGTTGTAGAGCCAATAGTCGTGCCATCGAGGTTCACCGCTGCGCCGGGCAAAGGCTGATTGGTTTCGTCAACCACCTTTCCTGAAATACTTCCCGATTGCGCAAAAACGATGACAGAAATCATCATAAAAGCGCATAGAAGTACATACTTTTTTAAGTAATTTTTTCTCATATACTTTTTTGTTTTGTAAAATAAAAAACGGCAATTTGTGCCCTATACAATTGGTTTGTTGTTGTGCTGAAACAGCATGTGCCTAATTTACACTTAGAAGTAATAAATGCAAATATTATATAAAAGATAATTTTTGGTGTTTTAATAGTAGTGATTTTAACTTTAAAGAAACATAAAATAGATGCATTTTATTTTAATAAAATTTCAATTTTTATGGCAAATTTTGCAAAAAACAAAGTTTATGTTTTTAAAAGGTGTAAAAATTACACAATTGACAATTCTACTAATATGTAACGAATTTCCGGGAACGTTCCCGGAATGTAACCGTATAAATGACATTTTATAATGACGAAAAAGAAAATTTTCTGCGCGTTTTTGCTTTCCGGCCAATTTTTTTTGTTGATGGCACAACAAAAAGTAACCTTTAAAATAGCTGAAACTAAGGCACTGAAGGTGTCGAAATTACACTTGTTTTTGGCGGGCAATTTCAATGGCTGGAACCCAGCC
This sequence comes from Mucilaginibacter empetricola, assembly GCF_024808665.1. Taxonomy (GTDB): domain Bacteria; phylum Bacteroidota; class Bacteroidia; order Sphingobacteriales; family Sphingobacteriaceae; genus Mucilaginibacter. Next base: position 283,270 of record NZ_JANUBZ010000003.1, read on the forward strand.
GATACAGCATGGGAAATGCGGGCCGATTCGCCTGGACATTATCATCTTTCAAAGGCGATGCCCCGGGGTATTTACAACTTTAAAATTACCAGGGGAAGCTGGCAAACAGTAGAGTGTGCCGCTGATGGTAAGCCTATTGAGAACCGGAATTTTGTGGTTTCGAAAGATACAGTCATCACATTAAGTGTATCTGGATGGCAGGACGACTTTGCAGTCGCTGAGAAAGTACACACAGCCAGCGCCCGGGTACACATTGTCGACGAAAAATTTAATATCCCTCAGTTGGGACGGCAAAGAAGAATCTGGATTTATTTACCATCCGGATACCTCACATCAAACAAAAAATACCCGGTGATTTACATGCACGACGGGCAAAATTTATTCGATGCCTATACATCAGGTTACGGCGAATGGGGGATAGACGAGATAATGGACAAATTACCCGATGCTAAACAATGTATTATCGTTGGAATTGATCATGGTGGAGATAACCGGATAACAGAATATGATCCCTATGGTTCAAAATATGGAAAAGGCAGAGGAGATGATTATGTTGAATTTTTGGTAAAAACGTTAAAACCTTATATTGATGCACATTATCATACTATTGCAGATGCCCGGCATACTAGCATTTCCGGAAGCTCTATGGGTGGATTAATTTCCATGTACGCTATTTTGAAATATCCGAATGTGTTTGGTAAAGCGGGCATATTTTCGCCGGCTTTTTGGATTGCACCTGATATTTTTCTATTTGCACAGCAACAGCATCTAAGTACTAAATCGGGATTTTATTTTGTTTGCGGGGATGCCGAGAGCGCTACGATGGTAAGTGACATGAAAAAAATGGCCGATATTATTCACTCAAAAAGCATATCAGAAGAAAATGCACCAGTTGTAATAGTAAAAGGCGCCAGCCATAACGAAAAACAATGGAACGGCGACTTCCCGGCGTTTTACGTCTGGTTGCTAAAAGAATGGTAATTAATTGTACGGAGAACGCTTACCTGATATAATAAAAATCCCACTTGCGTATGGCACAGGTGGGGTTTTATTAAATGTATGGTAAAATTAATATCTAATCACCATCTGTTGTATTAAATAAATAGGTTTCGGTATTGCCAACAGGCAAGCTGGTCATTTCACCGCGATTTTGTTGCCACCAAAAACGTAGACGTGGCTTTTCACGGTTACCAATTTCATTCATCGAGTCTGCATCGTATAAACGGCCATTAACCATTACATATTTTATTTTTTCGCTGTTGCGGATATTATCCAGCGGATTATCATTTAAAACAATAAGATCAGCCAGTTTGCCAATTTCCAATGAGCCAATCTCTTTATCCATCCCTAAATAAGAAGCACCATTCATTGTAGCGCAGCGAATAGCCTGCATAGGTGTCATGCCACCCTGTACCAGCATCCACAGCTCCCAATGCGCACCAAGGCCCTGTATTTGCCCATGCGAGCCAAGGTTAACTTTTGTGCCACCATCGGCTATTTGTTTTACATATTTGGAAACTTCTATATGCCCGTAATCGCCATATTCCGATGTTGTTCTGCGCCTGGAACGGGCATCGATGATAGATTGAGGGGTAAATGTTAGCAGGTGCTCATTTTTCCACACTTCGGTACGATCATACCAAAAGTTTTCGCCAAACTGCGTACCGTAGCACACTATTAAGGTGGGCGTATAGCCAGATTTACTACTATTCCAAAGGCTTTTTACATCTTTATAAACGGGCCAAACAGGTATGTTATGTTCAATGCCGGTATGGCCATCCAAAATCATATTCATATTGGTGAAAAAGGTTGATCCTCCTTCAGGCACAACTTCCATCTGCAATTCACGTGCAGCCTCAATAATTTGCTGGCGCTGCTCGCGTCTTGGCTGATTATAACTCTTTACAGAAAACGCACCAACAGCCTTTAACCGGCGTAAATTTGAACGGGCATCATCCAAACTATTTATCACAGCTTTAAAATCGCCATCGGCACCGTAAAGAATGGTACCGGTTGAATAAACCCTGGGTCCAACCATATTCCCAGCCTTTAACATTTCTGATTGGCTAAAAACCATTTCGGTATTGCTGGAAGGGTCATGTGCTGTAGTTACGCCAAAAGCCAGGTTTGCATAATAATTCCAGTCTTGCTGTGGCGAAATACCATCAGGGCTGGTATGCAAATGCGCATGTACATCAACAATACCGGGTATAATAGTTTTGCCGGCCAAATCATAAACCTTTACACTGTCCGGTATCTGAATATCGGGTGCTTTTCCAACTGCTGTTATTTTATTTTGATTGATTATAATTACGCCGTTTTCAATCACCTCATCGCCTTTCATGGTAATAATACGGGCGTTTTTAAAAACGACAATCCCCGTAGGTACATCTGTTTTGAGCGTTAAGCCAATATCAATACCCACTGTATCAATTGCAGGTGTTTTATCCGCTCCGTCGGCAAAAGGAAAAGCGTTGGCTATATCTCTCACAAAATACTTTGGTCCAAGTGTCCACATCAATTTTTGGCTGTCCTTGCTCCAATGCAGGTAGGTACCGGCATCACGGGTTAGCTTATTTAAAGGGATAGCCTTATTTGTTGCTGATAATTCCTGGGCGCTGCCAGTGTAAATCATTGGTGTTATATAGCAATTATACAATTCTGTAAAAGCCATCCACTTACCATCTGGACTTGGGCTAAATTGTGTGGCGTATTTTGACGTATACAAGGTTTGCTGATTAGCACCAGTAGTGTCCATCATTTTAAAGGCCTTTTTATCGCCATCTTCACTTTGATAATATATTTTTGAATCATCAGTCGAGAATTGCGGATAAACGCCGTTGTTAATAATCATTTTAGGTGTACTACCGTTTACAGAAATGGTATAAATTCCAGGATTATTGCCAAATGCAAACCCCGATGTTTCATTTCCTTCGCCTTTTCTATATACTATTTTATCTCCTTTGTTGGAAAATTTAGGAGAGTAATAAAATCCCTTTTCGGCTGTAAGACGCGTTACCAGACAAGTTGTAAGGTCAATTTTGTTAACAGATCCTTTTAATTCATCTGTCCAGTCAATATAAACAAGTGATTTCCCATCAGGACTAAATGATGGCTCATATTCAAAATCGTTTGTAGCTGTTATCCTTGTTGGGTTTCCGCCAAGCAGGCTTTTGGTGTAAATATATCCGGCTGCGTTAAAAGCTATAGTTTTCCCATCGGGAGAGGTAGTTAACTGACGGATCATTTTAGCTGGAAACTCATCCTGAAAAACCTTTTGCTGATAATGAAGCGCCTCTGTAACAGTTTGCTGACTGGTAACTTCAAAAGGAATTTGAGCCGGATTTAATGTATTGATATCTAAATTCCAGATTTTACCTTTCGCATAAAATACCAGGCCGTTGCTATTTGGCAGCCACGCAAAATTGGGGTAAACACCAAAAACGGCCCATGTTTCCTGCTGATCGTGCGATAAATCATCATAAACAGGCCACTCTTCACCTGTACTCAAATTATGGAGGTATAATACAGATTTTAGTCGCACACGTTTTACAAAAGCCAGCAGTTTTCCATCTGGCGATATTTGTGGCCGGCATGCACCACCCGCACCACCGGTTACGGTTTCAATTTCGCCGGTTTGTCTGTTTAATCTCAATATAGCGTAGATGCCTTTATTGGGATCCTTATTATATTCAAATTCGGGCCCTGGTGTTACATCTTCACTCCAGTAGATGTACTTACCATCAGGGGATACAATAGGTTCTCCGGCATCTTGCTGGTCATTTTTTCGTTTAGTTAATTGTATACCATCACCGCCGGTTTTGTGGTAAAGCCACATTTCGCCTGCACCAAGCGAGCGGGTGCCGGTAAAATGTTTACGTGCCACCAGAAACTGCCCGTCTGGCGTCCACGAAGCATTATTCAATAGCCTGAAATTTTCTTTGGTAATAGCACGTTTATTGCTGCCGTCGCTATTCATCAGCCATATATTATCGCCGCCATCTTTGTCGCTGGTATAGGATATTGACTTGCCATCGGGACTAAAACGCGGTTGTATTTCCCACGTTTTACCTCCTGCAAGCAAGGTTGCTTTGCCACCGGTTATCGGCATACTATAAATATCTCCCAACAAATCAAAAACAATTGTTTTGCCGTCAGGACTTACGTCCAGGTTCATCCAGGTGCCTTCATCAGTAGTAATAGTTACCTTTTTTTGTTGGCCGGGAGGGTTGTCTACATTCCATTTCTGCGCTTGTAAGCTGATAGATAAAAATAGAAGTGTTATTATAGTGTAAATGAATTTCATTAGTATATAAGTGTTTGCACCGCGAATTTATAAATAATAAAGAACATGGTGTTCGCGAAGCGGGTTTCCGAATTATCTTTACAATCTGTATACTTAATTGTATCAAACACTAAATAAAAAAATCACGTAGCTAACGCTGATTATAAATATTAAATGACGGTTCAGCAAATATTAAAACAATACTGGAATCATGATAGTTTCCGGCCAATGCAGGAGGAAATTATCCAATCTGTTTTGCTGGGTAATGATACGCTGGCACTACTGCCTACCGGCGGTGGCAAGTCGGTTTGTTTCCAGGTGCCTGCCTTGGCAATGGAAGGTATTTGTATCGTTATTTCGCCGTTGATAGCGCTGATGAAAGATCAGGTTGAAAATCTGAAGGCTAAAGGTATTGAGGCAGTTTCTATCGTATCAGGAATGAGTAAAAGGGAAATAGACCTGGCGTTGGATAGCTGTATTTATACGCCTGTTAAGTTTTTATATCTCTCGCCCGAGCGTTTACTATCAGAACTGGTTCGTGAACGGATTACCTATATGAAGGTAAACCTTATAGCGGTTGACGAAGCGCATTGTATCTCGCAATGGGGATATGATTTCAGGCCACCTTATCTTCATATTGCTGACTTGCGGGAACTCCACCCCGATGTGCCCGTTTTGGCACTGACAGCTACAGCAACCGCTGATGTAAAGGATGATATTCAGCAGAAGTTATTGTTTAAAAAGGCTAACGTTTTTCAGAAAAGTTTTGAGCGCAAAAATATCAGTTATGTGGTGCAAAACGAGGAAAACAAACTGCGAAAATTATTGGACGTTGCCAAAGGGGTTAACGGCAGCGGCATAGTTTACGTACGCAGTAGAAAAGAAACTGTAGAAATAGCCAAGTTTTATAATGATAACGGCATTAAGGCCGATTTTTACCATGCCGGGTTAGATACTGCTGTACGATCATTACGGCAGGAAAGCTGGAAAACCAACAAAACCAGAATCATTGTGGCTACCAATGCTTTTGGAATGGGGATTGATAAACCGGATGTTCGTTTTGTTATTCATAAAGATATGCCGGAAAGTCTGGAGGCTTATTACCAGGAAGCAGGCAGGGGAGGGCGCGATGAAAGTAAAGCTTTTGCAGTACTATTATATAATTATGCTGACAGGCTAAAGCAGGAAAAGAAATTTGAACTCAGTTTTCCAACCGTTGCCGAAATTAAACAGGTATATCATCAATTGGCAGGCTATTATAACCTGGCTTATGAAACAGGGGAAGGATTGAGCTTTGATTTAGATATTGCCGAATTTTGCAGTCGTTTTAAACTCGACCCGATAAAAACAATAAATGCCCTTAAGTTTTTAGAGCAAGATGAATATCTGTCATTTAATGAAAGTGTTTTTCTGCCCTCGCGTTTCAGGTTTGAGGTGAGAAATGAGGAGTTGTATAATTTTCAGATTCAAAACCCGGGCTGGGATTCTTTTGTTAAAACCATACTGCGTTCATATGGTGGTGCTTTTGATAACTATGTTAACCTGCGCGAATTTGACCTGGCTCGTCGTGCAAATATGAATGTACAACAGGTTGTTGAAGGATTGAAGAAATTGCAAACCTTTAAGGTGTTAAGTTACCTGCAACAAACAGACCAACCCCAAATTACATTTTTAAAGCCACGACAATATACGCAAGCCCTTTACATTAATAAAGCAGCCATTGATCAACGTAAAGCAACCTATTTGAAAAAAATGGAGGCTGTTTTTGCCTATGCCACCAACAAAAAGTGTCGCAGCCAAACGTTGCTGGCATATTTTGATGAACGCAATGTTGATAAATGCGGCGTTTGCGACATCTGCCTGGAAGAAAAAAGGCAAAAGAATAGCTCCGAAACTGTCGACGATATTGTTAACGAGATTGTACAGTTATTAAGCGCCTCTTCGCTCGACCTGCCAACTTTGGTAACTTCAACCAATACAGGAACTGAAAAAGAAAAGATTGATACGATAAGACTATTACTTGATGCCGGCAAAATAAAATTTGCAGGTGATAAATTGGTAGTAGGATAGCCTTCAAGCGCTGTTGCGCTATTCTTTCATCTCAACTTGCCAATAAGGCACGAAAATGAAATATTGATAGTGTAATAATTACACTATGGTGATTATTTTCGCCGATAAAAACCCCATCTTTGCCGATGAAAATAAGGCGTTCATCTATTTTATAAAATAATCTGTAACGTTTTGAAAATAGCATCGTCTTATGGATGTATTTAAAAATATAAGAATACAATTATTTGACAATCAAAGTTTTAATAAAATGAAATCAAAAATCTTATCCATAATCACACTATTAGTAATAGTATTTGGAATATCAAATTTAACTTACGCTACCACCGTAAATACTGCTGTTGTTACTACATTAAATGATATCAGCGCCATCAACAAAATTGAAGTTCATGGTAATGTTGAACTGTTTATTTCTGACGGTTCGGCCGACCAGGTGAAAGTATACGATCAGTATTATGGCGAAAGCGCATTAATACAAAGCCACAACGGCGTATTGCGGATCTCATCATACAAAAATGAAAAACTGGTAGTTTGGGTTACTGCTAATGACCTGCGTTCTATATCAGCTTATGATAATGCTGAGGTAAAATCATTCGGCAGCCTTTCAAAAATCGAATTCAATGTCGATTTGCACAATAACGCTTCGGCTAAATTAAACCTTGATGTTTTCAATGCAAACGTAACCGTAAACGATCATGCAAAAGCTGATTTGAGCGGTACAGCTAATGATTTAAATTTAAGCCACAATGTATCATCAAGCATAAACAACTACAACTTTAAAGCCATTCACTATATCGAAAATAAAATCAATTTTCCGGTTGAAGCTAAAGACGATGATTTGGTGAGCATCTAAGCTTTACTTTTGCAAAAGTTCAACATATAATCTGGAAAGCTATCTGTTTGGTGCAGATGGCTTTTTTTGTTTTAATATTAAAGCATATTTTAATATTAAAGCATAAAAGAGCGACGGTTTAAAGAGTCGCTCTTTTATTGATGTCTATTTATCACATAAAAAGAAGAAGGCTATTTACTCAATTTGGCCGCCAATTGTTTCGATAAGAAAGGTTATTGCATTGGCAGAGTGCAATGCCTCGCCCGAAGCTAACGATTGCGCTGCAGTTTCAGATGCTCTTGTCCTCATTTGTTGTTCATATGCAGCAATTGCGGCCGATGTATCATCAAAATTTTGGCTGGTTAAACATGAGCTTAGTTCCACAGCATCCAGCATGGCCATATTTACGCCTTCGCCGGCATATGGTGGCATCAAATGGGCTGCATCCCCCAGCATCGTGATATTGGGTAAAGCTTCCCAGGTTTGGTTAAGCGGCATGCAATATATTGGGCGCGGCATAAAAGTTAAACTAGCATTTTCAAACAGCTCAAGCCATACCTTGTCCCATGTTGAATACTCCTTTTCAAACCAGGAAAGTACCTGTGCTTTGTCAGAAAAATCAATTCCCGATTCCTTTATCCAGTTTTCTCCGGTTTTGAAACTTGCATAAAACACCAGGCTGCCGTCGCCTTTGGAACTTACTATTAAACTTTTTTCATCGCCCATGGCAAATATTTTTCCGCCATTTAGTAATTGGTGAATTTTAGGACTTGTCGTTTCTGAATGATAAACAGCCCCCTCAACAGCCGTTAATCCCGAATAAAAAGAAGTAATAGGTGTAATATAGGGGCGAAGCCTAGAATTGGCGCCATCGGCAGCAATGACTATATCGGCAATTACCGAAGCTCCGTTTTTAAAATCAAGCTTCCACGCGCCGTTTCCCGGGGTAAGTGATAAAAAATGACTATCCCAAACCACGGTCCCCGGTTGTAATGAATTTAATAATATTTCCTGCAATGGTCCCCGGTCAATTTCAGGCCTGAACGTTTCATCATGTTCGCCCATTATTATAGTATCATTCTTATGATCATCGAAAATGATATTTGCGTTTTTGTCAATAATGCGCAACTTATCAGCCCCAGGGCGATAGTTCGCTTTAAATGCGTCCATCAATCCGGCTTCGCGTATCGCCCTTAATCCCGATTCATCGTGTAGGTCCAATGTGGCGCCTTTTGGCCTGGCGTCTTTGTCAATATCACGCTCGTATACTTTTACGTCGGCTCCTTTTATCTGTAAAAGCCTGGCCAGCGTTAATCCACCCGGGCCGCCGCCTACAATTGCTATTTTTTTATTTTTAATGGTGTTCATCTTCTTAATTTATTGTCAATTATTTTAATATTCCTTTTGTCACTACTTCACAGCATTGCAAAATCACATCTTCGGTTATTATTTGTTCGGGCCTTTCTTCATAGTCGAAATACTCACTTACCAGTTCCAAAAGTGGCGGATACAGTAAAGCTCGTAACACATCCTGCGGAAAATCCTTGATAATACCTGCATCAATATTACGCTTCAAAAAATAGTGGATTGGTGAAAAGTAATCACCCTGTTTAATGCCCTTTTGCTGATACGCCTTGTTCAATAAAGGCGAAGATTTTCCGTACCGGATTAGCGCAAATGCTGGTTTGTTATTTTTTAAATATTGGAAAGCGTTTAGCCATGTTTTTTTCATGCCTTCTGCAAAATCCATATCAGGCGAGAAGTTTTTCACTATTGCTTGTTCGTATGTTTCTAATACTTCTTCAATAAAAAGCTTCACCAAAAAATCCTCCTTATTTTCGTATTTGATATAGATGGTGCGCGGCGATACATTAGCCGCTTTAGCCAATTTTTGCATGCTCAAGTTTTCTAAACCCTCGTCTGCAATTATTTGCAATGCCATGGTTCGTATAGCCGCTTCCTTTTCTAAATTCCTGGGTCTCAATTTTTTTGTTCGATTATTTATGACGCAAAGATAAGTAAATGTTTATTTACTTAAAAATATTTTAACAATTACAGGCATCAACCTTTTTTCTTGAAATTTTCGCCGACACGTTACCCCGGTTTACCGATAAAAACCCGCTGTACGTAGAATACAGGCTATATTGCTGTAACGTTTTTTATTGCCGGTCGTCATATTGGTGTATTTAAAAACAGAAAATAATTAATTGACAATCAAAATATTAAATATCATGAAAACTGCATTCTTAACCATATTCACTGCACTAATTTTAGCAACAGGAATAGCCAACACCACTTTCGCATCAACCACAAAAAATCAAGAATTCACTGTATTGACCGACATCAGCGCTATCAACAAAATTGAAGTTTACGGAAACGTTCAACTGTTTATTTCTGATGGTTCAGCAGACCAGGTAAAAGTTTACAATAAATACTATGCCGAAGGCGCTTTAGTACAAAGCCGTAACGGAGTATTGCGTATTTCATCATACAACACACAAAAATTAGTAGTATGGGTTACCGCCGCCGATTTGCACGCAATATCTGCATACGATAACGCTGAAGTAAAATCATTTGGCAATATTTCAAAAATTGAGTTTGAAGTTGACTTACATAACAATGCATCTGCCAAATTAAATATCGACGCATTTAGCGCTACAGTAACATTAAATGATAACGCAAAGGCCGATTTAAGCGGATCTGCCAATGACTTAAGCTTACAACATAGCGTAAGCTCAAGTGTAAACAGCTATAACTTTTCAGCAGTTCATTATACCGAAAGAAAAACCGGCATACCAGTAGAAGTTAAAAATGAAGATATAGCAATTTTATAAGGCTTTTTTAATAGAGTTAACATATGGTTTAGGGGAGCTATCTGCAAAAGCAGATAGCTTTTTTATTTAAAAACATTTTAAAAAACAAACTGCAAATGGGCAAAATTATCTGTCTTATGTAAAGTTTATCCAAATGATTTTAGCCTGATAAATATAATTTAAGGAGTTTATACATTTGACTTGTTAGCCGATTTGGTCAATTATTAGAATTAAAACTTATTACTATGCACAAAATATTACTTTCCATACTGTTATTGTTAACCATACAGTTTGGAGTTTCCGGCCAAAGCAGTTGGAAATTAAATACCGAAAAAGATGGCATTAAAATATATACCAGCGAAATACCCGATTCAAAAATTAAAGCTATAAAGGTAGAGTGTGAGATACAAGCAACGCCGGCGCAATTGGTTGCTGTATTAATGGATGTGAATAATAGTGTAGAGTGGGTTTATCACACTAAAAGCTGTACCTTAATTAAACAAGTTTCGGCATCTGAGCTGTATTATTATTCAGAAGTGAACTTGCCCTGGCCAGCCGCAAACAGGGATTTTGTAGCTCATTTAACTGTTTCGCAAAACCCGGTAACCAAAGTTGTTGAAATTGATGGGCCTGCTGTTCCGGGGTTTATTCCGGTAAAAAAAGGAGTGGTCCGTATTGATCATTCTAATGGAAAATGGTTGATTACTCCATGTGGTGATCATATTAAAGTTGAATATGCATTACACGTTGAACCAGGAGGTACTATTCCCGCTTGGATGGTTAATATGTTTGCTACCGATGGCCCTATGCAAATATTTAAAAAGCTGAAACTAGAATTGCAGAAACCGGCCTATAAAAACGCAACACTTCCTACATTTGAAAACTACACCGCTGTAACAGACAAGCCCGAAATAAAAAGCAGCTATAGATAATAAATCTATAGCTGCTTTTCAATATGCAAATAATGGCGCTTAATTGTTTTTTACGCCTAGTTTGTGGTCAGTATAATCGAGCAAGTACTCATTATTAAAGAAGAAATCGAGACTAAAAATGGTCACCCAGCCGCTTTGAGAACCTGGGTTTTCAACGTTTGTCAAATTTTCTAACGGGGTGGTAGTATACGAGTAGCTAAACCCTGATGTGGTTGAAAGTGATACTTTACTGCCACTCGCCAGTAAAGTTGTTCCGGTGCCGGTAAAATTAGGATCTTCCAGGTAGCTGTATGGCTCAGTTCCGGTATCAAACAATACGTAACTGGAAAAAGCAGTACCATTATAAGTAACCGTTCCCTGTATATAAGGTGCATAGCCATCGCCCTGGTAGAAACTGAGCGTGCTAAAGTTAAAGCCAGACGATGATGAAAGATCAGATGAGGTTAAACCTAACGTAATAGCGTTTACAAATGTGCCGAAGTACGAATAATCGCTAGTCCCGATGGTTGTCATCTTAAAGCCTTTAGTAAGGCCGTTGCCTGGATCAAAGTAGCTGAACGGGCTGGTTATATTAACGCTGTTCGCAAACGTTTGATCGTATTCTGATGATACACCAAACACGTCAAATTCATGCGGGTCATAAGTATTACCTTTCGAGTCAACTGCTTTGTAATATAAAAAGAATGGAAGGCGTTTAACGACAATATTCCCATTCTCATCGCCAATTGTTACAGATGCATAAGCCAGGTTACCATAAACTTTATCTTCAGTAGCAGCATCAGCTCCATAGGCTATAACAGATGTTTGGTTAGTTATAGTAATGCCATTTACCACCGTTGAGTCTCCGGTAAAATTAAATCCGTTAGAGGTAATCGTTGATGTAGGCACAATATAATGTGCATCAATTACCATTCCGCCCGATCCTGTATCATATACTAAAAGAGAAATGGAATCTGGAATTGCTTGCGTGCCTATTTTTGATACAACCATACCCAGTTCTCTGTAAAGGTTAGTATCTACCACCAATGGCGTTTTTGTGATCGTGTCTTTTACAGTGTCACTAAGCGCATAAACACCAAGTTTGGTAGGGGTAGCCACGGCTGGTGTTGTGGTTTGTGGTGAATTTTTCTTACAGGCTTCAAATGCAAACAGCATCATTATCAGCGCGAAAAATGAGAGATTTTTTAGAGAGTAGATTTTTATCATGTTCATTAGATTGATAGTATAGAAACTTTTGTTTTTTGAATTTATTATACCGGGCTAAAATATTAGTTGACTACGCTACTAATATAAAACTCTAAATATATTTATGAATGGTGTTTCACAAATAGTTTTCACCGACTAACTGCACACTTTTACCGACTAAAACCCTTTGTACAACTAATACAGGGCATTTCTATGTAACGTTTTTTTGCGCCACTCGTCATATTGGTGTATTTAAAAACAGAAAATAACTAATTGACAATCAAAAAACTAAATATCATGAAAACTACATTCACAACCATATTAACCGCACTTGTATTAGCAGTCGGTTCAATAAATTTAACATATGCTGCTGCACCTGCAGTTGCAAATAATCAATACGTAACTGTTTTAACAGGAGTGGGGGCAATCAATAAGATTGAGGTACACGGAAATGTTGAGCTTTACATTTCTGATGGCGCAACAGACCAGGTAAAGGTATACAATAAATATTATGCTGAAAGTGCATTGGTACAAAACCAAAATGGCGTATTAAGTATATCATCATATAAAGCCGAAAAATTAGTTGTTTGGGTTACCGCTTACGATTTACGCTCAATAACAGCCTATGACAATGCCGAAGTAAAATCATTTGGCAATATTTCAAAAATTGAATTTGAACTTAAACTGCACGATAACGCAATCGCCCATTTAAACTTAAATGCCTTTGCAGCAGATGTAACTGTAAACGACAAAGCAAAAGCATGCTTAAGTGGTACAGTAAACGATTGCACCTTAAAATACAACAACATTGACAATGTTGATCAAAAAGATTTAATTGCAGCGCACGAGTCAAAACTTGAAACCAATAGAGTGATTGAAAAAAAAGCAACTATTGATGACCTTGCCGATTTGTAAAAAAAGAAATCAATTATTTAAAAGCTAACCGCAATGTGTTAGCTTTTTTTATTTTTGATGTAACTTAACTTAATCACTAATAGTCAAACAAAACAAAAACATGAAACGGATACATTTAATAATAGGAGTGCTGGTTGCCGGCATTGTAATCAGCAGTTTATCGGCCTGTATGTTCAGCTGTGTACATGGTTCGGGTAAGCAGGCTTCTGAAACCCGTAAAGTTGGTAATTTTAATAAGCTTACCATATCCGGAGGGTTTAAAGTTGTTTTAAAACAGGATAGCTCAATGACCTTAAATATTACTGCTGATGACAATTTATTAAAGTACATTAAAACAGAAATAACCGGCAACAGGCTGAGGATCTATACCAAAAAGAATATTTGCAACTCGGGCGAGATGATTGTAAATATTGGTGTGCGCGACCTGGAAGAAGTAAAAGCTTCAGGAGCGGTTGATGTTGAATCTGATGGCAAAGTTAAAACAGGAGATCTTCATTTTAAATTATCAGGAGCTACCAAAATAAATATGGATTTAACAGCCGCCAATGTGAGTGCTTCGGGTAGTGGTGCTACCGAGGTTAATTTAAAAGGCCAGGCTTCGGCATTAAATGTTGATTTAAGTGGCAGTGGAAAAGTTCACGCGTTGGATTTTGCGGTTGACGATTGTGTTATATCATCTTCGGGTGTTGGCGAGTCGGAAGTAAATGCTGCTAAAACATTGGTTATACATTCAAGCGGTGCTTCTGAAGTTAAATACAAAGGTAATCCGTCAATTACTAATGATAAGTCTGGCGCCTCAAGTGTTGAGAAAGTCAATTAATAAGAAATTTTTTAAATACAGTTTGAAGCTGCTCCTGCAAAGGGCAGCTTTTTTTATTTTGTGATAACAACCTCGCAATAAGTTTCTGTCTTTCGTGATTTTCAAATTTCCGTACTTTTTTCATACCTTTGCCCCTCCAAAAGCAGGCGGTAAATATCAGCCGCAATACTGCTTGTTTATTTAAGTTTAAATACCGGTAAAAAAGATGAATATTTCACAGGAAAAGATCGACAAGCTTAATGCTGTAGTAAAAATCAATATCGACCCTGCAGACTATCAGCCACGTGTTGAAAAAGCCATTAAGGATCATGCGAAAAAAGCAAAAATACCAGGATTTCGTGCTGGAATGGTGCCTGCATCACATATAAAAAGAATGTACGGAAAAAGCATTTTAGTTGACGAAATTAACAACATGCTTTCTGATACGCTAAACAAATATTTGGAAGATGAGCAACTGGAGGTTTTAGGCCAGCCATTGCCTAAATTAGGTAATGAAAGAGAATACAATTGGGATTTTGCCGATAACTTTGAATTTAATTACGAAGTTGGTTTAGCTCCTGATTTTAAGATTGCTTTTTCTGCGGATGATAAATTAACGCAGTACGTTATTAAAATTGATCCGGATACTTTGGCTACAAGAATCAAAAATATTCGTCGTAGCTATGGCAAAATGACAAATCCTGACGTATCGGCAGACGATGATGTGCTTTATTCTGAATTAACTCAACTTTCACCGGATGGTTCTGTTTTTGAGGGTGGAATAAGCAATACGGCCTCAGTTCGTTTAGATCAGATCAAAGATGAAAAAATAAAAGCTTCATTAATTGGTTTGAAAAAGGGAGACGAATTAGTGTTTGATATTCAGAAAGCCTATGATAACGATGCAGCTAAAGTTGCAGGTTTATTAAAGATTGAAGAAGATGAAGCAGCCGATTTAAAATCAAATTTCCGTTTAAACGTTAAAAATATTAACCGTTTAGAAGAAAGTGATTTGAGCCAGGAGTTCTTTGACAAATTATTTGGTGAAGGTACTGTAACTACAGAAGAGGAATTCAGAACAAAAATTACTGAAGAACTTGAAAGCATGATGGTACAGGATTCAGACCGTAAATTACAGGAAGACATTTATCAATACAGCTTAACCAAAGTGGATTTTGAATTGCCTGATGAGTTTTTGAAACGTTGGTTAAAAGCAACAAATGAAAAACTTACCGAAGATGAATTACAAGGTGGCTACAGTGATTTTGCTAAAAACCTTAAATGGACTCTGATTGAAAATAAAATAATTAGAGACAACAACATCAACATTGAATATGAAGAGGTTTTTGAATTAGCAAAAATACGTTTAGATCAGCAATTCAGAATGTACAGCCCGCAACCGTTAAGCGATGAGCAGTTAGGTCAGTACACTGTTCAGTATTTGCAATCTAAAGAAAACGCAAACAAAATATTTGAAGAAGTAAAAGCTTTGCGTGTATTTGACTATGTAAAAAGCGTGGTTACTTTAGATAAAAAAGAAATACTATATTCTGCATTCAGCGAATTAGTAAGGGCATAATTTTAGCTTAAAAAGGCGGTAAGTCGGAAGGTCTGATAGATAGAATGAATTTTTTATCCTGATGATATTCCGGCTTGCTTGTTTTATTACCTGTCATTAGCAAAATTGAAAATACCGTTCCGGCAATTTCAATTTTGCTGTTTGTTATTCCCGCTCTCGGCCGTTTGGTCTTCCCTCATCAAATAAATTTACTTTTTATAAACTTTCTGGTAAAAAAAGTATTCAAGTAAAAACTATATTTAACGCGGGTAAATTCCGCATCTAAACAAAACAAAAAACCATGAGCAGTAACATTGATAAAAACGAATTCAGAAAGTACGCTGTAAAACACCACCGTATTAACAGCATTTACGTTGATAAATTTATTTCCCGTTTTGATGGCGCAAGCCTTCCAACCAGCATGACGCCTTATATTATTGAAGAGCGCCAGCTAAACGTAGCACAAATGGATGTGTTTTCACGTTTAATGATGGACCGCATTATTTTTCTGGGAGATGCGATTTATGAAAATATTGCAAACATTATTCAGGCTCAATTGCTTTTCCTTCAATCAGCAGATAGCAAACGCGATATCCAGATCTATATTAATTCACCTGGTGGTTCCGTTTATGCTGGTTTAGGAATTTATGATACGATGCAGTTTATTTCAAATGATGTAGCTACAATATGTACTGGTATGGCTGCTTCAATGGGCGCAGTACTTTTATGTGCCGGTGCTGCCGGTAAAAGAGCAGCGTTACCACATGCAAGGGTAATGATTCACCAGCCATCAGGCGGTGCCCAGGGGCAGCAATCGGATATTGAAATTACATATCACGAAATAACCAAATTGAAAAAAGAATTATACCAAATCATTGCCGATCATAGCGGTGCACCATTCGAAAAGGTTTGGGATGCTTCAGACCGTGATCATTGGATGATTGCTGAAGAAGCCAAAGAGTTTGGTATGGTTGACGAGATTTTAAGAGGAAATAAAGCGAAAAGTTAATTTTAAAATCGGTAAAGTCTGTAAATCAGCAATGTCTGAAAGAGAAAAAGTAAACTACTTTTGGATATTGCTGATTTAATTGGCCTGCTGATTTTCAAATTCGATAACAATTCGTTAATTTTGAATACCAAAAATATAAACAGATGAATAAAAACAGCAAGGAGATCAGGTGTTCGTTTTGTGGAGCGGGTAAACAGGATTCCCTGATGCTGATAGCCGGGCTTGATGCACACATTTGCGATAAATGTGTTAACCAGGCCAACGAAATATTAGCCGAGGAACTTAAAGTTAGAAAAGTTAAAACTTCACCAGCTACGCCTGCTGCTTTAAAGCCTGCCGAAATAAAAGCTCACCTGGATCAGTATGTTATTGGTCAGGATGATGCTAAAAAGATTTTATCTGTGGCCGTTTATAATCACTATAAACGTTTAAACCAACGAATAGACAAAGATGAGGTAGAGATTGAAAAATCAAACATCATTATGGTTGGCGAAACAGGTACAGGTAAAACATTGCTTGCTAAAACGCTCGCCAAAATATTAAACGTACCGTTTTGTATTTGCGATGCTACCGTATTAACCGAGGCCGGTTATGTGGGCGAGGACGTGGAAAGCATCCTGACCCGTTTACTGCAATCAGCGGATTACGATGTAGCTACTGCCGAACGCGGTATTGTTTATATTGACGAGGTAGATAAAATTGCCCGCAAAAGTGACAATGCTTCCATCACCCGCGATGTATCAGGTGAAGGTGTACAACAGGCCCTATTGAAGATATTGGAAGGTACCATGGTGAATGTACCACCGCAAGGAGGTCGTAAACATCCAGATCAAAAAATGATCACCGTTAACACCAATAACATCCTGTTTATTTGTGGCGGCGCTTTTGATGGCATTGAAAGAAAAATTGCCAATCGTTTAAGAACCCAAACTGTTGGTTACAAATTGAAACGAGATGACAGTGAAGTGGATTTGAAAAACCTATATCGCTATATTACACCGCAGGATTTAAAATCATTTGGTTTAATTCCCGAATTGATCGGTCGTTTGCCAATACTTACCTATCTTAATCCGTTGGATAGAGAAGCACTACATAATATTTTAACCGAGCCAAAAAACTCTTTGCTGAAACAATACAAAAAGTTGTTTGAATACGAAGGAGTTAAGCTGGAGTTTGATACGGAAGTGCTGGATTTTATAGTTGATAAGGCAGTTGAGTTCAAATTGGGCGCACGTGGCTTGCGATCAATATGTGAAGCTATAATGATTGATGCCATGTTTGAGTTTCCATCAAAAAAAGATGTTAAACGCCTGAACGTGACATTGGACTACGCACATGATAAGTTTGAAAAATCAGATCTTAAAAAATTAAAGGTTGCTTAACATAAGCAGGCAACCAGAATTTTATATTTGTTATAATGACAAGCCCTGGTTAACGCCGGGGTTTGTTGTATACACACTAATCTTCTTCTGTTAAAGGAGAAGAGTAACTTTAAATATTTTATTATGAATGAACACCTCGAAGTAAAAAAAGAAGAACAATCCTTAAATATTGAGAAAAAGGGAAAAGGCGTACAAAGCGCGGTAACATCTGGCCTAAAGACAAAAGACGCTATTGTTACCAATTGGCTGCCACGTTACACCGGCCGCACTTTGGCAGAGTTTGGCCAATATATTATCCTTACAAACTTTTCTAAGTACATTCAGCTTTTTTCTGAATGGAATGACAATGCCCCTATAATGGGTTTGGATAAGCCTATGCAAAGCGTTACCGCAAACGGTATTACCATTATTAATTTTGGTATGGGGAGTTCGGTAGCGGCAACCATAATGGATTTGCTTACTGCCATACATCCAAAAGCGGTAATATTTTTGGGTAAATGTGGTGGCTTAAAAAAGAAAAATAAAGTCGGTGATTTGATTTTGCCGATCGCTGCCATCAGAGGCGAGGGAACGTCTAATGATTATTTACCGGCCGAAGTACCTGCATTGCCGGCATTTGCGCTGCAAAAAGCAATATCAACTACCATTCGTGATTATGGCAGAGATTATTGGACGGGCACTTGTTACACTACCAATCGCAGGGTTTGGGAGCATGATAAAAAATTTAAGCAATACCTTAAAGAATTAAGAGCGATGGCTGTTGATATGGAGACGGCAACTATTTTCACCACAGGCTTTGCTAATAAGATTCCAACCGGAGCTTTGTTACTGGTGTCAGATCAACCAATGATTCCTGAAGGTGTAAAAACGGCCGAAAGCGATTCGAGTGTAACTGCGCAATATGTAGAAACTCATCTCCATATTGGTATTGAATCATTAAAGCAATTGATTAATAACGGGTTGACAGTTAAGCATCTGATTTTTTAAGTTTGGCGTTGAGGTAATCAGGGGTTCATATTGAATTTAATTTCGGATTATATCAATAAGAAAGGTAATTTTGATGGATCTCCTTTTTAATACATGGGATTGGTAGACTTTTAATTTATGTGGTACAATAATATATTGGAAACCATTGGCAATACACCAATGGTTAAGTTGAATAAGGTTGTTAAAGACATACCTGCAACGGTTTTGGCTAAAATTGAAACTACTAACCCCGGTAATTCAATCAAGGACAGGATGGCGCTGAAAATGATAGAAGCTGCCGAGAAAAGTGGCAAACTTAAACCCGGCGGTACTATTATAGAAGGTACATCCGGAAACACGGGGATGGGCCTGGCCATAGCCGCCGTAATAAAAGGTTATAAATGCATTTTTACCAGCACCGATAAACAATCAAAAGAAAAATTTGATGCCTTGCGCGCTTTTGGTGCCGAGGTAATTGTTTGCCCCACTAACGTTGAGCCGGAAGATCCGCGTTCTTATTATTCGGTATCATCGCGTTTGGAGCGCGAGGTGCCAAATTCGTGGAAGCCAAATCAGTATGACAACCTATCTAACTCTGTTGCCCACTACGAACAAACTGGTCCCGAGATTTGGGAGCAAACAGAAGGGAAAATAACGCACCTGGTTGCTGGCGTGGGTACCGGTGGTACTATCTCGGGTACAGCAAAGTATCTGAAAGAAAAAAATCCAGCTATACAAGTATTGGGTATCGATACCTATGGTTCTGTATTTAAAAAATACAAAGAGACCGGAGTTATGGATAAAAATGAGAT
This sequence comes from Mucilaginibacter empetricola, assembly GCF_024808665.1. Taxonomy (GTDB): domain Bacteria; phylum Bacteroidota; class Bacteroidia; order Sphingobacteriales; family Sphingobacteriaceae; genus Mucilaginibacter. The sequence goes on from NZ_JANUBZ010000003.1 coordinate 302,825, forward strand.
TTACCCGTATATCACCGAGGGAATTGGAGAAGACTTTTTGCCTCAGAATGTTGATTTTAGTCTGATTGATCACTTTGAAAAAGTAACCGATAAAGATGCTGCCTTAATGACTCGTGAAATTGCCCGCAAAGAGGGTATTTTTGCAGGTAACTCAACCGGTTCGGCTGTTGCTGGAGTGTTACAGATGAAGGATAAATTTAAGGAAGGTGATGTGGTTGTTGTTATTTTTCCGGATCATGGTTCCCGTTATATGGGGAAAATGTATAGCGACGACTGGCTGCGTGACCGCGGATTTTTGAAAGATGAAAAGCTCACAGCACGTCATATAATTGCAAAGAAAGAGAGTCAGCAGATTATTACCATTGACTGCGAAAAATCTGTCCTGGAGGCTATAAATACCATTAAATCGCTTAATATCTCGCAGATTCCTGTTACGCAAAAAGGAATGGTAATTGGTAAGATTACTGAGAGTGATATCCTGAACTCATTGATCGAAAATCCATCCATCAAATCTCAACCGATAAAAAATATCACCACCAGCCCGTTCCCGTTTGTTGACTTGAATACTTCAATCGATAGGATATCAGCAATGATCAACAAAGATAATATTGCAGTACTGGTTGAAGACGACGGCAAAATTGAGATTATTACACAGTACGATATTATAAATGCGATATCGGCTTAAAAACGAAAAAATATAGATTAAAGGCGTGGCATTCTGCTTACGCCTTTTTTGTTTATTTTTCTATATTTATATCATAATCTAAACTAATGTTCACAATCAAACATCTTTTTGCAAGTTTCTTATTATTAATAAGTTTATCTGCTTTTTCGCAAACTCAGAATCAGGAAGCTGTTTTCCTTCGATGGAAATTACAGCCTAATGAAGTGATATCGTATAAAACAACAATGCAAGAAATTGATACAGCAAATCATCGGGGTCTGGCAATAGATAATTTAATTAAGTCATTGGACATAAATGATCAGGCCAGTGAATTTCAAAAGGCTATGAAACAGCTTGATAAAGAAATGCAGTTGTCAAATTTTATAACAAATCTCAAAAAGAACAATAAAAATACGATTGATATTGAAATGTACTTAAAAGATACCAGTAGTAAATTGACAACAGATACTGGAAAAATGGCTGATATTCAAAATGATATGAAAAAAGCCATTGCTAAGATGAATAAAGGAATTATGTTGCGTGGTCAAGTCAACGAAGATGGTACTATAGAAAGTTTTTATACCAAAGGAGATCAAAAAAATCTTATAGCAGCACTCTTTGAACTTCCCGGAAGACCTGTGAAATTGGGTGACTCTTGGGCGGTAGATGTCCATTTTTTATCAATGGATCAGAATTTTACATGCGATAGTGCGTTCAAAAAAAACATAGTGAAGGTAGTTGCAATTAGTAACACAGGGGGCGAACATATTGTAACGTTAAAATATGATATAATAGAATACGTTACTGGTGTTTTTAATTCTCCATTTGATAATAATCCCATAAGAACATCAATGAAAATGACGCATCAAGCGTTAGCTAATTTTTCTCTCGAGAAGGGACGGTGGGTATCTTATAATGGTATAATGGCCTTGTCGGCAACCGGCGCAATGTCCATACAGACAACAAAAGAGATTTCCTTAGTACTTGAGTGAGTTTCTCCTTGAAAAGTTAATTTACCATTTTTTGAATATCACAAAAACGGCTAACACAATAAGCCCGAAACCTACCAGGTGATTCCACGCCAGTTTTTCTGTTTTGAAAAAAATAGTGGTGAATATCATAAAAATAATAAGCGTTATGGCTTCCTGTATGGTTTTTAGCTGAACTAGGCTGAACGGGCCGCCATCGCCCTTAAAACCGGCCCGGTTTGCGGGTACCTGAAAAGTATATTCAAAAAAGGCAAGCCCCCAGCTTATCAGGATGATTGAAAAAAGCCCCAGATTTTTACCCCAGCTAAAGTCTTTAAATTTTAAATGCCCGTACCAGGCAAAGGTCATAAAGGTGTTCGAAATAATAAGAAATAGAATGGTTTTAAGCCCGCGCATAAATAAATTTTGTTTTAAAATAGCAAAAGTTGGTACATTGTTTTGCAGGCGCTGTTATTGCAATCTTTTTTTTGTCAGTTCTTTTGAATAAACCTGATTTACCACTGGCGTAGGATGTATCAACAGAAAAACACCAGTTCCTTTTTCTCTTGCCAAGCTATCGGTTACTTCGCCTATTTTGCGCCAGCTTTCCATATATGGGCTAAATTTTTGAATGTTTTTGCCGTTGCTATCATCCACATAAATAATGTATTGGGCGTTAAGGCTATCAGGAGCCCAAAGGGTAAAACTACTATTGAGTGATATTACGTCGGGCAAATTATACTGTTTGCCAAAATGATGAACGGCACCGGCTTCACCATAATTATCGGCATAAATTTGGGTGTGTTTTTGCTGCTCGGGTGTAAGTCCGGTCCATGCTTTGTTAACTAATGCAGTCATAGTATCCCAGCCAAACATATCTGCATAATCTTGTGTAGTGGGGTGTAATTGATGATCTTCCCATGTTACCAAAAAATCTGTCGCTTTTAAGTTATCATGTGCAAACCGAAAAAATGCCAGGGTAGTATTTAATGGCAATACAGGCAACACCATCGGAAATAGAATAAGGTTTGGAAGTGTGAATAAGGCAATAACCAGGCCTCTTAACACATAGCCACTTGCTTTAAGCCATCTTTCAAAACCAAAACCACCTGCGGCGAACAGCATAGGGTAGGCACCAAACAGATAATATTCCTTGCCGTTCATCACCAGCAAAAAAGTAAATATTAGTATAAAGGCAATGGCCACGAATTGGAATTTGTGAAGCCTGAATGAGAAGAGCAAAAATATAAAGCCGGTGAGCCAAACAAATAAGGCAATACCGTTTACACTCAGCTCCTGCGTAATAAAGTCAGATGGCTTATTGAAATCCAGTTGCTGTTCCTGCAGTGTTTTCATGTGAGTGATCACCGGTAAATGGTGATGCAACTGCCATAGCAGGTTTGGTAAAAATATAAGCAGGGCAACTATCGCCGCGCCAATAATATGTCTGTTTAAAAGTAGTTTACGTTGTTTGCTGATAGCTAAGCCAAAAATTAATGCGAACGTGAAAAACGACATAGAGTACTTGGTTAACATTCCAAATCCTACAGCCAAACCTAAAAAATATAAATATTTAACGGCCGAAGTATTGATGTATTTTGCCAATAGCCACACTGCCAGCACCCACCATAACTGATCAAAAACTACCGGCTGAAAAAGATAGTCGCTTGCGGCAAAGGCGGGCGAAAATATCATAGCCAGACAGGCCAGTGCAATGGCAAATTTCTTACCTCCTAATTCAACCGTAATTAAACCGGTAAGCCAAACAATTAAACCCCCAGCAATAGTTGGAAATAGGCGTGCAGCGAAAACGGAGTCTCCAAAAAATACAGACGAAAGCTTTGCCAAAACGGCTATGAAGGGAGGTACTTCCTTATATCCCCAATCTAAATGATCGGCTAGTACCAGATGCAACAGTTCGTCCCGATGAAAACCGAAATGAGCTATGGCTAGTAAATTCAAACAAACTTTGATAAATACAAAGATGAGTATAAAACTGGAATAGGTTGATCTCCGGTTTTTATATGGCATTTTACGGTGGGGTTTGCCGATAAAGATATTAAAATTTCGGATGAAATATAAAAGCAAAGGCGAAAGGTGTTTTGTAACTCACCCTTCGCCTTTTTTTCTTTTGACTTTATGCTTTTTTAAATTCGCTTAATATTTGCTCCTAAGGCTATTAAGCGCTTATCAATATGTTGATAGCCGCGCTCAATTTGTTCGATATTATAAATGGTTGATTTTCCTTTGGCTGATAATGCTGCAATTAACAATGCAACACCTGCGCGAATGTCCGGCGAAGTCATGGATATGCCGCGCAATTGAACTTGCTTATCAAGTCCGATTACCGTTGCACGGTGCGGATCACAAAGAATGATCTGAGCGCCCATATCTAACAGTTTATCTACGAAGAATAGACGGCTTTCAAACATTTTTTGATGGATGAGCACAGAGCCTTTTGCTTGTATGGCAACAACCAGGCAGATGCTTAACAAATCGGGTGTAAAGCCTGGCCATGGCGCATCGGCAATGGTCATGATGGAACCATCAATAAAGGTGTCGATTTCGTAGTGTTTTTGAGCAGGGATATAAATATCATCGCCCCTTAGTTCCATCTGGATACCTAAACGCTTGAAAACGTCTGGAATCATGCCTAATTCTTGGTAATGAACATTTTTTATGGTGATTTCGGATTCAGTCATGGCGGCTAAGCCGATAAACGAACCTATTTCAATCATATCGGGCAGTAAACGATGTTCAGTTCCTGTTAACTGGGTAACGCCTTCAATAGTCAACAGGTTTGATCCTATGCCGCTTATTTTGGCGCCCATGCGGTTAAGCATCTTACACAATTGCTGTAAATAGGGCTCGCAGGCCGCATTATAGATAGTGGTAGTGCCCTTTGCCAGTACAGCTGCCATTACTATGTTGGCGGTACCGGTAACTGATGCTTCATCCAAAAGGATATAAGTACCTACTAAGTTGGAGGCATCTACATTGAAAAACCCATTCGATGGATCATAGTTAAATTTTGCACCTAATTTTTCAAAACCCAAAAAGTGGGTGTCCAAACGACGACGGCCTATTTTGTCACCCCCCGGTTTAGGAATTGCGGCTTTTCCAAAACGTGCCAACAACGGTCCCACAATCATAATAGAGCCTCTTAAGCCGCCACCTTTTTCTTTGAAGGTATCCGAAAGGAAAAAATCAAGGTCAATAGTTTTAGCTTCGAAGCTATAGGTGTCTGGTGCGAGTTGCTCAACAATAACGCCCATATCTCCTAATAATTCGATCAGTTTATTTACATCCTTTATATCGGGTATGTTGCTGATAGTGACTTTGTCGCTAGTTAGTAAAACTGCTGAAAGGATTTGCAGGGCCTCATTTTTTGCTCCCTGTGGTATAATTTCGCCTTTTAACGGCGTGCCGCCAATTATTTCAAATGCGTTATTCATGTTTATTCTTTGCTGAGAATTGCTTTTTTTTGAGGCTTGATGGTATGGTTTAACCATTAGCTTTTCGCGCCAAAATTAGGCATGAAAAATAAACTATCAATTATAAACCAATAAACAATTAATATTTTTTTGAACCTCCGTTATTACGGCTACGATTTTGATTGTTGTTATTGCGTGGGTTGTTATTACTATTACTCCGTCCGCGATTATTTTGGTTGTTATTGTTGTTAGTGCGTCCGCGATTGTTTTGGTTGTTATTGCTATGCGTATTCGGACGATATTCAACCCGGTTTAAATTGATGTTTTCTTCCAATTTTAACTGACCGCCTGATAAATTGTACAGATCGGATAGTATACTTTCGTCAGTAACAGAATCTTTGTTCCATTGCACGTAAGCCATCTTCATAAAGTTGGCAACAGCTTGCACCATATGGCGTTTACGATCAGGATCGTCAATGCTTTTGGCTTTTTCAATCATCAGCTCAATGGTTTTACCATAGTGCTTGTATTTAATACGCTGGTGCGGATATTTTAGCGGTTCCGGTTTTAAATGGATAGCTTCAGGCGATGGTTTTGGATAAGGCGAATCTACATCTATCTGGTAATCTGAAATGATATGAAGATGATCCCATAGTTTATGTTTAAAATCGGCAACATCTCTTAAATGCGGGTTTAAAAATCCCATCAGGTCAATTACTACCTGTGCATACCGGTTGCGTTCTTCTTTGGTGGGTAATGCTACAATATATTTAACCATATTTTGCACATTACGGCCATATTCAGACAGGATTAATTTATTCCTGGTTGAATTATAATCAAATTGTTCGGGCATAGTTTTACTAAGCTACGTGTTAATCAGTTTTATGAAAAATGTTAAAATTAGCGCAGACATTTTTCCCTTGAAAGGCCGGGAATTAGAGGCTAAAGTTGAATTACTTTGAATGAAGTAACGCAAATATAATGTAATTGTGTTAATGTGCAAATTAATTAGCTATTGCGATACTGAAAGATCTATAATTACACACGATCTTTTAAGTATATAATGACAGCATCTCCCACATCTTTTCCAATTTTTTTCCGAAGATCACTTTTTATCGGCAGTTTATGAGTTCCATCGCCTAAAGCCATAAACGAACTTTTAAACTCATAGCCGTCAATTTCAGCAATAATCTTAACAAGCCCTCTTGTCTTAAAAAACTCGGCTGATTCTGGCCACACAACATAAGTCCAACCGCCTTTGTTTGGGCTTTTTAGCAGTGTTGCAGTAAATTGTTTGCCTATCATACAAGGAAAATAATAATGAATTTAACAGTATTTATTAGTATATCAAAAATAAAGTCAAACGAGCACATTCCCAGAGACTAATTTTGATAAATAAGGTGAGTCGCATTTAAATCTGCATTTTTCGGATACTATTTCTAATCATTATAAATTAACTATTTTCGCCATATGCCACAACAAATCATTATTACCGAAATAGATATTTACAGGTTCAGTATCCCAATGGAGCCTTTTACCATTGCTACCGGAACACTTAATCATGCGCAAAATGTATTTATCAGGGTACATACCAATGCAGGTTTTTATGGGGTAGGAGAGTGTTCCGCTTTCCCTATGATCGTAGGCGAAACACAGGATACCTGTTTAATAATGGCCCGTGAATTTGCAAAGTTATGGATAGGGAAGGATGCACTCGATATACCAGCACGATTGCAACAACTAAATGATTTTACAGCAGGCAATACAACTATAAAGAGCGCTTTCGATATAGCACTTTACGATATTGCTGCAAAATCGGCCTCCTTGCCATTATATAAATTTTTAGGAGGACAAAAGAGGGAAATTGAATCGGATATTACCATTGGGATAACTGCTCCCGCTGTTATGGCTGCAAAAGCTTTGGCTTTTAAAGACTCCGGCGCACAAATTTTGAAGGTGAAATTAGGAAAAAATGCAATTGAAGATGTAGAACGTATCAAGATGATCCGCGAAGCGGTTGGGGATCAGTTAAAGATACGGATTGATGCCAACCAGGGATGGAGTTTTGATGATGCTGTGTTTGCCTTGCAGGCAATGGGAAAGTATAATATAGAATTTTGCGAGCAGCCTATGCGTACCTGGTACGATGATCGTCTACCGGAGTTAATGAAACTTTCGCCGGTAAAAATTATGGCTGATGAAAGCGTGTACAATCATCACGATGCCAGGAAACAGATCAATAGCGGCTCTTGTCATTATATCAATATCAAAATGGCAAAATCAGGCGGAATAACTGAAGCAAAAAGAATCCATGATATAGCGGCTGAAAAAGGTATAGCTTGTATGATGGGCGGAATGTTGGAAAGCAGGATAGCCTTAAGCGCGAAGCTTCATTTTGTATATGCTAGTCCAAACATAAAATTTTATGATATGGATACCTGTAAATTAGGCCATCTGGAAGATCCGTGTGTTGGTGGTGCTGTTTATGATGGCTACAAATTAAATATTCACGATGCTATTGGCATTGGCGCCGATGCTGATGAGGCATTTTTGGCAAAATGCGAGCGGATAACTGTCTGAATCAGAATTTACAGAATTTGAGGATTAACGAAATTTTCGTTCATCATTCTGAAAATTCACAAATTCTGTAAATTCTGATTCAGACGAAATTATTTTGAAAGCTCCGCAAAATATTTGTGGAACAGGGGAATAGTCTCAATGCCTTTGTAATAATTATAAATGTCGTATTTTTCGTTTGGTGAGTGTAGCGCATCGCTATCTAAACCAAACCCCATCAATACCGTTTTTATACCCAGTTCGGCTTCAAATAAGGCAACAATTGGAATACTGCCACCACCCCTGGTTGGGATAGGATCTTTCCCAAATGACTCAGCAATGGCCTTTTGTGCGGCACGATAAGCAACACTATCAGTTGGTGTAACAACAGGTTCGCCACCATGATGTGGGGTTACTTTAACTTTGACTGATTTGGGCGCAATTTTTTCAAAATGAGCAGTAAACAAGTCGGTTATTTCTTGTGAGCTTTGATTAGGTACCAATCTCATCGAAATTTTTGCATGCGCTTGCGATGGCAGCACTGTTTTGGCGCCTTCGCCAATATAACCGCCCCAAATGCCATTTACCTCCAGGGTAGGGCGGGTGCCTGTCCGTTCAAAAGTGGTATAACCTTTTTCGCCCCACAGTTCATCAATTTCAAGGTCTTTTTTATATTCAGCTTCGTTATACGGAGCATCATTCAACGCTTTGCGCTCGGCATCGGTCAAGTCAATTACCTTATTATAAAAACCGGGTATAGTAATATGATTATTCTCATCATGCATAGAAGCAATCATTTTTGCAAGGATAGTCGCAGGATTTGCCACCGCACCGCCGTAAACACCGGAGTGTAAATCACGATTAGGGCCCGTTACTTCAACTTCAAGATATGACAAACCACGCAATCCGGTTTCAAGTGATGGGTTTTCCATGCTAATCATTGAGGTGTCAGATATTAAAACCACATCGGCCTTTAAGCGTTCTTTATTTTCTTTTACAAAGATGCTTAGGTTTGATGATCCTACCTCTTCTTCACCCTCAATCATAAACTTAATGTTACAGGGCAAAGTATTGGTTTGCATCATTAGTTCGAATGCTTTCACATGCATATAAAATTGGCCTTTATCATCGCAAGCGCCACGGGCATATATTTTACCATCGCGCACAGTAGGTTCAAATGGTGGAGTTTTCCATAGCTCCAGAGGGTCTGGAGGTTGTACATCATAATGACCATAAACAAGAACGGTTGGTTTTGAGGCATCAATTATTTTTTCGCCGTATACAATAGGATTACCCGCAGTTTTACATACCTCAACGTTATCTGCGCCAGCATCGCGAAATTTTTGCGCAACGAAATCCGCAGTTTTTAAAATATCCTGTTTGTATTTTGGGTCAGCACTAACTGAAGGGAAACGAAGCAGATCAAACAACTCATCCAGTAGTCGTTGTTTATGCTGCTCAACATATTGCTTTATTTGCTCCATAATTATTATTTTGAAGCAAAGATAAATTTGTTTTTAGGAAAGATAAGGATAAGAGGATATAAAAAAAGCCACCATATCTGGCAGCTTTCAATATCTAAATGTATTGTTCATCTTTTTTATTAGTTAAGATCACCAGTTCCTGTTTTACGGTCGCCGTTTGAAAAATCGCCAGTACCAGTCTTACGATCACCGTTTGTCAAGTCGCCAGTACCAGTTTTAGTATCACCATTTGTTAAATCGCCAGTGCCAGTTTTGCTATCACCATTTGTTAAATCGCCGGTACCAGTTTTGTTGTCTCCGTTTGTTAAGTCACCAGTTCCAGTCTGACCTTTTTCGCCGGTCAAATCGCCAGTACCAGTTTTAGTATCACCATTTGTTAAATCGCCAGTGCCAGTTTTGCTATCACCATTTGTTAAATCGCCGGTACCAGTCTGACCTTTTTCGCCAGTCAAATCACCAGTACCTGTTTTACCTTTTTCGTCTGATAGATCACCAGTACCAGTCTGACCTTTTTCACCAGTCAAATCACCAGTTCCGGTTTTGCCTTTTTCACCTGATAGATCACCTGTTCCAGTTTGACCTTTTTCACCAGTCAAGTCACCGGTTCCTGTTTTACCTTTTTCGTCTGACAGATCGCCGGTACCAGTTTGACCTTTTTCGCCAGTTAAATCACCAGTTCCGGTTTTGCCTTTTTCGTCTGATAGATCACCAGTACCAGTCTGATCTTTTTCGCCAGTCAAATCACCGGTTCCTGTTTTACCTTTTTCGTCTGATAGATCGCCGGTACCAGTTTGACCTTTTTCGCCAGTTCCGGTTTTGCCTTTTTCGTCTGATAGATCACCAGTACCAGTCTGACCTTTTTCGCCAGTCAAATCACCGGTACCTGTTTTACCTTTTTCGTCTGATAGATCGCCGGTACCAGTCTGACCTTTTTCGCCAGTCAAGTCACCAGTACCTGTTTTACCTTTTTCGTCTGATAGATCACCAGTACCAGTCTGACCTTTTTCGCCAGTCAAATCACCGGTTCCGGTTTTGCCTTTTTCGTCTGATAGATCGCCGGTACCAGTCTGACCTTTTTCGCCAGTCAAGTCACCAGTACCTGTTTTACCTTTTTCGTCTGATAAATCGCCAGTGCCAGTCTGACCTTTTTCGCCAGTCAAATCGCCAGTACCAGTTTTGCCTTTTTCGTCTAATAAATCGCCAGTGCCAGTCTGACCTTTTTCGCCAGTCAAATCACCAGTACCTGTTTTACCTTTTTCGTCTGATAAATCGCCAGTGCCAGTCTGACCTTTTTCGCCAGTCAAATCACCAGTACCAGTTTTGCCTTTTTCACCTGCTAAATCACCGGTTCCGGTTTGACCTTTTTCGCCAGTCAAATCACCAGTGCCGGTTTTGCCTTTTTCATCTGATAGATCGCCAGTACCAGTTTTACCTTTTTCACCTGCTAAATCACCAGTTCCGGTTTGACCTTTCTCACCAGTTATATTTGTGCCCGATTTTACGGTTGAAGTTACGTTTTTTGTTTGAGCGGAAGTAGAGATAGCAACTGCAGACCCTAAAATAAATACTGCAGAAAATAGTGCTTTTTTCATATTGTGCGTTAAATAAATTGCTTAAGCTGTTAATAATGTCAATGTTACCTGTATTCTTAATTAAATAATTAATTAATATTTTATGTTTTATACGGACAAAACATTTTAAGGTTTTATTCGTATAAAAAGAATGATATCGTTTTAAAAAGTAGTGTTCTGCTTTGTTAAATTAAAAAGGAACAACACATGGCAATAGCAAGTTGACTATTGTGAAGAACGGTAATAAAAAGCATTGAAACAGAGCGTAAAGAGCTTAATTGTTTAAAAACAAGTTTTTAAGCCTGGGCTGATTTACCGGAAGTTAAAATCAAATTTGGGAAATTATCCGAAATTAATGCATCAAAATGCATGTATCAATGATGAAATTTCAAAAAATGTTGTTAACTTACCTGTGTTCAATAATTTATCTTAACAAATATAAACAACTTTTTTAATTGGCAAAGTAATCGCAAAATAAAAGGAATAAATTTTTTAACTACTTCTTAAGTAGTTTTGATTGCATAAATCAGCCAATTAAATATTGTATTAATAGAAAATAAGAAGCTTAATTGATAAATATTAATTATAACTTTCGACCCAATAAAACGTAATAATATAGTTAATGAAGAAATCTTTATTGTTAACATTTCTGGCCTGTTTTGCCTTTCTTTTGAATGCAAAATGTTACGGTTATAATACAGATTTGGACACTAATGAAGTAATAAAGCTAAATAAACAAGGCTTTAGTATGCGTTTAACCGATCCTGAGCAAACTGTTAAGGATGCTGAAAATGCATTGGCAATTGCGCAAAAGATAAATTATACTGCAGGTATAGCCGAATCGTGGCGCGTAATGGGTATCGGTAATTATTATCAAAATCAATCAGTAAAGGCTATAGATAACTATCTTACGTCATTAAGCCTGTTCACAAAAATTAACGATCTGCGCGGCGAGGGAAAAGTTTACAACAATATAGGCAACTTGTACCGGGACAATGACTATGAACGGGCTCTTGAGTATTTTGGCAAAGCATTGGTTATCGCAAAAAAACTGTCAGATAATACTTTGATAGCGCCAATTTACTTAAATATTGGAAACATACTTGTTAGTAAAAAGAAGTATAATCAGGCTTTAAATTATTATAACAAAAGCAACGATTTATATGCTGCCTTAAAAGATACGGTAACATTGGTAACCTGTATGCAAAATAAGGGTGTTGTATATTCATTCCTCAATCAGAATGAGCTTTCTAAAACTTTTTTGCTTGCGGCTAATAAAAAGGCAAAAGAATTGGATTTAAATGATCCGGTTGCCCGGATTGATTTAACGCTGGCCGAAATATACATGAAGCAAAATCAATTTGATGAAGCTGAGAAAGCGATAGATGAGGGGATAACATTTGCCAATATTATTAAAAATACCAAAACAGTATCTGATTTTAAGCTAACCAGATACGAACTGGAGTATAAGAGGAAGAATTATCATGAAGCCTTAGATATGCTGCATGATATTTACCGGCAGGATAGCGCGGTTTATAAGCAAAACACTTCTACACAAATTAATTTAATACAGGAGCAGATTAAACAACAGGCAAGGGAAAAAGAAAATGAAATATTACTTCAGCGTCAAAGATATGACCGCACCAGGTTTTGGGGAGTAACAATTGTTTCGGTCTTACTACTCATATTGGTTGGTATATTAATCAGCAATGTAAAGAGCAAAGCTAAAACCAATATACAGCTTACTAATCTTAACGCCGAAGTTTCCCGTCAAAAAGACAATCTGGATAGGATTAATCATCACCTTGAAGAAATTATTGATGAACGCACTAAAGATCTCCAGGTAAAAAATAAAAAGCTTTCCGAATATTCTTCTTATTTATCTCATCAGATACGTGGCCCCATTGCCACACTAAAAGGCCTGATGAATCTGGAAAAAGAAGGTTTGGTAGACAAGCAAGAGTGTATCCGGATGATGAACAAATGTGTAAGCGAAATTGATGATAGGATAATCGAGATGAGTGATATGTTACACGATCCTGGCCGGATTGGTTTTTAATTTAAGTGTATACATCCCCTGACCCGTTTTTTAACAAAAATACTACTTACTTTTCTATTGTCTAGAGCATCGATAATGGTAGTGACGAATGAATTTGGGCTTCCAATAATCCCAGATAAATACAATACCAGGATATCATTTGTAAGACGAGTAATTTGCGATGTTTTTTATATCCTTTAGTTTCAAAAGCCAGGGTTTCCTCTCCCGCAGTCACAAAGAATTGAACTTCCCCCTTACTGGGTTTAAAGCGCGATGTTAAAAGGTCGAATACTTTTACTTTAAGTTTACTTTCAGGATCATGTATGGTGCCGTCTTTTAAAGTTTCGGTTTTCGATATAGATACAAGATAATTTGACATAGCGGGGTAAATTGTTTTATCGTGATAAATACAATTTTACCTCCAAAGTCACCTCAAATACTGAAACTTTGAATATTTAAAAGCTGTTTTAGCCATAAAATGGCTTTTAAGGTACAGAAAAATAGTAAATAGCAATCCACGTCATCGCATAAATGAGAAGACAAAAGTGTAGTATTTAATGAACGGATTACTTACCTGTTATTAAATTGAGGCAACAGTTTTATTACGTAATTCCTCATAAAGTAAAATTACTTTGCGCTGCAGGTTTGCAATTTCTGCTTCACGGTCAATAATTTTCTTTTGGGCTATGCTTAAGTTAGATGCCTGAGGTTCGGTTTCTTCTGCATCAAGTGCCAATAAATTAATTACATTAACTTCGTAGATGTTTGCAATTTGTTCAAGTCGTGATAAGTTGATGTCGGTAACACCAGTTTCAATTTTTGAAAAAGCAGGGATAGATATGCCCAGACGATTTGCTACGTCTTCCTGGCTCCAACCGCGTTGATGACGGATAGTTCTGATGTTTTTACCAACGGATTTATTGGTTTTCTTTTTTTGGTTTTCGTTCATAAGGTTGTTCTCAATAGTTTTTCTTTAAGATATATTAGGACTGAAAAGGGTTCAAATTTTGTGCCATTTTAATTAATGGGCAAAAAACCCTATAAAATGGGTTAATAAATATCTCAATAAAAAAACGGGGAAATATTTCCACGAAAAGTGGGTATTTTTTTCTTATATATTTAAAATCCTCAGCTTGGCGAACTTTAAAAGAAGCTGCTTTTGACCGATCTCCTTAAAGAAAATAGTAGCCTTTATATCAGGTTTATTACCTTCAAGGCTAATTACTTTGCCAAAGCCAAACCTTTCGTGCTCAACTTCCATACCAACCTGTAAATTGCTCGTGTCTGACGGTGCAAAGCCGGCAGATGGTACGTGTGCTTTCGCCAAAATAGAGGTTGTTTTTACTGTGGGTTGTTTTGGTTTTGAAAAAGTTTCGTTTCCTCTGCTCCATGCAGTCCTCTCGTCGTTATAAGAGGTATCATTATTTGCAGCTGGTTTGGCTGTATAATCAAGCTCAAGGTACCTGGCATCTATCTCATCCAAAAAACGACTTGGTTCGCAGTTTATTAGTGTGCCAAATTTAAAACGCGAGGTGGCGTAGCTTAAAGTTAACTTATTTTCGGCGCGTGTTGTGGCTACGTAGAATAACCGGCGTTCCTCTTCCAGGTCGCTGCGTGAGTTTAGCGACATTTGCGACGGAAACAGATTTTCTTCTAAGCCAACAACATACACTTGTGGAAATTCTAACCCTTTGGACGAATGGATCGTCATTAACGAAACTGTATCCGCGTTAGGGTCGTTGTCTTTATCATCGTTTGTCAGCAATGCAACATCCTGCATAAAAACATCCAGCCCTTTCTGCTCAATATCTTCTCTTTCCGAAAACTCTTTAATACCGTTTAGTAATTCCTGTATGTTTTCGTACCGGTTTAATCCCTCAACAGATTTATCTTCATATAAGTCTTTTAACAACCCTGAGTGCTGTGCAATATGCAGCGCCGATTCATACGCCGTTTGGGTTTTTGTGATTACCTGAAAGCTTTGTATCATGGTACCAAAAGCACCAACCGATGCCGATGTACGACCATCAAGGTATTTTGACGGATTTACGACTACTTCAAAAGGTGTTATCTGATGTTGGTCGGCACTTACAATAATACGGTCAACTGTGGTATCGCCAATACCTCTTCGCGGATAATTGATTACCCTTTTCAAGGCCTCTTCATCATTGGGATTAAAAGTGAGCCTGAAATAGGCAATAAGATCTTTTATTTCTTTACGTTGGTAAAATGATAAGCCACCATAAATTTTATAAGGCGTGCCCATTTTGCGCAAAGCCTCTTCCATTGAACGTGACTGGGCATTGGTGCGGTAAAGAATGGCAAAATCATGCCATTTCAAGCCTCTGGTGCTTCTTTCCTGCATTATAGACTCAGCTATAATCTTTCCTTCTTCATTGTCGCTAAAGGCACGCAAAACCTTTATTTTGTCACCAGTTTCTTTCTCAGAAAATACATTCTTTTTGAGCTGTTCTTTATTGTTTGATATAATGCTGTTAGCAACATTAACAATGTTTTGGGTCGACCGATAGTTTTGCTCGAGTTTAAATACTTTCAGATCGGGGTAATCCTTTTCAAAATTGAGGATATTCTGAATGTTAGCGCCTCGAAACGCGTAAATGCTTTGGGCATCGTCGCCAACAACGCAAATATTTTCATTTACCGCCGCAAGTCTTTTTACTATTAGATATTGCGAAAAATTGGTATCCTGATACTCATCCACCATCAGATATTTAAACTTATGCTGGTATTTATTGAGTACCTCTGGATGGTTTTTAAGCAGTTCGTTTGTTTTAAAAAGTAAATCGTCAAAATCCATTGCACCGGCCCGGTAGCAACGGGTAGCATAATTTTGATAGATAATGCCCAGCATGCCGCGGCCGCTGGAAAAATCATCAGCCTGTATTTGTTCGTTTTTTTGATACTCCTGCCACGATACCAGGTTGTTTTTTGCCGCCGATATGCGATTATGTACAAAGTTGGGATTGTACAGTTTATCATCAAGGCTCATTTCTTTTAAAATGGCTCTTAATACACTTTTGCTATCGTCGGTATCGTAGATAGTGAAATTGTTAGGATAGCCAATTTTATCGGCCTCAACTCTGAGTAATTTGGCGAAAACAGAGTGGAAAGTACCCATCCAGATATTTTTGGCATCGGGGCCTACTAAGTGATTAATACGCTCGCGCATTTCACGGGCTGCCTTATTGGTAAAGGTTAGCACCAATATGTTAAAGGCATCAACCCCATTACGGATTAGGTGCGCTACTCGATAAGTTATAACCCTTGTTTTGCCCGAACCGGCTCCGGCAATAATCATCACCGGCCCTTTAATCTGTTTAACTGCTGCTTGCTGCTCCGGGTTTAATCCCTGTAAATAATCCAAACTTTCTCCCTTTTTACTGTTAGGCGAAATTAGGATTTTGAGACGAAAGCTGGAAAATAATTCGAACTACTACTATAGAAAATTATACTACTCATAGTAATGAACGTGAAGGGCGATATTTTACAGCCGATTTATCTGAGAATAGCTCTTTTTATTGGTAGAATGAATTGTCTACTGGTTTTCAGGTGTTTTAACTATGCTAATTGGGTGTTTTTACTATTGGTAAACCAGCCGTAGTTATGGAAATTTGGCAAAGGAAAAGCTCTAAAACAATTTCGCTTTAAAAACAAAAGACCTGCCTTTTTTAAAGCAGGTCTTTTTTATAGAACTTGAAAATTTAGAAAACGTTAATTATTTTCCGCTCCAAACATTGTTTTTTCTGTCAACATCAGGTAATTGATGGTCAGGGTCAAGTTCGATAGACTGGATAGTCGAAGTTGATGGATAAACAAATGTCCACTCACCGCCACGTTGCCAAATGTTTACCGGCAAAGTAATGGTTTCGGTTTTGCCGTTAGCTTGCGTAATTTTTAAAATAACCGGCATGGCCATTTTTTCTTTATTAAGCAAAGTAATTAAAGCGCCGTTAGCTGCATCGTCTTTTACATATTTTACAGATTCAACGGCCTGATCGAGTTTCCAGGTGGTAAAGAACCATGGTTTGAAGAACCAATTTAAATCCTCGCCTGATGCATCGTTCATCGCTTTGAAGAAATCGTAAGGAAGCGGGTGTTTAAATGCCCAGTGTTTCACATATTCGTGGAATGCATAATCAAAACGCTCCGGACCTAATACTACATTACGCAGCATATCTAATCCTAATGCTGTTTTTGAATAATACTGACCGTAATCGTTAATTGCTTCAGGAGCAACCATTAATGGGTCTTTTGCACGGGTCATCATGCGGGCAATACCATTTGCCATTCTGGTTTTGGTATTGAAATACTCGCCATTGTTAAATTTCTCGGTTGCGTATTCGTTGATAAAGGTATTGAAACCTTCGTCCATCCACATGTATTTGCGCTCATTTGTACCCACAATCATCGGGAACCAATTGTGGCCAATTTCATGGGTGATATCACCCCAAAGACCACCATTTTTTAAATTGCTTAAGCAAAATATAATACCCGGATATTCCATACCCAAAGCAACACCTGATACACTTACTGCTGAATTCCATGGGTATTCAAAATATTCCTGCGAATAGATTTCCATGCTGTTTTTCAGATATTCGGTTGAACGACCCCATGAATCATTGCCTGCACTTTCGATAGGATAGGTACTCATTGCAATACCTTTACGGCCCGATGGGAAATTAACCCTTGCAGCATCCCAGATAAATGCTTTTGATGCAGCCCATGACACGTCACGTGTGTTCAGCATTTTAAAATGCCAGGTTAATGAACCCTTAAAAGGATGTGTTGCCGGCTGGCTAACTTCTTCAGGGGTGATGATCATCACTGTTTTATCGCTATTGCGTGCTTCAGCTAAACGGCTTTGCTGCGTAGTGCTTAAAACCTGCGCACCGTTTTGTAGATCGCCCGATCCAACTACAGTCATATCGGCAGGAGCAGTGATGAAATAATCGTAATCACCATAGTCGCAATAAAACTCGCCTAAACCCATGTATGGTAATGTGTTCCAGCCTTCAACGTCATCGTACACACACATACGTGGATACCATTGAGCAATTTCATAAACGTAACCTTCTTTAAATTTCTTACGGCCCATACGGTCGGCACCATAAAAAGGAATAGAGAAGCTATAATTAACTTTTACCTGTATTTTTTCGCCTTTTGCACCCATAGGGGTATTTAAACGTACCTGCATACGTGCATCAGTAATTATAGGATCAACTTTATAAGTCTGGCCTTTGTAGGTTACCGATACAGATTCAATATGATATCCGCCACGATTAAAGCCTTTAACATCAAAACGATCACCACCAATTGGAGTGGTAGCAGCACCACGTGAATCGGGTTTAAAAAGATTTTGATCAAGCTGTAACCACAAATAATCCAAATTGTCAGGACTATTGTTGGTATAAGAAATAGTAACCTCGCCGGTCACAGTGGTATCCTGGCCTTCGGTTAAAGTAGCTTTAATAGCATAATCGGCACGGTTTTGCCAGTAATGCTGGCCAGGTTGTCCGCTGGCAGAACGGGTATCACCTGTTGTTACCGGCCATGGAGTAGAATCAAAAACATCCAGGTGGTTATATTTTATTGAATCGGCCGCGGTTTGTGCCGAGGCTGTGCTTGCCGTAATGAGGAGTAAACTCAATCCACTTAGCAAATAGTGTAATTTTTTGAGGTTCATTTTTGTCAGTTAATATTTTACGGGGCAAATTAACCAAATAAATTATGAAATTGATAATGTGTAAGCGCCTTGATACAAAACAAATTTAAAATGGTTGCTCTGTGATAGATTATAACATATCAACATAATGAATATCCCAATTGTAAAACTTTTATTCGTTACAATTGATTTAGTTTTTAAGCGGGTTAATTATTGCATTTTCGCTGCAAATAAAAACTGATATGAATCGTTTGGCCAATTCAACTTCTCCCTATTTGCTGCAGCATGCCAATAATCCGGTTAACTGGTATCCCTGGGGTACTGAGGCGCTGCAAAAAGCAAAAGATGAAAATAAGCTGATATTGGTAAGTATTGGTTATTCTGCCTGCCATTGGTGCCACGTAATGGAGCACGAGAGCTTTGAGGATGAGCAGGTAGCAGCTGTAATGAATGAATATTTTGTTTGTATTAAGGTAGATAGGGAAGAACGACCTGATGTTGACCAGGTTTATATGAGCGCAGTCCAGTTAATGACCGGTAGGGGTGGGTGGCCGTTAAATTGTATCTGCCTGCCCGATCAGCGGCCTATTTATGGCGGTACTTATTTTCGTAAAAACGATTGGACAAGCTTACTGTTTAACCTGGCCGATTTTTATAAACAGAAACCAGCAGACGCCGAAGAATATGCTGTAAAACTAACCCAGGGAATTCAGCAATATGAATCCGTTGAGTTTGTAAGAGAGCAGCCCGTATACACCAAAGCTGATCTGGAACCCATAATAAATAACTGGAAAAAGTATTTTGACAACAAAGAAGGCGGTTTTGGCTCGGCTCCTAAGTTTCCTGTGCCTAATAATTGGTTGAGCTTAATGCGCGCAGCACATTTATTAAACGATGAGCATATAGCCGAAGCGCTTAAATTAACCCTGCACAAAATGGCCTTTGGTGGAATATATGATCACATAGGCGGCGGTTTTGCCAGATACTCAGTCGACGAGCGGTGGCATGTGCCCCATTTTGAAAAAATGTTATACGATAATGCCCAGCTGATTAGCCTTTATTCTGAGGCTTTTACCTGGAGCCCTGATCCGCTTTATAAAAAAGTAGTGGAAGAAACTATTGATTTTACGTTGCGGGAACTTACTTCGCCCGAATATGGTTTTTATTCGGCGCTTGATGCGGATAGCGAAGGTAAAGAAGGTAAGTTTTACATCTTCACTAAAACAGAAATAGATGAGATATTAGGCGCAGATGCAGAACTTTTTTGTATTTACTACAACATTACAGATGAAGGTAACTGGGAGGAAGAAGCTTCAAACGTGTTGTTCAGAAAACAAACAGATGAAACGCTGGCTGCTAAATTAGGGTTAAGGATAGAAGAATTGCTTTCCAAAATCCAAACATCCAGTAAAAAAGTATTTGAGGCTCGCAGTGTTCGCGTAAGCCCGGGGCTTGATTATAAAATATTAACCTCATGGAACGGTTTGATGTTAAAAGGTTTATGCACTGCTTACCGGGCTTTTGATGAGCCTGAATACCTGGATATCGCCCTAAAAAATGCAAGCTTTATTTTAAACAACCTTTTTAACAAGGATGGGAGATTAATAAGGGTGTTTAATTCGGCAGAAAATGATCAGATAGCCTTTCTGGATGACTATGCCAATATTATTGATGCTCTTATTGCTTTATATGAAGTCACTTTTGATGAAAAATGGCTTAACCAGGCGAAAGAGCTGGCCGATACTTCTATTATTCATTATTATGATGAAGCAAACGGCATCTTTTTTTATACCGCTAGTGATGATGAGCAATTAATAGCCCGTAAATCTGAAATTATGGATAGCGTTACACCATCGTCAAATTCAGTGATGGCTCACAATTTAAAAAAACTGGGTTTGTTTTTTGATGATGAACGCTATCAGAATATATCGGCCCAGTTGCTAAGGAATATCAAATCACATGTGGTAAACTATCCATCATCCTATTCAAACTGGGTATCATTATTGCAGGAAGAGATATTTGGGACCTATGAAATTGCAATAGCCGGAGATGATTTTGAAAACCTCCGCACAGCAATGGAAAAAAATTACATCCCAAACAAAATTATGTTGGGCGGTAAAAAAGGAAGTTTACCTTTGCTGCAGGATAAGTTTGGCGCTGTTACACAAATATTTATTTGTAAAGATAAAACCTGCGGATTACCTGCACTTAATATTAAAGATGCCTTAAAACAAATCAAGGGCTAAAACAGCAAATTCCTTATGAGTTTTGCTGACAAAAATTAAAAACAAAAAAACATTGCAATGAAAATTAAACCACAACACGTAGTGTCATTAACATACGATTTGTATGTAGATCAGGAAGGTACTGAAGTATTACAGGAAAGCGCTACCGCAGAGCAGCCACTTACTTTTTTATTTGGCGCAGGCCAGATGCTGCCTAAGTTTGAAGAGAATTTAAGCGAACTTTCAACCGGAGACATTTATGAGTTCCGTTTATCTGCTGAAGATGCTTATGGCGAGTATGATGAAGAAGCAGTAACTAACTTACCTATTGAAATGTTTAATGGCACTGAAGTGCCTGAAATTGGCAGCGTATTGCCTTTACAGGATAATAATGGTAACCGTTTTCAGGGACAGGTTGTTTCTGTTGCCGAAGATTCGGTAATAGTTGATCTTAATCATCCTATGGCTGGTCAGGAATTACACTTTAAAGGAAATATCCTGGAAGTTCGCCCGGCTACACCCGAAGAACTATCACATGGCCATGCACACGGTGCTGATGGTCATCACGGACACTAATATTTATTTACCCAAAAAAAAGAATAAGCCTTTGGCATTGTTTGTTATGCAGACAAAGTCAAAGGCTTTTTTGTTGAATGAAATATTGGGGAGGTTATTACGACTGTTTGCTATATCAAAAAATAATTTAATTTCGTTGCGTTAAGAACCTGAATTATAGCCTTCTTTTTTTACATCCCGGAGTTTAAACGATTAGTCACGCTTAAAATGGCCGGGTTTTTTATGAATTGATGTGAATCTGCACAGAAATTTGAAAAAGAGATTAATATAGTTTATAATTGTCAAACCAACATATAATCATTAAATAACCTAATTAAATGAATTTGAAGACCCTTTCTTTTGGCGACTACGCCGTGTTTTTTATTTATTTTGTTATAGTCGCCAGCTATGGCTTTTGGGTATACAAACGCAAGCATAATGCCGATGCCACATCTAAAGATTATTTTTTAGCAGAAGGTTCACTCACGTGGTGGGCAATCGGTGCTTCATTAATTGCATCTAATATTTCGGCCGAGCAATTTATCGGCACCAGCGGTTCGGCCTTTAAAATGGGTTTGGCTATATCAACTTATGAGTGGATGGCAGCCATTACGCTGATTATTGTTGCCGTATTCTTTATACCGGTTTATCTTAAAAATAAGATATTCACCATGCCTCAGTTTCTCAATGAGCGTTACAATGGTACTGTAGCAATGGTAATGGCTATTTTTTGGCTGATGCTTTATATCGTAGTTAACTTAATGTCCATATTATACCTCGGCGCTTTGGCCATCAGTGGCATCTCGGGCATTGATATCTCCTGGTGCATTATCTTGTTGGCCATTTTCTCTGTATTTATTACCCTGGGCGGCATGAAAGTTATTGGCTATACCGATGTTATACAGGTTGCTGTGCTTATTTTAGGTGGCTTAATGGCATCTTATTTAGCATTAACGCTATTAAGCGAAAAGGAAGGCACTCATGGCCTGTTAAACGGTTTTAAAATATTGCATGCTGAAGCCGGCGATCACTTCCATATGATCTTCAAAAAAGATAATCCCAATTATATGGATCTTCCTGGCTTATCGGTTTTAATTGGTGGTATGTGGATTACTAACCTTAACTATTGGGGATGTAATCAGTATATCACGCAAAGAGCCCTGGGGGCAAACCTCAAAACTGCCCGTGGGGGTATTCTTTTTGCGGCGTTTTTGAAATTGCTGATGCCTGTAATTGTGGTATTGCCGGGTATAGCAGCTTACTTGCTTTATCAAAAAGGCATGTTTCACCAGGAAATGTTAAGCCATAAAGGCGTTCTTGATCCAAATAAAGCCTATCCATCTTTATTAAATCTGTTGCCTACCGGACTTAAAGGATTATCGTTTGCGGCTTTAACCGCGGCCATAGTTGCGTCGTTGGCTGGTAAAGCAAATAGCATAGCCACTATTTTTACATTGGATATTTACAAAAAAGCCATTAATACCGAAGCGAATGATAAAAAGTTGGTTAACGTAGGTAAATGGGCGGTATTGGCGGCAATGTTTTTAGGCGTGATTTTATCTTTTTTGATAGGAGAAACGTTAATGGGTGAAGGCAAGCAAGGATTTCAATATATACAAGAGTATACAGGCTTTGTGTCGCCGGGTATTTTTGCCATGTTCATACTCGGGTTCTTCTGGAAAAAAGCAACATCCAATGCTGCTATGTTTGCTACCATTGGTGGATTTGTGTTCTCTTGTTTTTTCAAAGTATTGCCTCGTTTTGCAAACCTTGGGTTCCTGTCGCCTTACGGATTTTCAAAACTGGCCCTACAGGATGATAAAGTAACCAAACTTTACGAAATACCATTCCTTGACCGTATGGGCTTTGTATTTATTATTTGCATTTTAGGTATGTTTTTTATATCAAAAATAGATGCAGCAAGAGGCGTTGTTCCTAAGGGACTTGAAATTGATTCTTCAATGTTTAAAACATCAAAAGGCTTTTTAGCTGGCGCACTTATTGTAACAGCTATAGTAGTGGCACTTTATTCAGTTTTCTGGTAGTAGAAAGCAACCGGCGTAAATGCGAGGGCTTTGATTTTCTAATCGAAGCCCTTGTATTTTGCTGTTATAGAGTTAGGCAATAAAGTTTATAATAAAGACATTTTAATAAAAGTCGAGCCTTCCCGTCCCGGTAACATAGCACCTGATAATAATTCTCGATAAAACGGCATCGCCGTTTAAGGTTGCCGGTGTAAATTGTTTGTCAGCTTCGTCAAAAAGATTAATGTCAAGGTTAAAAGTTTGATTGAACTTATAATACGGAGCAGTTACATGAACTTTATAGTCGGCCAGCCTTCCAAGCGGGCTTATCAATAGTTCTACCGTTGCATCAAAATTATCGGTATTTATATCAAATGTTTCAAATGGCAGTTGAAAAATGCCCAGATATGGAACCATGCCGTAGTAAATTCCACCGGCTTTTACGGGCCTTGTTACCACATCAGAGTCATTGAGCTTTTCATCAAACAAATAATGAACATCGTATAAAGTATCAGCTGCCGATTCAAATATCAATTTGTTGGTATCATAATTAAAACGCTGAACTAATAATCCATTGGGTTTATAAAAGTTCCATATGCCGATTTTTTTATTGTTATTGTAGTTTCCCGTTGCAATTAAAGTTCTATGTTTAAACAAGGCCCTATAAAGTCCTTGTTTAACATCTTTATTTGATTTTAACGCCCAAAAGCTTTCAATTATCGAATCGGAAAGTTTGTTTTTACGTTCGACACTATCCTGGGCAAAACATTGGTAAAAGAAAAAGAGAGCTAACAGTATACAAATTAGTTTTCTCACAAAATATTCGGTTTTGGGCAATATAAAATATGCAGAAGCAAAATCAAAAAAATAAAAAATTATGCTCCATCAAACATCGCCCACGTAAAGTTGAAAGAGCCTGATGGGCTAACTATAAAATTAGTGAATATCGGCCACATATTGTTACAATAACACCATTCCATTTACAAATGTAATTTTTACCTTAGTAAACCAATTACAACCAATAAACCAATGAGCAAAAAAATAATTTACCGTTTTTTTTTAGTTTGTGCTGTTTTTTTATCTGGCACAAGATTACAGGCACAAAGTAATCAGATAGGGATATTTGACGATCAGGCAGATATTGGTAAAGTAAAACATGCCGGTACGGGTACTTATGATGGTAAATCGCAGGAGTACTATTTATCAGGGTCCGGAACAAATATTTGGGCCACTCATGATGAATTCCATTTTGTGTGGAAGCGTATGAAAGGCGACTTTATATTGCGCACCAATGCGGCGTTTATTGGCAAGGGTGTTGAAGAACACCGCAAATTTGGATGGATGGTGCGTACTTCGCTCGATTCAAACTCAAAACATATCAGTGCCGTGGTTCATGGGGCGGGTTTAACATCGTTACAATTCCGCAGAACCGTGGGAGGTGTCACTGAGGAGAAGAAATTTGAATTAACCTCGGCTGATGTTATTCAGTTGGAGCGGAAAGGAAATACCTACACCATGTCTGTTGCACGTAAAGGAGACGTTTTTGTTTCACAGGAAATAAGTGACGTTGACTTAGGCGATGATGTATATGTTGGCTTATTTATATGTGCACATAATCCTGATGTTACCGAAAAAGGAGTTTTTAACAATGTTCGCATTGTAGTCCCTGCCGGGAAGGATTTAGTTCCATATCACCAGTATTTAGGTAGCGAAATAGAGATACTTGATCTCGAATCTCAAAACAGCAAAATAATTTATCAGTCGCCAAAGTCATTACAGGCACCTAACTGGATGAAAGATGGCAATAACCTGCTTTACAATAGCGATGGTTTGTTGTATACATTTAATTTGAAAACTAATTTGCCAACGGTGCTAAATACAGGTTCGGCTGTTCACAACAATAACGACCACGTAATTTCATTTGACGGTAAATGGCTTGCTGTAAGCAGCAGCGATAGTACAGGAAATTCGATAGGATGGGTGTTGCCGATAACAGGTGGCACACCACGCCGCATGAATAAAATAGGTCCGTCGTATATGCATGGCTGGTCGCCCGATGGAAAGTACATCGTATTTTGTGGCTCACGGGATAAAGAGTATGATGTTTATCGTATCCCGTCGGCTGGTGGCTCCGAAGTGCGGTTAACAACGGCACCAGGTTTAGACGATGGACCCGAGTATTCGCCCGATGGAAAATATATTTATTTCAACTCAGTTCGCAGCGGCTTAATGCAAATTTGGCGGATGAAGCCTGACGGCAGCGAGCAAACACAAATAACCAATGATGACTATGATAACTGGTTTCCACATATTTCGCCGGATGGTAAATGGATCGAATTCATCACATTCCTGAAAACTGAAGTAGCCGCCGGCGATCATCCTTTTTATAAGCATGTATACTTAAGGGTTATGCCCGTTGGCGGCGGTCCAATAAAAGTAATTGCCTATCTGTATGGCGGTCAGGGTACTATCAATACACCATCATGGGCACCTGATAGTAAGCATCTGGCATTTGTGAGTAATAATACACTATTGTTTCCCGTTTTTCCAACAGCAACCAATTAACCAACAGTTATGAATCCATCACGTCGCAATTTTATAAAAAGTACAGCAGTAGTAGCTGCCGGTGCAGTATTAATGCCAGATCATTTATTAGCTAGCCCCACAAAAATTGAACGCCTTGGTGTTCAGCTTTATTCAGTGAGGGATGCTATGAAAGCCGATCCTTCAGGTACGTTGAAAAAGCTTTATGATGGCGGTGTTCGGCATGTAGAGCATGCAAATTATATCGATCGGAAATTTTATGGCTATACAGCTAAAGAGTTTAAAAAGCTTTTAAATGATATTGATTTGCAAATGCCAAGCGGCCATACGGTAATGACGGCACAGGATTGGGACACTGCTAAAAACGATTTCACCGATAAGTGGAAGTATACCATCGAGGACGCTGCCGAAGTTGGCCAAAAATACGTGATAAGCCCCTGGCTTGATGAAAGCCTACGCACAGACATGGATGGATTAAAACGTTTTATGGAGCAGTTTAACAAGTGCGGCGAATTATGTAAAACAAACGGAATGAAGTTTGGTTACCATAATCACGATTTTGAATTTACGACAAAAATAGGCGACGGCAATCTATACGATTACATTTTGGCCAATACAGATCAATCATTAGTTGCACAACAGCTCGATATTGGCAACATGTTTGGATTACCGGGCGGGGCCGCTATTGATATCATTAACAAATATCCGGGCAGGTTTGAATTGATGCATGTGAAGGATGAGATTAAATCTGCCACAAACGGTGAGATGGGACATGGCTATGAAAGTACCATTCTTGGACAAGGCGTATTACCGGTTAAAGAAACCTTAAAACTTGCCCGCAAAAAAGGGGGCACCTCTCAATTTATTATAGAACAGGAATCATACCAAGGCAAAGATCCGGTTGATTGTGTAAAAATTGATTTACAAAACATGAAAAATTGGGGTTATTAACTGTAATAACTTAACTTTCAACTTTGTTTAATCTTTTCTACCTATAAGATTTTCATAGGCTTTGAGTTTTAATCAAATAAGCAATATAAACCAATTGGCTTAAATACGATTTACTGCGTACAGGAATAAATGTTAATTATACATGATTAATATCAAAAATTATTTAATAAAATGAACAGGCGAGCGGTTATAAGAAATCTGGCTTTAGTAATAGGCAGCGCTACTTTGCTGCCATCGTGCTTAAAAAATGGTGGAACACCAGTTGTTGCCTTGAAGCATTTGAACATTAACGCCGATCAGGAGGACCTGATTGGTGATGTTTGTGAAACCATTATCCCAAAAACTAATACCCCGGGTGCAAAAGATTTGAATGTGCACTTGTTTGTTTTAAAAATGCTGGATGATTGCTACACCAAAAAAGACCAAAAAACAATTGTAAGCGGATTGGTTGAGTTTGATAACATGGTGCAAAAAAGATATAATCAATCTTTTGGCAATCTGAATGAGAAAGACCGTGTGGCTGTTTTAACCGGGATAGAAGAAAGCGCCAAAAAACAAAACAAAGCCAAAGCGCCTGCCGGACGAAATACAAAACCGCAAAAAACGGTAGATGCCAATCCTCTTTTTGCTTTTTACTGGGCCGTAAAACAACAAACTCTTTTTGGTTATACAACGTCGCAGTATTTTATGACTAAACAAATTGTATATGAGTTAGTACCGGGTAGATACAACGCACATTTTCCGGTAAAAAATTTAAAGCAAGCTTAACTATGGCCAACTTAAATATCGACAGCGTTAAAGAACGCACATTTGATGCTATTGTAATAGGCTCTGGTATGAGCGGCGGTTGGGCAGCTAAAGAACTAACCGGAAAAGGATTAAAAACCCTGATGCTGGAGCGCGGTCGCGATGTAAAACATGTGAAAGATTATCCTACAACAAACCTTTATCCCTGGGAGTTTCCACATCATGGTGTTTT
Organism: Mucilaginibacter empetricola; assembly: GCF_024808665.1. Classification (GTDB taxonomy): domain Bacteria; phylum Bacteroidota; class Bacteroidia; order Sphingobacteriales; family Sphingobacteriaceae; genus Mucilaginibacter. The sequence goes on from NZ_JANUBZ010000003.1 coordinate 330,501, forward strand.
GCCGATGGATGTTCAGGAAGCTAATCCTATAGTGAACAGATGCTACGCATTTGGTGAAGATGCCGCTCATTTTTTTGTGAAAGATAAAGAACACCCTTATGTACAGGAAAAACCATTTGATTGGATTCGTGGCTACCAGGTGGGTGGAAAATCATTGATGTGGGCACGGCAAACCCAGCGTTGGAGTGATTTTGACTTTGAAGGCCCGGAGAGGGATGGTTTTGCTGTTGACTGGCCAATAAGGTATAAAGATATTGACCCGTGGTACAGCTATGTAGAAAAATTTGCGGGTATATCAGGAAACAGGGATGGAATTGCTGAATTGCCTGATGGTGAATTTTTGCCCGCTTACCCTTTAAATGATGTAGAAAGTTATTTCAGTAATCATGTTAAAGCTAATTACAAAAACAGGCATGTAATAAGCGCCAGATGTGCGCACTTATCAAAACCAAATCAAATACATATTGACCAGGGGCGTACCCAATGCCAAAGCCGTACGCTTTGTCAGCGTGGATGCCCGTTTGGAGGGTACTTTAGCGCCAATTCTTCAACTGTGCCCTGGGCATTAAGATCGGGTAAGCTAACATTGAGGCCCCATTCTGTAGTTGAATCTATTATTTATGATGAAAAGTTAGGCAAAGCATCGGGTGTGAGGGTAGTTGATACACAAACAAAGGAAACTATTGAGTATTATGCAAAAATCATTTTTGTAAACGCGGCAGCCCTAAATACAAATCTTGTCCTTTTAAATTCTACTTCAAACCGTTTCCCGAATGGCTTGGGTAATGATAGCGGTGTACTAGGTAAATATGTTGCTTTCCACAATTATTCTGCCCATATAGGTGCCGAATATGATGGTTTTAAAGAATGGACTACCGATGGACGGAATCCTGCCGGCGGTGGATACATACCGCGTTTCAGAAATGTGTATAAACAGGAAACCGACTTTTTACGAGGCTATGCGTCCGGATTTAGTGCTTACCGTTTTAAACAACATAACTACGATGGCGTTGGTGCAAGCTTGAAAGAAAATACCGTTAAGGGTGATTTGGGTCCATGGTATGTGGGTTCGCACCTGATGGGCGAAACTATTCCTAAGGAAAGCAATTTTGTAAAACTCGATCCGAAACTAAAAGATGATTGGGGCGTGCCATTGTTAAGTATTTCGGTTGATTATGATGACAATGATGAGAAGATGAAGAAGGATTATATCGAACAGCTAACCGAAATGTTTACTTCTGCCGGCTTCACTAATATCAAACCATCAACCAATCATCAGTCTCCCGGTTTGGATATACACGAAATGGGTGGAGCACGTATGGGAAATGATCCAAAAACATCTGTTTTAAACAAATGGAACCAGATGCATGCTTGTAAAAATGTATTTGTTACCGATGGCGCCTGCATGACTTCAACATCTTGCCAAAATCCATCACTTACTTACATGGCTTTGACCGCCCGTGCGGCCGACTACGCGGTTAGTGAAATGCAGAAAGGGAACGTTTAAACGCCATTTTTCTTAAAAAAAGTTTATATAAAACAACTTGAAAAGTGCGTTAACAAAGTGTAAAAGCATTATTGTGTTAAAAAAACACAATGAAATATTTGTTCAGTAATTTATTGTTCATACATTAGTCGGAGTAACCGATTATATAAATTTATCAAACCATTTATTAAATAAAATATGTCTGCAAATACTTATGACGCCATTGTCATCGGTTCGGGAATTTCGGGTGGATGGGCTGCAAAAGAACTTACCGAAAAGGGCCTGAAAACAATCATGCTGGAGCGTGGGCGCAACATTGAACACATTAAAGATTATGTGAATGCCAACAAAGATCCCTGGGAGTTTCCACACAGGGGTGGGCGTACGCAGGAGATGATCAAAGATTACCCTGTTTTAAAACGCGACTATCCCTTAAACGAAACCAACCTTGATTATTGGGTTAACGAAAAGGAAAGCCCTTATGTTGAAACTAAACGTTTTGACTGGTTCAGAGGTTATCACGTAGGTGGACGTTCATTAATGTGGGGCAGACAATCATACCGCTGGGCTGAATTAGACTTTGAAGCCAACGCTAAAGATGGTATTGGTGTTGATTGGCCTATCCGTTACAAAGATTTAGAGCCATGGTACGGTTACGCAGAAAAATTTGCAGGCATATCAGGCAACAGGGATGGGTTATCCATACTCCCTGACGGTGAGTTTATGCCACCGATGGATATGAACGTTGTAGAGAAGGATGTTGCCAAACGTTTCAAAGATTTTTATAAAGACAGCCGTAATTTTGTTATTGGCCGTACCGCTAATATTACTCAACCGCACTATGCACGTACCAATTGTCAGTATCGCAACAAATGCTGGTTAGGTTGCCCGTTTGGCGCATACTTCAGCACGCAGTCATCAACCTTGCCTGCAGCTATGGCTACAGGGAATTTAACTGTTCGCCCGTGGTCAATTGTTACCAAAATTTTGTACGATAAGGATACCAAAAAGGCTAAAGGTGTTGAAGTTTTAGATGCTGAAACTAACCAGACTTATGAATTCTATGCGAAAGTAGTTTTTGTGAATGCATCAACCTTTAACAGTGCCTGGATTTTGATGAACTCTGCAACAGATATCTGGCCGGATGGTTTAGGTAGCAGCAGCGGCGAATTGGGCCATAACGTAATGGATCATCACCTTGGTGTTGGTGCATTTGGTAAAGTAGAAGGATTTGAGGATAAATACTATTTCGGCCGCAGAGCTAACGGTATTTATATCCCAAGATACAGAAACTTAAATGGCGAAAAACGCGACTATATCCGTGGCTTTGGATACCAGGGTGGCGGTAGCCGCGAAGGTTGGAGCCGGGATATTGCGGAAATGAGCATAGGCGGTGACTTTAAAGATGCCTTAACAGAACCAGGAGCATGGACTATGCACATTGGTGGTTTTGGTGAAACCTTACCTTATCATGATAACAAAATCACCCTTGATAAAAACGTAAAGGATAAGTGGGGATTACCGGTGTTGGCTTTTGACGCTGAAATAAAAGACAACGAGAAGAAAATGAGGATTGACATGGAAAATGATGCTAAGGAGATGCTTGCAGCTGCTGGTGTTAAAAATATTCAATCTTATAGCGGTAATGGCTTTTTAGGTAGAGGTATCCACGAAATGGGCACTGCTCGTATGGGCCGCGATCCAAAAACATCGGTATTAAACGGCTGGAATCAGGTTTGGGATGCACAAAACGTATTTGTTACTGATGGTGCAGCAATGGCTTCTACTGCTTGTCAGAATCCATCGCTTACTTATATGGCTATGACTGCCAGGGCCGCAAACCATGCAGTTGAAGAGCTAAAAAAGAATAATATCTAACCTAAACCAATTATAGATCATGGCTGAAGAAAAAGACAATAATAAAACGTCCAGTCCCACCAGAAGGGATTTCCTGAAAACCAGCGCTGTCGCTGCTGCAAGCTTTATGATTGTACCCCGTTTTGTATTAGGGGGCAAAGGTTATACCGCACCAAGCGACCGTTTAATTATTGCCAGCGTTGGTGTTGGTGGTAAAGGAGCGGATGATATTAATCATTTTGATAAAACTGGAAAAGCGGAGATGGCTTTTTTATGTGATGTGGATGATGCACGTGCTGCCGGAAGCGTTAAAAAATTCCCGAAAGCAACTTATTATAAAGATTGGCGCAAACTATTCGACAAAGAGCATAAAAACTTTGATGCCGTTTCTGTTTCTACACCCGATCATACACATGGCATTGTTGCTTACCATGCCATGCAGTTAGGTAAACACGTGTATGTGCAAAAACCATTAACGCACGATATTGCCGAGGCTCGGTTACTAACCGAAGCTGCTAAAAAGTATAAAGTAGTAACCCAAATGGGTAACCAGGGAGCATCAAACGATGGAACCCGTCAGCTAGCTGAATGGTATGATGCTGATATTATTGGCGATGTGCATACTATTTATTGCTGGACTAATCGTCCGGTTTGGCCTCAGGGTATTCCATGGCCAACTGCTCAGGCTGAAATTCCTTCAACACTTGATTGGGATTTATGGTTAGGTACCGCACCACAAAAAAACTATGTAGATAACCTGGTGCCATTTAACTGGCGTGGATGGTGGGATTATGGAACAGGTGCATTAGGCGATATGGGTTGCCACCTGGTGGAAGCCCCTTTCCGTGTACTTGGCTTGCAATATGCAAAAGATGTTCAGGCTAGCGTTGGTACCGTGTATGTTGGCGAGTTTAAACAGGGCCACTTCCCTGATAGCTGTCCACCATCAAGCCACATTACTTTAACTTTCCCTAAAACCAGCAAAACCAAAGGTGATGTAACAGTTCACTGGATGGATGGTGGTATTCAACCGGAAAGACCTGAAGAATTAGGCCCTAACGAACGTTTTGGTGATGACGGTAACGGAACGCTGTTTATCGGTACAAAAGGTAAAATGATTGCCAGCACTTATTCAGCTGACCCATTGTTGTTACCTACTTCACGTACAACAGAAGTTAAGGTACCTCAAACTATTGCCCGTGTTCCCGGACAATCAAATGGCCACTACGGACAATGGATTGAAGGTTGTTTAGCTGGATATGGAAAAACTCAGCTGAGCTCGTCATTTGATGTTGCCGGTCCATTAACAGAAGCTCTTTTAATGGCAAACTTAGCGGTAAGAGGCCATGAATTGAAAGGCGGCCACATTAAAATGGTTTGGGATAATGACAACATGAAGATAACCAACTTTGATGATGTTAACCAGTTTGTTAAACGTCAGTACAGAGAAGGCTGGACACTATAAATTAGAATTAAAAAATTACAGTTCATCAATTCAATAAATAAAATGAATAGAAGAGACGCTATAGGTAAAGTTGCCCTGCTAATGGGAGGTGCTGTTATAGGTGCCGAATTCTTTATCTCAGGATGTAAATCAACCTCAACACAGGTAAGTGATTTGTTTGACGCGGATCACGTTGCTTTTTTAAATGAAGTGGCTGATACCATATTGCCGACAACCAGTTCACCGGGTGCCAAAGCAGCCAATGTGGGTCAGTTTATGGCAGTAATGGTACGTGATTGCTATACGCCTGAAGATCAGAAAACGTTTTTAGAAGGTATTTCGAAACTTGATGATGCCGCAAAAAAACAATCTGGCAGCAAATTTTTGGATCTTAGTCCGGCACAACGCACAGATGTGTTGGTAGCTTTAGATAAGGAACAAAAAGCATTCACCGCCGACAGGGATAAAAAGCTAGTCGCCGATAGGGCTGCGCATAAGGGCCAGAAAGACTATAAGGAACCGGAGCTTCCAAACCATTATTTCAGAATGGTAAAACAGTTAACCTTATTGGGTTACTTTACATCAGAAATTGGCGCCACTAAAGCACTTCGCTATATAGCCGTACCTGGACACTACGACGGTAATTTACCTTACAAAAAAGGCGATAAAGCCTGGGCAACCTGATAAATTGATTATCGACCGGTAGAATTGTAAAATTATTGATTTGAATAAATAAAAATCAATAATTTTATAATTTATAAGCTTTTCGAATCAACAAATTAATAATCAACAAATCAATTTTAATAATATATGGGTTATAGAAAACTCCGCATGGGAATGATAGGCGGAGGCAAAGATGCCTTTATCGGTGCTATCCACCGTATTGCTGCAAATATGGATGGCCAGATTGAACTGGTATGCGGTGCTTTAAGTGTACGCGAAGAAATTGCAATTGAAAGCGGACGTTTGCTTTACCTGCCGGAAGACAGGATTTACACCAGCTATGAGAAAATGATTAGCGCGGAAAGCAAGCTGCCGGCTGATGTGCGTATGGACTTTGTAACCATTGTGACACCAAACTTTGCACATTTTGCCCCGGCAATGCTGGCACTTGAAAATGGTTTTAACGTAGTTATTGAAAAACCAATGACTTTTACGCTGGATGAGGCTAAGCAATTAAAGAGAAAGCTGGATGAAACCGGATTATTGCTTTTATTAACTCACACCTATTCCGGTTATCCGATGGTTAAAGAAGCCAGACAAATTGTTAAAAAAGGATCGCTGGGGAAAATTAGAAAAATTTATGTGGAGTATATCCAGGGTTGGTTGAGCAAACTTTCTGAAAAAGAAGGAAATGCGCAGGCCGCCTGGAGAACAGATCCATCAAAATCCGGAAAAAGCGGTTGTATGGGCGATATCGGCACACATGCAGCTCATCTGGCCGAATACATATCAGGTTTGAAAATTGTTCAGCTTAATGCATCGTTAAATACTGTTGTTGAAGGTAGGTTGCTGGATGATGACGGTGCTATTTTACTACGTTTTGAAGATAAAGCGACAGGTGTGTTAACTGCCTCACAAGTAGCTGCCGGTGAAGAAAATGCACTTAAAATACGTGTTTACGGCGAAAACGGTAGTTTGGAATGGGAACAAATGGAGCCCAATACCCTTACTATAAAATGGCTGGATAAACCTGCCCAAACGCTGCGTGCAGGATCAAATTATACCGACAGGGAATCTATTTATGCAACGCATAATACCCGTACACCGGGCGGCCACCCCGAAGGTTACCTGGAAGCATTTGCAAATCTGTACCGCAATTTTGCCTTAACGCTGCAGGCCAAACTAAATGATGAGGAACCAAAACCCGAATGGCTTGATTTTCCAGGTATTGAAGATGGTATTCGCGGTATGGCATTTATCGAAAATGTGGTGGCGTCCAATAACAGCAATGAAAAGTGGACCGACTATGTGATTTGATTTGCAGATATTTAGATGTGAAGATGAGTAGATGTGCAAATGTGTAAGTAAATAAAAAAAATAAAAAATGAGTTGATTGTATAATTGGAAATTGCTTTTCTTTAAAAATGCGAGCAATGACTAATGACACAATGACCAATGACTAAAAAGAAATGACTACAGTAAAAGGCCCGGCCATATTTATTGCTCAATTTATAAGCGACGAAGCGCCGTTTAATAACCTGGAATCTATTTGTAACTGGGCCAAAAATCTGGGATATAAAGGATTACAATTACCAACCCTTGATGCTCGTTTTATTGACCTGCAAAAAGCGGCCGAAAGCAAAACATATGCAGATGAACTAAAGGGACGTGTAAACGCATGTGGTTTGGAAATAACCGAACTATCAACCCATTTACAGGGGCAACTGGTTGCCGTAAACCCGGTATATGATACACTATTTGATGGTTTTGCACCGGAAGCATATCGCAATAATCCAAAAGCACGACAGGAGTGGGCCGTTCAACAGGTAAAATATGCAGCTAAAGCATCACAGAATTTAGGGTTAAATGCTTCCGTTACTTTTAGCGGCGCATTGCTTTGGCCGATGGTGTACCCGTGGCCACAACGGCCTGCAGGTATTGTCGATACCGCCTTTGACGAATTGGCAAAACGCTGGAAACCTATTCTGGACGTTTATGAAGATTGTGGCATTGATTTGTGCTATGAAATACATCCGGGCGAGGATTTGCACGACGGTATCACCTATGAAATGTTTTTGGATAAAGTAAATAATCACCAACGTGCTTGTTTATTATATGATCCATCACACTTTGTTTTACAATGTCTGAATTATCTGGAATACATTGACAATTATCACGAGCGTATAAAAATGTTCCATGTAAAGGATGCTGAGTTTAATCCAACCGGTAAACAGGGCGTTTACGGCGGATACCAAAACTGGATCGATAGAGCTGGTCGTTTCCGCTCCCTGGGTGATGGTCAGGTTGATTTTAAGAGCATTTTCAGTAAACTAGCCCAATACGACTATAAAGGATGGGCTGTACTGGAGTGGGAGTGTGCACTTAAGCACCCAGAAGATGGTGCCCGTGAAGGTGCCGAATTTATTAAAAATCATATTATACGCGTAACAGATAAGGCTTTTGATGATTTTGCTGCATCAGGCTCTGACGATGTTTTTAACAGGAAAACATTAGGTATTGATTGAAATGCCAGAGTCAACTATAAATAAATTTCTAATCAAAAAGTATATATTTATCACATCGTATAAATATTAATTTCATTCAATATCAATTCAACTAAAATCATGAAAAAAGTTTTTGTAGTTCTATGTGTAAGTGCATTATTGGCTGCTTGTGGCGGCAGCTCAAAATCGGGAAGCGCAGATAGTACCGCTACTACCGGTGGTGGTGCCGATTCAGCAGCAAGCGCATCAGCCGCAACTACCTCTTCGGCTCCGGGTGCAAAATTAATTGCTGCTAACGACTGTAACACCTGCCATAAAATTGACACCAAAGTTATTGGCCCTGCATTTCAGGATGTAGCCAATAAATATCCTGCAACAGATGCCAGTATTGATACCCTTGCTAATAAAGTAATTAAAGGCGGTAAAGGTAACTGGGGCGATATCCCAATGGCTGCACACCCTACACTTGCTTTAGCCGACGCTAAAGAGATGGTTAAGTATATCTTATCCCTCAAAAAATAAACCGACCCAACCTAACCAATAAACCAATTTAAACTAAATTAATAATCATGACTGCATCAATCAGAGTCAAGTTATCTACAATGATGTTCCTCGAGTTTTTTATATGGGGAGCGTGGTTTGTAACGTTGGGCCCCTTTTTAGGAAACTCACTTCACGCTACCGGCGCGCAAACAGGCGCGGTTTTTTCAACCCAATCATGGGGTGCAATAATAGCTCCTTTCATTATAGGCTTGATTGCTGACAGATATTTTAATGCAGAGCGTATACTAGGTGTATTACATATTTTGGGTGCAGTTTTGATGTATCAAATGTACAAAGCAACAGACGTTTCTGTATTTTATCCTTATGTATTGGGGTATATGGTGCTTTACATGCCAACTTTGGCTTTAGTAAATTCGGTTTCATTTAATCAAATTGGCGATCCGGAGAAAGAGTTTTCCAGTATCCGTGTATGGGGAACTATCGGCTGGATAGTTGCCGGTTTAGCCATCAGCTATTTATTTCATTGGGATTCACCTGATGGCGTAAAAGGTGGATTTTTGAAGAACACGTTTATGATGGCAGGAATAGCCTCCCTTATCTTGGGGTTGTTTAGTTTTACTTTACCTGCTACACCGCCAAAAACTTCTGCTGGTGAGAAAGTAAGTATTTCCGGACTGCTTGGACTTGATGCATTGAAGCTGCTAAAAGACAAAAACTTCGCTATATTTTTTATTGCCTCAATTTTGATTTGTATCCCCCTCGCTTTTTACTATCAGAATGCGAGTAATTTTTTAACAGATATTAAGGTTAATAACCCTACGGGAAAAATGACCATTGGTCAGGGTTCTGAGGTGTTATTTATGCTTTGTTTGCCTATTTTCTTTAAAAAATTCGGTTTCAAAAATACTATTCTGGTTGGCATGTTGGCGTGGGCACTACGTTATGCAATGTTTGCTTATGGTAACGCAGGCGAATTGAGCTTTATGTTAATAATAGGTATTGCGCTTCATGGTGTATGTTATGATTTCTTCTTTGTTTCGGGACAGATTTATACCGATTCTAAAGCAGGTCCACAATACAAAAGTGCTGCACAAGGTTTAATTACGTTAGCTACTTATGGTGTTGGAATGTTAATAGGGTTTTATGTGGCTGGCTTAATATCTGATAGTTACAACTCTGCAGCGGGTCATGATTGGAAGATGATTTGGTTAATACCTGCCGCTATTGCTGCTGCCGTATTTCTATTATTCGCAGTATTTTTTAAGGATAAGAGCCAAATTCAAACATCATCAGCACAATCATAATCTGTTTATGGCAACTCAACAAAACCGCAGGGCGGCAATCAGGAATATTGTTGCTGGAACAGCAGCTATAACTGCAACAGGTATGTTATCATCATTCAAAAAAGAAGAAGCAACCGAAAAACTATCTGATAAATTGAAAGGTAATATCAATCATTCCGTTTCACCATGGTGCTACAGCGAGTTAACGCTCGATCAGCTTTGTGTAGTTTCGAAGGAAATTGGCATAACCGGAGTAGATCTTTGTGGGCCTAAAGACTGGTCGACATTGCAAAAACATGGTTTGTATTCGTCAATGTGTAATGGAGCGGAAATAAATCTGACAGATGGTTTTGGCGACAAGCAGTTTCATGCAACCTTACAAAAGCAATATACCGAGATGATTCCGCTGGTCGAAAAAAACGGGTATAAAAACCTGATATGTTTTAGCGGCAGCCGGAGAGGAAAAGATGATGAAACCGGATGGAATAACTGTGTAGAAGGTTTGAAACCATTGGTAGCCCTTGCTGAGAAACACAATGTTGTTTTAGCAATGGAATTGCTTAACAGCAAAATAGATCATAAAGATTACCAATGCAATCGTGTGGAGTGGGGTGTTGAACTGGCAAAAAAATTAAACTCCGAAAACTTTAAACTGCTTTTTGATATTTATCATATGCAGATTATGGAAGGCGATATCGTTAGAAATATTACTGATTATCATCAATACATCTGTCATTTTCATACCGGTGGTATACCGGGAAGGCATGAAATTGATGATACGCAAGAGCTTTTTTATCCTGCTGTAATGCGCGCCATTGTTTCTACCGGATTTAAAGGATACGTAGGCCAGGAATTCGTCCCCAAACAAGCTGATAAAATAGCTTCACTAAAAAATGCGATCCATATTTGTGATGTGTAGGTTTCAGTAGGTAGAATCAAGAATCGAGAGTCAAGAACCAGGAGTAAAGGATCAGGAAAAGAGGCAGGGATAGAAAATTAATTCTACCATGAACTATGATCTAAGAACTATGAACCATCAACTAATATATTATGACTACAAGAAGAAAATTTTTAACCCAGGCCGGTTTACTTTCGGCCGGAGTAATGATAGCGCCTCAATTATTATCGGCAAAAGCAGGTAGTAAAACGGTAGGACTACAGTTATATAGTTTGCGTGATCAGATACCAACTGATGTTAAGGGTAACATAGCAAAGGTAGCCGCTGCCGGATACAAAGAAGTTGAACCATTTGGGTACTCAAAAGAGAAAGGTTTTTGGGGACTTGATGCAAAAGCATTTAGTACGCTGTTAAAAGATAATGGTTTAAACGCGCCAAGTGCTCATTTTGGAATGGATGAATATTTTGTTCAGGGTAAGACAGACGCTTTGGAAAGTTATATTGAAGCGGCTAATATTTTAGGAATGACCTATGTTATTGTTCCATCGATAAATGGCGAAGTTTTAAAAAGTGCCGATCAGTTTAAACAAGTTGCTGAGAAAATGAATAAAGCAGCCGAATTGTGTGGTAAATCTGGTTTAAAGTTAGGGTATCATAACCATAATTTTGAATGGAAACCGGTTGATGGTACCACTTTTTACGATGTACTTTTAAAGGAGACCGACCCTAAACTGGTACATATGGAAATGGATATTTATTGGGTGGTTAGGGCAGGCCAGGATCCGGTTGAGTTGTTTAAGAAAAACCCGGGCCGTTTTGCACTTTGCCATTTAAAAGATATGGACAAAACAGATCATAACCGTAATACGGAAATAGGAAAAGGCACCATCGACTTTAAAACTATTTTAAGGTACTCAAAAACCGCCGGGTTAAAACACTTTATTGTTGAACAGGAAAACTACATCAATATTGACCCATATATAAGCATAGCTGAAAGTGCAGCTTACGCAAAAAATATTTTGCACGTATAATATGACGAATGGCTTGTTATTACTGATAAAAGACTTATTGGTAATAATTGACTATTCATCTCAATAATAAACCAATAAAACCTATTAAAATGAGATATCAAATTTTATTTACCGCATTGCTATCAGGCAGTTTTTTTATGGCGAATGCACAAGCTAAACCTGAAGATACAGAAGTATGGGACCCAATTCCGAAGGTGGTTACCCCGGGCGAGTCATTCAGAGATGCACCGTCGGATGCTATTATTTTATTTAATGGCAAAAACCTTGACGAGTGGGTTCAGGTAGATGACCAATCGGCAGCGAAATGGGATGTTAACGGCAATATTTTAACGGTAAACAAGAAATACGGTAATATCGAAACAAAAAGAAAGTTTACCAATTATCAGTTGCACCTGGAGTGGCGCGTACCTGCCGATATTACAGGTACAGGACAAGCCCGCGGTAATAGCGGGGTGTTCCTGGCATCAATAGGTAAAGGCGATGCAGGGTATGAATTACAGGTTTTGGATTCGTACAACAATAAAACTTACGTAAACGGTATGGCAGGCAGTATTTACAAGCAGGCAATTCCATTGGCTAACCCCGGTAGAAAACCCGGTAAATGGCAAACTTATGATGTAGTATGGACAGCACCTACATTTAATGATGACGGCACAGTAAAAACCAAGGCCAGAGTTACCGTGTTTTTTAACGGTGTTTTGGTTGAAAATAATTTTGAACTGTGGGGTCCAACGCTTTATATCGGCAAGCCTGCATACAAGCAACACGGCCCGGCTTCTATTAAACTACAAGCGCACGGTGATAAAAGCGAACCGCTTAGCTACCGTAACATTTGGGTTAGGGAACTGTAAGTTAATTTCACTTTATAAAAATGGTTCATTATTTATGGCTTTTGCTGTAAGTAGTGAACCATTTTTTTTGCCTCAATTTGTTGATAATCCAATCTTTAGTTATAATTTGTGCATTGCTATTGCTTATAAATCTTAACATAAGCCCCAATTATTGCGTATAAAAGGCCGTAATGATTCTGATGCAGTTACGTACCTTTATTACCTAAATTTTTCATCAGCTTAAAAACCAATTTTGCCTGCAGTGAGAAGCTACAAATACCTGATATCTACCCTGTGTATTTTTTATAACTTATTTGCGTTTGGCCAAAACCAGACACTTAAGTTTGATCATATTGGGACGACTGAAGGTCTATCACAAATAAACGTTAACCGTATTTTGCAGGACAGCCGTGGTTTTATGTGGGTTGGCACCAGAAATGGCTTAAACAGGTACGATGGTTATAAATTCATTGTTTATCGTTATGATGCAACGAATGCCAATACCTTAAGCAACAACATGGTTACTGACCTTGTTGAAGCAGCCGATGGCAATATTTGGATTGCCACACAAAGCGGGTTGAATAAGTATGAAAGAAACACCGGCAAATTTGTACGATATACACACGATGACCATAATCCGGCAAGTATTTCAAATAACATCATAAACAGGCTCTTATTTGATATCGAAGGGAATTTATGGATTGCTACACAAAACGGAGGGCTTGATTGCCTTGACGTTAAAACAAACATCTTTCATCATCACCTGCACGCCGATGAGGATAAAAATAGCATTAGTGATAACAATATCCGCACAGTATTTGAGGATTCGCAACGTAACTTATGGGTCGGAACCTCTTCTGGTGGTTTAAGTCTTTTCAATCAAAAAAATAACACCTTCTCAAAATTCGTTTTCACTGATCCGGTTAATCACTCGGTGTCGGGAAAGAATATAATTTGCATGGTTGAAAATAAGAAAAAGCAGTTGTGGGTAGGGTCACAAGATGATGGACTTTATTTATTTGACATCAGCAATAAAACCTTTAAACGGGTAAAGTATAATGAAGCAGGAATAAATGGAGTTACCAGCAATACAATTTATAGCCTAAATCAGGATAACGATGATAATTTATGGATTGGTACGGAGAACGCAGGGCTATCCATATTAAATCAAAAAACAGAAGAGTATACTAACTATCAGCATGATGAGGTTGATAACTACTCTATCAACGGTAATTCGATATACTCCATATGTAAAGATAAATTAGGAAACATGTGGTTGGGCGCGTTTAGCGGTGGTATTAACCTTTTCAAAAAAAGCGCAGCAAGCTTTTCTTTATACCGGCATAATTCAAAAGCCAATAGTTTGTCTAATAATTTTGCGCTTGGTTTTTGCGAAGACAAGGACAAAAATATATGGATTGCTACCGATGGCGGCGGCCTAAATGAATTTAACCCCGCCAGTGGAAAGTTTACTTGTTACAAGCATAAGGCTAATGATAAAAGCGGTATTTCTGGAAATTATATTTTAATTGTAAAACCCGATGACGAAGGGAATTTATGGCTTGGCACCTGGGGAAATGGCATAACAGTTTTTAATCCTAAACTTAACGCATACAAGTATTTTAACAAAGATGCCCCCAATTCAAAGGGGTTGGATGGGAATAACGTTTATAATTTAATACACGGCAGCGATAAAAAAGTATGGATAAGCGTTTTTGGCGGCGGTTTAAATTGTTATGACAAAAAGACGGGCACTTTTAAATATTACCGGCACGATGTAAACGATGCGAAAAGTGTAGGCAGCAATTATATTTATTCGTTGTTTGAGGATAGCAAAGGTAATTTATGGGTAGGTACGTCAGACGCTGGGATAGATTTATTGAACAGGCAAAGAGGAACGTTTACCCATTTTTCGTATAATGAGAAAAAGAATAGCATCAGTAATAACGGTGTAACGGATATTTTTGAAGACAGCAAAGGTAATTTATGGCTGTGTACGTTATCGGGCCTGGATTTATTTGATCCGGCAACGAAACATTTCACAGTTTATAATAAAAGAAGCGGATTGCCGAGCGACATTATTTATGCAGTAAAAGAAGATGATAATGGAAAACTATGGGTAAGTACTAATGGCGGCTTATCTATGTTTGACCCGATAGCGCGGACATTTAAAAACTTTAATACCGAAGATGGTTTGCAGGATGACGAGTTTAAACCCCATTCGGCGCTCAGAGCAAGTGACGATAAATTATACTTTGGCGGTGTTAACGGCTTTAACGTTTTTACCAGCAATCAAATATTAAAACATAATCCATTTTCTCGGTTGGTGGTTACTTCCTTTGCGTTATTTAATAAGCCACTTACTATCGCAAAAGACAGTAACGATTCATCGCCCTTAAAAAAAGATATCTCGGATACAAAATCTATCGTGCTATCATACAAACAATCAGTTATTGAAATGGAATTTGCCGCCCTTGACTTCGGGTTGGCAGACAAAAAAGAGTATGCTTTTAAGCTGGATGGTTTTGATAAAGATTGGAACGACGTCGGAAGCAGAAATACGGCATCCTATACCAATTTGCCACCGGGGAAATACCTGTTTAATATTAAATACAAAAATAATTCGGGGCAATGGTCACCTGTTAGGGAAGCACTGCAGATTATAATAATACCACCGTTTTGGCTTACCTGGTGGTTTGAACTTATCGCAACTTTGTTAATAGTGGGAGGGATTTTCGGTGCTTTTAGGATGAGGATACAATCTATAAAGAAACGACAGATTTTGTTAGAGCAGCAGGTGCAGGAGCGTACGGAGAGCTTGGCGCGAATGACTGAAAATGAACGCCGGTCAAGAGCTGCAGCCGAAAAGGCGCGTGAAGATGCAGAGAACGCCAATAAGGCAAAGAGTATTTTTCTTGCTACGATGAGTCACGAAATACGCACACCAATGAATGGTGTTATTGGGATGGCTGCATTGCTTTCGAGTACAAAACTAACCGCTGAGCAGGAAGAATACGCTGAAACTATTAAAAATTGCGGAGAAGCATTACTGACCGTGATAAATGATGTACTCGATTTTTCGAAAATTGAATCGGGTAGCATGGATCTTGAGTCTCAGGATTTTGACTTGCGCGATTGTATAGAAAGTGTTTTGGATATTTTCGCTGATAAAGCTTCGTCTATTGACTTGGTTTATCAGATAGATTATAATGTGCCTGGCCAAATTATTGCCGACCCTTTAAGGCTTAGGCAAGTTTTAATAAACCTGGTAAGTAACGCCATGAAGTTTACCAGTAAGGGTGAAGTATTTATTACGGTAGCTTTAGTTAAACAAGAAGGTGATGAGCTAACATTGCAATTTAATGTACGCGATACTGGGATAGGTATCCCGGCTGATAAGTTGGATAAATTATTTAAGGCTTTTTCGCAGGTAGATTCAAGTACAACGCGTAAATATGGAGGTACAGGTTTAGGTTTAGCCATTAGCGAAAAGTTGGTTAAATTAATGCAAGGCGAAATATCTGTTCAAAGTGAATTGGGGATGGGCACAACTTTTTCATTCACTATAAAATCGAAGCCAGGTTTAAAGGCGCAGCGAAATTATGTGCATTTGAACATAAATGAACTAAAAGGAAGGCATATTTTAGTGGTGGATGACAATGCCACCAATAGAAATATTTTGAAAACACAGCTTGAACAATGGGGTTTCGAGCCTGTATTAGCTGAATCGGGAGTGGAAGCGTTAAAAATTTTTTCATCAGGAGATAAAGTAGATCTGATTATCTCGGATATGAACATGCCGGTTATGGACGGTGTGCAACTGGCCAAAAGGATAAGAAAGACTCATCCCGATGTTCCAATAATATTATTGAGCTCAATGGGGAATGAGCAAAGCCGCAAAGAATCGCATCTGTTTAACGCCGTTTTGACCAAACCCGCAAGGTACCAAATTTTATATAAGCACATTGCTGAACAATTGAAAGGCAATGGCACCATTATAAAAGAAACACAATCCAATCAATCGCAATTCTCTGTTGACTTTGCAATTCAATATCCGATGCACATTTTAATAGCGGAGGATAATTTGGTAAATCAAAAACTTGCCAGGCATATTTTCACTAAGATGGGGTATGCACCAGATATTGCCGAAAATGGACATGAGACATTGAATGCCATGATTAATAAAAAGTATGATATTGTATTTATGGATGTGCAGATGCCAGAGATGGACGGTCTTGAAACTACCCGGTTTATACGCGATCATATGGAATATCAACCGGTAATTGTTGCTATGACGGCGAATGCCTTACCCGAAGACAGGGACGTATGCCTTAAAGCGGGTATGGATGATTACCTCAGTAAGCCTATGAAAATTAGCAGTATTATGGATGTTTTGGAGAAATGGGGCAAGCACATTAACCAATAAAGCAATTGCTAACTAATAAAATAGTTGTTGTTTGAGGCCTGGAAAGAATAATTTCAGTGGAATGTAAACAGAATTAAATAAATTTACAGGGACAATCCACCTGAATTTATGATATCGAGAAATACACATCGCACTTTTTTTACTTTCTTCATCGGCCTTATTTGCCTTTTTTTATTTACAAAGGCCGAAGCAGCGCAGAAATATTATTATCAGATAAAAATATATCACCTTAAAACGCAAGTTCAGGAAGATCGGCTTGATCAATATCTGCAAAATGCTTATTTGCCTGCATTACATCGATTGGGGATTAAAAATGTAGGCGTGTTTAAACCTGTAGCAGGAGATACACTAGGAAAACGCGTATACGTTTTCATTCCGTTTCGTACATGGGATCAGCTGGAAAATGCAGACCGGAAATTACTAAATGATCAGCAATACCTTACCAATGGTGAGGACTACATTAACGCTGCTTATAACGACGAATCATATACTCGTTTAGAAACTATTGTGTTAAGAGCTTTTCCGAAAATGATAGCTCCGGAAGTACCCAATCTTACCGCAAATAAAACTGATCGTGTTTATGAATTACGCAGTTATGAAAGCGCCACCGAAAAGTTTAATTTAAATAAAGTACACATGTTTAATGATGGCAACGAAGTGGCCTTATTTAAACGCCTTGGATTTAATGCTGTTTTTTATGCTGAAGTAATAGCCGGTAGTCATATGCCTAACCTGATGTATATGACCACATTTAACAGCAAAGCAGATAGAGATAAACACTGGGATACTTTCTCCAACGATCCGGAATGGAAAACTTTGTTAGCAAAGCCCGAATATCAGCATAACGTATCAAAAGCCGATATCATATTTCTGCATCCCACCGTATATTCTGATTTTTAAATGAAGCTGGAAAAGCGCGATTTTGATGCAATAGTTGTTGGATCTGGCCCTAATGGACTCGCCGTAGCAATTTTAATGCAGCAAAATGGCCTTTCGGTATTGCTTATTGAGGGTAAGGAAACAATAGGAGGAGGGTTAAGATCTGCCGAACTTACTTTGCCGGGATATGTTCATGATATTTGTTCCGCAGTACACCCCCTGGCAGTAGCCTCGCCTTTTTTTGAAAAGCTTCCTTTGGCAGAATATGGGTTGGAGTATATTTTACCACGAATTGCTGTTGCCCATCCATTTGATAACGGTACTGCCGGTGTAGTAAAAGCCTCGTTGGAAGAAACAGCATTTTTGCTAGGTGACGACGAAGAAACCTATCTGCAGTTAATGCGACCGGTTGTGAAAGCATGGCCGCTTATAGCGTCAGATGTTTTAGCACCGCTTCATTATCCCAAATACCCTTATGAAATGGCCTGTTTTGGACTTCCTGCAATAACCGCAGCAAGTTTCCTTGCCAAACGGTTTGACACACCTGACGCAAAGGGCCTGCTGGCAGGTATGGCAGCTCATAGTATGCAACCGCTAACCAATTTGACCACATCGGCCATTGCGCTGGTTTTAATGGCCTCGGCGCATTTAAAAGGATGGCCCATACCCAAAGGCGGTTCAAATCAAATTGCAAATGCGCTGGCTGCTTATTTTATTTCGTTGGGAGGAAAAATAGAAACAGGCTTATGTGTAAACTCATTGGAGCAATTGCCATCAGCACATGCTATATTATTTGACGTTACGCCAAAGCAGTTGCTAAAAATTGCAGGGCATAAATTTTCATCAATTTATAAATGGCAATTGGAGCGTTACCGATATGGTATGGGCGTGTTTAAGATTGATTGGGCGCTCGACGCCCCGATACCATTTAAAGCAGCTGTTTGCCATGATGCTGGTACCATTCATATAGGTAACACAATAGAAGAAATTACCCTCGCAGAGCAACAAACTTGGGACGGACGAGAAGCCGAAAAACCGTTTGTTTTGTTATCACAGCCAAGCTTGTTTGATACATCGCGAGCTCCCGCTGGCAAACATACCGCCTGGGCATATTGCCATGTTCCGCATGGATCAACAAAAGATATGACTGTTACCATAGAAACTCAGGTAGAGCGTTTCGCGCCTGGGTTTAAAGAAACCATTCTTGCAAAACATACTTTTAATAGTGTTCAGATGGAAGAATATAATCCTAATTATATTGGCGGCGACATAAACGGTGGCGTAATTGATATTGGTCAGTTGTTTACCCGGCCGGCCTTGCGATGGTCGCCTTATAAGACTTCGGCAAAAGGCATTTACATTTGCTCATCTTCAACACCTCCCGGTGGCGGCGTACACGGTATGTGCGGATATCATGCCGCGAAAAGAGCATTAAAAGATGTTTTCAAAATTACAATCAAGTAATCTGATTACAAGGCCCAATAACTAGTTTATATAATTTTTAGTTAATATTTATTGATGTAAAGTGCTGATAATTAATAAATAGTTGCATATATTTAAGTAATTGTAAAACCTTAACATTTGATAAATTATGGAAACTAAACCACTAACCAAGTATGTTGCCGAATTCGTCGGCACGTTTTGCCTTGTTTTGTTTGGCTGCGGATCGGCTGTTATTGCAGGTGCCAATATCCTCAATGTCCCTGTTTCGGGTATTGGTCTATTAGGTATTTCACTGGCTTTTGGTGTCAGTGTTGTTGTGATGGCCTATACTATTGGCCCAATTTCTGGCTGTCATATTAACCCTGCAATATCAATTTCAATGCTGGCAGCGGGCAAGTTGTCATTTAAAGATACCCTTGGATATGTAATATTTCAATGTGTAGGTGCTATTGCAGCTTCGGGAGTATTGTATTTAATTGTTTCTGGCAGACCGGGCTTTGTTTTAGGTAAATATGGTTTAGGTGCAAATGGCTGGGGCGAAGGCTACCTGGGTGAATATTCAACTCAATCGGCTTTTATAACTGAAACGGTTTTTACCTTTTTATTTTTGATTGTAATATTTGGCACTACTGCAAAGCGTGCAAATCCGGGTATGGCGGGGTTGGCCATCGGTTTATCACTTACTTTAATACACCTGGTGGTAATACCTATAACTGGTACGTCGGTAAATCCGGCCCGCAGCCTTGGCCCTGCTATATTTGATGGTGGCGAAGCATTAAATAAATTGTGGCTATTTATTGTTGCGCCAATATTGGGTGGCCTGCTGGCAGCCGCTTTTTGGAAAGGCGTTTTGGAAGAAAAAGAAACGATTACCAAAAAGGTTGTTGAGGTGCATGACGATCTTTCAATTAACAGAACATAACGATATCAAAAAGCTTCTCCGGCTAAACGCTCTTGCCGGAGAAGTTTTTATAATTTCATCCCAAGCCCTAATTCTAGGTTAAAACTGATCGTAATAAGTTCCTTTCCCGGGAGAGGATAATTTTACATTTTTTATTTGTACGGCTCCTTCCGATTCAATTCGTATGCCTACAATTTCACCCAGGGTATGTTTCTGGGGCACATTTAAAATCAATTTGTTATTCAGGTAGATTTTGAATTGACGCTTTTGCACAATACATTTCAGGTTTTGAAATTGGGTGAAATCGCACCCAAAAGCCCGTAGATCATGTGTTTTGCCGCTTATCCAGATATCGCCTGTTAACAGATTAATAGATGAAATGCAGCCTTTATCGGCCAGGGGTATAATAATGGCATTTCCTGTTCCCAATAATACCACGTTCATGCGCCGGCATACAGAGGACTCCATTGTAGAGGCGTTCCTTAAAGTAGTTTCAAAAATGAAATCGCCTGCATCAATATCTTTAAACTCTTTTGCGTTGGCAATTTTTGTCCAGATATCATTAAAAACCGGACTGCCAATTTTTTGCCGCAGGGTACTGTCGGATATTCCCATATAGCCGCCACCTTTTATTTCCGTATCTGAAAGATACACTGGTATGGATGATTTTTCAATTAATCCTTTCCATCCTTGTGTTTTTATAAAAAGTGGTCTCTGTTTTATCATTTCGCCGTCAGCAATCAGTTTGGCGATAAAGAAGCCGGGTTCGTAATAAATGGAAGTATGTTGTTTGCCGTTTGGAGCAACTTTATCAGTTAGTTTTGGATCCCATGATTGCTGAATAAAAACGCTGTCGGGCTTTAAGCTGGTAACGTCGTAATTAAAAACTACCGAATTGGGTAAATTGTCAGAAACCTTTATCGCTTCAAACTTAACTTTTGTATAATCTGTGGATTTTGCAGGTCTTTTTAATGATAGCCATGTAAGGCCGATAGCTGCAAGAATTATAATTACCAATGAAACAGGAACAACTAATTGGCGGGGTTGATGATGTGTTTTAATGGTTTTGTTTTCGGCAATTGTATTTAGCCCTGATTCTTCATCGCTGAGTAGGTTCTTTTGGCGAAAATCGCGCCAGCTATCATAGTCAACATAGCCCGCCAGTGCATTTAATGTAGCTGTAGTAGGGAAGTTCTCGTAACGTACCTTACCCCATATCCGTTTCAGGGTAGAAATACTTAGCTGAACCTTTGTTTTTTCGAAAATTTTTTCACTTAACTGTTCAAAATCATCATTGCTCCATGTAATGCTATCGCCCCAGTTTAATGATTGCTCAATGAGTTTTCTGCACAGAATTAGTAGTTGTTTTTCTTTTTCCATTTGAGATGAAAATTAGCCACAAGTAATTTAATTAGTTGCCGATAAAGTGTTTTTATCCAAATTGAACAAAATTGAAACCACTTTGAATAATGAATTTAATATGGTTTAAGGAGTTTTGGTTTAAAATTAAAAATCCAAAGCACAATGGAAAGAAAAATATTAGGCACAATATTATTGTTGATGATAGTATATGCCCAGGCTTTAAAAGCACAAAACCAATCCGTAACTCATAATTATTCAGTTATTAAACCTAATGACTGGTCAATACCCCGAAATGATACAGTGGATTACACTTTTAATGAATATTTGGGACAAAAGGCGTTGCTGATGAAAAGGAAATATGGAAATTACAAAGCAGGCACACCTATATACCCTAAAGATTTAAATTTTAAAGATGGCATAATAGAAATGGATATTGCCTGGCCTGGAGCTAAAGGCGGCTATATTGGTTTTGCCTTCCGGATAAAAGACCCCCATCATTATGAGACAGTTTATTTTAGACCAGAAAGCTCAGGAACTATTAATGCCATTCAATACATGCCCGAAAAGAAAGCTGATTTTAACTGGTGGGATTATGAAAGTGACAAATATCAGGCTAAAGCAACGTTGCCTATGCACAGCTGGTTCCATGTAAAAGCCATAGTCAAAGGAAGCACAGTTAGTGTTTTTGTAAATAATGAAGCCAAGCCGTCGTTGGTTTATAATCATTTGGATGGCAGCCTTAAAAGTGGTTCAGTAGGTTACTGGTTCGGCAATAGCTCAGATGGCGCGTACAGGAATTTAACAGTCAAAAAATTTTAAGTTATGGGTACTCAACTCAAAGCAATTAGTTGCATTTTACTGTGCTGTGCAATTATGTTAATTGCAAAACCGGTTAAAGCACAGCAAGATAATGTACCGTATGGAAATAACCCCAATGCCGGACACTATTTAAAAATGGGAGATAGCACCAACATATACTATGAGGTTTATGGCAAGGGCAGGCCGGTGGTTTTATTGCATGGCGGCTTATTTGGCGATATATCGGAATATGAAAAACTAATACCCAAATTGAGCGAACATTTTAGGGTGATAGCGATTGAAACAAGAGGACATGGCAGGTCGGAGATAGGAGAGCAGTTATTTACGTATGAACTGATGGCGCGTGACGCTTACACAGTAATCAAACAGGAGACCAGCGATAGCACCATAGTTATAGGGTTTAGCGATGGCGCCGTTATTGCCATGACTTTGACCCTTGCACATCCTGAAATAGCACGGAAGATGGTATTTGCTGGCGGCAATTTGGCGTTGCGGGGGTATAGAGAGGGAGTAAAGGAAAGACTAAAAAATTTAACGGGTGAATCCATGGAACGGGATTATCCGGATTTTGTGAAGGATAGGAAAAAGGTCATGCCACAGCCTGAACGATGGAACGACTTTGTTGAAAAACTGAAAAATGCATGGCTTAATCAAACTCCTATTGAGCCTTCGCAATTAAAAACTATAAAATGCCCAGTGATGGTGGTAGGTGGCGACAGAGATCAGTATAATGGCATTGATAATTTTTTTAATACTTACAAATTGTTACCTCATGCAAGTTTGGCAATTATCCCTAATTCAGATCATATAGTTTTTTTTAGAAGGCCCGATTTGATGGAGAATATCGTAATACCTTTTATTAATTAAACAGGCATCTTAAAATTAAAAGTTTGGCAGGCTTTGTTTTTTATTTAATGTGATTAGCTTTAATTTGTTAAACCAATTAAACTAAATCCCTTTCATGAAAACATCCATAAGCCGAATACTATTACTGCCTGCACTGTGTTTTGTTGTATCCTGTAAGAAGCATGTAACCTCTAATAACAGTGGCTGGCAAGCTTATGCAGGTTCAAAGGAAGGTAATCGCTACTCATCGGATGATCGGATAAATAAAACTAACGTCAATCAGCTTAAAATAGCCTGGATATACAGTTCGGGCGATAAGGATAGTGCAAACAGGAGTCAGAATCAATGTAATCCTATAATAGTAAATGGGGTACTTTACGGCACCAGCCCAAAATTGAAACTGTTTGCGCTGGATGCTGCAACCGGCCAACAAAAATGGGTATTTGACCCGGCCAAGCAGCCCGGCGCCAAGGGTGACGACCCGATGGCCTACTATAAAGTATGCAGGGGAGTGGTTTATTGGGAAAGCGAAAGTGGCGATAACAAGCGTATTTTTTATAGCGCAGGTTCAAAAACGTATGCCGTTGATGCAGAAAGCGGTCAGCCGATCAACGATTTTGGCAAGGGCGGATATATAGATCTGACGGAAGACTTGGGCCGCAAAACAAGTTCATTTGTATCGGGTACAACGCCGGGAGTAATTTATAAAAGCCTTTTAATTGTGGGTACTCGCGTAGCTGAATCAGAAGATGCGGCGCCGGGGCATATCCGCGCTTATGATGTATTAACGGGCAAATTAAAATGGATTTTTCACACCATACCGCATCCGAGTGAAAAAGGTTTTGAAACATGGCCGGATAGTACCGCTTGGAAACGGCTTGGCGCAGCCAACAGTTGGGCGGGTATGGCGTTAGATGAAAAGCGCGGCATTGTTTACGTGCCAACAGGTTCAATAGGTGGTGATTTTTATGGAGGCAACCGCAAGGGCACTGATTTATATGCCAATTGCTTACTGGCGCTTGACGCGGCCACTGGAAAATACATCTGGCATTACCAGGTGGTGCATCATGATCTTTGGGATCGTGATTTGCCGGCTAATCCCAACCTGGTAACCTTAAAACGTAACGGCAAAACAATTGATGCAGTGGCGCAGATTACCAAACACGGCTATATTTTTGTATTTGACCGCACCAATGGCCAACCGGTTTTCCCTATTGAAGAAAAACCTGTTCCGCAAAATGCCTTGCCGGGCGAACATCCATGGCCAACACAGCCAATTCCATCTTTACCCGAGCCATTTGCCCGTCAGCACTTTGGACCGGAAGACGTAACAGACCTTAATCCGGAAACGCACAAAGAAATGCTGGAAAAATATAGCAAGGTGAAATATAACACCATGTTTGCACCACCCAGTAAAGACGGCGACTGGATTTTTCCGGGTTTTGATGGCGGCGGCGAATGGGGCGGCGCAGCGGTTGATCCTGAAACAAAAATCATGTATATCAGCAATACCGAACTGCCGTGGGCTCAGGTAATGATTGATGTCCCTAAAAATACGGATGACCATTCTTTACAGGGCGTGGGGCATAATATTTATAACAAATATTGCATATCATGTCATGGGCCTGAGTTAAAAGGTAATGGTACTGCTTATCCATCGTTAGTTAACCTGAGTAAAAAATATAACGAGCAGCAGGTAAGCCAAATAATAGCCAATGGGCGTAACATGATGCCATCATTTAAACAAATTCCTGCTGATGAAAAGAAAGCCTTGCTGGCATTTGTTTTAAAACTGCCCGAAAGTCCTTCAACTGCTAAAGAATTGGCAAAAGAGCCGGCTTCGTCACCATCTACAACATCAAATCCGATCCCTTATACGATGAATGGCTATAATCGTTTTTTAGATAAAGATGGTTACCCTGGCATTAAACCACCTTGGGGCTGTCTTGATGCGGTTGATTTAAGTTCGGGTAAGTTATTGTGGAAGGTGCCGTTGGGCGAATATCCTGAATTAACAAAAAAAGCTATCCCTATTACCGGCACTGAATTATACGGTGGTCCATTAGTAACTAAAGGCGGATTAATATTTGTTGCTGCTACAAAAGATGAAAAAATCAGGGCATTTGATAAGCTAACCGGAAAAGAACTGTGGGAAGCTAAACTGCCTGCAGCAGGTTACGCAACGCCCGCTACTTATACTATTGATGGTAAACAATTTGTGGTGATAGCTTGTGGTGGAGGTAAATCAGGAACCAAATCGGGAGATAGTTATGTTTGTTTTTCATTAGGCAATAAATAAGGTTGTGTCGGTTTCTTTTTAATTCTATTTTGTAATTTGTTGGCGTTTATTACGATATGGAAAAAGGACGTTTAGAAGCATTCAGCGATGGTGTAATTGCCATCATCATTACTATTATGGTTTTGGAATTGAAGGTGCCTTTAAAGGCAGATATTGCTTCATTGCTGCCACTTTACCCCGTTTTTTTAAGCTATATCCTGAGTTTTATTTATGTGGGCATTTACTGGAATAACCACCACCATACCATGCAGGTTGTTGAATCAGTAAATGGCACCATACTTTGGGCCAATATGCATTTGTTATTTTGGCTATCATTAATTCCATTTGTTACCGCCTGGATGGGCGAAAACAACTTTGCCAGGTGGCCGGTTACCTGTTATGGTATTGTGCTGTTAATGAATAGTATAGCTTATGGCATTTTAATATTTGTGCTGATTAAGCATCACGGTAAAGATTCGTTGCTTGCAAAAGCGATTGGAAAAGACAAGAAAGGTTATATTTCAACAGCTATTTATGCGGTCGCTTTAGCTGTTTCATGGCTTAATTCATCAATCAGCTTTGCTTTATATGTTTTGGTAGCCTGCATATGGTTTATTCCTGATAGAAGGATAGAACGAAAAATAGGAATTGCGGAACCACCATGCCATGAATAAAATATTAAAAGCCCTTAACACAGCTAGCATTAAGGGCTTTTAAATTAATTGCTTGTTGGGTTTAAGGAAGCCGCGATATCTTTAGTCAATTGAGTTTGCTTTTTTTCAGCGCCCAATGCAAACCATAAGGCCAGTATTGCACCGTAACTGCCGCCGCGTTCAACCCACTCAAATATTTCATAATGCGGGTAAAATAGTTCGCTTGCCATCTTCCAAGCAAGAAAAATAATTAATATCGTTCTTACCGGCTTAATTAATACAATAATGGCCGCTGCAATTTCCAATGCGCCTATCAGTTGGGCGGTACCTTGTGGATTGGTAAATCCTAACATGGTATATTGACCAATCAGGCCTTTCTTTTCAATTAAATTAAGCCAGCCATGTCCTGCGAGCAGCAGAAATACTACAACTTTTAAGCAGATTATAACTTGTTTCAGCGTTTTTTCGTCAACTTGCGTATCAGGCTTAATGGGAGTAAATAAGCTTTTTAAAGTGAATTGAAGGCCTCCTGAAAACAATAATAAAGCTAGTGGTGCGCCAAAGTTTCCGGCCCGCTCAATAAATTCTGCAAATGGTTCGCCAGATAAGGGGCGAAGTGAGGCCGTTACTATTCCCCATATCACCAGCCATAGCGGAACTACCCGTATAGGATATATCAACATAACAATGCCCAAAATGATATCGAATAGACCTAATATGGGCATTAAATGGTAAGCCATAACTTTGCCGATGCCGAATACTGCAAAGTAGTTTACCCAAATAGGTTTGGTAATTATACCGAAAGAGCCATGCCCAATAAAGCACATAGCAGTAGCAAAACGTAATGTATAATGTATCTTTTCTTGAAGTTTTAAATTCAACATGGTTTATAATTAGTTTGAGGCCCTGGTTTTGACAGGGATATGAAATGACCAATAAAAAGTTTAATTAACAGAATGTTGGAATTAACCATTTCGGGGGCAGTTTTGGTGCATCACTATTGCGTTGAATAATATGCAAATAAAAACAATTGTCATTTTTAACAACACCAGCCAAAGGTGAAGTGAAATTGAATGTATTTTGTGGATAACTGTAATTTACCCGTTGACTTATTTTACCAAACGGGATATGACTTTTTTTTCTGACTGGGATATCAGCAATTTTTTTTGCATTGATAATATTTTGGTTAAAAAGCCTGGTCTTTTCGTAGTTAGGAATACACTGCAGGTAAATGGCATCGGCAGTTAATTTGAGCTTTACGTAATTGTAACAGTTATTCTTGAACTGTACCTGGCCTTTGATAGGTTCGTAATATTTCCAATTTTGGGTGACGGACAAGTGCAGAGGGAGTTTTATCTCAACCAGATCGTTAACGTTGTATCTGTTGTTGCCAATCTGTTCGTTAAAATATTCATCAGCCTTGTAAACAAAGTACCTATGTAATAAAATATGCCCGCAAATGTTAAACATTTGCAGGCATAAAAATGATATGGTAATTAGTTTTTTCAGAAAAATTTACGTTTAACAGGTGCTGTTAAATGTATCAGAAATAAACTAATTCTAAAAATATTTCAGAATGATTTTTACAAGTGCAGCGTTATTCCTACCGTTGACTGTAAAACTGTTATAGGCATTTTGGTTACATAACGGCCTGTTGTACCCGGGTCGCCTGAATTTTGAATGGCAATACCGTCAGAATTAACATAATTCAATTTAAAACCTACATCCCAGCTTTGGCTGAAGCTGTAGCGCAAACCGGCGCTGCCGCCATAAGCAAAGGCTTTTGCAGTTGATGAAACTTGTGTAGGAACAATGTTATTATCAGTTGATGTGTCAAATTCTACAATTATGATTGGGGTCGACCAGCTTTTTACTATACCTGCTGATGCTCTCAAATCAAGAATAAACTTGTTGAAAATAAAAGAATATTGAGGTCCGGCCATCAGGAAGCTGCTATGGTAACGGCCCTCTGAAGTAACAGTAGTTTGATCTTTTACAAAACTGTTATTGTAGCCATTTGAAAGGCTTTGCGCATCATTGTTATTTAATTCGCCCTGATCCTGAAAAGTGAAAGTTGCGCCTATTCCGAAATTTTTATATAAATAAACCGCCCCATCTAAAGCAAACACGACGCCATTTTTTGCGTAGCCTGCACTGTTATTACCATAAATAGATTTACCGAAATTACCCGATGGCAATGACAAACCTCCTTCAAAGCTTAAATAACTTTTAATTTGTTGAGGCAGATCATCCTGTGCACTTGCTTTGTAAGATATAATTAAAACCAGTAACGTTAAGATAGTAAGTGTTTTTTTCATGTTGTTGTACGGGGTTGTTTTCTTATTTTGATTTGTAATCATCGCCTGATATTAAATACATCGGTTATGCAAACGTATGAAGGATTGTATTAGTATCAATATCATTTCTTAAAAAATGTTAAATTTTGTGTATTAAAGCCAATTTCTCATCCGTTCTCATCGCACATCAACATAAAGAAACTTTACTTTGATGCAGAAAAACCCAAATGTGAAGGCTAAAACTCCACTTTTTTAATTTTCTAAAGTTAAATCATTTTTTGATTACACCTAATGTATCAGAACCTTGCTGTTTTATGAAATTTATGAGATGTTTTTTTAATATCGATTGATCAATCGGAAGAAGAGCAAATGATACTTTTGTTTGGTTAAATTGATTAAAAGATCAAAAAAATCAGTTTGCTTTGTATACTTTAAATGCTAAAAGATTAAAGGATGATAAAAACTGTTTTTGTTGCCAGTACCGAACCTTACAGCGGTAAATCAATCATATCTATCGGCCTCATAAATATGCTGTTAGGTAAAGCGCAGAAGATAGGTTATTTCAAGCCGATCATTAATCACAATGATACGCAGAAGAAAGAAGGGCATATTGACACCATACTAAGTTATTTTGATTTACCCGTAGCTTATGAGGATGCCTACGCTTACACCTGGCACGAGGCGATGAGCCAGATGGAAACGGAGAGTGAAGGCGAAGTATTGGACACCATTATCCGTAAGTTTAAAAACTTAGAAGATAAATACGACTTTACCGTTGTTGAAGGGACAGATTATCTTGGTGACGGCGCCGCGTTTGAATTTGATATCAATGTACAGATTGCTAAAAATCTGCAAGCTCCTGTGATTGTTGTTTTATCAGGCGAGGACAAAACTACTGCCCAGGTTGTTAACGGAGTGCTTACAGCTATTCATAATTTCGAAGCCAGGGAAATACAGGTATTGGCAGTTGTTGCCAATAAAATTAAGCCCGAATTTGCTAACGATATAAAGGAATTACTAAAAGAGCAGCTTTCGCCGGGGATACTTTTAGCAGTAATACATGCCAATGTGAAGCTGCAAAGCCCCACCATGAAAGAGATTTGCGAAAAGCTTAATGGCAAACTTCTTTTTGGTAAGGATCAACTCTCCAACCAGGCCGATAATTTTATTACCGGCGCCATGCAGGTGCCCAATTTTTTAAATTATCTGAAAGAGAATGTTTTGATTATCACCCCTGGTGACCGTGGAGACATTATTATAAGTGCTTTGCAGGCCAACTTGTCAACCAGCTACCCAAAAGTAGCGGGAATTATTCTTACAGCCGGTTATGAACCCGAAGAGCCAATTTTAAGGTTGATTAATGGTTTGCAAACCGTAGTACCCATTATCGCCGTTGAATCGGGTACTTTTCAAACAAGTAATGAGATTGGCGCTATAAGATCAATTATTACTCCTGATAACACCCAAAAAATACAGCTTGCCATTGATACGTTCAACAAATACATAGATGTGGCCGAGCTGGATAAGCAAATCATCAAATTTAAGCCATCAGGTATTACGCCACGCATGTTTCAATACCAATTGGTGCAATGGGCAAAAAGCGCAAAAAAACATATTGTACTTCCCGAAGGTACAGACGAGCGGATATTAAAAGCCGCCGCACGTTTATTGAATCAGGATATTGTTGACCTCACTTTATTGGGCGATGTTAAAGAAATCCACGGTATTATTAAACGTTTTGACATCAACCTTGACCTTACAAAAGTAAAAATTGTAAACCCTGCGGACGATGTTTATTATAACGATTATGTGGACACCTTATATGAGCTCCGCAAAACCAAAAACGTAAATATGGAGATGGCCCGCGATATGATGACTGATGTGTCTTATTTCGGTACCATGATGGTTTACAAAGGACACGCTGATGGAATGGTATCGGGAGCGGTGCATACCACACAGCACACCATACGACCGGCTTTGCAGTTTATCAAAACAAAACCTGGTATTTCGGTTGTTTCATCTATATTTTTTATGTGTTTGCCAGATAGGGTTTCTGTTTTTGGCGATTGTGCGGTAAACCCAAATCCAACCGCCGAACAATTGGCAGAGATTGCGATTTCATCGGCCGAAAGCAGCGAACGCTTTGGGATTGAACCGCGGGTGGCTATGCTTTCCTACTCGTCAGGTACATCCGGCGAGGGGGAGGATGTAGAAAAAGTACGCCGGGCAACTGAAATTGTTAGATTAAAACGCCCGGGATTAAAAGTTGAAGGCCCTATTCAATATGATGCTGCTGTTGATCCGGTAGTGGGCAGCAGTAAATTACCAGGATCGGAAGTAGCCGGTAGGGCAAGCGTGCTGATTTTCCCGGATTTGAATACCGGCAACAATACCTATAAAGCAGTTCAGCGGGAAACAGGCGCCTTGGCTATTGGGCCAATGCTACAGGGCTTAAATAAGCCGGTTAACGATTTAAGCCGGGGCTGTACCATTGATGATATTTTTAACACGGTAATTATTACCGCCATACAATGTCAGGATAATTCTTAATTACTATAAAGCATCCATTTTGATGAATATTTTTGTTATTAATTCAGGCAGCAGCTCTATTAAATACCAGTTGTTTAAAATGCCATCAACCAAACCTATTTGCAGCGGCCTGGTTGAACGGATAGGATTGGAAGAAGGCATCATCACTCATAAAACCTTTATTGGTGGCGAGGAAAAAACCTTTAAGTATAATTTAGAAATTCACGACCATGAGGTGGGTTTAAAGGAAGTTAATGCACTGCTGATTGATAAAAAAAATGGTGTAATTGAAAATGCCAATGAAATTAAAGCCGTAGGTCACCGAATAGTACATGGCGGCGAAGCATTTACCCAACCAACTGTTATTACACCCGAAGTAAAAGAAAAGCTAAAACAAACATTTCAACTGGCACCGCTGCATAACCCGGCGGGATACAGAGGAATTGAGGTTGCTGAGAAAATTTTTAAAGAGGCCAGGCAAATAGCGGTGTTTGATACCGCCTTTCATCAAACTATGCCTCCCGAGGCTTATCGTTTTGCTATACCTAATTCTTATTATGCGGATTATAATATCAGGACCTACGGCTTCCACGGAACCAGTCACAAGTATGTGTCTCATCAGGCCGAAGTGTTTTTAAACAAAAAAGGCTTAAAACTCATCAGTATTCATTTGGGCAATGGCTGCAGTATGGCAGCGGTTAATGATGGTAAATCCATCGATACCAGTATGGGATTTGGGCCGCTGAGTGGGTTGATTATGGGTACCCGTTCCGGAGATATTGATGCTACCGTCGTTTTTTACCTGGTTGACCAATTGGGTTACGATATTGACCAGGTAAGTACCCTGCTAAATAAACGTAGCGGCATGCTGGGCTTAACCGGCTTTAGCGATATGCGCGATATTACCAAGGCAATGAACGAGGGAGATGCTAATGCTAAATTGGCCTACGATATGTACGCCTATCGTATAAAAAAGTTCATTGGCGCTTATGCTGCTGCATTAAACGGACTGGATGCTATTATTTTTACCGCCGGAGTCGGCGAAAACGATGCTTTGGTAAGAGAACTGGTTTGTAATAATATGGAATGCCTGGGCTTAGAGATGGATAAGGATAAAAACAAAATCAGATCGGGTGAAACCAGGGAAATAAACCTGCCGCAATCAAAAGTGAAAATTTTGGTGGTGCCAACCAATGAGGAACTGGAAATAGTGAATCAATGTTTTGAGTTGCTTAACGCGTAGCAAGTTTATTAGCTGTCATTTTTACCCCCTTTAATTGTCGTCGTTGGCGCCTTTTTTAATCACTAAATGTACCTAAATTTGTTATAATCAATTTAAAACAAAGATTATGGCGAGTATTAACCCTTATGTGGGCTTTAACGGCGAATGCCGCAAAGCCATGGAATTTTATAAAGAATGTTTAGGCGGCGAGCTTTTTTTTCAAACTGTCGGATCGTCACCAATGGCCGAACAGTGTCCCTCCGGAATGAAAGACAATATCCTGCATTCTTCCCTCAGCAATGGCTCAATGGTGCTGATGGCCACAGACATGGTGACACCCGACGGCTATACAAAAGGCAACAACATCAGCCTATCACTCAATTGCAGCAGCGAAGAAGAGATCAATACTTTTTTTACCAAACTTTCGGCAGGGGGCAAAGTTCTTGATCCTTTAAAAGAACAATTCTGGGGTGCCATTTTTGGCGCGCTTACAGATCAGTTTGGTATAAACTGGATGCTTAATTGCAATAAGAAACCTTAAACTCTTACCAGGGAGTTTAACCCTTACTCTTCTTTTAATCAAAATGCAGTAAGTCCGCAAAGGTTTGCTGAAAAAATTTTGAGAAAAAAATTGTGAAACCAAAACGTTTCATATATATTTGAGCAACCAAAAGGTTACATATAATGAGGAGAGATACATTTCAGGCAATAGCAGATCCTACAAGGCGGGAAATTTTGAGTATGATAGCCTATCAGTCGCTCAATGTAAACTCCGTCGCCGAAAATTTCGACGTAAGCCGCACCGCCATTTACAAACACATAAAAATACTAACCGAGTGTGGGTTAATAGTGATGAAGCAGGAGGGTAGGGAACGTTATTGCGAAGCGCGGATGGAGAAATTAACTGAAGTGGCCGATTGGATAGAGCAATACCGGAAATTCTGGACAAATAAACTGGATAGCCTGGAGAATTACCTGGAAGAACTACAAGCAAAAAATAAAAAAGATGGAAAGTAGAAATAATACCGAAGCAGCTCCTGCGCTGGTAATTAAACGTGTTTTTAACGCCCCACGCGAACTGGTGTTTAAAATGTGGACCGAGGCCGAACATTTAGCCAAATGGTGGGGACCGAAAGGGTTTAATGTTGAAGTTAGTAAACTGAATGTTGAGCCGGGTGGTGAATTTTTATATTGTATGAAGGGAAACGGGTTTGAAATGTGGGGTAAGTTTGTTTATCTGGAGGTTGATGCGCCTGAAAAATTAGTATTCATCAATTCGTTTTCAGATAAAGACGGCAATATAACCCGTGCACCATTCAGTGCCACCTGGCCGCTTGAAGTAATGAATATTTTAACCTTAACCGAGGAAAATGGCGTAACCACATTGGAGTTAAAAGGCGGTCCGCACAACGCAATTGACGAAGAACGCCAAACATTTGAAGCGGGTATCCCATCAATGAACCAGGGCTTTGGGGGGACGTTTGACCAATTGGATGAATATTTAATCAGTATAAAACAATAAATAAATTATGACTGCAAAAACTAACACTGATAATGAATTGATTATTACCCGCCTGTTAAATGCACCTATAGACCTGGTGTGGGAGGTATGGACGGACCCTAAACATATTGCAAATTGGTGGGGGCCAACGGGCTTTACTACTTCTATACAACATATGGAGGTAAAAGAAGGCGGTGAGTGGGACCTGATAATGCACGGGCCTGACGGCGTTGATTATAAAAACAAAAATGTTTTTAGCAAAGTTATTAAGCCCGAATTAATTGTTTTTAATCATGTTACCCCGCCCTTATTTACGACTACCATCACCTTTAAAAAGCAGGGCGACCATACAGAACTGACTATGCAAATGGTATTTGACTCGGTTGCAGATTATAGTTTTGCAGTGAACAAACATGGTGCAAAAGCAGGGCAGCAACAAACTATTGCAAAGCTTCAAGATTATCTAGAAAATTTATAAACCTTAAAATTATTATTATCATGGCAAAAGTATTAGTATCAAACCTTATTTCGCTCGATGGATATATTGAAGGACCTAATGGCGAATTTGACTGGCCGGTAGTTGAAGAAGAGTTCTTCAGATATGCAGAATCTATGCTTCAATCGGCAGATGTTCTTTTATTTGGGCGAAAAACCTACGAAATGATGGCGGCCCATTGGCCTACCGAGCGGGCCATTGCCGATGATCCGGTTATTGCAGGGAAAATGAATGGCTTGCCCAAGATTGTTTTTTCAACAACCCTAAAAAAAGCCGATTGGCAAAATACCATTTTGATGGGGGAGAATATAGAAGGAGAAATTTTTAAATTAAAGGAAAAACCCGGAAAAGATATAGTAATATTGGGTAGCGGAAGCATCGTATCGCAGCTTACGCAGGCAAATTTGATTGATGAATACCGGATAATTGTTAACCCGGTAATATTAGGTGGTGGTAAACCGGAGTTTACGGGACATATAGATAGGAAACACTTAAAACTTACTAACGTAAAACAGTTTAAGTCGGGCGTTGTCATTTTGTATTATCAACCAATTAAATAAACCAAATAAACAATCACAATGAAAAAAATTAACATCATTTATTGGATTTCTACGGGCTTATTGGCTGCTTTAATGCTATCATCAGCCATCCCAAGCATCATGAATACTTCACAATCGGCAGAATTTATGAAGCACTTAGGTTATCCAACTTATTTTGGCGCATATCTGGGCGTAGCTAAATTATTAGGAGTAATAGCTATACTGGTTCCAGGCTTTCCGAAGATAAGGGAGTGGGCCTATGCTGGTTTTACATTCGACCTTATCAGTGCTGCTTATTCATTCATAGCAGTCAAAGATCCGCTCAGTGGTTTGGCATTGTTCCCAGTTTTCTTTGCCATATTAATTGTTTCTTACATCTATCATCATAAAAGGCTAAAGGCTTCAGGCGTAAAGGAGTCGGCTGTATAATTGTAAAATTTTGAAGGTAAAACGTTTCTTTTCTTTATTCGGCCAGGCGCTTGCCGGCGGCGAACAGGATTACACCGTCGGCAGCATTCGCCGGGCCGTTTTTCTATTGGCCATTCCCATGATCATGGAAATGATGATGGAGTCGGTATTTGCTGTGGTTGACATATTTTTTGTAGGCAAGCTAGGTAATGCAGCTGTGGCAACCGTTGGGCTTACCGAGTCGGTATTGAGCATAGTTTACTCCATTGCGGTGGGCTTGAGTATGGCCGCCACGGCACTAGTTGCCCGGCGCGTAGGCGAAAAAAACCTGCCCGAAGCGGCTCATGCAGGTATGCAGGCTATTCTTTTTTCGGTATTACTTTCTGTTGTTATTTCAATAACAGGGGTTTACTATGCGGGTTCAATTTTACGTGCTATGGGCGCGAATGAACAAATGATAGCCGAGAATATCCGTTACACACAAATTATGTATGGGGGAAATGTTGTAATCATGCTGCTTTTTCTCATCAATGGAATATTTCGGGGAGCCGGCGATGCGAGTATTGCTATGCGTAGTTTGTGGATAGGTAATATCTCCAATATTATATTATGCCCGTTGTTGATTTATGGTTTCGGTCCCATCCCGGCCCTTGGTTTAAAAGGGGCCGCTATTGCTACAACAGTAGGCAGGGGAATTGGCGTACTGTATCAATTATACCGTTTGTTTATTCGCCGGGGATTACTTCATTTCTATATTCATCAATTAAGGCCTCATAAGGAATTGCTGACGCAGATTGTGAAAATTGGTAGCACTGGTACAATTCAATTTCTGGTGAGCTCGGCAAGCTGGATTTTTTTAGCAAGGCTGATGGCTGGTTTTCACGAGGCGGCTATGGCTGGTTACCAGATAGCTATCCGTTTGCTTATTTTCTTCCTGCTGCCCGCCTGGG
This sequence comes from Mucilaginibacter empetricola, assembly GCF_024808665.1. Classification (GTDB taxonomy): domain Bacteria; phylum Bacteroidota; class Bacteroidia; order Sphingobacteriales; family Sphingobacteriaceae; genus Mucilaginibacter. The sequence continues at coordinate 366,550 of NZ_JANUBZ010000003.1, forward strand.
GACTCAGTAATGCCGCGGCCACTTTAACAGGGCAAAACCTGGGTGCCGGCAAGCCCGACCGTGCCGAAAAAAGCGTTTGGATAACAACAGGCTATATCATCATATTTATGCTGTCGGTAAGTTTGTTTTTCTACCTTTTTGGCTCGCCGATAGTCAATTTTATGAATAGCGATATACAGGCCAGGCATTTTGCTTTACAAACCCTCCGTATTGTTAGTTTGGGGTACGTGTTTTTTGGTATCAGTATGGCTATGCTTAATGCTTTTAATGGCGCTGGGGATACCCGTACACCAACATATGTTAACCTTGTGGCATTCTGGCTGTTTCAAATTCCGTTAGCTTGGTTTTTAAGTCAGTATTATATCAAGGAGCCCAAAGGTATCTTTATTGCAATTTTGATTTCACAGCTAGTATCGGCGGCTTTAAGCTATTATCTGTTTAAAAAGGGGACGTGGAAAAAGGTGAAGATATAAGACGGTTTATAATCATTCAGACACCTTTATCTTAATTACTAATTTTTTAACCACATCATACCCATCTACCTTAATGCTGGGTCGATGTGCATCCTGCGGAAAAAAAAGATAAAATGTGCCGGGTTCAGCAATATAAAATTGTCCGTCGGCAGTATAATTGGCGGCATCTGCTTTTTCGTTGTAGGGTTTAATAACGGTAGCAGTAGAAACAGCAGCAACGCCGATTTTCTCCTTGCCCTTAATCACATACTGCAAATCGATGTATTTACGGTGCGATTCCCATGCCGTTTTATCAAAATCTTTTGAGGGTGCTTCGGTAATGCTCGCAAAGGCATTATCACCATCAATTGGATATTTGCCCGGCTTAAGCATGGTAAAATCACTATCCCTTAAAAACGCAAATACCTTAAGCCATAAAGCTTTGTTCTTACTGTACTGACGTGCAAATTCTACTTTATTAACTGCTGCATAAACATTTAGCTTACTTCCATTTTTCCATTCTTTTTTGTGCAGCCATTTCGTGGCGCTTTTCTCAGTCCAACTGGTATCCTGTGCTGTAGCAATTGCTGTCAGAAATAAAAAGGTTAAAAGCAATAGTGCTTTTTTATGGGTCGATAATGTTTTCATGATACTTATTATCCGGTTTAACTGGCGCGTAAAATTGATGCCAATGTAAAGACTATTTTACCTTTTTTAATGATGTTATGTATTAACTTTGATAGAAAGCAGCAAATGAGCAAAGACGGATAACCTGTATCTGCTGACTAATTTGCCATAACCAATTATAAAAATGATTAATCGTAGAAAGTTTATTCATGCCGCTTCGGTGGCGGGGACAAGTTTTGTGCTTGCTCCTCAATTAGGTAAAGCCGCTGGTTTATTCAGCGGGTCGCCCAATGAAAAGGTTGTTATTGGGATGATGGGAACCCATAGCAGAGGGCTATATCTCGCTCAAAACTTTGCCAAGTTACCCAATGCCGAAATTGGTTATATATGCGATGTGGATGCCAACGTGGTTGCCAGCACCATTGCTGATATTTATAAGCGCACTGGTAAGAAACCCGAAGGATTTACTGATATCCGCAAGCTGCTTGAAAAGAAAGATATTGATGCCATTGTAATTGCAGCGCCCGATCATTGGCATGCCCCGGCCACTATAATGGCCTGCCAGGCGGGCAAACACGTGTACGTTGAAAAGCCTTGTAGTCATAACCCGCATGAGGGAGAGCTGGCAGTTGCTGCTTCAAAAAAATATAACCGTTTGGTGCAAATGGGCAGCCAGCGCCGCTCGTTCAACAATGTGCAGGGAATGGTAAAAGAACTGCACGATGGTGTTATTGGGCGCACATATTATGCTAAAGGCTGGTACAGTAATCACAGGGCAAGTATTGGTATAGGCAAAGAGGTTGCGGTACCTGCCAATCTTGATTATGAACTTTGGCAGGGGCCGGCGCCGCGAATGCCTTATAAGGACAATTTGATTCATTATAACTGGCACTGGTTTTGGAACTGGGGTACAGGTGAAGCATTGAATAATGGAACGCATGAACTTGATGTAATAAGATGGGGTTTAGGCGTCGATTTCCCCAACAAGGTAGTTTCTACCGGTGGGCGTTTTCATTTTAAGGATGATTGGCAAACGCCGGATACCCAAAACATTTTGTACAATTTTCCAAATGATACCGCAGCTGAGTGGGAAGGGCGCAGTTGTAACGGTTACAATACCGAAGGCCTGGCCCGGGGCGTAATTTTTTATGGCGATAAAGGCACTGTATTTTACCAGGGAGGGAACGGCTATACTGTTTATGACAGCGATAATAAATTTGTAAAAGAAGTAAAGGACGATACCGTTGTTGATGCCACTAATAAAGTGAGCCCGACAGAAGCGCTAGACGGTTTGCATATGAAAAACTTTGTTGACTCTGTACGCGGCATAACTCAGCTTAACTGCCCCATTGAAACTGGATTTAAATCAACCTTGTTGCCTCAATTGGGTAATATATCCTATCGGATGGATAGGCTGCTTCATATAGACCCAACTAACGGCCATATTTTGAACGATCCGGAAGCAATGAAGCTTTGGAGTCGTACCTATCAACCGGGCTGGGAACCCAAAGTTTAATTTTAATATCAATCATTATATCTACAGGTAATTATGAAAAAAAATAGCTTAAATATTGTGTTAATGCTGATGTTAGTGTTGTTCATCGCGCCAAAAAATAGTGAAGCACAAAGCAGCCCGGGTTTATTTGATGGTAAAACATTAAAAGGCTGGAAACGGTTGGCCGGCACTGCTGAATACAAAGTTGAAAATGGTGTCATTGTAGGCACTTCTGTTTCAAACTCGGGCAATACTTTTTTGGTAACCGAAAAGGAATATGGCGATTTTATATTGGAGATGGATGTTAAAATTGAAAGCCCGCTGAGTAATTCGGGCATCCAGGTGCGCAGTCATTTTGATCCCACCGGAAATAACGGAAAAGGAAAAGTTTATGGCAGGCAGTTTGAGATTGATCCGTCGGACAGAAAATGGTCGGGCGGCGTTTATGACGAGGGTAGAAGAGACTGGATTTACCCGGTTGATTTGAATGCAAAAGCCAAAGATGCTTTTAAAGTTGGGGTATACAATCATATCCGTATGGAGTGTATAGGAAACGAAATGCGCACCTGGATAAACGGAACTGCTGTTGCCGATGTGGTGGATACTGTAGATAGCAAAGGATTTATTGGTTTGCAGGTGCACGCCGTAAATAACACCGATGCTGTGGGCAAAAAAGTATACTTTAAAAATCTGCATATTCAGACTGAAAACCTGGTGCAAAAGCCTTTCCCAAAAGATATTTATGTGATAAACTATACTACTAATAGCCTATCACCCGGCGAAATAGCTAATGGCTGGAAATTATTATATGACGGACATACCACCAACGGATGGCGCGGCGCTACTTTAACCGCGTTTCCGGCTAAAGGCTGGTTATATGCCGATGGCACCATGCACGTATTGGCATCAGAAGGTAAGGAGGAATCAGGTGGCGGCGATATCGTTACGGACAGCCTGTACAGAGCTTTTGATCTGTCTTTTGAATTTAAGATCACTCCGGGTGCCAACAGCGGAGTTAAATATTTTGTTACCCTGTCAGAAGTTACCAAAGGCTCAGCCATTGGGCTGGAATACCAGGTGCTGGATGACAAATTGCATCCCGACGCCAAACTGGGGCGTAATGGCGATCGTACATTAGCTTCATTGTATGACCTTATCCCGGCTAAAAAACAAGAGCGTTTTGTACATCCCATTGGCGCGTGGAATACCGGGCGTATTGTGGTTTATCCCAATAACCATGTGGAGCACTACTTGAACGGTGTAAAAGTGCTGGAATATGAACGCGGATCAAAAGAATTCCGCGATCTGGTGGCCATCAGCAAATACGTGATATGGAAAAACTTCGGCGAAGCCAAAGAAGGACACCTGTTATTGCAGGATCATGGCAATGAAGCCTGGTACAGAAACATTAAGGTGCGCCGGTTAGACTAAGATTTGTATGATGGAAGGATCATAAGAATGTTCAATGCATTTAAACAATCTCGTCCTTTTTCTGAAAGCTGTAATACAAATAAAATAACGACGGAAGAATAATAAAACTGCCAATAAAAAGCCCCCAGCCTAAAGCATCAATAGTTTTGACTGGGGCGTGCAGGGTCAATAATGAAAGGTTTTGCCCGTTTTTCGTCATTATGAAGTAGGGGAAGTGCATATAACCAACGGCTAATAATATCATGGTAACCTGGTAAGCGGCAAACACCCTGATAATTTTCCGCTTGCCTTTATAAATCATTACCCAAAGTATAAGTAGTGATATTGAAGCTGTGATAACTGCGATTAAACTTATCGGATTGCCGAAAATAAAATAGGCCAGGCGTACTTTCTCTATCCCGGCTGTTATAAACACAAAGCCACCAAAAATGACGGCCAGTATATTCATCAGCTTAGCCTTCCTGATAAAACGGAGTACATCTTTATCATTATCAGCTTCGCCTATCAGGTAAATAGCTGCCAGGTATCCGCTTAATGCAACGGTGAAGAGCCCAACCGAGATGGAAAACAGGTTAAACCATCCATAAATATAAGCTGATAGAAAATCTGTAGCATTTAGGTCTATTTGTCGGGAAATGGCACTTCCTGCAATTATCCCTAAAAACAAAGGGGTTATAAAACTGGAGTATACAAATATGCGGTTATAAAAGCTCTGCGTTTTTTTACCTTTAATTGCATCATAATTTCTGAATGCAAAAGCCGTTCCCCGAGCGGTGATGCCTAAAAGCATAATAAGCAAAGGGATATGCAGATAGGTACACATATCACTGTAAATTACAGGGAAACCAACAAACATAATTACCACAGCAATAATTAACCACATGTGATTGGCCTCCCAAACCGGGCCGATAGCCTGGTAACTGGTATGGCGGGTGCGTGATTTATTATCTTCGGAAGTGAAAAGTTCAATTATTCCGGCGCCAAAATCGGCTCCGCCCAAAAGAAAATAAAGTACAATAGCTAAAAACAAAAAGAAGATTACTACATACAACATAAGCTATAATTTAATGACTGTATAACCTGGAAACCATTTTTATTTGCCTGCTCAATAAAAATATAACGGCCACGCTTAAAGTAAAATAAACAACCGTAAAAAGGTAAAATGAATAGTGAATACCTGGCATTGGCGTAACTGCCTCGCTGGTGCGCATTACTCCCTGTATAATCCACGGCTGGCGGCCAACTTCTGTTACCGTCCAGCCGGCTTCAACGGCGATAAAGCCAAATGGCGTTGATAATATAAACAGGTACAGGAACCATTTTTTTATGAGCCAGCTCCTCTTTTTCCATAAGGCAATAAAATACAATATTCCTATCAGCATCATAACAGATCCAATGGCAATCATTATTTCAAAAGCAATATGGGTAACGGCAATAGGTGGTTGGTTTTGCATCGGAATTTTATCCAGGCCATCCACAGGCTGTTTAAAGTTGTCATTCACCAAAAAACTTAACAAGCCTGGAATTTCAATTCCATAATTAACCTTTTTAGCAGCGGTATCGGGTATACCACCAATAACCAGCGGCGAATAGGGTTGCGTATGAAAGTATGATTCCATGGCCGCTAATTTGGCTGGCTGTTTTTTTGCGGCGTTCTTCGCGGATATATCGCCGCTAAAAGGTTGCACTATGGCTGCTATCGCCCCAAAAACGATAGCTATTTTAAATGCTTTGGTATGGAACTTTATATTTCTTTTGCGGGCTATCATTAAAGCGTGAATACCGGCAACCGCAAAGCCGGTGGCCATAAAGGCCGCCAAAGTCATGTGGAGTGCTTCCGAAAACCAGGAACTGTTAAACATGGCTTTTATAGGGTCGATGTTGGTATACTGACCATTGATATAATCAAACCCGGAAGGACTGTTCATCCACGAATTAGCAGAAACCACCAGTATCCCCGAAATTACACCGCTTACCCCAACCAAAACGCCTGTAAACCAATGAAACCATTTGTTAAATCGATTCCATCCGTAAAGAAAAAAGCCCAATGCAATGGCTTCTATAAAAAAAGCAACTCCTTCCAAAGAGAATGGCATACCAAAAATTGGCCCGGCATGCTCCATAAATTTGGGCCACAGCAAACCTAACTCAAACGAAAGAATAGTGCCGGATACCGCGCCTGTGGCAAAAAAGATAGCAACCCCTTTGCTCCAGGCCTGTGTAATATTTTTATAAACATGATCGCCGGTTTTTATCCATTTATAATGCGAAACAGCCATAAATAAAGGCATAACCATACCTATGCATGAATATATAATATGAAAACCCAATGATATGGCCATTTGCGACCTTGCAGCTAAAAAATCATTCATGTTTTTTATATAAATAGTGCTGAACAAATATACCAATTGAGGGCGCTAACAATTGATAAGCAAAGTATTACTTGCTAAATAGAATATTTCTAAATTTTTTAATATTCGCCTGTGATATTTTTTTATTAATGAATTTATTATATACATTTACGATATTATAATAAGCCTGATTTAAAACCAATTTCGTTGAAACGCATTTTTGCCATGGTACTGTTAAGTATTCACCTCTTTTCTATTGGGGGGTATACCTTATTGTATCGTTATTACATTCATCAATCGGATGTACAAATGGTAAAACAGATTTTTGATAATAAAATTGATGACACCAAACTTGTTGAGATAAAAATTCCGGTAGATATGCCTACTATACAGGATTGGAACGACTACGAAGTTGTTGAAGGGCAGATACAATTAAAAGATGCTTATTATAATTATGTGCGCTTAAAAATGACGCGCGATACCATGTATTTTATTTGTATTGCCAATGAGACAAAAACACGGCTGGAACATGCTAACGTTATTGCGGCCAAAGAAATAAATGATGTCCCTTTAACAAAAAAAGGTGAAGCGCCTGTTTCTAAAAAAATAAACTTTTTAAGCGAGTACAACTTACAAGTCTTTGCGTATGATTATACCGCTTTTGGGACAAATATCAAACAAATTATAAAACCCGCGTTGTTGCAATTAAGCTCACCTTATATAGACTCTCCCGGTAAGCCACCCAATTTCTGCGCTTAATTAACTGCTTTTGAATGCTGTGTGTTTTAACTGATTCATTTCTTGATTTAGTTACAAGTTGTCATCTCGTTAAATATAATTTACATTTTATTTAACAGATGAGTTTGTGTAGAAGCTATACTATTCCAAATATGCAGTATCCGCATTGTTTATGATTTTTCTAAGGAATGCTTTGCAGGTTTGTAAAAGCTTCTTTGGTCATTTCAACTTTCTTTTAGCTCTTATTAACCTTTTAATTATTTATTATGACTAAACACTTACGCTTGTATTTGAACAGGTATTTTGTGGTGCTATGTTTCCTTTCGTTTTTTTCAAAGGCAGCACATGCACAAACAGATGCAGATGCCTTAATGATTCCCAAAAATGTTTTTTGCGGGGAATTAATGTATGACCACAGTAGCTGGGATAACTACTGGGAAGGAACCTTCAAACGAACCAATGGCAACATAGGAACAGTTACTACCAACACCTACTCGGCAATGGGTAATTATGGTATTACCAATAAGCTCGATTTCTTATTCAGCGTGCCCTATGTAACTACTAACGCCTCTGCCGGTACCTTGAAAGGCCAAAGTGGTTTTCAGGATCTGAGCATTTCTTTAAAATGGCTGGCTTTTCAAACAGAAATAGGCAAAGGGATTTTTAGCATACACGCTATTGGTGAAGCTACAATACCTTTAAGTAACTACGAACCGGATTTTTTACCCCTTTCTATAGGGTTGCATGCCGAAACCGCATCATTACGCGGATTATTAAATTACCAAACCGGGCGATTTTTTGTGGCTGGCGCGGCACAGTACATCCAGCGTAGTGATGTTACTATTGATCAGGATGCTTACTATACTACCCAGGAAATCTATAGTAACAAGGTTTATATGCCTAATGTTACCAACTTTTTATTCAGCACCGGTTTTCGTAGTCTGCAATTTAATGCTGAAGCTATTATACAGCAAACAACTACACATGGGGGCTTCGATATTCGCAAAAACGATATGCCTTTCCCAAGTAACGAGATGAATATGACCACTGCCGGGGTGTTATTCAAATATACCTTTGGTTCAACAACTGGTTTTGAACTTACCGCCGGCGGCAATCGTGTATTAGATGGCCGCAATGTTGGCCAAAGCACCGATTTTTTTGCCGGTGTACTTTACCTGTTTGATTTTTCGAAAAAAGATAAAAAATAAGATAGCCATGAAAAGACATTTACTAAATTTCATATTGCCGGTAGCTGTATCAGCAATCGTTTTTTTAGGGTCATGTAATAAAGCAGTAATTGACCGCACCGCCAACATCCCGGCCTTGGCTCCATCTAATATCGACTTAAACGCAGATACATGGAAGCCGGTATTAATTACTGATCCAACAGTATTTACGGTAGCTGCTCCCGATGCAACTAATTCACCTGCTTATGTAGCCGATTTAAATGAAATAAAAGCTTATCAAAGCGGCTTAACAAGTGATCAACGTGCAATTATAGATTATTGGAGCGCAGGAGCTGTTTTACGCTGGAATGAAATTTTGCGTGATCTGGTGGCCAAACATAACTTGCCGCCTTATCAGAACCCGGATGGAACATATCCAGCGCCAAGCTCGACAAATCCGTTTGCCTATCCTCAATTTCCATTCTCTAATCCGCCATATGCCGCAAGAGCCTATGCGTATGTTAGTGCAGCACAATATGATGCACTGATAGCTGCTTATCACTTTAAAAAATTATATAATCGCGCTGCTCCTTATAACATGGCTGGTGTAGAGGCCCTGATACCTAAATCAACTTTACCATCGTACCCAAGTGAAGATGCCGTGGTTGCAGGTGCAACGGTTGAAATAATGAAGCTGCTGTTCCCTACCGAGATTGCCTACATTGAACAAAAGGCTGCCGAAGAAATGCAATACCGGATGATGGCCGGTGCAAATGTGCGTGGAGAGCTTACCGCCGGACAATCATTAGGTGCGCAGGTTGCCGACGTTTTTGCAGCAAGAGCTCGTGCCGATAACGCCGGTAAAGCCATAGGTACACCAGCCATATGGACACAATTACAAGTTACTACTGCAGCCAGGGGCGAAACCTTTTGGATAAGTTTAGAAACACCATCAAGGCCGCCAATGTTACCCTTATTTGGCAAGGTGATTCCATTTTTGTTTGACACTACTACTGTTAAGGCTTTAAGGCCGGGGCCGCCAAATTTAACCAACTCAGCTGCGTTTAAGCAAGAAGTTGCAGAAGTACTTTCCTATAGCAAAAACCCTACCCGCGAACACCAGGAGCAGGTTCAGTTTTGGGCCGATGGAGCTGGAACCTATACTCCAACCGGGCATTGGAATGCCATTGCCGAAGCAGAATTTGTTAAGCAAGGTTACAGTGAAGTACGTTGGGCCCGTAACTACGCACTGTTAAATATGGCCGAAATGGATGTTGCCATTTGTTGCTGGGATACCAAGTATTTTTACTTTAACCAGCGCCCTACACAGGCCAATCCAAACATAAAAACACTAACAGGCATACCAAATTTTCCTTCTTATACATCCGGACACTCCAACTTTAGCGCTGCAGCCGCAACTGTGTTAACCTATTTACTGCCCGATCGTGGAACCAAGTTTACCGACCTTGCAAACCAGGCAGCATTGTCGCGTTTGTATGGTGCTATCCATTATCGCAGCGATGTGGAGGTTGGATTAACAACCGGTGCTGCAGTTGGGCAATATGCAGTTAAAAGGGCACAAACAGATGGCGCCGGGAATTAAAAATATAGTTTAGTTGATTGATTTTAGAAAAGCCGGGCGTGAGATACCCGGCTTTTTATTTTATGTTTGTTTATTAATTATAGAAGAAGAAAATGAGCACTGCCGATCAAAATTTTGCCGCCCTGGGACTAAGTCTTCCACCGGCACCAAAACCACTTGGAGTTTATAAACCTTGTTTAATTGACGGAAAATATCTTTATGTTTCAGGTCACGGCCCCGTTAAGGACGACGGCAAACTGATTATCGGGCGTATTGGCGATTCACTTACCGCCGAAGAAGGTAAACAAGCCGCCCAGCAGGTAGGTTTAACTATTTTGGCTACGTTGAAGGCAAACCTGGGAAGCTTTGATAAAGTAAAAAGAGTAATTAAAACCCTGGGAATGGTTAACTGCACATCAGACTTTGAAAAACATCCTTTCATTATTAATGGTTGCAGCGAATTGTTTGCCAAAGTTTGGGGAACCGATAATGGGGTAGGCGTGCGCAGTGCAGTTGGTATGGGCTCACTGCCCGACAATATCCCGGTTGAAGTAGAAGTGCTATTTGAGCTTTTTTAAGTAGTTGAATAAATACTTTTCTCGCTGATCGATTAAGAATTTTAGTCAAACCTGAAATCTATATAATATCCTATGACTGAAAAAGAGTGGTACATTATTGACAATGTAGAAGAGACAGATACTCCCGCTTTGGTAGTTTATCCCGCCAGGGTAAAACAAAATATTGCCTTGTTAAAAAGCAGGATTGATAATATAGAGCGCTTAAGGCCACATGCAAAAACTTACAAGTGCAAAGAGGTTGCTCAATTATTATTAGAGGCAGGAATAACTAAATTTAAGTGTGCCACCATTGCCGAAGCCGAAATGCTGGCCTTAAGCGGCGCAAAAGATATTTTACTGGCTTATCAACCCGTTGGCGAAAAAATTAACAGACTGGGGCAATTGATGTTCGAATACACTGATGTTAAATTTGCCTGTTTGGTTGATAATATTGATGCTGCTACAACTATATCGGATGGGGCGTTGTATAATGAATCGGAAATTACGGTTTACATTGATTTGAATGTTGGCCAAGACCGCACGGGAATCAGCCCCGACGAAAAAGCACTGCAACTTTATTTAGATTGTGATCTGTTGCCCGGAGTAAACCCGGTGGGGCTGCATGCTTATGACGGACATATACACGATACAGATCTTAAAGTTCGGACCGAAAAATGTAATACATCTTTTGAGCCTGTTTTGAAACTGCAATATGAACTGCAGGAAAAAGGTTTTGAACCGATTATAGTAGCCGGCGGATCTCCAACGTTTCCAATCCACGCAAAAAGAAAAAATATAGAATGTAGCCCGGGTACTTTTGTTTATTGGGATTGGGGATATGAGGCTGGTTTAGCAGAGCAATTATTTCTGACAGCCGCATTGGTTATTACCAGGGTGATATCATTACCTGATGAAACGAAAATTTGTCTGGATGTTGGGCATAAATCAATAAGTGCCGAAAATGAACTAAATAAGCGCATTTATTTTTTTAACGCTCCCGAACTTGAAATGGTAAGCCAAAGTGAAGAGCATTTAGTAGTAGACGCTGGCCCGGGACATAAATATATGATCGGCGATATACTTTATGGATTACCTTATCATATTTGCCCAACGGTAGCCCTGTATGAAAAGGCAATAACTGTGGAAGATAACCTGACAAAAGGCGAATGGAGAAACATTGCCCGTGACCGAAAAATAACTATTTAAGCTGAAAGGCTAAAGCAGAAGCTTAAACTTAATCTAACTCAATCCAACTCAATTAACCTAATCAACCCACTCAACTAACACTATGTTCACTATAGATGCTCATTTAGATTTAAGCATGAATGCCCTGGAATGGAACCGTGATTTGCGCCAGCCCATAGCCGCAATCAATGCCCGTGAGGTAGGTTTGACAGATAAACCCGATCGTGCAAAAGGCGTGGTTTCTTTACCCGAATTGCGAAAAGGCAATATAGGTTTGGTAGTTGCTACACAAATTGGCCGTTATGTAGCCCTTGATAATCCATTACCGGGCTGGCATTCGCCCGAGCAGGCCTGGGCGCAAACACAGGGGCAGGTTGCGTGGTATAAAGCCATGGAAGATGATGGTGAGATGGTGCAGATAAACGATTCGCAAAGCCTTGAAAAGCACCTTAAGCTTTGGGGCGATGGCACACCTAATGATAAAAAGCCAGTAGGCTATATTTTAAGCCTGGAAGGAGCCGATTCAATAGTAACTGTTGGCCATTTGGAGCGTGCTTATAATTACGGCTTAAGAGCGGTTGGCCCGGCACATTATGGCCCGGGCAGGTATGCCCAGGGAACAGATGCCACTGGTCCAATGGGTGCTCATGGACACGATTTGCTGAAAGAAATGGAATGCCTTAATATTATTCTGGATGCCACCCACCTGTGCGATGATTGTTTTTGGGAAGCATTGGATCATTTTAACGGGCATGTATGGGCCAGCCATAACAATTGCAGAGCATTGGTAAATCACAATCGTCAATTTAGCGACGAAATGATAAAAGCGTTAATCGATAGGGGCGCAGTTATCGGTGGCGCACTGGATGCCTGGATGATGGTACCTAATTGGGTAAGAGGCGTATCTGATCCGCGTAAAATGAATTGTAACCTGGAAGTGATGATTGATCATATCGACCATATCTGTCAGATAGCGGGCAATGCGCTGCACGTAGGTATTGGCTCTGACCTCGACGGTGCTTTCGGGCGCGAGCAATGCCCCTATGATTTGGAAACCATTGCCGATTTGCAAAAAATACCTGCTATACTAAAACAGCGCGGCTATACCGAAACTGATATTGAAAATATGATGCATGGCAATTGGCTAAGGTTTTTAAGAAAAGCGTGGGCTTAATGTAAATTAAACAAAGCGGTTGTCTTCCTTGCCATCTATAATCTTATATTAGCTGTATCTATTAAAAACAGCCACAAATAGCTATGAATGCAGAGCAATCAAGGTTAAAGGATACCACCTGGAAAAAATGGGGTCCGTATGTAAGTGACCGTCAGTGGGGTACCGTTAGGGAAGATTATAGTGTCAATGGCGACGCCTGGAACTATATAACGCATGAAATGGCCCGCAGTAAAACCTATCGCTGGGGCGAAGAAGGTATTGGCGGCATCAGCGATAATGATCAATTGCTTTGTTTTGCTGTGTCTTTATGGAATAAAAAGGATCCTATTCTGAAAGAACGCTATTTCGGCTTAAGCAATCCCGAAGGCAATCATGGTGAAGACGTTAAGGAATTGTATTATTATCTGGACAATACACCTACGCATTCCTATCAAAAAATGCTCTATAAATATCCTCAAAGCGAATATCCTTACGCCTGGCTGGTTAATGAAAATAAAAGAAGAGGGCGCAATGATCCGGAGTTTGAGCTTATAGATACAGGCTTGTTTGAGCAGGATGCCTATTTTGATGTATTTGTTGAATATGCCAAAAATGCACAGGATGATATTCTGATAAAAATTACTGTACACAATAGGGGAGACGCCGATGCCGAATTAAACGTTTTGCCAACAGCCTGGTTTCGTAACACATGGTCCTGGGGCTATGACGATTATAAGCCAGAAATTTCATTAGATTCAAAGGGCGTAATTGATATTTTTCATGAAACGCTCGGTCAGTTTTGGTTAAAAGCGGAAGGTGCGCCGGATGCGCTGTTTTGCGAAAACGAGACCAATAATAAACGCTTGTACAAATATGACGATGGCAAGCAATTTTATAAGGACGGAATTAACGACCATATTATTCATGGAGCAGCAACAGTTAATGATAAAAATAACGGCACTAAAGCCAGTTTTAATTATGATTTAAAAATATCCGCCAAAAGTAGTGTTACTGTTCGCCTTCGGCTTTCAAAGGATGCCTCTAAAGGATTCGATGATTTTGATCAGATTTTTAATACCCGCGTAGCCGAGGCAGATCAGTTTTATGGTGATATTCAAAAGCAGGTTGCCGACCTAGATCGCCGGCTCGTACAGCGCCAGGCCTTTGCTGGTATGTTATGGAGCAAACAGTTTTACTATTATGATGTCCGCCATTGGATAAATGGCGATCCCTCACAACCCGCTCCTCCAACTGAAAGAGCAGAGAACCGTAACAGCAAGTGGATGCATTTAAATACCAGAGACATTATTTCCATGCCCGATAAATGGGAATACCCCTGGTTTGCATCGTGGGACCTGGCATTTCATTGTTTGCCCTTGGCTACGGTTGATATGGCCTTTGCAAAAAGTCAGCTCACACTTCTCGTCAGAGATTGGTACATGCATCCCAACGGGCAATTGCCGGCATATGAATGGGATTTTGGCGATGCTAATCCTCCTGTACATGCTATGGTAACCTGGAAGGTATATCAGCAGGATAAAGCGGCGAATGATGGCAAAGGGGACACTTATTTTCTGGAGCGTATATTCCACAAGCTGATGTTGAATTTTACCTGGTGGGTAAACCGCAAGGATGCAGCGGGCAATAATATTTTTGAAGGTGGATTTTTGGGGCTTGATAACATTGGTGTATTTGACAGAAACGCCAAGCTGCCAATGGGCGAACATTTGGAACAGGCTGATGGAACCAGTTGGATGGCCATGTACTCTTTAAACCTGTTACGTATAGCAGCCGAATTAGCGGTAACTAATACTGCTTATAACGACATTGCAAGCAAGTTTTTTGAACACTTTATTTATATAGCAGGAGCAATATCAAACCTGGGTAAGGACAATGAGGGGCTTTGGGATGAAACCGATGGATTCTTTTACGATCAGCTGCGTTTGCCAAACGATGAAGTTGAAAAAATGCGTGTGAGGAGTGTAGTAGGTTTAATCCCGCTATTCGCATCGGAGGTTTTGGATGATAGCGATATCACTAATAATCCAATTTTCAGGGATCGTTTATTGTGGTTTGCAAAAAATCGGCCAGATCTGGCCTCGCTTATCTCCCGGTGGAATGAAACAAAGGCACCTGGCAAACATCTTATCAGTTTGCTTCGTGGTTACCGGATGAAGTCCTTACTGCGATATATGCTGGATGAGAATGAGTTTTTAAGTCCTTATGGTATCAGGTCAGTCTCTAAATATCATTTAAATAATCCTTACCATGTGTCGCTTGATGGCATGGAGTTTAGCATAAAATACACGCCCGCGGAAAGTGACAGCGGAATTTTTGGAGGTAACAGCAATTGGCGCGGGCCAATATGGATGCCCATAAACTTTTTGCTTATTCAAAGCTTACACCGCTTTCATCAGTACTATGGCGACGATTATAAAGTTGAATGCCCAACGGGATCGGGCAACTTTATGAATTTGCAAGAAGTGGCCGAGGAACTATATGGAAGATTATCGGGCTTGTTTTTGAAAAACAAAAATGACATAAGGCCAGTATTTGGCCATTATAATAAACTGCAAACAGATCCTCACTTTAAGGATTATATATTGTTTTATGAATACTATGATGGCGACAATGGTCGCGGAGTAGGAGCATCCCATCAAACAGGCTGGAGTGGATTGATTGCTAATTGTTTAGGTATGTAATTTTTATTTGCGTTTAATGTGTTAAAGTGACACAATAAATTTTTTAATTCAGTTTTAATCATTTAGTTTTACGTAACCACATAAACTAAATTATCTTTTAATATGAATTTAAACAGGCGCAAATTTTTGCAGGGTGCCGGTACACTGGCGCTCGGCAGCATAGCTTTTTCAGGAAAAGCGGGTTCATTATTTAATCTTGTTGCTCCACAGCCCCAACACCCGGTGGGTTTGCAGCTCTTTACCTTTTTTGGAGTTATAGATGAAGATGTAAAAGGCACTTTGACCAGCATAGCTGCTATCGGCTACAAGGAAATGGAATCGGCATTCAGTAAAAAGGGTGGTTATTATGGCTTAACGCCTAAAGAATTTAAAAGCCTGGTAAACGATTTGGGCATGTCGTGGACTTCTCACCACGTACTTGGAGCTCCTTTTAAATTACCCAAAGGATATAAAATGCCTGTTGGGGCCGATGGCAAGCCAATGGTATTGCCTCCAATGAAAAATCTGCGCGAAAACATGCAGCAATTGGTTGATGAAGTTGCTGAGGGTGGCGTAAAATACCTGGTTTGTGCCAATTCGCCTACCGGAACTTTGGATGAAATCAAATCAACCATCGAGGTACTAAACAAAACAGGTGAGGCCGCAAAAAAGGTGGGTATTCAATTTGCCTATCATAATCACGATATGGAGTTTCATGATGTGGAAGGAAAAGTTCCTTACCATTTATTGTTATCAGAAACAGACTCCGAAAACGTTAAAATGGAACTTGATTTGGCCTGGGCGGTAAAGGGTGGTCAGGATCCTGTTGAATTATTTAAAGCGCATCCGGGCAGATTCCCGCTTTGGCACGTAAAAGATTTGGATGCGGAAAGAAAAACTATATTACCTGTGGGTAGTGGCACAATCGATTTTAAAAGGATATTCGAACATCAGGCAGATGCAGGCATGAAACACTTTTTTGTTGAGCACGATGAACCGAAAGATCCGTATACAAGTATCGAAAGCAGTTACAAATACATCACCCAAACTTTAAAAGCATAAGCGTTTGTAAATGTGCATAAATGGGTAAATATTAGTATTCAATAATATTTACCCATTTTATATTTATAATGTAGGATAAGGCTTCATTACCGAGCGAATGCCTTTTACACGGCTTTTTACCCAGGTATAAATAGATGAGTTTTCCAGGTAATTCCTGATGCTGTCATCATTGCGGATGGCGGTAACCACGTCTCTTAATATATTTTTTACCGGCGAACTTTTGCTAACTGTACTTACAATTTCTTCCAGTTGATCCGCATAAGTTACTGCTTCGTACTCATTATCAAAAACCAAAAAAACCTTGTTTTTTCTTTTTCCCTTTACGCCTTTTGATGGCTCCGGCAGATGATAATTTTTAAAATCAGCAGAAGTTATTGGCTTAGGGCTGGTGGGTGGTAAGTTTATACGTAACATATTAATAAGTTTTAGAATTAGTTATCGTGAGTAATCCTGAATAAATTCATCGTTCCTGATGGCCATAATAATATTATTTACGGCTAAATACCTGTTTCCGGTTTTATCATTTAGCTGATAAGAAAAATCTTCCAGTTCGTCTGCATAAGCAATCGCTTCATCCTCATCTTCAAACTGTAATATCAAATCGTTATTAATCTCAGCATCAACCCCATTTGGGGGTACCGGCAATTGGAATTCTTCAAAAGTGGAGAAATTTAATTGCGGAGCTGTATCAGAAGGAACGTTAATTCGTAACATAATATGATCTTAAATTAAACAAACATTTATACATACGAAACACAACAAAGGTAAAGCTGTTTCAATAAATTTAATATTCTGTAATTGTTAATTATTGCTCTTAATCGTTAAATTTCTGTTAACAATTCTATAACGTACCACATTTTGAAATTAGTGTGACAATGAGTATTTTAAGGCGGCGATAACCAGCGCAGATTAATTTATGGCGAGTACAAAAGCAGAGCATTTAAAAAGAGTATTAAAACCCATACACCTTTGGGCTATAGCAGTGGGATTGGTTATATCCGGAGAGTATTTTGGCTGGAATTTGGGCTGGGGTGTATCAGGTACTGTTGGCTTTTTAATAGCTGCTATAATAGTTACCGTAATGTATATTACTTTCATTTTTAGCTATACCGAATTAACCACTGCCATACCACATGCAGGTGGTGCATTTGCTTACGCATACAGGGCGCTGGGGCCATTTGGCGGCCTGGTAGCGGGCTATTCTACTTTGATTGATTTTCTGTTTGCTACACCTGCAATAGCCTTTGCATTGGGAGCTTATCTGCATTTTTTATATCCGGCTGTTCCTGTTTTGTATTCTGCCTTATTTTTTAATGTGGTGTTCATGGTCATTAATATTTTAGGCGTAAAGGAATCGGCTAATTTTTCGGTTTTTATAACACTGCTCGCCGTTGCCGAATTGTTACTTTTTATGGGTATCGTTTCACCGCATTTTAAAATGAATAATTTTATGAGCCACCCTATGCCATTCGGCTATTCGGGAATTTTTGCAGCGCTGCCCTATGCCGTTTGGTTTTACCTGGCTATTGAAGGCGTTGCTATGGTGGCCGAAGAAGTAAAGGAACCTAAACGCAATATCCCCAAAGGTTATATCTGGGGTTTGGCAACACTTATATTTTTGGCTTTTGGCGTAATGATCCTTACCGGAGGCATCAGCGACTGGCGCAAACTCGCCAACCTGGATTACCCCTTACCCGAAGCTATTGGTATTGCTTTGGGTAAAACCAGCAGTTTAACCAAAATATTTGCCAGTATTGGTTTATTTGGTTTAATAGCTTCTTTTCATGGCACTATTTTGGCCTCGTCGCGGCAGGTTTTCGCAATGGCCCGTAGTGGTTATATGCCCCGGTTTTTATCAACAATTAATCATAAATTTAAAACACCTCATTGGGCTATTATAGCTGGCGGAGTAGTCAGTTTTATTGCGCTTTATACCGGTACAACAGATAAGGTGGTAATTATTTCGGTAATGGGGGCAGTACTGATGTATATTATGAGTATGATAAGTCTGTTTGTGTTGCGCAGAAAAGAGCCTGCGTTAGAACGCCCCTTTGCATCACCTTTTTACCCTATATTTCCGGCTATAGCACTTATTATTTCGTCGGTTACCCTTTTTGCTATCATCTACTTTAATTTAAAACTAAGTCTTTATTTTTTTGCTGGCCTGGCTGTGGTTACCGGCATTTTTTTGCTGATGGGAAAGCATAAGGTACAACTGGTTGAAGACTTTATGGTTGCTCCGGTTAGCGCCTGATTTTTGAATCGAACTAAAGTCAATAATTCCCTCATTTAACAATTAATAAAACACACCGTGTTTCAATATACCGTTCGCAATATAGTTTACAGTTTTGGCGATTTAAAAACGCTACTGGCCAAGGCTTCACCGTACCGTACTGGCGACGCGCTGGCAGGCGTTTGTGCCGATAGTTATGAAGAACGTGTTGCAGCCCAGATTGCTCTTGCCGATGTCCCTTTAAAAACATTTTTAAACGAAGCTATAATTCCGTATGAAAAGGATGAGATAACCAGGCTGATTATTGATAGCCATGATGCAAGTGCCTTCAACCTCATCAGTCATTTAACGGTAGGTGGTTTCAGGGATTGGTTGTTGAGCGATGAAACAGATACCACCACACTAAAAAGTATTGAAGCTTGTGTTACTCCCGAAATGGCTGCGGCCGTATCTAAGTTAATGCGCAATCAGGATCTCATCGCGGTAGCAAAAAAATGCGAAGTGATAACCAAATTTCGCAATACTATTGGTCTTAAAGGCCATTTTTCTACCCGGCTTCAACCTAATCATCCTACAGATGACCCGAAGGGTATTGCAGCCAGCATTATTGATGGCTTACTTTACGGCAGCGGTGATGCGGTAATCGGCATCAATCCCGCTACTGATAGCCCTGCGGCAGTGCAAAATCTATTGATGCTGATAGATGCCATTCGTGAGCAGTTTGATATCCCTACGCAGTCATGTGTGCTGAGCCACGTTACTACCACGCTCGAATTGATTAATAAAGGTGCTCCGGTTGACCTCTGTTTTCAATCTATCGGCGGAACGGAGGTAACCAATTCAAGTTTCGGGATTAATATTGCGTTACTCAATGAAGCTTACGAAGCAACCTTATCGCTTAAACGCGGAACCATAGGTGAAAATGTAATGTATTTTGAAACCGGGCAGGGGAGTGAGCTTTCGGCCAATGGCCATCATGGTGTTGATCAGCAAACCTGCGAGGTAAGGGGGTATGCTATTGCGCGAAAGTATAAGCCACTATTGGTAAACACTGTAGTAGGTTTTATTGGCCCCGAATATTTATACGATGGCAAACAGATTATCCGCGCCGCACTCGAAGATCATTTTTGCGGCAAACTGCTTGGTTTACCTATGGGCGTTGATGTTTGTTATACTAATCATGCTGAAGCCGACCAGGATGATATGGATAATTTGCTTACTTTATTAGGCGTTGCCGGATGTAACTTTATAATGGGTATACCCGGATCGGACGATATTATGCTGAATTATCAATCTACCTCATTTCATGATGCTTTATATTTGAGAAAAGTATTGGGTTTACGGCCGGCTCCAGAGTTTGAGCAATGGCTGATAAAACAAGGAATAGTAGATGAAGTTGGGACGCTGACGGGCGCCAACAACACAAAATTGTTAAACCTGATTGCGAGGATGTAATTATTATTTTATCATGAACAGGGAGATAGAAAATACTGATCCATTAATAGCTTTAAAGGAGTTTACCGCCGCCAGGATAGCTATTGGCCGTGTTGGTACCAGCATCCCTATAAAACAGTCGCTCGAATTTAAGCTGGCTCATGCACATGCCCGTGATGCTGTTTATTCTGTTTTAGATATTGATGGTTTGATAAATAGCCTTAAATTATATAATTTACCTGTTTTGCATTTGCACAGTAAAGCGCTTTCCCGCCATAAATACTTAAAACGCCCCGACCTTGGCAGGCAATTAAACGAAGAGTGGATAGAATTACTGAATGATCATAATACAGGTGCTGACGTTGCCATAATTGTTGCCGATGGCTTATCAGCCACCGCAGTAAACGAAAATGCATTTCATCTGCTGGAAATTTTAATACCGATGCTGCGTAAAACAGGTTTAACTATTGCACCGCTTTGCCTTGTTGAACAAGGTAGAGTAGCCATTGGCGATGATATAGGGGGCTTTTTAGGGGCAAAGCTATCTGTATTATTGATTGGAGAAAGACCCGGATTGAGTGCAGCTGATAGTATGGGTGCTTATTTGACTTATGCGCCAAAACCCGGCTTAACTGACGAATCGCGTAACTGTATATCAAATATAAGGCCGCAAGGTTTAATGCATAAACCTGCGGCCACAAAAATATTTTACCTCATAAACGAAGCGCTTAAAAGAAAACTGACCGGTATTGGATTGAAAGATAATGCCGGATTAATTCAATCAGACGTAGTACCCAATGTCTAACTTATTTTGACTTTATGCTTTCGATATAGCCATCAAAAGAAATAGGATCGCGATTGGAGCTGATTACCCGCAGTGTTGCATAACCATTTGTGGATATGGAAAGATACATCTGCTGAACGCTTCTCCAATTGGAAATATTGCTGTCCTTTGGCTTAATAGTAATTTCCCAGCCTCCTTTTTTCCCAGGTTTATTATCATAACTAAAATCGGCAGTTTTAAATTTAATACCTCCTTCATTGGTATAAATGTCATTTGGCGCAGTATAGGCCCTGCCAAAATAAGGTAAGTAAGCCGTAATGGTATCTTTCTTAACTATGAAATCGTAATCAGACGTAAGGGTTTTTTGACCACCCCGCATAGGCAATGCGTAATTTGCTTTAAAAACGTAGTGAACGCTATCAACCATTTTTTTTATGGTAGCTTCTTTTGCGGCCTGTTTTTGCTGTTTGGTGGTTTGTGCGGCCGCGATACTTAAAACGCAGAAAATTATGGCCGGCGTAAGGAGTAATTTAACTAAAGTTTTCATGATGAATGGTTTATTAATATAAACGAATTGCAGGGCCGCAAACCTTAATACTAAGTTAAAGTTTTTTAAATAAAAAAGCCACTCTAAAAAAGAGTGGCTTTCGATATAGAATAGAAGCGAATAATAATTGTTATCCGCTGGCGGTTTTTAACCTTTAAATTAAGTTAACGCTGCGGTTTACAAACTCGGTAAGTTCGGCACCAGTTAATAAGCCTTGTGAAAGCAGGGCAAGGTCAAAAGCTTGTTTTGATAGTTTTGCCTGCACTTCTTCGTTTTCTTCGTTCAAAATACGGCTTATCAGTTTATGGTTGCCGTTTACTATAACTTTATAGTTATCGGGCATAGAGCCATAAAAGCCCATTCCACCACCCATGGCAGCCATTTCTTTCATACGGCGCATAAATTCGTCCATAGTAACGGTAACCGGTAACTCATCGGGATTTAAACTTTCCAGCTCCACTTTGTAAGCGGGTTTGTTAATTGCTTTATTAAAGATGTCTTTTACTTTGGTTGCTTGTTCTTCTGTTAAAACATGCTCGGGTGCATCCTCTTTTTTAATCAGCTTGTCAGCCACATCAGCATCAACACGTTTAAATGAGGTTTTCTCCAGCTTTTGCTCTAAGTTGCCAATAAAGTGATTGTCTATAGGGGAGTTCATCAACAAAATATCATACCCTTTTTTATTGGCCGATTGTATGAACGCATCCTGTTTTGCCGGATCGTTAGTATAGATGTAAACCAGCTGGCCGTCTTTATCAGTTTGCTCCGGCGTAACTTTTTCTTTGTATTCGTTTAAAGTAAAGTTTTCGTTTTTGGTATTGCTTAGTAAAACAAAGTCTTTGGCTTTATCATAAAACTTTTCTTCGCTAACCATTCCGTATTTCACAAATAAACCAATATCGGTCCATTTTTCTTCAAACGCTTTACGGTCACTTTTGAATAGCTCTGCCAATTTATCGGCAACTTTTTTAGTGATGTAGCTGTTTATCTTTTTAACGTTACCATCGGCCTGTAAAAAGCTACGTGATACGTTAAGCGGAATATCCGGTGAATCAATAACACCATGTAATAACATTAAAAATTCAGGAACAATGTCTTTTACTTCGTCGGTAATAAATACCTGGCGCGAGAAAAGTTTGATCTTGTTTTTCTGAACCTCAAAATCGTTTTTAAGCTTAGGGAAGTATAAAACACCGGTTAAATTAAACGGATAATCAACATTCAGATGAATCCAGAATAATGGATCTTCTGAGAACGGATAAAGCTGTTTGTAAAAATCGAGATAATCCTCATCCTTTAAATCATTTGGTGATTTTGTCCAGATAGGATTAGTTTCATTAATGATGTTGTCAGTTTCAACTGATTTGTATTTGGTTTTACCTTCTTCATCAACACCATCTTCCTCTTCCTGTGTGGTTGTGCCGAATTTGATAGGCACTGGTAAAAACTTGCAATATTTATCTAAAATTTCCTGTAAGCGATATTTACTTAAAAACTCTTCAGAGTCTTTGTTGATATGCAGGGTAATTTCAGTACCGCGTTCGGCCAAATTTCCTTCGCTAATTTCAAATTCAGTACTGCCATCGCAGCTCCAATGAGCTGGTTCAGCGCCTTCCTGGTATGATAGGGTATCAATTTCAACTCTATCAGCAACCATAAATGCTGAGTAAAAACCTAAGCCAAAACGACCGATAATTTCATTGGCGTCTTTTGATTCCTTAAACTTTTCCATAAACTCAGTTGCGCCGGAGAAAGCAATCTGGTTGATGTACTTTTTAATTTCTTCTGCTGTCATACCCAAACCATTATCAGAAATGGTAATGGTTTTTGCCGCTTCATCAAAAGCAATTTCTACACGCAGATCGCCTAAATCGCCATTGTATTGACCTAAAGAGCTTAATCGTTTGATTTTTTGAGTTGCATCTACCGCATTTGATACCAGCTCGCGTAAAAAGATCTCGTGATCAGAATACAAAAACTTTTTAATGATGGGGAAAATATTCTCGGTATGGATTGAAATTGTGCCTTTTTCCTGCATAATTCTATTGATTGATTGGAGTTAACGTTTTAGTGTCACATTCGATCATCAATGCCTGTTCCAAATACAGGTATGTTGACAAATTGACAGGATTGCAGCAACTTAAATTAGATAACTAACCAATTGCTGTTAAAAAGGCATCCAGCAAAGCGGTTAATGATTGTTTAGTTGCCGAATCTGTAATTTCTCCGTCGGAAGCTAATTTCGAACGGATGTAAGAAATTAGTAAGCTGGTGTTTGGATTCAACTGGGCGTCAAGAGCGCCCAGGGTCTTAATCAGCGCCTCGTGTGCATGCTGCCCTCCGGTTGAAGCTGTAATTAAGGCGGTTGGCTGGCCTGAGAATGAGCCACTTGATGCCGTCCAATCTAAAGCGTTTTTTAACTGACCGGGAACGCCAAAGGCATATTCAGGTGTGCAAATAATAATGCCATCGGCATTGCTGATAAGATTGCGAAAATCAGCAATTACATCTATCGGCGATTCACCATCGTTGCCCGGGTCGAACGGGGGAATCTTCGCAAGATTATCATAAATGGTGTAACCGAAACCTGGCGGAACCAAATTCTGAATATAGCGCAGCACAGCATGGTTTGATGAGCCGGCTCTAAGACTTCCCGGAATGGCTAATATATTTTTCAATGGGGTTAATTATAGATGAACGTTGGCTAAATTATTATAAAGATATATCAACGCGAACCCCATATCATGTTTTTACAAAGCAATGAACAAACTTAATTTGATGTACTAAACTGTAAAATAAAGGCTGAGCCTACACCACTTGTTGACTGTACCTGAATATTACCCTTATGCAACAACATAATTTGCTTACATAAACTTAAACCAATGCCGCTTCCGCTTTTGCGGGTGCTAAAAAATGGAATAAAAATTTTATCCAGCAGTTCAGGTGGCATCCCCATGCCGTTATCAATCACCTTCACCAAAATTTTGTTATTCTGCGTTTCCGCCGCCAGCGTGAGGCGCGGTTCCTCCCTGTCTTTCACGGCTTCAACGGCGTTGACCATTAAATTAATCATTACTTGTTCCAGCAGATTAATATCAGCCTCAATAGCAAGGGCAGGGTCGCGCAAAATGATTTCCAGCTCGATATGTTTTTTCTCCAAAGTAGGTCTCATCAAACTGTTCAAGGTTTCGAACAGGTTACGTACCAGTATTTTGGTTAGGTCGAGCTTAGTTATTTTATTCAGGTTTCGGTAGCTCTCGGTAAATTTAAGCAAGCCTTCACTTCTTCGTTTTATGGTATCAATGCCCAGTTCAAGATCCTCCAATTGGCTGCTCATGGGGCTATTGGCTATTTCGGGGCTTTTTAAACGGTTTTTTAAGGTATCAGCTAATGACGAAATTGGCGCAACAGAGTTCATTATCTCGTGTGTCATCACGTTTAGTAGTTTTTGCCAGGCTTTTGATTCCGTTTCATCCAATGCCTCGCTCACGTTCTGGAAAGCTACCAGCTTGTAAATTTTGTCTTCGCTACGCATTACACTGGCGGTGATCAAAATTTTTACCAATTGCTGATTTCGGGTGAGGGTTATAATTTTAGCATCACCTGGTTTTAGTTTGATGATCTCGTTGTATAAAGTTTCTTCTCGTTTTTCCAGGGAATGGATGGTTTTTAAATAAGGAACCCCGATAAGGTTTTTAAAAGCTTCGTTTATCCACCCGGTTTCGCCGTTTTCCTGCTCGTATGATAGTATGCCGGTGTCAACCAGTTCCAATATCTTCTGTAAATAATGATATTGTGTTTCGCGTTCGCGGCTTATTAATTTAAATGTGGTATTTATCTCATTAAAGCCCTTACGCAGGGGTTTGAGCTCATTGGGAGCTTTGCGCACGTCAAAATGCCTCGAAAAATCGCGGTAGTGGATAGATTCAACAAACTGACTAACCTCATCCTGAGCCTTTTTCTGAAAGCGGATCAAGTCTATCACCTCATAAACTGATAAAGTAACCGTAATAGCCAGGAAAACATATAACCCCTTTACTACCAATATGGAAGTAGCAGTTAAGGTGATAAACATTAGCACCACCCGCAGCACCAGCCGCCATTCATAGCGTTTAAATATCATATTTACTCAATCTGCGGTATAATGCCGTGCGTGTTAGTCCCAGCTCTTTGGCGGCGCGGGTAATATTGCCGTTGTGTTTTTCAATTACTTTTAAAATAGCGTTTTTTTCCATAATGCTCAATGGTACATTATCGTCATCCACAGTCACATCTGCCGATGTTTCTAAAATGGAAAATATAAGGTCATCCGGTCTTAAAATATGATCGTCGGCCATAATCACCGCCCTTTCAATGGTATATTGTAACTCGCGCACATTGCCCGGATAATTGTATGACTTTAGCTTTTGCAATGCAGGGGCATCAAAATCCATACTTGGTTTTAAGTATTTTGAGGCATACAATTTTGCAAAATGCCGTGCCAGTATTACAATATCTTCGTTACGCTTGCGCAGCGGCGGCATGTTAATTTCAACCGTATTAATCCGGTAAATAAGATCCTTTCTAAAACGATTTTCGTTGGCCAGTTCACTGAGCGGTACATTTGTGGCACAAATCAACCTGATGTCAACATCCACAGCCTTATTGGTACCCAAGCGGGTTACCTGGCGATTTTGCAAAACGGTTAATAATTTGGCTTGTTGTTGTAATGAAATGTTACCGATTTCATCCAAAAATAACGTTCCGCCTTGCGCTTCTTCAAAGCGGCCAACCCGATCTTCGCGCGCATCGGTATAAGCTCCTTTTTTATGGCCAAAAAGTTCGCTCTCAAATAAACTATCTGTCAATGCGCCCACATCAACCTTAACAAAAGGCTTATCAGCCCGCAGTGAACGTTCATGAATGGCCTTTGCCATTAAATCCTTACCGGTGCCGTTTTCACCTAAAATTAAAATATTGGCGTCGGTAGGAGCAATCTTATTTACTTTATGAAAAATATCCTGCATCACATCCGCTTCACCGAGAATAGCCGTATCACCGCTATTACCTTTAGAAGATGATTTGGTGGGTTTTACGCCTTCTTTTTTATCTAAAAGTTCTTTTATGGTATCAATAAGCTTTTCGTTATGCCATGGCTTAACAATAAAATCATTTGCTCCTTCTTTTAAAGAGCGGACAGCCAGGTCAATATCACCATAAGCGGTAATCATTATCACACAAACCTCGGGCTTCCATTCCTTAACTTTACGTAACCAGTACAAGCCTTCATTGCCGGTATTTATAGCGCTGTTAAAATTCATATCCAGCAAAACCAAATCAACCTGATTGCGTTGCAGCAGCCAATTCAAATTTTCTGGATTTTTTTCAGTAATAACCTCATTGGCCTCTGTTTTTAACAAAAGTTTCACGGCAGTTAATACATCCGGATCATCGTCAACAATCAGAACAGTAGCTTTTTTTAATATCATTATTTTTTAATTCACGGGTGATTGAGAATGTTTTGTAAACTCATATTGATTTTGAATTTACCATGCATTCCCAATAATACCATTATTCTCAATTATTATCCAAATGTTTATAAATTTATGGTAAATCATAACCCATAAACTATTGAAGGTATTATCAATTTTTATGCTAAAGGTAGATAGAATACATGCAGCGGGCTATAAATCATTCGCTATGAACGGTTAAGCAATATGTATTGAGAAGTGGTTAATGTAATAGGGGCAAATCACCTAAAATACATTGTATCATAACCGTACACTTGTTGTAACAGAAGCGTACGCCCCATTTTGTTAAATAGGGTTTAAATTATTGAAATACAGCTATTTAATTTGTGGCATGTGTTTTTGTAACTAATTATCAAAATATAAAATAACTACAGTGGACAGAATAATTGAAAAAAAGACCTGGAATACTAAACGGATACTAACAATTACCGGCATAACAGCACTTGTATTACTTATTGCGGGGGCTATTTACTCTACATCGGGCAAAAGCAAGCTGGATGTTGATACTGAGCGATTAACTATAAGCACCATAACAAAAGGACCTTTTCAAGAAAATATTCCGGTGAATGGTGTGGTAATGCCATTAACTACTATTTACCTGGATGCTACTGATGGAGGACGAGTGGAGCAAAAATTTGTTGAAGACGGAGCTATGCTTAAGGTAGGCGACCCTATTATAAAACTGTCAAATACAGATTTGGAACTGAGATTGGCTGATGAACAAACTGCTGTTTATAATGCCGAAACGCAGATGCAGATTTCGCACAATGCTGCGCAGCAAAATACCATATCAAAATTAAATTCAATGGCTGATGTTGATGTGGCCTTTAAGGAAGCCGAAAGGATTTATAAACTGGATAAAGATTTATACAGTAAAAAGGCAATTGGTATGCAAGAATATCAAACTGCGGTTAACCAGTACGATTATCAGTTAAAACGTAAGAAACTGGCTATGCAGATTCTGGTGCAGGATACCGTATTGGTAAAACAACAAGCGCTGCAGGCACAAGAGCAATATGCTCAAATGAAACAAACATTGGATCTTTTGAAGAAAAAAGTGAACGACCTGACTGTACAAGCACACGTTGCCGGTCAACTAACTTCATTTGATTCAGAAATTGGTCAGGATAAAAAGGCGGGTGATCCCCTGGGTCAAATCGACGTGCAGTCGGGCTTTAAGGTAAGAGTTAGTGTGGAAGAACATTACTTATCAAGAGTTTTTACGGGTTTAACAGGTGATTTTCAGTTTGCCGACAAAACCTACAAACTGATTATAAAAAAGGTGTTTACGCAGGTGGCCAACGGTCAGTTTCAGGTTGATATGGCTTTTGTGGGACCCACGCCGACAGGAATTAGAAAAGGACAGACCCTACAGGTGAGACTTTTCTTAAGTGATGCAACACAGGCGCTGTTATTACCTAAAGGCGGCTTTTATCAGCAAACTGGTGGCAACTGGATATTTAAAGTGAGTGATGATGGAACAAAAGCTTACAAGGTTGATATACAGATAAACAGACAGAGTCCGGATTATTACGAATTAACATCGGGCTTAAAAGAAGGCGACAAAGTAATTACATCCAGCTATGAAACTTATGGCGACATACAGGAACTGGTGCTAAAGAAGTGACGACTGGGAAAAAGAGTCGGGAGATAAGAATCAAGAGCCAGGAACAAAAAAATAAAAAACTAATTAACTCAAAACTATAAACCAAAGAATAAAATCACCCCCTTCAACGGGACAATTTAGGAGGCACAAATGATAAAAATTACAGATCTTGAGAAATTTTACCGCACAGAAGAGGTAGAAACCATTGCTTTAAATAAGCTTTCAATAGAAGTTAAAACCGGCGAGTTTGTGGCTATAATGGGCCCATCTGGTTGCGGAAAGTCAACATTGCTTAACATTTTAGGCATGCTGGACGATCCGGATGAAGGAAGCTATGTATTTAACGGCATAGAGGTAGCACATTTTACTGAGCGTAAGCGTGCCGATTTACGCAAGCACAACATTGGTTTTGTGTTTCAAAGTTTTAACCTTATTGATGAATTAACCGTATTTGAAAATGTGGAACTTCCACTGATCTATACGGGCGTACCAGCATCAGAAAGAGTTAAACGTGTAGAAGAAGTACTTGACAAGATGCAGATTATGCACCGTCGTAACCACTATCCGCAGCAGTTATCGGGTGGTCAGCAACAGCGTGTTGCTATTGCCAGAGCGGTAGTTAATAAACCTAAATTAATACTGGCGGATGAGCCTACCGGTAACCTGGATTCAAGTAATGGTAATGATGTAATGGAATTACTTACCGACCTGAACGAACAAGGTACAACCATTATAATGGTAACCCACTCTGAACATGATGCTCGTTACAGTCACCGTATAATCCGTTTACTGGATGGACAAACGGTGATGGAAAACATCATGATTTAACTATTGCATAGTATTTAGCCCTGAGTCCGAAGCTAAAAATCAGTATCCAAAGACTTCGGACTAAAAAATAGTTTATATAAGTTAATTAAGTGCCTCTGCTAACCCCCTCCAAAATTGGAGGGGTTAGCTTGAGTGGTAGCTTATTGCAATAAATTACCACTTTGTTTTTATTGTAAGTGTTTGATTTTGTGAGTTAAATAACGTTTTTCAACACATAGCCATGATAAAAAATTACTTTAAAACCGCCTGGAGAAGCTTGTTGAAAAACAAGGTTTTTTCTTTGATTAATATTATGGGTCTGTCATTAGGCATGGCAGCGTGTTTACTGATATTACAATACGTAAATTTTGAATTAAGCTATGATCATTTCAATGATAATGCTTCGGATATTTACCGTGTTGTAAATGACAGATATCAGAATAATAAACTGATACAGCACGGTACCATTACTTACTCGGCGGTTAGTAAGGCAATGAAAGATGATTATCCGGAGGTTGCTAATTATTCAAGGCTTTTGCCAACCGGCACTCAAATTATCACCTATAACGATAAGAAGATACCTAAAGAAGGATCAATAGCAGTTGATAATTCGTTTCTGTCCATGTTCTCTTATCCTTTTTTAGCAGGTGACAGCAAGACTGCTCTGAAAGAAGCCAATACGGTTGTTTTGTCTGAAAAATTGGCTCGTAAACTATTCGATATACATAACAACAATTTTGATCCCTACATCGGGAAAATGATCACCGTATCTCAGGATACCTTTCCGTCAAAAGTTGTTGGCATAATGAAAGATGTTCCTGAAAACTCTTTGCTGCAATTTGATATGATATTATCGTATCAAACTATTATACACAGCTATGGCAACAAACAAGCCGACTATGATTTTACTGATTCTGACTACTGGCATTATATTCAACTAAAGCCAGGAACAGATTATAAAGCCTTTAATGCAAAACTTGGAGCATTTAGCCAACGACATTTTCAGGGTAATAAGGTTTCCGGTAGTGTAGAGAAATTTTATCTGCAGCCTTTGTTAAACGCTCATTTATATTCAGATACAGAATATGAAATAGGGCAAACCGGCAGCTCAAACGTAGTTTGGGGATTGCTGATTATTGCGTTGTTTATTATTGGAATTGCCTGGGTAAATTATATTAATCTGGCTACCGCGCGTTCGGTTGAAAGAGCAAAGGAAGTAGGGGTACGTAAGGTTACAGGTGCAACCCGTGGCCAACTGATACGACAGTTTTTAACAGAGTCGTTCCTCATTAATGTTATTGCATTGATTATTGCTCTTGTTATGGTCTATTTGGCTCAAGGCATTTTTAATGACCTGGTTCAGCATCAGCTTTCGTTTGCTTACCTGTTTAAAAAGGGATTAGGGGGGTATTTAATAACTATTAGCCTCATCGCCATCATTTTGGTTGGCATATTTATTTCGGGCTTTTATCCGGCTTTCGTTTTATCTTCTTTTAAACCGATACTGGTGTTAAAGGGCAGATTCAGCAGTTCAAAAAAAGGTGCTGTTTTACGTAAGGGCCTGGTTATTGGCCAGTTTGCCATAACAGTTGTGCTCATTACCGGGTCATTTGTGGTGTATAGGCAAATAAAATTTATGAACAGCCAAAAGCTGGGGATTAATATTGATCAGGTATTGGTTATCAATGGGCCTTCGGTAGTAAAACAGGATACCACTTTTGTAACCCGTACAAGGGCTTTTGTTAATGAAATGGATCAAATTCCGGGTGTTAAAAATGCAGCCACGTCATTTTGGGTACCCGGCAACGAAATGGGCCGGAACTTTGGCGTAAGAGCATTTGATGGCGATCCAAATACACGATATACCATGCGTTTTGATGGTGTGAGCGCCGATTATCTGAAAACTTATAACATGCAAATGGTAGCCGGAAGAAACTTTGTTGAAACCGACTATAATCCTGATTTCCAGAAGCTGCATAATGTTATTTTAAATCAAAACGCAATAAAAACACTTGGGTTTTCGTCGCCGGCCAGTGCCATTGGCCACAGCATAATGAATGGAAACAAAAAGTGGGATATAATTGGTGTAGTTGCCGATTTTCATCAAAAATCATTGCGCTATACCATTGAACCAACTTTACTTGAGCCGGTATTAAATATTCAAAGTCAAATATCAATAAAAATTGATGCCAAAAATATAGAGGCGACTGTTACCGCTGTTAAAGCAAAATATATGAGCTTTTTTCCCGGTAATCTCTTCGACTATGGTTTTTTGGATGAGCAGTTTAATGCACAATACAAAAACGATGAGTTATTTGGTAAAGCATTCAGCATATTTGGCAGCTTCGCTATTTTTATTGCCTGCCTTGGCCTTTTAGGCTTATCACTTTTTGCCACGCTGCAACGCACCAAAGAAATAGGTGTGCGTAAAGTGCTTGGAGCCTCTATTTCCAATATTGTATTACTGTTATCAAAAGATTTTATAAAGCTGGTAGTTATAGCTATAGGAATAGCAATACCAATAGCCTGGTGGATATTGCATAACTGGTTACAGGACTTTGCCTATCGTATTAACATTAGCTGGTGGATATTCGGCTTATCGGGCATTGTGGCAATTGCAGTGGCATTGGCTACTATCAGTTTCCAGGCAATAAAGGCAGCCGGTGCAAACCCTGTAAAGAGCCTGAGAAGCGAATAGGTGAAAGACTCGGGTATACAATTAACCTAATAAACCAATAACATGATCAAAAATTATTTAAAAACGGCATATCGCAGCCTCTTAAAAAACAAAGGCTTTACCATTTTAAATGTGTTGGGGTTATCTGTAGGGCTTGCAACCTGTTTACTTATTGTATTTTACGTAGTTGATGAATTAAGCTACGACCGATTCAATACCAAGGCCGACAGAATATATCGTATCTCAACAGATGCCAAGCTAAACGGTAATGCCGGCATCTACGCAACCTCCGAAGTAACCTGGAATAACATACTAAAAACAAGTTTTCCTCAGGTAGAAAAGGTTGCCAGGTTGATAGATAAAAATGGATTATTCCTTTCGCCTCAGAAATTCTACATTAAAAAGAATAATGCTGGTATTATAGAGCGAAATGTTGTTTTTACAGAATCATCAATATTTGATGTTTTTACATTGCCGATGATTGACGGTAAGCCGGCGCACGCACTCGACGAACCCAATACTGCCGTAATTACCGAAAGCACGGCGAAGAAATATTTTAACAAGGTTGATGTTACCGGCCTTACGCTCACCATAAATGACACCAATACTTATAAAATAACCGGGGTAATTAAGGATATCCCGGAACAGTCGCATTTCCACTACGACTTTTTTTTATCTTTTTCGTCACGACCTGAGAGCAAGGCCACTGGCTGGGGATACGCAGGTTTGCATAATTATTTACTGTTGAAACCAGGTACCAATGTTGCTCAACTGGAAAAAGCGCTTACTGATATTGATATTAAAAACTCCTATAACCCATCAACCTGGACAACCGGCGACAATCACCTGCGCATGTTTTTAAAGCCACTGGCTGATATTCATCTTCGCGATACTGATGCGCAATATCCGCTGGAAAAAGGTGGGGACATTCAACATGTGTATATATTTTCGTTGGTTGCTATATTTATATTACTCATTGCCTGCGTTAACTTTATGAACCTGGCGACCGCACGATCATCAAACCGTGCAAAAGAGGTTGGGGTACGCAAAGTGTTAGGTTCGGCGCGCAAATATCTGGTGGCCCAGTTTTTAACCGAATCGGTTTTAGTTACACTGCTGTCTGCCGTTATTGCGGTAGTTTTGGCGTTTATGTTGTTGCCATTGTTTAATCAAATGGCCGATAAACAGCTGGTTGTTACCCCACAGGTAATAGCCTGGCTTATTCCTTCGCTGCTCATCATTGTTTTGGTGGTGGGCTTTCTGGCTGGCTCTTACCCGGCGCTGTATCTTTCATCGTTCCAACCCATAGCAGTATTAAAAGGAAAAATCTCTGCCGGATTTAAAGGTGGCTTTTTGAGGAGTTTTTTAGTGGTCTTCCAGTTCTCCATCTCTATATTCCTGATAATTGGTACACTGGTAATTTATAATCAGTTGAACTATATTCAAAATAAAAATCTTGGCTTTGATCGTAATCAGGTGCTGGTTATTAAAAACACCAATGTATTGGGTAAGCGGGCAAAGATTTTGAAAAATGAGCTCAAGCAATTGCCGGGAGTGGCAAATGCTACCATGTCATCTTATCAGCCAACCGGCGATGAAAGTCTTAAGACAGGGCTATTTCCGCATAGCAAAATTGATATTAAAGAAGATATTTTAACAGAGTTTTGGTCGGTAGATGAAGATTTTATTAATACGATGGGTCTCCATCTTATTAGCGGGCGCAACTTCTCGAAGGATATGTCGTCAGACACTGCCGGCATGATTGTAAATGAAGCGTTTGCACGGAAGTATGGACAGTTGGATCCCTTAAACAAAAATGTTTTTCGTGATTCGTATGGCTTACAGCAGTACCATATTGTTGGCGTAGTGAAAGATTTCAATTTTGCGTCGTTAAAGGATAATATAGGACCATTGGCGATGGTGTATGATACTGATAACGGCGCCATTAGTGTAAAACTTCATTCTGCCAACCTAACTGCTTTAATGACACAGATTGAAGCGCGATGGAAAGATTTATCACCGGGGCAGGCGTTTACCTATTCATTTATGGATCAGGATTTTGATGCCACTTATCGTACAGAGCAGCGCTTTGGTTCTATGTTTATATCCTTTAGCACATTGGCTATTATCATAGCCTGTTTAGGACTATTTGGCCTGGCAGCCTATGCTGCTGAACAGCGCACCAAAGAAATAGGTATCCGTAAAGTTTTAGGTGCCAATATATCAACCATTGTTGGCATGCTTTCGATGGATTTTATCAAACTGGTGTTCATATCCATATTAATTGCCACGCCAGTAGCCTGGTGGGTAATGCAAAAATGGCTGCAGGATTTTGCATACCGTACTAGCATTCACTGGTACGTTTTAGCTGCTGCGGGCCTTACGGCGATTGTAATAGCGTTTATTACCATCAGTTTTCAATCAATAAAAGCAGCTTTGAGTAATCCTATTAATAGTTTGAGAAGTGAGTAGGTTGAGTCCGTTTTCTTTGACGACGGACTTAGATGAGGTAATAGTAATACAACCAATGAACCATTAAATTCAAAAGATATGTTCAAGAACTATGTGATCATCGCATTCAGAAATATCAGGCGCAATTTGAGTTATGCCTTTTTGAATGTTTTTGGCCTTACCCTTGGTATTGCCGCTTGTCTGGTTATATTTTTGATAGTTAGAAATGAGCTTAATTACGATGATTATAGTAAAGCCAACCGGACTTACCGGGTAACGCTGAATGCTATCGATTTTAATTCGGATGTATCACTGGCGGTTGCGCCTGCTATGCGGGCGGACTTTCCGGAATTGGAACAGGTATCGCAGGTAATGTATAGTCACGAGGTGATGGTTAAGGTGAATAATAATCGCTTTCGCGAAAATGACTTTGCCTTTGCCGATGAACACTTGCCCGCAATATTCAATTTTCAATGGATCAGTGGTGATCCTAAAACGGCCCTTAAAGAACCAAACAGTATTGTTCTTACCGAGAGCCTTGCCAAAAAATATTACGGAGATAAAAACCCTATGGGCGAGGTGATTAATATTGAGAACCAGATAAATGCTAAAGTTACCGGCGTTATAAAAGATCTTCCAGGTAACAGAAGTCTGCCTTTGCAATTAGTGGTATCGTTAGAGACTATAAAAAAGCAACTTAAAGAGGGGATGGCTAATTTTTGGGATATTGGTGGTGGATATTTTACATTTATTTTGCTGCCGCCGCACTACTCCTTGCAACAAATTCAACGTAAAATACCGGCGTTTCTTCACAAAAACTGGGGATTAAATCCTAAAGAGGTCCGGCTACCGCTGCAGCCACTTAAGGCTATCCATTTTGATCAACGCTATATCAATAACACCATAACGCCAACATCCAAGGATACCTATTATGCGCTGTTTGGCGTGGCGCTACTTATTATTATTACGGCCTGTATCAACTTTATTAATCTGGCTACTGCCCAAGCCATTAAAAGGGCCAAAGAGGTTGGGGTACGTAAAGTGTTAGGTGCTCATAGGTCGCAGTTGATTAAGCAGTTTATGGGTGAAACAACCATATTGATATTGATTGCTTTGTTTTTAGGGGTTGTTATCGCATCGTTGTTTTTGTCGGAAGCCGGTAATTGGTTGAACATAAAAATTGATGCCCATGAACTTAAACAACCATTGGTAGTAGGCGTTATAGCCGGACTAACCGTATTGGTTATTCTATTGGCAGGTTTGTATCCGGCTTTCGTTCAGTCGGCTTATCAGCCTATCGAGTCATTAAAAAATAGTACCGGAACGCCTGCAAAAGGCTTTACATTACGAAAAGGCCTGGTAGTCGCTCAATTTGCCATTTCCCAGATCCTGATAGTTGGCACTTTGGTTGTCGCCCATCAAATGGACTATTTTCAAAACCAGGATTTAGGTTTTAACAAGGATGCCATCATTTCATTCAATATCCCCAATCAGACAAAAAAAGCTGTTTTGACACATTATCTTGTCAATAACCCTGGTGTAAAACAAGTCGCATTTTCCTCGGGAGCGCCGTCATATAATACCAGTTTCGCCGGATTTAGCGCACCAGACCATGGCATAACTAAAGATGATGTAACTGAAATAAAGTTTGTTGATGAAAACTTTACTGACATGTTCGGCTTGAAAATGCTGGCGGGGCAAAAAATAAGCAAAGTTGATCCAAAAGATACGGTCCAAAACATTGTTGCCAATGAAACGCTGATCCACAAAGTTGGCATTATGGACCCCGAAAAAGCAATTGGACAACATATTATGATGAACGGCAGACGGGCAAATATCATTGGCGTAATGCAGGACTTTCAAAGTGAATCAAAACATAAAAAAAGACGTGCATGTGTGTTGATGTATTATGCAGATGCATTTTTTATGGTAAATGTAAAATTGCAGCCAGCGGCGATGAGTAGTACTATTGAGAATATAAATAAAACGTGGTCGGCATTATTCCCTGATAATTTATTCGAGTATCAATTTCTTGACGAGCATATCGCCTCATTTTATACACAGGAGCAAAAAGTATACACCGCTTTCAGGCTTTTTTCGTCAATAGCTATATTAATTGGCTGTTTGGGATTATACGGATTGATCTCATTTGCTGCAGCCCAGCGTACCCGCGAAGTAGGAATCAGAAAAGTATTAGGAGCGCCATTGCTAAGTATTGTGGGTTTATTCTCAAAAGAATTTATATTGCTTATCGCTATTGCGTTTTTTATAGCTGCCCCGGTTGGTTTTTATGCCATGCATAACTGGTTGCAGAATTATGCCTATCACGTTAATATTGGTACAGGCACATTTTTAATTGCTATAGCAGCGTCAATTGTAATTGCGGCTATTACCATATCATATCAAACTATAAAAGCGGCGTTAGTTAACCCGGTAAAAAGTTTAAGAAGCGAATAAATAACGAAATTAAAATATCATGATAAGAAACTACATCAAAATGGCTTTCCGCAGCCTGATGAAAAATAAAGGCTTTACTGTTATTAATGTGCTGGGACTTGCGCTGGGCCTGGCTACGTGCCTGCTTATTGTATTTTACGTGTTTGATGAATTAAGTTATGACAGATACAATGAAAAGGCAGATCGTATTTATCGTGTAAATGATGATATCAAATTTGGCGGAGTTAGTAATTCATACGCCGTATCGCCTGCACCCCTGGCAGCCGCTATGAAAGCCGATTTTCCAGAAATTGAACAGACAGTTAGATTTAGGGAGAAAGGTGGTAGCCGGGTAAAAAAAGGCAATCAAAACATCCAGGAGGATATGATGATTTATGCCGATCCTTCTATTTTTGATGTATTTACTTTGCCTATGATTGATGGCAACCCGGCAACTTCTTTAACTGAACCTCATTCTGTTGTAGTTACCGAGAAGATTGCCCAAAAGTATTTTAACAGAACTAATGTTGTGGGAGAGGTATTAACCTTTAATGATACCGCTCAATATAAAATTACAGGAGTTATTAAAGATATTCCTCAACAATCACATTTTCGTTTTGATTTCTTTATCTCCATGCCAACACTTGGCGAGGCCAAAGACATTTCATGGTTCGATTCAAATTTTAACACTTATATATTGTTGAAATCCGGCGCCGATTCTAAAAAATTGGAAGCCAAGTTCAATGATTTTTATAAAATACACGCAGGGCCACAGTTGGAAAGTATTCTCCATTTAAACTTTGCAAAGTTTGAGCAAGCTGGTAACTATATCCGTATTAATTTAATTCCGGTAAAAAAAATACACCTCTACTCAAACCGGGTTGCCGAATTTGACGCCAACGGCAACATTGACTATGTTTATACGTTTTCGGCAATAGCAATTTTTATATTGTTGATTGCTTGTGTAAATTTCATGAACCTTTCAACCGCAAGGTCAGCAAACCGGGCACGTGAGGTTGGTGTTCGCAAAGTATTAGGCTCGGCTCGTAAATATCTTATTGCTCAGTTTTTAACAGAATCTATTATGGTTACCCTGTTAGGAGCTTTAATCGCGGTTTTTGCAGCCTGGGCTTTATTGCCATTGTTTAACCAGATGTCTGGTAAGGAGCTGATCATAACTCCTCAGATAGTAAGTTGGCTGGTGCCCGCATTGTTTATCATCATCATAGTAATAGGTTGTTTGGCGGGTTCCTATCCGGCATTGTTTCTTTCTGGCTTTAATCCAATTGAAGTACTAAAAGGCAAACTGGCAAGCGGCTTTAAAGGTGGCTTGCTCCGTAGTTTTTTGGTGGTATTTCAATTCAGTATCTCTATAATTTTAATAATAGGCACCCTGGTTATCTACAATCAATTAAAATTCATTCAGAATAAAGACCTCGGATATAATCGCGCTCATGTTTTAAGTGTAGGAAACATGGATGCTTTGGGCAGCAGTGCAACAACTTTTAAACAGGAAGTAAAACAAATTGCCGGTGTAACAGATGCCAGCCTGGCCGAAGCTTTGCCTACGTGGAATTATGGTAATAGCACCTCATTTTTTAAAGATGAAATACCAGATCCTAAGAGAGCGTTACACACACAAATTTGGGGCATTGATGAAGATTATATCAATACCCTCGGAATGAAAGTTGTAAAGGGAAGGAATTTCTCGAAAGATATGCTTACAGATTCATCAGGATTGATTATTAATGAAGCAGCAGAAAAAATACTGGCCTATTCCGATCCCCTCAATCAAAAAGTGTATGTTCCTAAGGATAACCTGGTTAAAAACTTCAGCGCATATCACATTATTGGCGTGGTAAAAGATTTTAACTTCAAGTCGCTTAGGTTAAATGTTACGCCCTTGGTTTTTAGGCTCAATGGCGCCAAAGGTGCTTTTTGTGTGCGTGTTAATTCTGCCAATATCCCTGCATTGTTAGCCCAAATTAAAAAAAGGTGGACAGATCTGGCGCCTAATCATCAGTTTGATTATTCGTTTTTAGATCAACAATTTGATTCCCTTTATCGTTCTGAGCAACGCATCGGAACCATCTTCATTGCGTTTACTTCATTGGCAATAATTATAGCTTGTCTTGGCCTTTTTGGTCTGGCGGTTTATGCAGCAGAGCAACGCACCAAAGAAATTGGCATCAGGAAAATTTTAGGAGCCGATATGTCAACCATAGTCGGTATGTTATCAAAAGATTTTATAAAGCTGGTGGGTATTGCTATCCTTATAGGTTCGCCAATAGCTTGGTGGGGCATGAAACAATGGTTACAAGGCTTTGCTTATCGTCAAAATATTCAATGGTGGGAAATGGCCCTGGCAGGATTAACGGCAGTAGTTATTGCTTTCATTACCATAAGTTTTCAATCTATCAAAGCAGCATTAACTAACCCTGTAAACAGCTTGAGGAGCGAATAAGTGGCCAGTATTTAATTTATTTAAATGTTTCTCTGATGCAACCTAAACGCTAAAATAATAGTCTTATAAATATTTGGTACTACTCTAAAATTTCACTTATGATAAAAAATTATCTTAAAATAGCATGGCGTAATCTCAGAAAGAATCGCCTTTATAGTATTATCAATATTGGCGGCCTCGGTATTGGCATGGCAATAAGTTTCATGCTGCTTCTTTATGTTTATAATGAGTTTAGTTTCGATAAATTTAACACCAATAATGATCGGCTTTATCGTGTTTTAAGAAATCAGCCGAGTAATGGTGATATTATAACCAATTCGGCAACACCGGTTCCGCTTGCGCCTGCTTTGATTAAAGACTTTCCGGAAATTGACAATGTTGCGAGGGCCAACTGGGCAGATGAAAACTTAATAAATTACAATAATAAGGCTTTAAAGATAAGGACGATGGCGGCAGACCCATCGTTGTTAAACATGTTTAGCTTTAATTTCGTGTACGGCAGCAAGCAAAATGCGCTGTCAGACATTTCATCAATTGTGTTAACTCAATCTGGTGCAAAGGCCATTTTCGGCGATGTAAACCCTGTTGGACAAATTGTTAAGTTCAATAATCAATACCCGCTAAAAGTAAGCGCAGTAATAAGTGATAACCCTTCTAATTCCTCATTTGATTTTAAAGCGCTGATATCCTGGCAAACACTATCTGCCGAAGAAAAATGGATCAAAGATTCTGGTTGGGGGAATTATAGCTTCTTTACCTATGTAATGTTAAAACCAGGAGCATCACTTGATGCACTTAAGCCAAAACTGGCAAGCGTTGTTGCAAAATACGATCCCCATAATAAAGAGAATAAGTTATTTCTTTATCCATACGCTAAATTTCATTTGTACAGTGATTTTAAAAATGGAGTTAATACAGGCGGTAGTATAGAATATGTGCGTTTATTTTTAATGTTAGCGATAGGCATTCTTTTGATTGCCTGCATTAATTTTATGAACCTTTCTACGGCCCGTTCTGAACGGCGTTCGCGCGAAGTAGGGGTTCGAAAAGCAATTGGTGCACGTCGGTTTTCGTTGATATTGCAATTCATGGGCGAATCACTGCTGATGGCTTTTACTGCATTTTTATTTTCGCTAATACTTATGGTGATATTGATTCCTGTTTTTAGCAATATCATCAATATAAAACTTAGCATTCCATACCAAAACGTTTTTGCATGGCTATCGGCCTTAGGTGTAACATTGCTTACAGGCTTGCTGGCAGGTAGCTATCCGGCTCTTTTTCTGTCGTCTTTTAGTCCGGTTAAGGTGCTTAAAGGGCAAATAGTGAACGCTAAATCAAGCGTGGCGCCACGTAAGATACTGGTGATTTTACAGTTTAGCTTTGCCATTTGTTTAATTATCTCGAGCACCTTTATTTATAAACAGATCAACTATATCAAAAACAAGCCGGTTGGTTATAATCGTAACGGCCTTGTTGAAATGCCGGTTGAAGGCAGTATGGTAAAAAGATTTGAAAATTTCAGACAGGATGCTATTAATGCAGGTGCTATTACTGAAGGGGCAATGACTTCGGGCAGTATTACTAATAACGGAAGCAGTTCGTGGGGTATTACCTGGCAGGGCCAACTCCCTGGCGAAGATAAATTACCTATAGACCAGATTGCCGTTACCTATCATTTTATTAATACATATGGATTGAAACTCGCTGAAGGCCGCGATTTTTCTGTTGAATACCCATCCGACTCTGCGGCAATTATACTCAACCAGGCAGCGGTAAAATTAATGCGTTTTAAGGAACCTTTAGGGCAAATTGTAAAGTTCCAGGATAAAAATTGCAAAGTGGTTGGCGTTGTTGAAAATTTTGTTTGGGGTTCGCCGTATGAACCTGTTAAACCTGCCATTATAGGGTTTATTAAGGACTGGACAGGCAGTATTGCCCTTAGACTAAATCCATCTAAGCCAATAACCGGCAGTTTGGCTACTTTGCAAACCATCTATAAAAAATATAACCCCGATTATCCTTTTGAATATAAGTTTACTGACGAGTCATTCGCCAGGAAGTTTAACCAGGAAAAATTGTTGGGCACAATGGCAGCTGGTTTTACGGGCTTAGCAGTAGTAATATCGTGCCTGGGTCTGTTTGCTTTGGCTTCATTCTCTGCCGAACAACGCAAAAAGGAGATCGGAATTCGCAAAGTGTTGGGAGCTTCGGCGGGTAGTTTGTGGTTTAATTTATCGCAGGAATTTATAAGGTTGGTGATGGTATCGTTTCTTATCGGCTCGGCCGTCAGCTTATATTATATGCATCAATGGTTGGCTCATTTTACCTATCACACTGATCTCAGCCCGTGGGTATTTTTAGTTACCATGATCATCAGCTTAACTATTTGCCTTATTACTGTTAGCTGGCAGGCTGTTAAAGCGGCTCTCAGTAACCCGGTGCACAGCTTGAAAAGCGAATAAAATATCCAATTTTTAAAGAATTAGTCCACCAGGCAGTCAAAATGAGGCTGGTGAGCTGAGTAATAATTAAATGAACTAATACATCATGATAAAAAGCTATTTTAAAATTGCGTGGCGTAATCTGCAAAAAAATAGACTGTACTCTTTCGTTAATATTATTGGTTTAACAACGGGGATTATAAGCTGTTTATTAATAGGTGTTTATTTACGACACGAGTTAAGCTATGACAGCTTTAATAAAAATGCTGATAGAATAGCTCGCGTTACCATGGAATTTAATCATGGTGGTGGCACTCAGAAAATGGCTTGCACTGGTACAAAAGTAGGCCCGCAATTCAGCAGGATGTTTCCTGAAATTGTTGATTACGTGCGACTTTATAAAAGTTCGCAAATAGTTAAACGCAATAACCTGGTATTTGAAGAAAATAATTTGCTGTATGCCGAGCCGTCGTTGTTTCAAATATTTTCTTTTAAGCTTATTAGTGGCGGTGTTGCCGATGCTCTAAGCTCGCCGGATAAGATGGTAATATCCCAAACAACCGCAAAAAAATATTTCGGCGATGAAGACCCTATTGGCAAAGTTTTAAAAGCAGGAGATAGGAACTACACGGTTTCTGCTGTTGCAGCTGATGCACCTTCAAATTCGCAGTTTAAATTTGATTTTTTAGTGCCATTTAACAACCTTAACCAGGCAAAAAAGGAGCAATATTATGGGGCCAATTATATAACTTATTTACTACTTAAAAATAAAGGTCAGTTACAACCGCTGCAACACAAAATACGTGATTATATGAAGGTGGTTGATAAAGATGAGCTTAAATTGCCGGATGGGCAGTTTGTGAATTTTTACCTGGAGCCATTAACCAAAGTTCATTTATACTCTAACCTGCCCGGGGATATGGAGCCTGCCGGCAGCATTGTTTATGTATACGTTTTGATTGTAGTAGCCGTGCTGATTTTAATTATCGCCTGCGTTAACTACGTTAATCTTTCTATCGCTCAATCTGCCGGGCGAGGTGCCGAAATCAGCATCCGCAAAGTTATGGGGGCAGGGCGGTTGCAGTTATTTACCCAGTTTATTGGCGAGGCTTTGCTGGTTACCTTTATGGGCATTGTACT
Source organism: Mucilaginibacter empetricola (assembly GCF_024808665.1). Lineage (GTDB taxonomy): Bacteria > Bacteroidota > Bacteroidia > Sphingobacteriales > Sphingobacteriaceae > Mucilaginibacter. The sequence goes on from NZ_JANUBZ010000003.1 coordinate 409,563, forward strand.
GGCTATTGGCATATGCTTTTTTGTATTACCCTACTTTAATCAAATATCAGGGGTGCAATTTACTTATGCTGCATTTTTTGATCCCGCAATAATGATTGGGGTATTAATATTGACTCTAGTTATCGGATTGGCTGCCGGCGCTTATCCTGCGCTATTGTTATCTAATATCAAACTATCAAAAATATTAAAAGCTGGTTTTTCTTTTACTTCTGGTGCTGGTACGCGTAAATCGTTAATTATTTTTCAGTTTGTAATCTCCATATTTCTGATTATTACCACGGTGGTAATATTGCAGCAACTATCATACATCCGCAATAAAGATATTGGCTACAATAAAAGTAACATGGTGGTTTTACCTGTTGGCTACAACATGAGCATAACACGTATAAACGAACTTAAAAAGGAACTTCGTAATACCCCAGGAGTTGAAAGCGTTGCCGCTGCAAATAATGAACCTGTAAACGTAATGTGGGGCGATGCCATAAAAACGGATGAAGGCAAAAGCCTTACTGTAAATGCCCTACCCATGGACGAAGACTTTATAAAAACACTGCAATTAAAAATAATTGCCGGAAATGATTTTGATCATACCGACGTTTTGCAGATGGATACCACTAATAATTATAAAAACTTTCATTATTCATTTATGCTGAATGAATCGGCAGTGAGGGCGTTGGGATGGACGCCTGAACAGGCTATCGGAAAGAAAATTTCGAAAGACTTGCCCGGAACAGTAAAAGCTGTAATAAAGGATTTTAATTTCAAATCGTTTCATACTGCCATAAGCCCACTGCTTATATTTTTAGATTACAATCAAACTTCAGACCTGTTTGTGAGAGTAAGAGGCAATAATACTTCAAACACAATTGGTTCAATTGGAAATATCTGGAAACAAACGGTGCCTGAACGACCATTTGAATATAAATTTTTAGATGATGATTATGATGCCTTATATCGAACTGAACAACGTGCAGCAGAAGTTTTTACAACTTTTTCAGGCTTAGCAATATTGCTTGCATGTTTGGGTTTATTTGCTATTACTGCTTTCTCGGTAGTACAGCGAACCAAAGAAATTGGTATAAGAAAAGTACTGGGGGCAAATATATCGTCTATTGTTTTGCTCATATCAAGGGACTTTTTGTTGATGGTATTTATTGCCATAGTAATTGCTTCGCCCATAGCGTGGTTTGCATCAAACAAATGGCTTCAGGATTTTGTCTATCGTATTCATATCAATTGGTGGGTGTTTATTGGTGCCGGGGCTGCCTCTTTAATAATTGCAGCAATAACAATAAGTGTTCAGGCAATTAAGGCAGCCTTGGCTAACCCGGTAAAGAGTTTAAAAAGTGAATAACAAAGCTTACAGGTAGATTTTTGTTATTAGCAATATTTTTTTTGACAGATGCAACGTAGCGGACAAAGGGGGTGTCTATTACTGTATAAACTAATAAAAATAAAGAGATGAAAAAGTATTTACTGCTGTTATTTATCGCCTGCCAAAGCACAGTTCTGTTGGCGCAGGATTGGAATAAAACCCCTTATCAAACAAAGTCGTTGGCTAACGATGCCATTAAAGATGTGTATGTAGAAACATCAGGCGGTAGTATTGCCGTTAGTGGCGCTGCGGGCGAAGCGCCTCGTGTTGATATTTATGTTCATGGAAACAATAACCAGGAGCTTTCAAAAGAAGAAATACAAAAAAGATTGGATGAAGACTACAAGCTGGAAGTTACCGTAACCAATCACGAATTACATGTTTTAGCAAAAAGAAAGCATGATGGTGGCCTTAACTGGGACTGGAGAAAACAATTAAGTATTTCTTTTAAAATATTTGTTCCCAAAAACGTAGATACCCGCCTTGGTACCAGTGGTGGTAGCATTCACCTTGATAATTTATCAGGTAATGAAAACTTTAGCACCAGTGGCGGTAGCTTACATGTAGATGCCTTAACAGGGGTAATTAAAGGTGAAACATCAGGCGGAAGTATTGAAGTTTCCAACTCAGGCAATGATATTAATTTAGAAACCAGCGGCGGCAGCATTAACGCCAGCAATTGCCACGGAACCATAAAGCTGGAAACATCAGGTGGCTCATTGCATTTAGATGATTTAAAAGGAACCATCCGTGCAGAAACGAGTGGCGGCAGCATACAGGCAAACAGTATTGAAGGTGAATTAATCACCGGAACATCAGGTGGCAGTGTTAATTTAACCAAATTATCTTGCAGCCTTGAAGCTTCAACCAGCGGCGGTAGCATGCATGTTGATATGGATCAGGTTGGCAAATATGTAAAACTGGATGTTAGCGGCGGTCATGTCGACCTAAAATTACCGGCTAATGTTGGGATGAACCTTAATCTGTCAGCAGATAAAATAAATTCTGTATCCGTTAAAAACTTCAGCGGCGAATGGGAAAAAACTCATATTAAAGGAAGCATAAACGGAGGTGGCATACCCGTGAGTGTTGACGCCAGCGGCAGCCTGAATCTGAGCTTTAATTAATTAAATAGCATTTAACGCTTATAAGCGGTTTGTGAGGTCTTTTATTATCGACTTTGCAAACCGCTTTTTCATTTGTGGCTTTTTATATTCTTCATCATTTACGCTTCATAAATAAACTGTATCATAATCGTACACAAGGTGTTACGTCTTCGTACAGTTTTATTTTAATGGTAGATTTAAGGTGCTGATTTTTAGTGTATTAGCCGTTTGGTATGGGTTTTAAATATACTTTGTAAAAAATATAGGTTTATGATAAAAAACTTTATAATAACTGCGTGGCGAAACCTGCAAAGAAATAAGATTTTTTCTTTTATAAATGTTTTTGGCCTGGCAGTTGGTCTCACTTGCTGCATGCTGATCAGTGCCTATTTGTATCATGAACTTACATACGATACTTACGCCCAAAATTCAAAACAAATTTACAGAGTTGAGCTGCACTCAAACGGAAACAACACCGCGGCTGATTTTCCGAGCGTTGATGTAGCTGTAGGGCAGGGGATAAAAAATACATTTCCATCGGTTTTAGCTACCACCCGGTTAACAGGTCGCGGCTCGGTATTCGTAAAGTACAATGAAAAGTTATTTAAAGAAGAAAAGATAGCCTTAATTGACTCAAATTTCCTGCAATTTTTTTCTATTCCGCTGTTAGAAGGCGACCAAAGAACAGCCCTTACCGAACCCAAAAGTATTGTTATAACTAAAGACTTTGAAAAGAAATATTTTGGCGATGCTGCATCGTTGGGCAAAATGATAACGGTGGGAGGTGATTTGATTAAAGTTACCGGCGTAATTGATAAAATGCCCGATAATTCACATTTCCATGCCGACGCATTTATGAGCCTGACAACTTTTGTTACCGCATCAACCAAACAAACCTGGAGTAACGTGGGCTATTTTACTTATTTGCTGCTGGATAAAAATGCCGATTCGAAAAAGTTAGAAACGGGCTTCCCTCAGCTGGTGGCAAAACACGTGGTTCCCGAAATTCAGCATGATATGGGTGTAAGTCTTGCCGAGGCGCAAAAATCGGTGAATAGTTTCATCTTCTTTTTACAACCCCTTACCGATATTCATTTACATGCCGCAACCAAATATGAATTTGAATCGAATGGCGACATTCACTACATCTACATTTTTGGAGCACTAGCTATATTTATCTTGCTGCTTGCCTGTATTAACTTTACTAACCTTTCAACCGCAAGCTCTTCTAAACGCGCAAAGGAAATAGGTATCCGTAAAGTTCTCGGATCTGAAAAGAACCGCTTGGTTTCACAGTTCCTGGTAGAATCCGTATTGCTTACTTCGTTAGCGATGCTTTTTGCTCTTGGGCTTGTTTACCTCTTGCTGACTTATTTTAATAATGTAGCGGGTATTCAAATTCACATGAACTTCTTTTTAAGCTTTGGTGCCATACTTTTAGAAGTTGCCCTAATATTAATAGTGGGCGTTCTTGCCGGAATTTATCCTGCATTTTTCTTATCCTCTTTTCAAATTATCGCGGTGTTAAAAGGGAATAATACGCTAAATGTCGGCGGCAAGGCGGGGTTGCGGAGTAGTTTAATCGTTTTTCAGTTTGCTATTTCCACTGCGTTAATTATATGCACGTTTATTGTTTATCAGCAGTTGCATTTTATGCAAAACAAAAAACTGGGTTATGATAAGAGCCAGGTGCTGGTAATAAATGATGCCAGTACATTGGGTAACAATACAGAGGCATTTAAGCAGCAACTTTTAAATGATAACAGGGTTGTAAATGCCACAACATCGGGGAATGTTCCGGGCGATAACCATGCCGGCGGCACCGAAATTTATGTAAAAGATTTGGCCGATAAAGGTACACGCACAGAAATACAAACCCATATTTATTGGATTCAAAGTTCCTATATCCCTACTTTAGGGATGCAGCTTGCAAAAGGACGTAACTTTTATCCTTCTGGCCCTGCCGATTCAGCTTCGGTGATTATTAACGAGGCCGCCGTACGTGACCTGGGTTTTGGAAACATCGACCCTATAGGCAAAACAATAATACGTTCGGGCCAGCATCACTTTAACATTGTTGGCGTGGTTAAAGATTTCCATTATACATCGGCAAAACAAAAAATTGCCCCGTTAATGATGCTCGCATCAAACAGTAACAATGGCTCCATCATCATAAAAATAAAAACTAACAATGTGCATCAATTGATCAGTGATATTAAAAATCAATGGAACGCTTATAATGCAAGTGCACCTTTCAACTATTATTTTTTGGATGAGCAATTTGCGTCATTGTATAGCCAGGAAGAGCGTACCGGGCAAATATTTACCTCGTTTTCTTTGGTGGCTGTAGTTATTGCTTGTTTGGGTCTGTTTGGCCTCGCAGCCTTTATGATCCGTCAACGAGTTAAAGAAATTGGTGTAAGAAAGGTATTGGGCGCTTCTACCGTAAACATTACCGCGTTGTTATCAAAAGAGTTTTTGAAGCTTATTGTTATTGCATCATTCATCTCATTCCCTGTAACCTGGTATGCAATGAATCGGTGGCTGCAAGATTTTGCGTACCGCACCGCCATTCACTGGTGGGTGTTTTTGCTGGCTGCGGGCATTGCCCTGTTTGTGGCAACTATCACTATAAGTTTTCAATCAATAAAAGCAGCGCTGGCAAATCCGGTAAAAAGTTTGCGAAGTGAATAATATAAAATGATAAAGTCATGATAAAAAATTACTTGAGGAGTGCATTCCGTAATATCAAAAGGAATCCATTTATTTCATTTATTAACATATTTGGATTAACGGTGGGGTTAACATGCTGCCTGCTTATTTTAACTTACATTATTAATGAGCGCAGTTATGATAAGTTGAACAAAAACGCGAATAACATTTATAGGGTAACCCGAATATTTTATTCGGGCCAGGGGATAGAAAATTTACATTTAAGCGCTGTGGCACCCCCATTCGGGCCTTTATTGCAAAGTGCTTTTCCTGATATAGAAAAGGTAACCCGCGTTCTGCCAAATGGTATATCGGCTTTAAAATACAAAGACAAACTTTTTAACGAAAAGAATGGATTTATTGCTGATGAGAACTTTTTTGACTTTTTCAACGTCCCGATAGTCAAAGGTGATCAGAAAACCGCATTGGCGGAGCCTTATTCTGTAATGATGACCGAAGCTACTGCAAAGAAATATTTCGGCGATGAAAACCCTATAAACAAAACCATTCAATTTGATAACAACAAGCACGAGTTTAAGGTTACGGGGATTTACAAGGCATTTCCACAAAATGCGCACCTGCACCCGGATTTGCTGCTGTCATTCAGTACATTAAAAGACAGTACCGTTTATGGAGAGAAACAATTGGAAACTAATTTCGGCAACAATGCTTTTTATACCTATTTACTTTTCCCTACAAACTATAATGTAAGCAGGGTTGAAGCTCAACTATCTAATTTTTTGGATAGTTATGTGCACTTACCAGGCATGCCAGGTAACGTTAAAACACATCAAGCCACTAAACTTACTTTACAAAAACTTACTGATATTCACCTTACCTCGCATTTGGATGATGAAATTGAAGAGAATGGCGACATCACCCGGGTTTATATATTTTCGGCTATTGCATTGTTTATTTTGTTGATAGCTTGTATCAATTACATGAACCTGTCTACCGCACGTTCGGCTTTAAGAGCGAAAGAAATAGGGATAAGAAAGGTAATCGGCGCCCAGCGAAAAGAAATTATCAGTCAGTTTTTAAGTGAATCTATACTAATTACCTGGATTGCATTGATATTTGCCTTTGCGCTTACAGCATTGGTTTTACCGTTGATAAATAAACTATCCAACCAGGTATTATCCATTAATAGCTTGTTACAATGGTCCGTTTTGCTTCCTGTAATATTATTGCCCTTTGTTATTGGCTTGATTAGCGGCATTTACCCCGCCTTGTTTATGTCATCGTTTGTGCCGGTAAAGGTATTGAAGGGTATTTTGAAGGTTGGATCAGGAAATATCTCTTTCAGAAAGGTATTGGTTGTGCTTCAGTTTTCTATTTCCATTATTTTAATTGTGGCTACTACGGTGGTATACCAACAATTGCAATTTGTGCAAGATAAAGACCTGGGATTTAATAAAGATTTTATCCTGACAATGGATTTTCCCAATGCTTTGACTAAACAATATCAGTCATTTAAGGATGAAGTTGAGAAAAATGCAGCAGTGAAAAGTGTTGGTCACTCATCACGCATTCCATCGGGGCGCTTACTCGATGAGCAGGACGCTGCCGTTTTACAGGGAGGAGCAATGCAAACTACCAAAATTGATTTAAAGTGTATTGCTACCGATTACGATTTTATTCCAACTTATGGAATGCAAATGGCATCGGGTCGTAATTTTTCAAAAGCATTCGCTACAGATACCAGTAACTATATCATTAACGAATCTGCAGTACTGGCTTTAGGATGGAAAACTGCCGAAAATGCAGTGGGAAAAGATATGAAGTATGGCGGCGTACGTGGAAAAGTGATAGGTGTGGTAAAAGATTTCCATTTCGAATCCTTACATCAGCAAATTATACCGTTAATTATGACGCTTCCTTCGCCTAATCAAAGTTTCAATGGCAAATTGTCTATAAAGATTGATGGTCATAATATTAGATCAGCCATGAGCACCATCGAAAGCGCCTGGCGCAAATATGCACCCGAAGTACCTTTTGATTTTACCTTTTTAGATTCAAAATTTGCTCAATTATACAACAGTGAGCAGCAGCAGGGAAGTTTATTTACCATATTCTCGTGCATTGCCATATTTATTGCCTGCCTGGGCCTGTTTGGTTTGTCGGCTTTCACCATAACCCAAAGGGTTAAAGAAATAGGTGTACGCAAGGTTTTGGGAGCCAGTGTGCCACAGATAGTAACTGAATTATCAAAAGACTTTTTAAAACTGGTGTTAATTGCCGGCATAATTGCATTGCCTGTGGCTTGGTTTGTTATGAACAAATGGCTCCTTGATTTTGCATTCCGCATTAGCATTAGTTGGTGGGTATTGGCGTTGGCGGCCGTTATTGCTTTAATTATTGCATTTGCAACCATCAGTTTTCAATCAATTAAGGCAGCACTGGCAAACCCGGTAAAAAGCTTAAGGAGCGAGTAATAAGCACTTATCTTTGTATCAAAAACGAACAGTTAGTGTTTTATTTACGAACATGTTCGTAAATAAAAATATTAGTAATGTGTTGATTGTTAGTATATTGTGTTTTTGGTATGTGATTTATACTTCTTATAGTAAGTTGAAATTATGATAAAAAATTATTTAAAAATTGCCTGGCGAAACATCATTCGTCATAAAACTTACTCGGCTATTAATGTAGTTGGGTTAACAATAGGTATTGCGGCCTGTTTACTTATTTTCTTAATTATTCAATTCGAGTTGAGTTATGATACTTTTCAGCCCAACTATAAAAACATCTATCATATTGCTACCGAGCAAATGAGCGAGAGTGGCATTGACTATAATCCAGGTGTTGGCATACCGGCTACTGAAGCCTTAAGACTTGAGTTCCCCAAAGCAAAGGTTGCGTCTATTAATTCCAGTTATGGCAGCCAGATCACGGTGGCTGATGGCGACGATCTTAAATATACCGGCGGCAAAAAGTTTACCGAAAACGTAGGGGTTGTTTTTATAGAACCTCAATTTTTTGACATTTTCAGTTGGAGGTGGTTGGCTGGTAATGCTACTGTGTTGGCTAATCCTAATATGGTTGTATTAGATCAAAGTACGGCCTCTAAATATTTTGGCAGCTGGACAAATGCTGTTGGCAAATCCATTAAAATGGATAATTTGATTAATCTGAAAGTTGCCGGCGTAATTGAAGATGCACCTAGTAATAGCGATTTTCCATTTAAAGTGCTGGTATCACACATCACTTGGAAGAATTATCCTAAAGACTACAATTATTCCACAGATTGGGGATTACTCAGCAGCAATCACCAGGTTTTTATGCTTTTTCCTGATCATACCGGGCTGCAAGATATTGATGCGCAATTAAAAAGGGTAACAATTAAGTACTATAAATCAGGGCTTAAACACCATCTTATTGTTGCTCAGCCATTGTCATTAATGCATTTTGATACCATATTTGGCAACACACTAGGCGACCACATCACTACCAAAGCAACACTGCGCACCTTATTTTTCATTGCCATTTTAATTATTGTAATGGCCTCTATTAACTTTATTAATCTTTCTACTGCTCAATCTGTTGGGAGGTCAAAAGAGGTAGGTATCCGTAAGGTATTGGGCAGCAGCAGGAAACAACTGGCGGTGCAGGTAATAGGTGAAACTGCCTTTATTGTTATTGGAGCAACCCTTTTGGCTATTCTGGTTGGCAAATTAAGTATGCCTTATTTAAAAAATATTGCCAGCGTTCCTGATGATATCAATTTACTAAATGGCGGCAGTGTAATTTTCTTAGCTCTTACTGCAATTGTGGTAATCATTCTTTCGGGTATTTACCCGGCTCTGATAGTGTCTGGTTTCAAACCTGTTTTGGCGCTTAAAAACAAAATTACGGCTGCCTCCATTGGTGGTATTTCGCTAAGGCGTACACTCGTAATAACTCAATTTGCTATATCTCAGCTATTAATCATCGGCACGGTGGTGGCCGTTAGTCAGATGGATTTTGTAAACAAAGCCGATTTGGGCTTCAACAAAAATGCTGTGCTAATGCTGCCGGGATATACCGATAGTATCAGCCTTAAAAAAATGCAATCGTTTAAACAACAGGTTTTGCAAAACCCAGCTGTGCAGTCGGTTAGTTTTAACAGCGATGCGCCATCATCTGATAATAACTCAGCCGAAAATTTTAATTTCAATCACTCCGCAAAAGACCCTGGATTTCCAACTTTTGTTAAAATTGGAGATGCGGATTATTTTAAAACGTTTGGTTTGCGCTTTACGGCGGGCAAGGGATACGAGGTTAGCGATACCATGCGTCAGGCGGTTGTAAATCAAACACTATTGCGCAAACTGGGTGTTCTGCACGATGAGGATGCTGTTGGTAAAACCATTAGCCTGGGTGGCGGATCATGGGCAACAATTACCGGTGTGGTAGAAGATTTTAAAACAAATTCTTTACGGGAAGCTGTAAAGCCAATTGTTATTTATCCATTAAAAAAATACGAATCACAGGCAGCCGTAAAAATAAAATCTAACAACTTGGTAAAAACTGTTACAGGTATTCAGTCACTTTGGGAAAAAACCTATCCCGAGTATGCATACAATGGCTTTTTCCTTAATGAATCAATAGCCAAATTTTACAAACAAGAAAACCAGTTAGCATTGGTTTATAAAATATTTGCCTTCATTGCCATATTTATTTCATGCCTTGGCTTGTACGGCCTGGTATCATTTATGGCCGTGCAAAGAACAAAAGAAGTTGGTGTACGCAAGGTTTTAGGTGCATCGGTAAGCAGCATAGTTTTATTATTCTCTAAGGAGTTTGTTGTGCTGATCATTATATCCTGCGTAATCGCCATGCCGGCCGCTTATTACATTATGACGGGTTGGCTGCAGAATTTTGCCTATCGTATATCATTAAATATATGGGTTTTTGTACTATCTGTTATCATTTCGGTGGTAATAGCCTGGCTAACCGTAAGCTATAAAGCAATCAAAGCGGCTACTGTGAATCCTGTAAAAAGCCTGAGAAGCGAATAGGCTAATTATCGGTTGGAGGATTAGGTAGGTTTATTAGAATACAGATGAAAAATTGAACCAATGAATTAAATTATCATGATAAAAAATTACATTAAAACCACCCTGCGCAGTTTGTTAAAGAACCGCGCATTTAGTTTTTTAAATATCGTCGGCCTTGCGATAGGTATTGCGTGTGCTTCGTTAATTTTTTTATGGGTGCAAGACGAGCTTACCTATAATCAAAACTTTAAGAAGCACGACAATTTATATACCATTTACGAAAATCAAACTTACGAAGGTAAAGTAAGCACTTTTCATGCTACCCCTGGGCCCATGGCCAAAGTGTTGAAAGCTGAAATACCCGGTATAAAACGGGTGGCAAGAACAACAGGGAGCGACGGTGACGAACTTTTTGCCCTTGGCGATAAAACAATTACCGAAAAGGGCAGGTTTGCTGATGCTGAACTGCTTCCGATGCTTAATTTACCCTTTGTTAAAGGGAATGCTGCAAATCCATTGCAGCAATTACATTCTGTTGTGATAAGTGAAAAAATGGCAGCAAAGTTTTTTGGCGATGCAGATCCTATTGGCAAAACATTAAAGGTAAACAACGAACAGGAGTATATTGTTACCGCGGTTTTTAAAGATTTGCCCAAGAATTCGACTTTTCAATTTCAATGGTTGTCGCCAATGGCTAACGTTGACCATAAACAGCCCTGGATGGATAATTGGGGTGCCAATTGGACCCGTACTTTTGTCGAATTGGAACCATCTGCAAACGTGGCTTCAATTAATAGGAAATTGAGTCATTTTATTGCTGATAAAAAAAGGGATAATGATAAAACCGCCTGTTTCTTGTTTGCGATGAACGACTGGAACCTTCATGACAATTTTGTAGATGGTAAAATGAGTGGCGGTCGCATACAATATGTCAACATATTCTCCTTTATAGCCTTTATAATTTTATTGATTGCGTGCATCAATTTCATGAATTTATCAACTGCGCGATCTGAACAACGGGCTAAGGAAGTTGGGGTACGAAAAGTGATGGGTGCCGGCAAGGGCAAGTTAATTGGACAGTTTATTAGTGAGGCTATTATCATGTCATTTATTGCGGTGTTGATAGCCATTGGAATGATTTACCTGGCGCTGCCATCATTTAACAATATGGTGCAAAAAGATTTAACCGCAGATATTTTTGCACCCGCACACTTAATATACCTGGCTGGTATAAGCCTTATTACGGGTTTACTTGCAGGTAGTTATCCGGCATTTTATCTTTCTTCATTTAACCCGATAGCTGTTTTAAAGAATATAAAAATAAAATCTGCTACAGGTACCGGTTTTATCAGGCAGGGCCTGGTAGTAGTTCAGTTTTCGGTATCAATAATATTGATCATCGGAACAATTATTATTTATCAGCAAATACAGTTTGTAAAAAACCGTCAGCTGGGTTTTGCAAAAAGTAACTTAATTTATATTAATCTGCAAGGTAAACAGGTTGACCAATTTCCGGCTATTTATAATGACCTTAAACAAACAGGTGTGGTTGAAGATGCATCACTAAGTGATAACCCCGCTTTACAGATTGGCAGCAATACCGATAATTATTCGTGGGATGGGAAAGATGCCATTAAAAATCCACTCATCTCCTGGCAAAACGTAAGCCCGCAATTTATATCAACTATGGGTATGAAGCTCGTTGCGGGCCGGGATTTTTATCGCGAAGCTGCTGTAGATAGCAATAGTGTGATTATTAATGAAGCTTTTGCAAAACAAATGGGCAAAGAAGGTAAAGTAGGCGGAATTATAAGAGATGGAGGGAAGAAAGCATTCACCATAAGGGGAATTGTTAAGGATTTTCTTTACAACGATATGTATGCAAAAGCCGGGCCGCTTTTGCTTTACTGTCACCCTGCTGGTACCGGAGTTTTAAGCATCCGTTTTAAAGCCGGTGTGAATTTACAGTCAGCGTTGGTAAAAGCGGGGGCGGTTATAAAGGCCGATAGTCCGGGCTATCCTTTTGAATACCAGTTTACTGATGATGATTTTAACCGGTTGTTCAAAACTGAAACTTTAACCGGCACACTTGCAGGGGTTTTTGCATCGCTGGCCATTTTTATTTCGTGTTTGGGTCTATTCGGGCTTGCGGCCTATACCGCTGAGCGCCGCATAAAAGAAATTGGCATACGGAAAGTACTTGGTGCTTCGGTTTCGGGCCTTGCCGGCTTATTGTCAAAAGACTTTTTGAAGTTAGTGGGCCTGTCATGCATTATTGCTTTCCCGGTTGCATGGTTCTTTATAAATAACTGGCTGCGCAGTTACGAGTATCGCGTAACTATAAATTGGTTGATATTTTTAATATCCGGCGTTGTGGCAATTGTCATCGCGCTGGCTACCGTAAGTTTTCAGGCTATCAAGGCTGCCTTAATGAACCCGGTTAGGAGTTTGCGCAGCGAATAGTGTGGTTGGCGATTGGAGTTTGAGATCGCTGAAAATTACTTACGGACACTTAATAACAGCCGTTCTACCAATAAACTAATGAACAATTGAACCAATAAACTAATTGGCTATGATTAAAAATTATTTAAAAATTGCGTGGCGCAACATTTGGAAAAACAAGGTTTTTTCGGCGATTAATATCATTGGGTTATCCGTAGGGATGGCGGCTTGTATTGTTATTATGTTGTTTGTATCGTATGAAAAAAGCTTCGATAATTTCCACACTAAAAATATATACCGTTTAAACGAGGTGCAAACTGTGGGTAGTCAAGGCACCACTCAAAAGGTGGCATTGTCCATGTTTCCGATGGGGCCAACGTTAAAACAGGATTTTCCCGAAATAAAAAACTTTACGCGGATACATTGGGATGGGAAGTATCAGTTAACACTTAACAATAAAAAGGTGTTTCTGCCGCAGGTGTTTTTTGTTGATTCTACCTTTCTTAAAATGTTTGATTTTAAGGTAATTAAAGGCGAAAGCACAACTGCACTGCTGAAACCGCACACAGCAGTGATTACCGAAGAAACGGCGAAAAAGTTATTTGGCGATGCCGACCCCATAGGTAAAACAATAACCCATTACGGGGATGATACCGTGTCATTTGTAGTAACGGGAATAATGGCAAATGTTCCTAAAAACTCGCAGTTACAATTTGACGCGCTGTTTTCTTTTAGTAGTATTTATAAACCCTGGATGTTTACTAACTGGGGCGGTAACTGGTTAAATACTTATGTAGAACTTGCTCCCGGTACAAATGCGGCAACGTTAGATAAAAAGTTCCCCGCTTACCTAAAAAAGTATATGAAAGGTGATGGTTGGAAATACACACAGCTGTTTGTTTTGCCATTTAAAGATATACACGCAAATTCTGCAGATATCGGGCTGGATTATATCAACTACCAAAAGTTTGATAAAAAATCAACCAATTTATTTGCCATTATTGCACTTATCGTATTGGTGATAGCCTGCGTTAACTTTGTGAACCTGTCAACCGCCCGATCGGCCGAAAGAGCCAAGGAAGTGGGTATCCGTAAATCAATAGGGGCCTATCGTTTTCAATTGGCCTCGCAATTTATTGGAGAAACGGTGTTAGTGTCGTTTATGGCGTTATTGCTTGCTTTAATAATAGTTGAACTAACCATTCCGTATATAAACAATCTGAGCGAAAGGGATATTTCTTTCAATGTTTTCGGTAGTATTTATCCGGTGCTTACTGTTTTATTGGGCACTGTGTTTATTGGTTTATTGTCGGGCATTTATCCGGCTATTTATTTGTCATCGTTTAAAGCGGTGCGCGTTTTAAAAGGATCAATACAAATAGGTAAAAACAAAAGCTTATTAAGAAATATTTTGGTTGTTGTGCAGTTTTCAAGCGCCATTTTCCTGATGATAGCCACCGCTTTTGTATTAAGGCAACTAAATTTCATGCAAAAACAAGATCCCGGATATAACCGCGATCAGATTGTCAATATCCCACTGGATGGTGTCACCACGAAGAAATATGACCTGTTTAAAAAAGAACTCTTAAACAGTAATTTAATTTCAGGGGTTACTGCTTCGCAGGATATTTTGGGAAGTCATTTAGATCAAACAGGGGTAACTTTTAAACCAGCCAATGGGCCGAAACAGGATTTGGGTACAACGCTACTGGTGGTTGATACCAATTACCTCAATTTATATAAAATTAAACTGGCCGCAGGTAAAAACTTCTCGAGCGATAAAATGCCCGATGGCAGGCAGTTTATTGTTAATGAAGCATTGGCTAAAGAGTTATTAAAAGATCACCCTAAAGCGCCTTTATCATCATTGGTAGGGCAACAATTTGGTTTTGATACCTTGGGAACTATTGTGGGGGTAGCCAAAAACTTCAATTTTAACTCTCTGCAATACAAAATAGAACCCATGTTTTTGGTAAGTTCGTTGCATTGGGGGTTCAGGGATATATCCGTTAAGGTAAACGGCAATAATACTGCAGCTGCAATTGCTTTTATTAAATCAACCTGGGACAGCGTTTATCCTGATTACCCTCTTGAATACCAGTTTTTAGATGACCATTTTAACGAGGTTTATAAAGCAGATAATCAGGTAAGCCAAATCGTGGGAATTTTGGCCGGGCTTGCTATTTTTATCTCCTGTTTAGGGTTGTTCGGACTGGCATCGCATGCGGCTCAAAAAAGAATAAAAGAAATAGGCGTACGCAAAGTATTGGGAGCTTCGGTACAAAATATCACTTTACTACTTTCCAGCAATTTCCTCAAACTTGTTTTAATAGCCAACCTTATAGCATGGCCTGTTGCATGGTTTTTTATGCATAAATGGCTTCAGACTTTTGCCTATCATGTCAATATTCAATGGTGGATATTTTTACTTTCAGGCATCGTTTCTATACTCATTGCATTCCTCACCGTAAGTTATCAGTCAGTTAAAGCAGCTATTGCCAACCCGGTAAAAAGTTTAAGAAGCGAATGATGGCGTGGGAGATTAGTTAGCAGCAATTAGCATAGCGCTTCTCAAATTGCTAACTAATCTCCAACCGCTAAACACTAATCACCAATCCCATTGTATCATAACCGTACGCTTCCTGTTACGTAAGCGAACAGTAATTGCCTGTTGTTTTATTTATAAGTATCTGATATTTAAGTAGTTGATATTTTGGTATGTTATTGATGCTTTTGTGGGCAAATGAATAAGTACAAAACGGAGATTAAAATACTTATTTAATAAATTAGCAACTTAGTAGTTTAATAAATTAATAATTCAAACACACACACATGTTATCATTACAGCATATTTCAAAATACTACCAGGTTGGCGGCAATAAAAATTTTGTATTAAACGATGTTAGCCTCGAAATTGATGAAGGCGAATTCATCTCTATCATGGGTCCCTCAGGTTCGGGCAAATCAACGCTGTTAAACGTTATCGGCATGCTTGATGAACCATCAGAAGGCTATCATTATTTTGTTGGCAATTCGGTACATCAGCTTAAAGAAAAACAGCGCTCGGCATTATATAAACAATATATCGGGTTCGTTTTTCAGGCTTATCATTTAATTGATGAGCTTACCGTGTATGAAAACATAGAAACCCCTTTAATATACCAGGACTATAAAAGCGGTGAGCGCAAAGCAATGGTTGCTGATATGCTTGATCGTTTTCAGATTGTAGGTAAAAAAGACCTTTTCCCTGCTCAACTCTCGGGCGGACAACAGCAGCTTGTAGGTATAGCGAGGGCTTTAATAGCCAAACCAAAATTGTTACTGGCAGATGAGCCCACCGGAAACCTTAACTCCAAACAAGGAGAGGAAATTATGGAGCTTTTCCGCAAATTGAACAAGGAAGATGGCGTAACCATTATACAGGTAACACATTCCGAAAAAAATGCCGAATACGGATCGAGGGTGATTAACCTGTTGGATGGTAAGATTGAATCCTCAAGAAAATTCTGAACTATAAAATAATTGTAAACATTAAAATGCGACTTAATAAATACTTTTTAACGATTCTCTTCATATCCTGCAGCATAATAGTGCATGCGCAGCAAGACAGTACACTTTCATTGCAACAGTGCCTGGACATCGCTATAAAAAATAATTTAAATGTTAAGCAAAGCGGCTTAACAATGGAGCAGGACCGGATTGCCTTTAACCAGTCAAAAGAGAACTTACTGCCATCTATTACCGGCGCTGCCAGCCGTGAACTTAGCCAGGGCCGTGGTATTAACCCGGTGACCAATACCTATGTAAATCAGTCCTTAACTTCTGATAACTATTCTTTAAACGGAAGTCTTGTTTTATTTAATGGCTTAGCGCTTCAAAACTCCATAAAACAAACCAAGCTGGCTTATCAGGCAGGTAAAATGGATTTTCAGGCGGCAAAAGATTTGGTAACAGTAAGTATTATTACCAATTATTTAGCTGTGTTAAATTCCGAAGAAATACTATCCCAAACAAAAAGTCAGATGGCAGTTTCACAACAAAATGTTGACAGATCGGCCATACTTGAACAAAGCGGAGCGAATAAAATAGCGTCAGATTTTACAGATTTTAAAGGCGCGCTGGCTGGTAGCCAGGTTGCGGTAGTTAATGCGCAAAATAATTTGAATTTAGCCAGGTTAAGCTTGTATCAGCTGATGAATATTCCTTACAACAAGAGTGCAGAATTGCAACCTTTAAATGCCCAGGATCTGGTTGGCGACTATGGTGTTAATCCGGATGAGGTTTATGGTACTGCATTACAGCAACTGGCAGTTGTAAAAGCGGCGACTTTAAGACGTGAAAGTGCAGAGAAGGGTGTAAGTGTTGCTAAAGGACAATTATTACCAACTCTGGCCCTTAATGGTGGTATATCAACCAATTATTCAAGCGCGGGTCAAAAATCGGTATTTATTGATTCTACAGTTGTACCTACCGGTGGATTTATAAATACGCCCACAGGAAAACAATCTGTTTTTGCTGATCAGGCAAATTATTCAGATCAAAATATTAAGTATTGGGATCAGTTTAAAAACAATTATGGAACAGCACTAACATTAGGGCTTAATATCCCAATATTTACAAATCATATCAAGAAGAATGCTGTAGCACTGGCTAAAATTAATCTGGAGAATGAACAATTAATTGAAGCCAATACCAAAATTCAATTGAAGCAAAACGTTGAGCAGGCTTATTATAATATGCTATCGGCTTATAATACTTTTAAGGCAACCAATGAGCAGGTAAATGCCTATACAGAAAGTTACCGGATCTCAAAGATTCGTTTGGATGCGGGGGTAATTACCTCAGTCGATTTTATAATAGCTCAAAATAACCTTGACGCGGCAAAATTAAATTTAATAAGTGCCCGTTATGATTATTTCATTTACAGCAAAATACTTGATTATTATCAGGGAAAATTATCTTTATAGAATATATTGCCAATTTCTATTATCTTTAAATGTTTTTGGATGAACAAAATAGACTAAGCGATTGCCCAAAGACGAGCATTTATTAATTGAAATATGAAGAAATTTTTACTTGCCTTAATATTCTTTGCTGGCTCCCTTGGCATTGCAAGCGCTCAAATATTACCATCATTTCAGTTTGGTATTAAAGGTGGTGTGAATGATGCCGGATTAAATATTGATAATCCTACTTTTAACAATAGTACCAGGATTGGATACCTTGGCGGTTTTTGGGCAAGGATAGGCGCGTTGGGATTTAATTTTCAGCCTGAGCTTTATGCAACATCCAAAAATGTGCAAATTTCTGACGGTAATGGCGAAACAAGGGCGCAATTTACCAGTATTGATGTTCCTCTTTTATTTGGAGGCAAGGTAGGTGCTTTCGGCATAGGCGCCCGTTTTTATACCGGCCCATTGGTGTCATTAGCTATAAATAAAGATCAAAGTTTTAGCGGCGCGTTAAATAATGCAGTAACGCTTAACTACAAAAACCAAAACTTTGCCTGGCAATTTGGTACAGGGTTGGACATTAAAAACCTCTCTATCGATTTACGGTATGAAGCCGGCATTACTAAGCAAACTTATGGTAACTCGCAAACAAGAGTGAGTTTATTTAGCTTGAGCCTGGCGGTTCCTTTAATTAAAATATAAACTATACAAGATACATCACCCTAAACACACAATTAAAATAGGCCGTCCTTTATAAACAAGGCCGGTTTTTTTATTTGAAAACTTCCCGTCGTGTAAATTTACACCGGCCATTATGATGTTGGTTTTGTATTATATTTTAAATTGATAATGTAAATATAGTATTATACTTATTGTAGAACATACACATATCTTTATAAACCAATTGAATGGACTTGGGATTATAATTATTGTGAATGAATAGTAAATATTTTCTTAATTATAAAAGCACATGCGTCCTGCTAGTGCTGCTTATTCAGACTGTTTTTGCAAATAGTTGCGTTGCTTTTCAAGCACCAGGCAAAGAGGGAGATAGTATCAGGATTAACCAGGTAGGTTTTTATCCAAATGCGCCCAAAAAAGCAATTATTCTAAATACAAAAGATACGATCTTTTATATTGAAACCATACAAAAGAAACAGGTATTTAAAGGGGTTTTAAATGTTTCAACCAAGCCCAGCTTTGCGGGTGTGCTGACTTCAATTGCCGATTTTACGAATTTTCACACGCCCGGGAAATATATTTTACATGTAGCAGATGCCGGTTATTCCCACCCGTTTGAAATAAAAAAAGCTGTGCATAAAGATGTTGCCGATGCTGCTATCAAAGCATATTATTTTATGAGGGCTTCTATCCCATTGAAAGAAAAATATGCAGGTAAATGGAGCAGGGCAGAAGGTCACCCGGATATAGCTGTATTAGTTCATTCGTCTGCTGCTACAGATAAAAGACCTGCGGGGACAATTATATCCGCGCAACGGGGCTGGTACGATGCCGGAGACTATAATAAATATATAGTAAATAGCGGAATAAGTACAAGTACCCTGCTTTCATTATATGAAGATTTTCCGATTTATATGAAAACGGTTAAACTGAACATCCCCGAAAGCGGAAACGGTGTCCCGGATGTATTAAATGAGGCTTTATGGAATCTCCGCTGGATGCTTACTATGCAGGATCCCAATGATGGTGGCGTTTATAACAAGCTTACCAATGCAGCCTTCGATAAGTTTGAAATGCCCGATCAATCTACATCACCACGCTACGTTGTTGAAAAAGGAACTGCCGCTACACTTGACTTTGCGGCCGTTATGGCGCAGGCCAGCCGGATATTTAGCAACTATCCAAAAGAACTACCTGGTCTGGCTGACTCATGTCTAAAACAAGCAAAAACGGCCTGGGCTTGGGCTGTAACCCATCCTGACAGCGTTTACAATCAGGATGCTATGAATAAGAAATATAGTCCGCTAATTACCACAGGTGGCTACGGCGATTGGAATTTTAAGGATGAATTTATATGGGCCGCATCTGAATTATTGGTCACAACGCATGATACTATCTATTTAAAAAATATCAATCTTATTCCAGATAAAAGCATGCCGGTACCAACCTGGAACCAGGTTAAATTGTTGGGATATTATACGCTGATAAAAAATAGTAATACATTAGGCGTAAGTGCACCAAAAGAACTACCTGAAATAGAAAGGCGAATGTTAGCTTTTGCTGACGACCTGATAAATGGCGCAGGCGAAACAGCTTATCAAACTGTGATGGACAAGTCAAGGCGTAGTTTTGGGTGGGGGAGTAATTCAGCGGCTGCTAACCAAGGCGTTGCATTGATACAAGCCTGGAAGCTTTCTAACAACCCTGAATATTTAACTTATGCATTAAGTAATCTCGACTATATTTTGGGTAGAAACGGAACTGGTTATTCATTTGTTACCGGATATGGTAGTAAAACGCCCATGCATCCTCACCATCGACCCTCTGCAAGTGATGGCGTAATTGATCCAATACCCGGTATGCTCGTAGGCGGCCCCAATCCCGGAATGCAGGATGGTATCAAGGTGCCTTCAATAGTGCCTGACGAAGCTTATATAGACGACGAACGTGCTTATGCCGCCAATGAGATTGCTATTAACTGGAACGCCCCCCTGGCTTATCTGGCAAATGCACTGGAAGCATTGCAGAACGAATTGAATATACCAGCGAAAAAGAAGTAATTTTATATACCTTATTTTGTAATCCGCATACCTTAAATCAAACCCATAAATTATGAGAAGGATTTTTATCATTATAAACATCTTTTTTTTGAATGCGCTTGCACTGTCGGCACAAACAAAAAAGCCCGAAAGTGATATCGACAAAAAAGTTGATGCCCTGATAGCCAAAATGACCTTAGAGGAAAAAGTTGGCCAGATGACAGAGGTTACATCAGATGTAGTATCAACCACAACCAATGGCGTTCATGAAATTGACGCAGAGAAAATAAAAGAGGCTATTCTAAAATATCATGTAGGTTCTATCTTAAATGTTAGCGGTCATGCTTATGATCGTAAGCATTGGTACGAAGTTATTTCAACCATTCAGGCGGAAGCTGCGAAGGATCGTTTGAAGATTCCTGTTATTTATGGTATTGATGCCATACACGGTGTTACTTACACAACCGGCAGTACTTTATTTCCGCAAGAAATTGCTATGGCCGCTACTTTCAATAAGGAAATAGCGCATAAAGCAGGCGAGATTACCGCTTATGAAACCCGCGCAAGTTATATTCCCTGGAATTATTCGCCGGTTTTGGATTTAGGTAAGTCACCTTTGTGGCCACGCATTTATGAAACGTTTGGAGAAGATCCATACCTGATAAAAACAATGGGCGCATCCATTATAACAGGTTACCAGGGTAACGATGTTGGCGATAAGTATCATGTTGCAGCCTGCATGAAACACTATTTGGGATACGGCGACCCCTTAAGTGGAAAAGACCGTACGCCAGCCTGGATACCTGACCGTTATATGCGCGAATACTTTTTACCACCATTTGCCGAAGCTGTAAAAGCAGGGGCGAGAACATTGATGATTAACTCGGGTGAAATTAATGGGGTACCGATCCACGCAAGCAAATATATGCTAACAGATGTGTTACGCGGCGAGTTGCATTTTGATGGCATCGCCGTGTCAGATTGGAGGGATATTGAGTACCTGCATGATCGTCATCATATCGCTGCAACGCAAAAGGAGGCAGTAATGATAGCCGTAAATGCTGGTGTTGACATGAGTATGGTACCATACGAATACAGCTTTTATAATTATCTGGTTGAACTGGTTAATGAAGGTAAAGTGCCAATGAGCCGTATTAATGAGGCTGTGCACCGTATATTGAAAGTTAAATACCAGTTAGGTTTATTTGACAGGCCGGTAGGAAACCCGGATGACTATCCGAAGTTTGGCTCAGATGAATTCAGCCAGGTGAGCTTAAATGCAGCTACAGAAGCTATCACACTGCTAAAGAATAACAACTATATTCTGCCATTAAAAAAAGACATTAAAGTGTTTGTAACGGGCCCAACGGCAAATACTATGCGTTCGCTTGATGGTGGTTGGAGCTATACCTGGCAAGGAGAACAATCAGATTTGTTTGCTGCTGGAAAAAATACCATACTAAAAGCTATTCAGCAAAAAATAGGAAAGGACAACGTAAGTTATGAGCCTGGTGCATCGTTTGATAGTTTAAAAAATGTAGATGACGCTATAAAAGCGGCAAAAAATTCGGATGTAATTGTATTATGTCTTGGCGAATTGTCATATACAGAAAATGTAGGTAATATTGATGATTTGAACTTACCTGCCGCGCAAACGCAACTGGCATTGGAATTGGCTAAAACCGGTAAACCGGTTATTTTGGTATTGGCCGAAGGGCGCCCCCGCATTGTTACAGCGGCAGAAAGTAAATCGGCTGCAACCGTAATGACTTATTTTTCTGGAAATGAGGGCGGAGATGCTTTGGCAAATATTCTTTTTGGCGATGCTAACCCATCAGGACGTTTACCTGTTACTTATCCCCGCTATGCCAACGCATTGGTAAATTACTACCGCAAAAACCTGGAAAATGGTAATTCTGATGATCAGCATGGCTATAACCCTCTATATGAATTTGGCTATGGATTAAGCTATACCACTTTTAGCTATAATAATCTCCATATCAGCAAACCTGATTTAAAAGACGGCGAAACCCTCACCATCACTGTTGATGTGAAAAATACCGGGCAGCGCGAAGGAAAAGAGTCTGTTTTACTTTATATTAGTGAATTATATGCCAGTATAGCGCCGGACACCAAACGTTTAAGAGGTTTTGATAAGATAGATTTACAGGCCGGAGAAACAAAGACAGTAACCTTTAAAATTACGCCAAAGGACATTGCTTTTGTTAATGATGTAAGCAAAACAGTTACAGAAGCGGGCGAATTTAAAATACAGCTTGGCGATCAAACGCAAAGTTTCAACTACATATCAAACACGGTTCCATCACGAACTGGAAAATTATAGTATATCCGTATAAAATGTTTATTTAACATTTATTAATAAATGTTAAATAAACATTTTATTTTTCAAGGCCGAGTTTTATATTTGCTGCGGCCCATGGGGCGTACCAATTTATAAACTAAAATTCCGGTTATGAAAAAAATGTTGTGGGTTTACTGTACAACATCCTTGCTATTGATACTGTCGTGCTCAAATAAAGGCAGCGCGCCATCGCCACAACCTGTTACTACTACGTCCTCCTATACTGCTCCAGCGGTATCTGCATCATTTGCCAAAGGGGCCGATGTTAGCTGGGTAACGCAAATGGAATCATCAGGAGTAAAGTTTTACGATAAAAATGGCAATCAGCAAGATCTTTTTGCTTTGATGAAAAGCTTAGGCTTCAATTCAATCAGATTAAGGGCCTGGGTAAATCCCACTGACGGCTGGTGTAATACTGCCGATGTTGTTGCAAAAGCTATCAGGGCAAAAAAAGCCGGAATGAAAATAATGATAGATTTCCATTACAGTGATGTTTGGGCCGATCCGGGGCATCAAACCAAACCTGCGGCGTGGGTATCGCTTGATTTTAACACACTTTTAGCTACTTTGAGTACCTATACCGTAAGCGTGATGAATGCGCTTAATAGCAATGGCATAACACCAGATTGGGTGCAAATAGGTAATGAAACTAATGATGGCATGTTATGGGAGGATGGCCGTGCTTCAACCAATATGGCTAATTTTGCTGCATTGATAAAAAGCGGATATACGGCGGTAAAATCCGTTAGCCCTTCAACAAAAGTAATTGTGCATGTTTCTAACGGTTTTGATAATAGCCTGTTTGAATGGATGTTTGATGGCTTAAAAGCTAACGGTGCACAGTGGGATATTATAGGTATGTCACTTTACCCGACGACAGCCAACTGGCAAACTTTGAATACGCAATGCTTAGCGAATATTAATGACATGGTATCGCGCTATTCAACGCCTTGTATGATAGTTGAAGTAGGAATGGATGTAGCTGCTCCATCAACCACCAGGGATTTCCTGACCGATATTATTACCAAGGTAAATGGCGTAAGTAACGGAAATGGTTTGGGTGTTTTTTATTGGGAGCCAGAGGCCTACAATTGGCAAAGCTATGGCTTAGGTGCTTTTGATAATACCGGCAAGCCGACCGAGGCTTTGGATGCTTTTGGAAATTAGAAGCTAAACAAAAAGGACACGGATTTTTGCCCGCGTCCTTTTTGTTTGTATATTTTAATGATAAACGTTTAAACTACCGTTAGTGCGGTAACAACCACCAATATAAGCATGCAAATACTAAACGCTAGGGTATAGGTTAAGGACATGCCGAACATTTTTGTAAACGTGCGCCATTTGCTGCGATGATACATAACCCTTAGGGCGCGATATATATACCATATAATTACCAGCGTAGAGATAATATTTATCCAGTCAATTACACCAACCCATCCGCCGGTATCTGGTAATATCATCTTCAGTATCATTATTATGGTTAAGAACAGAAATACAAAACAGTGTAAATGGAACGAAAAAATGAGATGCTCCACGTAAAACTTCTTGTTTTTCCAAAATGTTATCTTCAATATCAGTGCAAATAATGGCAGTAACAAGAACATCATTTTCGGAAAGTTATGTTCAATGCCTTCCTTAATTAACTTCTTTTTGTTGATTTTAGGATTCTTTAAAGCAAAGGCTTTTTCATTAAAATATCTTGTAAACAACCCATCGCGTTCAGCCTCTGGTAATTTTTTTTGTGTTGCCAGATATTGCGTGTAGGTACTATCATCGGTTGTGGTGGCAACACCCTGTTCAAATACATCGCCAGTTACACTATCGTCGTCGTCATCATCGTCTTTATTCAGGGAGTCGATAGGTTTTACGTGAATGTTAAGACCTGCTTTGTGGGCGGTATCTACTGGTATATGTTTTTTTACATGATGACCTGCTGGCTTCGTGATTGCAGCAATTGTCTCTTTTTTTTGTTCTGGAGTGAGGTCTTTGTTGTTTTTTATCTTATCAATGGCAACCTTTTTAACCGAGTCCTGAAAATGTTCTGTATTGATCTGTTTAACTTCAACTTTATCAGCTTCTTTATTTTCCTTAAAAACCAATAAAAAGTAAATCAGACTTATAAAGATGTACATTTTTACAGGATGTAAAAACTGTGCCCTCCGACCGGCCATATACTCATTAGTCAGCTTACCGGGACTAAAAAACAGAGGTTTAAGTGTATGAAAAAACTGCTGATCAAAGTGAAAATAGTCACTAATGGCATGGTTCATCATATGCCCGAAGCTTTCTTTTATCTGCAGATTTTCCTGCCCGCAATTGTGGCAAAATTTACCTTCTAAAATGGTGCCGCAATTGAGGCAGTCGTTTTCATGCCGGTAATGTTTTTTCATGGGTTTGTATTAATTCGCAATAATTAATATGATTGGTTAAACTTCCTGCAATTTTGTTTCGGGTATAACGCTATATTTATTTCTGAATGCAAACGGAAATATAACGGCAATTACCAGCGCATATGCGGCAAAAGTAAGCCATATGCCGGGCCAGTTTTTACTTTGATCGGGGAGTATAAAAAATTTATCAATAATCAAACCGCTCGCATAACTGCCAAATAACGCTCCGAAGCCGTTTACCATCATCATAAACAAACCTTGTGCACTGCCACGTATTTCGGGTGATATTTGGGTTTCGATAAAAAGCGAGCCTGAAATATTGAAAAAATCAAATGCCATGCCGTATACAATGCACGATAATATGATCATCCACAAACCATCAGCAGGGTTGCCGAAAGCAAAAAGACCAAACCGTAATACCCAGGCCAGCATACTGATCAACATTACATATTTGATCCCGAATTTTCTTAAAAAGAATGGTATGGCTAAAATGAAAACAGTTTCGGAAAACTGCGAGATAGACATAATTATGGCGGGATACTTTACGGCATTAAGTCCCTGGTAGGCTGCTATTTTTTTAAAATCCTGAAGATAAGTATCGCCATATGCATTGGTTAATTGCAAAGCCGCTCCCAAAAACATCGAAAAAATAAAAAAAATGGCAAATTTGGGCGTTTTAAACAGCTTGAAGGCATTTAATCCTAATAAATCAACCAATGATTTGTTATTTGAGTTATGGGAAAGAGGAGGGCATTGAGGAAGTGTAAAAGCGTACAAACCCAACGCCAATGACACCGCCGAAGCTATGTAGAACTGATTTGGCGTAGTTTCGTTGTGCGAAAGGCTCACTGTCCATAAAGCCGCAATAAAGCCTACTGTTCCCCATGTTCGTATAGGAGGGAAGTCTTTTACTACATCAATATTGTTTTTCTTCAATGCTGAATACGCCACAGTTATAGATAACGATAACGTAGGCATATAAAACACCATATTAAGTAACAGTACCCAAAAGAAAGTTGATGGATTATTTACCAATGGCAGGCTAAATAAGGTACAGGCACCCAAAATATGCATAATGCCATAAAGTTTTTGAGCGCTGATGTATTTATCAACCATGATGCCGGTAATGGCAGGCATAAAGATGGCAGAGATGCCCATGGTAGAGAATATAGCTGCAAAATGCGTTGCAGACCATTGTTTGTTTTGAAACCAGTATGCCCCAATGGTAATGAGCCATGATCCCCATATAAAAAATTGCATAAAATTCATCAGGATCAGGCGCAATTTAACATTCATACAGGGCTGATTTTTAAAATATCTTTAGTGTTAAAATTAATATGGGAAAGTAGCGAATAAAAGTGAAATCAAAAAACTATAAGGCATAGTTTAGATGTGTGCCGACAAAATTTAAATTTAAAACAGATTTCTACGCATTCCTGTTAAAATTACGATGCTTTTCTGCGGTTTAGCTCATCGCGTATCTTCGCCGCTTTCTCGTATGATTCCTCCGCCAGTGCTTCCTGTAGTTTGGATTTCAGCTCATCAACACTTAATGATGTAAAACCACTACTGGCGGTTGATGCCGGTGTTTTTTCTTCGGGCGTTTCGTTTATATTTTCCAGGTAAACAAAGTCATTTCCTTCAATTACAATACCTGCGCTTGAAAGTATAAATTCGTAGGTATAAATAGGGCAATCAAACCGCACCGCAACGGCAATAGCATCGGATGTGCGGGCATCAATCTCCACCACCTTTTTGCCATCAGAGCAAATTAGCTTTGAGTAAAAAATGCCGTCAACCAGGTTGTAAATAATAATTTCCTGTACAACAATATGATAAGCTTGTCCCAGGCTCTTGAAAAGATCATGCGTAAGCGGACGGCTTGGAGTCATTTTTTCTATCTCAATAGCGATAGCCTGCGCCTCAAAACTGCCAATAATAATCGGGAGCCTTCTGCGGCCACTAACTTCGCCTAAAACCAGGGCATAAGCACCAGACTGGGTTTGACTGTAAGATAAGCCAACAATATCCAGTTTTATTTTTTTCATATCATTACCCATCACAACGGATCCTTTTTTATGCCGAAGCTTTAAATTGTTTTATTGCTGTAATTAATTTAGGTACCACGTCAAATGCATCACCCACAATGCCATAATCAGCCACTTTAAAAAAGGGTGCTTCGGCATCTTTATTTATAACCACAATAACTTTTGATGAACTTACACCCGCCAGGTGTTGTATAGCCCCTGAAATTCCTATCGCAATATACAAATTTGGGCTGATAGCGATACCTGTTTGCCCAACATGTTCGCTATGCGACCGCCAGCCTGCGTCAGAAACTGGTTTGGAACATGCTAAGGCTGCGCCCAGTAAATCGGCCAGTTCTTCCACCATTCCCCAGTTTTCAGGGCCTTTAAGACCGCGTCCGCCGGATACTACAATATCTGCATCAGGTAACGAAACCTTATCGGTAGCTCTTACAATATCTTTAATAACGGCAGCAAAATCAGTGGCTTTATTTTCGGTGGCAAAATCTTCAACTGTTGCTGTTGCATTGGTTTCGACAACTTTGTATGCATTAGGCGTTAACGAAATTACTTTATTGGCTGACGTCAATTCAACTATAGCGAAGGCTTTGCCAGAAAATGCAGTCTTTTTAATCCGGAATTTACCGTCAGACAGATTTGGCAATGCTACAGCACCATCAGCAACCCCGGCTTCCAATTTAACACCCAAGCGTGGTGCTAATCCGCGACCCGAAAATGAATTGGATAGTACAACAATATCAGCATTTTCCTTTTTTGCAGCATCGGCAATAATAGAGGCGTAAGCCTGGTTGATAAAGTTTTTTAATTTATCGTTCGAAACATTTAATACTTTTTCTGCACCATATTTCCCTAATGCAGCTAGCTCCGTTGCGCTAACATCGCCTATAGAAATAGCGGTAAGTTTGGTGCCCAACTGGGTGGCTATAGCGCGGGCATAGGAGACAATTTCAAAAGTCGACTTTTTGAATTTCCCGTCTGCATTTTCCGTATAAACTAAAACTGACATATTTAGGGTAAATGGATTTTGATTGTTTTTAATTGATTGTTATATAACCCGGGCTTCTTCGTGCAACAAGCTAACCAGTTGGGGCACATCATCTGCCGGAACTAATTTTACCTGGCCCCTTGGTGCCGGAGTTTCATAACTGATAACATCCGACAATGTTTTTACCGTTATTGCTTCAATAACATTTAAAGGTTTGGTTCGTGCCGACATAATTCCGCGCATATTGGGTATCTTAACTTCAGCAACACCTTCGGCCGTTCCGGCAACAAATGGCAATGGAATAGTCAAAACCTCTTTACCGCCTTCAATTTCGCGCTCAACTATTGCGCTATTGCCATCAATGTCCAGTTTTTTGATGATTGATACTGATGGGATATCCAAAAGTTCAGCAATCATTCCGGCCACTTTCGATCCGTTATAATCAATAGACTCACGTCCGGTTAATATTAAATCAAAAGGGTTGGCTTTAATGTATTGAGCTATCTGGTAGGCAACAAACCATGCATCATGCGGCAGGGCATTTACCCGCACAGCATCCGTAGCGCCAATTGCAAGGGCTTTGCGAATAGTGGGCTCCGTGCCAACTTCACCAACATTTATCACCGTAACGCTGCCATTATTGGGCTCTGTTAACTCAATGGCGCGTGCAAGGGCAATCTCATCATATGGATTCAATATAAATTGCACACCGCTAGTATTAAATTGGGTGTTATTGTCGGTAAAAGTTATTTTTGTCGTTGTATCAGGAACATTGCTTATACAAACCAGAATTTTCATCTTGTTGTTGATTTTTCTATGGTGATAGATCCCCGGTAATTAACCAACAAATAGATGTTGTATTATAAACGGGTTTGTGCAAATTTAGTTAAAAAAGAGAGAGTTTAAAATATGCAGATCAGCAGATTAGAGAAGCTATTGGAATTTATTAAAAGTGAACCGGATGATCCGTTTTTAAAATATGCGCTCGCAACCGAGTATCTGCGTATCAATCAAACAGATAAGGCTCTTAGCTATTATGAGGACTTGATAAATAATCATCCCAATTATACAGGCACTTATTATCACCTGGGTAAGTTGTATGAGGCGCTTAATCGTAAGGATGATGCTTTAAGAACCTACGAAACCGGTATAAAAATAACCCGCGAACAACGCGATAATCACGCTTTATCTGAACTGCAGGCCGTTTATAACGAGTTATCTGGTTTGTATGATTAGCTTTATGGTTCATGGCAGCATCAATCGCTTTTGAGCTGACAAACTTTATTTGTATACCCATCATCCATGAACTAAAAAATGAGTAGACGGCAACTTTTATTTTTACGCGACGTAATTCTTTATACGTTTACGGCTTTTGGCGGCCCGCAGGCGCATATTGCTGTTTTGTTGCGCGAGTTTGTGGAGAAACGCCGTTATATCACCGAGTCGGAATTGATGGAACTGAATGCGCTATCGCAATTACTGCCGGGTCCGTCATCGACCCAAACATTGGTAGGTATTGCCTGGAAAGTTGGTGGATTGCGATTGGCTCTTATTACTTTTTTAATATGGATATTGCCGTCGGCATCAATTATGTGCCTGGCGGCCATCAGCTATAAAATGTTTGCCGACAGGGCCAAATTTGCCGAAATATTGCGTTTTGTACAACCTATAGCCGTAGGAATTGTGGCCTATGCAACCTACAGTTTTGCCGGGAAGTTTTTAAAAACGCGTGTCAGCGCTATGCTAGCTGTAGGGGCATTAATAGCCACATTAATTTTACAAAATGCCTACGCCTTCCCATTGCTGGTTTTGCTGGGCGGTATTATTTCATCGGCATTGGAAACACAGCCACAGGAAAACGAATTGCGGGTGAAATTGTTCTCCAATGTGAATCCTAACAAGGTTGCTTATTTTATTGGTATTTTGTTGTTTTTTGCCGCTTTGGGCGCCCTGGTAAATCAAACTTCGCCATTCAGTTTGCCTATCCGTTTGTTCGAAAATTTTTACCGTAACGGGATTCTTATTTTTGGAGGCGGGCAGGTATTAGTTCCGCTAATGTATACGGAGTTTGTTAATGTGAAACATTACCTGTCAGAATCTGAATTTCTTTCGGGCTATGCATTGCAGCAAGCGCTTCCGGGGCCTACATTTTCGTTTACTTCTTTTTTGGGCGGAATTACCATAGGCAATAAAGGTGGTGGAATAGCTGGGCAGATAATTGGCAGCGTGGTTGCTGTTATCGGCATAAACACACCGGGACTTATCCTCATACTTTTCATCGTTCCGTTTTGGGAC
This sequence comes from Mucilaginibacter empetricola, assembly GCF_024808665.1. Taxonomy (GTDB): domain Bacteria; phylum Bacteroidota; class Bacteroidia; order Sphingobacteriales; family Sphingobacteriaceae; genus Mucilaginibacter. The sequence continues at coordinate 439,929 of NZ_JANUBZ010000003.1, forward strand.
GATCTAAAAAAAATTACCCGTATAAAAAACTCCTTAAGCGGTATAAATGCTGTTGCAGTGGGCTTTATGGCCACTGCGCTGATATTATTAACCAGGCCATTCGGGCTAAATTGGATGGCGTATTTAATAATGGCTGCGACTTTTTTGCTCCTGAACTTTACCCGTATAAAAACACCATTTGTTATTATTATCGGTATTATTTTAGGTTTGATATTTTAACATCAATACTTTACAATTACTTTTATTGCAAATAACTATTGATGTAATCAATTATGAATTCAATATTCAGTTATAAGCCGGCATTTGTATTGGTTACGGTACTATTGCTTTTGAATTGTAATAACGCCGATAGCATCGCTTTTAAAAATCTCTCTAAGCTAACTCCTGATACAACTCATATTGATGCCATTAATCAGCCACGGATAAATGTGCCGTACACAGGCAATCCTACTCCATTAAAAAATATGTTTGGCATTAACGCCTACGAATGGAACTTTTTAGAGAATCCTGCCAGCCCCAACGATCGTAAGCATATTTATGAGGATAATATGGCCCTTATAAAAACTTTTAGCGCAGTACGGCACTATTTAAACTGGGACAGGATTGAAAGTATTAAAGGCGACTACACCTTTAACCCGGTGTTTAATGGCAACTATAATTTTGATATTATTTACCAGCGCTGCAAGCAGGAGGGTATTTTGGTACTGGCCGATATTAAAAACTGCCCTTTGTGGATGGCCAATGCTTATCCGGCTGGTATGCGCGATAATGAGAATGTTCCGGTGCCGTTTGGGTTGAGTTTGAATAAACCCGCATCGTACATCGATCAGGCACATGTTGCCTTTCAGTTTGCTGCCAGGTATGGTTATAATAAAAACATCGACCCTAAATTGATTAAAACTGATACGCATAAGCGCTATCCTGATGATATTCCTAATGAGCCTTTGGCAGGCATGGGATTAATCAGCTACATAGAGTGCGGTAACGAGCGCGACAGATGGTGGGGCAATGAAGAAACGCATCAAACCGCTGAACAGTATGCGGCAAACATGTCGGCATTTTATGATGGCGATATGGGGAAGCTTGGACCCGGTGCAGGTGTTAAAACAGCCGACCCGGCTATGCAGGTAGTGATGGGTGGCCTGGCATCGGCCGATGTTAATTATTTAAAAAGGATGATTGAGTGGTGCCGAAAGAACAGGGGCTATCGTAAAGATGGCAGCGTTAACTTGTGTTTTGATGTAATTAATTACCATTTATACGCTAATGATGGCGATGTACGCACTCACAAACGCGCAACAACGGGTATAGCGCCCGAGCTTTCGAACGCGGGCAGTATTGCTAATGATTTTGTAAAACTGGCTAATAGCCTGCCGCAGCATCCCGAGGTTTGGGTAACAGAAACCGGTTATGACATTAACCAGGAAAGCTATCAAAGAGCCGAATCCATAGGTAAAACCTCTGTATTAGAAAATCAGGCCAATTGGATATTAAGGAGTTCGTTACTCTATATCCGCTATGGCGTTAAACGATTATTTTTTTACCAGCTGTTTGACGATCATGCAGGTGGTACAACCCAATATGCCACATCGGGGCTGGCCGAAGGGTTAAAAAGACGACCTGCCGCTGATTATATCCTGCAAACCACTAAATTGATGGGCAATTACAACTATATCAAAACCATCAGCAAAGACCCTTTGGTTGACGTTTACCAACTGGGCAATAAAACGATGTACGTATTAACTATCCCGGATGAAACAGGCAGAACGGCAACCTATACTTTAGATTTGGTTAAAGCATTAAAAGCGAATATCTACAATTTAAAAGAAGGTGCTAATGTGATGGATAAAAAGCAGGTGAGTACTGCAAATGGCAAAATAACCATTAAAGTGACCGAAACTCCAGTATTTGTTGAAGAGGTAAAATAAGAACGTTGAAAAGCCTTTTAGCACCTGGAAAAGACTGAGGAATGTTTAAAAAATTAATTTTTTTTCTCAAAACGAATCTCTATTATTACCTGTATACCGTATCACAATAAAATGGAAGATCTTTCAACTCCTGATGCAGCAAAAGCAATATTTTGTGCTGCCTGCTTCAAAAAAGTAAACAACGAAGATGCATTTTGCGATGCCTGCGGTTACCCGTTAAAGGGTACAGAACAAGAGCAGGATTATTTTATGTCAGTGCGAAGCAGCCGCGAAATTGATTTGGACGATGCTTATAAAAAAATGAGGCGTGCAGGTAATGTCCTCTATTGGATTGCAGCAGGAACCCTTATTATTGGTTTTATAGGTTACGCCACGAACAAATTTGATCCATCGCGGTCTGTACTTTTAACCGTAAATATAATTCTAGCAGCAATTTATGCCGGCTTGGGATTTTGGAGCAGGACAAAACCGTTAACTTCAATTATTTCGGGGGCAGCACTTTATGCTATCATATTTTTACTAAATGCCATAGCAAATCCGCTTACCATAGTCAGTGGCATCTTTTTTAAGATATTTTTTGTAGGCTGTTTTATTAAAGGAGTTAAATCGGCTCTTGAGGCTGATAAAATTAAAAAAGAACTTAATATTGAGTGATATTGATGTAATAGAGGAGCCTGAATTTGTCGATCAGGGGCATTGTTTCCATTGCAGTGCACCTATTGATCCTGCCAGCAGATTCTGTAAGCATTGTGGCAGTGCGCAGCCCGATGAAACTGAAGATTTATCCGAACAAAAATGGCTTGACATTAAACAGGTGATCCTGTTTTTTTTGTTGGAGGCTGCTGTTTGTGGCACTGGTTTGCTTATTAAACATTTTAAAACCCTGGGATGGTCAATTACGCTCGATATTATCCTGGCAATAAACGCTATTGTTTTTTTTGGATTCGACTGGTATAATAACAAACCGATATTAAAATGGCGTAATTTCTCTGTATTCAAACTGATTGGATATTGCGTTTTGGGTTTAGCCTGCTCTCTTACTGTTAATTTTTTTGTTAGCTGGCTCAACTTCTCACTTTATTCAAAAGATTATTCGTATTATGAGTTTTATAGAAAATACCAATACGGAAAAGAACTCACCATATTATTTGTAGCTATAATGCCTGCCTTGTTTGAAGAGTTGGCCTTCCGTGGATTTTTGCTGGGTAAATTGCTGCTGGTAGTTGATAAAAAACAAGCCATATTTATCTCGGCATTTTTGTTTGCTATTATGCATATGTCAGTTCTGTCGTTAGTTTGGCTTGTTCAGTTTGCGTTGCTTTTGGCTTATGTACGCATAAAAGAAAATACCTTGTGGTACGGTGTTTTTATCCACTTCTTCTTTAATTTTACGGCATGTGTGCTTGATTTTACGCACGCTTTTCATCACCATTTGCGCTAAATAAATAAAGCAGCACCTTGTAAAGGGCGTATTTTAATGTCATAAAAGAGTTGATGGTTAGCCCTTCGTATTTCCACCCAAAAACGCTATTTTTGCGGCTCAATGGAACACATTCGTAATTTTTGTATTATAGCACATATCGACCACGGTAAGAGTACTCTCGCCGATAGGTTACTGGAATATACCAATACCATTACGCAGCGCGAATCGCAGGCGCAGTTATTGGATGATATGGACCTGGAGCGGGAGCGGGGCATCACCATAAAAAGTCATGCTATACAGATGGATTATGTGCTTGATGGTCAAAAATATGTCCTCAACCTGATTGATACACCGGGGCACGTGGATTTCTCCTACGAAGTATCCCGCTCTATAGCAGCCTGCGAAGGTGCTTTGCTTATTGTGGATGCTGCACAAGGCATACAGGCGCAAACCATCTCAAACCTGTACCTGGCTTTAGAAAATGATCTGGAAATTATCCCGGTATTAAATAAAATGGATCTTCCCGGTGCTATGCCTGAGGAAGTTAAAGACCAGATTGTTGAGCTAATAGGCTGTAAACGCGAAGAGATTTTAGCTGCATCCGGCAAAACAGGTATGGGCGTGCATGATATTTTACGTGCCATTGTTGAACGTGTACCTGCTCCTGTTGGTGATCCTGAAGCGCCATTACAGGCTTTGATATTTGATTCTGTTTATAATTCGTTCCGCGGTATTGTGGCCTACTTTAAAGTAGTAAACGGCGAGATTCGTAAAGGCGATAAAGTAAAATTCTTTGCTACCGAGAAACAATATTTAGCAGATGAGGTGGGTACTTTAAAACTAAAGCAACTCCCCAAAGATGTTATTAAGACCGGGGATGTAGGTTATATTATTTCGGGTATAAAAGAGGCCAAAGAGGTTAAAGTAGGGGATACCATAACCCGTGTTGACCGCCCATGCGAGCAAGGCATACAAGGCTTTGAGGAAGTAAAACCAATGGTATTTGCAGGTATTTACCCTGTTGATACGGATGACTTTGAGGAACTACGTGAATCAATGGCCAAGTTGCAACTGAACGATGCTTCGCTGGTTTTTGAACCTGAATCATCTGCAGCCCTGGGATTTGGTTTCCGTTGCGGTTTCTTAGGGATGTTGCACATGGAGATCATACAGGAGCGCCTGGAGCGTGAGTTTGATATGACGGTTATTACTACCGTGCCCAACGTATCCTACATTGCTTATACCACAAAAGGCGAACCTATAACAGTTAACAATCCATCGGATTTGCCCGATCCAAGCAGAATTGACTATGTTGAAGAACCGTACATAAAGGCTACCATCATTTCAAAATCTGAATATGTTGGGTCGATAATGTCGCTTTGTATTCAGAAACGCGGATACATCAAAAACCAATCGTATTTGACTTCTGATCGTGTGGAGCTGATATTTGAAATGCCAATGGGCGAAATTGTATTCGACTTTTATGATAAATTGAAAACCATCTCTAAAGGCTATGCCTCATTTGATTATCATCAGATAGGATACCGTAAATCAGATTTGGTTCGATTGGATATTAGGTTAAATGCTGAACCTGTTGATGCGCTATCCTCATTAATTTTCAGAGGTAACTCTTACGATTTTGGTAAAAAGATCTGCGAAAAACTAAAAGAGCTTATACCACGCCAACAATTTGAAATTATTATACAGGCATCAATAGGTGCTAAAATTATAGCCCGCGAAACCGTGAAAGCCTTGCGTAAAGACGTTACCGCCAAATGTTATGGTGGTGATATTTCGCGTAAGCGTAAACTATTGGAAAAACAGAAAAAAGGTAAAAAACGCATGCGCCAGGTAGGTAACGTAGAGATACCACAATCGGCATTTATGGCGGTTTTGAAACTGGATTAACCCCCCGGCCCCCTGAAGGGGGAGTTTGTCGGCGGTTATTCACTATAAAGGTTAAAATTAAAATTCCCTTCGTGCAAATTAGGGGGATAATTACAAACATTTAAAATCAAATTCCCCTTCAGTGAATTGGCGGGGCTGTTGTAGCAGGTTAGTTGAGCTATACCAGGTTTTTATTACAAACATTAAAATCAAATTCCCCCTTCAGGGGGTTAGGGGGTTATGAAACTACTCGACGGAAAATACGTATCAGAAAAACTCAAGGGTGAAATTGCCGTGTCGGCAGCTAAAATATTGGAGCAAACCGGGCGTAAACCACACCTGGTTGCGGTATTGGTTGGTCACGATGGCGGCAGCGAAACCTATGTAGCCAGCAAGATCAAAAACTGTGAGCAGGTAGGCTTTAAATCAACTTTGGTTAGATATGAAAGCGATGTTACCGAAGGGGAACTACTTAAAAAAGTAGCTGAGTTAAACGCTGATGCTGATATTGATGGTATCATAGTTCAATTACCATTACCAAAACACATCGACCCAGAAAAAGTAACTGAGCGTATTGATTACCGTAAGGATGTGGATGGCTTTCACCCGGTAAATTTGGGTAGGATGCAGCGTAACCTGCCATCGTTTATCCCGGCAACACCTTATGGCATTACTTTAATGCTGAAAGAATATGGCATTGAAACCGCAGGTAAACATTGTGTGGTAGTAGGTCGTAGTAACATTGTAGGCTCGCCTATGAGCATCCTGATGGCACGCAACACTTATCCCGGTAACTGCACCGTAACCATTTGCCACAGTCGCACACCTGATATTAAAAGCATTACCCTGCAAGCTGATATCCTGATCGTAGCCATTGGCAAAAAGAATTTCATTACTGCCGATATGGTAAAAGAAGGTGTAGTAGTGGTTGATGTAGGCATGAACCGCGAAACCAGCACTGTAACAAAATCTGGCTTTAAGTTGTATGGCGATGTTGATTTTGAAAATGTAGCCCCAAAATCATCATTCATTACCCCGGTTCCCGGTGGCGTAGGGTTGATGACCATCATCGGCTTACTCCGTAACACCCTGGCGTCGGCAAATAAAGAAGTTTATTTTTAGTCATTGGTGTCATTAGGTACTGGCGGGGGAATTAAACCGACTTGTCATTTCCTTTAGATTGGCATCAACAAATAATAGAGGTTGTTATTATTGTTGAAGCTTTCTTTTTGCTTCTTTTTCTTTGTTAATAACCTTGA
>NZ_JANUBZ010000004.1 GCF_024808665.1 Mucilaginibacter empetricola
AAAGACATGTTGGTAAATACAGGGCTAGAATACGACCTAAAGTAACTAAAAATCAAAGAGATGCAATATGACAGTCTCTTAACTTAATGACATTGGTCGCAAGCGTCCCCGGCTTGTGGCTCAGATGCTTAGTATGCGATAGCTAAGTATAGAGCATTTAGAAAATGCGAAGTGGCGCACTCACAGCAGAAGGGCAAACTATAGTAATATAATTACCTCCGGCCCTGGGCAGTATTTTTACGCTGAAAATCAATTTTTTGTACCATCTTGTTCCATCTTGTTCCATATTTGGCGTCAACTAGTTGATTTACATTGGGTGTGTGTTTCAGCTGTATCAGGTTGTTTTTTATGTGTCATGTATTTGCGGGACAGCGTGATGCCAACTGCCCACTGCAAACTGAGTCAAATAACAATATCAGCTAGTTCCGTTGTACGTGGCGTGAAATGTGGACAGCTATCGCGAGCGGAAAGGTAAAGCTGGTTATAACTGCATAAACCATCCTGGGCACGCACCGAGGCATATCCCGAACTCATGATAGAGAGTCCGGGATATGCTTCTTCAATATGTGCCGGGTCGCCCTGAAAGTATGCGCACTTTTCGCAGACCTGCCCGGAATTTTTAAGTTTTAAGGATTTGAAAAATTTCATGCTTAGTGCGTTACAATAGAGGCCCAGTAATGCCCAAAAACAACAACCGACAAAAAGTACCCTAAAGCCACATTTACGATAACCCCAAAAGTAAACGCCGCGAATGGTTTAATGCCTGCCGCCGCCAATTCACGAAACCGCGTGGTAAGGCCAATGCTTAAGAAACTGAATGTGAATACCCATGTCCGCAATGCGGTAATCGGCAGTATGAGGGATGGTTTTACCAGTTTATTATAATCGGCCAGCGAATGTGCATGAATAATTAAAGTTGTAAGTACAGAAGCAACAAGGAAGCCAATTACAAATTTGGGAAAGCGCCACCATACTTGGCCCACCTCAACCTTTGAATTAGTTTCAGAACGTTCCCAAACAGTAACCGCAATAAGCGCCAATACTAATGACCATATACCGATCCAAATATCCCGCCCAATAACTTTAATCAGGGTATAAGAAGCCAATGCCTGTTCTGCCGTTCCGGCAATGCCTAAATGTGAACCGGCTAGTCCTCCATATGATTGGGCGGCAGCCAAACCAGCCGCATCAGCAAATTCCGACGTCCCTATCCAGGCGCCGGCCACCCCTGTAGGCAGGTGAATAGCACGCGCAACCAGCGGCAACAGGAAAATAAGAATAATGGCATAAAACACCACCAGGCTTATAGCAATTGGAGGATGTTCTTTTTTTGCCCGCACGGCACCGGCAACTGCAATAGAGGCCGAAACACCGCAAACAGCACCACCTGCACCCAGCACTGCTGCCAGCCGATGATCGAGCCCTAGCTTGCGGGCAGCGAAGAATATTACCAAAAAGGTAACTAATGAAACAATAGATGCCTGCAAAATAGCCACCGGACCCGCCCATATAATTAAGGTAAAAGGTAAAGTTGCACCCAATAGTACAATACCGAGTTTAATATAAAACTCTACCCGGAAACCAGCATCAAGCCAGCGGGGTAGCCCTATTACATTTGAAATAAATAAGCCGAGCGCAAGTGCCACCAAAGGTGGTTCCAGGTTATACTTGTTGGCTTGATCCCAGTTGCCGGCGGCATAGATGACGGTTGAAATAATGAAGATAAAAATGAAAGACAGAATAAATGCCTTTGGTTTTTGCCCGATGAATGAAATTACAATGGTAAATAAAACCAGGAACGCGGAGAGTAAAGCAACGTACCTGATGCCGTTTTTTGAAAATTGTGCAGCCAGTTGTGATAGGGTTGACCATTTGGCCGGACTTACCGCGATCCACGAGATGCTGGAGCCGGAAATGTAAAAGGCATAGGCCACAATAACTATACCAAGGCCAAGCCAAACGGCCCACCAATCTTCCTTCGACCAGAATTCCTGCCAGCCGGAGGGTTTTACACCTGTTGTTTCAGTTTGAATTGTTGTCATTTTGAGTTGAATAGTTTTTTAGTGATTATATTAGGTTGCAAGGGAACTTAGAGTAAAAATAGCCGGAAAGTAGGGGAGGGCAGCCGGCTTTGTTAACGCATACAACAACAGCGCAACTCACTATAACAAACTGCAGTGTGCCAGGTAATAAAAAATCTGCTTTTAAAAGCTGAACAAGTATTCATTACATTGTTTAAAGGTGATGGTAAATATATAAAAATAAAATCTATATATCCTATAGGAGTTGTATTATAAAATTGAGAATATATTAACAATTCATTTTTTGCAAACAGAATGGCTGCTTTGCCATCAAAACTGTCCGATTCGGCGCGGTGTAAGTTCTAATATCCTTAAAATCAATGTACTTTTGTTATGTCTGAAGCGGAAAAGATCTTCAGCCTAAACAAAACGTAACAAATTAAACTTGATAGCTATGAAAACTAATTCAAATCTCCGCAGTCTTCGCTTATTGAGTACTACAGCCTCGACCTTTTTAATAGCATTGTTTGCTTACCTGAGTCCGGCAACGGCGGCCAGCCTGGTTGATTCCGGTGCAAATGCTCACTTTGAACAAATTAAACAAATTAATGCCGGCTTACTTAACGTAGGGTATGCAGAGGAAGGCCCGGCAAATGGCCGCGCGGTGATTTTGCTGCATGGCTGGCCTTATGATATTAACAGCTTTGCCCAAACATCAAAATTGCTGGCTGATAAAGGCTACCACGTTTTTGTACCTTATTTAAGAGGTTATGGTACTACCAAATTTCTATCGACCTCAACTTTCCGTAATGGCCAGCAAGCCGCTTTCGCCCTTGATATTATCGCTTTTATGGATGCGTTAAGAATTAAATCGGCCATTATTGGCGGGTTTGACTGGGGTGCCCGTACCGCCGATATTATTGCAGCTTTATGGCCAGAACGTTGTGAAGCATTGGTATCGGTAAGTGGTTACCTTATTGGCAGCCAGCAAGCCAACAAAGCCCCGTTGCCGCCGGCTGCAGAACTGGCATGGTGGTATCAGTATTACTTCGCAACCGAACGCGGTCGCCTGGGTTATGCAGCCAATACCAATGCCTTTGATAAATTGATTTGGCAAACTGCATCGCCACAATGGCACTTTGATGATACTACCTACCAACAATCGGCCAAAGCATTTACCAATCCCGATCATGTGGCTATTGTGATCCACAATTATCGCTGGCGCCTAGGCCTTGCTAATGGCGAAACCAAATATGATGCGCTTGAAAAAAAGCTGGCTACCGCACCGGTTATAACTGTACCTACCGTAACACTGGAAGGTGACGCTAATGGCGCCGCTCATCCACAACCATCGGCCTATGCATCAAAATTTACAGGTAAATACAGTCATCACACTCTTACAGGTGGTATCGGCCATAACCTACCTCAGGAAGCTCCGCAAGCCTTTGCCGATGCTATAATTGAAGCGGGCAGCTTTACAAAATAATGGAACAATAATTTTTACATCAAATTTGGTACAGCAATGCCCAAAAGTTTGGCTACGCCGGGGATATAAATGAAGTGGGGTGGATAGCCCAGTTTTACGGTAATATCCCAAACAATTGGGTTTTTAATAAGCTCGCCCAATCCGCTGGCGCCAAACCATAATGAGGTAAATGCTGTGCCTATCCAGTAAATTGTTTTTGTCGTTTTCTGTGTCGTCATAATAATGTTTTTTGTTGTTAATGACACAAAAATGCCTGTTCAGCGCACCCGATCTTAGCACTTTAAAGGCGAAGCAGACGAAACGGGATGTTAAGCAGACAAACAGGCTGATATTGGGGTTTGCGATGCTAATATTATTAAAGGATGATATTACCAGGGTTATTCATTTTTCCAAGTTTATAAACAAACAGATCGGCCATTAACTTGGCGCGGTTTTGGGCGTCGTTTGCCATTGGGCCTTCAAAGTGTGCGTTAATGGTGGCATTAAACAGGGCCAGCCACTGGTCAAAATGCTGTTGCCCAATTTGCAGGGGAGCGTGCTTAGCAAAAGGATTTCCTTTAAAACCGGGAACGTTAAATAAAGCTGCATTCCAAAATGAATACATTCTATTTAAATGTGGCTGCCAATCGCCCTTTATTACAGTGGCGAATATTGGGCCAATGAGTTCGTCTCTGCGTACCCTGGCATAAAAATCATCAACAAATAGCCGAATGTCTGCTATGGTTTCAATATCTTTCATTTCTACCTTTTGTTAAAGTTCACTTTTGGCAATCACCTGTAAAAGTTCATGCTCATTTTTTATAGTTATACTCTTACCGGAAACGGTTATAATATTGTCGGCAACGAAGTCGTTAATCGTCCGGAATAATGATTCATAAGCCACGCCCGAAAAAGAGGCCAGGTCTTGCCTTGCCAGTTCAACATCAACAAAGCCCATGTTATTTATACCAAAGTGATTTTTTAGGGTGACAATAGCCTGTGCCACGCGTGCTTTAACCGGCATATGCACCAGCTCGCGCATCCGCTTTTCAGATTTTTGCAGTTCGCCGGCAAAAAAACGCATCAGCTTTATGGCAAACTCATTGTTTATTTTTAACGATGATTCAAAGAAATCCATCGGCAGGTAGCAAACGGTTGCCGTTTCCATTGCAGTTGCTGATACAGGATAAATATTATTGCCTTCTAACCCCAGATGCCCTAAAATGTCGCCCTTTCTTGCAAACCTTATAATGAGTTCTTTCTCGTTATCCCATTTCTTATGCACCTTTACATGCCCTTCATAAACGAAGTAAATCCCGGTTACCGGATCGCCTTCCTTAAAAATCTCCTGCCCTTTTTTTACCGTGAAATTTTGTTTATTGGTTTCAATAGCAGGTTTCCAGTCATTTAAGCAGGTTGTACACAAAAAACAAGTGTTAAGGTCGCATAGGTGTTGTTTTTTTATCATTTAAAAATTATTAAGCTTCATAGCCGAGTATTTGCAAAATTAACAAAACCTCCTGCCTTTTGCTGCTCCTTTAAAGCACCTTTTATTGTGCTGATGATTACAGTTTAAATTATATGGCTTATGTTGTTTGTTTTGTAATAATAAATTAAAATTACATTAAAAACATTGCACATGCAATGTTAATTATAAATTTATGGTTATAAAATCTTAAATAAATCCTACTTTTGCAATGATTTATTGCAACGCATAATTGCATTTGTACCTTAATTTAAAAAAATGAAAAATTCATATCAGCAGGGCGGCATTCCCATTTCACCTTTGCTATCCGGAATGCCTAATAAGTCGGCTAATTCTTCAGAAAATAATCTTTCAAAGAAGAGACTTTTACGCATATCCGCATTATCCATTATAGTAGCAGTGGCTATAAGTTTGATTGCCAAATTCCTGATAACCCTCATTAATATAGTAACAAATATTTCTTTTTTTGGATCACTGAGTGCCGCATATCATAGCCCGGCAGGGAACCATTTAGGTTTATGGGTAATCATCGTTCCCGCAATCGGCGGGGTGCTAGTTGGGCTAATGGCCCTATACGGTTCAAAAGCAATACGCGGACACGGCATACCGGAAGCAATGGAACAGATTTTAACTAACCAAAGCAAAATTAAACCATCTATCACCTTATTAAAACCTATATCCTCAGCCATCGCTATTGGTACAGGAGGGCCATTTGGTGCTGAAGGGCCGATTATCGCCACAGGTGGGGCACTTGGTTCAACACTCGGTCAACTATTTAAGATCACTTCAAATGAGCGAAAGATCATCCTTGCAGCAGGGGCAACAGCGGGTATGTCAGCCATATTTGGAACGCCTATTGCCGCTGTTTTTTTAGCTATAGAGCTATTGTTGTTTGAGTTTTCCCCAAGATCGATCCTTCCTGTAGCACTAGCCTGCATCACCGGGGCAGCAGGACACCGTTTACTATTTGAAGCGGGGCCGGTATTTCCAATGCCAAATTTAGAAACACCTTCAAATGCCGCTTTGGCTATATACAGCGGCATTGGTTTAATTATTGGCTTTTTATCCTTAGGCGTAACCAAAATTGTTTATTTTATTGAAGATGTGTTTGAAAAACTGCCTATACATTGGATGTGGTGGCCTGCTATAGGCGGGTTAGCAGTAGGCACCATCGGTTATTTTGCACCGCATACTTTAGGTGTTGGTTATGATAATATCATCAACGTGTTATCAGGTTCAGTTGCTATTTTAATTGTGCTGAGGCTTTTTTTCTTTAAATTCTTATCCTGGGCTATTGCGTTAGGAAGTGGTACATCTGGTGGAACTTTGGCTCCATTGCTTACCATTGGAGGAGCTGGCGGATCGCTTTTAGGGGCAATAATTATTTATGCATTTCCAAATGCAGGCATTAATGTTCCAATGTCTGCGTTGATAGGGATGTCTGCTATGTTTGCCGGGGCGTCAAGAGCTTATCTAACGAGTATAACTTTTGCATTGGAATCAACCGGGCAGTTTCATGCACTACTTCCGTTACTTGGAGCCTGTACTGCTTCTTATCTTGTTTCATTCTTTCTAATGGAAAACACAATTATGACAGAAAAAATTGCGCGTAGAGGGGTTTCTACACCCGATTCCTTTGAACCTGACGTGTTAGGTAAGTTGTCTGTGAGAGAAATTGTCAACACAAATGGGATTAGCCTGAACCCTGAAGTGACTATGCGCGAAATAAGGGAACTACTCAAATCTGAAAATAACAAGGCGTGCTATTTTATCGTGGCTGATCAGCATGGTAATTATGTTGGTACAGCAAACCTAGCTGACATTAATAATCATGATATTGATCCTGGCCTTATCCTCAAAGAAATCCTGCAAACCGCCAAACTATCGGTAAAAATCGAAGATAACTTGCGGAAAGCAGTAGAATTAATGGCGGAAGGGGGCGTTGAAGCTTTACCGGTAACAGCCGAAAATAAAGTAATCGGGGTTCTTAGTTATAAAGACATCATTAATGCCTACAAATTTTATCACGATGAAAATGACCGGGTCAACCGTCATATTTCATTAAAAAGGGAGCGTTTAAAAGTATTGGTCCGCAGCCGTGGACTTTTTAAATCAGTTCAAAAACTTAAATAATATGCTTAAGTAATGCACCATGAAAAGTGTGATCTATTATCTAGTGGCAATATATATTGGTAGTGCTTTTTTAAGCATCTATAGTTATATCGCAGATATCATAGCTGATCCATCCTTTTCATTACATCATTTGGGGCGTTTCTTTAACTATCTGGTGTATTTTATCTTATATAAAACCTGGTTGTTGGGTTTAATTCTGCCATGTTATGCTTTAATTTTTTATAAAGACACAGGAATGGAACACATCTTTTATAAAATTTCCTTTATAATTGTGCTATCTGTCTGCTTAACGGCAGTATATATCAAGAAGGATTTATGTTTTGTTGAACGGCCTAAGAATATCAGGCTGTTTGCCATATATTTTTTTACCGGATTTTCTTTGTTAGGGATACATATCCGGTATTGGCATAAAAAAATAACCGAATAGTTTTTTAATATAATCTATTCAACAGTCTGTTTAGCTTACTGATTCCGTTTAATACTATTTAAAGCCTCATTAATATGGGCAAAGCCTTTTTCTGAAAAATTTAAACCGAGTGCAAACTGATGTCCATGGCTATCCATTTTTAATAATGATTTCCTCAATATGTTGACCACTTTTTCAGGCGAATGTTTGGGGTAAAAATCTTCATATTGAAATTCAAGAAACACTAAACAAAGTGCATTCTCTATAGTTTGTACATCGGCATCAATCTTTAGCTTTTGTTTCAGTATAATTTGCTTTACACGATCAATTTGCTCATCATCATACCCTACTCCCTGCATAGTTGATGATACTTTTTCGGCATGAAACAAGGCAAGGTCCTTGCGCCATTTTAAATAAGCTTCTCTCCCGTCAGGGTAAGTTACACGCGGAATCTCCCACCTACCGATATGCTGGCTGCGCGATGCTAATAAAAGTTCTTCGCTTGCATCAGGGTTTAGTTTTAGTACCCACTCATACAGCTTAAAGGCTAAAAAATACTCCTGCGGATAGGAGAGATCACCCCATACAAATGTATGGGGGTCTTTCTTATTATAGTTATCAAATGCTTGAAATGCCTGCGCTAACTTGGTCATAATTGAAGGGTATTTTCAGCAATAAATTTATGAATTAATAACCTTTAATGGCCCTGCATTAATAAGCAATCTGCAATCGTTAATTAAATGTAAATCCAATCTGTAAGTTTAAGCCGACGGTGGCGGCTTCGCTTTCGCCAAACCTGGTTGGCAATGATAAAGCGACAAAGTAATTAACGTCTTTTGTTCGGGCATACACCTGGTTAAATACCGGGGTAAAGCCATAACGCCCTGAAGTTTCAAATGCCAACCGTGAGATAATGGTAAAGCCATGACTAAATCGAAACATAGTACCCGGGTCAAATAATAAATTGCTCATTTTGCTTGAGCCACCTGATGCTTTTACAGTTGGCGTAATTTCATAGCTAAAACCAAACTTATCACTATATAAAACATTAATGCCTATAGGGAAGCCAATGGAACTGGTATGATCAGAAAAGTTTGGCGAAAATTTACCGGTCGATACGGTTAACGTTTCCAACGGCAGAATGAAACTTAAATAGCCAACCACTTTTGGATAGGTTGATTTTGCTTTTATTTTTTGATAAAGTTCACCCTGATATTGAATGGAATCGGGTGGTACTACTTTTATCTGGGCTTTTGCAACATGGGGTATTAAAGAATAGGTAATGATAATTAATGTTAATGCGATTTTTGCAATGCTGCTGATGGTGATTTTTTTTGTAAGTAAGAGTAGGTTTTTTTTCATGCGAATTGTTTTTGTTTTAATAGTTGAGAGAAATTGATAGTTATATGAGTTGGTATTGTACTTATGATAAACGATTAATTTTATGTTTTATATATCAAATATAATGGGTTGCTTTTCAACCTTCGTAAAGCAATCTGCCGGTGACTCACAAACCGGACATATATAATGTGTTATATTTTTAAATGCTGTTCCTGCTTCAACGCCATTGAATAAGTCGCCATAATTTTTGTCGTAAATACTAAGGCAGCTTTTACATTGATAAAGCTCTGCCGCTTGAATATCACCTCCTGTTTCATCGTCTGTAGCATTGCCAGCCGTTTTTAGCAAAGCATTATCATCGGCGCTTAATAAACCATAATAAGAATCGCATAATGCTATCAACGCATCTCCCAAAGCATTGGCGGGCAGGTTGTTTTTATAGCTTACAAAATCTTTCGAATTGGGGTTAAAATCCCTGGTGTGTAAAATATCAAACAAGCCAGGCTTTATCTTTTTAATAATTATAGATGCAAGCAAACCCGTTTTGGGCTGCATTTTAATAGCAAAACAAAGGCGATAGGTGCGCAGATCATGCTCTTCAAATTCCCGCACCAATTGTTTTTTTAATTCCAGGCTTTCGGTGCACAGGTTTTCCAACTGCCAGTTGAGTTCATTGGCGGCATGCCGCACGTTTATGCGGTATTTATTGAGTATAAAGCCCCAATCTTTTCGGTCGGCATCGGTTATTCCTTTTATCAGGATTGATTTCCATGGCGTAGTATATAACTGACCTACACGGGTTTTGATGCATAAGGAACAAATATCCTTCAAAAAAGCTATCGGGAATAACTCATTACGGCGATAAATGCCTAACCAGTATTTATCATTCAGGTATTTGTTAAAGCCTTCGTAATAGGATAGCGAAAAATCGGGCAATTTTAAAGGTTCAACTATTTGCTGATTAATGAAGGCATTACCAGCATTAACCTTTTTGTAAAATGAATCGTAATTGATTCCGGATTGGTCATAAAACAACTCTTTATTGTTTAAAATAATTTCCTGGGCGGCCTTGCAAAAGGCCGGGATGTCATCAGAATAAATAAGACAAGGCCAGCAGTGCAGATCATTGGTTTTTGGAAACCTGATGTACAAATACCAATAGTTACTCATGTCGGCACTTATAAAATTAAAATTTCCGCTAAAAAAAGGCACAAAGGTTTGATGCCTGTCAACCAGGTTAACCTTCAGTTCGGGCGCGAAATTAAAAAGGTCAAATATGTCTTTGTAAACGCCTTCTTTGAGCCAGCTTTCGGTGTTAAAAATATTATCGGTTACATAAGAGCTAATTACATTAGGAAACTGATCGGCATTTAACTCATATGCTATTGCCGACTGTAGCATTCCTAATTCCAGATCTTCGAGTCTGTTTGCCTCAATACAGAAATACAACTGCTGCCGATTCCCCACGCTTATTTTATTTGCACCTGCATTTTCGGCTATCTGCAATATTTCATAAAGGTCGCCGGCCGAAATTACCCCTCCCGGCAGGTTGATTTTAACACAATAGGTTTCCGTTTTTTTCATAAGCTAAACCGTTGTTTTTAAGCTTTCTTCCAGCAGTCGCTTTACTTCGGGCCGGCATGATCCGCAACCCGTTCCCGCGCCGGTAGTGTCGCATAATTCTTTCAATGTATGGCAGCCTGTGGCTATTTTATTGGTGATGTTTTCGCTGCCTACATTATTGCAACTGCAAACCAGTTTACCTAATACAGGTTCGGCTTTGTTGCCGCTACGCAGCAGTTGCAGGCGCTTTTCATTCAGCTCGGTTTTACCGCCTATTAGCGCCCTGAATTCCTGAAACTCACTTTTATCGCCAATTAAAATAGTGCCAACCAGTTTATCTTCATGGATGATGCACTTTTTGTAATACCGTTTTGCCTTATCAATAAAAACAATCTCCTCATAAGCCGCATCATCCGGGCATTCGGATAAACCGATGCTGCACAGATCAAACCCGTGTATTTTGATGATATTCATAAACAGGCTGCCTTTGTAATAGCTGGCTATATCGCCATTCATATATTTGGCAACTACTTCTGCCTGTTGCTCGGCTGCTGCTGTAATACCGTATAGCGTTCCTTCAAATTCTGCTATCTCACCAATGGCGTAAATAGATGGGTCGCTGGTTTGCATCCGTTCATTTACAATAACACCGCGTTTTATGGTGAGCCCACAGGCTTTGGCAATTTCCAGGTTGGGGGTGGTGCCGATAGCCAGTATCATGGCATCGCAATTTATTTTACGACCACTCTTAAGACCGATCCCTGTTAATTTTGACCGGCCGTAAAAAAGCTGCACTTCATCGTCATAATAAATATCACAGCCCTGGTCGGCCATTTCTTCGTGCAACAGCTGGCTACCCAAAGCATCCAGTTGTCTGTTTAAAAACCGGGAGGTACGATGAATAATGGTGATCTTAATACCTATCTCGCGTAGCGAGGCGGCCATCTCTAAACCCAGCAAACCGCCGCCCACAATAACTACATGGCCGTTTTTAGGGACATGCTTTTTAAAACTATCCGCATCATTACGGCTGCGCATGCTGAATATACCCGGCAGCGAAGGCGTGTTTTTGGGGATGGCTGCCCGGCTGCCCGTAGCAACCAGCAATACGTCATAATTGGTTTTTATTCCCCGCGAATCAACGACTTGTTTGTTTTCGCGGTCTATTTTTTCAATACTTACACCTCTCAGCAACCTAATGTTATAAGACGGTTCTTCGTCGTCTTTCATTTTTACCAGCTGCTCCCATTTTTGTTCGCCGCTGATATAATCGGGCAACATCACCCTGTTATAAAAAGGGTGGTTTTCTTTACTGAAAATGGTTATTTCATCATCAGGATTTAATTCCCTGTACGATTTTACAAAGCCATAGGCACCGGCGCCGGCTCCAATTACGACAATGCGTTGAAACGGCTTTGCAAATTTCTGCACCTTAACGGCACAGTATTTAAAATCGGGTTCTTTTGAAATAGGATCAACCAAATCACTGGTAAGGTTGTTGGCCCGGTTGAGGTCGCTGCCTAATATTTTACCCCAATGCATAGGCAAAAACACCACGCCTTTTTTTATTTGGGTCGATATTTTTGTCTGTACCTGTACTTCGCCCCGGCGCGATGTAATAACGGCAATATCCAGCTCCTTTAACCCCAATATTTCAGCATCATGAGGATGAATCTCAAAAAAAGCCTGTTTATAATGCTGATTAAGCTTATTTACCTTGCCTGTTTTGCTCATAGTGTGCCACTGATCGCGAATGCGGCCGGTTGTAAGGACAAATGGGAAATCATTATTTGCCAATTCGCTGGTCAGCGTATCGGGTACGGCGCTAATAAGTGCTTTTTTTGATGCCCTGTAAAAACTGTGATCGGTAAATAAGCGGGGCTTACCGTCTATGGGGCCTTTCTTTTTGTAGGGCCATTGTACAGTTTTACGCTCTTTTAATATCTCATAACTTAGGCCGCTTATATCAATATTGGTTTTGGCTGTTAGTTTAACATGCTCGGCATAAATAGCCGCCGGGTTTTCAAACTCAAACCCTTTATAACCCATTTTGCGGGCAAAGCGACAAATAATCTCCGCATCAGGTAAAGCCTCGCCTGGCGGTTCTACAATTTTATTGAGGTAACTGATGCGCCGTTCAGAATTGGTCATGGTGCCTTCCTTTTCGGCCCAGGCAGCGGCAGGTAATATCACATCGGCATAAGCCAGCGTTTCTGGCTTATTACTTATTTCCTGTACCACTACAAATTTTGCTTTTTTTAAAGCCTCCTCGGCCAGCCTTACATTTGGCAAACTGGTTAATGGATTGGTACACATTATCCAGATAGCTTTTAATCTGCCGTCGTTTAAAGCCTCGAACATTTCGGTAGCTGTTAGGCCTGGTTTAGGTTGGATTGTTTTACCACCCCAAAATTGCTGCACTTCCTGCCGATGCAGTGGATTGCTCAAATCGCGATGTGCCGGCAGCAGATTGGCTAAGCCGCCAACTTCTCTTCCACCCATGGCATTGGGTTGGCCAGTAAGCGATAACGGGCCCGAACCTGGTTTGCCTATGTGCCCGGTTATAAGGTTTAAATTGATGAGACTCAAATTTTTATTTACGCCTATGGCACTTTGGTTAAGCCCCATGGTCCACATAGTTATAAAACCTTTAGCTTCGCCAATGTATTTTGCTGCCACGCGGATATCACTTTCGCTCAACCCGCATGTTTTTGCAGCATCAATCAAACTGGTTTTAAAAACTATTTCACTATAATCCTCAAACCCTTCGGCATGATCTTTTATAAAATCAAAGTCGATATCGCCATTTTCAATCAACAATCTGCCTATGGCATGATTAAGCGTAATATCTGTTCCGGGATTTATTTGTAAATGCAAATCGGCATTGGCACATGAATCGGTAACCCTTGGATCGACAATAATAATTTTTACCGCCGGGTTTACTGCTTTGTGTGCCTCTACCCGGCGCCATAATATAGGGTGGCACCATGCGGGGTTACCACCCATTACAAGTATACAATCGGCAAGTTCAATGTCATCATAACAAACAGGTACGCTATCCTCGCCCAAAGCAATTTTATAAGCCGCAACCGCACTGCTCATACAAAGGCGCGAGTTAGTGTCAATATTATTGCTGCCAATAAACCCTTTCATTAGTTTATTAACTACATAATACTCTTCTGTTAAGCACTGGCCAGATGCGTAAAAAGCGACAGAATCGGGCCCGTATTTATCAATAAAGGTTTTAAATACAGCAGCAGTACGGGTTAACGCATCGTCCCAGCTAACGCGCTGCATGGGCATACTTTTGTTATACCTCATTTGCGGGTATAGCAGTCTGTCGCTTTTATCATTTACGGTGTAGTGCAGGTTGAGCCCTTTACTGCATAACATCCCCCTGTTAACAGGGTGATCCTTATTGCCGGTAAGGGTTATGCTTCCGTTTTTTTCTTTATTAACAACTACGCCGCAGCCGACACCGCAATAGCAGCAGGTGCTGGTTAACTGATTTTCCGGTTGCTTTTTTAGGGCCATAGCTTAAATTTTATAAAAGCATTTATGCTACACCACTTGCCAGTGGAGCAGTAACGCCTACATCAGCTGCGCTTGTTTTTTGAAACCGGGTAATTAGTATGATTATGGATACGGCTATCACTATAAAGCCTATATAGGTAAAGGCCTGTACGTAAGTAATAGTGTTTGATTTAAACAGAAAGCCAAACAACATGCCACCAAAATTGCCTCCGGCACCCACTATGCCGCTCACTAAACCTACATTTTTTGAGTTTACAAAAGGTACAATACCATAAGTGGCGCCGTTTGACATTTTAAGGAACAGCGCGAAGGTGAGCATGGTAATAATAGCCACCATCAGCGAACCGGCCTGCGCAAATAATATCAATCCAACACCCTCTAAAAACAGAGTGCCTGCAAGTAATAATCCTTTACCGCGCATACCAAACTTTGCCCCGGTTTTGTCTGATACGATACCTCCCAGGGCGCGGGCAAACAAATTCATAAATCCGAATATCCCGGCCCAAAAGCCGGCCGAGCTTTGTGAAAGATGGAAAGAATCAACAAAATGAAGCGAGGCCACATTATCAAAAGTTAATTCCATGCCAAAACACATGGCGTAGCCTGCTGTTAATGCCCATATCCGCCAATCGGCTAAAACCGACCAATCTGTTTTTGTTGACTTGCCCACGTTGTAGCCTATTTCGTCATAATTGCCGTTGGGTGTATCTTTAGTATATTTCCAATATAAAAAAGCAATAACAAGCATCATTACACCTGGCACTATCATAGCATATCGCCACGCTTCGGCCTTGGTATAGCCAAAGCCAACTATGGCGGCAAAAATTAAAGGCATTACCATGTTAGTTACACCGCCGCCCAGGTTACCCCAACCACCAGTTACGGCATTTGCCGTTCCTTTTAGTTTTGGTGCAAACATCATAGAAGTATGAAATTGGGTGATAACAAACGATGCACCTATTACCCCAATTGCCAGGCGAAACAACAAGAATGTGGTATAACTATGTGCCAAACCGACTAAGAAAACGGGTAGGGAGCCAATAAGCAAAAGCCTGATGGCGGTTTTACGCGGGCCCCAGGTATCACAAAGCTTACCAATAAGCAGCCTGGCAATTATTGTTGCTGATACAGAGGCGATAATACAATTACCTACCTGGCCTTTGGTTAAATGTAGTTCGGCCCTAATGGTGGGCATTAAAGGCGCAAGACCAAACCAGCCAAAAAAACAAACAAAAAACATTAACCACGTAATGTGAAACGTTTTCATTTGCACGCCCTTAAGCGAAAATATATTGAGTTTAGTAAGTTGATTTTCCATTGTATTTTAAATTGAAGGGTTATTTAAAATAGATGGAGCCGTGGAAAATTGATTTAATGAGCGGTATTTGTTCAGATACCCATTTAACATCAACGTTAATTGGCGGGAAATGCCTTTAATAGATTGGTATTTAGTCAGAAAGAATAAATAACATGACGAAAACCATAGAAATAGCGCTACTATGCACTGATTTGATACATTTTTGTACATTTGAGTAAGTTTTTTATTTGTTAAAGCAATGAAAACTGTTTAACCCTGTCTGGGAATGCGACCTCCCGGCAGGGCTTTTTTATTTAATTTTTTTGTTTTAGTTATTCACAAACATCTGATTTTTTAATTTTTCTTAGTTTTTGTTGATATAAATATAATTCATTTAATGTTTTTAAGCAATTTTTCAACTATAAAACAGTAATTTTTATGATAAAAGCAATAAGTTATATAAAACAACGTCGAAAAATAGAAAAATTGCAATGAAAAATTTATCATTTTGATATTTGATCTATTTTAAATTGATTTTATTTTTATTTTAATGATATGTATGGTGGAAAAATATTATTTATATCACTTTTGACAGATAAATTAAGCAGATAAAATCAAATGACTTATAATTGCACAATTTGTTGTTTAAA
The DNA here is from genome assembly GCF_024808665.1 of Mucilaginibacter empetricola. Taxonomy (GTDB): domain Bacteria; phylum Bacteroidota; class Bacteroidia; order Sphingobacteriales; family Sphingobacteriaceae; genus Mucilaginibacter. The sequence continues at coordinate 15,897 of NZ_JANUBZ010000004.1, forward strand.
AAACTCACTAATTCAGAATAAAATATCTCCTATATGAAGAAAAAGCTAATTACATGTGATATGAATAGCTGTTTTTTTTGCAAAAACTGTCTTCCGGAGTGGAAAGTGGCAATCGCGGCCAATAAAAGGAACTTTTTTGTAAAAAAGAACGAGGTTATTTTTAAAGAAGGTGATCCGGTTGAGGGTATTTATTTTGTGCTTAGTGGTGTAGTTAAGGTTCATAAAAAATGGGGGAGTGACAAGGAAATAATTTTGAGACTAGCTTCGAACGGATCAATTTTCGGGCATCGGGGTTTGGATACCAAAATTTACCCTATATCAGCAACCGCACTTGAAGATGGGATTCTTTGTTATTTTGATCTGGCATTTTTTGAGGCCAGCTTAAAGGTTAATAATGAATTTACCTATAAACTGATGATGTTTTTTGTAAAAGATTTACAGGAGTCGGAAACCAAGATGCGCAACCTGGCGCATATGCCGGTTAAAGGACGGGTAGCGCAAGCCTTGATATATTTAGAAAATCAGTTTGGATTAAAGGACGATGGTTTTATTAATATCCGTTTATCCCGGCAGGATCTGGCATCCTATATCGGCGCCACTTACGAAACCGTGTTCAGGGTAATAAACGAATTGCTGGGCGAAAAAATAGTAGCTGCTCATGATAAATATTTGAAAATTTTAGACAAAAAACAGCTGCTATTATTAACCACCGATAACGACGCATAAATGCCTAAACTATCCCGATATACACCTTACCGTCAATTACCTGAACGGGGTACGTTTTTATTTGCAATTCATCGCCACTAAGGCATTCGCCGCTTAACAGCGAAAAAGTTTTTTTATGAAACGGGCAGGCTACTTTTGGTTCACAGCTATCGCCCTCGCTGCCTATCATTCCGCGGGATAAAGCCATTTGTTGTTTGTGCGGGCAAAGGTTTTGAGTGGCATACCACTCACCACGACGGGCAAAATTATAAATGGCAATTTGCTCGTTGCCATGTTTTATACAGGCGCCACCGTTGGCGGGTACATCATCGACATGGCAAGCCAGTATCCATTCAATGTCTAATATCGTTTCCATATCTGGTTAGTTTAATTTGGGTAATTAAATAATTCAAAAGTTGTTTACCATTTGGCTTTTATTTGCTCGCGCATCGGCTCAAATTTAATGGCCGGATCTTTTTCGCCCGGTGCATTTACAAAGTGGACAAAGCGTTTGCGCAATTCATCGTTTTCTACCACTTCTTTCCATTCGCAATGGTAGGTGTTAACTAAATGCTGCATTTCTTCTTCCAGTTGGTCATTTATATCTAAACTGTTATTGGTAATTACATTTTTAAGATAGGCAATGCCGCCATCCATCTTATTTAACCAGGTTGCCGTGCGGGTAAGCGGGTCGGCGGTTTTAATGTAAAACATCAGGAATCTATCCAAATATTTTATGCAGGTGGCGCTATCAATATCGGTAGCCAGTAACTGTGCGTGCTGTGGTTTGGAGCCGCCATTGCCGCATACATATAAATTCCATCCTTTTTCGGTTGCTATAATGCCGAAATCCTTTGCCTGGGCCTCGGCGCATTCGCGCACGCAACCACTCACGCCACCCTTTAATTTATGCGGCGACCGTACACCTTTATATCGCTCTTCAATTTCAATGGCGAATGATACACTATCGTGCAAGCCATATCGGCACCATGTACTGCCCACGCAACTTTTAACGGTACGTAGTGATTTGCCATAGGCATGTCCGCTTTCAAAGCCAGCTTCAATTAGTTCTTCCCAAATGTTTGGTAAATCATTCACGTGCGCGCCAAACATATCAATACGCTGGCCGCCGGTTATTTTGGTATAGAGGCCATATTTCTTTGCAACCTGCCCGATAACTATCAATTTATCCGGCGTGATTTCACCTCCCGGAATGCGTGGTACTACCGAATAGGTGCCGCCTTTTTGAATATTAGCCAGATAACGGTCATTGCTATCCTGTATGGTATCCTGCTTTACAATAACATCATTCCATAAGCTGGAGAGAATACTTGCAACTACCGGTTTGCATACCTCGCAGCCATCGCCATGCCCAAAATGATCCAGCACCAGGTCGTAGTTTTTTAACTTGTTGATTTTCACCATATCAAATAGCTCCTGGCGCGAATAATCAAAATGCTCGCATATTACATTTTTTACGTACTGACCATTGGCTTTCAGTGTGCCGGCAATTAAATCTTTAACCAGCGGAACGCAGCCACCGCAGCCGGTTCCGGCTTTGGTGCATTTCTTTATCTCGTCAATACCTTTGGCGCCATCATTAACAGCCGAACATATGTCCAGTTTACTCACCGCTTCGCACGAACATATTAATGCATCATCGGGCAGGCTCATAACACCGGCACCTTCTGTGGCCTCACCGCCTCTTGCTCCCAATATCAAATCTTCGGGGTTTGGCGGTAATAGTATTCTGTTATTAACTGTTTGTAATAAGATGTTATAAGCCTCGGCTTCGCCAACTAAGATGCCGCCTAATAAATACTTGCCATCGTTACTTATATTAATGCGTTTGTATATTCCTTTATGGGTATCTTCAAAAACAATGGTTCTGCAGTCGGGCTCGGTAATAAAGGCATCGCCAAAACTTGCCACATCTACACCAATGAGTTTTAGCTTGGTGCTCATGTCATAACCGTAAAAAGATTTATCGCCTCCGGTTAAATAGGTAACTACAATATCGGCCATTTCATAACCCGGCGCAACCAATCCGTATATCATGCTGTTATAAAGAGCGCATTCGCCAATGGCGAATATGTGCTCATCGCTGGTTTGCATTTTTTCATTAACAATGATGCCGCCGCGGCTACTTGTTTGTAGTCCCGCTAATTTGGCCAGCTCATCGCGCGGACGGATACCTGCCGATATCACCAGCATATCAACCGCTAAAGAAGTATCGTCATTAAATTTTAATAATTCAATTTTATCGTCCCCGGCAATTTCTGAAGTGCTTTTATTTAAGTGGATGCTTAATCCAAACTGCTTTAGTTTTGATTGCAGTATGGCGCTTCCGGCCGAGTCGATTTGCCTTGGCATAAGGCGCGGGGCAAATTCAATAACATGCGTTTCTTTAATGCCCAGGTCAATTAGCGCTTTGGCTGCTTCGAGTCCTAATAAACCGCCACCCATTACGGCGCCTACGGTTGCATTGGCCGCGTATTCTCTGATAAGGTCGAGATCATCAATGGTGCGATAAACAAATACACCTTTTTTTTCAACACCCTCTATATTTGGAACGAAAGGAGACGAGCCTGTTGCCAATACCAAATAATCATATTTTATTACAGCTCCTTTTAAGGAGTGTACAGTTTTATCAATGCAATTAATTTCCTGTATAGGATCATCCAAATGAAGAGAAATGCCATTATCGGCATACCAGGATGAAGTGGAAAGCGACAAATCATTGGCAGACTTACCATTGAAATATTCGCTTAAGTGAACCCGGTCATAGGCTATGCGGGGTTCCTCGCCGAAAACGATGATGTTGAATTGATTTGATCTGGATATCAGTTTCTCACAAAACTTATATCCCACCATTCCATTTCCAACTACAACAATTGTTGGTTGAGACATATGTAGTTTATTTAAATGTTAAAGCAATTAATCACCATAAATGCATTTTTGTTGCGACCAAAATGTATTTATAAAACAATAATACTCAATTATATAATTTATATCAATGTTTAAAGGGTTTATTTTTATATTTTTTAGTAATTTTTATGATTTTAGTAATATTATAACTTGTTTGTGTTTAATTTTTATCATTTTTTCATGATGTAAATCATTTTATAAAGTTTAAATTTGATAAAATGAATGTGATGATTCATTTTAATTAAAATTAATGAAATTTTAAAGGCGTTTTCAATAAAAAAATATGAGTTCGGTAGAAAATGGTGAAATATTTCCTGAATTATTTGTTTTGGGAGCCGGTCCCGGCGATCCGGAGCTGATTACAATGAAAGGATACCGGATTTTAAAGGAAGCCGACGTTATACTATACGATAATTTGGCCAATAAGGAACTCTTAACTCTTGCAAAGGAAGATTGTGAGCTGATTTATGTAGGTAAACAACCCTATGGTAGCTATACGCCGCAGGAAACCATTCATGATATGATAAAACATTTTGCATTTACAAAAGGTAAAGTGGTACGGCTAAAGGGTGGCGATCCTTTTGTTTTTGGAAGAGGGTTTGAAGAGATTATTTATGCGCGGGAGCATGGCATTAAAACCCATTTTATACCAGGCATCACCAGTATGCAGGCATCTGGTTTGGAAGATATCCCACTTACTCATCGTGCCATTAGCGAGGGTATATGGATGATAACCGGCACCAAAAAAGACGGTACACTATCGTCCGATTTAAAACTGGCCATGCAGAGCAATGCAACGGTGGTTATTTATATGGGGATGAAACAATTGGCCGTTATTGCCGCAACTTATATTGAACAAGGCAAGGGAAAAACACCCGCTGCCATAATTCAGCATGCCTCGCTGCCCAAGCAAAAGATAGCTTGCGGCTTTGCTGAGGATTTGCCCGCCTTGGCGGCTCAACACCAGCTAACTTATCCTGCCTTAATAATTATTGGCGAAGTAGTCAGTTTTCATACAAAAACAGCATCATATGAAGATTAGAATTAAAGGGAATTCATTACGGTACCGGCTCACCAAAACAGATATTAATTGTTTTTCGAGAGATGGTTATATTGAAGAAACAATTTATTTTGGAACTCAAAAACTAATATATGCGCTACAACGCTATCAGCAGGACGAACTAACAGCTGATTTTAAGAGTCAAAAAATTATAATGTTTGTACCGCATGATATGGCTGATGAATGGGTGAGCACCGATCGTGTGGGTTTTGAAAGCAACAACAATGCCTTATACCTACTGATTGAAAAAGATTTTAAATGTTTGGATAATGTAGCAGAAGATCAGAGCGATCATTATCCAAACCCATTGTCGAAAGTGTAACCACCAATCAGTAAATGTTACAGATGGATAAACGACGCTTTATTATTATTTTTGTTTAAAGCCAATTACCTGATGGAGCAATACGAGAAAATTTATTTGTATAAACGCATTGTACAGTCCAAACTTTTTATCGACAGGCACTTCGCCAATAACATCGATCTTAATAATATTGCCGATGAGGCTTGTTTTTCAAAATTTCACTTCATAAGGCTTTTTAAATCGATATACGGCAGATCACCCCACAATTACCTGGTGAGTGTTCGAATTGACAACGCGAAAAAACTGCTGACCGAAGGCGTTTCTGTTCTTGACGCCAGCATGCGTGTTGGGTTTGACAGTGTAACCTCGTTTGCCGCGACCTTTAAAAAAATGGCGGGTAAAACGCCATCGGCCTATCGCAGTCAGGCCATAATTAAAAAACACGCTATCATCGCCAATCCATTATCTGCCGTGCCCAACTGTTTTGCCCAAACACATGGGTGGATAAAATAGCAATTTTCAATAGCCTGCACTAGCGGTAAAAAAACATCTTTGTAATAAAAAAAAGGGAATGATTACCAAGCTGAGCCATTTGTGCATCTATGTGCTGAATCAGGATAGCGCACACGATTTTTATGTAAATAAGTTGGGTTTTTCGGTACACACAGATGCCCCGATGGGCGAAGGCGCCCGCTGGCTGACTGTTACTCCGCCCGAACAGCCTGAACTGGAGATAACGCTGTTTCTGGTGGCAGAAGGTGGCATGTTTGACAAGGAAACGGTAGCTACCATGACCAGCCTGATTAAAAAAGGCACTTTTGGTGCAGCCGTATTTACCTGTAATGATTTAATGGCTACCTATCAAGAGCTGATAGCAAAAGGCGTCGTGTTTAAAAAGCCGCCTACTAAAGAGTTTTATGGATACGAAGCTCTTTTTGTAGATGACTCGGGCAATTGGTTTTCATTGGCACAGCTTAACTCGTAAAACATGAAATCGATATTCAATAAAGCTGATCAGGTCGAAATAATAGGCCGTATAGACGCGCTTACCGAAAACAGCAAGCCCGAATGGGGTAAAATGACTGTTGAACAAATGGTGAAGCACTGTACGCTATGCGAAGCATATTACCAGGGAAAATTTGCAGTTAAAAGAATGTTTCTGGGGCGTTTGATTGGCAAAATGGCATTAGCCAGCACACTTAAACCTGATAGCAAGGGGATGCAAAAGAATGCACCAACGGCTGCCAGTTTTTTGGTAACCGAACCGGTTACTGACCTTGCCAACCAGAAAAGAAACTGGAAGACGCTGATAGAAAGCTACAACTATTATCCCCATGAATATTTCCCGCATTGGTTTTTTGGGAAGATGACCAAAGAACAGCTGGGGCAGTTTGTTTATATCCATTGCAACCATCACCTAAGCCAGTTTGGTGTTTAAATAGCTTTGAATAAGAAGTTTTTCAATTTAAATTCTATCTTTGCCGCAATTCCTGATTTATTAACCTTTTAAACATCAAGGAATCATGACAGAGCAACGCTACATATCGCCCCTTTCGCTCATTGCCTAACCAGGCAGGCAAATCCTGTATTTTATTAAATAATTGAACTGTTGCTGTGGTAACCTGTGCATTATTTTGCCTGCCCAATTTCGTTGGATTTTTTGAGCGCTCATAAAAAGGGTATATCCTTACTCAAGGACGAATTGAGATCAAAAATCAAATTCAGAAAAATTAAATGAAAGTGTGATGAACACATATGAATGGCCGCGCTGTATTAAATCGGCACGGCAAAAAAGACGGCTGGTAAAAACCGATCGGGATAAACAATTAATACAATTGGACAAACGACATCATAAGCTTTTGCAACAAAAAAAGCTTTTACCAACGGTACCATTAGAACATCCTTATCAGCGTGGCTGGAAACGTTTTTTTGTACTGCGGGATGACATAAGACGCGGTCCCAAAGGTGCATTTTATGAAACCTTACTGGTAAAGATAAATACGGTAGAATATCATCCCGACAGGTCATTTAAACAAAGGAGACGACGTAAGGTACGCTATAGATATGCAATAAAGCCGCAAACGCTGCGCGAATTTGATGCTTATAGCTGGCAAGTTAACAAGATGGATTTAACCGATGAAGAAAAGATCTGCTTTACTTGCGTTGAAACCTTTGATGTTAAAACAAGACAGATAGATGTAAAATATGTACTTACAGAACCCTGGCGATATGTGTTTAAAGTTGCGCCACACATTGTTACGCACGTTAAATTGTTAGATGTGGATATTGAAAGGGAACTGTCATATATAACGGATCATATTGATAATTACTATTTGCTACCGCGCATTAATATGTTAACCCGCGGTCGAAGTTATCGTTGGAAAGGCTGCCGTTACGAGCGTGTCAAATATATTAACAAATTAAAAAACATACCACGGTATAGCTCAAAAGAAACATACCTGGATTTAGCATTATAACCCCCATGGGCAATTTAAGAACAAAAGATTTAAGTAAAATAGGTTATCATAACGATCAGCTGCGAAGCCTGGTTATTGGTGTAGCCTCTAAAAATTTTAAGCACCACAGCAAGCAGCAATTGCTTGATCTGCTGGTGAATATTAAGAATAATCCGGAAGCATTTCTGGATAACGAGTTAACCGGTAAAATAGCCGAAAAGATAATTGGCAAAACAAACGAACCGCCGTTTAAAACCTTTGAGTTAAAGGACGAACCGGTATACTATAAAACGTATGGCGGCAAGGGTATAGAAACATCGGCCAAAAAACAAATGGAGCTGGCCAGTTTGCTGCCTGTTAGCGTACAGGGTGCATTAATGCCCGATGCGCATATGGGCTTTGGTTTGCCCATTGGTGGTGTGCTGGCTACGGACAACGCGGTGATTCCTTATGCGATAGGTATGGATATTGGCTGCCGCATGGCCCTATCCATAATTGACGAAAGCGATAGTTTTTTGAAACGCTTTGAATATCAAATTAAACAAGCCCTAAAAAATCATACCCATTTTGGCATGGAAGGTGGTTTGGAGATAAGACAGGAACATGAGGTATTGGATAGTACGGTATTTAACGAGATTCCATTTTTAAAACCTTTGCGCAGTAAAGCGGTGAGGCAATTAGGTACATCCGGCAATGGTAATCACTTTGTTGAATTTGGCGAGATAGCGCTTTTGGCTGATAACAGCCTAGGCTTACCTGCTAAAAAGTACACGGCGCTGCTAACACATTCGGGCAGCAGGGGATTGGGATCGGCAATAGCGCAGCACTATACCCAAATAGCCATGAATACCTGTAAACTGCCACGGCAGGCGCAACAATTGGCCTGGCTGGATATGAACAGCGAAGCCGGAAAGGAATACTGGCTTACCATGACTTTGGCGGGCGATTATGCCAAAGCTTGTCATGAACGGATCCATGCCAACCTATTGGGAGCTTTAGGTTTGAAGGCATTGCATGTGGTAGAGAACCATCACAACTTTGCCTGGAAAGATCAATTAGCTGATGGGAGAGAAGTAATCATCCACCGTAAGGGAGCCACACCTGCGCACAAAGGCGAGCTGGGTATTATTCCGGGTAGTATGACTACGCCAGCGTACCTGGTTTCGGGCAGGGGAATTAGTGATGCTTTGTATTCGGCATCGCATGGTGCAGGGAGGGCCATGAGCAGGCAAAAGGCTAAGGACAGCATGACGGTTTCGGCCATGAAAAAGCTGCTAACCGGCGCCGGCGTTACCTTAATTGGCGGAACCGTTGAAGAAAATCCTTTAGCCTATAAGGATATCGAGGCAGTTATTGCCGCACAGCGTGACCTGGTTGATATAGAAGGTAAATTTTATCCGCGTATTGTTAGAATGAATAAGGAGTAGCCATGAAAAAGATGATGATACAAATTACAGCAGGCAAGGGCCCGGCAGAATGCTGCCGGGTTGTAGCCTGTGTGCAAAGCCTGATGATAAAACAAGCTAAACAACAAGGTATACAATTGCAGGTGCTGGAAAACAAAGCCGGCGAATTAAACGGCACATTATTATCCGCTACTATGATGGCCGAAGGCGATAACCTGGATGCCTTTGTAAACGAATGGACGGGCACTATACAATGGATAGCGCAAAGCCCGTATCGTAAATTTCATAAGCGTAAAAACTGGTTTGTGGGCGTGGCTGTTTTTGATGTGAAGGATTTGATGCAATGGAATGCCAAAGACGTAAAGCTGGAAACCTGTCGCTCATCAGGCCCTGGCGGGCAAAATGTGAACAAAGTAGAAACAGCAGTGAGGGGAACGCATCTGCCATCGGGCATACAAGTGATGGCGATGGATACCCGATCACAACTGGAGAACAAAAAGCTTTGTTTAGCCAGGCTGGAAGCTAAAATACTGGTATGGCAAACTGAACAGCTGATAGTGCAACAGCAAAGCCAATGGCAGGAACATAATGCTTTGGAGCGTGGTAATTCGGTTAAAACGATAAAGGCGGAGTTGCTTTAGTTGATATTGTGCATGTAGTCGGAGACTACAGGCATAATTAATCCGTAGACGGAGTCTACGGACAGCCGTTTTAGTTAAAGATCAAGTAATTGCTGCCTTAAATTATAAAATTCCCTAAAGTCTCTTTTTGTTCGGGCGCTCTTTTGCCCTTTGAATCTTGATTTTGCCCGCTTGGGTTAGCTTTTGCTTTTAACAGGAGCCCAGTCGCTGCATCTTTGATTCAAATAACACAATCAGCCCTGAGCTGCAAACAAAAAAACACAACGAAAAAAAGAATTTTATGAAAAAATTAATCTTAGCAGCACTGCTTTTAGTGTCGATAAAGGGCTTTAGCCAAACCACAACAACAGCTCCTTCGACGGGGAATCAAGGTTTTTTTAGTCAATTAGCCAGCCGCCTGGAATTTGGAATTACGGCTGGGGCAAATGGCGGTAATTTTGACAAATTCAATTTACCAACAGACCCTTTGATCGGTTTCAATGCAGGTGTTACTGTAGCCTATAAATTTACTGATCACTTTATGGTTGAGGAAGATTTTCTTTACTCACAACAGGGTGCAAAGGTGAAAGGCGGTATCCTTGGTGATCAGGATATTAAACTTTCTTATGCACAAGTTCCTATCCTGTTTAAATACCGTACCACTTCTGGCTTTTATGTTGAAGCAGGCGCGCAGACCGGTATCTTGCTTAAATATAATATAGCTGGATATACCAGCGACGAGAAAGTGTTTAAGAAGATCGATGCATCAGCAGTCGGGGGCATTGGTTACCAGTCAAAAATGGGCTTAGGTATAGGCGCAAGATATGCATATGGTCTTACTCAGGTAGGAGACTTCCCAACAAATGCGGCTATTAACAACAACTTTAAGAATACTACAATACAGGCCAATATTTTCTACGTTTTTTAGTCTCTAATTAATAATCACATATTTTATCCTGGCTTCCTTTGGGCCAGGATTTTTTGTTGAAACATATTCGCTATTTATGATGATTGAAGTATTTAAAACCAATGTCGAAAACTCAAAACAAGCCGTGCCTCTGCTTCATCTTTTGCACAATCAGCTACCATCAACTGAAATTAATTTCGATCTGGAGGATTGCGACAATATATTAAGGGTTAAAGGAGAAAGTTTTTGCCCTTTAAATGTGATTCAAATTGTGAGAGACAATGGTTTTGACTGTGCTTTGTTGGTATAATAAATGCTTAGTAGTAAATATCAAGATTGTCATCCAGGATTTTAAAATCCAGGAAACTGCGAATGTGAAATGAATAAACGCTGAAAAACTTACGAAGTTTTCAAAACTTCGTAAGTTTAATACCGCAGAAAAGCATACGTTTATTGCATATTGAAGAAGATTTTTCGCTATCGCTCAAGAGACAGTTCTTCACTCTGTTCAGAATGGCAACAATGCTTTTTGGCATGTTTCGAACATCCTTATATTGTAACCAGTGGCATTATATCACTCTGCTGCGTTATCCGGATGTTTTGGCCAGCCAGCTGAGAAATTGCGATGCTTTTCCTTTGCTAACAATAACTTTCTCTGCTAATTGTACATTCAGGTTTAAAGAAAGCTTTCTGGAAAAGAAACTGGATACGTCAGTAATGGCTTTTCGGGATACCAGGTATTGCCTGTTGGCCCGGAAGAAAGAATTACCACATAGCCGTTCCAATTCATCGAGGTTTTTATTGGGATAAAAGGTTTTGCCTGAAAATGTCAGCAAATGGGTAACTTCGTTGCTGAGGTAGCAAATGGCAATGTCATCCAGGTCTACCGGGATGATTTTATCCTGATGATATACCAGCACAGAAGCCGTTGTTTGGACGTTCCTGGCAGTCAGCATTTGCATCAATGTATCAAACTGAGGTTGCTGATCGGCAGAGAAAACCTTTTTTAACTGCCTGTATTTTTGAAGCGCCAAATCAAGTGTTTGGCTGGTAAATGGTTTTAAGATATAATCTATCCCGTTAACCTTGAAAGCATCTAACGCATATTCATCATATGCTGTGCAAAAAATCACGGGTACGGAAATAGGCTCAGCTACAAATATCTCGAAGCTAAGCCCATCACCCAGTTGGATGTCACTAAAGATCAGATCAGGGGCATCATTTTTTTTAAAATACGCAATGCCTTCTTTCACCGATCTCAATTGCACAATATCTACGGGTTCGGTTATCAGTTTCCTGATATTCATCTCCAGGTCGTCGGCTACGACCATTTCATCCTCAATAATTACTATGTTCATAACTTAATAATTTGATACTTACCGAAAATGAGTTTTGATCTTCTGCAATAATGATATCGTCACCAGAACAGAGGCGGTATCTTTCTGCCAGGTTAGCCAGGCCGGAATTGGTAGATTCAACCCGTATTTTTTTCTTTTGAATATTATTACTGATCACCAGCCTGTCGTTCAATTGGTAAATGCTGAAATGCAGGGGATCTTCCGGCGTAAAATTATTATGCTTAATGGCATTTTCCAGCAAAGGCTGTAATGAAAATGAAGGCAGGAAATAACTTTTCAGTACCTCGTCAGTCAGGTTTATCGTACAGTCCAGTGCCACCCCAAATCTGATCTGCTGCATAGCCAGGTAGTCCCGTAACAGTTTAATTTCATCTTCCAGTATCGATACGTTGGCTGTATGGTGTGAAATAGAGGCTCTTAAAAAATCGGCCATATGAACAATATACGTATCGGCAATGGAGTGGTCCTTATGGTAAAGCGCCTTTAGTGTGTTGAGTGCGTTGAACAGAAAGTGCGGCTGGATCTGTTGTTTCAAAACAAGGTTCATTGCTTCAGCATTTGCCGCTTTTAATTTTGAAAGCTCCAGTTCATTATACAACTTACGTTGATATAACAACACAGAATTGTGCAACACGGTGATCAACGAATTGATGACAATACCAGATCCAACGAATGCGAAAAATGAGCCAGAATCCCAAAACGACCAGGCTTTACCTGAAATGTAAGAAAAACATGGCCTTAAAAGAAGATAAATAAGGATACTAACAGGATAGGTTAGCAGAAGCCGTAAAAGAGAAAATCTTTTTGAGCTGGTTGGATTTTTTTTAGCTATAATAATCATTAACACAATGTCCGAATAGCCAACCAGTAAAACTCCCGACATTGTTAGCACGGTATAAACAACAGTATGTGGATCAGGCTTTTCGCTATTGGAGGCAACCAGATAGAATATAAAACCTATGATTATAGCCTGTAACCAGGTTAGTCGGCTTAAACGTTGTAAGGGCAGTTTCTCTTCCATTAGCACAAATGTAATTAATACCTGCCCGGCCCGCTAAAGATTGTTAACTGAAACGGGCAAAAACGGGCTTAAACCGTTTCAAGCCTGAATTGAAATGATATCAGTTACTTACAAAAATTAAGCGGATCATTTTCACCCCTTTTTTTTCAGACCGGCCATTATAATACTCAGGTGCCATTATGCCCGCTTTACCCAGTTTTTGATTTCGGGGCTTGCTGAGTGGCTATATCTTCGGCTCAACATAAAGTCAAATTTAATTTAATAACTATGAAAAAGACAATAGTACTAAGTATAAATCTATTGATGGGCTTACTGTTTATTTGCCTCGCTTCCTACATACAGGCACAGCGCGTAGCGGAGATTAAGGTAACCGATATCAGATCTGCAAAGGGGAAAATACTGCTTAACGTATTTAAAGACAATGCAAGTTATGATGATGAAAAACCTTACAAGAAACTCACCTTCGACAAAAAAGAAATCATCAATGGTACGCTCGTTTTACACTGCGATCTGGAGCCGGGAGTTTATGGTTTCACCATGGTAGATGATGAAAATGACAACGGCAAGATCGACAAAAACTTCATCGGCATACCAAAAGAAGGATTCGGGTTCTCCAACTTCTTTATGGAAAAGATGAAGAAACCAACTTTTGACGATTTTAAAGTTGATCTGAAATCTCAGCCTAAAATTGTCATTAAAGTAAAATACATGTAAACCAGATTTATTGCCATTAATTAAAACAGAACAACAATTAAAATTATCATTAATATGAAAACAACAGTAATTTATAAAAAGCTATTTACGGGCCTGGCCTTCTTTATGGCTGCAGCAGCTATTTCTTCATGTAAGAAAAATACGATCGATCCTTCCGGTCAGTTTAATATTAAAGTAGTAAACGCCGCCGCAGCTTCTGGCGCACAGAGTTTTACGTTGGCTAATAACGTTTTAATAAGCGGCGGCCTTAATTTCACTGATGTATCTGATTATATAAATGCGCCATCAGGAAAAAACATGACGATGGAGTTCAAAACTGTGGGAACCAACAACGTTTATGCTTCTGGTTCACTTTATACTACCAATGGTGTAAATTTTACGGTTTACCTAGCCGGGCAAGGGTCAAATGCAAGAGTTGAAGCATTTCAGGATGACCTGGGCGCTCCAAATAATGGGCAGGTAAAAATCAAATTTATCGATTTAAGCAATAATGCGCCATCTGTTCTCACCGTTAAGAACTCCGCAGGTGATAACCTGGTTACCACTTTAGTAAGAGATGTTGCAAGCGGTTACAAATACGTAAGCCCCGGCAGCCTTTCGGTGCAGTTTACGGGTATTGCCTCGGGGAATAACGTAGGAAGCTTCACGCTGCCAGATCTGCAGGCCGGTAAAATTTATACTTTTTACCTTACTGATGCCGCCGACGGTAGTTTGTTGCTAAACACAATTCTTTATAATTAGCCGATCCATTTTTTTTGTAAAAGCCGCATTGTTATATAACAATGTGGCTTTTTTATTGAGAAATATTGGATATTCCCGGTTATCTACATTAAATTTAACTGAATAATATAAAATGTCTGTTCAATAAGTTTATCGGATGGTTGGGAAAATTAGCTTGTACATTAATCAGCAGGCGCAATGAAGTTTTTCTTTTTTGCGCTTTTAATAAATGTTGTTGCGATTTATCAATGTTTGGCACAAACATCGGCAGTGGATACAGCTTATATCAGAGATTATCCTCAAAAGATATTAATACAAGGCTATGTGTCAACCAATGAAGTTCTGCTAACATCTGCCGGTAAAACATATCAACCTAATTATCCGCTCAATGTTGGTTTGGGAATTGATATAAAGAACACCGTAATTAACGCAACATTTGACTACGGCGTTTTATCTCTGAAAAGCAACGCATACGGTAAAACAAACCTCGCCGATCTTCAGGTCCACAACTACGGCAGGAAGTTCATGCTTGATCTTTTTATACAGCAGTACAAAGGGTTTTATGACGATGGTTTGGGAACTCATCCAATTATACTATACCCAAACCTGTCCGTTTCTCAAATAGGAGCGGAGGGGTCCTATATTTTCAACGGGGATAAGTTTTCTGGTAAAGCCGCATTCGAACAAAGTGAAAAGCAGTTGATATCAGCCGGTAGTTTTATAGTTGGTGGTGGGGCTTATTTGTACACACTTAGGTTGGATAGTAATATGTTAATTAGCGGACGTAATCCCATCCGGAATTTTCAGATAGGTATTAATTCCGGCTATGGCTATTCCTGGGTTATTAATGATCGTTGGTTATTGTCGGGTATGGCAAAAATTGGCGTTAATTCGGCAAATGAACAAGAATTGACGGGGGCTGACAAAATAAAAATTTACCCAACGGGATTCGCAAGGGGTTCGGCTACTTATCAAAAGCCGGATTGGGCGGTGTCTTTCCTGATGTTGATAAATAATAAATCAGTATATGCTTATCAAAATCAAGTTCAAATAACATCTGTTAACTTCCAACTATCCTATATAAGGCATCTGGACAGTATATTCAAAAAGAAAAAGCAGGCATAATTTAAATTGCTCAATTTTATATTTAAATGCTGATTGCGTGCCATTTTTTAAGCATATTCATCAAGTCCTCCAGCTTAACGGGCTTACTGATGTAATCATTCATTCCGGCGGTTAAGCAAGCTTCTTTGTCATCTGCCATCGCATTAGCGGTCAACGCAATAATCACCGGTTGTTTTGCAACTGTCTGCCGAATAATCTTTGTTGCCTCCAACCCGTCTATATCCGGCATTTGCATGTCCATTAATATTATTCCATAATCCTTTTGGTTTGCTGCTTCAATAGCTTCCTGTCCATTTTTAGCCAAATCTGGGTGATAGCCCATTTTTAGCAAAATATGCTTAATCACGTGCTGGTTCATATCATTGTCCTCCACTATCAGTATGGTAAACGGATACTGTTCATAAAAATCGTGGGATAACCTGTTCTGAACAACTTTTTCCTCATTACCGATAGTCTGCTTCTGTAACGCATTAAGGAGTTGCTTGCTTAACACATGTTGTTTAATCGGTTTTGACATTACGGAAACGAATAGCTGACCCTTATCCTTTTTAAATTCGGCCCCGATAGAGCTTAACAGGATAATTGGAATATGCGGATATTGTTCCTTGATGAGTTCTGCCAGCATTATTCCATCCATATCCGGCATTTGCAGATCAGTAATTACAAGGTCGATATCTGTGTTCTTTGATAAGATAGTTAATGCTTTGGGGCCTGAGTCTGCTATTATTGGCTTTAATCTCCACTGTTCAAATTGGCGTTTCAAAATAGTCAGGTTAGTTGAATTATCGTCTACTACCAATATCTTTTTACCTTCCTGATCGGCCATGTTATAGTATATGTAAGATTCCAATACCTTGGTTCCAGGCATGGTCATCATGGTAAATGAAAAGGTTGATCCTTTATAGAGCTTACTTTTTACGCTGATCTCTCCACCCATTAGTTTGATCAGCTTTTTAGAGATCGCTAAGCCGAGTCCGGTACCGCCATATTTTCTTGTAGTGGATGAATCTACCTGGGAAAATGCCTTAAACAGGCGGCTTATTTTATCTTCAGGTATGCCAATACCGGTATCCCGTACATCAAACTTTAATTCTATTTGCCCGCCCGGGCGCGTTTTTTGTAGACGGGTGATTATGCAGATTTCTCCTTTTTCGGTAAACTTCATGGCGTTGCCAATAAGGTTAATTAAAACCTGCTTAAGCCGTAATTGATCTCCAACAATCTGCAAGGGGACATTTTCCTCAATCTGGTAAACCAATTCCAATCCTATTTTTGCCGATCTGGTACCGAAAATATCAATTACATCTTCCATGCAATGCCGCAGATCAAAATCCTCGCTTTCAAGTTCTATGTTACCCGACTCAATTTTTGTGAAATCTAAAATGTCATTAATAACATTAATCAGCGTTTCGCCGCAAGTGGTAATTGTTTCGGTAAACATCTGCTGCTCATCTGTTAAATGAGTTTCATTCAACAAGGCTGCCATCCCGATCACGCCGTTCATAGGGGTACGTATTTCATGACTCATGGTGGCCAGGAATATACTTTTTGCCTGGTTTGCCTGATCCGCATCTTTACGGGCCTTTTCCAGGTCGAGGTTTAGTTTTCTGAGTTGTTGATTAGATTGTTCAAGGGCGTCCCGTTCATGCTCTATGGACATGGTGACTTCCTCTTGCAATTCGGCCATTTGTGTGGTTTGATAGATTTGAATTTCGTTATATTTTTTTAACTGATAAGCCCACAATCCGCAGATGAAAAATATTGCTGCAGCCAGCAGGATATGGATAATAAAAGTTTGAAGGGTAAAATAATCCAATTGCGTAAAATAAACGTTTGAAAAGCCGATGTTCTGCAGGTATCCTAAAGAAGCATGATGAAGCACCACTACTATAAGCAGCGGAATCTGGAGTCGCCATTTTTGGTAAGTAATGAGTATCGCGCTATCAATAAATGCAAAAAAGTGCATTTCAAACAGTCCATGCATCTGGTAAATAAATTGAGCCATAAAAACACCTAACACGGCACTTAATACATATTGATATAAGTAGGAATCGGGCAAAGCTATTTTTGCAGAGTAGTAGGCCAGCAACGAAAGGCTGCCTACGCCAAACGCTATGAGCCAGGTACCATAAAAAAAGGCTAATGCCAGCCCGACTAAAAAATAGCTGATTAGGAAGTAATTCATCAATCTATCTGATCTTTTCCTTACTTCATACTGGAAGGCCAGGGTTTGGCTATTGGAAGGATCAGGCAAGCTATTCATCGTATTAAGATTTGGTTGTTTTATTATTTGGTACAATTAGGCAACTGGCATCCATACGCCCTTAATGCCAGTTGATTAAAAACTATTTTTTCATGGTCGTGTAACAGACCTTCAATGGCCATTTTTGCATAGCTGGTTTTTTCGTCGGTACAATAGCGGCTGCTGTTATAATTTCCTCTATAATATAATTTATGATCCTGATCCAGCAGGACGGCCTGTGGGGTAGAATAAACGCCGCATAAAGTAGCAATGGATGCGTCGAATAAAACAGGTATATCCAAATCAAATTTATCCTGAATCTGCTTAGCGGTATAAAATTTATTGTTCATCACCACAACAATAAATTTCACCCGGTGGCCATATGATTTTACCAGCGATTTGAAATTTGTAATGTTAAACCGGGAGCAGGGACAATCGGGATTAAAGAAATGAAGAAACATGGGTTGGGTATGATTAGCCGCCAGCGCTCCGCTTAATTCAATAAACTTTCCCTGATCTACGGGTTTATAATTTTTAGGAATAGGGGTGGGTAAATGATATACCCACTCGTTATACCAAAATAATGCCACCACAGCAGAAAGAAGAAGCGTAAGCCAACTCACCAATAGTATTTTTCTCATTTTTCCTTTTGATTAAGTTAAATATAATTTTTAATTAAATTTCATACGCGAATTATTTGAAACGGTTCTGTCAGAAAATCTAAAATAAAAACGACTGCTGATCAAGACCTAAAGCAAATTAATGTTTAGATATTCAGTAGTTTGTAATATAAATATAGAAAAATATTAAGTACAAGTATGCCACCCAAAAAAACTTTTTGCGGCGCTTGCCGGAGATGCTTAAAGACAGGATTGATAATTATTGGATAATATTATTATTAACCAATTAGAAATAATGGTAAGCTCTTTATCAGATTTAATGAAGACCACAGCCGACGATGTTGCAGCGGTTGATTGTGCCTGTTTGGCGAATATGCAGCGCAAGCCAAAAGCCGTGTGTACCGGTGACTCTTCGCTTTTTTACTTACGCCATTATCATGGTTCATCAAGTAATTTCTATGCTTCATGTAAAATACTATATGGTGTGGGTTGCATTTAATATTTATGTAATGCCGATATCGTGATCTTAAATTTCGGGGTATTGGGCGGATTTTATCAAAACATTTATTAAAATATTATTTCAACATGAAAAAAATAAAAAACTACGCTGTTTTAATTGCGCCAGCTCTGCTTTTGCTGGTATCGTGCCGTAAAGACAAAATGACGCCGGCAAATACTGGCGGCACCACCCCCGGCAGTGGTACGGCCGCTGGCAGCGTATATGTACTGAACAGGGGAATCTTAAATTCTTCTTTTAACGCCAGCAACAATTTGGTTTACACTTATAGCAACGGCTCTTTGTCGTATTATAACACTGCGTCGAAAAAGCTGGTTGCCGATCAGTATAGCCAGGTTAACGGAACACAAACGCAAATAGGCGGCGGGTTGGATTTAAAACTGTATGGGTCAAAAATGTACATCCTCGGTTTTAGCGGAATTACTGTTATAGATGCACGTACGACTAAATTAATTAAACAGGTGAATGTTAGCGGGGGCGGAATAGCCTTTTATAAGGGGAGTATATTGGTAAGCGGCTTTGAGCAGGTAACGGTACTGGATACTGCTACGTTTGCAGTAACAAAAACAATAAGTTTAGGAGGTGCCAATTATGACAATTTCGCCGACGGTGGTTTGGCTGTTGTAAACGATAAATTGTATATCGCCAATACCAGTATCTACGATAACACGGTATCGATAATTGATTTAACAACGCTAAATGTATTAAACCCGGTATTAGAGGTTATACCACAAACAACCACCATGACCACCGATGCCAACGGTAATATTTATACCCTATCGCCTTTTGATGAAAATGCCGGTTTCCAGTATTCGGCGCAAGGCGGGTTAACGGTTTTAAATGCCAAAAGCAATTTGCCCATTTTTACCACACAAGCCCTGGCGCCATTTAATAACTTAGCATTAACAGGGGCAGGCAACTTTGTTTATTTTTTTGACAATTTAAATAACCTGCAATCTTTTAATGCCACTACACATGTAACTACCAGTTTTGTTACCGATGGCACCTCATTTATGCACCCTACCTGTATTGCAGCAAACGCCGCAACAGGAGAGGTGTTTGTGGGCGATACCAAAAACAGCAACACAACGGGAGTAGTGTATGGTGTCGACGAAAAAGATGGCACAACTAACGGCATTGTATACGTATTTGACAAAACCGGGAAACTGGAATACACCATTGCCGCAGGCGTAAACCCCGCGCAAATTTTATTGGTGCAATAATTAAAATGATATTTGCATATCAATCAAAACAAGCCTTCAAAAACTGTGGGGGCTTGTTTGATTTGATATATGGCCGAAGCTGCCTTGCTTGTACGCCATCTCACACCTGCCATGCTGCATACTTGCACCAGCGAGGTTGGTCGCCTCCAGCCCCGTTGCTTTAACTACCGGAAATTTTTTCTAATTTTTTTCTAATATTATAATAATTGTTAAGTTTACAATAATTGGTAATTTTATACTAATTATATGTTTTTTCTGTTGTAATTATAATAATTTGTGCTTTTTTTTATTGCATCGGCAATTTATTGCATTTAAAAATCTATCTAAATAATTTATATTGATGAGTGAGGATCTGCGCCTTCAGGTTGTAAAGCAATTTGAGAACTTAGCGTTAGAATACAATCAGGAGTTGCAGCAAACGGTAGAATTTGCGGCAAAGCTCTGCAATACGCCTGTTGCGTATATTACCTTAATGGGTAATATGCATTGGATAAAAGTAAAAAAAGGAATAGATATAGCGCCGCATACATCCCTCGACTTGTTCTTTTCTGTACATACCGTTAAGCGCAACAGCTTGTTTGTTGTTAACGATGCGCTTAAAGATGCACGTTTTAACACACATCGTTATGTTGCAGGTAAACCTGGTATAAGGTTTTATGCCGGCGCTCCGCTTATTACGCATGCCGGGCACTACGTGGGCACAATTGGAGTTATTGACTATAAGCCCCATTTACTTACAAAGCAGCAGCAATTAACGTTAAAAATATTAGCCAAACATGCGGTTGGCGTTATGGAGTTAAAGCTGAGTTTGGAACAGCTGAATAAAAGCTTCGCCGGGTTAAAACAGGAGCAGGAAAATAACCTCAAAAATGAAATCAGGCTTCGCTCCATGTTTGAAAGCTTAACTGACGCTTATTTTTTGTTGGGTAAGGAAGGGGAGATTATCGACTTTAACAGGGCAGCATATAATTTTGTAGCAGATAAATATGGTAAAAAGTTAACATACGGATACGGTTTTACAGGTTTGTTATCTGTTGCTTATAGAGATATTTTTATTTCAAATTATAACAGTGCTCTAAATGGGCAAAGAGTGCAACAGGAATGGCTGGCTGATTATGGCATTAAGGGTAAGGTATGGTGGGATTGTACCTTTGAACCGGTTAGGAATAATAACGGGGAGATAATGGGGGTTTCCTATGTAGCCCGCAATATTGATGAGCGGAAATTAAATGAGGAAAAGATCAACAAGCAGCGCATGCAATTGCTGAAAATTGCCAAAATTCAATCGCATGATTACCGGGGGCCTGTGACTACGATTCTGGGCTTAATGAACCTGATAGAAGAAGATGATTATCTGGCTACAAAAGAACATCTGACCATGTTACAGGCAGCAGTTAAAAAGCTGGATGAAAAAATATATGAAGTAGTAAAAATCGTTGATTATCCGGAATAGGATAAGGGGTTTTTTTAAGATATTTTAATTTTAAGATAAATGCCTTGTTAATATTGGCTATTTAATCTTAATTTAACCAGACCTAATTAACACAATAACTGTATGAGGAAACTTTTACTTATGCACAGGCTGTATCTTTTTGTACAGTTAATTATTATATATGGTACGGTCACTTTTGTGTGCACATCCTCCTGTTTCGCACAAATCAATCAAATAAAGCATTTCTCTGCGGATCTTAGCAAAGCAAAACAGGATACCAACCTGGTAAACACCTATTATAATCTTTCCAGGCAATATTGGAATAAAAATGCCGACAGCGCATTGCTAATGGCCGATAAATCGCTCGAACTGGCAAAAAAAATTCATTTTGAAAAAGGCATTGCGCTGGGGTATCTTTTAAAAGGAGTAGCCCTGGGGTATAAAGGGAACTGGCCCGAAGCGCTGGACTGTCACTTACAATGCCTGCGCATTAGCGAAAAGCTGGGTATGGAGGGATTAACCGGAAACGAATATAATAACATAGCCGGCATGTACACTTCTTTAGAAGATTATACAAAGGCACTATATTATAACCGGCAAGCTTATAAAATAGTCCTGAAACAGCATGATCCTACCGGCTTTGCTACCTATGCTTTATTGGTAAACATGGGCGAAATATTTAAGTACAAAGGTCAGCCGGATTCTGCCATCGCCTATAACTCCCGCGCGCTGGTTGTAGCAAAAAGAGCAAAAGATGCCAACAGCATTGCTACTGCATTATATAATATCGGCGAAAACTACGTTACCAAAAAAAACTACACACAAGCAGAGGTTTATTTTTACAAGGCACTTGATATTGCCAAAAAAGCCGGAGACGATGAAGACGTTGCTTATTGCCATACCGGCCTGGCGCTTACCTCGTATTATACCGGCAAATACAATTCCAGCATGCTGTATGCTGAGAAAGGGCTTGAAGAAAGCAGAAAATCTGGTATTGTTGAACTTATTCAAAAGGCTTATCACGTGCTCTATCTAACTCATCAGCAAACGGGTAATTACCAACAGTCGCTTTATTATCGCAACCTTGAAGTTGAATTAACTGATAGTTTGAATACTGCAGCAAAGCAAAAAGCCATCAGAAATATACAGTCGACCTATGAGCTGGATAAAAAGCAAAGGCAAATTGATTTATTGAATAAAGATAAAATCATCAATCAAAAAGAGCTGGAAAAAATAAAGTTAAAATGGGATATTTTAACGGCCGGCACGGTGTCTTTGCTCTTACTCGCCTTTATACTTTTTAGAAACTATAAAGAAAAACAGACGCTTAGCGAGCAATTGATCTTACAAAATAAAAACATATCAGAACAAAAGGAACGCCTGGAAGAATTGGTACTGGTTAAAGACCGGCTTTTCTCCATAATTGGGCACGACCTGAGAGGCCCCATTCATGCCATCAATCAAATGTTGGATATGTTAAAAGAAGGGGACTTATCTGAAGAGGAAAGCGACTTTTGGATTGAGAAAACAAGCGATCACCTTACCATGACGGCACACCTGGTTGAAAACCTATTATACTGGGCCAAAAGCCAAATGGATGGCATCCATACCAACCCCGTTAACTTTGATGTGCAAAAGGTGATTGAACAAAATGTAATGCTGATAAAAGCACGGGCAGCCGAAAAGAAAGTAACGGTTACCAGTATGGCCGCAACCGGAGCTGAAATTGTTTATGGCGACGAAACGATGATTGATATTGTGATAAGGAATTTGGTGGAGAATGCTGTAAAGTTTTCAAAAGAAGGTGATATAGTTACCATAAGCGCCGAGAAAAAAGAGCTGCTAACCTTGATAACCGTAAATGATAATGGGAAGGGTATCCCCGAAGAAGCACAGGCAAAGATATTTGACAAACTTTCATCCTATACAACTTATGGCACAGCAAGCGAAAAAGGAAGTGGCCTTGGTTTGTTATTATGTAAAGAACTGGTAGAAAAAAACAACGGTACTTTATGGTTTCAAAGCAAAACAGATATAGGGAGTTCTTTTTATTTTACGATACCGTAATAATAGAATGGGATTGGTGAAAAAAGGATTGTAAAGGTTGAGAAAGAGGATTTGTGGTTTTTAGGGGCAGCGGGGGACTGAGGTTGGGGATACTTATGACTTTTCGCTTTTTTACTTGCGTTATCTTATCCTAAAGTAAAAAATCAAGAATACCCTTTTCTGGCGCGAGTATGTAGCGCAGGCCTAAAGCTGGGCGTACTCGTGACTCTTCGCCTTTTTACTTACGCAATTTTGTCCTAAAGTAAAAAGTCACGAGTACGCCGCCTCACGTCTCCAATGCTGCATATTCGCGCCAGAGGGAGTCTTGTCTTAAAGTGAAAGGTCACGAGTACACCACCTCACGTTTCCGACGCCGCATACTCGCGCCAGAGGGGGAGCTTGTTTGATTTGCTTTCATTCTTTGAACAACTGATATTTGCAACAACCCAGGCGCGGCCGTAGCCGTTTCGAGCATAGTTGTGATTTGCTTTCATTCTTTGAACAACTGATATTTGCAACAACTATCGGATCCAATAATGCAAATTCATCTGCGTTGTGATTTGCTTTCATTCTTTGAACAACTGATATTTGCAACAACTGATATTTGCAACAACAATAGGTACAGTGACCAAATCGCCGAATGTGTTGTGATTTGCTTTCATTCTTTGAACAACTGATATTTGCAACAACCCTATCACGGAAACAAGGTAGCGCCAACGGGTTGTGATTTGCTTTCATTCTTTGAACAACTGATATTTGCAACAACGATGCAAAAATAATCTACCAAGAGGCCATAGTTGTGATTTGCTTTCATTCTTTGAACAACTGATATTTGCAACAACATAGGTTGGTCCTGAACATTTTAAATTCATGTTGTGATTTGCTTTCATTCTTTGAACAACTGATATTTGCAACAACTTCTTAAAGAACTTTCCTAACATATCCATAGTTGTGATTTGCTTTCATTCTTTGAACAACTGATATTTGCAACAACTATC
The DNA here is from genome assembly GCF_024808665.1 of Mucilaginibacter empetricola. Taxonomy (GTDB): domain Bacteria; phylum Bacteroidota; class Bacteroidia; order Sphingobacteriales; family Sphingobacteriaceae; genus Mucilaginibacter. The sequence goes on from NZ_JANUBZ010000004.1 coordinate 40,296, forward strand.
GTCACCAGTCGCCAAAGCTTCAATATGTTGTGATTTGCTTTCATTCTTTGAACAACTGATATTTGCAACAACAAGACAGGCGTTACAGCGTAGTACAGATGAGTTGTGATTTGCTTTCATTCTTTGAACAACTGATATTTGCAACAACAGTTCCATATCGGATCCTCGGGAATTATAAGTTGTGATTTGCTTTCATTCTTTGAACAACTGATATTTGCAACAACTTTTACCTTTATCCTCAATGGCACTCATGGGTTGTGATTTGCTTTCATTCTTTGAACAACTGATATTTGCAACAACAAACGACATACGGTTCATGATGTTATCTCTGTTGTGATTTGCTTTCATTCTTTGAACAACTGATATTTGCAACAACAAAAATCTTTTGGGTGTATTTGCTAAAGAGTTGTGATTTGCTTTCATTCTTTGAACAACTGATATTTGCAACAACTGTCGTTGATTTGTATAAGACACCGCCCTGGTTGTGATTTGCTTTCATTCTTTGAACAACTGATATTTGCAACAACTTAGCGATATGCAGGGATGGATTGGATATGTTGTGATTTGCTTTCATTCTTTGAACAACTGATATTTGCAACAACCTACCAGTAGATAAAAGTTTAAATATCAGTTGTTTATGTTTAAATTTAGAATTAAAAAATCCGGTTGCATATGCTTCCGGATTTGTAATTCTAAAACAATTCTAATTGCTGTGGGGTGTCCGGAAGCTCTTTTTCCTCCTTTCCATAGAATAATTCCATCATGCCGAACTGTTTATCAGTAATGGTCATAATGCCTACATGGCCTTTTGGTGGTAATATCTTCTTAACGCGCTTAATGTGCACATCTGCATTTTCACGACTGCTGCAATGCCTCAGATAGATGGAAAACTGGAACATACCAAAGCCATCTTTCATAATATCCTTACGAAACTTGCTATAAATCTGCCTGTCTTTTTTTGTCTCAGTTGGTAAGTCAAAAAATACTAATATCCACAAAATCCGATACTCATTTAAGCGCATTTATCAAAACGGTAACTCTTCATCTTCCTCGCTGTCTGTTTTATAATATTTTTCTTCCTCTTCGGCAGCCAGGTATATAAAATCTTCTTTCCCTTTATACGTTATATTGCGTTTGGGAATAAAATCCTTCATTATAGGGTAAGTTATCCTCCGTATCTTGCCTTCATAACACCTGGCTAAAGAAGAGGTGGTGTTTTGAACGCCAACCATTAAAGGACTTCTGCTCTTCTCAAACTGTACATCAACAGTGGCTATTCCCAATAATTGGGATTTAATTGAATTACCTAACTCTAAAAAGTTCTCGCCATTATCAATAATCCTCAAAACAATAAGATCTACATATGGGCGGTAGGGCTCCATAATATCATCTGCCAGGCAATAAGCGTTATATTTATTACGGTGGTGAATGCCTAATGTTGGTATAAGGCCGGAGCAAACCAGTGCGCGTGCTACAACTGCTCTTAATATGGCATAACCATAATTCAGTAAATTATTAGGGGGATCGCCCTCTCGGCCACGGAAAAACTTCACTTTTTCGGGAAATACGTTTTTCCAATAGTAAGCAGCGGCCCGTCCTTCGTAATTGTCAGGATCGCCGGAGCGTACAGACTTCGCCCAATGCAACATGTTTTCGTGTGCAATACCTCTGTCTGATAGTACCGCTGCCTGATTTAATATTTTGGCCTGGATAGTTTGTTGCCAAAGTTGCTTTTTTAATGGTTGCGAAGCATCTATCTGATCGCGAAAACGCTCGCTCTGTGTATGATGCCCGTCTATTGGCAGCATCATGCCGGTTGGGTGATGTGTATTATTACAGGTAATAATTGCAGCGTTATTATATAATAACGCTGCAATACAGCCATGTGTAATGGTAATTTGCTGATGATCCAGCACAATAATGCCTATGTCTTCAATAGGGACTGATTTTTTACTTTCCTTTTCGCCCAATACTTTTAAGTGAGGAAGATCAATTACTAACTGACTTTCTTTTAAACTGAGATAAGCCGGATTGCTGAAGTGAAGCGTTCGTTTTATCATAGTTAAGCATTTAAAAAGATATTTCTCCTAAAATATTAATTTTCACTTTGATGGGGTTCATCTTTTCAAAAGCACCCACACTTTTAAATCTATAATACCTTTTACTTTCTTTTGCTTCATTGATTTTTTTTAAGTCACTATTTTTTGTTTCTAAATGGTGTCTAAACCAGTAATCAGATTCGGAAATAGACCAGGCTAAATACAAAAATTTACTTATGAACTTTTTATTCTTTTCTGAAATGGCGATCTCAATTTCTTCTTTTGATAATCCGAGTATAAACATTTCATTTTGTTGAATACTTTGCTGAAATATCCAATTGTCACGAGGTAGCTTTTCTAAAAAAGACTCTGTATAGTTCAACTTACTGGTGAGTATGCTATCCCAAATGTTTTTTGAATCTTTTATAACTGCTGGAATATTATTTTTTTTACGTTCAACCGCATGCCAAAAGGAACAAATGTGTTCTTTCTTTTTTCCGTCGGCATCCAAATAAATGGCTATATGATGATTATTGGCAGGTTTTACGAACCCAATATTTTCCCCTTGCTCATTTTTTTTAATAGGTTCAACCGCAGACAATCCAGTGGAACAGCGTACAGTTTTTATTGGTATATTTTTAGCATGGTTAAACCAAATCGGATCATTCTCAATATTCTTGAATGCTTCTTTGGGATTATTATTATATTGATCTAATCTATCAGAAATTATTTTTTTTATTTTTTCGTCAATTATTTTGTCCGCTTTTGTGAAATCGGTATTTAACGGATATTTAATAACGTATTCATCAATATAGCAAGTTCCAAATTGTAAAATTATAGCTTGGTCTTTATCTAAAAAAATTGGTTCTTCTTTTACCGAAGCTATTGCCTTTTTAGTGTCGCCGTTAAACCGGGATAATCTTTCTTCTACTAACGCCTTAATATATGGTTTGAAAATATTTTGTGGGTTTTCAAAAAGAAACTTCAAAGGTTGCTTCTTTACTATAGTTTTAATTTTTCCATAAACGCTTTCTTCACTTAGCGGTCCTCGCGGTACAAGGACTCCTGTTTCTTTGTTTTTTCCGGTTGCCTTATGTTTACTAATCGTGCCGATTCTTTTGCCTGGTTTAAATGAAATGAGGATATTATCAACCTTATCCTCAACTTGTTTCGTGGTAAATGGCTTTTTACTGAAGATGAAGTTTTCTAATAAGTTTTTTTTTCTGTCGTAATCTATTCCTGCATCGTCAACCTCTTTTTTCATTTCATCGCGAGTTGTACTTGCATTGAGAGTATTTATTCTTTGTACAAAACTTTGCTCTGTACAAGCAATTATTAACGCATCAATGGCATGATGCCGATGGTCATCTCTTTTCGACCAATCTTTTATTATTTCCTGTGAGTGAAATTGTCCATTATTGGTTTGCCAGTGTTTTCGTTCAGTTAAGCCTAAATCAGCGTACTTCTGTAATTGCAAATTCATGGTAACTTCGTTCCATCCCCATACTGTCCGAAGATATTGGGTGATGTTTCCGCTTGTGCTCCAAACATTATTGCAAACTTGCTCTAAAATATTTTTTGATTTTCTGGTAATATATTGTGTTTCCCTAAGTTGCCGCGCAATAAAATTCTCCCACAGTTTTTTATCAGCTTCGGTTTCTTTCTTTTTGTTTTTTCGGTCTAAATAATCTTCATGAGAGGCTTTAAGACGCTCCATCTTTGAATACGATAAGATCCCTTGCTTGTACCATTCATCTAATCTTGTTAAATACTTTTGTAATTCAATATCTCCTTTAGCGCGAATGAAATCGTAAGCGGTTTTATTTTTTTTATCTTCGGCGTTACACTTTCTATGAACTAAAACTTTGTTTGTTTGTGAATCATCAAACAATAATGATTGTGGTATAATATGATCAACATCGAAGTTATTTCCTGATAAAGCCTCGGATAAACTAAATTGTTCACCACAATAAATACATTGATTTTTAATTATTGCTTCTTTAAGCTTTTTGTTTCTTACAGGAAATATAAACTTGTATTTTTCTATATTTCTTCTTTTGGAGGGGAGTCCCAATTCGATTAAGCGCTTGATTACTTCGTTGTTTATAGTTTCGTTGGCTGAAATATTAAGCATGGTTTCATTTCTTTCATCTTTACTTTGTTTTAATTCTCTTGCAAGTTCAATTCGTATTTCATCATCGTTATTGAAACTCCCATATTCTTTAATAATTTCGTTTACTACATTGATTAGTTGATTTAGTATTTTTTCAACTATTGGTTGTCTTAAGCTGTTTTTCTTCAATAATTCAATATGGCTATCAACTGACCTACCTTGCCGCTCTTCTTTCGTTAAAGAATTGGAATGGTTGTATCCAGCTATTGAACACGCAGAACTATAAACTAAACCATGCATTAGATGTGGTAAGATTTTGCGCATCGCTTTTGCCGACTTATTCCCAAAGGCGGATTTTGTAAAGTCAAGTTTAATTAAGTGATCTGCAATCTCACTGGATAAATTGAATTTTGATTTTAAAGCATTTCTGCATTCTTCAGCATCAGATATTGAATAAATGGTATGCCATAATTGATAGAAAGGTTGTTGCTCAAAATTCGCTGATATTTGCTCTGCCTGTTTTACCTCACCTGATTTAAAGTCAATTACTTCGGTTGCTTCAATATTTAAATCAAATTGTAATAGATGCTCGGTATGCTGTAGATGTTTTAAAATAGCAACTTTGGTGAGATTTCCTTGTAAACCTTTGCTTATTTGTTTATTAGTGTACCAACCATCATTTTTATTTAATTCAAGTATTCCTAATAATTCAGCTTGGCTTAGCCTTTCGTTATTATCTAAATAATCAAATATTTGTTTTTTCTTTTCATTATCAATTATCAATATTTCACCTTTGCGATTTTTGATTGAAATAGAATTAATCGTTTCCCATATTTTGCATATTTGAAATAAAGGGGAGCTTTTAGGTGCAACTTTAGGGCCGGTGAGTATTCCGATTCCTTTTTCATTTTTTCTTATTTTACCTTCCAATTCGCAAATTGATACCAGGGCTTTCTGCGACTTTAACTTTCTCTGATAGTAAATTATTTCATTTCTTAATTTGGCGACAATGATATCTGTTAAAACAGGATGATACTTTTTCTGTTCTCGACAAATTGCCTCGAATTCTTCAACATAGGCTTCCCGGGGAAAGACCTGTTGTTTAATTCGATAATTTGGTGTTTCTTTTAACTTTTCATAAAAATGTTGCCCGATTGTTTGGCCTGCATTTTTGATTAGCTGATGCCGGCTTTTTACTTCAGCTACGTAATCGGTGTCTTTTTTTTCAAGTGTTGAATCACTGCGGCTACTTTTATAACCTCGTCTTTGATTTAAATGATATAAAACTCGTCCGAGTTCCCTTAATTCAATTTTCTCTTTTATTGCTTTTTCTCTTAATTCATACAATTGAATCGATGATAGTTTAATTAACGATTCAATGGGAAACATATCATGTTGCTCTAATAACTGTTTTAGGTTTTTTTTGCGTAACTGATAGCGGTCATATCCTTTACGTTGAGAACGTTTTTCAGTTCTATTCCTGTTTTTAGAAATAGCATTGCCTTTACTAAATTCATCATTATCGGTTGAACTTAAGGGAATTATACGGCTACCCAGCCCTAAAATTTCTTTATGCCCATTATCGTCTTTAGATATTAATGCCCACCCAATAGAAGTAACTCCTAAATCTAAGCCTAATGTTTTATTCATTGTTTTAAGGTTTGGTATTGTAAGTTAGAAATAAGTTTGTAGTTTTACAATGAAGCAAATCACAATAAGGATTTTTCCGTTGTGAAAACATTTAAGTAGTCCTCGTCTTACAATACGGGGCATTTTTTTTATAATTTTTGCAATTCAAATAATTCATGAATTTACAAATTGCAAAATAACATTGTCAACACATACTTTATGTGCTTTCTGAAGAAATTATCGCTGTTCGAAGCCTCCGACTTCGAACTACTATACCAGTAGACTGTGTCTACCAGCGCGTGAGATAAGAATTTTGTCCCACCAAAACTGCCGTTTTCACCCCAAAAGCTAATTTTTTGTTTTTTTTGTCTCAGGTTGTCTCATAAATGGCTTTAACTTATTGATTTACAATGGGCACTGTTTCCGCCGTTCCGGGGTGTTTTTTATGTGTCATGTATTTGTGAAACAGCATCACTTGCAGGCAGATGATTTCGGCAAAACTTCCGCCCGGCTTTTTTGAGGAGTTAAAGATAATTTATCCCTATACTTTGAAAAATATCTGATATATTAACTGAAAATTTATCGACGGTATTCTTTAAATCAATAAATTTATCCAAAACCTTATTTAATGAGTTTATTCAGCAGTTACAACAATATTGAAGCATCGGTCATCAAATTGCTAAAAGCATCTGCTATCCACGTAGATAGCCATACCATTATTGATGAACTAGAAAAACATCCTGATTATCCCAGCCTGTTAACCATCAGCGATGTGCTCAATAATTTCAGCATCAAAAACAACGCTTTCAGATTAGAGCCCGGCGAGCTTCAGCAAATAGCCTGTCCGTTTATTGTCCACACCTCATCAAATGGCGGCGACTTTGTAGTAGTCAACCAAATTGATACCGACACGGTTGTGGTCTCCAGCGAGAAATGGGATAAACACAAAATAAAGCTAAGCGACTTCCAAAAAACATTTAAAGGAATAGTTTTAACCGTTGATTCGTCAGAAGTGAAGGCCCCCGAAAGAACGTTTGCAAGCACACTCAATCAAATAAAAACTCCCTTGGCAATTACCGGGCTGCTGCTCATTTTTGCAGCTGCATTAGTATATCATACCGGCTATTTTGCCAATTATACCTGGCAGATATTATTACTCACCCTGGTTAAAACCACCGGTTTAATTACCTCTGTACTGTTGCTGGTTCAGGCTATTGACAGCGATAATCCGCTTATTCAAAAGTTATGCACCGGGGCCAATACCAATTGTAAAGCTATTTTATCGTCAAAGGCTGCCAAGGCGTTCGACTGGCTGTCATGGAGTGAGGTGGGTTTCTTTTATTTTGCGGGTACCTGGCTGGTTCTGCTTTTTGGCGGTCATTCGGTATCGTTGCTGCAGGTATTGGCTGTGCTGAATATTGTTAGTTTACCTTATACATTTTACTCCATATATTACCAGGCACGCATAGCCAAACAATGGTGTGTATTGTGCTGCACCGTACAGGCATTGCTTTGGCTGGAGTTTATTCCGGGTATAACATCATTTAGCATTCCGTTTACTACGCCAACTAACACAGAATGGAGTACCTTATTCATCTCCCTTTTGCTGCCGGTTGTTTTATGGGTGCTGGTAAAGCCATTGCTGCTAAAAATACAGCAGCTTGATCCCCTGAAAGAGCAGCTGCGCAAATTCAAATACAACTCGGATCTTTTTAATTCTATGTTGAATAATCAGCCTAAATATACTTTACCGGCGACAGAGTGGTCTATCATATTAGGCAATGCCGAAGCCAGTAACAGTATCACCATGGTTACCAATCCTTATTGCGCGCCGTGCTCTAAAACACACAAACTATTGGACGAATTGCTCGACCTTCGCGAAGACTTACAGGCACGTATCGTTTTTTCTGCCGAGAATAAGGATGAAGACCTTAGAACACCTATAAGCCGCCACCTGATGGCCCTAAATGAACTGCCCGACAAAACGATAGTTAAACGGGCACTGCACGACTGGTACGCACAAAAACAAAAGGACTACGATACATGGGCGAAGGTTTACCCGATAGAATTAAATGAAGCCAATTACTATAAGCTGGATAATCAAAAGGACTGGTGCGCAATGGCCGAGGTGGTAGTTACACCTACGCTGCTGCTTAATGGCTACCGCTTGCCGGATGCATACCAGCTACCCGATTTGAAATACATGCTCGAATAAGTATATCGTCCATTAAAAAAAGATATTATCCAAAATATGGCATTTCCCCATTATAAACAACCCGACCAAATGGACTGTGGCCCCACTTGCCTGCGCATAGTGGCAAAACATTATGGGCGCAATTTTAAGGTGCAGACTTTAAGAAAATTATGTGAGATTGATAAGGAAGGCGTATCGTTATTGGGTATCAGCAATGCTGCAGAAAAAACAGGCTTTCGGTCACTTGGTGTAAAACTAACCGCCGGGCAATTAAAAGAGGCGGAGCTACCTTGTATTTTACACTGGCGGCAAAATCACTTTGTGGTACTGTATAAAATAAAAAAGCAACAATACTACCTGTCCGATCCGGCTGCCAGTTTAATAAAACTCAATGAAACTGAATTTAACAGGAATTGGCTCGATAAAGATAGTGGCTCGGGCATAGCTCTGCTGTTAAGCCCAACCCCGCAATTTTATGAGGAGGAGGATGAAAAAGGGAGCGAAGTGCGGTGGTCGTTTCTTTTGCGTTATCTGGTGAGCTATCGGCGGCTGGTATTTCAGTTGCTGTTAGGCCTGGGTATAGGGAGCATTTTGCAATTAATTGTGCCTTTTTTAACGCAGTCGGTGGTTGATATTGGTATTAATACGCGCAACCTTAATTTTATTTACATCATCCTGATTGCCCAAAGTATGCTCATTGTTGGCAGGGTAAGCGTGGAGTTTATCCGCTCGTGGATACTGCTGCATATCAGCACCCGGGTCAACATTGCCATCCTCACCGACTTTTTGATTAAGCTGATGAAACTGCCGATGAGTTTCTTCGATACCAAAATGACAGGCGACATTATGCAGCGGATGAACGACCAGAAAAAGATTGAAAGCTTTTTAACCGGTTCGGCGCTTAGTACCGTTTTCTCACTATTTAACCTCGTTGTTTTTGTGGTGGTACTGGCTTACTATAACACGCTCATCTTTTTTGTTTTTGCGGCAAGCAGTACGTTGTATACCGCGTGGATCATCATGTTTTTAAAACGTCGCCGCGAACTCAATTATAAAAGCTTTGAGGTATCGGCCAAAAATCAAAGCAGCATAGTGCAACTGGTAAACGGCATGCAGGAAATAAAACTAAATAACTGCGAACAGCAAAAACGCTGGGAATGGGAACATATACAGGCGCGATTATTTAAGTTCAACGTAAAAAACCTGGCGCTAACGCAATACCAGCAAGGCGGGTCGACATTTATAAATGAAGGAACCAACCTGCTCATCACTTTTTTAAGTGCAAAGGCGGTAATTGAGGGCAATCTTACTTTGGGTGCAATGATGGCGGTACAATATATCATCGGTCAGTTGAGTAGCCCTATACAACAGTTTTTAGGTTTTATACAGGGATACCAGGATGCCAAAATAAGCCTGGAGCGTTTAAACGAGATCCATCAAATGGATGATGAAGAGCCTGTTGATCGGGATTGGATTCATACCCTACCCGAAAACAAAAGTATCAGCCTTCAAAATCTTACTTTTAAATATCCCGGTGCCGGCAATGATCCGGTATTGGAGAATATAGACTTACACATTCCCGAAGGTAAGACAACGGCCATAGTAGGGATGAGCGGCAGCGGCAAAACAACCATCCTAAAGTTATTGCTCCGGTTTTATGAACCCGAAAGAGGCGAAATTAAAGTGAGTAATCAGTTATTGGAGAATATTAGTTTTAAAACCTGGCGCAGCCAATGCGGAGTGGTAATGCAGGATGGTTTTATATTTTCGGATACCATAGAACGTAACATAGCCGTAGGGGACGAATATCCTGATAAGAAAAAATTGCGGCATGCCATTAAAGTAGCCAACATACAGGATTTTATTGACGGCTTACCGTTGGGTTTAAACACCAAGATCGGTGCCGAAGGGAATGGCATTAGCCAAGGTCAGCGCCAGCGGATGCTGATTGCAAGAGCTGTTTATAAAGACCCGCAATATATTTTCTTTGACGAAGCAACCAATGCGCTTGATGCCAATAATGAACGAGTGATTATGAATAATTTGGGTGAATTTTTTGCCGGCCGCACAGTGGTTATTGTGGCGCACCGGTTAAGTACCGTTAGCAATGCCGACAACATTATTGTACTGGACAAAGGGCGTATTATTGAACAGGGCACCCACAATGAGTTAACCCGCCTTAAAGGAGATTACTATAATTTGGTTAAAAATCAGTTAGAATTAGGAATATAGATATGCCGGAAATTCACACAGATCCAGAGTCGTCGCTTCATAGCGCCGAGATACAGGATATTATCACTGTTGTTCCAACGTGGATTTTGCGCTGGGGAGTCACCTTATTTATGGGTGTATTGGTGCTGATTATTGCTCTTTCTGCTTTTATCAGATACCCTGACATTGTTAACGCTACGCTGAAGATAGATTCGCCGAACTCTCCGAAACCGATAGTAGCGAAAGTGTCGGGCAAGCTGGTAAAGTTATTGGTGAATGAGAATGAGCAGGTTGCAGCCGATCAGCCGCTGGCTTATATTGAAAGTACAGCGAACCACGACGAGGTGCTTGCTTTAATGAGCAAGCTTAAAGAGTTGCAAAAACTGATGCAATTAAATAAATCTGTTGGAAATGTATTTTCCGACAAAATAGGGGACCTTCAGCTTGGCGAATTGCAAGCTTCTTTTCAAACATTCTTTCAGGAATATTTGTCCTATCGGTCATCTGTTGAAAACGGTTTCTATATTAAGAAAGAAGTTTATTTGCGAAAAGATCTGATTGATTTGACCAAGCGTGAAACGCAGCTTAAGGCCCAAAGATCAATTGAGGAGAAAGACCTTAGCCTGGCTGATGAAGAATACAAAATGCACCAGAAATTGGGAAAAGAAAAAGTAGAAACATCAGCCGAATTGAGGCAGGAGGAAAGTAAATACCTGGCAAAAAAATCGCCATTAATACAAACAGATGCCTCGTTGGTTACTGCCAATACCGATTACTCGGCAAAGCAAATGGAGATACTCGAAATGGATAACCAGATATCCGAAGAAAAATCAAAGTTTCTACAGGCACTCAATAGCCTGGTTAGCCAGGCCCAGGATTGGAAAAATAAATACGTATTGGTGTCAGCGCAATCCGGCAGGATATCGTACGCCGGTATAATACAGGAAAATCAGGTACTTACGCCAAACCAGGAAGTGTTTTATATTAACCCGGGTAATGAAAACTTTTTTGGCGAAATGGCCATTCCGCAAAATAGTATGGGCAAGGTTAAAGAAGGGCAGGAGGTTTTAATTAAAGTTAGGAGCTATCCATTTGAAGAATTTGGGATGTTGAAAGGAAAAATAAAATATATAGCCGATGTACCTTATAAAGACAGTGTTTTTATGTCGAAAGTTGATTTTAGGGTAAACAAGGTATCTGATATGAGAAAAAGCATCCATTTAAAAACCGGCATGACCGCTGATGCCGAAATAATAACCCAGGATGCTACCATATTACAAAGAATAACCAGAAATATTTTAAAGATGGTTAATAACCATTAAGCCGGGCAATTTTGGGATTAATAATCTATTCATCGAAGATTTATAATCGATTGTAAGTGATCTTCGGTCGATGATTTTGCACCTGTCGTCGGTTAATTAAAAAAAATAAATCTGGTAAATTTATGTTTGTTTTAAAAGGCGCTGTTTGCAGTGTACCTACGTAAATTAATCTATCAAAAAACAATTCTTAATCTTAAGTGATATGGGAAAATTAATCAATAATCAGTTTTGCTTCAATTATAAAAGAATCAAGTTAAAAGCGCTTGCAACTGGTTTTATAATGGCGCTATTGCTTGGCATCGCTGGTACAAGTTGGGCACAGTCATCGCTTTACTTGCTTGCACTTTCAAAGGCCGACCATACGCTTGCTATTGTTGACCCCGCAACATTAAAAGTAATAGCCCGAGTGCCGGTAGGCACTGATCCGCATGAGGTTATTGCATCATCAGATGGGAAAATGGCTTATGTATCTATTTATGGAGGCGGCAGTCTTCACGAAATTGATGTAATTGACCTGGTGGCCAAAAAAGCATTGTCGCCTGTTGATACCAAACCTTTTTTCGGTCCCCACGGCTTAACTTTTGTTGCCGGGAAACTATGGTTTACCGCAGAAGGCTCCAAAGCCGTTGGCAGGCTCGACCCCGCTACCAATACATTCGACTGGGCCATGGGCACCGGGCAAAACCGCACACATATGATTTATGTTACGGCCGATGGCAAGAAGGTATATACCACCAATGTTAGTTCAGGCACGGTAAGTATACTGACAGATACATTGATTCAACCGGGTAACTTTGGACCGCCGCCGGGTATGTCACCTCCTCCGGGCAACGGCCCGCCACAAGGTTTCAGGCCTCAGCCACATAAAGATTGGGTTCAAACCCTTGTGTCTGTGTCCACCGGTTCTGAAGGTTTTGATGTATCGCCCGATGGTAAACAACTTTGGACAGCCTCCGCTGATGACGGAACAATAGCCGTTATTGATTTAGCCACCAAAAAAGTTGTTGAAACAATAGATGCAAAAGTGTTGGGCGCCAATCGCTTGCAATTTACACCCGATGGAAAGTATGCACTGATATCAAGCCTCAGAAACGGCGATCTGGTTGTATACGATGTCATATCACACAAACAGATAAAGAAAATAAATATTGGTCATGGCGCAGCGGGTATCTTAGTTGCTCCCGATGGATCACGCGCTTTTATAGGATGCACTGCTGATAACTACGTAGCGGTTGTTGATTTAAAAACATGGCAGGTTGTTAACCATATTGACGTTGGCGGCGGACCCGATGGTTTAGCGTGGGCAACACAACCTTAGCTTTTATTAACTTTACAGCACTTTTGTGTGTTTAACATTTTATAAACAAGCCGCCTCTTGAAAAAGAGGCGGCTTGTTTGTTAGTACTTACCGTGTCAATTAGTTAAATGCGGTTGCATCTTTTGAAGTGCAACAATTTGAACACTGCGTTTTGAGGCTTAAGGGCCATTAATGATTTTACTTTGTATGGAATTTACCATGAAACGCAGCTGATTTATCTGCCCGAATTAAAATCACGCAAATATGTGCAAATCAATAAAATATATATTATTGATAATCTGCTTAACGGCGCATTGTTTACCGGCTCATAGCCAGGCCGTGCTGGCTTTGCTATTTGGTAACAAAGTCTCCAACCCAAACCTTTCACTGGGTATTCACGTGGGGCTTGAAATGTCGAATTTAACTAATACGCCAGGTGCAAATGTATTACCCGGTTTAGCGTTAGGTGCCTACACTAATATAAAATTCTCAAGCAAGTGGTCGTTGAGTAACTATTTTATTTTTAAATCACCAAGGGGAGCTGCTTCCGTTCCTCTGGCATATCAAATACAGCCTAATGTACCCGATGCAGAAGCCGCAAATTTGCGCAGAAAACTTACCTACTTAGAAATAAGTCCGTTGCCTCGGTACAATTTTACGCCGGAGTTGAGTCTTGCAGCAGGACCCCAGTTTGCTATTAAGGTTGTATCAAAAGATATATACAAATCAACACTTACTGATGGTGGCCAGGAAACGCTTGTTTATAATTTAAAAGACAATTATAACTGGTTGGATGTTGACGCCGCGGCAGATCTGCAATATGCCTTTTATAAGGGCAATGGCGTAAGGTTAAACCTACGGTTTTCGCAGGGGCTTACCAATATTTATAATGACAAGGTTCCTTTTAACGCAAAAAATCAATATTTCCAGATAGGTGTAGGTATTCCAATTTCTACCGGCGCATCAAAATAAGAAACAAATAACAAAACATAAACAATTAAAATTTATCACCATGAAAAGTATCATCATTACCGTAATTGCTGTCCTTTTTGCAACTACCACGTTTGCCCAGGTAAGCAGCGAAGACCTGGCCGTTTATCAGGCTAAACTTCAAAAACAAAAAGCCGAGCTGGTTAAAAAGAATATTAAGCTAAGCCAGGCCCAGAGCCAGGTGTTTTGGCCTTTGTATGAAACCTACGAATCAAAGGAGTTAACCATCAGCAACGCACGGGCAGCCATTATTAACGACTACTTAAAGCAATACGATACGCTTACAGATGTGGAAGCGGCAAAGTTGGCTGATCGCACATTTTCAAATGACCATGATTTTACCAATCTGCAGAAAAGCTATTTCAAAAAGTTTACAGATGCTATAGGCGGGGTAAATGCCCTTAAATTTTACCAGCTGGAAAATTATGTCCGCGAAATTGTGAGGTTGCGTATTCAGGACGAAATTCCATTTATTGGCGAAATAAACAACAAAAAGAAATAAGAACATGGCATTGAAGGCGGTAATATTATTTATTTGTTGCATAGCACCCATAATGGTTTTTGCGCAGGCTGATACCAGTAAAACCATATTGGATAAATACAGAGATAGCATCAAGCACTCAACTTATCCGTATACTTTTCCAGCATGGGGCGAGAAGATCGTTAAAAAGGGTATCGACCTGCCTTTACCAGCAGGGGCAATGATTAATTATTTCGCAGCATCGCAATTAATAAATATTACTGATTTGCAGGTGGGGTTTAACAATGGCCCTATGGTTCCGCTGGACTTTATAAAGTTTGGTACCGTTAAGGCAAATATACAATCTATCAGTTCGCGTTTTGATGTATGGTTATTGCCATTTGTAAACGTATACGGGATGTTTGGCGCTACGCTCGCAAATACCAGTGTTTCGGTAGTAGCGCCATTTAATTTTTCAACCACAGCAAAATTTAATGGTACTACTGCCGGCTTTGGCGTGGCCCTTGCCGGGGCATGGCACGGTATATTTGGCGATGGCGATTATAACAACACCTGGTCAACTCTTGATAATATAAAAGGATCAGTATATACCCAAACGATTGATTTAAGGCTTGGCCACCCATTTATTTTCAAATCGAGGCCCGATAGAAATATCACCCTATGGGTGGGTGGCTCAGGGATTTATATTGGCCGTACTACCGAAGGCACTATACAATTCAATAGTTTAAGGACTGATGCCACACAGGCCGAACTTCAAAATATAAAAGATGGAGCCGCCGCATGGGTTCAAACACTTACGCCGGCGCAGCAAGTGGTGGTTAAACAAATAGCCAATGCTTTTTTGGATAAAATCAGCGGATTAGATATAAAGGATGCTTCAATATCCTATTCGTTAATAAAGCGGGCAACTTCTAACTGGAGTATGCTTGCAGGAGGTCAATTTCAACTAAACAAACGTTGGCAGTTTAGATCAGAAGCTGGCTTTTTAGGTGGAAGGTCATCAGTTTTATGTTCAGCTAATTACAGGTTTGGATTTTGATTATGCAAAAAAACACGCTACACATATTATTTATTTTCGTTTTGGTGGTGGCTAGTTTGTTTACAGGCATTGCCAACGCACAAGAAAAGCAGAAGCATAAAATAACCATGAAGGACTCGCTCGACGGCGCGTTCGACCTGAGTAATTATATGATTTATTCTAATGGATTTGTTTTGATCCCCACCATTATTACCGAACCTGCATTGGGTGGCATTGGCGCGGCATTAGTGCCTGTTTTTATCAAAAAAAGAGCACCCATAATTGATACCGTTGATGGAAAAAGGCGGGTAAGGCAAATAAACCCAGACATGACTGCTACTTTAGGAATGTACACCGGTAATAAAAGCTGGATGATTGGCGCTTTCAGGGCTGGAACGTTTGCCAAGCCGGGTATAACTTATCGGGTTATGGCTGGCTATGGTAGCATTAATACCGGCTTTTACAAAACGTTTCCCGATATAGGGGAAAAGGAGTTTAAATTTAATTTTAAAACTGTGCCTATTTATCTGCAAACATTAAAACAGTTTGGCAATAATAAATGGAGCGCTGGCATTCAGTACCTCTTTTTAAATACCAAAATTGCCTCTCAACGAGACTCACTGCCATCCTTTGTTACTCAAAAAGAAATAAAAAGTATTGTTAGCCAGGTAGGTGGGGTAATTCAGTATGATAGCCGCGATAATATATTTACGCCTGATAAAGGAGTACGATTAGAATCTGACTTTTTCTGGTCGAATGGCTTTATTGGGAGCGATTATAATGCCTGGCGCATAAATTACTCGGCCATCGGTTATACTCCGATTACGCCGAAGCTTATTGGCGGCTTGCGTATAGAGGGGCAACAATCATTGGGTAATCCGCCATTTTATCTGCTGCCTTTTGTTAATTTAAGGGGTGTGCCGTCAGAACGTTACCAGGGTAATGCAACTTTACTAACAGAAGCCGAGGCACGCTGGGATTTTTACAGGCGATGGAGTATAGTGTTGTATAGCGGTGTAGGCGAAGCTTATGATAAGTGGAGCGATATGTTCGCCAATCCATTGGTGTATAGTTACGGTACAGGCTTCCGCTATCTTATTGCCCGTAAATTTAAATTAAGAATGGGGATGGATATTGCCCGTGGCCCCGAAACCTGGGCTTATTATGTGGTTTTTGGAAGCAGCTGGTTTAGGTAGATGCATGTGCCAAATTGAAGCCAGTTAAAAAAAATGCAACAACTGCCCGATTAACGATAATTGACGGCAAACAAAAAAACTGTAGAATGGTTGACTATTAATTAAATAACATAATCAACCTTATTAAAACTTCATTATCATGAAAAAATCAATGTACAAAAACTTAATGCTGTTATCTGTTCTACTTATTGCAGCATGCGGTACGTCAACCTATATCACGGGTTCGTACAAGGCACCGGGCGTAACTACGGTTTCCTATAAAAAGGTTTTTATTACGGTTCTTACTGCCAACACCGTTGTTAAACAAAAAGTGGAAACGGGTTTAGCGCAATACTTTAACAGCAAAGGCATTGCTACTGTGAAAAGTATAGATGTGTTTCCGCCCGATTTTCACACAAGTGGGAACGATAAAAACAAGGATACTGTATTAAAGGGAATCCGCCAGGCAGGGTGTGATGGTATTTTCACCGTTGCGCTCGAAAACAAAGAAACCGATACCCACTATGTACCCGGTACAGCTTCGATATATCCAAGTGTTGGTGTAGCTTACTACGGCACCTTTGGCACTTATTACAGATATGGCTATAGTACTTTTTATTCGCCGGGATATTACACCACGGATAGGACCTATTATCTGGAAACAAATTTATATGATGTGGCCGATGAGAAATTAATATGGTCGGCACAATCAAAAACTTATAATCCATCATCGTTGGATAGTTTTTTGCAGGATTATGAACAAGCCATTACACAACAGGTTATAAAGGATGGTCTGGTGGCCACCGCCGCTAAATAATCAAGTCCGACCAGGATTTTTGTAACGCTGTCGGGCACCTGAAGATAAGTTTTTCGGGTGCCCGATTAATATTCGTTTCTGCTAGTTTACCATTCGGACGATAGTATTTTTGAGTGATTTTAAGCATTTTTTAAAGTAAAAGTTACAATTTGCTACAAACTAGTTACAAAATTTGTTTTTTTAATTAATTTTTATACGTAATATAGTACAAGATTTATACAGTATTTATTTGTGTAAATTCTGTGCAGTTTCCTCATCTACCTATAAACGTCGCCATCCCCAGTTAAACGCAATTGATTAAATTGCTGCAATCCTCTTGCGCGGCTTATTACGTTTGCATAAAACCCACACCTTATAACTACATCTAAAACCTGCATCTTATGGAAACCAAATTTTTACCTTTTTTTTTCTTTTCAACCGGTTTATCTGGTTTAGGAGTTTCGATCATATTAGTCTCCTCCAAAAACTTTCTACAAAATGTGTACTTAAGTTTATTTATTTTCAGTTTATCTATCTGCGCGGTTTACAATTTCTGCTACGTTGAAGAACTATTATCAAATTTCCCCTTTCTGTTTATTATAGCCAAATCGTTTATTTTCCTGGTGGCTCCATGCGGCTTCCTGTATATACGTAATGTGTTCAGACCCGAAACCGTGTTCAGAAAATACGACTGGGTACATTTTATACCCTTTTTTATAGTGATGCTCATTTTAACCAATATGAGTTTACGCAATCCTGAAGCTTTGCAAAGAGCTCTGGCTGATAGCGCCGTGAATTGGTATATCGACGTTACCCATGCGCAGATGTACTATTTTTTAGAGATATGTAAATGTTTGTTATGGCTGTTTTACACCATTTTGCAAAGCTGGTATATTATTGATTTTGAGCGAGGGCGCAATCCGCGATCGTTACATTTAAACTACAGGCTGCTTAACTGGGTAAAGATTTTTAATATCACACTAATTGTACTGTTCGGCTCTTTGCTTATTCAAAGAATTATCAATGTCACCTTTATCAGTATTGATTTTGTAAATGATACCACCATGTCATTTATTTTGTTGCTTACCCTGTTTTTCCTGGTGTTTAATCCTCATATCCTGTATAGCCTCCAACCGTTGACGCTCGACCTGGCCGAAGACAATCAATATTATCATTTTAAAGAAGCGATTATAAACGATAAAATAATGGTTGTAAAGCCACTATTCAGCGCTAAAAAGAAAGATGAATATCTATTAATGCTGGACGATGTATTAACCCAGTAGCAGCCTTACCTGCACAAAGGAATAACAGTAAAGAATTTGGCCGAGCAAACCAAAATACCTGCTCATCATTTATCCAGTTTAATCAGCAGTGAATTTAACCTGCATTTTCAGGATTTTATCAATTTAAAAAGAATTGAATATTTAAAAGATCATATAGAAGATATCGGCTGGAAGAAATTAACTCTCGAAGGCATTTGCTGGGAGGTAGGCTTTACATCACGGACGACATTTTTCAGGGCATTTATCAAATTCACCGGCATTTCTCCCTCCGAATATTTTAACACTTTAAAGAAGAATAACCATAGCGCGTAATTTGCATGTTGCATTCCTTCAATGGGTACTAAATTAAAAAATGCAACAGGTTTTTACTTCAAATTAAGCACTAATTGAAAAAAAGTGCATTGCTTTGTCCATATTTTTAAGGAATTAAAAACCAATAAACCAATAAAAATGTGAAAGTGAGAGGGTACGTTCGGCGTTGCCCCGTTATAACTTGATGTTAAAAAATGTATGTGCCGATGCATACAGAATTGTTAGCACCCACAACCCCGTTTTATTAATACCATATGGTTCCCTGTCCCTGGGGATTCACTGAATATATTGGAGATTATTAACAATGGCATTACGGAGTTTTTATAACAAATTTACAAGGGCACTTAAACAGGCCTGGTTAACTTTGTTAATGATATTGCCCGTTAAATTGAAAGCTAAAAAGCCTGTTATGCGGGTAATATTTAAAAAGAAGGATACCGATAAGCACTAACCTCTTCAGTTTTATAGGTAAATACACTGCAGCTTTTTTTAAATCTTTTAGTATTGTTTCAGTTTTAAATGTGCAACCCAATAGCATTGGATAAGTAAGGTTCTTTTTACAGGAAGTGTGTTTATTTGCCTCAGAATTAGAAAATTGATTTATGAAAAACAAAATTACAATCACAATAATAGCGTGCTGCTTTATAGGCGCTATGGGTGTAAATAAAGGCTTTTCACAATTAAAAGGCGATCATTTTCTTGGAGCTGCCGGCCTTGATGCCGGATCACAGGCTCCGCCTGAAACCTTTACACTATTGGTTCCCTTTTATTTTTACGATGCATCGTCATTAAAAGACGCCAGTGGAAATATTTCAAACCACTCTCCCAATCTCAGCATGTTTCTTACAGCCATAGGCGGCAGCTATGTAAGCAACTTTAAAATATTGGGTGGTACCTGGGGAGCAACAGCGTTATTTCCGTTTGCCCAAAACACTATTCAAGGCAATATAGTCAGTTCAAAAAGCTCTTTTGCCTACAGCGACACCTATATCGCACCTGTTCAGTTGGGCTGGCGTACCAAAGCTGCCGATTTTGTTTTTGATTACTCATTGTACATCCCTACAGGTACTTATCAGGCCGGGGGCAGCAACAACAGCGGTTTAGGGATGTGGGCCAATGAGTTTTCTGCAGGCACAACTATTCGCCTTGATCCAAGGGGTACAATTGATTTTTCCTCATTGTTCTCGTACGAGATAAACGGCGATAAAAAGAATACCGATATAAAAACCGGCGATATTTTTACAGCAGAGGGCGGTTTAGGGAAAACCTGGTATACGTTTAACGGTACCAAAGTGCCATCATCAATTATTAAGGCCGGCATTGTTTATTATATGCAATTTAAAGTAACCAATGATGAAATACCTATTGGCGAT
This sequence comes from Mucilaginibacter empetricola, assembly GCF_024808665.1. GTDB lineage: Bacteria > Bacteroidota > Bacteroidia > Sphingobacteriales > Sphingobacteriaceae > Mucilaginibacter. The sequence continues at coordinate 60,529 of NZ_JANUBZ010000004.1, forward strand.
ACCCCTTACGTTTTTGAACCGGGCCAGGATCATATTTATTCGTTGGGTTTAGAGAGTAATGTGCTGTTAACCAAATCGCGCATGCTGTTTGGTATACGTTGGTTTGATGAGCTTGGGGCTGTTAACCGCCTGCAGGGTAATACGTTTTTCATAACCATTGCACACGTGTTTAGTACCGCTCCAAAAAAAGCACAATAGTGAAGCTCCCCGGCTGGCTGTTGTGAAATAATTGTCTATAAAAATTGAGGCACTTTACAGTCGGTTTAGTGTCTGTTAATTCCTATTGGCATAACAATCATAATGATAAAATTTAACCTCATAGCACCATGAAAAAAACGATTTGTATTTTATTGTTCATTTTTGCCATAAGCCAAATAGCTATAGCCCAGCAAGTACGATATGCTAAGGCTGCGCCCGTAGGAAGCTGGCAAATAATAGGCACAACACAGGCAAAATTTACAGCCGATCATGACGGAATTATTGTGCAAGGACCTTTTAATAATTTCAGAAGTGTTAAGCTAAAAGTAACTGATGCACCACTGCGCCTGGTGAAAATGGTGGTAACTTATGATAACGGAGCACCCGACAATATAGAAACGTTGTATGATATACCCCAGGGCGGCGAAAGCCGCATTATTGACCTAAGAGGCGTTGGTGAACGCAAAATAAGAAGAATAGATTTTTGGTATGATACCCGTGGAGCGGCCCGCGGGAGAGCCAATGTTACCGTTTTTGCAATGAAATAATATTGAAATGCAATTTTTGGAGTTTCAAATTTGAATTTGCTACTTTAATTAATAATAAATGTTTTGATTACAGCAAAAAAACTCCAAAATTTGTATTGTGCAAAGTTTTAGGGTGACTATGCACACTTTTTCATAAGTGGATGTGGCCAGGTCCGGGGTTGGACCTGGCTTTTTTTCTTTATTATTAAACATTAATTAATTGTTTAAAGAAATCGAACATTAAAGGGTTTTATCAAAAAGATTAAATGTTGTTAATGATTCGCTCGTTTGTATGGCCACTGATACTTATCGAAAACGTATTTTTTTGAAAGATCTACCGTCAATACATCAGATGATGTTCCAATTTTAAAAGTGCAACCAATGTGTACCACTCAGGTACTAATAATTCGGCAAAACACCTTTTACTTTGATTAAATAAATAATGGCTCCCCGAATTTTGTGTTTTACATTTTAAAAATTGGTGAAATGAAAAAGACTACCCATAAGTTAAAATCCATTGGCAAAAAATCAATCATATTTTTGTTAATCCTCCTCTTTAGTAATGTTACCGTAGTATTGGCTCAGCTACGACGAGGCGGAGGCGGTGCAAGGGCTGGCCGTTCAACTCAGGCACAAAGAAACAACGCTGGCAGAAACCGAAATAATCTTTCAGGAAGCACCCGCAACACTAACCCGGGCAGCAGGAATAATGTTTCGGGTAATACCCACAATAATACTAACGGAAACCGCACTAACGCTAATAATGGCAACCGTAATAGCAACAATAATACAAACGTTCATAACAAAACCAATAATGTTAACAGCGGCAATACGGTAAACGTAAATGTTAACAACAACAGAACTGTTGTACAGAATAATACCGTAGTAAGAAGAAACAATGTGGCCTATAGCAGGCCGCCGTATGTGTATGGGGGCAGAAGCTATTATAGTTATCATCCTTATTATTATCACCCTTACCATCCATATGCTTGGGGCCCGGTTTACCATCCATGGGGCTTTTTTGTTGCGGCACTGGCTACAACAGCTATTGTTGTTAGCGTGGCTAATGCGAATGCACAAGCGCAAGCAGCGGCAGCAGCACAATATCACTATGACCAGGGAGTATTTTATGCACCTTCAAACGGTGGTTATACAGTTGTAGCCGCACCGGTGGGAGCTGTAGTAACAACAGTACCAACAAATGCTCAACCTGTAGTGGTTAACCAAACTACCAACTATTATTACGGTGGTACATTTTATGAAAAATCTTCAAAAGGATATACCGTTGTAGCGCCCACAGCCGGAGCCGTTGTTGAAAACCTGCCGGATGGAGGCAAAGAAGTTAAGGTAGGCGATGTAACCTATATGAAAGTGGGCGATACTTATTATCAGCCTATTCAGCAAAACGGTAAAAATATGTATGAGGTGGTTACTGTTCAGGGGGGCTCATAAATTGCTATGATAAACGGATTTAAATTAAAGAGCTATGAAACCGAAGTATATGTTTTATCTGTTCATAATGATTTTGATACATTATGAGGTAGGCCGTATTGTAAGTATTAGCGCTACACAGGCCGCTGACGAACAACCATCAAGTAACAGAGGCATAAAGCTTGATGAGAATGAGCAGCATTTTGTTAAGCCGCTTGGTTATGACCATGAGGTACGGTTTATCAGCATAAGCAATCCTCGCCCCAAACATGTAAAGCTATATAAAGCGGTTAGCAAAAGAAGTTAAATGCAACTTCAACGTAATTGAAAACGAAGGAGAAAGCCTATTATGTTTAAAGAAAAATACAACGAAGGCAAGATTCTGAGAGAAATTACCCCGCGTAGCTCTCATGCTAAATTGCATCTTCCGCTAAAAAGAACGCCTGTAGAACGGATGATCAGCCAGTCAAATGAGGGCCGCCTGCCCGAGCTGGTTCCTATAAGGCATTTCCGTATGGGCAAGTCACCTTTTACTTTTTACCGGGGTACAGCATCGTTAATGGCAAATGATCTTTCCTGTTCGCCTTCAACCGGTGTTAATATACAAGCCTGCGGCGATAGTCATTTAATGAATTTTGGCGGGTTTGCCACACCCGAGCGAACGTTGATTGTTGACATGAACGATTTTGACGAAACCAACCCCGGCCCCTGGGAATGGGATTTGAAAAGACTGGCCGCCAGTTTTTTACTGGCCTGTCGCGAAAAAGGATATAGCGCGAGCGACGGGCATGATGTTACTATGCAACTAATGCAAACCTATCAGCAAAAAATATACGAATACTCAACAATGAACTTTCTTGATTTGTGGTATTCAAAACTAACACTCGAAGAAATAGCACAAAATGCCAAAACCAAGGAAGGAAAGGCGTTGATAACCAAGGCCGTTAAAAAAGCCAACGAGCAAACACATGATACGGTGTTTTATAAAATTACAGCAAATACACTAGGAAAAATCGAAATAACTGACCATGCACCGTTGATCTATCACCCTATCGATGTGGAAGAGCAGATGGCAGCCATTTTGTCCTTTATGGATGACTACAAAAGTACCTTGCAAAATGACCGCAGGCAATTGCTTGACCAATATAAAGTGGTTGATGTGGCACTAAAAGTAGTTGGCGTTGGCAGTGTTGGAACACGATGCATGGTGGTTTTATTAATGAATGATAATAAAGAGCCGCTTTTTTTGCAAGTAAAAGAAGCCGGTCAATCAGTTTTGGAACCGTTTACCGGCAAAAGTAAATTTCAACATTCGGGAGAAAGGGTTGTGCAGGGGCAGCGGTTAATACAGTCGGCTAGCGATGTATTTCTGGGTTGGGCAAAAGATCACACCGGAAGATGTTTCTACTTACGTCAATTGAGAGATAAAAAGATGTCACCCAGTATTGAAGAGTTTAATAAGACGATGCTTGGAGGATACGCCACTATTTGCGGAAATATTTTGGCCCGGGCACATTGTAAAACCGGGCAGGGGGCATTAATCTGCGGCTACATAGGCAAGGGCGAAGTATTTGCAAACGCCATATGCAAATTCTCGGCACTTTATGCCGATCAAACCGAAAAAGACTATGCCGACTTTATGAAAGCCATAAAAGATGGCGTTTTAACTTCAAGAGACGATGCCCCAAAAGATTTGTAAATAAATCCAACACTTTTCCATTCCTTCTGTTAACCTATAGCACAATTATGCTTTAATGTGATTATGCTATTAGCCTTATCCGCACCATATTCTGCTTTAATTGATCATTGCCAGAGCTACCGGTGTATAAAATAAATACAATAAAACGATATCGATTTATCAATCATCTATTAAATATGGAAACAAAACATACTGGAATAGTAAAAGGCGATCCTTACGAGGAGCTCTTAAACAAGATAAATGCCTATTGGCGCGCGGCAAATTATCTTTCTGTGGGGCAAATTTATTTGTTTGATAACCCGCTTTTAAAAAAGCCCTTAAAACCTGATCATATTAAAAAGATGCTATTGGGCCATTGGGGTACTACCCCGGGGCAAAATTTCATTTACGTACACCTCAACCGCATCATAAAAAAGTATGATCTGGATATGATCTATATTTCAGGTCCCGGACATGGAGGCCCAGCATTGGTAAGCAATACTTATCTGGAGGGCACTTACAGTGAGGTTTATCCCCATATTGGCCAAAATGAAGAGGGCCTGAAAAAGCTATTTACTCAATTTTCTTTTCCTGGAGGTATCCCCAGCCATGTTTCGCCCGAATGCCCAGGGTCGATACATGAAGGTGGTGAATTAGGATATTCCTTAAGTCATGCATTTGGAGCAGTGTTTGATAATCCAGACCTGATCGTATCATGCATTGTTGGCGATGGCGAAGCAGAAACAGGTCCTTTGGCTACGGCATGGCATTCAAATAAATTCCTAAATCCGGTAACTGATGGGGTGGTGCTACCCATCCTCCATCTTAATGGCTACAAAATTGCAAACCCAACCGTATTGGCAAGAATAGGGGATGATGAACTGGAAAGTTTATTCAAAGGCTACGGATGGAACCCTTATTTAATCGAGGGCGACGACCCCATGAAGATGCATGCCGAAATGGCCCAGCTATTGGATAAGGTTATTGCCGAAATTAAAACGATAAAAATCAATGCGGCCGAAAATAAAGATGCAGGAAGACCTTGCTGGCCAATGATCATTTTAAAAAGCCCAAAAGGGTGGACGGGCCCAAAATTTGTTGACGGTTTGCCCATTGAGGGAACTTTTAGGGCGCACCAGGTTCCCATAACCGATCCGGCCACTAACCCCGAACATTTAAAACAGCTGGAAGAATGGCTGAAGAGTTATAAGCCCCATGAGCTTTTTGATAAGGAGGGACGTCTGATACCCGAACTGGCGGATCTGGCTCCCCAAGGGCTGCGCAGAATGGGCGCAAACCCGCATGCCAACGGCGGCCTATTACTAAAAGAGCTTCGCATGCCCGATTTTGCTGATTATGGATTGAAATTAAAAGACAGGGGGCAAACCGGACCGGGAGACACACTTGTTTTGGGTGCATTTATCAGAGACATTGTTAAAATGAATCTGGAAACCCGAAATTTCAGATTATTCGGTCCTGATGAAACACTTTCAAATAAATTGAATGCGGTATTTGAAGTTACCAACCGGCAATGGCAGGCGGAGGTATTAGATACAGACGAATTTTTAAAAGCTGACGGCCGTGTAATTGAAATGCTGAGCGAGCATCAATGCGAAGGATGGCTGGAGGGATATCTGCTTACCGGCAGGCATGGTTTGTTTAATTGCTATGAGGCCTTTATCCATATTATTGATTCTATGTTTAACCAGCATGCCAAATGGCTTAAAGTAACTGCCGGTTTGCCATGGCGACGAAAAATTGCTTCGTTAAATATCCTGCTGGCATCGCATGTATGGCGGCAGGATCATAATGGATTTACCCATCAGGACCCGGGGTTTATAGATCATGTGGTCAATAAAAAGGCATCTGTGGTACGAGTTTATCTTCCGCCTGATGCTAATTGCCTTTTATCGGTAATGGATCATTGTTTAAGGAGCAGGCATTATGTAAATGTGGTTGTGGCGGGCAAACACCCATCGCCGCAGTGGCTAAGTATTGATGAAGCAACGGTTCATTGCACCAAAGGCATTGGTATATGGAATTGGGCCGGCAATGATGCCGGTGTAGAACCCGATGTGGTGATGGCTTGTGCAGGCGATGTACCTACTTTAGAAACCCTGGCCGCTGTATCAATTTTAAGAGAAAAACTACCCAATTTAAAAATACGTGTTGTAAACGTGGTAGATCTGATGAAGCTACAGCCGGAAACCGAGCATCCTCATGGCTTAAACGACCGTGATTTTGATTCGCTGTTTACCAAAGATAAGCCTGTAATATTTGCTTTTCATGCTTATCCATGGCTAATTCACCGGCTTACTTATAAACGCACTAATCATAGCAATATTCATGTACGGGGTTATAAAGAAGAGGGAACAATTACTACGCCGTTTGACATGACCGTGCTGAACGAAATGGATCGTTTTAATCTTACTCTCGATGTGATAGACCGATTGCCACAATTGGGCGATACAACGGCATATCTGAAGCAGGAATTAAAGGATAAATTAATTGAGCACAGTATCTACATCAAAAAAAATGGTATCGACATGCCCGAAATACGGGATTGGAAATGGCCAAAGCGATCAAAATAATAAAGACATTATACAGCCTACCCACCAGTCGTCCTTACAGGACGAAAATTGAGTTGATCGTCCTGTAAGGACGACTGGTGGGTAGAAAAAATATTCAATAACAAATTTCACGTTCCATCGGAATGTCTGGTGTATACGCATGACAATTTATATTGCACCCCACCGCTTTGGCATAACCAAATATTGTTCTATTTTCGGGGGATTGTTAAACATCTCCAATGAAAAAACTGGTTCTTCTTGCCCTGACGGGTATTTTTATATGCAGCAATGTGATTGCGCAGGGTTCGTCAACGCATTTTAAAGTGCTGGCGCTATATGAAAACGGTGGACACCATATTGAGTATTCAAAAAGGGCAAAAATTTGGTTAGACAAACTGGCCGCCGATAGCGGATTTACCATCGACTATATTCAAAATACGGACAAAATAGACAGCGCTTTTTTGAGCAACTACCGGTTATTTATCCAATTGGATTATGCTCCCTATGCCTGGACTGATAAAGCCGTAAAAGCATTTCAAAATTATATTGAACGCGGCGAAGGCGGGTGGATAGGTTTCCATCACGCTACACTTTTGGGTGAGTTTGACGGCTATCCCATGTGGCAATGGTTTTCGACGTTTATGGGCGATATCACCTTTAAAAATTATATAGCCACCTTTGCCACTGCAACTGTTAATGTGGAGGATGCCAGTAATCCGGTTATGAAAGGTATACCTGCGTCTTTCACTATCGAAAATGAAGAATGGTATACCTACAATAAGAGCCCGCGCCCCAATGTGCATGTTATTGCCAGCGTTAATGAATCAAGCTATCAGCCACAAGGCGACATAAAAATGGGCGATCACCCAGTAGTCTGGACAAATGAGCACGTTAAAGCCAGGAATATCTATATATTTATGGGACATTCGCCTGCTCTTTTTAATAATCCGGTTTACGGTAAAATTTTCACCAACGCTATTTTCTGGGCCGCAGGACGATAACAGGTATCTTTATTTAATGCCAGTTATTTCAATATACCCGTTTTTAGTTAGGATTTTAATAAGTGCAAAACCGGGTACGTACCAAACAGTGGTTTCGTTGGTTGATGATGGCGGTTTAATACCCAGCTTATTGAAAACAGCATTGAATTTATTTACCGTATCTGAATTGCTTTTTTCAAAACTGGTGGTTACTGTTGATTTGTAGCTTATTCTGAAACACTCCCAGGTGCCTGCCGGAGTGGTAAGGCTTTCTTTAGCCTCAACAATTCTGTCGGTAACTTTAACAGTGGCCGTAGTGCCGTGAATCATTTGTACTTGTGAGGAGTAGTCTTTTAAATGATCGCCTACTTTCATATCCGCAGGGTATTGTTCAGTCATATTGCCGGTCACATTAATATTCATGCCAGCGGGTTTGCCTTGCGTTTTGTCATCGTTAAAATGCATTTGTACACTTACACTGCTGCCGTCGCATTTGTAATCCATATTTGTTGTTCCCAATGGTTTTCCGTTTTTATCAAATATATCAGTTACCACATTTGCGGTGGTTGTTCCTCCTGCTGTTTTTACATCAATAACTTTTGCAGAGGTTTTTGAAATAACATCACCTTTTTTGTTATAGCCCGTCATTTCAATGGTCTTGTCTTTTTGCAGATACAAATAATGCAGGCAATCCTGGGCATACAACCCTTTGATAATTAATAAACAGGTTAGGATGGTTAGCAATGATTTTTTCATGGGTTTTGTGATTGATAAAAAAATGGACTATGCAGCGGAAATAAGCTGGTATTAAAGAGGGGGAGGCCTTAGGTTAATAGGTTGTAAATGAATAACGTATATAGGCTTAAGGTAAAGGTACAGTAAAAAATAATTATTGCAAGAAAATAGAAATATAAGTCTCAGGATGGTTGAAATGCGAAACAGTGTTTTTTGTGATTGTATTTAGTGAGAAAAAAAACGAAATATTTTTACCCTGAATGCCTTGGTCTTTTACTGTGGAGATATAACTTTGAAAGTTTTTTATATCTTTAAGGTATCCAACTATAAATGAAGTCCCTATTTTATATTCTATTCTGTCTGTTTTTCTGTGCGGTGCATTTTAGTTATGCCCAAACATCTACAGATAGCCTGCTCAATAAATTAAACAGCGTTTTAGCGGATAAGGATGTATTTGTAAAACAAAAACAGGACAGGATAGAGGGCTTAAATAAAAAACTAAACCGGGTTAAAGACCTGCGGCAGAAATACGGTTTATATGACTTGTTGTTTAACGAATATAAAAACTTCAGTTACGACTCTGCTTATAACTACGCCAAAAAGCTGGAACTAACCGCTACCCAACTGCACGATCCCGCACTGCTGGCGTCCGCTAAAATGCAAGTGAGTTTTACCCTTATTTCGTCGGGGATGTTTAAAGAAACTATTGAAAAACTGAATAGTATTGATATTAGTTTACTTTCTGATTCCAATAAGGTCGAATATTATTTTTTAAAAGCTCGAAGCTATTTCGATTGGTCGGATTTTGATCGTAATGGCGATTATTCGGCTATTTATAATCCCAAAGGCATTATGTGTGTTGATTCGGCATTGACATTAAGCCAACCCGGCACCTACATTTACCTGGCATCAAAGGGGCTAAAAGATTTAAGGTTAGCCAATTTTCCGGATGGCGTTATCAATTATACCCAACTGCTCAATCTTAAAAATCTTACGCCACACCAATTTGCCATAAATGCCTGCTGCCTCAGTTTTATTTATGAAGAACAGGGTTATAAAGATAAATCGATTGATTTATTGATACGGGCAGCCATATCAGACATTCAATCGGCCACTAAAGAAACCGTTGCCATTTATAAAGTTGCAGATTATCTATATAAAAAAGGGGACTTAAAAAATGCCTATACCTATATAAACCAGGCGGTTGATGAGGCCAACTTTTATGGTGCACGACACAGGCAGGTAACTATAAGCAGTATATTACCGATTATAGAAGCACAACGGATGACGGCTGTGGAACAGCAAAGAAAATCGCTGATTATTTATTCGTCCATCATTACAGTGCTGGTAATTTTTGTGGTGTTGTTTGCTATCATCATATTTATGCAGCTGAAGAAGCTGCGTATTGCCGATAATTTGATAAAGGAAGCCAATATATCCCTGCAAGAAAGTAATAGGGAGCTTGAAGAGTTAAACAAACATTTAAGCACCGCCAATAAAATTAAAAACGAATACATAGGCTATTACTTTAATATCAACACCATTTATATTGAGAAGCTCGAAAGCTTCCAAACATCGCTGGATAAAAAGTTAAGCAGCAAAAGGTACGAAGATGCACATGCTGCAGTTAAAAAGTTAAACCTGGAAGATGAAAGGCATCAGCTGTTCCATACTTTCGATAAGGTTTTTTTACGCCTGTTCCCCGATTTTATACAGAAGTTTGATGCCCTGTTTAATGGCGACAATGAAATCCTTATTCCTGAAGGACAATTACTAAGTACCGAACACCGCATATTTGCCCTCATCCGGATGGGCATACATGATAACGACAGGATTGCCAAACTGCTGGGTTATTCGGTTAATACTATTTACTCCTATAAAAACCGCATCAAAAACAAATCGTTTGTTGCAAATGATGAGTTTGATAACCACATAATGGCTATCGAAGCCGTTTAAAACGCGCTTCCATCCATTCAAAAATCTATATTGCCTCTGTTTTTCTGTTTTATAAGTTATTGATTATTAATTAGTTGTAATTAATAATCTGGAATAACTTTCTATATTGACACTTCTTACTATTGGTATTGGTTTTTCATCCTCTTTTCTTTGAATCGGATTTGGTAACCAATCAAATTCATTTATAAACCAATTTTAAACCAATAAATTAATGAAACAGATTTACTTTTTCAGGTACATTTTTCTGTTGCTTTTTATTTGTCTGTCTGCCGCGGCAATGGCCCAAACAGGCACAATTACCGGCCGGATAATTGACGAAAGCAGCCTCCCCCTTCCCGGCGCAACCGTTACTGTTAGAGGCACCACAATAAGTGCAGGGGCCGATGTTAACGGTTATTTTAAATTAAATAACGCTCCGTTGGGTGCACACGTTCTGGTAGTAGATTTTATCGGCTATCAAACACTGGAGCAACCGGTAAACATCACCGGCGCGCTAACGGTCAGCCTTCAACTCAAATCATCATCGGTTTTGCTTAACCAGGTAGCCGTTATTGGTTACGGAACGGTTAAAAAGAGCGATGCAACAGGCGCCATTGACGTAGTAACCTCCAAAGATTTTAACCAGGGAGCTGTTAACTCCATTCAGGATGCTATTTCTGGTAAATTGGCAGGTGTTACTATTACTTCAAATTCTGGTGCGCCTGGTAATACATCAACCATCCGCATACGCGGTACCACTTCATTAAACGCCAGTACCGATCCCCTAATTGTTGTGGACGGTGTTCCTTTGAGCAACGAAATTCCAGGTGGCAGTGCCAATATCCTGGCCGCTATCAATCCTGATGATGTTGAAAATATCACCGTTTTGAAGGACGCATCAGCAACCGCAATCTTTGGTTCACGCGGATCAAGCGGTGTAATCATGATCACCACTAAACGCGGTACTAAAAAACTCACCATCAACTATAATACAACAGCTTCGTTATCGGTAATTCCAAAAGAAGTACCGGTATACAACGCGCAGCAATTTCGTGCTATAGTGAATGAAACTTATCCGGGTAATACAGCGGTTACCTCGTTACTGGGTAGCGCTAATACCGACTGGCAGAAACAGATTTACCAAAATGCTTTTGGTAACGATCAAAACCTGAGCATCGCAGGCACCGCTAAAAACATGCCTTATCGCGTGTCTGTAGGCTATGATGATGCTGATGGTATTTTAAAAACCTATAACTATCAGCGTACTACATTGGGTATCAACTTAGATCCAAGCTTTTTTCATAATACGTTAAATGTTCATGTAAACTTAAAGGGCTTATATAACCCTAATAACTTTGCAGATCAGGCGGCTATAGGCAGCGCGGTAAACTATGACCCTACCCAGCCGGTTTACAATGGCAATACAGCCTACAGAGGGTATACCACATGGACAACCGGCGGCATAGCCGATATTAACGGGCCGCCTGTTACATTGGCTACAGCCAACCCCGTAGCTCGTTTGGACGAAACCGACAATAAATCAACCAGCAGAAGAAGCATAGGCAATATTCAGTTTGATTACAAAATTCCTGGTATTGAGGGATTGAGGGCCAATTTGAACCTGGGTTATGATTACGAATATACTTTTGGACTGAATGACGTATTGAACAACACCCCATGGGTTTCGTTGCCAATAGCATTGGGCGGTCAAAAAGATACTTATAACACTGGTAATCACAATGCATTGGCCGAGTTTTTCCTGAACTATAAAAGGAATTTGAAGTCAATTGCCAGTACAATTGATGTAACTGGTGGTTATTCTTTCTCTGATTTTTACACTTACGGCAACTCTGTAAATGCTGACTACGCCGAAACAGATATTAAATCTTTCCCTTACAAAACAGATTATAAATTAATCTCATTTTTTGGCAGAGCCAATTACACTTTCAAAGACAGATACGAACTAACCTTTACCATAAGGGACGACGGAACCTCAAGGTTTGGACCTCAGTACCGTTTTGGTGTGTTCCCGGCAGGTGCTTTTTCATGGAAGGTTTTGAATGAAGACTTCATGAAAGGCAATACAACGTTCTCTACCCTTAAAGTGCGTTTGGGTTATGGTACTACTGGTCAGCAGGATTTGACAGGTAACAATAACTATCCTTACCAGGCGGTATTTTTACAGAGTGATGCCTCTTCAAGATACCAATTCGGAAATCAGTTTTACTACACTTTGCGTCCAAATCCTTATGACGCGGGTATAAAATGGGAATCAACCACTACCAGCAACATTGGTATCGACTTTGGTTTCTTTAATAACCGCTTAACAGGTAGTGTTGATGGTTATTACAAAAAAACATCCAACCTGCTTAACACCGTTACGGTACCAGTATTAACTAATTTTGGATCGCAAGTGCTTGAAAACGTTGGTAGTATGGAAAATAAAGGTATTGAGTTAGCTTTAAACGCCATCATTATTGACGAAACAAACTGGCATTGGAAATTAGGTTACAACGTAAGCTTTAACAAAAATAAAATTCTGAACCTGGTAGGTTCTAACCAGCCGGGCTATGTTCAGGTAAATCCTAACTCAGGTATAGCCGGTACAACATCAGGAGATATACAATACAATACAGTAGGCTTGCCTGTTAACTCATATTATGTTTTTCAACAGATATACAACAAAAACGGACAGCCGATTGAAGATGGCTATGTAGATCGTAACCATGATGGCGTGATCAATAGTGCCGATATGTATTTTGACAAAAGCCCTGATCCTACAGTAACTATGGGCATTAACTCTGATGTTAGTTATAAAAGATTTGATTTCAGCTTTTCGGGAAGAGTGAGCTTAGGCAATTATGATTACAACAACGTAGCAGCAAACAGCACTTATTTTGGTGTTCATTCATCATTAGGTTACTTACAAAACCAAACAACAGCAGCAAGCTTAACACAATTTGTAAATCAACCATTGATGACCAATCAATCGGATTACTACATTCAGAATGCTTCTTTTTTCAGAATGGATAATATGAACCTGGGCTATACTTTCCCAACATACTTTAAAAACAAACTGAAACTACGTGTTAACGCAGGCGTGCAAAATGTGTTTGTTATTACCCCTTACAAAGGTTTAGATCCGGAAATAGCAGGCGGTTTGGATAACAATTTCTTTCCGAGACCGCGTATTTATCAACTAGGTTTAAACGCAAACTTTTAATTGAATTATCATGAAATCATATAAAATATTTTCAATTCAGGCAGCCATGATTACCATGCTTGCTTGCTCTTGCACAAAAAAGCTCGATACCGTGCCAATTGATCCATTGGTATCAACTTCGGCAAACGTTTACAGCACGCCGCTATCCTATAAAGAGGGTTTGGCAAAGTTGTACGCTTCGCTGGCTATATCTGGTCAGAATATAAATTTTACTGCGCCTGATATACAAGCAGCAGATCAGGGAACAGCTTGCTTTTTGCGCGAATATTGGGCAGCAGAAGAAGTAACTACTGATGAATGTATCAATGCCTGGGGCGATGGTGGTTTAGTTGAATACCACGGTGGTATCTGGTCTGACCAAAACCTTTATGTAGGGTTAATGTACGACAGGATATTTGTAAACATTGCGTATTGCAATGAATACATCAGAGATGTAAATGCAAAACTGGGATCATTATCGGGTTCTGAAAAGAACGATGTAACACAATATGTAGCAGAAGCACGTTTTTTAAGAGCGTATTTTTACGAATGTGCTATGGATATGTACGGTAACGTGCCTTTTGCAACCGAGGCCGATTTGCCGGGTACCTTTATACCTAAACAAATATCAAGAGCTGATTTATTTAAATATATCGAATCAGAACTGATTGCTATTCAGCCTACGCTGGCAGATCCGGGAACTAACGAATATGCAAGAATTGACAGAGCTGCCGATTGGTCGTTATTAAGCCGCATGTATTTAAATGCACAAGTATTTACAGGTGCAGCACGGTATACCGATTGTATTACCTATAGCAATGATGTTATCAATTCGGGCAAATTTACTTTGCATCCAAGCTATCAGAATTTGTTTTTGGCAGATAACAATGGCTACCACGATGAGATGATATTGCCAATAGCGGAGGACGGAACAAATACCGAAAGTTATGGTGATATGACATTTGTTATTCACGCTGCTGTTGGTGGTTCTGAAGATGCTACCAATGAATTCGGTATTGCATCAGGCGGCTGGGCAGGTAACCGCTTGACTAATACGTTTGTTGCCCGTGTGTTCCCTGATGCATCTGGAAATACAGACAAAAGGGCTATTTTTTATACGTCAGGACAGACCCTTGGTCCAATTAGCTCACCAACTGTTTTTACACAAGGTTATTTATGCGCCAAATTTAAAAACGTTACCTCAACAGGTGCGCCAGGATCAAACAACACCTTTGTTGATACAGATTATCCACTGTTCAGACTTTCAGAAGTTTACCTGAATTACGCAGAAGCGGTATTGCGCGGCGGTACCGGAGGCGATGCTAACACAGCGCTTTCACTGGTAAACCAGATCAGAGAGCGGGCTTACGGAGGCAGTGCGGGCGATATCACTTCAGCACAGTTAGATCTGAATTTTATGATTGATGAGCGCGGTCGCGAATTATACTGGGAAGGTTTCAGAAGAACAGATTTGATCAGATTCGGCCTGTTTACTGGCGGTACCTATTTATGGGACTTTAAAGGTAACGTTCAAGCCGGAACAGCAACAGATGCTCACTTAAACATCTTCCCGATACCTGCATCAGACAGGCAAAACAACCCTAACCTAGTTCAAAATCCTGGTTATTAAAGATCACAATCATGAAAAAAATATTTATCATACTAATGGCGGCTGCAGCCTTATCTGCCTGCAAAAAAGAGCAGAAAATAACAGTTGCCGCCAATATCAAAGCACCGGTAATATCATCACCGACCGACGGAACAGCCATTGCTGTTACCGTGGCTGATACAGCGCAATTATTAAATGTCAAATGGGCACAGCCCGATTACGGCGTATCGGCAGTAGTTAGTTATTTTGTGGAAGTTGATTCTGTAGGGAAAAACTTTAAAACTTATGTAAACTTAGGAAACATCAATAACACTACCTCACTTTCTTTAAGCTATGGTACTTTTAACAGCAAGTTGCTGGCTGGTTTAAATCTTGCACCTAATACACAGGCAACTGTTGAGATAAGAGTTGGTTCGGCCATATACGGTACTGATACCGTTTATTCGGCCCCGGTTAAAATAGCCTTAACAACGCTGCAACTTAACCAGTTATGGTTGCCAGGATCTTACGAAGGTTATGCACCTGCTGCGGCACCTACTATCCCGGCTACTTTGAATGATCCAACTGCTTACGAAGGTTATATTAATTTTAGCGCAGCGGGTAACTTTAAGTTTACATCGGCCCCTGATTATAGCCACATTAATTATGGCGATGGCGGAAACGGTACCTTAACAACCAATGGCAATGCAGGTGGTATAGTTTATAATAATGCCGGTGTGTACTTGCTTGATGCTGATGTTACCAAGTTAACTTACTCAGCAACATACATTAGCACATTCGGTGTTATCGGTACAGCAACACCTCAAGGCTGGAATGCTTCAACACCAATGACTTATAACGCGACAACGGGCTTGTGGGCCGTTACAGTGGCACTTGTGCCGGGAGCATTAAAATTCAGAGCAAACAATGCCTGGGATATTAACTATGGTCCGTCTGATGCCAACGCGCTTACCGGAACACTTATTTTTAATGATCCTGGTGCAATTACCATCAATAATGCAGGTAATTATACTGTAACTATTGATATGACACAATCAAAACAAAAAGGTTATACCTATACAGTAGTTCAAAATTAATTTAAAAGAACAGCCGGCAATTTTACCTGCCGGCTGTTTTGATGACTATCCCAAATGAAAAAAAAATATTCTGTTCTTGTTCCCTTGCTTTGTTTATTTACAGTTAAGGCGGCCTATTGCCAGCAAAGCCCGGTAACAAATGTTGGAACAGTAACTGCTGTTAAAATTGATCAACAAAAAGTAACTATAAAAACAACCAATGCCTTTGCCGAAGTTGACGTGTATACGCCATCAGTAATAAGGGTGCGAATTGACAAACAGCCCTTAAAGGCCGATTTTTCATACGCAGTGGTTGGCCAGCCTCTATCTCCAAAAGTTCAGATAAACGAAACTGATGATGAAGTTGACATAGTAACCGATTCTCTTAAGGCGATTATTCACAAAAAACCTTTTGCAGTTGTTTTTTATACTACCGATGGTAAGCTGATAAATGAGGACGAACAAGGTTTAACCACCACATGGGTTGAGCAGGCTGTAACTACTTATAAGAAGATGCAGGATGACGAACATTTTATTGGTTTAGGTGAAAAAACGGGCAACCTTGACAGGAAAGGCAATGGTTATACCAACTGGAATTCTGATGTTTATGGCTATAGCATTAGTCAGGATCCGCTTTATTCAACTATTCCGTTTTATATAGGGATACATCATCAATTAAACTACGGTATATTTTTAGATAATACTTACCAGTCTGACTTTAATTTTGGTGCAAGCAATAATCGTTTTTCTTCATTTGGCGCTCGCGGCGGCGAAATGAATTATTACTTTATTTACCATAAAAAGGTGGCGGATATTATTGCATCCTATACATGGCTAACGGGCCGTATGCCAATGCCGCCTATATGGGCACTAGGCTATCAACAAAACAGGTATAGTTATTACCCGGCGGATGAAGTAATGCGTATTGCCCATACTTTAAGGGAGAAGCGTATTCCTGCTGATGGCATAACGCTGGATATTCATTACATGGATAAATATCAGCTGTTTACCTGGAACAAGGGCCGCTTTCCGGATCCTGCCGGGATGAATGCCGAACTGAACAAGCTTGGTTTTAAAACCACCGTTATTGTTGACCCCGGCATTAAGGTTGAAAAAGGTGCAGCGGCATATGAGAGCGGTTTAAAGGACGACGTGTATATCAAATATCCCGACGGACAGTATTATACTGGACAAGTTTGGCCGGGCTGGTGCAATTTTACCGATTTTACCAATCCAAAAGGACGCGAGTGGTGGCGCAAACAGGTTAAGTTCTTTGCCGAATCAGGCGTGAGCGGTATCTGGAACGATATGAACGAGTTTTCTACCTGGGGCCAAAAAGCGCCTGATAATGTGTTGTTTAATTACGATGGACATTTAACCAGTATGCTACAGGCTCACAACGTTTATGGTTTGCAAATGGCCCGTTCAAGTTATGAAGGTGCGGTGGAACACTTTAAAGAACGTCCGTTTGTTTTATCGCGTTCAGGATATGCAGGGTTGCAACGCTATTCGGCACTGTGGACGGGCGATAACAGGGCAGAGGATGATCATATGCTGCAAGGTGTAAGATTATTGAATAGCCTGGGTGTTAGCGGCGTGGCTTTTACAGGTATGGATATTGGTGGTTTTACGGGTAACCCTACCACTAATTTATATATCAGGTGGATGGAACTGGGTGCTTTTATCCCTTATTACAGAAATCACACCGCGCTAAACAGTAAAGCGGCCGAACCGTGGACCTTTGGCGAAGATGCGCTGGATATTGTGCGTAATTATATCAGTTTGCGTTATCAAATGCTGCCATACATCTATTCAACATTTTATAATGCCACCCAAAATGGTATGCCGGTAATGCGTTCGCTGGCTATTGATTATACGTTTGACCCAAAGGTGATGGATGTTGCTTATCAGAATCAGTTTGAGTTTGGCGATGCCTTTATGATTGCCCCGTTTGAGAGTACCAAAGATTATGGCAAGGTTTATTTCCCCAAAGGCACCTGGTATGAATTATATACCGGCGCCAAAGAGGAGGGAGGCACCGCTAAAACTATCGACCTAAACATTAATAAATTGCCCGTTTATGTAAAAGGCGGCAGTATTATTCCAATGCAGTCGTTAATACAGTCAACCGCAGAGCAGCCAACCGATACGCTTACGGTACATATTTACAATGGCGATACAGCCAATAGTTTGGTTTATTATGAAGATGACGGCAAAAGTTTTAATTACCAGAAAGGCGATTTTTACAAACGTACCATCAGCTTAAACCCTCAAAATAACAGCATAACTTTTAACGCTGCCGAAGGATCTTATAAATCACATTTCAGGTTTATAAAAGTAATGCTGCACGGCTTTGATCAAACTGCTGCAGTAAAACTAAATGGTAGCCCGTTAAAGCTGGAACAAAGTTCATTTTCGTTTTTGGGCGCAGCGGCCAATACCGACCCACAAGGAAGCGCCTATCAGGCAGAAAGCAATCCGGTAAAATGTATTACCATAACTAACGATCAGGGTAAAATTCAATTAAACTACTAGTAAGAATGGTGAGTATGAAAAAAATCAATTTAAAAACAAAAATGAACAGTTTACTTATTATCATGCTGGCTGGTCTTTTCGGAACAGGTTGCAGTAAAAGTCACAATACCCCAATTCCAACAACGCCTCCTCCAATAACAACAGATACTACCGGTACCTATAAAGATCCGGCACAATATGGTACGCCTTATACCGGCGTACCTGTTACTAAGGATATTATTATGTACGAAGTGAATATGCAGACCTATACTCCTGCAAATTTTCAGGGTGTAATATCCAGACTGGATTCTATCAAAGCTTTGGGAATCAACGTAATTTGGTTGATGCCTACTTATCCCATTGGTGTATTGAAAGCTGTAGGATCGCCTTATGCCGTTAAGGACTATAATGGTGTCAATGCCAATTTTGGCACACTGACCGATCTGCGGAATTTAGTGGCACTGGCACACAGCCGCAATATGGCGGTAATATTCGATTGGGTGGCCGATCATACCTCCTGGGATAATGCTTGGATTGCAAATAAATCATGGTATAAGCAAGATGGTTCGGGTAATATTATCAGTCCGCCAAATACCAATTTTACCGATGTTGCTGCCTTAAACTATAATAGCACCGCCATGCGTACTGCTATGATAAGAGCAATGAAATACTGGGTGTTAACCGCCAATATGGACGGCTTCCGTTGCGATTATGCCGATGCAATACCTGATGACTTTTGGACGCAAGCCATTGATACACTTAATAATATAAAAAACCATAAGCTTATTTTTTTGGCTGAAGGTACCAATGGATCTGAAATTACAGATGGTTTTCAAATGGGCTACGCGTTTAGCTTTTATAGCACTATAAAAGGCGTATTTGCAGGTACACAAAGCCCAAGTTCAATATTTACTACTAATAACGCCGAAATTGCTTCGTTACCGTCGCACGGAATTAAGCTTAGGTATATTACTAACCATGATGATGCCTCATCAGATGGCAGCACCATAACCGAGTATAATGGTAAACAAGGCGCATTAGCCGCTTTTGTTATAGCCGCTTATTTAGATGGTGTGCCATTAATTTATGACAGCCAGGAAGTTGGCTATCCAAATGCCATTAACTTTTTTACAAATGTACCGGTTGATTATACTGCAAATCCTGATATGGTAGCTGCTTATAAGCAAATAATCGCTTTCAGATCAGCACATGAGGCCATAAAAACAGGCACATTGGCGGTTTATAATGATGCTAACATTATTGCTTTTGAAAAAACATCGGGTACTGATGATGTACTGGTTTTGATTAATGCAACCAACAATACCGTTAATTATTCTGTACCGGCAGCATTGCAAAATACCACCTGGATTAATGGTTTTACCAACGCAAATATTACTTTTTCAAACCAACTGACTATACAGCCTTACGGTTATATCGTTTTAAAAAAGAACTAATATTAAACGACTGAAACAGTCGCTAAGAATTTCTCTTCTCACATACAATTGGTCACAAAGTAGCGGGAGCCCTCCCGCTCTTTGTATTTTTAGAGGTAGCACTTTGCACCTGGTTTATATCAAATAATCAGCTCAAATCAGGGCTTTTTTTGTCGCCCTTTTTTGTCTCGATGATGACATGCCTGTCTGTTTTTTGGGAAGAATACCGGGCGTTTTGGCTCCCATAATAAAGATTTGTAGAGAATAAAAAATCAACATTTTTTAATTTTTGGATAATGTTTTTTGATTTTTCAATTATGTAATCTATTGATAATTAAATAATTGACATTTTTTGTTTCCTATTTGTTAAGCTGTACAAAATGTGGATAAAGTTATCGGGTTAACTTGAAACTAAATTTTTCGGTTACCGTAAAAGGGCTGTGTTCGTTTTGCAGTCGCAAGAATCTGATTATGGAAAGTGGGTTTTTTAGACTGAAAGACAAAGCACTGATCAGGCACTACCTAATTTTTTTAAACGGAAATATTGATGAACAAAACATCTACTAAACGATTATTTCTCTTAGCCCTATTCACCTTATTTATTTTTCAGGGGGTATTTGGGCAAACTATAACCGTTGGTGCCGTTGACCCAGGCCCATACGGACAGGGATCATCTATTGAGGTTCCAATTAATGTCAACAATTCGGGAGGTTGTATTACCCAAACCAATACTTACAATGTTTACTTGTCTAACGCCTCAGGTAGTTTCTCCCCGGGTACCCTTATAGGAAGTTCTGCCGGGTTTTACGCCGGCTACATCAATGCTACAATCCCTACCGGCACGCCGGCAGGCACAGGCTATAGGGTTGAAGTTCAATCTACCAGCCCGGCGGTAACCAGCAATGTTTCTGCGGCGTTTACTATTAATACCAGTAATACGGGAGTAACAGCATCAGTAAGTTCAACACTAATCGGAACGGATCCAAATGTTTTTGGGCGTTGTACTGGTATAGCTGGTGCGACATTTTCCATAAAAAATACTTCAAGTACAGGTACTACAACTGCCAGCTTCTTTAACGAAGGATCACAGGCGGGTGAAGGTAGTAATATTTCCATTCCAACAACTGGTTATACATTTACGGCCAGTCAATCTAATTACACCATATCGGTAAAAAATGTTGATGGAAGCGGTAACGTGGCTACAAAGGGTTATCAGCTGATTAACAACATCATTCAGAATAACTTTGGCTCTGCCGGTAACGGTTTTGTTTGTTTAACAAACGGCAAGGGTACCTTATCTTATACTATATCAACCACGGGTGCATCAGGTATTTCAGCGAATTATCCAGGTGATACCTACACCGTAAGCTGGGGTGACGGTACGTCTACCACTTATACAGAGTGTCAGATTGCTGCTCTTGGTGGTGTTTTATCGCACACTTTTACGCTGCCATCATGCGGTCAAACCGGAAATGGTGTGGCCAACTCATTTTATGTACAAAATCAGGCAGTTAGCCCTTATTGCAGTCAGACATCATCACCTCCGGGAATTTCTGCAAAAGTTTTAATAACGCCTCTTACCAGTTTCAGCGCTCCTGCAATTGCTTGTTCCGGAACAGCATTAACTATTCCGAATACGTCTCAACCAGGGCCCGATCCGAACGCTACCACCAGTACCTGTGCCGCTAACCCGGGTCAATTGTACGACTGGACTTTGGATGGCGTTTCTGTAACAGGTTATCAGGGAGTATTAATTGGTGTTTCATTTGTATTTCCGGCCGGTACCACACCAGGTAACCATACGCTAACACTTCATTCGGAACTTCCTGCCAGTGGCATAGGTTGTCAGGCTGCAGATTATACTCAAACTATTTGTTTTGAAAAACCGCCAGTACCCTCATTTACTATTGCTGCCGAGGCTTGCGCAGGCACAACGGTAACGCCTGTAAATACATCGGTAGTAAGCAACGTTTGTAGTGTTGCCACTTATACATGGTCGGCAACCGGCCCCGGAGCAGTTACTTATACCGGCGGTACCAGCTCAACCAGTCAAACACCACAAATGGTGTTTCCAACGGCTGGAACGTATACGGTAACATTAGGAGTGGTTTCAGGTTGCGGTACTATAAACACATCGAAAACGATTATTATTGACGGTACGCCAAAAGTTACCATGTCGGCGGCTTTAACGCTTTGCGGCAGCGGACAGACTTTAACTTTTAGTAATACCGCAACTACAACCAAAACTACCTTTAGCGGTACTACTGTTCAACAGGCTAATACTTATACCTGGAACGTTACCGCTGCAGCCGGTGGTACTTATTCCTTTGCCGGGGGAACAACAAAAAATAGCGAATACCCACAGATAACATTTAACAGCATTGATACTTATACCGTATCTGTTTCGAACACCAATACCTGCGGAAGCGCTTTTGCAGTACAGAAAATTACCTTCTCGCTGGCACCGGTAGTAAACGCCGGCCCCGATCAAACGGTGTGCGCAAGCGCTCCGGCAACTACCCTGGCTGGAACTATCAGCGGTACCTATTCTTCGTTTCAGTGGACAGGTGGTGCCGGAACATTTTCACCAAACAGAACGACTTTAAATGCAGTTTATACACCGTCAACAGGAGAAATCGCAGCAGGATCGGTAACCTTAACTTTTCAGGGCAATTCAACTGTGCCTGCGCCATGTAATATTGCGACGGATAACATGACCATTAACATAACGCCAACACCTTTGGTAAACAGCGCGCCATCGGTAGCGACTTGTTCAAAACAGGCATTGAGTTATGGTATAACGGCCAATCAACCGCTAACTACATTTACATGGACAGCATCAGCAACTATAGGAACGCCTACCGGCTTTACAGCTGTAGGGAGCGGCAGTAGTATAACCGATGTAATTACCAATAACGGTAATACCGATGCGGTTGTTACCTATAATATTACACCTACACTCAAAGGGTGCCCTGGCCCTGTTTTTCCGCTTACAGTTACTATACACCCTTTGCCGGTTATGACTGCGGCGCCTGTAAGTTCGCCTATTTGTAGCAGTTTGCCGGCAAATATTACCTTAACATCAAACGTAGTAAATACAACTTATACCTGGACAAGTACAGCAGCTGCGGGCATCACCGGTAACACCAACCAATCAACCGCTAAAAGCACTACCAGTATTCAGGATATTTTGGTAAACAGCAATACCGTTCCGGCATCAGTAAGTTATACCGTTACACCTTATAATGGTACTTGTGCAGGTACACCTGTTACCACATCAATTTTGGTTGAGCCTTCGCCGGTAATTGCCAATGCGGGACCAAACACAGAAATTTGTAATGCTACTACTTATACCTTAACGGGTAACAACGCATCCCCCGGATCAGGAGTATGGACCGTGGTAAGCGTAACCGGCCCCGGCACTCCGCATATTAATAGCCCCGGTACTGCTACTACTACTGTTTCTGGATTATTGCCCGGTGGTACTTACCAGTTTCAATGGACCACCAGTTATTATGCCAGTTGTCCGTCGAGCACCAGTATTGTTAAAATTGTAGATGATGTGCCGCCGGTAGGAGGTACAACCACAGGCGCCAATGAAGTTTGCGCAAACAATAATGCCGGTACCATTACACTTTCAGGTCAGTCGGGTAGTATTTTATACTGGCAATCGTATTCAGGTACGGGCCCGGCGGTTAATATTCCAAATACTACTACCGTTCTGAGTTATTCAAACATCATCGCAACAACCAAGTACTGGGCAGTTATGGGTAATGGTGTTTGCGATACGGTGCATTCAACACCAACAACTATTACTGTTGACCAGCCGCCGGTAGTGGCTAACGCAGGCCCCAATGCTGAAATTTGCGGTAGTCCATCACCTACATCATATACATTGGCGGGTAATAATGCATCGCCGGGAGTAGGTACCTGGACGCAAACAGGCGGCCCAACAACGGGTGTAGTTATTGCTAGCCCCCATGTCGCTACTTCTGGTGTTAGTGGCTTGATGCCGGGTAATACTTACCAATTTACATGGACGATACAAGCTACCGGCTTGTGCCCAACAAACAGCAGCACTGTTTCCATAAAAGTTGATCAGCCTCCCGTTGGTGGTGTAACTTCGGGCGCTGCTGAAGTTTGTTCTACGGCTAATAACGGTCAAATTACACTTTCAGGCCAATTTGGTACGGTTATGTACTGGCAATCGTCACTTGATAAAATTAGCTGGACACAGATTACCAATACGGGCCTTACCCAACCATATAATAGCTTAACCCAAACAACAAGCTACCGGGCTGTTTTACAAAATGGCGTTTGCGATACCGTGAGTTCGGCGCCTACCACTATTAAGGTTGATCAGCCACCTGTAACAGCTAATGCCGGCCCAAGTACCGAGGTTTGCGGTGTTACCACCTATACCTTACAAGGTAATGACCCTAGTCCCGGATTTGGTTTGTGGACACAGGTAGGCGGCCCTACAGCAGGTATAACTATTGCTGGTGCCGGGACCCCGGGTGCTGTTGTTAACGGGATGGTACCGGGCAACACTTATCAATTTCAATGGACCACAAAGAACGGCGGTGTTTGTACGCCAAGTAATAATACCGTAACTATTGTTGATGACCTGCCTCCTGTAGGCGGCGTAACAAGTGGTGGCGCTACTGTTTGTATAAGCGGTAACAGCGGGCAAATTATTTTATCGGGCCAATCAGGTTCTATAGTTAAGTGGCAATATTTACCAGCGTTACCAGCCGGCCAACCCTGGACAGATATGCCAACACTCAACACCAGTACAATACAAACCTATTTAAATTTAACGGTAACCACCCAGTTTAGGGCGGTAATATCTAATGGTGTATGCCCATGGGTGTATTCGGCGCCAAGTACTGTTACGGTTGAGCCTTTGCCGGTAACATCAAATGCGGGTAGCGATCAGGAGATTTGCGGCACATCTACAAGCTATGTGCTTCAGGGTAACAATGCTTCACCGAATGTTGGTACATGGTCAGTTGCAAGCCAGCCCGGCGGCTCGCCGGTTGTGACTTTTACTGGTGGTGGTGTAAACAGCGCCACTGCTACTGCGGGCAACCTGGTACCTGGTGTTTATTACTTCACCTGGACCATTAACGGTATTGCACCATGTTCACCAAGCACCAGTACGGTAAAAATTACGGTTGATCAGCCACCGGTAGGTGGAACCACCGCGGGCGGTACAACTGTTTGTACCGGCAGCAATAACGGGCAAATTACTTTATCGGGCCAATCAGGCACTATAACAGGGTGGCAATATTCACCAAACGGTCTTGCCCCATGGAGAGATACAACGGTAACCAGCCCTGTGCTGTCTTATGCCAATTTAACACAAACTACCTATTATCGTGCAGTTTTGTCTAACGGTGTATGCCCTTTGGTGTATTCAACGCCAAGTACTGTTATTGTGATGCCTTTACCGGTAACATCAAACCCGGGGCCTAATGCTGAAATTTGCGGTTCAACAACAAGTTATACGCTTCAGGGTAATAGTGTTGCATTGCCGGATGTTGGTACCTGGTCAGTTGTTAGCGGTCCTAATGTATCGAGTGTGAATATTGCTCCTATAAATGCTGCTAATGCTACCGTAAGCAACCTTATACCGGGTGTTTATGTATTTAGCTGGAGCATCAGCAGTTCGCCACAATGTTCACCAAGCGTTAATTCGGTAACTATAACTGTTGATCAGCCGGCGCAAGGCGGAACAACCACGGGTGGCACAACTGTTTGTACCGGCAGCAATGGCGGGCAAATTACCTTATCAGGCCAAACAGGTACTATAACAGGGTGGCAATACTACCCAAGCAATAAAACCACCTGGATAGATACAGCGGTAACCACTGCTGTTATATCTTACTCAAACTTAACTACAACTACACAATACAGGGCGGTGTTGAAAGCCGGTGCCGATTGCCCGGTAGCTTATTCGTCAGCAAGTACAATCATTGTTGCACCGATGCCGATAGCTTCTAATGCAGGTGCTAACCAGGAAATATGTAATTATACTTCTTACACCTTAAACGCAAACAACGCATCGCCGGGTATTGGTACCTGGACACAAATACAACCTACTGGCGCTCCGCAGCCGGCTGTTACCTTCTCCGGCACTAATGGTGTTAATAATCCGAATGTAACTGTAACCGGACTTATCCCCGGCAACGTTTATAACTTTACGTGGACCATCAGCACTTCAGCCAGCTGTCCGTCAACCAGCAGTACGGTAACCATAACTGATGATGCGCCACCTGTTGGAGGGATTGCTACTGCAAACCCATCGGAAGTTTGTTTTGGCTCTAACGCCGGGCAAATTACTGTTACCGGCCAGTCAGGAACCATATTTGGTTGGGAAACATCACCTAATGGTAACGCGCCATGGACGGCTATCGGTAACCCAACAACCACCCAAAACTTTACCAATATAACAGCTACCACCTATTACAGGCTTCGCACACTCGGCAACGGTGTGTGCTCTCAGGTGTATTCAACCGTAGCGGAAGTTATAGTTGACCCGGTACCGGTGGCATCAAACCCGGGGCCTAATGATGAGCAGTGTAATATCACCACCTATACTTTACAAGGTAATGATCCCGGTTCCGGAATTGGTACGTGGACACAGGTAGGCGGCCCTACAACAGGTATAATTATTAAAAATCCAGGCAGCAAAAATGCCGTTGTTCAGGGAATGATACCGGGCAACACTTATCAATTTAAATGGACCATTGTTAGTTCGGCAACTTCAACCTGCCCGCCTAGCAGTAATACCGTAAATATTATTGATGATGCGCTTGCGGTAGGTGGAACAACCAGCGGAGCCAAGGAAGTTTGTTCGGGTAGTAACAGCGGCACCATTACGCTTTCGGGCCAGGCCGGTGCGGTAGTTCAGTGGACGAAGCTGGTCGCCGGCAATCCACCAGTGACTATAAACAACTCTACTACATCTTTATCCTATATAAATTTAACAGAAACAACCACTTTTGAAGCGGTAATACAAAACGGCGCCGATTGCGGTCAGGTTATTTCAAGCACAACTACCATTACTGTTGACCCGGCTCCGCCAGTGGCTAATGCTGGTACAAATGATGAAGTTTGTAGTGCTACCACTTACACGCTTAATGGCAATAACCCTGGCATCGCAAACGGGTTATGGACATGTACCATTAAACCTGCGGGTACCACAGTAAGCTTCTCTGACGCAACCAAATCGAACGCAACAGTGAGCGGGTTGATTCCGGGTAATAATTATCAGTTTACATGGACAATAACAGGTGCATCTACCGCATGTCCGCCAACTTCATCAACCGTAACTATCATTGACGATGCAGCGCCGGTTGGCGGAACAACCGCGAGCAATGCTATTGTTTGTTCGGGCAGTAATAATGGCCAGATCACGCTTTCGGGCCAGTTGGGAAGTATTGTGAGCTGGGAGTCATCAACTGATGGTATTCATTGGCCAATTGTTCCCAATACTTCCACTACACTATCTTATACTAATTTAACGCAAACAACCCAATACCGCGCCGTATTAGTTACCAGTAAACTTTGCGATACGGCGTATTCAAGCGTAACTACCATAACGGTTAATAATCCGCCGCCGGTAGCAAATGCGGGTGCTAATGTTGAGCTTTGTAACGCAATTAGTTATGCATTGCAGGGTAATAGCGCCTCGCCGGGATCAGGTATGTGGAGCGTTGTAGCCGGAACCAATACGCCTAGTGTAAATTTTGTTAGTGCAACTGATGCGCACACTACGATAACAGGTTTGGTACCGGGTACTTATTATTTAAAATGGACCATAGGTGGTGTTGCTTCGTGCCAGTCGACATCAAGCACCGTTGTCATTACAATTGATGCACCGGCTGTAGGTGGAAATACCGCAAGTGATGCTACCGTTTGTTTGGGAAGCAACAGCGGAAAGATTACCCTTTCGGGCCAGGTAGGAAATGTAGTTAAATGGCAATCATCTCCTGATGGTAGCCAATGGACGGATATTTCCAATACTTCGACTATATTTTCTTATACCAATTTAACACAAACAACGCAATACCGTGTAAAGGTATTAAATAGTGGTATTTGCGATACCGCTACTTCAAGTGTAACTATAATAACTGTGGTGCCGCCGCCACCGGTAGCCAATGCGGGCGCTAACGTTGAGATTTGTAACGCCACCGGCTATACCCTGCAGGGCAATGATCCCGGACCAGGGGCTACAGGTCAATGGACGTTTGTAAGTGGCCCTAACAATATTGCGGGTTTTGATGCAACTAATCCAAATGCATCGCTGACTGGCTTAATACCGGGTATTTACCGGTTTACATGGACGATAACTGGCTCTGCATCGTGTCCGTCAAGTTCGAGCACGGTTACCATTAAGAATGATGCGCCGGCAGTAGGTGGAACAACAGCGAGCGATACTACCGTTTGTTCGGGCAGTAATAACGGCCAGATTACCCTTTCGGGACAGGTTGGGAATATATTGAGCTGGCAGTCATCGACGGATGGTCAGCATTGGAAATCTATTTCAAATACCAGCAATACGTTTATCTATAATAATTTAACAACAACCACCTATTATAGGGCACAAATACTTAACGGAAAGGTTTGTGATACTGCTTATTCAAGCACCACAACAATAACCGTAGCTTTGCCGCCGCCGGTAGCAAATGCAGGTGCTAACGTTGAGCTATGTAACGCAACCAGCTATGCATTGCAAGCTAATAACCCGGCACCGGCAACAGGCACATGGACTATTTTAAGCCCTAACCCAACCAGTGCAAGCATTTCTGCTGCTGACATCCATAACCAAAATGCTACTATAAGCGGCTTGACGCCGGGAGTTTACCGTTTGCAATGGACCATAAACGGTGCTGCTTCATGTCTCCCAAGTTCAAGTACGGTTACTATCACTATTGATGCACCTCCTATTGGTGGAACAACCGGCGGCGTTACGACAGTTTGTTTGGGTAGCAATAATGGGCAGGTTACGCTTTCGGGCCAGGTAGGAAATGTATCTTACTGGCAATCATCTACTGATGGCGTTCAGTGGACCAAAATTCTCAATAATACGAGTACATCGCTATCATATAACAATTTAGTAACAACAACATACTTCCGTGCAAAAGTATTTAATGGTGGTGTCTGCGATACAACTATTTCAAGTGTAACTATAATAACCGTAGTTCCGCCGCCACCGGTAGCAAATGCTGGTGCTTCAGCCGAGATCTGTAGCCAATCTACCTACACCCTACAGGGTAATAATCCTTCACCGGCTAATGGTATGTGGACTATTTTAAATAATCCCGGCAATACAGCGTCTTTCGTTGGCACAAGCGCAAGCACTCAAAATGCGACGGTTCAGGGCTTAACGCCGGGTGTTTACGAGTTTCAATGGACCATAACGGGATCGGCCTCGTGCCCTCCAAGCTCGAGCACGGTGTTTATTACTGTTGATACACCTCCTGTAGGTGGAATGACTGCCGGAGCTACTGCTGTTTGTTCGGGCAGCAACAATGGGCGGATTACGCTTTCGGGCCAGGTAGGAAATGTATCTTACTGGCAATCATCTACTGATGGCGTTCAGTGGACCAAAATTCTCAATAATACGAGTACATCGCTATCATATAACAATTTAGTAACAACAACATACTTCCGTGCAAAAGTATTTAATGGTGGTGTCTGCGATACGGCTATTTCAAATGCAACTATAATAACGGTTAATAATCCGCCGCCGGTAGCAAATGCAGGTGCTAATGTTGAGCTTTGTAATCAATCTACCTATACCTTACAGGGTAGTAGTCCTTCACCAGCTAACGGTATGTGGACCATTTTAACGAATCCTGGCAATACAGCGTCTTTCGTTGGCACAAGCGCAAGCACTCCAAATGCGACGGTTCAGGGCTTAGCGCCGGGTGTTTACGAGTTTCAATGGACCATAACTGGTGCCGCCTCGTGCCCGCCAAGTTCAAGCACGGTTACCATTACTGTTGATGCACCTCCTGTAGGCGGAACAACTGCCGGCGGTACGGCTGTTTGCTCGGGCAGTAATACCGGCAAAATCACCCTTTCGGGCCAGTACGGCAGTATAGCAGGCTGGCAGTTATCAACTGATGGTGGTAACTCCTGGACAAGTATCCTTAATACTACCAATGCACAGGTATATACTTTTAACAATTTAACAACAACAACCTGGTACAGAGCTCTCATACAAACAAGCTTGTTGTGCGGACAAGCAACATCGACACCAAGCATCGTTACCGTTAACAATCCGCCGCCGGTAGCAAATGCTGGCGCTAATGTTGAGCTTTGTAATCAATCTACCTATACCTTACAGGGTAATAATCCTTCGCCGGCTAATGGTATGTGGACTATCTTAAATAATCCTGGCAATACTGCATCTTTCGTTGGCACAAGTGCAAGCACTCAAAATGCGACAGTTCAGGGATTAGCGCCGGGCGTTTACGAGTTTCAATGGACGATAACCGGCGCCGCTTCGTGTCCGCCAAGTACAAGCACGGTGTTTATTACTGTTGACGCGCCTCCCGTAGGCGGAACAACTACCGGCGGTACGGCTGTTTGCTCGGGCAGTAATACCGGCAAAATCACCCTTTCGGGCCAGTATGGCAGTATAGCAGGCTGGCAGTTATCAACTGATGGTGGTAACTCCTGGACAGGTATCCTTAATACTTCCAATGCGCAGGTATATACCTTTAACAATATAACAACAACAACCTGGTACAGAGCTCTCATACAAACAAGCTTATTGTGTGGACAAGCAACATCGACACCAAGCATTGTTACCGTTAACAATCCGCCACCGGTAGCAAATGCGGGTGCTTCAGTCGAGATTTGTAACCAATCTACCTACACCCTACAGGGTAATAATCCTTCACCGGCTAATGGTATGTGGACCATTTTAACGAATCCTGGCAATACTGCGTCTTTCGTTGGCGGAAGCGCAAGCGCAATCAATCCAAATGTGACGGTTCAGGGGTTAGCGCCGGGCGTTTACGAGTTTCAATGGACCATAACCGGCGCCGCTTCGTGTCCGCCAAGTACAAGCACGGTGTTTATTACTGTTGACGCGCCTCCCGTAGGCGGAACAACTACCGGTAGCACGGCTGTTTGTTCGGGCAGTAATACTGGCAAAATTATCCTTTCGGGCCAGTACGGCAGTATAGCTGGCTGGCAGTCATCAACTGATGATGGTCAATCCTGGACAAATATCCTTAATACTACCAATGCGCAGGTATATACCTTTAACAATTTAACAGCAACAACCTGGTACAGAGCCCAGATACAAACAAATTTACTATGCGGTACGGCACCGTCAACGCCAAGTATTGTTACTGTTGAGGTTCCGCCGGTGGTAGCCAATGCGGGTATTGATCAAACTATTTGTAATGTATCTTCCTACCAGCTAAGTGGGAATGACCCGGGTACAGCAATAGGAACATGGACGCTCACCAGCGGCCAAACAGGGGTAACTTTCACTGGTGTTAATGGTGCTAATACCCCGAATGCTACGGCACAGGGATTAACACCAGGAACTTATCAATTTAAGTGGACCATTGCCAGCGCTACAGGTACATGTCCGCCAACTTATTCATTGGTGAACATTACCGTTAGCCAGCCGCCGGTCGGTGGGGTAACCGCGAGCGATACTTCTGTTTGTTCGGGAAGTAATAGTGGCACCATTAAGTTAACCGGGCAGTTTGGTACCATAATTCATTGGCAATCAAAAGCGCCGGCTGATACAGTGTGGACGACGATTCCTAATACTACTAATGCCTCGTATTCTTATTTAAATTTAACGGCAACCACTCAATACCGCGCCATTTTACATAATGGTATCTGCGCGGATGCACCTTCAACTGTAACAACGGTTACCGTTAATACGCCTCCGCCAGTAGCAAATGCAGGCAGCGGACAGGAAGTTTGTAGCGTTACCACCTATACACTGCAAGGTAACAACCCTGCGCCTGCTTCAGGTAAATGGACAATTTTATCGGGGCCACCGGGTGCGAGCATCACTAAAGATACGACTGCGAATGCAGTGGTTATCGGAATGATACCTGGAAATTCTTACCAATTTCAATGGACCATTACAGGTTCAACATCGTGCCCATCAAGCAACAGTACGGTAACCATCATTGATGACCAGGCACCGATAGCAGGCACAACATCCGGCACGGCCGAGGTTTGTTCGGGAAGCAACAGTGGTACAATAACGTTAGCAGGGCAATTTGGTACTATTCTTAACTGGCAGTCAAAAGCTCCAGCCGACACCGCCTGGACCAATATTCCTAATACAAACAATACCTATTCTTATGTCAATTTAACACAAACTACCCAGTACAGGGCTGTTATACAAACAACTTTACTTTGCGGCCCGGTGCAATCAACAATTACAACTATTACTGTTGATCAGCCGCCTGTTGTTGCTAATGCAGGCCCGGCAGATAAGGTTTGCGGTGCAACATCTTATACCCTGAACGCAAATAGCCCCGGAACAGCAAACGGACAATGGTCTGTTGTGAGCGGGCCGCCGGGTGTAGCTTTCTCTGTTAGTACTGATCCGCATGCTACTGTAATTAATTTAATTCCGGGAAATATTTACCAGTTTCAATGGACCATTAGCCCAGCTACTGCATCGTCATGTCCGCCAACTTCGGATGTTGTAACCATTACCGATGATAAAGCACCAATAGGAGGTACTACTTTAAAAGATACCAGTGTATGTTCGGGCAGTAATACTGGTCAAATTAATTTAGTGGGCGAATATGGAACTATAGCCTGGGAGAAAAACGACGGCGGTGGTTTTGGGCCAACAGGCAATAGCACCGATGTACAGGGCTATTTTAACCTGACTAAAACTACCCAATACCGGGCGGTATTATCCACTACAGGTACCTGCGGTGTAGCATACTCAAATGTAACGACTATCACGGTTGATTTGCCGCCTGTTGTTGCAAATGCCGGTAATGCTGACGAAGTATGTAGTGTGGACCATTATGACTTAAACGCAAACAATGCTGGTGCCGGAGTAGGCACATGGACAGAGTTTAACGGACCTGCCGGTGTGAGCTTCTCTAACGTCAATGATCCAAATGCCAGGGTGAGCGGACTGATTCCTGGAAACCTTTACCAGTTTCAATGGACCATCGCAGTTCCGGGATCATCGTGCCCGCCAACTTCTTCTGTTGTAAACATCACAGATGATAAAGCACCGATAGGAGGTAGTACATCGGGCGCCCTTGAAGTGTGTTCGGGCAGTAACGGCGGCGAAATACTTTTATCGGGCCAGTATGGAACGATAGCCAAGTGGGAGTCGTCGACCGATAATGGTAATACATGGACAGGAATAACTAATACTAATAACACCTATCATTATAACAACCTAACAACAACAACCGAATATCGTGCGGTTTTAGTTACCAGCTTAATTTGCGATTCTGCGAGATCAACGCCAACCATAATTAAAGTTGATATGCCACCAATACAGGCAAATGCGGGTGCTAATGATGAGATTTGTAGCAGTGCTACCTATAACTTGAATGGTAATAGTCCATTACCGGGCACCGGCGTGTGGACCGTTGAAAGCGGGCCGGCCGGAGTAACCTTCTCTGACTCAACCAGCTCAACCGCCATTGCAAGTGGAATGATACCTGGAAATACCTATGTGTTTAAATGGACAATTACAGGTACGGCCTCATGTCCGCCAACATTCAGCACAGTAAATATTGCTGATGATAAAGCGCCTATAGGCGGAACAACGTCGGGCGCTAATGAAGTGTGCTCGGGCAGCAATAACGGGGTTATTACGCTTACCGGTCAGTTTGGTACCGTAGCTAAATGGGAATATTCGTATGATGGTCAGCATTGGTATGGGCTTTCCAATATAGGTGTTACCAACACTTATGTTAACCTTACGCAAACCACCCAATACCGGGCGGTTATAGTTACCAGCAAAGTTTGCGACTCGGTAAGATCAACACCAACCATAATTAAAGTTGACCAGCCACCTATCGAGGCTAATGCCGGGGCCGATGATGAGGTATGTAGTGCAACCAGCTATCACCTTAACGGTAATAACCCAGGCTCGGGCACCGGTGTTTGGACAGTAGTTGCCCCGGTTCCAAACAATGTAACTTTTGCAGACAGTACATCAGCTACCACTACTGCCAATAATTTGATACCAGGAACTGTTTACCAGTTTCAGTGGACCATTACCGGTACAGCATCGTGCCCGCCAACAAGCGATATTGTTAATATAACCGACGATAAAGCGCCGATAGGTGGTTTAACAAGTAGTCCAAATCAGGAAGTTTGTTATGGTAATAATGCGGGTCAAATTGATTTGAACGGCCAGTTGGGTACCATAGTACGCTGGGAAGTTACAACAGCTGATGGCCAGATAAAAGAGGTGGTTAACAGTAACAATACTTACTATTTCTCTGATTTAACGCAAACAACAACATTCGGGGCTTATGTAAACAACGGCGGTAAATGCGGGGATGTAGCTTCTACTACAACTACTATTACGGTTGATCCGCCACCGGTAATGTCAGTTCCGGGCCCTAATGTTTCTATTTGTAACGAAACTACTTATACGCTGCAAGGTAATAACCCGGCGCCCGGTACAGGGGTATGGACGGTAGTACAAGGCACTCCTGGTGTTACGTTCTCTGATTCAACCAGCCAGAATGCCATAGTAAGCGGACTTATACCCGGCAATGTTTATAAATTTAAATGGACCATTACAGGTTCAAAATATTGTCCGCCAACAGGGGCCGTAGTAACTATTACAGATGACCAGGCCCCTGTTGGAGGAACAACAACAGGCGCGGCAACAGTATGTTGGGGTGACAATGCCGGACAAATAACGCTTACCGGCCAGTTTGGAACCATTGTTGGCTGGGAATCGTCAACTGATGGAAAAACCTGGACCGCTACTGTACCTATTGATGTAACAACAACTATAAATTATTCCAATCTGACACGCACAACCCAGTATCATGCTATAATGCATAACGGTACATCATGCGATACCGCATGGTCAACACCTACTATCATTACGGTGAATGCTCCTACGCCGGTATCGCAGGCGGGTGCCGACTTTAACGTTTGTAACCAAACTATTATCACTCTAAACGGAAACTATCCGGGTGCAGGTGGCGGTTTATGGACGCAAACGGCAGGACCGACTGTAAATATTCTTACACCGTCGAATTATTCAACGCAGGTAACCGGGCTGGCAGGTGATACCACTTATCAGTTTGAATGGACCATATTTGGTTTGGCACCATGTGCTAATAGCGAGTCTGTTATAAATGTAGGCGTGCATACCGATGTTGTGCCAAGCTTTACAATGAATAAGAGCAATGGTTGCGGCCCTACAATTGTAGCGTTTACCAATACCTCTATACCAACGGTAAGAGGTACGTTTGTTTGGAACTTTGGTGATGGTTCGCCTTCAATTACTGCTATCAATCCGCCGGCGCATACTTTCCCTGCATCCAGCGATGGCTCTGAAAAAACCTATAACATCAGCATGACGCCGACCAGCAATTGCGGATCACAGGCGCCGTTTGTGGCTCAGGTTACAGTGAGTCCGGCAATACCAGTTGCTGTGTTGTTGCCAAACCAGTTAAATTCATGCGGTACGTTTTCGCTAAGCGCTCAAAATTTATCGCCGGGTGATAACGTAGCATACGATTTTTACCTGGTAGATCAGAATGGTGCTATTGTTCAGCATTTAAGCTATCCTGATAAAGAGAATGCGGTATTCCAGCCGGTTTCTCCAAGTGTACCTACCACTTATCAGCTATACATGATTGTAACCGATAAGTGTGGTAATCAGGCTAAATCTACCCCAATAAATATATTAGGCGCACCATCAACCCTAACATCGCAAATACAGATTAAGGGTGATATCAACTCTATATGTTTGGGTAGCCCTATTACGTTCCAGAATATATCAACTGGTGGTGATAAGTTTACCATTACGCTTTATAATGCTGATAAGACTATTTTAACAACAATCCCGGCAACTACCAGCGATTTAAGCTATACACCAACTGTTATCGGAACGTATTATGTATCTATAACAGCGGGTTATGTTGCCTGCGGCGATGCACCGGTATCAGCATTAAAAGAGTTTGATGTATATCCTAATCCGGAGCCGAACTTTGTTTATACAGTTGATAATAATTACAACGTAACCTTTATTAACACCACGCCTGATGCGGGTAATGTACCTTCCTCTGCTTTGATTTACAACTGGGACTTTGGCGATGGCACAATGAATGAAACAACCTATGCGCCAAACATACACTTCTTTAATTTTGCAAACGCACCGTTTGTGGTAACCTTAAAGGCTACTACCCCAGGCAGTACCTGCTTTGGTATAACCACGCAAACGCTTGATATTAAATTCCATGGTAACCTTTTTGTGCCAAATGCGTTTATGCCTGCCGGAGCTGATCCAGCACTTAGAAAATTTTATGTGAAAGGACAAGGAATGAAGACATGGCATATGCAGGTGTTTAATAACTGGGGACAATTGCTTTGGGAATCAACCGCGCTGGATAGTAGTGGTGCCCCAACCGAAGGATGGGATGGTACGTATAAAGGCAAGGTGTGCGAACAGGGTGTTTACATATGGCAGATATCGGGAACCCTGTTGAATGGTGAAGCCTGGAAGGGGATGTCGTACGGCAGCGGCCTGCCAAGTAAAACAGGGCCAATACATTTAATAAGATAAACACAAATGATGAATAAGTTAACAGTGCGTTGGCTGATACTTTTGATGTTATTGACAAAGGGTTTAACAAGCTTTGGCCAGGATCACCTGTATTCGGAGTTCTTTAATTCGCCTTTGTATTTGAACCCGGCGCTTACCGGGCAGTTTCCGGCAGATTTGCGTATGACGCTGATTTATCGAAATCAATGGACAGCAGTTCCGGGGCCGTTATCATATGCCTCTGCATCTATAGATTATAATATACCCAAGTTTGGCGGTGGTATTGGGTTATTGTTTACCCGCGGCAGCGAGGGTACGGCTTATCTGGACAAAACAAATATTGCGGCATTGTATTCGTATAGTGTTGGTTCAGAGGATTTTGTACTTTCATTTGGATTGCAGGTAGGAATGACTGATCGCTCTATTGATTATGGTAAACTGGTTTTTGACGATCAGATTGACCCCACATTGGGTATTATAAGTAATACATCGGCAGCAACACTGCCTTTTAACAATAAGTTTTTCTTTGACTCGGGTGCAGGCACAAACCTCGTTATCGGCGATTTTAATATTGGTGCTGCATTGCAGCACATCAATCAGCCTAATGAATCATTTACAGGCTTACCGGCAAAATTACCCATGCGCTTTGATACCCACATCAGCTACCGGCTGGATCTTAACCCCTTTGATAATATGGACGATGAGGATAAATCGTACTTCATCCCATCAGTGGTTTACTACAAACAGGCCGATTTTGACAGCTATAGTGTTGGTGTGCAGTACAAGCACAACGGCGTTAACGTAGGTTTATCATATCGCAGCGGTGAACAAACCGGACCAAGCGCTGTGGTGTTGTCTTTTATATTCGATTTGTTTATTAACAGGGATGGCGGCGAGAAGCTGCGTTTTGGCGTAAGTCATGATGCGGCTGCACAAGGGTTAACGTATGGCAATACTGCCGGAAGTACCGAGGGTAGTTTAGGTTATGAAACCACTTTGCCCAACTCGGGCAGTGGCGATGAGGCTCCAAGATTTGAAGGCGCCAAACGCTGTTACCAGTTCTATTAAAATTGTTTGAATAGGAGCCATGCAAAAACGTTGATAAAAGCTGGTTCCTGCTCTAAAAGATATTTCATTACTTTGCAAACAGGCAAACAAAGGCAGCATTAGCTGCCTTTGTGGTTAAATTACGCAATGGAGCTGGATAAATTTGAATACGAAATAAGGGATGTAGTACTGGAGGCTTTTGGGAAGCAGGATAGCCTTACGCGTCAATATTTGCTGGAACTGTTTGATGATGACGAGCCTATGGCGGCAGCTATTGTTGCTGTTTTGCAGGCTGATGGCCTGGTGGCCGAGGTAGGATTATCAGAACAGCATTACTTGCCGGTATTGCTGGTGAGGAAGCCAGCGGCATCGGCCTTTTTGCAAAACGGGGGGTATACCCGGCAGTTTGAAATTGCACTGGAGAAAAAGCACCCTGGTTTGCAACCGGATGTAGAACAGCAGCCAAATACGGTGCAACAAAACGTTATAATTGAGGAAAGGCAGCCGGCTTTACAGTTTAATGGCGTGCAATCACCAAACAACCATCACTCTAAAACCACCGAAGAGAACTTTGGCCCGGTTACAGAACCTGGCGAATTGCAAAAACAATACCTGGCTTTGCAAAAAATAAACCAACAACAGCAACAAATTATTAAAGAACGCGATGAACAAATAAGACTGCTTAAACGGAAAGTTAAACGGCTGCAATACCTAAAACGGGTATGGTGGCTTGCAGGGTTTTTGTTGCTGATAATTATGATAATGGTGTATAAGTCGCATGTAAAAGTTCATCATTAGGCGAAAGATGTACGGGAACACTTTTAAGTTTTAACTTCTACATAAAGGAGTATTTTGTTGTGAAATAAATTAGCAATAATTATATTTATTTGCCCGCATTTACAAACGGGTATAAAACCTAATTAAGTCCTTATCGGATATAATAAACCTTATTAAACCCTGACTACATGCAAGAAACTCAAATTGATCAAGAAAACTTTATTAAACAAATGTATGGCTACGCCTCAGTTTTGTTCAGAAAGGGTATGAACCCTTACGAAGTTAAAACCGCATTAATGGATAAAGGGCTTGATGAAACCAATGCCAATTATATTGTGGGTAGTTTTGAACAGCAAATTGACAATGCCCATAAGAATAGGGCCCAAAAGGATATGCTTTATGGTGCCTTGTGGTGTGTTGGCGGCGTAGTGCTAACCATGGCGCATATTGGCTTCATATTTTGGGGCGCTATCGTTTTTGGCGCCATTCGGTTTTTTAGAGGATTATCGAAAATGTAAAAAAAGTCAAAAATACAACGTACTACTCTTTCGATTTGGTAGCCATATCCTCTAAGCCCCATTGCTGAATAACGGCAATTACCGGCATCAGCGATTGTCCGTAAAGGCTAATGCTGTATTCAACCCTTGGCGGCATTTCTGCAAATATTTTGCGCTCAATAATTTGATCGTCTTCAAGCTCTCTGAGCTGATTAACCAGCATTTGTTTGCTGATTAACGACAACGTTTTCTGCAATTTGCCGAACCTGTTACATCCTTTACTGATAGCGTAAATAATAAGTATTTTCCATTTGCCGCCAATCAGGTTAAGACAGTGGGTGACCGGGCAATTATAGGGATTGAAATCTTTGTTTTTACGCTGTGCGTCCATTGGTCTGTTTTATTGTGCTAGCTACTTTATTATTGACTACTTTTTATAATAGTACCTAAGTTGCAATTTTACATAATTATTAAACAAATTAAAATTATGACCGCTGCGCAAACAAAGAATAATATGAGTGGTGAATGGGTAAGCATAGCCCCCGAAATAAGACCAAGTGCCCAGAAAAATGAAAATGGAAGCGCAAAGGCGTTTTACCTTACCCGAGATTTCAAATATAGTGAAAACGACACATTCGAATTAACAGTAGTAAACTCGGCGGATCCTTACGGCAAAGTGCCTTTGGTTAAAATGTTTATTAAAGGGCGTATAGTATGGCAGGGAGAACACCCTATTGCATCCGGAGCGCAAAAGGTAGATTTTACAGCCGATGAAGCTTATGCCGTAACGCCGCTTATTCAGGGTTTTGCTGACGTGTTGAACCAGGTTGCAAGTAGCGGTTACGAGAAATGGGAAATTGGAAAGACCCAAAGCATATTTGGAAAATCATTTGCACCCTTTGGATTGATAGAAGGTAAAAACTTTAAAGAGTTTGACCTGATTTATGTTTATAACGATATGCTTTTTTGGGGTGCACGCAATGTTGATGGAAGAGGTTTTGACAGCGAGGAAAATAGACCCACAAATTTGCAAATACCATTGGCCAGAAAATAATTGTCTTTGCTCAGCTGGCTAAAGACCTTTTCTAATGCGGATGTCAATTATTTAACCTTATTAAGGATAAATTGATAAAAGCATTATTTTTATGGCAACTGAAAACCAGCATGAACACAATTTTAAAAAACAGGGTAACATCTATCGATTTTTTGCGCGGCACTATTATGATCATTATGGCGCTTGACCATGTGAGAGATTATTTGTATTCGGGCTCGTTTTATTTTAATCCGCTTGACCTCACAAAAACAACTGGCATTTTATTTTTTACCCGGTGGATAACCCATTTTTGTGCACCTATATTTATGTTTCTGGCAGGTACTTCGGCGTTTTTTATAGGACTGCGAAGAACAAAAAAAGAACTTTCTATATTCCTTATAAAAAGGGGGCTGTGGCTCATTTTCCTGGAGATGATCGTAGTGAACTTCGGCTGGAATTTCAATATTACCTTCCCTATGTTTTTCTTTATTACCATATGGGCGCTGGGTGTTAGCATGATTTTGCTTGCGGCGTTTATCCATTTGCCGATAAAATCGATTTTGGTGATCTGTATTGTGATCATAGCGGGGCATAACCTTTTAGATAACGTTCATGTAGATGGCAATTCGCTGCTGGCATTTGATTGGTCGCTGGTGCACGATCAACGGTTTTTTACCTGGCATAAGGAAATCTTTTTGGTAGGTTATCCTATTGTGCCGCTGATGGCTATAATGCCACTGGGTTATTGCCTGGGCACCTGGTACACCTCCAGCTATAACGTCGAAAAAAGGCAACGTAATTTATTATGGACAGGCGGTTTTGCTATTGTTTTGTTTGTGATATTGCGTTATAGCAACCTATATGGCGACCCGGTAAAATGGACTGTGCAGAAAAATGCATTCTTCACTTTTCTGTCGTTTCTTAACGTAAATAAGTATCCGCCATCGTTATTATATGTTTTAATTACTCTTGGCGCAGCGCTCCTGTTTCTTGCGTTTACTGAGAAATTAAAGGGAAGGGTTGTAAATGTTATTTCGGTATATGGCAGGGTGCCGATGTTTTATTACCTTATCCATATCTACATTATACACTTAATTGCGCTAATAGCATCGGCTCTGACAACTGGCCAGGATTGGAAAATATGGCTATTGCAGAAACCCATCTGGTTTACTGCCGATTTAAAAGGCTACGGATTTTCGTTACCGATTGCTTACCTGATTTGGATAGCCATAGTTGTTGGCCTATATCCATTATGTAAACGTTACGACGCCTACAAACAGGCCAATAAAAGCAAATGGTGGTTGAGCTATTTGTAAAAATTATCCCCCGGCCAGATGGTACGCCTGAATGGCCGGGGATATAAATTTGAAAGTTTATATTTCCGCTTTGTCGGATTATTTCAACGGAAACTCAATGGTAAATGTGGATTAATCGGCTATAAATTCCCAGGCGCTTTTATAACCACCTATCTCTTCGGCGTATTTAATCATATCGGCATAAAATGGAAAACGTCCGATAGTGGCGCTATCACCAATAATAACCAGTTTTTTCTTAGCCCGGGTCATAGCCACATTCATGCGGCGGATATCTGCGAGAAACCCTATCGTTCCCTCATTATTACTGCGGGTCATGCTGATGACAACCATATCACGTTCCTGCCCCTGAAAACTATCTATGGTATTAACCGAAAGCTGCGGATCATTATGGGGAAATAACTCTTTTAACAGTCTGATCTGTTCGCGGTATGGCGAGATTACGGCGATGGAAAAGTGCGGGAGCCCGTCTCTGAATTTTTCACAAAATTGGTGTACAAATGTTGCCTCTTCGGGATTAATAGTGCTGGTATGTGCCGGTTTTTCGTCAAAACCGCAACCGGCGGTATCGATAAAAGTAAATGGAAGATCACCTTCAAACAAAAGGCCGTTAGCGACAGAAGGATGGGCCTTCAAAGCATTACCATAAAACTCTCGGGAAGAAAAGTCCATAATAAGGCTATTCATGCGGTATTGTTCTTCCAATAAAACCACTGCCTCGGGATATAGTGCCACACATTTCTCCATCAATGTTGTACTCAGGCCACCGCGGGCAGCAACATCAGACTTAATGGTAGGAGGGAGCTGCTGATGATCACCGGCGAATACTACTTTTTGCGCTTTCATAATCGGTATCCAGCAGGCAGGTTCCAGTGCCTGACCCGCCTCATCAATAATCACTGTTTGAAATTTTAAGTTTTTTATGGTCCAATGATTGGCTCCGGCCAGAGTTGCAGTTATCACTTGTGCCTTACTTACAATATCATCAATAATAAATTCTTCGGCTTTGGCTACTTCGCGCATCAGGCTATGGGCCTCATTAAATAGCGCTTTGCGTTGTTCGCGTTCGGCACGGCCAAAGCTGCGCTTGTATTTATGGGCCATGTTTTTGTACTCCGCGGCTTGTTTCTTTAGCTTTTTGCTGTCCTTCATATAGCTGTGTTGTGCCATTTGGCTATCCAGCGTAAGCGAAAGCAGCTTTTCTGATACCCGGGCAGGATTACCTATACGTAACACGTTTAGGCCCTCGTTTGAAAGTTTTTCGCTAAGTAAATCGACAGCTGCGTTGCTTGGCGCTACCACCAATAGCCGCTCATTGGCTGCAATCAACTTTATTGCCTGCACCAAAGTGGTGGTTTTGCCGGTTCCCGGCGGACCGTGAACAATGGCCAGTTGCTGTGCCGCAAGTATTTTATTTACTGCGGATTGCTGACCCGGATTTAAGCTATTAATTGCAACAGCATCAATATTATTAAATACTGGGCTTTTGTTGCCTGTTAAAACCTCAACAAGCGGATTGTTTTTGGCGGCAGCAGCCTGTTTTAATGCCGACTGCATGTCATCATAACTATTGTTATCAAACAATAATTCGACCCCTAATTTTCCGTCACGGCTCCAGTCGGGTAATTCTTCTGTAAACAGGTTTATTTTTAAGCGATCTCCGTTTTGATACGAGATGATGCCTTCAACACGATAAGATGGGTCATGATTGGAAAATAGAACTGCAGGCTTGCCGAATTGTAGCTGATGGACGATATCCAGGTGCGATTTACGTTCAATTTCCACATTAATATAATCGCCACGCGATGGCTCTGTTTGACCAATAGCGATGGGATACCAGCACAGGCCGGCTGCCCTTCTATCACTTACTGAGGCAGATTGAGTTAATTTTAAATAAGCATCACGATC
This sequence comes from Mucilaginibacter empetricola, assembly GCF_024808665.1. GTDB lineage: Bacteria > Bacteroidota > Bacteroidia > Sphingobacteriales > Sphingobacteriaceae > Mucilaginibacter. Next base: position 103,742 of record NZ_JANUBZ010000004.1, read on the forward strand.
TTCGGTACGTTCAATTTTAAGGAGATCCTGCAGCTTTAAGAAATAGTCCATCAGCCAAAGGTAAGCAAAGCTGTTATTTGAGCAGTGCTTTAAGGCTCAACAATCCCGAAAAATAGTATTTGTTTTAATGTACAAGAGCTTTATACATCCGCTTTGTCGGGCTGTTTCAACGGAAACTCAATGGTAAATGTGGTTCCTTTGTCAATAGTGCTGTCAACGGTGATATTGCCGCCAAGGCTCTCTACCTGCATTTTTACCATAAATAGTCCAATTCCCTTTCCGTCGACGCTGGTATCAAACCTTTTGTAGAGGCCAAATATTTCGTTGCCATATTTAGAAATGTCAATGCCGCGGCCATTGTCAGTGTAAACAATTGTCATATTGCCATGGATGGTTTTAGCGCTTATATTTATTATTGGGCTTATATCTGGCTGGCTGTATTTAATACTGTTTAGTATCAGGTTATAAAAAATACTGTGCATAAAGCTCTTTAACGAGTAAATTTCGCTGCTTTCGTCAAAATCGCAAATAATGCTTACCTGTTCTTTTTCAATTAAATTTTTAACGCTGAATTTAATATCCTGTATTAAGGCCGGTAATACTACAAGGTCGATATTTTCGGTGATCGATTTATTTACCTGCAATACCTGGTTCAGATCGGAAATTACCCCATCCAGCTTATCGGCCGACAGGCTGATGTTTTTTACAATCTCGCCCACCTCTTCATCTTCAATTTTAATAGTGTTGGCGTATGCAGTAAGGCCAATAATATTTGCTACGGGCGCCCTCAAATTATGCGAAATAATATAGGTGAATTGTTCCAGGGCATTATTACGCTGCAAAAGGTCGGTAGTAATTTTTTCGCGTTCTATTTCTAAAAGTCTTTGACTGGTGATATCCCGCGAGAAGCATGATAAGCCAATTACTTTGCCTGTTTCCCTTATAGGGTTAATGGAGTAGCTGAGGTAAACTTTGCCATCGCCAAAAACATACTCATTTACAAATTGCTGCGTTTCGCCGTTTAATGCCCTGGCGTAAATGTCGCGCCACTTTTCGGCCATTTGCAGGTTATAACCAAAAAGATGATCTAATATTCCTACTCCCTGTTCAATATCAAAGCCATAAACCGCCTTAATGGTATTTTTAAAAAGCTGGTTAAAGGTGATAAACTTTAAATCAGTATCGAGCGAGTAAACCAGGTCGGTGGTGTTTTCAATTATTGCAGATAAGTTAGCTTCTGATATTTTGAGGGCCTGTTCATGTATTTCACTTAAAGCAAGGTGCTGGTTAATTTTATGCCTTTTTAGCGTAGCGGCAATTGCGCCGGATAGGCTGCCAATATTTTCGGGTAAAATATAATCATAGGCTCCCTGCTTCATGATGTTAACAATAGCCAACAGATTGTTTTGGGGCTGCGGTCCAGCTAATGAAATTACGGGAATATCGAATCCGTTATGTTTAAGGTAAGCTAATGCTTTGATTGTATTTAAATCGGGAAATGTATTGTCGGCGAGAATAATATCAGGAGCAAATTTGTTTAACGCATCAGTAAGGCTTTGCTCATCGTTTACGGATATTAAATCACATGGAATGCCTCCGTCTGCGAGGACATCCTCCACTATTTTAGTACTATCAGGCTGGCACGCCAGATGAAGTATTTTTATTTTGACGCTCACTCCCTAATTCGTTTTTGTAAGGTAATAAAAAGAAAATTAATTTCGAATAATTTCCCACCTGATGCGTTTTACGCTTACACTTGAAATTTGTTTGGGTGTTTGGCTAAAATATAACACCGTGCGGATTGTTGGAGACAACTCCAACAATGGCATACACTTAAAATTTGTTAGGATTTTAGTTGAAATATAATAGCGTCGGATTGTTGGGGACAACTGCAACAATAACATAGCTGGAAGCTTTATGTCATGTCAGAGATGTTAGACAGTGTTGTTCTCATTGTAACAATTTTGATTATCCCCAAAAATAAGGAGTGATTTTTTTAAAAGTTGCATAACTTTAATGCTGTAAAATATCGTACCTGTACTAACACTACCACATCTAAAACTGCCTTATAAAATGAAAACTTCTATACTCCAAATAAATACAACGCTTGTAATTTGTACTATTAGTTTATTTGCTCTTTTTGCATCAGGGTGTAAAAAAGATGATAAAACTAATCCAAAACCGGTTTCTACAGTAACCGGCCCTTATTTATATGTTGGCGGTGCTGCAAATAATAAGGGCGTGTATTGGAAAACCAGTTTATCTGCAACCACACCTAATGCCGTTGCAGATTCATTTAAAAATACCAATGCTATTTATTCCCTTATTACCTCGGGCAAGGATGTTTATGTTGCCGGGCAAACGGCCGGGTATTACAAAAATGATGTGTTTGTTCCGGTTACAGGGGCAACAGGTATACAATATTTGGCACTTTCCGGAACAACAGTTTTTGCCGCCGGAGCAGACAATACAGCTAATATAGGCTATTGGCAAAGCAGTACGGAAACTAATTTGAGCAATACCATTGCATCCCCATTATTCACAAGTCCGGGCACATCTGTATTGGGTTTATCTGGTATAGCTGTATCTGGCAGTAAGGTATATGTAACCGGTAAACTCTTTTATGAGGCTCGTTTTGGTTCGCCGGCTAATGCGCTGAGCGGCAGTTTCGGCACTTTGTGGACCAATGGAGGATTGCAACTTTATGGTCCGGGCCAGCTGGTGAGTGCGTATTATAACTCAACAGCGGGTATCGCCTTAGTTGGCAATGATGTTTATGTAGCCGGTCGTTTACCAGATAGTACCTATGCGGGTGGCTACTGGAAAAACGGAACATTTAACGCCATCAACAATGGTTCATTTGGCCCAACGGCTATTACATCATCAGGTAATGACGTTTATATTACAGGCTATACTTTTGTGCGTGCAGCCGGTACTTATTCACAGCAAGGAGCCTACTGGAAAAACGGGGCGCTCATTAGTTTCCCCGGCGCCTCCAGCACCACAGCTATAGCTGTAAATGGTACAGACGTATACATACTAGGAATTGATAACAACAATAATAATGTTGTATGGAAAAACGGAGCCGTTTTTGAAACTTTAGGCTCTGCTGTAGTACAAACAGCAAGTAGTATAGCAATAGGAAATTAACGGTAATTTAAGCGGGACGCTTAAATTGTTGTATGTCCAAGCAAGATGCTTGGACGGGCAGTTGTTATATGTCCAAGTGGGACGCTTGGACGGGCGGCATTGCTATCGAATAAAAAGTAAACAGGCTCTTAAACCTTTTCGTCGTCTACTTATCTTACTTTTAACGACGGTTTTTAGCCTTTTAATATCTATGAAATTTATTATCACAATTCTTCTCTCTTTAATCTGGTGTTTGCCAACAATTGCTCAATCATCTGCTAATAATGCAAAAGCTGACTCGCAAAAATATCTTCTTCAATATGATCCCACTGTATTACGTATAAAAGGTAATTCGTTGCCCATAGGTATTGTATCCATATCTGCCAAGGGGCAAAAATCACAAACCGAAGGTTTTTTAAACGGGGTTGATAATTGGTCGAAATATAAAGTGGAGGTAGATAGCGGCAATTACTCAAATGGGAAAATTAAAATAAAAGGAAGTGGAAAAGAATATCAGAAAGGAGATTCACTAACCGTTAATGTTTACACAAAAAAAACCTTTTTATTATTTTTCAGCAGTAAAGGGAACTGGTTATTCAGTCAAAAAATACCCTATAATTATGAAACAAATATCAATATTTTAACCACGGGGAATTTTTCGAAGGCACCTGGCGACCATGTTCAGTTTGGTGTGCGAAAATACTTTGATAACAAAATGTTTATTGACAAATGGGCTCCCGTTAAAAAGAATTTAAAAGATTTTGTGTTCCGGTTTGATGGTGTTCATATTTCTAAATCAAAAGGCGATTTAAAAATTGATGACGACCCCACCCAAATTAAAAATGATAAAATACAGTTGATAGCTTTATTGGCTAAAAACACCGCTATAACTGATACGCTTAATGTTTTGCTTAATTATATTGCAAACTATCAGTGCAATATACAATCGGGCGGGGCAGGGTATAATTTAAATGTTACGGCAGATATTTATCAAGATTCGGTTATTAATGCGCAATTGTTAAAAATTAAGATAACAAATGATGCGACGAATAAAACCTATAATTATTGGGTTAATACAAATGGAGGTTCAATTGCTATTTCAAGTAGAGGTGGGGATGGTGGCGACGGTTTAAATGGCACGGACGGTGTTGCGGGTACCCCAGGATCGGCCGGAACAGTTACCACCGATGTAGAGACTACAACCAATAGCGACGGAACCACTACCACTACTACCAATATGGTAACTGGTCCGGGTGGAGACGGTGGCACCGGTCAGGATGGCGGAGACGGGCAGAACGGCGATGCAGGCGGCAATGGCGGAAACATTACTATTAATTATTCACCTGCCGTTACACCATTTCTGAACCTGATTAAAGCAATTAGTATTCCCGGCGCAGGTGGCTCCGGAGGCAGGGGCGGCAAAGGTGGCGCGGGTGGAAGCGGCGGAAGCGGAAACCCGAATGGGAATGCAGGTTCAAATGGCCGGGATGGTCGACCTGGTTTCGATGGCTCCGATGGGCGGATGGGAAATGTGACTTTTGCAATCACCAATCCGACAAGGTAAAACTGAGGCTGATGATAGCTATAACCCGCCCCGCCCGTCCAAGCATCTTGCTTGGACGCACACCAATTCAATCGGGACGCTTAAATTAATCAATAAAACTTTCAAAATCTGTTATGTCCAAATCTTTGAAATCTGTATCTGTTATGGCTTTATTTATACCCATAACTTTGCATAAATAAGATAACGACAAGCAAAATGGAAACAGAAATTTCAGAATTTGGCACTTCATCAACCTCGGCGCGTTCATCCTCAACGTTGTGGAACAAAGATATGAAAGTGCGAATTGCATATATTGAGGAACCACCTTTCTATTGGACCGATGAGAACCATCTCGCAAAGGGTGCCGACATCGAACTGGCCGAAGTGGTACTGCGGGCAATTGGCGTAGCCTCCATCGAATATCAACTCACCACCTTTAATGAGCTTTTACTCGGTGTGCAGACTGGGCGCTGGGATATGAACGTACCCATTTTTATTACGCCAGAACGCGCCAGGGATGTAGCTTTCAGCATGCCGGTTTGGTCGCTTGGCGATGGATTCCTCGTGCTCCGGGGCAATCCCAGGGCACTGACGAGCTATGAAACAGTGGTAATGAACGGCGATGCGCGGCTTGGGCTTATTCCTGGTCAGGTGCAGTTCGATGCTGCAAAGTCGACCGGCGTGAGCGATAGCCAAATCGTGCTATTTAATAGTCAGCCAGAGGCCGCCGCTGCGTTGCTGGCCGGAAAGATTGATGCGTTCGCCGCCACAGCCGTTGGTAATCATCTTACGGCCGACACCAACCCGAAGCTGGAAGCAGTACCTTTCAAAAACAACAAAGATGGAAAAGCACCTGTCGGCGCCTTTTCATTTAGCAAAAACAACCATCATCTGCTGCAGGCTGTGAATGCACAACTTCACAAATACCTGGGCTCGGCCGATCACCGTACACGAATGGCGAAATACCGAATTACTCAAACCGAGATTGATAGCGTGGTAGCGGGCAAGATGTCCTAGCGGCACTCCTGCATGAGCAAAGCAATAAAGCCTCGTTATTTGAGAAGCTTTATTGCCAAGGCGATGCCAGCAACCACATTTATTTTATCCGGTGCGATGTATTGGTCATATTCCATTCCCAGGTTACACCATTATCGTGCGAAAATGCCTGGCTCCATACCGGGTTATCCTTATCCGTTTTATCCCATACAAATACCACTAATATCGGTTTACCATTAAAAACATCTTTACAAAAAAACCGGCCAACATTGCCTTCAAATGAACCAACAACAGGCGGATCCATAGTGCCTAAATTGCTATCGGCCCAATAAAGGCTCCACAATTTGGTTTTGGGGTTAAACAAACGCACCGTTAAACCCTCATATGATCGTCCGTTAACCTGGTTATACGCTGTTTTAAAAATATCCATATTGCCTACTCCGTTTAATATGGTTCCAAAATTTTCATCTGTCGATTCATACTCAATCCATTCGGTACAATTATTCAGCCTTGTTTTCAATCTTTTATTGTGCATGGTCCATTTACCAGCCAAAAAATCAAAGTCATTTGCTGATGAAGTGCTGGATGGCGTAATCTCCAGCTCACCCGAACGGTTAATCTTTGCATTCACCATTACTGGATCCTTGGGCCAGGTATTTTGTGCATAAATTAAGGATAGGTTTAGGGTAAGCAAGGTTAGTAATCCAATAACTTTTTTTGTTTGTTGAATATTTCTCATTGTTTTTAGGTTTGATAACTAATGATTTGTAATTATTTTATTCTATGCGCCATACTGGTTGAGTTTGTTTCCCAGGTTACGCCATTATCTGGCGAAAATGCCTGGCTCCATAAATAGTTATCCTTATCAGTTTTAACCCATTTAAACATTACCAGTATCGGTTTGCCATCAAAAACATCTTTACAATAAAACTTGCCCACATTACCCTCAAATGAGCCTACCACCGGCGGGTCCATTGTTCCATAATTACTATCGGCCCAATACAGGCTCCACAGCTTTGTTTGCGGGGTATACAACCTTATGGTTATGCCTTCAAAAAGTTGATTATTAACCGGGTTAAATGCTGATTTATAAATATCCATATTGCCTATTCCGTTTAAAATGGTGCTATAATCGCCCGTGGCTTCAAAGGGTATCCATTCGGTACAATTGTTCAATCGCGTTTTAAGTCGTTTATTAACCATGGCCCATTTGCCAACTAAAAAATCAAAATCATGTTGTGATGAAGTGGCCGATGGCGTAATATCAAGCTCTCCTGCCGATGTGATCTTTGCGTTAACCATCGGCTCCTTTATCACATTCGTTTGGGCACAAATAAATTCATACTGAAACATAAATAAAATCACGAGGGCAAGGATATTTCCTGCGTATTGGATCTTTTTCATTTGTGTGTGATTTTTTCTTTTAGATAATAATCTTAGTCTATACGTTCAAGGTTCGCAATAAAATTAACCTCCCAGGTTTTGCCCCCATCATCCGAAAACGCCTGTTCAAAACGGTGCGATGTTGGCGTAATATCCGACCAAACCTGCCGAACCAAAATAACCTTGCCCTTAAATGGCTCCTGATCATAAAACTCGCCGCGTCCGTTCTTAAACTCGCCGGTCATGGGCGTGTTCATTGTACCCTCATTACTGGCAGCAGCATTAAGGCTCCATTGGTGCGACTGCGGGTTGTATAAAAACAAAAGCAGATCTTCGATATGATGCGTAGAATCATCGGCTTCAAACTCTTCAATTTGCGCGCGTCCACCCCAAACTTTCCGGGCATTCAGCGTGCCAGTCATGGGTACCCAGGTTGTGGAACCGGTTAAGGGGTGTACCAGGCGTGTTATGGTCGACTTCCATTTACCCAAATGAAAGTCAAAATCATGCTGACCATCCCGCTGTGTATTAACTGCCGGAGTGTTTGAATTTTGCTGCGCAAATAACTTGCCGGGCTGCAATAGGCTAATTAACTGGTAAATAATGCTTATTAAAAGTATCCTGTTTATTGTTTTCATATTGATGATTATTTCTTTTTGTTTAAATAAGGTAATCCACCATCATAAATTAAGGCGGTTGTTATATACCAAAAATATTAATAGATTGGTTCTTTAAAAAGAGCCACTTTAATAAATTTGACAGAGCCAATTTGTATGGGAAAAATTACACCTCAGATATTAGTAACCTTTATTACTATCCATAAAAATAAGGGTGCCACCATTCACGATCAGCTATATGAACAGTTAAAGACCGGCGTCTACAACGGCATGCTGCGATCGGGCGAAAGGATGCCTTCATCACGCGAAATGAGCACGGAGTTTAAAATTTCAAGAAACGCAGTATTGCAGGTTTTTGAACAGTTAACAATTGAAGGTTTTTTTGAGGCGAAAACCGGGGCGGGAACATTTATCAGTAAAAATGTAGATAAATTCTCCTGGTCGAAGAGTAAAACAACTGCGCCCGAACAAAAGCCAGAACGTTTTACAGCCAGACCATATGGACTTAATGATGCTTTTAAAGGGCACGTTAGCAGCCTGGAACTCATACATCCTTTTCAGGCCTCGGTTCCGCTCATCTCAGAATTTCCTTTCCAAACCTGGGCACGCATTAGCGCAGCTGTACATAAAAAGATGAATAAGCTGCATTTGGGCTATGACGATGCCCAGGGATATTGGCCCTTACGAAAAGCGCTGTGCGACCACCTGCGCATTTCGAGATCAGTAAACTGCGACCCGGACAATATGCTCATAGTAAACGGCAGCAGACAGGCGCTGAATTTAATAGCAGAAATTTTGCTGAACGATGGCGATCAATGCTGGATGGAAGACCCCGGTTATCCGGGTGCAACATCGGCCATCAAACGATTTGGGGGGCAAATATGCCCTGTACCCATCATCGATGATGGGATGGACCTGAATTTTGCTTCACATCATTACCCTAAGGCAAAGCTTGCTTATGTAACGCCATCCCATCAGTTTCCAATGGGCAATACCATGGCGCTTAGCGAGCGTGTAAAATTATTAAACTGGGCGAAAGATCATGATATGTGGATAGTAGAGGATGATTATGACAGCGAATTCAGGTATAATAGTCGCCCTATTCCGGCATTGCAAGGTATGGATACCAACGGCAATGTGATATATGTAGGTAATTTAAGCAAAGTTATATTGCCTGCTTTACGTTTGGGTTATATGGTTTTTCCAACCAAAGCCATGGCCAGGCAATTCACCATAGCAAAATCTGTAATTGAAGGCCAGAGTAATATAATTAATCAGGCTATCATAAATGAATTCATCAGGCAAGGGCATTTTAGCCGGCATATCAGGCGGATGAGGGTACTATATAAAAAAGCTCAGGACGATCTGGTAAACCTAATCCGTTTGCATTTAAACAACAGGTTACAGCCGGTACCCGTAGAAGCCGGGATGCATTTTATTGCCTGGCTGCCACCAGGTGTTAATGCAACAATAATAGCCAACGATGCTTTAAAGGAGGGTTTAATTATACAAACTCTTAATCAATACAGCGTTCAATTCAACAATCAAAACGGACTAATTTTAGGATTTGCGGGGTTTTCATTTATGGAGATGGAAACTGCGATACTAGTATTGAAAAGGGTTTTGGATAAGCATTTTTAATACACCAGTAACCCGCCCGTCCAAGCGTCCCGCTTGGACACACACCAATTTAAGCATAACAGAATGAAAATAATTTTAAAACAAATAACTCTACACCCGTGCAGCGTGAAGCAGGGATGGGCGTAGAGCTAAGCTGAAAGCTTTTTACATTTTATGACGAAATTGCAAACTTCGACCAGAGGGGGGATGTTGAACCTTTGTTTTTGAATTAAAATTTTAGAAAACTATAGGTAAATCCAATAAATATACCTCCCTGGAATTTGTTATAAGTGTTTACTGTGCCATTTGAACCGATAGGTTGTGTTGTCGATGTTACGGTAGTACTTGTTGATGTAGTGGTAGTTGTTGTGTTTGATGGCGTAGTCCCGGTTGTTATGCTGTTACTTGAGCCGCTTGTAGTGGCTGCTGCAGTCGACGTACTGGTCGTCCAGTTTGTTTGATATAAATTGGAGACCTTTGGTAAACTTGCCATGGCATAGCCGTAGGAAATTGCAAATTCATTTTTCTTGCCGATCAATATGCTTCCCCCGACAAAGTATTTCGATTTGGCATCCACCAGGGATACACCAATACCTGCGCAGGGGCCTGCTTTCCATCTGCTATCGAATACCCAATAGCTGTGAAATAGTGCACCAATAGAAACATCCGCACTACTTTGTATTTCCTGAGTCGGTACTGAATTTTTAAAGTAGTAAGCTTTGGATGCTAAATTATCGTAAAAAAAACCGGTTGAAACGTCGATTGCCTTCCAGAATCGCGTTCTGTAGAATGTGATTTTATTCACCGAAACGGTGTCTGGCTTATTACTGAACTTAGGTGCAACAAGGGTAGCATTAAGTTGAAAATAATCTGCAGTTGCCTGGTATGGGCTGCTGATGATGCAGCAAGTACTGTTCTTTACCGAATAAATTATGTTAGGACATTTTAATAAATATCCGGATGCCTTTACAATGGCCGAGTCCGCTCGCTTAATAGCAACTTTTTCTTCAACACTAATGATGGGTAAATTATTGTTGGGTGAAAATACCAAAGAAACCCTGCTCCCAAAATCTGCCAGCAGTGATGTGACCAATAAATTGAACGTCTTCAAACTGTATACCGATGATGGTTTAACGAATTCGGATAATAAACTATAAGCTGTTATAATACTGTCAATAGCGGGTTTCGTTAATACTATGGTGGGCAGAATATGATCTTTTGCAACGGCGAGCATTTGCTGTTGTTTGCTTTTGAGTATTCCACTGATGGAATCAAGCATACCCCGTTGTTTGCTTTTGATTATTCCGCTAATGGAATCGAGTATAGCGGAGGCTTGTTGGTGTAGTCGATCCATGTTGGAAGGATGACCGCTCAGGGAATCTAGTAAGTTTTTGGTAACGTCCGAAATATAGCGTAGCTCATCATAATCATATTTTAACTGTTGAAAGAAATAATAATTTTGTACATTTTCATTAGCATCTTCGTTGAGCACACTCTTAGTAAGGCTATGGGCTGCTTTGCTCTTTGCTATTGAATTATCTCCGTTAAATGGTGCTAAAATGGCCGGTAATACAAGTGTCTTGGTAATATTTGCGCCAGTGATTTTTATATCGTAAAAGGCACTGTTAATATTGCATATGCGAAAGACGTAGATCTTTTTATTGACTAAACCGTCATGCCCAAGCTTAATGATCCGTTTGGAGCACGTATCGTAATATAAATCAATGATTTTTGGAGCTTTGCAAGTACCGGTGTCAGTGACCTTGCAGCCGATGCATGGATTCTTCTTATTGATCGCCGGAGCGGTTTGACAAAGGCCGTTAACAGCCATGAAACAAGCTGTTAACAGAAAAAATATTGTTTTTTTCATGATGATTGATTGGATTATTTTCATTATATGAAATTGTCTTTTGTTTACTTAGGCTTTCCGCCTTGTTATAATTCTATCGTAAAAAACAGTACGTGGTTGTTCTCTATCGTCAAGATCCTTGTTTTGTTGTTTATCGCTAATAAGAAATTATAGAATTGATATTTCTTGATTTTATTTTTTTATAGAAGCTAATAAGGAATTGGTGTGAAGGCTTTCCTGAAGCAATTTCTGTGTCTTTATATCCTTTACGGCTTTTGTATATCCTAAAATGCTAGACCAAAAGGACGATCCTGCACTTGCAAGAAAGCCAAGTAAGATAGTTGATGCCGATTTAACGACGCCAGTTATCGTGACGAACCACGGATGCCAGCCGTTTATAATAGCGGAGGTAAACCAGCTGCATAGAATAGCAAGCAATAATACAATGACCCTTCTCGTGGTTTCCGACGAGAGTTCAACTGGCTGAGCTGGGTTTGGGGGGCTCGCCAGCCATGGTAATAGTGTTTTGAAGATTGTTACCAGCCTTTCGCTGGCAAGACTAATCGCCAGGACGAGCGTGACGAATTTGGTAATGTCGATGATTTCCATATCTAATTTTTTACCAAAATTCATCACATGAAAGACACCTATCAATACCCTTTAGGTGGTATAACCTGATATGGAAGTGGTATTTTAAATGATTTTAAAAAATTGCAAAACAGTTGTTTGTAAATAAGTGTAATTGCAAAATACCACTTGCGTGGTATAGCAAACCCCGTTGGTTAGTTTGACCTTAGCCTAAATAATTAACCTTAAAAATTTATTACATCATGGAACCAGACAACAAATCAAATCATTTGCTTATTAATTGCGAAGAATTAACAAAAGACATTCTCGGCGTGGGCACAAACTTGCTCACTGAAACGGCTAAACGTTACATCACTAACCTTTTAACTTGTTGGGGAAATCCGGACGGAAAATCTAATAACTTCGGTTATATTTTTGGTTTAGATAAATTCAACATCTTTATTAACCAGGTTAATGCTTATAATAGCCAGTTAAAGCCCGGCGAACCACAGGTTGAGGGAATAAGGGTTTTCGTTGGCAGGCAAGAACCTGCGGCTGTGGGTGTACCCCGGGAAAAGATTATGGATACTGTATTTCTGATGCCCGTTTTGCATGGAGGAGGTGATTTATCCACAGTACAACCCCCTCCACATGAGAATCTCGTTGACCCGGATATAATTTTAGGCGACCCGCGCCCCTGCCCGAATGAATGCATTAAATTCATTTCCACTATCGCAAAATAAAATTAATTATATTCGGATAAAATAAACCTTATCCGGATGCCAAGCTTCAGAGACATCGTTTTTGCTGTATCAAGTGTATCCGATGTCGCTGAAGCTTTACCGTTAACAGTTTGGCTGTTCTTCGCAAAAAAAAAACAACCATATTTATTACTCGGGATATTTATAAGCATTTTGTTTCTGCTTAAAATAGTTACCCTGATTACTGCGGTACAACATATCAATAATATGCCCCTTTTTCATTTGCTGGCACTGATAGAAATTACGGCAATCTTTATTTTTTATTGTCAGTTACTGTTTAAACGGATAAAATGGTGGGGAGTATTTATATTAATAGTTTTTCATGTTTTGAACGCTTTTTTTATTCAAAATATATGGACTTTCAATTCGCTATCGTGGACGGTAGATATGATCATCATCATTGGAATTGGATTGCAATATTTTTATCATATTTATAATGACGAAAGCGATTACATCCCACTACAGCACCGGCCCGATTTTGTTATCACAATAGGTTGGCTGATATATGCCGCAGGGTCTTTATTTACCTATCTAATGGGAACAACTATATTGACGGGTTATGCCGAAGGCTTTTTAAAAAATGGCTGGGTATTTCAAACGGTGTCCAATATTTCAAAAGATATTATAATCAGTTATGGATTTTGGCTTACGAATAAAAGATGAATGACACAATTTACCTGGCTTTAGGCACCTCGGCTATGGTGTTAATGATGTTGGTCATCATTGTATTTGTTTACTTGTTTCAGCGAAAACTTGCTGTCAAGGCCAGGGCCTACCGTGACATAGAAAAATTGATGCAGCAGCAGGAACTACAGTCGGCCTATGCACTGATAGAAGGACAGGAGCAGGAAAGGACACGTATTGCCGCAGAACTTCACGATAATATTGGCGGTTTGCTGGCCACGCTAAAAATCTACAGCGACCTTATGCTTGTAAAGTCTGAGATTGCTGATATTCAGCGTTTAAACAATAAAATAAACTCGATTAGCGAAAGCTTAAGCGAAGAAGTGAGGAAGTTGTCGCATCAGCTGGATTTAAGAACTTTGTCTGGGTTTGGTTTCAGAGTAGCGGTAGAGCAGTTGTGCGAAGCGATAAACGAATCGGGCAAGGTGGCGGTTATTGCTGTGATTGACATTCAAAAAACAATAAATGAAAATATTGCGTTAAATCTTTACCGGATAATTCAAGAGTTATTTACTAATACGCTAAAACACGCAATGGCTTCGCAAACCCGTATTGAAATTAACCTTATTTTAAACGAAATTACGTTGATTTATGAAGACAATGGTAAAGGTTTTAATACCGATGGCATTGGTTTTGATGGTATGGGACTGAAGAATATTGGCTCAAGGGTAAATATAATTAACGGCAAACTTACCATTGATTCTTCCAACCGGGGTACAACTTTCATTATAGAATTAACAAACCATGAATGAGATAACGCTATATATTGCAGATGATCATGCCATAGTTGTTGAAGGATTGACAGAGATTTTACGGTCAAAACCCAATCTGAAGATATTGGGTACGGCTGCGAATGGTGAGGAAGTTATTAATTTGATGAATAATCGCAAAGCTGATGTGGTTATTTTGGATATCAATATGCCAAAAATGAATGGCATTCAATGTACGGAATGGATAAAAGCAAATTATCCGAAAACTAAGGTAATTATTTTGACGATGTTTCCTGAGAGATCTTACGTAGACCAGTTGGTTGCAGCCGGGGCGGACGGATGCTTGTTAAAAAGCAGGGGCAGTAAAGACCTTTTAGAAGCTATTGAACGGGTAACCAATGATAGGTCTTATTTTGATATGATACGCGATTTTGCCGAACCCAGCAGCCATCCGGTATATAATTTAAGTGAAAGGGAGGTAGAAATTGTTCGCTTAATTGTAAATGGCCTCACCAGCACGGAAATTGCAGACAAATTATTTATTTCTGAGCATACCGTTAAAACCCATCGCAAAAACATCTTCAGAAAAATCGGTATAAATAGCATTAGTCAGCTTACCTCTTTTGCCATTAATAACCAAATTGTTCCTTAAATATCGATTTTAACTTCCATTTGTTACTATAAAATGTCTGAACAGGCGGCTTCGATGTGCGGGTGATGAAATATTTTTTATAATTTTAGTCAAAACAAATCACATGAAAAAGACGACAACTCAATTCTTATTGGCCTGTATATGCCTGATTTCTATAGGAGGCCGGGCCTTGGCGCAGGATGCAGATGCGATGAAGAAATGGACAGACTTCATGACACCGGGCGACATGCAGAAAATACTGGCTGCGGCTAATGGTAAGTGGTCGGAGGATATAACTTTGTGGATGGCTCCCGGTCAGCCGCCGTCTAAAAGCACTGGCATAGTGGATTATAAAATGATACTCGGCGGACGTTACCAGCAAGGTAATATTACTGCCTCTTTCAATGGTATGCCCTACGAAGCGGTGTCTATCACCGGTTATGACAATATGAAGAAGTTGTTTTTTAGCTCGTACGTAGATAACATGGGCACAGGTGTACTGAACATGGAAGGCCCGTACGATGCCGCTACAAAGACCATTACCCTGACAGGTACAGAGATGGACCCCGTGACCGGAAAGGAAATGAAAATGCGCGAGACGCTTAAAATGGTAGATGATTATACGGAGGTGACTGCTATGTATGACATCACCGGCGGAAAGGAAACTAAGATTATGGAAATAACATTGAAACATATGTAAGTTGTTTACTGATATCATCCTCCGCCCCGCCTGTCCAAGCATCCGCCCGTCCAAGCATCTTGCTTGGACACACAATTATTTAAGCGTCTCGCTTAAATTAAAAAACGCAGGCAATTTAAGCGGGACGCTTAAATTTGTAAGTATTCAAGCAAGATGCTTGAACAGGCGGTAGTGGCGGTGCGAATAGGCGGCTTGATGTATAAATAAAATGCCTTATTTTCCATTGCCATCGCCCTTGCTCAACCGCTTCAATATCCTATCCACCATAGGTAATGACAGCCGTGTTTCGGCGGCTATTTGGCGCAGGCTGAGGCCCTGGCTGCGCAGTTGCAGTACGCGGGTTTCGGTATTTTGGCGGTATTGTTCGGTATAGTGCATTAAATGATGGGCTTCGGTGCTGTAACCGTTAAATTCAAACTGTAAAAAGTTGGCGGGTTTTAGAATGCTGCACAGGCATACATTGGCCGCGTGATACACCTGGCCGCTGCTGCGCTGTTTTATTTGTTTAAGATAACGCCGGCCGTTTGTGGTTTGACTTTCGCCAATGGCAAAGGCGCTGTCGGCAAAGTTGAGTAGCATTTTGCTGCCCTGCAAATCGTTACGACTAATAGGTTTTACGGGGTTACGCTTGGGCGTATGCGCCAATACCAATACCGAGAGGCCATACTTGTTTTTAATGGCTTGCAGGTTGCGCATTAGGCTGATGGCGCTGGCGGCTGAGTCGGTTCCGCTGCGCAGGCAGGTAATATTATCAATAATAATGATGCGCGCTTTGCTGGTGATGATGCAGTTTTCGAGAGCGTTGTTGATATAATCGGCATAGCTGGCAAATTTGTGCATACCAGTGGCATTGGGATTAAAAACGAGTCGGTAAAAGTTGGGCGCAAAGCGATAGCAACCGTGTATGGCGCTGGTATATCGTTTTTCGAACTGTTTGGTACTGAGCTCAAAATCAAAATACAGAATATTTTCGGGCTGTTGTTTCATGCTGAAACCGGGGATAGGCTCGCCGCGACTAATGCTATTGCCAATTTGCACGGCCAGGATTGATTTGCCTACGTTGGTATCGGCAAAGAGGATGCAGAGTTCGCCCTCGTGCCAAAATTCGCCAAAAAGCATTTCGTCGTCCTGTTGGTTATTGCCCGGTTGCAGCCAGTCGGACGCAGGTTTAATGATAAAAGCATCGGCTGGGTCGGGTGGTGGATCGGGCAGTGTTTCAGGTGTTTTAGTTTGTTTGACAGGCAGCGCTACATGCGACATGGAACGGATGAGCTCAATTTCCATCGGCCGGTGCGCATAATGGCCGGCTTTGTTGTAATTATTCATAAAATTTGAGATTTATGCAAGATACCCACACCGTTACGGATAAGTGGTGACAGTGTTTTGTCAGTAGGGGGAAGGCCTCACCCTGCTCTCTCCAACAGCGTGCCGCCTTAGTTTCAGTGGTGGTGCAAGGAGAGGGCGGGAGTTAGGCTCCGGTTGTTTCACCAAAGTCGGTAGTTTTCTCAAAAAAGTCAGCTTTTTTGTATTATTTTGTCTCAGATTGTATCATATTCGGCGCAACTTGCTGATTTACAGAAGGCACTGTTTCTGGTGTTTCGGCTGTTTTTTTTGTGTCGTGCGTCTGTGAAACGGGGCACGGGTAGAAATAAAAGAGCCTCCCAGCAATGCTGAAAGGCTGATGTGACCTGGGAGAGGATCGAACTCTCGACCCACTGATTAAGAGTCAGTTGCTCTACCGGCTGAGCTACCAAGTCAATTTTTTACCGGGATGCAAATATGCGAAATATTTTCTTATTTCGGCTGCCGCAATTCCGAAATCAAACATTATGCTAAAGCATAAAGCTCTTCTCTTTGTTTTTGTATGGCATCGCTGCTGATGTATTCGTCATAGCTCATCAGTTTGTCAATGGTACCGGCAGGGGTAATTTCAATTATACGGTTAGCGACGGTTTCTACCAGCTCATGATCTCGTGAGGTAAACAATATAGTGCCTCTGAAATCTTTCATACCATTGTTGAGTGCCGTGATTGATTCCAGATCAAGGTGATTGGTTGGCTCATCAAACATCAGCAAGTTGGCTTGTTGCAGCATCATGCGGCTAAACATACAGCGCATTTTTTCACCACCTGATAGTACATTACTCTTTTTTAATACTTCTTCGCCCGAGAAAAGCATCCGGCCTAAAAAGCCACGGATAAACTGATCATCTTTGTCGCCAGGCGAGTACTCACGCAGCCAATCGATCAGGTTATCGTCTTTGCCTTTAAAGTATTCGGAGTTATCAATAGGAATGTCTGCTGCGTTGATGGTGACGCCCCATTTAAATTCGCCCTTGTAATCACTATCCCTACCGGTTAAAACGTTATACAATGCCGTGGTAGCCAAACTATTTTGCGACAGGAGCGCTATTTTATCTCCTTTGTTCACCATGAAACGCACATTACCAAACAGCAATTCGCCGTTTAATGATTTGCTTAGGTTCTCTACTTGTAAAATCTGGTCGCCTGCCTCACGGCCAAGGTTGTTAAATATAATTCCCGGGTATTTGCGGTTAGATGGTTGAATCTCGTCCAGGTTGATTTTATCTAATGCTTTCTTACGGCTGGTTGCTTGTTTTGATTTAGATGCATTAGCACTAAAGCGACGAATAAATTCCTGTAATTCTTTAACCCTGTCCTCAGTCTTTTTGTTCTGATCAGACCGTTGTTTTAAAGCCAGCTGACTTGACTCATACCAGAAGGTGTAGTTACCGGTATAAATGGTCATCTTAGCAAAGTCAATATCTACCACGTGGGTACAAACGGTATCCAAAAAGTGCCTGTCGTGCGATACCACCAACACAATAGCCTCGTACGAGGCCAGGAAATCTTCCAGCCAGGTAACCGTGTGAATGTCCAAGTCGTTGGTAGGCTCATCCAGTAATAAAATATCAGGTTTACCAAATAGTGCCTGTGCTAATAAAACACGTACTTTTTGAGTATTATCCAGGTCTTTAACCAGGCTATAATGAAATTCTTCTTTTATGCCTAAGTTGCTCAGCAGCGTAGCAGCGTTACTTTCGGCATTCCAGCCATCCATTTCGGCAAAAAGGTTTTCGAGTTCGCCGGCACGCACGCCGTCCGCATCGCTAAAATCTTCCTTCAGGTAAATGGCATCCTTTTCTTTCATTACGGCATACATTTCCCTGTGGCCCATCATTACCGTTTCTATAACGGTAAATTCGTCAAATGCATAGTGATTTTGGCTTAAAACAGCCATACGCTCGCCCGGTGTAAAACTTACAGAGCCGCTGCTTGGATCAATATCGCCCGAAAGTATCTTTAAAAAGGTAGACTTGCCAGCACCATTAGCTCCAATAATACCATAGCAGTTACCTTGGGTAAATTTCAGGTTAACGTCTTCAAATAATGTGCGTTTGCCGTAGCGTAAAGATAAATTAGATACCGTAATCATTCTGTTCCTGTGCTTTAAAGTGCAAAAGTACGTTAAAATCCTTTAAAAAAGGTTATTGGGGTGTGAATTAGCATTATTGAGGCTTAAGTGATCGAAATAAATTACTGTTATTATTAATAATTTTTCTCAAACATTTAAGGTTTTGATTGTTAATAAGTTAGTAACTTTGTTTACCAATTAAAAACAATGATTTAGCATATTTACATTACAATTTTCTTTGTTATTATTAACCAATAATTAATAAACCATTATGGCACTATTAATTGCTATGCTGATTGTAGTGAATGTGTTAGTTTTTATTAAACAATTTGAGAAGAGGAAAGAATATTAATCCCCCGATTAATTGCTTTTTATAAGCAAACGTATTTTACTTTATTGCCGGAATAAGGGCCAGGGTTTGATGGTCTGCCAGCTTTTGTAATGGGCCTGAGGCTACCATTTTTAGCATCATATTCAGCTCAGCTGAAATAGTGAATGTTACTGATGTCTCTTGTCCGTTCTCAAACAGCTCCCATTTTAACTCCATATCAAATGGTGTCTTACCATCAGGAATGATAGTGATTTCGCTATTCTCTGTACGGCTACCAACTTTCAGGCTGATACTGCCCATGTTTTGTATGGTGAAGTTGGCTGTATTAAAAGTTGATGCCCAGTTCTGAATATTTTCGGGCATCAGTTGCTGGTGATTGTTAAAATCAGATAAAAAATTATAAACCTTGTCTGCCGGAAACTGAATAGTTACCTTGCTTTCAAATGTATTCATGGGGTGATTGTTAAATGCTGGATGTTTTTTTTTGTTGAAGTAATAATTAAAAACTATTTACCCCAGTTTGCCGGATCCTCGCGCCATTGTTCCAATAATTGTACATCCTGTTTGGATATGTATTGATTTTCGCTGGCATATTTTATTAAAGCACCATAATTTGACAATGTATAAAATGGGCAATTTGCTTCTTTAAAGTTTTCAGTTGCTACATCAAAGCCATAGCTAAATATGGCAACCAAGCCCGCTACATCATATTCGGCTGCACGCAGGGCCTCAACGGCCTGCAAGCTGCTTTTACCGGTTGATACCAGGTCTTCCACAACTATTACGCGTTTGCCGCTTAATACCTCGCCCTCAATTAAATTGCCGGTACCATGATCTTTTGGTTTTGAGCGCACATATATAAACGGTAAACCTAATTCCTGTGCTATTAATGCCCCCTGCGGTATTCCTGCTGTTGCTACACCAGCAACACAGCCAACCGGGCCAAATACTTCCTGTACTAAGCGGGTTAATTGCTGCCTGATATAGGTGCGAATGGTTGGATGAGAGAGTGTTATGCGATTATCACAATAAATTGGAGATTTCCAACCAGATGCCCATGTAAAAGGATTGTTAGGTTGTAATTTTATTGCTTTAATTTGCAGCAGAAATTCAGCTACCTGCTGCTCTATCTCAGTATTATTTATCATGGCGCAAAAATACAGAATTTATATCAACCAAAAGGTTATCCTTTTAACAGAAACAAAACCACAAAATGCAGAAGATTATGAAAGCATTGATGCAGAGGTGTTTGATTTAAAAATTGTTTACACCTGGGTATTAAGTCATAAAAGCAAGCTTTTTTACGTTTTATGCAAGGATGCCAAGCTTTTTATAAAAGCTGTAGCCAAAAGTGTAACGCTTATTGAGGCTGCAGGAGGCCTGGTTAAAAGTGAAAATGATACGTATTTATTTATTTACCGCAATAATAAATGGGACCTGCCCAAAGGAAAAATTGAAAAAGGCGAAAAAGTAAAAGAGGCCGCAGTGCGTGAAGTTGAAGAAGAATGCGGTATAAAAGTGAACAAGCTGGAAGAAAAAATATGCAAAACCTACCACGTTTATATACTGAAAGGCGATATAGTATTGAAAAAAACGCATTGGTTTATGATGCGGAGTAAAGGCCAGTATAAGTTAAAGCCACAAAAAGAGGAGGGTATAACTGACGTGCGCTGGTTTAATAAGGAGCATATTACGCCCATCGTAAAAAATACGTTTCCATCAATTATTGATGTGCTGGTAAAAGAAAAGCTGATTATAAATACGCCAGTGCCTCTTTAGGAATAAACTGACTAACATCGCCGTTGTATCGTATAATTTCGCGTACAATGGTTGAACTGATGGACGAATAACCGGGTTTACTTACAATAAATATGCTCTCAATTTCGGGCGAAAGGGAGTGATTCATTTGGGCTATAGCCTTTTCATACTCAAAATCTGATACGGTACGTATGCCTCTTATCATATAAGCTGCCCCAATGCTTTGGCAAAAGTTTACCGTTAAACCTTCATAGGCAATAATATGAATGCGTGGGTCCGACTGAAAAACAGCCCGGAGCATCTGTTCTCTTTTTTCAATGCTCAATAATCCCGCTTTGGAGCTGTTGACACCAATCCCGATATAAAGTTTATCAAATAAGCTTACCGACCTTTTAACAATATCAACATGAGCTTTGGTAACAGGGTCAAAAGATCCGGGAAAAAGGGCTATTTTCATTAGCTTACAGGGTATATGATATGTGCAAATTTATAAATCATTATTTAATAACATCTTATTAAAGTTATTGACATTCGTAATAATGCTATAACCTTATTTCTGATATGCCGTATCAACTGTTGGTTTAACAACTATAGTATTAAAGACGGTTTCCCGACTGAATACATTACATGCCCTGGTTAATTTTAAATGGAGACTATTCTGATACTTGGTGCTACATCTGATATTGGTATTGCTGTCGCAAAAAAATTTGCCTCCCAACATTATAATATTCAATTGGCCGCCAGGAAGTCTGCACATCTCTGTGCGTTAGTAACCGACATACAGACTCATTACCAGGTTAACTGCACGGCACACACTTTTGATGCATTAAAATATTATTCGCACGGTGCTTTTTTTGAAAAATTAAACCCCAAGCCCGATATCACCATTACCATTTTTGGGATGATGGATGAAGAAGATTTGGCATTTAGCGATTGGGAAGTTGCCCAACGGATGATAAGTACCAATTATACGGGTACCGTATCCATTCTTAATATTGCTGCAAGATATTACATTCGCCAAAAAAAAGGCACTATAATTGGCATAAGCTCTGTTACAGGCGATAGGGGTAGGGCAGGTAAATTGATTTATAGCAGTTCAAAAGCTGCCTTAAATGCATACTTATCAGGTTTAAGAAATAAGTGCTACAAAGAAAATGTACATGTAATGACTGTAAAGCCGGGTTTGGTTTATACCCGTGCCACGGCACATCTGCCATTACCCCGACTGCTTACGTCAACGCCCGCCGAGTTTGCTGATGTTTTATATTGCAGCTTTAAGAAAAAGAAAAATGTGGTTTATATTAAATGGTTTTGGCGATGTATTATGGTCATCGTAAAAAATATCCCTGAGTTTAAGTTTAAAAAAATGACCCTTTGGTTTTAAATTAAGTGGTTTATCGCGGCATATTGTAGTAACATAATAGTTTTCCCATCTTTTATTTCACCTGTGCCAATCATATTCAAAGCTGTGGCGAATGGCAGCTCCAACACTTCTATGTTTTCGTCCTCTTCTTCAATTCCGCCACCTTCATGCATTTTCATGTTTTTATCATATTCGGCAACAAAGAAATATAGGAGTTCGGTGACTGAACCGGGCGACATATACGCCTCGAAAACCTTTTTTACAGCGGTAAGCCTGTAACCGGTTTCTTCCTCTGTCTCACGACGGATGCAATCTTCAGGATTGTCTTTATCCAGCAGCCCGGCACAACATTCAATTAAAAGTCCCGATGCATTACCATTTATAAAAGTAGGCAGTCTGAATTGACGGGTTAAGACTATGGTTGCACTGGCTTTATTGTATAACAATATGGTTGCACCATTACCTCTGTCATAAGCCTCCCGATGCTGAATGGCCATTATGCCGTTTTTTAACGCAGTTTCAAAAGTCACCTTTTTTAGCGTATACCAATTATTGGAAAGAATCTCGGTATTCAGGATAGTAATATTATTCATTGTTTGATTGATTTTGATCTTTATTGATTATTTTTGATCGAAATTAAAAATTTAATAATGAACTTTCAAAAGAGAAAGCAAAAAATTCTTGATCAGCTGAATGTTTCGGGAGAGATTGAGATCAAACAATTAGCTACTGAGCTGGATATTTCAGAAATCACCGCCCGGCGAGATCTGAACCAATTAGCACTCGATGGCCTTTTATACCGCACTCGCGGCGGGGCTATGAAAGTTAATCCTTTAGATAAGCCAACTGACTTCGTAAATAAAGCCGCACAAAACATAGAGGCGAAGGATAGTATCTGTCGTAAAGCAGCCACTCAAATAAACGATGGAGATATTATTTTTATGGATTGTGGAAGTACGGTATTCCGTTTATGCCAGTTTATAAAAAATAAAAAGATAAAAGTAATAACCAATTCGCTACCTGTTGTTTATGAACTGCAAAGTAGCCTGGTATCGCTCAATATAATTGGCGGCGAGTTTGATGCTGAACGACTGGCCGTACATGGAACCATCGCCCATGAACATATTTTAAGATACCGGGCAGCCAAAGCTTTTTTAGGGGTTGATGGTATCTCAAAAAAGGGACTGTTTGCCAACAGTGAAAAGGAGGCGGCCATTACCACAGCCTTTGCCCAACAAAGTAATTATACCTACCTGTTATGTGATGCCGGGAAAATTGACCGGGAAACGTATTTGAATTTTGCTGATTTAAGTCTTGTAAATGCTATAATTACCGATGCTGATGTTAATAAACTTCAATCAATTAAAGAGCAGGGTATCGCTATTCTGCTTGTTGATTAACATCTTCAGAGAGCCTGAAAAATGAAAAAGAAGAATGCCCATATTTGCGTTGCTCGATAAATGTAGGATGCTTGCTCAGGTTTTGCATGGACTGATGTTCAACTATCAGTAAACCGCCGGGTGCCAGCAGGTTTTTATCAAAAATAATTCCCGGAATTTCAGGAATGCGATTGAGATCGTAAGGTGGATCAGCAAATATCAAATCAAACTGATCTGTTTCTATTTGCAGGTATTTGAAAATATCATCCTTGAAAACCTTTATCTGGGTTAACCCGTGCTGACGGGCTGTATCTTTAAGATAATGTACACAATGAATGCTACGGTCTACGGAGACCACCTGTTCGGCCCCGCGTGAAGCGAATTCCATTGAAATGTTTCCCGTGCCACTAAAAAGATCAAGTACACGGATGCCCTCAAATTCTATTTGATTTTGCAGGATATTGAATAAAGCCTCCTTAGCCAGGTCGGTTGTTGGGCGTACCGGTAAATTTTTTGGCGGATTAAGCCTTAACCCTTTTAAACTACCTCCGATGATCCGCATAGCGATAAAGCGGCAAGAGCCAATAATTTGTGAGAGGCAGTTTGTCCTGTTAGTTCAGCCACTTTTAGTCCGTTAATTTCAATTTTAGGGTAAAAGTCTGTTAACCGGGTTAAATTAACATCACCATAGGAAATATCGCCGCTAACAACCAATGTGGTGCCCGACGGACGCAGGCCAAGCTCTTCGGCTACAAACGCGGTGAAATACACCAGTTCATCGGGGTTTTTAAACTCAAAAGTGTTGTAAAAGCGCAGTTTGTATGATGAAAAATAAAGAAACTGTACAGTTTCCTTACCTACTTGTAAGTAAAGATTACTATCTGGCGGACTACTTTTTGCAATCGCCTTTATCCATCCCTCGGCAGTGTAAACGGTATTTTGAAGTTTGAATTTTTCAATGGCGGAGATCAAGGCTTCATTGGTCTTATAAACAATCACATTCTGATCATCCAGTAATTGCGCCAGCACCTTTTCAGTGTCTTTTACATCTAAGAAGCGCGCAAAATCGGCCACATGGTCTTCGCCAAACAGACTTTTTGGTACCAGGGTTAATCCTGTAGCAGGCAGGCCTACAATTACTTTTTTGTAAGATGCGGTTAATAAGTCGCTCAGTAATTTGGGATGTGCCAGTTCATCAAGATCGCAATTCACTCCCGATGCCAGTAAGCGGTTGTTGTGCACCACGGCATAGCTAAATGAGGTTGTTTCAACCTGTATCAATAAGGTATAGCTGTGAGCCTGGTACAGGCTAAAGCTATCGTCGGTATAAGTGTTATTATTTTCGCTCATTCAGATACGCAAAAGTAATGTTTTTTGGTATAATATGTCATAAATCAATTCGCCGTAGCGTTAACATCTAATGCTGCTCAAAGTTTCAATGCATCTGGTTTTAAAAATGTCTTATATTCAACCCCGGCAAAACCCTTTTTAACATCCCCAATGAAAAAGATCCACCAAAATGTAAGGCGGGCAATTTTAATATTTATAGATGTTTTATACCCGTTATTTAAAAATGTGATGTCTTTACAAACATTCAGGTATGCAGCCTGTGGTGGAATAAATACATTTCTGGATATTACTTTGTTTTCACTCAGTTATAATTTTATTTTAAAGAAGCACAATGTTCATTTTGCCGGTTTAACCATGAGCCCGCACATTGCATCGCTTTTTATGGCTTTGTTTATTTCGTTACCAACAGGTTTTTATTTAAACAGGTATGTGGTTTTCCAGCAATCAGGTTTACGAAAAAGGGCGCAGTTGTCCAGGTACGTTTTGGTGGTTGGCATAAGTATATTGCTCAATTTTGTTTTTCTTAAGTTATTTGTTGATTATCTGCATTGGTATCCAACCATATCAAAAATTGTTACAACGGTTATCGTAATAGTATTTAGTTACATCAGCCAAACTTTTTACTTTTTTAAGCAAAAGCCGACGGTAAATGCCTCATAGTATGGATCTTTAAAGCCATGTTTTTTTATTTTACATGGTTAGCCTGTTTTACGGGAATTGGCTGTATTTGTTGTTACCAAACTCAAATCAAGGGTAAAGTAAATGGCCAATAATTAATCATAAATTTACATCCGCAATTATATCGTTACAAAGGTGCCTTCAGATTATATTCAAAAAGCTTTCCCTCACGAACCCACTCCCCAGCAATTGGAGCTGTTTGGTAAATTGGATAACTTTTTGGTTAGTGATGACGGTGATGAATGTTTTATTCTGAAAGGCTATGCAGGTACCGGTAAAACAACAGTTTTAGGTGCATTGGTAAAGGCTTTACGCAGCTACAACTTTAAATATGTTTTGCTGGCACCAACTGGCAGAGCCGCCAAAGTTATTACCGCCTATTCTGGCCGCAAGGCGTTTACTATCCACAAACGTATCTATCGAAAAAAATCAGCTTTAAATATTGACGAGGGTTTTTTGCTGGGCGATAACCTGGCCGAGAATACCTTGTTTATAGTAGATGAGGCCTCTATGATTTCGGACGAGATAGGAATAGGAAGCCGGGCATCGCTGTTGTATGATTTGATTAACTACGTTTACAATACCAAAAACTGTAAACTGATGCTGGTGGGCGATACGGCACAGCTGCCGCCTGTGGGGTCAATTGATAGTCCCGCTTTGGATATAAAGGTGATGAAAGATAAGTTCGGACTAAAAGTGTTCAGTTTCGAACTTACTGATGTGCTGCGGCAGCAAAAGGACTCGGGTATATTGTATAATGTAACCAAAGTTCGGGATATCATCCGCCGGAAAAAGGAAAAGATGCCGCAGATAGTTACCAAAGGATATGGCGATATGTATAGGATGCGGGGCGACATGCTGGAAGAAGGATTGAATTACGCCTATAATAAATACGGTAATGATAACACGCTGATTATTTGCCGGTCGAATAAAAATGCCAATGCCTATAACAAGCAAATCCGCGGCCGCATATTATACCGCGAAGAAGAACTAACAGGCGGCGATCAAGTGATGGTTGTAAAAAATAATTATTTCTGGTTGCAGGAGCAAGAGGAGGGTAGTACCGGCTTTATTGCCAATGGTGATATTGCCCGTATAAAAAAGGTGCGACGGTTTGAGGATATGTATGGTTTTCGGTTTGCTGATGTGCAGCTGGAATTTATCGACTATGCCGAAGACCCTATACTGGATTGCAAGATAATGCTCGATACGCTTTATACCGAAGCACCCGCTTTACCGCAGGAAGAGCAGAAAAAGTTTTACCAGGAAGTAATGAAGGATTACGAGCACATACCCAATAAACGTGCCAGGTGGAACGAGCTAAAGCTAAACCCCTATTATAACGCACTGCAAATAAAATTTGCCTACGCTATTACCTGCCACAAGGCCCAGGGTGGCCAATGGGACGCTGTTTTTGTTGACCAGGGCTATTTAACAGAAGAAATGGTAAACACCGATTTTTTGCGTTGGTTTTATACTGCCTGTACCCGCGCCACCAACGAACTGTTTCTGGTAAATTTTAATGAAAAGTTTTTTGTGGCTGGTGCCGATGATTAAGTAGTTCATGGCAGGTGGTTCATAGTTCATGGCCGATATTTCCCGGTTCATAGTTCATGGGGCGGCTTGGTTTATTGGTACTCGCTACCTAAAACAATTTTGCCCCGAAAGCATTTAACTATGAACCATGAACCACAATCCATGAACTACCAACCATGAACAAGTTTAAAATTTGGCCCTTTGTAATTAGTTTGCTGATTACGCTCAGCATTGGTACGGTTGCGGGATTTGTTACTACGCCGCAAATAAGCACTTGGTATGCCGGGTTAAATAAACCCTTATTTAATCCGCCTGATTGGTCGTTTGGCCCAGCCTGGACGTTACTTTATATCATGATGGCCATAGCAGCCTACCTGGTTTGGGATAAACGGCATAAAAGCAACAAGTACACCAGTGCATGTATAATTTATTTTGTACAGCTATTACTTAACTTTTTATGGTCCATTGTTTTTTTTGGAATGCACCAGATATTGGGGGCACTGGTAATTATCGGGCTGCTTTTTTTTAGTATTATGATAACCATAGCTGTTTTTAAAAAAATAAGCAAAGCAGCGGCATGGCTGCTGGCGCCTTATCTGTTATGGGTAGCTTTTGCAGGGGTATTAAACTTTGATATTTATATTCTTAACAGGTAATTATAAAGGCAGCGCTACTATAAACGATGTGCCGCTCCCTGGCAGTGATTTAACGGTGATGGTTCCGTTCATTTCTTCAATAGCCTGCTTGGTAAAATAAAGCCCAAGCCCCATGCTCTTTTTATTAAAATCGGATTTGAAGAACTTATTAAAAATACGCCTTTTTTGCTCGGGTTTTATGCCCACACCGTTGTCTTCTATTTCAATAATACAATGCTTACGCGTATTGTACGATTTAAACTTTATCCATTGCTCGGCCTTACCGAAGTCGGCATATTTTATCGCATTTGATATTAAATTGTTGAAAATTACTTTCAGGCAAATGGCATTGCACTTTAATTCTTTAACCTGCAATTCGTTTACAAATATTACTTTCTTTCCTTCGGCAAAAAAGCTATTCTGGCTTACAATATCATTTACAATTTCATTTAAATTGCAAACTTCGGTTTTACCTACGTCGCCATTTCTAATCGTATACAAAACATCCTGAATAAACTTGTCCTGTAGCTCAATGCTCTCCCTCATCATTTCTGTATACTCAGGTAGTTTGTCCAAATCCTTTTCCCGTTCAATTATTGATATCAACCCTGTTAATGATGATAGTGGTGCTCTTAAATCGTGCGTTACGTTGTACACAAATTTGTTAATACGCCCGTTCATATTTACCAACGCAAGGTTTTGATCGGCAATCACCTTTCTCGAGACATATAATTTTTTCAGAATTGTTCCTACCAACAAAGCGGCACAAGCCAAAATGATAACCATAATAGAAAGGTTAACAATGTACACGTAGTGATTTACCATGCGGCAGGTTACACCCAAATCGGTAGCAAAATTCTGTTGTATAACCGTTAAATTATCTGATATCGTATTAATCTTCAATAACAAATCTTCCTTATCAACAGCCCGGCCATGGCTTATACCATTATGTGCGGTTGTACCAATGGTATTTAATTTACCAACCATAGCGTCGGCCTGCTCCCAGTTTCCGAGGGCTTTGCGGAAAAGCGGCACATCTTTAAAACGTTTAAAAAACCATATCAGCTGTTGCAAGTCATCGGCATGATTGCCGGCCATTAAAAAACAAATACGCGCTATTTCAACATTTTCCCCCGATTCAAGAGCTTCGCGGGCAAGGCTATCACTGATAGGTATGTTGATGTCGCTTTTAAAAAACAGGTAATCTATATCATCTTTTGAGTAGATGTAACTTACCAGATGCCGGGATGCATCTTTCTCGCCTTTTGAGTATTGTGACTCGAAGTTGGTATACGCTCTGGTTGCCGATAATATTTTTACAGAATAATAATTAGTGATGCTAATTATTATAATGGCAATTAATACGGTTACTGATAAAGCTATAATAACTTTTTTCATTTTGCACCTCCCTGCGAAATACTATATTAACCTTTAATAAATGTATTTCTTGGGCATTTATACGGCACATATTTAAATAAGGTTGTAAAAAGTATTAAAAACAAAGATTTCTATGACAAATGATAATAAATATTATTGATTTTTTATTTAACCAAGGGGTAAATTGAAATAAAACATTGCTTATTAATTGCGTTTAAATTCTCGGGGTTGATTAGTTATATAACTGATTTACACTGCCTTTTACCAGCGTAATGGATAAAAAACAAAACTTTTTGTGTAACTGCTACACCCAAGTATAATCAGTTTGTAAAATAATTCGTTAAAGTGTTTGAATATTGGCAGTTACCGGCTGCTTTTTTTATTATTGTTTAAGTGTTATTGGTAGTTGTTTAAGAATTTGACAATTGGATGAACACTTGAAATTAATAAACGCTGTACATTTGCTTAACGCTGTTAAATAATTTAATAGTGTATAAATAACAATGGCAAGCAAAGACAGGATATTGCGATTAAAGGAAGAAACCAGGACAAACATTCTGGATGCGGCCTTACGTATTGTAAAAGAGGAGGGGTGGCCGGCTTTAAGTATGCGCAAAATTGCAGATGCAATTGAATATACAGCGCCCATTATTTATGAATATTTCGCTAATAAGGATGCCATATTGATGGAGCTTACCCGCGGGGGATTTTTAATATTAACCCGGGACATGAAAGCGGCTAAAGAAGAACACAAGCTGCCAGAGAAACAATTGGAAGCTATGTGGTTGGCTTATTGGAGTTTCGCATTCGCTGAAAAAGAACTTTACCAGGTGATGTTTGGGGTAGATGCCAATTGTTGCGAGTTGTGTGAAATTATGCCAGAGGCTGAAGAACCATCATTATTGGTTAACGAGGCGATAATACAGCTAATGGCTCCTCATCAGCCAACGGAAGATGAGGTTTGTACCAAATATTACACGTTTTGGTCTGTTGTACATGGATTAATATCCATTAACATGGTACGCAGAAACATATCTGACGATATTACTAACGAAGTATTAAAAACCGCTATAAGTGGTATTATTCGCTCTATAAAAGGATAAATTTTAACAGAAGCAAGAAATGGGTTTTAATGCCCCCATAAAAAAATAAAATTTGCTTTAAATAACCGATGGGCCAATTGACAGGCCTCCATCGGTCACCGAAAATATTTTTGAACTAAATAAATACAGCTATGGAAACAACAACAACTAAAACTCACACCCGGAAAATTAACGATGTTAAACAATTTAACACTGTTAAATTAAGTATCAACTCTGCCTGTGGTTCAGGTTGTTGCTAGCAGAACTCAACATCAACCATCATATATCAAAACAACAAACTCAAAATTTAATTAAATCATGAAAAGTATCTCATTAGCACTCATCGTGCTCGCACTATACAGTTGCTCATCAAAACAACAGGCGCCCATGGCGCCACCGCCACCGGCCCTGCCGGTAGCAGCCATCGTTGCCGGAACCGACACTACTTACCAGGAATACCCTGCATCGGTAGAAGGTACCGTTAATGTTGAAATTCGCCCGCAGGTAAGCGGTACCTTAGATAAGGTATTTGTTGACGAAGGCGCCAAAGTAAGCGAAGGCGAGCCGTTATTTAAAATAAACGATTTGCCTTACCGCGCAGCCTATAACAATGCCGAAGCCAATTTACACGCAGCGGAAGCATCTGAGGCCAATGCCCAGCTTGAAATTGACAAATTAACACCACTGGTACAAAATAAAGTAGTATCAGATTATCAGTTAAAAACAGCTAAAGCTACTTTTCAGGTCGCCAAATCGAACGTCGAACAAGCAAAAGCAATTGTGTCAACCGCTGAAATTAATTTAGGATATACCTTAATAAAAGCGCCTGTAAATGGTTACATCGGCAGACTTGCAAAAAAACAGGGAAGTTTAGTAGCACCGGCAGATGTTGATGCATTAACCCTATTGTCAGACGTCCATAATGTTCACGTTTATTTTTCACTGAGCGAAAACGACTTTGTGAATTTTAAAGAACAATACCCAGGCGAAACCCTAAACGAAAAGTTGAAACACCTGCCAGCAGTGACTTTATTATTGGCTGATAACACCGCATACGGTACAGCCGGTAAAATTGATATGATAGATGGTCAGTTTGATAAAACTACAGGCGCTATCACTTTACGTGCAAATTTCCCTAACGCGCAAGGCCTTTTACGCTCAGGTAATACCGGGAAAGTAAGATTAAGCCAATTCCACAATAACGCTTTGATCGTACCACAATCAGCAACAGTTGAAATGCAGGACAAAGTCTTTGTATTTACCCTTGCCGATAGCAATAAGGTTAAAAAACAACCTATTGTGATTATTGGCAAAAGCGGTGGCAATTATTTGGTTAAAGACGGTGTAAAAGTTGGCGACCAGATTGTGTTAAGTGGTTTTGACCATTTGCAGGAGGGGCAAGTGATTCAACCGGTAAAATCTACCGATAAGATCGCTAAAAACTAATTTAAAAGAAGCAAGAACCGAGAGGCAAGAATCAAGATAAACAGGAAAACAGCATTCAAACAATGCTTTGGCTCTTGATTCCTGGCTCTCTAAAAAATAAACGTTATGTTTCAGAAATTTATAGAAAGACCGGTACTCTCAACAGTTATCTCCATATTATTGGTGATAGTTGGGATATTAGGTTTAACGAAATTGCCCTTAGAGCGATTTCCAAATATAGCCCCTCCGGCGGTACTGGTATCCGCTGTTTACCCGGGCGCTAACGCCGAGACCATTTTACGCTCCGTAACACCTTCGTTAGAAGAAGCCATCAACGGTGTCGAAAATATGACCTACATGACTTCTACTGCCAGTAATGACGGTACATTGGGTATCACTGTTTATTTTAAACAGGGTACCGATCCCGATCAGGCGGCGGTGAATGTTCAGAACCGTGTGTCACAGGCAACAAGTCAGTTACCTGCTGAAGTTGTGCAATATGGTATAACCACCACCAAGCAGCAAAATAGCTTTATTGGTGCGATGGCTATCTACTCAGATGATCCCAAAAAATACGATCAAACTTTTGTAGCCAACTATGCACAGATTAACATTATCCCAGAAATGAAACGTATTCCGGGTGTAGGTTCTGCCAGTATATTTGGTGGTGTTAAGGATTATTCAATGCGTGTTTGGCTTAATCCAGGCCAAATGGCTGCCCATAATGTTACCCCAGCCGAAGTAACTGCTGCTATTCAGGACAAAAACCTGGAAGCTGCGCCAGGTAAATTTGGCGAGCGTAGCGACGAGGCTTTTGAATATGTAATTAAATATAAAGGTAAACTTACCCAACCAGAAGAATATCAAAATATTGCTATCCGCGCAAATGCTGATGGTTCTATATTACGTTTAAAAGATGTGGCTCGTGTTGAATTGGGTGCTTATTCATATAATAGCGTAAGTAACCTGAACGGTCACGACGGTATCATCATCGGTATTATACAACTATCAGGATCAAACGCTAACGAAATTCAGATCAGCATTGATAAGCTGATGGTGAAATTATCGAAAGATTTCCCTGTTGGCATCAAATACAACCAGTTCTATCGTACCAAAACCGATCTTGATGAATCCATCAACCAGGTTGAGCATACATTGGTAGAGGCTTTTGTGCTGGTATTTATAGTAGTATTCTTATTCCTTCAGGATTTCAGGTCTACATTAATTCCGGCCATAGCGGTCCCGGTAGCTATTATTGGTACCTTCTTCTTCATGAACCTGTTTGGCTTCTCCGTTAACCTTTTAACGTTATTTGCACTGGTGCTGGCCATTGGTATTGTGGTGGATGATGCTATTGTGGTGGTAGAGGCGGTGCATGCCAAAATGGAGAACGACCCTAGTCTTACCCCAAAAGAGGCAACCACCGGGGCAATGCACGAAATTACGGGCGCCATTATATCTATTACATTGGTTATGGCAGCTGTGTTTTTACCGGTTAGTTTCATGACAGGGTCAACAGGTATATTTTACCGGCAGTTTGCGTTAACCATGGCCATAGCTATCATGATATCGGCTGTTAACGCGTTGACTTTAAGCCCCGCATTGGCTGCATTGTTCTTAAAGAACAAACACAGCGCGGATGGTCATAATGCGCCTAAAAAAGGTTTTGTAGAAAAATTTTACGCAGGCTTTAACGGTAGCTTTAATTATGTGACCAACAGATATGTAGGCGGCTTAAAATTCCTGATCCGCAGAAAATGGCTGAGCATGTTCGGATTGGCTTTGGTAGTTGCTGTTACAGTCTACTTGGTAAACAGGACAAAAACCGGCTTTATTCCTACCGAGGATCAGGGCTTTGTGGCCGTAGCCGTTAGTACGCCATCAGGAACTTCTCTTAGTGGTACCAATAAGGTTTTCAAACAAGCCGAAGATCAGCTTAAAACTTTACCGTCATCGAGGTTCGTTACAGCGTTATCAGGTTTTAACTTTTTAACACAATCAAGCAGTCCATCTGCCGGTGTAATTTTCTTATTGTTGAAGCCGAGCGACCAACGAGGCGCGGTAAAGAATATCGACGATATACAAAATATAGTGAGAGGTAAATTAGCCGGTATACCGGGCGGCACGTTCTTCGTGTTCAGTTTTCCAACTGTGCCCGGGTTTAGTAACGTGGAAGCTTTGGACGTAGTGCTGCAGGATAAAACCAACGGCAGGCTGGATAAATTTAGCGGCGTTGCCAATAACTTTATTGGCAAGTTGATGGCTAAACCGGCGGTAGCCTATGCATTCACTTCTTATAAAGCGGATTATCCTCAGTTACAGTTAGAAGTTGACGATGAAAAAGCTAATCAGCTGGGTGTAAGCGTAAGGGATATCCTTTCAACAATGCAGGCCTACTTTGGTACCGCCCAGGCGTCAGATTTTAACCGCTTCGGTAAATACTACCGCGTGGTGGTTGAGGCTGATATTGCCGACAGAACCGACCCATCAACAATTGACAGGGTATTTGTTAAAAATAACAAGGGTGAAGCGGTGCCTATCAATACATTGGTTAAACTAACCCGTGTTTATGGCTCCGAAACAGCTTCACGTTTCAACCTGTTCAACTCTATCGAAATTAATGCTATCCCTAAACCGGGTTATAGCTCGGGTGATGCGATTAAGGCGATTGAAGAAACAGCCAAAGAGCAATTGCCATCCGGATATTCATATGAGTTCTCAGGACAAACCCGCGAAGAAATTTCGTCAGGCGGCCAGTCAACCATCATATTCTTGCTGTGTTTGGTATTTGTATACTTCTTATTATCAGCACAGTATGAAAGTTATATATTGCCATTAGCAGTAATACTTTCTATTCCAACAGGTATTTTAGGTGTGTTTGTGGTGCTAGGTTTAACCGGTATCGAAAATAACATTTATGTACAGGTAGCCTTAATTATGCTAATCGGTTTGCTGGCTAAAAACGCCATCTTGATTGTTGAGTTTGCGGTACAACGCCGTAAGGCAGGGCATAGTTTGGTTGAATCGGCTATTGAAGCTGCAAGGTTAAGGATGCGCCCGATCATCATGACATCACTGGCTTTCGTATTCGGTTTATTCCCAATGAGTATTGCAACAGGTCCTTCTGCACAGGGTAACCACTCTATCAGTATCGGTGCCGCAGGCGGGATGGTTTCGGGCGTATTGCTGGGCTTATTTATAATTCCGGTATTGTTCGTCATCTTCCAGGCTTTGCAGGAAAAAGTAACCGGGGTGCCAATAGCAGTATTGAATAATAACCAGGGTCATGATAACCTGAACGGACATTCGGTTGCAGAATTGCAGAATGAAGTAACAGCATAAATGACGTATTGGTTGCAAAAAAAATTAATTAAAACACAATGAAAAAATATATAAGTGGGTTTGCTTTATTACTGGTAGTATTAAGCGCCTGCAAAGTTTCAAAAGATGTAAAAACGCCAAAGCCCGATTTGCCGGATACTTTCCGCAATGCGGCTGCGACAAAAGATACCAGCAGTATTGCTGATATACAATGGAAAAGCTTTTTTACCGATGCTACACTGCAAAAGCTGATTGATAGCGCTATTGCCCGCAATTATGATATGCAGATAGCTGTTAAAAATATAGAAGCAGCTCAATTGCAGTTTAAACAAACAAAATGGAATAACATTCCAACTGCTGATTTTAATGTTACAGCAAGCTCCAGCCGGCCTTCAAATAACAGTTTGGATGGCGTTAGCTTAAAGTCATATAATTTGGGTACCAACCACATCGAAGATTATTCGGCAAACGTAGCTATTTCATGGGAGGCTGATATCTGGGGTAAAATCCGTAATCAATCTAAAGCAGCTTTTGCTACCTATTTGCAAACTGCCGAAGCTAAAAAGGCTATACAAACAACCTTAGTTGCCAATGTATCGCAAGGTTATTATAACCTGCTGATGCTGGATGCACAGCTGAATATAGCTCAAAGTAACGTAAAGTTGAACGACAGTACCTTGCGTATCATTCGCCTGCAATATGAATCAGGCCAGGTTACATCGCTGGCAGTGGAGCAGCAGGAAGCACAATTGCAATCGGCAGCAGAACTGGTACCTCAGTTTGAGCAGAACATTACTATACAGGAAAATGCACTGAAAATTTTAACCGGAACTTTGCCCGGTAAAATTGACCGTACCACTATCCTGGATCAGTTAACTACTTCGGATGATTTATCAACAGGTATCCCATCAGCTATGGTTAGCCGCAGGCCGGATGTTAAAAGTGCCGAACTGCAATTGGTAATTGCCAACAGCAATGTGGGTATTACCAAAGCAGCTATGTACCCTGCTTTACGTATTACCGCCAGCGGTGGTTTAAATAGTTTTCAGGCAAGTAACTGGTTTAATATTCCGGCTTCTGTATTTGGTATAGTGGCTGGTAGTATTGGTCAGCCATTGTTGGAGCATAAAGAATTGAAGACTGAATATCAGGTAGCAGAAGTGCAACGTGAAAAAGCGGTGTTGCAATTCAGGCAATCAGTTTTAAATGCAGTAGGCGAGGTGTCTGACGCATTGGTGAAAATTGAAAAACTAAAAGCACAACAAGCTATTGCAGCAAACAGAGTAGTTACATTACAGCATGCTACCGCAAATGCCAACCTTTTATTTAAAAACGGTATGGCAACTTACCTTGAAGTGATAACTGCGCAAGGAAACGTATTACAAAGCGAGCTGGACTTGGCTTCCGTTAAAAGAGACCAGCTGACAGCAGTTTCAGATCTTTACCGCTCTTTGGGCGGTGGATGGAGATAAAATGTGTGGGTGATTTTTAAAGGCCCCCGGTATTCACCAGGGGTCTTTTTTTTGCCGTTTTAATAACACAGTTTTGTCAAATAATTAACATTTTGGCAACTTTGTTGCAAAATAATCTTTCGTTAATTTATGTATTATTTACTGATTATCAGTTTGTTGAATGATTGTATTTGTTAATGTTAACATTAACTTAACATTGATAGTACTATAAGTTAATGTTTGGATTTTACCTTTGTGATGCAGTCATCAAGAGATATACTGATGGGGGCAAAGTAGATAAATTATTGAGGAAACTCAATCTTTTTAAATAAAAACTTCCGGATACATAATTGTTTAACATTAAATGCATCAAATCATGGAAACTACAATCAAAACAGAAGAGCAAAAAAAAGAATATAACCAGGTACTTGATAACTATAACGACGAGTATTGGGCAAAAAAATACGGTGTTTCGGCTGAAGAGTTAAAACAAAATTCAACTAACGTTGCAATTACAGCTAAAATAATTGAAGCCACCACAAGAAAAAACGCTTTTGCTTTATAAAAGCGTATTGTTTTTTTTCAAAAAAAGTAGATCCGGGATGTAAGTCCCGGATTTTTTTGTTTTATAATTTCCCCAAAACCAGCTTATCGGCACATAAAAAAATAATTAATGTTGTAACACATGTTTATGCAATGTAAACTTATTTAAAAGGTGAAGCTTGTGAGCGGTATTCTGATATTTTTGCGCTTTCTGAATGTTTTAGAAAAGAAATTGAACCATAGCAATGTTTAAATTAAAAGTAATATCATCAACCGTTCGCCCGGGCAGAAAAGGACCGGTTATAGCTAAATGGATAGCAAAAGAGGCTGCTGAACATGGAGGTTTTGAAGTGGAGTTTTTGGATTTAGGAGAGGTTAACCTGCCGGTAATGAATGAAGCCGTGCACCCTATAATGAAGCAGTATGAACACGATCATACCAAACAATGGAGTGCAAAAATTGATGAAGCCGATGCATTTATTTTTGTTACTGCCGAATATGATTACAGCTATCCGGCATCGTTAAAAAATGCGATAGAATACCTGGTACATGAATGGGCCTATAAACCAGCCGGTATGGTGAGCTATTCTGCAGGCCCGTTTGCTGGTGTGAGAGCTGTAATGAGCCTGAAGTCTGATCTACTGTCATTAAGAACCGTTTCGCTTTCCGAAATGGTTAATGTTCCTGCGTATAACCAGTTTATTAACGAAGACGGCGAGTTTATAGCCGACGAAAAATTGACCACTGCTGCCAAGGTTATGCTCAACCAGTTGGTGCGTTATGCAAAAGGCCTAAAAGCTATTAAAGAAGATAAGTAATAAGTACTCAGCTTATTTGCAATATAAAGGATATGGTACCGCGGGTATTATATCCTTTTTTATTTATGCCGGGTAACCTTTTTGGAGTGTTCGAAAGATTGCATTTGTTTACCAAATATCTAATACGGGTGTCACCCTGAGGCACTCGAAGGGTGCGCGTGGGGCATACGTCAATGCATTACCGCCAATGCAGAACGTGAATGCATGGTGTAACAGGCCTTTGCCCACATGCTTCGAGAGCCTCAGCAGGACACCCTTTTTAATGTTTCGAACAACACCTTGTTAACTTTCCAAAATGGCTTTTTTATTGCCAAAGCCACCTTTTTTGCCCTTGCATGGTATAGTCAGGAAATATTGACGTAACATTAATTGTAAAATAATATAACAATTTGGTAATCAGTAATTTTCTGCAAATACAATTCTTATCTATTTCTTTGAGTGATAAATCAATTTTTAGTATAACCGGACTTTTATCCCTCAAAAAATCAAGCTAAAAAATTATGCACTTATTAAACGCAATCACCCTCCCTTTTATGGGCGAGGTAAATTTAGGCGGATCAGTTCTGATCGTTTTTTTTGTCTGCTTAATAGCCGTTGTCGGCTTTGAGTTTGTTAACGGTTTTCATGATACAGCAAATGCTGTTGCAACGGTAATTTATACCAGGGCCTTAAAACCGGTCATAGCTATTCCATGGTCGGGCTTTTTTAACTTCCTGGGTGTATTCCTTGGTGGTGTTGGGGTGGCAATGGGTATTTTGAAGCTATTGCCGTTAGATGATTTGATGAGGCTACCCGTTGCCGTAGGTGCCTGTATGGTATTGGCGGTGCTGCTGGCATCAATAGTTTGGAACTTAGGGACCTGGTATTTAGGTATACCATGTTCAAGTTCACATACTTTAATAGGATCAATGATTGGAGCGAGTTTAGCCTTTACGCTACATTATGGCGGTATAGGTGTAAACTGGTCAAAAGCCGGCGAAATAGGTACATCGCTTATTATTTCACCGCTAATTGGTTTTGGTGCGGCTGCAGGATTAATGTGGTTTATTAAAAATGTACTGAAAGCAAAAGCATTATTTCATATCCCGCAAGGAGAAAATGATAAGCCGCCAATTTTAGTACGCTTATTATTAATCACTACCTGTACACTGGTAAGCTTTTTCCACGGAAGTAATGACGGACAAAAAGGTGTGGGTTTATTAATGCTGATTTTGATTGCATTTTTACCTGCAAAATTTGCCATTGATCATTCTATACCCAATGATAAAATACTTTTATCATTAAATAAAACAGAACAGGTAATTAGCAAAAATACTACTACAGACCCGGTTGCTAAAGGATTATTGCTTAAATTGGATTCATCAATTGTTAAAACAAAAGCAATGTTAACCAGCACCGATGCTAAAGGCACCGATAAAACTTATCAGTTCCGCAAACAAATAAAAAGCGTTGCTAAAGGTATTACCGAGGTAATGAGCAGCAAACAAATTGTGCTTGCTAACGAGGATAAAGCTATATTGACTACTGCTAATAAAGCTATTACAGGTGTAACAGATTTTGCCCCGATATGGGTTATTGCAACTATATCTATTTCATTGGGTATTGGAACTATGATAGGCTGGAAACGGATTGTGGTAACCATTGGCGAGAAGATAGGAAATGAGCATTTAAATTACGCACAAGGTGCAACTGCCGAAATTGTAGCGGCATCAACAATTGGATTGAGCACCTGGGCAGGCTTGCCGGTAAGTACAACACACGTGCTTTCCAGCGGTATTGCCGGCTCAATGGTAGCCTCTGGCGGCACCGGTAACTTAAATAACGGAACATTAAAAAACATTGCCATGGCCTGGATATTAACTTTGCCGGTAGCAATTGTTTTAGCATTCCTTCTTTTTGTGGTCTTCCATTTATTTATTTAAGCAGTTGTTTTTACGCATTTAGTTTAACTTAAAGCTCTAAAAAAAATGAAACAAATACTCGTAGCAAGCGATTTTTCAAATAGTGCAGCCAATGCATTTGAATACGCTTTGTCATTAGCCAAAATATTAAATATGGAAGTAAGCGTTTTGCATGCTATACATCCTACTGAAGGCATCAACAATAATACCTACAACGCTATTTTTATTGATGATTACTATAACAATAGAAGAGAGGCCCTTAAAGAATGGGCGTCAACTTATACCAGCAAAGAGGAGTTTAAAGATGTTGAAGTAACCACTATTTGCGGGGTGGGCTTTTTGAAAAATGTTATTACCCGTTATATTGAGGAAAATCATGTAGAACTATTGGTGATGGGAGTTATTGGATCAACCAATATTACCGGTATTGTAGGTAGTAATGCCAGCATGATGGTATCGGTAGTTAAAATACCTACACTAATTGTGCCTTTAGAAACCAAGTTTTCATCTACAGCACCAATTATTACCCTGGCTACAGATTTCGAAACACGCTTGTCGGCCGATGATGTTAACGCCCTTAATGAAATGGTTAAGGCATTTGGATCGCCAAAAATGGAGGTGTTGTATGTAGCCGAAAAGCCAGATGCAAAAAGCCTTGAAACCAATGAAAACAGACTGAAGGAACTCATAAAAGATACGGAGCTGGAGTTTAACTATATTAGCGATAGCAAACCGTTAAATGGTATCATGGAGTTTATTGAAAAGAACGAAACGGATATTCTTTGCCTGGTAAAACATCACCACAATATAGTTTACCGCCTTTTTAACAAAAGCACCGTAAACCAGGTAATGAAAAAGCTGGTAAAGGCCATCCTTGTTCTGCACGAATAGAAACAAAATACTTATCCTATACCTTGTAGCCTGCGCCAAAAGCGCCGGCTTTTTTGTTTTATGGAAATAACGATGATTTTTGAGGGTGAGTATTATGTTTTCGATTAAAAAAAACAAAAAAAATAAGATACGGCGGGCTAACGTGAGTCATTAACCTTTATGAATTACTTTGTTTAAATTTGTTTACCAATGCAAACCGAAACAAAACCAAAAAGTAAGGAAGAACTAGCACTCGAGTTCGGTCGTGCGATGAGCGAGATGAAGAATTCTTTACGTCAGCATGTTCAAATAAAGATAAAAGAGCACCATATCAATATCACTTTTGAAATGCTGGAAGTAATGTGGTGCCTTTGGAAAAAAGATGGCATCAACCAGCAGGTGATAGCCGATTTAACTTTAAGAGATAAATCGAGCATGACCTACCTGATTGATAACCTGGTAAAAAGAGAAATGGTGAATAGGGTTGAAGATGGTATTGACCGGCGTAATAAATTAATTTACCTTACGGACGAGGGTAATAAATTGAAAGATATATTGTATCCGTGGGTGGCCGAAGTTTATAAAGTGGCTACCGTTGATGTGGATATAAAAGCACTGGAAGACGGGATTGAAATGGTAAATAAAATGGTTAACAATTTGAAGCGTTAAACGTTAGCCTTAAACGGGGGCATACGGCTATTTAGTAAGATTTTTTAATTTTTTACGATGAAAACAATACTGGTACCTGTTGACTTTTCCGAAACGTCGGCCAATGCATTGCAATATGCGGCAGATTTTAGCAAGGATATTGATGTTGACCGCATTATTTTATTGAAAAGCGTTTATCTGTCCATGTATGCTCAATTATTGCCCTCGGCAGATTTTGTACAACTGAGCTCAGTTGACATAAGTTCGGC
Organism: Mucilaginibacter empetricola; assembly: GCF_024808665.1. Classification (GTDB taxonomy): domain Bacteria; phylum Bacteroidota; class Bacteroidia; order Sphingobacteriales; family Sphingobacteriaceae; genus Mucilaginibacter. The sequence goes on from NZ_JANUBZ010000004.1 coordinate 145,102, forward strand.
CCGGCGGGAAGCCAAAGAACAGTTAAAAGAAATAGGGCATCAATTTATAAGGGATTGTGATGATTGCGTAAAGGTTGAAACCGCCATTAGCGAATTACCCTTGTTGCGCGCCATTCACCAGGTAATTGAAGAGCAAAAACCTAATTTGCTTATAGCAGGCAGCGGCGGAAGTTCATTTATGGATGATAGCTATATTGGCGGGCAAGTTGTAGCTATCGCCAAAACCAGTGCCATACCGGTATTAATCATCCCCTCAAAAGTAAAGTATCAAACGGTAAAAAAAGCTTTGGTTCCCTGTGACTTTGCTGCGATTGACCGCCTGGGTGTATTGGATAAAATACCCGGGTCAAAAAAATGGATAAACCCGGAGCTATTGGTTTTAAACATAGCTACCAGCCAAAAACATCAAACCGAAAACGACGGACATACTACTGCATTAAAAGATCTGCTGGATAATTATAAATACAAAACCTATTGCGAAGAATGCGATAGCACTGTGAAAGGAATATTGACATTTGCCCAAAAATACGATGTGCAGCTTATAATAGCTTTACCGGGCAAGTACAGTTTCTTTTATAGTTTTACCCACACCAGTATTACCGATGCTTTAACCCAAAATACAACACATCCGGTTTTAATACTTAAATAGTTGGGGCAAAAAAAGAGCCCGTTAATTAAAACCGGGCTCCCTGAAAAACAATATTCACCAATTAATAGTTCGCATTATTCATAATGTTAACTGTCAAGCCATCGCCAGAATTAGTTGGGTTGGCTAATCCATAAAAATAGATAGTATAAACAGATCCGCTTGGCAGATTTTGTGCAGGCAACGTAGCCAAAACGTTGTTGGTACCGGCCTGCCTTACCTCAAAAGTGTAAGTGGTATTGCCCAATATTGGGGTAAATGACGAATAACCTTTGTACGCTTTATTGGTAATGAACACTGTGCTTCCTTTAACACCCAAATCTACCGCAGGCGCATCCGGACTAAGGTTAATAAACCTAACGTTGGCATTATTGCCAGTCGGCTGGCTTATTGAGTCGGTTAACTTAACCATTTCAAGGCTGCCGGGTTTATTGGCCAGAAATAGCGAATAAACATAGTTTTGGTTAAAGGTAACCGTATCTGAAAATATTTTGGTGCCGGTGCCTGTTGCATCAAAAATAGCATTCCTTTTGCCGGTGTAGGCTTTAAAATAAGTAATCCCACCGCCGTAAACAATCGGGGTTTGGTTCACTATGTTTCCATCCAGATAAAAATCAACAGATGGCTGATCGGGCGCGGCCTGTACTACCGTTACCAAAGCAACTGCTGGATTGTAATAAGTGTTGTTGTTTTTTAAACAGGACGAAAGGGCAACGGATATTAAACATAAACCGCCAACCTTAGTAAATAAATTTCTTGAAATGAGTCTGCAAAATTTCATAATTTATGACATTTGTAATTACTACCCCATACGCGTTTAATAATGAAAACGCTACATCAAATGGTTTATTTTTGTGGTATAGGCATGTTTTATGGTGATTTACAGGCAGTAAAAAGCAAAATATTTTTCAAGAAAAAATAGCCAGACAAGGCAATTAAACACCAATTTTTATTTTTAGATTTAAAAAAAACCTTTAAGCCTTTGGAAACCGATCACTCAAAAATGAAGCTAGGGAAGTTAAACCCGGTTCATGATTCTGATACGCCTCAACTTGCTAATTATTTAAACCTCCATACACTTCCAGCCGCGCCTGCACAATACAGCTATACGGGTGATATTACAACGTGGGGAATGATGAACAACGATAAGATTGGTAATTGCACTTGCGCCGCTGCGGGCCATTTAATTATGGAATGGACAGCCAGCAACGGTAAAATGGTGACGCCAACAGATGCAGATATTATTAGCGCCTATGCTGCAATAACCGGGTATAACCCAGCCACCGGTGCTAATGATGGCGGCGCCGGAGTAAAGGAAGCTTTAAATTACTGGCGGAAAACCGGTATAGCAGGTCACCGTATAATGGGCTATGCGGCCCTTGAGCCTCAAAACCATCAGTATGTTATGCAATCAGTTTATTTATTTGGGGGATGTTATGTGGGCTTGTCATTGCCGGCAACAGCAAAAACACAGTTGGTATGGGATGTATCGGCTACCGGCACGCAGGGCGATGGAGCAAGCGGATCGTGGGGTGGCCATGTGGTACCTGTGGTAGGCTATGACGCCAATGGCTTAACCATTGTAACATGGGGATACACCAAAACCATGACCTGGAATTTTTGGAATGCTTACTGCGACGAATCGTATGCCATTATCAGTGTAGATTTTACCACCAATAAAGTAGCACCCAACGGGTTTGATCTGGTATCCTTGAAACGTGATTTGCAGAAAATATCCTCCTGAAATATTATGCGGTTTTACCTGCTGTTGAATTTGATTTATGACTGTCCCTTAGCTTTACCAGCTGATAGGCAGCGCCAACAATAAAAAGAATAACCAGGCAGCTTAATCCTTTTTGAACAATCGGCGAATCAGGTCCGCTGGCAAGTGGTGCGTCTATTGGAAGCCGGGTTAGCGTTTCAACAATTGCCGGGACTAAAGAAAAAAATAGCGTTGCCGACATTAAAATAACCTGTACATAATCTGCCAGTTTACCAAAAATGCGTAACTGGCGCACAAATATGGCTATCGGCAGTAATATTAAAATCAAAACAGCAAGGTAATGCCCTGCCGTTGGGTGTCCTAGCTTCATGATCGGAAGGCTGGTAAGGCATGTTAGAATGGTTAAAATGATGTATATTTTACCAAGTTTGCTTGATGGGATTATTTTTCCATCAAGAGCCAAAGCATAAAACCCGCTTAAAATAGCCAGAATACTGATAGCTGTATGGATAATTCCAAGTACCGAAAGATGATTAGGCATAATTGTGATTGCTAAGGGTTTAACGAACAGTGTTTTACGGAGTCTAATTTACAAAAAATGAAACGCGTTTATCGTTAACAATTCAAATATTTTATTTTTGCTATGATGGAGCCGATTCAAAAAGAAATAACCGAACTATTATTGGAGAGTACCAAAACCGAGAAACCTGCAAAATATAAAGACTTAAAAAAATACATAGGTACCAACTATGATTTTGCCGGCCTTTCCGTGCCAACTCAACGGGCTATATTTAAAAATGGCTTTAGTTTTAGCGCCTTGCCATTGGCAAAACAACTGGAAATATGGGATGAGCTTTGGAAAACAAGTAATCACTACGATATAATGACTTTTGCCCTGATGTTTGTGAATAGGCATCTGAAAACTTTTGAACCTGTTGAAATATGGAACATAACCATGGAATGGGTACGTAAAGTTGATAACTGGGCTCATTCGGATTCATTATCAACCATTTATGCTGATTTGCTGGAGATAGAACCGGACTTGATTTATAACCATTACGGCACCTGGAATAAATCGGTAAATCCGTGGGAGCGGAGACAATCGTTGGTTGGTTTGCTTAATTACAGCAAAATGCGCGCAAAAGTACTGCCCTTTGAAAAGCTATCATCCATGACACTTGTTTTGCTTGAGGATGAAGACTATTTTGTGCAAAAGGCAGTAGGATGGACCCTGCGCGAAATGGGTAATGTTTATCTGGGCGAGACTTTAGCTTTGCTTGCGGACAATATTGCAATTATTCACCCCACCGCCTTTACCGCAGCCATTGAAAAGCTGTCAGTCGCCAATAAAGAGCAGCTAAAACTGCTTAGAAAAATAGCCAGAAAAAAGTCGTCGGTGTAAAATATTCATCAAAAGCTTTATTAAATTTATCGGCAATAATAAGTTGCTAAAACCCGTTAGTTTTAGCGTAAAATCACATCCCCTGAAATGAAATTTAAACATCTGCTATTAGCCTTTGTTCTGCCCTTTTTCTTCTATTCGTGTAAAACATTAAAACCTGTTGCACCCGCAAATACCGGAGCCGAGGTACCCGGTATAGTTCAGCCCGTATCCAACGTTGAGATACCCGTATCGGTTGACCTGAAAAGCTATTTTGTGCAGGCCGAAAATTCGGTGCCTACCAAATATGCCGATAATCAGCAGCCATGCCAGGGCTTGCGGTATAGCTACACCTTTATCCGCACGCCATTTGCCATTACCGGCAATAATAACGTGGTAAATCTCAAATTTACAGGGAGCTATGGTTTTACAGCATCATATTGCGCTAAATGTTCAGATCTTTTAGGCTCAGGGCCGCAATGTATTGTGCCCACAATTTCGGCGCAGTGTGGGGTTGATGAGCCTTTGAGGCGGATGGAAATCTCCTATCAATCTACCATCAACGTAATGCCCGATTATCATTTAAAATCAAAAACCATATTATACCCAGCACCAAAGCCCCTTGATCGTTGCAATGTGTTTATGGGGAATATTGATGTTACTGATAAGCTGATAGATTACTTAAACCAGCCGCTTAATGATTTGGGCAAGCAGGTTGACACTAAAATAGCCGCTTATAATACCAAACCCATGATTGCCGAGTTATGGAAAAACATGGCCAATGAATATAAAATAGGCGATGTGGGCTATTTGTATATTAACCCACAAGCAGTACGTTTAAGTGGCTTTAGCCTGAATGGTTCGGTGTTGAATTTTTCGGTAGGTATATCTGCAAGGCCATATGTAACTACGGTGAGCAGCCCGCAGCCGCCAATGCCATTACCTAATTTAAGTACCTATGTGCCTACTAAAGGTTTTAATATTTATCTGGATTTACTGGAGAATTACCAACATCTTACCAATATAGTAAACCAGCAGGTTGAAGGGCAAAAGGTTGATATTGTAGGCAAAGAGTTTGTTGTTGACAGTACCCGGGTTTACGGAATAGGCACCAAAATAGCCATGAAAATAGACTTTAGTGGTTCCAATACTGGTACCATCTATCTGGTAGGCACACCAAAATATGATGCCGTGAATCATGAACTATCATTTCCCGATTTAAGCTTCGATCTGCAAACAAAAGCCTGGATGCTTAAAGTTGCCAAATGGATGTTCAATGAAAAGATAACAAACATGATTAGGGAGAAGGCCACCTATAACTTTACCAGCTTTATTGCCGATAATAAAGCCCGTTTGCAAAAAGAACTGAGCCGGGATTATGGCCATGGGGTTCATTCAGACGTGCTTGTTCAGGATATGGATATTGAGGCCATTTATCCAACCAAAGAAAAATTAATTATCCGCACATTTTCTGACGGGCAAATCAAAGTAAAAGTGGTAATGTGATTTTTTAACCTTTTAGCGTACTGCTTTAACATTTTCTATACAATATTTAAACAATTGTGCCCGATGATCGATGGTATCAATATATTTATAATTGATTACCATTGTGAACTAAGTCACCATTTATAAATATTATGTTTAAAAGACGTACAGCTATCAGGAGTAGTGTTTTGGCACTGCTGTTAACAATTACTGCCAGCGCTTTTTCGGCTAAAGCCGCTATAAAATCGTACAAAAAAGATGCAGACGGAGTAACCTTTTCTTTGGATAAGGGTTTGATGCGGATAAAAGTTTGTAGCAGCGATATTATTGAGGTTAAATACACCCTGTTTGATGCCTTCGAGCAAAAAAAATCACTGGTTATTAATAATCAATGGGTAAACAAAGCCAGTTTCACGGTAACAGAGAATTCATCTGACATCATTATTACCACTCCCAGGCTAAGGTTATTAATAAACAAAGCCACCAACGCAATAACCTATGCTGATAAGAGTGGCAACGTAATTACATCGGAAGATAAAGAAGAAAACAAAACCATGGAGGCTGCTACCATTGCGGGTATAAATACCTATAATGTTAGTACTCAATTTAATTCGCCGGCAAATGAGGCGCTTTATGGCTTAGGTTGTCATCCGGAAGATTCACTGTCTATCAATTATAAAGGCCGCAACCAGGAATTATTAATTAAATACATGACAGGAGCTATCCCGGTGCTGCTATCAACCAAAGGCTATGGCTTGCTTTGGGATAATTATTCGGCCTCTGATTTTTATGGTGGAGAGGCCGGCAATACCAAATTTAAATATGTATCGGAAAGTGGCAAACAGGTAGATTACTACTTCTTCTACGGTCCCGATTTTGATGAAATAATTAATCTTTATCGTATTGCAACAGGTAAGGCACCAATGTACCCAAAATGGTCAATGGGGCTTTTTCAATCGCAGGATCGGTATAAAACACAGGATGAGATATTATCTGTAAAAAACAATTACCGCAATAACCATATACCTGTCGACGCCATTGTGCAGGACTGGTACTGGTGGTCGCCGTTGCCTATTGGCTCGCATGTGATGAACCGTGAACGGTATCCCGATCCAAAAGCGATGATTGACGAGTTGCATAAAGCTAACATGCATGCCATGATATCCATATGGCCGGTATTTGGCAGCGGAACTAATAACTTTGATGCCCTTAAGCGCAATGGTTTTTTAACCAGCATTACCTGGGATAACTTTGTTACCCACACATTTGATACCTATTACGATGCACATAACCCGAAGGCAAGAGCCATGTACTGGCAACAGGCCAGAGACAGCGTGGTTGCCCGTTATGGCTGGGATGCCTGGTGGGTTGACCAATGCGAGCCGGACAACGGCTCACTGCTGGATGAACGCCGTAAAGCAGATTTTTCTGTAGGCAAAGGGATTGATTATTTTAACACTTATTCATTAGAACATTCGGAAGGGCTTTATAAGGGCTGGCGCAAGGATATTCCCGGTAAACGTGCTTTTTTCCTGATCCGCCAATCATTTGCAGGTGAGCAGCGTAATGCGGCCACACTGTGGTCATCAGACATCACTACAACCTTTGCGTCGTTGCGGAACCAGGTTCCACAGGGCATTAACGCATGTGTTTCGGGTATCCCGTACTGGACATCAGACATCGGTGGCTACTTGTCGCGCGTATCACCCGATGGTATTCCCGATTGGTCGAAACCTGCTTACCGCGAGTTATTTACCCGTTGGTTTCAGTTTGGTACATTTTGCCCTATTATGCGTATCCATGGTAAAGGCGAACGGGCATTATTTTCCAGCAATTGGGATGATAACACTAAAGCTATTTTGTTAAAATATGATAAGCTGCGTTATCGTATGCTGCCGTATACTTACTCGCTTGCCGGCGCTGTTACACTGCACAACTATACCATAATGCGCTCCCTTAATTTCGATTTCAGAAATGATGCGGGTGTGTACAATATACCGGACGAATATATGTTTGGTCCGGCATTTTTGGTAAGCCCGGTTACCGAGCAATTGTACACCGGCACTAAAGCTGCCGAAGGTAGAACCACGCGTAATGTTTATTTACCGGCATCGGCGCAGTGGTATGATTTTTACACCGGGCAACTTTATAAAGGTGGTCAAACCGTAGCTTCGGCTGCACCAATTGATATTATTCCCTTGTATGTAAAGGCTGGTTCTATTATCCCGATGGGACCTGTGGTTGAATATGCTACACAAAAGGTAAACAAGGTTATTGAACTGCGCATTTATCCAGGTGCAAACGGGCAATTTACATTGTACGAAGATCAGAACGATGGCTATAACTACGAAAAAGGTCAGTATACAACCGTTATTTTTAGTTGGAACGATCAGCAGCATCAATTAAGTATCTCCGGTATTAAAGGGAGCTTCCCGGGTATGTTAAAACAACGTACTATTAATGTGGTGATTGTAAAAGGTAGCCATGGTTCAAACGTTGATGAGGCAGACAAAGTAGATAAATCAATAAGCTATACTGGCAAAGCTTTATCGGTTAAAATATAAATGAATTGATAGCGGTATCAAACTTACGAAGTTTAATCCGGTGTTGTTTGTTTTCAATGGGCTCATTGAGGGCTACGCCGTTTTAAAACTTCGTAAGTTTTTCAGCGTGAATGACCCCATCGGGGTCAAATATCGGTAGAAAAAAAAACGATAATTATTTCGTGCCATCGGTACGAAACCTATGCGGCAAGGTGGCGTACCTACAGCACGCTAAAATGGTTTATAATAATGTTCTACCAATATTTTGCGCCGAAGGCGCATTTGTGTCATTTTACCTTTAGAGTCCCATCGGGTTTTCACAACCCGGATTGCCTCTATTTAATTACCTTTTATCTTCTAAAATTCGTAACGCTACATCCAAAGTAACGGATGCCTGATGGGTAGGTTTCTGATAACTTCTTCCACTTGTGGGTTATGATCAAGTTTTTGCCAGGTTTGCAGCCATTCATTTTGGTTGTATACATTGGCGCCAAATAGTAAAAAAGGCTGTGCAACAGGCCAGTTATCCCAATACATTACATCAGGTTTTAATGTCCATTTGCCTTTATCTGCTACAAAAGGATATAGATAAAGGATGCCTTTTTTGATAGATTTACCATCGGCAGTTTCAAAATTCCATAAATTATCCTGCGGGGTTGATAATATCTGACAAAGGGTGGCCATGGCATCTAAATTAAATATGGAATAGCCGTAGGGCTTGGTACGTGTCATTTCTAAAGGGAAGCTTCCGTCTGTACCCATCTGGTTGGGCAATAAAACGGTTTTGTATAGCACACGCATAGAATCGAGCACTGCCTGGTTATTACATAATTTGGCAAAAGACGCTACCTGCATAGCCCAGCAGGTAGAATGGTTGTTTTTGGTTAACTTTTCCTCTAATCCCGGTTTGCTGGTCATTAACCAATTAGTGTAGGCCGTAAACCAGTTTTTTATGCCTTTAAGGGTTTGCTCATCCAGTGCATCTGAACCTTCCATCACGATAACACCTTGTGCAATTTCCATTAAATGGATGGTATCAATAATACCGTAATTGCGGCCGGTAAATTTGCCTTTTACAGCTTGGGCAAACCATAGGCTGGGGTTCATCAGTGTTTCAGGGTCAATAAACCATGCTTTAAGGTGGATAATAGCTTGTACAACACACTTTTTATCGCCGGTTATTTTGTAGGCCGATGCCAGCGCCCCAATTATTTTGCTGAACCTGATCATCGCTTTGCGATGTTCCACAAAATTATCGGGATTTGTTAATCCATCCCGGTTAATATAAGGGCCGTTTGGGTTTTGCGGGTCGGGCCAGAAGTAGTCAGCTTCCGAGAAGAAATCGTGTTTGCCGCCTGCGCTTCGTGTGCTAAAGGAGGCAGTAACCGTAACAGGTTGCTGTTGCATGGCCCATGCAGCTTCTTTTAAAATTTGCTTTTTTAAGGTAGCTTCTGCAGCTTTTTCTACGCCGTTTTTTGTTTGCGTATAACGGGTATTGGAAAACGCACTTTGAAAAGTAAAAAGAACAACAATGAAAAATATCCGGGCCAGTGTTTTCATATTTTGCTGATTATTTCTTTTTTACATTATTTAAAGCCAGCTGCCAGGTAAAATAAGCAGGATCGTTTTTTGTAGTTTGTTTGATGATAGCCGGGTATGCAGGATCAAAGTAAGCCGCTAATAAAAACGTGTATAAGCCGCTTTCCGGTTTAAATAAGATGCCGGCATCATAACCTTTTTCGTGGTTTTTGGCGCGTTGCTTATCAAAAGGCACAGTACTGTTTACAAATTCGCCATGTGTTTTCTCGCCGGTCATGTAAGGAACCATAAAATCGACACATTTTTTTAGGGATGCGCCATTAGGCGTTTGGTAGTCGAAATAGTTTTTGCCGGTTGCTCTGTAAATAGTAATACAAGCGGTTAGTAGCGGTTCCAGATCATAAGTATGGTAATGGAAAGCATCGCGCTCAACAAAATCAAGTGTAGTGCCATCAGTATTTAAATTAATAGCCAGTTGTTTTTCCAGTTCGGTGCGGATAACGTCATCATACTTTCTGGTGTGCAGCGTATAAGCAATAAGCGTAAATATTTTTATGCGGTGCGAATTCCAATTATTTATGGCCGTGCCTCTGCCCGGTTTGGCCGATGCACTGTTTACCTCCGCATCTGCAATACTTTCCATCCAATTGTCAATTGTTTTTCTGTTTGTTGATGACACTTCACTTCGCACCAAATCATAACCGGTAATCATATCTTCCAGCTTGGTTTCATTTATTGGATCGCCGCTGGCTTTATTTACGTTGCTCCATGCTAAAAGGAAGGCAGTGGCTTTGTCCAGATAAATCTTATCGCCATATAGCCGATATACCAAAGCCAGTGCATAAACTTTGCGGGCATCGTCAACCGCTTTAAGGCTTGCCGTTTTTGCAGGATTACCCTCCAATAATCCCTGCGATTGTATTTCTGCTATCGGGTTTGGATCTTCGGCTAACGCCTTTTGTGCAGTTGCTAAAAATTGCAGGTATATTTTTTTATATGTTGAAGTGCTGCTGTTATTAGTGTCAATATCATTGCGTAATGCCTTTATCTCACTTTTTGTCATACTCACTACCTGGGCATGGGAATGCAGGTATAAACCGAACAGAGAGATCAGCAAAATAGTCTTCTTCATTTTAATAGTTAAAAGCCTTTTTTATACCTAACTCTAACCCGCGCAGCTCTGCCAATCCCCGTAAACGACCAATGGCCGAGTAGCCGGGATTTGTTTTTTTATGCAGATCATCCAGCATTTTGTGACCATGATCGGGCCTGAAAGGCATGGCGGTATCTTTTCGCCCGGCACTTATTCTTTTTTGTTGCTCTTCCAGCAACGCTTTCATTACAGCATACATATCCACATCGCCGGCTAAATGGTCAGCCTCATGGAAGTTTCCGTCAGCATCCCGTTTGGTGCTTCTTAAATGGATAAAATGAACGCGATGGCCCAGGCGCTGCACCATGCCGGGTAAATCGTTATCGGTGTTTACACCGAATGAGCCGGTACAAAAGGTAAGTCCGTTGTTAGGGCTATCAACCGCATTATAAATATCTTCAATATCCTTTTCATTGCTAACTACCCGCGGCAATCCTAAAATAGGGTAGGGCGGATCATCAGGATGAATGCACATCAATACGCCAGCTTCTTCGGCTGCGGGAATAACTTGCTGTAAAAACCAGCTTAGGTTGGCTTTTAAGTGTTTTGGGCCGATATTTTTATAGGAGCTAAGCATGTCAGCAAATTTTTCGATCGTATAACCTTCTTCAGATCCAGGTAAACCGGCTATAATGTTTTTAACCAATAACTGCTTCGCATCGTCTGTTAATTGATCATAGTATGTTTTTGCCTTTTGGGCGATGTTATCAGCATAGCTTCTTCCCGCATCTGCTCTTTTCAAAATAAATATATCGAATGCCGCAAAAGCAGTTAAATCAAACCGTAATGCGGTTGATCCATCGGGCATACGGTAATCCAGATCGGTACGGGTCCAATCCAATACGGGCATAAAGTTGTAACAAACTATGCTGATACCGCAAAGCCCCAGATTGAGCAGGGATTGCTTGTAATTAGCTATGTATTGCTGGTAATTACCTGTTTGGCGCTTAATATCTTCGTGAACGGGTACACTTTCTACAACGGCCCATTTGAGCCCGGCAGCTTCAATAATAGCTTTTCGCTTGTTAATTTCCTCTACCGTCCATACTTCACCATTGGGGATATGATGTAGGGCAGTTACTATACCGGTGGCTCCCGCCTGCCGCGCATCAGCTAATGAAACCGGGTCATTGGGGCCGTACCACCTCCATGTTTGTTGTAAGCTCATTTTTTTGTATCAGTATTTTAATTGCAAGACGCTTATCGTCCCGCGTAATCTTTAATGGTCATTTTGCTTCTTAATAATGCCTCCAGGTAATAGTAATCGGCATAAATAATAGGCACATCTATTTCACTTTTGGCAGGTTTGTGGCCTGTGCTGTGCAATAATATAAAATCGCCATTGCTGTTTAACGGCGCTTTGTATGATTTATTAAGGTTGGCTAATATGGTATTAGCTTTTTCCCGGTAATCACTACCCGGACTATATAATGCCAGTTCATAAAGTGCTGAAGCAGCAATTGCTGCAGCCGATGCATCATGCGGCGTATTCGGAATAGCCGGATCATTATAGTCCCAATACGGAATAAGATCTTTTGGCAGCGTAGGATTGCTGAAAATAAATTTGGCTATGTTTTGGGCTAATATTAAATACTTTTTATCGTGTGTTTCGCGGTAACACATGGTGTAACCATACAGTCCCCATGCCTGTCCGCGCGCCCAGGCCGATTCATCACTATATCCCTGTGCGGTGTTTTTTTGAATAACAGCGCCGGTTTCCGGATTATAATCAACCACATGATAAGAACTGTAATCAGCACGATAGTGATTGATGATGGTATGATTGGCGTGCGATACCGCAATTTTATAAAAGGATGAATCTCCTGTTAGCCTCGTAGCTTCAAAAAGCAGCTCCAGGTTCATCATATTATCAATAATTACGGGATAGGTCCATTTATCTTTGTTATGATCCCATGAGCGTATTACCCCGGCCTTGGCGTTAAAACGTGTGCTTAATGATTTTGCGGCTTGTATAACTACTTTTCGGTAATTGGTGTCGCCGGTTATGCGGTAGCCATTGCCAAAGCTGCAATAAATCATAAAGCCAAGGTCGTGAGTGCCTTTGTCAAATTGTTCGGCAGTGAGTTTAGCGGTATAAATTTGTGCCTGTTTTAACCATTTTGCATCCCTGGTATAATCATAATAAAACCACAAAATGCCGGCAAAAAAGCCGCTTGTCCAATCTTTGGTGTTAACCAGCTTGAATTTGCCATTTTCAAAAGTTCTGGGCGAAACTAATCCGCCAGCAGTATCTGCCGTTTTAAGCTCATCCAGCATGTAATTGGTTTGTTGTTCGGCATAGTTAAATTGTTGCTGCACATTTACTTTCTGGCCAAATGCTGCCGAACTGATTCCATACAGCATCAGGGTAAGTGCAAAAGCCTGTATTTTAATATTTTTCATAATGGGTTTGTAGTGTTTTAGTTTGCTGTTTTTGCAGGTATATTGCTGATGAGCCATTTAACAACATCATCGGCTGCTTTGTCGTTTTCATAATCTGCGGGCAGACGGCCGTTTACGTATTCATTATAAAGCCATGGATCGCCAACGGCCATCACCATGCCCTTGCCATATTTGGTAATTGCCATAATAGTAGCGCCATTTTTGTTTTTCAATGCCGGTACAGCATTGCCTCGTGTGCCTATAGAACAAACATCTTTCAGGAAAATTTTATGGGCAGTTTTTAATATAGGGTTGTTAATGGGATAAACCGCCCCGTCTTCAAAATGCTTGTCATCAATTACATGGTTCTGCAAATCGTCATTAAAATGCATTCCAAATACGGCGGCCAGGTTATTAAAATGGGGCAGCTCCACATTGGCGCTATCGTTAGCCAACATCAACAAAACACCACCCGAATGCACCCATTTGGCAATCTCCGTAATGTTATTTTGTTCGATGTAATTAGGGTTAGGGCTTTCCTTTTTAGTATCAGGATCGACAATAATATAGATATTCGATTTTTTCAGATTATCAACGGTTGGCGCTATAGCGAGTGTATCCAGCTGCGCGCCATTTTTTTTAAAGATATCGCCTAACTTTGAAAATCCGGTGTTGGCCGCATCATCCCACATATAATGATAACGTTCCACTTTTCCGGATGCCGTTTTATGCACTTCGTGATTGAAATAGTAATCCAGCGTTACCACCTGGGCGTTGGCAGTATTAAAATAGGTGATAATAATAAGGCCTATCAGCGATAAAGCTTTCATAAATGTTGAATTATTGACGGGTAATAATTGGTATGATTTCAAAAGTATCATACCTAAACTGTATCAACAAGGATAGTGCGTTAATTATTCACGAAATCGTTTTCAGGACGAGCGCTTTTTAACGGGAGAGGACGAATCTCTGATGAATAACTGGGTGGGTAGAGCCCTGGTTTCAAACTCTGTGATGGGATTTTTGCTTTCAATAATGCTGATGAGCATTTCGATGGCATTTTTGCCAATTTCAAAACCTGGCTGATAAATGGTACTCAGCGGCGGATTAAGCGCATCTGCTAATTGAGTATTTGAAAACCCTAAGAGCGCCATTTCATCGGGGATCCTGATTTTCATTTTTTGTAGCAGAAGCAGTGTAGTGGTCGTAATTCTGTCTGATGTGGTAAATATGGCATCCGGGCGCTTGTCCATAGCTAGCAAGTCGTTCATGGCATTTTTTACCTCATCAATGTCCCTGCCGCCGTGCATACAATATTTAACGTAGTCTTCATTAAATTCAATCCCTGCTTGCTCAAGCGCCTTTGCATAACCATTTAAGCGCTCACGTGTAATAGAAATATTGGGTGAACTGGTAATGTGCGCTATCCTTTTATAGCCCGAATTTAACAGGTGTTGCGTGCCTTCAAAGGCTCCGTTAAAATTATCGGCAATAACTTTATGCGTATCAATTTCATCGGTAATGCGATCAAAAAATACAATAGGCAGGCCTTTTTTATGTAATGATTTTAAATGCTCCACATCACTGGTTTCGGTAGAGAGCGAAATAAGTATCCCGTCGACAGAGCGGTAAGTGAGGTGCTTGATGTTGAGTGCCTCTAACTCAAAAGATTCATGTGTTTGGGTGATGATTACATTATAACCCTTACTGTAAGCTACAGACTCAATACCATTAATAACCTGTGAAAAGAACTGGTTATCAATAGTGGAAACTACGATACCAATTGATTTACTGTTACCTTGTTTAAGACTTTTCGCTATTGGATTTGGCCGGTAATTATGCTTTTCGGCGTACTCGGTTACTATTTTTTTTGTTTTTTCGCTGATCTCATGGCTGTCGCTCAGCGCTTTGGAAACTGTTGAAACCGAAAGACTCAATGCAGTGGCAATATCCTTTATGGTTATGGCTTCAAAATTCATCATGCAAATTAAGCCTATATTATGATAACAATGAATTTTTGGAAGTGATAAAAACGTTACGCAAAATATGACCTTGAATGCATTTAAAACCTGTTATAAAACAATTGGTTTAGAACGCGCGGTTAAAATGCGGATAACGCACCAGGCAATAATATAGGCCGATGCGCAAACAGTAAACATAATGCCGTAGGCTATTTGAGGTGTGTTTTTATAAAAATCGGTTAGTCTGCCCGCTAGTAATTGTATCAATACGCCGCCAATACCGCCTGCCATGCCGCCAATACCGGTAACAGAACCGACTGCCTTTTTGGGAAACATATCAGACACAGTTGTAAATATATTGCACGACCACGCCTGGTGTGCAGCAGCGCCAATACAAATAACGGCCACCGCCAATGTGAGCGCATGATCTCCAAAGTTTGCCTTATTGCCAAAATACTGGGTGAATAATAATACCAACGGAAACAATGCTATAATAAACATAGCCGTCATCCGGGCTTTGTATACGGGCATACCCTTGTTAACAAACAGCAGGGGCAAACTGCCACCAAAAGTACTGCCTAATATAGCTACGCCATAAACAATAAAGGTGGGCAGCATCACTTCTTCGCCCGTTAGGCCAAATTGCTTTTTCAGATAATCGGGTAGCCAGAATAGCAAGAACCACCATATACCATCCGTAAGAAACTTACCGGCGAAAAATGCCCAGGTTTGTGGGTAATGCAAGAGCTTAAACCACGAAGTTTTCTTTTGAGGTATTGCCGGTTCTTCGGCAGTAGCGGGTTGCACCACCTCATCATCGCTGTGAATATAATCGTATTCTTCTTTAGATAATTTTTTTGATGCCGAGGGAGTAGTATAAAACGCAAACCAAAAGATTAGCCATAAAAAGCCAGATGCCCCGGTTAACAGGTAGGCCATTTTATAGCCAAGCATGTTGCCCCAATGCGCCAGGCACCAGGGTACAAAAAGCGATGCTATCATGGCACCAATATTGGCACCGCTATTAAAAATACCGGTAGCTAATGCCCGTTCTTTTTTGGGGAACCACTCGGCAACGGTTTTAATAGATGCCGGGAAATTACCGCCTTCGCCAATACCAAACAGGCTTCGTAAAATTACGTGCATGGCTACTACGCTGCCGGCAAGCGCATTCAACATGCCGAAAACCGACCATATAATCAGCGATAGAGCCAGACCCAGTTTTGTGCCAATTTTATCAATTATCCAACCGGCTAATACCGTTACTATGGCATAAAATCCGGTAAAAAATGATGTTACGTATGAAAATTCAATGTTTGTCCATCCAAAACCACCTTTTGCTACGGGGGTAGAAAAAAACTCTTTCAGGTAACTGATTACCTGCCTGTCCATATAATTAATAGTGGTTGAAAAAAGCAGCAGTACGGTAATTACCCAGCGGTATTTGCCGATGGCTTTTTTAGATGGATTTTCCATATAGATTATACACCGCTAAAGATAGAAAATCCGCCATCAACACAAACCATTGAGCCAGTTACAAATACCGACGCATCGCTCAGCAACCAAACCAATGCCCCAATCAGTTCATCGGGATGCCCAAAACGTTTAAATGGTGTGTTGCGTATTACTGATTCGCCACGCTGGGTATAACCTCCTTCGGGTTTGGTTAACAGGTTGCGGTTTTGTTCGGTTAAGAAAAATCCGGGCGCCAGGGCGTTCATCCTTATAGCGTCGCCATAACGGTTAGCCAGCTCTACGGCAAACCATTGGTTATAACAATCGACAGCTGCTTTACCCATATTATAGCCAAGCACCCTGGTTACTGCGCTTTTTGAGTTCATGGATGATATATTTACGATGCTGCCTTTACCTGTTTTGGCAATACTTTCGCCAAATATCTGGGTAGGTAATATCGTTCCCCAAAGATTTAATTCCAGCACTTTTTTCATGCCATCCAGATTCATTTTAAAAATGTCTTCATCCGGCAGCAATACACCCTGAGGCATGTTTCCACCAGCACCGTTTACCAGGCCATCCAATCGACCGAAGGCTCTCAGCACTTTTTCGTTGGCTTGTTTTAGCTCGGCTTCGTTTAAAACATCAGCCACTAGAGCTATCGCTTTGCCGCCGTTATCATTAATTGCTTTTGCTCGTTCTTCGGCTACGGCTTCTTTGCGACCTAATATGCCCACCGCACCACCTGCTGCTACAATGCCCTTAACAAAAGCATCGCCCAAAATACCTGTGCCGCCGGTTACTATAATTACCTTGCCGGCTAATGAATAGTTGTTTTCCAATTGATGTTGAACTAAATTTTATCTTAAATCTGTTATCGCTAAGGCGTCCATATCGGTATAATCCAGGTTTTCGCCGGCCATACCCCATATAAAGCCATAATTAGCCGTGCCGCTGCCCGAATGGATACTCCATGGTGGCGATACCACGGCCTCGTAATTTTTTACTAAAATATGGCGGGTTTCGTCTTTCTCGCCCATGTAATGAAATATTTGCTGGTCTGAAGGGACATCAAAATAAAAGTAAGCTTCCATACGCCTGTCGTGCACATGTGGCGGCATGGTGTTCCATACGCTGCCACTGCTTAAAATAGTTAAACCCATTACCAGCTGACAGCTTTGAATACCTTCCAGATGAATATATTTATTGATAACCCTGGCATTTGCTGTAGACTGATGCCCGGCAGATACTTTAGCTGCTTCGGCATTGGTCATTAACACAGTGGCGTATGTTTTATGCGCAGGTGCCGATAATAAATAAAACACAGCCGGACTATTTTCATTTTTACTTTTAAAGGCAACTTGTTTTACGCCTTTGCCAACGTAAAGACAATCTAGCTTATTTACGGTATAGCTTTTTCCGTCTACTATCACTTCACCATCGCCGGCTACGTTGATAATGCCGATTTCCCTGCGATCTAAGAAATATTCTGCACGCAGGTTAGGGTAATTGGGTAAACTTAACGGCGTGGCAGCAGGACTGGCAGCCCCAACAATCATGCGATCGTAATGCGTGTATACGCAGTTTAATTCGTCTGCTTTTACAAGGTTATTTATCAGAAATCGCTCCCTGATGGTATCGGTCCGGTAGTCTTTAAAATCTTCCGGATGCACGGCATGTAGTACTTTCAAAACTGAAATTTTATAATGGATGGTTCTTATAATTGCAAAAGCAAGTCTACAACCTTAGTTTATTATTCTGAAAGAATTGATCAGGTATTTCTACGCAAACGTTATAGCTGGCTCGTTAACCATAAAGGTATTTCTTTTTACTATAACGTTTTCGCACAAATACTAAATAAAACAGGCAATTTAAATGGTTTTGACATGTAATATTGTGTAAACAGATATTAATAACGAGTTTTGGCCATGAAAAACAAATTTTCTATAATCACATTATCTTTCCTTTTTATCATCATCTTAATGGAATCACAACAAACTTTTGCTCAAAACACAAGCTCGATAAAAGACGTAGCCGCCGCGGTAGAACAATTACGCGGAGCCATGATTAGTGCCGACAGTGTAACACTTGACAAACTTGCATCGCCTGAACTGAGCTACGGTCACTCAGGTGGTTTAATGCAAAACAAACAAGAATTTATTCATTCATTTACCAGCGGCGCTTCGGTTTTTGTTAGCATTGAGCTTAGCGATCAAACTATCCAGATTGTTGACAATACCGCCATTGTAAGGCATATACTTACTGCTGCCACCAATGATAAAGGCAAAGGCCCAGGCAGTGTTAAAATAAGCATTATTTTGGTTTGGGTAAAGAACCAGGCGGGAGAGTGGAAGCTTTTGGCACGACAAGCTGTGAAGGTGTAATTTAAGCCAGATTATCAGCTTCGCTGATTAAAATATTTATGCAATCCCGTTAAAAAGAAGATTTTTGACGGGATTGTTTGTTTTATATCGTAAAGGACATAATCATAGTATACACTATAGGTAATAAATGACGTTAGGGTTTATTTGTATCTAATTGATGTTTAGTGTTTTATGATTGATCAAACTTAATGTGTTGCTTTGGTGACAAACCCGGTAATTAAAAGGGTATCTTTACTTTATTCTTCGGGCGATGTATGGCAAAAGCCTTTAACACGCCATCACTTCTGCTAACAAAATTAATTCAATGACATTTCCTGACCCGGGTTTCTGCGGTTATATGTGGTTTGTGCTACCCTGCACTCTGCCATAGTAGTTATATCCCCATTTCAGCGCTTTTAAGAACAATCGCCACTGATTTGAATACCACTCAACGGGATGTCAATACCTGCCTCAAAAAATAAAATAACTATTAAATAAAATAAGTCTATGAAAGGAAAAAACGCATCTAAAGAAAAGAAAAAGGCTCCGGCTGAAAACACTAGCAAAAATGTGTCCGATTATCAGTCTGGTAAAAAATCAGCATCCAGTATTGGAATAGTACCTGTAAACAAAAAGAAATAATGATCGATAACCAAACCGCCAATTATACGGCCAAAGTTTATGTATATGACCTTGACAATTGCGCCAAAGAATTCGGCTTTAAGCAGGATGAAAACTGGGAGCTCAGCGTGCTTTCTGATAGTGACAAAATAGCTATCGAGAAAAGATACTATCCTACGGTTTCAATAAAAGCACTTCCGGAAATGCTTCCCGTACTTTTTAACCTGGTGAGAACAAGGCTTGCGCAATTAACAGGCATTACCAATAAGGGCAACCCAGCACAAATGTCGGCGGCTGATCTGCAATTCCTTGTCGCTTATAATCCTAAAAGGCCGCGGACTTAATATTAAACGCCGCCTACCGAATTTAAATGTACTTAAAATTGATTGAATGTATAAGGAGCTAAAACTGTTGGCGGGTCAAAATCTCCGTTATACAGGCAAACCCTTTCCGGGTTTTAATAAAGATTTGCCTTATATGACGTTTGTGGCCTATCATAACACGTCGCAATGTATTGTTGAATATAATCAGGTGCAGATAATAGTCAACACCCGGCGCACAATAGCCGTTAAATAAGCATACACAAAAGCCTTCGGAGATAACCGAAGGCTTTTGTGTTTTAAGAGGTTTTAATTAAATATTGGCCTAAATTGTATAATTTATGTCCTTTGAGACATTTGATTTATAGCGTATATTTGTTATAAGCGTTATGATAAATATATGAACGTTAATAATCAGCAAAGAAAACAGGTTGTCATCGTGGTAATGTCAGGCCATCAAATAATCAATTTTGGCGGCCCGGCCGATGTTTTTACTAATGCTGATAATTGTTTAAGAGCCACAGGTTCTGAAGCGGGTTATGATATTTTGATTACATCGCCAACGGCCAATAAAAAAATACGCAGCGCGAATGGGATGGAAATGATTTGCCAGTACAGTGCAATGGAAATTACAACGCCCATTGATACGCTGATAGTAGCAGGCAATAACTTTCAAACTTTAAAAACGCCTGAATACAAAGATTTTTATAGATGGCTGATATCCATAAACAATAATAACACCCGCCGTATCGGCTCAGTTTGTGGAGGGGCTTTTGCCTTGGCCGAAGCAGGCTTGCTCAACGGTAAAAAAGCAACAACGCACTGGGAGCTAAGCGAAAGATTAAAGAAAGATTATCCGCTTGTTGACGTAAATGCTAACGCTTTTTATACCAACGATGGTAATATTTATACTTCGGGAGGCGTATCATCAGGAATTGACCTGGCCCTTGCATTGGTAGAGGAAGACCACGGGAAAGATATTGCCATACAGGTTGCCCGTAAAATGGTTTTTTATTTGAGCCGACCAGGTTTCCAGGTTCAGTTTGGAAATTTACTGCCTGTTTACGAAAGTTCAAACATAGCCGAAAAACTGCACAGCTGGTTTAATGAAAACCTGCACGAACCTTTGGATGTAACCAGCATTGCCGATCATTTAAATATGAGTCCGAGAAATTTTACGCGTGTTTTTCATAGGCAAACGGGTTTGCCGCCAGCTAAGTTTATAGAAAAGCTGCGTGTTGAAACCGCCCGCAAGTACTTGGAAGATACTGATATGCCACTTGAAGGTATTGCCGAAAAGTGTGGCCTGGGTGGTTTGGTATCTATGAGACGCACGTTTCTGCGGCATTTAATGACCACCCCGTCAGATTATCGCCGGGCGTTCAGAACATCATTAAAAGTACCCGGCTTTAGCGATATTCTTCAATCTAATTTATATCACACTAATTAACTAAATAAATATCGGCCTCAATTTTGAAATATGCAGCAATAGCATGTTAAGAGGCTTACTATGTCTTTTTATTATTAAACTTATATACAAACAAAATGAAAATTGCAATTAATGGATTTGGCCGCATCGGCAGGATGACCCTAAGGGCGTTACAAAACAAACCAGAAATAGAAGTAGTGGCTGTGAATGATTTAACCGATATAAAAACACTGGCACACCTGCTTAAATATGATACCGCCCACGGGCGCTTTCCAGGTGAGGTTATTGCCGATGGCGATGCACTTGTTGTAAATGGCAAACGAATTTTATTGCTGAGTGAAAGAGATCCTGAAAAATTGCCATGGAAAGATTTAGGGATCGATGTTGTGGTGGAATCAACCGGAAGGTTTACGGATAAAGCTGCTGCCCAATCACATATTAATGCCGGTGCAAAAAAAGTATTGATTACTGCGCCAGGTACAGGTGGTGTAAAAACCATTGTACACGGTATTAATAACGAGTTGATAGGAGAGGACGTGATTTATTCGACTGCATCATGTACCACCGGGAGCATTGCGCCGGTATTATATATATTGGATAAAGAATTTGGTGTTGAATCGGGCTATATGATCACCGTACATGCATTTACTGCTGATCAAAACCTGCAGGATGCGCCTCATAAAGATTTGCGAAGGGCACGTGCGGCAACTTATTCTATCATCCCAACAACTACCGGCGCAGCCAAAGCCATAGGCGATGTATTGCCTAACCTGAAGGGGAAAATGGATGGCTACTCATACCGTGTGCCGGTAATTGATGCATCGATAGTTGATTTGTCTATCAACCTGAAAAAAGAAGTATCTGTTGCAGAGCTCAATAACCTGTTTAAGCATTATGCCGAAAATTCGCTTAAAGGCATCATGGAGTATACGGAAGAACCTTTGGTATCATCAGATATTTTGGGAAACACACACTCATCTATTGTTGATGGCGGCCTTACCAAAACCATTGGTAAATTGGTTAAAGTTGTGGCCTGGTATGATAATGAGGTAGGTATTTCTAACCGGATAGCAGAGTTGGTGTCCAAATTGTAATTGAAAAATATTTCGACAAGAATTGCCAGGGTTTGAGAACAGACTCTGGCAATTTTATTTTAATTAAGCACTGCTATAGTAAGCGCTATGATGTCGTTAAAAACAGATGGGTCTGTAATTGATTTGGCGGTAACACGCATACCTTTTACGGTGTTAATGATAAATCTGGCCAGTGCGCGGGCATCCTGAGGGTTGTTTATTTCACCACTGTCTTTACCTCTTTGTATTACCTGGTAAAAGGCATCTTCCATTTGCTGATCATTTTTGCAAACCATATTGTTTACCTGCTGATCGTGGGGCGCTACTTCTACTTCGGCATTAACCATAAAACAACCTTTATGTTGTTTATCCTCCAGCAAGTCGCCGGTTGATAGTTCCAGTAATTGTTTGATGGTTTCTTTTGTTGAACCGGAATTGGTGATAATCTCCTGGATCTTTGCGGTCCCGGCATTTTGATAGCTTTCCAATGCCTTTACAAATAAAGTATGTTTATCGGTATAGGTATCGTATAAGCTGGAACGGCTTATACCCAGGCCATCCACCAGATCTTGCATAGAGGTGCCATTATAGCCCTTGTACCAAAAAATCTGTATGGCCTTAGCGAGCACTTCGTTCTCATCAAAATCTTTACTTCTTGCCATAATGTTAAATAGCTTTGCCTTAGGTGGCAAAGCTATTCATTTTTAATTATTTTCGCTTCAATTAATCAGGTATTACCTGATGCCGCCGCTAGCCAGTAATATTTCGCCGGTTAACCAGCGTGCATCTTCAGAAGCCAGGAATACGGCCACATCGGCAATATCATCAGGCTGGCCGATACGACCAAGTGGTGTAGTACGAACTAATTCAGTTTCAAAATCACTTCCAATAAAACCAGCGGTATGGGTACCTTCGGTTTCAACCATGCCCGGGTTAATGGAGTTAACGCGTATTTTTTTACCGCCCAATTCTTTTGCCAAAACGTGTGTTATAGCATCAACAGCGCCTTTAGTTGCGGTGTAAATAGAACTACCAACAGGAGTGATGGCAGTAACAGCTGAGCTGATGTTAATAATGCTGCCACCATTTTGGTTGAAGTTTTTAACAGCTCCCTGAGTGGTTAATAATAAACCCAATACGTTAGTGTCAAATTGAGTATGAAAATCTTCGGCATTTATTTCTTCAATAGCGCCAAATTTGTAAACGCCAGCATTGTTTACTAAAATATCAACCGGGCCGAAAGCCTTTTTTGTTTCTTCAAACAAACGGGCAACATCTGCTTCGTTTGATACATTACCTTGTACGGCTATTGCTTTGCCACCTTCGGCGGTTATTTCGGCAACAACTTTATCCGCTCCGGCTTTTGCCGATGCATAGTTTACTACTACGCTGGCACCTGCAGCAGCAAGGTGTTTAGCTATACCTGCACCAATACCTTTTGATGCTCCTGTTATTACGGCTACTTTATTTTCTAATTTTTTCATGATTGTAGTTCGATTATTTTTATATTTGGAATAATCGTTCCGCAAATGTAAATCTAATATTGGAATGATTGTTCCAGTATTATTTATTATTATTTTGTGATGACAATGAATTGGAATGATGAAGGTATTGCTTGTTATATTTTAAGCTGAAAGCTTAAAATATTTTAGGTCTAAGTTGAAAGCTTAAACCAGCGAGGGGTTTAACACGGCGTCTTTCTCAATGCGTCATTGAGGTACTGCCTGTCCCGAACTTGTTTCGGGAAAGCAACCTTTACTTAGGACAATCAACAGCATGGGATTATGTCATTTAAAGAAATTCATCTCTATTCACTTGCATGGCGTATAGATTGCTTCGTTCCTCGCAATGACGTTTGTTTGTGTTGATAGTCAGTTTGTTAAGTAATATTATTACAGAGTTTTTTTGAATATGGATAAACTTTTGCTGCTTAAAATGGTGTGTAGTATTATTAGCTAACTATATGAACACAGCCTTCTAATTTATTTAGCCCAATCTGAATATTGGGTTTCTTCGGGAACATCGGTCATACTACTAAAATCCAGCCGGTAGCCGTCGGGATCTTTCACACTAACTACCCACAGGCCATTACCTACAAAAGGTTCGGATGGTGTTAATCCTTTTGTATTGAATTCGTGATATAGGGCTAATGCATCCGCACATTGGTAACATATGGTTATGCCGCTCCCCAACGACCTGGATTGTTCCGCATTTGGTTTGCGTGGCTGTTGCAGCATTATTGATACAGCGTCGCGCTCGAGCCAGCACCATTCAATAACGCCTCTTGGTGTCCACTGATTGGTGAGTTTAAACCCCAGTCCATCCAGATAAAATTTCAGCGAGACTTCCATATCGGTCACCATAAAAAATGGTACAGTCAGTTTAATGTTCTGCGGTATTGTTTCCATGCTGATGTTTGATTAAATAGTTTAAATTAGCCTTTGAATCAAAATAAATGAAGCAGTTTTTAGATTATCTCCATAAAATTACGCCACTTTCGGCTGATGCGCAAGCAGCTATAGTTGCTAAATTGCAGAAAGCAGCATATAGCAAAGGTGAGGTACTGATTAAAGAGTTATCAAAATGCGAACATTTGTTTTTTATTGAAAAGGGATTGGCCCGGGCCTATTATTTTAAGCAAGGAAAAGAAATTACCGATTGGTTCGGATTAGAAAACAGTGTAATAGGTCCGGTAGTGCGCCATTTTCCAACTAAAACAGGTATGCATTCGGTTGAATTATTGGAGGATACGGTGGTTATCTCTATCAGCTTTTACGATTTGCAGGAGCTTTACGACAAATATCATGAAATTGAACGCCTGGGCAGAATGATTGCTATACAAACCATTCTGAGCATGCAACAAAAAATAGACTCCATGCAGTTTTTAACGGCCAAACAGCGCTATCATGATTTTGTAAAAGCGTATCCATCTTTATTGCAAAGGGTATCGTTAGGGGATATAGCTTCCTATCTTGGAATGAACCAGGTTACTATGAGCCGCATTAGAAAAATATAGAATGATTTTTTAGCAATTGCTAAAAGGAATCGTTTTATAAATTATTTTCTTTGTTAATAAACATACCGCAATTGAACATAGGAATTTTTACTTACGGAACGCGGGGCGATGTGCAGCCCTATATTGCCCTGGCGCTGGGACTAATGGCCCAAAATCACCAGGTAATGATAGCCGCACCAGAAAACTTCAAAGAGTTGGTGGAAGGTTTTGGTATTAACTTTCATCCCCTACATGGCAATGCCGAAGAGGCAATGAATAACGCAGAAGGGCAACGCGTACTAAAGGCGGAAAATACCATCAAACTGATGAAGCATTTTTTTAAAGTGCTTTACGATGCACGCGTTCCTTTACGGAAAAGCTATTTGGCTGGTAGCGAAAAAGTAGACTTCATCATCGCAAACACAGCCACCCTGCCCATTACCAGTGCTATTGCCGAAAAGCAGCATAAAAAAATTGCATTTACTTATTTTATGCCGCCGCTGGTCCCCACAGCTGAGTTCCCGATGGCGGATTTTGATTTGCTTAATTTCCCCTGGTATAATAAGCTAACCTATAAATTGGCGCACTTATTTTTCTGGAAGTTTGTGAAAAAGGAAACCAATGAATTCAGACAAGAATTGGGTCTGCCGGTTTTAAAGGAAAACCTGATAACCTATGTGGGTAAACAAAAAGCACTTGATTTATATTGCCTGAGCCCCAGCCTGATTCAGCGACCGAAAGATTGGGACGAGCATCATAAAATAACCGGGTTTTTAACTGTGCCCGAAGTAACCAGCGTAAATAACTTTAAGGATGAGAGCCCTGCAGCATTAAACGACTGGCTGCAACAAGGCGATAAACCCATATACATTGGTTTTGGCAGTAATGGCGTTGGCAATACCGAAAAGTTTGTTGCTATTTTAAAAACCATCCTCCATAACACTAACGAGCGAATATTATTTTGTACCGGATGGTCGCTTTTTGAAAACTTGCCGGTGCATAAAAATCTGTTTATTGCAAAATATGTAAATCACCAGGCTGTTTTACCAAAATGTAAAGTGGGCGTATTTCATGGCGGTGCAGGCACGCTGGCGGCTATGTTGCGCAATGATTTGCCGGTAATTATTATCTCTTTTTATACCGATCAGCCCACCTGGGGTAAAATTGTAGAACGAATGAATTTGGGTGCTCACATTCCGGTTAAAAAACTCACCGCCGAAAAACTGATTGCTGCTTTAGCAAAAGTTCAAACCGCCGAAGTGAAAAACAATGTGGCAGCTATGGGTGAGCAAATCAGAAATGAAAATGGGCTTGAGAACGCGGTGAATGAGATTGAGAACTTCTTTAATGGAAGTAAATCCTGATGTTTCATTTGTTTGTCAGGAGTAAAAGCAATGGGAATAATAAATAGCAGTAGTTTTTTCATGATGGTATTTTTATAATTATTTCACTTCTTTCACATTTCCCATTTTCCAGGTTTTGTCAAAAAAACCTTTTTCGGGGCCATAAAAACGAGCCATCAATTCGAAATCGCGTTGTGAATCAGTAGGTACCCAGTTGGATTGTTTACCATCGGAAGCTTTGGTGCCAAAATACAGATCGACCGAGCCATCACTGTTTTTTTGGATACCGGGTGTGTTAGATGCCCTGCTGAAATACGGCATGCCTTTGGTAACAGCATGCGTTTCGCGGTCATATACCGTAACAGACCAGTATAATTTTACCGGCACATTGGGTGGCAAATGCAGCTTGTATTGTTTTGCCCCTTCAAACGATTTGCCGTTGCTGTCCTTTATTGTTAATAAATAATATTGTCCGGCGCCCAGGTGTTTCGCACTGAAATAGGCTATCATATAACCTACCGCCCTTGAGTCTATAGGATAACTGTCAGGAACTGCATAATTGCTCATGATCCCCTTTAAAAATTCAGGAGGAGCAGGTAAAGCCCATGAAGTCCCTTCGTAAAAAGGTGACGCGAATACAGATTGGAATTTCAGATCAATCCAGGTATGCGCATCTTTTACCGCAGCAGTAAGTATTTCTTTGGTGCGGGCATCTGGGTTAAAGGGCTTCCCTTTTTCAATACCGATGGTTTTTAAAGGGTCTATCATTGCCTTATCCCGCTCCAGCCATGGTTCGCGCTGTACAAAGTCATTCAGCGTTTCAAAGAAATGGATGTTATATGTAATGGTATTACCGAAATTCTTTTGTAATAAATCAACCAATACCGTTTGCGGCGGATTGGCTGCCTGCGCATAAGGGTAAATCTTTACCTTTTTGCCGTAACTAACAGCTCGTTCAATATCCTTCGGGCTGCCATCTGTTAAATTAGATCGCAAAATAGCGTAGCCCGCATAAACAGCAGATGGCATGGGGATATATCCTGCGGGCACTTTGTCTTTATAGCCAGGCACAGTATCAGGTATTTGCTACCTTTGCCTTTGTCAACACCGGCAGGGCCCACATCTTCTATAGCAGTTTGCCAGCCATCATCCACACTGCCGGTTATGGAAGAAGCGCCTTCAGCAGGCGGTATTTCCAAAACAACAGGCCCTTTCCGGGTATCGTAAAACGGATTGAAATAAATAACATCAGGATTAGGCGTTAGGGTTTGATTTTTTGAAGTGATGAGCCCCGACCAATAGGATATTGGTTATAATCACCGCCGGCTTGTAGCAGGCTTTGGTGCATTAATTCGGAATTTACGGCAGGCATTCCCCAGTTTACGGCTTCGATAGCACGACTATAGATCATCTGCTCGCGGATATTGGCAGGTTTAAATGTGCTATCAGTTGTTGCCGATGAAGTACTTGTTGATGTACTGTCTTTTACTTGTTTATTACTGGTTGAGCTGCCGCAAGCGTTAAGCATGAAAGTAAGCACGCCAGATACCGCAGTTATACAGAACAAATTTTTAATGCTCATGATTTCAGGATTTTGAGTAAAAACAAGGAATACTCAAAATTACAGATGGCAGACAGTATCAGTTAAAAAACACTACTATAGGCAGTTGCAGTTTTTAATATGAAACCTATTTTGTCGTGAAAGGAATTTGCGACAGAAGGGGCGAAGAGAGGAACGATGGGTGTGTTTGCCGTTTTTAGAGTGGTTTTATTTAAAATACGTTATTGAAATTCAGGTGGAAAATCCATAACAGTCAACAATCACCGTCGCTCGGATGTGCGATAAAGGCATGCATGCAGGCTGCGGACTGTGCCATTTTATTAAAAAAAGGTGAGTATAGGGAATCTACAGACGTGGTTGTTCGATTTGCAGGAATCGAACTGCTGTAAGGATATTATAAATCACCCCTTGGGAAGACTGAAACTAAAGGTAGTGCCTTTGCCCACTGTTGATTGAACGGTGATTGTTCCGTTAATGGCCTTTATTAATTCTTTAACTGTTGACAGACCAATGCCCGAACCCTTTTTACCATATTTATCGGTAATTTTTAAGGTGAAGTTATTGTTAAATATCTTTTCTAAGTATTCGCTGGCAATACCAATACCGTTATCTTCTACTTCAAAATGATAATGCTCAGCATCCTCGCTAAACCGGATTTGCACCATCCCTGGTTCCTTGTCGTTATAACGGATAGCATTGGTAAGCAGGTTAATCAATATCTGCTGTAACGCTATCGTTGCAACATTGAGCCGATAATTTTCAACCGGTAAACTGATGATGAAATTATCAGGTATCTGGATTAAACCAATCACTATTAGTAATAATTCTGATGAATTTGCCGACTGTTTTTGCGTTAGTAACAAATCTGGCGACTTTGAATAGGCGAGCATATTATCCAGCAGCACCATTAACCGCTTGGTAGAGTCGATATTCACATCTATAAGCCTTTCAAAGCTTTTATCCTCAAGCTTCCCTAAACGGACCTTTAACAATTGTGCGGTGAGTAAAATACTGCTCATTGGGTTTTTAATGTCATGAGCAGCCATTGCTGCAAACTTTTGTATAAAAAGATTGGAATCGATGAGGTCCTGGTGTATTATTTCCAGTTTTGTTGCACTTTTCCTTAATTCCAATTTGTCTACCACTTGTTTGGCAATAATTTTTAAGGCGGTGGTTTGTTCATCCGTCAGTTGCTTTCTTTTTCTATCAATTACGCAAAGCGAGCCTAAGGCAAAGCCGTCAGCATTTATCAAAGGGACACCGGCATAAAAAGTGATCTCTTTATCTCCTTTTATGCCGGTGCTTTCTGCAAACCGTTCGTCAAGGCTGGCGTCTTCTACAATCATAATACCGTTATCGGCGGCAATTGTATGTGTAGAAAACGAAAGTTCAATTGGGTTTTCTGTAACATTTATTCCTTTTCGCGATTTGAGCCATTGCCGTTTATCATCAATTAGGCCGATGAAAGCAATTGGCGTTTGACAAATAGCGGATGCTAAAATGGTCAGATCGTCAAAGTCTTTTTCTTCGGCGGTATCTAAAATATTATATGATTTTAGCACAGCCAACCGTGCTTCTTCATTCTGATCGTAAGGAAATGGCTGCATCGGCAATTATTGTTGAGAAGTTTTTTACGTAGGGCAATAAATTAGTCTACCAAAATGGTCACATTAGTTATTTGAGGACATTTAATCTGTTATAGTGGTCATTTTATTTAAACCACCTTAAAGAGAAAACTTCGACATCCAAATAGGCATTAATTGGAAAGCTGATTATCTATTCTTTCCAAAAGAAAATCAAGCTCAAAAGGTTTAGGCAGAAAATCGTCCGGAGCGCCCGGTAGATAGAGTGAGTTAGCGAGGCCGGCAACACCGGTCATCAGGATGACCGGGAGGTTTTTTGTGTCACTTTGTTGCTTAACCCGGCTGCAAATTAAGCGGCCATCCATATCTCCAAGCATTATATCCATCAATACAAGGTCGGGATGAAACTCATAAATAGTGTCAAAGATATTTTTACCATTAGAAAGCGCCCTGATTTCGTAGCCACTATCCATCAAAAGGATGGAAAGCGTTTCCAGCAAGTAAGCATCGTCATCAAGAATCAGGATTTTTTTGTTCATCATTTACTATCGTATCGGCCTATTAGGCTATTATGGTGCCACGATTGGATTGATAAAATTTAATGTGTTTTAATATTGACTACAAAAAATAGTTGGAAATTAATTTGAGTCACAAAACAGCAGTTGTGACGCCTTGAAGATTAGGCAAATCGAATGATGTGTGAACCCTAGTTTTCTGTTATATCTGATTTTTTACCGCATTTTGGGCAAATCCCCGTTGCCGATAACGACAGGTTCATGGGCTGAAAGCCAGCAGGCAAATTTAGGGCTGGCAGATCCAGATCGTCCAAACAATACACATTGTTGCACACAACACAGTTAAAGTGCAGGTGTTCGTCGTGATGGTGATTTTCTTCGCAACTGGATTTGCATAGGGCGTAGTTGGCAGTGCCATTGAGATCGAACACTTTGTGAATGATGCCCTTTTCTTCAAACGCATTTAATATACGATAAAGCGTACCTCGATCTATATCAAGCATAACATCCTCTAAGTCAGGTTGTGATGTGGCGAAGTTTTTTGAGGCCAGCATAGAAAGTACGCGCAGCCTGGGCTCCGTCTTTTTGAGATGGTGCCTGGCGAGTAAATCCCCGAATTGATATTTATTTTTATTAGCGTTCATAGGCAGCCTAAGCCTATACAAATTTAACAAAGAAAACCCACATACCGAAAAAGCAACTCAAGGCTATTTAATCCTCAATTTAATATGGTTAACAATTTTTTTACAAAGTAAATGCTACAATGTTGCATATTTATTACATCTTTGTTGCATTAACTAGAATAATGTGAGCAACAAGTACCCCTTATTAATAATAATTTTATCTTTTTTAACAGGGTTTTCCAATGCGCAAACAAAAATTGGTAAATCACAATTGCATCTAAGTGGCAAAATTTATGATGCCTTATCCCACACCTCGCTGCCTGCGGCTTCGGTTTCTGTAAAGGGAACCACTACCGGTGTGTTGAGTGATAAAAACGGCCGTTATGAGTTAAATATTAACCCGGGTTCGGTCCACATTTATTGCGAGTACATCGGCTACACATCTCTGGATACTGTTGTGTTGATTACCGGCGACACACAATTGAATCTTTACCTGAAACCTGCAAGCCAATCCTTAAACCAGGTAAATATTAAAGGCGCGGCAGCTGTTCAAAAAGAAATTGCTACGCAAAATCTTACGGTGCTGCAAGGCAGTGATCTTGACAGGACACGGGGACTGAGTCTGGGTGATGCGCTGAAATCTATCACCGGTGTAACTACCTTTCAAACCGGGCCGTCAATTGCCAAACCGGTTATCCACGGCTTAACCGGCACAAGGGTGTTGATTTTAAACAATGGCGTAACCCTGCAGGCGCAACAGTGGGGGCAGGAGCACGCACCAGAAATTGACCCTTTTATTGCCAATCAGATTGAAGTGATAAAAGGCGCAGCGGGAATCCGTTATGGTGCGGATGCTATTGCCGGGGTGGTTTCCGTTAATCCCAAACTCCTGCCGACCGATACCGGCACAATGGACGCCGAGGTTAACGCTGTAGGCATGACCAACAGCAGGCTGGGCGCATTTTCGGCCATGCTGGAAGGCGCCTTAGGGAAAAACCTGGCAGGATGGAGCTACAGGATTCAGGGAACCTATAAAAGAGCCGGTAACACCAGTACGCCCGATTATATTTTGGGTAATACAGGCCTAAGCGAAAACGATTTTTCGGCAGCGCTGCAATACCATCACAAAAATTATGGGGTGGATGCTTACTACAGTGATTTTGATACCAAGCTGGGTATTGAATATGATACGGAAGTGGGCTCCATATCTGATCTGGAAATGCGTATAGCCGAAGGCGGCCCGGTAACCACTTATAGCTTTAGCTATTTTATTGATCGCCCGTACCAGTTGGTAAACCATGCTACGGCCAAAGTGCGTGGATTTTATAATTTCGGCGATAGTAGTAAAGTTGATATCCAGTATGCCTATCAGCAAAATACGCGCAAAGAATATGAAGAACTTTCATTTTCTCCCAGTCTTGACCCTGCTTTGTACCTGCAAATTCATACCTCAACAATTGATGTTAACTGGGAACATAAAGATGGCAGCGGTTTTTCGGGCTCGGAGGGTTTGAGCGGAATGAACCAGGGAAATATCCGGATGTATGAGTACCTGATTCCAAATTATGTTGATTATGATGGCGGCGCTTATGCTATTGAACGATATAAGCACAATAAATTGTTGCTGGAAGCCGGGGTTCGTTATGATTACCGGTGGCTCAGGGCCTTTGCTTTTGATGCCACTGCGGCAAAAATTGATGTAACAACTACCCACTATTCCGGCAACAGCGCAACACTAGGTGCTACTTATAATTTTACGGATGATTTGAAACTGACCGGCAACTACAGTGCCGCATTCAGGCCACCATCAATCAATGAATTGTACATTGATGGTGTACACCAGTCTATAGGTGAATTCGAAGTAGGCGATCCGAATCTTAAAACCGAAAGAGCAAATGATTTTAGCTTGAATTTGAATTATGCTACATCCTGGCTGGCGGTGGATGTGGAGGGTTATTATAACCGCATTAACAATTTCATTTTTGAGGAGCCAACCGGCACTTATTACCATGCACCAAGCGGCGCATTGCTTGAATTTAACTATACGCAGGCAAATGTATATTTCAGAGGCGTGGACCTGGGTTTTACCATTAAGCCGCTTGATTCGCTGGAGATCAACTCAAAAAGCTCGCTGATTTATGCCTGGAATGAAACGATTAACAACTACCTGATCTATACGCCGCCAATGCGACTACAAAATGGTTTTACCTATCATTTGGGCAAAATTGGCGTTTTTAGAAATGTATCTGTAGGGGCCGAAAATGTTTACGTTGCCCGGCAAACCGATGTACCGGCAGGTTATGACTTTGAACCGCCACCCGGTGCTTACAGCTTATTTAATGCACATATAGGCTTTAAGCTGATCATCAACAAAACGCCGGCAGACTTTGACATAGCCGCAAATAACTTAACCAATGTTGCTTATAAGGACTACCTGGACCGCTTCCGCTATTTTGCCGACGAGCCGGGCCGCAATATCATTTTCAGGCTAAGGGTGCCTTTTAAAATTTTAACAAAAAACAAAGAATCCATAAACAATTAAATTTTACAAACATCATGATTAAATTAAAACACGCAGTATACGTGCTGTTAGGAACAGTGGTATTTTATGCAAGCTGCAGTTCAAAATCAGAAGAAGCCGTGGCGCCGAACATTGCCAACGAAACCATTACACAAGCTTCGTTAAAATTCACCAATCAGGCCAACGCTGCCGATACGCCTTCATGTACCTACACGTTTCACCTGGACAACAACAATAATGTAACATCTGTTGATTCAACTACATTAAAGCTTAAAGCTAATTCAAAATATAATGGCGTGGTTTACATGCTGGATCAAACGCAATCGCCTGTTTTTGTTGTTTCTAACGAAATTAAGCAAAGAGAGAATTATCACCTGTTCTTTTATCAGCCAACGCCTATTGCGAGCGCACCGGTCATCAGCAATACCAGTCCTTACATCCCGGGCACGCCTGTAAATCCTAATGCTGCGCCTTTAAACTTATCTGTAGTAAGAACAGATCTGGATACCAATAATCCGCCATTGCAGATTGGTTTATCTACCATATTTACAACAGGAGCAGCAAGCACAGGCAATTTACGCTGGGTATTGCGCCATCAGCCTAATGCTAAAAACGGCACTTACGCACCCGGCTCATCAGATCTTGACGTGAACTTTATTACCATTATTCAATAACCCATCAACCTATAAAAAAATGAAGAAATTTATAATTATTGCTGTCCTATTAATCGTAACGTTTTCTGCCTATACCGCCAAAGCGCAGGTGGCCAGCTACTGGGATATTACCGGCGGCGTTTCTATTCCGACTGGCCAGTTTGCCAACTCCAATTACGGCGAACTTTATCATGAAAATAACAAAGCCGGTTTTGCAAAAACAGGTTATGTAATAGGGCTTGATGGTGCCTGGTATTTGCACAAATCACATTGGGCAATTGCCGCAACCATTTCTTACCAGGATCAGGGACAGTTAAATGCCAATGATGCACATGCGCTTGCCGCAGGTTATCAGGATGCTTTTGATGTAGATGAGGGTGCTGCCACCAGCCATGGCCGCTACCAGAGTCTGAATGCATTGGTTGGTCCGCAATATTCCTTTTTGTTGAATAGGTTAACAATTGATCTTCGTGCAAATGCGGGCTTCGTAAAAAGCTTCTCAACGCCCGAAATTGATATTGTGGTAACAGATGCAGGTATACCGCACCCATTTGCTCAGCTCAGCTCTACAGCAACAGGTTTTGCTTATGGCGGCAGTGCCGATCTGCGCTATAGGCTGACTAAAAAACTGGGTATTATTTTAAAAGAGAATTATGTTGATTCTCCGGGTATTGATATCACCAATACCAGTCGCGTTAATAACGCCGGCAGGTTGGATACCAAACAACCTATTTCGATATTCCAAACCTCTTTAGGTCTCAATTTTGGATTTTAAACATTTTGATAAAAAGCTGCCTGAAAAGGCAGCTTTTTATTTATCAACAGCAACATCAGTGGAAACATCAGGCAGAAACTATTTTCAGGCGGGCAGAATGGCCAGATCAGTTACGGTTATGAAGATGAAAGAAATTAAGGAATTGCTAAAACTATACGGGCTAAAATTAACTTTAACCCGGTTAAAAGTGCTGGAGGTTTTTTTTGCTAATGACCGGGCCGTTACCACTGCTGATCTGCTACGACTAACGGAAGATGCCTTTGACCGCGTAACCATGTACCGCACCCTTAAAGCTTTTGAAGACATGGGGATTATCCATCGCATTGTGGGCGCTAATAATTCAACCAATTATGCGCTTTCGGGCTTTGGAAAAACACACCCCGACCTGCGCCGCGCGCAACATTTGCACTTTAGCTGCATTCAATGTCAGGGTGTGTTTTGTTTGGATGGACAATCAATACCCGTTATTACACTACCTGATATTTACGAAGTACACTCGTTAAATATGATGGTTGTTGGTATTTGTGATAAATGCCGGGCAAATGACCGGTAACCTATTCCGGAGCGTATCAACCGGCTATTCAAATCGCTGGTTATACAGCTTTAATGCTTTATCACCGTGTTTTGCGGCCCTGGCAAAGTGAATAAATGTAGCCACCAACAACGCCGACGCTACACCTGTTAAAATGTACGCCCCTGCCAGGCTGGTTTCGTGCAGCGGGGACGGATAAACAAAACTAGGATAACCATTAACGTAAGCTACTGTGGGGCTATTGCTTAAATTCACCCTGGCATGATGTGCAAATTCAGCTATGGCAATGCCCGATGATATGGCGGCTCCTCCCATTGAAACATAACTCCATGTAATTTCGTTTTTGGCTTTCTGATACTCTCCGGCTGATGGCGCATAGGCAAGCAGCCTTATCTTAACATCTTCGGCTGTTTCTAATTTACCCCCTATGGTATAAAGATAACCTGTATGCCTGCCCTCGCCATAAGGAATAACCTTAATAATACTGTCGGGCTGCGCCTTCGATTTAAGTGTGTCCTGCGCTTTGATCAACAAAGATGAAAGCGATAATAAAATTGTGATAATGATTGACTTTTTCATAGTATATTAATTTTTACAGGTATGATGCCATATATCAAAGCTGGTTTAACGTTGAAATGGCTAGTCACAGTAACAAATCAATTACGCTAATTTATTGTCA
Source organism: Mucilaginibacter empetricola (assembly GCF_024808665.1). Classification (GTDB taxonomy): domain Bacteria; phylum Bacteroidota; class Bacteroidia; order Sphingobacteriales; family Sphingobacteriaceae; genus Mucilaginibacter. The sequence goes on from NZ_JANUBZ010000004.1 coordinate 180,956, forward strand.
GATAGACGTATATAAATATTGTGCATTATCAATAAAGAACATTCAACAAGTTTGCATGAAAATATGCTGTTTGTAGCCTATTTATAAGGATTATGGCTGTTGTTTACAGTTATACCACAAATAATAAAACTCACCAGTAAGCCATTGAGATTCAAATTCTACTCTGTTGAATTCGGGATAATAAAAGCGTAAAAAAATGGTTACAAGCACTCCTGGCCGTGCTTCTTTTAAAATTGTTTACCTTTAAGTCGTACAGGCTCTTGTACCCATTTATTAAACCAAAGTTATGAAATACCTCTTCTTTATCCTGTTGTTCCCGCTGGCGGTACAGGCTCAGGTTGTTACCAATCAACGGCTGTATGACACTATACCTTTTATCCCCGAACATACTCCGCAGCGATTGGCCCAATTTGAAAAAGAGCCGATAGTGACCGGCAAAATCATTTTCCTGGGCAACAGCATTACCGAAATGGGCAACTGGAAAAAAGCCACCGGAGATACCACCGTTATTAACCGTGGCATAGGTGGCGATGTTACTTTTGGAGTATTAAAACGCCTTAAGGATATTACCGACCGGCGGCCCTCCAAAGTTTTCCTGCTGATAGGCATTAACGACATTGGTAAGGACATTCCCGAGGCAGTAATTGCTGATAATGATCTTAAAATAGTAAGGGAAATACATGCTAAAAGCCCTCAAACCCGTATTTATGTAGAAAGCGTACTGCCTGTTAATTCAACCATAAAAAACTTCCCGCAGCATTATGATAAGGAAGAACACGTGCTGGCCCTTAATAAGTTGTTACAAATCAACGCAGCTGCCGGTAATTATACTTATGTAGATATTTTTCATCTGTTTGCTGATGCCAACGGCAGGTTGAATAGTGAATACACCTACGAAGGGCTGCATCTTAAACCACCAGCTTATGATATTTGGGTGGCATATCTTAGGAAGATGGGGTATTTGTAAAGATGTTGTTCCTCGAAGTTATTCGCTATCTTCATTTTTTACTCCTTTTAATAAGGCAAATATGGCCATGGCATGTCCGTGGCCAAGTTCAAAATCAGCTTTAAGCCAGGCAATAATTTGTCCGGCTTTGGCCTTAAGCACTCCATTCGCTGTAAATCCTTTTTCTTCGGCCAATTGCCTGAAATCCTGGGGACCTTTCCCCGTTTTTTCCCGTATGGTTTTAAGATACCCTTGAAATGACATGTTTATTTTTTGTTTATTGAATTAATAATTATTCTACCAGTTCAGCAAATTCTCTATCATTTAATTGAAGTACTGTCCGAAGTCTCTTACGCCAACTTCGCTGTCCGTCAGAGACTTTGAATGGCCGTATTATTATCGCACTTATAGATAAAGTCCAACAAAGATTCAAGTTCCTTATCTGAAGAGTCCCACCATTTGGTCGACCAAATTCGATAAAAGATAAATCCAAATGCCTCAAGTTGTTCTTGTCGAAATATATCCCAAGCATAAGCTTCGGTGCTACTATGATATTTGGCTCCATCACATTCAAGTGCTATTTTTAACCCATTGGGATATTTGGGATGTATTACCATATCTATTCGAAATCCCCCTACTTTATATTGTTGTTCTATTCGGTTTAAACCAATGTGATTGGCTAATCGGGAAAATACTTCGTCTTCAAAAATCGATTCAGAGCCAATTCCAGGTTCGTTTCTTTCATATAATTGGTCAATACAATATTGACTTAAAAGGTTAAGTACATTTAATCGTTGTCCATTGTTATCTTCACTTACGGCCTTTGCATAGATTAAATAAGCATACAATATGGCTCTTCCTTTATTTCCTTTTTCATGTATTAACTGAGCATATTGATTCACATATTCCAAAGGGAACGAGTTACAGATATATACTTTATCTTTTGCTCTGGTAATAATAACATTTAACATGCGATGTCCTTTCCCCTGAATAATTGGGCCGAAATTTTGAGAGAAAGAACCATTTGTTTTTCGTCCAAAAGTACTTGATATGATAATTATATCTCGTTCATCGCCTTGAATATTTTCAAGGTTTTTAACAAAAAATGAACTGCCTAGTTTCCCCATAAATAAATCAAATTCAACGGATAATCTTCGATTTTCAGAAATTTTTTCTAAAATCAGATTTCTTTGATAAATATTAAATGTTGCAACCCCTACACTCGGTAAACTTCCATCATGCAATGGTTTTATTTTGTCTCGTAAAATAGAGACAACTTGCGTAGCTTCTTCTTCATTGGTTTGATTTTCATAAATGCCATCTACTTGGATAAATTCAATTGGTGTATATTCGGTGATTGCAGGCACAGGGATAAGTCGTTTTCCATAAAACGCGTGATTGCTAAAGTCAATAAGATAAGGATGGTGAGAACGATAATGAACGGATAGGTACGATTCTTTGAAATCCCTGTCAACTGCAAAGGCAAGTAAAGATTCAGCATCTGCAAGATTCAAATCGGACCTTTGCGATAAAAGATCATTATTCCCATCATCATCATTGTCAGTATCGTCATCATATGGATCTAATAATGCCCCGTTGCTTTCAAAATAAGAAGATGGTGCCATTTGGTGTTTATCTCCAGATACTATTTTTGCTTTTCCCCTAATTAATGATGCATATGTATCTTCTAGCCTCAATTGGCTGGCCTCGTCAAAAATTACCACATCGAAAATTCCTTCCTCAAGAGGAATAATTGAACTACAAACAGATGGGTTTAGTAAAACAATAGGAAAAAAATCAGTAAATAATTCAAACTCGTTTTTTATGATAGTTCTAAGCGAATTTCTTCTCATCCCTTTAGCCCCTTTCTTATTAAATAGGCTATTGATGGCCTGTCCTTTTAACTTAAATGCACGTACACTTCCGACTTGTTTCTCCGTCCATTGAGTGATAATGTTTTCAAGTTGGGAATTATCAAACTCTATTTTAAGTCTTTTGTAATTTTGTAACTCAAAATCATTTTTGGGTAGGTTAGGCGGTTCGTGAAGAGACAGGATCCAATATAAATACCAGCACTCGAATCCGTTTTCCCAAGATTGATCTAAATTAGCGGATATAATGTCTATTAGTTTCCTAGAAAGCGGATGTAGCCCAATATAATAGTTTCTCCAGTCATGATAAAGTCGAAAACCAGTCATGTTTTCATTTAATCTGCTAACTATATCCATTGCGGTAACACATTCCTTTGATCCGATTAAATAGCTATTAAGGGGTTTAAATAAATTTTCACAGACCTTATTTTCACCAAAGTTTTGAATATCAAAGATTAGGTTTGAAATTTTATTAGATTCGTTTTTTTGTTCCTGGTATCTATTTCGAAAGGCGGTATAAAGTTGTAGGTGTTTTGATATTTCCCGCAGGAGGTCAGGAATATAGTCAATTAGTTGATTTAAATCTGAAATATCATCTTCTTTAATTAAAAAGTAGTCAATTTTAAAAACTCTAGTAAGCCTGTCGTAATATTGAAGCAATTCGTTGGCGCGTTGTTTTGTCTCGATGAAATCTTTATGACAATAAAAATTATTAATTTTTGCGACGTATTCTGCAATATTATCTGGAATTGTTTGCGCCCAATGGTTCACCTTTTTCCTTAAATCAATTATATTATTAACATAAGTCGACAAATCAACCGAATCAAGATCATCATTGTATTCATGGGGTATATAATCCTTTTTTAAGTGGACGATTTGAATGTCCTTAATGCGATCTCTTAAGTCTATCCTACCTTGTTTTATTAGTTTATATTTATTTGAGACCAATGAAAAAAAGTTTGTTTTAAAACGTGCAATTTCATTGTTTTTCATAAAAAACTGTCCGTATGTGCCAATGCTTTCATTGACAAAATTCAAATAAGAATCAAGTTCATTGTCTAACGCCTGTCTGTAACTACTATAATGATATGTCAAATCCCTATAATAACTTTCTTTGATCTCACGAGTCTCGCTTAGCAGTGCTTTCAAATCAACTGAAAATGTAAGAAGTAACTGTTCTAATTCGAAGACTTGAGGTGGTTCAGCAATAGAAAAATCTTCTCCAGCGACAAATGGCAAATAGTTACTGAATTCGTTCTTAATTGATTTAGGTATTGGGTCATAAAATTCTATAACCCACTTTCTAGTTTCAGTAATGGCGCTTGATATAGTCGTTTCTAATTGCGGGATTTTGAAGTTGGCATTGGCGGTGTATTCTTCTATTTTAATCCGAGCTTCACCAACAGTTTTATTTTTAAGAAAATCATCGGAAATAGCTGAAAGCGCTTCCTGAAAAGAAAGTGATTGATGGAAAAGCTCATCTGCTTTACCTAAATAATTTAGAATATTTTTTAATTCACTTTCATTGTTTCGTAGTTTGAAATCGGCAACATTCAGTACATGTTTAAGAGGGACTTCTGGAAATAACTTTCTCAATTGTAAGTAACGGCCGACAATTTGATCCCAAGACATTCCCCTATAGATTGCTTGAGCAAGTGTAGCATGTTGAGAATTAATAGATGTCGTTATCTCCTTTAGTTTCTCACTAATGGATAGGTATTTTGATTTTACGCGATCAACATATTGATAATTAGAGAATGAGTTTTGTCGATCTCTAACAGAATCTATAATGGATTCGCGATCTTCATTCACATCGTCAATTACAGCTACAAGCCCAGCCATTTGCACATGCGTTTTTTCTATATTTCTCTTGATAACATCCAATGCGGTCTTTTTCTCACAAACCACAAGACATTTTAGACCGTTTGCTGCTGCATTAGTTATTAAAGCTGTCAGTGATTGACTTTTACCTGTTCCCGGTGGACCTTGAATAATTTGATTTGTTTCACCTCCTAAAGCATTTATAATCGCTTGTTGAGTGGGGTCAGTATTTACGGCGCTAAATGGCGTATATGAAAGATTGTCAACTTTTAAATTTTCAAATTCAAATTCGTCAAATCTCTCTAATAAACGTGTTAAATCGGTAATGATGCTTTCCTTTTGAGCACGAAAAAGCCCAAAAATACCACCAAAGTGGATATATGACTTATTGTTGGCTATTGCATCAATATCTGTTGCGTCTGGTAGGACGCTAATTGGAATATTGAAATTTCTCTTTAGTTGAGAAAGATGCTCATCAAGCGATCCTGGATTAAGTGCATTTAAAACAGCGGCACATTGTTGTAATAGTTCGGTATGATCTATTATGGAGTCTTCAAGTGCTTCAGCGGTAAAATTAGGAAGAATGATATCGTCTTCTCCCTTAATAAAAGATAAAAGCACCTCATTAATGCTTACAGAATGAATGTCTTCATCAACAAGTGATCCATTTGTTTGAATAGATTTATTTCTTAAAATGGACCATTCATTTACCTTATTCCGCGATTTTATTGCATCAAGTGGCCAGATGAATAAAGGGGCTTTGATGATTTTGGATGGATCCTTCGACGAGCGCTTGATTAATATTGGATAGCCAAAACCTAATGTCTTGGTACCATGCTCTTTGTAATAATCTTCGTTTTCAATAACAATTGAATTTAGACGTTTTGCAATAACTCCAAGCCTCTTTTGCGAATCTAGATTGAAAGTATTTAAGTCAAGATTATCAAACGTGATTTTAAACTCAAAACTTGGTTTAGTTAGGATGGTTTTTAGGAATTTCGATGATAATTGATCGTCTACCAAATCGAGTTGCTTCAAATCCAAACGTGTTGCAAGTCTACCAGGTAAAGCATTTAAATGAATTGATCTTGAATTCCCGCCTTTTAATTTATTTTGGAGTGCTTGTAAAAATATTCTTGATGACATGTGACAACGTGGCTTAGATATTAATTAACTAATGTACTGTTTAGTAAATAAAATGTGAATTAATTTTAAGCTTATTGTTATTCAATTACCGTTTTTTAAGAGGGCGATACTCCTGGGAATCATTTTTATTATTTATAAACATATGTAGGACGACTATGCCTGTAGTTTGCAAAACATACATCCTATTCCTCCCTATACTCCAAATGAGCATTCGGCCTATGCACCTCCATCACGTAAGCAGGATTAGCCAGATCGGTAAATTGAAACTGGCGATATAAGCCATGGGCATCTTTGGTGTTTAACATTAGTCGCCTTAAACGCTTTGCCCAGGGCTGGGCCATCAGGTGTGCCATTATTGTTTTGGAAATGCCTTTCCCCCGGTATTCGGGCAGTACGTATACATCGGCCAGCCAGCCAAAAGTGTGATAATCTGTAATTACCCGGGCAAAGCCTATTTGTTTATCATCCGCAAATGCACCAATACAAAAAGAATGGGTTAATGAATGATTGACCAGCGCATAAGGAATGCCTTTGGCCCAGTAGGATTCTTCGCTCAGGAAACGGTGTATTTCTTTAACATCCATATGTTCTTTTCCTGTTTTAATAACTATTTCTGCCATGTTAATTGTGATTTTTAACAAAAGTAGGTGAGGGGATTTAATGAATACAGTTACAGTTTTGTTTATTTTAGCGGACACAGTTATATTTGTGATATGAAGACTGACTTTCTTTATATCGAAATATCAAACCAATACGCCAAACTGATCAGAAATGAAGTTTTAAAGCCGGGCGACCGCCTGCCTTCCGTCAGGATGTTATGTAAGGAACGCCGCATTGGCATGAATACGGCCAAAAGGGTGTTTTTGGAGCTGGAAGGTCAGTCGCTTATTGAATCGAGGCCACAGTCGGGCTATTTTGTGAGCCGATTGCCTTCTCAAAGGCTGCCGCTGCCGGAGGTGAGCAGGCCACAGCAGGCGGCTAGCCGTAACGAACCGGAGGAGTTGATCCATAAAGTGTACGCCAATATGGGCAAAAATGATCTGACGCTTTTTTCTATGGGTGTACCTTCGGATGAGTTATTGCCACTGGCGAAACTGAATAAGGAAATGATGCGCGCCACCCGCGAACTACAGGACAGTGGCACCGGGTATGAACAGCTGCAGGGCAATGAAAAGTTACGGAGGATGATTGCCGCCCGTTCTTTATTATGGGGTGGAAGCCTGCACGAAGATGACCTGGTAACAACCGCCGGAGGGATGAATGCTTTATCGTTCTGTATGATGGCCCTGGCAAAGCCTGGTGATATTATTGCGATGGAAAGTCCATGCTTTTCGGGGATTTTACAACTGGCTGCCAGTTTGGGGTTAAAGGTATTGGAGCTGCCTACTCATCCTACTACCGGCATTGACATGGAGGCGTTCAAGAAAGCGATCCCCCACATTAATCTTTGCCTGTTGGTGCCCAATTTTAACACGCCTTTAGGTAGTTGTATGCCCGATGAACATAAAAAGGAAGTGGTGGAGCTTTTGTCAAAACATCAAATACCGTTGATAGAGGATGATATTTATGGCGATCTGTATTTTGGAGCGCAACGCCCCAAATGCTGCAAGTCATTCGATAAAGAAGGAATAGTGCTATGGTGTAGCTCGATCTCCAAAACGCTGGCGCCTGGTTATAGAGTAGGATGGGTAGCACCGGGGAAATACAAGGAACAAATACTGAAACTAAAGCTGGTTCATGCTATATCCTCATCGTCTATTACGCAGGAGGCGGTAGCCAGCTTTTTGAAAAGCGGTCGTTATGAAAATCATCTCCGCAAACTGCGCAAAATCCTGCAAAGCAATTATTTGAATTACATACAAACCATAACCGAATATTTCCCACCAGGTACTAAAACAAGCCGACCACAAGGCGGATTGGCCCTATGGGTTGAGTTGGATGAAAAAATAAATACCACGGCCCTGTTTGACAGGGCCATGAAACAAAAAATGAGCTTTGGACCCGGAAGAATGTTTACTCTGCAAAATCAATTTGAAAACTGTATGCGGTTATCGCTCGGTTTGCCCTGGAGTGAGGAGATCCGCCAGCAATTAAAACTGCTTGGCTTGCTTGCTGCCTCTATGCTGTGAGGGTGTTTCAAAGTGTGTTTCGGGAGTGATATGTGATACGATTTTTAGTCAAAATTTGTGTGTTTTTGTATCATTTTGTATCACATCGTTTCATATCCGGCGCAACTTATTGATTTGCAGAGAGGGCTGTTTCACCGGAGGTCAGGTGTTTCTTATTGTGTCATGTATTCGCGAAACAAGACAAGCATAATTAGTATAAACGATGAAACCCGCCTATCAGCATAAATCTTAAACAAAACAAGCCTGCCGAAAGAGGCAGGCTTGTTTTTGTGGAGCCGCGGGGATTGAGTTCGAACCCCTTTTGCCATTTTTGGAATTTCTGGACCGGATTTAGACTTGCAGTTTTTTTATAAAATATGCGACAAGCCGAAGGGATTTCGAACCCCTTTAAATAACCGAATTATTGTCTATTCCATATATAGCAGCGACATATGGCCTCATTATTCAAACATGTCCTTATCTTAGCATAAAACGAAAATTACTGAATGACCGATACCAATCTGTTAAGTACGATAGCCGTTATTGCTGTTTTTGTATCGTTGATCTTAGCATTTTTCTTATTGACGGTAAAAACACAGCATAAACTCAGCAATGTCTTGTTGGCGGTATTCATTACGCTTAATGCAGTCGATCTCAGTTCCTGGTTCGTTAACGGTTTTTTGCAATCCTGGCCCGGGATATTGCTTTTTAAAGAATCCGCATCTTTACTGACCAATCCGGTGTTTTTTCTTTATGCCCTTTCTGTTTGCTACTCGGATTTTAAACTCAGACCGGCGCACCTGCTGCACGCACTGCCTTTCGTACTGATCAACCTGGAACTGTTGCCGCGTTTCTATTCATTAAGCTTTGGCGCTCAAACCGCACTGCTGAACAAAGTCAATGGACTGCCGGAGCTTTTCTGGATGTTGATCTGCGGTCACGTGCAATTTGTTGTTTATGTTACCGGTATTTTTTTGGTGTTGCATAAATACCGCAGGATCTATTTGGAAAATTATACCGATCCGTCCACGATCACCTACCGGTGGCTGTTTCAGCTGACCTTAATTATTACAGTGATCCACTTCATCGTGACTGTCAAAGACCTGCTGCAGTTTAGCGGTTCAATTGCAATATTCAACCAGGCGCAGCTGATCGTCGGTATCAATGCCGTGTTTATCTTATGCTGGTTCGTATTTAAGGCTTTGTATAATCCGGACCTTTTCAGGGGTATCGACTCCAGCATCAAACCTATTGGGAGCACCGCCATCCTGTTGCCGGCAGGCGACAGCACTGCGATGGCACCGCTAAGCCCCGAGCAGGTGGCAAAGATCGAAACGCTAAAAGCCTATATGCTTCGCGATACACCGTACCTTTCGCCTTCGCTGACCATCCAGGAACTAGCGGGTCAAATGCATTTACCGGTGCGGGAGCTATCCCTGCTGATCAATTACCGGCTCGGCCAACATTTTTTTGATTTTGTAAACGAATACCGGGTGGAAAAAGCCATGAAACTGCTCCGGGAAACGACCAACCGGGAACTCACCATCCAGCAGATCCTATATGAGGTGGGTTTTAATTCGAAATCATCTTTCAATACCGCCTTTAAAAAACATGCAGGTGTGACGCCGAAAGATTACCGCAACAATTCCTGACCAAAACCCTAAAAAGGGTTCGACTTTATTTAGTCGGACGTTTTCCCGGATGCTGCACTGCATTTTTGTGCCGGATAATAAGCAGGATCATGAAAAAGAAGATAGGCTATGTGGGCATAGTCACCGCGCTGTTTTGTTTACCCTTATGGGCGGGCGCACAGATCAAACTGACCGGAAATGTAAAAAATGAAAAAGAACCGATAGGCTGGGCCAACGTGGTTTTAACCGACCTCCAGGGTAAACTGGCCACCGGCGCCTCCACCAAACCGGACGGCAGCTTTGAACTCAACGCAAAGGGCGGGAGCTATACGTTAGCGATCACTTCATTAGGGTTTACCAGTTGGACACAACAAATTGTACTGGCCCGCGATACGGACCTGGGCGTGGTTTCCTTAAAAGCGGGTACCAAAAGCCTCGCTGAAGTTACGATCACCGCCAAAACGCCATTAGTACAGTATAAAGCCGACCGGCTGGTGTTTGATGTGCAGCACAGTATAGCAGCTACCGGCGGAGATGCAGTCAATGCCATTAGTTCCGCGCCAGGCATCATCGTGCAAAATAATACGATCAGCATGCTGGGTAAAGGCGCATCACGCGTAATGGTAGACGGGCGTATCATAGAGTTGTCGGGGGATGAGCTGATGAACTTTCTGAAATCCATCCCGGCGGGCGATATCAAAAATATAGAGATTATCACCAATCCGCCGGCAAAGTATGAGGCAGCCGGCAATGGGGGCCTGATCAACATCAATCTGAAAAAAGGCAGAGCCGATTCCTGGAAGAATTCAACCGTGCTGGCGTATGATCAGAACACCTACGGTTCGGCAACGCTTAATGATAATTTTTTATACAATAAGGATAAAGTAAAGTTTTCACTGAGCGCGGGGGGTAAAGTTGGGGATTCCAAAGTGGAGGAAAACCTGAATACGTATTATCCCACCGGACCCTGGAACCTAACTTATAATGGGAAGCAAAAAGAAAATAATTTATCCGGCAGGATGGCGCTGGATTACGACCTGTCGGCAAAGACAACCATAGGGTTTCAATACCTGGGAAATTACAATACCCCCAACAGCCTTGACAACACCCTGATCCGGGTCAACAATACGGGCGGCAATTTGGATTCCTTGCTGGTCAATAAAGGACAGCGTATACTGAGTTCGGGTAGCCAGAGTTATAACGCCCACATCGTATCCAGCTTAGATACGCTGAAAAGAAAACTCTCTTTTGACCTGGATTACTTCACCTACAATTCAAAAACCGATAACAATTTCGCCGCGACAACTTTCGCGCCGGACGGGACGTTCCTGGACATCAACCAGAGCGCCAGGAACATTTCGAACCAAAATATTCAAAATTATAGCGCAAAGGCCGATATGGAGCATCCGCTGAAATTCGTCAACTTGTCCTATGGCGCGAAAGTCAGTTTTATAAACAGCACCGCGGATATTCAGTATTTTAATACGATCAGCGGTTCGCCCAAATTGGATCCTGGTCAGTCCAATACGTTCGACTACAAAGAGAACAACCAGGCGGTCTATATCAACGGCGCTAAGACCATCAGCACCAAGTTCAGTATGGACCTGGGTTTCCGGCTGGAAAATACCCAAACCAATGGTTATTCCGCGACATTAGACCAAACAACGCTCACCAATTACCTGAATTTGTTTCCAAGTTTTGATATGAGCTATAAGGCAAATGACAGCAGCAGCTTTTTCTTTGACTATGGCAGAAGGATCAACAGGCCCGGTTTTGCGCTTTTAAACCCTTTCCGTTCCTATATCAACAGCAATAGCTATTCTGAAGGAAACCCTTTTTTGCAACCTTCCTTCAGCGATAATTTTGACCTGAGTCACGTTTATAAGAACCTGCTGCGGACAGAGGTGTTTTTGAATATTACCAATGACGGTTACGGTACCGTATTTACTTCTGACCCGACAAACAATACACTGGTGATCACCAGGCAAAACTATTATAAAGAATATTACTATGGCGCCGGGGAAACAATTACGGCGGACATCACTTCCTGGTGGCAAAGCCAAAATTCCGTATATCTTTTAGGCTCAAAGAGTAAATTCACAAACGGGATCAACGCTGCACCCGGCGACAGCCCTGAATTTTATTTTTCAACCAACAATTCGTTTTCGCTCAGCAAGCTGACCCAATTCGAGGTAGACTACCAGTACAATACGGGTTATAAGCGCGGGCTTTATCAATTTGGCTATACCTCCGGCTTAAATATCGGTTTCAAACAAAGCCTTGTCAAGGACAAGCTGCAACTGTCGCTGTTCGCCAACGATGTATTCAATACCGCTTATCTAAAAAACTATACTTCTGTTGTTAACGGGATCAAACAAGTGTACAGCGAGAATAACAGCAGCCGGTTCTTTAGGATTTCGCTAACTTATAATTTTGGCAATTCGATCGCAAAAATGAATCAGCGGGATTTTGGTAATGACGAGGAACGAAAAAGGACAAATTAATAGTAATGAAAGCTGGTAATAAGAGCAAATATTTAACGTAAGACAAGTAGCCGAAAAGGGGGCGTCTAAGCAAGCCTTTTGCTATTTATAGTCGACAGCGCTTTCGCGTCAGAAAATAACTCAAACTGCACCGTAAATTGCACCGTTTCACTTATAAAAGTGATATAATTTAATCAGGTCTAAATCAAAATAGCTCCTATGAAATAAATTTGGTTTGTATTAAATATAAGAATGTCTTTTCATTTCATAGCTTTTACTAAAAAAGCTATGAAAAAGAGAAAAGCAAAGAGAATCAAACCAGTAAATGAAATTCCTGATGATCTGGAAGCCTTGGAGGCGATAAATGAACATGGAAAAAATGCAAGAACAAAAACTAATTGACTTAATCATTCAAGTTATGGTCAGAATAACGCTGGAAGAATTTTATGGCGACAAAGGGCTACCCAAATAATGGGTATTGTTGATAATTAATTAGTTATGTAAATCTAAAAGCCTAATAGCCGCAGGGATTCGAACCTATATAGTATTGATTATCAATGACTTAATAAAGTAGTCAAGCAATTGAGAACAAAAGAAAACCTCTTAACTAAGGGATTTAAATTCCTGTAAATCAATTAGTTAAGAGGCGTTTTTGTGGACACAAGGGGAATGGGTTAGAACCAAATCCTTCTTTATTGCCTGAAAACGATGATTTTTTACTTTTAATCAAAGATTTGCTTGATGCGATTGAGGCAATGGAAAAATCAAGTAGGAGTATTGATGAGTTAAATATTTGATGCTTAATTTTATTATCATGAAAAATCTTATTCTTATTGCGCTCTTAATACTTTACTTTAAAGTGAAATAGGTAAAAATACATACATTCGTTTCAACATATATTTAACCTTACACATATAGTATGTCTAATCATAATAAGCTACTGGTCTCTATAAGAGATTACCTTACTCGTTTTCAACTTCAGGTTAAGATCGCGACAGCCAACTCTGAGTATGATATAAATCACCATGCTGAAAACATTATCATACCAATTTTCAATATCGTTTTTGATGCAAGTTTTAGAAATGCGAACGATCATGACAAAAAGAATTTTGAGAGTTTAGATTTAATTGATGATAACAAAAAGCATATCGGCATTCAGGTCACTGCGCAAGCAACTTTACCTTCACCTTTGTGGGCAGTATTGATACGAATACCATTAAGCCCTTGCTGGAAAAATACCTGGGCTCATTTCCATCAACAAATCAACATGAGCAGGCAAAGGATCTGAATATTCATGCACTAACCGGTAAAATTGAAAAAACAGTTTACAAGGGCAGTGAGCCCAAATCTACCGTCTACCTAATATATACCGGCCAATACGATTATAGACCTGAGAATGATGTAAAGATGGACGCGATGAAAGAAGTATTGGAAATACGCCTGCTGCAACGATTGCGCGAGGATGAAAGCGGTGTCTACACCCCAGGTGTGCAGGAAAATACGACAAAGCTGCCACAACCACGATACTCCTTTATAGTTCATTTCGGCTGTGCGCCGCAAAACGTTGAAAAACTAATTGCTTCTACGTTGGATGAAATCAACAAAATTAAAGCGGACGGCCCGTTGCAGGAAAACGTCGACAAATGGCGTGCAGAAGGAAAAAACACCTTGGAACCGCAATTAAAAACCAATAATTTCTGGCTGGGCTATATCAACGGGCAATTACAAAACCAGGAAGATTTACAACAAGTCAACACTTATGAAGCGCTAATGGATAAAGTTATCCCCAATGAATTAAAAGAAATGGCGGTAAAATATTTAAGTGGTGATAATTATATCCGTTTAGTGTTGCTTCCGGAAAGCCAGCTAACAACTAAATAAAATATGTCAAAAAAGGTAGTCATTGGCAATTGGCGCGCTTGGGCAGATTGGTACAGATCTAACAATTGCGCTGCGGCATAAATATGGATCGGAGTCGGTTTTTGGATTGACCTATTAACTCCAAATCTGGGTTGATTAAAGGATGTGCCATATATTCCTTTGAATGTGATGGAGAAGCTTAACATTGAGCCAAGACCGCCGATATGCTGAAGCGTATTGCAATCCGATAAAAATATCAAAAGGCGATTTAATGATAAATAAACGTCTTTGGTTACCTCCGTTCTTTATACGACTTATTAGGTTGTTACTAATAAGATCAGTAATAGTTAAAATCAGAAAGCGTCTGCTCCTTGGGGAAGAGCTCGCTTTTAAAGTGTTTATAGTTTGATTAATAATGAGGCGCTGTCCGGAGGGAAAGCCGGCAGCGCTTTTTTTAAAACCTGAATCATGCCCGAATTATTTTGCGCCGCCTTAGTTATCGCCTTTGCACTATTAGGCAGAGATAAAGGATGCGCGAAATAGGCATTTGTTGGACTGAAAAATTGTAATGGTGCACCGATTAGGGTTGCACTTTTTTTACGCTAAAGTCATCATTAATATTGGGTAACCGTAATATCACTTAAGAGGGGTCACCCTCAGAAAGCATCCGGCGGTTTTTATAGATCACAGTTACCAAACATTGCAATCAGAAAAACAAATGATTAAACTTGTATAACATATCGTTACAGGTTCACCATTGCCATGTTTAAAAAGGCCCTTTTGTTTGTCCTGGTATTTTTGAGTATTAGCTTTTATGCCAATGCACAAAAAGATACGGTTGCCCGCGCCGGCCGGATGAAACCTTCTTTTCAGAAGTTGCTTTTAGAATTGAGTACGACTTATTTCACCGTAGTTAAAGAAAATCAGGTAGACCTGGACAGCAGTTTGATCCATGTCAGCCGCATTTTATCGCTCAGCCGCCTGCCGGTTGTCAGCGAGGGGATTGACGATAAGGAAATTTTGAATGGTGCCGGTTGGGTTGACGAACGGGCACCCTGGATCGGGGAAAAACAGCTTAAGCTCGCCGTGGGGCAAAAGTACGCAACGCTTGCTATATTGATGGGCGCTTATTTTGTATTTGAACCGGGTAATGATAGCATTGCCGGAATTAAAAGTATAAACTACCTAACCGCTGGAATAAAAGAATGCGAAAAATGGAATAATATCCGTTTGAAATTAGCCGCACAACGGCTTTTAGCTAAATTATACTTAAAAACTGAAAAGTTTGCCGAAGCCGACAAGCTTTTTGAAGCTGTAAAGGATGGCTTTATCAAGGCAGGGGATCAGCCTGCAGCAGCTACTACCTGTTCCTGGTGGGGACTTTATGCGCCAGTCACAGCTACCAGTACTGTACCAAGGATCCAGCATACTGAAATTGCTTACCGGATGTTTAAGTCGGTTAACGATAAGGAAGGCCAGATCAATTCATTAATAAATGATTGCTATCTGCATTTGTTAGGAAATGATCTTGCCATAGCAGAGAAACTTGCAAAAGAGGCAGTTAATTTAACTGAAATAATTCGCTTTCCCTATTCTCATTATGTTACCGGCGCCCTAACTACAACTGCCCAGTTTCAGGGGAAATTTGGTGAGCCATTAACCTACGCCATTAAAAGTATTGAAAACTCTGAAATGACCAAAGACAGTATACCACTGCCTAATTTTTATGGTATTGTCGCCGGCCTTTACAATAATGAGGGAAATAGAGAAGATATTGCGATATACTGGCAAAAGAAGTCAGTTGATGTTTTATTGAGCCAGCGCGAACATGATACTATGGGAATTCACGACTTGGTTGAAATGCTACTTGAACGTGGCCGCGGAACTGAAGCTTTAACATATATCAAAAAGCTTACTTACCAAGTCCCCCCTGTCACAACTTTAGATTCGCTTTTTTACAATCTGACACTTGGGTTGTATGATATTTATACAAAAAATTGGAAGTCAGCCCACAGCTTTTTTAACAAGGCGGACCTTCTGGAAAAAAAAGTGGAGCAGCATGGATTGAATGTCAGGAAACCAGAAGTCCTGATCAGTTTAGCAACCTTGGATTTTAAAGAAGGGAATTACAAGCAAGCCAGGGTATATTATGAGGAAGTCCTTTCTTTACAAACTATCGGTAATGGTGGATTATATGGAGACAATGCAGTGGCATTGGAAGCTCTGATTAAAATTGATTCTGTGGCAGGCGATCAAAAAGCTCAACTCAGGGATTACCGACGATTTACGGCTGCTATTATTCGCAATTATAAGGTCTCTAAAACAATGCTTGCAGAAGAGCTACAGGTTAAGTATGCTACCTCAGAAAGGATAAATCAAATTAATTTGCTGAATCAAAAAGCAAAACTAGAACAAGCAAATTTACAACAAGCAAATCTCACTAAAAATATAACCATCGCAGGGATCATACTGGTAATTATTATAGCGGGGCTTCTTTACCGTCAAAGCCAGATCAGAAAAAAAAACAACGACATTATTACCCGAAAAAATGAGTTGATGCAAAAACTGCTCGATGAAAAGGAATGGCTCATTAAAGAGATCCACCACCGGGTAAAAAATAATTTGCATACAGTAATCTGTCTTTTAGAATCTCAGGCTATGTACCTGGAAAATGATGCATTAAAAGCGGTAGAAAACAGCCGCCACCGAATCTATGCGATGTCGCTGATCCACCAAAAACTATACCAGTCAGATGATATCAAAGTGGTAAATATGAATACTTACCTGACTGATTTTGTTACTTATTTGGAGGAAAGTTTTGGCGCACCCGAAAATATCCTGATTAAGCTCGATGCCGATGAAATTAAGTTAAGCGCCGGGCAGGCCATACCTTTAGGGCTGATCGTCAACGAAGCGATAACAAATGCTTTTAAGTATGCATTTCCCCATCAAAAGAATGGAGAAATAAGGGTAACACTAAAAAAAGAGGCTGATAACATTTATTTATCGGTCGCGGACAATGGTATAGGATTTAAACAGGCAGAAAAGGAAGTGAACTCACTTGGGCTGGAACTGATCAAGGGGTTGGCACTTGACCTTCGCGGTGAGCTTATTCTGGATACCGTCAACGGCACATATATAAGAATAAGCTTCCATGTAGACCCCGTCGGTATTCCTGCTGACGAATTGGGTAGCCTGACATTGAAGGTTTAAAAGCATATCCCAATACTGCATCGGGATATGCTTTATATTTTAGCCTTTTACAGGTATAGCTACCGCCCATTCCGGCCGTGTTACCGGGTGCCCGCCCAGCGTTTCAACAATTTCTTTAGAGCGCCTGAGCGTGCCTTCCAGGGATTTAGGCCCTGCGAATGGAAGCCCGCCGATGTGCCAGCCATCCGTGTGTAACTCTTCAATTAAGACCCAGGCAACTTCGCGAAAAGCTTCTGATCCTTCGAATTTAACCATCACGTCCGTGAGCGCGGCGGCAAGTGCGTGTTTTTCTTCAGTGGTGAAAACACCGTCAACCAGTTTTACATTTACAAATGGCATAAGAATTTATTTAAATGATTATTGAATTTGATTGAACTTTAGAATTGACCTAAAACTTGTTTAAATCGAGTTGTTCTTTCTCTAATTATTTTACGATAGGCAGTCGGGCTCATTCTTGCATTTTTTTTAAAAAAATTGATGAAGTGAGGCCCCTCTTCAAACCCAAAACAATAGCCTATTTCACAAATATTCCATCCCGTGTAAAGCAATAGCCCGGACGCTTCTTTAGTAATTCTTTCAGCGATCAACTGTGAGGTAGTTTTCCCGGTGATATCCTTTAAAGACCTGTTGAGGTGATTGACATGTACCGAAAGCATATCCGCAAAATCCACAGGGAATCTATATTTCATTTTGTGGCCGATCGAACCGATAGGAAACTGCTGCTCGAGCAATTTCAGAAAGGTAATGGTCAGCCTCAACGCCCCGTTTGAGGTACAGCCTGGAAAATCTCCGGCAGCTCCGGAAAATTGCAAGATCTCCGTTCCGGTATAACCGATAAAGTTTTTTGAAGAACATGTATTTTCTACTAGGATCATGGTTGGTGTTTTTTAGATTGCAGCATAAGAATGGTTAGCCCGTAAACGAAATTTACCCTCAAGCATTGAATTCACGCAGATACTGCAGTCAACGATCAGTCCCTTATCTTCGCAGTAAGTCTCTACTGTATGGATATACTTATAGCCGCCGGTGAATTTATCAAAGTGCATGTCAACCATTTCAATAGTGAGTTGATCGATTGTAAATGATCGGTTATCCTGAACACAAAGCACGCGATGATCTTCAGTTACGAAAAAATCAAAATCATATCCCTTATCATGAAGGGCAATGACCTTTTTGGTAAGGGCCATGTTGATCATTGATGAGGGATTTAACTGACACATAACTTGCAGCGTTTTCTGGTAACAAACTTTACTGTTTACAGGTAAAGGCAAGTCATTTACGTGCCAATTGTTAAAGTCTTAATTATCTGATGTTTAAGTATAAAATGAATATTTAATAAAAGCGATATATCGCTTTTAATATGGGCCCCGGCGAAATAAGGAGCTTTCGGCAGCGGATACGGAATACTTTTAACGGCAACGTGTGATAACCTCCCGCGGAAAAAATTACAATTATGCACAGTGCCATCAGACCATGTGTACAATAGAATATCAATGTTTCCA
This sequence comes from Mucilaginibacter empetricola, assembly GCF_024808665.1. Lineage (GTDB taxonomy): Bacteria > Bacteroidota > Bacteroidia > Sphingobacteriales > Sphingobacteriaceae > Mucilaginibacter. Next base: position 199,537 of record NZ_JANUBZ010000004.1, read on the forward strand.
TATCATCAGCTGTTTAATGCTGTACATCAGCAATTAGATAGCATTGATGCATCAAGCATGCCAAGCGATAATTGCTTGACAGCGTGTTAATTATAAATTGGATGAAAAAAACATGGAGCCGGATGTCAATTTTCCATGACGGAATAACGATATATCGCTTGGCCGGTTTATTTGAGGATGATCTTTTTTTCAATGCCTAACTTTTTCATTCTGGATGTTAAAGTTGAGCCATTAATATTTAAAATTTCAGCTGCCCCGCCTTCACCGAAAACCTTCCAGTTACAGGCCTGCAACACTTTTATTATATGATCGCGCTCATTTTCATCTATTGTTTTCAGTGGCACGATATCGGCAATGGAATTTCTTTTACCGGCATAGGCGGCGGGCAAGATATCACTAATAATTTTTCCGTTTGAAAGCAAGACGGCCCTTTCGACCAGGTTTTCCAGCTCCCGGATATTCCCTGGCCAATGGTAAGCCAACATTGCCTGTGCAGCAGCGTCAGAAAAGCCATTGATCCCCTTAACCTGTCTTTGCGGATTACGGAATAAGAAATAGTGGGCGATGGGTAAAATATCTGTTTTCCGATCCCTTAGCGGTGGCAGTAACATGGGAAAAACACTGAGGCGATAATAGAGGTCTATACGAAACCTTCCGAGCGACATTTCCTCATCAAGGTTCCTATTAGTAGCTGCAATAATCCTGACATTGATTTTTTTCTTTTTACCACCGATCGGCTCTATTTCTTGTTCCTGCAGTACCCGCAGGAACTTCACCTGTAGGTCTAGCGGTAGTTCGCCGACCTCGTCCAGGAACACGGTTCCGCCATCGGCCTGCTCAAATTTGCCGATGTGTTTTTCCGATGCGCCGGTGAAAGCACCCTTTTCGTGCCCAAACAGTTCGGACTCGATCAAGCCTGCCGGTAATGCGCCGCAGTTTACCACGGTTAGCGGCTGCTGGTCCCTGGGGGAAAGCTTATGGATAGCCTTGGCGATCAGTTCTTTACCGGTCCCGCTTTCACCAAGGATCAAAACAGTGGTTTCCGAAGGCGCTACCACTTTCACATGGCGGATCACTTCTAAAAAATTGCTGCTCTCACCAATCAAAAAGTCAAGCGCGTTATCGCTTGGTTGATTTTTATCGGAACTCTCTACCTTATCAATCAGTTCCTGGTTTTGCTGCTGTGAAGAGCAAGCAACATCGATCATGACCAAAACTTCTTTTTCCCGGAATGGTTTAACTAAAAACCCATAAGGCCGGGTGGCGCCGGCTGCTTTCAGGATCTGCTGATCCGAATTTGCAGAGAGGTATACGAAGCCTATATTTTTATCTCTTAATATTTTAGCAAGGTCAATGCCTGTGAGCGGACCGTTCAAATGGATATCAAGCAACACCAGCAAGGGTGTCTCTTTTTCTATGATAGCTAAAGCTTCCGGCACTGACCGAGCAATTGTGCATACCTTATAGCCCGCTTTTTTTAAGATCAGCTGCAGGAAATTGGCTTCCACAAACTGGTCTTCAACGATGAGTATTTTAGCTTTCATTCCACCCGTAAAATATCTAAATTAAATATATTGCCTCAACTATCCTAATTTCAGTCAATAACCATCCTACGGCAGGAGCGACTCATCGGAAAGCGATTTCGATATTTCCTAATAGTTGGAAATATCATTTATAATAAAATACTTCTGATTATATAAATCGTTGTAAGATAATGATTTACGATTTCGGCACAGCTATTGGTAAGCGATATTTCGTTATCAAAAAACATTCCAGATGATCGCAAAAATAGTAGATACCCGGCAAAACGAACCTGTTAAGAATGATCAGGCGTTTTTAGTAAAATTTGCTAAAAAGCTAACTGCCGTTAAAACCCGGCGGCAATTATTTAATATAATCAACCGGGATATCGGCGCTTACCTGAATTTTGAATTCAGTACGTTATTTATGTTGGGCACGGACCGTGATCTGGCTACAAATTATTTTGTTAATGAAACTTCGGCAGATCCTGAAAACCCTTTTTGCGACCGGAGATCTTTTGGCAACCCGGCTGACCGGAAGGCGCTTGTTATAGTAACGGATACGGCAGGCACTACAGATTTTGACGCCACAGCCGAAAAGCAATTAATTGGAAGTTATTTGAAAACCAAAAATGAGTATATCACCCAAAGGGGCGTGATAGTCAACCTGAGCGACCAGGGGACGGTAGCTGCACATTGGGTGATAATTACGGAGTACGAACAGGAATTTACGTTGAATCGTATAGAATTGCTTCAAATCATTGCGCATATGCTTTGCCTGGTCCTGGCTAACCTGAGAACAGATGAAATGGTTACAGAGAAATATTCAGAAAGCGAAACCTTACAATCGCTCAATATCGACTTCGCATCGATCAGGGCAAAAAATGACCTTTTAAAAATTATTCATCATAAGTTAAAAAGACTTTTTGACTTTGGCTACCATTGGTTAACCGTGATCAATGAGAATCAGTCGGTGATGTCTACATTCCTACAGGATTCGCTGCCCGGTGTGGAAGAAGAACCTTGCTACCAGGAGGCCGTAAAAGTCAGGTACGCTGTAGCTGACGGCATATTCGATAGAGTCCTGTATATTAATGATCCCCAAGTATTTGATATGGAGCAATTAAATCTGCAAGGCGGTATGCCAGGCTATATACAGGCCCTCTATGATAGTGGTGTTAAAAAAACGGTCATGACCGGCCTGCGAATAGGTTCCCGGATCATTGGCGCCTGGACAATCTGCCTGACAGAGAACCGGGAAATTAACAGTAAACAACTCAGCCTCATTAAAGGGCTTTGTGACCAGCTTTCCATAGCTGTTTCCAATATTGTGGCCAACGAAGAGATTGCTGAAAGAGAAAAAGAGAAATCACGTCTGCTAGCGTTCAGCAATGCCATTGCTTCGGTGAGGGATAAAAACGTGCTGGCCAAAATTCTCAAAGAACAGTTAAGGGATCTTTTTAATATTAAAGATTACGTCATTCATTCGTTAAGCGATAATAAGCAGGCACATACGCCGATACTATTTGATCCTGATGCCGATTTTGCCCAATGTGCCGAATTTAGAAAATTGATCGGTAAGGAGAACAAGGTAAATGATGGGATATTTGACAGGATACTGGCATCAGAGGACCCGGTCTTTTTTGACCTGGACCAATGTTCCCGCTGGCCGGGACATCCCGATTACCTGGAAAGTGCAAAAAAGGAAATCGCCTTAACCCAAATGATTGGCGTATCAATCCGTCTTGGCCAGGAGAATATAGCAGTGATGAATTTCATCCACGAAGACTATGGTAGCATCATCGAGCAATATCACTTGTTCAAATGTATACTATCGCAAATTGCGCTGACCATTTCCAATATTATGGCCAATGAAAAGGTCATCTGCCAGCTTAATGAAATCAATAGCTATAAGCTATTGCTTGAGGAGGAAAAAATATATCTCAAGGAAGAAATAGAAACAACGCTGAACTATTCGGAGATCGTCGGCGAAAGTGCGGCAATGCAAAAAACTTTCCGGTTGGTATCGCAGGTTGCTTCCTCAGATAGTACAGTTTTGATCCTTGGCGAGACGGGAACCGGCAAAGAACTGATTGCCCGTGCAATACACAATAGTTCACCCCGGAAAAACAAACTGATGGTTAAGGTTAACTGTGCCGCGCTGCCTGCAAATTTGATCGAATCTGAATTGTTCGGTCATGAGCGCGGCAGTTTTACCGGGGCAACCGAACGCAGGCTTGGTAAATTTGAACTGGCTAATAATGGCACCCTTTTCCTGGATGAGGTCGGTGATATGCCGCTGGAACTCCAGGTTAAGTTACTCCGCGCTTTACAGGAAAAAGAAATTGAAAGGGTCGGCGGAAGAAATACGATCAAAGTGGATGTAAGAATTATCGCTGCCACCAACCGCGACCTGGAAAAGGAAATGGCCGAAGGCAGGTTTAGAAGCGATTTGTATTACCGGTTAAATATTTTTCCGATCACTTTACCGCCGCTCAGGGAACGCAGGGAAGATATTCCTAATCTTGCGCTTTATTTTATTCAAAGATTTGCAAAAAGATCTGGTAAGGAAATCAATACCTTAAATAATAGGGCGTTACAGGAGCTGGTCAACTATTCATGGCCGGGAAACATACGCGAATTAGAACACCTGATCGAAAGAAGCATTTTACTTACGGCAGGTGATACCATCAAACAAATCCATTTGCCGAATCAAAGTCAGCAAACGTTGAAGGTTATGGCAGAAGAGGAATTTGTGATCAAAACCATTGATGAAAATGAACGCGATTTTATTTTAAAAACGCTCAAATACTGCAGTGGCAGGATAGGTGGGCAAAATGGCGCGGCCCAAATTTTGGGCGTACCGTCCAGCACACTGAATTCAAAGATCAAAAGATTGGGGATACGGAAAGATCATCATCTTTAATTGCAGATTTTCCCGGCAACTACCTGCCTGGTTTGCCGACAGGCAGACTTGCGACAATAGAAATACCCGTCTTTTCCCGGAAAGCCTTTGGAGAAACTTTGGTAAACTTTTTAAATACGCGGCTAAAGTAGAATTCATCCTGAAAATTTAATTGATAAGCGATTTCTTTAATACTGTGCCGGGTAAGGTGCAACTGCTTTTTTGCCTCGATGATCAGTCTTTCGGTAATCAGCTGCGAAGGGGTTTTGTTAAAATAGTTTGAGGTCTTTTTAGTTAAGCTATTGGAGGAGATATGTAACAAATCGGCATAATCGCCGGGTTTATGTAGAGTCAGAAAATGCTGGTCGATCAACCGTCTTAACTGTTCCATTAAATGGTCGATCTCTTGCAATTCCTGTCTTTCAAGCATGCTGATCTTAATGGCACTCGCTTTGGCAAGCCAAAGCTGCAAATAGGATCGGATTACCGTTTCATTAGTTTGAGGCGAGGTAAATTCCTGCTCTAGGTCAGTAAGAAGATTTCGAAACAAAATAAAGTCTTTACCCGATAAGTTTACAGCAGGCTCAATATAACAGTTGTTAAATAATAGCCCATTGCAGGATACCTCGGCCCTGTGGTATTCGATACAATAAAAGTCGCCATGGAACTGGATCATGGTGATTTCAAGTGGACCTTGCTCCTCAATATAAATCTGTTGAAGCGGCGTTGCGAATAACAATACAGGGCCGCTAAACGGAAAAGTGCTAAAATCGGCGTGATAAATGCCTTTGCCCTCAGCAATGAAAATGACTGTATAAAAGCTAAATTGTATCGGCTTAGCTAAATAGCCTGCATTAGCCTTAATCATATTAAATAACAATTCGTTGTTTTCCATCATAAATTACGTTCGTTTACTTATCCGGCAGCTTAAATGTTCAGGTAAGCCAGCAGATCATTAAGGTTTTTTCCAATACCGTCCGGTATGGCTCCTAATTGCTCCAAGGGCATTTGCATACCATTCACCCAAAAGGTTTGATAACCAAATATTTTTGCGCCGGCAAGGTCCCAGCCGGCAAAAGGAACAAACAATATCTCTTCTTTAGCCAGGCTAAAGGCACTCATGCCTAAAGCGTAAGTGGCAGGATCTGGCTTATACTTTTTTAACTGATCTACACTGATCATATGCTCGAAATAATGATCTATTTGATTATTGGTTGCATTAACCAACAGCATTTCAGGTGTGTAGTTTGATAAAATTCCTAAACGCAAACCTGCGGACTTTAATCGTGATAGCGCCGTTGGCACTTCCTGCCAAACTTGTAAATGATAATAAGCTTCCATTAGTTTTTTTCGCTGTAGTTCTGATATTCCTATCCCAAGCAATGTGCCCGCAAAAATCAACGCGTCTTCGGTTACTTTAAAAAAATCCTGGTAGTTACCGGCTAAACTTCTTAACCAAGTATATTCAAACTGCCTTATTCGCCATTCCTTTATCAGTTCATCACTTTTTTCAGGAAATAACTGCGCAGCTATTTTGAATACAGGCCGCGCGTCAAATATAGGGAAGCCATCAAATATTATGGCTTTGATAGATGAACTTGGGAAATTATCCTTTATTGCTGTGTGTAAATAAACGGCAGCAGTTAAAGCGCCGCCTACGGCCAAAAATTCGCGTCTGTCCATGTATTCCTCGTTGGTCATGTCGTTAGTATATAATACATTTCATGTTAATTTTATGCCAGTAGATAAATATGTGATTATCAGTAAGTTATTTCTATTTTTCGATTACGGTTGCGGCGGTATTTCGCCGTTATGGTTATAGCGATTGATATAACGTATTGATTAATGAACCTGCTTGCTTTATAATTTAGACCCAAAGATTGTTCGAAAAAAGAAAAATTCAACACGCTGCCATAACTAATTGACGAGTGCAATTACCGTGAATCTTACAGTGCGCTATTTCGACTTCAACGGTAAATACAGCGATATATCGCCTGTATTAAATCTTTGAAATATTATAAGTGTCTGATTACAAGAGCTTTGATATCTGGCATTAAGTTGTCTATAGGTCGAGCAAACAAACTGGAATAAATCAATGGCAGATAAGTCCAAGCAATATCCGGTATTGTCCATGTCAGCAGCCATTTTACCGAAGTAATTTTGCTGGCATAAATAGTTAAAAACAATATTTCTATTATGAAAAATTCATTTATATCATTTATTGCAGGCCTGGACCAGTTTGGCAAAAAAGCTGCCCGCTTTGGGATTGTCGTGGTTTTCCTTTGGATAGGGGGACTGAAATTTTTCACTTTTGAAGCAGACAGCCTGGTGCCATTTGTGGCGAACAGCCCTTTTATGTCATTTTTTTATAGCCATCCATCTCAATATAAAAAACACATGAACCCGGAAGGGGAATTGATCCCCGCCAATCATCAGTGGCAGGAAGCAAATAATACCTATGGTTTCTCAACCGGGTTGGGTATCATATTGGTAACGCTGGCAATTTTAATTGCTTCATACAAAGTAGTTCCTGTTCCAAGCATGATAGCCAGCATGCTGATCTTTATCATGACGCTGGGTACACTATCTTTTTTAATAACTACCCCCGAAAGCTGGGTGCCACATTTAAGTGATAAAGACTGGGGCTTTCCTTTTTTATCTGGAAGAGGCCGCCTAGTCATTAAAGACATCGTTATTCTTGGCGGAGCAATTATTACGATGAGCGAAACCGCCGCCCTTTACCTTAAACGCAAACAAATATGTCAACAAAATAAATCCTAAAATTTAATGATATGAAAACCATAACCGTCCCAACCCGCGACCAGGTAAGCACCGATTCGCAATTACTTTTTGACGTAATGCAAAAGCGCCTCGGGAAAGTACCTAATCTATATGCTACCATGGGCCGATCGCCATTCGCACTGAAAGCGTTTATGAACCTGGAAGAAACACTTAACGCAGGCGCGTTTGACCCAAAAGAAAGAGAAGCTATCGCTTTGGTTGTTTCTGAAGTGAATGAATGCGCCTATTGCCTGGCAGGACATACCATGCTGGCCATTAAAAGAGGACTTACCAAAGAAGAAACCCTTGAAATAAGAAAAGGAGTGGTGCAAGATCCTAAACTAAACGCGATAGTGCAATTAGCTAAAGCGATAACGGAAACTAAAGGAAACCCTTCGGAGCAGTACCTCACCCAATTTTATGAGGTAGGTTTTAATGAAGGTGCGGTTATGGACCTGATCGGCTTGGTGATCGTGCGGCTTTTCACCAACTATGTTTTCGCTTTAACCAACATACCTGTTGATTTCCCGCTGGCTGATTCTATAAAATAATTAACTAATGCACTCCTAACCGGCAAAAATGGAAAATAATCGGCGGCTGTTTCTTCAGCAAATTGCATGTTGTTTTCTTTTTGCTGTTCATCCATTAAAAACAAACAGTAATATGAATACCCAGGGAATAATTACCCGGACAAGCCCATACGATGTTAAGGAAACTATTGACAGGTTAGTCGTTTTGTTAGAGAAACATGGCGCCACTATTTACAGCCGCATCAATCAGCAAAGCGAAGCCAGGCACGCCGGCAAGGATATTTTTCCGGTTGAGTTTCTTTTGTTTGGCAATCCTGCAAATGGAAGCACCATTATGGAAACTAATCCACTTGCCGCGCTTGACCTTCCATTGAAAATACTCGCATGGGAAGGAACGGACCAGGTGGTGAGGGTATCTTTTAATGATCCGGTATATATTCAAAAAAGATACTCCCTGCCTATTCAGCTGGTTGTACCGTTAAACCTTACGCCGCTGATTGACAAGGCTCTCGCTTAAAATTAAAACGCAAAATTATTTAAACTTAAAACCAGAGAAAAAATGAATAATCCTGAAAGGCTATCAGATGAAGATAAACTTCAAATTGCCACCACTTTCCTAAGTTCACTCAGGAGCCGGAATTGGCAAATGATGCATACCATATTAACCGAAGATGCTTCATGGACATTGCCCGGTACAAGTCTACTATCAGGCGAGGCAAAAGGCGCTGATGCCGTTGTTGACCGTGCCCGCAAGCTTCGCAACTTTGGAGTTATGGTGGAGTTATTGCACGTATTGTACAGTATGGACGGCATAGCAGTATCACTGCATAACACTGCCGGGCGGGGCGAATTAAAACTGGATGAGTATGTGGTTATTGTGATGGAGCTACGGGATAAAAGGATAGCCAAATTGACTACTCATTTACATGATGTGCCTGCCATTGACGGGTTTTTTGTTGAAGGAATAATTTAACGTCTATTAAATCAATATCAATGATGAAATCATTAAAAATTACCATGCTGGTGGTGCTGATAGCTTTCACACAATTGGCAATAGCGCAAACCGCGAAATCCTTTCAATGGATAGGCGGCCCAACCTATGTATTGCATTTGGGCAGCTTTAAAATATTGACAGATCCAATGCTCAGCCCCAAAAGCGATACGGCCTTCTTTATTGCAAAGCACCCGACAACAGGCGCGCTTAACGCGCCTATACAACGGTATATAGCTCCTGCAAAGTTTGATACTTCGTACATTGACCTGCTGCTGATCAGCCATCCGCATGCCGACCATTTTGACAAGGAAGCAAAAGCCGCGCTAAATAAGCAATTGTTTGTAATAGCCCCGGGAGTAAATAAAGACCTCATCAAAAGCTGGGGTTTTACCCGTACTACGGGATTAAACTGGGGAGATTCATCTGTGTTAGTTAAGGGAGATGAAACTTTGAGAATTATAGCTGTCGAGGCGATGCATGCTAAAGATGAACCATTAAAAACTCAATTGGGTAAAGGCAATGGGTATATTATTGAGTATACCAGGGGGCGCAATGTTTACCGCATTTACTGGACAGGGGATACGGTATGGTTTGATGAAATACAGGATAATACTAAATACGGGCGAATTAACCTGCTGATACCTGATATGGGTTCGGTGGGCTCTGACGGAAAGATAGGCAGGCGCGGATTAAACGCGCAGGATTGCCTTAAAATTGTTAAAGCATTAAACCCTGACCGTATTACGCCTGTACACCACACCACGTTTTCGATGTATGTAGAGCCGATCTCTGTTTTACAACAGACTTTAGATACCACCAAATACAAAAGTAGATTGAGCATTATTAAAACGGGCGGGATCATCAAGTTGTAAGGATTCACTCCTATGGAAATCAAACAGATCAAGCCACCTTTTGACAAAGCAGCAGCCCTGATAAAAGTGCAAAGAGCTGAAGATGCCTGGAATACCCAAGACCCGGAGCGGATAGCGATGGCCTATACGCTGGATACGGAATGGCGCAATCGTTCCAGCTTTATCAATGGCCGCAACGAGGTGATAAGTTTTTTAACGGCCAAATGGCAGCAGGAATTAAATTATAAACTCAAAAAGGAATTATGGGCATTTCATGAGAATAGGATCGCTGTGCGGTTTGAATATGAATACCAAAACATAAACGGCAAATGGTTCAGGGCTTACGGAAATGAGAATTGGGAATTTGATGACCAAGGACTGATGTCCAAACGATTCGCCAGCATTAATGATGTAGCGATTTCGGAAACCGGTCGCCGACTGTGAAATAATCAATCCAGATAAAACAAAATTAAAAACAATGAAAGCAATAAATCATGTACGGGCGGTCCTTGTGATTCTCCTTGTGCTGTTCTACCAGCCACTATGGGCAAAGATTGGTCACCAATTAAATAAAACCAATACCATGACAGACGAAGCAACTCATTACCGCAATATTACTATAAAGGGGGTCAATATTTTTTACCGGGAAGCCGGGCCTAAAGATGCCCCTGTGATACTGCTGATGCACGGTTACCCGACCTCATCTTTTATGTTCAGGAATTTGATTCCCATTTTAAGTAAAAAATATCATGTTATCGCGCCGGATATGCCCGGTTTTGGATTTTCGGATGCCCCGGCACGGGAAGAATACGCCTATACATTTGATAACATTGCCAACACCATGCAGGGATTCATTGATGAACTTAACCTGAAGCGTTTCGCCATCTATATTTTCGATTACGGCGCGCCGGTGGGTTTACGACTGGCCATCCACAATCCTGACCGGATAACAGGCATCATATCACAAAATGGAAACGCTTACGAACAGGGATTATTGGATTGGAGCCACGGACTTGTAAAGGCCTATTGGGAGAATGACTCCCAAGAAAATCGCGATAAAGTGAGGCCCTTCTTTAACCCGGAAGGTACCAATTTCCAATACCACGAGGGTGTAGTGGATAAGTCGTTGGTCTCACCTGACGGAATATTCCAGGACCAGCAATTGATGGACCGTCCGGGTAATGTTGAAAAACAGTTGGACCTGTTACTAGATTATAGGAATAACATTAAGCTGTACCCTGTATTTCAAAAGTATTTCCGCGACCGTAAGCCGCCGATACTGGCCGTATGGGGAAACAAAGACCCATATTTCTCGCCTCCCGGGGCAGAAGGATTCAAAAAGGACGATCCAAACACAACCGTAAAATTTTACGACACCGGACACTTTGCGCTGGAAACGCACGGTACTGAAATCGGACAGGATATTTTGGCATTTATGGCCAAACTCCCTAAATAATTAAATAATACAAATTCAAAAAATGATAAAAAATTGGTTGCTTTTTTTCGGCGTAATCGCGCTGGCGATTACCTGTACCCAAGTGAAAGCGCAGGATATAACTTATAATTTAACGGGAAAGGTTGGGCAATATTCAGCTCCTGCCAAAGCTTATTTAATGTATATGAATGGGGGGACAGACATGTGGACTCGGTGGGCATTACCAAAGGAATATTCTCCTTTGCAGGAACGTCCGACCGTCCTAAGGTAGCTACGCTCTTTATCAATACCAAAGGGTCTGGATTTATGGCCTACGATGTCGGATTTATAAATTTTTATCTTGAAGAAGGAAATATTTCAGTGACAAGCCGCGATTTGCTTCAAAATGCCAAAATATCCGGCGGCCCGCTAAATGAAGATTACGATGCCCTGAAAATAGCGATGAAAAAAACGGATGAAAAATTGGATAGCGTAAATAATATATTTTTCACTGCTCCGCAGGAAAAACAGAAGTCCACCAAGTTCCGGGACAGCGTTATTAAAGCATCGTTCAGGGTGGAGGACGAACAAAAATTAGTTGATTTGGATTTTTTTTTTAAAAAAACTTCTTCGATGGTTAGCTTATCTGCCTTAGCATATTACGCAGGTATATACCCGGATTCGAGGTTGGTAGAACCCGCATTTAACCTTCTTTCATCTAATGTCCGGACAAGCAAGGCGGGTTTAAGCTATGCCGCCGAAATATCCCTGATGAAAAAAACGGCTATAGCAGCGGTTGCCCCGGATTTTACGCTAACAGATACATCGGGAAAGCCCGTTTCTCTGCATGATTTCAAAGGCAAATATGTGCTGATCGACTTTTGGGCTAGCTGGTGCGGGCGTTGCCGTGCAGAAAACCCAAACTTAGTTAGTGCTTATAATTTATACAAACAAAAGAATTTTATAATCCTGGGTGTTTCATCAGACGTAGCTAAAGCAAAAGATCAATGGTTAAAGGCAATTCATGATGACCGTTTGCCCTGGATACAAGTTGCCGATCTTAACAAAGGCTCCAAAAACGAAGCAATGGTTTTATACGGTGTCAATAATATTCCACAAAATGTCCTGGTTTCCCCTGACGGAAAAATTATTGAGAAGAACCTCCAGGGGGGTGACCTGGCAGACAGGCTGCGAAATTTATTCGGTCAATAACCGGGAAGTTTATACTCATGTCTAAATAACTATACCATAAAATGAGCATGGCTCAACAGCATATATTATAACAAATACAACCTATGAAAAATAACAAATGGACTAAGCTTTTAGTAATGGCAGCAATAGTTCTGACCGGCGCAAAAGTGCATGCACAAAATGAGTCTTACACGTTGAATGGAACCATGGGGAAGTTAGCGGCACCTGCGAAAGCTTATCTTTTTTATGGTAATACATCCGGAGGAATTGATTCCGCTACTTTCAATAAGGGCACGTTTATTTTTTCCGGAATACTCGATCAGCCAAGGCAGGCTATGCTTTACATTAGTAAAACCGGCGCCGGCCCGCAATCAAGCGAAAATGGATATATTTTATTTTTCCTGGAACCGGGCTGCTTAAAAGTCAGGATTTCCGGGTCCGTTGAAAACGGCAAGGTTTGGGGAGGGCCAATTAATGCAGGCAATAATCAGCTAAATACAACTCTTCAGAAAAATAATGCCGCTTTTAAAAAATTGCGGGCAGCCTATTCCGCTATAGCTCCCGGGCAAAAAAACAGCAAAGAAATACGGGATAGCATTAATAAGGAGAGCGATAAGCGTATTGCGGAACGAAAATCTATTTACCTGGCATTCATCAAAAAACATCCGGCTTCGATGATGAGTTTATTCGCACTGAAAAGTTACCAGCTTCCTGTGGCAAATGTTAACGAAGTTGAACCCATATTCAATATACTTTCGGCGAATGTGCGAGCAAGCCTGGCGGGCCAAAGGTATGCTGCGGAACTCGCCAGGATGAAACATCTCGAGATTGGTGCAATTGCGCCGGATTTTACCATGCCTGATACGTCGGGTAATGCCATTTCATTGCATGATTATAGAGGGAAATATGTACTGCTCGATTTTTGGGCAAGCTGGTGTGCCCCTTGCAGGGCCGACAATCCCAATGTGCTTAAAGTATATAATTCTTACAAGGATAAAAACTTTACAGTTTTAAGCATTTCTCTTGACAATGTAAAAAGCAGCTGGCTGAACGCTATCCATCAAGATCATTTGCCCTGGACGCAAATATGCGATCTAAAAGGCTATGATCCCGTGGGAATTACTCAATTGTATGCGATACACGGCGTTCCGCAAAATTTCCTGATCGACCCTGACGGCAAAATTGTTGACAAATCATTATCAGCCGTTGATTTGCCTTACAAGTTGAAAGCTATTCTGAACAAATAACTAAAATCATCAATGCCAATAATTTGAATTAATTGCAATAGGCGTTGTTATCCATTTCTCACAAACAAAATGAAAATTAAAATCTCAATCATCACGTCATGCCTTACCACTATCTTATTCGTTACTGGCTGCCATGCTACAGTTAGTAAATCCAGTGTGTCCGCTGCAAAAGATACAACCAGCCATACTATGCTTCATCCGGACGCTAATACCGTATACCTGGATACTGCTGGTAATAAAATAGACGCCAAACTTTTCATGGAAAACATGAAGACCGGTAAGTTCATATTCGAACCCAATATGAAGGACGGTAGAGTAATCAGTATAAAATTAAAGGTTTCAGAACAAAAGGTGGCTATGGGTTCCATGGCACCGGTTTTTTCAGGTACTGACTTGGAAGGCCATGCTATTGATTTAAACGCGTTAAGGGGGAAAACAGTGATCCTGAACTTTTGGTCACCACCTGCGCGCCTTGCCTGGCTGAAATCCCCGAATTAAATGATCTTGTTGCCAAATACAAAGATGACAAAAGTGTAGTTTTTGTAGCAGTGACCTATAACAGCCCAGATGCGGTAAAAGCGTTCCGGAAAAATAAACCCTTTAAGTTCAACATTCTTGCCGGCCGTACCGATATTATTAAACAGTATGGAATCAGCGGTTACCCTACCAGTATGGTGATCGACAAAACCGGCAATGTGGCTTTTTCGCTAACTACATATGACGGCACGAATGTTCAATAATTGGACGGCGTGATCGGCGCGCTGAAAAAAATATAGAAAGATCAACATTGTAGAAATAATTACGGGCAGCAAAATTCTCAATTCTTTAAAATGAGTTTTTCGCTGCCCGTTTCCAACAAGATCACATGCTTAAATGCCGGCCCGGTATTAGCGCCCAGCGTATTGATCAGACCGGTTGACTGCCCCATATATTTTCCTGCCTGGTCGGTGGTAAATGTGTTTATTTGAAAATCTGACGAGTAGGGCGCAGTGTCAGATTTGGTTAGGGCGAGTGTATAGGCGGTATTAGGTTTAAGCCCGGTGATAATTTGTTCGACCAGGTCTGTTAGGCCAATACTGCGTACCGCAAGCCTGCCATGAGCTTTGCTGCCGCCATCTGTATTATTTAAGATTACCACTTGAGTTGCCGTACTGTCATTTAAGGGAGTTAGCCCTTCCCGGTTGGTAACATCTGTGACTGCATTATCAGCATAAACCAGTGCCTGTGGGCTTTGACCAATTGGAATGGTTGCGATTACTTTCATATTTTGCAGGTCAATCGCCTGTACCTGGTCACCAAACTCCAGCCCCACATAAGCCCTTTTACCATCCGGTGATGTCCAGATGCCATGAGGCAAAGCCCCGACGTTCACTGTATCTGTTTGTTCAAATCCTGCGGCTACGTCAAACACCCGCATTTTATTTTCTCCGCCAACAGTAACCAGCATCATCAATTTGCCTTTGATCGTAGTAAAAGTAACGTGATTGGTGATTGCGCCGGTGGTTAGACCCTTGACAATCTCCTGACTGGCGGTATTGATCACCGTAACCTTGCCTACGTCTTTATGGGTCATCGCGATCCATTTACCATCGGCGCTGGTAAAGATATTTGGGGAAAAGGGGCTAACAACCGGTATACGTTTTACAATTTCATAGGTAGCAGTGTTAACAATATCTAATTCCGGTGTAAAGCTGGAGCATACATAAGCGAGTTTTCCGTCCGGTGTGAAAGCAACCATGCCCGGTCCGTCGGCAACCGGCACTTGCTTTATTTCTTGCATTTTTTTGACGTCTATTACACTGATATACGCTTCCCCTCTTACGGATATCCAAAGCTGTTTTCCGTCAGGCCTAAAGGTCGGTTCATGCGGAGAGCGGCCAACATAGATCGTCTTTAGCACCTTATTGTCTAAGGTGGAGATCAATGTAACAGAATTTGATCCAATACCAACCGCTGCCAGCATTTTTGCCTGCGGGGAATACCTGAGCCCATGCACCAGCGCCTGACCTCTGTAAAGAGGACTAAGTACGTTGGGATAAGGTTTACCTAAGCGGATTTCTCCTAATAATTGGTTCGTAGACGGATCGATCACTGAAACCGTATTGGAGACCTGGTTGGCTGTATAAACCCGGTCATATTGGTAAGGTGTCTGGGCTTTTGCCTGTAAAGCAAAAAAGAATGACAATAAGCCGAAGAATGATTTTGTTTGACTGTTCATTTTGATCTATTTTAAAAAAGCTGACATTTGTTCGATCTCTATTTCCTCATCGGAAATGAGTTGTTTTGAGAATCTTATAGTTTGCTGATCATCGGAATAATTTAACATCACCCTCGCCATGGCAATCGCAGCCCGATGGTGCGGGATCATTACCATGGCAAATGCCCTGTCAGGGTCACTAAGGTTGCTATCCGCGGGCATTGCATTCATCATTTCGCTCATGGTAAGCGGCATATCCCGCTTGTAACCGGCCGGAATTATCTTTTTGCCGGACGATTGTTTGAGCCAAAGATCCATTTGTTGGATTTCAACCAATTGCTCGGCTAAAATGCTCTTTGCCAACTGAATCATGCTAAAATCCTTACCATGGCCAATCTCATAACGAGCCATATCGACCGCGCCTTCATGGTGAGCGATCATTTGCCGGTTGAAGTCGCTTTCAACTGAAACAGGTTCGGGCACATCTGCCATTTTATTCATCATTGTATCCATCATCAGCAAATATTGGCTTTTAGGCATACCGGGCATTTGCATAGACATAGATTGTGCATGGGCACTCAGGGCATTGACCAATACTATTCCCAGTAATATGAAGATGGGTTTGTTTTTCATCGTTATCTGTTACCTATTATGTAATTTTCATGCCAAATCATTTAAGGTATTGATAATCAGCTTGTAAATATATATTTTTAGGATTGTAATGAAGCGATATATCGCCGTTAATGATAACTAAAGTGAAATGGCATTATGCTGTGACATATTTTAAGAAGAAGATAAATCATTATTCATCCAATTGATCTTGTATTTCTTTTGTAGCCAGATTTGAACTGGTGGCCTTTTCAAAGGAACCAGGTTCGATGCACGTTTTGAGCCGCGCACTTTACAACAATTGAAATTCAGTAGCTGTAACAATTCATAAAAGCCTTTTTTGAAAGCAACATTGAAAGACGCTTTTTATTTACCCTTTGATTTTGAAAGCTAAGCTGGAGTGTGGATGCCTATTCATTTAAATAGTAAACGAGGCCTGTCAGGTACTGGTCGTCATTATTATTCGTATTTTTAGATATAAATTCATTAACTTTTACAGCGTCACCAGCGAAAGCTGCCCGAATCGAGCTTTTCCGGGTTGTGAATTTTGCAGTTGTTTAGTCAGCACGTTAAAAGCAAAATATTGAACATCATCCGTGTATTTATCTAAATCGTCACCCACTTGCCCCATTGCTGTATGTGTTACGTCGGATGCGACAAAACTTGTTTTAATCAATTTATAAATATTATATTTTGTCCCATTTGCTAATACCTGAACGAAATGATACCGGTCGATCACGGGAACTTTCTCGAAAGTCATCTGCTCGTCACCAGAATTGATCAAAGTAATTGATTCCAATTGGTCGGCATAAAATTCATAAACCGACTTTTCACTTGTACACAATATGAAGGAACCGGTTATTTTGTTGTAATTGTAAAGATAATCAGCACTGTAAAAATTGGTTCCTTGTTTCGTCCTAAAAAATCCGTGCATAAATACGTCCGACAAATATTTGCTTCCTTCAGTCGGCACACGTGGTTTAGGCATTTCCATTGAGCCATTTGGCGAAAGCGCAGGATGAAGGCGTATAAATTCCTTTTCAATAGGGAAGGTCGATAATGTTTTCATAACTAACTGTAATCCGTCAGTGAATTTGTCTGCGGCAATTATGGTATCCCTATAGCCTGATAATTCAAATTTTAACTTAGAATCGGGGTGTACTTTTATTTCGAAGTTTCCACTGGAATCGCTTAAAGCCACGACCCCATATTCATCATCCGTGATAACAACGTAATGTAAAAATTTAGTTGTTTCGTCTTGGATATATCCATGAACTGGTTGGGACTGGGCGTTAGCAAATTGAATAAAAAAAATAAAAAGAAATGTGGGGTAGAAATATTTCATATTAATATAAATGTGTTTGGCACAAGCAGAGAACTGAACTCAACTTTGGCCTATAAATGAATTTGTACTGCCAGGCAAAGCTATGTAGCTTTTTACTTACGAAACTTCCCGGTTTAAATTTTGTCCAGTTCAGTTTCAGCCTTAGCCTCGTGGTTATTTAAAAAGTTCTGCTAATTTGTTTTCAAGATCGTCTCCTCTTAAATCTTTAGCGATAATTTTACCGTCCGGGCCCACAAGAAAATTTTGAGGAATTGATTCTACTGTATATTGATCTGCTACAGCATTATGGGTGTTTTTAAGATCAGCGGCCTCTGTCAAGGTTAAATGGTCATCTTTAATTGCCTTGATCCATGAAGCTTTTCCTTTCGGCGCATCCAGTGTAACTCCTATAATAGGAAACTTTCGGCGACTAAGAGACGAGATATCGATGAAAATTGGCTAAACATATTTGTTGAATTTTATACCAATTAACCGGAATGAATGATAACGGGCTGAAATGATAATTATCTATCAGAGAGAACTTCCTTTTCAAAACACCTATAATCCCTGTCCAGGTCTGCTGTTAATTTCTTCCTGACGGAAGCTTCTTTTATGAAAGAATAATAAATACTGTTATAAACAATAGTTTTTATATCATTATAACTGAACTCCGGGTATCTTGTGGCTACTAAAACATACTGTTCGGTAAGGTTTGTTCTTAATACGCCTGCATCATCTGTACAAATCAGGATTGGCACACCAAATTGCTTATAGAGCGTAATCGGGTGATTCGCTCCTTTTATTTTTAAAATAAACTCATTACTGGACAAATTAATTTCTACAGGAATGTGCTTTTTGTGCATATATTTTAGTAAATTATATGAATGATTCTCGTAGGGGATATCTAAGCCGTGTCCTATCCGCATAGCTCCGGCATCATAAATAGCTGAACTAATATGCCAGGTTAAATCTTCAGGTTTAACCATGCCGAGACATAACTCTCCTGCATGCATGGAATATTTTACCTTTGGATAAATTTTATGGCAAAATCTAAACATTTGCATTTGTAGCCAGTAATCGCGCATTGATACTTCGTTGTTTTCAGGAGCTATAATATTTACACCTACAATTAAGGAGGATCGGTTTGCAGCTTCAAAGGCTAATATTAATGACGTAAAAAAATTCATCGGTGTCTCAAAACGGAGAACAGATGTTTGATAACGCATGGTAAATAAGCTATCATCAACACCTAAAGAATTATGCAGGCGGCTTGTCGAAGTGCAAAACTGGTTCGCTGCTTGAACCATATCCTGATTCTTGAGCTGATCATAAGATTTAAATAATAATTTTTGCGTTTCAGTTGAATCTTGGATTAGCTGTAGTTGCTCCAACTTGGCATCAAAGTCTGCCCCTGTTTTGATTTTATTTATAGGATTACTAATTGGCGAAAGAATAGTTTCAATATAGCTAACATGTTCTGCTTTTGCCCGGGCCTTAATCTCCAGGAGACCACTATCCACATTAAGCTGGCTGGCAATGTCAAAGTTTCCAAAAGCTTCAAAAAATAATCTATCAGATGGATAACTTACTTGGTTATAGTCTTTTATTGACCATTTTTGGATTAATACAAATTTTATTGAATCTAATTTGCCGCTATTTCGTAATTCAGAAAAGCTCTTCCACATAATGTCATTATCAGGAATTTTCACAGCAACCTGGAGCGTTTTTTTGTTGATAAAATAGTTCTTCTCAATTACCCATTTGATATAGCTTTCGGCATAAACAGACCCGCTGTAATGGTGATGCAGATCCCCTCCTTTAGGCATTTGTGCAAAGAAGGCGGCGAGTTTCGCGGGATTATTGCGTATCTGTTGAAAGTAGTGTTCAATTTCCTGCGCATTAAGATTTAGTGAGATGATAGCTAAAAGTAAAGTAAGAATCTTTTTCATAAATATAGCGGTTTACCGTGGTCAACTGCAGGCGTTTGAATCTTGACTGTCATATGTTTATTTTTTTCAACTCAAAATTAAATATTTCAGGGGAGGATAAATCAAATTGTTTGATTTATGCAGCATTTTGTTTGATTAATACAGGTTAATAGCTATGGTTAAAAAATAACGCTGGAAAAATTATATGGAGACAAAGAGCCCCGCATAATGAATGTCAATGGTAATTATGTAAATATAAAGGCCTGATAGTCGCGGGGATTCGAACGCACATAGCGGTGATCATCAGTAACTTAAAGAGGTGGCCAAGTGATTGGAGCAAAAGAAAACCTCTTAATATTCGATTTAAATTACTGTAAATCAATATATTAAGAGGTTTCAGTGGAGCCGGAGGGATTGAGGTCGAACCCCTTATACAATTCTTGACCTTTTTGGATAATTTATAAAGTGATTGATAATTAATATGTTATGATGATAAAATTCATTAGACAATATGGTGACTAAAAATATAAAAAGGCTATTAGAGCGATTTAGAAATTGAGTTTTAAGTTTGAAACATAATTAAATCGAGTTTTTAGCTGAAAGTCGGAGGGAGCCAATCGAACTCGGTACAATAAGCATTTTATCCTCACTACCGTTAGTTCTGAAATTGAAATTTTAAAATCTCTGAATTAACAAAATTGTGGATGCCTAATTTGTAAAAATTGAATTATTTGGAAATGTTTCCGTTCCTACAGGGCTTCCGAAGAAATACTGCGTTTTGAATTGTTAGTGAAAGTAAATCAAAACATTATTCCATTTTGACATATTTAGATTAGCTTTAAAATATTGATTATCTATTATGTGTGCATTATTTAAAACATACATGATCATGGCCTTTCGAGTTACAAATCCCATGTCTTGGTAAATTTGATAAGCACGGGTATTGTCACCCCTTACGTGCAAATAAGGCAACTTTCCCGATGCGCGCAGTTGTCGAATTTGATTGTAAATAAGTGCTCTGGCATAACCTTTTCCGGTGAAATCAGGATGGGTGCATACGGCGCTGATTTCAACGTAAGGCACGCTGTAACTTGCTCATAGTTAATTAGATGAGAAGCTTTTTTTCGAGGTATAAAACAGATTTCTAATCTGTAGGTCATAGGTTCGAATCCTATTGGGGCTCGCTAGGAATGTCAGCGGGAGCAAGACTAAAGTCGAACCAATTGGTAGAAAGTATTAGACAATTATCTGCGATTATATAGTTGGTTCGAGCCCAGTTTGAGAAGTCAGAAAGGGCAAGCACGTAAACCAGTCGCTTGCCCTTCTTTTTTTCTCCAATAACTAACTGTTAATCAAGCAAAGAATACAAATCACTTGTTTTAGCGGTTCGATGTTGCAAGTCCTCAAAAGTGAATTTTTCGGGGTAAATTGAACCGATTGATTCTATTTTTTCATAAGTGATTGATTTGTAATAAATTGCGTCAATGACAGCTAATTGCGCCACCGCATTAGTTACAATAGGTTCAATATTTACAAACCTTTTTTGAACACTGATAACCTCGGAAAGCTTAGCTTCCAGCCTTTGGACTTTCTCCTCGCATTCGGATTTTACCGACTTATAATCCTTTATTGACCATTCTATCAGTAACGCATATTTAATCGAATCTAATTGCTTGCATTTTATTAATTCGGAAAAACTTTTCCACGCTGGATCAGCATTTGGAGCTTTTTCAGCAACCTCAAGCGTTTTTGTATTAATAAAATAATTCCGTTCAACCACCCATTTAATATAGCTCTCGGCATATACCGATCCGCTGTAATGGTGATGTAAATCTCCTCCCTTGGGCATTTGGATAAAGAAAGCAGTAAGTTTTGCAGGGTTATTTCGAATTCGCTGAAAATAGCGATCCATCTGCTGGGCATTCCCTGCCAAAGAAATTAATACCAGAAAGATCGTGAATTTTTTTCGTATCAATAATGAAAAGTGAATATAATCCTATATGGAATTGTAAATTAAGATTCGTGGCGAAAATATTTATTTCACTGATGATAAATTAGGGTGTTTGGTTTTTGCAGCTTTTTGTTTGATAAATACAACATTCAGTTCGTGCAAAGCAAAGCATTCGGCCACACCCGATGTTTGATTAATGCAGTTTATGGTTTGATTTTCGCATCACAGGCGACATGTTGGTCATGTAGCTTTGTGAATTACCATAAATAATTACTTCAAAAATAAATTAATTAAAATAACACAGCCATGAAAACTATCAAAACTCTGTCCATCCTATTGGTTACAATAACAGGAACCTTAATTGCAAACGTACAGACAACAGGCACTAAACCTACCATCATATTTGTTCACGGTATATGGGCCGACGGTTCCTGCTGGGCTTCTGAGATCACAGATCTGCAAGCGAAAGGCTACCCGGTCATCTCGGTTCAAAACCCGGTTACATCCCTTGCTGACGATGTTGCAGCTACCAAACGTGCAATAGCCATGGCAAGTGGCAATGTAATATTGGTAGGCCATTCGTGGGGCGGCTTTGTTATTACACAGGCGGGTAATGACCATAAAGTGGTCGGCTTGGTTTATATCGCGGCCTTCGCGCCTGATTCAGGGGAAACGGTGCTTTCGTTATCGGCAAAAGTCCCGGCCAATACATTGGCCACTTATTTTGTGCCACAGGACGGGTTTATGTATTTATCAAAAAAGGGTATCGAAACGATATTCGCACAGGATTTAATGCCCAAACAACAAGCACTGATATATGCTACGCAAGTTCCCGCATCGCAAAGTGTATTCGTAGATAAAAGTGGCGAACCTGCCTGGAAAGCTAAAGCCAGCTGGTATATAGTAGCTAAAAACGATGGTGCGATCAGCCCCGATCTTGAAAGGTTGATGGCGAAAAGAATGAATGCTAAAACTATTGAGCTTGAATCGAGCCATGTGGTTATGATTACTCATCCAAAAGAAGTAATAGCTCTAATTGAAGATGCGGCTAATGCTGTTTTAAAATAAAATTACCGACGCCAATTGCTACAACCTAAAAAGAAATTTATAGCCGCTTAAATAATCAAAACTCATTTTATAAGCGCTACGACTATGCTATTGATGAAAATAGATATGAGATCACTTTTATTAAAGACACTCCCTATATTACTGCTCATCGGCATTCGCGGCTTATCGATCGCGCAAAGTCCTAAACCTGCAAACGGGGTTAATGGAACGCTGACCGACGACGCGGGAAAGCCAATGGAATATGCAACAATAAGCCTGGTTAAATTGCCCGATTCAATCGTAGTAAAAGGTACGCTCACTAATGAAGCAGGGATTTACAATCTTGGCATTACTGCTTCGGGAAATTACCTTGTTAAAGCAACTTCCGTGGGATATGCGCAGGCTGTAAGCTTGCCATTTACCATAAGCGACCCGCAGTCAGGTTTTTCTATACCTGTTATAACTATGCATTCTGCAGGCAATTCTTTAAATACAGTTGTAATTACGGCATCAAAACCGTTGATCGAGCATAAAACAGACATGACTGTGATGAATATTGCCAACAGCGTATTGGCTACCGGCAATAACGCGCTCGAGATACTGGCCAGGGCGCCGGGTGTTACACTTGATCAGGATGACAATATCAGACTGAGAGGCAAAAAAGGGGTGACTGTAATGATCAATGGTAAACTTACTTATTTATCATCTGCACAACTAGCAACCTTGCTTAAATCAACCGATGGTACAACCATACAATCGATCGAGATCATTACCAATCCGTCTGCAAAATATGATGCATCCGGGAGCTCGGGTATTATCAATATCAGGCTTAAAAAAAGCAATCAATCCGGCACGAATGGTAGTTTTATCACGGGGGTAGGCTATGGCAATTCCTGGAAGGATAATCAAACTTTATCGCTCAATCACAAGGATGGCGATCTGAATGTTTATGGCAGCTTTAGCCATTACGATGGCAAATATGATCATCATCTGCTGATCAATAGGACAGTCGCAGATTCATTGGGTGGTAAAACCTATTTCAACCAGGTTTCGTCATCACCCGCCACTATTCACAATAACAGTTACCGCGTTGGCGCAGATTACGATATCACCAGCACTAACACAGCAGGATTTATGGTGAATGGCTATTTTGATAAAGTGTATGAAGATGATGCGAGCCTTACAAACATTGGCTCCTCGCCGGGCGAACTAGATTCTTATCTGAATACATTATCGCGGATCAATAACAGCTATGATAATTTTGCCGTAAATCTGAACGACAGGCTGAAGCTCGACACGCTGGGCCAGTCGCTGGCAGTAGATCTTGATTATTCCCGCTTTAATAATGGCCAGGATGCGTATCATCATACCTACTATTATGAGGCCGAGGGCAGCACCATGATTCCGCCCGCATTCTTGCTCCAGCAATCGCCATCAGTTATTATTATACACACCGCAAAGGCAGATTATACACTTCCGCTCAATAAAACTTTAAAATTCGAAACCGGTGTAAAATACAGCGATGTTAAAACAGATAATAACCTGGCTGCCCAGCAGCAAGTGAATGGCAGCTATCTGAATGATAGTACCCTGACCAACCATTTTATTTATACCGAAAAGATTGGCGCCGGCTATGTTAACCTAAGCAAAAGTTTTAAAAATACAAGTGTAGAGATAGGGCTGCGTGGCGAATACACTTCATCAACCGGCGACCTGGTTACTGATAATGATGTGGTTAAACGTCATTACTTCGACCTTTTCCCGAGCCTTTTTGTCAATCATACTTTAAACGATAAAAACGAGGTCGGTTTCTCCTTTAGCCGCCGTATTGACCGGCCGGATTATGACGACTTAAATCCGTTTGTATACTACCTGGATCAGTATACCTATTCAAAGGGGAACCCATTCCTAAACCCTCAATATACCAATAGCTTCGAGCTTAGCTATACTTATAACAAAACCATAAATGCAAGTTTCAGCTATAGCCATACAAGCGACTTGATGACCACTGTGTTGCTAACCGACCCGTTGAGTGAGGCAACCTATCAAACCAAGATCAACCTGCAGGCAGAAAATGCTTATACGATTAATGTTAACGCGCCATTTACCTTAACCGATTGGTGGAATATTAATGTTGACGCGAATGGCTTTTATACGGGCTTTAAATCAGATACGCTGCTTGGCGCAAGTTACAACAAGGGTAAAATAGCTTACCAGGCCAAATTGATGCAGACTTTTCAGCTGGCTAAAGGTTATAAGGCGGAATTGATCAGCAGCTATTTCTCATCGCTGTATGATGGTATTTACTTAGTCAGTTCCAACTATTCAACTGATGCCGGGGTAAGCCATTCCTTTGCAGGCAACAGGGCTAATATCAAGTTAGCGATGAGCGATGTTTTTAACACCCTTAAAGATCATTTTGTTACCGACTACCAGGTAAATGACATAGCCGTAAGCCAAAAGCGCGAAACCAGGATAACGCGGTTAACCTTCACTTATAACTTTGGTAACAGCAAAATAAAACCACATGAACATACAACCGGGGCAGATGATCTTTCGGGGAGGGTAAAAGGTAATAATTGAACGCTAACGAAAACTTACTAAAAATAAAAACAACAGATTTTCAGATAAATACAGTAAGTTTATGTGACACATTTTTTTACCCAAGCCGGTAGCCATGCGCATAAAAATGATACTATTTGTCATGTTTTTTTTAAACGGCATCCCGTATATCCATGCGCAAAAAACTCCTGGTTATCCTGCCAGCGAAATGAAGCCGTCTTTTCAGCGGCTATTGTTGGATCTGAGCACCACATATTTTACCGTTGTTAAAGAAAACCAGGTAGACCTCGACAGCAGTTTAATCCATGTTAGCCATAGCCTATCGCTTAGCCGGTTGCCGGTAGTTGCCGATGGAATAGATGATAAAGAAGTGCTAAATAATGCACAATGGGTAGACCAAAGAAACCCCTGGATAGGGCAACAGCAGTTACATGCTGCCACTGGTCAAAAGCATGCTGAGCTTTTGACCCTGCTTGGTGCCTATTTCGCATTTGAACCCTTAAATGACAGCTCCGCGATCAAAAAAAGCGCCTACTTTTTGAACCAGGGAATAAAAGAAAGCGGCAAGCTGAATAACGCGCCGCTAAAGTTGGCCGGTGAGCGGTTATTAGGCAAACTCAGTTTAAAAAATTACGATTTTGTGAAAGCCGATAAGTTGTTTGACGAGGTAAAGAACGGCTACCTAAATGCAGGAGACCAGTTAGAAGCTGCTACAACCTGTTCATGGTGGGGATTGTATGCGCCGGTAACACCTGCCAGTTCGCCACCAAGGATCAAGCACATCGAGATGGCCTTAGATCTATATAAATCAATTGATGACAAAGAGAGCCAGGTAAACGCGTTGATCAACGACAGCTACATACACGTACTGTTATTTGATTTCGCGGACGCGGAAAAGTTAGAAAAACAAGCATTGGACCTTGCACAACAGACCGGGTTTCCATACACCCATTATATCACCGGGGCATTGTTGGCGATCACTACGTTCCAGGGGAAATTTGGAGAGCCGCTGAACTATGGTATAGAAAGCGCGAAACAGGCAGAAATGCTAAGAGACAGTATAGGGTTGCCCCATTTTTATGGCTCTGTAGGGCAGATTTATAGTAAGGAAAATGATGATACAAAAGTTCCAGTCATTTGGTATACAAAAGCAATTAATTGTTTCTTAAGTCAACATGAAAGCTGTTATTTTGTTTTAAATGATATAGTTAATAACCTGGTGGATTGCGGACGTAAAGGTGACGCATTACAAATGATCAACAGGGTTGTTAGCCGGGTACCTCCAAAAACCGATAAAGATAAGATAGAATACGACCTGGCCATGGAAAGCTATTATATTTCTAATAAAAGTTGGGCCGTTGCGCTAAGATCTATTAATAACGCTGACAGCATTGCGAAATATTTGGAAAAACACGGAGGCTACTTTGGAAAAAAATTTCTGATCGGAGATTTTGCAAGCTTTTATTACAAAATAGGGAACTATAAAAAGGCAAAGATATATTATAAGCAATATCTTAATACTCCCAGTGTGCACGGAAAAATCCTATACAATGAAATGATAGCCTGGCATGTGCTTATTGAAATAGATTCGACTGAAGGTAATAAGGATGCTGAATTAAAGGATTATGCTAAATATATGGATCTTGTAAATCAGAATTACATAATATCTAAAACCAGGCAAGCTGAAGAACTACAGGTCAAGTACGCTACCGCGGACAGGATAAACCAGATAAAAGTACTTGATCAAAAAGCCAAGCTTGAACAGGAGAACCTTAAACAGGCGAACCGGGTTAAGGATATTACCATTGGCGGGATCATACTATTGGTTATTATAGCAGTGTTACTTTACCGGCAAACCCGGATGAAACAAAAAACCAATAACATCATCAACCGGAAAAATGAGCTGATGCAGCAATTGCTGGAAGATAAGGAATTGCTTTTGGAAGAAAAAGAGTGGCTTGTTAAAGAGATACACCACCGTGTAAAAAATAACCTGCATACCATTATCTGCCTTTTGGAATCTCAGGCGCTTTACTTAGATAACGATGCTCTGAAAGCTATTGAAACCAGTCGTCACCGGATATACGCCATGTCACTCATCCATCAAAAATTGTATCAGTCGGATGATATAAAAGTGATTGATATTAAGCTTTACCTAATAGAGTTTGTGCAATATCTAACGGAAGGGTTTGGTTCCCCCGAAAACATTCGGGTTACCCTTCATGCTGAACATATCAATTTAGGGGCAGCCCAGGCAATACCCATAGGCCTTATTATCAACGAAGCGGTAAATAATTCTTTTAAATATGCATTCCCAAATCAAAGGGAAGGGAAAATAGAGATAACATTGCAAAAAAACGGGGATGAAATTTACTTATCGGTTATAGACGATGGTGTGGGGTTTAAACATGATACCGACCTGCAAGCGGATTCGCTTGGGCTGGAACTCATTAAGGGGTTAACACTTGACCTTAAAGGAAATTTAGACTTTAATACAAATAACGGTACCAAAATCCTTATCAGGTTTGCAATTGATCTTGTAAGTATGCCTTTAGAAGCAGAATATGATGGTATAGCTTGATAAAATCAACGGGTAAATATCAACCGGTTTGCCAGATCAATCTCGGGCTGTGTGATGGTATGCGGCCGGCCCTTATACGCTTCTACTGTAACAATAGCATCCATCACTTTTAAAACATCGGCGCTTTCCAGCACACGCTGTAAAGGTACATGCGGGTCGGGGTCGCCGGTAGTAATAAGAACGGGCGTGGCGTCAAAAAATCCTTTATAATTACCGGAGTTTATCTGCTGCCCGATCAATCCGCCGGTAAATGCAACTGCACCGCCATAATGCCTTGCATTGCGTGCTATAAACTCCAGTGTAAGGCAGGCACCTTGCGAAAATCCGGCAAAGTATATTTTTTCTGCCGGTATACTTGCTGCAATAATGTCTTTAACAATGTCACTAATTATTTCCAAAGCAGAATCAAGGGCGGCCAGGTTGTCTGCAATCGGCGCCATAAAACTATAGGGGTACCAGCTTTGATGGATTGCCTGCGGGGCAATGATCGACATGTCTTTCATGTTAAATTTACCAGTCAGCGATAGAATGTTGCCTGAGGTACCACCTCTGCCATGAAGCATAACCAGTGCCCCTTTGGCATTAGCCAAAGGCGTACCGGCTGTTATTATATTTTTTTGATGGGTGTACATAGTCAATACAATTGAGGCAGCGCGCGTTCAATTTCACTGCGACGGCTTTCATATTGCGGAGGCAGCATAAGGTGGGTGCCCAGTTCATCTGCCGGTTCGTCAACGGCAAAGCCGGGATTATCGGTAGCTATCTCAAACAGTACACCACCCGGTTCGCGGAAATAAAGTGAATAAAAATAGTTTCGGTCTATCTTGTCTGTGATGTGGATGCCCATGCCTGCAATTATATCGCGATACTCCATCAGCGTTTTTTCATTGCTTACGCGAAAAGCCACATGATGCACTGAACCGCCAGCTATTTGACCCGCGATTTCGCCTGCGACTTCAACCAGGTCTACGATATTCGCATTTGCAACAGAATCCGTAATAAACCGGTAACGGTTAACACTTTGCGCTAACAATTTGAAACCCAATACCTCAGTTAGAATTCTTGCGGTCGGTTCCATTTTGTTGGTAGTGATGGTGATTTGATGAAAACCTTTGATAGTATTTTCAACCTTTATCTCTGTTGTTTCCCAGGGCAAACGGGTATCTTCATTTTTTGCTACGGTGAGTTCAAACTTTAAACCATCGGGGTCAAGAAAGGTAAGATATTGCTCGCCAAACTTTTCAGCAATTTTGTTATGGATGATATTATGATCTTCCAGTCGCTTCAACCAGAACTCAAAACTGCCTTGCGGAACCGAATAGCCAATTTCGGTAACCTGCCTTGCGCCACGGCGGCCGGTAGTTATTCCTTCCCAAGGAAAGAAGGTCAATATGGTGCCTGGCGAACCAGTTTGATCGCCATAATACAAGTGATAAGTTTTCGGGTCATCAAAGTTTACGGTCTTTTTTACCAGGTGCAAACCCAGTGTATGGGTATAAAAGTTTACATTCCGTTTTGCACTCCCGGAAATAGCGGTGACATGATGAATGCCTTTTATTTTATTTTCCATTGTTATTATTAATATGATCCAATTTACCCGTGTTTATTGCATCAAACATCTGTAGCCAACAGATCCGTCGCCAGGTGTTCTCCTATCATTAACGTGGGTGCATGGGTATTCCCGGATGTGATCTTTGGCATAATGGAGGCGTCAGCCACGCGTAAACCTTCGATCCCATGCACTTTTAGCTTTGCGTCGACTACATCTGTTTCCTCCCGTCCCATACGGCAGGTGCCTATGGGGTGCCAGTAACTTGCTGTTGCAAGTTTGATATAATCAATGATCTCTTTGTCGCTTGATAGTGGAGAAAGTCCAACGATCTTCTGTGTAATTTCTTTAAGGGCCGGCTGTTCTGAAAAATTCAGTGCGATGCGGACCGCCTCAACCATTGCCTTTAAATCAGCCGTTTGTGTAAACATATTAGGTTGAATTTCGAGTGGCCCAAACGGCGAATTGGATAGCATTTTGACATAACCCCGGCTTTCAGAAAGCATAAGGCATGAAATGATTGAAAAACATTTTTGCGGAATAGGATACTTCTCAGCTACCGCGGGAGTAGTTAGAGGAAATGGTGGTGCAATGAACATCAGGTCCGAAGAGTAGGTAGCATAACTGCTTTTGGCAAATACTGTTGATATCTGAAGATCTAAACCATCGGTAGCTGAGCCTTTTTTCAATTCAGCTAAAATTGCGAGATTAGGATGGTCTTGCATATTTTTGCCAACGCCGCGCAGCCCATGTGCTACTTTAATGCCAACAGCAGATAACTCATCCGGATCACCAATGCCTGAAAGCATTAAAATTCTGGGACTGTCAAATGAGCCAGCTGAAAGAATTACTTCACTCGCGGCATAGGCACTATCCTGTTGTCCGTCTTTAATAAATTTCACTCCCATGCATTTGCTGCCTTCCAAAATAAGTTTGGTTACAGCCGAGCCAGTAATAACCGTCAGGTTTGGATTGTGCAGTACCGGTAGTAAATAACCGGTATATGCGCTGCTTCTTTTACCGTTTTTTACGTTCCTTACCAATGCTCCGGCGCCATATGGGTTTGGGCCGGACATATCATCAACAATAGGTAAACCAAAAGAGGCGGCTGCTCTAATCAACGCGGATGCAATATAATTGGGGTTTTTCACCTTTTCGACATGGATCGGCCCCCCTTGCCCATGATAGGCGGTTTCACCACCTTCCCAGTCTTCAACACGTTTAAATAAAGGCAGTACAGACTGATAATCCCAGCTCTCATTCCCCTCGGCAGCCCAGCCGTCGTAGTCAGCATGGCTTCCCCGGGCCCATATCAGGCCATTAATGCTGCTTGAGCCGCCTAATAATTTGCCCCTCGGCACTGGTATGACGCGATTATTTAAAAAAGGCTGCGGCGCATAACTATATCGATAGTCGATATTTGTCCCAAAAGACATATACCATTTGTCCGGATCAGTGGTTACATCCGCCATCGGATCGCCATCTCCGGCCTCCAATAGTAAAACGGTCGCATTGGTATGATCTAATAGTCGCCTGGCGATAACACAACCTGAGGTACCTGCGCCAATGATAATGTAGTCAAACTGTTTATAATTTTTCATAAAATAAATGTTAATATAGATCTGTGAACTTCGTAGTTTCAATAAAAATTAATCGGATGACATAGGCATCTTAAATATTATGCCAACCGTTTAAATTTCTATATATCAATATGTTATGAAGGTTATTATTGGTTTTGCAGCATCAGCATTTCGCCGATTAGCGTGTAGAAAGCGATATATAATAGCTAAAATCCCGATTTTACTTACTACAATGATAACAGCGGCTTATTTAAACATGCGGCGCAGTTTTCAGCCTCATATGGCTTTTCGATGTTATATTGATTACATCTTTGCCCAATCCCTCCAGCATCTATATAAGTATCCCATTGATACCTAATTAAAGGCTGATCTTTTTTGGTGATGTTGATTTAAATGCTAGCCTTTTTTTGCTCATTGGTTTATTAAAATGAGGCCTTCTAAGATATCTATGAAGTCAATGCACTGTTTTTCCTAACTTTTAAATAAAAACTATGAAAAAAAGGAAAGCAAAGAGGATCAAACAGGCAAATGACATTCATAATAATCAGGAGGCGTCGGAAGCGATAAATGAATATGAAAAAATGCAAGAACAAAAACTGATCGATTTAATCGTTCAAGTTATGGTCAGAATAACGCTTGAAGAATTTTATGGAGACAAAGAGCCACCCATATAATTATATATTATTGATAATTAATTAGTTATGTAAATATAAAAACCTAAATAGCCGCAGGGATTCGAACCCGTATAGCATTGATTATCAGTAATTTAAGAAAGTATTCAAGCAATTGAGACCAAAAGAAAACCTCTTAATTAATCGATTTAAATATCTGTAAATCAATTAGTTAAGAGGTTTATTCGTGGAGCCGGAGGGATTCGAACCCTCGTCCAAACATGGTATAAGGTAAGCTTTCTACATGCTTAGCTTCTGTTTAATTGTAGGGAAGGGGAAGGCCAGTTGCTTGCCTGTACCGTCTTCCTTAGGTGCTTTATCTCGTTCGCTATGCACACCTTAAGCAAACCAGTTTCATCTTTCGATGCCCCTGTTGCCGGTCCGATGAAACGGAAAACCGGCGGGACAAAAGCTAGCTAAATTCTAAATTAAGCAGCTAAGGCGTAGTTATTTTCGCCATTTGTAAGTTTGAGCGTTCAGATTAAAGCGCTAATTCACCCAACGCGCTGCATGCTTACCTACTTATCTCCATCCTGTCAATTCCGGTCGACCCCATTTTTGAGTTTGCAGTTTGCAGTTTGCAGTTTGCAGTTTGCAGTTTGCAGTTTGCAGTTTTTTGATAAGGGTACAAATATACAATTAACTTTACTCCCTTAAAAGTAATATTTGCCGCTGTCTGCATACTGAAAGCTTCAACCCTATATTTACTGTTATCTGCCCACCTAAAACTGCAAACTGATGTCTGCTGTTATTTGCCTGCTGAAAACCGCCCACTTACTTCCAAAGCAACTGTCCTTCCCGGATAAACCTTCAGCGCTTCTTCCAGGCAGATCATAGCTTTTTCAATATCGCTTATATTTAATACATAGGCCATGCGCACCTCGTTAAGTCCGGCGCCAGGGGTGCTGTAAAAGCCGGTTGCCGGGGCCATCATTACGGTTTGATTGTTCAGGCTAAAGCTTTCTAACATCCATTGACAAAACTTATCAGCGTTATCAATAGGTAGTTTGGCCACCACGTAAAATGCGCCGCCAGGATTAGGGCAATAAACACCGTCTATTTTATTTAATGCATTCACAATAGTGTTGCGACGGGCAGTATATTCTTTGTTTACGGCTTCAAAGTATTCATCTGGCGTATCAACTGCGGCTTCTCCGGCAATTTGTTCAACCATGCCTGCACTTAATCTGGCCTGTGCAAATTTTAGTCCGGCGGTTAATACCTCTTTGTTTTTGGTGATCAGGCAGCCTAATCTGGCACCGCAGGCACTGTAGCGCTTGCTCACGGTATCCATCACAATAACGTTTTCATCCAAACCACTTAAATGCATAGGCGATATAAATGATTGTCCGTCATAACAAAACTCCCGGTAAGCCTCGTCCGAAAACAGGTATAGGTCATATTTTAAAACCAGTGCCTTTAAAGCGTCCATCTCTTCTTTTGAATATAAATAACCCGTAGGGTTATTCGGATTACAAATAATAATGGCCTTGGTTTTAGGGGTGATCAGTTTCTCAAACTCAGCAATAAGAGGTAGGGCAAAACCATTATCAATATACGATAAAATAGGTTTTACCACAATATCACTCTGGCAGGCAAAACCGTTGTAGTTGGCATAAAAAGGCTCCGGAATAATCACCTCATCGCCCGGATTAAGACAGGCCATCATAGAAATGGTGATCGCTTCGGATCCACCTGTGGTAACAATAATGTTTTCGGGAGTAATATTATAGCCTATCTTGTTATAATATTCAGTCAGTTTTTTTCTGTATGATAATGTTCCTTCAGAAGGAGTATATGCCCAAACTTTAAAATCAATGTTTTTAATAGCGTTCAGCATCCCCTCAGGCGTCTCAATATCCGGCTGACCGATGTTTAAATGATAAACTTTTTTACCATCCAACTTAGCCTTATCAGCATAAGGCGTTAATTTACGTATTGGCGAGGCAGGCATTTGCTGCCCTTTGTGCGAAATTTTTGGCATGTGCAAAATTAGTAAAAGATACTAATGCACCGAAAACAAAAAAGGCACACCTTAGTGTACCTTGTGTAATTTTTTTAAGAGATTTTAACGGGCCTGCGGATTCCGCAATCCCAAGCCGGCTTAATTACTACTGCTTGTTGCGGGTTTTGCTATCACCTCGCCCACAATATTTAAATATTTTTGCGGAGTTTTAGCATTTGAAGTAACAACAATAGTTTTGTTAAACGGAGCAGCTACCGCAGCATTGTACGTAATTTTGATTAACCCTTTATCGCCGCTTTTTACTGGCGTTTTGGTATAATCGGCAATGGTGCAGCCACATGTTGGTCTAACTTCTGTCAAAATCAACGGTTCTTTTCCAATGTTAGTAAACTCAAACACAGTGGTTACCGGAGTTCCTTGTGGAATTTTACCAAAATCGTGCTTTTCTTCGTTGAATTTAAATTCAGCTTTTTCGTTATCTTGTGCCGATGCAGTAAAGGCAAAGCCTAATATCACTGCGCATACTAAAAGTAATTTTTTCATATTCAGGTCTTGTATACGACAAATATAAAACGTTTGTTGCAATAAAAAAACTATTCCACAAACTGAATGTTTTATAGGTTACATAGATAAATACAGAATAGAATTTTATAATTTTACCGACTAAACAAAATTTTATATGCCCGAAACTGCAATAAACGCTACAGATAAGTTGAATACTGCTGAGCTCAGTTTTGATGATTTTAAGAAGTTAGTGATTGAAGATTACCGGATTGCGGTTGAAAGCCGGCAGGCAAGCTTGATTGGCAGGAGGGAAGTACTAACGGGCAAGGCCAAGTTTGGAATATTTGGCGATGGCAAGGAAGTAGCACAACTGGCTATGGCAAAAGCCTTTAAAAAAGGTGATTGGCGCGCGGGGTACTACCGCGATCAAACTTTTATGTTTGCTAC
Source organism: Mucilaginibacter empetricola (assembly GCF_024808665.1). GTDB lineage: Bacteria > Bacteroidota > Bacteroidia > Sphingobacteriales > Sphingobacteriaceae > Mucilaginibacter. The sequence continues at coordinate 233,886 of NZ_JANUBZ010000004.1, forward strand.
GGGTATGAGCAATCTGTTTGAGTTTTTTGCTCAGCTATACGCTTATCCCGATGTGGAGAAAGATCCGGCATCGGCTGGCCGCCAGATGAATTGTCACTATGCTACCCGCTATGTTAATGCCGATGGTAACTGGGCAAACCAGGCCGAAACAATGAATTGCAGTTCGGATATTTCAACAACCGGCGGCCACATGCCGCGCTTGCTTGGTTTGGCATATGCTTCGAAGCTATATAGGCAAAATAAAGAATTAGCTTATCTGAACCAATTTTCCGTTAGTGGCAATGAAGTGGCTTTTGGCACAATAGGCAATGGCTCAACATCCGAAGGTTTATTTTTTGAAGCTTTTAATGCAGCAGGTGTTTTGCAGGTGCCCATGGCTATTTCTGTTTGGGACGATGCCTATGCTATTTCTGTTCCGGCTAAGCTGCAAACTACTAAGGAGGATATATCCGAAATATTAAAAGGTTTTCAACGCGAAAAAGATACCAACGGGTACGAAATATTTAAAGTGCGTGGCTGGGATTATCCCGCCTTGTGCGAAACCTATGAGCGTGCCATTAAAGTTTGCCGCGAAGAGCATGTGCCTGTTTTAATACACGTTATTGAAATGACGCAGCCGCAGGGGCACTCAACATCAGGCTCGCACGAGAGGTATAAATCAAAGGAACGCCTGGTCTGGGAGGACGAGCACGATTGTATATTGCAAATGCGTAAATGGATGATCGCATCAGCTATTACAACAGAAGCAGAGTTGGATGAAATAGAGGCCACGGCAAAAAAATATGTCCGCGATTGCCAGCGTCAGGTATGGAATGATTTGAGCGAGGGAATATTAAAGGAGTTAAACGAAGCATCGCAATTAATTGAAAGTCTTGCCCAGGTGGTTGCTGCACAGGATGAATTATTGCTTTTAGCATCAATCCTGCGCGATTGTGTTGACCCTGGTCGTAATAATGTAGTTGGCGCCATACGCAAAGCATTACGGCTTACTTTAAAGGATGATGTTTACCAAAGGGAAGCGTTGATTAGCTGGCTTGCCGATGAAAATGCTAAAAATAAAGAACGCTATAACTCCAAGCTGTTTAGCGAAACACTGCGCTCGCCTTTAAATATAGAGAAGGTTGATGCTGAGTATAACGATGAATCAAAATTCATTGATGGCCGCGAAGTATTAAATGCTTGTTTCGATGCCAACTTTGAACGTGATAAAAGTATTGTAGCCTTTGGCGAAGATGTGGGCGCCATAGGCGACGTAAATCAAGGCTTTGCAGGCCTGCAAAGTAAATATGGTGATTTACGGATCACCGATACCGGCATCCGCGAAGCTACGATAATAGGGCAGGGTATGGGTCTGGCTATGCGCGGCTTAAAACCAATTGCCGAAATTCAATACCTCGATTACCTGTTATATGCCATCAACGTTATCAGCGATGATTTGGCAAGCTTAAGTTACCGTACCTATGGTGGACAAAAAGCACCTTTAATTATACGTACCCGTGGCCATCGTTTGGAAGGTATATGGCATTCCGGCTCGCCAATGGGTTTAATATTAAATGCTATGCGTGGTATACATATCTGCGTTCCGCGCGATATGACACAAGCTGCAGGCATGTATAACCTGTTACTAAGAGGCGATGAGCCTGCACTGGTAATAGAGTGTTTAAATGGTTATCGCTTAAAAGAAAAACTGCCGGTTAATGTAGGCGAATTTACCGTTCCTTTGGGTAAGGCAGAAATCTTAAAGCAAGGCACTGATATTACTATAGTTTCATACGGCTCCACCCTGCGTATTGTGATGGAGGCCGCTAAAGAGCTGGAAGAACTGGGCATTAATATAGAAGTTATCGACCCGCAAACGCTGCATCCATTTGATACAGGTAATGTTTGTGGTCAATCGTTAAAGAAAACCAGCAAGCTTTTAATAGTTGATGAAGATTTGCCGGGTGCCGGTTCTGCTTATATTTTGCAAAGAGTACTGGAAGCTCAAAAAGGCTATTATTCATTGGATGCACAACCAAGAACGCTGAGCGCCAAAGAACATCGCCCGCCGTATGGCTCCGATGGCGATTACTTCACCAAACCATCAGTTGATGATGTTATTGAAACCGTGTACGGCATGATGAATGAGACTGATCCGTATAAATTCCCGCCGATTTTTTAATGTGTCAGTTCGCTGATCGTTCAATTATAATAATAAACTTATTTTTGCATCCCGGTTTTTTAGCCGGGATTTTTATTTTTTATAACTATGGATACTACTTTTTCAACAATTTCAACCATAATTAAAAACCGCCGTACCACAAAGGCTTTCGCCATGAACGGCAACAAAATACCAAATGGACATATTGCTGCCCTTTTAGAACTGGCCGACTGGGCGCCAACGCATGGTTACACCGAGCCATGGCGCTTTATTGTTTATGAATACCCCGCCGAGTTTTGCCAGCAGCATGCTGATCTGTACAAACAAAACAGCATGGGCGACAATTTTAACCCAACTACCTATAATAACCTGATTCATCAGGGAGATACTGCATCGCATGTTATTATTGCTGTTATGAAGAGAGGTACTATAGCTAAAATTCCTGCTTTTGAGGAAATTGCTGCGGTATCATGCGCGGTGCAGAATATATTGCTGGGCGCAACTGCTTTAAATATTGCTTCATTTTGGAGTACAGGGGGCATGGCTAACAAGCCGGAATTTAAAGATTTTTTTCAGTTTGGTGATGATGATATTATCATCGGAGTTTTATATCTTGGCTATGCGGATGCTATTGCTGAAGGCAAGCGGACTATTAATTTAGAAGAAAAAATTAAATGGGTTAAATAATAAACCTGTTTTTTATGAGTTAATTGATAGTTACGTTGTACGATTTGATAATATTGATTTAAGATTAAATTAAACTATTGATTATGTTTTATTGATTAAATATTTTAATCAATGGTTTATATTTGTATCTTTGCAGCGAAATTTAAATAAATGGAAAAAGCGGAACCCTAATTCGGCTTTTTACGTAAAATAAAACCACTAATTAAAATATTGATTAAACTCATATTTAGAGAATGAAAAAACATTTTTTTGGCCTTGTTTGTATTTTATTAATACTTGCAATTACCGGCATCAGCTGGAAACCTGTTAGCAGAAACAAAAGTAAAATAGCAACAAATGTAAACCGTCCGTTTACTGCCAATGAGTTTTTGGAAAGGTATATTTCCAATATTTATGAGTCTGCACATCTGGAAGAATCGGGCCTGGCGATGGAAGTATTTAAAAAAGCCATTACCGGTTACCTCAATTTAAAAGGAAGAAACAAACTGCCTGCAAATAGCTCAGTAGTTACCGTAGTTGATCTGGCAAAATCAAGCCACGAGAAAAGGATGTGGATAATTGATGTTTTAAATAAAACACTTATACTAAATACCTGGGTAGCACACGGCCACGGAAGCGGTGGCGATATGGCTACCCGTTTTTCTGATAAAATGGACTCACATAAAAGCAGCCTTGGTTTTTATTTAACCGATGATGTTTATTATGGCAAAAATGGCCGCTCATTACGCTTAGACGGACTTGACGCCGGTTTCAATAGCCACGCCCGTGCCCGTGCCATTGTTGTACATGGTGCCGACTATGTTGGTGAAGGTAATATCGACGAAGAAGGCCGCCTGGGCCGCAGCTATGGCTGTCCTGCTGTATCGCCTGATGTTGCTGATATGGTTATTGATAACATTAAGGACAAAACAGTATTATTTATCAACGGAAACAGCAATAAATATTCATCAAAATATCTGGATCGCGAGATTGCAGCAAATTTTGTTTATAATGATCCGGCCAACAGCTACATCGCTGACCTGTAATCAAAATCTAGAATATTAAATAAAGCATTGTGGATGCTGCAAGTAAACTTGTAGCATTTTTTATTATGGGGCTATAATAATTCAAATCGCTACTAAAGCTCAGTAATTGACAATGCAAATAATTGCAAGAAATGTGAAGCAAACGCCTCTGCGTCATTTGTCTGAACTTGGATTTATAAGATTTGAGGGATTATTGGATTTTGTTGCCCCTGTTGGTGTTGTCAGGAGACTATATACGAGTTAGACCATGAGGCTTTTAAATTGTACTCGGCAACGATGCGAGTATAAAGACTGCTCCACATATAATTAGAGCAACAACCCAAATCCAATTAATAATATTACTTCCGATGGGATTCCAGTCTACTTTAATCGTCCATTTATTCCAACGACGAAGAAGATAAGCAAAAGCAAAACAACCGTTGCCAATTAAAAAATTCTGCCAATTCATCTTTTAGGCTTCGGTTTAACTTCTTTCTTTTCTTTTTTTTCCGTAGCTGTTTTACTTACACTGGCTTTCATTATGCTGTGAAAGATGTTTGATGCTTCTTTGGGGGCTTTTCGTCTGACATAATTATATGTTTACCTTAAAATGTATTAGCTGCCGCAATAACCTGATTTCTAAACTTTAGCACCGACAACTTTCATCTATAATTATAAGATGTCGTTTATTGCTACTCCTGTTGGTCTTGTCACGGTAGAAGCCGTAAGGAAATAAGAAAATCCCTCAATCTCCCAATCTTATAAATCCAAGTTCAGACAAATGGCGCAGATGCATTGCCGCATGCTTCAAAAGCCTTCTTTTTTTTCTCCCGAACAACAGCAAAGGTCAGTTTTTTACTTTGCGGCTATCTTTAATTTACATTCGCCACCGGCAAATACTTAAGTAAGTGATCGTATAAAACAATATCGAGGCCGTAAACATCGGGCCTGAATTGTAGTACACCGTTTGCATCGTCCCAACAGGTAACGTAAGTAATATAAACCGGTACTTTTTTAGATAGATAAATCTCTGTTGGGTCAGGGTTATTGGTATCCATATCTTTCGATATCAGATCGAATTTTTTACCTGTACCAAATAAATTTAGGGCTAATCCTTTCGGATCACCAAGACGTACACAACCATGGCTAACCGCCCTCATCTTTTTAAAGAAAGCATATTTTGCCGGCGTATCGTGCAGGTAAACACTGCTTTGGTTATTAAACAGGAATTTTATTTTACCTAATGAATTGCTTTCGCCCGGGTTCTGTTTAAAATCATAATCGGAATTGTATTTAGTAACTTTCGACCAATCTATCTTCTCCGGGTCTTTTACCAGCTTATCATTCAGGTACACATTAATGCTTTTGTTGGCCAGGTAAAAACGATCTTTTGCTGCTTCAACAATAATTTCTTTATTGGCTATACTTCGCGGGATGTTCCATACAGGGTTAACCTCTACACTGTGAATCAAGCTGTTTAATAATGGTGTTTCGTGCTCATTCGGCTTATCAATTTTGCATGAATCATTATAAGCCATCAATGTATTGGCATTAACCATATTACGGCCCTGGCCCACGCAAACTTTCATGTTTAATACTGATTTCCCGCTATCAATTACATTCAACCCAAAATCCGGAATATTTACAATTACATATTTGTCCTCGCTTGGTTTATTCTTCCAGCGTAAACGCTCCAGGTTTACCAGCAATATGCGCCTGGTTTCCTCTTGCGATAGCCCTTGTGCCGCAAATCCGGCTTTGAGTGCATTTTGTAGGGCAACGTATTGTGTATCTTTAGGTTGTATAGTATCCATATACAACTTCATGTTCTTAATATCAAAAATTTTAATCATCGATAAACTATCGGGCCGTTTGGTAGCCACAAAGTACCGCTGAAAAATAACTTTAGGGTTTATAACACCATATTGCAGGGCGTTACTATAGTTGATGATGGAGTTTGCGGCGGTAAGCTCTATGGCTGCCATTTGCTGATAGGCCTCATTAAGGGTTCTAACACCATTTTTTGCAGTAAACCGATTAAGCATGTTCTTTAACTGCTCTGCCTGAAAAAGCTTGGCATCCAGCCCATGCTCATCGGCATTCATAAAATAACCGTCGGCAATATAAAGGTCGCCGTTAAATAAATGATTCAATACAAACTCTGGCTGGTAATTATTCTTTTCGTAATGGGCCAGTATTAAATCAGCATGTTTAATTTTCAGCTTCCGGTTAGTGAGCGTCTTTTTAAAAACTACAGCAAAACTATCAGGTTCAAAATCCTGAAAAACCTTGTTATGTGTTTTTTTAAACAACACACTGGCCATTTCTGAGCGTTTCTTTTTACAGCTATGAAGGGTAAGGACAAAGGCAGATAGCAGAAGTATTAGTAGTGATACGGTAACTTTTTTTACCGGTGTAAGTTTAGTCATAGTAGTTAATCGGATTAAAGATAACAATTATTGGCAAATTAAATACTACAAGTTGATGTAAGATTTTCGTTAAATTTGGAACAAGTCCAGATGTGTTGTAAAGCGTTTTATTGTATTTTAAAGCTAATAGTATGCCAGTAAAAAGATTTCTTTTATTTTTTTTGATAATAATTTTTAGCCTTGCTGCAAGCGCGCAAAATTACGCTCCGGTGAACCCAAATGCCAGCGCCGAAGTAAAAAAAGTTTTACAGCTTTTGTATGATATAAAAGGAAAAAACATTCTATCGGGGCAGCAAAATTACAATAGCGATTTAAATACCTTTTCGGATAGTGCTAAACAAATAACCGGCAAATACCCGGCAGTATGGGGCAGCGATTTCATTAATTGGGGCGATAAGGACTTGGGTCCGCAGATTGTTGCCGAGGCCACAAAAAAATGGCAAGAGGGATACCTGGTTACCCTGATGTGGCATGAGGGAAAGCCTACCGATAACCCACCCTATGAGTTTTCAAAAAATGTAATCGCCAAAATGAGCGATGCCGATTGGAACCAGTTAGTAACACCCGGAACTGATCTGAATAAAAAATGGCTGGCCCAGATAGATATTATTGCCGGCTATTTAAAACAGTTGCAGGAGGCAAGAGTACCCGTTTTGTGGCGCCCATACCACGAAATGAATGGTGTTTGGTTTTGGTGGGGGAATAAAAAGGGCGAAAATGGTATTGTTAAGCTTTGGAAAATGATGTACGACCGGTTTACTAACTACCACCACCTTAACAACCTGATTTGGGTTTGGGGAGCTAATGGTCTGCGCGATATTCCGTTTGATGAAGCTTATGCCTATCAGGACTATTATCCCGGTGCAAAATATGTGGATGTTTTGGGTGCCGATGTGTACCATTTTGACTATGAGCAAAGCGATTACGAATCATTATTAAAAGTGGCCAATGGCAAGCCTATCGCCCTTACCGAAACCGGCGAATTACCTAAACCCGAAATATTAAAAGTGCAGCCCCAATGGGTTTGGTTTATGGTGTGGACAAGCTGGCTATGGACCGATAACACACACGACAGGGTAAAACAAGTTTACAATTTGCCCCAAACCCTTAATCACGACGAACTGAAGGGTAAGCTGGATGCAGTTAAATGATTTCGGAAGTCGGAATGTCGATTGCGGAATTAAGAAATAATCGGTTTTTTCAGAAAATATGAATAATAAACCCGAAGTGTGGCTCCGTGGCCCGTTGGATAATATGCCTGCTTTATTGCAACCTGTGGCACATGCGTTATTGCAGGCCCGCGAAGAGATCAATGAGTTGATGTTAAATTATCCGGATGAATTGTTATGGGAAAAGGTTGCCGGCGTGGCATCGCCGGGTTTTCATTTACAGCATTTGGCAGGGGTTATTAACCGACTTTTTACTTATGCTCGCGGCGAACAACTTAGTAAACAACAACTGGATGCATTAGCTGCTGAAAGTAAACTGGCTAGCCATAGTACCCGTATTTTGCTCGAACAATTTAATAAGCAGATTGATGATGCGCTTACGCAATTAAGCGGGGCAGGTGCAGAAACATTAACGGAATACCGGGTAGTGGGGAGGGATAAGCTGCCTTCAACCGTTATGGGGCTTTATGTACATGCTGCCGAGCATACCACGAGGCATGCCGGGCAGCTGTTAGTTACTGTAAAAGTATTGCTTAATACTTAGTTTATGAATTGCTTTTAATCAGCTTGCTTTTAGCAACTGATCGCATAATATCAAACATGGCGCTCATGGTGGCTATAATTTCACGGCCATAGCTTCTTTTTATGAGTAGTTTGTCGCAAATGCTTTCGTCCCAGGGCTTAATAAAATGGTTTAAATAATATTCGTCCTGTGGATTTACCAGTATTTCAATTTCATCTTCCCACTCGTAGTTTACGGTGATGATAGAGGCATGTGTGCGCTCTAGAATTTTAAAACCTATTGATGTTTTCGGCAAATAGTATAAAAATACCTCGCCAAAATCCATCCAGGGTTTAAAGCCCAAAACTTCTTTATCATACAAAACCAGCTTATTATCAATATCCTGTATCAGCCACCTGTGCGATTCTTTGGGGGCAATGTATTCGCCTAAAAGCGATGGCGTTTCCATATAGCCGCGTTTGGCTACGCGAGCTTGTTCTTTAACAAACTGAATTGGGTTGTCAACATGCTCCAGTACGTGCCTGCAAATTACATAGTCAAATTCCTGGTCTTTAAATGGCAGGTGTTCGCCATCGGCTTGTAAGAATTTTTGATTTTTTAATACTTTTAAGTCGCCCGAGCGGTGGGTGTTATCTTCAACATATTTATCTACAACAACATGAGCTCTTTTATCCGGGTGATTGCCGCCGCCTACTTCCAAAACATTATACCTCTTTTTAATCAGGAGGTCATCCATTGTTTTAGGGGTTCTTATCTTCATATATTGGGGTTTCTAAATTTTAATTAAGGGGTGTTTAAATATTTAGAACTTAAAGTTTTTCCATATTAATATTCACGCTTTAGCGGTTTTATACGCTATATTTAAAACATAAGATACAGTAAACATAACTGTATTGTAAATTTTGAGCAAAGTAACAAATTGAGCAAAGAAAACCTCGCCGATCTGATTAAATTTTTGCTACCTTTTCCGGATAAGGTAAAAGCCGCTGCATTGGGGCTGCGCGAATTTATTTGGGACCTTTATCCGGAGACTAACGAACTTATTTACGATAATTACAATGCCCTGGCGCTGGGCTGGTCGTTAACAGATAAGGCTGGTGATGCTTTTTGTGGAATAGCCATTTATAGTGGTCACATAAACTTTGGTTTTAACAGGGGGACAGAAATTGATGATCCGGATAAAATACTAATTGGCGATGGCAGTTTATATCGCTACATCAGGGTAACAGACAAAACTGATTTCCCCGAAGAGTATATGCGCCAGTTAATGCAATCGGCTCATGAAAACGCAGTATCGAGGTTGAAGCCCGCAAAAAAACTAATTAAGGGACAGACTATTGTAAAAATGACATCCCCCAAAAAACGGCGACCTGAATAAATAACAATATATTTATACGATGAAAAAATTGCTGTTCCTATCGGTTTTATTCTGCTGCCCGGTATGGTTAATGGCTCAAATCAATTTAGATATAAAGAATAAGAAAATGGCTTTTTTTAAAGCTATTGAAAATCAAAATAAAAGCAAGCTTTTAAAAAACAAAGGTCTCTATATAAACCCTTTCGATGTTAATCAACCTGTAATTTATCGGCGAAAACAACCAAACCTGCCCGATTTACTGATTTACTATTACACCTTTAAAAAAGATTCAACAATTGATTATATTTTGTACGAGTGGCAGGATACCAGTACGGCTGTGATGGCAAAGGAGCAAATGAGATACTATTTTAATAAGTATAATGAATTAGTTGCCCAGATTACTGCCAAATATGGAAAAAGCCAAACTGACGGTAACCTGAAGGATAGTTCGTTAATTGAGAAAGACTATTTACGGCAGGCCGATTGGTGGACAAATGACGCCGCTTATGTAGAAGCTTATGTTGTATTGTCAAACAAGCACTCGGTTATGCGTAATATTAGGGTATTGCCAACGCATACCATAAGAGTATTTGTAAGAACGCCATCCATCGAACGTGGCCCGCAGGCTCTATCGAGAGATAAAACACAACAACTTGATGATAAGGTTCAATTATTTTTAAAGGGCCTTTTTATGGGCGATTTTGATGATTCCAGAAAATTTATAGCCCCAAAAGTTGCCGCCCGCGTTAACGATGAGCAATTTGATAAGTTAAAAGAAGCAATTCAAAGCGAGACGTGGCAGCTGGATCCAAACGGCAAACAGGTGGCTGTATCAGGTAGATTTTATACCAGCTTGAGATACGTGAGACGTACCGACACTGCCAAACAGGCATTGGATATACTCAACATACTGTTTGATGACGACGATAAGATTATAGCTGTGCAGCCGTTTAAAAAAACGGGCATCCAATAATTAAAAACCTACCTACTAAAACTCCTATGGACATCGACTTTAATAAAAACGAGGATATCAACAAGCAGCTTGTTTACGAGCTAAAAACCAAACTTAAAAAAGTATATGCCGGCGGTGGCGAAAAGGCAGCTGCTAAACAAAAGGAAAAAGGCAAAATGCTGGCCCGCGAGCGTGTTGCTTATTTGTTAGATAAAGATAAACCCTGGCTGGAAGTCGGCGCCTTTGCCGGCGAAGACATGTACACTGAGCATGGCGGTTGTCCGTCTGGTGGGGTAGTGTGTGGCATCGGTTATGTATCTGGCCGACAATGTGTGGTAGTGGCAAATGATGCCACTGTGAAGGCGGGTGCATGGTTCCCCATCACCGCTAAAAAGAACCTGCGGGCACAGGAAATATCCATGGAAAACCGGCTGCCTATCATCTACCTGGTTGATTCCGCTGGTGTTTATTTGCCTTTGCAGGATGAGATTTTTCCGGATAAAGAACATTTTGGTCGCATCTTTCGCAATAATGCCATTATGAGCAGTATGGGGATTGTTCAAATCTCAGCCATTATGGGATCGTGCGTTGCGGGTGGTGCTTATTTACCTATTATGAGTGACGAGGCCATGATTGTTGAAGGTACAGGTTCTGTTTTCCTGGCGGGATCATATTTGGTTAAATCGGCCATAGGCGAAGATGTAGATAATGAAACCCTGGGCGGTGCTACTACTCAATGCGAAATTTCGGGTGTAACGGATTATAAACACCCTAATGACCAGGCTTGTCTTGATTCTATCCGGAATATTATGAGCATGATCGGCGATTTTCCCAAGGCTGGGTTCGACAGAATCAAAGCATCGACCCCTAAACTAAACGAAAAGGATATTTACGGCCTGCTGCCTGATAACCGCGAAAAGGCCTATGATATGATGGATATTGTTTTGCGCCTGCTGGATAACTCCGAATTTGAGGAATATAAGGCCGGCTACGGCCAATCTATCATCTGCGGTCTCGGTCGTATTGATGGCTGGGCCGTGGGCGTTGTTGCCAATGAGCGTAAGGTAATCAAATCAAAAAAAGGGGAGATGCAATTTGGCGGGGTGATTTATTCCGACTCGGCCGATAAAGCTACCCGGTTTATTATGAACTGTAACCAAAAGAAAATTCCGCTGGTGTTTTTGCAGGATGTTACCGGTTTTATGGTGGGTAGCAGGGCCGAGCATGGGGGCATTATTAAGGACGGCGCCAAAATGGTAAATGCCGTTGCCAATTCTGTAGTGCCTAAGTTTACTATTGTTGTCGGTAACTCATATGGGGCGGGCAACTATGCTATGTGCGGCAAAGCATATGATCCAAGGTTAATTTATGCCTGGTCGTCGGCCAAAATTGCGGTAATGGGGGGCGCATCAGCCGCCAAAACCCTGGTGCAAATACAGGCCGCCGGACTAAAAGCCAAAGGTCAGGATGTTGATGCTCAAAAAGAAGCCGAACTGTTAAAACAAACCACCGACCGCTACAATGCACAAACCACCCCATATTATGCCTCAGCCAGGCTTTGGGTTGATGGTATTATTGACCCGCTGGAAACCCGCAAAGTAATCTCCATGGGCATAGAAGCCGCCAACCATGCACCCATTGAAAAAGCTTTCAATGTGGGGATAATACAGACTTAGTTTAGTGATTAGAGGTTGGTGAAAAGAGATTAGAGGTTAGAGAATGGAGATTAGAGGTTGGAGATTAGTGAGTGGTGGTTGGAGAACAGAGGTTAATCCCAACACGTCATGCCGAATTTATTTCGGCACCCTATAGGATATTTACGCCTGCATTGTATGCGTATTTAACGAACTTTCGTCTTATATTTATTCCAAAATCTTATCATGACAAATGAAATTATAGATCTTCTCATCTTTATTCTGATTGGAATTGTACTGATTATTTGGGGCAATTTTAAGTTTACAGAATATGAACGTCTTATTCAATCAGGAATTAAAACAGAAGGTATAGTCTTTAGTATTGAAAGTGAATATACAACACCTACAGACGGCGTTGCTAATTATTATCCCGTTATTAGATTTACTACCCAGGAAAAGGAATGGATAACAGAACGTTATGGTCTTAGCAGCCGTCCTTGTCCGTATAAAGTAGGGGAAAGTGTCAAAATTATATACGATCCGAATGATAACAAGAAATTTATTATCGATAATGGAAATGCCAAGCTGCTGGGCCCAATGATAATGATACTGGGAGTGCTTTTTATAATAGGTGCTATTGTTCAATATTTACATCCGTTTGTAAATCAGTCGTTCAAGTTTTAAGTAATGGCTCTGCTCATGTTGGTGTTGTCACCAACGTGTATGGTAAATGCTTTTGAATACACAGGCTTTGGCAGTATATTGTATTGTCGAAATTTCCTATCTTCCATCCATGAAAAAACTGCTACTGCTACTCCCGCTGCTACTTACTATAAAAGCCATTGCCCAAACTCCTGGTGAAATTCATCAACGCGCCATTTTGGTTGATACCCATAACGATGTACTATCAAACGAAGTGATAGAAGGCTTTGATATCGGTAAACTGCAACCCAAAGATGTAAGTAATTTCGATTTGGTGCGTGCCAAACAAGGCGGATTGGATGCGCAGGTTTTTTCTATCTGGTGCGGGCCCCAATATGGCAAAGGCACCGCTTTTAAGTTTGCAAATCGCGAAATTGATTCCCTTTACGCACTCATTGCCCGCTATCCTGATAAGATTACCTTAGTTCGTAATGCAGCAGAACTGCAAAAGGCAGTAAAAGAAAAGAAAATGGCGGCGCTGATAGGAGTAGAGGGTGGCCACATGATTGAAGACCGTATAGATTATCTGGACAGCCTGGCCAAACGTGGCATGTGCTATCTAACCCTTACCTGGAACAACAGCACGTCATGGGCAACTTCGGCAGCAGATGAAACCACCCGTCGCGATAGCTTAAAACATATTGGCCTTACCGATTATGGCAAGCAAATAGTACGCCGTATGAACGAGCTGGGTGTAATGATTGATCTTTCGCACCCCGGCGAGCAAACATTTTATGATGTGCTGGCTACCACTACCAAGCCCGTAATAGCTTCACACAGCTGTGCCTATAGCATTGACCCTTTCCGCCGTAATTTAAAGGATGATCAGTTAAAGGCACTTGCCAAAAACGGGGGAGTGGTATTTGTAAACTTTTTCAGCGGCTTTGTTGATAGTAGTTTCTTCAAAAAATATGATCACTTTTTAGCTGTCCACAAAACCGAGCTGGACTCGCTTACCAAAATTTACAATGACGAAGATTTGGCTGCCGACAGGCTCTGTAATATTTACAAATCAGAGGCAGATCTCATGCGCCCACCATTAAGCCTGCTGATTAAACATATCGATTATATTGCCAAACTGATCGGTGTTGACCACGTAGGCATCGGCTCTGACTTTGACGGCGCTCCATCATATCCTTTAGGAATGGATGATGTAACCGATTATCCCAAAATAACCGCTGAACTTTTAAAATTAGGCTATACCGAAAAGGATATTGATAAAATACTGAGCGGTAACTTTTTAAGGGTGCTGAAAGCGAATACGGGGAAGTGATGGTTTATTGGAGGTTAGAGATTAATTATTGAAGATTAGGTATTTAAGGGGTCAAAAGAGGGGTGTCATGCTGAGGCACTCGAAGCATGTGCGCAAAGGCCTCGCCGCCTACTTTTTGTACACCCCAGAGTGCAATAATAATTTTTAAAGACACAGTTCAATGAAACAATATTTTGTATACATATTGTATTGCAAGGATAATTCTTACTATACAGGCGTAACCAATGATATTGATAGGAGAATGTATGAACATGAAAATGGCTTAGACCCTAAATCTTATACTTTTACAAGAAGACCCTTGAAATTAACTTTTTGTGAGCCTTTTAATGATGTTAACCAAGCCATTGCTTTCGAAAAGCAGGTTAAAGGATGGAGTCGAAAGAAAAAAGAGGCAATAATAAATAATAACTGGCATCTGCTTCCTGAATTATCTCTAAGAAAAAATGATGCTAAATAAAGGGATGTCACCCGGAGGCAATCGAAGGGTGCGCGTGAGGAATACGCCAATGCATTAGCGCGAATGCAGCACGTATATGGCCTTTGCGCGCATGTTTCGAGTGCCTCAACATGACACCCTCCTTGTCGCTTGGTTTACCCTGACATAACTTTACCACCAATTGACCAATAATCACAGCCATTTTGTTAAATTTGTGCTAAAATTAAAACACTGATGTCTCAAGAAAACGAACACGTTAAATGTCTGATCATTGGATCGGGCCCTGCCGGGTATACGGCTGCTATTTATGCTTCACGTGCTGATTTAAAGCCGGTTATGTACACTGGCCTATTAGCAGGCGGACAGCTTACACAAACTACCGAGGTAGAAAACTATCCCGGCTATCCGAACGGTATTATGGGTCCCGAAATGATGGAAGATTTCCGTAAGCAAGCTGAACGCCTGGGTACCGACATTCGTTACGGCTACGTAAGTTCGGTTGATTTTTCGAGCTTGCCGCATAAAGTAGTAGTTGATGAGGTAAAAACCATATTAGCCGATACGGTTATTATTTCAACCGGAGCATCCGCAAAATGGTTGGGACTTGATTCTGAACAAAAATACAGTGGCTTTGGCGTTTCTGCATGTGCCGTTTGCGACGGCTTTTTCTTTAAAGGCCAGGACGTAGCCATTGTAGGCGCAGGCGATACTGCAGCTGAAGAAGCAACCTATTTGGCAAAACTTTGCCGTAAAGTATACATGATAGTTCGTCGCGATGAGTTCAGGGCATCGAAAGCAATGGCGAACCGAGTATTAAATACACCTAACATTGAGTTGCTGTATAATACCGAAACCAAAGAAATTGTAGGCGATGGCCAAAGCGTTACAGGCGTAACAGTTATTAACAATAAAACAAACGAAACCAAAACTTTAGATATTACCGGCTTTTTTGTGGCAATAGGCCATAAACCTAATACCGATATTTTTAAGGGCTGGATTCACATGGACGAAACCGGCTACATCAAAACCACACCGGGATCAACCACTACCAATATTGAAGGTGTGTTTTGCTGCGGCGATGCCCAGGATCACATTTATCGCCAGGCTGTAACCGCTGCAGGTACCGGCTGTATGGCGGCTATTGATGCAGAACGCTATTTGGCTGCTAAAGAGCACGTGGTAACAGCTTAAGTTTGGTGATTAGTGGTTAGGGATTGGAGATTAGTATGACTCATAAAATCCTTCAATCCTAAGAATCATGGTTTAGACATTTTAAGAATCATAGTCCAGACCATCTGAAAAACTCTGTTTAAAGTAATAGTTTACTCCTTTTTTCGTATTATTGATATTGTTAACCAATAAACAATTTAATAATCATGGGAAAAGGCGATAAGAAAACACGAAAAGGCAAAATTGCAATGGGGTCTTACGGGAAAAGAAGACCGCATGATCTGAAAAAAGATAAGCCTGCTGAAGCTGTTGCCGAAGCAAAGAAATAATAATAGCCACCGGGATGTTTAACCCGGTGGCTTTTTTATTTGACACAGATTTTTTACGTCCGTAAATATTGTTTTTTTCTAAATTCTGTTAACTTCACGGCCTTGAATTTAACACCGTTACCCTCATTTTATGTTTAAAAAGATTTTTTATCCGCTTTGCGTAATCATGGCAGTTTGTACTGGTATGGCCAACGCACAGGACAATGACCCTAATATGGGCATTATTCCGGCTCCCGTGTCCCTAAAAAAAGGTCAGGGCGAGTTTGTTTTAAGTCAGCAAACTGTTCTGCTTGCCGATACGATTACCAACAAGGCGGTAATTTTTTTAACGGATTATATTCAAAACAAAACTATGCTGCATGTGCAGCTTAAACAAAATAACGGGGCTGCAACCGCAAACAGTGTGGTGCTTACTTCGGCAGGTACCGATGACTTGCCAGCTGATGGCTATCGCTTAACTATTTCGCCGCAGCAAATAATTATAGCTGGCAAGGGTGCGGGTTTGTTTTATGGCATCCAAACGCTTATACAGCTTATGCCAGCTAATCGGGCAGCAACCGTTAACCTGCCTTGCGTGCAGATTGAGGATTATCCCCGCTTCGGTTATCGCGGTTTGATGCTGGATGTATGCCGCCACTTTTTCTCGGTTGAGTTTGTGAAAAAATATATCGACCTGATGGCTGCCTATAAGCTTAACAACTTTCACTGGCATTTAACCGATGACCAGGGATGGCGCATCGAAATAAAAAAATATCCAAAACTAACCCAAATTGCCAGTCAGCGCGCTCAAACAGTTATAGGCAACTATCATGACCGTACACCGCAGCAGTACGACAATACCCCATATGGTGGTTATTATACGCAAGATCAAATTCGCGAAGTAGTAAAATACGCTGCCGACAGGTACATTAACGTAGTACCCGAAATTGAAATGCCCGGCCACTCACAAGCTGCTTTGGCTGCTTATCCGGAGTTAAGCTGCGACCCGTCACAAACCTATAAAGTGGCTGAAACATGGGGCGTATTCCATGATATCTATTGCCCATCTGACAAAACATTTGCCTTTTTACAAGATGTTTTAACCGAGGTGATGGATTTGTTCCCAAGCAAATATATTCACGTTGGTGGTGATGAGGCACCGAAAGATGTATGGAAGAAATCGGAATATTGCCAGAAACTGATTAAAAAGCTAGGCCTTAAAGACGATAAAACCAGTAGCAAGGAAGATAAGTTACAAAGCTACTTCATACAGCGCATGGAGAAATTCGTGAATTCCAAAGGCCGCAGCATTATTGGCTGGGATGAGATTTTGGAAGGTGGTTTATCGCCAAATGCCACGGTAATGAGCTGGAGGGGTGAATCAGGCGGCATCGCGGCAGCACAACAAAACCATAACGTGATTATGACCCCGGGCAGCGGCGGTTTGTACATTGATCACGCACAGGGTAAAAATGAACCATTGAGTATCGGCGGTAACGAGCCTTTGACTAAAATATACAGCTATAATCCTATTCCTTCGGTTTTAACACCTGATCAGCAAAAGTATATTGTTGGTGTACAAGCCAATTTGTGGACAGAATATATCCCAACTGAAAGTAAGGTTGAATACATGGTGTTGCCGCGTATTTTGGCTTTGTCAGAAGTAGCATGGTCGCCGTTGGCTAATAAAAATTATAATGATTTCGCTAATACAAGGTTGCCAGGTCATCTGGGTAAGCTGGATGATGCCAAATTCAATTACCACGTGCCAACAGCAATTGGCGGAGTTGATACTATTTTGTTTGGTTCGACTTTAAATGTAAACTTAAAACCGTCGGTAGCAGGTGCAACGGTTTATTATACCATTGATGGTTACGACCCCGGATTAACAGATATGCCTTTTACTATTCCGATGACTTATGATGTGCCGCAGGATCAGTATCGCGAGTTAAAAACTATAGTAATCACGCAATCTGGCAAAAGAAGTCAGATCACCCACGCGATTATGTATAACAAATCGCCCCTTGCATCCGTAAACTACCAGGGAACGGGTAGAGGATTGAAATATGAACTGTTTAGCGGCGATTTTACCAGCGTGACACAGTTAAATGATGAAGCCGCTTCTATTGACACCGGCACTACCCAAACTTTTACAACATCGGCCTTCAAAAAAAATATAAAGGGCTTTGGCGTAATATACAACGGTTTTATCCGTATTGATAGTGACGGTGTTTATGGCTTCACTACTTCATCGGCAAATGGCTCAGCTTTATTGATAGATGGTCAACCTGTTGTTGATAACGATGGTAAGCACGGCATTTTTGATCAGGGCGGGGCGGTTCCGCTATTAAAAGGTTATCATAAAATAACCGTTAAGTATTTTGACACAGGTAATGCGGGCAGCTTGCGGGTGTTTTTGACCCTGCCGGGCAAACCAAAAGGTGAGCTTACACCCGATACTCTGTTTAATTAAATCATTAAATGAAAAAACAACTGGGGTTTTATATTTTTATGCTGATGGGCTGCACATTTATTACAAGTTGCAGTAATGATGATAAGCCAACCGGCGCAGCCACTACTATAACTAAAAAACCTGTGGTGATGGATCCTTTTAGATACCATAAGCTGGTGGAAGTTTCTCCCGGTCAGGATTATGATATATTGAGCTGGGGGCGAGGATCATCAACTATTGGCTCGTTTGAAATATTGCACTCCGACTCGGCCGGTGCAAAATATACCACCACAACTGGTGATTTGGATGGCAGCATTGTTGACGTGTACAACTCCGATATGGATTTGGATGGTAACCCCGAAATAATAATTCAGGCCAAAGGGAAAGACACGCTTAACTATACCAATATGTACGCTTTTGAATTTAGCAATGGCAAGGCTCAAAAGCTTGATTTTCCCCGGTTAAACCAAAAACAGCGCCAAGGCTATCGCGGCGAAGATAATTTTTATATTAAAGATGGCGCCCTGATGCGCGAGTTCCCCATTTACAACGGCAGCGGCAAAGACGCCAAACCCAGTGGACAAAAACGTCTACTACAATACGGCTTGCGCGACAACGGCTTCACCGTAAAACAGCTGAGCACGGATTCGACGTCTACAAAAGCGGGCCAAGGCACGGCAAAAGGCAATGCAACACCGGCGGCAGTAACACCTAAAACAAGTGAGGCCGTCAAAAAAGCAAAAAAAGCTGCTACAGAAACAAAACATAAAAAGAAGCACAAAAAGCACCATCATACCAGCGATGCCGATGCTGAAACCAATAATGATGGAGAGTAGAGGATCGTTATGATTGTGTAATAAACCGCCACCATTGTCATTTCGAACGAGGGTACCGAGGAGAAATCTTTTGCGCCGTGAATTAACGTGTGCATAGCCGTTTTGCATAGTTTGTATAGCAGATCGCAGAAGATTTCTCGTTATCACTCGAATGACATCTAGGAGAAGGGTAAAAAAGTTGCCTAACCTACTTTCTCACTATTTTCTTTGTATTAATTACTCCCGTTTCTTCTGTAATCCATTGTTAATTGCTTTTAAAGAGCCGATGATCGGATTAATTTAATTATGTTTTACAATAACAAGCCTTGTAATTAAAATTCGTTTTTACCCCTTTTGCTTTCTGTTTATTCACGCATTAATTTGCACATTTGCACATATACATATCTGCACATTAATCAGTATGCATTTTTTATATCCTGCTTTTCTTTTTGCATTACTTTTCCTGGCTATACCCGTACTTATTCATCTGTTTAATTTCCGCAGATATCAGCAAGTGTATTTCAGCAATGTGCAATTTTTAAAGGAGATACAGGAGCAGCAATCATCACGCAAAAACCTTAAAGAACGCCTTATTTTAGCTAGCAGAATGCTTGCATTAGCATTTTTGGTGTTTGCCTTTGCCAGGCCTTACATCCCCGGTCAAAGTGCCGCCAGTGCAGGTAAACAGCAAGCAATAAGCGTCTTTGTTGATAATTCGTACTCTATGCAAACGCTTAACAGCGAAGGCTCATTGTTGGATGAAGCTAAACGTCGTGCAAAAGAAATTGCATCGGCCTATAACATAAACGACAAGTTTCAGCTCCTTACCCAGGATTTTGAGGGTAAGCACCAGCGCCTGTTAAACAGAGATGAGTTTAACGATGCGGTTGATGCCGTAAAAATAAGTGCACAGAGCCGTAACCTGCAGCAGATCATCAACAGGCAACAAAGCTTGCTGGATATGCAAAGGGAAGGTATTAAATCGGTTTACGTGATTTCTGACTTTCAGAAAAACATGGCGCCACTACAGCCTGTAAAAGCAGACACTGGAGTACGTATCAGCCTGGTGCAGTTGAAGGCCAGTAAATTGCCCAACGTAGCTGTTGATTCTGTTCAGCTGCTTAGCGCCATACATCGCCCTGGCGAAAGCGAAAAGTTGGTGATTCGATTACACAACTATGCTGATGAAACTGCCGAAAAAATACCGTTGAAGTTGCTTATCAACGGTCAGCAAAAGGCGCTGGGCAGTTATACGGTAAATCCCCGTTCCGTACAGTACGATACACTGTCATTTTCGGGCTTGCAAGCTGGCTGGCAGCGCGCCCAGATTACCTTGCAGGACAACCCAGTTACATTCGACAATCAATTTTATTTTGCATTTAACGTAAAACAACAAATGCCGGTACTGTTAATTGACGGCGGCATTGTTAACCCTTACCTGAAAGCTGTTTTTGCGTCCGATGCTTTTTTCGCCGCCAATCGCGTGCCCGATGGTAATGTGGATTATGCCTCATTAAACACCTATCCGTTGGTTGTGCTGAGCGATGTTAATGCCATATCAACGGGACTATCGCAACAGCTAAAAACTTACGTGGCTAAAGGCGGTACCTTGCTGGTTTTCCCATCACCGGAAGCCGATCTGAATAGTTACCGCTCTTTTTTGGAGCCGATGAATGCAGCTTATCCCGAAAAGCTAATAATCGCAAATGTTAAGGTTGATGGCCTGAATTTGCAAAATGCTGTTTTTAAAAATATCTTCGATAGCTTTCCACAAAACCCCGATTTGCCGGTAGTAAAAAAATATTATCAGTTAAGTGGCTCGGCAGGCAGTCGCTCCGAAAACCTGATGACCATACCTGGCCGGCAACCGTTGTGGACGGGCTTTGCCAGCGGAAAAGGAAAGGTTTATGTATCGGCCGTTACCTTGAATGATGACTTTAGTAACCTGCCACGCCACGCCCTTTTTGTACCCATTATGTTCAGGATTGCGCTGCTGAGCGGGCATGATCAGCCTTTGTTTTATACCCTGGGCAAAGATGAAACCATTGAAATACCGCCGGTACAGACCAATGATAAGCAGATATTAAAGCTGGTTAAAGCCAATCAAAGCATCATACCTGATACCCGTCAGCAGGAGGGTAGTACACTGCTTTTTGTGGCCGATCAACTGCATGATACCGGATTGTATGATCTTAAAAAACAGGATAGTACCATTGCTGTTATCGCCTTTAATGACAACCGGAGCGAATCGGATTTGAGCTATCTGAGCGCCGCCGAATTGGGCAAACTGGTGCCCGGAGCAGGTGCGGTTATAGAGAGCGGAAAAGCTTCATTAAAGGGCGCTGTAACAGAAACAAATTTCGGCTTACAATTATGGAAACTTTGTATAATTTTGGCATTGATTTGTCTGGGCATAGAAATATTGCTGATCAGGTATTTTAAAACTGATCAGAAACGTGTTTCACAACCGGTTTAAATGAATAAAATACCCACCTTTTAAAGCAGCGTAAATGAATTTGCTTATAAAATCTGCCAAAATAATTGATCCTAACTCGCCCTTTAATCAACAAGTTGTTGACGTTTTAATTGAAAAAGGCGTTATCAGCCAAATAGCTGCAAATATTGAAGCTGATGTTGATGTGATTGATGCGGAGGGTAAATTTATATCGCCTGGATTTTTTGATTTAAACTGTAACATCGGCGAGCTAGGTCTCGAAACAAAAGAGGATCTGTATACCGGGACAAAAGCGGCTGCTGCGGGTGGCTTTACGGGCATAGCGCTAATGCCAAACACTGTACCGCCGGTACACTCCAAAGCCGAAATTGAATATTTGCTAAATCGCGCTACAAAAAATCTGGTTGATGTATATCCATTGGGTGCCATATCATACAAACGCGAAGGCAAGGACCTTGCCGAAATGTACGACATGTACCTGAGCGGTGCTAAAGCTTTTACTGATGGTAATAGACCCGTACAGGATGCCGGCTTAATGGAACGCGCATTGCTTTACGCCCAGGGATTTGATGCCCTGGTGTTTTCGTATCCCGAAGATACGGCTATAGCAGGCAAAGCCAAAGTAAACGAAGGCGAGGTAAGTACTTTGCTGGGTATGAAAGGCATCCCGCCGCTGGCGGAAGAGTTAATGATAGCGCGCGACCTTTACCTGGCAGAATACACAGGTTCAAAAATTCACTTTAGTACCATTTCAACCACCCGCTCGGTTGAGCTGATACGCGAGGCTAAACGTAAGGGTATTGAAGTGACCTGCGATGTGGCTGTTCATCACCTGGTATTAACCGACGAAGCGCTTTTAGGCTTCGACAGCCTTTATAAAGTAAAACCACCGCTACGTACACGCGATGATGTAAACGCCCTGCTAAATGGTTTAAAAGATGGTACTATAGATGCCATCGTATCACAACATACTCCTCACGAGGTTGAATTTAAAGATGTAGAGTTTGAAGTGGCCGAGTTTGGTATAATTGGGCTGCAAACTACCCTTTCACTGGCTTTAAAAACCGGACTGGATATTAACCTGATAGTGGAAAAATTGGCAATTAGTCCGCGCGTAATATTGAATATTGATATACCGGTAATTGCCGAAGGGCAGGCAGCCAACCTGGTGCTTTTTGATACCGAAGCCGGATGGGATTATACCAAAAACAATAACCGCTCAAAGTCTTATAACTCGCCTTTTATTGGGCAGCATTTAAAAGGGAAAGTACTGTTAACACTGAACAACAATCACCTGTATAAATAAAAACATTAAACCATGATCGACCCAAAAGTTGAAACCGCAGTTAAAGTCGCATTTGCCGCCTTTACCAAATACAGCAGCTTTGATGCTACTCCCTTTACTTCGGTTTTTGCTGAAGTATTTGCATCGGAAGAGGATTTTTTAACCAAAGTTGACATGCTCGACGAGGTATTTGATGACTATCCGCAACTGGAGATTTTACGCGAGGTTTTCTTTGACCTGCTGATGATCAATTTCTTTAGTGCCGATATTAAGAAACTGGAGGAAGATTACCTTGATTCGGAAGAATGGGAGGAGATTGAAGAAGACACGCTTGACCGTGGAACAGAAATGCTTAACCTGCTGCTTTACTTAAACGAGTGCCAGGACGAAGGTATTGAGCCCGGATTGGAAGACTACCTGAAAGAGTTTTTATTGGTTGATGAAGACGAGTTTCAGGACGAATACAGGATTTACGAGCCGGTAATTGCTCACCAGGTATTGATGGAAAGCGCCGTAGCTGAAATAAGCAAGGTTGCTGAAAAACTGCCCGAAGATTCGGAGTTGAAAGAATTGTTTTACCCGATGATGTGCTTTTTTCAAAATACCAGGCCATCTGACCAGGACAAAAAAGCTATAGCCGACGAAGCCATTACCCGTGATTTTGATATGGCGGTATTGGAAATTTTAATCAGCTTTAGCTAAACTATACTTACAAAATGACTATTGATCAAAAGATAAAAGATGACTTTTTAAAATACGGAATTATATTAGGTGTTATTTTGTTGGCACTTAGTATTTTCTCTTATTATTTTATTACACAAATGATTACGTCGCCCGCCTTATTTGTAGCCGCGCCTATCATGTTTTCGCTGTTTATTCCGATTGTAATAACGGTTTTTCTTTGTTTTAATGGCCGTAAAAGAATAGGAGGATACTGGACCTTTAAACAGGCAACAACTGGTATTTTTATTATGTTTTTAACAGCTTATATTTTACAGTTTATTGGTAAGGATATAATTTTTGATAAAGTTATAGAGCCACAAGGCATACAAAAAACACAGTTGGCAGCCATTAACGCCAAAACAACCATTGCCAAACAAAGAGGCGAAGATCAAAAATCAATTGATAAAGATCTAGCCGAAATGAAAAAGGATTTCGAATTGCAGCAAAATTCAAACGTTGGCAGCATTATACAGGGTTTTGTAATATCTATACTGTTTGTGTTTTTGTTCGCGCTGATATTTGGCTCTTTATTTAAAAAAGATCCGCCGGTTTATCAGGCGCAGTAAAATATTATAATTTTTTAAGACAAAGCATCTGTTGATTACAACAGGTGCTTTTTGTTTTATAGGATTTTGACTAAGGGATAAATAAAATTTTGTTAATCGAAATTATTCTTAATTTTATTAAAACAAAAATCACAAATCACAATGGCAACTTCAAAACCTTCATCAAGTAACATTACAGTAAAATGGGCGGTAATTTACCTGATCACCTCTATTGTTATCACTTACATTATTCAGTTATTGAACCTCGATCCTAATTCGCCTGTAAAATATTTAGGTTATATTCCTTTTATTGCCTTTTTATTGCTGGCACAAAAAGAGTACCGGGATAATAAACTGGACGGCTTTATCAGTTTTGGCGATGCTTTTTTGACCGGATTTCTTTACTCGGTTTTTGGAGGTATTATGTTAGCCATATTTATATACATTTATTTAAGTATATTAAGTCCACATGTTTTGGAAACGGCTATGGAGAGCCAACGCCAGGCATTTGTTGATAAAGGCATGTCAAGCGATCAGATAGATCAATCAATGGAGTTAGGAAAAAAATATGGTGCTATTTTTGGCGCAGTGGGTACACTATTTGTTATCCCGATTTTTGGTGCTATCGTAGCATTAATTGGCGCCGCTATACTTAAAAAGGAAAAATCAGTAACAGATATTGAGAACGATGCAAATACATCTGTTGATCCTTCAGTTTAGTATCATTGTTTAAATAGCAAAAACAGAAAAGGCTTCGGGTTGTCCGAAGCCTTTTCTGTTTCTATCACTTTTGATCTTTTATCTTTTCATTACCTGTTTAACAATATCGTTTCCAAAAACAAATACCATCAGGGTAATTAATATCACAAAGCCAACTATTTGTGCACGTTCCAAAAACTTATCGCTTAGTGGTTTGCCTTTTATCATCTCAATAATTAGAAAAAGTGCGTGGCCACCATCCAATGCCGGTATAGGTAATAGGTTGGTTAATGCCAATACCATTGACAGGAAGCCTACCAGGCTCCAGAAACGAAGCCAATCGATGTGTGTGCCAAACATAGTGGCAATGGCAACAGGGCCGCTCACGGCCTTATTAAACTTAACTTCGCCACTAAATACCTTACCCAATCCCTTGGCGTTATCGGTAAAGGTACCGATAGCCTTATTGGCTCCAACCGGAAGTGAACCAAAGAAACTGTATTTAAGGGTTTTTTCCTTAGGCTCATCAAATTTAGCACCAATACCGGGTTTACCGTCTTTGGTGCCCAGCAAACCGTCTTTGTTAACATCGGTTGTAACCTGTTTAACTGCATTGTTTCGTTTTACATCCAATACCGCCTGTTTATCAGCATATTTTTGTAATTCAGTTTGCAACTGGTCAAAAAACTGAATTTTAACACCGTTAACAGCAGTGATACTGTCACCCTTAACTAAGCCTGCTTTTTGTGCATAGCTGTTTGGGAAAACAGAGTCAACACTAAATTTTGAGCGGGGAATACGGCTTATAAACTGATCAACCCCACCCGCATCAGACAGATCGTTAATCAAATTACCCGGAACTTTTATGTGCAGGGTCTGACTGTTGCGTTGCACCGTTAAATCGGTATTGCCTAATATAACTTTGGTGCTGGTAAGTTCTTCAAAACGAACAACAGGCTGCCCGTTAATGGCGGTGATTTGGTCGCCAGGCTCAAGGCCTATTTTAAGACCTATTTTGCCGGGTACTATGCCATATTTAATTTCATTATTAGGGATATAATTTTCGCCATAGCGAATGGTCAATATCCAAAAAATAAAAATACCCAATATAATGTTTACTGTAATACCACCCAGCATTACAATCAAGCGCTGCCAGGCCGGTTTTGAACGGAACTCCCATGGTTGTGGCGGTCCCGCTAATTGTTCGGTATCCATTGATTCATCAATCATACCGGCAATTTTAACGTAGCCACCAAGCGGCAGCCAGCCTATACCATACTCAACCCCTTTATAATTAAATTTTACCAGGCTAATGCCCCATGCATCAAAAAAAAGATAAAATTTTTCGACCTTAATACCGAAAGCGCGGGCGGCTATGAAGTGCCCGAATTCGTGCAAGATCACCAAAATTGAAAGACCCAGTATCAACTGGCCCACCATTATCACTATACTCATTCGTTTTTAATTATTAAAATTGCAATGCTTTTAACGGCATTTTCTTTATTAAATTTTGCGCAAATATGCGCGTTTCTTTATCGGTATTCAAATAATCATCCAAAACAGGACTAGCTTCAAACTGAATTTGTTGCATGCACTGTTCAATTATTTCGCTCATGGCTAAAAAGCCAACACTTTTATTTAAAAATCCTGCCACAGCTATCTCATTTGCCGCATTAATAATGCAGGGCATATTGCCTCCCTGCCTTAATGCTTCAAAGGCTAAACCCAAATTACGGAAAGTGTTAAGATCAGGTTTTTCGAAGCTTAGTTCGGGATAGCTGGTAAAATCAAAACGTTTAAAATTGTTTTTTATCCTGCCGGGATATGAAAGCGCATATTGAATAGGCAATTTCATATCGGGCAGCCCCATTTGAGCCTTGATTGATCCATCCTGAAATTGAACCATTGAGTGTATAATAGATTGCGGATGAACAATCACATCAATTTGATCGGGATGAACGTCAAACAGCCATTTAGCTTCAATCACCTCTAGTCCTTTGTTCATTAATGATGCCGAATCAATAGTGATTTTGGCACCCATTACCCAGTTGGGATGTTTAAGGGCATCTTCGCGGGTTACGTTTTCTAAAAAGCGGATTGTTTTTCCTCTGAAAGGACCGCCTGATGCAGTTAAAATGATTTTTTCAACCGCATTATCTTCTTCGCCAACAAGGCATTGAAAAATGGCAGAATGTTCAGAATCAACGGGAAGTATTTTTACCTGATGTTTTTTGGCAAGCGCTGTTATCAATTCGCCCGCAACCACCAGTGTTTCTTTATTGGCTAACGCGATGTCTTTTCCGGCTTTTATAGCGGCAACTGTAGGTTCCAGACCTGCAAAGCCAACCATGGCCGTTAATACCACATCAATATCCGGATGAGTAACCATTTCATTGATGGATCCGATACCGCTCAATACTTTTATAGCAGTTTTTGACAACGCATCTTTAACTTCCGCATATTTGGATTCATCACAAATGATAACATATTGTGGCAAAAACTTCAATGCCTGCTCAATCAGCAAAAAAGCGTTAGAATTGGCCGTAATTAAAAATACATTAAACAAATGGGCATTGCCGCCAATAACCTCTAATGTTTGGGTTCCCACACTTCCCGTTGAACCCAGTATCGCTATATTCTTTTTATTGCTCAATGTATTTGTTACTCAAATTTGTTTTGTGCGCCGTGCAGCCTTCACATTTTGTATTCCTGCAGCCCATCGGCTATTTTGCGGTCGTTTGATAACCTGGGCACCTTATTTTGGCCGCCCAGCTTACCCTGCGATCTCATATAGTTTATAAAGGTATCCTTTTTAAGGCTTTGGATGATCAAAAGTTGCAAAATGTTACCCTCAATGAGGTCAAAATAGTAAATATTTTTCTTTTGCAGTGCCTTGTCAACTTTTAAGGCAAATTCTGCCAGGTTTGCGGGCTGTGTCCCAAATTCAACAAACCATTCATGATAAGGTGTTTGCCCTGCCGGCGGATTTACCTGCGGAGCCACCGTAAATTCTATTATATCAATTCCCTCATCGTTGGCTACGCTCATTAAGGCATGCTCAACTTCTTCGCCTATTACGTGCTCGCCAAAAGCTGATATGTAATGTTTTATGCGCCCGGTTACTACTATTTTGTAAGGGTTTTTTGATACAAACTTAACGGTATCGCCCAAACTATAGCCCCAAAGGCCAGCGCTGGTATTTAATATCAGCGCGTAATTTTTATCGAGCTCAATATCTTTAAGGCTGATACGGGTTGGCTCATCATTAAAAAACTCATCAGCTGGTATAAATTCATAAAATATGCCTGAGTCAACCATCAGCAATAACCCTTTTTCCTTTTGCGAATCCTGAAAAGCGATGAAGCCTTCGGATGCAGGGTAAGTTTCTATGGAGTCGATAGCGAAGCCTATGCTCTCTTCCATACGGGCGCGGTAAGGTTCAAAATTTACGCCGCCATGTACATATAGCTTAAAGTTGGGGAATATATCCTTTATTTTTTTACCACCAGATACTGCAGAAAGCCGGTCAAAATACATTTGACACCAGGGCGGTATGCCCGATATGAGGCGCATATCCTGATACCTGGTTTCTTCAACAATGGCGTCAACTTTTTGCTCCCAATCGTCCATGCAATTTACTTCATAACTGGGCAACCTGTTTTTTTGCAGATAACCTGGTACATGATGCGCCACTATACCCGATAAACGACCAACAGAGATCCCCGCTTTTTGAGTAAGAATAGGACTGCCCTGCAAGAAAATCAGCTTGCCATCGACAAAATCGGCATTGCCGGTTTCATAAATGTAACTCAACAAGGCGTTGCGCGCGGCCTTAATATGCTGGGGCATGCTTTCTTTTGAAATGGGAATGTACTTTACACCAGATGTAGTGCCTGATGTTTTTGCCAGATAAGCAGGTTTACCCGGCCAAAGTACATTTTCTTCGCCCTGTGTTACACGGTCAATATAGCCGCGCAAATCCTCATAATCATAAACAGGTACATTCTTTTTAAAATCAGCGTAGCTATTAATTTCATTAAAACGATGCATTTTACCGAATGCTGTATTCTTAGCGTGGCTGATCAGATACTCGAATGTTTTTTGTTGCAGCTGAACCGCGTTTTTGCGGAGGACATTGAGTTGGCTGTTAACAATTGCGGCAAAAGGTTTGCTTAATGCAGCTTTTAATCCCATAAGTTAAACCGTTTCGGTGATGTCATCATCAACATCAAGGTGACTGTAAACCAGCTTACGATAAGCCACTACCAATAATATATTTACAAAAGGCACCACAAATACTATCCCAATTACGGTTATTGATCCTATAAAAACCATTGCCTCAATAATGATAAATAACAGGAAATACTTAAAAAAATTGCCTTTTATTAACCTATAACTCTGCACTACCGATTCGTAAGGGCCGCATTCATCATCAACCACAAAACAAGTGCAGATAGGGAAATAGAAAAGGAAAAAGAATTCGAAAAATATACCTACCAGAATGCCTAAAATGTTCTGTAAGAAGCCTTCTTCCAGCTTTTTAACGGCGTTTTCCATTAATACTGCCAGCGTACTTACTATAACCAGCAAAATGATATAGCTCAACAACATACGTAGTTTAGGTACGATATCTTTAAACTCGAAATCGTAATATTCTTTATCAATAAGCTGAAAAACCAGTTTAATAAAACCCAGAAATATAAAGCTTACACCAATTAGCAATGCAAAGCCGCAAATGGTGGCAATAATAATGTTGTAGTCGATAAAAATATCAATAATAAAAAAGGAGCCGATAATAAGAATAACAGCCAATAATGCATACACGGCTATGGTTGCAATATTTTTTCTTAAAATAAGCCACGCAATATTAAGCGTTTCTGTTACCGAAAATGGATGGAACATGTATTATTAATAATTATGATATTTTTAGTATTACCCGCTTACCAAAGTCCTGCATAAATCCTAACCCGTAGGCAATCAGTAAAGTGAAGGAGGCTATAATGCTCAAAAATGCGATTTTTGCTGATTTATTTTTACTCCATGCGTGAAAAAATATTAACAATACATAAACCGCTGCTGTAAAGTTACATAATTGAGCAATGGGCCACAAAAAGATGTTGCTTATAACTGTAAAAATCACAAATAAAGTGAAAGCCGCCGGGAAAAAATGCACCAACTTTAAGCCTTTTGGGAAAAACTTATAAACGTTGATGCGCGCCCTGCCAAAAAAATGCAGCTGTTTATAAAACTTTACAAAATTGGTGCGGCGTTTATGATATACCTTGGCCTCGGGGATAAGACCAATTTTAAAACCTAATGAATGGATACGGATGCTGTATTCAATATCTTCGCCCAGACGGGTAATAATAAAGCCGCCTGCTTTTTCCCATACCTGGCGCGATATGCCCATGTTAAAACTACGGGGGTGAAACTGACCAATAGCTTTTTTGCTGCCACGCGTACCGCCGGTGGTAAAAGGCGAAGTCATGGCATAGCTGATGGCTTTTTGTATAGGGGTGAAGGAGGGATGCGAATCATCCGGCCCGCCGTATGCATCCAGGTAGTTTTTCGCCAGCGAATCGTTTACTATTTGCAGGTAATCTTCAGGTATCAGGCAATCTGAATCAAAAACTACAAAATAATCGCCTTTGGCGCGCTCAAAACCAAAATTGCGGGTAAAACCCTGACCTTCGTTTTGTTTTGCAAAGTATTTAACGTCCAGTTTATCTGCAAAGCTCTTTACAATATCTGCAGCATCATCAACAGAACCATCCTCAATTACCAAAACTTCAAACTGCTTATAAGTTTGCAGGGTAAGTGTTTCCAACAGTTCTTTTATCTCCTGCGGGCGGTTATAAAGGGGTATGATGATGGAGAAAAACATTTTTTAATGTGCAGATGTGTGAATGTGCGAATGTGCAGATAATCGATGTGCAGATGTGCTTATTATGGATGTGTAAATGTGCAGATTATAGATGCGCAGATCGACAAATGGGGCATTAATTTTTCTACACTTTAATTTTTTCATTCAAATATTTTAATTTTCTCATTCACACATCCCCACATCTGCATATCCTCACATTTTAAATAGTTTCTTCAATCTGGTACTTATTACGCTCGGGGGCGCTGCGGGCAACCAGTTCGGCAACAAAGCCGGTTAAAAATAGTTGCGAACCCAGTATCACAGCTACAAGCGCAATGTAAAACAAAGGTTGTTCGGTAATATCGCGGTAATGTTCGCCTTTGGCAATGGCATGCAGTTTATCAACAATCATCCAAATGGTTATCACTGTCCCGGCAAAAAAGCTTAGCACGCCCATGCTTCCAAAAAAGTGCATTGGCCTTTTGCCGAATTTGCCAACAAAGAAAATAGACAGCAGATCGAGCAGGCCGTTAATAAATCTGCTCATGCCGAACTTGGTTTTGCCGTACTTGCGTGGCCTGTGTTCAACTACCTGTTCGCCAATTTTTACAAAGCCTGCCCATTTGGCTATTACAGGAATATAGCGGTGCATTTCGCCATAAACCTCAATGTTTTTAACTACCGTTTTGCGGTATGCTTTCAATCCGCAATTAAAATCGTGCAGGTTGTGTATGCCCGACATGCGGCGCGTAGCAGCATTGAATAATTTAGTTGGAATGGTTTTGCTTAAAGGATCGTGCCTTTTTGCTTTCCAGCCGGATACCAGGTCATATTGTTCTTCGGTAATACGGCGGTAAAGTTCTGGTATTTCGTCGGGACTATCCTGCAAATCGGCATCCATTGTAATCACTACATTACCCTGGACCGCATCAAAGCCGGTATTTAACGCTGCTGATTTGCCGTAATTGCGCCTGAATTTAATGCCTTTTATAAAAGGATTGTTTTTGTTCAGCTTTCTGATCATTTCCCACGAGCCGTCGCTGCTGCCGTCATCAACCAAAATAACTTCGTAGGTGAAGCGGTTTTCGTCCATTACACGGCTAATCCATGAGGTCAGCTCGGGTAATGATTCTATTTCATCGTAAAGTGGTACTACTACTGATATATCCATTTATTAGGGATGCGACAGGAGATGTTTTGTCATCCGTATCAAACGCAAAAATATAAAAAATTGCTTAGGTTGTTATGATTGGTTGATTAAGTTGATTGCGTTAAATGGTTGATTGGTTTGGAACCCCCTCTGCCCCCGGAGAGGGCAGGATTAGGCCTACTTTTCATCGCACAAATAAATTTCACCTTCTTTGGCTGAACCAATTTTGGTGAGTTTTTTGTTTTTTAGGATGTCGGGCAAACCAATTAACTCGGTATTGTACAGATTATCAAACCAGATGAGGTAGAACTGCTTTTGGGCATAAAACTTTTGTACATCGGCCTTAAAAAACTTATGCGGCAACAATGTTGACGACATGCCGGTAAATAGATACACCGCCTCATTAGCATCGGTATAAATAGGGATACCAGGTTTAAACAAATCTTTATGTTGTTTCAGATAAACTACAAACTCCGATTTGTTCCAGCTATCGTCGCTGTATCCGGGTACGCCATAGTCGCTTTCATCATCATAACGCTGCCAGTCGGTTTGGTAGCTGGCGTATTCAAAGGCCACCATTAATATAACGGCCACTGCGGCCAATGCATATTTGGCTTTTGATTTGATCAGCTTTAAAACATTGGGTACCCAACTGGTACAGGCTATAAGCAAAGGAATAAACATGGGCGATAACAGGCGGCTGTTAATGCGCTCGTACCGCGAAATACTGGCTGATATCACAATAAACAAACCATACACCAGCGCGAATGCAATTACCACATTTTCGTAACGGTTTATCTGGCCTTTAATGGTTTTAAATACCATAATGCCTATTAGCGCCAGCAATATTATACCTGTAATTAATGCCGCGTAAGGATAGGTTGATTTGCTTAAACTGCCCCAGTCGCAAAAAACGGTACCGCAATAGTATAAGTTCTGCAAAAACGGGGTGATAGATGGTTCGCGCGTACCTGTACTTAAGCCTGTTGATAAGCTGTTTAGTACCAGGTTGCTAACTAATAACGAAATCGATATAAAACCGTAAAGAAATATATAACCGATGCGTTTTTTTATCGGTAATTCGTTATCAAGCAATAACATTAAACAGCCTGCGCCTATAATAGTTACGCCCGCATAACGGGTTATACAACTTATTGCCGTTATTACGCCAACCCAAACCAATGATTTTATTGAACGTGTTTTAAGGTAATGCGCATAAGCAATAATGAAAAACAATATCTCGAGTATAAACAAAGTCTCTGACCATAGGAAAGAGTAAATTTCCAGTAACCCGGGACTTAATATAATAGCTGCCAGAATTAACCATTTATAAATAACGGAGTGCGACAGGAATTTAGACATGATCCACCCGCTGGTAAATATTACGCCAGCAAACAGAAACTGGTTAATGGTTGCTCCCGCGGTAATAGGATCAACCCGCGAACAAAACTGGATAATACTCAAAAAGAATGGATAAAACACCGGGAAAAAAGTTATGGGCGTTTTATTAAAAGTGAGTAGTGAACCATGCGCCTGGATGTTAGTAGCCGTACTGGCGTACATTACAGAATCGGGCGAGATGCCCACGCCGCTATATTTGGTATACAGGTAAATTGCATAAAAGCCGATGATGGCTGCTATAAACGAGTCGATATTTTTTAAATAGCGGCTTATATCCATGGGTTTTATTAAAGTATTATAATTGTTTTAAAGCTTAAAGGTTGTAAAAGGTTTTTAATTAATGAAATCAAAACCTTAATCAATCTGATCGAGCACGGAGCTTATAGGTTGATCGCTATCGATCAGGATACCTTTAATACCGGCTGCAGCACCGGCTTCTACATCGCGTTCTCTATCGCCAATAAAGTATGATTTGGCTGGGTCGAGGTTGTATTTTTCAATTCCCTGTAATAATAAACCGGGTTTTGGTTTGCGGCAATCGCAATCGCCGGTAAAATTGGGGTGGTGCGGGCAGTAAAAGAAATCGGTTATCTCCACGCCGTGCTGATGATAAGCTTCTTTAAGCGCTTTGTGCATTTTAGCCAATTCATCTTCGGTATACCAGCCTTTGGCTAAACCACCCTGATTGGTAGCTACCAGCAGCAAATAACCTTTATCCTGCAAAGTTTTAAGGGCATCAAAATTATCAAGGATATGAAAATCTTCTATCCGGCGCACATAATCGCCCATTTCCTGGTTGAGCACACCATCACGATCTAAAAAAACAGCTTTATTTTTTGCAGGCATTCTATATTAAATTTGGGCAAAGGTAATGATTTGGAGATTAGGATGAGGAAGCGAGAGTCAAGAAGAAAGATTCAAGATTCAAGAAACAAGATTCAAGAGTCAAGAACAATGATTTGGGGGGGGCTGAATAAAAAAACCGGGAGAATTGCTTCTTCCGGTTTGTAAATTTCTTGCCTGTTATTTATTAATTACTTGTAAGTGTATACGGAACATTATTGAAGCCCCCTGCCTGAATACTGGTACTGGTTATGGAGGTGATATTACCGTTGTTATCGTAATGGTTTAGTATCGTGCTAAAGGAGAAAGTGCCACTTATTACTTTGTTCACCGAATCTACAGCTATAACTGTTAATGTACCGCCGCCAGGACTGGTAGACCCCAGGGGTGCCAAAACTACAACTCCCTGTGAATTTCTTTGTGGAACCCAGTATGACATTTCATTGTCTGTTGTGGAATTTATATTGTAGGTGTTTAAAGGGAAACCGGTAGTATTGCCAACGTTATGCTGCGTTACGTAAAGATTTATCTGTTTGTTGTTTGAAGTACCCTGGCAGGTAAGCACTTTAGTTTGCGCAGCCGAGTTATAAACAATAGCAGCTTTTACAGAATCTTTAGAAGCTATCCAGGTAGTATCATTAATTATGGCAATCATTGGCTCCGTAGAGGTGGTGGTAGCCGTAGCTGTATCCTTTTTACAATTTTGCAGTAATAAAACTGCCAATATTAAAGTAGCAATAAGTGAAATTTTCTTCATATATGATTATTTAGCAAAAGAACGACTTTTACCCAATATTAATATAA
Organism: Mucilaginibacter empetricola; assembly: GCF_024808665.1. Classification (GTDB taxonomy): domain Bacteria; phylum Bacteroidota; class Bacteroidia; order Sphingobacteriales; family Sphingobacteriaceae; genus Mucilaginibacter. Next base: position 268,705 of record NZ_JANUBZ010000004.1, read on the forward strand.
TACGCGTTGCTTTTTTTACATATTTTAACATTCGGGCTCAACAGCATGGATTTGTAGCTGTAACAAGCCTTGTTTTTATGATGTTTTGCCGGTTTAACAAGGCAAAAAAGCACGTATTAACGTTAAAATGATTTTTATTTAAAGTATGATAACGGTATAGTTTTCCACATGCCGTGCGACAGGTGGCCAATAAGCAGCTCGTAAATAAGATACAAGGGCCAAAATATATAGGATATTAACAGAACAATAAGGCTATGGTTGTAGTACCAGCTAACCATTAATGAGTAAATGCCTAATACGAGGTAGAGGATGCTCGAATCTCTGTTTTTCATGATAAATAATGGGTGTTTATTATAGTTTAATTGCGTTTAAGTTTGCTGTTGTTAAGCTAACACTTTATAACAACACTTACAAATATGCATAATTCAATTTATTAAACCGTGCAATGCCTTAACCTTTTAAACGAGCCGTTTGTTTGAAAATATGTGGATAACAACGGTGTGTTTAGTTAATGTTAACAACTATACATAGCGCTATTATTGCTAATATTTGTTTGTTAAGCATTATTACATATCTTGCCTGCCCTTTGAGTCTGTCTTAAAGGGAACAATTAACATCAATTTATAAAAACAATTGCCCGGCTAAAGGGTTAACTTAAAAAAAACAAACTTATCATGGCAACAACAAGTGGCATTACTGCTTATTCAGTAAAAACAAAAACCAAAAATGTACCAATGGTTGATCCGGTTATCGACATAAAATCTGGCAGGTACATTGCAACAGGTACAGATGGCGCAGGCAACAAAATGGCTGCAATTATGGGCAAAGCAACTGCCGAAGAGCATATCAAAAATGGTAATGCAAAAAAAGGTTCTGGCTGGTAGTCACTAACCCTTTTATTTGAGTATTGCACCATATTGGTAGCCACAGTAATTTTATTAAATTAAATAAAGCTCAAATAAGCATTAATTAACCCGGCTTATGCATCATAAGCCGGGTATAAAAATCTCCCCACCAATAAAAATTTCTGCTATTTAATATCCAGCTCAGCAATTTGTGCCTTATAGGCCTTAGGAAGCAACGCACTTTTAAAAATCTTTTCCATTTTCAAGCTTCGTAAAAGTTTATAGCATAACAAAACGGGTTTTATCCAGCTTGTTTTTTTAACAGGCAGCAATTGTTTTACCCCGGCGGGAACCAACTTAAGCTGTACCTGTTTTAAAATAATAAACCTTAATGTACCCAGGTGTATTTTGTATTGTTTGTATAAATCTATTGTATAAGTGCTGCAGACCAGGTCTTTTTGCAGATGTTCATTGCGCGATTGAAGCCAATCGGTATAGTTTTGGGGCAGATCTTTAAGCTGCATTCGCAGGCCTACCCGGTAAAAAACGTTAAAAGCTTCCTCCTTTTCTACATCGGTAAGTTTCCTTTCCAATAGTTCAAATGAGCGGATCGAATAATCTATCAATAGAAATAATACATCCCGATAGGCCCAATCTGGTATTTGTGCACCCCGATTTTGTTCAATGCCCTTATGAATGGCTGTGATTTGATCAATTGCTTTTAATGCAGCCTCCTGTTCCGAAAAAATAATCATACGGGCGTAGGTAACTGTGGAAAATAGACGACCCAACGGATCGGCAGGGAGGCGGCCTGTAAAGTAAAGCCAGTCTACCGCTTTGTTCAATGCAAACTCGGCGGCTGCGCCGGCAAAAATAAATAAGGCGGTATCGGCATTCCCCCATATTTGCCGCACTATTGAATCCTGCTTTACAAACCAGGTTTTCATGTCTAAAAATTCTTCATGCTTAAACGGATGTTTAAAACCAAAATCATTGTTGCCATGCCTAGTGTATAACACAACAAATCAGTAAACGAAAAAGAAGTACCTAACAATAACCTGGCCGCTTTGGAATGCTGCAAGCCAAGTAAAACTATCAAATGGAAATATTGCGAAATTTCAATTAAGTAAGCAAATACTAATACACCGGCAGCGGTTGGCAATACCGGCCAGTTTGCAAAGCTTTTAACTACACAGTACAGTAATATCACCACCAAAAAATCGCCGCCATAGGGACGTATAAAATCATCGTGCATATACAAACCAATATACAATTCAACTACAAACAGCAGCAGGGCAAGTAAAAAGTAATATTTATTAAACCTGATCATTTTTTTTGATATTTAAAGTACTTTGTATTTCAAAGTAAATGAATTGAATTTATATTAGCAATAGAAAAGCGTCTTTTTATTGACGGCTCATTGAAATTAATGGTACTGGTTAAAGATCCCTGCCCGGCTTGGTATCAGCCAGTGATAGGTATTTTTGATCGAGAGCCTTTTTGGGTACTGTAATACTTAACGTATTGATGGCAAAATAGTTTACCGATATATAATCAAAACCATTATAACGGCCATAGTTTTTGCCGAATGAGTCTTTTAAAATGAAAAACAATTTGCCGTTTTTGCTTTTGGCGATGCCGGTTACGTGGATAAGATGATCGTCCTGAGTTTCCAGTGTTTCGAACAATTGCTGGCGCAATTGCGGACTATAATTCATTTCGGCGGTATCCGGATTGTTCACATTGCCGAATCTGTCTTTTTCGAACAATGCATAACTGCTTTTTTCGCAATTCCAGCCGTTGTTGCTTACATCCATATCAACTACCAGCGAATAACCTTTTTCAACGGTTGACTGTGCTATGCTGATCAGTTCGCTCAGCGGCACGTTTAAGTACTTTTCGGCCATTAAAAAGTTATCGGGTATTTCCAGCGGAAAGTTCTGATAAAACGGATGATGGGTAAACGATGTAATGGTAATATAATCATCCGGGTTAAATTTCAAAACCTCCTGTTGAAAAGTTAAAGGCGTATATTCTTTACCCTGCCAGGTGAATTTTGCAGGTGGCGCGCCAACAATATCATCATGTTTTTTAATGAAACCAGCCAGCCAGTTTGGGTCGATAGGTTTTGTTTTCAATACGGTATCCAAGTAGTTTTTAAGCACCTGGTCGAGTTGGATAGGAGAGCTGTCTGAAAACTTTACGCCCTTTTCGCGCGGGTAAAATTCATCAGGCATGGCGCCATATTTTCGAATGCCGTATAAGGCATCGTGTGAGAGGCCGCCGGCTTCAAACAAAGTAGTTCCGTTTGAAAGGATATAGCGTTTAGCTTTTTCGATATAAAGATTGCGGGCCGTAAATAGTTCAGAAAGATCAATATCCTTATTGGCATTTTGCATTTCGCCGGTTTCAATAAGTGAGGTAGTTGAAAACGACCAGCAGGTATTGGTATTACCCTGATATTTTACCGTACCTACCGGTACCTTTTTAAGTGTAACAGGTACATTTTTTTGAGCATGCAAGCTGCCTGCCATCGCCATAAACAATACTATTGAACCAATTTTTCTCATACCGGGATATAATAAGTACAGGCCAAATATAATGGTAAATTTATACATGATTGCCTCGATAAATTTTAGTCCGCCTAAAATGATTGTGAGGATAATTGTATATTAGTCCATAGATTTCTTTTTATGTATAAACCAATCGCAGTAGCAAACCCACAAAATTTTATAAAAACAATTAATACTATTCATACGGCAATGCTCGTCATGCTAATTTTAATTTCGGTAATATTTTATACTACCAATAAAAATAATATGGCTTTTAATTGGGAACACAATCCATTGTTTTACTTTATCCCATCATTTATTATCGCCTGCGGTTTTGCAGGTAGTTATTTGTTTAATAAAATAATAAAAAAAGCAATATATGAAGATAGCTTAAGCGGGAAATTGGCCATTTACAGAACGGCTTTTATTAGGAAAGGCTCGTTAATTGAAGGCTCAACTTTATTAAGTATTGTTTATTTTTCGATAAGTGGTAATTTGTTGCTTCTGCTGTTTGCAGGATTAAATATTATTTATTTCGCTACTCAAAAGCCAACAAAATCAAAAATTGAAGATAGCCTTAATTTAGGTTATGAGGATAAAATAATGTTGGGATAGATTTATAAAAAAAAGACACACATTTAAAACCAAACATTATGTACAGAAAAATTAAACTAATTGTAGCCGTAGTTTTAGTACTTATTATAGCCGGGGTAGTTTACTATCGTTATTATTTTGTTTTTGGCGATGGTACTAAAGCTGGCACCATGAACTATTTTGTTTACAAGGGAGTTGTTTTTAAAACCTACGAGGGCAGGTTAATTCAGTCAGGCATTCGTACACCTACACAGGGTGCCATACAATCAAATGAGTTTATGTTTTCGGTAACCGATAAAAAGGTTGCCGATATCTTGAATAAAAATGCAGGTGCTTACCTGGAGTTGCACTATAAAGAATATTTCCATACGTTGCCATGGCGCGGCATGAGTGAATATGTGGTTGATAGCGTAATGGCTATTCGCCCGGTTAATCCTACGCAACCCTGATTAAATCAAGTATAAAAAAATCTGCAATCAATTTTGGGGTTTTAATGTTGATAATGAAACTCCAAAATTTAAAACCATGTGGCAGGAAACCAACAATAAGCTTTATAAGGCTTTTCAGTTTAAAGATTTTTCGGAAGCGTTTGCTTTTATGACAAGAGTTGCATTACTGGCCGAAAAGCACGATCATCATCCAACCTGGACAAATACCTATAACAAGGTTGAAATATGGCTCTATACTCATAGTGCCGGAAACTTAGTTACCCAAAAAGACCGGCTGCTTGCCAATGAAATTGATCTTTTAAAATAAACCTAACCGCAGTCCATATCAGCCAATTTAATCCACAATAGATGCTTTTTTCCACAAATAGGTTAAAAGCAATGGTATAAGCTAACTTTACCCAATTACAACCATTACAAAAAATTGGCAAAGGATACGAATAAGGAAACGCCGCTGATGCAGCAGTACAACCAGATAAAAGGTAAGTACCCCGGTGCATTACTGCTTTTCCGTGTGGGCGATTTTTACGAAACATTTGGAGAAGATGCAATTAAGGCTGCCGGTATTTTAGGCATTGTGCTTACCCGCAGGGCCAACGGAGCAGCCACGCATATTGAGCTGGCCGGTTTTCCGCATCATTCATTAGATACTTATTTACCAAAACTGGTAAGGGCCGGGCAGCGCGTGGCCATTTGCGATCAGCTGGAAGACCCTAAAACTACCAAAACTATAGTAAAACGTGGGGTTACCGAGTTGGTCACACCAGGAGTAGCTATTAGTGATAATATACTGAACCAAAAGAGCAACAACTACCTGGCTTCGCTTTATTTTGAAAAAAATAGTATCGGTATTGCCCTTATAGATATATCAACCGGCGAATTTTTAACCGCGCAGGGTAGCACCGATTATATTGATAAGCTGCTGCAAAGTTACTCGCCCAGCGAAGTGATTTACCCTAAAAGCAGGCAGCAGGATTTTAAAGACAACTACGGCGACCGCTTTTATACTTACACGCTAGACGAATGGCCCTACAGCGGCGACTATGCTACCGAAGTATTGCTGAAACATTTCGGTGTAAAATCATTAAAGGGTTTTGGGATTGATAAATTGAATTTGGGTATTGTAGCCGCTGGTGTTGCATTGCATTATCTGAATGAAACAGAGCACCGCAACCTGCAGCATATTTCTGTTATCAGCAGAATTGAGGAGGATAGATACCTGTGGCTTGATCGTTATAGCGTACGTAATCTGGAGCTTGTTGGCTCGGCCAATGAAAATGCCCGTACCCTGGTTGAAGTGCTGGATGAAACCTGCTCGCCCATGGGCGCCAGGTTGCTCCGTCGCTGGATAGTGATGCCATTAAAGGAAATTAAACCCATTAATGACCGCCTGGGTGTAGTGGAGTTTTTAATTGAGCACGAGGACCTGCGCGAAACCCTGAAACAAAACATCAGGTTGATTGGTGATTTGGAACGCTTAATTTCCAAAATAGGTTTGCAGAAAGCTAACCCACGCGAGGTTTGTCAGCTTAAAAAAGCTTTAACAGCTATTGATTCTATTAAAAAATTGGGCGAAACATCGGCCAATAAGCCGTTACAGGCTATTGCGGAACAGCTTAATCCATGTGCCCTTATCGGTGAAAAGATTGAAAGGGAATTGAGTGCCGAGCCACCGGTTATGCTGGTTAAAGGCGGTGTAATGAAAGAAGGTATTAACGAAGACCTCGACCACCTGCGTAAAATTGCCTTCGGCGGCAAAGGTTATCTACTGGAAATACAAAAGCGCGAAGCTGAGTTAACCGGTATACCATCGTTAAAAGTATCGTTTAACAACGTGTTTGGTTATTATCTGGAAGTTACCCATAGTCACCGGGATAAAGTACCTACTGAGTGGATAAGAAAACAAACCCTGGTAAATGCAGAACGTTACATTACCCCGGAGTTAAAGGAATACGAAGAACAGATTTTAGGTGCCGAAGAAAAAATACTGGCACTAGAAACCAGGCTATATAATGACCTGCTTTATTCGCTGGCCGAATACATTAAACCTATTCAGCTTAATGCGCAATTGATAGCGAGGCTAGATGTGCTGCTTAATTTTGCAACCATCTCCATCAAAAACTATTATGTTAAGCCTGATGTGAACGATAGCAAAGTGCTTGATATTAAAGGTGGACGGCACCCGGTTATAGAAAAGAACCTGCCGCTGGGTGAAGAATATATTACCAACGATGTTTACCTGGATTCGGAAACACAACAGATCATTATTATTACCGGACCCAATATGGCAGGTAAGTCGGCTTTACTGCGGCAGACAGGCTTAATAGTGCTGATGGCGCAAATGGGTTGTTTTGTTCCGGCTAAAGATGCTTCTATTGGCTTGGTTGATAAAATATTTACGAGGGTAGGCGCGTCGGACAATCTTTCGTCGGGCGAATCAACCTTTATGGTGGAGATGAACGAAACGGCGAGTATCCTGAATAATTTATCGGACCGGAGTTTGATTTTGCTGGATGAAATAGGTCGTGGTACATCTACTTACGATGGTATATCTATCGCATGGTCAATTGCCGAATTTTTGCATAATCAACCCAATGCACGCGCTAAAACCTTGTTTGCAACCCATTACCATGAGTTGAATGAGTTGAGCAATAGTTTTAATCGTATCAAAAACTTTAATGTATCGGTAAAAGAGGTCGGGCAGCAGATTATTTTCTTAAGAAAGCTGGTACCGGGCGGCAGCGAGCATAGTTTTGGTATCCATGTGGCCAAGCTGGCGGGTATGCCACCTAAAGTGCTGAGCCGCGCCAATGAGATACTCAAAAAGCTGGAAAACGAGCGGACAGGAGGGGAGCATATTAAAGAAAGCATTCGCAAGGTACAAAAGCAAGCCGTGCAAATGCAGATGTTTTCTATTGATGACCCTGTACTGGTAAAAATTCGCGATACACTGAATAACCTGGATGTGAATACTTTAACACCGGTGGAAGCCTTGATGAAACTGGATGAGATACAGCGGGTGATAAAGGGTTAGAATTGCCTGTTTCGCCATAATGTTAATATGTTAACAATATCAGCATAACCATAATATGCGTTTGCCCGTATTTTTAGGGTATGAATAAAGTACACTACCTGTATTGCATTTTGCTGTTGTTTGTAATTGGTTTCTCGTCCTGCCATTCCCGAAAAGCGGTTTTGAAGGGCCAACCGGGCGAAGTGGTTAAGCCACAAACTAATATTGCCGAAAAATATGCCACTATTTTGGGGGTTGATCAAAGTGAGATTCAAAATGGCCGTTTATATGCCTTTATCGATCAATGGATGGGTACTCCTTACAAATTTGGCGGATTAGATAAAGATGGTATAGACTGCTCGGGATTATCCCTATTGCTTGAACAACAGGTTTATGGTATTAATATACCCCGCACAACCGGACAGCAGGTAAATATCATCAAACGTAAATACGAAGAACAATTAACCGAAGGCGATCTAGTTTTTTTTGATTACGACGGCAAGAAATTCAGCCATGTGGGTATTTATCTTCAAAATGGCTATTACGTTCACGCCAGCTCATCGCACGGGGTAATGATCACCAAGTTGCATGATCCTTATACTTACAAGTATTTTTCGCGATGTGGTTCTATTATGCCTGATGATACCAGTTCATCAGCCGGGAAATAATCAAATACTTTATTTGGATGTTTTTTGATGGAGATGAGTTGCTTTCTTTTTGTTTTTGAGGGTAGGCATCGGTATACCTTTGTTTTTACCGAATAACGAGAGTAAGGTGATTCTCTCTTGCTTATAATGAGGATAATATCTTTTTTGAAGTTGATTTGCTACTACTCTGTAAATTATAATGGGCGTAAATACTATATAATAGCTTATACGCGGTGTTAAATCAAAATATAGGGCCGAGAGCATTAGTATGGTTACGATGGGGGCTGCGAAATAATCCAGTCTCCTTAATTTCCATTGCAATGCAGTTTCAATAGTATCGGTTTTATAGCAGAGTTCTTCCTTGTTGTTAATTAAATAGCTGATGAGCATGGTTTGGGTAAACTGGGTAAAGTAATAAATACCTATGTAGGTAAATACTCCCCACGTGTAGTGGATAAACAAACCGCTGTTAAAGAAAAATGACAGGCCAAACGGGAAAAGTGACACGCTGAATAAAAAAACAAGGTTAATGACCAGCAATTGAGGATTGTACTCTTTTAAGAAGCTGAATATCCGTAAATGCTTCATCCACAGTTCGCCAACGGCGTAAAAGCTTACCCCGTAGCCTATTAGTTTTGGGATGATACGCAAAAAGGCATCCCTGGCAACCAGTTCTGACGGGAGTTTCTCCATTTCAGGAAGCTTAACATCCAGTATCATAATGGTTATAATAATGGCAAATACGGCATCGCTGAAAAATATAAGGCGTTCCAGTTGAAATTCTTTTTTTATTTCGTTTTCGTCGTGAACATTCATAAAATAAAAATCTTAATAATTAATAACTTTGCCGCATTATGGCTAATGGCGAAGAAAAATACAGCTTCTGGACAAAATACAAAAAGTTTGCAGGCAATGAAATACTCCTTTACGTTATTATGGTAATGGGTATCATCCTGGGCATCATTATTTTTAGCTAGTTTTTAACCAACGCCACGTTGTAATCATCAGCATCAACAATAGCCTGGTAAAAATCAACCAAATCCTGGTAAGTATCTTTACTATAGGTGCCGCCAATAAGCTGTAGTTTACGCTTAAAAATCAGCTGATTTCCCTTCAGTTCCATTGTTGCCTTAAAATTTCCGAATGGTTTTTCGACTGATGCATTAAGCGGCTCTTTCTGTAGGTGATAGCCTGCCGGTATGGTATAAGTTATTTCGTCTTCTTCTGTACTGCCGCGGGCAATGTACACGTCATTGACACGATTGCGTACCTCTTTTGGCGTTTCTGTAATGCGGTTAATGGTATTCAGCAGGAAATAATATTTTCCATCGGCAAAGGAAGCGTAGTCCCGGGCATGTAATTTTATGTTTTCGGTTGTTGAAGGAGTAAAACTTTTGTCTTGCGCTATATCCAGTTTATCAATGAGCAAATTGTTTATCGGATATATTTTCTGCAACATTTTATCCTGCTCAACTTTCGACTCATTAATCAGTTCATCACGGTATTCATAATCAATGCCTTTAAATACGGTTGTCATGGTACCTGAAATAGCTCCGTTGTTTTCAATAACGAAGCTGGCCTTGCGGGTTTTTATATTGTCGTTAAAAGTATACTTAGGTGTGTGTAATAATTTACCGCCTTCTGGGGTGCAGGCCAATACATTACGATCATCGGTAAAGGCGCCTAAGTAACCAAAGGGAATAGTTTGGCTGGTGCAATCGGCCCAGGTGGTATCGTTTTTAAATGGTACGCACAAAATAATGTGGTTTCCCTGCTCCATACCCGGAAAATCTTTTTGCAGGCCAATGGTGTAATCATCATCAGCTTGTACCACGCAATAGTACGAGTTAATATCAACGGCTTTTAGTAAGGCTTGTGTGTAGTTAACCAGCGCTTTGCAGTCACCATAGTTTTGTTTGTCAACATCTGCCGCCAAAAATGGCTGATTGCCGCCAATACCTACCTGTACGCTAATATAATGCGTTTTGCTCTGCATATATTCATATACCTTTTTTGCTTTCAGCTTAGGGTCGGTAATATCTTTGGTTATTTCTTTTATATGCTGCATAGTTTCGGGCGTGAGTGCTTGCCTGCTGGCAATAAGGTTATCATATTCCCATTTACCAAGCTCGGCCCAACTGTTATAGCTGCCATCAATGCCATAGTAATTGAATTTTTGGGGTGCTATTTCAACGCTCGGCAAATAGTCGCTGTAATATGGACTATAGGGTTCGTACTTAGCCGCTTTTTGATTACTGATTTGCCATGTATAGTTTTTTAAGCCATGGGCATCGGTGGTTATCAATGGCTCGGCGCTGACTTTTGTTGCTTTGTATTTGATACTGAAATCGGGCTTACAAATAAAGGTAAATGAGCTTTTTTCAATAGCTACACCATGGTGTTCAACAGGTTCCCAATTTTCAAAACCAAGCGTTTGTTTTGAACGATATGCATAATCGTAAACAATAGTATAGGGATACTGAGTTATTGACGGTGTATATACTTTCATCCGCGCATCTTCAAATAACGAAAAATCATGAGCGGCACTATAATCTTCACAATCGCTTTTTGAAAATTTGCTGATTTGCTGCCCGAAAGAATTGTAAATATATCCTTTAATGTATTTTAACTCTTTCATTTTATCATACTCAGCAATCAAACGAGCCCGGTCGTCGCCATTTTTATTAAGTATGGTTATTGCTTCTGTAACATGATACTCAACATCGTTTAAATCCTTTACCTCAACAGTTTCCACACTGTTTCGCACAATGGTATTGGCGTATGGTGTCAACTCTTTTGGGATAAGATTCACATCGTAGTTTTGTTGCGCATTTGCGGCCACACTTAATAGCAGCAAACAGATAGTTAAGTTAAATAGTCTCATCCTTATTTTTTGCTAAAAACCATTTCACCTTTTTCTGTCTGTATAATTTTATTATACAATTCTTTTAAATAAGGATACTCCACATTACTATAAATGCCTTTGTTAAATTGGATAACATTTGAGAAAGTGAAGCTGTTATCAAGTGGTTCATAGCTTGATAAAAACATACCTCCATTATTAGGCATGCCTATGTTTAATGTTTGCGGCGGTGTTTCAACTGTATAGCCTTTAGGTAAATGAACAGTTAAAGTATTTCTCTGGTCTGAAGGCATGCCCCAATCTACCGGGTATAGCCTGTCGATAATTTTAAACGGATTTTCGGTGATCTTATTAAAAAAGAATGGACTAAAAGTGAATTTGGTATCGCCAGGTTTATCGTATAGGGAGATTTCAACTTCATAAACTTCACCTATGGGTTTGTCCAGACTGTCGGCATTATTTATAGTCGATTTAAGCAATTTAAATTTAGGTAGATGACTGAATAGGTCTTCAACATATTCATCAGTTGAGTTGAATTTTTTTATTGCCTTTCTTTTTAAATAAGCATCATACCCAATAGATGAAATTAAAATGGTTCCTTTTAATTTGCCGTTTTCCTGCAAAGTAAAATCCATCGAATACATACTTTTTTGCCTTTGGCGTGTATTAAGATCAACCCAGTATGAAGGTTTATCTAAGCTCATTACCCGACCTTGCCCGTTAAGACATTTTAACGGTAGTACGCCAAATGGTAAAAGCGGGTCGGTTGCGTCCAAAAAATAGCTCTCCGTGCCGATATCAACTTTGGCTACTACATAATTAAAATCGCTAATGACCGGATAAAGGCTGTTGACGCTACCATTTTCGCGGGTTGATAGTATTACGGCATCGGCATTTAACCCGCCGGCCTTTAATGCATCAATCAGCGAAAAGTTAATGTCAGCAACACTGCCGCTGTGTGAATCCAGGGCTTTTGCCAAACCATCAACACAATAAATGCCATGATAATCATTCCATTTAAACCACGTTTGTAAATATTTATAAATCGCTTTGGCTTTGTCCAGGTCATCAGTTTTGCCCGCAATTACCGGTGCAATTTTATCTTTTAACAAGCCCTCTCTTTTTAATTGGCGACCAAAGTAAGCGTCTATTTTAAGTTGATAGTCAACATCTTTCCACTCTTTAGTGACTTTTACTTTTGCCCCGGTATAAGGATTCATATACTCAATCAACTCAAAGTTTATAGCCGACCTGAAGTTTTTAGGCGCTGTCATAGCGTCTTCTTCTTCAAATGCGGGGATATTGTGCATACCGTAGGTGATAAAGGAGCAATCGCAATGGGCGCCGCCTGATGAGAAACATTGTCTTTCTATTTCGGATGTGTTTTTGTCGAGCTTTAAAAACCCTCTTATAGAAGCATTGTAATTCCAAAACCCAGGTATGTGTACATCATATTCGGAGCTTATTTTAGGAATATCGCTTTGAAACTGCCACGAATGAAAGTTTTCAAAATAAGGAGATTCAATAGTGTACTGATATTCAATTATGCAACCATCGCGCAGACCTGATAAGGCAAATTTATAATTGGCCCAATGTTTATTTTCTTTTACCGGATATATCTTTTTATCCTCAAGTTCAATCTGCCGGGTTAAGCCATTGTCATCTTTATAAGAGGTAATACCTTTAATGCCATATGCATTTTCGTAGGAGTCGGCATCACTATTATTATAAACCGGAATTTCAACGGTGCCGAGATCAAAGCCCTTTTTATCGAAAATTTTTATTTTAACATGGTAAGTATAAATCAATTTGATATTATCGTCGTTACCAACATTGATTTTTGATTCGCCAAATTCCTGCAATACAACGGCATGTGCGGCTGTATCTTTTGAGTATTTAGTCATGTCCATTTCTTCAGCAGTGGCTGTACCGTAGGCAAAATCCTGGGCTTGGGAAAGTTTAGTTAAAAGAAAAAAAACAGACAGAAGTATAAGGGCTTTTTTCATTGTTTAAATTGAGAATAAGGTGAGGGCAAATTAAAATAATAGATCTAAATAAGGTGAATAATCCCTTAAAAAATCTTTGTGCATTTTAAAACAGCAGCAGTTGGCATTATTGTTAATAGCTAATTGTTTTTAACAAGGCTAACATTATAACTGTCAGCATCATAAACGGTTTGGAAAAAATCAACCATATCCTGGTAGGTATCGCCGCTAAAAGTACCTTGCTTAAGCTGCGATTTACGTTTGTAAATCAGCTGGTTGCCATTAAGCGTTAAGGTTGCTGTATAATTGCCAAAAGGTTTGTCAATATTAATATCTATTGTTTTGCTATCTAAATGATAGCCTTTGGGCAAAGTATAAGTTATTTCATCATAAATGGTATATCCCCTGATGATGTGTACATCTGATACACGATTCCTCACTTCGCGCAGCGTGGTGTTTAACCTGTTTACTGGGTTTACCGGGAAATTGAACCTGCCATCGCTTGTGGTTGCAAAATCACTGGCCGATAATTTTAAACTTTCGGTTATAGCAGGGTGCGGACTTTTATCTTCTTTAAAATCTACCGATTCAAAAGTGACGTTATTTATAGCATAAGCGCTTTTAAGGCCTTTTATTCTGTCGGTATTATTGTCGGTTAGGGCTTTTTCTCTGTTTTCGTAGTCCGTTCCTTTAAAGATTGTAACCATGGTACCCGATAGCTTTCCATCATCGCCAATTACGAATTCAGCTTTTCTGCTTCGTAAATTGTCGTCGGCGCTATATTTTGGCGTATGCATCAGTTTACCGCCATCGGGAGTTACCGCCAACACAGCGCGGTCATCAGTAAAATCACCCAGATAGCCAAACGGAATAGTTTGACTGGTACATTCCGCCCAGGTTGTATCATTTTTAAACGGGAGACATAAAATGGCGTGATTCCCCTGGTTCATGCCCGGGAAATCTTTCATCATGCTTGTTTTTTGAGTTTTGCCGGCGGTAACCACGCAATAGTATGATTCAATACCAACGGCTTTTAATAGTGCGTGGGTATAGTTTACTAATCCTTTACAATCGCCATAATTTAATTGGTCAACGTCCGCCGCCAAAAATGGTTGAAAACCGCCTATTCCTATTTGCACACTTACATAATGTGTACGTTGCTGCATGTATTCGTAAATCTTTTTGGCTTTTTCTTTAGGGTCGGTAATATTGGCTACCATTTCCTGTACATGCGTTACCGTTTCGGGCGATAGCTGATCTCTGTTTATTAACAGGTGATCATATTCCCATTTGCCCAGATCCTGCCAGGTGGTAAAAGCGCCTTTCATGCCACCATAGCTAAAACTCTGCGGAGATATTTTAACTTTTGGCAGATGTGCCTCACCAAATGGTTCTGAACGGAAAGCTTTGATATTAGTTAAGCGCCAGCTGTAAACCGTTTGGCCGCTGGAGTTTGTTGTAACCTGGCCTTTTTCGGGCAGGTGCATTTCTTTGTATCTGATATTAAAGTCAGGCTTACAGGTGAAAGTATAGGTGGCATTCTCTACGGCTAAAGACACACGTGCAGGTTCCCAATCATAAAAAAACAGGGTTTGTTTAAACTGATACTCTATTTCATAAGCAATGGTATAAGGATAGCCTTCGGTAGCCGGTGTATAATGCTTGATCTTAAAATCGTTAAATAACGAAAAGCCGTCATAGCCACTTACATCTTCAAAATTACTCTCACTAAATTTGCCGGTCCGTGTACCCACTGCGTTATAAATTTCCCCTTTTATTGATTTAACGGCCTTAAATTTATCGTGTTCAACAACAATAGGGGCCATGTTGTCGCCATTTTTATTTAAAATGGTAATCACTTTTTTAACGCGATAAACAACATCGGTGAGGTCTTTTACCTCCACGCTGGTTTCTTCATCACGAATAACTGCATTGGCCCCGTACAATAAATCTTTTGATATGGGTTGGCTATAATAGTTTTGTTGCGCAAAAATTTTGCTGCCGGTTATGAGCAGGCAGATAAGGAGAAGTATTTTTTTCATGATTTTTTATGGAAAACCAGTTCTGTTTTTTCTGCTATAATCATTCGGTTAAAAAAATCTTTTAATGCGGCGTATTCTTCAGGCTTAAAAATGGATTTATTTAATGCCACCTCGCTCGAAAAGATGATGTTATTATTGTCGTTGGTAAAGGTTGTTAAAAAACGGCCTCCATTATTGGCAAGCTGTATATTCTGGTCGTGTATGTTGTTTTCAACAGTATATTGGGGTGGTACATGGATGTTAATTATAAAACGAACGTCAGACGGCATACCCATGTCAACCGGATAATTGCGTTCATTTAGTTTAAACGGGTTAACATTTACCTTATCAAGAATGTAGGGATTAAGTACCAGTTTATCTTTGTCCAGATTGCCGGATGCATCAACCTCAATATTGTATGTTTCTTCTACCGGAACATCAAGACTATCAGCATTTGCGATATTTGATTTGATGATTTTTATTTTGTGCAAATGTTCTGCAACGAAATCTACATAGTCATCTATCGTATTATACTTTTTTATTGTTTTTCGTCGTAAAAAGGCTTCGTAGCTCATCGAGAAGCGATTGATGGTGCCTTTTAACTTTCCATCGTCCTGCAAGGTCAAATCTATGGAGCAGGTAATTGTTCTGCTTTGTTTGGCCTCCAGTGTTATCCAATAAGATGGCTCGTTCATACTGAAAGCCCGACCCTGGTCATTTAAGCATTTTAAAGGCAATATGCCAAAAGGTAATTCAACATCTGTGGCATCCAGTAAGTAGCTTTTTCCGCCAGCAGTAAAATGGGCTATCACGTAGTTGAAATCGCCAATGGATGGAAAAAGCTTCGTTATAAAACCATGTTCCCGGGTCGATAATAATACAGCTTCGGTTTTTATACCGACGGCATTAAGGGCCGTTACAAGCGTAAGGTTTATTTCGCTTATACCTCCATTATGTGTTTCAAATGCTTTTTTTATGCCGGCGTCGCAGTAAATTCCCTCGTAATTATTCCATTTAAAATAGCCCTGTACCCATTTATAAATGGCCTTCGCTTTTTCGGTAGTATCAGTAATATTTAAAATAGATGGCGGGATATGATCTTTTACAAAATCTTTTTTTCTAAGCTGATCGCCAAACCGTTGGCTGTTTTTTAAGCCGGCATCGATATCTTTCCATTCTTCGGTGACTTTAGTTTTTACACCTGTATAAGGATTGGTATATTCAATCAAATCAAAGTTTAAGGCCGACAGGTAGTTTTTGGGCGACGTCATATACTCTTCTGCTATAAAGGCCGGAATATCTTTCATGCCATAAACCAGTTTTACACAGCCCGCTTTTGATCCGCCAGCCGAAAAACAATTCGATTCTACTCCTGTCTCGGTTTTTGTAAGCTTTAAAGGACCTCGCAGGGCGATATTAAATTGCCAGAAACCGGGAATAAGTGCATTATATTCGGAATTAACCTTTGGTATGTTGCTTTGAAATTGCCAGCTGTGAAAATGTTCGAAAAATGGCGTTATTATAATATACCGGTATTCAATTACGCAGCCATCATGCAGGGCGGGCATGGCAAACTTTAAAGTACTCTGGTATTTATAATCGCGTGTTTTGTAAATCTTTTTTGTGTCAAGCTCTTCTACCTGTGTTGCACCGTTGTCGTCTTTATAGGTAGTTATGCCGCTTATGTTATTTACGTCGTCACTTAAATTATTGTCTTCATTATTTCTTACGGGGATATAAACGGTGCCATGGCCAAAACCCCGGTGATTAAATATTTTTATTTTTACATGGTACTCATAGGTGAGCCTAATGGCGTTATCATATGATACATTAATTTGGGCAGAACCAAATTCATTTAACACCACTGCATTTGCGCTGGTATCCTTATCATATTGTTTCATGTCAATTTCCTGCTGGCTTGCTTTGCCATATTCGAAATTTTGAGCCAACAATATTTTTGAAATACCTGATAAAATAAATAAGAACAGTAGCGTTTTTTTCATGATATTTAATTTGCAATAAGGACGGGGAAAAATAAAACATTATTCACGAAAATTTATGTGGATTTTAAATTTATAGTACTAATTCTTTTTATGACCTTTGCAGCCTTTGCAGAAAACTAACAGGATAAGATTTTAAGTAACATTAAAAATCCTATCCCGTTAAAAAGCAATAAAATACCTTGTAAATAATACATCTTATTGATGAAACTTAATTTAAAGCGCCCTCTGGCATTTTTCGACCTTGAAACAACGGGAACTAATATTGGTGTTGACCGTATTGTTGAAATATCTGTTATAAAATTACACCCCGACGGCAGCGAAGAGGTGAGAACTTTTCGGGTTAATCCGGGCATGCCAATTCCGCTGGAATCATCACTGGTGCACGGCATTTATGACGAGGATATAAAGAACGAACCTGCTTTTAGGGAGATTGCCCGGTTAATTGCTGATTTTATTGACGTTAGCGATCTGGCCGGATATAACTCCAACAAGTTTGATATACCAATGCTGATGGAAGAGTTTTTACGGGCCGATGTTTTGTTCGACCTGGATAACCGCCATTTTGTTGATGTACAAAATATATTTCACCAGATGGAGCAGCGCACATTGAAGGCTGCTTATCAGTTTTATTGTGATAAACAGATTTTAAACGCGCACTCCGCAGAAGCTGATACACGTGCCACTATGGAAGTTTTAATTGCCCAGGTTGCCCGTTATGAAAATGCCGAATGGGAAGATAAAAAAGGAAATAAATCTATCCCGGTTGTAAATGACGTGGAAGCGTTGCACAATTTTACCAATCTGAGCCGTCCTGTTGATTTTGCAGGGAGGATGGTTTATAATGAGGCTGGCGAAGAAACCTTTAACTTTGGTAAACATAAAGGCAAGGCTGTTGAAGATGTATTAAAGATTGAGCCGAGCTATTATTCATGGATGATGCAGGGTGATTTTCCTTTGTACACCAAACGTAAACTGGAAGAAATACACAACCGCTGGACTGCCAAAAGAATTGCCGAACGTCAACCTAAACCGGTACAACCAAAGCCACAGGCTCCGGCTCCAACTCCCGCCAATACTAATGCCGAGGCTAAACCAACCGAGAACCCGGTTAAAAAAGATTTTCAGAAACCCAATCATCCAAGAAATAACGAAAACATAAGACCAGATCAAAAACCTTTTAAAAAGCCGGATAATGAACCAGCGAAGCCTGTTAACGATGACATGCTGAAAATGCTGGCCGATAAGTTTAAAAAAGGATAGTTTTTGATTTCGGAAGTCGAAATGTCGATTTCGGAACGTTTTAAAAGCGGAATGTGGATTTTTTTTTGAATGAAATATTGACTGAAGTTTGGGCCTTGTTTAGTATTCGGAACTTCCAATTAAATCATTTTCATTCCGCATTCGACACTCCGCACTTCGCATTAAATTATTTTCACTCCGCATTAAAAACTATCGTTTCCTAAAAAGCTAATATTTCTTTTTAGGCCGCTGAATTTTGTTCGTTTTACGGCGGAGTTTTTGAATACTTTTTGGAATACGTCCTCTGTGATGTCTTCCCAGTCCTGTTTTTTTAGATTTAACAAATCGGGATGGGGTGTAAACGCAGGTTCCTGGTGCAATACAGAAAATTTGTTCCAGGGGCATACATCCTGACAAACATCACAGCCAAACATCCAGTCGTCCATTTTACCTTTAAACTCCTCGGGGATTTCATTTTTTAGTTCGATGGTGAGGTAGGAGATACAACGGCTGCCGTCAACAATTTGTGGCCCTACGATAGCCTGGGTAGGACAAGCGTCAATGCAACTGGTGCAGGTGCCACAGTGATCTGCTGTGGGGGCAACATCATATTCCAACTCAACGTCAACTATCAGTTCCGCTAAAAAAAAGAAGGAACCAACCTTTTTGCTGATCAGGTTGCTATTTTTACCAATCCATCCCAGTCCAGCTTTCTTAGCCCATGCTCTGTCCAGTACTGGTGCTGAATCAACAAA
The DNA here is from genome assembly GCF_024808665.1 of Mucilaginibacter empetricola. Taxonomy (GTDB): domain Bacteria; phylum Bacteroidota; class Bacteroidia; order Sphingobacteriales; family Sphingobacteriaceae; genus Mucilaginibacter. Next base: position 287,668 of record NZ_JANUBZ010000004.1, read on the forward strand.
GGCGCGGCCATGTACTTCGCCTATCTGTTCGTTTAAAACTTCCAACAGTTCTTTAAGCTTCTCTTTTATTACTTGATGATAATCGGCACCGTAAGCGTATTTGGAAATTTTAGGTCCCGATGGATCAAGCTGTTGATTAGGAGTGAAATAATTAAGACCCAGCGAGATTACCGATCTGGCATCATCAACCAGTAAACGTGGGTCGAGGCGTTTGTCGAAATGGTTCTCCATGTACTGCATTTCGCCATTCATGTTGTTTTTTAACCACTTTTCCAATCTTGGTGCCTCTTCTTCCAAAAAATCGGCCTTTGATATACCGCAAAATAAAAACCCCAACCTTTTGGCTTCGCTTTTTATTAAAGTGCTGTATTGCTGTTTGTTTTGGAACATCGGCGCAAATATACCATAAAACTGAATTTTAAAATACGCCAATATAGCGATGGGTGTAAAACCCATCGCTATGGAAAAGCCGCCTGTAATTTTAAACGTCGTCACCAATCGCACCTAAACAAAAAATCCCCTTTGAATTTATTCAAAGGGGATTTTTTGTTTCAAAAGTTCCCCCTTCAGGGGGCTAGGGGGTTAAAAGCTATGTCTTAAGTTATTGCTGAACGTTTTGGTTGACCAGTAGCCGCTATCCAATATCCTTCTAACAGTCATTAACGGATAATCAGGATCACGTTTATCGGCCAGTTGGAACGCCAGCTTAAAGCCATACTTCTGAACTATTGGCAATACCGGTTTTTTCCATACACCAAACGGGTAAGCAAAGTATTCCATTTTTTTGCCTGTAATTTCTTCCAGTTTTTTGGTTGGCTTTTCAATCTGAATTACCCAGTCATCCTTTTTTGGATTCGGGTCATGTTTATATCTGTCAACCCTGTGATGATCCCAGGTATGGCTGGCAATTACGTTTCCTTCGTCAGACAATTGTTTTACCTGCTCCTTGCTCATGTAATGTGGGCGACCTAAAGACACCGTCATGATAAAATAAACAGCCTTAAAGCCATATTTCTGTAGCGTTGGGCGGGCAACCTCAAATTGATCAAGGTCAGTATCATCAAACGTAAGCATAATAGGTTTGCTTGGCAGCGGAGTGCCTTTTGTTAGATAGGCATACAACTGGTCGGGCAAAATGGTATGGTAACCGCTGTCGGCCAGCATTTTTATATGCTCTTTAAAAGCGGCAACAGGGATAATATAATCTTTTGATGTTTTTGAATCTGTTGGCCTCCAATCACGAATCTGGTGGTAACATACAATTGGCACTTGTTTGCGGGCCATAATAGCAGCATTGCTTGCTGATTGTGCTGATGAAACTAAAGCGGAAAAAGAAAGCGCCGCAACAGCAATAAATTGTTTAATCATTTGATAACAGATATATTGTATTTGAGATTTTTAAGTGGGCAAAAGTACTATTATTTTGCCTTTGCATATAAATAAAGAATAACAATAAATGTTTGATATTATTAAAAAATAAGCTGATTACAGCGTTATTCTTTTCCCTTCGGCAATTGATCTTTTTGCAGCATCCAATATTTCCATTACTATCATATTGTATTTTAATGATGCCTGGTCATCGGTGCCGGGCAACTGATTATGCAGCACTGCGGTTAAATAAATTATCGGATCATTTATTGGCGCCGCCAGTGGATCAACTGTTTTTGAACCTTTAATGTTTTCGCGCAAACGGCTTACTATATGACTGGTATCTAAAGCGTGCAGATAGCCTGTTTCGCCATAAACTTCGAAATCTTTTATAGAGAACGGCCAATTCCATGATCCTTCTATTTGCCCGGTTGCGCTTTTATATTCTACAATCACCGTAGCATCATCCTCAACTTTTGGGTAAATGGCAGGTTTATAATGCCTTGCAACGGCAGTTACCGCAATTGGCCGTTCACCGTGCATCATCCAGGTCATCAAGTCTGCGCCGTAGCAGCCGAAATCATTAAGTGCACCCGCACCGTTTAGTACTGGGTCGGTAAGCCATGCTAAAAATTCATCGCTGCAGCCAATTTCTTTTGGCCCCTGGTGCCCATCATGTGCTACCATTTTCCTGATACCGCCAATAGTACCGGCGTTCACTGTGTTATATATATCCCAGTTGGAAGGATACCACGTGGTTTCGTAATTGGTTAGTACTTTGATGCCATATTTGTTGGCCAGCGTTTCCATGCGCTTAGCCTGACTTAAAGTAGCCGCCAATGGTTTCTCAACCATTACAAGGATATGCAGTGGTGCACAAACCTCAACAATATCCACATGGTTAGCTGCGGCATTATAGCCTAAAACCGCATCGGGCTTTGTTTTAAGCACCATTGTTTTTAAATCGGTAAAAAACAATGAATCAGGTATGTTAAACTGTTTGCCAAATTTTACCCAAAGGGCTTTGTCGGGTTCGGCAATGCCAACAATGTTTGCTTTGCCGCTTTTGTACCGGTTTAAAATGCCATAAACGTGGTTATGGTTTAAACCGGCAATGGCCAACCGCAGGCTATTTTGGGCATTTGCAGCACTCAAAAATGCAGTAAGCAACAGGGTGAATAGAAATGGTTTGATTAAATTTTTCATGATCTATTTATCAGTTGATAACGAATATGGAGAATCTGCATCTTTTGTACCACGTTGTTTGTTGGGCTGTGCCGACATGTTAAAGTTAATGTTTGCACCTTTTAACAATGCTTTATGGCTTAGCCAGTTAAAATCATAAGGCTGGCCATTAACGGTCATGGTGTTTACGTAAATGTTGTTGTCGCTGTTATTTGGTGCATTGATAACTATCTTTTTGCCGTTTTCAAGGTTCACAGTAATTTTTTTAAACAGCGGTGCACCTAACACATACTGATCGCTCGCCGGGCAAACCGGGTAAAAGCCCATCGCCGAAAATACATACCATGCTGATGTTTGGCCGTTATCCTCATCGCCGCAATAGCCGTCCGGTGTAGCCATGTATAATTTATTCATAACATCGCGCACATGGTATTGGGTTTTCCATGGCTGGCCCGCGTAACCATATAAATAAAGCATATGCTGTATGGGCTGGTTACCGTGTGCGTACTGACCCATGTTTACAATCTGCATTTCGCGGATCTCATGAATTACTTCGCCGTAGTAGCTATCATCAAAAATAGGAGGGAGCGTAAATACAGAATCCAATTTGGCTATAAATTGTTTTTTGCCGCCCATCAGGCTAATCAAGCCCCGCATATCCTGGAAAACGCCCCAGGTATAGTGCCAGCTATTACCTTCGGTAAAGGCATCGCCCCATTTAAAAGGATTGAAAGGGGTTTCAAAAGAGCCATCCTTATTTTTACCACGCATTAAACCAGTTGATGGATCAAACAGGTTACGGTAGTTAAGCGCACGTTTTTTGTAGATGCCAATTTCAGATTCTGGTTTGTGTAAAGCCTTACCTAGTTGGTAAATAGCAAAATCATCGTAAGAATATTCCAACGTACGTGCTGCATTTTCATCTATCTTAACATCATAAGGTACATAGCCCAACTGGTTGTAAAATTCAACGCCTTTGCGGCCGGTTGCCCGCGGACCCTCATTATTGGCACCATGGATCAGTGCCTGGTATAATGTTTCAATATCATAACCACGCAAGCCTTTAATATAAGCTTCGGAAACTACAGATGCAGAGTTGTTACCCACCATAACATCAGAATAACCCGGGCTCGACCACTCAGGCAGCCAACCGCCTTCTTTGTAGTCGTTTATTAAGCCTTCCTGCATCTCTTTGTTGATGCTCGGGTAAACCAGGTTAAGGAACGGATATAAGGCCCTGAACGTGTCCCAGAAGCCGGTACCGGCAAACATATAACCTGGCATTACTGTGCCGGTATACGGGCTATAATGCACTAACTTATTGTTGGCGTCAATTTCATACAATTTATTGGGGAAAAACAGCATGCGGTACATGCATGAGTAGAAAGTGCGCAGTTGGTCAACCGAACCACCCTCAACCACCAAATGGTTTAAGGTTTTGTTCCAAACGTCTTTTGCCTTTTGCTCGGTAACATCAAAGCTGTCATTACCTTGTTCTCTTTTTAAGTTCAGTTCAGCCTGTTCAAAGCTCACAAACGAGGATGCTACCCTTAAATGCACTTTTTCATTATCACTTGTTTTAAAACCGATAACTGCAATAGCGTGTTTAGCATGTAGCGATAGTGAATCAGTTAAGGTAGAGTCGCTATAGGTTTGCGCTATAACGATAGGCTTGTCTACATAAATAACAAAGTAATCCTTAAAGTTTTTCAGCGGCCCACGAGCAAACTTGGTAGAGTAACCGATGATCTTATTTTCACCGGGGATGATTTTAACAAATGATCCTTTATCAAATGCATCGATCACAATAAAAGAGCTGTCATTTTTTTGATAAGTAAACCTGAATTGGGCGGTTCTGTCGGTGGGGGTAATTTCTGTTGTTACATTATGATCGGCCAAAAAAACACTGTAATAATAAGGCTTAGCAATTTCCGCTTTGTGCGAAAACCAACTGGCCCGGCCATTTTGCGATACTTTTAAATGCCCGGTTACCGGCATAATAGCAAATTGACCATAGTCATTCATCCATGGTGAAGGCTGATGTGTTTCTTTAAAGCCGTTTATTTTATGGGCGTCATAAGTATACTGCCAGCCGTCGCCCATTTTACCGGTTTGTGCCGTCCATGTGTTCATTCCCCAGGGCAAAGCTATGGCAGGGTAAGTGTTGCCGTTGGATAGATCGTACTTGGAATCGCTGCCCATTAAAGGGTTGATGTAATCAACCAGATTAATGGTTTTTGTTGTTTGTTGCGAAAAGCCTTTAACCGTAATTAATAAGGCAAAAAAAAGAAAGATATTTTTCATTACAATAGTAAGGGGTATTTATAGGGTGTTGTTATTTTTTAAAATAGAGAGGGATTTCCGCCCAGTTTTATTTTACCAAGGTGTTTATATGCGGCTTCGGTGGCTTCGCGGCCACGGGTTGTACGCATTAAAAAGCCTTCCTGTATTAAAAAGGGTTCGTAAACTTCTTCAATGGTGCCTTCGTCTTCGCCAACTGCGGTAGCAATGGTTTTTAGGCCAACCGGGCCACCTTTAAATTTATCAATTATGGTACTCAATATTTTGTTATCCATTTCGTCCAGACCGTGTTCGTCAACATTAAGTGCATTGAGGGCATATTTGGCAATGTCGGTATCGATATTACCATCGCCCTTTATTTGTGCGAAATCACGCGTTCGGCGTAGTAAGGCGTTGGCAATACGCGGCGTACCACGACTACGGCGCGCAATTTCATAAGCGCCCTCATCGCTGATGGGGGTTTTTAATATGGATGACGACCTTAGCAGAATGGTGGTTAACAGCTTGGCGTCGTAATATTCCAGCCGGGCATTAATACCGAAACGGGCACGCAATGGAGCAGTTAATAGGCCTGAACGTGTAGTGGCACCCACCAGGGTAAACGGATTCAGTGAAATTTGTACTGAACGGGCGTTGGGGCCGCTTTCCAGCATAATATCAATCTTAAAATCCTCCATGGCCGAATATAAATATTCTTCAACCAGCGGACTTAGGCGGTGTATTTCGTCGATAAATAAAATGTCGCCGGTTTCTAAATTGGTGAGCAAGCCGGCCAAATCACCAGGTTTATCTAGTACGGGGCCCGAAGTTACTTTGAAACCTACACCCATTTCGTTTGCAATAATATTGGAGAGTGTAGTTTTGCCCAGTCCCGGTGGGCCGTGGAGCAACACGTGGTCAAGCGCCTCGCCACGCTGACGGGCAGCTTGCACAAAGACCTTTAAATTGGCTAATATTTTATGCTGACCGGTAAAATCTTCAAACGCCTGCGGGCGTAAAACTTTTTCAATGTCACGTTCGGCAGGAGAGAGGCGGTCGCGGTCGGGATCTAAATGCTCATTCATGCGGTTAGTGATTAGAGACTAGTGATCAGAGATCAGTTTTTATTTTAATGGTTTTGCCCCGGAGTTTATTTTCAATGATTAAAGCTATTAAATATGCATGATTTTTTGGCTAATCACCAATCTCTAACCACTAATCTTTATCCCTCTGGATATTTCCTGAAGATGGAGTTGATTTTCATCTGTATAACACCAAAAAAAGCTTCGCGGAAAATACTTGTCGACATTTTTGAGGTGCCGGCAGTACGATCGGTAAATATAATGGGTACTTCAACCAATTTATATCCGTGTTTTATGGTTGTGTATTTCATCTCAATTTGAAAGGCGTAACCCACAAATTTTATTTTATTTAAATCGAGTGTGTCAAACACCCTCCGTTTATAACACATAAAGCCGGCGGTAGAATCCTGAATATCAATACCTGTAATAAAACGTACGTAAACTGATGCAAAATAGCTCATCAGTACACGGCTCATAGGCCAGTTAACCACGTTTACGCCGTTTATATATCTTGAACCGATAGCAGCATCAGCTCCCTCAACGCAAGCTTCCCTCAATCGTAATAAATCATCCGGATTGTGAGAGAAATCAGCATCCATTTCAAAAATATAATCATAATGGCGCGCTATGGCCCATTTAAAGCCATGAATATAGGCTGTGCCCAAGCCTTGTTTACCGGCGCGTTCTTCTATAAACAAACGTTCAGAATATTCGCGCTGCAATTGTTTAACTATATTCTGTGTGCCATCCGGCGATCCATCATCAATAATCAACAAATGAAAATCGTGAGGTAAAGAGAAAACCCGGCGAATCATCCGCTCGATGTTTTCTTTTTCATTGTAGGTTGGGATAATAACTATGCTATCTGGCACTGAAAAAATATAATAAAGAGTGGGTAAAATTAATTGATTTTGCCAGTATTAAAAATAAAAAAGCAGTAAAGTAATTTTACCTCACTGCTTTTTTACAATACTGTAATAAATTTACAGTTGGTGCGTATCGGCAATTACCTGGTTATCAACATAAGGGTCAGTAATATAGTTGCGCTCTTTCAGTCGCGGTGAAACAAACATAAATGCAACTATAAATACCCCGATAAATATTACGAAGAACCACTCGTAGTTTGCGCCCTTAAGGTGACGCGCCCACCAGCCGCCATCTTCAATAAAGCCATTTACAACAGCGGTAATAAGATTACCAAAGGATACTACCAACAGCCAGATGCCGGTCATGGTACTTTTCATTGATTTTGGCGAGTGCGTGTAAGCGTATTCCAGCCCGGTAATTGATACCAGTACTTCGGCTGCAGAAAGTATCATAAAAGCCAATACCTGCCACCAGATTGACGGCGTGCCGCCATGCTCAATGCTATTGTGTGTAAACGCAATTACCACAAACGATAAAGCAGTTAAAATTAGGCCAATACCAAGCCTGCGAAGCGGGGTTGTTTTTAAGCCGATTTTATCAAAAAACGGATATACGCCATAGTTAAAGAACACTATAAATATCATCAGGAAAACAGTATTAAATGTTGATACTGCGCCTGGCTCAATGATGAACGAAGTAAAACCGAGGTTAATATTACGATCAGACTTGGCTGCATAAAGTGTCCACTCTGATAAGCATTGATCCCAAACGGCCCAAAATGCCAGTGCGAAAAAGAATACGGCAATTACACGATAAACCGCTTTAACGCCTTCAACGCGTTCAGGATCATACGCACCTTTAGCCACATCTAACATGGATTGTCCTGGTTTTTTTTTGCCCAAGTGCATTAATGAATACCAGGTGATGAATACCAAATTATTGCGATTAATACCCTGTGGCGGAACCCTTACATATTTTTTGCGACCTGAAAAGAATATTATAGTAGCCAGGGCCATTAGTATCCCGGGAACACCAAAAGCCCATTTCGGGCCGTATAGTTTGTAGATGGTAGGAATAGCCATGGTTGCCAGCATAGAGCCGGCATTAATGCTGAAATAGAACCAGCCATAAATCTTTGAAAGCAAATCCTGGTTACTGGCATCGAACTGATCGCCTACGTTGGCTGATACGCACGATTTTATACCACCCGCACCAATAGCAACTACCAGCATCCCTATTTCAAAACCGCCAAGACTGGCATCGAACATGGATAATAAAAGATGGCCCAGGCAGTAAACGATAGAAATATATAATATGAGCTTGTATTTGCCGGTAAACCAGTCGGCCACCATGCCGCCTACAAAGGGCAGCGCATAAGCAACCATTACAAACAGGTGATTTAACTTATTGGCATGTGCGTCGGCCTGTTGGGATAAGGCGGCATTGCCGGTAGGGTTAAAAAATTGTTTTACCAAAAAAAGCGTCAATATGGAGCGCATTCCATAAAAGCTGAACCGCTCTGCAGCTTCATTCCCAATAATATAGGGAACACTTTTGGGGAATCGTGATTTAACGGGTGCCGAAGCCGGGATTGTTTCTTCCATTATTTAAATTAAAAATTTTGCTAAAGTAATATATTTCCGGTAAATCAAAATTTAATACTGATTGTACGGTTAAATATGGCGTTAATATTTGGTTGCTGAATAACTAAAGTTCTTATTTATTTGTATGCTGTATTGATGACATATTTAGTTGTCGTTAGCGGCTTTTTCGGCTTCGTCCTGCTTTTTAGGGTCGATGTACTGATCGTCGTGCACATCGGGCATATTGCGCATGTCCAGGTTTTGTACAAAAGCCCAGCGACCATTTTTTTCCAGGTAGCCATCGTAACTTAAATCGGGCCCATAACTGTTTAGCTGGTCCTTTAATTTCCTGTCGGGAGGCGAAAGATGATCGAATACAATCAGGTTATGATCGGGTACGTATCTTAATAGCATGGATGCCTGGCTGGTATATTCAAATACCACCCTTTTACGCGTTTTGGATGGCCCATCAAAAACAGGCATGCCAAAAAATGGCTTGTCATCTTTAAAAGAAAGTACATCAATTACTTTTTTGGTTGCCTTTATCGTATAGCCTTTCCAGCCCAGTAGTATGTAATAAGATTTTGGCGAAACAACGTGTATGATTTTATAATACTGGGCACCGTACCATTTATAGCTGTTTGTTATAGAATCTTCGGGATTGGCTAACTGTGAGGAATAATCATTTAACGGAAACATCTTTAATTGGCCGCCACCGTTCATCTGTACGGTGCCATAATACCGGTAGCTGCCATCATCATTTTGTACGTGCCATGTTAATATGCGGAAACGACTATCAGGCGAATTAGTAATGGTGATGGATTTTAATGAATCGAACGGGTAAAGGAATGAGTTAGGTACCTTTAAAGCGCTCACCAATGTTTTAATTAAAGCATAGTTGGCATTTTTGCGCTCCACGTCGAGCGTATCGTTTATTAAATGTTTGCCCAGTTTTTTCAAGGTATCCTCGTACAGGTGCAATTTTTTTAGGTTAGCACTTTCGTCAGGTTTTTGGGCAAAAATAAAACAGGGCGTTAGGGCCAGCAAAGAGCAAATAATCAATAACTTTTTCATGTCACTAATTAACGCAAATTTTCAATAACCATTGCGCTGGCGCCGCCTCCACCGTTACAAATTCCGGCAACGCCGTATTTTCCTTTATTTTGGTTGAGGACATTAAGTAATGTTACTATAATTCTGGCTCCCGAAGCGCCCAGCGGATGCCCCAAAGCAACCGCGCCACCGTTCACATTTACCTTTGTCCCATCAATTTTTAAAAGCTGGTTATTGGCGAGGGAAACAACGGAAAAAGCCTCGTTAATTTCAAAATAATCTATTTGTTCTGTTGATAAACCTGCCCTGTGCAATGCCAGAGGTATGGCTTTTGATGGGGCCGTGGTAAACCACTCAGGTGCCTGCTGTGCATCAGCGTAAGAAACTATCCCGGCCAAAGGTTTTATACCCAGCTCTTCGGCTTTGTCTTTGCTCATTAACACTAATGCCGCGGCACCATCATTTAATGTTGATGCATTGGCGGCGGTAACCGTACCATCCTTTTTAAATACAGGTTTTAAAGCCGGAATTTTATCAAACTTAACGGCATTGGGCTCTTCATCATCAGCAAACAAAGTGATGTCGCCTTTTTTATCTTTTAGTTCAACGGGTGTAATCTCATCTTTGAATTTGCCCTCGCTTTGAGCTTTTTGCGCTCTTTTATATGATTCAATGGCAAATGCATCCTGATCTTCGCGGCTTATATTACATTCCGCAGCACATAGTTCAGCTGCCGAACCCATATGGTAATCGTTATAAACATCCCATAAACCATCTTTTATCAGCCCGTCGGTTAACTGTCCGTTGCCTAATCTGTATCCGTTACGGGCCTTATCCAGGTAATAGGGCACATTGCTCATGCTTTCCATGCCGCCTGCCAAAACAATATCATTTTGGCCTAGCGCTATGCTTTGAGCCGCCAGCATAATGGCCTTCATGCCCGATGCACACACTTTGTTGACTGTAGTAGCTGGTAAATAGGGCAAACCGGCAAATATGGCCGCCTGGGTGGCAGGCGCCTGCCCTAAATTAGCTGATAACACATTGCCCATATAAACTTCCTGTATCTGGTCGGGTTTTAGCCCAGCCTTTTCAATGGCTGATTTAATAACTACCGCGCCAAGTTGCGTGGCCGATAAATTGGCTAAACTGCCTCCAAAACTGCCGATAGGGGTACGGGTTGCTGCAACAATTACTACTTCTCTCATAAAATGATATTAAAAATGGTGAGCAAAGTTAATATATTTACTATGCATGCATTGTAAATTTTGTATTGATATTCATTTTTTAATTTAGCAAAGTCCTCATCAATAAGAAAAACCGCTTATAACAGAAACTTATATTATTTTTGCGGGGTTACAAACATAAATGGCAAAATTATCTTCAACGCGCCAAAAGGCTATTTTACGGAAATACTCCCGTAATCTTAAGTTTTTCATGATGCTGGTTAGCGTTTGTGTAATTGTTTTTACACTCCCCAAACAGGCAAAATTTAGTTACGATATTGAAAAAGGAAGGATCTGGAACCAGAAAGAGCTGGTATCGCCCTATAATTTCGCTATACTAAAAACCCCCGAGGAAATAGAGATCGATCAAAAAACTGCGCTGGCCAGTATTACCCCTATTTACCAGTTAGATGAGGACATGGGCAGTCATGAAATTGACGGGTTTAAAAATGACCTGGAAATAAAATGGCACAATTCGGGATTTAATAACAAGCAGAAAGTAGATTATATAACTACCGGAAGCAACTTGTTGAATGAAATTTATAGCAGAGGCGTTTTAACGCTAAATGCTAAATATCAGCAAAGTGATGAGAATTATCCGATCACTATTTTAAATAAAAATGTTGCTACGGATAAAAATACCACCGATTTATTTACCAAAGAAAAGGCTTTAGCCTATTGCGACAAAGTATTAAGTACACGTGCTGATATTGACAAAGCCTTTTTATTGGATCTGCTCAGCAACCGTTTGCAGTATAACCTGAGTTATGATAATAAACTAACATCGCGTCTGGAAAAAGAGGTACTGGAAGGCCTTTCTACTACCAGGGGGATGGTACAGAAAGGGGAGATCATTGTTTCTAAGGGTTCGGTTGTAAGCGATGAGGTTTACCAGAAGCTACAATCATTCAAAAAAGCATTTGAAGACAATGCCCGCATAAACGGCGACCGCAGGTTGGTGCTGCTAGGGCAATTTTTGCTGGTAGCTATTGCTATTACTTTGCTGATGGTGTTTTTGTACTTGTTCCGTAAGGATATTTATGAAGATAACCGCCTGGTGAGTTTAATTTTACTGGTAATTACGGCAATGCTGGCAACGCTTTCATTGGCTATCAAACTACAGTTACCCAATCTGTATTTTATTCCTTACTGTATAGTTCCTATTATCATCCGGATTCTGTTTGATACACGTTTGGCCCTTTACATACACCTGCTGGTGGTATTAATTGCCGGATTTTTTGTGCCCAACAGTTTTGAGTTCGCTTATTTTGAGATTACTGCGGGCATGGTATCTATCTACAGCATCAAAAACCTGATACGGCGCGAGCAGTTCCTGATATCGGCACTGATTATTACATTCAGTTATTTTGTTGCTTTTGTTGGGATATCGCTTATCCGCGAGGGAAGCTTCAGGAATTTTGATCTGATAGACTTTGTTCCCTTTGTAGCCAGTGTGCTGCTTACCTTGTTAGCTTACCCGCTGATTTACCTTTTTGAGAAGGTGTTTGCCATAACATCAGACATTACCCTTATCGAGCTCACCAATACCAATGCACCTTTGCTGCGCGAAATGGCATTTACCGCACCAGGCACCTTTCAGCATTCATTACAGGTGGCTAACCTGGCCGAAAATGCTATTTACTCCATCGGGGGTAATGCTTTGCTGGTTAGGGCAGGGGCTTTGTACCATGATATTGGCAAAATTGAAAATCAGTTATATTTTATTGAGAATCAAAGTCCGGGTTTTAATCCGCACGATAAGCTATCTTACCAGGAGAGCGCCCAGATTATCATCAGGCACGTGAGTAAAGGGATTGAGATGGCGCGGAAAGCAAATCTGCCCGAAATTGTGATCGACTTTATCCGTACCCATCACGGCGATACGCGGGCCGATTATTTTTACCAGTCGTTTTTGAAAAATTTTCCCGAAAAATTCGTCGATGAGAACACTTTTAGGTACCCGGGACCTGTTCCTTTCTCCAAAGAAGGTGGTGTTTTGATGCTTGCCGACTCCGTTGAGGCCGCTTCAAGAGCATTAAAAGAGCCTGACGAAACTTCTATCAGCAACCTGGTTGATCGTATTGTAAAATACAAACTAGATCAGAACCAGTTGAAGGACAGTAATATAACTTTGAAAGATATTGAAACTATTAAGACTATTTTTAAGCGAATGCTGATGAGCATTTACCATGTGAGAATAGATTACTAGAAAAAACATTTTTTTTTTTGACGGGATAACCTAATTGCTATATTTGCAATCCCGAAAAAAAGGGAACATATTTAAAAATACGGAGAGATGCCTGAGAGGCCGAAAGGAACAGTTTGCTAAACTGTCGTACTGGCAACGGTACCGAGGGTTCGAATCCCTCTCTCTCCGCCTTCGCTCGCTGAAGCGAGCTACGGCGGATGAAATCCGCCAGTAGATTGCGAAGGCGAGCTTCGCCCGCCGAACGTGAGTTTGTGGTAAACGAAATCCGCCAGTATACTGCAAAAAGATTTTTAAATTTAAAGCCTGATGAAATTCATTTTTCATTAGGCTTTTCTTATTTTGGAGGTCAACCAAAAACCTTATTATGTGGTACTATGTATATATCCTTGAAATGAAAACCGGTAAACATTATGTTGGTTGCACGGTGAATGTAAAGGAAAGATTTTCCCGTCATAAAAAAGGGTATGTTACTTATACTAAACCACATCTGCCGGTAAAATTAGTATGGTGTTGTTCTTTTCCTGATAGATATAAGGCTTATGAGTTCGAAAGATATTTAAAATCAGGTTCGGGAAGGGCATTTGCGATAAAGCATTTATTTTAGTTCTTTTTGCAAGTGAAATGCTTGCTATATTTTGGGCAGTTTAGGATGTTAATGTGACGGATGAGCCTTGTACAACAATCTGTATAGATCATCCTCGCTTATTTCACTTTTATCGAAATCTCTCCTCATAATGGCTATAGCTGTCAAAAATCTGTGTATGCCATCTGGACTGCGCATTTCATTTCCATTGGCACAAAAGTTGGCCAGTGTTTTTACTGCATCTAGACTTCCATACATCGCTATTCTCATTTTTGCATCTAAAATCAGCGAATTGAACTCAGCCATCTTATGTTTATCTATATTCGGACCTGCCGCTAATCCAGCAATACCTTTTATGTAATCAACATATGCTTGTACTTTTAAGTTTGCATTCTGTTTGATACGTTCAAGGCGCTTTTGTGTGATGTATGCGATAGCTGCTGCAAAGATGCTTGCTGCCAAAGTAAAGAAACCTGCAATAAGTACAACCAAAAGTTTGTCGTTTATCATTTTCAAATATAAATATTCACAGTAAATAACTTATCAAGTATTCTAATGGATTTCCTTAATCTTTGGTTAATGATATTAATGTAATAAATTGTTTATCAGTTGTTAAATTATCGAGAAACGTTAATAAGGGCACAAGGTGTTCGATTGTAGTCTCTCTCCACTATAAACAAAAAGGCCCCGCATCCCAGGGTCCTTTTGTTTATAATTATCGCCAGATTTCGTTTTTAAATAGATCGAAGCCCAATACCTACCAGATCTTCACTCTTTGGTTTTCAGCTTTGTAATTTTTGTCGCCTGGCTGCACATTAAATGCCTTATAAAACGGTTCAAAATTCATTAGCGGGCCGTTTACACGCCACATGGCCGGTGAATGCGGATTGGTGTTTACGTAGGTACGGAGAAACGCATCTCTTGTTTTTACCCGCCATATCCTGGCAATAGATAGAAAGAAACGTTGGTCTGGAGTAAAGCCATCAATCTTAACATTTCCTTTTCCTTGTTCAGTCATCTTAAATGCATCGTAAGCCATAGCAATGCCACCGTTATCGGCAGTGTTTTCTCCCAATGTTAGCTGTCCTTTTACATGAACACTATCTAAAACGGTAAATGAACTATACAGATCGGCCAGTTGCTTTGTTTTCGCCCTAAACTTTTGATAATCATCTTTTGTCCACCAGTTTTTTACGTTACCCTCCTTATCATACTGTGCACCCTGATCATCAAAGGCATGCGTCATTTCGTGACCAATTACCATCCCGATACCTCCGTAATTGATTGCATCATCTGCCTCAAAATCGAAATAAGGAAATTGCAAAATACCCGCCGGGAAAACAACCTCATTAGCAGACGGGTTATAATAAGCCGTAACGGTTGATGGAGTTGTGCTCCATTCTGTTTTATCAACCGGTTTATTCAGTTTGGCTAATTCGTATGCATAACCATCCTGTTTAATGGCGAGGATGTTTTCAAAATACTTGCCTCTGCTAATTTCTACCTTATCGTAACTGCGCCATTTATCCGGGTAGCCTAATTTTTTGGTAATAGCATACAGTTTTTCTATTGCTTTATGCTTAGTGCTATCACTCATCCAATCCAGGTGATTAATCCTGTTTTCGAAGGCTTTTTGCAGGTTGTTTACCAATACAAGCACACGTTTTTTTGCGTCCTCATTAAAATACCGTTTTACATATAATTGCCCTAAAGCCTGGCCTAAATACCTGTCAACATTGTCGGTCATTATCCGTTTGCGGGGTTTTTGCGTGGCCTGGCCCGATAATACTTTATTAAATTGAAATGCAGCATCCACAAATGGTTCACTAAGCGTTTCTGCGTACTCATTAAGCGTGCTGGCTTTTAAATATAATTTCCAGTCGTTTATGGGGATGGATTTCAATAGTCCGTTTAAACTTTCATAATAAGCGGGTTGGGCCATATCGATAGAGTCGGTTACTGCACCTAAATCAGCAAGCAGTGCCGACCAGTTGATATTAGCCTGTGTTTGGTTAATGTATGCAACTGCTACTTTATGGTAATTTGCTTTAACATCCCGTAGTTCGATATTTGTTTTATGCGATGTAGCATTTTGTTTTTCGATGGTATAAACAACATCTGCATTTTTATCGGCTGTAGCCACATCGCTGCCGGTTAATTGAAACAAGGCGCTGATGTATTTTTTATAAACCTGTTGAATTTGAAGGGTAGATGAATCTGTTTTAAAATAATAATCTCTTTCGGGTAAACCAATGCCTGTTTGATAAACATGGGCGATGTTGATGCTGCTATTTTTGTCGTCGGGAGAAATGCCAAAGCCGATAATTGAACCATTCCCTGATTTTAGCTCTGCCGCCACAAATTTCATCATTGATGGCACATCGCTGATAGCATCAATACGCGCCAGTACTGGTTCAATCGGTTGGTATCCCCGCTGGTTAATGGTAGCCATATCCATTCCCGATGCATAAAAATCGCCTACCTTCTGCTCAACGCTTCCCATGGCGTTTTTACTTTTTGAAACGCTGTCAAGAATGTTTTGCAAAAGCTGCTTTTGCGGTATGTTCATGAAACTATAAGATCCTACACCTGATTGATCACTGGCAATTTTTGCCGTATCGTACCAGCGTCCGTTAACAAAGCGAAAGAAATTATCGCCGGGTTTTATCGAGTAATCGATTCCGGCTACATCAACAAACTTTTTGTTATTATCACGCCATGCAGTTAAAAATACTAATGCGAAGCACAATAGGTAAACTATTTTTCTCATAAAAAAAGATTTGTTTAAAGGTAGAAAATTTTAGCTACTGACAGAATAGCAAAGTGAGGACACCGGCTTAAGTTACGCTCGCCACAAACTTCGATAAGTTTAAAGTTTAACCAACGTGTGGAAGGCGTAAGAATTTGAATGTACAAAGCATTACATACATTGTTCAATATTTGATTTAATTAAATAAATCGATTTTTTACAGTATTTTACGATGTAATTTCAACATCGCCACAATTAAGATATTAAATTGATGATCTCTCTTGATATAGCCGGCATAGCTATCTCGGCCTTCTTTATTCTTTTTATCCTTTCCCGGGGGAGATTGAAGAAGACAGATTGGCTTTTGGTTTTCATCAACCTCGGTATTATAGCACTGCTGGTGGTTGATGCCATGTTTCAGCGGCAGTTAACCAGCATCGTTTTCCTGCTGCTAAATACTATTCCTCTGTATTTTTATCCGCTCTTCCTTATTTATGCGCTGGAAATACTTCAGGAGCATGTTCATCATCGCGGAAGATGGGTTTTGCTATTTCTGCCGGCGCTGATTACTTCAGCCTACGTTGGATCAGACTTATTCATCCTGCATCATTATAACCAAACCCAACTGGAGCATCTTTACAACTTTCCAACACTAGGGTATCATCTTCTTTGTAAGGGGTTCCCAATTGTGTTTTTAATTGCTTTTGTTTGGCTTATTAAAAGGCTGAATATATATTCGGCCAACATTAAGGATCGTTATTCCTTTATTGATCCTATTGAATTGAGCTGGCTAAAAAGGTCGGCATGGATCTATATTTTTATCACTGTACTTTCGCTACTGGGGGTTATAACCGCTCAATCGCAAATTCTGCCCATAAGCTCCCATTCTGTTTGTTCGGCAGTTGGGATTTGTATGTTTTTGGCGATCTTTTATGTGAGTTTTCATGGGATACAGCAATACACCATTGCCGATTTTTATGGCGAAAAAATGGTATCATCCAATGGGCGTAATAATTTGAATGCCGCTACAGAAATCACAGATGTTAATATCCCTACTAAATATAAAACGTCTTCATTAAGTAATGCAGAACAGCAATTGATCTTTGAAAAAGTTATTCGGTTATTTGATGAAAAGAAACCCTACCTGGAACCTAAATTACAATTGAGCGATATTGCAGAGGCGTTAAATATATCAACCCATAACTTATCCCAAACTATTAACGCTACTACAGGTAAACCTTTTTACGATTTTGTAAACAGTTACCGCGTTGAGCATCTTAAAAAACTGCTCGAAGATCCATTACAACAAAAATTCACCATTCTTTCAATGGGGTTCGAAAGTGGGTTTAACTCCAAGGCTTCACTCAACCGGGTCTTCCGCCAGGATACCGGTTTGTCTCCATCCGAATACTTAGAACGCCATAGGGTGAAGCAGGTCTCTGCTTTTTAAACTCAGGCCTCATCTTATTAAGAGACGTCTCGTATTATAGGATGAGGCGATGCGATCATGTTTCTGCTTTTATTTTGTGCTGTTATCAGACTAAAACACAAAGTAAAATTATCATGAAAAGAAGACGATTTTTAATGGCAAGCGGAACGGCAATAACAGCCACCATGCTTTTTGGTGTTGCAAGTATGGCAGAAAAAGAAACTGATGCTGGTGCAAAAGATGCGAGAAGCCGGCGGCCCGATCCGGATAAATTTGATGTGCCCATTTTAAAGGCGCTGGCATTTGGGTTGAATGCCCCGAACCCGCATAATACCCAGGCCTGGAAGTTTAAGCTCATTAATGAAACGGAAGCGCTTTTTTTTGTGGACGAAGAAAGACTGCTGCCTGCCACTGATCCTATAGCAAGGCAAATTCATGTAGGCTGCGGCGGTTTTATTGCACTTTTTGAAGTAGGCGCCAGCAGCTTTGGTTACCGGGCAAAGGTGGAATATTTGCCCGAAGGAGATTATGGTTTTGCTGACATCGGAAAAAAACCGGTTGCCAGGCTTTCGCTTCAGCGTGGCGATATAGGGAAAGATGCTTTGAGTAAAGAAATATTTACGAGGCAAACCATTCGCACAATATATCATGGTGACCTGGTAACTGATGATGAATTTAAAAAGGTAATAAAGCTAACAAAGCCTGAATACGCTACTATAGAACTTTTTAATGACCCCCAATCGCTTCCTTCTGTATTGGAGCTGCTTTATAAGGGCATGGAAGTTGAATGTAACGATTGGAATGTTTTTGAAGAGTCGCGCAAATGGTTCCGTGTAAAAGGGGATATCGCTGTAAAAAAAGATGGTATCAATTTGCGTACAGGCGGAACAGAACCAGGGTTTAATTTATGGCTGACCGAAACTTTATTGCAGGTTGATTCGAAAAAATTATGGCACAGCGAATACGCCATTAAAGGTGTGCTAAAAGGTCACTATGAAAAGGTAATGTCATCAAAAGGGGTAGTGATATTTAAAACGGATAGCAACAATTTAATTGACTGGATAAAATGCGGGCAGGATTACGTCCGGTTTCAACTGGCAGCCTATAACCAGGGCTTTTGCCTGAATCCGCTGAGCCAGGTGTTGCAGGAATACCCTTCTATGGCAACATTGTATAATCAGTTTAACCAAATGATGGAGGTGGAAGAGCCTGCAAAAATACAAATGGCCGTACGGATAGGGAGGAGTAACCCCCTCGAATATTCCTACCGGCGAAATCCGAATAAGTCGATGACAACGAACCTCTGAAAAACGAGATTATTTTGGTTGATTATCTCTTTGAAATTCGGAAACCATATTGAAAATTAAGCTTTCAATAATTAAAAAAAAATATTTTCAAAAAACACTTGACTCTTACCTTACGTCATAGCATAGCTTTGTGATAAAGTATTGCAGCAAAGAAAAATGAAGATCAATTATTCGGTAAAACAATTAGCAAAATTAGCGGGAGTGAGTGTGCGCACACTACACCTGTATGATCAGCTCGGTTTGTTAAAACCTTGTACCCGTACGGTATCACGCTATCGCGAGTATGGCGAAAAGGAATTATTAAGGCTACAACAGATACTGTTTTATAAAGAACTTGATTTTCAACTGAAAGAAATCGGGCCAATTCTGGATGATCCCGGTTTTGACCTTATCAGAGCGCTTGAGGGCCACAGGGTTGCGCTGGATTTAAGGAAGAAACGTTTAGATACCTTGCTGCATACCGTTGATAAAACCATTACTAATTTAAAAAACAAAACCATGCAGAATTACGAAGAATTATATGAGGGTATGCCCAAAGAACAGATTGCTGCTATTCGCAAGGAAGCGATAGACAGATGGGGGGAAGACAACGTTTTAAAATCGGAAAAGGCGCTTATAGATATGTCTGAACAGGCGCTTGAACAATTAAAGGCAGATCAAAAGGATATTAAAAATCAACTCAAATTTAAATTCCTGGCAGGCGAGAGTACTGAAAATGAAATGGTGCAAGAGCAAATTGAACGGCATTATCATAATATCCGTGGTTTTTGGGGGCTTACAGGCACGGATGCTATTACGGCTGCGCACTATAAAGGACTGGCAACTACTTATGCATCAGATGAACGTTATATGGCTGAAAACGGAAAACCCGATCCTGCTTTTGCTGCCTTTTTGCGCAATGCGATGATCTTTTTTGCGGATACGAGGTTGAAGTAAAAGTTTTTTAGTTTCTCAGTGGATGTTGTGGTTAATTTAGGGCTGGTGCGTCCATTGAGATTTATTTTTTATCATTTCTATAAATATCGATATGTAGTTATATATTTGTGCTATGGACATAGTTGCTATAAGCGCCGCGCTCTCGAATAAAACCAGATATGACATTATGCGGTGGCTTAAAAAACCGGAAGAAAACTTTCCGCCGCATAAGGAGGTGGATGGTTTTGGCGACGGGGTTTGCGTTACTTTTATAAAAGATAAAACGGGTTTATCGCAGTCTACCGTGTCGCATTACCTTAAAATAATGGAGAGTGCGCAATTGGTTGTTCCTACCCGCATTGGGAAGTGGACGTATTATAAAAGGAACGAAAAAGTGTTGGATGCATATTTTCAAACCATCCAGCAAAACATATAAAAAAATTTAACTAAACAAATCGACTTAATTAAATATATAAATATGAAAATTCTAATTATTGGAGCCTCCGGCCTGATAGGAGGGGCTATTTATAACGCATTAAAAAACGAGCACGAGGTATTTGGCGCATACAGAACCAGCAGCGAATACCCGGTTGATACCACCAACGCAGCATCTATCCGCTCACTTTTTGAACGCCTGCCCAAACTGGATGCGGTGATCAACGCGGCAGGGGCAGCGCCCTTTAAACCGTTTGAAACATTGACAGAAGATGACTACTACGAAGGTATAAAGGACAAACTGATGGGGCAGGTTAACCTGGTGCATATCGCCAAAGACCATTTGAATCCCGGTGCTTCTATTACGCTCACCACCGGTATTTTGGCCGATCATCCTGAAAAAGGGAGTACGGCACTGGCATTGGTAAATGGCGCATTACATAGCTTTGTTATGGCAGCAGCTCCTTTTATTGATAACAATATCCGGATAAATGTTGTTGCGCCGGGCTCAATTGGAAATCATATGGCAGAAAATGAGTTATTTGCCGGACATAAAGCCGTAGCCATAGATGCTGTAATTGAAGTGTATAAAGAGGCATTGTTCGGTTCACAAACAGGGCAGGTTTTTAGAATTTATTAAGATGAAGATTCCAATATATCAAATCGATTCCTTTACCAGCCAGTTGTTTGGCGGAAACCCCGCTGCCATTTGTTACTTACCTTATTGGCTGGATGATAGCCTGATGCAAAACATCGCCATAGAAAACAATTTGGCGGAGACAGGCTTTTTTGTAAAAAATGGCAATCAGTATGAAATCAGGTGGTTTATGCCGCATGCCGAAATTGACTTATGCGGCCATGCTACCCTGGCTTCGGCTTACGTTATTTTTACGTATTTGGAGCCTGGTTTAACTGAGGTGTCGTTTTCTTCAAAAAGTGGAATGCTATTCGCCAAAAAGGAGGAAAACGGATCAATAACCCTTGATTTTCCGGCGTGGACACCCAAACAGGTGGAAATTCCGGAACAGGTTTACCGGGCCTTTAAAACCAAACCGCTGAGTGCCCACGCTTCGCGGGATCTGATCCTGGTGTTTGCTTCGGAAGAGGAGGTGTTAAACGAGCAGCCGGATTTGAAACCGTTGGCGGGGATGCCGTATTCGTGCTTTGCTATTACCGCCAGAGGCAGTAATGCAGATTTTGTTTCGCGGGTATTTGATGCCGAGGCCACTACCTTGCCCGAGGATCCGGTAACCGGGTCAACACATGCTATCCTGGTGCCTTATTGGGCCGGTGTGCTTAATAAAACAGAGCTTAATGCTGTACAGCTATCAAAACGCGGCGGCCAGATAACCTGCAAACTGAAGGGTGACCGTGTTTTTTTGAGTGGCTTTGCGGTACCTTATTTAACAGGGTTTATTGAGGTTTAGTAAAGGAAAAGACTTTTTTATTGGGTGTCACCCTGAGGCACTCGAAGGGTGCGCGCTGGGTATACGCTAATGCAAAACGCGAATGCCTTTGTGCGCATGCTTCGAGTGCCTACCCATGACATATAGCGGTACTAAACTTAGTTTTAAAAACTAAGTTTTTCAGCGTGGATGACCCCATCGGGGTCGAATATTGGTAGAAAAACGACAACAATTATGTCGTGCCGTAGGTACGAAACCCATACGCATGCAAGGTGGCGTACCTACAGCACGCTAAAATTGGTCACAACAATATTTCTACCGATATTTTGCACCTACGGCGCATTTTTTGTCATTTCACCTTCACAGTCTCCGGATTTTATCACTCAGCATGACAGCCTTTTTTTGACAACCTTACCAAAGGCCAATCAATCTTCTATCGCCTCAATCCCTTGTTCCTTAAGCCTAGCTAATCCGCCTTTCATTGCTGCCACTTGTTCTGCAGAATGGCCTTGCCAAATGGTGATTTCGCCGACAACCTTGAACGGGTCTTTTGAACGGTACGACTTTGTTGGATTACCGGGGAATTTTTTGTCGGTTAAATTAGGATCATCCTCAATTGGGCCAGTTGGTTCTACTAAATATATTCTTTGGCGTGTTTCGCCCAGGGCCAGTTCGGCACCCCAGATGGCGGCATCGAGCGTGGCGGTTAGGTAGATGTATTTGGCTTTTTCTTTTTGTCCGTAGTTGGAGTTAATGCCGGTTGTTATAAAGTCGCCTGGCTTTAGGTCGGCCTTTGTGCCGTGGAAATAGGTTTGGGCAAAAGTGGTCGGGGAGGTGTTATTCGGTTTGTTTTCGCTTTTGTTTGTTTCCATTGTGGTTGGTGTGTAGTCGATAAAATTAAATTAAAAAATTTAACTTTTTGCAAACTGATGATTATGCATTTTAGGATTGAGTTAAGTAATCGTTAAGCGGGACGCTTAAATGTTAGGCATCCAAGCAAAATGCTTGGATGGGCGGATTGCTGCATTTTAGGATTAAATTACTTGTAAGCCGGGATAATGTACGTTGCAAGGATATCAAAAGCTCTTTTAGCGGTCCAGCTTTCATAGTTGCCTTGTGTAAAAACCACCACCATATTCAGTTTTTTAATGATCATGATGTACTGACCACCATTACCCGACGCAAATACCACCGGGTATTCGCCGTTGTTGATTTTAACGGTTTCATTATACCAGTAATAGCCATAATAGGTTTGCTGAGGTATGGCGGTTTTAGATCGGCTGAATTTAACAAAAGACCAATTATCGGGGATAGGGATAGTTGCTGTAGTAGATGCCCTTAGCCAGGTCTCGGAAACTATCCGCTTGCCTTCCCATACACCGTCATCCAGTACCATGCGGCCAATCTTTAGCATATCGGTTGGCAAAATATAAAAGGAACCCGCTGTCATGCCCTGTCCGGCGGGGTCTACGGTCCAGCGGTAATGGATGATGCCCATAGGGGTGAAAAGATATTTCGCAGCGAAATCCATGATGGAGATACCACTTACTTTGACAATAATACCGCTGATGATCATTGGATCGCAGGAGGTATAGTTCCAAACTTTTCCGGGTTCGTTTTTCATTGGCAAGGCGAGCGCAAACTTTACCCAATTATTGGTTTGCGTCATGGCCGATTCGCAATCTTTACCATCGTCTGTCCATTCATCGCAGTCAAAGCCCGAACGCATTTCCAGCAGGTCTTTGATTGTCATCATTCGCTTGCGCGGATCGCGGGCAAAAGCAGTGTCTTCCGGGAAGAAAGTATAAACCGGCTGGTTAACATCTTTAATTAATCCTTTGTCTATTGCGATACCCAATAACAGGCTGGTTATCGATTTAAACGAAGAGCGGCTATCGTGCAGCGAATCGGCGGCATAACCGTTAAAATATTGGGCATAAACGGTCTGCCCGCCTTTGAATATCAATATGCTGTGGATGCCTTTATAACTGCCATCCTGAACGGCTTTGGTCATTTCTTCCAGTTGCGCATAAGTGGCTATATGCGCGGTTAGCAATAATAACAGGGCTAAGATTTTTTTCATAATACAAAAATACGGGTGCCGGGAACAATAAAGCGTTTCAACTTATAAAATGGGCGCTGTTTTGAGTGTGAATTTTCTTTTTCTAAAAATCCCGACCGTTTCGCAAAGCTAAATCGTCAAAAGATAAACTTTAATCAAAATGCAAAATTTAAAAGACAAAGTAGCCGTAGTATTTGCCGCATCGGGCGATATTGCGGGCGCCGTTGCGCGATCATTTTCCCAACACGGCGCAAAAGTTTATGTTACCGCCCGAAACCTCGAAGCCGTAAAAGCATTAGCCCAGGAAATTAAGAATAATGGCGGATGGGCAGAAGCCGCCAGGGTTGACGCCACGAATGAGGCCGAAATTGACGATTTCTTGAAAAAAGTAGTTGCCGACAATGGCCAATTGGATGTTGTATTTAATGGCATCGGGGTTGAGTACAGTGAGATGGGTGGCCGCCCGCCTACAACGATAGCCACTTTTAAGCAGTTTATGGCGCCGATGGAAAAGATCTGCGGTTCGCAATTTCTTACTTCACGGGTGGCGGCAAAGTATATGATGCAAACCCAATCGGAGGGAACTATTCTGTTGCTTACGGCTGCCTTATCCAGATCAAAACTCCCTAATCTGGCAGGTATCACCGCTGCCAGCGCGGCTGTTGAAGGGATGACGCGGTCAATGGCCGCTGAATGGGGAGCAGATGGGATAAAAGTAATTTGTATTTGTGCCGGCGCTATAATGGAAACCAAACGAATTTCGGGATGGATTGAGGGTGCTGCGAAAGAGTATCACCTACCTGTTGAGCAATTGATAACACAATACAAGGCTTTTGATATATTGAAGACAAACCCAACGTTAAAGCAATTGGGCGAAACTGCAGCCTTTCTTGCTTCCGAAACGGGTGTAGCTTTCAATAGCCATATTGTTGATGTGGATTGTGGTAAGTTGAATATTTTATAATATAGCAAACACGTCTTTTATAGTACTTTAGTGGGTGCAGCCTTTTGGCGAAGGGTTGCAATCCTATTTTTATTTATTGATGAATTAAATGGAAAAAGAAGACATCCTCCAATCGGCCATATCGGGCGATATCAATGCATTCCAAACCTTATTTGCCGAATTTCAAAATCAATTGAAATCGTACCTGTACCGTTTGCTTACCGACCGGGATGATGTGGACGACATCACCCACGATACTTTTATTAAGGCGTTTACCTATATAACCACCTTTAACCGGGAAGCATCGCTAAAAACCTGGGTATTTAAAATAGCCACCAATCTGGCTTATGATCATTTAAAAAAAGTAAAAAGATGGCAGGCTGATGCGCAGGACAGGGCAGCCGATCTGGCCATCAGTTCGGAAGAGATTAAGCAGGTGTTTTGGATGGTTCATAATACTTCGCCTGCCGGAGCTTATGAGATGAAGGAGCATATTGACTATTGTTTTACCTGTATTTCAAAGACTTTGCCCATAGAAAATCAGATAGCGTTAATTTTAAAGAATATTTACGATTTCCAGGTAAAAGAAATTGGTGTGATATTGGAGAAAACGGAAGGCATAATTAAACACCTATTGAACGATGCCCGAAATACCATGACCGATATATTTGAGCATAGATGCGCCCTGATTAACCAAAATGGTGTTTGTCATCAATGTAGCCATATTAATGAAATATTTAACCCCAAACAAAATCAGCAGGAAGAACTGATGAAGCTGGAATTGGTAAAAGCTTCCAAAAAATATAACCGGGAGCAGCTTTTTACCTTACGCACATTATTGGTGAAAGCGATTGATCCGCTGCATGCCTCCGGTACCGACTTCCACGAGGAAATTATGAATTGCCTAAAAACGGCGATAGGGGAGAAAAGTGATTTTTTTGATAGGTCGGGTGGGGAAAATGATTGAGCAAGCAGTATGCTTGCTGTATTTTAGGTTGAGTTAAGTCATCATTAAGCAGGACGCTTAAAATATTAAACATCCAAGCAAAATGCTTGGACGGGCGGAAGCAAAATGCCTGGACGGGCGGGGTTCGTTATTTATTTGTTGCAATTGTATTGATTAATTTAACGGCAAACTAAAGTGAAATGTTGAT
This sequence comes from Mucilaginibacter empetricola, assembly GCF_024808665.1. Classification (GTDB taxonomy): domain Bacteria; phylum Bacteroidota; class Bacteroidia; order Sphingobacteriales; family Sphingobacteriaceae; genus Mucilaginibacter. The sequence continues at coordinate 313,504 of NZ_JANUBZ010000004.1, forward strand.
CCTTTACCCATTTCACTATCCACCCATACCTTGCCGTTATGCCTTTGAATGATCTCGGCTGATAGATAAAGGCCGAGGCCAAAGCCGGAAATGTTTTGGGTTTGCTCACTTTCAATCCGGTAATAGCGGTCAAATAATTTCTCCTGGTCATGGGCCTCTATGCCCAAACCTTCGTCGCTTACACTCACCTCTACCTGCCCTTTATTTTTTTTGCAGGAAACGTTAATGTTTTTTCCTTTAGGGGAATATTTGATCGCATTGCTCAAAAAGTTGGTGATAACCTGACCTATTTTATCCCTGTCGGCATGAATAACTATATTACACTCGGAGGTTACTACAATATGGTGGCTTTTGGTGATTAGTATGGTATCCTCTACAATTTCCTTTAGCAGTGCATTTATATCAAAAGGCTGTTCATTCAGGTAAATTTTGCCGGCTTCAAAGCTCGAAGCATTCAAAAAACCATTGATTAAGGTTGACATTTTTTTTACCTGTATATTAGCCTTATCCAGGGCACTCACGGCAAAGGTGTCTTCAGATTTATTGGCTTTGGCCGCTAACATCTGTACATAGGCCTGCAGCGTGGTTAAGGGGGTTTTGAGCTCGTGGCTCGCCATGGCAATAAAGTCAGTCTTTCTGATGTTCTCCTGCTTGTGTACGGTAACATCATGCATCACCCCTGTAAAATATTCCGATTTTCCGTTTTGTTCGTGCGTAAGGTTCCCATTGGCCCTTACCCAGCGCAGCTTCCCATCGTGAAATCCCTTTAGCGGAAACTCTACATCACATACTTCTCCACGGTTAATGGCGGCTTCAACAGCATCAGTTACTAATGACTGATATTCACTATCAATCTGGGCTATAGTTAATTCATAGCTCATTAACTCATCGGCATGAAAACCAAACAGTTCTTTTAGGCGTGGTGATGGAATAAATTCGCGGGTTTCCACATCTATTGACCAAATTCCCATTTTGGCAGAGTCGATAGCCATACTTAGCATTTTACTGCTGATATCCAGTTCCTGTTGTATTCTTTTTAACTCAGTAATATCATTAAAAGTAATAATAGCTCCATTATTGCTATGATCTGCCTGCTGTATGTAAGGCATGGTCATGATCTGGTACCATTTACCATTATTGGTTTCAATTTCTTTGGTAATGACACATCCTTCCTCCAATACTTTTTTAATATCGTCTATAATAGTTTCAAATTTAATATTGGTAGAAATGTTGCTGAGCGGTCTGCCAATATCCGTTTCCAGCAGGTTGATCTGTTTTACCGTTCCCGGCGAAAACCTCATTAACCGCAGCTCATTATCAATAAATAATTGCCCGTTAATATTACTCCTGAAATAATTATTCAGGTCGTCATTAATTTCCAGCAGTTCCTTATTCTTTAACTGGTAATCTGAATTGATGGTATGCAGCTCTTCGTTCACTGATTGCATTTCTTCATTAGTACTTTGCATTTCCTCATTGGCGGACACCAGCTCCTCATTAAAAGATTGCATGTTCTCATTAGAGGCATCCAGCTTTTCATTGGAGGTATACAGTTTGTCCTTTAACTCTTTCAGTTCCCCCTCCAGGTTAATGACATATTGATCCAGGTAAATCTTCTCATTATATACCGTGTCTTTTTGTACCGGCGCAGCAGATTTATCCTCGTTGAAAGTTACCCATAATAATTTTTCCTTACTTTTTAAGCTTAATGGACTAACAGACAGGCTGACGTTAACAATATGTTGCCCCCGTTTAATTTTTACTCCGTTAAGTACCCTATTTTCATTTGTTTTTAAAACCTCTTTGCTCAGGGTATTCAAGGCTACGGCAAGCGGTTTTGGCAAAAGTTCTGACAGATCGGAGCTGAAATGTTTATGGAGCAGGTATTTTGTCGTATCTCCGTACGAGCGCACAACCTGGTTGTGTTCGTCAATGCAAATAGCCAGGTAATCCAGTTTATTGGCCAGGCTTTCATAAATCTCTTCAGACAAGTTGTTATGGTTTGTGTTTTTTGCCGTACCAGGTGAAAGGCGGGACGGTGTGTGTTTAGTATCAGGTACATCGGGCATTGAGAATGCTTCGAAACTTATAGCCCGTTTGGTTTCCAGGTTTTTATAAATCTTCCATTTTTTATTAACTACTTCCAGGTTTTTAATGATCGGCATGGGGTTTTCACTGGACCCTAAAAATAGATAGCCACCTTTTTTAAGACCAAAAAGCATCATGGCAAATATTTTCTTTTGTAAAATAGGCGCCATATAAATCAACAGGTTGCGACAGCTGATTAAGTGCATGTTACAATATGGAGGATTTTTTACCAGGTCATGCTTTGCAAAGATTACCATTCTGCGAATGATTGGCTTTACCTTGTAATTCTCGCCCTCTTTCAAAAAGTACTTATCAAGCCGCTCCGGAGATATGTTTTTGGAAATGTTTTTACTATAAACCCCTTTGCCTGCATGAATTAGCGCGTCGTTGTCAATATCCGTAGCAAACAGTTTTACTACCGTATCCGTCAACCTGCCCGTTAACTGTTCCGCTATTAATATCGCTAATGAATAAACCTCCTCACCTGTGGCGCAACCGGCAACCCACATCTTCAGTTCTTCATCGGGGGCAAGCCTCTCCAATATATCCGGTAATATTTTGCTTTGTATAAAATCAAATGCTGCTGTATCCCTGAAAAAGGAAGTAACGCTGATCAGGAATTCTTTAGCCAGGGCGTCTACCTCCAGGGGGGTCTCTTTTAAATAATTCAAATATTTTGCCAGCGTATTAAAATTATGACTGGAAGCTCTTCTTTTGGTTCTTCTTAATATGGTTGGTTGTTTATAGTCCGAAAAATCAAGTGGCGATCTTTCTTTAATAATGTCAATAATTGCCACAAGGTCTTTTTCATCGTCGCCGTAATCTGCTATTAAATCTCCCTCGTGTTTTACATAATCTTCAATTGCACCGGGCATTAAGGCCGGCTCCAGCACAAAATCTACTAATCCTGTGGCGATAGCATGGGAGGGCATACTGCTAAATTCTGAAGTTTCCGGGGTGCGGGCCATCACCATTCCACCTGCCTTTTTAATAGCCTTTATGCCTTCTGTACCATCTGAACCTAAGCCGGAAAGTACAATACCAATAGCTTTTTTGCCATAATTTGCAGCAAGGGAATTAAAGAATGCATTGATCGTTAAATGGGGCCCCTGAATTTTCTCCTTTTCAGTTAAATACAGGTTCCCCCCGCTTATGGTCATGTACTTATTGCTTGGGATCAGGTATACCTGGTTACATTGCACTTTCATCCCATCTTTTGCCTCTTCAACAATAAGTTTACTGTGCCTGGCCAATAGGTCAACCATTCTGCTTTTAAAATCAGAAGATAAATGTTGAACAATTATATAAGATACACCATCCATGGGTGTGTGATCAAAAAAGGAATTGATCTCTTCCATACCGCCTGCAGAGGCGCCAATGGCAACGATATGGTGGGGTAGTGCATTAAACATGATATGAAATTAAAGAGCAGTAGTAGAATTTGGAAAAACTCTTAGAGGGATGAGTATGTACTCAAACTTACGATTAAATATTCGGAATAGTGGGACCGTCACCAAAATACGTTGATAGCCCCGGTTGTTTGCAGATTACATCTACATCTATGAATGGCGTATGCACATAATTTATAACTACGGAGGCTATAATCCGCAGGTATAAGTATCCACGCTTGCTTCATGATCTGAGTTTCATTATCGAAATATAATTTAACTGTAATTGTAAAATAGCATACATTCTTAAACTTCGTTAAAGGAAATATTTAGCTAAGTTGTAGAGTTAATGTAACTCAATTTTAAAGGGAACACTTTATAAGTGTTTTTGTTATAATTTTTAGATGGAAAATGTTTAGGGGTTTTGATGCGGGGAATGCTGGGGAGATAATCAGGTGGGTTGTGGCCTTTTTTTATTGAGCGGGACGCTTAAATATTATGCATCCAGGCAAAATGCCTGGACGGGCGGATTAAAATACCTGAAAATGCCACGTGTTTAAACTTGTTCCTATTTGTACCAACAAGAACAAGCGAAAGCGTTGGCAGTTGTGTACCATGCGGTTAGATTTGTTTATCAAATTTAAAATGGATGGAAAAATTTATTAAACCGGCCCGTATTGCTTATGCTATAGGATTAACCGGCATGGTGCTGCCACAATTATTTTATGGGCAGTTTGGGCCAAATTTCTTCCCGGCATGGCCCGGTTTACCTTTTACTACATTTTGGGTCTATTTGTTTACCCTATTGGTAGTTGTCGCTTGTGCAGCTATTATTCTGGAAAAAAATGGCCGCACCGCCGCACTTATTTTGGGCGGCCTGCTGCTTGCCATTTACTTTTTTGGCTATATCCCTTACGAATTAATTATTGAGCCTCACAACAATAATCTCGGTAGCTGGGCCGATGGCCTGGAAGAACCGGCGCTGGCGGGTGGTGCATTTATAGTAGCAGGCACTTTCCCCAAACAATTAAACAGACAAACGATATTAATAAAACTCCTTGGAAAACTCATTGTAGTAGGTCCGGCACTTTTTTGCATCACCATGATTCTATTTGGAATTTGTCACTTTTTGTATACGCAGTATATATTAACCATGGTACCGGCCTGGTTGCCGGGCCCGGCTGTGTTTTGGACGCGTTTTGCGGGCGCGGCATTAATTGGGTCTGGTGTTGCCATTGCTATAGGCGTTAAACAAAAACTGGCCGCTACGTTGCTTGGAATAATGATATTTATCTGGCTCATTATCATTCATATACCGTCGCTGTTTCCCAACCCTTTTGGCAACCATTGCGTAATGCTGGTCAGCGCGTTTTCGGCCCTGGCATTTGTAGGCGCCGCTGTTTCGATAGCCTATGGCTTTGAGAACTACAGTATACTCACCAGGCCCGATGGAAGGACGAAGTTTTAGTGTTTTGATGGAAGAAAGTATGCTGTATTTTGCACCTGCTGTGGGACAGATTTTGACCAAAATTACGAGGTTTTTGTTTTTTTTGTCTCAGCTTGTTTCATATTTCGCATAACTGATTGATTTATATGGGTGCACTGTTTCGCGCGTCTCAGCTGTTTTTTTTGTGTCGTGTATCTGTGGGACGGGACGTAGTACATCAACAACCGGGTTTGGGCTTGCAGCCGCATTTGAGATGCCCGCAATTTGCTATATTTATGGCGATTAAATAGCAATGAGCGCATTAGATGATTTTTATTTACAACACGATGAACCCGTAAAAGGAGCACTGCTGGCATTGCGAAAAATTATATTGCAGCAGGACTCCGACGTCACCAATGCCTGGAAATACGGGATGCCCTTTTTCTGCTACAAAGGAAAAATGTTTTGTTATTTATGGTTCCATAAAAAATACAAACAGCCTTACATCGGCATAGTTGAAGGGCAACGGTTCGATGAGCCCTTTTTAATACAGGAAGAACGTTCACGAATGAAAATCATGCTCTTCGACCCAAACGAAGACCTGCCCTTACAAACCATTGAAGAAGTTTTGCAAAAGGCGCTCAACTTTTACAAAACGGGGTTGTTAAAAATTAAAGGATAAAAAAATAAACTGCCATTTAGCAATATACTATTGCTAAACTTGTTGCAACAATAAGTGATATAACTATGAAGGAATATGCCCTTATCACCGGCGCAAGTAAAGGAATTGGCAAATCAATTGCATTGCAGTTGGCAGGCTTGGGCTACCATTTGTTATTGACAGCAAGGTCAGAAGCGGACCTGCAGCAGTTAGCAGAATCAATTAAAAAGGATTATAACGTTAATGTTGAGTACCTGGCTATTGATCTGTCAGGCAGTGGTGCAGCCTTAAAACTTTCCGACTGGTGTAAAGATTTGTCGGTACCTGTAGCTATCCTGATTAACAATGCAGGCTTTGGTGTTTGGGGCAATTTTGAGAGCCTAATTCTTGATGAACAAATAAAAATGCTGAACCTGAATATAAATGCCCTGGTTGCGCTTACTTATTTGCTATTACCCTTATTAAGGGAACAAAACAAGGCTTTTATATTAAATGTAGCAAGTACTGCAGCATATCAGGCGGTGCCTACGCTGGCGTTGTATTCGGCAAGCAAGGCCTTTGTGCTGTCGTTCAGCAGGGCGTTAAGGTATGAACTGATAGATAGCCATATTTCTGTAAGTTGCCTTTGTCCGGGCCCAACGGATACGGGCTTTGCCCACCGGGCCGGAATGGATGCCCTGGCAGAGTTGGCAGCCAAGTTTAACATGCAGGCAGATGAAGTGGCGAAAATTGGATTGAAGGGAATGTTCCGTAAAAAAGCAGAAATAGTACCCGGTTTTTTAAATAAGGTTTCTGGATTCGCCGCCAGGCATCTGAATAAATCAGTCATAGAGCGTATTACGGCCGGTTTATATAAGAAATAAAAAATATTTAAGATTATTTTGATAAGTAAAATATTTATGTACATTTGAAATGTCTACTAAATCTATAGATATAGTATTTAATTGAATAGTAAACAACATATCAAAATAGCATCTTCCATGCGAATGCACCTTGCCACTAAGGTCATGTGTTGTTGCTGTTGTTGTTAATTCGCCCGGTTATTCATTTCAACACCCTGATCTGCCGGTAAAAAGCAGGCTCTTATTTATCAATCTTTAATTTATTATTCCATGTCAAATTTATACCCAAAGTATACCCTAGGTTCTGTTATCACTCCTGAACAACGCAATTTTTTTAACGAAAATGGTTTTATTCATTTCAAAAACTTTATTAAACCCGAAACGGTTGCTGATATTATTCGTGCATCTGAACAGGTGCAGCAAAACTGGGTCGACAATAAAGTTGAGAAAGTAAACGGCGTACCAATTAAGTACGGAAAAGATCTGGACGGTTCTGCTATTGTGCAGCGTTTTGCTTTTATAAACTTACATCACCCTATATTTTCTGAATTTGCAAAAGATCCCAGGTTTAGCGTATTGCTTGATCTGGTTGGCGCAGGCGCACGATTAGGCACTACTGAAAAAGACGGAATGGTATTAAATCACTATGTAAACGGGCCCAATAGCAGCTTTACTAAAATGGGCTGGCATACCGACGGTTTAAGGGATATTTTTCATGGTCAAAAACTAAACCCAATGCTCAATGTTGGCATTCACCTGAGTTCGTTAAAATCCGAAAACGGCGGATTGAGAATACTTCCGGGTACACACAAACAAAATTTGTACGGCATGTTGTTCCGCAAAAAGTATTTTCTGGATAACGGTGCCGATAAAGACGAAGTAGCTATTATTCCTGAGGCTGGTGATTTAACAATTCACGATGGTCGTTTGTGGCATCGTGTGGCTCAATCGTCAGTTGTTGGTGAGGAGAGTAGGAGGAGGGTGATTTACATTCCAATTGTTGCAGGTAAATATGCACCCAAACATGAAGATAGCCCAACCGCATTTTATCAACGTTTTGCAAGCCTGGTTAAATAAATAGTTATGATCATAGCAATTATTATCGGCTACTTTATCAGGAAGAAAAAGCTGGCCATGGTGAAAGTTAAAGCACTTAATTAAGATATTTTTCAAATAAAATACATGATTACTAAGCTCAGCTCTACAGAGATTATCCACTTTTTGGTGATCTTACTGATCATCCTGGTTCCGGCCAGGTTTTTGGGCGAAATTTGCCGCAGGTATAAACTCCCTGCCATTATCGGCGAAATTTTTGCAGGCATCATTGTAGGGCCCACTCTGCTGGGCACTTTCTTTCCCGACTTATTTAAAAATATATTCATCGCCGCGCCAAAAGCCAGTGGTGCATTTGATGGGATTGCTAACATTGGCATTATCCTTTTAATGTTTATAGCGGGTTTTGAGGTTGATTTGAAACAAATAAGGCAAAATGGCAAACAAGCAATAGCCATTAGTCTATCGGGTATCTTATTTCCTTTTGCAATTGGTTTTTTAACCGTATGGCTGCTATATAAAGATCACTTTGCCAACGGCTCAAACAACCAACTGGTTACCTCGCTGTTTTTTGGTACTGCACTTTCTATTACTGCACTTTCGGTTATCACCAAAATATTGCTCGATTTGGATATTCTTAAAACGAGGATCGGCAATATTGTGCTGACAGCCGCAATGGTAGATGATTTTTTGGGATGGATTTTGTTTTCAATCATAATCCAGATGATGAATGCAGGTAAAGAACAGGTTTCCTTTTGGTCGGTAATAACTGTTGTTTTATTTGCAGTGTTTATGCTCACCGGTGGGCGATGGATTATACATCGTTTACTGGCCTACGCGGGTAAAAGTGGTAAAATGAGTAATGTATTTACCGTAGCTGTTTGTCTTTGTTTTATAGGTGCTGCAGTTACCGAAGCCCTGGGTGTCCGTGCTGTTTTTGGTGCATTTTTAGTAGGTGTTGCCATTGGCGATTCCGAGTATTTTACCGAAACGCATAAACAGGTATTGCATCAATTTACTATTAACGTACTGGCGCCACTATTTTTTGCTTCGGTAGGTTTAAGACTTAATTTCATATCCAACTTTAGTTTGGAAATAGTAACGATTATTTTGGTAATTGCCTGTTTTGCAAAGCTGATAGGTGCCCGTATCGGCAGTGCTTTGAGTGGTATGACCAGGAATGAATCCGTAGCGGTGGCTTTTGGAATGAATGCCCGTGGCTCGCAGGAAATTGTGCTGGGGTTAATTGCTTTACAGGCTAAAATTATCAGCGGACCGGTATTTGAAGGTTTGGTTGTTATGACCGTAGTTACAATGGTTATTTCGGGGCCAATAATGAAATATTATTTTTTAAAAGATCAGAAATTGCAGTTGGCTCAGGCATGACCTTAATCAGATAATAGCGAACCTTTTTGTTCTTCTAATTAAAGCAGTGAAGATGAAAATTGTAAAAGCATTATATAACCTATCGATAAATAAAACTCAAACTACTATGGGAAACAACACAAATTCACAACAGAATAATACCGCTGTCCATCAGCAGGTACTCTCGGCCAACGCTGAGTATGTTAAACACTTTGGCGACAAATCAAAGCTTGCACTGCCGCCGGCAAGGCAGTTTGCAATATTGACCTGTATGGATGCTCGACTAGATCCCGCAAAGTACGCAGGCCTGGCAGAAGGAGATGCTCATGTTATCAGAAATGCGGGTGGCCGGGCAAGTGATGATGCTATCCGGTCGCTCGTTATATCTCATAAATTACTGGGCACAAAAGAATGGTTTGTAATTCACCACACTGATTGTGGTATGGAGCTGTTCACTAATGAAATTATCCAGGATTTACTCTCCAAAAGCTTAAAAACGGCAACTGTAGATGAAAAAGGCTGGCGCAATGTGCAGGAAGAAGGCGGATCTGGCGAGGCCAGATTTGTTAACTTTTTGACCATAAAAAATCTGGAAGCAAGCGTTGCCGAGGATGTGCAAAGAATTAGAAAGCATCCGCTGGTAGCTAAAGACATTCCGGTTTACGGTTATATTTATGATGTCAGGTCCGGAAAACTAATTGAAGTGCCGGAAGCTATCGAGGCAGGGAAAAGCATTCAATAAAGATTCCAACATTTTTAAAGTCAGTGGCCAAAATGAGGTTTGGCCCCGGAAGATAGCCATATCTCCCCCGGCGGTGGGTTTCCGCCGGTGACTTTGACTTCATATCTGCAACCTCAAAAGCTGTTTTTATTTACCGCTTTAGTATCACTTAGGGCTCAGTAGTTTCGGCGCTAACATCCAAATTCCAAAGAAACATTAAGACAATTAGGGAAATGCCAGGTAAAAACTGCGCAATCCAATACCAGCGCCAAAAGCTACGTCTAATTTGTTTAGCCAAAACAGCTGCGGCTAATTGAAAAATATTAATAATGCTAAGCACGAATAAAATGAAGATAATGTGTAAGTACCACATGATTTTAAAGTTTAATAGTTAATATTCAATTAATTGTATTTGTTCAAATGGTTTAAGCATCTGCTTAATTATATCGCAAAAAAATTTAACCTTTCAATATGCTTTTAATGAAAACTGGTAACAGGTTTGCACGATCTTTTAACATTTTTGTAAAAGCTGTTTCGTCAATACCTGCAGATTTCTCAAAAACGGCGCGCCCCATAAATGGAAATAACGCCATCCCCATAATACTCATAATTAGTTGCATGGGATGAATGTCGGGCCTCACTTCCCGTAACTGCCGCGCAATCACTGCCTCCATCATTACGTGGTTTGTTTTCATTTGCCCGGCAATACGCTCCGGTTTGTTTTGCATTTCGTTAAGTACAAATAACGTTAGCCCCGGTTGCTCTAAAAGCACTGCGGTGTAATAGTTAATAACAGCACTAATCTTTTCTTCCAGCGTTGTTTCTTCGTTGTTGATGATAGGGTAGATCTTACCAAATAAAGTAGCCACCTGTTCTTGCATTACAATATCAAAAAGCTTTTCCTTGGTGCGGAAATAGTAATTCAGCAGGGCATTATTAATACCGGCCTCGTCGGCTATTTCACGTGTGGTAGCAGCTGCATAACCTTTACGGATAAATACCCGCTGCGCAGCTTCCTTGATTTTTTGCTCGGTTGATTGGTCAACTATTTTTGCCATAACAGTACAAATGTAAAATGAATTTTCAATTTAAGCAAGTGGTTAAACCAAATGATTAAATAATTGGTAGATTTTTACCTGCTCATGTTTTTTCTCTTAAAACTCCCTTAACGTGCAGAATATTTTTTTAATAAAATTTAAACTCCTATTTGTTCTATAGATTTAATATACTATTATTGTAAAATACAGATCAGAGATCAAAATATTCTTTTATTAATCAAAACATGGCAGAACAAAAAACAAAACAAACGGCCCTGGGCGACGCAGCCGCCAGACAATTGGCCATTGCTACGCGCACGGTCCCTCAATTATCAAAAATTACGCCCCGTTGGTTGCCCCAGCTTTTAAACTGGGTTCCAGTTGAATCGGGCGTGTATCGTTTAAACAGGGTTAAAGATGCTGAAAATGTTGAGGTAGATTGCTCTTCCAGAGACGAGCGTGAACTGCCGTCAACATTTGTTGATTATATCGAAAATCCGCGCGAATACAACCTGAGTGCTGTAAATACAGTGCTGGATGTGCATACCCGCGTATCTGATTTATATAGCAAGCCTTATAACCAAATCAGTGAGCAGCTACGGTTAACTATCGAGATTATAAAAGAAAGACAAGAGAGCGAGCTGATTAACAACGAAGAATACGGATTGCTGCACAGCGTTACCGCTGGACAAAAAATTAAAACAAGATTAGGGCCGCCTACGCCTGATGACTTTGATGAACTGATCACCAAAGTTTGGAAAGAGCCCGGCTTTTTCCTGCTGCATCCTTTAGCTATTGCCGCTTTTGGGCGCGAATGTACCCGCAGGGGAGTGCCACCGCCAACCGTTTCACTTTTTGGTTCACAGTTTATCACCTGGCGTGGTATTCCGTTAATTCCTTCGGATAAACTGCCTATTCATAATAATAAAACCAAAATTATCCTGCTCAGAACAGGTGAAAGCCGTCAGGGTGTTGTTGGGTTATTTCAACCCGGCTTACCCGGAGAACAGTCTCCCGGATTATCAGTACGCTTTATGGGGATCAATAATAAAGCTATTGCTTCCTACCTGGTGTCACTCTACTGTTCATTAGCAGTATTGGTTGACGATGCGATTGCTGTTTTGGAAGATGTTGAATTAGGAAATTACCATGAGTACAAATATTAATGAGGATAACCTTCCTAACCTGCTGGAACTTGAAAAACTGGCTAACCAGTTTTTCAAATCAGCACCGGGAGAGGATATCGATCAATTTGCTCAAACAGAGCCGTTAAAAGAATTTAACCCAGTAGCTGATTATGCAGGCGGCATACCCGGTGCTGATGGTTTGCCTATTGCCTTGTTTGGCACTCATCCGCAACCGCCATCGCTTTCGGGAGTTGGGGCTTCGCCATCGGCTATTAACCAAGGGAACGTGATCAATTTAAAAGAACCCCAAACCAGTTTTGAGGATCCGGCTTTACAAAGTTCAAATTCATCAAACAATAATAAACTACCTGCCAGCCCTTTTTCAGGAAGCGGATTATCGCCATATAATTTAAACGAGATACCTTATTTACAGGACCGCTCTTTTGAGAAAGAATTACAGGATACGCTCAACAAAATAAACGCAGCGCCCGCTATTCCGCAGCTTCCTTTTGGAGTCGGGCAATATGCGGGCGATCCTTCGTATTATTTTCTGAAACCGGTGCCTTCCCAGTTTTCTGCTGCACGATCTACCGGCGCAAGTGGTATTATTAATCCACCTTTTGACGTAAACATTATCCGGCAGGATTTTCCCATCCTGAAAGAAAGAGTAAACGGCAAACAATTGATTTGGCTGGATAATGCGGCTACTACACAGAAGCCCAGACAAGTAATTGACCGGATCAGCTATTTCTACGAGCATGAAAATTCAAACATCCACCGCGCTGCGCACGAACTGGCTGCAAGAGCTACGGATGCCTATGAAGGAGCGCGCAAAAAGGTGCAAAATTTCTTGAATGCAGCATCTGTTAAGGAGATTGTTTTTGTGAGAGGCGCCACCGAGGCCATTAACCTGGTTGCCAAAAGCTGGGGCGAACAAAATTTGCAGGCCGGCGATGAGATTATTGTCAGCCATCTGGAACATCATGCCAACATTGTTCCCTGGCAACAGCTGGCAGCTAAGAAAAACCTTAAAATCAGGGTAATTCCGGTGGATGATGATGGGCAGCTTATTATTGAAGAATATACCAAGCTATTAAACCACAAAACCAAACTGGTATCCTTTACGCAGGTATCCAATGCATTAGGGACGGTAACCCCTGCCGAGCAAATAGTACGGCTTGGCCATTTGGCAGGTGCAAAGGTTTTGGTAGATGGCGCGCAATCAGTATCACATATGCCGGTTGATGTACAGGCGCTAAACGCAGATTGGTTTGTTTTTTCAGGTCATAAAGTATTCGCCCCTACGGGTATTGGTGTACTTTACGGAAAAGAAGATCTTTTAAATGAAACACAGCCATGGCAGGGTGGTGGCAATATGATTGTGGATGTAACATTTGAGCATACGCAGTATCATGATGCTCCATCAAGATTTGAAGCGGGAACAGGTAATATTGCTGATGCCGTTGGACTTGGGGCGGCCATAGATTATGTTACTCAAATAGGCATGCCAAACATCGCGCTATATGAACATTATTTGTTGATATATGCTACCCAACTTTTAAAAGAAGTACCAGGTTTAAGGCTGATTGGTACCGCTGCCAACAAGGCTAGCGTACTATCATTTGTATTGGAGGGCTATAAAACCGAAGAAGTGGGACACGAACTGAATAAGCAAGGTATTGCCGTACGCTCGGGCCACCATTGTGCACAGCCCATACTGCGCCGCTTTGGGTTAGAAAGTACGGTACGGCCATCACTGGCATTTTATAATACCTGTGCCGAAATTGACCTGCTTGCAGAAACACTTCACCGGCTTAAAAAGTAAAAATGGAAGAAAATCGTATCAATACCTTTATTGAACATTTGTATCAGGTTCACAAAGCCGAGTGGGAGGCAACACCCTCTTTCCGGCAGGCGGTTGATTGGCTGTCAGATCTGTTTGAATTTCTTTTCCCAAATAACCGGTTAAACAGGCAGTCGATTTATGAGGGGCAGCTTAAAAAAAATCAAATTGATCTGGAGAACATTTTATTGAGCTATCTCGATCCGTCGGTCATTAATATTGACGAGGTTATTTATAAATTTTATGCTTCGCTCGAAGAAATTTACCAGAATTTGAGGTTAGATGCCACTAAGATTTATGAAGAAGATCCTGCCGCTGTAAGTATACACGAAGTAATTGTTTCCTATCCGGGTTTTTATGCAACCGCAGTTTACCGCATTGCCAATAAGCTATCGCAATTATCGGTGCCTATTTTACCGCGTATATTGAGCGAACATGCGCACGGTAAAACGGGTGTGGATATTCATCCCAGTGCGCAAATTGACGTTCCTTTTTTTATTGATCACGGCACGGGTATCGTTATTGGCGCTACCAGCATCATTGGTAAAAATGTGTGTATCTATCAAGGCGTTACGCTGGGTGCAGCACAGGTAAGCAAAGTTTTGTCTGATGTAAAAAGACATCCTACGGTAGAGGATAACGTAGTTATTTATGCCCGCAGCACCATACTTGGCGGAAGAACGGTTATAGGCCATAACAGCGTTATAGGTGGCAGCGTATTTTTAACCAAAAGCGTGGCTCCTTATTCAAGCGTTTTTAATATGCACCAGCTAAGGATAGAGGTGGATGAAGAGTAGATAACGACTATACAGCTTTGCAAAAAGTACCAGGCAAGAAAATCTGTTATACCTCAAATACCACTGTTTTTAACTCCCGATAATCATTTTTAAATAATGTATATAAAATCTATAGATTTTATATACATTTGTATCGTTTAGTTGATTTAATAGTTTGAAATACTTGTCTGCGTAAGGTTGAAGGTTATTGCCTTCAACCCTCGGATAAGTTAAACGAGTGAATGCTGATTTTATGACAAACAATACAAAGATCTACCTGGATAATGCCGCGAGTACTCCGCTTGATAGGAAAGTGTATAATGTGATGACGCCGTATTTGTTAGATCAATTTGGCATCCCATCGGCACACCACGGATATGGCAGAGATGCAAAAGCGGCTGTAGAAATAAGCAGAACAAATATCGCAAAGCTATTTAATGTATCTCCCGAAGAAATTATTTTCACATCGGGAGGTACGGAAGCAAATAACCTGGCTATTATTTCTGCTATTGAATGCGCTTTTATTGACCATGTAATTACTACGCCGTTTGAACATCAGGCCATGCTTAAAACATTAAAAACCTTGCAAAGGAAGCATGATGTAAGAGTAAGTTATATCAGGCACGATGAATGGGGTAATCTTGACATTAGTCACCTGGATTATTTACTCCGGACAAATACCCGCAACCTGGTTTCGGTTATGCATGCTAATAATGAGGTAGGAAATATTTATGATATAGATGCGATTGGAAGCCTTTGTAAAAAATACAAAGCCATTTTCCATACCGATGCTGCACAAACTACAGGATACTATCGTCATGATTTAAAAGAACTGAACGTTAATTTTCTTTCAGCATCTGCTCATAAATTTCATGGTCCAAAAGGTATTGGGGTTCTTTATTGCCGTAAGGGAAGCAGGTTGACACCAGCGTTCAACAGTTTCACGGAGAATATACCCGGTATTATTGGTCTTACCAAAGCGCTGGCTATAGCCCATGGTGAGATTGATAAAAAAGAACAGCACATTCAAAGCCTGAAAGACAGGATGATTGATAAATTATCGGCCCAGGTGCCGGATATCCGGTTTAATGGCAATTCCGCTAATGCAACAAAAAGTATTGCTGCTATATTGAATGTGAATTTATCTCAAACACGGTTAAATCGAAATCTCTTACAACATCTTGACGATAACCAGATAGCAGTATCCGGTGGTGATAGTTCATTGTCGCATGTACTGAAAGCATTGGGTGTTGAAAGCGGTTCAGATAATTTACGTTTCTCATTTAGCAAGTTTAATACCTTAAATGAAATAGATCACGTGGCCGAAGTTATAGCATCCGTTTACCAAACGGTAGCGGCATAGCGCTGCCTTATATTTAAAATTTTCCTCATTATAAGTAGTTTAATGCGCTTTAAATTCATTGTTTTTTTGTTTCTGTTTACGATATTAAAAGTAAGCGCTCAAAACACCATCGCCGGACCGCGGGTATTGGTAGTGGTGGCCCATCCCGATGACGAAAGCGTATTTTCAGTAACGCTTTATAAAATTGCAAAAGAGCATCATGGTACGGTTGATTTGTTTGTGATAACCGATGGCGAAGCCGGCTATAAATACTGCACCCTTGCCGAAGGATATTATCATGTTGACCTTACGGATAAAAAAGCAGGAACAGACAATTTACCGCGGATCCGGAAAAAGGAATTGAAGAATGCAGGTAACATTATAGGTGTTTCCAATTATTATTTTGAGGATCAGAGAGATGCTCATTATGGCCTGGATGAAAAAGAACCGCTGGATACCAGTTGGAATATCCCACTGATAAAAAAGAACTTAAATCATATATTATTGACGAAGCATTATGATTTTGTGCTTTGCTTACTGCCCGATTCAGCTACGCATGGCGAACATAAGGCAGCTACATTATTGAGTTTAGATGTTATTGCGGGCTTGCCTGCAGATAAAAGGCCCGTTATATTGGCAGCTGCTACCAGGAATAAAAATGAGCAAACAACTCGTTTCTCCGGATACAAAAACTATAATAGAACCCGGACATTGGTTGATACGCCTTTATTTAACGTAGACCGTACAACATGTTTCGGCTATAAAAATAAGATCAATTATAAAATCATCGCCAACTGGGAGCTTGCCGAACACAAAACTCAAGGCTTTACGCAAATGACCATGAATGATGGTGATTTAGAGGAGTTTTGGTATTTTAAATTAAACGATAAAACAGGAATTGAAAAATGCGCTGCTCTTTTTAATTCATTAAAATATACGCCCTACTTATCTAAAACCTATTAACCTATACAAAAAATGAGCCTGCTAAGAAAAAACTGTGCAGATTTGTGCGCGGGTTCAAATAACAACAATAAATGATCGAACTAAAAAATATTACAAAAACATTTTATAAAAAGAACAGCCGGGTGAACGCATTGTCCAATGTTTCGCTGGTTGTTCCCAAAGGAAAAATACTGGGGGTAATTGGCGCGTCGGGAGCTGGAAAAAGTACTTTAATTCGTTGCGTAAACTTGTTAGAACGGCCAACATCCGGCGATGTACTTATTGACGGGCGAGATTTGACTCATCTTTCAGCCAGGGAACTTGCTACGGCAAGGCGTCAAATAGGTATGATCTTTCAGCATTTTAACTTATTATCATCGCGCACAGTGGCAGAGAATGTAGCTTTCCCATTAGAGCTGAGCGCTACGCCAACGGGTGAAATAAAAAAACGAGTTGCTGAATTACTGGAATTAGTGGGCCTTGCGGATAAGGCAAATGAATATCCGGCAAATTTATCAGGCGGCCAAAAACAAAGGGTAGCCATCGCCAGAACATTGGCAAATAATCCCAAGGTATTATTATGCGACGAAGCGACAAGTGCTCTTGATCCGGCAACAACACGAGCTATCCTCAACCTGTTAAAAGATATTAACCAACGGTTTCATATAACCATCCTGCTTATTACACACGAAATGAATGTAGTAAAGGCAATTTGTGATGAAGTAGCTGTTATTAGCGATGGTAAACTGATTGAACGCGGCTCGGTAAGCGAAGTTTTTGCCTATCCGGAAACTCCCATAGCAAAGCAATTTATCGCCTCATCTCTGCATGCAGCATTGCCTGCCGAATATGAGCAACGGATTTCGCCAACGCCTGCGGGAAATAACCATCCGGTTCTGAAACTGGAGTTTAACGGGCACTCGGCCGAGGCAACTATTTTATCTGAAGCCAGTCGAAAATTTAATGTCGATAATAACATCATCAGTGCGCAAATGGACTATACGGGTGGTGTGAAATATGGCGTAATGCTTATTGAAGTGACTGGTAGTGAAAAAGACACACAAAACTCTCTTGAATATTACCGCAGCAAACAAATAGAAGTGGAGGTGCTTGGCTATGTCTAACCCAATGTTTATAATGATACTGCAAGGTTTATGGGAAACCATTGTGATGACTTTTTTAGCAGGCTTTTTCGGCTTCGTTTTGGGATTACCCACAGGTGTATTGCTGTTTATGACCCGCAAGGGGCAAGTCTCCGAAAATCGATTGATAAACGGAGTCACTTCAGTGCTGGTTAATATTTTTCGTTCTATCCCCTTTATAATTTTAATTGTGTGGATGATTCCTTTTACCAGGGCATTGGTAGGTACATCTATTGGCGTACAGGCGGCATTGGTACCCTTAAGTATAGGTGCCGCGCCGTTTATCGCAAGGATGGTAGAAAATAGTTTGATTGAGATTCCTAATGGCTTAATTGAGGCCGCCCGGTCGATGGGGGCAACACCTTTGCAGATTGTGCTTAAAGTATTGCTTCCGGAAGCATTGCCCTCTATTATTGGTGCAGCATCTATCACGCTGATTACACTGGTGGGTTACTCAGCAATGGGCGGTGCGGTTGGCGCCGGTGGCTTAGGGCAAATTGGTTATCAATATGGCTATGTTGGTTATGATGTAGTGGTTATGAATATTGTTCTTGTCCTTTTAGTATTACTCGTGTTTAGTATTCAGGTAGCGGGCGATTTTATCGCACAAAAAGTAGATCATCGTAAATAATTATATATTAAAAATGAAAAAATTGTCATTAGTCGTTATTATGTGTTTCGCATTATCAGCATGTGGACGAAAAAATCAGCCCAACACAACTAACCACATTAAAGTTGGTGTTGAATCGGGCCCCGAATTCAAAGTGGCGCAGGCTGCCCAAAAAGTTGCTAAAGAAAAATATGGTTTAGATGTAGAACTGGTACAGTTTAACGATTATGTAATGCCCAATGAAGCATTGAGTCAGGGTGATATCGATTTAAACGTATTCCAAAACAAGCCATTTCTGGATGTGCAGGCTAAGCAGCGCGGCTATAAATTCGCCATACTAGGCAATACCTTTGTTTATCCTTTAGCGGGTTACTCTAAAAAGATCAAAACCATTACGGATTTGAAAGATGGCAGCACAATTATCATTCCCAATGATGCCACCAACAGCGGACGAGCCTTATTGCTTTTACAAAAAGCTGACTTATTAAAACTAAAAGATGGCGTAGGCTTATTACCAACAGTCAATGACATTGTTGCTAATCCTAAAAATTTAAAAATTCTGGAATTGGAAGCACCGCAATTGCCGAGAGCGTTGGACGACCAAAAAGTAGCCATCGCTATCATCAATAACACTTTTGCCGGCCCGGCAGGTTTGGTTGCCAAACGGGATGGATTGTTTATAGAGGATGAAAAATCACCCTATGTAAATATTATCGTATCAAGAGATGATAACAAAGACCAGGATAATGTGAAGAAATTTGTAAAATCTTACCAGTCGCCAGAAGTGGCTGAGGCTGCTGAAGTAGCATTTAAAGGCGGTGCTATTAAAGGCTGGTAAATAAAGTTTTACTGCCGATGCCGAAAATATTTATTGATGCTTCCCTGCTACTATGGGGGAGCATCCAAATCTAAAACTTATGCTATCAAAAAAAGCAAAATACGCAATAAAGGCGCTTATATTACTTGCCAAAAACCTGAACAAGGCGCCTTTGCCGGTTTCTAAAATTTCCGAATTTGAAAAAATCCCAAAAAAATATCTGGAGGTGATATTATTAGACTTGCGGAACGCAGGCTTTTTATTTAGCAAAAAAGGTGTAGATGGCGGCTACGTATTAAGTAAATTACCAGAAGAAATACCCTTGGTTAATATAGTAAGGCTGATGGATGGGCCAATAGCCAGGGTATCATGCGCCAGCGCATATCATTATCATAATTGTGAAGAATGCATTGATGAAGCAACCTGTAGTATCAGGAAAGTTTATCTTAAAATTCGCGAAGAGGAGCTTAAGATCTTATCGACTACTTATATTTCTGATATGATTAATTACGAGCAAATAGCTGACCATAACCCTATAATAGCCGATCTGAAAATTAGTTAAAAGGAGCGCAAATTGCTGGTTTAATTTAGGTATCGTGTTAATTAAAGTGAATTAAAATTGATTTTATAATAACTACAAAAACTATAGATTTTATAGTTATTATTTATATTTGTATCGAAGCCCTGAATTTGAACAAGAATACTGGTGGAGTGGCCGAGTGGCGAGGCGGGGGTCTGCAAAACCTTTTACGACGGTTCGAATCCGTCCTCACACCTCAAAATAAAAAAGATGAAAAAATTAATAATCATACTGGTACTGTTATTAATGTGCGGAGCCAGGCTATTTGCCCAAACAGGAGTGGAGAAGCCATTAACCATTGAAAACTATTATAAAGTTAAATGGGGGCATGCTGATGAGTTTATTGCGCTATGGAAAAAGAATCATTACCCGTTGCTCAAAAAACTGCTTGAAAATGGCGACATCCTAAGTATCAAAGCCGAAGCCCCCATACTGCACAGCGGTGAAGATACCCGTTGGGATTTTAAAGTGACCATAACATTTAAAACCGAGCACTTGGCTTTAGATTACAGCATTGTTGATCCTTATAAGAAACAAATTTTCCCGGATCAGGATAACTATGTGAAAGCTGAGCAGCAACGCTTTGAGCTGGTTATTGCACACTGGGATGTGCCGGTTGAGGCAATAGTATTAAATTGATAATAGTAATTACTCACTAGTATCGAAATATAAATTCATCATAAAAGAAAATTATAAAACCACATGAAAGCATTTTTTATACCCCGATTGATTTTGTTTTTTGTTATAGTTATTGGGTCCTTTACACCGGTTTGGGCTCAATCGTTTATAGCTGAAGGTCCATGGCGCGGCGTTTTTCACCAATTGAACGGTACCGAAGTGCCCTTTAATTTTGAAGTAAAGGGCAAAACAGCAACAACCGCCAAAATATACCTGCTTAATGGAACCGAGCGTTTTGAAACCAGCGGCATTACACAAAAAGACGATTCGCTGTTTATTGCTTTTGATCAGTTTGATAATGAACTGGCTTTGAAAATAGGCGATAAAAAGTTGAGTGGTGTATTGCGTAAAAAAGATCTATCCGGCCATACAGTACCCGTAGATGCAACTTTCGGTGAAACCTATCGTTTTGTCGACAATGAAGAAAAACCTGCAGCAAATATTTCGGGTAAATATGATGTGATCTTTAAAGGCCGCAACGGCACTGATGAAAAGAAAGTAGGCTTGTTTAAACAGCAAGGCGCTAAGCTTTATGCCACCTTTTTAAGTATCACCGGTGATTCACGTTATCTGGAAGGCGTAGTACAGGGTAATCATTTTTATTTATCTGCCTTTATTGGTGGTGGTGCAGCTTATTATACAGGTACGTTTGATGATTCCGGCGCACTAACAGGGACAGCAGGCAGCCAACCTTTTACTGCTACCAAAAATGAAGCAGCGGCATTGCCAGATCCCTATAAGCTAACTTATTTGAAAGACGGTTATACCACTTTTGATTTTTCGCTGCCAGATGCAGATGGTAATAAAATATCGTTGAAAGACGAGAAGTTTAAAAACAAAGTTACCATTGTCACCATTGGCGGCACCTGGTGCCCTAACTGTATAGACGAAGCAGAATTTGTTGCCCCGTGGTATAAAAAGAACAAAAATAGGGGTGTAGAGATAGTAGGAGTGCAGTTTGAGCGCAAGGCCGATCCAGCTTATGTAAAAACCTCGATGGAACAATTTAAAAAACGTTTCGGTATTGATTATACAGAAGTGTTTGGTGGCCTTGCTGATAAAAAAGCGGTGGCCGAGTCATTCCCCGCGTTAAATACCTTCCTGTCGTTTCCAACCATTTTGTTTATCGACAAAAAAGGAAACGTTGATAAAATTTACACCGGCTTTACCGGCCCGGCAACGGGCGAGTATTATACACAGTTCATCAAGGAGTTTAATGAGGAGGTGGATAAATTGCTGCAACAATCTGCCAGTTAATCAGTATCGGTCAAATAATCCGGTTTGATCCTTCATTTAGGAAACACGAGGGTAAGCACACCTCTGAAACCAAAGTCGGGATGATTGGGGCCGCACACCGGGATACGTGGCCCTAAACCCAACTGCACCGTTTGGCTACCCAGTTTGGTTACGCCTGTTAGCGCGGGGTTAATATAAGCGGTAAATGTACTGGCTTGCCAGTTCTCCGTCATTTCGGAGTTAATGCCCAAACCGGCACCGCTTTTCCAGTTGAAAGCAAAAAACGGCTGCATGAATAATTGATTTACATTAACCCTATCAGCGCTGCCTGCAACAGACCATATCTGGTTAAAGAGCAAGCCATAGGTTAATGGCCCTGTTTGCTGCAGTATTAAACCACTTGGGCCAATGCCAAACTTTTGTGTGCCCAAATATTTATCGGTACCTGTAGGTATTAAAAATACAGGCCCGGCGGCATAAATAAGACCGTTTTTGGTATTACTTGGCGCAAAAAAAGCTGTTGCAGTTATGTCACTTAAACCAACCTCGCTGGTATTAGGGCCAGAAATATCTCGCTGACTTATAAAAGGCAAAATAGCCCTGACTATCAAGTTGGTTGATTTGGAAAGCGCCAATGGAATAACCGGCTGAAAATTGGTAGTATTTTTTGAACCGTTATAAGGCCCTATGCCATAATCTGTATTGTTCTGAAAAGGCACGCTGATAAGGCTTGCCACAGGGTTCGATAATTTTTTTGCCAGTTCAGCTGCACTTTCCTGTGCTTTTGCTGCGGTATCTGCTTTGCCTTGCTGCGCTTTCGCTTCATGCGCAAACAATAGAACGAGCAAGACAATCATATTTAATTTAAAAATTTTCATAGCAGCGTGGGATATAGGTTAGAAGTGTTTTTATTAATGACTGTGCAAAGTAAAATTAACAGCAATAAAAAACACTCTAAAGACAGATCAGACGCGTTGCAAATGAAAAGATGAAACCTATTTTTCAGCGAGCGCTAAAAGTTGTTTGAACTTTTCTTTAGCAGCTATATATTCATTTAATAGCCTGAGCTGATTTTTTGCGCGGTTTAAATTATGGCCATTGTATTTTGCACCATAATAGCTATCGTTGTTCAAATAATCGGCGAGGAAGCGGATAGCCTGCATATAAATCATGAACTCGCCGGAATAAATGAACCATTGTTTTTCTTTTGCTGTGAGCACCCGTCCCATTTCTGATAAATAGCCTTTGCAAACAGCATTGAATATTTCTTCGCGGATGCTAATTGCAGAAAGATCAACCTCTTCTTCGTTAGCGGCTGATAGGTATGTTCTCATCATATCGCCAACGTCGCTAAAAAAGTATCCCGGCATCACGGTATCCAAGTCAATTACACACAAGCCATTTTTCTGGTCATCAAACAATACATTACTTATTTTGGTATCGTGATGTATAACCCGGAGGGGAATCTCTTTATTAGCGATTAGATTTTTGTAATCTTCTAATATGTTGCGGTGACGATGGATTTCGTTTATTTCGGTTAAAGCCTGCGAAAGTCTTTCTTTATTTGCCTTTTGCAGTGCCGTCTCAAATTGTTCAACCCTTAACGGCAAGTTGTGGAAATCGCTTAAGGTGGTTTTCAGGCTATCCGCGTCAAAATCATTCAGCAGATAAGTAAACCGGCCAAATTGTTTGGCTGCTTCAAAAGCTTCCTTTGCATTGCTCACATAATTTACTGTATGTGAGTTTTTTATAAATGGGAATAAACGGTAATAATCACCTCCAATTGATTGAACCAGAAAATCGCCCGAAACGGATGGTATTGGCCCGGCAAAAAGATAATCAGGGTAATGCCTGGCGAAGTATTTTTGAATAGCCGACAAATTATCAGCAATAGCCTGCGGCGATTTAAATACATTGGTATTTATTTGTTGCAGGATATACGCTTCGTCTCGTCCGGATACTTTATAGGTATGATTGATCAGACCCGGGCCAAACGGTTGAACCTGGTAATGCGCAGGGTTTAACCCAAAGTTCTTCAAAATATCTTCAAGTAGCATTTTTATAAAAAGATGTCGGCTGCTAATTTAATGATTTGGCAAACAAGCTTACTACAAACTATCGGTATGATATTTATTAAGCAGGTTTAACAAAACTCCGTTTGTCCAGCCAAAACCATCCTGTAACGGATACTCGCCGCCGCCTGCTTTTGCATCCGTATCAATTACATTATACTTTTCCATTAGCTTGCCAGTGCTATCAAATACCCTGGTGTTGGTGCCAATCCAGCTTTCGGCAATAGTGCGGGCCAGGCTATTTTGTTGGTATTTATTTAAGCCGTCAATAGCCATGTATTGCAAAGGAGCCCAGGCATTTGGGCTGTCCCATTGTTGACCAGAACGTTGAAATGTAGTAACCAACCCGCCCGGTTGAAGAAATTTTGTTTTAAGGAGCGAAGCAACTTTAATTGCCTGCAAAGTGTCTGCAATTTTAAATTCGAGTGGATAAACGCCTGCCAATGTTTCCACCGGCGTGGTTTGCTTTTGCTGCCAGTTGTAATCCATAAACCAGCCGCGGTTTTTATCCCAACTGTATTTTAAAATGGCTTTTCTGCGCTGTGTCGCCTTATCCGAATATAGTTTGTATTGAGCATCATTGCCTTGTAACTGGTATGATTTAGCAATATCCTGCTCCAGGTGATACAGTAAACAATTTAAATCAACCGGAATAATAGCGGTGGTTTGAATAGTGCTTAACTGCCCGGTAGTATCCATCCATCGGGTACTAAAATCCCATCCTGACTCTGCCGCTGCCCGTATATTGCGATAAAAATCGCCTGGTTGCTGTTTGGTGAGCTTTTCGGCATCTATATCTTTTTTATATGATTCTTCGCGTGGTTGGTCAGATGCATCCCAATAACGGTTTAAGATCTCTCCATCGGGCAAACGTACCGCGTTACGATAGGCGTGGCCAACTGCTAATGTATCAGCTCCGCTCATCCAAAATGCGTATTCTTTAAGTAATTCTTTTTGATATTTTGTTAAAACGGTTTCGCCTTCATCTTTCACCAATAAATCAATCATCATAGCAAAAAAAGGAGGCTGTGATCGTGTTAAATAATAAGTGCGAGTGCCGTTGGGGATAAAGCCATATTTATTTATTAAATAAGCAAAATTGCCAATCATATTTTCAATGATTTTAGTTTTATGACTTTCCTGAAGTCCCAGCATGGTGAAATATGAATCCCAGTAATAGGTTTCGCGGAAACGGCCACCAGGTATAATAAAATCATTGGGCAAGGGAATTAACGACGAATATTTTGAGGCTGATGTATGTTTACGATATAAAACTTCCCAAAGCGTATCAATATGCTTGCGGATACCGGCAGAGATATCACTTTTAAAAACCGGGCCATTGGCTTCGGGCATAATAAAGTTTTGCAAAACAAAGTGCTTCAGATCAAAGCCCGGAGTTTTTTTTTGCTCATTGTAATCCTTCATAATCAACTCCGGATCACGCCGTGGATCGGCATCTACAAACGTTTTATTATCGGGAAATATATCTGACAGCTGTACTGCTTCAAATAAGCCAGGAAATAACTGGCGCGGTGTTGGTATTTGTGCGTAAACAAAACCCATGGCAAGCGCCACACATAAGGTTAGGAAGAGTCTTCTCATGGTTATAATTGGCTATATTTTATCAGTAACAAAAGTGACAAGCTTTTATCAACCGGCAAAAAAATACATTGGTGTGTAATTGCTGAAAGATAAAAATAATATTAAATAAACCGGACAAATATTAATTAATATATAAATGCCGGTTATGTATAAAAAACCGACTGCCAGATCAACGCCCGTTTTGATCTTAAAAATTGAAATTTCAAAATCTCTCATTACATTGCGGGCACCAACTATAAATACAAAAATATTAGGTACAGACGTTAAAATGCGTTAAATTAAGCTCGTTTTAAACGTTTTCTTCCTGCAACAACCAATTTTAATATGAGAATTTTTTTTGCCGTTCTGTTTATGGTGTGTTTTGGCTATCGGGCAATTGCATCACCAACAACTGATAGTCTTTTAAATGTATTAAAAACAGAGCTTGCTAATAAAAAGCAATACGATGATCAAAAAGAAGCACGGATAAATGGACTGAAAGAGACGTTGGCTACCATCTCAAAAAAAGATTATTCGTCGCAATACAATATCAGCGTTAAATTATATGAAGAGTATAAAGTTTATCAGTTCGATTCGGCATATGTGTATACCCAGAAGCTGCTTAATATCAGTCTGATAACTAACGATATTACCAAACAATATGAAAGCCGCATAAAATTGGGTTTTATATTACTGTCGTCGGGGATGTTTAAAGAGACGTTTGATTGTTTAAATCAAATTAATTCCCGGGTTTTGAACGATAGCTCGAGATTAGAATATTATGCGTTAAAGGCCCGTGCCTATTCGGATCTGGCCGATTATAATAATGATAAGTATTATACCTCGTTTGATAACCAATCAGCCATTAAATACCTTGATTCTGCTATACAATCGGCCAAACCCGAGTCATTCGAAATGCTGATGCATTTGGGCGACCGACAATTAATATCAGGAATGACACAGCAGCCATCGTTAGATTATATAAGGTTGCTTGATCATTATAACCTTACCGCACACCAAAGGGCAATGGTGGCTACAGGCTTAAGCTCCTTTTATTCGGAGGCATCGCAAAAAGATGAACGGATAAAGCTTTTAACCATTGGCGCCATTAATGATATCCGATCTTCAACCAAAGAAACATTGGCCATGTTTAAACTGGGTGAACTGCTTTATCATGATGGCGATTATATAGACGCTTACACTTTTATACAGCAGGCTATGGATGATGCCCAATACTATGGCGCCCGGCTTCGTAAAATAAAAATAGCAGCTGTTTTGCCATTGGTTGATGCACAGAAAATTATAAAAGCAGAGAACGAAAAAAACAGGTTCCTGATCTATTTCTTATCAATTGCGGCTGTTTCGTTGTTAATTACCCTGATATTTTTTATTGTTTTTATTCAGCTGAAACGATTGAAAGCCAAGGAGAAAATAATAGAAGAGAAAAATGTGTTGCTCGAAAAAATAAACAGCAAACTAAATGAAGATACCCATATTAAAGAAGAGTACATCGGTTACTTTTTTAATGTGATATCGGGATACATATTAAAACTGGAGAAACTTAAAAGAAGTGTGGAGCGCAAAATATCGACCAAGAAATATGATGATGTATTGCTCACTGTTAACGAGATCAACATAAAAAAAGAACGCGAAACACTGTTTTATACCTTTGATCATGTGTTTTTGAAGATATTCCCCAATTTTATAACCATGTTTAATTCTTTGTTGAAAAAGGAAGATCAGATATGGCCCAAAGACAATGAAGTATTAAATACTGACCTGCGCATATTTGCCTTGATGCGCTTAGGGATAAATGACAACGAAACCATTGCCAACATCCTGGAGTATTCGGTAAATACCATTTACGTGTATAAAATGCGTATTAAAGCCAAAGCCCTTGTTCCTAATGATCAGTTTGAGCATAAAATAATGGCCATAAAAGCGGTTGATATTTTAAGTAAAAATTGACAGGCCTTTTCTTTATTAATACTTAAAGGCAGATGGCCGGTGGTTAAAAAACTATAGTCTTTTGCAAATATTTTACCATTAAGGGTTAAATTAGGCTTATATTTTTTTGACTTTACTTATTTTTAACTATCTGTTTTTCAATATTTTACTTTTTAAAAAATGCATATTTTCTTATATTTTGAAAAAAAAAGTATGCAATGCGCTCATCTAACTATTACTTTGTAGATATATATATTATTTACCAATTATACCAGTATTAGAATTTAATAGCTGAATATATATCAACTGCTTGTTTAAGCAGATAAACCAAATAAATTATAAAAGTATTTTTCGTGCCCGCTGTTCTTTTTGTACGGCTATAACTGTTTAAGAATTTAACCTTACCAGGGCTAATGGTGCATTTATTTTATGCACAATAAGCTGCTATTTTTTATACTTTTTAAACCAAACTATGAGCAACCAGATAAAACCCGACCCCACTTAAAACCGAAATTAAATCAAACTAAAATACACCGCAATAAATTATAGGTTACGATAATTTATCCATAGGAATATTTTAAATGATTTAATTTATTATAGATTAATAATTATATTTACTCAACCAATTTTAAACTCAATCCTAAATTTATGCAGCTAAAAAATTTACTTAAAGTAAGTTGTTTTGCCATATTTTGCTTTTTTGCATTGCCGGTTATGGCGCAAAACAAAGCAATTACTGGTAAAGTAACAGATGCCCGCGATGGCTCTACTATCCCGGGGGTGTCCGTTGTAGTAAAGGGCACAACTATCGGTACCAATACCGACATTAATGGTACCTTTAAACTTTCCGTTCCCGAATCGGCCACAACCCTGGTGGTGTCATTTTTAGGCTATACCAAACTAGAAGTGCCTATTACAGCTGAACCTCTTGTTATTAAGCTACAGCCAACCGAAACCGCGCTGAATGAAGTAGTAGTAGTAAGTGTAGGTTACGGTTCACAACGTAAGAAAGATCTTACAGGCGCTGTAGAAAGCATCTCGGCTAAAGATTTTAATCAGGGAACTATCATTAATCCTTTGGATCAAATTCAGGGTAAGGTGGCCGGCCTGGTTATTATACAAGGCGGTGGTGACCCTAACTCTGGTGTAGGTTCAATGGGCGGTCCGAAAACTACCATCCGTTTACGTGGCCAAACATCTATCAGCGGTGATCAGTCTCCATTATTTGTTGTTGATGGTGTTCCGCTGGATAACGCACTTGAATTTCAGAACATTGCCCCAGGTGATATCGAATCATACGACGTTTTGAAGGATGCATCAGCCACTTCCATTTACGGTTCGCGCGGTGCCAATGGCGTTATTCTGGTAAATACCAAAAGAGGAAAAGCCGGCAGAACTGAGATTAATTACAGCGGTACTGTGGGTATTGCCAATCAAAGCAAGTACTACGATCTGCTAAATACTCCTGAATATCTGGCTGCTATGCAAAGTTTGAACCTTACTCCTGCAACAGGGCAAGGCGAATCAAACAGCGTTAATACCGACTGGCAAAAAGCTATAGTACGTACTGCTGTTACCGAAAGCAATAATCTTGCTATCTCCGGAGGTTCGGGCGAATTTAGCTATCGTGCGTCATTAAACTATCAGGATCAACCAGGTGTAATTATCAACAGTGATAAACAACAACTGGGTATCCGTTTTACTGCCGAAGAAAAGGCATTAAATGATAAGTTGGACATTATCATGGGGATTTCAAACGTTAATACCAACCGTAGTTTAGTAAATTACCAGGATATCGGTTATGTATTTAATGCATTGCCAACTATACCTGTCAGACTTGCTAACGGACAGTTTAATGATTTTGGTGCAGGTTATAACGCTTATAACCCGGTTGAATATTTAAGTGAAACTTATGACAGACACAATGAATATTTAACCAACATCAATACCACTATTAATTATAACATTCTTCCATCGTTAAAAATAGGGGTAACCGGAGCAACAAGCCGTAATAATGTGCAAACGCATTTATTTATACCAAGTTTTACTGCTCAAAATAGTAATAGTGCCGCTTCTGATACTACGTTTAATACCAATTCGTACAAGGGTGATATTCACATCAACTACGATAAAAAATTTGGTAAAAATACCATCTCTGCAACGGCGGTATACGAGTATAGTGTATTTTACGACCAAAATTTCTTTGCTTCAGCACAACAATTGCTGGTTCCATCTGGTTTAGATAATAACCTGGGTACAGGTTTGGAACCGGTTGCTGCACCAATAGGTTCATACAAAGATGAATACGAATTAGCATCATACCTTGGACGCGTAAACTATAATTACGATAGTCGTTTTTATGCTACTGCTTCTATAAGAAGTGACCGTTCGAGTAAGTTCGGTGCCAACAACCAGGTAGGTTATTTCCCGGCCTTTGATTTGGCATACCGTTTAAAACGTGATTTGGTTAGTAGTGTTGATTGGATCAATGATTTAAAAATAAGGGCAGGTATTGGTGAAACAGGTAATGCCAATGGCATTGGACCTTACACCAACTTAGGATTAGTTGGACCCGGTAATAAATATTACGATGGCGGTTCTGGCAATTATCCGGCAAGTTATGCGCCAACCCAAAATCCAAACCCCGATTTGAAATGGGAAACCAGAATTGGACGTAACATAGGTCTTGACTTCTCTTTGTTTAATGATCGTTTATCAGGAAACCTGAATTATTATAATGACAAAACCAAAGATTTGTTATTTGCTAATGCAGTGCCTCAGCCACCAAATATCTTCCCAACAACAGAATCAAATGTTGGCTCATTAATTAACAAAGGCTTTGAAGCTCAGCTTACTGGTCATATATTAACTGGACAAGGTATCAATTGGACAGCATCTGGAAATATCAACTTTACCAATACCAAAATCCAGAGTCTGTCAGGAACACTTGATGGTCAGCCGATACAAACATCATATATAAATGCCGGCCTTGCACAAGGGCAGGGCTTAAGTTCAAACCCTATAACACGTATAGCACCTGGATATTCTCCTTATGTGTTTTACATCCCTCACTATACAGGTGTAAATGCACAAGGTGTTGAAACATTTGACGGGAAAACACTTGCTGATTGGGCCGGTAACGTTGCACCAAGTCATTATATTGACCCGGCACCAAAATTCA
This sequence comes from Mucilaginibacter empetricola, assembly GCF_024808665.1. Lineage (GTDB taxonomy): Bacteria > Bacteroidota > Bacteroidia > Sphingobacteriales > Sphingobacteriaceae > Mucilaginibacter. The sequence goes on from NZ_JANUBZ010000004.1 coordinate 343,959, forward strand.
ATTACGGTTTAAGCAATACGTTTGATTATAACAACTGGACCTTCAGCTTCTTTTTCAGGGGTGTTTATGGATTGAAGATATTCAATAATACGCTGCTTGATTATGAGTCAGTTACCCGTTTGCCTTCAACAAATACAACCAGAGCGGCATTAACCAACGGTGTTGCCAGCGGCCCGGTTGTATCAGACAGATGGTTGGAAGGTGCATCATTCCTGAAATTGGATAATGCATCCTTAGGTTATACCTTTAGCCACATTAAAGGACTTAACTCTATCAGGGTTTTTATAGCAACAAATAACTTGTTTACAATAACCAAATACAGAGGACTTGATCCGGAAGTTTCAACCGGTATAGGCTCACAAAGTTACATTGATGCCGATTACGGAGGCTTTGCTTATTATCCACCAGTAAGATCATTCACTTTTGGTACCAATGTTTCATTTAAATAGTAAATGTTATTGATTAATAATTAAAATATTAAAGATATGAAGAACAAGAAAATCCTACTTCTGCTCGCGGTTTTTGTGGCGGCGAGTAGCTTTATAACCTCATGTAAAAAGCTTCCGCAAAACACATATAGCGCGGTGCCGGTTGATGACTTTTTTCAAACGCCTGCTCAGATTGCTGCAGGTTTAGCTCCGGCTTATACAGCTGCAACGCCTTTGCAAACAGAAAACGTTTTTCAGCTGAATGAGGCAACCACCGATGAAATGGTTATTCCAACTCGTGGTAATAACTGGTACGATGGTGGCGAACATCAGCAATTATGGCTGCACACTGTTGATGAAAACAATGCAAATGATAACGGAGGCTGGACAGATTTGAGCAACGGCATTACCAAATGTAACTTCGTTATCAGTATTATTAACGGTTTGGCAACAAAACCGGCAAATGCTCCGGCTTTGATTGCTGAAATCAGCGTTTTGCGCGATTACTATATCTTTTTGATGACGGACCTGTACGGAAATATTCCACTGGTAACATCATATAGTACAAGCGCAAGTCTTGCTCCTGTAAAACGCGCAGACATATACGCCTATTTGATTTCTGATTTAACGAAGAACGTTCCTTTGTTATCAACTGACAATGTTTCCACTAACGCAGCCCTTTATGGCCACGTGAATCAATGGGCCGGAGATATGTTACTGGCTAAGTTATATCTAAATGCTCAGGTTTATACAGGCACTGCCGATTGGGCCAATGCTTTAAAGTATGCTAATTTGGTTATTGCTTCTGGTAAATACAGCCTACAGCCTAACTTCTTAGATAACTTTACCTATAATAACCGTGGTTCGGTTGAGAACATATTTGTGATTCCTTTCAATAATCCAAATATTCCGGGAAATGTTATACAGATGTATACATTGAATTATGCCAATAACTTAACTTACAATTTAGTAAATCAGCCATACAATGGTTTTTGCGCGCCGACTGCTTTCTATGATTCTTTTGACAACGCCGACGTAAGAAAGAAAATGTGGATTGTTGGCCAACAAAATACCAGCGATGGAACTCCAATAGCAGGCGTGGTGTTGAGTAAATACGTATTGGAACTAAGTAATCCTGCCGATAGTTTTGCTTATGCAGGTGCCAGAAGCGTTAAATATCAGCCGCAACCAGGTACCGGTAGCGCCGGGACTAGTAATGATGGTGTTAGATTCCGTTTAGCTGATGCGTATATGATGGCTGCCGAAGCAGAATTAGAAACGGGAGATGTTGCAGATGCTGTTACCAACGTGAATTTGATAAGGGCAAGAGCTGGATTAACACCAATTACTACACTTACACTTGACCAATTGCTTACAGAACGTGGGCACGAGTTTGCATGGGAAGGTTGGAGAAGAAACGACCTGATCAGGTTTGAAGTAGCCACCGGCACGCATTATTACACCGGCGCACGCACGCCTGATAAACCAGCGGATGCAGACAATCATACGTTTGTTTTCCCAATACCATTAATTCAAAGAAACACCAACCCGTTATTGGTGCAGAACCCGGGTTATGGTAACTAAGGTTTAATAATATTCTCTATCTGCAATAATGGAACGGCTTTTAGCTGTTCCATTATTTTTTACCGCAAATTGTATTTTCATATTTGTTTAATAGATTGCACTACAAGGCTAAAAAGCTTTTTTAATGAAGAGAACATCCCTTTTTATTTTTTGCGCACTTACAGTTTTAATAGCTATTTGCTTTATCCCATTTAACCAACGGGTAGCTGTCAAAATCAATTCATCCTACTTTAATTGCTATCAGGAGGTATTTAATACAAGCGGCTGGGAAAACTGGTATCCCGATGTGAAGAATAAACAATCATCGGTAACATTAATTAATTCGCAAGATGTATTTGAGTTTACTATACCCGGCGGATCTGTTTTGGTAAAAAAACACGGTAGCAGTAGCAGTACCTTGTCTATTATAAAAACAGCAGATAAAAAAGATTTTAACTACACATTTACCGTTGTTCCTAATACTAACCAGCTAAATACGGTAATAATTATTAGCTACCGGGCAAATATTATAAACTACATTATCCCTTCCTTACAAAAAAAAACACTTCAGGAAACCGGTATATATAATTTCAAAAGCCATATGGAAGATACAAAGCAGTTTTATGGCTTTGATATAGAACCAGGTTTTGTTAGTGAAAAAAACTTTTTGGTGAAAAGTAAAACGGTTCCTGCAAACGGAATTTACGCCGAAGCGGTCGCCATGCAGAAAGAGTTGCATAATTTCGTCGGCCTTAAACATTTCAAACAGGTGGGCGATTTAATAACGCAATTTATACGCAAACCGGGCGATTCGGTACAGATATTGGTTGGTATACCCCTAGATAAAAAAGTATCGGCTCAAAGCGGTTTTTTGTATATGTATATGCCCCCAAGTAAGGTGATAGTAGCCTGTTACCAGGGAAAATATCAGCACAAAAAAGAAGTGTACCTGGCTTTGGAAAAATATATGTCTGATAAATTTGAACGCCCCAAAATAGCGCCATTTGAAGTTTATGCAGATAGAATGCCTGTTGATAGTAATGATGTGGTGAGCTTTAAGCTCAATTATCTTGTTTTTTAGGTTTTTATTAATCGTTCATAATGCGCCTGATTAGAAATTGTATAATCTTACTTTTTGTTTTTTCTGTCATCGCCTGCAAAAAAAAGCAGGAGCCTCCGATTTTTGAGTTATTGCCATCATCGCAAACTAATATTCATTTTGTAAATCATATTGGCGACAATGACAAACCTGGTATTTTGGATTACTTATATTATTACAACGGTGGAGGGGTAGCCATAGGCGATGTTAATAACGATGGCTTGCCCGATATTTATTTTACCTCTAATCACAAAGGCGGCAACAAACTATACATTAACAAAGGGAATTATCAGTTTGAAGATGTTACCGACAAAGCCGGTGTGGCCGGCATGGCCGATTGGTGTACCGGCGTAACCATGGTTGATGTAAATAACGATGGCTACCTGGATATTTACGTTTGCGCCGTGGCTGGTAAATTCGGACTTAAAGGGCATAATATGCTCTACATCAATAATCACGACGGTACTTTTACCGAGCGCTCGGCTGAATATGGGCTGGACTTTTCAGGGTATTCAACCCAGGCAGCTTTTTTTGATGCTGATCATGATGGTAGTCTGGATTGTTTCCTGCTTAATCAATCCGATCACTCGGTTGGAATGTACGGTGATACATCTTTACGGCGCAGGCCCAATAAATTTGCAGGCAGCAGGTTTTATTTAAATAAGCATGGCCATTTTGATGATGTTACACCAACATCGGGCATTTATAGCAGTGCTATGGGCTATGGTTTAGGCATCGGTGTGGGCGATTTGAATAATGACGGCTGGGATGATGTGTATATAGGCAATGATTTTCATGAAAATGATTATTACTACGTCAACAATCATAACGGCACGTTTACAGAATCGGGTGCAGGGCATTTTGGCCACTACAGCCGTTTTAGTATGGGTAACGATGTGGCCGATTTTAACAACGATGGCCAATTGGATATTATCACGGTTGATATGTTGCCACCTGATGAAAAAACTTTGAAAACGTATGCTGGTGATGAGCCATACAATCAGTACAAATACAAAATATTAAAAGGCGGTTTTCAGTATCAGTATTCGCGTAATTGCCTGCAAAAAAACCTGGGCAATGGCGAGGCATTCAGCGAAGTGGGTTTAATGGATGGCGTTGCAGCAACCGACTGGAGTTGGAGCCCCTTACTGGCCGATTTTGATAATGACGGTATTAAAGATTTATTTATAGCCAACGGCGTAAAACGCAGACCTACCGATCTGGATTATATGAAGTATGTTTCAAATGATACGGTGCAGCGGATGTTGTTAAATAACAAATCAATGGATAGCCTGGTGCTGGCTAAAATGCCAAGCGGTGAATCGCAGAGCTATTTGTTTAAAGGTACCAAAAGTGAAAAATTTATTGATAAAAGTGTGGCATGGGGTATTAAGGGCGTAATGCTGTCAAACGGTGCTGCTTATGCCGATCTGAACAATGATGGTAACCTCGATCTGGTGGTTAACAATATGAATCAGGAGGCCAGCATTTACAAAAATGTGGCAAAAGGAAGCAACTACCTTAGTTTGAAGTTTAATGGCCGGGAAGATAATAAGTTTGGTGTGGGAGCCAAAGCCTACGTGTTTTGCGGTAAACAAATGCAGTACGAACAGCTGATGCTTACCCGCGGCTTTCAATCATCTGTTGAACCTAAGTTACATTTTGGCTTAGGTAAATTACCTAAAATTGATAGCCTGTTGATTGTTTGGCCCAATCAAACTTACCAGGTAATAAAAAACATTACAGGCAATAAATTGCTGACGATAGATCAAAAAAATGCTGCCGGGCATTTTGAGTATAATGTTTACTTCCCTCAAGAAGCACCCATCCTTCAAAATATCACATCAACCGTAAATCTTAGCTGGAAGCATCAGGAAGATGATTTTGTTGATTTTGGCCCACAGCCGCTTATTCCGCATATGTTATCGACCGAGGGGCCACGTATTGCGGTGGCCGACGTAAACCACGATGGATTGGATGATTTTTATGTTTGCGGTGCCAGGGGACAAGCCGGGGCTTTATTTATCCAAACGCCCAACGGAGCTTTTAAACAAAGCGATCAGCCAGATTTTGTTAAGGATGCACAGTATGAGGATGTAGATGCTGTTTTTTTAGATGTAAATCACGATGGCTATCCGGATCTATATGTAGTAAGTGGTGGTAATGAATATTTGAATGGGTCACCTGAACTTGCTGACAGACTTTATATCAATGATAAAAAAGGTCATTTTATCCGTTCAAATGATATTCCATCTATTAAATTAAATAAATCATGTGTTGCGGTTGCGGATGTGAATCGCGATGGTTATCCGGATATTTTTGTTGGTGGAGCGCCTGATGCCCACGAATACGGAAAAATCCCTGAATCATACTTATTGATGAATGATGGCAAAGGGCATTATAGCCAGGTGCAGTTGCCTGAAGAATTAAAACACGCCGGGATGTTACATTCGGCAGCTTTTGCTGATTTGGACAATGACGGTTGGCCCGATTTAGTAGTGGCCGGGGAGTGGATGCCGGTAAAAATATTTATGAACAAAAAAGGGAAATTTGTTGAACAGCACAATGCTGCAATGGACAAACTTTCGGGATGGTGGCAGCGGATAATGCTTGCTGATGTTGATGGCGACGGGAAAATTGATATTGTGGCTGGTAACTATGGATGGAACTCTAAACTAAAACCTGACGCCGATAATCCAATAAAACTTTACCTGTCTGATCTCGACAAAAACGGCACCATCGATCCAATAATGACCTACACCGTTGAAAAAAAAGAGTATACATTTTTTGGTAAAGACGAAATTGAAAAGCAGGTACCGGCTTTAAAAAGTAAATTCCCTAACTACCGCGATTTTGCCGGTAAAAGTGTTGATGAGTTATTTGGCGATGCACTGACCGGAAAATCATGGGAAGTAAGATCATTTACATCCGGAATTTTTTATAACAAAGGGCATGGCAATTTCAGTTTTAAAGCTATGCCGTCGGCTATGCAGGTTTCGCCGTTATTTGGTTTTGCAATGTTCAATAATTCTGCCAATGGTATTTTGGCCGGTGGTAATTTTGGCGGCGTGTTGCCTTATGAAGGTAGATATGATGCGGATTATGGTGATGTATTATTGAACGATAAATCGGGTAACTTTAAATATGTTTCTTCCGCGTCATCTGGATTTTTGCTGCGTGGTGAGGTGAGGGATATTAAGGCAATAAAAACATCAGCCGGAATAATTTATGCAGTAGCATTTAACAATAAACCAATGGCGTTTTTTAAACTAAAAAATTGATTATGCATAAAATATATATATTGTTGGCGGCTGTTATTTTACTGGGCACCAGCAATCTGAACGCTCAGGATGCGTGGGTAATAAAAGCTGATAAAATTGATCCGGCAAATTATTATGGTATTACTGTTGCCAATGGGATGATTGGAATTGTATCATCGCCAGAACCGTTTAAGGTGAAAAATGTGGTGCTTGCCGGGGCATATGACCTGTATGGTCGTGGGCGGGTAAGCAATTTTCTGAATAGTTTTAACCTGTTAAACATGTATCTGGAAATTGATGGTAAAAGGATCGACCAGAAAAATATCAGCAAATTTAAACAGGAGTTGGATATGCAGCATGCTGCTTTTACCACAAGCTTTGACTATGGCGACGCCGCGACAATAAAATATACTTACTACTCACTGCGCCAGTTACCTTTTACTGTGTTGATGGATATTTCTATCACGGCAAAAAAAAGCATCAATATTACTGCCGCCAGTATTATGGAAGCACCTGATGCTTTAAAAGACGTGCAGAATTATTATAACGAGATCGATAGGCCCCATGTAACTATAAGTCTGTTAACATCTACCGCTAAAAGCCCCACCGGGAAACTGCAATTATGTGCCTCCAATACTTTTTTGTTTAATGAAGCTCATGGACAGGAGCCACGGGTAATTCATGAGATGTGGGATAATAATATGCACCTGATGAAATTTAGTAAGGCAATTGCGGCGGGGCAAACTTATCAGTATGCTGTTGCCGGCTCATCCATAACTTCGGCACATGATGCCGACCCGCTTAACCAGGCGGAACGGCTAACCATGTTTGCCAAATTAGAGGGGCGTGATCGTTTAGTTAAGTTTCATGAACAAGCCTGGAATGAATTATGGAAAAGTGATATTAAAATAGAAGGCGACCCACAGGCACAGCAGGATGTGCACAGCATGTTATATCATTTGTATTCTTTTTCGAGAGAGGGAACAGCTTATTCACCGTCGCCTATGGGGCTATCGGGATTAGGGTATAACGGGCATGTTTTTTGGGATGCCGATTTGTGGATGTATCCGGCACTGCTGGTTTTGCATCCCGAAATTGCAAAGTCATTGGTTGAATACCGTTTTCAAAGATTGGCGGTTGCTAAACAAAACGCATTTTCTCATGGCTATAAAGGTGCAATGTTTCCCTGGGAAAGCGCTGATAGTGGGGTAGAAGAGACACCCGTTTGGGCACTCAGCGGTCCGTTTGAGCATCACATTACGGCATGCGTGGCCTTGGCGGCCTGGAATTACTATTGCGTAACCCAGGATAAGCAATGGCTGCTGGAAAAAGGCTGGCCGATACTATCGGCCACCGCTGATTTTTGGGCAAGCAGGGTTGAACGCAACTGGCCCGGCCATTATGATATAAAAGACGTAGTTGCCGCCGACGAATGGGCCGAAAATGTTGATAACGATGCATTTACCAATGCCGCCGCGAAAGCCAACCTGCAGCATGCAACAGAAGCAGCCAGAATTTTAGGCTTAAAGGCTGATGCAGATTGGGAACTGGTTGCACAAAATATCCCTATATCAAATTTTCCGGATGGTGTTACTAAAGAATTTGACACTTATAAGGGAGAGGGTATAAAACAGGCTGATGTGAATTTGCTGGCTTATCCGCTAAAAACAATAACTGATCCGGCGCAGATAAAAAAAGACCTGGAATATTATGAAACACGTGTGCCCAATGAAGGTACACCAGCCATGACACAAGGAATATTTACGTTATTATATGCCCGGTTGGGAAATGGCGATAAGGCCTATCATTTTTTCAAAGATGCCTACGAGCCAAACTTAAATCCGCCGTTCAGGGTGATTGCTGAGACAAAGGGTGGTACTAATCCTTATTTTGCAACAGGGGCCGGTGGTATACTTCAAAGTTTACTAATGGGTTTTGGCGGATTGGATATTACACCTAAAGGTATAGAACAGCTTAAGAGTAAACTGCCATCTAATTGGAAATCACTAACTATAACTGGTGTTGGCGTTGAAAAGAAGACCTATGTAATTAAATAACAACGGTATTAAAATACTTTATTACTTAAAAGTTAAAATAAAGTTTAAATTTTTGATTTGCTTTATTATTATAATAATCTGATTATGAAATAGTTATTTATAATTTATGAAGATTTTATTTAAATTTTTATTATAAAATTACAAAGGCGATAGAAGCCTTATATCAGGCTGATAATATAAGTGCTAATTTTATTACGTTTTGTAATTGAGATTGGAATTGTTGTAAAGGCAGCCGGATTTTTTTCCGGTTGCCTTTTTTTGCCTTGGAGATAATGGACACAATAATGAAGCATCGTTTCCATATTATAACCAAGCCAAATGTAAATACATTTGGCTTGGTTATAATATAGCTCGTAAAGTGAGTCCGTTTATAAATTATGGGTTTTAAATTAAGAGCTAGGTACCGGTGCCTTTGGTGGTGCTTCTGAGGTATGTTTATGTGTTTGCTGTATTATATCAATAGCATCAGTTCTTGAACTGCCAGGAGGGGCCAAAACCAGGTCGGTTTTTGATAAGCCGGCCCACAAATTTTGATTTTGGAAAGCAATGGTGCCGCCGCCGCGTTTTTGCTGAGAGATCATACGGTTAATATCACCAACACAAACCCATGGTAAATGCAAGGTAATACCCCACTTAGCATGATCATGCGTTTCGGGCCAGGCCCAATGTGCGCCAAGCTTGCCTAAGTTTATATATTTAATATCGAATGTTTTATGAATACCGTCACTATCTGCAGTTGGTGGAATTTTGCCCCTGATCCAGGTTTCTACATCCATATCGTCACTTAATGTGGGGCCAACCAATTCATTCCAGAAATCTTTATTCCATTCTCTGTTTTTTGCAATTACCTTAAATGGCATGCCGCCTTTTGATTTTAAATCTATGATACCGCTCGCAGCAGGTGGGTTTGGTTTTAGCGGTTGACTTAACGCGTAAAGGCCCGCTGTGTTTGGTAAATCTGCGGTACGGGGAAAGTAAACCTGTGGTTCCTGATGATCAGCCATTTGCGCGGCAATGGCATTGGCAGTATCTAAATCTAAAGATATACATAAATAGGTTTGTCCATATTGAGGCGTCGGATCGGCAACTGCGCTTGGGCCCATAAATTTGGGCCATGAATGGAGCAGCCAAAAAGCTGTTTTGGTAGCTGTATCAAACGCTATTACCCCTTTGGTATGCCCTTTAGAGCCATCATCATGGCGCTCGACTTCGGCAGGCATCTCGTCATTATAAAGTATCCAGCCGGTTGTTGGCGGTGGGTTTTTAAAATCTCCAAATACAGCATTCAAAGTAAGATTGAGTGCCCCTTTGTAGCTATTAAGCGTATTAGGTGATTTGATTATATTTCTCTGCCGCGGATCTGAATTGCTGTCAATTGTTGAGTCATAGTAGACATATTCATAGCCGGTAGCTGCGTCATTGCTGGCGCCCGCGCCCAGTTGTGGAACTTTGTAAATAAACCACCAGTCTACCGGCTGGCCGCTTTCATCAAGTGCAGTAACATTCATGATTTTTTAGGAATTAGGTGATAAAATGGTGTGGGTATAGCTTGTTGTTTGCTATAAAGTTATGGCGATAACCAATAAATGGCAATAGTAATTTTACGGTATTTTATACGGTTATTTCAGTTTAAAATAACGTAGTTCTACGTGATAAATGCCATTTTGGTATTTGCGCGTATAAGTGCCATAAATATTGCTGAATGCGGCACTACCGCCAATAATAGGAAAATCATGATCGGGCGCTATGGTATCTCCCGGTTTTAAATTAAATACACCTGTAGCAGAAATGCTGCCGTTTGGAAATTTAAACGTTGTAGTAGTTACGCAATCATATTGGCCGGTATGATGGTTAAGATACATGCTGGAAAATACATCCTGAGTGGCTGTGTCGGCCCGATCTTCGTCGTTGTGACACACTGCTAACGCCTGTTCAATAATGCCTTTATACGCACCGTGTTTATTTTTTTGATGGTTGTATAAAGTGTCGAATTCTTTTTGGATATCCTTTTGCCGGTACGAAAGGGAAATTACCGTAACATTTGAAACTTTATGACGCCAGCAGGCCGAAAAAATGAGCATCAGGCAGATAGCGAGAACATTTTTCATAAACACAGCATTTAGTTGACACTTAATCCCAGTTGAAGCTTGCTTTAAATCTCAATGTAAGATAACATATTGTGAATCAATATGCAAATGGAATGCTATCGCCATTTATGACGATGAGTTGCATTTTTAAAGATGAAACGGCTTAAAGAAAAATTTGCTTGTTTTTAGGATTACTTGAGCGCTATTTGTGGCGAATAACCGACGCGGAAAGTATTTACAATAGACCTGGGCGTTAAAACAGGCAGCGTGGCAACATCGGGTAAAACTATTCCACCTTTATAACCAAAAGGCGACCATAAGTATATAAAGCCGCCCGAAACAAGGTAGGGTTGCCCATTGTAAAGGATAAAGGTACCATCGGGTAAATTTTCAGGACGTTCATCAAAAGTGACTTTTGATTTATCAGCTTTCATCCTTTCGGCATGAATGATATCGTCTATTTTTTGAATGGATGTTTTTTCGTCGAAATTATATTCAGGATTCCCCTTTAACCATAAGGTTTTAAATACTTTATAATCCTCGCGCCGGCATTCAAAACAAGGTCGGTGACCGGCAGCAAAAGATGTAGCTTCATCCATAAAAAAGAGCTCGGTATACCTGTTGGGCGCCATAACTTCACGTTTTCGGCTATTGAATTGGAGTTTACAGGTAATCCACGCTTTTAATTTAAACTGGCGCTGTAATTTCTTGTGTTCATTATGCAATATTCCCCTGTTGCCCATCCATAAACCACGGGCTTCCGTCTTAATAATATCTCCAAATGGATCAACCCGGTTTTGCAGCATGATGGTGATTAGTAAACTTTGATATTTGGTTTTATTTTTTAATAAACATAAGCGATACTGCTGAACCTGCTCCCAGCAGCGCGCCCGCAGCAACATCGCTGGGGTAATGTTCACCTAAATACATCCTGGAATAACTTACCGTGCCGGCCCATAAAAACGAAGGCCCAATTACATACCATTTTGGATAGGCAATGGACAACGCTGTTGCCGTAGCAAACGACGAAGACGTATGACCCGAAGGAAAGGACGTACCGCTTGCCCGGTAAACCGGAACAATATTGATGTTTTGTATAAATGGCCTTGGGCGCTTAACAATATGTTTAATTAAATAGGTTAATCCGTACGTTAGGGCCGAACTGCTTGCTATATATAAAGAGTTTTGGCGCATAGCTTCGTTATGGCCAATTATTCCACCAGCCAATAAGGCAACTGGCACGCCAACATCAACATATTGATTGGTATTCGACATAAACAGGAAAAAGCTTGTTTGTTCTGGTGTACGATTGTCTTGCAAATCGATTAACGTGCGGTCATCGAATTTTTGGGTGGCAAACTGAGCAAAAACAAAGCGGGGGGCAGTAAGTGTTATTACCATCAGCAAAAAAAAAATCCGGTTTAGTTTTTTACTCATAAAGGCAATTATTTAATGGCTGCCGGATGGCTGAAAAACATAATGGCGATAATAAATGCCAATACCGAAACAATAAGCCCGAACATAAAAATGTTATAGGCAAGGCGTAATAAATGGTACTTTTTGCCCAGTACAATTCCCTGCGAATACACATCTTTTATTAAACTTCGATACAAAAAGTCTTTATCATCCATTACTTTAAGCATACCATAGTTATAGTCTTCCAGGCTCATTTTGTAAAAGTTGCCAAAAAATAAAAGGTTAACTCTTTTTTCGTCCACGTCTTGCTTACTAAACAAACCATTAGGTATTGATGGCCGGGTTGCTAAAATAGAAAACGTCATAGATAGGATGCTCACCGTCATCAAAACAAAACTGGGGATGATTAAATCTGCATACTGATCCACCTTACGCAGCACCAAACCGATTATAGCCGATAAAATAATAGAATTTACCGTAATTAAAATATGCGCTTTCTGATCGGCCATGTCGCTCAGTTCCTGTTGATTTTTGGAACTTATCCTAAACATGGTTTCAATGCCTTTGTCTGGTTTATCGCTGTCCTTATTTTTCTTTTTTTTACCGTTGGTGGATATTACAGCTGCCTCTTCAGTTGGTAGTACGGATTCTCCCTGCGTTTCTTTCATTTGTTGGTGTTAATATTAAAAAGCGCATGCTTGTACAGGCTTAATGCCTTCTTTATCCTTTGTCAATATAGCTTGCCCATGACTATAAGTTATAATCCAGATGCTGTCGAAGTCGTTATCATCCCAGCTCAATAAGCTTTTTTTTACGCCCAACTCAGCAGCAATGGATACTAATTCTTTATGTTCCCAAACTATTAAAACCGTTCCTTTATTTTTCTCGACAGCATTCGCTAATTTATCAGACTGATCAACAGTATAGTTAGTATTGATAGTGAGGTTATATTTTACTGCCAGGGGCACCGCAGTTTGCAGCATCCTGCAGTTTTTGGTTTGTTTCCCTGTGCCAGGAGCAGGAACGTATACATAATCGGGTATACCGAATTTACTTTTAATTACATCAGGCAATTTAACTGACCTGTTAAAGCCGGCGCACGACAAGTTATCGCCATCATCCGGCTTTTCTCCATGCCGTATTAAAACAATACGTAACGCGGTTTTCCCTGCTTTTGATTGCCCGCAAGCTGCCATAGTAAAAACCAGGCTACCTAAAAGGAGCACAATAGCCGAAATGAATTGTTTGTTTGTTTTCATAGCTGATACTTTTAATTAAACAATATGCCGTGGACTGAAAAATGATACTGCAATAATGAAAGCAAATACCGAAACGATAAGGCCAAACATAAATACACTGTACGCTATACGGAGCAGCCTGTATTTTTTACCCAAAACTACCCCTTGCGAGTAAACATCCTTTATTAAACTGCCATATAAAAACTCCCGGTCGTCCATCATTTTTAGCATGCCGTAGGTATAGTCCTCTAATCCCATTTTGTAAAAGTTACCAAAAAATAACAGGTTCACCTTTTTTTGATCTACATCGTCCTTGGTAAACACGCCGTTAGGAATTGACGGGCGGGTTGATAATATAGAAAAAGTCATTGCTGCTACGCTTACAGACAGTAATATAATGGTAGGGACGAGCAGATATTCATATTCATTTAACCGGCGTAGCACCAGGCTTATCAGCGCCGATAAAATGATGGAATTAACCGTTATCATAATGTGCGCCTTTTTATCAGCCATATCGCTAAGCCGCTGGTGATTGCTTGAGCTGATGCGGAACATGGTTTCTATCCCTTTATCGGGCTTATCTTCAAATATTTTGTCTTTATTTTTTTTTGTTTTTGGATGATCGGCAGATGCGTCGGCTAGAACAATGTCTTCTTCTGTTTTGGCCTCCGGCGATGTCGCTTTTTCAACGGCGCTTTCTACCTTGCTTTTTAACATTTCTATATTTTTCTGCTGACCGTCGTTTAGTAGCTGCTGGCAATAGTCGGTATGGTATTGATGTGCCTCTAAAAATACGATACTCTTTTTTTGCCAATCCAACTTATCCATAGGTGGATTATTTAAATTGTTGTATTCCTTCAATAACAATTTGTTCTTTTTGGAAAAATCGTCGGTCCCGAGGTGATATAAATCAGCATCGCAAATGATTTTTTCCAATAAACTAACCGGTTTTTGAGGCATTTTTGTTGCCATAATGCAACTTTTAATAGCCTTTATATCGGTTTCCCCAACATCCTTGCTTCTTAAAAAGTTTTCTGCTATCAATGCACTCTGTGTTTCATGATGATCGCGATCAACAATATATCCTAAATCATGAAACCATGCCGCTGCACAAACAATAAACAAATCATGCGGACTTACCTGATAGTGATTTGCAATTTCAGTTGTATGATCAACCACATTTTGTGTATGCTTTTTATTATGATAGGCAAAAGTTTTATCGTCTTGCACGTCGAAATATTCCAAAGCATATTCGGCAATTTTTTCAAGCGTTTTGTGGTAATTCATAGTTTTTGTTTTAACAGTTTTTTTAGATGATAAAAAACAACCGGGTATGTTTATTCAACATTCTGTTGTTTAATTTCATGCAGTAACTCATTATAATCATATCGTTTGGCGAACGGTAATTTATTGTTGTACAATATTTTTACACGCAAAGCCTTCAGGCCCGAAATTCCTTGCAAATCTTCTAATTCCAGCAATTCAATTTCATCATCCAGCATTTGTTTTGACTGTAAAAACTGAATGTAGGTAATGTATTCCCACTCTTCTTCCTTGTTTGAATACACAACCGTTAATTTTCCAACGGCAGTAATGCGCTCATGAGTGCCTTTTACAAAAGCTTTATCTATTCTTTTCTTTACCACTTCAAACCTTGCATTATAAGCTCCGTCTACATCAAAATGTTTCTCATCTGTGCGGAAACGAATGGCTATAGGTGCGCTAAATACCAATATAAGCGAAGTTACCTCAAGCGGGTAGGGAAGATGAGCTTTTTGAAGTTGATGTTCTGCCTCCATTTCGCAAAGTACCTGTATTTGCCATAACCGCAGATTGTATAGGTCCGATAACTCAAATTTTCGATCAGGTGCTATTGATGACCCGATATATAAACTATGTTCAATGCCATCGGTTTTAAACCGTTCATAATAATGCGGGAACCTGGCTTGGGCCTCTGCCTGGTCATGATCCAGCTTTAGCGCCATTCTCTCGTTTATGAGCGTGATGGTTTCGTCGTACTTTCTGCGATGTGTGTGAAAATCGCCGTTGTTTTTATCGCTATTGGAAAAATAATTGTCGATTAGCGGCGTAATAGGCAGCTGTGACGATATCGCTTCGTTAAACAAAGGATAAACTTTAACATCCAGAAAATGATTAAAGGATTGCTCGGTATCAGCTTTAAAGGTTGAATGGAGCTGAATAAGAATTTCGTTCAAATCATTTATATATTCCTTGGTTACCGCCTTAAAATCTGGTTGTAATTGCTGTAGCAGGGCCATTATGCTGGCAGCTTGTTTTTGCAAGTCGGTCTGCAAACAGTCATTCCGGGTTACGGATGAATCCTTAATGTCAATTTGCCCATAAAGGGGGTATACGTTTTCAAAAACTATCTCCTTTAGCGAGTAGCTTTTATTCAGGATTTTATTGTGAATAAATTTCAGTGCCTCCTTTTCAAACTTCCAATAAACACTGGGGTGAATGCTGGTGTATTCAATTTGTATAAGGGCACGTACCTGGTTATTGAGATCGGTAAATTGCCTGTCGATAGTGTCGGTTAAAAAAGGCATTATGATATTTAGCCTGTTGGCATTGATACTGTTAAGCTGCCCTGCTTTATGCGAAATAACTTCGAAAACTGCTATCAGTTTATCGTTTTTTACAACGGGCGCCAATATAAAGCTTTTAATGCCTAGCGCGTTAAAGCGCTTTACAAAGCCATTGTCCTCACTTTTAGTCAGATGGGCCGCCACATTTGAAACAGCATAATAGGTTTTTTTTTCGATGAGATTGGTAATCGCAGATGGACACAGGGCTTTGCCAGCTTCTTTTTCCTGGTCATCCGACAAAAGAAAACTCGAGACCCGTTGGTCAAAATTTACAGCGTTAAATGTGTGCTCTTTTGCATTATACGCCGAAAGACCAATATAAAGATCGGGAATATTAAAAATAGACCGAAAAATTGATTCCAGCTGTTGTTTTAATATTTCATTGCGTTCGCCCAGTAAAGTTTCTTTTAAGGTTGATACCGCATTTTCAACCGTTGCATCAAACAACGTTACAATAGCAAAGCCTTTAATGATCCAACTTTCCGGTGGAAATTTTTGTTTCCATAGTTTCAGGTCGTCAAAATTATCACGTAATAATTCAATATCCGTCTGTGAAATTGCCGGAGCATTTTCGGTAGGATTTAGCTCCAGAAAATCGCCATTATAGGTAATGCGGTAGTGTTTAATTACGCCTTCAGCTGTCGGGATATCGTAAAACAGTGGCCTTGTGAAATCAAAACTGGTACCATAAAACCTGTTCATAATAAGACAACAGCTCATTATATACAACTGGTGCTCGTCAGAATCGCTGATATAAATATCAAATGGAGGGTTGGCCGAATTAAGGATATCTTGCAGCCGTTTTGTTGGGTTAATCAACAAATGCTGGTAGGGGAGCGTAACTGCTTTTATTTCGTTATTAGTGAGCGCGGATGGAAAAAGTTCTGATAATAGCAGACTAATAAGTTGCGGATTATTTTTAACCAGAGCTATATCAGTAATGCCGGTCTTAAATTCAGGGTATGGTTCAATTTCTTTGAGTATCTGTTTAGCCAGGCCATTACGGCTATCATTCGGCGATGCAGCCAATTGTTCCCAATGCTCAATTATTTTATTAAATGAGAATTGTAACTGGAAAGGGATTTCCGCTGGTTGCTTAAATTTCATATTTAGTATAAAACTATTAAAATTTATAGCCAATTGTTATATAAGGGTAGGTTCCCTCTTTAGAAAAGCCTACTACGCCCTGTATCAACACCAATTGAGCAGGTATTATATAAAAGCCACCACCATAACCGTCGTGCCATGCATTTGACGATTCGCCGGGTGTCCAAACACGGCCAACGTCATTGAAGCCTACTATGCCTACGCTGCCCGGGGTTATATAGGATGTAAAATCAAATAATTTTAAATGTAATTCAAGGTTATCATATGCCATACTTTTACCCGTAAAGCGCCATATATAAAATCCGCGAAGATCTAAATCGCCCCCCAATTTTACCTGCTGATAATAATTCGCTTTGCCGGTCACTATGCCGCCGCCAATGCGGTTACCGATAACAAAGATAGAGTCCCTGTCGGGATTTAAATAGACGCTGAAATCGGTTAAGAATTTCCCAAAGGTGTGATCACTGATGTTAATACCGGTCATGCCCGCTGCTACGGTATTCCAGTAGATACCGTTATGTGGTATGATGCCTTTTGTCCGGGTATCGAGGGTTAAAGAGCCTATTATTCCTGTAAAAACCTGTGTGCTAAATACTTTTTGATCCGGATGTTCCAAATCATATTGATACAGATATCTGTCTTTGTTATCATTTTGGTTGCTGTTGTAATATTCTTCTACAACGCCTAAACTTCCCACCCATTTGCCGTATTTATGGCGCAGGCGCAAGTCGGCAATTATATCGTCATAAATATTTCTGTAATATTCAATTTTTTGATTGCCGGAGTTTACGAAGACTGTATTGTTGCCAACTCCAAAAAAGTAACTGTTGTAGTTTGGTCCTTTTGATATAACGTTGGCAACCAAATCGTTATCGCCAATAACCGATTTAAACTCGCCTTTGTAATTTAGTAACAAGGAGTTACTGCCAAAACCATAATCAATTGACAGGCTTTGCCTGGAAGAATAAGGCTCTTTTCTAAAGCCATGTTTTTCCAAAACAAATTCAGGAATAAGTTGAAAACCAAAGTCCTTGTCATAACTGGCCAGTAAAAGCGGTTGCAGATAATCGTACTTAAAACTAAATTTATGGTAACTGTTTACAGAGGTATCTGCCGCGGTTCTGATACGAGCCTGTGAGGAAGGCGGAAGATTGTTTTTTTCATCTGATCGATCATAAACATACAATCTTGATTTGTTATGCAATGTGCTGTCTATGGTAAAAGTGTCTTCGTCATCGCCGCCAATCATCCGCACCGTTATTGGCGATGGTTTAGTGCCCGAAACTATAAATTGATCTTTTCCGCCGAAGCCATATAACCTTATTTCGTTGGTAACAGCGGGATCAAAAGTGCGCTGGTAAACAACTTTTTGAACCCGACCATCTTTCTTTATTTTGTTTATAGTGACTAATAAACTTTTGTCGGGTTGATTTACTATTTCAATTTTCTCGCGTTTATCAGAAGCCGGTATTTCAACTGTTTTGGCCAGGAAACGGTAATAAGTTAAGCCTTGTTCGCTTAAAACGTTTCTGCGGGCTATCAGCTTTTTAATAATTTCGTTGCCGCTAAGTTTGAAAATAGTATCGGGCATTTGCTTAATAGCACGGGTTATTACTTCATCTGTTAATGTTTTTTGTACATAAGCAATTTCGGTTTTCCAATCCTGTTCGGAGAGGCTGTTTAAAAAGTACCTGTCAAAATACCGTGCATTGAGGTTCCACCGGTTAATTGACCGGATATGGTTTCCATAACTCTGGAATTTGGCCATTAGCAAATATTGCGACACGGCCCATGGCAAAAAACCATTGGCGCTATCGTAAACCTGATCCCGGTCTCTGGGTACAGGTTTATATAAAATCCCCTCGTCGTCTGTTGTCTTTTCCCAACGCCATTGATCCTCATGGCGATCCCAGTCGCCCAACAGCATATCCAACAAGCGAGCCCGTAAAACCAGGTGCTGGTCAACACGATTATCATTGTCGTCCTGAATTTTTCTTTGGGCTTTTGGGGTGTTATCCGTTTTGTCGGCGTCCAATGGTTCACGTTCTTCAAACAGAAATACCTGGTTGGCAAAGTCTTTTCTATATTTTCCTAAAGCGGGGTCATCGGGTACATAAACAACCTTGGGGTGGGCGTGCGGTATACCCAGTGCCTCCGCCATTATAGGCACCGTTAACGCAGCAAACGGATGTTCGGCTGATATTTGATCCTGTACAATGTCCCGGGCGATTGTGGGCCGTAAATTGGGCGGTAATACCTTTTCGGGGTATTTTTGAATTGTTCTTAAAACCCATTCCTGCCCGCTGCTGTCCTGTAACCTTAATGATTTGGTTTGCATACCTCCGCCAAGTTGCAGGATCTTTAATCCACCCTTTTCTTTTTCGAGATAAAAAACAGGGAGCTTGACCTTGGTTGCCCAAAGCTGGCGATAGTTTTCGCCAAATAGCATGCGGTGAAAACCGTTTACTTTATTGTAATCGGGCTCAATGGCAACTTTAATACTATCAGTTGATAGGTTTTGAGATTGCCCTTTTGAGTAAAGTATTGTTAGAATAATGGTTAAGAAAAAAACTTTTTTATAGGTATAAAATTTAAGCATAAATCAATATGATTAGTTGGCTAAGACGCGTTATTAACAAAGTTTTTATTTATCAGCAAATATAATCTGTTTGCTATTTCATGCCAATTTGTTGCTGCCTTAAGGGTAACTCATATCAGTCACAGACAAGGCCAAATCAATTCTGCCTAATTTACATAAAAATGATCTTTGTATAACATTGAAAATTTTATTGCCTTTTTTATGATAGATGGATGATATAATTGAGTTTAATAACAATTCAAATATCGGGCAATAAATTATCTTTTTATTGGGGTATAATTTGCGGTTAAAGGTTTAATATCAGCAACACATCTGAAGCCAATGTGGTTAGATGCCGATCTGTAATCGCATTTACCGCGAGTGCCTACCATGTAGCGGGTGCAATATTGATCGGTGCACAAAAATGAGCCACCCCGTTGTACTTTCTTTTTAACATTGGGTTCGCCGGGGTCAAGAGAATTGGTTGGGCCGGTTGGGTTGTTTATTATCGTGTTGTTAGCAACCGTACCATAATAATCGGCTCGGTACCAGTCATTACACCATTGCCATACATTGCCCGCCATATCATACAAACCATAGCCATTTGGCGGGAATTGTTTTACGGGCGCCACACCCACATAGCCATCTGTACCGGCATCTTTATTGGGGAATGATCCTTCAAAAATATTGGCCATCCATTTGCCTCCGGGTTTTAGCTGATTGCCCCAGGCATATAAATTGCCAGAGAGGCCTCCTCGCGCAGCAAATTCCCACTGGGCTTCGGTAGGTAAACGTTTGCCGGCCCATTTGGCATAGGCTACAGCATCTTCCCAGCAAACCTGCACCACCGGGTAATTATCTTTGCCCACAATATTACTATTGGGCCCGTTAGGATGGCGCCAGTTGGCACCCTTTACGTACGCCCACCATTGGGTATAATCATTTAGCTGAACTTTTTGATTTGGAGGAGTAAAGACCATTGAACCGGCTACCAGGTTTTCTTCCGGTGCATCAGGAAATTCTTCGTGAGTTGGTTTTTGTTCGGCTACGGTAACATAGCCTGTCGCCTTTATAAATGCAGCAAACTGTTTGTTGGTTACGTCGGTGGCATCCATCAAAAAAGCATTGACACTAACACGGTGAACAGGCCTGGCATCATCCATTTCTTCGTGACCGCCGCCATCCATTCCAACCGGGTTTATGCCGCCCATACTGAATTGGCCGCCGGTTATTAAAACCATTCCATTGGGTATAGTTTGATTATGCAGAGGCTTATTAAAAATGCTTTCTCTGAAATCGCGACCACCGCCAGCCATAAAGGTGGCACTGTCGGACCGGTTTAATCCCGATGGCCTGCATACAGCAACATTTCTGAATGGAAACGATATTTTTTTTACACTGAAACTTGCGTTTGCTACGGGTGCTGCCTGGTTGGATGCCTGCACCTGTGCGGCTTGTTTTTTTTGATCTTTACACGACAGTGCAAATAACAGAACGGCAAATACTATCCCTGCTTTACTGCTCATATTTATCATATGCTTTTGCGAATTTGAATATACAACAAAAATATTTAAGGGGTCGAAAAAATTGTTTTCCAGTCGTTCTTCATGCTTACTACGTGCCATTTATTTACCATTGCTGCATTTATGGAAGCGTTGTTTTTCTCCTGGTAAGCAAATTCGCGCACTGCATCATCGTGATTAACCAACAATTGAAAGCTGGGATATTTACTCATTTGCGAATACTTGAGCATCTCAATATCGCCGCCGCTTTTTTCATTACCACTTGCAAAAACGGGTATTTTACCAATGTGCCACTGGATGTTTACCGGCTTGCCGCCCTTATCACAAATAGACGCGATCTTTCCTTCACGTAAAATGGTGCGACTGTCCTCATCAAATTTATATTGAAGTTTTGTGCCGATGACCTGTTCGGACGGGATGCCGTAATATTTTACAGAAATTGATCTAACAAACTCAATGGTGCCGCCGGTGCAAATAAATGTCTTAAAACCGTTGCTTCGTAAATAATCCAGCAGCTCCAATTGTGGTTGATACCTTGCATCTATCACAGGATGTATTTTTTTCTGAATAACATAATGGACGGTGTCAAAATAAGCCTTTACTGATTTTTCAAATTCTTCTTCAGTTGTGCCGGATAAGGATTTTAAAATAGCTGCCGCTAAAGTAGATTCGTCAACAGTAGCCAGATAAGCTTTGTCTTTTTGAATGATGGCCTTGTAAGGCTGCTGCTGTGCCAATGAAGGATTTTTTTTGATCATTTTTTTAAAAGCAAGCTTGGCGTACTCCAACTCAATTGTGGGTTCTTCTGCCCATAAAGTGCCATCGTTATCAAAAGTAGCAATACGATCCTCCACCGGGATAAAACCCTTGCTGTTAGCTGTGGTTGCTTTTTGTACATAATCAATAATAGAACTTTTCAGCAGGCCATCATTCCATGACGGTAATGGGTCTGCTGCGCTTGCTTTTTTTATACCGTTGCCGTTTATAAATGATAAAACAGCAAGACTGCTTATTATCACCAGGAGTGCAATAAGCATTTGTTTTTTTTGGATATAGGTTTTCATAGCAATTTTATTTAGTTGTATTTTTTTAGCATCATAACAAGGGTTTTAAACCCATCGTTATCTGTGATTTTTTAATTTTACTCCCATTCTGTTTGACTTGTAGAAATATGTTTATCCGCCTTTGACGGATCAATGCTCATTAATGCAGCCCGGTACTTTCTAATATTTCTTTTAAACTCTGCGCTCTTGTTATTAGCAGATTCATCTGCATATTGTTGCTTGTAATAAGCAGCCAGTTCCTCGTCAATATCAGCGGCATTACCCTCTCGTGCATTTTCTTGTATAGAAGCGGTATGTTTTACCGGGAAATGGTCCCACCATTTATAAAGATTTCTTAATAGAGTTGAGTGCTCAGCCGATGATCTGTTGAATTTGCCAAACCAATATCTCTCACTCGTTAAATAAACTTTATATTGATTGCTGAGCCATTTACCAAACTTAATGAGCATTCTCACCACAAAATAGAGCACACAAAGCGCCGCGAGGCTATACAAAGCAAAATAGTACCATAGGATGCCGTAAATCAAATAAGGCCCTTTTTTAACGTTGATGGTTGTCTTTACCGGAAGCGTGGCTTTCAGACTATCCTTTGCGGTTTTTAAAATTCCCAGATTTGGGTTGGTCGCTACATGAATTTTAACAACGGGGGTATTCCGTTTATAGACACGGCTGTTTATGGGGTTAAACCATTCAATAGTTGCCTGTGGGAATGTAAAGTTGCCTTCTTTTTCTAAAAGATAGGTTACGGATTGAATCCTTTGCCCGTTGGCATCATACTCGTCGCGGGTATCAGTAAGGGTTGAGGGTTGAGGGTAAACGCTGCCCCAGCTTAAGCTATCGGTTTTTAACTCCGGAATGAACTGCGGCAAAGTGCCGCGGGCATTAATAGTGATGGTGCGCGTAACCACATCACCCACCTTTAACCTGCTTAAACTTCTGCTCCATCTTTGCTCAATGGATACATCTTTGGCTACAAACCAATTGTCACTACTGAAATTTTTTGGTACAGGTTTAACAATGTATGATAGTGCCTGCATTTTTACATTTATCCTTTGAGCCTTGGAGTCACCAACAGGAGGGGTTGTGGCTACTATGTTTATTGGCGGCAAGGTGTAATGCCCTTCTTTATATGGAAATACAATGTAGTAAAAGGTAAGTCCCGCATAATTTTGCCCATTTATGGTAAATATGCCCGGTACTGTTTTGTCAAAAGGCATAATAAAAGCGTTTGGAATTTGAAGATTATCAAACTCCAGCGGAGCAGTGTACCACGTGGCTGTTAAAACGCTTATGGTTATTTTAAAGGGCTGCTGGGCGTAAACTGTGCTGCGGTCCATCTGCGTTTGCACAAAGCACTTTACTTGTGCCCTTGCAATCAAAGCAGCATATAATAGTAAAACAAGTAGCAAATGTTTTTTTACCATAGCGTTTTGCTCCTTTCTATCTTTTTGTAGTAAAGCTTCTCCTGTAGCAAAAAACGTTTGTGCAAAAACTCAGCAGGGTCGGCCTCCGCTTTTCTCAATAAAATATTACTGGCCAGTTCGCCGCTTTTATCTTTTGGCGGTGCTCCTCCCGGTGTTTTAGCTTCCTTTGCCCTATGTATATTTGTTGCAACCTCGTCAGATACGCGGTCGCCGAATTTTGGCAGGTTTTTCACCCTTGTATCCGAACTCAACTGATCGTCTTCCGATACCGGCTTATGCTCTTTTAAAGGATCATCCTTGTGATTTTTTTTAGTGGCGATGTCCTTATCGCGCGTTTTTTTACCTATTGATTTTTGAGCATATTGCGTAATAGAATCAGTGCGTTTCTTTATAGCTTTTGTTGCCGCCAGGCTGTTTTTAACAACGGTTTTTAAGGTAGAGTCGAGGAGTACCGCTTTATTAAAGGCAATTTCGGCAGCATCGTATCGCCCTTGTTTGGCAAGCGCTAGCCCCATGTTGTAATTGCCGGCAGCACTTGAGTCGAGTGCGAAAAGGTCAGCCGCCGCCGCATAGTTTCCGGCTTTAAAATAGGCTACCGCTTTATGTTTATCATCGTCAAAGCGTTCTGCCGCATCAGCATATTTACCCGCGTTTTGGAGCAATTGCCCCTGGTAATCTTTACTATACCACCAATCGGGATTTTTTGATTTAAGGCCACAGGATGATAGCAGCAATGTACTAAACAACAGCAAACACCATTGAATGGTCCAGCCACGCCTGAACCAGAAGGCGGTTATCAGCAGTGCGGGATAGATCATCAGAAAACCCATATCGTCCCATTCTTTTGCATCCTTTTTCTTTTCCGATTCGAAATATAATTTCTTGCTTACCCTCTCGGCTATTGCTTTAACATCCGAATTATCTAGCGTTAGCGGCGTAATGATGATTTTATTGTTTTGTGCGAGGTTTTGAAGTACCGCAGGGTCCTGCCGGGAGATTATTTTTCTATATCCTGGAATAGGAGCGCCATTCGGCGTAGAAACCAATAGAATTTCTAAGTGATGGATGGAATTGGTAACCCAGGTACTTAGCTGCGCCGCTTCATCATTATCAATAGCATCAGTAATTAACAATACGGTACTTGGCGCTGTGATATGTTTCATCAGGGTATCTATCTGCTGCAATAAAACAGTGGTATTTGTACCCTGTACAGGCATAATGCGATTTGAAAGACTTTGTGCGTGAAATTTGATAATTTTATAATCGCTGGTAAAAGGTAAAACGGGGTGCGCCGTGCCTGCAAAAGCAATTAAGCCGGCCCGTGCCCGCGGATTGGCATCCAAAAAATCATTGATTTTAAATTTGGCTCGCTCAATGCGGTTGGGTTGGATATCTGCCGTCATCATCGACCTTGAAAGATCCAAGGCAATCAAAACTGCCGCCTGTATTTTTTGACCCGGGATTTCCTTTTTCTTCCAGGTAGGGCCAGCCAGCCCGATGATCATGGAGCTTAGGCCGATTATAAAAAACAATATTGGCAACAATATTGCCCATCTGCTTCCCCGGTTGAACATAAAAGGGCGCAGCGGTTTGGCAATCATCGCTTTCCACCTCCGACGTTCTTTGTTGCCGATAATCAGCAATAATACAATCACGGCAAGTGGCACGAACAGATACAAAGCCTGGGGCCGGAGGAAGTGAAACTCCTTCCAGTCTATTTTTTTGATCGTATCTTTAAGCTCGTCCCAGTCCATCGTCTTTATTTACTTTTTCTAAATAAACTAACTGTACCATTCATCAACTGGCCAACAAGTACCAGCAATACTGACGCACCCAGCGGATACCAGTATAGTAATACCACAGGTTTGTAAGTCTCCTCATCATAAACAACAGGATGCAGTTTGTCGAGCGTGCTGTAAACCTGTTTTAACTGCCCCTGGTTCATGGCGTTGAAGTACTTTCCATCTGCAGTAACGGCGATTTCTCTCATCGTTTTTTCATCCAGATCATATCCACCACCATGGCCAGCCTTTCCAATGCCAATGGTGTAAATAATAATGGAATCTCTTTTAGCAGCCTGCGCTGCATCAAGCGGGGGGATTCCCTGACCGCTATCGATGCCGTCGGTAAGCAATAGCATTACTTTTTGTTTAATGGTATCTTCCTTAAATATTTTAGTGCTGTAAGCTATGGCATTGCCTATGCCTGTCATTTGCCCGGCCATGCCCACTTCTGTCTGATCCATCAGCCAGTCAACCGTTTCCAGATCAGTAGTGAAAGGTGACTGTAGATACGCGTTGCTGCCAAACATCACCAGGCCCACCTGGTCGCTTTTGCGATCTTTCACAAAGCCTTTCATAATTGATTTGATGGCACCCCAGCGGCTTAACCTTTTACCGTCAGCATACCAGTCAGTTGTAGCCATGCTGAATGAAATATCTGTTACGATGAGAAAACTCCGCACCGTTTTTGTTTTTTTTGCCGGTTTGCCCACATACCTAGGTGAAGATGCTGCCGCCAGCAAACACAACCAGCACAGCACCAATATTAACCACGATAAGGGATTTTTACGACTTATCCAGGCCCGTTTTTTTGGCTTTTGCTCCGAAACCGATACAGACCGCCAAAAAAACGGCGCAATAATACCACTCCGCTTTTTTCGCAAAACAGGCGATATGGCGTATATTACAATAGGTAATAAAGCCAGCAGAAAAACCCATTTGTAGGCTATCTCAAACTGCATACTTTCTTTTGTGTTTTTTTATCCATCGCCGGGCTTTGTTAGTGAAATTTGTCGCCTCATCTGCCGAAACCGATTTTTCGGAGGCATATATGTTTTGATTCAATAAAACCACATCGCTGTTGTCAAAAGATTTTTCGCGCCAGGTATTGTTAATAAACGCTATCCACTGATCGCCCCTTAAACCTGATACATGGTGACGGCCATAACGGGCCATCGCTATCTGTTTAATCAGCATTTGCGCCTGATAAACCAACAGGTCAAATTCCTTTACTTGCGACAGGGTTTGTTCTGTATTATTTAAAAATTGCAGCGCATGCTTGCGATAGCGGTTCTTCCTATAGTATTTAACCAGTAACCATGTGATTAAAGCAAGGAGCAATACAAGTAGGCCACCCAACACATACCAACCCGGTTGCTCAAAACTGAAGGGTACCGGAGGTGGCTCAATTAATTTCCCAACTTGCTGATCCATAATTTCTTTTATTTATTAGGATGATTTCTTTATCTTCTCAATAGCCTGCCCATGGATTGCATCACCTGATCTTCTATAGTTTCTGTAGTATTAAAAAACACCATCGGAATGCGGTAACGATCAAACTCTTCGGTTAGGGTTTTGCGCATATCTGTAAAGTTTTTAGGGTATTTGGCGCCCCAGCGGTTTTTACTGTTCTGCCAGGCGATCTGTCGCTTACCATCGCTTAAAATGAGCTTACCGTCAGGTAGTTTTTCATCCAGTAAATCATAAATATGGATAAGTATTACATCATTGTGATTACTCATATTGCGCAAATACTGCCTGGTTTGCTCGTCAATCATGGAGAAATCGCTGATTACGGTAATCACATAATCGTGCGTAACGGCAGCCTGTGTTCGTTGCAGCATGGTATTGAGCAGGCTGGTATTAGCTTGCACTGTTTTGCGTAATGGCAAAACCTTGTTACGGCTAACCACGGTTTGCAAAAAATGCTGAACGAGTGCCTTGCTGCGTTTGGGCGCTATGTAATCATACCCTTCCTCATTAAAGACAATGCCGCCCACGCGATCACCCCGTTTAATGGTATAAAATGCGCTGACAGCCGCCGCATGCGCCGCCGATACCGATTTTACAAAACGCTGCGAACCAAAAAACATAAAGCTGCTTTGGTCAACCACAATAAAAGTGGGGCGTTCTTTTTCTTCGTTAAAAACTTTTGAATGTGTTTTGCCTGTTCGGGCGGTTACGCGCCAGTCGATATTGCGGATATCATCACCGGCTACATATTGCCGTACTTCTTCAAAGTCCAACCCCCTGCCTCTTAGTTTTGAGGTATGCCTGCCAGCCAGTATGGCATATACAGGATGTTTAGGTAGCAAACTGCCCGATTGCACCAAAAACTCATAGCGCATCAAATCCTGTAAAGTGGTAACCACTTCAACAGGGTAGGCTATTTCATTATTTTGTTTGAAACCGAGCATGCTTTTTTAAGATAGATGAATGTTGAGCGTTTCGGTGGTTATCAGGCTACCGCGACAACTTTTAGTAGTTCGTCAATAGCCGCATCGGGATTTATACCTTCGGCATTGGCTTCGTAGCTTAAAATAAGGCGATGGCGGAGCACATCGTGCACTATAAAGCGAATATCATCAGGAGTTACATAGTCCCGGCCATCGAGCCAGGCAACAGCGCGTGAGCATTTGTCGATATTAATCGTACCACGGGGACTAGCACCATAATTTACCCATCGTTTTAAATCTTTGCTAAAAGTATCAGGGTAGCGGGTGGCGCCAATGAGGTCGACAATGTATTTTTCGGCCGGTTCTTTAACCTGTACGTTGTTTATGGCAGCGCGGGCATCGAAAATAACTTTTTGTGGTATTGGGTCGATTTTGGCTTCTTTGGTTTTTGATTCCTCCCTAACCAGCCGCATTATCTTGATTTCATCATCATTGCCCGGATAAGTAACCTGTATCTTCATAATAAAACGATCAAGCTGAGCTTCGGGCAGGGGATAGGTACCTTCCTGCTCAATCGGATTTTGCGTAGCCAAAACCATAAACAAAGGCTCCATTTTGTGTGTTTTGCCCGCTACGGAAACCTGGCGCTCTTCCATAGCTTCCAGCAAGGCGGCCTGTACTTTTGCAGGAGCGCGGTTTATTTCATCGGCCAAAATCAGGTTACTGAAAATTGGGCCGGGTTGAAATATAAATTTCTCTTTATCCTGGGGCTGATAGATCTCCGTACCGGTAACATCTGAGGGTAATAAATCGGGCGTAAACTGGATACGGCTCAATTTGCAATCGAGGTTTTTAGCTAAGCTTTTTACCGCCCTTGTTTTTGCAAGGCCGGGTAATCCTTCCAGCAGTACATTACCATCGGTAAGCAGGCCGATTAAAATTTTGGTGATCACATCTTCCTGCCCTATAATATTTTCGGCAATACGACTCTTTAATTCCAGTATTTGCTCTTTTGTCGACATATCCTGTGTTTTAGAAAAAGAAACAACCATACATCCTCGTATAAATAAAGGATGTATGATTGAATGCTGATGTTTAGTTTTTACAGCTTAATTTTTCATTTGCGGAGCGGGCACCGTTTTCATAATATCATCAATGGAGAATGATGCGGGGGCCTGTCGTGGTGGGAACTCCTTGTAAGTTGACATGTATAGCGCCACTTTTTCGACGGCAGGTAATATCAGGAAAGCATGTTTTACTGCCCAGTCTTCCCATGCTGCCGAGTTACCAGGAGCATACTCGTAAGGATCACTGAGCAGGTCAACAAATATTG
The DNA here is from genome assembly GCF_024808665.1 of Mucilaginibacter empetricola. Classification (GTDB taxonomy): domain Bacteria; phylum Bacteroidota; class Bacteroidia; order Sphingobacteriales; family Sphingobacteriaceae; genus Mucilaginibacter. The sequence goes on from NZ_JANUBZ010000004.1 coordinate 372,919, forward strand.
GCGCCCTCATTTTAGTCATGGGCACGCGCCATACTTCCATACCATGTGCATCCTGTCTGGCAAAGGAATATTTAAAGCGTTCATCCCTATAAGCTACCAGGTTACCATCATCATCAAAGTAAACAAATTCATGGCGCAACGTACCCGATTGTCCGCTCAGATAAGGAATCTGGTTATATCCATCTAAATGCACCTTGAATTTTTTAGCCCCTTCGGTAACGCCTTTTGTTGCAGAAGTAGTCAGGTTCGGATCGCCACCTGCAGCTGCCACTAAGGTAGGGAGCCAGTCCTCAGCAGAAAACAAGCCAGTAAAGTTTGAACCTGGTTTAATAACTCCAGGCCAACGGATCAACGCGGGTACCCTGAAGGCGCCTTCGGTTTCCATATCTTTTTCACCTTTAAAAGGAGAAGCTCCAGCATCGGGCCACTGATTTTTCATAGCACCGTTATCGGTACTGTAAATTACTATAGTATTATCGGTAAGATGATTATCATCCAAAAATTTAAGCAAATCGCCAACCATGGCATCATGCTCGGTCATGCCGTCGGCCTGTAAACCCAAGCCGGTTTTTCCGTCTGATGATGGTTTTAAGTGTGTGTATACGTGCATGCGGGTACTATTAAACCATACAAAGAATGGTTTGCCGGCTTTTACCTGCGTAGTCATGAAGTTTATTGCTGCTGCGTAAAACTCTTCATCTACAGTTTCCATTCTTTTTTTGGTAAGCGGGCCGGTATCTTCAATTTTACCATCAGCGGTCGAATGAATTACTCCGCGGGGGCCAAATTTCTTTTTAAATGCCTCTCCCTTTGGATAGTCAGGATTTTCGGGTTCTTCTTCAGCATTCAGGTGATACAGGTTACCAAAGAATTCGTCAAATCCATGTGCTGTAGGCAGATATTTATCCGCATCGCCCAGGTGGTTTTTGCCAAATTGCCCGCACATATAGCCCAAAGGCTTAAGGAATTCAGCAATCGTAGGATCTTCTTTTTGCAGACCAACCGGTGCTCCCGGCAAAGCAACTTTGGTTAGACCGGTGCGGAAAGGGCATTGGCCGGTAATGAAGGCCGCGCGACCCGCTGTACAGCTTTGCTGGCCATAATATTGGATAAATACGCCGCCTTCGTTACCAATGCGATCAATATTGGGAGTAGTAAAACCCATCAGGCCGCGGCTATAGGCGCTGATATTTGACTGGCCAATGTCATCGCCAAAAATAACGAGGATATTGGGCTGTTTTTTTTGAGCTACAGCACTTGCTATAACCAGTGCCAAAAAACCAGTTAAGGCTATCCGGCGTTTTAATGGATTAAAGATTGACATAGTTTTTCGGTTAAGTTTTACATTTTGTTTAGACGTAGTGGCCGGTATGGGGATTCGGCTACACAAAGTAAAAGCATAAAAAGGCCATTCATTTTAAATCAGAGCCCTTAATCCGTTGCAGTTTTAAAAATGGAACACTATTTAATGTGTTGCAACTTTTGAAAGGGACTCTTATGGTAGATGAGAAATAATTACCGAAAATATTCTGACAAGGGTAAAACTGGAATAAATGCTCAAGTGTTCGAAATATAAAAAAGGCTGTCATGCTGAATTTTAAAATCCGAAGGATTTTGAAGGTGAAATGACAATGATGCGCCATAGGTGCAAAATATCGGTAGAAATATTGTTATAGCCGATTTTAACGTGCTGTAGGTACGCCACCTTGCCGCCGAATAGGTTTCGTACCGATGGCACGAAATAATTATTGTTTTTTTCTCTACCGATATTTGACTCCAACGGAGTCTTTCTTTTGATCTAATTATATCTGTCATGGGTAGGCACTAGAAGCATGCGGGCAAAGGCCTGAATCGCCATGCCTTCACGTTTTACATCAGCGGTAATGCATCGGCGTATACCCAACGCGCACCCTTCGAGCACCTCAGGGTGACACCCATATTGGATTCGCAACAAAACACACGTTTCGGGCACTCAAAGAATAAATGCCATAAATAAATGCAACGAATGAGCTGAAGAACGCGCGTTGAAAAATAATTGAAAATAATTTCAAGAAATTTTTTGGAGGCTGTCTGCTCAATTTTTGAGCTAACAATTTGACTTTCAATTATTGATAAAAGCGGATGCTCTAGCCGAGCAATTAGCACGCCCTGGTCTGCTGAAAAAAGATGAAAATTCTTTTTAAAAAGATTTGGATTAGTGAATCTGATTCTTACCTTTGCAATCCCAATTCGGGGTGTAGCGTAGCCCGGTATCGCGCCACATTTGGGATGTGGAGGCCGCAGGTTCGAATCCTGCCACCCCGACTTAAAAAAGCGATACCAAGTAAAAAAGCTCTTCAAAGAAATTTGAGGAGCTTTTTGTTTTAAATGGTCTGGGGGTAGCCCGATTATTTTTTCATTGTCAATTGATAAAAGGCTTCCTGAGTATCATCTCCACATGCTACTTCAGTTTCAACTGGTATTGATTTAAGATTTTGATCCAGCACACTTGTTTTTCGATAAAGTGCTAACTGTAGGTTTATAAAGTTAAAGATTTCTTCTTTACAGGCCTTATCATATACGGAGAATACCACTTCAACCCTTGATCGCAGATTGCGCTCCATCCAATCGGAAGAACCAAGGAAGATCAGCGGCGCATTATTATTATTAAAAATAAATATCCTCGAATGTTCCAGATACCTGCCTATAACACGGGTTAGTGAAATATTTTCGCTCAAGCCCGGTACTCCTGGCCTCAAGCGGCAAATGCTGCGCACAATCATCTCTATTTTTACCCCGGCATTTGATGCTTCATAAAGGGCGTCTATCATCTCACTATCTTCCAGATTATTTAGCTTGATAATTATCTTTCCCTCACCTCCGTTTTTAGCAATCCTTATTTCATTATTTATCAACCCTTTAAACCTGTCTATTATGTTAAATTGCGAAACAAGCAAATGCTTAAACGGAGCAGGCTGCTTTCCTGTATACAAATAAAGAAATACATCTTTTAGTTCTTCATTCATTGCAGGATTAGAGGTGAGCAGGCCGATATCAGAATAAATTCCGGCTGTTCTTTCGTTAAAATTGCCGGTACCATAAAAGCCATAAGTTTTGGTTATGCCATCTTTTACCCGGGTAATTAAAGCTGTTTTAGCGTGAACCTTTATATCAGGCAGGCTATAAGAAATTTCTATTCCCGCCTTTTCCATTTTTTCGGCCCAAAGCAGATTATTGGCCTCATCAAACCGGGCCTTTACTTCAACAAATGCCCTAACCTTTTTGCCATTTTTGGAAGCACTGATGAGCGCGTTCACGATATGTGAATCGGATGCTACACGGTAAAAAGTAGCCATAATTTCAGTTACATAGGGGTCCAGTACTGCCTGGTTAAAGAATATCAATACATGGTCGTACGACTGGTAAGGGAAAAACAATAAAAAGTCTTTTTCATCTAACGCCCTAAAGTAATTTTTGTAAGAAGCCAGTTCGTGATGTTTTAACGGTTTCCACTTGGCCATGCTGGGTAGCGAACCTGTTGGAATTGGGAAAGAGAAGAAATCGCTCATTTGCTGGTATCTTCCGGTGGGCGTTAACTCGTCACTCTCTATGTTGAATAGATCAACGCACAGTGATACTAATTCTTTAGGCATGGCGGCATCGTATTGAAAGCGGGATGGCGCTCCTAAAGAACGTTGCGCCAGTCTGCTCTTCATCTGACTGGCTATGGCCCCCAAATGTTCGTCGATGTTAAGCTCGGCATCCCTGTTTAGTTTTATTGATGAACAACCTTTTACCGTATAATTTTCCAGTAATCTTTCGCCGCCTATACGTACAATATCGTCCAGATAAATCACGTAGTGCTTATCGTCTATCTGCGGCAAAGCTATAAAGCGGGGAAGGTGCTGCGTTGGTAAGTTTAAAAGTATAGTCTGTTCGGCGCTATCGTGATGCAACACTTGCCATATCAGGTACAGTTGGCGGTCTTCCAGAAAAGGAGTGGTTTTATCTGTTAACCAAATTGGCTGTAAATAGGAAGCTACCTGGGTATTGAAGTATTCATATATAAATTCAAGATGTTCCTCGTGGACTTCCTGATGGTTTTGGTAAAGGATGATATTATTTACTGTTAATTCAGGTATCACCGTATTAGCCAAAATAAAACGCAGATAAGTGGTTTGGTGGCTCGCCTCTTTACGCACTTCAGCCAATATATCGCTATAAGAACGGTTCTCCTCATCGTTAAAATCGCCCAGTTTGCTTAGGGTTTCTAAATGAGCCACCCTAACCCTGTAAAATTCATCTAGATTAGATGCATGGATGGCAATGAATTTTATTTTTTCGACAAGGGGCAATTGCGGATCCAGGCTTTCTTCCAGCACACGGAGGTTGAAGCTTAGCCAACTGAGATCCCGGTTAAAATATTTAGCAATCTCAATAGCAGGCGCACTTGAATTTTCCATAGTAATTAATTGGATGAGTGTAAAATATGTTACAATTGTTCGAAAATAGCTACCCCTTATTACGAAAATGTTAAGTTATGATGAATTACTGTAGGGGGTAACACAGAAGCATGGTCTGTTTTCTCATTTTGCCTACGAAAATCCTTAATTAGGCTACAATCAGCCATCTGCATCTCTTGACCTTTGTGGTGTTATTAATTTAAAACATCAAATCATATGACACATCAAAATAATAATTCAACTGCAAATAAAGTTTGGTTTATAACCGGTGCCTCCCGCGGCTTTGGACGCGTGTGGGCCGAAGCGGCATTGAAACGCGGCGATAAGGTTGCCGCTACTGCACGTTCGTTAACAAGTATCATCGACCTAAAAGAAAAGTATGGCGCAAACGTGCTGACTTTAGCACTCGATGTGACTAAGCCCGATCAAGTAAAGACCGTTGTGGCACAAGCTCACGCTCATTTCGGAAGACTTGATATTGTGCTCAATAATGCTGGTTATTCATTAGTTGGAACGATCGAAGAAGCCAGTGCAGATGACGTTAGGACGCTGTATGAAACTAATATATTCGGCACATTGTCTGTCATTCAGGCGGTGTTACCGTTATTGCGTCAGCAGGGCGGCGGCCATATACTTGGCGTATCGAGCGGGCTTGGGCATGTAACGATGCCGGTGATAGGATATTACTGTTCTTCAAAATGGGCGTTCGAGGCTATTCATGAAAGCCTGGCGGGGGAAATAAAAGATTTTGGGATCAAGGTAACGATCATTGAGCCTGGCGCTTATGCAACCGAATTTGGGAGTCAGGAGTCTTTGAAATTTGCAGCTGGCCTCGATATTTATGCAGACTTTAAAACACAATTTGTAGATCGTTTAAAAGGTTTGGAAAGGGGCGACCCCCAAGCAACTCCACAGGCGTTGTTCCAGGTAGTGGATGCGAAAAATCCGCCGCTAAGGTTTAATCTGGGCAGCCAAAATCTGGAGTGGGTTCGGGCTGCATACGCGGAGCGCTTAGCTACATGGGAAGCCTGGCAGGAGGTGTCAGCATCAGCGCAGGGCGAGCCAAAGTAATTTAATGGTAAAGAATAAAGGGATAACCGGTAATTTTAAACATTATCGGTTATTATTGTATTAATGCTAAAATGAAGAAAGACGAAAATATCCTGCTTAAATTCGATTCATTATCGGATGCGCACCGGGCCTTTGGCTTAATAAAGCCATTACATCCGCTTATTAGCTTTATAAGCGAAGCTACCGGCCGTGAAGAAGTGGTAAGGTCAGTTAGTCCGCATGTGCTTAACTTTTATAAAATATCATACCTGCCAAAGTTTAGCGGTAAATTAAAATACGGCCAGCGTCATTATGATTTTGACGAAGGCGGTTTATTGTTCGCTGCTCCCGGGCAGATAGTTGGCGGCAATACTGAAGATGAGATGGCGGGATGTTCCAGATTTGCCTTGTTGATTCACCCTGATTTTTTACTGGGGTATTCGCTTGCCAAAAAGATAAAACAATACGGCTTCTTTTCCTACTCCGCTAATGAGGCGCTGCACCTATCGGACAAAGAAAAAGCAACGATCATTTCTATTTTCAAGATCATGGAAGAGGAGTTGAATAGCAGGATCGATGACTTTAGCCAGGATGTAATGATATCGCAGATTGAGCTATTATTGAATTACGCTAATCGTTTTTACAAACGCCAATTCATTACGCGTAAAGCAATAAGCAACGACCTTTTGCAAAAGCTGGAAGAAATTTTAGATGAATATTTTAATAACGAAAGATCTTTAAGCCAGGGTATTCCCACGGTTCAATATCTTTCGGAAAAACTAAACATATCACCAAGTTATTTAAGTGATATGCTTCGTTCCCTTACTGGCCAAAATGCACAGCAACATATCCACCATAAACTGATAGAAAAAGCAAAGGAAAAACTATCTACCACCAGCTTATCGGTAAGTGAAGTGGCCTACGCGTTGGGTTTTGAACATTCGCAATCATTCAGTAAGCTATTCAAAACAAAAACTAATCTCTCGCCACTGGAATTCAGGCGGTCTTTTAACTGATAGCATACGAAAATCTAATACCGGTTCCAGTTGCAGGTTTTCCTCTCGCTATTTTGCGTAATGAAGCACAATAGTTCCCGATTTAAAGGTCTTTGAGCAAATCAATTTTAAATTTAACTTCTCTTGCAGGCTGATGCCTTCAAATAGCCGTGTCCCTTCTCCTACAATTATTGGTTGAACTATAATATGATATTCATCAATAAGGTTAAGTGCTGCCAATTGTGAGGCAAGGTTGATCCCACCGGTGAGCATATTTTTGCCTCGTTCCTGTTTCAATTTGAGTATTTCGTCCTGAAGGTCGGTACGAACAATTCTTGTTTTTTTGTCTTCGGCACTGTCTAATGATTGCGAGAAAACAACAAATTTCTCAACAGCGTCAAATGCCCGGGCAAATTCTATATCTCCTTCGTCCGCGTCGGGGTCTTTCGCCACATCGGGCCAATAAGGAACCATCAACTGATAAGTTTTGCGCCCCCAGAGGAATGTGTCGGCCTCCCGCAAAAGCTGTATAAAATATTCCATTGTTTCTTCATCGGGAAGGAATTTGGTATGGTCGCAGCAGCCATCTAAGGTCATATTAATGGCGTAGACTAGTTTTCTCATAGGATTTACTTTTAGGTTTAACTTCCTTTGGCCCTGGTGATGCAGGTCGTTTATTAGGATTTATGAAATAAAGATATAAACCAAATCGCTTAAATAAAAGGGCAAAATACGGCATGGTTAGGGTGTAGTTGCGTCAAAGTCTTAATCACTTTTCCAATAATTAATAGATCTTTTTGCTGGTAAATTTATTCTACGGTAATGAGGTATGAGTTATCTGTTTTAGTTTTCAATGTGTAATGCCAGTTAACCTGGATATGCTGCCCTGTATAGCTGATAGTGTTATTATCCAATGAAATTTGGTCTTCCTGCGCAAAAAAGGTTACACTTTTCACTGTCCAGATACTACCCTCTATTAAAGTAGCCGTACGTTCATTAGCCGCGGTAAAATAATTGGCACCTTTACCCAGTTTTAGCAAGGTGGTATGTAACACCAAACTATCGTTTACCGCCTCTGCATGCATGGGGTCAAAACCCCTGAATTGGGGCGGGCTTTTAAATAATAATGTAATTTTTAAACCGCCCTGGTTATTAAAGGATTTAAGGTTAATGCCATGCTTTTCTTTTTCAATAGCTGTAAAAAAATTTGCTTTGGATAGGTAAATAGCCAGATTGGGTAATTCGGCTTGCCTTGGTTTAAACTTTGAAAAGAAAAAAGCATTCAGACTTAAACCCGACCGGTAATATTCCGACTGCCAACTTTTGAATTTCCGGTCTAATAATAAACATTGAACCATGCCACTCAGCAAGCGTTTATTCCTTAAACCATCGCGGCCGTAAGTTGGTTCTATTAGCATTTCAAAAAAACGTTTTTGTATGTATTGCTGCTCCTGCAGCGTGGAAGCAAATATTTTCATGTAACGATATTCGCAATAGGTGGCGGGACCTTCGCAAGATTCGACGCTTTTTTCATAATCCAGGTATTTTTTGCCGATAATGGTTTGCCTGAACAGCCTGCTGCTATAAAAGCGGTTTAAATTTTCCTGAAATTGCTGCGGCGGCCCGTTCAGCATCGAAAGCAATAACTCATCTTCATATTGTCTGGCTGCATCGTTCCGGTAATCTTCGGGATAAGTCAATAAGTCTGCGGGGTTATCAAATTGTACGGTTTTGACAACGGTACGCTGGTAAACATGATGTAACTCATGGAACAATTCGGAGTAGAATTGATTTATGCTGGTATATTGCGGCTGGCCGTAGTTGTTATGAGCGGTTAGCGAGTGGTTGATCTCTGTTTGTGAAGTGCCCAGTAAAGAATATTCCGATTGGCTAAGCTGATAAATATCATTTTTCAATAATTTGGCGTCGGCTGGCGGCCTTGGATGATTTTTTAAAAATATGGGGCCGCCTATTCTGAAAATGGCGTAAGGTCCAATAGTCATTCCTGGCCAAACCTGGCTGGTGATGCGCATAATGTTTTTAGAGAATTGGGGTAATGCATTTAAATAAATGCTATCAATAGGTTCCAAGGATTGTGCAGTGGCGGGATTCCAGCCAACAATCAACAATAGCAATAAGGCGAGTGCTTTACGCATAAGCTTTCCAGATGATTTAGTAAATATAAAAAACAGGTCCCTTATTGTGCTTGTCATTTATTAATAAAAATAATCTCCTGTCGATAAGTGCCATCTGCGGATAGGCGCTGTTTGTAGTCTTTGCCCACAACGCTCACCTGCCCTTCGTGCCAAATTGAAAAATGAAACCGGTTTGAGCTGGTTCTAGCCTGCCTGAATATATAAAGGAGTTTAGCTTTGTGTAAGATCCTTTTAAATACGGAAAAGTAAAACTGTAAACCTTTTTAGGACGGGCCATGAGCTAATTTGGCCCACATTGTGTCAATTTGTCCCAGATTTGTAGTTAACTTGTTGATTTATAATGTAACTTGTTTCACTTGCCCCAGTATGTTTCTTCTGTAGCACGTTTTTCGCGGGACAGAGACAAGGAGACAGATCAGCTTACAAACTCATATAGCTTATAAAAATCATCACCCTTACCATTGGTGCAGCAAAGCCAGTCTTGTTGCGCAACCTGCGGCGAGCAGGGGCCATAAGTAAAAATTCTGATTGTTCGTTGTGTAGATTTTTTTTGCAACAGCTGCAATACTTCTTGTAGTATGCCGCCTTTAAAGGGCGTGTACATAAAAAATACAGTTCCTATGGAATAATCTGCCTGGCGCGCATCAGTATTTACAAATTCAACATTTTGCAGGTTTAACTGCGAAGCGCAGGCTTGCGCCAAAGTGCAGTAGGCAGGTTCAAACTCAATTCCCCTGGTTGCAATGCCACTAATTAAATTAACCAGAATGGCTACCTGACCCGGGCCGGAGCCCAAATCAACAAAAACATCATCCTGACTAAAGTTCCCTTTGGTCGCCATTTCGAAAACAACCCTTGCCGGTGTTTTTTGGTAGAATACCATTTCGGGCTCCAGATCTACAGTGGTGGCGGCATCACCACCATCGTTCAGCAGGCCATTTATAAAAACATCCAGATTATCATAGCCGATTTTGTTTAGATCATCGGTGTCAATAACCTGAGCACCAAAATAGCCGCCTATCATTTCTGTAAAATAGGCATTCTTATACCTACCGGCAGCTATGTTTTTCCGAAGCTGTTTAAATAGGTTGATATTAATTGTCTCCAGCGTGTGCTTTACTTCTTCCGCACGTATTTTTAATGAAGAGAGGTTTTCAGAGGATGGGGTATTTTCCAGTAAACCATCGAGACGATCAATTATATGAAAGTCGATAAAATCAACTGCATCTGTGCGGCTATTGAAGTTTGTTTCTTCATAAAGGGCGAGGTTTTCTTCAATCGCTTCAATGTCGGATTGTATTTCAGCAGTAACAGCCAGGAGTTCAAAATGCATCATTGGTAAATATAGGGTCAAATTTATTAAGCCTGATAATGATAGATTGGAAAAGCTTATTTTTGATATAAAAAACAGATCTACACTATGAAAAAGACCATTTTTATTACCGGTGCTTCCACCGGTATTGGTAAGGCGACGGCCTTATTTTTTGCCGCTAAAGGCTGGCAGATAGCGGCAACTATGCGTAATACAGCAGGGCATGACGATCTGCGGAGTAATCCCGACATAAAACTTTACGCATTAGATGTTACAGATGTAGGTAGCGTCCACAATGTAGTTAAAGCCGCTGTTGCAGATTTTGGTGCTATTGATGTATTGTTAAACAATGCAGGCTATGGCCTGGTGGGGCCATTGGAAACTGCCAGCGCCGATACCGTGTTGAAGCAATTTGATACTAATCTTTTTGGTGTGATCCGTACTATACAGGAAGTTTTGCCGGTAATGAAAAAGCAGAAACACGGCGTAATTATTAATATTACCTCTATAGGCGGCTTAGTTGCCTTTCCTTTTAATTCATTGTATCACGCCACTAAGTTTGGGTTAGACGGACTTTCTGAATCATTGAAATATGAGCTTAAGCCCTTTGGTATCCAGATGAAGGTGGTGGCTCCAGGCGGTGTAATAACCGATTTTGCAGGACGATCTTTGCATACCACCATACCAGCCGGGCAAAAAACCGACTATGATAACGACGTGGCTAAAGTATGGGCTGCTTTTGAAGGCGGCGCAGCTAATTATTCAACAGCTGAGTTAATTGCGGAGATCATATATAATGCAGCAACAGATGGTACCGATCGTTTGCGTTACCTGGCGGGGAAAGATGCAGAAGCTCTTTACGCAGCCTGGAAACAAATGGACAATGAATCATTTTTCAACATGGTGAACGAGCGTTTCGGCCTGGCTTAAAAGTAATTCAACTTTATTTAAGAGTCATCATTCAAAAATGATGACTCTTAAATCTTGTTATGAAGAGACTACAGAGAGGCTCTGTGAGGACGAATATGTTGAATATTAAATAATGGGGAGTATTTTCCACATTTTGAAAAAGTTGTCTGTTTTACGATGTAGTAAATGAAATGCTTTTGTGTTTTGAACTACTGTTATTTACGACAAATAACTGGTCATTTGGAACAGTAAATCAAAAGCTGTGGAAATTGAAATAAAAGAATTTTTATCTGGTGGATTGTTGCTAAAATAAGTTATACAACTTGTGGGAGTATTGACTTTTTAGAGTGTGATTAATTATTAATTAATCATCATAAAGATTACTTATCACAGAAAATTGATAACTAATAATTTAAATTTTTGATCGGGTTCTTATAAATGAGAGCTCGTGAAAATTGGAACATATTGCTATTATATGCATGCCGTCGATTAACAGATGTATAAAAAAATAAATGTCATTATTTCTTGATATTTCATTGTTTATTAGTAATTTAAATTAATGGCAGGGTTTTTATATATTCAATATGAATAGGGGGAATTATCTGTCAGTATGATTTTAAAAACTACTACTATGAATAATGAAATATATTATAAAAGAAAGCTCAATTCTTTGATGACAAAGAGAGTAATTGAGTTACAGAGTAAAGGCTTTGATTATGATTTTATCTTATTAAGCAATAATTGCCTAATGTGCCTTCAAAGCAGCACTACCTTTTCTTTTCAGTCGTTTTTTGTAATGCTTGTTGATCAGGTTTATGACAATTTGAGCGAGTCATATAAATATATTCATGCTATAGAAACAGTAAGCGGTGAAAAGGGAGTGCTGTTAACAGAAAACATAGTCAACCCATTAGCATATCAATCCGCCTTACAGGTAGTCAATTAAAATAAGGTCATTTTATATCATTTCACTTTACCCGGAAGCTTTCACTTTACCCCCCATTACAAAATCTTGATTTAAGATTAGTTAACATATTGTCTACCAAAACTTCATGTGTTTTATACAATACATCGCCCTGAATTCTTTAAAAATTAGTAATTTTGCTTATCTTTTCTAATCGAGATAATGGTACCGGTAAATGACTAATAACTAATTGAATGAGTATTATTCACAATAAAGATATTGGAACAAAACAAAAAGCACTTGCCATTAATCTCAACCCCGAAATATATGGCTCATTTGCTGAAATTGGTGCGGGGCAGGATGTAGCAGCCAATTTTTTCAAGGCGGGTGCGTCATCGGGTACTATTGCAAAAACTATGTCGGCCTATGATATGGTGGTATCTGATGCTATTTACGGCACACTTAAAGTACGTCGTTATGTAAGCGAACCCCGGTTAATAGCCATGCTCGATCACGAATATGGTTTGTTGGTAGAGCGTTTGGCAAGCCAACGTGGCGATTCAACCACCTTTTTTGCATTTTCTGATACGGTTTCGGCACTTAACTATCATAAAACCAACGAAGGTCATGGATGGATGGGGGTGCGTTTTCAGGTGGAGCCTAATGGAGAGTTTAACGATGTTGTATTACACTTTAAATTATTGGATAACGATAATAATTTACAGCAACAGGTTGTGGGTGTATTAGGTGTAAATTTGATATACGCTTGTTTTAATTATCATGAAAATCCACCAATATTTTTGCTCTCATTGATGGATGAACTGTCAAATGATCGTATTCAGATAGATATGATTCGTTTTGATGGGCCTGATTTTAAGAAGGTTGATAACCGCCTGATGAGTTTGCATTTGGTGAAATATGGATTTTCTGATGCGGCAGTTTTTGGCCCCGATGGCAAGAACCTGCAACCTTCTGAAGCTTTATATAAAAAACACGCAGTGGTAGTACGCGGACGTTTTCGTCCTATAATTAATGTGCACCTGGATATGCTTAACACCGGCGTTAAGCAGTTTATGGCAGAACCGGATGTTGATGAAACAAATGTAGTGGTGATAACTGAACTCACCCTGCAATCGTTAAAGGAAAGAAATGCTGATCTCAATGCTGAAATTGATGAAAAGGATTTTCTTGATCGGGTGGATATTCTTTGTTCGCTTGGCCAAACGGTATTGATATCTGATTTTCATGAATATTATAAGCTGGTGGCCTACCTGTCAAAAATCACCAAATTAAAACTAGGCGTGGTTTTGGGGTATCCCAACCTTGAATATATTTTTTCTGAAGAACATTATAAAGACCTGCCCGGCGGTATTCTGGAGTCTTTTGCCACTTTATTTAGCCGTAAGGTGAAGTTGTTTATTTATCCGACTTTAAGAGACGGCGTAATATGGAATTGCCTCCGCTTTTATCCACCACCTCATTTGATTGATCTCTACCGGTACCTGATTGCTAATAATAAGATAGAGGACATTCATCACTACAACGAAAAAAACCTGAGCGTACAAACGGACAAGGTACTACAGCTCATAAAACAAGGCGCAAATGGCTGGGAAGAGTACGTACCTGTTGAAGTTGCTGCGATGATAAAAGAACGTTGCCTGTTCGGTTATGCATGCGATATAGTAAGCCCAAAAACACACGAGGAACCTGCCCAGGAAAGTAAAACAAAATAATGATAGATCAGCAAAAAGTATTTGTTCAGATAGCCTTAAATAATTGGAATTTGCAGATTTCAAGAGCCGACAAGGTGTTTAACAGTTATAACGATAACGATTTTTTTAAAGAGGTAGCACCCAACAAAAACCGTATAATCTATTTATACGGTCATTTAGCAATTTACCACGACTTATTAAAAGAGACTTTAGGTATTGGATCGAGTAAGTATTCGAGTCTGGTGCCAATTTTTCTTCAGCATCCTGATAGCCCCGATGCTGAAATGCCATCTGTTGGAGAACTAAAGGCATTGTGGGCCGATGTTCATAACGAATTGAATACGCTTTTTATCAATTTACCTATAGAAGAGTGGTTTAAACGTCATAACGCCATGACCAATGCTGATTTTGAAATAGATCCAACACGCAACCGATTAAGTGTTTTAATTAACCGGGGCAACCATGTGGCTTATCACCTTGGTCAGGTTGCTTTACTTAAGCCCGAAATTGATTAAGCCAAACTAAAATGGATATTAAACACAAAATCCCGAAACTTTTCGGGATTTTGTGTTTAATAGTACGTTAAAACTTAAACGCCCAGATCCTGCATAACGGATGCAACTTTTAAATCAAGCTTTTTATCCGTTTCATAATATGCTTCTTTATTGGCAAGTTTTCCATTAACACTGCAATAAAATTTAATTTTAGGCTCAGTACCTGATGGGCGGGCAGATACAATGCTGCCATCCGCTGTAATGAATTGTAAAACGTCTGATTTTGGCAAAGCCAAAGGAGTAGTTTTATTTGACACTAAATCGGTTTCAATACCTTTTTCATAATCTTTAAGCGTTATCACTTTCGATCCGCCTAATGAAACAGGAGGATTAGTCCTGAATTTCTCCATCATTTCTTTTATTTCTTCGGCGCCGGTTTTGCCTTTTTTGGTAAGCGATATCAATTTCTCTTTGTAAAAGCCATATTGTACATAGGTGTCAATCAGTGCTTCAAATAAGCTGCTTCCCTTATCTTTATAAAACGCGGTCATTTCTGCAATAAAAGCGCTGGATATTACCGCATCTTTATCTCTAACCAGCTCGCCAATCAAGTAACCATAGCTTTCTTCGCCGCCGCCGATAAAAGTTTGTTTGCCTTCAAACTGAGTCATTAGTTCCCCAATATATTTAAAGCCGGTTAAGGTGTTGTAAAATTTCACATTTTTGGCTTTGGCTATTTCCTCAATCAGGTTGGTGGTAACTATTGTTTTAACAATATATTCTTTTCCTGTTAGCTTGCCACTTTCCTGCCACGCGGTTAATAGGTAATTAATCAACATAGCACCAGTTTGATTGCCGTTAAGCAAAATAAACTCGTTTTCTGTGTTTTTTACAGCAATGCCAACGCGGTCGGCATCTGGGTCGGTGGCTAAAACGAGGTCAGCATCTAGTTCGCTGGCTTTCTTTAGGGCAAGCGTAAGGGCCTCTTTTTCTTCGGGGTTAGGGTAAACTACCGTTGGAAAATTACCGTCGGGTTTGCTTTGCTCATCCACCAGAATTACATTTTCAAAGCCAAATTGTTTTAATGCCTGTGGCACCAGTGTAATACCGGTTCCATGAATAGGTGAATAAACTATTTTTAAATCTTTCTGGCGCTTTATAGCATCTTTTGATACCGAAAGCGCTGTTATTTTATCAAGATAAAGTTTGTCAATTTCTTCGCCAATTAATTCGATATTGCTCTCAACGCGGTTAAAATTTATATCGTCAACGCTAGCAATCGCTGCCACTTCATCCATTACAGCCTTGTCTTCCGGAGAAACAAACTGTCCGCCATCGGCTCCATAGGCTTTATATCCGTTGTATTCTTTGGGATTGTGTGACGCAGTGAGCATAACGCCGCTTTTGCAACCCAAATGCCTTATGGCAAACGATAATTCGGGTGTAGGGCGAAGCTCTTTAAAGAAATAAACGTAAATGTCATTTGCAGAAAAAACCTCGGCCGTGATGCGGGCAAATAAATCAGAATTATTCCGACTATCATGAGCAATGGCTACTTTTACTTTTTGCCCCGGATATGTCTTTTTTAGATGATTACATAATCCTTGTGTTGCTGCTCCAATAGTGTATTTATTTATACGGTTTGAGCCAGGGCCCATCGTTCCTCTAAGGCCACCGGTACCAAATTCAAGATCACGGTAAAAAGAATCTGTTAATTCAGTATATGATTGGCTATCAATTAGTTTTTGAATTTCTTTTTTGATATCAGCATCGTAATTGCCATTAAGCCACGTGTTTGCTTTTTGTAGAATGATAGGATCGATGGTTTGCATATGGGATATTTATATTTTCGATAAATTGGTATAACAATTTAAAATCAAATATGGCAATAAAAAAAGAATTACTGCAAATTGTCGGCACATGATTTGAGTTACATTTCTTAATGCAAAAAATAAATAAAAATAACTATTGATTAACATTGTGATTTTAATTGATTGAATTATAAATCAATGACTTGTTTTTCGATAATTTTACCATAATGATGATTTGTTGCTTGCAGATCAAGGAAATCTTTTAACACTCGCGCAATCTGCAATCCATAAAAATACTAATTGGGCTTAATCTATTATATATTATAAAAAGGTTATTTAATATTTGATAATCAATATAATAAAGCTTTTATACTTAAAAGGGTATATATACGGTCAACAATATTTTAAAGCTTTTCGTATAATCTGTTAAGATTAGTAAATTAAAAATTCTTTCTTTTAGGTTGATATTTTATCAGCCATTAATATGTTTTTACAAATACTATCTTCCATTTAGATGAGTAGGGCAGGTGTATAAAATCAATTTATACCCGTGTTTAAGGTCTGAATATAATGCTATCTTAATTGTAAACATATGCTCAATATCTGTTTTAGCCCTTACCTCTTTCTGAGAACGCCAGCCCTGAGTTATCAGAACTATAATACCCCTGCGCTAGAAAAATTACTTAAAACACAGTTTTTTCAGGTTGCTATTTTTTTTGCAAGTGAGAGCTTATATACCGAATTAAAAAGATTTGATTTTGACTATCAGTTGCTTGATAATAAAGTAAAGTTAAGTCTGAAAAAATATTTTAACAGGATGTGTTACCGACCTACGCCCTTTGGAATGTTTTCGGCTTTCAGCTCACTTAGATGGGACTTATTGAATGGCAGTTCAGATTGTATTTTAGATAACGACAGGCAAATTTATATTAATCCTGATTTTCAGTTCTCAGTTGATGTAGCGAGGGAGATGGAGAAGTCGGGCTGCTTTACAAATATCAAATATTACTCAAATAATTCTATTTATACCACTAAGCGCGAAAAACGGTATTTAACCAATGGCTTTAATAATAACCCCAAAAAAACCGACTTTTTAATTGTGTCTTATCAGGCAGATAGCTTATTAAATAAACTCATAAACTTTTGCAAAACAGGAAAAACAAAAGAAGAAATTATTGCCTGGTTAAAAGGTTTTATTGATCAGGAAGATGAAATTGAAGAATATACCAATGATTTGATTGAAGCGGGTTTATTAATACCGGAGTTATATCCTAACATGACCGGAGAGAAGTTTTTTAACAGATTGGCCAAAATTGCCAGCGAAACGGATAAAAAATGTAAACTGGCCGATGATATTATCACTTACAATAAAATGGTAGATGATATAAAGGACGCAAATGACGTGAATATAAAAGGCCTGGCCGAAAATGATTTGTATAGCTTGTTAAAAAAGGAAATCAAATCGATGTTTTATGTAGGTTATGAAATAAAAACAAAGTCGGTGATAGAAAAAAAATATCAACAACAAATTAAAGACGGCTTAATATGCCTGGATAAGCTAGCTCTTGATCATTCCCCTAAAACCTTAAATACCTTTAGAAATAAATTCAAATCGAAGTTTGAAGATCAGGAGATTCCCGTTTTACAGGCTTTAGATAGGGAAACAGGCGTTGGATATGATGGATCCGAAGCTAGCCTTGTTACCAGCGAATTACTCGATGGTATTCAGCTAAACCTACGATCAAACACCTTAAATTTTAACTGGACCCCCGTTCATGAGTTTTTTTTATCCCGGCTTTCAAAAAATGCGGATAATGATTGTATCATAATAACTGATAAAGAACTAGACAAGATTCAAACACAGTCTGAATTGATGATTCCGCCAAGTTTTTCGGTGATCTTTAGAGTATTTGAAAATAAAGTATGGATTGAACAGGCGGGGGGATGCACCGCAACATCATTACTAGGCAGGTTTACATTGTTCAATAAAAACATAGGTGAAGAGGTACGTCATATTGCCAGTGACGAAGAGAAGCTTAATGAAGATGTAATATTTGCTGAAATATCGTGCTTTAATGATGAGCATGGCGCCAACATTAATTCAAATGCCGGGATTCGCGAATATGAAATCCCGATAGGCGCTCACTCAACCTTAAACAGAGACAAAATAATTGATCTTTCTGATATTATGTTATCAGTGGTTGATGATAAAATTATACTTCGATCTAAAAAGCTAAATAAAATAATTATTCCCAGGCTTAGTTCTGCCTATAACTACGCGAGGAGCGAACTTTCCATATTCAGATTTTTATGCGATTTGCAGTATCAGGGTTTGCAGGGCAATTACTCGTTCGATTTAAAGTCTTTACTACCCGGCCTGAATTTTTATCCACGTGTTGAATATAAAAGCTGCATTATTTTTCCGTGCACCTGGATTTTAAGCAGCGATGAAATAGCAGAAATAACACACGACGGCGAACTGAAAAATAATTTCGATAAATTAAGCAAAAAAATAGGCCTTAAAAAGCAATTTGCGCTTACGGAGGGAGACAATCAGCTCATGTTTGATCAAAACGATGCTGACTCCATCAGCACATTTATTAAGAGTATTAAGAATAAAAGATCGGTTGTTTTACAAGAGGTTTTTTTTGATGAAGAATCTATTGTTAAAAACCAAGCTGGAGAATCTTTTACCGGGCAATTTATAGCTTCGGTATTTTCAAATGAGACAACTTACCACCAAAGTGTATTTTCTACTCTAAATTCAAAACGAAATAAGGTTAAACGAATTTACCTTCCCGGCGACGAATGGGTATATTTTAAGTTGTATTGTCATCCTTCAATTTCCAATAGTTTGTTAACCAAAAATATCAGCGTTATAATAAATCATTTAAAAAAACAGAATAAACTTAAAGGCTGGTATTTTATAAGATATGCTGACACGGAACATCACCTACGAATACGGATACAAACTAAACATGAAAATGTAACTGAAATTGTGCAATATTTTGAAAAAAAAATGCGCGGTTATGTTGAGGATGGCAGTTTAAATAATTTAATACTGGATACTTATAAAAGAGAGTTAGAACGATATGGATTTGATAAAATTGAATTCGCAGAAAAAATATTTCAGGCAAGCAGCGAGCTTGTTGTTAACTATTTGAAAAATATTTCGAAAGACATAGAGGTGGATTTTTCCGAATTACATTTAGCTTTAGTTTCAGTTGACGCTTTACTTAATATATTTTTCAGGGAAAATCCGGGTAAAATGTATGTTGTTAAAAGCCTTCACGAAAGAATGAAGCATGAGTTCGAGAGCAGTAAACAAGTGAAATTTCAATTGGATACTAAATATCGCGAGTATTCATTATTTATAAACAACCTGCAAACTAATAGAAGTGCCATAATTGATCTCGCTGGGAAAAGAGAGTTTGCTGTTTTTGAAAAAGAGCTTACCGAGTTAAAATTGAACTTTGCATGGCATCTGCAAAACGATTTGCTGAAACTTTTGGGTGATCTGATCCACATGCATTTAAACAGGTTGTTTAACGAAAAACAACGCAAGCACGAATTTATAATTTACTATTTGTTATATAAATATTATCAATCTTTAGAAGCAAGGAGGGAAAAGGAATCGTTTTCAACCACGTCCGCTTCTAAGCGTTTTAGTGTTAACAATGTTAAGGAAGCTGTCTTTAAATGATATCCCAATCGGTAATTCTATCGAGTTAGATAACAGCACAATATTGCCATCAATTGATTTTATCCGGTCAATATTAACAATATATGACTTGTGTATTCGTATGAATTTATTGCTAGGTATAGAATTTTCTATCTCTTTTAATGATAAATAGGTAATGTATTTATTGTCGACCGTATAGATTACAACATAGTTTTTTAAACCCTCTACATATAAAATATCCGCATAGCTCAGTTGTATCATTCTGCCCTTAACTCCGGGATTTATAAAAAAATGCTCGTTTAATGCTTGATTTTCGATACTCTTTTTAGGCTTTAGCAGGTTTTGAACCTTTGTAACAGACTTGGTGAAACGCTCAAATGAAATTGGTTTTAAAATAAAATCAGATCCGTTTTTTTCAAAAGCCTGAACTGCATAATTAGGATATGCGGTAGTAAATATCACCGCACTTCTGGATGAAATGATATCAGCAACATCTAACCCCGAAAGCTCAGGCATATCTACATCCAAAAAAACAATATCCACTTGCGGCATATTTGTAATTTCGTCAATCGCTACTAGCGGATTTACATTGCTTCCAACCAAATTCAACCCCGGAAATTTGTTAATATAACCGGTAAGCGTGTCAATAGCGTGAAACTCATCATCAATTACGTAACAGGTATACATAGATGTTATAATTCAATCTTTAGTGTAGATTTATATTCGCTTTCGTTTTCTTCAATACTTAGTTCATATTGATATTGATAATACATTTCCAGGCGGCTTTTAATATTCTTAATTCCTATTCCATATCCCGGATAGTTGGTCTTTTTTCTTTTCGAATTTTGCGTTATAAAGGTTAAGCTATTGTTTTCAATAATAGCAATGATTTTTGCCGGGTAAATTTCGTTCAGTAAATCTCCGTATTTAAAAACGTTTTCCGTTAGGGTAATTAATATTAATGGAATAATCCGGTATTTCTCTATTTCACCTTCAGTTAAAAAGTCAATAACCAGCCGGTCATCAAATCTTGCCTGGTTCAATTTAATAAAACTATTAATATGTTCAATTTCTGATTCAAGTTTTACTTTTCCATCGCTATCAGCATTGGTTAAGGCATAACGCATTATATCTGAAAGGAGCAGGATGCTTTCGGCGGTTTTTTCAGAGAACTTAGAAACCGAGTTATAAAGAAAATTAAGCGTGTTTAATAAAAAATGTGGATTTATTTGTGAGCGTAAATAGGCATTTTCTGTAGCGAGCAGTGTTTTTTCTAAAGTTTGGGTTTGTAATTCATTCCTTAGTTGAACATTCTCTAAAGCTGCAATTTTCTTCCAGTTTTGAATTGTCGATAATGCCAGCCAATAGCCGGTACTTAACCCAATAAAATAAACTGCCCGCCACGAGCTCCCAATTATAAAAAAAACAATATTCACAATTGGCTCGCTGATTTTTATCCCGCAATAG
Organism: Mucilaginibacter empetricola; assembly: GCF_024808665.1. Taxonomy (GTDB): domain Bacteria; phylum Bacteroidota; class Bacteroidia; order Sphingobacteriales; family Sphingobacteriaceae; genus Mucilaginibacter. Next base: position 393,853 of record NZ_JANUBZ010000004.1, read on the forward strand.
CTGTAAAACTGATATAGTAACAGTTTAAGAACGAGGTAAAGAAGAAGCTCTGCAATTATTGCGAACGGAATAATAATAAACGACTTTTTGTTGTTGCTAACGGCATTAGGTAAAACAATATGGGCGTTAAAATAAAATGTACCTATATTTAATATGTAGTGGCCCGCATAATCCGGAAAGTTGGAGAATTTCCCTCCAAAGCTATATAAAACCGCAAATTCATAGGAGATAAATACCGACCAAAAAATTATATGAAGTTTTAAATTTTCAAATTTGAGTGTTTTCATTAAAAATGAACTATCGGTGCCAGGTATTTTCAAAAATAGGCATATATGACCTATAATTTATAGCGAAGTTACATTCGAACAAAAAAAATGTGTTTTGTGCAAAATTTCACCCCCGATAATAATGTTGGTATATAGAATAATGTAATTGGTGTAATAACTTTTTTGAATTGAAAACGCTTTCATAACTTCTTGATGTATTAAAAAAAAAGTTATGAAAACAACCGGATTTAAACTGAAAAAATTGAAAACAAAACAAGTTTATGGTTTTAAGAAAGATCAATATGCTGCTGATTTTTCTGGCGATGGAGATCCAACCTTAACTACTACCGTAACCGTTACTCATATTGCTTTAAATGGGATAAATTACAACTAAAATTTGTGCGTTGCTTTATTTAACTTGTTGGTGGCCACCATTTGTTTTTTACTGAACCCTATTTACAATATAGCTTCAAATACTTCTGCCTAAACCTTATTTCATTGTTTTGCTGTGCTAACGGCAACATCTTTATTTTGACATTTTTCTGATTGGATTGATTGTTTCTCGTGAAATGACACTCCTATCGGGAATAATTACCGCTGAATACGGGTCACAGAATGAAAAACGACTCCATTTTGTTTGGGATACTTGCATTTTTATAAAATATATTTACCTTTATAAAACTAAATCCTAACACGTTATCTAAATCTAAACAAAAAATCCTAAATTCTTAAAAAATGGAACCTTATCTTGGAGAAATCAAAATGTTTGGCGGAAATTTCGCCCCCTCAGGCTGGGCTTTGTGCAATGGTCAATTATTATCCATTTCACAATATGCAGCTCTTTTTTCAATTCTTGGCACCACCTATGGCGGTAACGGAGTGCAAACTTTTGCATTACCTAATTTTCAAGGCAGAGCTCCTCTGCATTGGGGTACCGGTCTCGGGCTCACCAACAGAACGATAGGGGAAGCAAGCGGTACCGAGAATGTAACGCTCTTAACATCACAAATACCTGCCCACAATCACCTCATCAATGCAAGTACTACCGTTGCAACGCAAGTATTACCAAGTAACTTTATTTTAGCACAATCTGTTGACGCTGCAGCTGGTGGAACGCCATCTAACTTTATTGAGTCCGCAAGTGCTAATACCACTATGGCACCAACTTCTCTTAGTATGACTGGTAGCTCATTGCCTCACAATAATATGCAACCATATTTGGTAGTGACTTTTATTATTGCTTTAGTAGGAGTATTCCCATCAAGAAATTAAATAAATAATCGGTTAACATCTGTATTGTATTTAAAACTTAAAATGTTTTGGATGCTATTAGAATATTAAAATAAATTTAATTACCGTTTTTTAGATTAAACCTTTGATATAATGGATACTTATCTTGGAGAAATAAAGATGTTTGGGGGCAATTTCGCTCCCAAAGGATTTGCTCTATGCAATGGGCAGCTTTTATCTATAGCACAAAATACAGCGCTTTTCTCGTTACTTGGAACTACTTATGGCGGCGATGGTATCCAAACATTTGGACTTCCTGACTATAGGGGCAGAGCTCCCATGCATTGGGGAACCGGATTGGGGCTTACTACCAGAGTAATAGGCGAAATTAGTGGTACGGAGAACGTTACCCTTTTAACCTCAGAAATACCAGCGCACAATCACCTTATTAATGCCAGCACCACAGTTGCTACTCAGGTACTGCCAACTAATTTTATTTTAGCACAATCTGTCGATTCAGCGGCTGGTGGAACGCCATCTAACTTTATTGAACCTGCGAGTGCAAATACAACGTTGGCGCCTACGGCAGTTAGTATGGTAGGTAACTCATTGCCGCACAATAATATGCAGCCATATTTGGTGGTTTCTTTTATAATTGCATTAAGTGGGGTTTACCCTTCGCGGAATTAAAAGGGTGTAAAAAGGATATTACTTAGTTGATGAAAATAGGTATTGTATCCAATGCTATAAGTTTATATAGACCTCTGCTCTTAAATTTATTTAACACAAAAAATAGAGCGGAGGTCATATTATATATTGGTAAATCAGATGATCCGGGGCAAAATAGTGCCGAAACAATAAAGTTTTGTAATGCAATGGGCATTACAGTAACTATTGAAAATAATAAGCAGGATTTGTATAACTGGCATCAGCTTTATCAACCAGATATGGTATTCTTTGCTGGTTATAGCAATATTATACAAACGGAGCAATTTATTAATGCTAAATGTAATATCTACAATATCCATTTTGGCAAATTACCGCAATTCAGGGGACCGTCCCCAGTTTTTTGGCAGTTGAAAAAGGGTGAAAAAGATATAGGGTTGAGCATTCATGTAATGACGGATAAATTGGATAGCGGGCCGGTGGTGTGGGAGTATAAAATACCTAATCAGCCTCATTTTACATATGATTTTGTTAATCAATTATTTGCGGAGGTACAGGTAAAAGGAGTGATCGAAATAATTGATCAGTTTGAAAAAAAATGTTTACCTGCTGAAATTCAGCAAAATGAAGATAAGGCCGCTTACTATACCCGGCCACAGTTAAAAGACATAGTAATTAATTGGAATGAGATGAGTGCGGAGGAGATTATTGATTTGATAAAGGCATGCAACTCGTGGAATATGGGTGCTGCCACGTTTATAAATGGACTTGAAATAAAGATTTTGGATGCAACCCTAATTGCATCAGCAAAATTATCATTTATACCCGGAACTGCTGTAGTTAATGGAAATTCAGACTTTAGTGTAGTGTGTAAGGGTGATAAACTATTGAGTGTTAAATACTTTAAAATTAACAATTGTTTTGTTCCGCAACGATTTGCCGGAGCATATGGTTTTAAAACCGGGCAATGTTTTTTAAGTATGCCAACAGCGTGATTAGCTGAATATAATATCAATAATACTGTGTTAAAATTAAGGCCCTATTAATGGGCCTCTCAACCTTATTAAGTATGAAAAAACTTTTACTTGCAATTACCTCTGCAGTTTTACTTTTGTTTATTTCATCGTTTGCAGACGGGCAGACAACACTATCGCCCGGCGATATAGCAGTTGTAGGCTACGACTTCAGCTTTAATACCACCACAACGGCACCGGTAGGGAGCGATAACTTTGATATCGTGGTATTAAAGAATATCGCCGCCGGCACGGTGATCCAGTTTACCAGTCGTGGTTGGTTGGGAACCGCCTTTAGCAGTGTAGGAACAATTGATGGTTTCTTTACCTGGACGGTAGGCTCCAATATTACCGCCGGTTCCGTATTTAATTTTTCTATTGCCAATGGCACCCTGCCGGCAACCGTTACAGTATCGCCTTCAAACGGAGCAGTAACCGGGACAACCACCACTACATTTACCAGTACGGTGGGATATTCCCCATCCACCGGTAATCAGATCTTTATTTTTCAGGGCACACAAGCCGCACCAACTTTTATTTATGGTATTAACACCAATGCTACCAATATGGGGGCTAATGGCTGGGTAACCGGAACAGTGGCCAACAATGCAGCACAAAGTGCATTGCCTTCCGGCTTAACGAATGCCGACCCATTTAATGGTACGGTTTCAGCACCTACTGCGCTGCCTTTTACTTTAGAGACCAATCGATATAATGCCGTTTATGTAGGTCCCCTGGTAGGATCACAAACCACCTTACTAGCCGATATCGGCAATTATGCCAACTGGACAGCAACATCCACAGCAACCACCACCTATAACATAGCTGTGGGAGGTACCTATTTTCCATCGGCCAACCCGGTGTTTAATCTGGCTACGCCTATTATTACCGCCAGCGGAACCCTGGCAGCGCTAACCACTACAACAGGAACAGCTTCATCCTCTACCAGTTTCAGTGTTTCGGCAACATCCCTGACCGCCGGGGTATTGGTTACTCCACCCTCAGGTTTTCAGGTAAGTACCGATAACTCCACTTTTAGCGGTACGGTAACTGTTGGTTCATCAGGCACACTTGCAGCAACAACCATTTATGTACGGCTGGCAGCAGCCGATGGGGTGGGTACTTATTCAGGGAATATCGTTTTGAGTAGCACCGGCGCTACCGGTGTAAATGTCGCTACCGCCAGTAGCACGGTTAACGCAGTGCCTGCTATTACGGCCAGCGGAACCTTAGCCGCATTAAGCACTACTACAGGAACAGCGTCAACCTCTACCAGTTTCAGTGTTTCGGCAACAGCTTTAACTGCTGGTGTATTGGTAACCCCACCCTCAGGTTTTCAGGTAAGTACCGATAATTCCACTTTTAGCAGCACGGTAACCGTAGGTTCATCGGGCACGCTTGCAGCAACAACGATTTATATACGCCTGGCAGCAGCTGATGGGGTGGGTACTTATTCGGGCAATGTGGTGCTGAGCAGCACAGGCGCCACCAGTGTAAATGTGGCCACCGCCAGCAGTACGGTTACGGCGGCACCTACTACCATCAGTTCGATAACCGATGTAAGCTCCAGTCTGACCAATGCCAGCTCGGTACAATATACGGTAACCTTCGGTGCTTCGGTAACCGGGGTAACTACCAGTAACTTTTCATTAGCAACCACAGGTAGCGTAAGTGGGGCGGCCATCAGCGCTATTTCAGGCTCGGGAGCCACTTATACCATTACGGTAAATACAGGTACGGGCGATGGTACCATCGGATTAAACCTGGCCAATGCAACAAGTTTGTCGCCCGGTATAAGCACTACATTGCCATTTACAGGCAGTACCTATACTATCGATAAAACGCCACCAACGGTAACCATCAGCGTACCATCAGTAAGCAGCACCTCAACAGGTCCGGTAACTTATACCGTTACTTATGCCGATGCTAACTTTAACTCAAGTACATTAGCTGCAGGTAATATCACCTTAAATAAAACCGGGACAGCTACGGGTAGCATAGCGGTAAGCGGAACCGGGCTGACCAGAACGGTAACTATTTCTTCTATTAGCGGCACAGGTAGCATAGGTATTTCTATTGCTGCCGGCACAGCATCCGATAATGCAGGCAATGTGGCCGGTGCGGCAGGGCCTTCAGCAACTTTTACGGTAGCGCCCGCAGGCCCGGCTATAGCAGCCAGTGGTACTTTAAGTTCTTTAAACAGTATTTATGGCAGTGCTTCTGCATCCGAAAGTTTTAACGTATCGGGCACTGCTATGACTACCGGTATATTGGTAACTCCACCGACCGGGTTTGAAGTAAGTACCGATAACAGTACTTTTAGCAGTACCGTAACCATAGGAGCAGCGGGAACGATCGCCTCTACTCCGGTTTATATCCGGTTAAAAGCAGGTGAAGCAGCAGGTAATTATTCCGGCAATGTAGTATTAAGCAGCAGCGGGGCAAGCAGTGTAAACGAAGCCATGCCCGTTGGCGTAGTAAGTCAGGCTTCACTAGCGATCATCGCCAATAACCAAACCAAAGCTTATGGTGCGGCTATCCCAACTTTAACAGCAAGTTACAGCGGTTTTGTTAATGGTGATACCCCTATATCTTTAACTACCCCACCAACCATCACTACAACTGCCACGGCAGCCTCACAAGTAGCAGGTAATCCCTATGCGATTACTGCAAGTGGTGCGGTAGACCCTAACTATACGATCAGCTATGTACCGGGCAGCCTAACTATCGGTCAGGCCCCATTAACCATTACGGCAGATAACCAAACCAAAGCCTATGGCGCGGCTATCCCAACACTAACAGCAAGTTATACAGGTTTTGTAAATGGTGATACACCAATATCGTTAACAACACCACCAACAATAACTACCACAGCCACAGCAGCATCACAAGTAGCCGGTAACCCATATGCCATTGCAGCAAGCGGAGCCGTGGATGCCAACTATGCGATCAGCTATGTGCCGGGAATCTTAACGATCGGTCAGGCTCCATTAACCATTACGGCAGATAACCAAACCAAAGCTTATGGTGCGGCTATCCCAACTTTAACAGCAAGTTATAGCGGTTTTGTTAATGGTGATACCCCTATATCTTTAACCACACCACCGACAATAACAACAACGGCCACGGCAGCCTCACAGGTGGCAGGTAATCCATATGCTATAACAGCAAGTGGTGCGGTAGACCCTAACTATACGATCAGCTATGTGCCGGGAATCTTAACGATCGGTCAGGCTCCTTTAACGATCACTGCAGATAACCAGACCAAAGCTTATGGCGCAGCTATCCCAACTTTAACAGCAAGTTACAGCGGTTTTGTTAATGGTGATACCCCAATATCGTTAACCACACCACCGACAATAACTACTACCGCTACGGCAGCCTCACAAGTAGCCGGTAA
>NZ_JANUBZ010000005.1 GCF_024808665.1 Mucilaginibacter empetricola
TACCAGGTAAATTATCTGCAAATTCAGCGTGAAAATGAATTGGTATTAAATAGTTAGAGCAGTCACTTTAAAAAAGGACTGCCCTAAACAGGCTAACATAAAGCCGCCTAAGACTCAAATGTAAAATAAATTATGCAGATTACTTGTATTTCAACACAGAATCTCGCAAGGACGGGTATTTTATATTTTCTATAGAACCTTTTGATTTACCCTGAATTTATTTGGATGGTCTTTTTTGTTTGTCCGCAGTTGTCCACAATGTCATACCTTAAAACCGGACAGATGGAATTATTTATTTTACAGATTGTATTTTGTATTTTTGATATATGAAAAGGTACATGTTATACCCTACGGATGATCAGGAAAAACTCATCCAGGCTTTTCTCGAAACAAATGATATTACTTTTTTAAAGGAAGACGAAGAAAAATTGCCTGACTATGTTTTAGCCGGTATCAAAAAAGGGCAGGAAGATATACAGGCTGGTCGAACCATAACGCTGGAAGAATTCAAAAAGAGATTGTCGTCGGCGCGATGATCTACACAATTATATTTTCAGAAACCGCAATTGAAACATTTGACAGTATAAGGGATCAGATTTATAATAGGTGGGGTGATAGGTCTGTTATTGATTTTGAACAACGAACTTTAAAAGTTCTTGAATTAATTGAGCATTCTCCTTTTGTTTTTCAATCAACCCCTATAAATGAAAATGTTAGGAAAGGTTTTATACATCGAAACTGTTCTATGTTTTATGAGATTAGGGATCAACGTATAGAAATATTGTTTTTTTGGGATAACAGGCAAGACCCTATCTTTTTCTAAGCGTTTACTTAATTGAAACTTTTCTCTGTTGCAGTCCTTTGTTTGTCCGCAGCTTTCCGCCAATGCGGTACCTTAAAAGCAGACGGGCAGAATTATTTCACTACTTCAGTAAAAGTAATTTGATTACCAACCGGATCAATTACTGTCATGGTGATGGCGTTTTCGTTCCAAAAGGGTATTTCTAATCCGGGGCCGTTGTATTTGTATTTTTTATCGATCAGTAGCTGGTGATATGCTCTTAGTCCTTCAAAATCATTAACCGTAATATGTACACCAGGGCTTCCGTCGCCATGATGTTCTGAAAGATATAACACCACATCCTTTAACGTAACCTGCATAAACTTTGGCGCAACGCCCTTTTCAAATTCGTTAATCCAATCTACCTTAAAGCCCAGCCAGTCCACATAAAACTCAATTGTTTTATCGTAATCAAAAATGCGGAGTATGGGTTTTATGGTCGACATGAGTTTTAAGCGTTACCCCGTAATTCATCCAGTTTGTTGCGCTCGGTTTGCAGTTCGCGGGCAAGTTTTTTCTCTTTTTCGTTGGCTTTGGTTTTGTATTGTTTAAACTCTTCTTCCAGTTCGTTATAAAGTGTGGTCCTGTATTCAGCTTCCTTGCCCTTGCTGCCCGACCGTAAAACAACTATAACGGTTACTGCTATACAAACCAAAATGATACCGAACATAACCAAATTATAAGTCGATTTATCAACAAGTAAGCCAAATACACTTAACTGGCTGCCCGATGAACTGATGCTTTGATCTTTGCCAGCAATTTCACCACTTAAGCTATCAATGGTTTTCTTTTGTAGCTTAAGGCGGTTTTCGGCACTGGCAAGTTTTTGTTTGCCCAGGTTTAAGGTATCGGTAACAATTTTCCAAAAATCGGCTACGGCTGGCTGCTGGTAGTGGTAAACCCTGGTTAGCAAAAATTGATACTGGCCATTAAGGCTCTTATCCGTCACCACGGGTGGCGGAGGTACAGCGGTATCTGGTTTTACCGGCACAGCCTGCTGACCGGCAGATGTAACAACTTTTGGAGGATAACTTTTATAGGTTTTTACTTTAACTTCTGGCTTTACCACAGGCGTTTCTTTTTTAGTACTATCCTGGGCATAACTAAATGAAGTAATGCAACAAATAAATAAAGCTATAAAGGGTATTCTCAGCATAAAAACTTAGTTTGTAAGTAAAAATAATATTTACATATGAAATTTTAAGTATGAAATCTCATATAATCCGGGGCCAATATATGTATTTTATTAAGCTAAGAGATATGTTTTTGATTAAAAGAAACAGCACTTTTAGTTAATTGTTTTCGTAGGCCATTATGTGGCGGACTTCACATATCTCGCATCTAAGTAATATATTAGCAGCATGAATATAGGGATTATTGGCCTTGGCGATATGGGACGCTTATATGCTAAAGCTTTTGCTGCTGCGGGCTACCCCGTTTATGGTTGTGATTTACCTGCAAACCGCAATAAGCTGGAGGATGAACTGACGCCGTATCAAATAAAGATTATGGATAATGGGATGGATATTTCCCGTATCTGCGATCTGATTATTTACTCGGTTGAAGCTGATAGACTAGAGCAGGTTGTGGCTGAGTGCGGTTCATCAACCAAATATGGTGCTATTGTAGCGGGGCAAACATCCGTAAAAACACCTGAGATTGAGATCTTTGAAAAATATTTACCTGCCGATGCGCAGATCATTACTTTTCATGCCATGCATGGTCCTGGCTTTCAGCCAAAAGGGCAAAAACTGATATTGATACGCCACCGTGCCGATGATGAGGCTTATAAAAGAATGCTTGACCTTTTTACAGCCGTAGAAACCGATATTGTTGAGATTGCCGATTTTCACGAGCACGACAAAATAGTTGCCGATACGCAAGCCGTAACGCACGTAGGTTTTGAAAGCATGGGCACCGCCTGGAAAGAGGCCGGGTTTTTCCCATGGGAAAATGCCTCGTATGTAGGTGGTATTGATAACGTCAAAATTTTAACTACACTACGTATATTTAGCTACAAGGCGCACGTTTATGCGGGTTTGGCTATCCTGAACCCTTATGCCCGGCAGCAGGTAAAGCGTTATGCTGTGTCAGAGTCGGAGTTGTTTAAGCTGATGATAAAGGAGGAAGAAGAACAGTTCAGGGCCCGCCTATACCGTGCCCGTGATTTTGTTTTTCACGAAAGTCGCAAGCCTATTATGCTGAGCGACACCGTTATGAAAGAGTTTTCCCTTTCGCAAAAGCCCGAGCTGCAAAAGCCAAATTCGCACCTTAGTATTTTAAGCATGGTTGATGCCTGGTATCATTTAGGCGTAAATCCTTATGATAACCTGATCTGCCAAACACCGCCGTTCCGTTTGCGGCTAGGCATAGCCGAGTATTTGTTTAAAAACGAAGAGCTGCTGGAAGAGTCAATCAAAACAGCCTTATACGACAAAACCATCAGGGGCGATGATTTGGAGTTTCATTCGGCGGTAAGGGAATGGTCGGCCATTATAGGTTATGGTGATATGGAAGGCTACAAAAAGCACTTTAATGAGGTACAATCTTTTTTTAAAGGCCGACTGGAAGAAGGCAACAAGCAAAGCGCCGAGTTGATCAGGCGATTGATGATGGAGTAAGTTGATTTCGGAATTCGGAGTTTCGATTTCGGAATGTGAATGTCGCAATGCGGATGTCGGAATGTCGAATTCGGAATTGCAAATGTGGATTTAAAATAAACGCCTGCTCAGGTTAAGATTTGAGCAGGCGTTTGCTTTTTATTCTGTTCATTTTAAAATTCAGTAAATTCTGATTCAGACTGGGGCGCTAATTTTTAGTATTGGGGATGGTATAATGGTCGTCCGCGGCAAATTTTGTCCAGGGGTAGGCTTTCATATCTCTTAAATATTTGCCCTGGGTTTTAAAGTATTCGGGATGCTTCTTGAAAAAAGGCGTAGCTAAAAAGTCAGCACCGCCGGGATGGCCCATATGTGCCCACATTTCCATATTGTTAACCATGTCTGATGTGGTTACCTTTCCTTGCACCGCACCCATCGGGAAATAAGCCGGCTCATTCCATTCGGCACAACCCGCCGCATCCTCTTCAACGTGGCCATCAATCACATGTCTGTTCAATGCTGTTTTATGTTCAACGGCATCATAAGTATCGCCTTCAATTTTTTTACCAATAGAGTCTGTTATCTTCCCTTTATAATCCGCCGCCAATTTTTCCAACCTTACCTTACGGGCATTCGGCGAACTGTTTTTGTTGTTTACGTCAAAAGTGGTTTCATCCTTAATCAATTTAGGGTCACTTGGGAAGTTGGAGCCAATAAATGCTGTGTCTTTTGACCGCCATACCCTGAAATCCTTTAAACCTAACTCGAGCTTAGCTACTTCATTGGTTTTGGTATCGCCAATCAGCCAGTCGTTAGCATAGCCGCCATTGTTTTCTGTAGTCATAATTTTTACTACATCATCAATGCTTTTGCTGTATTGTGCAGCTTTACGGGCACGTGTAAATTCGGGTGTACGGGTGGTATCGAAGCCTTTAAATTGGGTAATGGTAGTTTCGGTTATCATTACACCGCTTTTGTTTTCAACAAAATCATCTCCACTATGTATAAGTCCGGGAGCGCAATCCATTAAAATTTCATAGCCCTTTTGAGGTTTTATATCGGCTATTACGTTCCATCTTTCACCCTCAATATAGTCCGTCCAGTTATTATGGCCCATTACAATTTTATGGTCTTTGGTAAAGCTGCCGGTGGCAATAAAAGCACTGCAATTACCGGGAGCCTTATTGTCCCCGCTGCCGGGTTTAACCTTGTTCATTAACGACGGTACATAATATTGCGATAGCTCGATATTGGCATTTAACGCAGTTACATCCAGCGAATCATATTTGAAACCCTTAGCCTGTAAGCCTTCGGCAATACCTTTTATTTCGTCCTGGTATTCTTTATCAATTTTATTCCACAAAAACCTTTTGGAAGCTGCTCTGTAAAACGCCCAGTCTTTTTTGCTGGTAGTTGGCAGGTAGTATTGCATTACCTTTATTAAGGTATCAATTTCATTAGCCACCAAATACCCATGTTGATAACCGATATCAGCTGGTGAACCGGCAAGGTGTATGTAGATCCAGCCATTTTTATCCTGCCGGGTAGCATTACCCAGCCGGTTATGGGTTACAGATGTAGCGGTTGAAGTGCTATCGGTAGTTGTTGTGGTTGTAGTTGATTTTTGGTTACAGCCAAACAACGCCGATCCAATGAAAATTAGCGCAATAGCTTTGGTAATTGATTTCATGCCTTTTTACAGATTAAATTAACGGATGGCTGAATTTACTTAAAAAATTATTAAAACAATAAATTCGGGCGGTTATTAATACCATATTGTAAAATTTAGGTTGATGATGGTTGAAATTTAACAAAACTAAAAAGCGGCAGTAACTTTAGTAGGAGTGTTACATCTTAAAATAGAATTATTTGGTAATATCTATTTTGTTTATCTCAATTACATTTATCTCAAATGGTTAAGAAAAAAGGAGTTATCTGCTTGCTGGCGCTATTTTCCGTGCTGATAGCTGATGCACAATCGCCAACCAATACATTGGATATTGCGCAAAATCTGTTTAACCAGTACCAACTGGCTCAAAGCCGTACGGCATATCAGCAGATTGCCAATAACTCTTCAAACGACGTAGTCACCCGGATAAAAGCCTATGTAAAACTTGCCGAAGAGGATTGGAGATATTACAACGATTATACCAGTGCTATGCTGGCACTAAAAGCAGCAGCTGATCTAAAAAAGAATGATTTCTCCGTTAATCTTTTGTCTGCTACCATTAATCAGGAATCAGGTAAATATAAAGAAGCGTTGGGATATGGAAAAAATTGCCTCAATCTTGCCAGTAATGGAAATGAGAAAATTGAAGCGGAGTTGGCATTTGCGCGTACTGTTCACGATATTAATTTCTATCGGCAGGTTAACGATAAAGTGTTAAACCGTCAAAATCTGCAAAAAGCATCAACCTTAATTAATCAGATACTTGAAAAGCAACCCGGAAATTCAGAAGCCAGCGAGCTATTGGTAGGAATTGGGCTTTTTTTGAAAGATGGGCCAACCATTATTAAGGCGTGGAAGTCATACTATTTAATAAGCGACGAAAAAGCTATCAACCAGGCCATAAAACCCGGCTTTGCATTGCTTAAACCCATATTAATAAAATGGCACGGGCGACAGCTATCTGCCGCAGAAATGAAACAACTGGCCATTGGTTTGGCCGATTCTAAATTTTTCGGTTACGCAGGGTTGGTGGCTGGTGAAATTAAAAAGCAAAGTCCATCGGTATATTCCGGGTCGAAATCATTACAGGATATAGTGGCTTATGCCGACTATATTAAAAGTATGGAGAAGGTAAACGGCAATATTTATCCGCAGGTGGCCAGGGGCAAGAAAAACTATGACAACGAATACGATTCGTTAATGGACAAAGAGGGTAAAGTATTTTGGAACAAGGCCAGCTTTATAAACAAAAGCCAAAAGTTTGACCCGGATACGCTTTACAATATTTTGAACCGTAAATACGGAATGGAAGGTTATTATGGTACCACTGTTAATTACTACGGTATGTTAATGGGCCATATTATACATAAAGAGTTAAAGCAGATTAATCAATACGGGTATAGTACCAAATTTACTTATATATCTGTTGACAGGCTAATATCCCGCGACTTTACTTCTTGGTACGGTACCACCAACGTAGGTGGCTGGGGCGACAGCACCATCATTATACAGGTTAGAAAAGCTTATATGACCGAACCTTTTCTGTTGTTAAGCTTAATGACCGATACTACAGCACGAAAAGGTGCTTTGGCCGACATCGAAAAGAAGAAACAGTTGGATTTCGAGCGGTGTAAAAACAATCCTTATACCGAACCTAAGTTTTTATCGCCCTATATTAAGTTTAATGAAGCATCCAAAATCTATCAGCATTTATTGGCTTCGGGTTTAAAGGGAACCGAGTTGAACATTGCTTTTGTTGATGAGATATTTAAGCTCACCATAGCCTCTACCGTTTTTGCGCATGAGGGCAGGCATGCCATTGACCAGCTTTATTTCCCCAAAGAGTTTAAAACAATGAGCGATGATGAACGCGAACTGCGGGCGAAGTTTTCGGAAGTAATATTCTCCCTTAATCCTAAAATGGCTTTTACCGGTAGTATTTTAGGTTCTGATCTGGATGAAAATACCAACCACGGCAAAGCAAACCAGCGTTTCCGTAAAATTATTGTCGATTGGATGTCTGCGCATAAGGATGATATAAAGGGATTGGACAAAAATGTGCCACTGTTGATGCAGTTTGATTTGTTGACCGATGCACAGCTTATTGCCATTTGTAAAAGTGCCGATCCTTTTGCGAAGCGGCAATAAAAAGAGGACAAGTATTCTAAATAGCGAAAGACTTGCCCCCTTTTATAATAAAATTTATAAAGCGGCCCTATATCACAACACTTGCCTGTAACGATACAGCAAATGCCTTTGAACTTGCGGCGGAAACGGACGAATCATGATCCTTGTTAAACACTTGCCACTTTTTAGAAGATGACGGATAGCTTTCCTGTACCAGGTTGCCTGCGCCCGTATTGCCACTTACATCAAAGCCGCCACCGCATGCAAAACCTGCTGCCACAGCGCTAGGGTTGCCCCATTGCTCGAATACCCCATGGCTACTCCGATAAACGCCTTCGATTGCAAGCAGCGGATCCTTACTCTTAATTCCTACTGCGAAGGCATGTAGTTTTACGTTGCTGGCAGCTACCTTGTAGTCTGAGCAGGCAGCCTTCCAGGTTTGCTTGCGTAACTGGTTCTCGTTAAAGTGGCTGGCAGTTAAAAATTTATAAATGCGACTTGTTGTGGCTTCAGAAAGTGCACCACCGCAAGTCAGGACCCATCCATTCGGCAATGTTGCTTCGGCTTCGTCTCTGCCAATTCCGGCGTTGCTTCCCTTTCCTTCAGCTACCATTATGTCTAAATAATCTTCCGGGTCATGAACGCCCAGGGCATAGCTGGCAAGTGTATCGCTGGCAGCCGATGGCGACATCAAGTCACGTGCTACTGCGGTCCATCCATCCGGTGCACTTCCGTGATTTGAATTTGGGTAGGAGCCCATCAGGAAATTATTGCTTCTTTGGGTAACAGTGGCGCCACCGCCAATTATTTTGAAACCGCTTCCCGGCCTTCCTGTAACGGTTACCGGTCTTGAGTTAAACGGAGCGCTGGCGCCCACAGTGAAAATGGCAGGATGATTAAGGCTGAATGCGAGCATAGTGAGGTCGATATACTTTTTCAACGTTTCGCGGGCAACTCCTTCTGTCAGCGTAAATATTTCGATAGAATCGGCTATGGCGAAGGTTGTGTCTGCAGTCACTGATTTTACCCATTCGCTAACACCTCTACCATCACTGTTGAATGCTGCCGCCAGGTGAACATCGCCGCCCCGTACTTTAATTACTTGCTTTATATTTCCCCATTCTTTCTTTATTTCACTTGACGTAGCTATGGTCAACTCTAACGATTTACTCGTATAACTGCCCTTTATCTTTGTTGCTGCTTTAGCCCTGCTTTCGAAAGAGCCTGTTTCTACAGAATTGGAAACAAGTACCATGCCACCGGTTTGTACCCGGGTAACCAGGTGTGTGCCCCATTTTTCGGTAAAGGCCTGCGCATCGGCCAGGCTCGATATTGCTTTCAGTTCGCTTACCATTCTGGGGTGTAATTGTTCCAGTTTTTCTTCCCTGGTTAAAGCATTGAGCGAAATGATGCCCATTGGGACTACGGCTACATAGGTTGAGTGAAGCGCCGTAAACGACGAGGTTTCTGTTGTTTCAGTATTCCAGTTGGCTGATGCGCTGAAAACGCCGTAAGAACCTTTGATGCCAACTGAAGCAGAAAAGGTCTCCATACTTTCGATGCTTGAAGAATGTTCCTGGAAGTCCGAGTCGAAATCTCCGGTGTCGTCGGCAATAGTGATATATTCTGACATATCCCCCCGTCTTACCGTCGTGAGATTGCTCATCAGGTTTTCGGAAATTGCGGGATTTAAAACATTAAACGACCTGAAGATGTTGTCTTGCGGCCTGAAATTTTGGGCCAACGGCTCTACGGCCGGGCCCTGAGTGGTAGTCTCTGACATGATTTAGGTATAATATGGTTATTCCTACTCTGTTTCGGCTTTTCGGATTCCGCCTTTTTTAATTGCGTTGTGAAAACTGAAACTATCGGAGGGGTAATATCTTCAGACCTGTAATTTTCGGGGCAAAAATGAGGTCATCCCGATTCCGGGTTTCGCTGGATAATAAGGTATTAGGTTATTTATATATAAAGTTAACGCTTTCAGGTAATTAGATGCAAGAGCTATTTTAAAATATAATTGCATATCAGACTCAGCTTTATTTTTTTGATTAAATGATGTGGAAGAATATAAAGGTTGGTTGGATGGGAGTGTGGTGTTATCGAAGTGGATTTGATCAAAATCAATAATAAACAAAACCACTTACTAGTGGAATTTTATAACAGGTGATAGAATAATAGGCGTTGTTAAAGTATAATTGTGGTAAATAAGCCATTAAATTGATCGTTTGCTTAATATTTTGATATGGCCTTATCTGCGCCTACGCGTCTCTTAACCAATTAATTCAGTTAAAAATCTATTTTTTAATAATTTATAAAAAAATAACTCATTAACTATTTGACAATTAATCTGAAATGTCTATCTTTGCCGTCCCTTTACGGGGGATAATTGCCTTGAACGAAGCCCTACTGCTTCGATGGGCACAAATAAAAGAAAGAAAATGTCAGGAATAATTGGTAAAAAGGTAGGAATGACCAGCATTTTCGATGAAACAGGGAAAAACATTCCCTGCACGGTAATCGAAGCTGGCCCTTGTGTTGTAACACAGATAAGATCTGTTGATACAGATGGATATGCAGCTGTTCAGTTGGCATATGGTGAGCAAAAAGACAAACACACTACAGCTCCTTTAAAAGGACACTTCCAAAAAGCCGGTACTACACCAAAACGTAAGCTGGTTGAATTCAAAACTTTCGAGGATCAAAAATCATTAGGTGACACTATTACTGTTGGTATTTTTGAAATCGGTGATTTTGTGGATGTTGTTGGTACTTCAAAAGGTAAAGGCTTTCAGGGTGTGGTAAAACGTCACGGTTTCGGTGGTGTGGGTATGCAAACTCACGGTCAGCATAACCGTTTACGTGCGCCAGGTTCTTTGGGTGCTTCATCATGGCCTTCACGCGTATTTAAAGGTATGCGTATGGCCGGTCAAATGGGTAACGAGCGTGTAAAGATTCAAAACTTACAGGTAGTTAAAGTATTTGCCGAGCAGAATCTGTTAGTAGTTAAAGGTTCCATCCCAGGAGCTAAGGGTTCATTCGTAATAGTGGATAAATAAGATGGAAGTTAACGTATTAAATGTATCAGGTAAAGAAACAGGTGCCAAGGTGCAACTTCCTGAATCCGTATTCGGTATTGAGCCAAACGATCACGCTATCTATCTTGATGTTAAGCAGTTTTTAGCTAACCAACGTCAAGGTACACACAAGTCAAAACAGCGTAACGAAATTGCAGGTTCAACCCGCAAACTATATAAGCAAAAAGGTACCGGTGGTGCCCGTGCAGGTAGTATCAAATCGCCATTGTTTAATGGTGGTGGCCGTGTATTTGGTCCGCAACCACGCGATTACAGCTTTAAATTGAATAAAAAATTAAAAGCTTTAGCACGTAAATCAGCTTTATCATACAAAGCAAAAGACAGCAGCATAGTAGTTGTAGAAGACTTTACTTTTGATTCTGTCAAAACAAAGAGCTATATACAGCTTACAGCAGATCTTAATGTTAGTGATGTAAAAACACTTTTAGTATTAGGCGCTGCAAATAACAATGTTTATTTATCAAGCAGGAACCTGAAAAAAACTAAGGTTATTATTGCGGAACAGTTAAATACATATGATGTATTAAATGCTGGAAAGCTTATTTTAACTACAGGTGCCCTTAAAACTTTGGAGGAAGCATTAGCTAAGTAATTATGGAAATTTTAAAGAAACCTTTACTTACTGAAAAAGTAACTCAATTAACCGAGAAGCTTAACCGTTATGCTTTCAAAGTTGATCACAGAGCAAATAAAATTCAGATAAAAGGCGCTATTGAAGCGATGTATGGTGTTACCGTGAAAGCTGTGAACACTATGAAATACGTTGGTAAACTAAAGACGCGTAATACTAAGGCAGGTGCCGTAAGCGGCCGCGCTGCAACTTACAAAAAAGCGATCATTACGTTGAAAGACGGAGAAATAATAGATTTTTACAGCGGTATATAATATATAGAGATGGCAGTTAAAAGATTTAAACCGGTCACTCCGGGTACCCGCTTCCGCATAGATACTTCTACGTCGGACATTACAACAAACGTTCCTGAAAAATCGTTGGTTGTTTCGGCTAACACAAGATCAGGCGGACGTAACAACAGCGGTAAAATGACCATGCGCTATTTGGGTGGTGGCCATAAACAAGCTTACAGGTTAATTGATTTCAAACGCAATAAATTTGATATCCCTGCAAAAGTAGCAACTATCGAGTATGATCCTAACCGTTCTGCACGTATAGCACTGTTACACTTTGTTGACGGAGAAAAAAGATATATGATTGCTCCTGAAGGATTAACCGTAGGAATGGTTGTAGTATCAGGCGAGAATGCAGCTCCTGAAGTTGGTAACACGTTACCATTAAAGAGCATCCCTCTTGGTTCTATCATCCACAACATTGAGTTAAATCCAGGTCAGGGTGGTACAATTGCACGCAGTGCAGGTACTTATGCCCAGCTATCGGCACGTGATGGTAAATATGCCATCATCAAATTGCCATCAGGCGAAACACGTATGATATTGTCAACTTGCTTGGCTACTATCGGTACCGTTTCAAATGGTGAAAAAGCTAACGCTGTATTGGGTAAAGCTGGTCGCAATCGCTGGTTAGGCCGCAGACCAAGAGTTCGTGGTGTTGCTATGAACCCGGTAGATCACCCTATGGGTGGTGGTGAAGGAAGGGCCTCAGGTGGTCATCCACGTTCACGTAAAGGTTTATTAGCTAAAGGCTACAAAACTCGTGACAAAAAGAAATCATCGGATCGTTATATCATTGAAAGAAGGAAAAAATAATGGCTCGTTCAATTAAAAAAGGACCTTACATCGATCATAACTTAGACAAGAAAGTTATGGTACTGAATGATTCAAATAAGAAATCGGTTGTAAAAACATGGTCAAGACGTTCCATGATCTCTCCGGATTTCGTTGGTCATACATTCGCAGTACACAACGGTAATAAATTTATCCCAGTGTACGTAACAGAAAACATGGTTGGACACAAGCTGGGAGAGTTTGCACCAACACGTACATTCCGTGGTCACGCAGAAAAGAAAAAATAAGGCATGGAAGCAACAACTAAAATCAAAAAGTCTGTACTAATCAGGCAACAAAAGGAAGCTGCGAAAGCCCAGGTTGGTGGCGCTTCTATTGCCAAGTTACAGGACTGCCCAACTTCACCACGTAAAATGCGTTTGGTGGTTGATTTAATCCGCGGTGTAAACGTTGAGAAAGCGTTATACATCCTTAAATTCACAAATAAAGAAGCTGCAATTCGCGTTGAAAAGCTTTTGTTATCAGCTATTAAAAACTGGGAAGCAAAAAACGAAGACAAAAGAGTTGAAGACAGCAACTTATATGTAAAAGAGGTTTCAGTAGGCGGTGGTCGTCAGTTAAAGAGGTTACGCCCTGCTCCGCAAGGAAGAGGATACCGTATCCGCAAACGCTCAAACCACGTACACCTGATCGTAGATAGTAAAAACGATAACAATTAATTTGAAATGGGACAGAAAGCACATCCAATAGGTAACAGATTAGGAATCATCAGAGGTTGGGATTCTAATTGGTTCGGTGGCAATCACTATGCCGACAAATTAGTTGAAGATGAAAAGATCCGCAAGTATCTTTCAGCTCGTATCTCAAAAGGTGGCGTATCAAAAATAGTTATCGAGCGTACTTTAAAACGTATCACTGTAACTATCCACACTGCCCGTCCGGGTATCGTTATCGGTAAAGGCGGTCAGGAAGTTGATAAGATCAAAGAAGAGCTAAAAAAACTAACTAAAAAGGAAGTTCAGATCAACATATTTGAGATCAAACGTCCTGAGCTTGACGCACAATTAGTTGCAGAAGGTATTGCAAAACAGTTAGAAGCACGTATTTCATTCCGTCGCGCCATGAAAACCACTATAGCTTCAACCATGAGAATGGGTGCTGAAGGTATTAAAGTGATGACATCAGGTCGTTTAGGCGGTGCTGAGATGGCTCGTACAGAACAATATAAAGAAGGAAGAATTCCTCTACATACTTTCCGTGCCGATATTGATTACGCACTGGCAGAAGCATTAACTACTTATGGTAAAATAGGTGTTAAAGTTTGGATCTGCAAAGGCGAAGTTTATGGCAAACGCGACTTATCACCAAACATTGGTGGTACAAGCTCAGCCAGCGGTAAAGGCGGACGCCCTGAAGGCGCGGCAGCATTTGGCGGTCGTGGTAACGAAAGAGGCGGCGAGCGCGGTGGTGAACGCAGAGGCGACCGTAAACCAGGTGGCGATCGTAGAGGTGGTCCAGGTGCTGGTGGCCAGGGCGGAAATCGCGGTGGCGGCAATCGTCCGGGAGGACAAGGTGGTGGTCCGAATCGTGGTGGCGGAAATCGTCCGGGCGGCCCAGGAAAGAGATAATAAATAGAGTAGAAAAAATATATCGCGAGATATAAAAGCTTAAGAAAATGCTACAGCCAAAAAGAACGAAGTTCAGAAAGATGCAAAAAGGCAAAATGAAAGGTAACGCCAGTCGTGGCGCTGAGCTTTCATTCGGATCTTTCGGTATAAAATCACTCGAGCCGGCCTGGATCACCAGCCGTCAAATCGAAGCTGCACGTATTGCTGTAACACGTTTTATGAAACGTGAGGGACAGGTATGGATCAGAATATTTCCTGATAAACCTGTAACTAAAAAACCAGCAGAAGTACGTATGGGTAAAGGTAAAGGTGCTCCAGAGTACTGGGTAGCGGTAGTTCGCCCGGGAAGGATCATCTTCGAAGCAGAAGGTGTACCGTTGGAGACAGCTAAAGAGGCATTACGCCTGGCCGCACAAAAGTTACCTGTGCAAACAAGATTTATAGTACGTAGAGATTACGTAGAAGCATAAATAAAAAAGTTAGCAGTTTTGAGTTTGCAGTTATCAGTTGGATAAAGCGTGCTTGAAACTAAAAACTCAAAAAACTAATAAAGAAAATGAAAAACTCAGAAATTTTGGAGTTGTCAACTGAAGAATTGGTTGCCAGGATCGGAGAGGAAAGAACAAATCTTACCAAACTGAAATTTGCACACGCGGTTTCTGCTATTGAAAACCCTACCCGTATTACAAAAGTACGTAAGGACATCGCTCGTTTAAATACTGAAATAACAAAGCGCAAAGCGGCGTCAGCTTCTGAATAATTTTTAAACGTTGATAGAAATGGAAAGAAATTTAAGAAAAACACGTACCGGTTTGGTAGTTAGCAGTAAGATGGAAAAATCTATTGTTGTTGCGGTAGAAAGGAAAGTAAAACACCCTATCTATGGTAAATTCGTTAAGAAAACTACCAAATTTATGGCTCATGATGAAGCCAATACTTGTGGCGTAGGCGATACCGTATTGATTATGGAAACCCGCCCGCTTAGCAAAAACAAAAACTGGAGATTAGTTCAAATTTTAGAAAGGGCTAAATAAGATGGTACAACAGGAATCAAGATTAAACGTAGCCGATAACAGTGGCGCTAAAGAAGTTTTAGTGATCCGTGTTTTGGGTGGTACCGGTAAAAGGTATGCATCAATTGGCGATAAGATAGTAGTTACCGTAAAAAGCGCTTTGCCATCGGGCAACGTAAAAAAAGGTACCGTTTCAAAAGCTGTAGTGGTTAGAACTAAGAAAGAGATTCGCAGGAAAGATGGTTCATATATCCGTTTTGATGACAATGCCGCGGTTTTGTTAAACAACCAGGATGAGCCAAGAGGCACACGTATCTTCGGCCCTGTTGCAAGAGAATTACGTGAGAAACAATTTATGAAAATTGTATCATTAGCACCGGAGGTATTGTAACATGGAAAAGAAAAAACACGCACAACCTACCAAATTAAAGATCAAAAAAGGTGATCTGGTAAAGGTTATAGCCGGCGATTCAAAAGGATCAGAAGGTAAAATATTAGAGGTAATTTTAGAGAAAGGCCGCGCTATTGTAGAAGGTGCCAATTTGGTATCAAAACATACCAAGCCTAACGCAGCAAAACCTAACGGTGGAATTGTTAAGCAGGAAGCTGCTATTCACATTTCAAACCTGATGCTGGTTGATCCTAAATCAGGAAAACCAACCCGCGTTGGCCGTAAAAGAAATGATGCCGGTAAATTAGTTCGAATTGCAAAAATATCAGGAGAGGAAATTAAGTAATGGAATACGTACCAAGATTAAAAACGAAGTATAAGGACGAAATTCGTACAGCACTGAAAGACAAATTTCAGTACAAAAGCGTTATGCAGGTTCCTAAACTTGAGAAAATCGCTATCAACCAGGGTGTTGGTGGTGCTACTACTGATAAAAAACTGATTGAAAGTACAATTACTGAATTGACTACTATTACTGGTCAGCAGGCTGTGTCTTCAAAATCTAAAAAAGATATTTCAAACTTCAAGTTACGTAAAAACATGCCTATCGGCGTACGTGTTACACTGCGTGACAATACCATGTATGAGTTTCTTGATCGCTTGATCGCAGTTGCTTTACCTCGTATCCGCGATTTCAAAGGTATCAATGATAAAGGTTTTGATGGCCGCGGAAACTATACTTTAGGTGTATCAGAGCAAATTATATTCCCTGAGATTAATATCGATAAGATTAACAAAATTCAGGGTATGGATATTACCTTTGTTACCTCTGCAACAAATGATGTTGAAGCATTGGAGTTGTTGAAACAATTTGGATTACCATTTAAAAATCAAAATAATAATGGCTAAAGAAGGTGTAAAAGCACGTGAATTAAAACGCGCTAAATTAGTAGCTAAATACGCTGAAAAAAGAGCTGCTCTTAAAGAAGCAGGTGATTATGCAGCTTTAGATAAATTGCCAAAAGCAGCATCACCGGTTAAATTGCACAACCGTTGCAAATTAACAGGCCGTCCTCGTGGTTATATGCGTCAATTTGGCATTTCGCGTGTTACATTCCGTGAAATGGCTCTTGAAGGCAAAATCCCGGGAGTAAAGAAAGCAAGCTGGTAGTTTGAATTCGGATTTCGGAAGTACAATTTCGGAATTTGATGTTGAAAGAAAGACAAACTCGGATAGGGGAAATAGAAATTGGAATAGATCCGAAATCGAAACTCCGAAATCTGAAATAAAGATTAACCGATAGCAGGTCTACGGAAACCACTATCATAAAACAATAAAATGAATACAGATCCAATCGCAGATTATCTTACAAGAGTAAGGAATGCTATTAAGGCCAACCATCGGGTTGTTGAAATTCCTGCATCAAATCTGAAAAAGGAAATCACTAAGGTGCTTTTCGACAAAGGTTACATTGCTAATTTTAAGTTTGAAGACAATGGTCCTCAAGGCACTATCAAAGTTGCTTTGAAATACCACCCGATAACTAAAATTTCTGCTATACGCAGCATCTCGCGCATCAGTAAACCAGGTTTGAGAAAATACGCAGGCATGGATAATTTGCCAAGAGTATTAAATGGTTTAGGTATCGCCATCCTGTCAACTTCTAAAGGTATAATGACCGATAAAGAAGCTCGTCAGCAAAATGTTGGTGGTGAGGTTTTATGCTACGTTTATTAATAGGAGGAAATTAAACAATGTCAAGAGTAGGAAAGTTACCTATCGCACTACCGGCAGGAGTTACCGTTACTGTATCAGCACAAAATGTTGTTACCGTAAAAGGCCCTAAAGGTGAATTGCACCAGGCGATTGACAGTGATATCACTGTTGAACAGGAAGAAGGAAATTTAGTTGTAAAACGCCCTTCAGAACAAAAACGCCACAAAGCATTACACGGTTTATATCGTGCATTAATAAATAACATGGTTGTAGGTGTAACCACTGGTTACAAAGTGGAGCAGGAATTAGTGGGTGTAGGTTACCGCGCAACCAATACAGGTAATACGTTAGATTTAGTGTTGGGTTATTCTCACCACTATGTATTTGAATTACCAACAGAAATTAAGGTTACAACAACTGCTGAAAAGGGTAAAAACCCTACCATTATTCTGGAGTCAATTGATAAACAACTTATTGGTCAGGTAGCTGCGAAAATCCGTTCGTTACGTGCGCCAGAGCCTTACAAAGGTAAAGGTATCAAGTTTGTTGGCGAAATATTGAGAAGAAAAGCAGGTAAATCAGCATCTAAAAAATAATCGTCATGGGAGCTAAATTATCAAGAAGAGACAGAATTAAGAAAGGAATCAGAAAACGTCTTTCAGGTTCTTCGGCACGTCCGCGTCTGTCAGTATATAGAAGTAATAAAGGAATTTACGCGCAGATCATTGACGATGTAAGCGGCAAAACTATCGTTTCAGCATCATCTTTATCAAAAGATTTCAACGCAGAAAAAGGTACTAAAATTGATCAGTCAGTTGCCGTAGGCAAACTGGTAGCTGAAAAAGCAATTGCTGCAGGTATTAAAGATGTGGTTTTCGACAGGAACGGTTACTTGTACCATGGTCGTGTTAAATCACTGGCTGATGGAGCACGTGAAGGTGGTTTAAACTTTTAATCGAAAAGAGAAATGTCAACAATCAACATAAAAAGAGTAAAAACAAGCGAGATCGAATTAAAAGACCGCTTGGTAAGCATACAGCGTGTAGCGAAGGTAACCAAAGGCGGCCGTACATTCAGTTTCTCTGCCATTGTGGTAGTAGGTGACGAAAACGGTGTTGTAGGTTACGGTTTAGGTAAAGCTAAAGAGGTTACTGAAGCAATTGCTAAAGGCATTGATGATGCAAAAAAGAATTTGGTAAAAGTACCTATTATTAACGGTACTGTACCTCACGAGCAAATAGGCAAGTTTTCAGGTGGTTTTGTTTTCATTAAACCGGCTGCTAACGGTACTGGTGTAATTGCTGGTGGTGCAATGCGTGCTGTATTAGAGTCAGCAGGTATCCACAACGTATTGGCAAAATCAAAAGGTTCATCAAACCCGCACAACGTGGTTAAGGCAACTGTATCGGCATTATCACAATTACGTGATGCTTATACTGTAGCACAGCACCGCGGCGTTAATTTAGGTAAAGTATTTAACGGATAATCAGCGATGGCAAAAATCAAGATAACCCAGATTAAAAGCGTGATCGACAGAAGTGAGCGCCAAAAACGTACGGTTGAGGCCCTGGGCTTAAGAAAGATCAACCACAGTGTAGAAGTTGAAGCCACTGCAGCGATAGTAGGAATGGTTAAAAAAGTTAATCACCTGGTAGCTGTAGAAAATATTTAATATCATGAATTTAAGTAATCTTAAACCTGCAAAAGGTTCTACTAAAAATAGAAAAAGAATTGGCCGTGGTACAGGTTCTGGCCGTGGCGGAACATCAACCCGTGGTCATAAAGGCGCAGGTTCACGTTCAGGTACCAGCACTAAGGTTGGTTTTGAAGGTGGTCAGATGCCTTTACAACGCCGTGTGCCTAAGGTAGGATTTAAAAATCCTAACCGCGTAGAGTACGTTGGTGTTAACCTTGACGTTCTTCAAACATTAGTTGAACAATATTCAATTGCTACAATTGATTTTGATACACTAAAAGAACACGGTTTAGCTTCAAGAAACGATCTTGTTAAAATTTTAGGTCGTGGCGAGCTGAAAGCTAAATTAGAAGTTAAGGCACATGCGTTTACTGCTACAGCGCAAAAAGCAATAGAAGCGGCCGGGGGTTCAATAGTTAAGCTATAATTTTCGATGAAGAAATTTTTCACCACATTATCCAATATCTGGAAAATCGAAGACTTAAGAGTGCGTATTACTAACACACTCTTATTTCTTTTAATATATCGCGTAGGTTCATTTGTTGTGTTGCCGGGTGTAAATCCAGCATCGCTGAACAATCAGCAAAACAAAGATGGAATAGCAGGTTTACTGAATATGTTTGCAGGAGGTTCGTTTTCACGTGCCTCAATTTTTGCATTGGGTGTAATGCCTTATATTTCGGCCTCTATTGTGGTGCAGCTGCTTGGTATTGCAGTGCCTTATTTCGCTAAACTTCAGAAAGAAGGCGAAAGCGGCCGTAATAAAATAAACCAGTGGACCCGTTACCTAACTATAGGTATTACAGCGTTGCAGGCTATCGGGTATCTGAAATCACAGATCACTCCTGAGCAAATGGAAATAGCTAACCCATACTTTACCATTTTAAATATGTGCGTGTTAACAGCAAGTACCATGTTTATTATGTGGCTGGGTGAAAAAATTACCGATAAAGGTATTGGTAATGGTATCTCACTAATAATAATGGTGGGTATAATTGCTGCTTTACCAGGTGCGTTTTTAGGTGAATTTAACGCACGTACGGCAGGAGCTGGTGGTTTGGTTACTTTTGTGGTTGAAATTGTTGCACTTGTTGGCGTGGTGATGTTTACTATATTAATAGTACAGGGAACACGAAAAATTGCTGTTCAATATGCTAAGCGCATAGTAGGCAATAAGCAATATGGCGGTGTTCGTCAGTACATTCCTTTAAAAGTGAATGCAGCTGGTGTGATGCCAATTATATTTGCACAAGCGTTGATGTTTATACCAGCAACTGTTGCACAGTTTTTCCCTAAAGCAGCGTCAAACGGCATATTAATGTCATTGTCTGATTATACTTCATGGGGTCATAACTTATTATTTGCTATATTAATCATCCTGTTTACTTATTTCTATACGGCTATTACCGTTAATCCTAACCAGATGGCCGAGGATATGAAAAAGAACGGAGGATTTATCCCAGGTATTAAACCAGGTAAAAGCACGGCTGATTTTATTGATGCAGTAATATCAAGAATTACATTACCAGGTTCAATTTTCCTTGCCATTATAGCTATAATACCGGCGTTAGCCAGTTTGGTACACGTTAGTAGCGGCTTTGCAAGGTTCTTTGGTGGTACTTCATTAATTATTCTTGTAGGTGTTGTTATTGATACTTTGCAGCAGATTGAAAGCCATTTGTTAATGCGTCATTATGATGGTTTAATGAAAACCGGAAGAATTAAAGGTCGTACAGCTATTCCGTCGGCAGATGGAACTAGCCAGTCTGTTATCTGATAATTTAACATGTCAAAGATTCATTATAAGTCTGTCGAAGAGATAGAGCTCATAAGAGAAAGTTCTTTACTTGTTTCCAAAACACTTGGGGAGATTGCGAAAGTAATACGCTCTGGCATAAAAACAATTGAATTAAATAAACTTGCAGAAACCTTTATCCGTGATAACGGAGGGATACCTGCATTTTTAAATTACCATGGCTTCCCTTATTCATTGTGTATATCAATGAATGATCAGGTGGTTCACGGTTTCCCTGGTGACAGGGAGCTGGTAGATGGCGATTTGGTGTCGGTTGATTGTGGTGTGGAGTTAAATAAGTATATCGGCGACTCTGCTTACACTTTCGCAATAGGCGAAGTTAGCGCAGAGGTTAAAAAGCTGATGCGCGTTACTCAGGAATGCCTGGACTTTGGAGTTCAAAAGGCAGTAGCTGGTAATCGTATTGGTGATATAGGATATGCAGTTCAGGAGCATGCTGAGAAGAATGGTTTTGGTGTAGTGAAAGAGTTGGTTGGACATGGAGTTGGTTTACATCTGCATGAAAAGCCCGAGGTTCCTAATTACGGCAAGCGTGGGGCAGGCATTAAACTGGAAGAAGGTATGGTTATAGCTATTGAGCCTATGATTAATGCCGGTAAAGCCAGGGTAAAGTTTTGGGATGACGGATGGACAGTTTCGACCGTTGATAGCAAGCCATCGGCCCATTATGAGCATACGGTGGCTATCATGAAGGGGAAACCCGACATTTTATCGACTTTTGAATATGTCGATAATGTTTTAAAAGAAAAAAATAATAATTAAAATATTTTTATTAATTTTGCATCCCGGTTTTGGGACGGATAATTAAGTAATAATCAGTAAAATATGGCGAAACAATCATCGATTGAGCAAGACGGAACGATTCGGGAGGCATTGTCAAATGCAATGTTTAGGGTTGAACTTGAAAATGGCCATGAGATTATTGCACATATTTCCGGAAAAATGCGGATGCACTACATTAAAATTTTACCTGGCGACAGAGTAAAACTGGAAATGAGTCCGTACGATTTAACAAAAGGCAGAATAACCTACAGATATAAATAATTAAAGCGATGAAAGTTAGAGCATCAATTAAAAAACGCAGTGTTGATTGCAAAATCATCCGCCGCAACGGGAAACTTTACGTAATAAACAAAAAGAATCCTAAGTATAAACAACGCCAGGGGTAAATAATTAAATGAATTAATGATTTATTGACTTACTGAATATTTGACAGTAAAAACTCAATAATTCAATAATTCGATCAATCAATAAATAAAAAATATGGCAAGGATATCAGGTATTGATTTACCAAAAAATAAAAGAGGAGAGATCGGGCTTACTTATATCTTCGGAATTGGCCGCTCAACAGCTCAAAAAATTTTGACTGAAGCTGGTATTGATTTCAATACAAAGGTACAAGACTGGAACGATGAGCAATTAGCTACCATCCGTGGAATCATTAACGACCAGATAAAGGTTGAAGGTTCATTGCGTTCAGAAGTTCAGCTTAACATTAAACGTTTGATGGATATAGGTTGCTACCGTGGTACCCGTCACCGTAAAGGTTTACCTCTGCGTGGTCAACGTACTAAGAACAACTCACGTACCCGTAAAGGTAAACGTAAAACAGTTGCTAACAAGAAAAAAGCTACTAAATAGTAATTGATTAGTGATCGGAGAACAGGGGTTAGTTAATAACTACTCGGTTCAATGGTCATTAGGAATAAAATTATAAAAACAGTTATACGGGTCCGGTTATTAAATAACTCAGTAATTCGTAAACTCAATAATTAAGAAAATGGCTAAAAGCAAAAAAGTTACCAAAAAGCGTGTTGTAATTGTTGAGCCTGTTGGCGAAGCACATATCAACGCAACTTTTAACAACATCATCATCACTCTTACCAACAAAACTGGTCAGGCTATTTCATGGTCATCAGCTGGTAAAATGGGTTTCAAAGGTTCAAAAAAGAATACTCCTTACGCTGCTGGTCAAGCTGCAGGCGATTGCGGTAAAGTTGCTTATGACTTAGGTTTACGCAAGGTTGAGGTATTTGTAAAGGGTCCTGGTGCTGGTCGTGAATCAGCTATCCGTACTTTGCAAACTGCAGGTATTGAAGTAACTACTATAAAAGATATTACACCGCTTCCACACAACGGTTGTCGTCCATCAAAAAGAAGAAGAGTTTAATTAACAGATTTTTTAAAGCTAAGATTCATCAGCTGCGGGCTGTTTGATACTTTAAGAACAACAAACAATGGCTAGATATACAGGTCCAAAATCAAAAATTGCGCGCCGTTTCCGTGAACCGATCTTCGGTCCGGATAAAGCGTTAGAAAGAAAAAACTATCCACCGGGAATGCATGGCGCTTCTAAAAGAAGAGGAAAGCAATCAGAGTATTCAACCCAGTTGATGGAAAAACAGAAAGTTAAATACACTTACGGTGTGTTGGAACGTCAGTTCGAAAACTTATTTCACCGTGCTTCTGCAAAAGAAGGTATTACAGGTGAAAACTTGTTAAAGCTTTTAGAAGCTCGTTTGGATAACGCAGTATACCGTTTAGGTATCGCGCCAACACGTTCAGGTGCACGTCAGTTAGTAGGCCACAAACACATTACTGTTAATGGTGAAGTTGTAAACATTGCATCTTATACATTAAAAGCTGGTGATGTTGTTGCAGTTCGTGAGAAATCAAAAACGCTTGAAGCAATTACACACTCGGTAGCTGGTAGAAAAATTAACAAACACAGCTGGCTGGAATGGGATGCTGCCAATTTAACAGGTAAATTCCTAAACTATCCAAACCGCGATGAGATTCCTGAAAACATTAAGGAAAACCTTATCGTCGAGTTGTACTCAAAATAATAACGATACTTATCTGCATCATGATTGGCACATTCTGTCAATCATTTTGCAGTTTAAATCAATTCAATTAGTAACAATAAATAAAGGATATAAATGGCAATTTTAGCATTTCAAAAACCAGACAAGGTTATCATGCAGAAATCAACTGATTTTGATGGCACGTTTGAGTTTCGTCCGTTAGAACCAGGCTTCGGTGTGACCATTGGTAATGCTCTGCGTCGTATCTTACTTTCTTCACTTGAAGGTTATGCGATCACTTCAGTTCGTTTTTCAGGAGTGATGCATGAGTTCTCAACCATTAAAGGTGTTGTTGAAGACGTTACAGAAATTATACTTAACCTTAAACAAGTTAGGTTTAAAAAATCCGGTGAATCTGGCGATAGCGAAAAGATATTTGTGATAATTAATGGCCAGGACGCTTTTAAAGCTGGTGACATCACCAAGTTCTCTAACAATTTCAGTGTTTTAAACCCTGATTTGGTTATTTGCAACATGGATTCATCAGTTACGCTTGAAATTGAGCTAACGGTTAATAAAGGCCGTGGTTATGTTGCAAGCGAAGAAAACAAAAACCCTGATGCTAACGTAGGTGTAATAGCTATCGATTCTATTTACACTCCTATAAAAAACGTAAAATATACTATTGAGAACTATCGTGTAGAACAAAAAACAGACTATGAAAAATTAGTTCTGGATATTACTACTGATGGCTCTATTCATCCTGAAGATGCATTGAAGGAAGCGGCTAAGATCCTTATCCAACACTTTATGTTGTTCAGCGATGAGAACATGATGCTTGAAGCTCAGGCTAAAGAAGAAACTAAAGAAGTTGACGAGGAAATTCTGCACATGCGCAAAATCCTTAAAACTGAATTAGTTGATCTTGACCTTTCTGTACGTGCGCTAAACTGCCTTAAAGCTGCTGATATCCGTAGCCTGGCTGATTTAGTTTCGTATGACGTAGCTGATATGTTGAAGTTCAGAAACTTTGGTAAAAAATCATTAACTGAAATTCAGGACCTGGTTAAATCAAAAGGTTTATCTTTTGGCATGAACCTGACCAAATTTAAGTTAGACGAAGAATAATAAAGATTAGAGGTTGGAGATTAATTAGTCTCTGACCTCTTTTCATTTTTAATAAAAAGACTTGAGAAAGAAAGTGAACTAATCTCTGATCTTTAATTAACAAATCACTGACATTGGCATAAGTCCGAAGGCCGGATTAAGTTCCCCTGACGGTATGCACGTGCAAAAATTAAAAAACAATGAGACACGGAAAAAAAGTTAACCATTTAGGCCGTACTAACAGTCACCGCAAGGCGATGATGAGTAACATGGCTACATCGCTTATTTTACACAAGCGTATTACTACTACTTTAGCTAAAGCAAAAGCTTTACGCGGTTATGTAGAACCAATTTTAACAAAATCAAAAAGCGATACTACACACTCACGTCGTATTGTATTTAGCTACTTGCAGGATAAAGATGCAGTTACTATCTTGTTCCGCGAAATAGCTGAAAAAATAGCTAACCGCCCGGGTGGTTATACCCGTATCATCAAAATGGAAAACCGTTTAGGTGATAACGCTGAAATGGCAATGATTGAATTGGTAGATTACAATACTGTTTACGGTACTGATGCTGCTAAAACTGAAAAGAAATCAACCCGTCGTCGTGGTGGTGCTACTAAAGGCAAAGCTGCTGCACCTGCTGCTAAAGAAGAAGCTGTTGTTGAAGAGCCTAAAGCAGAAGTTGCTCCCGAAGCACCTGCAGTAAGCGAAGACAATGCTGAAAAAGGAGAATAATTTTAAATCCAAATAAACTTAATTATTAAGGAACAGCCCCGCCACAAGCGGGGCTTCTTTGTTTGTGTTTATTAAGTTTCGCTAATTTAAATTTCTTTTTGGTTTTATTTTGGTAATTAAAATGAAACTATTAACTTGTTGTTAAGGTGAATGCCTGGGTACCGCTAATAAAACCCCAGCAGATTTAACTAAACCAACAGTAGTATGAGAGCTAACTTAGGAAAATCTCTTTCCAGAGAAGAAATGAAACAGATTCAGGGTGGTAAGTATCCTGGCTGTGCAACACAAGGCGAAAATGGTAATTCTTATTCACAGGGATGCTGCACAGGTCTGATCCAGTGCACTGTAAGTAATCAATGTGAAGTTCCAGGCACTTGCCCGCCATGTCCAACTTGTTAATTAAGCTTTTATAAATAATTATACTTTATAAAAGGCTCCTCCTGGTCGCAGATCAGGGGGAGTTTTTTGTTATATAGGTCCACTCAATTTATAGCCAATTTCTGCCAACCTGTCACCACCTTTAGTCAGCATGCTGACGAATTATTACCATTAACCTCTTACCTTTCACGTTTCGTCTTAAAATAAACTGCCAAACCCAAATTGGCACAAGCCTTGTTAAATAGCTTGTGATAAATAAACAATCAATCAGGAAAATATAATCATATGTCTAAAATAATTGGAATCGACTTAGGAACAACCAACTCATGTGTTGCAGTAATGGAGGGTAACGAACCCGTAGTTATTGCTAACAGTGAAGGTAAACGTACTACGCCGTCAGTAGTGGCTTTTGTTGACAACGGCGAGCGTAAAGTAGGTGACCCGGCAAAACGCCAGGCTATAACCAATCCTACAAAAACTATTTATTCTATTAAACGCTTTATGGGTAACCAATTTAATGAGGTTACTAAAGAGGCATCACGTGTGCCTTACAAAGTGGTTAAAGGCGACAACAACACACCGCGTGTTGAAATTGGCGACCGTAAATATACTCCGCAAGAAATTTCGGCCATGATTCTTCAAAAAATGAAGAAAACTGCTGAGGATTTTTTGGGAACTGAAGTTACTGAAGCAGTTATTACTGTACCAGCTTACTTTAATGATGCGCAACGTCAGGCTACTAAAGAAGCCGGAGAAATTGCAGGTTTAAAAGTTCGTCGTATTATTAACGAACCTACCGCTGCTGCCTTAGCTTACGGCTTAGACAAAGCACACAAGGACATGAAAATTGCCGTGTTCGACTGCGGTGGTGGTACTCATGACGTTTCTGTACTGGAACTAGGCGACGGTGTATTTGAAGTAAAATCAACCGACGGTGATACTCACCTAGGTGGTGATGACTTTGACCAGGTAATTATTGATTGGTTAGCTGACGAATTTAAAAACGATGAAGGTGTTGATCTGCGTAAAGATCCAATGGCTTTACAACGTTTAAAAGAATCAGCTGAGAAAGCTAAAATTGAATTATCGAGCACCGCTCAAACTGAAATTAACTTACCATATATTACAGCTACTGATGGTGTGCCTAAGCACCTGGTTAAAACTTTAACCCGTGCTAAATTTGAGCAACTGGCTGATAGCTTAATAAAACGTACTATTGAGCCTTGTAAAACAGCATTGAAAAATGCTGGTTACAGCACTTCAGATATCGACGAGATCATATTGGTAGGTGGTTCAACCCGTATCCCGGCTATTCAGGAAGCGGTTGAAAAATTCTTCGGTAAAGCACCATCAAAAGGTGTAAACCCTGACGAAGTGGTAGCTATCGGTGCTGCTATTCAAGGTGGTGTATTAACCGGAGAAGTGAAAGATGTGTTATTGCTTGACGTTACCCCGCTTTCATTAGGTATTGAAACTATGGGTGGTGTAATGACTAAATTAATTGAAGCTAATACTACTATCCCTACTAAAAAATCTGAAGTGTTCTCTACTGCGTCTGACAGTCAGCCGTCTGTTGAGATCCACATTTTGCAAGGCGAACGTCCTATTGCTTCTGCTAACCGTACAATTGGCCGTTTCCACCTGGATGGTATACCACCAGCACCTCGTGGAGTGCCGCAGGTTGAAGTAACTTTTGATATTGATGCTAACGGTATATTACATGTATCTGCAAAAGATAAAGCTACCGGTAAAGAGCAAAAAATCCGTATCGAGGCTTCATCAGGTTTAACTGATGCTGAGATCAAAAAGATGAAGGATGAGGCTGAAGCAAATGCTGATGCTGACAAAAAGGCAAAAGAAGAAGTTGAAAAACTGAACGCTGCCGATGCTTTGATCTTCTCGACTGAAAAACAGTTGAAAGAATACGGTGATAAAATCTCTGCTGATAAAAAAGGTCCAATTGAATCTGGCTTAACTAAATTGAAAGAAGCTTATGCTTCCAAAGATTTTGATGCCATTGATGCAGCACAAGCTGAATTAAGCAACGCATGGAATGTAGCATCTGAAGAGATGTACAAAGCAAGCGGTGATGCTGGTCAGGGTCAGCCTGAAGCTAACGGCGGTGCCGGTTCTTCTGGTGGTGGTCATACCGAAGGTGATGCAGTTACTGATGTAGACTTCGAAGAAGTAAAATAATCCCAATCTCCTAAGAGATTTAATAAATAAAACCCCGGCTAATAATTTAGCCGGGGTTTTTTGTTGAGGATGATTAGACTTCCGAAGTTTTCAAAACTTCGGAAGTCTTTTACTGAGTGATTTAGTCGGTTTTTTGTAGCCTAGATTTGTTTAATAAACTATATTGATCAACTGGTTGTTATTATCAAATAAGCTATAATCTGTTCCATTCTCTACATCTGGCCAAATTTTAACAGGCTTGCCATTTACTTTAAAGGTTTTTATATTTCCTTTAAACCCATGCAATACCAATTTAATTTTGTTGTATTTAGATGCAAAAGATCCTTCAACGGCTAATAAACTAATAACACTTTTTGCCGGATCAAAATGGATTTCCCTCTTGTAATAATCTCCATTTTCGTAGTTGTATGATGAGCCGTCATCTTCATAATAAGCAAAGCTGTTGGCTTCTTTGCCATACCATACATTGATCTCTAAAATGCCGTCGCCTTTTTCGCTGGTGCTTTGCACTACACTTTGCATGGGGATGATAGCCCCGGCTTTGGCAAATACCGGTAAATCATTTAAAGGCGCTTCAACATGTATAGCTTTACCGCCTGTAAACTTTTCGCCTGTACTTAAACGATACCACTCGCCGATAGGCAGGTAAACATCTTCGGTAAAACGGGTACTTTCAACCGGGGCAACTAGTAAAGCATCGCCAAATAAAAACTGGTTCTGATATTTGGTATTATATACCGACGTATCCTGGGTATAGTTAATAGCCAACGTACGACTCAAAGGCAAGCCGGTTTGGTGTGACTGATAATAACCCGAGTAAATGTATGGCAATAATTTATAACGTTGCTCAATGTCTTTTTTAATGATGGCTTCATTTTCCTTACCCCAGCGCCATGGCTCGCGGTATTTGGTGCCCTGCATAGCATGATTGCGGAACATCGGCGTATAAACACCTAATGAGTTCCAGCGAACCATTAACTCGGGCGTAGGATCGCCCGTAAAGCCACCAATATCAACACCCACTAATGACATGCCAGTAATACCCAAACTGTTTACCAAACGCTGCCCTAACAGCATGTGGGCGTCATAGGCAGAGTTATCACCTGTCCACACGGCCGAATAGCGCTGCGTGCCCGAATATGCCGCGCGTGTAAGTACAAACGGGCGCTTGTTGCCTAATATCTTCTTGGTGCCTTCAAAAGTGGCACGTGCCATTTCCATTCCATATACGTTGCGTACTTCGGGCATATAATAATCGCCGAATTTCACAATTGATGGGATGTTTTGCCCCCATGCCGCTGGTTCATTCATATCGTTCCAAAAACCTTCAACACCTGGTTCGATAAGAGCTGTAAATGATGCACCCCACCATTTACGAACATCCTCCCTAAAAAAATCAGGAAAATGGCAGCGGCCCGGCCATACGCTGCCAATATATTTTTCACCGTTGGGATAAGTCGCAAAATAATTTTTGGCAACACCTTCATCGTATTGTTTGTAGCCCGGTTCAACTTTAATGCCTGGGTCAACAATAGTTACCAGGTGAAAGTTCATAGCTTTAAGTTGGTCGATAAAAGCTTTTGGATCGGCAAATGTTGTTTTGTTCCAGGTGAATATTTTGTAGTGATCCATATAGTCAATATCACAATACATTACATCAGCAGGAATTTTTTCCTTACGGAATGTTTCGGCAATGTCCAAAACTTCCGCAGCGCTCATATAGCTCCAGCGGCATTGCTGATATCCCAAACTCCATAGCGGCGGCATTTGCATGCGGCCGGTAAGCCAGGTATAATCTTCAATGATTTTTGATACACTTTGTGCGCCAAAGAAATAATAGTTCATATCGCCCGCGTCGGCTCCAAACCAACTCATGGTATCGTCTGTTGAAGCGCCAAAGTCGAAATAACTTTTATGGGTATTATCAAAGAATAGTCCATATGTCAATCCATCATGCAAGCCTACAAAAAATGGAAAAGTTTCATAAAGTGGGTCCGACTTTGGCGTATGATCGGGCACATCCGAGTTCCAGTTTACATAAGAGCTTCCCCGCCGATTTAAATCGCCTGTTTTCTCGCCAAGACCGATGAACTTTTCATCCTTATATAATTTTCGATAGTTAACCACCTTTGTTCCCTGCCAGTTGGTACCAAAGCGAGCATCGTCTTCACTTAGTACTTTATCATCCGCAGTATAAAAGCTAAAACGCAACGGTGATTTGCTTATACGAAGTTTTAATGCCCCGGTATTGATCGATAAGTCATTGGCCGATTCAGTGTACTCCAATTTTTCTGCAGGTTTTTGAATAACCGCAAACGAAGTATCAACACTATGAACCTTACTAATGTTTACGCGGATAATGGTAGGAGAATAGATCCATATCCGCGCTTCGGCCTCTTTTGTTTTGATAATTAAGATATTGCTTTGCTGACTAATGCTTTCGGTATTTCCTAAAATTTCGGTTTCCATATGCTGCTGGGCAAATAAACGGGATGAGCAAATAAATAAGAGTATTAATAAGGAACAGCAATAACGTTTCATTGGTTTTTAAAATTGAACTAATCAAAAGTAATAATTATCCGGTAACGTTCCCGGAGATTGCTATTATAAAGATGCATGTTAAAGAAAGTTAAAATTTATTGATCCTTATTTATTGATGCTATTTTTATAATGATATGATCATCAATAAAATATCATTTGTTTTGCTGGTTTCTTTAATCACGGTTAAAGGATCATTTGCCCAAATTTGTAAGGGGCAAAAGGGTATGGTGATAAAAAAGGGTACAGTTATACGACTAGGAAATATAAAGGTGTTAAACAAGCAGAATAAAGCGCATGCTCTATCAAATATTTACGGGATTTTTAATATCCCTGCATCGACAGGGGATACTTTGCAGTTTTCCGGCGATGACATGCAGAGTTATGAATTGGTAGTTTCTGATTTTACAGATAAGATAGTATTTCTTGAACCTGCAATTCAGCTAAACGAAGTAGTAATACAAGAAAATTCAATGCAGGCAGATTTTAAAGAAGTGCGTAGAGGGTACCGAAGTAAAAGTGTTTTCTATACGGGCACACCACATTATTATTACTTGTTTTTAAAGCCGATGACTTTTATTTATGAAAACTTTAAGAGTGAAGTTATAAACGCCCGTAAGTTTAACCGGTTTGCCCGCGCCGAAATGGCATCAATAAAAGTTGCGGAGCGCTTTAATGATAAATTTATAAAAGCAACAATACCAATTAATAATACGGAATTGGAGCAGTTTAGAATGGCGTATGAGCCATCAATAAAACAATTGGATGCTATGAGCGATTATGAACTTATTAACTACATCTGCAAGTGCTACGACGATTTTGAGAAGAAAAAATCAAAAATCGGATAATTGATTAAATTAAAAAGCTAAGCAAATTGTTCATCTGCTTAGCTTTTTAATTTAATCGTTATGGCCAAAGATTTTCCGGATAGGTTCCGCTATTAACCAGGTCAGATATGCTTTTTTGTACGATCGGTTTATCTTCTTTATAAGTAACACCAAACCATTTTTCGCCGGTTGGGATTACTTTAAATGAAGCTTCGCCACTTTTTATTAATTCATCGCCAATAAGAGGAATAAAGAATTCAGCTTTTGGATCATTTTGATTTTTTTCGACAAAGGCTTTAAACAAAGGTTCTGTTTTTGCGAAAACAGCCGGAGTGAAGCCCCAGAAATTCATGGAAACAGGTGTGTTTGAAGGCAATGGAATTTCCTGACCATTTTCTTCATAAACTACGCTACCGTCTTTAGCAAAATATACTTTCAAACGCTCATTTATAGCTACCATGTTATGATTTTCATCAACCTGGCAAACACCACGAGATACGGTTCCATATTCTGACAAAGTTCTGTCAACCTGATAACCGATTATTGAAAATTTATCATCGGCTACTTCAGTATTTAAAAATTTAGCCATTTTTTCAAATGCATCATAACCATAAAAGTCATCGGCATTAATTACGCAAAACGGCTCATTGATTTGATTTCTTGCTGAAAGCACCGCGTGGGCAGTTCCCCACGGTTTAGCACGCTCAATAGTTTTATCAATACCAAAAGGTTTCAAATCATAACTTTGAAAAACGTAATCTGTTTCTATGCGTCCCTTTAATTTAGGTTCAAAAATAGCTTTAAACGGCTCAGCAAATTCCTCCCGAATAATGAAGCTTACCTTGCCAAAACCTGCTTTAATGGCATCGTAAATGGAATAATCTATAATGGTTTCGCCATGCGGGCCAAAGCCATCAACCTGTTTCATGCTCCCGTAGCGGCTGGCCATGCCCGCGGCCAGAATTAATAATGTTGGTTTCATAGTTTTAGATACATCGAAATAAATGTAAATATGACATTTTATTTCTGATTATTTTATTGTGATAAATGTTTTTTACTGATAAAATGTTTCGACCTGTTAAAATGTTTTACGCAAGCCATTATTTAATGTACCTGAAGTCCTGACCTGCTTTAATGCTCAATAAAGCTTCATAAATAAGGCGTATCACATTGTCAACATCTTGTTTGTGAATCATCTCCACAGTAGTATGCATATAACGCAATGGCAGGGAAATTAAAGCCGATGGAACGCCATCGTTTGAATAAGCAAATGCGTCTGTATCGGTTCCCGTTGAACGTGATGATGCCTGGCGCTGAAACGGAATTTCGGCTTTTTCAGCCGCTTTGATTAATAATTTATTCAAATTGTTCTGTACTGCCGGGGCGTATGAAATTACCGGCCCTTTGCCACAAGCTAAATCACCCTGACTAATTTTGTTAATCATTGGTGTTTGTGTATCGTGTGTAACGTCAGTAACAATGGCAACATTTGGTTTAATGTGATGGGCTATCATTTCTGCACCGCGTAAGCCAATTTCTTCCTGTACAGCATTTACAATATATAAGCCAAAAGGAAGTTTTACTTTATTTTCTTTAAGCAAACGGGCAACTTCTGCAATCATAAAGCCGCCTGCACGATTGTCCAAAGCACGACCTACATAATAACGGTCGTTGAGCACCATAAATTCATCTTCATAAGTGATTACGCAACCAACATGGATACCCAGTTTTTCAACTTCTTCTTTTGAGGTACAGCCGCAATCCAAAAATATGTTTTTTAGTGTAGGCGCTTCCTCTTTTTCGCCCGCACTACGGGTGTGTATGGCCGGCCATCCGAAAACTGCTTTTACAATACCTTTATCGGTATGGATATTAACTCTTTTTGAAGGCGCTATCTGATGATCAGAACCTCCGTTACGTATCACATAGATTAATCCATCATTGGTAATGTAGTTTACAAACCATGATATTTCATCAGCGTGAGCCTCAATTACTACCTTATATTCTGCTTTTTTGTTGATTATACCAACCGCTGTACCATAGTTGTCTACATAATACTCATCAATATAAGGTTTTATATAGTCAAGCCACAGTTCCTGACCTTTCCATTCAAAGCCGGTAGGTGATGGATTATTAATATATTTTTCAAAAAACGATAGTGAAGTTTTATTTACAACAGCAACATGCTCAGTTGCTTCCGATTTTTTTTTAGCCATGATTCAATAAAAACGGTCAAAAATGCCGTTCACAAATATAATGATTACCAT
This sequence comes from Mucilaginibacter empetricola, assembly GCF_024808665.1. Taxonomy (GTDB): domain Bacteria; phylum Bacteroidota; class Bacteroidia; order Sphingobacteriales; family Sphingobacteriaceae; genus Mucilaginibacter. The sequence continues at coordinate 33,155 of NZ_JANUBZ010000005.1, forward strand.
GAAAGCTAAAAACACAAAATAACTGGCATAGATTCAAACTGAACGGGTTAACGGGGATTGAAAATGAGTAGATTTCTTAGAGTTTTTGGGAATACTTTTAAGGTTAAGAAACGCAGTGTTCGGGTGTGATTTGTTAATGATTTAACATTGGCTTTATTTGGTATTCGTTCCTTTGCCGCGAGTAAATTTTTTCAAAGATCAGTTTAGTTAGTTAGGTCTGCTTGTGTAAAAACAAGCAGGCTTTTTTAATCGTCATTGCTCAAAGCCGGAAAAACTTTTTCCATTATCTCATAATTAATGCTGCCTTTACTAAACACCTGTCCGGTAAATGCAAACCCGGCCTTTAGGTAGAAGCCAAAAGCAGTGTCACGCGCATTGCACCATATTCTGTTTCCTCCATTTTCGCGGGCGTAATTAATAACCCATTGCAATAGGCTATTGCCAACTCCCATTTTTTGTGTCGATGGATCAATTGCCAGTTTCCTGAACTGAAAATCAGCACCATTTTGGAACAGGGAAATTATTCCAACAAGCTTGTTGTCCTTAAATGCTCCAAAATGAATACCATCTTCGTCTTCCGCAAGCCCCATATTGTGTTTAAACTCGTTGGGGTATAAAACATCTCTGCGCAATTGCCAGGTTAGTATCGGTGTTATTTGTTCGATGTATATCATTCTTTTTAGCTTAGAGCAGAAAGACTAAAGCAGAAAGCTTTTTGTGTGAGCCGAAAACTGAGAGACCATAGCCGAAAGCTTTTTATGGATTTTTCAAGCTTTTGCTTTCAGCTCTTTGCTGTCGGTTTTCAACTCCCTACAATGGTATATTTCCGTGTTTTTTCTTCGGGTTATTAACTACTTTGTTTTCCAGCATCTTAAATGCATGGATGAGTTTGATGCGCGTTTCTGCAGGTTCAATTACTTCGTCAATAAAACCGCGTTCTGCAGCACGGTAGGGGTTGGCGAAAATATCTGAGTATTGCATTTCCATTTCCTTCCATTTTACTTCTTTATCTTTTGCGGCATTTATTTCGCGCTTAAAAATAATTTCAGCGGCTCCTTTGGCGCCCATTACTGCAATTTCTGCTGATGGCCACGCATAGTTCATATCGGCACCAATATGTTTGGAGTTCATTACATCATAAGCGCCGCCATAGGCCTTGCGGGTAATAACAGTAATGCGTGGAACTGTAGCCTCGCAAAATGCATAAAGTAATTTGGCGCCATTGGTAATAATGGCATTCCATTCCTGGTCGGTACCCGGCAAAAAGCCCGGCACATCTTCAAATACCAGCAGCGGGATATTAAAGCTATCGCAAAAGCGAACAAAACGTGCGCCCTTGGTTGATGAATGTATATCCAATACTCCTGCCAAAAATGCAGGCTGATTAGCCACAATGCCAATGCTACGCCCGGCCAGCCGCGCAAAGCCCACAACAATATTTTCGGCGAAATCTTTATGTACTTCTAAAAACGATCCACCGTCGATTACCATATCAATTACTTCGCGGATATCATAAGGCTGCGACGAATTGTCGGGCATAATATTATTTAAATCGGGCCTCAGCTCGTTCTTAATTTCATAGGGTAGAGCAGGGGCGGTATCCTCACAATTTTGAGGCATGTAACTCAATAGCTTTTTTACATGCTGAATGGCCTCTATCTCATTGGCACAGGCAAAATGCGTTACACCCGATTTGGTGGCGTGCGTGGTTGCCCCGCCTAATTCTTCGGAAGTAACTTCCTCATGAGTTACTGTTTTTACCACGTTGGGGCCTGTAACAAACATGTATGAGGTGTTTTCTACCATCAAAATAAAGTCGGTTATAGCGGGGGAGTACACTGCACCACCGGCACATGGGCCCATTATGGCTGATATTTGCGGTACAACGCCTGATGCCATGGTATTACGGTAAAAAATATCGGCATAACCGCCTAATGATACTACACCTTCCTGAATCCGGGCACCGCCAGAATCATTTAAACCCACAACCGGTGCGCCGTTTTTCATAGCGAGGTCCATTATTTTGCAAATCTTTTCGGCATGCGTTTCAGAAAGTGAGCCGCCAAAAACGGTAAAGTCCTGCGAAAAGGCATAAACCAAACGGCCATTTATGGTGCCATAACCTGTTATAACACCATCGCCGGGGTATTTCTCGTTTTCCATCCCAAAATCGGTAGACCGGTGTGCTACAAGCATCCCAATTTCCTGGAATGAACCCTCATCCATCAAAAAATGTAAACGCTCACGTGCGGTAAGTTTTCCCTTTTTATGCTGACTTTCAATACGCGCTTTTCCGCCGCCTAAAAGAGCCTCATTCCGCTTTTGCTTTAATAATTTTATCTTGTTGTTCACAATCCTGGTTTATTATTGCAAGATGGTAAAAAAAGCGCAAAGCAGAAAAACAAAGCTAAAGCCCGAAATGTAAGATTGCCGGCTGAAAAACATTAAATTCGGGCAATTAAACAGCTTAACTTGAATTCTTATTACATCATATCGGTACTTATATTTTTGACATCTGTTTTTGCTTACATCAACGACCGTTGGATAAAATGGCCCCCCACAATAGGTATTATGGTGATAGCACTGTTTTCTTCTATCCTGATAGCTATTACAGGTAACCTTATACCGGTTATATCAGCTAAGGCATTGCTTTTAATAACCAATATTAATTTTGAGCAGGTGCTGATGAAAATAATGCTCAGCTTTTTATTGTTTGCCGGCTCATTGCATATTGATGCACATAAACTTAAAAAGGAAAAATGGCCGATAATTATATTGGCCACCGCGGGTACTTTTATTTCAACATTTGTGGTGGGGGTAGTGTCATGGCAACTGTTCGGTCTTTTTGGTATACCGGTACCTTTTATCTATTGTCTTTTATTTGGAGGACTGATTTCTCCGACTGATCCCATTGCTGTTATGGGCATTCTTAAGCAGGCAGGCATACCGCAATCGTTGGAATTAAAAATTGCAGGCGAGTCCCTTTTTAATGATGGAGTTGGCGTTGTGGTTTTTTTAACCATACTTGAAGTAGCAACAAATGGTACCGCCCATTTTTCTGTTGAACGAACGGCATTTTTATTTTTAAAGGAAGCAGGAGGGGGATTGATATTTGGAGCCATACTGGGTTACCTGGCTTATTTTTCAATAAAATCAATTGATAACTATAGAGTAGAGGTTTTGATTACACTTACCGTAGCCACTTGCGGTTATTCGCTGGCCGATTATTTTCATTTATCTGGCCCTTTGGCCATTATTGTAGCAGGTATTATTATCGGAACAAAAGGAAAAAGTAAAGGCTTATCCGAAATCTCGAGAGATTATCTGGGCAAGTTCTGGGATTTATTAGACGAGATTTTTAATGCCATACTTTTTTTGCTGATCGGTTTGGAGATGCTGGTTATTAAAGTTCAGCCAATTATTTTACTGATAGGATTAATAATGATACTATTAGTTTTATTGGCCCGCTATATTTCGGTGGTATTTCCTGTCTTGTTTTTAAAGACATGGATAAAGTTTGAAAAAAATGCAGTATTAATATTAACCTGGGGAGGTCTCAGAGGGGGCATTTCTGTAGCCCTGGCACTTTCATTACCTCAGACCATGCACCGGGATGAATTTGTATTAATTACCTATATGATAGTAGTATTTTCCATCATAGTGCAGGGATTAACCATTGGGAAGGTAGCCAAGGCGAATGTTTGAAAGTGATTTTGTTAAGTCGGTGTATCCAGAATTGGCTCAATTAAATAAATCAAAGAATTACCAATCAAATCTTCGCCCTTGTTGACAATACAACCACGCTGGCACCCATAACGGCTATAAATACAAACGACGCTCTCAAAGTCGCCAGCCCGGCAATAAAACCAATGACCGGTGGCCCAACCAAAAAGCCGATAAACCCAATGGTAGATACAGCAGCCAGGGCCACCCCAGCCGACATAGTTTTTGATTTGCCCGCAGCACTATAAACCATAGGTACAACAGATGATACACCTACGCCGACCAGTAAGAAACCCGCAATTGCCGTATAAAAATAAGGGAATATAACTGCTACCAGTAAGCCCGTAACGGTTAAGGAACCACTTACCTGTAAGGTCCGTTTTAGGCCAAAACGATGTGCAAAACCATCGGCAATAAACCTGCCGCCAGCCATGGTAAACATAAATGCGGTAAATCCATAGCCTTGTAAAGCAATTGGAGCCACTACAACTTTTTTGAAATAGACGACGCTCCAGTCAAACATGGCACCCTCACAAATCATGGAGCAAAATGCTATGCTCCCCAATGTTAAAAGCGGGATCATCAATTTTAGGCGTTCGGACAGTGTTGAGGTTGATTTTACACTATTTGAAGCAGTGCCGTAATCATCATAAAGAAAACGCGAAGCAATAGCAACCCCAACAATCAGGATACATAAAACAGTAATAAAATGGCGGAATGGATCAACGCCTTGGGCTATCATAAAGGTGCCGATTAGGGCCCCGGTAAATCCAGCCATGCTCCACAAACCATGAAAGGTTGCCATAATAGGTTTATCGTACATGCCTTCGTTGGCCACAGCCTGGGTATTAACAGAAATATTTACCGCATTGCTTGCAAAACCATAGCAAACCAGGCAACAGATTAATTGAAAAGTATTTTTTGCCAGCCCTAAACTTACTAACGCTGCTCCATAAAATAATATGGCCGAGAGTAGTAATCTTTTGCTTCCTATTTTAGTAATAACCCAACCCGAAAATGGAAGAGATAACATTAAACCTACCGGCAGTGAAAACAATACAGCACCTAATGCGGCGTCCGATAGTCCCATGGTCTGCTGCACCGTAGCTATACGCGATGCCCAACTGGAAAAGCATAAACCAGCCATAAAAAATAAGGCACCAACAGCAATGCGTAATGTTGTGCGGTGTATGGCGACTGGCTTAATGGTAGAATCCATATATGTTTATTTGAAACTTAGTGTATAAAATACACTAAGTTGATTTTATACAAATGTAAAGATTTTTGTAGAAAAATTGGTCAAATATAAAGACCTGAGTTATTGCGTTTGGTAAGTTTAAAAATCCAGAATAATACAATTTATATCTTTAATACTGGCAAAGTCTTTATCTGCAGTAATTAAGGGTAGCTGTATCAACTTTGTTGAGGCAGCAATTATTGCATCAGGAAGTTTAATTTTGTTGTTTCATTTAAAGGATATTGCCAGTTCAGAAAGTGTTTGAGAGTGATTGATTTTATAACAGGTATCCAGCATTTCTCTGATCAAAGCATCTTCTTCTTCAGTTATTCCTTTTTTACTGAGCAACTCGATTTCAGTTATGTAAGAAAATGCCCAGCCAGCGGTAACAAAAGGAAGTATTAAAGGATTTTCGTTTAACAGGTAAATAAAGCAGTTGGTGTCTGCTAAATATTTAATCCCATTCATTTCTGATAGTTTTTTGGTAATCCATACCATCTCCAAAAGTTCCTTTTAGTTTTCCATAAAAACTAAGGAGGGTCTTTTTTTTAGATTTTTGCATTTTCTTTAACGCTTTTTCTATTTCTTCGGATTGAGTATCCTTGTTAACCGTAATTACCATATTATCACAGACTATTGTATTACAAAAATAATAAAATCCATTGGTTATCTACTTGTAATTATTGCAGGCCATTTCAAACAAAAAAGCCTTCTTTCGAAGGCTGTTCTCATGCATAGGTATTTAATATTTTAGCAGTTGCCGTCGGGGCCACAGCTTTCGCCTTCAATAATTTCAAATTTGGGCTTTGGGTGTTCATTTTGCCATTCGGCGTAGGCTTTTTGTAAGGTTTGTTCAAATACCGGTACCGCCTGTGCGCCCGATACTGCGTATTTATTATTCATCACAAAAAACGGAACACCCTTTATACCTAGCTGTTGGGCTTCTGCTATATCATGTTTTACATCGCCGGCATACGCATTGCTTTCAAGAGCTTGCCTTACTTCTGTGGTATCTAATCCTATCTCTTCGCCAAGCTTAACCAGTGTATTCACATCGTCAATGTTTTTGCCATCGGTAAAATAAGCTTTAAACAACTGCTCTTCGGCTTCAATACCTAATCCATTTTTCTTGGCCAGGTGGCTAAATCGATGAGCTTTAAAACTATTGGCAACAATGGCTTTATCAAAATTGTAGGTTAAGCCAACCTCTGCTGCCATCTGGGTAACATGTGCATTCAAATCGCGGGCATGGTCAATCGTCCATCCTTTTACATCGGCCAAATACTGATCAATATTGATAGCAGTGTTCGTCTCCAAATCGGGATTCAGCTGAAAGCTTTTCCATTCAATCTCTATCTCCTCTTTATTTTCGAATTGCTGTAAGGCATCTTCAAATCGCCTTTTACCAATATAGCAAAACGGACACATTACGTCTGACCAGATCTCAACTTTCATAGGTTTCCTTTTTTAGTGTATCAAAGTTAATTTAGTATGTCAACAACATCGTAAGCAAAAAGTAAATTTTGCCTTTATTTAATCTTTAACACCAAAATTTCAGTTAGGTTTTTTGCGGGTTGTTTTTTATTGATCGATGTAGTGGCTGACGATATAACTATTAAAAGTGATTTGCTGAGTAGTAATACTGCGAACCTACAGTAAAATGATGATTTCAAAAAAGACGGAAGAGAAGAGATTAAAGGGAAGAAAATAGCAGAATATATGTCGAATAATGGAGTTGGTATATAGAATAAGCCTGTTGGTGTAATTTATTTGCCTAGATGATAATAGATTGCGAACTTTATGTCATTGAATAACGCAGGGCATCTTTTCAATAACCTGCTGACGCAAGCATAACAGGCTTTAACCTATTCCTTATTACTGGAAACTCACAAAAAATAGAAAAGCCAAATACCTATAAAGCTCATGCATTTGAGTCGTTTTTTTAATATTTTTCTTTTTGTAGTAAACGCTGACTTTCTCCTGATTAAAAAAAGCAAATTTTGCTTGTCAATCTATTTCTTTAAGATTCTGCCGTTAAAAAGTGGCTTTTAAATCGGTTGCTGTATTCTTCTATGCAACAAATTCTAAAATTTAATGAAGCGAATGCTGCGCTGTCTGCTAGTTGGAAGAAAACTTATTAAAAAAATTTAAAAAGTTTTGTATTTGTAATTATTATTTTACTAAGTTTGTATTAGATAATGCATAACTTAGTATTACAAAACGAACTTTATTTTAACCTTATGTCGGTAAGGGTAAATTTTAATAGTTAGATTGGTTTGAATAAATCCTCGTTTAGGCGGGGATTTTTTATGCACTGTCTTTTTTTTATAAACTAAACACCAACACAAAACTTATTAATGGCGCGATTAAATTTACTAGAAGAGACCCGATATGAGAAATTACCGGTAACGGTATACAGCAACCAGCAAACAGCTTCGATAGCCGTAGCCGAACGGATAGCGCAGCTGATAAAAAGCAAAGGAGCCAAAGGCGAAAAAACCGTATTAGGTTTAGCCACCGGCGTAACCCCAATAGCTGTTTATGCCGAACTGGTACGCAAACATAAAGAAGAAGGGCTAAGCTTTAAAAATGTAATAACCTTTAACCTGGACGAGTACTACCCTATGCAGCCCACAGCCGCGCAGAGCTATGTAACGTTCATGAACGAAAACCTGTTCAGTCAAATAGATATTGATAAAGCCAATGTGCATATCCCGGACGGAACGCTGTCTACCACTGAAGCGGTTGCTGCTTTTTGTTTGGACTATGAACAAAAGATCACCAAACTGGGCGGACTGGATCTGCAGATACTGGGGATAGGCCGTACCGGCCACATCGGTTTTAACGAGCCGGGATCAGCACCCAATTCAGGCACCAGACTGGTAACCCTTGATGATTTGACCCGCAGTGATGCTTCGCGCGATTTTGGTGGTAAACAAAATGTACCCACCAAGGCCATCACCATGGGTATCGGCACCATTTTCAAAGCAAGGGAAATCATCCTGATGGCCTGGAGCTTGAAAAAAGCACAGATCATAAAAAAAGCAGTAGAGGGCGAAATCTCCGGTGAAGTACCAGCCACCTACCTACAATTAAGTGACCATGTAGAATTTGTGCTGGATGAACCCGCTGCCAGTTACCTAACCCGCTTTGATACTCCATGGCTGGTAAAAGATTGTATCTGGGAAAATACCCTGAAAAAGAAAGCGGTATTATGGCTGGCAGAAACGGTAAACAAACCGATACTGAAACTAACCGAAGAAGATTACAATAATCATGGCATGGCCCAACTGGCTGTAGAACAGGGACCGGTTTACAATATCAATATTGATATATTTAATCAGCTGCAACATACCATCACCGGTTGGCCGGGAGGAAAACCCAATGCCGATGATAGCCAAAGGCCAGAAAGAGCACAACCAGCACAAAAACGGGCAATTATATTCTCCCCACACCCGGATGATGATGTGATCTCTATGGGCGGTACATTTATTCGCCTGGTTGACCAGGGGCATGATGTGCATGTAGCTTATCAAACATCAGGCAATACGGCGGTTTGGGATGATGATGTATTACGTTTCGTAGAGTTTGCGATAGACTTTAGCCAAAGTATAGGCGAAGACAACAGCAAGCTGAAAAGTATTTATGAAGATATGCGGGCCTTTATCCCCACCAAAAAACCAAACCAGGTAGATACCAAGGAGATAAGGGATGTAAAAGGCTTTATCCGCAAAACAGAAGCCATCTCAGGTGCACGCTATGCAGGTTTACAGGATGACCATATCCACTTTATGGCTTTACCGTTTTATGAAACCGGTAAGATCAAAAAGAACACAGCAGGTGAAGAAGATATCCGTTTAACGATAGAACTGCTACAAAAAGTAAAACCACAACAGGTATTTGCCGCCGGCGACTTTGCCGATCCTAACGGTACCCACCTGGTATGTTTCAATATCATTATAGCCGCCTTAAGACGACTGAAAGCAACCGAAGATTGGGTAAAAGATTGCTGGGTATGGATGTACCGTGGGGCATGGCAGGAATTTAATATTTACGAAATAGAAATGGCTGTACCACTATCACCGCAGGAAGTGATCCGTAAACGAAACGCCATCTTTAAACACCAAAGCCAAAAGGACAGACCGGTTTTCCCGGGTGATGATGCAAGGGAGTTTTGGGTGAGGGCTGAAGATCGTACAAAAGAAACAGCGCACTATTATGATAAGCTAGGTATGGCGGAGTATGAGGCGATGGAAGCTTTTGTGAGATATCATTACTAAATCACAATCCCCGCGTCATTGCGAGGTACGAAGCAATCTCTACATAGGCAGAGCAAATATGCAAGGTTCATTACCATTCTTTCCTCTCTGTATAGCTTAGAGATTGCTTCGTACCTCGCAATGACGCTTTTATATTTTATTGGAATCGTTCTTCCAGAAACTTTCCGGTATAGGAATCCTTTTCTTTAATCAAATCCTCCGGAACTCCTTCAAAAACTACTTTACCACCATTGTCGCCACCTTCGGGGCCGATGTCAATTACCCAGTCGGCACATTTAATTACATCCATATTGTGTTCAATTACAATAATGGTATTGCCATGCTCCAACAAAGCATCAAATGATTTAAGCAGCTTTTTAATATCGGCAAAATGCAGCCCGGTTGTAGGCTCATCAAAAATAAAGAGTGTTTTATGTGTATTGTTGCCTTTAACCAGGAACGATGCCAGCTTAATACGTTGCGCTTCGCCACCAGACAAGGTATTAGATGATTGCCCTAACTGCACATAGCCTAATCCAACATCCATTAACGGTTTTATTTTGGCAATGATTTTTGGTTCTTTAACAAAGAATTCCAATGCTTCCTCAATGGTCATCCCTAAAACCTCCGATACGTTCTTTTCGTGATAGGTAACGTCCAATATGTGCTGCTTAAAACGTTTGCCACCACAAGTTTCGCAGGTAAGGAAAATATCAGCCATAAACTGCATTTCAATCTTTACCTCACCCTCGCCCTGGCAAACATCGCAACGCCCGCCTTCCACATTAAACGAAAATGCTGATGGCTTTAATCCCGCCGCTTTTGACACCGGTTGGGCAGCATATAAATTACGGATTTCATCCCAGGCCTTAACATAAGTAACCGGGTTGGACCGCGACGAACGGCCTATCGGGTTTTGATCTACCAGTTCAACCTGTTCAATTTTTTGGTAATCACCCTCTATACTATCATATGTTCCGGTTTGTTCGCCGTTATAATTACCCAATGTTTTTTGTAATGCGGGTGCCAATACCCGTTTTACTAAACTGGTTTTGCCGGAACCGGATACACCGGTAACTACAGATAATACTCCCAGTGGAAATTTAGCACTTACATTTTTCAAATTGTTTTCGCGGGCGCCTTTTATTTCAATAAAATCATTCCATTTGCGGCGACTTTTAGGGATGGCAATTTCTTCTTTTCCACTCAGGTAACGCCCGGTAAGGCTGTTGTCATCTTTGATGATTTCGTCATAAGTACCGGAGAAGATTAAATTACCGCCATGTGTGCCCGCTTCAGGGCCAATATCAATAATATGGTCGGCCGCTTTCATAATCTCTTCTTCGTGCTCCACCACCAAAACGGTATTGCCTACATCGCGCAGTGATTTCAGTACACTTATTAAACGTTGCGTATCGCGGGGGTGTAAGCCAATGCTTGGTTCATCCAATACATAAATAGATCCCACCAAACTACTGCCTAATGAAGTAGCCAAATTAATACGCTGTGATTCACCACCCGATAGCGTGTTCGATAATCGGTTTAATGTTAAATAACGTAGGCCTACATCATTTAAAAACGCTAAGCGGTTGGTTATTTCCATCAATAAACGCTTACCCACTTTGGCATCGGTTTCATTTAGTTCGATGGTGTTAAAAAATGCAAGTGCTTTATCCAGGGCCATCAAAACCACATCAGTTATTGATTTGCCATTTATTTTTACATATGATGCATCTTGCCTTAAACGGCTGCCCTTACACTCGGGACAGGTGGTTTTGCCACGATAGCGCGACAACATTACGCGGTATTGAATTTTATAGGTTTGCTCTTCAAGCTCTTTAAAAAACTCATCCAGTCCGCGGAAATAGGCGTTGCCTTTCCACAAAAGCTGTTGTTGTTGTTCGGTAAGCTGATTGTATTGGCGATGGATCGGGAAGTCGAACTTTAAAGCATTTTTTATAAGCAGATCATTCCATTCACGCATTTTTTCGCCCCTCCATGGGGCTATAGCGCCTTCATAAACACTTTTGCTTTTGTCTGGAATGACCAGGTCCTCATCAATGCCAATCACTTTTCCGTAACCTTCACATCTTTTGCAGGCGCCATAAGGATTGTTAAAACTGAAAAAATTTGCGGTAGGTTCTTCAAAACGGATACCATCAAGCTCAAACCTGTCGCAGAAGAAACGTTCCTGTTCTTTTTCAGCATCAGGTTCCTGGTAACGCACATAGCAATCGCCCTTGCCTTCAAAAAATGCAGTTTGTATCGAATCGCCTAAGCGGCTTATGGTTTCATCTTCTTCATTTTTTGAGATACGGTCAATAACAATGCGCACGGTAGAGGTTAGTGGCTGGAGATTAGTGGTTAAAGCGTTATCGTCACTCTCTGTCTTTGATTTTTTAGCTGTAGCTTTTGTCTTTTTGCTTTCTGCTTTTTGCTTTCCGGTTTCTGCTCCTTCCACTTCATTTATCAACCATGAGCCATCATCAACAATGCTCATGTCTTCCAGCAAATCTTCAATTTTTGAGAGCTTGCCTCTAAATTCCACCCGTACGAAGCCCTTTTGCATTAATACCGCAAGTTCTTCTTTTAAGCTGCGGTTATTGTGCGGATATAATGGGCATAAAAGGGTAACCTGTGTTTCATCAGGCAGCGTCATAATGAAATTAACTACATCGGTAACATTGTCTTTTTTTACTATTTGGCCTGATATCGGCGATATAGTTTTGCCTATCCGGGAGAAAAGCAGTTTCAGGTAATCGTAAATCTCAGTTGAAGTGCCAACGGTTGAACGTGGATTGGAGGTAATTATCTTTTGCTCAATTGCAATAGCTGGAGCTATACCTTTAATATAATCAACATCGGGCTTATTCATCCTCCCTAAAAACTGACGGGCATACGATGAAAGACTTTCCACATAACGGCGCTGTCCTTCGGCATAAAGCGTATCAAAAGCCAGTGATGATTTACCCGAGCCCGACATACCTGTAACTACTACCAGTTTGTTTTTAGGTATAGCCACGTCCATGTTTTTCAGGTTGTGAACTCTGGCTCCTTTAATAATAATATGACGTTGTGGATCTTTGTCTGCTTCTTTCATTTAGTTCATAGAGTTCATGAATCATTGTTCATAGCAAACTATTGTATGCATATAATGATGATCCATTTTGTAGTAAAGATGTTGGGTTGCAGCGCTAATTTTGTGTTTATGGCCATGAATAATGATCCAAAAACTATAGGCTGCGTTCCAAAACGCAAAAATCCTAAAATATTTAGCAGTATCCAAATATGTTTGTGATTAGTAGGCAGTTATTTGTCAATATTTTGATTTGTTTGCAATGGGCTGACATAACTGTAGCAACTCCATTTTATTGTTCTCCATATACCTTATTATATGCGGTAAATAGGCTTTTAAGCACTATTTAACAAATATTAACATTTCTGACAGAAAATATTATTTGTTTTTCTAATGATAAATTGGTTTATTTGAATAAGATTTTTTTTAACCCCTAAAAAATAACGTATAGATAAAACTCTACTCAATAAAATATTATTATTTAATTAAGTTAAGTAGTTTTTCTATGGATTTTCAATTGAAAAGTGATCAGGATCTAATCCATCATTATGTTGCTGGTGATGAAGCTGGATTGGTAGAGCTGATTCGACGCTATCAATCAAAAATTTACACTTCCATTTATTTGCTGGTAAAGGATGAATATCTGGCTGAAGATATTTTTCAGGATACCTTTATTAAAGTTATAAATACCTTAAAAGCAGGTAAATATAATGAAGAAGGTAAGTTTTTACCATGGGTTACCCGTATTGCCCATAATTTGGTTATTGACCATTTTCGCCGGGAAAAACGCGCGCCAATGATAAGCAATGGCGATGACTTTGATATTTTTGAAGTTTTAGGTAATTACGACGAAAGTACCGAAGACCGGATGGTACGCGAACAAACCTATAAAGATCTTAAATCGTTGATTCACCTGTTGCCTGCCGAGCAGAAAGAGGTATTGATAATGCGCCACTTTGGCGATATGAGCTTTAAAGAAATTGCTGATATTACAGATGTTAGCATCAACACAGCTCTTGGCCGTATGCGTTATGCGCTTAATAACTTGCGCAAAATGATGCAGAGTAAAGAGTTGAGTTTGAAGAATTAGTGAGTAGTTGATTAAGTTGGAATGGTTGATTAAGTTTTAAGATGTGACTTGATTAAACAGATGAATGATTGGATAAAACTTACCAAATCAACTTAGCCTGTCACGAATAAACATCCCCTAAAAAATAAATTTCATTTAATTTTCATCTTCATAAAATATTATATTTAAGCTTTCGTTTAGTATCTGTAAACTAAAAATTTCAAAAAGCTTATGGACGAAACCTTTACAGCAACTTTAAGTTTACTGACTAACAAAGCCAGGGTGAATGAGGAGCTACAAGAGAATTTGGAAGGCGACGAACTGATGTTTTATCATTCACTTCGCGCTGATCTGGATCTTTTGAAAAAAGCCCCGAAATTGCAGACAATCCATCAAATACTGGATTACTCAAAAAGCCTGCGTTAGTAGTAAACCACAGAACTGGTTCACAGGTCATAGCTGTTTTTTTATAAATAGCTGATGATTTGTGAACCTTTCCATTTTTAAGCCATTTCTATTTATTGAGTCATTTTGTCATTGGTCATTAAGTCATTGATGAGGCGGCGTGTTTCAAATAATCAGAAACTCTTTTGTATTTGCTAATTATTGATGACTATTGCAGTTAAAAACGATAAGATATCAGCCATAGGCAAAATGACTAATGACCCCAATGACCAATGACTAAACCCGAACGCTACAAACACTTTGTTGAGTATTTTTCTAAGCAACAGCCCGATGCTGTTACCGAGTTGCATTATGGCAGTCCATTTCAGTTATTGATTGCGGTAATACTTTCCGCTCAATGTACTGATAAGCGAATAAACCAGGTTACTCCGGCACTATTTGAGCGTTTTCCAACGCCGGAAATTCTGGCTGCTTCAACATCTGATGAGGTTTTTAATTATATCCGCAGCGTAAGCTATCCTAATAATAAGGCTAAACATTTAGTGGGTATGGCAAAAATGCTGGTTGAGGTTTTCAATAGCGAGGTGCCGTCAGATATTAATGATTTACAGAAAATGCCTGGTGTGGGTCGTAAAACGGCCAATGTAATAGCTTCGGTGGTGTTTGATGCGCCGGCCATAGCTGTTGATACACATGTGTTCAGGGTATCAAACCGTATTGGTTTAACCACCAATGCGCGTACACCGCTGGCTGTTGAAAAGCAGCTAGTGCTGTTTTTGCCCAAAGATACCTTAGCTATTGCCCATCACTGGTTGATATTGCATGGGCGCTATATTTGTATAGCCCGCAGCCCTAAATGCGAAACTTGCCCCATTAGTTGGTTTTGTAAATATTATGAGCGTACCCATACTGAAACAGCCCTGTTAAAAGCCGAAGCGCTAAAACTTAAGAAAGTGAAAGAGCAGAAAAAGAAAAACGCTTTGAATAAGATCAGTAAAGAATTGAAGAAAAGGAGTGAGTAGTAATTAGGTAGTATATAATGTTGAAATATTATTGATATAGCGATGGGTTTTAAACTAAGGGTGTTCGAAACCTTGGTTTTATTACGAAATATGATAGGGATGTCACCCTGAGGCACTCGAATGGTGAGCGCAGAGGCCTTTGCCCACATGCTTCGAGTGCCTCAGCATGACACCCTTTTTTAATGTTTCGAACACTCTTAGTTTTAAACCCATCGCTATGGGAAAAGTCGAGAGGGGATTTTAAAAGCGATTTCCTTTATGTGAATAATTTTTGATTGTGTATTCAACTTATTACTATTAACTTAATCAACGCATAAACCAATCACATAATAAAAATAATTACTAAAAATATTAGCATTTGTAAATAATATATTTTACATTTGTTCACACAATTTTTAATATGAGCAACGCAGAAAAATTAAAAGCATTACAGCTAACCTTAGACAAGCTGGAGAAGTCATACGGAAAAGGTACTATCATGAAACTGGGTGACACCGTAATTGAGGCAACTGAAGTGATCTCAACAGGGTCTTTAGGGTTAGATATTGCTTTGGGTGTAGGTGGTTTGCCAAAAGGCCGGGTTATTGAAATATATGGTCCGGAATCATCAGGTAAAACAACATTGGCTATTCATGCCATTGCCGAATCGCAAAAAAATGGTGGCATTGCTGCTTTTATTGATGCTGAGCATGCTTTTGACCGTTTTTATGCCAAAAAACTAGGCGTTGATGTAGAGAATTTACTGATATCACAACCTGATAATGGCGAGCAGGCATTGGAAATTGCCGATAACCTGATCCGTTCGGGAGCTATTGATATTTTGGTTATTGACTCGGTTGCTGCGTTGGTTCCCAAGGCTGAAATTGAAGGCGAAATGGGCGATTCAAAAATGGGTTTACAAGCTCGTTTAATGTCGCAAGCCTTACGTAAATTAACGGGTACTATTAGTAAAACAGGATGCTGCTGTATATTTATTAACCAGCTGCGCGAAAAAATTGGTGTAATGTTCGGTAATCCTGAAACTACTACCGGTGGTAATGCGCTTAAATTCTACGCTTCGGTGCGTTTGGATGTTCGTCGTATATCGCAAATTAAAGATTCTGACGAAGTATCGGGCAACAGGGTTAAGGTAAAGATCGTGAAAAACAAAGTTGCACCTCCGTTCCGTATTGCTGAGTTTGATATTATGTTTGGCGAAGGCATATCTAAAGCCGGTGAGATTATTGACCTGGGTGTTGAGCACAACATCATAAAAAAGGCAGGGTCATGGTTCAGCTACGGCGAAACCCGTTTAGGACAGGGCCGTGATGCGGTGAAACAACTGATACTGGATAATCCGGAATTGATGGAAGAACTGGAAGCCAAAATAAAACAAACCGTAACCGGTGACCATCTGGCAGAAGCATAAAAATTTGATTTTGCTTATTTCTACATAAATCTACCCATGAAAAACAACAAAAAGCTCCGGTATTTTACCGGAGCTTTTTGTTTATATGATGTGGGTTGTGAAACTACCCTAGTACCTTTACCATTAAAGGATCAAGATCAATAGGTGCACTAACCTGATCAGATAATGAATACCTGCCCTTAATATAAGCGGCGGTATTATAAGCTACCCACACTTTTTGTTCATTATCCTGCCAGGCTATAACTTTTAAAGGCAGATCCAATGCAGCTACAGGGTTTTCTATCATAATTGGGCCGCCTGATTTTGGGTTGCCAAATAAAATGAATTCAAAGGGTGGTATAATTTGCCCGGTTTTATGTAACTCGGCCTGCTGATCAATCCGGGCATAAATGGTTACCCCGTTACTTTGCAAAACTGCCTGAAGCTTATCAATAGTGTCTTTTACAGAGTGCGGGCTTGATTTTATAGTAATTTCTTGTGGATTCATGGTTGCTGATTTGTTTTGTAAAGCTGAATTCGATTTAAAAACTAAAGATCGATAGATTCTTAATTTATTCCTTATTTTTAATCAATATAAACCTCAATTACATGTATTTAATTTCACGCATATTAATAGCAATAGTTATTGTCGAGCATTTTTACTTTTTATGGTTGGAAATGTTTGTTTGGACAACCCGGGGGCCAAAAGTGTTTACACATATTCCGGCGGCTTTATTTAAGGAGACCAAAACAATGGCCGCCAACCAGGGACTTTATAATGGTTTTTTGGCCGCAGGCCTTTTGTGGAGTTTTTTTATAGCAGATGTCGGCTGGCAGCGTAATGTATCCACGTTTTTCCTGGCTTGTGTAATTGTTGCGGGCCTTTACGGCGCATACAGTGTATCCAAACGGATATTTTTTATACAAGCATTGCCGGCTATATTGGCCATGCTGATGCTGTTTTTTATTTAGAAGATGTGTCTTTGGTGGGTGATTTAAACAACGTCCGACATTAGCTTCACCTAAATCCTCTCCAAAGGAGAGGACTTTAACTTCGCTCTTTTCTAGAACCCTCTCCTTGCGCCACCGCTAAAGCTGAGGCGGCATGCGGTTGGAGAGGGCAGGGTGAGGCTAACGTTCCTAACCCTATTGTCAACTTTATCAGTTTACAGTTTTATTGGCTCTCAATATTGCTTAACTTTGTGCTCCAAAACAATTTACAAGCTTATGCAATATGATGTTATCGTTATCGGTTCGGGCCCTGGTGGTTACGTTGCCGCTATACGTTGTGCCCAATTGGGTTTAAAAACTGCTATCATTGAAAAATATAATACTTTAGGCGGTACATGCCTTAACGTAGGTTGTATCCCTTCAAAAGCGCTTCTTGATTCTTCTGAACATTATCACAATGCTGCCCATGCTTTTACTGATCATGGTATAAGGTTGGACAATTTGAAGGTTGATTTCGGCCGGATGATTAAACGCAAGCAGGAAGTTGTTGATGCCAATACCAGTGGTATCACCTACCTGATGAAAAAGAACAAAATTGATGTGCATACCGGCGTCGGTTCTTTTAAAGATAAAAATACCATCAGCATAAAAAAAGCAGATGGTACAGAAACAGAAATAACCGGTACAAATGTGATCATCGCCACCGGTTCAAAACCGTCCGCATTGCCTTTCATCAAAACTGATAAAAAGCGCATCATTACCTCAACAGAAGCATTAACGCTTACCGAAGTGCCCAAACACCTTGTGTTAATTGGTGGCGGCGTTATTGGTTTAGAATTGGGATCTGTTTATGCGCGCCTGGGTGCTAAGGTTTCCGTTATTGAATTTATGGATTCCATTATTCCAACTATGGACAAAAGCCTGGGCAAAGAATTGCAAAAGGTTTTACAAAAACTCGGAATGGAATTTTACCTGGGCCATAAAGTAACAGGTGCAACTGTAAAAGGTAAAGAGGTTACCGTAACTTTTGACGACCCTAAAGGTGAAAAGAAAGAGCTTAAAGGCGATTATTGCCTGGTGGCTGTTGGTCGTGTTGCTTATACCGATGGTTTAGGTTTGGATAAAATTGGTATTACCATTGAAGAGCGTGGCCGTAAAATTCCGGTAAACGATCACCTGGAAACCAGCGTTAAAGGCGTTTATGCCATCGGCGATGTTATTAAAGGTGCTATGCTTGCTCACAAAGCCGAAGATGAAGGTACTTTGGTAGCTGAAATTATTGCTGGTCAAAAACCGCATATTGATTATAACCTTATACCGGGTGTAGTTTATACCTGGCCCGAAGTTGCAGCTGTTGGACAAACAGAAGAGCAATTAAAAGCAGCGGGAGTAAAATATAAAACCGGATCATTCCCATTCAAGGCAAGTGGCCGTGCCCGTGCCAGCGGCGATTTAGATGGCTTTGTAAAAGTATTAGCTGATGCTAATACCGACGAAATTTTAGGCGTACACATGATTGGTCCGCGTGCTGCCGACATGATTGCAGAGGCCGTTGTTGCTATGGAATATCGTGCGTCAGCCGAAGATATTTCGCGAATGAGCCATGCACATCCTACTTACACCGAAGCTATGCGCGAAGCTTGCCTTGCAGCAACAGGCAACAGAGCAATACATATTTAAACGAAAGCTGCTCTTTTTTCACTCCATTAACTCAGGGGTTAGCAAATATTTACTATTTGTTAACCCCTGTTTCTTTTTTATGCCCTTCTGCGTTGTTTCAAAGCGGTTTTCTATCGCTTGATTTTTTTACTTATTTATTATTATTTATAAATTAAATTATTTATTTTTAGTAAATAAAGTATTTCCTATAAAAAGCAATTTGTAAACTGGTTTCCAAATTTAATTTAAACAATAAAGACAACTTATAACATAATTACAAATATTAAGTATTGATATTAAGTAGTTTGAGTTTTTTGTTTGATTGAAATTGTTTTTATTGAAGAGTGTAAATTAAAAAGCAATCATTTCTTTTTGCTTAATATGTTAAATATTTTAAACCTAAACCTTAGTGGCTTTTGTAATACTATTCTCCGGATATTAATGAAGGGAAAATAACATTTATAGAAGCTCAGGCAATATTTAACCTATAAGTATTTGTTATGAAATGTTTCTTACGTAATTGCCGATCGGAATTAATCAAATTAGCGCTTTGCGTCTTAATTCTTTTTATTAATGTAGGATTTGTTTCAGCGGCCGCGACAAATTGGACGGGGGGAACAAGCAGTGATTGGTCTAACCCGCTTAATTGGTCTAATGGCGTTCCTGGGACTGGTTCTACAGCGCAAATTGGGGTAACAGTTGGTTTTAATAACCAGCCTGTCATAAATTCATCGGTATCAGGGATTACAGGCCTTGTATTTGGTGCAAACGGACTCATTGTACTTGGCACAACTACTAATGTTATAACACTTACAGTAAATAGTGGCTTTACACTTGCAGTAAGCGGCAATATTACACAAAACTCAAGCAGTGTCGTTCTTTCTGCGCTTTCCACCAGTACTTTTACAACGACCGTTGCTGGTGCCGGTACTATTACTTGCGGTTCGTTAACAGTGGGTAATTCTAACGTTTTTCTTGCTGTGAGTTTATTGAGTACCAATAATCTTATATTCGTTTCAACTATTTCGAATTTTAGCGTCGGGGGTAATGTAGTAGTTAATTCAACTACACAGGGCACCAGTGTTATACCACTTATAATAGCAATTGGCTTTGATAATGCAACTTTTTCTTTACAAGGAGGCATTACTTCAATTAGTGGTACAATACAAACTGTCAATACAACCCAAGGGATCATATTGACAGGAAATTCCACCCCAACATTTAGTATTGATATGCCTACCGGCTCTGCCTTGACACCTGTTTTGCAGCTTACAAATGCCAATGCTATAAATTCTGCCAGTGTAGCTGGTTCTATGAATTTTTATAATAATACAGGCGGAACGGGTACTTGTACAGTATCTTACAATGGCACTGGCAGTCAGGAAGTATATACCAATACAAGTACCATACTTAGTTCGAGTCCTCAAACTTATCAAAATTTAGTGCTAACCACTTCTGGTGCAAAAACAACAGATGCTGGTACCTTATCCGTTGCCGCCAATTTAACAACGTCGGCGACGGCTGCTACGCCGCTTACAACGGTTTTATTCAATAGTCATAATACCGTAGTAACTGTTGGTGGTAATTGGACAAATAGTTGCAGTACTACTCAAGGTTCCGGAAATATTACTGTAGCAGGCTCTATAAGTAATAATTCGGGTGGTACCATCAATTTGGGTTCGGGCAATTTATCTATAGCCACTAATTACACTAATAATTCCGGGGGTATTTATACTCAAAGTACCGGCACTACTATTTTCAATGGCTCTGCGGCGCAAACGCTTGTTGATAATAGTACCGCCGGTACTACGTTTAACAACGTAACTTTCAATGGTACGTCTGCAAGTAGTATATCAACCATAAATGCAGGCACCGGCAATTTTGCAATTTCTACTACCGGTGTTTTAACCATGGCGAATAATGCAACGTTGATAGCAGGCACCACTACTGCCGGTGGCGCAGCGTATTTAACTTTGCTGTCAAATGCCAATTCAAGTGCGGCAGTTGCTAATATACCAAGTACATGTATTATTAAAGGGAATGTAAACGTGCAGCGCTTTATAACTGGCACAAATTCAAATTATGTTAGTTATCGTTTATTATCATCGCCGGTAAATACAGTTAGCCCTACGTCGGCTGCGGGTAATTATATCAGTTTATATAATTTAAATAGAAGTATCACGGCCGGCGGGATAACCTATAACGGCGTTTATACAGGTGGCCCCGGAGGCACAGCTGGTGGTTTTAACATCAGAACAAATAATCCCATCATCTACCTTTATAATGAAACTTTAAAAACAAGCAATACAGCGTTTACTTCAGGTAAAAATGTAGGTATATCTGCAATAGATATAACAAGTAGTGCCGCTACCGACGTAACCACTGTAAGTACAGCCACCACAGTTGGCGGAGTGGCCTATTCGGGAGCTAGCGGTATTAATATACCTGCCGGGAATGGCTACATCGATTATTTTGTAGGTCCTAATACTATAAGTACCCCCTCGGGGCCAATCAGCAATGCTGTTATTACTAATGTGGGGTTTATTAACCAACAAAATGTGCAGGTTTATTTATGGTACACACCAGGGAACGGTACAGGAACAGGCTCAGCGGGCCAATTATCTTATTCTACACCGGCAAGTGGGCCGGCTGATACTTATCAAGGTTATAACATGGTAGGTAACCCATATCCCAGTACGCTTAGTTTGCTATCTGTTTTTTCTGATAATGGTGGTATCGGCAGTATCTACGTTTTAAGTAACTATAATCCTGGCGGACAGGAGTATAATGCTTATACATCTGTTGGAGCGAGTTCGTCGCCTAGTCCCGCTTATATAGTGAGTGGGCAAGGTTTTTTGGCTAAGGTAACGGGGGGAGCTAAAACGCTTATTTTTAAAGAGAGCGAGAAAGCCCCAACGCAGCAATTGACCGGCTCAAACCTCTTATTATCATTATACAAGGATCTGCCTTCGTTAAATACCCAGCCATTATCAGGATTATATATGAAGATGGTGAAGGATAGTGTGACCCATGCCTATTGCGGTATATATTTCCGGAAGGGTTGGGCGTCAATATTTAATGCCGGTGATGCAGCCGATTTAAATACTTCATCTCAAAAGGTTTATATGTCAAGTTATACTTCTGATGGAGTACGTGCTGCCGTTAACCTACAGCCAGATTACAGAAAAGGTATCAAGGTAAAGGTATATGCCAATGCCGCTGTTGATGGAATTTACATGTTAAATACGGAAGGCATCCGTAACATAGATACGCTTTATGATATTTTCCTGATAGATCATTATAAAAACGACTCGTTGGATATGCGTCGCTATGGATCGTATACGTTTAACATTTATAAAAGCGATACTTCATCATTTGGTGGTTCGCGCTTTGAGCTATCAATTCATCCGCGGCCATTACCGCCTTACAAGTTGTTGAGTTTTACGGGGCAAAAAGTAAGGGATGGTATACAATTAACCTGGAAAACAGAAAGCGAAGCCAATTACACAGGCTTTGTACTGCAAAAACAAGATGATAAACAGTATATTCAATTATACAGCCTGCAAAGTAATGGCAGTGGCACCTATACATTTACAGATCATAATCCAATAAGAGGAAACAATACTTATCGGTTACAACAATCGGGAATAACCGGTAATATAAGTTATTCATCGCCGGTAACCATTACGTATGATCAGGCAGGAACAAATGAATCGATATGTGTGTACCCAAACCCGGTAAAAGACGTAATTAATTTGACAATAAACCGGAGTAATCAAAATGCAAATGGCAATCAGTTAATTGGTATAAACGGGCCATCATTCCCTGTCGGTTCAGTTTCATATGGTATTAAAATAATGACTATCACGGGCACTGTAGTAATGTCAAACAACTCAACCGATGCTGACTGGCATCAGAATGCTGTTTCACTTGCTCCGGGGCCATATATTATACAGGTAATTAACAATAATGACAAAAGTTTGATAGGCAAAAGCATGTTTGTTAAAATATAAAAGTAGATTTATAAGTTACTGATAATGCGGCGAAAGGTTCTTTCTTGTGTAACAAAAAGCCTCTGATTTTGTTACACAAGAAAGTTGTTTTCAGGGTAACCTGTTTTATTAGTTTTACGTATAAGCAATATGGTCGAAATTATAATTTCGACCCAAGTGTTATCGATGCTTTAAAAACAATTTTAATGCATCGCCGAAAGTTTGATTTGAGCAGATAAATTATTTGATGAACAAAAGGATAGGGCCTCAGTTAATTCTATTTAACTATGGCAAATCGTCTTTTATTAACCCTTCTTATCGGGTTCGGATTTTCAATTCACGCTGAAGCCGCGGCTATCACGTTTAATTGGAAAGGGTCGTCAAGCACAACCTGGGAATTGGCAAGTAACTGGACAGCCAGCGATGGTTCAACAACAAATTACCCCGGGTCGGGCGGCAGAACCACAGATATTGTGGATTTTGGCGTTAGCGGCTCCAGTTATACAAATCAACCCACATTAAGTACAAGTTTAACAATAGCATCCATTGAGTTTGGTGGCGGTATTGAAGTTGGTACTACTTTAACGGTAAACGTTGGTACGCTAACTGTTGGTAGCATTACCCAGGATATAAACACCAACTCAGGCAGTAAAACTATCTATGATTATTTTCAGGGTACTGGTACCATAACATGTACCAGTCTGAACCTGGGAAGCGGCAACAGCACAAGCGGACATCAGAATTATATGATGGATGATATTGCCAATCTTTATGTTAACGGAAATATTACCATCACATCAAATGCCAATATTCAAAATGGCTCGGGATTCAGGTTGGAAAACGGTAACATGTATTTGTCGGGCGTTATAAGCTTTGCTGCTATAAGCTCATCAATTACGCAAACGAATGCCTCATATTTTACTATAAATACCATTACGCAAGCCACTGGCGCAGCCACCACCCCGCATCTGTATCTATCTAATGCCAACCCGGTTGGAACCATACCTACACCAAAAGCTTCTGTAAACTTTTATGGCGACCATGGAGGTACAGGATATGTTACCTATACCGCAAACAGTCCTAATATTACTACCACTGCAACTGCTGGCTTTGGTACAGGTGGTGGTACTATAGATACTTCTAAAACAAGTTACGACAATCTTATTGTTCAGGGTACAGGTATAGCAACAGTGGGCGGCA
The DNA here is from genome assembly GCF_024808665.1 of Mucilaginibacter empetricola. Lineage (GTDB taxonomy): Bacteria > Bacteroidota > Bacteroidia > Sphingobacteriales > Sphingobacteriaceae > Mucilaginibacter. Next base: position 57,135 of record NZ_JANUBZ010000005.1, read on the forward strand.
GTACGGTAGGCGCCTTAAAAGTAGCAGGCGATCTTGATACCTATAGTCCGGTTACTTTTAGCCCGGCTGGTGCCAGTGCAACCAATACCTCGGTAGGCGGTAACTGGAATAACACTTCAACCGTTACGGGGGGAGCAGGCAGCACCGCAATATCGGGTAACGTTGCAAATTCAGGTACTATGAATCTTTCATCGGGTATTCTGGAGGTTGGCGGCAGTGTAACAAATACTTCAAATCTTACTGCCGGAAACGGCAGTATCACTATTGATGCCAATTTGAGTAATTCGGGTAATTTAACTATGTCGTCCGGGTCACTTACGGTTGGCGGTAACTATACCAACAGCGCGGGCGGAGCTTTTACAGCCAGCTCGGGCACGGTTTATTTTGATGGTAAAAGCGCACAAACATTAGTAGACAACAGTACAGCCGGAACCACATTTAATAACGTAACTTTTAACGGTACAACTACCAGTAGTGTATCAACAATAAGCCCCGGCGTTGGCAATTTTGCAGTTTCGCCAATCGGCGTATTGACCATGGCGAATGATGCGCAGCTTGTTGCAGGCTCAACTACAGCGGGTGGGGCGGCATACTTAACTTTAATGTCGAGTACAAGTTCAACTTCAGCGGTGGGGATAATACCATCTACTTGCAGCATTACCGGCAATGTAAATGTACAGCGTTATATAACGGGTACAAATTCAAACTATGTCAGTTATCGCTTACTGTCATCGCCGGTAAATAATATAAGTCCAACTTCAGGACCTACAAATTACATTAGCTTATATCATTTAAATAAAAGTTCAACCGTTGGTGGTGTAACTTATAATGGTGTTTATACCGGCGGACCGGGAGGCGTTGCGGGTGGCTTTAATATCGCAACCGCAAATCCAATTATTTATATATATAACGAAACTTTAAAAACAAGCAATACCTCATTTATTTCGGGTAAAAATGTGGGTATTTCATCGATGGATATAACCAGTAGTTCTGCTACTGACGTGAATACCATCAGTACCGCTACGCTTGCCAATGGTGGTGCGGCCTATTCGGCGCCGAGTGGTGTTAATATACCAGTAGGTAATGGTTATATCGATTATTTTATTGGCCCCAATACTATAGCCAATCCCTCATCACCTATTAGCTCGGCAACTATTACCAATGTGGGCTTCATTAACCAGCAAAATGTAAAGGTTTATTTATGGTACACCCCGGCCAATGGAACTGGTGCAGGTACCGCCGGGCAGTTATCATATGCCACGCCGGCAAGCGGCGTTGCAGATAAGTTCCAGGGCTTTAACATGGTGGGCAATCCTTACCCAAGTACTATAAGCTTGGCTCAGGTTTTTACAGATAACCCTGGCATTGATAATATTTATGTGTTGAGTGACTACAATCCCGGTGGTCAGGAGTATAATACTTATACTGCTACTGGAAATTCATCACCTTCACCAGCATATGTAGTGAGCGGACAGGGCTTTCAGGCACACGCAAAAAGTGGCGGACAAACCCTTATATTTCAGGAAGGAGAAAAAGTACCTACCCAACAATTAACCGGATCATCATTATTATTAGGAACCGCTAAACAAACTGAACAGCCTTTAGCCGGATTGTATATGAAGATGGTTCAGGATAGCGTGGCATTTGATTATTGTGGAATTTATTTCAGGAGCGATTGGGTATCGACATTTAAAGCCGGTGATGCAATTGATCTGGATGGATTGTCGCCAAAGGTTTATATGTCCAGCTTTAGTTCTGATGGTGCACGTTTATCGGTGAATCACCAGCCTGATTATACCAAAGGCATTAATGTAAAACTATATGCTAATGCCAATACTGATGGAGCATACAGTTTAACTATAGAAGGAATACGTAACATTGATACCTTATATGATATTTTTCTTTTAGATCATTACCAAAAGGACTCAGTAAATATTCGTCACACAGGTTCCTATGCTTTTAATATTAGTAAAAGTGATTCATCATCCTTTGGTGGTTCGCGGTTTGAATTGTCTATACGTTTACGGCCGTCACCTCCTTACCAATTGGTAAGTTTTACAGCGCAGAAAGTAAGCGATGGTGTGCAACTAACCTGGAAAACAAATAATGAAGCAAATTATATTGGCTTTGTGTTACAAAAAGCCGATGGTACACAATTTAATCAATTACACAGTGTGCAAAGCGACGGTAGTGGTACCTATAGTTATATTGATCGTCATCCGGTTATGGGTAATAACACCTACCGCCTGAAGCAAACCGGTATAACCGGCGATACAAGTTACTCGGCCCCGATCGCGGTAATGTATACGCCTGCCGGTGGGGAAGGCTCAATCAGTGTATACCCAAATCCGGTAAAAGATGTCATTAACTTAACGATTAACAAAAATGGCACCAATGAAAATTCAAATGGTAATCAATTATTGAATTTGGGGCAATCGGTATTTTCAATAAAATCAACTAACTATCAAATAAAAATAATGAGTATTACCGGCTCAGTCCTGATATCAGATACATCTGACGAAGCTGATTGGCATCACAGTGCTGCCGGGCTTATTCCAGGTCCTTATATTATACAGGTAATTAACAACGCAGATAAAAGCCTGGTTGGAAAAGGAGTGTTTATTAAGATATAGCAAATCAATTCCAGAATAAAAAATGCCGGCATCTATTTAAGATGCCGGCATTTTTTATGGTTTTTTGTTTCTCGTTATAATAGCTCCGGTTTTATTTTTTCAGTAAAATCCTTTGCAAACTTATAAAGTTTGGGTTGTATAACAGCTGCACAATAAGGGTTTTGCGGATTGTTGGCAAAATAATTTTGATGATAATCTTCTGCTTTATAAAATTCGCTTGCAGGGGTAATTTCAGTAACAATCGGCTTATCGTAAACTTCTTCTTCTGTCAGCCTTTTTATCATTGCTTCTGCTTGTTGTTTTTGCTCGTCATTTTCATAAAAAATGGCAGATCTGTATTGCGTGCCAACATCATTTCCCTGCCTGTTTAAGGTAGTTGGGTTATGAGTTTTGAAGAATATAAGCAGCAGCTCATCAAATGAGATTTCGTCGGCGTCATATAATAACTGAAGTACTTCTGCGTGGCCGGTTGTTCCATTACAAACTTCTTTGTAGGTAGGACTTTTGGTATGCCCGCCCATATAGCCCGAAGCTACACTCTTAACTCCTTTAACTGTTTCAAATATAGCCTCGGTACACCAAAAGCAGCCGTTACCGAATGTGATTTTCTGTAAATTCATGTGGATAAAGATATTTAATCTAAGATAAGGTTTGTACGCGCCAATGCATTAAATGAACGGGGAATATGGCAATATAATTACTAAACATTGTACTTGTCGGCGGACGCAGCCTTTAATCTTTTATAGGTTGACGAGGAAATGAACTTGATAATTTTTAGGAAAATTAATTAATTATTAAGGATTGTATTAATTAATAATATATTAAATATTAATTAATATGTTAACGGCCTATTGCTAGATATTACGTTAATAAATTAATTATTTTCTAAATATTCAATTTATAGCAACTTATAACTAATATTTATCGTAAAGAAATCAATTTGCAAGCCGTTGGAAATGTTAAGTTGACAACTTACTGCGAAGGGTTTATTTAAGTACCTGATTATTAACCTTAAACTATTGCGCTTTGAAAATACCCTTACTTTTTTGCTCGTTAATTTTTGCCTTTATTTTTTGTGTTAGCAACCCAGCCAATGCTGCAACTAACACTTATACATGGAGCGGCGGTACCAGCACGGCATGGACTAACGTGGCTAACTGGAAGTTAAACGGATCGGCATTTAATCAAACTGCAGGTGGCGGCGTTTATTATCCGGGCCAAAATTCTTCAAATACCGATAATGTGGTTTTTAATGCAATTACGATTAATAACCCGGCTGTAACAACAAATATCCCCAATACCATAAACCAAATTACCGTTAATGATGCCATCACCACCACTATTACCATAAATAGTGGGATCACTTTTTCGACAACCAGTTTAACAGTGGGGCCAACAAATGGAAACAACGCGAGCTTAACACTTACAACCAATGGAACAACCGCAAGCTATTTTACGGCATTGGGTGGAAACGTAAATATCGGCCCGGCTGGCGGCACTTCAAAGCTTATAGTGAATGCCAACACCAATTTTGAATGTGGTTTAGAAGAAATTATCATTGGTGGCAATCAGAGCTCCATTACTAATAATGGTACAATTTTAATTACTTTTTTTAGCGACGTAACTTCAAATTACAGCGGCGGTTATGGGTTTATAAATAATGCAGCAGGAACTATTAATATAGAATTCGATACGGAAGTTGATTTGGGAAATAGCGGAAATGAAAATATTCAAAATGCTGGCACATTTTATTTATCAAGCTCCGAGATAGACATGGATAATTCTCAGTCTCCGGGTAATTCAACTGCCACCGGTTTTTCCATTACCAATTCAAGTACCGGAACTTTTACAGCATCCGGATCGACTATAAATCTCACGGCTACGGGTACGAGTATCAAAAATTCAGGTATTTTTGATGTAACCACCAACTCTTACATCAAATTAAATGGTACCAGTACAGCAATCACTAATTCTGGTACGTTTATTTTAGATCCCTCTTCAATAATTTATCCTACAGGTGCCTCATCAGTAATAACTAACAATTCGGGGAGTACGTTTACATTGTTGTCTGATAACACAGGTTCGGCCACAATTGCTTCATTAAGCTCAACTGCCTCATGCGCAGGTGTTTTTAATGTACAACGTTATATAACAGGCAGCAGTTCAAGTTATAGCAGCTATCGCTTATTGTCATCGCCGGTAAATTGTACCAAAGCAACCTCCGCAACCAGCGCCAGCACGCTTAATTACATCAGCTTATATTATCTCAATAAAAGTGCAACCGTTAACGGCACCACCTACAACGGAATTTATACAGGCGGCTCAGGTGGCACCGCAGGGGGCTTCAATACAACCACCGTTAACCCTATTTTATATTTTTATAATGAAATTTTAAAAACCAGCAATACGGCATTTACATCCGGAAAAAATGTTGGTATTTCTGCAATTAACAATGGCTCAGGTGTACCTTTACCTACTACGGTGAATATGGTGAGTTCAGCCAAAACAATGAGTGCCGTCTCTTATACTGCGCCAAGTAATTTACCCATACCGGTAGGAAACGGGTTTATAGACTACTTTGTAGGCCCCAACACACTCTCCAGCCCATCGGGTGCAATTAGTTCAGCAACTATAACTAATATAGGCTTTATTAATCAGCAAAATGTTACCGTTTATTTATGGTACACGCCAAACAATGGTACCGCCACCGGCACTAGCGGACAATTATCTTTCACAACGCCGACACCAGCTTTAGGGCCTGCCGATAAATTCCAGGGTTTTAATATGGTGGGTAATCCTTATCCAAGTACATTGAGTTTGTCGCAGTTGTTTAGTGATAATAACGGAATTGATAATGTTTATGTGCTGAGCGATAATAAATCATCGGGCTCGGGGTATAATGTATACACGGCAACGGGTAATTCATCGCCATCGCCTGCATATGTAGCAAGCGGCCAGGGCTTTTTGGTGCATGCAAAAAGCGGTGGCCAAACGCTTACATTTCAGGAAACAGAAAAAGCAGCCACTCAACAGTTAACGGGATCATCCTTATTATTGGGTACACCTAAACAAACCGACCAACAACTGAGTGGTTTATATGTGAAGATGACACAGGACAGCATCAATTATGACTACTGTGGCATTTATTTCAGAAGTGATTGGGTATCGACCTTTAAAGTCGGAGATGCTATTGATTTGGATGGGTTATCGCCAAAAGTTTATATGTCGAGCTTCAGCTCTGATGGTGTACGAACAGCGGTAAATCATCAACCCGATTATACAAAAGGTATCAATGTGAAGCTTTATGCCGATGCTACCAGCGATGGTTTGTATTCCTTAAGCGTTGAGGGTATTCGTAATATAGACACATTGTATAATATCTTTTTGATAGATCATTACAAAAATGATTCGCTGGATATGCGCCGTTATAGCTCCTATGCGTTTAATATTTACAAGAGCGATACTTCATCATCCGGTGGTTCACGCTTTGAACTATCTATTCACCCACGTCAATTACAGCCGTACAAACTATTGAATTTTGCTGCTCAAAAAGCAGTTGAAAGCGTGCAGCTAGATTGGAAAACACAAAATGAAGCTAATTATACCGGCTTTGTACTGCAAAAGTTTGATGGAGCCCAATATAACCAATTGAACAGCCAGCAAAGCAATGGAAGTGGGGCGTATACTTTTACCGACCGTATCCCCGTATTAGGCAATAATACCTATCGCTTACAGCAAACGGGTTTAACAGGTAGTATAACTTATTCGTCGCCGGTAACTATAATGTTTAATCAGTCAACAACAGCCACTACGGCTCTTAGTGTATATCCTAATCCGGTAAAAGACATGATTAATTTAACAATTAATCAAAATAGCGTAAATGTAAATACTGCCAATGGTTCAATTCTTATAAATCCATTAGCCCCATCTACCGGGTCGGTTTCGTATAGCGTGAAGGTAATGACCATTATGGGAACAGTAATTGTTGCAGACAATTCGGCAGGGGTAGAATGGCATCAAAATGCTGTTGCTCTGGCACCTGGATCATATATTATACAGGTTATTAATAATAAGGATAAAAGCCTGGTAGGGAAGAGCATATTTGTTAAAATATAAATAAATACGTCATTTCTGACCTAAAAAAAGAACAGGATTAATTTCGATATCTCCAATGTAAAAGAGGTTGACATTCTATCAAAATGTCAACCTCTTTTTGTTATTACGGCCAGTCTTTTATCACGTTACGGTAAAACATAAATGAACAAAAGCTGAAGGATTTTTGCCGCCGCCGCCTCTTTTCATGGCATAAACCGGCATTTTGGAAAATAAGTAAAATGTAGTTTTAGTTAAATTAATAGCAATCGGGCTCAATTGCCCAGAGGGTTTAGTTAACCATAGAGATATTATTAACTTTATGATAATAATTATTAATTATTGTTTTATGTTGGTATTTTAAGGAATATGGTCTTATTATTTCCACTATTTTGGCTAATTTTACGATTGGTGAAATGGCCGAATTCGATGTTTTGTAAAATAAACAAAACTATAATGGGCAATTATCCGTAAATAAGGCAATTTTATAATGAATCAATTGAAAAATTGATAATTATTTGTAAAGTTAATTTAAAAGCCCTAAATATTAATATTAACTATTGTGTTGTGAAAATACATTTATTTTTTTGTTCTATAATATTTATTTTTCTATTGGGTTTTGGTGGTGTTGCTACTGCCGCAAACACCTATACATGGGCCGGTGGTACTTCTTCTACATGGAACACGCCGACAAATTGGTTGTTAAATGGCGCCAACCAAACAGCCTCGGGTTCTTACCCTGGCCAATCAGGCACTACAGATGTCGCCAACTTCAATGTTTCTAACGTAACTGCTACATTGCCTTCATCCATTAATATTACCATTGCATCGCTTAATACAACCATAAATACCAGTGGAAGTGCGGGAGTTAGCGGAATTACAGTAAGTGTAAGCTCTGGAAGTACAATAAATGTTACCGGTGGTGTGTCTATGTATCAACCAAGCAGCGCGGCAGTTTGTCTTACTTTAGCAGGCGCCGGAACAACAAAAATAGCCGGAACAATAACAGCAGGCTATCAGGCGTCCATGACTATAGCCTCTGGCGCCAATGTTTATTTTAACGCTGTTACTTTAAACTATACTAATAATCAGGGAGCATTAACCAATAACGGAACACTTAGTATTTTATCAGGGTCTACTTTTAATTTTGGCTATGCATCATATATGGTTAATACAGGTACAGTTAACTCAAAAGGGGTAACGTTTAACCTTCAGGCTGGTAGTACAAATGCGTTTAGCAATTCAGGTACGGTTAGAGACCATGGTTCAACGTTCAGTATTATGGGCCAGACTGTAAATATGCTTAACTCCGGATCAGCAGCTTCATTTTATGGCAGCGGTACAACAATAACTGATGCTTCGAACGGAAGTAATACTTTTACCTTAACTAATTCCAGTTCTGCCCAACTTACGCTCGATTCGGCAGCGGTTATAACCTTAAATCAACAAACTGACGCCATAAAAAACACTGCTACTTTTTCAACAGCATTGGTAAATACCGGATGTACAATTAATCTGGGTGGGCAAAGTGCCACCTTTTCAAATACCAGTATCGTTAATCTAGGGCCTGGTACTGTTGTTAATCCGTCTGGTACCACCGTTACCGTATCAAATTCAAGTGGGGGTACGTTTACCTTAATGTCCGGCGCTGCAGGCTCGGCCGCAATTGGTGTTTTAAGTTCAACAGCATCAGTGTCGGGTGTATACAATGTGCAACGTTATATAACAGGCACCAGTTCAAATTTTAGTAGCTACCGTTTGTTATCATCGCCGGTAAACTGTACCAAAGCTACATCTGCAACCAGTAGCAGCTCGCTGAATTACATCAGCTTATATTATCTGAATAAAAATGCAACCGCAAACGGCACTACCTATAACGGCATTTTTACCGGAGGGCCGGGCGGTACAGCAGGTGGCTTTAGTGTAGCCACCACCAATCCTATTCTATATTTTTATAACGAAACATTAAAAACCAGTAATGCGTCCTTTACATCCGGAAAGAACGTTGGTATTTCTGCCATTAACAACGGTTCGGGTACACCTATGCCTACTACGGTGAACATGGTAAGTACTGCAAAGCCGGTTAATGGGACTACTTATACTACGCCAAGCAATTTACCCATACCCGTGGGGAACGGTTTTATAGATTATTTTGTAGGCCCGAATACGATATCCAGCCCTGCGGGGCCAATCAGCTCGGCAACAATTACCAACATTGGTTATATTAACCAGCAAAATGTTCCTGTTTATTTATGGTATACGCCATCCAATGGTAACACCACCGGCACTGCGGGGCAATTGTCTTATACAACACCTTCGGCACCGGCTACTCCAGTAGACACCTATCGTGGTCTTAATATGTTGGGGAATCCTTATCCAAGTACGCTGAATCTGGCACAGGTATTTACTGATAACACTGGCGTCGACAATATTTATGTACTAAGTGATAATACCTCAAGCAGTACGGGCTATAACGTTTACACAGCTACCGGAAATTCATCACCGTCACCAGCCTATATAGTTAGCGGTCAAGGCTTTTTGGCTCATGCCACAAGCGGTGGACAAACCTTTACGTTTCAGGAAGGTGAAAAGGCACCGACGCAACAATTAACAGGTTCTTCATTATTGTTAGGTATTCCCAAACAAACAGACCAACCACTAACCGGCTTATATATGAAGATGGTGCAGGATAGTACAACCTATCAATACTGTGGTATTTATTTCAGGAGTGATTGGGCATCAACCTTTAAAACAGGCGATGCTATAACGTTAAATGGTGCGTCCCCAAAAGTTTATATGTCAAGCTACACTTCGGACGGTGTTCAGACAGCGGTAAACCACCAGCCCGATTATACAGCAGGCATCAATGTAAAACTATATGCCAACGCCACAACGGATGGTATCTATCATTTAAATATTGAGGGTATCCGTAACATAGACACGCTGTATGATATTTTCCTGATAGATCATTATAAAAAAGACTCGCTCGATATGCGCCGTTACGGATCATATGCCTTTAATGTTTATAAAAGTGATACCTCGTCATTTGGCGGCTCACGTTTTGAACTGTCAATCCACCCACGTCCGTTGCCGGCTTATGTGTTGTTGAACTTTGCAGCGCAAAAGGCAAGCAGCGCAGTGCAATTAACATGGAAAACAGAAAATGAAGCCAACTACACCGGCTTTGTATTGCAAAAGCTTGATGGTACTCAATATAATCAATTAAACAGCCAGCAGAGCAATAGCAGCGGTTCATATTCATTTACTGATCATAATCCTGTAACTGGCAGTAATACCTATCGTTTACAGCAATCGGGTATAACCGGTAGCATAACTTATTCATCGCCTGTTACCATAGATTATGGTCGCTCGGGAGCAGATGGCGCCATCAGCGTATATCCAAATCCGGTAAAGGATGTGGTTAATTTGATAATTAATCAAAATAGCACCAGTGCGGGTTCAACAAGCGGTACAATTACTATCAATTCATCGGCTCCTTCAACTGGATCTGTTTCTTATGGTATCAAAATAATGAATATATCGGGTGCAGTAGTAATGTCAGCCACTTGTACCGATTCAGAATGGCATCAAAGTGCAGTTTCATTTGTGCCAGGAACCTATATTATTCAGGTTGTTAATAACAAAGACAATAGCGTTGTAGGGAAAAGCCTGTTTGTGAAAATATAGAGATAACCAATATTTTCACAAATATTAAAATAACTGTAATATCTATTCCGCTTTGTCAGGGGCGAGGGCATTTTGCATTGCAAAAATTCTTGCCGCTTGTATATTTATCGATGGGGTATACACCGTAAAAGTTTATTGCACTTTTTTTTAATGATGCCAATATTCCCCAAAATACTGCGATTTGGCTGTTGACGATCACCAACCCCTGTTTTATTATTTTAATAACAGGAGCTAATAATCCAGTATTTTCAAATTATAATTAATATTCCGCACCTGCCGGGCAATTTTCAGATCATTAAATTAACCATTGATATATATTTAACTATGTATTAAAATGATATTTATAACTCAATTTAACTGGTATTCTATTTGATAAGTGGTTATTATTTAATTATTTTAGCTATTTTTGTTGAAGATAAGGTAGTTAAGTTTAATTATTTATAATTAAAAGGCAACCATATGTTGTTTTTTATCGTAAGTACGTAACATAGCTTATAGTTCAAATGAACTTGTAACTTATTGAAAATGTTATTTTTATATACTCCCTAATCATTAATGCTAAACTATTGAATCGTGAAAATATATTTACGCTTTTGTTTTATAATATTTGCCCTGATATTTAGTATTGAAAATGCTGCGGTGGCGGCAAATACTTATACATGGAACGGCAGTGCAAGTTCTACATGGAATACAGCTACTAACTGGCTGTTCAACGGTGCCACCCAAACAGCTTTAGGATCATATCCCGGTCAGCTCGTCAATACCGATATTGTAAGTTTTGTTAACACTTCTGCTGTAAGTGTGAGTGTGGCGGCATTGCCACAGGGCTCAATCGCCACGCTCACCCTTGCAAATAATTCGCCGGTGACGTTAACATTGGCCTCCGGCATGACATTGGGTATTACCACCACTGTTACGTTGGGCACCTCGTCAACCCTTAGCCTGTTAGGCCCGGGTGATGTTGTTGGAACCAGTGCCATATCATTAAATACAGGGGCAAAACTTACCTCGAATGCAACGGCGTCATTAACCGCAGCATCAATAACATTAAGTGGTAATAATACCCTTACTTTAGTAGGGCAGCTTACCTTGAGCGGTTTATTGCAAGCGTCATCTCCCGGTTCAGTTATGTCGTCTACTATAGAAACTGATGCTGCCGGGAATACAATAGGTTTATTTCAAGCGCACTCGTCATCTAACGTAACCTGGAATGGCAGTGGTACCACAACCTGTGCCGGACTGGCAGAAATTTATACGCAAAGCAGTTCAGCTAATACTTTTACTGTTGGTGCGGGTAATACTATAACATTTAGCGCAAATTTAAGTATTGATGCATCTAACCCATATTCAGCTCTTTTTGTAAATAAGGGTACCATTTCTGTAGGTGGTACAGTATCTACCAGCGATCCAGGATCTGTAATTACCGCCATTACCAATAGCAGCGGCGGATCGATGACTTTTAGTGGAGCTGTTGGTTTGGCAAATCATATTGTTTTTAATAACAATTCGGGTGCTAGTGTAACTTTTACTGGTGCTTCGTCGCAGCTAAATGTGTCAGGCAGTCCGTCGGCCTATTTGAGTGCTGGCAGCACAAGTTTTACATCGTCAACAGTTGCGTTATCTGGTAATCCTTGTAATATCAAATTTACCGGCGCAACAAATGCTACTTCAACTTTGTTTAATGTAAGCGGCTCAAATGATAAAATTCTGAATGATGTAGGAGGGAACTTAACACTTATTGCATGCACTATCAAAATGACATCGAACCCGGATACGTTAATTAATAATGGAAACTATATAGCTACTTCCACCCCGGTTACTATGTCTGGCCAAAATGGGATTTTTAGCAACAGTTCAACAGGTACTATACAAATGTCAGTTTGCCCATTTACTTTAAGCGGCGGAACATGCCAGTTTAATAATTCAGGTAGTGTTCAGGCAAGTGGGAACTCCAATTTTGTGTTAAACGGAAATTCGGGCTCTACCATTAATAACAATGCAGGCAGCATCCAAATTTCAGGGTCTACTATTACGCTGGGTATAAACACAGCTAACCTTAACAACTCGGCAATCTTTACAGCTACAAACTGTACGTTCAACACGCAAGTAGGCGGCTCTGGTGGTGTTTTTACCAACAATAGCGGCGGCACATTTACAACTAATTCATGTGGTTTTACATTGAGCGCGCAGGGTGCATCTATAGCTAATTCTGGCACATTTACGGCCAATACAACTACATTTGATTTAAATTCCAGTCAAAGCCCCGGCGCTAATATTATCAATTCAAACACAGGGACATTTAATGTGGGTGTAACCGGCACAGCTTGTACTATTACTCTTGAAAATGGTGGGCAAAATACCGTAGCAAATGCTGATAATTTTACATGGGGAACCCAGACTATACTTTATATGACGAGCGCTAATGCGTCCGTAACAAATAAGAGCGGGACGTTTACTTTAATGTCCGACAATACGGGTTCTGCTACAGTTGGGCCGGTAACTTCCGGGGCTGTTTTAAATGGCGTGTTTAATGTACAGCGTTATATAACAGGCACTAATTCAAATTATAGCAGCTACCGTTTATTGTCATCGCCGGTAAACTGTACCAAAGCAGCGTCGGCAACCAGCAGCAGTACACTAAATTATATCAGCCTATATTATCTGAATAAAAGCGCAACCGCCAACGGCACCACCTATAATGGGATTTTTACAGGTGGCCCGGGCGGTACAGCTGGGGGATTTACTGTACCTACCACCAATCCTATTCTATATTTTTATAACGAAGCATTAAAAACCAGCAATACGGCATTTACGTCCGGAAAAAATGTTGGTATTTCTGCCATTAACAGTGGTGGCGGTACACCTGTACCTACCACGGTGAACATGGTAAGTACCGCAAAACCGGTTAATGGGGCTAGTTATACTACACCAAGTAATTTACCCATACCGGTAGGGAATGGTTTTATAGATTATTTTGTCGGCCCGAATACGATATCCAACGCGGCTGGTCCGATTAGCTCCGCAACAATTACTAACATAGGTTTTATTAACCAGCAAAATGTTACTGTTTATTTATGGTATACACCCAATAATGGAACAGCTGCGGGTACAAGCGGGCAATTGTCTTTTACAACGCCTACAAGTGGCGCTGCAGATACCTACCAGGGTTTTAATATGTTAGGAAATCCTTATCCAAGTACGCTGAACCTGGCGCAGATATTTACTGATAATGGCAGTGCTATTGATAATATTTACGTATTAAGCGATAATACCTCAAGCAGTACGGGCTATAACGTTTACACCGCTACTGGAAATTCATCACCGTCACCAGCCTATATAGTTAGCGGTCAGGGGTTTTTGGTGCATGCCAAAAGTGGCGGCCAAACATTTACGTTTCAGGAAGGTGAAAAGGCGCCAACGCAACAGCCAACAGGCTCTTCATTATTATTAGGTATCCCTAAACAAACAGATCAGCCGTTAACAGGCTTGTATATGAAGATGGTGCAGGATAGTGCAACTTATCATTACTGTGGTATTTATTTCAGGAGTGACTGGGTATCAACCTTTAAAACGGGCGATGCTAAAGAATTAGATGGAGCTTCTCCAAAAGTTTATATGTCAAGCTATACCTCAGACGGTGTTCAGACGGCAGTAAATCACCAGCCCGATTATACAGCGGGCATCAATGTGAAACTATATGCCAACGCCACAACCGACGGTATTTATCATTTAAATATTGAAGGTATTCGTAATATAGACACCTTATATGATATCTTTCTGATAGACCATTATAAAAATGATTCATTGGATATGCGCCGTTACGGGTCATATGCATTTAATATTTATAAAAGCGATACTTCTTCTTTTGGAGGCTCACGTTTCGAACTATCAATCCACCCACGCCCGTTGCCGGCTTATGCGCTGTTGAACTTTGCCGCACAAAAGGCAAGCAGTGCTGTACAATTGACATGGAAAACAGAAAATGAAGCTAATTATACCGGCTTTGTATTGCAAAAACTTAATGGTACCCAATATAGCCAGTTAAATAGTCAGCAGAGCAATAGCAGCGGTTCATATTCATTTACCGATCATAATCCTGTAACGGGCAATAATACCTATCGTTTACAGCAATCGGGTATAACCGGTAGTATAACTTATTCATCGCCAATTACCATAATTTATAGTCCGTCAACAGGTAATGGCTCTCTTAGCGTATACCCAAATCCAGCAAAAGAATTAATTAGTATAAATTTATCTACAACTTCTTCTGTTACGTCTTCGTATAAGGCTAATATTTACAATTCGTCAGGGAAACTAATGACACAGACATCTGTTACCGGGGCCAGTTGGACCGAGGATGTAACACAATATTCACCAGGTACTTATATTATACAGATAAAAGATAATAATGGAAATCTGATAGGAAATTCTAAATTTGTAAAAACTAATTAATTATAATAAAAATGGATAAAAGCAGAGTAATTTGGTTGAATTCTTTTAAAAAAGTAGTTTCTGTTATCGCTTTATCAGGCGGCTTGCTTTTATTTCCATTGCTATCCATGGCTCAGAATAGTAATCTTCCCTGTGAAGGTCCTGATCCATTTAGTAATACCTGCCCTCTTGATACATGGGTATGGGTACTTGCAGCTATTGCAATTGTATTTGCAGTATTTCAATTAAACCGCAAACAAAAATCCCCCCTGCGTAATACAGAAGGGATCCAATAATCTTAATTTTATTTAGTAACGGGTGCTTCTATTTATATAGAAGCACTTGTTTTATAATATGCTCTTGATGGCTCAACTTGTAATTGATTAAGTATTCCATTTACAACTTTCGGCAAATCGTCAATATCTTTCTGTGGGTCTTTGTGTACTTCGCCAACACCAAAACCTCTCCAAACTATTTTACGTGTGTGGGTGTCTATAAGGTCAATTATTAGCGTACCTTCTCTGTAATGTTCCTTTTCAGCATAGGTTATACCTCCGTAATAGGCAAATGGAGCACCATAATAGTTATAGTAGGGTCTGTAATATCCACCCCAGCCCCCGCCGTAACCCCATCCTCCACCAAAGCCCCAACCCCAGCCAGGGTAGCCACCATAATACGGGCTATAATAATTGGTACGTGTACCGCGGCCAACAATTGCCGTATAGTTTATCACCAGATCCGGATTTTTCTGGCTTAATTGTAATCCTTTTGCTACCAATTCAGTTGTAGCTGCATCCTTTATTTTGGCATCAGCCGCGCTTCCAGCCATTTTTTTATCGTCCTTATTTCCCTGTGGCATCCATGCAAAAGAATGATAGCCGCTCATATTGGTTTTGTTTATGGCAGCGGTGTAATAATTGTAGCTGGTACATGCAGAAAGGCCCGAAATCATCAGGGCGGTTATTGCTAAATAGATTGACCTTTTCATATGGTTAGTTTTCATTTGTATAATCCTTGTCATTAGACTCTTAAAAGTAAAAAGGTTTAATTACTAAATGTAATATTTAAAAATTAAAAAATCATGTCGGTTACGATAAATACTTGCCTACTATTGGCATACGCCTGCCCATTCCGAATGCTTTTGGTGATACGCGTAAAATAGGTGGGGTTTGATATCTTTTATGCTCCGCAAGGTTAATAAGCCTTATCACACGTCGCACTGTTTTTTCGTCATAGCCCATTTTTATTATGGTTGCTGATGATGAACGGCCCTCCACGTATTCGGCAATTATTTTGTCGAGTATGTCGTATTCCGGTAATGAGTCTGTATCTTTTTGATTTGGTCTTAATTCGGCAGATGGCGGTTTTACAATTGAGTTTTCAGGGATAATTTCTTTGTCGCGGTTAATATATCGCGCCAGCTCGAAAACCTGTGTTTTATAAACATCGCCTATTACAGAAATACCACCGCACATATCGCCATATAATGTTCCGTAGCCCACGGCAGCTTCACTTTTATTAGATGTATTAAGCAAAATGTAACCAAATTTATTACACATGGCCATTAAGACTACAGCCCGGCTGCGCGATTGTAAATTTTCTTCGGCAATGTTAAAGGGCAGGCCTTTAAATTGCGGACTTAACGTTGCTTCAAAAGCATCAGTAATATCTTTTATGGCAATAGTCTCGTGCATACAGCCCAGGTTTTTTACCAGGTCTTCGGCATCTTTAATAGAGTGGTCACTTGAAAAGCGGGAAGGAAGCAATACAGCCATTACATTTTGGGCGCCCAATGCTTCGGCAGCCAGTGCACATACCACGGCCGAATCTATACCGCCTGATAAACCAAGAATGGCCTGCTTAAAGCCTGATTTATAAAAATAATCGCGAATGCCAAGTATAATAGCCTGGTGAATTTTAGCAATATCACTTAGCCTTTCATTTTTTAGTGTTGTTGGATGCTGGAAAGTAATATTGGAATTATCATCCAACTCGTAATAAGCAACACTTTCCTCAAAATAAGGCATTTCATCAATCAACTCGCCTTTGTTATCAAATATCAACGATCCACCGTCAAATATCAGCTCGGTTTGAGCGCCTATATTATTAAGGTAAAGCAAAGGAAGCTTATAACGTTTGGCATTATCGCTCAAAATTTCAGTTCTGTCTTCATCACGGTTATAGGAAAAAGGCGAAGCCGCAATGTTAATCATCAGATCGGGCCGTTGCTCTATTAATATGTCCATTGGCCGGGTTATGTACAAGGGATTTTCAATAGTGTTCCATAAGTCCTCGCAAATAGTTAATGCAATGCGATGACCTTTAAAATCAATGCAGCTAAATTCTGTTGATGGCTCAAAATAACGGTACTCATCAAAAATATCATAATTAGGCAGCAGCGCTTTATGAGCAACGGCCTTTACTTTCACATTTTCAATAAAATAGGCTGAGTTGAACAATTCTTTACCCTCGTTTTTATCATTAGGAGTAGGCAAGCCTATTATACAGGCAATATCAGTACACTCGGCTGCTATTTTTTGTGCCGATGATTCGCATAGGTCTATAAATTCATCAAACTCTAAAAAATCACGCGATGGATAGCCGCATACACATAGCTCGGCAAAAACCACCAAATCGGCGCCATTTTTACGTGCAATTTTAATATGATCAATTATTTTAGCAGTGTTTGATTCAAAATTCCCAATATGATAGTTAAGCTGTGCTAACGCGATCTTCATTATAGTTATAAATTTTTGTTCAGATTCCTAAACTAACGGTTGAAATGCTAAGTTTAGGGTGTTTAACTCAAATAAAAAATTAATTTTGCCCAAAGCGTTGAAAAATGATCATTTTGAACAAAACCAAACAAATTTATTTATTTTTTTTAATCAGCTTGCTACTTGCCGCCTGCGGGCATAGTAAAAAGGTTGATGTTAGTAATATCCCTGTTGATGTAAAAATTGAACGCTTTGATAAAGAATTTGATTCGCTAAGAACCGGGCCAATGGCGCCACGGGCTGC
This sequence comes from Mucilaginibacter empetricola, assembly GCF_024808665.1. Taxonomy (GTDB): domain Bacteria; phylum Bacteroidota; class Bacteroidia; order Sphingobacteriales; family Sphingobacteriaceae; genus Mucilaginibacter. Next base: position 74,999 of record NZ_JANUBZ010000005.1, read on the forward strand.
ATATCTGCAAAAAAAATATGGTGCGTTTTACCAGGATTATGTTGCCCTGTTAATACAGGATCAGGATATTAGTACCAAAGATACTGCATACTTTAATCTGTTACGTCAGGTTTTTGCCACATCTGCTTATAATGATCTTAAACACGATGTTGATTCGGTTTACCCAAACATTGAAAAACCACAGGCCGACTTAACCGACGCCTTCAGGCATATCAAATATTATTTCCCGGATAAAAAATTGCCTAAAGTTTATGCTTTCTTTTCGGGCTTCGAAGCACAAACCACCGTTGGCGATAGCTATGTAGGAATAGGGCTTGATTTATTTTTGGGCGAGAACTCCAGGTTTTATCCGGCACTTACAAAAAACTTCCCTCACTATTTATCACGCAACTTTAACGCATTAAATATAACCCCGCGTGTTATCGAGGGTATGGCCCGCGAAGATATGTTTCCGGAGGGCGACAGCAGTAAAACGCTGCTTTCAAAAATGATTTATAACGGAAAGATTATGTATTATATGGATCAGATAATGCCTGATTTGAACGATACTACAAAAATAGGTTACACCGGCGCGCAGTTGAAATGGTGCCAGCAGTTTGAATCAAGCATATGGGCATATTTTTTAAATGAGAACCTGCTTTATGAAACCGATTATTTGAAATTACAGAAGTACTTAACCGAAGCGCCTTTTACCCCCGGTTTAGGCGAAAAAAATGAATCAGCACCGAAACTTGCTGTTTGGACGGGATGGCAAATTGTGCGCAAATACATGGAAAAACATCCGGAAGTTACTCTGCCACAGTTAATGGCATCAACAGATGCACAAAAGATTTTAAATGAAGCCAATTACAAACCGAAATAAAAGGCTAAAATGTTGATTCAATAAAAAAGAGCATCCTGTTTTACAGTGATGCTCTTTTTATATCTTTTAATTTGATCTTTATTTCAGGATAGCGAATACAGCTTTGAGCGCTATACCTACACCAATAATCAATAAAATATTAGCTACTATGGTGCTGTAATGAAAATCAGCAAAGCGAATGTATACACCGGTTAATCCTATAATAATAGCTACTACTATTAATAAGTAATGGCTTTCTGAATTGGCATTCTCTGTTGATTCCATTTGTTTTTTTATTGTTTTGTTTTAATGTGCAGCAAAAATATAAATGTTTAGGGAAAAACCGACATTATTGCGCGTTTTTTACTTGAACGTATTGATTAATTAATTGTTATGTTCAATAATCAATAAAATCAAAACCCTTAAGAATAATAGGTGACTATACGCTTGTGCTGTAATTAACTTTTGACCATGGCTGCAGTTTTTTTGTTTTTATAATATCTTATAAACAGCCATATAATTAATCCAATCGGAACGATGATCCAAAGGTTTGCCAGAAATACAAATACATCTACAAATACATTCCAACCATTCTCAATTGACATACCTAATCGTTTGCCGAATGACATATTGTAGGCCGAAAGATTATTGTTAGCTACAAGCTCCTTGTTGATGATATTATTCTCGTAAAAACTAAGGGTTACAACACTGTTCTTAACTGAATCATCGATTTTGCGGTTGCCAATCTGTTGATCTACCATATTGTTTTTAAACGCCAGCATATTGTCCGGACTTTTTGGATCGGCGCTATCACCTTTTTTTTGCTGATTCACCAGGTCGTTCTGGTTTTTGAGTTTTAGCCGGGTGGCTAAATAGTCCAATGATTTATCGGTGATGTCCATTTTGCTTTTATCGATATAAATACCCATCCGCGTTACTTGCGATACAAAGGTTTCCAAATTTCCAGGCGGAATTTTCACCGTCATCTCACCGGTAATGTTTAGTACGGTTACTTTCATTAACGAGTCGTTGCTTTTTTGAATGTTGGTACTGTCACTTGTTGTTGAATGTATATAATTATGTATAACCGTTCCGTTAAGGCTTGTTGTTAAATCGGCAATACGTTCGCTGGTTTGCTGTACATTTTTTACTTTAAACCGTATATCGGCAGTTTTTACCAGTTTAGCTGCGTTTTGAATAGTGTCACTTTTGGTGTTTAGCACTTTTTCTTTCGTAACAGATGCTGGTGCAGATACTGAGTCTGCAGATTCACTTGATGTTTTGCCCTTGCATGCCCATAGCAATCCCAGGCCCGCTATTAGCGGAATTAAAAATTTTGTTCTCATGATATTTCTGTTTGGAGGTTTTGTTATTGATACCCGATAAGGCTAAAAGGTAACCCATGAGCTTCCTGGCGGTCAAAATGTTAGCCAATACACCAGAAGAGGGGAGGTGAATCAGCCCAATAGACTGGTTAAAATTTCTTTTTTGGAAAGTTAGGAAAGAGAAGATAATAAACGGCCGGTAACAATCAATTGCATCATCTTGTTTTTTGCGATTATCGTTGGATATTGCATCATCATGCTTTTAACTAACTTTTTGACATTGTTTGTTTTATGATTTTGTAAAGCATCCAACGATAAATAGCTGTTAAAAAATCAAATTTTTAAGCGGGGAATAACTTATTTAGAACAATTATAAATTATATATTAGTGTCATTTATTTGTAAGTGATACTGTAATAAATTATACTTTTGTGACTGAAAATTTCGGATAAAACAAGCATTTCTTCGTGAATATCAATCTTTAACAATAAAATTATTTAGTATAAATACACTTTATGAGGAGTTTCTCATTGATTTTTAAACAATTCTCAAGGTCGGTTTTACTGATTGCCGGTTTTGCTTTTCTGGGATTCTCAGCTTATGCGCAGGGAGATGCCGCAAAGGGTGAGGCCCTTTTTAAAGCCAAATGTACAACGTGTCACAAGATAGAGTCGAGACTTATCGGACCGGCATTGGGCCCAACAGTTACAGAAGAAACTGACGACAAATGGTTAACGCATTGGGTTGAGAACAACCAGGCTTTAATTGCCGCTAAAGATCCAAAAGCGCTTAAAATTTACAACGAGTACAACCAGTCGGGTATGACCGTATTCGGTGAATTAACCGATGGTGACGTAGCTAATATCTTAGCTTACGTTCGTACCACCTGGAAAACTATTCAGGCTACTCCTAAAGTTGCTGCAGGCGGCGCCCAGGCGGCTGATAGCGGTCCGAGTGACTTGGTTATCTACGCATTAATAGGCGTTATTATTCTTGCCATTATCATCATACTGGTATTGAATAAGGTAATTGCCACCCTTGAGCGCTTATTATCAAAAAACAAAGATCTTGTTTTTGAAGATGAAGCAGTTGAAGCAGTTACGGTTGACCGTTTAGCAGGCATCAAGAAATTAGCCAAAAACAAGAAGTTTGTTTTCTTTACATTGCTTTGTGGTACAGTAGCACTATGCAGCTGGGGATGGGTTACCATGTGGAACACTAACGTTCACCAGGGTTACCAACCGGTACAGCCGATTAAATTCCCGCATGATTTGCATGCCGGCGCAATGAAAATTGATTGCCAGTATTGCCACTCAGGTGCATACAAATCAAAAAATGCATCAATCCCATCGTTAAACGTGTGTATGAACTGCCACAAGGTTGTTAAAACTGAGTCACCAGAGATACACAAGATATATGATGCTTTGGGATATGATCCGCAAACACAAAAATATGACAGCACAAAAGCAAGGCCTATTCAATGGGTTCGTATCCATAACCTGCCTGACTTTGCATATTTCAATCACTCACAACACGTAAAAGTTGCTGGCTTAAAATGCCAAACTTGTCACGGTCCTGTTCAAACCATGAAAGAGGTTTATCAGTACAGCCCGCTAACCATGAAATGGTGTATTCAATGTCACAAGCGTACCGATGTTAACACAAAAGGTAATGCTTACTATGAAAACATGATAGCAGTGCATGACCTTATTAAACAAGGTAAACCGGTTACCGAAGCAGCAATGGGTGGTATTGAGTGCGGTAAGTGCCATTATTAATAATTGATTAAAACGTAGCATTACAGTTTATTTAGCTTAAATGGATAGCAATAAAAAATACTGGAAAGGTTTAGAAGAGCTGAACAAAACCCCCGAATTTGTTGAATTAAACAAAAACGAATTTGCGGAGCCTATTCCTATTGAAGATGTTTTAACCGGTGGTGGCCTTGGGGGTAGAACACCTCGCCGCGACTTTTTGAAGGCACTTGGCTTTGGCGTTGGTGCTGTAACACTGGCAGCTTGTCAAAAAGTGCCTGTACATAAATCAATACCTTACTTAATAAAACCTGAGGATGTTGTTCCGGGTGTACCAAATTACTATACTTCAACTTATGAAGGCAATGCTATTTTGGTTAAAACCCGCGAAGGTCGTCCTATTAAAATAGAAGGTAATCCAAATGACCTTTTATCAAAAGGTGGTGTTAGTGCACAAGCTCAGGCATCGGTACTTGACTTATACGATGTTAATCGCTTAAAAAACCCATTGAAAGATGGAGCTGATTTAAGTTGGAACGGTGTTGATGATTTTGTTAAAGCTGAACTTGCTGCTATCAAAGCATCAGGAAAAGCTATCCGTATTATTTCTTCAACTATCAGCAGCCCGTCAACATTAGCTGTTATTGCTGATTTTGTTGCACAGTTCCCTACTACAAAATATATTAACTATGATGCGGTATCATATACCGGTATTATACAGGCCAATCAAAATAGTTTTGGTAAAGCAGTATTGCCGCACTACAACTTTGATAAAGCCGACGTAATAGTAAGTTTTGCTGCTGATTTTTTGGGTACATGGATTTCTCCAGAAGAATTCACCAGACAATACGTGCAAAACCGTAACAGCAAATCGCTGCAAAGCAAAAAAATGTCTCGCCACATTCAGTTTGAAACCGGAATGAGCCTGACAGGTAGCAACGCTGACGTACGCATACCTATCAAACCTTCGGAAGAAGGACCTGCTCTTATCGCATTATACAATGCAATTTCGGGTACAACTTTGCCAGGTACAAAAAAATTAAGCAATACAAATGCTGAAAAAGCAATTGCTATAGTTTCAAAAGAATTAACTGCTGCGAAAGGTAAAGCCTTAGTGGTTGCAGGTTCAAATGATGTAGCTACCCAGGTATTGGTAAATGCTATCAACTCTCTGTTAGGAAGTTATGGTACTACTATCGATCTGGATAATCCATCGCACCAATACGCAGGTAACGACGCTGAGTTTGTTGAGTTTGTAAACGAAATGAACAGAGGTGAAGTAGGTGCGGTATTCTTCCTGAACGCTAACCCTGTTTATGATTACTTCAAAACGCAGGATGTTGTTAACGGATTAAAGAAAACTCGTTTAAAAGTTTCTTTCGCTAATTTCAGTGATGAAACTGGTTCATTGTGTAACGTTATTGCTCCGGCCAGCTATTACCTGGAATCATGGGGTGACAATAATGCTTTAGAAGGATATTATACCATACAACAACCGGCAATTAATCCGGTTTATGATACCCGCGAAGCGGAACATAGCTTCCTGGTATGGTCTGATAATGCTACTAAAGATTACTATTCTTACGTAAAAAATAACTGGGATAAAAACCTGTTAGCTAAAGGCGGTTTAAGCGGCCAAAGCGGATGGGAATCATTATTGCAAGCCGGCTTGATAAAAGTTGCTGATAAACCAGCAGGTTCATACACTTTTAGCCGCGATTTAAATGCAGTAGCCCAAACTATACTAGATCATAGCAATGCATTAACAACTGACGGTGGTAAATTTGAAGTTCAGCTTTACCAATCAGTAGCACTGCGCGATGGTAAAAGAGCTAATAACCCGTGGTTACAGGAATTGCCTGACCCGGTTTCAAAAGTAACCTGGGATAACTACGCTGCCATGTCGCCAAGCGATATGAAGAAATTAGGTTACCAGGAAGGTGATGTTGTTAAAGTTGATGCTAACGGTTATTCAATAGGCTTACCTATTCTGGCACAACCTGGTCAAACTCAAGGTACTATTTCAGTAGCTGTTGGTTACGGACGTACTAAAGTTGGTCCTGTAGGTATCAACGTAGGTAAAAATGCATTCCCTTTCTTTAGCCTGCGTAACGGAACATTCCAAACCAGTGCTGTAGCAGTATTAACTTCAACCGGCGAAAATTCACCGTTGGCCCAAACACAAACGCACCATTCAATTGAAGGTCGTAACAGTATTATAAAAGAAGCAACCTTTACTGAATATCTAAAAAATCCTGCTGCCGGCAGCGGTAAAGAAGGTGGCGATCACAAAGATTATAACGAGAACAACTTGTTCTGGCAAAAATACGATCACCCTCAGTACAACTGGGTGATGGCTATCGACTTAAATGCTTGTACAGGTTGCGGCGCTTGCGTTGTTGCTTGTAATGCAGAAAATAACGTTCCGGTTGTAGGTAAAGACGAAGTTAGACGTCGTCGTGAAATGCACTGGATCCGTATTGACCGTTACTATAGCTTTAATGACAACGGCGAAGGAGGTGTTACCAAGGAAACTGAAATAGCAAAACTGGAAGACCTTGATCACGTTAAGGTTGTTTACCAGCCAATGCTTTGTCAGCATTGCGAACATGCACCTTGCGAAACTGTTTGTCCGGTATTGGCAACGGTTCACTCAAGCGAAGGTTTAAACCACATGGCTTACAATCGTTGCGTAGGTACACGTTATTGCGCTAACAACTGTCCATACAAAGTACGTCGTTTCAACTGGTTTAACTACTGGAACGATTCACGCTTTGATAATTACCTGAATAACGAACATACTCAATTAGTATTGAACCCAGATGTTACTACACGTTTCCGTGGGGTAATGGAAAAATGCTCAATGTGTATTCAACGTATCCAGGCTGGTAAATTGAAAGCTAAAATAGAAAAACGCTCTTTAAAAGATGGCGATATAAAAATGGCTTGTCAGCAAACTTGTTCGGCAAATGCTATAGTGTTCGGTAACAGCAATGATCCTGATTCTGAAGTATCAAAAGCACTAAGAAGCGAAAGAACTTATTATGTTCTGGAAGAATTGAATGTGCAACCAGGTGTTGGTTACCAAACAAAAATTAGAAATATATCTGAATTAGAGGCTTAATTAATTACAAGAGAGATTATAAAAGAAATATGGCATCTCATAGTGAATCAATAATAAGAGAACCGTTAATTACGGGTAAAGACATCACGTATGCAAAAATTACGAATGATGTATTACGTCCCGTAGAAAATATGCCCGGAAAGGCGTGGTGGATAGGTTTTACTGTAGCTTCGTTAGGCGCTTGCTTGTGGGTTTTTGCAGTAAGTTATACTTTCTGGTACGGTATCGGATCGTGGGGATTAAATAAAACAGTAGGTTGGGCATGGGATATCACCGGCTTCGTATGGTGGGTAGGTATCGGTCACGCCGGAACGCTGATCTCAGCTATCTTGTTGTTATTCCGTCAAAACTGGCGTAACTCTATCAACAGGTCCGCTGAGGCGATGACAATCTTTGCGGTAATTTGCGCGGCTACTTATGTAGTATCACACATGGGCCGCCCATGGATGGCTTATTGGCCGCTTCCACTTCCAAATCAATTCGGTTCGTTATGGGTTAACTTTAACTCGCCGCTTGTTTGGGACGTATTCGCGATATCAACTTACTTCTCGGTATCATTAGTATTCTGGTACACAGGTTTATTGCCAGATTTGGCTACCATCCGTGACCGTGCAACTGGTATCCGTCGTAAAATATATTCTGTTTTATCATTTGGCTGGACTGGTTCAGTTAAAACATGGCAGCGTTTTGAAACCGTTTGTTTGATTTTAGCAGGTATCTCAACACCACTTGTATTATCAGTACACACCATTGTATCAATGGACTTTGCTACATCTCTTGAACCGGGATGGCATACTACTATATTCCCTCCATACTTCGTTGCGGGAGCTATCTTCTCAGGGTTTGCCATGGTGCAAACGCTATTGCTGATAACCCGTAAGGTTTTAGGATTGGAAAACTACATTACCATGTTCCACATCGAATCGATGAATAAAATCATCCTTTTAACCGGATCAATTGTAGGTGTGGCTTATTTAACAGAATTCTTTATCGCTTACTACTCAGGTGGCGAATACGAACAATATACGTTCTTAAACAGGTTTATCGGTCCTTACTGGTGGGCAGGTTGTATGATGTACGGCTGTAACGTATTGATGACCCAGTTAATGTGGTTCAAAAAAATCAGAACAAACATCCCTGCTTCATGGGTACTATCAATTGTAGTAAACATCGGTATGTGGTTTGAGCGTTTCGTAATTATCGTTGTATCATTACACCGCGATTATTTAACTTCAAGCTGGGCGATGTTTTACCCAACCTGGGTTGACGTTAGTATCTTTATCGGATCAATAGGTTTATTCTTTACAATGTTCCTGTTGTTTATCCGTGTATTACCTTCAATAGCGATGGCCGAAGTGAAATTGATCTTAAAGAGCTCAAGCGAGCAGGCTAAGAAAAAACTTATTGAGCACGGTCACCTTGATCAGGAACAGGTAGAGTTTTATAAAGAATCATTAACCAAGTTTGACAGCGTTGAGATTGCTGATTACCAAAAAGCATAAAAATGAGCAGCACCAAATATATTTTAGGTCTTTTTGAAGATCCCGATGAATTGATGCACGGGATTGATACACTGCAAAAAAACAGTGTTCCTATTTACGATGTGTATACCCCAATGCCTATACATGGTATTGAGCGGAAATTGGGAATAAAGGATTCACGCCTTGGTTATGCAGCCTTTATGTTTGGCTGTTTAGGTGGAACAACCATATTCAGTATGGCATATTATATGCTGGTACAGGATTGGCCTATGAACATAGGTGGTAAGCCAGCCTTCGCTATTCCTGACTTTATTCCAATTACTTTTGAATGGACAGTATTATTTACTGCATTTGGTATGGTGGCTACTTTCTTTTACGCAACACACCTTTTCCCGGGCCGTACGCCGAGGGTAATGGATTACAGAGCTACTGACGACAGGTTTGTTATAGCTATTGATGCTAAAGGAAATATTCCTCACGATGATATCACTAATTTATTAAAACAAGCGGGAGCTGTAGAAGTAAAGCATAACGATAGAAAATATGTTAGCTATGAATAAAATAAAAATATTGGGCACAACGGTTATCGTTATCGCTGCAACGATCATTATTTCGTCGTGCAAGGATAAAAGAAGCACCGGTTGGGAATACGCTCCCAATATGTATGAGCATATTGCATACGATCCGGATCAGAAAAATGATAATTTTAAGGATGGTAAAACTGCTCAGGTTCCACCTGCAGGTACTATCCCGGTAGGTTTTGTGAAATTTGATTATCCAAATACTAAAGATGGATATGAGTTGGCTGGTACTACTGTAAAAAGCCCGCTTCCGCAAACACAAGCCAACTATACCGACGGAAAGTTGTTATTTGCACACTTTTGCTCACCATGCCACGGTCTCAACGGCCAGGGCGATGGCTTAGTTGTACAACATGGTTTCCCTGCCCCTCCATCATATTCAAAAGGGCAGTCATCACGCGGTGGTGCGATGAAAGATCTTACGGACGGTAAAATTTATCATACTATTACTTATGGTGTAAACGCAATGGGTTCATATGCTTCACAGCTTGAACCAACCGAGCGCTGGAAAGTAATTATGTACGTTCACCATTTACAAACTTTATAAGCTAATTTTTTGATGAAGACTTCTCATAGTTTCGACGGGCAATTTGAATTTCAAGGCAAGGCCAAAACCTGGAGCCTGGTAATGATCGCTATTGGCGTAATTGGGATATTAGGTGGCTTTTTTACAGGCAATGCTGAACGCACGTTTGCCAATCTGTTATTAAACGGATATTATTTTACCTGCGTTTGTATTTGCGGTATATTCTTTTGCGCGGTGCAATATGTAGCGCAGGCGGGTTGGTCGGCATCTATCCTCCGTATCCCACAAGCTTTTGCAAAAACATTGCCAATTGCAGCCGTTGTATTATTAGTAATTATAAGCGCTGGCTTATTCTTTACACATGCCGGTCCCAATGAAGAAGGTAAACAAACTATTTTACCTTATTTATATAAAGGTTGGGCACTTAAAGGTGTTACTACCCCAGGTGATCCAAATTACAACGCAGTTATTGCCGGTAAATCCGGTTATTTAAATATCCCTTTCTTCTTTATAAGATTATTGATTTATTTAGGTAGCTATAGCTTGATAGGCCGTATGCTGGTTAAATATTCTACTAACGAAGATGAGTTAGGCGGTATGTTTAACTACAATAAAAGCTTTAACGCTTCGGTGTTGTTCTTATTAATATTTGGTTTCACCGTTCCATTATTTGCTTTTGATACCATCATGTCATTAGAAGCTCATTGGTTCTCAACCATGTTTGGCTGGTACAATTTCGCTGCACTTTGGGTTAGCGGGTTATCGGTTATTACTTTAACTATTATTATTCTGCGTGAAAATGGTTACCTGGAATGGGTTACTGAAGATCACCTGCATAACTTAGGTCAGTTAATGTTTGGTTTCTCTGTATTCTGGACTTACTTGTGGTTTGCTCAATTCCTGCTTACCTGGTATGCTAACTTACCTGAAGAAGCAGCTTATTTCTACAAAAGATGGGAGCCTCAGTTTAAACCATGGTTCTGGTTAAATATTATAATTAACTTCCTTACTCCACTATTGGTGTTAATGTCTCGCGATTCAAAACGTATGGTGAAAGTATTGAAAGTAGCTTGTATTATTTTGATTTGCGGTCACTGGTTAGATTATTTCCAAATGATTATGCCAGGTGCAGTTGGCCCTCAGGCTGCATGGTACAACGAAATAGGATTGATTGAGATAAGTGCATTCATCGGATTTGTTGGCTTGTTTACCTTTACTATGCTTACTTCGTTAAGCAAGTTCAAGGCGCTTGCACCTAAGAAACACCCGTTGCTTGAAGAAAGCCTTCATCATCACATATAATAATTGTTATTTTTGCACTAAATAAGGAATACCAAACAAACATTAAAATGGGATTCAAAAGATTAATAAATTCTAAAAAAATAGTAATGCTTTTATCAATGTTTTTGCTTTTGGGCACTAACATGTTAATGGCACAGGATGCTGCAACAGGTACTGTAGCAACTGATTCTGATAAAAGCGCTATGTGGTTAGGTGTAGGATACTACGCACTACTTTTGCTGGTGGCCGCTGTTAGCTTAGTTATTCTTGGAAAAATATTGAGGGTTTATGACCTTAGCCAAAAAATCCAGGGTAAAAAAGGGATCAATTGGAACAATATAATGGGTTTTGTCTGCATCATCTTTTTGATTGCAGGTATATATGGCGCAACCTGGTCATTAACCGTTCAAGGCAGTATGTCATTGCCGGAGTCGGCTTCAGCACATGGGGTTGATACGGATAATATGTTTACTGTAACCAGTATCCTGACGTTGATTGTATTTTTCCTTACCCAATCTTTGTTATTTGGTTTCGCTTTCTTCTATCGCGGATCAGACAAACGTAAAGCACATTATTTGCCACATAATAATACTATTGAAAAAATCTGGACTATTATCCCAGCGGCTGTATTAACCGTTTTGGTTGTATTTGGATTCTTTACATGGCAGAAAATTGAAAACAGCACCGAGGTTAAAGGTGATATCAATATAGATGTAACCGGTCACCAGTTTGCCTGGGAATTACGTTACCCTGGTAAAGATGGTAAATTAGGTGCTTTGGATTATAAATTAACTACTGGTGATAACAAGTTAGGAATTGATTTTAAAGATCCTCGTAGTTTAGATGATTTGCAGGCTGATACATTGGTAATCCCTGTTAATAAATCAATCAGGTTAAACATACACGCACAGGACGTAATCCATAGTGTTTATATGCCACACTTCCGCTTACAACAAAATGCGGTACCAGGTTTGCCTACCTTCTTTAAATTTATACCAACCATAACCACTGCAGAAATGCGTGTTAGAACTGATAACCCCAAATTTGAATATTTGCTTTATTGCAATAAAATATGCGGAGGAAGTCACTACAACATGCAAAAAGTTGTTCGTGTAGTAACAGCTGAAGAGTATCAGGATTGGATTGCGAAACAAAAACCATATTTAACTGACAAGTTAAGGACGGAATTAAAATTAGCAGCAGATAAGTCAACCTCAGCTCCTCAGGCGGCAACAAACAGGTTAGCGTTAAACAATTAATATAAGATTAGCGATTATGTCAACATTAGCAGTTCACGATCACGGCATTGTACATCACGAAGAAGGTCACGAACACCATCATAAACAAACTTTTCTGAATACTTACGTATTTAGCCAGGATCACAAAATGATTGCCAAACAATTCCTGATAACAGGTATTACCATGGCATTCATCGGGATGTGTTTATCCCTACTATTCAGAATCCAGCTGGCTTATCCTGATAAAGCATTTCCTTTATTGGAAACTTTATTAGGTCGCTTTGCACCAGGCGGAAGATTGAGTCCTGACTTTTATATGTCATTAGTTACTATACACGGTACCATCATGGTATTCTTTGTATTAACTGCTGGCTTGAGCGGAACTTTTGCGAACTTATTAATCCCACTTCAAATAGGTGCCCGCGATATGGCATCACCGTTTGTTAACATGCTTTCCTACTGGTTCTTTTTAATGGCCAGTTTGGTTATGGTGAGTTCATTCTTAGTTCAAAAAGGCCCTGCGAGCGGTGGCTGGACTATTTACCCGCCATTATCGGCCCTGCCGAAAGCAATGCCGGGTTCAGGCGAGGGTATGACGCTTTGGTTAATCAGTATGGTATTGTTTATTGCTTCATCATTGATGGGTGGTATCAACTATATCAGTACGATATTAAACATGCGTACAAAAGGTATGGATCTTTGGAAAATGCCTTTAACTATATGGGCTTTGTTCCTTACTGCAGTATTAGGTGTATTAGCATTCCCGGTTTTAGTTGCCGGTGTTGTGTTGCTGATATTTGACCGCAGCTTTGGTACAAGTTTCTATTTATCAGATATCGTATTAAATGGACAGGTTCAACCTTTTGAAGGTGGTAGCCCAATATTATTCCAGCATTTATTCTGGTTCCTTGGTCACCCCGAGGTATACATTATCATTATGCCTGCAATGGGTCTGTCATCAGAAATCTTAGCTGTAAACTCACGTAAACCTATCTTTGGTTATCACGCAATGGTTTACTCATTAATAGGTATATCGGTATTGTCATTCATCGTTTGGGGACACCACATGTTTGTAACCGGTATGAATCCGTTCCTTGGTGGCGTGTTCATGATTACAACATTGATTATTGCGGTACCCTCAGCGGTAAAAACATTTAACTGGCTGGCCACCTTATGGCGTGGAAATATCCGCTTTACACCAGGTATGCTTTTCGCTATAGGTATGGTTTCATTCTTTATCTCTGGTGGTTTAACAGGTATTTTCCTTGGTAACGCCGCTTTAGATATCAACTTACACGATACTTACTTTGTGGTAGCTCACTTCCACCTTGTAATGGGATCGGCTGCAATATTTGGTATGTTGGCCGGTGTTTATCACTGGTTCCCTAAAATGTTTCGCCGTATGATGGATGAGCGTTTAGGTTACCTGCACTTCTGGATTACATTTATCGGTGCTTACCTGGTGTTTTTCCCAATGCACTTTATGGGTCTTGATGGCGTTCCACGTCGTTACTATGCCTTCACCGAATTTGAATCAATGAAACATTGGTTAACAGTAAACGTGTTTATCACCTGGGCGGCTATTATGTCAGGTGTTGCACAGGTTGTATTCATCGCCAACTTTATATATTCAATATTCTTTGGTAAAAAAGCAACTCAAAATCCTTGGAATGCTAATACTTTAGAGTGGACTACACCTGTTGAGCATTTACATGGCAACTGGCCTGGTGAAATACCAACCGTTTACCGTTGGCCATATGATTACAGCAAACCAGGACATGAAGAGGATTTTATCCCTCAAACTGTTCCTTATTCACAAACAATGTCTTCTAACTCGGTACATGATTTTGAAGACAACCCTGCAGGTTTGGAAGAATATACCAAATGGGCAGTTGCAAACAAAGTTAACGAACAAGTAAAATAAGTTGTTTTATAAAAATAGTCCTGAGTCTTAAATCGAAGTTTCTTTTATCCTTTGATTTAAGATTCGGGACTTTCTCTTAAATATTTATTCCTGAGCGCACAGTTAAAAGCCTGATCAGCATCCGACTTGGAACGCCATACTTAGGACTAAAGGCCGGCTTTTTACGCTAACAACTAAATGAGCACATCCGCAGAAAAAAATAGGTTCCTTAAATTTAATCTGATTACAATAATTCTGCTTTTCGGTGTAATACTGGCAGGTGGCATTGTTCGTAGCACAGGTTCAGGAATGGGATGCCCGGATTGGCCTAAGTGTTTTGGAAGGTATATTCCACCTACAAACAGTACCGAATTGCCAGCCGACTACAAACAAAAATATGTAGCCGGACGAGTTGTTAAAAATCAACGCTTTGCAAAAACATTAGATGCTTTAGGCTATAATGAATTAGCTCGTAAGATTCGTGAAGACAGATCAATATTAGTACCCGAAGAGTTTAACGCTGGGAAAACCTGGACCGAATATTTAAACAGGCTCATTGGCGAAATTACAGGTGTATTTATGGTGATAGTAGCTATCTTCTCCTTTACTTATCGTAAAGAGAATAAGCTGATCCCTTTTTTAAGCATCATAAATTTATTATTGATTGTTTTCCAGGCTTGGTTAGGTTCAATCGTAGTCTCCACCAATTTGGTTGCGTGGATTGTAACGGTGCATATGATTTTGGCGCTGGCAATTTTAGCTTTAAGTATAGCCACTTATCATATGGCCAGGGCGGGAGGGAAGCATGTATTAAATGTAAGTCCGATAACACATGTAGTTACTTTACTTACTTTAATTATATCGTGCTTGCAGATAGTTTTCGGAACAGAAGTAAGGGAAAAGATTGATGCGGTAGCAGGCCACTTGCAGGGAGGCTATCGGGAAGATTGGATTAATTATGCAGGTGCAATATTTATGCAGCATAGGGATATTGCTATTATTGTGCTTATTGCTAACGTGGTTTTATATGCCTTAATACGTAATGGTTTTAGCAGGCACGGTATACAACAGCAGCTAATGAGTTTTACTTTTTTAATGATCATGCTACAAATTGTTACAGGAATACTGCTTTCATATTGGGCATTACCGCCTTTTGCGCAGGCATCACACATATTACTGGCGAGCCTTATATTTGGCGCGCAATTTTACCTGATGTTGAATTTATACACATCTGTTAGCGCACAGGGAGGGAAAAGATGAAGTGGAGTGATTTTTCTAAATTAATAAAGCTGCGGTTGACATTTTTAGTAGTGTTTTCGGCTTCCATTTCGTTTTTAATAGGCAGCAAAGTTAATGGCCATATTGATTGGACTAATTGGGGTAAACTGATAATTGGCGGCTTTTTAGTAACTGCCGCGGCCAATTGCTTTAATGAAATTATCGAAAAGGATCTTGATAAATTGATGAAACGTACCATGGATCGCCCTATACCTGCCGGACGAATGACTACTGGTCAGGCGCTGGTGATGGGTGTGTTTATGGGTATACTGGGTACTTATTTATTAGGCCAATTGAACTTAACAACAGGCTATCTGTCGGTATTTTCAATTTTGTTATATGCTTTTGCTTATACGCCGTTGAAACGTAAATCGCCAATTGCGGTATTTGTAGGTGCAATACCAGGGGCTTTACCGCCGCTTATTGGCTATGTAGCTGCTCATGAAAAAATTGACGCTATTGCGCTGATTTTATTCGGGATACAATTTATTTGGCAGTTTGTGCATTTTTGGGCAATTGCCTGGGTTTTGGATGATGATTACAAGCTGGCAGGTTTCAGATTGCTACCATCGGGAAAAAGAGATTTAACAAGTGCTGTGGTTACCTTTATATTTGCCATAATATTAGTGCCGGTTAGCATATTACCTACCTGGTATAATTTCGGCGGTTATTATGTAGGCGCAGTGTCATTAATATGCAGTTTGTTGTTTTTGTACCTGGCTTTTATACTTTTACGTACACAGCAAATTAGCGCAGCAAAGAAATTAATGTACGGCTCATTTATTTATTTGCCGGTAGTACAGTTAATGTTTTTATTTGATTTTATAGGAAAGTGAAATGATGGCGCAGATACAACAAGAAGATAAAATTAACCTGGGTGCAAAGAAATTTGGCATGTGGATATTCATACTCACATCATGCATGCTTTTTGCAGCGCTTACCAGTGGTTTTATAGTTTATAACGGTGGCCACGGACATGGCCTTGATGTGATTTTACCGCAGGCATTTAAATATAGCACTGCTGTTATTATATTGAGCAGCGTTACATTGTTTATGGCCTCAAGGGCTGCAAAAGGATTGCAGTTTGCTAAACAGCGCCTTTATTTGTGGCTTACTTTTTTTTTAGGAATAGCTTTTTTTGCAATACAGATATATGCATGGTATGTATTAACCTACAAAATGCAGGTTTATTTTGTGAATCCTAATGCTTCACGGTCGTTTATCTATGTGTTCAGCGGAATGCATTTGGCGCACGTGCTGGCAGCATTACTGGTATTATTAAGTACCATTAGGAGTTCATATAAAAATATACCGCAAGTTAAGAATCTGTTCAAGATGGAGATAACATCTATTTTTTGGCATTTTCTCGATATTGTATGGATTTATCTGTATGTTTTTTTACTTTTGAACCAATATTAAAACAATTATCTAAGTACAAATGAGTACAACAGTAGCACAACCAGTTGATGAGGTAAAATCAACGCCATGGTCTGGAGGCAGATCGCCTTTTGAAGTTGAGTACGGTAAAATGATGATGTGGTTTTTCCTCCTTTCGGATGCGTTTACCTTTTCGTCATTATTGATTTCTTATGGCGCTTTACGTTTTAGCGCACCGGTTTGGCCTGCACCATCATTGGTGTTCCAATCTTTTCCAGGTCTTATTGAACATGGCGCACCATTAGTATTTGTGGGTTTGATGACTTTTATCCTCATCATGAGTTCGGTAACTATGGTATTGGCTGTTGAAGCCGGTCACCGTAATTCAAAAAAGGAAGTGGTTTGGTGGATGATTGCTACCGTTGTCGGCGGTTTAATGTTCTTGAGCTGCCAGGCTTTGGAATGGAATCACTTACATAGCGAAGGTTTTTGGTGGGGACATATCCCTAACAAAGAAACCATGCAGGAGTTTTTCAAAGGCGGAGTGCCGCTTTCCCAACAGGCAATGAGCTCTCACCAGTTTGCTAACTTGTTTTTTACTATTACAGGTTTCCACGGTTTCCACGTATTCTCGGGTGTTATTATTAATATCATTATAACCGTTAACGTTTTATTAGGAACTTACGAAAGACGCGGCAGCTACCTGATGGTTGAAAAAGTGGGCCTTTATTGGCACTTTGTAGATTTGGTGTGGGTGTTTGTATTTACTTTCTTTTACTTAGTTTGATAATTTAATCATATTTATATATGTCAGCAGAAACTACAGATGTTCACGCCGAGCACGGCGAACATGAAACAATGACCAAGGGCAGAATATGGAAAGTGTTTTTCATATTATTATTAATCACCTGTGTTGAGTTTTTTATAGCACTGGTTGTAGCGCCTAAATTTGGTATATCATCAACTATCGTAAATCCAATTTATATTGTATTAACGCTATTAAAGGCATATTTTATTGTTGCATTTTTCATGCACCTGAAATTTGAAAAAGTGGGCTTGGCTCTTGCCATAATTGTTCCTATTCTTTTTATAATCGGTTTAATACTGGTACTTACAAATGAGAGCCATTATTGGATTGATTTAAGGGGGTAATGAAGAAAGCAAGTCTATCAAAAAAAATTGTGATCCTGGTACTCGTCTTATTGGTACCAGGATTTTTATATTATTTACTTACCGTTGAAGGTAAGAACCGATATAAGCCACTGTCTATCTTCGGCCCAAAACAATTGGCCAAAACCTATCACCAGGTAAAAGGCAAGAACATTCCCGATACCATTTATCATACGCTTTCTGATTTCAATCTCACCGATCAGAACGGTAAGCCAGTATCATTAAAAGCCTTTGATAACAAAATATTTGTTGTCGACTTTTTTTATACACATGGCCCTGATATTTGCACCATCATTAATCGTAACATTAGCCTGCTGGATTCTAACTACGCTAAAAACAAAATGATTCACTTTGTTTCAATAACGGTTGATCCTGCAAGAGATTCTGTTTCAGTGTTAAAAAAATACGCTGACGGCCTTAAACCAAAGCCAGTAAAATGGGCATTTTTAACCGGCGACACCAGCACCATTTACAATTTAGCCCGGAAAGGATTCTTAGTAAACGCGCTGCAAACCGGTACTAATGATTTTGTTTATAGCGATAAGCTGATACTAATAGACGAAGACAAGCGAATAAGAGGCTACTATACAGGTGCATCTACAGAAGAGTTGAACAGGCTTAATGATGAAATTAAAGTACTGGTATCAGAAGAGTTGAGGAAAAACGATAAACCTCTTTATTAAATACTGAGGAAGAAAGCATATTCAAGAAATTAATCATGACCGATAAATTTATATTCCGTTTTGTTGCAGCGATTTCCATTTTTGTGTTTGCAGTAGTATTGATTCTTAACCGGAAGATATTACCTACACCCGATGTAGCACCGGCTTTTACGCCGTTTTTACCTAAGCTGAACGCTATACTTAATGGCACATGTAGTGTGTTACTATTGCTGTCGTTATATTTTATAAAAAAAGGAAACATAGCTGTTCATAAACGTATCAACATAGCTGCATTTTGTTTATCGTCACTGTTTCTGGTTTCTTATATCCTGTTTCATTACTTAATGAAAAAAGAGACCATGTTTGGGGACTTTAATGGCGACGGACATTTATCGGATGCCGAAAAGGTTGCAGTAGGTAGTACACGTTATGTTTACTATTTTATATTGATTACTCACATTATTCTGGCTGCTGGCGTACTTCCGCTTATTCTGTTAAGCTTTTATCGCGGGCTGCAAATGCAGGTAGCAAAACATAAGAAATTAGTAAGATGGACGTTCCCAATATGGTTATATGTTACCGTAACCGGAGTAATAGTTTATTTGATGATATCTCCATATTATCATTTTTAAGTAAGTGTTTCGGTATGCACAATACTATTAACGGGTGCTAATTGCATGCTAGTTTTTTAATAACTAATTTTGAATGATGAAAACAGCTTTAAGAACAGCAATAATATTATTTGTATTTAGCTTAATGCTAATCAGCGTAAAGCCTGTTCATGCGCAATGTTCTCAATGCGCCGCACAGGTTGAAACGAGTTCAAAAAATGGCAGCTCGGCTGCAAATGGTTTAAACAAGGGTATTTTGTTTTTGCTGGCTGCTCCTTATCTGGCCGTAACTGCCGTAGGTTTGATTTGGTATAAAAAATATCGCCGTAAAAATGTGAATATTGATATGCCTGCAAAAAAGCTCAACTTAAACTAACTTCGAAACGGGTTAAACCGATTTCCCCCAATACTATGTCGCGAACACCAAAAGGCCGGGCAATGTTGCATACCAAATGCCCGCGTTGCCGAAGAGGGGATATGTTTAGTGGGGGCATTTACAATTTCGGCTCAAATAAAGTTTTGGATTGCTGCCCATATTGCAATCTTCATTTTGAAATAGAACCTGGTTATTTTTATGCTGCCATGTACATAAGCTACGCTCTAAACGTAGCCGAAGCCATTGGTTTAGCATTACTTACCTTTTTGTTGACGCATAATGCGGATTCGCCCTGGCTTTATACCGGCGTAATATTAATGGGTTGTGTTTTGCTTGCACCTATAAATTTCAGATATTCCCGCGTTTTACTTTTATATTGGCTGTCGCCCAAAATACATTATCAGCCTCATTTAGATACCGATGATTGAACGCCATACCTTTGATTTCTTAAAAGAACTTATAGAAAACAATAACCGCGAATGGTTCCAGGAGAATAAGGAACGTTATGAAGCCGCGCGCGAAAATGTTATAGCTTTTGCCGGCGATTGGCTGTCGCTCATGAAAAAGATTGATCCGGGGATCAATGAAAATCTGGATGCAAAAAAATGCGTAATGCGTATTTATCGCGACATCAGATTCAGCAAAAATAAAACTCCCTATAAAAATAATTTTGGTGTAAGTATACCTGCAAAGGGTACAAGAACAGGAGGTGCCGAGTATTTTTTGCATATTGCTCCCGGAAATTCGTTTATAGCAGGTGGTTACTGGATGCCCGAAGCGGCTCATCTGAAAGCCATCAGGCAGGAAATTGATTATAATGCCGACGAATTAAAAAAGATTGTTGACGCTCCGGATTTTATTAAGTTATTTGGCCAATTCAGAAGCCAGGAGCAATTAAAGAGTGTGCCCCGTGAATATAGTGCCGATAACGAAAATATAGAGCTACTGAAGCTAAAAAGCTTTGTTGCTTTTCATCAAATGAAGGATGAAGAATTGTTTGAAAAAGATGTGGCTAATAAAATAGCAGCGGCATGCAGTAAGATATATCCGCTTAACGTTTTTATAAATAATGCCCTGGTTTAAATTATAGTTTTGTAGAATCATGAAAATTAAATATTGTTTATCAGCCGTTTTTGTTTGTTTAGTATTGCATTCGTGCGTGGTGATGTCGCCAAAAAAATATAAGGCGTTAGTTGCCGAACGCGATTCTCTTTCAAACCGCTCAAATGCATTGGCCGATACGATAGTCAGGTTACGTGCCGATACCGCACGCCTGCATCATGAGCTAAAAGACTTACAGGATACCTATAATGCATTAAATGCTAACTATAATGCACTAAATGATAAATACAGCTCTTTGAGCAATAATTTCACTGCAAGCTCATCAAAAGTGAGCTCTTTATCGAGCGATTTGAAGAAACGTGAAGCACGTTTAAAGGAAGTAGAAGATGCCCTGCATAAACGTGATGAAGCTACCAATGCTTTAAAAGACAAATTGCAGCAAGCCTTACTTGGTTTCCAGCAAAGCGGGCTGTCTGTTGATATCAGGAATGGTAAGGTTTATGTTTCGTTGGCTGATAAATTACTTTTCCCATCGGGAAGTATTGTTATTGACGCAAAAGGAAAACAAGCATTGGAGCAATTAGCCATCGTACTTAACAAGGAAACAGAGATTAATATAGCCGTTGAAGGCCATACTGATGATAAAAAGGTAATTAACCTTGGCCAGATAAAAGATAATTGGGATTTAAGCGTACTGCGTGCAACTTCTGTTTGCAGATACCTTACAGAAGTAGAGAAAATTGATCCTCACAGATTGACTGCTACCGGCAAGAGCGAGTTTCAACCTATTGATTCCGCAAATACTACAGAAGCAAGAACGAGAAACCGTCGTATTGAAATTGTACTCAGCCCTAAATTGGATGAGCTATACAATCTGATTAAGCAGTAAGGAAATATTGTCTGAATCAGAATTTTCAGAATACTTGAATTCTGTTAATTATAAAATCCTGAAAATTCTGATTCAGATATTTAAAACGGACTTACAAAACCCTTAAATGCTGGTAATATTTCGTCTTTAGGCGAAAGCAATATTTCGGTTTTATCGAGTTTCCAGTCTATACCCAGGTCAGCATCATTCCAAAGCACGCCTATTTCTGAATTTTTGTCGTAAAAGTTATTTACTTTATAGGTAAATATGGTATTGTCCTCAAGGGTGGCAAAGCCATGTAAAAAGCCGGCCGGAATCCAAAACAATGTCTTGTTTTCGCCGCTTAGTTCAACAGACACATGTTTGCCATAAGTAGGAGAGTTCTTGCGGATATCAATCGCTACATCCAAAACGCGACCACTGATTACACGCACCAATTTACCTTGTGCAAAAGGATCGGCTTGTCCATGGAGACCACGCACCGCACCTTTGTGCGAAAAAGATTGATTGTCCTGCACAAAATCTACATCAATACCGGCCTCAATAAATTTGGTTTTGTTATAGCTTTCGTAAAAATAGCCTCTGTCATCATTAAAAATGCGGGGCTCAATAATCAAAAGCCCTTCTATTTCGGTTTTGCTGATCTTCATATTTTAGTCAACTGTTTTCATTAGGGTATTAAAAATTACAAACTGGTTTTCAAATTGCTGGTTGTGAATAGCCTGCAACTGGTGAAAATGTTTGTTATAGAAATGGTTAAAGTTTTCAATATTATCAGCATAATATTGAACGCAATAGGTTACACCTTCGTTGGGCGAATCAATTACGGTTAAAATTTTGTAGGATTGAAAATATCCCGTAGCCATTACAGCCGGGATATGTACTTCTTTTACCCACTTAAGCCAGTTTTCGTGGACAGCTTCATCCACAATCACAGTATCGTTAAATATGATCATCGGGTCAAAAATAGTAAATTAGTTGATTAGGTGGGTGGTTGATTGAGAGAGTGGTTGATTGAGTTGCCTAAGTTTGATTAATTAATGAAAGTTTAACTAAACTACTCACTCAATTAACCTAATCAACTAAGTCAACCTAATCAACCCAATCAACCACCTCTAAGAAGAAACATCATTTTTATCGCCCCGCAATATTCTGAAACGTTTGCGGGCTTCGTTTATCCACAGGCTGCCGGCATAATCAGTTATAATTTTTTGATAATAAGCTTTTGCCTGTTCTTTGTCGGCCAGTTGATTTTCATAGATATCACCCAGCATAAAAACAGCATCATCGGCCCACAGGCTAAAGCTATGTTCATCCGCAATTTTTTTAAGCAAAATAACAGCACCTGCGTAATCTTTTTGCTGTATGAGTAAACGGGCTTTGGCCATTAAAATATCATCAGCAAGCGAATTACCGGGGAATTTGGCGTCAATACTATCCAACGTCTTAACAGCTTTCTCGGGCATCTCGGCAAAAATCTGCAGATCGGCCCGCGCATACATCTTCAGGGCCGCGCCCGAAGTATCATCCTTAATATTGTCGGAAATAAGGAGCGATAAGTTTAAAGCATCATTGGCTATCAGCTGCGTGGTGGCTGCTTTCAGCACATCCAGTTGCCCTTTGGCCCAGGTAAAATCACCGGTATAGTAGGCTAGTTTGGCATTGCGGTATTTGGCATCCTGCCCAACAGAACTATTAGGATAGTCTTTTTCAACCTGGCTGTACAATAAGGTAGCATCCCAGGGTTGGTTATTTAAAAGCAAAACATCGCCCAAATCAAGTTTGCAATTTGCCAGTAAGATTGATTTTATGCCGGGAATATTCAATGTTTCTTCCAGTAACTTTTGGGCATCATTTAGTTTGTGCAATTTAAAAGTTTGCAGATTTGCCAGCTTTTGCATGGCAAAGGCCGTATTGCTGTTTTTGCCAAACTCGTTCAGTAAATCGTTATAATCTTTTTCAAGGCTCAGCAGGTCCTCATTGGTATATTTTCCTGATGTTATCCTAAGATTTTTGGTATTGATCAGTTCAATTTTTGCCGGTATATACAAATCATGGTCTTTGCCTTTGCTAACCAGGTATTCATATCCACGTATAGCGGCATCATAAGCTTCGTTTGAGATAAGCGTACGGCATAGTTCAAAAATGCCGTTACCATCGTCATTTTGCCGCCTGCTAAGGGCTAACGCCTGGTTCATGGCCTGGTCAAATTCTTTTTGCTGCAAAAACTGCCAGGTGAGCAGCTCCACATAAAGTGACTGTTGCGGGTCTTTTTGTATCCGTTTCAGCAGCTCAATTTTAAGAATATCGTAATCCGCACCACCTTCATAAATGGTTGAAAAGGCATTCTCTGCCTGGTTAATAAAAGAAGGGTTTGATGGTAAAAAGTTCAGATACTCTTCTGTAAGCGCCACCTTATCCCTCTTGTAACGGTAAAGATTTATCAGCTCGTACGAAAAAAGGTTGTCGTTATGCAACAGTTTGCGTCCTTGCTGAAATATTTTTATAGCGTAGTCAATATTGGTATTCTGATAAAACTGTGCTGCCAGCATGGCTATTTCATTCTGATCGGGCGGCAGATTTTTAAGTAACTCATCGTAAAGCACATTGGCTTTGTCCATATCGCCCTGTTGAATGTAAGCTGTTCCCAGTATGATCACATATTGATGATCTTCGGGATGTTTATGGATCATTTTTTTGGCTATGCTGATGGCATCGTCAAATTTCTTGGCACTTAACAGGCTACTAAAATATGGACTAAAATAATCTTCATTGTTCTGTTTATACAGTTTTTGATAAATGTCTAACGCTTTTTGCTGCTCGCCGTTGGCGGCAAATTGCTTGGCTAATTGCAAATCGGTATTCTGAGCAAAAAGCTTTGAACAGCAAACAGATGCAATAAAAAAAATCATCAAAAACCGCTTCATCTTGCTCAAAAATAGGTAAATTAAACTTAAACAACTGCCAGTGTGAAATCATTATTTAACGCTGATAGCGGGTAAAATTGTAGTGACACTTTGAATAGATTAAGTTTATTGTATAACTTAACCTGATTAATAAACCATAGGCATAGACCAATGTTAAAGCATTTAAGACTATTATTATTTGTACACGTAATAATTACTTTATGCGCTTGTAATTACAACAAGGCGAGGCAGATCCCTATTATTGATTTTTTTAAAACTGCAGAAAAAAGTACATTCAGGATATCGCCTGATGGTAAATATATTTCGTACTTAAAGCCATATAAAGACAAGCAGAACCTCTTTATCCAGTCGTTGGTTGATGGATCTGAGCGGATGGCCACCTCTTTTACCGACTATTCTATCAGGGGAGATTACTTTTGGACCTTTAATAATAAGATAGTTTTTAGCCAGGATATTATTGCCAATGACGAGCAAAAACTTTTTACGCTGGATATTGCCGACTTAAAAGTTCACAACCTTTTGGCACTCGAAAAGGTAAGGATAACATTACTTAACCGCGACAGGGTTAATCCTGATATCATCACCATCAGGATGAATAAGCGCGATCCCGCAAATTTTGATGTTTACCGATTAAATATCAAAACAGGAGAGTTAACCCCTTACCTCATTAATCCGGGCAATATCACTGATTGGTATCCGGATGTTGATGGAAAAATAAGACTCATTGCGTCATCAGACGGTGTTGACAAGACCATATTATACCGGCCCAATGATAATGAGCCTTTTAAACCTATTATACAGAATAATTTTAAAACGTCAGTAACCCCAATTGCCTTTACTGGCGAAAAGAGCTATTTCTACGCACTCTCCAATGTTAATAGGGATAAAACAGCATTGGTAGAAATTAATGCGCAGGATGGCAAAGAGCGTAGAGTGATTTTTGCCTGCAAAAATGCAGATATTAAGGATTACGATTACTCCAAAAATAAACGCCAGATAGAGTTGCTTGCATGGCAGGCCGCCAAACCTCAAAGACATTTTTTGAGTGCCGATGTGAAAAAGATATATGATAAGCTCTCAAACGACTTAAAAGGGAACGAAATTAATATTGTTGACCGGGACAGCGCCGAGAATAAGTTTATCATTTTTAGTTACACCGACCGGAATCCTGGTTCATTTTATCTTTATGAGACAAAAACTGATAAGCTTACCAAGTTAGGCGATATTAACTCAAGCCTTAAGCCTGATGAGTTGTGCGAAATGAAGCCCGTATCATTTAAAGCCAGCGATGGTATGATTATAAACGGATACCTCACTTTGCCGCTTGGAACTAAAAAAACTAATCTACCCCTGATAGTAATGCCGCACGATGGTATTTTTGGTCAGAGTTTTTGGTGGGGGTATAACCAGGAAGTGCAATTCTTAGCCAATAGGGGCTACGCGGTATTCCAGGTTAACTACCGTGGTTCAACCGGGTATGGTAAAGATTTTTATAGTGCCGGATTTAAGGAAGTTGGTGGTAAAGTACAACAGGATATTACCGATGGTGTGCATTGGCTAATTAATACTAAAGTAGCCAACCCTAAAAAGATAGCTATTTTTGGAGCTGGGTTTGGTGGATTTTCTGCCTTATACGGCGTGTCATTTCAGCCGCAGCTATATAATTGTGCAATTGTTCAGCACGGCTTAATTAACTTTTTTACTTATATTAAGGATGCTCCGCCGTTTTACAAACCAAAAGTAAAAATGATGTATGAAATGGTTGGCGACCCTGAAACAGATGCCGCCGGCCTCAGAGCTATATCCCCGGTATTTCATACCGATAAAATAAGGGCGCCACTGCTTATTTTCCAGGGCGCGAAGGATGACAGGGCCAACATCAGCGAGCTTAACCAGTTTGTGCGCGAGCTGCAACGGCAAAATGGCAATGAAAATGTAAAGTATTTTCTGAAACCTAATGAACGTACCGTTTTTAGAAGCGAGAGCAATAAAATGCAGATGTACACCGAGATAGAAAAGTTTTTGGAGCATAATATGCGGGATAATCAATAGGCCCGTTATGAAAACCGATAAACATCTCTACCGGAAGAATTTTTCTTTGATCATCGTTTTTTTGGTGCTCATTTCGGTAACTTTTGTTATTGCGCTTTTTGTATCCTATAACTTAAATGCCAAGTATGTTGAAAATGAGTTTGCATCGAAAAAGATAGATGTGCTGGAGCAAACTATTAAACCGTATAATGATCTTTTTCAAAGCAAAATACCCGAAATAACTTCGTACCAGGGCTTTCTTGATTCGGCATCAGCATCAAGATATGCCGACGTGGTTTTTACCGACTACCCGTTTGTTAAAATTATTCTTTTTTACGATGCCCGCATAGGGAATCAACGGAAAAGTGCGGTCAATATTAATAACCTGGGCATTTCGGTAAAGGCATTGTATCGTTTTTTACCCAAAGACGGCGAAGTGTCCGGTTTAAGAATATTAAACTCAGACGAGGTTGATTTTAAGCAGATGGCACTTAAGCTGAGCCGTTATATTGCTTTTTCAGATACCACTAGAAGTTCAACCCAGGATGAGATTTACAGAACATTTTATGACGTTAAACCGGGAAAAATAAGCTATTCAAACATCCTGCGACGGGAAGATGTTAAAACGTTTCGTGAGATGGAAAAACAGGGTAATCCGTCATCATTTTATAAACAAAACATGATGACGTTTTTACTCGATCCCTACTTACTAATGGTAAAAAACATACACAAAGAACTTTATCAATCGGTAAGCATACAGCCGGTGGTATATGACCCGCTGGATAATCAAAATGGCGATTTGGTTACCGAGGTATCATTACCAGGTGCATTTTCTGATTATAAGTTATTTTTCCGCTCGGCCAGGGGCTATTTAACCGCCGAAATTAATAAGCGTTTTGCACCGATAGGGGCATTGGTATTACTGATATATTGCTTTTTAGTACTTATTGGCTGGCTCATTTATCGTAATTTAGATGTTAACCTGAAGATGTTTAAGTTGCAGTACGACTTTATAAACAACTTTACCCATGAATTTAAAACGCCGGTAAGCGTGATAAAAATTGCAGGTTCAAACCTGAGCGGAGATAGTGAGCTGAGCGAAAGGCAGCGTAAGCAATATGGCCGTATTTTAAACGAAGAAGCCGATAAGCTGAATGAACTGATGAATAAGCTTTTATCATTTACTCAGCTCGAAAATAAATCGATCCATATAAAAAGAGAAGCAATTGATGTTAAAGAGTTTGCAAACAGGTATATTGAAACATTTAAAATAAAATATCCGGATTTTAAAATCGTTTTAAAAATCAATGATGTTAAAACTTTTTATACAGACCCAGTGCTTTTAGGAAGTGTTTTTCAGAACCTGATTGAAAATGCCTATAAATATTCGCATCCCAATAAAAAAGAGCTTGCTATAAATATTGGGCACGAAAAACGTAATATTATATTTTCATTTGCCGATAAGGGCATAGGTATACAAAAAGGCGAACTAAGTAATATTTTTAAGAAGTTTTACAGGATTGAAAATAAATATAACCAGAACGGAAGCGTGGGTTTGGGTTTGGCTTTTTGTAAAGAACTGGTTAATTTTATGGACGGAGAAATTATTGTTAACAGTAAGGTGAATGAAGGGTCGGAGTTTATAGTTACCTTACCTTACGAAAATTAAAAGGATGAATAAAGAAATTAAGATTGCGCTGGTTGAAGATGATGAAAACCTGCGTTTCCTGGTTGCCGAACGTTTGGAATCAGAAGGTTACAAGGTTTTAGAAGCCAGCAACGGCGACGATGCGGAAGCTATTATTTTAAAGGAACAGCCTGAAATTGTTTTGTTAGATTGGATGCTGCCGGGTAAACAGGGATCTGAAGTTTGTACCAATATTCGTAATAAAGGGTTTGATAACCTGGTTATTATGATGACGGCCAAAGGCCAGGATGTTGACAAAATTGAGGCTTATAACTTTGGTGTATCCGATTATATCATCAAACCATTTAATATGGATGTTTTGGTGGCCATGATTGATAACAAGATAAAGTTTGTTTTAAACAGCGAAAAAACAGAATCGTACCGTTTTGCCAATATGGAGCATCAGCCAAATACTCATTTGCTGATTAAGGATGGTCGTAAAATTGAGCTTACCATATTAGAAAATCGCATATTGCTTTATTTCCTGAAAAATAAAAACAAAGTAATTAACCGCGAGGAACTGATGATGGAGGTTTGGGGTTATAATGCTGACGTAAATACCCGCACGTTGGATATGCATATTGTTAGGCTTCGTAAAAAGATAGAATCAAATCCCGATTCTCCTCAGTATTTACAAACAGTTAGGGGGATAGGGTATAAGTTTGTTTATCAGGGATAAGATTCTTAGGCCTAAGTAAGCTTAAAGTCTTTTTTAAAATCGATCAATGTAACAACCGATGTGTTGTGGTATTTGTCTATGTTTAAAAGCAGTTTATCGCCTGTAATAAAAAAATGGGCATTGGTTATTTTGCATAGTGCAAAAAGATAATTGTCTTTTTCATCGGCAACTACAGATTCAATAGCGGGCAACTTGTAGTTGACGGTTATTGATTGATGGAATTTGATGAATTTTTCAGGGAAATATTTGCTGAATTTAGGCCTCGATAATGCAATTATCAATTCGTTGATCATTTCTTCGCAGCTTGCTATCGTAATCTTTTTGTTGTTATATAGCGGTGTAAAAAAATCAAGCTGTTTATTAATCGCCAGCGAAATCCAAATGTTAGTATCAAATACAACAACCATTAAGATTTCGATCTAACAGCACGTATTTCAGCCACTATTTCATCCATACCTGGTTTATCTCCGTCGTTAACCATATTATTGAGTTCGGTAGATAAATCGAATGAATTGGGTTCAATAACTACTCCCAATTCCTTAAGTAAAGACTTTACTAATTTTGATTTCTTATCCGGAACCTGTATCATCAACCTTTCCATACCCCAATATAATAAAATGCAGCTATATTTTTGTTAATGCTAATTCCTTCTTATAAACCTCTGCAACTATAAAATCGCCATAAAAGGTGTTTTTACTTACTGATTGATAATGATGTTTTTTATATTGACTATCAATATCAGGCAGGCTGCTTGCCTCAATATTGCACAGTATCTTAAAAAACAGAAACATCGACCTTAATAAAACCCGCTGCCACCATTTGCCAGTAAGCTGAAAATCGGTATTAAGCCACATACCTCCCAGTTTTAAGGATTGATGAAGATGCTCAAATACTTTTTCCAGCGTTTGTTCCTGAAAATTATCAAACAAAAAAGGCGTAATGATCACATCGTATACAGGCTCCAAAAGCACTTCTTCAACGGCCTGGTTAATAAAGCTAACTTGATTTTTAGCTGTTTGTCTTTTTTTTGAGAGAGCCATCATAGCTGGCGCCACCTCAACATAAGTAATAGTTAATCCAGCGGGATGTATGACGCTAATTTCCTCCAATATCCATCCCGTGCCACCACCAACTATTAAGATATTGGTATCTGTAGGAATATAGCGCAATAAATAAACCTGCGCTTTGATCAAAGCTTTGCCATATACCAGGCGCGAAAGCCTATCATAAAACCAGGCAGAATTATTATAGTTGGCAGCCATATGCAACTTTTAACTTGCTCAACAAATTCATATATTTAGTGAACTATCCTTAACGAGCAATTATGAAAGCATTCTGTATCAAAATCACTCTTATTGTTTTTATTTTAACCGTAACCCAAAAATCATTTGCACAAACTGCAAGTACCGATGCCAGGTATAACCGACAGGAGGTAATGATAACGATGCGCGATGGTATTAAACTGCATACCGTTATTTTTACGCCAAAAAGCCAAACAGGGAAGCTGCCCTTTTTAATGGAACGTACTCCATATGGCGTAAGTAATGAACCAAGTCCCGAAAAGCAAACTTACATTAAAGATATGGCTGACGACGGTTATATCTTCGTTTTTCAGGATATCCGTGGCCGTTACCTCTCCGAGGGTAAATATGCCATGATGCGTTTTAGTCGCGATAAAAATGATCCCAAGGCTATTGATGAAAGCAGCGATACCAATGATACCATTGATTGGCTTTTAAAGAACATTCCTGATAACAATGGCAAAGTAGGTATGTTCGGCATATCATACGATGGGTGGACAGCTATTATTGCTGCCAGTGACCCGCATCCGGCCTTAAAGGCAGTATCCGAACAGGCCACACCGTCAGACATGTTTATGAATGATGACCTGCACCATAATGGAGCCTTCCGTTTAAGCTATGCTTTTGAGTATGCCTTTATGGAAGAGATATCAAAAACAGATTCGCTTTATCAGTTTGATAATTATGATACCTATAACTGGTATTTGAAACTGGGGCCGCTATCAAACATTAATAAAAAATATATACACGGAAAGCTGCCCAGTTGGAATGATTTTACCATTCATCCTAACTACGACGCTTACTGGAAGAAGGAGGCCCTGACTTCACGGCTTGATTCACCCAAGCTGGCTATACAGCACGTTAGCGGTTATTGGGATGAAGAAGATATGGTAGGGCCACAGGATGCTTACCAGGCACTGGAAAAGCAGGATAGACACAATCAGAATTTTATAGTTATTGGCCCCTGGATACACGGGGGCTGGGCCGGCGGTGATGGAAAAACCCTGAATAATTTAAAGTTTGACGGACAGGCTACAGCAGCTTATTTCCGTAAGGAGATACAGGCCAAGTGGTTTGCCTGGTATTTAAAAGGTGAAGGCGATGGCAAATTTGCTGAAGCTATATCATTTCAAACAGGATCAAACCAGTGGAAAAATTACACCGCGTGGCCGCCAAAAGAAGCGGTTACGAAAAATATTTACCTGCATGCCAATGGTAAGCTATCATTTGATAAGCCTTCGGTTACCGAGGCAAAACCAGCCGATAGTTATGTGTCTGATCCTGCTAAACCTGTGCCATACCGGGCGCGGCCGATAGAGGAAACCTATGGAGCAGGGTCAAAATGGTATTACTGGCTGGCCGATGATCAGCGTTTTGCCGACAGCAGGCCAGACGTTTTAAGCTGGCAAACAGATACCCTGACCGAGGACGTTACCGTAACAGGCAACGTGCTGGCAAAGTTATATGCCGCCACTACAGGCACCGATGCTGATTGGGTAGTTAAGCTGATTGACGTTTATCCGCAGCAATATAAAAAGGAGCCTAAAATGGCGGGGTATGAGCTGATGATATCTTCGGATGTTTTTAGGGGACGGTTTAGAGCTAGCTTTACCAACCCGGCGCCAATTGTGCCCAACAAGGTTGAAGAATATACTATTAATCTGCATGCCGCCGATCATGTGTTTAAAAAAGGCCATCGTATAATGGTACAGGTACAAAGCAGTTGGTTCCCGATTATTGATCGTAACCCGCAGAAATATATTCCTAATATTTTTGATGCAAAGGAAAGTGACTACCAGAGCGCAACGCAAAAAATATATCACTCTGCTAATTTTGCCAGTAGTATAGTATTGCCGGTAGTGCAGTAAGCTAGATGTTTATCCCGGATGGACGAGGCGTATTGCCTGTTCGGGATAAATATAAACTGATAATATTTTCTTAAAAGTAAACACTTAGCCATCCAACCAAAACGAGTGCTACATATTGCAATATGAGTACCCCATCCATATAGAAAAAATAATAATACTCATTCTTTTCCCACTTTGATTTAAAGATGAGCCAGCCGGTAAGTACGGTTGTGATAAACAGCGCCCAAAAATTGGCATTAAAGCCGTTGTTTCTGAAAAGTAATAGTAACACCAGGTATCCTGCTAATAATAGCTGACAAAACAGGTAGGCGTTCTTTTCGCCCCATACAACGGGTAACGTTTTGAGACCCGACTGACGATCTTCAAATAAATCGCGAATGTCAAACGGTATGGTTAATGCAGCTATAAACAAAAAGCGTTTACCTATCAACAAGGTAGTATCACGCATAGAAATATCTGTTAAATGATGTGCATGTGCTTCTAAGATGGGCAACAGTACTGTACTCATAGTCCATACCAGGGTTATAAGAAACTGTTTTAAACCGGGGATGTTACGTAAGCCAAATTTCTGATCGCCAATGGTGAACAGCGGGATGCTGTAGAAAAAAGAAATGATTGCGAGGAATACCAGCAGTATTCTCGACTCCATCGACACCAAAAAAAATAACGGAATTAACGACAGCAACGATACAATGGTAAAGGTTACCATTAACCTGTAATGGCCAAAAAACCAACGCACACGCTTGTAAGGCGATTGCTCAGGATGTTGCGGTTTTGTAAGTAATATGCTGAAATTATAAATGCCCAGCGTTGAGGTAAACAGCAACCAGTTTACATGGTATGATGATTTTGCGCCAATTAAATAAAAAGTTACCAAGCCTTGCGAAACGGCACACAAGGCCATAAAAATGTTACTAAAAAGAAGGAAATCTAAAATTGGCTGTATTGTTTTTTTCATTTTTATATGAAGCAGCAGCCTTAGCCCCGCTGATTATGCGTTAAGGGAATTTGGCGCAGGTCCGGCTTTTAATGTAAATATCGTAATCTCCGGCAATATTCCAACCCTACCAGGTATACCTAAAAAACCATAACCAACATTTACATATAATTGCTGCTGATTTTGATGATAAAGGCCGGCCCATTCCTTATAAACATATTCAATAGGGCTCCACTGAAAATGCGCTGTTTGAACGCCAAATTGCATGCCGTGCGTATGCCCGGCAAACATCATGTCTATCTGCGGGTACTCAGGCAAAACCTGAGCTCTCCAATGTGATGGATCGTGCGATAGCAGCAGTTTAACCGGTAAATCATCAGTGTTTTTTACCGTTAAATCCATTTTGCCATATTTGGGGAATCTGCTCATTTCGGCCCAGTTTTCGCAACCCAGTATGCCAATTTCTTCGCCATTGATCTTTAAACGGCGGTTTTCATTGCGTAACAGGTCCCAGCCCATTTGTTTATGGAGTTTAATCAGCGTTTTGTGATCATCAATTTTATCTTTTTCGGTGGGCCAGTTCCAGTAGTCACCATAATCATGATTCCCAAGGCTCGAGAAAACACCCAACGGAGCCTTTACTTTACTGAAAATATCCACATAGTCTCTCATTTCATAGCTATACTGGTTAATCAGGTCGCCAGTAAAAAAAATGAGGTCGTTTTTTTCTTTTAGCAGCATCTCTACACCGCCAAGCACTGCCTTCCTGTTAAAGAAGCTTCCTGAATGTATGTCTGATATTTGTCCTAACTGAATACCATCAAACGCTTTAGGCAGGTTAGGTAGGTAAATAGTATGGCGTTTAATATGATAATCATAAAGATTGCTCTTCATGCTAACTTTTAAACCCACCAGCGGGATAGCGCCTGCAAGCAAACCTGCTTTTACCAGGAATTCGGATCGAGGGATGGTATTGATGTGAGCTGGGGACGACGATGATTTCGTTTTAAACCTGTTTTTGGTGATAATAGCCAGTCGCCTTAAATCATCAACCAACAAAATTAAAACAAAACATAGCTTAAACAAAAGCACTATAAAAAACAACATTACCAGCCCCAGCCTTATCATGTTGTCCATTTTTACATAAACGGCCAGTAGCAGTACACCCAATAATAAAGCAGCCACTGCAAAATGAATTACAGGAAAGTATTTGTAATGAAAAAGTTTCCACTTTTTGGGTGTCCCGCGGAGTCCGTTTAGTACATAAACATCTATTAATAGCAGTACTGCTATTAATAGAATAATATTAAGGGGATTACCCTGCATAGCGTTAAAAATAAAAGGCGAATTTAATAACGATCGTCATCTAAATCCAAATCATCTTCATCGGGTTGCAGATTAAACAAACTGTTAAACATATCCGAGAAAGCAAAACCATTATCTAAAAAACCTTTGCTCAACTGGCTGAACTCTGATAAACCGTGCAGTACAAACTCCATCAATAGCAGCTCTTGGTTTTCGGTTAAACGGGGATGGAATTTTTTAACCAGCGCTTTTAAGCCGGTTACTGAATTTAACGCTTTTTTATATTCTTGTTGGGGTAGTTCGTCAATTACAGATAGGGCATTACCATCGCCAAACCAATTAATAATTTCGGCATAAGGGTTAGCGCCTTTTGTTTTTTTAGCTTTCTCCGGATCGGGAAAAAATTGTAGTAAGAGTGTTTTTATGGCTTTGCCGATAAGGATATTGGCAACCTTACCTGGACCCTCCAACTCACCTTCATAAACCAGCTCAATTTTGCCGGTAATGGCGGGAATCACCCCTAAAAAATCGGAGATACGTACGAAAGTGTTTTTTTCTTTGTTGATGAGCATACGGCGCTCGGCATTGCTCACCAGGTTTTCAAAAGCCGATATTGTTAAACGGGCCGATACACCTGATTTTTTATCAATATATTCCGAATTACGGGCCTCAAAGGCAATTTGTTCTACCAGATCTTTCACCAAACCATCAACCTCAATAGCATCACGCTGTTCGGGAGCAAGTGTAGCCTCTTGCTGGGTTATCTGGCGTGATATTTCGACAGTACGCGGGTAGTGCGTTAATATCTGACTCTCAATACGATCTTTTAATGGCGTAACGATGGAACCGCGATTAGTATAATCTTCGGGGTTGGCGGTAAATACAAATTGCAGATCGAGCGGTAAACGAAGCTTAAAGCCACGTATCTGTATGTCACGCTCCTGCAGAATATTGAATAACGATACCTGTATGCGCGCCTGTAAATCGGGCAGCTCATTAATAACAAAAATGCCGCGGTGAGCCCGTGGTATTAAACCGAAGTGTATAACACGCTCATCAGAATAGTTAAGTTTCATGGTGGCGGCCTTAATAGGGTCAACATCGCCAATTAAATCGGCAACGGTAACATCGGGTGTAGCCAGTTTTTCGGTATAACGGTCAGCGCGGTGTACCCAGGCAATAGGGGTGTTGTCGCCGTGTTCCAGTATAGCGTTGTGGCCATACCAGGAAATAGGTGCAAGCGGATCATCATATAATTCAGAACCGTCAATATAAGGCATGTACTCATCCAGCAGGTTAACCAACAAACGTGCAATACGTGTTTTGGCCTGCCCGCGTAAGCCCAATAATAATATGTTGTGGCGTGATAGGATGGCGGTTTGCAGATCAGGAATTACCGTGTCTTCAAAACCAACAATCCCTTCAAAACCACCCTCGCCTTTTTGCAACTGCGCAATCAGGTTTTCACGTAATTCATCCTTAACCGAGCGGCTTTTATAAGCCGTTTTCTTTAACTCGCCCAGTGTTTTTATATTTAATAGCTTATTACTCATTTAGTCATTAATCATTAAAATAATTAGTCATTTTTTCTGAACCGGAATTTATAGAATTCATGTATTAACAGAATTCCATAATTCAATAAATTCGAGTTCAGACGTCTGCACGTTATCTAACCGTTTTTCTTCTGTTACGGATGTAGTCCTCAAAAATGTATTCGCCAAGGCCGTTTAGTGAGCTGTAAAAAGCTTTGCCGCCGTTGGTTTCTGTAAATTTACGCACAAATTGCTGCAGGTAAGGGTCCTTTGCTATCATAAATGTGGTGATAGGAATTTTAAGCCTTTTACATTGCGCCGCCATATTGAGCGTTTTGTTCACCACTTTTCTATCAAGTCCGATGCTGTTTTTATAATACTTGGTGCCTTCCTTTAAGCAGGTAGGTTTACCATCGGTAATCATAAATATTTGCTTGTTGTGGGTTTTACGCCTGCGCAACAAATCAGTGGCTAATTCTAACCCAGCATAGGTATTGGTATGGTAGGGGCCAACCTGCAGATATGGTAAATCTTTTAGAGTGATGGGCCACGCATCGTTACCAAATACTACAATATCCAAAGTGTCCTTAGGATACTTGGTTTTAATCAACTCGGCCAGTGCCATGGCAACCTTTTTGGCTGGCGTTATCCTGTCTTCGCCATAAAGGATCATGGAGTGCGAAATATCAATCATCAGCACGGTACTGGTGAGGGTTTTGTAATCCATTTCCTCCACTTCCAGATCGCGCTCGGTCATCATAAAATCGCCAATGCCATGGTTTACCTGCGCGTTGTGGATAGACTGCGTCATGTTGATCTGGTCCAAACTATCACCAAACTCAAACTCGCGGCGTTCAGCATTTTTTTCATCGCCTTGTCCTGATTGCGGTGAACGGTGATTGCCTTTGCCTGATTTTTTGAGCTTGCCAAATATTTCTTCCAGTGCAGATTCGCGGATGCTTTGCTCCGTTTTTGCTGTTATCCTGATCTCGCCATTTTCATTCTCTTCGCTCAGGTAGCCTTTCTGCTTCAGGTCGTCGATGAAATTACCCATGCCATACTCGTCATTGGTAATGTTGTATTGCTTGTCTAGCTCATTCATCCAGGCCAAAGCTTCGCCTGCATCGCCGGCTGTGTAGTTCAGCAATTCTAAAAATAACTTTAATAGTTCCTCAAATCCACCTTTGGGGATTTCATTGGGTTTAAACTTCGAAAACTCAAAACCGCGCATATTTTACCCTTTCTGACATAAAATAACGGATTATTTCTGTTAAAAGTTTCGCTTTGGGGGTATTAAACAGAATTGTTATGAAAAGATGACAAAGCGCAGTTTGCAGTGGGCGGTTTGCAGTATTTAGTTTTGCAGTGTGCCTACTGATAACTGCCTACTGCTCACTGGCAATTTTACTGCCTTTTCATAAAATTGATTTCGCTCTCCTCATAAACCGGGTTAGCACCACGCTTGCCGGCAACAAAGGCCCCAATGCGGCAGGCTTGTTCTAGTATGGCAGGCATGGGTTTGTTGGCTAATAAGCCGTTTACAAAGGTGGCTAAAAAGGCATCGCCGGCGCCTACGGTGTCAACCACTTTTACCGGGCAGCCGGGGTGTTCGTAAAAGGCGTAGTCGTGCCAGGCCATGGCGCCATTTTCGCCGCGGGTTACGCAAATGGTTTTTGGGTGATATTTCTTTTGAAATTCAACAATGTTTTCTTTCAAATTATGGGTATTACCGCCAATCAGCAAGGCTGCTTCATCTTCATTCATCTTTACCACATCGGCGCCGGCAACCAGTGTTTCAATGGTAGATAGTGTGTAATGTGGCGGGCGTAGATTTACATCAAACACTTTTAAAGCAGTAGTTTCATTGAGCAGGTTAAGCAGCGTATCGCGCGTGGTAGCTTCACGACAAGCCAAACTGCCATAAACAATGGCCGGGGCATTAATGGCTGCTTCATTAAGTGTTTCGGTGGTTTGAATATTATCCCACGATACGGGCTGAGGAATAATATAGGTAGCTTGCCCCAGTGCATCCAGTTGTACGGTAACCTCGCAGGTGGGCAGTTTATTGTCCCGCTGAATGAGGTTGCTGTACAGGCCTCCATCCTTTAAAAACTGAATTAACCCTTGCCCGGATTCGTCATTGCCAACGCTGCTGGCGAAAAGTACATCAGCACCTTGTTGCGCCAAATGGCGGGCAACGTTCATAGGGGCACCACCGGCTACTTTTTCATCGCCAAAGGTATCCCACAAAATTTCACCAAAACAGAGTATGTTGTTCATGATTTTAATTTAATTTCTTCTATAGCGATGGGTTTTAAACCCATCGCTATGAAAAGGCTAATAACCAAAGCTAAAAGCTTTTTTGTAAATTGCGTTATGAAGAAAACTATTCTGTTTTTAATATTGGTGCTCACCTGCGGTGGTCTTT
This sequence comes from Mucilaginibacter empetricola, assembly GCF_024808665.1. Classification (GTDB taxonomy): domain Bacteria; phylum Bacteroidota; class Bacteroidia; order Sphingobacteriales; family Sphingobacteriaceae; genus Mucilaginibacter. The sequence goes on from NZ_JANUBZ010000005.1 coordinate 113,151, forward strand.
ATGCACAAGACAGGCTAGCCATTTTAAAAGTATTGAATACCCAGCAAACCGCCTGGAACAACGGCGATATTGATGGTTATATGCAAGGCTACTGGAAATCAGATTCGCTGGTTTTTGTTGGTAGCAGCGCACCGGTGCATGGCTGGCAAAATACGCTCGATCGTTATAAAAAACATTACCCCGATAAGGCGGCCATGGGCCAGCTTACCTTCACTATTTTAAAGGTTGATGTGTTGGATAGCACCAATGCGTTTGTGCTGGGTGGCTGGAACCTTAAACGTGAAAAAGATGCTCCCGGCGGATATTTTACCCTATGGTTTAAAAAGATAGACGGTGAGTGGGTGATTGTTTGTGATCACACGAGTTAGATTTGAAGCTTTTGTTTTACAAGAATTATCCGGCTACTCAAACGGGTCACTTTAATAGCCGGATAGTCCAATGATAGCATGACTGTTGACTTAAAACTTTAAACCCAAGACTCCCCAACTTAATAAGGTTTCCCAGCCGCTAGTTCCCTGTTGGCCCATTTAACAGCAAGCTTTTCGCGGAAGTGGGCGTAGTTGGCTTTAAATGTCATTTTAAGTACACTGTCTAATCCGCCTTTAACGGCCAGATTGTATACGCTAGCAGCTTTGCGGCTAATAGATGCATCCCAGGCGCGCAAGCTCAGGGAATATCCACCTTCCACGTATTTCATCCAATGCCAGTAGCCGGTAGGCATAAACAGGGTATCGCCATGCTCTAAAAATACTTCAATACCTTCTACACCATCAAGTGCCGGGAATTTTTTAATGTCGGGATTCAATACATCATAATCTTCCAGGGCATAGGTTGCGTTTGGTATACAGTATAAACGACGTTTCCATTTGTTTTCGAACAGTATCACATGCTTTTTTCCCCCAAAGTGGGTATGAAAAATATGTGGCAAATCGATATCGTAATGTAAAAAGGTAACCGAGTTTGATCCGCCGAAAAACATTGATGGCATACTTTCTAAAAAGCCACCCATCAGTTCTTTAGGGAATGCAATATCATCCAGTAATTGCGGCGCCTGTTTGAATATATTGAAGAAAAATATCCTCAACTCCGTAGGCTGCGACATTATCAGGTCGATATAATCATCAAAAGGCATTTCGGCAGCCGATGAGTTGATCGGCTTGGAAGGATCGGCCTTAGAGTTATCGTATAATGGCACAACTTTGCTGCCAACAACTTTTTTTAAATACTCAGGTGTCCATTTTTCGCGGGCAGCCCAGTTATTGGTAAGTCCCTTTATAATTAACGGACGGCGTGGGTCTAAGTAATTCTTTTTAAAATCTTCAGGGCTGATGTTCTCAACAGTGTCGATCGGGCTCAGTATAAAGCTCATATTTGTATTATATCCCAAATTAACATAAGTAAAAAAGAACTTATACGTAGGGGAATGACAAAATAACGAAATAAAATAACGAAGCGTATTAACAAAATGTTAAATACGTTAAATTAAACTAAAGAATGTCCTTTTTTTACGTTTTACAGACCTGTTGACAAGATGAACAGTTTGGTTATCGAACTGGATATGGCTGATGCTTTCAAAGTCAATTCCAGTTGCTTCGGTATCATTGAAACAAGGCTGATTAGGAGGGTATATGTAAACTAAGCTCGATGTGGTTTTCAATACACAGGCGTCGGCCTTTTTGGTGTTTTCGTACTGAACGGTAACTTTTAGTTGCTGATTTCTTATGCTTTCAAAAATGGTTTCCCAGTTGTTTAAATCAATAGGATAATTGCTGCCAACGCGCTCGGCGGCGCCATCCCAAACCATTATTTTGTGATAATACCGGTTCCATTTATTGAAACGCACTTTTTTGATCTTACTGATGGGGAAAATATTGAATGTTGAAAGTTTAAACCGGTTGGTTTCCTGTAATAAAGCGAAATTATCCGAATAGCCTACAATATAACCCTGGTTGATTTCGCCGGTTTCCCGGATGAATTTTGCGTGTAACTGATTATCGTAATGATATTTAATTCTTTTAACCATAGTAATTAGGGACTACTTACTAAAGGTATAATAAATTTAACAAGTAGTATAATTGTACGGATTATTAGCCGGTGGGGTTACCATCGGTAGGGGCCTTATTGCTACGTTTAATAGCCAGTCCCTCTTTCCAGCCCATATAGCGCGATTTAAAGTTCTTCTCCATCACATCATCAAATTTTGTGGGGTATGTACAAAAAAAGTCCTCCAATTATCGGAGGACTTTTCATCATAAACCCAAAACACATTATCAATCTTAAACAACAACTTTTGTTACTAAACTGCCATCTCTTTAAGATTAAACTGTCAGATTCAACCTTAGTTGGGCATTAATACGGCATTTACCACATGTATAACACCATTGCTTTGAAATACATCAGAAATGGTTATCCATGCTTTTCCGCCTTTTTCATCAACCAAATATAGTTTGCTGCCTTTTGCCATAACGGTTAGGGTACCGCCCTCAACAGTTTTTAATTCAGCTTTGCCATTGCCAGCTTTAACCTGAGCCCACAAGTCAGCGGCGCTTAAGCGACCTGCTACTACATGGTAAGTTAAAATTTTGGTTAAAGTAGCTTTGTTTTCGGGTTTTACCAGGTTATCGACAGTACCGGCAGGTAATTTGTCAAATGCCTCATTAGTTGGTGCAAATACGGTGAATGGTCCTGCTGATTCTAAAGTTTCTACGAGACCTGCTGCTTTAACTGCGGCAACTAATGTGGTGTGGTCCTTTGAATTTACTGCATTTTCAACAATGTTTTTAGTTGGATACATTTCTGCACCGCCAACCATTTTAGTTTGTGCATTTGCTTTTGGCGCAATTGCAATAGCTGCTAATGCAAAGGCCACGATAAATAATTTTCTCATAAGTAATTTTTTGATGTTTAGTGGAGATACGGGCAGCCACCGTTAACGGATTTTTTTTGCCCGTACTATCGTACTCCCAGCGGTTGTAGGGAAGCTAAATGAACCCGAAAAACATCAAAAAAACAGTTCAGAGGCAATATGGTCGGCATATAATTTGCCGGTTTGAGTGAGGTAAATGGTTTGCTCTTTTTGCTCAATCCATTCGTTTTGGAAGTAGCGTTCTGCCGATTTGGTTAGTTGCGATGATGCAGCTGCCGCAATAGTATTCAATTTATTTAAATCAAGACCCCACATGGTACGCAGTGAAGTCATGATATATTCATTGAGTCTGTCGGCTTCTGATAACACTTCTGTTTCGGCAGGAATCGTGCCTTTTTCTAACGACTGGATATATTTAGCATTATTGGCGATATTCCATTGCCGCGTTTCGCCATTAAATGAATGGGCCGAGGGGCCTATCCCCAGGTATTTAACGCCTTTCCAATAATTGGAATTATGCCTGGAGTAATGCCCTGGCTTACAAAAGTTTGATATTTCATAATGCTCAAAACCTTGTTGCTGCATGGCATCCATCAGTATTAAAAACTGAGCTGCACTTTGTTGATCGTCCATTGTAGGCTGTTTTTTATTTTTAATGAACGACGCCAATGCTGTGCGTGGCTCCACTGTCATGGAGTAGGAGGATACGTGTGGGATGTTTAATGAAAAAACTTTTTCGAGGTTTTGTTTCCATTTACGGTCACTTAGTAGCGGGTAGCCATAAATCAAATCAACTGTAATATTTTCAATCCCCATATCCTGAGCCCTCTTTACTGATGATTCGGCTTCATTGGCCTGATGTACCCGGTTCATCCACTTTAAATCGTCATCAAAAAATGATTGGATGCCGATGCTTAAACGATTAATGTCTGTTTTAACAAGAGCGTTTAATTTCTCTTTGTTCAAATCGTCAGGGTTGGCCTCTAAAGTGATCTCGGCATTGGAAGATATGGCGTGCAGGCCGGTTATGGTGTCCAGTAAGAGGTTTATTTCATCAGCATTTAATACAGATGGGGTACCGCCGCCAAAGTAAATAGTCTCAATGGTTTCGCCGTCCAGATAACCTTTTTGCAACTGAATTTCCTTTACAAGCGCCTGTAAAAGTTCGTCTTTATATTTCAATGAAGTACTGAAATGGAAATCGCAATAATAACATGCCTGTTTGCAAAATGGAATATGGATATAAATACCTGCCATTGGGGATTAATAAAATGCTAAGTTAAACCACGCTTGTTAGAGGCGGTCATTATTTTTACTTAATTAATTTATAATCCTGAGTAGCTGTGCTGCCGTCGGTAATCCATTGACAAACATATCCGTGTTCATCCCAGGAAATAACCCTGACTAATATCTCCGATGATGGAAATTTATCATTATTTTTAGTTGCTTGTTCGTCAATTAAACCGAAAGTATCCGGAAAAACATTATCCCATGCCAGGAATCGCCTTAAATCTACATTTCCTTTATTGTCGGTATAATCCATTGAAATTTTATTCCTTGTAAATGTTGTTGGGTCTCCATTGGTAGAGGCAAATTGTCCGATCTTAATGTATTCCGGCAAAAAAACTTTATCGGAATATGGACAGTTAAACCATGTGTTAGAAATATCCTCATTTAAATGAACACCGAGTAGGGTCAATATTTGTATATCATCAGAATTAGCAAAACCGTTTCCAACTTTGGAGTCGAAAAGAACACCATCTTTGAAAATGTAATCCATCATAATTGATCTGTTGCCACTGGGGTACATCACCATTATTAACCTGAAATTCTTTTTATCAAAAAAGTTTTTAGTTGTATAACCATTGGGTGCCCTCGCGGTCACCACAAAGCAGTCAGCGTTTTCAAATTTGTGGTCAGGCAATCGAGTTAACGCATACTTAAGCTTTTTGTAGGCGTATGGAATTTGACCATATGTTTTAAGTTTTACTTCTTCTTTCGATGATATGTCGGTTATCTGAATTACCGAGTTTCCGTCAATCCTGCTAATTTTTTCTCCATTAAAAAAAGTAGTCTGCGGAGTGTTAGTTTTCGATAAAATACACTGAATATATTTTTCTCCGGTTTTAAATTTATCATCTGCTATACATCTTGACTGATCTGGTTGGGTAACCAGGTAAGTAGTTTGGACCGTGTTTATTTTTGAGATCCGAGCTTCACCACCACAAAAAGCTATTGAAGAATCTATAATTTGATTTGCGGTTAATTTGTCCTGGCTTTGTGCGAACAAAAGTGTTGGAAGAAAATAAATTAACGTTATGATAAATCGCCCTGCCGTTTGCATCATGTATAAATTTTATAACTCTCAAATGTACGTAATAGATCCGTCCTCAAAAAAAACACAAAAGGCTTTTCAATGTATTAAACTTACTGGTTTAAATATTTGATTTACGGTGGAGAGTATTGGAGTCGAAAAGATGCGTGTTGCATGCCCTACAGCCAAAGGTTTTTAGTTGATATTTTCTTCGGCGTTGTTGCTTATTTGTTGCTCGTCGATTGTAAGTATTTGTAAATCATTGCAATATTCTATTCCTGCCATGTGGCAAAGGTAAGCGCAATTGCGGGTTTCTTATTATTCATCAATATAAAACCATTGGAATAATACCGTTTGTAATCTAGCCAATACATAATTTCTTATGTTTCATTTTTAAAACTGCAACCATTAGCGCGTACCGCAAACGTTTTTTTCTTTTTTAAACACCTTTACTTTGTACAGGTTCATTTTTTGGCCACAGCTATCGCTCACCTCCATACTGTAGTAATAATCAAATGCTGCCAAAATATATTGTTAAAAGTGTTGTTCTTGTTTTGCTGTTTACGTTTATAGCAGGTCGTGGTTATGCACAAAAGCTACGGGATACATTATTTTTTAGCAATGGAGAGGTGTTGGTGGGCGAATTAAAGCAAATGGTGGAAGGCCGCGTAAGCTTTGATTCTGATGGAATGAGTCTGCTAACCATTAAGGCTTACAAGCTAAAGGGTATGCATACCACTATAAGCACATTGCGCATACAAACTACAGATCGGCAATGGTTATATGGCAAACTGGAATCGGCCAATAGCCAGGATTCCATTTATTTTAATGATGGCACACAACGCAAAAAATTAGCCTGGAACCAAATTAGTTCCATTACCCCTTTCAGAAAACGCTTTTTTGATCAGCTTAGTGGCAAGGTATCGGTAGGTTTTAGTTTTTCGCATTCGTCATCAATAGGGCAGGTTAACTTAAATGGTAATGTAAGCTATGTTACCAAGTGGCTGCAAACCGAACTTACTGTAAGCGAGTTAGGCAGTATCGACTCATCGGGTTTTACAAGAGACCAGGAAACCATTCAGCTTGCGTCTTTTCATTATATTGGAAATACCACATGGCTTGTAGCAGGTTTAGTGAGTTATCAGCGCAATCAAGAACTGTCGCTCGATCATCGATACCAGGCATCAATAGCCGGAGGAAATAAGATCATATCTGAAACCTATTTAGATCTGCTGGTACTATCGGGTCTGTCAACCAATCAGGAGCAGAGTGTTGATGGATTATCTTCGGGCTTACTTGTTGAAATACCGCTAATTGTAAGACTTGACTATTTTAAGTTTCAGCACCCCGATTTACAGATTAGTATGTCAAATGCGGCGTATATAAGTTTGTCACAGGCGGGGAGATACCGATATGACGGGAGTATCGATTTCTCGTGGGAGCTGGTTAAAGATTTTTATTATACCATTAACCTGACAAGCGATTATGACAGTAAACCGGCTGATACCGGATCGGCAAAGGTAGATTACGGTATAGTAATGGGGATATCCTATAAGTTTTGAGATAGGCTTATTTAGTAAACCCATTATATGGCTGGTTTCTCAGCATGGCCCACGTTCTGTCGTACGATACCAGGTAATGGATAATTACCACCGCGGTCATTATGATAGACAGATTTTTATATCCCGAATAATATAATCCATAGGCTGCCAAACCAAATAAAAGCCATTCCAGTAGCAGTCTTACTATTCCCGGCGTTTCAACTGGTGCCGGTTTAGGATCATTGGGTATGCGGAATACTCCCCATAAAGTTGCTGCAATTACGGGCATCAAAATGGCCAAAACATATTTTACCCAGATATTGCTTATATGTAAGCCCCAGCATACCAATGAAATAAGCATAACTATTTCTAACAAAAACCGTAAACCCAGATTTAGCGGACTCGTATTCATATTAATTGTATTTAAACCCGGCAGCCAATTTAATACTAAATTAACGATGACGCTATAAAACAACCAATTATTAAGGTAATTTTGCCACAAATTAAATAAGGCTGCATCCCTGGTAATGCGTTTAACTATTTTTTGCTTTTTGCTGACTTTTGTAGGATATACTGCTTGCTTTGCACAGCAGGATTCCGCTGTGGCGAGGCATCCTGATTCGGCTAAAACAAAACGAAAAGATTCGGCTACAGATAAACAAGCCAATGGTTTAGCATCGGTCCAAACCCCTTTAATTGATTCATTATTCCGCGATTCGGTAAAGAAAGCGAGCCAACAACAATTTCGTGCCGATTCCATAGCGTTGATTTACCTCGGAATTGATTCGAACCGTAAAAGCGTTTTTGTTAACGAGACTTTCAGGACTAATTTATTGTATGGCGAACGTTTGTCATCAGAACACTTAAAACAAAAAAACATTTTAAATGCCGGCGCGCCCCGTAAAGTACGCGATTCGTGGGTTATAACGGCTATCATAGGTTTATTGATATTTACTGCGTTATTAAATCTTTTTTTCGGAAAAGATATCGCCAGCGTTATACAGTCATTTTATAATAAACAAGCGTTTTCTCAGCTCGATTTTGGCGGCGGATTGATTAATTCCTGGGCCTTTATCGGTTTGTTTATATTATTCAGTATGGCGTTTGGGCTGGTTTTGTTCCAGGTGGCCGACTATAATAATGTTTACTATGAGCTAAGCGATGTGCAGCTTTTCTTTGCACTTTCGGTAGTAGTTGGTTTACTTTTTTTAATTAAATTTCTGATACTCAAGTTTTTAGGTTTTGTTTTTGGTGTAAACCAGGTGGTGAGTCAATATATTACCATATTAAACCTAACCTATTTTAATATAGCCTTTGTATTGCTGGCGGTGGCAGCTTGTTTTAGCTTACTGGCCAGCAGATTTATACCCTTATTAATAAATTTTACCATTGTAATAGTAGCAATAATTTTTGTTTGGCAGTATATAAGAAACAGCGTAAACATTATTTCAAATTTTCGATTTCATAAGTTTTATTTATTTATCTATCTTTGTGCCCTCGAAATTTGCCCTATTTTAATATTGATTAAGTCACTTAATATATAACTTTTAGGAGTTGCACACATTGAATTTGGAAGAGAGAAAGAAAAGGGTTAAAAGTATTTTGGTTACTTTGCCTAAGCCTGAGAATGATAAAAATCCATATGCTGAGCTTGCAAAAAAGCTCAACCTGAAAATTGATTTTCGATCATTTATTCATGTTGAGGGTGTGCCTGCCAAGGATTTTCGCAAAGAAAAGATCAATCTTGTTGATTTTAGTGCAGTAATTTTTACCAGTCGTAATTCGGCTGATCATTTTTTCAGGATTTGTGAGGAGATGCGTTTTGAAGTTCCGGTAGAAATGAAATATTTCTGCCTTTCAGAAACCATTGCCCTGTATCTGCAAAAGTATATTCAGTATCGTAAAAGAAAGATATTTTTTGGTAAGCAAACTGCTTCCGATCTGGCCGAAGTATTAAAGAAACATTCGGGCGAGAAATTTCTTTATCCATGCTCAGATGTGGCTGCAGAAGAAACCCAAAAATTCCTTTTAGAGAATGGTTATAACTTTACTCCTGCTGTGCTTTTCCGTACCGTTTGCAGTGACCTTTCGGACCTTGCCGAAGTATTTTACGACGTAATTGCGTTCTTCAGCCCCTCCAGTATTCAATCTTTGTACAAAAACTTCCCCGATTTTAAGCAAAATAATACCCGCATTGCCGCCTTTGGGGCTACTACGCACAAGGCTGTATTAGAGGCTGGGTTAATTTTGGATATCCCCGCACCAACACCCGCAGCACCGTCAATGACTATGGCCATTGATCAGTATTGTAAGCTGGTAAACAAATAATAATTGCTTTAAAGCTACGTTCTGTATTTACGGACAATAATAGCATCACTTATGCTAATTGGTTGATTGTGATGTTTTTATTGGGGTCCAAAACCTTTATTTATGGCAATTAATAAGCCAGATTGCTTTTCTGAATGAAAATTATTCCTGATTTATTTTATTCTTTTCGCAACTATTGTTTCACGATTAGCGTAATAATGCAAAGATTTTAGCATCATTGTAAGTGCTTGTTTTAATCCAGATTATTATTTATTAGTTTATGGTTTAGGTTTAAAAACCTCAAAAGACGAACGGAAACGACTAATAAAAATAGTTTTTTGTGGTTTAATGTATCAAATTTAATATATTCGGGGGTCTATTTATACCCTATATATAATAGTAAAAGACATCTAACTGATTTTTGATTAAAAAATGAAACAGATATACTTTTTAGTAGCAATTTTAGCTTGTGGAATATTAAGCAGCTGCAGTAAAGGCGGCGACAGAGGTGAGTTAACCGGCGTGCCGCAACGCTCATTCAGAGCCGAAGTACCTTTTGGCATGGTTTATATTCCGGGTGGTTCATTCCTGATGGGTCAAACCGACCAGGATATTACTTTCTCGCAGATAGCCCAAACCAAACAGGTAACAGTGCCTCCATTTTTTATGGATCAAACAGCAATTACCAACAGCCAGTACAGGCAATTTGTAAATTGGGTACGTGATTCAATTGCCATCACCAACTTTTTAGGCGATGAAAAATATTACCTGAAACCAGCTAAAGGCGAATCAAACCCAAGTGGAAAGAAATATATTAACTGGGCTTACGTTAAAAAGTATCCTGTAATGAGCCCTAAAAAAGGAAATGGTTCTGCTGGTGCATCACAAAAATTGCAAGGTATGTACTATCAGGGCGATGACCGTGTATTTGATCGTAATGAGTTAGATGTGCGCCTGTTAAAATATAATTATGCCTTAATGGTTTACCGCAACGCGGCTAACTATAAAGATGATAAAACAAAAAAACGTTCAGATTTCATTTTACGTGATACTGTGCCGGTTTACCCTGATACCTTAGTTTGGTTAAGCGATTTTTCATACGCTGCCAATGAGCCGATGGTTGAAGGTTATTTTTCACATCCTGCTTACCGTAATTATCCGGTAGTAGGTGTTACCTGGCGCCAGGCACGTGCCTTTACCGTATGGCGCTCACGTTATAACGATGCTTATAAAGATTCAAGGCATCTTCCACACCGTTTACCTTATGCATTGCCCACCGAAGCTGAGTTTGAATATGCTGCACGTGGTGGCAGGATAGGTACTGATTACCCCTGGGGTGGTCCTTACATTAAAAATGCAAAAGGTTGCTTGCTTGCAAACTTTAAACCCGGAAGAGGTAACTATACCGATGACGGTGCTGCATATACAGTTAACGTAAAATCATATTTCCCTAACGACTACGGCTTATACAACATGGCAGGTAACGTTGCAGAATGGACTTCATCAGCATTTGATGAATCAGCTTCAACATTTGTACATGATTTAGCTCCAACCTTTGATTATGAGGCTAAACCAAGTGATCCGCCAGTATTGAAACGTAAAGTGGTTAGAGGTGGTTCATGGAAAGACGTTGGGTTCTTCCTGCAAAATTCATCACGTACTTACGAATATCAGGATACTGCAAAATCATACATCGGTTTCCGTTGCGTAACAAATTATCTTGGTCGCGACATTAAAGACAAACGATAAATAAAAGTAAATCAACTCTACTAAATAATAAACAAACCCTTTTTAAATTAAATTAATAAATCACCCTTTTTAAAATTACTATGGCTGGGAAGAAACAACCTTACGGAATTAATAATATTGTATCATGGGGCGCTACAGTGGTTATTGTCGGCCTGATGTTTAAGATCCTACATTGGCCGGGAGCAACCTACTTTATTGCAGGCGGTTTAACAACAGAAGCACTATTGTTCTTTTTGTTAGGATTCCAACGTGAAGAGAAAGAAATTGACTGGAGAAGAGCTTACCCGGAACTGGACGAAGATTTTGACGGCGAATTGCCAAAATCATCAGCAAAGAAAGTTGGCGGTGGGGATAATTTCTCAAATACTGCTGCACTAGATGCGATGCTTGCTGAGGCAAAAATTGGTCCTGAATTAATTGGAAGCCTTGCAAACGGCCTTAGAACATTTGGCGATAAAGTAAACTCAATTTCAAGAGTTACTGATGCAGGCGATGCAACCATAGCATTCACTAATAAAGTAAAACAGGCAAGCGCAAGCTATGATAACCTGAGCAATGCTTTTGAAAAAGCATCAGCAAATTTATCAGAACTGGCCAACACCAATATTGATTCAAAATCATATCATGAGCAGATCAGTAAAATGGCTAAAAACTTAACATCTTTAAATGCGGTGTATGAATTAGAATTACAAGATTCAAGCAACCACTTAAAATCGATGAACAAGTTTTACCAGGATATGGCAGTTACGCTTCAAAACTTTAACGACTCGGCAAACGACTCGAAAATATTTAAAGATGAGGTTAACCGTTTAGCCAAGAGTCTGTCAACATTGAACTCAATATATGGTAACATGCTTTCAGCAATGAATCAACCACGTGTTAGTTAATTAACTTAAGTTTTGATTATTAATTAAAAACAGAAAAACACATGGCTGGAGGTAAGCAAAGCCCAAGACAACGAATGATGGGCATCCTATACCTGGTACTATTGGGCTTAGTAGCCCTGAGTGTACCGGATAGTTTGATGGATGCTTTCAAAAATATAAGGATCAGTTTGGACAACTCTACTGCTAACGTAGATAAAGGCCTCCAGACTTCGATCGCAAACTTTGAAGCTACAAAGCTTAAGGAACAAAAGGAAAGAGCACAACCTATTTATAATAGTGCTAAAAATGCAAGTCAAATTGCCAACGATCTTAACGACTACGTTAAGAAATTGAAAGATGAATTGGTTGAAAAGGGCGGCGGCATTAATCCAACTACTGGCGACGTTGATAAAAGAGAAAATCTTGATGCATCAGCTGAAGTAATGATCAATGACAAGAAAGGCGAGCAATTGCGCGAAAAGATTGAGAGTACTAAATCGCAACTGTTAGACTTGTTAAAACCAAACGAAAAAGCCGGTATTAATTTTTCACTTAGTGCTGATGCTCCTCATATAACTACAGGTCCTCAAAAAACCTGGGAAGAAGCATATTTTGGTGATGGTATTCCATTGGGTGCAGCTTTAACTACGCTGGCTAAAATTCAAACCGATACTAAAAATGCGGAAAACGAAGTTGTTAAGAAGATATTGGGCAGAATAGATGTTGCACAAGTTACTCTCGATCAGTTTGTTGGTGTAGCAGTTGCTCCCACAAGCTATGTATTACAGGGGCAACCATACACTGCAGATATATTTTTGACCGCTTATGATTCAAAATCGAATCCTAATATCGTGATTAATGGTTCTTCTATTGCAGTTAGTGAAGGTAAAGGAAAATATACTGTAAATACTTCAAAAGAAGGTGTATTCACCTATTCTGGTACGATTACAGTGAAAGGCCCTGAGGGTAACAAGGAATATAAACTTCCTACTCAAACATACCAGGTTGCAAAACCATCGGCAGTAGTATCGCCTGATAAAATGAACGTTTTGTATATTGGTGTACCGAATCCGGTTTCGGTTTCTGCTCCGGGTGTTGCCAAAAGCGATATCAGGGTAAGTATGAGTGGTGGTAGCATTGAAGGTAAAGACGGTAAATACACTGTTAACGTTAAAACACTTGGTGAAGCAACAATCAATGTATCTGGCGAAATATCAAAGGGTAAAGTTACTAACTTAGGAAGCTCATTGTTCCGTGTAAAACGTATACCTGATCCAAAACCTCAGTTTGCGGGTAAAAGTGGTGGCAATACCAGTGCTGCTAACATCAGAGCACAGGACAGATTATTCGCAAAATTAGATAACTTTGATTTTGATGCTAAATTTAATGTAACCCGTTTCACTATGTTGGTTGCAAAACCACGTCAGGATGTAATTATCCTTTCGGCCACAGGAAATGAATTAACAGGTTCGATGAAAGCTTTAATAAATACAGTTTCACCTGGTACAACAGTAGTATTTAAAGATATTATAGCTGTAGGACCTGATGGAACTCAACGCGGACTTGACCCGATTGTATTAAGTGCAAATTAAGAGGATTATGAAGACAAGATTTTTAGTTGTTATACTTTGCCTTGCATGTGTAACATCGTATGCGCAAACAAGCAAAAAGAAGAAAGGCAAAAAGAAAGCCAAAACTACAAAACCGGCTCCTGCAGCTGTTGCAACAACAACCAGCGCTGTGCCTTTTGTAGATACAACTAAAAAAGTTGCCGCGGCTCCTGCAAAACCGTTTGACAGGCCCTTGGATGGTTACTTTAAGAAAAGTAACATCTTAAGTGCTAAGGTTACTCCATATCCTAACCTACGCGAAAATGATGTTGCATTTGCAAAACGTGTTTGGCGTGAAATAGATGTAAGGGAAAGAATGAACCAATACCTTGCATCGCCTAAACAAAGGTTAATAGATGTAATTCTGGATGCAATTGCTGCGGGTGAGTTAACAGCTTACGATCCTGTTCCTACTAAAGATGATCCTAATGGCGATAGTTTTGCTACCCCGTTAACTCCAAGTGCTGCAAGAGCCAAATTGGCCGACAGTTCGATAGTTGATAAGTTTGATAAAGACGGTAACAAAATAGGTTCGACCTTAAAAGCGGGTGAGTTTAACCCTGATAGTTTGGTTAAGTTCCGTATTAAGGAAGACTGGATTTTTGACAGACAACGTTCGGTTTTTGAACCAAGAATTATCGGTATTGCACCTATGGTTAAGGTAAAAGTTGGAAGTAGCGAAGATTATCAACCGGCTTTCTGGATTTACTTCTCTGAAGCAAGACCAATATTTGCTACTAAAGAAGTGGTAAGCCGCGGAAGCGACGCAACTGGATTGAGCTTTGATGACGTATTTGTAAAAAGAATTTTTACCAGCTACATAGTTAAAGAGTCAAACGACAAAGACGAACGTATAAAAGATTACGCTCAAGGTATTGACAAATTGTATGAAGCCGAAAGGATCAAAAAATCTCTGATGGATTGGGAGATCTCTTTATGGCAGTACTAATTAGCTGATAAAGTGCAAAAATATAAAAGCCTTGTTGAATTATTCAGCAAGGCTTTTTTCGTTACCAAAATAGGCAATAATGGCCTTTGCTTGTTTTGTATTTACAATTTCCATTAACTCTGGCTCAGTAGCTTCCCGTATTTTTTTTACGGATTTGAAGTATTTTAAAAGCTTTTCGGCAGTGGTTTTGCCAATACCGTCAATTAATTCCAGTTCGGTTACCAATGTGCCCTGATCGCGTTTTTTGCGGTGAAAGGTAATGCCAAAGCGGTGTGCTTCATCCCGCAACTGTTGTATTACCTTCAATGTTTCTGATTTTTTATCCAGGTAAAGCGGGTATTGATCACCCGGATAATACAATTCTTCCAGTCTTTTAGCAATACCTATAACGGTTACCTTTTTATCAATCCCTAACAGCCTTAAGCTTTTTAATGCTGATGATAATTGCCCTTTGCCGCCATCAATAACTATTAGCTGAGGTAATTCACCACCTTCATCCAGCATGCGCTTGTAGCGGCGGTGCACAGCCTCTTCCATGGTGGCAAAATCGTCAGGACCTTCCACGGTTTTAACGTTAAAATGCCGGTAATCTTTTTTGGATGGCTTGGCATCCTTAAATACTACTATGGCCGAAACCGGATATTTTCCCTGGAAGTTAGAGTTATCAAAACATTCAATATGTTTTGGTAATTGATTCATCCGCAGATCCTTCATCATTTGGGTTAACAGGCGTTCGGTTCTTACTTCAGGATTTAATTTTTCATACTGATCAATCTTTTCTTTTTTGAAGAACATTACATTCTTTTGCGAAAGATCAAGTAGCTTCCTTTTTTCGCCCAGTTTAGGCACAGTAAATTTGATGGAAGTATCTTCCAGGTCAATATCAAATGGTACTATAATTTCTTTCGAATGGCTTTCGTAACGGCTCCTGAATTCTGATATAGCCAGCTCCAGCAATTCTTCATCGCTTTCGTCCAGTCGCTTTTTTAGTTCAATAGTTTGCGTTTGTATAATGGTGCCGTTCATCACCTTTAGGTAATTGACAAATGCATATTTTTCTTCGGATGCTATGCTGAAAACATCCACATCAGTAATGGACGAATTTACTACAGTTGATTTGCTCTGATAATTTTCGAGCAGCTCAAATTTCCTTTTAAGGCGGTGAGCGTACTCATAATTCATATCAGTCACCGCCTTTTCCATATCGGTTTTAAGGTTGCGGAGCACTGCGCCTATTTTGCCGCTTAAAATATCCTTTATTTCCTCAATGCTGTTATCGTAATCGTTCTCCGTCTGGAAATCCTGACAGGGACCTTTACAATTACCCAGCTGATATTCCAGGCATACCTTAAACTTGCCTTTTTCTATATTTTGGCGGGTAAGCGGCAGGTTGCAGGTACGAAGCGGATAGGTTTCTTTTATCAGGTCCAGAATATTATGCATCATGCTTACCGATGCATATGGCCCCAGGTATTTTGACCCATCACGAACAATACGGCGCGTCCAGAAGATGCGAGGATAGTTTTCGTTTTTAATAATGATCCATGGATAGGTTTTATCATCTTTCAGCATCACATTATACCGCGGCTGATGCTTTTTAATCATGCTGTTTTCAAGCAACCATGCATCAACCTCGGTATCAACAATAGTAAAAGTGATATTACGGATTTTGGAAACCAGCACCCGGGTTTTGGCATTTACATGGGTATCTTTATTAAAATACGAAGTAACCCGATTACGCAGGTCTTTAGCTTTACCAATGTATATCAGTTCCTTTTCCTCATCCCAAAACTGGTAAACACCTGGTTTGTGAGGGATATTCTTTAACGCATTCCTATAGTCGAAACTGTTCATTTGTTCACTGGCTCATTAGTTCATTGGTGCAATATTCGAGCACTAATTCATTTATCGTCTTTATTAATAGCTGCTGATTTACCGATAAACTTTAGATAGGCGTTTAATTTTAAATGGATGGTTTGTAGCTCTTCAAATAGTTTATTGAATTGTTGCTCACTTATTAAATCTCGCGTTTTTGATTTTTTTAGCCAGCCCTTTGTTTCAATAATTGATCCTCGGCTAAAATAACAGAAGTTTCTGTTTTCTTTATAATGATACCTGCCATACCCCTCAGCAATATTGACACCTATTGAATCAGCTGACCTTACAATTTGCTTACCTATGGTGTCTTTGGCAAAATAATCCCATTTTGCAACTATAAACCAGATCTCGTCGCTAAAACTTTCGGCTAACTGATATACCTCTAATTCTTCAAGACTATGATAACTCATAAGGCGACATTAATAAATTATTGAACTTTCCAACCAATGAACTAATGAACCAGTGAACTAATGAACCAAATCAAAACCCCAGTTTTTTATCCACCTCTCCGTTGCTTTGTTGCTGTTGTTTGTAGGCGTCGCAGTCAATGGTAATATTCACACCGTTTTTGGGTGCATCAAAATCAACATTACGCTTAATGCCTAAAGCCGGGTTGTCATAAACCTTTTTCATAAACAAGGCAAATATAGGCAAAGCCGAATTTGCACCTTCACCCAGCCTGGTCGACCGGAAGTGGATATCGCGATCTTCGCAGCCAGTCCAAACGCCGGTAACCAGTTGAGGGGTTATTCCCATAAACCACCCGTCGGAATTTTCCTGAGTAGTACCGGTTTTACCGCCAATGGGATTGGTTAAGCCATATTTTGAACGCAGACGTGTGCCTGTACCGTCTTCAATAACGCCTTTTAGCATGTAGGTCATTACATAAGCTGTTTGCGCATCCATGGCTTGTACCACTTTGGGTGTATGGGTATAAATTACGTTGCCATTTTTGTCTTCAACTCTTAAAATAAATGTTGGCTCGGTCCAGGTGCCGTGATTGGCAAATACAGAATAAGCGCCGGCCATATCAAATACAGACGCGTTGAATACACCTAAACAAATAGACGGGTAAGGTGGCACATCGCTGGTAATCCCCATTTTTTTAATCAGCTCCATTACCGGTACAGGCTTAACCTCGTTCATTACATAGGCGGCAGCATAATTTTGCGACCATCCCAATGCTTTTCTTAGAGTTATGGGCCCTGGTAAATAGTCACCCATTGATTGTTTTGGCGTCCATGGCTCCGATCCATAACCGGTTATAGTTACCGGGGTATTGTCAACTTCCTGACAAGGCGAAAATCCATTTTCAATAGCTACTGAGTAGGTAAACGGTTTAGCAGTTGAACCTACCTGACGGGTACCTACTTTAACCTGATCGTATTTAAAATGCTCAAAATTGGTACCGCCAACCCAGGCTTTGATATATCCTGTTGTTGGGTCCATACTCATAAATGCGTTGCGGAGCATCATTTTGCTGTATACAATGGAATCAATAGGCTTCATCACCGTATCAATACTACCTTTCCAGGTAAACAGCTCCAGGCTATCTGGCGTATCAAAATTCTGACGTATTTCATCTTCCGATTTTCCTTCTGCCTGCAATTGCTTGTACCTGTCTGAGCGATACATGCCCTGATCAAGCAGCAATTTAAAATTCTTTACATTTTTCCAGCGGCTAACGCCTTTCCATTGCTCATTAAATTGTGCCTGTAGGGCTGGCATGTATTCGCGCTGTGCCTCTTCGGCATATTGCTGCATAGTAGCATCAATGGTGGTGTAAATTCTTAAACCATCACGATCCAGGTCATAAGGCGTACCATCAGACTTGGTTATGTTTTGATCTTTAAATATTTTTTGAATTTCCTGCTTTAATACCGCTCTAAAATAAGGAGCGGGGCCGTCGTTATGGTTTATAGGGTTAAAGTTAAGGTTCAAAGGTTTCTGTTTAAGATCCTGCAATTGTCCATCGCTTAAAAAACCTTGTTTATTCATTAAAACCAATATTACATTACGGCGGTTTAATGCCCTGTCTGGATGCCTGATAGGAGAGTAGTATCCAGGGCCTTTTACCATACCGATTAACAAAGCAGCCTGATCGGGTGTAAGCTTATCGGGTGTAACATTAAAGTAAGTACGTGCAGCTGATTTTATGCCGAAGGTATTATAGGCTCCAAAATCAACTTTGTTTAAATACATGGCAATAATTTCTTGCTTGGTATAGTTGCGTTCTAGCTTTACGGCAATTATCCATTCTTTTAATTTTTGCGTAAACCTAAAAAATGGATTGTGGGCAATTTCAACAGTGAATAAATTTTTAGCCAGCTGTTGGGTTATGGTACTACCGCCTTGTTTTTTACCGATGAGATTTAAAATCGGAATGCTTAATACCCTTTGAAAATCGATACCGGAGTGTTCATAAAAGCGACTATCTTCCGTTGCAATTAAGGCATTTATCACATTTGGTGATAGCTGTGAAAAACTAACACTTGAACGATTTTCGATGTAGTAGGTTCCTAAAACCGAGTTATCAGCAGCCAATACTTCTGTGGCCTGGTTGCTTTTAGGATTTTCCAGATCGCGGAAGGTAGGCAGCGAGCCGAAGAGCCCAAAATAGGTTACTACCAACAATAAAATAAATAGAGCCAAACAGCCAATAACTGTTTTCCAGATGTATCCGTTATATCTTCTGATGTCCTGCGGAGCAAGTTTGAATATCATTGTTAATAATTTATTTGATAATAATCTACGTAACTATCCAACGTTTTTTTGTCGGCTAATTTATTCAGATTTTCCTGTGTTATAATAAAAAAGCTGTATTTATCCTGCGGCACTTTCATAATATCTGGCAATATCGGGATAATATTGCGGGCATAAATTTTCACCGCTTCTAATGATGTGAAACGGCCAACATAAATTAATTGGTTGTCGGCACCTATCGCCATCAGCTGATGTTTGATACCCCTGCCTGTATAATTAACCCGGTTAAACTGCCCAATACCAAAACGGGAAGATGATAAATTAGTTGTGCCGATGCTTACATTTACTACAAAGAAATAGTTTGTACTATCCTTCATTGAAAATATAGAAAGCGCCGAGGTAACTGTTTGCTTAACAGGCGGAGCAACAATTGTTTGCTGTGGCGTTACTACCGCTGGCGCCTTTGCCGGTTCTTTCTTTTCAACTACTCTTTCCTGGGGTTGCTGAATCAGGTAGTACGGTGATGCCGGATGCCGGTAGGCAGTTTTCTCTTTCAGTGCGTTATCCAGTGTAAACGGTAAATCCTGCGGATCATCGCCAGCTAAAACAATTTTGAGGTTCATTATCTCCGCGTTGTTTGCACTCATATAGGCCAGGTGCTGGTAAACTAACGGCGTAATCAATTTATCAGTCGGGAATCGGGTAACAATTGCCTGTAAGCTGTCTCTGAAAGGATTCACACTTTCAGAGTGCCCTTCGGCCAGTGCTTTTAAATAATATAGCTGTGCTGTATACTTATTATTGGGATATAATTTGATCAGCTCCGGTACACATTGAATAACATCTTTGAATTCTTTATGCTCATAAAGGTCAAATACCTGGTTGTAGGCATTGGTAAATACGGCATCCTTGCTATCAGCCCTTTTCGCAAAATCTGGGTCTAAAATTACTTTGGCAAATGGGGTTTGTGCATAATCTTTCAGAATGATGTTTTTATATTGATCGGCTTTTGCCATATCTACGCCACTGTATAAGCGGTATAAGCTGTAGTAGATAGGAGCCCTGTTCGGGTCATCCGGGAATCGTTTTAGTATCAGCTCGTAAGTTGCAATAGCTTCTGTGGTATCGCGCAAAATATCCCTGTAAAAGCCGGCAATGTCAATATAAGCATTATAAACTCGCAGGTTTGATTGCGCTAATAATGTAGGTGTAAGCGGCAAGCCCTGTACCAGCTCTTGTCTATAGCTGCCCCCTGTTGTGGTGTTTTTGCCTGCTAAATTGGCACTTCCCGGCGCAAAAGGATCGCCCGAAGCTATAACCGCCTGGTTATTGGTCAAATCGCTGTTATCGCGCGAGCTACGGCGCCAGTTATCTTCCAGCTTTCTATTTCCCCATTTGGTTTTAAAGTCCGAATAACCTTGACCGACCGCATTGGCATTATAAAAGTAAAACGAACTGCCACCAACGGAACCCGAAACAGACCCTTGACTGCTATTGTTGGCATTTGCTAAGGCGCTGTTTATGGCCGCCTGTTGCTGCAAAATTTTATCGCTCACCATTTTGTCAATAACCTTTGAACGTGTTTTTTCGTCCATTTTAGCCAGCGATTGCAGGGTATCTTCCCTGGTAATGATCTGCATCCTGTCGGCCAGTAACTGAAGGTTATCACTTGTTTTTTGGATAGCCTTATAGCCGGGATAATTAGTAACGAGACTGGTTAAAGTGCTATCGTAATATTTTTTTGCAACAATATAGTTGGCTTTATTTTTGAAATTGATTTGTGCCAACCGTAAATACGAAAGCCCTTTTTGATTTTGATTGCGCACACTGGCGCGGATAGACAGATTATAGTATTTTATGGCGTTATCAATATCCTTGTTAATCAGGTACAACTCTGCCACCTGGTAATAAATCTGATCTTTAAATTCTTTATTGTTGGGGTCTTTTAGCAATACCAGCAATCTTTGCTGCCGGGTAAGTTTTATACCTTTCTGAGCATCCTGAATACGGATACGGTTAAGGCTGGCGTTAAAGGCCATTTCAAATACGGCATTACTATTAGCAATTTTGCTATAATTTGCAAAAGCTGCGGCTGTTTGTTTGTTCTGCTCTTGTACCTGCGCCAATATAAATGTCCACCTTAAGCGCTGTATCTTGTTACTGGCATATTTTGCAGCTGTTTTAGCCATTGTTTCGGCATCGGCATAATCCTGGGTATTAATATCATATTGCAGCTTGGTAGCAAAAATATCCGCTGGTGGCCTCTTTTTTGGGTTGATGTTTTTCATCGCGCTATCTAAAGCGATTTTAGCATCGGGCAAAAGATTAAGGTACATGGCTGAGCGCGCTTTCCAGGTAAATGCTTCCTGGGTTAGGTCAACTCTTTTTGGATAGGAGCGTACCACGTAGTCAAAATATTCGGATGCGTTAAAGTAATTGCCTTCTAAAAAATAGGCTTTACCCAAAACAAGATAAGCATCACCCAGATAATGACTTTGCTCTTTTATGCTGATAATTTTATTGGCTTTGGCGATGGCCTGTTCCAGATCTTTATCGGCAACGGCCCCCTGGGCGGTGGTATCCTGGTAAACGCTTAAAATTTCATTGTAATTATCAACAAATGATGTAGCGTAACTTTCCTGCTTTAATCTTAGTATCTCTTTGGCATTAAACAAAATATTGTAATGCGCAGTAAGGTTCTGCATGGTGCGGTTAAAGCCGCTTTGTTTTTCAAGCGAGCAGCCTGCCAGGATAATTATCAGGGCAGCTAACAGAAACTTAGGGTGTTTTAACAATGAAAGTATAGGTGCCGTATTCAATTTAAACCATGATAACATAAGCCTTGCTAATTTACTAACATTTATGCAATAGGATTAATAAATTTGCAGATGCCCAAAGATGAACAAAAAGATAGTTCCGCAAACAATAAACAGCCAAATAGCTATTTAAAATTTACCGGTATAGCCTTCCAGATGATGGCCGTTATAGGCATTTTTGCTTACGCCGGCGTAAAAATTGATCATGCTGCAGGGCATACCACACAATGGGTTACCGCATTGTTATCGTTAATAGGTGTTTTTATTGCCATGTACATTATTATAAAATCATTAAAAAATTGAAAAATTATAAACTCATTATCTCATTTTTATTATTTACCTGCCTTGTTGCCATTCCTCCAGTAGCATTAAAATTAGCCGGATTGGATAATTGGCTCGTTCCGGGCTTTTGGAGCATGTTTATTTTTGTATCGTGTTTAACGTTAATTGTGGTACTATTTGTTTTAATAATACAGGCAAAAAACAACGAAATGTACGCTGCTGCGTTTTTAGGAGGTACTACTTTTAAATTGTTAGCCTGCCTTGTTTTTCTGCTGGTGTTTATCAAAACCAAGCATCCGGAGAAGGTGTTTTTTGTGGTTGATTTTATGTATTTATACTTATTAAATACGGGCTTTGAAATTTACGGTTTGTTACGTAACTTGCGCAACCAAAATTCAAAGTAAAAAAGTTCATTTTAAATGGAAAAAAGGTCGATTTTGAACTCAAGAATATTTAAGATTTCACGCATTTACGCGTTTTTTATGCTCCTATGGGCATTTCCGGCACTTGCATTCTGTCAACCAAAGGCTGATGAAGGCAAGGATAAACCATTCGATCCAAAGGAAGCAATATTTGAGCACATTGGAGATTCACACTCTTGGCCAGTGTTTGGAAAAATCAAAATTGCATTGCCTGTAATACTTTATACAGACAAAGGGCTTGATATTTTTATGTCGAACAATCTGCATGAAGATGCAGCCTACCAGGCAAAAAACTACAGCTACATTCTGGAAGGTAACAAAGTAAAAGTTGCTGATGCAAGCGGTAAGGCTGATGAAAGCAAAAAAGTATGGGATTTCTCTATCACCCGCAATGTTGCCAGCATGTGGTTTGCAATGATTGTGTTGCTTATAATTTTTGGTAGCGTAAGCAGATCATACAAAAAACGTGCAGGCAAAGCACCTAAAGGATTACAATCAGTAATGGAGCCTTTAATTGTTTTTGTGCGCGATGATGTGGCTATCCCTAACATCGGTATAAAGGCTGCTAAGTTTATGCCTTTACTGCTTACTGTTTTCTTTTTTATATTATTAAACAACCTTTTAGGTTTAGTGCCATTTTTCCCCGGTGCTTATAATTTAACTGGTAACATAGCCGTAACGCTGGTGTTATCGTTTATCATTTTATTAGTAATTAATTTTAGTGCCAACAAATATTACTGGAAACACATCTTTACCCCTGATATTCCACTTTGGTTATACATCATTATGGTGCCGGTTGAGTTAATAGGTATTATTTCAAAGCCATTTGCTTTGATGATACGTTTGTTTGCCAATATTACAGCGGGCCACATTATTGTGCTGAGCTTAATATCGCTCATATTTATTTTTAAAACGCTTGCGGTATCGCCTGCATCAGTATTATTCGTAGTATTTATGGATTGTATTGAATTGCTGGTAGCATTTTTACAGGCGTACATTTTCACTATGTTATCAGCACTGTTCATTGGTATGGCAGTACAGGAACATCACTAATTAGCAAATAATTAAATTATTTATACATTAAATTAATCAAACAATGATTGGAATGATCGGAACCATTGCTCAAGCTGTAGCTGCAGTTGGAGTAACAGGTAAAATTGGAACATTAGGCGCAGGTTTAGCTGTTATCGGTGCAGGTATCGGTATTGGTCAAATCGGTGGTAAAGCCGTTGAAGGTATTGCCCGTCAGCCAGAAGCTGCTTCCAAAATTCAAACTAACATGATCATCGCTGCTGCACTTGTTGAAGGTGTTGCTCTTTTTGCGGTGGTTGTTGCCATGATTGGCTAAAAATCAAACTGAATATCCCGGGGCGATTGGCTCCGGGAATATTCTTTTAAATTATTGAAACGAACAAACATACATAAGTAACATACAATGGATTTAGTTACCCCCGAATTAGGTTTAGTTTTCTGGACGACAGTATCATTCGTGATTTTGCTGATCTTACTGCGCGTATTTGCCTGGAAACCAATTTTAGGAGCAATTAATGAGCGTGAAACCTCTATTGAAAATGCTTTGCTTAAAGCTGAGGCTGCTAAGGAAGAAATGTCTCGCTTAACGAACGAGAACGAAAGCTTATTAAAACAAGCACGTGTAGAACGCGATCAGATTTTAGCAGAAGCTAAAAAGATTAAAGATCAAATTGTGCACGATGCTAAAGAAGCTGCTGCTAAAGAAAGCGGTCGCCAGATTGAGCTTGCCCGTATCGAGATCAACAATCAGAAAGCTATTGCAATGGCTGATGTGAAAAATCAGGTGGCGTCACTTTCATTAGAAATTGCCGAGAAAATTTTACGCAAGCAGTTTGAAGACCAAAAGAAACAGGACGAACTGGTTAAAGAATTATTAAAGGACGTTAATTTAAGTTAATATCGGATTTCGGATGTTCAATTTCGGATTTAAGAAATTGAAATTTAACGTCCGGTCATCCAATAAAAACTTCAAAATAACCAATTCCGAAATCGAACATCCGAAATCCGAAATAAAGAAGCATGTCAGAATTAACAGTTGCATCCAGGTACGCCAAATCATTAATGGATCTTTCAGTAGAGCAAAAAAGCCTGGAAGAAACCAAGAATGATATGGAGCTTTTTCATCATACTTTAAGAGTAAACCCTGAGTTAAAGGCGGTTTTGGCTAATCCCATTGTATCGCACCAAAAAAAAATAAAAATACTTGATGAAGTGTTTGCTGCAAAAGTGAACAAAACAAGTATTGCTTTTTTCAAATTAATGATTAACAAAAGCCGCGGTGATGTATTGTACACCGCATCGGCAGAGTTTGTTAACCTTTATGATGTTAAAAAGAAAATCATTAAAGCTCAAGTAGTTTCTGCAACAGCTTTATCTGATGCCAATAAACAAAAAATGATAGCCGATATTGAAAAAGCTACCGGCTGCACTGTAAAATTGGAAGCTAAAGTTGATGCACACCTTATTGGTGGTTTTGTATTAACAGTTGGCGACAGGCAAGTTGACACCAGCATTGCCAATGATTTAGAAAAATTAAAAAAAGAATTTGCCCAAAGGGTAATTGCAAATTAAAACTCTAAAATAAATTTAAAAATGGTAGAGGTAAGACCAGACGAAGTATCAGCAATTTTGCGTCAGCAATTAGCAGGCTTTAAGTCAGAATCTGAATTAGAAGAAGTGGGTACTGTACTCCAGGTGGGTGACGGTATTGCACGCGTTTATGGATTAACAAAAGTACAATCAGGAGAATTGGTTGAGTTTGGTACCGGATTACAAGGTATCGTACTTAACCTTGAGGAAGACAACGTGGGTGTTGTATTGTTAGGTAGATCCGATGATATTAAAGAAGGAGATACCGTTAAACGTACTAACAGGATCGCCTCTATTAATGTTGGTGAAGGTATGCTTGGTCGTGTAGTTGATACCCTTGGTACACCTATCGACGGTAAAGGCCCTATTACCGGTAAAACTTACGAGATGCCATTAGAGCGTAAAGCGCCCGGTGTTATCTACCGTCAGCCGGTAACCGAGCCTTTGCAAACCGGTATCAAAGCTATTGATGCAATGATCCCTATCGGTCGTGGTCAGCGTGAGTTGGTAATCGGCGATCGTCAGACAGGTAAAACTGCGGTTTGTATCGATACCATCATCAACCAAAAAGAATTTTATGATGCCGGTAAACCGGTAATATGTATTTATGTTGCCTGCGGCCAAAAAGCTTCAACAGTAGCAAACATTTTACGTGTTTTAGAGGAAAAAGGCGCTATGCCTTATACCATCATTGTTGCTGCAAATGCATCAGACTCTGCTACCATGCAGTTCTTTGCTCCGTTTGCCGGTGCTGCAATTGGTGAGTACTTCCGCGATACTGGACGTCCTGCTTTGATCATTTATGATGATTTGTCAAAACAGGCTGTTGCTTATCGTGAGGTATCATTATTACTTCGTCGTCCACCGGGTCGTGAGGCTTATCCGGGTGACGTATTTTACCTGCACAGCCGTTTATTAGAGCGTGCCGCTAAAATCAATCAGAATGATTCAATAGCACAGGCCATGAATGATTTGCCTGAGTCTATTAAAGATATTGTTAAAGGTGGTGGTTCATTAACCGCATTACCTATCATTGAAACACAAGCAGGCGACGTATCAGCTTATATCCCAACCAACGTAATTTCAATTACTGATGGTCAGATATTCCTGGAGTCGAACTTGTTTAACGCAGGTGTTCGTCCGGCTATTAACGTAGGTATTTCGGTATCACGTGTGGGTGGTAACGCGCAAATCAAATCAATGAGGAAAGTTGCCGGTACTTTGAAACTTGATCAGGCTCAGTTCCGCGAGTTGGAAGCGTTCTCAAAATTCGGTTCTGATTTGGACGCATCAACTAAAAACGTATTGGACAAAGGTGCCCGTAACGTGGAGATCCTTAAACAAGGTCAATACTCACCGGTGTCGGTTGAAAAACAGGTTGCTATTATTTACCTGGGTACTAAAAACCTGATGCGTAATGTTCCGGTTAATAAGATCAGGGAATTTGAAGGTGAATTTACCAGCATGCTGGAAGCACGTCACCCTGAAGTTTTAGCTGCCCTTAAAGCAGGTAAATTTGACGACCAGATCACCGGTGTACTGGAAACAGTTGCCAAGGAAATGACAGGAAAATATTAATGTGTAGATGTGCGGATGTGCAAATATGCAGATCGGTATCATCTCTCTTTAATTAAAGATTTCAAATGTGCATGTAATTTGCACATTTGAAATTTGCACACATTTATTAAACAAGCAGATCATATGCATATCTGCACATCAAAAATTTGCACATTTAACAGATGGCTAATTTAAAAGAAGTAAGAAACAGGATAAAGTCCGTAAGCTCAACGCAGCAAATCACCAAGGCCATGAAAATGGTTTCGGCAGCAAAGCTGAAAAGGGCTACCAATGCTATTGTACAATTGCGCCCGTATGCTAATAAGCTAAAAGAACTTTTGGCTAATTTATCAGCGAGTCTGGAGAATGGTTCATCACCGTTCCTTATTGAGCGCGAACCGGTAAAGGTATTGGTGATTGTAGTTTCATCAAACCGTGGTTTGGCAGGTGCGTTTAACGCCAACGTAATTAAAGCTGCCAACAACCTGATATCCGAAAAATACAGTGAGCAATTAAGGGCAGGTAATGTTTCTATCGTTGCTATCGGTAAAAAGAGCCAGGAATTTTATCAGCGTCGTAAATACAACGTTATTGGCAACAATAATGACCTGTATCTTGACCTGAATTTTGAAAACACCTCAAAGATTACTGAGAGTATTATGGCTGGTTTTTTAAAGGGTGAGTATGACCGCGTTGAACTGGTTTATAACCATTTCCGCAATGCAGCCGTTCAGTACCTGGTAACCGAGCAATTATTACCTGTGCCAAAAGCTGAAGTTAAAGCTGATGAGAAAGCATCACAGGTTGATTACATCCTTGAGCCATCAAAAGAAGAAATTGTTGATCAGTTGATACCTAAAAATATCAAGATACAGGTTTACAAAGCTGTATTAGATTCAAACGCTTCTGAACATGGTGCCCGCATGACGGCAATGGACAAAGCAACCGAAAATGCAGGTGAATTGTTAAAAGCATTAAAATTATCATACAACCAGGCACGCCAGGCAGCCATTACTACCGAGCTTACCGAAATTGTGAGCGGCGCAGCGGCATTGTCAGCATAATAAAACATTTTAATAAAGTATTTATACAAAGGCTTCTCTTGAAAAAGAGAAGCCTTTTTTTTTGTCTGAACTAAGATTTTTAGGATTAGATAATTTCAAGATGTCGTGTTTTGAGATTTTAAGGATCCTGTACCCATTTGACGTTGTCACCAACTTGTGTAGTCTTTTGAAGGTTTAGGGCGTTTCGGTTTGTTGGTAACAAAGCCAGCGCGATAGAAAAGATCCTATAATCTACTCAATCCAATAAATCTTAGTCCAAACTAAACGCCATTACACTTTGTTATTAATTATTATGACAAAGCCAGTAAACGCAATAGATAAGCCATCACCAACAAAAAAGGCCGTAGATAACGGTGGTAAGGCGAAAGTAAAAAAGGTCGACAGGGAATACAATGCTGATCAGCCACACGGTGGTGACATTGCAAAAAAGCACGAAAGAGAAGAGCAACCGGTTCATTCAGTTAAGGGGTAGTAGTTTTAGTCCATAGTCCATAGTCCATAGTCGATGGTCGATGGTCCATAGCCTGAAGGAATCCCGAAGAGGCCATATCCTATTGAAGCGCGAAGCTACTATGGTCTATCGACCATGGTCCATGGACTGATTTACTTCACAATCCCTGCTGAGTTAAATTGCAGATCGTATAGTTTGCGGTAATAACCGTTTTCAATCTTTAACAACTCCTGGTGATTGCCAACCTCTTTGATCTCACCATGATCAAGCACGATGATCTTATCCGCATTTTGGATGGTAGACAAGCGGTGAGCTATCACAATGGCTGTGCGGCCTTGCATAAGCTTGTTTATGGCATTTTGTATCAGTATCTCTGTCTCTGTGTCAACTGATGAAGTGGCTTCATCAAGCACGAGGATAGTAGGATTATAAACCAAGGCCCTGATAAACGAAATAAGCTGTGCCTGCCCTGCCGAAAGGGTTGAGCCACGTTCCATTACATTGTATTGGTATGCGCCCGGCAAGCGTTCAATAAACTCGTGTGCGCCAACATCTTTGGCAGCGGCAATAACCTGCTCCAAAGTAATATCGGGGTTGTTGAGGCTTATGTTATTGGCAATGGTATCGGTAAATAAAAAAACATCCTGTATAACCGTGGCAATGCGTGCGCGCAGGTAGTTGACGTCATAATCTCTGATGTCAACACCATCAACCTTAACACTGCCTTTGGCAATTTCATAAAAGCGGTTCAATATATTTATGGTTGATGATTTACCCGCGCCGGTAGCGCCTACCAGTGCCAGCGTTTTACCCGGTTCTACATGAAAGCTGATATCTTTTAATACCCAGTTTTCCTCATTATAAGCAAACCAAACATGTTTAAATTCAATTTCGCCGCTTAGTTTAGCTGGTCTTAGTTTTCCTGCGTTTTCGGCTACCTCGTCGGTATCCAGTACTTTAAAAATTCTGTCGGCGCCTACCATGCCCATTTGCAGGGTATTGAATTTATCGGCCAGCTGACGTATAGGACGGAACAAGATGTTGAGATAAACAATAAACTCCAGTATAACCCCCGGTGTTACGCCCATTGGCGATGCAGAGATGGCCCTCAACTGCTGATCGGTTAAAATACGTTTACAACCATACCATACCAACAAACCAATACAGCAGGCAAACAAAATTTCGACCACCGGGAAAAAGATAGAGTAATACCAGTTGGAGCGGATATTGGCATCGCGGTATTTTTTATTTACTACCTTAAACTTGCGCATTTCCTGATCTTCGCGGGCAAAAACCTGTATAATGCTGATACCGGTAATATGTTCCTGTAAAAAGGTATTGAGCTGTGCCACCTGTGTCCGCACTTCCTGAAAAGATGATTTAATAGCCTCTTTAAATACATAGGTTGATGCAAACAGAAAAGGCATGGGGATAAGCGTAATCATCGCCAGTTTCCAGTCGCGTACCATCATGTAGGCTATAACGGCAATAACCAGCAGCAGATCGCCCATAATGGAGATCAATCCCTCCGAAAAAATATCGGCAATAGTTTCCAGATCTGATACCGTGCGGGTAATAAGCATCCCGATAGGGGTACGATCGAAATATTTTAAACGTAAGCTGGTAATGTGATTAAAAATATCGATCCTTAAATCGCGGATTACAGATTGCCCCAGCGAGTTGGTTAAAAAGGTTTGGTAATACTGTGCAAAGGTTTGAATTACCAGCTGACCTATCATCAGCTCCACCATAAAAACTAAACCGTTGTAGTTGTTTTTGAGGATATAATTATCCAGCGTTTTTTGCATTAGTATGGGTTGTACCAATGCCGATACCGCCAAAAAGATGGTTAAAAATGCGGCTAGTACAAAGGTGCCATTGTAAGGCTTAACATATTTCATTACCCGCCCAAGCAGTTTCCAATCAAGCGCTTTACCTGTAACACCCCCTCCGCCCCCTGAAGGGGGTACTTTTGAATTGCTTTTTTTTGAGTTGTTATCTTTATTCACCAAATTTACAATTAGACTGATATTTTAAACCCGCTTAAAACTCCCCCTTCACTCGGTTAGGGGGGTATTTCACTTCCGTTAAATACAAGCCGCAGGCAGGTACCGATGTACCGGCATTGCTGCGGTTTTTGCTCTCAATAATAGTACGTACAGCATCGGGTTCAATTTCATGTTTGCCAACCATCAGCAGTGTGCCTACTATAGCTCTTACCATGTTGCGTAAAAAGCGGTCGGCTGATATTTTGAAAACTATGCCATCGCCCACAACTTCCCAGCGGGCATTGTTTACTTTACAAATATTGGTTTTTACCTGCGTATTTGATTTACTGAAACAGCTAAAATCGGTGTATTTCATTATAATTGACGCTGCTGTGTTCATCAGCTCTACATCGGGCCTGTCGCGCAGCTCCCACGAGTAACCATTTTTAAACGGATCTTTATTAAAATGGATATGATATTCATAGCTGCGCAGTGTAGCGTCAAACCGGGCATGCGCATCGGCGGCAACGGGTATAATATTTTTTATGGCGATGTCTTTAGGGAGGATAGAGTTGAGGCTACGAACAGTTTTTAGTTCATGCTTCATGGTTGATGGGTCATAGCCATTGCTGTTTTGTTTTGCTATGAACAATGAACTATCATCTATAAACCCTTCCGCATCAAAATGAGCAAAAAACTCCTTAGCATGTACGCCCGTATCTGTCCTGCCGCAACCGAGGGTTTCTATTGGCTGGCGCAGAATAATGGATAGCTTTTCATTTAAAACCTCTTGTACAGCTACGGCGTTTGGCTGTGTCTGCCAGCCGTGGTAGTGGGTGCCATCATAAGCCAGTTCAATAAAGTAGCGTTGTTTTGTAGTCACAGCGCAAAGGTAATGTAAAGCACGAAGATTTATAAGCCTTAAACCAACCTCTAATCTCTCAACTCCAACCGCTAAGAAATATACTCTTTATAAATCTGCTCAAAAAGTATCTTGTTTTCTACCGCCATGTCAAAAGGCTGATCAACAAAGGTATTGCTGTAACCAATGGCTTTGGCCAGGTTTTTAAGTACTTTAAAATAGGTAATCTCAATACCCTCAATTTGCTGCAGGTAAAACAGTATAAAAACATCACGCTCCAATGCGGTTTTACCGGCTTTAATGGCATTGATATAAGCTTCCAGCATGGTGGCTTTTATGCTTAATATGCTGGTTTTTGAAGGCGTTTCGTTAATAGCGGTATAAATTTCGTCCAACTGTTCCAACTGGTTTTCGGCATCGTCTATAGCTTCCTGTATGGCCAATTTTAAAACCTGTAAGGATGCAATGGCCTTAACTTCGGCAAAAAAATTAAGCAGGCTGTGTTTACCATAATAAATGTAGTTCAGGTGTTCTGAAAAAGTTCTCTTCAGCAGTTTATCATCAAGTTGCACATCTTTAGGCTGCTGCGAACTGCCACGGGTTTCGGTCATTTTTTTTCGAGATTAAGTATTTAAAGCCACGATATTAATATTTATATTAATTGGTGAATCAATTAAACTAAAGCTATCCTATCTTTGTTTTAATAAATTAAAAACTATGTTACAACGAATACAAAGCATTTACCTGTTATTGAGCAGCCTGGCGTTTTATGCATTATTCCTTTTTCCGCTGGTTCATAATGTTTATGTGGGTGCCAAGCCACTTACTATTAGCGTAACCGGCGTTTATCAGGATGTTAACGGACAAATGGCGCTTACACAATCATTTACTTTATTAACCATTGTAGCTGCTATTGTAGGGCTTATACCGCTTATTATCATATTTCTGTATAAGAACCGCAAAAGGCAAATAATGTTAGGTTATGTTACCGTATTAATTATTATTGCGTTCAGTTTTTGGATGACTAAAACTGCCGAAAGCGTAATGGGCGGTATTCAAATTGATACGAAAACTATGGGGATAGGCATCTTTTTATCAACCATAAGCCTGGCGTTTACCTTGCTGGCTGTGCGGGCTATACAGCGCGATCAGAAGCTGGTAAAATCTGCCGATAGATTGCGATAGGATTGTAAACCGGACCTGCTTATTTCCAAGCAATTGTTAATTGTAATTAGCATCACCGCCTATTATAAAATAATTGTATAACAATAAACAAAACGTTTGAAAAAAATTACCACCGAATTAATAAAAGAGTTTATTGAGAGCAATAAAATTCCGTTTTTGCCGACTCAATCCAAGCTGTGCGTTCCTATCATTAATAGATTGTGTCGAAAGATGTTCCACGGCATAAAATTTGAAGATATTAAGGTATGTGATAATTTAATAATTAATGGACATCACAGATTGAGTTCTCTTTTAATGGATTTCAAGATTGGTCAAGTACCTAGTCAAAAGACTTCTACAACTAAATCGGACGAGTGGAATGTTGTTGAATTCGATGAAAATGATTGGGATAAGCCCTCAGATATATTATATTTTAATGAGCAAGATGCCATTTACAATTGCCTAGATATCGAATTTGTTAAACAAATAACCTTAGGTTGAAGAAATAGTTGTAAATTTGTATTATGCTGATATTGTTGGATATAGATGGTGTAATGGTTCCTGCTAACTCTTGGAAAAAACCAGAGTTTCATGAAGATGGTTTCCCTATGTTTAACTCTAAGTCGGTAAACGCGCTTCAGAAAATCATTTCTGAAACTGGTGCTTCCCTTTTACTAACCACGTCGCATAAATCAAAATACAACATTACTCAATGGCGTAATATTTTTAAATCAAGAGGTATTAAAGCGAAACATATCCAGCGCCTGTCAAGCGATAGTTTGCATTCGAGCCGCAAGGATGAAATTTTAGATTGGTACAAGGCAAAGCATATCCCCAATGAGGGGTTTGTAATTATAGATGATGATAAATTATTAAATGATTTGCCTGCCAATATTAAGAATAATCTGGTTTTAACAAGTCCTTCAATTGGTTTAACTGATGAGCTTGCTGAAAATGCAATTTCAATTCTTAAAAATAAAGCATACGCTTATGCTTGATCAAAATTCTCAATAAAACAGCTTGACCTTAGCCAACCAAGCGTATTGCCTGGAGAAACAATCAACCTGAAATAAAAAAAGCGTAAAGGTATGTGTTGTATTGATACACGCCTTTACGCTTTTTTTATAAATACGGGGACGATTTACCTAAACTTCCCGTAGCCGCTAATAGTGCGGAAAGGACTGGCGAAAAAGTCGGCTACTATAGGATTAAACTGATCCTTTTTAAATATCGGTGTGGAGTGGCCCGAGTTGGGGATAATCCACAAATACGAGTTGGGTATTGATTGGGCAATGAGCATAGTATGCGCGGGCAAAATCGCATCATGATCGCCGCCGATAACCAGGGTAGGGCAGGTAATGGTATGTAGCTGCTCAACGGTAATATGCGGCTCGTACGATAGTAGGTGAAGCAGCTTTAGCTCATTTTTAGTTTGAGGGGTTACGGCTTCTTTCTTTACCCTTTCATTTTCGCCCATAGCCCATTTATAAACAAAAGGGTCAATAGCTGTACTATCGGGCCAAAGGTTGGCGCCTGTTATAGCCAGTTTCTTCACCTTATCCGGGTGACGAATAGCCAGCAATAAGCCGTTTATGCCCCCATCGCTCCAGCCTATCACATAGCATTGTTTCAGGTTCAGCTTATCCAATAGGGCGTTCAGATCGTCGGTCATCATTTCATAGCTTAATGAATCTGTGGGATCAACGGATTTTCCCTGTGCACGACTGTCGGCAATAATTACCTGGTAATTTTTAGCGAAATAAGGTATCTGGTATAAAAAGTTCTTGATAGAGCCGCCGTTGCCATGGATAATCAGCAGCGGTTCGCCTTTGCCATAGGTTTCGTAATACATTTTAAAGCCGCGTATATCAGCATACTTGCCAACGGCAGGGTTACGGCCATACGTAGTAGTATCAAATGGTGTTTTGCCCTCCTGTGCGAAGGATAATTTGGTTAAAGCAATAATTAATAAAAGGAGCAGTGATTTTAATTTCATGGAATAAACTAAAAAGGATGTTAAATCAAATCTAAAAATAATCAATCAATCCTTATAGCCGATTTTATTTATCAGAGAAATCGCTTTTAAAAATGACGTCTGCTTTGATAATTGCTGTTATAGCGATGAGTTTTAAACCCGTCGCTATGGAAAAAGCAGCAGATAAGTTTTAAGAGCGATTCGCCTGCCCCATGTATATTTTAATAGTCATATCAAGCTTAATTACTTATATTTTAACCTATGAAGTGGCGTATTTTGCAAATGGTTGATAATGAATAAGTAATATTTAACCATGCCGGTATTTTTCCAATACTTTACCTATTTGAAAACTTAAAGTTAAATATTGCAATACCTATTTGAAATGCTAAATAATATCCTTACCTTTGCGGCCGATTTGGCGATGTTGCCAAGTTCGTTATTTTAATTCATGAACCCATTTATTGAACTGGGAATCCGTCATGATATTGTTAATGCCATCTCTGAGTTAGGATTTGAAAATCCTACGCCAATCCAGGAACAGTCAATTCCGGTATTGTTAACAGGCAGCAACGATTTTGTCGGATTAGCCCAAACCGGCACCGGAAAAACTGCTGCCTTCGGACTACCGCTACTGGAACTGCTGAACTTCGAAGAAAATTATCCGCAAGCACTTATATTGTGCCCAACCCGTGAACTTTGTTTACAGATCACGAACGACATTAAAAATTACTCCAAAAAAATGGACAACGTTCACGTTGTTGCCGTTTATGGCGGAGCAAGCATTTCTGACCAATTACGTCAGATTAAACGCGGTGTGCAAATTGTTGTTGCTACACCTGGCCGTATGCTTGACATTATTAACCGTAAAGCTATTGACTTTACCAAGGTTAAGTTTGTTGTTTTGGATGAGGCTGATGAAATGCTTAACATGGGCTTCCAGGAAGACATTGACAGTATTTTATCTACCACTCCCGACGAGAAAAAAACATGGTTATTTTCGGCCACCATGCCTACTGAAGTTCGCCGTATAGCGAAAAAGTACATGAACGAGCCGTTTGAGCTTACCATGGGCGCAAAAAACACAGGTAATGTGAACATTGAACATGAGTATTACATTGTTCGTGCCCGTGATAAATATGCCGCATTTAAACGTATTGTTGATTTTAACCCCGATATTTTTGGTATAGTTTTTTGCCGTACCAAAATTGAAACACAAGAAATTGCTGAATCGCTTATAAAAGATGGCTATAATGCCGATTCTTTACATGGCGATTTATCGCAACAACAACGTGATAAGGTAATGAAACGCTACCGCGACCGCAGCCTGCAATTATTAATTGCTACCGATGTTGCTGCACGTGGTATTGACGTTAACGACGTAACACACGTTATTAACTATTCATTGCCCGATGAAGTTGAAAACTACACCCACCGTAGCGGTCGTACTGCACGTGCCGGTAAAACAGGTGTATCTATCGCTATTGTTAACGCAAAAGAATTAGGCAAAATACGCCAGATTGAACGCGTTATAGGTAAAAAGTTTGTTAAAGCTGAAATTCCAACCGGATTTGATGTTTGCGAAAAACAACTGTTTAGCATTGTACACAAAGTACATAACGTAGTGGTAAACGATGAGCAGATTGAACAATACCTGCCACGTATACTGGAAGAATTTAAAGATATGAGCAAAGAAGAGTTTATAAAACGCTTTGCCTCTATCGAGTTTAACATCTTCCTTGATTATTATAAAAATGCACCTGATTTGAACGCTCCGCAAGAAGAAGGTCGTCGTTTTGAAAGAAGCGATGAGCGTGGCGGTGATCGTCGCGATGGTGGTGGCAAATCAGAATACACGCGTTTGTTTATTAACTTAGGCTCTGTTGATGAGTTTAACCGTGGCGATTTGCTGGGTTACATCTGCAACCAAAGCAAAATAAGCGGTCGTGTGGTTGGTAAAATTGATGTTAAGGGTGTTTACTCTTTCTTTGAAGTGCCAAATGCTGATGTTGAAAAAGTAATGACCGGCTTTACTGCCGCTGAATTTAAAGGCCGTCCCGTTAGGATAGAAGTATCTGGCGAAGGCAGCAGCGAACGTCGTGAAGGCGGAGGTGGTGGTTATCAACGCCGTGAAGGTGGTGGTGGCTATAACCGGGAACGCAGCGGTAGTGGCGAACGTCGCAGTGGCGGCGAACGTCGCGAAGGTGGCGGTGGCTACCCACGTCGTGAAGGCGGAGGTGGTGGCGGTTTCCGCGATTTCTCGGGCAAAAGCCGTGAGGACCGTGGCGAACGCAAAAGAAGATTTTAGTTTTTTGTTTTTTCATAAGGCCTGTCCCCGAGGCAGGCAAAAGTTAGTTTAGTTTAGTTTACAAAGCCCTCGTTCTACCAAGATCGGGGGCTTTTGTATTGAGGGTAGTAAGGGAACTCTCTTCGAGCGATATCTCAACATAGCGTCATTGCGAAGAATGAAGCAATCTATAAGCTATGCAGATCAAAGGAACGGAAAGTTGTTAAGGCTCGAAAAGCACCACGTTTGGTTGATTGTCCGGTGTAGAGATTGCTTCATTCTCCACCAATGACGCAGCGGCTATGGACTACCGACCATCGACTAACTCCCGCCCCAATAATGACATTGCCGTTATTCGCACTTTACGCAATAATCAATATCTTTAGCTTGATGAACAAGGCTGTACGTTTTATTTTTATCCTAGTAGTTTTCTTTCTGGCCCTATCATCCTGCACCGGCCCGTCATCTACCTCAAAAAAAACAGTATTTAATATCAATTTAGATGAAGGACTCAGCTCCCTCGATCCGGCTTTTGCGCGTAATCAGAACTCCTTGTGGATGATTAACCAGCTCTTTAACGGACTGGTTCAAATTGACGACAGTTTGAAAACGCAACCCTGCATTGCCAAAAGCTGGGGTATATCGACTGATGGCACCGTCTATAACTTCCATTTACGTAACGACGTTTTTTTTCAGGATGCTAAACAGTTTAAGGGTGGCAAGGGCCGCAAAGTGGTGGCTGCCGATTTTGTGTACAGCTTTGGCCGACTCATAGACCCCAAAGTAGCCTCATCCGGCTCGTGGATATTCAGCGATAAGGTAAAAGACAAAAGCGCTTTTGTGGTCGTAAATGATAGCACTTTCCGCATCCAGCTAAAACAACCTTTCCCACCGTTGCTGAGTATGCTTACGGCGCAATATTGCTCGGTAGTACCGCATGAGGTGGTTGACTATTGTGGCAAAGATTTCCGCGAACACCCGGTAGGCACCGGTCCGTTTAAGTTTCATTATTGGAAAGAGGGCGAGGTATTGGTACTGTTGAAGAACGAACACTATTTTGAAAAAGATAAAAATGGCAGTGCCCTGCCACATCTGGATGCCATACGGGCCACCTTTTTGGGCGATAAGCAAACTGCCTTTATGGAGTTTTTGAGCAAGAAGCTTGATTTTTTGAATGATATTGATGGCAGCTACCGTGATGATATCCTCACCAAATCGGGCACGGTAACGCAAAAGTATAAAGGGCAGTTTATAATTAGCAGCGGTCCGTTTTTAAACACCATTTATTTAGGGATGCTGGTTGATAGCAGTCTGGCTATCGTTAAAAACTCGCCCTTAAAAAAGCTTAAAATAAGGCAGGCCATTAATTATGCTATTGATAAGCAAAAGATGATTAAATACCTGCGCAACAACATGGGTACGCCAGGTATTGCCGGGTTTATGCCTGCAGGTATGCCCGGTTATGATGCCAAACAGGTACATGGCTACACTTATAACCCCGATAAGGCCCGACAGCTGATTAAAGAAGCCGGATACCCCAATTGCGTGGGTTTGCCCGAAATTACCCTGCATACTACCGTTAGCTACCGCAGTTTAATTGAGTACGTACAAGGGCAACTGGATAAGGTGGGCATAAAAACCAATGTAGAAATTACGCAGGGTGCCAGCCTACGCGAGCTGATATCAAAAAACGACGTCAACTTTTTTTATGGCAGTTGGATAGCCGATTATCCTGATGCGGAGAACTACCTGTCGGTATTTTACTCCAAAAACAAAATACCATGGGGCCCAAACTATACCGGTTTTAATAATAAACAGTTTGATGGCCTTTTTGAGCAGGCTTACCGCGAGCCTAATGATGAGAAACGTTATGCTCTGTATCGCCAAATGGATAACCTGGTAATGGAGCAAGCGCCGGTGGTAGTTTTATATTACGATCAGCGGGTGAACTTGTATCAGAACAACATTAGCGGCTACAGCATTAATGCTCAAAATTTACTTAACCTGAAACGGGTGGTGAAGAGATAGTTTGCCACCTGTCTGTCTTATAATATAACGATGGGTTTAAAACTAAGGGTGTTCGAAACATTAAAAAGGGTGTCATGCTGAGGTTCTCGAAGCATGTGGGCAAAGGCCTTAATCGCCGCCATGCTTTCACGTTTTGCATCAGCGGTAACGCATTGGCGTATACCTAACGCTCACCCTTCGAATACCTCAGGGTGACATCCCTATTAAATTTTACAACAAAATCCATGTTTCGAACACTCAAGGTTTAAAACCCATCGCTATGGGAAAGCCGCAATTTACTCTGCAACGTCTTCTGCGGCTATAATACTTTTCTTCCTTTTTCTTTCAATAAAGTTTACAACGAGCCTGCTATCGGCCACTAAAAAATAACCAATAACTACTTTTAAAAAATAGGCTATTAAATATGGAGTAGCATGATTATCACGGAACTTTATCGTATTATCGCTACCCTGTATGTAAGAAAATATATTAGCAATCAACAAGGGTAAAGCATCTGCCAGCATAACGCCACCTAATATAATAATGGCAATGCTTAATAAACTGGAGCGATGGATATTTATTTCCAGTTTTTCATCTGGAAATCCCTTTTCAAGATGGAGCTTATCAATAACCCTATCCGTTTGAAAAAGACAATAACGGACAATGGCGGTAAAAAGCAAAACAACAAACAAGGCACCGGCAAAAACTGTAAATAAAGCTCCCTTATCCTGACTGACGGAAGATATAAGGTTAGAAACAAATGATGGGATAATGGTTAGTATTTGCCAGATAAGATACAGTGCAAAAATTTTAAGGAAAAACTTCCAGAAGGTGTTAGGTGTCATTGTAATAATTTAAGGTTATTAAATGTACTTACTAATACCCCACATTTCAAATTCATTTTATCAACAGCGTTTGCTTTGTCATCGCCAAAATCAATAAAAAGGCTTCCTGAAATAGCGACGGGTTTTAAACCCATCGCTATGGACTCAATTATACTTCAACGCATCGGCGGTAACCGTATCTGAAGTGGATTTACCGCTGGAATCAATGGTGTTGCCGGTAATAACAATAGCATCGGCGCCTACGGCTTTGGCTTTAGCGACTAATGCCTTGGTTACAGGACCCTGTCCGGTATTGGGGCATGTTAAATGGCCGATAACCCTGTAGTCTTTTTTAACATCGTGGGCCGAGTAGTAAATATCAACACTGGTTGTGGGTGTAGCAAGGGTGTCGCCAAAATAACTTGCCGGTTCAAGAACACCGCAGGAAGACAATACGAAGCAAAGGCTAATGAGGAAGAGATGATAAGTTTTCATAATGTTTTAATTTACGGGTATGACCATTCATCGCGGCGTTTAGTTTAATAACAGTGGGTAAGGATGCTGTTACAATTGTATGGTATACAGTTAGTAGGGTGGGAAACGTCTTCTTTGCCTGCTATGTTTGATGCAAGCTTATAGCATAAACAAAACCTTTCTCCGTGCGTCCTTGCGAAGAATGAAGCAATCTCTACACCGGACAATCAACCAAACGCGATGCTTTATGGACCTTAATAACATTCTGCTTTCTTATCTGCATAGCTTATAGATTGCTTCATTCTTCGCAATGACGCTTGGAGAGTTATACTACAAAAAAAGCCCCTCCAAATAGGAGAAGCTTTTAAATATTAAGATGTTCGTTTCCTTTTAGTAAGAACAATTTAAAGTAGCTTTAACTTTAAAAAGGGTTAACTATTTTAAGCGTTTTATCAATAATCAATCCGTTATCCATATCCTCAGAATATAATATAGAACAGCCCGATTCAAGCGCCGAGCCCACTATAATTGAATCAAATAACTGCAAGTCATGCTTTTTCATTATTTGAATTGAACGAAGAAGCATCGACTCGCTAACGGGAATGTAAATACACTGATTTAAATACATCTCAATTAACTCTGCAACTTTTGATTTTGGGAACTTCCATTTACGGAGACAAACATTAGAAAATTCACTCAAGCTTTGTGAACAAAAC
Organism: Mucilaginibacter empetricola; assembly: GCF_024808665.1. Taxonomy (GTDB): domain Bacteria; phylum Bacteroidota; class Bacteroidia; order Sphingobacteriales; family Sphingobacteriaceae; genus Mucilaginibacter. The sequence goes on from NZ_JANUBZ010000005.1 coordinate 153,442, forward strand.
AAAGGTTTGTCGGCTATTATATTTATAGCGATGTTTTGTTTCTCAGGATAAAAATCATCTAATGCGTAAAGTAGTATATTAGTGTCAACAGCGACCTTATTCATAATTATTTGCTTCGTCGCGATCAAACTTATAACCGCCGCTGTTAAAAGTAAAATGCTTTAACTTACTTTTTAAGTTAGCAACTCTTACTTCTTTTGAAGATAGCTCCTCGTTACCAGCTGTCATATCATCAACAGAAAAAGCGATAACTTCAATCATTTTACCAACCAAATCGTCGGGAAGATTAAGCGTTAACTTATTGTTGTTTGATTTTACTATAGTGCGTATCATAATCAAATTTACTAAAAAAACGTTGCAGACAGAATTTTTAATGTGACTTCTTCTTCAAATAGCCATCACCAACAAAAAAGCCCCTCCAAAACGGAAGGGCTCTTAAATATTAAATCCGACATCGAAATTCCGACATCCGAAATCAGTTTACGAAGCCATTTGCTTGCGGATGATGTTTAACGCACCACCGGCTTTAAACCATTCTATCTGCTGTGCATTATAGGTATGGTTTACGGCAAAGCTATCGGTCGATCCATTTTTATGATGTAATACAACGGTTAACTGTTTGCCCGGAGCAAAAGTGGTTAAGCCGTCAATATCAAAAGTATCGTCTTCCTGTATCTTATCGTAATCGTTGTTATCAGCAAACGTGATACCCAGCATACCTTGTTTTTTAAGGTTGGTTTCGTGGATACGGGCAAATGATTTTACCAATATGGCACGTACACCCAGGTGACGTGGCTCCATAGCGGCATGCTCACGTGATGAGCCTTCGCCATAGTTCTCGTCGCCTACTACAATCGAACCTATACCATGAGCCTTATAATCGCGCTGAGTGGCAGGTACCGGGCCGTATTCGCCTGTTAATTCGTTTTTAACGCTATCGGCAGTGTTGTTAAAGTAGTTGATGGCACCAATCAGCATGTTGTTACTGATGTTATCCAGGTGACCACGGAACTTTAACCATGGACCGGCCATAGAAATATGATCGGTAGTACATTTACCTTTAGCCTTAATCAACAGTTTTAAGCCTTTAATATCGGTACCTTCCCATGCCGAAAACGGATCAAGCAGTTGCAGGCGTGATGATTTAGGATCAACCTTAACCTCAACCTTGCTGCCATCTGCTGCTGGTGCCTGGTAACCGGCATCTTCAACTGCATAGCCTTTTACCGGCATTTCAATACCTACCGGTTCATCAAATTTAACTTGCTCACCTTTTTCGTTGGTAAGGGTATCGGTTAACGGGTTAAAGGTTAAATCGCCTGCTATGGCAAACGCTGTAACAATTTCTGGCGATGCTACAAATGCGTGGGTATTAGGGTTACCATCCTGACGTTTAGCGAAGTTACGGTTAAACGAAGTGATGATAGAGTTTTTGCGTGTAGGATCATCAGTATGACGTGCCCACTGACCAATACAAGGACCACAGGCATTAGCCAATACAACACCGCCCATGTCAGCAAAAGTGGCTAAATAACCATCACGATCAACAGTGTAACGTACAAGCTCAGAGCCCGGAGTAATAGTAAACTCAGCCTTAGTTTTGAGGTGTTTGTCGATAGCCTGTTTAGCGATAGAAGCCGAACGGGTAATATCCTCGTATGATGAATTGGTACATGAACCAATTAAACCAACTTCCAGCTTTGTAGGCCATCCGTTTTCTTTAACTGCAGTAGCAAATTTTGAGATCGGCCATGCCAAATCAGGAGTGAACGGACCGTTTACATGCGGCTCTAATTCTGTAAGGTTTATTTCAATTACCTGATCAAAATATTGTTCAGGATTGGCATAAACTTCCGGGTCGCCGGTTAGGTGTGCGGCAACAGCATCGGCTAAATCAGCAATATCGGCACGTTTGGTTCCGCGCAGGTAAGCTGCTGCTTTAGCATCGTAACCGAAGATAGAGGTGGTAGCACCAATTTCGGCACCCATGTTACAGATAGTACCTTTACCTGTCGCAGAAAGTGATTCGGCACCATCGCCAAAATATTCAACAATAGCACCGGTACCACCTTTTACGGTAAGTATACCGGCCACTTTAAGTATAACATCTTTTGCTGATGACCAGCCTGATAATTTTCCGGTTAGTTTTACACCAATCAGTTTAGGGAATTTTAGTTCCCATGGCAAGCCGGCCATAACGTCGCAAGCATCGGCACCGCCAACACCAATAGCCACCATACCCAACCCACCTGCATTAGGTGTATGTGAATCGGTACCGATCATCATACCGCCCGGGAATGCATAGTTTTCTAAAACTACCTGGTGAATAATACCTGCACCCGGTTTCCAGAAACCCAGTCCGTATTTATCAGATACTGAAGCAAGGAAATCATAAACTTCTTTATTTACGTCTTTAGCAGTACTTAGGTCAGTATCAGCGCCAATTTTAGCCTGTATCAGGTGATCGCAATGCACGGTTGAAGGTACAGCTACCTGCGGACGGCCAGCCTGCATAAACTGTAACAGAGCCATTTGCGCAGTTGCATCCTGCATAGCCACACGGTCTGGTGCAAAATCAACATAATCAACTCCACGGCCAAATGCTTTGCTGGCATCGCCTTCGGTAAGGTGGGCGTATAATATTTTTTCGGTTAGTGTTAAATGTTTACCGGTCGCTTTACGGGCAGCAGCCACACGGCTGTTGTAGCGGTCGTAAACTTTTTTGATCATATCTAAATCAAAAGCCATTGTATTTGATTTTTAGGTGAAAAGTAAAAGAAATTGTAAGCAAACTTAGTGTATAAGCCTGTTGGCGGCGAATTTACAAAAATTACAACTAAATGAGGTCAGCGTACGGTGTAAATGTTATTTGGAGAAATTCTAAATAGTGATTGGTGGTTAGAGGGTAATGATTAGCGGAAATATTGGGGATAGTATGCCAAATTTTATTGCTTCAAAAAAACTTTAGCCTTTATTAAATTTTGTTGCAACCTTATTTGTCGATTATCCGTTTAATTATAATACAAGTTTAATATCCCTGATTAACCTTAAAATATTTGATTATGAGCACAGTTTTATTTTTAGCTATCATTATTGTTATAGCAAGCGCTTCTTACTTATCAGTAAGTAAAAAGGAAGAGTTGAAAAAAAGATCTTCCAGAAGAGTACAGTTGGATAATGAGTTAAACAACTTGTACGAGTACAAATACTTTTTAAAAGGCATTAAGCAAGCCAAAATGGAGTTACACATAAAACTAACTACCATTACCTATTATCACCTGCAAAACAAAATCTTTTTTAGTCCTTTTGAAATTACGGTTTTAAAGGACGATATCAACGCCCAGATCAGAGATCTGGAAGAAAAAATATTGCATCAAGCTATCGCTGCACCTGATTTTAACCGCGAGATATTGCATTTAAACAAACGTATAGAAGTATTGTCGTATCCACTGGCACCGGCATTAAACTATTAACAGGCACACTACAATCACCCTAAAATAATCCACCCCCTGGTCTCGTCCTTGCCCTGTTTAGGGTTTAGGAGAGGCTTGGTTTTTTTTGGTTATTTCTGTTACCTTATTTATTTGATAGTATACCTGAATACCTGCCTGCCCAAATTACCTTGTTCATCAATGCCCTCAATAATAATTACATACGCTCCTTTAGCATCTGAATTATAGTATTCAAAAGATGCATTGCCATTTGCAGTTGTTGTAATGTTTGGATCCCAGTAAATGGTTGATCTTAAATCTTGTTTGGTTCCTTGCGAAGCCGGATGATCATATTTAGGAGAATAAAACTGACGAGCTTTATAAAAACCAATGGGCGTAATTGGTAAAACACTGGTAGCTGTAATGTCTTTTGCGCTTTTGCCACCACCTTGCTTACTGGTGATCACCAATACACCCTTTCCTCCATTCATACCATAAGCTGCCGCACTCCCATACTTTAATACCTCAATGGTTTCAATATCATTTGATGTAAAACTGTTAATACTTTCAGATGGAACTTCGGCGCCATCAACTACCACGAGCATAGGACTGGCACCATTAGGACTGTTTAAATTGGTGGTCAAATACGCTTTAACACGGGTACCGAAACCCAAAAAAGTAACCCCGCGTAATCTCCCGTTTAGACTGGTAATTAGGGTGCCCTGTATTTCTGCAATTTGGTCGGCACGCATTACCTGGTCGGCATGGCCAGCACCGGCAACGCTTAGTGTTTCATAGTCATCATCATTCTTTTTTTTGGCGATGATTTGCACCTCTTTAAGTAGTTTGCCCTTATACGATATACCATTCAATACCTCGTTTCTCAGTAAATCCTCCTTGTCGTTAAGCGAGTCAATTGCGGGTGGGTTTACTTGGTTGGGCAAAATTGTACTTCCTTTAAATAATTGCCCTTCGGTTGCCGGGGTAGAGGTAATAACAGTTGAATTTTTGCCGTTTGCTTTAACGGCGCTTAGTACAAAACGTGCCGTATCCGTAAAATTCAGGTTATCAAATTTAAATGAGCCTTTGTCATCAGAAACAGCACTTAATACAGGGCCACCGCTGGCAGCAATCAGGCTTACTGTTCCATTGGCAATAGGTTTACCAAAGTAGTTTTTTATAGTTCCGGCAATCTCAAGGCCCTTCTCTGGCTCAAATAATGGGCTATTGATATTATTATTAAGCACCTGCTGCCACTCAAACCTGCGGTAACCATGGGTTAGCATTACCAGATCAAGCTCTTTATTTTTTTTGGGCGATATATCGGTAAAGTAATAAGCCGGCTGTTCAATAAATCCTTTTAAATCGGCAGTAAGCAGGTAATAGCTTAAAATATTTTCACTGTCGTTTTGCCCGGATAGTAATGCTGCATTAAACACCGTTGCCGAAAAACATCCCTGTACTGTCGAGTCGGCCCTGTTTTTTATATTTAAGTCGATAGCCACTTTGTCGCGGGTATGATATTCATCTTTAAGGCCTGTCTGCTTAATGCTAAGCACATCATAATTCTGCACAAAAAATAAGCGTTCGTCCAGCGGAACATTTTCCGCCGAAAACAAAGTGATGGTAGCCACACCCGTATGTAAATGTCGTTTTAGTACATCGAAGCTCATCGCAACAGAATCGAGCGTAAAATTATAGCGGGTGATTAACCCGCCGGAGTAAATAACGGTTTCGAATTTATTGCCTTTGTTTTTTTGATAAAAATCATTATTACACACTATTTTGACCGAGGCTTTAGAAACCGTATCATTATTTACCGAAAGACAAATGCCTTCGGCAAGTGGGCTTGGTAAGCTAACAGAAGCATGAAATCCGTTTGCAAATGTTACGTCAGCTTTATAAGTTTTACCCTTAAGCAGCTTTATGCTGAAAAGTCCCATACCGAGGTGTTGTGATGATAATACACAAACTTCATTGCCGGCATCATCGGTTATTTTTCCGTTCACATCTATCCCTAAACCATTTCCGTCAATAGCCTTAAATGCAATTTTTGATTCAACCCCTTCAATCAAAGTTCCACCTTCGGGCATAAACTGAATATCGGGTCCTGCATTTTTATTTGTTGAGAGCGATTTTACACCATCTGTTGTTTTTTGAGCCTTTTGTGCATAAACAGCAAACGACTTGTCATAATAAAAGTCGTTTCCATCATTTCGCATCCATTGGGTATAGGCTCTGACTTGGTAGTGGCCAGCTGGTAATGAATCGGGCAGGGCAAAATCACCCCAGGCTATACCGCTTTTTAGTTCCAGTTTAATGGATTGATCAGTTTTATTGGAAGTATTAATCAGATCGACATGTAAAACACCGCTTAAGTCAGACAGATTGTGCCGCTCGCCAAGCGTTACATAAGCTTTAAAATAGATGGTATCGCCAGCTGCATAACAGGGCTTATCGAACTGTAAATAAGCTTTTTCGCTTTCGTATTTATGCAGGTACAAGGCCAATTTCGATTCAACTCTTCCAGTCGTGGAATCGATACGCTGTTGCGGCTTTGCGGCAAAGCAAATTGACGTTACAAAGATGAGTGAAGTAATAGCTGTCTTAAACATATTGTGTTTTTAAGATAAACAATACAATAGGAAACCTCATCAATGCCGAAATGAAACCCTGGTTAGTGGCTTTTTTCTGTTTGAATGGTTTAGGTTTTAATATCTAAATGTAGCTATTTATTACTAACGCGAATCAAGAGTTAAGAACCAAGAGTCAAGAAAATAAGCTGATAAGTGAATAGATCGTGACGCAGTTTATTTTACCCTCGAAATATCTAATCAAATATGACATTAAGCAAGAACATTGCTACTTTTTTCTTGATTCCTGGTTCTTAACTCTTGATTCGCATTACTATCGCTCAATAAGGTATCGCTTTAAATTCAAAACCCTGTTTGCTCCAGTATTCCAATGCTTTGGGCAGGGCATATTCCATTCGCGGGGCAGCTTTCAGGCTATCGTGAAACAGTACAATATCACCATTGCCGGTATTTTTTAATACATTATCAAGGCACGTCTGCGGTTTAAGGTTAAGATCAAAATCGGCCGAAAGGATGTTCCACATTACAATTTTAAGATCGGGCTTAGCTTGTAGCAATAGTTTGGCCTGCGTGCGTTTAATACGTCCGTAGGGTGGTCTGAACAGATTGGTATGCAATAGTTTATCGGCCTGTAAAAAATTATCCAGATAAGTTTCATCATCCGTTTTCCATCCTTTAAGGTGATTAAAGGTATGATTGCCTAAGGCATGACCATCCGCTTTTACCTGTTCAAAAATATCAGGATGTTTTCGTACATTATCGCCGATACAGAAGAAAGTAGCCTTCGCATTAAACTGTTTTAAAATATTTAAAACAAAAGGTGTAACAATAGGTATAGGGCCATCGTCAAAAGTGACATAAATATTACGCAAGTTATCGTTTGTATCCCATGTTAAACCGGGGTATAAAAGTTTAAGCAGGCGAGGTGTTTTAACCAGGTACATAGTAAAATACGGGTTTCTAATGGTTTATGGCGATAAAAAACCATTTATCCATCAGCTAAAATTACAACTAAATAATATTAATAAGGATCATATTTTTACCAGGCGTTGTTAACCATTGATCCACGAGCAAATATAACCTTATGACAAAAAGCAGATCGATAATTAAAAAGGTAAGCACTTTGACCATGCTATGCCTGGCCCTGCTGGCTTTTAAAGCACAGGCCCAGCAAGTAATAAGCCTGCAAAAAGCGGTTGACCTTACGTTGCAAAACAACCTTACCATTAAACAGGCCCAGTTAACCGAGGCCCTGGCTAATGAAGATTATAACCAGGCAAAATATAACCAGCTGCCAAGTTTAAGCGCTAACCCCAACGCAGGCTATAACTTTGGCCGTACACCGGTTGCAGGTCAGTATGTTTACGCCAACCAAAGTAACTTTTCGGTAAATGGTACGGCTTCGTTACAGGTAACCTTGTATCAGGGTGGGCAATTGCGCAATCAGATACTGCAAAACCGGTTAACGCTGGATGTTGACAAAACCAGCACAGCCAAGGTTAAAAACGATTTGCTTTTAAATGTGGTTACTGATTATCTGACTATTTTAACCGATCAGGATTTGGTTATTGCAGCCAAGCAACAAATTGATTTGGCTAAAATTACTTTAGATCGTACGCAGAAAAATTTTGAGGCCGGTAACCAAACCCGTGCCGATGTTGCACAAGCCGATGCGCAGGTGTCAACAGCCGAGTTGAATTTAACCACTGCCCAAAACCAGGTTGATTTAGCAGTGCTTATTTTAAAGCAATACATGGAAATGGACCCAACAACGCCCATTACCGTTGTAAAACCCGATATAAGTAAACTGACTGATGTACGCACCGTTTATGATGCCAACGAGGTTATTAAAACAGCCTTTTTGGTAAACCCTGATATTAAGCTGGCCGAATTGCAGCAGCAAACCTATGCGCAGGCTGTTAAAATAGCCAGGGGTAATTATTTCCCGGTGTTAACGCTTTTTGGTAATCTGCAATCGAGCTATAGCAGTGTGGTAACCAGCAAGGTTACTGGCAATACGGCACCTGTTTCATCACCAATAGGTACGGTAGTAGGTACACAGCAACAGGTGGTAAGTTTACCTCAAAGTGAACCTATTTTATCAAACAGCTATCCGTTTTTGAGTCAGTTTGGCGATAACTTTAACCAATCTTTCGGGGTTAGTTTGCAGATACCTATTTTTAATCATTACACAGCCCGTACATCGGTACGTAAGGCAAAGCTGAATTATGAAAATGCACAGCTTACCACTCAGTTGGCTAAAAACACATTAAGCAAAACCATTATACAGGCAGTACTTGATTTGCAATCGGCACAAAAAAGTTATGTATCGTCAACACAAACGTATAACTCTAATAAAGAGGCTTTAAACATTACCAAACAACGGTATGATGCCGGGCTGGTAAACACGCTTGATTATAATACAGCGCTTACTAACTACAATAAATCGCAAAATGATATGATTGAAGCACAGTACCAAATGATATTCAGAAGTAAAGTAATTGATTATTATTTAGGTAATACAATAGTGTTGTAAGAGAGCCTGTAAGGCTAAAAGAAAAATAAAAAATAAGTAAATCCGATCCGCCAATTGGCGGATCAAAATCCGAAATAAAAAAGAATCATGGGAAAAACTACTAAATATGTACTTATCTCGATTGGCGCACTAATCGTTTTACTGATATTGTTAAAAGTAACAGGTGTAATTGGCAAGCCGCAATTAACACAGGTTGCTACCGAAAAAGCCGTGGTGCGCGACATCAACGAGTCTGTATCGGCCAGCGGAAAAATAAAACCGCATGTGGAAGTGAAAATAAGCCCCGAAGTATCGGGCGAAGTGGTTGACCTGCCTATAAAAGAAGGCGACGTGGTGAAAAAGGGCCAGGTGATTTGTAAGATCCGTCCGGACATTTTGCAATCGGAACTGGATCGTGCCCAGGCACAATACAATACCCAAAAGGCAAGCATCGGTAACTCAAACGAGATGCTGAAACAATCGCAGGCTACTTTTGAGAACCAGGCGTCTATCTACAAACGCGATAAGGCTTTATACGCCAACAAAGTAATTACAACTGCCGAGTTTGAAGCTGCAAAAGCCAGTTATGACGGTGCAGAGGCTGGTTTGGCTGCCGCTAAGCAAAATGTCATCGGCTCGACTTATGGTTTGGCGCAATCACAGGCATCGGTAAAAGAAGCTAATGATAACCTGGTTAAAACAACCATTTACTCGCCGGTTGATGGTGTCGTATCCAAACTATCGATACAAAAAGGCGAACGTGTTTTAGGAACCCAGCAATTTGCCGGTACCGAAATCATGACCATATCAGATTTGAGCCAGTTAGATGTTAATGTTGATGTAAACGAAAACGATATTAACCGCATTCAACTGGGCGATTCATCAAAAATTGAAGTTGATGCCTTTTTGGGCAAAACCTTTGATGGTGTAGTTACCGAAATAGGCAGCTCGGCAAATGTGGTAGGTACCAATGCCGATCAGGTTACCAACTTTACTGTTAAGGTAAGGATAAGCGCTGCATCATACGCTAATTTGCTGAAGAAAACTGCTGATAATCCATCACCATTCCGTCCGGGATTAACGGCTACGGTTGAAATAAGTACCAACAGAACCAAATCATTGTCGGTTCCAATTCAATCGGTAACTACCCGCATAGAAAAAAAGAAATCAGCTAACCCTAATGCCGATACATCAAGCAGTAAACCAACCTTAGCCGAGCCTGTAAAAGAATACGTTTTTGTGTACAAGGCGGGCAAGGTAAAACAGGTATTGGTAACTACCGGCATACAGGATGATACCAACATACAGATACTATCGGGCCTTAAAGCCGGTGATGAAGTAGTTTCGGCACCATTTGCCGCCATAACCAAAGTATTGAACGATGGCATGGTAGTACAAAAAGTTGATAAAGGCAAGCTATTTGCGGGAGACGGCAAGTAGAGTTTAGTCATTAAGTCATTGGTTGCCTTGATAATTATTATTTATAGCGATGGTGTTTTAAACCCATCGCTATGGTAAAGGCCGCAGACATGAAATTTAAAAAGTGATTTCCCCTATAATGAAATGATGACAAATGACTCAATGACCAATGACTTAATGAAAACTATACGTAAATTTGTCCTGCCAAATAAACCTGGCAGGACATTTTTATTTGTTGATGCATACACCAAAACACAAAATTGCCGTTATTGGCGGCGGTAGCTGGGCTACAGCCAATGTTAAAATACTGACCGATAATACTACCGATAAGGAAATATTTTGGTGGATGCGTAATGCTGGTGCCGTTGAGCACATTCATAAGTTCAAGCATAACCCAAATTACCTTAGCTCGGTTGAAATTGCTTTGCCTGCAAAAAATGTATCAACCAACCTCAAAGCAGTTATTGAACAGGCCGATTACCTGCTGCTAAACGTACCTGCCGCATTTTTAAAAGAAGCCCTTACCGGTATTACCCCTGCCGATTTGGAAGGTAAAAAAATAGTATCGGCCATAAAAGGTATAGTGCCCGATGAAAATCAAATTATAGGCGAGTTTTTAAATCAACATTATAACGTTTCTTTTGATCGCTTTTTGGTAATAAGCGGTCCCTGCCATGCCGAAGAAGTGGCGTTAGAGAAATTGAGCTACCTCACCATAGCATCGCGTGATACTGCGCTGGCTGCCGAGTTTGCCGGCATGTTTAATACCCGCTATATTAAAACCATTATATCTGACGATATTTATGGCACCGAGTACGGCGCCGTGTTAAAAAATATTTATGCTATAGCCAGCGGTATTTGCCACGGCGTAGGTTATGGCGACAACTTTCAATCGGTGCTGATATCAAATGCCATACGCGAGCTGGAGCGCTTTGTAGCCGCCGTGCACCCCATCAACAGAGATATAAAAGAATCCGCCTACCTGGGCGATTTGCTGGTTACAGCTTACTCGCAGTTTAGCCGCAACCGTACCTTTGGCAACATGATTGGCAAGGGCTATACCGTAAAATCGGCACAGCTGGAAATGAATATGGTTGCCGAGGGCTATTATGCAGTAAATTGCCTACACCAGGTAAACAAACAGTACAAGGTACACATGCCCATTTGCAACGCCGTTTATGCCATTTTATATCAAAAACAGCCACCCGCCTTACAAATGAAGCATTTGGCCGAAGAATTGAGTTAGTTGTTGTAAAACAACTATCACCATGAAAAATTTATTTAAAGCTGCGCTTGTTACAGCGAGTGTTTTTACATTTTCGCTTGCCCATGCGCAAACGCATAAAGACTCAACCCTGGGTCATAAAATTGGTAAAACGGCAACTACCGTTGGCGATGCTACCGCCCATACCGCTGTAAGCGGCGATGCAGCTGTAACCGATAAAAGATACAGAGGTAAAATGGGCCCAGATGGACAAACTATCTACATCAATAAAAACTCACACTATTTTTATGTAGATCATGCAGGTAAAAGAGTCTACCTGAAAAAATCTGAATTGCGGGATAAACCTATTAAGTAATTTTTAGTCTGATGTTTTAAGTTGGGGAGTGTAGGCTGGTAGTGCTGCATGTATTTGCTTTTCACAGGGTTACAAATCTGCCTCCACTACTTAAACATTTAATACCCCAAAATGGCATTTATGAAAAAGTATGCTTTAATATTTGTGCACGTAGCATGTGCATCAGTATTGCTGATTGTGGCCTGTTCAAGCCCGGCAAAAAGCAGGCTGAAAGGAAGCTGGAAATCAAAAGACGGCGCAATAAACCTCAACATAACCGACAAAGATTTTACTATGGACGACGGCGATGCCATTGCCGAAGATTATTTTGTGAAAGGCGATACCATTTTTACCTCATTTGAAGGCAACCAACCCTTCACCAAATTCGCAATACAAACCATCGACGATCATAACCTCACCCTAATGGGCCCCGATTCTGTAGCGGTGGAGTATAGCAGGTAATGATTTATTATTTTCTTCTTCTTTTCTTGCGCTCGTCTGTGACGAGTGCTTAATATGGCTTTACGTTTGTAACGTAAAGACCAGGATCAATAAACAAAACATCCATCATTCCTTTTTCGCCACAATAATTTGCTGCTGAGCTGTATTGGTAATGTTCCGGCTGGCTAACTATACCGGCAGCTACAGGATTATTATGAATGTAATCGAGCTTTTGTAACAGAATATCAGGACGATCACAAGCAATTCCGTGGTAACCATCACGCCATACTTTATAATCCTGAATACGATTGTCGTATTTGGCATTAAACCGAAAACGGTAAAGTATCCAATCCCGACGGCTTTCATTTTCTTCTGCTATCAACTTAATGATCTCTTTGTTGGTGTGTTTTTTAAAATCGCGTATAATATCCGGAAGTTTAGCAGGATGCTCAGCTGCAGCAAGCAAGTGAAGGTGGTTGGTCATAAGGCAATAGGCATAAACCTCAAGTCCTTTGTGTCGCTGACAGTATGTAAGCGAGTTAATTATCAGTTGTTTGTATGATGGTCTGGTGAAAACATCAACCCAGTCAACTATAGTAAAAGTTACAAAATAAATATCTTCATGATTTCTGACACGGTATTGATGCGACATGGTAAAGGTTTTGGCTAAGATAATTAATGTGCGATGCAATCGCAAGACCATGTTAAGCACTCGTTATAAACGAGCGCAAGAAAACTAATTAATGTGCGATGCAATCGCAAAACTATGTTAAGCACTCGTTATAAACGAGCGCAAGAAAAATGATTTATTAATATTCCCCCTTCCTTTACTTGCGCTCGTCTGTGACGAGTGCTTAACATGGCTTTACGTTTGTAACGTAAAGCCTATACTATCCTCCAATCTTACCATTCACTATTTCGATAATCTCTTTTTCAAGGGCGATGGTTTTATTTTCGATGTCTTCGCCTTTGGCAATGATGTCAACAACGAATTCTTTATCGTTATAACCGGATGCGTTGATCTTTACATTCATAAAGGCGCCGATAACGGCACTGCGGGCGCAAAGAGCGGCTACGCCGGCATCGCTGATGGAATTGGGATTACCTGTTTCGGCCATAGCTTTTATTACAGTTAAACTTCCGTAGGCGGCCTGCATTACCTTAAAAGGTATTTCAATAGCGTATTTGGTAGCATCCTGAATAGCTTTGGTACGGGCAGCTTTCTCCTCATCATTACCTTTTGGCAGACTAAATGCTTCCATTATTTTGTTAAAGGCTGCGGTATCCAAATCAACCAGTTTTATTAGTTCGTCTTTGTATTGTTGTCCTTTTTCGGCCCAGTCGCTAAACTCCAGCCAGCGGTTGTCCCAGCCTTTTTTGTGCGATGAAAGATTAGCCACCATGGTTGCCAAAGCAGCCCCCAAAGCGCCAATATAAGCCGATATAGAGCCTCCACCGGGTGCCGGACTTTCGCTTGCTGTTTCGTCGGCAAAATCGGTTAAAGTCATGCTGGCCAGCTTGCTTGCGGCTTTGTCTTTCAATAAATATTCTATAATACGTTCTTCAGGATTAAACGGTGCCAGTTCTGACAAACCCATGCTAAGAATAGCTATTTTAATCAGTTCCTTTTCGCTTACCCCAACCGAGCGTTGTTGTTTTAGCAGGAAGTATTTGCCGGCATCCAGCATCGCTTTTAGTGGTACCAAACCTACCAACTCGCTGCCGGTAACACGCATACCACGTTCAGCAGCTTTGGTGCAAACCTCATCAAAAGCCTTGTGCAGGGGCGTAATCTCAATATTGGTGAGGTTCATGGAGATTTGCGCCATACCATACTCCTCAATATACCAGCCAATAGCTTTTACCGATTTTAATGAACCGGGGATAGACTTTGGCTTACCATTTTCGTCGGTAATAATCTTACCATTTATCGGGTCGCCCTCACGCAGCACACGGCCAGCTTCGCGCACATCAAAAGCAATAGAATTAGCTCTGCGGGTTGAGGTTGTGTTGAGGTTAACGTTGTAAGCAATCAGGAAATCGCGGGCACCAATAACGGTACCACCCCGTTTGGCGTCAAACACCGCCGGACCGAAATCAGGCTTCCACTCTGGTTGTTGTATCTTTTTGAAAAAGCCTTCGTACTCGCCAGCGCGAATCACCGAAAGATTATTACGGCGTTTATCGGGCTGTGCGTATTCGTATAAATATGCGGGGATGTGCAACTCTTCGCCCACACGTTTAGCAAGCTTACGGGCATATTCCGCAGTTTCTTCCATGCTGATATTGGCTATAGGTATCAGCGGACAAACATCTGTTGCGCCCATACGCGGATGTTCGCCTTTGTGCTTGCTCATGTCAATCAGCTCGCCGGCTTTTTTAATTGCTAAAAAGGCAGCTTCAATCACCCTGTCGGGCTCGCCTACAAAGGTTACCACGGTGCGGTTGGTGGCCTTGCCCGGGTCAACATTCAACAGTCTTACACCTTCAACGCCCTCAACCTCATTGGTTATCTGGCGGATGATATCAAGGTTTACACCTTCACTAAAATTGGGTACGCATTCTATTAACTTTGCCATTGGTCATTTTTTCATTAGGTCATGGGTTCACTGGCTCATTAGTTCATTGGGTCAGTGGTTTATTTTAAACTTATGAAGTTTTTAAAACTTCGTAAGTTTCTTTAGTACTTGGTCATCAAGCTATGGACTATCAACTCAATATAAAATTACTGGTTTAAGTTTTCCCTGGTGATATAATATTTCGCGGTAATCATCAGTTGGGTAAGCCTGCATTATGGCGGGTGTACCGGTTGCCAGTGTACCACGGTTAGTTAATCTTAATGCATGTGCTGCGCGATAGGTTAAGCCTGCAAATACTTCGGCAGTGCTTAGCTTTTCGGCTGCGCTGAGTACGGCAGCTTGCAGCAATAAATCGCCCATAGGTGCCGATCCGGGGTTCCAGTCGCTGGCAATGGCGAGGCATGCTCCTGCATCCAGCAGCTTGCGGGCAGGGGCGTAGTGCATGCCCAAACCTAATGATGCACCGGGCAATACAACCGCAACGGTATCAGACTTAGCCAGTGCCTTAATTTCTTTAGCCTTGCTGGCCTCCAGGTGATCGGCAGAAACCGCTCCAACTTCGATGGCAACCTCACTGCCCCCGGTACTAAACTGATCGGCATGTACGGTAATATCAAAACCCATTGCTTTGGCTTTGTTTAAATAATGCTGTGCAGCTTGTGGTTTGAAGGCACCTTGTTCAATAAAAATATCGACACGGTTAGCCAGGTTTTCTTTTTTAAGGACAGGCAGCAAATAGTTGGCGATATGATGCAGATACTCTTCGGCAGTCCCTCCAAAATCCCTTGGGTGCAGGTGCGCAGCCAGGCAAGTAGGTACCAGCGTAGCTTTTGTTTTGTACGATGCTTCTTTAATGGCCCGCAGCTGTTTTAGCTCCTGCTCAACCGACAAACCGTAGCCACTTTTAACCTCAATAGTAGTAACGCCATCTGCTAGATGACGGTTGGCTCTTTTAACCAGTAAATCAACCAAAGTATCCTCGTCAGCAGCACGGGTTTGGGTTACCGAATCCCAGATACCACCGCCAGAAGCGGCAATTTCCAGATAGGTTTTACCATTGATGCGCATGGCATAATCTTTAGCCCGGTTGCCGGCATAGCAAATGTGGGTATGGCAATCAATAAAGCCGGGCAGCAAAACATAGCTGCCCTCAATTTCTTCTATTTGTGCCGATGGATGATCGGCTTTGAGCCTTTCAATTTTACCGATACTCACTACCCTTTCGTTATTGATTAGTACCCAGGCATTTTCCAGTATTTGCAATTGTTCATCGCGCAATGCACCTTTTAAGGGCATACCGGTTAACGGAAGTATCTGAGCGAAAGGGCCTATTATTTTTTTCATTTGGTGTTTTACTTTTCTAAACGTCATTGCGAGGTACGAAGCAATCTCTACACAGGACAATCAACGGAACGGTATTGCGTTATTGAACAAAAATCTATCTCCATTGATTTGCATAGCTTAGAGGTTGCTTCGTACCTCGCAATGACGCTTGGTGATGCGCAATTATAATTTTACTACCTCGCAATGACGCGCGGAATAGGCTGCAATTTATAATTTTACTTTCAGTCTCTGCAATGCTACCACACCTTCAAATCATATTTATCTGCCCATTCATGTGCTTTGTCGTAACCCGCATCTGCATGGCGGAATATGCCCATGGCCGGGTCATTGTATAATACACGTTTTAAGCAGGTTGCTGCGCGATCTGTACCATCAGCCAGTACAACCATGCCCGCATGCTGCGAATAGCCCATGCCTACGCCACCACCATGATGGAACGATACCCATGTTGCCCCGCCTGCAGTGTTCGACATCAGGTTTAACAGCGGCCAGTCAGACACAGCATCCGAGCCGTCTTTCATAGCTTCTGTTTCGCGGTTAGGCGATGCTACTGATCCGCAATCCAAATGATCACGACCAATTACTATCGGCCCTTTTACTTTACCTGTTCTTACTAATTCATTAAATAACAGACCGGCCTTTTCTCTATCACCCATACCCAGCCAGCAAATGCGTGCAGGCAGTCCCTGAAAAGCGATTTTCCCCTGTGCATTGGTAAGCCATTTGATCAATGGTTTATCATCAGGAAATAATTCCATTAACGCACGGTCAGTAGTGAAAATATCTTCCGGATCGCCTGATAGAGCTACCCACCTGAACGGTCCTTTACCCTCGCAAAACAGCGGACGGATATAAGCCGGTGTAAAGCCCGGGAAGTTAAAGGCATCAGCCTCACCACCCTGGCGCGCAAACTCACGCAGATTATTACCATAATCAAACGTAACGGCACCGCGTTGTTGCAATTGCAGCATCAGCTTTACATGGCGGGCCATACTGGCTAATGATAATCTTTTATATTCAACCGGATCAGTTTTCCGTAATACCGATGCCAGTGTTAATGACAAGCCATTGGGGATATAACCATTCAACGGATCGTGTGCCGAAGTTTGGTCAGTCAACATATCTGGGATGATGTTGTCGTTCAATAATTTTTGCAGCATGTCGCCCGCATCGCTTACCAAACCAACAGATAAAGTTTCACCTTTTTTCATGGCTTCTTTTACCCATGTAATGGCTTCCTCGTACGAGTGCGTCATCCGGTCGATGTATTTAGTGTCAAGCCTTTTTTGGATGCGGGTTTCATCTACATCGGCCCCTAAAAAAACAGCGCCTGCCATGGTAGCCGCCAATGGCTGTGCACCACCCATACCACCTATGCCGGCGGTAACTATCAGCTTGCCCGTTAAATCGTTACTAAAATGCTGGCGACCTGCCTCTACAAAGGTTTCATAAGTGCCCTGTAAAATACCCTGTGTGCCAATGTATATCCAACTACCGGCTGTCATTTGGCCGTACATCATCAGGCCTTTGGCACGTAACTCGTTAAAATGCTCCCAGTTGGCCCAGGCAGGTACCAGATTGCTGTTGGCCAGCAATACCCTTGGCGCCTGTGGATGACTGCGGATGATACCCACCGGTTTGCCAGATTGTACCAGCAGCGAATGATCTTCATCCAGCTCTAATAACAGTTCAATAATTTTACGCAAAGACTCGGGGTTACGGGCCGCCTGGCCTATACCGCCATACACCACCAGTTCGTCGGGGTTTTCGGCAACCTCACCATCCAAATTGTTTAACAGCATACGCAAAGGCGCTTCTGTTTGCCAGCTTTTAGCATGCAGCTGCATACCACGCGGTGCTTTATACACAGGATGGTTGGCATAGGTTTTAATAAATTCCGAAGTCGTCATCGTTTAAATTGATATGGTGTTTAGCGGCAGTATCACCGGCGGTAGCCAGCAATGAACCATTAGTTATGAGTTGATGTAAGTTATTAATATCGGTAGCAAAAATGCGGTCGTCCTCAATAAATGATACCTTTTGGCGTACCAAACTATGCAAAGCCTCCACAACTGGAGTTGATTTTAATGGCCGCCTAAAGTCCATTGCCTGTGCAGCGTAAAGCAGCTCAATAGCCTGAATATATTCCAGGTTATCAATCACCTGATGCAATTTGCGCCCGCTAATGGAGCCCATGGATACATGATCTTCCTGCCCTAAAGAAGTGGGCACGCTATCGGCACTGGCCGGGAAACAAAGCGTTTTATTTTCGGTAACCAAAGCAGCCGTAGTGTATTGCGGTATCATTAAGCCGGAGTGTAAACCTGCATTATTGGTAAGCAGTTTCGGTAAACCATACCGGCCTTCACTCATTAAATAACAACGACGATCAGCAATATTACCCAGTTCTGCTGTCGCGATGGTGGCATAATCCAGCACCATGGCTAATGGTTGTCCGTGGAAGTTACCGCCGCTAATGGTATCATCGGCATTAAAAACAATTGGATTATCGGTTACCGAGTTCAATTCAATTTCGGTAAGCTCTTTGAGATGCAGCCAGGCATTGCGAGAGGCTCCATGCACCTGCGGCATGCAACGAAGCGAATAAGGATCCTGCACACGGTCGCAATTGATATGCGAGTTGCAAATCTCTGATTCGTTTAACAGCGTATGCAGGCGTTTGGCCACATGCTTGCTACCCTTATAAGGGCGCAGTTGGTGCAATCGCTCATCAAACGGACGGGCGGAGCCCATCAATCCTTCTAACGACGTCGCCCCAATCAAATCGGCGGCATCCAAAGCATTGTGGAGACGTTCAACTGCTTTTACAGCAAAGGCCAGGATAAACTGTGTGCCGTTAATTAAAGCCAACCCCTCTTTTGGTCCCAATGTTAAAGGCTGCAAGCCATGTCTTGATAAAATATCGCCAGCGTGAAACTTATCGCCATTGGCAAACACTTCGCCTTCGCCTATTAAGGGTAAAAACAGGTGAGCTAATGGAGCTAAATCGCCGGAGGCACCTACAGAACCTTTTTCAGGAACTACAGGGATAATATCATGATCGATATGCCAGATAATGCGTTCCAAAGTGGTTAATGCAATGCCCGAATAACCCTGCGCTAATGCCTGTACCTTGCTGATAAGCATTAGTTTGGCAATTTCCTGCGGGATAGGTTTGCCTACACCTACACTATGGCTCTTTAACAGGTTTACTTGTAGTTGGGAAGTATCAGCCTCTGAAATGCGGGTATCGCATAGTGGCCCGAAGCCAGTATTGATGCCATAAACAGGTAATTGGGCGTGAACAATTTTTTCAACTTCGCGCCATGAGGCGATTACCTTTTCGGATGCATCGTGACCGATAATGCCTTTGGTTTTTCCTTTAGCAATATCAAGGCAAATGCCTATAGTTAAATGGCTGCTGCCATAATGAAATGTATTACTCATTTGCTGCAGGTTTTAAATAAAACGCTTCATTATAGTTGTTAATTTTAATAATGCTTGCTTTTATAATTTGTGCTAACCGTTCATTATTATAAAAACTGCTATCTTGTTTTCTCAATTCTTCTTTTGGCTCATAAAAATCCAGATCGTATGCAAGGTCGCTTATGATTTCATCAAGGGATTCGTTCACAATACTTTCATCTTTGAAAATGTCAGTTTGAAAATCCACAATAAGCTCTGATTTAAAAGGTTCATCTTCAACAAGAATTTTATTGAGAATTTCTATTATTTCAATTGTAGATCTCATACTATCTCTTATTAACCTGATGTAATTCGATATTCAATTTATTGCTGATTCTTTCGGATAGATTTACCGACCTGAAAGCGTTTTCAAGCGCCGCAATAGCGGGTAACAATTCTTTACACGCTTCGTCTTCGTTAACCAGTTCAGTCATTGCGGAAAGAACGGCATCCCACATCGGTAATATTTGTTGCAGCAGTTCCCTGCCACTGTCTGTCAGTTGCACCAACTGACGGCGACCATCATCTGCACAGGTAACACTGGTAACCAGCTTGCGTTTTTTTAAATTGGTAATTAGTTGACTGGCAGCGGGGTGAGACACTTCTGTTTGCTCGCTGAGTTCTTTTATAGAAAGGTTATCGTTTTTTGATAACAGATAAAATACGGGGAACCAGCTGGCATCAAAATCAATCCCGGCATTTTGGTAGGCACGGTTAATTTCAGACAAAAACCCTTCGCTCAATCGCCTTAAACGACTGCCCAAAACCAGGTACCCAAGGCTTTGATATAAATTCATAGTGCAATTTATATAAGTGCTTATATAATTGCAAATATTAAGCGGAAATTATTAGTGTCTGAACCAAAATTTGCAGAATTAAAGAATTATCAGAATGAAAATTCAATAAATTCCTCCAATTCGAAAAATTCGAGTTCAGACTATTCCTCCCCCTTTATCCTAAACACCATCCCATCCATATCTTCACTGATTCGTAACTGGCAGGCCAGGCGGCTATCGTGCCCTGCATCGGGCAGGGTATCCAGCAGATCAAGCTCTGTATCGGTGGCGTGGAAGTATTGTTCAGGACCTTCTAACACCTGTACGTGGCAGGTGGCACACAGCGCCATACCGCCGCAGGTTGCTAAAATATGATGATCGGTGGCTTTTAAAACCTCCATTAGGCTAAGGTTTATATCTTCGGGTATTTCAACCGGACGGCGGCTGCCGTCACGGTCTTCAATAGTTAAATGAATCATTTTATTGTATTAAAATGCGCTAACACCGTACACGGTAGTATACTTAAAGCTTAGTTTTTGATTGGGATATACTTGTTTAAAGGCGCTTTGGGCCATCAGGGCAGCTTCGTGGAAACCGCAGAGAATAAGCTTTAGTTTGCCGGGATAAATATTGATATCGCCAATAGCATACACCCCTTTTACATTGGTGCTGTAATCAAAAGTATCAACCATAATAGCCGATTTATCTACATTCAGTCCCCACTCGGCTATTGGGCCAAGCTTTGGGGTAAGGCCAAACAGTGGTATTAAATGATCGGCATTAATAATAGAAGTCTCGTTGTTGTGGTCAACCAGTTCAATTTCCTGCAAATGGCCGTTGCCGTTAATGCTTTTGATGTGTGATTGTAAAACAAGGTTAATACGTCCTTCTTCGGCCAGTTTAAATACTTTTTCGGCAGAATCCGGTGCACCACGGAAAGTATCGCCACGATGTACCAGGGTTACTTCTTCGGCAATATCCGCCAAAAATATAGTCCAGTCTAATGCAGAATCACCGCCACCGGCCAGTACCACTTTGCGGCCACGGTAGGCTTCGGGGTTTTTAACCATGTAGGCTACGCCTTTGCCTTCAAATTCTTCCAGACGGTCAATAGCCGGTTTGCGTGGTTCAAAACAACCCAGTCCGCCGGCAATTACCACCACTTTGCTGTGGACAACAGTATTATCGTTGGTAGTGGTTACAAATGATCCATCTTCCAGTTGTTCCAGCTCGTTAACGCGTTCGCCTAATGAAAAGGTAGGTTTAAAGGGTTCTATCTGCTCCATCAGACCATCAACCAGTTGCTGGGCATTAACGGTTGGGAAACCGGGAATATCATAAATAGGCTTTTGCGGATAAATTTCAGAAAGCTGACCGCCAACCTGTGGCAAAACATCAATTAAATGACAACGCATTTTTAACAGTCCGGCCTCAAAAACGGCAAATAAGCCAACAGGGCCAGCTCCAATAATGCAAATATCAGTAGTTATAGGTTCCATAAATACGTTTGAATTAATGCTTAAAGGTGAATCTTATTATAACCACTATCAAATGATAAATAGTAATCGGTAATTACTTTAAGTTATAATTGGCAAGGCAGAAGCGTTTGAAAAGCTCAATCAGTTTAGCGTTTTTGCCATGCAGTTGGATGAACTGAAAAGTACGGAAAATTTCCATCCCCTTAATTTCAATAATGCTCAACTCATTGTACTTTAACTCGCTTATTACCGATTGGATAGACAGAAAGGTAGCCGTTTCGGAGTACAGCAGGTATTGTTTTATGGCGATACTGCTTTCCAGCCTGATCTCTATTTGCAGATCTTTTGGGTTGATGCCTGCTTTGTTGAGCGCATTAAAAATAATATCCAGCGTACCGGAACCTGCTTCACGCAGTATTAAAGGAATGTTTAAGAGTTGTTTGGGGCTGATCTCTGCCTTTTTAGAGAGTGCATTATTGGCACGGGTAACCAGCACAATTTCATCTTTGGCAAAGGGCGCATAGGCTATTTGCGGGTGATGGGCGGCACCTTCAACAATGGCGATGTCAATCTTTTCAGCTAATACCAGTTGGGTTATAACATCGGTATTGGCCTGTATAAAAGTGAAATTAACCAGCGGATAGGTCTTTTTAAACAATGCCAGTATTTTAGGCAGAATAGTTTGCGCTACAGTAGTACTGGCGCCAATGTGCACGGTACCGGCTTCCATATCGCTCAGTGTGGCCAGCTCGTTTTCCAGATCGGTATAGGTTTGAAAAATCTTTTCGGCATACTGAAGCAATATTTTGCCTGCTGATGTTAAAACAATGGTATTACCATTGCGCCTGAACAACTGTACATTAAGCTGATGCTCCAGTTCTTTAATGTGCTTGGTTACGGCAGGCTGGGTAATAAACAGCTCGGCAGCGGCTTTGGTGAAACTGAGCCTTTGTGCAACTGTATAAAAAACCTTAAGCCTAAAATCGAAGATCATTTGGTACTAAGGTAGTAAAATGTTCAGTTATAGGAACAAGGATGGGCTTTTCCATAGCGATGGGTTTTAAACCAAGGGTGTTCGAAACCTTGGTTTTATTACGAAATATGATAGGGATGTCACCCTGAGGCACTCGAAGGGTGAGCGCAGAGGCCTTTGCCCACATGCTTCGAGTGCCTCAGCATGACACCCTTTTTAATGTTTCGAACACTTTTAGTTTAAAACCCATCGCTATAAACAGATTATCCCAAATTAGCATACGCCCTTACCGGGAAGGTACCTGCTCCTTTAAACTTAGGCGGTACGGCGTTAAACTTATAACCGCTTTCTGGTAGTTTATCCAGGTTGCACATGTGTTCGGTGATCAGAATTTCGGCACCCAGCAGGGTAGTATGTACCGGGCGGGTTTTACCACGAGTATCATCAATGTTATGGCTATCAATTCCTACCAGTTTAACCTGGCATTCTTTTAAATACAAGGCTGCTTCTTCGGTTAAATAAGGGTGATTTTCAAAATATAGTTCGGTGTTCCAATGTTTTGCCCAATTGGTAAATACCAGTACGGCTTTGTTGCGCAGTTCTTTGCCAACAAAATATTCCTTGCCTATTTCAATGGCATCCTTTGCGTTAATGGTGATGGCATCCAGATCGGCAAATTGCTCCAGTGTAACTTCCGATAAATCTTTACCATGCTCAAAACGGTGAAACGGGCAATCGATATAAGTACCGGTATTGGTTACCATGGTTATTTTACCAATCTGAAATTCTGTACCTTCTTCATAATTGGCTTTTGACTGCTCCCGGCTTAAATAATCGCAAATAATGGGTGCAGGCAAGCCTTTATAGGTAATCAATCCATCAAAAATGGTATGACTTAAATCAATCAACTTCTCATCTGCCTTAATATTAACAGACTGGCGTTTATGCGCTTCGGTGATGTAGTGTTTGTTAATAATATCAACCTTACCAACCATTAGCAGCTGCATATCGTTTACAATATAGTCGGCCAGTTCCTTATCGGCAATGGTATCGCCGTCAATATCCAGGCGGAAATCCTGCCCTTGTATACCGCCGCCATTGGTAAACGTTATCTTAAAATCAAAAACCACTCTTTTATTGCTCATAACTTAAGTATTACTTTTTTAGATGCTTTTTCCATAGCGATGGGTTTAAAACCCATCGCTATAAATTGCTTCTGCCCAATGAAGCAATGACTAATGATCCAATGACTTAATTTCCTCCTTGCTGCGCCATTGCCGTTATAGCCTGTAAAAACCATGCAGCATGCGGAATCCATTCTTCTGTCCAGCGCCATTCGTCGCCTTTATCTTCGGTTTTAAAATCAATGCCACTGCCATCGCCATTACCTTCTTTGCCGGTGATGCCGTTTGATACACCACCAATTTCAGAACCATGCCCAAAGTTAGAGTGCATGTAAGGCACATTGGTTTTGCCAAAGCCATACATCAGGCAGATAGAGTAGGGATTGCAGCCCAATATCCATGATGTTTGCTGTGAGGCATAGGTAGCCAAAGAATCATTTACGCCCCAGTTGTTTTTCTGCGGATAAACCAGTCGGCCGCCAACCAGTGCTGCAGTTGCCAGTGAACCCAGGCGGGCATCTTCGCCCTGCCACCACCAGCCGGTTTCATTATCATGAGGGATGAAAAATCCATCCTTCACTTTGCCCTGGTATAAAAACGACTGACGGGCATAACCAAATGGATTACTTGTCTTATTGGTTACCGCAAGGTTATAATCTAACGATTTTTTGATGGTGGTTAATGCCTGGGCACGTAAAACTTCATCTTTTTCTTTATCCAGATAGCGGGTTAAAGCCACAACGGGTAAGCCTGCGTCGCTGGCGTGCCAGTAAGGGCGGTTGCTATCATTACTGATAAAATAACCTTCAGCGCTCATCCTTTTATTTAGATTTTGAGCACGTTTGCGTGCCTCATCGCGGTAAAGTGACGAATCGGTAGCTATCCATAGCTCGGTAGCAGCCATCAGGGCGCAGTAATCATCAATAATGTTTTCCTTGCCGTCGTCATCATATTTGGTATTGTATTTAAGCAGATGGGCAAAGGCACGTTTGGCACCATCCAGATATTGTTGTGAGGTAAACTTACCATGCTTTTGCCATTGCGAGATGCGGGCAAGGGCAGCTATGCCCATACCTCCACCTTCGCGAAAGGCGCATTGATATTCATCGGTAGTAACACTATTAGCGTGCAGACCCACAATACGGCGTGCATTGGGGTCTTTATTAAAATAGCTGAACACAATCATGTAAAAATAATCATCGGAAGAAAGGGCACGCATCATGTAATCAGCACCGTACAGCGCTTCATTGTCCAGTGAATCCTTAATGTTCCATTGTTTTAATAAAGCGGGAATGGCTTCGGAGGTATTGACCATTGACCATACCACCAGGGGCGTTTGCTGTGGTGACATAAAGTTAGCATAGGCCAGGTGCGAAAAGTATTTGCTTACATCGCCTGATGCATCGCACCAGCCGCCACGCATATCAACCGTTTTATCGCTGCCTATCATGTGTATGTGTGCATCTGCAGCCAGCTCTTGCGGCGTATTTGCCCGTTGCTTATGGTAATAATGAATGATGGATGATATGGTGAGCTTTGCCAGGGCATTATCTTCAATGGCGAATGGATAGGAAACGATTGTTTTTCCATCAGAAGTTACGCTGATAGCGTATTTACCTGGTGTATTAAACGTCGAGAAATCGGCACGGTAGTATACTTTGCCGGGTGTCCATTCGTCAATATGTTCGGGGCCGCTTAATACGGCTGTAAATTCGGTTTGTTGGGTGGATGTATTTATAAGGTTAAATACTGTTTTTCGCGTAAGCGGATGATCAAAACTTATCAGCGCTATTTTTGGTCCGCGGGCATCAAAACCTACCTGGTTGGCATAAATGGTTGGCTGGGCAAAGCTTGCGGCAGAAACCAAAACGAGAAAAAAAAAGAATAGTGATTTATAGACTTTCATTTTTAATAAGACTGTGGACAGATAAGTTTTGTTACGTGCTAAAATAAAACTAAAGCAGGTAAAATCTATTAAGAAAACTCAATTTACTTGCAATAAGTGGGATTATAGTAGCCTAAGGCTAAACAAATTGATATTGCAAAACAGCAGCCACATAAGGCGAGGTGAGTTTTACGTTGTGTTTTACATACAGTGGAATTTCGAGGAAATCACCTGGGCCTAATTGAAATAGCACATCGCCTACGGCGCATTCACAATATCCTTTCAGTATAAAAAAACTCTCGAGGTAATTGTTGTGGTTCTCTTCAGGGATATCAACTTTGGATATAATCAGCATTTGTTGCAGCTTTTCATCTTTACGTAGTTGACGGAAAGTGATATATTTCTGCGGTTCTTCGGCTATTAAATGGTCGGTTACATTTAACCAGGTTTGTAAGTCGGTATTTTTATCAATGGGCGGCATTTGGTTAATATCCTGATCTGCAAAGCCCAGCGTATTTAATATTTTAAGTTTGGTTTGAGGTGCAGGTTCAACCGCGTTATCAAGAGCCAGTTGTTGTAACGACTCTTCAATGGCTGTTAGTTCTCTTTTTATGGAGGGGAAAAGCATGGCAACTTTTGTTACGTAGGCGGTATATTCTGCGCCAAGTAAACCCAACACGTATTCTTCCAAAATACCACTATGGATAAACTTTTTTACATCCATCCTTTTAGTGCGGGCTTGCCTTTAATTTGATTGCTTTTCATTAGTAGTAACACAAATATAACTAATACAATCAGCACCGTCAATTATTATAAGTGAACACAGTTCTGCGTAAATGATAACGGTAATTTATCGACAAAAAGTTTAAACATTTTGATTAAAATGTGCGCTGCCTTGTTACATTTAGCAATTAAAAAATATGAAGCTTAGAATTGCCCGCTATACCACGAACCTTAACCGTATGATTGATTTTTACGGCAGAATATTGGGTTTAAAAATATTGGGCGAATTTAAAGATCATCAACAATACGATGGTGTTTTTTTAGGTATTCCCGGTGAAAGCTGGCATCTTGAATTTACCGTATCTGGTCATCCACCCTTACATCAACCTGATGCGGATGACCTGCTGGTTTTTTATACAGCAACTGTAAATGAGTTTACAGCACTTAAAAATAAGCTGATAGCCAACGGTGTTAAAAACGTTCCCCCCACTAATCCCTATTGGGCAAAAAATGGAATCACCTTTCAAGATCCTGATGGTTTTAGAATAGTGATATCTATAGCCATAAACTAATACTTTAAAATCTTTTCGTGCGCTAAATACTGATGGTGGTTTGAGTTAAACTCTATGATTATCAGGTATTTCCCGTATGCCGAACGCGTGGTTTTACGCTTGTTATGGCTCATTTTCCTCCCTTAATTTGCTTTAATTATAATATACAGATCAATAACGTTGCTGATTTATTTTTTTTCGAAATAAAGCTATAAGATATAATACCCATCTATTAAACTTTAACAATAAAACTTTATGAAGAATTTTACACATCAATTTTTTATGCTGGCGGTTGTGGCTATTTCATTAGCCTCTTGCAGCAAAAACGGGGCCGTAGGCCCTACAGGTGCAACGGGTTCTACTGGTGCAACTGGTGCGGTAGGTCCTGCAGGTCCTGCCGGAACTAACGGAACGAATGGCAGTGTTATTTATAGCGGAAGCACCACTCCCGCATCAACAGTGGGTGTAGTAGGCGATTTTTATATTGACCTTGCTACAGGTTATTTGTATGGCCCTAAAACAGCTAGTGGCTGGGGCACAGGTGTTTCGTTAAACGGAGCAACCGGAGCCGCTGGCGCAACTGGTGCTACCGGCGCAACAGGAGCAACAGGAGCAACAGGTGCCACCGGCGCAGCGGGCAGCAAAATATACAGCGGTACTACCGTACCATCAACTATTGGCGCTATAGGTGATTTTTATTTAGATGTAACTACCTACATGCTTTATGGGCCTAAAACTTCCAGCGGATGGGGAACTCCGTTAAACCTGCAGGGCGCTCAAGGTCCGGCCGGTCCGCAGGGACCTGAGGGAAATGCTAATGTAATAACAACTGTATTTAGCCTGACTAGTGCCCAATGGATATGGAATTCGCAATATGAGTTTCAAACAAGCCCAACAAGCTATACCGAATATTTTACAAGGTACGCCGACAATGCAGTTTCGTCTATTACACAAAATGTATTAGATGATGGCCTGGTGCTGGTTTACTTTACGCCTAACATATCAGACAATACCAACCAATGGGCACCGCTCCCATACGAGTTTACTGACGGCAGTGGGAACTTTAATTATGAAATTGCTTATGAAACTAATGTGGGTACAGTAAGGTTACACTATTTCTTTGTACAGCTGGTGGCATCTGCTACTATACCGGTGTTATCTACCTATGCTATACCGACCTACAAATTTAAAGTAATTGCAATAACCGGAGCATTAAGTACTGCCTTACGCAAGAGCCGCATTAACCTGGCCGACTACCAGGCTGTGAGCCGCTTTACCGGCGTATGGCAACAGGATGCAAGAAATTAATAATAAGGGGTAAATAGAGTAGTTAGTTAATTTGGTTAGTCGCTGCGGGTATATCCTGTAGCGACTTTTTTGTTGGAGGAGCAAAAGTAGGCCGCAGAGTAAACTCACCCCGACGACGCTGCGCTGGTCGACCCTCACTACTTCGTAAAGAGGGTTGGGGAAACGTTTTTTTTTCTTTTCTTTTTACTTTCCCTCTTTTTGCTTGCAAAGAGAGGGATGTCGAGCGTAGCGATGACAGGGTGAGTTAACACGCCAGTGCATTAATGCTTCCCCATTTGTAAAAAATAAGTTATAAAGCTATATCTCCTATAAATAACCGTCATTTATACATTTTTAATTCTACCTTAGCCTTACCAATTAATACCGTTATGTTAAAACAGAATAAAAGCCAGCAACTTAAAAATGGGCTATTAGCCATTGCTTTACTGCTAACCGCCGCTTTTAGCGTTAATGCGCAGGGCAGGTATAAACTCAAGCCTGCCGGTGTACCCGCCGAGGTACAGGTAACGCCTTATAAAACTACCATGATAGCCGATGGAAAAGATGAGGCGCTAATCAACATAAAAATAATTGACAGTCATGGCGATAGCGTGCTCAATACCCACATCCCAGTTACCATCCACATCACCGGTGATGCCAAAATTATAAACGTGATGGATGCCGGTGACTTTGGCAGCATGGCACATACCGACAGCACCTGGCAAATTACCGTTAACAGTAGCTGCCGCATTATACTAAAGGCAGGCCGTACACGAGGCAAAATTAAACTGGATGCTAAGGCCGATAGTCTATACACCGGATCGACCGAAATACATACCGTGCAGCCGGGTGTTGCCCATGTGGTTACTACGGATAAGTATACGCCCAATAAGGTAAAGGATAAAATTTTAGGGGCCGATATTTCTTTTTTACCACAGCTGGAAAGCCGTGGCATGAAGTTTTCTGACGATGGTGTACAGGGCGATGCTATTGCTATAATGAAGGCCCACGGGTTTAATTACATCCGCCTGAGGATATTTGTTAATTCCGAAAATGCTAAAGGCTATTCGCCGGGAAAAGGTTTTTGTGATTTGGCACATACCGAACAAATGGCTAAACGCATAAAAGCAGCCGGCATGAAGTTTTTGCTAGATTTTCATTATAGCGATTACTGGGCCGATCCGCAGCAGCAAAACAAACCGGCAGCTTGGGTGGGTGAGGATTTTACCGCGCTTAAGAAATCGCTGTATAATTATACGGTTGATGTGATGCAAAAGCTAAAAGAGCAGGGCACCACGCCCGATATGGTGCAGGTAGGCAATGAGATTAACCACGGCATGGTTTGGCCCGATGGTGCTATCAATAACCTCGATAGCCTGGCGCAGCTTATTTATGCCGGTGTAAAAGGCGTTAAAGCGGTTAGTCCCAAAACTACCATTATGCTGCATATTGCCCTGGGAGGACAAAATGCCGAAGCCCGTTTCTTTTTGGATAACATGACCAAACGCAATGTACCTTTTGACGTAATTGGCCTTTCATACTACCCCAAATGGCACGGCACGCTGGCTGATTTAAGCAATAACATGGCCGATTTGGCTAAACGATACCCGCAGCAGGTAATGGTTGCCGAGTATTCGCAGCTTAAAAAAGAGGTAAATGATGTTGCCTTTACAGCACCCGGTAATAAAGCCGTAGGCTCATTCATCTGGGAACCATTAAGCACCTGGGAAGGCATTTTTGACAAAGACGGCAAAGCCAACAGTTTGATGAACGTATACCCGGCCATTGCCGAAAAGTATGTGAAGTAGGATGGTTCATTAGTTCATTGGTGTCATTAGTTCATTGAGGCATTCGCGCCCCTGTTGGTGTTTTCACTATTGGTGTTCGGAAGATAAAAAAGGGTGTTATACTGAGGCTCTCTAGCCCGCGCGTCATTGCGAAGAATGAAGCAATCTCTACGAAAGCAAGTCAATGGACCTGAATTGCTTTTTTTACCTGAGCCATGATTAGTAGGATTTTGGGAATATAAATCAGGAAAGTCTGGGTATTAATGTAATATTTGAGAAGTAAGTTAAATGAAAATTAGTTTACGGGTTGATTAATATCATCGGATACTGATTTGTTTTTATCATCCTGTTTATAAAAGAAATATGCAAGGAATTTTAACAAATATAAGCTTAGAGCAAGTCCATAAGTTATTCCTAAAGCTATAAAAAGATAAGTTGAATTGTCGTGGAGTAATTTTTGAGCAAGAATATATTTTTTATCACTGGAAGTTACACCATCTAAAGCGACTTCTTGCATGTCTAACATTCCGAAATTCCTTGAAGATTGCCAAATGACAAACACTGTTCCTATTGCCAAAATGCCTTTTATTAAATATACAAGCAAACTTATAGCCTTTATTGGCTCTTTGTAACACAAAAAAATCAACCCGCTGAATGCAGCGATTAAAACGAGGATAATAGGCTCGGTCATATTATAAGGTTTAAAAGGTACAATTTAATAAAAAATTGAGAATGAAAGTATTAGATGTATATCAAACCTAACAAACAATAATGTATTTTATCTTTATAAAACGGTCAATTCATTTCAGGACGAGTCATCTTTCAAAACAAAAGATATTATTGACTACTTTTGATTAGCTTAAATCATCACATGTTAGATTTTTTTGAAAATTCCTGGATTATAGGTATAGGTGGCGGAATAATTAGCGGGCTAATTGTTTTTTTTGTCACGAACCTTATATTTTCTAAAAGGCAAAATAAAGAGTACCTACAAAAGGTAAGACTTGCAAACAACGAGGTACTTTATGCTATAAGGCCGCTAATTGTATCTGAGGTGACACCTAAATCGTCTTTGTTGCAAGCTGTTTTATCTGCAACTGCTATGAAATATGAGTTAGAAATCAATGACTTAGTTAAAAAAGATGAAATAGCTAATGAATTAAGTAAAGAAATTCTTGACAACGTTTTTTTGACGGCTGAAAACAAATTAAAATATTGCGAAATAACGGAAAGCCTTAGACTTTCAGATATCCCCGTCACAAAAAAACAGACGAAAAATCTTAACAATTCGAGGATGGAATTTGACTTAAATAATGCAACAGTACTAAGTCTGATGTTTTCAGTAGTGACGGCCTCAACTGTAGGGCTTCTTGTATTTTCAATGAAAAGTGATGTTTTTCAAGGAGATAAAGCCGTATTTTTCTTTACACCTAATTTTTTAATTAGAGCGCTGATAATCATATCGATACCAATTTTTGTTGTAGGGGTATCAATATTCTTTAAACAGTTCAAAAAATCGAAGTTAAAGAATATAGAGGACGCCGTTGCAGATGAAACGCCATCTGACAAATCCTGAGTCTTAAATATTGCGTCTTGGAAAATAGTCTGGAAATTTATAGATATCGTGTGCTTTTTTTTCCATAAAAAAAGGAGTAAAAGTTATTTCCCTCCGCTACTCCTTATAATCCTCAATCTTTTTATTCAAACACGCTATTGATTTGCTGATCAGGGTTTCCAGCACGGTCATATCAATATCATCCAGTTTTTTGATGTAGAGGCAGCCTTTGCCGCTTTTGTGTTTGCCTAATCGCGTAAGCAAATCATTGCGCCCCTCAAACGTAGCCATGGTGTATAATGATAGTTTGCCCTTGCGTGGCGAAAAGCCGGCTAAACACATATCTCCCTCATGGCCGCTGGCATATTTGTAATGGTAGGTGCCAAAGCCGATGATGGCGGGTCCCCACATTACGGGTGGCTCGCCGGTTATTTTCTCCATCAATTTAATCAGCGTGAGGCTGTCCTTGCGGGCTTGTTCATCATCAATGGTATCCAAAAAACTTTCCGCAGAAACTTTGGTGGGTTTTGTTTTTGCTTCGGCCATAACGTTTAAGGTTGCTTTTCGAATATAAATTTACAAATACCAGTTCAATTATTATTGCGCTTTTGATAATTACTTAATAAAACTCTTTTGGGTTTTTGGTGGTTATAGTAGAAGCCTCACGCTGCCCTCTCCAAAGGAGAGGGTTCTAAAAAGCGCGAAGTTCAAGTCCTCTTCTTTGGAGAGGATTTAGGTGATGCCTCTAATATTTTTCATTATGAGATCAATCTGGAAAGGTTCGCTTGGTTTTGGGCTGGTTAGTATACCGGTTAAACTGTATTCGGCGGTGCAGGATAGCTCGCTTGATTTTGATATGCTGGATAGTCGCGATCATGCGCGTATCCGGTATCAGCGGGTAAACGAAAATACGCACAAAGAAGTGCCTTATGACAAAATAGTAAAGGGCTATAAGCTGAATGATGATTATGTGGTGATGGACGATCATGACTTTGAAGCGGCTGCACCCGAAAAAAATAAGGTGATTGAAATTGAAAGCTTTGTGAACATTGCCGATGTAAACCCCATGTTTTACGAAACCAGCTATTATACCGAACCGGATACCAAAAATAATAAAGCCTATGCGCTGTTGGTGCAGGCCCTAATCAAATCAAAAAAAGCCGGCCTGGCAAGGTTTGTTTTGCGAAGCACCGAATCGCTTTGTATTGTATACCCGGTAGAAAATATTTTGGTGGTAACCCGTATCCGTTTTGGGCAGGAAATACGGGGTACTGGCGAATTAAATATCGGCACCGATGTTGCTATCAGCAAAAAAGAGCTGGGTGTTGGCCTGGCGCTCATTAATCAATATGCCGAACAGTTTGATGTATCGAAATTTAAGGACGATTATAATGATGAGTTGCTGAAGATCATCAAAGCTAAATCAAAAGGCAAGCAGGCAACGGTTAAGAAGCTGAAGCCCCAAAAAGCCACCAGCGACGATTTGTATGAGCAACTGATGCAGAGCCTAAACACAAAGAAGGGAACCTGATATGACTTTGCTGGACTATTTTAAAAAACGCGACTTTAAAAAAACTACTGAGCCTAAAAGCGGTAAAAACAATGCCAAAGCGCTATCGTTTGTGGTACAGCGGCATCATGCCTCGCACCTGCATTATGATTTTAGGCTGGAGCTGGATGGTGTGCTGAAAAGCTGGGCAGTGCCTAAAGGGCCGTCAATGAATCCAGAAGATAAACGGCTGGCCATGATGGTGGAAGATCACCCTTACGATTACCGCAATTTTGAGGGTATTATTCCCAACGGAAATTACGGAGCGGGCGTGGTGCTGATATGGGATAAAGGCAGCTATACTTCATTGGCTGATGACCGGAAAAATGATGTAAAAACGCTGCGTGAAGGCTTAAAAGCAGGCAATTTAAAGTTCAGGCTCAATGGCGATATTTTAAAGGGTGACTTTGCTTTGGTTAAACTGCATAGCAAGGAAGAAAATTCATGGCTGCTGATTAAACATAAAGATGAATTTGCCGAAAAGGATTTTAACAGCGAAGATTTTGTGCCTGATAAGATTAAGGGGATGAAGAATAACAAAGAGGGTGATGCAAAGGATCTTCCATCGGTAAAGGAGATCAAGGCTGAAAAAAAAAGTCATGATGTAAGCGAAGATGTAGCAGAAGCAGATGACGAGCCACCGGCGGGCAAGCCGTATC
The DNA here is from genome assembly GCF_024808665.1 of Mucilaginibacter empetricola. GTDB lineage: Bacteria > Bacteroidota > Bacteroidia > Sphingobacteriales > Sphingobacteriaceae > Mucilaginibacter. Next base: position 187,136 of record NZ_JANUBZ010000005.1, read on the forward strand.
GCCCCATGACAGCTAAGCTGGAAGCCAAAGTATTTGATAATGATGACTGGATTTACGAACGCAAGCTGGACGGCTATCGCGCCATTGGCTATACCGGCAGCAAAGCCAAACTAATTTCAAGGAATGATATTGACTTTAGCGGTGATTACGCTAAGGTAGTTGAAGTACTAAAATCTATCCCCCAAAAAGACATACTTGATGGGGAACTGGTTGTTGAGGATACGGATGGCAAAAGTAGTTTTCAATACATACAGCATTATGATGGCGATACCAAAGATTTAACGCTCAAATATTATGTTTTTGACCTGTTGAATTTAGATGGCCACGATCTGCGGGATATGGAACTCATCAAAAGGAAGCAATTGCTTAAAACGTTTTTAGATACCGTGGATTCGCCTAATATTATTTATAACGAGCATGTTTTAAGTAAGGGAACTGCATTTTTTAAAAAGGCACAAAAGGAGGGCTGGGAAGGCATAATAGGCAAGGATGGGCAAAGCTATTACAACAGCGGCAAACGGACGGATACATGGCTAAAGTTTAAATTGCAAAATTCGCAGGAGGCCATTATTTGTGGATATACAGCTCCTGTAGGATCACGTAAGTATTTTGGATCATTAATACTGGGCATAAAACCGGGTGATAAGATTCAGTATATTGGCAATTGCGGCACAGGCTTTAACGATGCCTGGATAAAAGAATTGTATACAAAACTTGAGCCCTTAACAACCGATAAGAAACCGTTTGACGAAACAATGGCCCGCAAAAGTAAAGTCTACTGGGTTGAACCCAAACTGGTTTGTGAGGTTTGGTATGCGGAATTGACAGAAGACAAGCATTTACGTCACCCTGTTTTTAAGGGACTAAGGGAAGATAAGCAATCAGAAAAAGTAGTTATGGAAACACCAGAAACGCAATTGCCCGATGAGGCGGTTTTAACCTATGGCAAAAAGCAATTAAAAATGACGCATCTGAACAAGGTTTTCTGGAAAGAGGAAGGAATAACCAAAGGTCAGCTGATTAGTTATTATAGAGATATGGCCGATTGGATAGTACCGTATTTAAAGGATAAGCCTATATCAATGCGCCGCCAGCCCAATGGTATTGGTGATCCCGGCTTTTTTCAGAAAGATACGGATACTGCTCATTTGCCCGGTTTTATTAAAACGGAGCCACTTTATTCGGAAAGTAATGATAAAAATATCAACTACATTATAGGCAATGATGCTGCTACGCTAATGTACATGGTGAATTTGGGTTGTATAGAAATAAACCCCTGGCTAAGCTCATACAAAACGCCTGAGAATCCGGATTATGTGGTGATTGACCTTGATCCGCATGATGTACCTTTTACCCAGGCAGTGGAGGCAGCATTAAAAACAAAGGAGATTTTTGACAGGATGAAACTGGATGTTTTCATCAAAACATCGGGTTCAAAAGGCTTACACATTTATTGTTACCTCGGCGCAAAACATGATTATGATTTTGTGAAGATGTTTGCGGAATACACTGCGAGCCTAATACACAGTGAATTGCCTGATACTACGAGTGTGGAAAGAAGTCCGGCTAAAAGGAAAAACAGAATTTATATTGATTTTTTGCAGAACAGAAGGGGGCAAACCATTGCCTGCCCTTATGCCGTTCGACCTAAACCCGGTGCTACGGTATCAACCCCTTTGCACTGGCACGAGGTAACGGACAACCTTAAACTATCAGACTATACTATTTTTAATACACTTGATAGAGTAAAGCAGGTTGATGACCCATGGAAGAACATTACTCAATCAAAAGCCGACTTGAGGGTAGCACTTGAACTACTCAAGAAATGAGTGATTTTGTGATTTATTATTTAATAAATTTATTTAAAGTTAAAATTGGTACGATTAATGTTTCTTAACGATAGAGAAACAAAAAAAACATTACCATGGAAACTAAAGTAAAAAACATTGACCAGGCAACAGGTGTGGACGAGTCTGCCTTGAACGAATTATTTATTGACGAGTTGAAAGATATTTACTGGGCCGAGAAGCATTTGGTTTCGGCATTGCCTAAAATGGCCAAAGCAGCAACATCCGACGAACTGCGTACCGCTATTGAAGCTCATTTGTCTGAAACGGAAAATCATGTTACCCGTTTGGAAGATGCTTTTGCTTCTATCAACGAAAAAGCGTCAGCAAAAAAATGCGAAGCCATGGCCGGATTGATAAAAGAAGCCACGGAAATAGTTGAAGATACTAAAAAGGGAACCTTTACCAGGGACGCGGGTATTATATCTGCCGCACAGAAAGTTGAGCATTATGAAATTGCTTCGTACGGTACGTTAAAAACATTGGCAACAGTATTGGGTTATACCGAAGCCGCTGAATTGCTGGAAGCCACTTTAAACGAAGAAAAGAATGCTGACAACCTGCTAAGTAAAATAGCACAAGCTGGTATAAACTCAAAAGGTATTCACGAGAAGAAATAATTAATGAATACCCTTAAACAAAAATGGTTGACTGCTTATCGGTCAACCATTTTTGTTGGAGAGGGTAGGGTGAGGCTTCTACAACTTCAGCCACTTTTTACGCACCACCAACTGCTGTGGTGTTACATCAGGCAGTTCCTGCACTTTATATTTAACCTTATTGTTTCTTAAAAGCGTAACTTCCAAAGTAAGCGGCAAACCATCGCGCAGCACACTTACTGAAGCTTTATCGCCTACTTTTTTTCCATTTAGCATGGTGGTAACGTCTGTTACCGGAGTGCCGTCAACACTAACCAGTTGATCGCCAACGTTGACGCCATCGATCCAGGCAGCGGTGCCGCGTAAAACGGTGGTTACTATCTTTTTACCATCCCGGGCAATGTTTACACCCAAGGTTGGGTCATTGCTATCAGCCAGCTCATCAATTATTTTATAGCCGGCGTAGCCTAAATATTTGTTGTAGTCGATAGGAGTTAAGCCATTGATATATTTTTTGTAGAAATCATCGAGGTTTTTGCCGGCAAACTTTTCAAAGCCTTGTTTAAATTCGGCATCGGTATAGCCACGTTTTTTGGTTTTGTAATAAGTATCATACATGTACTTCATTACATCATTTAAGGAGTATTTTCCTTTGGAATCATTAATAATCTCCAAGTCAAGCAGCATACCAACTACGGCACCCTTATCGTAATAAGAAATGGTGGTGTTAATTGAATTCTCGTTAGGGCGATAAGCCTTTATCCACGCATCAAAGCTCGATTCGGATAGCGGCTGCACTTTAAGTCCGGGTTGATTTTCAATAGTATTTATCTCGCCGGCTACATCACCTAAATAATTATCAGGAGTGGTCAAATTAGCATATCGTAAAATGAGATTCTGATAGTAAGCAGTAAACCCTTCAGCAATCCACAAGTTGGTGGTATAGTTTTCCTCATCGTAGTTAAACGGACCCAACACAAACGGACGTAGGCGTTTTACGTTCCACAAGTGGAAGTGCTCATGTGCAACAAGAGTCAAAAAGTTGTGATAGCCCGCTTCGGTTCCATAATTATCCCGCGAAGCGCCCAAAGTAGTTGAGCTTAAATGCTCCAAACCACCACCACCGCGTAAATTATTGTGTACTATAAATACGTAGTGCTTATTAGGGTTTTCGCCATAAACAGCAGTTTCCTGCTCTACAATTTTGGCCATATCAACTTTCAGTCGCTCTTTATCGTAGTTACCGCCGCCTACCATACAAACTTCATATTTTACACCTGCGGCATCAAAACCAAAAACATCCTGATTGCCTATTTCAATTGGCGAGTCGAACAGAATATCGTAGTTAGGCGCGTGCCGGGTAAAAGTATCACCATTAATTTCCTCTAAACTGGTTGAAACTTTTGTCCAGCCTTTATAAGGAACAATATGAATAGTTGAAGGTTCATGAAGCATTTTATCAGGATAAATAAAAATGCCGGTTGTTGATAAAAAACCATGTGAAGCATCAACAAAGCTGGTACGTACGGATACTTCGAAACAATAAACCCTGTATTTAACGGTAACATTATTTAATCCTTCGGTATGAATGCGCCAGCAGTTCTTATTTATTTTGGGCGCAGCGAGTGTTTTACTGCCCGAACTGGCATTAAAAGATTCAATGTTTTTTGCAAACTCCCTAACCAGGTAGGAGCCGGGCGTCCAAACAGGCATTTTGAGATCTAAAACCGGCTGGTTTAAGCCTGAAATATGCATTTCAACGTCAGCGTAATGAGCCTGAGCCTCGGGAAAAGTGACGGTGTATGCTATTTGCACAGTACCCGCTGCATGGCTGGTTGTATTATTCATAAAAAATAATAGGGTTAAAAAAGTAACGGCTAACTTAATTGTTTTCATTTGTGCAAATATTGTTAATCAGATTAATTTACCAAACAATGATTTTAGGTATGGTTAATCGCAATTTAATTTTTTTATGGTGGTGTTGTGGGTTAATGTTTGTAAAATGGTTGATACTTTTAATTTAACTATAAGATAAATAAAAACATAAATTAATTTTAAATAAGTATATTTTTTAAATTGGTTTAAAAAGCTATTTTTGGAAACAATGGCCGGACGCTTTAAAACATGTTTGCTTATTGATGACAATTACATTGATAATTTTGTCACACGTAAGATTTTGGAAGGCAGTAATTTTGTCGATGAAATTATTGTTGTTCGCTCGGCAACTGATGCGATCAATTCACTGCGCGACGGAAGTATCAAACCAGATGTGATTTTTTTGGATGTGCGCATGCCTTTGATGGGAGGATTTGAGTTTTTAGATGAGTATGATAAGATAGACATTGATAAAAATGCTATCAAAATTTTCATGCTATCGTCATCGCTTGATCCTTTGGATATGCGTAAGTCGACAGATAATAAGTATATTACCCAATTTATTCATAAACCGCTAACTCAAAAAGCGCTCGAAGAACTTCCATGATTTTAGTTGCTGATAGCGGCTCCACAAAAACAGACTGGTTACTTAAACTTGCTGATGGCGAAGTACGGCAATTCAGGACCGCAGGCCTCAACCCTTATTTTTTATCGGAAAAGGAAATTGTAAAAATATTGCAGGATGAAGCAGTTGATATGGTAGCCTTTGCTCCTGATGTTAAAGAGATATACTTTTTTGGTGCCGGTTGTTCCAGTCCCGACAGGCATGAAATTGTTTCTAACGCGTTGAGCGCTCTTTTTACTAAATCGTACATCAGTGTTGATAGTGACTTGTTAGGTTGTGCCTATGCCACCTGCGGGCATCATAAAGGATATTGTTGCGTATTGGGCACAGGTTCAAATATCTCCTATTTTGATGGTGAAGATATCCACTCAGGTCAGCATGGTCTGGGTTTTGTTTTGGGCGATGAAGGAGGCGGCACCTGGTTTGGTAAGGCCCTTGTAACCGATTTTTTATACGGCAATATGCCCGGCGAAATAAGTGTGAAATTTGATAATGAATATCACCTGGATAAAGAAGCGGTTATAAAAAATGTATATCAAATGCCTAATGCCAACTCTTACCTGGCATCGTTCAGTAAATTTTTAACTAAGATAAGAGAAACGGCATACGCTCAGCATCTGCTAAGAAAAGGAATGCTGGAGTTTATTGAAACCAATATTATGTGGTACCCCAAGTACCGCGAGTTTAAATGCCATTTTGTGGGCTCAATTGCCTACATATTTGCTGATGAGTTAAAAACTGTTTGCAAAGAAAACGACATCCATGTAGGCAAAATTATCAGGCAACCCATTCATGATTTGCTTGAATTTATTGTAAACCGAGATAGTTGAATGCGGAGTGCGGAGTTTGGAATGCGGAATGAGAATGATTTAATGCGGAATGCGGAGTTATTAACGCGAAATGAAAATAAAAACTTCCGCAATCGACACTCCATCTTTTACATTCAAAAAAACTTCCGCAATCGGCACTCCGACTTCCGCAATTTTAAACAAATCTCCTCACCACAATAAATCCAATGCCTATCAGCGCCAATAATGTTCCGGCTTTGGCAATATAATCGCCATACTCAACATAAAATGTGATTTCCGAATTTAAGTTGATATCTTGCTTAATAGCAGTTTTAACCCACCATTTGGTTTGTTGCACAATATCACCGCGCTGATTAATAAATGCCGAGATCCCGGTATTGGCCGAGCGGCATACCCATCTGCGGGTTTCAATGGCACGTAACTTGGCATAATCCAGGTGCTGATCTTTACCAGGCGTGTTTTCCCACCAGCCATCATTGGTAATAATGGTGATGAATTGCGATCCTTTTTTTACTGATTTTGCAATCCACTCGCCCCAGATAGATTCATAACAAATGGCCGGCGTTACGCCAATACCGCTTTGCGAATAAAATACCCCAGGCTCGGCCTGACTGCCATAGCTGCCAGTTGCACCGCCCAAATGTTCAAACACCGGTTTTAAAAACGACAAGGTATTACCAAAAGGCAAGGACTCGGCACCCGGCACCAGCTTTGATTTATGATAAAACTGCACCTCTGCAGAGTTTTCAATATTCATGGCTGCGTTAAAGGCATCGTAATATTGGCCGCCACCATCGCCGTAAGGACTTGCGGTTGATGTTGCCCTGTTATTGTAAACTTTATAAGTTTCGGCACCGGTAATGATATTGCCGTTTTTGTATTTGTTTAAAAAATGCTGTGCCTGCAGATAATAAGGATTGTTGCGAACGGTTTCTTCATTTACGGCATCGGGAATAGCAGTTTCGGGCCAAATGAAAAACTCGGTATTGTGCTGGCCGATAGAGTCGGATATGCGGGTAAGTATATCAACCTGCTGGTGTGTAGAAATGCCTGTTTCCTTGGCATAAGGATCGATATTTGGCTGTGCTATCACAATGTTTGATGGATCGCGCTGTTCCTGATAGCTATAGTAACGATATAAGGAAAAGCTGAGCGGCAACAGCAGCACTATAACAAAGGCTGATATTAATTTAAATCTTAATTTTTTGTTGGCAGTTTCTTTTAAACCTGCATAAATTAAAAACGCCAGGATATTCAAAATCCAGATCCACACGGTACCACCATAAACGCCCGTGTATTCATACCATTGTACCCATTGGTGGGTGGTGGCAAAACCATTACCCAGGGTCATCCATGGGAAGGCAAGGTCCCAGCTTTGGTGCAGGTATTCGTATGCTATCCAAAAACAAACCAGGCCGAATAAGCTAAAGCCACGGTTGGTAACTAATCTTAGTCGATAATATAACCAACAAGCCGTTGCCATTAATAATGGGCCAAGCGAATAGGGGATAAAGGAGATAGGCAGGGCAACTACTTCGCCAACCATTTTTAAGGCATTGTATACCCAAAAAATAGATAAGGTATTCCAAACGAAGAAACCCAGAAAAGCAGTGCCAAATATTTTTTTACCTTTTTTGGTATAATTTGATTGAATAATGTTTTCGATGGCTGTCAGCATCGGCACAAAACCAACAAATAGTAAAAAAGTGGTATAATGTGTAGGTGGCCAGGCTATCCAAAGCAATAAACCGGAGAAAACGGACAGCAGGATATTTTTCTTCATCTAAACTAATTTTTCTGGCGCAAAGGTATTAATTCCTGTGGTTTGTAAACTTCTGTGGCGTTAAATGATTGATGCTATTTTCCTGTTACAAATCTTTTAAAGTAGCCACACTCCTGCAAAACTTCCTGATAATATTTGGTGTTGCTGTAATGATTTTTTAAATCGGCAAAGTATTTTCCCGAAGTGGGTACCGGGGCCTGCTCAATCTCCGAATTTTTATTGTTGGCGCTGTATTGATTATAATATTCATTGCGTTCGCATTTGGCAGCCATAAAAGTACAGCGTGCTTTTTGTTCATCGGTTTGCGCATTGGCCATAGCCAGCAGGTAATATTTTTCGGCAATGTTTTGACTGGTAACCATCTTTTGAAAAGGTGCGGAGATATAACCAGGGTCGAAATCAATGGCTCCGATTATGGCCGATTGGTAAAATAACCGCCCGTTACCATAGTAAGTTATATTGTAATAAGCGTTAGCCAGCAGCCAGGCATTGCGATAAACATCTTTACCGGCTTTTAAATCGGTTTTTATACTTTGCATGGTTTTTAAAAAGGTAAGCGGACTGAACTTTTGTTTCTGATGTGCCACATGATCACAATCATGGCAATCATTTAAACGGCTGTTGAATGGATTGGCATACAAAGTATCAGGACTCATCTTTTTTACCAAACTCATTTTTTGCAAGGCTTTGTCTACCTCTTCCTTGTAAGTAAGGAGCGTTGCCTGGTGGTAATATAATTCATCAAGCGTATGCGGGTAATATCTAAGCATTGTTGTTTCAAAAGCACTTTTTTGTGGTTTGGTCATTAAATCTACCAACTTTTGCACATGGCTGCTATCGGTATAAAAAGTAATGGAATCTTTAAAGCAGTTAGCTTTGAGCCAGTCGCCTTGTTTTTGATAAATTTGGGCGATATGATTGGCACAGATCCCCAATGCGGGATCAAACCGAAGTGCGGCAATCTTCTCTTTTCCATCTCTCAGGTTGACCAGCCAGGTTAAAGGTTCTGTTATTTTAGCTTCTGTTTTTGAATCGATGCGTTGCAGCTCATCAATATTTAATAAAATAGTAAGCAGCTTATACTGGGCCGTGATTAGTTTGTCATTCGCCGGTAGTTGCTTTTTTGCAACATCATAAAATTTAGCTGCTTTTTTGTAATCCTTGTAAATGTAATTGAGATAGCCTGCTGCCAGGTTCCAGTAGTATGGTTTGGTGTTGTTGTTTTTTAACGCTATCGAATCAATCAGGTTCACTTCGGTAACTTCTGCCTTTTTAATAGCCTGTTGGGTAGAGTCGGCAACTTTTCCAGAAAAATTGCTTTCGCCTTCACCCTCGCTCATATTGATGATCCGGCTAAGCAGTAAATCCATTTTGTCTGATTTGGGATCTAAAGCGGCTATTTCTTTAACGGCCCGTACCGGGTCATATTCCATGCCGAGCATGTGCCAAAGGGTTATCTTTTCGGCATTAGTTTTAGCGAGCTTTAAGGTTGCCCGCCAATCGGTCTCCTGCTGCGCGTGGAAGCTAAATTTGCTGGGTATTTTCAGCTCGTACGAGTAATCATAACAGCGACTATACAGATAATTGGAAAGCGCATAATTACCCTTACGGCGATAGTAACCCGCCACATATCCCATCGCGCGGTAATAGGTAAGGTTTTGAGGGAATGTGCCTTTGTAATTATTAAACCAAACTAAAATACCGGCTTTATTATCTATAGCGCCTGTTTTGCTTTTTATGGTATCATCATTGAAAAAATAATAGCGCACCAACTGAAACCAAAGCCGCTGTTTAATAAATGGATCTTTTGAGTTATTGAAGGCAGATGAAAGCGAACTCTCCAATTTGGCAGATACAGGCGGCAGGGTCGGAGGGGTATCATACCAGCCATAAGGTGCAATCACTGCGAATTTTTCGCACTCCTTAGCCAACTTTAAATATGCGAATAAGTTATTGAATTTGGCCTTATCCAGTTTGGATGTATTTATCTGGATGGAATCGGGCTTTAATTTGGTTATTTTACCGTTTACATAATTATTTGCCGAATCAATACCTTTTTGGCTTGCCTTTAGCAAAAGATAACGCAATGTGGGTTTACTTAATTGATCATTGAAGTAGGCGTCCCATTCACTAACTATTTGGTCATTGAAACGATTGTTGTTGTCATCAACCTCAACGTTGCCACTGTAATACCAATAGCTGGCATCATAAAAAAATGGAGTATATTCTTTGGCTACAAAGGCTTCGGGACTAAACATGGAAAAGTTTTCTTCGCCGCTATCGGCACAAGCCCAAACTATGCCGGCAATGGCCAAGGTGCAAAAGCTAAAAATCAGCAGAAATTTGGTTGAGGCTTTGCGCGTTAAATTCTGATAGGTTAAGATTAGCCAGTTCATAATAAATTATGGTTCTGTTTTTTTGAGGGTGAAGATGGGGAGCCAACTGATTAGCCGCATTTTTTAGCGTGACTAAACTAATTTCTTCCAACTTAAAATTATCACTTTCTTTAATATAAATACCGTTTAAAAAGAAACTTTTTTTTGCCCGGTACATATTTTCATTTTGTATAAAGTTTGCCGTGTTGCTCAACTCTTTTTTGCCAATGTTGCCATAAATCTGGATAACTTTTCCATCCCTGATATGTACAGACCACGAGAATAACGGCAGCGCAACATCAAGCGGTAAAGGATATTCGGCAATACGGGAAATGTATTTTACAGCATCGGCCTGATTGTAAATGGAGTTGGGCTGACTTGCATTTGTGGTTACCTTACCCATGTTATAAAACATCAACACGCCTTTGTCTATTGGTGGTACACCCGTGGTTTCCATATACTTTACCTGGTGCAGGCGGATAGTTGCTTCCAAAAAATGGCCATTAACTTTTTTAAACGATTTTAAAAAGCTGAAATATTTTTCGCGCGTATTTAGTGTCCAGTCACAATCAATCTGTATGGCTTTATAATTGATTTTTTGTTTTAGGACGATGGTATTAACAAGTGCGCTACAGTGTATAGCCAAACTATCAACGGCATTAGCAGCAATATTTTCGAACGTTGAATTGGTGATGAATATAACCGGCGTGATTTTTAAACTATTGGCACGCTGATTGAAATTGATAATGGCATTTGGAAATGCGTTATGATATTGACTATTCCAATTAACATCAAAAAAACGAAGATAGAGGTTATTGCCAGCACTTTGTTTCAGGATATCGCTTTGTTGCGCACTAAGGCTAAATGTACTTTTCCAATAATAAAAAGCGGTGTTTACGCTTTCGCTCTTTTTGCAACTTCCTAACAGGCAGGCCAAAATTATCACTCCCAAATAACGCCTAAAGCTTCGGTTGCCCATCGAGTTAATAATATTTATTTTCCCGCAACACACATCACAAATTCGCCTTTTAAAGGGTGAGTTTCAAAGTAAAGCTTTACCTCGGCTACTGTGCCTCGAACGGTTTCTTCAAACATTTTGGTGAGTTCGCGAGATACGGATATCTGCCTGTCTTCGCCAAAGTAAAGCGCCATTTCATCAAGGGTTTTTAGCAGGCGATGTGGTGATTCGTAAAGTATTATGGTACGGTCTTCTGTTGCCAGTGTTTTATAGCGGGTTTGGCGTCCTTTTTTTAAAGGTAAAAATCCTTCAAAACAAAAACGATCTGTTGGAAAACCGGAGTTAACCAGCGCTGGTACAAAAGCAGTGGCACCGGGCAGGCATTCAACGGGTATTTCGTTTTTCAAAGCCTCTCTAACCAAATAAAAACCCGGATCAGATATTGCGGGAGTGCCAGCATCTGATATCAGCGCGATATTTTTTCCTTCTTTTAAAAAGCGGATAATCTCGTTAGACGATTGATGCTCATTATGCTGATGATGCGAAAAAACTTTTTGATGGATATCAAAGTGCTTCAGCATAGGTGCAGATGTGCGGGTATCCTCGGCCAGTATCAAATCAGCTTCTTTTAATACACGGATAGCCCTGAAGGTCATATCTTCCAGGTTGCCTATTGGGGTGGGAACTAAATATAATTTGCCTGTTGTGCTCATGTATTTGGGTTCATGAATAATAGTTCATGGTGCTAAGTCTGGCGCAAAATTTCATAAATCTTTCTATGAACAATGAACCATCAACTATGAACTAATTATATCTTTGCGTAAAAATAAAATCAATGCTGCAAGTTAGTTATATCCGCGAAAACAGGGAACAAGTTTTAGAACGTTTGGCTGTGAAAAATTTCAAACAACCCCAATTGGTTGATGAAATTATTCAATTAGATGAAAAACGCCGTTTAACCCAAACGCAGATGGATAGTGTGTCGTCACAGGCTAACGCAGCAGCAAAGCAAATTGGTGAGCTGATGCGTGCCGGTAAAAAAGAAGATGCAGAAGCGTTAAAAGCAAATACCGGCGCTTGGAAAAGTGAGGTGCAAACCTTAGGCGAGCAGCTTGCCGTTACCGAAGAAGAACTATATCAAAAATTGGTTTTGCTGCCTAACTTGCCGCATAGCTCAGTACCCAAAGGTTTAACGCCTGAAGATAATGAAGTGGTGCTTGAAAACGGCGACAAACCAGCGTTACCTGAAAGCGCTTTGCCGCATTGGGACCTTGCCGCAAAATACAGCCTGATTGATTTTGAACTGGGCGTTAAAATTACCGGTGCCGGTTTTCCGGTTTATAAAAATAAAGGAGCCAAGTTGCAGCGTGCATTGATCAATTTCTTTATTGATGAAGCCGAAAAAGCTGGATACAGCGAAGTAAGTGTGCCCTTAATGGTAAATGAGGCTTCTGGTTTCGGGACTTCACAGCTGCCCGATAAAGAAGGGCAGATGTATTTCGTTGGCCTGGATAATTTATACCTGATACCCACCGCCGAGGTGCCTATTACCAATTTATACCGCGATGTAATTTTACGTGCCGACGAACTGCCGGTTAAAAACTGCGGGCATACACCTTGTTTCCGTCGTGAAGCGGGGTCATACGGCTCACATGTACGCGGATTAAACCGTTTACATCAATTTGATAAAGTTGAAATTGTGCAGGTAGCTCATCCCGATAAATCATACGAAATATTGGAGCAAATGAGTGCGCATGTGCAAGGCTTGTTGCAAAAGCTGGGCTTACCTTATCGTGTACTGCGTTTGTGTGGTGGCGATATGGGCTTTGGTTCTGCGCTTACTTACGATATGGAAACATGGAGCGCCGCGCAACAACGCTGGTTGGAGGTTTCATCTGTATCAAACTTCGAAACTTTCCAAAGTAATCGACTTAAATTGCGTTTCCGTAATGCCGAAGGCAAAACGCAACTGGCGCATACCTTAAATGGTAGTGCATTGGCGCTGCCACGTATTGTTGCAACCTTGTTAGAGAATAACCAGACAGAAAAAGGCATTAAAATACCCGAAGTATTAGTGCCTTATACTAAGTTTGAGTGGATTGACTAAATAGTTGATTAGTTGGCTACACTGCCTGCCCATTTTAGGACGTTGGCATCAAAAAACGAATTAACCGAGTTCATTACAGTTTTCTCCGTTTTGTGCTTGGTTAATTCATCTTTATAAATTAACTCATCAACACCAAGTACTTTTAACAGCCCGTCGGTATCTGCGTTGTGTTGATTCTTGTAGCAATAAATTTTTACCTTATCGTAAAATCTATTAACTTTTATACGACGTAACACTTTCTCCATATCCTTACCCATAAAGTCGTAATCGAAAATGATTAGTTCAGGTGCCAGTGCATAAATCGATGGAAATATGCTGTTTATGTTTGACACATGTTTTACATGGTCGTAGTCAGTTAATAACTGATCGGGGAAAACATCGTTGGCAACCAAAAGTACCTTTTTAAATCGTGCTCGGATCATGATGGTAATTAATTAGGAGCCTAAATATAAAATGTAAAATTCATATTGTCAATAGTTTAGAAAGCAATATGAAATAAAATAAAAAGGTTACATTTTTTTAATATTAGGCCAGTTAAACAACAAAAACACTCTATTTTACGTAGCCTGTTAATTTTTGTTTAACATTTAAGCACAATTGTTTTAAAAAAAAGATAAAACCATCCATTTTTATAGCTGTACAACTATAAAGAATATTTATTTGTAACAAAAATGTTGCGCTGGTGAATTCGGAATTCTTCCCAAAACGCTGTTTGTTTTACCAAAATTGTAAATGAGGATGGTTAATGTTTTGAGATTTTAGCAAATCTTCAATGCGTTTTTGCTTTCCTATTTTACAATTTCAAACACAGCGTTTATCTGAAAACTTAATTTTATTTTCTTAAAATCAATATCAGAATCCTGAGGGACGGAGTTGGTGCTCATTGCTGCTGCCCTGAACATCACTCTTGGGGCTGGCATGGCACTCCCGTTGTCAATTTCCGTGATGCTTATTGGGTCACCTAGTTTTTCGCCTATGCCAGTTAATAATAAGTTAGCTTTTTGTTTAGCGGCAATTAATGCTTTAAGTTTCAATTCATTTTTTAACTCATCAATTTTTGAGTAATCGTAACTTTCAATATTGGTTGATTGAATACCTTTTGGATCAACACCATTTATTATCTGGTTGTATTTATTCAAATCGCTTAATCTGATCAAGTATTGCTTGCTTGCCAGGAAATCGGGGTTCTTCTTTTTTTGATAAGTATTGTTGTAAGCAGATAAGTTGTTTATGGTGAAATCTTCTTTAGCTATGCCTGCGTTTTTAACAGCGTTTTCCAGCTGATTTTCCAGTTGATCAATGGTTACTTTATTTTTTCCATCAACATATTCCTGTAAAGAAATAGAAACATTAATAATATCGGGAGTAACCTCCTGCTCAGCTGTCCCTGAAACTTCAATTTTGCGACGGAGGTCGACATTTTGAGCATAAGTAAAGGCAGTAAAGGCAATAAAAGCCATTAATAGTATTGCTTTTTTCATAGTAGTAAATTTTGAGGAACGGATGATAATAACAAAGTTAAGATTTACTTTGTAAAGGCTGGAAACAAGAAATTGTTTGGCTTACGTTAAAAAAACTATATCGCAGGTTACAGGAGTACTATTTGTTTGGCGGAAGCTGATAAATTATCATTTTTTAAGGCAGACAATAACAAGTTGAAAATATTTGAAAGCAGTGATTTTATCCGCTTTAATAAGTTGGTGGATTGTTCGGGCAAGGGTTGAAGTATTTCTTCCTTTTGTAATTGCTCAGGTGGTTCGGTAAAATCAGTCATGTCGTCCATCAACATGTTTTCCATGATGATCTGTTTTCTTATTTCTGGATCAGAATTTACAATATAATCGAGCTCTGTGAGTTCGTTAAAAGAGGCCTTTCCTGATTTCTGTCTTTTTATTAAAATTTCTAAACGGTCCTGCAAAAAGGTGCGACGTTCAGGTTGTTTGCGATGGCTCATTGATAACCTCCTTAGTAATATAATAGGCTCGTCAAAATATGTGCCGATAATATAAATTGTTGATTTTTAGTTATTTGTATTGTATTGTAGAAAGCCACTGCATCATTCTGGTACAATCAACTGTTCGTTTTCGGTCGGATGGCGTAACCTATTGACATAAAGCTTTTTTTTATACATTTGAGAAAACTGATCATATGAAGATAGGTAAACTCTCCTTTTTACTTGCCGCTGCAATAGCTCTTTTGGCTGCATGTAAGCACAATGAAAATAGTAACCCCATTACAGGCGACGAAATTAAAAGTCATATAGCTGTTTTGGCAGATGACTCTCTAACTGGCCGAAAACCCTTCACCAGCGGAGAAACCAAAGCCATCAACTACATTTCGTCTCAATTTAAAAAACTGGGATTGGAGCCGGGCAATAATGGTAGTTATTTTCAGGATGTGCCGATGGTTGAAATAACCAGTACGCCATCTGCCACAATGCAAATAACCGGCGGCAAAACAAACATCAGCTTTAATGCTCTTACAGATTTTGTGGCGTCGACCCGCCATGAGGTGGATACGGTAACGCTAAAAAACTCGCCGCTGGTGTTTGCCGGATATGGAGTAGTAGCGCCCGAATATCACTGGAACGATTATGCGGGCCTTGATGTAAAAGGTAAAACGGTAATTGTGCTGGTTAATGATCCTGGTTTTAAATCGGGTGAGCATTTATTTAAGGGTGATACCATGACCTATTATGGCCGGTGGACCTATAAATATGAAGAAGCGGCACGCCAGGGCGCAGCCGGAGTAATTATTGTGCATCAAACCGAGCCTGCAAGTTATGGCTGGAGTGTGGTTAATAATAGTTTTACCGGTGCCAAACTTTATTTGCAACAGAAGGATAAACATCTTTCAAGATGCAAGGTTGAAGGTTGGATAACTGAAGACGCTGCCAAAAAACTATTTTCTGCTGCGGGCATTACTGGTGACATCAGGGCGATTGCCCGCAAAAGTGATTTTAAAGCAATCCCTTTAAATCTGAATGCTACGTTAACTATCAAAACCAAACTAAAGTATTCTACATCACATAACGTAGTTGCGGTATTGAAAGGAAGTACAAGTCCCGACGAATGTATACTTTATACTGCCCATTGGGATCACCTGGGTGTTGGCAAGCCGGATGCCAAAGGCGATAGTATTTATAATGGCGCGGTTGATAATGCCAGCGGTGTTGCTGCTGTAATAAGTGTAGCCCGGGCGTTTTCTCAATTAAAAGATAAACCAAAACGTACTATTGTATTTTTAGCAGTTACTGCCGAAGAGCAGGGTTTGCTTGGTTCGGAATATTATGCAACGCATCCTATCTTCCCGCTTAATAAAACCGTAGCTGATTTGAACATGGATGCGCTTGGCGATTACGGCGAAACTAACGATTTTGGAATAACCGGAAAGGGCCAGAATGATTTGGATGATTACGTAACAGATTATGCTGATGAACATGGCAAAAAGGTTATCGGGGATAAAAATCCGGGAGCCGGAGGTTATTACCGTTCAGACCATTTTAACTTTGCCAAAGTTGGCGTGCCTGCATTGGATTTAAATAACGGAGCCGAAAGCACCGCTCATGGCGAAGCCTGGGGCAAACAAAAGCAGCAGGAATACAACGATTTACATTATCATCAGCCGTCTGATAATTACTCGCCAACTATGAATGCTGATGGGATGGCACAAGTGGCTAATTTGCTTTTTGCAGTAGGTGATAAATTGGCCAATGAATCTACCTTCCCCGGTTGGAAAAAAGGGTCGGAATTTAAGGCTGTGAGAGAAAAATCAATGGGTAAATAAGGTAGCCTCACCCTGCCCTCTCCAACCGCGTGCCGCCTTAGCTTTAGCGGTGGCGCAAGGAGAGGGTTCTAAAAAAGAGCGAAGTTAAAGTCCTCTCCTTTGGAGAGGATTTAGGTGAGGCCCAAACAAAAAATCCATTCGTTTGCTGGCGGATGGATTTTTTTATAGGGTTTAAACCCTGTACGATATATGATAGAGTTGTTAAGCGCCACATTTGGCTTAACAAGCGTAATTTAATTATTCATTTTGGCTATCTGGTAGCATTCGTAAGACAGACTCCTGTTATAATCGTCTGCGATACTTTTGTAGGTAAACAGATCAATTAGCGTTCCGATACCTAAAAGGCCGCCGGTAAAAAAATAAAGTAAACCCATTATAATTTGACCAGTCATAAATCTTTGTATACCGGCAAAGCCTAAAAAGCCAAGCAGGGTAGCCAGCAATATATCGGTTGGGTTTTTTCTTCTGTCATTATAAACCAGCATAAAAGTTTGCATCTGGTTTTGGTTAAGTCCGGCTGATGCGTGGTGAATAAAATTATATTCATCCATTGTCATGCTTTCGAATCCGGTATATGTGTGTTGGTAAGCGTTCATTTTTTTATGATTTAGTAGCGTTGATCAATTTTGTTGATGTAAAAGTAATCGCTATAAAAAAAATGACAACGCGAATTAGGTTAGCGCTAAAAACAAGTCGGTGAGCGCAGGTTTTTTAACGGTGAAATTTGGGCAAGGGAATTTGTCAATGCCTAAACTTTCAACCCAATAAACTAATAAACAAGTGAACCAATGAACTACAACGAGTAATCCCGCTCTACTTTACAGATCCTCACCTTAAAATCCTGATACCATTTTTCGCGACCAGTTTTTTGGGCAAATTGGTGGCTTACGTTGGCTTTCCAGTTTTTAATATCCTCCAATGAACGCCAATAAGAGACGGTAATACCTAAATCTTCACGAGCTGATTCGATACCTAAATAGCCCGGTTGTTTTTTGGAAAGTTCGTCCATTGCGTCGGACATTGCGGTATAACCATTATCGCCTTCAGTGCGGATACTGGTAAATATAACGGCGTAATAGGGGGTGGGAGGGGTGTTTGCTATCATATTCAAAATTAGAACTTATAGCATTATGAGGGTAGTAGCGCATTGACAAATTATTAACATGCGCTATTAAATAATAAACATTTCTGCTTTGCCCTCAATTGTCTGCCAGCAACTTTTGCAATAGTGCATTGGCAATTTCCAATACATGCTCATTGTCTGAAGGGCTTGCATTTTTAAATGCCAGTGGAAATATAGAAATACCCAGGTAGATGTTATATTGGAGCGAAAGCTTGCTGCTTTTATAATCAAAATCCCAATAAACGGAATCAAAATCTTTCAGCTTATCGGTAAATGCAATATCAAAATGTTTAGCCATATCTTCGGCTATTTTGTAGAAACGGTTAAACTCGCAGTTTCCCTCAATAATGGCGTTAGTCCAGCCCTGGCTCGTGTCAACTATTAACTCCATTTAAATAAATATAGTACGATCGGTTAAGTTTTTGTTAAATCTATTAAAACAAAACAACAAACAAAAAAGCCGGCAACAAAATAGTATTGTTGCCGGCTTTAAATTCTATAAACTGAGTATTACTCTATTGCACTTTCTTCAAACTCATAATCCTCTAATGGAGGGCATGAACAAATTAAAGTTCTGTCGCCATGTGTATCATTTACACGGCCAACTGATGGCCAGAATTTGTATGCAGCAACGTAAGGCAGCGGGAAAGCCGCTTTTTGCCTGCTGTATGGATGCTCCCACTCGTTGGCGGTGATAACCGCAGCGGTATGTGGTGCATTTTTTAACGGATTATCGGTTTTATCAAAGATGCCTTTTTCAACATGGTCAATTTCGTGACGAATGCTGATCATCGCGTCACAAAAACGATCCAACTCATGTTTAGGCTCTGATTCGGTAGGTTCAACCATCACTGTTCCGGCAACCGGGAACGATACAGTTGGCGCATGGAAGCCATAATCCATTAATCGTTTGGCAATATCAGTAACTTCAATACCAAAATTTTTAAATGAGCGACAATCCAATATCATTTCGTGCGCACAACGATCATTAGCGCCGGTATACAACACAGGGTAATGATGCTCTAAACGAGCTTTGATATAGTTGGCATTCAATATAGCATAACGGGTTGCATTGGTTAAACCTTCGGCACCCATCATAGCAATATAAGCGTGAGAGATAATCAGGATTGACGCAGATCCCCACGGAGCTGATGACACCGCGTGGATAGATTTGCCTTTGTCAATATCAACCACCGCGTGTCCCGGTAAAAACGGTACAAGATGTTTAGCTACGCCGATTGGTCCCATACCAGGGCCGCCACCGCCGTGCGGAATACAGAATGTTTTATGCAGATTTAAGTGACAAACATCGGCTCCAATATTTGCCGGGCTGGTTAAGCCAACCTGTGCATTCATGTTAGCGCCATCCATATAAACCTGACCACCATTTTCGTGAATGATTTCGCAGATCTCGATGATCGATTCTTCAAATACACCGTGAGTTGACGGATATGTCACCATTAAGCATGATAACTCGTTTTTATATTGTTCAGCTTTTGCTTTCAGATCGGCAACATCAATGTTTCCGTTGTCATCGCATCTAACCACCACAATTTTCATACCTGCCATAGCCGCTGATGCAGGGTTAGTGCCATGTGCCGAAGACGGAATCAAAGCGATATTACGGTGACTGTCGCCCCGGTCATTATGATAAGCGCGGATAACCATTAAGCCTGCATATTCACCTTGTGCGCCAGCATTTGGCTGTAAGCTCATGGCTGCAAAACCGGTAATTTCGCTTAGCCAGTTATTCAGTTCATCAAATACCTCCATGTAACCACCAACCTGGTCGGTTGGTGCAAAAGGATGGATCTTGCTGAATTGTGCCCAGGTAACCGGTACCATTTCGGTAGTAGCGTTTAGTTTCATGGTGCATGAACCCAAAGCGATCATAGAGTGGCAAAGCGATAAATCTTTTGCTTCTAACGATTTGATATAACGCAACATCTCATGCTCTGAATGGTGCGTGTTAAACAAAGCATGCGTTAAGTAAGCTGATTTGCGTTGAAGCGTGACTGGAATAACGGTTTCAATATTTTCCTTTAACTCATCAAAATTAACATCGTTAAGGTTTTTACCTTTTACTTTGGCAAAAAAGCGAACAATGGTTTTAATATCTTCTGATGAAGTAGTTTCGTCGATAGAGATGGTAACTTCCGAGCCTTTATAACGGAAGTTCATTTCGTTATTAAGCGCTTCGGCATGTACTGGTCCGGCTAGGTGGCCCAAATCAAATTTAACGGTATCAAAATAGGCTTCGTTCAGTTGCTCGTAGCCTAATTGTTTTAATGATTCGGTAAGTAACACGCCAAGACCGTGAATTCTTTCGGCTATCAATTTTATACCGGCCGGGCCATGATAAACGGCATACATACCAGCCATAATGGCTAGCAATGCCTGCGCAGTACAAATATTTGAAGTTGCTTTATCTCTGCGGATATGTTGCTCCCGGGTTTGAAGCGCCATGCGCAGTGCATAGTTACCTGCACTATCAATAGTAACCCCAATGATACGACCCGGAATAGAGCGCTTATATTCTTCTTTAGTTGCAAAAAATGCTGCATGCGGGCCACCGAAGCCCATTGGTACACCAAAACGCTGACTGGAACCAACCACAATATCGGCACCCCACTCGCCCGGAGGTGTTAATAGTACAAGGCTCATTAAATCGGCAACAACGGTTAGTTTAATGCCTTTTTCGTGTGCCTTGGCAGCATAATCAGTATAATTATAAACAGCGCCATCACCTGCGGGGTATTGAACAATGGCACCAAACATATTGTCGGTTAATTCAACCGTGCGGTGACCGCCAATTTGAAGTTCAATACCGTAAGGCTGCGCGCGGGTTTTTAAAATATCAATGGTTTGCGGGAACAGCTCCTCCGATACAAAAAATACATTAGCAGCTTGATTTTTACGTAGGCTGTATTGCATAAACATAGCCTCTGCAGCAGCGGTACCTTCATCCAATAATGATGCATTGGCAATTTCCATTCCGGTAAGGTCAATCACCATGGTTTGGAAATTTAATAAGGCTTGTAAACGACCCTGTGCAATTTCGGCCTGGTATGGGGTATATTGGGTATACCATCCGGGATTTTCGAGGATATTTCTTTGAATAACGCCCGGTACTATTACATCATAATAGCCCTGACCTATAAATGATTTAAATACCTTGTTTTTTGATGCTGTTTGCTTTAAGGCATTCAGGTAATCGAACTCGCTTTTTGCAGGTGGCAGGTTAAGCGGGGTTTTTAGCCTGATCTTTTGCGGAACCGTTTGACCGATCAGATCAGTCAATGAATTCACGCCGATTGTTTTTAACATTAGTGCGGTATCTGCCTCATTTGGCGCTATATGCCGCTCCTGAAATTTTTCCTGATAATCGATATTCAGCTTCATCAATATTGTGTCCCTTCAATTTTTTGCAAAGGTACACTTTTAGCTTTTGAGTATCAATTGTTAACCTGATAGTGACAATGGTTTTACATAGAAAAGTAGTATTTTGCCTGCGGATTACCCTAAACAATGGATTATCGCAAAATTTTACTCATTATATTCTTCTTATTCGCCTACGCCAAAAGCTTTGGGGCAGTGTTTGTGGTTACCAGTAATGCTGATTCGGGGCCTGGCACTTTAAGGGATGCCTTAACGCAAGCGGCAGCAAGTGACAGTAGCCAAACAAATTATATTAATTTTAACTTCTCTGATTTAAGCGAAGCCGGCAGAACAATTTTGCTATTGTCGCAATTGCCCGATGTCAGTTCAAATTTAGTAATTGACGGAACAACACAATCTGGCGCACCATTTGGCGTAAGCGACGCGCATATTGAGTTACTTTATCAAACACCGGTTAATCAAACACTTTCAGGTTTGTCAATAGTCAACAAACACGATGTTGCGGTATACGGTTTATATATCGAAACGCTAACCGATGTCTCAAAGGCAAACCAGGGATATGCCTGGAAAGGGATTGAATTACGAAATGATAAAAATATACAGATCGGTTCATCAGGAAAGGGTAATGTAATTAATGGGTTTTCATATCCGTTGATTGTTAATTTCCCGGTCAATGAATTTGAATACTTTGAAAATTTAACATTAAAAGATAATTTTTTTGGCGTTGATGCAGATGGTGAAACCTTATCAATAAATCAAATTGCTGCCGTTAGTATTTATTTTATTGTTGGCCAGGTAAATCTTGGAGGAACAGTTTCAGAAGGAAATGTATTTGCTCAGGGGCTTTTTGTATACCAGGGCAATTCTAATAATTACACTGATCCGGCAGATTATTATGACTCAACACCTGCTACTTTTGAAATAGAACATAATAAAATAGGGGTTGATTATCTTGTTCAGAATGCTATCGCCGCATCCTCAGGAATAGGCTTAAAAACAACAGACCCCGGAGGGAAGAATACCTGTTATATTGAAGATAATGTAATTGTAGCGCCTCAAAATTATGCTATATACGTGGGTAACAACGGTATGCCAGTTTATATATTAAGAAACTATATAGGGACTGATAAAACATTGAAACAAAGTTTTAAAACTGGAGGGATATTTATTTATGGTGCGACGAGTTTGGCAATTGGCAGTAATGATCCTGCCGATGCTAACTATATCACTAATTGCAATCCGGTTAGTATATGGCCATACAGTAATGTTACCGTAAATAAAAATAGTTTTTTTTGCACCATTGGCGCACAACCAATGCACTTGCAGGCATGGAATGAATTTACATTTCCGGTTGTTGCTATATTACAGGTATCAAATAATTCGATTAGTGGCACAGCAACGCCAAATTCAAGTGTTGAACTTTTTTATAGCGATGTTTGCGGCACCTGTTCTCCTCAAACCTATTTTGCCTCTGTTACCGCTGATGCTAATGGAAATTGGCAATATAACGGCGCTTTAACCAAATCGGTAATAGCATCTGCAACACTTGGTTTAAATACTTCCGATTTTACAGTAACTGCTATAAAAACCGACAATGTTCAAATAATAAATGCTTGCGGTAATGGCATGGGATCAATAACGGGAGCTATTCCGCAAAGTGCCACTAACCTGAAATGGGTGAATGAGCAGGGAACAATTGTTGGAACAAGCGCCGATTTGTTAAATGTGCCAACCGGCAAGTATAAACTGGTTGCACGAAACGGAGATTGTGCAGATTCTACCTCTTATTTTGAAATTAAAAATAGATTTCAGCTTGATACCAGCAGCATGGTTAAGATAAATCCCTCATGCGGAAACTCTTCGGGTACTATTATCGGTATCAATATAATAAATAATGATGGTGGGCCGCCAACTTTCAAATGGACAGACGCAAGGGGAAATGTAGTAGGAACTTTGTCTCAACTGCAAAGCGCCCCTGCCGGGAGCTATTATTTATTCGTTATAAGCGCTGATAATTCATGCTCACAAAAATTTGGTCCGTTTACACTGCAAAATGTTTCAGGCCCCAACATTGATCAAAGTAATGCTGCTATCCAATCCACCAATTGTGGGCAATCCACCGGCTCCATTACAGGTATCACAGCTACCGGCACAGGGACATTAAACTACGTTTGGTTAAACAGTACGCAACAGCAAGTTGGCACCGGCATCGATCTGTTAAATCAGCCTGCCGGGACATACCAACTCCAGGTAACGGACGGTACTCAATGTGGCCCGGTTTATAGCACTAATATTCAAATTCCTGAAACTAACGGTATCACTATGGATGAGTCGGCTGTACAAACAACGCTGGCTACCTGCGGAAAAGATGTAGGTTCTATAACGGGCATAAAAGTTGCCGGAGCCAGTGAATATTACTGGACATATGGAAACAATAAAATCGTAACCACAACACCCGATTTACTGAACGTTGCCGCCGGCGATTATATGCTTACCGCTACTAACAGTTATGGATGCATTAAAACAAGCCAGGTTTATCACATCAGTAATCCTCCGCCTACGGTATACCCTTCATATAATGTGCAAACTGCTTCCCCTTGTTTTGGTAAGGCAAACGGATCAATAACGGTATCTGTTGATGGCCTTGTTACTGCGGAACGCTGGGTTGATTACCAGGGAACAACTATAGGTACTGCTCCTCAATTATCAAATATAGCTGCCGGAGCTTACCAGCTTTATTTAACGGATAAAAATGGCTGCGAAACTTCATATGGTATTTATAATTTGTCAGAAATACCGCAGTTATCAATCTCCGCCGGTTCAGAGCTGATAACAAATGATCAGTGTACCTTAAAAAAGGGGAGTATTACCGATATTCAGGTTACAGGCGGTGGGCAGCCTTATACTTACCTATGGCAGGATGCAAATAATAATACAGTTTCATCGTCAATTGATTTAACGGGGGTGGGCGAAGGTACATATACATTAAATGTAAATGATGCCTCGGGCTGCGGAGCCATTACAGCAGTTTACACCGTACAAAATCAGGATAATATGATACTGTCCCCTTCGGTAAGTGATGTGCAGGTTTGTAGCCCGGGTGATGCATTGTTGCAAGTTAACAATGCATCAAAAATCTATACTTATCGTCTATATGATACTCCGACAGCTATTACTCCACTAGCTGAGCAGCCAAATGGCGTGTTTAAAGTGTCGGTAAAGGAAAATGCAAGTTATTATATAAGCGAGTTAACGGGTAGTTGTGAAAGTAACCGTGCAGAAGTAAAGGTAAGCGTAGGTTTATCATCGGTGGATATTGCCAATACCTTTACACCTAACGGCGACGGCATTAACGACTACTGGAAAATTAAAGGCATTGAAAATTATCCAACAGCATTGGTGCAAGTATTTAACCGCTATGGCCAAAAAGTATTTGAATCAAAAGGTTATTCACAACCCTTTGATGGCACTTTTAATGGCAAGGCTCTTCCCGTCGGCGTTTATTATTTTATAATAAATCTGAGCATTAATTGCAATTTGCTTACCGGGAGCTTAACCATTATCAGATAGTGGCTAACTGCCTCAAATACATTTGTATAGTATTTTCCAATCCATAATACAAAGCATCACTTATCAATGCATGACCGATGCTCACTTCAGCTAAAGCGGGAATGTTTTCGGCAAAATATTTCAGGTTTTGGAGGTCCAGATCGTGGCCTGCGTTAATGCCTAATCCGTTTTTTTGCGCAACTTCTGCGGCATGTACGTAAGGGGCAATAGCCAGTTCCCTGCCTTGGTTATAATGACTGGCGTATGCTTCGGTATAAAGTTCAATACGGTCAGTGCCGGTTGTGGCAGCTGCTTCTACCATTTTTTCTATCGGGTCCACAAAAATAGAAACGCGGATGCCCGCAGCTTTAAATACGGCAATCATATCTCTTAAATATTGCTGATTGGTAATGGTATCCCAGCCATGGTTAGATGTAATTTGCCCTAAAACATCAGGAACCAGGGTTACTTGCTCAGGCTTATTCGCTAAAACCAGGCCAATAAATTTTTGTTCCTGGCAATTACCTTCAATATTAAATTCGGTGGTTACTATCTTTTTTAGTTCGAAAACATCATTATAGCGGATATGCCTTTCGTCGGGCCGGGGGTGCACGGTGATTCCTTGTGCGCCAAAACGTTCACAATCTTTGGCTACTTGTATCAGATCGGGATTATTGCCACCGCGTGAATTGCGCAGCGTAGCTATTTTATTAATGTTGACAGATAAACGGGTCATAGTTATATCGGATTTCGGATGTATGAATTGCGCCGCCGCTAAAGCTAAGGCGGCACGCGGTCGAATTTGATTTAAAAAATCCTTAAACAGTGAAATTTTTAAAACACAATCCTCAATGCAAACTTAATATACTAATTTCGAAATCGAACATCCTGCATCAAAATGAAACGTCTTTTCTTCTTACTATTATTAATCAGTTCGGCAATATTAGGTCGTGCGCAAACCAATTACGTCAATATAACCAACTATAAAGTATATTACGGATGGGCACACCGCTCTCCGCAGGATTGGATGATTATCCGCCAGTTTGAAAATAATGGTAAAAACTTTTTGTTTTTGGTTAATCCGCAAACGCTGGAGACTAAGATAGATGAAGCTATTTTTTATGATGTAAAGCCAATGACTTTGCCAGTTGCGCGAACTTATTTCAGAACAACACCTTATATAAAAGCCATTGATAAGGCCGAAAAGCAATCAAAAAACCTTCAGGATGCAGGTATTGAAAGCGGGTTACCCAAAGAAACAGGTATCAGTCTTACGGCAGATCTTTGCCCATCGCACCGCCCATTAGACAGGGTTATTTTTACCGATATTTATAAAGAGTTTCAGAAAGTAGAAACGCCTGTTCCGGTAGCGTTATCTATTACCGGCGTTTGGATGCGCCAGCACCAGGCAGATCTGCAGTGGTTAAAGCAACTACAAAAAGAGCATGAAATTTATATTACCTGGATAAATCATTCTTTTAATCACCGCGTAAGCGCTAAACTCCCCTTGAAGGAAAATTTTTTACTTGAAGCAGGCACCGATATCAACTACGAGGTGCTGGAAACCGAAAAGGCGATGCTTAAAAATGGTTTGCTGCCTTCTGTATTTTTCCGTTTCCCGGGATTGGTTTCCGATCAGCAACTGGTTTATAAAATAACCGACTTTGGATTGATCCCTATCGGAACTGACGCCTGGCTGGCCAAAGGGCAAGCATCACAGCCGGGGAGCATTGTGTTGATCCATGCCAACGGAAATGAGCCTGTTGGTGTAAATGACTTTATCAACCTGCTTAAATCAAAAACACAATCCATAGCAAAAAAACAATGGCTGCTTTATGATCTAAGAGAAAGTGTTGACGAAGAATTTGAAACCGATAGTACTAAAGTGAAACAATAAGCCGGATTTATAACATTATTTATAATTGCTAATCTTGCTTGGTTCTTTTAATGTGAATGATTTTTCCAATGCCGTAACAAGGTCTTTAATGTTGATTGGTTTTGATATAAAGTCATTCATCCCGGCGTCCATACAGTCAATTTTATCCTCGGTCATAGCACTTGCAGTAAGGGCAATGATATAAGGTTGATAGATGTTGCTTTTACGTATCACCCTGGTGGTTTCAAGTCCGTCCAACTCTGGCATTTGGACATCCATCAAAATAACATCAAAAAATGCAGTACTGATAATATCAAGCGCCTGGCTCCCGTTGTTAACAATTTGCGGTGTGTAGCCCAATTTTGATACTACTTTGGTAATCAATTTTTGATTAATCAGGTTATCCTCGGCAATTAGTATACTCATTGGATACTTCTGAGCAAACTGTTCTGATAATATAGAAGGTTGTGCTTTTTCAGTTACTATCAGCTCGTTTTGCATTAACTCAGCCTGTAAAATGTTATATAGTTGTTGTTGTTTTACGGGCTTCAGCAATATTTTATCGGCAATATCCTTGTTTTTAATTTTCTCAAGAACAGAGCACAAAAGTATTACCGGTAAATCACTATTTATATTTTTAATGGCGCGCGTCAATTCAAGCGTATCTGTTCCCGGTATATTAGTCCCCGTAATAACCAGGTCTATTTTTTCTGGCCCGGTTAAATATTGCAGCGCCTCATAAGCAGTCTCCGCACATATCGACGATAGGTTCCATTGCTTAAGTTGATGTTGCAGAATATCGAGTGCAATTAAATTTTGGTCAATAAGTAAAATATTTTTATTTGCAGCGTCAGCTATTGGATAAAGCATTTCGCCATCAGTAGCGGGATTATCTGTATCGCTCTTAATATTAAAAGTAACGGTTGTCCCTACGCCCTGGTCGCTCTCTATGGAGATTTCGCCGCCCATTAATTCTATCAAACGCTCACATATTACCAATCCCAATCCGGTACCGCCATGCTTACGTGTAATAGAGGCATCAACCTGCGAAAATGCTTTGAACAATCGTTTTAATTTATTGGCTGGTATTCCAATACCAGTATCTATTATTTTAAAGCCGATATTAATGCCGTCGGCCTCATCCCTGATCAAGTTAACTTCAATAAGTACCTGCCCTTTGCTGGTAAACTTTATAGCATTACTGATAAGGTTAAGCAAAATTTGCCTGATACGTAGTTTATCGCCAATAAGCTGTGCCGGAATCTGCGGATCAATTTTATATAAAATGTCGAGATGTTTCTTAGCAGCTGATTCCAAAAATACATCCAGCACATCTTCCACACACTGACGCATGCTAAAGTGATGGCGATCAAGCTCCATCTGGCCCGACTCAATTTTTGAAAAATCAAGAATATCGTTAATTACATTCAGTAAATTTTCGCCACTTATTTTTATGATCTCTGCATATTCGCGTTGTTCGGGCGTTAACGGCGTTTCGCACAACAGCGATGTCATCCCCAATACGCCGTTCATCGGGGTTCTTATTTCATGACTCATGGTTGCCAGGAAAACGCTTTTTGCCCTGTTGGCCTTTTCGGCTTCTTTACGGGCCTCTAACTCGTGCTCCTTTTGTTCCTCTAATTCAATATTCAGTTCCTGTAAATAGTCTGATTGTGAAAGCAATTCTTCTGATTGCGCCTGTAATTCTTCGTTTAATGTCTGTAATTCTTCCGATTGTGACTGCAGTTCTTCTGATTGTTTGGTAACCGCGGCAGTTTGATCTTTAACCAGCTTTTTAAGCACTTTCTGCCGTTTTCTAAAGGCATAAATTCGGTAAAGAAAAAGTAGATAGACAAGCACAAATATCCCGCCTATTACGGCCAATCTAAACCACCAGGTCATCCAAAAAGGAGGTATAATAATAATTTTTATGGTAGATGGGGCAGTATTCCATACGCCATCGCAATTGGCGGCCTTCACTTTAAAAATATAGGTACCGGGGTATAAATTAGTGTATGTAGCTTTTCTTTGTGAACCTACGTAGTTCCAATCTTTTTCAAAACCTTCAAGTTTGTAAGCGTACGAGTTGGCGCCGGGCAGTGTATAGTTAAGCGTGCTAAATCCAATTGTAAATACTGATTGCGAATAATTTAGCGTAATAACCCTGGTTTCTGCAATAGATTTTTTAAGTACAGAGTTTTCACCGGCAACTACCTTTTTATTGAATAACTGAAAATCAGTAAATACCACCGGGTGATTGTTTTCATTTATAGATAGGTGTTGCGGATCAATAATATTAAAGCCGTTATGGCCACCAAAAAATAATTGATCATTATCGGTCTTCAAAACAGCACCCATAAAAAACTCATATCCCTGCAGATTATTCAGAACTGTAAATTTCCGTAGTTCGCGGGTATCTGGTTTAAAGCTGATAAGTCCCTGGTTACTGCTTATCCAGATGAAGCCTTCGGCATCTTCAATAATGCTGTTGATGATAGAATAATTTAAACCGCCAGGAAGCTTATATGCCGAAAATGTTTTTTTCTGCCGATTATATAAATTCAAACCACCATCCAATGTTCCTACCCAGATATTTTTTTTGCTGTCTTCAAATATTGATATAACAATATTGCTGGTCAGGCCGCTATTATAAGTTTTAAAATGTGTAAAGTTGTCACTCTCCGGATTGTATAAGTTCAGCCCCGAAAATGTACCAATCCATATATTTCCCTCCCTGTCTTTATAAATAGTTCTTATATCGTTATTGGTTAAACAATTGGTGGTATCATCAGGATTGTATCGGTACCTTTTAACAACTTGCGATTGATGGATAACATTTACCCCTTCATTATCCATACCCACCCATATATTGCCGCTGGTATCCTTATCTAATGCAAAAACAATGTCGCCGCTTATTTGGTTAGGTTTATCGCCCGTAGCAAAATGAGTTATCTTTTGTGTTTTAGTGTTAATTACATCTAACCCGGCATTATAATAGCCTACCCACAGGTTTTTATTTTTATCCTGTAATAGCTTTAATATATGATTGCCGTTAATGGTGTTTTTATTTTTAGGATCGGGATGATAATGGGTAAATAATTTTGTTGTGGGATTGAAGAAATTTAAGCCGCCGCCATCTGTTCCTATCCAATAGCCGTTTTCTGTTTGGGCAAATGAAGTAACAATATTATTGCTCAGACTTTTTTCATCGTTGGAGAATTTATAATAATGTTCAAACGTCGATAAATTAGAGTCATGGTATTTTATACCGAAAGCATAGGTGCCCAGCCATAAAATGCCATTGCTGCTAAAAATGGAACTTATTGAATTATTCTGATCGATGCTTAATTTATCGTCGTTAACATAATGGGTAAACTTCGCGTCAGTTTCGTCAAATAAGTCGAGCCCGTCCTCTGTACCAACCCATATTTTGTGATTGCTGTAGCGGGCTAAAGCAAATATGTTATTATTTACTACCGACCATACATCTGTTTGCCGATGCCTGAAATTTGCAAAAGAGTGGTCTGTTAAATTAAAACGATACAAGCCATTGCCGGCTGAGCCTATGTAAAGATTATCAGCACTTACCAAAAGCATATTAATAGGATTGTCGCTCAGCCCGGTAAAATCGTTATTGTCGAAGTTTTTAGATTCACCGGTTTTGTAATTAAACTCAACTAACCCTTTGCCGGTACCTAACCAAAAATTGCCATCATTATCCTGCGCTATCGAAAAAATATGATGTTCGGGCAAATCGTCTCTGTTTTGAGTGTAAAAAAACCTTTTAACAGTTTTTGTTTTAACATTGAAAAGATCAAGGCCCGAATAAGTGCCAATCCATATATTGTTTTCCTTATCCTGAAAAACGGTGTTAACATCATTACTTGATAAGGTATTGTCATTCTTTTTACTTGCGCTAAAAGTGGTGAAATTATCTTTATCCCTGTTATA
This sequence comes from Mucilaginibacter empetricola, assembly GCF_024808665.1. Lineage (GTDB taxonomy): Bacteria > Bacteroidota > Bacteroidia > Sphingobacteriales > Sphingobacteriaceae > Mucilaginibacter. The sequence continues at coordinate 217,798 of NZ_JANUBZ010000005.1, forward strand.
TAAACTTAAGCCGCCATTAGTCCCAACCCATAAATTCCCGGTCTTATCTTCAAAAGCTGTAGTAATATTGTTTGAGGGTAATGAATGGCTGTCGCCTGCTATATGCCTGTAAATGGTGAAGTTATATCCATCATATTTATTTAAACCATCATCTGTACAAAACCACATAAAACCAATGCGGTCTTTGAGTACACATTTTACATCACTCTGGGAAAGTCCGTTATCAATGGTTAGCGATGAAAAGTTAACCATTTTACGTTGTGCCACAACTGCACCACTTTGCATTTGCAGAATGACGCATAATACCCAGGGGATGATATTAAATAATTTAAATTTAGGGTTTATCATTAAATATTTAAAACAGTGTGATTTGTATAACAGGTTAAAAATGACCTATATAAATAAGTATATTTTGTATGTTATAGGGTTATTGACGATGTTGTACGTTATTTTTTTATAAAAGTTATACAACAATAAATTACATAGCAATACAGCGCAAAGACATAGTGTTTTGCTGAGATGAGTAGAATGAAGAAATATTATAAATATATTATTGCGGAGTAGCCTCTTTAGGCGTTTGAATCTGATTGAGGGATAAAGGAATCAGTTTTTTTGTTTTAAGATAGGTGATGCTCACAATAACCAACGTCATCGTTCCGCCGAATATAACGGAAGGAACGGTGCCTAATAGTTTGGCAGCAGTACCTGATTCGAAAGCGCCAATTTCATTTGATGAACCAATAAACATGGAGTTAACCGCAGATACACGCCCACGCATATGATCTGGCGTTAACAACTGCATAATAGTACCGCGTATAATTACGCTGATACTGTCAAAGGCACCTTCTGTAAACAAAAATATTAATGACAAATAGAAACTACGCGATAAACCAAAGCAAATAATGGACAAGCCAAAGCCGGTAACGGCGATTAACAGGTTGCGCCATGGTTTGTTCATTGGCGAGAACCTGGCCATTGCCAGCATAGTTAATACAGCTCCCAATGATGATGTAGCGCGCATTATTCCCAATCCTTCAGACCCTACTTTTAAAATATCGTTGGCAAAAACAGGTAAAAGCGCAACGGCACCACCGAAAAATACCGAGAACAGATCAAGGCTCATGGCCCATATAAGCATCTTGCTTTTAAATACAAAGTCGATACCTTCTGATAAACTTTTCCAGATACTTTCTTTTGGAACATAAACAGGAGGATAGGACTTTAAAAGGTATATTAAGATAATGGAGAATACAAGAAAAAATAATATAACACTAAAAGCTGCTGTAATACCATAAAAGCCATAAATAAGACCGCCAGCTGCTGGGCCTAAAATAGATGCAATCTGCCAGCTGGAGCTGCTCCAGGTGCTTCCATTTGGATAAAGCTCTTTGGGTATGCTATGAGCGTATATGGTAAATGTAGCCGGGCCATAGAAGGCACGGGCAAGCCCATTTAAAAATATCATGACATAAATAGTCGGCACAATCCACCCTTTTGGAATATAGCCGCTCATGCTTTTCATGGTAACAAAAAACATGGTTAACGATGCAAAAAGCACCAGGGCCGAAATGATGAGCAGCATTTTCCTTTTTTCAGATTTATCGGCCACGTAACCGCCATACATGGCAATGCCTATTGCCGGTACAGCTTCGCACAAGCCCACCAAACCTAATGCAAAAGCACTTTTGGTTAATTGATAAATATAAAAACCGATAATTACGGCCTGCATTTGATAGGCGAAGGTGAAGAAAAAACGCATTCCCAAATAGGAGCGGAAATCTTTATATCGCAATGCAGCAAAGGAATCTTGTATGGGTAAACTACCTGCTTCTTCAGACACTATTAGATGTTTAAGCGGGCTAATTTACAATTTGTAATTTATGTTAGGACAAAAAAAATGACACCTGCCTGTAATTTTGTGATTGCCAGGGCAGGTGTCAAATACTAAATTTTATTAAAAGCCGTGTTGATCTATCAAATAAATCAGCGAGGCCATAGCGGCTGAACCTAATTCAAGCTCGCGTTTATTTACATTTTCAAAAACATCTTTTGCAGTATGATGCAAATCAAAATAACGTTGAGAATCGGGCAAATAACCAATTAATACGATGGACGGCACAGCAGTTTTAAGTGGCTCAATATCGGTACCACCACCTCCGGCAACTAGCTTGTCGGCATCATATGGCTCCAATAACGGTTTCCAGTTTTGAACGACACCTTTTAATGCAGCTGTTGATAATCCTGTGAAGCCGAACCCGCGTGGTGTAAAGCCACCTTCGTCTGTTTCAATTGCTGCAATATGCTCTTCTTTGTTTTTGGCAGCAAGTTCTGCATATTTCTGACCACCCTTGTCGCCGTTTTCTTCATTCATGAAAAATACAGCCCTGATAGAGTTTTTAGGATGATATCCAACTGTTTTTAAAATGCGCAACACTTCCAGCGATTGCATAACACCTGTACCATCATCACTCGCTCCTTCGGCCAGATCCCATGAATCAAGGTGACCGCCAACGGTAATGAATTTATTTGGATTTTCACTTCCTTTTAATTCTGCTACCACATTGTACGATAATACATCAGGCAGTTGCTCGCAGTTTTGTTTAAAGTAAAATTTAGTGCCCGGCGATTTTTTCAGTATTTCGCTCAACAAATTAGCACCTTTTGTAGAAATAGCGGCGGCGGGTATTTTTATATCCCCATTCATAGTGGTGCCTGTATGTGGGTAATCATCAATAATTTCGGTAAGCGACCTTACAATGGCGCCCACAGCACCGTACTTGGCTGCCACTGATGGGCCTGCAAAACGCTGATCGCCGGCCGCTCCGTAAGCTCTGCCCGTTTCAATAAAACGCGGATCAAATGGCCTATTGAAGAATACTATTTTGCCTTTTATGGCACTTTCGCCTAATGTTTTTAGTTCGGCCAGGCTTTGCACTTCAATTACTTGTGCAGTAACACCTTCTTTTGGAGTAGCTACAGACATGCCCAATGCACAAATAGGAACCGGTATTTCTTTGCTGCCGTCGATAATTTTGGCAACTTCTTTATCACCGCGTACCCAATGAGGTACCATTACTTCCTGTAAAAAAACATGGTCGAAACCGTAGCTGTCCATTAGCTTTTTGCTCCAATCAACGGCTTTTTGGGCATTGGCTGAGCCGCTGATTCTTTGGCCTATGTTTTTACACAAATAGTGCAGGTTATCATAAGCCTGGCCATTAACCAGGGCCTCATCATAAATTTTGCGAATGGCTAAGGAATCCTGCGCCTGCGAACTAGCAGCAGCAAGCAGAATTGAAAGAGAGAGTAAAATTTTTAATTTCATATTTTGAAGTCAGTTTAAGCAAATGTAATATTCTGCAACGAAATATGGTAAATCTCTATATTACGAGATCTTGTTCCAGCTTAATCCCTGGCCTTTTGTATTTAATGCCTGATGGAGGATTTGATTTTCGGGGAGTTCCAGCTGCGGGTCTTTCTGAAATATTTCTTCAACACATTTACGAGCAGTAATCAGTAATTCCTGGTCTGTTGCTATGTTAGCTACTTTTAAATCGAGAACACCGCTTTGTTGGGTGCCTTCAATATTTCCGGGCCCGCGCAATTGTAAATCTGTTTCGGCAATTTCAAAACCGTTGTTGGTTTTAACCATGGTATCCAGCCTTATTTTGCCATCGTGACTTAGTTTGTGACTGCTCATCAAAATACAGTACGATTGTTCGGCCCCACGGCCCACGCGCCCTCTTAGCTGATGTAATTGCGATAGTCCAAAGCGCTCCGCATTTTCAATAATCATAATGGATGCATTTGGGATATTTACGCCCACCTCAATTACTGTGGTTGCTACCATTATTTGTGTTTCGCCTTTAATAAAGCGGTTCATTTCAAATTGCTTTTCGGTAGTTTTTAATTTGCCATGCACTATGCTTATCCTGAAATCGGGCAGAGGAAACTCACGGGCCATCACTTCAGTGCCATCCATCAGGTTTTTTAAGTCGAGTTTCTCACTTTCCTGTATCAGCGGGTATACCACATAAACCTGCCTGCCTTTCGCAATCTCCTGTTTCATAAAACCGAACATGCGCAAACGTTGGTTGTCGTAATAATGAACAGTTTGAATAGGTTTGCGCCCGGCCGGTAGCTCGTCAATTACCGAAATATCTAAATCGCCATATAAAGTCATAGCCAGCGTTCGGGGAATAGGCGTAGCAGTCATTACGAGTATATGGGGAGGAATGACATTTTTCCGCCAGAGTTTGGCTCTTTGTTCTACCCCGAAACGGTGCTGTTCATCAATTACTACAAATCCCAGGTTTTGGTATTGAACTTTGTCTTCAATTAACGCATGCGTACCTACCAGTATTTTTAGCTGTCCGTTTTCTAATTGTTCGTGCAAAACTTTACGGTTCTTCTGCGGAGTTGAGCCGGTTAATAAACCAACTTCAATAAAATCATCACCAACTAACTCTTTTATAGTTTGATAATGCTGATTTGCCAATATTTCGGTAGGCGCCATTATGCAGGTTTGAAAACCGTTATCAATGGCTATCAGCATGCTCATCAAGGCTACTACGGTTTTACCGCTGCCTACATCGCCCTGTAACAAACGGTTCATTTGTACACCGCGCTGCGTATCCTGCCTTATTTCTTTTAAAACCCTTTTTTGTGCATTGGTTAAAGGAAACGGTAGCTTTTCATGATAAAATTGATTAAAAAGCTCACCAACGGTTCCAAAAACGTTGCCTTTAAACTTTTGCGTATGTAAAAGCTTGCTGCGCAATAGCCTGAACTGCAAAAAGAACAATTCCTCAAATTTTAGGCGGTGTATTGCCTCGTTGAGCTTAGCAGTATCTTCTGGGAAATGGATATGGCGATACGCGCTAGCCCGGTCAATTAACTTAAAACGGTTGATGATATATAAAGGCAAATTTTCATCAATATCTTTTAATTGCTGTTCCAATAAAACAGCAACAAGCTTTTGGATACCTTTACTATCCAGCGAAAATTGCTTTAGTTTTTCGGTAGAGCTGTAGGCTGGTTGAAGCGTTAAATTACCTTTTCGCTGTTGAACCTCAGTGGAGTAAAGCTCCATTTCGGGGTGTGCCATCTGGGCCTTCCCGTTAAATGATCCCGGTTTGCCAAATAAAACATACACCTTGCCCGGAATCAGCGTTTTTTCTATCCATTTAATCCCCTGAAACCACACCAGTTCAATAGTGCCCGTATCGTCATGTGCCTGGGCAACTAAACGTTTGGTGTGCTTTTCGCCAACTATTTCTTTTTGAGTTAGCCTTGCTAATACCTGTACATAGGGCATATCGGCATTAATATCTCTTATTTTATAAAACCGTGTACGGTCAATATACTTATAAGGAAAATGACGTAACAAATCCTCAAAATTGAATATTTGCAGTTCTTTTTTCAGAACATCGGCGCGGCTTACGCCTACGCCTCTTAAATATTCAATTGGGGTTTGAAATACCTGGCTGTTCAATTTTTACAGATCTTATCAGGGTTTAATAGCAGTTACAGATATCTCCACGTTTGCGCCTTTAGGAAGGCCTGCAACTTGTACTGTTTCGCGTGCCGGGAAATCTCCTTTAAAATAGGTGCCATATACCTCATTAACATGTGTGAAGTTTTGCATATCCATTAAAAATATGGTGGTTTTTATGATATGGCTAAAGTCAACACCTGCTGCGATTAATATAGCTTTAATGTTTTCCATCACCTGTTTGGTTTCCGTTTTAATATCATCCTGTATCAGACTTCCTGTTACCGGATCGAAAGCTATTTGCCCGGAGGCGAAAACGAAATTGCCGGCAATTACAGCCTGGCTATATGGGCCTATAGGTTCAGGAGCATTGGGAGTATAAACTATAGTTTTCATTAGATAATTGTTTTGGCGCAAAAGCTGCTGGCAGATTTGCTTTTTTGAATGATAGAATAGATTGAGAATTTGATTTACTTTTTCAATATAAACCACTGAATTAGTTTCCAGATAATACCCAGCAAAAATACGGTAATGGCAATTGCATTAATGGCGTGCATTACTTTAAGATTAAAGCTGGTGGGCCTGTTCGGATCTTTTTTCCTGAAAAAATACATAAAGCAAATTTACTTAATAATAAGCTATTATAAAACTCAAAAGGCTTACCAGTTAATGGTAAGCCTTTTAAATATCATTTTAAAAAATGTTATTTATGGAATTCAACGCGACGGTTTATTATACGACCATCCTCGGTTGAGTTATCAGCAATTGGATGAGTTTCGCCATAAGCCTTAATGATTAAGCGTTTAGGGTCAACACCTGAATTTACTAAATAAGTTTTTACTGAATTAGCACGATCTTTTGATAAGCGCAGGTTGTGAGCAGCAGTACCTTCTGATGAAGCATAACCTGCCACAGTAACTGTGTTGCCGTTTGTTTTTAAATCGGCAGAGGTTGCATCTAATACAGGGTAGGCAGAAGTTTTTAATACCGAGTTATCAAACTCAAACTGAATATTGCCATAAGGGGCAACAGTAGGTTTGGCAGCAAGTTTTACTGTATCGTATTTAGGGAAAATGATTGGGCAGCCAGAACCATCAACAATAGTACCCGCCGGTGTATTAGGGCATTTATCAAATTGATCAGCAACACCATCACCGTCCGAATCTTTTTTCAGGTCGGCAATAGCTGCTTCAACATTTGCAACGCGGCCTTTTAAAGCTTCAACTTCTTTACGCAATTCTGCATCATATAATTCATCATACATCTGCGCTATTGGGTTTGCCCACTCCAGACTTGTTTTTGATTTTGAACCTAATGTGTATTCTAAACCTGCATAGCCATAAGAATATTTATTTTCAGCTGGATAATGGGCATGAACGCCTGTTAAGTTAAATCCATCAACAAAGTTTTCGGTATAGCCTAAGTTAAAATCAAATTGCTCACTCAATTTAAATTTAATGCCACCCCCAATCGGGATAAATAATTCTTTTACATAATTGTTGTATGGAACAGAGTTTCCATCAGCACCAGTAGGTGTTGGTTTGTACCAGTCTAAACCGGCACCACCTGAAACGTAAAAGTTAACTGAGTTTTTACGGTGAAGAAAACTGATGTTACCAAAATTAACAACACCACTTAAGCTTCCTGAATAAAATTTAGTGGAGAAAGCTGAATATTGTGCGCCGCTTACATCATCAATGGTATAAGCCGCATTATCGTTGCCGGCAAGTTTGCCGCCATGAAAATCTAACTGTAAACCAAAAGCATGACTAAGTTGATCTTTAACAGAAATGCCGTAGCCTATTTCGCTTTTGTTATGATTGAACGGATTTACACCGCCTGTTGCTACCGACGGGGCAGTTACGCCGCCGTTTATACCAATGCTCCAGGTATTGTATTGACCTGCGCCACCAAATAATTTAGCTTTTGATGAGCTGTCGGCCGTGATCATTTTCTTTGTTGATTTTGCAGTGTCTGTTTGGGCCGATACCAGGCTGGCAGACGCAAGAAGAACAATAGACAGGGTGGCTATTTTCTTTATTGTAAAATAATTCATGATATTGCAGTTAAAGGTTTTAGTTGTAATGCTTTTCAAGGGCATCGTAACAAACTTATAAAAAAAAATCCTAAATAAGTTGCAATCGCAAAAGTTACTTTGAATTTTAATCACTTTTTTAAATATCTGAAAAGTTGCCAATAAAAAAAGGCTAACCATTTACTGGTTAGCCTTTTGTATTATTTGTGTTTACAAATATTATTTGTGGAATTCAACACGACGGTTTAATACACGACCATCTTCTGTTGAGTTGTCAGCAATTGGATGAGTTTCACCTAATCCTTTTACTTTTAAACGTTTTGCATCAACACCTGAGTTTACTAAGTAAGTTTTTACTGAGTTAGCACGGTCTTTTGATAAACGTAAGTTGTGAGCAGCAGTACCTTCTGATGAAGCATAACCAGCTAAAGTAACCACACTGCTATTTGATCTTAAATCAGCAGAAGTAGCATCTAATACAGGGTATGAAGAAGTTTTCAATACTGAACTGTCAAATTCAAACTGGATGTTGCTGTAAGGAGTAACAGCAGAAACAGCAGCAGCTTTAATAGTATCTGGTTTAGGGAACACGATAGGGCAACCTGAACCGTCAACAACTGTACCAGCAGGAGTGTTAGGGCATTTGTCAAATTGATCAGAAACACCGTCACCGTCTGAATCTTTTTTCAGGTCGCTAACTGCAGTTTCAACATTTGCAACACGGCCTTTTAAAGCTTCAACTTCCTGACGTAAAGCTGCATCATACAACTCGTCATACATTTGAGCAATTGGGTTTACCCACTCTAAGCTTGGTTTTGATTTAGAACCAAAAGTATACTCTAAGCCAGCGTAACCATAAGAGTAACGGTTTTCAGCAGGGTATTTAGCGTGTACACCTGTTAAGTTAAATCCGTCAACAAAGTTTTCGGTATAACCAAGGTTCAAATCTAACTGATCAGTTAATTTGAATTTAACACCAGCACCAATTGGAATAAATAATTCTTTTACAGTGGCCCATTGAACGGTAGTACCGTCTGAAGCTACCGGAGCTGGTTTGTAGAAATCTAAACCTGCACCGCCAGAAACGTAAAAGTTAATAGCGCTTTTGCGTTGTAAGAAGCTAACGCTTCCAACATTCACAACGCCTGTTAAGCTTCCTGAATTGAATTTAGTTTCGAAGCTTTGGTAAGTAGTACCAGATACAATGTCAATTGGAGGATTTCCAGAACCTGCATTACCTGCTAATTTACCACCATGGTAATCTAACTGTAAGCTAAATGCATGGCTTAATTGATCTCTTAATGACACACCATAACCTAGTTCAGCTTTGTTATGGTTAAATGGGTTAACACCACCGGTTGCTACTGAAGGTGCGGTTACACCAACGTTAACACCTACGCTCCAGGTGTTGTACTGTCCTGCACCACCAAATAACTTAGGGGTAGAGGTACTGTCAGAAGTAGTCACTTTTTTCGCTGATTTTGCAGTATCGGTTTGAGCTGAAGCGAAACCAACTGCCATCAAGGAAACAAATGATAAGACGACTGTTTTCTTTAATGTAGAATAGTTCATAGTTTTAAGATTAAACGATTTTAATTGTGATTTTTTTCAAAAATAGTAATTATGTTTGATACCATATCCAAACATTATTCCAAAAATTGTAATAATTATACAAATAAATAAAAAAAAATGTTTTTAAAAAATTATTAAATGCATTAAAATGAAATATCAGCCTCTTAATAATGAGTTATTTATCCTTAACAGAAAAAATTTTTCCAACCGATTAAAGCCCTGTTCTATAGCTATTTTCCACTCAAATGACGAATTTCCACGAAACGGAGACCAGAATTTTATATTTAAACAAAACCCCGATTTTTTTTATCTTTCAGGAATAGATCAGGAACAAAGTATTTTGTTAATATTTCCTGATTGTCCTAATCCGCTATACAAAGAAGTACTGTTTTTAAGACAAACCAGCGAACATATTGCCATTTGGGAAGGTCATAAGTATACCAAAGAGGAAGCAAGAGCAGCTTCGGGCATCGACAGTATTTGTTGGTTAAGTGAATATGAAACAATTCTTCACACAATTATTAATTACGCTGAAAACGTTTATATAAATACCAACGAGAACGACCGCTATAGCCATACCGTTCCTTACCGGGATATTAGGATGCTGGAAACTTTGCGGGTAAAATATCCTTTGCATAACTACGAACGGTCGGCACTTATTTTACGCGACCTTAGGGTTGTGAAATCTGACGTGGAGATTGAGGCAACTAAAAAGGCTTGTGAAATTACACGTGATGGTTTTATACGTGTACTGAAATTTGTTAAGCCAGGCGTTGCCGAATATGAAATTGAGGCCGAAATAACCCATGAGTTTTTAAGGCAAAGAGCCACAGGGCATGCATATTCACCAATTTTGGCTTCCGGCAAAAATGCCAACTGTTTGCATTATAACGATAACAACCAGGTTTGTCACGATGGTGATGTAATACTTTTTGACTTTGCAGCGGAGTACGCCAACTATAATGCTGACATGAGCCGTACCATACCGGTAAATGGCCGCTATACCAAAAGGCAGCGTGATGTTTATAATGCGGTATTAAGGGTTATGCGCCAGGCAACCCAAATGCTTGTCGCCGGTACCATATGGAATGAGTATCATGATGAAGTAGGTAAAATAATGACCGGCGAACTAATAGGGCTGGGCTTGTTAAATAAACACGATGTTGATAAACAGGATCCTAAAATGCCTTTATATAAGAAATACTTTATGCATGGTACTTCGCATCATTTAGGGTTGGATGTGCATGATTTTGCCAGTAGGTACAAACCGTTTGAGGTGGGTAATATTTTAACCTGCGAGCCTGGAATTTATATTCCTGAAGAAGGCTTTGCGGTAAGAATTGAAAATGATATATTAATAACTAAAAATGGTAATGTGGATTTGATGGCCGATATTCCGGTTGAAGCAGATCATATTGAAGAGATAATGAACAGTTAACAGGTTTGTTAGCTTTGCCAGTTACTATCTAAAAAAGTATATAAATTAAACTCCGGTTTAGCCAAAGCTTCGGCAATTTTTTGCTGAAGCTTTTTTTTGTCGACGTTGACCATTAGCCTTTGCTGAATGAGTTTGTATGCTTTTTCAGACATTAAAAGCTCTTTTCTGTTGTTTTTTAAGTGCGATGCTGATTTTATAAAATTAATCACCTCGTTAACGCCTTCGCTTTTTGAAGCAATTGTTTTAAAAACAGGTGGTCCGTTCTCTTTTTTTTGCTGGATTATTTTTTTTAGGTTATTGGTGAATAAATCAGCGTCGGCCCTGTCGGCTTTATTTATTATAAAAGCATCGGCAATTTCCATCAAACCCGATTTAATGTTTTGAATTTCGTCGCCGCTTTCGGGCACCAAAACCAATAGGGTAATATCGGCGAGGCCTGCAATTTCAATTTCTGATTGGCCCACGCCAACCGTTTCAATTAAAATATAATCAAAACCCGATGCGCGTAAAACATCAGCCATTTCGATGGTTTTTGCTGATAAGCCGCCCAATGACCCGCGTGTAGCCAGCGAGCGGATAAAAACATTGAGACTATTGAAATGCGAAGCCATGCGGATACGATCGCCCAATAAAGAACCAAAATTAAACGGCGAAGTAGGGTCAATAGCCAAAACTGCTATTTTATTATTACCCGCCAGTAATGTACTAATAAGGGAGTTAACCAATGTGCTTTTGCCGGCGCCCGGCGGCCCTGTTATACCAATTACGGGTGTGTCCTTATTAAAAGTGAGACTTTTTAGTAGTTCGCCAGCGCCCGTTAAATCATTTTCAACAATTGTTAAAGCCCGCGCAACCGACCGGAAGTTGGCACAATTTGGTTGTATGTGATGTACGGTATTTTGCATTGCGGCTGGTTAAAGTAACAAAAATAGGATACATTTTTTAAGCCCTGTAATAATATATGTATAACCAATAAATATTATCATTTGCCAATTGGGCAGAAGGCTATATTTGCCCGGGCCAAATGCTTTTTATTACTTTGCTGTTTGGCAGGTGACGGAAGCATCAACCTGGTTATATTTTAAAAAAAGACACATCAATGAAAGTTGCCGGGTTCACCTTTATCAGGAATGCTGTAAAAAACGATTATCCCGTAGTTGAAGCCATAACTTCTATTTTATCTATTTGCGATGAATTTGTAGTGGCGCTGGGAAATAGTGAAGATGAAACAGAAGCACTTATTAAAGGCATAAATTCACCTAAAATTAAAATAGTTAATACGGTGTGGGATGATACCCTGCGCGAAGGAGGTGCCGTATTTGCCGCTCAAACCGATATTGCCTTTAGTCATATTTCGCCCGATGCCGACTGGGCATTTTATATACAGGGCGATGAATGTGTACATGAAAAATATCTGCCCCTTATTAAAAAAGAAATGGAAGATAATTTAACAAATACCCGTATAGAAGGGTTGTTATTTAAGTATCTCCATTTTTATGGCTCTTATGATTATTACGGGCATTCGCGCAGATGGTACAGGCGTGAGATAAGAATTTTGCGTAACAATAAGGCCATACATTCTTACCGCGACGCGCAGGGTTTTCGCTGGGGTGACCGGAAAATAAAGGTTAAGTTAATAGATGCCTATATTTATCATTACGGCTGGGTGAAACCTCCCGCCGGATTGAAAAATAAATTGCGCAACTTTAACCTTTTTTATCATGACGATGAATGGCTGGCGCAAAATCTGCCCGAAACTTTTGAGTTTGATTATAAAAATGCCGACAGATTGATCCACTTCACTGGCAGCCATCCGGCCGTTATGCAAAAACGGATTGCAGCAACTAACTGGAACCTTAATATCGATTTAAAGCAATTACACAAAAAAATGACCTTTAGGCGTAAGCTATTGCAAAAAATTGAGGATTTAACCGGCTGGCGTGTTAGCGAGTATAGAAATTATATCATCGTAAAATAATTAAAAGTGAATATCAAAAAGAGCGTTTCGGTGGTTATTCCCAATTATAACGGGAAGCATTTATTGAAAGAATATTTGCCTTTTACTTATGCCGCCTTAAATAATGCTGAAATTGTTTATGAAGTAATTATTGTAGATGATTGCTCCAAAGATGACTCTGTGGAGTTTATTAAAACAGCATATCCTGAAATAAAACTGGTTGTTAACCCGGTAAACAAGGGTTTTTCTTACGCCTGCAATCGCGGAATTGAAGTTACGCAGCATGAGTTGATTTTAATTTTAAATTCAGACGTTAAGCTCACTGCGGATTACTTTGAGTACCAGTGGAAGTATTTTTTAGCCTGCGATACGTTTGGTGTTATGGGACGCATTATTGATATGGAGGGAGATGGAATACAGGATGCCGCCCGTGTTCCCAAATTTAACGGCCTGAAATTAAAGACAGATTATTTCTGTTATTCTGATAGTGAAAATAGCAGGCTATATACATTTTACTTGTCGGGGGCCAATGCCTTGGTTGATGCCTCTAAATTGAAACAGCTTGGCGGGTTTAGTGAGATCTTTTCGCCGTTTTATTGTGAGGACATGGAGCTAAGCATCAGGGCCTGGCGTTTAGGCTGGAAAAGCTATTACGAACATCATGCTATCTGCAGGCACCAGGTATCAGCCAGTACCAAAAATTACGAGACTGCTCAATGGGTAAAAAGCGTTTATTTCCGTAACCGCTTTTACCTGCATGCCATCCATTTAAACGGAATTGCATTACTACTATGGTATTTGCAAATTACCCTTATTGATTTAATCCCAAAATTGTTGATAGGCCATACCTGGATATGGAATAGCTATAAAGAGCTGTTTAAAAACAGGAAACTGATTCGGCAGTATAAAAGTAATTTTAAAGAGTTGCTTACTCAAAACACAAGCCGCATTACTATTTTTAATGTGGTATCTAAAATCAGGTCATCGGTAGAAAATAAAAAACTTCATAAGTTTAAACCTTAGTTTTTGCCATAATATTGCAAGCACAAATAATGGAACAAACACCGCTGGTATCAATTGCGCTATGCACATATAACGGTGCAGAATATCTGGCAGATCAGTTGGATACGCTGGTAAATCAAACTTATAAGGCTATTGAAATTATTATTGTTGATGATTGTTCAACCGATGAAACCATTTCGGTTATTAATAACTACGCCTCTCATTATTCACAAATAAAAGTTTTTCAAAACGAAACCAACCTGGGCTTTACCGGGAATTTTGAAAAAGCAGTAAAGCTTTGTAAAGGCGAGTATATTGCACTGTGCGACCAGGATGATTTGTGGGATCTTAGGAAAGTTGAACTCCAGGTAAGTAATATCAAAGACAATATTTTTATATATCACGATTCTGAATTTATTCATGAGGACGGCTCGGCCATGGGCAAAAAGGTTTCTGATATCATGAATTTATACCGTGGTGGGGAGCCCGAAGTTTTTTTGTTTTTCAATTGCGTTTCCGGTCATTCTATTTTAATGAAGAGGGAATTATTGGCCGATGCCCTGCCTTTAAAGCCAGGTTATTTTCATGATTGGTGGCTGGCTTATGTGGCTACCAATGTGGGGACTATTGACTTTATCCCCCAATGTTTGGTAAAATATCGCCAGCACGATAGCAGCGATACCAATATTTTACGCCAGCAACGTAAGCAGGACAAGCACAAGTTATCATCAATACAAAAAATTGAACGGATTGAACACTGGCTGGCTTATTGCGCGGAGTTTCCCAAAAATAAAAATCAAAAGGTGATTGAGCAATTTTACGCGGCCTATAAAAAACGCGTTGGCAGTTACCTATCTTTTGAATTAAGTGCCCTGCTATTCAGGTATAGGAAAGCTGTTTTTTTTATCCGCAAAAAAAGTAAGTTGAATATGCTTAATTATATTTACAGTCAAGTTTGGGGAGTAAAAACAAAGAAGATATTTAGTTAATGTCTTTTTTTAAGGGTTCTTATAATAAATCTAAGCCAAACTTTAACGCCGTAGTACTTTAATATCAGGCGGCTTTTATCTTTCTCAAATTCGGCATCTTTTATACTGCCCGATATACCGGTATGGTTAAAATGTGCTATAATGTATTCCTTATAAATAAACTGAATGTCTTTGTCTTTCCAGCAGTACATATTTAAAACATTGTCGGCAACAACCTTGTAACGGGTATCAAAAGTATATTTATTGAATACGGCGGCGGGGTAAATAATAGCTTGGTGAAAAAGACCGTGTTTTGCCATTTGATACGGGCTTAATTTCCCCGAACGTTTTACGCCTCTAGTGAATACATTGGCATAGTAAATAGCGTTTTTATCTTTAAGCTCAAAAGCCAGGGTCGAAAACTCGTCGTACAATTCATCATCAGCCCCTAAAAAATAAACCCACTCGCCGGTTATTTTTTTCAAGGCTTTATTCATGGCATCGTAGATCCCTGTATCAGGCTCACTAATCCAGTAATATATTTTATTTAAGTTTGCCTTGATAATGTCAACGGTTCCGTCAGTGCTGTTTCCGTCGATAATAATTATTTTCAGCGCCGGATATTTTTGGCGATAGATACTGTCGAGACACATTTGCAGGGTATCGGCAGCGTTATAGGTAACAATAATTATGGAGATTACAGGTGATTGATCCACTTTTTAAAATTAGTTTTCGAAGATCGTTTTAATTGTTATTATACGATAATTTAAAATAGAAATATGTTCAAAAAAAAGAGTTTGCCAGCTAAGTTGTGGCTTAAATATTCCGATCGTAATCAATACAAACAGTATAAATGGGAATCAAAAAATTACGAGCTGCATGAACTCTCTTTATATTTAACGGGCGACGACAGGCTCAATACTGCCGAAAAAATACTTGAATTTACTAAGACTAATAAAGAACTTAACATTAATCACAGTGGTAACATTGGCGATGTTGTTTATGCACTGCCTACCATAAAAAGAATTTACGAGTTAACCGGCGTAGCTATCAATTTATACCTTAAACTGGGCAGGCCGCGTGTGCTTCCTCAATACATGTCGCACCCTTTAGGTAACGTAATGTTGAACCAAAAAATGGTTGATATGCTAACTCCGTTGCTGAATGCCCAGACTTACATCAAAAAATGCGAAGTTTATAACGGGCAATTTATTCATATTGATCTGGATATCTTTCATTCGCAAGCTATTCCGCTTGATAAGGCAAATATTGCGCGCTGGTGCGGATATACGACAGGTGTAACCCCCGAATTGCACAAACCCTGGATTAATGTTACTCCTAATGATGCCTATAAAGACAAAATAGTAATTGCAAGGAGCGAACGATACCGTAACTCATCCATTGATTATTCTTTTTTGAAGCAATACAATAACCTGGTGTTTATAGGCATTAAATCAGAATATCAGGATTTGTGTAAATATGTACCGGATGTGCAATGGCAACAGGTAGATGACTTTTTGGAGCTTGCTCAAATTATTGCAGGCAGCAAATTTTTTATTGGCAATCAATCATTCCCTTTTTCTATTGCCGAAGGTTTAAAAGTGCCGAGGATTCTAGAAGCGTATTACGAAATTCTGAATGTTATCCCCGAAGGAGACAATGCTTATGACTTTTTCTTCCAGGCGCATTTTGAATCGATAGTAAAACAATTGGCAAACACCTGAAAAACGATATAAAGAAAAATATTTATGGGAAACCAAAATCGTAACTTATTCAGGTTAACGCGCTTTATACTGCTTAAACTCCCTTTTCTTTTTAAGTTTTTGGCAAAGTTTCGCCAGCAAAAAAGAAACAAACGTTTGCTGATTATTAAAACTGATGCTATTGGCGATTATATCCTTTTCAGAAACTTTATTGAAATTGTAAAGAAATCTGAAAAATATAAAGACTATCAGATTGACGTGTTGGGAAATACCTCATGGAAAGATATCGCATTAAAATACGATGTGGACTTTGTTGGCGAGTTTTATTTTGTCAGGCCCGATCCGCTTTATGATGCCCCATCAGAAGCTTTAAAACTAGGGTGGCAGCTATTTAAAAATAATTATAATGAGGTTTTGATGCCTTCATCTACCCGTACTTTTATTACCGACGGCCTTGCGGCATTAACGGCTGCAAAGCAAATTATTGGTTTTGAAAGCGATAATGAAGGTATTAATCCCAAGTACAAAGTAAAAACAGATAAATTTTATACTACCAAACTCACGCTACCCCCGTCTGTTTTTTTTGAGTTTGACCGCACTAAATTTTTCTTCGAAAAGGTGCTCAATTGTAATATTCCGCTCAATGGTCCGTATATTAAGGTAAATGCAGATAGCCGGCAGGGAATTGTAATTGTAATAAGCGCTGGCGTTGCCAAAAGGTGCTGGCAGCCCGAAAAGTTTAACGATTTAATAAAACGGGTTCTGCTGAACACTGCACAAACTGTTTACCTGGAAGGTAGTGTTATTGATATGGCGTTTGATGATGATTTAAGTCAACATCTGCAATCGGGCCGTTTGGTTAATTTAATGGGTAAAACCACGTTGCTGCAATTAATTGATCTGGTGGGCAGCTCTTCGCTGGTAATAGCAAATGAAACAAGTGTTAGCCACATGGCTGCGGCCACGCAAACTAAATCGGTTTGCATAGTGGGTGGGGGGCATTTTGATCGGTTTTTACCTTATCCACCGGGCAACCCCAATGGCCCAATATGCGTATTTGAGAAAATGGAATGTTATAACTGCAACTGGCTATGTAAATTCACCATCAGTAAAAATGAACCTTTCCCTTGTATAGGTAATGTAAGTTTAGATGCTGTTTGGCAACAGGTACAGCTATTTATAAAGTGATGTAAACAATTGTAGCTAACGGTAAACAAATTACTGTTAGCTTTGCCTTTTTATTTTTAATATTTAATGAAGACATATTTCCGGCTGCTTTCTTTTGCAAAACCAATTGAAAAATTTGCTATCCCATATATCCTTTATACCTTATTATATGTTCTTTTCAGCTCAATGATATATCCATTGCTGATACCATTATTAAATACGCTTTTTATTAATACCAGTGCATGCGCAACAGCAGCAGCTCAGTTAACACCCAAGCCTCATTCTTTTGTTGACATAACCGGGTGGTTTAAATATTACATGGACTATTTTGTAAATGTTGAAGGTCCGTGGGGAGCATTGAAATTTGTATGTTCAACCATTATTTTTACCATGGTAATTGGGAACCTGTGCAGGTATCTTTCTGCCCGTACTATGGAAAATCTTCGGTTGCATACGCTGCTTAACTTGCGCCGTTCTGTTTTTAATAGCGTAATGGATATGCACCTCGGTTATTTTAGCAATCAGCGCAAAGGCGATATTATTTCAAAAATAGCATCTGATGTTCAGGTGGTTCAATTTTCGGTTACCGCCACCTTGCAGGTTGTTTTTAAGGAGCCGGCGCAGATGATCTTCTTTTTGATAATGTTATTTGCCATTTCGGTAAAGCTAACCATAGGCGCATTCCTGGTGGTTCCGGTTTCGGCGTTTATCATTTCAAAAATTGTAAAGCGGTTAAAATCGCAGGCAATTGCAGCGCAGCAAACATATGGTACTATGATTAGCTATCTGGATGAAGCACTTTCTGGTGTTAAAATAGTTAAAGCCTTTAATGCAACCAACTTTATAAAGAGCCGTTTTGATGCCGAAAATGTGCGGTACTCAAAAATATTGCGTTCCATGGCCAAGCGTCAGCAATCGGCCTCGCCGGTATCCGAAACGTTAGCTATCATCATGATATCCTGTATTGTGCTTTATGGCGGCTATTTAATTCTTAACAAAAAATCAGACTTAAGCGGCGCTCAATTTATTGCCTACATTGCTATTTTTTCACAGTTGATGAGGCCTGCAAAAGCCATCTCCGATTCTTTCAGTAATATCCACTCAGGTATTGCCGCGGGTGAGCGTGTACTGGCTTTAATCGATCAAAAGCCTTCAATTGTTGATGCACCTGATGCCGTACCTGTTAAAGATTTTAAAGAGAGCCTGGAATTGAAAAATGTTTCATTCGCTTATGAGGATAAAATAGTTTTAGCCGACGTTAATTTAACTGTTCCCAAAGGAAAAACAGTTGCCCTTGTTGGCCCATCGGGTGGTGGTAAATCAACATTAATTGACCTGCTGCCCCGGTTTATTGAGCCACAAACAGGCGAAGTATTGGTTGATGGTAAAAATATACAATCGGTAACTACAGATTCATTAAGGGCGTTAATGGGTATAGTTAATCAAGAGTCCATTCTGTTTAACGATACCATTTTTAATAATATCGCCTTCGGCAAAACAAACGTATCAAAAGAAGATGTGGAAGCCGCAGCACGAATAGCCAATGCACACAATTTTATTATTGAGACTGACAAAGGGTATGATACCAATATTGGCGACCGCGGTACGAAGCTTTCTGGTGGTCAGCGGCAAAGGATCTGTATTGCCAGAGCTGTGCTGAATAACCCACCAATTATGTTGCTGGATGAAGCTACTTCGGCTTTGGATACCGAATCTGAAAAATTGGTTCAGGAGGCCTTAAATAACCTCATGAAAAACCGTACATCACTTATTATTGCCCACCGTTTAAGCACCATCCAAAATGCCGATATTATTGTGGTATTAGAAAATGGAAAAATAGTTGAACAGGGCAATCACCTCGAGTTGATTGCTAATAATGGTTTATACAGAAGATTGATAGATATGCAGACTTTTAACGCTGATTAACAGTGTGTAACAAAAAAGTTTCATCATTAAATATTCTGTTTTCCCTGCATTTGGCTGGCTTATAGCCGTATTGAATAATCTAACAATATTGTTACCTTATTTTTATACGTTTCCGTTAAACTTTCAGTTTTATTTGGAGTTTAACTGTAAAACCAACAGCTATGCCCCAACTTTACCATACCCCATATCAAACAAAATCGGCAGTATTGTTTGTTATTTTTAATAGGCCTGCTACTACAGAAAGAGTGTTTGAGCAGATAAAAATTGCCCGACCAAAGCGCTTGTATGTGGCAGCTGATGCGCCGCGTGAAGGGGTTGAATCGGATAAGTTGTTGTGTAAACAAACCAGAGATATAATTAAAGGTATTGATTGGGAGTGCGAGGTTAAAACACTTTTTAATAAAAAAAACAAAGGCTGTAAAGATGGTGTTTCATCAGCTGTTGATTGGTTTTTTGATCAGGAAGAAGAAGGGATAATTTTAGAAGATGATTGCCTGCCGGCAAATAGCTTTTTTAGATTTTGCGACACATTGCTCGAAAAATATCGCGATGATGCACGTATAAGGCATATTACCGGTTGCAATTTGCAGCAAGGAAAAAAATGGGGAAACGCTTCTTATTATTTCTCAAACAGAACACATGTATGGGGATGGGCAGGATGGAGAAGAGTTTGGAAAGAGTATGATAAAAACCTTTCTAATTACAATGAAAGTGATGTTAGAGAGCAAATAAGCAATATTTACAGTGATAACCTGGTAGTTGATAGTTGGGTCGAGATTTTTAAAGGTCTTAAAGCTGGCAAAATTAACTCATGGGCTTATCCGCTTGATTTTATTAACTTTTTCAATAACGGGCTCAACATCATCCCCAATGAGAATTTAATTTCCAATATCGGTTTCGGTGCCAGCGCAACCCATACCATTAGTGAGGATGATGTATTTGCTAATGTACCCCTCGCTGTAATAGACGAAATAACACATCCCGTTTTTATTGTACCCGAAAAACAAGCTGACCTCTTTATTCTTAATATCGATTTTAATGTTGAAAAGAGAAGAAAGAAAGAGAACTCGTTAAGAAGAAGACTTAAAAGGTTTGCAAAATCAATGCTTAAGCAAGCCGCAACATTTAGTTTTTTAAGTTAAAAAACATTTTAACAGCTTTAAAGCTGTGGACTTTATCATTTAATTTATTGAAAATAAAAAAATCCCGACGCTTATCAGACGTCGGGATTTTTTGTTATATACAATTTATATTATTGGAACTTAAATCCTAAACCAATTTGCCAGGTTTCATTGCGGTAGCCCGGAATGTAATAACTGTTATCATTAGTTTCCTGTAAATCATAAGTATACCTGAAACGTAATTCAACATTTCTGTTCAAATCAAATCCAACACCAACTACACCACCCAAAACAGGGCTGTCGGAGGTAGTACTATAATTTTGCTGTGCGGTTTGTGTAAATCCATCGCCATAGGTATTGCTGGTTGATATCGGGAACGAAATTTGTGGACCGATTACAAAATTTACAAATGGCGATAAGCGGAATTTAGCTAACAAAGGCACATCTATAAAATTGGCACGCTGGGTAAAAGTACCATCGCTGGTTTGAGCGGTATACCCTTTTTGTGAAAACAATACTTCGGGTTCAAACGATAATGGGTATGCAATAGGCACATCTAAAGTTAAACCAACATTGAACGCCGCTATTGATCCCATTGTGAAATTTGGGTTATAAGCGCTATAAGCATCAGCTATATTCAAGCCTCCGGCTATACCTACTCTTACTTTATAGAAATCGTCGGACTGACGGCGTGGTGGCGGGCGTCTAACCGGACGGGGGCCATAATAATAACCTTGTGCGCTCACTGAGCCTGCAACGAACAGGCATATAGCAAAAAAGATAATTTTTTTCATACAATATTTGTTTAATATACCCATAGAGTGAAATTTGATAAAAAGGTTTATTCGTAACCTTATTTTTTAATTGTTGTTTCACTGGTAACGTGACTATGAGGCGTTTAGTTTGTGATATTTTCTTTACAAAGAATCAACCCGTCTTAATAAAAAAAGCATGCGTTGAAAATAAGATTAAGCTACATTTGGACTATGAAAATATCTAAGAGGCTCATCAAATGTGCTTTTATAATTATACTAAGTGTTATTTCGTTAAATGTTTTTGCACAAAAAGATGATTTTATAGAATCATTAAATCATCAAAACCACTGGGTCGACTCCGTTTTCAAAAAAATGAACCGCCGGAAAAAGATAGCACAGCTATTTTTTGTACGCGCACATACCAATAAAGGACTGGCTTATGAAGACTCGGTTGCAAAGGTAATTAGTGATGAGCAGATTGGTGGTCTGGTGTTTTTTCAGGGAGGCCCGGTGCGGCAGGCAAACTTAATTAACCGGTATCAAAAATTGGTTAACGTGCCACTTCTTATCGCGATGGATGGTGAGTGGGGCATAGGTATGCGGTTAGATTCAACGGTTTCTTATCCTTACCAAATGACACTTGGCGCTGTGCAGGATAATAAACTGATTTACAAAATGGGGCAGGAAGTTGCTTATGATTTTAAGCGACTGGGTATGCAAATGAATTTTGGGCCCGATATGGATATCAACAATAACCCGAATAACCCCGTGATTAACTATCGCTCGTTTGGCGATAATAAATATAACGTAGCCGCAAAAGGTATAGCCTACATGAAAGGTATGCAGGATGCCGGACTTTTAACCACCGCAAAACACTTCCCAGGTCATGGCGATACCAATGTCGATTCGCATCTTGATTTGCCTTTATTGCCATTTACCCGCCAGCGATTGGATTCATTGGAAGAATATCCCTTTCGCGAGGCAATAAAAGCCGGCATCAGCGGTGTGATGATTGCACATATGGATATACCAGCGTTGGACAGTACAAAAAAACTGCCCTCAACCTTATCCAGAAAAATTGTAACCGGCGTGCTGAAAGACTCTTTAGATTTTAAAGGACTGATAGTGTCCGATGCGATGGAGATGAAAGCCGTTACCAGATACTTCCCTAAAGGAGAAGCCGACGTAAAAGCGTTTTTGGCAGGAAATGATGTTATTGAGCTGTCTGAAAATTCAGAGCTGGCTATAAAGCTTATCCGCAAGGTGGTACGCAGGGATCAAATTTCTGAAGCAGAATTTAACGCCCGCGTAAAAAAAATACTGGCTGCCAAATATTGGGCTGGCCTAAATAAATACGAGGAGGTCTCGACCGATAATTTAGTTCGGGATCTTAATCGCCCGGCTACAGCCGAATTGGTGCAGCAGTTGAGCGATGCGGCAGTGACACTGTTAAAAGGAACCGGCACCTCATTACAGATGGATGCCTTGCAACGGACTGCTATTGTAAGTATTGGAGTTGATAAGCCTACCGTTTTCCAGCAGGAAATGGCCAGGGCATATCCAATCAGCAATCTATTTACAGTAGGGAAAGATGCCCCCGAAAGCGAATTAAAGGCATTACTGCAAACTTTACAACAATTTAGCCAGGTATATATAAGTATAAACGATACCCGCCTGCGCCCTACCAGTAAACTGGATTATAGCAATACCGTTAAAAATTTTATAAGCTCAGTTGCAGCCAATAATAAAGCTGTTATCACCGTTTTCGCCAACGCGTATACTATAGCCGGACTACCCGGAATTGAAAAATGTGGAGCATTGCTGGCCTGCTACCAAATGACCGACGATTTACAACGCGCCGCCGTAAAGGTGATAACCAGGCAAATGAAGCCCGAAGGAAGACTGCCCGTAACCGTGAATTCTTTGTTCACAACTGGTTTAGGACTGAGGCTTTAACCAATAGTTGAGTGTTTAACTGTTTCTCATAGCTATGTAATATTTGCAGCCGGCTGATAATCAAAACTATTAGTAATTTTATTTGTGTATAATGATTGTTAACTTACGTTAATAATT
The DNA here is from genome assembly GCF_024808665.1 of Mucilaginibacter empetricola. Classification (GTDB taxonomy): domain Bacteria; phylum Bacteroidota; class Bacteroidia; order Sphingobacteriales; family Sphingobacteriaceae; genus Mucilaginibacter. The sequence continues at coordinate 241,009 of NZ_JANUBZ010000005.1, forward strand.
TTTCTTTTCTAAGTGTTTTTTGTTTAACTCTCAAACCTTTAAATCATGAAGAAATTAATTTTTTACTCATTTATCTTACTTTTTACTTTGTTTTTTTTTAAAGCTGATGCGCAAAATGTAGCGTTGGGTGTAAGAGGCGGGCTCAGTATCCCCAACCTTAGCGCCGGCGGCAGCAACGAAAATCCGCTTAATACGGGTTATAGCTCACGGGAAGGTGTGGACGCCGGTATATTTGCTGAATTTAAATTTTCTGATTTGTTTTCCATCCAACCTATGCTCGAATACTCATCACAGGGTGGTAAAAAGGATGGCTTGCAAGCTTTCCCTACCCCGGCAGCGTTTGCGGCAATGTACCCGCCGGGTCAGTCACCCACTTATCTCTATGCAAATTATAATAGTACTGCCAAATTAAATTACCTGATGTTACCTATTCTGGCAAAATTTGGTTGGAATATTCACTCATCTCCATTCAGGTTTTATGTTGATGCAGGTCCGTTTTTGGGTTATTTGGTATATGCGCATCAAATTACTACAGGGTCAAGTAATTTTTATACAGACCCTGGCGGTACGCAGTCTTTGCCCGTTGGCCCACAATCGTTTAATAACGACCAGAATATTAAAGATCAGCTACATACAGTAAACTTAGGTTTTGAAGGCAATGTCGGCTTTGCTTACAAGCTTAAAAAGAGTTACATTTTTGTAGAAGGTGGCGGCAACTATGGCTTTCTTAACATTCAAAAAGGAACCGCAAACGGAAAAAATAATGCCGGCGCCGGTACGGTTGATATAGGCTATAGTTTTTGGTTATAATTAAATATACGGGTTGCAAGAAGCACATTTTTGAAAATTTAGCTTTCTTTTGTACAATTACGTAGCGATATGGATTGCCCATATCGCTATTTTCTTTTCCCGCTAAAACAAATACCATGGAAAATAACACGAAGATAAAAGCAATAATTACCGGCGCAACCGGAATGGTTGGCGAAGGAGTATTGCACGAATGTTTACTGCACCCGGCCGTGGAATCGGTTTTAGTAATCAACAGGAAGCCTTGCGGGGTAGTTCATCCAAAACTAAAAGAAATTATACATCTTGATTTTTATGATCTCTCAACTATTGAAGATCAGCTTTCCGGATATAATGCCTGCTATTTTTGCCTGGGAGTTTCATCGGTTGGGATGAAGGAATTTGAGTACTATAAACTCACCTATGTGTTAACCATGCATGTAGCCCAAACGCTTAGTAAATTAAACCGCGATATGACTTTTTGTTATGTTTCGGGAGGCGGTACCGACAGTAGCGAAAAAGGCCGTTCGATGTGGGCGAGGGTAAAAGGAAAAACGGAAAACGATTTGATGAGTTTGCCCTTCAAACAGGTATTTGCCTTCAGACCCGGTTATATGCATCCCACAAAAGGGTTAAAAAATGTTTTGCCTTACTATAAATATTTAAGCTGGATGTATCCTTTTTTTCGCACTGTATTTCCCAACTTTGTAAGCACGCTGGGCGAACTGGGCTTGGCTATGATCAACATTACTCGTTTTGGATACGATAAAAAAATTATAGATGTTAAAGACATAGTTGCCTTGGCAAAACTCACCTAAATCCGTTATCTTTAATAATAAAAGTCATGGATAAGAAGTATTATGCTTTGAAACTTATTCCCAATCGCCCAAGCTTTGCGCAGGATATGACTGACGAAGAGAGGGCGGTTATGCATCAACATGTAGCTTATTGGAAGGCTTTAATGGACAAAGGAAAAGTAGTTGTTTTTGGACCGGTACTTGACCCCAAAGAAGTTTACGGATTGGGAGTAATAGAAGCTGAAAGTGACGATGAGGTTAAGACATTTATTGCAAAAGATCCGGCTATTAAAATAAATACCTATGAGTTTTACCCGATGAGGGCAATTGTGAAAAGTTGAGACAAGATGTTCCTAATTGAGCATCGGAACGAGCCGGGAGCGTTACCATACTTAAAAATTGCGCACCTTTACAATGCCAATTTATTGTTACCATAAAGCTTATTGTGTGGCATACTACACCGTTTGACTTTTTATAGTTATTACATTTAATTCATGGAATCTACCCCCAATAAATACAACGAGAAATTTCAGCAGGCATTAGCGCAGTTAAACCCTGAGCAATTAGCTGCCGTTAATCAAATGGACGGCCCGGTACTGGTAATTGCTGGTCCCGGCACCGGTAAAACACAGATATTGGCTGCCCGCATTGGTAAAATATTGTTAGAAACCGATGCCAATGCGCATGAAATTTTGTGTTTAACCTATACCGATGCCGGTGCTGTGGCTATGCGCAAGCGTCTTTTTGAGTTTATTGGCCCCGATGCTTACCGGGTAAACATTTACACCTTCCATGCTTTTTGCAATGAAATTATTCAGGAAAATCTGGACTATTTTGGCAAACTAAATCTCGAAGCATTATCAGATTTAGAATCAGCGATGCTTTTCAGGGAGTTGGTAGATGAATTTCCAAACGACCACCTATTAAAGCGTTTTACCGGCGAAATTTATTATGATGCCCCGCGTTTGAAAGATCTTTTTTCGACTATGAAAAAAGAGGATTGGAACGAGGAGCTTATAAACACCGCAGTAAACGAATATTTAGAGGACCTGCATTTACGTGATGGCTTTTTTTACAAACGGGCAAATGCCACTAAAGGAATTAAGGCTGGCGACCCTAATCAACGCGAAATTGATAAGGCGCATGATACTATGAAAAAGCTGCTTGCAGCAGTAAGTGAGTATCGAAATTTTGATAAAAAAATGAAGGAGCGCGGTCGTTATGATTATGACGATATGATTCTTTGGGTATTAAAGGCTTTCCGCGAAAATGAAGAACTATTACGCCGGTATCAGGAGCGGTATCAATATATTTTGGTTGATGAGTTTCAGGATACCAGCGGCTCGCAGAATGAGCTATTGAAGTTCATTCTTAATTACTGGGATATCCCGAATGTTTTTGTAGTGGGTGATGATGATCAGTCGATCTTCAAATTTCAGGGTGCCAACATGAAAAATATCCTTGATTTTGCGAATGATTATGTTGGCTCGCTGCACACCGTGGTATTGAAGCAAAATTATCGTTCCAACCAACAGATCCTGGATATATCAAAAGCGCTCATCAATAACAACCACGAACGTTTAACAAGTCAGTTGGCCCTCGATAAAAACCTACAGGCTGCTCATCCCCGTTTTAATCATTTGGCAGTGGCGCCTATTATCAACGAGTATGAAAACCCCGATCAGGAACTGGTTGATGTAGCCATGCAGATTAAACATCTTTTGGAAAAAGGAACCCAGCCTGGGGAAATTGCCGTGATTTATCGTAACCATAGCCAGGTAGAGGACCTGGTACAGTTTATGGATACTAAAAACATTGCCGTTAATACCAGGCGTAAAATAGATATTTTCACACTGCCATTCGGCGAGAAGATCATCAATATTATGCGGTACCTGGCAATGGAGATGGATTCGCCTTATAGCGGTGATGAACTGTTATTTGAAATTCTGCATTATGATTTTTTTGATATCCCGGCCATTGAAATAGCCAAAGCAAGTGTTGCCGTTGCACAAGAGAATTTTACAACCTCGCGCAATGGTGTGCCTAAAACTTCGCTGCGTCGTTACATCAGCCAGATGAAAACACCGGCCCAGCCAGGGTTATTCGACGCGGCTGAAGACCGGAGAATGAAATTTCTGGTTAATGATATTGATGAATTATTGAAATATTCTGTCAGCAATACGTTGCAGCAGCTTTTTCAGCAGGTGATAGCTAAAATGGGCATATTGAAATATATTATGCAGCAGCCCAATAAAGGCTGGTATATGCAGGTACTCACCAATTTTTTTGATTTTTTGAAAGATGAGAGTCGTAAAAATCCCGAAATTAAATTAGCGGATCTGATTGCCATTATTCAATTGATGAAAGAAAATAAAATAAGGCTGGAGCTGAATCAGGTTATATTTTCGGAGAACGGTATCAATTTTTTAACTGCTCACGGTTCAAAAGGATTGGAGTTTGAGTATGTATTTCTTATCGGTGCCAACAAAAAAATATGGGACAGTAAAGGACGAAATTATGGCTTCAGCTATCCCGATACCTTAACACAAGCGCCTGATGATGAAATAGCCCAGCGTGAAGAAGCACGCCGACTGTTTTATGTTGCCTTAACCCGTGCCAAGCAATGTTTGTCCATATCCTTTGCCGGTCGCGATAAAAACGGAAAGGATCAGGAAGCATCCCAGTTTGTTGGGGAAATATTGGCTGATACGCATCTGAAACTACAATACCCCAAAGTAAGCGAGGGAGCCATGCTGGAATTTATGGCTATTCAGTTTATCGAAAAAGATCAGCCTAAAATAGAGCTGCTGGATAAAAATTACATCGATCAATTACTACAAAACTATACGCTATCGGTTACTCATTTAAGTAATTACCTGGATTGCCCGCTGCGGTTTTATTTTCAGTGTTTAATCAGAGTGCCATCCGGCAAAAGTCCTTCGGCTACCTTCGGACAGGCTGTTCACTGGGCATTAAACAAGGCCTTTAAGCATTTAAAGGATGATGGTAATGAATTCCCATTAACGGATGATTTTATGAAAGAGTTTCGCTGGTATATGTATCGTAACCGCGACTCTTTTACCAAAGAAGAATTTAAACTCCGGTTGGACTATGGTGAAAAGATTTTACCCGACTACTATAACCAGAATATACACGTATGGAACAAAGTTGCCGTTACCGAACGCAGCATTAAAAATGTTGAAGTTGAAGGTGTACCGGTAAAAGGTAACCTGGATAAAGTGGAGTTTGTAGGCAAACACGCTACCGTGGTTGATTATAAGACCGGTAAATTAAAGTATGCTAAAAATAAATTTCTACGGCCAAATGAGGAAGACCCCAACGGGGGCGATTACTGGCGCCAGGCGGTGTTTTATAAAATATTGATAGATAATGACCACTCTTTAGATTGGGAGGTGGTAAGCACCTTGTTTGAGTTTGTGGAGCCCGTTGATGAGGGGGAATATCACAAAGAAAAAATAATAATAACGCCAGAAGATACAGAAGCGGTTACCGGGCAGATAACAACCGTTTATCAGAAAATTATGGCTCATGATTTTAATACCGGTTGCGGCAAAAAAGAATGCGACTGGTGCCACTTTGTGAAAAGCAATTTTAAACAGGTGGGTGATGTGATGCAGGAGGAAGAAGAAATATAAAAATCAAGATAAAAAACATTTATGAAATACCTTTTATTGTTTATCCCCGCATTGTTCTTTTTGCAGGCCGATGCACAAACCATTGTAAAGCAGGATCAATCTATTAAACAAATGGTTGATGACGTGTCATCCAAAAATATAGAAGCCAATATACGGAAGCTGGTAAGCTTTAAAACACGACATACCCTGAGTGATACCATCAGCAAAACCGAAGGCAGCGGCGCCGCCCGCAACTGGATAAAGGCCGAAATGGAAAAATATGCTGCTGAATCTGGCGGGAGGATGACGGTTCAGTTTGATACTTTTACGCAGCCCAAAGGCGAAAGGATAGATAACCCGGTACACCTGAAAAATGTACTGGCTATTTTAAAAGGTACCGATCCAAAAGATACACGGGTGTATATCGTTTCGGGGCATTATGACTCAAGGGTAACCGATGTAATGAACGCTAATGCCGTTGAACCGGGTGCCAATGATGATGCCTCCGGAACAGCAGTATCCATGGAGCTGGCCAGGGTAATGGCCAAACGCTCATTCCCGGCAACTATAATTTTTATGGCGGTGGTAGGTGAGGAGCAGGGCTTGTACGGTTCGTCAAATGTGGCAAAAAGAGCTAAAGTCGAAAAATGGAATGTTGATGCCATGTTGAACAACGATATTGTGGGCAATACCCACGGTATGGAAACTGATTTGAAGGATAACCGTAGTGTTCGCGTATTTAGCGAAGGTATTCCAACGATGGCTGCCGGTAACGAAAAACAAATAGCGAGTCTGATTGCCCTTGGAGGCGAAAATGACAGTCCATCGCGCCAATTGGCCCGTTACGTAAAGGAAATTGCTGAACGTTATGTAGATCAGCTCGATGTGAAATTGATTTACCGCCGCGATCGTTACCTGCGTGGAGGCGATCACGTACCCTTTTTGCAACAAGGGTTTACAGCCGTTCGGTTTACAGAGATGAATGAGGATTTTACCCGACAGCACCAGGATATCCGCGCTGAAAAGGGTATTGACTATGGCGATTTGCCCGACTTTGTCGATTTTAACTACGTGCAAAAAGTAGCCCGAATGAACCTGTCGGTATTAGCCAACCTGGCCCTCGCACCTGCCGAACCACAAAATGTAGGTATAGTAACCAGCGGCTTAACCAACAAAACTACCCTGAAATGGGAAGCTCCTGCCATCGGTAAAAAACCGGTTGGTTATTATGTATTGATGCGTGAAACGATAAGCCCCTACTGGGAAAAGAAATTTTATGTTACAGATACAACAGTAACGCTTGCTTATTCAAAAGATAACTACTTGTTTGCAGTACAATCGGTAGATGCTGATGGGCATGAAGGTTTGCCTGTTTTTCCGAAACCGGTGAGATAAGTTTTTACAGGTGTTCATTTTTGAACGCGTGAACGCTGTGAACATAATGAACACCGTGAACGCTTGCTTAAATTACATATATAAACTATTGTTTATCAGTTTGATATCTATTTTACGCTCTTTTTTAGAATAATAAAGTATCCTATTATAAATACCGTTAATGCTACCGCCAAACTTACCCAGGTATCTTTGGTAAGCATGTCAACCGTAATTTGTGGCATGGTGCCTGCATGAGCTTCCTTTTGCTGTTGCAATGCCTTTAGCCCCAGCATAGGGTGCGAATAAGGAATCAGGTAGGCATATTTCCAGTTATTGGCTGCTAATATCACGCCGGTTATGGTGCAGATAAAACCAATCCCCATGGGCTTCAAAAAATCGCGGAATAAAAGACTCAATAAAAATTGGATAGACAATATGCCTAGCGACGAAAGAAACAGCTTGAAATATAATTGAGATAAGGTTCCTGCAATATTGTACTCATTAAATTTTAAGCCGGGCTTTATAACGCTTAGCAGGTTACCAAAGCCAAGGGTAAACACCACAAATAATGCAAGGCATAATAGCACCAAAAAAAAGGCGTAAAAATATTTGGCTGCATAAACGGCCGGCTTTGATATAGGCAAACTGAACAATGTTTTCCATGTATCGGCCTTGTGTTCAATACTGTTTACAGAGTAAGCAATAAATATAATAAGCATTGGCAGCAGTAATGACCCCATCACTCCTAAAATTACACCCGCAAAGCGCAGCCAAAGCATTATGCCCGGTAAAGATTTAAGCTCATCGCTTTTATTAAAAAAACCAATAAACAATAATAGGCAAAGCACTAACGGCAATAATACCGCACTCCAAAAGCCCATTGTTTTGCGCGTTTTATAAAATTCAGACCGAAATGATAGTATAAATCCTTTCATGGCTTAGGCGGTTTGGGTAATGTCAAGGAATAATTTCTCCAGATCTTTTTGCTGTTTGTTGATACTATAAATAGTAAAGCCATTTTTATTTAGCAGCGCATTAATTTCGCCCATTTGTTGTTTGGAGGTATAGGGCGTAAAAAAATGATGATCGTTGACTTCGGTTACATTAAAATGGTTGCGGGTTAAAAAGTTAGCAGCATCAACTGTATTATCTGTTTCAATTTGCACCAATGGCTGACTTAGTCCCTCCAAATCCTTAATACTTCCCTGAAACAATAGCTCACCGTAGTTGATAATGCCCACGTGGGTGGCCATCCGCTCAACTTCAGCCAGCAAATGGCTTGATATGAAAACAGTTTTATTATGTTTTGTAACCAGTTTTATCAATAGTTCGCGTACTTCAATAATACCATTGGGATCGAGCCCGTTGGTTGGTTCGTCTAAAATCAACAGTTTAGGATCTGATAACAAGGCCAGCGCAATTCCCAGTCGTTGTTTCATTCCCAATGAATATTGTCCAGCTTTTTTATGCGCTGCATCAGTTAAATGCACCAGCTTAAGCATGTCATCAACGCGTGATGCAGGCACCTGTAGAAGCAGAGCGCGGTTAAGCAAATTTTCTTTTCCGGTGAGGTGAGCGTAAATAGCAGGTTGCTCAATTAATGAGCCTATTTGCGATAGAATTTCTATGCGGTTACTCTTCAGATCTTTATCGAAAATACGAATACTGCCCTCCTGCATTTGCAACAGGTTGAGCAGTAATTTAATAGTAGTAGTTTTACCAGCACCGTTGGGCCCTAAAAAACCATAAATGCTACCTTCGGGAACGTTCAGCGAAAGTGATTTTACAACCTGCTGATGGCCAAAGGTAAAGGTTAGGCCCTCGGTACTAATTACCATACTTTTTCTTTAGCTACGGCACACACTGTTTTTACCAGCGATACGCCTTTGTAAAATAATGATGTTGCATGAACGGTAGTACCAACTATTGATTCTCTTTTTTGCTGGAACTGGTAGCTTACACCCATTATCAATGCGAATAATACCGGAACAAGTAACATTATAAAAGGATTTGAGTTTGTGATCAGCTTTTTCATCTTCTGCGATTTTGATGATACAAAGGAAATTCTATTTTTTTTACTGCTAAAAAGTATTAGACCAACACACAGGATTTGTAGATGAACGGATGTTTACCCATATTCGCCCGTTCGTCGGAATTAAATGCCCGTTCATCGACAAAGCAGCCGACTATATATAAATAATAACCATTTAGCGGCTTAAAATATTAATTTAGGTGTAATGAAACAACGCTGGCAAATATTCTGGCACATATTTTTTTGGATTGTACTGATTTCGTTTTTTTTGGTTGTTGCCCGCAACAATGAGAAATTTACTACCGAAGATCTGTTGGTAATATTTTTATTATACCCTACAATCAATATCAGTTTATTTTATCTCAACTATCTGCTTTTTATACCCTTATTTTTTGATAAAAAGCGCTACAGCTTTTATGTGGTATCGGTAGTAATATCCATTGTGGTTTACGGGTTTATCAAATATGGCGTAGCACTCATTTTCAAGGATATCGTATTGACACGAATGAAGGGAGAAACGGTGAGCTTTGGGTCTTATTTTTTAAGTACCGTTTTTACCAGCCTTATCTTTTTATTTTTAAGCGCGGTACTAAAATTTATTATCGATTGGTTTTTGAATGAGCGCATTCAGCGCGATCTGGAAAATCAGCGGCTCACCGCCGAGCTGGCTTTCTTGAAATCGCAAATCAACCCACATTTCTTGTTCAATTCTTTAAATAGCATTTACTCACTTGCTTATCAACGGTCAGAAACCACACCCGAAGCGATATTAAAACTATCCGAAATTATGCGTTACATGCTGTATGAGTGTAACGATAACAAGGTTGATTTGGAAAAAGAATTGCAATATTTACAGAATTATATCGACCTTCAAAAAATAAGATTTGGGAATAAGGCTTATATCGACTATAAGGTAGAAGGGAAGGTTGAGCACCAGCAAATTGTACCATTATTACTTATTGCTTTTATTGAAAATGCCTTTAAGCATGGGGTGGCAAATAATGCTTTAACACCCATCAGGTTGCTGATCGATGTGGAAGATTCGCACCTGCATTTTTATATGCAAAACAAAAAGCATCGTAACAATCGCGATGAAGTTGGTGGCATAGGGCTTAATAATGTAAAGCGGAGGCTGGATTTGCTTTATCCCGGTAAATATAATTTGGATGTACGCGATGAAACGGACACTTATACCGTTGAATTGTCATTAGTTTTATAAGATGATCAGATGTATTATTGTTGATGATGAGCCTTTGGCACTGCATGTTTTGGAAGATTATATCTCCAAGATTCCATTTCTGCAGTTAATAAAGGCGACAACCAACCCCATTGAAGCGCTGACTTTGGTACAGGAAGGCAATGTTGATTTGGTTTTTTTAGATGTTCAAATGCCCGAGCTTACGGGCATCCAGTTTCTGCGTATAGCTAACGGTAAGGCCAAAGTTATTTTAACAACGGCTTATCCTCAATATGCGCTGGAAGGGTATGAGTTGGATGTGATTGATTATTTATTAAAACCTATTGCTTTCGATCGTTTTTTTAAATCGGTACAAAAAGCACAGGGCATTTTACAACCTGCCGCCAAGCCATTGCAACCAGAGCCTGCACCAAAGCCACAGCAGGATTTTCTAAGCGATTTTATTTTTGTTAAAACAGAGCATAAAATACAGAAAGTGTATTTAAACGATATTCTTTTTATAGAAGGCCTAAAAGACTATATCTCCATTTTTACCACTGCTGAACGTATCATTACCCTGCAGAATATGAAAAAGATGGAAGATGCCCTGCCGGCGAAAAACTTTATGCGGGTACACAAGTCTTACATCGTATCCATCAATAAAATTGACAGTATTGAACGCAGCCGGATTTTTATTGGCGATAAAATTATCCCGGTAGGCGATACCTATCGCGATGAATTTTTCAAAGTTATTGATGGGAAGAATATTTAACCCCCCTGCCCCCTGAAGGGGGAGTATCAAACGAAAGTTGGTATGCTAATCAAAAATTCCCCCTTCAGGGGGTTAGGGGGTTTAAAGATGCCTTTATCTTATTTTCAGCTTCTAAAACCAAATCTTCCATGGGGCGGCCATTAGGTTCTATAGGTTCGAGAACCGTCCAGGTCATTTTTTCAAATGTGCTTAGCGGGTAATAGCCATATTGAACCATTTTCCATGCATTGTTAATAGCAATGGGCACCAGTAGCGCATTGGGACATTTTTTTAACATCGTAGCAATACCACCAACCTGGAAACTTTTCACCTGTCCGTCTTTTGAACGGGTTCCTTCCGGGAAAATCACTGCCGACCAATTGTTTTCTTTCATCCGCGTAGCCAGTTTAATGATTTCGGCTATTGACTGTCTTGTATCGCGACGGTCGATATTTGCGCCACCGCCATATTTCAAATTGAACGAGATAGAAGGAATGCCGCGGGTTAATTCAATTTTCGATATAAACTTTGCATGGTATTTACGCAAATAGTAAATAAGCGGGGGGATATCGCCCAGGCTTTGGTGGTTTGCCAAAAATATTATAGGGCGGCCTATAGGTAAATTTTGATTGTTGATGAAAATTACCCTGTTAAACAGAATATTAAAGGTTCGCAACAGGCAAAGGTTTAATAGATCGACCGACCGTTTGTGTGCCGTATAGCCAAATAGTTTGTAACAAACCCACTGAATAGGTTGAAATACAAGCAGCACCAAAAAGAATGCAAGAATGGCAAATGGAGATAAAATATAGCCTAAAAACTTTCTCATAAAAGCCTCAAAGTTAGGTTTTTTTCGGAAATGGGATAAAACTTATAATTGGTTTTCTAAAATAAGCAAACGTACCCTTAAAACAGCCGTAATAGTCATTGCATCGGTAATTTCACCACGGCAAACCATTTGATATACCTCTTCAAATGGTAATTTATGTACAACCAATTGCTCTGTTTCTTCCGGCTCGGCTTCAAATTGCTCCAGGCCGCGGGCAAGGTATAAAATGCTTAGTTCATCACTTACTGAATTAGACAGGTGGATGCGCTGTATTTCTGTCCAGTTAGCTGCCTTTAATCCTGTTTCCTCCAGCAGTTCGCGTTTAGCCGATTCAATGGGATCATGGTCCAGGTGACCACCGCCTTCGGGCATTTCCCAGCTGTATTGCTCCAGTGGGAAACGGTACTGGCCCACCAGGTAAGTATTCATATCATTATCAAGAGGTAAAACGCCAATAGCAAAATTTTTAAAATGAACCTTACCATATATGCCGGGATTTCCCGATGGATTTAAAACCTGGTATTCGGTTACATTGATCCATGGATTATCATAAGCAACTTTTTCGCCAGTAATTTTCCACGGGTTTTCTTTAGGATGATGCATGCCGTAAAAATAGAATTGTTTTAAGCTGCTTACAAATCTTTTGATATTGAAATGATTTGTGGCTGCTGGTTATTTTAGTAAATACTTGTTTCAAAATATTTACTACTTTAATGTCACCATCCGTTTTTTGATGTGTCTTATACCGGTATGAAAAAAGTAGCCTCTATTCTGATTCTCGGATTTTTTATATTCGGCAAAGCCATCGCGCAGCATAGCAACTCTCTGATTGTTACTACTGATATTGATAATTTTTGGATAGCCTTTGACAAGATAACGACAACAAAGGATAGCGCTGCGCAATACGATTACTTAAATAAATTATTTATTGATAAAGGTACGCCCGGGTTAAAAGCCATGATGCAGGTAAAGGATTATACCAGCAAATCTTATATTGACGCTATTAACAATTATCCGCTTTTTTGGAACTCTATCAGAGCCAATACACTTAAAGCGAGCGGTTTTTCGAATGAAATTGCGACCAATGTCGCCAGACTAAAAGCGCTATATCCCGCTTTAAAACCCGCAAAGGTTTATTTCACAATAGGGGCGCTGAAATCAGTTGGTACTACATTAGATAGTATGGTGCTAATCGGGAGCGAAATAGCCCTGGCCGACGAGCATACCGTAGCCGATGAGTTACCGGCAAATTTTAAGCAGTTAAAAAACTTTTTTAAAAGTGATCCTATTAACATAGTGGTTTTTACAAACGTTCATGAATATGTACACACGCAGCAAAAAACAACAATAGGTAATAATTTGCTGGCACAAAGTGTGTTAGAAGGTGTGGCGGAGTTTATGGCCGAAAAAGCCACTAATCAGCATTCAACTTTGCCGGCTGTAATTTACGGCGAAAGTCATGAAGACAGCGTTAAACAAGTTTTTGCGACACAAATGTTTAATTCTTCACCTGGGTTTTGGCTGTATAATAATGATGAAAATGAATTTGGAGTGCGGGATATGGGTTACTATGTGGGGTATGCCATTTGCAAGGACTATTACAACCATGCAAATGATAAAGAGCAAGCCATCAAAGAGATGATCGAACTCAATTATAATGATGAAAGCGCGCTGGACAACTTTGTTAATCAATCTGGATATTTTGAGAAAACCGTTGACGTTTACAAAAGTGAATATGAGGCAAACAGGCCAACGGTTGTGAGCATTAAACAATTTAAAAATAACGCAGCCGATGTAAATCCTGGTGTTAGCCAAATAACAATTGAATTTTCATCCCCAATGAATAAACTGTTCAGGAATTTTGAATTAGGACCATTGGGCGTAAATAACTTGCTTAAAATTAAACGTTTTATAGGTTTCTCGGATGATGGCAAAATGGCAACATTTGAAGTTGAACTTAAATCCAATCAACGTTATCAAATTGTAATAGGCGATGGATTTAGAAATGTAAGCGGTATTAGGTTAAAGCCTTATTTAATAAATTTCAGCACTGGAAGTTCGCAATAGCTGCCCTCAATCATTAATATTATTCCATTGCGGTGGTAAGAATCACAATAATTTAACAGTTTATCAGCAAAATTTTAATTTTACTGGTGTTGTTGATTATATTACAGCAGAATTGCTAAACGGAATTTATTAACTGATGACTCAAATCTCAAAGCTGCCGGTAAAAGTAGCTATACTTGATCTTTACAACGGTATTGAAAATGGCGCAATAGACAGCTTTATGCAGATATTGGATCGCTATAAAATTCAAAATAACCTGAATTTAAGTTATGAAGTTTTTGATATCCGGAAAAAAGTAGAAGTGCCCGACGTCGGTTTTGATATTTATATTTCAAGCGGCGGCCCCGGGGATCCTTTAGAGAGCGAAGGCTCGGAATGGGAAAAAAAGTATTTTGGATTGATTGACAGGCTAGAGGATCATAATCTGTCTAATGCTAATCAAAAAAAACATGTCCTTTTTGTTTGCCACTCATTTCAGTTAATGTGCCGCAAATACCAGCTTGGTGACATAAATATGCGTCATTCAGCTTCTTACGGCGTATTGCCGGTTCATCAAACACATGCCGCCGTTAATGAACCTGTATTTAAAAATATGGACGATCCTTTTTATGCTTTAGATTCGCGGTTGTGGCAGGTCATCAACCCAAATGAAAAAAGGTTTACTGATTTGGGCATGCAATTACTGGCCATTGAAAAGGAGCGTCCACATGTTGATTTTCCAAGGGCCATGATGGCTATTCGTTTTAGCGAGTACTTTTTTTCAACTCAGTTCCATCCGGAAGCTACAGTAAACGGCATACGTGAAACATTGAAAAAAGAGGAAAAGAAACAAGAGGTGGTAAAAGAGCATGGTCTTGATAAATATAACGAGATGCTGGAGCATCTTGACGACCCTGATAAGATTACACATACCAACCAAACCATGATACCTAATTTTTTAAACCAGGCAGTTTTAAGTTTACAGGAAAGGTGAAGATAAGAGCCAAGAAACAAGATATAAGAATCAAGAAACAATATTGTGAATTTTAAGATAGCTAATTCTTTTCGGCTCTCGACTAAGGACTCACGACTTTTGGCTCTTGACTCTCAATTCTTGACTCTTTCACAGCCTAAACCAAATACTATTTTAATTGTCCATACGTATATATGTAAATTGTATTAAATTTGTGACGTGAATATTCAACTAATTATAATAGTCATACTTTTTGCATCAGCCATATTTTATGTGGGCAGAATGATGTATAAAAACTTATTTGAAAAAAAAAGCTGTGGCAGCAATTGCAAGTGCGGTGTTGATTTTTCGGCAATAGAACAAGTCAAAACACATAAATAATAACAATCCTTTTTCGGTAACCTTTATACCTGAATAATACTTTATTTAAAAGAATTTAATGGCTGATAAACAGGTTTTTCAAACTGACACACCAGGTAGATGGATACGTTTTAAGTGGCTTAGCCGTGCCTTAATCATAGTGCTTTTTTGCAGTGTGCTTGCCGCTATTGTTACGGTAACTTCCAAGCAATATCCAAGTCTCCCCAATTTGAACCCGGTTCCCAAAAAACTAACCAAAGAGGAGCTCGAGAACTTAAAAAAATCAAAAAAATACAAAGACTTTAAAATTGATAAGGACGAGATTCAAAAATTGGCGCATACCCGTCATTTGCACCAGTTAAAACGCCCTAATAATAAAGACCGTATTAACGCCGGATTTTACAGGGCCTGGGAACCGCAAGCTTATAATTCACTACAGCAGTACATATCAAAGCTGGATATGATTGTAAGTGAGGGCCTTTTTATATCACCTGGCCGGGATACCATGGTTGCCAATATTGATACAGGCCTTATAAACCTGAATCGTAAGTACAGAAAGCCGGTTTTAATAACTCTTTCAAATTATGTTAATTATAACAACGAAAAAGGTGGTTATGATAGCAAAGACGTGCAGCGTATTATTAAAAATAAAAAGCTTCGCACACAGTTCATCAACAATTTAGCGAAACAGTTAACAAGGTACAAGTTTAATGGTATTAACCTTGATTTTGATGAAATGAAGGATATCAACAGCAAAAACTATATTGCTTTTGAAAATGACCTTTATTCTATACTGCATCCTAAGGGCTTTTTGGTTACCCAAAACGTAATCCCGGATGATGACGCCTTTAATCTGGAGCGCCTGCAACACATTAACGACTTTTTGTTTGTAATGGCCATTGACCAGCACAACGAAGGAAGTAATGCCGGCGATCTTTCAAATCAACATTGGGTTGAAGAGATTTTGGATAACATTTGTACCCGCATTCCAAGTGAAAAGGTAATCTTAACCATTGCAGGCGGTGCTTATGACTGGCCCGAAAGCAGCGTTGGTAAACCGATGGGTTATGCACAGGCCATTAGTATAGCGCAGCAAAATAAAAGCAAAATCATATTTGATCCAACTTCTGCTAATCTGCACTATAATTATTTTGACCTTGACAGCTTAGAACATACCGTTTATTTTACCGATGCTGCAACCAATTTTAACATTATCCGCATGGCCGATGATTGGGCAACTGGTGGCGTGGCCTTGTGGCGACTTGGCGCTGAGGATCCACGTTTGTGGACTTTCTTCCAGAAGAATTTGGCGATAGATTCGCTGAGGAAAACAGGTATTGATATTAAACGGTTAACCTCAGTCGGTTTAAATAATAAAATCTTTTATGATGGTGATGGCGAGGTGCTCGACCTGGTAACTACACCAACTACGGGACAGATTGATGTGCACATGGACACAACCAATTTTGTTATCACCAATCAGCATTATATAAAATTGCCCACCCGTTACGTGATAAGGAAATACGGTTATGCACCAGGCAAAATTGTTTTAACTTTTGATGATGGTCCTGATCCGGATTATACACCGAGAATATTAGACATATTGAAGCGCGAACATGTTCCGGCCGCATTTTTTGTGGTGGGTTCAATGGCCGAAAAAAATATTCAGATCCTTAGGCGGGAGTATGACGAGGGATACGAAATAGGTAACCACACGTTTTTCCACCCGGACATTTCTACAATCAGCGTTGACAGGGTAAAGCTGGAATTGAATGCCACCCGGAAACTGATTGAATCGGTAACCGGCAGAAGTACCATATTATTCAGGCCCCCATTTAATGCCGATGCCGAGCCGCAGACGTTAGCAGAAGTAATACCAGTTGCTGAAAGTCGTAAGCAGAGTTATATTAACATAGGCGAATCTATTGACCCCTGGGATTGGCAGCCGGGTGTAACAGCCGATAGCATTATTGCCAGGGTAATAAAACAAAAAGACGCCGGCTCCATGTTGCTATTGCACGATGCCGGAGGCGATACCCGTGAAGAAACAGTAAAGGCATTGCCCGAAATTATACACTTCTTTAAGAGCCATGGCTATAAATTTACAACCATAGCCGATGTTTTAGGAAAAACCAAGGCCGATCTGATGCCGCCCATAAAAGATGATGCTAATTCGGGCGTATTGGGCTCGTTATATAACCTGCTTATCCAATTCTATTTTTATGGCAACTGGTTTTTGTTGTACCTGTTTTTATCGGCTATTTTCCTGGCAATTGGCAGGGTAATTCTTATTGCCATACTTGCGTTAAGGCAATTCTCCGAAAATAAAAAGGTAGACAGGGTGGTAGTTGACAAAAGCCTGCTTCCTGCTGTGAGCATTATTGTTCCCGGTTATAATGAAGAGATTACTGTTTTAAAAACTATAGAAAGTTTGCTCAAAACGGATTACCCATCGTTCGAAATAATTTTTGTAGACGATGGCTCAAAAGATAAAACGTATGATTTGGTAAACAATGCATACGGTAATCATCCTTTGGTGCAAGTATTAACCAAACCTAACGGTGGTAAAGCATCAGCGCTTAATTTTGGCATAAGTCATGCAAAAAATGAATTTGTTGTTTGTATTGATGCCGATACCCAGTTAAAGGACGATGCTATTTACCACCTGATGACCTATTTCACCGATGAGGAAATAGGAGCGGTAGCAGGAACAGTAAAGGTGGGTAATGAAAATAATTTCATTACGCTGTGGCAGTCTATTGAATATATTACTGCCCAAAATATGGACAGGCGTGCTTTTGATTTAATTAACAGTATTACCGTTGTTCCTGGCGCTATCGGTGCTTTCCGCAAGTCGGCTATTTATAAAGCCGGGGGCTTTACCTACGATACCCTGGCCGAAGATTGCGATTTAACTATGCGTATTTTAAAGCAAGGTTTTATTGTTAAAAATTGCGCAGAGGCAATTGCTTATACCGAAGCGCCGGAAACACTCAACGGATTGTTGAAGCAACGTTTCCGCTGGAGTTTTGGGGTAATGCAAAGCTTCTGGAAAAATAAAGATGCGTTGTTCAATAAAAAATATAAGTTTTTTGGAATGCTGGGTATGCCTAATATCCTGATCTTCCAGATCATACTTCCTTTGTTTTCGCCACTGGCCGATTTAATTATGATAATTGGATTATTTGGCGACAAGCCTGGCAAAATACTTATATACTATGTTGCCTTTGTGTTGATTGACTTTTTGGTAGCGATAATAGCTTTCTGGATGCAGAAGGAAGATTATAAGAAGTTGGTTTACATTATTCCTCAACGATTTATTTGGCGTCAGTTAATGTACTACGTATTGTTTAAGTCGGTTCGCAAAGCCCTCAAAGGCGAATTGAGTGGTTGGGGTGCATTGAAACGTACAGGTAATGTGGTTATCAAAAAAGATGTGGCTGTAGAGCAATAATCTGAAAAGCAAAAGGGTGATTATATTAATCACCCTTTTGTTATTTGTATAAATAATTTACTTCTGAGCCGTTCAGATCAATCTATCAGATCTTCTCAATCAAACAAACAGCATAAGCTACAACACCTTCCTGGCGGCCTATAAAGCCTAATTGCTCATTAGTAGTTGCTTTAATGGAAATGTCTTCCTGATCAATACCGGCTGCCGCAGCTATATTGGTTTGCATTGCCTGGATGTGCGGATTTATTTTAGGTGCTTCCAAACATACCATAGCATCAATATTATTTATCCCCCAGCCTTTTTCCTTTAATAACTGTACTACATGCTGTAATAAAATAAGGCTGCTGATTCCTTTCCAGCGGTTATCCGTATTAGAAAAATGAAAGCCTATATCCCGCAGATTAGCAGCGCCTAAAAGAGCATCGCAAATGGCATGTAATAGAACGTCAGCGTCCGAATGACCGAAGGCACCACTATGGTGCTCCAAATTAACTCCACCTAATACAAAGGGATGTCCTTCTTTGAGTTGATGAACATCAAACCCAAACCCAACTTTAATTTTTGCCATTATCTCTTATACTGATTGCTTGAACCACCAAAGTTAGCAATAAGCGTGAAGCGTAAGGTATTTGCCAACGGGCTATTTTGCTGGTTGCCGGCTATGTATGAGAAGTCGAAGTTAAACTGGTTGTATTTCATACCCACACCTAGCGTTAGGTAATGTGCCCCACCTTTGTAAGGGTTATCAGGGTTGTTGGCGTTTTCATAAAAATAGCCGGCCCTTAATGCAAACAGCTGATTATACCAGTATTCAACTCCCGGCGATACCGTAATTTCCTGCAACTCTCCGCTAAAACCATTAGGTGCGTCAGAAAATGAAGAAAAAATCCCAGAGGGTACGGATATATTATCGTCTTTACCTGCAATGATATTTCCATTTGCATCCCGTACCGGAGGGGTAGGGGTCAACAATTTGTTAAAATCAACAGTTAAGGTAACCTGATTGTAATCGTCAAGATTCCATGTATTAGCAACCCCGATTTTTAAGTTGGTCGGTAAAAAGTATTTAGGACCGTCGGTATCGTAACTAATTTTTGATCCTATATTTGAAATATTGGTCCCAAAGGAAAAAACGGCGTCATTGCCAAACTCTTCTGTTTGTTTAGTATAAAATAAAGATACTCCTGCCGATACCGCGTTTGCAGGATTACCATTTTGCCCTGTACTTGCAGAGCTTGAAAAACTTGAATGGATATAACCTGCGGTCAATCCAAGTGATAATTCATCACCAAATTTACGGGCAAACGAACCATTAATCTGAAACTCACTTGGCGTATAAGAACCAAGGCTATTGGCCGAAACGTCGGTAAGAGCAACGGTGCCATAATTAAAATAACGAATTGATGCGCCGATAGAATTACGGTCGTCAATTTTATGAGCATAACTTAAATAAGATAAACTGATATCCGGAACTAACTGCCGTAACCAGGGGCTGTATGATAAAGAAACATCATCATCATTGGTAAGAAAGGCAAGTTTTGATGGGTTCCAATAGTTGGCATTTACATCCGGTGAAATTGCAACTCCCGCTTCTCCCATAGCTCCGGAACGAGAATCGGGAGTAAGATTTAAGAACGGTACTTCGGTATTAGGATAAACAACTGTTGTTTGCGACATTACCAGCGCCGGAAGTAAAATGCAAATAAAAAAAATAGAGATTCGGAGAGAAAACAACTTCATTGTGCCAAATTAGTTTATTATTTTTAATAATAATAAGCTTTGTTAAAGTGTAATACGTATTGTTATAGAAATAAGTTTTTAGGTAAAAAAATTTAAGAATAATGAAACTCATTTTCTTAAATTTCCGTTAAAGGACCTATAAAAGTTTAGTTTCCTTAAAAGAATTGGATAAAATAACTGGCATTTATAGCAAATTGTTTTAAATTTACGTTCTAAATATAATTGTAAAAATATGAAAGTACTTTTTACTAATACTGCTGTTGTGTTGTTGTGTGCAGCAACTCTAATGAGCAGCTGTAGTAAGCCACAAAAGTCAGAAAAGACTGGAATTACTTATAACGACAAGAAAACAGGTGGTTATGAGAAGTTTAGAAAGACCCATCCGTCGCCCGGACCCGGCCTTATACCTATTGAAGGTGGTACTTTCGTAATGGGGGGCAGCGCTAATCAGGATGTTACATTTGACTATAACAATGTGCGTCGGAGAGTTACTGTTGGATCTTTTTATATGGACGAAACAGAGGTTGCTAATCAAGACTGGCTGGATTATTTACACTGGATAAGTTCTACTTATCCTGATGATCATGAATTGTATTATAATGCGGTGCCTGATACTTTGGTTTGGCGTAAACCATTGTCATATAACGAACCTTACGTAGACAATTATTTAAGACACCCTGCTTTTAATGACTATCCGGTTGTTGGCGTGAGTTGGGATCAGGTTCAGGATTATTGTGTTTGGAGAACTGACCGTACCAACGAAAATATATTGAGAGAAACAGGTAGATTGGTAACCTGGCAAGATTTAAATGGTAAAAAGAAAGGTGCGGCTCAACCTGCATCAACAAGTAAGGATCCTTTTAATACAGATATTTACCTGAACGGCCAATATAAAGGCCAGGGAATTGACGGAAAGAAAATGGTGCCCGATCTTAGCCCTAATGCGAAAGCAGATGCTGGCGGAAAAGGTAAAGCACCGGTTAGGCCTGCACGTATGGAAGATGGTATATTGAAACAGGCTTACCGCTTGCCTTCAGAAGCTGAGTGGGAATATGCTGCATTGGCGCTTATTGGAAATACCCAGTTTGAAAATATTAATGATGGCAAAATATATCCATGGAATGGCATGGGTGTGCGTTCAGCAAAAAGAGCAACACGTGGTTTAATTTTAGCCAACTTTAAACGTGGTGCAGGTGATAACGCAGGTGTGGGTGGTTATTTGAATGATAAAGCTGATATTACTGCACCGGTGAGATCTTACCAGCCAAATGATTTTGGTTTGTATAACATGGCCGGAAACGTAAATGAGTGGGTACAGGATACTTATCGTCAATCATCATTTGAAGATTTTGAAGATTTTAACCCATTCCGTGGTAACGAATTTACTAACAAACGTTTATCTGACGCATCTAAAGGTACCTACGCAAAAGATAAATACGGTCGCCCTATTAAGGATCCAGCAGCATCAAACAAAAAGATGAAATATGCTGATGCAATGGCTCTGCAACAAGCTCAGGCCGCAGCAGGACAGCCAAACACAGCTACAGCAGGCGCAGCAGTAGGAGCTAATAGTAATTCACCAACGCTGCCAGCACCGCAAAAAGATGCATTGAGCGGAAAACCTTACAGCCCCGATTTCAGAGGATATGGTGACACTGTTAATACTTACCTGTATGGTAATACAACATTAGTGAATAACCATTCAAAGGTTTATAAAGGTGGTTCATGGAACGATTTAGCTTTCTGGCTAAACCCTGCAACACGTCGTTTTATGGATGAGAGTGATGCTAGCGCCGAAGTAGGATTCCGTTGCGCAATGACATTGGTAGGTGCTCCCGAAATTCATCCTGAGGGAAAACCACACTATAGTGTTAAAAAAGCAAAAGACTTTAACCCAAAACAATAATATAGTTAAGGATTATAATAAAACAGAAAAGGCGCTGAAATCAGCGCCTTTTCTGTTTTATGAATTTTTATCAGCTTAAAACACCATCAACACCTGGCCTTTTTCTACTTTGTCGCCGGGCTTAATCTTAACTGTTTTAACAGTGACGTCAGCAGGGGCTTTAATAATATTTTCCATCTTCATTGCCTCGAGTACAAACAGGTTTTCACCTTTTTTAATTTCCATACCCTCTGTTGCAAAAACCTTAAGCACCATGCCCGGCATGGGTGCTTTTATCTCGCTTACTTTTACATTGTTGAGACTGCTTAATCCCATTTTATCCAATAAAATATCAAACTGATCTTTTGCTGTAACACTGTAGATATTGTTGTTGATTTTAATTTCAGCCGTTTTTTCGGATCGATTGAAGCTGATTATTTCGGCATTGTATGATTGCAGTTTATTAATAATATGCAAAGTAGATTCATTTAGGGCACTTATATCAGCAGCTACAGTGGCTCCGTTTATTACAAGGCCGTTTTCATTTTTATCTACCTCATAATTATATTCATTGTTTACTTTTATTTGGTGCATAGCAATGGAGAATCAGGTTAATATAATTGTAAGAGCAAGGTATTAAAAATTGTTATATAATCACCCGGCGGGGTCAATCAATAATAGCTTATTGAGTCAGTATGTACTGTATCAGGTTTGCACCCATTTTTAAGGCTTTTAAACGACTTTCCTGGGTGTCGCCGGCGTAGGTGCCATAATCTTCCCAACCATTGCCTAAATCGCATTCATATGTGTAAAAACAAACCAGCCGGCCTTTATAAATAAGCCCGAAGCCCTGAGCTCTTTTGCCATCATGCTCATGTATCTTGGGCAAGCCAGCAGGGAAGCTAAATTTTTGGTGATAAATAGGATGATTAATGGGTAGTTCAACAAAATCAAGCTCCGGAAATACTTTCTTCATCTGCGGCCGTATAAACTGATCTAAGCCGTAATTATCGTCGATATGTAAAAAGCCACCGCCGGTTAAATACTTCCTTAAATTGCGTGCTTCCTGGTCAGAAAATATAACGTTGCCATGCCCTGTCATAAAAATGAAAGGATAGTTGAATATTTCGGCGCTGCCAACGTCAACCACCTCATCTTCCGACTGGAAATTTGTTTTTAAGTTTTCGTTGCAGAATTTTATGAGGTTAGGTAATGCGGTCCTGTCGCCATACCAATCGCCGCCGCCATTATATTTAAGCTTGGCCATTTTGTAAGTAGGCGGTATGTTAAAGCTGCTGATAAAAGCAACTAAAACAAAGGCGGAAATTATATAACCAACTTTCTTTATCATCACAGATAGCAGAATTAACGGTTTAAAAAGTTTACTTCAAAACAAACTTCTAATGCAGCTGTCTCAGTGCGCAAACGGCTATCGCCTAAAGTTATGGCTTTAAAATTATTATGCAAGGCGTCGTTAATCTCGTCGGGAGTAAAATCGCCCTCTGGGCCTATTAATATCAGATATCTTCTGCTGGTGGTCAATTCTGCCTTAAGATTTGTTTTTTCAGTATTTTCACAATGCGCTATAAACTTCTGGCCGTCAAAAGACTTGGTGATAAACTGTTTATAGCTAACTGGTTCATTTAAAACAGGGTGATATGCCTTAACGGATTGTTTGATCGCGGCAGTAATAATTTTATTAAGACGATCTGTTTTAACCTCTTTACGCTCGGAACGCTGGCAGATTATAGGTGTTATTTCGTCAATACCAATTTCTGTTGCTTTTTCTAAAAACCACTCCATGCGTTCAATGTTTTTTGTTGGAGCCATGGCGATATGCAGGTAATGGTTCCGCTTATTAAACGCTGTAATGGTAGAAATTATTTGGAGAATGGTTCTTTTTGGGTGAGCATCCTGTATAAGCGCAGTAAAAAAGCCGCCTTTGCCATCAATCAATTGCACTTCATTGCCTTTTTCAAGGCGTAAAACCCTGATGCAATGTTTGCTTTCCTCTTCATTCAGAAAATAATGAGCATTAGCAGGGTCAATATCAGGCGTATAAAAAAGTTGCATAAATGGCAGATTAATGTAAATCTACAGCATCTTCTTCGTTTATCAGCAATTCCAGCTTAACCGATTCAATATTTTGATCTGATTTTTTTAACACGGTAATGTTATAGCCGTTTGATTCTTTTTGCTCGCCAACATCCGGTATTTTACCAAATATATCGCCCAACCAGCCCGATACGGTATCAAAGTCGCCGTCCTCGGGTAAGTCGTGTGGCAAGTGGCCGTTTACATCATAAATTGGAGCAAGGGCATTTACAATAAATTCACGATCGTTGATTTTTTCTACAATCGGTTTTTCCTCATCGTATTCATCCTGAATTTCGCCGACAAGTTCTTCAACAATATCTTCAAGCGTTACCATACCGGCAGTGCCACCAAATTCATCAAGAACTATAGCAATTTGTATGCGTTTTTGTTGCAGCTCGGCCATCAGATCATTGATCTTTTTGGTTTCAGGAATAAAGAAGGGTTTGCGGATAATGTTTCTTAAAACAATCTCTTCATTGCGGGCAAGCAGGGGTAGTATGTCTTTAGCGTGTACTATACCAATTATCCTGTCAATAACATCGTCATAAACCGGCATACGTGAATAGCCCTCTGTTATTACAACTTCAAGTAGCTCTTCGCGGGTAGTATGGATATCAACCCCGGATATTTTTGTACGGGGTACCATGATATTTTTAACCACACGCTCATTAAAATCGAATACATTTTGAATAAGCTCGTGCTCGGTTGAGTCTAATGCCCCCGTTTGTTTTCCCTGATCAAGCAGGTACTGGAGTTCTTCAGAGCTGTGGCTTGTTTCGCCCTGTAGCGGATTAATACCTATCACTTTTAAAACAAGACTGGCAAAACCATTTAACATCCATATTAATGGCCTGAAAACCACAAAAAAGAAACGCAGCGGCAACGAAATGGTCATTACCGTGCGTACAGATCTTTGTATGGCTATTGATTTTGGTGCGAGTTCGCCAAATACAATGTGTAAAATGGTTATAAATGCAAACGCTACTACGTGGCTGGTATTAATAATAAAACTTGAGGTAATTACTATACCGCATAACGAAAACAGGTTGAGCATTAATTTAGTGGCTACTTCCTGGCCAACCCAACCCAAACCAAGCGAAGCAATGGTTACCCCAAGCTGTGTGGCAGCAAGGTAACCATCAAGATTATGCATTATACTGCGGGCTACCTTTGCCACAGGGCTGCCTGATTTTGCTTTGATTTCTATCTGCGAGCCCCTAACACGTACCATTGCAAATTCAGCAGCTACAAAAAAGCCGTTTAACAGAACCAGGAAAAAGGTGAGGAAGAGATATAAACCGTTTATTTCAAGATCAGGGCCCATAAATTAATTATTGGTACACAGGAAAAGTAGACTTGTACAATTCCAAACTCTCTTTTATCACTTTGTGGGCATAACGCATGCCTAAAAGATGTTCAATAGTAACATTTTTTCCTTCAAGTTTTTTATAATCTTTAAAGAAACGAACAATTTCGGTCATTGCATGCGGAGGAAGCTCATTCAAATCATTGATGTAGTTTACTGACATGTCATTTTTTGCTACCGCGATGATTTTATCATCCTGTTCGCCGTTATCAACCATATGCATTACACCTATTACTTTTGCTTCGATAATTGACATTGGGAAAACATCGATTGAGCAAAGTACAAGGATATCCAATGGATCATTATCATCGCAATAAGTTTGCGGAATGAAACCATAGTTTGCTGGATACATTACTGACGAAAATAAAACACGATCAAGCTTTAACAAGCCTGATTCTTTATCAATTTCATATTTGGCTTTTGAGCCCTTTGGAATTTCTATGATAGCCTGAACAATTTCTGGAACATTGTCACCCGGAGAAACCTGGTGCCATGGATGCTGTGTACTCATTTATTATATATTATTTTAGTTCGTTAACATTCTGCCTGTTTTGCAGTCTTCGTTTTCCAAAAGCAAAAATCAGGGGAATTGTTGTTATTATTATTAGTCCAATGACAATGTATTCAAGATAATCCTTTAATTGTGGATACTTTCTACCTAAAAAATATCCAGCCAAAGTAAAAGTAGTCACCCAGGCTACACTGCCAATAATATTGTAAATAGTAAATTTTTTAAAATCTAACTTTACTATACCTGCAAAGATAGGTGCAAAAGTTCTAACAATAGGGAAAAATCTACCTAAAACTATTGCCATTCCACCATATTTGGCATAAAATTCTTCGGCCAGCTCAACATAATGCCGTTTAAAAAAAAAGGAATTGTTTTTACTGAATAATGAGGGGCCGGTTCGGTAGCCAAACCAATAGCCCGTAAAGTTTCCTAATATCCCAGCGGCGATTAGTGATAATACAAGCGTGTATATTGATATGTCAAAGCCACCCGTTGAACAAAGCAGCCCAGACATAAACAACAGGTAATCTCCCGGTAAAAAAAAACCGAAAAACACCCCGGTTTCAGCAAAAACAACAATAAGCAAAAAGTAAAACCCTAAGCTTATGATGGATTGAGCGTCCGTTAAATTTTGAAAATGTTCCCAAAAATTATCCATTCACTATATCCGTAAAACTACAAATATTAAATGAAATTGTAATACCGGTGTTACAGAATTAAATAAGTCCTGATATAAAGCCCGGATAAATACCGATTAAAATGGTAACTATAGCAGATAAGCCCAATACAAATTTATAATAAACTGGAATTGTGAGCTCGGCACGATCAGCATCATTAAAATACATGGCTATAATCACCCTGAAATAATAGAAGATGCTGATAATGGCATTGATAACAGCCAGGATTACTAATAACACCTGATATTGTTTTAATGCGCCGGTGAACATAAAGAATTTACCAATAAATCCAGCTGTAAGCGGTATACCTGCCAGTGAAAGCATGCCGATGGTTAATACTAACGCCAGGAATGGATTCTTTTTTGATAAGCCGTTAAAGCTCTCAAAATTGTCGCTGCCTGATTGTTGCTGAACAAGTATTAAAGCGCCAAAAGCAATTATTGAAGCAATAGAGTATGCAGTTGCATAAATAAAAACATTGTTTGCTGAACTTGCTCCTAAGGCTACTATGGCGAATAATAAATATCCGGCATGTGATATACTTGAAAATGCAAGCATACGTTTAAAGCTTTGCTGATAAAGGGCAGTAATATTACCAATGAAGAGGGTGATAATGGTTATTACCAACAAAACTGGCACCCAGAAATCAGCTATAGGAGCAAAACAAGAAGTAAATAAGCGAAGGAAAGCAGCGAAACCAGCAGTTTTAACTACTGTTGACATGAATGCAGTAATTAGGGTAGGAGAGCCTTCATACACATCTGGCGTCCAGAAATGGAAAGGTGCTGCACCTACTTTAAAGCAAAGGCCAACTATAATCAACAAAAGACCGGTATAAAACATTGGATCGATGTTGCGCGGATGCTCAACTACGTAATTACGGATAGCCTCCAGGTTAAACGAGCCTGATGCTCCGTAAAGCAATGTTATACCAAATAAAAGGAAACCTGTAGAGAATGCACCCATTAGGAAATACTTTAAAGCAGCCTCATTTGAAGCGAAATCGCTCTTTTTGATACCAGCTAAGATGTATAAGCTAACAGACATAATCTCAATACCAATAAACAGCATGGTAAGGTTGTAGAACGATACCATTACAATTATACCCGCTAACGAAAATAGCATAATGGCATAGTATTCAGCAATATGGCTGCTTATTTTCTCAAAATAGCCTTTTGATAAAAATATAATCAGTATGGTTGATATAATAGTTATAGATGAAAAGGCTATTGAGAAGTTATCAAACAGCATCATACCATGATAAATAGGCTGTGCGCTGTTATTCCATTGTGCAATTGCTAAACCAAGGGCAACAAGTAAACCAATAATGGTTACGGGCAATAATGCCTTTTGAGCTTTATATAAACCAATATACAATAGTATAATGGGTAAGGTGGATATGATAATTAAAGTACTCATTATTTTACTTGTACAAATTTTGTATTTACCGTTTGAACCAGGTTATTAACCGCTGCTTCGGAAATATGAAGGATAGGTTGCGGATAAACACCCATAATTATTACTAAGGCACATATAATGCCCAATACCAGTTTCTCAGAACCGCTGATGTCAGCAAATAGTGCAGTTAAGGGATTAGTTTCACCCTGCATTACTTTTTTATACATACGCAGCATGTAAACAGCTCCAAATATCATAGTTGAACCAGCTGAAACAACTAACCATACATTGTAGCGGAAAACACTGTTCAATAACATAAACTCGCCAATAAAACCATTGGTTAGTGGTAAGGCTACTGTACCCAGAGTGATGATTAAAAACGCAATAGCAAACTTAGGAGCCACTTTTGCTATACCGCCTAGTTCATTTACTTCTCTTGTATTTAAACGACTGCTGATGATATCCCAAACAAAAAATAAGCCTACAACGTTAATACCGTGGCTAAGCATTTGGTACATGGCACCCTGCAGGCCCATGGTTGTCCAGCCGAAAATACCGGCAGCAATTAAGCCAACGTGAGCAATAGACGAATAAGCTACTAAGCGTTTACCGTCTTTTTGTGTAAATGCAATGATAGAACCGTAAACAATACCAATAACGGCAAGTACAATTACAATACCTTCATATTTCTGAAAGCCGAGTGGAGCAATAGGGATCATCCAGCGGATAACACCATAGATACCCATTTTTAGCATGATACCCGATAACAGCATGGTGCCTGCAGAAGGTGCTTCGGTATAAGTATCTGGTTGCCAGGTATGGAATGGAAACAGTGGCATTTTGATAGCAAAAGCTAAGAAGAATGCCCAGAATACCCATACCTGGTGGTGGGCGTCCACTGCACCGGTAGTAGTAAATGCTGAAATATCAAAGGTTTTTGTTGGACTAAGCAGGTATAAATAAATAATACCTACCAGCATGAACAGCGAACCTGAGAAGGTATAGATGAAGAATTTGATAGTAACTTTAATTCTGTTTACACCACCCCAAAGCGAGCAGATGAAGTAAATTGGAATTAAGGCTGCTTCCCATCCTACATAAAATAAAAAACCATCTAGTGCTGTAAATACAACCAGCATGCCGGCTTGCATAAACAGAATTAATGCATAAAAAGCATTGGCATTTTTATATTCGTGTTTGTAGGTTGTTAAAATAATTAATGGAACTAACACAGTGGTAAGCAATATCATTATCATGCTTATACCATCAATGCCTGCGTTAAAGTAGATGCCCAGTTTAGGGATCCAGGGAGCCACTACGGCAAACTGTATGGATGCATCGGGTACAAACTTGCTTAAAAATATGGCTGCTAATGCTAATTCAGCTACTGAAAAAGCTAACGCTACATGCTTTGCTGCACCGTTCTTAAATAGTAAAACAGCGAGAGCCGAAATTACCGGTAAAAAAATTAAAATACTGACCGTCATTTTATATTATAAACGCTAATCGTTCTTTACTTTTTAAATACAATGTAAAACAGGATGGAAATGATACCCACAACCATCATAAAAATATAATACCCAACATTACCGGTCTGCAATAAACGCAAACCTTTGCTCGATTCCATAGTGCCTTTGCCTATACCATTAACAATTCCATCGATACCTAACTTGTCAATTACTCGGTAGAAGAAATCTGACAGAAAATCTAATGGTTTGCGGATAATAGTATCGTATAATTCGTCGATGTAGAATTTGTGGTAAGATAAACTTGCCAATGCCGGACGCTCTTCCTCGTCAGAAACAGGCACATGAGCATTCTTAACATATCTTACGTAAGCATAAGCCAATGCAGCTAAAGCGCCAACGACTGAAATCGCCATCAATACTATTTCTGTTTGATTTGATGAGGATACTTCTTTTAAAATGGCTGCTGAATCTTTAAATACCGGAGATAAGAATTCTCCTAAAACATGATGACCTCCTAATGACTCCGGTACACCGATAAAACCACCGACTACAGATAAAATAGCCAATACAATTAAAGGAATTGTCATTGATGCAGGAGATTCATGCAGGTGATGCTCTTGCTCATGTGTGCCACGGAATTTACCCCAAAAAGTAAGGTAAAGCATACGGAACATATAAAATGAAGTGAACATAGCCGTAATTACACCAATGGCATACATGCTTTTGCTGTAAGTATAGGTGTGCGCCAAAATTTCGTCTTTTGAAAAGAACCCTGCAAACGGAGGGATACCTGAGATTGCTATTGTACCGATTAACATAGTCAAAAAGGTAATTGGCAATTTGCTTTTTAGGCCGCCCATTTTACGCATATCTTGCTCGCCGCTCATACCATGGATTACTGAACCAGCACCAAGGAATAAAAGCGCTTTAAAGAAAGCATGTGTTAATACGTGAAAAAATGCACCAGTGTAAGCGCCTACGCCTAATCCTAAAAACATATAACCCAACTGTGATACAGTTGAATAAGCCAGTACCTTTTTAATATCTGTTTGTGATAAAGCTATCAAAGCAGCAACAACGGCGGTAGTTAAACCTACAATTGCCACAACATGCAGGGTTACCGGAGCAAGTGTGAACAAAATGTTTGAACGGGCAATCATATAAACACCTGCGGTAACCATGGTTGCAGCGTGTATTAACGCCGATACCGGGGTTGGGCCCGCCATTGCATCTGGCAACCAGGTAAATAAAGGTAATTGTGCCGATTTACCTACAGCACCTACAAACAATAATAAGGTAATTATTACGTACGGTGTAGTAGTAGCGAATTCGGGTGTGGCAGCTTTTGGGAAGATATCAGCAAAATTTGCGCTTCCGAAAAATACGATAAGGATGAATATACCAATGATGAAGCCTAAATCCCCTATACGGTTCATTACGAATGCTTTTTTAGCAGCGTCGGCATAATCAGGATTGGTATACCAGAAACCGATTAGTAAGTATGAACATAAGCCTACACCTTCCCAGCCGATAAACATTACCAGGTAATTTGATCCCATCACCAATAAAAGCATAAAGAAGATAAACAGGTTCAGATAAGCGAAAAACTTACCAAAACCAGCGTCATCCTTCATATAGCCGATAGAGTATAGGTGGATGAGGAAACCTACTCCGGTAATAATCAGTAGCATAATAGAGCTTAGCTGATCAATAAGGAAATCAAATGAAACCTTGAATTTACCAACCGAGAACCAGTCGAATAAATGAACGTTGATTGCCCCGGTGCTGCGCACCTGTAAAAAGGCGCCGATACTTAAGCCAAAGCAAATTAATACGAGAAAACTTCCTAAAAAGCCAATTAAAGCCTTTGGGAAAGTGTTACGGCCGATACCGTTAATAATAAAACCGGCTAACGGTAGTATAGGAATAAGCCAGATATATTTGTCCATATGCCCCCTAACCCCCTAAAGGGGGAATTTTAATTGTTATTTAATTAGTCGTCATCCCTTTAGGGATGAGATATTTTACTCGTTATTTTTTCAAGCATTCCGAAATCCCTCCTTACTCCCCCTTCAGGGGGCCGGGGGGGTTACCACTTCAGCCTGTTCAGCACATTAATGTCTATCGAGTTTGTATTGCGATAAATCATCACGATTATAGCTAAACCAACTGCAACTTCTGCTGCGGCCAGTGCCATAATAAAAAATACAAAAACCTGCCCGGTAGCATCGCCACGATAAACCGAGAATGCTGCAAGCAATAAATTAACTGAATTTAGCATCAGCTCAACCGACATAAATATTACGATGGCATTGCGGCGGATTAATACGCCGATAACACCTATCGAAAATATAATAGAACTTAATAGAATGTAATGGTTAAGCGGAATAGCTTGAATATTGTGTGTTAAAGTTTCCATTAGGTTGTTTTGGGGTCTTTAGTGGCCAGTAAAACTGCACCTACCATTGCCGATAAAAGCAATACAGATGACACTTCAAACGGCAATAAATATTCGTTAAACAGTATTTTACCCAAATTTTTTACTAAGCCAAGGTTAGGATCATTTAAAACAACAGGCTGTGATATGTTGAATGCTTTTACCGCCGCAATTATGGTTAGTAAAAAACAACCGCCACCAACAAAGCCTGCAATTTTAACCACGTTTGATTTGCGCGGCTCTGATTCTTTATTCAGGTTAATGAGCATCAGCGTATATAAGAACAACACGAGGATGGCACCCATGTACACTATAAAGTTAACGATGGCCAAAAACTGGGCATTTAACAGAACGTAGTGAATGGTAAATGTGAAAAAGGTAAGTATAAGATAAAGTATACTGTGTACGGGGTTTTTCGCCGTAATAACCAATATTGAAAAAAATATGGACAGAAATGCGATGAAGTAAAATGTACTCATGGTTTATATTTGAAAATACCTTTACCCCTTGATATAGAGTAGGGCAAAGGTATAAAACTTCTTTATTGATTTAAGGGAGCTTCTACTAATTTGTCTTTTCCGTAAATAAAATCTTTCCTTAAATAGTCGGCCGGTACAATGTTGCCATCCAGATAGATAGCCTCTTTCGGGCATGCCTCTTCGCATAAACCGCAGAAGATACAACGCAACATATTTATCTCATAAACGGCTGCATATTTTTCTTCGCGATATAAATGCTCTTCGCCTTTTTGGCGCTCGGCAGCTATCATAGTGATTGCTTCTGCCGGGCATGATAAAGCGCATAAGCCGCAGGCTGTACAGCGTTCTTTACCATTCTCGTCGCGTTTAAGCGAGTGCATGCCACGGAAATTTTCTGAAAATTCACGTTGTTCTTCAGGATAACTGATCGTTACCGGTTTCCTGAAAAAGTGTTTCATGGTAATTGAAAGTCCCTGTACTATGGCAGGCAGGTAAGCTCTTTCCCAAAAATTGAGCGGCTTCGACTCTAATACCTTACGTTTATTACTTAACGATTCCATCTTATCCCTTTATTTAATAAAAGTCATCCATACTCCGGTTATTATGATATTGGCAATTGCCAGGGGGATTAGAATTTTCCAGCCCAAATCCATTAACTGATCGTAACGGAAACGGGGGATAGTCCATCGAACCCACATAAAGAAGAATATGAATAAAAATATTTTTGCAAACAATACAACAACACCAATTAACGGGCCTATTGCAGGGCCGGTATGTGCTAATACCCAATCCATGCCCGGGTAGTTGTATCCACCCCAGTATAATGTTGCCATTACTGCCGACGAAATGAACATATTGATATACTCGGCAAACAGGTAAAAACCCAGTTTCATTGA
Source organism: Mucilaginibacter empetricola (assembly GCF_024808665.1). Classification (GTDB taxonomy): domain Bacteria; phylum Bacteroidota; class Bacteroidia; order Sphingobacteriales; family Sphingobacteriaceae; genus Mucilaginibacter. The sequence continues at coordinate 274,178 of NZ_JANUBZ010000005.1, forward strand.
CGAATATTCGGTATGATAGCCACCAACCAGCTCGGTTTCGCACTCAGGCAAATCAAATGGTGTACGGTTAGTTTCGGCAAAGGCACATACTATAAATAGTAAGAAGCCCAGTGGCTGATAAAGGATATTCCAATGCCAGCTATGTTGTTGTTCAGCAATTTGACGAAGGCTTAAAGTGCCGGTAACCATCAGTAAAGCGATGATTGACAGACCCATTGAAATTTCGTAGCTGATATTTTGCGATGCTGCGCGGATAGCGCCCAATAAAGAGTATTTATTGTTTGACGCCCAGCCGCCAATCATTACGCCATAAACACCTAATGATACCACGCCGAAAATATAAAGCAAACCTACGTTGATATCTGCCACCTGCAAATCAATAACACGGGTGCCGATAGTCATTTGCTGACCCCAAGGAATAACAGCAGAACCGATACAAGCAGTCATGATAGCTAACGACGGACCTGCAATAAACAGGAAGGCATTTGCATGAGTAGGAATAATCTCTTCTTTCAAGAACATTTTACCACCATCAGCCAGGGGTTGTAAAAGACCCCACGGACCGGCGCGGTTAGGGCCTATCCTGTCCTGAAAAAATGCTGCAATTTTACGTTCAGCATAGGTAGAATACATTGCGATTACTAAACTGATCAGGAATATGATCAGTACTAATCCAAATTTAATTAATATATCTACTACTCCCATTATAAGCGTGTGTCTCGTTCAAATTGTTCTTTATTCTTTTCCATTAATTGCGGGTTGGTTTTAAGTACCGGCAAAGGCTTAAACTCGTAATGATTTGCACTGATAACTGAGTGGTGTGAAATTTTACGAGGGCCTTCAATTACCCAATCGCTGGTTTTCTTTTTATCAAAACGGCAGGTATTGCAAATAAATTCTTCAACCTCACCATATTTATCTTTACGGGCAGTTACGCGCAAAACTTCTTCGCCTTTGTACCAAAGCGTAACTTTACCATTGCATTTTTCATGATCGCAATCACGGTGTGCATCAACCGGCTTGGTAAACCAAACACGATTTTTAAAGCGGAAAGTTTTATCGGTTAAAGCACCTACAGGGCACACATCAATTACGTTTCCTGAGAAATCGTTATCAACAGCAGCTTTTATGTAGGTTGATATTTCTGAATGATCGCCACGGTTTAGGATACCATGGATACGGTGATCGGTAATCTGATCGGCAGTGAAAACACAACGGTAGCATAAAATACAACGCGTCATATGCAACTGAATCTTATCGCCAATGTCAATTTTTTCGAACGTACGGCGGTCAAATTCATAGCGTGTTTTAACAGCGCCATGTTCAAAACCAAGATTCTGCAAATCGCACTCGCCAGCCTGATCGCAGATAGGGCAATCCAGTGGGTGGTTTATTAATAAAATCTCCACTATACCTTTGCGCGCTTCAATTACTTCGGGCGATGTAATGTTTTGTACTTCCATGCCATCCATTACATTGGTACGGCATGATGCTACCAGCTTAGGCATAGGGCGGGGGTCTTTTTCAGATCCTTTGCTTACTTTAACCAGGCAGGTGCGGCATTTGCCACCGCTGCCTTCCAGCTTGGAATAATAGCACATAGCAGGCGGAACTATATCACCACCAATTTGCCTTGCAGCATTTAAAATGGTTGTTCCTGGTTCTACGTCAACGGGTATTCCGTCTATGGTTACTTTCATTAAGTTAAAATTAAAAACTCAATATTTAGTTCTTGCTGTTTTACAACGGCAAATGTTTTATTTATGCTACAGGTTCTTCTTTTTTAGGCAGAGGATCGGCATAATGAGCCAATCCATAATTCCTTGATGTTGCTTCTGATGGATTAGTAACATGCCATTCAAATTCATCTCTGAAGTGACGAATAGCACTGGCCACCGGCCATGCTGCTGCATCCCCTAACGGACAAATGGTATTACCTTCAATTTTTTTAGAAACATCAACCAACAAATCCATGTCGCTCATTTTACCATGTCCATGCTCTAAACGGTGCAATACTTTTTCCATCCATCCGGTACCTTCGCGGCAAGGCGAACATTGTCCGCAGCTTTCGTGATGGTAAAAACGGGTAAAGTTCCAGGTATTACGAACAATACACTGATCTTCATCAAAAGCAATAAATCCGCCTGAACCCATCATTGTTCCGCTAACAAAACCGCCATCAGCCAATGATTCATAGCTCATTAAGCGGGGCTCATTGTTAATGGTTTTAAGGAAAAGATTAGCAGGCAAAATTGGAACGGATGAACCACCGGCAACTACCGCTTTTAAACGTTTGCCATTGGCTATACCGCCGCAATACTCGTCAGAATATAAAAACTCCTCTACAGGAAGACCTAATTCAATTTCAAAAACACCAGGATTTTTGATGTTACCGCCGGCAGAGATTAACTTAGTACCAGTGCTACGGCCAATACCAATTTTGGTATACTCGTCACCACCTTCGTTAATAATAGGTACTACTGCGGCAATTGATTCAACATTGTTTACTACCGTAGGGCAGCCATATAAACCTGCAATAGCAGGGAATGGTGGTTTGATGCGAGGGTTACCACGTTTACCTTCCAATGATTCTAACAATGCGGTTTCTTCGCCGCAGATATAAGCACCGCCGCCCGGTTGTACATATAGTTCCAGATCATAACCTGTACCTAATATGTTTTTCCCCAAAAAACCAGCGTTTTTTGCTTCGGCAATTGCTCTTTCCAGTATCCTGATCTGTGGCATCATTTCGCCACGAACGTAGATATACGATGTTTTGGCACCTAAAGCAAAGCTGGAAACAATCATTCCCTCAATTAATAAATGGGGAAGATAAGTCATCAGGTAACGGTCCTTAAAAGTTCCGGGTTCTGACTCATCAGCATTACAAACCAGGTAGCGGGCAACGCCTTCTGGTTTTGCCAGAAAACTCCATTTCATCCCGGTAGGGAAGCCTGCACCACCGCGGCCACGTAATCCTGATTTCTTAACTTCTTCAACCACATCGTCGGGCGACATAGTTTTAAGCGCTTTTTCTACAGAAGCATATCCACCTTTTGAGCGGTAAACATCAAATGTATTGATGCCCGATACGTTAATATGTTCTAAAAGTAATTTACGTGCCATTACTGCTTAATATATCTTTTTAGTCAGCTTGTAATAATTAATATGTCTGATAATGCAACTGGCTAAAGCCACAACTATCAATAAGTTTAATATCAACGGATTTTTATTGAAATCGCCATTTCCGTAATGGATAACTATCATGGTGATTACGAACAATGTATCTGTTATGATTAAACTTGTTCTGTTCATTTTTTAATTATGGCCTTTTGCTTTTAATTCAGCAATCAGCGTATCAACCGAACCTGGTGTTAAATTTTCGTAAAATGTATATTCAGGGCCTATTTGTAAAACCGGGCCAAATCCGCATGCCGCAAGGCATTCAACACCGCGCCAGCTAAACAAGCCATCGGTAGTTACTTCACCTTCTTTAACACCTAGCTTTTCTTCAATATAATCCATTATTTTTTCGGCACCTACCAAACAGCAAGGGCCGGTACGACAAACTTCAAGCACAAATTTGCCTTGCGGGCGTAAAAAGTACATGCTGTAAAAGCTGGCTACCTCATACACTTCAATATGTTGTATGTGCAGGTATTCGGCAACTTTGTCCATGGCATTTGGGCTAACCCAGCCAAATTCTGCTTGTACCAAATGGAGTATAGGTAATAAAGCCGATTTTTGTTTTCCTTGCGGATAACGGCTTACAATATCATCAAACTTACTGATCAGTGCCGGCGAAAATTCAACCGGTGCCTGGGCTTCGTCAACTCTAAGCATCTAACTCTCCGGCTATAACGTTTAAACTACTCATGTTAATAATTGCATCTGATAATAACATTCCGCGGCTCATTGGTGCATACATCTGGTAATTGATGAAGCTTGGTCTGCGGAAATGCAAACGGTATGGCGATCTGCCGCCATCATTCACCAAATAAAAGCCTAATTCGCCATTAGCACCTTCAACTGCGTGGTAAACCTCGGTTGTAGGAGTAGGAATTTCGCCCATCACAATTTTAAAGTGATAGATCAAAGCTTCCATGTTATTATAAACATCCTCTTTTGGAGGAAGGTAAAAATCAGGAACGTCGGCATGGAAAATATCTGAAGGTTCTTTTTCCAGTTTAACTAACGCCTGTTCAATAAGGCGTAAGCTTTGCCACATTTCTTCGTTACGTACCAAAAAGCGACTGTAAACATCGCCATTAGTACCTACCGGAACTTCAAATTCAAAATCTTCGTATGATGAATACGGCTCCATTGCCCTCACATCATAATCAACACCTGCTGCACGTAGTAGCGGACCGCTCCAGCTGTAGCTTAATGCCTCTTCGGCAGTTACTGCGGCTACACCTTTAGTACGGTCAACAAATATGCGGTTACGATTAAACAACGATTCAAATTCTCTTAAAGTTACCGGGAACTCTTTCAAGAACTTGCGCAGTTTGTTGAATGCAATAGTATTGAAGTTACGCTCAAAACCACCTATACGACCAATATTGGTAGTAAGGCGTGAGCCGCAAACTTCTTCGTAAATTTCATAAATGGCCTCGCGGTATTCCATCATGTAAAGGAAACCGGTGAAAGCGCCTGTATCAACGCCTAATACCCCATTACAAACTATGTGATCAGCAATACGTGCCAATTCCATCACAATTACGCGCAGATAGTCAACACGTTTTGGGGTTTCGATGCCTAAAAGTTTTTCTACTGTCATATGCCAGCCCATATTGTTGATGGGTGATGAGCAGTAGTTTAGCCTGTCTGTCAGTGGGGTTATTTGATAAAATGGCCTGTGTTCGGCAATTTTTTCAAATGCGCGGTGAATATAACCTATAGTGGATACGCCGCTTACAATTCTTTCGCCATCTAACTGCAACACATTTTGAAATACACCGTGTGTGGCAGGGTGAGTTGGACCCAAGTTGAGGGTTGAAAGTTCGCTTTGCGGATCGTTATCTGTAAATACCGGATGGTTTTGCATTTCTGTTATCTTCCAAAAAAATAATCTTTTTTATCAACACGGTTAGGGTCTTCCAATGGAAATTCTTTTCTCATTGGATGCGCCGTCATGTCGTCAACGTTCAATATCCTGCGTAAATCGGGATGGCCGTCAAATATCACCCCAAAAAAGTCATAAGTCTCTCTTTCCATCCAGTTAGCACCGTTCCATAAAACAGTAGCTGTAGGGATGTGTACATCGCCATCGGCTAAAAAAACCTTTAAACGGATGCGGGTATTGTTTACCAGGCTATGCAAGTGATAAATAACACCAATAGCCTTTTCCTGCTCCGGATAATGTATGGCGGTAATGTCTGTTAGATAAATGAATTGAAGAGTTGGGTCGTTTTTTAAATACGTTAAAACATCAATAATATGCGCTCTGCTTGTTTCAAGGGTTAACAAGCCAAAAGGCTCGCCTATAGAATTTACCTTGTCACTAAATTGAGCGCTTATTTTGTTTAAAAGCTCTTCGTTTGCTATTTTGCCCATTATTGTATTCCGTATGAAGCTAATAATTTTTGGTACTGCGGTTCGTTTCTGCGGCGTAAGGTCTCCGTTTTAACCAACTTTTGTATGTTCATAAAGCCATCAATAATAGCTTCAGGACGTGGAGGGCATCCCGGAACATAAACGTCAACAGGTATTATTTCATCAATACCCTGCAACACAGAATAGGTATCAAAAATACCACCGCTTGATGCACAGGCACCCACTGCTATAACCCAGCGAGGCTCGGCCATTTGCAAATACACCTGCCTTAAAACCGGGCCCATTTTTTTTGCGATGGTGCCCATTACCATTAAAAGATCAGCCTGCCTTGGCGAGAAACTTAAACGTTCGGCACCAAACCTCGACAAATCATAATGAGATGCCATGGTTGCCATAAACTCAATACCGCAGCATGAGGTAGCAAATGGCAATGGCCACAATGAATTTGAACGTGCTATACCGATTGCTTTATCAAGCGAGGTTGCGAAAAAACCTGCTCCTTCTACACCTGCCGGGGCATCAACTAATTGAATATCACTCATGATTTATTTGATACAAAAACCCATCAATTTTAAGTCAAAAGTCTAAAACCTTATTTTTCTTAGCGTTATCGGTTTTAAAGACTGAGCATATTATGTTTATGCTTATAATATGACAAATTTACAACATTTTACTATGTAAGGGTTACACTAAGCAAAATGGTAAATATATTTAGAAACAGTCTAAACAAGGATTGAAGCCCCCTCTAAATCTCCCCCGGTTGGGGAGACTTTATTTGCATATTAAAAGCGTCCTTTTAAAGGATACTTTCAAAGTCCTTCCGCCAATTGGCGGAAAGGGTTGGGGCTTAATCCCAGTCTAAAGCGCCTTTTTTAATTACGTAAACAAAGCCCAATAAAAGCGTTCCCATAAAGATAAACATCTCAATCATGCCCTGGCTGCCCAAATCGCGGAAATTTACCGCCCATGGGTACATAAAAATAACTTCCACATCAAATAGCACAAATAGTATAGCTACCAGGAAGTATTTGATTGAAATAGGCGTGCGGGCATTACCAACAACCTCAATACCCGATTCAAACGGGGTTAACTTATCTTCGGTTACTCTTTTAGGACCAATTTTGTGTGTTACAAACATAGTGGTAACCACAAAACCTAAAGCCACTATCATTTGGAATATGATGGGCAGATAATTAATGGGTAAACTTTGTACTTCCATAGTGCAAATATACAAATGGAACTATAATAAAAAAGCCTTCTGATAAATCAGAAGGCTTTCCTTTTGTTTTTTAATTTATATTATTTGCCCTTGCCGCCACCTTTTTTTGCAAAGTAGTAAACTACCTGCGGATTAGTAGGGTCCAATTCTTTGGCCTTGGTATACAGATCAAGCGCTTTAGCTTCATCTTTATCTTTATATTCGGCATAGTTACCTAGGTATACATATGCAGCTGCCAGATAACCTTTGGTTTTATCATCAGGTGCGCCTTTTGCAGTTACCACCTGAATGTATTGTTCATATAAAGGTTTTGCTAAACCTTTAATGTTATTTCTGTCGCCTTCTTCAAAATCCTTCACATTTGCATGAAAGTAAATGATTTGTCCATTTGGAGTAGGCAATTTACGTTCAACATAAGTAAACGCTGAATCGGCTTTGGCTAATAAGGTCGAATCAGGTTTTATAGTCTTAATTGTTTGAGCCTTAATTAATTGATCTTTGTAAGCCTGGTAGTAACTGAAGCCCTCGTAAAAGTGATCAGTTAATTTAGCCTGAGATGATCTTTGTGCATAGGTATGATAAGCGTCCCCTGCGTCGATATATTTGCTCGAAGCATATAGTGATTTAGCAATTTCACCATAAATATCAACTTGTGAGGTATCTAAAGTTAAGGCCTTGCGCAAATCGCGTATACCTAATGAATCTTGTTTTAAAGCAATTTCCGTACGACCCAAATACAAGTAATCATTCGGGATTAAACGTTTTGGATCAGCTGTTGAAGTCCATTTGTTTAATGCAGTTAATGCTGATTGATAATCTTTGTTTTCGTAAGCAGCGTAACCTAAATAACGGTAAACTCTTAAATTACTGTTTGCTGAAGCGCTAAGATCAGTAGCTACTTTTTGTAAAGTAACATAATCTTTTGTACGGATCAGGAAGTCAGCATAACGCATTTGTGTTTCAACAGAGTAATCAGTCAGGCTAATGTATTTCTTGTAATTTTCAACTGCTGCTTTTGTTTTTACATCATAAGTAGCTGCATCTTTTGAAGCTTCGCGGATGTTAGTTTCTGCCAATTCGCGGTAAGCCGGTCCATAATTTGGATCGATAGCCAGTGCAGCCTGAAATTGTTTTTCAGAATCTTCAAAGTTATCAGCATATCTCCACAAAACGCCGGTTGAAACATTTGCCGAAGGCAATTTAGGATCAATAGCTAAAGCGGCAGAGTAAGCAGTATATGCATCATTGCTTTTTAGTTGTGAGCGGTAAGCATCACCCAAAGCAACTAATAATACAGCATCTTTAGGGTTAACCACTTTGCCTTTGTTTAATATGGCAATGGCAGCGTCTGCATCAGCAGGTGCAACTGCAGATCCGGTTGCATTTACAGCGTTACCGCTAACAGGCAATAAATAGCTAAGACCAGCATACAAGTAAGGTGTGCTGCTTTTACCTGCAAGTGTAGTAGCCGTGGTAAAATCAGTTGCTGCTGTGTTTGCATCTTTTTCAACATGCGCGACAGCGCCTAAGCCAACATTGTTTAATGCCGATTTAGGGTTTACCGCAATACCTTTGTTGAAAGTGGCTTTTGCCGAGTCAACATAATCTTGTTTCAGATATACCCAGCCCAGGTAAAAATAGTTCTCATCCTTATCTGCCTGCGTGGTAGTAAGGTTTTTCAGCATCGATTTGGCTTTCTGATATTGCTCGGCATCGATTGCCTTTTTTGCATCAGCTAAACTTTGTGCAAAAACTGATGAACCTACAAATACCAATCCCAACCCTGCGATGGCTACTTTATTGATCATTTTCATCGTTAATAAATCTTTCGTTTTTAGTTAATTTTTAGCCGCACCCGCAAGTACCGCGTCGTTTGTTAGTTTTTTAGTTCGATAATTATACTGAGTAGTGCTAACTGTTTTAAATTCATTCTGTTTTATTGCAGTTTGATTTACAGTATTTTCAGTTTGCAATGATATAATTTTTTGACTGTATTTTTCAATACAAGTTTAAACTTTAATGTACAAGTTTAAACAATATACCTGATTATTGTTTTGTTCTGATCTTACTTTCAATTACAATTTCCCTGCCTGGAATTTCATCGGGTAAAAGTCCTGATTTGAGGATTATTCTTTGCCCGCGATCTCCCGCTATAAACCCTGCAAATTCCATACCTAAGCCCATTTTTCCGGTAAAATTTAAAATGTACAAGTTACGTGTAAGCGGATATTGTTTTAAAGCCAATGTGTTTTGTGATGGAGTAAAATATTCATTGGCAGCATTTTTTGTTACATCATCCTTAACACCTACAATCTTCACCTTCTCTACCGCAGCGGCGTAATCTTTATCCGGATCATTTAACCAGCTAAAACCGGTTATGCCAATTGCATCGGGATGCTCACTCACGTATTTTATTACTTCTTTGTTTGATTTAAGAGCGTATATGTTTTTTTGATTTAAATCTTTATTGCCCGAAAATTCTTTCAAATACCTAACCAGGCCCGAGTTTGGATTATCAAAAACGATATTTTTACCTTGTTTATTATCGCCGTTGAGCATTTTTTTAATTTCGCTTACCGTAATGGTCGTATCTTTTGAAGCTTGATTTACTATAAGCGTAACCGCATCTATAGCAAAACGGTTAATAATAGGGTTTAAATTACGGCTTCTCAGTACTTTGTACTCGTCGGGCGTTAAATCACGTGCAATAACTGCAACACGCACGCTATCCTGCATTAATAGGTTGATAGCCGTGTTTTCGGGAGCATAAATAACAGAGGGGTGAGCGTCATGGTAAAGTGCCGTGAAAATGTAGAGTTCTTCATCAACAATTGGTTGAAACGATTCATCTACAACAATTTTTGCGTTGGCTGCGGTAAAGCGGTCAAGATCGTTTTTTTTTACTTTATGCTGGCAGCTTTGAGCAACCACCAATAAGGCCAATAAAACAAACGCAATATTTAATCTATACTTCATCGTTATCTTTTTTAAGTAACCTGGTAAATCGTATAACAGCATAAACAATTATTATCGCTCCATATAATACCTTTTGAGTTTTAGAAACAGTGGGGAGCATGCTATCCCAAAAGATAATCATGAGGCCCAGGGCACAAAAACAGATGAATGCGGTAACTCCTAAAATAAGCAAAAACCGCCTTTTGGGCGATTTTTGCTGGTTGTTATTAAATAACATGTGTTATTAATTTTCTGCAAGTGTAAATGCAATTGGCACTGTATAAGAACAACGTACCGGACGTCCGTTCTGAATACCTGGTGACCATTTTGGAGATGCTTTGATTACACGAATTGCTTCTTCATCGCAACCATCACCAATACCACGTACAACTTTTATATCAGTTAAGGAACCGTCTTTTTCGCAAACAAAGTTTACGATTACTCTTCCCTGGGTGTTGTTTTCACGTGCAACTGCCGGATACCTGATATTTTTACCAAGGTATTTATAAAATGCTTCTATACCACCCGGGAAAGCTGGGGCTTGCTCCACTGAGGTAAAGATCTTATTAGGATCTTCTTCTGTTACTTTCTGGTCTGATGTACCTACCGGTTCATCAATGGTTACGTCGGCATTTTTATCACCTTTCAGGTTTTTCTGTCCCGGATCGGCAACCGCCAATTCCTTAACGGTTGGTGGTTGTTCTTTTACCTCAACGTCTGGCTTTACAACCGGAGGAGGGAACTTAACCTGGTCAACCTTTGGTTTTGGTGGTTCAGGTGGGGGTGGCGGAGGTGGTTTTTTTAAGTCCACCGGCGGTGGTGATAATACAACATTGGTGATCTTCACCTTTTCTTTAGCCTTGGGAATAAACCCAGCGACAATGTTGATGATTGTGTTTGCAGAAACAGCAATGGCAAATACAGCTATACCTATTATCAGAGCATTACGGGTGTTTTTTCCGTTGTCCCTTCTAAGCTCGTACGCGCCGTAATTTTTGTTGCGGTTTGCAAAAACAACATCAATCCATTTCTGGTCTAATATGTCTAATTTTCCAAACATTTTGTTAGGCTTATTTAGTTAGTTAATTAACGTTAATACTAAGTACAATTGTATTAGTATAAATTTTGTTTTTTCAGTTCGTCAATCTCTGGTTGTGTAATTTTCACAATAGCGTATGACTGTACGCCGGTAATGCTCATTTCATCAAGTGCGGTAACCAGGTTTTCATAAGTTGACTTATCACTTGGTTTAATCAGCACAATCATAAAATTATCAGGAGCAGCGTGTGTTTCTGCAACTTTCTTACCGTTTTCTATAAGCGCTTTTCTTAAGCCATCTTTACCATAGTTATCTACAGTTGGAGCTGACTTTCCTGGCTCACCAACGTACCATTCAATTTTGTTATTACCGCCTAAAAGTACGGTCATTGAACGCGTTGCCGCTACAGGTAATTGACTTGTTTTTACTGAATTGTCCGGCATGGCCAGATCCATTGCTTTCTTTTTACTTAGCGTGGTGGTAAGCATGAAGAAGGTAATCAATAAGAATGCAAGGTCAACCATCGCAGTTAAATCTACGCGTGTTGAAGCCTTTTTACTTCTTACTTTGCCACCTTTATGTTTACCCCCGCCGGAGGTATCTAATTCTGCCATAATTTTATTTTTTTGGTGCCGGTCTTAAGTCCGTAATTAAACTAAACTTGAAAATTTTTTGTTTCCCTAATACGTCAATCACTGTGTTAATTACAGGATATTGTTCTTTTCTGTCACCTTTTATGGCAATGTCAAGATCTTTATCATGTAAGGCTCTATCTGCTTTACGGGCAGTAAGAATCCAGTTTGATAGTTCGTTATTACCGGTAGTATCTGCTTGTATACCTGGCTGCTGATACGTTTTCTTTTGTTCAGCATCCATATCCAGGAATGCTTTCAAGTTAGCCATTGGTACTCCAAATACCTCTGTTACGGCAAATCTGGCTTGTTCTTCGGGCGTAAAATCTACTTTGTACTTTTCGCCCATAGCCTTTAATGTTTCTGTACGTATGTCAGATCCGGTTACTGAAAAGAATAATTTACCACCACCACCAACGGTAATCATGGCAAGGTTATCTTCTGGTACCAATTTCTCTTTTGAAGAGAAAGGAACCTCAGCCTTTGTTGGATCCTCAACTTTTGGCTTTGCTGTTAATATAAAAAATGTAAGTAACAGGAAAGCCACATCGCACATGGCTGTCATATCTATTGAAGTGCTTTTCCTGGCAACTTTTACTCTGGGCATAATTTGTTAATTTTTTAATGTTAGTGTATAATGTATTATACTAACCGTTCGCCGGCCAAACAGACGGGCGAACGGTAAAACTAAGCAATAGCGAGTTTATTATTTGCTTTTGTGTGAAGCAGCAAATGTTTGAACAAGACTGAAACCTGTTTCGTCAATTGCGTAGGTCAGTTTGTCAATTTTTGATGTAAACACGTTATACATTACAATTGAAATTGCTGATGTACCGATACCCAATGCAGTGTTAATCAAAGCTTCAGAGATAGCTGTTGATAAAGCAGTAGTATTTGGAGCACCAGAAGTTGCCAATGCCGCGAATGCACGAATCATACCGATTACTGTACCTAACAGACCTGTTAATGTACCAATTGATACCAATGTAGCAATAACGGTAAGGTTTTGCTCAAGCATAGGCATTTCTAATGAAGTAGCTTCTTCGATATCTTTTTGGATAGCTAAAGTTTTTTGGTCGATATCAAGCGTAGTATCAGTTTCCATTTCACGGTATTTTTTCAAACCTGATTTGATAACGTTAGCTACTGAACCTTTTTGTTTGTCGCACTCAGCTGTAGCAGCATCAATGTTACCTGCATTAAGGTGAGCTTGAATTTTTCTTACGAAAGCGTCAACGCTTCCGGTTCCAGATGCTTTGCCAATAACAACAAAACGCTCAATTGAGAAAATAATTACGGTTAATAAATAAGTCATAATCAAAGGCACAATTATGCCTCCCCTGTGTACAGTTCCTAACAAATCAGGAACACCTTTTTCTACATCGCCTCCTTCATAGTGACTAGCATCGCCTAATATAAATATGAATATCAGGATTGCAACCACTAAGCAAATTGGAATAGTGAAAGTTGCAAACAAGCCAGATGCACTTGAGCTTTCTTTTTTTACAGGAGTTGTTGGTTTTGTTGGTGCGTTTGCCATTACTTTTAGTTTTTAGTTTTAGTTTGTAGTTTATAAATATAAGTTTGTTAAATGCAATAATTTAGCGAATAACAAAAATAGAATTTTAATGAATTAAAAAAACTATTTTGTTATTCTTTATGATTTTTTAATAAAAAAATCATATGGCGTTTCGTATTAGTGGATACATAACGTCGCAAAAAATAAAAATTGTCTTTTCTACAGACAATTTTTTACAATGAAACTTATTTTTTTTAATAATAGCAAACAATAATTTATAAAATTTATGTTACCAGGTAGAAATAGTGACATTTGGTGCCGCATTTACAACTGCCGGAGTGCAAAAAGCGGCATACTGTTCAAAATTTTTCACAAAGGCAATAGCCAGGTTATTTGCAACCTCATCATAGAGCTCGGTGTTGGTCCAGGTATTTTTAGGATCGAGCAATAAATCAGGAACATTTGGGCAGCTTACGGGCATTTGCAGATTAAAAACGGGGTGCTCCTTATATTTTATATTATTAAGCTGCCCGTTAATGGCAGCGCTGATCATGGCGCGGGTATATTTGAGTTTCATTCTTTGCCCTACGCCGTAGCCACCGCCTGTCCACCCGGTATTTACTAACCACACGTTAACCTGGTGCTGGTTTATTTTTTGGCCTAGCAAATTGGCATAAGTAACAGGGTTTAATGGTAAAAAAGCTTCACCAAAGCAGGCCGAAAAAGTTGTTTTAGGTTCGGTTATACCGCTTTCGGTACCTGCAACCTTAGCCGTATAGCCCGAAATGAAATGATACATAGCCTGTTCGGGTGTTAATTTCGAAATGGGTGGTAATATGCCAAATGCATCGGCAGTTAAAAAGAATATGTTTTTTGGCGATGCCCCGATTGACGGGATCACAGCATTGTTTATATTATATAAGGGATAAGCGACACGTGTGTTTTCTGTTTTGGTAATATCAGAAAAGTTTACCCTTCGCGATTCATTATCAATAAAATTGATATTTTCCAACAGCGCACCAAATTGAATGGCGTTAAAAATCTGCGGTTCTTTTTCGGCGGTGAGGTCGGCGCATTTGGCGTAACAGCCCCCTTCAAAATTGAAAATGGTATAATCGCTCCATCCATGTTCATCATCGCCAATTAAATTACGGTCCGGATCGGCAGAGAGGGTAGTTTTACCTGTTCCTGATAGACCAAAAAATATGGCAGTATCGCCCTTGGCCCCTACATTGGCGGCGCAATGCATAGAAAGTACCTTTTTTTGGAGCGGAAGTATAAAATTAAGTACCGAGAAAATGCCTTTCTTAATCTCGCCGGTATAAGCGCTTCCACCTATTAGGATGATTTTTTTTGTGAAGTTAATAATTGAAAAGTTGTGCTGCCTTGTGCCATCAATATCCGGATCGGCCTTAAAGCCGGGAGCCGCAATTATCGTCCATTCCGGGGCGGCATCGGGATTCACAACTTCTGGCCGGAGGAATAAGTGATGTACAAACAGATTTTGAAAAGCATATTCGGTAATGACACGAATATCGACGTGATATTTTTCGTTGGCGCAAGCGCATGAATCGCGGACAAAAATGTCGCCTTTGCTCAGGTAATCGCATACCTTATATAATAAGGCATCAAATTTTTCGGCGTCGAACGGGATGTTGACTTTGCCCCACCAAACGTTATCACGGGTGATATCATCATCCACAATAAAACGATCTTTGGGTGAGCGACCGGTGAATTCGCCTGTATCAATTGCCAGCGCACCGGTATCGGCCAGCACGCCTTCGTTTCTTTGCAAAGCAGCTTCGGTAAGCTCCGCCGGATTTAATTGGTAATAAATATTCCTTGCCCGATCAAGCTGCAAATAGCTCAGATCAGGTACGTGGTCAGCACTTTTTCTCATTAAAATAGTTATAATTGGTTGCCGCAAAATTAGCGGTTTTAATAGAGAAGAAACAAGTAAAATGGAATAAATTTTTACATGTTGTATGTTTTACACACTGTATAAGTTATTGATAGTCAGTTAATTTTTGTTTAAACTCAATACACTAACTATTTTTAAAATCATTGAAATTTGGAGCAATATAAATGACTGTTTTGTACATAAGTAAAAACTTAAATGCCACTATAAAATGTTTTTTGTTTTTACCCACCGGCTTTTTTGGCTTTGTATCCGTCAGTCTGTAATAAGGTGAGTATTTTATCGCGGAAATCGCCTTGAATTAATATTTCGCCATCTTTAACTGAGCCCCCAACGCCACACTTTGACTTAAGCTTTTTGCCAATAACTTCCAGATCTGTATCCGACCCAACAAAATCAGTTATGCGGGTCACAACCTTGCCGCCGCCTTTGCGATCAAGATAAATTTTAAGATTTTGCTGCTGGGGCGGAAGTGTTTGTGCAGCTCGGCCGCCGTTTTCCTGATATTGAAAATCAGGATCGGTAGAATAAACAACGCCGGTGAAGTTTTTCTTTGACATGTTTTAAATCTTTAATTTAATTCAGATAATCATCATCCAAATCTTAATAAAAAAATAGATTTTGGCTTCTGACTTAAGACTTTTTATATGAACTACCTACTATTATTTTTAACGAATTTGGTACTATCTCAATAGTAATGTCGCCATCAATAATTTTCGGCTCACCATCCAGGTGGACGGGCCCCGGGCCGTTACGTTTTACAACAATATTTTTACCACGAATGATCTCCACGTATTTTGTTTTATCGGCCGTTTTATTCAGCATGCGGATACCCATTTCAAAAAATCGCCATAAGGGGAACATTTTTATTACGCAAACATCCAGCAGGCCATCTTGAACCGATGCTTTAGGCGAAATATGTGCGTTGTTGCCATATTGGGATGAATTGGCAAAACTTAGCATAAAAGCATCACGCTCATAACTTTTACCATCAATTTCAATATGATAGTGCTGAGACTTATATTTTGCTACTTCTTGTATTGATGATTTTATATAGGTGATAAAACCGCGCTTTTTGGTGTGCGAAAATACTTCGCTGATATGCGCATCAAACCCCATACCGGCCATATTGAAAAAAGACCGGCCATTTAATTTTGCAGAGTCAATGGTTTCAATGTGTCCGGTAATTAATGATTTAATGGCCTCTTCGGTATCCATTGGTATATTTAAAAAACGGGATAGCCCATTGCCCGAGCCAAATGGTATAATACCAAATGTTGTTTCGGTACCTACAATTGCCGATGCTACCTCATTAACGGTACCATCGCCACCCACGGCTACAATCAGGTCGAATTTATTTACCGCTTCTTTTGCAATTTGCCTTGCATGTGATACCCCATCGCTAAAAACGATCACCGGTTTGTATTCAGAGGGATCCATGTACTTTTTAATCAGCTCCGGAACACCGTCCTTTTTTTTTCCTCCCGATATTGGGTTTACAATGAATAACGCTTTCCGTTCCAACTAAATATATTTTCTGCGCCAAAAGTAAATGTATTTTCGGCTTTGTAAAAATTGTTTTAATTTAGCCGCCTGAATGTGGACTGATTTAATTGTCCTGAACGGTATTTTGATCACTTCTGATAAATGTTCGGGGCCCGGATTGCAACCACGTAAAAAAGTGCTAAAACCATGCTTCTTTTTTCCCAATCCATTTTAAATCTTTTATTTCAAAATTTACGTTTAAAGGCTCATTTGTGCCATAAGTTAGTTTAACATCTTAAAAAAAATATGTCGTATTTATTCACCTCAGAATCCGTATCAGAAGGGCATCCGGATAAAGTTGCCGATCAGATTTCGGACGCGTTGATTGATCACTTTTTAGCATTCGATCCCGAATCA
This sequence comes from Mucilaginibacter empetricola, assembly GCF_024808665.1. GTDB lineage: Bacteria > Bacteroidota > Bacteroidia > Sphingobacteriales > Sphingobacteriaceae > Mucilaginibacter. The sequence continues at coordinate 290,918 of NZ_JANUBZ010000005.1, forward strand.
AAAGTTGCATGTGAAACATTAGTTACTACAGGTCAGGTAATTCTGGCTGGCGAAGTAAAGTCAAAAGCATACCTTGATGTTCAGAAAATAGCCCGCGAAGTAATTAATAAAATTGGTTATACCAAGGGCGAGTATATGTTCGACGGAAGTTCGTGCGGCGTATTATCAGCTATCCATGAGCAATCGCCTGATATTAACCAGGGAGTTGACCGTAAGGCGAAAGAAGAACAAGGTGCCGGCGATCAGGGTATGATGTTTGGCTATGCCACAGTTGAAACTGATAATTATATGCCATTGGCATTGGATATTGCGCATGCTTTGTTACTTGAACTTGCAGCTATTCGCCGCGAAAATACAGATATTAAATATCTGCGCCCGGATGCAAAATCTCAGGTTACATTGGAGTATGACGATAACAATCAACCGGTTAGGATTGATGCTATAGTTATTTCAACCCAGCACGATGATTTTGACGAAGAAAAAGCAATGCTTGCAAAAATAAGCAAGGATATTATCAGCATACTTATCCCTCGTGTTAAAGCTAAATATCCTAAATATGCTCACTTCTTTAACGATAATATCAAATATCACATTAATCCAACCGGCAAATTTGTGATTGGCGGACCCCACGGAGATACCGGACTAACCGGCCGTAAAATTATTGTTGATACTTATGGTGGTAAAGGTGCACACGGCGGTGGTGCTTTTTCTGGCAAAGATCCTTCAAAAGTTGACCGTTCTGCCGCTTATGCTACCCGTCATATTGCTAAAAACCTGGTTGCTGCCGGCGTTGCGGACGAAGTATTGGTGCAGGTATCATATGCTATTGGCGTAGCGCAGCCAATGGGTATTTACGTAACTACTTATGGCACTGCTAAAGTTAATTTAACCGATGGTGAGATTGCTAAAAAGGTGGAGGCCATATTTAATATGACCCCTTACGCTATTGAAACCCGTTTTAAATTGCGTAACCCCATTTATAGCGAAACCGCTGCTTATGGTCACTTTGGCCGCCCGAACGAAGTAGTAATTAAAAAATTTATTGCCCATGATGGCAGCGAGTTAAAACGTGAAGTTGAATTATTTACATGGGAAAAATTGGACTATGTAGATAAGGTAAAAGCAGCTTTTGGCTTATAAAAAATTAAAATACGCTGTAATGGAAATAGCGGTAGGATTTTTTGATCTTATCGCTATTTGCGTTTAATACGGCCTGTATTTTTATAATTAATAGCGCAAAATCGGCAATTAAAGAAGACCCGTTTTATAACCAATTTGTTAACACCGCATCATTATTATGGTATTTAGTTGCGAAAGCTTTAAAAATTAACTAAATAACCTTACCTTTGCGAAAAATTTAGAGGCGCATTTTCATGCAAAAAATAAGAAATATAGCGATCATCGCTCACGTTGACCACGGTAAAACTACTCTGGTTGATAAGATTTTACACAGTTGTGCTATTTTTAGAGACAACGAGTCAACCGGTGAATTGATACTGGATAACAATGACCTTGAACGCGAACGTGGTATTACCATCGTTTCCAAAAACGTTTCTGTTCGTTATAAAGACATTAAGATCAACATTATTGATACTCCTGGTCACGCCGACTTTGGTGGTGAGGTTGAACGTGTATTAAAAATGGCCGACGGCGTTTTGTTATTGTGCGATGCTTTTGAAGGCGCTATGCCTCAAACCCGCTTCGTAACTCAAAAGGCTTTGGCTTTAGGCTTAAAACCTATTGTAGTAGTTAACAAGGTTGATAAAGAAAACTGTCGTCCGGAAGAGGTTTATGAGCAAATTTTTGAATTGTTCTTTAACCTTGAAGCTACTGAAGACCAATTGGATTTCCCGGTAATTTACGGGTCATCAAAACAAGGTTGGATGAGCACTGATTATAAGAAACCAACTACTGATATTTTCCCGTTGATGGATGCTATTCTGGCGAACATTCCACCAGCACCTGTTAACGAAGGTACTTTGCAAATGCAGATTACTTCGTTAGATTATTCTTCATTTGTTGGTCGTATCGCTATCGGTCGTGTAGCTCGTGGTACCATCAAAGAAAACATGCCGGTTTCATTAGTGAAACGCGACGGAACTATCCAAAAATCAAGAATTAAAGAACTATATACTTTTGAAGGTCTTGGTAAAGTAAAGGCAACAGAAGTAAGTGCAGGTGATATTTGTGCTGTTGTAGGTATTGAAGGTTTTGATATTGGTGATACCATTGCTGATTTTGAAAAACCGGAACAACTGGAAGTTATTCATATTGATGAGCCTACCATGAACATGTTGTTCACCATCAATACTTCACCGTTTTTTGGTAAAGAAGGTAAGTTTGTTACTTCACGTCACCTGCGCGATCGTTTATACAAAGAAATGGAAAAGAACCTGGCGCTTAAGGTTATTGAAACCGATTCGCCTGATTCCTACTTAGTATACGGTCGTGGTATTCTTCACTTATCTGTATTAATTGAAACCATGCGTCGCGAGGGCTACGAGTTACAAGTAGGTCAGCCACAGGTTATCATTAAAGAAATTGATGGCGTTAAATGTGAGCCGGTTGAAACCCTGATTGTTGACGTACCGGGAGAGGTTGCCGGTAAAGTAATTGAACTGGTAACACAACGTAAAGGCGATTTACTGATAATGGAACCTAAAGGTGATTTACAGCATTTGGAATTTGATATTCCGGCACGTGGTATCATCGGTTTACGTAACAACGTATTAACTGCAACAGGTGGTGAGGCAATTATGGCACACCGTTTTAAAGCTTATGAGCCATGGAAGGGTAGCATACCAGGTCGTTTAAATGGTGTATTAGTATCAATGGATACAGGTAAAACTACAGCTTTTGCTATTGATAAACTGCAGGATCGTGGTCGTTTCCATGTTGATCCGGGAGTTGATATTTACGAAGGCCAGGTGTTAGGTGAGCACATCCGCGATAACGATTTGGTTATTAACCTTACCAAAGGCAAACAGTTAACCAACATGCGTGCTTCAGGTAGTGATACCAACGTGCGTATTGCACCGGCTATTAAATTCTCGTTGGAAGAATCGATGGAATATATCCAGGCTGACGAATACATTGAGGTAACTCCACAAAATATTCGCTTACGTAAAATTTACTTAAATGAAAATGAACGTAAGATCAACGCTAAAAAGTTCCAGAATCAATAATTGATTGGTTGATTAATTAAATAAATTTAAGAGCCTGCTGGTGAATTCAGCAGGCTCTTTGCTTTTTTATACCTTTGCCAAATATGCGTTTACCCAATATCCCAGGTTTTGACCAGCAGACATTTGAAAAGTATTTTAAAAATACAGGAATGTTATTTGTTGGCCGCGTTGGTAGTTTGTTAATTAAAATGGTAGTTAGTATCTGCGTGGCCAATTACCTTGGCAGGGCAGGCAATGGTATTTTAATCGGCGGTACGGTTTATATTTATTTTTTCTCGGCAGTTGCCACCCTGGGACTTGACCAGTTTATCGTTAAAGAGCTTCATCAGTTTCCGGATAACAGCAACCAGATATTGGGCACTTCATTTTGGATGAAGGTATTAGCCGGAATATTATGTGTGCCGCTTATTTATTTAGCGTATATGATTTATCCTGCAAAGGGTACTCCATATGGCTATGTTTTTATTTTTTCAATAATTGGTATCATACAGGCATTTAATGTAATTGACTCGTATTTCCAGAGCCAGGTACAGTCAAAATACATTATGCAGGTACAAATTATCGGTAATGTTATATCGGCTATAATTAAGCTTCTGCTTATTTACTTTAAAATGCCATTGCTGTATTTTGTTTATGCCTATTCTTTTGATTTTTTATTGCTGTCTGTTGGTTATTTCTTCACCTATCATAACAAACAACGAAATATTTTCAATTGGACATTTAATAGTAAGCTTTCACGCAAGTTGCTTAAATATTCGTGGCCGTTAATGTTATCGGGCATAATGGTTTCCTTGTTTATGAAAATAGATCAAATTATGCTTCAAAACATTTCTGGTTTAAAGGAAGCCGGTGCTTATGCAACTGTTGCCCAATTGAGTGAAGCTTGGAATTTTATGCCTGTTGTAATAGTCACCTCTCTTTTCCCTGCAATTTTAAATGCAAAACGCGACGATGCGACCCGCTATAAAAAACGCATACAGAATTTGTACGATTTAATGGTTTACCTAAGCGTGCCGGTAGCCATAATTATTACGTTTGCATCTCCTTTGATTTATAAATTGTTTCATCATGAATATGCGTATGCAGCACCCGTGTTATCAGTACATATTTGGTCTGGTGTATTTGTTTTTTTGGGTGCGGCTAGCGGGCAATATTTAATTGCTGAAAATTTTAACAAGTTAACGCTTATCCGCACTGGTTTTGGAGCGATAGTAAATATCGTACTAAATCTTATATTGATACCTCATATGGGAATGATGGGGGCAGCTATCGCAACATTGGCTGCATATGCAAGTTCCACATTTTTTGTGTTAGTTATACCTAAAACCAGAGAGCAGGGCATAATGATGCTACGGTCTTTATTTTTACTTTCATTAAAAGATAGACTAATAAATTAGTTATATTCGCTATTAAATATTTAACCCTAAATACTAAACAATGAAATTTTTCTTAACCTACAGCCTATTTGCAATTATCAGTCTATCCTTGTTTAACTCCTGTAATAAAGAGCCGGCGGCGGTAGCCAAACTAAAGGCATCTTGTTTGTATAACAATAAAGTGAACTATTTTCAAAAATGGTCAAACACCTTTACTGAAATAGACATTTACACAACTTCGGGCGCTATTCAAAGTCAGTCGTTTATTTATCCTTACGGATATTTTCAACTAAACAGCGATGCATCATATAATGTTTTAAGTGATAATGTTCCACTAAAGGGCACCTGGACAGTTTCTGATAGCTGCCAGTTAATACTTGACCCTGGCACAAAAATACAAAGGAGCTTTGATGTGTTAAAACTTAGTAATGATTCGCTTACCATTCGCCGCAAGGCAGGAGATACCGTTTACACGCAGCATTATATAGCGTACGCGTGTCCTACTGCCGCCCAACTTGAATACCAGTGGAACAATGTTTTTACTGTTGAACAGAATTATAATGCCTCAACGATATTTAACACATCTTATATCTATCCTGTTGGTTATTTTAAATTGAACAGTGATTTTAGTTACAATGTGGTAAGCGATGGGGTTCCGTTAAATGGCACGTGGACAATTGATACCGGATGTAAATTGGTATTGGATAAAAATACAAGCTTGCAACGATCTTTTGATATTCAACAGCTTACAGCCGATTCTTTAACTATCTGGAGAAAAGACACTGTAAACCAGATCAACTATTTACAACATTATAAGAAAAACTAACTTTTATTATACTTGAAAAACAAGGTTCTCAGCGTTTTAGCAACTAACTGATAATCTTGTTTTTCTAAAAAAGTATAGATTTCTGAATTATTTAAGTTGGCAAAATCCAGTTGATCTTCTACGAGTATATGTAGAGGCCGATATTTTTCCCAGTTGTTTGATAGTAATACCTGCATATCCAATCCTTCAACATCAATTGTTAAAAAGTCTATTTGTTGTCCTTGCGGCAAATATTTATCAAGTATTTCTGCTAAAGGATAGGTGTCGATATCAAGCTCTTTTATTATTTTATATTTCGTTGAAGTATTGTTTCTTTCTTCGGATAGCGGTTTTGAAAAACCGTTCAGCGCAGGTTCGTTAAAACAATAAAATTTTAACTTATCTTTTTTATCACTTATGCCAACGTTTAAGTTGATATCCCGTGACCTGAAAAATTTGAAAAGCTTTATTGCTGATGGCGTTGGTTCTACATTGATCCCTTTCCATCCTTTTTTATAGAAATAAAGTGTATTTGAAAATCTATAAGGGTGGTGTGCCCCTATATCTATATAATACCCTTTGTAACCTTTTTTCCCTTCATAAAATGATTGCAATACCATGTCTTCACCTTCTTGCGAGTACGATTTTTTGAATAGAAACTTATCAATAGGCAGGTATTTCAGTATTGTTTTTTTTATGTTTAACATTTTGCTAAAGTACTAATTATAGTTAAAAACGATAAAAGGGCGCTTTATATAAAATCAAAAAATGTATACTTAGTGAAATAATCATTATATATTTGGTAACCCTTTAAAAATGAACTATTGTTAACCCTTATCTTGTAATTTGTTGCTTTGACTACCAAAACCTTTCCCAAACTTTTCATAATTACCGTATTTGTTTTTCTTTTGCCACTAGCAGGATATTGTCAAATTCCCACGCCAAAATGGGTTGATGATATAGGTGGCTCTGGCGATAGCAAACCGACAGGAATGGTTGTTGACAGCCAAAATAACATCTATATATCGGGCTATTTTAGCGGAACTGTAGATTTTGATCCATCACCGGGCGTAAAAAATTTAACGTCGAATGGTGGATATGATATTTATGTTGCCGAATACAAACCCGATGGCACGCTTATATGGGCCGAATCAATGGGTGGTACAGGACTGGATCAGGTTAACAGCATGAGTATTGATAAGGATAATAATATTACACTTATTGGCCAATTTCAATCCCCGAGTTTTGACGCAGACCCGGGACCTGGAGTAGCTACCCTTCAAAATAATGGCGGAGATGATATTTTTGTTATTCATTTAAATGGGAGTGGTGGCTTTTTGTGGGCCAAAGCAATAGGCGGCCCTGATACCGATAGAGGTCAGGAAGTGAGCTCAGATAGTCAGGATAATGTTATAACGACATCGATATTTCAATCAACAATTACTGTATCAGGCAACCAACTTACAGCTTTAGGTGGTTTCAATGGCTTAATTATTAAATATGACCCTTCGGGTAATTTATTATGGGCTGTGAATATAGGCCAAACAAATGATACCGGCGTATTTGGAAATAGAACTGATAGCAGTGGAAATATAATAGTATCGGGCGCTTATAGCGGAGCTGTCAATTTTAATCCTTTAGGCTCATCACACGTTTTAAATAGTGTATCATTAAATAATCCATTTGTTGCTAAGTACAGCCCTTCTGGCCAGTTAATCTGGATTGCCCAGGTGACTGGTAGCCTGGTAAATAACCAGTCAGTCATAAGTCTCGACTCACAGAATAATATTTATTTTACCGGCGCATTTAATGCTCCGTTAACATTTAACGGAACGGCTACGGTTAATCCGAAAGGGAGCAGTGACGTGTTTATTGCAAAATATTTGCCAAATGGCACCTTTCAGTTTGTAAAATCAATGGGGGGAGTAGGAGCTAGCGGGTATGTTTATCAATTGGAAAATGACCAGAACAATAACGTATATTTTACCGGGTATTTTAGTGGCACCATTAATTTTAACCCTGCTACAGGTGCCACGGCCAATTTAACGTACCATGGACAAACAGACTTTTTTCTGGCAAAATATGATTCAAATGGAAATTATGATTATGCATTTAATGCCGGAAATAGCAATTGCGGCCAAACCCTGGGAATTGAGTTAGCACTTGATAATACTAACGATGCTGTATTGGCTGGCTCTTTTTGTTCCACAGTAAATTTCGATGCATCAGGCTGTACAACAGATAAACTAACAGCCATTAACGGTATTTCTGACTCGTTTATTGCTGTTTATGGATCTGGCTCTCCTTCAACAATCACCAATAATGTAATAACTGCCCCGGCAGTTACTGGTTTCTGCGCGGGGGGTTCACCTGTTACCATTTTGGGCAGTGTGCCCCTTGGCGGAAATGGTAATTACATTTATCAATGGCAAAGCTCCACAGACAATGTAAACTTTACCGACGTAGTGGGTGCAACCTCACAAAATTATCAGCCTCCAACCTTATCAGCCACAACATATTTTCGCCGCGTAGTATCTGCAGGCAGTTGTGCATTACCGTTAAATAGTAATGTGATTAGTATCAATGTTCAGCCAGCGCTTACGAATAATATAATTACGGCACCTAATATTACTAATTTTTGTGACGTTGGCAGCCCTTCAACAATAACAGGTAGCGTAGCTGGTGGGGGAGATGGTACTACCTATGCCTACCAATGGCAAAGCTCAACAGATAACAGTACTTTTAACGATATAGTCGGAGCTACTTCATTAAATTATACACCACCTTCATTAAACGTAACTACTTATTATCGTCGTGCGGTAACTTCGGGGTTTTGCATCATGCCTTTGTTAAGCAATGTTGTAACTATACAAATAGCTGCCGTTCCAGCTGTTCCCACAATATCGGCTGTTTCGGTTTGTGCGGGCACCCCCGCAACATTATCCATTGCTTCTCCTCAGCAGGGAGTGACGTATAATTGGTACGATTCTGCTTCGAAAACTAATCTTCTTTTTACAGGAATAACGTATGTAACCGGGGCTTTAAATACTTCTGCAAGTTTTTATGTAGAGGCAGTGAACGGTACATGCAGCAGTGCAACATTAGCTAATGCCCAGGCAAATGTATTCGGTGTGCCTAACGCACCATCTGTTATCAATAATAATGTTGCTGTTTGCAACGGCTCGGTGGCTACTTTAAATATTTTAAACCCACAAGTGGGCCTGACATATAATTGGTATGCTGTCGCAACTGGCGGAAGTGCCGTTTATACGGGTGTTGATTTTGTAACTCCTGTAATAACTGCAGGTACAATGTACTATGCCGAAGCCGTAAATAATAATGCATGTGTTTCTGGTAGTCGTACTGCTGTAATTGTGGCAATTAATCCAATACCTCAATTAACTGTTCAAAACAGTGCTATTTGTCCGGGTAGTAATGCAACTTTAACAGCAACCAGTTCTGACCCAAGTGTAACTATCAATTGGTATGCAACGGCTACAGATAATAACATTTTATATTCAGGCGGTTCTTTTGTAACATCTACAATAAACACAGCTACATCCTATTATGCGCAAGCTGTTGATAATAATACCGGTTGTATGTCAACACGTAGTGTAGCGCAGGTAAATATATTACAACAGCTAACTGCGCCGGTAGTAACGGTTGAATCTACAACCTCGTCAAGCGTAACTTTTCAATGGGATGCTGTTGATGGCGCCACCGGCTACCAGGTTAGTATTGATAACGGGCAAACATTTACAAACCCTAGCTCAGGTAGTAACGGTTTAACACACACCATTTCCGGCTTGCAGCCGGAGCAAAGTGTCACCATATTGGTTCAGGCACTGGGTGCCACTGCTTGCCAGTTGAGCGGTAGCTCAACAGCGGTAACCGCACAAGCCGTTAATCTGTTTAGCAATGTAATATATGTTCCCAATGCATTTACGCCCAATGGCGATGGTAATAATGATATTGTTTACGTGCATAGTGAGAGTATCAGAAGTTTGAAGTTTTACATTTATGATCAATGGGGAGAGCTACTTTATACCTCAACCAGTCAGCAAAGCGGATGGGACGGTTCATATCGCGGGAAAAAAGAACCGGTCGGCGTGTACGTCTATTATCTGGAAGCTATTATGAATGATGGAAAGCAAATAAATAAAAAGGGGACTATTACATTATTAAGGTGAGAAAAACTATACTAATTATATCAGTACTATTGACTACAGTAGTGCTTAAAAAAGCCGACGCACAAGTAGATCCTCATTTTTCACAGTATTATGCTTATCCTATTTGGCTAAACCCCGCACTAACCGGCGCTTTTGATGGCGAAACACGCTTAACTGCTGATTTTAAAAATCAATGGGCCGGCATAAGCAATGGCTATAATACCGGAGGATTGTCCATGGATTTTCACCCCACAGCAAAAGTGGGTATTGGTTTAAATATGTTAGACCAATCTGCAGGTACCGCAGGGTACAATTATTTTACCGGAGGGATTTCTTTCGGTTATGGCATTGCTGTTTCGGGCGATGGATATAAAAAAATTAGTTTTGGCGTTCAAGCTGCATTTATTAACAGAAGTTTTGATCCCAGTAAACTAGAGCTGGATAATCAGTATAATCCAGCCATAGGTTTTGATCCCACCTTGCCCGGTTTTGAAAATTTTTCGATCACTAATTCATTTGTATTTGATTCCAGCGCTGGCGTATTTTATTATGATACTGATCCGGAAAGCAAAGCTAAAGTTTTTGGTGGGGTAAGCGTAGCGCATTTAACTGATGAAAAAGACCCTTTCGCTGTCGAAGGATTAAAGAGCACACTTCCTATGCGTTTTACTATTCATGGTGGCGTAAAAATAGCAGCTTCTGATGTGTTTGATATTACGCCGCACATTATATATATCAGGCAGCAGCAAAATCAAATAAAAGGGATAGGGGCCTATTCAGAGTTGAAACTGCAAGATAATAATGGATTAATACTGGGAGGTATGTACCAGATTAACGATTCTGCAACTGCCGACGTTGGTTATCGCCTTAAAAATATGGTTATAGGAATTAGCTATGATATTAATACATCACCTTTAAACGCAGCCGTAAACGGGCAGGGAGGGTTTGAACTTTCTATAAATTACATTTTTGGAAAAAAATCCAATAGCAATACCGATGTAATCCCTATGTTTTAACTCTTGGGGTTATTTGCAAAACGAGCATAAATTTTGAGGTTAGCGTTAAACAGCATCGTACAGGCTACAGACACTTCTTTTTTAATAATCCATATTGTTAAAAATATCGGAATATTGTGCTATAGTTTTATCTTCGCGAATCATGCAGCAATCTATAGTTACCGATAGCGTTAAAAGCGCTTATGACGAATTTTATAATAAGCACGACGAGGCCTGGCGCATGCTTGGCGCTAAATATAAAGCACAGCATATTATTGATGTTAGCCAGGGTCGTATCTTTAAAAAAGTATTGGAAGTTGGTGCAGGAGATGGCAGCATTTTAAAATTATTAGCCGATCAAAACTTTTCGCCCGAATATCACGCGGTTGAAATTAGTGAAAGCGGTGTAGCACACATCCAGTTACGTAATATAAAAGACCTTAAATCGGTTCAGTTATTTGATGGCTATAAGCTCCCTTTTGATGATAATAGCTTTGATTTAATTATTCTTTCGCATGTGTTGGAACACGTTGAACACGAGCGCATTTTATTACGTGAAATAAAACGGGTAGCACGGCATAGTATTATTGAAGTACCACTGGATTACAAAGCTGGCGTTGATAAAAGAATAAAACATTTTCTGGCTTATGGCCACATTAATGTTTATACACCAACCTCTTTACGTTACTTGTTGCAAACAGAAAGCTTCGAAGTTGAAAACGATTTAACATCGATAATAGAACCTGAAGTTACAAGGTTCAATACCTATACAAATCAAAAAAGGTCAAAAAGCTTTATTATCAATGTTAAGATTTCAACTGAGTATGCCATTAAAAATGGACTTGGTAAAGTTTTTGGAAAAAAACTGAACGAAAAATTGGCTAATGCTTATACCGTACTTTGCAAAAAGGCTGATGAACATTTAAATATTTTCTAAACCCCTACTTAATGCAAAACCTTGCACCCATAGCTTTATTTGTTTATAACCGCCCTGAACATACCAGGCGTACAATTAGTTATCTTCAGAAGAATTTGCTGGCGGAAGATTCGCGGTTGTTTATTTATGCCGACGCCGCAAAAACAGATATCGACAAAACCAAAGTGGATCAGGTACGACAATTGATAAAGGGAGTTACCGGTTTTAAATCGGTAAAAATAATTATGCGTGCGCAAAATCTGGGGCTGGCTGATTCTATTATCAGCGGAGTTACGGAACTGGTGAATCAATACGGTAAAGTTATCGTTTTTGAGGATGATATGCTTTCGTCGCCTTATACGCTGGAATACTTTAACGAAGCACTGGCGCGATATAATAGTGAAGAAAAGGTGATGCATATAGGTGCTTACATGTATAATATTGAACACGAAAATTTGCATGAAACCTTCTTTTTCAGAGCGGCAACCAGCTGGGGATGGGCAACCTGGGACAGAGCATGGAAAGAATTTGAGCCAGATGTTGACGTATTACTGAAACAGTTTGACTCCAAAAAAATAAACCAGTTCTCTATTGAGGGAACTATGAATTTCTGGAAGCAACTGGAGGGGTTTAAAGCTGGTAAAAATAACTCATGGGCCATACGCTGGTATGCCTCTATATTTTTAAAAGGTGGGTTAACCCTCAATCCCGCTATTTCGCTGGTTCATAACATAGGAAACGATGGCAGCGGTGTGCATTCTCAAAAGGAAAGTACTTATAATGTGCAATTGGCAAAAAAGGCGATTAAGCAATTCCCATCCGAAATTAAGGAGAATGAGGAAGCTTACAAGGCTATACGAAGCTTTCTTAAAAACAGAAAAGGAACTTTACTGCAAAGAGGGTTTCGATTTATAAACCAGCTTAAAGTAAAATATTCCGGTAAATAGCGCTGTATATCTATTATGTGCCTTCTATGGGCATTCATTGGCTCCCAATAAATTATTAGTTACCTCTTATATTTTTGTATTGCTGCGCCCGTATTACAAACTACTTTTTGGTGAATTAATATTCAGCCGGATGATAACTGTTAATACCCTCCTCATTATACTCAACATTTAAAATAAACTAACAAAGTATTCAACCTGTTTGCCTATTTGGTCGTTACCATGCTAACGTTTGTATATAGAATACACCTGTTGGTGTAATATATATTAATTTAATATTAAATTAAATTTGTTTGGTGATTTAATCTTTAACTTCATTAAAATTAAATTACCTATGAGATAATATTATTAAAAGTGTCGAATCGGACATAGTGCCCGGTGAAACTATATAATAGTTATAAACTAAGCTATTATAAGAAGCAACTTCCAAAATTTAGTTTAAACCCCAAAAACCTTTAATCATTATGAAATTTAACAATTCCGCATTAATAGGAGTTATAACATTGGCGATAACAGTTATAGCCGGTTGTAAAAAGCAAGATTTGCAAGCAACAAAAAATTCCACACCAATTAATAAAAGCAATCTTTCTCTTGTACCGGGTGTAGGTTATGTGCCACAAAATCAGGTTCATATTATTGAAGCTGGAAATCAATTGACAGTAAAGAATGGACATATTCTTAAAGTGGAAAAAGCAAGTGGTAAATTAGTAGAAGACTTCGGTGCCATTCAAATTGGCAGCTTAAACAGAAGCGTTAACAGTGGTACAACTAACTCTCAGCAAAGAAATTTATCATCAAAACCTGGAAGTATTTCTGGTGCTAACCCCAATTGGATAACATGGGCTCAATGGACAAATACTGGCTCACAACCAATCAATTATTTTTCAACTACATGGTCAGTGCCTACTGCTCCTACAAGCAATGATGGACAAACACTTTTTATATTTAATGGGTTGGAAACTACTTCAGGTTCAGATATATTGCAGCCGGTTTTACAGTGGGGAACTTCGGCTGCGGGCGGCGGAAGCTACTGGGCTATTGCCAACTGGTTTGTTGCTTCCGGATTTTATGCAGTACAAATGCCATTAATCACCGTATCTGCACATACTTCATTGCAAGGTATAATGACATATACCGGGCAACAAGCCGGTAGCGGATCATACGACTATACGTCTTCATTTTCCGGGTATTCAAATGCTTTAACCCTTGTTGACGGTGGTTCTGTTGATATATCAAGTGGCACAACGCCATATGTTCCACTACAAACTACAACTGTCGAAACCCTCGAAGCATATAGTTCAAGCGGAGGTACGCCTGTATCGCCCTCAGATTATCCACCCGATTTTGATGTGGCAATGACAAATATACAGGGTCAAACAGCAAGCGGCAATGTGTCCTTTAGCTGGTTGGCGCAAAATAACGTTACCGGCTTTGGCCAGCAAGCGGTAGTAGTTAGCAACAGCTCACCCGGTGGTGAGGTTGACCTTTATTTCAGTACGCCGATAGCTGAAATTGATATGTCGTTAAATGATTCTACTTATTACTGGTCAAAACTGGGTACGGTAACTTCAGGAACCACAACCAATTATCTTGCTTACCGGTCTCAGGCTGCTTACACCTTGCCAACAGGAGAAACACCCAACAGTATAATCGGCGTAGCTATAGCCAGTAATAATTGGTGTTATTACTACTATTCTGATGGAAAAATGTCAGTTGGTACGTCGGTAAACGCAAGTTATCATTCAGGGCTTGCCAGTTACTCATTACCATCGGGTGAAACGGTTGCCAATATTTTATCAATATCAATAGCTAAGAATAGTAATAATGTTTATACATGGTATAAAGATGGTACTGCTTCAGTAGGCAGCTTCACAAGCTTGGGATCAGTACGATCGCCATATGCTTATACAGTTGCTGCAGGTGAAACCATTTCTAACGTAGTTGGAATTGCGATAGCAGGAACAGACAGTCACGTGTTTGCCTGGTATAAAGATCTAAAAGTATCAGAAGGCGATTCTAATCAGTTTGATTACTATGCCGGAACGATAAGCGCTTCTTTTTAAATATTGCAGATGTTTTTTTCAGACTGGCTATAAAAAATAGCCAGTCTGTTTTATTTTATAAAAACGGTAAGGCTATTTAATATAAAGATGGCTACGTTTTGCAAAATAGTTGCAGGTAAAATATCAGCCCAAAAATAACTGAGCCGACTCCTTATCATTTTTTAATGAAATGAATTTTAATCCTTAATTTAAATACTTGGATCGTAACACGTTAATCTGAGCTGTTATATCATTTATTTGAGGTCGATACTTATAGTGATCTTGCTCCTTAAACTCCAGATAAAGCAAATTATAATACTGGCAATAAAGATTAATGATTTTTGCCTGTGCCAGTGCTCTTTTTTTCCTATCGTGAGGTAGCTTAAAATTGGTTAATTCCACAGCCATTTTTTTCAATTCGGCAACGTGAGGAAGCCCCCTTTTTTCCATCGAGTCTAATTTAACCTGCCTGTCTGAGCTTTCTCCATAAAAGTCGTTGTTAATTTCGTTACTCGTAACGTCAAATTTTTGAATTAATGCTTCATATTCTTTTACCTGGTAATGAGGCATAAACACCACCCCATAAGAAACGAATGCGACTGTCAATAATAATCCGGAAAAAGCAATCCCCCATTTTTTTATAAACAGATTCTTTTGATTAAATCCCCAATAGGCTATCCATCCCAAAATATAACCTGATAGGAGCCCCCCAAAGTGCGCCGCGTGATCAATACCCTCTCCAACGGGGATGATATTGATACCGACAGTTATAGCTGTGCTGATCAACAATGCCTTGCGGGCACTGCGTTCATAAAAATTGGTACTCAGCAAAGCAAGCAATATTCCAAATAAACCAAATATTGCTCCGGATGCGCCGGCGCTGATTTCGGTGGAATGCCACATTACCGAAAACATACTTGATATGACGCCGGTAAATAGAAACATCATCAAAAAATTCCATTTACCCAGTTTATATTCAATCAGCGATCCAACATAAACCAATACGATCATATTAAGTGCCAGATGCAGGAAATAGAAATGCAGGAAGATGCTGGTAAAAAGCCGCCAAACTTCTCCGTTAAGAACATGTGTGCGATTATTGAAACCGAGCAGCATGTAAATTTTTTCGCTGGTATCATCGCCAACGTTGTTTTTAAACAAGAGTTTGGGTAAAATAACAAACGCCGCTGATGTTAATATAAATATCAGTGTGTTTACAATTACCAATAAAGGTGTTACAATATATTTTTTGCGTGGAATAATAGGCGAAAAGAAGCCACGAAGCTGTTCTTTCCCCGCCATTGGTGGATCGCTGAGATTTAAAAACTGATTTTCCGGAACTGCATCCATTAACTCCTGGGTGGTTTGTTCCAGGTTTTGCTGTAACTGATACTCAGCAACGGTAATTTCACCTAAAAGCAGATCAAGGTTTTTCTTGTTTTTTCCGTAATCAGTAAACAGACCTTGATAGCCTACACACTCGCTTTTAATTACGATAGTATTCCCTTTTAATCGGGCAGAAACTTCTTCTGAGTAAGATGCCCACGAGATAGGGGTGTAGGCTATTATACCATCATGATCAAAATAACCAATGTCCCAACCCTGGTTGAGCATAGACTGGTATAGTAAAGCAAAATAGTGGTCTGAGTTATAATCTTCTAGAGGTATAGTTATTATTTTATTGGGAGATATTCCTCCGGCCATAGTTGTGATTTGTCTGGTTGCAGCAGCAATATAATATATATTCCTTACTTCACCGCTTTCACCACAATATATGGAGATAATGTTTTATTAGGGAATGGTATAATCTTCGCCAGCTTCACCATCCACCAAACAGCCTTAACAAAAGCTTTTGTCATTGTGCCTTGTTCTGATTTATTCTCTAGCCATACGGTAAATTTGCCGTGGTAATAGGTTTCTATATCTGCTAAGCCTAAATCTTTGCAGCATTTGGCAAGTAATTGCAGGTCCATGCTGTTGATATTGTGCTTATCGTAATTCTCCTTGTCAAATTTGCGTTGTATCCAGCCGTTAATGCCCTTGAAGTTGGGCAAGGTGATAAACAGAACACCGCCAGGTTTTAAAAACTGTAAATGCGTTTCAACAATGGCTTTGGTATCATTAAAATGTTCTATCAAACCAAAAGATAAAACCATGTCGTAAGGCGTCGCAGGTTTGTATTCAAAAAGATCGGCCTCAATAATATTAATATCGCCGGGTTTAAGTCCGTTTTTTTCTAACAACTGGTTGATCAACCCCTCATGTATAAAATAATCAAATAGCGTAGTATCCAGGTGCTCATATTTTTTTAAATAGGTAGCATAATAGCCAGGAAATCCACCCAATTCAATGGCGTTTTTTATTTGTTTTTCAGCGATAAGCTTTGCCAATATATCACCAAAAACATAATTGGGTTTAATATAAAATATCAGTTTTTTTCTTGACTCCCAAAAAGCTTTCCAAAATGACCGGTCTGTTAAATTCTGTTCCATTAATAATTTATCCTGCTTTTTATCAGGTTGATCTTTTATCTATTTATTTTCTAAAATATTTTACTTTCTGCCCCAGTTGGTGCTGTCACCAATTGGCAACACACGGCTTGTATAGAGCATAGCATCGCGGTTTGTTGGTGACAACACCAACAAAGGCAGCTGATCTGTTTGCTACTTATTTTCTAAAATACGGGCCGGGTTTCCAACCGCTACGCTGTTGGACGGAATGTTTTTAACCACAACACTCCCTGCGCCTATAATTACGTTATCGCCAATGGTGATATCACCAATAATACAAACATTAGCGCCAATATCCACATTATTACCAATTCGCGGACTATTGCTGAATGTACCATCGGCCAATTTTTTGTGCCCAATGGTTGTTGAGTTTCGTAGTATGCAGTTTTCGCCAATGATTACACCCTTATTTACTACCAATGCCTGGCCATGGTAAAGGGACAAACCCTTTCCGATAGTAAGTTTACGCGGTAACTCAATCCCTAAATGCCACTCCACAAAAAAGCGATAAAGCATAAAGTAAGGAAAAAATATAATTTTGGTAATGGTGTAACGGTTAAAAAACTGTACCAAACGAAATAAAAATAAAACTAACTGCGCTTTAAAATTTTGCCGGTTGGCACTCCAGTCCTGGAATAAATAAGCAAAAAAGTTCATGTTTTAAATTACACATTTTTTTTGTTACGCTGATGATCGCAACAGCCCGCAATTACAGGCGCTTCAAAAGTAAAGTTTTCATTTAAGATTTGTTATAATTGCCGATATAAATAGCACCGCCAAAATGAAAGTAACATTAATTAATACAGCCGATGCTGGGGGCGGTGCACCTGCGGCCTGTATGCGGTTATTAAAGGCACTTGAGCTAAAGCAGGTAGATGTAAAGCTACAGGTGCAGGAAAAGAAAACAACAGAGCCAAGGGTTAAAATTATTGGCGACGATTTTTTAACCAAACTCAGAATCCGGTTTAATTTTTTGTACGAGAGGCTGCCTTTTATATGGTTCAAGGCGAAAGAGAAATCGTTGCGTTTTGCATTCTCGACGGCTGATGCGGGTATCGATATCACTAATCAGCCTGCCGTGCTGGATGCCGATATTTTACATCTTCATTGGACAAACAGTGGCTACCTGTCTATCAATAATCTGAAAAAACTAATTGAAACAGGCAAACCCATAGTATGGACGCTGCACGACATGTGGGCCTTTACCGGAGGCTGCCATTATGCCGGCGACTGTGATCATTTTACAAATCAGTGTGGCAATTGCTGGATGCTGCGCGATGCCGGCGATAAGGATATATCTTTTGATGGATGGTTGAGGAAAATGGATATGCTGGGCGCAGCAAAAAATATAGTTTTTGTAACCTGTAGTAACTGGCTGGCAGATGTGGCACGAACAAGCTCATTATTAAAAAACTTCCGCATTCAAGCTATCCCAAATCCCATCGATATCGAAATTTTCTCGCCCAAAAACGTAACAGACACACGTGCGAAATGGAACATTGATCCAAAAGCAAAAATAATTTTGTTTGGGGCGGCTAATATACTCGATAGGCGCAAAGGGATTACTTACCTGGTGGATGCTCTGCATCGGCTTAAAAATAATTACGCTGATACAGGGAATATTGAAATAGTGATATTCGGAAAAAATAAGTCTTTTGATGTGACGCAGCTTCCCTTTAAGGTACACGCACTCGACATAATTACCTCACAGAATGATCTGGCCGAGCTTTATAGCCTGGCAGACGTGTTTGTATCTCCAGCTATAGAAGATAACCTGCCCAATACCATTATGGAAGCCCTGGCCTGCGGAACGCCCGTAGTGGCTTTTAATACCGGCGGCATACCCGATATGGTTGAAAACATGAAGAATGGTTACCTCGCCGAATTTAAATCATCAGCAGATTTTGCAAAAGGTATTAATTATGTTTTAACCTTAGACAGAAAAGATGAGCTGGCAGCTAACGCCCGGAATAAAGTATTAACTACTTTTACAAATGAAATAGTAGCTACACAGTATATGGCAGTTTATCAATCAATATTGGGTAATGAGTAGCAATAAACCAACGCTGTCAGTTATTACCGTTGTTTATAACAACGTGCGCGATATTGAGCGAACGATGCTATCTGTCATCAATCAAACTTATTCTTCTATTGAATACATCATCATTGATGGCTTGTCTAACGATGGCACACTTGATGTTATCAATAAATACAAAAACAAGGTAAGCCAATTCATTAGTGAAAAAGACGCGGGTATTTATGATGCCATGAATAAGGGGCTGGCCATGGCAACCGGCGACTATGTTATTTTTATGAACTCCGGCGATGAATTTTATGAGGCGGAAACTGTTGAGCAGGTTTTTGCTACGCATAACAATGCTGATATTTACTACGGTGAAACCGAAATGATTAATGATGAGGGTCGGAGTTTAGGTCAGCGCCGTCACAAAGCCCCTGGACAATTTACCTGGCGCGGGTTTAAATATGGAATGAGCATCAGCCATCAGGCTATTTATATCCGCAGGTCACTAACAGAAACGTACGATAGCAGATATCAATTAAGTGCAGATATCGACTGGATTATCCACGCAGCAAAAAAGGCAACAACAGTAGTAAATGTAAACCGGTATGTTGCTAAATATTTGGTAGGAGGGATGTCAAAAAACAAACACCGGCAAAGCCTGCTGGAGCGTTTTGATATTATGAAACGATACTATGGCTTAGTACCAACTGTTTTCAACCACTTTATAATTACCTTTAATCTGGGCTGGTATTGGTTGAAGAACAGACGGACTAATGATTAATTAAACAGCTTGCAATAAAGTAAAAAGAGCGATGGGTTTAAAACTCATCGCTCTTTTGTTTGTGCAGATATGCCTGGTGTTACGCTTTCTTAGCTGCAACTACAGGTTTTTTCTTTTTGGTTTCAGAATAAACAGCACCGCCCAAAGCAAGCACCAATAGTATTGAACCCGCCAGTGAAATTTTTTCACCCGTATAATATGATACCGGGTGGAATATAAATTCAATTTTATGATTTCCTACCGGTATTTGCGCAGCGCGGAGTAAATAATCGGCACGGAAGTAAGGTTGTTCCTTACCATCAACATACATTTTCCAACCCTTATCATAATAAATTTCAGAGAAAACAGCAATCTGGTTTGATCTGGATCCTGTTTGATAAGTCAAATGATCGGGGTTATAGTTGGTAAGGGTGATAGTAGCATTAGGATCTGCACGTAGCTGGCTGTCATCAAAAAGATGTTTGTATTGCTTGTCAACAATAGCCTCATCTTTTGGAGCAAAGCTGCTTATTGCTTGCATTTCCTGGTCACCGTTGTCTACCAATTTAATGCTCTTTACAAACCAGGCATGGCCGCATGCAGTTGGATTAGCCTGCATACTCATGCTTTGCGATTGGCCCTGAGTAATAAAATATTTGGTGTTTAGCATATCCAATACATCCCTGTTTGGCGGATTGGTTGCCAGTTGATTATCCATCAACTCATCGTATCTTTTTAAACGTGCTGCAGAATAACCGCTTATAGATTTATGGAAGAATGGATTGATTTCGTCGTTTTTAATTTCAGCAGTTAAATCAAATACCCTGAAATCAGGATCGGTATCCCTTGAAATAAAATTATCAACTTCTCTTGGTTTAACTACCTGTTCAGCATCTTGCTTTTCCTGAAAGTTGGCTTCTTTTAAATAGCGTTTGTCAATTTGCCACATATCAATCAAAATAAGTGCAAACAGACCCAGCGAGAACAAAGTTACGTTCACTTTCTGTTTAATAAACAGCCAAACCAAACCGAAAGTTAAAACAACAAATATTAAGGTACGTACAGCATCGGCACGTTCTGCATCAATCCTATCGCTAACTATGGCATTGGCGACGCTATTTGCTGTAGCACTATCACCTTTAAAAGCCTGTGTTAAATAGGTTATGCCAGTTTGATAGTCAGTTGATTTAAAGTTTAAAAGCAATTGCGGCAAGGCAACCAGTAATAAAGTTAAACCGCCAACAATATAAAACGACAGATATAATTTTTTAAGTATTTCTTTTTTGTCAGTAGCAGTAACAATTTCCTGCACAGCCAGAAAGGCCAATATCGGGAAGCAAATGCTGGCAACTGCTAAAATTGATTCAACAGCACGGAATTTGTTGTAAAGCGGGAAATAATTAAAGAATAAATCAGATACATAAGGCCAATTGCTACCGAATGACAGCAGCATAGTCAATACAACGGTGCCTAATAACCACCATTTTAGGCGGCTTTTAACAATCAGCAATCCAAATAAAAACAAGAAGCAAATAACAGCTCCAAAATAAAACGGACCTGCCGTGCTGGGTTTATTACCCCAATACATGGAAAGCCCGGGAACGCCGCCTGATATTTGCTGGGCATAAGTAAGCGCTTGATCGGCGGGAATATTTTTATCAAGGAAAACTTTTGTGGTTGCTGAATTTTGGTCAATCGCTTCTGATGGGCCTGAGGCGCCACCGTAAGCGTTAGGGACTAAAAAGGTTAAACATTCGCCAACACCCTGACTCCACTGGTAAGCATATGTTTTGCTTAAGCCATTGCTTGGCTCCTGAGTATGTTGGGTTAAGTTTGAAGGGCCTCTGTAGCTGTATTTGCTATATTCAAGCGTACTCCAAAGCAGGGACGCATTTACCAGTAACGAAATAACAATTGCTACACCCAAATACCCCAATGATTTTAAAAACGCAGGTGTTGTTTTGCTTTTAACTGCATGATATAACTCAATACAAATTAAAATGAACAAGGCCATTAACAGGTAATAGGTCATTTGAATATGGTTGGCTTTAAATTCCAATGCCATAAACAACGCCGTTAATGCTCCACCAACAACGTACCGGCCGCGCAGGGTTAATAGTACGCTGGCTATAATTGGCGCAAAAAAGGCAATGGCCAGAGCCTGGTTGGAGTGGCCCGCTACCAATAAAATTATATTGTATGATGAAAACGTAAACGCAACTGCGCCTGCGGCTGCAAACCAAGGATTAAGCTTTAAAACACTTAGCAAAAAGTAAGTGCCAAACAGCAGCAGTAACACATTGTAAATAGGGTTAGGGAAAACGGCTATCAGTACTTTAACTATAGTTGAGGCAATATTGTTGGTGTACGGAGCCCAGATCTGATAGACTGGCATACCGCCAAATATCTGGTTGGTCCACAAGATGGTGGTGTCTTTCGCTCTGTAATCGTTAATTTCTTTTTGTGTGGATTGGGCGCCCAGTACGTCTGCCTGCCCTAAAGTTTTACCCTGAAATGCAGGAGTAAAATACAAGAAACATATCACTAAAAAAATTGCTGCAATTAAAAAGTGAATGCCATTCCGCTTGAACCAGTTATTCATCTAAGTTTTATAAAGGGGATAATTTTATTTCTCCAAAAATATAAATTAGTATGGTAAAAGGAATTATAATGTTTTTATTAAAATTATGCCCTTCCTCTGAAAAGAAAAAACACGCCGATAAGTATAACAATACTTACGACATAGGATATTGTGATAACTTTTGTGAACTCTTCCCTGTTTCTGCGGATGGTAAAGAAATTGTAGAGTGCGAGGCCGCCCAAAACAACCCAAAAAAACCAGTTAATATGATTGCGGGTAGTAAACAGGGCTACATTAATAGCCACAACAATAAAATTGGCAATTATTAAAAGCGTGGATTCAGGAGTATTGTTATGTCTTCGGCGGCGTTTATATACTTCTTCTGGCAGCATAATTGCTATTTTATCTCTTCATAATCAATAAACTCACCCTCAGAATCAGGTATCGATCCTTTTTTGGTTTCAGGTTTGTATTCAACCTTTATTTTACCAGTAGGTGGGGCATTGTTGGTATAGTTTTGTTGCTGACTGTGTTGTTGTTGCGCCTTATTTACCACGTTTTGAAAAAGCATTGGTAAAAAGATACGCGCAAGTGTCCTTAAAACATAGATGACCAAAATGACCATCAAAAGGAAATCTAATATTTCTCCCATTTTGTAAAAAATTAGCCTGCAAATATAATATTATAACGGCAAAAATGTTTTGTTATGATTTTGCCTTTACTATCGACAAATTATTTACGGCTTTTGTTACAAATAAGATTCATTGATGATTTGGAAATGACAATCATGTAATGGTCTTATTAAAACTTCTCTTCCATCATTTTTTCAAGAGCAAACATTTCATCACGCAGTTTGGCTGCCAATAGGAAGTCCATGTTTTTTGCTGCCGCGAGCATCTCCTTTTTGGTGTTTTCTATTGATTTCTTCAAATCGGGTTTGGTCATATACTGTACAATCGGATCAGCCGCCAACGATGCGGTATCCATTTCAACATAAGCCTTTTGTACACCGCCTTTAAAGTCGACAACCGAAGTTTGTTCAA
The DNA here is from genome assembly GCF_024808665.1 of Mucilaginibacter empetricola. GTDB lineage: Bacteria > Bacteroidota > Bacteroidia > Sphingobacteriales > Sphingobacteriaceae > Mucilaginibacter. The sequence continues at coordinate 314,267 of NZ_JANUBZ010000005.1, forward strand.
TAATCTCGCTCTTTGATTTACCCACAGTTTTTGGGGTGATACCATGTTCGGTATTATACTTTATCTGAATATCCCGGCGGCGATTGGTTTCATCCATCGTGATCTGCATGGAAGCGGTAATCTTATCAGCATACATAATCACTCGTCCGCGGTCATTCCTGGCGGCGCGGCCAATGGTTTGTATCAATGAGCGTTCTGATCGTAAAAAACCTTCTTTGTCAGCATCTAAAATGGCTACTAATGATACTTCGGGTAAATCCAAACCTTCGCGTAACAGGTTAATACCTATCAATACATCAAATTCGCCTAAACGTAAGCCTCTCAAAATCTCTACACGTTCCAGTGTTTTTACTTCTGAGTGAATGTAGCGGCATTTAATACCCAGCCTATCCATGTATTTGGCTAATTCTTCGGCCATGCGTTTGGTTAAGGTAGTTACCAGTATACGGTCGCCCATTTTTACGGTTTTGTCTACCTCATCCAAAAGATCATCAACCTGATTAATTACCGGCCGTATATCAATTACGGGATCAAGTAGTCCGGTAGGGCGAATTACCTGCTCAACTACCACACCGCCTGATTTTTCTAATTCAAAATCGCCTGGCGTAGCACTTACATAAATGGTTTGCGGCGCCAGTCCCTCAAATTCCTGGAAATTTAACGGACGGTTATCCATCGCAGCAGGCAGGCGGAAGCCGTATTCAACCAACGATATTTTGCGGGAGCGGTCACCGCCATACATTGCCCTTATTTGTCCTACGGTTACGTGGCTTTCATCAATCACCATCAGGTAATCATCGGGGAAATAATCCAGCAAACAGAAAGGCCTTGCCCCGGGCTGTCGCCCATCAAAAAAGCGAGAGTAATTTTCAATGCCCGAGCAGTAGCCCAGCTCACGTATCATTTCTAAATCGTAATTAACTCTTTCTTCCAGGCGCTTGGCCTCCAGGAATCTGCCATCATCAATAAACTGTTTTTTTCGCATTTCCAGTTCTTCCTGTATGGCCCAGATAGATTGGGTGAACCGCTCGCGCGGAGCAACATATAAAGTAGCCGGGAACAATACCATGTGCGTCATTTTCTCCATGGTTTTGCCGGTAGTAACATCAAAAGTAGTTAACTCTTCAATATCATCGCCAAAAAACGAAACACGGTAAGCATGATCCATATAAGCCGGGAAAATATCAACAATATCCCCTTTTACCCTAAACGTCCCGCGTTTAAAATCAGCTGTAGTACGTGAGTACAGAATCTCAACCAGCCGGTGTAGAAAAGCATTACGGCTAATTCGGGTACCCACCGCAAAACGGAATACCGAATCTTTAAAATCATCCGGATTTCCCATACCGTAAATACAGGATATAGACGAAACCACAATAACATCGCGCCTTCCCGACATTAATGCAGATGTGGTGCGCAGCCTTAGTTTTTCAATCTCCTCATTTATCTGCAGATCCTTTTCAATATAGGTATTGGTAGTGGGGATAAATGCCTCTGGCTGATAATAATCATAGTACGAAACAAAATAATTGACAGCATTATCCGGAAAGAACTGCTTGAACTCACCGTACAATTGTGCCGCCAGTGTTTTATTGTGGCTTAAAATTAAAGTCGGCTTTTGTGTTTGCGCTATAACGTTAGCAATGGTAAACGTTTTGCCCGAGCCGGTAACACCAAGCAGCGTTTGAAAAGGATCATTATTATTTACGCCTTCAACCAGTTGCCTTATGGCTTCGGGCTGGTCGCCGGTGGGTTGATATTGAGAGGTGATGTTAAAATCCATAGAATATGTAAAAATACGAATTAGTGATTAGAGTTTGGAGTTTAGCAATCAGTTTGTCTGATTCTCCCCGCCTGTTATCAAAATTATAACCTTACAGTGACAGCCTTATGTCAACAGGCAATTTAATTGTTCAAATTAATAAAATGGGTAAACAATCAAAAGTTGAAATAGTTATCCTTCAAAACATCACAAAATATAATTGTATTTTTAGCTATGATTTTTGTACTAAACAAGGACAACACTATTGGGAACCAGTTTTTGGCCGAATTGCGTGATGTTACCATACAGCAGGATAAAGCCCGTTTCAGGGCTAACCAGGAAAAACTTGGTCAGATACTGGCTTACGAAATAAGTAAAACACTAAAATATACCGACAAGGAAGTGCAAACACCGCTTGGCATTGCCAACGTTGGTTTGCCTGCTGAATTACCGGTTATTGGAACCATATTACGTGCTGGCTTGCCATTTCAACAGGGTTTTTTGAATTATTTTGATCAGTCGCCCGCTTTGTTTGCCACGGCGTATCGCAAGGTTAAAAAAACAGGTGCTTTTATTATTAATATCGATCATATATCATCGCCTAACCTGGATGGCAAAATATTGATTATGTGCGATACCATGTTGGCAACCGGCCAAAGCATAGTACAGGTTTGTAAGGAGATAATTGCCCAGTACGATATCAAAGAATTACACATTGCAGCTGTAATAGCCAGCACAGAAGGCATTACCCATGTGCGGGCAAACCTACCCAAAGCAAAATTATGGCTTTGTGCAGTTGACGAAGAAATGACCAGCAAAGCTTATATCGTTCCCGGCTTAGGCGATGCAGGCGATTTGGCGTTTGGAGAAAAAGCGTGAAAACGGATTTCGGAGTTTCGATTTCGGATCTGAAAAGTTTAATTTTGATGCCGAGGGAGAATTGAACTTCTTAAAGCAGAATAATATCCGAAATGCAAAATCCGACATCTGAAATAAAAAAATACCAGCATATTTTCTTCGACCTCGATCATACCATTTGGGATTTTGATAAAAATGCAGAAGAGACTTTATACGAGTTGTATGATATTTACCGGTTAAATGAAATAGGCCTGCCATCGCCGACCGTTTTTATTGAAACCTATACCCGCAATAACCATCAGCTTTGGGCAGAATATCATACCGGTAAAATTACTAAAACCGAGCTTCGCGAAACTCGTTTCAGGCGCACTTTTTTGGAACTGGGGCTGCGTCCGGATGTTATCCCGTTACAGTTTGAGGACGACTATGTTAAGCTTTGTCCAACTAAAACCAATTTGTTTCCACACGCTCATGAAACATTGCAGTATCTTCAAAGTAAATACACGCTTCACCTAATATCCAATGGGTTTAAAGAGGCATCGACCTTAAAAATAGGAAATACCAATATTGGCGGATATTTTGAGCATGTTATTATATCAGAAGTGGTTGGCTATAATAAGCCCGACAAAGCCATATTTGAACATGCCCTTAATTTAGCAGGAACCACAAAAAATGAAAGCTTGATGATAGGGGATAGTCTGGAAGCAGATATCTATGGCGCTTTAAATTTTGGTATGGACGCTATTTATTTTAATCCGTTTAATGTCCCTAAGCCTGATGATGTGCCTTTACAGATTACCCATTTAAAAGAACTAACTTTACTATTATGAACATAGCCAAGGAACGTAAGGCAATTGATGAGGCATTAGATAGTTACCGCAGTCAATTGGATACTATTCCTGATGAAATGTTTACGCTTACTCCGCCTGATGGGGGATGGTCATTCGCTGAAGCATATTCGCACATTCTGCAAGCTACACTTGGCTCGCTAATTGCCTTGGAGCGTTGTACACATGATAACTGCAAGCCAACTAAGGAGGGGTTAAATATTTTTGGAAAAATCATGCTGTTTACCGGTGTGTTTCCAAGGGTAAAAGCTCCCGAAAAAGTAAACGCCAAAATGCCGGCAATTAAGATAGATAAGGAAGAAGCGCGAAACTTAATTGTAAAATGCCGCATGCGTTTGGATGAGATAACACCGCTTATAAAAAAATCATCGCCCGCTTCGCGCCACAAGCACCCGCGCTTGGGAATGCTGAATGCAAAGCAATGGTTAAAGTTTATAAGGATTCATTTAAAACATCATTTAAAGCAACTGAAACGGATTGACGAAAAAATTTCAAAATAAATGAAACCTTTTACATTTAATGAAGTCTTAACATTAAAATAATCTGATTGGCAGATATTTGTAAAAATTGTACAAGATGCATTTTGAATTTGCTTACATGATCGTAGTTGGGTTGCTGTCGCTTGTTGGTGTATTTTATCTCAGCCCATTTGAATTAAAAGTTAATGACGACGACGAGGAAGAATAATCGTTGCCCATCTGTTTTTCTAATATGTTGCTGGTATAATCACATACCGGTCGTATCAATCTCCCCCCAATTTTAATGGCCAAGCGCGAAGTTGACATTGTTGTTATATCCGATGTGCATTTAGGCACCTATGGATGTCATGCTAAAGAATTGCTTAAGTATTTAAAAAGTATTAAGCCTAAAATTCTTATTTTAAATGGCGATATAATAGATATATGGCAGTTTAGCAAATCATACTGGCCCGAAGCACATATGAAAGTAGTGCGTCGTATTTTAAAATTTGTTACCGATGGCATCCCGGTTTACTACTTAACCGGCAACCACGATGAAATGCTCCGTAAGTTCACCGATTTTAACCTGGGCTCTTTTCAGCTATTAGACAAAATTGTACTCAATATAGATGGCAAAAAAGCCTGGATATTTCATGGCGATGTATTTGACGTTACCATGCAACATTCCAAATGGCTGGCCAAGTTAGGGGCTGTAGGTTATGATACCCTTATCCTGATTAATAGCTTTACTAACTGGCTGCTAACATCATTCGGTCGCCAAAAAATGAGCTTTTCGCAAAAAGTAAAGGCCCGTTTTAAGGAAGCTGTTAAATTTATTAATCAGTTTGAGCAAACTGCCGCCGATCTGGCTGTTGATAAAAACTATCAGTACGTTATTTGCGGTCATATTCACCATGCCGAAATAAGAGAAATGGAATCCACAGATAAAACGGGATCTGTTTTATATCTGAATTCGGGCGATTGGGTGGAGAGTCTTACCTCGTTGGAATACGATAACGGCGACTGGAAGATTTTTAAATATAATCCGGATGATTTTAAAAGCGATGCTGACGAAGACGATAAAACCGATGCCGAAGATCTTGATGCTAAACTGGATGTTAAAATCCTGTTCGAAAGATTTAAACAGGAACCGGGATAATCTGGCCTCAATCCGCTTATATTTGAATTTTAGCTCATTTGTTTAAATGGAAGGTTTTATCAACAAATTTTCTGTTTAACACGTTCAACTTACTACCTTCAGCAATTATGAAAATACTATTTGCCATACAGGGAACTGGCAATGGACATATTAGCCGCGCTCGTGAAATTGTGCCATTGTTGCAGAAATATGGCGAGGTGGATTTGTTAATAAGCGGTACACAGGCCGAGGTTAGCTTATCGCAGCCCCTTAAATATAAATTCCATGGTTTTAGTTTTGTTTTTGGCACAAATGGCGGAGTAGATAATTGGGCCACTTTTAAAATTATGAATTTGCCCCTGCTGTGGCATGATATACGTACTTTACCCTTAAAACAATACGATTTAATTGTTAATGATTTTGAGCCGGTGAGTGCGTGGGCCTGCAAACTGCAAAAAATACCAGCTGTTTCATTAAGCCATCAGTGTTCATTTATTTCAAAAAACACCCCGCGCCCGGCAAAATGGAACTATGCCGAATGGTTGTTTAAATATTACTCGCCTACACCCCATAACATAGGGTTTCATTTTGAGCGATACGATGATTTTATCCATACCCCTGTTATCCGCAGTGAAATAAGATCAATGGAAACTTCAAACCAGGGGCATTATACCGTTTATTTACCCGCTTATGATGATAAATTGTTGGCTAGGTATTTAAACAGGACGAACAAAATTCAATGGCAAATTTTTTCAAAACGCCAAAAAACACCACACCGCGAAGGTAATGTTGAAATATTGCCTGTAAATAACGAAGCATTTAATACCAGCCTGGCTACATGCGAAGGATTGCTTACCGGCGGTGGTTTTGAAGGACCTGCTGAAGCATTATTTCTGCAAAAAAAAGTATTAATGATTCCCATGAAGGGGCAATATGAGCAGCAATGCAATGCAGTGGCAGCATCACGGTTGGGTGTTCCGGTAATTCATGAAATTGACGACCAGTTTGTGTTTCATATTAACAATTGGATAAGTGATGACAGAAGAGTCATGGTGGATTTTCCGGATGAAACAGCCCAAATTGTTGATAATTTGGTAAAACGGTATGCAAAATCCTAAGTAGTTTTAGCGTAAATAGTTTTTGTGCTAATTTAGCCCAGGCAAATACCGTATTAATGATCAATTTTTTTAAGTCGCTTAATCCCTTTAATATTATATGGCTGGCTGTTATACTCGTAGCACTACGTGTCGGATACCTGATAAATAGCCCTGCAAAAATAGAATTTGCTTTTGCCGATCCTTTTGCCCGCCTTTTAATGCCTGTATCTGCAAGCCAGTCGCCAATTGCACCGGCATTAAATGTTTTTCTGGCTGGTGTTATTGTATTTGTACAGGCGCTGTTGTTAAATCACCTGGTTAACCACTTCAATTTATTAGGCAAGCCTACTTTTTTGCCAGCGTTGATGTATATAACCGTGTCATCACTCTTCAAAAACTTTTTGGTATTGAGTCCTCCGCTGGTTTGCAATTTCCTGGTAATATGGATGTTGTTCAAATTATTAGGCTTTTATAAAAGTAACGACGCCAAATCATCAGCATATGACCTGGGTTTAATAGTTGCACTTGGTTCATTTATTTATCTGCCCTTTGTTTATTTTTTTCTGCTGATATGGATCGGGTTAATCATATTCAAACCCTTTAGCTGGCGGGAGCTTATTGCAGGCATAATAGGCTATGCTACATTGTTTTTCTTTTTGGCGGTATATTATTTCTGGAACAATAGCCTTAGTCAATTTTACAATATCTGGCAACCACTTAGCACAAAATTTCCGGATAATATCAGAGTAACAGATTATAACTACATTGTTCTGATACCTGTAATAATTATTTTGTTGGCATGTTTTGTTACGCTGCAGCAAAACTTTTTTAAAAGTTACGTACAGGTTCGCAAATCATTTCAGTTTTTATTTATTGTTTTTTTAGTTGGCTGTTTTTCATTTTATAACAAAGCCGCATTTCACTTAAACCACTTTTTGTTATGTGCGGTGCCTGCAGCGGTGTTTTTCTCCTATTATTTTTTGTATGCCAAACGTAAATGGATTTATGAAACGCTGTTTTTTATACTGTTAGCCAGCATCATTTATTTTCAGTTTAACACTTTTTAACTTTTACATTCGTTCAAATTACAGCGGTTATATTAGTTTTGTATCATGAAATTTGGAGTAGTAGTATTTCCGGGATCTAATTGCGACGCAGATGCTGTTTATGTTTTAGAAAAACTTCTGGGTCAGCAGGTAGTGCGTTTGTGGCATAAAGACCATGATTTACAAGGAGTTGACTTTATTGTATTGCCGGGAGGATTCTCTTTTGGCGATTATTTGCGTTCGGGCGCGATTGCGCGTTTCTCGCCAATAATGCAGGAAATAATTCAGTTTGCCGAAAACGGAGGTTATGTTTTGGGTATTTGTAACGGTTTCCAGGTGTTAACTGAAGCCGGATTATTGCCAGGTGCGTTGCTGCATAACGAAAACCGTAAGTTTATTTGCCGCAATATTCATATGAAGGCTCAAACTAATAATTCATTAATTACAGCTCAGATTAATCCGGAGCGTGCATTGAAGATTCCTATTGCACATGGAGAAGGAAATTATTTTGCCGAACCTGATGTGTTGAAATCTATTAATGATAATAATCAGGTATTGTTCAGGTATTGCGATGAAGCAGGTAATATTACTGCTGACGCCAATCCTAACGGTTCGATAGAAAACATTGCCGGTGTTTGCAATATCAAACGTAATGTATTTGGTTTTATGCCACATCCGGAACGTGCTTCTGATTCGTTGGTCGGTAATGAAGATGGCCTGGCTATCTTTGAATCAATTTTATCGCTGGTTAAAGCCTAATGGCCAATCTGGTTATTGATATTGGCAATACCTATACTAAAATTGCAGTTTTTGAACGCGATGAAATGGTATACAACAACCAGTATCAATCAATCGATGCCATTTTGCTCAATAAAATACTTGCAGGCAATTCTGTAGAGACGGCTATTATTTCATCCGTTAAAAAAAAAGACACTCCTGAATGGGATGCTTTGCTGACAAGCGGAATCCGGATAATGTATTTTAATGCTGCAATGAAGGGACGGGTTATAAACCATTATTTAACACCGGAAACTTTGGGGCTTGACAGACTGGCCGCTGTAATAGGTGCCAATTATTTATACCCGGGGCAAGACAACTTTATAATTGACGGAGGAACCTGTATTACCTATGATCATGTTGATGCAGGCGGAAATTATTTTGGAGGGAGTATATCACCCGGTTTAAATATGCGTTATAAGGCTTTAAATTATTATACGGCAGGTTTACCTCTAATTAAATCGGATGAAACATTTGATGAGCCTTATGGAAACAGTACAACAACAGCAATACGCTCGGGTGTGCAAAACGGAATTAAATATGAATTAGAAGGCTTCGTTAAAAAATATAAAAAAGACGAACAGGAACTAAATATTGTACTTTGTGGGGGTGATAGTATTTTTTTTGATACTCTATTGAAAAATAGCATCTTTGCCCCCTATATAAAAATTGAACCGCACTTGGTTCTTAAAGGATTAAACGCAGCCATACAAAATAATAATGATTAAATATACCAGGGCCTTTGTAACAATTTTACTTGCTGTTATTGCATTTGGCGCTAATGCGCAGTCAAACACTACTTCAACAACCAGCTCTCCTTACTCCAGTTTTGGATTAGGAACTTATACGCCATCCTTACTCCCTCAAAATTTGGCTATGGGTGGTATCGGAGCTGCTATAAATAACGTTAGCGGTTATAACAATATAAACGTTCTTAACCCGGCATCATACGGTATGATCAACTATACCACCATTGATGCAGGCTTATATTCTACTATTGAAAGTTTAAGCCAAACATCTAACGGGGCTAATATCAATGCAACAAATGCCAGCTTCAGGTTAAGCCATGTGGTGTTTGGTATACCAGTTAATCATCACTCTGCATTAAGCTTTGGTTTATTACCGTATTCAGAATTGGGATATAACTATAAACAAACACAAAGTAAAGGTTTTGGTACTGGTTCTTCTGTTGATACCAATGCTGTAAATTATATTTATAACGGTACAGGAGGTTTGTCAAAAGCGTATATAGGTTATGGTTATCACATCGGTAAACACCTATTAGTAGGTGCCAACGTATCATACATATTTGGTAACCTTGCTCAATATACCGAAACTGAAATACCTACACTATATGGTACGCTGGATTCGAAAGTTGAACAAACCAATAGCGTGGGCGGTGTTAATTATGACTACGGTATTCAATATTCATTTGATTTTGCCGATGCGACAGGCAACATCACCAAACACCTTGTTTTTGGTTATTCGGCATCTGCAAGTTCAAGCATAAGCACAACCAGTGGTTATGTAGTAAGTCAATATACTTATGACAGCAGCGGTAACCAAAATCTTGCAGCCGATTCATTAATTAATCGTACTGGTACTAAAAGTTCAATTCACCTTCCGCAGATCAATCACTTTGGTGTATCATTTCAGAATGACGGACGCTTTTTAGTGGGTGCTGATTATACAATGGGTAATTGGTCTTCACTTACTATTGATGGTTCAAATGCAGGTCTTCAAAATAGCAAAACAATAAATGTAGGTGGATCTTTTACACCTAATATAAATGCTTTACGTAACTACTGGGCCAGAACAGATTATCGTTTAGGCTTCATTTACGAAGACACTTATCTTAATGTTAATAATACAGATATTAAAAAATATGCCGTAACTTTTGGTCTTGGATTGCCATTGCCTAACGGACTTGCTACCTTTGATAAAATAAACTTTTCTGCTGAAATTGGCAGAGAAGGAACTTTGAATAATGGTTTGGTAAAAGAAAATTACGTTAACATACATTTAGGCTTCACCCTGAATGATAAATGGTTTCAGCGATTTAAATTTCAATAGCCTTTATGATGACGTATAGTCAGGCAAAAAAGTTTTCACATTTATATTTGCCGGCACTGTTTATCTGCATGCTGTCGGCATCCTGCGAAAACTCTTTGAATGACATCAAAAAAATACAGTCTGCCGAGGCTGATAAACCAATTTCGCGCTCAACTGATGTGGATATTATTTATAGTGATTCTGCAAAAGTAAAAGCGCACCTTACAGCGCCCCTGGAAATTGATCATGACGATGCGACTAAACCCTACAAGGAAATGTCCAACGGAGTTAAGATTGTTTTTTACGAGGACGATCTCTCTATAAAAGGTACAATAACATCTCAATACGCGATAGAAAAGGACAAAGAAAATTTAATTGAGTTTCATAAAAACGTGGTTGCGAAAAATGCACAAGGCGAAACATTTAAATCGGACGAGCTGATTTACGATGAAACCAGTAAAAAGCTTTATTCAAATAAGCCGGTACAAATCATTATGACCAATGGTAACATAATGAATGGTACCGGCTTTAATAGTAATGAGAGCTTATATCCGTGGCATATTGATCAGTCGACGGGTATATTTCATGTAACAGAAAACCAACAGGGTGGTGTTAATCCATAAAAATTAAAAGAACATAAATTAAAAGAAACATGTGTTTTTAATGTAAAAAAGCCGGATAACTACAAGATATGTCATTTTTGATAGCCTAAAATTCACAAATTATTATACAAAAATTTGTGTTATAGAATTTTACTAAAAATTGTATCTTGCGCCCTCTTTTTAATAGTATAATATAATTTTATAATAAGTATATGGGTATAATGGGTTTTATGCGCGACCGGATGGGTAAAATCATCGCATTTTTAATTGGGTTTGCGCTGCTTGCTTTTATTATTGGCGAGGTGTTACGTTCTGGAGGGTCTTTCTTTAGAGATGACCGTAACGAACTTGGTGACGTTAGTGGAGAAAAAGTTGCGTATGATGAATTTGCAAAAAAGGTTGATCAAAACAGCGCACAGTTCAGACAACAGTCTGGTCAGGGTAATTTAACGCCTCAAATCACAAGCTACATACAGGAAACTACCTGGAACCAAATGATTAGCCAATTAATACTAAAAAAAGAGGTTGAAAGACTTGGTTTGGTGATTGGCGATGATGAAGCAAAATCAATGGTTAGCGGCGATAGCCCAAACCCACAGATTGTGCAGGCATTTGGTGATCCTAAAACCGGTCAGCTTGACAGAGGTAAATTAAATACCTTTTTAAATAATCTTAACGCATCAAAAGCCGATGACCCGCTAAGGCAGCAATGGTCTGACTTTGTTACGCAGATGATTGAAGCTAAGCTATCAGAGAAATATGTGTCATTAGTAACCAATGGCTTGTATGTAAACTCGCTTGAGGCAAAAGATGACTACGAGGCCAAAAATAAACTGGCTAACTTTAAATACGTAGTGCTTAATTATGCTTCTATACCCGATAGCAAAGTAACCGTAACCGATGATGATTATCAATCATACTACGATGAGCATAAAAATGAATTTAAAAATCAGCAGGAAACAAGGACGTTTGATTACGTAAGTTTCAACGCCTCTCCTTCAGCAGCTGATAGTGCGGCTATTAAAGCTCAGGCTGATAAATTGCTGATTAGCTTTAAAGCAACTAAAGACGACTCAACTTTTGTGCAGATTAATGCTGAAACAAAAGCGCCGTTAGTATATGTTCATAAAGGTCGTTTAGAGCCGAAATTGGATTCAGTGATGTTTACTGAAGGAAATGGATTTGTATATGGTCCATACTTATCAGGCAATAGCTACAAAATAGCTAAACTGGTTGACTCTCGTTTCGAACCGGATTCTGTAAAAGCCCGTCACATACTAATTGATGACAAAACAATAGGTTTGGACAAAGCAATGGCTAAAGCCGATTCATTAAAGAAATTGATTGAAGGTGGAAAATCATTTGCTGAATTAGCAAATATGTTCTCTGTAGATAAAAATTCTGCAGTAAAAGGCGGTGACTTGGGTACGTTTGGTCGTGGTGCTATGATCCCTGTTTTTGAAGATGCAGTATTCAGTGGTAAAAAAGGTGATCTTAAAATAGTGGCATCACAATTTGGTGTTCATTTAATTGAGATTGAAGAACAAAAAGGTTCATCAAAAGTTGTGAAAGTTGCAGTAGTTGATGTTCCGTTAAAAGCAAGCAGCCAAACACAAACAACAGTTTATAGCAAAGCTCAAGGATTTTTAGGAAACTTAACTAAAGATAACTTTGATGCAGAAGCTAAAAAAGAGGGTGTACAGAAAAAAACTGCTACCGATGTTAACGGTGTAGCTGCAAGTTTGCCAGGTATTGCAAGTGCGCGTGAAATTGTACGATGGGCATTCAATGCACAAACAGGAGATTTTTCTGATAAAGTTTATATTTCTGACGATCAATACATCGTGGCTCAACTAGTAATCATCAAGAAAAAAGGAATATTACCGCTTGATGCTGTTAAAAAACAAATTGAGCCTTTGGTTAAAAACAAAGTAAAAGCCAAAACGCTTACTGACAAGTTGCAGTCGGCATTAAACGGAGCTTCAAATATTGATCAGGTAGCTCAAAAAGCGGGAGCAACTGCAACTCCGATTGAAAATATCGTTTTTGCTAACCCGGTTATACCTGGCTCATCGGCTGAATATAAAGTTATAGGAACTGTTTTCGGCTCACAACCTAACAAACTCTCAAAACCTATTGAAGGTCAGCAAGGTGTTTATGTGTTTGTTTTAAACAGCTTTACTAATCCTCCTGCACTTACAAACGCTGTAAGAGAAAAACAACAGTTGGGTCAGGCTATACTTCAACGTGCTGATGCTCAGATTTTTGAAGCACTTCGCGATAAGGCTAACATCAAGGATTTCAGAGTTAAATTCTTGTAAGAAATAGCTTAAAGCAGCCATCTGAAAGTAAAAACAGATAAAACAAATAGCAAGGCACCTTTTAAAGGTGAATTCTAAAAAAAATAAAAAGTAATTTTGTATCCGGGTATAGCGTTAAATCTATACCCGGATTTTTTATTTTAGATACAATGGAGATACAGGAAAATATAATAAACAAAGTAGCTCAAAGTGGTTTGGTTACTTTAGATCCGGCTGCTTTTTATCCTGAGGGTGAACGGGTGGTTTATGATATTGCCGATAATCTTTTTATGGGCCTTATTTTAAAGGAGAAAGATTTCAGGGAATTTGTAAAAGAACACGACTGGTCTCAATATACCGGTAAATATGTGGCTGTAACCTGTACCGCTGATGCCATTGTTCCGGCCTGGGCTTATATGTTGCTGGCAAATAAACTTGCTCCTTATGCCCTCGAAGTTGTTTTTGGCAATGAGGATTTACTGGAAACCGTATTGTTTGTAAAAAACATTGCCAAAATGGATGTAGAACAATACCGCGATCAGCGTATTGTTATTAAGGGATGTGGTGATATCCCCGTTCCTGTTTCGGCTTACGTGGAGCTTACTCAAAAGCTTACCCCTGTAGTAAAAAGTCTTATGTTTGGCGAGCCTTGTTCAACCGTGCCGATTTATAAAAAGAAAGACTAAAAATAAGTGCCACTCCACAAAGGTTTTATAAATTCCTCTCTATGAAAAAAGTAGTCGAAAATGCTTAACAACATAAACAAACTTAAACCGTTGAGTTAACTGTTTTCGACTTATATGAGAAAGTACTTTTTAATTATCCCTTTTTTTGCAATTTTTCTTAATACGTTATCTGCCCAGCAATTGAGCAGTATCAGCGAGCCTGTATTTAAAGTTGGTGAGCAACTGACCTATACACTTAAATATGGCTTTTTTACTGCGGCCGAAGCAGTGATAAACGTTGAAGAAAGCGATAAGAAATTTGATGACCACCCGGCATTTCATATAATCGCCAATGGGAAAACAGCTGGCACCTTTGATATTTTTTATAAGGTGCGCAACCGGTATGAAACCTATGTTGATCAAACAACGCTGATGCCTTATTTTTATACCGAAAACAGGCACGAGTCGAATTATAAACATACCGACAATGTGACTTTTGATCATCATACTGATAAAATCACAGCTGCTAAGGGTGTATATCCCTATACCGGTAAGGTATTTGACTTTTTGTCGGCTTATTATTTTTCCAGAAGTATAGATGTTTCGAAAATTCAAAAAGGGGAGAAATTTGAACTACAGTATTTTTTGGAGGATGGTGTACATACGCTTAGTATTACCTATGTGGGTACCGAAAAGGTGAGTTGTTCAATGGGAACATTTAACTGTTTAAAATTTAATCCAACTATAATACCCGGCCGGGTTTTTAGAAAGGATAGTAAATTATACCTTTGGATAACGGATGATAAAAACCGGATACCCGTAAAAGCACATGTAGAGCTGGTTGTAGGTAGCATAACAATGGATTTAACGGGAGCCAAGAATTTAAAATATCCGTTAAATGCGATAAAGAAATAAATATGATTGAGGTTGGGAGTGTTTTACTGCACGAGGATGTGGTAAAAGAAAATTTTGTTTGCAATTTAAATAAATGCAAAGGTGCCTGTTGCCTGGAAGGCGATTCGGGCGCGCCGCTTGACGCCAATGAATTGGATATACTGAATGAGATTTACCCCAAGGTAAAGCCCTATATGACTGCTAAGGGCATTGCCACTATTGAAAGGGAAGGTACCTATGTTAAAGATTTTGAAGGCGACTATACCACGCCTTGTGTTGATGTAAATAAAGAATGTGCTTATGTGATATGGGAAAATGGTATTACCAAATGCGCCATTGAAAAAGCATATGAGGAAGGCGCTGTCAATTGGAAAAAACCCATTTCATGCCATTTATATCCCATCCGTATAACCAAATACCCCGAATTTGATGTATTGAATTATGATCGCTGGAGTATTTGTAGCCCTGCATGCTCTTTCGGCGATGAGCTTAAGGTTCGTGTGCATGAATTTTTAAAAGGCCCGCTTATTCGCAAATATGGCGAAGACTGGTATAACGAACTTGAAGATGCGGTTGCCGGATCCCATCTTTAGGGTTTCCTCAACAGGTTGTTGTTTTGTACTCTTATTGCAGATGCCGGATTTATAAATTTATTTGGATAATATTGTATTAAATATTTCCAGATGAAAGTAGCTTTAATCACCGGCATTACCGGACAGGATGGTGCATATTTGGCGGAATTCCTATTAAAAAAAGGATATGAAGTGCATGGTGTAAAAAGAAGATCGTCTTTGTTTAATACTGATCGTATTGATCATCTTTATCACGATCCTCACGACCCGGATGTTAAATTCAGGCTTCATTATGGAGATTTGACAGACTCAACCAACCTGATAAGACTTATACAGGAAGTACAACCCGACGAAATTTATAATCTTGGTGCGCAAAGCCATGTAAAAGTAAGCTTTGACACACCCGAATATACAGCTAATGCGGATGGCGTTGGTGTTTTGCGTATACTTGAAGCTGTAAGATTATTAGGCTTAACGCAAAAAACGCGTATTTACCAGGCTTCTACTTCTGAGCTTTATGGTTTGGTACAGGCTGTTCCACAAAGCGAAACCACCCCGTTTTATCCCAGGTCACCTTATGCGGTGGCTAAGCTTTATGGCTATTGGATAATTGTTAACTATCGCGAAGCATATAACATGTACGCCTGCAATGGCATATTATTTAATCATGAGAGCCCTATACGCGGAGAAACTTTTGTAACCCGTAAGATTACCCGTGCAGCATCAAAAATAGCTTTGGGCCTGCAAGATTGCCTTTATTTGGGTAACCTGTCTGCCGAGCGTGATTGGGGCCACGCAAAGGACTATATTGAAGCTATGTGGCTGATGCTGCAACAGGAAAAGGCTGAAGACTTTGTAATAGCCACAGGTGTAACCACCACTGTTAGAGAATTTGTGAAGATGAGCTTTAATGAATTAGGAATTGAAGTGGAATTTAGCGGCAAGGACGAAAATGAACGTGGTGTAATTATAGATATTGACGAGCAAAAAGCAAAAGAACTTGGCTTAAACCTGGAGGCACTTCGATTTGGACAAACAGTAGTGAAAGTGGACGTTAAATATTTTAGGCCAACCGAGGTGGAATTATTAATTGGCGATGCCACAAAGGCAAAGCAAAAGCTGGGCTGGACGCCTAAGTATAGCCTACAGGCGTTGGTGAGCGACATGGTTCAATCGGATCTTCACCTGGTTAAAAAAGATGACTATTTGAAAAAGGGAGGGTTTAAAACACTCAATTATTTTGAATAAGAGAAGATGTTTTTTGAAAACTCCACTGTATTTAATCTGATGACTTTAAAATCAGATTAAATACGTTGAAATTATGATGAGAGTGCTTCTATGAAGCTATGGTATGTTTATTCTGATTTATTCCTAAGCTCATTACCTTTGCGGCGATGCCTTTAGCATCATAGCCACAATCGGCCCATAGTTCAGGCTGATCGCCATGTTCAATAACTTTATCGGGTATACCTAAACGCACAACTTGTGCATGGTAGTTGTTATCGGCCATAAATTCTAATACAGCACTTCCCATTCCACCTTCTAAACAGCCGTCTTCTACAGTAATTACTTTACTGAATTTTTTAAATACTTCGTGCAAAAGAGCCTCGTCTAAAGGCTTTACAAAACGAAGATCATAATGAGCAGGGTAATAACCCGAGGCGTTCAATTCGGCAGTAGCCTTTACTGCTTCATTACCAATATGACCTATTGACAGTATGGCTATTTCGTCGCCATCACAAATTTTGCGGCCTTTACCCACTTTTATAGCTTTTAAAGGCCTTTGCCAGTCAACCATCACGCCATTTCCACGTGGATACCTTATTACAAATGGCCCCATGTCGTCCTGCTGCGCTGTAAACATCAGGTTGCGTAACTCTTCCTCATTCATAGGGGCAGAAACAGTCATATTTGGAATACAGCGCATAAACGCCAGGTCATAAGCTCCGTGATGCGTTGGTCCATCGGCACCGGCAATACCAGCTCTATCTAAACAAAATACAACATTAAGGTTTTGTATGGCTACGTCATGAATAACCTGGTCATAAGCCCGCTGCATAAAGCTGGAATAGATGTTACAGAAAGGAATTAATCCCTGAGTAGCTAAGCCGGCCGAAAACGTTACAGCATGCTGTTCAGCAATGCCAACGTCAAATGCGCGGTTAGGCATCGCTTTCATCATTAAATTAAGCGAACAACCCGATGGCATAGCAGGTGTAATACCCATTATTTTGGAGTTCTGTTCTGCCAGTTCTATTATCGTAAGTCCAAAAACGTCCTGATATTTTGGAGGTTGTGGTTTTTCTGACTTTGTTTTTTTAATCTCGCCGGTTATTTTATCAAACAAGCCTGGCGCATGCCATTTGGTTTGATCCTTTTCGGCCAATGCATATCCTTTACCTTTAACAGTAACGCAATGCAGTAATTTAGGGCCCGGTATATCTCGCAGATCATTTAATACTTTTACAAGGTGTTCCACATCATGTCCATCAATCGGCCCAAAATACCTGAATTTAAGCGCTTCAAAGAAGTTGCTCTTTTTAAGTAACGTGCCTTTAATGCTTTTCTCCAGCTTTTGAGCTATTTTAAAGGCATCGGGGCCAATGGCTGATATCTTTGCAAGCACATGAGCTATATCGTCTCTGAAACGATTGTATGGCTTGGAAGTAGTTATGTCTGTTAAGTATTCCTTAAGCGCGCCCACGTTGGGGTCAATGGCCATGTTGTTATCATTCAATATAACCAGCAGGTTAGAGTTTTCAATACCTGCATGGTTCAGCGCCTCGAAGGCCATCCCCGCAGTCATTGAACCATCGCCAATTACTGCTACGTGCTGCCTGTCGGTTTCACCTTTGTATTGAGAGGCAACAGCCATGCCTAAAGCGGCAGAGATGGAAGTAGATGAGTGCCCAACGCCGAATGTATCGTATTCGCTTTCTGAGCGCTTTGGAAAACCACTCATACCCTTATAAACGCGGTTGGTATGGAAAATATCCCGGCGACCGGTTAATATTTTATGACCATAAGCCTGGTGACCAACATCCCAAACCAATTGGTCGTAGGGAGTGTTCAATACATACTGTAAAGCAACAGTTAATTCAACAACACCCAGGCTGGCGGCGAAGTGGCCGCCATTTACCGATACTACATCAATAATATATTGTCTTAGCTCCTTGCAAACCTCTTTTAGTTCTTCAACTTTAAGTTGCTTTAAGTCAGATGGATAGTTTATCTTTTCTAATAAATGGCCTGCCGGTACCTGCATTGACATTTGGTAAATTATTTAACTTACAAATTACGGAAAATTATTAGTAAAATAAGGATAAAACTTATTGAATAATTTTATGAAGTGTTAATAACCCTCTTTGCAATTAATAGCCTGATAGGGTAAAATTTATATTTTTCAACAATCAGTACACTTTCAATTACTTAAACAATTTTAAACTTTATTTTTGGGCTCTGATGGTTGACGAAAGTTTTGAAATAAAATTACCTCAGTTTGAGGGGCCCTTTGATCTGCTGCTTTTTTTTATTGAGCGGGATGAACTGGAGATACACGACATTCCGATTGCCCGTATTGCCGACGATTTTTTGAATTATATTCATCAAATGACTATCCTGAACATGGAGGTGGCCAGCGAATTTATTTTTGTGGCCGCTACCCTGATGCGCATTAAGGCAAAAATGTTGTTACCCCGCTACGAAGCCGACCCGGAAGCCGATCAGACAGACACCCGCGAAGACCTGATCCGTAAGCTGATAGAATACAAAAAATTTAAAGAGGTTTGCGAGGAACTGCATCCGTTGGAAGACGAGCGTTTTAAGCAGGAGCGGCGCGGAAATATATCATTTGATATTGAACAGGCCGACGCTGTAACCCTGCCGGGCGAAGAACTATCAGAATTGAGTTTGTATAAGTTGATGATGATGTATGGCCGCATAATGAAACGCTACCTTAACCGTAGCGAGGAAGTGCACCACACGGTAGTACAATATCCTTATACTATTGAACAGCAAAAAAAATCTATAGAGAACCTGTTGAAGATAAATAAGATGTTGGATTTTAAAGCTCTGGCTAGTAATTCCGAGAATAAAGTACACTTTGTTTACAATTTTCTGGCTGTGCTCGAAATGCTGCAACAGGAAATGATTGACATACAAATAGGGCTGGGTTATAATAACTTCTGGATATCGGGTAAAGAGGTTGTTGAGTAGTTACCAGAGGTTAAAGATTAGAGATTTGGTTCGGTTGGGGAAAGTTTTTTTAGGTATGATAAGATTTGATAGAACATACGATTATTGACACTTAATATTGATTAAAATGTGATACCCGGTATCGGCTTTTTCTAATCTCTAATCACAAGCCTCTGATCTCTAAATCAAAATCCTTAACTTAGCGCCGTTTTTAAATAATTATGAAAAGAGACAAATTAATTTTTAAGCTGTTGGATGAAGAGCAGCAACGCCAGGAAGAAGGCATTGAGCTGATCGCATCTGAAAATTTTGTTAGCAAGCAGGTTATGGAAGCTGCGGGCTCTGTAGCAACCAATAAATATGCTGAAGGATTACCGGGTAAGCGTTATTATGGTGGCTGCCAGGTAGTTGACGAAATTGAAACAATAGCCATTGAACGTGCTAAACAATTATTTAATGCCGAGTGGGCAAATGTGCAGCCGCATTCAGGCGCACAGGCCAATGCTGCTGTTATGTTGGCCGTATTGCAGCCCGGCGATAAAATTTTAGGTTTCGATTTGTCGCACGGCGGTCACTTAACACATGGCTCGCCAGTAAACTTTTCAGGTAAATTATACGAGCCTCATTTTTACGGCGTAAAAAAAGAAACTGGCTTGGTTGATTATGATCAGCTTAAAAAAGTAGCCCTGGAGCAGAAACCTAAACTAATTATTTGCGGTGCTTCGGCTTATTCGCGCGATTGGGATTATGAGTTTATCCGTAAAGTAGCTGATGAAGTAGGTGCATTGGTTTTGGCTGATATTTCACACCCTGCAGGTTTAATTGCGCGTGGTTTGCTGAATGACCCAATGCCGCATTGCCATATTATAACTACTACTACACATAAAACTTTACGCGGACCGCGTGGAGGTATGATATTACTGGGTAAAGATTTTGAAAACCCATGGGGATTAAAAACACCAAAAGGCGAGATCAAAATGATGTCGAACCTGTTGGATCTGGCCGTATTCCCGGGTACACAAGGTGGTCCTTTAGAGCATATTATTGCAGCAAAAGCTATTGCATTTGGCGAAGCTTTATCTGAAGATTATATGAAATATATTTTACAGGTAAAGAAGAATGGTGCTGCTATGGCCCAGGCATTTATTGATCGTGGTTATGAAATTGTTTCAGGTGGTACTGATAATCACTTAATCCTGATCGATCTGCGCAATAAAAATGTTACTGGCAAAGCTGCCGAAAATGTGTTGGTAGCGGCTGATATTACTGCCAATAAAAACATGGTTCCTTATGACGATAAATCACCGTTTATTACCTCTGGTATCAGGTTTGGCACCGCAGCCATTACTACACGTGGCTTAAAGGAAAAACACATGGCTGAGATTGTTGAATTGATTGATGAGGTATTAAGCAATCCGGAAGACGAACATACTACAAAGAAAGTGCGCAAAAAAGTTCATAAACTAATGCACGATTTCCCGCTTTACCGCGACGGAGATATCGACTAATTAAAATCACTTTTGTTAAACAAATAAAGCGCTTTGTGGCGCTTTATTTGTTTAATAGTATTTGTTTTGGTAAATTCGACAGCCTTTTGGTATAACCTTTTAATTAATAGTTACGTTTAAGAGGGCGATTTGAGTAATTAACCTTAAAATAGTATCGTGGAAACGGGATTAAAAATAAATGTGCTTGTTGTTGATGACAACCAGATAAACAGGTTGTTGATGAACAAGGTAATATCAAAATGGGGAGCAACTGCCGATTTTGCTGAAAACGGCTTACAAGCTGTCGAAAAGATTACCAGCAATCGCAATTATGATGTAGTGTTGATGGATATTTATATGCCCGAAATGGGTGGTATTGAAGCCACGCAGTTAATCAGAGCCAAAAACGAGCCTTATTTTAAGCAATTACCCATTATAGCATTAACGGCATCAATGTTAAGCACCGAACGTGAACAAATAGATGCGGCCGGCATGACTGATTATGTTTTAAAGCCTTTTGACCCTAAAAGCCTTTTTGATAAACTAAGCGTATATCAAAAAGTTTAATTATTTCTATTCTGCATAAGCAATAGTAGCAATACTTAATTTTAGGCCAGGTATTTTAAGCAAGCAGGCACCGCAGGCCTCTAATGTTGAGCCGGTGGTCACCACATCATCTACCAATAAAACATGCTTATTAATTAATTTGCCCGGGGCCTTTACACTAAACACTTCCAGCATATTTTCAAACCGCTCAAATCGTGATTTATGGGTCTGTGTTTCTGTGGCTTTTGATCTTACCAGATTATCAATCTCCGCCAATGCATTTAGCTTTTCAGCAAGGCCCTCGGCAAAACAGGCACTTTGATTATATCCGCGTTGCTGCAGCCTCTTTTTGTGCAATGGCACCGGAATTATAAAATCGACGTTACTAAAAATATCATTTTTAACTAATTGCTCGCCGGCCAAACTACCCAATAAGTTGCCTATCTGTTTCACGCCTTTATATTTAAACTGATGCATCAGGTTTTGAATTTTGCCTCCTTTGTTAAAATAAAATAGGGCATAGGCAGCTTCAAGGGGTATTTTGCCCCAAAACTGACGAGCAACAATATTATCAGCCTGTAAATGGAAATTGGTGTAAGGTAAATTGTAGATGCAAGCTGTACATATTAAATGCTCATTGGCTAAAAGGCTTTCGCGGCAGGCAGCACAAAGCTCAGGGAATAGGAGGGAAACAAAGTCGGACAAATAACTGCGCTGCAAATTCATTTTATGAATTTAGCACAGAATTTTATTATTCCTAAACTTTTGCATTTTCTTTTATAGCCAACTGACCACAGGCTGCATCAATATCTTTACCGCGGCTGCGGCGTAAATGGGTATTTACTCCCTGCTTGCGCAAATAGTCGGCAAATGCTTCCACTTTGTCTTCGCCGGCATTTATAAAGCTGGCAAAGGCTATGGGATTATATTCAATAATATTAACCTTGCAGGGCAGGTGTTTGCAAAACTGAGCCAGTTCGGCGGCATCCTGAATATTGTCATTAACACCATCAAAAATAATGTACTCGTAGGTTACCGGATTTTTTGTTTTGGCGTAGTAGTATTTTAATGCTTCGGCCAATGCTTTTAATGAGTTTTGCTCATTTATGGGCATTATGGTATTGCGTTTCTCATCATTGGCAGCGTGTAATGATAGTGCCAGGTTAAATTTCACATTATCGTCGCCAAGCTTTTTAATCATTTTGGCTATACCCGCGGTAGATACTGTAATTCTTTTGGCTGCCATATTCAACCCATCCTCAGCCGTTATCCTGTATATCGATTCCATCACATTTTTGTAGTTAAGCAAAGGTTCGCCCATGCCCATGTATACAATGTTTGAAAGCGGAGCGCCATAATTATCAATAGCTTGCTGATTAATCAGCACTACCTGGTCATATATTTCATCAGGGTTTAAATTCCTTTTACGCTCCATATAACCTGTAGCACAAAATTTACAAGTTAAACTACAACCCACCTGTGAGGAAACACAGGCCGTCATACGACCCGGAGTAGGAATTAAAACACCCTCAATTAAATGACTATCGTGTAAAATGAAAGAATTTTTTATAGTTTTATCAGCGCTAAACTGTGAGTTGTTTATTTTTACGTTGTTGATGCTAAAATGCTCATTTAGTTTAGTGCGCAGTTCTTTTGAAATATTACTCATCTCGTCGAAAGAAACGCAAGATTTTTTCCACAGCCACTCATATACCTGTTTTGCCCTGAAACTCTTTTCATCCATTTGGATAAAACGTTCCTGCAGCGCTTCAAGGCTAAGGCTACGGATATCCATTTTTTCTTTTGCAATATTCACGCCGCAAAAGTACGAAATAAAAAAAAACTATCTTTTAAATGGCATTCTTTTTACATTTAAAAACAATAACTAAAAGTTAAGGTTTTAAATGTAAGGTGTCATTTAACCGAAAACGTTACGACAAGTGTTAGTTATATCTTAATGAAAAGTTTTAAAGCCGATTACGTTTTTCCTGTTTGTGCCGATCCAATTAAGAATGGAATTGTTACCGTTGATGATAAGGGTAAAATTTTATCAGTTACCGATCAAAATGCCCCGCCGCTGGATGCTCCTGTTGAACAATTAAGTGGTATAATATGCCCTGGATTTGTTAATACGCATTGCCACCTCGAATTGTCGCACCTTAAAGATAAAGTTAAACAGCAAACTGGGCTGGTTAATTTTATTATGGATGTTCAAAAGTTCAGAGGCGCCGATGGCAGCCTGGTTTTGGACGAGGCTCAAAAAGCCGATAACGAAATGTATGAAAATGGCATAGTTGTCGTTGGCGATATTTCAAACACCAATGCCAGTATACCGGTTAAACAAACCAGTAAACTTTACTATCATAGCTTTATTGAAACCTTTGGCTTTTTACCCACCCAGGCGACTGATACATTCAATAGGGCACTGGCGCTGATGAATGAATTTAAGCCTTTGTCGTGTTCTATAACCCCTCATGCACCTTATTCGGTATCGAAAGAGTTATTTAGGCTGATACAACGCCATAGTGATACCGGTCATAATTTAATAAGTATACACAACCAGGAGTGCGATGATGAAAATAAATTCTACAGGTATAAATCAGGCAGCTTTAACGATTTGTATGCTTCATTTGGGATAGACATCAGCCATTTTAAACCGCAGGCTCGTAATTCTGTACAATCTGTAATTCCCCTATTGACTGACAAGCAGGAGATTTTATTGGTACACAATACCTGCACCAACTTAAAAGACATCTATTTTATAAAACGATTTGACCGTAAAATAAATTTTTGCTTTTGCCCCAATGCCAATTTATACATCGAAAACAGGCTACCCAAAATAGAACTTTTTATGGGGCAAGGTTACAATATCACCCTAGGCACCGATAGTTTAGCCTCAAACACCAAACTTTGTATTTTAAGTGAAATGCGTACTATTCAGCAAAAAATTCCATCAATAAATTTGGCAACGCTGCTAGAGTGGGGCACTATAAACGGTGCCAGATTTTTAGGTATTGATGATGAAAAAGGAACGCTTGAAGCAGGTAAAGCACCAGGCCTGAATCTCATATCGGGCCTCGATGGTTTAAGAATTACACCGGATACAAAAGTTAAAAGATTATTATAGCCCGAATGGCATTAAGTAAGGCGGATTAATTAAGTTTTGATATTTTCGCAGTAGTCAACGTCAGCTAAATAATCAACCAAATCCAACAATGATCAAACATATCGATATAGTAGTTAAAGGCAAAGTGCAGGGCGTGCATTACCGCGCATCAACCAAAGCCGTTGCCGATCAGCTTGGTGTTAAAGGATGTATCCAAAATGAACCAAACGGCGATGTGCTTATAGCCGCTGAAGGCGACAACGTTTCGCTCGAAATGTTTTTAGACTGGTGCAACGAGGGGCCACAGGATGCCGGGGTAACTTCTGTTGAAACTAATGAAGGCGAATTGAAAAACTATCGTAATTTTGAAATCGTAAAAAAGGGATTGTAGTAAATCCTGAGGCCGGAGCCTTAAGTCAATAGTCTTATCTATTCAGGATTATGGGCTTAGAACTAACGACTTAATAAAAGATTATCCATTGTCAACTGCTAAAAAATTCGCTGGGCAAACCGCCATATATGGTATAAGTACTATTGCGGGCCGTGTATTAAGTTTTTTTCTGACGCCTGTTTATACTAAGGCATACGCAACCGGGGTATATGGCATTTTAACTACGATGTACAGCTGGTCATCCATTTTAAATGCCGTTATGGCTTTTGGAATGGAGACTACCTTTTTCAGATACCTGAGTAAGTATCCGGACAATAAGGCCAAAGTTTATAACAACGCGTTTGCCACTGTTTTTTTTATTACCCTGCTTTTCCTTTTATTCACCATACCTTTTGTACATAACATAGCTGGTTTTATTAGGGTTGGTAATGACTCTTCACAAAATGATTTCGGGCGTTTCATACTTTATTTTGTAGCCATTTTGGTTATTGATGCATGGTGCGTTATGCCATTTGCAAAGCTTCGCGCTGAAGGTAAACCGGGCAGATATGGCGCTATAAAATTTATTAATGTGCTTATTTACATAGCGCTTAACCTTATTTTTATATGGGGATTGCCCTTTTGGACTAAGCATCATTTGCCAGCTACCACCTGGATAAACGGATGGTATGTAAAAGGCTGGGTAGGATATGTGTTTTTATCAAATTTGGTTTCCAGTGCGATAACGTTATTGATGCTGATTCCGGAATTTTCAAAAATAAGACTAAAGCTGGACGGCAAAATGCTGCTGGAAATGTTTACCTACAGCTGGCCGGTGCTTATTGCCAATATTTCATTTATCATTAATGAAAATCTGGATAAGCTGCTTTTAGGTAAACTGTTGCCGCAAAACATTAGTGCTCATGAGGTGGGTATTTATGGCGCCTGTGCTAAGATATCTTTGTTCCTCAGTATTTTTATTCAGGCATTTCGGTTGGGAGCGGAGCCTTTCTTTTTCAGTCATGCTAAAAACAAAAATGCCGGCCAAACCTATGCCCGCATTATGGATTATTTTGTAATTACCATTTGCGTAATATTTATCGGGCTCATTGCCAATATCCAGATACTTAAATATTTTATCCCGAACAGAAGTTACTGGGTGGGCCTGCCTGTTGTACCACCTTTGGTATTTGGCTACGTTAGCCTGGGTGTGTACATGAATTTATCGGTTTGGTATAAGCTGTCCGATCAAACAAAATATGGCCTTTATATTTCGGGAGTAGGCGCTATACTTACTATAGTATTAAATGTGCTGTTTATACCGAAATATAGTTATATGGCGTCGGCGTGGGTATCGTTAATAGCTTATGCTACCATGATGGTACTATCGTACATATGGGGGCAAAAAAATTATCCTATTCCTTATAATCTTAAAAAGAACCTGGCTTATATCATATCATCAATAGTAATCGTTTATTTATCGTTCTATATTTTTAGGCGAAACATATTTGCGGGCGATTTATTGCTGTTATTATTTATATCGGCAGCGGTTTATTTTGAGTGGAAGAATTTAAAAGCTATTTTTATTAAAGGATGAACATAAAGATCATAAATAAGTCGAAGAATGATTTGCCGGGCTATGAAACCCTTCATGCGGCAGGGATGGATTTGCGTGCTAATCTGGAGGAAACAGTTTCTTTGAAACCTATGGAGCGTAAGCTGATTGCTACAGGCTTATATATCGAACTACCGGAAGGGTTTGAGGCTCAGATACGCCCGCGCAGCGGCCTGGCGTTTAAGCATGGTATCGGTATTGTAAATTCACCCGGAACAATTGATGCGGACTATCGCGGCGAAATAAAAGTGCTGTTGATCAATTTTTCGGATCAGTTATTTGAGATCAACAGTGGCGACAGGATAGCGCAAATGGTTATTGCCAAGCACGAAAAAGCTACCTGGCAGCAAGTTGACGAATTAAACGAAACCTTGCGCGGTGCAGGTGGTTATGGACATACAGGGGTAGCATAAAAATCGATATATGTTAATTCAAAAATCAGGATATAATAAACGGCATTTCAGCAACGAGGCACCTGGTGCAGCTGCTGTCCTGGTTTTTACCGTTTTTTTGCTGCTGTTTGGCGAGCCGGCAATGGCTCAGAACGACAAAAAAAGCAATCCAGTAGCAGGCTCGGGCAAACCAATGTCCAATATGGACAGCGTAACGGTTAAGCAGATTTATTTTTCGGCTATGCGCGAAAAGATAGTCGAAAACCTGCCCTTAGCTACTGAGCTGTTTACCAAGGTAATACAAATGGATCCGGCGAATGATGCCGCTTTGTACGAATTGGCTAACCTGAAAAAGTTGAAAAATAATTATGATGATGCCCAGCAACTGCTTCAAAAAGCTGTTACCATTAGCCCTGATAACGAATGGTATTGGCTGGCTTTGGCCGATTGTTATGAAAAAAACAACGATGTAACCAAACTGGAAGATGTTTTTAATCAGTTGATAAGGATTGATCCGGATAAAGCTGATTATTATTTTGATAAGGCTAACGTTTACTTTCTGGAAAAAAGATATGATGACGCTTTAGCGGTTTACAATCAGTTGGAGCAAATAACAGGCCCTACGGATGATTTATTGGCCAATCGTCAAAAAATTTACCTTAAACAGGGCAAGGTAGATGTGGCGGCGCAACAGTTGGAGAAAATGATTGATGCCAATCCAACTCAAATAAAATACTACTTATTCCTGTCGGAACTTTATAATGCTAATGGTTTTAATGACAAAGCCTTAAAAGTATTACAAACGGCAGAAAAAAATGCTCCCGATAACGGTTTGGTCCACCTGGCGTTAGCCGATGTTTATCGCGATAAAAAAAATTACGAAGCCAGTTATGATGAACTGACCATGGCTTTTGCCATTCCTGATATCGACATCGGCCAGAAAATAAAAATAGTATTGGGTTATATTCCCAAATTCCCCGATCCTGATGCTAAAGCCAGCGCTTTAGAATTGAGTCGCATAATTACGGTGGCTCATCCCGACGATGCCCGGGCTTATGCTATTTATGGCGATATGTTGTTGCAAAACGACAAGATAAAGGATGCTAAGGCAATGTATCAGAAATCGATAGCGCTCAATAGCCAGGTTTATGAAGTACAGGAGCAACTGGTACGGATTGAATTGGGCGATAATGATTTGGACGGTGCCATTAAAGATGGCGAAAACTCTTTGTCGCTGTTCCCCAATCAGGCCTGGATGAATTACCTGGTAGGTGTTGCCTGGTTACAAAAAAAAGATGTCAATAAAGCTTTAGGCTATATTAAAAACGCTACTACGTTGGAGTTTCAGGATAAAGACCTGCTGTCGCAAAGCTATTCGTCATTGGGTGATTGTTATCATGATTTGAAAGACAATAAAAACTCTGATGATGCTTACGAAAAAGCATTGAGCTATAATCCGGATAACGTGTTTACCTTAAACAATTACGCTTACTATTTATCTGTACGGGGCGAGAAATTGGATAGGGCAGCGGCTATGTCAAAACATTCAAACGACTTACAGCCCGGCAATGCGTCATTTGAAGATACCTACGCCTGGATATTATTTAAACAAAAAGATTACGCTGCGGCAAAAGAATGGATGGAGAAAGCATTGGCTCATGATAAAGATAACAGCGCCGTAAAATCAGAGCATTATGGTGATATTATGTATTACCTGGGTAATATTGACATCGCCGTTGAAAATTGGAAAAAAGCAAAAGCCAATGGTGATAAATCGCCTATTTTAGATCAAAAAATTAATGAAAAGAAATACATCGAATAAGGTTTTGTATAGCCGTTTCAGCAGGGAAGCTGCTTATATAAAATTATTTACAATTTGTTTGTTGCTGGCGATAGTAAGCTGTAAAGCAAAAAAACAAATTATTGCAAAAAGAAGCACTGCCGACACCACTGCAAAGGTTGTGGATACTAAATTGGCAAAAATAAATGCTATTAAAGCGGTTCAAACCAATTTTGATTCTTTCTCTGGCAAGGCTCGTACAAAACTGAATATTGGCGGCAGCAGCAATGATGTTACCCTTAATATCCGTATCAAGCGCGATCAAAAAATATGGGTATCAATAACTGCCATCGCCGGCATTGAAGTTGCCCGTGCTTTAATTACACCTGATAGCATTTTGGTAATTAATCGCTTGCAGAGCGTCTATATCAAACAGCCTTTCAGTTATTTAAATACAATTGCAGGTAACCAGGTTAATTATAAAACCATCGAATCTTTATTAATCGGTAATGCCATCCCTGAGCTATTAAATGAAGACGGCACTTTTGACACCACTAATGGAGTTTCTACAATAACAGGTAATATGCAGGGTATTGTTTATAAAGTTTTGCTTGGCGCCGATTTAAAGGTTAACCAAACAAATCTCGACAATCAAAGCGCGGCTCAATCCCTACAGGTAATAAACAGCGTATTTATACAATCGGGTGTCAGGGCTATTCCGTCGCAAATAGATATATCATCTATAGTAAAAGATAAAAAAATACTGGTTAATTTGCACTACATAAAAGTTGATTTTGACCAGGCACTTGATTTTCCATTTAGTATCCCCTCCAGGTATACTCCGGCAAATTAATAGTACATCATAAAACAAATATTAAATAACTGCCTGCGTTAAACAAGTCTACATAAGAGATGAAATTTTTAAAAGTATTATTCTTCTTAATATTTGTTTTTGCTGCTATTGCAGCACATGCACAAAGCAGTACCGAATTAAAACATCAGCGGGAAGAGCTTACCAAACAATTGGAAGAGCTTAACCACGAATACCAGGAGACGGTAAATAATAAAAAAACCACATTAAAGCAGTTAAATATTTTAAAGCAGCAGATTGCACTGCACGAAGAAAAGATCAACAATATCAACTCTCAGGTTAGGAATCTGGACAATCAAATTTCCGAAAGCAATAATTTTGTTCATAACCTGCAAAGCCAGTTAACCCAGCTAAAAACAGAGTATGCGGCGATGGTTCTTTTTACCTATCGTAATCAAAGCGCGTATAATAAGCTGATGTTTATTTTTGCGGCCAAAGACTTTAACCAGGCTTACAAACGTTTAAAATACTTACAACAGATTGGAACTTACCGCGAAAGGCAGGCTGGCTACATACAGGAAACGCAGACTGAACTACACGTTAAGATAAACGAACTGGATAAAACCAAGAAGGAAAAAAGCAGCTTGCTGGTTGATCAGGAAAAGGAAAAAGAAACCCTTGGGGTTGAAAAAAATAATCAGGTTCAGGTGGTGGCTGATTTGTCGAAACATGAGGGTTTGTTAAAGCAGCAGCAGCAGGATGTTCAAAGAAAAATAACCAAGACAAACAGAGAAATCAATGCGGCTATCCGCAGAGAGATTGAAGAGGCCAGACGCAAAGCTGAAGAGCAGGCAAAGGCTGAACAAAAAGCTGCCGAAGCCAAAGCGAAAGCCGAAAATAAAGAAGTGGCAGCAGTTTCAAAGCCAAAAACAATTACTAAAAACTCAACCACCAGCGAGGTATTGAATGCAACACCTGAAGCAGCTAAACTATCTAGCGACTTTTTGGGAAACAGGGGAGCATTACCATGGCCGGTTGCAAACGGAAGTGTAAAACAAGGTTTTGGAATATACTACGATAATGAAGGCATAAAAAATGAAAGCTATGGCTGGGATATAAAAACCAACCCGGGCGCTTCGGTTAGAGCAGTATTTCAGGGGCAGGTAACGCGTATATCCAATGTTAGTGGCACATTTTTAGTGGTAATAAAACATGGCGAGTACTTTACAGCCTATTCAAACTTAAGGTCGTATACTGTAAAAGAAGGTCAGAAGATAAATACAAAAGAAGTAATTGGTACAGTAGCTACAGATGCAACAACAGGAGAGGCCATTGTTACGTTTGATTTGTATAAGGGAATGACGCCGGTTAATCCTAAAATTTGGCTGGCACCAAACTAGTTTTTAAACGTTGTAATATTTTATTCGTTATATTTGTAAATTAATTTAGAAAAGATGCATTATTCAGTTCTTTTATTTTTTAGCAACCTTTTTTCATCAGACATGTTGATTATCATCTTCATAGCGCTGTTGCTTTTTGGTGGCGAAAAACTGCCTGAAATAGCACGTGGCTTGGGTAAGGGTATTCGCGATTTTAAAGATGCATCTGAAGGGGTTAAGCGGGAAATTAATAACCAGATAAACAGTTTCGAGGAAAAAAGAGAAGAGAAAAAATTAGATGAAGCGGCTGTTGCTCATCAGCAGGAGCTGGAGCAGCCTTCTTCAAGTACTACCGAAACAACAGCAGGCGTTATTCGCCCGGCATTAAATTCTGTGCCAGTGAATGATATTCACGTTAATAATGAGGCCTCACATGGCGTTGCTGAAGAAAATAAGGAATTGCAAACCGAACACGTAGCAGAAAACGTACATGGTACACCGGATGCTAATACCGGAACATCGACCAAATAAAATAAAATTTAGAATTCAAAATAAAAATTAACCGTATATAAAAAATTCAAATCATGGGACTATTAGAACCGCAACACATTATTTTAATCTTATTGGTACTTGTGTTGTTTTTTGGAGGTAAAAAAATTCCTGAATTAATGAAAGGCCTGGGCAAGGGGATGAAAGAGTTTAAAGATGCTTCAAATGGCGAAAGTAGCAGTGCAAACACTACTACCACAAACACCACTACACCTCCTCCTGCTTCAACTCCAATTCCAGAAGAAAAGCCTAAAGTTTAATTTCAGGCAGTATATTTTTTTATTCTTTTTATCAAATTATAAACTTATCTGTTGATATTTTACATTTCAACAGATAAGTTTTTTATTTTAGCCCCATGACTAAATCTTTTGCCTCTTTAAGCGAAATAAAGAGAGAGATTGCAATTGGAGAGGTTACGGTTGAAAAACTGGTAAAAGGCTATCTGAATAAAATTGCTTCCAATACTCATTTAAATGCTTTTAACGAAGTGTTTGAAAACGACGCGCTTGTTAGCGCCCGTAATGTTGACTCCCGTATAAAACAGGGCACAGCCGGCAAATTGGCTGGTATGGTTATAGCCATTAAAGATAACATATGCTATAAAGGCCATAAGGTTAGTGCATCGTCAAAAATTTTACAAGGCTTTACTTCTATCTATTCATCAACCGTTGTTGAACGTCTGTTGGCAGAAGATGCCGTTATTATAGGTCGTTGCAATTGCGATGAGTTCGGAATGGGCGCATCTAACGAAAACTCATTTTACGGACCGGTAAAAAATGCAGTAGACGAAACGCGTGTTGCGGGCGGTTCTTCCGGCGGTTCGGCTGTTGCGGTTCAGGCAGGAATGTGTCACGCAGCTATAGGTACAGATACTGGTGGTTCAGTTAGACAACCTGCGTCTTTTTGTGGTATAGTTGGATTGAAGCCTACTTATGGCCGCATTTCCAGGCATGGCATTATTGCTTACGCATCATCCTTTGATCAGATAGGGCCCATCACCAAATCGGTAGAAGATGCTGCGCTATTATTAGAGGTTATGGCCGGCCCTGATGAATATGATAGCACTTTGGCCAATGTTAAAGTTCCATCATTTGCAGAAAATATAGAGAAACCGGGTCCTAAAAAGATAGCGTACTTACAGGAAGCTTTGTCGAGCCCCGGCGTTGATTCTGAAGTTAAAAACGCATTGGCTAAATATATTGATAAGTTGCGTGCCGATGGACATACCGTTAAACCAATTGCTTTTGAGTATCTGGATTATATAGTACCTGCTTATTATATTTTGGCTATGGCCGAGGCATCATCAAATCTTTCAAGATACGATGGTGTACACTACGGTTACCGTAGCCCAGCCGCTACTGATTTGGTATCAACCTACAAAAAATCACGGTCCGAAGGTTTTGGAAAAGAGGTAAAGCGCCGCATAATGCTGGGTACTTTTGTATTGAGTGCAGGCTATTATGATGCTTATTTTGCAAAGGCCCAAAAGGTGCGTCGTTTGATCAGAGAAAAAACCGATGCTATTTTAAAGGAATATGATTTTATACTGATTCCTACAGCACCAGAGCCAGCTTTTCCATTGGGGCGAAAAGAAAAAGATCCGGTTACAACGTATCTTTCTGACATATTTACCGTACAAGCATCTTTAACCGGAGTACCTGCAATTTCTTTACCGGCAGGCAATAATAACGATGGATTGCCGTTAGGTTTACAATTATTAACGCGGCATTTTGAAGAACAGGAACTTTTGAATTTTTCTAAGTATTTCCTTGAACTATAAAAAGTTAATATATTAGTAAGTTGGTGACATAGGCTATTGGTTTAAACCCATTGAAGAATGAAGAGATTATTTACTTTAATTATCTGTTTTATATCGCTACAAATTGTTAAGGCTTCTCCATCTTTTATTCCCACAGCCCAAAGCTTAACTTATCAGGATACAATTGTTGTTCCCGTAGTTAACCAGCCAGCTCCCCTTACTGCTCAAAGCGGAATATTTAAACGCCGCCTCGATTCAATCAAGAAAGATATTCAGTTAGATTATAACGAATATGTACAAAGCTATATCGAAATCTATTCGCATAACCGCGATGAGATGGGACATGTTTTGGGTTTAACAAAGTATTATTTCCCAATCTATGAAAAAGCTTTCCATGATGCCGGCATCCCCGACGAAATAAAATACTTGTCAATTGTAGAATCAAAGCTCGATCCATACGCGGTTTCACGAGTAGGTGCAACCGGTCCTTGGCAATTTATGTTTACTACCGGTAAAATTTATGGCCTTAATATTGATGATTATGTTGACGAGCGCCGCGACCCGGTACAAGCCAGCTACGCAGCCGCGGCCTATCTGAAAGATGCCTATGAAGAGTTTGGCGATTGGCTGCTTGCTATAGCATCATACAATTGCGGCAAAAGCAACGTTGAACATGCTATTGACAGAGCGGGCGGCGCAACTGATTTTTGGTCGATACGCCAATATTTGCCTGTTGAAACCCGCGGTTATGTTCCGGCATTTATTGCTGTTGCTTACATAATGAATTATTATAACAAACTCAATATAGTACCTCAGCCCTGCAATTTCGCCTTAAAAACAGATACCGTTCTGGTAAACAAATATGTATCGCTGGCTGCAGTTGCTCAGGTGTTGAATATTGATATTAAAGATCTGGCTAACCTAAATCCGGCTTACAAGCGGCAAATTATTAACGGAACCAGCAAGTTACCACGCCGGTTAATTATCCCTCAAATTGATAAGGAAAAATATAGCGCCCTGTATGAAACTTTAAATAACAGCAATATTGTTCCGCAATCGCCACAAAGTTTCTATGCTCCATATGCCGCTAAGAAAGAAGAAGCTACTCCGTCTTATCACCGGGTAAGGAAAGGTGAAACGCTTGGCGATATAGCGGATACTTACGGTATTGAACTGAGCGACTTTAAAGCATGGAATCATTTGCACAGCAATAAGGCCATAGTTGGGCAACGACTAAAGTTGAAGGAAACGGTTGACGAAGCAGATCAGGCCTCTTCAGTGAAACATCATGCCGATTATATAACTTATAAAGTAAAGGTGGGGGATACGCTGAGTAGTATAGCATCAAAATTTGAGGGCGCTTCTGTCGAAAAAATAAGATCAATGAACGGTTTAAAGAAAAATCATCTCCAACCCGGAATGACGATCAGGATAAGTAAAGGCTAAAGAAGATATGAGCACCAAAGCTGGAAAATTTCCAGGTTTGGGACTTTTAAATATTGAAAAAATCAGCGCCAATCCTTTATCATGATCCAATTAAAATTTACATCCTATTCATTTTCAGATCACTCTGTTAAAAATTTTCTATTAGGCTCAATCTTTACGTTTTGGGCCTTTTTCATTCTGTTTTCAGCTAAAAAGAGTTGTAATTTTGTGTACTTGAAACTGATAAAA
This sequence comes from Mucilaginibacter empetricola, assembly GCF_024808665.1. Classification (GTDB taxonomy): domain Bacteria; phylum Bacteroidota; class Bacteroidia; order Sphingobacteriales; family Sphingobacteriaceae; genus Mucilaginibacter. The sequence goes on from NZ_JANUBZ010000005.1 coordinate 348,998, forward strand.
TGAACAAACCCACCCGTAACCAGGACGCATTAAATTACCATTCAAAGGGACGCCCAGGAAAAATACAGGTAGTACCTACAAAACCCACTAATTCGCAGCGCGACTTATCCATGGCTTATTCGCCGGGTGTTGCCGAACCTTGCTTGCGTATTGCTGATAATATTGAAGACGTTTATAAATATACTGCCAAAGGTAACCTGGTAGGCGTTATCAGCAATGGTACCGCTGTATTGGGTTTGGGCAACATTGGCCCCGAAGCAAGTAAGCCGGTAATGGAGGGCAAAGGGCTATTGTTTAAAATTTATGCCGATATAGATGTTTTTGACCTGGAAATTAACGCCAAAACAGTTGATGAGTTTGTAAATATTGTTAAAGCACTAGAACCTACTTTTGGAGGCATAAACCTCGAAGATATTTCGGCCCCAACCTGTTTTGAAATTGAGCGCCGCTTGAAAGCCGAAATGAAAATTCCGGTGATGCACGATGACCAGCATGGAACCGCAATTATTTCGGGTGCTGCATTGATGAATGCGTGTGAAATACAAGGCAAAAAGCTTGATAAGATAAAGATGGTTGTAAACGGTGCCGGCGCTGCTGCCGTATCATGTTCAAAAATGTACCTGGCCCTGGGTGTAAAAAAAGAAAACCTGGTGATGTTTGACATCAATGGTTTGATCACACCCACCCGTACTGATTTGGATGATATCCGGATGGAGTTTGCAACTGACAGGAAAGATATTAAAACCCTTGCTGAGGGAATGAAAAATGCCGATGTTTTTGTCGGGCTTTCTGCAGGAAACGTAGTTACACCGGATATGCTGAAAACAATGGCAAAAAACCCTATTGTTTTTGCTATGGCAAACCCCGAACCTGAAATTGCTTATGATTTGGCAATAAATGCCCGTAAAGATATTATAATGGCAACCGGTAGGTCCGATTTTCCTAATCAGGTTAATAATGTAATTGGTTTTCCATACATATTCAGAGGGGCGTTGGATGTAAGAGCTTCGGCGATTAACGAAGAAATGAAAATTGCCGCGGTAAAGGCAATTGCCGAAATGGCCAAAAAACCCATACCAGAATCTGTAAACCTGGCATATAATACCACTAATTTAAAATTTGGCAGGGATTACATCATCCCCAAACCAATGGACCCGCGCCTTATTACTGAAGTATCATCGGCTGTTGCCCGTGCGGCGGTTGATTCTGGCGTTGCAAGAATGGCCATTAGCGATTGGGACGCTTACAGAGAGGAATTGAGGTTAAGGATTGGTATAAATGATAAGTTGCTTCGCAGTTTGACCAACAAAGCAAAGCAAAACCCTAAAAAGATAGTTTTTGCCGAGGCTGATACTTATAAAATTTTAAAAGCGGCCCAAATTGTAAAAGAAGAGGGTATTGCTACCCCAATTTTATTGGGCAATATTGAGAAGATAAAGCAGATAATGCGCGAAAATGAGATTGAACTTGGTGATGTGCACATTATTGACCCGGGCGAAAATTGCGAACGCATTGAAGAATACGCCGACTATTTATATAGCAAACGCCAGCGCAGAGGGGTAACGTTTTATGAATCGAGAAAGCTTTTGCATGACAGGAATTATTATGGTGCCTGCATGGTTCAGTTTGGCGAAGCCGATGCGTTGATATCTGGTCTTACAAAAGATTATGTAACGACCATTAAACCTGCTTTGCAGATTATTGGTACAGGTGACGGCGTTAGCCGTGTGGCCGGTATGTATATGATGATCACAAAGAAAGGACCTATATTTTTTGGGGACACCACGGTGAATGTAAACCCATCAGTACAGGATTTAGTTGATATTACCGTTTTGATTGAACGTTCGGTTAAACAATTTAATATTAACCCACGTGTTGCTTTGCTTTCCTATTCTAACTTTGGATCGAACGAAGGACTGATACCTGAAAAGATGCGTGAAGCAGCGCGGATACTGCACGACAAATATCCTGATATGGTTATTGACGGCGATATGCAGGCAAATTTTGCGCTGAATGCTGATTTGCTTGCCGATAATTTTCCTTTTTCAACATTAAAAGGAAAACCAGCAAATACCCTTATCTTTCCGAATCTGGAATCGGGTAATATTGCTTATAAATTATTGCAGGAAATGGGTGGTGCCGAAGCTGTTGGTCCAATTTTACTTGGGCTGAAAAAACCGGTGCATGTGTTGCAACTGGGTAGTTCGGTTAGGGAAATAGTGAATATGATAACTATAGCCGTTGTTGATGCCCAGGAAAAAGAGAAACAATTATTAGTAAAATAAACCTCCGAAAGAAAATTTGATAAAACATGTACGCTTATATTGATGGTAAATTAGTTTTTAAAAACGCTGCCTTTGTGGTAATTGATGCCAATGGGGTAGGGTATCACATCAATATTTCTTTAAATACCTATTCAAAGCTCGGAGACAACGAAAGGTGTAAACTGTTTACCTGGTTACACGTAAAAGAGGACGCACATACCTTGTATGGGTTTATTGATGAGGGCGAACGCCGTTTGTTTTTACATTTAATATCCATATCAGGCATTGGGCCTAATACCGGCCGCATGATGCTTTCGTCCGTAACACCCGAAGAAATTCAAAATGCAATTATTTCGGGTAATGTTTCATTAATACAACGTATAAAGGGTATCGGCCCAAAATCTGCGCAGCGCATTATTCTTGAATTACAGGATAAGCTGAGAAAAGAAGGTGCAGACACTTTAAGTCCGGCACCGCTAAATAAAACGGTTAGAGAAGAAGCGTTATCTGCATTGGTAATGCTGGGCTTTGCGCGAAATGCCGCAGAAAAAGTAATTGAACAAGAATTAAATAAAAATAACGGAGATATAACAGTTGAACAATTGATAAAAGCAGCACTAAAAAGTTTATAATAAATTTATAATTTGAACCCTGACCTTGATTAAAATTTTTACCTCAAAAGTATTTGTAAGCATCTTCTTTATTTCTGCATTTTGCGGATTGGGGAATGTTTTTGCACAACAAACACAGGGGAAAAAAGATTCAACTACGGTAAAGGTTGCTGATAATTCAAAAGACCCAAGAAATATACGCTTGTTGGAAGGTATATTTGACACCGACCCTCCAAACCTTGTGCGTACTATTGAGTATGACCCCAATCTCAATATGTATATTTTATATGAAAGGGTCGGCAACCTGCTTTATCGTCCACCACAATACCTCACATTTGATCAATATTTACATTTAAGAGAACGCGAAAACCAAAGAGCCTACTTCCAGCAGCTATCTGATAATTATGCTTATCAGTCGCAGCAGCCTGGCTTTATTCCGCAAATAAAGGTAAGGAGTCAAACTTTTGACCAGATATTTGGCGGATCAAATATTGATATAAGGCCCCAGGGTTCGGCTCAGGCTATTATGTCTGGCCAGATCAATGAGAATCAAAACCCATTGTTCAGTACCAGGCAGCGCGATCAGTTTAACTTTAATTTCGATCAAAAAATACAATTAAACATTACCGGTACCATAGGCGATAAGTTAAAAATTACCACAAACTATAACACCGATGCCCAGTTTCAGTTTGAAAATCAAATCAAGCTGGAATATACAGGGCATAAGGATGAGATTATACAAAAAATAGAAGTGGGTACGGTAAGTATGCCGCTCAATACAACTTTAATTACCGGTAGCCAGGCGCTGTTTGGTGTAAAGGCGCAGTTTAAATTTGGCAACCTGGATGTTACTACCATCTTTTCGCAACAACGCTCTCAATCACAGAGTATTACGATAAAGAACGGAGCGCAGCAAGGTAGTTTTAAACTTTCCTCATCTAATTACGATGCTAATAAACACTTCTTTCTGTCGCAATTTTTCAGAAATAACTATAATAAAGCCCTTGCCAATATCCCAATCATCAGCTCAAATGTAAATATTACAAAAATTGAGGTATGGGTAACCAATAGGATAAATAGCACTACAGGTTCGAGGGATATATTGGCCTTTACTGATTTGGGCGAAAATAGCCCTTATAACACAACGCTTGTTAAAGGTGGCCCGGGCTATTCAGGGCTTCCCGCCGGTTTCCAGGGGCCCGGTTTCCCGCAGGAATCAAACTCGTTGCTTCGTAATTTGCCCGTAAACGCAAGGTTGACTAATGACCCTAAAAACACTATTTCAACTTACTTCGGGTCGTCGGGTGGCTCTGATAACTACGCTAAACTAACCTACGCCCGGTTGCTAACCAGCAAGGAATATACACTACACCCTCAACTGGGATATATTTCACTTAATTATCCGCTTAATAATGATGAGGTGCTGGCGGTGGCTTATCAGTATACCTACAATGGCACACAATACCAGGTAGGTGAATTTTCTACCGATGTACCCGTTGATCCAAATACGCCAAAGGTTTTATATGTAAAGTTGCTTAAAAACGAATTGCTAAAAACCAATTTGCCCACCTGGAACCTGATGATGAAAAACATTTATCCTTTAAATGCTTATCAAATCAGTCCAAATAATTTTAAGCTTACTATTTCGCGGCTCGACGATCAATCGGGTATTCAAAAGCCGATAATGGAGGAGGGGCAAAACACTAAGAGCAAGCTTTGGATTCAATTGACAGACCTCGATAACCTCGATCAGCAACAGGATAAACAACCAGATGGTTATTTCGATTTTCTGCCCGGCATAACTATCGATCCCCAAAATGGCCTCCTCATCTTCCCGGTATTGGAGCCTTTCGGTGCCGATTTAAGCAAACAGTTTAATCCAGGTGAAACGGGTTTGATTAAGCGCTATGTTTATCAGCCATTATATGATTCCACCCAAACGGTAGCACAGCAGCTTTTTCCGCAGCTGAACAGGTATACCATTGAAGGAACTTATAGTGCGACCGGCGGATCCGATTATCAATTAAATGCCGTTAATATTCCGCAAGGTTCTGTAGTGGTAACTGCCGGCGCTTTAAAACTGGTTGAAGGAACAGATTATACCGTTGATTACAGCGCGGGCCGCATCCGTATATTAAATACAGCTTTACTAGCGTCCGGGCAACCCATAACTGTAAACGTTGAAAATAACGCCTTATTTGGGGTGCAACAAAAGTCGTTATATGGAGCCAGGTTAAACTATCATGTGAGTGATAATTTAAATATTGGTGCCACCATAATGCACTTAACAGAGCAACCCATAACTCAAAATGAAATTATTGGGCAAGAGTCTATTTCAAATACTATATATGGGTTTGATGTAAATTATAATTCACCGTCGCGCTTGCTTACCCGTTTGGTTGATAAAATTCCACTGATACATACCAAGGTACCTTCGTCAATATCATTTAATGGTGAATTTGCCGATTTGTTGCCCGGCAGTCCATCAGCACTGAACTTTGCAGGCTCAAAAAATGGAACAGCTTATCTGGACGATTTTGAAAATAGTCAGTCAATCATCCAGTTAAACAGTTCAACAGGCTGGCAAATTTCGGGTACGCCTCAAATGTTTCCCGAAGCCAATAATTTTAATGACCTGAGTTATGGTTATCACCGGGCAAGGCTTGCCTTTTATAATATCGACCCTATATTTTATACCGGTTCAACCATTCCGATTAACAGAAACGAGCTTTCAAATAATTATGTAAGACAGGTAATTGAAACGGAAGTATTTCCGTTCAAACAATCGCCAACCGGGTCACCATTGCCTATCGCAACCTTCGATTTGGCTTACTATCCATCCATTCGCGGGCCTTACAACTATACCACAACAAATGTAAACAGTGATGGAACGCTCGCTAATCCGGCAGGAAACTGGGGCGGTATTTTCCGTGGCCTTAATTCAAATGATTTTCAGGCGCTAAATGTTCAGTATATTGAGTTTTGGGTGATGGATCCGTTCATCAACAAACCAAACTCAACCGGTGGTGAGCTTTATTTTAACCTGGGTAATATTTCAGAAGATATATTAAAGGATGGGCAGAAAAGTTTGGAAAACGGCTTACCGGTTGATGGCACCCTTACCAATGTGATTGAAACCAACTGGGGCCGCGTGCCTAAGTTACAGCCTGTGGTTAACTCTTTTGATAGCGACCCAAATTCACGCGCGCTACAGGATATTGGTTTGGATGGTTTAAATGATGCAGACGAGCAAACAAAGTTTGCCGGCGTGGTACAAAAGGTTAAAGCAGAAGTAAGCGGCACAGCTGGAGCTGCTTTTGCCGCGGATCCGTCATCTGATGATTATCAATATTACCAGGGGCCAGCTTTGGACCGTGCCGGAGCAGGCATATTGCAACGTTACAGCCGGTATAACGGAACTGAAGGTAACTCACCAACAACACAACAATCGCAAGCATTATTGGGTTTACAAACATCTGCCGCCACATCTATTCCGGATGGTGAAGACGTTAACCATGATAACAATATGGATCAGGATGATGAGTATTTTCAATACCATGTACCTATTCATCCGTCAGGCATGGTGGTTGGACAAAATTTTATAACCGACAAGGTGATTGCGCCAGTTACACTCGCCAACGGAAACAAGGTAAATGTAACTTGGTATCAGTTCCGTATTCCTATAAATGCATATGAGTCGGCAGTGGGTGGCATCCAGGATTTTAAATCAATCCGTTATATCCGCACATTTCTTACCGGCTTTGCCGACACTGCAATTTTTCGTTTTGCTACCCTGCAATTGGTGCGTGGCGAATGGCGGGCATTTAATACCGAAAACAATCCGGCAAATGTTATAGCCGATCCTTCTATAGTTAACCCGCCGCTTGATAATTCAAGTATCGATGTGGAGACAGTAAATATCGAAGAAAATGGTAATCGTACACCAATACCTTATGTAGTTCCGCCAGGTATCCAACGCCAAACAGATTATACTAACCTACAGGCCAATACCAAATTGAATGAGCAGTCGCTTTCAGTAATAGTAACAACGTTGCGTGATGGATATTCAAGAGCAGCCTTCAGGTTATTTAATAATGACCTGCGGAAATATAAGCGCTTGCAAATGTTTATACATGCCGAGGGAACCACGTTGAAAAATAATGATGTTAGCGCCTTTATCCGTTTGGGAGCTGATTATGTGAACAACTATTACGAGTATGAAATACCGCTACAGGTTACACAGCCACCTACTTCAGACCCTGCTGCTATTTGGCCTGCCGCCAATGAACTTGATCTGCAACTTTCCCTGTTGACTAATGCCAAACTTGCCCGTAATGCTGCAAAATACAATGGACAACCCTGGCCGCTGACCATGCCATACACCCTGATAGATGGTCATAACAAAATTACTATAGTGGGCGAGCCAGATTTGAGCCAGGTTACGACAGTGATGCTGGGTGTTCGCAATCCGCTGAAAACACCAGCAACAGCCAGTACCGACGATGGTATGGACAAAACGGCTACGATTTGGTTTGATGAGCTGCGTTTAACCGATTTTGATAACCAGGGCGGTTGGGCGGCCGTTGGTCATTTTAACGCAAAACTGGCCGATTTTGCTAACGTTACTATATCTGGCAATAAAACTACAGCCGGGTTTGGGACACTCGATTCCAGAATGGAAGACCGCAGCCTTGATGATGTTGGTGGATATGACGTAGCCGCGAATATTGAGCTTGGCAAAGTATTCCCTGACAAAAGCGGTGTTCATATACCAGCCTATATTGATGTATCAAAACAGATAAGTACGCCGCAGTATGACCCCGCCGCGCCAGATATTTTGCTAAAACAAACACTTGCCAACACACCGAGTGTACAAAAGCGTGATTCTATAAAAGAAGCCGCCGAAAGCTATACGCAACGTACCAGCCTTAACCTTACCAATGTTCATAAGTCTAAAACAGATGCGAAGGCCCCAAGCCATATCTGGGATCTTGAAAACTGGAATGCAACAGTAGCTTATACGGAATACGAGCATCATGATTTTACCACCCTGCAGGATTTGGAAAAGACCTATCATGTTGCGCTGGCTTACAATTTTACTACTCAGCCTAAATATTATAGCCCTTTTAGTAAAATAATTAAAAAGAATACGCTGGCTCTGCTACGTGATATAAACTTTGACCTGGCGCCTACACGGCTGAATTACAGTATAAGCTTTGATCGTTTTTATTCAGAAAATACTTTGAGGAATAATGATCCGACAGATGAAGTGCCTATACCCACCACCTTTAACAAAACCTTTAACATTACCAGGGTATATGGAATAGGCTGGAATTTGACCAAATCGCTCACAATGGATTTGGATGCTACTAATCTTTCAACGGTCGACGAGCCGGCGGGGCGTATTAACGGTTTAAAGATTGATACGCTTTGGGATCGTATTTTAAACCTGGGGCGCACCACCAACTACAATCACACACTGAATATTAACTATACCGTACCCATAAATAAGATACCCGGCCTGGATTGGGTGACCTTAATTACGCACTACAGCACGCACTTTACATGGCAGGGGCAAGCACTGTTTGCGATTGAAGAACCGCAGTTTGACGTGGGTAACAGTATACAAAACTCGCGTACCATTCAGCTTAACCCAACGCTTAATTTTGACCAGTTTTACAAAAAATTCTCATTTATAAAAAAAGCGACAAGTGCTGATAACACCAATGCACTTACCCGGATATTGGTTAATTTACTAACAAGTATAAAAAACATCAGCGCCACATACACCAATACCGAGGGAACTTTTATTCCGGGGTATTTACCGCAGTCCAATTTGCTGGGCGAGGATCTTAATTATAATTCGCCGGGTATCCCATTCTTGTTTGGCAGCCAGGCAGATTTAAGGCAGACAGCTTTAGAGCATGGCTGGATAAGTACTGATACTTTACAAAATCAGTTGTATGTAACCACGTTTAATCAGGATCTGCATTTGAAAAGTACGGTGCAGCCATTTAAAGATCTTCGTATTGATTTAATGGCTTTTAAAACGCAGGACCATACCTATCAAACCAACTTTAAATCTATTGATGGGGGTAATGATATCCAAAGCTACAACCCGGTAACAACAGGCGATTACAGTATTTCATATTTTACACTGGCCACGGCTTTCTCAAAAATTAGCGGAGTTAACAACACTTCGCCAATCTTTGAGAAATTTGAGGCCGACAGAATAGTTATTTCGCAAAGACTAGGAAAAGAAAATCCTAACTCTACAGGCTTAGTAACGGGTGGTTACGCGGATGGTTATAGTGCTAATTCACAAAATGTGGTTGTGCCTGCATTCCTTGCCGCTTACACAGGCAGAAGTGCGTCAACATCCAGCTTAAGCCAATTCCCCGATATTCCTATTCCAAACTGGCAAATAGCCTATAACGGGTTAAGCCATATTAAACCATTTAGTGATGTTTTTGAGTCTTTGGATATTACCAGCGGCTATCGATCGTCCTACAACGTAAGCGGATATACTACTTTGCTGCAATATCAGGCCCTAAATGGAGCCGTTAGCTCAAGAGACGCTAATAACGACTTTTTGCCATTCTACCAGTTTTCAACGGTGACTATCTTTGAACAATTTGTGCCTTTAATAGGCTTTAATGCCCGCTTTAAAAACAGTATGACGGCTACGTTAGAGTATCGCCAAAGCCGGTCGTTAAGTTTAAGTGTGTTAAACAGCCAATTGGCTCAGCAAAACCAAGATGTGTTGGTTTTTGGATGGGGATATCATGCCAAAAACTTCAGGTGGCCTTTCGGTTGGTTTAGTGGGCGCAAGCAAAATAATGATGTGAATTTTAAGATAGATTTCTCTTTACAGGATAACAAGACGCTTATTTACCAGGCTGATGTGGCGCAGGCGCAAATATCATCGGGTGCGCAAAATATTACGGTAAGGCCAACAATTGATTATGTAATTAATCAACGTTTTAACCTGAGTTTGTTTTACGATTCCAATATAACCCGGCCGTTTACATCCCAAACATTTAATACTGCATTTACCAATTTTGGTATCAATCTGAAATTGTTGCTACAATAAAAAGAGCGATGTATTAATACATCGCTCTTTTACTAAACACAATTTTAATAGTACTCAATTAATCAGCTTTGCTTAGGCTTCCTGACCCAATTGTTTTGCTTTCGGTAACGGTAGCAGAACCAGAGTAAACAACATTTCCTGAACCTACTATATGTGCAGAAATAGTTTTTTCGGCAGTTAAATGTGCATTGCCCGATCCTGTGATTACAACTGACGCTGATTCAGTTTTTAATTCTTTTCCATTCAATTCGCCCGAACCACTGATAGTTACTTTTGAATCACCTGCACTGCCATTTAACTGGATAGAACCAGAACCACTAATGGTTGCACGAAGGCTACCTGATTTTACCGAAGATGAAATACTTCCCGATCCGCTCAATGTTATATTTACATTATCTCCACTTACAGCGCCTTCAACTTTAATAGAACCTGAGCCGGCATTAATTAGAGATGAAATAGATTTTGCAGTAACATATACATCAATCTTCCCAACATTATCGTAATGCCAGTTTGAATGATGTTTAAACCTGATGTTCAGTTTTCCATCTTCAACTACTGTTTCAATCTGGTCGATAATGTCAGAACTGGCATTAACTTTTACACTTTCGGTGCCATTGATATTTACATGCACATCAAATGGACCCGAAGAAGCGATGCTGTTGAACCCGGAAACTGTTCTGTTTTGTTCTGATTGTGCCGATGCATTAAATGCTGTTCCGATAAACAACACTATTGCAAAAATGGAGTATGCTATTCTTTTCATAATTTTTGTTTATTGATAAGATGCATCCTAAACGCAAAGTGTTGCACGGCTGGTTAATATAATTACGGGAGAGCAATGCTAAAGGCCGGCTTCTAATTTTTTTTCCTCGCGCTTTTTTTTGCGCTCGGCTCGTTTTTGTATTCTTTGTTGTTTTTTTAGTTTCCTGTTCTGTTTATTTATGGCTTGTTGGTTTGCCCTCTCTACAGTAGCATCCTGCGTTTTTTTATCGAGACCGATGCTGGGTTTAATGCCAGTCAACAAAGTTTGCCATACATATTTAAAAAAAGGAATATCAGGCTGACGCTCGTAGCTTACAAAACACGAACGGGGTTTACCTCCTTCAATATCAGGATTATTATGTTTGAGTATAAAAATGTTAGCATACAACGTTGCAAATGGGCGTTGTTTTAACTTATCAAAAACAGTATCAACCTTAAGTAAACTCACTTTTGCATTGTTATATAAGAGCGTGATTTTTCCCGAAGCTTTATTTTTATTGGCATGTATATCAAAGTCGAGTTGTTTTACGCTGCCCGAAGTTATTTTTACCATTGTTAAGGGCATAGTAACCTGGTTTACTACTTTAAGATCCATAGGCCCCAGGCTGCCTTTGTAACTAAAGCTTTTATTGTCATCGGTTAAATTGAACAACATTTGAAGGTTAAATTTCCCTCTGTTCATAAAATAACTGGTTAATTGCACAGTTGCAATATTGTTTTTTTGTAATGCGGCCGGGTTTGTAGTTAGGTTTAAAAGCTGACCGCTGGTATTGTTAAAGAAGAGTGAACCCGTTTGGTCTGTCTTTGAATTGTATTCGGTGTAAGTAATGTTGATATGTTTTATAAATGTAGTATCAATTTTCATATCGGCATTTATTTTAAAAATACCGGCATTGGGAAAGGTTACAACTCTGTCTGTTGATGGTTTGATAGAATTTGGATTGCCAAATATTTCGATACCACCGTTATGCAGAATCAAGCTCGAAGCATTAAAAATGCGGTATTTATGATAGCTCAAAAAATCAAAATGATTTAGTTGTACCGAATCCAGGTGCAGGGTAAATTTATCTTTATGACTTTTAGCAAAAAATGCATCGGTATTAATAGGCTTTAGCGTTAATCCTTCAATATTTAATTGCGATTTAGGCATTGAAAGTTTAATATGATCAACTTTGCCCGTGTATAAGCCGCTGGCTGTTTTAAAGGTGTAATTATTTAATTCGGCTGTGATGTCTTTACAATAAAGTAGCCTTGATTTATCCGCTTGTGTTGTAGAGTCTATTAGCAAATCATGCGCGCTTACATTCATCTCCCTAAATTCAGATATAGCCACTTTGTTGCCCGAGTAGTCGTCATACCTGAATTTAATATCACCCAAAATGATACTGCCGATGTGAATAGAGCGCAGGTTTTTCGATAACTTTTGCCACAGCGTCCGGTTATCTTTTAATATGGTGTCTTTAGTGTGATTTAGTTTATAACTTATATTAACCTGCGGATCGTTTATAATTACTTCATCAATATCAAGCTTCTTTTTGAAATATAATCGTAAAGGATGTATATGTGATATAACAAGCCTTTTTATTTGAAGTTCAACCAGGTTGTTAGGAGCAAGGTGTTGTTGCTTTTTAAGGTTATAAACATTCGTATCTGGTTTCAGGGTAACGTTATAAAAAACAATGCTGCCCCGTATTACATGTAACTCTGCCGATGAAAAATTAATGGTATATAAGCCACCGCTGCTTAGTGCAACTTCTTCTTTAACTTTTTTGGCCAAAATTGGCGACCAATGGCTATTCACAAATATGGATAAGCCGATAATAAGAAAAATAAAAGCAAGTGAAATACCAACTGTTACTTTATGCCATCTGCGCTTTAAAATTTTAACAGCCATTAATTTTCCTGGTTTTGCTTGCTTTGGTTTGTTGAATCTTTTTACTTATTGTCCTTTTTGCGATCTTTTTCTTATGCCTTTTTATAATTGAATACCTAAATTTTGGTAGCAGAATTTTGCCTTTTCAGCTTGTAGCTGCTTGAGTTTAAATTGGGCGTAAACTTTTCAATATCTGCTGATTGTACGTGAACCATGGCTAAAGGTTTTACCAGTTTATCTAATATCGCCATAAAGCCTTCCCAATTCGTCCGGATAATTAAAAGTCCTTTATTTTGCCACTAAATTAAATTAAAAATTGACTTATAAAGGAGTTGGATTCATAAAGCAACTGAATTAAGATTACAACAAAAAAAGTTTGACTTTGTTATTGCTGACAATCTGTCACGCTGTAAATAAATTTTATGTATTTTTGTAGTCTAAATTTTTAATGCAAATGATGGATTTGGTTGTTCCGGATAAAACACATGATGAAAGCAGGCAGGGCGAGGCTTTGGTTTTAGACGCCGTTGAAGCGAAAAATAATGGCCGTAAACTGTATATTGAGAGTTACGGCTGCGCCATGAATTTTTCTGATAGTGAGATAGTAGCTTCTATTTTGTTAGATAAAGGATTTGAAACCACATCCGATTTTAATGTTGCTGATGTAATTTTTATAAACACCTGTTCCATACGCGAAAATGCGGAACAGCGCGTCCGCAATCGTCTTAAAGAATTTAAGGTAGCCAAAGTTAAAAACCCGGGCCTCGTAGTAGGTGTTTTGGGTTGTATGGCCGAGCGTTTAAAATCAAAATTTTTAGAAGAAGAGAAGCTTGTTGATGTAGTTGTTGGGCCGGATGCTTATCGCGATCTGCCAAATTTGATAGATCAGGTTGATGATGGCCAGAGAGCGGTAAACGTGCTTTTATCGCGCGAGGAAACTTATGCCGATATCAGTCCGGTACGTTTAAATAGTAATGGAATTAATGCCTTTGTATCAATTATGCGCGGCTGCGATAATATGTGTTCCTTCTGCGTGGTACCGTTTACCCGCGGTCGCGAACGGAGTCGTGATCCTCATTCAATTATTAAAGAATGTACTGATTTGTTTGACCAGGGATACCGCGAGGTAACCTTGCTGGGCCAAAATGTGGATTCATACAAATGGAGCGAAGAAGGCGAGTCTGTAGAAGATGCGCCGAAAGCTACCGTTAATTTTGCCAATTTGCTGGAAATGACAGCTCTTATCAGTCCTGAATTACGTGTACGTTTTTCAACCTCGCACCCTAAAGATATTACGGATGAAGTATTGTACACCATCGGCAAATACGATAACATCTGCAATTACATCCACTTGCCGGTACAGTCGGGCAATAGTCGGGTATTAGAGATGATGAACCGTACTTATGATCGTGATTGGTATATTAACCGCATTGATGCCATACGTCGAATTATTCCTGAATGTGCTATTTCTACAGATGTGATCACCGGGTTTTGCAGCGAAACTGAAGAAGAGCATCAGGATACCTTAAGCATGATGGATTATGTACAATATGACTTTGCTTACATGTTCATGTATTCTGAAAGACCAGGTACATTAGCGGCCAAACGTTATGCCGATGATATTCCGGATTTGATAAAACGCGAACGTTTAAAAGAGATAGTGGCTAGGCAGCAGGAGCATTCTTATATTAGGCTGCAAAAGTTGATTGGTACTATACAAAAAGTATTAATTGAAGGTTTTTCAAAAAAATCAGACCAGGATTATTGTGGCCGCAGCGATCAAAATGCGATGGTTGTATTCCCGGTTACAGAGAATTATAAACCTGGCCAATATGCAAACGTGCTTATTGAACGCAGTACAACAGCTACTATGATAGGGAAAGCCGTTTGATAGAGAGCCAAGAGTCAAGAAACAAGAGCCAGTAAGTAGAAGAAGAGTAAAGAAGTAAAAGCTAAAATCCAGGAAGTAAGAGTCAAGAAACAGAATAAAGAAACAAGATCCAGGTATAATCAAAAACCTTTTAATGCACAACTTTGAGAATTTAAAAATATGGCAAAAGGCAATGGACCTTACTGATTTAGCTCTTTCTTATATTGAAGACTTGCCGACTAATGAAAGGTATAACCTGATAGATCAGATTAATCGATGTTCTTGTTCTATACCTTCAAATATTGCGGAGGGCTCAGGAAAGCGTACAGTTAATCATTTTGCAGAGTTTTTGACTACGGCGCTAACGTCATCTTTTGAATTAGAAACGCAATTATTGATATGTGAGCGCAGAAAATATGGAAATGGGGATAAACTCAAAAATTGTTTGAACTTAACATCCGAAGTGCAAAAAATGATTTTCGCATTTCGGGAAAATCTGAGTTAGGTTTAAAGTTAATTTAAATCGTCTTAGATAATATTAAAATGTGTCTTGAATCTTGACTCTTTGTTCTTGATTCTTAACCATAAACAAAATGGAAGTACAAGAAATTAAACAGCGCTTTGGTATCATCGGCAATTCGCCTTTGCTTAACCGGGCAATAAATATAGCCAACCAGGTATCGCCTACAGATATTTCTGTGCTGATAACCGGAGAGAGCGGCAGCGGAAAGGAAGTTTTCTCGCATATTATTCACCAGATGAGTCCGCGGAAACATGGCCCGTTTATAGCGGTAAACTGCGGAGCAATTCCGGAAGGTACGATTGATTCAGAATTATTCGGACACGAAAAAGGTGCTTATACCGGTGCGGTTGGGGAGCGTAAGGGTTATTTTGAAACAGTAAACGGCGGTACCATTTTTTTGGATGAAATTGCCGAAATGCCTCTTGGTACCCAGGCCCGTTTGTTAAGGGTGTTGGAGTCTGGACAGTACATCAAAGTTGGTTCTTCAAAAGTTGAAAAAACTAATGTACGTGTTATAGCAGCAACCAATGTTGATGTGTACGAGGCAGTTAAAAACGGCAAATTCAGGGAAGATCTTTATTATCGTTTAAATACCGTTCCGTTACGCATACCGCCACTGCGCGATCGTAAAGAGGATGTTTATTTACTATTCAGAAAATTTACGTCTGATTTTACCGATAAATACCGTACGCCGCCAATTCAATTAGATGAAGATGCACAGCAGGTATTGGTCAATTATTCATGGCCCGGTAACGTACGGCAACTAAAAAATATGGCCGAGCAATTGGCCGTGCTGGAGCGCGACCGTATCATTACGGCACAAACACTGCTTTCGTACATCCCAATGGAAGCAACAGGGCGCAATTTGCCTATGCGTTTAGACAATCAGCCCAAAGAAGATTTTTCGGAGCGCGACATCCTTTACAAGGTGTTGTTTGACATGAAACGGGATATGGTTGAATTGAAAAAACTCGTTGCCGATATTATCGAACACGGTGGCGTTTCTGTTAACCATGCAAGTCATTCGCAGGCTATAAATCAATTATACAGGGATATTGAACTGCCCGGAACTCCCGAAGCACAATTTACTATCCAACAACCCGTTATTAGCAACAATAATGCTGGTAATCCGTACAATATAACCCACGACGCAGAAGAGGTAGAAGAATCACTTTCGCTGGTGGATAAAGAATCGGATCTGATACGTAAGGCGCTAAAAAAGCACAAAGGAAAACGCAAACTGGCAGCAAATGAATTGGGTATTTCGGAAAGAACCTTATACAGAAAGATTAAAGAACTAAATTTATAATTGAATGAAGAGGACGTTGGTGTTACTTGCTGCTGTTATTTGTTTTGTATTGATTTGTCCATCGTGTAAATTGAGTTTAAATGGGACATCCATACCGCCTACAATGAAAACCATAAGGGTTGATTTTTTTGAAAACAACGCAGCCCTGGTAGTAAATAACCTGAGCACAACCTTTACCGAAGCGTTAAAAGATCGGGTTAGAAACACAACCCGTTTAAGTATTGTTCGAGTTGAAGAGGCAGATGCGGTAATGTCGGGCTCAATTACTGATTATAATATTGCGCCGGTTTCTATCAATGCTACATCTAACAACGTGGCGCCAATAGCCGGAGCAAGTCGCTTATCTATCACGGTGAGTGTAAAATATGTTGATAATATTGATAAAAAAAATAGTTTTGAGCAATCGTTCACAAAAACAGAAAACTTTTCGGGCGATATTGCAACGCATGAACAGACGTTGATTGCTGATTTAAATAAACAATTAACAGAAGATATTTTTAATAGAGCCTTTGCAAATTGGTAAATAATACGTAGTTTAAAAAAAGTGGATCAATATAACGACAACAGCGAGAATGAATTCTTATGGAAATTATTAGCCGATCCGGCTAATGATCCCAAAGTACATACGTTTGATTTGCAACGGCTGGTTAATGACTTTCCACAAAGCGGTATTCTGCAGGCGCTGCTGGCTCATGCTAGCGACGACAAAAACTTAAAACAAGCGTCGGTTTATTTTAGCCCTAAGGCTTTATATAAATTAATTAATACGCCTGCCTCATTTATTGGCGTAGCCGACGAGAAGATCATCCTTCAAAAGAACGTGATCAATAACGGCTATCACTACGAACAGCATTCCACGGTAATTGAAAATACCTTTTCTTTTCACGATCCGGAAATGGAGTCGATAACTGTAGATAGTGAGAATTACTTTAATGAGACAACTATCATTGAATTGGATGCTCAGCTGCAGAATGAATTTGAAGAGGATAATGTGGCTCATGAAATTGAGATTGAACCATTTGTAGTTGGCCACGAAGCCGGAGACCATTTAATTAATACTACTGCTAAAAACGTAGTGCCTGCTGAAGAGCCGGTTACAGCTAAAGCAGAGGCATTGCCGATAGTTGATGCAGCTATGAGTCAAATTCATCCAGACGTAATTGCAGAAAAGAATGAGTTGGCTGAAGATACCGAAGCATCAACTATTGCATTTAATGATAAACCGGCTGAAGAGCCGCACCCAGCCGAAACACAGCATATAACAACTGCGGAAACGGCAGATAAAAATATTGAAGAAGAAGTTTTTGAAGAAATAGCCGGTGTTGAAGATTTTAAATTAAACGGAGCGTCGGAAACTTCGGAAACAGCTGCTGAGCCTAAGGATGAAACTTACAGACCGTCATTTGCATCAAATTGGACAGAATCGGCAACGGGCGAAGAATTGAGCGAAGATAAAGAAGGCGAGTATTCGGATGATGCTGAAAAGATAATTACCGAAAGTATTGCTTCTACAGATTATTTTATGTTCGATAACACGCTTGTTGAAGGCCAGGCGGTTGAACAAAAGGAAACTGGACCGGAAGTTGAAAAGACGGCTGATGTGCCTGCGGAGGAAACAGTTGAAGAAAGTGCTTTGCATGATGACACCGAGCAACAGGATGTATCAAAATATCACGATGAGAAAATGCCATATACTTTTATGTGGTGGCTTGATAAAACACGTAAGGAGCACGCAAGTGTATATCAGCCTTATGTGAAAGCCCGTGAAGTAGTAAAACCGACAAATACTAATACTGCGAAGAAAACACCTGATGAGTTGCAGCAGCAGTATTATGAAAATATTTTCCATATAACTTCTGTAGAAGAACTGGATAAGGCCACTGCACCAAACGCTCCGGCAGATGTTGCTGTTTTTAAAAGCAAAGAACACTTTATTATTGAACGCTTTATTCAGGAAGAGCCACAAATAAGACCGCAAAGTAGCGATAAGCTTGATAATGAGAATAAAGCCAGAAAAAGCTCAGAAGATAGAGACGAATTGGTAACCGAAACTTTGGCGGGTATTTATACCGATCAGATGCTTTATCATAAAGCAATAGCATCATACAAAAAATTGATGTTGAAATTTCCGGAAAAAAGCCGTTACTTTGCAGCCAAGATTGAACAGTTAGAAAAGAAAACCAATTAATATATAAGAAATGTATTTATTATTAGTGATCATTGCGATCGTTGTGTGCGCGCTTTTAGTGCTTATGGTGTTAATTCAAAACCCTAAAGGTGGTGGCTTGTCATCAAATTTTTCAAGCTCATCGCAATTAATGGGCGTGCAAAAAACAGGTGATTTTCTTGAAAAAGGTACCTGGATTTTGGCAATTACCTTAATGGTTCTTTCGCTGGCAATTAACGCTTCCGTTAAAAACGGTACAGAAAAAAGCGGGAGTACTAATTTTAGCGAACAAGTTAAACATGCTTCGGCTCCAACAACAACGCCAACAAATAATGCTGCGCCATTAAACTTGCCTGCATCGCCACAGCCAACTACTACAAAACCAGCTGCTCCGCAACCGGCTAAATAGTTTTTGCTGATAAAATATTAAAAAGGCTCTGGAATTATTCCGGAGCCTTTTTTTTGTTACCAAAGTATGTAACGGAGGCACAATTAATATGTTAAAAAAAGGTACTGACACGATGGCATTTCAGGTTAAAGTAATATTAACTTAAAATTTTAGCCTCACCAAAATCTGACAATAAAACAGTAATTGTATGCCAATAAGGTATAATGTGTTTGCTTGGCATAATTGATGAGCAAATGGAAGCGGAAACTTAAATTATAATAAATTTAAATAATTGTATAACTATGTCATTAAACATTAAACCTATCGGAGACAGGGTAGTAGTGGAAGCTGCTCCGGCCGAAGAGAAAACTGCTTCCGGTATCATTATCCCGGATACTGCAAAAGAAAAACCTCAACGCGGAACTGTAGTTGCTGTAGGCAGCGGAAAAGTAGATGAGCCTTTAACTGTTAAAGTTGGTGACCAGGTTTTATACGGTAAATATGCCGGTACTGAAATTACTTACGAAGGAAAAGAGTATTTGATTATGCGCGAAACTGATATTTACGCAGTTCTGTAAATTATAGTTGAAATGTTGCAGCGTTTAAAGGTTTTAAAGTTGCTTTAAATCTGCACTAAAAGTGATGTCACAACATCAAATCATTCCAACTTTATAACAATCAAAAAATTTAAATAAATCATGGCAAAACAAGTTAAATACAATGTAGAAGCACGCGACGCCCTGAAACGCGGTGTTGATATTTTAGCCAATGCGGTTAAAGTAACCTTAGGTCCTAAAGGTCGTAACGTAATTATTGATAAAAAATTCGGTTCACCAATCATCACTAAAGATGGTGTAACTGTTGCTAAAGAAATCGAATTAAAAGATGCTTTAGAAAATATGGGTGCCCAAATGGTTAAAGAAGTTGCATCAAAAACTGCTGATATTGCAGGTGATGGTACTACTACTGCTACTGTTTTGGCTCAGGCTATTGTAACAGCAGGCATAAAAAACGTTGCTGCAGGTGCAAACCCAATGGATTTAAAACGCGGCATTGACAAAGCTGTTGCTGCTGTTGTTGAGAACTTAAAAGCTCAATCACAAACAGTTGGTGAAGACAATAACAAGATTAAACAAGTTGCTTCAATTTCAGCTAACAACGATGAGATTATCGGTTCATTGATCGCTGAAGCAATGGCTAAAGTTGGTAAAGACGGTGTAATTACTGTTGAAGAAGCAAAAGGAACTGAAACTGAAGTTAAAACTGTTGAAGGTATGCAGTTTGACCGTGGTTACCTTTCTCCTTATTTTGTTACCAATGCTGACAAAATGGAAGTTGAGTTAGAAAATCCTTACATCCTGATCTATGATAAAAAGATCTCTTCGATGAAAGAATTGCTTCCGATCCTTGAAAAACAAGTTCAAACCGGCAAACCACTTTTAATTATTGCGGAAGACCTTGACGGCGAAGCTTTAGCTACTTTAGTAGTTAACAAGATCCGTGGTTCACTGAAAGTTGCTGCTGTTAAAGCTCCTGGCTTTGGTGACCGTCGTAAGGCTATGCTGGAAGACATTGCTATCTTAACTGGTGGTACTGTAATTTCAGAAGAAAGAGGCTACAAATTAGAAAATGCTGACCTTACTTACTTAGGTACTGCTGAAAAAATTATTATCGACAAAGATAATACTACTATTATCAACGGTTCAGGTAAATCAGAAGAGATCAAATCACGCGTAAGCCAAATCAAATCTCAAATTGAGTCAACTACATCTGATTACGATAAAGAAAAATTGCAAGAGCGTTTAGCTAAATTATCAGGCGGTGTTGCTGTACTTTACGTAGGTGCTGCTACTGAGGTTGAAATGAAAGAAAAGAAAGACCGTGTTGATGATGCTTTACATGCAACCCGTGCGGCTGTTGAAGAAGGTATAGTAGCCGGTGGTGGTGTAGCATTTATCCGTGCTGTAGAAGCTTTAGCTAACCTTAAAGGTGCTAACGAGGATGAAAACACTGGTATCCAGATCATCCGTCGTGCTATCGAAGAGCCTTTACGTCAAATTTGCGAAAACGCAGGTATTGAAGGCTCAATCGTTGTACAAAAAGTAAAAGAAGGTAAAGCTGATTTCGGTTACAATGCACGTACTGATAAATATGAAAACCTTATTGGTGCAGGCGTTATCGATCCTACTAAAGTGGGTCGTGTAGCTTTAGAAAATGCAGCTTCAATTGCAGCTATGTTGTTAACAACAGAGTGTGTATTGGCTGACGATCCTGAAGATGCTCCGGCTGGTCCACCAATGGGTGGCGGCGGCATGGGCGGCATGATGTAATATTGAGCCCTATGTCTTGAGTCTGTGGTCTTCAGTCATTTTCTGACTTATCACTACGAACTTTGAGGCAAAAGACTAACAAAAATCCCTGTCTACTTTTGTAGACGGGGATTTTGTTTTTGTGAACTAAGTGTTTCGTCATCTAAACGTAAATGAACAGTCATAGGTTAATCAAATGATTGATTAAGTATTTTTCGCGTTACAATTAAACTTAATTTTGTTGTAACAATCCAAAGGTTATGATTAGGCATAACATTTGAATAATACCAACTACCATGAAAAACATAACAGAAAAAACCAGACAATTGCAAAGCCAGATTGTAGAATGGGTATTTTACAAAGGTCCCGAACTTTTTATCGCCATTTACGGTAAGTAATAAAATAGCTACCTTAGCGCTTCTTTATGAAGTTGCAAAAATATTACGATGAGGCTTATGACTATCTCTTAGTCAACGGTACAAGAGTTATCGCGGCCATTATAATACTGCTTATAGGTTTAAAACTTATAAGATACGTTAGAACACGGTTAATTAACAGGATGAAAAAAAGAGGAGTTCATTCCTCTTTACAGCCATTTTTTCTGAGTTTATCTATTACTGCTCTATATGCCCTATTGGTTATACTGGTAATGAATGTTATTGGATGGCCACTAACAGTATTTACCACCATATTAGGTGCATTTAGCGTTGCAGCTGGTTTAGCTTTATCGGGCACTTTTCAAAATTTTGCGGGTGGTGTGCTTATTCTTTTATTAAAACCTTTTGAGCTGGGTGACAGCATTGTTGCGCAGGGGCAGGAGGGTAAGGTAACGTCTATACAGATCTTTTACACGGTACTATTAACGGTCGATAATAAAACCATCATTATTCCTAACGGGAAGTTGTTTAATGAGGTTATTGTAAATGTAAGTCGCGAAGACAAACGCCGCTTAGATTTTGAATTTAAACTGGCTTATGCTGCTGATGTAGAAAAAGCAAAAGAAATTATACTGGATATTATTAAATCAACACCAACCATTTTGATTGATTCTCCTGTCCGTACCGGTGTTGTGGGTATGGATGTTGATAGCATTCGCTTTACGGTAAATGTTTGGGTTTTACCCGATGATTTTCTGACCACCAAAATATCTCTGATGGAAAATATTATCAAAAGGCTCGGTGCGGCCGGTATCAATTTCCCTAAAGCTGGATAGTTATATTTTTTGACGGGCCTTTAGTTCCAGGTATCGGTTAATAGTATTTACGGTAAGGTTTTGCGGGGTGCTTAAAATGGATTGTATATTGTATTTAGCCAATTCTTTCACAATCAATTTTTTATCGTAAGCGAATTTTTCAGCTATGGTTTTTATATAAATGCCTTCAACGTCTTCTGCCGGTTGTTCGCTTACTTTTCTTAACTCGGTGTTTTCAAAAAATACTACCAGCAGTAAATGAAATTTAGCTATCCGTCGTAAAAATGGAAGCTGCCTTTGCAGGGCCGACATACTCTCGTAATTGGTAAAAAACACCACCAGGCTCCGCTGTTTTATTACCCTGCGCACTGTACTGTATAATAGCTCCATATTGGTTTCCAGATAGCGAGTTTTCTCTTTGTATAAAACCTCCAGTATTTTATTTATTTGAGTTGAACGTTTATCTGCAGGCACAATGGCACCTAGTTTTTCACCAATAGTTATTAATCCGGCCTTATCCTCTTTCAGTAACGCTACGTTTGATAGTACCAGGCTGGCGTTTATGGCATAATCCAACAAGCTTAAACCTTCAAAAGGCATTTTCATGGCCCGTGATTTCTCAATAATGCAATATACATGCTGCGATTTCTCGTCGGTGTAATTATTGGTCATCAGATTGCCGGCCCGGGCTGTAGCTTTCCAGTTAATGGTACGGTAATCATCACCCTGAACATAATTTTTCACCTGTTCAAATTCCATACTGTGGCCCAATCGCCTTATTTTTTTTACACCAATCTCCGTTAAATGATTGGATATGGCCATCAGCTCATATTTACGCATTTGCAAAAATGAGGGGTAAACCGGTAGAGTTTCTACCTGGTTAAAGTTATAGCGCCGTCTGATGAGCCCCAGGGGAGATTGAACGAACACTCTTATTAAACCAAATTCATACTCGCCTCTTTTGGTAGGCCGCAACACATAATTAATCACCTTGCGCTGGCGTGGCTTTAAATTTGTTTTAAACCAGACGTCTCTTTTTTGAAATTGGAATGGAATTTCATCAATAATACCTGCGTTGATATTAAACGGGTACCAGTTTTCGATATAGATGCCTAATTCGTTATCGTCGCTGTTGCTTAAACGTTCGGGAGCATGGCGCTTGGCAAATATTCCTTTTTTGGTGCGATAAAGCATCAGGCCATCAATAAGCACCAGAAATAGAAATGAATAAAATACTAGTTCAGGAATAATGCCCAGCCATGGGAAAAAGAAGAGCAGCATAAACAACACTACGCAGCAACCCAAACTAGTGAATAGCCTGTTGGTTAAAAACAGGTTTTTATAAAACAGATTAAAAAAGTTCTTCACCAGTTGTTTTATCTTGGAATTTCGATTTTATGTATCATCTGTGTTATTACATCATCAGGTGTTACACCTTCCATTTCCTTATCAGGTGTAAGCATAATACGATGTCTTAAAACGGGGGCGGCAACATAAATAATGTCATCTGGAGTAATAAAATCACGACCTTTAATAGCTGCTATGGCCTTGGCTGCATTAACAATGGCCAGTGATGCCCTTGGTGAGCCGCCTAAAAATAATGATTTATTGTTGCGACTTTCGTGAATTAGTTTGGCTACGTAAACCAATAACTTATCTTCAACATGCAAGCTTAAAACCAGCTGGCGAAGCGAAACTATATCGGCGCCTGACAGTACCGGTTTTATTTCCTGAAGCTGATCGGTTGTTTTACGGTGATGTTGTTGTGTAATGATAGCTATTTCTTCATCCAAAGAAGGGTATTGCACTTCTATCTTGAATAAAAAACGATCAAGCTGTGCTTCGGGAAGGCGGTAAGTACCTTCGTGTTCAACCGGGTTTTGCGTGGCTAACACGGTGAATGGTTCCTGCATTTTATAGCTTTTACCATCAATGGTGAGCTGGCGTTCTTCCATAACCTCAAACAATGCCGATTGTGTTTTAGCCGGTGCCCGGTTAATCTCATCTATCAAAATGATGTTACCAAAAATAGGACCTTGCTTAAACTCAAATTCAGTGGTTTTAGGGTTAAATATAGATGTACCCAAAATATCCGAAGGCATTAAATCGGGTGTAAACTGAATACGTGAATATTGCGCATCAATTGATTTTGCCAACAATTTTGCTGTTAATGTTTTAGCAACGCCGGGTACACCTTCAATTAAGATGTGGCCGTCGGCAAGTATGCCCGCAATAAGCAAATCTATGCTATCCTGTTGGCCCACAATAACCTTGGCCAGTGTAGCTTTTATTTGTTCAACAGCATGGTTTAGTTTGCTGAGGTCGGTTCTTTGTTCAAATATTTCGCCTTCCATATTTATCTGGATTTGATATAAAATTGTTCTATGAGTTTGTTGAGTTTAATAAGTTCGTGATCGGTAACCTTGGTTTGGTTGGCAATGTACTGAAGATAGTCGGTAAGCTGCTGAGCAAAAGCTAATTCGAGGCCAATTTTTGTGGTTAACTTCTCTACAAATTCATCGTTGAAATTATTGGTTTTTACCTGAAATCCGTCTCTTAAATGGCTTAAAAAATAAGCTATCTTTTTGTGGGCGATGTTTGCATTGTCGCGTTTTTCGTAATATACCTGGCCAACCACATTTACAAATTCAAGCGTTGAGTTTGTAAGCGGATCAATGACTGGTATAATGCGCTGACGGCGTTTTATTTCAAATAAAATAAAAATAATTAAGCCACAAAGGCTTAGGTAATAAGCCCATTGCAAAGCAGGATGAGTAAAGAAAAAGCGCACCGGGGATTGCTCTTCGGGAATGTCTCCATTTTGAAATTCGTCCCAATAAATATTTTTTGCTTTTGACAAATATGATAATGCTTTGGCCGCATAACCGGCATTATTACCTTTTAACAGGCTGTAATTGGTAAATATGCAGGGGTTGGCACATAAGTATAATTTACCTTTCCCTAAGCTGAAGCTTATAAATGTGCTATGCTGATAATTATTAGTGCCAATAACGGTGGCACGTGTGGTATCAAAATCGTCAAAGTAATTATTGGCTATATCTGAGCCGAATACATAGTTTTTGGCTTGTTTTAAATTGCCGTTGGCGAAATTTAACTCAGCAAACTTTCCTTTGCTCTCTTCATTTACCTCAATTTTCAAAGTATCGGCTATAAAGCCCGTAAAAGATGAAGCCGAAAGAAAAACTGAGTTACCCGCCTTCACATACTTCACCAGCTGATTATAATCGTCTTTATTAATGTGAATATTTCGTGCAATCACCAGGTAGTTACCAGGTTTTATTGTTGAGTCATGAAAAGTGGTGTATAACGAAGCATTTGTTTTGGTAACAATAGCTCCTGGAAAAATATCATTAAGCTGATTATAAATGATATAAGTGCCGAAGGGTATCTTGTCATTATAGTATAACGTTTTACTCCAATTGATTGGGTTGGGTTTGTTGTACTGGGCCACCAGGTAAACAAGTAGCAATATGCTTGCAATGGAGATATAAATTTTAAAATCCCTCATTATATCTCGTTTTTAAATTGCTGAAACATGAGGTTAATATTATTAAAAATGGAGTGATTGATGGGAAATTCTCCATACCAAATATATTCAAATTGCCTTGTAAGTGTTTTGAAGGTATTATATTGCCTTTTGTTATTTAGTTCATTTATATAATTGCTGTTGGTTTTTTCGGGTTGCCATACAATCAATTCCGAATCGTTAAGCTGTTTAAGGCATTTTAAATAAAGCAGTCTTACGGCAATACGGTAATTATGCTGTGTAATTGCTTTTTCTATTTCTGCATCAAAATCTATCTCGTGAATGTTTTCTATATGTTCATCGTATAATAAGCCCGTACTTGCGGGTTTGCGCCTGAAAATATTAAATGCATCAATACCGGCCAGTTTTAAAATAATATACACAATGGCAGTAATTCCCAGTGTTACCGCTAAATACTTTAAAATTATTAAGAACGTTGATAAAAAACCCGAATAACTGTCTTTGCCATTCAAAAAATCAAATAAATGGAAAAACCAATGCCAGAATCTGTGCCATAGTCGTGTCCACCACGATGGGCTTGTCTCCACGTAATCATATTGAAAATCCGGCTGTTTACGGTAATTATTTAACTTGGCAACATTAAAAGTTCGGGCATCAATTTTAGCAGTATCCGTTTTTAAAACAGCAACCGTATCGTGCTTAACAGCCGGCTTTACTGGTTTAGCGGCAAAGCTGTTAAGTGTAAAAAAAATAAATAACAAATATAAACAACGCGGCATTCCTAATATTCTTCAGCTGGTAAATTACTATCATTATTGGTAGTTCCCAAATGGTTGATACGACTTAACAAACCTGTATTTTCTATTTTTTCAGTCAGGTTAAAATAACACAATGCAACTGCCACCAGTGGTATTATAAAAAACAGCTGGCATACGTTCTCCAACGCTGTGGTTATAAAAGTTAATGTAGTAGAAAGATGGAAACCTTTTTCGGGGTGCACAAACATACTGCCCATGTTAATAATGGTTAAAGGCATTATGATAACCATTATTGCAACGTACATAATTAAGCCAATAACCAAAAAGGTTCCGAATGTTAACCACCAGTTTTCCTTTATCAGTTTAAAGCTGCGGTTAAAGGCATAACCAAAGGTGGTGTTCTCAAAAATCATTATCGGGTACACAAAAGCCAAAATAGGGAAAAGGTAAACTCCGGGTGCCAAACATAACATACTCGCAACTATCAATAGCAAGGATACAACAATGGAACTCCCCAGTATTTTGAAATAAAAATATTTAAAATAGCCCCATACTTCCTGCACGGTTGGTGGGATGTTCCCTTTTTCTTTATACAGACTTATATAAGCCAAAACTGTTACATGCATAGATGTATAGTTTAAAAATAAGATAAACAGCAACGCAAAATATTCAACACCAATAAAATCAAATGGTGAGTTTACAGGTACTCTGCCCCCGGGCGACGGAAAGCTACTATTCATGAAATTCAGCATTTTTGATTGCTGCAGGATGCCCAAAAAAATTCCGGCTACTATAAAAAAACCACAAAAAACCAGCACACATTTTAAAAGTGGTTTTAAATTTTGGCGTATAAAAAGTAAAGTGTCAGTAATGATTTCGCCAAAATCGCGGGTTTTAGTGAGTTCAACGTTTGGTGTCATAAGGGTGTTGGTTTTTATAAAGGATGTTAGGGTATATAATCACATACCAGATAATGAAAGTTAGTGATGTAGCCAGAATGGAAATGCTTAGCCAAAGTGGCATTTCGGTATGCCGGGTAACAAAGCTTTCAAAAAATGCTGCTGTTAAAAATATCGGGACAAGGCCTATGGTCATTTTCATGCCGTCTTTTGCACCCCTTTTTAACGAAATAATGCGCGTATAAGTTTTTGGAAATAGTAAACTGTTGCCAAGAACTAATCCAGCAGCGCTAGCTATAATAAAAGAGGAAATTTCCAATACACCATGAATCCAGATAACAAGAACCGATTGCCATCCCAGGCCCTTACTAAAAAAGTAATATTGAAAAGACCCGATCATTACCGAGTTACGGAATAAAAAATATAACGAGCCAACAGAAAAAATTACACCGGCTACAAAATTGATAAACGCCACATAAATATTGTTGGCGGCAATCATTGCAAACATCGGGAGCTCGCCTGCTTGTTTGTAAACACCAAAAGGATCGCCTTTCTCAATATTTGCATTAGTCATATCAACATATTCATCACTTAAAATGAGGCGTACAAAGTTGCCATCGTACCTGGCTGATAGTACACCCATTGCGCAAAATATTGCAAAAAATACAAAAGCGTACAAAAGCTGTTTTTGATAGGTTTTAAAGAGCAAAGGCAGTTCATATTTCCAGAAAGTGAAAAAACGATTGCTTTTTTCAACTTTGTTTTTGTAAATAGATTGATGCAGATTAGCGGCCAGTCCGTTAAGATATGCAGTGGTTTTTGAATTCGGGTAAAACGTTTTCGCGTAAGCCAGGTCGTCTGTAATTTGCATAAATCTTTCGGCAAGTTCGTCTGGATCAGTGGCAGGATTTTTCTCAAAAGATGTCCATTTGCTCGAATTTTGCTTAACAAATAGGGGCTCGCGCATAGTTGTAAATTAACCTGAAATATTCTGTTAAAATAATTACAAATTTTTATCTTTCAACTATAAAACGATTTTTAAGAATATATATTTGTTACTATGCAAACCGTAAGAATAACCACCTCACAAAATATTGATATTGACTACGAAGTAGCTGGTTTTGGCGAACGTTTGCTGGCAAGGTTAATTGATGTTGGAATATTAGTGGTGTTATTAATTTTAGGAACGATAATAGGAGCCTCTACTCCCGAAGGTTTTCGTTCTACAGTAACCATTATCATACTGGTATCTGTTTATCTGGCCGTATTTGTTTTTTATGATTTGGCTTGTGAAGTGTTTATGAACGGCCAAAGCATAGGTAAACGAATAATGAAGATAAAAGTGATAAGCCTTGACGGCGCACGGCCTTCATTGGGCCAGTATATGTTGAGATGGCTTTTTCGGATTGTTGATTTTACCCTAAGCTCACAACTATGCGCAATTATAAGCGTGCTGGTATCTGAAAAACACCAGCGTGTTGGCGACATGGTAGCAGGTACAACACTTATAAAAACACAACCCCGAACCCTATTAAATAATTTGGTTTTTAGGCCTGTTGAAGATGAGTATACACCGGTGTTTTATGAAGCCACACAATTAAGTGATCGCGATATTACCCTCATTCAGGAAGTGGTACGTAATTATTTTCAAACCGGAAACACGGTGGTAGTTTACAGCACCGCGGCCAAAATAAAAGAGCTTTTATCAATTAAGCCGTTGGATGGTATGGACGATTTGTTGTTTTTGCAGACTGTTGTTAAAGATTATACCCATTTAATTACGCTTAGTGACCTGCCGACAAACAGCTAAACGGATACAAAGGAATATTGCGGGTGATCCAGAAAATGGTTACTACGCAAAAAAGAATTTTTGGCGTTAAAGGATTATAAAGTATTTCCCATCTGATATCTTTTTTTGAGAGGATCGAAGCAGTTTTATAGCCAAAATGTACAGCCAAAAACGGCAGGCATATCACCATTAACAGATTATAGCCAATAGCTTGTTTTAAATGACCATGTAACAAACTGCTAAGCGCCCGCTGCGACCCACAACCGGGGCAGTCGAGCCCGGTTATTACGTAAAAAGGACATTTGGGAAAGAACCCATATTTCGCCGGGTCATATTTATAGTAAACAACGCCTAATATTGTTATTAAAATTAGTGCAGCAGCAAAATAGAGGTTCTTTTTTTGAAACATTAAGAGCGATGTGGTAAAAAGCTAAGTCCGATGGCGAAAACGAAAATAAAATAAAGGACAATTACTGCAAGGCCTGTCCAAAATCCAATTTTTGTCCATTTGCCAGCTTGTTGTGAGGTAGTTAGAGCGCCTTCATAATCTCCGGCATCGTATTTACTGTTTACTGATGCGGCAAATACAATGCCTACTATACCGAACGGTAAACAGCAAAAAATAGTAACCAAAATTGATTCTACTAACCAGTTTTTAGGGCGTGGGTTTGGTGCTTGTGAAAAGGGTTGTGATTGATCCATTTGTGATAAAGAGTTTTAGTTTTTATTGAGGATGAAGATATTAAATCTATTTCAAAATTTCAAAATAATAGATCACTGAATCTGTCAATACAATCGTAATTTTGCCACGATGCAAAAGGAACAGATTTCGGTTTTTGATATGTTTAAGATAGGCATAGGCCCGTCAAGCTCGCACACATTGGGCCCATGGCGTGCCGCGCAGCAATTTGTACAATTGCTTGAACGTAACCAGGTATTGCCGCTTGTGGTTGAAATAAAGATTTTACTTTATGGCTCCTTAGCCAAAACCGGAAAGGGACACGGTACCGACATAGCCATTTTGCTGGGATTAAGCGGTGATGATCCGGTAACTTTTGAGGTTGATCAGGTGAAGCCTAAAACCGAAGATATCAGAATATCAAACAAACTGGTACTGGCCGGCAAAAAGGAGATTAGTTTTTTTGTAAACGATGATCTGTTGTTTCTTTTTAATGAGAGTTTGCCTTATCA
Source organism: Mucilaginibacter empetricola (assembly GCF_024808665.1). GTDB lineage: Bacteria > Bacteroidota > Bacteroidia > Sphingobacteriales > Sphingobacteriaceae > Mucilaginibacter. The sequence goes on from NZ_JANUBZ010000005.1 coordinate 379,504, forward strand.
TCCTAATGCGGTAACCTTTCAGGCATTTTTGAGTAATGGTACAGCAGTTTCAGAGACATATTACTCTATAGGCGGTGGTTTTGTGGTAAAAGAAGGTGGTGAAAGCGAATCTAAAGCCGAGGTTGATTTGCCTTTTCCTATTGACACAGCCAATAACCTGCTGCACTGGTGCATAAAAACCGGTCTCAAAATATCAGAGGTGGTGATGGAGAACGAACTGGCCTGGCGCAGCGAACAGGAAACATTAACCGGCGTACTCAACATATTCAAAGCGCTTAAAGATTGTATTTATCGTGGCTGCCATACAACGGGTGTATTGCCTGGTGGCCTTAACGTTGCACGCAGAGCTGCTGCACAAAACAAGCGGTTAATTAGCGGCCAGCCCTACAATAACTTTGATGAGTGGGTAGCAGCTATCCGTAATACGGGTAACAGTTTTCAAAATACTTTAAACTGGGTAAGCTGTTTTGCTTTGGCTGTTAATGAAGAAAATGCATCATTCGGCAGGGTAGTAACTGCACCTACTAATGGGGCCGCCGGAGTTATACCTGCTGTACTGCAATATTATCTTGTTTTTTGCGATGGTTATACTGATAAACGCATCATCCAGTTTTTATTAACTGCTTCAGAGATAGGCAGCATATTTAAAAAAGGGGCAACCATATCGGCCGCTATGGGTGGATGCCAGGCGGAGATAGGCGTATCATCTGCCATGGCTGCTGCGGCATTAACCGAATGCCTGGGTGGTACCCAGCGACAGGTGCTAATGGCTGCCGAAATTGCTATGGAACATCACTTGGGCTTAACCTGCGATCCTATTGGCGGACTTGTGCAGGTGCCTTGCATAGAGCGTAATACCATGGGGGCTATAAAGGCCATCACGGCATCACAACTGGCATTGCAAACCAATCCTGATAATGCCAAAGTAAGCCTTGATGCTGTTGTTAGAACCATGTGGCAAACCGCTTTGGATATGAACTCCAAATACAAAGAAACTTCTGATGGTGGCCTGGCTATTAATATCCCGCTGAGCTTGCCGGAGTGTTAATGATGGGGAATATTAGGTGATCAAAGAATGCTATTTCCTTCTAATAATTTTTCAAATTCATCCAACCGAAGAGTCGGAATTGAAGGAAAGTCAATCTTTTTCAAAATATTAAAGTGACTGTCATTTGTAATGATATAGTCTGCGTTCGATGCAAAAGCGCAATCAACAAATTTATTGTCGTCTTCGTCAATACTAATAAGATTGAGATTGTAATAAACGGTTGTAAATAATACAGTTGAAAGCTCTGTTAACGAACGAATAACGCTGACCGACACTAAAGAGTTCCAATGATGTGAAAGCTGTTCTTCATATTCAGCAAGTATATCGGTGGTTATGGCAACATTTATCTTCTTGTCAAGAATTAAGCGATATAACCAATGGAATTTTGACTTTGAGGAAATAGAAACCAATAGAACATTGGTATCAATAACAACCAACATTGTATTTAAGATTTATTATTAAGCCATGTTTCCATATCCTCATCGTTCAGCCCCTTTTTATCCCAAATAGCATCGGCTTCAGAAATAGCCTTGTCTGCATAAAATCCAGATAATAGGTCCTTTAATTCGATAAGTTCATTGTCAGAAAGATTGGTGCTGAATAATTTCATCAGCTCGATCTGCACGTTACTTAATGGATAATTTAAAACACTCATAAAATTTGTTTAACGAATTTACGCAAAAACAAATAAACAGCAAAATGCATAAAGGTTTAGTACGCTATATCTGCCGTGAGTAGCAAGAGCGAGAGATCTTCTTCACCATGCTTGTAGACGATTTGTATAGCGAAGACTTTTCTCTTGAAGAAGATATTTCACTACGTTCAATATGACAAAAAGAGCATTGCGTTAAAAATTCTGTCAATTCTTTAATTCTGCAAATTCCGGTTCAGACAAAAGACTCCCTACCTCTTCAACCTCGCCTCAACCAAAGGAGTTAATAAGCTAACCCATAGCTGATACATTTTTGCCGATGGATGCAGCCCATCAGGAGCTATTAAAGTAGGATCATTTGCCGCTTCACGAGAAATAGGAGTTATATCAATATAATGTACTCCCGCTTGTAGGCTGATAGCTTTATTTATAGCATTAAACTGATCTATTTGAGGGCCAATTACCGCATCTTGTCCGTTGGCAAAGGGTGTTACGCCATAATCAGGTATCGACAGAACAAAAACTCTGCTGGTATCGCCATGTGCAAAATTGATTGCCGTATTTAATACCTCTGCAAATTTTATCTTGTAATTATCCTCACTCAAATGCTGGTACTGGTCATTTACACCTATAAGCAAAGTGACAAAGGTAAATTTTTGATTAGTGATGCCGCTTGCTGATATTGCATCTATTAGGTTGTCAGTTGTCCAGCCGGTGGTGGCAATAATGGTTGGCGAGGTTACTTTTAATGCTTGTCCGTTTAATACGCTGTATAGCTGATACGGAAACGCTTGCGACTCGGGCACTGCCTCACCAACGGTGTACGAATCGCCGAGGGCAAGGTAATTAAGGGTATCATTTGCGTTGGTCATGGTGGTTGTAGTAGATTGGGTGTCGGTCTCTACCGGTGGCAGTGTATTTTGGTTTTTGGCGCAGCCGGATAGCGTGGTTAATGATAATAGAATAATCTGTAATGCTCTCATTGTGATATCTCCATATTGAACAATACGGAAATATGCTGTTTTAAGATTTCTTTAACTTCATTAATATCAACCTTGTGCCCTAACTCTTGTTGCATAGATGTTACTGCTTTATCATCAATACCACAGGGAACTATGTTTTTAAAATATTCCAGATCGGTATTGATATTAAATGCCAGGCCATGCATGGTAACCCAACGGCTGCATCTAACACCCAAAGCACAAATTTTACGGGCATTTTCGTTATCGGCATCAAACCAAACTCCTGTATAACCCGGATATCTGCCCGCCTGCAAACCATAATGAGCAAGCGTAAGTATCACCGCTTCTTCCAGCGTGCGTAGATACAGGTGGATGTCGGTAAAAAAGTTATCCAGATCAAGAATAGGGTACGATACAATTTGCCCCGGGCCATGATAGGTAATATCACCACCACGGTTAATAAGGTAATAGGCCGCTTTCTTTTCTTTTAGTCCTTTTTCATCTAACAATAAATGTTCCGGCTTACCGCTTTTACCAAGCGTGTATACATGCGGATGCTCGCAGAATACAAGGTAGTTGGGCGTTGGTGTTTCTTCCATTTCATCACCTTCGGATGCTATTGCCCGGTTGCGCTGCGCTATTTTTAAGTTAACGGTATCCGCAAAAATAGCTTCCTGTTTGTCCCAGGCTTCTTTATAATCTATCAGGCCCCAGTCCTGAAAAAAAACTTGCTTGTTTTTCATTTTAATAAATTATCCTTTTACGTAACCAACCATGTAATCGTGATATTGCAGATAACCTACCTCGTAGCTTTGGTTTACATCGCCTTTTTTTAAATGTGCATCAACAAATCCATGTCCCTCAAACTGAAAAGGCTCTAACAAGATGTTGTTTACAAACGATACTTCTTTTTGGCCATAACATTTATAAACCGCCTCTTTGGCACACCAGCAAACGTATAGCTGGTTTATTTTTTGCTGTTGGTTTAAAAAAGCCAGCTCTTCTTTGCGCATAAACTTGTGGGCAATACGCTCCACCTTTTCTTTTATCTGCTCAATATCTATCCCCACGGGCTTGGTGCTGATCATTACCGCGGCATAATCAAAAGAGTGACTTAGGGAGATATGGTAGGGTAGGTTTACCAGGTAAGGCTTGCCATGTGCATCAATTTTGCAGTCGATATATTCATCGGTGCGCAGCATTTTGCGGAGCAGTACCCGCGTACCTAACCAATGCAGGTTGCGTTTGCCTATTTTTAGTTTTTCGTAATAAGCTTTTTCCTGCTCGTCTAACTGTAGCTGATTGTAGAGTTCATCAGCCTCTTCTTCTATTTTCCAGATAGCAAATTCTGTATCGTCATCAACCTGCTGTCTGTATGCTATAGCCATAAATGTAAAATTGCAAAAAGGATGACAAACTTATATCAAATTAATTTAATTTGTATCGCTTTTCAGCAATTATAAACCATTCATCTAAATAATTACGGTATGTTAACTAAAATGCTCACTCCCGAGGAGATTGCGCTTTATCATAAGCAGGGTTATTTGATTAAAAAAGGTTTCTGCTCATCGCCAGAAATAGACAAATTGTATAAAACCGCTTTGGATGACAATGCCATGCGCAACAATGCCCTCGACCTTAATGATCAAACCGGCAAAAAGACACGGCTATCGCTTTGGTTTACGCCGGGTAAAGATGTGTTTGGATATTTAACACGCAGCGAAAGAATGATAAGCGTTGCCACTGAACTGCTTGACGGCGATGCACCAGTATGTCATTTCCACTCCAAACTGATGCAAAAAGAGCCACGCGTTGGCGGTGCCTGGGAGTGGCATCAGGACTATGGCTATTGGTATAAAAACCAGTTTATGTTTCCTAATGAATTAATTAGTGTGATGATTGCCCTTACCGAAGCCAATAAACAGAATGGATGCTTGCAGGTGATAAAAGGATCGCATAAATTAGGCAGAGTAAACCACGGCTTTGCCGGCGAACAGGTAGGTGCCGATATGACGATGGTTAATAATGCTTTAAAAACTATGGAGCTGGTTTATGTGGAATTGCAGCCCGGCGATGCCCTGATTTTCCATAGTAACTTGCTGCATCGGTCCGAAGCTAATTTGTCTGATCATCCGCGATGGTCCATCATATCATGTTATAACCTGCAATCAAACCCGGCTTATAACGAAACATCATCGGCCTATAAAATACCGGTTGATGTAGTGCCCGATGAGGCTATTTTAACATGGCAGGCAGGCTCACTATCGGATGCTGATTTCCTGAAAAAGGAGAACGACCCGGCGTTGAAGTAGGTAGTCATTAGTTCATTGGTGTCATTAGTTCATTGGGGCATTGGCGTCACTCTTCGCGCGTCATTGCGAGCGTAGCGAAGCAATCTCTATACTGTACAGGGGGGAAGAGAAAGGGCGTAAAACTTGCATGACCGATCTGCATAGATAGAGATTGCTTCTTCGTACCTCATTGCAATGACGTGCGAAAAGGGCCACCCATCCAACAAACCAATGACCTAATGACGGCAATGACACTAATTACGCCAATGCCCAATGAACTAATGAACAAATGACACCAATGAACAAACTAATGAACCAATAAACAAAAAAATATGAACGTAGCCATGTTAGGTTCGGGATTTATAGCCCGTTTTTATGCTGATGCACTGGTGGCACAGCGTGCAAAGGATAAGCTGATCAGTGTGTATTCGCGCAATATTGATAAGGCCAAAAAGTTTGCTGATGATTACCAGCTTTCTTTTTATACCGACGATATGGATGTGCTGGTAAGTCGGCCGGATGTTGATGTGGTGGTAATATCGCTGCCCAATAACCTGCACGAAGCTGCCGTTGCTGCCTGCGCCAAAGCGGGTAAGCATGTGCTGTGTACCAAACCCCTGGGTCGCAATGCTGCCGAGGCTAAGCGTATGCTGGATATGGTGGAAGCTGCCGGCATAATGGGTGGCTATCTGGAAGATTTGTGCTATACGCCCAAGTTCCTTAAATCAATGAAAGCGGTAAAGGATGGCAGTATTGGCAAGGTATTATGGGCCAAATCGCGCGAGGCGCATCCGGGACCGCATAGCGATTGGTTTTGGGATGCCGAACAATCGGGCGGTGGTGCAATGGTCGACTTGGGTTGTCACTGTGTAGAGATAGCCCGTAACTACATAGGCAAGGAGATACGTCCTGTTGAAGTAATGTGCTGGACAGCAACGCAAGTGCATCCCATAAATGCAGAAGACAGTGCCATTGGTCTGATAAAATATGCTAACGGTGCCATGGGGCAGTTTGAAGTAAGTTGGTGCTTTAGGGGTGGCATGGACCTGCGCGATGAGGTGATGGGTACCGAGGGCACCATTTGGCTCAACAACTTTTTACGTACCGGTTTCGAGATGTTTAGCACCGGCAAAGGCGGCTACGTAGCCGAAAAAGCCGAAAGCAACAGTGGCTGGCTGTTCCCCGTGGGCGATGAGGTGCACGAGCTGGGCTATACCAATATGTTTACCGATATGTTTAACGCCATTGAAAACAAAACCCAACCGCTGGAAAGCTTTTACGACGGCTACATAGTAAACGCCATACTGGATGCTGCCTACCAATCGGCCAAAACCCGCCAATGGGAGCCTGTACAGATTGAAGGCTGGCGCGGCGATACCACATCCGACAGTGGCCCCGCAACAGCATCGTACGATGATGACCATTACCTCATCAAAAAAGAGATCCTCCCATCAGGCGAGCACAAACTGATACTAAAACACAAAGTTACCGGCGAGGTAACGGTTAGGGAAATAGGGTAAAACATGCTTAATTCTCTTCGCGTCATTGCGAGATTCTGTGTTGATATACAAGTAATCTGCATAATTTATTTATATTTGAAGCTTAGGCGGCTTTATGCTAGCCTGTTTAGGGCAGTCCTTTTTTAAAGTGACTGCTCTAACTATTTAATACCAATTCATTTTCACGCTGAATTTGCAGATAATTTACCTGGTA
>NZ_JANUBZ010000006.1 GCF_024808665.1 Mucilaginibacter empetricola
TGAAAATCTATATAAAGAATGTATTTATAGTCCATAACAACACTATAAATGCACCTTTTTATTTCTCTATAAACATAGGAGGTACGAAGCAATCTATAAGCTGCACAAGTCAATGGAGATAGATTTCGTTAAATGATGTAATGCCGTGCTGCTGATTGTCCTATGTAAAGATTGCTTCGTACCTCGCAATGACGCGCGATTGTGAGGTACGCTCGCTGCCGCGCAATCACCCTTTCAACATCCCATAAACATGTTCATCCAAAACTACCCCGTTTTTGATGACGTTGTTTCTAAGTACACCTTCCTTGGTAAAACCGGCTTTTTCCAGCACCCGCATCGATTGCGGATTATTGCCAAAAACAATTGCCTGCACCCTTATAGCACCAAGGCTGGTGAAAGCATAGTTTGTAACAAGCTTTATTGCCCTGGGCATAATACCACGCCCCCAAAAAGATTCGCTTAGCCAATAGCCTAGCAGCGGAGCTTTAGCATAAACATCTGGCCGGGGTTCCAGGCTGATGGCACCTACTGCTTCTCCATTAATATCAATAGCAAAATTCACTAGCGGGTTTTGCTTTAGCATTAAGGCCGTCCATTTAATTGCATCATCTTTGGTATAAGGATTAGGAAACCTATCCCACAAAAAACAAGAAATATTGGGATTATCGGCATGTTTTTGTAAAGATTCAATATCCTCAAGTTTCCAGTTGCGCAGCTTAAAACCTTGTCCTTGTAATTCCATTGTAACAAAACGTTGGCTAAAAATACTAATCATTAATGAAACTATTATCTTGCGTTTCGATAGTAAATTATGTGAGATTTATTCAACGTGCTGGAGGCAGGCTTTATCTTACCTCTAACAAACAATTGCTTGTAAAAGGGCGAAGTTTAAGTCCTCTCTTTTGGAGAGGATTTAGGTGAGGCAAAACACACGTTATTAAATTCAAATCATCCAATAAGAAATATCCATGAAGAAACTTGTTACCCTTTTACTTTTACCTTTCTGTTCAGTCGCTCTTGCGCAGCAATTGGGCAACCTAACCGTCGAAAAAATAATGCGCGATCCCAAATGGATCGGTATTTCGCCATCGGCCATCCATTGGAGCGATGACAGTAAGAAAATCTATTTTAACTGGGCTACCAGTCGCGGCGAGTTGTATGATATCACTACCACTAACCTTAAACCTGTAAAGGTTGGGGTTGATGAACAAAAATCACTTTCAACAGATGGCACCTGGAACAGGGCACATACCCTAAAGTTGTATGAAAAAGATGGCGATATTTTTTTAGTCGATATTAAAACCGGCAAAACACAGCAGTTAACCAACACTACCGACAACGAGCGCAACCCCCAATTTAGCGGCGACGAAAGCAAGGTTACCTTTTTGAGGGGCGATAATCTTTTTTCGCTGAAACTAAACGGCGGCGAATTGGTACAGCTAACCAATTTTGTACATTCGGCAGCAAAGCCTAAATCAAAGGGCGGCAAAAAGGTCGATGACGGCACAGCTAACGACCAGGAAAAATGGCTAAAGAGCCAACAACTGGAACTTTTTGATATTATAAAGGTTGATGAGCAAAATAGGAAGCTTGACTCGGCTGATAAGGCGGCACTAGAACCAAAAGGTTTGAAAGAAATTGCTGTAGATGAAAGATCGATAAGCGGGGTGACGCTTAGTCCCGATGGCAGGTATATTACCTATCGCCTGGCTAAACGCCCAGCTGATGTCAAAAGAACTATTGTTCCCGATTATGTAACCGCTTCGGGCTATACCGAAGATATTCCTAATCGCACCAAAGTAGGTGCGCCACAAACCACTTACGAATCTTTTATTTTCGATACACAGCGCGATTCTGTTTATCAAATCAATACGTCTGCTATACCGGGTATAAAAGATATCCCCGCTTATTTTAAAGATTATCCCAAAGAATTAGAGCAACGCACCAAGCTGAACGAAGACCGTAAAGTAACTATACAAGATGTTTATTGGAGCGGTGATGGTAAAAAAGCTGTGGTTGAAATTACCGCGGAAGACAATAAGGATCGTTGGCTGATGAAGTTGGATGCACAAACGGGTAGTTTGGCACTACTTTACCGCGAGCACAACGATGCTTGGGTGGGTGGCCCCGGTCAGGGTAATATGGGTTGGGTTGATAATGCACGCTTTTATTTTGAAAGCGAAGAAAGCGGCTACGCCCATATTTATGTTGCTGATGTAAGCAACGGCGCAACAAAACAACTCACCAGCGGCAAGTGGGAAGTGCAAAAACTGCAATTATCCAACGATAAAAAGACGTTTTATTTTGCGGCTAATAAAGATTACCCTGGTGTTACGGATTTTTACAGTATACCCGTTACCGGTAGCGAGCCGGTTAAGCTTACTACTTTAAAAGGTGGTAACGAAGTTTCGCTATCGCCCGATGAAAAGTGGCTGGCCATACGTTATTCGTATTCAAACAAACCATGGGAACTTTATATTCAGGCTAATAAGCCGGGTGCGGTACCTACCAGGGTTACCTATTCCACAACCGACGAATTTAACTCATACTCTTGGCGCGATCCACAAGTCATCACCTTTAAAAATCGTTATGGCAGCGATGTTTATGCCCGTTTGTATTTGCCACAGCATCCCGACCCGGCAAAACCGGCTGTAGTTTTTGTGCATGGTGCAGGTTACCTGCAAAATGCTGATTATAAGTGGAGTTACTACTTCCGCGAGTTTATGTTTAACAACCTGCTGGCCGATAACGGCTATACCATATTAGATATGGATTACTCTGGCAGTGCAGGCTATGGCGCCGATTGGCGCACCGCTATTTACCGGCACATGGGCGGCAAGGATTTGACCGACCAGGTTGATGGCGTGAAAATGTTAATTGATAAATATGGTGTTAACCCCAAACATGTAGGCTTATACGGAGGCTCGTACGGCGGTTTTATTACGCTGATGGCTATGTTTACCGAGCCTGATGTTTTTACCAGCGGCGGCGCCATACGCTCGGTAACCGACTGGGCGCATTATAACCACGGCTATACTGACGAAATTTTAAACGAACCTTATACCGATGAAAAAGCCTATCGCCAAAGCTCGCCTATTTATTTTGCCGATGGCCTGAAAGGTAACCTATTAATGCTGCATGGCATGATTGACCAAAATGTAAACTACCAGGACATTATACGCCTTACCCAAAAACTGATTGAGTTGCATAAAGATAATTGGGAGCTGGCATCGTACCCAATAGAAGATCACGCGTTTGAACAGGCCAGCAGCTGGATCGATGAGTATAAGCGCATATTTAAACTATTTGAGCAAACCTTAAAAAAATAACCGGTATGAAAAAGCTTATCGGCGTGTTGTTACTGTTTTGCCAGGGATGTGCGCACAAATCTGCCGCGCCCAACGTGCATGTGAGTTTAACTGATAGCGGTCGTTCGGTAATGTTTAGTGGCTTAGCTTATGATGTGATGACCGAGATTAACCGCGATTCGCTGCAATCATCATGGCAGGGATTGCTGCCCGTTTTCAGGATGCCGGCAGATACTGATCTGAAAGACTATCAACCTGTACAACCCGGCACCTATCGGCTAAAAGACAGCGCCGTAGTATTTACACCCGATACACCTTTTATAACAGGCAAAGCCTATTTTATGCGCTACTATCGCCTAAGTAAAACCAACGAAACGATGGATTTTATACAAGGTAAAAAGAAATTGAGAGAGATACCGTATACGGATTTGGTGTTTAAATAGTCTGAACTATGATTTTTAGGATTAGGGGGATTAGCGGGATTTTTAGAAATTTTAGATGCTTTCATCTAAGCCGCATCTCTACAATCGTCATTGAGGTACTGCCTTTCCCGAACTTGTTTCGGGACAGGCAGCACCTCGCAATGACGCGCGGGGAAAAACAATGTGTATAAATATTCAGCCCATTGTTGAGATTTTGCCAATTCTAAAATCCTATAATTCCAGTTCAGGCAACGCCAAATCATAAGGGTTACTTTCATTAATAAATAGTATTAACAAATACTAAATTATATTCTCATGGGATCCATTTTATGGAAGCATCCTATTGCTGTTGTATTTTATCTTTTATACAGTTGGCTTTGCTATAGTTTGATAAGTTAAGTGCTTCAATTAAAGGAAGTTATGAAACTACATCCTGATATAAGTCCAAATGCAGCAGGCGGAGAGCAACTTGGACAAATCAGTATTTTTCTTGCAACAGTTACCATTATCTTTTTTGTGGTAAGTGCCTGTTGGGCTATTGGTAGTAAAACAGAAACAAGGTTCTATTTATGCCTTTGCCTTATTGTTGTAGTGCAAACTTTTTTGATTTTTCATTTTGGCGGATAATTCTGTTGCATATCTTTCATCCGTAGAAGGATGACAAAATGGAATAAATTTCTTCTTTTTTTACAAGGGTTTCTTTTATCAATAAAAACTCCAAGGCGGGGAAAAGCCTGTCAGAAAAGCGGGCCAGGGAGCCTGGCCTGCAGCGTTGAAGCTTTTTTCTGACTTGACTTTTTGGTTACTTTTGTGTCAAGACAAAAGTAACAGCCCCTCGCGGCAATTGAGCGAGCCGATGTCTTTATTAAGAATAGTTAACTTTGGTGAACTAAAATTCGTTTTCGTGATTTGTACAGCATAGAGATTGCTTCATACCTCGCAATGACGCGCGGTGAAGGGCAATGCGCATAAAACACTAAAAATCCTCTTAATCCTATAAATCCTGGTTCAGATAACATCTTTAAAAACAACATACTTTTTTATTTCACATAAAAAATGCTTACATTTGCATTTGAATTAAAAAAGAGGGGGCGTTTGTCCCCTCTTTTATTTTATCAATCAAATTATCCGTAACGGTAATGAATATTGAAAAGCGCGTAAAGGAACTTGTAGCAGAGAAAATAGCCGATAAGCCTAACCTTTTTTTAGTTGAAGTAAAAATGCACTCTAACGGAAAATTGGTAATTTTGGTTGATGGCGATAACGGCATCGGCATTGATGATTGCGTGGCCATTAGCAGGCATGTAGGTTTTCATTTGGAAGAAGAAAATGTAATTGAAACAGCCTATAACCTGGAGGTTTCATCGCCGGGGCTGGATGCACCGCTTACATTTTTGAGGCAATACGCTAAAAACATAGGTCGCAACTTAGGTATTAAAATGACCGATAGCACCAAAAGAGAAGGTAAGTTAAGTAGCATTACAGAAGATGCTATCGTAATAGAAGAAAATATAAAAGAAAAGGGAAAGAAAAGCACGCAGGTTGAAAGCGTGATCCCGATTGATCAAATAACAGAGACAAAAGTTTTAATATCATTCAAGTAGGAAAATGAGCAATATTAATTTAATTGATTCTTTTCAGGAATTTAAAGATTTCAAAAACATCGACCGTCCAACGATGATGAGTGTGCTGGAAGACGTATTCAGGAGCATGATCAGGAAAAAATACGGCACCGATGAAAATTGCGACGTGATTGTGAACACCGACAATGGTGACTTAGAAATATGGCGTACCCGCAAGGTAATGGAAGATGGTTTTAGTGAAGACGATGACCTGGAAATTGAACTGGCAGAAGCAAAATTACTTGACCCAACTTTAGAAGTTGGCGACGAGCATATTGAGCAGATCACTTTAGAGAGCTTTGGCCGTCGTGCTATATTAGCTGCCCGTCAAACCCTGGTTTCAAAAATATTGGAGCTGGAGAAAGACGAGATCTTCAAAAAATATAAAGACCGCGTAGGCGAAATTGTTACCGGTGAGGTTTACCAGGTTTGGAAAAAAGAAACTTTGGTGCTTGACGACGAAGGCAATGAGCTTTTGCTGCCGAAAACAGAACAAATACCTGCCGATTACTTTAAAAAGGGCGATAGCGTAAAAGCAGTAGTAAGCAAGGTTGATATGCTGAATAGCAACCCTAAGATCATCATATCACGTACTGCGCCTGATTTTTTACAGCGTTTATTTGAGCTGGAAGTGCCCGAAATTTTTGACGGTTTAATCACTATCAAGAAAATTGTGCGTGAACCGGGTGAAAGAGCCAAGGTGGCTGTTGAATCATACGATGATCGTATTGATCCGGTAGGTGCCTGCGTGGGTATGAAAGGATCGCGCATACATGGTATAGTACGTGAGCTTAAAAACGAAAATATAGATGTAATTAATTACACCAATAATTTGCAGTTGTATATTCAACGTGCTTTGTCGCCAGCTAAAATAACATCTATTAAGCTGGATGACGAGAAAAAAACTGCCGCAGTATATTTAAAACCCGACCAGGTTTCATTAGCCATCGGTCGTGGTGGACACAATATTAAACTGGCTGGCAAATTAACAGGTTATGAAATTGACGTTTATCGCGAAGCAGATGAGCAGGACGAAGACGTGGATATCGAAGAATTTTCAGATGAAATTGAAAGCTGGATTATTGACGAATTTAAACGTATTGGTTTAGATACTGCAAAATCAGTTTTGGCTTTAACTGTTAATGAATTGGTGAAACGTACCGATTTAGAGGAAGAAACTGTAAAAGAAGTGTTATCAATTCTTCAAGCTGAGTTCGAATAAACGTAATAACCAAAATTAAAATAGTATTTTTGCACAAAATAGCAGAGAAAGAATTATAATAAATGTCAGAAGACAAATCCATAAAATTATTTACAGCGGCAAAAGAGCTGAATATCGGTACGGGAACGATCGTTGATTTTTTAGCGACCAAAGGGTACAAGGTACAAAAGCATCCTACTACCCAACTCGATGGCGATATGTACAACGCTCTTTTGAAAGAGTTTGCTGTTGATAAAATTATTAAGGAGGAAGCTAAGCAGATCAGTATCGGCAAGATCAGAAAGGAAGAGCCAGCTGCACAGTTTCCAGAAAAACCGGTTGAGAACCGCCGTTCACGGGACTTCGAAAACGAAGAGATCCTGATTAAGAACGCCGGCAATCATTTTACCCCACCTGCACCTGAAAAACCAAAACCTGTTGAAGTTGCTAAGCCTGCTGAAACCCAGCCTGCAAAAGCCGAAGAACAGCATAATGATGTTTTACCAGGCGTAAAGGTAGTTGGTAAAATTGACCTTAATAATCTGAATAGCCGTCCGCAGCCCGTTGAGAAACCTGCTGCAAAGAAAGAAGAAGAGGTTGTTGCCAAAGCACCGGAACCAACTGTTGTTGTGCCGGCACCGGAGCCTATAGTGAAAGCAGAAGCTCCAAAGGTAGAAGCAGCTCCTGTAGTTGAGGCTCCGAAACCGCAACCAAAACCTGAGCCAGTAGCAGAGAAAGTTGTTGAAGCACCAAAAGCTGTAGAGCCTGAGGTTAAAGCTGAAGCGCCTGCACCGGTAGTGACAGAATCAGAAGCACCTGCAAGCGATGAGCCACAGGAGACTGAGGTTATACGCGCAAAAGCTGAGCGTTTAACGGGCCCTAACATTATTGGTAAAATACAACTGCCGGTAAATGCGCCAAAGCGTAACCCGGTAGCGTCATCGTCAAATACCAATAGCGCGGCAGATCATAAAAGAAAAAGAAAGCGTAAAGATCACCAGGGAGGCCCGGGTCATGGTGGTAATAACCAGAACCCGCAAGGTGGTGGTAATGTTAATCCGCAAAACCATCAGCAAAATCAGCAAGCAAATCCGCCGGGCCATCAACAGGCACACGGAGGCAACCGCCCAGATTTTAGGAACAGGGGAAATAATCAACCCGGTACCGGCGGTGGTAATCACCAGGGAGGTGGAAATAACCGTCCCGATTTCAGAAATAATCGTAACGCCCCACAGAGTAACACACCGAAGGAAGAGCCTTCAGAAAAAGATATACAAGACCAAATTAAGGCGACACTTGCACGCTTAAGCGGCGCAGGTAAGTCGGGTAAGTTTGCACAGCGTGCCAAATTCCGTCGCCAGAAACGTGATGATGTAGCTGCCACAGCCGAAGAACTGGCAATGGAGCAGGAACTGCAATCAAAAGTGTTAAAGGTTACCGAGTTTGTAACAGCAAATGAGTTGGCATCAATGATGGATGTATCTGTAACTCAGATTATATCTACCTGTATGAGCCTGGGCATGTTCGTATCTATTAACCAAAGGCTGGATGCTGAAACACTAAGCATTGTTGCCGATGAATTTGGTTATCAGGTTGAATTTGTTAAGCCACAGGATGAAGAGGCTAACCTTGATCAGCCTGATGCGCCGGAAGATTTGGTTACACGTGCGCCAATTGTTACCATAATGGGTCACGTTGACCACGGTAAAACATCCTTGTTGGATTTTATCCGCAAAACAAACGTTATAGGCGGTGAAGCAGGCGGTATTACCCAGCACATTGGTGCCTATGAAGTAACCTTGCCAGATGATAAAGGAAAAATAACATTTTTGGATACACCAGGCCACGAAGCGTTTACCGCGATGCGTGCCAGGGGTGCCCAGGTAACCGATATTGTAATTATAGTTATTGCTGCTGACGATAGCGTGATGCCACAAACCCGCGAGGCTATAAACCACGCACAGGCTGCAGGCGCACCAATTATCTTCGCCTTTAACAAAATTGATAAGCCGGGTGCTAACGCTGACAAGGTGCGTGAGCAACTATCAGCCATGAATATTTTGGTTGAAGAATGGGGTGGTAAATATCAATCACAAGAAATATCAGCCAAAACCGGTTTAAATGTTGAATTGTTATTAGAAAAAGTATTGCTGGAAGCTGAATTATTAGAGCTGAAGGCTAATCCTAACAAACGTGCCGTAGGTACAGTTATTGAGGCAGCTTTAGATAAGGGCCGCGGTATTGTAACTACGATCCTGGTTCAGGCCGGAAGGTTAAAGGTTGGTGACCCTATATTGGCAGGCTGTTACAGCGGTCGTGTTAAAGCATTGACTAATGAGCGTGGCCAGCGGGTTGAATTTGCAGGTCCGTCAACACCGGTACAGGTATTGGGTATGCAGGGCGCACCAACGGCGGGCGATAAGTTTAATGTGCTGGAGAGTGAGGTTGAGGCCCGTGAGATTGCTAACAAACGTTTGCAATTACAACGCGAGCAGGGATTACGTACACAGAAACACATTACACTCGATGAAATTGGCCGTCGTTTGGCAGTGGGTAACTTTAAAGAGTTAAACATCATTGTTAAGGGTGACGTGGATGGATCAATCGAAGCATTATCAGATTCATTACTGAAACTTTCTACTGAACAGATACAGGTTAACATTATATCAAAAGCAGTTGGACAGATATCAGAGTCTGATGTATTGCTGGCTTCTGCATCAGATGCAATTATCATTGGTTTCCAGGTACGCCCTTCAGGTGGAGCGCGTAAACTGGCCGAGCAGGAACAAATTGACATCAGGCTTTATTCTATCAT
Source organism: Mucilaginibacter empetricola (assembly GCF_024808665.1). Taxonomy (GTDB): domain Bacteria; phylum Bacteroidota; class Bacteroidia; order Sphingobacteriales; family Sphingobacteriaceae; genus Mucilaginibacter. The sequence goes on from NZ_JANUBZ010000006.1 coordinate 9,369, forward strand.
CTACGATGCAATAAACGAGATCAAAGCTGCAATGGAAGGTATGCTTGCGCCAACATACGAAGAGAAAATTGTTGCCAACGTTGAAATACGCGAGACCTTTAAAATTAGCAAGGTGGGCACAATTGCGGGTTGTATGGTGCTTGATGGTAAAATTACCCGTAACAGCAAAATACGCATAATAAGAGAAGGTGTGGTAATTTACACTGGTGAACTGGCATCATTAAAACGCTTTAAAGATGATGTGAAAGAAGTGAATGCCGGATATGAGTGCGGTTTAAATATCCACAACTTTAATAATATTGAAGTAGGTGATATTGTTGAAGCTTATGAAAACGTTGAAGTAAAACGTAAGCTGTAAAATAAAAAAATATAATTCTATATAATGGAAAAGGCCTCATGCAAATGAGGCCTTTTCTGTTTCTTAGCGATGATGTCTTACCGCTACTGGATGTGGTTTTCTGTGATGATGTCTTCTGTGATGTACGGGTCTTGCGCTTACTGCGCTGTAGGCGAATGTGGCCAGCAATACAATTGTTAATACTTTTAAAGCTTTCATAGTTACAATAATTAGAGTTTTTGTTGAAACAATACTAACGATTATAATGCATTAGCTGCAAGGATATTATTTGTAATATTCTTGTAGCAGATGTATTTATTTTTACGTAATCAAAATGTTACCGGGTATTTTAACGAAAAAGTGCTTTTTTTTAGAGTATCGTAGGTATTTGCTTGATTTATAACTTTAAGTGACGTATTTTTCATCTTTAGACCTTAACCATGAAGAAGAAACCTGTTATAATAATTTTTACTACTTTAATATTTTTTCTCTTTATAGGAAAATCTTCTGCCCAATTGGTAGCGGTTGACAGCAGTTCGCAGCAGCATGCTTTTAATAACGCGGTGTCCTTACTTAATACTTCGTTGAGTGAACAGTCGCCATTATATAACGGGCCCGAATATTATTTTTATGATCCTACCATAAAAGGCAATGCTTACTTTATGGAGGTTAACAGCTTCACTACCGGCGCCGTTTCTTATGACGGGCATTCATTTGTTAACGTGCAAATGTTATATGATCTGTTTAGCGATAACGTTGCGGTATTGCTTTACAATCACTTTACAAAATTTTACCTGCTGAAAGAAAAAACAAAAAGCTTCGATTTTTTGGGCCATCACTTTGTAAATATCAATACAGACACGGTTAACAACAAATCGGCAATAAAATCTGGATATTATGATGAGTTGTATAATGGCAAAACGGAGGTGCTGGTTAAGCGCACAAAAAGTGTTCAAACTACCAGTGGCATCGGCGGTTTGGAAAAATATTATTCACCATCTACAGATTATTATTTACGAAAAAACAAAATTTATTACAGTGTATCCAGCCAGGGCGATATGCTTGATTTGTTAAAGGATAAAAAGAAAGATCTTCAGCAATATATTAAAGCCAATAAAATCAAATTCAGGAGAGACCCCGAAGATGCTTTGGTCAAAATAGCTTCTTATTATGACCATATAACCAATTAATATGAGAAAAATTTACTTCTTAAGTTTTTGCTGTTTGTTGTTTATACAGATGGCCAGGGCACAACAAAATACCGGCAAATTAATTAGCGGTGATTTTAATAAAGCATCAATAGGGCAGTTTGTAACCGATATAGAGGCTAAAACCAGCTATCATTTTTATTACGATGTAACCGAATTTGATAGTTTGAAAATTACCTTACAGGTAAATAATAAGCCACTTGATGTTGTTTTGGATATGGCTTTCAACAATACCGATTTTCATTACGCTATTGATCAAAATAAGATCTTTTTAACCAAAGGAAGACAAATTAAAACTGACCTGGCACCCGGGTTTTCGGCGGCAGCTCCATTGAGCATTTCGAATAACCAAAATAACAGCGTGGCAGACTATACCGAAGACAAAGAAAAGAAAGTACCTGAAGCTACTACCGAAAATAAACTATATGAGATTGGTACAAAAACCAATACTATAGCGCCGGGTAATTCAATACTATCGGGTTATGTTCGTGATATAAAATCGGGCGAAGCAGTTGTTGGGGCAAGTATTTATTTCCCATCTACAAAAACCGGCGTTGCTACCGACCAATTTGGCTACTTTACTATTACAGTGCCTCGCGGGCGTCAAATTTTGGTAATACGCGGTTTAGGCATGCGTGATACCCGCCGGCAGATTATTTTATATACCGATGGTAAATTGAATATCGACCTGCAGGAACAGGTTAACACACTGAAAGAAGTTAAAATATCTGCCGATAAGGTGGCCAATGTCCGTAGTCCGGAATTGGGTGTAAGCAGATTAACTATAGCAACCATTAAACAAATACCGGCAGCTTTTGGCGAGGCGGATGTTTTACGTGTGGTACTTACCTTGCCGGGTGTAAAAACAGTAGGTGAAGCCACAACCGGCTTTAACGTTAGAGGTGGTGCGGCAGATGAAAATTTAATTTTGCTGGATGGCGCCACTATTTATAACCCGGCTCACTTTTTTGGATTCTTTGCAGCCTTTAACCCAGATCTTGTTAAGGATATAGAACTTTATAAAAGCAGTATTCCGGAGAAATACGGAGGCCGTTTATCATCAGTATTAGAGATTAACAATCGCGAGGGCAACAAGAAAATCTTTACAGGTTCGGCAGGTATAGGTTTGTTAACCAGCCGGTTTAATATTGAAGGGCCAATAGTAAAAGACAAAACATCCTTCATATTTGGTGCGCGTACCACTTATTCTGATTGGTTATTGAGCCTGTTGCCCGAAGCATACAAGCATAGTTCGGCATCTTTTAATGATTTCAATTTGGGTATCAGTCATCAAATTGACGACAAAAATAATATTTACTTAACCGGATATTTGAGTAATGATAAATTTAAACTAAACAGTGATACACAATATTCATACAGCAATAAAAGCGCTGCGTTAAAATGGAAGCATAATTTCAATAATAAATTATACAGCCTGATATCGGTGGGCGATGACCATTATCAATATGATATAAACAGCACCCTAAATCCGGTAAATGCATTTGATCTTGGTTTCAAAATTAACCAGGCAAATTTCAGGGCCGACTTTACCTATTATATCAGCAATAAGCATACGCTTGACTTTGGTGTAAACTCCATTTTGTATAAACTTAACCCGGGCACATTTGAACCCGATGGATCTCAATCATTGGTCGTTCCTCAAGTTGTTCCTGCTGAGCAAGCCCTGGAAAGCGGAATATATTTAGGCGATAAATACGATGTATCATCAAATCTGACGATAAACGCAGGTGTGCGTTTCAATGTGTACAATTACCTGGGACCGCAAACTATTGATCAGTATGCAGCTAATTTGCCCAGGGAACCCGCAAATGTAATAGATAGCACCACGTATAAAAGTGGTAAAGTAATTAATACCTATTCGGCACCCGATATCAGGTTACAAGCACGGTATTTATTAGGCGATGATATATCTATTAAAGGTGGCTACAATACCATGCACCAATATATTCACCTGCTTTCTAACTCAACATCAATTTCGCCCACAGATGTTTACAAGCTGAGTGATCCTAATATAAAACCTGAGCATGGCGACCAGGTATCATTAGGATTATTTAAAAACGCAAGGCAAAATACCATCGAAATGTCTGTTGAGGTATATTATAAACGTATAAGAGATTACCTTGACTATAAAAGTGGTGCTGTATTGTTGTTGAACGAGCACATTGAACAAGACGTAATAAATACCCAGGGTAAAGCATACGGCGCCGAGTTCCTGATAAAGAAAACTGCCGGAAAATTAAACGGCTGGGTTAGCTATACCTATTCACGCACCTTCCTGAGGCAGGATGACCCTAATGCCGGCGAGCTGATAAATAATGGTGCTTATTATCCGGCCAATTGGGACGAGCCACATGCGTTTAACTTTACCGGGAACTACAAGTTTACGCACCGCTACAGTATCTCGCTTGATTTAAACTACAATACCGGAAGGCCAATTACGCTGCCGGTTGCCAAGTATGAATATGCAGGATCAGAACGGGTATTTTACTCGGACAGAAATGAATACCGAATCCCGTATTATTTCAGATCAGATTTTTCGTTAAATATCGAGGGAAATCACAGAGTGCATCAAAAAACGCATAATTCATGGACAATAGGCGTTTATAACCTAACTGGCAGGCAAAATGCTTACTCTACCTTCTTCACCGAGCAGAGCGGCGTGATAAGCGGATATAAGTTATCAATTTTTGCATCGCCTATACCGTTTGTTAATTATAATATCAGATTTTAAGTTTATGAAATTTAGTAACAAATTTCTTCTCTATTTTATATTGGCAGTTGTTTTAATCGACTGTAAAAAACCATACAATCCACCTGCAATTACTTCACCAGGCAGTTATTTGGTGGTTGAAGGGGTAATCAATGCGGGGTCGGATTCAACCATAATAAAGCTAAGCCGCACGGTTAATCTTTCATCGGGCACAACCAATAATCCCGAAACGGGCGCTATAGTTTCTGTACAAAGCAGTACTAACGCTTCCTATCCGCTTGTTGAAACATCAACAGGCAGTTATGCGGTGGCGGGCTTGAACCTCGACGTTACGAAAACCTATAGAATTAGTATTAAAACATCTAATAATCAACAATATCTGTCAGACCTGGTACCGGTTAAGGTAACACCACCGGTAGACAGTGTGGGGTTCACTGTACAATCTAACGGTATACAGCTGTATGTAAATTCACATGATCCGAATAATAACACCCATTATTATATGTGGAACTATGCAGAAACATGGCAGTTTCATGCTAAATACTATTCTGCATATATAACCAATGGAATAGCAATAGTACCGAGAACCCTGGATCAGGTGGTATATTCATGTTTTGCTAATGATGCATCAAGTACCATCTTGTTAGGTTCATCAGCCAAACTATCGCAGGATGTAATCTACCAAAGCCCTCTAACAGCGGTTTCTTCTACATCCGAAAAACTGGAGACTAAGTACAGTATTCTGGTTAATGAGTATGCGTTAACCAGCGATGCCTATAATTTTTACACCAACTTAAAAAAGAACACCGAGCAGTTGGGTAGTATATTTGATGCCCAACCATCGGAAATTGCCGGCAATATCCATAATGTAAGCAATCCTAATGAACCAGTAGTAGGATATATGAGTGCCTGTACGGTGCAATCAAAAAGAATATTTATTACAAATGCTCAATTGCCAACGTCATGGGAGGCTACATATCCTTATGATTGTCAGTTGGACTCAATTTGGTTTGATGTGCCAAAATCAAAACCCCCATATAACGAGGTTGCGGCTTATTTAATTCCCCTCGGTTCGGGTACAATACCAGTTGCGGCATATTACCTGCCGGGTAGTCCGAGCCCTGCGGGCTATTTAAGCGCGGATCAGGAATGCGTTGATTGTACGTTAAGAGGAACTAAAACACCGCCCAGCTTTTGGAAATGAAATGAATAGTACGCTGACAAAAATATATTATTCTACACTGTTGCTAACGGTAACGGTTGGTTGCAGAAAACCTTACAACCCGCCTGCTATTACTGCACCCAATAGTTACCTTGTTGTAGAGGGAATAATAAATTCGGGGTCAGATTCCACCATAATACAATTGAGCCGGACTGTTAACCTATCATCCGGCACTACTAATAATCCGGTAACCGGGGCTAGTGTTTCTGTTCAAAGCAATACTAATACCAGCTATCCGCTTACAGAAACTTCAACCGGACACTATAGCGTGGCCGGCCTAAACCTAAGCAATACCCAAACCTATCGTTTGAGTATTATAACGGCTCAAAATCAACAATATAAATCCGACTTCGAGCCTGTTAAGGTGTCGCCTCCTGTTGATAGCGTCGGTTTTGCAATACTTTCAGATGGTATGCAATTGTATGTCAATACACATGACCCTAATAACAATACCCACTATTACAGATGGGAATATGCTGAAACCTGGCAGTTTCATTCCGAATATTTTTCTGGTTTCGTTACTGATGGTACCGAAATAGTACCCCGAACGCAAAGCCAATTGATATATAATTGCTTTGGAAACGATACCAATAGCGACATCGTTTTGGGCTCGTCGGCAAAATTAACCAGTGATGTAATTTACCAGGGGCCTTTAGTTAAAGTGGGCTCCACATCTGAGAAACTGGAAACAAAATATAGCATATTGGTAACGCAATATGCCCTAACAAGCGATGCCTACACTTTTTATACCAATTTGAAAAAGAACACCGAACAGTTGGGCAGTATATTTGATGCCCAGCCATCTGAAATTGCAGGTAATATTCACAATGTAAATAATGCAACGGAGCCTGTATTGGGGTATATTAGCGTTGGCACTACGCAATCAAAAAGAATATTTGTATCAAACAGCCAGTTGCCATCGAGCTGGACGGCAACCTACCCTTACCAATGCCAGGAAGATACGTTTTATTATTCTGCACCGGTTAATCATCAGAATCAGGTGGCAACTAATTTGGTTCAGGCGAATTCGGATATTATACCAACTTTTGCAGTTTATTCGAGAGGAACATCAAGTATAATTGGCTTTTTGGCATCAGACGCTCAGTGTGTTGATTGTACTTTAAGAGGAACAACAACACAGCCAGGTTTTTGGAAATGAAAGTTGAAATTATAAACCAGCGGAATAGACGAGGCTAAACCGCATTGTATTTAAAAAAACATCATTGTGCATAACAAATGATTTATAAAATAAAAATTATGACCATGAAAAAATCGCTGCTAATCTTTAAGGTCTTACCATTAATAACAGCATTTTCGGCTCTTTTATTACCAGCCAGGGCACAAGTGATACAGGAGGTACAAAACAGCTTCAACTTGTATAAGCAAAGTGCCTTGCAGGAAAAGCTATTTGTGCAAACAGATAAAACTACCTATTTGCCCGGCGAAATAATATGGTTTAAAATATATTGTGTTGACGGCAACGATCATAAACCCCTTAATTTAAGCAAGGTAGTTTATGTTGATATTTTAGGCGATAACCAGAATGCTGTTGTGCAAACTAAAGTTGCCATAAAAAACGGTGTTGGGGATGGTTCCATATACGTACCGGTGACTGTATCAAACGGGAACTACAAATTTAGGGCGTATACCAATTGGATGAAGAATTTTAGTCCTGATTTTTATTTTGAGAAAACAGTTACGTTTATCAACCCACTTAAGTCACCGGAGAGCCCAGTTAAACCAGCCGATTTAGCTTATGATATTCAATTTTTTCCGGAAGGAGGTAACCTGGTAAGCGGCATTGAAAGTAAAGTGGCGTTTAAGGCGATTAACCAATATGGCAAGGGAGTTGATTTAAAAGGCGCTATAGTTGATCAGCGTAACGATACTATCGTAAAATTTCAGTCGCTGAAATTTGGTATGGGCAGCTTTTTACTTACACCGGCATCAGACAATACTTATAAAGCGGTAATAAAAATTGGAAACGGTGCACCCATAATTAAAAATATTCCTGTCGTTAATAGCCAGGGCTATGTAATGAAGCTGAAAGATAATGGCTCGGGGCAAATACAGGTAGCTGTAAGCGGTGCTAACACCGCTGGTGAAAATATCTACCTTTTTGCTCATACCCGGCAAATTGTAAAATACGCCGAAACTGCAATTTTATCAAACGGAACAGCCAGCTTTACTATAGATAAAAATGTACTGGGCGATGGCATTTCGCATATCACTATTTTTAACAGCGCCAAGCAACCGGTATGCGAACGGCTTTATTTCAAAAGACCTGCACAGCAGTTGGTTATTGAAGCCAGTGCCAATCAATCGCAATATGATTTACGCACAAAGGTAAACGTTAACGTATCGGCAAAAGATAAGACAGGTAAATCGCTTGATGCCGAAATGTCAATGGCTGTTTATAAGGTAGACTCATTGCAAAATATTGATCAAAGCGAAATATTCAGCTATTTGTGGCTCAATTCGGAATTAAAAGGTAATATAGAATCAGCGGCTTATTATTTAAAAAATGCAAATGCCGAAACAGACGAAGCTATCGACAACCTGATGCTTACCCAGGGATGGAGAAGGTTTCAATGGAGCACGGTGTTGGAAAATAAACCGGCCGACTTTAATTTTTTACCGGAATACTTTGGTCATATCATCTCGGCTAAAATTGTAAATAGTGAAACTAATAAGCCCGCTAAAGATGTGGTTACTTATTTGGGTATACCAGGCAGACGGGTTCAATTATATACTGCTATAAGCGATTCACTGGGCCGCATTAATTATTTTACCAGAGACTTTTTTGGTGCTAACGAAATCATTGCCCAAACCAATCAATTAGTTGACAGCATTTACCGCATTGACATTTTAACACCTTTTTCTGAACAGTACACAAAAAATGGTTTACCCAAATTCAGCTTTACTGATGGAATGATAACAGCACTAAAAAGCCACAGCCTGGGTGTTCAGGTGTCAAATATTTATTCAGGCAAATATTTAAAACGTTATTATGACCCCATAATTGATACCAGTGCTTATTATGGTAAACCAAGTGCTGTTTATAAATTGGATGATTTTACCCGTTTTACAACGATGGAAGAAGATTTACGTGAATATGTAAAAGAAGATAACATTATAAACACGCGTGGTAAATTTCATATAAAAGTGCTTAATACTGATCGGGGATTTTTGGATGGCGAAGATCCATTGGTGATGGTTGATGGTATCCCCGTTTTTAACCTGAACAAGGTTTTTGCTGTTGATCCGCTGAAAGTTAAGAAGCTGGAAGTAGTTTCTCAACGCTATTACTATGGCGCCACAGAACAAAATGGCATATTTAGTTTCACCACTTACAAAGGCGATTTAGGCGGCGTTGAGCTCGACCCGCGTGCCATAGTGGTTGATTACGAAGGGTTGCAGTTACAGCGCGAATTTTATTCGCCGGTTTACGATTCACAAGCCCAGGCGGCTAGCAGGATACCGGATTACCGCAATTTATTGTATTGGACACCGACGGTTACCGGACAAGGGAACGGTACGGTTTCGTTTTACACGTCAGATTTGCAGGGTAAATATATTGGTGTTATACAAGGTATAACTGCCAATGGCGATGCTGCAAGTCAATATTTTACTTTCGAGGTTAAATAAATAAAAAAGACATATAAAGCAAAAGGCCGCTGATAACTCAACGGCCTTTTGCTTTATACAAATGCTCTTAAAAGTGCTTTCGTTTGTTATTTGTGTTTCAAGTCTGCAGCAGCGGCGGTATCCAAAAACCACTGAATTTCGCCCACTATAGGTTCAATCAATTGGGCCGGATATTCTTCAATATCTTCGTCGTCCTCTAAAACATGGTGAACGGCAATAGCCTTACCTGCGCCATATACTAAAAACGCAATATGCTGCGCTTCGTTAATCAAAGGGGCATTTAGGGTAATGCGGTAAATCTGTTGATCTTGTAAAAATACTTCCTTTACGCCCGGTGTTCTATCGTGCAAAACAGGGGTAAATGGAAATAAAGAAGCGGTGTGCGAGTTATCGCCCAAACCAAGTAATACTAAGTCAAAGCTTAATTCGGTTTCATCAAAAAACTCTTCAATTTCGGCTTCATAGCGCTCTGCGGCATCTTTTGGATCAAGCGTGGTATCAACCGGGAATATTTGCAGCGTGCTGATCTCCAGTGGATCAAACAACGCTTTTTTAGCCATCAGGTAATTACTGTCCGGATGTGTTTGTGGCACATTTCTTTCATCTCCAAAAAAGAAAAATACTTTTTCCCAATTCAATTTATCAGCATAAGATGCAGCCAATAATTCGTACAGTTTTTTAGGTGAGCTACCTCCTGAAAGAGCTACTGAAAATTTCCCTTTTGCGGCAATAGCATCATTTCCTACCTTAACAAAATGCTCTGCCAAAGCAGAAAGCACTTCATTATCATTATTAAAAATATTTAGTTTCATATTTAGTGATTAGAGGTTAGTTAATTAGAGGTTAGTAATTTAAAGCTTTGTTTTACAAGTGAAAACTAATCTCCAACCACTAACCTCCAATCTCTAACGAACTTCAACTATTTCTTTGTTCCCTGTACCGGCAAGGTAAACCAGTTAAATCCGTCGCGGGCAATTAGGGCCTCGGCAGATTCTGGACCCCATGAGTCGGCAGAATAGTTAGGGAAATTTAAACTCTTTTTATTTTGCCAGGTGCTTAAAATCGGCATAACCAATTCCCATGCAGCTTCTACCTGGTCGCCACGCATAAATAAGGTTTGGTCGCCCAGCATAGTATCCAAAATTAAAGTTTCGTACGCTTCAGGAGCCTGGCTTGCGTAGGTGCCTTTATAATCAAACACCATATCAACGGCGTTTAAAACCATATCAAGGCCCGGACGTTTTGCCTGTACCTGTAAACGAATGCTCATTTCTGGCTGTATGCTGATGATCAGCCTGTTTTGTTGCCAGCTTTCGCTCGATTCAGTTGGGAATATTAAATGCGGTACATCCTTAAACTGAATAGTGATTACTGATGATGACTGGTGCAATCTTTTACCGGTACGTAAATAGAATGGAACACCCTGCCAGCGCCAGTTATCAACAAAGAATTTAATGGCAGCAAAGGTTTCTGTATTTGAATCAGGATTTACTTTTGGTTCCTCACGATAACCTGGTACTTCCTTGCCTTTCATCCATCCGCTGCCATATTGACCACGAACGGCCGACATACGAACATCCTCAGGACCAAACCTGCGCATTGCTTTTAATACATCAACCTTACGATCGCGCACTTCATCAGCATTAAAGCTAACAGGCGGCTCCATTGCCACGTGGCAAAGTAATTGCAACAGGTGATTCTGAATCATATCGCGCATAGCGCCGGCACCGTCGTAGTAATCGCCGCGTTCTTCAACGCCTAATTGCTCGGTAACAGAGATCTGCACGTGCTCAATATAATTACGGTTCCACAGCGGCTCCATAATGGAGTTGGCAAAACGGAAAGCCATAATATTTTGAACAGTTTCTTTACCTAAATAGTGGTCGATACGGTAGATCTGACACTCATCAAAAATGCTTGACAGTAATTTGTTTAGCTCTTTTGCTGTTTCCAAATCATGACCAAATGGTTTCTCAATAACTATTCTTACTTTTTTAGGATCGTCGGCCAGTTTGGCTTTTGAAATGTTAGAAGCAATAATAGGGAAGAAGTTTGGCGATACCGCAAGGTAATAAATTACGTTTGCCTTGGTTTTCCACTCGGCATTGTGTTTTTCTACACGTTTACCAAATTCTTTATAGGTTTCAAAATCTTTAATGTCTGATACCTGGTAATAAACGCTTTTAACAAATACGTCCCACTTTGCTTTGTCAACCTTACCGCTGCGCGAAAATTGGTTAATGTCCTTCAATAAATTTTCTCTGAACTGATCGTCAGAAAGCTGTGTACGGCCGGTGCCAATTATAGAGAATTGATTAGGCAGCCATCCATCCAAAAATAAATTATAAAGAGCAGGTCCAATTTTCCGTGAGGTTAAATCGCCTGTACCACCAAAAATGATGAATATAGTTGGGTCTGATTTTGTGCTTGTACTCATGATAAATGTTTTCTTTCGGCTAGTTAATTAATCATTACTTTTTGGAACCCATTGTGTATGGAACACGCCCTCTTTGCCTATAAGCTCATAAGTGTGTGCACCAAAATAGTCGCGTTGTGCCTGTGTTAAGTTTGAAGGCATACGTTCGCTGCGGAAAGCATCAAAATAGCTTAATGACGATGCATAGGCAGGGGTAGCAATACCGGCAGCAATAGTTGCTGCTAATACTTTACGTGCGCCTGGTACAGCAGCAGCTACTAAATCATGAACATTGCCATCCAGTAATAAGTGAGCCAATGAGGCATTTTTGTTGAAGGCATTGTAAATATCATTCAAAAACTCTGAACGGATAATACAACCACCGCGCCATATTTTAGCTATCTGATCAAGCTTAAGCTCATATTTATACTCCTCTGATGCTCTGGCCAGCAGATGCATACCCTGTGCGTAGCTAATGATGGTGTTGAAATAGAAAGCTTGTTCTAGGGCAACTAAAAACTCATCTTTGTTAACGCTGAGTGATATTTCGTCTTTGCTGTAAATGGCGGCAGCCTGCACCCTTAATTGTTTGTATTTTGATAAATCGCGCATGGCTACTGCGGTATCAATAGTTGGGATAGGAGCCTGCAGATCCATCGCAACCTGCGATGTCCATTTACCGGTACCTTTTGCTTTGGCTTCGTCTTTTATATCATCCAATAATAAATGATCTGTTCCCGGAGCTTTGTAATTAAAAATATCTTTGGTAATTTCCAGCAAAAATGATTTTAAACGGCCTTCGTTCCATTGGGTAAATATTTTACCAATTTCGTCGTTATTCAGTTTTAAACCTTTTTTCAGGATCTCATAGGTTTCAGCAATCAGCTGCATTAAACCATATTCAATACCGTTGTGCACCATCTTCACAAAGTGACCTGATGCACCAGGGCCAATATAAGTTACGCATGGAGCGCCATCAACTTTAGCAGCAATTGACTCCAAAATAGGCTTCATTACATTGTAAGCATCTTTATCGCCACCCGGCATCATGCTTGGGCCGCGGCGCGCGCCTTCTTCACCACCCGAAATTCCCATACCGAAGAAGTGGAATCCTTTTGTTTCCAGTTCTTCCACGCGGCGGTTGGTATCGGTGAAATGCGAGTTACCACCATCAATCAAAATATCACCTTTTGAAAGCAGGGGCAATAATTCGGCAATAACATCATCAACAATTTTACCTGCCGGTACCAGCATCATAATGGCACGCGGCGTATTTAAGCTCTCAACAAAAAGCTTAACATCACTAAAACCTTTAAGATTGTTGTGCTTGCTTTCTTGTTCTAACAACTGGCCTTTTGAGGCATCTTTATCAAATCCGGCACCTTTTACGCCATGGTCGCCCATGTTTAGTAACAGGTTGCGGCCCATGGTACCAAGGCCAATCATACCGAAATCGTATTTATCAGGAGTATTGCTCATTTTAGTTGGGGTTTTCTAGTTTAATTTTTTCTAATATTTGTTTGGTGGTTTCAAAGCTGGTATGCTGATAGGCACGAATACCTAATTTTCCAGCTGCTTTTGCAAACATAATCCTGTCGTCAAAGTAAACGCACTGGGCCGGCTGCGCCAGGGCAATGCCCATAGCCAGTTTAAAAATAGCCGGATCGGGCTTGCGTAAACCAACTTCGCACGATGCTACAAAAGCATCAAATACTTCATGCAGCTTAAATTTCTTTACCCGGTAGTCATTCAGTTCCTTACCTTCATTATTAATGGCAATGACGCGGAAACCGCAATCTTTTTTCCATTCTTTAAGCCATTTCAAAGTATCGGGCAACTCGATACTCTGACGGAACATGAAATCCTTAAAATCTTCCCTGGTAAAGTCGCGGGGGCGATTAAATACAACAGTATCCAAATATTCATCAAGGGTAATGCTGCCAGTTTCATAAACGTTAAAAATAAACGTATGCAATTCGCTCATCTCCTTGTAATCAAGGCCGAACAGTTTTGCGGCTTCTTGTCTTGATTCATGTCCCCAGCCATTGGTCAGGAGCACGCCACCTATATCAAAAAACAGGATTTTAATGTCTGCTGCTTCCACAATTATTATACTTTGCTTTTTTGATCTTCAATAGCCTGCAATAATTTTTCGAAGGGTTTATTGAATTTTTCAATGCCTTCGTCCTCTAACTGCTGCGTTAATTTGTCGATATCAATACCGGCAGTTTTAAGCTTGTTTAAGATCTCGGTAGATTTATCCACGTCTTGCTCCAAAGTATTGGCGGCAACACCATGGTCACGGAATGCTTCGATAGTTTCTAAAGGAGCAGTATCTACCGTGTTTGGACCGATAAGTGCCTCCACATATTTAGTATCTTTAAATGCAGGGTTTTTGCTGCTGGTACTTGCCCATAATAAACGTTGTGGCTGTGCACCGTGAGCTGCTAATTTTTCCCAACGCGGTCCGCTGAATGCTTCTTTGTAGATTTCGTAAGCTTTTTTAGCTGACGCGATAGCAACTTCGCCTTTCAAATCGCCAAGACCTTTTTCGTCAAGCAATGGATCAACCAAAACATCAATACGGCTTAAAAAGAAGCTGGCTACTGATGAAATATGACCGATTGAATGGCCTGCAGCTAAATGATCTTCCAAACCTGAAATATAGGCTTCGGTAACTTCTTTATAGCGAGGTAAACCAAATAACAGGGTTACGTTGATATTGATACCTTTTGCAATTGATTTTCTGATGGCTGACAAACCTGGTTTTGTTCCAGGGATTTTGATCATCACGTTTTTACGGTCCACCGCTTTCCAAAGCTCTTCAGCTTGTTTAGTAGTGCCTTCGTCATCTAATGCCAAAAACGGAGAAACTTCTAAACTTACATAACCATCGCCACCTTTTGATTCTTCGTAAAGACCTTTAAAAATGTCAGTAGCATGTTTAATATCGCTTATAGCTAAGCCGAAAAATATCTCTTCGTTAGTTTTATCGCTGTCAGCCAGTTTGCGGATATCGGCATCATAATCAGAACTGCTGGTTATTGCTTTTTCAAAAATAGCCGGGTTTGAGGTAACGCCTCTCACGCCATCTTCGTCAATCAGTTTTTTTAAATTGCCTGATGCGATGATCGCACGGTCAATAAAATCAAGCCAGATGCTCTGACCAAAACTGTGAATTTGTTTTACTTTATTTGTTGCCATGGTAATATGTTTTTAAATTAATTAATGTGTTATTATTATTGCGATGCTGTGCTATAAATACAATTGCGGGTTTGGTTAAGCCACCAAAATCTGCACATCGTAATTTATAAACAGCCCGCTGTCAATTACGCCGGTAATTGATTTTATTTTTACTTCCAGATCATCTTGAATATCATGAAAACGCGCGTCCAGTATTAAATTTCCGTTTTCGGTTACAACAGAGCCATCTTTACCTTTAGCGGGCCTTAAAGCCAAACTTTCAGGTCCAAGCTTTCTTAACTCATGCTCAACATGAAGCAATGCAGCCGGGAAAACTTCAATAGGTACTGGAAAATTAGTGCCTAATTTATCAACCATTTTGCTGTCGTCAACGATGATATAATTTACAGGGCTCGAGCTAATCAACAGTTTTTCTTTAAACATTGCGCCGCCGCGGCCTTTAATGAGATTGCGGTTTGGATCAACTTCATCAGCGCCGTCAAACAGCCAGTCGGGTTTGTTTTCGTACAAAGTGGTTAGGGGTATACCCAGCTTAGCACAAAACATAGAGATTTCGATAGAAGTGGGTATGGCTTTAATACTTAGATTTTGCTCTTTTATTTTTTTTGCAATAGCCAATAGCGCCATATAAACAGTAGAGCCTGAGCCTACTCCCAAAACATCTCCGTCTTTAACTTTGGCGGCTATTTCTTCAGCTACTCGTTCTTTCCCCTCGCGGTTAATAACCGTGCCAGACCATTCGAGTGTTTTTATGATATCACTTTGCCAATCCATTCTTTTTTGTGATTGAGAAAAGAGATTTGGGATGTGAGTTGAAGACATTGGGCTCTTTGCTTAAGCTATATCTCCAATTTCACATCCCGTATCTCTAAATCTTATAACAGTGCTTTAGCTTTTTTAACTACGTTATCAACGGTGAAGCCAAAGTGTTTGTATAACTCTTCAGCCGGTGCCGATTCGCCAAAGGTGTTGATACCTAATATATCACCTTCGTCGGTAACATATTTGTGCCAGCCCATTGGTGAAGCCATTTCAACAGCCAAACGTTTTTTATGTGCTTTAGGGAATACTTTTTCTTTATAAGCCGCATCCTGTTTTTCAAACAGTTCCCAGCTTGGCATACTTACCACGCGGGTTGAAACACCATCAGCTTCCAGTTTAGCCTGAGCTTCCAGTATCAATGAAACTTCAGATCCTGTAGCTATCAGTATTAAGTCAGGTGATTTGCTTGCTTCGGATAGGATGTAAGCACCTTTTTCTAATTCGGTAGCTTTGGTGTATTTATCCTGATCTAATATCGGTAATCCCTGACGGGTAAATATTAAAATAACCGGACCGCCTTTGTGCTCGATTGCCACGCGCCATGCTTGTGCAGTTTCGTTTGCATCAGCCGGGCGGATTAAGGTAACATTAGGGATAACACGCAAAGCTGCCAATTGCTCAATAGGCTGGTGAGTGGTGCCATCTTCACCCAAACCAATACTATCGTGTGTATAGACAAATATCGGACGAATCTTCATAATAGCGGCCAAACGGATTGGAGGACGCATGTATTCAGAGAACATCAGGAAGGTTGCGCCGAAAGGAATAAGGCCATGTGTTAATGCCATACCATTAAGGATAGAACCCATTGAATGCTCGCGGATACCGAAGTGGAAGTTACGGCCATCACGTTGCTCAGGTGTGAAAGAAGTATATTCTTTCAGGTTAGTATCAGTTGATGGTGCTAAGTCGGCCGAGCCACCAATCAAATTTGGCAGGCTGCCAGCAATAGCGTTTAACACTTTACCAGATGCCTGGCGGGTAGCCATTTTAGGATCAGACGCTTTAAATACCGGTAAGTTAGCATCCCAGTTTTTAGGTAACTCGCCTTTGAACGCTAATTCAAATTCGGCAGCCAGTTCAGGGAATTTTTCTTTGTAAGCTTTAAACAGATCGTTCCATTTAGCTTCAACGCTGGCACCTCTTGCGCCTTTTTCGTGATAGTATTTTAATACCTCATCAGGCACTACAAATGATTTTTCCGGATCGAAACCGAAAAACTCTTTAACCAGTTTAATTTCATCAGCACCCAGTGGCGATCCGTGCGCACCGGCAGTGTTTACCTTGTTAGGGCTACCGTAACCAATTTGCGTGCGAACTTTTATGATTGATGGTCTTGCTATTTCAATTTTAGCATTGCGGATAGCATCGGTTATGGCTTTTAAATCGTTACCATCATCAACTGTTTGTACATGCCAGCCGTAAGCTTCAAAACGTTTGCCTACATCTTCGTTAAAGGTAATGTCGGTATCACCTTCAATAGAAATGTGGTTGTCATCATATAAATAAATCAAGTTACCTAACTCCAGGTGGCCTGCAATAGAAGCAGCTTCTGATGCAACGCCTTCCATTAAGTCACCATCGCTACAGATAGCATATATTTTATAGTCGAACAAGTCGAAACCTGGCTTGTTGTAACGTGCTGCCAGATGTTTTTGAGCAATAGCAAAACCAACGCCATTGGCAAACCCCTGACCCAACGGACCAGTAGTTACATCAATACCCGGAGCCAAACCGTACTCAGGGTGTCCTGCGGTTTTGCTATTCATTTGGCGGAAGTTTTTAATATCATCCAATGAAATATCATAGCCCGTTAGGTACAAAAAGCTGTACTGTAGCATACAAGCGTGGCCGTTTGATAATATAAAACGATCGCGGTTTGCCCAGTTTGGATTTTTTGGATTATAATTCAAATATTGGGTCCAAAGAATATGCCCGATTGGCGCAAGTGCCATTGGAGTGCCTGGGTGACCTGAATTTGCCTTCTGTACAGCATCAGCAGAAAGTATTCTGACTGTATTAATGCCTAACTGCTCTATGTCCTGTGTCGTAGTTTCCATCTTAGTGCTAGTGGTTAAATGTATTTTATTGTGTTAGTATTGGTTGTTCTTTTGGTGCTTCTTCTTGTTTCCATAACCTGGCGCCACCTTTTATGCCATCGGCATTTGAAACAATTTTCATGTTTTTATCAAGCTTAAAGGTTAATTTATCGGAGTTGCCGCCGCCTATGTATAAATAGTCGTAATTGAATACAGTTTTTAATACTTCAAAAACCTTTTGCATCCGTCGGTTCCATTTCTTGGTGCCTTCTTTTTCAAGCGCAGCCTCACCTATATATTTATCGTACGATGCCGACTTGCCGAATGGCTGGTGTGAAAATTCAAGATGTGGTAATAAATTGCCGTCGAATAATAAAGCAGTACCAAAGCCTGTACCCAGCGTAATTACCAGTTCAAGCCCTTTACCGTTTACTACGCCTAATCCCTGCATATCGGCATCGTTTACTACGCGTGCTTCTTTACCTAAAGTATCGCCTAAATTTTTGGCGAAATCATAATCTTTCCATAAATCGGTACCCAGGTTTGGTGCTGTTTTTATTACACCATTTTTTACATAGCCCGGAAAACCAACCGATATCTTATCAAACTCAGGAAAATCTTTTACAAGGGTTTTAATTGACTTTATAACATTTTCGGGACTTGCCGGAGTTGGGGTAACCACTTTTTCGTAATTTTTAAGTAATTCGCCTTTGTAGTTTAAAATGGTTGCCTTAATGTGTGAGCCTCCAATATCAATGGAGAGGATTTTGAGTTGATCAGAAGCAGTTTTCATTAAATTGATTTAGTCGTGGGTAAATAATTTTAAGGTACTCATCAACTCAAACAGGGTTAGTGTTTGCCCGGTATAAATTTATGAATAAATGATTTATGTATCAGCGGTGTAAATATCACAAATTAATGATAATAAATTGTTAATTATACCCTCAATTATTCGATGTCAAATAAACAATTTAAGAATAACATTACTGCAATATGTTTGTTTTTTTTTAATTACACCACAATGCTTTTACAATAGAATTGCAAATAATTGTTTATTAACAGGGATCAATCCAATCGATTGCAGAAAAGGGGCAAAAAGCGATATGATCTGTTCTTGCTTTTTTATTATTACAAATCCTATATCTTTATCTCACCAACCTTTTAACATGGACGTATTAACCATTGTATTACTATTGATAATTATAGTGCTGATACTTAACAGTAAAGCAAGCATTACCAATAGATTAGACAACCTTGATAGTAAAATAAACGAGCTGCAAAAGCTGTTGAGGCTATATGAAGTTCGAAGTAAAGTTGTCGATCAACCCAAAGAAATATTAAAACAAGCAGCGATACCGCCGCCCAGGGAAGTTAAACCTCCCGAACCTCCCCAGCCAAAAGTTGCACCGCCTACGGTTATAAACCCGAAGGAAGAAATAATTGCCGACAGCCTGGCTTCAATAAAGAGGCCTATAAAAGAATGGACACCTCCTGTGAAAGAACATAAGGAACCCGAATTATCTTTTTTTGAGCGCTATCCCGATCTGGAGAAATTTATTGGAGAAAACCTGGTTAATAAAATAGGCATTGCCATTTTAGTTTTGGCTATAGGCTTTTTTGTGAAATATGCCATTGATAACAATTGGGTAGGCCCCGTTGGGCGTGTGGGAATAGGCATAGTTTGCGGAGGTATATTAACGGGTTTTGCTCACCGTATGCGCAATAGTTATAAGGCTTTTAGTTCGGTATTAGTTGGTGGCGGTTTAGCTATATTTTATTTTACAATTACACTTGCTTATCAGCAGTTTCACTTATTCAGTCAGCCAATAGCGTTAGTTATACTTATTGTTATAACTGTTTTTGCTGTAAGTCTTTCTTTACTTTACGATAAACAGGAGCTAGCTGTAACAGCCCTGGTAGGAGGGTTCGCAAGTCCGTTTATGGTGAGCAATGGCAGTGCTAATTATAACGGATTGTTTATTTACTTGCTTATTTTAAATATCGGGCTTTTAATTATTGCCTATTATAAAGCCTGGCGTATCCTTAATATTTCGGCATTCGGATTGTCTGTAATTGTTTTTGCCCTGGTGTTATTCAATTTAGAGGCCGGCGCTTATGTTATTGGTTTCAGATATGCCACTGTTTTCTATTTGTTGTTCTTCACTATCAATATCATCAACAATGTGCGCGAAAACAAAAAGTTTTTATCGGTTGATTTTACCATACTATTAACTAATACCGCATTATACTTTGCTACGGGGCTCTACTTATTAACGGCAATGCACCAGGAACAGTTTCGCGGCTTGTTTAGCGCGGGCCTGGGTGCGTTAAACCTGGTATTGTCATTTATTTTGTTCAGAAACAGGAAGGTTGATACCAATATTCTTTACCTGCTCATTGGCATTACGTTGACGTTTATTTCGTTAACGGCGCCTATCCAGTTGCACGGAAATAACATTACACTCTTCTGGGCATCAGAGGCGGTATTGCTTTACTGGTTATATCAAAAATCATCCATCAGGTTAATGAAAATTACCTCGTTGGTAATATGGCTGGCAATGTTTGTGAGTTTGTTTATCGACTTGGTAAATATTTATTGGGATACTGCATCACACTTAACCATAATTGCAAATAAAGGATTTATTACAACAGTATTTGCCGCGATTAGCTCGTATCTGCTATATGTTTTGGTGAAAAAAGATGCTTCAAACGAAGGCATTAACGCCAGCAAGAATCTTTATAGAATTGTGGCCTTTGTCCTTTTGTTTTTGAGTGGTTTTTTAGAAATAAATCATCAGTTTATGTATCACTACCCAGATGTCAGGCTGAATGTCTTATACCTGATGCTTTATTTACCTGCGTTTATTTATTTGTTTAATGTGCTTTATAAAAAAGTTAACAGTGTTGAATATAAATGGCAATTAATCATGGTGCTGTTAGCTTTTACGCTTTTTATATACCTTTTATTTGAACCTACTTTTTCCGATGTCGTTCGTGATGTTCTAGAGCACCATAAAATATCAACCGCACACTTTTTAGCACATTGGGTCAGTGATTTAATTATCGGCGTTGTATTTTATCAATTGATTGGCTTGTGCAGCAGCAATTTTGACGATGGAATGAAAAACGCCGCAGCATGGATAATTTCGGCTGCTATAGTAATATTTTTAAGTACCGAACTATGCTTAATGAGTACGCTTCTGTTTTATAAAGTAACACCTTCGGTTGATGAATTGCAAACTGTTTATATAAAAACGGGTCTGCCTATATTATGGGGTGTAATATCGTTTGCTTTAATGTGGCTTGGTATGCGGCACAAACAGCGTACCTTTCGTATTATTTCATTGAGCCTTTTTTCGGTTACGCTGCTGAAGTTGTTTTTCTTCGATATTAACAATATACCCGTTGCCGGAAAAATTGCTGCTTTCTTTTGCCTGGGAGTTTTGCTCCTGATCATCTCGTTTATGTACCAAAAAGTTAAAAAAATTATTGTTGATGATGAGACAAAATCAAAAGAATAATACAGCGTTTTTATTGACAATAATTGGCGTATTGCTGGGCTTTAACGCATCAGCCCAACAAACTTTTAAATACAGTGCCTTTTTAAATAAAGTTGACTCTTCGGGTTTTTATAAAATAAGCCTCGGGCCAGATATTGCGAGGAAAAGTAATAGCGATTTTTCTGATATACGATTGATGGATCCCAAAGGTAATTTTGTGCCTTATGTAACAGAGGGTAATTTGCCCCAGGTGCAGAAACAAAAGTTTATTGTTTATCCTGAGGTAAAAGTTGATCTAAATACTGATACCGGAACCTCTTTTATTGTAGAAAATATAAGTAAACAACCCTTAAGTAGTTTATGGATAAAACTTAAAAATACAGCTGTAAGCCGCCTGGTAAACTTATCGGGCAGCGACGACCTGAAGAATTGGTATGCTATAGAAGAGGCCATTCCATTGCAGGAAGCAGTTTTAAATAGTGATGGTACTTATGAGCAGTCTCTATCTTTTCCCGCGAGCAGTTATCGTTATTTGAAGTTATTGGTAAATGATAAAAATAAAACTGCTGTTAAGTTTTTAGAAGCAGGTGAATATGTTGAAAAGCCAGTGCCAGTTGCTTATCTGCCTGTTTTATTAGCGCCATTTACACGTAGAGATAGCAATAAAGTGACATTCATTACGGTTAAATTAAACGATAACTATCTTGTTAATCGTTTGCATTTAGCCATTGCAGGCCCCAAATTTTACAATAGAGAGGTATCCATATACCAGGTAAATAAATATGGCAATGAGCTTCTTTGTATTGTTAGTTTAAATTCCAAAACAAAGCAGGATGTCTTTATTTCGGCCAGAACAAACAAACTGGTGCTGAAAATTGAAAATGGAGATAATTTGCCGTTGGATATTAAAGGTATAAATGTATATCAGGCCGAGCACTATATTGTAAGCTATCTGGAAAAAGGTAAGTTATATAAACTTTTTACGGGAGATGAAGATGCAGTAATGCCCCAGTACGATTTAAAGTTTTTTACGGATAGTATCAG
Organism: Mucilaginibacter empetricola; assembly: GCF_024808665.1. Classification (GTDB taxonomy): domain Bacteria; phylum Bacteroidota; class Bacteroidia; order Sphingobacteriales; family Sphingobacteriaceae; genus Mucilaginibacter. The sequence continues at coordinate 31,540 of NZ_JANUBZ010000006.1, forward strand.
CCATGTTATGCCGTTAGAAGCAGGCCCAATTATGAAAAATGACACTTATCTTAATTCGCCGGTAACAGCTAAACGTGATTATTCTATACTTATATGGATAGCAAGTGCTGCGGCTTTGTTGTTGTTGCTGCTACTTACGTTAAAAATGATTAAAGAAGTTAACAACAAAAATGGTCAGTAAGTTCGTTTTTAGTTCTTTTTCTATTAAATTCAGCCATTATAATTCAATATGAAAAAAATATATTTATTCATTTTCATCGGTATGGTGGCTTTGGCGATGATAGTAGTAAGCTTTATGGGTTTTGACCCTAAGGTAGATACCTGGAGTAGTATTTTTGCAGGCGCTGCTGTTGGTTTATTAATTTTGAGGTTACCTTCGCTTATAGCTTATTTGAAAAGCAGAAAACAAAACAACGTTAAATAAGCCACTCCATGTTTTATAATTACCGTTACCCTATAACGCTGTTTTTGCTTAGTTTTTTAGGAATGATGCTGGGCATGGTATTAAAAATAATGCACTGGCCGGGCGGGCAATTGGTGATAGGCAGCATGGTAATGGTACAGGCGTTTTCAATTATCTGGCTTATTATCATTATTGTAAAAGGCGGTGGGAAAAACGAAGAGTAAGAGGTTTACCTTCAGTTTGAAAATAAACCTCTTTTTTAAAGCGCTACCTAGTTCGCTGCCGGCTTCTGCCAAAAATATTGCGGGTTATTACTTGCATATTCTATCGCCCCTTTTCCTGTTTTTTTGGACTGATAAATTGTAGTGAAGCTTCCGGGATATAAATCAATATATTCTATAGGTGGTTTTTTATCATCCCTGGTTTCCAAATCCCAATCGCTTTTAACCGAACATTTTAGCCAGTAAAGATTTTTTGACATGTAGTGAAAATAATCTTGCTTGGTTTCTTTTGATTTGTTGTTCCAGTTGGCATCGTTGTTTAAATTCCATGGCTGGTCGCTAATCATACGTTGCCTAACCTCTTCAATATTTAACAAATTGCCTTTTTCATCACTAACGTAAGCGTTAAAGGTAGGATCCATCCAAATCCATTTGTTTAGTGTTTTTGACCATACTACTGTAATTACGTGGCAATCAAAATCGGCAGTGTCTTTGGGCATGCAGGTTACCAATCGGGCCTTAAACCCTTCGGCCTGATAGGCGTCTTTTAATATGGTTGACATCATCCGGCAATTAACTCCCCGGTCGTCTTTTTTACAAACCGCTATTAAATCAATGGCATTTTTATTTGGAGGATTGCCTGAGTTACCGTCATGCCGTACAACATTATGCGCCCAAAAAAGCAGGTTTTTAAATTTGCTGATTTCATCACCATTCCCGGCAACTGAATCCAGATTGAACTTTTGTTTAAAATTCACCAACTCCGGTGCTGAAGCCGATTGATAACTGAATACCGGCAAAGCAGGGTGTTGTTCAACATTATATGGCCCGGAATTTTTCAGAATATAAAGATAATCGCCCTTTTCTCTTATTTGCTGCACTATGGTTTTAAATTCCGCTTCGTTATGCAGACTAACCAGATCGCCATCGGCAATAATAGAATTGTAATCAATAAACCCCGCGGCGAACGCTTTTTTTAGCCAATTTAAGGCATCTGTTTTTTGGCCATTAAGTGCAGTATAGCAGCCCAGGTTATAATAAATGTTTATGGTATTACCCTGATAATTTTTCTGAATAACAGAAGACTGTTTGTGATAATTATTCAGCCAATCGTTTGACAGGTCAATTGCTTTGGTGTAATTTTTAGCCTGATAGGCATCTTCAATATTTTTATCGGCGGCTGTTACATAGCTGTTAAAATTTGCTGCCTCCTGGTTTTGTTGTGCATTAACAATCAGAGCTGATAAAGAGATAAAACATAGCAATAATATTTTTTTCATGTGGGCTTAGGGTTTTTAGGTTGATATAATGAACATTGATTTTGTTCTATTATTCCAAATGTAATAAATATCTTTTGTGGACTAAGCACTTCTGACATATTTCTATGTTGCAACAAACGTTAAGTTTTAAAACCCTTTTTTTCTTCTTATTCCGGGCTTTCGGGGGCTTCCGGCTTTAGACTTTTCGGACGGCAATACTTCATCAACATCATATTGACGGGCCATTTTAGCTATACGTTCTTCCAATGTTTCGGTGGTTAAGCGTTCCCGGCCCAGACTGTCAACCATTATCGGGAAGGCAAATGGAGTAGGCCTTTCAATGGTTTTTAAAATGATATTTTGTTTGATGATGCGCTGCAGGGCCATTCTTAAGCGGAATTCCTCCAGTTGGAAAGCCAGGGCTTCGTTGTAAGCCTGCCTTACCAATAAGTTGTCCGGCTCATATTCGCTAAACACTTCGAAAAGCAGGGAAGTAGATGCCTGCAAATGTTTATTCTTTACCGGCTGACCGGGATACCCCGTAAAAACCAGGCCCCCGATGTGGGCTATATCTCGGAAACGGCGCCGGGCCATTTCATTGGCGTTTAAACTATGCTGAATATCTTCCAACAGGCTATCGATCGAGAAAAAACTGGCATCTTCCAAAGCTTCTTCAATAGGGATATCTTCATCAGCAAGTAGCTCGAACCCATAATCATTCATGGCAATGGAAAAACTGGCGGGTTTTATTTTGCTGATGCGATAAGCCAGCAGGGAGGCCATACCTTCATGAACCAACCTTCCCTCGAACGGATAAAACAGCAAATGATGCCCTTGTTGCGATTTAAACGACTCGATCAAAAATTCATGGCTCTGCGGCAAATGCGAAAGTCTGCTTTGTAACTCAAATAAGGGCTGTAGGGCAACAACTTCCTCGTCGTTGGCTGTACCGTGGGCAACTTCATCCAGCTTTACCCTAAACATGGCCGACAGCTGCGATGAAAGCGGCATCCTCCCGCCTGCCCAACTGGGGATCATTCCCTTTTTTGCGTTTGATTTTTTTACATAGGCGGTCATTTCCTTTATCCGCACAAATTCAAGACTCCGCCCGGCAAACCAAAAAGTATTTCCCGGTCTTAATCGGGATATAAAAGATTCTTCAATAGTGCCCAGGCTACCACCGCTCAACCAACTTACACGAATACTCAGTTCACTGGTAATAGTGCCAATGCTCAGCCGGTGCCGCATAGCTACCCGGCGATTGTTTACCTTAAACAGGCCGTTCTCAACCTCAACCTTTAAAAATTCATCATATTGAGCAAGCGTTTTGCCGCCGGTGGTTATAAATTCAAGCAATTGGTTAAACTCGTTTCGTTTTAAATCGGCGAATGCAAATGTTGTTTTAACCTCTTCAAACAATTCATTGGCGGTAAAGCCGTCAGAAACGGCCAATGTTACCATGTACTGAATCAGCACATCCATGGTTAACAATAAAGGATCGCGACTTTCAAAAATGCCATCTTTAATGGCTTGTTTCAATGCCGCTCCTTCCAGTAATTCCATGGAATGAGTAGGCACAAAATATGCCCTTGAAACGGCACCCGGATGGTGCCCGCTTCGGCCAGCCCGCTGCATAAAACGGGCGACACCCTTGGGGCTGCCCACCTGCACTACCGAGTCAACCGGTCTGAAATCGACGCCCAAATCCAGACTTGAGGTACATACTACCACTTTCAGTGCCTCGGCATGTAGTGCCTGCTCTACCCAGTTGCGCAATTCGTTATCCAGCGAGCCGTGGTGCATGGCCATAATACCTGCATACTCGGGGTAGTTATTTAATATGGCATGATACCATATTTCTGATTGCGAACGGGTATTAGTAAATATAAGCGTGGTTACGCTTTTGGCCACAATTTCCATCACCTGTGGCAAAAGTTTCAGGCCGATATGACCTGCCCACGAATAGTTCTCAATATTTTCGGGAATGATAGATTTGATGAGTAACTTTTTCTCCAGATTGGCCCTTACCATCCTCACCTTTTCGGGCGGGAAATTGTTGCCCAGTAGTACTTCTGCCGCCTGCTCCAGGTTACCGATGGTTGCACTGATACCCCATATTTTTAGTTGGCAGTTTTCAGTTTGCAGTAGGCCGTCCTTTTTAGGTTGCAGTTTTCTGTTTGCAGTTTGCGATTCGGAATTACCGTCCACTGCCAACTGCTTACCGGGTACTGCCAACTGTTCATCTCCAACTGCCAACTGAAAACTGCCAACTGAACAAAGGCCCTTAAGCCGGGACAAGCCCAACTCAACCTGTACCCCGCGCTTGGTGCCCAGCAGTTCGTGCCATTCGTCAATAACTACTACTTGTAGATTTTGAAACAGTTTGTAATATTCTTTTTGGGCCAGCATCAGATGCAGGCTTTCGGGGGTGGTGAGCAGTACTTCGGGTAGCTTTTTTTTGAGCGCCTGTTTTTCGGCGGCGGGCGTGTCGCCTGTGCGGGTGGCAATTTTCCATGGAAGGCCTAGTTCATCACAAACTTCCTGCATCGCTTTCTTGATATCGTTGGTTAGCGCCCTTAAGGGAGTTATCCAAAGCATTAACAGCCCATTGTTAGTTTTGGAAAGATAATTTTCGGGATGTTTATTAATGAAATCAGCTAAAAAAGGAAGAAACAAAGCAAATGTTTTGCCACTACCCGTTGGCGCATTCAGCAAGCCGGAATAACCACCCAGATAGGCATCTTCCATCTCCTGCTGAAAAGGGAATTGCTGCCAGTTTTTTTGCTTATACCACTGTCTTATAACTTGCTGCCCTTTTGTAACCATGCCAATAATATACAATGTAAATTACAATATGTTAGGCAGGTTTTGAAATCTTGATTTTATAAGAATAAAAAAGGTTCTGCCGGATAAACGACAGAACCCTTTTTCATGATCTTAATTTTTATAATTATTTCTTTTCAGGAAGTAAAATCAACTTAATCAAATCGGCGCCGCTTAAATATTTATTGGCGGCATCTTTTGTGCTTTGCTGGGTTACATTGCTCAAATTGCTTACGTGGTACAAAATGGCATCCGGGTTTTCCTGATTTTGCGCAGCTGCACCTAAGTAACCTGCCCAGAAAATATTTTCTTTAAGCTGCACCTGGGTCGAACGCGCTTCCTGGGCGGCAAATTTTTGGATATCAACTGCCAGTGCACCGTTTTGTTTGATGTTATTAATTTCTTCCATAGTGGCGGCAACCAGCTTATCAACATTGGCGGGTGCGCATTGGAATGAAACGGTGAAAGTATAACGGCCCTCCGGTATTTTTTTGTAGCTGGCCCTTACACCGGGTGCATAAACTTCGCCTTCTTTTTCGCGCAATCTTTCATCCAGTTTTATTTGGATAATAGATTCCAAAGCATCCAGTTGCACGTTATTGGCTTCGTTATATTCATAGGCGCCATCAAATATTAAATCAACAGTGCTTTTATCGCCAATACCTTTATAAACTGTTTTGGTAATTTGCCCGGCAGGTGGATGGATGCCTAAGTTTTTAAAGGTTTCTTTACTATTGGTGGTCGGTAAGCTGCCTAAATAAGCCTCCAGGTAAGGTTTTATCCTGTCTACTGTAAAATTACCTACTATTACAAAGGTAAAGCCGCTTGCATCGGCAAAACGATTTTTAAAGAAGGTGTAAGCTTTGTCTAAACTGGCTGCATCCAATTGCTGCGGCGTTACAACCATTTCACGGAAATTGTGGTTACTCAAAGTGGCCGAAACAGTATCCTGGAAAACACTTCCCGGATCGAGACTGCGGTTAGTCAGCACCGATTTAGTTTGGGTGATGTTTGACTGCCAGATGTCGGCATCTTTACGCGGCTGCGTAAAGTATAGATAAATAAGCTGAAGGGCCGATTCGAAATCTTTAGGTGCGCAATTGCCTGATATACCCTGGGCAACATCACTGATGTAAGGGGTGATGCTTACATTTTTACCGGCCAGCATTTTGTCGAGTTGTATCTGGGTAAAATCAGCTATACCGCTGGCTGGTATAATGCTCCCCGACAAATCAGCGGAAGTGAAATCCTGATCGCTGGTTAATGAAGTACCGCCAAAGCTGTATCCATTTATAAGGATCTGATCGTTTTTAAACTCGGTTGGCTTTAATATTACTTTTATGCCGTTCGATAAAGTAAGGGTAGTTGTTAAAATAGAACTGTCTGTTTGTGTGCTGGTAACTTTACCCGGCGCTGAAGGCAATTTTTCCATCAAAGGTTTATCGCTTCTGTTATCAACATAAGCCGTTAAATTTTTACCTCCTTCGGCAATCCAATCTAATATTACTTTTTCGTTGGGCAGCTTGTCCTTGTCCTTATCCGGCGCTTCTACCACAACAACCCTGTTTTGATCGCTGATGAATTTGCCCGCCATGGCATTTATTTCGGCAAGCGTAATTTTACCAATGTTATTTACATAAAAATTGTACTCATATTCCAGTCCGGGAATTGCCTCGCCGGTTAAGAAGTTTTGCTGATATTCATTTACAAAAGTTACTGATTTTGTTTTATCGCGCTCTTTGTACGCATTGTCAATGGCTAATAAGGCATTTTGTTTGGCTCTTTCCAATTCAGTAAGGGTAAAGCCAAATATGCGGGCACGCTCCGTTTCGGCAACGGCTGCCTTAACAGCAATTTGCAGTTCGCCAGGCTCCTTCGCTACCACTACGGTTGTAAATGCATTTTGTCTTCCGATGAAACTGCCATAGCTCGATTGGCCGTATAAGAACGGCGGGTTTGGTTTTTGAACCAATTCGCCCAAACGGGCATTGAGCATTTGGTTGAACAATTCAACACGCATACTCTGCATAAAATCAGTTGTAGTTTTTAATACCGTACCGGGGTGTTTTACAATTATTTCGGCTACGGTGTAAGGAAATTCTTTGTCGGTTGCAATTTTTACTGCGGTTCCGGGTGTTGGTGGTACTGTATAGGTTGTCCTTGGTTTTTCAGGAGTTGGATTGCTTAATAATGAGAAATATTCCCTTATCAGTTTGGCAACATACTTGGGATCAAAATCGCCCACTACAATTACCGCTTCCAGATCCGGACGGTACCAATCGTGATAAAAACTTTTAATAGTTTCGGGTTTAAAGGTTTTTATAATATCCTCTTTACCAATTGGCAAACGCAGGGCATACCTGGAATTGTTTAATAATACCGGCAATGTTTGCAGACTCAGTCTTTCCTGGGCATTTTTACCACGAAGGCGGGCTTCCTCTAAAACAACGCCACGTTCATCGTCAATTTCTTTTGGGTCGAAGGATTGGTAGCCTGCCCAGTTGGCCAGTATGCTAAATCCTTTTTCAAATACCGCAGCGCTATCGGTAGGCAAAGGCAATTGATATACCGTTTCGTCAAATGAAGTATAAGCGTTCAGATCCGCACCAAACTTTACGCCCGATTTTTGCAGATAATCTACCAGTTGATTTTTTGGGAAATCGCGTGTGCCGTTAAAGGCCATGTGCTCGGTAAAGTGTGCAAGTCCCTGCTGGTCGTCAGCTTCCAATACAGAACCAGCTTTACATATCAGGTATAATTCAGCCCTGTTTTTAGGTTCGGTATTTCTGCGGATATAAACCGTTAAGCCGTTTGGAAGTGTTCCGGTAATTACATCCGGATCTTGCGGTAATTTATCGGCTTTTGACTGGTCTGTTGCTGCTGGTTTAGGAGCTGTTGATGCTGCGGGTTTCTTTTTAACCTGGGCAAATGCGCCGTCTGTTACGGTAACAAGGGCCAAAGCCGCTATGCAAACTTTGTAGTTTAATTTCATTTTTCTTTTAGGGAATATCTCTTTGCTAAGATGCAAAACGGATACCTGAGTTACAAATTATATTATTAGGAAGTTTATATACAGCGATATAAACAAAAGCGTCTTTGCGATGAGGAACGAAGAAGCAATCTATAAGCTATACAGAGCAGAAAGAAAAGTATAGAACCTTTGTAATTTCTCTGTACAGTTTAGAGATTGCTTCGTACCTCGCAATGACGTGGGGTGTTATGATTTAGTAATGGAATCTCACAAAAGCCTCCATGGCTTCATATTCCGCCATGCCGAGTTTATCGTAGCTTTTAGCTGTCTCCCTTGTCCGATCCTCTGCTCTCACCCAAAACTCTCTGGCATCATCACCCGGGAAAACCGGCCTGTCCTTTTGGCTCTGGTGTTTAAAGATGGCGTTTCGTTTACGGATCACTTCCTGCGGTGACAGCGGTACGGCCATTTCTATTTCGTAAATATTAAACTCCTGCCATGCCCCACGGTACATCCATACCCAGCAATCTTTTACCCAATCTTCGGTTTCTTTCAGTCGTTTTAAGGCGGCTATAATGATATTGAAACATACCAGGTGGGTACCGTTAGGATCGGCAAAGTCGCCGGCGGCAAATACCTGTTGTGGTTTTACTTTTTGCAGCAGTTCTATTGTTAAACGGATATCTTCTTCACCTGCGGTGTTCTTTTTGATCTTACCGGTTTCATAAAACGGTAAAGCCATAAAGTGGATATGGTCATCCTGTAAACCTGCATAGCGTGCTCCCGAAATGGCTTCTGTTTTGCGGATAAATCCTTTTACATCCCTTATCTCCTTGGTATCTACCTGGTTTGGTTTTTTGGTGGGGATAAAGGCTCGCATATCTTCATAAATACTTTTCAGCTTGCTGTTGTCTTCGCCTATACTTTGGCTAAAGTCTATCGCAAATTCTACGAAACGTAATACATCATCATCCCAAACCGCCGTATTGCCTGATGTTTGATAAGCTACATGCACATCATGCCCCTGGTCAACCAGGCGAATAAATGTACCGCCCATAGAGATCACATCATCATCCGGGTGTGGGGAGAATATAATTGCCCGTTTTTGTGCTGGTTGTGCTCTTTCTGGCCTTTGGCTATCATCGGCATTGGGTTTTCCTCCCGGCCAACCGGTGATGGTATGTTGTAACTGGTTAAATATATCAATATTGATATTGTATACCGGCCCCTGTTCTACCGCCAGCTGGGCCATGCCATGGTTATTGTAATCTTCTTCGGTAAGTTTCAGTATCGGTTTGTTTACCGTTTCTGCTAACCATAATACGGCTTTCTTTTTCAGTGTATTTTCCCATACACAGTCTTTTACCAGCCATGGGGTATCAAAACGGGTTAAGTAACTTGCAGCTGGTTCATCCAGCACAAATTCTACATGGTCAGATAATTGCAGGTAGGTGGCTGGTACTTCACCGGAAATCTCTCCTTCTACTGCTTTTTTAATTATGCGGGCTTTTTTCAGGCTCCAGGCCATCAGGATGATTTCCCTTGCTTTGAAAATGGTACCGATACCCATAGTAATAGCCTTGGTGGGTACGTTTTGTTTACCACCAAAATCGCGTGAAGCATCACTGCGGGTCAGGTCATCAAGGGTTACCAGTCTGGTGCCTGAATTGGGTGCCGAGCCCGGCTCGTTAAAACCGATGTGGCCGGTACGGCCTATCCCCAGTATCTGCAGATCCAGTCCGCCCAGTTTAGTGATCTTTTGCTCATAGTCCAAACAAAAAGCAGCAACCGCTTCAGTGGTAGACAGCGTTCCGTCCGGGATATGCACATTAGCTTTATCAATATCTATATGGCTGAACAGGTTTTCGTTCATGAACGTTACATAGCTCTGTGCGGCTGTGGGCTGCATAGGGTAGTACTCGTCCAGGTTAAAGGTTATTACATTTTTAAAGCTTAGCCCTTCTTCTTTATGTTTGCGTACCAGTTCGGCATAAACAGCTATGGGGGTTACGCCGGTGGCTAAACCTAATACGGTTTTTTCGCCTTTGGCTCCTTTGCTTTTTATCAGCTGCGCTATCCGTTCGGCTACGGCTATCGAAGCTGTTTGCTGGTTGCTGTATACCGTTACCGGTAATTTCTCATATCGGGTCTCTTCTAGTAAATTTAATCGCGCCATGTTCTAGGTTTTTTTGAAGCGGTAAGTCGTTAATAATTACGACTTAAACTATCGCTTCGCACTTCTATATTAGTTGATGAAAGCAAATATATCAGATATGTTAGATAGTGTGACTATTAATTTAACTTTTGTACTTCCATTGGCAAATGGTTAATTTGAGCACCTGTTAGCTATGAACCAAAATCTGCAAAAACTTTTCAGCATCGCCCAAAAAAAAGAAAAATTTGGTATTGGCTTAATGTCGGGCACATCACTGGATGGGCTGGACATTGCCCTGTGTCGTTTTACCGGCAGCGGATTAAAAACACAGTTTAGCCTGATTAAATTTATTACCACACCTTACCAGGAACCGTTTAAAAAAGAGGTACAATCTATATTTGCCCGCCGGGATGCCGATCTGGAAAAAGTTTGCTTGTTGAATGCTTTTATCGGCAATTTTCATGCTGAACTAGTGTTGCAGGCGCTTGCCGAATGGGGCATTCAACCTGAAGAGGTTGATTTTATTGCCAGTCACGGACAAACCATTTATCATGCTCCTAAAAGATTGCACAAAAAAGCAGGCTACCCCAATGCTACTTTACAAATAGGGGATGGCGACCATGTGGCCGTAAAAACCGGGATATTAACCATCAGTGATTTCAGACAAAAACATATTGCCGCAGGCGGCGAAGGTGCACCCTTAGCTTTGTATGGCGATGTTTTGCTGGGCAGCAAAGCCGAAGAAAACAGAATATTGCTAAACATAGGCGGCATTGCTAATCTGACCTTTTTGCCTGCTGATGGTAATGCGGACAAAATATTATGTACAGATATAGGCCCGGGCAATACTATGATTGACGCGGCCTGCCGCAGGTATTTTAATTTGCCTTATGATGAAGACTCAAAAATTGCATTTGCAGGCAATGTAAATGAGGCTTTATTAAATGTACTGCTTGCCGGTGCTTTTTTTAAGGAACAAGCACCAAAAACAACCGGCCCAGAGTTGTTTAATTTGAATTATCTGGATGAAGCATTGAAACAATCGGGGACTACGAATTTAAGCGCCGAAGATATTATATGTACCCTAAGTGCATTCACCGCTCAATCAATAGCCGGGTTTATTTTGCAGCATATAAAGGCTGATGATATCAGGGTGTTTACCAGCGGGGGCGGGGCAAGGAATATTTATATTATTAATTATTTGAAAAAGGCTTTACCTAATACTATTATCCAAAATACCAGCGCACTGGGTATCGACCCAGATGCTAAGGAAGCCATTCTTTTTGCATTGTTGGGCAATGAAGCTTTATGCGGCGAATCTTTAAAAATTGGAAGCAACCCGGCGGTATTAATGGGTAAGTTCAGTTTCCCGGTTTAAAATATTGCCTTACTTTAATTCACCAGCCGTCCATTTAAATCAATAGTACGGGCAAAAGGGTTTAAAAAGCGGTTAGCCAAAACGGCAAACTCCCGGCGGGTTATAGGCTGCTTTAAATCAAAATCGGTATTAAATTTATATTGACTCTTCCATGCCTTCTGTATGTTTTTTTGTAATAGCTGTGGGTCGGTTAGCGTATAATCGCTAATAAAAGATAAGGTATTGCCAATGGTGAACATTTTGCCAGGTTTTTCGTTGTTGAACCATAAAAAAGCACGGGTATAAATTTCTGAAAAAATGGGTTTAATTTCATCTGTCAGAACTGCAGAGTCGGGCATAAAGACAAACTGTGCGGGCGCTGTTGTTTGCTGTAATTTCCCATTCAACAAACCTGTTGCGCTCACCTGCTGTATGGCTCTCCAATTCACGTCTTTTGGGTTGATATCCGTAAACGGCAAAATATATCCTTTATAATCGAGCAGTTCGCCTTGTATAATGCGCACTTTTAAGTTTTGGGTGGTAGTTTTAAAAAAGGCACAATAAGCGGCTATCGTACCGGCACCTTGTCCCAATTCCAGCTGTGCAGGTAGCGATTGAATGTTGTCGCCCGGTGGTAATGCTTTGTCAATAACCAGCAGGTTTTCCAAATCGCGCAACAAAATAGCATTCATCGGGATGCTGTAGAATGGATAAGGAGGGTAAGTTATATTGCTGTTTTCGATTCCTGGCAAAACACTCCCCGTGGCAATTGCGGTGCGATATGCATTGGGATTAGCGTTTTTAAATGCGGTATCAAATTTTGCTCCTGCTTTTAAAGCTATGGCGCCATCTGTAGTGGCATCTATCACCACGCGGGTTTTTATGGTGATTATTTTTTCGTTTTGCCTTACAGATACCGCCCAGTAATCATTGTCTTTTTTTATGTTGATAAAGGTAGTTTGCTTATACAGGCTCAGATTTTTTAGCGTATCTGTCATTTTTTGTAAAACGGCTATTGCAGTATCTGCTTCAAAAGTTAATGCAGCATATTGAGATGTATCATGCCCGGGTTTTTTATAGTACGATTGCTGCACCAGTTTCCTGAACTCGCCCCATATGCCTGACGGGATATTGCGGCCATTTTCAATAGTATAGGTTGCTGTTGGGGTGCTAGTTGTATTGATCGCAAGCTTCTCAAAAACCCATATTGTTTTTACTTTGCTGCGGGCGCATTGTACCGACGCGCTTACAGCACCGGGGTCATTGCCAATTACTAATACGTCGGTTTTAACAGTTTGGGCATATAAAAAAGTGCAATTGAAAGCCAAAAACAATGCGAACAGGTTTTTTATCATTAAGATGTAAATAAGGATAGAACGCTAAAATAGGTCAAAACTTTGTAACGCATAAAATTAATCCCTAATTTAACTTTTTTTATGATTATGACAGACGAGCAAATGCAATACCCTGTTGGGCAGTTTAAGTCGCCGGTTTCGTATACTACTGAGGATATCCGTAAATGGACTGCCACCATCCGCGAGCTCCCTGGCAAATTGCGCTATGCCATCATCACCCTAAATGAAAAACAGCTGGATACCCCTTACCGTACCGGTGGATGGACATTGCGCCAGGTAGTTCATCATGTGGCCGATAGCCATATGAATTGTATAACCCGTTTTAAACTGGCTCTAACCGAAGAAAACCCAACTATAAAACCCTACGAGGAAGCCGATTGGGCGTTGCTGCTGGATTACAGATTGCCTGTAGAACCATCGTTAAAAATGCTGGAAGGCATACACCTGCGTTGGGTGGCCTTGCTGGAAGGTTTAACGGAAGAACAATGGAACCGCACTTTTGTACATCCTGCTTCGGGCGAAACAATGCAGTTAAAGAAAGCACTGGCATTGTACGCCTGGCACAGCAAGCATCATTTGGCGCATGTGACAGAGGCAGTAAAGAAATTTTAGCAGGATAGAGTAAATTTATTCTCCTTTAAACTTTAATCCGATCCCGGCCCGTGCACTATCCAGCATAGCGATCATTTGACGTGAAATTTCGTGACTGATGATTGGGCTTTCGGTTGCACCACTGTTAATCAAATCGCAAAAGTGGCGGGTTTCGTAATTCAGCCCCCCGGCGGTGAATGGTTCATCCAGCTCCACGGTGCGACCATCAAGATAACTGATGGTTGCTTTGGCTGGATTCCACCAGTTTTTATGGATGGTGATATGGCCCAGCGTACCGCAGATTAGGGCATCGCCTTTGCCATGCAAATCAAAACCGCAATAGAGTTGCGCGTAGCCTTTTTCGTGTTCTGATTGAAAGATGGCAAACATATCTATCCCGGTTTCGCCGAAACGGCCCAGGGTTTGAACTTGCTTGGTGGCACCGAGCCATTCAACAGCTAAATAAGCTTCGTAAATCCCAATACCCATAATGCTGCCGCCAACCAGCTCGTGACTGTAATTAGGATGCCCCGGTGGACAATCAGCGACAGCTGATCCGGCACGGACATAGCCAATATCTCCAATCGGATCAGTTAGTACATATTCTTTTAAACGGCGGTATAGTGGGAAGAACGGAGGTTTCATCCCTTCCATAAAAAGTAGTCCGGTTGATTTGGCTACTGTTAATATTTTGTCGAGATCATTCAGATTAATGCCCGCAGGTTTTTCGCAAAGCACGTGTTTGCCGGCATTTAAAGCAGCAATACTATATTCGGCATGACTATCGGGTAGGGTAGCAATATAAACGGCGTCAATATCGCTGGCTAATAATTCGTCAACAGAAGAACAGGCCTTGCCACCATATTGTTCAACAAAGGTATTTACAGTTTCGGCCCTGCGCGACCATGATGCTGCAAGTTTGGTATCAGGAACATCCTGCAATCCCTGCATAAACCGATGGGCAATGCGCCCGCAACCGATAATACCCCAACGAATCATTTGAGTTTGTAGTCTTAAGTTCTGAGTCTTGAGTCAATAATCTCACACTTTGAACTTAAGACTACCGACTCAAGACTTATAATTTTACTATTGATACTGTATATAAATGGGGTGCGGTTTGTACATCTTTAATACTTCCTCGGGGGTAAGCATGTGATGCGGCGGCAACCATGAGTCATTTTTATAAAACAATTTGAAGCCGGTAAACTGTACCGGGTCGTGATAAATATAATCGCGATAGGTACCGGTCTTTAATTCGGGCGGGCCGAAACCGTCCATATCCATCACAAACTGGATTTCGGGGTGAAGTTTAATGTTTTGATAATTGGTTAGCATTTTACGTGTAAAACGGTGCACAATGAAAATTTTGGGCGGCAGGTGATACTTCCTTACCTCGTTAGCTAAGTAAGCCGACACATAATTAACTTCAGTTGCGTCATAACTGCCTATTTTTTTGCCGGGATGAATGCCATCATGCATGGCAAATTCGGGATCTATACCGCAATGAACGTTAGGCATTTGCCAATATTTTTCTAACTTGGGCAATTCCGCGCGGATATTGCTCAACGCTACCTGTATATCCAGGAAAAGTATGGCATGAGCCCTTTTAGCCAGTCTTACTGCACTATCTATTTTTTTTGCCGGCATGCGGTTGATATACATATTGTCCTTACCGGGAAAACCGGCTGCCACTACTGCTATATAATGCAGCGCAGGTTGCACAGGTGTTTGTGGGTCAGCTTTCTCCCAATGCTTTACTTCTCCGCGTAGTTTGGCCAGCATTTCGTCAGGCGGCAGCTCGCCCAGAATGCCCATCTTTTTAGCAGACAAGTTGCCATAAAAAGCAATTACCCTTTTGAAAGGCAAAATAGCGCCCGGCAATGGATATGGTGCATTTTTAACAGGCCATTTGCCGGTGGTATCGCCATTGGCAAGGCGTTTCATCAATGAATCATAAAGTTTTTTATCCAGCGGCGGGTAGGTTACAGGCGTTGCGGCAACAGTATCTGCTTTTTTGGCGGTATCTTTTTTTGCAGTGTCCTTTTTAGCTGTGTCTTTTGTGGTGCTGGTACTTGCAGCGCTGCTGTTTTTTTGACCGCAGTCAGATAAAAGCAGTACGGCTGATAATAATACCGCAGGCAGGATAACGTTCTTTAATTTCATTTTTTACTTAAATGTTTTGTAGCGGGCTGAGCTAAATAATATTTTTCTGCTCCTTAATACGTTTTAATTTATCAATAGTTATTCCCCTGATTACTGAACATACTTATAGCGTTGTGTTTGCCGCTTAGGATATTCAAAATGTGTAGGGGGATATTTATTTAGCGCCAAAGATAGTAATATCGATATACAAACTATGCTTTAATAATATGATTAACAATGATTTTTTAACAGATGAAATTCAGTGGTTAATCAGCTATTTTGTTTTATAGAACTTGCCAAAAACACCCAGTGGTAATTTTGATCCGGCAGTGGCCTGTAAATAAAGTTCGCCGGTTTCCAGGTTTTGCACCTGAGGATAAGCACTTTTAATCAGGTTTTCGATAATTACCGATGAAAAGCCCAGTGAATAGGTATTCAGAATCAGGAAATGCTCATCCGGGTCTAACAATTGCATTACATCGCCCATCATTTCGTTAATATTGTCTTCCAGTTTCCATTTTTCACCATTGGGGCCATGTCCATAAGCAGGAGGATCCAAGATAATACCGTTGTATTTTTTGCCGCGTTTAAGTTCGCGTTTTACAAACTTTAGCGCGTCTTCAACCACCCAGCGGATATCGGTTAGCCCGGATAATTCCTGGTTTTCGTTGGCCCAGGTAACTACTTGTTTAATAGAATCAACGTGTGTGGTATCGGCTCCCGCAGCCCTGGCAATTAATGATGCGCCGCCGGTATAGGCAAACAGGTTAAGTACTTTAGGCTCGGGGGTTTTAAATCTTTTTATGTTTTGGGTGATATAATCCCAGTTAACAGCCTGCTCCGGAAAAATGCCAAGATGTTTAAATGAAGTTAATGCCAGGCGGAATTTAATAGCCGCTTCGGGGTTTTTATATTCAATATGCCAGCGATCAGGAGTAGCAGGGTTTTTCTTTAACCATTCGCCCGATGTGGCCGAACGACCTTTAAATTTAATATGATGCAGCTTTTGCCATTCAGCGGGACTTAACGCCTTGCTCCAAACAGCCTGTGGTTCGGGGCGTATCAGTATCACATTGCCAAAACGTTCCAGCTTTTCAAAGTCGCCGCAATCAATCAGTTCGTAATCTTTCCAGTGCGTAGGTGTGAGAAGTTGGATCATTTTTCAGTGTGCAGTTTTCAGTATGCAGTTGACAGTACCTGCATTGCTGAAATTTTCAGCAAATATAGTTATTAACTACAAAAGTATTTTTGTTAACGAATGGTGATTGTAGCGGCTTTTTCCATAGCGATGGGTTTAAAACCCGTCGCTATATTTGTGTTGAGGGTAACTGCAAACTGCCTACTGTAAACTCACAGCTTCTCCCGTGCTGCCTGCATAAACTTGCTGGCGAATACAAAGGCGTTGAGTTCTTTATTGTCGGTATGTGCTATCTGGTGATTGGAGCCTTCCCACCATTTTTCGCCGTTGTGCAGAAACAGGATGTGATCGCCGATACCCATTACTGAGTTCATATCGTGGGTGACAATTACTGTAGTGGTTTGAAAATCCTGGGTGATTTCACTGATCAGGTCATCAATTAAAATAGATGTCATGGGATCAAGACCGGAGTTGGGCTCATCAACAAACAAATATTTAGGCTGCATAGATATTGCACGTGCAATGCCTACCCGCTTTTTCATACCGCCTGATAACTCTGACGGATATAAATGATTTTTGCCGGCCAGATTTACGCGTTCTAAACAAAAATTTGCCCTGTCCAGCTTTTCGCCTCTCGACATATTGGTGAACAAGTTTAACGGGAAAATGATATTTTCTTCCACAGTCATGGAGTCGAACAAAGCAGAGTTTTGGAACAGCATGCCAATTTGTTTGCGAATAGGCACGCGGCCTTCAAAATGCATCAGCGTAAAATTTTCCTTATCGTATAATACATCGCCGCTTGTTGGTTCGTGCAGGCCAACAATGCATTTTAGTAAAGTGGTTTTGCCAGACCCCGAACTGCCTATGATGAGGTTGTTTTTGCCGGGTTTAAATTCAGCGGTTATGCCTTTAAGCACATCATTGCTCCCGAACGATTTGTATATATCTTCAATCTGGATCATAGCAATAATTCTGAAATAACTAAATCGGCAAATAATATCATGATACAGCTAAATACCACGCCTTTTGTGGCTGATTGGCCCACTTCGAGCGCGCCGCCACGTGTATAAAAGCCCTGATATGCACAAACTGAAGTGATGATGAAACCAAAAACAATGGCTTTAACGGCGCAAACAGTAACAATAACCGGGTTAAAGCCATCCGATAAACCAGCCACGTAATCAGCCGTAGATACATCTCTGGATGCCGCGCAGGCCAAATAACCGCCACCTAAACCCAATGCAACAGATACAATTACCAGTAAAGGAATCATGGTAACGCCGGTAATTACTTTTGGAGAGATGAGGTAACCCGGAGCATTTACACCCATTATTTCGAGTGCATCAATTTGTTCGGTTACGCGCATGGTGCCAATTTGTGAGGCAATGCTTGATCCTATACGACCGGCAAGTACCAGTGCGGTAATGGTTGGACTAAACTCTAAAATAGTTGAATCGCGGGTGATACCGCCTACTACTGTTTTGGGGATGAAATCACTTACCAGCTGAAAGGCTGTCTGGATAGTTGCCACGGCTCCTATAAATACGGAAATAATGGCAACAATGCCCAGTGAGCCAATGCCTTGTGAAACCATTTCACGCATAATTTCGGCCCAGTAAACACTGAACTTCTCGGGTTTGCGGAAACTTAAACGCAGTAAGAGTATATATCTTCCTAAACTATAAAACATTTAATGAATAAAATTCGGCTAAAAATACAGTTTTTAGGGGATAAAGTATACCATCAAAAATTATCAATAGGAATAAAGCTGCAGTTGTTTTACATTAATTGAACAAATTGGTTTAAAAATCAGCTTTTTTGAGTTGGTGATACTGTTGCTTTTTATTAATTGAGGGGAATGAATAATCAATTCTTCCAATAAAACCCGGTGGCCTCACCCTGCCCTCTCCAACCGCGTGCCGCCTTAGCTTTAGCGGTGGCGCAAGGAGAGGGTTCTAAAGAAGTGCGAAGTTAAGTCCTCTGCTTGCAACACCGCTAAAGCGGCACACGGTTGGAGAGGATTATTCATGCCTATTATTGTTGGTTATGGCATTCATGAAGGCTTCGCCGTTTAGGTGAGGCTGACACTTTTACCGCTGCTTTGACCCTCTTTACCGAAAATATGCCTCGCTTTACCAATGCACTAATTACGTCTGTTAAAATAAAAATTAGATTTGTGTTATAATAATTCAGGATCGCAACCTGATGATAATAATTAAAGCTTTAAAAACACAACCAAAACAAAAATGAAAAACGCAATTATCACTGCATCAACCAAAGGAATGGGCCGGGCTATAGCAATAGCCTTTGCAAAAGAAGGAGTAAACCTGGCTATTTGTTCGAGGCACGATGATGAGCTTGCGGCTTTTAAAACGGAACTTTTAACCATCAATCCTCAAATTAAAGTATTTACCTCGGTTACCGATTGCAGTATTAAACAGCAGGTGTTAACATTTGCAGCAGCTGCCGAAAAGGAACTGGGCGCTATCAGCATTATTGTAAACAACGCCGGTATGTACACTTACTCCAGCATACTGGATGATAGCGAGGATGCTTTTCAAAAGCAGGTAAATACCAATGTAATGCCTGCTTATGAACTGTACCGTTATTTCGGTAAAAAGATGATTGCTGCTAAAGACGGACATATTTTTAATATCTGTTCAATAGCTGCTATTAGCCCTATTGCTGAGGCTGGTACGTATAGTGTAACAAAATTTGCACTGTTAGGTCTTACTAAAGTAATGCGGTTAGAAATGCAAGATCATGGGGTAAAGGTAACGGCCATTATCCCCGGTTCAACACTTACCGACTCGTGGAAAGGTATGGAGGTTGACAAGGATAAAATGGTTTTACCAGAAGACATATCATCGGCGGTGATCAGCATTTACAAAATGAGTGTTGGTGCAAACGTTGATGAAATAATTATAAAACCGGCATACGGTCAAATATAAAATCACACTAAAACAACAAAAAAATGAACAAAAAACTATATCGCGATGAATACCACAAAGTGTTAGGTGGTGTTTGTTCGGGGCTCGCAGAATACTTCGATATGGATGTAACTGTTGTCCGCCTTCTGTTTGCCTTTACCGTTATTGTAATGGGTGTTGGCATTATCCCTTACATTGTTTTGTGGATTGTGTTACCAAAAAAAGGCTATCTGTACAATCAATATAATAATCCAACGGTTGATTATACCGTTCCGCCGCAACAGCCAGCAGGCGGGTTTACTCAACAGAGCAATCCATTCAGTCGCAATCCATTTGGAGATAATACCTTCAACCAGGCGCCGCCGTTAAATTATCCGCAGAAACAAAAATCGAATGCCGGAATTATAATTGGTGTAGTGCTGATTGTTATTGGCGCAGCTGTTTTGGTAGATGAGTATGATCTGATCCCTGATTTTGATTTGGGGCAGCTGTGGCCAGCTATATTGGTATTAGTGGGTGCAGCATTAATTGTATCGGGGCAAAGGAAAAAACCATGGCACCAGGATAACTGGAGCGAAGCCGGTAAGCAGGATACCGCAGCAGATTCTGCAACAACAGCCGGTGCAGCCGACGAACCTGAAGGCCATCACGAGCCACAAGCCTAATATATTTATTAACAGGCATAAGCCATTAAAAATAAAAAAATGAGAAACGATAAATTAATCCCAGGCCTTGTTCTGGTACTTATAGGGGCAGCATTTTTGCTTCATAACTTTGGTTACCTGCATTTTCACCTGAGTAATATATTTCATTTGTGGCCCATATTTTTGGTGATAGCGGGTGTAAACCTGGTGTTGGCACACAATAAAGCTATTTGGGCAACTATTTTAAGAGTTTCGGTAGTAGTGCTTGGTCTTGGTTTTGTGTTGTTCGGCAACTTTGGCGATAAGTATAATTTCTGGCCAGGCTTTTCATACCATTATAACAAGTACGACAAAGATGATGATGATAAAGGCGACGATTTTACTTTTAATGATGATGACGACGACGATAATAACGACAGCACCAGCACCAGTACAAAAGTGAGTAGCAACGGTACATTTAACGAGCCCTATAAACCAGGTATTAAATATGCCCGCCTGGAAGTGAGCGGCGGCGGTACTACCTATAACTTATCAGATACTACTAATCAGTTGTTCAGCGCCAATGCTTACGATAAAAATGGCAAGTACAATTTTTCGCACAGTATGGACGATTCGGTTTACGTAGTGAGCTTTAAAATGAAGAATCACAACGGCATCAATTTCGATTCGGATAAAAACAACGCCGATTTTAAGTTAAATCAAAACCCAATTTGGGATGTGCATGTTGAAACCGGAGCAACCAAGCTTGACTTTGACCTTTCAAAATTCAAGATCCGCAACCTTAAACTAAATGGTGGTGCCGCATCATTTGACGTAAAATTAGGCCAGCCATTGGCAACAACCGATGTTGATGTATCAACAGGTGTTTCGGGTGTAAACATCAATATTCCGCAAAATGCGGCCTGCAGCATAGAGACAGATTCGGGCCTGTCAAACAATCATTTTGATGGATTTAATAAAACCAACGATAATAATTACGAAACGCCGGGTTTTGCATCGGCCAAAAACAAAATACATATTCACATAAGCGGTGGCTTATCTGATTTCCATGTAAACAGATATTAATTGAAGTTTGAATGTTTAAAAGGTCGGGAAGTTTACAAATACCCCGGCCTTTTTATTTTGATAGCCTATGGAACCCAGCAATTTTTCGGATACCTACATCCTGGTAATAAACGGTAAACCCGAGGGTCCTTTTACTTTGCAGGAGCTAAAAGCCCGCAAAATAAAACCCGGCGATTTTGTAAGGACCGATGGCATGGACGATTATAAAGAAGCCCAGGAAATGCCTCAATTACGGGAGCTTTTTGGTTTTGCCCGGCCCATGGTTATTCCCCAGTATTTTGCAGGTTTTGACCAGCGGCTGCTGGCTTCGGCTTTAGATTGGTTTTTTATTTCGGGCGTGTGTATTGTTATTGTCTTTTTTGCCACGTTGTTTATCAGTAATGACGTGCTAAGGGTTAGTGTTGCTTTCAGCTTGTTGTTTATTATTCCATTGGCAAAAATTATATGTCATATAGTAATGGAGTGCTCAGCAAAACAGGGAACTTTTGGCAAGCAGATACTTAAAATAAAAGTGTGCGATATGGATGGCGAGCGAATAGGCGCTGCTCGGTCTGTAAAGCGTAACCTGCTGAAAATTGTATCGGTATTGCCTTTTTTTATTGGTTACCTGTTTAGTTTTTTTAATAAGCAGCAACAATGCATGCACGATATGCTGGCCGGAACCTTGGTAACAAAAGAAAGATTAATTTAGGCTGATTATAATTTTACAACGTAGGTTTTTGCCAGGTAATCATGCAGTGCCTGACGGCGTTCCGAAAAAAATATGCTTAAAAAGCCGAGGTAAAATATAGAGATAGATATCACCTTTGCAGCACTACGGCCAAGCGCATTCAGATAACTTAAACCGGCGCCATCAATATCAACAACTATTAATCCGCATAATTTTTTCCCCAGGCTGCCTTTCATGGGCGATGCTTCACAAACGGAGTTGTAAATCACTAAAATAGCTGATACAATAAATTCAATAGCCAGCACCTGGCTTAGTGAAAGTTTAAACAGATCATTGTACGATTGAAGGCTAAACTTTATGCCATAGGTTGCCAAAAAGGAAAATGCCAGGCCCGATAAAAACGACAGGATAAAGTAATCAATTATATAAGCCAGCAAGCGCCACCAAAAAGAGGCAAGGTTGTCTTCCGTTGGAAAAACAATGCCACGGGCCTCAAAATATGGATATAATTCAGGCAAATCACAGGCATCCTGCCAGTCGTCACTTTTAGGCGACAGCACCTGTGTGTGAAGATCAATATTGGTGCCGATAAGCTCCTCAAATGTAAGCGGCCCTTTTTCCTCGCCGTTTTCTTCAATATAATAACCGTTGTCCATCGTTATTTAAATTCGACTGAAAGATATAAAATAACCATACATTTTCGCCTATTTAAATCAAAAAACCAACCTTCACATTGTATTAAAGTAAATACTTTACTAACTTTATTCAAACACTCCTCTTTCTAATTAATTAAACCTGTTTGGCTTCAATAAACTTTTGCATAAAAGGTTATTTATTAAGTTATTAAATTAATCAATATTAAACCATAGTGACTGCAATTCCGGTTCCCAAAAATGAGAAACGCCGATTAAAGGCCCTTCATGACCATCAAATTTTAGACTCACTAAATGAGTCGGAGTTTGACCGGGTCACTGAATTGGCATCGATCATCTGTAATGTGCCCATTTCCATCATCTCATTGATCGATGAGGACAGGCAGTGGTTTAAATCGGTTATTGGGATGGATGAAAAAGAAACGCCGAGAGATTTTTCCTTTTGCAGTTATACCATAATGGACACGGTGCTTTTTGAGGTGGAGGATGCTGGTGAAGATGAGCGTTTTAAGAATAATGAGCTGGTAACAGGTGAGCCAAACATTCGGTTTTATGCGGGATATCCGATAATTGATGGCTGCGGTTTTGCGTTGGGGTCATTATGCGTTATTGACCGCGAACCACGCAAATTAAACGCCCAGCAAAAACGAGCGCTACAATTGCTGGCGCAGGAAGTAAGCACCTTGATTAAGGAACGCAGAATAAAAGTAGAGCTGCAGAATTATGAAAAACTATTTGAGCGATCAAACGACCTGGTTTTTATAGGAGGAATTGATGGTTACTTTAAGAAAATAAACCCGGCCTTTGAACGAATATTCGGATGGAGCGAAGAGCATCTGTTAAATACATCGTCTTTTGAGTTTTATCATCCCGACGATATTGAGAATACAGCGAAAGAATTAAAACGGCTGGCAGATGGCCGCCATACTACCAATTTTTTACAGCGTTTTAAAACTTCCACAGGCGAATATAGAACCATTGAATGGACATCGACCCCCGAAGCAGAAACGGGGAATATTTTTGGCATAGGCCGCGATGTAACGGATATTATATTAAAGGATCGTCAGCTGGAGATAAGCGAAGGGAAGCTGCGGGCTTACTTTGAAAATTCACAGGGCTTAATGTGTACGCATGATATGGAGGGGAATTTTTTGTCGGTAAACCCTGCAGGAGGGGCTATACTGGGATATAGCCAGGAGGAAATTGCTAAACGAAGTTTATTTGATATTATACCGGCAGAACGACATCATCTTTTAAAAAAATACCTGGTTGAAATTAAGCAAACCGGCAAGGCTAAGGGGCAAATGGTAACGCGCCATAAAGATGGCACAACGCATATATGGCTCTATAATAATACCCTGCAAAATGTAGCGGGCAGCTGGCCCTATGTAATTGGCAATGCCACTGATATTACGGAGCGGCATCAACTGGAAGAAAAACTTAAACGTACCAGCCAGATGCTGGAGCAAACCAACCAGGTGGCACGCGTAGGGGGCTGGGAGTATAATGTTTTAAAACAAACTATTTTCTGGACATCAGTTACCAAGGAAATTCACGGTGTGCCGGCTGATTATAAACCTACACTGGAAGCAGGTATTAACTTTTACAAGGAAGGGAAAGATCGCGACAGGGTAGCAGAGGTAATTGAGCGCGCAATGACTGAAGGTAAGCCCTGGAATGAAGAATTGCAGATTGTAAACGCAAAAGGCGAAGAAATTTGGATAAGGACGCTGGGCAGCGCCGAATTTGAAGGTGGTAAGTGTATTAAACTATTCGGCGCATTTCAGGATATTGATGTTTATAAATATAATGAAATGGCCCTGCGGGGAGCTATTGAAGCGCAGGGGAGGCTTAATAAGGCACTTAATAAGTACATCGATCTGATTAAGGAACAGGACAAAACCATAGAGAAAATACAGGAATTTAAATTCCTGGCAGATGCCATTCCTCAAATAGTATGGATCTCAAAAGCCGATGGTAGTTTTGACTATTACAACCAATACTGGTTTGATTATAGCGGCATGACCCTAAGCGATACTATGGAAAATGGCTGGACACCTGCTTTGCATCCCGATGACCTGGATAAGGACTTTAAGCCATGGAGAGAAGGATTTACCGACGGTAAGCTTTATGAAGAGGAAGTAAGGTTTAAAAGGGCATCAGATGGTACGTATAGATGGCACCTGGGAAAGGCATCGCCGATGAAAGACAGTGATGGCAATATTACCAAGTGGTTTGGATCATTCATTGATATTGATGAATATAAACATGCCATTGATCTGGAAAACAGGATAAGCCAGTTTGAAGATTTTAACCGTATTGTGGCCCATAACCTCCGCGGTCCGGCCGGCAGCATACAGATGATATTGGATATGTATGGAGAGTCGGAATCTGCAGTTGAGAAGGCAGAATATTTGAAGATGTTAAAGTTATCGAGTTCCACATTGATTGATACCCTGAATGAATTGATGAAGGTGCTGGAAATTCGTAACAATAAGAACATGACTTACGATGCCTGTGTTTTTGACAATATTGTTAAAAGTGTGGAGACGATGCTGAGAGGGCAAATTATAAAAAAAGAGGCGCTTATTAAAACCAATTTTACGGTGCAAGGTATGTCGTTCCCTAAAATGTATCTCGAAAGTATATTTTATAATATGGTGAGTAACGCCTTAAAGTACAGTAAGCCGGCTGTGCCACCCGTAATTATCATCAGCTCTGAGTTTAAGGATGGCAAGCTGCAATTAACTTTTAATGATAACGGATTAGGCATTGATTTGAAGAGGCATGGCGAAGAAATATTTAAACTGAACGGCGTATTTCATAACGGGCACGACAGCAAAGGGGTAGGGCTTTTTATGACAAAAACGCAAATTGAAACTTTTGGCGGCAATATAAAGGTAGATAGTGAGCCCGATATTGGTACTACTTTTACTATTACGTTTTAGTTGGTTGTTGTTTTTTTAATGGTCGAGACAACGCGCGAATTACAGCCACGATCAATAAGATAGCTAAGTGAAGGCAAGTAAAAAAGATCAACATTAGCCCCGGCCCCAAACTTGCACCACCTGCATCCAGGTATTTAAAGATATAGGTCCAACCTATTAAGTTGTATATGACGATAATTAAAATATTGATGATGTAAAAACGTGATGTCTTTTTATTTTTTGACAAAAACGCGATGATCAAAATAATAATAATCGCACATAAAATAGGATAGGCCATAAAAGTTTCAATTATACAGTCAATAATAGCTATTAAGCTTGTATTTTGAAAAAGATAATCCTTCTATAAACAAAAAAGGCATGATCCTAAAATCATGCCTTTCATATGTTACTTCAAGCCTTTAGCTTTCTGCTTTAGTCTTTAGTAACGATAGTATTCCGGTTTAAACGGACCGTCAACAGTTACACCGATGTATTCAGCTTGTTCCTGGTCTAAAACTTCCAGTTCAACACCAATTTTGGCAAGGTGTAAACGGGCAACTTTTTCGTCAAGGTGTTTTGGCAGGGTATAAACCTGGTTTTCGTATTGATCGTTGTTGGTCCAAAGCTCAATCTGCGCCAAAGTTTGGTTGGTGAATGAGTTACTCATTACAAAACTTGGGTGACCAGTTGCGCAACCTAAGTTTACCAAACGACCTTCGGCTAAAACAATAACATCTTTGCCGTTGATGGTATATTTATCAACCTGCGGTTTAATTTCAATTTTGGTATTGCCATAAGCGCCGTTTAACCAGGCCATGTCAATTTCATTATCAAAGTGACCAATGTTACAAACAATAGCTTTGTCTTTTAAAGCACGGAAATGCTCTTCTCTAACAATATTTTTGTTACCGGTAGCAGTAACCACAATATCAGCCTCGGTAATAGCAGTACCCAGTTTTTTAACTTCAAAGCCTTCCATTGCCGCCTGTAAAGCACAGATAGGATCAATTTCGGTTACAATAACACGTACACCTGAATTGCGCAATGAATCTGCTGAACCTTTACCTACGTCACCATAACCACAAACAACGGCTACTTTACCTGCCATCATTACGTCAGTTGCACGGCGGATAGCATCAACCAATGATTCGCGGCAGCCGTATTTGTTATCAAATTTTGATTTGGTTACAGAGTCGTTAACATTGATAGCCGGCATTGGCAATGTACCTGCTTTCATACGCTCGTATAAACGGTGTACACCGGTAGTAGTTTCTTCTGATAAACCTTTGATGCCGGCAATCAGCTCAGGGTATTTATCCAAAACCATATTGGTTAAATCGCCGCCATCATCCAAAATCATGTTTAGTGGTTTGCGATCTTCGCCAAAGAACAAAGTTTGCTCAATGCACCAGTCAAATTCTTCGGCATTCATACCTTTCCAGGCATAAACAGAAGTTCCGGCAGCAGCTATAGCAGCAGCAGCATGATCCTGCGTTGAAAATATGTTACATGATGACCAGGTAACTTCGGCACCCAGTTCAATCAATGTTTCAATTAAAACGGCAGTTTGAATGGTCATGTGTAAACAGCCTGCAATACGGGCACCTTTTAATATTTTTGCCGGTCCGTATTCTTTGCGCAAAGCCATAAGGCCAGGCATTTCGGCTTCCGCCAATTCAATTTCCTTGCGGCCCCATTGAGCCAGTGAAAAGTCTTTCACTTTAAATTTAACGTACGAGGTCTCTACTGATGACATAGTTATTTTTATTTTTTTTGCAAATTTAAGGTATAATAATATCAATTCGAAATTACTGGTGTAATTACGGAGCCTGACAGGAACCGGATTTACAGGCAACTATTAATTGTGACTGTGGGTTCCCTTTATTATGACGTTAATGTGTTTTTTGAGAAATCAGGCTGATATTAAACTTCAATAACCTTTTGCGCAGATGCAGCGGCTTTGCTTATTTTATGTGATTCGGCCAGTTTGTTGTTTTGAGTCATTGACAGGCTTCCGTTATAAATGGCGCCGTTTTCAACTGCCAGCGTTTGAGTTCTTATCTCGCCGCTTACTTTACCTGTAGCTTTAATCTCAAGTGAGTTAACATTAAGGTTACCGGTTATAGTACCATAAATAACCATTTCTTTGGTGATAACGTTGCCTAATATCGAGCCTTTTTCACCTATTATCAATCCTTCATCAACTATTACGTCGCCGGTAATTTGGCCATCAATACGGGCAAATGCAGGCGCTTTTAAGTTACCATCCAGAATACAACCTTCGCTAATAAGGGTAGATATAGTTTGCATGTCGAGTGCAACATTATCTTTCTTTGAAAAAAAAGCCATGAATAAGTAGTTTTAGTTATTAAGGGTAAGAAATTTGATCGGGTTTACAGGTTTACCATTTAACCTTATTTCATAATGCAGATGTGCGCCGGTTGAGTGCCCGGTTGAGCCTACTTCTCCTATTTTTTGACCAACAACAACATCCTGTCCCACTTTTACGGTAATACGTGATAAGTGGCCATACAATGTTTCGTAATTATTAGCATGTGCAATGCGTACGCAGTTACCATAACCGCCATACCAGCCTGCAAAAACAACCCTTCCGTTGGCGGTGCAATGTGCTTCATCGCCTTTGGCTCCTCTAAAGTCGATACCCGGATGAAATTCAGCGCTAGCCGAATTAAAAGGATCGCTTCTGTAGCCGAACATAGATGTTAATGAACTTATGCGGGGATAGCCCATTGGTGTAAAGGCAACTGAATGTACCAGGCGGCTTAAATATTCGTCGTATAGGGAATAGGCTTCTTCGTCGGTAAGTTTAGCGGCTTCGGCATTGCCGTTACCACCAACAGCCTTGGTTGAAAAACCTTTTAACCCACGTTTCTTTAAATAATCGTTAATTTTTTGAAGCTTGGCCTCTATGCTCTGAATATAGTTTTGTGCATCGCCGGTTTTCTTTGGTTCAACTACCGTTGGAGGAACGGCAATTTTAAGTTTGCTGATCTGTGCCATCAGCCTGTTTTTTTCCTGTTCCTGCTGTGCGTTTTGCGATCTGAGGTATACTATTGAACCCACCAAAACCAATATAAAACCCGCTAAAATAGCGGCATAATGCTTTAAATGGCTAAGGTGCTTTGACTTTATTTGTAACGTTTTTGGCTCCCTGCTTTTATTTACAATAATTACTGTACTGATTTCAGATAGTTTTGACTTCATTTCAATTTTTAATGTAATTAGGATTTGCAAGTTAATAATTTCACCCTAAAAAGCAATATTAATTTTAGTTTAACCCTGTGTCAGGAAACTGTATTTCTTTGCTTAATAGTGCAAACATTGCCTGCCAGTACTTGTACGCAATAAGTCAGCAAAATGTTATTATTATTATTTATAAATTTTAACTCAACTTGATTTATTAAATTTGTAATTAAAATTGTAGATAAACCATGTATCCAGAATATTTAGTAGCCCCAATGCGGGAAGACCTTACCAGGGTTGGCTTTGAAGAGTTAAAAGATGCAGATGCCGTGACTAAAGCTATTGAAAGCGAAGGTACCGTGTTTGTGATGGTAAATTCAGTATGCGGTTGCGCAGCGGCTAATGCACGTCCTGCTGCACGTATAGCTGCACAATCAGAAAAACACCCTGATAAATTTGTTACTGTTTTTGCAGGAATGGAAACCGAAGCGGTTAATAAAGCACGCGCTTATATGTTGCCTTATCCACCATCATCGCCAGCTATGGCTTTGTTTAAAGATGGTAAGTTAGTGCACATTATTGAGCGTCATCAAATTGAAGGCCGCCCTGCACAAATGATTGCCGATAATCTTATTGGCGCTTTCGAGCAGTATTGCTAAAAGATTTTTTATACCTATAATAAACCCCGATGTACTATTTGTACATCGGGGTTTTATTTTTTGTAGAAGCCTTGTCATTAGGTCATTGTGGTTTGCCTCACCCTGCCCTCTCCAAAGGAGAGGGTTCAAAGATTTTTTTTCAAAGTCCCTCTCCTTTGGAGATGGATTTAAGGTGAGGCAAAACTGCTACTGCCAACTGAAAACTCCCCTTATTCGCTTCTTAAACTTTTTATCGGGTTAACCAGGGCTGCCCTAATGGACTGTAAGCTTACCGTTGCTAAGGCAATTAAAATAATAAGTCCACCGGCTAAAGCAAACACCCATAATTGTATAGGCTCACTATAGGCAAAGCTAAGCAGCCACGCGTTCATGGCGTACCAGGCTATAGGTGCAGCAATAATTAAGGCTATAACCACCAGCCATAAAAACTCTGATGATAGTAAAGCAAACAAAGAGCTTACACTTGCGCCTAATACCTTACGGATGCCGATTTCTTTTATGCGTTGCTCGGCAGTAAACATGGCTAAACCCAACAAACCAAGACATGAAATAAAGATGGCCAAAAATGCAAAGGCATCTGACAGTTTGCTTACTATTTGCTCATTATCATAAAGCTTATTGTATTCCTCATCCGAAAAAGTGTAGCTAAACTGAAAATTAGGATTCAATTGTTTGCAGATAGTTGCCATGCTGGCTAATGCTGCTTTGGTTTTACCCGGCTGGGTTCTGAGCAGCAGGTAGCCGCCATCACTATCTTTTTCTCCAAAGCGCAATATCAGCGGTTTAATTTGTTCGTGCAGCGAGTTGAAATGAAAATCTTTAACTATCCCAATAATAACCCCTTTATTACCCCATTGGTCAAACGGTTTGCCTATTGGGTCGGTATAGCCAATTCTTTTTAAAGCTGTTTCATTAATAATATACCCGGCAGAGTCGGTAGCGTTATCTTTTGAGAAATCACGACCTGCAACCATTTTCAACCTCATGGTGCTGATATAATCATACCCTACCGATGTATTATTGAAAGATATTTTTAAGTTAGGATCTTTGCCCACCCAGTGAGCACCAATAGTTGAAGGCGTGATATTAGTCGGCGTACAATCGGTTCGGGTGATGGATTGTATGCCCGGCATTTGGAGCGCCTCGTTTTTTAACACTTGATACTGGGCATTAAGGTTACCTTCCAGCGGAATGTAAACCATGTTTTCCTTATCAAACCCCAGGTTGATGGATTGGATATAGTTGATCTGCCTGGATACAACGATAGTGCCGATGATTAATATAATAGAAAGTACAAACTGGAAAACAACCAAGCCCTTACGAAATATTACGGTTCCAGAATCGAGCTTTAAGGTGCCTTTGAGTACTTTAACCGGGTTGAATGACGATAGGAACAAAGCAGGATAGCTGCCCGAAACCAAACCGGTGATTAATGTAATGCCCATCAGTTTTACCCAAAACATTGATTGATCAAAAGGAAGCTCAATTTGTTTTTGGGTGATTTGATTAAACAGTGGCAACAAAGCAACCAGCAAAACCAGGGATACTACTACCGCAATGCCGGTAAGCAATAATGATTCGCCAATAAATTGCCAGGCCAACACACTTTTTACAGCGCCTATGGCTTTGCGGACCCCAATTTCTTTGGCTCTTTTCACAGACCGGGCCGTAGTTAAATTCATAAAATTGATGCAGGCGATCAGCAAAATAAATACGGCAACTATGCTGAATAGCTGTACATATTCAATGCGGCCGCCATCAATTACACCATCTTTAAAATTGCCGTGCAGGTACTTTTCGTCAAAGCGTTGCAGCGCTAAATCCTGGGTGAAAATTCCCTTTTTCTCATACTTATTGTAACTTGTTAGCAAGTGCTGGATCTTTTTATTAACCACAGCCGGATTGGCGTCATCGCGCAGTTGTACATAAGTGAGCGGGCCGTTGTTATCCCAGTCTAAAGTCCAAGGATTGGCTTTCATGTAAGCCTGCCAGTTAATAATGTAATCAAACTTCTCGGATGAGTTTGAGCCGATATTATCAAAAACAGCAGTAACAATAAAATCATGCTGATTATCATAACGAACGGTTTTACCCATAGCTGTTTGCGAAGCTCCAAAGAAATCTTCGGCCATTTTTTTGGAGATGGCTATGCCCGAAACATTATTGAGTGCGGTTTGCGCGTTGCCCTGTACCAGGGGATAACTGAACATTTTAAAGAAATCAGAATCAGCGGCGGCGCCTTCTATTTTCAGTATCTTATCGCCTACCCTAAAGGTGTGGCGTTCCTCAAAGCCGGTAGTTGAACTTGTGGCGTATTTTATCTCAGGAATATTTTTTTTCAGTTCGGTTGCCAATTGGCCCGGCGTAAAATACTGCGCAGTAACCTTATTATCATAAAACTGGCGCTCATAAACCGAATACAGGTTTTTGCCGTTTTTATGAAACGCATCCATATCCAATTCGCTTTGCACCCATAACAATATGAGCAAGCTGCATGCAAGGCCAACTGAAAGCCCTGCAACATTTATAAAAGTATGAGCCTTGTTTTTTACCAGGTTACGCCAGGCTACTTTCAAATAATTTTTTATCATAACAAAAAACTTAAAAAGAAAACTTCACGCTAAATATATAAAATGCATGCCATTAATGTAATATGCTTATTATTAATTACTTAAATAAAAAATACATATAACACAGTTGTTCGTATCCGAACAATATACGTGCGGTTTTGAACGGGCGGCGGCTTTCATCGCCAAAATAAAACAGGCTTCGTGTAACAAACAGAAACTTTGATCAGTCATAGGGTTAAATAGAAGAAAACTTAATAATTTTAAGTTTTTAATAGCTGACCTTTTACTATCCGATTTCACATGATAAAGAATCTTTACTTTATTATCATTCTGCTATTTTCTTCTGCCGCATTTGGGCAAAAAACCTATATCCAATGCGGAAAACTCATCGATGGTGTTTCAAACTCCACCCAAACTCAAATTACTATTATTGTTGAAGGTAAAACTATTGTTGGTATTGAAAAAGGATATTTATCCGGAGGCGCTACAGACAAGGTAGTTAACCTGCAAGATAAAACGGTGATGCCGGGCCTTATTGATTGCCACGTGCACCTGGAAAACCAGGGAACCAATCTGATTGAAACTTTTACGCTAACCGATGCTGATATTGCCTACCACGCGGCTGTTTATGCCAAACGTACTTTAATGGCTGGTTTTACTACCGTTAGAGATCTGGGTGGTTCGGGTGTGAACATCAGTTTGCGTAAAGCTGTGCAGCAGGGTTTGGTTGATGGGCCTAGGATTATCACTGCGGGTAGGGCAATTTCTGCCAGCGGCGGCCATATGGATAATTCTGTTGGTTATCGCGATGATGCTTTTAATCATAAAATGGGCCCCGATGATGGCGTAGCCGATGGGAGGGATGAGTTAATCAAAGCGGTAAGGCTGCAAATAAAAAGAGGATCGGATGTTATAAAAATAGCTTCAACAGGCGGCGTGCTTGATTTGAGTGAGAACGGAACAGGCGCCGAATTTACCATTGACGAGATAAAAGCTGTTGTTGAAACCGCAAAAGACTATGGCTTACGGGTTGCCTGCCACGCCCACGGTGCCGAAGGTATTCGCAGGGCTATTTTGGGTGGGGTAACGTCTATTGAGCATGGCACCTTTATGAATGATGAGGACATGCAACTGGCCATTAAATACGGCACTTACTATGTTCCTACCATCATCGCCGGAAAATCAGTAGCTGATTCGGCAAAAGTGAAGGGATATTTCCCGCCGGTAATTGCGCGCAAAGCCATAGAGGTGGGGACACAGATACAACAAACCTTTGCAAAGGCTTATAAAGCAGGAGTGAAAATTGCTTTTGGAACAGATGCCGGGGTTTATGATCACGGAAAAAATTACATGGAATTTCAATACATGGTTGAGGCCGGTATGCCGCCGATGGCAGCTATTAAATCGGCCACTGCCAGCGCTGCCGATCTGCTGGGCATAGCCGACAAAACAGGGAGCATCAGCATTGGCAAATTTGCTGATATTGTTGCTGTTGACGGTAACCCGCTGGAAGATATAAAGACCATGAAAAACGTATCCTTTGTAATGAAAGAAGGAAAAATATACACTCAATAAAAAATATATGACAAACATTAAAAAGCTATCGTCATTCATCGTTACGGGCCTTATTGCGGGGTTGAGCATACCTGCGCATGCACAGGAGCCTGCAAAAACGGATGACCCATTGATGAAGATCTACCGGGAAACACCACCCAAGATCAACGACCTGATACATACCAAACTGGATGTGCGGTTTGATTACAAAAAACGCTACATGTATGGCAAGGAATGGGTTACTTTAAAGCCGCATTTTTACCCAACTGATACCTTAAGGTTAGATGCCAAAGGCATGGACCTTAAAAATATTTCGGTAGTAAAAGAGGGTAAATTGGTTCCCCTGAAATTTACATATGACAGTCTTACCGTTGCTATTAAGCTGGATAAGGTTTATCATAACAATGAAAACTATACTGTTTTTATTGACTATACCGCAAAACCTAACGAACTGCATGTAAAAGGCAGCGCCGCAATTAACGATGCTAAAGGTTTATACTTTATTAATCCTGATAGTACCGAAAAAGGCAAGCCTGTACAAATATGGACACAAGGCGAAACAGAAAGTTCATCGGCCTGGTTCCCTACCATTGATAAGCCTGAACAAAAAACTACTGACGAGATCAGCATGACTGTTCCGGCAAAATATGTAACCCTGTCGAACGGACGCCTGGCATCGCAGAAAGTTAATGGTGATGGCACCCGTACCGATACCTGGAAACAGGAATTGCCGCACTCGCCTTACTTATTTATGATGGCGGTGGGTAATTTTAAAATTTATCATGATAAATGGCGCGATAAAGAGGTTAACTATTACCTGGAACCGGCCTATGCACCTTATGCCAAACAAATTTTCGGGATGACACCTGAGCTGATTGAGTTTTACTCAAAAACTTTAGGGGTTGATTTTCCATGGTATAAATACTCGCAAATTGTGGTACGCGATTACGTGAGTGGCGCAATGGAAAACACCAGCGCTACCCTGCATGGCGAATACGTACAAGAAACACCGCGCGAATTGCTGGATGCCAACTATGATGCCGGCAGAAGTACTATTGCTCACGAATTATTTCACCAATGGTTTGGCGATTTGGTAACCTGCGAAAGCTGGAGTAACCTTACCGTAAACGAATCATTTGCTGATTTTAGCGAGATGCTTTGGGCCGAGCACAAATATGGAAAAGATGAAGCCGACGCGCACAGCTTTCAGGCGCTTCAAAACTATTTGGGTACGCCTGACGCCAACACTAAAAACCTGGTGCGTTTTCACTATGACGACAAAGAAGACGTTTTTGACGTAGTTACTTACCAAAAAGGCGGCAGAATTTTAAATATGCTGCGTAATTATTTGGGTGATGCTGCTTTCTTTAAAGGGCTTAACATCTACCTAAAAACAAACGAATTTAAAAATGGCGAAGCGCAGCAATTACGCTTAGCTTTAGAAGAAGCCAGTGGCCTTGATTTAAACTGGTACTTTAACCAATGGTACTACGGTGCCGGTAACCCGGTATTAAACATCAGCTACAAATGGGATGATGCTTCAAAAACCGAAAAAGTTTATATACAGCAAACTCAGGATGGCCAGATATTTAAACTGCCAATTGCTGTTGATGTTTACGCAGGCGGCCAAAAAGAGCGTCATAAAGTTTGGTTAAATAATAAGGCCGATACTTTAACTTTTGCAGTTGCTTCAAAGCCTGATTTGGTAAATGTTGACGGCGATAAAATATTACTAGCTTCAAAAACCGACAAGAAAACGCTGGACGAATATGCTTTCCAATATTTTAATGCGCCATTGTATCTTGATCGCTTAGAGGCTATCGATTCGGCAGCTAAAAAGCAATCAGACAAAGCTGGCCAGAAAATAATAATAGGCGCTTTAAAAGATAAATACTACGGTTTGCGTATAAAAGCCATAAGAGCGCTGGATATGAGCAATGATGACGTTCATAATGCTGCATTGCCGATATTAACTTCGCTGGCGCAAACAGATGATAATACTTTAGTTCGTGCAGCTGCTATTGCTGCGTTGGGTAAACTGAAAGCATCAGGCAACCTGCCTATCTTTAAGCAAGCCATCACCAGCCAATCGTACGCTATACAGGGTGCTGCTTTGGTGGCACTTAACGGATTAGAACCAACCCAGGCTTTAACGCTGGCAAAAGGTTTTGAGAGCGATAATAAAGGTGCACTTACCCAGGGTATTATTGCCGTTTATGCTACCAGTGGTGGCAGTGACCAATGGGCATATGTATATGACGCCTACAAAAAATCGCAGCCACAGTCTCAATTTAACATGATGAAAAACTTTGCAAACATGGTTGGTCATGTTGATAAGCCTGAATATGCTCAACAAGGAATTGCTGCTATGAAAGATTTCGGTATAAAATACAAGCAATTTGGTATAGCACCAATCATTACCGGTTTGTTAAACGATGTTAAAGCGCAGCGTACAAAACTAAATGATGCTGCATCGGCACAAGCTGCTGATGACGCTGCTAAGGCAATTGATGCTGCAAAATAGTAAGAATGGGAATCAAGAGTCAAGATATTAGAGCCAGGAATCAAGAAAAAGTAGCAATGCTGTTGCTTAATGTCATATTTGATTAGATATTTCGAGGGTGTAAAATAACTGTGTCACGATCTATTGACTTATCAGCTTATTTTCTTGACTCTTGGTTCTTAACTCTTGATTCGCATAAGAAATAGATTTAAAAGAGGTGTTGCACTTAGTGTGACGCCTCTTTTATTTTAAAGCTACTTCTTCTGCCAGCCGGTTTATTTTGCCCTGTTCGCGGGTTTC
Source organism: Mucilaginibacter empetricola (assembly GCF_024808665.1). Classification (GTDB taxonomy): domain Bacteria; phylum Bacteroidota; class Bacteroidia; order Sphingobacteriales; family Sphingobacteriaceae; genus Mucilaginibacter. The sequence goes on from NZ_JANUBZ010000006.1 coordinate 67,637, forward strand.
AATAACGGCATCAAATGATTCTTCGTAATGCGGGTGATTGGTCTTCATCAGCCTGTCCCAAAAGTTAAAATACAGTCCGTAGTTGCATTTTACTAAACGGTGATGCATGTTATGATGGGTAGAAGTGTTGTGCCACTTGAATATTTTATGACTGGCAAAGCCTTTAGGAAACAATTCATATCCCAAATGCCCGGTAACATTTAGCAGCAAAGAATACAGCGAAAAAATGGTTATAGCCGATGCATGATGGGGAATAGTAAAAGCAATAAGAGGGATGATACCAACCTCAACCAACGCTTCGATAGGATGGAAGGCATAGGCTGCAAACGGTGTTGGATTGGTTGACAGATGATGTGTTTTATGCGCCAGTTTAAAGAGCGGTTTCCAGTGCATCAGGCGGTGTGTCCAATAAAAATAGGTGTCGTGCAAAACAATCATCAACCCTATGCTAAAAAAGTAGTAGAGGTAGCCGTATTTATTTATGGGCGTATACACCTGTGTTAAGCCATGTTTGCCGGCCCATATTACGGTTAGTATAACGACACCAAATATTAATATGGTGGTAAACGAATATTTTATTTCGTGAATGATGTGTTTCTTTTCGGGATATCGCTGCTGAATTTTGGCATACCAGTAGCGTTTATTTCGCCAAACATAAAAGAACAGGTAAAACGAGCCGGTAAACAACAGATATCGGATGCTTATATTAAACAGCACAATTAATGAATCAAATGAATTGGCCAATGACGAAAACATATGAGCTATAACGTTTTATTTTAAAAATCCTTATTCAGCAATTTCTCCAGCTCGGCAAAACTGATATTCATTTTAACACGGCCCTGTTTAGCGTATGATATTTCGCCTGTTTCTTCGGATACGATGATTGCTGTAGCATCATTGGTTTCGGTAACGCCAATACCGGCGCGGTGTCTTAAGCCAAACTGCGCGGGCAGATCAGTTTTCTCGGTAAGCGGTAAAATACAACTGGCCGATTTTATTTTATTCTCCGCAATTACAACGGCACCATCATGCAGCGGACTGTTTTTTTGGAAGATACTTTCGAGCAGGCGTTTGGATATTTTGCCCTCAATTACCTCACAGCTGTTTTGGTAAAATTGTTCATCGTAATACTTGGCAAAAACAATTAGTGCTCCTGTGCGGGTTTGTTTCATGCTTTTGCAGGCATCAATAATGGGTTTAATACGGGCGTAATTGTCCTTTTCGGCTTCGGCTTTGCCAAAAAAATACTGCCACCAGGCTTTGTTTCGCTGCAGGGAAGCATTTTTACCAACCAGCAATAAAAATCGCCGCACTTCCTGTTGAAAGACTATAATGATAGCAATGATGCCCACATTTACAAATTGCTGCAGTATGCCGGTAAGCAAACGCATTTGTAAACCCCTTACCACGTAGTATAAACAGAATACAATGGCAAGGCCTATAAAAATGTTAGCTGCAATAGTGCCCCTTATTAAATTGTATAACTGGTAAATAAGAATGGCGACCAGTACTACATCAAGAATATCAAAAAAAGTAAATTTAAACAGGCTGAAAAATTGCATTTACTAAGGTAAGAAGATTGTGTGAGAGATAAGAGAGACCGCACAGCAGATTGGTTTTTTAATTTTGACGTGACAATGACCGCCGAACCGGGTGTGTTGAAACAATACCTATTTAACGGCCTCGTGGACTTTTTTGGGAAAAAGTAAAGAAGCAACGATACTGATTACCAGTATAGCCAAAATAACCAACAGGGAATTGGTAGTATCGAGGCCAATCCTGTCGACATAATTGGCGCCCAGCATTTTTAGGCCGATAAAGGTTAGTAGAGCTGCCAGACCAATTTTAAGATAATGAAATTTATCAATAATATTCACCAGCAAAAAGAACATGGAGCGCAGCCCCAGTATGGCGAAGATATTGGAGAAGAAAACGATATAAGGATCTTTAGTAACCGAAAATATGGCCGGGATGGAATCAACTGCGAAAACAAGATCGGTAACTTCAATAATCAGTAGTACCAAAAAGAGCGGGGTGATATATTTTTTATGATCCATGCGGACGAAAAATTTGTCGCCTGCAAAATGCGGATGAACGGAAAAATATTTGGAAGCAAATTTTACTATGGTATGGTTTTCGGGATCAATTTCTTCCTCTGCATTACGGTTTACATACATCATTACACCGGTATACACCAAAAAGGCGCCAAACAGGTAAAGTATCCAGTGAAACTGACTGATGAGCGTAGCTCCAAGAAAGATAAAGGCAAAGCGCATAATAATGGCGCCAATTATCCCCCAAAACAAAACCTTGTGGTAGTGTTTGGGCTCCACAGCAAAGGCGGTAAATATCAGTACAATAACAAATATATTATCGACAGATAAGGCATATTCAACCACATAGCCGGTAATAAACTCAGTAGCCAGGTTTTTTTGGTACAGGTTTAAGCTACCGGTAAAATCGGCCGGGTTAAGTTTAAGGTTATGGAAGTTGTCGGTATTAATTTGCTGCAGCGTGGCAAAGTTATCTACATGGTGCAGCAGGTAACCGTAGTTAAACAGGAAGAAGTAAAAGCCCAGTGCAAAGCTGACCCAAACCAGGCTCATAATGCCTGCCTTTTTCATGCTAACAGGTTTGCTGGTGCTGCCAAACAGACCCAGATCAAGCGCAAGCATTATCAGGATAAAAATTATAAAGGCCGAAATGAAAATTAATTCACTTTGCATTAATTATTTGTTGCGTTCGGTTGTAAAGCGTACCAATTGTTCCAGTCCGGTCCGGGCCTCGCCTTCGGGAAATGTGTTGAGTATTTCAAAGGCTTCATCCTGGTATTTCTTCATTTGGGTTTCGGCATATTCCAATCCGCCGGTATCTTTTACAAAACGGATAATGCGGGCTATTTTTTCAGGATCATCATTATGGTTTTTAACCAGGTTAATCATCTCCTTTTTAAGCTTCGACGGACTATTGTTAAGCGAATAAATTAAAGGCAGGGTTACTTTTTTCTCCTTGATATCAATACCCAGTGGTTTGCCAACATCATCGGTACCAAAATCAAACATATCATCCTTAATCTGGAAGGCTATGCCAATCTTTTCACCAAAAAGGCGCATTTTTTCGATAGTAGCATCATCGGCATCTGCTGAAGCAGCACCACATTCGCAGCACGATGCAATTAATGAAGCTGTTTTTTGCCTGATCACCTCGTAATAAATAGGCTCCTCGATATCCATTTTGCGTACTTTTTCTACCTGCAGCAACTCGCCCTCAATCATCTGGCGCATGGCTTCGGATACTATTTTCAGAAACCTGAAGTCATCGTTCTTAATAGATAGCAGCAGGCCTTTCGACAATAGGAAATCGCCCACTAAAACAGCTATTTTATTTTTCCAGAGCGCGTTGATAGAGAAGAAACTGCGACGCTGATAAGAATTATCAACCACATCATCATGTATCAATGTGGCAGTATGCAAAAGCTCAACCAGGGCAGCCCCGCGGTGGGTGGACTCATTGATGCCGCCGCAAATACTGGCCGAAAAAAATACAAACATGGGCCGTATCTGCTTGCCCTTGCGCTTAACAATATAATGGGTAATACGATCAAGCAGTGGCACTGAGCTTTGCATGGAAGACTTGAACTTTCCTTCAAAAACGTCAATATCAGCAGCGATGGGTTTCTTAATCTCGTTGATGCTCAGCATTGAAACAATACATGCTTTTAGTGTATAAGGCCGCTATAGCAGCATTCAACAGCAAACATAAGTTAAAATTATTTATCTGCATTAATGGCTGGTGAATTTATGTTGATGTAATGACGGTGGAAGGCAAAGTTAAGCCCCACCTAAATCCTCCCGGTAGGGAGGACTTAAAAAAAACAGGAAAGCAGGTGAAGTTAAAGTCTCCCCAGCCGGGGGAGATTTAGAGGGGGCATATGCTCCCAACACCTCTACTATATTTCAAATTTGATTAAACCAATTGCTGAGTTTTTACTCTATTACTATAACAACACTAAATGATAAAATAATGAAAATCAAGATATTTGGAGGTTTATTAATAGCCATAATGGCGTTTACCTCAATGGCCCAGGCACAAACCCGCACCCCGGTTATTAATCGCAGGGAGCACAATCAAAATCGCAGAATTAACCAGGGCGTACGCAGCGGAGAACTCACTCGTAACGAAACCCGCCATCTGCGTAATGATGAGCGGCGCATAAGAAACCAAAAGATGGCATACAAAGCCAGCGGACATGTAACCTATGCCGAACGCAGGCAGCTGCGCCACGAAGAAAATTATACCAGTCGTGCTATTTATCGTGACAAGCATAACGACAGGGTAAGATAATGGTTGTATAGTGAGTTAAGTTTTCATGAAGCGTTCCGGTTAAATAGCCGGGGCGTTTTTTTATTGCAGGCGAAAGCAATATTATTTTACCTTTGCAATCCGAAAATAAAACAGGAGAGGTGTCTGAGTGGTCGAAAGAGCACGCCTGGAAAGTGTGTATACTCCAAAAGGGTATCGAGGGTTCGAATCCCTCCCTCTCCGCAATAAGAGATTCCATTGGAATTATCATGAGGCTGTTCGATTTCGAGCAGCCTTAATTGTTTTAATTTCAGTAGGTTATGCTCAAACTCATCATGTATCCAAGGTGTTCTAAACATACCCTCTCTAAATGTGAGACCACGTTTGAACACCTCGTTTAAAATAGCATGCTGTTGATTGATAGAAGAATCTTCAAAAATGCTCGGCAAATTGAGCATATAAGGTAATACAAGTAGTTCCTGATTGATATAATCCTCCAAATCACCGTCTAACTCATCTTTGCGTTTAAGCAATTGCCCTTTTTCTGCAATGAACTTTTTGTTCCATTTCTTGTAAGTCGCGCCATTAATTGTATCGTCCATTAGCTTCTTTTCCGCGCTATCGATCTTTTCTTCAAGCCTTTCTAATTGATCCGTCACCACCTTTAACTCCTTGTTACGGTTGATATTCATCGCACTTAAACCGCTCTTTACCTCTGTTACTATTTCATCAATTGCCTCTTGCGTAAAACTAAGATTGATCAAAAGCTTACTAAACTGTTCATGAAGCAGAGCACCCGAAATATTAACGTTGCTATGCTTGATACAACGATAATATAGGTAGTATTTGTTCTTACCCTTACTCCAACCTGCTGTCATGCTTTGGCCGCAACAAGGGCTCTTTAAAATACCTTTTAACGGAAACTCATCTTTGGGTTGGGTTTTCATTGCCCGTTTGGTAAGTCCAAGCATTTCTTGCGTTCGCCAGTATTGTGTTTCTGATATGACCGGCTGATGAATGGCCTTAATGATTTTTTCAGGGTTTTTACCACTTGCTACGACTCTTACAAGACCTGCATACAAGGGATTGATCAAAATTCTAAATATTGCGCCATTACCACTTTGAGGGAAACCCAAGTCCCTTATCTCTTTGTGTATTAAATAACGTGGCACACCCGCCAAGTAATCACGAAAAATCTTTTGAACAATGTAGGCTTTGGTTTCATCTATGACTAATATCATCTTACCATCGGGTTGTCTGCCATTTAAGTAACCGTACGGTGCTTTATTCAAATACCGGCCAGACTCTTGTGCGTGACGTGCACTTAACTTTGCCCTGCGCCGAATCGTCAACAGTTCCTGATTAGCGATCAAGTATTTAAAGGCCCTTAAAAGAAACACTGATGGGTCTGATGTGTCAATATCCAGTGGCTCACTCGTCGCTATAACTTTCAGGCCATACTTCTTTTCTAATTGTTCGATTTTTTGCAATGCTTCAGGTAAATTACGGCTAAAGCGGTCATGATCAAGTACGATCAAGTACTTTACCTTTCCTTTATGTTGCTTTATAAAGTCTTCAAGTGCTTTGTAATCAGGTCTGTCAAAAGTATAGCTTGATGCACCGTCGTCAACAAAAACTGACCCAAGTACAATATGATTGTATTCGCAATAATCTCGAATGTTCTTTTCCTGGTAGTCTATCGAGTGAACTGATTGATCTTTCTTACTTATTCTTATATACCCTATCGCATCCATTTCTCTTCTTTTTTATAATAATTTCTACAATAATCTCAGCTATTAATTTACGAAAATTATCGCTATTTTCCTCATTTTCAACAGGGTTTTCGACGAAATTTATATTCTTTTTTTCTATATCTTGAAGCCGATATATAGCATTTTCCTTACTCATCTCACATCCAATTAGGATGCAATTGTCTTTACATATTAAATTATGATTTGAGGAAACAACAGTATTACTGAAGTTTATTATTTGATATTCGTATCTTTAATTTTCAATCTTAATCGATTATGAAACCACTTATTTTAGAGTTCCAAGAATCACCTACCGGAGAATCACATGATTATTCTATGATCGAATATGATGATGAACTAAACTTAAACATTGATAAAAATACTGGATTGCCTGCTATCGATAATATTTCAATGGAAACAGAAACATTTACAAAAGCAGATGGTGAGGGCGCTGATTCTGATAGAAATGATTTTAATTCTTTTTTGATAACGGAAACTGGAACAAAAGATGATAGCGAAGATACTGATTCTGATAAAAGTGGATTTAATGCCATTATGGTAACTGAAACAGGAACATTCGCAAGTTTAGAAGGCTCTGACAGTGACCGAGATATAGCATCTATACATTCTTTGCTTGAAACTCAAACTCATACAAGGGATTATACGGAAGTTAGCGATTCCGACCCTCGTTAGTTTATGATTCTTATTATAACTCACAAGACAGACTTTACAGCTGATTATATAATTAATAAGCTAAATAAAAACAATGTTCCTTATAAGAGATTTAATTGCGAAGATATTTTAGATTATCCCCACACTATTTCTTTTGATAAGGATTTTAGCTATTCATTATTAGGAGAACGCAATTATAAATCTGTTTGGTTTCGGCGTACCAAATTACCGGAGCTAAATAATATACCAACCGATCGTAAGTTATTTTTATTGAAAGAAATTGAAGATTTTTCAAAAAATCTATTTTCAATTATAGATTCAAATTGGATAAGCAATCCCTACGCAGTATATCAAGCAGAAAATAAATTACTTCAATTGAAGACTGCGCAAGAGATTGGATTCATTTTACCAGCGACATTAGTTACCAATGATAAAAGAAAATTAGTAAGTTTTTTTTACGATCACAAACAAAATATAATCATTAAACCTATTGCTCAAACAAGAATAAATCATAAAAATAACGCTTCATTTATTTTTACAAATAAGGTGAATGAAGATTTAATAAATAGAATTGACGAGTTTGATTTGACGCCTTGCATTTTTCAGGAGAATATTGAAAAGGATTACGAATTAAGAATAACTGTTGTTGGCAATGATGTATTTCCAGCCGCAGTATATTCACAAACCGAAAACGAAACACTTACGGATTGGCGACGAAAAAAACTTTCATTTAGCGAGATAGCGATACCCGATTACATTAAAGAGTTATGTATTGAGATCGTGAGGAAACTTAATTTAAGCTTTGGAGCTATCGATTTAATAAAAACAAAGTCAGGACAATACGTATTTTTAGAGATTAATCCTAACGGGCAGTGGGTATGGATAGAAAATGAAACCGGACAATTAATATCAGATGCAATTATTCGTCTTTTAAAATGTGGGAAAAACTAAAGAAGATTTTACGACCCCTGGGATTATATCCTATTGCAGTACGGAACACTGTTCCAGACTATAATTCATCTGATTATTTACAGGTCAATGATGATAAAACAGGTGAAGCACATGTAACTTACCTAAACAGGTTAAACGAAGATGAAAATGGCCGACTTACTTTAATTGAAGCTAAGACTTCACAACTTATATCACAAACTGGGATAATTTTTTCGCTTCTAAGTTTATTCGTCCCCCTGTTAATCGACAAAGTTTCAGGTGTAACTATATGGGTAAAAATCCTATTACTAATATTATTGCTTTTAGCATTTCTATGTTATATGCTGACCATAAATAACGCACTTAAAAACTTTAAGATTACAGATTTTCCTTACAGTACCCCATCGGCAAAAAATGTATTAAACTTGCAGACCAATTCCGTATCTGAATTTAATAGTGAGGTTATCAGAGATTTGTTGCATGGACTTCAAGTCAATAAAAAATTAAATAACATAAAGGGTACAAATCTTCTGCATTCTTATAATGCATTTAAGACCGCTAATGCTTTAACTGCATCGTTGGTAAGTTGCTTCTGCATTTCTTTACTGTTTTTAAAACAGCCTGACCCGACTATTAAAATAGCTAATCCAATTAAAATCGAACACTTAGATTCAAACCTCAATCGGTTGATAGACACAGTAAGCAAATACAAAAGAGTTGTCCCGTATAAAACAGTAATTTTAAAAAGCGACGCCGTCGATAAAAAGAATAAATAACCTTAAACCTCTAATTCTTTAATCCTTTTTGTCAACTCATCAACCTTTATATATGCATTGCCTATTTCTAATGCTAATTTGTAATAATACAAAATGCCAGGATACAGGCTCTTTTTTTTGTGCTGGTTTTGTTCCTCTGCCATCTGTTGATCTCTCGCACTTCCATATTTTAACAATATAGCCGTGGCTCGTTCAATTTCTTCCGGTCTATTTCTTTCTTTAATTCGATCAATCAAATTCTGAAATTCAGCATTACTTCTGCTGATATTTTCTTTGCTTTCATATCTACTTAATTCGTCACCAATTTCAATGGTTTCTTTTTGAGGAAAATCGAACCTTATGTTTTTAGCCATCCACATATCATAATTATCATCGTAGTAAATGCCAGAATGAGCCATTACCCCATAGAATGAAGCGGTATTTTTAATTTCAACTCCCTTGATGCCTTTGACTGAACCAAAAATTGTAGCGGTGGTAGGGCCGGGAAACAATGCGAATACTTCTTTATCTTCCTGATAGGACAAAAACGCGCCGTTATAAAGCCGCTTAAATTCATCAAAAAAAGCAATGATATTATTGATTTTAGGATAAAGAAATGTGTTGACATTGAAAGAGTAAAGACCTATTCGATCTATAATTATTGCCTCACTGTCTTGGAGGATATACTCATCGTCAATGAGTGAGTAAGCTGAATGAAAGAAAGTGTTTCTTATTTCTTTAAAATGGTTTTCCTGAAAAAATTGAATGATATGCTCCTTTTTACAATCAGCCAATAGTTCTAAAATCAATTCTATTTTTTCACCTGTACCGAGCAACCGCTCATATTTTTTTGTTTTATAGTAGAGGTACGAAGATCCCTTATACCCTAATTTTACTTTACAAAGACTGCCTATTATATTATAAAAATCACTATTTTCAAAAAAAGTCGAATAGAGCAAAGTGCCAATTCTTGTTTTCTCTTTACCTGAAAATTCTAAATAAAACTTTTTATACATCTCTATTGCATCGAACCATTCATAAAGGTTAGTTACATCTTCTTTCCCCATGCCTCGATAATTAATCAAGGTCATTACAAACTCAAATTCTACTCTTTGTTTAGCTTCATCAAATAAAGTAGATAAATCGTTCAGGATATTTTTCATTTTATAAAGTTAGACGATTTTAAATATTTCACAGTACTACCGAATATTACCCCAATCTCAAAATCGATGCTATCCACCTTTGTTCATCAAATCGATAGCAATGGAAACCAACACCAAACTCAAAGGCCGTAAATTCAACGGCCAATATTACCCAAAGATCAAACGCATTCGGCAAGAGCCACGGCAAAAGATACGCCAGCTACTCAGGTCATTTATTCCGCTGAACCAAACGGAACCCGGCCGCCAACATTCCGGCCAAAGTTGACCATCTACAAACTCAATTAGAAACCATTAACCAAACTGCGCAGCAGTTTCGCAAGGCCAGTTCTGCATTCGTCAGAATGCAGCAAGATGGATTTTCGTATACGAAAATCATCTTGCCGCCCTTGCGGTTGAGCTACAGAAACTTTTTAAAGAAAAGATACAATTGTTTATAGGAACAAAAGCCAGGGAAGAAGGATTTGCCAATAAGATTAATCGCCATTTGATTGCCAATGCTTATTTGGGCATATTATCATTGGAGGAAATTGCCGCTAATTTTAATATCAGTCCAAGAACTTTACAACGCCGGTTAAAAGATGAAGAAGTGAGTTTTCAGCAATTAACTGATAATGCACGGCAGTACCTGGCAGTGCAGGCATTAAAGCAAGGTGGTCACGCTATTAAGGAAATAGCCTGGATGCTGGGTTATAATGAATTAAGTGCATTTTCAAGGGCATTTAAACGGTGGACGGGTATTTCGCCCGATGCTTATCGTTTTCAGGCGTGAGCGCGCAGTGACATCAGACGGAATGCTCTCGTTTTCAGGCCTGGCTTAGTAAATAATACGCGGTTACTTTAATAGCCAATCCTTCGGCGTTCAGCTCCACAGCATCTAAAACCTGGTTGTTATTTTCACGGCGATAAAGTGCAGCATAACCATTGGGTGACCATAAAATCTGATCGACCTCAAAATGAATTTCAGGCGCCAACTCTAAACCTTTTTCAAAATGCTTTCGTAATTCGGCTTTGCCCACAAGCTTTCCATCGGCTTTGCCCCATCTTTTAACAACCGTTTGAGCGATAAACTCAATATCTTCGGCGTAATGTGCCATTATCCGTTCAATGTCGTGGCAGTTCCAGGCATCCAGCCAGTCTGCAACAATTTCATCTTTTTTCATCGTGAGTGTGAATATCTTAATTTTTCGCCTGCTAATCTTACACAGCAGAACGAAGACGCAGAATTTACCGGTTACGTGACATAGGGCTTTGTCCGAACTAAGAGACTCGCCTCAAAAATTGATGTACCAAAAGAGCACGCTTGTTGTTCGTTTTTGATACAATATCAATAGCTTTCTGATCGTAATTTAATTGATAATCAATTACTTGTCGGTGTGGCATAATGTTTAGCCGCTTACATCGGCATTGAATATTAATTTAATATTTTCAGCAGATGATAAAGAACTTTATAAAAATAGCTTTCCGCAGTTTAATGAAGAATAAGGGGTTCACCTTTATTAACGTTTTCGGGCTTGCTTTAGGCCTGGCTACCTGCCTGCTCATTGTGTTTTATGTTTTTGATGAAGTAAGCTATGACCGGTATAACGTTAAAGCCGATAGCGTTTTCCGTTTAAATGAGGAGATAAAATTTGGCGGCGTGCAAAATACGTATGCTATAACACCACCAGCTGCTGCTGCCGCGCTGAAAGCCGAATTTCCCCAGGTTGAACAGGTTGCAAGATTGAGGGACCGGGGCGGCAATAAGGTAAAAAAAGGCGCCCAAAACATACAGGAAGACAGGATGGTTTATGCCGACAATTCTATCTTCGATGTATTTACCCTGCCGGTGATCAGCGGCAATACGGCTAACGCTTTAACTGCGCCGCATACCGTAGTGATAACCGAAGATGTGGCGAAAAAATATTTTGGTACAACAAATGTGGTGGGCCAGGTTTTAACTTTTAACGATACATCGCCGTTTAAAATAACCGCTGTAATTAAAAACATCCCCCAGCAATCGCATTTTCACTTTGATTTTTTTATGTCGATGCCTACCATTCTGGAAGAAAGCAACGATAATTCATGGCTGGGCAACAATTTTAACACTTATATTTTGCTAAAACCTGGTGCCGATTACAAAGACCTTGCAGCAAAGCTCCCGGAATTTATGCACAGGCATGCCGGGCCTCAAATGCAAAGCGCCATTCATATGGATTTTGCGGCATTTGAAAAAAGTGGCAATTATTTGAGATTTACACTTATCCCGCTTAAAAATGTCCACCTGCAATCGGCCATGCTTGATGAGTTGGAGCCCAACGGCGATATAGCTTATGTATATATTTTTTCGGCAATTGCCATATTTATATTGCTGATAGCCTGCGTTAATTTCATGAACCTTTCAACCGCGCGGTCTGCAAACCGTGCCCGCGAGGTTGGTGTGCGCAAGGTGCTGGGCTCGCCGCGAAAATACCTGGTGGCCCAATTTTTAACAGAATCCATCATTGTAACATTGGTGGGTACCATCATTGCCGTATTTGCAGCCTGGTCGCTTTTACCGTTTTTTAACCAATTATCGGGCAAGGAGTTGGTGGTAACACCGCAGATATTAGGCTGGCTTGCACCGGCATTGTTTATTATCATTATTGTAATAGGCTGTTTGGCGGGCTCATATCCGGCTTTTTTTTTATCAGGCTTTCAGCCGATAGCCGTGCTGAAAGGAAAACTGGCCGCCGGTTTTAAAGGCGGAACATTGCGCAGCGTACTGGTTGTATTTCAGTTTTCCATTTCTATTTTTTTAATTGTAGGCACCCTGGTTATTTACAATCAGCTAAAATATATTCAGAACAGAGATATCGGGTATAAGCGCGACCATGTGTTGATCGTAAAAAACATATGGACGCTTGGTAATGCTGCAAACACCTTTAAACAGGAAGTAAAGCAACTGGCCGGCGTGCAAAGTGTTTCGCTTAGTAATTCGTCGCCCACAGATGTTGCCATCGATAATACCAGCTCGTTTTTTAAAAGTCCGGTTATTGATCAGAAAGGCGCTGTACTATCTCATTGGTGGAATGTGGATGAGGATTATATTCCAACGCTGGATATAAAAATGGTAGCCGGCAGAAATTTTTCGAAGGATATGGCCACAGATTCATCTGCCGTGCTTATAAATGAGGCTTTTGCAAAACTGTTTGGGTATTCAAACCCTGTGGGGCAGTTTGTGTATTCGCCGGCAAATAGCCAGCTTACAAAAACCAACAAGCTGCACATTGTGGGGGTGATGAAGGATTTTAATTTTAAATCGCTGAGGGAAAATGTACCTCCATTGGCCATTTATTACGCTCCGGGCAGAACAAGCATCATGACTATCCGCATCAATACGGCAGATATCCCGGGTTTGCTGACGCAGGTTAAAAATAAATGGACGGGTATATCGCTTAACCAGGTGTTTAGCTATTCATTTATGGATAAGGATTTTGATGCCATCTACCGGTCAGAGCAGCGTATGGGCACTATTTCCATTGCTTTTACATCATTGGCTATTGTTATAGCTTGTTTGGGCTTATTTGGCCTGGCTGCCTACGCTGCCGAACAGCGTACAAAAGAAATTGGTGTGCGCAAAGTATTAGGTGCCAATGTATCCAACATAGCCGGTATGCTGTCAAAAGATTTTATAAAACTGGTATTTATTGCCATTGTTATTGCCGCGCCAATAGCCTGGTGGGCCATGCAAAAGTGGCTGCAAAGCTTTGCGTACCGGCAAAATATGCAATGGTGGGTGGTGGCCCTGGCTGGTTTTGGAGCTATATTTATAGCATTGATAACCATAAGTTTTCAATCTGTAAAGGCTGCACTGGCAAACCCGGTAAAGAGCCTTCGCTCGGAGTGAGCTACGGCTCTCGAAGCGAGCTTGCGAAGCGAGTAAAAAAAGTTGGCAGTATGCAGTTGATAGTTTGCGCCCTATTTTAAGCTGATACTAATAAACTAATGAACAATTGAACTAATGAATCAACGCCATGTTACAAAACTTCTTTAAAACAGCCATAAGAAGCCTCAATAAGAATAAGGCTTATAGTTTCCTGAATATTTTTGGTTTGGCAGTAGGTATAGCCTGCGCCTCATTGATTTTTTTATGGGTGGAGGATGAGGTACATTATGACGCCGTCAACCTAAAAAAAGACCAACTATACCTGGTTGAAGAGAATCAGCAATATGATACTTATGTTTTTACGGAGTCGTCGACCCCGGGTGGGATGGGGGTTGCCATGAAAGAAGAATTACCGGGCGTTGCTAATACCTGCCGCAGCAATGAAGGCACAACTTCTCTGTTATTTGCAAAAGGCGACCGATCATTTTTTGCTGCGGGTAAATATGTGGAAACCTCCTTATTCAGCATGTTTACTTTGCCTTTTGTACAGGGTAATGCCGCCTCCGCATTTTCACAGCTACGGTCATTGGTGATTACCGAAAAAACCGCTAAGAAGTTTTTTGGCAATACAAAAAACGTTATCGGGCAAACCATCAAGGTTGATAATAAGCAGGATTATGTGGTTACCGGAGTACTAAAAGATATACCTGCTAATTCGAGCCTGCAGTTTGAGTGGTTAATGCCCTTTAAAATATATTGGGATCAGAGCCCGTGGTTAAAAAGTTGGGGCAATCAATCCCTAAACACCTATGTGGAGCTGAAACCCGGTGCCAATGTTGAAACAGTTAATAAACAATTATATAACTACATACAAAAGCGGGTGCCTACAGCATTAGGGCATGCATTTTTGTTTGGTATGAACGACTGGCACCTGTATGACGATTTTAAAGATGGCAAGATTACCGGTGGCGGCCAGATAGAATATGTGCGGTTATTTACTGTAATAGCCTGGATCATCTTGTTCATAGCCTGTATTAATTTCATGAATCTGGCTACCGCACGTAGCGAAAAACGTGCCCGCGAGGTGGGTGTACGTAAAGTATTGGGAGCAGGCAAAAAGTCATTGATCGCCCAGTTTATCGGCGAATCTATATTTACCTCATTTATCTCAGCAGTTATTGCGGTGCTTATTGTATCCATTGCTTTACAGCCGTTTAATACGCTTGTGCAAAAACAATTGGTGATCGGTTTAAATAATCCATATCACCTGCTTGTTTTATTATTAATTACCATAGTTTGCGGCTTAATTGCCGGCAGCTATCCGTCTCTATATCTTTCATCATTTAACCCGGTATCTGTGCTCAAAGGTCTTAAATTGAAAGATAGCATGGCTTCTTTTATCCGTAAGGGCCTGGTGGTATTGCAGTTTACAGCATCCATTGTGTTAATCATCAGCACAGTCATCGTTTTTCAGCAAATACAGCATATTAAAAGCAGACGGCTGGGGTTTGATAAAGATAACCTGATAGAGATGGACTTGCAGGGCCAGATGAGCGCAAAATTTTACCCGATAAAACAAGATCTTTTAAATACGGGCTTTATACAAAACGTTGCTTTGGCTGATCATGCTATTATCTATGGCGGCAACAATACTTCAGGCCTTACCTGGGCAGGTAAGCCGCCGGGTTCAAAAGTATTGATATCACAACGCTATGTTACTCCTGAATTTATGGCGACATCGGGCCTGAAAATTATTGAAGGCAGAAATTTAACGGTTACAGATACCGGAAAGCCAATTCGTATGGTGATTACGCAAACCATGGCGAAACTGATGGGTAGCGGCAGCACGATAGGGAAAACTGTGCACGGCGAAGGTGATACCACTACCGCCACCGTAGTAGGTGTGGTAAATGATTATGTATACGGCGATATGTATGGCAAACCCGACCCGGTTATGTTTTTTAGCACTGCCCCAAAAGAAGCCACCGTAATGTACGTGCGCATAAAACCTACTGACAATACAGAAAAAGTTTTAGCCGCTATACAGGGAGTGATGAAAAAAGATAACCCCGCTTACCCGTTTGATTACCGTTTTGTGGACGACCAGTTTAACCATATGTTTCTAAGCGAAATGCTGGTGAGCAAGCTTTCGAGGGTATTTGCTGCATTGGCAATTATTATTTCCTGTTTGGGACTGTTTGGCCTGGCAGCCTATACCGCGGAGCGCCGAACAAAAGAGATAGGCATACGCAAAGTTTTAGGCGCCAGTGTAGCGAGTGTAACAACATTGCTTTCCAAAGACTTTTTGATACTGGTGATCATTTCGTGCGCATTGGCTTTCCCGCTTGCTTACTGGAAAATGTTTACCTGGCTCAAAGGCTATCAATATCATATTGAGATGCAATGGTGGGTATTTGCTGCTGCCGGAATTACGGCGGTGATTATTGCATTGATAACCATAGGCTTTCAATCCATCAAGGCGGCATTGGCCAACCCGGTAGCCAGCTTGCGAAGCGAGTAAAAAGTTAGCAGTATGCAGTAGCAGTTTGCAATTCCGTCCTCCTCCGTTAGTCCGGATTTATAATCCTGGACTCGATGTACGTGGATTTGTAATCCACGGAAAAGATTGGTCTCTAGGATTGCAAATCCCTTGTTTTTTAGTCCAGGATTACAAATCCGGACTAACGAAAACAGTGAGATTTTTTTACAATATTGTATGAAATAATACCATCCACTTTTACTGATCAAACTCACGTAATATGAGGCTTCTCCTCACTTCCAACGGAATCAGCAACCAGAGTATTCAAAATGCGCTGGTTGAGCTTTTGGGCAAACCAATAGCCGAATCAAACGCCCTGTTTATTCCTACAGCAATATATCCATTTGCCTTTGGTGCCCGATATGCTTGGAACCCTATCAGCGGCAATACGCAATCTCCGTTTTGTAACCTGGGCTGGAAATCAATAGGACTACTGGAACTTACTGCGTTGCCCAGTATTCAAAAAGAAATTTGGATGCAAGCAGTGCTGGAAACCGATGCGCTGCTGGTTTGGGGTGGCGATCCAATATATTTAAGCTACTGGCTGCGGGAATCCGGCCTGGCGGATCTGTTGCCATCGTTGCTGCAAAAAATGGTTTACGTGGGCGTAAGCGCCGGAAGTATAGCTGCCAGCACCACTTTTGCCGAAACCTACAGCAGGCCCCGTGGCGGAAACGGCACACCGCTAAGCTCAGAAAACGTAGTTTTCGTTACCGCCCAGGAAGAGGAGATAAGTATGAACCTAATTACGGCCCATGGGGCAGGCTTGGTTGACTTTGCCATTATTCCGCACCTGGACAATAAACAACATGTAAGCGCCTCAATAACTAATGCAGAAAAATGGGCCGCAAAAATATCGGTACCCGTGTATGCTATTGACGATCAAACCGCCATCAAAGTAGTTGACGGTGTTGTTGAAGTGGTTTCTGAAGGTCACTGGAAATTGTTTACGCCGTAATGCCTCTCCGCAAGTCGAAGCCGTAAGCTTCGACCTGAAATATAAAAAGCTTTCAGCTTAAAGCCAAAAGCTAGTTTACGCTTATGAAATAATGTTTCCCGATGATATAACGCTATATTTTTTGCGCGGACTCAATCGCTGAGCTTAATTCAGCTACAATATTATTTCCGCCAAGATGCAGAAACCTGATAATTCCTGATGGATCAATCACCATTGATGTGGGATAGTTTGAAACATGATAGGCTTTACCAGTTTCTTTGGTTTGGGAGAATATGGTGTAATTAAAGGTATGGGTTTTTAAAAAGTTTTTTAAGGTTCCGTTGTCCTCAAGCGCAAAAGCAAAAAACACAATGTTATTTGAAGCATATTTCTTTTCTACCTCATTTAACTTTGGCATTTCCTCCAGGCATGGTACACAGCTGGTAAACCAAAAGTTAAGTACAATCGTTTTCCCTTTCAAGTCTGCCAGCGTCCAGGTTTTTCCCGACAGGCCAGTTAGTTTAAAATCGGGCGCAGGTTGGTTTAACATTTGTTTCAGGCTGGCCTCTCTTTCGGCCATTTCTTTTAAAAACGCATCCGTCATTGGTGAAATATGGACTTCATTAGGGTTTTTGTCATCATGATTCATCAGGTAGCCCTTGTTTCCCCATGATTTATTTACGCTATCAAGTTTATCAGCGGTAACGATAGCGCCGTTGGGGAGGAGGTATTTTGTATTGTCAGGTTTGTTTTGTGCAGCGGCTATCATAACTGCATAACTTAATAAAGCTGTTAAAAGATATTTTTTCATTTGATGTTTTTTTACAATGCCAAAATTATCTGCTTTTGGAAGCGCCAGTGTTAACGCTTAAAAGAATAGTGTTAACTAAAGTTAACTGGGCAATGGCACGTATTATTTTGGTTTATATTTGTTTGTATGGAAAGAAAACGACTTCGGTTTATTTTCGCAATTGCCGCCATAACCGGCGGCGCAATAATTCTGTTCCAGGTATATTGGGTGTATAACAGTTACAAAACAGGCGAGCGCAATTTTATCAAAACTGCTAATTATGCGCTCGAAAAAAGCATAAATGAATATCAACTGCAGCAAAATGAACTCCCTACCTCGTTAAAGGCAAAATCGCCATATCTCAGCTTTTTTTTGCGGACCATTCCTAATATTGATATGGTGGCGCTGGATACGACTGGCGTCATTGAGCGGTTCACCGCGAAATTTTTAACTGTGGCCGTCGATAAGAAAAACATCCCCGAAGTAAATAATCTTTTGGCCCGACTGTTATCGCAGCAATTGCATAAGCCGCTGTCGCTCGACACGCTTAACCGTATATTTAAAAAACAATTGCTGATTGAAAATATAAATGCCAGCTTCAAGCTCATCATTTTAAAAAATCAAACTACTGTACCTCCGGGGAAGATAGCTGCTGCCATTAGCTTTTATAAATCGCCGGTGATATTGGAAGCTGTGTTGTTGAATGAAAATTATGCGCTGTTAAAACAAAACATTGTTCCGGCCTTATTTTCATTGCTGTTGATCATTTTATCGGCGGGCAGTATTTTTTATATGGGCATCATCATTAAAAGACAATTGAAACTGGATGGTATAAAAAATGAATTTATTAATAACATAACGCACGAACTGAGGACACCAATCTCCATTTTAAAATCGTCCAATGAAGCACTATCCAATTTTGGCGCAGCGGCAGAACCGGAGCGATTGGAACGCCATCTGCAAATAAATGCAGTTGTGTTAAACAAGTTGGAGGAAAATGTTGACCGGATATTGCAAATTGCCCAATATGAGCATAAAATTAAATTGGCGCATTATGAAAATGTTGATCCTGTTGTTTTAATAAGTCAGGTTCTGCAAAGGTTTAGTCTGAATGAAAAAGGAACCTTTCATTTAGAATCTAATTTGCCCGTTTCTTCCGTCAGCACCGATAGCTTTATAATTGATACCATCATATCAAACCTGGTTGATAATGCACTGAAATATGCTGATGAACGGGTAGATATCCAAATCACTATCAATCCGCTGGTAAATGGTTGGCAACTCCAAATTGCGGACAATGGTAAGGGGATGCAGGATTATCACCTGCCGCTGATATTTGATAAATTTTACAGAATTGACTCAGGAGATGAGCATGATGTAAAAGGCTATGGGCTTGGGTTGAATTATGTTAAGCAACTTGTGGGCGTTTTAAAAGGAAAAATATCCGTTCAAAGTAAAGTTAATCAGGGAAGCACATTTACACTTGAATTTCCGCAATGATGGAAAAGATCAAAGTATTATTAGTTGAGGATGAGCCTGTGCTGGCCGCCATTGTCAAAGAGTCGCTGGAAACACGTGGATTTGCCATATCAATTGCGGTAAACGGTGTGGAGGGTTGGGGTATGTTTAATTCAGATAAGCCGGATGTATGCGTTATAGATGTGATGATGCCCAGAAAAAATGGGTTCTCTCTGGTTTCAGATATCCGCACTATTGACGATTTGGTGCCTATTATATTTCTAACCGCCCGGACTCAAACTGAGGATGTTTTAAAGGGATTTGAAATAGGTGCGGATGATTATATGAAGAAGCCCTTTAGCATGGAAGAACTGATAGTAAGGTTGAAAGCCGTGGTAAGAAGAAAGCAAGCTGTAGCGAAGAGGCGTTTTGAACCTGCCGAAGAGCAAGCTATCGGTATATTCAGCTTTAATTTTAAGAAACTTGAGTTAACTCAAAATGGGCATATTTTAACGCTTTCGCAACGTGAAGGTGAATTGCTTAATCTATTATTGCACCATCGAAATCAGTTACTGGAAAGAAAAACGGCGTTGATAAAGTTGTGGGGTGATGACAGCCCGCTTAATGTGCGCAGTATGGACGTTTATATAACCAGGCTGAGAAAATTGTTACAGAATGATTCTTCCATTGAAATTATTAATGCGCGGGGACAAGGGTACAGGCTTGTTGAGCGTTTATAGCTTTTACAGATCAACTTGTAAAAATCACCAAAATTCGTTAGTCCGGATGTATGCATCCTGGACTGGATATATGTGGATTTGTAATCCACGGAAAAGATTTGTTACAGGTATTGCAAATCCCTGGGTTTTTAGTCCGGGATTATAAATCCGGACTAACAGTAAGTCTGTGCTACAGCATAAACCCTTTTAAATATAACTTGCCTACCCGCCCCCAGCTTTCCGATGCATCCTGAAGAATTTTCCAGAGACCTTTTTCATTAGTTGTTTTACCCTTTTTGGGAGGAGCGAGGTCGTTCGGCATAATAGAACTTTCAGTAACTTTGGTGGCAAACCAGGTAATGTTTTCATGCGGCAAGGCAACGCCGAGGATCATTCCCGGCAGGCCTGCAAAAGACTCAGGGCCTCCTGCCACGGGTATGCACGTAGTGTAAAACGCAACTATGTAAATAGAGTCGAGGTAAATGCCGTTTGCCCTGCGGCAGGTATAGCCTGCTATGGTACGGGTTTCATCAGTTATTTTCCATTTAATTTTACGCAGGCTGTCTTTAACCAGGTAGGTTTGTTCAAATACCTTTTTCTGGTCTACGTAACTTTTGGCAGTCAGGTCGGTAAAAATGGTATTAAACTGGTTTAACACAGGGCTATCATTCATTATCGCATTTGGGGGCAAATCAACCTCATAGGGTGTATACAGCGTTTTATCATCGCCAAATACCAACTTTGCGGTTAGTACCCTAAACTGAGGATTATTCTTTTTATAATAGTCGAACGCGGGTTGCATCCAGGCTTCGTTATCTTTATTAATGGCTTTTCCAATAACAGCATAGGCATTTGCACGCCGTTCAAATTCAATTGTACCCGAGGTTGTAAAGTGAGCGTGCTGCGCCTGGGTGCCCGCTGCCAGCCAGGATAAAATTGCGCATAATATGATTTTCTTTTTCATGATGTCATTATTTAGCTGCACCCACGGCCATTTTTGTAAAATCGTAATTTATAGTAAGCATAAAATACCGCTTCAGCGTGTTGTAGCTGGTTTGGGTAATCAGGTTACCCTGCGCAACACGACTAAAGCCTGAGCTTTGGTTAAGTAAGTCGTTTGCCCAAAGCTCCACCGATAAATTATCGTTCTTGAGGAATGTTTTGATGATAAAAGGATTAAAAATAACCTGGCTGAAGCTTTGGTGAAACGACTCAGTGGCCCCGTTGTACTGGTAGTTACTGTAGGTACCTATCTGGAATTTTCCGGGCAGGTAAATGGTGCCATCCACATCGGCACGGGCGCCCCAGCCGTTATTATTGATATTAGGTTGTAACGATGTTTGACTAATGGTATAGGTTGGGCCGCCTGATACATAAAAGTTTACCTTTCTGTCTTTATATATTGAAAAGATAAGCGAGGGATTAAACACGTAGTTTTTCGACATATTAAGCGAATCATTACTGTAATTGTAATAGGTGTTGCCATTAACATTAAGGCCTACACCTAAATTAATGCCGCCGAGGTCCTTAAATTTGCGACCAAAATTTAGCCCTCCATTAAAATTAGTGGTCTGTTTGCCTGGTAGGTTGAAATACTCGCTTACACTTTTTCCGGTGTTGAGGTCATAATTAATATGATTGACAATTGGATCAGAGACGAATGAATAAGTGCCATATACACCGAAAAATTGGTCGGTAATTACTTTGTACGACCGGTACAGCACGTTGAAAGTATTGGTAAAGGACGGTGTTAGCGTTGGGTTGCCAACTATTATATTTAAGGGATCGGTATTGGATGCCACGGGCTGTAGTTGGTCAAGAGAGGGCTGCGTGGTGGTACCGTTATAAGCAATGCTAAACATTTTTTGCCCCGAAAAATGATACTCAAGCCTTGCCTGCGGCGCCCAGTCGATAAAAGTTCTGTCAGTTTCATCATTGGTAAATTCATCTATCTGGTGAAAATGGTCGCCGGTTATGCGGGTGCCGAAGTTGAAACTAAGTTTCCCCTTTTTATAACTCAAAACAGCACCGGCGTGATTCAGAAACTGGTTAAATTCATAATTGCTGCTCAAACTGTCTACAAGTACATTGTAATTGCCTGGAGACGATTGGTTAAAAGTATTACGATCGGCGCTTGCAGTATTTACCCCGACGCCATAATTGAGTACCAGTGTAAACGTTTTGGTAAGCGGTTCGGAATAAGTAAGATTGGTATTAAATATATTGCTTTGCAGGTTGTTGTTTTTAGCCTCGTTGATAGTCTGTGTGCTGTCAATAGCCTGTTGCGGGTTGTAATAATTTATATGCGACATTAAAAAACCATTTGCCTGGCTTTGACTATAAGCCTCGCTCACCAGGAATGACAGTGTGCGCCCGGGTTTACGAAATTTTTTGGTATAAAAAGCGCTCGCGTTAAAGGCCCGCTGATCAGCAATATTGCTCACCTGGCGGGTGCTGTTGTTTACCAGCAAGTTGTTTATGGTATCGGCCGCGCTGTAATTGTCGTCGGTTACAATATGTTTCAGTGTTCCGTCAATCGATATTTTCAGGTTTGAGCTGGTATCCAGCTTGGTTTGATAAACAAAACTCAGCTTTTGGCGAAATACGGAGTTATGGTAGTTTTTGTCGGAACTGGTGTTTGATACACTGCCGGGGATATTATTTTGCGTAAGCACATCATTGAGCCCATTAATAGTTAGCGAGGCTATTTTGTAATTGGCGTTTACAGATTGTTTATCATCATCCCACTTGCCATCATAATGTGCGCCTGCCGATTGTGCCAGCGGGAAACCCTGCCCACTGTAAATTCCCCCGAAAACATCCAGATCGTCCGAACTTTGGGTATTAATGCTGATGCCATTATCGGTAACATCCAATTGGTTGCCTGCGCCATATTTTTGTTCGTCTTCCCAGCCCAGGCCCACCTTACCATTATTGCCGGTGGTGCCATAAACCGAAAGCTTTTCTTTGTTCTGAAAGGCATTAAGCAGCAGCTGTCCCTGGTAAATACCTTCGGGACCATCGCCGGCCTGTGCTTTCCCAAAAATGCCCTGTTTCTTGTCTGCCCTCAACTTTACGTTAATGGTTTTTTCTGTTTTACCATCATCTACGCCGGTAAAAGCCGCCTGGTCGCTCTTTTTATCGTATAGCTGAATTTTATCTACCATATCGGCCCTTATGTTTCGGGTCACCAATGTGGGGTCGTCGCCAAAAAACTCTTCTCCGTCAACCAAAACTTTGCTTACCGTTTGGCCCTCGGCGGTAATTTTGCCATCCTTATCAACCGTTATGCCGGGCAGCTGTTTCAGCAAGTCTTCTACCTTTGCATTGGGTTGAATAACAAAAGCCTTCGCATTAAATTCTGTTGTGTCGCCCTTTATTTTCATTTGGGAGGCGGTTCCCTTTATCATCACCTCTTTTAACAAGCGCGTTTTCAGCGTCATGCTGATAGATCCAAAATTGTGCAGCTGATTTGCCGAATCCAAACCGAACTCTTCCGTATAGTCCGCATAATCCGGATAAGACACCAAAAGGATGAATTTTCCTTTTTGAAGGCCCGAAACAGCAAACGAACCATCTTTTTCGGCATACGTAAATTTCATCAATACCGAGTCTTTTGCCTGCAGTACGGCAACTGAGGCAGTGCTCAGTTTTACGTGTTCAACGCTATCGGCTATTACACCCTTAATGGTATAACTATTTTGCGCAAATGCGGAAACAGCAAATAATGCAAAAAACATGAAAAGTAAAATTGTAGGTCTCATTAGGTTGATCAGTCGCTCTAAGATATAACTAAATATTTAGTAATAAAAGTGCTGTATTTGTTAAATTGTGTTAATTAGGTTGGATAACTCGGTCTGTGCTATAGACTCCGAATAGGATATAAACGTTGCACGGGACGGATAATTTAGTGGGTTGATTTTGAAGTTTATTAGTATTCCTCCGTTAGTCCGGATTTATAATCCTGGACTCAATATATGTGGATTTGTAATCCACGGAAAAGATTTGCTTGGGGATTGCAAATCCCTGGTTTTTTAGTCCGGGATTATAAATCCGGACTAACTTTTTTTTAATTTAAGCGGGACGCTTAAATGTTGTGCATCCAAGCAACATACTTGGACGGGCGGGTGGGGAGAAATTGGGAGCAGATAATTGATTAGTCTGGGATGCAAACATCCGGACTAACGGCCTAAAAACATCATCATTGAAGAGTTTGTAGAATTCTTGTTTTTAATTTTTCTTCAATATATCCAAATGACGTAAAATCATAACCACGAACGGAACCCTCATAAAAGTTTAGTTGTCTTGGTTTATTGTTAGTAGGTTGTCCGAAACTAGAAAATATAAATCCATTTTGTTTTACTGGGTTTTCAATCAATTCTTCAATCTCCAATGAAGTTGGTGCCGTTATTTGAAATATGCTGCGTAAAGCAGGGCAAAAACCTTCGTGCGAAATTTGCTTGACGGGGAAAACATAGTTATAAGCAGGTACATTTACTAATTTTGAATAATCGACTTTCGTAGACGAATATTTTATTCCGTCGAGTTTTGAATCATCTTTAATGAATTGTAAGAGTAGTTGCGGGATAATATATTCTGGTTTAAAGACAGACTTAGCGCTATTTACACAAATACTGCAAGCCAAAGTTAAAGGGAACAAAGTAATATAAAACAACATCTGTATAAGATCATCTAATAATTCCCCATCACATATACTTGCAAGAAAATCTTCGGATCGTTGGATGCTGATGACATTTAGTTTTTTAGAATTAGAGAGACAACTGAAACTGAGATCTCTAAAACGATAGCGATTAAATTCTTCCCAGCATAGATAGGTTGAATCGCCAACATATAACGCGGGTAATCCGGGGATGCTATATCTATTTGTAGAAACGATATTTCGCAATTGAAAGGGAACATGAAACATATCTTCCGTTCTAAACGGTTGATCCTGAATTATTCTTGCTCGGAAGAAGGTGTTGTTTGAATCAAGTTCTATAACAGGCTTAATATCACTATATAAAACATCTTTCAAAGCATCATTAAATTTTGTCGTCGCCGTTAATATCTTTCCTTCGAAATAGTCAAGAATAGCATTGTTTATGCCTTCCGAAAGAAGTTCAATATGTAATAAAATCTTTGGTTCTTTAACGTCTTCTAAGATTGGCAATTTGTTAACTATTGGCCTTAAATTGTTCTTATAGAATGAAACGTACTCACTTAGTTTGCTTTCTAAAAAAGCTGGGAAATAATCTGATTGCGATTGGCGCTTAGGTATAGAATAGATAGGATCACTCAAAAGATTTTGGAGGTCAGCGAATATTTTCTTATAATTCATGAAAGAGTTAATATCTTGAATGTTGTGATTAGGTTATTGGCGTTATAAATTTATTGACTTACAAAGGAATATGCAAATTAAATAGGGGGTATAGTATTTAATTAATCCTTCACTGGTTGAAGCTTATAGCTTCGACCTAAAATATAATAAGCTTTCAGCTTAATGCTAAAAAGCTAGTACACTCACATACGTTTTTCTATTTTGCAAGCAGGATGCTTACCACATTTTAAGACTATTTACACTATCGCTAAAGTTAGGCCAGTTTTGGTTAAGTTATACATACAACCGCCAGCGTCCCCCTAATCCTTCCCATCTTTCCTTGCGAAAGTTGGTTTCATTCGGGTTTCGTAAGCAATATGTTCCTTCCCCCAGTCACAAAGCTGGTGCAATACGTTGGTTAAGGCCAGGCCGCTGGGTGTGATGTGGTATTCTACTTTGAGGGGTACCTGGTTGAAAATCTCTTTTCCTATCAGTTTTGACTTCACTAATTCATTGAGAACTGATGATAATACATTGTCTGAAATGCCATCCAGGCATTCCTTTAAATTCGAGAACCGCGAAACATCCTGTTTAATAAGTACCAGCACTTCTGATACCCATCTTTTGCCAATAATCTTTAATACTTTATTTAAAGTACATCTTTCTTCCAGGAAAAATTCATTCAGGGTGTTTGTTGAATTAAACTTTCTTTCACTCATACTCCTTTTTTTATTAGTAACTCACAATGGGCGCGATTGGAACCGTGCCTGCTTTAAAGCGATAGTTTTGTGGCTTAAAGTTATTTAATAAACGGACATATTTTATGCAGTATAAAACATATCAAATTACAGAAAGCTACAGCGTGGCCGGACTGAATTTAGTAAAAAAGGATCAGCCCAAACTGGGGCCAAACGAAGTATTAATTAAAATGAAGGCCTGGTCGCTGAATTACCGGGATCTTTTGGTGATAAAGGGCATTGACGCCTGGAAGCCTCCTGTTGGACGAATCCCGGTTTCTGATGGTGTTGGCGTTATTGTGGAAACAGGAAGTGAAGTAACAAGCTTGGTTGTAGATGACAGGGTTGCCGGACTTTTCTTTCCAAACTGGATTGATGGGAAAATGACAGATGCAAAGCTGACAAATCCACTGGGTGGTAAAGTACGGGATGGACTGCTACAGGAATATGTGGTACTAAATGAAAATGAACTGATCAAAGTTCCGGCTTTTTTAACTGACGTGGAGGCGGCTACACTTCCGTGTGCAGCGCTCACCGCCTGGCACGGTTTAATGGAAAAAGGCCAAATACAACCGGGCAATATCGTCCTTATCCAGGGGACAGGTGGGGTTTCGCTGTTTTCTGTTCAGTTTGCATTGATGGCTGGGGCAGAAGTTATTTTGCTATCGGGCAGCGATGAGAAGTTACAAATGGTCGGGCAAATGGGTGTCAATCACTTGATCAATTACAAACGTTTCCCTAATTGGGAAGATAGGATTATGGATATAACCAATGGCCTTGGTGTTGATCATGTAGTAGAAGTAGTGGGAGGCGATCATATTAATAAATCTATTGATGCAGTAGCTTTGGATGGTACGATCTCTATAATTGGCTTAATTAATGGATTTAAGGGGAATATCAATACAGCAAAAATTATGAGCAGGCAAGTAAAACTGCAGGGCATTAATGTCGGTTCGAAAGAAATGTTTAACAGGATGAATAAGGCGCTGGAAATATATAATATACGCCCGGTGATAGACAAAGTATTTGCCTTTGAGGAAGCAAAAGAAGCCTTGACCTTATTAGAAAGCGCATCACATTTTGGAAAGCTTTGTATCAGTGTTTAAATGATGATTTACAGCTACCGATTGCGTGGCATGTAGCTTATATCTGGCAACAATAGTCCCATTTATGAAACACGATTTTCGCTAAAATTGACCGGTTTTGTATTTTTTTGTCCCAGCTTTTCTCATATTTCGCGTAATGTGTTGATTGATAGTATGCACTGTTTCGCTGTATCAAGTCGTTTCTTTTGATTCATATTCTTTTTGGGACGGTACGACTTCAGTCCACAACCAACTGTCGTTCTTTTTTTAATTGTTTATTTAACAATTAAAAAAAATACTTACATTCGGATTCCATAAGTCGTAAAGTTTACTATAAACCAATTTTTTATCTGTCGGAACAAAACACAAACTAAAAATGAAATTAAGTACCTGTTTAACGCTGTTTTTCTTTGGCCTAACCGCCTCAATTTGTAACGCACAAACAACCATTCAATTACATTCCGGCGACGGCAGTAAGAATCCGGTAATCAGCAAATACATTTACAGTCATTTTGCCGAGCACCTGGGGAACGGTATTTATGGTGGATTTTATGTTGGCGACACTTCAACAATCCCGAACACCAATGGCGTAAGGAATGACGTAATTGCCGCGCTCAGAAAAATGAAGATCCCCGCACTGCGCTGGCCGGGCGGATGCTTTGCCGATACCTATCATTGGAAAGACGGCATCGGCCCAAAAGATAAAAGACCCGAGATAGTAAATAAATGGTGGGGCGGCGTTACCGAAGATAATAGCTTTGGTACCCATGAGTTTTTAAATATGTGCGAATTGCTTGGCGCAGAGCCCTATATCTCAGGCAACGTAGGCAGCGGCACCGTACAGGAACTGGCCGACTGGGTGCAATATATAAGCTCTGACAATAAAAACCCGATGTCGGCATTGAGGAAAGAAAACGGCCGTGATAAGCCATGGAACGTGAGCTTTTGGGGAGTAGGCAACGAGGCCTGGGGCTGCGGAGGCAATATGACCGCCGACTATTATGCCAATGAGTTCAGAAAATATTCAACCTTTATGGCAAACAGTGGTGGTAAAATATTCCGCATAGCATCCGGCGCCAGCGACGCCGATTATAACTGGACCGAAACCCTGATGAAAAATATCCCCCATAATTTAATTGAAGGCGTTGCGCTACACCATTATGCCATTATTGACTGGGGTAACAAAGGCCCGGCCATCAACTTTACCGAAAAACAATATTTCCAGATCATGCAATCTGCCATGCGGATGGAAGAGCTGGTAACCAAGCATTCGGCCATTATGGATAAATATGATCCTAATAAAAAAATAGCCCTGGTAGTCGACGAGTGGGGAGGCTGGTACGATGTCGAAGCAGGAACCAATCCTGGCTTTCTATATCAGCAAAACACCATCCGCGATGCCATGATTGCCGGTACTACTTTAAATACTTTTAATAACCACAGCGATAGGGTACGCATGGCCAACCTGGCACAGTGTATTAATGTTTTACAGGCGGTTATCCTCACCGATAAGGCAAAAATGATACTCACGCCTACGTATTATGTGATGGAAATGTATAACGTGCATCAGGATGCTACTTTAATTCCCTTAACAATAAAAACAGACGATTATACTTTAGGTACCGATAAGTTGCCTGCAATTTCAGCATCGGCCTCAAAAGATAAAGCAGGGGTTGTACATATCTCGCTGGTGAATATTAATCCCAATAAGGCAGAGCAAATCACCATAAATTTAGGCGATATCAAACCCGCACAAATCACAGGGCGGATACTAACATCGGCTAAATTGCAGGACTACAATTCATTTACCGATCCTGATAAAATAAAGCCTGCACCATTTAAAGGCGCCGCGCTAAAAAATGGCGATCTGAATATTACTATGCCTGCTGCTTCGGTTGTTGTGCTCGCGTTAAACTAATACCAAGCCCTCTTTGAGGGCTTTTTCATAAACTTCATCATTAAAAGCGTAAAAGGTTGGCGAGCGGTGCGCGCCAATTTTTCGCTTTTCATCAAGTTTGGAAATGAGGTTTAAGGCGATCAGTTTATTGGGGAAGTTGGTGGCATTTAATGTTTTGCCTGATAGTACTTCATAAAGTGTCTTGATCTCCTTAAGCGTAAATTTGGGCTGCAAAAGGTTTTTTCCTATCGGAAAATGGTACAGATCAATCCGCATGCTGAATAATGCGTCAGCTGCAATCTCGTTATGATCAAACGCCAGGTCGGGCAAATCATCAACCGGGAACCAGCGGCACTCACTGGAAATGAAATCTCCTTTTGGCGTGGCATTTACAATATCTGTAATGGCATAAAAGCCAATAGATACCGTTTCGCCGGATAGCCAGCTTTCGCTGATCAGCTTTATGCCGGTAAGTTCAAAAAATTTATCCTGGTCAAACCACGCTTGTGTGGCGTTTCGGCCGGGCTTACTGAAAGCCTTAAATTGTTTTAGAAACAGGCCCTTAAGGCCGGTGCGTTCTTCTGTGATTCTGGCAGCAGCATCATCCAGACTTTCGGTTTGTTTAAAATATCCGCCGGGCAGGCACCACTTGGTTATTATTTTATTTTTCACCAGCAAGAGCTTTAACTCTCCTTCGTGGTAGCCAAATATCGCGCAATCCAGCGTTAGGTTAGGACGGTATTCCTTATATCCTTCATTAAAAAAATAGCGAATCTCTTCCAGTTCTTCCATCAAAACAAGTCAAAAAATTATTTATTAATTTTTAATAAAAGTACAAATACTTTATATACCTTCATTTATTATTTTCTAATAAATGAAAATTGTGAAGCCATTCACACACCAATTAACTTAAATTAAATTTATGAGATTCAATTGTTTACGTTACATCGTAGCCGGCACAACGATGTTGCTTTCAGGCTCGGCCTTATTTGCGCAAACCAATGCGCCGCAATTGGGCAAAAATTCCATACCCGAGGTTATAAAGGCCATGACTTTAGAAGAAAAAGTTCAGTTGGTTGTGGGCGCTGGCTTTAATATGCCCGGTGTAACTCCTGCTGGCACCGGCGTTGGCCAAACACAGGATCGTGTACCCGGAGCTGCCGGTACCACACATGGTATTGCCCGGTTGGGCATCCCGTCGCTGGTTACTTCGGATGGTCCTGCCGGTGTGCGCATTGATTCTGTGCGCAAGGCAAATCCGGGTAAAACCTACTATGCAACTGCATGGCCCGTGGGTACCCTGCTGGCATCAAGCTGGGATACTACGCTAGTAAAAACGGTTGGCGTTGCTTTTGGGCAAGAGATTAAAGAATATGGTATAGATATCATACTGGCGCCTGCACTAAATATCCATCGCAATCCGCTGGGTGGTCGTAATTTCGAATATTATTCGGAAGATCCATTAGTGGCTGGTAGTATTGCCGCAGCCATAGTAAATGGTATACAGTCAAATGGTGTGGGCACTTCTATTAAGCACTTTGCTGCAAATAACCAGGAAACTGATCGCAATACAGTAAATACCATTGTAAGCGAAAGAGCTTTAAGAGAGATTTATCTGCGTGGATTTGAAATAGCCGTGAAGCATTCACACCCATGGACGGTGATGAGCTCTTATAATTTGATAAACGGCACTTATACCTCCGAAAGCCCTGACCTGTTGACAACAATATTAAGAAAAGATTGGGGCTATAAAGGTTTTGTAATGACGGATTGGTTTGGCGGCAAAGACCCGGTTGCACAAATGAAAGCAGGCAATAATTTACTGATGCCCGGTACAAAAGGCCAAAGTGGCAAAATTGTTGACGCTGTAAAAAACGGAGAGCTTTCAGAAAGTGTGCTTGATGAAGAGGTAGCAGGTATATTAAATATCATTCTGCAATCGCCTTCATTTAAAGGATATAAAAATTCTGACCAGCCCGATCTTAAAGCGGACGCACAGATTTCAAGAAATGCGGCTACACAAGGCATGGTGTTGTTAAAAAATCAAAATAACGCATTGCCTTTAGGCACAAGCGGTCAAAGCATAGCTTTATTTGGTAACAATGGCTACGAATTGATTGCAGGTGGTACCGGTAGCGGTGATGTAAACAAAGCTTATAAAGTTTCTTTGGCGCAAGGATTAACCAATGCGGGATATGTTGTAGCGAAAGATTTGCAAGGCAATTACACAGCTTATCTGGGCGACTATCATACCAAAAATCCACCTAAAACCTTTTTCCAGGAGTTTATGCATCCCACACCTCCGGCACCTGAATATGCCGCAGATAAAGATCTTATCACAAAAGAAGCAGCGGCAACCGATTTGGCTATTATAGCCATTGGCAGAAATGCAGGTGAGGGTCGTGATCGTAAAGTGGAAGACGATTACGAGTTGAGCAGTGCAGAAATACAGACAATTAAAAATGTAACTGACGCTTATCATGCACAACATAAAAAGGTTGTGATAGTGTTGAACATTGGCGGCGTAATTAATGTAATGCCATGGAGAGATGAAGCTGATGCTATATTATTGGCCTGGCAGCCCGGTTTAGAGGGTGGAAATGCTATGGCTGATGTATTAAGCGGTAAGGTAAACCCATCGGGTAAACTGGCTACTACTTTTCCGGTTTCATATAATGACGTACCATCGGCCAAAAACTTTCCGGGTAAAGAGTTTCCTGAAAAGGCTACCAATGGTATGATGGGCAAACAAATTCCGGCAGAGGTAACTTACGAGGAGGGTATTTATGTAGGATACCGTTATTACAATACCTTTAAAGTAAAACCAGCTTTTGAATTTGGCTACGGCTTATCATACACCAATTTTGCTTACAACGGTCTTAAACTAAGCGCTCAAACCTTTAGTGGAAAAGTAATAGCCACGGTGACCGTTACCAACACGGGTAAAGTCGCTGGTAAAGAGGTGGTGCAATTATATCTGGGGGCGCCTGCAAAAAAAATGGATAAACCAGAAGAAGAATTAAAAGCATTTGCTAAAACTGATTTGTTACAGCCCGGCCGGTCACAAACTTTGTCGTTTACCATAACCCCGCGCGATCTTTCTTCATTTGATACAGCCTCATCTTCATGGGTAGCCGACGCTGGCAAATACGTTGTGAAAATAGGTGCATCATCATTGGATATTAAACAAAGTGCATCTTTCACACTGGCTAAAGATATGGTGGTTGAGAAAGATCACAAAGCTTTAACACCGCAGGTACAAATCAATGAGTTAAAGGCTAAATAAATAATAAACTATGTCAGTTAAAAAAATACTTTTTTACGCGGGGGGCGCGGGGCTTTTAGCTTCGGTATTTGCTTTCTCGCATAGCCGGCCCGGCAATCAGTTGCCCGCTATGGTAGCTGCCAAATCGGGATTAATCCGCATACAAGACGGCATTTCTTACCGCGATTTGAACAAGAACGGCAAGATGGATGTTTACGAAGATCCGAAACAACCTATTGAAGACCGAATAAAAGACCTGCTGAAGCAAATGACACTGGAAGAGAAAGCAGGTATGATGTTTTATTCGCCAACGCGTGTTAATAGAGATGGATCGATTGAAGAGAAACCGGCAACGGATTTTTTATCCATGATGTCGCCAATTGGTATTAACGAGATGGATAAACATCACATTACCCACTTCAATCTTTTTGCGGTGCCAGCACCAGATACATTGGCTATCTGGTATAACAGCATGCAACAATATGCCGAAAAAACAAGATTGGGCATTCCTATTACCATATCATCCGATCCGCGCAACCAGGCAAGCGGAGGCTTTTTCTCTATGTCGGCCAAAACCTTTTCTATGTGGCCCGAGCCAATTGGCTTAGCCGCTATTGGAGATGAAAAGGTTACTGAACAATTTGCAAATATATCGCGCCAGGAATATTTAGCCGTTGGCATCAGGCAGGCACTTCATCCGCAGGTTGATTTGGCTACCGAGCCACGTTGGCCCCGTATATCCGGCACCTTTGGCGAAGATGCAAACCTATCAGCCCGTATGACCGCTGCCTACATAAAAGGTTACCAGGGCGATGAGATAGGGGCCAACAGCGTGGCAACTATGACCAAGCATTTTCCGGGCGGTGGTCCGCAAAAAGAAGGCTTGGATCCTCACTTTGCTTTTCAGAAAGGACAGGTATATCCCGGTAATAATTTCAAATATCACCTTATCCCTTTCGAGGCAGCTTTTAAGGCACATACTGCTGCCATAATGCCTTATTACGGTGTACCGATGGGACAACCTGGTGTAGAAGAGGTTGGTTTTTCATACAACAAAGCAATTATTACCGATCTGCTACGCAAAAAATATCATTACGATGGTATAGTATGTACTGATTGGGGGCTGGTATCTGATGCAAAAATCGGTTCTTTTAATTTCGCTGCCAGAGCATGGGGTGTTCAGAATTTGAGTACTGAAGATCGTGTTAAAAAGCTGATTGATGCCGGTGTAGATCAGTTAGGTGGCGAAACGCTAACTGACGTTATTGTAAAGCTAGTAAAAGACGGTAAGATCAGCGAGCATCGTATTGACGAATCAGTAGTACGGTTGTTGCGGTTAAAATTTCAATTGGGTTTGTTTGATAATCCTTTTGTTGACGCAAGCAAAACCGCCGCTATTGTTGGCAGCGCCGAATTTATGCAGGCTGGGTTTGATGCACAGCGTCGGTCTATCACTTTGTTAAAAAATGACAGCCATGTTTTGCCGTTGCAACCGGGTAAATTAAAAATCTATGTTAAAAACATCAATGTAAAAATTGCTGCTCAATATGGAACCGTGGTAGATGATCCTAAACAGGCAGATATTGCCATCATCAGGTTACAAACACCATTTTATCCTATTCCTGAAACAAAGGGCAACCCGATTGCGCAGTTGTTTCATTTTGGCGATCTGGATTTTAAGGGCCAGCAATTGGAGGATATCCTCACGCTGGAAAAAACAGTACCAACCGTGGTTGATATTATGTTAGACAGACCTGCAGTTATCCCCGAAATTAATCAATATGCCAAAGCGTTGTTGGTTAATTATGGATCATCGGATGCGGCGCTGCTGGATGTTGTGTTTGGCAAATTTAAACCAAGCGGCCATTTGCCTATCGAGATACCATCATCTATGGACGCAGTACGAAACCAGAAAGAGGATATGCCTTATGATTCAAAAGACCCGCTTTACAAATTCGGGGCCGGATTAAGCTATTAATTATTTAACAACACTATTAATATTAAACACAATAAAAAAAATCAATATGAATAAGATAAAAATTGTTTTCGCCGGCCTTTTTACCCTGACGCTGTTTGCTGTAAAAACACAGGCACAAACCACCCCGGCTCCAGCCGTAGCCGCTGCACCGGCAACATCATCTTTTGCGGGTAAATGGGATGTTTTGGTAAAAGGATTGCCTAATGGCGATACCCATATGATTTTCACGCTGATAGAAACAGAGGGCAAATTGGGCGGATCGCTGGCAGATCCGGAAGGTAAAAACCCGCCTATCCCCCTTACCAAAGTTGATAAAGACGATAAAGGAATCACCCTTTACTTTACCGCCAATAATTATGATGTTAATTTAGCCCTGCAAAAATCAACCGACGACGATCATGTAAAAGGAAGTTTAATGGGTATGTTTGACGCAACCGGTGAACGGGTGAAGTAAAAAAAACACCTCAATAAATATGCTGATGCCCCGCAATGCGGGGCATTTTGCGTTAGCGGTAAAAAATGTGGACAATAAATTAAAGACCTTGCATTCCATTAATGGACTTCAGCGGTAGCCCCTAATATTCTTGCATTAGATTTTCTTAATTCTCACGGTTATAGTTTTTTATCTTACTATATTTGAATGACGACCAACCATTTCATGAAAAAACAAATTCTACTCTTTTCTATTATTTCGTGTCTGTTTTTAACCAAAAGCTTTGCTCAAACCATTAGCGTTGGCGATTATGCCGAGACTTTGGCCAGGATGAACCAATTAACAGGGGTGAGTAATGATATTTCATCTTTTTGCCTTCGTCCGGTAAATAGTGCGTTCAATAGCGACGGAGACTCAACACTCAGGTACATGGCAGGAAGCAAAAATCTGGTGCCTGCGGCTAAACTTTTTGGCGCGCCGGTAATAATCAGGCTGCTTCCGTTTAGTTGGCTTAATGATTATAATTCCAAATTGCCTTTCGGCTATAATAATGGGCCAATGTACCCTAATGTTGGCTACCAAACTATGGCTACGGGAGGCTTTTATATTAAAGCAGGGATACTTCGCATTCAGCTTAAGCCCGAATTGGTGTATGCACAAAATAATTATTTTCCAACCTTTGCAGAGGTACAGGGAAACATAAAATCGAACCTTATTTCCAATTTTTTTAGTACGGTTAATTATATTGATGCCCCCGAGCGATTTGGTAACAGCGCCATAAGCCACGCCTACTTAGGTCAGTCAAAAATTACCATAGTTTATAAAGATGTTGAAGCAGGTATTTCTACAGAAAATATGTGGTGGGGGCCAGGTGTTCAAAATGCCATTATGATGACTAATTCGGCACCTGGTTTTTTACATTGGACGTTCAATTCTGCCAATCCTATCAAAACGGGAGTCGGATCATTTGAGTGGCAGGTTATAGGTGGCACATTAAAGCAATCAGGATTTCCGGGGTATGATTTAGCTAAGGCTACCTTTGTCGCGCCTGATTTATATCTGCCAAAGCCCGTTACCGAGCGCTATGTATCTGGTTTCACAGCTAATTGGCAACCTAAATGGATTTCAGGTTTGTATCTCGGTGTATCAGGCTATGACTATCTGAATAAAGATTCCTCATGGAGTTCAAGAAGTGCCCTCAAACGATTATTACCTGTATTTGTGCCCTCAACAAGGTCTGCTAATGGCGTTGGCCAGGATTTTGCATATTCTGCCTATGTAAGGCAGGTTTTACCTCAATATCACGCGGAGCTTTATTTTGAATATGCACGCAATGACCAGGCATCAGGACTTACTGATTTCTTTTTAGAGCCAGAACACTCAATGGCCTATACTTTCGGTGCCGCCCGATTATTTGAATTAGGTAACCAACAATTTATTCAAACAAGGATAGAAGTAACCCGCTTGCAGATTCCATACACTTATTTACTGCGACCAGCACCTACCTGGTATGTTCATGATGACGGAGACCCCAGAGATGGTTATACTAATGAAGGAAGGTATCTGGGAGCGGGTATTGGCCCGGGAAGCAATAGCGTTATTATAGACGTTAGTTACGTTAAAAAAAGAAATTCTTTTGGAATACGATTCGAAAAATTG
Organism: Mucilaginibacter empetricola; assembly: GCF_024808665.1. Taxonomy (GTDB): domain Bacteria; phylum Bacteroidota; class Bacteroidia; order Sphingobacteriales; family Sphingobacteriaceae; genus Mucilaginibacter. The sequence goes on from NZ_JANUBZ010000006.1 coordinate 103,868, forward strand.
ACACACGACGCCGACCTCTATTACTTTGCTAATGAAGATGTCGCACATGGCGGCGCCCCTCCTGCAGGCTCGCAGTGGTTTGACTATTCAAGTACATTTTATACCAATTTCAGATATAAGAATAATTTCCTCTTTACAGTTGAATATGCTGCCATAGCAGCCCGGAACTATGAATACCTCACAAATTATAACATCTTTAACAATCATGCCAGGGTTGAGGTTACTTATTTCTTTTAATTAACTTAAACAACCCTGCGATCTGTGGAATGGTATTTGCAAGTCAATTACTATGAAAACAGAAAATGTAAAAACGGCTGCCCGTATTTTATTGGGCGCTGGGTTAATAGTTGCAGGTATAGGGCACCTCAGTTTTGCCCGCAAAGAATTCCAGGCGCAGGTGCCCGATTGGGTTCCGTTGAAAAAGGATGATACTGTGATATATTCGGGTATTGCCGAAATTGCCATGGGTAGTGCATTGGCTTTAACAAACAAAAAACATCAACCTATAATAGGGAAAATAGCCGCTTCTTTTTTTATCGGGGTTTTCCCCGGAAATGTGGCCCAATTGCTTAACCAACGAAATGCTTTCGGACTAAATTCAGACAAAAAAAGAGCTTTACGTTTACTTTTTCAGCCTGTGTTGGTATGGTGGGCATTAAAGAGCACCGACCTGGTATTAAAATAACAGGCAACTTACATGTTTCAGCATGCGCCTTAGCTTATCTAAAGCAATACTGATTTGCCGCTCTACAGTTTTGGGCGATAAGTTAAGTTCTTTGGCAATATCCTTATACTTCATGTGATCAAAACGACTCATCATAAAAATTTCGCGGCATTTTCCGGGTAAACTTTCCAACGCAATATTTATTTGTTGGGCCATTTCTTTTTCAAGGTAAGGGCTTTCGGCTGTTGTTAAAACTTCATTTAACAGATGTTGCCGTTCGAGATAGTTTACGTAGAGGTTTTCAATTTTTTGATGCTTTAAATAATTAAGGCATTTATTTTGAACCGATTTAAACAGATAGGAGCTGATGTTGCCGGTAAACTCAATCTCGTGCCCGTCTTCCCAAAGCTTCAGGAATATATCAGACACCACCTCCTCCGCCGCATCAATGTCATTTAAAAACCGATTGGCAAAAAGAGTGAGCCTGGAATAATAGCATTTAAACAGGGATTCAACTGCTGCAGCATCGCCCTGAATTATCTTAGCAACAAATAAATCGTTTTCCGAAGACATTAGCTGAGTAATTGTTTTATCAAATAGTTGAAGTTAAATCTTCAACAAGATACTCAAAAAAATAAATAATCGCATAATTAACATGAATGTAATGGAGAATTAATAGTAAAAACCCGCCAATGTTATTTTAATTTAAAAAGCTTTGGGGGTAAGCGCCGGTTTAATTGTCTGTAGCATATAAGGACAATGAACCACGACGATATTAAATTTTTATTGGTAAGATATATTACCAACCAGGCCAGCGAAGCGGAAGCTAAAGAGGTAAAGCATTGGATAGGCTTACACCCCGAAAATGAGCTTTACTTTATTGAATTATATGAGGCCTGGCAAAATATGCTTTATGTGCAGCCAGAGGCCATTGATACCGGAAAAGCATATCAGCAGTTTTTAGCAAAAACCATCCCTATGGTTAAAAAGCCAATAAATATGTGGCGGTTAACCGGAGTGGCTGCAACTATTTGCGTATTTCTTTTATCATCATTATGGGTGGTTTATCATAACGGAACACATCAGAAAAAGAACCTGGTTGTTGCGCAAAACGGTTCAGTAAAAAAAATCACCCTTAATGATGGTACCATTATTTGGCTCAACGCGGGAAGTACTATTAAGTACGATGCTGATTTCGGTAAAACTAACCGTACCGTTTATTTAGAGGGGGAAGCTTTTTTTGATATCGGGCATCATGGCAATCATATTCCCTTCCTCGTCAACACAAAAAAATATACCATCAGAGATATTGGCACCAGGTTCAACCTCAAGGCCTATCCCAGCGACCCTTTTTTTGAAACAACAGTAGTAAAGGGCGAAGTAGCTGTAGAAAGCAATGCCGATAACAACACACATGATGCTAACCGCATTTATGTAAAACCACATCAGGTACTCAAAATATTCTATCGCCCCGAAAAAGATGGCGTGAAAGGAATAGTACAGCTTTCAAATACATATAACGAGGTACAGGTATCGCAGGTTGATTCGGCTAAGATTGATGTTTATGATGGCTGGAAAGATGATGTGCTGGTTTTTGACGGCAGTACACTTGGCGAAATTGCCCGCGTGCTCGAACGTCGCTACAACGTAACAATTGATATCAACAGCACTGAGCTGCAAGATATACGCTACTCGGGTTGCTTTAAAAATGTGCCCGATATTGATAAGGTATTACATATTATTAAACAAAATACACCCATCAGCTATACGGTTGAAGGGCAGAAGATAACTATAACAAAAACTAATTGATCACTTAAAAAAAAGAAAAAATATGGTAGAAAACTAACCACTCATCATTAAAAACCAAACCCGGGATGCGCTAACACCCCGGGAAATGTATTGAATTAATAGCTAATACCCTAAAGCTTGGGGAAGCACAGTATTAACTAATTAACACACAAAAATATGATATTTTTTTATAGAAGACCTTCTATAGCCATGGGGTCGTGGCAAAAACTGCTCATAATTATGAAACTCGTCATTCTTTTGCTTTTTACGGGAATTCTGCAAATACATGCCGCAGCTTATTCGCAAAGCACTTACAATTTCAATGAGCAAAGCATCTCGGTGAAACAGATGTTTAAAAAAATTGAAAAGACAGGAAAATATACTCTGTTTTACCGGCTTGATCAGGTAGATCTGGACAAAAAAGTGCAGGTTACTGCTAAAGATGCCTCTATTGAGGATGTATTGAAACAGGTGCTGCAAAACCAGTTGCTGGCTTTCCAGGTAATGGATGGCAATATTATTGTAATTAAGCCCTTACAGGAAAAAGATATCGCCGACCAAACGATTACGGGCGTAGTTACTGACGCGGCAAATTCGCCATTACCCGGCGTTATTGTGAAATTCAAAGGCAGTACCATAGCGGTAAGTACCGATGGTAATGGTAAATACAGTATTACCGTTCCCGATCCGAATGGCACGCTGGTTTTTAGTTTCCTCGGTTTTAACACGCAGGAAATTGCGCTAAATGGTAAAAAGGTTGTCAATGTAAAGCTCACCGAGGAGTCAAAAACATTAAATGAAGTAGTGGTAGTAGGCTACGCTACTCAAAAGAAAAAGGATTTAACGGGAGCCATTTCGGTGGTTGACGTACAAAACATGACCAAAACGCCGTCAGGATCTGTTAATGAATTATTACAGGGACAGGCAGCAGGTGTTTCGGTTATAAGCTCAGGTCAGCCGGGGCAAGAGCCTGATATCCATATTCGCGGTATTAATACCTTTGGTGATAATACGCCGCTGTACGTGGTTGATGGTGTGCCTACTTCTGATATAAGCACCGTAAACCCTAATGATATTGCCAATTTGCAGGTGTTGAAAGATGCAGGAGCCGCTTCTATTTACGGTTCAAGAGCATCAAATGGTGTTATTATTATCACCACCAAAAAGGGCAGTGGTAAAGTAAAAATTCAATACGATGGCTATTATGGTAAACAAGTACCAAAAGGCGGTAATGTTTGGAATACACTGAATCCGCAGCAAACTGCAGATCTGCAATTGTTGGCCGAAAAAAATTCGGGCGTAACTGATTTTTCTGATCCGCAATATGGTAACGGGCCTACCTATGTATTGCCTGATTATATTGAACCGGCGGGTGCTCATGAAGGCGATCCATCAGTTAATCCGTCGCTGTATTACGTTAATCCAAATTATACCGATCCAAACGATTATAACAACTTTTATCGCATAGTAAAAGCAAATAAGACAGGTACAGATTGGTTTCACGAAATTTTTAAAACAGCGCCCATCACCAGTCAGAATATTGCCATAAGCGGTGGCTCTGATCAGGGTAATTACCTGTTTTCGGCTAATTATTTTGATCAGCAGGGAACACTGATTGATACTTACGAAAAACGTTATAATATACGGTCAAACAGCCAGTATAACGTAAGTAAATCTTTCAGAATAGGCGAAAATTTATCCTATACAGTTACTGAAAATCCACAGGTGCCCATTAACAATCCGGATGCTATTATTGCCTACGCTTTCCGCGAGCAACCCATTATACCGGTATACGATATTATGGGCAACTATGCCGGTGGCGATGGCCCCGGCCTGGGCGATGCACCGAACCCGGTGGCAGTGCAACAGCGTACCAAAAACGATCAGTATTTGAGTTACCGCTTATTCGGTAATGCTTTTGCCGAATTGGATCTGTTAAAATCATTAACCTTACGAACTTCATTTGGCGGCGCATTAGGTTCAAGCACTTTTCATACGTTCCAATATCCAACGTATGAAAATGCCGAAAACTCATCTGTAAATATGTATTCTGCGGGTTCAACCAGCACTTATGATTACACGTGGACAAATACCATATCTTATCATACTTCTTTTGGCAAGCATGATTTGAAAGCGTTGTTTGGCACCGAGGCAAATCAAAACGGTGGCAGTGATTTGGGCGGCAGTCGCCAGGGTTATTATTCCTTCGATCCTAATTATGTTAGCCTTTCTACAGGCTCAGCTTCGGGCGAAAGTAACTACAGTGATAACTACCCTAAGCGGGCTCTATTTTCTTATATAGGAAGAATAGATTATGCCTATAATGATAAATATCTGTTAAGCGCTACTGTTCGTCGCGATGGATCTTCTTCATTTGTTTCGCAATATGGCTGGTTCCCGGCGGTAAGTGCGGGCTGGCGCGTGTCGCAGGAGCATTTTATGAAAGATATTACATGGATAAACGACTTGAAGCTTAGGGCAGGGTACGGTGTAATGGGTAATCAAACCAATATTACCTCAACCAATCAATATACCCAATTCTCTAGCTCAATCGGTCAATCATATTATGGTATTGATGGATCAAATTTGGTTCCCGGATATTATGAAAACTTCCTGGGTAACCCGGCGGCCAAATGGGAAAAGGATATCAACAGCAATATAGGCATCGACGCCACCATGTTTCATGATATGCTTTCGTTTACTATTGATTACTACAATAAAGATATCCGCGATTTGTTATTTAACCCGCCTTTGCCGGGCACCGCCGGCAACGCGAGCCCGCCGGCGGTAAACATCGGCGAGATGAAAAATCACGGTATTGATGCTTCGGTAACCGGAAATTTTAGGGTAAGTAATGATCTTAGCCTCACCACCACTTTATCAGTAACTACCTACACCAACAAAATTGTTAAGGTTGATAATGACGCCAACTATTTTGATACAGACTTTGGCAGGCGTGTGGGTGTTAACCTGGTACGTAACGAGGTAGGACATTCGCTTGGGGAGTTTTACGGTTATAAAGTAGTAGGTTTCTGGAATTCGCAGGCCCAAATGGATGCCGCAAATGCACAGGCACAAAAAGCAACCGGCGATCCGAATGCAGTATATGAACAAGATATGGGCCTCGGCAGGTTCAGATATGCCGATGTAAATGGCGACGGACAAATTACCGATGCTGACCGTACTTTTTTGGGTAATCCAAACCCTAGCGTAAGCGGCGGACTTAATTTGGGCGTTACCTACAAACACTTCGATTTCAGTATATTTCTGTACGGTGTATTTGGCAACAAAATTTGGGATAACGTAAACTACTGGAGAGATTTCTATTCATCGTACGAAACAGCTAAGAGCTATACCGCGCTGTACAACTCATGGACACCAACCCATATGGATGCCAAGGCACCTATACAGGAACTGGGTACCTATTTCAGTACCAACGCCACAGCAAACTCTTATTACGTTGAAAACGGATCGTACATAAGGGCTAAAAACACACAGTTGGGCTACACCTTCTCGGCAGTAAAGCTGAAGAATATGGGCATACAAAAACTGAGGGTTTATATATCGGCCGCTAACTTATTCACCATAACCAAATATCCGGGTGTTGATCCTGAACTGCCGGGTACGCCTGGGGCAGCTTCAACTGATTTTGGTATTGATGAAGGTACTTATCCAAGTTCGCGTACTTTTTTATTAGGTGTTAATCTTTCATTATGATGAATATTTTAAATATAAGTGATATGAAAATTTCAAAATATACCATAGCGGTGATGTTCATCGGCGTTATGTCGATTCTATATTCGTGTAAAAAGTCATACCTGGTAACGCCGCAAACCGGCACGCTAAGTCCTGCGCTATTGCAAACAAAGGCAGGTGTTGATGGCTTATTGGTTGGCGCCTATAGCGCGCTAAGGGGCGTACAGGCAGATGGCACTGCCTTCGGCGGTGGCGATTCGTGGCAATCCTCACCAGACAACTGGATTTATGGCGGTGTTGCCGGTGGCGATGCGCATAAAGGAAGTAACTCTGGCGATCAAAGTCCGATAGAAGAAATAGCCAGCTTTTACCCAACGTCAAGCAACCCGTTCTTTAATACAAAGTGGGTGGCCGACTATGAAGGCATAACCCGCTGCAATAATACCATTAAAGCAGCTAACGGTACGGCAGGGTATTCGGCAAGCGATTTGTCCAACATATTAGGGCAAGCCCGGTTTTTAAGAGCGCATTATTACTTTGATCTTAAAAAGATGTTTAACAATGTGCCTTATATTGATGAAACAACCACCAACGTTGTGCAGCCTAATACAGCAGACATCTGGCCAAAAATTGAAGCCGATTTTGCCTATGCCTATGCCAATTTACCGCCAACACAAACAGATTTGGGGCGCGTTAACAAATGGGCAGCAGGCGCCTACCTGGGTAAAACTTACATGTACGAGAAAAAGTATACTGATGCCAAGGCAGTTTTTGATGATGTAATTACCATTGGGGTAACTTCGGGAGGCGCAGCTTATGCGCTGGTACCTAAGTTTCACGATAACTTTAATGCCGATACAAAAAACAATTCAGAAACCATATTTGCCATACAGGCATTGGCCAACTCTGATCCTAACGGCATTACGCAGTCTAACGATGGCGATAGATTGAACTATCCTTACGGTGCCAATAGTCCGTTTGATTGCTGTAGCTTTTATCAGCCTACAATTGACCTGGCAAACCACTTCCGTACCAACCCGGCAACCGGTTTGCCTTACCTGGATGATTACGACGCAAATGCCATAAAGACCGATATGGGCTTTCAATCTTCTGACCCAACTTTTGTGCCGGACGCGGGAACTATCGATCCAAGGCTGGATTGGACAGTGGGTCGCCGTGGTATTCCGTATTTGGATTGGGGTTTACATCCCGGTAATGACTGGATCCGTGATCAGTTATTTTCTGGTCCGTATTCGCCCATAAAACATGTTTATACGCAAGCAGAACAGAACACCAATGGCGATCAACACTCATGGGGACCGGGTACCGCAGTTAATTATAATGTTATCCGCTTTGCCGATGTGCTTTTATTGGCCGCAGAGGCCGAAGCGCAATTGGGAAATTTGACAGCGGCGCAAAACTATGTAAACCTGGTGCGTAACCGTGCAGCCAACCCTGCTGGCTTTGTTTATCAATATTTGGATAATACTAACCCGACAGGCGGTTATTCTACCACCCCAGCGGCCAATTATTTAGTTAGCCCTTATCCTGATGGCACCTTTGCCGGTCAAGGTGTAACCTATGCCTTAAAAGCCATTTACTATGAGCGCCAACTAGAGCTGGCTATGGAAGGGCATCGCTTTTTTGATTTGGTACGATGGGGTATAGCAGACCAGGCACTGAATGCATTCTTCCAGTACGAAGGGCACATAACTACAGACATAACAACGGGCCATTTTACAAAAGGCCGCAACGAATATTATCCAATACCACAAACACAAATTGATTTGGAGGTAACCGGCGGAAAATCTGTTCTGAAACAGAACCCCGGCTATAATTGATTTTACCCTAATAATACCTTTCACCATTGCCGCCCGCGTTAAGCGGGCGGCATTTTTTGTTTCTCCCCGCCCGTGGTATCAGTTTACTGGTTTCACTTTTTAAATATGCAACCTATTGGAGCGCAAAAACCATCTCGATTTATACGTAAATAAATTACCTTGTTTTTTGGCAAAGTGATATTTATGAAGAGCTATTTAATATTCATTTTTTTAATAATTCTAAGTTTTAACGCCAGCGCGCAACAGCCCGATACAAATGCGCTGGTGATGCCCGATACGATAAAAAGTAATCTCACAAAAACAATAATAAAACATACCGCCGACTCCAGCGGTAAGGAGAGCTTTTCGCGCTTTAAAGAAGATATTATTGCTACCCGGCAGGACGGGCTTATTGAAAATATAAGGCAGGTAACTCAAACAGCCAAAAATTATTTAAAAATTGGAATTGATACCGCACAGATTAACGCCGATCTGGATAGTGTGGCAAATTTATACGGGGTAATTGGCGATGGTGTTTTTACCAATAAAGGCACCGCACAAACAAACAGGAATATTTCAACGTCATCTATCCTGTTTAATGAAGTATTAAATAAAACGTTAACCAGTAAAGCAATAGTTGATAAATACTACAAAAAACTGGTGAACTTCCGCAATGAAATCGACTCTCTGGCCAGCAGTAGTATTTTATATCAATACCCTACCGACAGCGTAGCGCTGAAGCAGTATCTGCAAAAAATAGCGGTTACATCCATGGAAATAAGGCCGACAGATACTGCCTTAAAAAAAGCTTTGTTCAGCGTTAAGGCCCTGCAAACAAAAATCAATTTTATCACCAACCGCCTCTCTTCACGCATTGAAGAACTGGATGCTTTTCAGAAGAATTTATCCGGACAAATCTTTTCGCGGGAATTTGCCAATATCTGGGACTCCGTTGGATATACCAGGCCTCTCAATCAAATAATTAAAGTTTCGGCCATCAAAATGCGGTTGGTTATCTATTTTTATTTGCGCAATAACACCGGCAAAGTAATGCTGCTGTTTGTCCTCGCGCTGCTTTCAACAGTTTTTATCAGGTCATTAAAACAACGGTTAGCGGTTGATGGACTTTTGAATAGTGATTTTCGGGGGCAGTCGGTATTGCGTTACCCTTTTTTATCGGCCATATTAATTGTGTTAACTGTTTTTCAGTTTATTTTTCCGCGACCGCCGTTTATTTTCAGCGCATTTATATGGGCCATTTCATCACTATCGTTACTTACTATTTTACGGGATTATATAACCAAATTCTGGATGCGCGCAAGTACAGTAATGTTCGTGCTGTTTTTGCTTGCTTGTGCCGATGATTTAATTCTGCAGGCTACGCGTTCAGAAAGGTGGGGCATGCTGTTATTATCGTTGACAGGCGCGGGCTGGGGGATTTTTGTGCTGCTAAGCGGTAAAAGAAATGAATTAAAAGAGAGTTGGATTATTTATGCCATGTGGGTTTTTGTTGTGGTTGAAGTGCTTTCGGCAATTAACAATATTTATGGCCGCTATAATCTGTCAAAAGCTTTGCTTACCGCCGGTTTTTTCAATGTGATTATAGCCGTACTGTTTCTATGGGCAGTAAGATTAACTGATCAGGGTATTTCATGGGCCTTTAACGTATATAAAGTGCCCGATAAGCGTTTGTTTTTTGTGAATTTTGATCGTGTGGGCACAAGGGCTCCGCTTTTCTTTTATGTTTTTATGATAGGCGGCTGGGCCTTCTTATTCGGGCGAAATTTTTATGCTTTCAGATCGATGTTTAAGCCCATTGAGAGCTTTTTGGTGGATGTAAGAACCATAGGTCACTATTCCTTTACCATTAACAGTATATTGGTGTTCTTTACTATTATTGTTCTATCATCATTAATTTCTAAAGTAGTTTCGTTTTTTGCATCCGATAAATACGATATCCCTGCTGGTGCCAACAAAACAGGTGGCGGATTGGGTAGCTGGCTTTTGCTGATCCGTATTGCTATTATTACCATAGGTTTGTTCCTGGCTTTTGCAGCCGCAGGCATACCTACCGATCGGATCACCATTGTTTTAAGCGCCCTGGGTGTGGGTATTGGCTTTGGTTTGCAAACCTTAATTAATAACCTGGTGAGCGGGTTGATTATTTCGTTTGAGAAACCGGTTAATGTGGGCGATATTATTGAACTGGGAGATAAAGGCGGTACCATGAAATCCATAGGTTTTCGCAGCAGTATTATAGCCACCTGGGATGGTGCCGATGTAATTGTACCCAACGGCGACTTACTGAATCAGCATTTGGTGAACTGGACGCTTGATAACCGTACCCGTCGGATTGATTTCCAGGTGAGCGTGGCCTACGGTACCGATATCTCCAAAACAAAAGAAATAATTAATAAACTTATAGTCGCCGACAAAAGAATATTAAAAAAGCCAGCTCCGGCAATAATGATAAAAGACTTAGGACCCGGCACCATCAGTCTGCAGGTTTTTTTCTGGGCACGCGATATTGGTGAATGGAGCCAGGTTAGAAGCGACCTGATTGGCGCCGTTGAAGTCGCGTTTCGTGATAACAAAATAGATGTCCCTTTTCCGCAGCAGGAAATTCGTATCCGTCCCGCTCAGGGTAATGAAGAAGAAAACAAATAGAACAGGATTTGTATCCTTTGTGTTAAAATCCGTTAGCCTTTGAAGGCGAAATGACAAAAAATGCGCCGGTAGGTGCAAAATATCGGTAGAAATATTATTACAAGCAATTTTAGCGTGCCGTAGGTACGCCACCTAGCCAGCGTATAGGTTTCGTACCTACGGCACGACATAATTGTTATCGTTTTTTCTACCAATATTTGACCCCGATGGGGTCGTTCACGCTGAAAAACTTACGAAGTTTAATTCGGTATTGTTTGTTTTCATTGGCCTCATTGGTGGCTACACCGTTTCAAAACTTTGTAAGTTTAATTGTATACCATTTGCAAAATATTTTCACCACATGTCCAATCGCCTGCCTTTCATTTGATAAGCCTGTAATTCATATATTTATTAACCCTTTGCCGGCAGGCAATTAAAACTTTAAAAAATGGACGAGTACGCATTAATTATGAGGCATGAAGATGGCACCAAGGTAGCGTCGCCAGAACAAATGCAAATCTGGATGAAACAAACAATGGATTGGATTGGCGGTATTGCCGCGCAAAACAAATTTGTAAGCGGCACAGGTTTACCTTTTGCCGATGCCAAAGTGGTTGGGCACAATGGCATAGTAACTGACGGCCCCTTTGGCGAAATTAAGGAAACCATTGGCGGCTTTATTACTGTTAAAGCTGATTCTGTTGAGGAAGCCGTTGAATTTGCAAAAGGCTGTCCGGTTTTGGCGGGCGAGGGCAATACCGTTGAAGTACGGAAAATAGCTAAAAGAGATGGTGTACATTAAAACAAGAAGCCTCCGTTAAAAGCGGAGGCTTTACCTGCTTAATGGAAAAAAAAGAACTGATACCGCATTTATTCAGAACCGAGTATAGTAAAATTGTATCGGTATTGTGCCGGCGCTTCGGGCTTGATTATATAGAGATTGCTGAAGATATTGCCAGCGAAACTTTCCTAACAGCTGCCCAAACCTGGGGACTAAACGGCGCGCCGCCGAACCCGGTAGCATGGCTTTATAGTGTGGCAAAAAATAAAGCCAAAAACCATTTACAACGCAATACAGTATTTGAAACCAAAGTAGCCGCAGCAATACAAAATTCATATTCGTACAGTGACATGAGCGAAATTGATTTATCACCACAAAATATCAGCGACAGCCAGCTGCAAATGATGTTCGCAATCTGTGATCCATCTATACCGGCCGAAGCGCAGATAGGCCTATCGCTCCGTATACTTTGCGGTTTTGGGATTGATGAAATTGCTGAGGCCTTTCTTTCTAACAAGGAAACTATCAATAAAAGGCTATATCGAGCCAAAGAGAAACTTCGACAGGAACAAAAAAAAATTGAGTTTCCCGGCGCAGCAGAAATAAACAAACGGCTGGAGAATGTTTTGACCACCATATACCTGCTTTTTAGCGAAGGTTATTATTCTGTTAGTCAAAACCAAACGCTTCGTCAGGATCTGTGTTTTGAGGCCATACGGTTATGCAGCATATTGGTTGAAAATAAAAGCACCGATAAGCCCCAGGTTAACGCTCTGCTTTCGCTGATGTATTTTCATGCATCGAGGTTTGAAGCAAGGGTAAATAAAAATGGTGATCTGGTTTTGTATGATGATCAGGATACTAATCTTTGGGATGATGAATTGATCAATAAAGGTGCACACTTTTTAAAACGCGCAACCACGGGTAACGAACTTTCAAAATATCATTTACAAGCCGCCATAGCTTACTGGAATACACAAAGAGCCGATACGACTGAAAAGTGGGAAAGTATACTACAGTTGTATAATAGTTTATTACAAATAGAATATTCGCCAATTGCGGCGCTAAACAGAACTTACGCTCTTTCAAAAGCAAACGGAAAATTACCTGCAATTATTGAAGCTGAAAAACTAAACCTCAGCGGCAATCACTTTTATTTCGCCCTCCTTGGCGAATTGTATACCGGTATTGACGATAAAAAAGCAATCCTTAATTTTCAGCAAGCCCTGTCGATGGCTAAAACCGATACTGATAAGAAGCTGATGAGGAAGAAGATTGAAGGGATGCTATAGAACAAGTCCTTAATGCTATTCATTTATCCTTGTTGAATTATTTTTTAATTTAACATATCCTTGTTATTTTACAAAGCAATTTAACCGGGTGAAAAAAAGTATAGCCGTTTTAGCTGTAATTCTTTATAGTTCGTTTTTGTCGTACAGTCAAACTGTTGATAAAAGCGCTCATGAGGCTTTTGTGCTTACCCGCATGGTTAATAAATTTCATGTGGATCCGCGGCCTGTTGATGAAAAATTTTCTGTCGATGTTTTTTCGGGAATGCTGAATAATACCGATCCCGACAGGATGTTTTTTAATAAAGGTGATATTGCCCGGCTCAGTGTTTATTCAAAGACGCTTGACAATGAAATAAAACATAGTAAAACAGGCTATTTAACACTTTTTGTAAATATATATACCCAACGGCTTAAACAGGCCGATTCTCTGATTGACGTAGCAGGCAAATCATCTATTGATTTTTATACAAATGAAAAATTCACAATAGTCGAACGTGACCTATACCCGGGCTCGCCGGCTGCCATGCAGCAAAAGTTAAATAAAAAGCTGAAGGGGGATGTGTTGGATGACTTGATGGATGATCTTCCTGCTAATTTCAAGTCATTCGCGGCAGCAAAACAAAAAAAATACGTTGATAGTGCCGGAACAGTAGATTATAAAAAAGACGCATCAGCCTTAAAAAGAAAAATAAACAATATACTGCACGGTACGCACAGTATTACGCAATATGTTGGTGATATCTATTGCGAAACGATAGCGTCATGTTTCGATCCACATACAGAGTTTTTCCCGCCCGAAGAAAAGGAGAACTTTGAAAGTCATCTGGGTAAGCAACCTTTTCTTTTTGGATTTAAAATTAAGCCGGATAAAAACGGAGGCGTTGATATAGATAACCTGGAGCCCGGTAGTCCGGCATTTAAGGGTGGTAAGTTAAACAAGGGTGATAAATTTATCAGCATACAATGGGAGGGCGGTGAGCCAATAACAGTTTCAGACATGTCGGTACAGGAGTTTAGTGCCCTGTTGGATGACGGTGCGCAGAAGAAAGCGCTCTTCGTTATGAAAAAATCTGACGGTACGATCACTAAAGTATTACTGGAAAAAGAGCAGGTTGCCGGCGACGATGATGCTAAAGTAAAGAGCTTTGTTTTAAAAGGTAAGAATACCGTGGGCTATATTTATTTACCTGCTTTTTATGAAGATTGGGATACCAATAACGATGGCCTTAACGGCTGCGCAAATGATGTGGGGCGCGAAATATTGAAGCTAAAGAAAGAAAATATAAATGGCCTGATACTCGATTTGCGGTACAACGGCGGCGGTTCAACCGAGGAGGCAACTGAACTGGCAGGCATGTTTATTGATGCGGGGCCGGTTGAGCAGGTTAAGGATCGCGGCGCAAAAATATTTACCATGAAGGATGTAAACAGCGGAACAATTTACGATGGACCGCTGGTTATACTGGTAAATGGTTATAGCGCTTCGGCCACGGAGCTGATAGCCGGTACTTTGCAGGATTACCATAGAGCAGTTATAGTAGGTTCGTCAACTTACGGCAAGGCTACCGCGCAAATTGTTTTGCCGATGGATACCACCGTTACGCCTCAAAACATGGCGCAAAAACAAACAGAAAATTATCTTAAAGTAACAGTAGGCAAGCTTTACCGGCTCAATGGTACTACCGCACAGCTTAGCGGCGTAAAGCCCGATATTGTTTTGCCCGATATTTTGGATGGCTATATCACCAAAGAAGCCGACGAGCCTTTTGCCCTGCACCCTAATACCATCGAACCAAATAAATATTATCAACCTTATGCGCCGTTGCCCTTAAGTAAACTGGCTGCAGATGTGCAAACGGAAATTGATACCAGTAAATATTTTAATTCGGTTAAAAAAGTTGTGGCTAACTTAAAACAGGATAAATCAGAAAAAGATCTGTCGCTTAATTTTAATGAAGCGCTTAAAGATAATGATGCCATTTCAACGGAAACGGAAAATACCACCGTTCCTGATGTGGTATCAAAAAAGTATACGGTTCAAAATAATCAGTATGAAATTGGCAGGATGCAGACGGATGATTATTTTAAAGAGGTAAATGAAGAATTTACCCACCAGGTAGCTGTTGATCCTTATATTAGTATAGCTTTTGATGTACTAACCCAATTAAAATCGCAATAAACCAACCTGAATAAAATCACATGAGAAAACTATGTATCTGTAGCCTTATGCTAATGGGCTCATTAATTGCTGCAATAAAGCCCGTTAAGGCACAAAGCACAGGCAACGAGGCCGTAAACTATATGAATTCAATAAGTGATGCGGAAACGCAAATGAATAAATCATACATGGCCTATGTGAGCGCGGCGGCACATAGCAGTCGCAAAAGAAAGATTGAAAAGCTGCGGGTGCAAACGGTTGATAATATTGTTATCTGTCAAAATACTATTAATAATCTTTCGCCCTATAAAGGCGATAATTCTTTACGCCAAAGCAGCTTAAGTTATGTACAGCTTTGCTATAAAATATTTAATGAAGACTATGCCCATATTGTAAATATGGAAGACATTGCCGAAAGAACCTACGATGAAATGCAGGCCTATTTACTATTACAACAAGCTACTAGTGATACCCTGGAAGTTGCCGTAAAACGGATGGATAAAGCAGAGCACAACTTTGCCGCCAAATACGATATAAAACTTACCGACGCAAAATCAGAACTTGGCGATAAGATGGACGCTACCGGGCGGCAAAGTAAATATCACAATAAAGTATACCTGTTATTTTATAAATGTAATTGGGAAGATAACCAGCTCACAAATGCACTTAATGAAAAAAATGTGACCAAAGTTGAACAGACTCGAAGTGCCCTGGATAGATACGCCATAGAAGGACTTAAGGTACTGGATACGCTGCACACTTTTGAAAACGATGGCTCACTTGCCAATGCCTGCAGCCAGGCATTGACCTTTTATAAAAAGGAAGCCGAAACACAAATACCACAGCTTACTGATTTCTTTTTGAAAAAAGAGAATTTTGAAAAGCAAAAAGCGGCCTTAGATGCAAAGCCGCAAAGTGCCCGCACGCAGCAGGATGTGGATGCCTATAATAAAGGCGTAAACGATATAAATAATGGAGTTAATACCTTTAACCAAATTAATGCTGATTTAAATAACGGCAGAAACGACGTTAATCAAACGTGGGATGCTACCGAGAAAGCATTTATTGATGTGCATACACCTTATTATAAGTAATTAATTTGCTGCTGTAAATAGCCGGGTAATATTTTTCCTTATTTAAGATGATAGAAGAGCCTCGTTATTGGGGCTCTTTTTTTATTGCTATGTTTTGTTTTCTATTTTGGCTGTTTTATTTCAATATTTTAATCAATTTCTGATTTTTATTAAAATAAATTATTGTTGAAGTTAAATTGTGTTAACTGTTGTCATTAAATGCAATTTATTGGTTATTTTAATGTGATATTTTTAGATAATTTTTATAAAATATATTGTTTTGATAAAAAATTATCAGAAAAAGTGACTTTATTTTAATGTAATATAAAAATTACATTAAAATAATTTGTAATTTTAGAAAACTAACTAACTGATCTTATTAATTAATTTGAAAATTATGAATCTAAAATTACTTTTTTTACTGTTTGTGGCCCTTTTTGTGAGCTCTGTATCTGTTTTCGCGCAAAAAATAGCGGGAACGGTAACAAGTTCGGGCCAAACCGTAATCGGATGTAACGTAAGAGCTGTTCCGTCTGGCGCGGGTACGGCAACTAATGTTGATGGCAAATACAGCCTTGCCTTAAAACCGGGTACTTACCAGGTAACATTTTCTGCGCTGGGTTATCAACCAAAAACCATAACCGTACAACTTGCTGCCGACGAAAGCAAAGTTGTTGATGTTGAACTTGCTTCTGCTTCTGAATCATTGAAAGAAGTAGTTGTTGTAGGTGGTCGTGGTGCGCCGCGCTCTAAACTGGAGTCTGCTGTTCCGGTTGATATTATCAGCATTAATAGCATTAATGAATCAACAGCAAAGCCTGATTTGATGAGCCAATTGAATCAGAATGTGCCTTCGTTTAACTACAACAAACAATCAGGTGCTGATGGTGCCGATGCAATTGACTTTGCCAGTTTGCGCGGTTTAGGGTACGATCAAACATTGGTTTTGGTTAATGGCATCCGTCGCCACATGTCTGCCTATGTTGATGCGGGCCAATCGGCACGCGGACGTGGAAACAGCGGTACCGACTTAAACGCTATTCCGGAAGCTGCCATTGATCACGTTGAAATTTTGCGCGATGGTGCTTCGGCCCAATATGGCTCTGACGCTATTGCGGGTGTAATCAATATCGTTTTAAAGAAAGACATCAACCACTTAACATTTGATGCCGGCTTTAGCGGTTATGATGATCAAAAATATAACACCTTAAACTTCCCCGATCCTAACGCTTATTACACTGGTAAAAAATTTGACGGTCAAACTTTAA
Organism: Mucilaginibacter empetricola; assembly: GCF_024808665.1. GTDB lineage: Bacteria > Bacteroidota > Bacteroidia > Sphingobacteriales > Sphingobacteriaceae > Mucilaginibacter. The sequence goes on from NZ_JANUBZ010000006.1 coordinate 121,054, forward strand.
CGCTTGGTGCCGATTATGGTGTTGCATTAGGCAAAAACGGTGGCTTTTTAAATATCGGCGGCAATTACGAAGGTCAGGGAAAAACTTACAGAGATGCACCAGATCTGGCTATCAGCCGCGAACGCCGTGCTTTTGGCGATGGATCAGTTGCTGTTGGCGGCGGTATGTTTAACCTGGAGGTGCCAATTAAAGGTACCAGCACAGTGTTTTATGCTTTCGGTGGTTACAATTACAAACACTCGCAGGTATATGCCTATACCCGCAGCTGGAATTATGACGACGGACTTCGTGCCAACCCAACAAAATTCCCTACCGACCCAACAACAGGTGATTTGATTTTTGTACCGGGTATAATGAAAATAGATGCTCCAGCCGGTGCAGCCTTTAATGCGGATAACGTTTATTATGACCCGGAAGAAGATGTTTACATAAAAGATGAATCTGCCGCGGTTGGCTTCAGAGGTAAAACAAATGATGATTGGGAATGGAATGTGAGCAATAACACCGGTCGTAATGATTTCCATTACTTTGGCGAAAATACCTTTAATGCCGCATTGGTGGTTACCCCCGGCCAGCCTATACAAACCCGTTTTGATGATGGTGGCTTCAACTATTTGCAAAACACTACCAATGCCGATATAACCAAACATTTTAAAGAAGTAGCACAAGGCTTACAACTTTCGTTTGGAGCTGAGACAAGGTACGAGCGTTACCAGATTTACGCCGGTGAGCCTAACTCTTATATTGGTTCAACAACAGCGGTTCCTATTACTGTTGATGGTGTAACTACTCAGCAGGTAAAAGCATCAGGTTCTGAAGGATATCCGGGATATTCGCCAACTGATGCCCGTATAGCCAACCGTGGTTCTGAAGGTGCATATTCAGAAATTGCGCTGGATGTTACCAAAAAATGGTTAGTTGACTTAGCCGAACGCTTTGAAAACTATGACGATTTTGGATTTGTAGGTACCGAAAAATTTGCAACCCGATATAAGTTTGCAGATAATTTTAACCTGCGTGGTTCAATAAGTACTGGTTTCCGTGCGCCAAGCTTACAACAAATGAACTTTAGTAATACCAATACCGAGGTAGTAAATGGTAACCTTATTTACACTAAAACGGTACCAAACTACTCTCCAATTGCAAGAGCTGCCGGTATCCCTAAATTAACGCCCGAAACTTCAACCAACTACAGTTTAGGCTTTACCTGGGCGCCTATCAGCCAGTTAAACTTTAGTGTTGATGCTTATGATGTTAAAATTAAAAATAGAATTGTATTCTCTGGCCAGTATGCCGAGGGTGATCCATCATTTGGTGATCCAAACACGCCGGGAACTTTAAATAACCTGTTGCTTGCCAGCCAGGTTGCCCAGGCATCGTTTTATACCAATGCGGTAAATACTACCAATACAGGTGTTGACGTAGTTGTTGATTACAAAACACGTTGGGATAACAAACAGCATTTCTTTGCAACTTTTGCAGGTAATATTCAGCATGTAGCTATCAATCAAATTAACGTTCCTACAACGTTTAAAGGTTCAGCGAGCGATAGCGCATTGTTCTTTTCAGACAGAGAACAATATTTCTTAAAGTATGCTGCACCAACAGCTAAATTAAATTTGAGTTTAGAATATGGTATTTCAAAACTAGCTTTCGGAACTCGTTTTACCTACTACGGTACGGTTAAGGAACTGGGCTTCGGCGAAGTAAGCGCTCCTGCCGGTGCGCCCGATCAATTTTTCCCTTATGTTGATTTGGATAATGGCGGCGGTGCTGTTCCGGAAATATTTGTTTTCCATCCAAAAGTTACCACCGATATTTATGCAACTTATAAAGTGGCAAAAAATCTGTCATGGTATGTAGGGGTTGATAACTTGTTCAATGTACACCCGGACGAGGCAGTAGTTAAAGGATCTGTAAGCGCAACAAGCGGTACCAGTTCATTTGGCGATAGTAACTCAGGCGGCCCGTTTGAATCAGTTCAAATGGGCTTCAATGGAACGAGATTGTACACTAAATTGAAATTCACCTTTTAACAAATAGTCAGAATTTACTCAGCAGCCCTGCCCTTAACCGGGCAGGGTTTTTTGTTGCCGATTATTTTATAAACTTGCAGGAATTGCTTATTTATTGCCAAATAGGTAGTTTTAGGCACATTATTCCTGTTATGAAGAAACCTATACTTTGCCTGGTTGTGTTGCTTTCAATAATCCAGCTTAAGCTGAATGCCCAAAATTATTCTTTTGGCGTTCGTATTATTGGTAAAGGCAGGCCGATGATCCTTATTCCGGGTATAAAGGGCTCGGCAGATACTTATAACGATGTTGTTGCTCATTATAAAGATCATTATAAATGTTATGTGATTACTTTGGCAGGTTTTGCGGGTCAACCGGCTTCGGCTGATGTAAACCACCCATTACAAGGCCAGCGTGATGAAATTATCAACTATATTATTGAACAGCACTTACACAAGCCTGTGCTGGTTGGCTTTAGTTTTGGAGGATCATTGGCTTTGTGGATAGCTTCAACACGGCCCGATCTGATAGGTCCCCTTATTGAGCTGGATGGTGTGCCGCTGGATGCCGGAATTGAAAAAAATCATGTCAACATGGATTCTATCCGCAAAGATGCCAGGAACAGGCGCGAGAAAATTATCAATGCCACGTCCGATTATTGGCGCCATGTTGATTCTATCCGCCACACCAAAAAATTCCGCGATGAGGGCATTGTCTCTTTACGCGACCTGGTGACAGATACCAACAGGATAAAACAAATAATGGCCTGGGATGACTCCAGCGATTACAAGGCCAGCAGGTTGATGATAAACGAAATGAACGGACTTGACTTAAGGGATAGCGTAGCCAGAATACATTCGCCAATATTGGTACTGGGTTCGTGGATTGGCTGGGGCAATTTCAAAACCAAAGAAGCGGTTGAAAAAAGATACCAGATGCAGTACGCCCCGGCCGACAAGGTAACCATAGTTTTCTCCGAAAAAGGTAAGCACTTTTTAATGTATGAAGATTTTGATTGGATGATAGCCGAGATGGATAAATTCTTAAAATCATCATAAAGAGCCAGTTTTAAATTACCGGAATTGATACTTCATCAAGTAATTCCTACAGTTCATGTAAATAAATATAGGTTCCGGGTGATATGGCTTTTCTTCGTAGTGTAATTCTAAATCACTAAAAAGAAAAAGCATGAAAAATCACATCCACCATGGGCATGACCACAGCCCTGAATCGAATGACACTAACAACGATGGTATTGACCGCCGGGGATTTTTAGAGTGTATGGCCTGGGCCGGCACCGGTGTATTATGGATGATGTCGGGCGGTATTTTAAAATCATATGGCATGAGTCAGATGATTGATAAAACTACCGGCGGCCTTAAAAAAGGATTGCTGCTGCCTCAGTCTGACTTCAGCTTTGTGCAGATCAGCGATAGCCATATCGGTTTTAATAAAGCTGCTAATCCTGATGTTGTATCAACCCTACAAGCGGCCATCGCCAAAATAAATAATATGCCAACAGCGCCATCATTTGTGCTGCATACCGGCGATCTTTCACACCTGGCACAGGCAGACGAATTTGATACCCTTGAGCAATCATTAAAAAGTATAAAAACCGACAAGATATTTTATGTACCGGGCGAGCACGACGTAACCGACAACGGCAAGCTTTACCTGGAACGTTATGGAAAAGGAACGCTGGGAGATGGCTGGTATAGCTTTGATAAAAACGGCGTCCATTTTATAGGCCTGGTTAACGTTACCAACCATGTGGATGGCGGCTTAGGTTATTTAGGCCCCGATCAATTGAAATGGCTGGAAAATGACGTTAAAGGTTTATCAAGCAGTACGCCTATTGTTGTTTTTGCACATATTCCGCTTTGGGCTGTATATCCGCAATGGGGCTGGGCAACGTCAGACAGTGCACAGGCACTTTCTTTCCTTAAACGCTTCGGCTCGGTATCGGTATTAAACGGTCACATCCACCAAACCATACAAAAGGTTGAAGGTAACATTACTTTCCATACCGCTAATTCAACAGCGTTTCCGCAGCCTGCTCCGGGATCGGCTCCATCACCAGGCCCAATGAAAGTTCCGGCAGAAAAATTGAGAACACTATTAGGTTTAACCAGTGTAAATTATGTTGAACATAACCACTCGCTGGCCATAACTGATACGCCACTAATAGATGCCGCAGCAGCCACTATTGGTCAATAAAAATTTAATAAGAATATCATTTTATGAAAAAGACAATATTGCTTTTAGCAGCATTTGTGGGTTTGTTACTGGGTTTAACATCATCTGCCTTTGCCCAATTAAAACCGGTTGACGGTGGATCATCACTGAAATTTACTGTTCAAAATCTGGGCTTTGATGTAGATGGCACCTTTAACGGTTTTCAGGGTAAACTTTTATTCGATCCGCAAAATCCATCAGCTGCCAGCTTTGATGTAACCATTGATGCTACCACGGTTAATACAGATAACCATCTCCGCGATGAACATTTGCGCGCTGAAGGCTATTTCGACGTAAAGAATTACCCGCGCATCCGTTTGGTATCGTCAAAAGTTTCGGGCAAAAATGGAGCTTATAGCTTAACCGGGCAGCTGACCATTAAAGGTAAAACCCAACAGGTTAGTTTTCCATTTACGGCCACACCTACAGCTGACGGATATAATTTTAAAGGCAGCTTTAAAATTAAAAGAAAAGATTTTGACGTTGGCGGTACCAGCACAATATCTAATGAATTAACTGTTGATTTAAACGTACACGCTGTAAAGGCTTAAATATGAAGGCAAATAGAAAATTTGTAGCTATTATATCACTTGCTACCGTTGTAATATTAAGCGTGGCCATGGCAAAGCCGGAAACAAAAGAAACACCGCAATACCAAAATTTAAAAGTGCTGCCTAAAAATATCAGCTCAAAAGATTTGAATGGAATTATGGTTGATGACTTTCAGGATGCGCTGGGTGTTGGCTGCGATTTTTGCCATGCAGCATCAAAAGACGGGCACGGGCTCGATTTTGTTAGTGATGTCAAGCCCGAAAAAAATATTTCGCGCGCTATGATGCGGATGACCATAGGCTTAAATAAAAAGTATTTTATGGCCAAACACCCGCTTATTGGCAGCAATGCATTGGTGGTTACCTGTAATACATGCCATAAAGGTCAGGCATTTCCTGATGGCGCCGAACCGAAATAGTGTTGCGAAATAGTTTTAAAAAGCCGTCGGCCATTTTAAGCGAAATGATAAAATAAATGAATAGTTTTAATAGTTTAATTGACAAAGTTTTGAAGGGTAGTAAACTAACATATCATTTGGTTTTTTGGCTGGCGGCTTATTTGTTTTGGGTTTTTATTTTCCGCAACAATACGCTCGTAATTACGCATGCCATAACCATACAATTTTGCTACCTGGTTTTTATTGCTGCTAACTATTACTTCAATTCGTTGTATGCCATCCCGCAACTGCTCAACAAAAAAAAGTACGTAGTTTTCGTACTGTGTTTTTTATCAGCAATAGTTATTACTGCTGTTTTGCGGGTACCGGTATCGGCTTTTGTTTATCGTTATGTATTTAAAATCACCAATAATCATTTCGATTATCTGATGGTTTTTTATAACTCGTTTATTAATATTCTGTTTTGGGTGGTGGCAATTTTAACAGGGAAAATGATTGCAGATAAAATAAGGTCGCAGCGTTATATCGAAAAAATTGAAAGCGAGCGGGCTTTTAATGAACTTAACTTTTTACGGGCGCAATTTAACCCTCACTTTTTGTTCAACTCTATCAATTCTATTTATGGGCATATTGATAAATCCAACAAAATTGCCCGCGATATGCTGCTGATGTTTTCTGAAATGCTTCGATATCAGTTATACGAATGCAATGTTGATCAGATTGAAGTGGAAAGAGAGCTCAACTACATCAAAAATTATATCGCACTGCAAAAAAGCAGAATGGACGAGCGTGTAGTAGTTAACTTTTTGGCGACCAATATGAATGGAAATATTAAGATAGCGCCTCTGTTATTGATTACTTTTATAGAGAATGCCTTTAAATATGTGGGGTTTAATGAATACAAAGAAAACCGGGTTGATATTACATTAAATTATGACAGAGGGGCGCTGTTTTTTACGATATTTAATACCAAGGATACTTTTATCAGCAGCCCCGAAAAATCATCCGGTTTGGGCATCGCTAATACCAAACGTCGCCTGGAATTAATTTATCCGAATGAGCACCTTTTGGCAATTGATAATAATGACGAGGGCTTTGGAGTACACCTAACTTTATTAAAGGTATGATGCTGAATTGTTTGATAATTGATGATGAGCCTATAGCCCGCAAGCTATTACAGGAATACATAGAGGAGATTGATTTTTTAACGCTGGTTGGATCGGCCGAAAATCCGCTAAGGGCCGTTGGCCTGATTAATAAATTGGATGTTGATTTAATTTTTCTGGACATCAACATGCCAAAGATCAACGGACTTGATTTTTTACGTTCGGCCGATAACCTGCCTATGGTAATTATGACTACCGCCTACGGGCAATATGCATTAGATGGTTTTGAAATGGATGTAATTGACTACCTGGTTAAACCCTTTTCGCTGGATCGGTTTTTAAAAGCAGCTCAAAAGGCGTTGGAGTTGCATAATCTGAAACAAAAAGCCATTCGGCCCGAAAAAGGCGCAGGCTATTTTTATGTGAAGTGCGATGGTAAAATTGAAAAAGTAAACTATGATGATTTGCTTTACATTGAAGCTATGGCCAATTATGTAACGCTGTACACTATAGATGATAAACTAATTGTGTATCTCACTATAAAAGGTATTTTAGAAAAACTACCCGCGGAAAAATTTCTGCAGGTGCATAAAAGCCACGTTGTAAATCTGGATAAAATCAATACCATTGAGGGCAATATGCTGCATTTGGGAGATAAGAAAATAACCGTTGGCCTAAGCTTTTATGACGAAGTGATGGACAAAATATTAAAGGGTAGATATTTAAAAAGGTAACAGGCGGCTGACAAAATACCTATCCGGATATTTCTATTTTTACAGGCATGAATGCCATCAACCTTAAACACACCAACAGCCAGGATCCAGATTTTCGTTTATTAATTACCGAATTAGATGCCGAGCTACGCGCCACCTATGATGAGCTGATGAATACCTACGACCAGCATAATATTATAGAAAAAATAGATACTGTAGTAATAGCCTATGTTGAAGGGCGACCGGTCGGCTGCGGATGTTTTAAAGCTTTTGATAAAGATGCTGCAGAAGTTAAGCGCATGTATGTAAGGCCGCAATTCAGAGGCATGCGCATTAGCGCAATGGTATTGAATGAATTGGAAGTATGGGCAGCATCGCTCGGTTATACCCGTATGCTGCTGGAAACCGGCGAAAAGCAATTGGCTGCAATTAGCTTATACCAAAAAGGCGGCTATGTAAAGAGCGATAATTATGGCCCATATGTTGGCTTAAAAACCAGTTTGTGTTATAGCAAAACATTATAACCTATTGGTACTTGTTTGTTATTTAACATTTGTTTGAAAATCCATTTTTGAATAACCCTCACTATTTCAGCTAATAAACCGTACCTTTGCGCGATTATTTTCTTGAAAAAGGCAATTCACCATTAAACGGGGCATCTTCTTCAACGATAATAAGTACAAGATCAGGAATGTTATGAAAAAAATAGTTGATTACAGAAAATTGTTAAATGTTAATGAAACGGCCGAATTGCAGGAGCTAAAAACGGTTTACAGATCCTTGGTGAAAACCTGGCATCCTGATAAGTTTCATGATAATGCTGATCTGAAATTAGAGGCTGAAGAAAAAAGCAAACAGATAATTGAAGCCTACCATTTTTTGGTAAGCATAGCTCCCGAAACGCGTAACCAATCGCTGCCTGAATATAATGTAACTACGGCTTCGGCAATTACTGATTTTGATTATAAATCGCAGGTGTTAACCATGTACTTTGCTGATGGCAATTCATACGAATACTTTGATGTACCAAAAGCAGTATACATCAAAATGATTAACTCTGATTCGCCGGGACGATTTGCCCGCAGGCATATTTTCAGCAATTACGTTTACAGAAGTTTAAGCAGGCTGGTGGCCTCCGCATAATAAGCTGTTAAAATTTATTGGCCAGCTCCGTTAAATATTGTTAAATCAAACGCCCGTGCAGGGCGTTTTGTCGTTTGCATTAATCGCCAATCCGGTAAACAGTTTACGGACTGAATAAGTATTTTGAAGAGCTTATAAACGACAAATGCGGCTTTCGCCGCACTGCCATTTACAAATTATATAAAGGGGTATTGTCAGGTTGATTATATCCTACTCACTAATCCGCTCTCAACCCGTTTACGATATGACCAGAAAAATACAATCGGGAAAATAAATAAATTAAATATGGTGTTGGTTATCAGTCCGCCTATCACCACAATAGCCAGCGGCTTTGAGGCCTCCGAGCCTATGCCGTTTGACATCGCCGCAGGCAACAAACCAATAGCTGCCATCATTGCCGTCATCACCACAGGGCGTAAACGATCTTCAACTCCCGCCTTTATAGCAATGGCAAATGATGCCCATGTGGTATGATGTTTTAAATGGGTAATGTTGCTTTTAAACTTGGATATCAGTATCACACCGTTTTGTACACAAATGCCAAACAAGGCTATAAAACCAATACCTGCTGATATATTAAAGTTTACACCGGTTACAAGCAGGGCCAGTATGCCACCCATAATGGCAAAAGGAACGTTGTTTAATACCAGCAACGAATCTCGGAAGTTGCCGAATAGAATAAACAAGATGAAGAAAATTATCAACAAGCTGATAGGAACTACCTGGCTTAGCCTTTTGGTAGCGCGTTGCTGATTTTCAAAATCGCCGGCCCATTGTAAGGAATAACCTTTGGGCAGTTTAATTTGTGCGTTAACTTTATCCTGTGCTTCTTTAATGGTGCTGCCCATATCCCTGCCGCGGATAGAGAATTTGATAGCTCCATAACGTTGGTGATCGTCGCGGTAGATCATGCTGATACCGGTTAACTTTTTGATGCTGGCAATTTCGCGCAGGGGCACGGTATTACCACCAAGGGTGGGTACACGTAAATCGCCTATGGCTTGCTCGTTGTTCCTGAAATCTTCGGGGTAACGTATGCGCAGGTCAAACTTACGCTCGCCTTCATAAATCTGCGTTACCGCCTTGCCGCCTATGGCCATTTCAATTACAGCGTTTGCATCGGCAGCAGTGACACCATATTGAGCCATTTCCTGCTGGTTTAAATCGATATCTAATTCCGGCTGACCAACATTATGAAGGATACCCAAATCCTCAATCCCTTTTACACCCTTTAAAATCGAGTAAATATTTACTTCGCGTTTTTCGATGTATTTATAATCATCGCCAAACATCTTAACGACAATGGAACCTTTTACGCCGGAAACTGCTTCTTCAACATTGTCGGATATGGGTTGGGAGAAGTTAATATCAACACCGGGGAAAAACTTAAGTTTTTCCTGCATGCGTTGTATAAGTTCTTCCTTGGTTTCTTTACGTTTCCATTGGTCCTGCGGGTAAATGTCCACATGGAACTCGATGTTATAAAACCCGGTAGCATCCGTTCCATCATTCGGTCGGCCGGTTTGCGACATTACCTGTTTTACCTCATCAAAACTCAGGAAGATATTACGCATCTCATTCGCCATTTTTACCGATTCTTTTAATGAGATACTCAACGGGCCGGTGGCGCGCACATAAATAGCGCCTTCATTTAGTTCGGGTAAAAACTCAGTACCTAAAAGGCTAAAGCTTGCTAAACTGAGTATCAAAGCTAAAATGGCAATAGGGAAAACCAGCTTTCGACCCTTAAAGCATACGGAGTAAAACCGCATGGCATTATGGGTAATAAAGTTGACGAAAATATTGTGCTTTTCCTTTACGTTTTTGTTTAACAGTACGCTTGCCAAGGCAGGTACAAAGGTGAAAGTAAGTATTACAGCGCCTAATAAAGCGAAGCCAAGGGTCCAGGCCAATGGCGAGAACATTTTTCCTTCTACCTTTTCAAAACTGAAAATGGGCAATAAACCGGTGATGATAATTAGCTTGGCGAAAAATATGCCTTTGCCATTTACCAGACATGCCTTTTTAATCATACCCAGTTTGCTCATCTTATTGTAATGGTCCATGCCTACCTCTTTTGCCCGATGGTCCAGCACAACAAATATGCCCTCAACCATCACCACGGCACCATCTATAATGATCCCAAAGTCAATAGCGCCCATGGATAACAAATTGGCCGACATGCCTTTTAATTTCAAACATATAAACGCAAACAAAAGGGCCAGCGGAATAATAAGCGAAACAATAAGCGTAGTGCGCCAATCCGCCATAAACAGAAATACAATTACGGTTACGAAGATGATACCTTCGGCCATGTTGTGTAAAACGGTATGGGTAGCAAAATTTACCAGATCCTCACGATCGTAAAACGTTTTTAGCTTTACATCATCGGGCAGTATTTTATTATTAAGATCGTTTATTTTTATTTTAAGATTCTTGATAACAACGCTCGGGTTTTCGCCTTTGCGCATCACTACGATGCCCTCAATTACATCCGGATCTTTATCGCGCCCAACCTGCCCTAAACGCGGTAAGGCTGATTCTGTAACCTCGGCAATGGTTTTTACATAAACGGGTGTGCCCTTTATATTATTAATAACGATGTTTCTAATTTCATCGATATTATTGAGCAAACCAATCCCTCTAACTACATAAGCCTGGCCCGCCTGGTCAATTACATCGCCGCCAACGTTTACGTTGCTTTTAGAAACCGCATCATACAACTGCAGGGGCGTAACGTTGTACTGAACCGCTTTTTCGGGATTGATAGTGATCTGGTAAGTCTTTACCTCGCCGCCGAAGCTGTTTACATCGGCTATGCCAGGTACCGAACGTATTTCGCGCTCAACCACCCAGTCTTCAATGGTTTTTAAATCTTTAACGGTCCTTTTGTTGCTGGTTAGGGTAAAGCGATAAATCTCACCGGTGGGCCCATAAGGAGGTTCTACCGAAGGATTTACACCATCGGGTAAATCAGCATCACCCAAATGATTATTAATCTGTAAGCGCGCAAATGCGTAGTCTACATCATCATCAAAAGTTATTTTTACCACCGATAAACCAAAAAGAGAAGATGAGCGGATACTGGTCTTCCTTTCGGCAGGGTTCATGGCTATTTCAAGCGGGCGGGTAACAAATTTCTCCACTTCCTCCGCGCTTCTGCCCGGCCATTGTGATATTATAGTTACTGATGTATTGGTAACATCGGGAAAAGCATCAATACTAATGGTTTTAAAGCTGATATATCCTGCAACGGCAAGTAAAGCCGTTACAAAAAATATGAAAAACCTGTTTCTTAAAGCGAAAGCAAGAATATTTTTTATGAATTTATTCATCTTCTTTTATCAGATTTCGAATTGCGCCACCGCTAAAGCGGCACGCGGTCGGACTTATTTTTATCTAAGTATTTTTAAAACGTTTTGTTATTGATCTGAAAGCGACTCGAACAAGTAGGCTTGTCTCGATGCCACTATGCGATCACCGGCTTTTATGCCGGAGCTGATATAAGCCCTGTCTTCTACCGTTTTTGCAATGGTGATAGGCTGGATATGCACTTTAGCTTTACCATCCACTACAATTACATAGTTTTTATCATTATCAAAAACCAAAGCGTTTGAGCTGATAAAAGGTAAGTTTTCGCCCGATTTTGCTTTGATCATCACATTGGCAAACATGCCCGGTTTAAGCAAATTGCCCGGATTTTGAATAGTAATACGGGCATGCATTACCTTGCTGTCAGGGTCGAGCATGTTATCTATACGCGCAATTTTACCGTCAAATGTTTTATCAGGATAGGAGAGGGTAGTAATTTTTACCGGATCGCCTGTTTGTATTTTGGATATATCAGATTCGTAAACATTAACCAGCACATAAACGGTTGAAAGATCGGCCACGGTAAACAAATTCTGACTGTTATCGGCCCTAACCTGTGTGTTATCGGTCAAGTTTTTTTCGACTATATAACCTGATAATGGTGTTTTAACTTCATAGCCATTTCCATTGCTTTTATTGATACCCACAACAGCGCTGGCACGTTTACCTTCGGCCACTGCTTTTTGGTAATCAGATTCAGCCTGTTCCAGATCTTTTTGTGATGCCAGTCCACTTTTATACAGATCCTGAGTTGATTCCAATATGCGGTGCGTATTTTTTATATCAGCTTCTGATGAAATGTAGTCTTTAGTAAAGCCGGCCATTTCGGCGCTTCTTAAAGTAGCCAACGTTTGGCCCTTTTGAACCACGTCTCCCAGTTGTACATGCACATCCTGAGCCACGCCGCTCACCATCGGGAAAATTTTAACCATTTTATTTTCGTCGGGAGCTATGCTGCCGGTTAGCGTAATTTGTGAAAGTGCGCTGGCTTCTTTCACCGTATCAATCACCAGGCTTCTTAATAAGCTGTCGGTCACTTCAAAGCGGGTGTCTTTTTCCTGGTTCTCTTCGCCATGATGGCAACTTTGCAAGGCAAAGCCTGTAATGAGAAGAGCGGATGCGAGGGTTATTATTTTATATTTAGCGTACATGTTTATACCGAATGATTATTGATTGAAAAAGGCTGTGCCCGTAACATAATTAAGCTGCTCGAGCGATGTAATACGATTAAACTGCAGGGTATTTAGTTGTAAAGTATTTGTTTTAAAAGAGTCGTAAAAATCAAGAAACTCCAGCATGCTGATATTCCGTTTTTCGTAATTCTTAAACACTTCCTGTATCAGGTGATTAAAGTCAGCTTTAAACTGTGGGTCAAAACTATTGTATAGTTTTTCGAGCCTTAAGGCGCCTTTGTAATTGGTTGCTACGTCGCTTTCAACCTGGTTTTGCTGACTTTGCAGCTGAACTTTGCTTTGATCTATAGCAATCCGGGCTTGTTTAATGCCACCCTGGTTGCGGTTAAAAAACGGCAGGTTAAATTCAATTCCGGCACCCAGGAAATTGGTGCCATAGCCCCCGTATTTATCATAGTTGAGCGATAAAGAAAAGTCAGGCACCGCGGTAGCTTTTTGAAGTTGCAGGTTAACGTTGTTATAATCGAGCGATGTTTTTGCCAGCCGTAAATCGTACCGGTTTGAATAGGCCGAATCCAGCAGTCGCTGATAAGGCACACTTTCTACTATATTCTTTCCATCCAAATCATAATTGACTATGGGCTCAATAGTAACAGCCGGCGATACTTTTATCAATAATTTTAATTCGCTTTGTACGGTATCAATGCCTGTTTGCAGGTTATTGTATTCTGCCTGTAGTGAATATAGTTGTGATTGTATGCGCAATACTTCTTTTTGGGCGATGTTGCCCTTGGTATATTGTTCTTTAAAAACCGATAAAGTTTTTGAAAGTGAATTAATTTCCTGTGTATAAACTTTGGCAGATTGTTCCTGGAAGTAGATAGTATAAAAATCGCTCCGTAAAGTGAATTTTAGGGTCCTCAGCAAATCAAAAAACTGGTATTTGGATTGTTCCACACCAATTTTAGCCAGCTGTATGCTTTTGTTCCGCTTGCCGGCTGTTGTAAAAAGCTGCGAAACGTTGAATGATTGATCTTTATAGGCAGGCCCCTGTGTAGCATCATTAGTATGGATACCGTTTGTAAAACTAAAATCAGGGTTAGGAAATAATCGGGCAGTAACTATAGCTGCACTGGCATTATCAATATTATACCGTTGAATAATTAATTGAAGATTGTTTTTTACAAACAGATCCTGAGCTTGCTGAATAGTGATTTTTAAAGTATCGCCGGTTACCTGCGCCCGGACCGAAAAACCGGAAGCCATGCAGACCGTTAAAACAAAGAAAAATAAGCGTGCAAATTTTTGAAACATAATTTTATATGATGCGGTAAAGTTAACCCACCTTTATTAAAGGAGAATTAAAGATGGATTAGAATGAGATTAGAATTTTAATGCAAAAAGGCTGACTTGCGCCATTTTTGTACATGGAAGACGTTTTTTAACAATTGTACCATTAAGGGTAAATTAAAATGGCATTAGTTTTTAATTAGAAAAACTAATGCGAACGCTGGTGCTTTTGCCCGGAATTGAGCTTACCGTAATTTTGCCGTTAAAAAGGTTTATTATTTTATTGGTTACATATAAACCAATGCCATTACCCTGGTAGGTTTTTACATTGGTTCCGCGGTAAAATGAATCAAATATTTTATCCAGTTCCTCGGGTATAATGCCCACACCTGCGTCTGTAATGGTTATGTTGATGGATTGGTTATCGGCATAAAGATCACACCGTACAGGCTGGTTTTTGGAGAATTTAAATGCATTGCCAATAATATTATTCAACGCAATGGTCAACATGGATTTGTTTGCCAATAACTGGAGCTTGGTATGTTCTTGTGGTAAGTTTAGCACGTTAACAACAAAATGGCCCTTACCAGCTCTATCATTCCAGTAGTCGTTAAGTTCCCATACCAGGTCATCAATGGCTATAGCCTTTAATACGGGCTGGGTATAGTTCATGTCAACATTGGCCAGTTCAAGCAAACTGCCTATGGTCTCGTTTAACCTTTCGGCATCGTTTAATATTGATGAAAGCACTTGTTCATAGTCAGTTGTGCTTCTTATTTTATTCAATGTAATTTCAATTTCACCAATGATTGAGGTTATTGGCGTTCGCAGTTCGTGCGATGCGTTGATTACAAATGTTTGTTGCAGCTCGAACGCGTTTTCGAGATGCTCGAGTAGCTGATTAAAATTATGAGCCAGCGCACTTATTTCGTCCCTGCCATTGCCTTCATCAACCCTTAAGCTTAAGTTCGCTGCCCTTACCATACGCATTTGGCCTATCACTTTATCAATAGGTTGCAGCGCCTTTTCGGCAAACCACCTGCTAATTACAAACAAGCCAAAGGTTACACTTATGAGCAGGATCGACATAATTTCAATCATGTCTTTCAGTCGCTTATCGCCCTGGTGATCAATAGCCGAAACAAGTATTACAAAATTCCCCTGGTTGTCATTATAATAAATGCCTACTGTTTGCCTGTTGCCCTCGGTAAATTGCAGTTGTTTGCGTTTGCGCACCGCATTAATAATAGCGTCTGGCCAAAACTGGTTTTTATCCTTTATAAACGATGCTGCATTTTTTTCATCATATAGGCGCACCACTTCATCGGGCAGGCGTTCCAGGTAACGTTCCCTTACGTGGTTCAATGAATCGGGCGATATTTCATCAGCCTCGAGGTAAAGCTGGGAGGCAACATTTGCCCTGTCCATTAAGTGATCGTAAAAGTCAGACTTGATGAACGAGCTGAACGTAACACAGATAACAACCTGTACCAATAACAGAACAAACGCACTTATTGCAGTAAAATACAGCGAAAGCCTGTTCTTTATTTTCATGAGTTATTTTTCAATTTTTAAAATATAACCCATGCCAATAACGGTGTGTATTAGTTTGCTTTTAAAGCCTTTTTCAATTTTGTTGCGCAGGTAATTTACATACACATCAATAAAATTGGTGCCGGTATCAAAATCAATTTTCCATACTTGCCCTGCAATATATTCGCGCGATAATACTTTATTTGGATGCCGCATAAACAGCTCAAGCAGGGTAAATTCTTTAACTGTTAAGGTAATATGCTGACCTGCTCTTTCGGCAACGTTGCTCCAGGTATCCAGCTTCAAGTCATCAAAAGTAAGCACATGCTCTTCGGGAACGTGAAAGACGTTTTGCCGCCTCAATAGCGCTTCAATACGTGCCAGCAGCTCGCTAAAATGAAAAGGTTTAACCAAATAATCGTCAGCACCTGCTTTAAGGCCCGATACTTTATTTTGTACCTGGTCGAGCGCGGTTAGCATTAATATAGGTGTTTGGGTATCTGTTTGCCTGATGTCCCGGCAAAGATCAATGCCGTTAATATCAGGCAACATTACATCGAGTATAATGAGGCCAAAATTGGCCGATTTTAGCAATGTCCTTGCCGATGCACCATCATTTGCTGTTTTTACTTTATAGCCTTGCTCTTCGAGGCCTTTGCAAATAAATGCGGCTACTTTTTGTTCATCCTCAACTAAACAGATATTGGCCATATAAACAAATATAAAATAAGATTGATAGGATTAATGGCTAAGCCATTAAAATCTTACAATACCAGTCTATAATCTACCTCAAAAAATGCGCTGCTGAATAACAGCCATAAATTGATCTTTGAATTTTTCGCTGATGGGAATTTGTTTGCCGGCTACAAAAATGTGATTATCCTGTATTTTGTTTATCTGTTTGGTATTAACAATGTAGGAATTATGTACCCGCACAAAAGGCGGCGCCAGTTGCTCATCAATATCTTTTAACCGCCGGTATATCAGTATTTGCTCGCTTGGCGTTACTAAACGGACATATTCTTTTTCGCCTTCAAAATATTGAATTTCTTCCAGAAGAATTTTGCGTAGCACCTTGCCCGATTTTACAAAGAAATAACTGGAGCCGGTATCTGTATGGCCATTTGTTTTAAGATGTGTTTCAAAATACGACTCAATTTTTTGCATCGCCGCCAGGAAACGTTTCAGCGTAATGGGTTTTAAAAGATAGTCGATAGTTTGAAAAGTATAGCTTTCGGCAGCATATTCTGAATAAGCGGTGGTAAATACAATTTTAGTTTCGTGCGATAATAAACCGGCCAGTTCCATACCACTTAATTGCGGCATATTAATATCCAGAAAAATAAAATCGGGCTTATTATTTTTCAAGAAGGCTATGGCTTCCAAAGCATCGTAACATTTACCCATCAGCTGCCATTTGGTATTCTGGCATATCAAAATCTCGAGCAGATTTACTGCATTGGGTTCATCATCTATAATAATACAGCTTAGGGTCATGTTAAGGGTACTTTTAAAAATGCGGTGAAATAGTTGCCGGTGGTATCTATATTTAATTCAAACCTGGTTCCGTACAAAAAGGCAAGTCGTTTTTTCAAATTCTTTATCCCGAAGCCAGTTGATTCTATAGTGCCTGCTTTCTCATATATCCGGTTTTTTGTTTGGAATAATAAATTGCCATCCTGCTGAACAAGTGATATCTCAATTTTATTTTCACTGCTCGATTTATCTATCCCATGTTTAAAAATGTTCTCGACAAAAGTCATTAGCAGCATAGGGGGGATGCGCAGATCGGCATTGCATTCTTTAATAAAATCAAGCTCAATTTCATGCCTGATGCGGATTTTTTCAAGTGCGATGTAATTCTCCAAAAAGAGAATTTCCGTGGCTAATGAAACTTCATCTTTGGGGCTTTCGTCAACAAAATACCGCATAATGTCCGATAGTCTTTCAATCAGTTTGGCGGTACGAGGCGCTTCGCGATAGGCCTCGTAATAAATATTATTCAACGTATTAAACAGAAAATGCGGCTGTACTTGTGATTTTAGCAAGTTTAATTCCGCCTGGCTTTTTTGAACCAGTATTTTTTCTGATTGCTGTTTCAATGCAAAATAAGCAATAGCAATACGGAATATAAAGCTGAGCATATAGGTTAAAAAGCCTGCAAAAATAAAGTTGAGCATTGTTCCCAACGTGAACTCTTCCATGGCTTTACCAAAGAATTTGTTATAAATGGTAATGATGAGGTAGCCGCGCGCCAGGCCGCCTGCAACCAGCATAATAATTACATAAATAACATATTGTACTTTATGCCCTTTCTCGTAATACCGCGGATACAGAAATTTGATATTACCGTAAATAACTAAAGTATAAAAGGCAACGCTGATGATGGTGAAATCCAGTGCATGATAAAAGCCATCTTCGGGGAGTATCGAAAAAAAGATAATAAGAAAAACCGCTATCCAAATCAACCATTGCAGCTGGGTAGTGGTTGCCTGTCCTTTTATAAGTTTCATGTTTAAAATTACAAAGCTTTTTGGTTTTGCTTTCCTGTTTTCAATAAATCGGTTGGTTTATTCAATAAATGCTGCTATAAAACGAATATAAGTTATTGATTTTATGTGGTAAACCATTAAAAATAAAGCCCCATAGGTTTAAATGATTTGCCCAAATAAGCGATAAAAACCAGCTTTAATAAAAATTAATTAAACCTTGTTATTAAAAACATTATCATGAAAAAGCTTTTAAATGCCGGTATAGTGGCCGTATTATTTCTGTGTTGTTTTGCCAGCCAAACTAATGCCCAGTTAACTTCCGCACCAAGCGGCGGTAACAAAAGGGCATCAGTTAGCGAACAGATTGCGCTTACCGATGTGACCATTCATTATAACCGGCCCCATGTAAACAAAAGGGAGGGCCATATTTGGGGCGAATTGATTCCCGTTGGATATGTAAACCTTGGCTTTGGCAGCGCTAAGTCTTCGCCATGGCGGGCTGGGGCAAATGAAAATACCACCATCGAATTTTCGACCGATGTAACCATTGAAGGGCAGCCTTTGGCTGCGGGGAAATATGGTTTTTCTATTGCCTATGATCCTAATGAATGCACTTTAATCTTTTCAAAAAACACCACGTCATGGGGCGCCTTTTACTATAACCCGGCCGAAGATGTTTTGCGTGTAAAAGTAAAACCTGTACCTACCGATAAAAGCGTTGAATGGTTAAAATATGAATTTGCCGATCAGACCTCCAACAGCGCTGTAATACAACTGCAATGGGAAAAGTTAATTATTCCATTTAAGGTGACTGTTGATGAGGTAGGTAATCAGATTGCTTCGTTTAGAAGAGAACTGCGCGGCGAGAAAGGTTTTGCCTGGGAGGGATGGGATCAGGCGGCGGCTTATTGTGCACAGCACAAAACCAATTTGGATGAAGCTTTATTGTGGACCGATACCGCAACAAGCGTAAATTTTGGTGGTAGTCAGAGTTTTACAGCCTGGAGCACGCGGGCCGAAGTATTGGATAGCCTTGGCCGCGCAACAGATGCCGATGCTGCTATGAAAAAAGCTTTACCCTATGCGTCTTTAAACGAGCTGTATTTTTATGGCAAGAGCCTGGCCCATCATAAAAAGAGTAAAGAAGCCTTTGATGTGTTTAAATTGGACTATGACAAATATCCCGACCAATTTTTAACCAACGCTGGTATGGCACGCGGCTATTCTGCCCTGGGCGATTATAAAAAGGCTTTAACTTATGCCCAAAAGGCCCGCGCACAAGCCCCTGATAAACCTAACCAGGATATACTTGACTCCATAATCGCTAAGCTACAGGCCGGTAAAGATATCAATTAGTAGTTTTAAGGCGTAAAGGTTAGGGGTTAGCTTCCTGATTGCAGATCTCTAATTCTTTACTGCCTTTTGCAATAAAACATAAACCTGTTAAACCAATGAATTATTTAAACATGCATTTTTTATCCTGGCTATCAAAAGAAATAGTTTTTGGAATTATTATAACCTGGGCCACTATTTTTTCATCGTTTGGGCAAAGTCAGCAGCCTATTATTTCGAACGTTGTTGATAGCACCTCAAAGCCGGAAGTGTTTGCGCCGGGCGTGATCTCTTTACCTTTTGATGAATCGGCAGCAACCTTTATGCCCGATGGCAATACCGTATATTTCTGCCAGTCGACAGTTGCCCCTACGGTATGTTTCGCCAAAAAGATAAACGGCCAATGGCAAACCCCGCAGGTTGTTTCCTTCTCAGGAAGATGGAATGACTGGGATCCGTTTTTAAGTCCGGATGGTAAACAGTTATTTTTTGTGTCGAGCCGCCCGTTAGATAGTACAACCGCTTATAAACCTTCGCGGGCAACACATATCTGGGTTGCCGATCGTATTGGCGACAATAAATGGACTGCGCCCCATTACATCAACGCTCCTTTTAATTTGGATGGCATTAACAACTATGCACCCACAGTAAGCGGTTTGGGCACGCTTTGCTTTTTTTCGCCTGCCAGAGATAAGGATAAGAAGAGAAGAAGCTATTATGTGAAATGGCAAGGCGATCACTATAGCGAGCCAAAAGAATTAATATTAAAAGGGGATGACGATGTGCAGGACCCATGCATGGCCGCCGATGAAAGCTATGTAATATTTGTGAGCGGGAATGATCTTTATATTAGTTTGAGGCAGGGCAATGGCTGGTCAGTAGCGCAAAAACTGTGTGCACAGGTAAATAATGGCGATGGTAATTACGATCCAACATTATCGCCGGATGGTAAAATATTGTACTATTCGTCGGGCCGGGTTGAAGGCTTTTACAAACGCGACCGGAAAGGTAAGCCGCTCGACTATGACGGATTGACAAAGGAAATGAAAAGCATTTTTAACGGATCATCAAACATATTGATGGTACCGCTGAACGTCCCAAAATCATCAAACTAAATCATCAAAAAAACTTAAATCTCGCGCAAATATGAAATACCGTTTAATAGCCTGTGTATTTGTTTTTTGTTTAATCAGCACTTTAACACAGGCCCAGGTAGATACCATCCGTTTAAAGGATAAACGTTTACTTACCTCTGTTTTAAAGCCGGGGCTAAAACAATATTTGATATATTTTCAATACACAAAAGACCCGAAAAATCTTCGTTTCTGGTATTGGCTAAGGAACATCAGGATTGAAGACAGAAACGGCGAAAAGGTTTTTACAACAACGCAGCACTGGTACGGCAGCGACACCGTTAGTTACCGCATTTGTTATTCAGTTAATAGAAAAGATGATTATGCACCTTTATTTCATTCGGAAACGATAAAGGGAATAACCAAAGCTTATAACTGGGGACCCGATAAAATGACAGGGGCCGATACTGTTGCCAAAAATGCGCAGAAGACTTTTAAGTTAGATTTTAAAGCACCTAATTTTAACTGGAACCTGGATATAGAAACTTTTGAAATGCTACCATTGGCCGCAAACAAAGCTTTCGCCATTAACTTTTACGATGCCGGTTTAACCCCGCCAGAATATATTGTTTACAAAGTAATTGGGAGCGAAGTGTTAACTACGCTCAACAATGAACAAGTTGATTGCTGGAAATTATTTACCGAAGGCGACAGCAACGGCGATCATTACTCAGAAACTTATTGGATAAGTAAAAAGGAGCACGAATTTTTAAAAGAAGAAGATGCTTTTAAAGGCGGATACCGCTATAAAGTTAAGATGCTTGGCGCAGCAACGGATCTTTTACCAAGATTTGACCACTAGCCTTCTTTGTGCCCGTTATTTTTAAAAAGTAGCGGGTACATGCATAACAGCTATAAGTAACTACCGGTGCTGCAAGAATATCAATGCTATAGTGAATATGCTGAACCACCAATAAAAAGGCAACTATTACGGTAGCAATGGTTGCTATAATTTTATCATTTTTTCGTTCAAGGCATAAAACTATCAGCGTAAGCGTGGCAGTATGGCCCGAGAAAAATAGATCTTTTGTAATAAGCGACTCGCCATAAAAAACACCGGTAAGCGGATCTGTAAGTGGTATTAAACCGGCCGGAGGATTAAGCGGCACCATGCTGATGCAGGCCAACCTGGCCAAACAAACAAACATTAACGACCAGCAGTAATTAATATAAATAACAGGTTTATAGATAGCCCTCACCAATATCAGCAAAATCATGCTCCATATGATAGCAAATATCAATACAGACACATTATAGGCTGGAACATGAGCCAAAACCCAATCGTTTAATACTACTCCATCCCTTTTCTCAATATGATTAAAGAAAAAGGGAAGTGTATAAACAATCGCCAACATTAATACCGTTCCCAGTATTATTTGGCTGCGACTTTTGGATGTGGCCCAGGTTTTTTTCCATCTAAAACCCGCTAAAGTTGTTGACATTAATTAGTATTGTTTTTTGCAACGACAAAAATAAGAATTGAATTATCATTAAGAAATCTTTAATTAAATATTAAATAACGTGAATGTCAAATTATTGTATTAAACGCAACTAAATTGCGTTTAATTGTATATTTGTGGCATGAAACCTCCCAAACACGCCCCAAAGCTTGATAACGTTGGCATGACGGCATCTATACTTTGCGCCATTCATTGTGCCATTGTACCTTTTTTAATTACCAGTTTGCCCTTGTTGGGTTTGGGTTTTCTGGCTAACCCCTGGGTAGAGTGGAGCATGATAATTTTTGCGTTGTTTATTGGTTCGTACGCAATTGGCTCTTCCTATTTTCGGGTACACCGCAAAATATTGCCTCTGTATCTGTTAGCAGGCGGCTTTTTAGTGATTATTGCAGGGCATTTATGGGTAACCAGCTGGCGCGAGGCTATAGTTGTGCCGATAGGAGGGCTGCTGATAGCAACAGCGCATTTTTTTAATGTGAAATATACCGGGGCGTGTCATAAAAATGGCGCACATTTTCATTTAACCCATACACACCATTAAGCTCATTGTAAATCAGATCAATCCTTTTGCCGATGTATGTTTTATTCTTTTTAAATTTGCGGTAAACTTTTGTTTTAATGACACATACTCATCAGCATAACAATTTTGAGGCGTTGCTGGAAAGGCATCACCTAAAAAAAACAGGCCCCCGTTTAAAGGTTCTGTCTATGTTATCGGCAAAAAAGGTTGCCACATCTCAGCCCGATCTGGAGAGTGTGATGGATGATATTGACCGTGTTACACTTTACCGTATACTAAGCGCCTTTGAAGAAAAGGGAATAATACATAAAGTGTTTGATCTGAATGGCACGGCTAATTATGCAATGTGTTCGTCCAATTGCGAAGAAAATCATCACCATGATGAACACCTGCATTTTAACTGCACCGTGTGTAAAAATGTTTACTGCCTTGATGACCTGGAGCTGCCGCCCTTGAAGCTTCCCAACGGTTTTAAGCCCGAAGGTTTTACTTTATACGCCACCGGACTATGCCCAAAGTGTGGTAAAGCCGCCGAAAAAAAATAGTTCCAAACAATTTTATCACTTACTACCTTATGTATTTTAATGAATAAACGCATCTGTATTTTAAAATCATTCATTAATTATATTCTGTTATCGTTCTTCCTGGTAGTTTCATTTACTGCAAAGGCTCGGCCGCCTTATGAGTCGTTCAAATTCCGTACGGTTGTTATTGATGCCGGGCATGGCGGCAAAGACCCCGGCGCACATGGCAGCTACTCGCGCGAAAAAAATGTGGCCCTGGCCATTGCCAAGAAAGTTGATGCCCTTATCAAATCTGAAATGCCGGATATCAATGTAATAATGACCCGTACTACCGACAGGTTTGTTGAGCTGAATAAACGGGCCGAAATTGCCAACGAGAAAAAAGCTAATCTGTTTATATCCATCCATTGCAATTCATCGCCCGAGGGTACCGCCAGCGTTGCGCATAAGGAAAAGGGCGTGATGATTTTAGTTTATGGCTATCATCGCAAAGAAGAGCAGCTGGAAGCCCTGCGCGAGAATGCTTCTATTTATATCGAAAAAGATTACAAAAAAAATTATGACGGATACGATGAAAATGATCCAACATCATTTATTGTACTAAATACTTACATGCAAAAATATCGCACCCAAAGCATCCTGTTCGGCAGT
Source organism: Mucilaginibacter empetricola (assembly GCF_024808665.1). Taxonomy (GTDB): domain Bacteria; phylum Bacteroidota; class Bacteroidia; order Sphingobacteriales; family Sphingobacteriaceae; genus Mucilaginibacter. The sequence continues at coordinate 144,655 of NZ_JANUBZ010000006.1, forward strand.
ATTTTAAATAAACAATTTATAAATACAGATGGGCGCAGAAGTTTGGGCGTTAAAGAGCAAGGCGTGCTGGTTTTGGCACACAGCGGCATGCCTGCCGTGTTGGTAGAAACAGGCTACATCAACAATCCATCCGAAGAAAAATACCTCAACTCGCAAAGCGGGCAAAACGCTATAGCCGCCTCCATAGTGCGGGCCATAAAGCTTTACCGCAAAGAAATCAGCACTGCTGAGTAACACCGCGGCGCTTAACTCCAGTCAAAATTAACTACCCGGTTATTTAATTTCCACTTTGAGGGTAATGAATTAGTGAGCCAATCAAGCGGCTCTGCTATAGGCTGCGGTTTGGCAGCTTTTGCAAAGCAATCTTTAATAAAAGCTTTTTGTTCTGCTCCCAAAGCATCAGGCTGGGCCGAAATAAATAGTGGCGCGCTGCTTTCTGCCAGTAACTGCATCCATTGTTTGTTTTTATCCCAGGGCACCTGGTTGGTTAGGCCCACGCAATCGCCATCGGCAGCATAAAATGTGTTGTGCTGCGGCATTCTGAAGCCAAGGGTATTTACGCCCATTTTGCGGGTGCGGGCCCACTCTTTACCGCTGGTGTCATCGCCAATGCGGTTGAGCTCAAATACGCCCGCGGCCAGGTGACTCATGGTATTGCAACCAATAATGTACATATTGCCCGCTGCCTGGCGAATGGAGTGGTAAAGATGATTGATGATTTCGGCGTTGGTTTTGCTTTTATCGTAAAAATGCCAGCCGGGCTGTGTTATTTCAGTGCGCATATCAAAGCCCCAGCGCCCGGTGATGTCATAAGTGCTAAAATCGTGCTTAACCATTTCAAAGCCCCATTGGTTGTAGATACTGATATTTTTTTTAATGCGCTCAATGTTTTCGGGAATGGTTGGGTCAAGAACCGGGTTTTTGGGGTCGTTACGATCTTTTATAGGCGGCGCAAGCAAATTGGGGCTATCATCGTGCTTGGCACATAAAGGGCGCATCCAAAGGCCGGGGCGCATGCCCAATTTTAAAATATCCTCGGCCATCAAGTGCATATCCTTAAACTTTTCGTTGGGTCTTGAAAAATCCCCCTGCCAGCAGCAGTCGTTTGGCAGTAATGGAGAATAGGCTGCCCAGCCCGCATCAATTACCGAAAACGGGCGATTATTAGTATCGGTAACCAACTCGGCCATTAATGAGGTTTGTTCTTTGATTAGTTTGGGCGAGTTATTGCCATAGGCATAATACCAATCGTTTATACCATAAACCGGTTGTTTGGGCAAGCGCGATTGTGGGCACATCAGTTTACAAAATCGCTGAGCCGTTAAAAAAGGAGTTTCATTTGCCGTGCCCGATGTGGTAACAATATCGGCAGCATACAGTGTTCTGCCCCCCAACTCAACCGCAACACCGCCCGATTGGGTATCCATTGTTAGTTCAATGTTTTGCGGACCTATATTCCACCAGCAAATAGCATTGCAGCCTGTTTTTATACCAAAGCAAACGGTATGCACATTATCATACAATAAAACATACCACGGATTTTTAACTTGCTGATCAACAGTTTTCCAGCCAGCATCGCCATAGGTGCGCTCCCAGCTATCGCCTAAAACCTTTGAGTTGGCAGGTGTTGCATGCTTCCATTTAAAGCGGATTGCGCTTAATGCCGTTTTAGCGGCGTGCACGTAAACTCCTGTTGAGCTATTATTTGCCTTTAAACTCACTTCAACATCATTAAACTGATAAGCGGCGTTGCCCGATGGACTGAGCTTAAACCAGCCGGCGACAGTTTGAGCCCAAACTTCGTCGGGAGCATTTATTAAGCTTTGCCCATTTGTTGCATAGGTAAATTTGCCAAATAAAGTTGCAGCCGCTGCGGTAGCGGAAAGTTTTACAAAATGACGTCTGAACATAAATTGGTATATGATTAATAATGCCAAATGAAATCAGGCCAAATTAGCTGATTAAGAGGCAATATTAAAGATAAACTTTTTTGCTTTTTAATATAATAAAAGCAAAAAATTAACCAATTGTTAGCACCAATCTTTTTCGCAGGCATTTGTAGCATTTGTACCTTTTTAAGGGTAACCAAAAAAGGAATGTTTTTACAAACTTACCTCTTGATACTCGCGAGACATTGGATCGGCTCGTTCTGCCACACGGGCATAGCGGCTCTTTAACAGGAATGTTGGATAAAATGTTTAGGTGGACCATAACCGTTGATTTAATGGAAGGGTGAAATTTAAATCGACTTTGGGTGGCCGTGGATGCTTAAACCAAATATAATAAAAAAAGTTTTCGAAATGTAACGTTTTGAGCAATTTTTATAAAAATGCCAAAGTGGTAAAAAAAATAGCCAATAAAGCCCTATTGTGTTCAACAACAGGCACTTTATTGGCTAGATAATTGAAAATTTCGCAATCTATTTATGCAAAAAATGCATAAAAATACTACTCTTGTTTATCCTTGCTTCTTGAGTTGAAGTCAAATATCCGGGAGATAGTGAACCCAATCCGATATTCCCCCTTGGAATATTTTGATTCTGTATCGTTTAAGTAATTGATTTCATCAACCGCCCTTGCATTGGTAATATTAATAGTAAATACGTGTCCACCGGTTTCCATCTGGATACCGAAGCCCAGCGGATCGGTAAAATTGGAGTTGTTTTGCCTGTAAGATGAAAATGGATGTGCATAATCAACCACTATACCCATGTGTTTGGAGATTTTTAACACAGCAGTAGCCGATAACGAAAAGAATTGCTTGTCATTTCCCGGCACGTCGGGCATTGGCTCGTTGTTATAAATGTACGATGGCGCAACTTGTAACGAAAATGCAGACGAGAATTTACGTGCAAAAATAGCCTGTCCGAAGTACGATAATCTATCGCCAAAAGTGGTATAAGTAACAAAGCCATATGGCCTCACCGCACCCTGGCCAATCAATGTTATGGCGATAGGGGAGCTATTATCGGTTTTTTGATGTAATACGGCATACTTCAATTCAAGGTCGGCCAAACCACCTATAGTAGTTCTGCCAATATCAATATTCAGGTTATCTGAAATACCGTATTCGAAACCGATATAAACATCAGCAATATCATCGAGCCCGTAATAAAGCTGACCACCACCATTTTTACCTGCGAAATCGCCAAAACGGTGAATAATTAAAAAGTTTAAGTTTTTCTTTTTGGTAAGCTCAGTGCTTTGCGATAATATTAACCTTGTAGCTTTAAAAATTACTACATTTTGCGGCTTATTGTCGGTACTTATGGCGTTCAATAATGAATCGGCCGGGTCGCTTTTTTTGAGTTTGGAGGTATCTCCCTTTTGTGCCATCAGCGCACTGCTCAATAGCAGTAGGCTGAATAAAGTAATATACTTTTTCATGGTGATCTGGATTAATTAATTGCTTTTATAAGGACTATAGGTTGCCGAAACATTCATTTTTATATTTTCGGCGATGTTGTGAAATACAATTTGAGGAATGGAAATGTGATGATCGGCACATTTTACCATAAACTCTGAAGTGAGGGTTATTACACCATTTTTGACGGTTAACGTACCCGGAATGGTGCGCTTTTGCGTTACACCATGAACGGTGAGATCACCGGTAGCGGTAACCGGGAAGCTGCCGTCTTTGGTAAGATCAGGGTGTTCCTGAACCTTTCCTTTAAAAGTGGCGCGCGGAAACTTGTCGCTCTCCATATAATCGGAGTTGAAATGCTCCTGCATCAGTTCCTTTTCAAAGTGGAAGGAATTGATAGCTATGTTAAAAGCCAGATCGCCGGTTGATGCATTAAAAACCGATGTTGCGGTATTGGTAGCGGCCTTAATATCTTCAATAGGGGCGCTTGAATACAGACTGATATGCGCATTTTTACAGACATAGAGACCCTGGCTTGTCTGGTTAGTGATGCTTAACCAGGCAAGTAAAATAATAGTAATATGTTTCATCTTTCTAAGGTTTTGACAATGAAGTTAAGTTCCAGCTGAGGCCTAAGGCGACACCGGTGGTTTGCAGCCTAACCTGGCTGTATCCAATATTTGTTAGCGGAAGTTTGAGATATGGTTGCAGCATAATGCTAACCTTTGAATTAATCCGGTGCTCATAAGTAGCATTAAAATTGGCTACCCCAAGGAAGTAACTATTGCTGTTTGGCACTGTATAGTGACCAGGGGTAAGCGCGGGATCGGCATAATTAAAGGTATAGCTTTCATGAAGCATGATATATGTTGACAGGCCTGTGCCCAGTGATATTTTATTTTGGTGCTTGTTATAAATCTGATACCCTACGTTTAGCGGAATGTCGAACATCCGGCAGTCGGCAACAACGTTTGATAGCTGTTGCGCAGGCTGGTAAGCCAGGTGGTACTCGCCATACTCAGCCGAATAAGGTTTTACCGAATAAATAGCGCCAGTGCTTATCGTTAGCTTTTTAGTAATATTGGCCGAAAATGCTACACCTACGTTGGTGCCCAGCTTACTTTGCTGAAACGATCCTACACCGTTTGCATCAGGCGCCGCCAAAATGGTTAATGCATACTGCGGCCTGAAAGCTGGCTTTTGTTTTGAAATAGTTTTGCCATCACGCACTACCGGCGTTATAACATTTTTATTAGGATATTTTACAGCGCTTACATTTTGATCAGCAAGCCCCTCCTGATTAAAGGCATAAGCCGGGCTTACAGCGGTTAGTGTTTTTTTGTTGTACGATGTTGCCGATATAGTTAGATCATTTGATTTAGTTGCAGCCAAATCATTTGATATTGATGCTGATGAGCCTGTTCCGGTGTTATGGCGGGAACCGGTGGCAGATAAGGTAAAGAACGATTTGCTTTCATTACTGCTTTTGCCTGGCTGGGAATTATCGGCATAGCTTTTAGGAAGCGGTTTGTTTTGTTTGACACCTTCTGGTTGCCGCGCGGCCCCGCCGTTAATACCGGTGTTTGCGTTTGGATGTTTGCTTACAGCTTGCATATTATTCTGGCTGTTTTTAACATTAGTTTCCGGTCTGAAAGCCCACCAACCCAAAAATAACAGCAGCAATGCAGCAACGCTGCCTAAAACGGGTAGCCAAAAAATAATACCGCGCCGTTTTTTTTGCCCATCGAGCATGTCCTCGAGAGAATCCCAATCCTCCTCCCTGAACCCGGCCTCGTTAGCCGGATCCTGAAGTTTCTTACTGAAAAGATCGTCCAGATTTTTATCCTTCTCGTTGTTCATTCTCTAATACCTTTATTTAAAAATACACCTTGCATGCTTATAGCTTTTAACGCAACTATAGAAGTATGATCGGTGCCGCTGTTGTAATTAATGTTTTTTGCAGGTACATCAGCATTTAATATCATTTGTTTTAGTTTCTGCCTGGCCTTATGCAAGTTTGATTTTGATGTGCCGGCATTAATATTTAACATTTCGCCAATTTCTTCGTGCGAATATCCCTCTATCGCAAAAAGGTTAAAAACTGTTCGGTAAGCCTGCGGCAATTGTTGAACCATTGCCAGCAGATCATTATAGCTCAAATTCCTGTCGGCCATTTCGCCATCACTTATATGCTCGGCGGCCTCTAAATCTTCGTTGTAAGCCATTTTAAGGTTGGCCCGGTAAAAATCGATAGAAACATTCATCATAATTTTACCCAGCCAGGCTTTAAAGGGCCTTGTGGTATCAAAGCTTCCAATATGGGTAAAAACTTTAAAAAACCCCTGATTCATCACCTCCGCAGCCTCATCCCTATCATTTGCATAACGCAGACATATCCCCATAGCAAAGCCATAAAAAGCCTTATACAGCATTTTCTGGCATTTTCTGTCCTGTTTTATACAGCCCCTGATCAGTTGATGTAACTCTTCTTCTCCCATATGGGTGATATCCCGTTAGCTTTTATAAAAATGTTACCTTATCTGACTACATCACGAAAATAAATAAATAAAGGTTGCCTGCCCCTAAATAAAAATATTCAAATATACATAAGTTGCTGGTATCTAATTTATTAAAATGGGTGGTAGTTCATGGATCATAGTTGATAGATCATAGATAATATTTCATGGTTTTTTGAATGCAGGAGAAGTTGTACTTAGTTCATAGTTGATAGATCATGGCAAAAGAAACTGCAATGATAAATTTGATATTATCATCAATTAAAAGCTATCAACAGTGGATTATGATCCATGACCATCACCGCTAATGGCTATGAACTATGATCCATTCGCCATGAACTATCATCCATGAACAAGAAACTAAAAAACACAACGCAGGCAACCATTTTAAATAAGCTTACGGTATTATAAGCAAACACGGCTGTTAAGGCCCCAAAAGATTAATAGATGGTTCCGGTTTCGATAGTTATAATTGCCAGAAACAAGGCTGATATATTAGCCCGCAACATTGCCAACGCCAGGTTAATAACAGATGATATTGTTGTAATTGATAGTGACGGCAGCGCAGTAAATGAGGGTGATACCCCTGGCTTGCGGATACTGAAAAAAGAGTGGGATGGCTATGGCGCAAATAAAAACAAAGGGGTTGAAGCAGCTAAATATGATTGGATATTAAGCATTGATGCTGATGAGCTGGCCGATGATGAATTAGTTGCTTCACTTCATCAGCTTAAATATGACGATGCGGGTATTGTTTATGATATCAAATTCCGCTCCTATTTTGGGGGCAAGCAAATACGTTTTGGTAGCTGGGGAAGAGATCACCATATTCGATTGTTCAATCGCAAACAGGTGCGCTGGTCAGAAACTATAGTGCATGAAACATTAATTTTACGACCGGGTATAACCGTAAAGAAAATTGATGGCCACATGAATCATTTTTCGGTGAATAATGCCGCCGAATATGAGCGCAAAGGAAGTTATTACGCCCGGCTGAGTGCCAGGAAATATTTTGATAACGGCAGGAAATCGACCATAACTAAATTGTACCTGTCGCCAATTTTTGGCTTTATTAAAAACTATATTTTCTTTTTGGGTTTTCTGGATGGGCGCGAAGGTTGGGATATTGCTAAAATTACGGTTAAAAATACCTGGCGCAAGTATCATTATTTAAGCCAGTTAGAAGCTTCCCCTCAAAAAAAGCAAGCCTATAAGGACAGTTTTGCTATAGAATATTGATAATTTTAAATCATTAAAAATTAAACCGCACCTTACATGATGTTTAACAACAGGCGATGAAAAAATTAATTATCCGGAATTTTTCGGTAAATGTAATTCAGCTTATTGTTAACCAGGTTTTAGGATTGGGCATATTTTATGTGCTGTCAACAGGGCTTGATAAAAACACCTTTGGGCAAATTAACCTCGTACTGGCTATACTGCTTGCTTCATTTAACATTTTATCTTTTGGGATAGACCAACTGGTTGTAAAAAAAATAGCCGCCGGTGCCAATGCATCTACCATAACCGCCATTTACATTTTTCATGTGCTCGTCTCCGGGTTTGTTTTTTATGGCTTATTGTTGGCGGCGCATCTTTTTATTCCGAATGTTAACCAGGTTTATAGTTTATTATTACTGATAGGGATAGGGAAGCTGATGATATTTTTATCGAGCCCGTTTAAGCAGGCAGCAAACGGGTTAGAACGCTTTAAATTGCTGGCCTTTATGCTGGTGATATCCAATATTGTTCGCTGCTTCGGGTTGATAATTCTTGCTTTAACGCATGTATTGAGTTTGCACAACATTGTCATAATTTTTATTGCTGGCGATGTTGCCGAATTGCTGTTTTGTCTGTTAGCATTTAAACGGGCAACAAAAATTTCATTAAGTTTTAAATGGAACAGAAAAGACTACGGCAAATTGCTTACGGAAGCCATACCACAAACCGGTGTGGTGTTGATTACTTCGGCACTATCGCGGTTCGACTGGATTTTTATTGGCTTTATGGTTTCGGCAATAAAACTGGCCGAATACAGTTTCGCATACAAAATATTTGAAATATCAACCTTGCCGCTAATGGCCATAGCGCCGCTGCTTATACCCCGGTTCACCAAAAAAATTCAGCAAAACGAAATCAACCCAAACGAACTGAAAACATTAGTACGGGCCGAGATGATTATCGCCGCCCTGGTCGCTTTACTGTTAAATATATGCTGGAGCCCGGTTATTGATTGGATAACCCATGGTAAATATGGGTTGATAAACGTTAAAACCATTTTTATTTTAACCCTGTGCATGCCCTTTTTGTACCTCAATAACTTTTTGTGGACGATATATTTTGCGCAGGGGCGTTTAAAGATGATCCTTACTTCTTTTGTTATTACCCTGCTGGTAAATGTAGTGGGCGATATTGTACTGATTCCTTTTTTTAAAAACGAAGGAGCGGCATTTGCCTTTTTAGCAGCATGCCTGGTGCAGGCGGTTTATTATTTAAAAAAGAATGAACTAACCAGCATTAACCATATTTGGCATCCGCTGGCTCTTTGTATTTTATGTGCTTTGTTAAGCGGCTTTTTAGCAAAAATGTTGTTCGCTACATTATGGGGAGTGTTGCCGGCAAGCATTGTTCTTTATTTAATATTCTTATTTATCGCCCGGCAAATAAAGCTGGCCGATGTACGGTCTATCCGTCAGTTCTTAGCCTGAATAAAACAAATTTTAAATTGAGGCAGGCAACCCTTTCAATTTTTGAATCGTAATCTTCTACAAAGATCAGCATATAAAAAAACTGGTTTTTGAACGATCACTAATTAACTGTGGATGACCAACAGCATCGCCAAATTTGACTTTAAAAAACTGCTTAACCAGGTAGACTGGCAGCTGCTGTTGTTTTTATTGCTCTTTTTAAATGTAAAGCTGGCCGTAAAAATTCCGGCAATTATTATCATTTACCTGTTGCAGTTTAACTTCAGATTTGGTTTCAGTCTTAAAAATTCACGATTGCCACTTTTTTACCCGCTTATTATCATACTGGCTTTTGTAGGCCTGCTGGTTAATGGTATACATGGGCAGCCCAGCTACATGGCTGTTTTTTTTACCGGGATAGCATTTTGGTTGCTATGCCTTTTGGCGATTCACCAGGTTAAGTTATCGGTTGAGCGGAATAGCGCCGAAGTATTGCATAAAACTATATTGGTGTTTTTTGTATTAAATGCCATCGTTTCGTTTTACAATATCGGCATCATTATTTGGGAGATTGGCAATATAAACCCATATCGTTATCAGGGCCAGTATCAAAAATACTTTATCGGCACAGGTGATTATATTAAAGGGCTCACATTTGATATCTGTACCACTAACTCTGTTTTAAATGCTATAGGTGTAATTTACTTTTTGAACAGAAAAAACGCGGTAATGGTATTGGTTTGCATGGCCGTGCTATTGCTCACCTGCAGCAATTTTTTAAACCTGGTACTCCTTTTAATTTTGGCTGGCATATTCCTGTTTAAAAGTACCAGGGATCAAAAAAGCCTGATTTTGATTTGTTTTATGTTTTTGGTTGTTTTTATGGTAAAAGGATCGCCACAAAACAACAACTACACCATTCAAACTTTTAAGAATATTATCCACCCGCCTAGGCCGCCTTTTGCAGAAGTTCCTGTAGCAGCCGTATCGGATAGTAATACCGGACCCGATGCCCCAAAAAGAGCAATAGCCAAAAAATACCTGGATAGTATTAAAAGACTGAATGAAGCTGCACTGAATATTCCGCTTCAACAAGCAAAGCAAAATATACCGCAAACCGGGCTGGGCCGACTGGTAATTGTTGGACCCGATATAAATACACCACCTTACCAAACACCTACCGATACATCAAACGAGCAGCGTTTGTTGCTGGCATTTATTAATAATCATAAAAACAGCCTGGCCCTGTCTGGCAAAGATGTTTACCTCCCCGGTTTGCCCGGCAAGGCAATTGGGGTAGTACAAACGGTAATGTTTTTAAAGCTGCATCCTATTAAAATGCTGGTGGGCGATGGGGTTGGCAACTTCTCATCAAAGCTCGCCTTTAAAGCTACCGGTCTTGGATTTACGGGTGGTTATCCTGCTAAATATGCTTACATCAGCAATGAGTTTCTGTTAAATCACCTGGATGTATATCTCAATTTTTTTAGCAAAAGAGCTGAGTTGCATTCTTTAACTAACAGCCCCAATTCAGTTTATGACCAGGCGCTTGCCGAATACGGTGTGGCTGGTTTACTTGTTTTGCTAATTTTTTACCTGGGCTTTTTTGTAAAGCACTATAAAAGCCTTACGTATGGGATTCCACTACTGCTGCTGTTAATGGCCGTTCTGTTTATTGATTACTGGTTTGAGCAATTATCAGTCATCGTTTTTTTCGAACTGCTTTTAATGCTCAATATAAAAGAAACTACAACACTCACATCTGCAAATTATGTACCCCAATAATCCCAAAGTAACGGTTTTAATGCCTGCCTACAATGCGGCCAGGTATATAAGCGATGCCATAAAGTCTGTGCTGGTGCAATCGTTTACTGATTTTGAATTTTTAATTGTTAATGATGGATCAACAGACGAAACGGAAAAGATTATCCGCTCGTTTCACGATCCTCGTATTGTATTGATCAGCCAGGAAAACAGAGGAGTAGCCGCGGCACTTAATTGGGGTCTGGCACATGCGCGGGCACCTTACATCGCAAGGTTTGATGCCGATGATATTTGCTATCCCGACAGGTTAAAAATACAGTACGATTTTATTACCTCCTATCCGCAATACAGCATCATAGGCTCGGGAGCCGATTACGTTGATGCCGAGGGGCATTTTATTTTTACACTGCATCCGGCGGGCCATTTGAACGAGGAACTGCAACAGTTAAAATACTCGGTATGCCCTTTTATTCACTCTAGTGTTATGTATAAAAAGGAAGTGGTGATAAATGGCGGTGGCTATAATGAGCATGCTTATACCTACGAGGATCATTTTTTATGGGTGAACATTTTAAAAAATGAAAAAGCCTGTAACCTGTCACAACAACTGATTAAGGTGCGCCTTAACCCCGAGTCAATTACCATTGACGAAAAGTGGCGCCCGCGAAAATTCAGAGCTATAAAATATTCAACACTTAAAACACGAAGCATAACAGCCGCCGAAGGAGATGAGCTGAGCCAGATGGGCGGCAAACAATTTTCGCCGCGAATAAAAGAAGGCTCCTATTATGCATTGTGTGGCAAAAAGTTTTTGCTCAACAATTTTCAACCCCAAAAGGCCAGGTTGAATATTAGCCGGGCTATCAGCCTGCACCCATTTCGGTTAGATAACTACTTGTTTTATACTGTTAGTTATTTCCCGTTCAGTTTTATTAACTGGCTTTATAAAATTAATCTCAAAAGATCTTAAATAAAATAGAAAGTAAAAAGAATCATGAAGGTAGCTTTTATAACAAGATCAACATTGTATAGTGTGCCGGGGGGTGATACCGTTCAGGTAGTACAAACTGCCCGGCAATTGGTTGAAATGGGAGTTGATACAGATATTTTACTATCAAATGCAGAAATAAGGTACGACCGTTATGACCTGCTTCACTTTTTTAACCTGATACGTCCGGCTGATATTTTATACCACAGTAAAAAGGCTAAAAAACCGTTTGTGGTATCAACCATACTGTGTAATTATAGTGAGTACGACAAATACCACCGCAAAGGTATAGGCGCATTGCTTGGCTGGCTGCCCGGCGATAGTATTGAATATTTGAAAACCATTGCCCGCTGGATTTTAGGCCGCGATCATTTATCAAGCCTTGATTATACCTGGAAAGGACAACGGCAGAGCATTATTGAAATATTGAATGGTGCAGCTATGATACTGCCCAATTCAGAATCTGAATCGCGCAGGGTTAAGCAAACTTATTTTAACAAAATAAAATATATGGTGGTGCCTAATGGGATAAATCCTGTTTTGTTTAAACCTGATCTGGAACAGAAAAAAGACGATTTGCTGGTGCTTTGTGTAGCACGGATTGAAGGCATAAAAAACCAGATAAACCTGATAAAGGCGCTCAATAATACTAAATATAAACTGCTTATTATTGGGGCACATGCGCCCAACCAGATTGATTATTACAACGAATGCAAAAGTATAGCAGCCGATAATGTGAGCTTTGTTGGCCATATCCCCCAAAACGAACTGGTGGCTTATTATGAGCAGGCCAAAGTGCATATTTTACCCAGTTGGTTTGAAACAACGGGTTTGAGCTCGGTTGAGGCGGCGGTTATGGGCTGCAATATTGTAATAACCGACAAGGGCGATACCCGCGAATATTTTGGAGACGAAGCTTTTTATTGTAATCCGGCAGAGCCCGAAAGTATTTTTAAAGCAGTTGAAGCAGCCAGCGCAGCGCCATTTGATGAAGAATTACGCCAGCGGATATTGAAGCAATACACCTGGAAACATGCGGCAGTACAAACCTTAAAGGCATACCATTTAGCGGCTATTGCATGAGAGAATTGTTTCGGATAAAGGATAGTTTAGCTAACAAAATAAGCTATTACCACCTCATGTTATTAATGGCCAGCCTGCCGTTTGACAGGTTTTACAGCCACTTAATATTGGGCAGCTTTGCCATACACACGCTTATCCAGTTAAAAAAAGATGATTTAAAACGAGTATTTAAATGGCAGACTGTTCTGCTGCAATCGGTATTTATTATAACCGTTTTAGGCACAATTTATAGTCCGGATAGGCCCGAGGCTTTTAATGAATGGAGCAGGCAGATTACCATTCTTATTTTGCCGCTGTTTGTTGGCCTTAATGGCCTCGACTTAAAAAAATACAAACCGCAATTGCTGCTTGCGTTTATGTTGGTTTGTACAGCCACCATTATTTATTTATATGCCGATGCTTTTATAACCATTAAACATTATGGCGTGCCACTAAAATCCATTTTTACGGGGGCGTTTACCAATCATAATTTTTCGCAGCCGATAGATATGCATGCTACTTTTTTTTCGATGCAGTTGGCTGTTGCATTGATTTATGCACTGTCGGCATTAGTAAAAGAACAATTGTTTTACAATAAATTGCTCCATTCAATTTGTGCACTAATATTAATAGCCGGGTTAGTTCAGCTCTGCTCAAAATCGGTATTTGTTGTAATAATGTTGGTGGTAAATATTGCGCTGCCATGGTTCTTATTACAAACCAAAAAGCGGTTAAAATATGTGGTCATCTCTTTTGCGGTATCACTGGTTACCATAGCAGGTGTTTTATATTCGGGCACTTTCCGGGATCGTTTTGTGAACGAGTTAAAACTCGACCTGAGCAAAGCATCAAAAACCGAAGTTTTTGACGGCCGCCTGGCCCGGTGGAATGTGGTGATGGACCTGATAAAAAAGAGGCCGGTAACCGGCTACGGCTCAGGGTCTGAAATTGCCCTTTTGCAGGATGGCTTTTTCAGTCACAAGCTTTATAATTCTTATTTGAACAGATTGAATGCGCATAACCAATACCTCAGTATTTTATTGAAAACGGGAATAGGCGGCCTGCTGATTTATCTGTTAACCCTTGCTTTTGGTTTTAAAGTAGCGCTAAAAAACAGGGACTTGTTATTCTTTTCATTTATGATGCTTGTGGCAGTTGTGGGCTTGTCAGAAAATTTGCTTGATGTGGATAAGGGGATATTCTTTTATGCCTTTTTCTTTTCATTTTTCTTTTTCGCCAGTCAATCTGATTCAGGTTCTACAGAGATATTAATGGTTAATGATAAGAAGCCGAACTCCGATAAAATTGGCGTGGTTGAAGAAGTTCATACGCTGCTTTTGTCGGTGAATTAAAGCGCTGTTAATTAGTGATTTAATTAAATGAATTATTTAGTATAACGGGCAACCAAATGGCAAATTGATCCGTCATAATTATATCAACATTCACGTAAATAAGTGTTAAATGCAAAACAGATCATACCCTTTAGTACACGCTGATTTATCGGTAATAAAAGAAAATATATTAGCGACGCTGGCTTATTTCGATATGTTTAATTACCCCCTAACCAGGGCCGAAATTTACCTGTTTTTGAAAAGCAAGCACGATTATGAATTGTTTGAAGATGCACTGAAGTGTTTGTTAGATGGCGGGTCAATTCATCAGTTTGACAAGTTTTACACCTTAAAAAACGATCAGTATTTAATTGTACGACGTAATGATGGTAACAAAAGAGCTGCTGATTTGATAAAGGTTGCCGAAAAAGTTGGTAATCTGTTAATTCGCTGCCCTTTTGTGCGGGGGATAGCTATCTCGGGCTCATTGTCTAAGAATTTTGCTGATGAGGAATCAGATGTTGATCTGTTTATAATTACCGAAAAAAACAGGCTTTGGGTAGCCCGCACCATTATGCATTGCTTTAAAAAACTGGCCTTCCTGGTTCATAAAGAACATTTGTTCTGTATGAATTACTATATTGATATGGAAGGGCTTGAGATACCCGAAAAAAACATTTATACCGCTATAGAAGTGGGCACACTGATCCCCTTGCAGGGTGATGTCATTTTTGAGAAGTTTTATGCAGCCAATGTGTGGACCAGAGAATTTTTGCCCAATAAAAATATGCGCATATCATCGGCAATGCCGGTTAAAGAATCATGGGTTAAACGCGTGCTGGAGAACTTGCTGAATTTGATGCCGGTTAATTATATGGATAATTTTTTGGAGAATATAACCGCTAGCAGATGGCGCAAAAAAACAACACTTAAAAAGATGAACAGCCATGGCATAGTGATGGCCATACTTACCGGAAAACATTTTGCCAAGCCCGATCCGAAGAACTTTCAGGGTATGCTGCTCACAAAATACAACAATAAAGTTGCCCAGCTTTTAAATGATCAGGAGACTAATTTGGCGCATTGAAGGTTGCCGATTAAATGTATTACAAATGACAGGATATTTGGATTATTAAATCGATAGAAAGACCCCATCGGGGTCAAATATCGGTAGAAAAAAAACAATTGCAATTATGTAGTGCCGTGGGTACGAAACCTATACGCGGACGAGGTTGCGTACCTACGGCACGCTAAAATTGGGTTAATATAATATTCTACCAATATTTTGCACCTATGGTGCAGTTTGTCATTTAAAATCTCCAGGTTTTAAATCGAGATTAAAATCTTGTTTAAAAACGTATTCAGAATATCTACGTCCCAGTCAAGAATGAAAATTTATTTCTTTTCCATTGTGATGATGTAATAATCACCGATATATTTCCAGGGCCAGCTGGATTTTAGTTTGTTTTCTTTGTTTTTTAAAAATGAATAGGCCGTTGGATGTTTTTCAGCAAAGCCTTCGATGTACGATGGGGGAACTATGGTACACAGGCCTTCAACACTCAACAAACGGAACTGGTGCTTTAACCGGTTAATTACAAATGAAGGATTGTAATACCAGCATTTAAAATGTGTTCCTTCTACATGAGCTTTAGTTCCACTGCTGCTTAACAGCCTTCTGAAGGCGGTGCGAAATTTGCCCTTGAAAATAAGCAGGAATTCCCATAAACTAAATTTGGGCAATATTACCAGGGTTATCTTTCCATTTGGCTTTAAAAGGCCATGAAAGGAATCCAAAACCTTTTCTAACTCGCCTGTGCAGTTAAGGCCGGCAAAGTTGGAAAATATATGATCATAAGGACCTTTGTTTACCAGGTGCTGCAGTTGCGTAAATGAACATAATTCGTTGCTCACATTTGCCTGCACGCCGTTTAACTCCATTTTTCTTTTGAGCTGTTGTTGCATACCGGCAGATATATCGGTTGCATGAACTCTATGGCCCCATTGCGCAAAAAACAAGGCATCTTCGCCGGTGCCGCTATTGAGCTCCAGGATAAAACTGCCGGCTTTTAAATATTGTAATAGATGATTTCGAACACGATCTCTTTTGTAATGAACGATGGTATTGCCGGCATAAATTTCATCAAAAATAACCGATTGACTGCTGAAGGCAGCTTCGGCAAGCTGTTCGTTATCTGCTAATGCAATTGACTTCATTGAGCACCCTCCAGCTGTTTTAATTTCAACCGCTCAACAAAAGTTGCCGGTGTATGGTAAATAACAGACAGCGCTTTCCTGATGTTTTTGATGTTGGCGTGCAACGGGTTTTTTAATAAAGTAACCAGGCTGTTTTTAGCCAAGTGTTTATGATAGTTTTGATGTACGTAACGGTGCAGCTGTTTATAATAAGATGGGGGGAATGTATTGTGAAACATCAGCGCCATCTCGTTCGAATCGGTCCAGTTTGTTTTTTTCTTTAGGTCAGCTCTTACCCTGTCATAAAAGACCGTACCCGGGAGCGGATAAGATACCGATATGCCAATTTCAAAAGGCAGCAGTTCGTTAATCATATTAATGGTTAATTGAATATCATCCTTCAATTCGCCGGGATATCCAAATTGTATAAAAAACGATGGTTTTATGCCGGCGGCCTTCATCAGTATTGTTGCTTCGCGTATCTGATCAACCTTTATGCCTTTATCCATGGCATCCAATATTTTTTGCGAGCCGCTTTCGGCACCTATCCAAACATTTTCACAACCTGATCTGGCTAATGCTTTTACGGTTTCTTCATCGGTTAAAAGATCTGCTCTCGATTGAATTTTGAACCGGATGTTGACTTTTTCTTCAGCTAAAAGCACCGCTAATTCTTTGGCCCAATCGGGCTTCAATCCAAAAATATCATCGCAAAACCAAATGTGATCTATATGATATAATTCTTTCAGTAATTTAATTTCTGTAACAACATTTGCCGCACTACGTGAATTATAGCGATTGCCGTAGATGGGCTTGGCGCACCAATTACATTTAAAAGGGCAGCCGCGGGTGGTGCTCATATTTAAAGAAAAATAGCCTGCACTTTTTAACCAGGTTTGCCGGTATTGCTCTATATCAACCAAATCCCAGGCGGGTAGCGGTAAGCTGTCTAAATCTTTTAAAACCGGTCGGCCAGGAGTTTTGAAAACTTTGTTGTCTTTTATATAGGCCAATCCCTGGATCGTTGAATAATCTTTATTGCCGGCGCTGATTTGATTAGTTAACTCAAGTAAAGTATGTTCGGCTTCGCCAATTATAACAAAATCGGCGCCCTCTTTCAGGTATTCCTCATAACGATCGGTAGAGTCGGAACTGGAAACAATAACGATGCTGCCTGTAGCACGTGCAATTTTACTCATGCTAAAAGCGGCCTCGCGCATATTGGTGAGGCACATTTTAGTTAGGTAATTGAAGCCATCGTCATAAATCACAAAAAAATCGGGATTATGTTGTGCTATGGCTGGGATTACCTCTTCGGGGTCGCTGCTGAACATGGTATCGAATAAGGATACCTGGTAATTATTATCGCGTGTTAAAGCGGCGGCATATAGCGTACCCAGTGGCGGGTAAGGCTGGCCCAATTGCCATTGCTTAGGGTCGAACCGCAAAAAATAAGAATGGGTAAACAGGATACTTTTCATATTATGCGATTTTTGCAAGGGGCGATAAATTTAATGAGCACACACATTTTACGCATGCCGAATTTGTACTCATGTTTAATGATTTTCTGAAAGCTATAGCACCTTTGCTATTTAAAATATCAGCGAGCGATGCATCCCTGATATTGCCAATGGTATCATGAAAAAAACATGGCCGTACACTGCCATCGGCTTCAATTACGGTTGATACCCAGGGCGCATTACACTTTTTAAACGGGAAGGCATTTAGACCATAAAATGCAGCGTAGTAATCATAAATCTGCTGTATTTTTTCGGGCGATTCTGCAATTAATCCAGAGCTGGAATGATTTTGATTAACTCTTTTTACTGTTTCCTGCAGCTCAGGAAGCTCCCTCTCCGATATTAAAATTTCATGCTGCTTGGGCTCTTCCCAGGCCATTTGGCGATTAAAGGCATGGCTGCTTACATCGGCAGGCAAAAAGCTGATCTGATCAATCCCCATTATCTGGGCTTCCATAATAATGTTTTCCCAGTTTCTGAAGTTTAAGCGATGGATTACCGTACGGGCTGTAATTTTGTAATCAGGTTTTAATGCCTTGATATGTATTACGCCTTCTCTTAATTTTTCAAATGCGCCGGATATATTTCTTATGGCATCGTGCAGGGGCTCGTCGCCATCCAAAGAAACAACCACATCGTCAACAAATTCCAATATCTGTTCAGCGTGTTTTTTTATAGATAGACCCGTGGTGAGCAATGATATTTTTATATTTTCTTTTTTTAAGATGGCACACAGCTTAAAAAAATTAACGTTCAATAAAGCTTCGCCGCCAGACATGGCTACCTGTTGCGTGCCAAATTTCTTTAATGAAATTAGCAGTTCACTTACATCTGCTTCTGTAAGCTGTTTCAGGTTTTTGTTATCTTTCCATATGTCACACATTACGCAGCGGCAGTTACAAGCGCTATGAGGCATTAATATCACCACTGGCAAAGTTGATATTACGTGCGATTGTAATGTCCTGTATCGTTTGTATGTAGTGACTAGTGATTGCATTTATATTTAATTACTGATAGTTAGCCAGTAAAAAGGCTCTTTCTTTATTATTTTATTAAAAAAACTCCTGGGATTTACCAAAATTTCAGGATTAAATTGTTGAATATCATTCAGCGTATAATGGTAATAACAAGCCGACATTTCGGGAAATCCCATCGCTGTATAATAATTCTCCATTCTTTCTATTGCTCCGTTAACCCCATCGGATTCATAAAAATGGGTATCCAGAATATGAATTTCACCGTTGTCAGCCAAACTAATCAGGCTGTTATTTAAAATTTCATCGAGATTTTTAAAATAAGGCAACGATGCGGCAAACAGTATAATATCAAAATTTTGTTTAAACAAACCCGGCTTAAACTCGCTGGCAACAAATTCAAGGTTCAGCTTTTTAAAAACTCTCTTAGCCTGATCAATCTCTGTAATGTTAATGTCCAAACCGGTAACATTGGTATTCGGAATATCAGCAAGTTTTGAACATAACCATCCATTTCCGCAACCTATCTCTAAAACATTTAATGGCCGTTTTTGCTTTTTTAAATAAGTCTTTAATCTTTCTGATGATCTTTTCCGAACCTGCCACTCGGTATAATGAATATGTGAAGTGTCAATGTCCGGTAATTGTTGTAACTGTTCATCACTGATCCCTCTTTTTTCGTGATCACGAACCTTTAAATACAATTTTTCAAATGCCACATTCGGGTTTTGTAAACCCACCTCTGTATCCAATACATCTACATTCATAACGCAATATTAAAATCCCTGAATCTCGGGCTGGCGATAACCCCAGGCCCTTTGCAAAAATTTTATTTCATAAGGATGTTTATGAAAGTTGATCTTATAACGAATGGTTGATACCAGTTTGATCAATTCGCGCTTTAAACGGCTTAAACGTATATCTGTTACTGTTGGATATACGCCATTAAGCACTACCTCAAAATTTCTGATTTTATCAATCATCTCTGCAGTTAGCCAGGGCGTTAACGGGTTCTTCCGCAAATCGAAGCTTTCCCATGCCGGGCTTATCCAGTCTTCCAGCGTTTGCGGGAATTTAAAGCCACTTTCCAATACTTGTTTATACATTTCTGAGCCTTCGGTTGGCACCGGACTATAGGTATAAATAATTATTTCGGTTTTTGGGTTTACGTGCTTTACTTTTTTAATGAAATCAATTTCAAAATCAATCTGCGACTGCACTTTTTCGGGCGTAGGGGCTGGTGTTCCCAGCACAAATGAATATTCGGGTATGATGTCAAATTTCTTAAGACGCTCTGCAAATTCAATAATCTGGTCGCCGGTTTGGGTGCCACCTTTATCCATTTGAGCCAGTATTTCGTTGTTGCCGCTTTCGGCACCAAAAAATATGATCTTGCATCCAGCTTCGCGAATGGCGACTAATGATGAGTCTTTAAATTTGCTCATCGTATCAATCCGCGCCATTCCCCACCAGGTCATATTTTCATCCTTTATCAGCCTTGAAAATTCAACCGCTCTTTTTTCAGAAACAAAAAAATTATTGTCGTGAAACTCTATGGCATCAGCTCCCCATTTGTCTTTAATGTATTTTACATCATTGTAAACGTGTTGGGCCGATTTTCCTTTCCAGCGCGCTTCATAAATGGGCACCACCGCACAAAAAGAGCAGGTAAACGGACAGCCAATACTGGAGTGATAGGCAAGGGTTTTTTCGCCAAGATAGGTCTTACCCAAAAACTTAGTAATGGGGTAAAAATTATTTAGCTTATCATACGGCAAAGGCGGCAATGAATCCTGATCGAGCAAATCTTCCTTAGCATTTTTAAAGATTTTGTTATCGACCCCTTTATAAATCAAATTTTTAATAAACTCAAAAGGATGGCCCTTTTCCAAAGCATCAATCAAATTAGGGAAAGAATTATCGCCAGGTCCGTTAATAATAAAATCAACATAGCCCGAATATAAAACCGCATTTGGTTGATTAGAAGGAAAATATCCACCCCATATCATGGTAGTATAAGGAAACTTTTCTTTAATAAGCTTTGCAGCGTTGATGGCTTGTCTTAACTGTGGCCCGGGCATAACGGTAAACCCCAGGTATTTAAATTCGCCGGTGTTTAAGTAGCTCTCTATCTTTTTTATGGGATCGGCTTCGCAGTTACCATCAACAATAACCCACTCGTATTTGCCATCAACGGAAGCAGCAATATTTAATATGGAATTGGGGATCCTATACTTATTAATGGCACTTTTTGGATTAAACAGTAATATCTTATTCATTTTTTTGCTTTTCATAAACCAGAGAAAATTGGGTTTTATTCTCCGTAAAACCGGTAGTAATTAAACTACCGGTTTTTACCCACAACACGGACAAATACACAGGTTAAACCCAAACAATAACCATGTATATAAAACAATACTCAACATAAATACGCCCCCAAAAATGCATTGGTTGCCTGCACAGGGAAATAAAATTGAACGGGCAACCATTAGGGCGAATGCGCCGTAGTTTATAATAGCGCAACACCTGCGGCCGATGATATTTTAAACAAAAAGTGGCATGATAAATACTTTAAAGAACTATATAAAGCGACGTGTTTTTGCGCCGGGGATTCAAGATAGAGGCGTTGTTGAGGCGTATGATATCTGGGCCGATAATTATGATGCGCAACCCGGCAACCTGATGCTGGATATGGACGAAGCTTTGTTTGCCAAACTGCTAAAAAATATTGACATAGCTGATAAGGTAGTTGCCGATATAGGTTGTGGCACGGGCAGGCATTGGAAGGCGATATTTGAAAAATCGCCGGCGGGCTTAACCGGCTTTGATGTATCTGGCGGAATGCTTCATCAGCTAAAGAAAAAATACCCCGCAGCTGAAACTTTTATCATTACTGATAATCAGTTTGCGGAAATTGGCGATGCAACTTATGATGTCATCCTTTCAACCCTTACGGTTGCTCACATAAAAAACATTGAACAGGCGCTTAGCGCATGGTGCCGGATCCTCAAATCAAAAGGCGATATCATTATTACCGATTTTCATCCCAATGCTTTAGCCTCTGGCGGGCAACGTACATTCAGGCATAAAAACACGCATATCGCCGTGGAAAATTATGTGCACGGTGTGGATGCTATTAAAGAAGTAATGCTGCGGAATGGGTTTTATGTTTTTACCGAACAGGAAAAAAGAGTGGACGAAACAGTAAAGCATTACTACCAGGAGCAAAACGCATTGCATGTTTATGATAAGTTTAAGGATTGCTCTATTATTTATGGAATACACTTTAGGAGGGCGTAAATGATCCTTAATAACTTATTACCGGTAGGTAGCGATGCGATTATAAATATCCGGATAAATGATGCCAAAATAGCTGAGGTGTCAGGCTCGGTAATTAATAACCCGGCTACTTCTTTAGCGCTGACTTTTGAGAATGCCATTGTTTTCCCGGGATTAATTAATTCGCACGATCATCTGGATTTTAATTTGTTTCCGCAATTGGGTGATAAGATATATAGCAATTATACAGAGTGGGGGAAATACATTCATCAAAATTATAAAACTGAAATAGCGCAGGTGCTAAAAATCCCCGCTGTTTTGAGGGCACAATGGGGCATTTATAAAAATCTGCTATGTGGTGTTACCACCGTAGTTAATCATGGTGAAAAACTGGGCACAGCAAGTGATCTCATTACTGTTTTTGAACAAACACATTGCCTGCACTCGGCGCGATTTGAAAAAGACTGGCGGTTTAAACTGAATAATCCTTTGAAAAGGACTCTGCCGGTAAATATACATGCCGGCGAAGGAAGTGACAGTGCAGCGGCGGAAGAAATTGACCGGTTAATTAGCTGGAATCTTTTGCGAAAAAAGTTAATAGGTGTACACGCTGTGGCAATGTCTGCAAAGCAGGCCAGGAAGTTTGATGCAATAGTTTGGTGCCCGCAATCAAACTACTTTTTGCTTAATAAAACAGCTCCTGTTGATATGTTAAGCGAGCATACTACAACGCTTTTTGGAACCGATTCGACACTTACCAGCGATTGGAATATATGGAATCACCTGCAAACAGCCCGAGAAACTGGCTTATTGAGTGACGCAAATATTTATAGCGGCTTAACAAACCAGGCGGCTGATGTTTGGCAATTAAACAGCGGTAAAATTGAGACAGGCAAAGATGCCGATATCGTTGTGGCCAAAAAGAGAGACGGTTTAACAAGTTACGATGCTTTTTTTGCCGTAAAACCGGAGGATTTGCTATTGGTAACGCACAAAGGACGGATGAGATTAGCAGATGAAACAATAGCAGCGCAATTGGATAAATCCGTTTTGAAAGGATTTAGCAAAATAAATATTAATGGAGCTTGTAAATATGTAGAAGGTGATTTGCCACAATTAATCAGCGACATACAGCGCTACAATCCTGAAACAAAATTCCCGGTGAGCTTAACCCAGCAGTTTGATAAATGTATCGTTTGAATCGAAAAATATTATCCAGGATAAATCGTGAAGGCAAGTATATGTTTAGGGAAATAGGACATAGGCTGGGCGGTTATGAGCAATTTTACAGGTCTGCAAGGGGAGCACGTATACTAAATTATCATGGCATTTGTTTGGATGATCATTTACGTTTTAATACTATTTTTTTAAAACTAAAAACGTTTGAGAAACAGTTAAAGTTTTATAAGAAGCATTTTAATGTTATTTCATTAGATGACCACTATCAACAGAAATTCAGTAACGACAAGTTTAATATCTGTTTGACTTTTGATGATGGCTTTGCCAATAATTATAAATACGTTTTGCCGCTGTTAGCGCAATATCAAATTCCGGCAACGTTTTTCATAACTGCCATAAAAGCCGAAGGCGGGGATATTTTGTGGAATGATTTTTTGGCTATAGCAAGTAAATATGGTCCATCAAAAATCACTTTAAAAAATGAAGTTTATTATAAAGGTGCTGGTCGCAAATATATTTCTACCCAAACGGGTATAAGCATAAATGACCAACTCCTTTATACCGGAATAGTAGAAAAGAATGAGATGATGGCTGAATTATATCCGTTGGTGCCTTTTAAATTAAACGCTGAAGAAGAAGATTATTGGCTGCAAATGACTGAAGAACAAATAAAAGATTTAGCCCGGTCGCCTTGGGTAAACATAGGTGCACATGGCTTTTATCATAATGATTTATCGAAAATAAAGATAGCCGATGCAAGCGATGAAATGCGGGCTTCAAAATTATATCTCGAAAACTTAATTGGTAAACCGGTTACAAGCCTGGCTTTTCCTTACGGGACATATACGACGTTAGTAGTTGAAAAGGCGAAAGAAATAGGATATAAGCAGTTACTGGCACTTGATTTTTATAACGAAGAGGATAAACATGATTCCGCTATGCGCGAACGATTTACTATTAATCCACTAATAACAACCAATAACCAGATGTACGCTACAATAAAGGGCCATTATGAATACTGATAACCGGGAAAATGAATATTTTATTGAAAGGCTGACGGAAAACAATCTGGCAGACATAGAGGAATTACATGCTGCCGTTTATGGAAAAATGCCGCCGCCTGGTTTCTTTTTTAAAAAGTACAATACTGCCTTTACGGGTGTAGATTATATAGGCTATATTGCATACAAGCCCGATGGACTGCCCATTGCTTATTACGGCGTTATTCCCTGCTTTATAAAAATTGATGATAAATTGGTGCTTTCGGCGCAGTCGGCAGATACCATGACGCATCCCGGCTTTCGCTTTAAAGGTTTATTTGTTGAATTATCAAATCTTACCTTCCAATTATGCCGGGATAACGGTATTAACCTGCTTTTCGGTTTTCCTAATCAAAACTCAATACATGGTGCGGTAAATAAATTGCATTGGCAAGCAACAGACCAGATGGCGTGTTTTGTAATTCAGTCGGGCCGTTTTGCGTGGCATAAGATTTTCGACAAGCTACCCTTTTTAACAGGGGTCTTTTCCGCTTATCAGAAAAAGCAAATCAGCAAATACGTATTGGCGCAACAGGGCATTGCTAACTCGGTATTTGAAGATGGCTTTGCAGGAGTTTACCGCGATAATAATTACCTGAATTATAAAACTTATACCCCTAATTATGTAGTTAAAGCAGGCAATTCGATATTATGGATAAAGATAGGTGCCACACTCGTAATAGGGGATATTTTAATTAAGTCGGCCGATTTTGATGATATGATGCATCATCTGTTGAAATTGGCCCGCAAACTTGGGATAGCAGAAGTGTATTTTCATACAAGTACCGGGACAGCCTTGCACAGTTTGTTTTTAAGCAGATGGGAGCCGATACCATCCTTTGCGGTTTTGTTTCAGGATTTTAAGGGCGATATAGAAATTGACAAAATAAAATTTACTTCGGCGGACATTGATACGTTTTAAGATGAATAAGTTAATACGGAAATTATTTTTCAGAGGAGCTAAAATAACAACCTTTTTGGTGACCAGGCTCGCCGAAAACGAGGTGAAAGAAACAGTATTTTTAAAAAAAGGGAAGCATGTTTTCGATATAACAAAAAATCACGGTATGATTTGCCTCGATCCCTTTTGCATGGCGGCATGGCTACCCGATGATAAACTGAATTTGATTGCCCCGGATGAGGTAACAATACAATTTAAAAAAGCGAATAAATTAAATGCAGTTATCAAGGTATCTCTTATTGAAAAAATTGCAACAGAAAAGGGGGCGCTGCTTTTGTACAAAATTGAACAGGTAAGCAACTACCAGTTAAACGTTTTGCACAGGCTGGTGTTTTTCGCCTATTTATTGCGGTCTCCTAAAAATACCTATCAAAGCCGCAAGGTAATAAGTGCGCTTTATTCGTATCCACGAAATATTATTATAGTGTCTTATCAGGATGAAAATTATTACAATATATTCCCAATGGATATACACAGTTACCTGGAAGAAGAAGGCTTGTATATTTTAGGATTAAGGACTACCAATATAACCCTCGGAAAAATTCTGGAAGCTAAAAAAGTGCTTGTTTGTGATACCGACCAGATAGATATTAACACGGTTTATAATTTGGGTAAGCATGCAAGTAAATCGCCAACACCCAAAGACCAGCTGCCTTTTAAAACTGCAGAAAGTGAACTATTCGGGTTTCCGGTGCCTGATTTTGTGGGTTCGTATAAAGAAATTGAAATTATTCATCACAGAAAAATGGGTTTTCATATGCTGATGCTGGGTAAGGTGGTTAACTCAAAAAAAATCAGGGAAAACACAGCTTCCTTTTACCACGTTGGTTTTTTGCAGTTTCAAAAAAGCGACTACAAAAGCGTAGAGGCAGTTTATTAAGCGTTAGGTAATGATGAAATATGTTTTTGTAAACTATAATTACTCGCCCAATTTTACTTCGCCTTTAGCCTGGTTTAAACGAACTGAGGGGTATTCGGGGGTGTTGGAATCATTGAGTAAACACCATACTGTAATTAATATAAAACAACTTAATTACACAGGCAATGTGATTCACAATGGTGTTGATAATAGGTTTGTTGATTTTGGCGAAGGGAAAACCTATTTCCCATTCAGGATACATCGGTATGTTAAAAATTTACACGCCGATGTGGTTTTTGTGCACGGTTTGCATAATTCTTTACAGATAATACAATTGCGACTAACACTAGATAAAAGAACCAGGATAATAGTTCAGCACCATGCCGAAAAGCCGTTTAAGGGTATCAAACGTATTGTTCAAAAGGTTGCGGATAATTGTGTTGACGCCTATTTATTTTCTTCGCATGCGTTGGGCGCAGAATGGGTTAAAAACGGCAATGTTGCATCAGGAAAAAAAATACATGAGGTAATGGAGGTATCGTCTCTGTTTTATCGGGATAAAAATGTATCATCAAAATTAAACCTGACGGGCGACTCAGTATTTTTATGGGTAGGGCGGCTAAATGCAAATAAAGATCCGTTGAATGTGATAAAAGCATTCTTAAAGTTTGCAAAAAGTAATCCCGATGCACGTTTGTACATGATTTACCATACAGAAGAATTGATTGATGAAATAAAAGCCATTTTGGAAATATATGCCGATAATTGCCCGGTTATACTGGTCGGAAAAGTACCACATGACGACCTGCTTTACTGGTTTAACAGCGCCCGTTTCTTTATTTCAGGCTCGTATTATGAAGGTGGCGGCACAGCTTTGTGCGAGGCCATGTCATGCGGCTGTGTGCCTATAGTGACTGATATTCCCGCTTTTAGAATGATAACGGATAATGGTGATTGTGGCTTGCTGTATGAGGCAGGCAGTGAAGTAGCACTGCTGGATGCCCTGCAGCAAACAACAGCAATGGATAGGGCTGCAAAGCAGGAAAAGTCGCTGGCCTATTTTAAATCGAATTTATCGTTTGATGCTATTGCCAGCCGCATTCACGAGGTTTCGTTATCGCTGTGATCAATTTCATCGGCAAACAGGCTGATTATATTTTTGGCCACCTGTTGTATCGGAAACATTAATACATGATCGTGCCCCCGGCGGGTATTTTTTAGAATGGATAAAACTTCCTGGTTCATTTCATCCCGGTTTTTTACCACATAATGATGCCTGTAGTTTTTGTTCATCGGCTTACAAAATGAAACCACATGCGCGCCGGCGTACAAAGCTTCGGCCATAACAGATCCAAAACCTTCATAATTTGAAGTATGCAGAAATACTTTTGAACGTTGCATCAAAGCCAAAACTTCCTTTTGAGGCAACTCGCCGGTAAATGAAATATTATTATTCAGCCGAAGCGAATTAGCCAGGCTTTTCAAAAGTTCCATTTCCGGGCCATTGCCACAAATTACTGCCTTAATTTCGGGCATGTAAATTTTGAGCGAGGCAATAGTTTGTATAAATAAATGATATTGCTTTAATGGTATTAATGAACCTGCGCCCAAAACGTCAATATCTCTTTTCGCATGGCTATCTTTAAACATTGATGTATCAATGCCAACCGGTACAATATTGGCGGGCAATAAGCCATAATTTTTCCGCACCTCGTTAGCTACAAAATCTGATAAGGCAATCAGCGAATCGGCATTGGGTTTTATCCAGTCAAAATATTTATTCCCCTTTTTAGCATCCTGGCCCAAAATCCAACTATAATGCTTTAGTCCATGGGTTTTAGCAAAGTAATGACCAATAAAAGCGCATTCGCCCATCCAGAAGCTGAGCAGGCCAAAAGGGTGGTATTTGTTTTTTAATTTTCGTAAAATAAACCAAGCCTTTGTCCATGTTTTTAGCCGGGATAATTGTCCTTCATCTTTGCCACCAATGGTAATTACTTTAACGCCGTTCCATTCATATTCTGTCGATACATGAGGGTAATGGAATGTTAATACAATAATCTCCAACCCGGGGCAGATCTCCTTAAGTGCTTTTACAAACAGTTGCTGCGGAGGAATACAGGCGGTATCGGCTTCATTTGCCGGGAAGCCGGGGGTTAGAATAACCAGTGTTTCAAGCGTATGCTCCATCCAATAAAACAACTTTATTACAAAACGATAAACTCTCTTTGTTGTGCGTGATCATAATGATCATTTTTCCTTTTTTTGCCAGTAGCTCCAGTTGGGCAAGCATTGCTCTTTCGGCAACATTATCAACTTCGCCAAACGGTTCATCCAAAATCAATAAATCAAAATCATGATATAAGGCCCGGGCCAGCATTATACGCTGCCGTTGGCCACCGCTAATGTTCTTGCCATTTTCGGTAATGATCTTATTAATACCTTCAGGATATTGGTCGGTTAAGCTATCAATGCCGCTAAACGAAAGGGCTTTGGCTAATCTATCTTTATCATATACGTCGTCAGTTAACGTTACGTTTTTTAAAATGGAATCATTTACAAAAAAAGGCTGCTGTTTAACATAGGCCATCTTTTTCCAGTAGCTTTTACGGTCGGCGCTATTGGTAACGGTATGGTTAATGGATATGGTGCCGCTATCCGGCTCCAAAAAACCAAGCAATAAATTAATAATAGTTGTTTTTCCCATTCCCGATGGACCGGAAATGCCAAGAAAATCGCCTGGCGAAACCTCGAAAAAAAACTTGTTCAATATTGGTGCGCCCTGGTAATTAAAATCAACGTACTGAAATTTTATAAAATCGATATAGGTTGCTGCGGAGGGAGCTGTTTCAGATGTTTTTTCGTCAATTGTAAGATCATTGAGTGTAAACTCATAGGTTTTAATTTGCCCTGCGCTGTTTAATATTTTAACAATGCCAGGGATAATTTTGTAAGATGCGGCCATAAAAACACCTACATCAAGCAAGCCGATGCCATGATTATTTGAGGCCCATTTATTAATGGTAATTAAAATCAAGAAACCCAATATGGCGAAAACTTCTATAAGGCGTGAGGGTAATCCCTGCAGCGTTTGCTGGGTGGCAATGTAGTCGTTCAGTTGTTTTTGGTAACGATAATAGCGGTTGGTAAAGAAATCGTGTTTATCGTAAACATTGCTTTCAACATATCCGGATAAAGACTCTTTTAAATATTGTAAAGTAAGCTGGCTGGTTGATCTCGAATTGCTTCGTACGTCTTTTAGCTTCCTTTTAATAAAATATCCCAGCAAAACAACAGGAGGAAGTAACAATAGAAATAAAGAAAGAAACAGCGATGGATGATAAAAAAGGATACCGATAATAGTAAAAATAATCAACGCGCCCTGCGAAATTATTTGCTGAATATTGGTGAGGATATAGTTGCTGAATTCGATAGGCTGCTGACTTATTTTGCGGATATAAACCGAAGAATCAACATGCACAAATTTGAAATAATCATCTTTCAGGTAATGCCAGATGTTGCGTTTTGACAAACGCGAGGCCACCGCATAGAAAAAGGTATTCTGCGATTGGGTAACAGCGTATGCCGCCAGATTTTTTACCACATACAGAACAAAAAAAAGGCTGATAAGCCATAAAGAATTTTGATTGAGCCAGGATGGCAAGAAAGTATATTTATTAACGGCATTATTGCCAGTATAAAGATTGATTATCAAAAGCAGAGCGCCAAGAAATGCAATATCCAAAATGCCGATAAGCAGATCGAATACAATCTGGAAACAAAGCCTGCGCTTTTCCCTGCGATTGAGTATGCTTAATATGGATGTTATTAAATGTTTCAAAATGCTATTATTCAGGCAGCTTATAGTTTTAAGCTTGTACAATAGGTTACGGCAGCAGCAGAAATTGAGTTGCCTGTGGTAGAAATATAATTTAAGCGGATTGGCAGGTTGATTTTCTCCGTTAAATTCTATCTGCCAATAATTTGCCTAAAACACTATTTTTGCGCTTTAATTATTTGAAGTGGGAAAAGATAAATTAAGACGTTTTGCCGAGATAGATACATTCAGCAACGTTTTACAATTGGATGCCGGTAAGGAGTTTAAAGGCAAATGGAGCAGCGGCTTTTTTAAAAACGACAATCCTTTAGTATTAGAACTGGCTTGCGGTAAAGGCGAATATACGGTTAACCTGGCTACTATGTTTCGGGATAAAAACTTCATAGGTATTGACTATAAAGGTAACCGCATTTGGCGCGGGGCCAAAACCGCATTAGAAGAAGAGGTAAACAACGTAGGCTTTTTGCGCATACAGATAGAAACCTTACTGGATTATTTTGCCGAAGGCGAAGTTGACGAAATCTGGATCACTTTTCCTGATCCGCAGCCGCAGATAAGTCGCGAAAGGAAACGACTTACTTCATCGCGTTTTTTGGATATGTATAAACTTGTTGTAAGGTCGGGCGGGTTCATCAACCTAAAAACAGATAACGATGATTTGCATGCCTACACCGCCGAAAAAATAGAAGAAACCGGATTGAACCTGCATGCAAAAACAGAGGACCTTTATCACTCTGAATTCGCAAATGAAGTATTGTCGATAAAAACCTATTACGAGAAGAAATATTTAAAAGACAATAAGAATATTAACTACCTTAAGTTTTCTTTTTAGCCAAGCAGATGAAAGATGATAACTTTTTTGAACGGGTTTATGAGGTTGCCAGGCTTATTCCGCCGGGCAGGGTAACTTCCTACGGCGCCATTGCCGCTTACCTGGGTACAAAAGGATCATCCCGTATGGTGGGTTATGCTATGCAGGCATGTGGTAGAGCCAATCCGCCGGTGCCGGCACATCGTGTGGTAAACAGGCAAGGCTTATTGACGGCAAAGTTTCATTTTGGCGGTAACCTGATGGAGCAATTGCTGGAAAGCGAGGGCGTAAAAGTAATAGACGACCAGGTGCAGGATTTTAAAACCTTATATTGGGATCCTTCGGTTGAATTAGCATTATAAAAAATCAGGCTGCTTTAACTGTTTTATAATGAAGGCCTCTGTAATCGGTAAATAGCCAGGTGAGCAGAATAACAGTTCCCAATATTACATAAAACAGCTTGCCATCGGGGCTATGACTAAACAGGGTATAGGCAAGCACAATAAGTATCACCCCCACCATTAATTCAATACCGCTGTGTACAGACAATGGAATAAACTTTAAAACACCTAATTTGTAGTTGGTACTGATAGTTAACAACAGATGTATTGCCCCCAGTACATAAGTAAAACCAGCCAAAAAACCGGTAAACCCAAATGATGTTGGCGAGGTAAGCAGAAACACCACCAGTAGGTAATCAATTAAGCTGTGAACAGAGGGCGAGATGAATTTCATAACAATAACATTTAGGTGTGCCGAGAAAAAGGCGCGATGTATTGCGTCTCCCCTAAATTACTAATTTTCAATTCAAAACAAAAAAATCAATTTATTATCTGCAATAATTCCATCCGGTTGCCAAATGGGTCAATAAAAGCAAACCGTGTACGGCCGGGGATAGCCGGTTCTGGTACTATTTCGATGTTGTTTTTCTGCAGGTGAGTACGCGCGGCAGCTATATCGGCAACTTCAAATGCGGTATGTCTTATAGATCGACCTAAAAAAGGCTCTACACCAATATGCAATTGAATGTTGCCAATGTTTAGCCAATATCCGGCCGAACTAAACAAATGATTAGGTCTGTCTATCAGCTGTAAGCCTAAAACTCCGGTATAAAATGCCTTTGCTTCTTCCAGCCGTTCCTGGGGTACACAAATGTGGATATGATCTGCACGTATAAAATCAATCATTATTCGTCTTCGGCAAAGGTTAATACGTAGTTGTTGTTATCCAGTATTGAAAACTCCGTGGCGCCATAAAAGGTAGTCTCCAAAGGTTTTAAAACAGTTACCTTTTCGCTAATCAATTCAAAAAACGCTCTGATCTTTTTTAGCTTGATGTAAAATAAAAGCGAACCGCCATTGCTGCGGTGAACGTTTGGTAATTCATCGCCCAAACTGGCAAAAGTTTGAAACATAAAGGTAACATCGCCATTTACCAGCATGGCCCACACCAGGTCGGGGCCAGTTTCAGGAACGGTCATCACCACCTGAAAGCCTATTGATTTATAAAAATCAATGGTAGCATTCATGTCATCAACAAAAATATTGGGGGAAAGACTTTCCATGGCGTTTTCAATTGTTGAGTAAAAGTATTTTTTTATTTCTGTATTAGAATGTTCTATTCCGGATTTTTGTAAACAAGATTTTATATTTCAATTTGTAGCACAATTCAAAAAACAAAATATGTCACTTATAGAAGAATTTGAATCCTATCGTACCAAAATGAACGACAGGATAATGGAAACCGCCAACACTAATATTAAACGCTTTTTTGCGCTGGACACCACCACCTATGCAGACGGCGCACTCGATGTAAAAACCAAAGAAATGCTGGGCCTGGTAGCCTCCATGGTTTTGCGTTGCGATGATTGCATCAAATATCATTTAGGCAAATGCCACGAAGCCGGCGTTAAGCACGACGAGATGAACGAAGTATTTATGATAGCTAATTTGGTTGGCGGCTCGATAGTTATTCCGCATTACCGCCGTGCTGTTGAATACTGGGACGAGTTGAATGGAGTTGGCAGTTGATAGTTGGCAGTTTGCAGTATAAAGTTTGCATTTATTTTCATAGTTTTATTAAAAACCTAAAGCTATGCATAACGGAAAACCCAGGCGAAAAATTTTATCAGTAGATATGACTGCCATGTGCGATGTGGCATTTATAATTTTGATTTTTTTTGTTGTCAGTGCCAAGGCTAAAGCCTGGTTGCCTATATCAATTGAAGAACCGGCGGCAAGAAACCGTATATACGACTCTGAAGATAACAATGCCATCATATTAGTTTCGACAGACAAAGTGATGTTTGAGATTCCGAAGGAAATACGTAAACAGACTTTGATAACGATGGGGAGCAGGTATCATATTGAATTTACAAGTGAAGAGCTTTCAAAATTCGAAAAAATAGAAACTATTGGTGTCCCGATCAGTCAACTAAAGGAGTTTATAGATAGTGATTATAATAATTGGAACAACTTTTTCTTCAAACAGCCGGGTATCCCTGTTAATCCGGGGAATTATGAATTAGCCAATTGGATAGACATCGCCAGTAAAGCTGAGAAAGTGACGAAAGATCATGATTTAGATTTTATGTTAGATGCTGACAAAAGAAACCTATATCCGCAAATAGAAAGAATAACCGATATTTTAACGAGCCAACGGATTTTCAAATTCTCGTTAGTTTATATTACCAAATCAAAAGTATGAATTTAAAAGATAGTGACTTAAAACGCTGTGTATGGGCAGGAACGGACGAGCTTTATGTCAACTACCATGATAGTGAATGGGGCAAAGAGATTCATGACGACAAAATACTTTTTGAGTTTCTGATACTGGAGTCCGCACAGGCGGGCTTAAGCTGGATAACTATTTTGCGTAGGCGCGAGGGTTACCGGAAGGCTTTTGCGGACTTTGATGTGCACAAGGTGGCTGCCTTTACGGATGATGACGTTGAACGCTTAATGCAGGATGCAGGTATTATCCGTAACCGTTTAAAAATATTGGCCGCTATTAATAATGCTAAACTGTTTATCGGTATTCAAAAAGAGTTTGGCTCGTTTGATAAATACCTGTATGGTTTTATGCCCGATGGTAAGCCTCTTAATAATTTCTCAGGCAGCACGCCGGCAAGTACACCTATATCCGATGCTATTAGCAAGGATATGAAAAAGCGCGGCTTTAAATTCTTTGGCACCACCATTTGCTATGCCCACATGCAGGCTACCGGCATGGTGAATGATCATTTGCCTGATTGTAGTTTTAAATAATAGACACTAATTGTGCGAATTTTTTCGAATTACACGAATTTGCCTATATCTTGCGGCAACTATTGCATAGGGCATTTCAATTCGTGAAATTAGTGTTTTATAATTCGTGCAATTAGTGTAATTCTCATGAAAAAACTATTTCTTCTGGATGGCATGGCCCTAATTTACCGGGCGCATTTTGCTTTGAGTAAAAATCCCCGCTTCACCTCGGGCGGTTTAAATACTTCGGCTATTATGGGGTTTACCAATACCCTGCTGGAGGTTTTGAAAAAAGAAAGGCCTACCCACATGGCCGTAGTTTTTGATACCGAAGCACCTACCGATCGCCATATAGAATTTGAAGCTTATAAAGCACATCGTGAGGCTATGCCCGAAGATCTGGCTACCGCCATACCGTATATCTTTAAAATTGTACTGGGCTTTAATATCCCCTTGATTACTTCTGATGGTTATGAGGCCGACGATATCATCGGCACCCTTGCCAAAAAAGCCGAAGCAAAAGGCTACCAGGTATATTGTATGACGCCCGATAAGGATTTTGCACAACTGGTATCCGAAAATATTTTCATCTACAAACCTGCACGCATGGGTAATGATATGGAAATACTGGGTGTAAAAGAGGTATTGGAGAAATGGGAAATTGAACGCGTTGAGCAGGTGATTGATATTTTAGGACTTTGGGGTGATGCGGTCGACGGTATCCCCGGTATCCCGGGCATTGGCGAAAAAACAGCCAAAGCTTTGATTAAACAGTATGGATCGGTTGAGGAAATTATCAGTCATAGTCACGAGTTAAAAGGCAAGCAGCGCGAAAATGTAGAAGCTTTTGCCGAGCAGGGCTTATTGTCAAAAAGGCTGGCTACTATCAACCTGAATTCGCCTGTTGAATTAGATGAAGAGGGATTAGAAATGTGTGCGCCTAATAAAGATCTGTTGGAGCCTTTATTTGCTGAGCTGGAATTCCGCACGTTAGGTAAGCGCGTTTTTGGTGATGATTTTAGCGTTACCGAAACCAGAGCCGTATCTATCCAAACGGATTTGTTTGGCAATCCTGTTGCCGAAGGCAGAACCACTTTGACAGTTGATATAGAGGATATTTACGAAGCACCAATACCTGCCGACATAAAAAATATACATACCGTTCCGCACGAATATCATTTGGCTGATACTGCTGAAAAACGAAAAGCACTAATTGATTTATTATCAAAGCAAAAAAGCATCTGTTTTGATACTGAAACCACCGGCACGGATGCTAACCTTTGCGAATTGGTGGGCTTATCATTTGCCATAAAAGCGGGCGAAGCGTGGTATGTTCCTGTTCCGGATAGCCAGCCCGAAGCGCAGGCAATTGCCAATGAATTTAAGGCTGTATTGGAAAATCCTGCCATTGGTAAAACCGGGCAGAATTTGAAGTTCGATATTTTGATGTTGAAATGGTATGGCATTGAAGTAAAAGGTGACTTGTTTGATACCATGATGGCGCATTACATTATCGACCCTGATACGCGTCATAATATGGATATCCTGTCTGAAAATTATCTGAGCTATAAGCCGGTTTCTATAACGGAACTGATTGGCGCCAAAGGTAAAAACCAGGGCAGTATGCGCGATGTGGAGATAGAGAAGATAAAAGAATACGCTGCCGAAGATGCCGATATCACTCTACAGTTACGAACCATTTTTGAGCCTAAACTAAAAGAAGTTGAAAGCGAAAAGCTGATTAATGAAGTTGAGCATCCGCTGATTTATGTATTGGCGGATATTGAATATGAAGGTGTAAAAATTGACCATGATACGTTAAAAGAGTTTTCGAAAGAGCTAGAAACTGATGTAGCTAAGCTGGAGAAAACGGTGTACGAAAAAGCTGGTGTCCGTTTCAATATAGCATCGCCCAAACAACTGGGCGAGGTGCTTTTTGAAAAGCTGATGCTTGATCCTAAAGCCAAAAAAACCAAAACCGGCCAGTATCAAACCGGCGAAGATGTGTTGCTTTCACTTGCCGCAAAAAGCGATATTGTGAGAGATATTCTGGATTACCGCCAGCTGCAAAAACTGAAATCAACTTATGTTGATGCGTTGCCGCAAATGGTAAACCCTAAAACGGGGCGGGTGCATACCTCCTATAACCAGGCGGTGGCTGCCACGGGGCGTTTAAGTTCAACCAACCCTAACCTGCAAAATATCCCCATCAGAACAGAACGGGGTAGGGAAGTGCGGAAAGCGTTTATCCCAAGGGATAGCGGTCATACCATTGTTTCTGCGGATTATTCGCAGATTGAACTACGCATTATTGCGGAGATTAGTAAGGATGCCAATATGATGGAGGCCTTTGTGAAAAATCTCGATATCCACACAGCAACGGCTGCCAACGTTTATGGTATTGCACTGGATGAGGTAACCAGCGAACAACGCCGCAACGCCAAGGCGGTAAACTTTGGTATTATTTATGGACAGTCGGCTTTTGGTTTATCGCAAAACCTGGGCATTCCGCGTAAGGAAGCTGCTGAAATTATTGATAATTATTTTATACAGTTCCCCGGCATTAAAAACTACATGGCCGATACCATGAACTTTGCCCGCGAAAATGGATATGTATGTACACTGATGGGCAGACGCAGGTACCTGCGGGATATTAATTCGGCCAATGCGACCGTGCGCGGCTTTGCAGAGCGAAATGCTATTAACGCTCCTATACAGGGGTCAGCTGCAGACATGATCAAAATAGCGATGATCAACATCCATCGCGAATTTAAACGACAAAATTTGGATGCCCGCATGACCATGCAGGTGCATGATGAGTTGGTGTTTGATGTGCCCCATAATGAAGTGGAAATTGTAAAACCCATCATTATGGAAAATATGAAAAACGCCATTAAAACCGAAGTGCCCATTATGGTGGAGATAGGTACAGGTTCCAATTGGCTGGAAGCGCATTGATTTTTTGTGGATTGGTTGATTGGGTTGAGTGAGTTGATTAGGTTGGATTAGGTTGATTAAGTTGATTGAGTTATTTGGGTGATCAGAAAACCGGTTTGTACTTTTTGGGTTGAATAAGTTATATTTGTAATAGACGGTTTTAGTGTTATAGATGGACAATCAGCATAAATATAAAAATTTCATATCCGAGATACCTTCAACTGCGGTTGAAGTATACCGCATGCTGCCCGAAGGTACCCGTTGTGAAGTTATTTTCAACGAATTATCTATGTCGCTATCGCCTACGCCATTGCATCAATTGTTACTTTCCGATTTACATGCATTACTCTATTTCTTTTTAAAAAATGCCAATAGCGGCAAGGTTATACCTGCGCCCGTAGATGTTTATCTGGAAAACTACGAATCGGTTGTGCAGCCGGACTTGATTGTTTTGCTGAATGAAAATCTACCCCAAATAAAAAAGGACGGAATTTATGGTGCTCCCGATTTAGTTTTCGAAATTTTATCCAGCAACAGAGCCTACGATACCCAACGCAAAAGAAGTTTATATGAAAAGGCAGGTGTAAAAGAATACTTTTTGATAGACCCTGAAAACAAAAAAGTAACCCTGCTTACGCTTAATGCCGCTGGTGTTTACGAACAAACCTACGAAGAGGTTGGTACACTCAACTCCAAACTACTATCCTGTAAGCTTACTTTTTAGCTGTATTTTTTATTTAAGGCCAAGCATGGTTATTGTTGATATCCCCTGCTTATTATCGCAGCCAATTTATAGCTGAACTGCATATTTGAACATTTTTCAATTGTCATTTCATTAATAAGTGAGACAAAATATTGTCTAAAAATATCAATTTTATAAAAAATGAGATTATTATAGCTTATTTTATAAATGAAATGATACTGCGGGTATACAAATAATAAAAATGTTTTTTTAAACAGAATGGGCGCTCTCCCGTTCTATATTTTAGCAATTGTTTGCTTAAATTGAGCCAATAATAATCCCCAATGAGAATATTTCATTTAAGTGCCGAATGTTATCCCGTTGCCAAAGTTGGCGGGCTGGCAGATGTGGTTGGTGCGCTGCCCAAATATCAAAATTTGGCAGGCTTGCAGGCCGCCGTGGTGATGCCTTATTATAACCGTAAGTTTGTGCAGGAAAACGAATTCGATACCGTTTTCCAGGCATCAACCTTGTTGGGTAATCGCCGGCTTTATTTTGAAATATTAAAAGAGAAAACGGATAAGCTGGGTTTCGAACTTTACCTGGTTAAAATTCCTGGTTTAATTGATCGCGAAGAAGTTTATAGCTACCCCGATGAAACTGAGCAATTCATCGCTTTTCAAATAGCTTTTTTAGATTGGATAAACTACTCGCAACAATCGCCTGATATTATCCACTGCCACGATCACCACTCGGGATTGGTGCCGTTTTTATTACAACACTCTAAATTATACACCCGGCTGGCTAATACGCCTACCGTTTTTACCATTCATAACGGGCAATATCATGGCGCTTTTGGCTGGGATAAATTAGCTTACCTGCCGGAGATAGATCTTTACAAAACAGGCTTATTGGATTGGAACGGAGCTATTAACCCTTTGGCCTGTGCGGTAAAATGCTGCTGGAAATATACTACCGTGTCGCCAACTTACCTGCACGAGCTTACCATAAATTCAAATGGCCTGGAGTATTTGTTCTATTTGGAGCAAGCAAAAGGTTTTGGTATTTTAAATGGTATTGATACAGAGGTGTGGGATCCCAAAACGGACCCGATGATCCCCAAAAAGTTTTCTGTTACGCAAATTGCAAAAGGCAAACAGGCCGACAAAGAAATATTATGCACCCGGTTTGATTTCTCGCCCGATAAGCCGCTGATCTCTTTTATTGGCCGCCTTGTAGTTGAAAAGGGGGCTGATCTGATTGCATCAGCAATGGAAAGAAGCTTTAATGAGCATGAGGGGAAATTCAACTTTTTGATATTGGGTGCCGGCGACAAAGAAACCGAAGTTGAGCTACTTGAATTAAAAGCATTTTACCCCGAACAATGTAATGTGTTTATTGGTTATGATGAGGCTTTGGCACATTTAATTTACGCGGGTTCAGATTTCTTGCTGATGCCATCACGGGTTGAGCCTTGCGGATTAAACCAGTTATACGCCTTACGTTACGGTACTATGCCTATGGTTAGAACCACCGGCGGATTAAAAGATACCGTAATTGATTTTGGCGAACCAGGCGGCTATGGCATCCGTTACGACCATGCCACTGTTGAAGATATTTGCGAAGCGGTTAGCCGGGCGCTGGTGCTTTATGAAAACAGTAAGCAACTACAATCATTACGCAAAACAATGATGACGCTCGATTTTTCTTGGGATCGGTCGGCTAATGAATATATTGACCTATACAAAAGTTTAACTTCAACAATATGACCTCAAAAGTAATTTGCATCGTACTTGGCGGCGGCCAGGGTAGCCGGTTATCTCCGTTAACCGCAACGCGTTCAAAGCCCGCTGTACCCATTGCCGGTAAATACCGGTTGGTGGATATCCCTATTTCAAATTGCCTGCACTCGGGTATTGACAGGATATACGTGTTAACGCAATTTAATTCGGCGTCATTAAACAAGCACATAAAAAACACCTATCACTTCAGCAGCTTCAGCGAGGCTTTTGTTGATATATTGGCTGCGGAGCAAACGCCATCAAGCGTGGCCTGGTTTCAGGGTACTGCTGATGCGGTTAGGCAGAGTCTGCACCATTTGGCGGTGCATGAGTTTGATTATGTCCTGATCCTTTCAGGCGATCAATTATACCAAATGGATTTTGCCGAAATGATTGAGCAGCACATTAAAGCGAATGCTGATATTTCTATTGCAACCATCCCGGTACATGTAAATGACGTACCCGGCTTCGGTATTTTAAAAACTGACGAAACCAACCTGGTTACGTCGTTTATTGAAAAACCAAAAACCGGCTTCGAAAAATGGGTTTCAGAAGTTAGTCCGCAAATGGAGGCAGAGGGCAGGGTTTATCTGGCTTCAATGGGTATTTATCTTTTTAACCGTAGGCTTTTGTATGATTTGCTGCAAGGTAACGAGCGTACAGATTTTGGTAAAGAAATTATTCCTCAATCTATCGAAAAACATAAGGTTATCAGTTATCAATATGAGGGTTACTGGACAGATATCGGTACCATCCCCTCATTCTTTGATGCCAATTTGGGCTTGACAGATGATATTCCGCTGTTTAACCTTTTTGATAAGCACCCTATTTATACCCGTGCCCGCATGCTGCCACCGTCAAAAATGTCGGGCACACATGTAGATAAGGTTATTATTGCTGATGGATGTATTATCAATGCAAGCCGTATTACACGGTCTATTATTGGTATACGCTCGCGTGTTGGGTTTGAAACCATTGTTGAGAATTGCTATGTGATGGGTAATGATAATTATCAAACGCTTGAGCAGATTGAAGAATCGCACCAAAGCCAATCGCCTATAATGGGTATTGGCGACAGATGCCATATCAAAAACGCTATTATCGACAAAAACTCCTTTATTGGTGATGATGTAAAAATCAATGTCGGCGAGAAACTGGAAAACGGCGATTATGGCTCATACGTTGTGCAGGATGGGATTGTGATTGTGAAAAAACGCGCCGTTATACCAAATGGAACAATAATTTAGTAACCAACTATAAATCTTATACTTACCAAAGCCTGTTAACGGAAGCTTTTCCCTTAATGGGCTTTTTTTGTGTGATTTAATCAGCAAGTGTTGATGGTTTATTTTAGATAAATAAAATAAATGTTTAAAGAAATCGTTTTGTGTTTGTATTTGTTTTTATTAATCAATAATTAAGTAATACTAAAATCTACAAAACCATGAAAAAAATCATCACTATGATTGCGCTTGCTGCAATCTCATTCGGAACTGTTTATGCACATGCGGCAACGACTAACAACAGATCGACTTTACAAACCGACACCACTAAAAAGACTAAGAAAAAAACGAAGAGAGATTCAACAAAAAAGAAGGACTCCACAATGGTAAAACAGCAAAAATAGTGCTGAGTTAAAACAGAAAGGCCCCGGAATTTTCCAGGGCCTTTCTGTTTTGCTGAAGTTTTAAAACCTTTGGTCTGTGAAGGTGAGATGCCAAAAAGCGCCGTAGGTGCAAAATATAGGTAGAATATTGTTGTAAAGCATTTTTGCGTGCTGTAGGTACGCTACATGCCCGCGTATAGGTTTCGTACCGATGGCACGAACATGGCTGTTGATTTTTTCTACCAATATTTGACTCCGATGGAGTCTTTATATTAAAGACTCAAACTTTCGCCAACGGCTAACAGTTTAAGATTTAAGCCGGCTTTTTCAAATTTTTGTTTTACAGCCGCCTGATCAATCTTAATAACCGGGAATGTATCATAGTGCATCCCGATAATGTTTTTACAGTTGATAAATGCTGCCGCTTTTACTGCGTCATCAGCACCCATGGTATAATTATCGCCAATTGGTAGGATTGCCCAGTCCAGATTTTCATCTGCCAGTAATTTCATATCAAGAGTAAGCGCGGTATCGCCCGCGTAATAAATTTTCTTATCTCCAATATAAAGTACAAAACCGGCAGGGGTACCACCATAAGCGCCATCGGGCATTGAGCTGGAGTGCAGTGCATAAACCATTTTAACGCGGCCAAAGTCAAAATCAAAACCACCGCCAATATTCATACCGTGCGTGTTTTCAATTCCTTTAGCGCCCAGCCATCCTGCAATTTCGGCAATGCAAATTACTTTGGCGTTGCTGTTTTTCTGGATGGTCTCCAAATCAGCCATGTGATCACCATGCCCGTGCGATAGCAGGATATAATCAGGTTTTAAACTGTTTACATCAATGTTTTTGGCTAAAGGGTTGGGCGATATAAATGGATCAAATAATAGCTTTTTACCACCTGTTTCTAATTCAAAAGAGGCGTGTCCATAAAAGGTTGCTTTCATAAAATAATGTTTAAAATGAGGTCAGTTTCAATTATAAAAATAAACGCAGCAAATATCGAAATAATAAATGTTTAAACTTTTATTAATCAGCATTAGATGCCGGTGTAATCGAAATTTTACTTCCAACTATTTTTGGAACAGACCGCCCAAACCGCCAAACATCTCTTTCGTCATGGCGGCCATTTCGCTTTGGCTAACATTATCAGCTTGTTCCATCGCTTTGTTTATGGCAATTACTAAAAGCTCTTCCAATTGTTCTTTATCGGTATCTTTAAGTAAGCTGTCATCAATAGTAACGCTTTGTACTACTTTATTGCCATTGGCAGTAACAGTAATTTTGCCACCCTCGGCAATGCCGGTAACAGTAACGGCATCCAGCCTGGTTTTTACTTCGCCAGCCTTTTGCTGGGCTTCCATTATTTTGTCGAACATGTTGTTTTTTATGTGCAGATAAGTTATGTGCAGATGTGCAGATGTGCAAATATGCAGATGTGCAGATTATTATTTAATTAAATATAAGTTGTCGTAAATTCAGTATTTTCATTTCCAAATCCGCACATCCCCGCATCCGAATATCCCATCATTCGCACATCTGCATATCCTCACATCCCCACATTTGCACATCCCCGCATCTGCACATCCGCTAATCATCACTGGTATCCCCATTACCCTTATATGCACTTTTACGCACAATAGGCATGCCAACGGCATTAAACAGGTCATCCAATTTTAAAAGGCTTCCGTTTGATAAGTTGGTTAAAAGCACCACAGTTATATCATCCTGTATATCTCTTAAATAAATATGTCTGAAACCATGCCACCAGCCGGTATGGTAAATTACCTG
Source organism: Mucilaginibacter empetricola (assembly GCF_024808665.1). GTDB lineage: Bacteria > Bacteroidota > Bacteroidia > Sphingobacteriales > Sphingobacteriaceae > Mucilaginibacter. Next base: position 187,068 of record NZ_JANUBZ010000006.1, read on the forward strand.
TTTGCCCGGTGCTTCAAATATGCGCCATCCGTAACCATAGCTAAAATGACCATGTATCATTGGGTTACGCGGCACGTAGGCCGAGTCCATTGTGGCTTGTTTTAATAACCTGCCATCGCGTAAAGCCCGGTCAAAAAGGTACAGATCACCAACGGTGCTGTATATGCCTTTATCACCAACAGGGCCGTCTAAAAAATTTTGCGCTACCGAATAGCGCCATTGGCCCCTGTCGTGCCCAACCACATCAACCGGAATTTTTTGATACACAGCTTTGGAGTAAACGGCGGTATGCTCCATTCCTGAAGGATTGAAGATATGCGTCTTCATAAAATCGGCGTATGATTGTCCGGTTATTTTTTCGATGATCGAACCCAATACCATGAAATTGGAATTATTGTACAAGAACCTTTTATTGGGTTTATTAAACGGGCGCGGTTTATACTGCGCAATTAACGCCATCTCATCCTGGTTAGATAATCCTTTGCGTTCGTCGCGATGTTCGGCACGGTACAGATCATCCGTAAAATAGACGTAGTTCATCATACCCGAGCGATGGGTGAGCAGCAGGCGGATGGTAACGCCATCGTACGGAAAATCGGGAAAGTATTTTTTTACATCGTCATCCAAGGTCAGTTTTCCTTGCTCCCAAAGCATCAATATGGCAGTGGAGGTCATGGTTTTGGTAACCGATGCCAGTTCAAACTGTGAGCCTATTTTTAAGCTATCGCGATGCAGATAATCGGCCCAGCCAATTGCTTTTTCATATATAACTTTGCCATGTTTAGCCACCAGCACGTTGCCATTAAAGCCACGTGTGCGGTGCAATTCCTGCATAACGGCGTCGATATGCTTATCGGCATCTTTAGGATCATAAGCCAGTAAGGCTTTGGGATCAAATGGCACCGAGGGTTTAACCGGGGCCGCCTGAACACTATTGATAGCTGTTTTATCGTTTTGTTTTGACGAACAGGATATGAGGATGGACGAAGAAAGGAAGGCGAATGTCAGAATACTTTTATACACAAATCTTAAAAATAAATTTTACAACACTTTATCGTGTGCAAAAATCAGAAATATTACAATAGCGTTTAAACATTGTTTTAATTATTTTTTCTTTTAGTTGACAGCTCTTTATATTTTTAGGGATGAATTTTTTGAAATATTCCATACTGCTTATTTTATTCACATTAGGCTGCCAAAATATCTTCGCTCAGAACAATGAAGACGCGCATGCATTACTAAAAGAAGGTGTACAACTGAATGACCAGGGCAAATATGCCGAAGCCATTGCCAAATACGATGAGGCATTAAAGTTAGATCCGAATAATTTATATGCCGATTTTGAAATGGCTTATTCCCTGTTTGCTTCCAATAAAGGCGATGATGGTATTCCTTATCTACAAAAAGTAATAGCCGCCGGTACTTCATTAACGCCCGGCGCTTATGATTTGCTGGGCAGTATTTACGACAGGGATAACCAAAAAGACAAGGCCATTGAGGCTTATAATGCCGGTATAAAAGCAAACCCGGCGTATCAGCGCCTGTACTATAACCTGGGATTGGTTTATTTTAGATATAAGGACTATGCCGAAGCCGAAAAGAATGCCATTGAGGCCATTAAGCTCGACCCCAAACATGCCAGCAGTCAGCGGATGTATGCCCTGTTGTGCTTTCATCAAAATAAAAGAGTGCCTGCACTTTTAGGTTTTTGCAGTTTTATATTGCTGGAGCCTAATACCGTGCGATCTGTTGAGGCATACAACAACATTCAGCATATTTTGCAAGGCGGCGTTTTAAAGGCCGACAATGGCAGCACCACCATTCAAATTTCGCCAAATGATAGCAAGGATATGGGGATACTCAACATGGGCATTTCATTAATCGTTGTTTCGGGGCAAACCAAAAAACTTACCGGCGCCGATCTTTTTGAATACGAACTGAAAAGCATATTTGAGCTGGCCGGCCAGTTGTCAGAGAAAAAGACGGAAGCCGAAAAAGACTTTTTCTGGAAATATGATGCCGATTATTTCTACAAATTGGCACAATCGCCCAATATCGCTGCCTTTGCACGTTTGGTGAGTTTAAGCAACCCGGAAAGTACCCAATGGCTGAGGGATAATCCTCAAAAGGCAAGCGACCTAATGAACTGGGTTAAGACAACCGAAAGAGGGTTTTAAACTCCAACAACCATATAAATCCTAAAAATTATCATGACCAAAAAACAATTAGCTGAATTTATTCCATTAACTATCTTTTTATTAGCAGTAATAGGCGTTCTCTTAAAACTTCCTTTTTCTACCATGCTCGCGGCCATAAGCGGGTCTGCGACAGCTATGCTTTATTTCTATGCTGCTTTATGGTTATATACCAAATATGAGATGCCCAAGGCAAGTAAAATTATTGCAGGGGTATTTTATAGCATAGCGCTTATAGCTTGTTTGTTTTGTTTGCTTCGATGGCCCGGTGGGAAATTTTTTGGCTATGTCAGTTATTTAGGCATGAGTATAATGCTGGCAATCTGTTTGTTAAACTACAAATCATCTGCTTATAAACAACTATTATACCGGTGTGTTGGGTTTATAGTATTGCTTTCTATAATTTATGGATATAGAAGGTTTTCTGTTTAATTGGTAATATTTTGACGTATTCTTTGTTATGAAAATTTTCTATCTCATAGTTTTAATCAAGTTATTAGTCTTTTCAAATTCTGCTGTATTTGCGCAAACTAAAGTTGATACCGCCAGACTTAGTTTTATAAGGACTCAGTATGCTCATATAAATGATAATTTAAAACTCTATAAAAAGAAGACAATTGAGGATACGGCTAAAACTACAGAAGGAAATGAAGTAGTAAGGTTTTACAAAGGCCCGGAGATAAAAAAGATAAAAGCAATGTATTACGGGGAAACAGGAAAAGCCCTTGATGAATACTACTTTTATAATGGCAAGTTAATTTTCTATTTTAAGGCAGAATATCATTACAATATGCCTATTAATGTTAACGGTAGCAAGATAACGTCGGTTAAAGAGACTAGATATTATTTTAATGATGATCAGCTGGTTAAGGTACTCCCTAATCCGACTAAGTCACTTTCTACAACAGCATTAGCCAAATTATCAGCGGAGACAAGGAGAGAAGCCGGAAGGTTGATGAAATTAAACTAAATCTTTGTGAAGCCTCATATCTATTAATATATCCCGGTATCACAAGCCTATTTGTTTTGTACTAAAAAGATTACCCTCACTAATTTTTAAGCATCACATAAAAACATAACTTTGCCCAGTAAAAAAATACAAATTCCATGAGTTTCAGAACTGAACACGATACCATGGGCGAGGTACAGGTACCTGCCGATAAATACTGGGGAGCACAAACAGAAAGATCACGTAATAATTTCAAAATAGGTCCGGAAGCATCTATGCCTAAAGAAATTATTGCTGCCTTTGCTTACCTTAAAAAAGCTGCCGCTTATACCAATACCGATTGCGGCGTTTTACCTGCCGAAAAACGCGACCAGATAGCAGCCGTATGCGACGAAATATTAGCCGGTAAATTAGCGGGCGAATTTCCGCTGGTTATTTGGCAAACAGGCTCGGGCACACAATCAAACATGAACGTGAACGAGGTAATTGCTAACCGTGCACATGTTATAGCCGGAAATAAACTGGGCGAAGGAAAAACCTTTATCCATCCTAATGATGATGTAAATAAATCACAATCATCAAACGATACCTACCCAACTGCAATGCATATTGCGGCCTACAAAATGGTAATTGATGTAACCATTCCGGGTATTGAAAAACTGCGCGATACCTTAAAAGCAAAATCAGAAGCTTTTAAAAGTGTGGTAAAAATTGGCCGTACCCATTTAATGGATGCTACGCCGCTGACCTTGGGTCAGGAATTCTCTGGCTATGTGTCGCAATTAGACCATGGTTTAAGAGCTTTAAGAAATACGCTTGATCACCTTTCTGAGCTGGCTTTAGGTGGCACCGCTGTAGGTACGGGCATCAATACACCAAAAGGATACGATGTAAAGGTGGCCGAATATATTGCCAAATTTACCAACCTGCCTTTCCGTACTGCCGAAAATAAATTTGAAGCATTGGCAGCACATGATGCCATTGTGGAAAGCCATGGCGCTTTAAAACAAATAGCCGTATCGTTAATGAAAATTGCTAATGATATCCGTTTGCTGGCTTCTGGTCCGCGCTCAGGTATTGGTGAAATTCATATTCCTGATAATGAACCGGGATCATCAATTATGCCGGGCAAGGTTAATCCAACCCAAAATGAAGCCGTTACCATGGTAGCGGCACAAGTGATGGGTAATGATGTTACCATTTCAATAGCAGGATCAAACGGTCACTACGAACTGAACGTATTTAAACCGGTTATGGCGGCAAACTTCCTGCAATCGGCCCGTTTAATTGGTGATGCCTGTGTTTCTTTTAATGACCATTGCGCAGTTGGTATTGAGCCAAACTATGCAGGCATTAAAAAGCATCTGGAAAACTCATTGATGCTGGTTACTGCGTTGAATCCGCATATCGGGTATGAAAATGCAGCCAAAATCGCCAAAAAAGCATTGAAAGAAAACCTGTCGCTGCGTGAAGCTGCTCTTGGACTTGGTTTAGTAACCAACGAGCAGTTTGACCAATGGGTACGCCCAGAAGACATGATAGGAAGCTTAAAATAAGAGCCTCAATTCACAAGTCCCTCTCGAACCAAGGAGGGACTTTAAAATCGCTTGTAAAACATGCAAAAACCTTCCGGCTTTCGGTTTCCAGCTTTCCTTTTCGCTTTCAGCTTTCTGCTTTCAGCTTTTAGCTTCTCCTCCTGTAAATTTAATCCAAACATGCAAACGCCTGGCGAGAGTTATTTGCAGGGCGAATGGCAACAGGACTCTATCCCTAAACAAAAACAACTGGTCAGCTATTCTCTTTATCACCTTAAATTTAGCTGCGATTCTTTTTTTGTGTCGATCAGTTCATACAGTAAAGTAAATGCCGGGGCTGATAGTTGCATGAGCAGCGGCCACTGGACAGAATACTGTAAAGGTACTTACGATCAAAAAGGTGACACCCTACATTTAGCCGGGCAGTTTTGTAATGCCGATATGAGTATTAAAGATGATAAGGGTTGTTTCCGTTCGGGCGATTATAATGAACTTTTTAAGGTCAGTAAAAAAACAGATTCGCTGATTCAGTTTTTAAGCACCACCGGTGTTATTCCTATAAATGCACGTTTAATTAAAAAAATATCCTGTACTCCAAAACCACTGTAAAATGAAAAACTTTTTGAAAAAATTATTATTGGTAATAGCGGTATCTTACCTGCCATTACAATCTATGGCATGGGGTACCCAGGGCCACCGTATTTGCGGGCAAATTGCCAACAACTATTTAACACCCAAAACCCGTAAAGCTATCGAGGCTATTTTGGGTAATGAATCAATTGCTATGGCGAGTAACTGGGCCGATTTTATTAAATCAGACCCTGCATTTAGCTATTTATCATCATGGCATTATATTGATTTCGATAAAGCTTACAGCTATCCCGAAATGGTTGACTTTTTGAATCACGATACCAATACAGATGCCTATACCAAGCTGAACTTTTTAATAGCGGAGCTGAAAAAACCTGATTTGAGCAAAGAAAACAAATTACTTTATCTGCGTATGCTGATTCATATTATTGAGGATGTACACCAGCCTATGCACACCGCTCATGCTGACGACAAAGGCGGTAACGATTTTAAAGTAAACTGGTTTAGCACCTCAACTAACTTGCATTCTGTTTGGGATTCGCAGTTGATAGATTTTCAGCAGTTGAGCTATACCGAATATGCAACCTGGATTAACCATAGCACTTTAGCACAACGTACTGCATGGCAAAAAGAGCCGATCAGCCAATGGTTGTTTGAATCGAACCAGATTGCTGAAAAACTGTACACCGAAATAAAACCTGGCGATACGCTGAACTACAAATACAACTTTACCCATATTGAAATAGTGAACCAACAATTGCTTAAAGCAGGAGTGAGGTTAGCCGGCGTGCTGAATGCTATTTTTGGGTAAATTGGTTGATTGGGTGAGTTGTTGATTGAGTTGATTAGGTTAAACAGCAACGAGCTTAAAAATATCACAATAACTATGGGTTTAAAACTAAGAGTGTTCGAAACATTAAAAAGGGTGTCATGCTGAGGCACTCGAAGCATGTGGGCAAAGGCCTCTGCGCTCACCCTTCGAGTGCCTCAGGGTGACATCCCTATCATATTTCGTAATAAAAACCAAGGTTTCGAACATTCAAGGTTTCAAACCCATCGTTATTTAAGGAAGTAATTTTTCAACCCTCTTTTTTGCTTGCAAAAGAGAGGATGAACGAGCGAAGCGATGTTCGGGTGAGTCAACTCTGCGAGCAGCATTGACGTAAATGCATTTGCGGTGTCGACTCATCCCGACGTTCTCCGCCTTTAGGCGGATGGTCGACCTTCTCTCCGCTTCGCGCAAAGAAGGTTTGAAAAAGTTGTTTTCAATACATAATAACAGCGTCAAACGTAAGGCTCTTTTTAACGTCCTTTAGACACTTTCGCTTTTTTTTAAACTTAACACTACTCACCCAACAAAAAAATGAAAATACTAATGGTTTGCCTGGGTAATATCTGCCGTTCGCCGTTGGCGCATGGTGTGTTGGAACATATGGCTAATGAGCAGGGATTGGATTGGGAAGTTGATTCTGCCGGAACGGGTAACTGGCATGTTGGCGAAGGGCCTGACAGGCGTTCCGTTCGTACTGCACGTGAGCATGGTGTAGATATCAGCAAACAGGTTTGCAGGCAGTTTAAGGTGAGTGATTTTGATGATTTTGATCACATTTTTGTGATGGATAAAAATAACCTGAACGATGTACTGGCCCAGGCCCGTAACAAAGCCGACGAACAAAAAGTAAAGTTGCTGCTGAGCGATAAAATTGTACCCGATCCTTATTATGACGATAAACAGTTTGAGCCCGTTTATACCATGATTGAAGCGGGCTGCCGCAGTATTATTAAACAATTGGCTTAAAAATGAACTGTAACGGTGCTAATTGCGTATAATTAGCAGTATTTTTAGGCGTAATTTTTGTCTCAAATTAAATACCATTTAAGCTAATAAATGATTTTGCACACCATATGTACTTTAATTAATAGCCACTTGCTTAATATGATGTATTTGTATTTGGGGCCGGGTATGGATGGGGGAGCAATATCAATGATTATTGCTTTTTTAGTGTCGTCAGTTACTTTTTTAGTTTCACTAATCTGGTACCCGGTTAAAAAGATAAAGATTTTCTTTAAAAACATATTTAATAAAACTACGTCATCAGCTCCCCAAAAAGATAGTCCCGATAATAAATAAATTGCCAGGGGATTGATCTTATAGTTGTTAATTACAGGCCATGTCTTCAAATAGTTATTCCAGCGCTTCAAGGGTATTACATCAAAGCTATTTGAATAATTATATGGTTGCCAAAACCAGTTTTGATGTGGAGAAACTGATCTACCTAAAAAAAGCACAAAGAAACAGTTTAAATGAAGTTGTATTTGTTACCGGCCTTGCCCGGGCGGGTACCACAGCTTTATTTAATGCATTGTACAACACCGGGAGTTTTGGCTCATTGACCTATGCTGATATGCCTTTTTTGCTGATGCCAAATTTGGTTAAGCTTTTTTATAATGTGCCACCTTCTGCCTTTGTAGAGCGTGCCCATCAGGATGGGCTGCTGATTAATAATAAAAGTCCCGAAGCATTTGATGAGTTTTTTTGGAAGGTGTTTTTGAACAATACATACATACAGAAAGATAAACTTGTACCGCACTTAGTTGATGATGCAATAATTGAAGAATATAAAAAGTATATTCTGTTAGTGGCCTATAGTTGCAAAAAGGACGGCTACTTAAGTAAAAACAATAACAATATACTTCGGATGGGTTCCTTATTGAAAGCCCTCCCAAATGCTAAATTTATAGTTTTATACAGGGAGCCATTGAGCCATGCCTGGTCTTTATTAAATCAGCACCGCAATTTTTCCAAACTGCAGCAACAGGATCCTTTTGCGGTTGATTACTTTAATTATCTTGGTCATCATGAATTTGGATTAAATCATAAGCCCTTTGTTTTTAATGCGGAACAAAGCTTAAATGGCGATGTGAATGACATTAATTACTGGTTGCAAAATTGGTATAACTACTATACTTTTCTGTTAGCAAATTATAATGACCGGCTGCATTTAGTAGCGTTTGAAGATCTTTGCGATGAACCTGTTATAGTAACAGATTATTTAAACAAGCATATCGAACTGAAAACGCCGCTTGTTATTACAGAAAAACACGCTCCGAAGGCTATGCCTGTTATAGAATATAGTGCAGATTTTTATAGTAAGTGCACAGACATTTATAGCACACTTAACTCAAAAAGAACCTATAATATTGGATAGGCAGGAATTGAAATGAAGAAAGCATTAAGATATTTCAAAATAAGTTATGTTGTATTAATAGCATTGATGCTCACCGCCTGGCTGGTGAGATATAGCGTGTTGCAGGAAAACGGAATTAACCCCAAAATTGAAAAGGCAATTGTAAGCTTTGCAGCGTTTCCAACTACTATACATTCTTTTTTTCGCTCAGGAGCAATAAGGGACGTTCGCTATGTTGACGATGCGACCACGCCCGCCGGGCTTCATTATTTTGTTGATACGGCGCAAATTCCCAAAGGCTATTTGCTTATTTCAACATTTAAAGAAAATAAAGAGCTTGAGATTAGGCTGTTGGATTTAAGAAAAAATATTGTTGTTAAAAAATGGACGCTGAACCCGGATACCATTATGCAGTATGCCCCTCATCTGGCATTAAATCGTTTTACCATCAGGCTGTTTCATCCCTTATTTTTAAAAGATTCCTCATTAATATGTAACGCCAATTACTTTTTGTTTAAGATTAATAAAGATTCGAAAATTGTATGGGTAAACAAAAATGAGTTTCATCACTCCATTCAATATGCCAGTGATACTGCTGTTTGGGCCTGCGAAACGGCAATTAACCAACATACAAGCTATTGGCTTGGTCCGAAGGATACGCTACTTAATACCGACATTAGCCTGGTTAATAGTAACACGGGTAAAGTGGTGTTCGAAAAATCTATTTATGATATTTTAAATCAAAACGGCTATGCTTACCTGCTGGCAGTAGGTGCTTTTGAAAATGATGACTTCCATTTAAACGAAATATGCCCGGCACTAACGGATGGCAAGTATTGGAAAAAGGGTGATTTGCTGATTTCTTTGCGACAAAAAAGTGCAGTGTTTTTGTATCGGCCATCAACCAATAAAATTTTGTGGCTGCAAATGGGGCCATGGGCCAACCAGCACAGTTGTTCTTTTTCGGATGATGAAAATATTATGATTTTGGGTAACGATATCGTAAGAAATGAAAAGCATATGAATTTCTTACACCAGCACAATAATATTTATACCTACAACTTTAAAAATAATACAACCGATACACCGTACAGCAAAATGATGGGCATATTAAAACCTCAAACTTATACCGAGGGAAGATGTGGCGTTTTGCCAAACGGCGACGTTCTATTTGATGAAACAGACCGGGGCAAGGTATATATTTTTGATCATGATAAACTAAAACTTACCTATTGCGACCGGATTGACAGTAAGCACATCAAAATACTTAATTGGGTTAGATACGTGCCCAATTAAGAATAAGCCAATTTCTCAATTCTGAAATAAGCGAGTTCTTCGCCGTCTCTTTTAAAATTAGCCATTCGTTTTAAGCCAGCGTTTTTCAATACTTTTTGCGAACCGGTATTTTCCAATGTGGTTACGGCAATAATTTCATGGGCATCGGTATGTGTAAAGCCATAGGCTACCATAATGTGGGCCATTTCGCTGGCTATGCCTTTTCCCCAGTATTTTTTGTTTAGTACATAACCCAGTTCAACTTTGCCGGGTTGGTAGTAGTAGTTTCTTAGTAAACAAACGCCTATAAAATCGTCATCACCATTGTTAAAAATCCCCCAGCGGCCAAGTGTTTTGCCTTCGGCATAATCAATCAATGCGGTTTGAAAAATAGCTTTGTTTTCTTGTAAGCTTCGTTTAGGTAAGTGCTGCGTTACATGTTCATCTTCAAACAATGATAAATAAGTGTCTTCTTCTGTCGGTTCAAAATTTCTAATTACAAAACGGGGCGTTTGGACTATTATGGTCATTAATTCAAATTTATATTAATAATGAATATGTAAGTTGAAATGATTGTCATTTAAAGCCATTTTTGGCTAATAAAAACCTTTATAACCTTTAAAACTATAATATTACCTTTGCCGAATGGCATCTATTAAACCATCAGTACCCAAAGGCACCCGCGATTTCTCCCCCACCGAAATGGTGAGGCGTAATTTTATTTTCGATACGATAAAAAGTGTTTTCCGTAAATACGGTTATCAGCAGATAGAAACGCCATCTATGGAAAACCTATCCACCCTTACCGGCAAATATGGCGATGAGGGCGATAAGCTGATATTTAAAGTATTGAATAGTGGCGATTTTTGGAGTGATGCCGAAAGTAAAAAGCAGAAATCGGAAGATTTCGAGTTGAGTTCAAAAACACTTACGCCGATAATTTCTGAAAAAGCATTACGCTACGATTTAACTGTTCCATTTGCGCGTTATGTGGTGATGCATCAAAATGAAATTACTTTTCCATTTAAACGTTTCCAGGTGCAGCCAGTTTGGCGTGCCGATAGGCCACAAAAAGGCCGCTATCGCGAGTTTTATCAATGCGATGCCGATGTTGTAGGCTCAGATTCTTTGTTGAACGAAGCAGAATTTATCCTGATTTATGACGAAGCCCTAACCAAGCTTGGATTAAAGGATTTCACCATAAAAATAAATAATAGAAAAATTCTATCGGGCATTGCTGAGATTATAGATAAGGCAGATAATATAATTGACCTTACGGTAGCCATTGATAAACTGGATAAAATTGGTCTTGATGGCGTTATAAAGGAGCTATTAGAACGCGGTTTTATCGAAACGGACATCGAAAAAATAAAACCTGTTATTTTGTTAGAAGGCTCAAATGAGGAGAAGTTGGCAAGCCTACGTTCTGCATTATCAACCTCGGTAACAGGCTTAAAGGGCTGCGAGGAAATAGAAACAGTATTTAATTATATAGCCAACTGCCAACTGCAAACTGCCACACTGGAGCTGGATATTACTTTGGCCCGCGGATTAAACTATTATACGGGAGCCATATTTGAGGTAAAGACCAACGACGTTGCTATGGGCAGCATCGGCGGCGGTGGCCGTTATGACGATTTGACGGGGATGTTCGGCTTAAAAGGCTTAACCGGAGTAGGTATATCTTTTGGTGCCGACAGGATTTATGATGTGTTGGAAGAGTTAAACCTTTTCCCGGAAACAAGCAATCAATCAACCCAATTGTTGATCTGTTGCTTCGATAAAGAGGGCGAAAAATTTGCTTTCCCTATTCTACAGCAGCTGCGTAACAAAGATATCAATGCAGAACTTTACCCGGCCGGTGCTAAATTGAAAAAGCAACTGGATTATGCTAACGGAAAGAATATTCCTTTCACTATCATCATCGGTAGCGAAGAAATTGAGAGCGGTTTGCTAACCGTTAAAAATATGACTACCGGCACGCAGGAAAAGAAAACAGTTGAGGAGATTTTGACCTCTACTTTTTAACCGGAAAAATATATTCCCACAAAAAAAGCGATGGGTTTTAAAACCCATCGCTTTTTTTGTGGGGTATTAAATAACCTAATTATGATTTGGTGTGTGCCGAAAGATCAAATGGTACTACCACTTTAAAGCTGATGTTACGGCCCATGTTGAAGATGCCGGGTTGTACGCCAGCCGGTACAACAGCATTATCAAAATACTTTAACCGGCTCATATTACTTTGATAGTTTTTGTTGGCGAGGTTGGTGCCTTCAATAAAAATCTCCAATATCTTTTTACCATTTTTATCAACCACATTGCCACCAATACCTGCGCTAATCAGGTTATAGCCTGCTGTGTAGGTTTCTGTTCCGTAGGCAGAGAAGTAATGGCCTTGCGCGTTGAAATGGTCAAAGCCAAGGAAAGCGTAAAGATTTTTAAAGTCGCCCATACCTTTGGCCCAGGTGCCTCTCAACTCAGAGTGTGTATGCATTGGCGGGATAAAAGGTAAATATTTTAAGCTATCGGGTACTTTAGCGCCGGTACCCAGGTTGGTGCCATACGTTAAGGTAAGCGAGTTTTCAAAGTGTAACCATGAAACAGGGTGAATATCTAAACTAAACTCGCCGCCGGCAATGCGGGCCTTGCTTTGTACATAAGTAAACTTACTGTACTGGCCCTGTGGGTTGGGTGAACCATCGGCATTTACCCTTTCGGCGTTGCCATTTGCATCTAAAATTTGTTCCTGAAAAATGTAGTTTTGGATATTGTTATCAAAAAACTCAGCACTTGCAGATACATTTGGCAGCGTTAAAAATGCACCAATATCTTCCTGTAAGCTAAACTCAGGTTTAAAATTACTGTTCCCTACGTGATAAATTTGTGAACCAGGATCCGCTCCATTGGCCGATAATTCTGCAATACTTGGCGCCCTGAAACCACGTGCAACATTTCCTTTTAACAAAAAGCTATCCGAGAAGTTATAGGTTGCACCTATACTGCCCGATGTGCCCGAAAATGTTTTGTTTAGCGCACTAAACTGCTGCGTAACATTTGGGGTAGTAGTAGGATTAGGACCGGTATAAAGTTTTGGGAAATATTGTGTGGTGGTATCAACATAGGCTGCCTGTCCACTAAACGAACGACTGTCCTGGCGCAAGCCTCCCGAAAGATCAAGCTTTCCGTAAGTTTTCTTCATCACGAAGAACGGACCGATATCAAACTGGTGATAGGCTGGTATAGGGAAATCAGTACTGTAGCCTAAATTATTGGTTTGGTACATGCCGTTTACACCAACAGTGGTTTCAAAGCCTTTACCCAGGTCAAAATCGTATTTAACATCATAGGTATAGGTGGTAAGCTCCAGGTTTAATCCCGGTACGTCAGCATCCTCGGGATGCGTATATTCCCTGCGGTGGCTATATTGATAACCGAGGTTTACAAAAAGGTTTCCGCCGCCTAAAATAAAATCACTGTTATCATAAATACGATAAAGTTGTACATGCTGATGCAGCGTAGGGATGGCATATGAATTTAATTCAGACTCCGGAACTATTGGTCTGTAGGTATCCGCATCGGTGATCTGTTTGGTAAACTGGCGCGTTAACGAATCACGACTACCATCGGGAATATCTTGCAAATCATCAAAAAGCGAAGCATTTAAATAGGTTGATCCCCATGATTTATTTAAGCCGATCATCGCCCTGGCGTCCTTTTCCTGGAAACCGGTAGCAAAAACCCGCCCATCATGTTGATTCTGATAATCTTTCGCCTCTTTGTCGGATATTACTGTTCCCCAAACCAGTCCATTATTATTGCCTTGTAGTTTGAATGAGCCATTGATCAAGCCATTATTGGTGCCATAAATACCCTGCACCGAGCCCAGCATTTTACCATCGGGAACCGAAGGCGCGGTAATCAAGTTTACAACACCACCAATAGCATCAGAGCCATAAGTTAAACTGGCCGGGCCCTTGATTATTTCCACCCGGTCGATAGCGTTTTGATCTACCTCAATACCGTGCTCATCACCCCATTGCTGCCCTTCCTGACGAATGCCATCCTGTAAGGTAATTACCCGGTTATAGCCCAAACCGTGTATATATGGTTTTGAAATGTTAGGGCCGGTGGTTACGGCACTTACTCCCGGCAGGTTAGCCACTTCGTCAATCACGTTGCCCGAGGCAGAATGCTGATCGATATAAGCTTTGCCGACCGCTACCATAGGCACCGGATCACGTTTTATTTCGGTGGCTTTGCTTACACCGGTAATAATAACTTCGCCCGTTTCAATTGATGATGATTGCAGCTGTATATTTAATACGGTGGTTTTACTGAAGTCAACCTCCTGGGTAAACGTAGCATATCCAATATAACTTACCTGCACCAGGTGAATACCTTTTGGTAATCCCGTTAATGAATAATGTCCGTTAGCATCAGTAATAGTTCCGCTTTTTATATCCGGCACGGCAACTGATGCGCCAATAATGGCTGATCCATCTTTTTTATCTGTCACCACTCCTTTTAGGGTACCGTTACCATCATCGGGCGACAGTTTGCCTGCCGCCATGGCCGTTGCCGATAGTACCAATAAAAGAAAAGCAGTTATATATGATTGAATTTTAATTCTCATTTGCATGAAGTAGAAATATCTTAATATTAAACTTATTAGCGATAGATTTTAATCTATCATCAGTCGATTATAAATAATTTGTTTTGCTGACTAAACATTTCACTTGACGCACTTTTATTTAAAATAGTGACGCCTTAATGAATTTGATAGCCTTAATTTTATGATTTATAATCAGATGAAGGTGGCGCGCGTCCGCCGGAAAGGATGAGCTGAATGCTCTTGAAGCTATACCCGGTATTTTTAAATACATGTAAACTTACAGCGACAGAGCTAAAATAAGTGTTGCTGTTAATTACCATGGTATTATGGTGCATAACATCGCATAAATAACATTTATCGCTAACTGTAGTTTGCGATAAGCCTTTGGTATAGCTGTAAGTTTTTGGATGTATATTATTAATATTATGCTGATGCGCAAATACCATATACTGCCCGGCTATAAAGCAAATGAGCAATATCTTTGAATAGATAATATGATATTTGGCCGTTTTCAAACCTGTTAATGAGTTTTTTACAACTTTAAGCAAAAGTAATTAATAAAACGGTGTAAAGACTGTCATATTGTAACAATCTTGCTAAATGCAACAAAGTACTATTTGGTTCACTGGAGGATTAGTTCACTGGTTCACCGGTTTATTAGTTCATTGGTGGTAGGTAGTAGACTTACACTCGAGACTTTGATAAGGGTTACGAATATCTAACTTGGGTGTTATGCAGAGCAATGTCATTATTTAAGGAAAATCCCTTTTCTAATTGCTAAAACTACCTTCTTTGCGCGAAGCGGAGAGAAGGTCGACCATCCGCCTAAAGGCGGAGAACGTCGGGATGAGTCAACACGCTAATGCATTTACGTTAATGCTGCTCGCAGAGTTTACTCACCCGATCTACTCCGCCTTTAGGCGGATGGATCTCCCTCTCTTTTGCAAGCAAAAAAGAGGGTAGGAAAAATTTGATTCCTTAACTTGATGACATTACTTAGTATAAGACCCTTTTTATTCTTTTCGGTATTCATATTAGTATATCACCAATGAACCAATAAACAAGTGAACCAATGAACCAATGACCTAATGAACTAACGCACCAATGAACTATATTTGTAAACATGAAACCTGCTGAAATTAATTTAAAATGGGATGCGTTGCAGCAGCGAATTGCTGAAGATTTTGATAGCGAAAAACCCGATATAAAAGTGATGCTGTTTTTAATAGGAGTGCAGGAGCTTGGGCAGGGCCCCCGCAAGTTTAGCAAACGGCAAAAAGAAGAGCTGATGCATATTGCTAACTGTAAATTATTTAGCATGCTGGGCTTTTATGAGCTGGAAGGACTGGATCAGGATGGCTGGCCGCATTGGAAACTGGTAAAAACGGTGCCCAACTATACCCTGTTAGAGCAGGAATTTATGATTAAATCATTAATTATCAGTTATTTTGAAGAATTGGAAATTAGTTAGCTAAATGCTTATTTTAACATGATTATTCAATAAATATGAAGAAACTTTTTACAACGCTTTTGCTGGCCGTATTTATTTTAACTACCGCTTTTGCGGGCAGTCCTAAAAATCAGTATGTGCGTATAAAAACCAGTTATGGTAGTTGCATCATCCGTTTGTATAACGAAACACCCAAGCATCGCGACAATTTTATTAAGCTGGTAAAACAGGGCTTTTATAACGGAACGCTATTTCATAGGGTGATACAAAACTTTATGATACAGGGCGGTGATCCGGATTCAAAAAATCCCGAAAAGGCTAAGCCAGGTGTTGAGCTGGGCAATGGCGATGTGGGCTATACCATACCTGCCGAGTTTAGGGACAGTTTGTTTCATAAAAGAGGGGTGTTGGCGGCTGCGCGGGATGATAATCCTACCAAAGCATCAAGCGGCTGCCAGTTTTATATTGTAGAAGGCAAACGGTTTACCGACGGTAAAATGGATACGCTGGAACAAACCCGCTTAAAAGGGCATAAAATTCCGGCATGGGAAAGGGATTTCTATAAATCAATTGGCGGTGCGCCCCATCTGGATCAAAATTATACCGTGTATGGCGAGGTAGTTTATGGCATTGATATGGTTGATCGTATTGCTGCCGTAAAGAAAGACAAAAACGACCGCCCGCTGGAAGATGTGCCGATGACGGTGGAGTTGCTGAGCAAGAAGGAATGTAAACAGTTGGATGCAATTCTCAACCCCCCAGCCCCCTAAAGGGGGAGTTAATAAACTCAAAAAAAGCTTAAATTTATAACTATAAAAATTTCCCCTTTAGGGGATTAAGGGGTATGAAGATAATTACTTATAACGTTAACGGTATCCGCTCGGCAATGAGCAAAAACTTTTTAGGCTGGCTGCAGGCTACTGATGCCGATGTGGTTTGTATGCAGGAAATTAAGGCTTCGCCCGATGTGCTGACCGATCTGCACTTAATTGAGCAATTAGGTTATGAACATTATTGGTATCCTGCAGAAAAAAAGGGATACAGCGGTACGGCTATCCTCACCAAAAAAACACCTAATAAAGTTGAATATGGTTGCGGCATTGCTGATTTTGACAGAGAGGGACGTAATATCCGTGTTGATTTTGACGATGTTTCGGTGATGAGCGTTTATTTCCCATCAGGCTCAAGCGGTGATGATAGGCAGGTATTTAAATACCGCTTTTTGGATGAATTTGGTAAGTATCTCGAACTGTTGCAATCACAATGCCCTAAGTTAGTGGTATGCGGCGATTATAATATTTGTCACAGACCTATTGATATCCATAACCCCAAATCGAACGCCAATTCTTCGGGCTTTTTGCCGGAAGAGCGGGAATGGATGGAGAACTTTATTGAGTCGGGTTATATTGATACTTTCAGGCATATGAATAAAGAGCCGCATAATTATACGTGGTGGAGTTTCAGGGCCAATGCAAGAGCGAAGAACCTTGGCTGGCGCATTGATTATGCTATGGCTACGCGTGCATTAGAAAATAATATAAAAAGAGCGGCCATATTGCCCGAGGCAAGGCATTCGGATCATTGCCCGGTGTTGTTGGAATTGGAGTTTTAAATTCTTACAGCTTTTTCCATAGCGATTAGTTAAAACCTTGGTTTTAACTAATCAAGGTTGTCATGCTGAGTGATAAAATCCGGGGACTGTGAAGGTGAAATGACAAAAAATGCGCCGTAGGTGCAAAATATCGGTAGAAATATTGTTGTGACCAATTTTAGCGTGCTGTAGGTACGCCACTTGCATGCGTATGGGTTTCGTACCTACGGCACGACATAATTGTTGTCGTTTTTTCTACCAATATTCGACCCCGATGGGGTCATCCACGCTGAAAAACTTAGTTTTTAAAACTAAGTTTAGTACCGCTATATGTCATGGGTAGCGGTAGCGAAGGATCTTCTGCTTCAGAAAAGCATGCGGTCATGCATATTGAAGAAGATTCTTCACTCCGTTCAGAATGACAACAATGCTTTTTGGAATGTTTCGAACACCTTTAATTTTAAAACCCATCGCTATCTTTTCTCCATCAATTAAATTATATAAATTACGCACTAAATAAACTTTATCATTTGTGCTAATTAAAACTTTTGGGAGTGCAGTATACGGCATCGAGGCTGTTACCATAACAGTTGAGGTAAACATCAGCGGCGGCAAAAACTATTATATTGTGGGCCTGCCGGATAATGCCGTGCGCGAATCTATGCAGCGGGTTGAGGCTGCCCTGCAAACCAACAGTTTCCGGATGCCGCGACAAAAGATAGTAGTGAATATGGCTCCCGCAGACATCCGCAAAGAAGGATCGGCCTATGATCTTACTATTGCTACAGCCATATTGGCCAGTTCAGGCCAGATAGAAAACGAAAACCTTGACAAGTATTTAATTATGGGCGAGCTTTCGCTGGATGGCGGACTGCAACCTATAAAAGGTGCTTTGCCCATTGCTATACAGGCGCGGAAAGAGGGTTTTAAAGGATTTATTTTGCCCAAACAAAATGCCCGCGAAGCCGCCATAGTGAATGACCTGGAAGTATACGGCGTGGAAACCATAAAAGAAGTAGCCGACTTTTTTAATGGCGATGTGCAATTAGTGGCCGAAGTAGTTAATACCCGCGAAGAATTTTTTAAAAGCCTCACCAATTACGATAGTGATTTTAGCGAAGTACGCGGACAGGAAAATATAAAACGGGCGCTGGAGATTGCCGCCGCAGGCGGGCATAATGTGATATTGATTGGTCCGCCTGGAGCAGGTAAAACTATGCTGGCGCGACGGCTGCCATCCATTTTGCCGCCATTGAGTTTATACGAATCTTTAGAAACTACCAAGATCCATTCTGTAGCCGGTAAGCTGGCGGCAGCTGATGCTTTGGTAACCACACGGCCATTCCGCTCGCCGCACCATACTATTAGTGATGTGGCGCTGGTTGGCGGGGGCAGCAACCCGCAGCCGGGTGAAATTTCACTGGCACATAACGGTGTTTTGTTTCTGGATGAATTGCCGGAGTTTAAACGCAGTGCCCTCGAAGTAATGCGCCAGCCGCTGGAAGAACGCCGGGTAACCATATCGCGCGCTAAGTTTACGGTTGACTACCCAAGCTCGTTTATGCTGGTGGCGAGTATGAACCCCTGAGGTTGTGTTGCTTATTTCCACCATTTTGGGAAAGCGGGGGCGCGTAGGCTAAGTTGATCGTGATGTCTTCTTTGCCGATTTCGATGCCGGTTGTGATGGTTTCAACGATGGCCCGTTTCTGCTCAAAGCTCATATCTCCCCATTGGTCATATAACGCCTTGGCTTCCGTTAATACCCGGTCAGTGGACATTAGCTGGATGGTGCGAACATCAATTTCAGCTTCTAGTTGAGGTAGCTGTGTATCCATTTGGGAAACTCGTTCTTCCATTGGCTTGTATTCCAATGCAAAGCCTTCTTTAGAGAGCTCTCCGTCTAAGCGTAGTGTCAAAAGATCGTTCATGCGTTTGGCAAGCCTGTTCCGTTCTTTAGTGGTGGTAGCAAGGAGGGCTTTCTTTTCTTCCAACTGTAAATCAGTTTGTTCAATGTAGTCAGCGGGATTGATGCCATTTAAATAGTCTTTTAAATAGGTTTGATATATTTCATCAATATCATCAACACCAATCCTGTTTTTGCATTTCTTGCAACTGAATACCCGAGACGTATGGTATACGTACATAGCGGTACCACAGCTACACTGAACAAAGCCGGATAGTAAATACATTGCTTTGCGCCCTGGCTTTTTCCGTTTGACTTCGGTAGTGTCCAGTATGGCATTGCATTGATTCCATACATCGGGTGCAACAATCGCAGGACAAGGCAACCGAATCCATTCGTTTTGTGGTTTCAACACCCATTGTTTGCCGTCACCAAGACTTTTGGTGTAGTTAGCAATCCGTTCACCTTTGGCAGTTGGATCACGTAATAACCTGGCTACAGTGGTGTCAGAAAAGGCGCTGCCATTGCGGGTCCTGTATCCCAACTTGTTCAAGGCATCAGCAGTTGATTTTTTGCGTTGATGTTTCAGAAAGAGCTCATAAATCAATTTGCGTATCGGGGCTTCTGCTTCATCAATGACGAGTTCCTTGCCATCCCAGCGGTATCCAAATGAACTTTGCCCGCCTAATGGTTTGCCCATTCGTGCGCGGATTGGAACAGAGGCGGCAACACGAGAGGCGATTTCTTCCCGTTCCCATTCTGCCATTGCAGAAATAATGGTGAAAAATAATCTTCCGGCCGGAGAGCTGGTATCAATGTTTTCAGACAATGATATAAGGTCAGCATTCTCATGGCGAAAGATTTCGGCAAATTCTAGGAGTTCTTTGGTGCTGCGGGCCAGACGGGCCAGTTTGGAAAATACCAGGCCGGTGATATGGCCGCTTCTGATGTCTGCGAGCATCCGTTTCGCTTCGGGGTGTCCCATGACAGACTTTCCACTTACTGCTTCAAGCCGGTATACTTCCATCACCTGCCAGCCTTTGGCTTCGATGTAGTAACGGGCGCGTTGTTCGTGATGTTCGGGGCTTTCTTCTTTAACTTGGAGTTCGGTACTTACACGTATCCAAATACCAACATGCTTTGGTTGCGTCATTGGAATTGCTTTTAAATTGTGAAAGGAATAGTTTTATATTAAAGATAGCGGTTTTTGAATATTTGAAAAGGGGGGCTTTCCCCATCTAACGGTTGACGGTCAAACTTTATAATAGCTTTGCTCAATGTGCCCGTTAAAACACCCTAAGAAATAGCGTTAAAATACTCTGGAATTTATAGGGTAGTTACAGTACATTTATAAAAACCTCACACAATGCAAATTAAACCGATTACACTATCTATTGTGATTGTTGCCTTTAGCATCCTCGCAAGTTGTAAAGTAATACTTATTGGAGCTTATGACCAAGTTACTGACCAAGGCATTCAAAAAATCCAAACAGACGTTTCGCAGTTATTAATAACGCTAAAAAAGAATCTGGTAAATAATAATGCTTCTGCCAATCAATATAGCAATTTTGATAAAACGTATAGCGCAATCGAAGGAGAGGTCGAAAGCCTCAACATCCGATGTAAAGCACTTCCTAAATATTCTATTGTCGTCGGCCAACTTGGTGCAGTGAATAAGAATATTATCGATTTAGAGTCATTGCATAAAATTGATGACTTTAAAGCTATACGCGATACATCAATAATGAACAATGTACTCAGTACCTTAGAAGTCCAATTTACAGCAATGGTTTCTTTACAAAATGGCTTGAAAAACGAAAAAAATTAAATTATGGCAGCTTTAAATCTTGATGATCTCTTTAATAAAATGGTAGGCGCGGCAACGACAAGCTTAAGTGGTAAATGGCCTGCTATTAGTGCGTTAGCAACAACGTCATTAAAAACGTTAGCCCAGAACTTAGTCAATGTACAAGAATTGCTTTTAGCTGAAAGTATTTCCCAGGCACAAGCAACCTTGATGATCGACATGCAAAAAAATAGCTTACAAACTGTCTTGTTATCCGAAGAGGGATTGGGGTTAATAGCAGCGCAAGATGCTATTAACGCAGTTATTGGAGTAGTTAAAGACGCAGTTAATGTAGCAATTGGATTTGCATTGCTCTAAATCGCAAATAAGTAGCTATTCATTAAATAAATACAGCCCCTGAAAGGGGCTGTGCATTTGTCATCGCTTTGCCTATATTTTGTTGTGTTAATCGGGGAATTTTTCCTGCAATGCCAAGTGTGCAACCAATACTGCTTCAAACATCCTAAGATGATATTTATTGCGATTGGTGAGTTCACGCTGTTGGTGATTGGCTAGGACGGGATACAGCGTTGCAGTGTAATTTATGACATCGCGCTTGTTTCTGATTCTTGGCAATGCCTCCTTAATTTCTGCCTGGCTTCGGTAGTCCACCATGCAACCGTGATAGGTAATCATTTTTTGTACCTTTTGTAGCAGATTGACGATTCCATCTGTATGGTGGCTGATTCGCGGAATCTTCACAATGACGATTTTAACGTTATGTTTTTTGATGTACTGTTCGTAGTGTGCGATGATAGTATCACCTTTTTCTTCAGACCAACTGGCCTTGAATGATATTGTATTCCATACCTTTAATTGGTTTCCTTCAAGGATCGCAATACCCGATGAACGGGTGCCAATGCTAATTCCCAGAATCACCATGACCGTAGTGTTTATAGTTATTAACGCTATTAACAAAAATTGCGGCCCGAGACTTGTGCACCTTATGGGCTGGAATCACACAGGCTGCATCTAAGTATTCTTCCAATAAGTAATGTGGTACTTCCTTGGTGTAACGAAGAAATTGTGCAAGTGAGGACGGATTGTTTAAGCGCTCCGCGATTTCATTGGCAAGCTGGATTTCCTCATGGCTATAGTTATCGCGTACATACTGATCAAATGATTTCATGATTATGTTGTTATCTAATAATTGCAACGATCGGTCAGTCGATTTTTTTTATTATTTCGAGCGTCTCGTTCGATACTATGGAATAAAGTCGATATCCTTTTTCCGTTGGTAAGGATACCAAGGAGTATAGTTTCTTATAAGGGAGGTAAAAAAAAATCTAAACTCGGAAAATCACTTTAAAGGACAATCCTATAGGACAAAGTAGAATCTTTTCAATGCGCTGTTAGTGTGCAATACGATCCTCAGTCAGTCATTTAAATAGCAGATGTAATTTAAAGAATACCGGTATCCATAATACCAGCCACCCTTTGAATTAAATACAATATTTCTTTCAATGACTTATATATTGTTTAGCGGATGTTTAGTCATTTGTGATCGTAAATGTTCCGCACTGGCAGATAAGTAAATCGTTGTTGTGCTGATATCGCTATGCCCCATCATTTTAGACAAGCTATATATGTCGCACCCTCCTTCCAGCATTAAGGTGGCAAATGTGTGTCGCAGTTTATGAACGCTGAACGATAAGCCAAATGCATCCCGCATTTGCTCCACAAGTTTTTTTAAGCCATTTTCGGTGAATCCAACATTACCTCGCAGTGAACAGAAAAATTCAGCGTTGATCTTGCCCAATCGCTTTCGTTCCTCTATATATCGTTTTAAGCTTTGCGCCAGTGTGTAGCTAATAGGAATTATTCTGTCTTTATTGCCTTTTCCTTGCCTGACAAAGAGCGTAAGGTTATTGAGATCGACATCGGAATATTTCAAATGTAACAGCTCTTGTTTGCGTAACCCCGCAAATATAAAGGTCGAAAAGAGGGCATGGTTTCGATAGCGGAGAAATGAATACTCGTAGGGATAGTTATAAACCAGTTCCAATAGCCTCAACGCATCTTGCTTGGTGAGTTTAGGCGGCAGACATTTTTCTTTTTTGGGTATTTCAATATCACTAATGGGATTCTTTTCCATATAGCCCTGTTTTATACACCAACGGAAAAAGACCAGCAATGATTTATGGTAGACCAGGAAGGTATTCACCGACCATTTTCGTTCTGTTCTCCCCAAGAAAAACAAAGCACGAACCTTTTCGTCGGTAACAGCATTGAGGTCATTGATGCCCGTAAAGCGGCAAAAACAACTGATGACATATTTGTATCTCCGGATGGTGTTTGGTGAATAGCCCTTAAAAGAGAGCGAGTAATCACAAAACTTTTGTGATAGGAGCTCAATATCCATGATGGTATGGAGCAGTTTATTTGATGATTGTTGTACCGCCAACGGCCTGTTTACCAAAAGAGCTGGTCTCAGGCAACGCTTTTTTGGCCGATTATTTCCTGAATACCTTTTGTTTAAAGGCTATTTGTGCCCCCAGCAGGATTCGAACCTGCGACCGTCTCCTTAAAAGTTGTTTGAAGCATGCTTTTCATTTAAAAAGGCTTATTTAGTAAGGGCGAAATCAGATTTTTAAAAGTTTCCAGTGGACTTTTTGACGGCCTGTTTATCGGCAAAACAATTATCTATATACTGCTCGTATTAGTTTATAATTGTGATTTCGAATCACCTGATAAGTATGCCTTTTTCTGAAAAAAAATCAAATTTAAATGAGATAGCTCTACTTGTTGCTTTTTATTTAGGTGAGGGCGTGGACCGTATCCTTGTATATTGAGTATGCTTTCAGGAAAGTTCATAGTAGAGTAATTTATTGCAACCGTGAAAATTCAAATTTATCGGCTGTGCCAGATTTTTTAAATTAAAGCCCCCACAAAATAATTGTGGGGGCAAAGCTTTGCTTTTAGTTTTTTAAATAATCATTCGCTATTGAGCAACGTTAGAATTAAATTCTCAAGATATTTAATTATTCTTTCGATTTTTCTTCTTTTGAAAGTCACTCTTGCGGATCACTTTTTTTGGTAAATCCAAATCAGGATTTCCTTTCCTCCATTGGTTTTTTTCTGCGCTCAACTTGAAGGTTTTTCTATCTAATTCCAAAAGCGAAGTCTTTTGAAAGATGAAATTCTCGTCCCTTCTGCGTTTGTTGGCAATTCTATCCTTATCGATTTCATCAATAAATCTGTGGACATATCGAGCAAGTCTAAATAAAAGATATAACCCTCCAATGATTGAACATGGTATGGAGACAAACCGAGGAACGGTTTGGTTTAAATTTGTCGTCCAATAGTTAGCGCCAGGCATAATAAAAACAATCAGTGTAAACCCTTCAAAAAAAGCCCAAGGCGGTCTTTTAAATTGGGGAGTCATGGTAAAAAGTTTTTAAAGATTATTTAAAAGAACAATTTTACGATTTCCTCCGTAAGCGGCTCGATGCGTACCCTATGTTCGTGCAATTTGACACAGTTCTTTACTGATGATATATTGCTTGAGATTAATGTACTTTATTCAAAGCAGGCTCCGGCATACTGTCGACAGTGTAAAACCAATGTGAAGTTCGGGAGGTTAGAGGCCCGAGCTTTTTTGATTTGATGGCAATTTAGTAATTTGACATCTAATTTACAACAAGTTAAATGAATTTTTAGTTTTACGAATAGGATTGCTTTGTAATGAGAAGGATTTCATAAACCAAAACTGCCGTCCTAACTTACGTTAAGAAGGCAGTGGGGTTAATAGCGGCATCATAGCATGTTCATCATCAGTATGTAAATCGATACATCACTTTTTATTGAAACTTAAATTGAAATTTTTCCGATGTCATCGATCATGTCTTCCGTTCTCATTGAACGGGCATACCGCATGGTCATTGCAATATCAGTGTGTCCCATCATTTTCTGCACCTTGAACACGTTTACGTTTGCTTCGCAGAGTTTACAAGCGAACGTGTGTCTAAACTGGTGAAGGTGGAATTTTACGCCAGACTTCAGTATGAGGCTTTTCACCCAGTGTTTTAATCCATGCCGTGTTAGTCCGCTATCTCCCTTAGTGGCGACAATCAACCATTCTGTCTTTAATTTTCTCCTTTCATTAAGATAGTCCTTTATATGCATAGCCAGGGTTGGGTGCATTTTAAGCACGCGGGTCTTTTTTGACTTCGATGTTTCTGCACGTACCGTTAGCTCGTTCTTTATCAGATCGAGGTCGCTGACATGAAGCGAAATAAGCTCGCCTTTACGCAGCCCGCAGAACAAGAGAATACTTACCATCATGGTATCTCTTCGGATTGTTAGGGCATTAGCGGAGCATCGGACAATTGAAGAATATATTTTATTGATGTCGCTGTTTTCTAATTTTCGGAAGTCGTCATAGTTAGGCCGGGGCGGCTTAATATCTTTCAGCGGGCTTTCTATGATAAATCCGCGCTTTTTCAGCCACACAAAGAAGACGTTCAATTTGCTCCACTGCGTTTTAATGGTGGATTTTTTAACCCCTGATGTTACCGTTTTTCCCACCATTCGTGGACGGGTTTCGATTCGTCTGAAAAATTCGTTTAACATTTCCGGAGTTAATTCTTTAGGAGAAGTGACTTCAGGCATAATTTTTAGAAACAGAAGAAAGACGGCGTTATAACCTCTTGTTGTTTCAGGGCGAAGTCTGCGCGAATAGTTGCATTCCAAGATGAATTCTTGGAACAGCGCATTAATAGTATTCATCACATTAGTGTGCCCTATTCACTACCTAAATCTAAGAGAGCAATATCCTCTCTATCATGACAGTTAGATCTCTCGTACCATTCATTACCAAATGAGTACCGCTGACCATTCAAAACCATTCACCCCCATTGGCTACACGAACTTTCGCAATTCAAATAAGCTCTTTGGGATAAAATTGCAAGACAGATTTTCGCATATATATTCTATTGGCCGGACAGGCAGTGGAAAGACCTCATTGCTGTTAAATATGGCAATCGATGATATTCATAAAGGTTATGGCGTGATACTTATTGAGCCTCATGGAGACGCATGTATGGCCCTTTTATCTGCAATCCCGGCGCATCGCAAACATGATGTTGTATATTTTGATGCCACGAATCCGCTGCACCGTACCGGCTTTAACCCCTTATTAAATGTTCCTATTGAGGAACGGCACATTGTAGCCTCTGAAATCGTATTATCATTTAAGAAAATATGGGGTGATAGCTGGGGGCCACGATTGGAATATATCTTGCGCTACACCATTTTAACGCTCTTGGAATACCCTACAGCTACATTGCTTGATATTCAGCCGTTGCTCCTAGACTACTCCTTCAGAAACATGGTGCTGCACTATACTGATAACACCGCGATCTTGTCCTTTTGGCATAATGAGTTTGACAAGTATTCAGCAAGCTTTAAGTCGGAAGCAATTATGCCGATTTTAAATAAAGCAGGCGTATTTGCTGCCAACGCGATTTTAAAAGAAATTGTTGGACAGCAAGAGAGTATTTCCATTGAAGCAATCATGAACAAAGGCAATATCTTAATATGCAACTTGTCCAAAGGAATGATTGGTGAAGATGTCTCTCAAATACTCGGCAGCTTGTTAACGACTGCTATTCAAACTGCCGCCATGAGAAGAGCAAGACTTGCTGAGCATGAAAGAGCACCATGTATGGTCTATATTGATGAGTGTCATGCTTTTATCACGACCTCATTTGCCAGTATGCTTTCAGAAGTGCGGAAGTACAAAGTGGCGTTATTTTTAACACATCAATACTTGGAGCAATTGCCCGAGGAAGTCAGAAGCGGCATACTCGGAAATGTCGGCACCATAATTTGTTTCAAGCTCGGAACCGCAGATGCTAAGGTCATGGCTGAGGAATTTTATCCCGTATTTACCGTTGATGATTTTATCAATCTTCCTCGATTTCATATTTACTTAAAGCTTCTTATTGACGGCGTGGGGAGTCGGGGATTCAGTGCTATCACAACTTTTTTCTATAGTTAAATCGCATTCTCTTTGACCAACACGAAATGCGACTCAACTCTCATTTCAATGACATTACTAAAATAAAAAAGACCGGCCTATGACCGATCTAAGAATAATAAAATCATTCAACTTTGCTTTAGGGTTACCAGATTTTATATGAAACCATATAACCTAATCTGGCTAATTCTTTTAGGCTGGGGCCTAAAATACTCAGGATACTTAAAGTACTATAACTTATGAATGTAAAAAGAAGCTAAGCCAAGCAACTATTAATAAGTCCTACAACCCCAGTATAATACTGGTTTGCCCTTCCTCTATTTCTAGAATCTCTCTTGATTTCTTGCAAAGTGCTTGTTGTATGTATAGTACCAAATTAACTGAATAAAATCAAATTTTTTAATTAGACCAGAAATATGACTTTGCTCCATAACGTTTAAATTTACCGTCTTTCGTAAGTCGATGTATTTGAAAATACGGCCTGACAGCATGTTCCGCAACACCTTGATAGGCCATGAATTTACTTCTGGTGACTTGTAGTCCTAAGTTAAAGTTAGCGATATTGAACATTTTTTCCCCATTGTTATTTGCGGAGATAACAGACGAACTACTACTTGATCCGGAAATCAAGGTGGTAAATCCATTTGCTACCCAAAGCTCAGTAATAATCACCCAATCATAATCCCATGTAATGGTTTTTTTACTTATTCCATCTAATATTTCGTGTTTCAATCGATCAATAGGTAATTGTTGATGACCCATTTCAAATCCCTGAGTAACAACTGAATTACTTTTTGTAAAGGTAAATTTTGCATGGCTGGGCTGTTTTGCAGATGCACTATGAAATTCAGAAGACACAGAATCGCTTGAAGTAAATAATTCTGACATGATTGCCTGTGGAGCAACCGTAGTAATAGTAATACCAATATCATGTAGCGTTGTTGTCCACTCAAATTTCGCTGTTCTACCGTGATAATACCCGATATTTCCCAAAGAAATATTTTGATTAACGGGCCAATTTGGATATCTGCCTAATTCATCTCTTGAATTTTTGACATAAATTCTGTCTATTTTGCTCATATAAGTAACTGATAATAAGGTTAATTAAGAACTAAGGTAATCAAATTTAACAATAAAAATAAATCTGCTTAATAAACGCTATTTTTTCTTTGGCTTAATCCTATGGATACAGCGCCATTTGTGGTCTTTTATACCCTGTACGCTCGCGAGCGTACAGGTAATTTATATAAATAGTATTGCCTCCCTTTTTTCTGTTTTCATGCTCCCGTACAATCAAAGAAAATTCTTTGAATTAAACTTGTACACCATGAACACACAAAATCAACACCTTGATGTATTCGCCATCATTACTAATCGGATTATCGAACAACTAGAAAAGCAAGTCATTCCTTGGCGAAAGCCCTGGACGGAAGGCGGCCATCCGCAGAACCTATTCACCAAACGCCCCTATACCGGCATCAACACCTGGCTGCTTGGATCATTAGGGTATTCCCAAAACTATTTCCTCACCTGGAAGCAGCTTAAGGCAGTAGGGGCAAGTGTTAAAAAGGGAGAAAAAGGAACAATGATAGTATTTTGGAAGACTGTTCTACAACAGCATTCTAAAAACAATACTGAACCTCCACAAACAAAGTCAGTCCTGCGGTATTATTATGTTTTTAACATTGCCCAGATTGATAATTTGCCAGAGGTGATAACCATTCCGTTTTCACCGGAAATCAATATGCACCTGGGAGCCTGTGATGAAATCATTGAAGCAATGCCACATTGCCCGGCCATTAAACACAGCAAACAAAAGGCATATTATGATCCGATCAAGGATTGTATCAATATTCCTAAACAGAGTTCGTTTGATGCCATTTCCGGCTATTACAGCACGCTATTCCATGAGCTGATTCACAGCACCGGCCATCAATCCCGGTTGAATCGTAATGAGATTACTGAGCTCAACAAGCATGATGTCGAACGGTACAACATTGAAAACCTTACCGCTGAAATAGGTACATGCTACCTAAATTCAATTACCGGTATTGCTGTGAAGGAGTTCGACGACAATACCGGTGATATAATGGATATAAGAAGGTGGACTGAAGCATTGAAGAATGATAGATGGATGATTGTATCTGCCAGTATGCAAGCACAGAACGCGATTGAATACATCTTCAATGTGCAGCAAAATGCCAACAAAGAGCTCGTTGAAGAAACGGAAATTGCAAAGACCCATTAAGGGTCTTTTTTGTGTTTCCACACCCCCAATAATGAGATTATTGACTCAGGCTACTATTAAAAAAAAGACGATCCATATTGTTAAAAATTTGTGCTGCTTGTAGAATGCCACCGCAGCATCCGCTTTCTCGGCAAATGGTCACTATCTCTGCTCTTTCGATCAAATTATGCACAAATTCTTGAGATGAAAGGTTAAAATGGGCGAAAGGCTTTGTAAAAAGCTCTTCCATTCGCCAATATGGCCAGGCTGTAGTTTTACCCAGAATGTCCATTGAAAATACGTCACAATCAAAATCAAGAATATAAGGGTATTCTGGCTTTTCATTACTCCATCCTGGTTTGCCCGGCAAATTGAAGCCGAAAATGGAGCGAATTTTTTCTGATTCAGTGTCGATGCTTGAATCGCCTAAACACCCTTTGGAATCGAGACAATCCCATAAATGAGGAATGCTGTAAAATGCGTGAGCATCACCTACGTGATCAATATAAGATCCGTTTAACTGTGAACTCATTGAAGTTTCCTTTGCCCCAATCAGTAGAGCGTCATTAATAAAACTAAGCTGCATCCCAGCCAGTAGCCAGTCATTATCGAGAGTACACAAATCAAATTCTGTAAAACGAAAAAAATCAGGCTGAGACGGTAAATTAACACGGAACTGTTTTGTCATTTCTATCGCTGCCGATGATGGTTTTCGAGCGTCATCATGATAATCAAAATAGATCACGTTTAATGATGTCTTTACTTGATTTTTGTACCTCAAAAAGTGTAAAATGTTTAACAGATACCGGTGATCATCATATACAATTACGTATTTTTCATCGTAATTATAGACATTGATATTTGCACGATATGCTAATTCTAAAATATTATCCATAACCAAATTTACTCGTTTTTTAACGAAGGTATAGGTTTGATATTTTACTAAAAATCACTGATAGATTGAGAGGCGGGCAAGGCTCTAGCACGCTGATTAATTTTTTAAAAGCGTTTGAGCCTGTTTAGCATTTATGAGAAAATTAGTGAAGTTTTTTGCACCCCATTTGGAATTGTCTTCATCAATCTGTTGTGTGTACAGAAGAATACCTTCCCTCATTGGTTTTGGAATTAGTGTTATGCTTTTTAGTTCTTTAAGCAATAAGACAATTTGAAAACTTATTTCAACAGATTTTCCCCATTGATAAGGCGAGTTTTCCAAATCCCTATATTTTACAGACGACAAACAATCCTTTAGCGCATCTATTAATAATTTACCATCACGAGTGACTTTAACTAACGCATATTTTGCTTCAGCTTTGTTCTTCTGTAAAAGTGCCCACTCATACTTTGCATTCGGTTCACTCCAAAACTTTTCTGCGTCTTCGTAGCATGAAATCGCCATCTTTGCGTTTTTTATTTTTTCAGTTTCCAAAAAGAGAGCTTTTTGCTTATAAACATTACCTAAATTGTTGAGTACCCTTGGCTTTAACCTATTACCACGAGGGTCACTTATG
This sequence comes from Mucilaginibacter empetricola, assembly GCF_024808665.1. Taxonomy (GTDB): domain Bacteria; phylum Bacteroidota; class Bacteroidia; order Sphingobacteriales; family Sphingobacteriaceae; genus Mucilaginibacter. The sequence continues at coordinate 217,924 of NZ_JANUBZ010000006.1, forward strand.
AACTCAAACAGATCAACACATTCGGTGAGCAGCTTCCCAGCAACGATTAGATTGCTTATATCCTTATTAAATTCAAAAATTCTCACATACGTAATCGCCTTTTGATCTTTTAAGTCAACTTCCATAACTACGTTATCTTTGTTGAACTCCAATCCCTCATCGAAAATCGGAATGGCTTTTTGCAGTAATTCGATGCCTGTTCTTTCACCCAGTCTACGATATGCCAGCCCAAGCGAATTTGCCATAGGTGATTTGGCGATTACGGGCGCGTTGTCATATATGTCTTCAAGAGTCGCCATGTAATTGTTCAGTGCATCAAGATCAGCTTCCCGCGAGCAAATCTCTTGAAATATATTGGCTGTTATGAGGTCAATCTCGGGATCTTCAGAGGTTAAGGAATTTGCTCCTTTAGTGAGCAATGTTTTTAGACCGTTCATGTCATTTTCCTGACAATAGTGAATGAAGCCAGTAATCAAATAATTTTTGAAGAGAGAATTGAAATGTTCATCAGCGGTATCTTCTATTGCTGCCGCAAAAATACCATGGGCTTTGCCAAATTGCTGTCTTTCCATCTGGATAGTCGCAGCTTCTGATATGTTTTGAGAAAAATTCTTTTTAGCCATAGATTTATCACCCCGCACGATATTTCCGTACTTGCTCTTTATTTTATTTAGCGCTTCTTGAATAGATATGTTTCTGGACGGTTCAAGTAAAATCAAACTTTCATTTTCTGTTATAAATGCGACGAAATCCTGATAGTCCGTCAGATTAATGTTGATAAAAAAAGTTAGGTTATAGATATTTTTATTTCCACCGACAATGTCACCATCATTAACAGTGTTATTATGTTGAGATACTTTATTTGAGCTTTCATCATCATCCATTTGATAGCTTGTTTTCGTCTCCGCCAATTATATTACCCACAGTAACTTTATTGTTGCTTTGGACAACGCCATTATTTCGAATGTCGTTTTTTATCGAAATAACTTTGTTTAAAGCAAACAGACTGATCAATAAACTTATTATTGACGTAATGCTTCCGATAATGTTAAGCGTCTCCATATTATACCTTATTCTACATACTATTCAAACGTAAAGTTAACCCTTATCCTACACAAATGTGTCCTGTATAAGTTGCTTTTTATCAACAAGTTGTGTTTTATCCACAAAGGAAATAAGGCATTCCTCCCTCCCAAACTCCACAAAAGCACCGCCAGGTTTCCTTCAAATGATATAGCCGCTTCCAGCCACCATATCATTTGAACAGCATTTTCCGCCTCCGCGGGCTGAACCTGTCATTGCTTTTGAAGTCGTAAGGTCGTCCGTCATGAAAGCTTTCTCTGTATAGTAATACCCTTCACTGCGTTCAGCATATTACAATACAAGCGCTTTCTGTGTCTGGCTCGCCTGCTCTCTCGCAAAAGGCTTCACAAAGGGCATTGTGCTTTATGGCCCATTCCCAGCCCTATAATAAAGCACAATGCCCTTTGTTCGTGCTTGGCATACTATGCAGCCACTGCGTTCCCTCTGCATAGACCTTTTGCTCAGCTCGCAGCCAGCTTCGTTGCTCTGCGCTGGCTTCGGACGGCTCGCGGGGAAGAAATATCGTTTATTGAATACAGAGTTATTATCATTCCAATTAAATCAAAGGTTTCATTAATAGGATTTTATTGGAGATCGTATTAATGGAGTTGATTTATATGCACCTAAATTTTTGCCCCTAACATCGCGCTTTTATTCCGGCAGTGTTGATTTTCGCTGAATTTTGCCCGAACAATTTCATTTCCCCAAATCTTGCGCCCTGCATGTTTAGGATTCTCGAAGAAATGCTTGTTGCGCGAAGCAAAATAAAGGTCAATAGAATGCTTGCATTCATCGACGGACATATAGTCACTGTTGTGGATCACTGTTTTGGCCAAGCCAGCAAAGACTGATTCGATTACATTAAGAAACTGTGTGGATGCCGGCAAAGGAACAAGCTTGATTATTGGCTTTTCAATTTTGTTATGGTCTGCAATATGATTTTTGAGAATGTTAGAATTATGCCAACTTACAGCATCCCAGCATAAATACAATGTTTCTTGATTGTTGTATTGCTTCGCAAGCAGGTCGATGAGCTTAATCATTTCAAAGGTGTTCTTCTTTGCGGAGAAAAAATGAGTGATTTGATTAGTCGATAATTCTAATGCTGCGGTACAGATCACGATCCCTTTGGCCTTTTGCTTTTCCGGCACGATATTCGGACCCTCTGTTTTGTGCTTCAAGGTGCGACCTCCTTTAATCTTTATAGACACTGGCCCGTATTCATCTATGGAGAAGAATTTTTCATTGGGCTTAAGCTTTTGCAGGGTGGACTGTATCTTTCTTATCTTCTCCCGAAATTTGGGATCGGGGCTTGTCAGCATCTCTCTTGATTTCGTATACCGGTATCCCATTTGATTCACACAGCGGCAGATTTGCCAGTAGTGCACTTGTGGAGAGTACAATTTATTATAAACAATAGTCAGCGCCGTTAAGCTCCAGCTCGTTCTGTTGAGCCCGTGTAGCTTAGGTGATTCATGGATTAGCCTCAGCAATTTTTCCTTACGGGCTTTAACAGCTTTGGCCGTGCTTTGATTTCGTGGATTGGGTGCGAAATCGAAAGCCTTTAAGCCTTTTTTCTTATAACCATCAATCCACTGACCAAGTGTTTTGTAACTCGTTTCCACCTTGTCAATTATTTGTTTGCGCGCTGCGCCTTGTTGGGCCATTTCTAAAGATTTGGCGATCTGCCAGAGCCGGTGGTTATTCGAATTTCGCCAACTTTTAATTGTAGCGATATCATCGGGGGCGATGTAGTCCAATAACTTTTGCAGTGTCGGGGTAATATTATCTTTCAGCCAAGCAAAAAGAAGCGGCTTGAATGTAGGGAAGGCGTATGTGTCTGTACTGAGTTCAGCGTATTTATTCCAAACCTTAACTGGCTCAAGCGTTGATGTTTTTTCTTCAGCAATTAATGCAGGTATAATGAGTAAGAACTGGCTATACTTTGGCGTAGACCAATGCGCCCTTTTGGGCTCACTGGGATAAAATCCGAAATCGTTCAGCCGCTCTGGATATTCAGCCCTGATTTTCTCAAATTCACGCTTATAGCGCCATGTTGTAATCGTGGATACCCGTAACTCTTTTGCAAGCAAATAGGAATGATATTCGCCGTCAATAAATCGTTGCCGCAAAATTTTAGCCTTTTCCAAGGAAAGCTGGTAGCGCTGCATGGCTGTAATTGTTATTTAATGAATAACAATTGAGTATCAATGTTTGATTTCGAAAACAATTATAAAAAATCCATCAAAGGTATCCGGCTCACACTGCCGTCCCTAATTCCCGTAAGGAACTACGGCATAAACCCACACGCTTTTGCGCAGGGGCCATTTATTCCGTTCCTCCTTGCAGGAATTACCCACGCCGGAAAAATCGATTTCTTTTTTCTCTTTTTGTTTTTTGGAAATAATGGTAATAAGAGGGGTAACGCATTAACGGTGAAAACACGGGTTGACGTAAAGCTTTTCTTTTCAGAACTTTAGCTATCACCATTGTATAACCTAAACCTTAATAGCTCATGGCAAGCCAAACAACTGTCCATGCCCATAACTCCCAACACTTTGAGGATTTGCAGCTCTCATCACGGGAGTTCTATGAGGTATTAAAAAATATGATTTTGGAATACCAATATCCCGATGTAATCTGTAGTCCGGTTACACTCAAAGAGAGTGGTATCTTTTCGTCAGCGCGGGAGTATTTACGTATTTCCAGAGGACGGCACCACTATTACGTTTGTGCCAGCCCGTTTGGCCGAAGCTTCTTTATCAGTTGGTGGTACCAGGAAAATGCCCATACTTCAGCAAATGTCGCGCGAAAATTTGGCCTGTTCGGAAGAGCAATAGCACAGCGCATGGAAAGCAAAACGTTTTATGAACTGGATACTGAACTCATGTTCACCACCAGCATTACGGCCATCATTCAAATGGTCGTGGATAAAGTCAAAGCGGATAGAGGTTTTCGCAAGGACGTAATTGATATGCCCTGATGATTTCTAGCTCACAGGCATTAACCAACCAGTTCTACGAATGGGAGCAATTGGGGAGGGGCTGGCACAAAGCACAGCACCTGGTTGATCTTGAGCCGGCCTTTACGCCATTCTTTGGCCATTTCCTCACGCAACCCATTATTGATGACGGAAAGCGCGAGCATTGGCTACGGAGCTTTCTTGCAGGATGGAAATCGAAAGATACCGAAGTTGCTGTTGTATCTGATCACCCGCCATTGTCTTTTCCCAATACCGACAACACAGACCTCTGTATCTATACGATCACCATACCCAAGGACTTTAAACAAAGCACCGAACGGCTTGAACAGCTCCTTATCATGCTTTCATACCGTAAAAGCCATCTCAGCTTTGAAATCATAGCTTCCAGTGACCAAATCAGCTTGCAATGGGTCTGCCGGGACTATGACGCTACATTTGTGCGCATCCAAATTGAAGCATTTTTCCCTGACTGCGTGGTACTTGAAGCGGAGGAGGATAAGGTAGTCGCCCTCTATGATAATGATCTGCCGCTTTATACGGTGGATTTTGGCTTGGCAGAGGAGTTTATGCGTCCCATAGCACCCTTTCAATCATCCGACCCAGACGGCTACACACCCTTATTTGGCATTCTTTCTCGCCTGGACGGCGAGCAATCCGTAATTATGCAAATACTATTTAGCGGTACGCACAATGCCTGGGCAGAAAGTATTATGACTGCGGTAACGAATGAAGGCGGCAAGCAGTCATTTTTCTTTGATGCCCCGGAAATGCCCTTGCTGGCTAAAGAAAAAACAGCCCGGCCGCTCTTTGGCGTAACAGTTCGGGCAATGACGTTTGCAGACACAGTGTCTGATGCAGGTATATTGTTGCAACAAGTCGCTACTGCCATTATCCATGCTTCAAAAAGTCCTCACAATAGCCTTATTCCGCTTTCAGATGCAGCATATACCATTGATGAGCGTATTAGTGACATCATACAAAGAACAACGCACCGTGTTGGCATGCTGCTCAATAGCAAAGAGCTGGCAACACTGGTGCATTTTCCGGCCACCCATAGCGCCAAATTGCAAACAACAACCCGCGCCACCAAAAAGGCCCCGGAATACCTTATCGATGAATCGTATATATTTGGCATCAATGAACATCGCGGTGTGCAACATAGCGTGGGCATATCCGGCGAACAGCGGCTGCGCCATCTGCATATTATGGGTGCAACGGGCACCGGCAAATCAACGTTGCTGAAAGCCCTCATCATGCAAGATATTTACGATGGGGCTGGCCTGATGTGCCTTGACCCGCACGGTGATTTAGTGGAAGATATACTGGCAAACATTCCTGAAGAACGCATCCAAGATGTGGTATTGATTGATCCTCACGATGCCGACTTTCCGATAGCTTTCAATATTTTGGTGGCGCATTCTGATACGGAAAGAGAATTGGTGGCCTCTGATTTGGTCGCAGTATTTCGGCGTTTTAGCACATCATGGGGAGATGCCATGAATAGCGTCTTTGCAAATGCTATTTTGGCATTCATGTATAACACGAAGCAATACCATTTGGGCGATCTCAGGCGATTTCTCATTGAAGCTTCATACCGTGCGCACATCCTGGCCACTGTCACCGATCCTGATATTGTGTACTATTGGCAGGTTGAGTACCCCATACTGAAAAGCAATTCCATTGGCTCTATTTTGACCAGGCTTGATGCCTTTTTACGGCCTCGGGTGATTCGTAATATGCTTTGCCAAAACAAGAGCATTGATTTTGGTCAGTTGATGGATAGCAATAAAATTGTACTAGTGAAGCTGTCGCAGGGTTTATTAGGGATGGAAAATAGCTATCTCTTGGGGGCCTTTATCGTTTCCAAATTGCAGCAAACTGCCATGGCCCGGCAAATGCAAGAAGCAAAAGACCGCGTTCCATTCTTTTGCTACATTGACGAATTTCAGCATTTCATCACCCCCTCAATGGCCTCTATTTTGTCGGGAGCCAGGAAATATGGATTAGGATTAGTGCTCTCGCACCAGGATATACAACAGGTTGCCAAATATGATCCTGAGATTGCCAGCAGCGTTTTAGCCAATGCCGGTACGCGAATGTGCTTTCGGCTCGGCGATACCGATGCCAAGCGCCTGGAAGATGGCTTTGCTTTTTTTACTGCCAAAGACTTTCAAAATCTTCCCATCGGCGAAGCTATTGTCCGGGTCAATACTGCTGACAACGATTTTAACCTGACAGTGATTCCATATAATTTGGATACTACGGTGAATTATGTAGAGAAAATCATCGAATTTTCCCGCGTCCACTATAGCGTTCCTATCCAGCCGCAACCATCAGCTCCCATTGAGCCTGAACCGGGTCCAGTTCCGCAACAGCCGGCACCGAAGGAACCCATTGTGCCATTGGCAGATGAAGAGCCTACCACCAGTGCCAAGCAAGAACATATACGGGAACACCGCTATTTGCAGACCTTTGTCAAAGCAATGGCCGAAGCGCACGGATACATTGCGCAGCTGGAGGTGCCGACACCGGACGGCACCGGTCAGGTTGATGTGCTGTTAGAAAAAAACGGTGTTACTATCGCCGTTGAAATATCGGTGACCACCAGTCCCGAGTGGGAATTGCACAATATTAAAAAATGCCTGGCTGCGGGATACAATCGTATTGTCGTCTGTACGTCCCAATCATCCAAACTTACGTTGATACAGCGGCAGATCACCGCGCACCTTACCCCGGCAGAGCAGCAAAAAGTGGATGCCGTTCTGAGCAACGACATCCACACCATATTTGAAAGCACACAACAAGCAAAGCCAACCGAAACCCTGGTTAAGGGGTATAGGGTAAAAGTGAATTATGAGCCGAATGCCAATCGTCAAGATTTGCTGCAAAGCGTTATCAAAGCGGCAAAAAAATAGCTTAGTTCGTTTTCTTATTCTGTGGCACGCCAGTCGGTTTACTTGCCCCCTCCCAGCCAAAACTTTCCGTAATGATGTTTGCTACTTTGGTATTATCAACGCCTTGCTTTTTAGCCATTTCTTCCAAAAGCTGTACTTGTGCCTTCTGGTATCGCAAGAAGCTTGGAATATTAAAAATTGATCTGAAAATATACAGGTGGGCAAAGAAGATGCCATAGCCAAATACAAGGAATAGGAGGGCATGAGCGAGTATGCCATCAATTGGCGACTCTGCCTGGGCAATAATAGAATTGAGCATAATAATAAGGATTAGGTGAGTGATTGGTTTATTGAAATAAAAATAAACAATCGCTTTTTAATTCATACCCCGTCTTTTCACGGTTTTTAGAGAGGGTTACAACACCCATACTCAATGAAGCAGATTGTTATCATTGATTCGGAAATAGAGAAATGTGAGACGGAATACTAATAAGGTGCGAAGTGCAAGCAATTGAGCGGTGCATCTGCCGGGCTGGCTATTTGCTATTCAATAACTTTTCCACGATCTTATTCAAACGTGCTATTTCTTCATCTTTGCTTTGAAGCATCTTTTCGTACAATTCCTTTTGTCCGGAAATAACGTTCTCCACATAGCCGAACGACTGTTGGGTGCCTTTATTAGATTGAAGATTAATGATGGCTGGCTGACTCGACAGAATATCCATTGGAGAGACGCCCAAGATGTCAGCAAGCTTCACCAGCATACTGGATTCCAATTTGGTTTGATTGGTTTCAATGCGAGAATAGGCATTTTGCGCAATACCTAACTTTGCAGCAACGTTTTCCTGCGAAAATCCTCGCATTTCCCGAATGATCCTAATTTTCTCTCCGAACATGGTAATCGAATGTTTTTTTAAAAGTAGCTAAAATTAGGATAAAATATCCATTTTTCAGGTGGGAAAAGCGAAACAGCATAAGGAACTTTACATCATTCAACTACATGCCTTATGCTGACAAAGTCCTATCCATTCTTTTTTAGATGCCTAAGCATCCTCATGCTATTTTGCGCTGTAGCAGTAGTATCTGTCCACGCCCAACAAAGTGCCGTTGTCACCAACGCCACTATCATCCAATTGCACAAAGCCGGTATCAGCAAAGACATTATCTCTACCAAGATCGCTAATGCTGCGTGCAGCTTTGACCTGTCAACGGAAGGCATCATTGCGCTGAAAAAAGAAGGCGTCCCGGATGACATCATCACCATCATGATTGCCAAAGGCAGTACTGAAATGCCCAATACCGCTACCAATCCCGAATTGGCATTAGAACCGGGCCTTTATTATTTCAACCCGGCAACCCATGAATATATTGAAATGGATGCCGCCATCCTCACCAATAGCAAAGCCGGAGGGCTAGGCGAGGCCATGGAGCGCAGCGTCAGCGGGTTGTTCAATGCCAAATTGAAAGCAACGCTTTCCGGCAAAGCAGCCAACATGAAAATCGCCATGGCCAGTCCCTTGTTCGTGTTCGTATTCGATAAGGACAAAACCGGGTTCAATGACAACAACCAGGCGAAAAGCAATGTCGAAAGCCCGAATGAATTTTTCCTGGTGAAGCTCGCCCAAGGCAAGCGAGACCGTGAAATGGTGGTGGCAAAGGAGAATTCGGTGGGCGGCAATATCGGCATCGATGATAAGTTGAAAGTGCCCTTTCATTACAAGAAGCTCCAAAAAGGCTTGTATGAGGTATCACCCGACAATCCATTGGCACCAGGCGAGTACTGCTTCATGTTTGCCGCATCAACCGCCAGCACCCAGGGCATCACCCATAAAGTCTATGATTTCAGCATCCAATAACCCTTTATCACTATGAAGAAAACACTCTGTCTGTTCCTTGTGCCAGTGCTCTTGTGCGCCTGCCAAAAGAAGTACTGCTGGAAGTGCACCACCATCACCTACACCAGTACCGCCCCCTCGGGTTCTGTATTTACGGGTTATACCAACGACACGACGAAGCATCCGTTTAGTGTCTGCGATAAGACTGCCACCGAAATAAAAGCCTATGAAGTAAATGCATCCTCAGTCCTGACCGAAGGCAATATTATCGTTAACACGTCCACGACAACAACCTGTAACAAATAAATCCCTTTCCCGATTATGAAAACTCATACAACAATGAAATCGCACACACAACTCCTATTACTCGCATCCATGTTCGCTGTCTTAATGGAGTCATGCAGCAAAGGAGGCAGTTCTGCCAATCCGCAACCTGTTGCCCCAAAGGTTGAAACGACCACCGATATGCTCGTGAAAGCGCCCTGGAAGATTTCAACGGTGGCTTTTGTCAACACCGTCACATTGCTGGCCGAAGCGGTGCCTGTTCCCGATAGCCTGAAGAATCTTGTGCTGACATTTAATGCTGATTTTAGCTATAGCGAAACCGGCGCCAAGACAGAGACCGGCACCTGGGCATTCGTACCCCAGCAGGAAAATATGATCGCTCTGACATCCGGCACGCCCGCGGTCACGGTCAACTGGAATTACACCGTGTCTGATAGCGCTTTTGGTTTGATAAACAATGCAATGGTGACCTATACCAATCCGCTCAAGCCGCTGCAAGATTATCGGGGTGAAGCACTTGGATTTACTCATTAGAGGGTTCTAGCCTCCCTATTTTGTCAGCTAACAAAGGCATACAATGGATAAAAAAATATCCATTAAATCCTTTGTCTATGCCTGTTCGAAATCGTAAGTATGAAAATGTATTGCAGTTTATCTTTGGGGTTATCATTGTTCTCGTTCTTTGCCAAGCGGTGTGGAATGTCATCGCGCGGATTATTAAGCACCTTTTTAAGTGACACTGCTCAAACACCTCAAATAGGGGTGTTATTTTTTTGTAAATAAGATAATGCGATGCAATAATTCGGGTGATAAAGCCATCATTATTTGCTTGCTATTAACCAGTTGATTTATTTGTTTTATTGTAATGAGAAAGTTACATTGTGTAATTTCTCGAAAATTCAAGAATGTTTCTAATTTCGTAACGAGATCAAAAATACCTATTATCACAACTATCGATGTATATCCTTTGCACCCCAAAACATATCTTTATTAATCATTTGCTACCAACTATCAGTCGTACAGAATGACGTGTAAAACTGAATGTAAAAAAGCTTGTTTGATATATATTGCTTCAGTAAAATATCACAAGACTACAATATTATCCCAAGGCAACACTATTCTAATCAACGAAGCCAAGTTTAATCGATTTATTGATACTTCATGTCATCAATATTCAAGAAAGAGGACCTTCTTCATATCATAGGATTTAATTTATTGAAATGCAGGACTCATTCCAATATGATCTTAATTCAATAAATATGTAGGCGTCCTTTAGGGTGATTAATAACAATAAGATATGTATAGATGCCTCAATTGATTAATTAAAATAATAGAAAATGTTTTAAAAATATTACATAAAAGCACGAATGAGAATTAATAGAAATAACTATAAAAAAACAATTTGCTTATCGGTATTCATTATTTGTTTTTTTACCGCAAATAGAATTTTAGCGCAAACTGTAACTGACCCAAATTCCACTTATCTTGAGTTTGATCTCAAGAAAACGCTGCCAACCTCGCCAGAAGCCGCCATGTTGGGTAAATTCGGAGATATTCCGATAGGCTATTATACAGGTACCGCGGATATATCAATACCTTTATACACGATTAAAGAGGGGGATTTATCCATTCCCATAAATCTTTCTTATCACAATTCCGGAGTCAAAGTTGAAGATGAAGCAACTTGGGTGGGATTGGGCTGGAATCTGGAGCCGGGAGGATCAATAATAAAAATTGTGAATGGAAGGGATGATGGAAATATAGGAGATGGTTTACCGTTTCAACCTGGTTATCAATATTTATTTAATCGAAGCATTACTGGCGCATATTCAACTACCGGCCAAATTGGAGATGGGGACTGGATTTGTAATACTGCTAATGGCGCCTCTAGCCCCCCACAGGATGTTTCAATAGGCGATACCACTGCGGTCATTGGCGCACTAACACAGGGCTATGGCCAACCGGATATATATCAATACAGTTTTCCGGGTGGTTACTCAGGCAAATTTTATATCAATCCGATATCTAAATTGCCAGTTTTAATAGATAAAAAAGAGAATGTGACTTTTACATCAAATACGTCAACAGCCTGGATTGCAACCACACTCAACGGAGACAAATACGAATTCAATGCATTGGAGCAGTCCTATACAAATACATTGCAAGGGTATTCGGGGGAGACCTGGAGGTTGACTAAGATTACGCTAAATAATGGAAAAGTGATTACTTTTTCTTATTATAATAGCGGTAACTCAGGTATGACATACAATGAATCTTACCATGACCCTTACTTGCTAGTTCCTGTCAGTGCTAATGATTTTGGTGTTGTTAAGCACTATGATAATACGTACAGCTACGGCCAGACGTTAACTCAAATTAAAACAGACGATGTAATTATTAATTTTAATCTGGAAAACAGGGCTGATTTAAGTCCTGTGAATTCAGTTAATAATGGCACATTATATCCTAAGCAACTAAAATCGATGGATATTGTTAGTCCTCTGACAGGACAGTTGCTAAAGACTTATAACTTCAATTACAGTTATTTTACGAGTTCAACAGATCCATCTTTTACGTATATCAGTACCTTTACAAACGAGTCTACGTTGATGACCTATTCGAGCCTGCGTTTGAGGTTGGATTCTTTACAGGAGGAGGGGTATACAGGCAACAATCAGCCAGTTTATAATCCCGCCTATAAATTCACGTATAATACCTCTGTAACATTACCCTCAAAGTCGTCTTATTCACGTGATTTTTGGGGGTTTTATAACGGAAAATTGAACACTAACCTGATTCCCGACCTCAAATATTTTTACTATTCGAACTTTGACAATTATAAAAATGTGCCAACGGCTACGTTGAATGCTTTTAGTGGCGCTAACCGCACTGTTGACACCGCTTTGATGATGGCAGGTATGCTGAAAAGAATAACATATCCTACAGGAGGTTCCACGGCTTTTGCATATCAACCGAATGATTTTTCAAATTATAGTTACCCTGATATCAGCCAAATAAATGCCACGGTGTCGTCGATATCGGTACAAGATCAAAACAATCCGACAGATCAAAAAACAGCGACATTCACCTTGTCAACAGCACAAACAGTTCAGTTCAATAACTATATCGAAGGTGGCCCAACTCCCACGGCGCCATCTTTTTATGCCATTGAGCCATCAACTATTACCTTATCCAGCACGGTTAACGGGACAACTACTATTGTAAAACAATGGACCGTTACAACGGATATGCAAGCAGCTTATAATAGTAACGACGTGATTTCGTGGTTAAGCGATCCGGTGGCACTTCAAGCGAATGTTCCATATACTATTTCAGTAGAATTGCCAGATGCTTTGGGCTCACAAAATACTGCTTCAGCACAAGCTATTGTATTATCGACTTTTCAATATTATGCGCCTGCTACAAATCCGCCTCAAGTAAGCTATGGAGGAGGGGTGCGCATAGCTTCAATAACGAATTATGACCAAACAGGGGTGGTAATAAGTAACAAAATGTTGAAATATGTAAATACAGACGGGACATCATCTGGTAAGCTAATGTCCAATCTGGATTACCTCTATTTTAGGAATTTGACAAGTACAATATATGTGGGGCCACCGGACAACCAATACGTCAATTGGGTGGTAGGGCCAATTTGGTTTATCAGTTCGCAAAGTGTTATTCCATATTCTAACAGTGCGGGGGGCAACATGGTAGGTTATTCGAGGGTAGAGGAAATTGAGACAGGTATAGGCAATACTACAGATGGGATGCATGTCTACAATTATCTCAACATTGCAGATCAAACCAGGCCGAATAGTCCTAATATACCAAATCTTACCAATGGATTGATTACCGAAGAGGATTTTTTAAAATCTACAGGTGACGCGGTAAAAACAGTAAGCTATTTGTATAGCGATCATAATATGGTCACGCATCCAACGGGTATTAGTTATACCGGAGCCAAGATATTTAGCAATTTCATAGGGTCAGATCCATGCAGTACTCAGTATAATCTTGAAACAAATCCCAATAAATACGAGATCGATTTTTATCCGATCAACTCTGCCTGGAACTTATTAAATAGTAAACAAACAAAAGATTACTTTAATGGCAATGTGGTCACTACAACGCAGGGTTTTGTTTATAATAATATTGGTCAATTGGTTAGAGACAGCATTATCAATAGCAAAGGCGAGATTTTGACCACCTATAATAAATTCCCCAATGATGCAGATACGATTAATACGCTTATCAATAAACAGTTAGTTGATTCCAGTTTTTACAATAATATTCTGGAACAACACAAGCTGAATAATGAGGTTGAAACCTCCCAGACTAAAATTTCTTATGCAGTAATCAATAATCAGTTGGTAAGAAGTGAAATCGATCGCTCCTTTAATGGTAATCCTTTATTTACTGACGCTACTTTTAATCAATACGGGCCGAATAAAAACATTCAGCAGGTTTCTGAACATGGTATCGTTCCTTCCGCACTTATTTGGGACTATACCAATAGCTATGTAATAGCAGAAGTAAAAAACGCTAATATTGCGGATATAGCCTATAGCAGTTTTGAACCCAATCAAGCTGGGAATTGGGCTGTAAATCCGTCTGCCATAGCAAATCCTGTTGGAATTACCGGAAATCATTCATGCACTCTAGGCGGCGGTACTATCAGCAAATCGGGACTAAATGCTTCTAAAACATATATTGTTTCTTATTGGACCAATACGGGTACGCCATTAACTATAGCGGGAACAGTAACCGGTTATCCAAAGGCAGGCGTTACTTTAAATGGATGGACTTATTATGAATACCTGATTACCGGGCAGACTACTATTACTTTAAGTGGCGGCGGTACTATCGATGAATTACGCTTATATCCTTTGGGGACACAGATGACGTCATATACCTATAATCCACCAATTGGTATCACCAGCATGATTAATGCTAAAAGTCAGATCAATTATTACGAATATGATCCGTTTTTGCGATTACTGAACATTAAAGATCAGTACGGAAATATCGTTAAAAGTTACACCTATCATTACCAAGGACAATAAGAACGGTCATCCTCAAACCAGCACATCACATGCAAAAGATATATTCTACAAATAAAACCAGGCTTTTTATTGCAATGATATTGAGCTTCTTTGCGCTGAAAGGGATTTGCCAGCCCTCAATCAGTTACAGCAATAGTACGTTGACCTTTACAGTAGGCTCGCATATTGCGCCTATCTTTCCGGTCGTGAGCGGCACCAGTTTGCCTTATGCCTACGGCCAGACGATGACCATAGCGGGCAGCGGGGTGTCGGGTTATTTGAACGGCACAGGGACAGCCGCCAAATTTTCAGTACCGGAATCAGTCGTTGCCGATGCCAGTGGCAATATCTATGTGACGGATGGGTTTAACGGCTCGATTCGTGAAATATCGCCGACAGGGGTAGTAACTACCTTTTCAGGATCTGGCGCAGGCGGTGAAGTCAACGGTAGTGCAGGTACTGCCAGATTCGATCTCCCTATGGGCATATCATTTGATGGCAGCGGAAATCTGTATGTAGCGGATTTTTATGGAAATGTAATCCGTATGGTGAGCCCCACTGGAACGGCAAGTACCTATGCGGGAACCGGCACAGCAGGTTATGTAGATGGCCCTATAGCCAGCGCAGAATTCAACCATCCTATGGGCACAGCCGTAGATGCTGCAGGTAACGTATATGTATCCGATAATTACAATAGTGTTATCCGCAAGATTACCCCTGCGGGTGTGGTCAGCACTTTTGCGGGCAGCGGCACCCCAGGCGATGATGATGGCGTAGGTACGGCGGCCCAGTTCAACAATCCACAGGGTTTAACCTTTGATGCTTCGGGTAACTTATATGTAGCCGATAAAAATAACAATGTGATCCGCAAGATCACTCCGGCGGGAGTGGTGAGCACCTATGCTGCGGATAGCTATGAAGCGCTGGTTAATGGAGACAGCCCTACAGCCAGTTTTTTCTACCCGGTAGCGGCAGCGGTAGATGCAGTAGGAAACATGTATGTTTCAGACCAATATTACAGCGTCATCCGAAAGATCACACCGGGCGGCGTAGTCAGTACATTGGCAGGTAGCGGTACCGTTGGCTCAGCGGATGGCATCGGCACAGCAGCCAGTTTTAACAGCCCTAATGGAATAACGGTAGATGCAACCGGGAATATCTACGTTGCCGATGCAAGCAATAACAAAATTCGCAAGATCATCACGGGTGCTTACAGCATCACCCCGGCCTTACCGGCGGGCGTGGTGTTCGATCGCGCCACAGGTGGTATCAGCGGAATACCGACAGTAGCAACCCCCACCGCCACTACCTATACCATAACGGCTGTCAATAGTCTGGGGCCCGGCCCTCCTGCCACAATTACCTTGGCAGTCAACCCGCAAAGTAGTGTTAACGTTAGTCAAAATCAAAACTATATAACGACTTTTACACCAAGACAAGCAGGAATTACAAATAATGCTGCTCTGGCAACAGCAAGTACCGATAAAAATAATGTAGAAATCAATGTGCAATATTTTGATGGTTTAGGCAGGCCTATACAAACAGTGCAGGTAAAAGGATCACCAACTGGAAGAGATATAGTGCAGCCAATAGCATATGACCAATTTGGAAGAGAGACAAGCAAATATTTACCCTATGCAGTACAGCCGACAGCTGCAAGTGACGGAAGCTACAAAACAATTGCTTTGACAGATCAATCGGCGTTTTACGCCAGCCCGACAGGAAATACCTGGAATGCTCCGGCAGTTGTCAGTACACAGTACCCGGTTAGCAGCACAAATTATGAGCCATCGCCACTGAACAGAGTTGTAGAACAAGGTGATCCGGGAACGTCCTGGCAATTAAGTACAAGTGGAATAAGCGGCAGCGGGCATACGACTACTGTAGATTATGAAAGTAATGATCAAACTGTATTTAACTCCTCGATATTAACCAACAACCCTGGCAGTCGTATGGTAGCCCTCTATACAACCGTCATTAATAGTGATTTGAGTCAAACTCTAGTGCGGGCGTCCAACACGGCCACTTATAATACGGGAACCCTTTACCTGACCATTACGCGAGGTGAAAACTGGAATCCGACAAGTGACGGCTGCCTTAATACTACCGAAGAATATAAAGATATAGAGGGGCACGTAATATTAAAACGAACTTATAATAATACGGGCAGTCAAATACAAATGCTAAGTACGTATTATATATACGATAATTTGGGCAATTTAGCCTTTGTGTTGCCACCGCAGTCTAATCCAGATGCGACCAACGCAATCAGCCAAACAACTTTAAATAACCTGTGTTACCAATACCATTATGACCAACGGAATAGGCTTATCCAAAAGCAATTACCAGGCAAAGGCGTTGAAGAAATGGTCTATGACCAGATAGATCAACTGTTATATGACCGTGACCCTTATAAAAAAGCCCTTGGCGAGTGGGGATATACCAAGTATGATGGATTGGGACGGGTAATAACTACTGGTATTACGATAGATACAAGTTCCCGGGCTCCCTTACAGAGTTATGTAAACAATATGATTGCCCTGACAGATACGGTTAGCCAATGGGAAGTGCCCGTAACAGCTAACGGTATACAAGGTTACAGTGATACCGCATTCCCATGGGGCAATAACCAGATACCACTGGTGGTGAACTATTATGACAATTATAGCTTTCCGGGACAACCGTCAACCGTGGTTTCACCAACCGGTGCCAGTACAATGACCAGGGGTTTGCCAACGGCTACCAAAACAGCGGTGCTGAATACGTCCGGCACTCCTTCCGCCACACCGGATATGCTATGGACGGTTCATTATTATGATGACCTGGGCAGGGTAACCCAAACCTATAACCAGCATTATCTTGGGGGTGTATTAAGTGCCAATAACTATGATGTGATCAAAACCGCTTATAGTTTCACCAATATACCGCTCACGGTAACCAGGATACATTCCATTAGCGCTGTCCGAAATACCACTACGATAACAAATCAGTATGTATACGATCACATGGATCGCAAGGTAGGCACCTGGGAACAGCTTACCTACAGCCCTGGAATTGCCACCAGCCGCACGCTGATCTCCAACGTTATTTATAACGAGCTGGGCCAGGTGATGACTAAAAACCTGAATAGTTTGGATAGCCTTACTTTTTCACAAAACATTGCTTACAATTACAATGAAAGGGGCTGGATGTTGGGCAGCAGTGCACCTTTATTCCAGATGCAGCTTCAGTATAATAATGTAAACAATGTAGCTGGCATCAGCCCCGTTGCGCAATACAACGGCAATATTGCCAGCCAGAGCTGGGGTACAAGTAGTATGCCTAATGCTAATAGTTATACTTATGCCTACGATCAACTGAACAGGCTGATCTCTGGTACTGGCACCACGGGAAATACGGAAAATAATATCACTTATGACCTGAACGGAAATATCAGTACGCTTAATCGTTACCAAACAACCTCAAATACCTTAATAGATCAACTGGCTTATACTTATATCAATGCTGCCGGTAACTATACCAATCAGCTGCAATACGTAAACGATAACAGTGGTTATTTCGGCACTACCGATTTAGTAAACGGAACAACCAATTATACTTATGACAATAATGGCAATATATTAAGCGGTATCAACACGGCCGTAACGACACAGAATAAGAATTATACTTATAATATGCTCAACCTGCCCGTTACCATCACCAAACCGACGGGAACGGTAACCTATACCTATGATGCCAGTGGCAGAAAGCTGAGGAAAGTAAGCGTAATAGGTGGCATTACAAAGACCACGGACTATATTGATGGCATCGAATATGATAACAGCAATACTTTTATCGGTTTTATACAAACAGAGGAAGGTAAGGTAGTACCCACCTCAACTACTAATAATTATATGAGCTATGATTATTACTATTATTTGGGCGATAATCTGGGCAATACAAGAGTAACATTCGATACCAAAAACGGCTTGATAACCCAGCTTCAAACAGATGACTATTATCCATTTGGGCTGGAGATCAACAGCCTTGTCAACAGTACTAAAAATGAATATCTTTACAACAAGAAAGAGTTACAGGAGGAGTTAGGGCAATACGATTATGGTGCGAGGTTCTATGATCCAGTGATTGGGAAATGGACAGCTGTGGACCCTTTAGTTGAAGTAGGACAAGAAAGCATGACCCCATACGGTTATGTTTTTGATGATCCAATCAGTCATACAGATCCCGACGGTAAGGTTCCTTGCTGTGCTGTTGAAATAAGTGTGCTTGAAGCAGGCTTTACAGCGGCCGGTGAAGTGGAGGGTGGAAGTTTTGGTTCAGGGACACCAATTGCAGGTGGAATTGTACTTGGTACACTAGGAGCTGTCGCCTCAGTTTATATTGGTGAACATCTTCCGAGCTATAGTGTTTCAATTAACACCGCTCATTCAGGCGGGAGCCCTGTGATGCAGCGTGATGGAAACTTACAACCAACGCCAATATTGCAGGGAGCTAGTAACAAAAATAGATTGCCAGATGTAGGAACGCCTAACACAATGGATACTAACAAACCAGGAACAACCACAAAGGTTTATGGTCCTAATGGACAGGTGCAAAAGGAATACAATAAAGGGCATCCTGAAGTCCATACACCTAGTAACGAAAGGAGTGATCATGTGCATGATCACAGACCTAATCCAAATCCTGGAAACCCGACAAAAACAAAAAGGATGCCTGGAAGGGCCCCTAAACCCAATGAGATGCAAAAAGATAAAGCGAAACAACAGCAAAAGCAACAACAAAATAACACTAATTCAAGTACCTAGATGAAATTAATAGGCAGAGATCACATTCTATTTGAACGATTGACGAGCGACATTCAGATTATTAGCTCATCAATAACGAAGTTTAATATATTCATAACTAATGATGATGAGCTTGTTATCGAAATCGATTTTAAACTTCTATATCAATCCGAATCAGTTTTGAAATTGAGGTTCAAGGGAGTCAAGGAATATTCGTTTTATTGGAACATAAGACATAGCTTCTATCATGTGGAGACTTATAAGCTCATAAAAAAGGAAGATCTCTTTTATGTGAGCTTCGATCCAGAAGATGAAAGCTTATTGGATACTTCTGAAGGTGATCAAGACTTCATACTGTTTAGTGAGTTTGAGGGCTATTACATTGCCTCTTTGGCATAGCAGATTCATAGCCTGGATCGTGATGGTGGCGCGACAAGCGCAAAACTTCATGTGAATTTGATACTAAAAACTCATGATAACAAAAGCCTGGCAAAGTGCCGGGCTTTTGTTATTTTAGATGGGCCTTCCTAGCCTTATAATCCCTAATAAGTGCGTCGATAACCATATAGACTTGTGTCTGTTCTTCCTCTGATAGAGAAGTTATTTCGTTTATAGGGGTTAGTATAACGGAGTCTAACTTAGTATCGGTTATTTCAGAAAGGTAATCTAATGATATATCTAAAGCTCTAGAAAGACATGCTACAACTTCAACCTATTATTAAACGCATTGAAGTTTGAAACTTGTTTTTTAGATTTGCCCCAACCGCGATTTTGTTTTCCCAAATTCCATCTAAAATTAGTTTATTTGGGGATATGGTTTTTAAAAAAGAACTGCGCGCACTTTGGAATAAATTAACTTCGGACATCACTGAAATTCCTGAAATTTTAAAACCTTCTTATTTCCCCGGCTTAGATGGACTAAGGGCTATCTCTATAATTATTGTGGTGATAAGCCATTTATTTAAAGTAGGGTGGTCAAAATATTTTGACGGTGAGATGGGCGTGGAGATTTTTTTTGTAATTAGTGGGTTTCTTATTACAACTCTTCTTTTAAAAGAAAAAGTCAAGTTTGGTAAAGTATCATTGAAACAATTTTATATTAGAAGAGCATTAAGAATTTTTCCAGTGGCTTATCTATATCTATTTAGTTTATTAATACTCACCATCGTTTTTAATCTAAATACCACATTGAAAATGTTCCTTTCGGCGGGAGCGTATATTGTTAATATTCCATTAATTCATGGAAAAAACTGGCAAACAGCACATTTTTGGAGTTTATCGGTGGAAGAACAATTTTACTTGATTTTCCCATTCTTTCTAATCAGAAATCCCAACAGATTTTTAATTTTTATCGCTACATTTTTACTAGTCTTGCCGTTGATCGTATTGGTTGGGATACTACCGTTAAACTTTTATAATAGTCACCTTTTCATACATAAATTTATCCGCCTTTTTGCGTTCTTATTTGCGCTGGGGACTGCATCAATTTTGATTGGTGCGGCGATTTCGATATTGCTTTTTAAAGAAGTAATTATTTTGAAATGGCCTTCAATTTACTTTTTGAGTTTTTTTATTTTCGTTCTTGCAATAGTCATCCGCTATCAAGATTTCTTGAATGATTATGTCAGGGAATATATATTTGCACTTTTGATAGGGTACACAATTATACTAAATTTAAAAAAAGACAATTTCTTCTCTGTAATACTGAATCATCCTTTAATGATTAAACTTGGGGTTCTTTCTTATAGTATTTATGTTTGGCAGCAGTTGTTTACGAACGAACAGCCCTGGAGTGGGCAATTTAAATATAGTGATAATATTTTATTGAATTTATTTGTCCTTTTTATTGTGGCTTACTGTTCTTATAATTTTTATGAACGTAAATTTTTAAAGCTTAAAAGAAGATATACCACCGTATGATATTTAAGAATCGCCTAACAGATATGGAAAACACTCTAATGATTATAAAATCGAATCAATAAAAAATACCGCTCAATCTTGGCGGTATTGTGTTTTTTGAGGCCCTGAAAGTTCAAGCCACAAGTTGTAAATTACAGTTCTAATAGTTGCATTTTTAATCAGGTATCCTGCTTCATAACGTTTAACAGTGGCTATATCAATAGCCAACAGCTTTGCACATTTTGTAATGTTTAACCCGTTGCAATATCGAACTTGTTTTAACTTCCCAGCCATACTTTCTGTTTCGTGGGAAAATGGATAGTACCCAATAAAAGAAATTATAACCGGATAATACTGCACCTGCGGAACAAACCTGCCATTCTCCCAATACGTGATAGTGTCTTCGGATACGTTAATCATTGCCGCAATCTCTTTTTGCAATAAGCCTTTGTCCATCCGAACTTTTTTAATATGTTCACCTAATGTTTGCGGAGTGATAGGATACCCCTTTTTGTATGGTCTTACAACTGTTTTCTGGTATTGGTAAAAAGGCAACGCAGGGATGTCCATGCGGATACTTCAATCACCCCGAGAAGGAATGTATCTGCCCGCCGGGAACGGTGCAGAAATATTTGAGCAAAATATCTGGTCCGCTGTTGGATCGTATAGACCTGCACGTAGAAGTAACCCCGGTAAACTTTACCGAACTGGCATCAGACCGCCTGGCCGAAAGGAGCGAATTTATTCGCGAAAGGGTAATCAAAGCACGGGATATACAGGCCGAACGTTTCGACAACCGACCCGATCTACATGCCAATGCCCAGATGAGTCCGCAAATGGTACGCGACATTTGCAAAATAAGCGAAGCCGGACAAAGTCTGCTTAAAAAAGCGATGGAAAAACTGGGCCTCTCCGCCCGGGCATATGACCGTATCCTGAAAGTATCCCGCACCATTGCCGACCTGGCCGGCAGCGAAGAAATTCAATTAGAGCATTTGGCAGAAGCTATCCAGTTCAGGAGTTTGGACAGGGAGGGGTGGGCTGGGTAGTGGCCGGTGCGGAGACGCAGTCTCCGGGCATATTGGTCCGTAGTTTGGAAACTACGGACAGCAATAAGCAAAAGGCGAATAAAAGTGGAAACAATATTATAATTCCAGGCAATGATGACTTAACTAATAACGGAAATGATCCAAATGATCCGATGCGAGGAGGTCGTCAAAATCAAAGAGACCAAAGTATAAAACGTTACCCAAAGGAGTTTCAAAAGTGGTATCATAAAGAATACAAGCCCGACGTACACCCCGGTAGAAACGCGACGCCTGAAGAGCTTGAAGAAGGCTATCAGGATTGGTTAGATCAAAACAGTAAAACTGTTGGAACAGGATTAACATGGGGACTTATCGGTTGGGGGGCATATGAAGGTGTCAAATGGGGAATAGCAGGATTGGCTGCTATAGAAACGGGCGGTACGTCGTTAATTGCAGCAGGGAGTTTACCATAAAATAAATCAACGAAAATGACTACAGAATTTTATAAAGCAATAAAATCTATTAATAACGAAGCACTTTCTGAGGAAGATAAAGAGGAGTTATTGAGACTATTTATGGTGACAAATGATTCTCTCATAAGAGATTATATCGCTATAGTCTTTTCTGACACTCATTTTGACAAAGCAGTTCCATATATATTGAAGAAAATCAAAGATAAAAAATTACGTAACAATAATGGGACATTAATAGCTGCTTTAAGGGAATTAGACGCGAGTGAACATTTTAATGAGTTTGCGAAAATAATCTGTACTCAAGACTATGAGGCAAGATTATGGGCACTAGACTTGATAGAAGATTTTGTAAATATAGTTCCTTTGAGGTTAAAGAAGAGAGCATTAAATACTTTGTCTTCTTATAAGGAATCCAGTGATTCCTTTCAGCAAATGGATGACGAACATAGTAGATTGGACTTTATAAATCAAGCCGTTGAAATAATAGAGTCATCAGAAAAAAAAGTCTAAATACCAAAGCCCGGCAGTCTATACAGCCGGGCTTTGGTATTATAATGCGAACATATTATTAATAAAGAAACCCTTTGTATAACATTAATAATTTAAGAGCAGATATAGTATAACGGGCCAGCCTTTCATGCGGGCCACAAGCCGGGGACGCTTGCGGCAGCGAATGATAAAAGCAATTTTGTATTTTTAAAGTATGAGTCGTAATTATAAGTTTCATAATCCAGAAGGTTTATACTTTGTAAGTTTTGCAACCGTATTTTGGGTAGATGTATTTGTGAGACGGCTGTATTTTGATTGCCTGGTTGAAAATCTGAACCATTGTGTGGAAGAAAAAGGTATGGAGATTTATGCGTGGTGTATAATGTCCAGTCATGTTCATTTAGTTTTTAAATCAACCATTCAAAAACCTGACGAATTGATCAGGGACTTCAAATCATATACCTCAAAGAAGCTTATTGCTTTAATTGCTGATAATACACAGGAAAGCAGAAGAGAATGGCTGTTAAACTCGTTTAAGAAAGCGGCATTAACAAATTCAAATAATGCTAAGAATCAGTTTTGGCAACAGCATAATAATCCGATTGAATTATGGAGTAATGATGTGATTCAGCAGAAAATTGATTATACTCACAATAACCCGGTAGAAGCTGGCTTTGTTGAAAGTGATTATGAGTATTTATATAGCAGTGCAAGGGATTATTGCGATATCAAAGGCTTAGTTAAAGTGATTGTGGATTAACAAAGGGTGTTGTTTTATATAACGTTTACCTGAATAACTGGTTAGCCTTGCATGCGGGCCACAAGCCAGGGACGCTTGCGGCAGCTAATGATTTTGGTCATAATTAAATATTTGATAATAAGTGATTTATGGTTTATATTTACTATATAAACCAAAATTACTAAACATGAAAATTTCAACCTTCCTTATCGGCTGTTTGCTGATTAGCCCTGCTTTTGTAAAAGCTCAGAAAATAGAAATTTCTGCATCTGAACCCGATGCAAAAATAATTGTTGACGGTCAGCAGCTTGGTACCGGCACCGCCAAAATAAAAGTACCAACAAACTCTTGTGTTGATGTTAAAGTGATAAAGCCAGGCTTTTTGAAATATGAACAAAGTTTCTGCAATAAAAAAGGAATGGCAGAACCTCCTAAAAAGCAATTTTTTGATATGCAGAAAGATGATGCGGAAGAAGCCTCGCTGAAAACCGATCAGGCTAATGTGGATTTTTCTGTGGAGGTAAACAAAAAACTGGATCCGAACGATGTTTGGAAACGTGCATATCAGGTGGTGACAGATTATTTTGATGCTATAGAAGTAGCAGACAAAGAAACGTCATATTTGAGAACTGCCTGGAGTGTACAAACCTTTCAGCAAAACACCATAAGAACCAGACTAATTATTAAACTTGCCAAAAGTGACCCATTGACATACAAAATAAAATTGGTTAGTGAGTATTCAGGCTATCCGTTAACCAGCGTTAAATCTGATGAACTGTTTCACGAGTGGGATCGCATTTTAAGAAAATATCAGAATGTTATTTCGGATATGAATTCGCGTTTAGGTAATCAATAGCACAGATTCATTTCTTTTAAGCCTGAATGTAAGCTTTTGATATTTTAAGGCTAAATACCCCCTTGCGACAGCGAATGATTGCGGGTTAAATGACCGTGTTGTTTTATATGGCGTTTTTCTGGAAAGCGGGATAACCTTGCGTGCTGGCCACAAGCCGGGGACGCTTGCGGCAGCGACAGAAAAGATTTTGTCGTCTGAAACAGTAATTCCGTAAAAAATCGCATTTTTTGTTTTTTTTGTCTCCGGTTGTTTCATATTTGGTGTAACTATTTGATTTACAATACTGACTGTTTCTCTGTCGCAGTGTGTTTCTTTTTGTGTCGTGTTGCTGTGAAACAGTACAACAGCTGCATAGATAGCTCTCTTATCCATAGTTATTAACAAAAGTTTAATACTATCGGTAAGTGCAGATTTTATTGGGATGGTATTTTTGCGTTGCCTAATATCATGCAACCGCTTATAACCCATATCACCAAACAAATTAAATCCCTGTTTACCAAAAAAACCTGGACAGGTTTGGTGACCCAGGTATACGCTCCCGGTCAGTCTGACGAGCTGAAAGCCTTTTCTGCAGCACTAGGTATATTTATGGGGATAATACCCATATGGGGTTTTCAAACTATTGCGGCTATATTTTTGGCTGTCGCCTTTAAATTAAATAAAGCGTTAGTTGTTATATTTTCGCAGGTGAGCTTTCCCGCCATTTTTCCTTTAATTATTTGGCTAAGCCTCAAAGTTGGTCAATATTGGGTAGGCGGGAGTGATGCTGATCTATCATTCAAAAATATCAACAGCCATTTACTGCAATACGTTTACGGGAGCCTAACACTTGCCATATTTGCAGCCTTGTTAACCGGGGTAATTACCTTTTTGCTGCTCAAAAGTTTCAGGTTGTTGAAGCTGTACAGGTTGAGGGGATTGGTTGAGGCTTAGTTCCCCTTTTAATTGTTACAACTTACATTAGTACTATTTTAACATTTCATTATATTTGGCGCAGATCCTTTAATGGATATGTACATTTATTAATCATCCGAATCTACAGCTGATGCATCATCTTCGCAATCATCTCTCCAAATTGAGTGTTTCTTTAAAATTTGCTTTTTTACTGGCCCTTTTATTTACCGGCGTCCAAACACTATCCGCCCAAACTGTTTACGAATTAAATAGCGGCTGGAAATGTGCACCCATCAAAATAGTTAGTGACAAAGGTGAAGCTATTTCGGTCGCTAATTATTTGCTTAAGGGTTGGTATCCTGCAATTGTTCCGGGTACGGTGTTGACCTCGCAAATTGCCAATAAACAAGTGCCTGATCCGTTTTACGGGATGAATAATGAGTTGATCCCCGATATTTATAAAACCGGGAGGGATTATTATACCTATTGGTTCGTAAAGGATTTTAAAGAATTGCCGGCAACAGGTAGCGGGCAGGTTTACCTGAACTTTAGGGGTGTAAACTATAGCTTTGACGTTTTTTTAAACGGACATAAACTGAATGACAAGCGCCACGAAGGCATGTTTTTACGCGCGAATTATAACATTACCCCATGGCTTGCCAAAAATGGCTATAACCGTTTAGCAGTTATTGTTTATCCGGTAGATGTTGTGGGTAACCCTAACGGCGGCCAGGGCGGCGACGGCAACATTGCTCGCAACGTTAGTTTGCAATATACTGCAGGCTGGGACTGGATAAAACCAATCCGCGATAGAAATACCGGTATTTGGGATAAAGTAACGATAGAGAAAACGGGTGCGGTGAAAATTATTGATCCGCATGTAATTACCCTGGTTCCGGGTGCCAGGCAGGTTGAGGCGGCACAGCAGCCTGCTATTATAAAGGTATCCGCCGATTTGGAGAATGCTACTAATAAGCCGGTAACTGGTGTTTTAAGATATAACCTTGATGGTGTTCAGGTTGCTAAGAAAATTACCCTGAAACCTAATACTACACAAGCTGTTCAATTGGCTGATTATACTTTAAAGAGTCCTAAATTATGGTGGCCCAATGGTTATGGTCCTCAAAATTTATATAACCTGCAGCTTCAGTTTGTAACTGCTGGGAATCAACTATCCGACAAAAAGAATATTGAAGTAGGCGTGCGTGAGCTGACTTCTGAATGGAATGCGCATACCCGCAGCAGGCAAATTAATGTTAACGGCCAAAAGATTTTTATAAAAGGCGGTAACTGGATTGTATCAGATGAATTACTGCGTTTTTCGAAGGAACGTTATGATGCCGAAGTACGTTTTCACCAGGATATGAACCTTAACCTGATAAGGGTTTGGGGCGGCGGTTTAACCGAAAGGCCTGAGTTTTATGAGGCTTGCGATAAATATGGGCTACTGGTATTTCAGGATATGTGGGGATCAGGCGATTGTAATGGCCGCTGGGTTGATCCAATGAAGCTGGATGATCAGGCTACACGCCGTAAATATCCTGATAATCACCCGCTGTTTTTAGAATCGGTAAAAGACCAGGTAAAAATGCTGCGTAACTATGCTTCCTTAGCCATCTGGTGCGGTGGTAATGAAATTACTCCGCCTGATGATATTTTAGCCGCTATACGCGATACCATTATGCCTAAGCTGGACAATACACGCTGGTTTGTTGAATTTTCTAATTCGACTGCCATGTCGCAGGATTCAACAGGTGTCAATAGTGATGGGCCTTACGGAATACAACCCTTATCAACTTTTTGGCAGCACAGAACTTATCCGTTTAACTCAGAAGTAGGTTCAGTAGGTATAGGCGATATAGAGTCATTAAAAAGATTTATCCCGGCGGCTAACCTGGTTATTCCGGAAGAAGAGGATGGTAAAGGCAAGGTGAAGTATGATTCTGTTTGGGAGTACCATACCTATATCGGGTATCACTATACTGATAATTATGGCAAACCTAAAGATGTGGCTGATTTTGCAGCTAAAGCGCAGCTGGTAAATTATGATCAGTACCGTGGTTTAATGGAAGGTTTTAGCTCACATATGTGGGATTGGTATACCGGAGTAATTATCTGGAAAACACAAAACCCTTGGACAGCCATGCGCGGGCAGATGTATGATTATTATCTTGACCCCAATGCCTGCCTATACGGTTTACACAGCGGGAGCGAACCGGTACATATTATGTATAATGCCATTGATGGTACAGTGAGTACAGTTAATAACACCTTTAAGGCTAAACAAAAAATCACCGTTTCGGTAAAGTTGTTTGATATTAATGGAGCGGAAACGTCATTAGCTAAGATCTATAAAGACTCTGTAACAACAGGCTCGGCAGCTGTCACTAATATTCAAAAAGCAGTTGCAGAAGCAAGTAATAGCAAAGGTGTGTTTTTATCATTGCGGTTAATTGATGCTAGCAATAAGATCATTAGCGATAACTTTTACTGGTTGCCTGATAATACCGGAAACTATTCGGGCTTGCAGGAAATGAAAGCGGCGCAATTGTCTGTTTCGGTAAAGCAAATTGCAAAAGGGAAAGTAGAAGTTACGTTGAGCAACAGCAAAAATGCTCCCGTTGCCTTTTTTAACAGACTGTCATTAATTAATCCGGTAACAAAAAAGAGGATACTTCCGGTTTTTTATTCGGATAACTATGTATCTGTTTTACCCGGTGAAGCGAAAAAGGTAATAATAGATTATAATCTGCCGGTGGCCAATGCAGAGGTAGCTATAAGCGGATGGAACCTGCCTGAAAAATGGATAACCATTAAATAGGCCCCCTCTAAATCTCCTCCGCCAGTTGGCGGAGAGACTTTTAGCTTCGCCCGCGTTTATTCTTTACGGCATTCATGAGGGTTTCGCCGTTTAGGCGAGGCTGCTTAAAAATCAGTATAAATATTGCGGAATGAGCTGCGTAAGCCGATAGTAAACAGGGTTGTTTTTGCGTTAAACATGCTGTTTTTTTCGTCTCTGTATAGCGCGCTAAATTCAAGGCGCAGGTTGTATTTTGGGTTTAGCAAATAAGCTACTTTGCCTTGCGCATAATAGTAATCTGTAGCTAAGCCCTGACCCAGGTAATTGCCGAATTTATGAACGGCATCATTATAGGAAATGAAAATATTCTGCCCATAATCCAGGCCATCAACGTCCAGTCCAAAATAAGCGTAATCTAATTGCCCCTGGAAATCAAATCGTCCTACCGAATAGTTTAATATACCTACCCACTCGCGGAAGTTGGCGCCAAACGGATCGGCAAGCGGCTGGTCATCCTGGCTATAATTACTGGTTTGATCAAATGACGAATAAGTATATGGTTTGGCTGAATTGTATTCGGCCAAATAGTTCAATCCCTGTACATGAAATAAATCCGCACCGCGCACACCTAGCTGAAATCCAAATTTATTGGTGTAAGCGCCGTCACTGCTAAAGAAATCCTGCGCGCGAAACTCATTTAATGCAAACTGGCCGTAAAGAATGGTTTTGTTAAATATTTTAAATTTTGATGTCAATCCCAATAAATTCTTATCCGGGTCATGTTCGCTGTTGTTCATAGTTGGCAAAAAGATGAACGGACTAGCCAGGCTGGGATCAAATCCTCGTTTTTGTCCTGTTGAGTCACGTGTTGCCGCCATTACGTTTTGGAACAAGCCGACCGAAAATCTTTTACTCACATTCCAGTCTACGTATTGAAAATAACCCCATTTTTTGCGAGTGCTGTTATCGCCTGGTATTTTAGGCGCGTTCGGATCATCCATAAATGCATACATGGTCATGTATTTAACATTGCCCAGTGTTACGTTGATTTTAAAGAACGGATAGTTGGATGCAAAATCAGACAGCAGCATGGAGCGATAGCCATCGCCAATAAACGTTTTATCCTTCCCCAAAGTAAAATTTACGTACTTAATAGGTGTGTATGACAATAGGAACGAAGAGTAAAGCCAATTTTTGGTGTTTTGGCCCGGATTCAAGTCTTTCCCTTCACCCGGGATATAATAAGAACTATTTATCAGTTGTGTAATATAGGTGGGAAACTGCGCCTCGTTTTCATAAATGCTCCCATAAAAGGAGAATTTGTTACCAATGCTGCCACCCATCTGGTAGCCTATGGTAGTATTCCACACTGAGGTATGGCCCGAAAAATCACGACCCACACCTACATCCGGCAGGAAATCGCCATATAGGGTATAATTACCGCCTTTAACATCAATCTGATGCTCATTAAACACCTTACGGCCCAGCCAGGTTGAGCGTTGTTTTACTCCAACATTCATCAGGGAGTCATAGGTCTTTTTTATTAAGCTATCGTCAACGAAATAAGGTTTTATAGCCGTGTGTATGCGGGTATCGGTGCTGTACAGGTCAGCACTGAATTTTTGATAAAACTGATAAGAATAAGGTTGGTAATCAGACTGTGCCGTAGCCATATTTATGGCTGATATGGTTATGGCCAATATGATTAAACCTTTTTTATATTTATTGAGCAAATGCATAATTTCAGTTAGAAGTTGTTTTTGTTTTGTTTGACCCATTAATTGCAGTCTGTTCAATTAAAAATCTGTATAAAGATCCCTGAAGGTGCTTCGCAATCCAAAGGTTACCCAGGTTGTTTTGCTGCTGGTTATACTGCTTGTTTCATCGCGATATACCAATCCCAGTTCAAATCTTAAATTATATTTCGGGTTGATTAAATAAGCAACTTTACCTTCAGCGTATTTAAAACTGGTATTTGTGCCTTGGCCAATTACTGTTCCCGGTGTAATAACTGCAGGTATTAATATGTCGCTTCCGTAATTTACATTGTCATAATTTACACCCAGTTTGGCATAATTCAATTCGCCCTGAAAATCAAACTTGCCAATAGAGTAATTTAAAAGGCCCACTATTTCTTTAAAATCGGCACCAAACGGATCGCCAAGTGGTTCGTTATATTGGGTATAATTTACTAGTGGATATTGATGCGAATAGGTATAAGGCTTAACCGTATTATATTCAACCAGGTAATTCAGCGCGTGCACTTTAAACAAATCGGCACCACGGAAGCCTAACTGGTAGCCGTATTCTGTGCCGGTGTTAGCCGGAGCAGATTGTTGGTCAAACAATAGTTGCCCATACAGGGTGGTTTTGTTTAACACCTTGTATTTGCCGTTAAAGCCGAATAAAGTGTGATCGGGTATTTGGGTCGATGGTGCCAGGGCTTTTGAAAAAAATATCGGGTTAATAAAATTAACATCAAAAGGGTGATTGGTGCCGTCGTCGTCCGATTCGGCAGCAATTATGGCATTAAAAAAGCCCAGCGATGCCCTGTTGCTTATTGTCCAGTCGATATAATGGAAGGCAGCCCATTTTTTTCTGTATGGTGCATGCTGATCTGGGAATGTAGTTGCCGTTTGATCCTGTAATAGCGACCACATGGCCATGTATTGTACCTTTTTACCCAGATTAAAGGTTATCCGGAATAAAGGGTAATTGGCAGAAAAATCTGATAATAATAAAGAACGATATCCATCGCCGATGAAGGTTTTATCAACCCCCATCACCAGGCTGATTGATTTTGTGGGATTATAGCCAATCAGGCCTGTGGCATATGACCAGTCTGGTGTTCCTAACGTAAACTCAAGCGCCTGGCCCGGCACCATGCCTGTGGTGTGGATATAATCGGTCAAATATTCAGGGAAAGTACCCTGATTTTCATAAGCGCTGGTATAAAAAAAGAATTTTGTTCCGATAGTACCACCTACCTGAAAACCACGTGTGTTCAGGTAAGTACTCTTTTTGCCGCTCAGATCTTTTCCGATCAACAAATCGGGCAGATAATCGGCATAAAAAGTGAATTCCTTATTACGATCATCGAAACCATGTTCGTTAAATAACTTACGGCTCAACCAGCTTTTACGGCTGCTATCAACTCCTAAATTCATCAACGAATCATATGTGGTTCTTAGTGCATTAGCGTCGCTTATAAGGTAAGGCTTAACGGCGGTATGTAAGTTGGTATTATCGAAGTAAAGCTGATCATTCAGTTTCTGGTAAAACTGATAAGAATAGGGCTGGTAAATAACTTGAGCATAGGTTAGCTTACAGCAGAAAGTTAAAATTACTCCAATAGCGAAGAATTTTATCGCCCAATTTTTAATTACCATAGGGAAAAGTACAGGTTGTTTCAAATATTATTAATTACTACGATAATGGTGTCAGCATAGTTGCCGGTTTTAAAAGATAGCAGCAGATCCGGTAGAGCTAAATCACATACTCATTTAATATTTGATAAATCTAAAAATAATTTGGCTTGGATGGGTTGATAAGGGACGAAAAAAACCAAATATTAAGAATAATGACAGCAAATAGTACTTTTTCGGGCGGTTAATTCATTCAGGCGTTTCCCTGGGCATATGGCTTGCACCTGCCAAGCCAGCTGCTTAACCATTGTTTATCGGCCGGCGTTAGGCTTACCCGCTGGTAATAATTGGCAACCCTGATGCCGTTAAATGCGGTAACAAAAAGGCTGGGTGTCTGTTTATTTATACCGGCGATAGTTAAAGAGCCTACCTGCCCATCAACACCTACAGCGCCTGGAGTAACTGTATTGCAGGCAATTTGGGCAGCTTTTGAGGCGCTGATGATACAAGGATTTACCGAGCAATCAAACAGTGCATTTGCAACTTGCTGATCGTTTACGGTATCCAATTGCAAAGTGTCCCAATAGTTTGTTTTATAAAAACTTTGTACGTCGGTTTGCAAATCGGCGTTTTTTTCAAATAGGCTATCCAGTGTGTTTACACTGGAGCCGGGGTTGGCGGCTTTTATTGCTGTAATAATAACCCATCCGCTCCAGTTGGGGTTTTGGGAACGGTCAACCCCCATATAGGTTTCTGCTTCGCCCTGGCCCGGATTATATCCGCCCTCGGTTTGCATGGTGATATTAAATGCTGTGATAAACGCTGCCATGATAGTTTGATTTATTATTTAAATTTATTTGTAATTAATATATCAGTCAAGCGTGTTTTTACGCAATTTTTATTATTAAAACACTTAATTATCAGTCTGATATAAGTGAGTGTTTATTGGAAAAGATATTGAGAGAGTAGTTTTTATTAACTAAAAATTTGGGTGAAATTAAATTAGAACGAATTTGCCGAAACTATAAAATTATTTGTTTTTGTAAAATGAAATTCATAGTTTCACCAATCACGACACCAATGAATAACCCTGATAAAAAGATCATCATATTTGACGATGACGAAGACATCCTTTCCATTTGCAGCTTTATTTTAGAAGAGCAAGGTTGGACCGTACATGCCTTTACCGATTGCAATAATATTGTAGAAAAAGTTTCGGCCATTTTACCTGCAGTGATTTTGATGGATAACTGGATCCCCGACGATGGCGGCATTATTGCAACCCAAACCCTTAAAAAGAATGAGGATCTGAAAAATATACCGGTAATATATTTTTCGGCTAATAGCGATATTCAATTACTTGCCAATCATGCAGGTGCCGAAACATACCTGGCAAAACCATTTGATTTGGAAGAGTTGGAGCGCGTTATCAATAATGTTTTGCTAAGCAGCGCACAGTAATAAAAATCAATAAAAACGAAAAGCTCCCTGTTCATAAAACAGGGAGCTTTTCGTTTTTATTGATCTCCTGATGGGCCGCCAGGGCCGCCGCCACC
This sequence comes from Mucilaginibacter empetricola, assembly GCF_024808665.1. Taxonomy (GTDB): domain Bacteria; phylum Bacteroidota; class Bacteroidia; order Sphingobacteriales; family Sphingobacteriaceae; genus Mucilaginibacter. The sequence goes on from NZ_JANUBZ010000006.1 coordinate 250,932, forward strand.
AGGACCACCGCCGCCGCCATTTCTTCTGAATCCACGTATGCCGTTATCCTGAGTAGGTACTTTGCCTGCAAATTTTTGCAATCTTAAAGTGAAGGTTGCTAAATAATAGCGGGCAAGCCTGTTAACACGTGTTTCGGTTATTGAACTGGCTGTTTGGGTTGATGTGAATCCGGTATTTTCGTTAAACAAGTCAAATGCCGAAAGGCGAATAGTACCTCTGTGGTCTTTCATGAACCTGCGTTCAACATATAAGTTTAAAATGTTAGGGTTGGTAACCTGTAAGTTTGAGGCATAGCCATAATTGGTTGCCTTGGTATAGTCGTAGCTAAAGGTCCAGTCGCCAAAATAGTTTTTTCCGTTAAGGCCCACGTTCCACGTGCGAACGTTTGATGTACCATTGGTGATATCATTTTGAACCGAGTTGTTGGTTTTGTTGATAGCGTAATTGGTTAAAAACTGTGCGTCAATTACATCGGTTATATCAACCCTGAATTGTAACTGCGGCGTAAACTGCAAGTTCTTGGCTAAGTTTTTTTCCATTGTAGATTTATATTGACCTGGGGCGATTGAATCCACACTGGTTAAAAAACCTACATTATTGGCATAAGTTGCTGTACCTCTAAAATATAATGTGAATTTACGGTTGTCCCAGGGCTTGGCATAGGTTAACTGTGCAGAGGTGGTATTGTAGCCGCTGGTATTTAAATATTGAGTTAAAATGGTGTTCTGAAATCTTGGATCGGGCGTATAATGGCTTGGGTAGGTGGTAGTATTGGTAGCTACGTAATTTGATATAGCCTGATACTGTATGCTCGCAAAAAATATATCGCCTGTGGCAAAACTAAAGTTGTTATACCTGATGGAAAAATTATTGGTAAACTGGGGTTTTAAATCTGGATTACCTTCTACTGGATACAGCGCATTTGAAAAGTCAGTAACCGGTTGTAATTGCGAAAAGCTCGGCGTACTGCTCGATCCGTTATAATTTACGGTGAAGTTTCTGCTCCTTGAAAAATTATAAACAAATCTGGCGGTTGGTATAATATTAAATGTTGTTACATGCGTATTAATTCCTGTAGTTTCTGAATTGCCATCTAAAGTACCGGGCTGAGCAGCTATACCCAGCGTATAGTTGTATTTCTTTTGTATAAAACGATAATTTAAACCAAATTTATTGGTGATAAATGTATAATTATATAAGTTGGTTAAAGCACTATCGCTTCTGAATGCAAAACTTGCCGGGTCAAATAACGTATCTGTTTGCTTATTGTTAGTTGTAACAGAATAGTTGAGCGCATAGTTAAATTCAAGATAAGAAAGCTTCCCAATTGGCAAAAGATAGGATACAGTTGTACCGTAACTATTGGTGCGACTATAAGTATTAACCATTTGATTAAGCGGAGCCGTAGGAACACCCTGTGTATAATCATAAATCGGGTTTTGGTAGGCCCAGCTTGGTGCCGAATTTAAAGTAACGTTAATACTTAAATTATGACGACGCTTGAATTTATGATTAAACAAAACCGTTAATCCATAAGTAGGTGCCTGCGAGTTGGCATTTGTTAAAGAGTTGTAGGCGGTTGTATCACCTCTGGTGCCACTTCTTACTAAATTAACACCTTCGTTTTCGTTAGTAGTTGTGCCTGCGTAAGAAAAGGTGGGCGTAATTTTTAAATAATTAATAGTATCCGGTTTATACTCCATATTCCAGGTAAACCGGTGATTAATATTCTTGTCATTTTCAACACTGTTTTGATTTTGTGTTGAAGGGTTAACCGGCGAAGTATTTTGTTGATTGGTGAGGGTGTTAGTAGATACGCTATTGTCAGAAAAGCTATAACTGCCGTAAACAGAAAGAGACTTGCCCCATTGATCGCGGAAATTGGCGCCGATTGAATGGGCATCTGTTAAACCGTTTTGAGTGGTGATAAGGCTGCCGTTATTAGCTCCGCCACGGGCTGCGTTTCCACGACCGCCGCCACCACCAACGCCACCGCCACCGTTTGTGCTGCCAAAGCTAAAGGTATTTACATTAGTATTATTAATGCTCCCCAGTAAGGCAATTTGCTGATCCCCATTAAAGTTAAATGCATTAACTGAACCTATGTACCTGTTTTGATCAGGAATGCCCTGGCTTTGCGGTAGTGCGTCTTCACCGTCGCCAACGGTAGCTTGTCCAAAATATCCGTAGTTTTTATCTTTTCTGATGGTGATGTTCATTATTTTATCAGGCTCACCTGTTTTAACACCCGTTAAATTTGCTTGATCGCCATAATCATCAATCATCTGAACATTTTCAACAACATCGGCCGGCAAATTCTTTGTGACGCTCTGCACGTCGCCTCCCATAAAATCTTTACCGTTGATGCGTACTTTTGTTACCTGTTTTCCTTGTGTGGTAATGTTTCCATTTACATCAACGTCCACACCCGGCAGTTTTTTAATCAAATCCTCAACAGGGGCATTTTCTCGCACTTTAAATGCACTGGCCTTATACTCAACGGTATCTTCCTTTAATGTTATTGGTATAACTCCAACTATAGTTACCTGGTTGAGCATTTTTGATTCAGATTTTAAAATTATGATACCCAAATCAGCAGGGCCATTCGTATTATCTAAAGTATAATGCCGCCTTAGTTTTTGATACCCGATTGATGTTATCGAGATTACTAATTTACTTCCCATAACGCCGGTAAATACAAATTTTCCATTTGCATCGGCGGTTGTGGTAACGCTATCGGCCTTGTCGGAAGTTAATGTTATTGCGCTTCCGGGTAATGTAAGTTTGGTTGAATCAATAACAGTTCCATGTACCTCCCTGCCGTTCTGCGCGTAAGCGTATGATGCAGACAGAAAAATAATTATAAAAAGGGGTATCAATGATCTCATAGATAGTTTAAGTAGTGTTTAAAGTTTTAACAATATCAATCAGACACAAATAAAACGCAAATGTTTATTTGTTAAATGTTAAATGTTTAATAATCATATCATTGTTACAATAAGCCACAGGTTGTATAATGCAAAAAGCCTTCCGGATTCCGGGAGGCTTTCAGTTATAGTATTATAGATTGAAAACTATTTAGTTTGTTGACAAGTGTAAAGCTCTCGAAACTGCATTATAATCGCTTAGGTTAAGAGATGGATTGCGAACTCTTAAGGCTGTAAGGCCCGAGCCCGAAATAACTACTACCCTAAAGTCAAAAGCATTCATTTGTGTAAAATTGGCTTTAAGATTAACATATCCAACTCCCATGTCGCTAACGTCAACAGTATTGCCGCTTTCAGAGTATGGAAGAGAATACCAGGTTCCTGATGTGCCGGTGTTTCTCATGTAAACCATTATCACACCTTCGTCAATAATGTCTTGTGTAATTGCCGGTATATTTAATGTTGTTAAACCAATTGTGAAAACGCTTTGCGCAGTTAATACATAACTCTGTACGTTAGCATTTCCAGTAGCACCTGTTGCGCCGGTAGCTCCTGTTGCCCCCGTAGCACCAGCAGATCCCGTCGCACCTGTTGCACCAGCGGATCCTGTAGCACCTGTGGCTCCAGTCGCGCCTGTTGCCCCCGTAGCTCCGGTTGCGCCAGTAGCACCTGCGGTTCCAGTCCCACTTGACCCAGTAGCGCCTGTAGCACCCGTAGCACCTGTTGCGCCAGTAGCACCCGTGGCTCCCGTGGCTCCCGTTGCACCAGTAGCTCCAACTGGTCCGCCAGATGGGCCGGTAGCACCTTGTGGGCCGGTAGCACCTGTCGCACCCGTTGCGCCTGTAGCACCAGTGGCTCCCGTTGCGCCTGATGGGCCAGGTGTTTTATCTTTTTTACATGCGGTTATTGCAACCAGGCATGTAAATAACACAGGGATTATAAGTCTAATTGGTTTCATATTTTTATTTTGTAATTTTATTATAGCCTCTAGATAATTTCTCAAATACACCACTTTCTACGTAAGTTTTAACGTTTGGTTACAAATTCACACGCTTTATAATATTTTACTTGATACCTACGTAATAAAACAAGCGTAGAATGCGCAAAATCAATTAACAATTGTGGGGATTTTTTTGCAGATGATTAAAACTTTTTGGCTATCAATGTGTAAATAATATTTATATAGCCAAATCATTGCCTTTTTCGCTTTATTTCTTAAAAAATCTTTTATGACTAAAACGAATTTATCACTGCATTCCAAAATTCATCATTGGATAGATTCCATTGGTTTTAGCCTTAATGGATCGCAAACAAATGATAAGAACAACATCACTACCAATCACTACTTTTTTGAAACATTTAATTTTTTTGAAAACGCGAAGAATGATGATCTTAAAAATTCAAAATTCCTTTGCTTTGATGCTTATGGAGAAGTGATTATCGTTAAATCATTACTCGATCTCCAGACAGCCTTTTTCGAAAATATTAGTCAGTTAAAATGATAAAGTACGTGTAAGGTTTTTGTGGGTGCAAAGGTACAATATATCGATCAAAAAAGAAGTCCTGCTATGTGAATAACAGGACTTCTTTTTTTGATGGTTAGATAATTACAACTCTTTAATAAGAATCGGGTTCCATTTTGTCGTTAGCCGGTTCATCTGTTAATCCCCTGCCACCGCCTGCTGCAGGCACATTTACAATTGGCCTGGTTGGGTTTAATGCTTCTTTTATACGCAAGTGAAGATCTGCATAATGAGCAGCTGTTATGGCATCGCCGCCTTTTGGCAAACGGGCATCAATCAGTTTCAATTCGGCACGAACCATTGGCCTGATGTCAGATAGCACAATATTGATAGGTGTTAAACCAAAACTGGCTAACTGCGCCGGGGTAATGCCTGGGTAAACCCGGGTAAGATCATCATTAAGCAGGCTTTTTAAGTCTTCAACATAACCACGTTGCAGGTTGCGTTTAAATGCATCGGGTTTTCCATTAACAAAAATGCCTGTGCGCAGGTCGGTAAATAAATCAGCGACGGTGTAAGCACCTAAGCCATTTTTGGTTTCGTTGTCATACATACGGGCCAATCTCCATGGGGCCAATATGTTTGCCAGTGTATTTGTCTGTACTCCTTTAATGCGGGTAAGCATTAAGCCATTGTCAAATTTGCTTAACTCATGGCTATCTATCAGCCAAAGTGGTGTGCTGAAAAGCTGTTGATTGAAGAATAATACAGCCTCTTTTTGTCTGCTTTTGCTTACAAAATCATAAACGGCTCCTGTTTGGTCGTAAGTTTTAAAGTTTTCATTCATGCCGCCAATATTGGTAACAACATGCCCCATGTATCTTTGATATTGGGTTAAAACTTCCAGATAAATTTCCGACAAATCAGCATAGCCTTCACCTTTTTGATAGGTCCAGGTTTCAATATTTGGTAATATGCGTTTTAGGTTGGCAATACCATAGGTGCCTGCTTTCATGGCATTATCGCCAAGGTCTTCGCTTTGTAGGCGCGGATCGAGCGAAGTGCCTTGTCTGCCATAATAATAAAGTGGATTGCCGGCTTTTTCTTTTACCCAGGCATCCAGTAGTTCTTTTTCTTGTTTTGCAGATTTATTGCCAGGAAACCAGCTATAGCCCCATTTAATGGCCCATTTATCATACTCGCCAATTTGCGGGTAAAAATGAGTTACGCCATCGCCGGGCTGTGCAATATAATTGAAACGGGCATAGTCCATAATAGAAGGAGCCGTGCCGTGTTTGTCGGTAAATGATTTCGATCTTAACGAATCAACCGGGTAAGCATAGCTTGATCCAAAGTTATGTGGTAAACCTAAAGTGTGTCCCACTTCATGCGATGAAACAAAGCGAATCAGTTCGCCCATTTGTTCATCAGTAAATTTAGCATGACGGGCATCGGCGTTTGAGGCAGCTGTTTGTACAAAGTACCAGTTGCGCAATAACTCCATAACGTTATGGTACCAGCCCACATGGCTCTCCAATATTTCGCCTGTACGCGGGTCTGAAATGTGAGGGCCATAAGCGTTCTCTACATCAGATGCAAAATACCTGATAACGCTATAGCGGGCATCTTCTGTGCTGAAATCCGGATCTTCTTTTGCTGTTGGCGCTTCTTTGCCAACAATAGCGTTTTTAAAACCGGCAGTCTCAAAAGCAACATTCCAGTCGTTAACTCCCTGTATTAAATATGGGACCCATTTTTTTGGCGTCGCCGGATCAATATAAAAAACAATTTGTTTTTTTGGTTCAACCAATTCACCGCGAGCATAAGCAGCTTCATCTTTTGGTTCCAGTTTCCAGCGGTGTATGTATGCGGTTACTTCAGCCTTTTGAGCGTCTGTACCATAATCTGTTTGGTGTTGTCCAAAAAAGCCAACCCTGTCATCACTTAAACGCGCTTTCATAGCCATTTTTGGCAATAAAAGCATGGATGTATTTAACTCAAATGTTACGGCTGCATTGGTATTATCGGTTGGTGATTCTGCTGCACGATAAGTTTTTAAAACACGGGCCTCAATGTTTATCGGGAAGCTCTTTATGGTATCGATGTATGAACGTGAGTTATCAAGCCCTGAAACTTTATAGGCTTTCTTTAGTTCGTCAGATATACCAATGGCAGCAATGTCACCATTGTAAAAATCGGTTACATCAATTACCACACCGGTGGTGTCTTTATTAAAAGCTTTTATATCAAAGGAAGCCAGTATAGCATCCAGATTTGAGTTTTTAACCGAGCGGTACATATCAGAAGTACTATCGGCTCTAATAGAATAGCTTGGTACTTTTATAAAAATCTGCTTGTCGTGACGTTCCCATTTCCAAACCTGATCGTTCGACTCCTCGCCACCATATTGCTGGTTGGATACTTTAACATCCGCAGGAGTTTTTGCCAGGCGGGTTACCATCAGCATCTCGCGGTTAAGCAACGAGTCGGGTATCTCAAAATAATACTTGCCATCAACTTTGTAGGTGTTAAAAAGTCCCTTATCAACTTTGGTTTTGGCCGGGATAACATCGCTGAATTTTTTAATTCCTTCTTTTTTTGCTGGACCCACGGTAGCGGTAGCTGTTGATCCGGCTGCGGTTGAAGTAGTTTTAATGGTAACTGTAGGTGTTACAGCCTGTTTTTTTGTTGCGCACGAATTTGCGAGAATAGCAATTGCTAACGCGGAGACGAACAGGTTTTGCCCTGTTTTAAAAAATGAGGTCATATATATAGTCGATACTTAATTAAGTGACAAAATGTAAACTTATGTAAAATAAAAGCTATTTGTCAACAGAAATATTTTTGTTACAAATTGAAGAGTGAATCCATTTTAAGCAAACACTTCCACTTCACCATCACAAAGGGCCCATACCATATAAGGGTGGGTATCGGCATGATAAGCTTCGCCGGTTGCGGATAAGCCAATAATGCCGGCAAATCCATCAAAAGGTTTTAATTCATTAAGCGATTTTCCACTGGCCAGTGCAAGTGGCATACCATCCGTTACACGGGTAACAATATTTGAAGCCAGGGCACCGCTCACAATATCTTCGCCCACGCCGGTGCATGATATACCCGCAAAAGCATTGGCATAATTACCTGCCGTTGTAGCAGAATCACTCACCCTGCCGGGGATTTCAAAACCTTTTCCACCGGTTGATGTTGCTGCCGCCAGGTTGCCATAAAGATCGAGCGCTACGCAGCCCACGGTTCCTAATCGGATAGAATCACTCAGTTTTTTTTCATATTCTTTACGCCGCTGAGGTGTTTCGGGGTTATAATAACCAAAGCCGTTTTCGCGGGCAAATTCTTTTGCGCCTTTGCCGCTCAAAACACGGTCCTCATAGTTTAACAACTTTTCGGCAACGCAAATAGGATTCTTAATATCTTCTATATTGATTACACCCGAAAATCGCATCGTTTTACCATCCATCAGCGATGCACTTAGGCGGATCTTACCGTCACTTTGAATTTGAGAACCGGTGCCCGCATTAAAAAGATCACAATCTTCCAGTAAGCCTACCGTATAAACAGCAGTTTCAACTGCGGTATGGCTTTGCAGGTATTTATAGCCGGCCTTTGCTATTTCGGCCAGTGCATCCTGTTTTGCTTTCTTAATTTCCTGATTGGTTTGCGATTCGCTAAAGAACCCTCCGTGAATAATCAACTTCATACTTTAGACAGATTTGAGATTTAAGCGTAGCAAAATCAGAAAGTATAACAAACCAGGTTAAAACTTTTGCCTGATCTTCAATCTCTAATCACTAGCCGCTCTTTTTACAGATTATCGTTACCCGGTGCAATAAACACACCATCATCAACTTTAACGCTTTTTTTGATATTTAATTGGTTTTGCAGCAAATCATATTTGTCAAAAATAGACATTACGCTTACCCGCATATTTTTTATAGACACAGGCGAACCCATTTCCACATCATAAATGTTGGTCTCGGCCATTTTGCGGCCATTAACCAATATGGTGAGGCCCGAGCCAATGGCTTCCATCATAGTGCCTTCGGTTATTAGCAGCCCGGCATCTTCCCCAAGTCCAATCCCCAGCATGCCGGGGTTACTGGCTACAGCATATAATAACCTGCCGATGCGCCCGCGCTGTACAAAATGGGTATCAATTATAACAGAGTCTATAAAACCTAGCCCTGCGGTAATTTGCACTTCGCCTTTTATCAGCGCCTTGTTACTTTGACCGCGATAAATCATATTGGTTGATGCGGCGGCGGCCCCGGCGGATGTACCCGCAATTACAAAGTTTTCATTTTGATAACGTGACTTCAGGATATTTAAAAATTCGGTTCCTCCAAAAATAGAGCTCAAACGTAATTGGTCCCCGCCGCTGAACATCACCACATCGGCTTTTCTGATACGATCCAGATATTCCTTTTTACCTGCGTCTTCCCTTGTTTTAATATCAAGCACGCCAACACGGGTAACGTTTAATTGATGAAAGGCATTATTATATTCAACGCCTACCAGTTCAGGAATCTGTGATGCCGTTGTAATTACTTCAATAACAGAGTCAGCTTTTCTTTCCGATTCTGTAATGATGCGCTTTAAAATGCCCTGTTCAAAAAATTTGAGATAATTAGGTTTAACAATGTCTTCTTGCTGGCTTAGGTTCGAACCCATATCAACCGCGCCACCTATTATTATCAATTTACCCTTCGGAACACTCATTTCTTTTGTATTTTTTATATGAAGCCTATTCAAGTCGATATAGGCCGACACTTTCGTCCATTTATTTTGTTAACCGGTCATCATTGCCAACTCCACAATACAAATTAAAATAAAAACCACCATAAAGGCAGGCTATTATAAATAATAATGCCTTTTTTATCGTAAAAAATATAATAAGCGTATTAAGTTTTTTAGTTTTAGAAAGAATTTACCCCCTCCAAATAAAAATTGCAATCGTCTATGAAAATTGAAAATATACAAGTGCTGCGCGGGCCGAACATCTGGAGTGTAAGCCGCCAAAAGTTAATACAGATGCGATTGAATCTGGAAGATATGGAACAGCGCCCTACTAATACCATAACAGGTTTTTACGAACGTCTTGAAAAGCTGATGCCAAGCCTGTATACCCATCGTTGCTCGCCGGGTGTTCCGGGTGGTTTTTTTCAGCGTGTTATTGATGGCACCTGGATGGGGCACGTTATTGAACATATTGCACTGGAAATACAGAGTTTGGCGGGCATGGATACCGGTTTTGGCCGCACACGTGAAACCAAGTCGCCGGGGATATACAACGTAGTTTTTACCTATCTGGAAGAAAAGGTAGGCGTATATGCCGCCGAGGCTTCGGTACGGATAGCTGAAGCTTTAATACAGGGCGTTGATTATGATTTGGAGCACGATGTGCAGCAGATGCGCGAAATTAGGGAGAATACCCGGCTCGGCCCCAGCACGGGTTCAATTGTTGAGGAAGCTATTTCAAGAAATATTCCCTGGATAAGGTTAAATAATCAATCATTGGTGCAGCTGGGGTATGGCAAAAATCAGGTTCGCTTCCGCGCTACCATGACCGAAAAAACCAGCAGCATAGCCGTTGATATAGCCAGTAATAAAGACGAAACCAAGCGCATGCTGCAGGAGCAGGCTATTCCGGTAGCAAAAGGCATAACTATATCATCATTGGAAGGCGTTGACGAAGCCATCAAAAGAGTAGGCTTCCCTTTAGTATTTAAACCGCTGGATGGCAACCACGGCCGCGGCATATCCATCAATATCCGCACTCGCGAAGATGCTGTGGCAGCTTATGAACATGCTGCCAAAATATCTCGCAGGGTAATTGTAGAGCGTTTTGTTACCGGCTATGACTTTAGAGTTTTAGTAATTGACAATAAAATGGTTGCAGCGGCTTTGCGTGATCCGGCTCATGTTAAAGGTGATGGCATACTAACTATAAAGGAATTAATTGAGAAGGAAAATGAAGATCCACGCAGAGGTTATGGTCACGAAAAAGTGTTGACTTTAATTACTATCGACAGAGATACCCTTGACCTAATTGAAAAGAAAGGCTATACGCTGGATACCGTACCTGCTAAAGGCGAAAAAGTATTTGTTAAATCAACCGCTAATTTGAGTACCGGGGGGACTTCTATTGATGTTACTGACCATGTACATCCGCAAAACGTATTTATTTGCGAACGGATCTCCAAAATAATCGGTCTGGATATTTGCGGTATTGATATTATGGCGCAAAACCTCACCGAACCTTTAACCGAAAATGGGGGAGTGGTGCTGGAAGTAAACGCCGCACCGGGTTTCAGGATGCATATTGCACCAAGTGAGGGCCTGCCGCGCAACGTTGCCGGGCATGTTATAGATATGCTATATCCCCCTGGAAAATCAGCGCGTATTCCAATTATAGCTATTACCGGCACCAATGGTAAAACTACCACCACCCGTTTAATTGCCCATATCGTAAAAAACAATGGACACAGGGTTGGTTTTACCACATCCGATGGTATCTATGTGCAAAATACCATGATGATTAAGGGGGACACCACCGGACCGGTAAGCTCAGAATTTATTTTAAAAGACCCTACCGTTGATTTTGCAGTGCTGGAAACTGCGCGCGGAGGTATTTTACGTGCCGGTTTAGGATTTGGCTCTTGCGATATTGGCGTAATAACCAATATTCAGGAAGATCACCTGGGCCTTGCTGACATTCATACCCTGGATGATTTGGCGCGGGTTAAAAATGTGGTGGTTGATTCGATAAAGAAAGATGGCTGGGCTGTTTTAAATGCCGATAATGTGCATTGTGTGAAGATAGGAAAGAGCGCTGCCTGCAAGGTGGCCTATTTTAGCATGAATGAAAATAGCCCGATTATAAAATCGCATTGCCGTAAAGGTGGAATAGCCTGCATTTATGAAAATGGGTTTATCACCATTTTAAAAGGCGATTGGAAAATACGTGTGCAAAGAACTACGCTTATCCCGATCACTTTTGGCGGCACCGTTCCGTTTATGATTGAAAACGTACTGGCGGCTACATTGGCAACCTTCCTTTACGACTTTAAGACAGAAGATATCAAAATATCACTGGAAACCTTTATCCCTTCGGCTGCCCAAACACCAGGCCGCATGAATATTTTCAATTTCAAGGATTTCCGCTTTATGATTGATTTTGCCCACAATCCAGCTGGGTTCCAAGGCATTAAAGAGTTTTTAAAGCATATCGATTCGCCACTGAAAATTGGTATTATAGCAGGCACCGGCGACAGAAGAGACGAGGATATCCGCGAATTAGGGAAAATATCGGCCGAGATGTTTGATTACATTATTCTGCGCCAGGAAAAACACCTGCGTGGCCGCACTGCCGAAAACATCGTGTCGCTGTTGATAGAGGGTATTAAATCAGTTAATGCAGATCAAATATTTGAAATTATTCCTAACGAGGTTGATGCCATTAAGCACTCTATGGAGCTAGCCAAACCCGGATCATTTATTGTTGCTTTGAGCGATGTGATTGATAATGCGATAGAAACGGTTCAGGACTACCAGGAGCAGGAAAGAAATGGGTTATTTAATGCTTAAAAAAACAACTTTAATGGGTGTAATCCGTTAAAATACCCATTAAATATTTCATATGCTAAAACCCGGACAAACGAGGTTTATTTTGGCTTTTATGGTTATTTTATTCCATATCAGTCAAACTATATTCCTTGGCCCTTTTGCAGTAGGTTGTTTTTTTATTTTAAGTGGTTATTGGATATCGTTGATGTATGAGAAAGAATATTCAAAAACGCAAAATGCATTAAAGGTGTTTTACATTAGCAGGCTTTGGCGGCTATTACCCACCTTTTATATTTTTACCGTTTTAGCAATAATTACAAATCTCATAGTCCATTATAACTTATTTGTTAATTTATCTCATTTACAAACGTTTCACAAGGCGATATTTTTTATTTCCAACCTGGCAATTTTGGGATATGCGCAAAGTAAGGTTCAAATAATCGGCACGGCGTGGTCATTGGATATTGAATTGCAGTTTTACCTTTTATTTCCGCTGTTTTTTTATTTTTTAAAAGATAAAAAGCAATTTGTTTATTTATTAACCGGGTTGCTTTTTTTAGTCTCCTGTGCTATTTTGATAAACAACCAGGTTAATTTATCACAAACCGTTTTTTACTATTTATTCCTGTTTTTAATCGGGTTTATCATATACTTTAATAAAATAAGGTTAGGTAAAAAGGCTGAAATAATAGGACTATCAATGCTGTTCTTAATTTTTACAGCTCATTTAATTATACCATCCCTAAGAGCAAAAATTTTGCAAAATCAGAGCGGTTATTTTAAAGTTGTGAGTCTTGTGATGATTTTTGCAGCTATTCCTGCTTTAATTAACTCGGTTCATAACCTATCAAACAAGTTTGATAGGTTTTTGGGTGAAATGTCATTTATGCTCTATCTATCGCATAGGGTATGGGTTGTTCCCTATAATTTACTTATTGCCAATATTGATAAACTGTCACGCATTCCATATGCTTTAGCATTTCTTGGTATAACAATACTTTCGTCATATTTAGTTTATAAATTTGTCGACCGGCCTTCAGAAAAACTGAGGCATAGCTGGGTTAAAAAGCAATTGTTAAAAGATACACCAGAAATTAATGCTGCACAAGACAATAAAGCCGCTGTTATACAAGGTTCAACTTAAGCCAGGCTTATGACTGTACTGGATATTGTATACCAGGGCGACGATTTAGTGGCTATCAACAAACCACATGGCTTACTGGTGCATCGTTCATCCATCGCCATGGATGCTAGTGAATTTGCCCTGCAGCTATTGCGCGATCAGCTTAACCGTAAAGTGTTCCCCGTGCACCGGCTCGATCGTAAAACAGGTGGCGTACTGCTGTTTGCTTTGAGTAAGGATGTAGAACGGCAGATGCAGCAACAGTTTTATGATAATAAGGTAGATAAAAAATACCTGGCTATAGTTCGCGGTTATACAAACGATGAGGAAGATATAGATTACCCTTTACGAAAGGAAAATGGTACACTACAGGAGGCCTTTACCAGGTATAAGACGCTTACCCGCGCTGAACTTGACGTCCCGTTAGGTAGCCACCCTACCTCCCGCTACTCATTAGTTGAAGCTAATCCCGAAACCGGAAGAATGCATCAATTGAGAAAACATTTCAGTCATATATTTCATCCCATAATCGGCGATCGTACACATGGCTGTAATAAGCAGAATAAGTTATTTAAAGAGCGTTGGGAGTTGGATACTATGCTGTTGCATGCCTCGCAATTGTCGTTCAATCATCCGGTTACTAATAAAGCTATACAGATAGCGGCCCCTTTACAGCCGGAATTTTTAAGAATGATGGATATTATGGGGTGGGATAATGAAAATATCTTATAGCTCCAAAGAATAAAAAACGCTACTTGGCGCCCGCCAACACGTTGTACAATAGTTAATTAAAAAATAAAAAAGCCCCACGGCAATGGGGCTAATAAACTTTTAACTAATCAAAACCAAAACAAACTAATAAATTTAAACTTATATGGTTTACGGTAGGTTATATTAAATTGTTTCAATTATTGCGATACCTTGCTAAATGTTTGTCTTTTTACCGTAATTTCGAATTAAAATACAGTAATCAAGTCTTTTGAAAGTTAAAAGAAGCCTAACTTTATCATCAGAAAGCCATGGATTTAAACAATAATTATAAATCGTTATTACTTGTAGCGGTAGTGGTAATACTGGTATTTTTCAGTGTTTATAAAAGAAAAACCTTGTCGAAAAATGTAAACAAGTGGCATTTTAGTGGCGCAGTAGATAATATACGATACGACGTTAAGAAATATCCCTGGGTAACTGTTGACGGTTACGAATACAACCTATACTACACCATATGGGATTTTAATGTGAAAATAGGCAAAGGCGATACTTTAATAAAACAAACCGATGACCTGCGCATCAAATTGATAAGGCAGGGAACCCATGATACTATAAGCTTTAATAAAAGGGTGATGTTATCAATAAATGATCAATAGCTACTTTTTTTTAGGTTTGGATAAATAAAAATGCCAAAGTAACATGGAGGCAATAGTTCTATAAGGTTTCCATTGTTCTGTCATCAATAATATATCTTCTCTGCTTATAGTTGCCGGCAATTTTTTTAAACTTTTCAAAGCATTTACTACAGCCAGGTCACCAATCGGGAAAACGTCGGGGTGTTGTAAAACAAACATCAGGTAAACGTCGGCCGTCCAGTTGCCTATTCCTTTAAGCGCCACTAATTGAGCCCGTATTTTATCATCAGGCATATTTTCAAATTCAGCTAAGTTCAATTGTCCGCTAAGCAAAGCTTCGGCAAGGTATCTGATATAGCCTGTTTTTTGCCGACTTACATAACAGGCACGCATCTCTTCATCAGTAAGTAATAATAAGCGTACGGGCGTTAACTCCTGCAATCGCTCTTTTAATTTATTTAATGCCGAAAGGGCTGATGCCAGCGACACCTGTTGCTCCAAAATAATATGCACCAGTGTTTCGAAAGAGTTAGGCCGCGACCATAGCGGCGGGTAGCCATAGGTGTCGATAATACTTTGAAGATCCGGGTCGGCCGCACCCAATTCGTCACAGATAGTGTGATAATTGCTGTGATTAAACTTATTGATCATATAATTGTTTTAAAATTACTAAGTTTTTTAGGATTTGGCATTTACTTTTCTGAATTTTACTACATGAACAATTTGCCCCCTTTAGCCGAGCGTATGCGCCCAAAAAATCTGGATGATTATGTTGGGCAAAAACACCTGGTAGGGCAGGGCGCTGTTTTACGCAAGGCCATTGAATCAGGCACATTGCCCTCCATGATTTTTTGGGGACCTCCCGGAGTTGGAAAAACAACCCTGGCTTATATTATTTCACAAACACTCAACAGGCCCTTTTTTGCCTTGAGTGCTATTAATTCGGGGGTTAAAGATGTTAGGGAGGTAATTGAAAAAGCTTCGTTATTAAAAGCGGGTGGGCAAATCTTACCCATATTGTTTATTGATGAAATTCACCGCTTCTCCAAGTCGCAGCAGGATTCGTTATTGGGTGCTGTTGAAAAGGGTATAGTAACACTTATTGGCGCAACTACTGAAAACCCGTCGTTCGAAGTAATTTCCGCTTTGCTGTCGCGATGTCAGGTTTATATCCTTCAATCTTTAATTGAAGATGACCTGATTAGCCTGCTTAATAAAGCAATGAAGGAAGACGAAGTGTTAAAAAACAAAAATATCGTTATCAAAGAAGATGAAGCGCTTTTACGCCTTTCGGGCGGTGATGCACGGAAACTGCTTAATATTTTTGAATTATTGGTGAACGCCTTTAACTCTAAAAAAATTATAATTACCAATGATGTTGTTTTAGAACATGTTCAGCAAAACATGGCTTTGTACGATAAAGCGGGCGAGCAGCATTATGACATTATTTCGGCTTTTATAAAATCTATGCGTGGCAGCGATCCTAACGGCGCGGTTTACTGGCTGGCGCGAATGATTACAGGTGGCGAAGATCCGCTGTTTATAGCCCGCAGAATGCTTATCCTTGCATCAGAAGATATTGGCAATGCCAACCCCAATGCACTATTACTGGCGCAAAGCTGTTTTAACGCGGTAAACGTTATCGGGATGCCCGAGTCGCAGCTGATATTATCGCAAACAGCCATCTACCTGGCGACATCTGCAAAAAGCAATTCGGCTACGACAGCAATTGGGGCCGCTATGGCATTGGTGAGTCAAACCGGCGATTTGCCGGTACCCCTGCATTTGCGCAATGCGCCAACCAAGCTGATGAAAAACCTGGGTTATGGCAAAGATTACAAGTATGCCCACAGCTATGAAGGCAACTTTACTGATCTTGATTTTTTACCTGCCGAAATAAAAGGAACCAAATTGTATGATCCCGGTAACAATCCTCGCGAAGCGGAATCAAAAGAGAAATTGAAGAAACTTTGGGGCAACAGGTATAAATATTAAAACGTATCCTTTAAATGAACTTTTTTTGTTTTATATTTCCCAATCAGAATTATAACCTTTATCCAGTTAACTAAATGACGTCCACTTTTATACGGCACGAGCTCAAAGCTTTTTGGCGCTCAAAAAATACAGGCAAAACTATTGTTGTGCGGGTTGTTATGGCTTTGCTGGTGCTGTATCTTTTGGCTGTTGTATTTGTTTTGGGTTTTTCGATGAATATTATTCTGGAAAAGGTTTTCCCGAAAGATGATTTAGTGGTATCTTTTTGCGGCATACTGCTCCTCTATTTTTTATCTGATCTTTTTACGCGTTTACAGCTACAGGAATTGCCTACACTACGGGTTCAGCCATATTTGCAATTGCCGGTTAAACGGAATTCGCTGGTGAGATATTTGGCGTTTACGTCGCTGCTTTCGGTATTTAATCTTTGGCCATTTATACTATTTGTGCCATTTATATTAAAAGTTATTGCAGCCGATTCGGGCAACTTAACCGCAGCCGCCTTTATTGTTTCGTTGGCGGAGCTTACTGTTTTTAATAATTACCTGAGTCTTTATATTAAACGAAAATCAAATTTAAACGGGTGGATATTTTTAATAGCTGCCGCAGCTATCATTTTAATTGGCCTGTCTGATTTTTATTTTCATTTCTTTTCTATCCGTAAAATATCTTATCTGTTTTTCGGCCATTTAATAACTCAGCCGGCCCTGGCATTATTGCCTGTGCTGCTTTGTGCAATAATGTATTATTTGAATTTCTTATTTCTCAAAGAAAACCTGTATCTGGAAGAGTTGGGATCGCGCAAGGCCGGTAAATACAAGAGCAGCACCGAATACCCGCTGTTAAGCCGTTTTGGTAGTGCAGGTGATTTGGCAGCTAACGAAATTAAATTGGTGTTGCGTAATAAGCGATCAAAATCGGCTTTGATAATGGGTTTGTTTTTTTTGCTTTACGGCCTCCTTTTTTATGGTAAACCGGGGCTGCCGGGTTCCGACGGTTTTAAGGTATTTGTAGGGATGTTTATGACGGGCATTTTTATTATTAACTATGGCCAGTTTATGTTTAGCTGGCAGGCTTCTCATTTTGATGGCTTGCTGGTGAGTAAAATTAAGTTTACCGACTTTTTAAAAGGAAAATATCTGCTGTTCACCATTATTTCAACTGTGTTTTTCTTATTGACTACGCCTTACGTTTATTTTGGGTGGAAAACTATTTTAATACATTTTGTGATGTATTTATGGAATATTGGCGTTAATACTACAATGGTGTTGTTTTTTGCCAATCGGAATTATAGACGCATTGATTTGTCAAGAGGGGCTGCATTTAATTGGGAGGGCGTGAGTGGTAATCAGTGGATATTATCATTGCCATTAATAATTACCCCTTACATCATTTACACTCCTTTTGCATTATTTAACCACGCTTATATAGGGTTGGCCCTAATAGCCCTAACCGGGTTGGCATTTATTGTTACCCGCAGTTTCTGGATTAAAAAACTGGAAGCTGATTTTTACACAAAAAGATACACCATAGCCGAAGGTTTCAGAAATAAATAATATGATAGAAATTAAAGACCTTAAGAAGATTTATAACGGGGTTACCGTTGTTAATGTACCGCATCTGGAAATAAAAAAAGGCGAAAGCATTGGCTTAGTAGGCAATAACGGCGCTGGCAAAACCACGCTGTTCCGTATGATGCTTGATTTGATAAGACCTGAAAGGGGCGAAGTTTTGATGAATAACGAGCCCGTTGCTGGGCACGAAAACTGGAAAAACTTCACTGCATCCTATCTTGACGAAGGCTTTTTGATTGATTATCTGACGCCCGAAGAATACTTTTATTTTATTGGCGGCCTGCACCAGCAAACACATGCCCATGTGGATGATTTTTTAGCCGGGCTCGGTGATTTTTTTAACGGCGAGATCTTAAAAAAAGGAAAATACATTCGCGATCTATCTAAAGGCAACCAATGTAAGGTTGGCGTGGCTTCATGCCTGCTGCAAAATCCGGAGCTGTTAATGCTGGATGAACCGTTTGCCAATATTGACCCAAGTACCCAATTTCGTTTAAAAAGTATAGTGAAAGATCTGAACAAAAATAAAGGCGTAACAACCCTTATTTCCAGTCATGATTTGAACCATATTACAGACGTGTGCGACCGCATATTACTGATGGAAAAAGGTGTGATTATTAAGGACATTGCTACCAGTTCATCAACCTTAAACGAGCTGGAAAACTACTTTGGTGTTGAACAGTCATTTGCAACTGCTGCTAAAGTTGACCAGGAAGAAAATCATTAACCTTTATATTTGCCACAATAAAAGCTACCTTAATAATAGGGTAGCTTTTATGTTTATCTATTTTATTTTATGAGCTATTTTATAAGAAAAGCAACCGTTACTGACATAGAAACTATTCGCGATTTGGCTGAAACAACATGGTGGGATGCTTACTCGCCAATATTAGAAAAGGAACAGATCGCATTTATGCTGGGCGAAATATATGCGGTTGAAAAGATAACTTCCCAGGTGGAAACTGGCGCTCAGATTTTTCTTTTATTAATAGAGGATGAAAAACCGGTGGCCTTTGCTGCTTATTCTCCGCGTGAAGAGGACCCTGAGATTTATAAGCTGCATAAATTATACTGCCTTCCTGAAACGCAGGGAAAGGGCTACGGGAAAATTTTAATAAACAAAGTTGCCGCCGAAACTATTGAAGCAGGCAAGCAAACTCTCGATTTAAATGTAAACCGCTATAACAAAGCCAAAACATTTTACGAGAAAATGGGCTTTGAAGTAGCTTACGAAGAAGACATAGCCATAGGCAAATATTGGATGAATGACTATGTAATGCGGAAAAAGTTATAGAATAACTGGCTGCAATTTAAGTACGCGCTTTCCATTTAGTATCATATAAATACCGTAGCTGCTGGTGGCTATAGCAATTCCAATTCCCAACAGGGCCAATACTTCACTTTGGTTAAAAGTTTTATTTAATGATAAAACAATGGCCAAAACCGCTACTAAAGTACTCCAGGTAGCCAGGTAATAATCAAATTTACGTTTAAATACCTTTGCCAGCGGAAAGAAGTGTAAGCCAACTACCAAAGCCAGTACAGGTATAGCTAATTCAGGATGACCCAGATTAACAACAACGTTAATCCCGATGAAAATGCCCAGACCTTCGGCGCCGAAAATAATACCAAACCATTTTCCCATTCTTTTCTCTTCGGCTATGTCGGCCTCTGAAGTAACCTTGGGGAAATGTTTAGCAGCCTTAAATAGTTTTATAGCATTTACCACAAATAGGGTACTCAGTACGGGGAAAACAATCAGGACAAACCAATAGCCTATATCTTTTAAACCACCATAGGCAATGCCAGCCCATATTAGGGTAAAAACGGCCATCATTATCAATCCGCTTGCTATGCCTTTAACGGCGCTGTCAGGTAATAGGTGTGGTTCTTTTTCCAATGTGCTTAATTTTATTATTTTTCTAATTTAGGTATTCTGGTTGGTGTGTCAATACCGGCTACAATGCTTTTTGAGCTTATAGCCAATGCTTTTATCATGGAAGTAATATTTCCAATATCCAGGGTGCTCACCTCGTCTTTTACGGTGTGGTACAGCTTATCAATATCAATTTCATCCGTTGATATGGTATGCGCCGGAACGCCCACTCTCGCCAGCGAAGCATTGTCGCTTCTATAAAATAGATCTTGCTCGGGGTAAGGATCCGGGTGAAATTTATATGGCGATCCTTCCAGGTTTTTTTGAAGAATCGGTCCGAAATCTGATCGTTCAAATCCGGTTATAAATGCCGCGTTTTTGCCGAATTTCGATTTTTTGCCAATCATCTCAATGTTAAACATCGCAATTACTTTAGCCGGATCAACTGTTGTGGCAAAATGCTGGGAGCCAAATTCACCTATCTCTTCGGCAGTAAAGGTTACAAAAACTAATGTGCGGGCATTGTTATTTAGTGTTTTGAAATATTTAGCTAATTCAATAACCGCTGTAGTACCTGATGCATCATCATCGGCGCCGTTGGCAATGCTGTCACCCTGTACCGGTTTTAGAATGCCCAGGTGGTCATAATGCGCCGAAAAAATCACATACTCATCCGGTTTGGTTTTGCCTGGAATTACCCCGGCAACGTTGAATAGCGTAAGATCTTCTGTTTTGCTGGTATAACTTACATCAAACGATTTAAGGTTATCGTAATTCCCTAATACAAACACTAGCGATCCATTATCATCTGTTTTAGTAACGATAGTTCCCTTGCCTGCTACATCTTTTATCTTGTTAAAAATGGCTGTAAACTGCGGGTCAACCAGTATCAGCATGTTTTTTCCGCTGCGTTTGTAGCTGATATACTCATCTCTGAAATTCATGCCTGCGCTCAATTTTACAACTTTTACATCAGCATTGTTTGACCAGTTGATGGCCGGCGCTTTGGAGTCGACATAAGCACTGTCGGCAGGTATTATTTTTCCGTTGATACTCACCAACGTTTTTAATGCCTTTAAACGGGTCATTTTAAAATTTTGCCTGAAGCTGTCATCGCCCGGAAAAGGCTGCAATCCAATTTGCTTAAACTGGCCCTCAATAAACTGTGCGGCTTTTTCTATCCCCGGCGTAAAGGTGGCACGGCCTTGCATATCATCGGATGCAAGGGTTTTAATAATGCGCTCTACATCATTTTGCTGTATCAACTTGTTAACATCCTGCCCAAGGCAGTAAAATGTTGTTAATGATAATGCCAGCGCCGGGATTAATTTTTTTATCTGCATTTTATTGAACTTTTGATGACAGCCAGTTTTTACGGAAATCTTCCTGATCTTTAGTAAGTGTCTTACCTGCTTTTTCATAAGTAATAATTTCCAGGCGCGGATCTTCTTCAAGCGTAACGGTTGTTTCGTGTTCGCCACTGCTGTTTTTATAGTTGATCACTATTTTATCGCCAACGTTTTTGGAGTTTACAACATCATTGAATGCCGCCACGTCTTTAATGCTTTTGCCATCGGCTTTTAAAATTACGTCGCCGGCATCTAATCCTGCTTTATACAGTGGTGTGCCAATTACAGTGCTGTATAATATTGCCAACCCATCAGCCTCTGGTGTAAGCGCCTGTCCTGAACGGCCCCTTACTCCTGAACTTGCTAAAGAACCTGCCCAGGCTTTACCCGGTTTTTCTTTTTGTAAGATCAATCCTGCTTTTGCCAGTAAATCGGTATAATTATTCTTCTCTATACCATTAATATATTTGGCGAAGAAGTCTGCCGCAAATTTTGGGTTTTTGGTAAGTTTTGCCAGATCGCTTTGCAGATCGGGAATGGTATAAGGCTTCATCACTTTTCCCCTGTTCAGCCAAACAGTGCGCATATAATCATCCAGCGTTAAATTAAACTCGCTGCGCAGGCGCAGGTCAAGTGCCAATGCCGTTGCGCCGCCGTAGTAATAGTAACTGGTAAAAACGTTACTGTTGTTATTGGGATCGATCGATACGCCGGCATCAGCAAATACCGAATAGCGACTCATTTGTGCAGCTGAATATTTGGCGGCGGCAGGTGTATTTAATACCGAATTAACCAGGCCACTCAATGTATGGGTATATTCGTCAATACTGCGGAAGCCCGAACGAACCAATAACATTTCGCCATAATATTGGGTAAAACCTTCGGCAAACCATAATTCACTGCTCATGTTGGCATGTTCAAAATTGAATGGCTCCAATGATTTTGGACGAATACGTTTAACATTCCAGCTATGAAAATATTCGTGTGCAAATACGCCAAGCAACCTGGTTTCGTACGATTGAACTTTCTCAACCGGCAAGGTTATACAGGTAGAATTGCGGTGTTCCATTCCGTCGCCAGAATCGGTGGTGGATATATCGCTAACAAAAGTATATTCGCCATAATCATAAGCCGGTAATTCGCCAAATACGGCCTTTTCTTCAAGTACAATTTTTTGAATCATCTTACCAAACCCATCAATAACCGGCTGATCATCTACAGAGTGTACAGTCAGGTTGATTTTTTCTGTCTTGCCATCAGCGTTAACAACATTCCAACTAGTTTCTTTAAAGTTCGAAAGCTCTGTAGGGCTATCCATCATATATTGCAAATCGGGAGCGCTGTAAATATTGGCACCTTCATGCTTTAGTTGCGTGGCAACTTTCCAACCGTATTTATCCAGGTCGTTAAATTCTATTTTAACAGAACGTTTTACCAAATCAGGCGACCACATAAACGTAGCAGGCATATTTAAATGGGCATGACTTGCATCAATACCGGTATAGGTACCATCAACCCAATTGCCAAATAAAGTATAGCTTATTACAACTGTTTCGGGGTGGTCTGTATCAATCTCATACACATCGCCTTCTACTTGTTTTAACGGGATAGTTACTCCGCTAACGTCGGTTGCTTTTACGTTGTATATGTTTTTGCCAAACTCATGTGTAGCATAACGCCCTGCCGATGAACGGCTCATCCTAACCTTAAATTCTTTTGCAGGAGATTGAGGAATGGTCATCACAATCTCGGCTTCGTGGTGAACAGCATTAGGAAATGATATCGAATAAAAAACTCCTTTAGGTTCCTGTGCAAATGCAGCGATAGCAAAAAAAAGAGCGGTTGATAGTAAAAGTAATTTTTTCATTAAATATTAAGAGTGTTTTGGGGTACAAAATAGCAGCGCTCAAATTACCATTAATTTGGTAAAAAAGCCATAGCAGTTTTATTAGCGTTAAACTATTAAACGGTGTAGTAAATGTAATGATCTGTTTTTATAAACAGCTGGCAGGTAAATGATTTATAGATTTAATATGACAACAATTTGGTCATTGTTTCTTCCAGACGGGCCTTGGCCAAAAACTGATCTTCCAGCGCTTTGCTCATCGGGATGGCTGTATCCAAACTGGCGCAGCGTAAAATAGGTGCATCAAGATGTTTAAAACAATGTTCGGCTATGTGAGCAGCAATCTCGCTGCCAAAGCCGTTAGTGAGGGTGTCTTCCTGCAAAATAAGTACGCGACCGGTTTTCTTTACACTTTGCTCCACGGCTTCTTTATCCCAGGGTTGCAGGCTGCGCAGATCAATAATTTCAATGGCTATATCAGCATGTTCTGCCGTATATTGTATGGCCCAGTGCACGCCCAAACCAAAGGTTATAATACTGGCTACAGTACCTTGCTGAATTACTTTGGCTTTGCCTATTTCAACATAATAATCTCCATCAGGTACTTCGCCACTAGTACTGCGATACAGGTACTTGTGTTCAAAAAACATTACCGGGTTAGGGTCATCAATAGCCGCCATTAACAAACCCTTGGCATCATCCGGAAAAGCGGGGTAAACTACTTTAAGTCCCGGTGTTTTGGTAAACCATGCTTCGTTACTTTGCGAATGGAAAGGCCCGGCTCCTGTACCGGCTCCGGCAGGCATACGGATGACTACATCAACTGCCTGATCCCAGCGGTAATGGGTTTTGGCAAGATTATTTACAATTTGGTTAAAGCCGCAGGTAACAAAATCAGCGAACTGCATTTCCATTACAGCTTTGTAACCATTAATAGCAAGCCCCATTGCCGCACCAACCACGCCAGATTCACAAATGGGTGTATTGCGCACCCGGCCCTTGCCAAATTCTTCAACAAAGCCCTGGGTTATTTTAAAAGCACCACCGTACTCGGCAATATCCTGACCCATTATAACCAGGTTATCGTATTTGCGCATGCTTTGTTTAAGCCCATCGCTAATGGCATCAATATACCGGCGAGACGTAGTAGTTTTTGACGGAGCAACAGCCGGGAATGAATATTTTTTGTACATATCAGCCAGCTCGGTACTCGCATCGGATACAATGTCTTTCTCGTTAAAGGCTTTTTCTATTTCTGATTCTATTAAAGCGGTAAACTCGGCCCTCATTTTTGGCAGCCAATCGGGTCGTAATATGTTTTCGGCCAGTAAAAAGTTCTCAAAGTTCATCAATGGATCTTTTTCGCGCCATTGCTCAAATAAATAAGGCGGTACATATTTAGTGCCCGATGCTTCTTCGTGTCCACGCATCCTGAAAGTCATACATTCCAGCAAAACAGGACGCGGATTTTCGCGCATACTGGTTGCCAACTCATTAACGGTATTATACACCTCCAGTAAATTATTGCCGTCAATGCGGCGACCCTGCATGCCATATCCTAAAGCTTTATCAACCAAATGTTTGGTTCTGTATTGCTCATTTGTTGGGGTAGATAAGCCATAGCCGTTGTTCTCAATTAAGAATATTACGGGCAGGTTCCATACGGCGGCAATATTCAATGCTTCATGAAAATCGCCTTCGCTGGTTGCACCCTCACCGGTAAATACCAGGGTTGCTTTTTTACGTTTGCTCAATATATCAGCAAGTGCAATACCATCGGCCAGTGCAAGCTGTGGCCCAAGGTGCGATATCATCCCAATGATTTTGTACTCCTGTGTGCCGAAATGAAAAGAACGGTCGCGCCCTTTGGTAAAGCCTGATGGTTTGCCCTGCCATTGTGCCATCAGGCGCGATAAGGGAATATCGCGGGAGGTGAAAACACCAAGATTGCGATGCATGGGCAGAATGTACTCGTCCATATTCATGGCCAGGGTACTGCCTACCGCGATAGCTTCCTGCCCAATTCCCGAAAACCATTTACCTATTCGCCCCTGCCTTAAAAGAATCAGCATTTTTTCTTCAACCAGGCGCGGCCATAACAACTTCTTGTAAAATTCAAGCAGTTGGTTATTATTTAGGTTTTTTCGGTCAAAAATCATGCGGCAAAACTACTGAAGTTTTTAAAACTTTGTATGTTTGGAGAAGCGTTCATTACTTTATTTGTTGTTTTGATAAATTGAAATTGCTTAGTGGTTTTATACCAGCAAAGTACAAATAAAGAATGCTACATTGAACCTTCGAATCATCGAACAAAAAATAAATGAAAAAAAGATTACTCCTGTTATTGGTACTGGTAGCGGCTATTGGCATTGCAGCTACAACGCATGATTATTTTTTGCTGCCCGAAAACTTTTTTCTGCACAAAGGCGATAAACTTAACCTGCATTTATTAGGCGGCGAAACTTTTATTAAATCTGAAGAAATTGGTTATCAGTCAAAAAATACGGCTAAGTTTATGATTTTTGAGGGATCAAAGAAAACTGATCTTACAAAAGTTGCTAAAGACAGCGCTACTCCTTTAATTAATTACACTATGCTTAACAGCGGCCAGGCGTTAATTCAAATGTCCCGCGGCGTTGAATATAGCGATGCATCAAGGGATAACTTTGCTGATTTTTTAACCGCGCAAGGGCTTGATAAATTGGCTGACAAAGTGAAAAATGCCAACCAGTTTAGAATAAGGCAAAAAATTACCCGCTATTTAAAAACATTGATTGCGGTTGATAATCATGATGGTAATGCCTATGAAAAGGTTTTGAACGACGATTTTGAAATTGTTTTAAAAGACAATCCATACAAAAGGAAATATGGCGATGATATGGTGGCCCAGTTAAAATTTAAAGGTAAGCCAGATGCTGGCGCTC
The DNA here is from genome assembly GCF_024808665.1 of Mucilaginibacter empetricola. Classification (GTDB taxonomy): domain Bacteria; phylum Bacteroidota; class Bacteroidia; order Sphingobacteriales; family Sphingobacteriaceae; genus Mucilaginibacter. The sequence goes on from NZ_JANUBZ010000006.1 coordinate 276,937, forward strand.
CTATGGCACTTTACATTAAAACCGTAACGGGTAATGTTTATACTACCAATTTAACCACAGATAAGGATGGAATGGTTACGTTTACCATGAGCCGCGAAGGTATTTTTATGCTACGCAGTGTAAGGATTGAAGCTACCAAAGATAAAGATGCCGACTATGAAAGCTGGTGGACATCATTTACGTTTCCGTTCAGCAGTTCGGACGACGTGCCTAATACCTACAAGGAATTTGGGTTCGGCAATGTTCATTAATGATGACATTTTCAGAAACCGACAAAGGTTTAGGACAGCTTGATTAATTTCAGGCGTCCTAAATTTAATTAATCTGTTTTATTACGCTCCGCCCATTGCTTACTAAACGATTTATCGGCAACTTTTGGCATTTCGCGATAATGACCCCATGTTTTTTTGAAGAAAATACGGAGCATCAAGTTTTTCATTTTGCCACCAAAAAAGTCAGTGCGTTTGCGGCTAAGCATGGTTTTTTTCCAATTGTTCCAGCCCCATTTTTCTTTGGTGCTTACCAAATGTTCGCTAACAGCATCACGCCGGTTTAGCAGCAGCATTTTGTGGATATCAATCTTAACCGGACAAACTTCTGTGCATTTGCCACAAAGGCTGGAGGCATAGCTCAAGTGCTTAAACTCATCCATACCTTTCATATGCGGGCTTATAATGGAGCCGATGGGGCCGCTGTAGGTAGTTTCGTAAGTATGGCCGCCAATGTTTTTATAAACCGGGCAGGCGTTAAGACAGGCGCCGCAACGGATGCAATATAAGGCCTGGCGTTGTTCTTTTTGCGCAAGCAGGTTGGTGCGGCCGTTATCCAGCAATACAACATACATTTCCTCGGGACCGTCGATTTCGTCACCTTGCCTTGGGCCGCTGAGTATGGTATTGTAAACGGTTAAATTTTGCCCGGTGCCATGTGTTGCCAGTATCGGCCAAAATAAATCAAGATCAGCGATGGACGGAATGATTTTTTCGATACCAACTACGGCTATATGTATTTTAGGGAAAGACGTACTTAAACGGGCATTGCCTTCATTTTCGCTTATGGCGATGCTGCCGGTGTCGGCTATCAAAAAATTTGCGCCGGTGATGCCAACATCGGCATTTACATATTTGTCGCGAAGTAGTTCACGGGCCTTTTGGGTTAGTTGTTCGGGCGTTGCGTCTATTGGAGTGCCGAATTTCTCGTTAAATAGCTTTGCAATATCTTCTTTTGAAAGATGCATAGCCGGCGTAACAATATGGTAGGGCTTTTGACCCAGCAATTGTACAATATATTCGCCCAGGTCGGTTTCTAATGATTCAATATGATGATGCTCCAGAAATTCATTGAGTTCAATTTCTTCCGTCACCATTGATTTTGATTTAACAACGGTTTTGGCACCAGCTTTTTTTAATATGTTGAGGATTTCGCGGTTGGCCTCTTCGGCATCATTGGCCCATATCACCTTGCCGCCGCGTTTTTGGAAATTGGCTTCAAACTCGGGCAAAATCTTGTCCAGGTTTTCCATAACCTTCCATTTGACTACGTGCCCCTTACGCTTAATGTTTTCGAGATTGATGATTTTTGACAAGCCTTTTTCAACCGCAGCATCATACTTGCCAATATTGTAATTGACAATGCGCCGGTGACTGATGTCAAAAGCCTTATCCTCAGAGGTTACCAAAAAATCTTCTGCGGTGCTTCCCATTTTGCGAAGTTAGTTGTTTTAATTTTAAGTGGAAAGTGTTTAGTGCTAAGCAGTTTAATTTCTTTTAAACTTATCACATCAACTTACAACCAACAACCCTTAGCAAGAGATTTTGTTTACCCTGGTAGCATGTCGGCCACCTTCGAAAGGAGTACTTAGGAAAGTTTTTACAATTTTTTTGGCTTCATCAAGTGAAATGAAGCGCGCAGGGATACATACAACGTTGGCATTGTTATGCTGGCGTGCCAAAGAGGCTAATTCCTCGTTCCAGCAAATGGCTGCGCGAATGCCCTGATGTTTATTGGCAGTAATGGCGACACCATTGGCGCTGCCACAAATTAAAATACCTAAATCAAACTCACCGCTTTCAACAGCTGACGCTACTGGATGCGCAAAGTCGGGATAATCAACAGATGTGGTAGAGTAGGTGCCAAAATCTTTTAGTTCTTTTAACTCCAGCCCTTCGGTTATCAATTGCTTATAATCAAAGCCGGCATGATCCGAACCAATGGCAATTTTTAATCCGTTTTCCATAGTTTGTGGGAGTTGATTTTATAAAAACTCCGGTTAGATGATCTGTTCGCAAATCATCTAACCGGAGGCAATTTCATTTATTTATTAGGAGTTTATTAGTTCTTCTCTTTTACGCCTGCGCTGTACCACGGCCGATACTATTATACTTAATTCATAAAGTATAAACAGTGGTGCCGCAACAACCAGCATAGTTAATGCATCAGGAGAAGGGGTGATGATTGCTGCTATTACTAAAATAATAACAGTGGCATACCGGCGTTTCTCGCGCATAAACTTAGGTGTAAGTATATTGAGGCTTGATAGTATGTAAACCACAATAGGCAGCTGAAATACCAGGCCAGCCAACAAGGTCAGCATAGTTACCGATGAAATATAAGAATCAATGCTGAACAAGTTTTCAATGGCATCACTTACCGTATAACTTGCTAAGAAACGTATGGATAAAGGTGTAACTACATAGTAACCGAAAAGTACACCCATGAAAAATAAAACAGAGCAGTAAAATACAAAGCCACTTGCTGCTTTACGCTCTCTTTCGTGTAGGGCAGGGCGTATAAAGCGCCAAATCTCAAACAATAAATAAGGAATGCCTAAAGTAAGGCCAATCATTATTGACGAGTTCAATTGCAGGTTAAACTGACCGGCAAGGTCGGTGTTTATCAGCTTTACATTTATCTTCTCAACACAAAAGCTCTTGGCTTTAAAGTAAGAACTCATGTTTTGTAAAGCAGCTCCTGCATTACACATCATCCGGTAGGTCCAGAAATCGGTATGCGTAGGAGCCATGATGATATTCTGGAAAATATCATCGTAGTAAATGAACGTAATAATAGCAAAAAATAATACCGCGAAAGCAGATCGGAGGAAGTGCCATCTTAAAGCTTCCAGATGTTGAAAGAAAGACATTTCGCCTTCCATACTGTTACCTTTATCCCTAATCGTTTTAATCAGCTTACTTCCTATGTTCATAGTTCAAATTGCTTTCCGCTTTTAATAGCATAGGATGTTACCTACGCATGGTTATTAATAACGGATTTATTATTCGGTATATTCAAACGTTTCCATAAATTTGGTAGTAAAATTACCGGCGCGGAAGTTTGGATCCTGTAGTAATTTTAAATGGAAAGGTATGGTAGTTTTTACACCTTCAATCACAAACTCGCTTAACGCGCGTTCCATTGTTGCCAAAGCTTCATCGCGGGTTTGCGCCATGCAGATAACCTTAGCAATCATTGAATCGTAATTAGGCGGAATCACGTAACCGGTGTAAACATGCGTATCAATACGTACGCCGTGACCGCCAGGTGAATGGAAATTGGTTATTTTACCTGGTGATGGGCGGAAATTGTTAAAAGGATCTTCGGCATTTATACGGCACTCAATTGCATGCAATATTGGCTCGTAGTTTTTGCCCGAAATAGGAATGCCCGCAGCAACCTTTATTTGTTCTTTAATTAAATCAAAGTTGATAACTTCTTCAGTAACCGGATGTTCTACCTGTATACGGGTGTTCATCTCCATAAAATAGAAGTTGCGGTCTTTATCAACCAAAAACTCAACCGTTCCGGCACCTTCATATTTTACTGCTTTGGCACCTTTTATAGCTGCATCTCCCATTTTTTTACGCAGTTTTTCTGTCATAAATGGAGATGGAGATTCTTCAACCAATTTTTGGTGACGGCGCTGAATAGAGCAGTCGCGCTCAGAAAGATGGCAAACTTTGCCATACTGATCGCCTACTACCTGTATCTCGATGTGACGCGGATCCTGTACATATTTTTCAAGGTACATGCCATCGTTACCAAAGGCTGCACCTGATTCTGCACGTGCCGAATCCCAGGCACCTTCAAATTCTTCGTCTTTCCAAACAATACGCATCCCGCGGCCACCACCGCCGGCAGTAGCTTTTAAAATTACAGGATAACCTATTTTTTTTGCAATTTCGATGCCTTGTTTTACGCTTTGCAGCAAACCTTCAGATCCCGGAATGGTAGGCACACCTGCCTTTTTCATGGTCTCTTTGGCTGATGCCTTATCGCCCATAGAGTTAATCTGGTCGGCGGTAGCGCCTATAAATTTGATGCCATACTCTGCACAGATAGCCGAAAATTTGGCGTTTTCAGACAAGAAACCATAGCCTGGATGAATAGCATCGGCATTGGTTAATTCAGCGGCAGATATAATGTTGGGGATATTTAAATAAGAATCCCGGCTGGCGGGGGGGCCTATACAAACAGCTTCATCGGCAAAACGCACATGAAGGCTGTCGCGGTCGGCAGTAGAATATACAGCTACGGTTTTTATACCCATTTCCTTACAGGTGCGAATAATTCGCAGGGCTATTTCACCACGGTTAGCTATTAATATTTTTTTAAACATGTTTCTTTTAGTTAAGTGGTTGATTAAGTTGAATTGTTGATTGGTTTTAATATTCAGTTATCAGTTGATTTAGAAAGATGGCTTATAAAACCATTCACTTAATCAACCAATCAACCTAATCAACTAAACAATTACATAGGTTCAACCAAAAATAACGGCTGGTCATATTCAACCGGTGAAGCATTGTCAACCAATACTTTTACAATGCGGCCCGAAACTTCTGATTCAATTTCATTAAATAATTTCATCGCTTCGATAATGCAAAGTACCGATCCTGGTTTTATCTCATCGCCTACGTTAGCAAACAATGGTTTATCAGGACTGGCCGAACGATAGAAAGTTCCAATCATTGGCGATTTAATGGTCACATATTTTGAGGTGTCTTCAACAGGCGCAGCTGCTGGTGCCGCTATTGCTGCAGGCGCTGCTTGTACAGGCGCGGCAATAAGGGGTTGACCTTCAGGTATAGTTGCGTTAACTATTGTTGCTACCTGGTTGGTTTTAATAGTGATCTTAAAATTTTCCTGCTCAATGGAAACTTCGTTTACTCCTGATTTGGAAACAAAGCGTATGAGATCTTGAATTTGTTTAATATCCATGCTCGGGCGTTAGTTGTTTTGGATAAAGTTACTGTTTTAATATGCAGATGTGCAAATTTCAAATACGCTGATTATAGGTGCGTTGATTTGAAATTTGACAGTTGCAGCTATTTTAATTAGTTAGTTATTCATTTAATAAGTACAACATCAATTTACGTATTGTTTGTAATATGTAAACTTGAAGGGCCAAATGTACAACATGGTGACTTTAAATCATCTGCACATTTGGAATTTACTCATCTACACATCAATAGGCCCATTTTAAGTAAATGGAACCCCAGGTAAAGCCACCGCCAAAAGCAGCCAATATCAAATTGTCGCCTTTTTTAAATTTGCTTTCCCACTCCCATAAACATAGTGGTATAGTACCATTTGTGGTATTGCCATAACGCTCAATGTTGATGATTACCTTTTCTGGACTAACACCGGTACGGTTAGCTGTTGCATCAATAATGCGTTTGTTAGCCTGGTGAGGAACCAACCATGCAATGTCTTCTGATTGAAGATTGTTTTTTTCCATTACTTCAGCAGCAACATCAGCCATATTGGTTACGGCAAATTTAAATACCGCCTGACCTTCCTGGTAAGCAAAGTGCTCATCAGCATCAACTGTTTCGTGTGAAGCAGGCCTGATAGAGCCACCGGCTTTTTGGTGAAGATATGGTACACCCACACCGTCGCTTTTTAATATCGAATCAATAATGCCATTGCCTTCGTCATTTGGCTCCAGTAAAACTGCGCCGGCGCCATCACCAAAAATAATACAGGTGGCACGGTCTTTATAATTGGTTATGGATGACATTTTATCGCCACCTATTACCAGTACTTTTTTGTGTTTGCCACTTTCAATAAACTGCGAACCTGTTGCCAGGCCGAATAAGAAACCAGAGCAGGCAGCCTGTAAATCAAATCCCCAGGCTTCTTTAGCACCAATTTTCTCGGCTAAAATATTTGCCGTAGCCGGAAATACTCTATCGGGAGTAGTGGTACAAAATATAATCAGGTCAATTTCATTTGCGGTGATGCCGCGTTTTTTTAACAAGGCTTCAACTGCAGGTACTGCAAGATCTGAGGTACCCAGGCCTTCACCTTTTAATATACGCCTTTCTTTTATGCCTGTGCGTGTAGTTATCCATTCGTCGTTGGTATCCACCAGGGTTTCCAATTCCTTGTTGGTTAATACATAATCAGGTACATAACCGTGAACAGCTGTAATAGCAGCATGAATTTTACTCATTGTAGTATTTTACTAAAAGGCTGGTTTATATTGTTTATATAAGAGTTGTAATTTAATGTGCGAATGTGCAAATTCCAAATGTGTAAACAGAAAAATTGTGAAAATAATCTGCTACACATTGTTAATTAGTAAGCCCACTTTAAATAAATAGATCCCCAGGTAAATCCTCCGCCAAAGGCTGCCAATATAATATTGTCGCCTTTTTTGAATTTATTTTCCCATTCCCACAAACATAAAGGTAAAGTTCCGTTAGTTGTGTTTCCGTAACGCTCAATATTTATAACTACTTTATCAGCACTTACGCCCGTACGGGTAGCCGTTGCATCAATGATACGTTTGTTAGCCTGATGCGGAACCAGCCAGGCAATATCATCATGGCCAAGGTTGTTGCGTTCCATTATTTCAGCGGCAACATCAGCCATATTGGTTACAGCAAACTTAAATACTGTTTTTCCTTCCTGGTAAATAGAGTGCTCGCTGGCATCAATAGTTGCATGCGATGCAGGTTTTACTGATCCGCCGGCTTCCTGGTAAAGAAAAGGTACACCCACGCCATCGCTTTTCAGTATGGAGTCGATAACGCCATTGCCTTCATCATTAGGTTCAAGCAATACGGCACCGCAGCCATCGCCAAAAATAATGCAGGTGGCACGGTCTTTATAATTGATGATGGATGACATTTTATCGCCACCAACTACCAGTACTTTTTTGTGTTTGCCGCTTTCTATGAACTGAGAACCAGTTGCCAGGCCAAATAAGAATCCCGAACAGGTAGCCTGTAAATCATATCCCCAGGCATTTTTTGCACCGATTTTGCCCGCCAGAATATTTGCCGTTGCCGGAAATACCCTATCAGGAGTTGATGTACAAAAAATAATCAGGTCAATTTCATCGGCACCGATACCGCGCTTTTTTAACAAGCCTTCAACAGCCGGGACGGCCATATCTGAGGTACCTAATCCTTCTCCCTTTAATATCCTTCGCTCTTTTATACCGGTACGGGTGGTAATCCACTCGTCGTTAGTATCTACCATTGTTTCCAGCTCGTGATTAGTTAGTACGTAATCGGGTACATAACCATGCACAGCTGTAATAGCAGCATGAATTTTATTCATTTATAATATTTTTTACTGGAAAGCCAGTTTTATTTTATCTACAAGGGCGCTTTCAACCATGTTTCTTGATAAAAGCACCATGTTTTTAATCGCTTCGGGGCTTGATATACCATGCCCTACAACAACAGGGGCATTTACTCCCAATATTGGGCTGCCTCCGTATTGCTCATAATTAAACCTGTCGAAAAATTCATCTTTCATCCCTTTTTTAAGAGTTACTACATAAAAAGATTCGGCAAATTTTAAAAGGATGTTTCCGGTAAAGCCGTCGCAAACGATAATGTCAGCTAAATCGCCAAACATATCGCGTCCTTCAACATTTCCGGTAAAGTTAATGAGGGTTGATTCTTTCATCAGCGGGTAAGTAGCCTGGCAAAGTATATTGCCTTTCTCTTCCTCCTCGCCGATGTTCATCAATGCAACCCGTGGGTTTTCGATATTGTAAACATGCTGCGCAAATAAACTGCCCAGTACACCGAATTGTAGTAGAAACTCGGGTTTACAATCAGCATTGGCACCTACATCAATTAAAATACCTAAACCGCCTTTCAGTTTAGGTATAATACTTGTCATAGCAGGGCGTAAAACACCGGGAATGGCTTTTACACTAAACAGCGCACCAACAAGCATGGCACCGCTGTTGCCTGCCGAAGAAAATGCAGCAATGCTGCCTTCTTTAAGCATTTTAAAGCCTACAGCAATACTGGAATCAGGTTTCTGAACTATCGCCTTGGTAGGATGCTCGCCCATGCCAATCACTTCGGTTGTATGCACAAACTCAAAATGATCGGGGCTAACATTATTTTCCTGAAGGATACTGACAGCTTGCTCTTTGTCGCCAATGAGTACCAGTTGCTGGTTTGCCGACAATGCTTTATAAGCCGCAATTGCCCCTAAAACAGTTGCTTTGGGAGCGTAATCACCGCCCATAATATCTAAGCCAATCTTCATTTCAGAAAATTAAACTTATGCTACTGCTGCTTTCTCTATCAGTAATTTACCGTTGTAGTAAACGTTACCATCAACAGTGTAAGCTCTGTGCGGTAAGTGTACTGCACCAGTAATTTTGCAGGTAGTTAAAGTAGGAGCAAGAGCTTTATCATGCGTTCTGCGCTTATCTCTTCTTGATTTGGATATTTTACGTTTTGGATGTGGCATAAATCCTGTTTTTTATTAGTTCATTTAAATTTTTTGAGCGCTTCCCACCTTGGGTCAGTCGTCTCATCCTGTTCTGTATTTGCCGAAAGTTTATTTAAACTTTCCAGCATTTCTTTATCACAATAGGGGGTATTCCCCTCGTCGTCGCAAACCGATGTAAATGGTAATGCAACGTTTATATATTCGTATATAAGCCCGGCAATATTGATCTCATGATCATTTTTCGACAGGTTTATTATTTCTTCGTCTTCGTCAATTTCCTCTTCACTGAACTTTGCTATCTGCTGTTCTTTTATATCCACCGGCAGTGGATATTGCGCTAAACAGCGGTCGCAGTTTGTATCTATAGTTCCGGTTATTTGAAAGTTCAGGATCAGCATTGTCTCCTGTTTATCCAGGTCAACCTGGCATTTCAAATTTGCTTTTTTTACAAGCGAATATTCAAACTCGCTAAAAAAAGCATCGGTAACAACAAATTCAAACTGGTGCTTCCCCAGTTTAAGGCCGGTAAAAGGAATCGAGTAATTTCTTAGCGATTTCAATGAGCAACAATTAGCCCGCAAATGTAAGGATATTTATGACAATAGGAAAGGGTTTTTTAAAATAGGTTTTAGACTGATTTTTTGACCATAAAACCCCTTAAAAATTAAAGAGCCGCTGTAAACTTACAGCGGCTCTTTGCTAATTTGTTATGCTGTTACGGCACAAGCGGATTCACATCCCACCATAGCCTGGTGCCACCGTTATCGGGGCCACCAAGTGCTTGAACGCCTATTGCAACTCCTTTAGGGTTGTTTTGTTCTTCATCTGCCGCAAAAGGAATACGTTTAACAAAAGAAGTTGTACTGATTGTACCACCACTGTTATTTACTAGTACAGGGAACAGTTTAGGGTAACCTGTCCTTCTGAAATCAGACCACGCTTCTTGTCCATCAGGATAGATTGCTATCCATTTTTGGGTGATAATTCTTTGCAGGCTATGCTCAAAAGTATCGCCGCTGTTCCATGCAATAGTAATGTTGTTTAAATATGGATTACCTGCCGGTACATTGTTGGCGCCGTTTGTTGGGTCAACATATGGCGCTGCTGTTGCAGTTGAGTTTGTCAAATAACCTGCAGGCATAGTAGCACCTTTCTCCTGGAAAGAAAGTGCCACACCTTGCTCATAAAATGATTGAGCAGTACCGCCTCCCATGTTCCATCCGCGTAATGCTCCCTCAGCGCGTAAGAAAAAGCTTTCAGACGCCACCATGATTTGCATTGGGGTAGTTGATTTCACATTCAGCAATGAAAAGCCTGCATAAGCTGTGGTTGTAATATTTTGACCCTGGCGAATGCCCTCAAAATTACCATCATAAGCTGATGGAAGGAAATATGCAGCTTCGCGCGGGTCACTGTAGCCCTCAATTATGGATTTCATGGCTGCGCTCATACTGATATCGCCATAAGCATTGGTAATGTTCCACAATGCGTTTTGGTAGCTTAATCCATTTACCATATTTAAATAGGCATCATCGCTTACTGCGGTCAGCAAACCATTTGGATCGGCAACGGCTTTTTCTGCCTGTTGTTGCGCTGTTGCAGCATCAACATAAACCAAACGCATAGCTAAACGAAGGCGTAATGTATTGGCAAATTTTAACCATTGTTTATAATCACCGCCATATAATAAATCATATTGAGCCAGTGGTTTTGCGCCCGGATATGCTTTTACGTAAGCCGAAAGGGTAGTAACAGCGGTGTCTAATTCTGTAAAGAAACGGGTATAAACTGCTTGCTGACTATCATAAGGTACAAAGAAAGCGTTGCTTCCATATTTTGAATAAGGAATAGGGCCGTACATGTCGGTTATTCTGTGCATGCCTTCTACTTTAAGTATCAATGCAATGGCAACAAAATGCTGATCCTGTGGTCTTGCAATTTGCTTTATCTGCGACCAATCGTGCATGATATGTTGGTTACCTAAATCGAATGCTTGTGCATTCCAGTCAGAACGCATAAAGTAGTTAGTGTTGTTTGGACCGAAACCATTATCAGGCGACATCATGTAGCCCGAAAAAACGTCGGCATTTAAATTCTGTTGTATCTGGTAGATGTAGTCAACAGGGCTGAAAATGTTTTCCTGCATATCGGGTAAAAAACCACCTATGTATTGAAGATCTCCTGCTGCCTGTCCCTGCGTAACTTTACTGGGATCGGTATTTAATCCCTTAAAATCTTTTGTACAGGAGTTCATCACCAAAATCCCCAAAATCCCCGCTAATAATATCCTGCTTTTTATATATATCGTTTTCATGTTTGATAATATTAATGTTTGTTATTAAAATTTGGCTGATATGTTAAATCCTAATTGCCTTGTACTTGGCTGACCGAACAAATCAACACCTTGCAGTGTATTATCTGTTGCTATAGTTGTTTCCGGATCATATGGTGCTTTCAGGTAGAAGAAAAATAAGTTACGGCCGGTAAACGCTACGCGGATATTGCTGATTTTATTATTAAATACTTTACCCGGAATGGTATAACCTAATGAAGCTTCTCTTAAGCGCACATTTGTAGCTGAATAAACATATTGCGTTAATGCTCCCTTACGGCCACCAACTACAGAATAGTAGCTTTCAGCATCAATTCTTGTGGTTCCGTTAACTAATACACCGCCATTGTCTCTGGCTGTTGCAGAGGCTTGTGATACGCCGTATTGATCTAAATAAGCCTGGGTAATATCAATTACATCTCCTCCGAAACGGCCATCTATTGTAAAGGCTAAGTCAAAGGCGCCATATCTTAAGGTATTTGACCATCCTATTAAATAGTTAGGGTTTGAGTTACCTACATCGGTATAATTGTTAGGATCATTTACCAGTTGAGGAAGTCCACCTGATACTACTATTTTTCCATTAGCATCTCTTACAAAGTCATTTGCATAGATTTCGCCGAATGGTTTACCTACGTTTGCTTCAAGTGAATAGCCGATATCTGAAGAGTTCGCAAAAGTAAACTTCTGAATTACGTTAGGCGTACCGCTTGAGTTATCGGTATATAATGCCAATACTTTATTACGGTTTAATGAGAAGGTTAGGTTTGATGTCCATCTAAGTCCGCCAAAAATCCCGTTATAACCTAAACTGCCTTCAAAACCTTCGTTTTTAACATTACCACCGTTTATGTATTGGGTAGAATATTGAGACGCAACAGAGGTAGCAACACTAAATAACTGATTGTAAGTATTGGTATGATAATATGTCGCATCAAAAGTGATATGATCATTCAGGAAGCGCCATTCCATACCTGCCTCAAATGAATGAGTTAACTCAGGCTTTAATGAACCCAATGGTTGTGTAGGATTTAAATTTAAGAATCCACTGCTTAATGTGTATTGTGCCGGGGCGCTTATAAAAGGAGGTAAACTATTTCCTACCTCGGTATAAGAAACACGCACCTTACTGAAGCTGATAAAATCAGGCATTTTAAACATGCTGCTTAACACATCACTTACACCAACAGATGGGTAAAAGAATGAATCGCTATTTGTATAAGCTAATTGTGAAGCCCAGTCATTACGCGCAGTAACATCCAGATACAGATATTTTTTATAGCCAAAATCAAAGCTTCCTAATAATGATTGCGTTTGATTTTCTGTTTTGTTAGTTTGCGTAAAAGGGTTACCACTAGTTAAAATAAGGTTGCTAACATTAAAGTAGTTATCAATATTACCCAGGTGACCGCCAAAACCTAATGAACTGTTTTGGTTGTCTTGTATAATAGCACCCACTGTTCCGTTAAAGCTGAAATCATGTGATAAATCCTTGTTGGCAGTCAATAATAAATCGCCATAAACCTGGTTCTGACCGCTTGATGTATAAGAATAACCGCCCGTAGGGCCAGCTAAAAGTTCGGTTGTACCGGCATAAAGATCCTGGTTGCTGGTTAAATCAGCTTTATCTAATTTAACACGAGCCTGTAAATTTAACCAGCTGGTGAAATCGTATTTTGCTGAAACGGTTGCTAACAAACGGTTAAGACCTAATGTTGTTGGATTTTTGTATTGTATCCAATAAGGATTTTGAGGGTCATCACCACCAGAACCACTATTGGTGTATGGTGTTATCCAGTTAGGTAACAAAATGTTACGAACCGGATCAAATGACTCATAGTTCTTATAAGGCGAAAAATCAGTACCACGAGGGAACAAATAAACACTCGTTAACGGGTTGAAATATGTTCCGGGAGCGGCGGGATCAACATTGGTTTGAAAAATATAGTTTGCACTCAGATCTATAGTCATTTTGTTGTTGAGTGCTTTAGAAGTATTGCGGAACGTGATATTGTTACGATCAAAAGTATTACCCGGCTCAATACCATTATTGTGGGTATTGGCGAATGAGATATAGGTTTGATTTTTATCAGTTCCTGTACTTAAGCTAATAGAGTTAATAGCACTTACACCTGTATTGAAAAAGCTTGCTGGGTTGTAATTAGGCGTACCTGCAGCTTGCCTTGCACCATAAGAGTTTAATGATGTTAATGCAGATGTATCGCCGTCGCCTCTGCCGTATTCACTTTGTAGTTTAGGTAATAAAACAGCTTTATCAAATGTAGTATTTGAATTAAAGGTTACTGTCGTTTTGCCGGCTACGCCCTTTTTAGTGGTAATTAAGATAACACCATTGGCAGCTGCGCTACCGTAAAGTGCTGATGCCGATGCTCCTTTTAAAACACTGATGCTTTCTATATCATCGGGGTTAATGTTTGATATACCATCGCCCTTATCACCTGCGTAAGAGAATGGTCCGGTAGGTTGTGTGGAGGTTAATGGATTTAATGGCACACCATCAACAACATACAAAACGTTGCTGCTACCATAAATGGATTTATTACCCCGCAAAACAACTTTGGTTGAACCACCAGCACCCGAAGAGCTTGATGTGATTTGTAAGCCCGATACTTTACCGCTCAAACTGTTTACAAAGCTTGGGTCTTTTGCAACTTCCAGCTCTTTACCGCTAACGGTTTGCTGATCGTAGCTTAGGGAAGCCGAAGTCTTTTTTAAGCCTAAAGCTGTAACAACCACTTCGTTCAAAGAACTTGAGTTGGCTTTTAAAACCACATTTAAAGTAGTTTCACTTCCAACAACAATTTCTTTAGTGGTGTAACCGATATAGGTAAACATCAAAACATCGCCCGAGGCTGCGTCCAGCGTGAAATTTCCGTTGATATCGGTCAGCGTGCCCTTGGTTGTACCTTTAATACCAACACTAACACCAATCAAAGGCATACCTGTGGTGTCTTTTACAATACCGTGTATGGTTTGAATAGCATTTGATGCACTGTTGCTTCCTGTTACAATCAGTTTGTTTTTAATTAAAGAAAAATGGAGCCCTGTTTGATCAGTAAGTTCGGCCAAAACCTGCTCAACCGGCAAATTTTTGCAGCTGATGGAAACCAGTTTTTTACTGTCAAATTCATTACGGTCGTAATGTACGTCCAGACCTGCCTGTTGGCCTAATGTAGCTAATACATTTTCCAATGGCTTTTTTACAACATTAATGGTTAATGTTGTGCCCTGGTCGGTAGGGGTTTCTGGTTGCGCGGCAGAAGTAACTACCGGAGCCAGTAGTACCGCTATGCAACAGATTTTTAAGAAATGTAAATTAATTTTCATATTTAATTGAGGTTAGTTTGCGTGTTTTTTTGATTTCTAATTAAGGGTTACTACGTTGTTATTTTGGGTGTATGAAATTTCTTCGGTAAGGCAAACTATTTTTAATATGTCTGCTAATTGCTCGTCTTTAAATGTTCCTGTATAACTCCAGTCAGTGTGTTTACTATTGTTTATGATGGTTACGTTAAAGCGGTTTTCAATTGAATTAACCACCTCGTCCATTGATGCATTCCTAAAGGTGAGCACTCCGCTTCGCCATGCAATTACCGGCGCTTCGTCATTGAAACTGGATTTAACCAATTTGCCAGATAGCTTATTCAGCACAATTTGTTCGTGAGGTAATAAAATATTGGTGTTGTTTAAAATGGTTTTAGGATGAAGATCCTCCACCTTTATTTTACCGTGGATTAATGAAATAGATACTTTATGCTCCTTAGCATAACTGCGGATATTAAATGCAGTACCCAGTGCCGTGGTGGCAAATTTGTTGGTATAAACCGTAAACGGACTTGTTTTATCTTTCGCCACCTCAAACAGTGCCTCGCCTTCGTCCAAAAAAACCGGGCGTTTGTGGTTACTGAATTTTTGCGGATAACGAATTGCAGTAGATGCATCAAGCGTTATTAAACTCCCATCCGGCAGTTTAACATGTTCGGTAACGCCTTTTGATGTTTGAATATAGACCCATCCATTAATTATTCGTTTTTCAACACGGGAGTTGGCGGCTAATCCTCCAGTAGGCTGCTTTTTGAAGTAAAATTTATAAGCTACCAGTGAAACACTAACGAATAGTAAAGCTGACGCCGCTACAGCCAGCCAGTTAGTTGACTTTCTGACGGTAACAGTATAATCTGCCCCAATGCGGCTATCAATTTTGCCTTTGTTAATAAGAAGTTGTTCCGTTATAAAATCATCACTGAAATCAATAGGCGTACTGATTTCTGATTCGGCAAGCCATTGTTCAATAATTTCTTTTTCTGCTACAGAGCAGGTACCCTCGCTATACTTTTGAAGCAGGGCCTTAATTTGGTTTATGTCCAATTGGTTGGTTGTTTGATCGGTAGTCGAACTAAACAGCCATTGGTACTATCCTATTTTAAAATAAATTTTACCGGCAGAAGAAAAATGATGTAAAAACGAGCAGGACATCAACGCTTATGTAGTTTAAACGCAGCAAACGCAATGCTTTTGATATCTGATTTTTTACGGTTTGAGGAGACAGATTGGTTTTTTTGGCGATGTCTTTAGTAGTTTGATGCTCAAAACGGCTCAGTATAAATATTTCCCTCATCTTTTCGGGCATATTGTTAACCACCGTTTCAATTTGTTGCAGTTTCTTTTTGTTATCAATTCTGTCAGTTATCAACGAGGAATCGATTGCAGTATAAGCCGCAAAATCAGCAAGATATTTCTGGTACTGGGTATTAGTGCGATAAATGTCGATAATTTTATACCGGGCAGTTTGGTACAGGTACGATTTTAAAGAGATTTCAATGTGAAGAGACTCTCTTTTTTCCCATATATTAACAAATATGTCCTGCAGCACATCATTACACAATTCAGGGTCTTTTAATTTTTGCAGCAGATAAACATATAGCGGTTTACTGCAACTACGGTATAAAGTGTTAAAAGCCGAAATGTTGTTCTTTTTCAGCCCATCCAGAATTTCTTTTTCGCAACACTCAGTTAGCATCTGCAAGTCAATGATATGATGCCGATAAAGGTAAAATTTTTATAATATGAATTTAACACCCAAGAGTATAAAAAGCGTAATATTTTTATACCCTTAGTGTATCAGGAATACCTGTATGCAGGTAGACTTTATAGAGTTAGTTTTGCAGCTAATTGTTATTTTAATCCCTGTCGCGGCTTAATTTGGTTATAGCAAGCGGATTTTCATTTAATTCAACGGTTTCGCGGCGGTTTTTAACAATATGTATGGCGGTAAATATCGCTTCGCGGAAGGATGTTTCTGATGCCTGGTTTTTACCTGCAATGTCATATGCCGTGCCATGATCGGGTGATGTACGCACAAAATTTAATCCAGCAGTAAAGTTTACACCCGATTCAAATGCAATTTGTTTAAAAGGTATTAAACCCTGGTCGTGATACATGGCCAATACTGCATCAAATTGCAAATAACTTCCGTTGGCAAAAAAACCATCGGCAGAGTAGGGGCCAAAGGCCAGGATATTATTATTACGGGCCTCTTCAATGGCAGGTATAATAACTTTTTGTTCTTCATCGCCAATAAGGCCATTATCGCTGGCGTGTGGGTTTAAGCCAAGCACTGCAATTTTAGGCTTGCGGATCCAAAAATCATTGCGCAGGCTATTGTTCATCAGCTTAAGCTTAGCCAGTATTTTTTCGGATGTAATACTTTCTGATACTTTTGAAATAGGAATGTGCCCTGTTACTACACCAACTCTCAATGTATCGCTTACCAGAAACATTAATGACTCGGCTGCACTGTCGCGCTCCTGCAAATATTCGGTATGCCCCGGAAAATTAAACGATTCGCTTTGAATATTGTCTTTATTAATAGGCGCAGTAACCAACGCATCAATTTCACCATTGATTAAATCATTGGTTGCCCTTTCTAACGAGATGAAAGAATATTTACCCACAGCACTGTTTACAGTACCGGGTTCTATTTTGATGTCTTCATCCCAGCAATTAATCATACTGGGTCTTTTAGCGTCTTTTTTGCTATGAGCCTCTGCTGCGTTATTAATCACAAAAAAATTAAGGTCATCAATATTTGTGGTACGACGGTAAAAGGAGGCCAGCTTGGTATGGCCATAAACTATTGGCGTACAATAATCGTAAATGCGGCTATCGGCCAGGGTTTTGATGATAATTTCAAGTCCAATGCCATTTACATCGCCAATACTTATTCCTATTTTAATTTTTTCGCTCATAATATATAGTAGATTTCACCAGGTAGTAATGATTATGCCGATCAATTCAATCGGTTTAGTAATACCGGTTATGTTTAAGCTTTTAGCTTTAAAAACTGCAAATAAAAAGATTTTAAGTTTATAGTTTCTTAATAAAGCACAAATATGCCTTAATTTGCTCAAATATTTGATTAATAATGACACTGGTAAGAGCAAAAAAACATCTTGGGCAGCATTTTCTTACAGATAAAAATATAGCTGCTAAAATTGTAGACAGCCTTAGTCAGGTGGACAAGTATAAACAGGTACTGGAGGTTGGCCCCGGAATGGGTATTCTTTCCGACTTTTTAATTCAAAAAACCGAGTACGCAGTTTCTTTAATTGATATTGATACAGAATCGTACTTATACCTGCAAAAAAAATACCCGCAATTGGGCAGCCGCCTCATTAATGCCGATTTTTTGGAGATGGATTTCGGCGCCTTTTTTACCGGACCGATGGCGATTATTGGCAACTTCCCTTACAATATATCATCGCAGATACTTTTTAAAGTGCTGGATAACCGGCAGCAGGTAGTAGAGGTGGTGGGCATGTTTCAAAAAGAAGTTGCAGAACGCTGTGCTGCAAAAGCGGGTAGTAAAGAATATGGCATCCTGACTGTTTTTTTGCAGGCTTATTATAAGGTTGAGTATTTATTTACGGTAAAAGCGGGTGTATTTAATCCACCACCAAAAGTGCTATCGGCAGTAATAAGATTAACACGTAATGAAACCGCACAGTTGGATTGTGATGAAAAACTATTTTGGCAGGTAGTAAAAGCAGGCTTCAATCAAAGGCGCAAAACCCTGCGTAATGCATTATCATCCTTAATCAACAAAGAAAAAATGACTGACAATGTAACACTTGATTTGCGTGCCGAACGATTAACGGTAAATGATTTTGTTAAACTAACAAAAGAGATTTCGGCAAACAGATAGTTGTCAATTAAATAAAATAAATAAACCCGGTAGATGAAATATCTGAAAAGCCTACTAACTGTTTCATTATATTGCTGTTTTTCATTTTTTTTTGGTTATTCTCAAGGGAAATCTCCACAACACATCATATCAACCCAATCTGTTGGAATGAGTTATGGCGATCAGTCAGATACCTTGCGTTTGCCCATCGTATCAGATAAATACCCGGAATTAAAAAAAGCCTTATCATACGAAAGAATATTTGATGGCAAAAGCCTGGCGGATGTTGTAAAAAATTACAGCACTTGCGGATGTGGCATTACCGAATTAAACTATTTCGTACCTTTTGAAAATGAGGATGTTATATCCATTGAGCTTTATTACGAAACGATGGGCGCGTATCCCGATAGCGAAGAACAATGGCTCACTTTTAATATTCATACCGGGCAACAGTACCCGCTTTCAAATGAAATAAATGAAGCAGGAATAAAATGGCTGCTTGAGCATTTTAAAACTACTCTGAGGAAACGAATACAGGATAATGAGGAAAATATAATGGGTAATGATGATGGGGAGGCTATTTATAAAGAATTGAATAGCGCCATCAATAATATTCAAATTGATGATTTATTTAAGAAATATGTTTTTACCGAAAAAGGTATAAAATTATCAATAGAACGAATACTCCCGCATTATGTAACGAATTTAGAACCCGATGATGAATTGTTCGTTCCGTATAGTAAACTAAAATCATTTAAAACAACGGGGGCTGTTGTTTTAAAATGATTTATAGCCACAGTTTTAATTTAACTTACTTCTATAATTACGGTTTCCACAGGCGGGTATAATTTTTTTACAGAATCGGCCATTCGCTTTATAAAAATATAATTGGTTGTACCTCCAATTACAGCGCCCACTACCGGAACCAACCGTTCGGCTGTGCGGGTGCCCAGCATCATTAGTAATTTCTCTGCCATCTCCTCCATCACCGTTTTGGATAGCGCTACACCGGCCTCAACTTTTAATGACGTTGCTGCCAGCGACATAAATTCATCAAAACCAACTTCATAATTGCCGCGGCTTTGGTACATAATAGCCATGGTTATCCTGAACTGCTGGGTAATTAAATTGGCAAAATCAAACGGCATACCAGCAATTAAAGTAACCATACCACCGCTGCCCGATATTACTCCCGACCCGGCAGCAAGGTAGGCGCACTGTTCAATAAACTTATCCAGCCCCATTTTATCAACCCCTTTTTTAACATTAAGCTGGTTAATATGGATAAATATTTGCTTAAACCCTTTATCTGCCAGCTTTTTGCTTTGCAGTTTTATATCTGTGCCTATTTTTTTAAATCTGATAATTTTCATTGCTTTAATCTTCATTACAAACAGTTTATAGCTGTTCACTATAACAAAGCTATTCTCGTGCCAGTTTAATAAATTGGCTAAAATGTCATCTTTATGAATAAAAAAATCATGGGGACTTAAAGTAACGGCCTCATTTTATAATTTTACCGTTTTACTTAAATTGTTAAATCGTTTGGAAAAAAGTATTTTAATAGTTGATGATATACATCCTGTTTTTATAGAACGAGTTGAAGCCGCAGGATATACCTGTGACTATCGCCCTTTAATAAAAGCCGACGAAGCCCTGCAAATTATCGGCAATTATGGCGGATTGGTTGTTCGGTCAAAATTCAGATTAAATAAAGAATATTTGGATGCTGCTGTAAACCTGAGGTTTATTTGCCGCGCTGGTGCAGGAATGGATAATATAGATGAGGCCTATGCCGCCGAAAAAGGAATTACTTTAATTAACGCCCCCGAAGGTAACATGGATGCCGTTGGCGAGCACGCTGTAGGGTTATTGTTGGCACTGATGAATAATTTCAGGACCGCTGATGCCGAGATCCGTGCCGGAAGCTGGAAACGTGAGGCTAACCGCGGATACGAGTTGAAGGGAAAAACAGTAGGTATTATAGGTTACGGCTTTATGGGGCATAGTTTTGCCAGTAAGCTGGCTGGTTTTGGCGTAAACGTAATTGCGTACGACAAATATAAAACAGGCTTTAGCGATCAGTTTGCCCGCGAAGTGAGCATGGAAGAAATTGTTAAGCATAGCGACGTGCTGAGCTTTCATATCCCCTTAACAAATGAAACCAGGGGTATGGTAAATGACGAATATCTTTTTCATTTTAAAAAACCAATCTTTTTACTCAATACAGCACGCGGCCCAATACTTAAAGTTAGTGCTGTACTGAATGCAATAAAGCAAGGCAAAATATTAGGTGCGGGCCTTGATGTACTGGAAACAGAAAAGTTTCCGGCGCTGGAAGAGCAGGAGTGGTTCGAAGAATTACGTCAATCCGACAAAGTGTTACTGAGTCCGCATGTTGCCGGCTGGACGTTTGACTCCTATCGCAAAATAAGTGAAGTTATGGCGGAGAAATTGTTAACCTTGAGTCTGTAGTCTTAAGTCAATAGTCCTAAGGCTGAAGTTCTTTTCAACCTTTTAATTGACTCAAGACTCAGGGCTTAAAAGACTATCGACTTAATATAACATTATCAATAAGGCGTGTTTTGCCAACTTTGGCGGCTACCAGGGCTACTATTATTGAGGAATGACCATCGGCCGGGAGCAAGGTTTTGCCATCGGCAATTTCAAAATAATCCAGTTCTACGCCTTCTTCGGCACCAATAGTTAATTCAGCTTCGTGCGTTAGTTGTGATATTTTGGCTATATCGAAATTTTCTTTAACCCAATTCAATGTTTTTGATAAAACTAGGGCATGTTGCCTGTCGGTTGTTGTTAAATGGATGTTTCTTGAGCTCATGGCTAAGCCATCAGCTTCGCGTTTAATGGGGCACATCACCAGCTTTACAGGCATTATCAGTAATTCAACCATTTTACTGATAATTGAAAACTGCTGGTAATCTTTTTGCCCGAAATAAGCAGTATCCGGATTAACTATATTGAACAGTTTGGCAACCACCTGGGTAACCCCCTGATAATGCCCCGGTCTTGATTTTCCCTCCAATAATTGCTCCATGGGGCCTATTTCTAAATGCCATTGTTCATTATCATCATAAATTTCGCTTACCGGCGGATTAAATAGCACGTCGCAGTTAACCTGCTCAAGCATAGCTATATCCGCGTCCACTGTGCGCGGATATTTTTCCAGGTCTTTAGGGTCATTAAACTGGGTAGGGTTAACAAAAATACTGCATACCACAACGTCATTACCTTGCTGCGCCTGTTCAATTAACGAAATATGGCCCTGGTGAAGCGCTCCCATTGTGGGTACAAAGCCAATGCTTTTTTTTGCATTTTTAATTTGGAGCAGGTGTTGCTGAAGCTCTTTTTTGGTAGTAAAAACTTTCAATGTGCTTATTATTAATAATATCCGGTTAAGGATAAGTTTAGCTGGTTAAATTAAGGCCGCTAAATACGGCAATATCATTAAAATTAAAGCAATATTAATTGCTTTTTCGCGGCAAAGTTGCGCAACTTTTTAAAAATCACCAAAAGTAACTTGCTCAATTCGTTGTCAATTCATATAATAATGCTTATATTTGCAGACTCAAATTTTTTTGGATTCTTAATTATAATTTAATACTGATATAGTGATGGGTAAATCTAAGCTCTTGTTTATAACTCACGAAATGTCTCCTTTCCTTGAACTCTCGAAAATTTCTGAAATTACACGCCAGCTTCCGCAGGCTATGCAGGAAAAAGGTTACGAAATTCGTATCCTTATGCCTCGTTTTGGAAATATCAATGAGCGCAGGAACAGGTTGCATGAAGTGATCCGTTTGTCGGGGATGAATATCATTATTAACGATAATGATAATCCGCTGATCATCAAGGTTGCATCCATTCCGGCTGCACGTATGCAGGTTTACTTTTTGGATAACGAAGAGTATTTTCAGCGGAAACACGTATTTACAGATAAGGAGGGTAAATTTTATGCCGATAATGACGAGCGTATGATCTTCTTTTGCAAAGGCGCGTTAGAAACGGTAAAAAAATTAGGATGGGCTCCTGATGTAATTCACTGCCACGGCTGGATGAGTGCATTGGTGCCTGCTTATTTGAAAACGACTTATAAAGACGACCCGACTTTCAAAAATTCAAAAATCATTTACTCCATTTATGAAAATGATTTTGCCGGAAAACTTGATGCTGATTTTTCGCAGAAAGCCGTTATGGGTAATATGACCGAAAAACACACCGAAGTTTACAAACCGGGCACAAACGCAGCCTTATATGGCGGCGCTATTCAATACAGTGATGGTATTGTTTTAGGCGGTGAGAATATTGATGAAGAAGTGTTAAATTATGTTAAAAACAGCAATAAATCGGTTTTAGAGTTTGAATCTACCGCTGATTTCGAAAATTATTACAATTTTTACGACGAAATTGCTAATGAAGAATTGGCGCATGTTGTATAAGCTTTGAGATTATATATGAAATTTTTCCGCTTAGACTTATTGACCCTGTTAATAAGTCTTTTTATTTTGAATAGTTGCAAAAATCAGAACGCTATTGGTTTGGGTGTGCAGCCCAATCAGTATAACGGGTCGTTGATTGATACTTCAACAATTGTAACCAATACTGTTCCTGAAGATTCAGTGATTACCTCAGGCCCCCTGAGTAAAAATCCACTGGCTTATTTCAACGATCCTATTTTTGGAACAACTGTGTCTAATTTAGCAACAGACATAAATTTACCTAACGAAGGCGCTTTTACGTTGCCTACCGGTACTATTTATGTTGATTCGGCTCGTCTGGTATTATATTATGCTAATGGCTTTTATGGTGATCAACTTACAACTAACTACGTAGTAAATGTATTCCAGTTAGCTTCCAGATTTAATGGGGATACGTCTTACTACAATACCAAAAAGTTTAGTGTTAATTATTCAAGTCTTATAGGTTCGCTAAAATTCAATGCAAGACCAACGGATTCAATTAAGATTTTTAATATCATTCAAGGGGCTCCTGACACCCTTATAAAAGTTGCCCCGCAGATAAGAGTTCCTGTCAGCACTACCTTTATTAATAACAGCTTTTTTAATGTTGGAAGTTTAGCACTTGGCTCAAATGCTATTTTTAACAATACTTTAAAAGGGTTGTATTTAACAATTGATCAAACAAAAACTTCGGGCCCGGGTGGTATTATTATGTTGAAGCCAACCGATTCACTGGCCATCTATTACCGCACTATAAACGGCGCTACAATTGATACGGCAGTAATTTATCTGCCTATTACCAAAATGGCTGCGTCTATACAACACACTTATTCAACTGCTATTAATACCGAATTGAGTAACACCACTAGCTCACGTGGAGTGGTTTATTTGCAGGGGCTTGCCGGTTTAAGGGCTAAAATAAGTTTCCCCAGCCTGCTGGCAAACTTAAGAAACAACCTTGCGAAGAGGGATAGCGATATTATTTTAAACCGGGCAGAGCTGGTTATCATACCGAGTCCCGGGTCAACAATTCCATATCAGCCATTGCCTAAAATAACCATGTATCGTCTCGATCTTGCTCATCAGCGCGAATTACTGCAAGATGCTAATGCTGCTGATCCCCGCTCTGGTGGTGTGAGTGTTTTTGGTGGATTTTATAGCTCTTCATCAACACCTAATGAGTATCACTTTATTATAACAGGTTTTCTGCAAGATCTTTTATCGGGCAAAACAGTTGACTACGGTACTTACATTGCGCCGGTTGATACCACAAATACCACCAGTGTTGATTTTCAGGCAACACCGCAGGTAGGCGCAAGAACAATGGCTGTTGGAGGCAATTCTACATCGCCATACAAAATGAAATTAAATATCATTTATACCAAGATACATAAATAGAAATTTTTTGCCTTGCGGGGATTTGAATTCGGAAGTCCGAAAGAAGTGCTAGTCAAAGTACGCCTTTCGGACTTTTTTTTGTGCCTGAAAATTTCCGTAAATTATAAGTAGGGGGTACTTTTTAAAAAAATTTAATTATAGCGTTCCCCGGCAATCGGCATCGCCCAATAGGTAATCTTAGTATTTTTGCATTTTACATTTGTATTCTATTTATGTGCGGAATAGTAGGTTATATAGGTTTCAGGGATGCTTATCCCATTATAATTAAAGGTTTACATCGTTTGGAATATCGTGGTTACGACAGTGCCGGTATTTCACTATTCGATAAAGAATTAAAGGTTTACAAGAAAGCCGGCAAGGTAAGTGATCTTGAAAATTTCGTTAAAGATGTTGAACTCGGCGGTTCTATGGGGATGGGGCATACCCGTTGGGCCACACATGGTGCGCCAAGTGATCGTAACTCGCATCCACACTCATCCGGTAACCGCAAGCTAACTATTATACACAACGGTATAATAGAAAACTATGGTATTATTAAAGAAACCCTGGTAAGCAAAGGGCATGTTTTTAAAAGCGACACCGATACTGAAGTACTGATCCATTTGGTTGAGGATATTCAAAACGAAACAGGCCTTGATTTGCGCGAAGCGGTAAGAGTTGCCCTAACAAAGGTTATTGGTGCTTACGCCATTGTAATAATGAGTGCCGATGAGCCGGATTTGCTGATTGCAGCCCGTAAAGGCAGCCCGATGGTAATTGGTGTGGGGCAAGGCGAATATTTTATAGCATCGGATGCTACACCTATTGTGGAGTATACAAAAAACGTAATCTATTTAAACGATAATGAGGTGGCTTATATCCGCCGGGATGATCTGCTGATTAAAAATATTGATAATATTGTTCAAACGCCCTACATACAGGAGCTTGACTTGAAGCTGGAAGCGCTTGAGAAGGGCGGCTATGACCACTTTATGCTAAAAGAGATATACGAGCAGCCACGCTCTATACGTGATTGTATGCGCGGCCGTATATACCCTCAGCAAGGTAAGGTTCAGTTGGGTGGAATAAAGGAGTATACCGAGAAGCTCAAAAATATCGACCGTATTATAATTGTAGCCTGCGGAACTTCATGGCATGCCGGCCTGGTAGGAGAGTATTTGATTGAAGAATATGCACGCGTACCTGTGGAGGTTGAATATGCATCAGAGTTTAGATACCGTAACCCGATAATTACCGAAAAAGACCTGGTTATTGCCATATCACAATCCGGAGAGACGGCAGATACCATGGCGGCCATAGAATTGGCGAAAGAAAAAGGAGCAACCATCTTCGGAATTTGTAATGTTGTGGGTGCTTCTATTCCGCGTACCACACATGCAGGAGTTTACACACATGCTGGTCCTGAAATTGGTGTGGCTTCAACCAAAGCTTTCACGGCCCAGGTTACTGTTTTAACGCTGATGGCCTTTTATATTGCCCAACAGCGCGGAACTATTACCCAGGGTAAATTAGTTGAACACTTAACCGAGCTGAATAATATACCTGAGCTGGTTGAAAAAGCTTTAAAATCAAATGACCACATCAAAGAAATAGCCGCCAAATTTAAGGATTCAACCAATTGTTTGTTTTTAGGCCGGGGCAGTTCGTTTCCGGTTGCGCTGGAAGGAGCACTCAAGTTAAAAGAAATTTCATACATCCATGCCGAAGGATATCCGGCTGCAGAAATGAAACATGGCCCTATAGCGTTGATTGACGATGATATGCCGGTTGTATTTATTGCTACTAAAGATTCTTCATACGAAAAAGTAATCAGCAATATACAAGAAGTAAAAGCGCGTAAAGGCCACGTGATTGCCATTGTTACCGAAGGCGATACAGAGGTAAAAGGAATGGCAGATTTTGTGATCGAAATTCCGCAAACCGACGAGGCCTTTGTACCATTATTAGCCACTATTCCTTTGCAGTTGCTGGCTTATCATATAGCAGTAATGCGCGGTTGTAATGTTGATCAGCCGCGAAACCTTGCAAAATCTGTTACGGTTGAGTAGCGCATATCTGAATTACTTATAGCAAACAGGCTTGCATTTTATGAAATGCAAGCCTGTTTGCTGTTAAACTATTTGATATATTAAATCGTTATCCTGGCCTCATAAATTCAACCTTTCGTAGTACTTCAGCTGCCCCTCATTACTGCATTCACTACAAAGCATCATTTATATACCTTTAAACAAAAGCCTATAAATTTCGTTGGCGTAATGGTGTGGGTTGTCCAATGGTTAATGATGTGTATTCCTTACAAGTAAATTGTTGTAATTTTTCAATTTGTTTATTAAATTTGTAAGTATCTGTTTTTGAGATTATTTTGTGTGATTTAAAATATATAATCAAAACTGATATTTCTTATTGATTAATAAACTATTGCTTATTAATGTAACTCTCTGATTGGAATGATCGTATAAAAACAACAAAAATCACCTAAATCTCATTTTACCATACAATATGCAAAAGGGATTACAAGCCGGATATTGGGAATGGGATATGAAAGGTGAATTGCCCTTTGATAACCTTGAACTTATGGGCAGGTTGGGATATAAAAAATCCGACCTGAAACTGCGTCCGCTCTGGCTTGGAAAAATTCCTGATGATAGCCTCAAATCACTTCGCGAACAATTAAAAATTCATATCGACAGTCACGCTAAAATACCCTTTAATCAGGAGGTGTGTTTTTTGCGCGAAGGAAATAACCCCCAATATTTAGTATTTACCGGCAGGATAGTTAAATGGTCTGAAGATAATACACCCTTACTGATGCTGGGCAGTTATTTTGATATTACCAGCCAGCGCGAAACAGAGATTGAACTTGAACAAGTAAAAAGCTTTTTGAACAGAACCAACCAGGCCGCTTTAATTGGAGGCTGGGAGATGGATTTGGAATCGATGAAAGTGATCTGGACCCTTGGGACAAGAAGGCTTTTTGGTGTATCGGATGATTTTGTTCCTGACAGGGATAATTTTTGTCATTTTTTTATTGGCGATGATCTTGATAAACTGGAGAATGCTTTTCAATTGGCTGTAACAGAGGGGAAATCATATGATTTGGAGCTGAAGATAAAAAATACCCGTGGCGAAGAAGTATGGACCCGCACTATAGGCCAATCTGAATTTGAGAACGGGAGATGCAGGCGGGTTTATGGCACTTTTCAGGATATTACCCGGCAAAAGCTGGACGAAGAAAAAGTGCTGATGAAAAAAAGGCAACTGGAAGCTTTTATCGGCACGGCACCTGCAGCGTTAGCCATGCTTGATAAATCATATAATTATATTGCCGCAAGTAAAATTTGGATGGCGTCGTACAATGTAGACGTAGCAACTATTATTGGGAAAAACCATTTGGAGGTGTTTCATGAGATATCAGACGAGTGGAAAGAATACATGCGCCGCTGTGTACTCGGCGAATCGTTTAAACGGGATGAGGATCCTTTTTACCGGCGCGATGGTAAGCTGGAGTGGCTGCGATGGGAAATAAAACCCTGGTATGAAGAGCCCGGAAAAGTTGGCGGCATACTTTTATTTACCGATCTGATTACCGAGAAAAAGAAAGCTAAAGAAGATTTAATAAAGGCCAAGGAAGAGGCCGAAGT
Organism: Mucilaginibacter empetricola; assembly: GCF_024808665.1. Classification (GTDB taxonomy): domain Bacteria; phylum Bacteroidota; class Bacteroidia; order Sphingobacteriales; family Sphingobacteriaceae; genus Mucilaginibacter. The sequence continues at coordinate 304,696 of NZ_JANUBZ010000006.1, forward strand.
GGCACTTGAGGCTAAATCGCGGTTTTTATCGGTAATGAGTCATGAAATCCGTACACCTATGAATGCGGTTATTGGGTTTAGTAACCTTTTGCTGGAAAACCCGAGAGCGGATCAGGAAGAATATTTAAAGCTGTTAAAATTTTCGGCAGATAACCTGTTGGTTATTATCAATGATATTTTAAGCCTGAGCAAGATTGATGAGGGTATGGTAACCCTTGAAACAGTAGATTTCAATTTGAAAGAACTGCTCGAAAATGTTTGCGCTATTAACAAACAGGCTACTACGGAGAAAAACATCGGTCTCAAATTAGTTTACGATAACAGGCTGCCACTAACAATTAAGGGAGATACCGTACGGTTTGGACAGATAATAACCAACCTGGTTAACAATGCCATTAAATTTACCCACAGTGGCGATGTTATTATAGCCACCTCATTGGTTGAAGAGGACAAAAAAAGCGTAAGTATTTGTTTTGAGATTAAGGATACGGGAATAGGTATTCCGGAAGAGAAACAAGATTATGTTTTTGAAATATTTACCCAGGCCAGTTCAGAAACCACCCGCAAATTTGGTGGTATAGGACTCGGGCTTGCTATATGTAAGCGATTAGTGGAACTAATGGGTGGAAATATTAAAATTAAAAGTAAGCCAGGCGAAGGCGCCACATTTTATTTTACGTTAAAGCTGGAGAAAGGCGAGGTCTTAAATAACGGAGCGATAACCACCCAATTGGGTATCGACAAAGCATACAAACATTCGGATGAGTTAAAGGGCGTAAAGGTGCTTTTGACGGAAGATAATGCCATAAATGTTTTGGTAGTGAAACGCTACCTGCAACAATGGGGTGTTGAATGTGATGTTGCAGAAAATGGTCAGGTTGCTGTGCAGGCCGTGTGGACAAAGGAATATGATTTGATATTAATGGACCTGCAAATGCCAGTGATGGATGGTTATGAAGCGGCCAGGCAAATAAGAGCCATGAGCGGTAAATATTCGTCAGTGCCCATTGTGGCTATTACGGCATCGTTGATAGGGGACATCAAGCAATCAATACTGGCTGCAGGCATGAATTCGTGGATTAGTAAGCCATTTAATCCTTCGGAACTTTATGATGTGGTGAAAAAATATTCAAAAGCAACAATTTCATAAATTGATACCATTCACTTATTAATTACCCTGAAGGTTAAATTTATACGACCCGCCAAAACCTTATTTGATTTTGCTATACGATGCTCCCAATAATGCTGCATATCACCTTTCATCAATAATAACGAACCATTTTGCAGCTCAATGGCATATTTTTGTGTATGATCGGTTTTGTTTCTTACATCAAACCTGCGAGCCTGCCCTAAGCTTACTGATGCTATAACCGGATTGTTCCCCAATTCATACTCATCATCACTATGCCACGCTACAGAATCATTACCATTGCGGTAATAATTAAGTAAAACGGTGTTAAAGGAAGTCTTAGTCGTTTTTTCAACCTCATGTTTTATTTGCAATAGTTCATCTGTCCATGGTAAAGGATCAAATTTTGTACCCGAAAAGGTGTATGATTTACCTGCATCGCCATACCAGGCAGTTAACCGTGGTGTCATGACATCTTTACCATACATAGGCATGGTTCTTTGCAGCCAGGGCACGCTATTAATAAATGTTTCCATAAATGAATAACTTTCGGCTGGACTGAATACAGCCGGAAAATATTCCATCAGCTCAAAAGGTAGTTTGGGTGCCGGTGCCGAATCGCCGAAAATATTCAACTGTTCCATTATTAATGTTCCTAAAAAGTCAGCGCAGACAATTATCAGATACAAAGATAAAGATCAATATAAAAGCGTCTTGACGGATGAAATGTATTTAATAAAGTAAACTTATATATTTACGAACTATCTTTTTACCAATTAACATGATTATTGTAATTCAGTGTGTTGACAGGGTTGGTTTAGTTGCATCAATAACCGATGTGCTGGCAAAACAACAATTAAATATCGTATCCATGCGTGAGCATGTTGACCAGGTACAGAATCTTTTTTTTATGCGCCTGGAAGTAACCCATAGTGACGATGGCGAAACACTAGAACAAAAACTACGTGATATTTTACCGCCAAATCCAACCATCCACATTAACCCGCTGCCCAATAAAAAGGTGGTAGTAATGGTCACTAAGGAATACCATTGCCTCGCTGATATTTTGATCCGTAATTATTATGGAACGCTGGGTGCAACGGTGCAATGCATTATTGGCAATCATGCCGTACTGGAAGATATTTGCAAACGTTTTGATATGCCATTCTTCCTGGTATCGCATGAACACATCAGCAAAAATGAATTTGAAGATAAAATAGCCGCCGTTATTGATCAATTTGAACCTAATTATATTGTCCTGGCTAAATTTATGCGTATTTTATCGCCCGCACTGGTAGCCAAATTTCCTATGCGTATCGTCAATATTCATCATTCGTTTTTGCCTGCATTTATTGGAGCCAACCCATACAAACAAGCCTTTGAACGCGGCGTAAAACTGATAGGCGCTACAGCTCATTTCGTATCGAATGAACTGGATGAAGGACCCATTATCGCGCAGCAAATTATCCCTATAAACCATTCATACACGGCTGGTGATATGGTAAAAGCCGGTAAGGAAATTGAGACATCAGTACTGGCATCGGCGCTTAAGTTGGTGTTTGAGGATAGGGTGTTTGTGTATAAAAATAAAACGGTGGTGTTTGATTGATCGCTTGCAGATTAGACTCACCCGGTCGACGCTACGCTGGACCACCCTCTCTACGACAAGTCATAAAGAGGGAAGATAAAAAAGAAAAAAAGTGAAATTTCCCAACCCTCTTTCCGCCAAAGGCGGAGTGAGGGTCGACCAGCGCAGCGCCCGTCGGGGTGAGTCCACTATACGCGCGACATTCTCTAAAACATCGCCGTAGGCAATCCATCTAAACTAATCCTGTTTTTTTCGGCTTTATATGCTTCCAGGCCATCTTCTCCTTTATTTAGAGCCCATTTTTCGGCCTGGTCTCTTTCGCCTTCGTAACTGTAATAAGGTACGCTGAAGCCGCAGGAGGTTTGTACCATATCAATATCGGCCACTATAATTTGCCGGGTAGCTAGTACTAATTTAAATTGAGCAGATAAATCATCCCATTCTTTATGGTCAGGCAATACGGTATAACCACGTCCGTACAACCGCAAAATATTGGGTGGTCCATCAAAAGCACAAAACATGAAGGTAATACGCCCGTTTTCGAGCAAATGTGCCGATGTTTCATTCCCGCTGCCTATAATATCCATGTAAGCAACTTTATGGGGTGATAATATCCGGAAAGAATCAGATCCTTTGGGCGAAAGATTTACGTGCCCACCTGCGCTAAGCGGAGCGCTCGCCACGAAAAATAGGTACTGCTTTTCAATAAATTCAGTATGCCTGTCTTCAATACTGTTAAAAAACTTAGCCATAACAAGTACAGGTTTGGTATACTCAAATTTACTTAATTTTTATCATTTCTGTAAAAGACATAGCCAAAGACAATTACCACTAAATTGATACATTCTGTTTATCTTTTGTTAACATTTACTTAATCAATACGTGTAATAGCACAATTACATTTGCGCTCAACAAATTTTAAACTTTCAGATGCCCCACTTACCCCTAAAACTAACCGCATACTTAAAAAATTCAATTTTAGTAAGTTGCTTCATTTTGGCTTTGATTCCGGTTATGGCTTTTTGCCAAACCTCGCCATCTCACGATATTGAAATACTTTTTACTTCTGACGCTCACTTCGGTATAACCCGCAAAGCTTTTCGTGGCGATTCAAATGTAAAATCGTCTGCTGTAAATGCTGCTATGATTGGCCAGATGAATGCCCTACCGGGACAATCACTTCCTGCCGACGGCGGTGTTAAATCTGGTCAACCCATTAATGGCATAGATTATTTAATTGAAGGCGGCGATATAGCTAACCGCATGGAAATACCTATACAAAGTGCAGCTACATCATGGGCACAGTTTGAAACTGCTTATATGGGTGGTATTAAGCTAAAAGGTAATAATGGCGAGCCGCTTAAATTTTTGGTCATTCCGGGCAATCATGATATCTCCAATGCCATTGGCTATGCCAAAGCAATGAAGCCTTTAACCGACCCAACATCAATGGTGAAAATTTATAACCTGATGCTGAAACCGGCTACACCGATGACTAATGAGGCTTATAATTATACTACCGATAAAATCAACTACTCGAGAGATATAAAAGGTATTCATTTTATGTTTATCACCCTTTGGGCCGATTCTGCCGAAAGGATTTGGATGGAAAAAGATCTGGCCAATGTGGCCAAAACTACACCGGTAATAATTGTTTGCCACGATCAGCCTACTTGCGAGGCTAAACATTTTACCAATCCCATCCCGCCGCATAACATGACCCTGGAAAATAAATTTGAAAACCTTACAGCCGAATATTATAAAGAGGGTACAGCAGTAACAGGCGACAATGCTGCAACTGATATTGAGCAACGTGGATTTGTGAAATTCCTGAAAGCGCACCCAAACATTAAAGCCTACCTGCACGGCAACTCCAACTGGAACGAGTTTTATACCTATACCGGTCCTGATAACGATGTTGCCTTACCAGTTTTCAGGGTTGATTCGCCTATGAAAGGTAAGTTCTCGGCAAAAGATGAAACTAAACTATCATTTCATTTGATATCAATTGATCCAACAACGATGCAGATGACCGTAAGGGAATGTTTGTGGAATACTAACCCTGCCAGTCCTTCAAACACAATGGTGTTTGGGGATAGTAAGACTGTTTCGTTGGCGGTGAACTAATTTTTAGTTGGCAGTTGTGGGTTTGCAGTTTGCAAAATGGACATTATTCGCCACAAAAAATGCCGTAGCTATGTGAGTTACGGCATTTTTTATTTGATGTCTTCAACAGTTCAAAAACTATTCAACCACCAGGGTTGCAATAGAATGCGCCGGGCTGGTTGTTTTGGCTGCTTTACCTTTTATCCACAGGTAGTAGTCAACGTTATCGTCAGATTTATTCATCACCACAACGGCAAGCTTGCCGTCAGGGTTGATATAAGCGGTGGTTAACAGCTTATCGCGGCTTGCATTGCTGATAATACGTTTAGCGCCAGGGTGAATGAATTTAGAGAAATGACCCATGTAATAGTAGGAGTTGGTATAAATTAAACTACCGTTACGGGTATCGGCATGTACCGGAGCAAAGCAATAGTTACCCACGTGGTTAGGACCACCGTTTTCATCCAACAAAATGTTCCAGTCGGTCCAGCCTACAGTACCGGCATTAAAATCGTTAATCATCGATAAGCCATAGCGTTCGCCCAAAGCCCAGTCATTTAAACGGTTAAAATCAAATTTCTCCACGCAGCCTTCTGTAAACAACAAGTGTTTGCCAGGGAAAGCTTCAGCCACACGCCTGGTACTTTCAAAGTTCATACCAGCACCTGTCCATGTTTCGTACCAGTGGAAACCAATACCCCAAATATATTTGGCCGCTTGTGGATCTTCCAGGATAGTACTTGCACGCTGATAAATTAAATCGCGGTTATGATCCCAAACAAATAACTTTTTATTGCCTAAGCCTGATTTTACCAGCGCTGGGCCTAAATAGTTCTTAATAAAATCGCGTTCATCCTCGGCAGTATACAAGCAGGACTCCCATGATTGTGTAGCCATTGGCTCATTTTGTACGGATAAACCCCAGATAGGCATACCCAGTTTTTCGTAAGTTTTAATAAACTTAACATAAAAGTTGGCCCAGGCCTGGTCGTATTTAGGCAGTAATTTGCCGCCATGCAAAACATCATTATTGGTTTTCATCCATGCCGGTGGGCTCCATGGGGTAACAAACATGGTTAATTTGCCACCTGCCGCAGCCATAGCCTCTTTAATAAAAGGGATACGGTATTTTTCATCGTGGCTTACGTCAAAAGTTTTTAAAGAAACATCACCATCTTTTACATAACCGTAGCTTGCGCTCGAGAAATCACAGCTTTGAATATGGGTACGCGCCAGGGTATAACCAATGCCTTTTTCTTTATCAAAATAGGCAGTCATAAATTCCTTTTGCTTGTCTTTTGGTAATTTGTAAAACGTTTCGGCTGAAGCATCGGTAAGGGCTGCTCCTATGCCCAGCATAGTTTGAAATGTTTTTGAGGGATCAACAAATACCGATACCTCTGTTTCGCCGGGTTGAGGCTTATCAACAAAATGAAGCGTTTCGGTTTGGGTGATACGGTTATCCGTATTTTTTGCGGTTAAATATACTTTCACCGTCTTATCTTTAGCAGAATAAGGCGCCTTATTTTGCGCATCAGCCCACTTTACTGATAATAAACTAAAGGCCGCAAAAAGCATTGAGGCACTAAATAATTTTTTTTTCATGATGATCAAATATGGATATAAATCCGGGTAAGATTGGTTTACAGCTTCAAATCTATCAAAGTTTTGAAAATATGCATTACAATTTTAAAATGATGCTGTAAACAAACATTAAGTCCCCTCTAAATCTCCCCCGAAAGGGGAGGCTTTAATTTCGCTCTCGCTTGTTTTTTTCAGTCCTCCCTACCGGGTAGGATTTAGGTGGGGCTACTCATTCATACTGTAATAAAACCGGACACTCCCTGTTCGGTTATGTACATTTAAAAATAGTATCATTGATTTAATTAGTTGATTTGTAGCTATTTAAAATAAAGGCACGAATATTAACCCTTTACCGAATAACACTTGAGTGGGTATACCTCTTGAGTTATCGTATCAAAATGATAGGATAACCTGATCACTCGGCAATAAGGCATCAATATAGAACTGAACTAATAAACCGGTTATGATAAAAAACTATTTAAAAATCGCCCTAAGGCAATTACGCAAACAAAAAATGTATGCGGCCATTAAAATTGGTGGCTTTGCCTTTAGTATTGCAGCCTGTTTGTTGATTGCTTTATATATCCGGAATGAGCTGAGTTACGATAAATCATACCCCAATGCTGACAGGATTTACCGCATTGTTGGCGAATATAAAAACAATGGCACTATCGAAAAAGGAACCGACTGGCCTGCTCCACTAGCCAAAACTATAAAGGCTGATTTGCCGGAAGTGGAACTTTCCGGTCATTTGATGCCTAACAGCCTGATGGGAGCAGGGAGCGCAGAGATGAGACCTGGCGACAAAACCGAGAACACTTACGAAGACGGTATCACCTTCGCCGATCAAAACATGCTCGACATTTTTAAATTGCCCATGGTTTATGGCGATCGTTCGCACGCGTTGACTGAACCGCTTACTATGGTGATAACAAAAAGGAAGGCCGACAAATATTTCCCGGGCCAAAACCCGGTGGGTAAGGTGATGTATTTAAATGGCGATAAAACAAAGCCTTATCGCATAGGCGGTGTAATAGAAAACTTCCCCCAAACATCGCACCTGCAATATAATTTTCTGTTAACCCTGAAAGGTATGGAATTTGGCGATGGTGAGCAAAATAACTGGAACAATTACAACTATCCCGATTATGTTTTACTACGTAAAGGAACCAATGTAGCTCAGTTTGAAAAAAAGCTATCGAATGATATCATCAAAAACTATTTGCTGCCCCTTATGATGAAACAGGGTGTTAAAGGTGCCGAAACAGCAGCAAAAAACTTTTCCCTGCATGCGCAGCCGGTGACAGATATTAATCTGTATTCGTACGATATTGAGGACGGATTATCGCATGGTGATATCCGTTTTATCTGGCTATTTGGAGCCGTGGCCGGATTTATTCTCTTGTTGGCCTGTATCAATTTTATTAACCTGTCAACCGCCAAGTCGGCTAACAGGGCAAAAGAAGTGGGTTTGCGGAAGGTTGTCGGCTCGTACCGCAGCAGTTTAATCAATCAGTTTTTAACCGAGTCGTTATTATACAGTTTCTTCTCTTTTTTGTTAGGGATGATATTAGCCTGGGTACTTCTGCCATATTTTAATGCGCTTGCATCCAAATCTTTAACTATTCCATGGAGTGCGTGGTGGCTTATTCCTTCTATGCTGATATCCGCATTTATTATTGGTATTTTGGCTGGTTTATATCCGGCATTTTACCTATCGGGATTTAAACCGGCGCAGGTTTTAAAAGGCTCTATCAGTTCCGGAAGCAAAAGCTCAGGACTGAGAAACACCTTAGTAGTATTTCAGTTTACAACATCCATCATTCTTATCATCAGCACGTTTGTTATTTACAATCAGATGCAATTCGTCCTCAATAAAAAGGTTGGCTTTGATAAAGATCAGGTAGTAATTATACAGGGCGCCAACACCATGGGCGATGCCAACGTAAAGAATTTTAAGAATGAGTTGCTAAAGCTAAACTCCGTAAAGAGCGCTTCCATAAGCGATTATCTGCCTGTATCGGGCATGAAACGAAACGGCAATACCTTTTTTAACGATGGCAAATCAAAAGTTGAATCGGGCGTGGGCGGCCAGTTCTGGATAGTTGATGATACCTACTTAAAAACCATGGGCATTAAGTTGGTTGAAGGCAGGAATTTGTCTTATGCCATGTCGGCTGATACGCCCTATGCCGGATCGATTATTATTAATCAAACCATGGCGAAAAAATTGAACCTTAAAAACCCGGTTGGTAAAAAAATTACCAATGGCGCCACTATGACGGTGGTTGGTGTGGTGCAGGATTTTCATTTTGAAAGCATGCACGATCAGATTGGCCCGCTTGTAATGCACCTTGGCATAAGTCCGTCCATAGTAACGGTAAAAGTAAACGGTGCCAATATGCAAGCCACCTTACAGGCCATAACTGCAACCTGGAAAAACTTTTCGCCCAATCAACCCATACGATACACTTTTATGGACGAAAGTTTTGCCAATATGTATGCCGATGTACAAAGAATGGGGCACATTTTCACCACCTGCGCGGTGCTGGCTATTATTATTGCCTGTTTGGGTTTATTTGCGCTGTCCGCCTTTATGGCCGAACAAAGGAGCAAGGAGATCGGTATCCGCAAGGTGTTGGGTGCAACCGTTAGTGGTATTACTACGCTTTTATCGCTCGATTTTGTAAAACTGGTGGGGCTGGCTATCCTTATTGCCTCGCCCATAGCCTGGTGGGCCATGAATAAATGGTTGCAGGGCTTTGCGTATCGTATTGCCATACAATGGTGGGTATTTGTTTTGGCGGGATTTGTTGCCGTAGCTATAGCGTTAATAACGGTGAGCTTCCAATCCGTAAAAGCCGCACTCATGAATCCCATTAAAAGCCTAAAATCAGAATAGGTGGGACTACCTAATGACAAATGACCTAATGACTAATGATATAATGAAATCATGATAAAGAACTATTTAAAAATTGCCTGGCGCAATCTTGTTAAAAACAAGATGCATTCGTTAATCAATATTGTTGGCTTGTCGGTTGGTATGGCGGTGGCTATGCTGATTGGCCTTTGGGTGTATGACGAGTTATCGTTCAATAAAGGCTTTGATAATTACAACAACATAGCGCAAGTAATGCAGCATCAAACCTTTAATGGCGATGTTGGTACCCAAAGTTCACTCCCTTATTTAATGGGCGATGAACTAAGACATACCTATGGCAGTAATTTTAAGTATGTTACCATGTGCTCATGGACCTATGATCATATCCTAACCTTTGGAGAAAAAAAAATTACCAAAGGCGGCAATTATTTTGAGCCACAGGTTACCGACATGCTTTCATTAAAAATGATAAAGGGCACCCGGTCAGCCTTGCAGGATAGCCATGCCGTTATTCTTTCTAAGTCGACCGCTAAAGCATTATTTGGCGATGCTGACCCGATAAATAAAACTATCAAAATAGATAATAAATTTAATGTAACCGTATCCGGTATTTATGAGGATCTGCCCTACAATTCTGATTTTAACAATTTAACCTTTATAGCCACCTGGCAACTGTATATTACGGACAGAAACTGGGATGAAAAAGCAACTAACCCTTGGCGCAACAACTCGTTTCAGTGTTATGTACAGATAGCTGACAATGCTAACATGGACCAGGTTTCGACAAAAATAAAAGATGTAAAGTTGCATAGAGTTCAAAAAGCCGATGCGGCATTTAAACCGATTGTTTTTCTGCATCCAATGAGTAAATGGCACCTGTATTCGGGCTTTAAAAATGGTGTAAACACTGGCGGCAAAATTGAATTTGTTTGGTTATTTGGCATCATTGGTTTTTTTGTTTTGCTGCTGGCCTGCATCAACTTTATGAATCTGAGTACCGCACGGAGTGAAAAACGGGCAAAAGAAGTAGGCGTTCGTAAAGCGATCGGCTCAGTTCGCGCGCAATTAATAACGCAGTTTTTTAGCGAATCGTTATTAGTAGCATTTTTTGCTTTTGTACTCGCATTATTACTGGTGCAAATTGCCCTCCCCCAGTTTAACGAAGTGGCAGCAAAAAAAATAGACATCTTATGGGGCAATCCTTTATTCTGGATCATCGGGATTTGCTTTAGTTTATTTACAGGAGTAATTGCAGGCAGCTACCCTGCGCTTTACCTATCATCATTTCAGCCGGTTAAGGTTTTAAAAGGAACATTCCGTGTTGGGAAATTTGCATCTATTCCCCGCAAAGTGTTAGTGGTGATGCAATTTACCGTTTCGGCAGTTTTAATTATCGGCACTATCGTTGTTTTCAGGCAAATCCAGTTCGCCAAAAATCGCCCGGTTGGTTATAGTCGCGATGGTTTGATCGCCATAGGTGTTGTTACCGAAGATGTTCATAAAAACTTCGATGCCATAAGCAACGAGTTAAAAAGCTCAGGCGCTGTTACTCAAATTGCAGAATCATCAACCGCTGCTACCTATGTTGATGAATTTGATAACGGGTTCGACTGGCAAGGAAAAAATCCGTCAGTACAGGGCGATTTCGGAGTGATCTGGGTATCAAACGACTTTGGCAAAACATTAGGCTGGCAGATAAAAGAGGGCCGCGACTTTTCAAAAGATTTTCATGATTCTTCTGCCGTAATTATGAACGAGGCGGCAGTAAAATTCACAGGCTTAAAACATCCGGTTGGTGAAACGCTGATGGAAGATGGCAAGCCCCGCAAAATAGTGGGCGTTATTAAAGATATGGTAATGCAATCGCCTTATGAGCCAGTTTCGCGCACCGTTTTTGTAATGGATCCTACCACACAGCCAGTAATCAACATAAGGATAAACCCCGTAATAAGTGCACACCAGGCTTTGGGCAAAATTGAAGCCGTTTTTAAAAGATATAATCCTGCGCAGCCGTTTGATTATAAATTTGTTGATGAACAATATGGTCAAAAATTTGGCGACGAAGAACGCATTGGCAAGCTGGCAAATTTCTTTGCCATACTGGCTATTTTCATCAGCTGCCTTGGCTTATCGGGCATGGCATCATTTATGGCCGAGCAGCGTATTAAAGAAATAGGCGTTCGCAAAGTATTGGGAGCATCCGTTTTAGGATTATGGAGCCTGCTATCAAAAGATTTTGTAAAACTGGTAGCAATATCGCTCATCATTGCCATACCCACTGCCTGGTATTTTATGCATGGCTGGTTGCTGAATTATAATTACCGTGCCGCATTATCGTGGTGGATATTTGCGGCAACAGCAGCCGGGGCAATTGTTATCACGCTATTAACGGTGAGCTATCAAAGTATGAAAGCGGCGTTAGCTAATCCGGTAAAAAGTTTAAAATCGGAATAACACTAAATGACCCCATAAAAGAGCTTAGCCCTCATGCTAAACATGTGATCTGAGATTTAATTGATGTGCGTCCCGCGGTGAGATACGGGACGCATTTTTGTATAAGTGAAACTTAAGTAAACTTACAGCCTTTTATGGTCTACCTCTTTTTGTTAAATTGCATTATCAATCATTAACCCCCATGTGGATTTGCCCCTTATGTAACCAGGAATTTGTAAACACCAACCAGGTGCACTCGTGCCGTGATAAAACATTGGCTGATTTTTTGGCAGGCAAAAGCCAGCATACGATTGATCTTTTTGACCATTTAGTTATCGAGTATCAGCAAATAGGAAATGTTACGGTGCATGCTGCTAAATCGATGATCTCATTTGCTGCGCGTACGAGCTTTGCCTATGTAATTCAACTGGGTAAAAACTTTGTGGATGTAGTTTTGCCATTTAAACAGGCCTATGACGACAACTTGTGTTTCAATAAAATAAAGCCAGTACCCGGCAGCGACGATTTTAACCATCACCTGCGCCTTTATTTTAAGGAAGATATTAACGATGAAGTTAAAAAGTATATGAAACTGGCCTACAACAACGGATTATAAAGACATTACTTAAAGAATGGTAATAATTAATATCACTGTTTTTTAAGTTGATGGGCTTGTTTTTCTTAATTTTATTAGTAACAAAATTGATTACCTAATATCCAATATAAAAGCGGCCGATTTTAGCTTAACTTTTTGGTATTTTAAATTAAAAACAATGATTATGCGCTATTTTTTGTGTTTTTTATGTCCGCCGATAGCCATACTGACTACAGGACGCATCGGTGCGTTTATTTTGAATATTTTTTTGACCCTGTTTTTCTGGATCCCGGGAATTATCCATGCTATATTGGTTACCAACGACTTTTATGAGGAGAGGCGTTATCGCCGGATGGTGCGTGTAGTTAGAAGACGGTATTAAGGCCTGAAAATGGATTTTGAAAATATACCTTTTCAGGTTATTAATTGGGATGATATCGCCAAAACAACCCATCCGGGCGTTACCGGTACAGCCTTTTGGCAAACCGTTCAGTTTAGCGGCTTAAGGGTAAGAGTGGTTGAATATAGCAAAGGTTACCTGGCCGATCACTGGTGCCAGAAGGGGCATATTGTTTACTGCCTTGAAGGTGAATTTACCACCGAGCTGGAAAGCGGCGAGCAGTTTCAATTAAAAAAAGGAATGAGCTATATTGTTTCGGATGATTTAAGTTCGCACAGATCCATCACCCCGGGTGGAGTGAAATTGCTGATTATTGATGGCGATTTTTTGCAGCAGGTAAAATAACCTTTACCATTTACTACAGTTAATTTGAATTTTTAAATAACAATTAAATTACTTTTAGGTTTTAGTGAATTATAGGTAGTGTCTCAGTTTGAGAACAAACAACTTAATCATACCTTTAAGCCACTTAGCAAGGGCTTTTACTCCCCTAATTAATCACAATGAAAAGAATATTTACGGATAGCAATAGACAGAAAATGGTCTTTTGGCAAAAGGCATGTGTTAACTTCAATATCTTTGGGTTCTGTAGTATTGCAGCAGCGAATTTTTTTAAAAAGGATCTTTTGCCATACAGAACTATAATATCAGTTTATTCAGCAATATTATTGTTAATTTGTTTAATTGCCTTGATTATGTTTTTCATCTTAAAACGTAAAATAAATTCAAACTGAGACATTACCGAATTATAGCACTGGCGTTTTAAAATTCAAATCAATTCCGAATTCCGAATTTCTTTCTCATTTTTGCTTTCGAAAATGCAAAAAGACAAGCTGTTAATTATTGATGACGAGGAACGCCTGAGAAACCTGCTGGCGCGCATACTTCAACTGGAAGGATATGATGTACTGGTAGCCTCAACAGGCAAAGAGGGATTGAAGAAATTACAGCAGGAAGCTGTGCCGGTAGTGATCAGCGATGTTAAGTTGCCTGATATTAATGGCATTGAACTTACCTCACAAATTAAAGCCAACTTTCCATCAACAGAAATTATTGTACTAACTGCTTTTGGTACTATTAATGATGGAGTTAAAGCCATCAAATCGGGTGCGTTTGATTATATCACCAAAGGTGATGATAACGAAAAGATTATCCCACTGGTAAGCAAAGCCATGGACAAGGCGCTGTTACAATTCAGGGTATTAGAACTGGAAGAGAAGCTAAACAACAAGTTTGGTTTCGACCGTTTGATAGGAAGATCAAATGCCATTATCGATGTCATCAAACTAGCTCAAAAAGTAGCCCTTACAGATACTACGGTTTTGCTTTTGGGCGAAACAGGTACTGGTAAAGAAATATTTGCGGAAGCTATACACCAGGCCAGTAATCGCCATACAAAAGCTTTTGTTGCTGTAAACTGCAGCGCTTTTACCAAAGAATTGCTGGAAAGTGAATTATTTGGCCACAAGGCCGGATCATTTACGGGTGCAGTAAAGGACAAAAAAGGTCTTTTTGAAGAAGCCAATGGCGGAACCATATTTTTGGATGAGATAGGAGAGCTTGACCACGATTTACAAGCAAAATTGTTGAGGGTGTTAGAATCGCAGCAGTTTTTGAAAATTGGCGACACCAAACCTACCCAGGTAAATGTGCGCATACTGGCTGCAACCAACCGTAATTTACAGGATGAGGTGAGCAAAGAAGGTTTCCGGTCTGATTTGTATTATCGTTTATCTGTATTTACCATAACCCTGCCCGCCCTGCGCGACAGGAAAAAAGATATTAAACTGCTGGCCGAGTATTTTATGAATTACTTTGGCCTGAAAGTAAAGAAACAATTTGCCGGCCTCACTGAAAAATTTGTGGAAAAACTGGAAGCTTATAGCTGGCCGGGCAATATCCGTGAGCTAAAAAATGTTATTGAACGCGCTGTTATTTTGGCCGATGATAATGTTTTGGACGAAACCCTGCTGCCTTACGAAATGCAGGAACCGCAACCTATAAAGGCAAATGGTAGCTTATCTACCTTTGATCTTTCATCAATAGAAAAAATACACATACAGCGCGTATTGAATCATGCCCACGGCAACCGCGCCGAAGCTGCCCGTTTATTAAATATTGGCGTGGCTACTTTGTATCGTAAATTGAAGGATTACGGATTGGAGTAATTTCGGATTTCGGAATTTCGATTTCGGAATTGTGAAAACTGGATTTTGGTTTTCAGTTTATTTAGCTTTTTTTATAAGCGTTCACGGTGTTCATGATGTTCACGGCGTTCACGCGTTCAAAAATGAACGCTTCTAATGGGTGATAACTTCATGTTTTCCTTCCAATCCCACAAATTTTAGTCTGCAACCATAAAATGATAAAACCCTATCATTTTGATAGCCTTTTTTTGGCGTTTACCCACTTTGGTATAGTTTAAATAGTATTCATTTAGTTGATTTATAGTTAATTATAAATATTTTGATATTTATGGCACTCCCTTGGTATACCTCCTCGAAAATTCAAACAAAATGGACGTCATACTAACTATCGCTTATATACTATGCTTCATCGTAGTATTCTGGCTTTTCTTCAAATCCGTTAATTACTTCGAAAAAATTTAAACATCATGTTAGCACTATTCATCGTTGCCATTGCCGTATTTATTTATATGGTTTATGTATTACTCAAACCCGAAAAATTTTAATCACTATTTAAACATCAAAACAATATGAATACCGAAATAATAGGTGTCATTTTTATGTACCTGGCAACAATAGCCCTGGCCATACCGCTGGGCCGTTACATTGCCAAAGTATTTAAGGGTGAAAAAACCTTGCTCAATTTTATGGCCCCGCTCGAAAAGTTCATCTTCAAGGTTAGCGGCATCGACACTCACCGTGAGATGAACTGGAAACAGCATTTAAAGGCTTTATTGACCATCAACTTTATATGGTTGTTTTATGCTTTTTTCTGTCTGCTATTCCAGGGGCACTTGCCGCTAAACCCGGACAATAACCCTAATCAAACTCCGGATCTGGCTTTTAACACCGCATTAAGCTTTATAACTAACACCAACCTGCAGGATTATTCAGGCGAATCGGGTGCTACCTATTTTACACAGCATTTTGTGTTTATGTTTCTGCACTTTGTGAGTGCTGCAACAGGTTTGGCTGCCATGATGGTGGTTTTTAAAGCGATGAAAGAAAAAACAACTGAAAAGCTAGGTAATTTTTGGGATTTCTTTTTGAAATCAATTACCCGGGTATTATTGCCGATCAGCTTTGTAGTTGCCGTAATATTAGCATTTAACGGTACACCAACCAGTTATAAAGGTAAAGACACCGTAATTGGCTTACAGGGCGATACTGTGCATGTTTCGCGTGGTCCTGCTGCTGCAATGATCGCTATTAAACAAGTAGGTACTAACGGTGGCGGCTGGTTCGGAACAAACTCCGCTCATCCGTTTGAAAACCCTAATTACCTGACTAATATGGTTGAAACCATAAGTATCGACCTTATTCCTATTGCGCTGGTAT
Source organism: Mucilaginibacter empetricola (assembly GCF_024808665.1). Taxonomy (GTDB): domain Bacteria; phylum Bacteroidota; class Bacteroidia; order Sphingobacteriales; family Sphingobacteriaceae; genus Mucilaginibacter. The sequence continues at coordinate 320,936 of NZ_JANUBZ010000006.1, forward strand.
TTGCTTTGGGTTTCTATCTAAATAAGAAAAAGCTTTCTTGGGTAATCTATGGCGTAATGACTGTGGGGTTCTTAATCATGCTTATTCCATCTATAACAGCCGAAATGGGCGGTAACCCAGCCATAGCGCATATGGGTATCAGTCAGCCTGGTGGCTCAATGGAAGGTAAGGAAGTTCGTTTTGGTCCGGCTGCGTCAGCTTTCTGGGGAATTACCACTACCGTAACTTCCAATGGTTCTGTTAACGCAATGCATGATAGCATGATGCCGATATCCGGATTAGCCCAAATGTTTGACATGATGATCAATGCCTTTTACGGTGGTATAGGGGTGGGCTTCCTAAACTTTTACATCTTCATCATCATTGCTGTATTTATTTCAGGATTGATGGTGGGGCGTACTCCAGAGTTTATGGGCCGTAAAATTGAGGCCCGCGAGATGAAGATAGCATCGCTGATCGCTTTATTGCACCCGTTCATCATATTGGTGGGTACATCGTTAGCATCCTATGTGCTGGTGCATTTTCCTAATGCTAATTGGTCAACCAAACCATCGGCATGGTTAAATAACCCCACTTTCCATGGTTTTACCGAAATGCTTTATCAATATGCATCAAGCGCAGCCAATAACGGTTCGGGTTATGCGGGCTTAACTGCCAATAACATATTTTGGAATGTAACCACCGGGATGGTGATATTTTTAGGCAGGTTTTTACCAATTATTGGCCCCGTAGCTATAGCAGGTATTTTAGCCAGCAAGAAAGCGGTACCAGAATCGGCCGGAACTTTAAAAACCGACACTGCAACCTTTGGTATTATGGTATTTGCGGTAATATTCATTGTTGCTGCGCTATCATTCTTCCCAGCGTTGACTTTAGGTCCAATTGCCGAACATTTTTCAATTAAATAATAATAAGAATTCAATCATGAAATCTGATCAAAATACATTATTTCAGGGCGATCAAATGAAAGAGGCTTTTAAGCAATCATTCATCAAACTGAATCCACGCATATTATTCCGCAACCCGGTGATGTTCACCGTGGAGATAGGAACCGTAGTAATGCTGATCGTATCAGTATTCTCCTTAACCAGTAAGGCGCAGGGGAGCTTTGGCTATAATTTTACAGTGTTCATCGTATTATTCCTTACGGTGTTGTTCGCCAATTTCGCCGAGGCTATTGCTGAGGCACGTGGTAAAGCGCAGGCAGAAAGCTTACGCAAAACCCGCGAAGAAACACCTGCCCGTTTGCTGGTTGACGGCAAAGAAACAAGGGTAATGTCATCGCAATTAAAAAAAGGTGATGTGTTTGTTTGCGAAACAGGCGACAATATTCCAACCGATGGTGAAATTATTGAAGGTATTGCTACCATTGATGAATCGGCAATTACAGGTGAGTCTGCTCCGGTTATCCGTGAGTCAGGCGGCGACAAGTCATCTGTAACTGGTGGTACAAAAGTGTTATCCGACAGGATAAAAGTAATGGTAACTACTCAGCCGGGCGAAAGCTTTCTGGATAAAATGATTGCCCTGGTTGAAGGTGCATCACGTCAAAAAACGCCAAATGAAATTGCCTTAACCATTTTGCTGGCTGGCTTTACGCTGATATTCGTAATTGTGTGCATTACCTTAAAGCCATTTGGCGACTATGCTAATACGCCTATTACTATTGCAGCGTTTATTTCCCTGTTTGTTTGCTTAATACCGACAACTATTGGCGGTCTTTTATCAGCCATTGGTATTGCCGGTATGGACAGAGCGTTACGTGCAAACGTAATCACCAAATCGGGCAAAGCGGTTGAAACTGCGGGTGACTTGGATACCCTGTTACTTGATAAAACAGGTACAATCACTATAGGTAACCGTAAGGCAACTAATTTTTATCCAACTACCGGAGTAAACGAAAAGGATTTTGTTACCGCCTGCGTTTTAAGCTCATTGGCCGATGAAACCCCCGAAGGTAAATCAATAGTTGAACTAGCCGAGCAAGGTTCAAGCAAGCTATCGGTTGTTGCTCCTAAGGATGCAGTGTTTATCAAGTTCACTGCCGAAACACGCTCAAGCGGTTTGGATACTCCTGATGGTTTACGTATCCGCAAAGGTGCTTTTGATTCTATCCGTAACATCGCACTGAAAGCTGGTAATACTTTCCCAACTGATGTGGAAGATAATGTTAAACACATTTCTTCAAATGGTGGTACACCGCTGGTAGTATCACAAAATGAACAAATATTGGGTGTAATTGAGCTACAGGATATTATTAAACCAGGCATTGCCGAACGTTTTGAGCGCCTGCGTAAAATGGGTGTAAAAACGGTAATGGTAACCGGTGATAACCCTTTAACTGCCAAATTTATTGCCAACAAAGCCGGCGTGGATGATTTTATTGCCGAGGCTAAGCCAGAGGATAAAATGAATTACATTAAAGCAGAGCAACAAGGCGGAAAGCTGGTAGCGATGATGGGCGATGGTACCAATGATGCTCCCGCTTTAGCGCAAGCGGACGTTGGTGTAGCCATGAACAGCGGTACACAGGCCGCTAAAGAAGCCGGTAACATGGTGGATTTGGATAACGACCCAACCAAGCTGATTGAAATTGTTGAAATAGGCAAGCAATTGCTGATGACCCGTGGTACCTTAACCACCTTCTCTATAGCAAATGATGTGGCCAAATACTTCGCCATTGTGCCGGCCTTGTTTATGGTTTCTATTCCGGCGCTTAGGTCATTGAATATTATGGATCTACATAGTCCTGAATCGGCTATACTATCAGCAGTAATTTTTAACGCCATCATTATACCGCTGCTTATCCCATTGGCATTAAAAGGTGTTGAATATAAGCCGATAGGTGCCAGTGCATTGTTACGCCGCAACCTGTTAATTTATGGTTTAGGCGGTGTTATTGTGCCATTTATCGGTATCAAGTTAATCGACCTTATGGTTGGTGTATTAATATAATTAACATTAAAACTCAATAAAATGAAAACGTATTTGTTGCCATCATTTAAAATTACCATCATACTGATCGTAATTCTGGCCGGCCTTTACCCTTTGTTAATAGCAGGTATAGGCAAATTTACACCGGGCCACGGCGATGGCGAAACTGTAACTTATAAAGGCCGTGTGGTTGGTTATGCCAATATTGGCCAAAAGTTCACAAAAGATAATTATTTCTGGTCACGCCCATCGGCTGCAAATTACCAGGCAGATGCCGGTGCCGGCTCAAACAAGGGTCCTTTAAATCCCGATTATTTGAAGGATGTAAGCGCCCGTATCGACACTTTCTTAAAGCACAATCCTGATGTAACCCGCGATGAAATACCTGCCGAGTTAGTTACCGCATCAGGCAGTGGTTTAGACCCCGATCTTTCTCCTGCTGGTGCAAAGATACAGGTGCCACGTATTGCCAAGGTGCGCGATATCCCTGCCGCCCAGCTGTATAAAATAATTAACGACAATACAGAACGGCCGGTATTAGGTTTGTTTGGTCCGCCAACGGTTAACGTTTTAAAAATGAACGTGGCTTTGGACGAACTTAAAAAGTAAACCCAAGCTTACTAAGTCTCTCCGCCAGTCATTTGACGGGGAGACTTTAAAAAACTACTATAAAAACATGATCCTGATTAAAACCAAAACGAAGTCCTTCCGCCTAATAGCGGAGAGGATTTAGGAGGGGCTTTATTCTAAAAATTTATACACAAAAAAATGAAAAAACAACTGCTAACAATAGTGGCCCTGGCAACTATTGTCCTAAATGTACATGCGCAACAAGACTCGGCAAAGGTCATCAAAGTGAAGAAAGATACCGTAGCCCGTTCACTGGCGTCACCATTGCCATCGCTACCATTCCCTACTTCTGATTGGGATGGTGCTCCATTAGTAGGTGCTGATGCTACTGCTCCAATATATCCTATGCAAAAGGCATTGGGATTATTTACTAAATCAAGATTTAGATTTTATGGCTGGATTGACCCGGCTGCTAACTTAAGTACATCAAAAAATTCAAATGCACCTACCTCTTATGATCTTATACCTAATAATGTGGTGCTTGATCAGGTTGGTTTAAAATTCGATTTACAACCCAATACAGTTCAAACAGACCATGTGTCTTTCGGCTTTTTATCAACAACCATATTTGGTACTGATTACCGGTACACTACCGGGAAGGGTTATTTCAGTAATCAATTGCTTGCAAATAATCAGAAATACGGATTTGATCCTGCGGAGATATATGGTTTGATCTATTTTCCTAAAATTGCGGATGGTATGTTATTAAAGGTAGGTCGTTTTATTTCACCCGCTGATATTGAGGCACAATGGGCAACCGATAACTACCTGTATTCACACTCGCTCATGTTTACTGTTGACCCTTACACCTTCACTGGCGTACAAGCAACTTTTAAACTTGGTTCATACTGGCAATTGGAAGTTGGTTTGCATGGTGGTAATGATATGGCGCCATGGAGTCACTCTGCACAGTTAAATGGCTTATTAATGGCCCGTTGGGTATCGCATGATAATGATGACTCTATTTACGGAGGTATCAACTCATTGGGTAACGGTGATTACACCCAACAGCATGATGACTTGCAAATGGTGGTTGCTACCTGGGGACACAAGTTTAACGAAACCTTCCACATGATGACCGAAGCATATTATATGTGGCAATTTCATGCGCTTACCGGCGGAACTGTAATTAATGGCCCAGCACAACCATTCTTAACAGGTGTTGGTCCCGGTGTACCTATCCCGGGTAGGGAAAATGCTATCGGTGCAGTGAACTACTTCCAGATTTTGGTATCTAAAAAAGATTATATCTCTATCCGTAATGATGCTTTGGACGATCCACAGGCTGGCCGCACCGGTTATGCTACCTGGTATTCAAGCCACACCATTGGTTTTGTACACTACTTTAACGATTACATCAGGATTCGCCCGGAAATCAGGTACGAACGTGCTTATGCTGACGGTGTAACTCCTTACGATAATGGTACTAAAAAAGACCAGTATACTGCAGCTATGGATTTAATTGTCCGTTTCTAAAAACTATACTATAGAAAGAAGCGGTTGCTATTAGCGATCGCTTCTTTTATTTAACTTGGTTTTAAAATCAATGGCAGTAATTAAATCGTTGTTAATTTTCATACTGGCGGGGCTTTTTGAGATAGGGGGAGGCTACCTGGTTTGGCAATGGCTTAAAGAGGATAAACCATTTTGGTATGGTTTAACGGGCGGTATAATACTGGCCCTTTACGGCGTTGTAGCTACCTGGCAAACTGCAAATTTTGGAAGGGTATATGCTATGTATGGCGGCATTTTTATTGTACTGGCTTTGCTATGGGCCTGGAAGGTAGATGGTTTTAAACCCGACCGATACGATATTATAGGAGCTGTAATAGCCTTGTTAGGGGCATGTATTATTATTTATACGCCACGTAGATAATCTCCCCTGTAAATAAGCTTTCCGGTGCATTTTTCCAATAAGCCATTGTTATAAATACAACTGCTTTTTGTTTAAATCCTCGTCCTCGCCCATTAAGCAAAAGAATTTTTAACCGCTTATTATAATGATAATAACCTATCATTTTGATAATGATTTTTTGCTATATAAAAATTATTATATATGTAATGTGTTGATATATAGATAATTAATACAATAAGGAAAACTTGGCATATTGATAGCAATAGGGTACACATATTACGATATATAAAATAATAAGGAAATGAAAAAGTTTAAATTATCGATGATCCTGATCATCATTATAACATTTGGGTTTATTAAAAATGTAAATGCTCAAAAACAATCAGAAGGATTGTATTTAACCTATAACGATTATTTAAATCATAAATTAAGTTACACGACCGATAAAATCAGCATACACGAATTTATCGGTATGAAAAACGTAACGGTTATCAGCAATGGTAAAAAAATAATCATCCCTAAAAGTCAGCTATTTGGTTATCACGACAGTAACAATAACGATTACAGGTTTAATGATGACAAAGCTTACCAGATTATTGACACTACCGGCTTTTATATTTACAGCTACGATAAATTGGTACAACAAGGCAAAGGCCCTAAACCAACCAGGGTTTATTTCTTCAGCAAAAAGACAGATGATGCCATATTGCCTTTAACCGCTGAAAATATAGCTGTGGCTTTCCCTAAAAACACTAAATTTAAATACATGGTTGAGGTAGCATCTAAAAGCGATATAAAATTGGACGCTTATGATGCACAATCAAATGAGTATAAAATAAAGGAGTTATACACAGAAAGTTTAAAATAATCACAATACGCAGGTCCGAACAACCTGTAAAGACTAGCGCGGGCTACACGTTATAATTATTTATTGTTTGATAATTATAGGTTTGGTTTGATTGAGGTCCGCGTGAAAAAAAGGGGGGTGTCGGCCCCCCTTTATAAGGTTTTGGGGTAGCCCCACCTAAATCCTCCCCGGTAGGGAGGACTTTGATAAATGAGCATTAAAAAATATAAGTAAGTAACCGCCATGAAAATATTAAATAGAGATTCAGAAAGTCTCCCCTACCGGGGGAGATTTAGAGGGGGCTTATATGGAAGAAAATAAGGAACAATCTGTCGGTCACTTCCTGGAGCTGATAAAGCGATCAAGGCGGGGTAAGTTTAAAATTTATATCGGCATGAGTGCCGGAGTGGGTAAAACGTACCGCATGCTACTGGAAGCCCAGGCCCTTATGCGCAATGGTATTGATGTGAAAATTGGATACGTTGAAACGCATAATCGTAAAGAAACCGTTGCGCAGATGGAAGGCTTGCCGCTTATTCCGCGCCGCAAGCTTTTTTATAAGGGTAAGGAGCTGGAAGAAATGGATTTGAATGCTATTATCAACCTGCGCCCCGAAGTGGTGATTGTTGACGAACTTGCCCATACCAATATTGAAGGCAGCAAGAACGAAAAACGCTGGCAAGATGTAATGGATATTTTAAATGCAGGCATTAACGTTATTAGCGCTATAAATATTCAGCATATTGAAAGCCTGAATGAGGAGGTGGAGAAAATTACAGGTACAGCCATTAATGAACGTATCCCTGATAAAGTTTTGCAAATGGCTGATGAGGTAGTAAATATTGACCTTACTGCCGATGAACTGATTGACCGCCTTAAAGAAGGTAAAATATACGATGAGAAAAAGATTCCTCTGGCCTTAAATAACTTTTTTCAAACTGAAAGAATATTGCAGCTAAGGGAATTGGCCCTGCGCGAAGTAGCGCACCAGGTGGAGCGTAAAATTGATATTGAAGTACCCAAAACTATAAAGCTACGGCCCGAATTGTTTTTGGCCTGCATCAGCACTAATGAAGAATCTGCCAAAATAATTATTCGTAAAACGGCGCGGCTGGCTTCCTATTATCGCTCAAAATGGTATCTGCTTTACGTGCAAACATCAAACGAAAGCAGTGATAAAATAAACCTTGCCTCACAACGACATTTAATTAATAACATGAAACTGGCAACACAGCTAGGCGGCGAGGTTTTAAAAGTAAAAAACGATAACATTGCAAAAACAATATGGGAAACTGCCGAGAAATACGACATTACTACCATATGCCTTGGCAAACCTCGTTTTAAGTTTTATCAGCTGGTTATGAAAACAGCTGTTTTTACCCAATTGCTAAACAAAATGTCACAAACACATATTGACCTTGTAATACTCTCATAATGACTATTAAAAATAAACTCCGTGCCGGCTTTAGCTTTTTGTTTTTGCTGGCACTATTAAGCTGCGGGTTATCTATTTACTTTCTGACCCGTCTTTCTGCCGATGCCAAGGCTATACTTAAGGATAATTATAAATCAGTACAGTATGCAAAAAATATAGGGGTTGCTTTGGATGTTAATTTTGCGTCTTTGGATCAACAACAGCAAAAAACTATTGAAGATAATCTGGTAAAAGAAGAACATAATATTACCGAACAGGGCGAAGGTCCACTTACTGCCACATTGCGCGCAAAATATGAAGAACTTAAATTATTGAATAATGACCCGGCTAAAGCCACTGCATTGCGTAATGAGATAAAAGGAGTACTTTATGGCATTATGCAGGTAAACATGAGCGCTATTGAGCGTAAGGATGCCACTGCAACAAAAACAGCCAATAACGCAACCTTAATGGTAGCCTTCGCTGCCACGTTTTTATTCCTGGTTGCATTTAGTTTTGTGGTTAATTTTCCGGGATATATTGCCAACCCTATAAAGGAGCTAACAGAAAGAATAAAAGAGGTATCCAACCGCAATTATCATCAACAGCTTAATTTCAAATCGAACGATGAGTTTGGCGAATTGGGTGATGCCTTTAATACCATGACGCGTAAGCTGGATGAGTATGAGCATAGTAATCTTGCCAGCATTTTATTTGAAAAAAAGCGGATAGAGACTATTATCAATTCTATGCACGATGCCATTTTAGGCCTCGACGAGAAATCGGTTATCATTTTTGCAAACGAAGTAGCGTGCACCCTGATCGGGATGCCTGAGAAAGACTTGACCGGGCATTTGGCGCCGGATATTGCTATGGAGAATGACTTGTTGCGCAACCTGTTGTTGAATGATCAGGGTAAAATGAAAATTTATGCTGATAACCGCGAAAGCTATTATACTAAGGAAGTTTTGTCGGTAACAAGCAAGGACAAAGTAATAGGGAGTGTTATCATCCTCAAAAATATTACCGAGTTTCAACAATTGGATGAGGCAAAAACCAATTTTATCGCCACCATCTCGCACGAATTAAAAACACCTATATCATCCATAAAAATGAGTCTGAAGCTGTTAGAGGATAGCCGCATTGGAGCGGTAAATCCCGAACAAAGGCAGTTATTGGAAAACATTGACGAGGATGCAAAAAGATTGCTTCAAATTACCGGCGAGCTATTGGACATGGCGCAGGTTGAAACTGGTAAGCTGCAATTGAATTTTGGCAGCACACACCCCCGCAATATTGTGGAATATGCAGTAAAAGCCTTAAGAACAACGGCTGATCAAAAAAAAGTGGAAATTAATATAAAATGCGATAAGGACTTACCCGATGTACAGGCAGATCTGGACAAAACTACCTGGGTGTTGGTGAACCTGCTTTCAAACGCCATAAAGTATAGTCACGAAAAATCGACTGTTGATCTTATTGTAAACAAATACAAGGCCGATGAGATAGAGTTTTCTGTACAGGATCATGGTCGTGGCATTGATCAAAAGTATTTGTCGCGCATTTTTGAAAGATATTTCAAGGTGCCCGGAGCCTCAACAGAGCAAACGGGAACAGGTCTGGGTCTTGCTATTGCCAAAGATTTTATAGAGGCACAGGCTGGCAAAATTGGCGTGGAAAGCGAGTTGGGAGAAGGTAGTCGTTTTTATTTTACCTTAAAAAAGTACGGTAATTAAACAATTAATAAATTTAAAGGTTGACAATTATATCTGAAAAGAATTTATAAAATTGCCTTTGTTTTAATGATGCGTTTAATTTTATGAGGAAGCTGTTGTTTTTATTTGCCGTAATTTTAATAGGCAGTAATGTAAATGCCCAGGCCGTTGTGGATAGTACTGTAAAACATTCGCCACTTAAAACATTAAACGATGCGCAGTATAACGCGCTGCTAACAGGAAATGACTTGAATGGTATGGATTTGGCTGCAACATTAAATCATTATCCATCACCAGAGGCTGTTATCAAATACAAGCACGAGCTGGATTTAAGCCCTATTCAATTGAACAAAATAACAGCAATTAATAAGGAATTTCACCGCAAAAAGCTGGAAATGGGTTTAACCATCATTAACAACGAAAGAATTTTGGATAGCCTTTTTAAATTCCATGTGCTCAATAATGGCTCGTTGATATTTTATACAAACCGTTATGGATTGTACCAGGGCGAGCTAAGAAACACTATTTTACAGGCATGTTTGGCCACAAGGGTATTGCTCTCGCAGCAGCAAATAAACAAGCTGGATGCCCTGCAAAAAGCTGATAGAAGAAATGCCAATTGATTTATTTAATTTAGCGGCCCCAATAATGTAGTTTATGAAGATCACTTTTGATTTCGAAAAACCGCTGGCCGATCTGCAATTGCAGATTGAAAAAGTGAAGCAGGTTGAAGACAAGAACAAACTGGACATGTCTGCAACTATAGCTGAACTTGAAAACAGGTTTGAGACAACCAAACAAGAAATATATGCCAACCTTACCGGTTGGCAAAGAGTGCAGATAGCACGTCATCCAGAAAGGCCATACACATTGCAATACATCGAACTAATGTGCGATGATTTTATTGAGTTGCATGGCGACCGTACTGTTGGCGATGATAAGGCGATAGTAGGTGGCTTTGGAACCATAAATGGCCAAACCGCTATGTTTATCGGTCACCAAAAAGGAAAAAATACTAAAGAAAGGCAATACCGCAATTTTGGTATGCCAAACCCCGAAGGCTACCGTAAGGCTTTAAGGCTGATGAAAATGGCCGAAAAGTTTAACAAACCGGTTATTACATTAATTGATACTCCCGGAGCATTTCCTGGTTTAGAAGCTGAAGAGCGCGGACAAGGCGAAGCAATTGCCCGTAACCTGTTAGAAATGGCCGTGCTTAAGGTGCCTGTAATTTGCGTAATTATTGGCGAGGGCGCATCTGGTGGTGCGTTGGGTATTGCCATTGGCGATAAGGTAATGATGTTGGAGAATTCATGGTATTCGGTTATCTCTCCAGAAAATTGCTCGACAATTCTTTTTAAAACCTGGGAGCATAAAGAACGCGCCGCAGAAATGCTGAAGCTAACTTCGACAGATATGTTGAAGAATAAGCTGATTGATGGCGTGATAAAAGAACCCCTTGGCGGCGCACATCAGGACCCTGTGGTTATGGCTGCAACGCTAAAAAAGCAGCTGTTAAAAGATTTAAAACAGCTTAAGGACCGTAATATTGACGAACTGGTTACCGAGCGCATTGATAAATTCTGCTCAATGGGTGTAGTAATTGAAGACTAAATAGAGCCTTTTTGAATTTTTTTCAAAAACCTTTTGATAACAAAAAAAACGTCCTATATTTGCATTCCTTTTCGGAGAGGATAACAATCCTAAGGAGATTGCCTGATAGTATAATGGTAGTACGACGGTTTTTGGTACCGTTTGTCTAGGTTCGAATCCTGGTCGGGCAACAAGTTGATACTTCGGATTTCAGATGTTCAATTTCGAATTTACTTTGGAATAGACGATTGAAATCCGAATTGTTTTTTATAATAACTGGCCATCGGGATTTTCAGATCAGGGTAAATAAAAAATCCGAAGTCGAAAATCCGAAATCCGAAATCAAAAAATGCCTTTACAGTTTAACCCGGTTAAATTATTTGCAGGCTCCGGTACTCAGGTATTGGCAGCAAATATCGCCGCGGCTTATGGCCGTGATTTAGGTGACGTAACTATATCGCGTTTCAGCGATGGCGAATTTCAACCTCATTTTAATGAATCTGTACGTGGCTGCGATGTTTTTTTAATTCAATCAACCTGTCCGCCTACTGATAACCTGATGGAACTATTAATGATGACTGATGCCGCACGTCGCGCATCTGCCCATTATGTAACCGCGGTTATTCCTTATTTCGGACTGGCACGTCAGGATAGAAAAGATAAACCACGGGTGGCAATCGGCGCTAAGCTGGTAGCAAATTTATTGGTAGCATCGGGCATTAACCGCATCATGACCATGGATTTGCACGCTGCGCAGATACAAGGCTTTTTTGATATCCCGGTTGATCACCTGGATGCATCAATCATTTTTGTTCCTTATATCAAAAGTCTTGGTTTAAAGGCCTTAACTATTGCTTCGCCTGATATGGGCGGTTCATACAGGGCTCGCACCTTTGCTAAATTTTTCAATGCTGAAGTGGTGATCTGTGATAAGCGCCGTAAACGTGCCAATGAAATTGAGTCTATGACTTTAATTGGCGATGTAACGGATCAGGACATTGTATTGATTGATGATATTTGCGATACTGCAGGTACCCTATCAAAAGCAGCCGGATTAATAATGGAGCGTGGAGCGCGCAGTGTACGTGCGGTTTGTACCCATCCAATTTTATCAGGTAAAGCCTACGAAACTATTGAGAATTCAGTATTAACAGAGCTGATAGTAACAGATACCATACCGCTTAAATATCAGAGCAGTAAAATAAAGGTATTAACCACTGCAAACTTATTTGCCAGCGCAATAATGAACGTAAACGAGCATGGTTCAATAAGTCAGCTGTTTAAGGTGGATTAAGAAAGTCCATAGTCTATGGTCAATAGTCCATAGATAAATTAAAGAGAATACAAATAATACATACAATACCATGGTCTGTAGACCATGGACTTAAAATTAAAACAAATGAAATCAATTGCTATTAGCGGTTCTCCAAGAGAGAACGTAGGGAAAAGAGACGCTAAAGAACTGCGTTACCAGGCACAAGTGCCGGCAGTACTTTACGGTGGGGCTACTCAAACCCACTTTTCAGTGTCCGCAGCTGATTTGAAAGCCGTAGTTTATACGCCGGTTGTTCATTTCATCAACTTAGAAATTGCTGGTGTTAAATCACAAGCTATCATCAAAGATCTTCAGTTTCATCCTTTAACTGAACAAATTATTCACGTTGACTTTTTATTGTTAGACGAGAAAAAACCTATCACCATTGAGATTCCTGTTAAATTAACCGGAACTTCTCCAGGTGTTAAAACTGGTGGTAAACTGGTTCAAAAATTGAGAAAATTACGTATCAAAGCGCTTCCGAAAGATCATTTGGACGCTATTGAAGTAAGCATCGAAACTTTAGAAGTTGGTAAATCAGTTAAAGTTGGTGATATTAAAGTCAGCAATTTAACCATTACTAATGCTAAAGAAGATACTATCGTATCGGTAACTACTTCACGTGCATTACGTCAGGCTGAACAAGAAGCCGCTCAAGGTAAAAAATAACCCCTAACCCCTGAAGGGGGAATAAAAGGGAAAACGACTAACAGCGATAAGTGCAAACTTATCGCTGTTTTTGTTGAAATGTAATATCTTCGCGGTCTGTAAAACACACGCTAAAGCTCGCAAATCAAAAATTCCCCCTTCAGGGGGCTAGGGGGTATGAAATATTTAATAGTAGGATTAGGAAACATAGGACCTGAATATGCTGATACCCGGCATAATATTGGTTTTATGATATTGGATGAAATGGCAAAACAGGAGGCCGTAAAGTTTTACAATATGCGCCTGGCCTATTACACCGAAGTAAACTATAAAGCCCGTACCCTTTATTTAATTAAGCCAACAACCTACATGAACCTTAGCGGCAAGGCGCTTAACCACTGGATGAAAGAGCTGAAGATCCCCGTTGAAAATGTACTCGTACTGGTTGATGATATTGCCTTGCCATTTGGTACGCTGCGCTTAAAGCCCAAGGGCAGTGCTGCCGGCCATAACGGGTTAAAACATATAGAAGCTACTTTAACCCATAACAATTATGCACGCCTGCGTTTCGGCGTTAGCGATAATTACCCCAAAGGCCGCCAGGTTGATTATGTGCTTGATGGTTTTGATAAAGATGAACTGCCTGAACTACCTGCATTAATTGACCGCTCCATAGAAATTATAAAAAGCTTTGCCACTATTGGCTCAGAGCTTACCATGACCAAGTATAACCGCTAAAATTATCCCACTAAATCACATCAGAATGCTCGGCAACTTCGCATTTTAATTAAGGAATTACGACTTAAATGTTAAATAACTAATTTTTTAGTTAAAATATGTTAAATCTTTTTATTTCTTGTCACACTTTGCCTAACTTTTGTGTCTAGTACCCTATAATCACATATGAAGAAGTATCTACTATTAGCTTTTTTTTGTATAACTACCTGCCTTTTAAAGGCTCAAACTGCGCCTCAAACCATAAAGGTTACGGGCATTGTTATTGACTCAGCCGCCAACAGGCCATTAGGTTATGTTACTGTGGCAGTGCAGGATGCCGCTACAGGTAAATCGGTAATGGCTGGGTTAAGTAAGGATGATGGTAGCTTTGAATTAAAAGTACCTAAAGGCAAAACTTATCAATTGGCGTTAGCCTCCGTAGGCTATAGTAGTAAAACAATAAAAATATCCAATACCAATGCAGATGTAAACACCGGGAAGGTCTTTTTATCTGTGTCGAGCAATTCACTCAAAGAAGTTGCTATTACGGCGGTAAAACCAATAATGAAACAGGAGGTTGATCGGATTAGCTATAACGTACAAAATGATCCGGAAAGCAAAGCACTTACCGCGTTGGATATGATGCGTAAAGTGCCTTTATTATCAGTAGACGCCAGCGATAATATTAAAATGAAAGGCAGCGGCAATTATAAAATTTTAATAAACGGCAAAGAGTCTGCCCTGATGGCTAAAAACCCATCGGATGTATTAAAGGCTATGCCTGCCGATAATATTGAAAGAATAGAAGTAATAACCACACCACCTGCAAAGTACGACGCTGAAGGTTTAACGGGTATCATTAATATAATCACCAAAAAGAATGCCGACCAGGGTTACAATGCAAATATCAGCGGCCGTTATAATAGTGTTTATGGTCCAGGTTTGTATGGCCACGGAAGTGTTAAAGAGGGTAAGCTTGGGGTAAGTATATTCGCTGGCACCAACTATAACACCGGTTATAATGCTGCTTTTGGCAATACACAAAACATTTATGGTGGCCAAACCACTACGCAGAACGGTTACGGAAGTAATAAGTTTCACAATTATTTTGGCACGGCGGAGTTAAGTTATGAATTAGATAGCCTTAATTTGTTAACGGGTTCATTTCAAATGTATCGTGGTAGGGGCGATCAGGACAACGACCAAAGTTCAGTAACTACAAACTATGATGGTTCCATTGCCCAGCAGTATGGCCAACAAACTTCGGGATTCAATACCTTTCAGGGGCTCGACGCAACTATCAATTATCAATTAGGATTTAAACGAAGCAAAGATCAACTGCTTACTTTATCTTACAAATACAGCTACTCGCCAAATACCAGCTACAGTAACAATACTTTTTCAAACAGGCTAAACTATGATGAATCTATACAGCCTGATTTTTTCCAAAATAACAACTCGGGTGAGAGAGCACATACCATACAGATTGATTATGCCCAGCCTTTTAAAAAGCTTACGCTCGAAGCCGGCGCAAAAGCTATTTTGAGGACCGACTTCAGCGACTTTAATCGATCAGACAGAGACTCAGCTACTACAGATTTTGTAGAAAACCCAATTTATACTGATAATTTTAACTACCAGCAAAATGTATACAGTTTGTATAACTCCTATCAGTTAAAGCTTGATAAATGGACAGCCAAAGCAGGTTTACGGTTGGAACATACTACTGTAGATGGCGATTTTACGTCTGTAAATACAACCGTAAATCAGGATTATAATAATTTCATTCCATCCGTTTCTATACAACGCAGCTTTAAAACCAGCAGCATTAATTTTGGATTTACACAACGCATACAACGACCCGGCATTTACCAGTTAAACCCTTTTGTTGATAATTCGAACCCTAAATTTATCAGCACAGGTAACCCAAATCTGAAACCTGAGTTGAACAACAACTTTGAACTTACGTATAGCAACTTTTCAAAAAACTCTTTCACCGCCGGGCTTAGTTATCAGTTTTCAAATAATTCTATCCAAAATGTATCGAGCCTGAGTGTTGATAGTACGACAAACAACAAGCCTGATACCGTTACCAAAACCACTTACCAAAATTTAGGCAGTAACCGCACATTGGGTTTTAATGTTAATACGAATATAAATTTCACTAAAGCATTATCGTTGAGCTTAAATGGCCAAATTTCAAAAGTATGGCTGCGTGGTACCTATAATGATCAGTTTTACGAAAATACGGGTATTACAGGTAATGCTTTTGCCAATGCCAGCTATAAATTTAACGGTGGCTACAGGGTAGGCATTGATGCGGGCTTTTTTAGCGGTGATGTAACACTGCAGGGGCATACCAGTAACTTTATTTATAATGCATTGGTAATTACCAAAGAGTTTTGGAATAAAAATGCTACCATCTCATTAGTGGCAAATGATCCGGAAAGTAAATATCATGATGATGTCTCTACCACAAAAACAGCCGACTACTACCAATCGTCGTTTAACCAGAACCCTTATCGCACATTCGCGATACGGTTTAGCTATAAATTTGGTAAGCTAAATAGCGAGATAAAGAAAAATGAGCATGGTATTAATAATGATGACACCAAAGGCGGCGGCGGAAAAAGCAGCGGCGGAAGCTAAAAGCTAAATTATAACGAATTGAAAACCTGCTCGTAATTAGCAGGTTTTTTTATTTAAGACTGTTTTTGATGTAGATAAGAAATTATTCTTATTTTATTTATCTGATTTACAGAGTGTTGTTGTTTGGTGTCAAAAAAGTGTTTGAATGATAAGAAATTATTCTTATCATTGTTATATGAAAAAATCAAAAGACCAAAACAACTCATTATCAGAGCCTACCAAATCTGAATTGGAGATATTGCAGGTGTTATGGGAGTTTGGCCCGTCAACAGCCCGTTTTGTTAATGATTATATCAACAAAGAAAAACGCCCGGTAATTTATATGTCAACCCTTAAGCTTATGCAGATAATGTTGGAGAAAAGTTTGCTCGAAAAAGATAGCAGCCAAATGACCCACATTTACAAAGCTGCAGTAGAAGAAGGCAAAACCAAAGGCTTTTTGCTGGATAGGGTAGTTGATAACCTGTTTAACGGCTCGGCCGGTAATTTAATGATGCAATTGTTAGGCAATAAAAAAATCTCCCCAAAAGAGATGGAGGAGTTTAAAGAGTTAATTAAAAAAATTGATCAAAAAGATTAAAGATATGGCAACCTCATTTTTAACCCAGTGGTTTTCTGATCATATGATAAAAGCCACCTGTTGGACATTGATCCACTCGCTTTGGATAGGACTTATCATTGCCGCATTAGCCGGCCTGGTAGTAGCATTTACCAAGAAGGCAACTTCTCGTGCCCGATACCAGCTTTTATGTGGCGTGTTACTTTTGTTTGTGCTGTCAACGGCCTTTACTTTTTACCTTGAATTAGGTAGTGAGAATGGCAATCTGAATTTTGCTCATCATATCACGAAGATATCGGTAACTAACGATATGGCGGGACAGATTAAAGCAGGGCCAGCTGAAGCCAATATTGCAAACCGGTCAGTTGTTTTTTTGAACCAGCAAATCGGGTGGATATTTTTGGTTTGGTTGATATGCTTCGCCATAAAAAGCGTAAAAATGATGGGTGGTTTGTTTTATATTCATCGCATTCGTACACAAAAAGTGCATTTGATTGATGAGGAGTGGAGGGATAAAGTTTTACTATTCAGTAAGAAATTGGGTATCAGCCAAAAAGTAACCTTGCTTCAATCGGAATTGGTAAAAGTACCGGTAACCATTGGCGTACTTAAGCCTGTTATATTACTGCCGCTGGGTTTGCTGTTACAGTTGCCCGCCGGCCAGATAGACACTATTTTATGGCACGAACTGGCACACATCTATCGCAGGGATTACCTGGTTAATATATTACAAGAGATTGTTGAAGTTGTATTTTTCTTTAACCCTGCATTGCTATGGCTATCCGCATTGATAAGGGAAGAAAGAGAAGCTTGTTGCGATGACCTGGTTTTGGCTAATGTTTCGCAAAAAGGAAACTACCTGCAGGCCCTGCTTAGTTTTCACGAATATGCAGACGTATCTGTAAAACAAGCTATGGCGCTTGGTTTGGGACGTAACCAGTTAAAAAACAGGCTGAAAAGAATGGTAAATCTCGAAAATAAGAGGTTAAGTATTGTTGAAAAGGTTATCCTGTTATCAGGCATTGTAGTGTTATCTCTGTTAAGCTTTATACCGAAAGCAAATTCAGAGATACAGCACACGGCAATTTTCCTGAAAAAGAATATACTGGCTATAATGATCAAAGCCAATAAAGATGATCGTCCGCAGATTACAACTGAGCGGCCTAAATTAAAATCGCTTATTACTAATCATCAGATAGATGATAAAATTATTGTACAACCGCTAAAAGATTCACTTGCTACAGACACCTCCGTAAAATTGACCAGTATATCATTTATGCATACTGATGCAGATTCGGCAATCCGGGTTATAAGGGCAAAAGATGATGTGGGTAACCAGTATTATTTAAAAATGATTAACAATCAGCTCACTTTTATGCAGATAAATGGTAAAACAATTAAGAGTGAAGATTTGCCTAAATACCAGCACCTGGCCGAGGGTATAAACAGATCTGCTGAGAACTTACGACTTGTGAAATACCAGAACATAGCACGCCTTAAAGCATTACGGGATGAAAATAGAAACCGGGAGATGAACGCAGATGATGAAGTGCAGATGATGAAATTGAGAAGAATGTCATCCCTGGACAGAAATGATTCAGTGAAACTGAAAGATATTAAGGTTAAATATGAGAAAACGCCTAAAATGACAATAAAACTTAGGAAAGACCTTGTTTTGTATAAGGATACAAATATTACAAAGGCAGAAATGCGGAATCAGATTTATGTGATGAAAGTTAATGGCGTTGATAAGATCGCCCTAAAAAGAGCCATTGATGCAAAGATGGCTTTGAAGATGGTGAAAGTTGAGAAGAAAAATGATTCGCTTAGAAAGGTGAGAGACTCTGTGATGATTAAAAGACGTGCTTTTTATAAAAAGAATGACTCGGTTTACTTTAGGCGCAAGGAAGCAGAGCAGCAAGTAGTGAAAGCCGAAATGAAGGGAATTATCAACGACCTGATTAACGCCAATGTAGTTAAGGATAAAAACAGCTTGAGCTGGTTTGGACTTACCGAAACAGAATTAATTGTAAACGGGTTAAAACAACCCGAAGAAATACAAAAGAAATTAGCCGAAAAGTATATCAGGAATCCACGGTTTGGATTTTACTATGGCCCAGTGCAAATGTATGGCATGGGATACTTCTACGGTAAAAACGACCTTTAATCTAACACCTGCATGAAGAATAACTGATCGCTTCATGCTTCCATTGCTGACTTATGAACGGGGTACTTGCCTCGTACCTCAATTTTTTTGAAAATACAATTTTCGAAGGGGCTTTGCTATGCCCTTAACCGAACAAAAACATCAACCTATGAAAAAATGGATCTTACTTATCTCCGGCGTTTTGCTTTGGACTTTTACCCTTGCCCAAAATGCGCAGCCAATGCTATCGGTAAAAGGCATTGCAATTGATTCTGCCACTAATAAACCTTTGGGTTATGTAACAGCCGCTTTGATTGATACTAAAACACATCAGCCGGTTAAAAGCGCCTTAACTACCGACAACGGGAACTTTGTATTGAAAGCACCCGCAGGAAAACCTTATAACCTGGTACTGGCCTTTATTGGTTATGCCAATAAAACTGTGCCGGTACCTGCTACAGGAGCTGATGCCGATTTAGGCAAAATTTTATTGGCTGCATCAACCAGTCAGTTAAAGGAAGTTTCTGTTACTGCTGTTAAACCAATAATGACACAGGAGGTTGATCGTATCGGCTACAACGTACAGGCTGATCCTGAAAGTACAGCCTTATCGGCTCTTGATATGATGCGGAAGGTGCCCCTGTTAGCGGTTGATGGGAATGATAATGTATTACTAAAAGGCAGCGGGAACTATAAAATCTTAATTAACGGCAAGGAATCGGCCATGATGGCGAAAAACCCTTCGGATGTATTGAAATCAATGCCGGCCAGTAACATTGAAAAGATAGAAGTAATTACCACGCCGCCGGCAAAGTACGATGCCGAGGGTTTGGCTGGTATTATCAACATCATCACCAAAAAAAATGCCGATCAGGGTTATAACATCGGTATAAACGGCCGGTATAATTCTGTGTATGGTCCCGGCTACAACATGAACGGCGCATATAAGCAAGGCAAGTTTGGTGTTTCGGGTTATTTTGGTTTTGGCAACCAGAAACAAACTGTAAATAACTCCGGCACTACGGAAAATATTTTTGCCAACCAGAATACCATTTCGCAAACGGCATCCAATTTAAGGCGCGCTACTTATGGTTATAGCGACGTAGAGTTAAGTTATGAAATAGATTCGCTCAACCTCCTTACGGGCTCTATCAGCTTTTACAAACAGCACACTATTACCGGCATCAACCAAACATCCAATACCGATAGTGCCGGCGTGGCCACTCAAAGCTATATGTTACAAAATGCGGGAGTAGAGAATTACCTCGGTTTGGATGCTGCGCTGAATTATCAGCTTGGCTTTAAAAAATCAAAGGATCAATTGCTTACCTTTTCTTATCAATACAACTACTCGCCCGATAAGCAATTTAACAGTAACTTATTTTCCGGGCGGATGAATTATCCGGCATCTGAGGTTCCCGATTATCAGCAATACAATAATACCGGCAGCAGAACCAATACCTTGCAGGTTGATTTTACAGGGCCGTTAAGCAAAACCGTTACTATTGAAGCAGGAACAAAAGCCATATTACGTAACAATTTCAGCAATTATACGCTGAATGACAGGGATAGCCTTACCCAGCAATTTGTACCCAATCCCCAGCAAACCAATGATTTTAATTACCGGCAGGATGTTTATAGTCTGTATAATTCGTATCAGCTAAAATTGGATAAATGGACAGCCAAAGCTGGTTTACGTTTAGAGCACACCGCTATCAATGCTGATTTTACTTCGGCCGGGGTTTCGGTAGCGCCCGATTACAATAATTTAATTCCTTCCGTATCCATTCAGCGCCGGTTTACTTCCAGTAGCCTTAATTTCGGGTTTACACAGCGCATACAACGGCCGGGTATTTCACAGCTTAATCCGTTTATTGATTTATCAAATCCCCAGTTTATAAGTACAGGTAACCCTGATCTGCGGCCCGAACTGGATAATACTTTTGAACTTACGTACAGTCATTTTGGTAAAAATTCCATTAATGCAGGAGTTAGCTATGCATTCTCCAATAACTCTATCCAAAATGTATCAAGCTTAAGGGCTGATAGTTTAAACAACAGGAAAGATACCGTAACCTATACCACTTACGAGAATTTAGGAAGCAACCGCACTTTGGGCTTTAATTTTAATACACATATCAATATAAGCAAACCTTTGTCGTTCGGTATAAATTTACAGCTTAACCATGTGTGGTTAAAGGGGATGTACAATAACCAGTTTTATACCAACCAAGGTTTTACCGGCAATACCTTTTTTAACACACGGTATAAGTTTGATGATGGTTATGCCATAGGTTTAAATGCTGCCTTTATTACCGGCAATGTCACCTTGCAAGGCGAATCGAATGACCGCTTCTTTTCGCAGTTTGTAGTTTCCAAAGAGTTTTTAAATAAGAAAATGGTAATCTCGCTGGTAGCTAATAACCCATACCACAAATACATTAATTATCGCACCACAACCAACACTGTTGATTTTAACCAATCGTCATACAGTCAAAGTTACTACCGCACATTTGCTATCAGGTTTAACTACAAGTTCGGTAAATTAAATAGTGACATCAAAAAGAACCAGCGAAGTATTAATAATGATGATGTAAAAAGCAGCAGTAAAAGCAGCGGAGGAGGGAATTAGAATTGAGAGCCAAGAATCAAGAGCCAAAAAGCGAGTGCCCGACATCTGAACTATGAGAAGTTAAAAACGAATAGCCCTGTCTTCTAAATCTTCATTCCTGACTCTTGCCTCTTGATTCTCAAATCTTGTATCTTGCCTCTCAAAAAACCTATCTTTGCCGCATGAAAGTTTACGGCATCACCAATTGTAACACAGTAAAAAAAGCGCTCGACTGGCTAAAGGCTAATCATGTTGACTATGAATTTCATGATTTTAAAAAGCTTGGCGTAAGCGAACAAAAACTGGAAGAGTGGAACCAGAAAGCAGGCTACGAAAAGTTTATGAACAAACAAGGCCTTACCTGGAAACAACTTGATCCCGCGGTTAAAGAAAGTATCAAAACATCAGCCGATGCCCTGACACTGCTTCAGCAAAAAACAAGTATGATAAAACGGCCGGTTATTGAAGATAACGGTTTCCTGTATTTTGGTTTTGATGAAGAAGTTTATAAAGGATTGATTAAGTAGTTATTAATCAAACTCAATAAAACCCCTCAATTTTAGCTTAACTGTCACGTAACAATCATTTTACGCTCAACGGCTATTGCATAATTTTAGTATACTTGCTTTTTAAACTGACCAAAATTTATTTAGCAATGAAATTGAACCTTATTGCCGGTTTTACACTGGCATTTATGGCGGTAACCGGTATTAGCCAGGCGCAGCAAACAGCCCCGGCTCCAACGCCACCGGCACAAGCAGCACCAGCTCCAACAGCACCAGCAACCAATTATGATTATCACGAGTTATTTGGCCCTTTGTTTTACAACAAAAATGGCAACGAATATCGTGCAGCTGATGGCGAACCAGGACCTAAATACTGGCAAAACAGAGCCGATTATCAATTGGCGGCCAAACTGAACGACGAAACCAACGAAATTACCGGATCAGAGGTATTAACCTATACCAACAATAGTCCACAAAATTTGGGTTATTTATGGATGAACCTGGAACAAAACCTGTTTAAACTGGATTCAAGGGGAACTGCCATTATTCCTTATGCAGGCAATCCGCCAACAAAAACCAGCAGAAACTGGGGCCGTGGTCAGGATTTTGATGCCGGTTATAAAATTAAATCAATAAAAGTTATTGGCGCCAAAGGTGTAACTACCGATGTTAAATTTCTTGTTTCGGATACCCGTATGCAGGTTTATTTACCAAAAGAAGTTACCGCAAATGGCGGTCAGGTAAAACTGAAAATAGAATATTCATTTGTTTCGCCTAACTACGGATCAGACCGTATGGGTATCCAGGATACTAAAAATGGAAAAATATTCCAGGTAGCACAATGGTACCCGCGTATGTGCGTGTATGATGATGTTTATGGTTGGAATACGATACCGTACACTGGTCCGGGTGAATTTTATCTGGAATATGGCGACTTCGACCTAAGCATTACTGCACCTGCAAACCACATAGTAGTAGCATCAGGCGAGTTACTTAACCCAACAGAAGTATATACTCCAACACAACTAAAACGTTGGGCAGAAGCCGCGGCAAGCGAAAAAACGGTAATTATCCGTTCGGCTGCTGAAGTTACCGACCCGGCTTCACGTCCGGCAGGAAAAAAAGAACTGACCTGGCACTTTAAAATAAAAAATGCACGTGATGCTTCATGGGCTTCGTCGGCTGCTTTTATTGTTGATGCTGCTAAAATGGATTTGCCAAGCGGTAAAAAATCAATCGCTATTTCAGCTTACCCGGTTGAAAGTGATGGTATTGACGCCTGGGGACGTTCAACAGAATATGTTAAAAAATCTATCGAGTACAACTCAAAACAATGGTATGAGTTCCCTTACCCTGCTGCTACGGCTGTT
Organism: Mucilaginibacter empetricola; assembly: GCF_024808665.1. Lineage (GTDB taxonomy): Bacteria > Bacteroidota > Bacteroidia > Sphingobacteriales > Sphingobacteriaceae > Mucilaginibacter. Next base: position 344,445 of record NZ_JANUBZ010000006.1, read on the forward strand.
GCCGGTATAGTAGGTGGTATGGAATACCCTGGTATTGTTTTCTGCGGATACAAAGCTAAAAAAGGTGGTTTATGGGGAGTAAATGATCACGAGTTTGGTCATACCTGGTTCCCGATGATTGTTGGCTCAAACGAGCGCTTATACGGCTGGATGGATGAAGGTTTCAATACTTTCATTAACACGCTTTCAACTGCCGATTTTAACAATGGCGAATATGCCCGCAAAGCGGGAGATATGCACCGTATTGGCGCTATCTTTACTGCGCCGGGATTGGAGCCAATGATGAGCCAGCCGGCTAACCTTAAAGAAAAAAATACAGGTTTGTTATTATACGCCAAGCCAAGCGCTGGTTTGGTTTTATTGCGTGAGCAGATTTTAGGCCCTGAGCGCTTCGACTTCGCTTTCAGAACTTACATTGCCAAATGGGCATTTAAGCACCCAACTCCCGAAGACTTTTTCCGCACTATGGAAAACGCAGGTGGTGAAAATCTGCAATGGTTTTGGAGAGGCTGGTTCCAGCATAACTGGCGTTTAGACGTTGCTGTAAGCGATGTGAAATATGTTGATAATGACCCTACAAAAGGAGCATTTATCACTATTGATAACCTGGAGAAAATGGCCATGCCTGTTATCCTTGAAGTTAAAACCGTTAGCGGTAAAACAGACCGTATAAAACTACCAGTTGAAATTTGGGAACGAAACAGTTCATTTACAATCAAATATCCTTCAACCGAAGAGATACAATCAGTTACTTACGATCCTGACAAAGTATTACCTGATTTTAATCCGGACAATAACGTTTGGACTAAGAAATAATGATTAGAGGAAGGAGATTAGAGATTAGTTTCTTTGGCTTCGACTAAAATATAGAAAAACAAAAAGCCGGCGAGAGCCGGCTTTTTGTTTTTAATCTCTAACCACCAATCTCCAATCTCTACTCCGACCGCAAACTTTTTACCGGATTTGCCAGTGCTGCTTTGATGCTCTGATAGCTTACTGTTAGTAAAGTAATCGCTAATGCGCCAATAGCCGCGATAACAAAAATCCACCCGTTAATGAGTGTGCGATACTGGTAACTTTGAAGCCAGTTATGCATAAAGAGATAAGAAACCGGCGTGGCAATCAGCAATGATATGGTCACCAGCACTACAAAATCTTTTGATAACAACTGCCATAACCTAAATACGGTTGCCCCAAGCACCTTACGAACGCCAATTTCTTTAGTGCGTTGCTCGGCCATAAACGATGCCATGCCGAATAAACCCAGGCAACTGATAAATATGGCCAAACCTGCGAAACAGGTAGCCAGTTTGCCAATACGCTCCTCGTTCTCAAACTTTTTGGCATAACTTTCATCAATAAACTGAATATCGAAAGATGTTGACGGGTCGTAACGTTTAAAGATGGCGGTAATTTTGCCGATGGCCTGGTGCGCGCTTAAGAGAGGATTGATTTTTAAATTGATGTTTGATAGGTGCTGCCATCTTGGTAAGTAAAAAAAGCTGGGCTTAGCAGCATCGTATGCCGATTGGTTAACCATATCCTTCACCACACCAATAATTTTATACTTGCCATTGCCAATCCATTCCATTGTTTGGCCTACGGGATGTTTAAGTCCCATAAACTTTACTGCAGCCTCGTTAATGATAAAGCCCGAAGAGTCTGACAGGTATGCCGGGTTAAAGTCCCTGCCATCGTTAATTTGCCAGCCTACGGTTTTGCCAAAGTCGGCCGTAACCGCCATGCTCATAAATTCCTCCTGTATGGCTGGATCTTTACCCGGCCAGTTAAAGCCCCCATTAGAAATATAAACCTGCGTTACCAGGTTTTCAGACTGTGCCACATTTACAACTGCCCCGCTGGCCAGCAGGTCATTCTTTAGGGCCAGGTATTGTTTATTAAGCTCATCAGTTTGCAGGCTTACATTTAATAAATTATTGCGACTATAACCCACAGGCCTGTTTTTGGCATATTGAATTTGCTGAAAAACTACGATAGTGCCAATGATCAGTATAACCGATACTGCAAACTGTATCACCACCAAAACCTTGCGCGGAATAGCCGCCAAACGGCCAACCTTGAATGTGCCCTTTAATACCTTTATGGGCTTAAACGACGATAAATACAATGCCGGATAGCTGCCTGCTATAAGCCCTGTAAATAAACTGAACGATATCCCCAATGCCCAAAAAGCAGGGCTACCCCATAAAATGGATATGTTTTTATCTGCAAGCTTGTTAAACTCGGGCAGGAACAATAACACCAGTATCAACGAAAAAAAGAACGCCAGCACAGCAATTAATAACGATTCGCTGTAAAACTGTATAATGAGCTGACTGCGAACCGAACCAATGGCCTTGCGAATGCCAACTTCCTTTGCCCTTTTTTCGGACCGAGCGGTGCTTAGGTTCATAAAATTGATACAGGCCAGCAGTAATACAAACACGCCAATTATGCCAAATAACCAAACATATTGAATACGGCCACCTATGTTGATGCCGTTTTTAAATTCACCATACAGATACCACTTAGTCATAGGATGCAGAAAAAGCGCTGATCTGTAACGGGCATCAGCATTATGTTTGGCGGTAAGGGCATCAAGCTTAAGATTTTTAATTTTTGCCGAAACCTGATTCATATCAGCATTATCAGCCAGTTGAACAAAGGTTTGAAACCAACTTGCGCCCCAGGGATTGTTAAACCTGGTGGCATATTTTTCGCTTATTGCCAACATTTGCCATGGCGCAATAAAGGTTAAATCGCCAAAAGAAGAATTTATGGGTAAATCTTTATAAACGCCGGTTACTTTAGCGCTCAGTGTCTTGTCAATCACAATTACCTTATTTAGCGGGTCGGCATGGCCAAAAATAGCTTCGGCAGTGCTTTGCGATAATATAACCGAGGTAGGATCATTTAAACTGCTTGCTGTTCCTTTCAGCATCGTAACTGATAACATATCTGTAACGGCCGGTTCCATGTAGTTGCCTTTTTTTACCACCTTTTTTTCGCCATAGGTAAGGATATGATCATTGGTCCACGAGGTTATAATAACATGTTTGAAGCTACTGCCATAAGTATTGCGCAGCGCTGGCGCCAATGGCAAAGCCGACGAACCCCAGGTTTCTGTTTCGTTATTGATAAAGGAGTTATCCATCACCTTTGCAATACGAACTTCATTTTTAAAGCCGGTATCATAGGATACTTCGTCCCAGATCCATAAACCGATTAACATAGCTACGGCCATGCCAACAGCAAGACCGCCAATATTAATTAAAGATGCTGCCTTGTTTTTGATGAGATTTCTCCAGGCAATTTTCAGGTAGTTTTTTATCATGGCTGATTTAATTATGGTTAACCAATCGACACCATTTGCTTATCGTTCGTTGCATGCTGATGAAACAATCAGCTCATTTTACTTTACTTAAAGCATTGTACCGAAATATTTTATGCTTTGGGCTTTTTCTGCCTCAAAAAAATTACATCCGGCTTACTACTAAAAATGTTAAAACCAAAACTATTATTGCGTAAATTAGGTTTACCTTAACAACTAATACATCTTCCACATGCAAAAAAGCTACTTTTTTATATTCCTGATATGTTTAACAGCAGGTTTGGCACGGGCCCAGGGCACTTTAAAGGGTACTGTACTCGAAAACGGCAGTAACATAAAACTAACCAATGTATTTATAAAGGATAATGCCAACAAACAGCTGGCAATTACCGATAGTAAAGGAAATTTTGAGTTAAAGACAGAAACCGGGCACATCATTATTTTCGACTCACCGGGTTATACTTCCGATACCTTGTACGTGGTTGATATGACCACCAAAAAAATATACCTGCAACTTAAAACTGTTGCCCTACGGGAAGTTAATATCACTTCAAGCAGAGCTACGTTCGATCCGCATAAAGAATATCCTGATGTGTACGAAAAAAGTAAGCTCTACGTGCTTTCGCCAACTACCTGGTTTGGTAAAGAAAACCGCGATGCCCGTAAAATGAAAAAGTACTTTCAAACAGAAGCCGAGGACCGCAAGGTTGATGAAGTATTTACCCGGTCATACGTGGGCAGTATAGTGCCGCTAAAAGGTCGGGATCTGGATGATTTTATGACCATGTATCGTCCTTCTTATGCTTTTGTTAAAGGGAACGACAAGGAATCAATGGCGGCTTATATCAACGACAGCTATAAAAAATATCAGGCCCTACCGCCCGAAAAACGTCATTTGACTGCACTGCCGGTTACCAAAGACACTTTGAAATAACAACGGTAAGTAATTACTAATCAAACAATTGTTGGCGCGTTTTTGTTGTAGAGTAAAAATACATCTCTATGAAAAACAAAATAACCAGTATGGTATTGCTTTCGGCTTTGTTAACAATATTAAGCACCAGTTGTGCACCCCGTCATATAGCTCCGCCACCGCCGCCGCCGCCTGCTCCGCCAGCGCCAAGCAGATAGTTAGAGGATTTCGGATTTCGGATGTTCCATGTCGGATGTGATTATTTATCTCCGACATGGAACATCCGAAATCCGAAATTTTTTACAACGCATCCTTCCAGGTGCTGCTGTCTTTCAGCATCACTTCGCGCAATAGTCTTATCTGCGGCATGCCGTGATTAAGCACTTCATCATGAAACTTTTTGAGCGAGAAATTGGCACCTTCCTGTTTCTGATAATCGGTACGCAGTTTAAGTATCTCCAGTTTACCAATCGTGTAAAACAAATAACCCGGATCAAAAGTGCCGCGCAGCGCTTCCTGATAGGATGGTTTTTCGCCCTGGTACCAGTTATCCATAAAGAACTTGGTGGCCTCATCCAGCTTCATGCCCTGGCAATGTGTTTTGATAGATACACATAGTCGGCAAAGACGCAGCAGCGCATCGCCGGTTTGTGCCAGGCGGTATTTAGCGGCTAGTACAGTATCGCCATTATGACCGTAACCTGCATCGGCCATCATTTGCTCACAGTAGTGCGCCCAGCCTTCAATATAGGCATAGCTGCCAAATATCTTTTCTATGCGGGTCGCTCCCGATGCATTTAAGTGCAAAAACTGGGTGTAATGACCCGGATACGCCTCGTGTATGGTAATATTATCGGTAGTATAATAGTCAAATTGTGACAGCCAATCTTCCTTTTGTTTAGGTGTCCATTTAGGGTCAACAGGGGTAATGTAATAAAATGCTTCGGTAGCCTTGGTTTCAAACGGACCCGGATCATCGTTTGATGCTGTACTGGCTGCCCGGGCATATTGTGGTGTTTCGGTTACCTTTAAATTTACGTTTGCAGGCATGGTAACAATACTTTTATCCGTAAGGAATTTGCGGATAGCTTCCACATTTTTCTTTGCATCCGGAATAAGGTTTTCGGCTGTTGGGTGATCTTTTTGCAGATCGCGATAAACATCAAGTGGTTTTTTATTGGGGTTGATGGTTTTTGCAGCTGCATTAAACACCGCCTGTTGTTTCTTTAATTCGGCCAGGCCTATTTCCAATATCTTTTCGGGCGATAGGGTGATACCCTCGCTGTAAAGCAACATCTTTTTATAGCTGGCTTCGCCGATAGCGTATTTGTTATTTGCTTTTGGCAATTTATCTTTTTGCAGCCAGGCAGCATAGCCGTTTATTGCATCAACAGCAGTTTTATTGGCCGCATTAAAAGCCTGCATCAGGGTGTCGTTTTTAACATCCTTTAAAGCAACTTTTAAATCGTGATTCAAAAAGTCGGCAGTACCCTGGGCAATTTGTATGGCTGTTTCAACATAAGGCTTGGCCAGCGTATCTTTTAAATTAGCTTTTGCTGCCGCGAAAACATTGGGCGCATTTTTTTCAATGGCGATGATAGATTTTACACGGTCTTCCAATGGTGCAAAATCGCGCTTAATATAAATGCTGATGTCCACGGCACCGGCATAGGTCATGGGGTTTCTGTCGTAAGTGCCCATATCCTCAAAAGTGAAGATCTCATTCTTAATGGCCGAGTGTAAGATCCTGAAATCATAAAACTCCTTGGCACTTAGCGAGGCGGTATCCGTAGCGTTAAGCTTTTGGTCGTATTCCTTTAAACGACCCAACTCTTTGCCTAACGATTCTTTGCTTAAATCGGTCACCTTGCCATCGTATTGATGATAGCCGAGTGCTACGCCATTTGCCGGTCGCCAGGCCAGGTATCCGGTTAAATAATCATCAGCCAGTTTTTCGAAAGCAGTATCGCCCGATACGGATGCCGTGCTTTGAGCAGGTTTGTGTTCATCGCAACCCACAAAAAGCAGCGAGGCCATCATCAGAAAAGAAAATTTCTTCATCGCAAAAAGGATATTGGTAAAAACGAATTTAGGATTTTATTATTGGATGAGAAATTAATTTAGTGTTGTCCGTCCGGTTTTAGGGGTATGTGTTAAACGGGCACTGTGGACAACATCGAATAAACGGAAGATAGGTTATGGCTCAAGTACCAGTAGGTGGCCTTTTCTTTTCCGCTCGCTTTTTCCAGACGTCATTGCGAGGTACGAAGCAATCTCTATACTATACAGGACGAAGCGAAAAGTAGCAGACCTTGCATATTTGTTCTGCCTATGTAGAGATTGCTTCGTACCTCGCAATGCCGCGTTTATTTAAGCTTTTATAATATTTCTTCCATCCCCATTAATCCTTTTCAAATTAAATGTATCCAACATACAAACACCCGGTATTCAGGATGTTGATACTAAAAATTAAAATTATGAAAAGGAAATATTTTGCATTCGCATTGCTTATAGCCGCAGTTGTTTCAGTTACTTCTGGTTGTTATGTTGGATATGGATATCCTCATCACCACCACTATTACCACGGTTACTAATAAAAAAGGTTTGATGTTTAGATAGGGTAGGTTTAATGTGATGGTTGGTAAAGGCTCCGTATTTGCGGGGCCTTTTTTTGTTTGGGGGCTCCCGTCGATTTTTTAGACAAAAGGGCAATAGACAGAGCAACACCGTAAAGACAACAGAGTGATTGTCTGAACCAGGATTTGAAGAATTAAAGGATGGCCAGAATTATTAATCCGGCATCTTATAATCCTCCAATCTTAAGACGCTCAGCCTCAAAATATTGCCACTTTTGCGATTGCTTAAACCCAATCAACCACTCACTTAATCAACATAATCCAACTCAATCAACCCTTACCTAAAACTTTTTCACTCAACCTCTTGAAAATCAAAAAATAAGTCTGTACCTTTGCAGTCCTTAAAATAAGTGCGCCATGTTGGTGCCTGTAAGGATAAAACAGTAAATACAAAAAAGGAAAATGCCTACTATTCAGCAATTAGTTAGAAAAGGTAGAGTAGCTCTGGTTGACAAGAGTAAGTCACCAGCGTTGGACAGCTGTCCACAGCGAAGAGGCGTGTGCACCCGTGTGTACACCACTACCCCTAAGAAACCAAACTCAGCAATGCGTAAAGTTGCCCGTGTGCGCTTAACCAACGGAAAAGAAGTTAACGCTTATATCCCTGGCGAAGGTCACAACTTACAGGAGCACTCTATTGTATTGATCCGTGGAGGACGTGTTAAGGATTTACCAGGTGTACGTTACCACATCATCCGTGGTGCATTAGATACATCGGGTGTAGCCGGCCGTAACCAACGCCGTTCAAAATATGGTACTAAACGTCCTAAACCAGGACAAGTAGCCGCAGCGCCAACTAAAGGTAAAAAGAAATAATTAAGGAGGATAGATAGCAATGAGAAAGTCAAAACCAAAAAAAAGAATCCTTCTTCCTGATCCAAAATTCAATGATGTTTTGGTAACCAGGTTTGTAAATAACATGATGTATGACGGAAAGAAATCAACCGCATATGCTATATTTTATAATGCCGTTGATATTGTTGAAAAGAAAACCAACGAAAGCGGTTTAGATACCTGGAAAAAAGCATTGAACAATGTAATGCCAGCTGTTGAAGTAAAAAGCCGTCGTGTAGGTGGTGCAAACTTCCAGGTGCCTACAGAGGTTCGTCCGGAACGTAAAGTAGCTTTAGGTATGAAATGGTTAATCAGCTATGCCCGTCGTCGTGGAGAAAAAACGATGATGGAGAAATTAGCAGGTGAAATTATTTCGGCAGCTAAAGGTGAAGGTGCAGCAGTGAAGAAGAAAGAAGATACGCACAAAATGGCTGAGGCTAACAAAGCGTTCTCACATTTCCGTTTCTAAAATTAGATTATTGGGGATTACACCGATAGTAATACGATTACACCGATATTAAAAGGATTACATCGATTACACAATAGCATTACATTGATTTATTAAGATTGTCTTTTTAAATCAATGTAATCAAAAACAAAAATCGGTGAAATCATAATTTAATCGGTGAAATCAAAAAAAAACAAACATGTCAAGAGATCTTAGATATACAAGAAATATAGGTATTGCCGCTCACATTGATGCCGGTAAAACAACAACTACCGAGCGTATTCTTTATTATTCAGGTGTTAGCCACAAAATTGGTGAAGTGCACGAAGGTGCAGCAACAATGGACTGGATGGCACAGGAGCAAGAGCGTGGTATCACCATTACTTCAGCTGCTACCACTGTAAACTGGAAATACCGCGGTCATAACTACCACATCAACATTATTGATACACCAGGACACGTGGATTTTACCGTTGAGGTAAACCGCTCGTTACGTGTATTAGATGGTTTGGTGTTTTTGTTTTCGGCAGTTGATGGTGTTGAGCCACAATCAGAAACTAACTGGCGCCTTGCCAACAACTATAACGTTGCCCGTATAGGTTTCGTTAATAAGATGGACCGCTCTGGTGCCGATTTCTTAAACGTTGTTAAACAGGTTAAAAGCATGTTAGGCAGCAACGCTGTGCCTTTGCAGTTACCTATCGGTGCTGAAGATGCATTTAAAGGTGTGGTTGACTTAATTAACTGGAGAGGTATTGTTTGGAATGAGCATGATAAAGGGATGACCTTTACGGAAGTGCCTATCCCGGAAGATATGATCGAGGAAGCAACTGAGTGGAGAGAAAAACTGCTTGAATCAGTAGCTGAATACGATGAAAGCCTGATGGAAAAATTCTTTGACGCACCGGAAACAATTACTGAACGCGAAGTACTTGATGCTTTACGTAAAGCTGTTTTAGATGCTAAGATTGTTCCTATGGTTTGCGGTTCATCATTCAAAAACAAAGGTGTACAAACCATGTTGGATTATGTGATGGAATTACTTCCTTCACCTATGGATGTTGAAGGTATCATTGGTACCAACCCTGACACTGGCGCTGAAGTTTTACGTAAACCGGATGTTAAAGAGCCATTTGCAGCTTTAGCATTTAAAATTGCAACCGATCCGTTTGTGGGCCGTTTGTGCTTTATCCGCGTTTACTCAGGTAACCTTGAAGCTGGTTCGTATGTACATAACATGCGTTCAGACAATAAAGAGCGTATTTCACGTATATTCCAAATGCACGCTAACAAGCAAAACCCTATCCCTAACGTTGGGGCTGGTGATATTGCTGCGGTAGTAGGCTTTAAAGATATTAAAACAGGTGATACCCTTTGCGACGAGAAACACCCTATCATCCTTGAGTCAATGAACTTCCCTGAGCCGGTTATCGGTTTGGCTATTGAGCCAAAAACTCAGGCTGACGTTGATAAACTAGGTATGGCTTTAGGTAAATTAGCTGAGGAAGATCCTACTTTCCGTGTAAACTCTGATGAAGAAACCGGCCAAACCATTATTTCAGGTATGGGCGAGCTTCACTTAGATATCATTATGGACCGCTTGAAACGTGAGTTTAAAGTGGAAGTTAACCAGGGAGCTCCGCAAGTAGCTTACAAAGAATCTATCACAGGTACTATACAACACCGCGAAACTTACAAGAAACAAACTGGTGGTCGTGGTAAATTTGCTGATATCCAGGTTATCCTTTCTCCAAATGACGAAGGTAAAGAAGGCTTACAATTTGTGAATGAAATTAGCGGTGGTTCAATCCCTCGTGAGTTTATTCCATCTGTTGAAAAAGGCTTTGCTGCTTCAATGGCAAATGGTGTATTGGCAGGCTATCCGTTAACCAGCTTAAAAGTTAGGTTAATTGACGGTTCATTCCACGCAGTCGATTCAGACGCATTATCTTTCGAGATTGCTGCTAAATCTGCATACCGCGAAGCATTGCCAAAATGTAAACCAGTATTGTTGGAGCCGATCATGAAAATCGAGATCTTAACCCCTGAAGAAAACATGGGTGACGTTATCGGTGACATGAACCGTCGTCGTGGCCAGCTGTTAGGTATGGATTCACGTGCAGGTGCACAGGTTATTAAAGCAACTGTACCACTTTCTGAAATGTTTGGTTACGTAACGCAGTTACGTACTATCACTTCAGGTCGTGCTACTTCAACCATGGAGTTTGATCACTATGCTGAAGCACCACGTAACGTACAGGAAGAAGTTGTAGCCAAAGCAAAAGGCAAAAAAGCTGCTGCTAACGCGTAATTAATATTGATTACACTGATTGTAAAATGATGACACCGATTTATCAGTGTCATCACAATTAAAATCAGTGTAATCATAAAATAATAATAAATCCGATCGTCCTAATAAATAGCTCTTAGGGTGATCAAAACAAATCGGTGAAATCATCATAAAATCGGTGAAATCATCATAAAAAAAATAAAATGAGCCAAAGAATCAGAATCAAACTAAAAAGTTACGATTACAACCTGGTTGATAAATCAGCTGAAAAAATCGTAAAAACAGTAAAGCCTACGGGCGCTGTAGTTAGCGGACCACTTCCGTTACCAACTGAAAAGAAAATCTTTACAGTATTACGTTCACCACACGTAAACAAAAAAGCACGTGAGCAATTCCAATTATGCTCTTACAAGAGATTATTGGATATCTACAGTTCAAATTCAAAAACTGTTGATGCTTTAATGAAGCTTGAATTGCCAAGCGGTGTTGAAGTTGAGATCAAGGTGTGATAGTACCGGAAGATCAGATATTAAAAAGGCCATTCGTTTATTCGGATGGTCTTTTTGTTTGTCGGCTGTCCGCCAATACCATACCTTAAAACCGGACAGACGGAAAAAAACAACTAATAATTACCGCGCGTCATTGCGAAGAATGAAGCAATCTCTACAAAGTACATTCAACTGGGGAGGATTTTATCGCTTTGACAAAACCCCTCTCAATTGATTTGTATAGCTTAAAGATTGCTTCGTACCTCCTATGTTTATAGAGAAATAAAAAGGTGCATTTATAGTGTTGTTATGGACTATAAATACATTCTTTATATAGATTTTCA
>NZ_JANUBZ010000007.1 GCF_024808665.1 Mucilaginibacter empetricola
GCAAATTCAGCGTGAAAATGAATTGGTATTAAATAGTTAGAGCAGTCACTTTAAAAAAGGACTGCCCTAAACAGGCTAACATAAAGCCGCCTAAGCTTCAAATGTAAAATAAATTATGCAGATTACTTGTATTTCAACACAGAATCTCGCAATGACGATCGAAAGAGCAATTCGTTATTCTGATGGCTGAAAATGCTTACGACACCGTGATTTCGCCTCTGATATCAGTTTCCAGCCAATGCTTAACCTCATGGGAATTTTTAAAATTGCCCAGCAGGTACATCATTTTGGTTACGGCAGATTCGTAGGTCATATCATATCCATTGGCAACGCCAATATCTTTCAGGTGCTTACTGGTTTCGTATCGGCCCAACTCAACGGTGCCTACTTTACATTGCGAAATATCCAAAATTACCTTTCCATTATCGATGGCATTTTTTAGTAAATCAACAAACCATTGATCGGTGGTGGTATTACCGGCGCCAAAGGTTTCCATCACTATGCCTCTTACATCGGCCGATAAAATGGTTTCAACAACTTTAGGGCTTATACCAGGGTATAGCTTCAACACTGCAACATCGCTCAGCAGGTTTTTGTGAACGATGAGTTTTTCGCCATCCTGCGGGTGTTTGATATCATTAACGCTGAAGCGAAGATGCACGCCAGACTCTGCCAGTATAGGGTAGTTAGGCGAACGAAAAGCCTCAAATTTTGATGAATTGTATTTAAAAGAGCGGTTACCACGAAACAGTTTATAATCAAAATAGATACAAACCTCGGGTACACGGGCCTTGTCGTTCTTTTTGGCTTTGGCAATTTCAATGGCGGTCATTAAATTTTCCTTGGCATCGGTACGCACCGCGCTGATAGGTAGTTGCGAGCCGGTAAATATTACCGGTTTGCCCAAATTTTCGAGCATAAAACTTAAGGCCGATGCAGTAAAAGCCATGGTATCTGATCCGTGCAAAATCACAAAGCCATCAACCGAATCGTAATTTGATTCAATTAAACCAGCCAGCTGGCTCCATATTGCCGGGCTCATATTCGATGAATCAATAATCTCCTCGAACGAGTGCACCATAATTTTACAATTAAGTTTCTCCAGTTCGGGCACATTATCCATTATCTGCTCAAAATTTATTGGCTTGAGCACCTTAGTAACCGGGTCGGCCATCATACCGATTGTCCCGCCGGTATAAATGATCAAAATTTGACTCATGTATATTTAGGTTATACTACTTTAATAGTAAGTGTTTTCATGGTAATGGCAAAGTAAAGCATCAGTGATGACTATTATACCATTTTAATTAAAAATAAGATTCAAAAAATCTTAAAATTACACACCAAATATGTGTTTTGAATTTGCAGTAGTTATGTCAGCTACAGCTTCAATATCCATTTGGTGCAGGTCGGCCACTTTTTGGGCTATGTAAATTAAATACGAACTCTCGTTCGGTTTGCCCCTGTGCGGAACCGGCGTAAGGTACGGAGAATCTGTTTCTAAAACTATTCTGTTTAAGTCAATTTGCGATACCACCTTATCCAAGCCTGCATTTTTATAGGTAACTACACCGCCAATGCCCAGGTAAAAACCAAGACTGATGACCTGCTGCGCCTGCTCCAGCGTGCCGGTAAAGCAATGAAATATGCCTCTTAAATCATCGCCCTGTTCCGCTTGCAATACCTCAAACACCTCGTTAAAAGCATCACGACAGTGAATAACTATAGGCAGCTTAAGCGCTTTTGCCCAGGCAATTTGTGTTTTAAATGCCTCTATTTGCTGGGGTAAGGTAGTTTTGTCCCAGTATAAATCAATACCAATTTCGCCAACGGCTACTATTTTTTTTAGTGCCGATGCTTTTTGAATAATGGTAAGCTCGTTTTCCCAATCGGCTTTTACATTGCATGGGTGCAGTCCAAGCATGGGGTAGCAAATATCAGGAAATTCATCTGTAAGTGAAAAAACCATGGGTACCGAAGAGGCCTCAACATTTGGTAAAAAGAGGCGGCCAATATTATTTTCGGTGCAGCGCTGTATGAGTTGAGCCCGTTTTGTACTATCTGTTTCATAATACAAGTGGGTGTGCGTGTCCGTTAAGATCATGCGGCAAAGGTAACTATCCGCTAAGAAACTTACGAAGCAATTAATTACTTCGTAAGTTATTTATAACAATTCTGTGTATTGGAATACTTAATTAAGATGCTTTTTTAGCCACCGGTTTCTTTTTTGCAAGCGGCTTTTTAGCAACCGGATGTTTTATTGGCTTAAGTTTCACCACTTCAACATCAAATACCAGGGTATTGTAAGGCTTTATATCGTCGCCAGCTCCCTGAGCACCGTAGGCCAGCGCAGATGGGATAACAAAGGTAGCTTTAGTGCCTTCGTTTAATAAAAGCAAGCCTTCGTCCCAGCCAGGTATTACACCACCGGTACCCACAATAACCTGTATTGGTTCATAGGTGCGACCGGGTTGGTTTAAACCTGAAGCCTGCGCGACAGCAGCTATGCTCGAATCAAATACCTTATCATCCAGTGTGCGGCCAGCATAATTAACCAGTACAGTATCGCCTTTTAAAACTTTACGTTTTAATGATGGCTTTGTAATTATATACTTTAAGCCCGAAGGTGTAGTTTTTAAAACCAGTTTATGATCGGCAATGTATTTGGTTGCTTCAGTAACTTCAGTCGCTTTTACTTTTTCAACAGCGGCATTTTTTTCGGCAATGGCTGCATCCAATGATTGTACCTTTTCAATTTTCAGGATAAAATTCAGGTAGCTGCCTTTAGGAAAAAAAGCTGGGCGCTGATCTTCGTGTCCCGCAAATATCGAATCGGTAGGCACTTTAACCAAAGCACTGTCGCTAACGGTTAACAATGGAAATACCTCCATCAAATCGCCAACGTTTTGCGATGCCTGTATTTGTGCCTGAACCGGGTGACCTGCTGCGTAAGTGCTGAAAAGAACAGAATCTTTATCTGTTTTCTGGATAAACTCAAAAGTTATCACATCATTCAGCTTAATCTTATCGCCGGTGTTATGGGTAAATATCTGGTAAGCTGCACCTTTAGGTGTATGCTGCAATTCGGTTTGGGCATTGGCTTTAACTACAAGGGTTAATGCCAAAATAAACAGGATATATTTCATAGTAAAATAAAAAAGCCCTCCTGATTTAACAGGAAGGCTATATAAGATTAATTATTATCTAACTGGTTGCACCTGCGGCTGTCCAAGTAAAGAGGGCGCTTTTGGTTTTGGAGCATTAGGGTTTGGATGAACAACATCAACCAACACAATATCAAATATCAACGAAGTATAAGGCTGAATTTGACCAGCGCCTTGCTGACCGTAAGCCAGGCTTGACGGGATAAGCAATTTGGCTTCAGAGCCTGCGTTCATCAATTGCAATCCTTCATCCCAACCTTTAATCATTCCTTTTGTGCCGATAGCAAAACGGATAGGCTTGTAAGGGTTCATTGGATTGATAGGCAATTTGTTTTTAACAGCTTCAGATTTGATGCTGGTTTCTAAAATTTTACCAGTAACCAATCTAAGGGTATAGTTAACCACAACGGTATCGCCAGCGGCTGGTTTTATGCCCGAACCTTGTTTAGTTATCTGGTAAAACAAACCAGAATCAGTTTTGGTAACGTTCAGTTTATTATCGGCAATGTATTTGTTAAGCTTTATTGGCTCTGATTTTTTCAAAGCATCTAAAATATTATTTACATAGGCTTGTTCGCGGCCCTGGAAAACCTGATCGGTTAAGTTTCCTTTTGAAATAACTTTTTCAACTTTAATAATATAAACCTGGTATTTGCCTTTTAAGCCCGGCGGACGTGGGTGGCCTTTGCTTAACGAATCGATATTTACTTTAATAATTGCGCTATCGCCTTCGCTCAATTGCATTATACCTGATATAACATCCCCTTTAGCTTGTGGCTTTTGTATTTGCTGCATAAATGGCAAGCCATTTTCGTAAGTACTGCCAACTACTGAGTCAGCATCGGTTTTTAAAGTTAAATTAAGTGCCACAAAATCACCGGCTTGAATTTTAGGGCCAGATTTTTCTGTGATAATATTATATAACAATCCTCCTTCGCCTTTCTTAAATCCACCATTGCAACTTGCCAATCCGATGGCTGCAAGCGCTAAAAACATCAGTCTTTTTTTCATTTTTAAGTTTATTGTATTAATAGTTTTTTGTACTCGGGTAATATTGATTTAAATTGATTTACTACTTCTTCTAAACTGCTGGTTGACATACCGCCCGCTGCGTTACGATGACCGCCCCCGTTGAAATATTTTTTACAAATTTCATTTGCCGGAAACTCGCCCCTTGATCGCAGCGAAAGCTTTACCATGTCGGTTCGTTCAACAATAAAGGCCGCTAATCTAATACCTGTAATTGACAATGCATAATTTACTATGCCTTCGGTATCGCCTGTTATCACATTATATTTTTCAAGGTCCTGTTTACTTACCGTTATCAGGGCCGTATTGTAATCGTTTAAAACCTCCAGCTTCTCTGACAGGCACATTCCTAAAAAGCGTAGCCTGCCCTCGGTCGAGTTATTGAATACTAACTGATGTATCTGATAGCTTTGTGCACCTGCATCAATTAAAGCAGCTACTATACGATGCACCTCGGCTGTTGTATTGGGTAATGAAAATGACGCCGAATCGGTCATAATACCGGCGTACAAACAAGAGGCAACATCTTTATTAATCAGCTTCCCGTTGTGCAGTTCGTCAACAATAAATTTATAAACCAGTTGCGCGGTTGCACAGGCGTTAATATCCCAATAGCGGAAGTCATCAAAATCAGCAGGCTCCAGGTGATGGTCAATCATTACTTTAAGCGCAGTACTTTCGCCAACCAAAATACCCATATTATTAATGCGGCTTAAAGCATTAAAATCCAGACAAAAAATAAGGTCTGCATCGGCAATCAGTTGGGCCGATTGCTCTAAATTCTCTGTATAAATAATAACCTCGCTATTTCCGGGCATCCAGCTCAGGTTGTCCGGATAATCGGTTGGCGTAATCACTTTGGCATGATGGCCCAGCTGTATTAAATAATTATATAAACCTAAAGACGATCCCATAGCATCGCCATCGGGTTTATGATGGGTAGTGATAACTATTTTTTGGGGCTTTGCTAAAAGTTCAACAAGCGTGGCTATATCTAACATCAATTTAAAAAAAGAGCTGCAAAGCTAAATAAATAAATTAAATACAGGTATCTATTTTAATGTAAAGCCTTTATGTTTTAATTGTAAAAAGCTACTTTTGCGGCAAATTATTCATCCCATTGCAGGATGATTCAAAAATATTTCAACAAGGAGAGTTGGGGCAAATAATAAAACATCCTGCATCATATTTAAAAACACATAAACAATAAATTTCTGATGGAAACTAATAAAACTTTTACCATGATTAAGCCTGATGCTGTTGCAAACGGCCACATTGGTGCAATTTTAGATCAAATAATAAAAAGCGGTTTTAAAATAACTGCTATGAAGTACACTAAATTAAGCCCGGAAACTGCCGGCAAATTTTACGAAGTACACAAAGAACGTCCTTTTTATGGCGAATTGGTTGATTTTATGTCATCAGGCACAATTGTTGCTGCAATTCTTGAAAAAGACAACGCTGTTGAAGATTTTCGTAAACTAATTGGTGCTACCGACCCGGCAAAAGCTGATAAAGGGACTATTCGTAACCTATATGCACAGTCTATTGGCGCAAATGCTGTTCACGGTTCTGACTCTGACGAAAATGCTAAAATTGAAGGCGCTTTCTTCTTTTCAGGCCTTGAAAAGTTCTAACATTTTATTAAAAAGCCGGGCGCTTTTTTAACAGAAAGAGCGACCGGCTATATATTTATTTTGTTTATTTGAAAAGAAGTGCATATTTTTATCACATTGCCCAGATTTTCCGGTCTGCGCTAATACCTTAATTATAAACTAAATAAAGCAATGAAACTGTTACTGAAATATATTTTATATACCCTGCTTATAGTAGTATTAGTTTCAGGAACCATATTATTATACCGAACTCACCCCGAAGCACAACTGGCTTTTATTATACCCGGATTGTTCATACTGACCCTTTCAAGAATGAGTGACGACTTGAATTTCAGAACGTTTTTCCCCAGATGGCGGTCTAAAGAAAAATAATTTCATCCACTAGTATCCCTTTAGCTTTTTCGTTTATTTTCTCAATTATCTGTGTGCGCATCATCATCAGTTCATTTTTTATTACTGACGATTCTATGCGAAGAAACAGTTTCTGATTGCGTATAAATATCTCCTTTGTACGGTTGGCTACCGACTTGCCAACCAACTCGGGCCACGAGGCTATAATGGCCGTTTCATCATACCGCTGTTTTATTTTATAAACCTGCAGCATTTGCTCAATTGCCTCTTTTAACGATTTATCATTCGCCTTACGCATCTATTTCGCCTCCTTTAACTTTAAATAAGTTTATATCAACCCCAATTTCAGTAAAAACATTTTTTACCCGGTTAACATTAGTATCGGTAATAAAAACCTGTCCAAAATTGTGGTTTGATATCATTTGCATCAGTTTGGTAACTCTTTGATCGTCCAGCTTATCAAAAATATCATCAAGCAGTAAAATAGGTTTAAAGCCATTTTGCTTATATAAGAAGCTATACTGGGCCAATTTCAATGCTATTAAAAACGATTTCTGCTGCCCCTGCGAGCCAAACTTTTTCATCGGCATGCCGTGAATAGCAAACTGTAAATCGTCTTTATGTATCCCCACTGTGGTACGTTCCAAAACACGATCTTTCTCTATACTTTTCTTCAGCAATCCCGCAAAATCATCCTGCAACAGCTGCGATTCGTAAATCAGCGCCACCTCTTCGGCATTATCACTTATAAAACGATAGTGATTATTAAATATTTCGGTATAGCTTTCCATAAATGCCTTACGCTTCTCAAAGATACGGGTACCCGAAACGGTGAGCTGCTCATCGAGCACTTCCATTAACCCGGGGTCGTATTTGCCCGTATCGGCAATAAGCTTCAGCATTGCATTGCGGTTTAGCAATACCTTATTATATATAATCAGCTCGTCAAGGTAGGCATTATCGGTTTGCGATATTACATTGTCAATAAATTTCCTCCGCTCTTCGCTGCCTTCAATTATAATACTGATATCATATGGCGATACCATCACCAGCGGAAATAGCCCGATATGATCGGCCAGGCGCTGGTAATCTTTTTTATTGCGCTTAAATTGTTTTTTCTGGTTCCGCTTAACCGAACAGGCAACGGCCTCTTTGTTATCATTTTTATTAAAATTACCGGTGATAATAAAAAAATCGGCCCCTTGTTTTATCTGCTGACTATCAATAGGGTTAAAATAGCTTTTGCATAATGAGAGGTAATGAATTGCATCGAGCAGGTTAGTTTTGCCGGCACCGTTATTCCCGGTAAATACATTTACACCTTCGCTAAAAGTAAGTTCTGCTTCGGCATAATTTTTAAAGTTGATAACGGATAACTGCTGCAAATACATTTCTCAAATTTAGTAATTAGCTATTAGAGATTGGAGATTAGTTTTTTTGATATTAATAATGAGGCGTTTAATAATTGATTTTAAATAAAAGTTTATACCCGGGCAACTGGATACAAAATGTCTCCGTATTATTGTTTAGAATTAGTCTAAATAATAATGATCAAAGTTTTACTATGCGATAACCAGTTATTAACCAGCGAGGGGCTGATTGCCGTATTGCGCAATGCAGAAGGTATTGAAATAATTGGTGAGGGTAAGGGTATTAAGGATATTAAACAATCTGTTATCAACCTAAAGCCACAGATAATTATTATTGATCCTTTTTATAGCCATTTTTCTGTTGATGATATTAAAAGTATTTATGAGCAGCTTACCATTACCAAAATACTGATACTAACCAACCGCCAACAAAAAGAAGACTTTATTGAACTGATAAACATAGGTGTAAAACACTATGTATGTAAGGAATGCAGTTATAACGATATTATAATGGCCATTTACGCAACGGCTAAAGACGAACAGTTTTATTGCAAAACTACCATGCAAACACTTTTTGGCGATCAATCATTATCAAAGGAGAATAATGATAGTGCTTTGCTCTCCGTCCGTGAAACAGAGATCATTCATTTAATATCAGCCGGGATGACCAATAAGGAAATTGCCGAAAAGCTTTTCCTGAGTATCCATACGGTAAAAACTCATCGCAAAAACATCATCAAAAAAATAGGCTTTACGTTTAAAAATGCTGCCGACCTGGTACTTTACACCAGCAACCTCAATGATTAGCTATTCTTATTTAGACTAATTATAAATTACCTCCATGGGGGTATTGTCCTCCCCGGTGCTTAGCAATAATTTTGAGCCGTAATAAAAATAATCTTACAAGCTCATTATGAAAAAATCTTTTACCATTATTAGCGCACTCGCTATAACATTGGCACTTACCGAAGGCTGCAAAAAATCAGCCGCAAAAACAGACCCTACCCCTACCTATACTGTTCCAACTACTTATAATTTCGCTAACGTAAATTATTCTGATGCTACCACACGCCTCAGCATGGTTACCGAAATGGTAAACCTGATGAACACTTCAACCACCGGTGCTGTTGTTGACGGCCAAAGGTTGCTGAATATGTTTACCAATACCAATGCACCATTTGCTGCTGCTGCATCTAATACTTCGGGCATACAGGTAAAAGATCAATGCTTTGCGCTTTTGCAAACTGATGTACAAAACTATATTGATAGCATTGTAATGGTAAGCCAATCCACCCAACCTGCCAGCCGCGGTATTGCCGGTATCGGAGCAAGTTCGGTTACGCCAACATCGAAATATTCGCAAACAGGCAACGGCGTTAACTATGCCCAGGTGTTTAAGAAAAGCATAATGGGTGGCTTAATATGCTATGAAATTGTAAACAACTACATGACCAACGGTATTGCCAGTTCAGTTGATAATAACACCATTGTTGCCGGCAGCGGAACGGCAATGGAGCATAACTGGGATCTTGCGTTTGGTTATTGGGGCGTTCCTATTAATTTTCCAACCAGCAAAACGGGAGCCGTTTACTGGGGAAGCTATACCACCCAGATAGATTCGGGCTATCATGCCAATGCTATATTAATGAGCGCTTTTTTGAAAGGACGTGCGGCTATCACTAATAAGGATATGACAACCACCCAGGCGCAGGCTACTATTATTATGCAAACATTTGAAAGAATGACCGGTGCTGCTGCACTGCAGGAAATAAACGAAATTAAAGCAGCCTTAACTGATAACGTAAAAAGAAACAGCGCCCTTTCTGAGTGCTATGGTTTTGTAAACTCGTTAAAATATAATCCAGCCCGCAAAATCACCGATGCGCAGATAGCTGCCATACTGGCCCTGTTCCCTAAAAATTTCTGGGACCTTACCACTACTGACATTAATAACATTCAAAATGCTATTGCGACACAATACAATTTCCAGGATGTAAAAGATATTCTGTAAAGAATCAAAAAGCCGGGCATTGCTTAATGCCCGGCTTTTTGATTTAAAGTTGAACTATTAAATCATCGTAACTGACCAAATAAAATTATGTATACAAAATTTGTTCGTCCGGCCATCATTGCCTTAGTTGCAGTGGCGGCCTTTCAGGCTTGTAAAAAATCAGGCACAACCCCATCAGCAGGCAGCACCGGTTTCGACCGCAAAGGAATGCTCACCAACCTGAGCACCAATATTATTATACCCGGCTATGTTACTTTCCAGGCTTCGGCAGTAAGTTTAGATTCATCTATTGCCGCTTTCAATGCCAGTCCTGATATTACCAAGCTGGCAAATTTGCAAGCCACATTTAAAACTACCTACCAAAACTGGCAAGCTGTTTCCACTTTTGATTTTGGCCCAGCGGCTACCGAAAATTTAAGGATCAGCCTGAATACCTTCCCAGCCGATGTTACTCAAATAAACAATAATGTAAACACCGGTACGTATAGCCTGTCGTCGCTATCGGCTCTCCCGGCGGAGGGTTTACCCGCTATTGATTATTTGCTATTTGGAACCGGTACTGATAATAATGCTATCCTTGTGCAATACACTACTGACAGTGAAGCCGCTAATCGTAAAGCTTACCTGGCTGCAGTATCGGCCATTATTAAAACCAAGGCAACCAATGTCCTAAACGCATGGAAAACAACTTACCCGGCCACCTTTATTGCCGCCGCCGGTACTGATGTGGGTAGTTCGGTAGGGATGTTAACCAATGAGCTTAACGAGGATTTTGAGGTAATTAAAAATTACGAAATAGGTATTCCGCTGGGTATACAGTCAATGGGTACAACGTTTCCAACAAAGGTTCAGGCTTATTATTCAAAAATATCGCTTCAATTAAGCTTGTTGCACTTACAAGCTATCCAAAACATTTACCAGGGAAAAAGCGCACAAGGTGATGGTTTAGGGTTTGACGATTACTTAACTCAAGCCAATGCCCAGTACAATGGCGGATCACTTAACACCGCTATTTTAGCCCAGTTTGCTACTGCTACCACGAAACTACAAGCATTGTCAGATCCGCTGGCACTTCAAATAACCGGCAATACTGCCGGTGTAAACGCAGCCTATACCGCGTTACAAATGCAAACGGTGTTACTTAAAACAGATATGCCTTCGGCCTTAGGAATTTTAATTACCTATGGCGATACCGACGGAGATTAACGCCATGTTCCATATACTAAAACAAGGCTTTAATTCCTTTTTTAAAACTGATAAACATATTGCCTCATTGGCTGTGCTCCGCATAGCTTTTGGCGGTGTTATGTTTGTTTCCGTTATACGGTTTTTATTAAAAGGATGGGTTAAGGCATTTTACATTACGCCAAAGTTTCATTTTAACTTTTATGGGTTTGATTGGGTAAAACCGATGGACGCATTGGGCATGTACACGCTGTTTGCTGTATTAATAACCGCAAGCATATTGATAACCATCGGCCTGTTTTACAGAGTAGCCGCCATAACTTTTTTCCTTGGCTTTACTTATGTAGAACTGCTGGACAAAACCACCTATCTGAACCATTATTACCTGATAAGTATAATGGCCTTTTTAATGATATGGGTACCCGCCAATCGTTATTTTTCTGTTGATGTTTTATTAAGGCCGCGTTTGGCCGTAACCCATGTGCCCGCATGGGTTATCAATATATTTAAACTGCAACTTTTGCTGGTTTACTTTTTTGCAGGCGTATCCAAATTAACTTATGATTGGCTGCTTGCTGCCATGCCTTTAAAAATATGGCTGCCCGCAAGCAGTCATTTGCCTGTTATAGGTGGCTTGCTTACGCAGTTGTGGGTGGCTTATGTTTTTAGCTGGTTTGGTGCCTTGTTTGATCTGGTCATTGGCTTTTTACTGCTCATCCCCAAAACAAGAAAACCGGCCTATGTGCTGGTGGTAATTTTCCATGTGGTAACAGCCTGCTTCTTTAAAATTGGCATGTTTCCGTATATCATGATATTGATTACCGTTATTTTCTTTTCAGAGAAAACGCATCTGAAAATTATCGGCTTCGTAAAACGGCTACTATTCATATCTCCCGATCATCAACCACAAAAAACGACTTATCAACCCGCCGCACCTCACTTAGTTTTCTGGATATTGCTGGTGCATTTCTCTTTACAATTATTGCTCCCTTTCAGGTATTTACTTTATCCTGGCAAGTTGTATTGGACCGAAGAAGGCTATCGTTTTTCGTGGCGCGTAATGCTGATGGAAAAAGGAGGCTCAGCATTTTTCCATGTAAAAGATCCAGCGACCGGTAAACGGACAGAAATTATCAACGCACAATATCTGACCAATTTCCAGGAAACTCAGATGGCCACCCAGCCCGACATGATATTGCAGTATGCTCATTTCCTGGCGCAGCAATACCAAAAAAAAGGAATCAAAAACCCTATAATAACCGCCGAAAGCTATGTAACGCTTAACGGCAGTGGCAGCCGGTTGTATATTGATACCACCGTAAACCTGGCTAATGAGCAGGAATCATTCAGCCATAAAAAATGGATCATTCCATTTAACGAAAAACAGCAATGAAAAGACTTTTTATACTGATACCTTTATTATTTGCCCTTATTTCTTTTAAATCAAACGCACAGACTTTTACCATCAAAGGCAAGGTTGAAAATGTTACCGGGCCGGTTATTGCCAACGCTTCGGTGCTTTTGTTAAACACCAACTATAAAACCGCTTGCGATTCTTCCGGCAATTACCATCTAGGGGATATTAAACCGGGAAAATACCTCTTGCAAATTTCGACAGTTGGCTATAAATCAATATCCCGCGAAATAAATATCAGCGGCAACCTCATCATCAATATAGTGATGGAAGAAAACGTACAGCAATTAAAAGATGTAAATGTACAGGCCAAAAAAGAAAAAACATTTGGCATTACCCGTCTAAAAGCTGTTGACGGCACCACCATTAATGCCGGCAAAAAAAGCGAAGTAATTGTGATGGATGATATAGTAGCCAATAAAGCCAGCAATAATACCCGGCAAATTTATTCGAAAGTAGCCGGACTAAATATATGGGAGAGCGATGGAGCGGGCATTCAACTAGGCATTGGCGGTCGCGGGTTAAATCCCAACCGGATAACCAATTTTAACACCCGGCAAAATGGTTACGATATCAGCGCCGATGCTTTGGGTTATCCTGAAAGTTATTATACGCCCCCGGCAGAGTTAACTAACCGCATTGAAATATTACGCGGCGCATCATCATTGCAGTACGGTACGCAGTTTGGCGGACTGGTGAATTTTAAACTGAACGATGCACCCGCAGATAAAACATTTGAATTTACCTCGCGCGAAACAGTTGGCTCATGGGGGTTTTTAAATGAAACTAATAGTATTGGAGGTACTACGGGCAAAGTACAGTACTATGCCTTCTATCAGCATAAATCGGGCGATGGATGGCGGCCAAATTCAAATTTCAATGTAAATACCGCCTACTCTTCTGTTACCTATAATGCCACAAAAGATTTTTCTATTGATTTTCAATATACTCATATGGATTACCTGGCCCATCAGCCGGGTGGGCTCACCGATGCCGAATTTGCCGCAAATCCACAGCAATCAGTAAGAACACGCAATTGGTTTAAGGTTGATTGGAACCTGGGCGCTTTAATATTGAATTATAAGATCAGCGACAACCTGAAATTTAATTCCCGCTTTTTTGGCCTGCTGGCGAGTAGGGATGCCGTTGGGGATCTTACAGATTTGATTAGTCGCCCCGATTTAGGTGGCGACCGTGATCTGTTTAAAGATAAATACACCAACTACGGCAATGAGAGCCGTTTGTTATATAGCTATAAAATAAATGAAACGCCACAAAACCTGCTGATAGGGTTCAGGTATTATAGAGGCTTTACTAACCGCCAACAGGGTTTAGGTAACGATGGTTCAACTGGTAATACATCTGACTTTAACTATGGCAGTTCACCTACCGATGTAAATGCCTATTCCAACTACAACTTCCCTAATTATAATGTGGCCCTATTTGCCGAAAATATATTTCGTATCTCCTCTAAATTCAGCATTGTTCCGGGCGTAAGGTTCGAAAACATTATTACCAAAGCCGATGGCTCATACAGAACTGTTAATACCGACGGCGCGGGCAATGTGATTTACGATCAGCTTACCCAGGATGTTAAAAACAGCGAAAGGCATTTTGTTATAGGTGGTCTTGGCTTTAGCTATTACCAAAAAGAAGCTATGCAATTTTACGCCAATGTATCGCAAAACTACCGGGCAATTAATTTCAGTGATCTTTATTCGGTAGTAAAAACAACCGTAGTTGATCCAAATTTAAAGGATGAAACAGGTTATTCGGCTGATATAGGCATGCGGGGAAATATAGCTTCCATATTTAATTATGATGTAAGCGTGTTTGACATTTATTATAATGATAGAATTGGCACCTATCAATCATCAGATGCAAATTTTAACACTTTTCAATATCGTACCAATATTGGCGTATCACAAAATATCGGGTTTGAATCGTTTGCCGAACTGGAGGTTTTACACTTTATTAAGGCAGACACTAAAAACACCAGCTTATCCATCTTTACCAACCTGGCATTAATTAACGCCCGCTATATTGATGTTAAAAACACAGCCATCAATAATAAAAAAGTTGAGCTTGCTCCCGATTGTATATTTAAAACAGGTTTATCCTACAAATACAAAAAACTTTCAGCCAGTTATCAGCTGTCCTACACCAGTTCGCAATTTACTGATGCAACCAATGCCGTGTTTACGCCCAGTGCCGTAAATGGTTTGGTGCCAGCCTATACTGTGATGGATTTATCAGCAAGCTATATATTAAGTAAAGTTTTTAGTTTGGAAGGTTCTGTCAATAACCTTGCTAACGCCAAATATTTTACACGGCGGGCCGACAGTTATCCTGGCCCCGGTATTATCCCTGCCGATGGCCGGAGTTACTTTATTACCCTGCAGGTTAAGCTATAATTACGGTTAATTAGATTGCAATATTTTCGTCATAAATTATTTAATGCGAAAGGTATTGCCAGAAAACTTGAAAATAGTATTTTTGCACACTTAATTTTAGAATAGAAATGTCAAAGACCCAGGCCAATACCAAGGTTATTGTTGAAGGAAATGAATTTGGACAAACAGGAAGGTTTGTACGCGAGAACCAAAAGAGCTTAATTTTTATAGGTGGCGCCATTGTTGCCATGATTGCTATATACTTTGCTTATCAAAAATTTTATATCGGTCCGCGGGAAATTGTTGCCTCAAACCAAATGCACAAAGCGCAGGATTTCTGGGCAAAAAAAGATTGGGATAAAGCGATCAATGGCGATGCAGGTTATCCTGGATTTGAAAAAATCATCAGCGAATACAGCAATACCAAAGCTGCTAACCTGGCTTATTACTATTTAGGTACTGCTTATTTAAATAAAGGCGAGTTTCAAAAAGCAATTGACAACTTAACCAGCTACAGGGGTGACGACAGTATGGTTGCAGCAGAAGCTGCAGGTGATGCAGGCGATGCTTATGTTGAATTAAAAGATTACGACAAAGCTGAAACCTATTTCAAAAAAGCTGCTGACAAAGCAAACAATAGCTTTTTAACACCATTATACTTTAAAAAACTAGGTTTAGTTTACGAGGCTACCAATGATAACAAATCAGCCGACGAAACTTACAAAAAAATAAAAAGCGATTATCCTGCAAGCCCACAAGCTCAGAATATCGACGAGTATATTGCACGCGTAGAGGCTAAATTATAATTGAATTTCGGAGTTTCGATTTCGGACGTATTTGAATCCGCAAATAAAAATTCCGAAATCGAAACTCCGAAATCCGAAATAAAACATGGCTACCCAGCTAAAAAACTTATCTGATTTTTCAGAAACTGATGTACCATCAGCCGCACCATACCATTTTGGGATAGTTGTTGCTGAGTGGAATTCTGCCATAACCAACGCCTTATATCAGGGAGCTTACGAAAGCCTGATTGACAATGGCGCTTTACCGCAAAACATTTTCACGTACTCGGTTCCCGGCAGTTTTGAATTAATTTCGGGTGCTGATATCTTATTAAAAAATAAAAAACTGGATGCAGTAATATGCCTGGGATGTGTAATTCAGGGCGAAACAAGGCATTTTGATTTTATTTGCAATGCAGTGGCAAACGGCATCAGCAATGTTTCTTTAAAATATTCAAAACCTGTTATATTTGGTGTATTAACTACCGATAACCAACAACAAGCAGTTGACAGGGCCGGTGGCAAGCATGGCAATAAAGGTGTTGAAGGTGCAGTAACAGCTATCAAAATGGCTAATCTTGCTGAAACCTTAAATGCCTGATTTACGTTTAAGTACATAAGTTCAAAAAAATGATGAAAAAAATATTTTACGTAGCGCTTATCGCTTTAGCATTGGGAACCATCTCTTCTTGTTCAAACAAATTATGTCCTGCTTATGGCACGTATCCAAAGAGCAGCAGATAACAGTTAAATGTCATTTTTTTTCTTTTGCTTAAAACCGCCAACAGTTTTATGTTGTTTTGCGTTAGATAAGCGTATAAACTGGTAAATTATTATGAACTGGACTTCGCTGGAATCGGCTGAACAAATTGATGACATTAAACATCAGCAAGGCTTTAATTTAATTTTTAAGCATAGCACCCGCTGCTCCATCAGTATGATGGTGAAAAAACGCTTTGAACTCGACTGGGACAAGCTACCCGGCGATTTACCCATTTACTTTTTAGATCTGATTAAATATCGTGAGCTATCTGCCAAAATTGCAAACGATTTTCAGGTACATCATGAATCCCCTCAATTACTACTGATAAAAGACGGCGAGTGTATTCTTGACCTTTCGCACGGCGAAGTTTCTGTTGAAGAAGCGATGTCGGTATTGGTATAATAAGCTTGTTGTTGCAGGAGTAATACATTTCTTTTAGGGGTTAGTTTATAAGCTTAAAATCATTTTAACGCTTAGCGGATGATCAATCCATATAAACTACATCAACCATTACAACATTTTTACCTAATTTTGCAGCATGATTGATTTGCCTGTTGTTCCTGTTAACCAAACACAACGCAAACCCGATTGGCTCAGGGTACGCTTACCTGTTGGTAAGGAATATGCCCATGTGCGTGGTTTAGTTGATGAGCATAAATTACATACCATTTGCGAAAGCGGCAATTGCCCCAATATGGGCGAGTGTTGGGGTGCCGGTACTGCTACATTTATGATATTGGGTAATATTTGTACCCGTTCCTGCTCTTTTTGTGCGGTAGCCACTGGCAGGCCATTAGCCGTTGATACAGACGAACCCAACCGAGTGGCAAATTCGGTTAAGCTGATGCAGGTTAAACATTGTGTTATAACATCAGTTGATCGTGACGATTTGAAAGATGGAGGCTCTATTATATGGGCCGAAACCATTAACGCCATACGCCGCGAAAGCCCCGAAACTACACTGGAAACCTTATTGCCCGATTTTAAAGGCAACTGGGAAAATCTGGCACGGGTACTGGAAACCAGGCCCGAAGTAGTATCGCATAACCTGGAAACAGTAAGGCGCTTAACCAAAGAAGTTCGTATTCAGGCAAAATATGATCGTAGTCTGGAATGCTTAAAGCATGTATCTGAGGCAGGTTTACGAACCAAATCGGGAATTATGCTGGGCCTGGGCGAAACAGAAGAAGATGTATTGGAGGCGATGCAGGATTTGCTTAATGTGGGCGTGCATATATTAACATTGGGCCAATATTTACAGCCAACCCGTAATCATCACCCTGTGATCGATTGGATACATCCCGACCAATTTAATAAATACAAACAATTTGGCCTCGATATGGGTTTCAAGTATGTGGAAAGCGGGCCATTGGTCCGTTCATCATATCATGCAGAAAAACATCTGTTTGAAATTTGATAATTCCTTTATATCTTCACAGCATTGAGCCGTAAACAGAAAATATCATTATCAGAAGAGGAATTGGTACTTGCATTGCGAAATCGTGAAAAGATTGCAATAGAGGCGCTTTATGATATGTATTCTTCCTCTTTATATGGCGTTATCTCGCGTATAATTATTGATACGCCAACTTCCGAAGATGTATTGCAGGAAACTTTTGTAAAAATATGGCATTCCTTTTCGAGCTACAGCACCGAAAAAGGACGCCTTTTTACATGGATGATTAATATTGCCCGCAACCTGGCGATAGACAAATTAAGATCAAAAGACTTTAAAAATCAGAATAAAAACCAAGAGCTTGAAAATAACGTAACTTCCATAGACGAACAAATAAATACAATCTACAAACCTGAGCTGTTGGGTATTAAGGACTTAGTGGAAACATTAAAGCCCGAACAGAAGTCAATTCTTGATCTGGTATACTTTAAAGGTTATACCCACGTGGAAGCCGCCGAAGAACTCGGCATTCCGCTGGGCACCATTAAAACCCGATTGCGAATGGCCATTCAACAACTCAGGAAACATTTTAATTGAAAGGTTAGAAGTGGAAGACATTAAAGCATATATGGAAACGGGTATACTGGAACTTTACGTTCTGGGGGATATTAGTCCCCAGGAGAAGTTACAGGTAGAGGAGATGGTTGCGAAACACCCACTGATTAAGGCGGAGTTGGAAGAAATTGAGTTATCTATGGAGTTATTTGCCCAGGAAAATGCAATTGAGCCGAACGAAGCACTAAGAAGCAGAATTTTAAACAGCGTTTTAACTAATTTTAACGATGATAGCACCTTCTCTACGGTAGCTAATAAAATTGAAGATAACGTTATAAGCCTGCCGGCAGCAAAATCAAGCAGCTTTTATAAATATGCCTTTGCGGCTTGCCTTGCTTTATTGCTGGCAAGTGGAGTGGCATTGATCAGTTTATACGGCAAATTGCAGGATTCTTATACCCAAATAGCAACATTACAGACCAATAATCAGCATTTTGCCAACCAGGTTAATTTTAAAGAAGGCGAGTTACAGGTATTGCGCGATACTTCCTTTAAATTTTTAAAACTGCAAGGAACAGCACACTCTCCAGATGCCGGCTTAACGGTTGCCTGGAGCCCGGCCCGCAAAAAAGTTTGGATAGATTTACGCTCACTAAAAATGCCGGTTAATGATAGCACGCACCAATACCAGCTTTGGGCTTTGGTTGGCGGCAAACCGGTTGATTTGGGTGTATTTGATAAAACTGCCGATTCAACGGATATGAAGGAAATGAAATCAACTGCCCTGGCCGATGCGTTTGCGGTAACGTTGGAACCAAAAGGCGGCAGTGTTTCGCCTACTATGGATCAAATGATGGTTGTTGGTAAATTTTAATTGCCGGCGTCCTCTATCCACCTTATATACAATCCCCTATTTTATATTCATAAAGTAAATGTTTTTGAAAAAATAAATTTTCAAAAACATTTTTTTTTGTGACTTGTTGGCACCTTAAGTTACAATTAACAATAAAAATGATTTTTTACGTTTTATTGTAACTAAGGCACTAGGTAAAACGTCTTATATAAATAAGGCGCTAAACCGGGAAAAGCTATGAATACCACTACCTATGAGTTTTTAGCACGGCCTTTTGAGATTTGAGTATTTAGTTCTTGATAAGATCAGTTAATAGTTAATAAACGGTTGTACAAATACTTGCAACCGTTTTTTATGCCATTAACTTTGCCATTGTAGCGGGTATTCTTGCGGCCAACTGCCCCGGCAAAACTACGTTGAGGCGATTAGGCAATGCCAGCTCATCACCGGCTTTGCCATGAATATAAGCGCCTATGATACATGCTTCTTCTGGCGTGTATTGCTGTGCCAGCAATGAAGTAATAATTCCAGTAAGTACATCGCCCATGCCGCCGCTGGCCATTGCCGCATTACTGCTGGTATTAAAATATACTTTCCCTGCGGGAGTGATCACTATGGTATAATCGTTTTTTAAAAGAATGTTTACCGAAAACTCCGCTGCCTTTTGAATACCCGTTTGTATCCTTTGCCACCAGTTAGTATGTTCGCCAAAAAGCCTGTCGAACTCTTTCATATGCGGCGTTAAAATGCTACCTGCCGGCACGCATTTCCAAAGCGACCGATGGGTTGACAATAAATTAAGGGCATCGGCATCAAAAACAATTGATTTTTTATAATTGGTTAATATGTCTGTTAAAAGCGCCAAAGCCATTTCATCTTTGCCTAAGCCCGGCCCCACTCCTACCACATTAAATGTTTCCCAGGTTATACGGGGTTGTTCGGCACCGTTACGCACTATGGCCATAATCTCGGGCAAGTAGCTATTTAGGGCTATTAGTCCGCCCTGTGGTATGCAGGCGGTGGTTAGTCCTGCACCAGCATAAGCGCAACCTGCCGAGCAAAGCAACGCTGCACCCATGGTTTCCGCTTGTCCCGCAACGATCAGCGCATGCCCATACGTGCCTTTATTACTGAAGCGATGCCTCGGTTTCAGCATTTGACGGACGTCTTTTTCCTCAACAGCATGGTAGGGCGAGTTAAGTAAGCCTATAAACTTTTCATTAAGGCCAATGTTTAATACTTCCAGGCAATCAACATAGGGTCCTGATTCGGGCAGTAAAAAATTAATTTTAGGCTGCTGAAAGGTAATAGTTAGGCTTGATTTTATGGCCACTGCATCCGGCGGTACTTCACCATCGGCAAAAAAACCGGTTGGTATGTCAACCGCCACTACTATTCTTTTTAAATCATTAATAAAACTTACCAGCCTTTTGTAATCATCCTCAAGGGGCTTGTTTAAACCCGTGCCCAGCAAAGCATCAATAATTATTGCGCTATTATCTTCCGGAAAATACCCGCCATTGCTGATTTCGGTAAGCTGCACACTCTTTTGCTGTAATCTTTCTAAATTCTGATCAAAATCACTTGTCGACTTATCAGAAAAACGGGCTATTCTCACGTTTAACGATTTGTATTGATGATCTGTTAACATCCGCGCAATAGCCAATCCGTCGCCGCCATTGTTTCCGGTACCGCAATACACGGTTATAGCTTGTTTTTTATCGGGAAAATGATTGATAAACCAACCCACAAAAACCTTTGACGCACGCTCCATTAAGTCAATAGATGAAATGGGCTCATGCGCAATGGTATAAGCATCAGCTTCACGAATTTGGGCGGAGGTGAGTAAAGGCAGCATATAAGCTAAAGTTACGATTGTTTGTTTTTGTTTGGAAGAAATTTGTAATAGTAAGCGTAGTCTTTAATAAATACGATGTCATTACGAAGTTTTGAAAACTTAGTAAGTTTTTCAGTGTGAATGACCCCATCGGGGTCGAATATTGGTAGAAAAAAAACGATAACAATTATGCCGTGCCGTAGGTACCAAACCTATACGCGGGCAAGATGGCGTACCTACAGCACGCTAAAATTGGTCACAACGATATTTCTACCGACATTTTGCACCTATGGCGCATCATTGTCATTTCTCCTTCAGGTTCCCCAGGATTTTAACGCTCACCATGACAGAGGTGGTGTGGGCAAGTTATTGATTTATACCCAGCAATAATTTATCCAGATTCTTTTTTATGGTTTCCTTATCGGTGTTTGATTTTGCCAGTTTTAATGCCATTTGTAAATGTGCTACAGCTTTTTTATTATCCACATCGGTATACAAATAACCCAACAGTGAATGATATAAATGACTACTATCCAATTTTAATTTCTCCGCCTCAATTATGGCAGCTTCTTTACCGTCGGCTTTAGCCAAAGCATAAGTACGGTTTAAAGCCGCAATTGGCGAGTACTCTGTTATCAAGAGTTTATTATACAACTGCAATATCCGCTCCCATTTTTCGGGTGTATCATTCTTATCGGTGTGTTGCAGGGCGATGGCCGCTTCCAGGTGATATTTTGATAATACATTACCCTTCGCCGCCAGGTTTAAATAATATTCGCCCTGTACAATCAGTTCCTTATCCCATAAGCTGGCATCCTGATCGTCATATAAAATTAAGTCGCCGTTAACAGCTATTCGCGCCTCAAATCGCGAAGCATGGAAACACATCAGCGCCAGCAGGGCATTTACCGGTGGTTTATTGGTATTAGCATTTTCGGTAAGTAGGTAAGCCAGGCGCATGGCTTCCAGGCAAAGATCTTTTCTTAAGGCAGTGTTTTGCGATATGGAATAATACCCTTCATTAAACAGCAGGTAAAGGGTAGTTAATACAGTTTCCAGCCTTTTGTCAATTTCGGATTTACCTGGGAAAGCAATTTTTACCTTTTCGCTCCTCAGCTTTTCTTTGGCTCTGAAAAGGCGTTTATTAATAGTTTCCCTGTTGCTTAAAAAGGCATCGGCAATTTCTTCAATTCCAAAACCGCAAAGTATGCGCAGTGACAATCCGATCTGCGCTTCAGCCGAAATGGCGGGATGGCAAATAGCAAACATCATTTGCAGCTGGCTATCCACGATGTTCTTTTCAGACAGGTCAATGTCTATAGGCTGCAACTCAGTGGCCGATTGCTGCAATTGCAGTTTTACTTTTCCAGCAAATACAGCGTCATGTTTCAGGTAATCTTTTGCGCGATTTTTAGCTACGGTGTATAACCAGGCTACCGGGTTATCGGGCACTCCCTTCATTCCCCAGGTTTCGGCGGCTAACAGAAAGGTGTCGCTGGCTATGTCTTCTGCAATCTCAATATGATCAAACCCGAAAAGCCGACCCAGCACCGCGGTAATTTTACTATACTCCGTTCTGAATAAATGCGGGATAAGCTCGTTACCTGCTGCCATAAACAAACTTAATGGTTAAAAAAAGGCCCGATAATTTACCGGGCCGCATTAATTTCATTAATTACCCCATTTGTACAACGCCGCGTACTTCAACGCTGCCGCCATCTTTTAAAACCGGGCATCCTTTTGCAAGTTCAACAGCTTCGTCTTTTGTAGCCGCTTTAATAATAATGAAGCCCAAAATAATCTCTTTAATTTCGGCATAAGGCCCATCGGTTACCAAACCGTTGGTTACTGTTGCTCCGTCAAATTCAAGGCGACCGCCTATGCTGGCCAGTTTATCCTGGGCGGCTATACTGCCAACCCAATCCTGCCATGGTTTGCTCACATCTTTCAATTGTTCGGGTGTAAGCGCATCGCGTTGTGCCACAGGTGCGTTTCTGAATACTAACATAAATTCTTTCATCTTCTTAAAAATTAAATTGTTTATGCAGTAATGACGACTGCTATTTTTAAAATTGGACAGGCACTCCCTTTTTTTTTAATTATTATTAGTCATAACCGGTCTTACTTCAACATAACCGCCTAAAAGCAATATCGGGCAACCATAACTCATTTCAAAGGCATCATCCAGCGAATCGGCCTTTACGGCAATAAAACCGCCTAAAATTTCTTTAACCTCTGCATAAGGACCATCCGTAACCACATTACCGGGTCTCAGGATACGACCTTCAAAGCCCAGGCGGCTGCCGCTTATAAATTTTCCTTTAGCGGTAATGGCAGCCAGCCATACATCCCATTTTTTTGCAAACTCCTGCATAACCTCCGGCGATGGCCTTGCATCGCCCGTTGGCGCGTTTCTGAAAAGCATTACAAACTCATTCATCGTAGTATTTTTTTAATTTATGAGCTATGACGATTGGTTTTTAACATATTGGACAATTGCAGCTATTTACTTTAAAACACCCTGCACAACAAGCCTTTCAAATATTCGCCCTCAGGGAATGACGATCTAACCGGGTGATCTTCAGGCTGGCAAAATTGATGTATAAACTGTACCTGTTTGCCTGCATCCAATGCCGCCCAAGCCAAAACTTGTTTAAAAGTTTCCATATCCATAGCACCCGAACAAGAGAAAGTCGCCAGCAAACCACCTTTATTCAACAGCAGCATGCCCAAACGGTTTAAATCTTTATATGCCCGTGAAGCCTTATCTAACGCGGAGCGCGATGGTGCATACTTGGGTGGATCGAGCACTACAACGTCAAAAAACTCACCTTCTTCTCTGAATTTTCGTAGCTGTTTATTTACGTCTGATGGTATCGTCGTTACTTTTTCGGCATCAAACTTATTAAGGCCGACATTCTCTTTTAAGGTATCGATAGCCAGGACCGAGCTATCCACACTGCTTACAGATGCTGCCCCAGCGTGTAAGCTATTTAGGGTAAAGCCGCCGGTATAGCTAAAGCAATCCAGCACTTTTTTGCCTTTGGCGTATGCTGCCAATATGCGGCGATTATCGCGCTGATCGCAATAAAAACCTGATTTTTGGCCTTCGGCGATGTTGATATTATAGGTTATTCCGTTTTCTCTTACCTCCACACGCTCCGGCGGATGAGTGCCTGCCAGTACTATGTTTTTTGTTTCTAAACCCTCATGCCCGCGCGATGATGCGTCGCTTTTGTCAAAAATGCTCTCGGGCTTTAACAGCTTTTGCAGCTCATCAATAATAACAGTCAAGTTTTTTTCGATGCCTGATGTAAGTACCTGTACCGCCAAATGATTGGCGTATTTATCTACTATCAATCCCGGCAGGTAATCCGATTCACTGAATATTAATCGGCAGGTATTGGTAATACCGTCAATTAAAATTTCCCGACGGCTTTCTACAGCCAAAGCCACTTTATCTCTGAACCATTGCTCATCAACAGCCACATTTTCATCCCACTCCAGTAAACGCAAAGCAACGCGCGACTGATCATTATAAAAACCATAAGCCATAAAAGCACCTTTGGCATCAATCAAACGCACTATATCGCCATTTTCAGGCTTTCCTTTAACACCCTCAACAGCACCCGAAAACACCCAGGGATGTTTATGCAAAACCGCCTTTTCCTTACCTTTTTTTAGTATTACATCAATCATGGATGCAAATGTAACAAAAAGCAGAAAGCTGAAAGACTAAAGCTAAAAGCCGGAATAATCTATGACCAGTTGGTTATGAAAACGGTAGTTTTAGTTGATCGGTCTCTTTTTCTTCTTTTTGTTTTGGGGTGATGTCGTGAAAATTGGAAAGGGAAATACCCAGTAATCTTATTCTTTTATCCTCGGGCGATGTGGTGGCTAACAGACGCTTTGCAGTTGCGGTGATGGTTTCGAGATCGTTTATTCCTGATATAAAAGAGTGGTTCCGGGTTATCTGCTTAAAGTCGCTGTATTTTATTTTGAGGGTAACGGTGCGACCTTTTAGCTGGTAATTTTGCAGGCGGTTACAAACCGTTTGGGCTATTTTATCCAGTTCGGTTTCCATTTCTTCAATGGTGGTTAAATCGTAGGCGAAAGTATCTTCTGCCGCCAGCGATTTGGTTTCTCGATGGGGTTGCACCTCGCGATTATCAATGCCGCGCACTATGTTATAATAAAACCTGCCGGTTTTGCCAAAGTGCTTCACCAATTCATCTTCGGTCAGGTTTTTCAAATCGGCGCCAATATGCAGACCCATGTTTTTCATTTTCTGGGAGGTAACTTTCCCTACACCAAAAAACTTTTCGACAGGCAGTTTCTCCATAAACGCACCGATGGCAGACGGGCCGATAAACTTCAGTCCATCGGGCTTATTAATATCAGATGCTATTTTGGCTACGAATTTATTGATGGATACACCAGCAGATGCGGTTAGCTGCAACTCATCTTTTATTGCCTGTTTTATTTGTTGCGCTATTTCAATAGCCGAGCCTATGTTAAGTTTGTCGTTAGTAACATCCAGAAAGGCTTCATCCAGCGAAAGGGGTTCTATTAAATCGGTATAACGGCTAAAAATTTCTCTGATTTTTTGCGAAACCTCTTTATAGGCAGCAAAGCGCGGGCGCACAAATGTAGCATGCGGACAAAGCTGCAATGCCTGTTTGGATGACATAGCCGACCGGATGCCAAATTTTCGCGCCTCATAACTGGCTGTGGCCACTACCCCGCCCCTGCCCTCGGGCGAGCCACCAACAATCAGCGGAATTCCCCGATATTCGGGATTATCACGCTGCTCAACCGATGCATAAAACGCATCCATATCAATATGAATAATTTTACGATAGTTTTTGCCGGGTTCGTTTTCCATTACCAATTAGCATCATGCTATGCAAATATATTGATAACTCAACCCAAATTACGGCTTGCTAACTACTGGAGGGATATCATAGTTAATTACTATAGTTGGCAACAGCGTGGTCAAATCTAAAATAGCCTGGTTATTAAATATAATGGGGGTGCGTTTGCTTACATAGTTGTAAACCGATTTCTGTATATCGCGGGTAACCGTGGCCGGAGGATTAAAATTGAAGGAAAAGGTGATTAAAAAATCATTCACTTTTACATCATCTGGAAGAACCCATTTGCGGTTAGTTTTTTTCATTATATCAATAACCGGCTGTACTAAAGCCGCGTCATCAGCATAATAAACTACCATTTTTGTAACATTGCCTAACTGATCTGATGTAAATTTAAATACCACTGTTCCTGTAGCCCGTTCCTGAATAATTTGAGGAGAAACCACCAAGCTGTCCTTCAAAAATTCCATCATATGCTCCTTACCTCCTCTAAACGGAAAAGGTGATTTCCTTTGGGCTATACCATAAAAAGACAATAAAATAAATATTACAGACAGTAAGCTCTTTTTTATTTTTTTCAAATCAATAATTTATCAGGTCATTATGTGGGTAAGCAGGTTTAAAACTAAACCCGCTCATCCGGCTAATCTTCTCTGGGCTCTCTTTTAGTACCTTCGTACAATTCGTATTCCAACAAGCGGCAATCCAGTTTGCCGTTATAAAATTCAACTTTGCGGGCGGCCTTTAAGCCTATTTTTTTTGCCAGATCGGGATTTCCTGTGAAAATATATCCCCGG
Organism: Mucilaginibacter empetricola; assembly: GCF_024808665.1. GTDB lineage: Bacteria > Bacteroidota > Bacteroidia > Sphingobacteriales > Sphingobacteriaceae > Mucilaginibacter. The sequence continues at coordinate 26,394 of NZ_JANUBZ010000007.1, forward strand.
TATCCCAGGCATTCTTTTTTCATAAAATCGCCCATTCTTTTATACGTAGCCTCCAGCTTGGTATGTACGCCGAGCCTTTCGCCATATTCGGGGTTAAACATTATAATCCCCGGCTCGGCAGGTACGAGTGTATCGGCAAAATCACAAACGCTAAATTCTATTAAATGTTCTACCCCTGCTGTTTTAGCATTTTTTTGGGCGATGTCAACCGCATCATCCGAAATATCTGTGGCTATAATTTTGAAGCCAGTATCCTTTTTCGATTTGTCTTTCAGTTTCCGTCGCTCGGTAAAAAATACGGTTTCGTCATAACCCATAATATGCATAAAGCCATAATTCATCCTGAAAAGGCCGGGATGCTTATCGGTAGCCAGCAATGCCGCTTCAATAGCCAGTGTCCCTGAGCCGCACATTGGGTTAATAAAAGTACTTTTTCTGTCCCAATGCGTAGCCATTATGGTTGAAGTAGCCAAAGCTTCGAGCATTGGCGCCTTACCTGGAATTTTGCGATAGCTGTGTTTAGCCAGCGTTTCGCCCGATGTATCCAGAAAAATATCGGCACTATCATCCTGCCAGTAAAGGTGCACCAAGGTTTTATTTACCTCGGCGCCCGAGTTGGGACGAATGCCTTTTATAGATTTAATCCTGTCGGCAATGGCATCTTTAACCTTTACGTTGGCAAAAAGTGGCGTGCGGATATGCTCGTTGTTCACATTTGACGACACCGAGAAATACCCGGTAAAGTCGATCAGGTTTTCCCATTCAATGGTAACTAGCTCATCATAAAGCTGCTGCGGATCGGCGGCTTTAAAACTTTTTATTAAATACAAAACCTGGCTTGCGCAGCGTAAATTAAGATTCAGGGCAATGGTATCGGTAACGGTACCCAACAATTCAACCCCGGTTTGAAAAACCCGTGTTGGTTTAAAACCCAGCTCCTCAACTTCCTGCTGCAGGTATGATGATAACCTTTTATTACAGGTTATGATAATTTTATTTTCAGTGTGGAAAACTTGCATGATATTTTGCGAATTTATGAATTAAATACGCCCTATTTTACTTCTTATCTATTAACTTTACATTTTTAATTTTTGGAAACTATGGAAATTAAGGGTAAGGCACATGAAGTGGCGCCAACTGTACAGGTTACTGAGTCACTTAAGAAGAGAGAATTGATACTTGAATATATTGAAAATCCGCAATATCCGGAATATTTGAAGTTTGAAGCGATACAGGATCGTTGCAATTTACTAGACAATGTAAAGGTTGGTGATGATATTGAAGTATTCTTCAATTTAAAAGGTCGCCCATGGACTGACAAGACCGGCAAAAAAACATATTTTAACTCCCTGCAGTTATGGAAAGTAAATATTCTGGCTGGCCCGGGCGCAACTCCAACCCCTGAATATGCACCACCGGCAGACATCAGCTCAACACCTGATGAGGACGATTTGCCTTTCTAATTTCAGTTTGCAATTGCCGGTTGGTAGTTAGCAGTAAGAAAAACATAAAAGCCCCGAGTCAAATAATTTGACTCGGGGCTTTTTCGATATATAACGATGGGTTTTAAACCCATCGTTATGAATAAGAACCTACTGAATTAGTGCAAACTGTCAACTGCTTACTGCCAACTGAAACACTATTCATCCTTAGTTATTTTCTTTATAGCGATATTGTTACCTTGTTTTACTTGCAGGTAATAAATGCCGTTTAAGCCTAATGGAAATGTTTTGATAAAACTGCCGCCGGTTGTTTTGTCTTCAAATATTAATTTGCCCTGGCTATCGGTCAATTTAACACTTGCCACTGTTTTTGCAGGTAGGGTAAACATCAGTAATGTTTTACCGGTCGAAAATTCGGGTACTAAATTTAAATCGCTTATCTCAAATTTACCGCCTTCAACATGTGGCATTCTTTTCAGATCCTCATTTGAAATTTCTGATACGTGGAATCTTACGCGGGTGCTTATGCCTTCATTATCGGTGCTTACGTAATCAAAATTCTGTGTATTTTTACGTAAGGCACGCATTCTCATGGCAAAATCACCTTCTCTAAAGCTGTTATTATCATCGCGCGAGCGAAAAGTATACTTAAACTCCGTTTTTTCTGGCTTGTTGCCTATACTATCGCGCTCAATCCGGCTTCCAAATGTATCGTTGTGCGGGGTAGTTAAGTTTTTGTTGTCGGCTGCAGTGACGTTGCTCATACGGTTAATATCTTTCAGAGCGGCTTGTCTGTCGGTTGCAGAAAGGGTTTTAATATTTTTACCGTTAACGGTAGTATCGCCATTAAGTATTTGAACATTAACATCTTTGCTGTTTTGTGCAAGCAACACCGGCGGCAAGCCAAGTACTATTATTAAGCTCAGTGAGAAAATGAATTCAAAGCCTGGTTTTAAAATAAGTTTTTTCATGTTTGTGGGGTTATTTACTTTCAAAGTTAACAAACAACTATTGCTCATGTTGTTAATTCATCATTAATATTTGTTAAAAAGTGTTAAAAGCAAAATATGTAGGGTTATTTGAAATATTTTTGTTGTTTACATAATGAAAAAAAGAAGCATCACACTTATTATCAGTTTAATGGGTTTTGCACTACTAGGTGTGGTGGGGATGCAATTGTATTTTTTAAGGCAATCGTACCAAATGCAATCCGAGCTTTTTGATCGCTCGGTTAATGAAGCATTAAGCAATGTAGTGACAAAGATTACCAAGCGCGATGCTCAGAATTTTTTAAATGTAAAAGCCAGAAACTACGCGGCCACGCAAAACTTACCCATTAATAAAGGCTTTCAGCCTATCGATAATGGCAACATTATTAACAATAACACTCCTCAGCTCAATCCCAATAAAAAGCAAACACGAAGGGAGAAAAAAATTGCGCTGTTACGCGATAGTCTGCGCCGGATGATTATGCATAAAAGAATGGATGATGAAATTGCCGGCCTGATGCAGGGCGGCAACCTGAATCTTCAATTACGATATGAGGAGTATACCGATGAATTTGGCGATGTACATGGCAGGGTAACTCCCGTGCTCGTCAGGAATTCGGTTCCTTTAAAGAAAAATCAAAAACTTCATAAATACGATACCATCCGTTATACCTATGCCGACCCTCAGTTTGGCAAGCAAGTGATTTCTATTACCCGTATTAATGCCCAATGGGAACGCGAGCAGCTACGCAAACAAAAAGAAAAACAATTACGCCAGGTACAAAGACTACTCGAAAATGACTCCCTGCAATATTCTGTGCATGGAAAATCAACCGTGATACAAAACCTGGCAGAAGAATATGGCAAATACGGCGAACCACTGAAAATGCGCCTGGATCCATTTTGGATTGACACCTTGTTACGGTTTGAACTACATAATAAAGGAGTTAATTTGCCTTTTAGCTATGAGGTATCTACTGCCAACAGCGATTCGCTTATTTTTTCAAAAGCGAATGATGTAACCGGAGAAAAGCCCACTTTTAATATCGGCAGTCCTTATTATCAAACGCCTATATTCAGCACCGATGTAATTAATGATCCGGGATTGATAAGGCTTGCTTTTCCGCAAAAAAACACACTGATTTTGGCCAAGATGACGGCCACTATGGCTACCACCGGCAGCTTGTTGCTGGTGCTGGTAATTTGTTTCGGCTATACCATTTTTTCGATACTCAGGCAGAAAAAGGTATCTGAAATGAAAACCGATTTCATTAATAACATGACTCATGAATTTAAAACTCCGGTATCAACCATTATGATTGCCAGCGAGGCTTTAAAGGACAAGGAAATTGTAGCGGACAGGGCGCGTGTTTCAAGGCTGGCCAATATTATTTATGAGGAAAATGAACGTTTGGGCAGCCATATTGAACGGGTACTGAATATTGCCCGTATTGAGAAAAATGACTTTAAGCTCGATAAAAAGCCAATTGATGTAAATGAGATGATTGCCGTAGTTGTTGATAGCATGGAGCTTAAACTGCAAAAAAACAAAGCTAGCATCCATTTACAACTCGATGCAGACAATGCTATTATTAAGGCCGATGAGCTTCATTTTTCCAACGTGATTTATAACCTGGTTGATAACGCCATCAAGTATAGCACCAGCGATCCTGACATTACCATCAGCACTTTAAACAAAAACGACCAGGTGGTGATACGGGTTGCCGATAAAGGTGTTGGTATGAGTCGCGATCAGCAAACCAAAATATTTGAACAGTTTTACCGCATACCAACCGGTAACCTGCACGATGTTAAAGGATTTGGATTGGGCCTAAGCTATGTAAACACCGTTGTTAAGCGGCTTAATGGCATGATAAGTGTAAAATCTGAAAAAGAAAAAGGATCAGAATTTGAATTAAAGTTCCAGGTGGCGTAGCATTTACCCGAACAGATCTGAAACTAAAGGTACTTAAACGCTCAAAAACAATTTTCCGGACTTCACCGGGTTCCTGACAAACTAATATGAAAAAAATACTACTGGTTGAAGATGATCCAAATTTAGGCCTGCTGTTACAGGATTACCTGCAGCTAAAAGGCAAATTTGACGTGGTTTTATGTAAAGATGGCGAGGAAGGCTTGCGCACCTTTACCAAACAGAACTACGACCTGCTGATACTGGACGTAATGATGCCTAAAAAAGATGGTTTTACGCTTGGCAAAGAGATCAGAAAAATAAACAGCCACGTACCTATTATTTTTGCTACGGCAAAGGGGATGATAGAAGATAAAACCCAGGCATTTAACCTGGGTGGCGATGACTATATTACCAAACCATTCCGCATTGAAGAATTGCTGCTCCGCATAAATGCATTACTAAAACGGGCCAACAACGCCGATAAGGTTGAAGAAGAAAAACAGACACTATTTAAAATAGGGCATTATTCTTTTGATTATACCGCTCAGTTAATTACATCAGGCGAAGCCCAGCAAAAACTTTCAACCAAAGAGGCTGAATTGTTGCGTTTACTTTGCCTGCGCAAAAACGAAGTGTTAACCCGCGAAGAAGCGTTGCTAAACATCTGGCATGATGACAACTACTTTAATGGCCGCAGTATGGACGTTTTTTTAAGTAAAATACGCAAATACTTAAAAGATGATCCCAATGTAGAGATCATCAATGTACACGGCCGGGGCTATAAGCTGCTTATTGATTAGCTGGCCAGTTCTTCGGCAAAGTGAATCAGGTTGCCATTGTTATCCAGTATACTGAATTGTTTTACCCGCCATGGCATTTCCTGTAATTTACCGTTAGGATGTACTATGCCAAGTGGTTCAAACTCCGAGTATAGCTTATCAATATCTGTTACGTTAAAATAGCAGGAAGTATGTTTAGCAATTTCAGGATCTTTGCAGGGCCACAAATGCAGTATTATTTTATCACGGCCAAAAATCAAATATCCTTCCCAGGTTGAATAAAAAGTAAATCCTAATTTTTCGTTGTAAAATCTAATGGTTTCATCTTCATTAAGCGAAGCTAAAATTGGCACTGCAGACTTAAGCATTTTATTATAATATTAGTTTAAGGTATTCAGATGTATAAAAATGGCAACGTTTACCGGGACAATACAGGTAAACTCAGCGTTCAAATATAATTCAAATATGCTTACCGCTGAAACAACATTTCGGCTGGTTTTCAAATATTTGTGAATATGTTTTATCTACCCGATTTCTATTTTTTGATGCTGATAAGGAATTTCTACATCGGCAAAGCCTGCGGCCAGTATTTTTTCTTTAAAATGTTGTTGTACTTCATATTCTCCGTGAACCAGAAAAACCTTCTTTACCGTTTTTGGGTTTTGAGATGATATAAAATGAAGTAAGTCTTTATAGTCGCCATGTGCGCTCATTGATTTGATGGATTGCACCTCGGCCTTAACTTCAAACATTTCGCCAAAAATATGCACTTCCCTATCGCCTCTTAGCAACCGGCCACCTAACGAATTGGGCTCGCAATAACCCACCATTAAAATAGTACAGTTTTTGTTGCCGATGTTGTTTTTGATATGATGCTTTACCCTACCCGCTTCGGCCATGCCCGATGATGAAATGATAACACACGGTGAAGGATCATTATTCAAAGCTTTTGATTCATCCGTCGACTGGATAAACTTTAGCCCTTTAAAACCAAACGGATTGGCATCTATCTTTAACACATCGCTTACAGCTTTATTGTAAACTTCGGGGTGATCCATTAATACGTGGGTCGCTTTTTCGGATAGCGGGCTATCTACATAATAATGCAAATCGGGCAATGTGCCTTTAAGTTCAAGCGAGTTTAAAGCGTATAATATCTCTTGCGTACGACCCACACTAAATGCCGGGATAATTACCTTACCCTTATTGTTCAGGCAAGTATGCTGAATAACTTCCAGCAGTCTGTCCTCAATTGACCCTAACTCCTGGTGCAAAGAATCGCCATAGGTTGATTCCAGCAAAATATAATCGGCTTGTGGAAACTGCTGTGGGCTTTTCAGCAACAAATCGCCATACCGGCCAACGTCACCGCTAAAAGTAATATGGGTTTGTTTACCATTCTCTAAAATATTAAGGTGTACGGCTGCGCTCCCTACAAGGTGGCCGGCATCGGTAAATTTAAACTTCACCGTCGGTGTAATGGCATATTCCTGCTCGTAAACAACTGTTTTCAATAAAAGAAACGACTCTTCGGCCTGCTCTTCGGTGTACAAAGCATTTAAAGGCGGTAAATTATTTTTAGTTCGGTGCTTATTACTATACGCTGTATCCTGCTCCTGTATCCTTGCCGAATCTGTTAAAAGAATTTTTACCAGGTCGGCTGTTGGTGGGGTGCAAAATATCGGCCCTTTAAAGCCCTCGGCCACCAGGCGCGGAATTAATCCGCAATGATCAATATGTGCATGCGAAAGTATCAGGTAATCTACCGTTTCAGGATTAAAGCCAAAATGCTCATTCAAATCTTCGGTATGGTCGCCCATACCCTGAAACATGCCGCAGTCCAGCAAAATGCGGATGCCATCATTTAATTGCAGCAAATGTTTACTGCCGGTTACAACACGTGCAGCACCATGAAAAGTTATCGTCATTGATTAGTTTATAAAGATGGAAAGCTACAAAATGAATAATAAATATACAATTCAAGAAAAACTAAGCGCTTAGTTGTTTATTTGATTTTTAAATTATAACTTAGATTTGACTAAATTGTAATGGATAAATTATTGGGGCTCTCTTTGTTGCAAATAAGCCCGAAACAACACCAATTTACCAATTATTCTGCTCAGAGAATTAAAGGAATTGTATTATGGAAATTAAAGAACTAACGCGGGCCGAAGAACAAATAATGCAGGTATTATGGCAACTGCAAAAAGGGTATGTAAAAGATGTGATTGACGTATTACCAGAGCCAAAGCCTGCCTATAATACCGTATCAACTATCATCAGGATATTAGAAACCAAGGGGTTTGTGGGGCATACAGCTTATGGAAAAAGCCATGAATACCACCCGGTTATAAGTAAAGATCAGTATCAGAATTTTGCCACGGATAAACTAATGAACGGCTATTTTGATAATTCAGTAAAACGAATGTTCTCTTATTTCGTAAAAAAGGAAAAGATTGACCTTAAAGAAGCTGACGAGATCATGCAATTGATCGAAAAACTTAAAGAAAAATAAAAAAATGAACTGGTGGCAATATTTAATACTGGTAAATATTTACCTGGTATTATTTTATGGTTTCTATGTTATTCTGCTCAGCAGGGAAACATTTTTCCAGCTTAACAGGGTTTACCTTGTTACGGCATTGCTATTGTCATTTTTTATACCGGTAATACAATCAAACTGGGTAAAAAACCTATTCATAACACAAAGGGTAAAATATACTATTTACACCAGCCCGGTAATGTTTTACCAGTTTAAGCCCATCCGCAACACCCAAATTACGCTGGGGCAGGTATTTGTTTACATTTATATTATTGGTATAGCCATTTTGCTTGCGCGATTTATATGGCAGCTAATTGTGTTAAACAAAATAATAAACCAGCCGCAGGCCAACACAGCTTATTCTTTTTTTAAGAAAATACGCCTCGGTAATGAACTGGAAAACAACCAGGTAATTGCCGCGCATGAAAGTGTACATGCTAATCAATGGCACTCGGTTGATATTTTACTTACCGAGGCTATTATGATTGTGAATTGGTTTAACCCGGTGGTTTATTTTTACCGGCTGGCCATTAAGCACATACACGAATTTATTGCCGATAAACAAGCCATTAAAGCCGGCACCAATAAAGAAGCCTATGCGCTTTTACTATTGAGTCAAACATTTAACACCCAAACGCACCGTTTGGTAAATCCGTTTTTTAGCCAGAGTTTGCTCAAAAAACGAATAATGATGCTGCAGAAAAAAAACTCCAAATATGCAGCGCTGGTTAAATATGGCTTATCGGCCCCGCTGTTTGTTTTGATGCTGATATTATCATCGGCAACGGTAAATAACAGCCACACCGTACGGTTATTTAACAAAAAAGCCGAGCAGGTATTTTTAACACCCGCAAGTGCCATAGCTGCCGATAGCAGCGAGGATGATGATTTATTAAAAACAATAAACACTCCGGCGATAAAAATTGCCAGTCTCAAGGCTGCGCCGTCGGTAACCATACATATCCCTTCCTTTTCTACGGATACCATTCCGGCAAAAGACAATAAAATTTTCACCGCTGTTGAACAAATACCACAATTCCCTGGTGGGATTGATGCCTTTTACCAATTCCTGGGCGATAACATACGATATCCCGCCGATAGCAAAAAAGCAGCATCACAAGGCAGGGTCATTATCAGCTTTGTTGTTGAAAAAGACGGATCATTAACCAATGTGCACACCGTACGCGGTGTTGACAGCAGTATAGATAAAGAGGCAGTAAGAGTAATAAAACTTTCGCCAAAATGGAGTCCTGCAATTCAAAACGGCAGAGTGGTGCGGGTAGGATACTCAGTTCCTATAGCATTTACGCTTGACGACGTAAAACCAAAGACCGAAGAAAGCAAGTTCATAACCGCTGATGTCGCTGAAAAAACTGACACCGATAAAAAGCCTGTTGAAACACATTTAAAGGAGACCGTTTTAACTCCCCTTTATATTGTTGACGGCAAGGAGATGAGCAATGTATCCGGGATAAACCCAAAGGATATACAAAGCATCACTGTTTTAAAGGAGAAAAAAGCTATAGCATTGTATGGTGCTAAAGCGGCCGACGGTGTGGTGATAGTGATTACCAAAAAAACGTCTGCTGTATCACCGCCAAAGCAATTTTAAAAATCAATTACGTCTATGAACTGGAAAATAATTGTTCAGCTATCACTCTTCGGGTTGATAATGGCTTTGGGCACCATCGCCTTGATTCCGCAAAATGTTGAACCCATATTTTGGCTGGTGATATTTGTTTTTTGTGCATTTGTTATTGCAAAGGCCTGCCCTGGGAAATATTTTCTGCATGGCTTTTTGGTAAGCATGGTTAATTGTGTTTGGATAACCGCAGCACACATCTTTTTTTATAACAGCTATGTTAGTCATCACCCGGAAATTGCAAATATGAGCCCCAATATACCCTCATCGCTGGCTGTCCATCCAAGGCTATTTATACTGATAGTGGGACCGTTTTTTGGCGCCTTATCGGGTTTAGTATTAGGATTGTTTTCATTTATTGCCTCCAAAATAGTTAAGAAATCGCCAACGGGCGACTAAAACGCACTGTCGATAATCTCGCCCCTGAATCGGCACAAAATAAAAGTTTGCAAAAAATTGATTACGCTCAACTATTATTTATACAAAAGCGTTTACAGATAAACCAAATTTTATACCTTTGAAAAAAAATGCACTGTTGGGTGCATATTTAGGTAAAAAGATAAAAACATTAATTCGCAAAAAATGAAACCATTCATTTCAACCGGCTTTTACGGAGTTTTAAATTATATTATTGCACTTACATTAATAGCAACACCTTGGTTATTTGATCTTACGGGTGTTTCAAGCGCGGCTATATTTATCCCTATTTATATAGGTTGGTTGCAGTTGATTATGGCCATTTTTGCTGATAATGCTGCGAGCCCTATCCAAAAGTTCCCTATGGAAATGCACTTAACACTTGATGTGGTAATGGGCTTTTTCTTAGCAGTATCGCCATGGTTGTATACTTTTTCAACAAAAGCTCCATACGCTTATTTGCCAGCGCTTTTATTAGGTAGTCTTTTATTCTTTTTGGGCATATTCACCAAAAAGTCACCGTTTACAACAACACGTCATCCTTCACTTTCTGAAGGTGGTCTAACTTCAACAGATTCCATCTAATTCCTTGCTGGTTTTCAATCAGCATAAAATAGCATTAACGAAAAAGCCCTGAATGATTATAATAATCGTTCAGGGCTTTTCTTATATGTAGCAGTTCAGCATTGCCAAACCAATAATTGGTATTTACTATTTAAAGCGCTCTTTTAGGCATCCAAACCTGGCTTTTTATTAACCATTTGCCATTCACCAGTCGCAATACAAAAGTAAAGGCCCCTTTTGAATTGAAATGTGCCTTGCCTGGTAGCATACCACTGTAACTCACCGGCACAACAACATATACATTATCTGCATTTTGCTGAAAAACGTTAATAGCTTCAATAGAGCCTTTTAGCTTAGTTAATTTATTGTCTTTACAAACCTGTTCAACGGCATTTACCCACTGAACGCCAGCTGTTGGCCCATTCCATGAGTAGGGAGGCTCGTCATCAGCAATTGATGCATTGGGCGTATACAAATTTGCAACACCGTCAATATCAAAGCTATTAAGTGAGTAAACGGCTTTACTAATTACGGCCATCACATCCGGCGGGGGTATGGTATCTGCGCCAAAAACAACTGCCTTTTTAAAGTTGAGTTTAGCGTAGCGGTTATTTTTCTGTTTTGCAGAATAAGCCTGGCTATCAAAACTAAAAATCAGCAATAGGGAGAACAGGAAAAGCGTATTTTTTGTCATGGTATTGGCCGCTGAATAAGCACACCGCATCCTGATAATGAGAAGCAGTGCTTATAATTTTACCCTAAGATAAAGATAATTAATGCCTTATTTAAATGTCTGATTATTAATTTGTGAAGCTTACCAGGTTTATTGTAAATACAAGCACCGAATTGGCGGGTACACCTGCCCCCGGCGATGAAGTGCCGTACCCCAATGCCGAAGGAATTAATAAAAGTATAGTACCACCATCATTAATATGTGGAATACCGATCTGCCAGCCTAATATCAAGCCAGGTAATGATGCAGTAAGCCCGCTTGTTGGGGCAAAAACAGATCCATTTAGCAATTTGCCGGTATAATTTACATCAACAGTTGATGATGCTGTTGGATAAGCACCTGTGCCCGGTGTAATAACAGAGTAATACAATCCGGAAGGATCTTCGGTTGCGGTTATATTATTGGCTTTAATATAGGCTGAATCAAAGAGTTATCGGTTGCAGCTTGTTGCGCTGCGCTTACGGCTGCGGGGTCTTTCTTTGTGCAAGATGCTAACGCGATAATGAGGGGTAATAAGAGTAAAAAGTATTTGTTCATGTTTAATAGGTTGTTTCCAGTTATAACTTTATTTATCGTTAAAAATTACGTATTAATTTATTATTTCGATACAACACTATCATAACTTTTCTTTGAGGACGAAAATGGCTTCAAAAATAAATTTTATGATTGAATGTGATTTGATACAGGTTTTTAACTTTGCAATATGGAAACCATTAACTGGCACGAGTTTGAAAAAGTGGAACTGCGTGCAGGCACAATTCTGGAGGTTGCAGATTTTCCGCAAGCCCGCAAACCGGCCTACAAGGTTAAAGTTGATTTTGGCCCTTTAGGAATTAAGTGGACAAGCGCACAGATAACCAAGCATTACACCAAAGAACAATTGCCAGGCAGGCAAATTATAGGCGTTATAAACTTTCCCGAAAAACAGATAGCAAATTTCATGTCGCAATTTTTACTTACCGGCTTTGCCGATGAAAATGGCGACATTATTTTGGCATCAATTGAACAACCGGTACCTAACGGCAGCAAACTAATATAATGAGGTACGTTACTTTTGGCGATGAGCCACCCATTTCGCCCGATGATTTTTTTATGGCCGAAGCTATAAAAGAGGCTAAACTGGCCCTGGCAGAAGATGAAATTCCGATTGGTGCAATTGTGGTTTGCAAGGGGAGAATAATAGGCCGCGGCCATAACCTTACCGAGCGGTTAAATGATGTATCGGCGCATGCCGAAATGCAGGCGCTTACCGCGGCAGCAAATTTTATGGGCGGCAAATACCTGCCCGAGTGCACGCTTTATGTAACACTGGAGCCCTGTGTAATGTGTGCAGGCGCATCATACTGGTTTCAGGTTAGTCGTATTGTTTTTGGCGCTTATGATGTTAAAATGGGCTTTGGCCGCATCAATCAAAAAATTACGCATCCCAAAACTATTATAAGCGGTGGCATACAGGAAAACGAATGCGCCGAACTGGTAAGGAATTTTTTTAAAAGCAAGCGGAAATAGTTTTGTTATCGATTATTAGATTTTCACGGCCTACCATGCTTTCAACATCGACAAGTAGCCATGAACTATGATCCATTAACCATGATCTATGAACCATTAACTATGATCTGTCAACGGCCAACAAAAACTTGACATTCTTTAGAACAAAAATCACCTGCAACACTTTATATTTGTTACATACTATCATAAAACTTTAAACTTAACATTATGGCTTTTACACTACCGGCGTTACCTTACGCTACTGATGCACTGGAACCGCACATTGATAAACTGACTATGGAAATTCACCATGGCAAACACCACCAGGCTTATGTTACCAACTTAAACAAAGCATTGGAAGGCAAACCTGAAGCCGACAGCAATATTGAAGATATCGTAAAAAATATCTCTAAATTTCCACCTGCTGTACGTAACAATGGCGGCGGTCACTATAACCACAGCTTATTCTGGACTTTACTTTCACCAAGCGGTGGCGGCGAGCCAACAGGTGCTCTGGCTACAGCTATTAACAGCACTTTTGGATCATTTGCTGATTTTAAAACCAAAGTTAACGAAGCTGGTGCAACCCGTTTCGGATCTGGCTGGGCATGGCTTATTGTTACTGCCGATAAAAAATTAGCTGTTACTTCAACTCCTAACCAGGATAGCCCTTTAATGGACATTGCTGAAGTAAAAGGAACTCCAATTTTTGGCATTGATGTTTGGGAACATGCTTACTACTTGAAATATCAAAACCGTCGTCCGGATTATTTAGCAGCTATCTGGAACGTAATTAACTGGAACCACGTTGCTGAATTATACGCAAAAGCAGTATAATCAACTCATTTCACTTATACCGTCATTGCGAGGCACTGCCTATCCCGAACTTGTTTCGGGAAAGCAATCTCTATGCTTTACAGATCGGACAAGTCAGGTTCGTTAACCGTCCTGTTCGACCTTCTCTTGTAGAGATTGCTTCGTACCTCGCAATGACGCTTTTATAAAAACATATCTCCTTATGAAAGCCATCGTTCTGGAAGCGGCAGATAAGCCCCTTGTCTTAAAAGAAGTTGAAACACCCGCTTTAAAAGCAGGTGAAGTTTTAGTAAAGATAAAGGCCGCTGCTTTAAACCGTCGCGATTATTGGATAACCGTTGGCAAATATGCAGGCATTAAATACCCTTCGATATTAGGGTCTGATGGCGCGGGCGTTGTAACTGAGGTTGGCAGCGATGCCGATAAACACTGGCTAAATAAGGAAGTAATTATAAATCCCAGTCATGATTGGGGAAACAACCCTGCTTACCGGGCAGAAAATGCCAGCATTCTCGGGCTCCCCGAAGACGGCACCTTTGCCGAATACGTTAAAGTAAAGGCTGAATACCTGCACACCAAACCAGCATATTTAGATTGGGAACATGCCGCAGCATTGCCTTTAGGTGGCTTAACAGCCTATCGCGCTTTGTTTACCAAGGCTAAAATCACTAAAAATGACAAGGTATTAATTGTTGGCGTGGGTGGCGGAACCGGAACTCTAGCCTTACAACTCGCTTTAGCAGCAGGCTGCCAGGTTTTTGTAACATCAGGAACCGGCGAAAAGCTACACCTTGCCAAACAATTGGGTGCATCGGCTGGAGTAAACTACAAGGCGCAGGATTGGGCCGAACAACTGCATCACCTGGCCGGAGGCTTTGATGTGATAGTTGACAGCGCGCTGGGCGAAGGATTCGCCAAATTGCTCGATCTATGCAATCAAGGCGCCCGCATAGTAACTTTTGGTGCCACGGCTGGCAATATCCCTGAACTACCCGGTCGGAAAATATTCTGGAAACAGTTACAAATCCTCGGCACCACCATGGGTACTCCCGCTGAATTTAGCGCCCTCATTGATTTTGTATGCGAGCATAAAATTCTCCCGGTTATCGATGAAATATTCCCGCTGGCGGAAGCCGATAAGGCTGTAAAGAAAATGGGCGTGTCATCCCAATTCGGAAAAATAGTTTTAACAGTTTAAGCAAATGCTTCAGTTAAAGGTTGAAGCAATAAAGCGTGAGCTGCCTGATACAACTACATTCTACCTGTCAAATCCATCCGACAAAAAAACAAACTATAAGGCCGGGCAGTTTATTACCCTGGTTTTTACCCATCACACAGAAGAAATCAGAAGGTCTTACTCCCTCAGTTCGTCGCCCGACGAAGACTTACTATCCATCACCATAAAACGTATTGACAACGGCGAGATATCCCGTTTTATGCTAACACAAATTAAACCTGGTGATTTTTTAACTGCGGTTGAACCTGCCGGCAAATTTGTTATCAATGCTTTTTCAGATGATAAGGATATATTGTTATTTGCTGCGGGAAGCGGTATAGTGCCTATATTTTCGCAGCTTAAATATATTTTAAACCGGGCAGGTAAAAGCAGGCTGGTGCTTATCTACAGTAATCAAAATGACCGCTCCATTTTATTTAGGGATGATTTGAATGAACTTCAGCAAAAACATCCCGACAGGTTTAAAATTATACATCTGTTAAGCAGCGAAGCCAACCGGCTCAATAACCTGATAGTGGAGCAACTGGTACGCGAAAATATCACGCCAAAAAATATCTCAAAAGCTGGATTTTATACCTGCGGGCCTTTTACCTATATGCGGATGATAAGGCTCACTTTATTATTTATGGGGATAGAAGCCGGCCAAATCCGTAAGGAAAATTTTGTTTTGGAAACTGTAGCTGTAACGCCATCTACCACAGCTTTTCCTCCCCGCAATATTCGCATCCATTTTAATCAGGAGATTTATGATTTAACCGTTGGCGAAAACCAATCCATATTGCAAGCTGCATTGCAAAATAATATCCAACTGCCTTATAGTTGCCGTGTTGGCGATTGTTCAACCTGCTCGGCAATATGTAAAAGCGGTAAAGTTGAAATGACTAAAAACGATGTATTAACCGATGCCGATTTAGCCGAGGGCTGGATATTAACCTGCACCGGGCACCCATTAACTGATGATGTGGTGATTGAATTTTTAAATAAAAATCATCGGGTTTTCTGAAATCACATCGACAAAATAACGCCGCCGGTTATTTGATATCCATCGCGATAAACCCAATTGAGTCGTGTTTTATCCACTTCGCCGGTTGAAAGATAAAGCTGATCAGTTCCGTTGCCGGTTTCCCAGTTATAATAGCCGTAGCTGCCGTAAACAGCAATATGGGGTGTAATATTATAAATTAACCGTGCATTGGCATCAAGGCCATAGCCATCGGCCACATGGGTATAACTTATGGGGTGCTGAAACTCCTGTATCAGGTTCCAATCGCCGCGGGCATTATAACTAGTCTGGGTATAGGTGATATCACCAGCTAACTTTAAGCCCTGCCATATTTTTATTGACGAAGTAATTTTTACAAACGGGCCCCTCCAGCTGGTAAAATAGCTGCTGTTCAGCGTAGGAAACTGTCCCGACAAATCAACAATATATAAATTTTGCACACTGTTACTATAACCGGCATAAGGTATCAGGCTAAATAGTTTATTGTTAAAAATAACATATCCGGCTCCTGCCAGCCATGATGTGGTAAATCCTTTATTATCGCTAAAGTTACCAGTGTAAACCGGCTGTGTACGATTGTCCGCTCCATAATCCATATCATTTACCGAGCCCGAATGTACATCTACCCTGTTATAACTCCCCATAACAGCAAACCGGTGCCAGAAATTCCACTGCAGCGATGCGGAAT
This sequence comes from Mucilaginibacter empetricola, assembly GCF_024808665.1. Lineage (GTDB taxonomy): Bacteria > Bacteroidota > Bacteroidia > Sphingobacteriales > Sphingobacteriaceae > Mucilaginibacter. The sequence goes on from NZ_JANUBZ010000007.1 coordinate 42,649, forward strand.
AGTAGGTACCACTTACATCTTTCCATTTCAGCTCCGACAAAATATTAGGGCTTTGTCCGTTTTGATTTCCGGCTATCGACCAGTTAAAATTATCCTGCTGCTGTTTGCCTGCCGAAAAAGACAGCTGTGCTTTTTGTTCAATATCCTGCGCGGTGCAGCACTGCGCAAAAACCATCAATGCAAAGGCATAGCCAAACAAGCGAAAAATCTTATTCATCAGGATACTATGACGATAATTTGATTTAGTTATTTTGATTTATAAACCCGCACATAATCAACATACATACTGGCCGGCAACTGGCTTTCATCAACGGTTTGTCCTGGAAAATCGCCGGCAACAGCCAGATTTAAAATGATGAAAAATGGCAGCTGAAATGCCCCGGTGTTGTTAATGTTGTTTTGAATATTACCGGTACAGTATAAATTATTATCAACGTACCATTTAATGGAGCTTGCATCCCAATCAATAGCATAATTGTGATATTCATCCGGATTGGCTATCTGTGTTGTAAGGCCATATTGTACTGCCCCGTTCACGTTCCAGTGCATAGTTCCGTAAATAACATTGGTAGCATTTACATGCTCCATTATATCCATTTCGCCACATTGCGGCCATGATACGGTAGAAATATTGGCACCCAACATCCAGAACGCGGGCCACAAACCAGCACCTAATGGCAGTTTTATCCGAGCTTCAATTCGTCCAAACTGTGCAGTTACTTTATTCTGCGTATTTAGCCTGGCAGATGTATAGGGTTGCCCTCCTACTATTTCTTTTTTGGCTGTAATAACCAAATTACCGTTGGCCACTGTTGCATTGGCAGCCTGGTAATATTCTTTTTCGTTATTTACGTTGAGGTTGCCCGTTTCAAAATTCCATTTGGTGGTATCAACAGCAGTGCCGTTAAACTCATCCGACCAAACCAAAGTATAATTTGCAGGCACGGTGCTGGTATCTGCCTGGGTAACAGGCTGGGTTACTACAGTTACAGGTGTGGGAGTTACCACCGCTTGTGTTTTTTTGCACGACGATGTTGAAAGTGCAAGCACCAGTATAAAACCGGTGCTTGTTATTAGATAATTAGGGTGTTTTTTCATAATAATTGGTAACCCAAAGTAATCATTTTATTACTAAAAAGTTAAAAACGTTATTGATTCACTTTAAATGACTCCCATCCCGAAGCTACCGTGCGGTTGCAGGTCATGGCCTGGGTGCCGTCCTCACTCGAAATAAAATCACCGTTATTGCCTTGCAATGTTATCGTTCCATCTGCATTTACTCCCCAGGTAAACTCTTCCCATGTGCTAAAACTGGTACGGTTACAGGTTATTGGCATGGTACCATTCTCACTTGATACATATTTGCCCATGCTTTGCAAAGCGACTTTACCGTTTCCGGCATCTACCACTAAAAATTGTTCCCATGTGCTGGCAACGGTGCGGGTGCAGGTCATAGCTGTTGTACCATCCTCTCCACTTACATAATCATTATTAAATCCTTTTAGGGTGATGGTTTGTCCAATTGGCGGCCCGCTGGAAGTTACGCCCTTATAAACGCGTACATAATCAACATACATACTTGCCGGTAGTTTACTTAAATCGACGGTTTGTCCCGGAAAATCACCGGCTACAGCCATGTTTAAGATGATGAAGAAAGGGTTTTGAAATGCCCCTGTATTATTGATATTGTTGGCGATATTTGCCGTAGCATACAGGTTATTATCAACCCACCAGGTAATAGAATTAGTATCCCATTGCACCGCATACAAGTGGTAAGCATCCGGGTTGGTTGTAGTGTTGCCACCGTATTGCGTATTACCGTTATCGTACCAATGGATGGTTCCATAAATGGTATTATCAGCATTAACATGTTCCATAATGTCCTGCTCACCGCATTGAGGCCAGCCAACGGTATTAATGTTCGTTCCCAGCATCCAGAAAGCGGGCCACAAGCCCTGGCCCAAAGGCAATTTCATACTTGCCTCAATACGACCATACTGGCAGGAGAATTTCCCGGAAGTATTCATTCTGGCCGATGTATAAGGCCAGCCGCCAACACTTTGGTTCATAGCTGTAATTACCAGGTTGCCGTTGCTTACAGTAGCATTTGAAGCCTGATAATATTCCTTTTCGTTATTTACGCCCGGATTGCCGGTTTCCATCGTCCACTTGGTGTTGTCAACGCTGGTGCCATTAAATTCATCCGACCAAATAAGCTGATACGTTACCGCCCTTGGAGCAGTGGTTTGCGTATTGCTACTTGTTAAAGCATTTTTGGGGCTGATATCCTTTTTGCAGGAAAAAGCCATCAACAGCAACAGGACCATTCCGGTACCTGTTAAAAATTTTAAGAGATGTGTTTTCATAAAAGGTTATTTAATGTATTAATTGATTAGTTGAACATTAATCTAAAACAAAGCATCTCTCGGGATTTACCAGAGAGGTGCTTTGTTTATTTATTGGTTTACTCCAAATGACTCCCATCCCGAGGCCGAAGTCCGGTTACAGGTCATAGCCTGCGTACCATCCTCGCTCGAAATAAAATCACCATTGTTGCCTTGCAGTGTTATAGTCCCATCAGCATTTACACCCCAGGTAAACTCTTCCCAGGTACTATAAGTGGTGCGGTTGCACGTAATAGGCATAGTGCCATTTTCGCTGGATACATACTTGCCCATGCTTTGCAGCGCTACTTTGCCATTGCCTGCATCAACTACTAAAAACTGCTCCCAGGTGCTTGCTGTGGTTCGGGTACAAGTCATGGCGGTGGTGCCGTCTTCGCCGCTTACATAGTCGCCGTTAAACCCTTTCAGGGTGATAGTTTGACCAATTGGAGGGCCCGATGCTGATGATTGTGTTCCGGCCCATTTAAAGGTAGCAGCAGCTCCTGCTGGTAATGTATAAGTGAATGACTCGGCCCCCCATTTAATTTTAAATGTTTGGCTTGTTGTTGCAGTATTTAATGCTACAACCACTTTGGTACCATCGGTATTTTTGAAGGCCACATCCTGTATACTACTTGAAAAAGTATTGGATGAAATGCGCACAGCACCGGCTTTTACAAATTCCGAAACGTGGGCAACCGTATAGTAAGCTGTATTACGGGTATAGTTATTGCCCGATATAGTTACCGCACCCAGGCAGGTTGAGCAGCCACCGGAAGTATGCGGATTATAATTTGGATCGGAAGCAAGATTCCATTCCAAAACTACCCGGCTCCAGTTACGTGGGGCGCCGATAAGCAAATTATTCATATGCCATGAAAAATCTCCCGAAAAATTGCCGGGACCGCCAATATATTGCTCAGTGAAATAAACATTTTTGGCAGGGTATGCATTATGTACAGTTGTTAAAGCGCTTATGTCACCGGCATACAGGTGAAATGCAGAGCCATCTACATAAGGATTAGCGCTTGCGTCACCCAAAACGGCTTCAGGATAACCCGGTTGGTCACAATTATGATCATAAGCAATAATTTTGGTAGTGATGCCATTTGCCGAAAACTGAGGACCAAGGTTATTTTTTATAAAGTTAGCTTCCTCGTTTGATTGCATGGTCATGGCGGGATTGTTGTTGGCATTTAACGGTTCATTTTGCGGGGTTATAGCATAAATGGTTATACCCTGCGCGGCCATTGCCTGTATGTATTTCACAAAATAACGCGCATAAGCATCATAATAAGCTGTATTTAAGCTGCCCCCTGTAAAACCGCCATTGCCTGTAGTATTTGATTTCATCCAGACAGGAGCTGTCCACGGGGTAGCTAATATTTTTATGGAGGGATTAATGGCGATGATCTTTTTTAGTACCGGCACCAAGTCGGTCATTTCCTGGCTGATGCTGAAATTATTAAGATTATTATCTGTTTGCCCCGATGGCATATCATCATAAGTAAAATCAGAAGAGCTGAGATCTGAAGCTCCAATACTAATGCGCACAAAGCTTGACCCTACATGGCCCGCAGCTGTTGAAAAAATATCATTAAGAAACGTACTTTGATTTGCGCCGAGGCCGTCAATTAATTGTGCACTGCCACCGGTTAGCGCATAACCAAAGCCGTCTATAGTTTGATAAGTGGTGTTTTCATCAACCGTAATAGTTGTGGCATTAGTGCCTGCGTCTGCTGCAAAATTTATACTGGTTTGCTGTGCTAAAAGCTTGCTTTGATCTGATGTTGTTTCCCATACGTTTACGGTTTCATTTGCTGCCCGAGCAACCGTGCTTGTATTCATCCCGGGAACGGATGGACCCGATTTTGACAAGTCCTTTTTACAAGAATAAAGAAATAGCACAGGTGCTATTAGCAGCACCCCCAGCAATTTAATTGTGTAATTTGTCTTCATAAAAAATTGGTTTTTATAGTTGATTTAATTGGTTTAGGCGCAATACCAACACAGAGCCGGGGCAAATAAATAAGCCCTTTAAATTTAACCACAAATTAAAACAACAGGAGCAAGCAAGCCTTAAAAGCCCGAATCCATCTCATTGTTTTTCAGCGGCAGGTAATTGTCACGTTTATATTGGTAAAACAAATTTAGATTAATTTATACGGTAAAAACAAATTAAAAGTTTATAAATAATTGATTTAAAGCACATTATATATAAAACGATACGCTTTAAACACAATAACTAATTACCCGCAAAAGAGCTTGAGAGTATCCTAAGGTTGATTTTCATCACGGGAAATTTTATTTCTGATACGCTTGGTTCACATTTAATTTTCAGGAAAAAATATTGATTGCGCAAAATGCCAATTCCAGCGCAGTATAGGCACTATCCAGGTATGTGGAGAGGCAAACTATAGAGATATTTCAGGTCATCATGAGATGAGCTATTTCGTATTTATCAATTCAAGAGCAGCAAACTAGTCAGTTTCCAAAACCAATTTGCTCCAGCCCTTGTCGCCGGTATTTTTGGCTTCCTTTTTACGGCTGTTCATTACCTTTTTTATGCGGGAGCTGTAGGCCCAGCAGGTACTTTGGCGGATAGATAAAATTTCGGAAAGCTTATGTGATGATATTTTTCCGTTGGTAGAGTACATCAAAAATATCATATAGAAGGCCTTATTAAGAGGGATGCGGGTGTTTTGCAATAAGGTATAAGCAATAACCGATTCTTCGTACCCGCATTTGGAGCAACGCCTGCTATAAGGTAAATGTCCGTTACCATAATGGGTGTTGCTGCATTTGCGACAGGCATAACCCTTTTCCCATTTCAAGTCGGACAGAAATTTAAAACAAGTTTCACGATCAGGATATATCTTGCTGAATTCTTCAAAATCAACTTCGGTTGACATTATCCGGCTGTGTGTTACCTTTTCAATATCCTGATGCAAAGCAGAATTATCATTCTCCAGCAACACATTCATCCGCGAAATTTCCTCGGCCTGTTGTTTTAATAACTGATTAACAAGTTTCAACTCATCGTTCTGCTGCGCTATCAATACTGATTTTTCCGACAGTTCGCGAGTGCGTTCCTGTACCTGATCTTCCAGGCTTTTATTTAACGTATCCTTCAACTCGTCATTAAGCTTTAACTGTTTGATAACCAGCAATTGGGCTTCTTCTTCTTTCTGTTTCAGTATCCGTACCTTATCGCCTATGGCAAATGAAATGAAGATCATCTCCATAATAAAACAAAAGCTTAAGCTATAATAAGCAGCGGCGGTTACCGGCAGCCACCAAACATTCAATGCAATGAGCGTTTTGATAATAAACCCGGCAAACAAAAAAGAATACCCTATAACAAAAAAACGGGCAGCGTTATAACCCTTTATCAGCACATAGCAGCCCGTAAAATAAATAAGTGACAAGGGGATTATCTCTATTATTTTGTACCTAAACCAATTCTCGTTCACCGTTAAACACAACACAAAAAACAAACTCCGCAGGGTCATTACCCATAAAATCAGCTTATTTAAACGCGGCGCATTTACCTTTACATTTAACAAGCTTTGGGCAAACAGCACCGAAAAAATACTGGCCGAAAACAGCGCAATACCATAGGCCTGATGATTCCAACTAGGTGCGCCGGGCCAAATGTATTGATAGGCGATGCCATCCACACACATTTCATACAGGCCGATGCTGAGGTTATAGGCAATATAGTACAGGTATTGTTTTTGCCGCATGGCTATAAACATCATGAGGTTATACAAGCCAAACACGAGTATCATTCCATAAAAAATACCGAAGAAAAAATATTCATCAAGCGCATAGCTGATAAACCAGTTTACCGACCGCAACACCATGATGACGTTTACCGGCTGATGCGATTTAATGCGGATATAATAAACCTGAACACCTGTAAGCCCGCTGTTTAAATTAAGACTGAAGTTTTTATGGTGATACATGCGCGCTGCGAAAGGACGGCTGCTTCCCAGGAAAGTTGCCGAATAACTACCCTGTTTATCGGGCGAATAAACAGCTATGCTATCAATAGTTTGATCAAAAAACTCCAGTATCCAGTTATTGCGCGACTGTGGGTTATGCATTATCCGGATGCGATACCAGTAAGTAACATTAGGATCGGTAGTTGCAGGAGTAGCATCCCTGTTTGTTTTGAATTTTACATCAAAAAAAGGGTTTTTTACCTGATTAAATGTTAGGTTATTATGTACATCCATCAGATAACTTACCTGACCATACCTGAAGATCTGTTGCTTGGCCGAATCAGCAATTGCTACGGTTACCTGCGCACAAACTTTTGTACAGGCAAGGCAAGCCCATAGGGGTATCAAAAAACGCAATAAAAGTTTCACCATATTTATAGGTAGCTGCATAATTGTTCAAAATTGGCCCTGCAGGCCATGAACAAACGTTTTATAATTGGTTTACTTAGGTAAACAATTATAACGGTTTTCTTTTGCTAATCCTATTAAAGGTAAGGTTTACAGTTATTTAAGGGGTGGGGAAGCCTCACCTAAATCCTCTCCAGGGGGAGAGGACTTTAACTTCGCTCTTTTTTACTCTTTTTTAAAACCCTCTCCGTTGGAGAGGGCAGGGTGAGGCTATTAGACTTTTTTAAATCCCTATTTACGGTTTCAGATCCAATGCCTGAATATATCCGGTATTAGGCTTGCAGTTTTCAAATTTGCTGTAGTCAATAAAATCGAACAATGCCTTTTTTAATGCTTCGCGATCGGCTGGGGCAGCTTTTCTGATGGCAGCAAAGTCCTCTCGGGGCAGCTGTGTGTAGGCAATCAGCTTATCATAATTTGCAGGAACATTAAAGGTTACAATCCCTTTTGTATTGTCCATTTTTTTGTATGGCCAGTAATGCCAGCCAATATTGTTTTCTTCCAGTGTTTTTTTGAAATCGCCTACCCATTGGTCGGTATTTTCGCCTGTTTCGCCACAGTAAATGGGCACGTTGTATTTGTCCCTAAAATCAATGTAATCCTGTATAACTTCTTTACCGGTAGTTTTAGTCCAGTATTTATGAAACTGATATACCAGTTTTGAGTCGAACGGCGTACCGAAGCAGCTGAAGTTGCTATCCCATTGCGCACCGCCTAAAAACAGGATGTGGTTTTTATCAACCTCGCGTATTGCTGCGGTTATTTGTTTGTATGTAGGCTCCAAAGAAGGATTAAACTCATTTTTATCGAAATAGGTAGCAATAGGCTCATTCAATAAATCATAACCCATTACGGTGGTTTCATTTTTATAATGATCAGCTATCCGGCGCCAAATGTTGGCGGTTAGCTCGCGCATGGCCGGACTCTTAAATAGAAACGGGTAACCGTAGCCATCGTCAATATTATCTCCGGTTTGGCCACCAGGTGCGCAGTGCATATCTAAAATAACATATAAACCTTCTTGCTTACACCAGCCTACTACCCTATCCAATAATTCAAACCCACGGTTTGGATCTTTTTGTTCCAGGTAGTTTTCATTATTAAAAATGCGGTAATTGAATGGGATACGAATCGAGTTCATGCCCGAAGCTTTTAAATAATGGATATCGGCAGCGGTGATATAAGTGTCCTGATATTTTTTCCAAAAAGCGCCAGCTTCTTCAGGACCTAATAACTCCAATATAGCCTCATTAATTAAACGGGGCGCATTAATGTTGGTGAATTTAAACATATAGCCCTCGGGTACCAGCCAGTTGCCAAGGTTTGTACCCCGTATTAAAAATGGCTTATTATCGGCACCAATAATTTCCTTCCCTTTTGTTGTAATAAAGCCGCCCTGTTGCGCCATTGCCCCAAAGGGAAGCATCAGGGTCATTAAAAAAAATAATTGTAAACGAAATTTGTTCATGATGAAATGCGTTTTTAGTCCATGGATGATGGTTCATTGTTCATAGTAGAATAGCTTTTTAAAAACAGGCCATGAACCATCAACTATGAACTACCATCTAACAAACTACAGTAAAAATTCAGATTTGCGGGCTAATATAGTACTATTAGCTGTTACCATTTACATACATTTACCGTAACAATTTTGAAATAAAAAGCGTTTCGCAAAATGCCGATACGCTTTAATAACAATGTATATTAGCATTTCAGTAGATTTTTAAGCGAAATACTGTTGAGAGCAAACAACACAATACCAATACTATGAAACGTATATTTTTTTTGTTAGCTGCCATCCTGCTTCTTTCAACCGGGGCGTTTGCGCAAACTATTAAGGTTGCTGCTGCCGCTAACCTGCAAGGCATTATAAAAGTTTTACAAGCCGATTTCAAGAAAAAAACTGGAATAGAAATTGAACCAATTATAGGGTCATCGGGCAATTTGGTGGCACAAATAAAAAACGGGGCGCCATATGATCTATTCCTCTCGGCAGATATGGGTTTCCCTGAAACGTTGTTTAAAGATGGCTTTAGCACAAAAAGCCCGGTGATTTACGCGCGTGGCAGCCTCATTATATGCAGCAACCAGGATATCGGCTTTGAAAATTGGGAAAGAGTGTTGTTAACCCATCGCGTGCAAAAAATAGCGATTGCAAACCCTGCCATTGCGCCTTACGGAAAAGCTGCCGAAGAGGTGCTGCAAAAGAAAGACATCCTGGTTAATATTAAATCGAAAATTGTTACCGGCGAGAGCATTTCGCAAGTAAATACTTATATTACTACAGGGGTTGTTGATGTGGGTTTTACGACGCAGGCCTTGGTAAAAGACCCGGCCAATAAAACGAAACTTTACTGGCAGGTTATTGATCCAAATTCGTACTCTCCAATTGAACAGGGCATGGTTTTATTGAAACACGCGGAAGCCAACGTCGATGCAGAAAAGTTTTACCAATATATTTTAAGTCCGGCCGCACGGGCAATATTCGCTGAATATGGTTACCTGGTAAAATAAATTATTAAGTAAGATTGTCATACTGAGTGATAAAATCCGTGGACTATGAAGGTGAAATGACAATGATGCGCCATAGGTGCAAAATATCGGTAGAAATATTGTTGTGACCAATTTTAGCGTGCTGTAGGTACGCCACCTTGCCAGCGTATAGGTTTCGTACCGATGGCACGAAATGATTATTGTTTTTTCTCTACCGATATTTGACCCCGATGGGGTCATTCACGCTGAAAAACTTACGAAGTTTTGAAAACTTCGTAAGTTTAATACCGCTAGAAGATTCTAGAAATATAACCATCTCTTTTTTAAATGGATTTTGCTCCTATTTGGCTTACGTTAAAATTAGCATGTGTAACCACGTTGCTGTTGCTGGCTATTGGCTTGCCTGTAGCCTGGTGGCTTTCAAAAGGGCGATCATTCTTTAAAATTATTATAGAAGCCATTATTACCATGCCATTGGTTTTGCCGCCATCGGTATTGGGTTTTTATTTGTTGCTGGCTTTTAGTCCGCAGCAGGGAGTGGGCAAATGGTTGCAGCAAACCTTCAACATTCAGTTTGTATTTTCATTTCAGGGCCTAGTGCTGGCCTCTGTTATTTATAGTATGCCATTTATGCTGGGTCCTATTAAATCAGCATTACAACAGCTGCCGGTCTCTTTGTCGCAGGCATCATATTCTTTGGGGAAAAGCAGATGGCAAACCTTTATACGGGTGCTGCTGCCTAATATTAAACCATCATTATTAACGGCCATAGTGCTAACCTTTGCGCATACGCTAGGCGAATTTGGAGTGGTATTGATGATAGGCGGCAATATCCCCAATGTTACGCGCGTAGCGTCCATTGCCGTTTATGATTCGGTTGAGCAGATGGATTACCATGCGGCCAATGTGTATTCTTTTATCCTTTTTGCCATTACTTTTGTGTTGGTAACAAGTGTATTTATTTTCAATAAGTATCAGTTAAAAAGCCCGCTGGAATGATCTGCATCGACATAGAAAAAAAAATAAAAACCTACCAGGGGCAGCAGGCACTAAAAGTTTCCGGAGACTTTGCCGCCGGGAGCATCGTTAAAATTAATGGCCCATCCGGAGCAGGAAAAACTACATTTTTAAAAATTGTTGCTGGGTTTATCCAACCGGAAAGAGGCAATATTATTGTTAATGATAGGGTTTGGTTAGATACCGCTTTAAAAATATCCTTATCGCCCAAAAAAAGAATGGCCGGCTTTGTTTTCCAGGATTATGCGCTGTTCCCCAACATGACGGTGAAAGAACACCTGGAATACGCCACGGCCGATAATGAATGGATAAACCATCTGCTTAAAATTGGCAAGCTGGAAACCTTAACTACACATAAACCCCAATATTTATCGGGCGGGCAGCAGCAGCGGTTGGCTATTTTGCGGGCGCTGGCTACCAAACCACAACTACTACTGATGGATGAGCCATTTTCAGCACTCGACCCGGAGAATAAAACTGCTTTGATCAATGAGCTTAAACTTGTTTTTAATAAGTTGGGCACAACCGTGTTTATGGTAAGCCACAACCCGCAGGAGCTGGAGGAATTGGCCGCAGGTTTGGGTAAGTCTTCAACGCTTTTTATCAACAATTAAAAACTTAGTTCTTCCCATTTGCGCGGTTGGTGTTTCTTTATATATTTGGTATAATGAAAACCAAACCTATCCTAATAATTGCGGCTATTGTTATAGTTGCTGTAAGCGCTTTTTTCCTGTTTCACAAAAAAAAGACTGTCGCCAACTCAGATGAAATAACGGAGTTTTTATTCAAGTTTGACAATGGAGTTATCGCGGGTAATGCCGATTCGCTCATGACTTTTTTTCAGTTTGATAAAAAATCAAAAGGGCTCAAAAATCTCGCTAATATATTGGCCGGAGGAAAAAAAGGTGATGGTTCAAAGCCGCTTACAATTATTAAACTTGATATAGGAAAAGCCATCATCAGTATCGATAAAAATGGCCTTGTCACTGCAAAAATCCCTATTACATTCAGTTATACTAACTTAAACGACAAGCAATCAGTACTCATATTAAAAATTCATAAGGTTGCAGCCAATAATTTAAAAATTGTGCAAGCTGATGCCCGGCAGTTTTTAACTGACTATACGGATTATGAAACTTATGCAAGAAACAGCATGCATATTGATAATACCACATATAGCGCTATAACATTAGCGTCTTTCAAAACGGCCGATCAATTAAAAACAAGGTACGATAGCGTGTTGTGGTTTGAACATATTGATGGTAAAACATTTTATTATGTTATAAAGGGTAAGCTAAACAAAAGGTTCTATTGGAATTTGGAACAAAAAGAAAAAGAGACACCCACCTATAAAATGGGACTGGTAAATCCAGATCTTAAAGAGATTATACCTACCGAGTACGATTTAATCCATAACGTTGGTGGCACTATTGACGGATTAGTAGAAGTAGAAATGAATGAAAAAAAAGGGCTTTATAATCTGAACGGAAAAAATGTAGTAGTAGTGATTTATGACCAGATTATTCCGTTAAATGACGATAGTAATTTAGCATTACTGAGGAAGGACGACAACTATTTTTATTTAAAGAAAGATACGACAGTAACAGATAAAATAGATGGTTTTAAAATTGCCGATGCGTTGCCAAAATTCAAAAACTATGATAATTCCTATTCTATGTCTGGCGCATCATCGAAAAATATAATGGAATATAATGAACGTGGGAATATCACGTCACTCATTACACCTCCATCATATTTAGTTGATTTACAAATACTTAACCAATTCATTAATTTAAACAACCCTTTAAGAAAAGGTGGGATAGATGGAGAAGAAGTTGATCCTGGCAGTAAAAATGTGGCTATAAAATATAATGGGACAGAGAGTGACGATAAAAACTGGTTTACAAGCGTTTTTTATTCTATTGTGGACGATTTCTGGGATGGTCGCGGTGGGCTTTATCAAAAATCCGAAACCAAAAAAGTTTTATTTGTTGATAAAAAACAAAATAAAATACTGGGATTTGAGGCTGATGGATTTATGGAAGATGATGGTGAAGAAGGTGAAGGATCTTTCCCAATATCAACAAAATGCAGTGAAAACCATATCAGGGCGATTGACGACACATTGTTCGAATATAAAACCTCATCTGCTTTTAGCGATCCATTAAGCGAAAAGGACACCATAAACGAAGGTACTTATTATAGTTATTTACACATCAAAAATGGCAAACTTGAGACTTTACCCAATACCCGGATATTTGGCTGTACCAAATATGTTAAAATGGATGATTCATATTTAGATGGCTGTTTTATTATAACTAATAAGCGACAGGACCATGTGAATGCAGAATTATTGGAATATATGAAGAACGAAATATATGCATCATACGGTTATAAATTTAAGACCGATAAATGGACAAACGCATTTAGATATCGCTTTGACAGGTATGACGGTGCAAAAAACGTAACCGTAAACGATTCATTAACCGATATAGAAAAATATAACATCAACTGGATAAACAGTAAACTCAGCTCACTGAAACAAACTACTCTTGCTGCCCAATGAAAATAGTATTAAGGCTGCTGTGGTATTTTGCTTTTTTATGGGTGGCAATGTTGTGCATTGGCGTGTTTGTTTTATACTCTGGTTTTTTTAAAATTCATGGCTCTTTTTTAGATATCAAACAAGCCGCCGTTAAAACGGGCTGGTATTTGCCGGCTTTTTATTGCCATATTATTGGCAGCAGCTTAATACTATTTGTGGGGTTTTTCCAATTCTCTAAAATGGTGTACAACAACCGGCCCTTGCATAAGGCTTTAGGTAAGCTGTATGTATTTGGTGTTTTGTTTTTTTCGGCACCGGGCGCTTATGTGATGACTTTATTTGTGAATCGCGGCAGTTGGGTGTTTGCCTCGTTTTTTATACAGAACACGCTATGGGTTGCCTTTACGCTCTCGGCCTGGCTGTTGATTAAAAAGGGCAAGGTAACCAGCCATGTTTATATGATGCGCAGGAGTTATGCCCTTGCCTTTGCAGCGGTAACCCTGCGGTTTTACATTTGGGCATTAACAGAATTTGGCCACGGTGTAAACTTCGCCAACAACTATATTATTATTGCATTTTTAAGCTGGGTGCCTAATCTTATTGTAGCCGAACTGATTAACTATTTTGATACCACAAGAATTTCACCAATTGGATCGAATAACGCCAACTAAACAATAGCGTAAATGTCTATCCAATTGGTGAAAAATTGCACTTCTTACAATACTGCCAGTATCGATTTCACGGATGCTCTTTTTGTGTAATCTTTATCAAAATGCACATAAATGATTTTGCCTGATTGATCAATAACATAAGTAGCCGGAACAGGTAGCACATGGTCGGTGTTGCCATTATTCTTTTCCAGGTCGACACCATAGTTTTTAAGTTTGCCTAATAGTTCGGCGTCCACCGTATAATTAACCTGGTAAGCCTTCATAATGGTATAGCCCTTATCCTGTATTATTGAAAACGAGGCATGCGTTTTATCAATAGTCTTATTGATATTTTCGCCGGTTTCGGGTGTTACGCCAACTACATATGCGCCTTTACCGGTTAACAACTGTAGTGAATCCTGCAATTCCTTAATTTGTTTATTGCAATACGGGCACCACTGTCCCCGGTAAAAAAACAGCACTACCGCTTTGTGCGATTTAAGCAAACTTTTAAGACTAAGCGTTTTGCCAGCATTATCAACTGCTGCGAATTTTGGCGCCGTCTCGCCGGTTTTAAGGCCGGTTTGTGCAAACAGGTTTAGGGTTAATAATACACAACCCACCATTAGTAAATACTTTTTCATGATATCTTTTTTTTTAATTAATTAAAAAAGAAGGGGGCAAATTCCCCCTCCTCTCAAACAACACAACTTAAATTTTACTTATCATGTCTTCCAACATTTACTGCTTTGTCGTGCAACATCACAAAACCTTACAAACTATTTTTAATAATTTCTATTTGTTTAGTTCTTCCTCAATACGCTCCTGCAATTCGTTCTTAAAGTCTTCATCCAACTTTACTCCCGGCTTTGTAGCGCTGTGAAAAAGCTGCTGTACCATTTCGTTTATCATGCGGCTTTGCTTTTTGTAGATGCGGCAAAACGAGCATCCGTATAAATGAATCCGCAGCTCTATCATCTCCTTAAAAGTAAGTCGGGAGGTGGCTCTCTTATCAATCAAAAAAGTAGCCTGTTTACAGTTATATATAATTTTTTTCAAATAGCTCATGGTTGTATTGTTTAAATCCAGTTTTTCTGAAGGCAGGCCCTCAGGTTTAATTTAGCCCGATGAATAATCACCCAGAAGTTTGACGCCGTAACCTTTAATTCAACACAAATGGTATCGGTAGGCTCCTCGTCAATATGTTTCATAGTAAACACAGCCATCCATAAGGCAGGCAGTTTTTCCATACATTTTTTTAGGATAGTATCAAACTCCTTATTAACCAGCTGATCTTTATCTTCAATACCAAATTCTTTTGGCCCATGTTCGGCAACCCAATGTCCATCCTCCTCAAAAAAATCGTGCTGCTCCTCTTCAGCTTTCTGCACCTCTATGTTTTTTAATCCTGAAGATTTTTTACGGTAAACGTCAATAATTTTATTCCGGAGGATAGCTGTGAGCCACGTTCGTTCCGAGCTTTTACCTTCAAAAGTTGCTACTTTCTCCAGCGCAGCCAAAAAAGTTTCCTGCACCAGGTCCTTCGCCTGCTCTTCGTCATTAACGCGGGTTATAGCATAAGCATACAGATAGTCGGCATGGGTAGCTACCCATTGATGAGGGTTTAAAATCATAACAAAAAATATACTGTTAAATGTAATTGCGTCAAATGTCTTACCCCTTAGTCGTTTCCGTTTACTAAACCTTACAAGAAAATTAAAACTAAATGGAACAAGTTTGTACAAGTTGATTCATTTAGTTTTCTGAAAATAAAAAGTTCTACTTTTATTGTAAGGAATTAATTACTACGCCGACTAAGCCCGTAAAGACCATAAATTTAAATCAATAAAACTTATGAAACCGATTAAAATATTTGTGCTGGCTGCCTTTCTGATAACTGCGACCCTGGGTACAACAGCCTTTATAAAAGCAAAACACATAGCTAAACCAGCCGCTGATGATAAAGGATTTGTAGTTGTTGAGTTATATACATCAGAGGGTTGTTCCAGCTGCCCACCGGCCGATAACCTGGTATCAAAAATACAGAAAGAAAACGCCGATAAGCCCGTTTACATACTAGCCTACCATGTTGACTACTGGAACCGCCTAGGCTGGAAGGACCAGTTTAGCAGTGCCGATTTTTCGAAAAGGCAACATGATTATGCCAATTTTCTGAATATCAATTCCGTTTATACCCCTCAGATTGTTATTAACGGCCAGACTGAATTTGTAGGCTCAGAAGAAGGGACTTTGCGCAATGCTGTAAAAACCAATCTTCAAAAAGCGCCATGGGCACAGCTAACTTTAAATGCGGCATCAATTGATCAAAAACATGCCGATTTAAAATATACTGCCGGAGGTATCGATAAAAACACAGTTCTTGAAGTGGCGGTATTGCAAAAGAATGCACAAACCAAAGTGCTTAGCGGCGAGAACGGCGGCCACACTTTATCACACATTCAAATTGTGCGCAAATTACAGGAAGTGAAACTGACCAAAAATGGCGGTTTGGTAAGTATATCTCTCCCTAAAGATTTCGATGCCAAAAGCTGGGAAATTATAGGCTTTTTACAAAACACATCAACCGGCATTATTTCGGCCGCTGCAAAAGTTTCATTCCCCACAGAAGTAAGCACTTCTGCAATGGTAAAAAGTTCTAAATAATAAATCGTTAATTTTAACTAAATATTTATCCGGTTACTTTACATATGTAAGGTAGCCGGGTATTTTGCGGCATCTTATTTTTAACGATCCATAATGAAAGTTATAAAAGAAAAACACTCGCTGGCTATGCGTTGGTGTCATTGGGTAAACTTCCCCATACTAACCATTATGATATGGAGTGGCATGTTAATTTACTGGGCCAATGATGAATACTATATCAGGATATTTGGACATACCTATTTCCGCTTTTTCCCCGATTGGTTTTATAATACACTAAAAATACCGCACCGCCTATCCGAAGGCATGGCCTTTCATTTTTTATTTATGTGGTTTTTTACGCTTAACGGCCTGCTGTATTTTATTTATACCATCATTTCTGGCGATTGGCGCGAGCTGGTGCCCAGGAAAAATTCGTTTAAAGAGGCTTTTTTAGTTGTTCTGCACGATTTGCACATCCGCAAAATGGCGCCACCGCAAAATAAATATAACGCTGCGCAACGCATTGCTTATACCGCCATTATTATAATGGGCTTTGGCTCGGTAATTACCGGACTGGCCATTTACAAACCCGTACAATTTTATTATTTAACGTGGATTTGCGGCGGATATCATTTTGCCAGGGTATTGCATTTTATACTAACGCTAGGTTATGTTTTCTTTTTTGTGATCCATATTGTGCAGGTAATACTGGCCGGCTGGCGCAATTTCAGCTCTGTTATATCCGGCTTTGAGGTGGTTAATGAAAATCCTAAACCGGCAATTGAAACAACTAACACTGATAATGATGAGCCAGCCAAATAAAAAGCCCCAAAAAGAGCTCAGCATTGAGCAGAAGATAAACAGGCGCAATTTTATTTCCTTTTCGGCATTTACAGTATTAGCTGTTGGTGCTTTTGAAGGATGGGAATGGCTTTATAAGTCCCCGCGGGAAGCAGCAGGTGGTATTACTTCAGGTGCGCGCAAGCCATTGCGAAGGGCGCTTAATAAAACTGAATTGTTTTTCAGAAGAACGTTTAGCGATAATCACCTGGTAAAAACCTATCCAAAATCAATGGCAGCCAAACACGTGAGAGTCAACAGCGATATTGGTGTTGAAGCTGCAAAGAAGTTTGACCCTGCCACATGGAAACTTCAGGTAAATAAAAAAGGTGGCGAAGTGCTCCAGGTTTCGTTACAGGAGTTGATGACCTTGCCCAAAACAGAAATTATTTATGATTTTAAATGTGTAGAGGGTTGGGACCAGATATCGCATTGGGGAGGCGTAAAGTTTAAAGATTTTGTGGAGCACTATCAACTGGGCGATTATACCAAAATGCAATATGTTGGCATGGAAACACCAGACAAGGCTTATTACATAGGCATTGATATGCCCAGCGCTATGCACCCGCAAACCCTGCTGGCATATGAAATGAATGATAAATTATTGCCCCTGCAAAACGGTGCGCCGTTGAGGCTCATTATCCCGGTAAAATATGGCATCAAAAATTTAAAACGCATTGGCTCCATTACGTTCAGCAACACCCGCCCGCATGATTATTGGGCCGAGCAGGGATATGATTATTATTCGGGATTGTAAGTTGACAGAACTTTTTAATATGTGAGAAGCAATCGATCAAAGACCCCTTCCCCATTCATTTTTTGACCCTCGATTTGAAATCGTCTTAGCATTGATTTTCCGCAATCAATAAATATTTCTTTTTCAAACAGCCCCTCCGGAATAGGCAAATCGCAAATCCTATTTCCGGATTTTTTGTTACCATCTATACTTAATGCAACGTGAATTCCTTTAGATTTTGCTTTAGAAATCTCCGTTAAAAGATCTTCAAGGCTAAAATCCTGAGCACCATATAGTATACTTTGACTGTGAGAATATGGGGGATCACAATAAATTAAATCACCTTGAGAGGCTAGATTGAATGCATCTTTGTAATCCTGAGAAAGAAATTCGGTATTTTTTACCCTTTTATGCCAAATATTTACTCTTTCAGAAAAAGAATTCACAGGTATTGGAGTATGTACTCCGCATGGAGTTGACATATGCCCATCTCTGCGGAAACGAATTATTCCGCCATAGCAAGATCTACTTAAATATAAAAAGTCCTTCCCATTAGGATTTAAGTTATAAGACTCTCTAACACGATGGTACACCAATTCTTTTTTTTCTACTTCTATTTGATCGCGCCAGCCCTTATACCATTCAACTAAACCTAAAGGATCCTCCTTTAACTTTGTCCAAATTTCCATCAATGGTGAAAAAGTATCTGAACCATAGCCGCTTATCGGATTTACAGTAGCCAATACCGCTCCACTACCTAAAAAAGGTTCAAAATACCTATTAAAGTTTGATGGAAAATGCTTCGTAATTTCTGAAGCAAATTTCTGTTTATTTCCAACCCATTTTAAGAGTTGATTTTTTGGGGGTACATATTTAGAATATCGATTTAAAATTAGCGGAGGCGATTCAATTTCAAACATGTGTCATTATTCTATTTTGGGATATGCAATAATAAGGTTTATTTTTCCATTGTGAAAGCTAATCTAATAAAAGATTATTTAGTTGTTACAGAATTATTGTATCGACTTAGAATAAATGCCGGATTAACGCAAAAACAATTAGCGGATCTTTTAAATGTACCTCAATCATTTATAAGTAAAATTGAAACAGGAGAAAGACGGATTAACCTAATAGAGTTAAGAGAATTATGTAAAACTTTAAATTCTAATTTGGTTGAATTTGCTGCTATGCTTGAAAAAGAACTAAATGAAACCCAATCCTAAATATTTAAATAATACTACCCCTGAATTCTGGGCGAACGTGAAAGTTATAAGCCAAAAGTTGGGTTATGTAGATCGAAAAACAAAAAAAATTAAAGTTCATAATTTAGATCAAATTATCGGTCTATATAAAAAGATGAATTTTAGAACCAATAAATTAATTTTCAATAATGAGATTACAGAATTTGGTAAACTGCTAATTGACTATTTCGAATATAGAGCAGATGCCTTAGAAAATCAGGTTCAGCATTATTTAATGGATCTCGATGAAGCAAAAAATTTATTCGATTATTTATACGACAAATACCAACCACAATGCGAAATTCCGATGAACAAGCAAGGTGGAGAAAAGGGAGTTCAAAATTACTTTACAGGAATAGTGAATATATTACTTGAAGTTAATATAGGCGAGTACGATATAAAATATTCTGCATCAGAACTAACAGCGTTTACTTTAAATAAAGTTCCTTTTAGAAGTTTATCCAGAAGAGTAGATGGTTCATTCCCAAGTGTTATTAACCCAATCGCATTATGGGAAATAAAAGAGTATTATCACACCAAAACTTTCGGCAGCCGAGTAGCCGATGGCGTTTATGAAACTCAACTAGATGGTTTGGAGCTGAATGAAGTACGTAAGACGTTAGATAAAAACATTTATCATTATTTAATGATTGATTCCAAATTTACCTGGTGGAAATTGGGAAGATCGTACTTGTGTAGAATTTTTGACATGATGCACATGGGTTTACTTACAGAAGCTATGTTTGGAAAAGAGGTTGTTGATCGAATTCCAATTATAACTAAAGATTGGATACAAGATTACGAACGCTTAAAAGACTTTAGAGATTTCAATATAAACTATCCGCTTTAATCTCAACTTGTAAAAATTTAGTTGACAATTTCCTTTGTCAGCTCTCGTTTACTTCGCGTATAACATTTTATCGCAATTATTTGCTAGTAGGTAAATAACCAAACTGTTTTGCCTTTTTTTTTACATCTTACCTGATTATTTGCATATTGCGACGATATGCCGGTGGAGAAGCTGCCTTTCAAAAAACAAATTTCATATGCCTGCGGGATGATAGGCTGGAGCATTATGACCAATATTATTATTGTGATGTTGCCTTATTTCTACCTGCCACCCCAGGGCTCGGGGTTAACTCCTTTTGTGCCGCAATTGCTGCTGTTTGGCGTGCTCAATATCATGTCGGTTATTGCGGCTTCCGGGCGGTTGGTTGATGCGGTGTTTGATCCATTTATAGCCTCGTTGAGCGATAAAACCAATAATGCTAAAGGGCGTCGTATTCCTTTTATGAAATGGGCCATTGTGCCCGCAGTTATTTTTTGCGGCCTAACTTTTTGCCCGCTTACCAGGGCCGAAAGCCTGCACAATGCCTTTTGGCTGGCGCTTACACTCATCCTTTTTTTTATGAGCGTTACTACTTATATTATCCCTTATAACGCCTTGCTGCCTGAGCTTACTGATACAGCAGCAGAGAAGGTAAAACTATCATCTTTTCAACAGGTTGGTTTTGTAATAGGGATAATTATTGCCGCACTGGTAAACAATTATGCAGACCTGGTACAAAAATATTTCCATGTACCCAACCGTGATGACGCGGTTCAGTACACCATTTGGGGACTATGTGCTTTTGCCGGGCTGGTGATGCTGGTACCTGTGATTGCTATTGACGAACGTAAATATGTAGTAAGTAAAAGTCCGTCGCATTTGCCGGTGTGGCAAGCGATTCGCAAAACCTTTAGTCAGCGGAATTTTAAATACTACCTCATTTCTGATTTTTCGTTTTATATGGCTTTGAGCATTATCTCCAGCGGCCTATTGTTTTTTGTGACGGTATTACTCCATTTGCCCGAATCAATGGGTGGTTTATTGATGCTAACTATGGTACTGGGGTCGTTGATCTTTTACCCGCTTATCAACTATTCTTCAAAAAAATATGGCAAAAAGCCATTGGTGCTATTATCCTTTGCCATTTTGAGCCTTATTTTTGCGATGATTTATTTTTTAGGCCGATTCCCTGTTTCGCCTAAAGTACAGGTTTACACCATGGTACTTTGTGCAGCATTTCCGCTTGCGGCATTGGGTATATTACCTAACGCCATATTAGCAGAAATTGCCGAAAAAGATGCTAACACCACCGGCGAAAACCGGGAAGGGATGTTTTTTGCAGTAAAATACTTGTTTGTAAAGTTGGGCCAAACGTTGGGCATTGCCCTGTTTGCATTCTTGACAGTTTATGGCAAAGATCCCGGGCACGACCTCGGACTTCGGCTTAACGGCATCTGCGGATTTGCACTTTGCCTTTTAGCATTCATTTTCTTTACCCGTTTCCGCGAGAAGAAACCGCGTTTGAAGAAAGTTTCCAGTTCACAGTAAGCAGGTGGCTTTAGTCAGTTGGCAGTTTACAGTGGGCAGTTGGCAGGCATTTGATATTTGAATCGACTGCAAACTGAAAACCGCACACTTTTCCTGCAAACTCAAAACTGCAAACTGATCACCGTGAAACGTTATTAGGTCTTGTATAAACCAGGTGCATTACGTTGATATTGCGCATTTCGAAAGCAGCTTCACAATAGCATAGGTAATAGTTCCACTTGCGAATGAAAGTGTCGTCAAATCCTAAAGTTTTTACTTTTGATAGATTGGCATTAAAGGCATCAAACCAAAGTTTTAATGTTTTGGCATAATCCAGGCCGATGTCTTTTAAATCGACCATTGTCATGTCGCCGGTGCGGTTGATGGATTTATTGATGGCACCTACCGATGGCAGCAATGAACCGGGGAAAATATGTTTCTGAATCCAATCTACTCCTTTTCGCAAACTATCAAACCTTGAATCGGGCGAGGTAATTACCTGTATGGCCAGAATGCCGTTTTTCTTTAACAGATCATGGCATTTTTTGAAATATACATCCATAAAATTAAAACCTACGGCTTCCAGCATTTCTACCGAAACTATTTTATCATAAGTGCCTTCTAGCTCCCTGTAATCTTTTAACTCAATAGTTACCCTTTCGCTCAATCCTTCGGCTGCTACACGTTCAACGGCCAGTTTATGCTGTTCTTCGCTAATGGTTAGCGAGGTTACCCTGCACCCGTAGGTTTTAGCCATATAAATAGCATTACCACCCCAGCCGCTGCCTATTTCCAGTACATGATCGCTTGGTTTTAAATTCAGCTGGCGGCATAAACGATCATACTTGGCTATTTGTGCTTCCTGCAAGCTTAAACCATCTTTATAAAAATAAGCACTTGAATAAGTCATTGTTGGGTCCAAAAAGCTGGCGAAGAAATCATTGTTCAAATCATAATGCTCCGAAATATTTTTGCGCGATCCTTCAACCGTATTGGCCCGTTTAAAGTGTGAAAGCTTGTTGTATATCTTGAGCAGATTGAGCGAAAGCGTTTGCACATTGCTGCCCGATATACCGGGTGCATTATCAATATTTAACAGCACCCATTTAATTACATTGGTAATATTATCGGTATCCCACAAACCATCTACATAAGCCTCGCCAAAACCAATATCGCCAAACAATATAATGCGTTCGTAAAACTCGCTGTTATTTACAGTGATGTTGGCTGACATACTTCCCTCGCCATTACCAATGGTAATTTGCTCACCATCGTGCAGGGTAAGGTACAACGAGCCCTTATCCATTTTCGACAGGAATTTTAAAACGATATGCTGATAGAAACTTCGTTTTTTAGCAAGGGTGATTGTGGTAGCCATAGGTATTATACTAATCTGTAGATGGTTGTTTAGTACTATGTACGTAGTTTAACTGGTTTAAGGTTTTAGTAAAGCCCAATTCAATCAGCTATATGGCCGGTAAACCTCCCGTTGAAGCGCTAAATCATCATTCTTTTTGTGAAAAGGCAATTTTTTAAGCCACAATTTTAAGGCCTGCCAATGTATAAGGGCAATTACCTTTAAAGTTATTAAAGGAAAACTAAAAAAGTAAATTAACAGCGTTAAATCTTTCAGCTCCTTTTGTTTACCATTTAAGGTACTAATAAAAAACCGTTTACCCTCCTTGTCATAATCATCAATCTTAATCTGCAGTTTTTCGCCGGGGATGTGCAGATCAAAATCGAAATTGGTATCCATCTCAATAAACGGCGATACATAAAAGTACTTCTCTGTATTGAGTTTGAACTGATCATTTTTCAAAGTATCTGCCCCTAAAAAATAGGGCTTCATTTCTAAAAATGTATTGCAAACTTCAACAATGGAACATACCGGCTTGTCCTGGTCATCATAGCAATAATAAAACGATACGGGGTTAAACTGATAGCCCATGGTACATAAATTGGTAAGTACCATAATGCGCCCTGTGCCGATATCAACTCCATTAATTTTCAGATAATCTGTAATATGCTGCCTGATGTTTTTTGAAGTATCCGGATTTTCTTTTGGTAATTGCAGATGATCTTTATCCCTAAAGTTAAACAGGTTAAAGCGGTTACGACTCATGAATTTCAGGCGTTTTGAAAGACCATCAATTTCATCCAGATCCAGGTAAAACATGAAGATATTGTAATGGAACGAATGCACTTTTGGCGCAAGCCGGTGATGCATTACCTTAGCTTTATACAAACAGGAATTGACAGGGGTATTCGCCATATATGAATATACGGATTAATTTTCCGGTTGGATCAAAACATCATCATAAACCGGCTTACCCAACAATTGCGAACAAAGGTTTACCGCACTGGCAAAAGCATCCTCGTGAAAACCATATTTAAAATAGCTGCCGCAGAAATATACAGGGCCGGTTTCATTTAATTTGTGCAGTTCGGCCTGCGCATTGATAGCTGGTACGTCAAACAGGGGGTGCTCGTAATCAAGCTCCTTAATTATTTTACTTTCATCAAGCCCCTCGTGCGGATTAATAGAAACAAAGTAGTCCTTTTTGTCTGATACCTGCTGCAATGCGTTCATCCAATAAATAGTAGTTGGCGTTAATTTGCCATCTTCCATTTTTATGCTGTAATTCCAGCTGCTCCAGGCCAGTTTGGCTTTAGGCATAATGCTTTTATCTGTATGCAAAACAGCCTTGTTATACTGGTATTTAAATTTCGATAACAGCCTTTTTTCGTCGATGGTGGCATCAAACAGCATGGTTAACGCCTGATCGCCGTGGGAAGCGATAATTACCCGATCGAAAGTCTCTTGTGTGCCGTCAGACGCATAAACAATAGCCTTTCCGTTTTCACGGACCACCTTAACTGCTTTACGGTTGATGTGAATGCGGTCTTTAAATGGTTTAATCAATATTTCTCGATACGACTGACTTCCATTATCTAATGTATACCACTGGTGCTGGGTATCCAACCCCAAAAAGCCATGATTTAAAAAGAAGCGTATTAACGTTACCGCTGGGAAATCGAGCATCTGTTCCATCGGTGTTGACCATACTGCCGAGCTCATGGGCACCAGGTATTTCCAAAGCATCTCTTCACCAAAACCAAACTCATGGATGTATTGCCCTATCGAATAATTAGCATATTTAGGGTCATCCAATATCTTCACGCTTTCTTTATTAAAACGGCCTATCTGGTACAGCATTTTAATATATTTCGGACTGAAGATATTTTTGCGCTGGGCAAAAAGATGATTAACGCTCGATCCGCTATACTCCAAATCGCTGGGCAGATGCTGCACGCTGAATGACATATCCGTTTTTTTTACGGGCGCCTTTATTTCAGCAAATAGCTTACACAAATTAGGATACGTTTTATAGTTAAACACCATAAAGCCCGTATCAACATATACCCGTTTACCGTCTTCATCAACCGTTACCGTATTGGTATGGCCGCCCACGTAATCATTCTGCTCGTAAATGGTTAAATCGGTATGTTTCTGCAAAAAATGAGCACAACCCATCCCGGCAATTCCTGTTCCTATAATGGCTGTTTTATGCATTATTTTTGTGTGATGGTATGTAAAAATGTTTCCACGGCATAGGTAGACAGTTGTCCGCCGGGGCCATTTAAATTGTAGTCGAATCCGTGCGTGGCCCAGGGCAGTTTCAGCCAGTAATGTTTTATATCGTTTTGCTGTAGCTTTAAGTTAAGGCGACGACTATGCTCGCGTGATACCAGTACATCATTCTCGCCATGGATGATGAGTGTAGGTACTGATTTATTGCTCACAAACTCCAGCGGCGAACAAGCCACATATTTTTGCGGCACTTTAAAGTAGGAACCACCAATATAATCCTCCATCACCTTTCTTGAATCCATAATCAGGGGGTTTGATTTGATGGAGTAACCCCAAACCATATCGGCAGGGCCATAAAAATCAATAACACCTTTAAGTCTGGGTTCGTGAAGCGTATAGGCGGCCAGTAAAGCAATTTGCGCCCCGGCAGAGCGGCCCAGTAAAACATATTCGTTTGTGTCAATATTCAGCTCATCTGCATGCTTATCCAGATAGGTAATAGCCGCCTGTATGTCTTCAACCGGCGCCGGGGTTTGGTATTTGGGTGCCATGCGATAATTAATGGCCGCTACATTGTACCCCTTTTCCGCCAGGTAAGTATTTAGCTCTGGTAATTGCTGACTATCGCCCCCGGCCCATGAGCCACCATGGACTACAATAACGCATGGTTTTTTGCCGCCGGTTTTAGATGGATAGAAATCAAGCTTCAACGAAGTATCTTTATATTGAACGTATTGAAGCGTTTGATAACTGGAATTTTTCGCTTTTTCAAACAGCTTTGAAAAACTGAAGGGCACGTCATCATTGTTTTGTTTACTATCAAACGCCAAAGCCATATCCGCCTTAATATCCTTAGCTACCCAATATGCCCGCACAATTGGCGAAAGAAATATGATGATGGTCAACACGCCTAAAATGGTTCCCTGCACCTGGTATTTATGTGCCCAAAAGCCGGTTAGCGTTAGCAAGGTTGCAATGCCGGCAAATATTAAAGGCATTTCGGTAACGCCAATAGCCAGCAACCAAAAATGATAGGATGGCGCTTTGAAAAAGTTAAGCAATGCAATCACGAAAAAAACAAGGATAAAGTAAAAGCGGATCATAAAATGTTTTTGTTAAAAAATTGCAACGCCCGGCAAACGCCACTATTATCTTTCAGTTTTTTGAAACAAATAATGACTAACAATCCATTCGTTGCCGTTATTGTAGTTCCACAATTCGGCGCAGGCCATATAAAAAACGCGCCAGTAGGCCCACCACTTTAACGCCTCCTTTTTACCATAAGTTTCTTCAAAAAGGGGTATTATTTCTGCTTTGTGACTATCCATGTTTTTCAGCCATTCTTCGGCCGTTTTGCCATAGTGGGTGCCGTTAACATGCCAGTGCTTTTTTACCACTAAATCTTCGTTAAAATAAAACATCAGGTCGTCGCTTGGCATAATACCGCCGGTAAAAAAGTACTTGCTCATCCAGTCGGTATCATCAATCACTTCAAACAAATAAGCATACTCTTTATGGGTGAAAATGTGAATGAACAACTTGCCATCGTCTTTTAAAAACGAAGCTACCTTTTTAAGCAACAGCGTATAGTTACGCATGTGCTCAAACATTTCTACAGATACCACACGGTCAAACTTGTAATTAACGTCAAAAGTGTTCATATCGGCAGTAATAACCCTCAGATTTTTTATTCCGCGGTTCTTTGCCGTCATATCAATAAACATTTTTTGCGTGCGCGAGTTGGAAACCACGGTAAAAGCACTTTTCGGATATCGTGCAGCCATATATAACGACAACGATCCCCAACCGCATCCCAACTCCAAAACATCCTGACCGTTTGTAAGGCCGGCTCTTTCGCAGGTTAATTCCAGCATATCGTCTTCGGCGGTATCCAGATCGGTAACCCCATCCTTAAAATAACAGCCCGAATATTTAAGATTTTTGCCCAGGCAATACTGATAAAATTGGGTGGGGACTTCGTAATGCTGCTGATTAGCATCGACAGTATTAACCGCTATGGGCGATGTTTTTAACTGGCCAATTAACGACATTAAATGCGCCTGTTGTTTTTCAACATTGCCTTTATTTTCGTCGTCAAGCCGTTGTTTTAATAATTTGCGTATCCCTTTTCGCAGTAAAAAATCCGGGACCTTATTTTGTTCAATTAGTTTGTCGTACCACATTTGCGCAGGTTTGGGTTTAGGGTTTGTTAATCAATTGTTTTCAAAGAAGCTACGTTTTTGCCTTCGCGTTGGATTTTGAAAACACACATTTTTAGAGCTTCTAGCTCTTTTTTTATTTTAACTCCTTTTAAACCAGGGAATAAAAACACTTGTTTTTTGCTGATAAAGTTTAAATGCCTCCCCTTTTGAACGCAGCGATTGCGCTTCGGTAGCCGGTATGCCGGTAACTTTCAACAATAAGTATAAAATAATGGCGGGGCTGATAATGGCGAGGAAACCATAAGGCGATCCTAAGGCAAATACGAAGTACGAAACCCACATCAACCACTCAAAAAAATAATTGGGGTGCCTGGAGTAGCCCCAAAGCCCCTTATCGCATACCTTACCTTTATTATTGGCATCTTTTTTAAACGCGGCCAGTTGTGCATCAGCAATGGCCTCGCCCAAAACACTTATCAGCCACAAGCCCGCGCCTGCATATTCAAAAGGCGAAAGCACATTATTGGTATTTAATGTGATGATAAAAAATGGAGCGGCAAGCAATACGTTTGATATGGCCTGAAACTGAAAAAAGAAAAAGAATTTCCGTTCGGCATTTGGTTCCCATTCTTTGCGTAATTGCTGGTAGCGACCCTCTTCTTCGCCCAAATGTTTAACAATGCGGATGGCCAGGTGTGTACCTAAACGGCAGCCCGCTATAATTACCATAGCGCAAATAAGCAGTTTGCGGGTTTCAAAACCGGGTGCCAACAATAACAGGATAATTGCGATTACCGGAAAATTGTACGACCAGAAAATATCAACCACCCCGGCGTTTTTTATTTTATGTGCCCAAAGCCACACTAAAACCATTATGCCGCAGCAGGCAATTAAACAATATATTATTAAGCCGATAACTGAGTGATTATCCATTTTGTTTACTAAAAAGTTCTTTTAAACCCTCGCCTGGTTTCAGGCGAAAAAGCTGTATCAGCACATAGGCACAACTGGCTATGCTTCCTAAAGTTACCAATAAAACGAGCCAAACAATTTTCAGGATGATACTTTTTTCTTTATAACAAATCCAAAAAAAGATGACAACCACATTGGCATAAAAATCCCACAGGGTGGCGCGCATCCAGGGGATAGCACCCAGGAAATTCCACTCCTTAAAAAGATTACTGTTAATACTGGTACTAATTACCACGCAGCACATCCAAATAAAAAGAAGAATGAAAAATACTTTAAGGGCTTTGATCATAAGGTTCAGGTTGTTTTGCGCAATTTAATAATCCGCATCCAATGCAGCAGTTTTATTACGGGGTACGATGGATCGAGCTCAAACCAGCGCTTGGCAAAATTTACGTCGTTTGGCTTTTGGTGATGATTGTTTTGAAAAAGCTCGCCCATCATCAAAAAATCAAGCGGGAGCATGTTTTTGCTGTGATCGCCATTATCAAAATTGGCGTAACCGTATTTATGCCCGCACCAGTTTACTATAGCTCCGTGTAATGGCCCCATAAAAAAATGAACAGGCAACAGTAGATATAACCACCAGTACGGCGCAAAAACGATATAAAAAGCTATATAAAACAGCACAAAGCCAATTCTGGTAATCCACATATCGCCAATATAATCAAGCGTTGGCCAGGTGGGGTAACGATCACGGAATTGCAGTTCCGGCTCTAGTTTATACTTCAGATAATTAAGGTAAATGTTTTTTGTTTGAATCATTAAGCCCCAAACATCTTTTATAAAATGCGGTGAGTGCGGATCTTTTTCGGTATCACTATAAGCATGGTGCATACGATGCATGATGGCATAGGCCCTCGGATTTAAAAAAGATGATCCTTGGAAAATAAAGGTTGCCCCATAAAAGGTACGTTCCCAAAACTTGTTCATCTTAAACATTTTGTGCGAAGCATATCGATGCAAAAAAAATGTCTGGAAAAACAAGGAGAAAAACCAATGACAGCAAAAGAAAATGAGGATGATAGTCATTTTTTTATTCGTTAATAGCTATTTGGCACTATGTGCTTTTATAAAAGCAAGTGCATCATCGGCGTGCTTTTTGCCCTGCATCATGGCTTCATAAGCAAAAACCACCCTGCCTTTTAAATCAACAATAAATGTTTCGCGGCCGCTCATAAACATTTTGTTTTTTACGCCAAACAGGTGATATACCTTGTCACCGGGATCGCTCAATAAAATAAATGGCAGTTTATAATGATCGCTAAATTCTTTATGGCTGGCAACCGTGCCGTTATTTATGCCGATAACAATAGCGCCGGCTTTAGTAAAATCGTTAAAACTATCTCTGAAAGAGCAGGCTTCTTTAGTGCAAACCATACTTTCGTCCTTAGGATAAAAATAGATCACCAAAAACTGTTTGCCGGTATAGTCGGCGCTGTTAAACACCTTTCCGTTTTGATCTGTTAATGAAAAAGATGGCATGGTATCGCCTAAAACTAGTGTTTTTTCGTTGGATTGGGCCTTTGACTTATATCCTATTAAAAGCAGTAATGAGAACAGGATAGCGGCAGCTGATTTTATATTCATAACTTAACCTACGAAGAATACACTGCCCGGCGATTTATTATTTGCAAATAATAAGGCACAAAAAAGCCAGAGCCTCAAATGAGCGTCCGGCTATAGTTGATTAATGCTTATCTTTTTATTAAACTAAATTACTTTTAATATACTTATAGCTCTGGGCGATGCTATCGTATGGTTCGCCAGGGCATTTATCCTGCTCAACAAAGAAATATTTTAACCCTGCTGTTTTGGCGTGTTCAAATATTTTCTTAAAGTCAATAACACCGTTGCCTACCTCGGTAAACATTTGGTCAGGTGTTTTATCCATATCTTTAATGTGCCATAAAGGGAAACGGCCTGGATGCTCATTAATTAGCGCAATAGGATCTTGCTTGGCTTTGGTTACCCAATACATATCCATTTCCATTTTTACCAGGTTTTTATCGGTAACAGCCAATAAGGTTTCGTATGGATATTTGCCGTCCTCTTGTATAAATTCAAAATCGTGGTTGTGGTAGCAAAGCTGGATACCTGCTTTTTTGCAGATCTCGCCGGCAGTATTTAAATCGCCACCTATTTTTTTGTAATGATCAAGGGTTCCGCGTTCGGCAGGCGAAAGCCATGCACATACCATATATTTAATGCCTAATGCCGCTGCGTCATCAACCGCTCTGTTCCAGTCGTTTAATATGGTACCTTTCATATCCTTACCGTCTTCGCCTAAGCGATAATGGCAGCTTGGTATAATTAATCCGTTATCTTTTAAAAGGTTTGAAAAGCTTGCACCATCCATTCCATAAAACTTCTCGGTGCCGGTATAGGTTGCGCCCTCAACAGAGTTATAGCCAACCTGGGCTACTTTAGCCAAAGTAGCAGCCGGATCTTGTGCCATATGATCGCGTACGGTGTATAACTGAAGCCCGATATATTTTTTATCGTAAGCAAATAATTTAGGGGCTACTAACATTCCAGCCGAAAGCACAGCCGAAGTTTTAAGAAATGATCTCCTGGTAGTCATAATTTTAAAATTGGTTGAGGTAAATATAGTGTATTATTGACACAATCAAAATATGCAACCAATTTGATACAATTAAATTTGCGAGCAGGCCGCGGGCACAATAAATGTGGATGTAATGCGCGAAACCAGCTTCGCATCGGCATAATCGGGTATGGTGCTTATCTTTTTCCACTCGGGGTCACTTCCAAAAGCTTTCCAGTGATTGTCATGTGCGGCCATATCATCAAAGGTTACCATATAAATTAAATTGGGGCGCAGTTCGCCAATAATAGTCTCTCCAAAAAACACCGGGTTAAATCCTAATCGTTTAAAAATATCTATCTCGCCTGCATCATTAAACATTTCCAGTTTCTTTTTCCCGGCACCTTCGCTGGCGTGCTCATAACGGCGCAATTCAAAAATGCGCGACTTCTTTTGCGGAGCTTGCAGCACGGGCATGTGAGTGAAAGCCTTCAATACCGAGCTTTCAATTCTGTCGTAAGCAGGGTCAGTTGCCGGGGCGTTTAAATAAGCCTGGCCAGCGGCAAGGTATAATTTATCGGCAGCCAGTTTATCATGAATGGTCATCAATTCGTCCCATGTATTATAAGGAATAAAAGCGTACAGTTTAGTTTGCTCAGTCGGCTTAAGCTCTTTAAACAAACCAATGTTTTTACTTCCATACCTGTTTAACGCCGGGATAAACGCATTGGCAAAATACTCTTCAACCAAGCCTTGTTGCTGCTCGTTTTTTAAAGTATAAACACGCAGTTCGTAAAACTGACGAATGCTTATTTTGGGCTTAATGGCCGATTTACCTAATTGCGGCATAACTACTCCTGCGGCAGAAGTCATTATTGATGCTTTTACAAAAGAGCGTCTTTTCATAGTTAATGGATGAGTGATAAAACTACAAAAAATTGCCTGCAACCTGGTCAATTGCGTCCTGCATAAATTATTAGCCAAATTGCCTTTTTACATACAATAAACAATATTTTACATAAACTTGTAACCTGATCTAACCAATCGAGTTTATAGACTGTATTTTTTACACCCGGGTGCCGTTTTATTTTACCGGTATTTATATATTTATGAACCTATTGGCTTATCGGCAATTTAAATCCGCAAAATGAACGACCAATTTTACAGGCAGATTTTTGACAAACACCAGGATGTTGAGGCCACTCCCTCCAATAGAGATATTACGGCCTGGGCACTACAAGTTATCCGCCTGTTATATCCCGAACAGTCTAAACAAATTTTCACCTCTGTAAATCAGCTAAAAGAAGAATTTCAAAGATTAGAGCATGAACTGGTGCTGGTGATGAATGCTACCAAGGCTTGCCAGGATTGTGATAACGAGCGTTTGGCGCAGTCTTTTTTTGAGGAGATGCCCCGCTTATATGCCATATTAAATACCGACATACAAGCCATTTTTAATGGCGACCCCGCAGCGGGCAGCGAGTTTGAGGTAATCCGCACTTATCCGGGGTTTTTCGCTATTTCGTTTTACCGGTTAGCAAACAGTCTGCACAAATATAATGTACCTCTTTTGCCGCGCATCCTTACCGAGCATGCGCATTCTAAAACAGGTATTGATATTCATCCAGCTGCGCAAATAGACGAGTATTTCCATATAGATCATGGTACCGGTATTGTAATTGGCGAAAGCTGCATCATCGGCAAGCATGTAAAACTGTACCAGGGCGTTACGCTGGGCGCTTTAAGCGTGGCTAAAAATATGGCGAACACCAAACGGCATCCAACGGTAGAAGATGATGTTATCATTTACTCGGGCGCTACTATTTTAGGGGGCGAAACCGTAATTGGCCATAATAGCGTTATAGGAGGTAATGTGTGGCTCACCAAAAGTATTCCGCCGCATTCAACGGTATTTCATAAGCCCGAAATCACCGTATTAAATAAATCGAAAGTTTAAATTTATGGCAGGTATAATTGATCTGATAGGCAATACGCCTATGGCCGAGATAAAAAAATTGAATCCTAATCCTAACGTCCGCATTTTTGCCAAACTGGAAGGAAATAACCCAGGTGGTAGCGTGAAGGACCGTGCAGCACTCAACATGGTGCGCAGCGCAATGGAGCGGGGAGACATTAAACCCGGAACAAAACTAATTGAAGCAACCAGCGGTAATACCGGTATCGCTTTGGCCATGATAGCCTGTTTATACGGACTGGAAATTGAGCTGGTGATGCCGTCCAACTCAACACGCGAGCGTACTTTAACCATGGAAGCATTTGGTGCTAAAGTAACCCTGCTGGATGGCATTGAACTTTGCCGCGATTATGCCGAAGAAAAAGGCGCAAGTGGCGATTTTTTTCTGCTTAATCAGTTTGCTAATCCTGATTGCTACCTGGCCCATTATAAAACTACCGGACCCGAAATTTGGCGCGATACCGAAGGCCAGATAACCCATTTTGTAAGTGCGATGGGCACTACGGGTACTATTATGGGTAATTCCATCTACTTAAAAGAAAAGAACCCTGATATACAGATTATTGGCTGCCAGCCTACAGAATCCTCATCAATACCAGGAATACGCCGCTGGCCGGTGGAGTATCTGCCAAAAATATTTGACCCTAAAAAAGTTGACCGGGTGATGGATATTTCACAGGAGGAAGCGACGTTGATGGCCCGCAGAATGGCCCGGGAAGAAGGCATTTTCGCCGGAATGAGCAGTGGTGGCGCCATGTCGGCTGCTATAAGGCTGGCTGGCGAACTTACCGAAGGTACTATTGTATTTATTTGCTGTGACCGTGGCGACAGGTATTTGAGCAGTGATTTGTTTGGGTGATTGAATTAATCATTCCAAATTTGTATTTTTGATTATATGGAATCGATAGTTGTACATCCTGAAAGTGCGGAGCAATTGGAAGCTGTCAAAGCTGTTTTGAAAGCCTTAAAAATTCCATTTGAGCCACAGGCTACCGTTTTACCTTCACATGTTTCAAAAAGCATTCAGAAAAGTTTAAAACAATTCGAAAACGGGCAAACTATTTCTCTTGAAGAGTTCAAACAAAAGCATTTTATTCAAAAATGATCTTTGAGCTCAAGTTCACGCCAGAAGCTGAAGAAACTTATGATTCACTTACCTCACAACTTCAAGAAAGATGGGGCGATCAGTTTGCAATAAAGTTTGAAACAAAAGTTTTGAAAGCTTTGGAAGCAATTTCGGTCAGTCCTTATTTATATCCAATTATTGAAGAAAGTACCGAAGTAAGAAGATGCGTTTTGCATAAAAATTGCTCAATGCTTTATAAAGTTTTTGACGATGTCGTTCTAATAGTCTGTTTTTGGGATAATCGACAAGATCCCTTATTTAGTCATTAACCTTCAAAAACTTACGAAGTTTTGAAAACTTCGTAAGTTTAATTCCACCATATATGTCAGGTGGAGGCCCTCGAAGCATCTGTGCAAAAGCCTCTGCGTTAAACCGTAGAGATACCAAGCATACCTACGGCACGCAAAAAAATCTTGACAACAATATTCTACCCACGATATGCGCCTACGGCGCATTTTTGTCATTTCACTTTACAACTTCCTCGCTTCCACCCCTTCATTCGTAATCTTCACTGGCAATATTAAACCATCTTTATCAAAATACATTTTATCAATACAAACCACGCGGTGATTGCCGTCGGTTTCGCCTAATGGGCGGCGGTGATAAATAATATACCATTCATTGGTGCCTGGAACGTTGATTGCGGAATGATGGCCCGCTCCTGTTGCTATTACAGGATCCTGCTTTAAAATAGTGGCGATACGTTTAAACGGACCGGTTGGGGTATCGCCTATGGCATAAGCTACGCGGTAATCGGGGCCTGTCCAGCCGCCTTCGCTCCACATTAAATAGTATTTGCCTTGACGCTTAAACATTACCGGCCCCTCTACATAATCTTTTGGTGTAATGTTTTTGTAAGAGATGCCATCGGCAAAAGGAACTACTCCGGTGAAATCATTATTGAGCTTGGCTATGTTGCATTGTCCCCATCCACCATAAATAATATAGTATTGGCCATCATCATCCTTAAAAACAAACTGATCAATAGGTTGCGCTTTGTTATAAATTTTACCGATGAGCGGCTTGCCTAAATAATCTTTAAACGGCCCCTCGGGTTTATCAGCGACAGCTACGCCTATGCCGCCAACCTCTTTGGTATCATCGTGAATATCATTTGCGCCAAAAAACAAATAGTATTTGCCATCCTTTTGGGTAATAGCGGGTGCCCACAAGGCTTTCTTTACCCATTTTACCGCGCTTGAATCAAGCACATGGCTATGCTTTGTCCAATGCACCAGGTCGGCTGACGAAAAACCATCCATAAAAACCTGTTCATTATATGGTGCGGAGTAGGTAGGATACACCCAATATTCGTTACCAAATATTTTTGCCTCCGGGTCGGCATACCAACCCGGGAAAATAGGATTGCCTGAATATTCCTTTTTTTGCGCCGATGCTATACCAACGCAAAAAACCAAAATCAAAGGAAAAGCGTGTTTAATAACCTTCCAAATGATGCTTGTCATATTCGGAGAATAATAAATTTATTTTTGAGGTTTGTTTTTATTGCCCCAACGTCGTTTTTGTGGCCTTTTTCTGGGGTCGTGTTCTTGTTTAACGGCTTCTATTGATTTTAACTCATCCGGCACATCAATTAAGCGGATTGGCTTTTCAATTAACTGCTCAATATTTTTCAGTTTGCGTTCGTCGCGATGATTAACAAAGGTGATAGCGGTTCCTGTAGTTTCGGCACGGGCCGTACGACCAATGCGGTGAATATAATCTTCGGGGTCGCCGGGTACATCGTAATTAATTACAAGGTCAATCCCTTCCACATCAATCCCCCGCGACAGCGCATCGGTACCGATAATTACGGGCAACTGTTTATTTTTAAAGGCAAGCAAAATATCCTCGCGCTCTTTTTGCTCCAGGTCAGAGTGAAATGCGCTTACTTTAACGTTTGCCTGCTTTAATTCTTTAGTGAGTGATTTTACAATTTCCTTACGCGATGCGAAAATAATGGTGCTAACATACGATCCATTCTTCAGCAACATTTGCAGCAAAGGTGTTTTTTGCTGATCATGCACACGATAAATCTGCTGATCAATACCTACTGCAGGCTGCGATATGGCGATATTAACTTGTGCAGGATTATTCAGCACTGTTTTAGCTAAAGTCCGGATGCGGCCAGGCATAGTTGCCGAAAATAACAAGGTCTGCCGCTCCTTTGGCAAATAGCTGATAATCTTCATGATATCATCAGAAAAACCCATGTCGAGCATACGGTCGGCCTCGTCCAGTATCAAGTGTTTTAAATGATGTAATTTTAATATACCCGAAGTAAGGTGCGCAATTAACCGGCCCGGCGTTGCAATAATAATGTTCACATTATTTTGTATACCACGGCGTTGCTGTTCGTATGCGGCGCCATCGCCACCACCAAATACAGCTATAGAACTGACACCTGTAAAGTAAGCTAAACCTTCTACCTGCTGGTCTATTTGCTGGGCCAGTTCACGGGTAGGTGCTAAAATAAGTGTATCAATCTGGTGCTTATTGCCATTGCTGATAGCATTTAAAACCGGCAATAAGTATGCCCCGGTTTTACCTGTGCCGGTTTGGGCGCAGGCAATAATATCCTGTCCGTTTAGTATGATAGGGATGGCCATCTCCTGTATTGGTGTAGGGCTTGTAAAACCCATGCTTAAGATGCCCTCTAAGAGTTGTTCGTTGAAATTAAAGTCCTGAAATGTCACTATAAATTTATATGGTGAATGAATGCAAGGTAGTAAAAAATTGTTGTGTTTATGGTATTGGGGATACCCTTCTCTCCCATGTTATTTCGAACGGGGGTACCGAGGAGAAACTATCTCTTGAGCGATAGCGAAAAATCTTTTACGACAGGCATAGGCGCTCTGCAAAGTTCGCCCGGCGTTTCGCAGAAGATTTATCTCTATCGTTCGAAATGACAAGAGTAACGAAAACCAACAACTGGCAAATAACAAATAATTTATTTCAGCAGATTATAGGCAATAAAACTTGCTGCGTAGGCCAAAACGGTCATGTAGGCAAATTGAACAGCCGGCCAGCGCCAGTTTTTTGTTTCGCGGTAAACTACGGCTACGGTACTGGCACATTGCATGGCAAATGCGTAGAACATCATCAATGAAAAAGCCACAGCTAATGAAAATACCGGCTGCCCGGTTTGCTGATTGGTGGCCGTTTTCATTTTATATTGTACCGATTCCATTTTTTCGGCGCTGCCTTCCACACTGTAAATGGTAGCCATGGTACCCACAAATACTTCACGCGCCGCGAAAGAGGTAATAAGCGCAATGCCTATCTTCCAATCAAAACCTAAAGGGCGTATAACCGGTTCAATTACATGACCAAGTACACCGGCGTATGAATTTTCAAGCTTTTCGGAGTTGATGGCCCTGGTTAAACTATCAGGACTTAAATGCTGCGTATACTGCGGCTTACTATATTTTTGTTCGATGGTTTTAAACCGATCACCAGGACCATAAGAGGCCAACACCCACAATATTACCGAAACGGCGATGATTACTTTTCCGGCCTGAAAAACGAATGACTTGGAACGATCGTACATGGAATAGCCTACGTTTTTCCAGCGCGGCATACGGTAAACGGGCAGCTCCATAATGAAATAGCCGCGCTCGCGCCCTTTCAATATCAGCTTAAATACAAAGGCTACCACAACGGCCGATATTAAACTAAAAACATACATCCCCGTAAGGGCCAAACCCTGCATATTAAAAACCCACCACACATTGCGGTTAGGCACTACCAAAGCAATCAACAGGGTATAAATTGGCAAACGGGCCGAGCAGGTTACCAAGGGCGTAACCATTATGGTTATCATTCTGTCTTTCCAGTTTTCGATGGTACGCGTGCTCATAATAGATGGCACCGCGCAGGCAAAACCACCTATAAGCGGCACAACAGATTTTCCGTTGAGGCCCACTTTGCGCATCAATTTATCCATCATAAACGTAACGCGCGACATGTAGCCCGTATCTTCCAGTATAGAAATAAAGGCAAACAGGATGGCTATTTGCGGAATAAATACCATTACACCGCTTAAACCGCCAAGCACGCCGTCGACAATTAAACCGGTTAAGGGACCAGCAGGTAACAGCGTATGTAGTGTACTTTGCAGCCAAACAAAAAAGTCGCCAATAAGCTCCATCGGGTATGCCGACCAGGCAAAAATAGACTGGAACATAAACAGCAGCACGCCAAAAAATACAATAAACCCAAAAACTTTATGGGTTAGTATTTTATCAATTTTATTACTGGTAGTTTCATCCTGAGCCGTTTCAGGAACTTTTACCGTATCATAAAGCAGATCATTAATAAAATTGTATCGCGCTATGGTTTCAGATGCCTGTGCCTTTTGCGAGTGGAAAGAGAATTCTTTTTCCAGCTCCTCGATGCGATCGCTTTCAGCTGTGGATAAAAACTTTACCGTTTCATGCTGATGCGCCAATTGCAGAGCATAGTATGGATTATCGAGCTTTAACTCGGCACTGATCTGTTTTATTAAACCGGGTGCAATAGTTTCTACATCGATGGAATCTTGCTGCAGGGCTATTTTATTAGCAAATGCAATGGCTTCCTTTAGTTTATCAATGCCTTCGCCTTTGCGGGCGGCTATAGGAACTACGGGAACGCCTAATTTTTTTGAGAATTGATCAATATCAATATTAATCCCCGACTTTTTTGCCAGGTCCATCATATTGAGGGCCACAATAACCGGAATTTTTAAATCGGCAACCTGAGTGTATAACAACAGATTCCTTTTCAGGTTAGATGCATCCAGTATCACCACAATCAAATCGGGCGAATGCGGGTTGGCTTTATCGGCTAGTACCGAAAAAACGATAGATTCATCCTGGCTTTTTGGATAAAGGCTGTATGTTCCGGGAAGATCAATGATTTCGGCCGTGCGGCCATCAGAAAGATTTAAATAACCTGTTTTTTTATCAACAGTAACCCCTGGAAAATTTCCAATTTTTTGATTTAAACCGGTTAGTGTATTAAAAAGAGTTGATTTACCGGTGTTGGGGTTTCCTACAAGAGCAACTCTTAAGTCGGCTTTCAATGGAGTAAAACCTATTGCAAAATAATAGTCGAAGCTTCAAATTTGCGCAAGCTCAACTGATAGCCCGAAACGGTAACAGCAATAGGATCGCCTAATGGTGCAACGCGCGAAATTTTGATTTCCTCACCCGGCAAACATCCCATCTCCATCAATTTTACCGACATTTCCAAATCAGTAAATTCTTTTACTATCCCGGTTTCGCCTATTTCAAGTTGTGAGAGCTTCATCATATCATTAAAAACTTAGTCAAATGTATACCTTATTTAAATTAAATCCAAATAAGATTAATGATTACCACTACTTTTTTACGATGTGAAAGTCATTTTTTTGCTAAGCTCTTTTTGCGTTTGGAGAATTGTGTGTTACAACGCTAAAATGAGGGCAGTGGCAGCTATGAAAAATGCCGCATGATGAAAGAGAGATTAAGGCTACAAAACCTACAATAATCCATTTATTTTTTAACATATCTTAATGCGCTAAAAGTTACCAAAACACTAAATGCACCCATTGCGGCCCCAACAGCATCGGCAAACAGATCGTTCCATTCGCCATCGCGCCAGGTAAATACCAGCAATTGCAGCAGCTCAATGGCCCCACCGTATGCAATGGCAATAACCGTAAATAGTATGATGCCTTTATACGGCAAATAAGGCTCATATTGTTGCCTTATTAAGCCATTACAGTAAAATACAACCAGCACAAAAAAGAAACCACAATGCACCAGCTTATCAAAGCCAGGGAAAAACACCGGCGACTCGGCAATTTTGCCCAAATGAATGGTACACATTATAAAAATAAATAAGGCCCACAAAATAGCAGGCCCGTAATATTTAAATAGTGTTTTCATTAAACACCAATAAGCGATTTGTAGCTATCGGCCGATAAAAGTCCATCAACACTAGCCACATCAGCCAGGGTAATTTTTACCATCCAGCCTTCGCCATAAGGATCAGAGTTTACCAGTTCGGGCTGCTTGTCAAGCGCAGGATTAACCTCGTTAATGGTGCCGGTAACGGGCATAAATAAGTCAGAAACGGTTTTAACAGCTTCTACCGTACCAAAAACCTCATCTTTGGCAACTTCTTTTCCTAAGGAGGAAATATCTATATAAACAATGTCTCCTAATTCGCGCTGGGCAAATTCAGTAATGCCTATATAAGCATCATTGCCATCAACTTTTATCCACTCGTGGTC
The DNA here is from genome assembly GCF_024808665.1 of Mucilaginibacter empetricola. Lineage (GTDB taxonomy): Bacteria > Bacteroidota > Bacteroidia > Sphingobacteriales > Sphingobacteriaceae > Mucilaginibacter. The sequence continues at coordinate 82,597 of NZ_JANUBZ010000007.1, forward strand.
TTTGGTATACTTTAATCCTGATGGAAAATCCATATTCTTTAAATTTTAGGCTCAAAAATAATAAAACTTTAACAAAATGCTATTTATTAGTTGGGTGCCACAGGGAAATTGCATTTAAATCATTTCATCGCGATAGCATATTAAAAAAATACGATTTTATATGTCCCATCGGGACATCTGGTTGGTAGAAAATGCGTAAACAGGCACGAGGCGTTATAGGAACGCTTGGTAAATCCGCAATTTTATTTTCTACCAACCAGATGTGCCTGACGGCACATTTTAAGGGTTAAATTAAATTCGGCAGTTTTATAAACGTTGGCTGCTAAAAGTTCGATTTAGCTGTTATCAGGTTGAAAAAGCAAGCGACTTTAGGCGTATACATAGCAAAATGCGCCTAATGGCACATTTTAAACATCAAATTAGGTTCGGCCGTTTTATAAGCGTTTGGCTGTTAGCTGCTAAAAGTTCATTTTATCTGTTATCTTTATTTACCAGTTTTAATAACTTAAGCAGCCTTTAAGCGTATACATATAAGCAACAGTAGTGAAACCGCTATTGAAACTATATGATTTATAGTTTGTTAATATAAACCAATACTAATAAAAGTTTTTGATGAGAAATTTGTGTTTGGGTATAGCTTTATTAGTTTCTGTATTAATAATACAGGGCTGCACCTTTAAGGCTAAAAGCGGCGTACCTGTAAGCGCCGACAGTATTTCGAGTGCCGACAGTTTAAAGGCTGTAAACGACAGCGCCACTAAAATTAGCGTATCTGTTGATCATAGTGACATTACCTTTGTTACCCAAACCGTTCAGGCTTGCATTACCGAGGCTGAGTTAGGGAAACTGGCTGAGCACAACGCACACAATAAAAGAGTTAAAAACTTTGGCGCCATTATGATAAAAGATCTTAATAAGGCTCACAATAAATTGGTTTTGCTTGCAAACAGCAAAAACATTCCTCTTCCAGCCATTCCGGATACTACTCAGCAAAGAACATTAAATGAATTTTCGAAAAAAACGGGAAAGGATTTTGACAGTGCTTATGTTAACTACATGATCACCGATCACAAAAACTATATCACCGTTTTTGAAAATCAATCAAAAAATGCGGCTGACCCGGATATTAAAAGATTTGCTACTAAATCATTACGCGATCTGAAAAACCATTTGGATGCTATTATGATTATTCACGGTAGCATGAATTAGTTAAGCTTAAAGCGGAGAAAAGAACTGAAAGCAGAAAGACCAAAGCTGAAAGCTTTTTTGAGCTTCTGGCTTTGGTCTTTTTTAGTATTGTATAATATCTCTAGTGCTTTAAGCTTTCTGCCTTTAGCTTAATCCTCAACTACTTCACTGTTGGGGCTGCTTATTTCGGGTACTTCATGTTTAAAGTAACGTTTCTGATAAATCAGGATCATAATTACACCAACAGATATAGCTGAATCGGCCAGGTTAAATATCGGCTCAAAAAATTCAAAGTGCTGGCCATGTAATACTGGCAGCCAATCTGGATAGGTGCCGCTGAATAACGGGAAGTAAAACATATCAACTACCCTACCCTCAAATAAGCTACCGTGCTGATAGATTAAGCCGTAAAAAGTTGAGTCGATTATATTACCTAATGCGCCGGCAAATATTAATGCCACACACATAATTAAACCGCGGTGATATTTATGCTGAATGAGATATACTAAGCCGTAACCTATGCACAATACAGCGGCAATACGGAATAAAGTAAGCGTAAGCTTTCCGGCTTCGCCGCCAATTTCCCAGCCAAAGGCCATACCGTTATTTTCGGTATAACGCAGCATGCCGTATTTGCCTAAGAAATGGATTTCTGAATTAAAATCCATATGCGTACGTACCCAGGTTTTAATAATCTGGTCAACAACAATAATTACTGCAACTAAAAGAAAGGGTTTTAGATAAACAGCCTTCATTTATTGTTTCAATTTAGCTTCCATGCTTAATGTTGTATGTGGCACCGCACGCAAACGCTCTTTAGGAATCAGTTTACCTGTTTCGCGGCAAATTCCGTAAGTTTTATTTTCAATACGTACCAAAGCGGCTTCCAGCTGCTCAATAAACTTTTTCTGACGGGCAGCCAACTGATTGATCTGCTCTTTTTCGAGCGTAGCCGATCCGTCTTCCAATGTTTTATATGTGCCTGCAGTATCATCAGTACCGTTGGCATTGGGTGAACTCAAAGAAGTTGCAAGAGCATTTAACTCTTCTTTTGCAGAACGCAGCTTATCGAGTAAAATACCCTTAAATTCTTGCAAATCTGATTCAGAATACCTGGTTTTTTCGTTTTCTTGTTTCATTTATATTTTACTAATAGCAATCAAAATTTCATTTTCATCAATCAAGGCCAATTCGCCTTCATTTAGTTCATTATCAAGCACTATGCTCTCTGCCAAAATTTCGGCGCAAATATATGATAAATTATTATTCACCGCTTCGGTAATAAAAGCATGGTCTTTAAGCCTTACGCTTATCCTGTCGGTTACTTCAAATTCTTTTGATTTACGCAGATTCTGGATACGGTTTATTAATTCCCTTGAGATCCCCTCCTGTTTCAATTCATTGGTAATGGTAACATCTAAAGCCACTGTTAGTTTTCCCAAATTTGCAACTTGCCATCCCGGAACGTCCTCAGCAATGATTTCTACATCAGCAATAGCCACATTATGACCACTTGACAGGGTTACTGAACCTTCATTTTCCAATTTAGCAATATCGTCCTGATCCAGGTTTCCAATAGCTTCGGCAACTGCTTTCATATCCTTACCTACTTTAGCGCCCAGGGCTTTAAAGTTTGGTTTTATCTTCTTTTTGATGAAGCCGGCGGTATCGGTTATGTATTCAATATTTTTAATATTGGTTTCAGATAATATCAGATCCTTTACCTGATCAACCTGTTTTTTGAAGGTTTTATCCAGTATAGGCAGTAAAATTTTGCTCAATGGCTGCCTTACATTGATGCTTACTTTTTTACGCAGCGATAATACCAGCGATGATATATCCTGTGCCATTTGCATACGTTCTTCCAGCGCCTGGTTTACCAAATCTTCATGATATTCAGGGAAATAGGCCAGGTGAACGGATTCAAAAGCTTCTTTATGCGTTACTTTATTTAAGTCGATGTATAAACGATCGGCAAAAAATGGCGCTATTGGCGACATCAGTTTGGCAATAGTTACCAAACAGGTATATAGGGTTTGATAGGCCGATAGTTTATCTGTTGAGTCGTCAGATTTCCAGAAACGGCGACGGCTTAAACGCACGTACCAATTACTTAAATGTGCATCAACAAAATCCTGAATAGCACGGGCAGCTTTGGTAGGCTCAAAATCAGCATAAAAAGTATCAACTTCTTTAGTAAGCGTATTCAATAAAGAGATGATCCACTGATCTATTTCTGGGCGATCGGTTATCGCTATTTCAGCTTCGCTGTATTTAAACTTATCAATATTGGCATACAACACGAAGAAGGTATAGGTATTATATAGCGTACCGAAGAATTTACGGCGAACCTCGTCAATCCCTTCTGCATTAAATTTCAAGTTGTCCCATGGCGAAGCGTTACTAATCATGTACCAGCGTGGCGCATCGGCGCCAAACTGCTCAATGGTAGCAAAAGGATCAACGCCATTGCCCAAACGTTTTGACATTTTGTTGCCGTTTTTATCCAGCACCAAACCGTTTGATATTACATTTTTAAAGGCCACGCCTTTGTTGCCTACTTTTTCGTTTACTTTTCTCACCTCTTCACTTACTTCGCTCAGCATTACGGCTATAGCGTGCAGGGTGAAGAACCAGCCGCGGGTTTGATCAACACCCTCGGCAATAAAATCGGCCGGGTAGGCGTTAGCAAATTCTTCTTTGTTTTCGAACGGAAAATGCCATTGCGCGTAAGGCATGGCTCCGCTGTCAAACCAAACGTCAATCAAATCGGGCTCGCGGTACATTGGTTTGCCTGTTGAAGCAACCAATACTACATCATCTACATAAGGGCGGTGCAAATCAAAGCTTGCATCTTTTAAGGCCTCAACGATGTGTTTGTTTTTTGCTGTTTGCTCATCAGATAAAGCACCGCTGTTGATGGCAAGTACCAATGCTTCTTTCAATTCCTGTATGGAACCAATACATCTTTCTTCCGGACCATTTTCTTCGCGCCAGATAGGCAGCGGCGTTCCCCAGAAACGTGAGCGTGAAAGGTTCCAGTCAACCAGATTTTCCAGCCAGTTACCAAAGCGGCCTGTTCCGGTTGATTCCGGTTTCCAGTTGATGGTTTTGTTCAGTTCAACCATTTTATCCTTCAGCGCAGTAGTGCGGATGAACCAGCTATCCAGCGGATAGTACAAAATAGGCTCATCAGTACGCCAGGAGTGCGGGTAACTGTGTTCGTATTTTTTTACATCGAACGCCTTGTTCTCTGTCTTTAGTTTGATTGAGATCAGTACATCGGTAGCTTTAAAGCCCGGTGCTTCACGCTCTTCTTTGGTATAATATTCTTCCTTAACGTAGTAGCCTGCAAAATCGGTAACCTCATCAACAAAGCGGCCCTGTTTATTTACCAACGGCACTTCTTTTCCAAACTCATCCAATACCATTACTGATGGTACGTTGTTTTCCTTACAGGCTCTAAAGTCATCCGCACCAAAAACAGAAGCGGTATGCACTATACCGGTACCGTCATCGGTAGTAACAAAATCGGCAGCAATTACGCGGAAAGCATTTTTCTCCAGATCCTCATTAGTTACGTAGGGCATTAGCTGCTCGTAATGCATACCCACCAGCTCAGCGCCTTTATGGGTAGCCTTTACCTGCCATGGTATAATTTTATCGCCGCCTTTATAATCAGCAAACGAAGCATTTTCACCCTCGGCTTTAAAGTATTTATTTACCAGATCCTTAGCCAAAACTACCGTAACCGGTTCAAAAGTGTAAGGGTTAAAAGTACGGATGCTTACGTAATCGATTTTTTCGCCTACCGCCAATGCGCAATTTGATGGCAGGGTCCACGGGGTGGTTGTCCATGCTAATATGTAAACGTCGGTATCGGCATTTTTGAACAAAAGCTCGGAATCTTTATCGCGTTTTACCTTAAACTGGGCAGTGATGGTGGTATCCTTCACCATTTTATAGGTGCCTGGTTGGTTCAGCTCATGCGAGCTCAAGCCAGTACCTGATTTTGGCGAATAGGGTTGTACGGTATAGCCTTTATACAATAAATCTTTATTGTACAACTGTTTTAATATCCACCAAAGGGTTTCAATATATTCGTTTTTATAGGTGATGTACGGGTCTTCCAGGTCAACCCAATAGCCCATCTTTTCGGTTAAATCATTCCAAACATCGGTATAGCGCATTACCTCCTTGCGGCAGGCGTCGTTATATTCAGTTACCGAAATCTTTTTACCAATATCTTCTTTAGTAATACCTAACGCCTTTTCAACAGCCAGCTCAATAGGCAGGCCATGGGTATCCCAGCCGCCTTTGCGTTTTACCTGGTAACCTTTTAGTGTTTTGTAACGGCAAAAAATATCCTTTATGGCGCGCGCCATTACGTGGTGAATACCGGGCATACCATTGGCACTCGGCGGCCCCTCGTAAAATGTGTACGGGTTATTGGCCGGGCGACTGCTAATGCTTTTTTCGAAGATGTTTTGTTTCTTCCAGAAATCAAGAACATCCTTGCCGGTTTGCGATAGATTTAACTGCTTATATTCCTTGTACATCAATGTATTCCACCTCAAATTTTAGAGGTTGCAAAAATACGGAAATTAAGATGAAAAATGTTATAGAAGTGTGAAATTGAGGGTGATTTTTATTGAATTAGGGTGTATAAACCCGCATAACGATGGGTCTAAAACCTTGAATTATGTGAAAATTTTAGTTGCCGGGCTGTTCCAGTTTTTTGATAATGTCTTTTCCTGACTGACTATTGGGGTTAAGCTGTACTGATTTTTTATAGTTTAGCAGGGCGTTTTGTTTATCCCCTTTGTCGGCATAGGCTTCGCCTAAACTATCAAACACATTCCATGAGTTGGGGAAAAGTTTGGTATTGTATTCAAAAACAATAATGGCGTCGGCCATTTTATTTTTGCCCAAAAAGTAATAACCAATTTCGTTTAATGTGTTTTCGTCATCAAAACCATATTCATCGGCATGCGTCTTTTTTAAATCGTTATAAAAAGCAATAAACTGATCGCCTGTTAAACTATCCAGCTTATTTTGAAAGCTGATTGATATTGATTTTGCCGGTTTGGCATATGGCTGATCATCTAAAATGGCTTGTATGGCGCCGTTAAACTGATATAAGCTTACGTTTTTGTTGTTGGTGAGCAGTATTACCGTGCGCCCTTTCGGTGGATCAGATACCAGCAAGGCCTGATAATCGTAAGCGGTACCATCATGACTGTGGTTGATCAATTTATCTCCATCCATATTGCCTCCGCCTAATCCGGATTGCTTTCCCGGTGCTATGGGTATTAAAATGTCGCGGGTTGATTGCGGGGTGATTAGCTTGAAATTGGCTATGGCTTGCGCCCATTTATAAAAATCATCGAGCGTAACGGCCGTCCAGCCAGAAATAGGAATAGTGATCGCATCAGGCTGAAAGTTTTTGTCGTAGCCCCGGGCCATCAGCGGCACTTCAGCACCGGGGTCAACTACGGAATTACTCATGCCCGAAGGTGTCAGTATTTTTTGCTGCACAAACTGATTAAATGGCATACCCGTTATTGCTTCAATAATGCGGCGACGCAAAAACACGTTATTGTTATTGTAGGCATATTTGCTGCCTGGTTCAAAATCCAGACTTTTTAGCTGCATTAAATCGGCCATGTTATCGGCATCGGTTTTAACGGTTTTCCATTTTACATCGGGTATTCCGCTGGTGTATTGCAGCAAATTTTTTATGGTGACGGTATTGGCCCAGGCAGGCAATTGAGGCAGGTATTTCGAAACCTTATCATCTAAACTCAACTTTCCCTGGTCTTTCAGCATCATCAGGGCCACGGCGTCAAACTCCTTAGCTATTGAACCGATATGAAACCTGTATTGGGTGGTAAGCGGTGTTTTTTCCGAAGCATCGGTAAAACCCATGGCAGCTTCATACAAAACCTTACCATCATCGGCCACCAAAACATTGCCTTTAAAAAGCCCGAGTTCATATGCCCTGACCATGTAAGCTTGTATTTTTTCGACTTTGGTAGTTTGCGCCGTTACTGCACCGGCAATAAAACACAAACATAACCATGCAAATCCTGCGTGTCTTTTCATGTTGATTGAAGCAATTTTCAAGTAGACACACCAAATGCATTTTTAGTTACAAAAAGGAGGAGATTTTTAAATATAGATAGCGATGGGTTTAAAACTAAGAGTGTTCGAAACATAAAAAAGGGTGTCATGCTGAGTAATAAAATCCGGGGACTGTGAAGGTGAAATGACAAAAAATGCGCCGTAGGTGCAAAATATCGGTAGAAATATTGTTGTGACCAATTTTAGCGTGCTGTAGGTACGCCACCTTGCATGCGTATGGGTTTCGTACCTACGGCACGACATAATTGTTGTCGTTTTTTCTACCAATATTCGACCCCGATGGGGTCATCCACGCTGAAAAACTTAGTTTTTAAAACTAAGTTTAGTACCGCTATATGTCATGGGTAGGCACTCGAAGCATGTGGGCAAAGGTCTCTGCGCTCACCCTTCGAGTGCCTCAGGGTGACATCCCTATCATATTTCGTAATAAAACCAAGGTTTCGAACATTCAAGGTTTAAAACCCATCCTACGGAAGGAGATAAAACGATAATAACTTATTAAGCCTTTTTCTTCTTTTTTGCAGGAGCCTTTTTAGCTGCAGGAACAACAGCGCCTTTAACTTTATAAACAAATATAAAAATAAAGGTAGCTACGGCTGATCCCTGCTGCATAATCAAATCGCTTCGAACCAGCAAAACAAGCGGTTTGTAAAAGAAGTGATATAAAGCGATGAACACTATTTCTACACAAACAAATATGAGCAGGCGGTTTTCGGTAGTGGGTTTTCTGAGCGATGGGATGAAAGCCAGGGCAAGCGCCATTAAAACCCAGGATGCAGCATTAGATCGTGTAAACAACCACACTCCAGAGAAATAAGTTTTTATGAGCGTGCCGTATTGCGGAAATGCAATGCCGTGATTAAACAATGGATAAATGCTGTATAAAATCATATAAACAAGCGGTGCAAGTAACGCTGCGCTTAACCATACTTTTAAACTGTATATAAATGCCTGTTTCATTTGTTTGTGAGATATTTTTTGCGGTAAAATTTAATTGGCAAACGAATATATGCAATTTATAGAAAATACCAAGAGCAACGTCGCCATAGCGGTTGGTATTTGATATCACGACAAACGAAACAACATTTATATTGTTATAATTAGCAAGCTAAAATCTCTTTAACTGCAGTTATAGCGGCTTCATACTGAAATTTAAAGCCATTATCCAGCAGTCGTTTTGGTTTTACCCAGCGGCTTTTCAAAATCAGTTCTGTTTCTGTACCGATAATAACTGCCCCGGCTTCCAGCAGCCATTGCGGGGCGGGTAATCCCACAGGGCAGCCCTGGGTTTTGCGAATAATATGCATCAACCGGTCATTTTTTACGGCATACGGCGCGGTGCAATTAAAAGCGCCGTTTAATTGCTGATGATCGGCCAGCCATTCGGTAACACGGGCAGCATCGTGCTCGTGTATCCATGATACATATTGTTGCCCGTTACCCTGTTTGCCACCCATGCCCAATTTTGTTAGGTTAAGCAAACGAGGGAACACGCCATCACTCCTGCCCAAAACTATTCCCATTCGCAGGGCTACTTTGCGTGTTTTTGGCGTAGTGTATTTATTAAAAGCCGCTTCCCAGGCATTACAAACGTCGACAGAAAAACCACAGCCAATTTCGCCGGTGTCCTCATCCTGCGGATGATCTTCAGCATGACGGTAAATGGTGGCAGAAGTTATATTGATCCATAATTTTGGCGGTTCAAACAAATCGTGGATCACTTCGCCCAGTAGCTCAGTTGGCAATAACCTTGAAGCAAAAATTTCGGCTTTGTTTTTTTCGGTATAGCGGCAGTTTACATTTTTGCCGCAAAGGTTAATCAGCATATCGGCATTAACCAATTCGGCCGCCCATTTGCCGCGGGTTTTGCCATCCCAAACCACGGTGCGGATATTGTTTTCGGTTTGCTCTTGATGGCGACTTAGTATCACAATTTCATCAGCTTTGCCTGCATAATATTTAGCCAGTACGGTGCCCAGGTAACCGTTGCCGCCGGCAAGCACTATTTTTTTATATTTCATGATGTTGGTTGATTATTGAATTGGTTGATTAAGTGAGTGGTTGATTGGGTTTGATTACGTTAAAACGATCAGCAATACCATCAACCTATATAAAACCCAGGTGATAGTTAGGGTGTAATTGAGCCCTAAAAGCTTGCTGCGGCGCAGATGTTCTAAAAACATTAATCCGGCTATTGCCATAAAATACAACGTGTATATTATTGGGTTGATATTGATAAGGTGATGTAAAGCCAATGGAATAAAGAGTAGTAAACTTCCGGCGAAAGAGATGGTCATTATATTGCCGAGGTAGTTCCATAATTTTTCTTTGGCGATGATGCCGATGATAATACCCTGAAAAATGATTTGTCCGCCGCAGATGAAGTATTCGCGATACGCGTTTCCGGCAGGCACTACCCCGTTTAATAAATGTGTATAAGCAGTAAGCATATACCCTGTGCAAAACCAGGTGAACAGTAAATAAGCTATACGATAATGCAATTTAAAAGTAGGCTGATAGCTGTAACCATCGCCAACAGCCGGTGCCGGGATAATTACCCGCCGGTTATAGCTGATAAACGCATAAAACTTACTCATTAACCAAACAAAGGGCTTGCATAAAAACAGCGGCGCAAAAGCGGGACAAGCATTGCCTAAAATTTTGAAAATGCTTTTTACGCCGTAAGTAACTTCCCCATTTTGAAGGTTTACCAGGGCAATTTCGTTTACGGCGCGTTGCTTATCAATTAGTGGACAAACCGTATCCATGTTGTTTTGGTAATCCATCCGCCCATCTTTAGGTAGCATGCCGGTTTTAATAAAGGCGTTGGTATACAAATTACACATCGGGCATTCGCCGTCAAATAGCACCATGTGATTTTCCAATGTTTTCATATTTTCAATAATTAATGAAACATATTAATAAAAAATAAACCGGATCTGAATCCGATTTTGCTGATGATCGTTTTAGCTTATCAGCATACAAATATAAATACATTTTTAAACTTTCAATAATTATTGAAAGTTTATTTTGATAATTATTTAATTACCTTCTTTGCGCGAAGCGGAGAGAAGGTCGACGATCCGCCTAAAGGCGGAGAACGTCGGGATGAGTCGATACCGCTGATGCATTGACGCTAATGTCGCTCGCAGAAGGGACTCACCCGATCTACGCTGCGCTGGATCACCCTCTCTATGGCAAGCCATAAAGAGGGTTGGAAAATTTTTTTAACTTAACGTAGCCCCAATAAAAAAGCCCCGCAACATTAGTTGCAGGGCTAAGCTTAGTTATAGTTTATGTTAAGTTTATTTGTTCTTCAGCTCATCAATGGCTACCTGTGGTGTTAATGAGGTAGTAACTTTTTCGGTAACAACTGCTTTTGGCAGGTTAAAAGAAATCGTTTTTGCAATATCTGTTGATGAGGTACCTACTTTAATTTTGTACTCACCGGCATCTGCAATCCATTCCGCTTTATCGGTATAGAAAGAAGCCAGATCAGCAGGGCGCAGGGTAAACACCAAAAACTGTGATTGACCCGGAGCCAGCAAGCTTGTTTTAACGAATGCTTTCAGCTCGCTTTCGGGTTTATCAATATTCTGAGTTGGTGCACCTAAGTAAAGTTGTACCACTTGTTTACCTGCCACCTTGCCTGTGTTTTTTACAGTTACCTTAACGGTTATGCTGCCGTTAAATGTAGTAGAACTGGCTTTTATGTCACTCAATTTAAAACTGGTATATGATAACCCGTAACCAAATTCATAGGCTGGTTTTACCTTAAAGGTATTAAAGTAACGGTAGCCAACATAAATACCTTCCTCATAAGTAACTTCCGACGGGCGACCCATTAACATATTTGGTTTCTGACCATCGGGCATCGGAAACTCTTTACCCGGGAAATTTTTGACAGTTGGCTCATCTTTATAGTCCATAGCAAATGTAGTTGCCAGGTGGCCCGATGGATCAACTTTTCCGCTCAGCACATCAGCAATTGAATTGCCTGCTTCCAGGCCTGGTTGCCATGCTAATAAAATGCCATCAACACTGTCTCTCCAGCTGGCAACTTCAATAACACCACCAATGTTTAAAATAACAATTACCTTTTTACCCCTTGCATGGAAGGCTTGTGTAACACCGGTGATCAGCCCTTTTTCAGCATCGCTAAGGTGATAATCATTATCAACTTTGCGGTCTGCTCCTTCACCTGCGTTTCTGCCGATGGTAATTATTGCAGCATCAGCGCCATCAGCTTCTTTAGCAACCAGCGCGCTAACATCCATTTCGGGAATTGGAGGCGGGGCCACAAAAAAGCTTACATTTTTCGGCTGTTTAGCTTTTGCATCGGCAATATAATCGACATAGTTTTTACCTAATTCTTCCTGCACCTTATAACCTGCATTTGTTAAACCCTGTACCAGCGAAATGGTGTAAGCTTTATGAACATCACCGCTACCGGTTCCACCGGCTATAATATTGTATGATGTATTACCAAAAACTGCAACCCTTTTTCCGTGTGCTAAAGGCAATGACTCACCATCATTTTTAAGCAATACCATACCTTGTGCCGCAGCCGAGCGGGTAACCCTGGCATGAGCAGCCAGATCAGGCTTATCAGAATATTTGTATCCTTTAAAGGTTGGCGATTTAAGAATTATTTTTAAAATACGCTCCACATTGGCATCCAGTTGTGCAATACTTAAGCTACCATCTTTAACAGCGGCAACAATAGCAGCAGATTGATCGGGATTGCCGGGCATTAACAAATCATTGCCGGCATTCATTTGGGCAACCGCATCGTGACCGCCAAACCAATCGGTCATTACCAAACCTTTAAAGCCCCATTCATTTTTCAAAATGGTGGTCAACAGGTCACGACGTTCAGAGGTATAAGTGCCATTTATTTTGTTGTATGATGACATTACTGTCCACGGTTGTGATTCTTTTACAGCGATAGAAAATCCTTTCAAATAAATTTCACGCATCGCTCTTTCACTCACAATGGTATTCACGCTGTTACGGTTAGTTTCCTGATTGTTTGCTGCGAAGTGCTTAATAGAAGTACCCACTCCGTTTGATTGTATACCCTTTACTATAGCGGCCGTCATGCTACCTGCAACCAGCGGATCCTCAGAATAATATTCAAAATTACGACCACCCAGTGGGTTACGGTGAATATTCAAAGCCGGACCCAATAATATATCTGCTCCATATTCGCGCACTTCGTTACCAAAGGCCGCTCCTACCCTTTTAACCAGGGCCGTATCCCACGATGAAGCCAGCAAGGTAGCAACCGGGAAAGCGGTAGCATAATAAGTTTTAGGATCGTTAGGGCGTTTAGGCTCAATCCTTAACCCGGCAGGACCATCAGAAACAGTTATTGATGGAATGCCTAAACGCGAAATAGCATGTGTTCTGCCGGCTGCACCGGGAACTTTTTCGGGTATATTGTAAGCGTCGGGATCAGACGGAGGCAGTATAAAACCACCTATGTCTATTGGTTCGGGCTTTTTGCCTTTGACGGGAGGTGGTACACCGGGCATTATAAAGCCCATGCCTACTACTAGTTTGGCTTTTTCTTCAACAGTCATGGCATTAATAACTGCTTTGATGCTGCTTTTACCCAATTGGGGTACAGGTTTTTTGTTTTGTGCGGTCGCCAATGACGAACCTGCCAGCACAATGAATGCAGTTATCACCGCATATTGGTAACGTATCTTCATGAAATTTTAATTTTTGGTTTGAATTGGAATTTGATCAATGATGCAACACTCGCTATTGTGTCATTAATACACAATTGTAGATATTATTTTCTGTAATACCAAGAAAATAGATGAAGAGAGAACAAACATCTATGCAAACAAGTTTGTACGCTACCAAAGTATATTTTAGTATACTTTTTAATCCTTTTGTAATAGTTACGATATTTAGGGTCTGCAAAAAACAATAACAGTATTTTAGCGCATCATTTTAACAGGCATGACATTCAGATCAACGTACCAGGGAGCAAGTGCAGCAGCGCCGGCTATTGAAAGGCATTTTTCAAAGCTTTTAGCCACTGCTGCGCTACAGGGCGATAATGAAACGTTGGCTCCTGAGCCTCCTTTACGGGTAATTGAAGCTATAATTGATGTGGCCTTTTGGGCAAGTTTACGCCGCGAGGAAGGCAGGTCACCACAAATATCTATTGCTTATTTGCCGCCAATATTAGCGGGGCAACCCCTTATTTTTGGCGAAAGTATTTTATTAACGCCCTATGTCCTTACCAAACTAGCCCCGGCGGTCGAACGATCGGGCATACACCTGGGCGTTTGGGAGCAAGATGGCGAATTGTACATCTGGGGTACTACACGGTCAATTCCCGATTGTTGTTTTGTGCTGGAAGTGATTGAACCCGGATTATTGGTAGTAAAACACCGCCGCATTAAGGGATTTGGTAAATTTATTAATGTAGCCGTGTTAAAGGGTGACGAGATAAAGGTTATTGATGAGCATAGTAAGAGCTTGCCCGACTGCCCTGCCATGCTTACTTCCCTGCTTGATTATAATTCATCATCAGGCTGGAATGATTCGGTTAACGTTTTGGTGCAGTTGGCGGCGTCAATGCGCTCGCATGGCCATGGCGGCATCTTGCTGGTAGTGCCGTCGCATAGTTATGATTGGCGCGACTCCATCATCAGCCCGGTTACCTACCCGGTTGAGCCTGCTTATAATGAATTGAAACGATTAATGGGCGAGGTAGTGAATGAGCGCAGTATGATTTTATGGCAGGACGAAGTTAACCGCACTGTTGATGCTGTTGCCGGCCTTACCGCAGTTGATGGCGCAACCATTATTAACGATCAATTGGAGTTATTAGCCTTCGGCGCCAAAATAGGCCTTTCATCAAATGGTTCGCCCGTTGAAAAAATGCTGATCACCGAACCGGTATTGGGCAATATTGCTACCATCATACACCCATCGCAAAACGGCGGTACAAGGCATTTGTCTGCGGCCCAGTTTGTGTACGATCAGCGCGATGCCATTGCCCTGGTATCATCGCAGGACGGACGCTTTACCATATTCTCGTGGTCGCCCTGCGAAGATATTGTACATGCGCACTCTGTTGATGCGCTGTTACTTTAACAATTGGTTTCTAGATACCTGAAAACATAGATTGAGCAGTATCACCAATAAGTGGTATTGCCCGCTTTTCGCCATTAATTGCACCAATCAACCCTATTATCCAAATAATAAACAGCGCCAGGTATACTATATTCATTAAAGAATATAAAGAAAACATCCCTGTTGATAACCAAACAAGTCCCAAAATAGCTGCTACAACAAATCGTAACACCATAGAAACGATATGAAACAATAACGTTTGTCTCATTTGGTAAGTTGCTAAACTGGTTCTGTTATTTACATAAAATGCAAAGTAAGCTATGAGCCAGCCAATGATAGAAAAATAGCTGATAATGCCGGCCAGTTTTCCGTTACTCTCGTTTGCAAAAGGTGAAGTGGGTTCCATATGATTTAAGGTTGATTAATTGTTTACTAAAAGTAGCGGTATTTAGGGGTTACCTGTTTAGTATTGCTGATATTTATTTTTAAAATAAATAAAACATTAACGCAAATGCTAAGTTCTTGAAAATAATGTTAATACAATTTTCATTGTTAACATAATGATAATGTTAACTTCACATTTAAATCACATATCTTTGAATAAATACAAGATTTTTTATGAGTAAAAGTAAACAGAAGTCACCGGTTAAATCGGCCAGAAAAACTGCAAAAAAGGCGATTCAACAGCGTTTGATCACTGAATTAAAAAAAATATCAAGTCAGTTTGGGCAAGACGCTGAAAAATTGGCTAAAGAAATAGAAAAGGGATCTAAAAAGCTGGCTAAACAACTTACCAAAGGCATAAAAGAGCCTAAAGCCGAAAAAGAAGAGGTAAAAGAAACCCAGCCAGCAGCAAAGGTGGCAAGCCCAAAAGCGGCAGAAACAGCACCCGCAAAGGCTAAAACAGCTGGAGCCCCGGCAGCAAAAGCTAAACCAGCCGAAACAGCAACGGCAAAACCTGTAGCAAAAGCTCCTGCGGCGGCAGCAACAGCGAAACAAGCTAAAGCACCTGCGGCTAAAAAAGTGGTTAAGGACGATAAAGCGTCATAAAACTGCGTTTTAAGTATTCCATTAAAAAAACATTCAATCACATTGAAAAAAGCCTATCGTTTTGATAGGTTTTTTTATGCCCTTAAATTAAATCCTGAGTTCATAAATCACTTTTAAATTGTTTAAAGTGATCTTTCGCGAAAAAAAGATAGTCGGGCACTCTTTTGGCATGAAATAATTATCCTTCGGGTTAAATTATATTCATAAAATGGAAGAAGAACGAATAATTGTGCGCCTGGCCGAGGCCGGCGACGTAATTTTTGCAAAAGAAATAACCGATGAAATGGCAGCTTCGGCAATTGCCCGCGGCTCCGGAATAAGCAAAAGGTCATCTGAATCAATCTGCGAAAAAATTCTTGCCGGCAAAGCAGTAATAGCCCTTACCGACCATAACACCTGGGTTGGGTTTCAATACATCGAGGTTTGGGAAAACGGCAAATTCATCTCCAATTCAGGTCTCATTGTTTCTCCTCAATATCGCCATGCCGGCGTAGCCACCGCTATCAAACAAAGCATTTTTAATTTATCGCGCAGCAAATACCCCAACGCCTGCATTTTTAGCATTACCTCTGGCCTTGCTATTATGAAAATGAATACACAACTGGGTTTTGAACCAGTTACCTATTCTGAAATAACACACGATGAGCAATTTTGGGCCGGATGCAAAAGCTGCGTGAATTACGATGTACTTAATGGCAAAAACAAATGTAACTGCCTATGCACTGCCATGCTTTTTGATCCGGCTAAGATTAAAGAAACTGCTGCAAATGCAGATAGACCGACAGAGCCTCCGCTTATTATGCAATTTATGAACTAAAATACATTGATTATGCAAACACAACACGATCAGGTTATGATGCCTGATGAACACATCACAGATCACTTGTTTCATGATACACTTCAACTGCTAAAAGATCTGATAGCCACGCCTTCCTTTAGTGGCGAAGAATCTTTTACAGCAACCCTCATACAATGTTTCCTGCAAAACAGAGGTGTGCAAACCCACCGCATGCTGCATAACATTTGGGCCTTTAATTATTATTACGACCCTGCAAAACCTACCATCCTTTTAAATTCACATCACGATACCGTTAAGCCCAACAACCAATATCAACGTGACCCGTTTCAGCCTGCCGTAGTGGGGAATAAGCTTTACGGGCTGGGCAGCAATGATGCCGGCGGATGCCTGGTATCGTTACTTGCTACCTTTCTTCACTTTTACAGCCGCACCGATCTGGCTTTTAATTTATGTTATGCGGCAACGGCCGAAGAAGAAAATTCCGGCGATAATGGTTTAAAACTGGTGTTACCAGAACTTGGGCATCTTGATTTTGCAATTGTAGGCGAGCCTACCCTAATGAACATGGCCATTGCCGAACGCGGGTTAATGGTTTTGGACTGTTTGGCTATAGGAAAAGCTGGCCATGCCGCCCGCGAAGAGGGCAACAATGCTATTTACATTTGTATAAAAGATATCGACTGGTTCCGCAATTTTTCCTTTCCTAATGTATCAGACACGCTTGGCCCGATTAAAATGTCGGTTACCGTTATTAATGCCGGCACCCAGCACAATGTAGTGCCCGGCACATGCAGTTTTACTGTTGATATTAGGTTGACCGATGCCTATACCTATGATGAGGTATTGAACATTGTACGCAAACAGGTAAGCAGCGAGGTTACACCCCGATCGTTTTATTTGAACCCTTCGGTTATTGATATCAGTCACCCATTGGTGCAGGCTGGCCTTATGGCTGGCTGTAAAACGTATGGCTCGCCAACCACATCAGATCAGGCTTTGTTAAACATCCCATCGGTAAAACTGGGCCCCGGCTCATCGGCCCGGTCACATATGCCCGATGAATATATTTTTATAAGCGAAATTCAACAAGGTATAAAAACGTATACCTCCATATTAGAATTATTGGTACTCAATCTCATCAATAATCACGTTGAAGAAATGTATTAAAACAAAAAAAGCGATGATTCAGGGAAATATAATTCCGAATCATCGCTCTGTATATTTTATCAAAATTGTTTCTAAATAAACGCGAATACGTTTTGCGCAATTTGTCCCAACACCGGGATTGGTTTTTCTTCAGCATTTGAGGCTGCGTTTAGTCCGCTAACCCATAAAAATACAAATGCTACCGTTAAAAATATCCTGAAATAAAAAAGAGACATCATTCCTGATGATTGCCCCATGGCGTTGGCAATTAATGATGAGCCAAACCACAAGATTATAAATGTAAGATACAGAAACAACGACTGCCTTAAATGAAAAGCACTTAATTTTGTTTTGTTAGGCTGATGAAAGCCAAAATAGCCAATAGACCATCCAATAACAAAAAAGTAACTAACCATACCTGCGGTTCTTCCGCCATCCTCTATCCCAAAAAGGTATTTACGTTCCATAAAAGTGTTTTTTCAATTAATTTTCTTTTACGGATAAAACGGACGCTTGGTTTCCTAAAAATGGCTGTAAATCAAATATTTCAGCATTTTCTTTAAAAAAACAACTTTCTACGCTCATATTATTCAACCAGTTCTTTAACCTTTGCTAAAACCGCCAGCAGTTCTTCAATATTGATGGGTTTTGCCAAATAATCATTCATCCCGGCATCCAGGCAGGCCTCCTTGTCTTCGCGCAGGGCATTGGCTGTTATGGCAACAATTGCAGGCTGTTTAATATTGGTGTTCCGTATTATTTTTGTCGCCTCAAGCCCTCCCATTCTTGGCATTTGCACATCCATCAAAATCATATCATACAGCTTGTTCTCCATCATGGCTATAACCTCCAGGCCATTTTGTGCCAAATCGGCCTCATAGCCCAACTTACTGAGTATACGCAATATCAATTTCTGGTTAATCATATTATCCTCGGCAACCAATATTTGCAGCGGATGCTTTTGAGCAAAGTCCTTATCCAGCAAAACGGTTGTAGTTTTTTGAACCGGCAGTTCAACGCTCTTGTTTAATGCCGCCTGTATCACATCGTGCAGTTGTTGTTGTTTAACCGGCTTGGTAAGCACCGCTTTAAACAGGTCGGGATATTTAGTTCTTGTTTCATCGCCAACAGAGCTCAATAAAACTATCGGCACCGTTGCATACTTCTTTTTGATTTGTTTGGCCAACTCGGCCCCATCCATTTGCGGCATTTGCATATCGCTGAGTACTAAATCAAAACTTTCTTTATCCAGCAAATCCAATGCTTCAAGTCCCGATGAGGCCAAAAACGGCAGCATTTGCCAATGATCCAATTGCAATTGTAAAATTCGGCGGTTGGTGTCATTATCGTCAACCACCAATATTTTCTTTCCCTCCAGTTCAGGCAGGTTGATATCAGCAAAAGCATCGAGCTGTTGTTTACTTACTTCGGCCTTAATGGTAAAATAAAAGCTCGTACCAACATTTAGCTGGCTTTGTACCGTAATATTTCCATGCATCAAATTAACCAGGCGCTTGCATATAGCCAGGCCCAAACCAGTACCGCCATATTTACGGGTAGTTGACGAGTCGACCTGCGAAAAGGAATTAAATAACTTGGGAAGCTTGTTTGCTGCTATGCCTATACCGGTATCCCTCAACTCAAAAACCAGCTCTGCAATGCCACCCTGGTTTCTGACCAATGATACGCCCAAAAACACCTCACCCTCGTGTGTGAATTTTACGGCATTGCCCAACAGGTTAATAATTACCTGTTTTAATCGCATGCTATCTGTAATAAGCATTAAAGGCACGTTATGGTCGATATGATACACCAGATCGAGGCCCAATTGTGCCGCCCGGCCGGCAAACATATCCATTACCTCTTCAATACATTTACGCAGATTAAATTCCTGCAAATCGAGCTCCAGTTTTCCAGATTCAATTTTGGAGAAATCAAGAATATCATTAATTACGTTTAACAGCGTTTCGCCGCTGCTGCGTATAGTTTGTACATATTCGCTCTGCTCCGCATTTAATGAGGTATCGCCAAGCAACGAAGCCATCCCTAAAACGCCGTTCATGGGTGTCCGTATTTCGTGGCTCATGGTAGCCAGAAAAACACTTTTTGCCTGGTTTGCGCGCTCGGCTTCTTCTTTAGCCAATTGCTCCTGCCCCTTTTGAATTTCCAGCTCGTTATTAAGGACAAGCAATTCTTCCGACTGGCCGTGCAGCTCTTCTGACTGTGCCTGCAACTCCTCGTTAACCGCCTGCAGTTCTTCGTTGACTGCCAATAGCTCTTCAGAACGATAGTTGAGATTTTGGATATAGTTTTTAATAGTAGTTTTTAAAAGATAAAAGTCATCATACAACTTTTTTATCTCAATGCTGTTAGGCACGATACTTTTTTCGACAGGCATTAACTGGATATCCCTAAAATCTGAACTAATAAAAGTCTCCATCTTTTGGTTGAGCTCTTTTATATCCCGCGTTAAATATTTAGAAAGTATAAGGCTCAGCGTTACAACAACCAGCAATAATATGGTAGAAACACAAATTAGTATGGTTTTAAACCTGCCTTGTAGATAGGTTATCTCCTTATTTGTTAGTCCCTCGGTTAGCTGATAAACCCTATTAAATTCATTAATTTCATGTTGCGTTAGCGGCACTATCCCCGCATCGTGAAATATCCCTAATTCTTCAGTACAATTAACCAGTTGGGTAAATGATGTTTTATAGCTGATTAATTGAAGCTTGGTGCGGTTCTCTAAATTCCTTTCATTTATAAGCGAGTCAATAGTTCCAAAAAACTGCTGGGCATACATCGTTTTACCACGCATAATAAAATCTTTCTCGTGCCGGCGCAACTGTAAAATATCAACTTTGGCAACTTTTCCTGAGTCTTCAACCCAATGCGCATGTTGTCGCATCAGGCCTTCGGTACCATAATCTACAAAGCCTTTTTTTAAATACAACTGTTTTAACACCGCACCGGATGCTAATGTAGAGTGGCTTATTTTGTCCAGCGCATTTATGTTTGCCTTAACCTCGGCCCCGCAGGGTGCAGGTGCTTGTTTAAGACCCGATAAGTTTTTTATGATGCATTTTTGAAGGGATATAAATGTGTTTATATTTTCTTCTTCGCCTGTTTTATAAAACGAGGGATTGTGATACCCGGTAAGCATAAACTTTTGCAGGTAGGCCGAGCTCTCCAAATATTGAATTTGAATATGGGTAAGGCTATCTGAAAAATACCGCAGTTTCTTTTGTTTTTGCTCAATAACCAGGTAGGTTATCAACCAGATAAAGATGACTGCTACCAGCGAAAAGAAACTTAAAATGAGCCTTAATTTGAAGGATATTTCCAGGTTGAATTTGAAAAATTTCATTGCGTGATTATACGGATTCAACTATGCGGAGTTGTTAAGCCAACATTAACTTTAATTCGCGAAACCGTTTCAAAATCAGCCTTATGGCTCCCCAAGAAATTCATGGCCTGTTCCTTTTTTTATACCTGTCGTACGTAGTTAACCGGATTTTATTTAAGCAAAAAGCGCAGGGACGCTGCGTAGCAGCACGCAATAAAAATAGCGTTAAAAACACCTGTAAAACAAGTAGTTATACTTTAAGCAAATCCCAAAGGCCGCTGTAGATTTGCTTCGCGTCAGATACTTGAATCCCCCTCCTGTCAATTATCAGCCTTTAATAACCTAATCCTGATCATACAAATATTCCAATAAACATTAATCAATATTAAATCTTAAAAATTATGGACCTGAATCCAAACGAAAAAAAAGCAGCTCTTCCTGTTGAAAGAATTGCCGTACCGATTGCTCTTGAACAAAATGTTGTGCGCGACCCATCGGTTATGCTAAATGGTGGCAAACCTATACAAATAGGTTTTAATACTGCCATCACCATTAACCCTTTAAACACCGACACCTATAAGGATACCATTGCCAAGGCCGATCCTTCGGTTTTTCCATCAGGCTTAAAAGGGCTGCCGGCAGGATTTACCGATTTTGCCACAAAAGTTGAACCGGCGCTTTTTAAATGGTTAAGCACACCTAAAAACCTAACATCATTTATCAGCAACCCGGTAAATGCGCTGCAGAACTTTTCTGTTGAAAACAAATTGCAGATACCCGAAGACATCAAAAGCTTTTTGGTAGAAACACAAAGAAAAAACGCAGGCCTCAGATACAATACAGCAGGCGCCCGATATAAAACCGTAACTGCCTCCTTAGGCACAAAAAAGAAATAATTAATCACGATAAAACTTAACACTAGAACTTACAGATATGGCTATTTCACAAACAAACGGATACCACCTGGTATTTGAATTAAGCAATACCAGGCTGGCCGGAATAATTGACGATTTTATTCCAAATCCAATTACATTTAGTTTAACAGGCGGCGTTAGCGCTACTGCATCACAGATTGCGGGCCGACCATCAACAGTTACTATCGGCACCGGCAATAACGTAACCATACAAGCAGTGCGATCGGTTCAGATAGCGATTTTCACCCTCAACGTGCGGATATCATTGCAGGCGCAACTGTCTGTTAGCAGCGGGCAAATCAATATCAGCTATCCATCGGCCCCGGTAATTACACCCGATACAGCTGCCGATCAAACCACTTTACAACAGATGGTAAATTTTGCAAATGCATTAAACGGCACTACCTATACCCCTGCTCAGGTTTTACAGCTGGGCTCACAAAGTTTATTAACCACTTTGCAAAGCAGTTTTAGTTTGCCCAATATTCCTTTACACACACCTTTTAACACGGGCCCCTGTGCTATGTCATTAAACAAAATTGACCTGCACACCATCACCAATTCTGTATTTGTGTTGTTGCAGTTCTCGGGCGCAGGTATACCCGATGTACCCTTGAATGCCAATGGATTCACCGCTTCACTACGGGGTGGCAATGAATCGGTAATGGTGGTGGCTAATGAGGCATTATTGGCCATAGCAGCCTGCTTTATTGGTCAGGATGCCAGCAGTCCGCTGCATGGCGCCACCTTTATTACTGCCGGTAATTGCACCAGCATGCTGGGGATAAGACCTATAGTACTTGATGGGCACACCATTGATGTGCTGGGTCTTACCATTTGTGTTTCGGGCAATCAGTTGGTTGTGACAGGCACGGCGACCACCAGCGGCACAGGTTACAGCGCCACTGGCACCTTTAGTGCGCCATTGGGCTTTACCTGCCATGCAGACGGTACTATTTTCCCGGTTTTTGATGCCAATGCTGTTCAGACACATATCAGCCTGGATGTGGAGTGGTGGGTATATTTACTGGGCTTCGTTGCTGCCGGCATTATAGGCATAGTGCTCGGGCCACTGGCAGCTATTATTGTGAGCATTGTAGTCGCGCTTATTGGCCCTATAGCATCATTAGTGGGGAATGCGATAGCCCAAAACGCCCTGTCGGGCTTGGGGCAATCGTTAAATAACTCGGTGGCACAAGGCTACCAGATGGCCCCACCAGAATTGCTGAGAGTATTGGGCGAACTCCGGTGCCAGGAGGTAATACTGGATGATTTTGCCATGCAGGGGTTCATGAATCCGTATTACGTTCCAACAGTGCAGATATTAGAAAATGACACCATCACCAACCAGGTGGAAACCGGTTCGGGCGGATCAGGTTTCAATAATTATGTTGATTATAATACGGCCGTGAAAGCTGAATTTTCAGTTATCGACAGTAATTTTACCGCACCGTTAACTATAAGTTGGTTTATTGATAATGTGCATGTTGTTAGCAATGGCACCCTGGTACTTAACGGCAAAACCATCACCTATTCGGTATCTGGCACCACCTGTAGCATCCAAACAAGCCTGGGTGAAGCCGTTACCGGGACAATAAAAGTGAAAGTGAGCGGCGCTGATGGCTTTGCCAAGTTTGATACCGCGCTCATCAACATTACAGGTACAACGGTAACCTACCCGGGGCAGGCGGCCTTAAGAGCTTTAATGAACGAAATTGCTCAGGTGGCTACCTTGCAGGGCTGGCCATACCCTGTACCGGGACCAGATCCAGCGCCTTATTACGGAGACGTGATTGATGTAGCCAGCAATTTTCAAGAGGCTTTAGTTGCAGGTGCAGCACCTATAACAGGCATTGGCGGCATTGCGGGCATTGCAGAGGCAGGTTAATCTTTACTATATAAAAAAAGCGTGTGGTATTAAATCGCCACACGCTTTTGTCTTGTCCCGCAGATACATGATACAGAAAAAACAATCCGGTACAGCCGAAACAACGCTTATTGTAAATCAATAGGTTAACCTCAAACCTGGGACAAGTTGAGACGCGCTGAAACAATAATCCTGAATTTTGCCGCAAAACACTTCTCCCCGTGGGACAAAACCGCAATGGAGGATCGATCAGTACCTCTCAATTACAGCTGTTAAAACCCAAGCGTTACCCCGAACGAAAAGTTCTTCAAACCATCCTGATCGGGGCTGTTGGCAAACATATCATTGAAATAGTACTTGGCAAATACGCCCCATTTACCATAGCCCACACGGGTAAACGCGCCATACCTAAAGTTGGCGTAATTATAGGTATTGTTGGTTTTCTGTGTGCCATCTTCTGTACTTATTTGTTTTACACTGGCGGTAATTAAAAAGCCGGCATCCGGGCCAAATACAAAATGAAACCGGTGTCCGTAGGTATTTGCTTTAGTCCTGAAATCAAACGACAACGGCAGGCGCAGGTAGCTGGATGTAAATCGATTTTTTGATAAGGTGAGTCCGCTGAGCACGTACGTTAAAGACGGCTCATTGGGCAAAATGGCCACGTTTTGGTTCAGGCGGAGATTTGTCCAGTCGAACCCGACAGCCAGGTAGACCCTGAAGTTATCGCTAAACCGTTCGCCAACCTGGAAAACATCAAACCCGGCATTGGTGGATTTCCATGAATGGTAGCTTAAAAATTCATTTTGTGGCCGCAGCGTAAAACTGTTATGATCAATTAGTGTAGTTAAACCCAAATCGAGCCTGGAAATTACTATTCCGAACGAGAAAGTTGGATAAGGCGCTACATGCGGCGTTAGGGTAACCCGCATTTTATGAAAATCGAGCACCGGCGATCCTTCGCCATAACCCAATATCAAAACATCCTTCTTTTTGGCCGTATCCGGTTTGGCTTTTGTTGATTGCGTGTTATCCCGGGCAAATAGTACCGGGGCTATAACACCTAAAATTGTGGTCAGTATTAATCGTTTCATCAATTGTCAAATATTTATTGGCAGCGAAATTAGAAATCGCCCAGCCGCCATAATTGGATAAATCCGACAATTTGAGATTAGTTATGTTTTTAGGTGGGTTGGATGGTTATTGGCTTTTGCGGGCAGAATACTTGCTGCATTTTAGGACTAAGTTATGCGCCAGACTTAGAGTAGTGGGGGGGGGGGGAGTCGGAATACCGTTTAAAAACGGTAAAAAATAGGGCGTTTTTACGGAACATGTCGCGGAACTGAATTAAGTATCTTTAGTGTAAATAAGGCTGTTGTCTTTTAATGATAACTGTTCTTGTCATTTATGCCAAACAATCAGCACAAAAAATATTATGGGGGCTATGTACCCACCGGTAATGAGCCATCGGCAAAAGAAAGGGAAGATATTTCAAAGCGCTTCCTAGCTAGCTACCGTGATAAAAAATTAAGGGGGCGGTCATTTGCCCCATTGCCGTCGGTGGACTGGAGCAACCTAGGTGGTCAAAACTATGTCAGTCCGGTGAAAAACCAGGGCGCCTGTCGGTCCTGTGTAGCTTTTTCTGCCGTTGCGGTCGTGGAAAGTATGCTAAAGATCAAAAATGGTGCCGACACCAACAGTCTGCTTTCCGAAGCGTATTTATTTTACTGTGTAGCATTGAGCCAAGGTAGAACATGTTTGTCAGGCTGGTCGCTAGAACCATCGCAGCAAGCCTTTCAAAATACCGGGGTTTGTGATTCCGTCTGTTATCAGTACAGTGATGTGCAGCAATCATGCATCGGCTTGTGCGCCGACTGGAAAAATCGGGTGACGAAGACAACAGGGTATACACCGTTGGCTGGAGGAGATGCAATCCGGGCATACCTGTCTGCAACTGGACCTGTGCAGACAGGTTTTAGTATCTATTCGGATTTCTACACCTATAAAAAAAATGATATCTATATCCAGGACCCCGCAGCCAAATACCAAGAAGCACACGCACTTTGTATCATAGGGTTTAATGATAACGCTGGCTACTGGATCTGCAAAAATTGTTGGGGAACTGACTGGGGAGACCAAGGATTTTGCAACATTGGTTACGGGCAGTGCGGCATAGACGCCTATGCCTTGGGCGTCGCCGGAATAGTCTAAATAATAAGGATTTATCTATTTAAATAACTTAAATCAACATGAAAAAACTTTTATTTATGCTACTCGCCGTTGCTGGCACAAAAGCTTACAGCCAGTCAATTATAATTGATCTGTCGCAGAACGTCAATGTTACATTCACACAGACAATCAATCCTCAAACGGTTTCAGTGATCATCCTCAAAAACCGGTCACAAGCAGCCGGCGTAACTTATAGTATCAATGCGACGGTTAAACAACAGGCGCCTGCGACCTTGAACATTCCTAACCTTGGCGTTGCCGCAGGGGCAGGGGCGCCACCACCCGCAGCCTGTACGCAATTAAATACAGACATAACCAAGTTACTAAATCAAACCGATGAGACACAGGTACCGACGAATATTGCTACCCTGCAAAACGATATCAATATCGCTGATGCTACAACCTGTGCGGGATATATCTCTCTGGCAAAGCAAGCGATCACAGCAGCAACAGACCCACGTGTGCTGCCACAACCACTGATGATAAAGTCGGGTGCCGAACTAGATGTCACTATAACGTCGGGTACAAAAATATGGACTTATGCTTTCGTTACACAGCAATCCAATCACTGGATGGTTTCCTACGGGCTCACCTACATACCGGACATACTCACGCATTTTCCTGAATATTATGCTAATCCCCAAAGCGGCGGCACTTACCTGATTGCCAGGATGAACAGTAGTACGCGGAACACTTTTCAGAACCTGAGCCCTTCGCTGATGCTTACTTACCGGTTTTTTAAGCAGGATATGCATGATTTCAACTTCGGCCTGACCTCCGGCTTTGCCTATAATTCGCAGAATATGGGTGGTTCCTTTGGCCCATCTTTGGTCATAGGTAATCTGGTGGCCATTAGCACCGGCTTAACATTTGTTCAGAAATATCAGTTGATGGGGCAGTATTTACCTGGTCAAACTATCAATGATAATCTTTCGTTTAGCCAACTGCACAATCAGGTTTGGACCTATGATCTTTATTTTTCGATTAGCTTCAACCTGCCGCAGCTTTTCACCAAGAACAATACAGGCTCAAATAACACGCCAGCCACTAGCAGCGGTACGCATTAAAAGCAGAATAAAGAAAAGGGAAACCGAAGGTGACAAATCACATTTTAGGTCTAAGTTACGCTGTCGCTAAATTTAGACCAGTGGAGTGTTGGATAAATTGAGAACCATCGATTAGTAATAAAAATTCAAGCTTTAGTGTTACTTTTAATTGTAATTTAAAGTAATAGATGAACACTCCAAATAACAATAAATGGAAAGAGTTTTTATTAAAATCTGGTTTACCCTTAGAGTTTGAAGTAAAAAAAGTGCTTGATAAATCAGGGTTTTGGACAAAGAATGAATTTTCCTATTTAAGAAAGAATGAAAACGAAGTTCTCACTGAATTTTCGTTTGATTTGGACGCTGAGATTCTAATAAAAGACAATTTGTTCGAACTTTTAGTAGAATGCAAATACCGGGACGAATCAACCAACTGGCTTTTTATACCAGAGGAATACAACGATAGTACACGAGGAATTGGAACAACGGATTTTCTAAACACAAATGCTTTCTTTTATACCAAAAAATATTTTGATTTACATTATACAATGCTCAACATTATTAAAGTTGCGCCATTATGTTCAAAGGGTATAGAAATTACTACTACTGGGAACAATCCCAAAAGTATAGACCAAGCAATTGCGCAATTGAGTTATGGGATTGTCGATAAGGTAATTCTTGCGATGGAAAGACAGCTTAGTGACGATGATTACTTTCATTTAATCTACCATCATGTCCCGATAGTAATAACAACCGCAAATCTGTTTAAGTTGAAAAAAAACACAAGTATAAATTCCATTAAAAATGCAAGCCAGATAAGTGACTTAGCCACGGCATACGACATTTTATTAATCGAGCCTTCAAGCAGTTTAGATTTAAAGAATTATGCCTATAAAAAGCTTAATGATTTCGAGGAAAAATATTCAAAGAAATACTTGAATGAGCGGCTAGATAAAAAATTTAAAGAAAGAGGTAGAGACTTTGAATATTATAAAAATGAGATATCTGGATTTCCTAACGGGATTTTAATTGTTAATCATGCTCTCATTAGCAAAGCGCTAAAAAAATTATTACTTGCATTCAACGAAATAGCCCAACCTTCCCAAAATCTAAAAAATCAATTATCAAAACTTAGTCACGATATTTCTGCTGTTATCAACAATATTTAAGAAAGTTCAGAAAGCGGTTGAATTAGTCGTCTCACTGGTCTAAGCTCCCAACTTAACCCTAAAATGTGTACTGTCAGAGTGCTTCGCGCATATCGCGGACCATTGAACAATGAAATAAAATTGCTCATACCTATAAAGATTGTAAAAAATGGTAACTTGGTGGTTATGAAAAAGATATTACTGATCGTAAGCTTCATAACGCTTGTGAACAGCAGCTTCAGCCAATCCAATAATCAAAAACTGGTCAAAGATTATTATCGTGCCTATGAGCAAAAGGACTGGAACCTGCTGAAATCCATTTTAAGTCCTGGCTTCAAATTCTGCAGCCCTGTGGACGACCATATTAGCCTGGAAACTTATCATCACCGATGCTGGCCAAACTCTCAGAATACCAAAAGATTCGACCTGGAAAAAGTGATTATGGGTAAGGATGACGCCTTTGTGACCTACAACGGCTATACCAATGACGGCCGGGTATTCCGCAATACCGAGTATTTCAAATTCAAGGACGGCAAGATTGCCGAGAACGACTGCTATTTCGGCCCGGGCGTGAATTTTCCGAACAGCGGAAAAAAATAAGTTTCAAACGGTCAAATTACCTTTGTTGAAATGAAAAAGCCCATGCCTTTCGACTTTTTGCTGGATTACCTGCCCGCCACCGTGGTCGTTAAGCCGGCCATCGGCATGTATTATATCTATTTTGAAGGCCAGATCGTTCTGATCTTCCGCAAAGTCGGCAAAAATTCGCAGCATAATGGTATCTGGATCGCTACCCGGCGGGAAGATCATGCCAGTCTCAAAGCTGACGTACCGGCTGTCACGGATTTCGTGTTTGGAAAAGACGAAGTATTTGAGCCGAACTGGCTGCAACTCCAGGATGGCCATGATGATTTTGAAGAGGCCGCGATCCGCATCTGTGAACTCATTTCCCGGCGAGATAAAAGGATCGGCAAAGCAACACCGAAAGCGGTCCAGTTCACAACAAAATAAACCCGGTGCTGTACTATGGATATTTCTTTGGTAATTGAACAAGTTTACTATGCCCCATTTCTGGCGCAAGGTACTGTCATACAAAATCAAAAACACAAGGCCTCAATTAGTACAGTTTAGCTACTTTAGCTAAACAAAAGCCCCGCGAATTAGCTGTAAAAACAATCTTATTTGATGATATATAAAAAAGACGATCTCAGGGAAGTTGCACAATTTTTTCTGCGCTTAGGTTTTACGGCTTTCGGTGGTCCGGCGGTGCATATCGCTATGATGCATGAGGAGGCCGTTGTTAAACGTAAATGGATGAGCGAACAGCACTTCCTTGATCTGGTTGGCGCTACCAACCTGATACCCGGGCCAAACAGCACCGAAATGGCTATACATATTGGCCGGGAACGCGCCGGCTGGCGGGGGCTCCTCATCGGTGGCCTTTGTTTTATTATGCCCGCTGTTTTAATTACGCTTTGTTTTGCGTGGCTATACAAATCATACGGTCATGTGCCTGCAGTACAACCCTTTATTTACGGTATAAAGCCCGCAATTATTGCCGTAATAATTGCCGCTATCTATCCACTAGCGTTAAAATCTTTGCAAACGATAGAGTTGGGCATAATAGGATTAATTTGCCTGACACTTTGTTTCGTCGGTATTTCACAAATCATCATACTTTTTGGTGCCGGGTTGGTGGCAATGGCGCTGGCTTTAATCCGGCTTAAAAAAAACAACACCCTGCATTCGTTTTTGCCTTTGGCTATCCTGCAAACACACAACAACGGTTTCTTTTCGCCGGCAAATATCAGTTTGTTCCTTTCTTTTCTTAAAATTGGTGCCATTCTGTATGGCAGCGGCTATGTTTTATTTGCTTTTTTAGATACCGAACTGGTTAGCCGGGGCATCATCTCGCACCAGCAATTGATTGATGCTATTGCCGTAGGCCAGTTTACGCCCGGTCCCGTTTTTTCGTCGGTTACTTTTATCGGCTACCAGGTAAATGGAATCAACGGCGCGGTGGTTTCTACCATTGGTATATTTTTACCCTCATTTCTGTTTGTTGCTTTTCTAAATCCACTGGTGCGCAAAATGCGTGGCTCAAAATTGTTTGGGGCCTTTTTAAACGCAGTTAACGTTGCTTCTATTGCGCTGATCGTTTTCGTTTGTTACCAGTTAGGAAAGGACAGTATTATTGATTGGCGAACAATTTTAATAGCAGTTTGCAGCGCTGCTATACTGTTCAGATACAGGAAAATCAATAGTGCCTTTATTATATTAGGGGGAGCAGCTGCGGGGTACCTGTTATTATTTATTTAGATTAATATTTATATTTTTTGAAGTATATAAATTGTCATCGTCATCAATAATAATAGCCTCTATATCTTTCATCTGGTTAATCATATCCAACGCGGCGTAAACACCCATAATGGTAACCGGCGTCGCCATAGCATCGGCAATTTCTGCATTGGTTGATATAATAGTTACACTTTTTATTCCGGTAACCGGCAGCCCTGTACGCGGATTAATAGTATGCGAATATTTCTTGCCATTAATCATTACATATTTTTCGTAATTACCTGATGTAGCAACAGCTAAACCCGAAATATTAAGATAAGAAAACACCTGATGTGAAGAATCAGGATTGGCAATACCGATAGTCCATTTCTTACCATCGGGCTGTAATCCCCAGGCGCTTAAATCGCCCGAAGCATTTACAACGCCACTTTCAACTCCTTGTTGCCGCATAATAAGCTTGGCGCGTTCGGCTGCATACCCTTTACCTATACCGCCAAAACCTATCCGCATACCTTTTTCACGCAAAAAAACGGTGCAGGCCTCTTCATTAAGTATAATATTGCGGTAATTGATTAGCCTTACCATTTTTTTTGCTGTAGCCTCGTCGGGTAAGGCAGTCATGTGCTGATCAAAATTCCATAGCCGTTTGTCTATCGAGCCATAAGTAATATCAAATGCACCCTGGGTCACTTTTGAAATCATAACAGAGCGTCTGATGAGGTCAAATGTTTCCCTGCTTACAGCTACCGGTTTTATGCCAGCGCTGTTGTTTATTTGGTTGGTTTCGCTGTCGTCGCTAAACGTGGTAAGCAGTTTTTCAATCCTTTGTATCTCTTGTATTCCTGCATCAATTCTTTCGTTTGCCCATTTTTCATCAATAGCAACAACGCTCAGTTCAAAACGGTTTCCCATCAGTTTGCAGTTTCTTTTGAAAACCTGAAGAGCAGTCATAGCATATAATTTAAACAGATTCGCTTATTTCTTTATAATATTTGGTCAATAGCGTTTATTTAAAACCCAGATTCAGGGAAATTACGTTGGATACCAGATCTGTATTTTGTGCGTAATGCCCATATCTTATTTCCAGTTCATGTAATCCCTGCCATCCAAAAACTCCTGTTGGCGGTGCTACTCTGAAACCTACGCCAAAAAACTGACTGTGAAATTGGGCATATTCATAATTGCTGGTAAAATACTGTTGTGTTGGGCTGGCCTCTTCATACGGCGAAAAATACCTGGCTGCTGTTTGCGTATAATACCTGTAAAAAGGAGAAATAGAAAAGAACGGAGAAACTTTGTAAACAACCTCCAGATTGGCTGTATTAGATCGTATCCCCCAGCTGTCGGCATAATAACGGTAATACGAACGAAGAATAATATTATCGCCCAAAAAGTAATTGGCGCGGAAACCAACCGGCAATTTAAAACGGGATGATGGCAGCCTTTCAATAGTATCTTTTCCGTTTGAAAAATAAACCCTGTGAAAGGGTAAACTCAGAAATCCATTTTGCCCCACTACATCCGCCAAAAATGCTACCTGAAGCCTGGAATTAATAATCTGCGAATAACCAAAGGCAGCCGTGTAGGTATTGCGCGGGCTACTACCCAAATTATCCCGGTGCCCGCCGTGGCCGTTGTAATCTGTTGTAACAGCACTTTGCGGTACAAATTCTGATGGGTAAATTAACGTAACATTGTCGAAATAGCCTTGTAGTTTTACACTGAATTCTCCATTTTTATTATCTGTTTTTACGGAGTAATGTACATCGCCACCTAACGACTTATAGTTATACTCATTGGATAAATAGGCTCCTACACCAAAAGTATTACCCGTTTTTGAATTTTCAATGGTCCAGTCTGCCGATGGATAAATCCGGGTGCCGGAAGGACTTGATGCCCCGGTTTTAGATACAAAAGCCTGCGATGCCGCTGTATGATAATCAAACCCAAGACCAACAGCAAGTGTATTTTTATTATTGTTATGATTAACCCATACAAAATTGAGATCGAGGCCATTGGAAATATCGGTTACTTTTTCAGTTCCGATACCACCGGTAACCGCAGAGTGATCGCCGTTTTGAGAATAATAGCTCGTAACAAAATTAACTTCATCCAGTCGCATCTTCCTCGGATTAAAATGGGTAGAATCCTGTTTAGGTGTACTATTGATGGTATAAGGTAATCTATTGGCCGCGCTATCCGGCCTCGCTTGCGAATAGGCATTAAGACGGCATAAAAAAGAAAATCCAAGAATGGATAGATATATTTTTTTCATTGATAATCAGGGGTTAAAAAAGCAACTAATTACAGCCGCAGCCGCCTCCGGTTTTTCCGGCGTTTGCACCCGACGTCGCTTCCCTGTACGATTGAAAATTCAATTCATTTTTCTCAACCTTTCGATTGCTCAATGCCATTTCCGAATCATTGATCCGGCTTTTCTGGTACTCCTTTACATTTACGCATGAGGCAAAAGACACCATCATTAGTAAACCGATTGAAATTTTGGCGATCTGATTTATCATTTTATACAAGGGTATTAATTAGGAAAGAATGAAACAATTAAAGAGTACACATATGCCAATTTCAGTTAACCACACCCGAAAAAGAAGCTATCTCGCTTACAAAATTTTCAGGCGATTCGTTAGGAAACCCATCCCAGGCTTTTATAACTTTTCCGTGCTCATCCACTAAAATAGTATAGGGAAATTTACCATCCGGGTTATATTTATCAGCCAGCTTCTCATTCTTTTCAATTTGCTCTTTGCTCAGCTGATTTTTTTTTTGTCTCGGAAAATCGGCCCTTACCAGCACAAGATGTTCTGAAGCATATTTTTCAAACACATCATTTTCTAAAATCTCCTTTCGTTCGCGAATACACGGTCCGCACCAGTCTGAACCCGAAAAGTTGATCAGAATATACTTATGAGATTTTGCGGCTTCTGTAACTGCATCGTTAAAATCGCCCAGCCAGGTAACATTAATTGTTAAACCTAAAATAAAAGAGATCAATAATAATTTCATATTGTTATTTTTAAAACCACCCTGGTCAGCTTATCAAATATTTGCAGCCGCTAACAGATCAACCCTCAACATTTCACGATAACTGATAAACGGTGTTATTTAATTTGCCGATAGAACGTAATTTTCTCTGCTTTATTTTCAGATGCGCCTACTGGTCTGAGTTTTCAATTTACACCAGTACGGCCATTTTGTTAGCTACCCAAAATAAAAGTTATGAGTATTCAGCCTGTCGCCGCCACATATTCGTACTGGATGGAGGCACTCATTTTTTAATTATTTACCCAACATCACGGATACTACAGAATTACTACATTTTGCAGTTTTAATTTTAAACCGAAACTTATTTGTTATGGCCGTTTGCTTTGCTTAGATCTGTTTATTGGCTCATCGCTTTATCGTTATTAAAGCGCCGTGGCCTCAGCTATTTCTTCTGGTAATTTATGAAATAAATATATTAATCACACATAATGACAACAACAGAACCGGTAAGCAAAAATATGTCATCCGCCAATCATGTAAAAAAATATTCCTCATCAATCCGTTTCTGGCACTGGGCAAATGCTATAGTAATCAGCGGATCATTGATCACCGTATTAATCAACTCTACCATTACCAAAGGCCGGCCAACGGCAACTTTAATTAAAAACGAACTTCAAAAGGCGGGCGCTCAGGTAACGGCCGACCAGGCCCGGGCGGCTTCACATGCACTTAGCGACAGTGTTTGGGATATTCACGTTTATTTTGGGTATGTGCTGGCAGCATTACTCCTATTCCGTTTAGTAATGGAATACTTTCAATTGGCAGATCAAAAGTTTATCAGAAGTGCCAAAATAGTTTACATACAATATAAAACTACCAAAGCAAAAAGAGAACAGGTACGTAACCAACTGGTGGTTAAGTTTATTTATGCCACGTTCTATCTCCTTTTAGTTATTATGGTTATAACCGGTTTATTTCTTGCTTTTGAGGATGCTCTGGTGGCCTACAAATCAATAAGACACAGTGTAAAGGAGGTTCATAGCTTTTGTATGTACCTCATATTGGCATTTATTGTCATTCACCTTGCAGGTCTTTTCCTGGCAGAAAGAAAAGAAGAGTCGGCCGGAATTATTTCGGACATGATTAATGGTGGCAAAAACTAATAACTATTAAAATAATGAAATATCTATTTATTCTGATTTCTGTTACATTATTATCTGTCAGCGTTAAGGCTCAGGATAATTATGAAATTCAAGTATATGGCTCCGAAACGGTTGACTCCGGCCGCACAATGATTGAACTGCACAGCAACAACACCCTCAGCGGCAGCAAAACAACAGATGAGTACGGCATGCTCCCAACAAACCATGTACAACATGAAACCATTGAAATAACACACGGCTGGACACCCTGGTTTGAAACGGGCTTTTATATTTTCAATTCAATAGGCAGCGATGGCCGTACCGCCTATGTGGGTTCACACATCCGGCCACGCGTAGCTGCCCCTGAAAATTGGAAATGGCCGGTTGGTGTAAGTTTATCATTAGAGTTTGGCTTTCAAAAGGCAGCCTTTGATCCCAATACCGCTACGCTGGAAATCAGGCCGATTATTGACAAAAAAATGGGCAAGGTATATGTGTCCATTAACCCAACGCTCGACCAAAGCTTTAAAGGACCCGATGAGCACCGGGGCCTCATCTTTTCACCAAATGTAAAGACCAGTTACGATGTAACCAATGTTGTGGCTCTTGGCTTTGAATATTATGGCACAACAGGGCCGTTTTTCCACTATGATCCTATCGCTCAGCAAGACCATCAGATCTTCGTTGCTGGCGATTTAAATTTCGATCCCAATTGGGAAGTTAACTTCGGTTACGGAATCGGTTCACAAACCGCTGATCGATCTATTATTAAATTGATCATTGGCAGACGATTTTAATTAACCATTCTGCAGAGCTCATTAGTTAACAACAGATTCCCCGAAAAATTATTGGCTTATTGCACCCGTTTTAATAAAAATACTGTTGCTCAGCATACACCAGTGGCTATCTTGAAACGTACCAGGCAAATTGCCCCACCATATAGCCAATGAAGCAAACCGATATTGCAATGATGCTTATCCAAAGAACTTTGCCGTAAACACTATTATTGAACGTAGTTTTTTTTAGTAAATCCATATCAGTGTGTTTTAGATATTGTTATGATTTACTAATATAATAAAAATTTAATTTTAGCCAATCTTATTGCCCTTTTTGCAACTTGTTTAGCCAGCTTTTCGCATTATCGCTTTGCGGGTTCAGTTCCAGGCACTTTTGGTAACTGCTGATGGCAAGTCCTCGGTCACCATTTTTGGCATAGGCTTCCCCAAGGCTATCCCAGGCGTTAGCTGAGGATGGAAACTCTTTGACAATTAATTTAAATACTTTCAATCCGTCCGCTGTTTGCCCCTTGTTTAAAAAATCATAGCCAACAGTATTCAGGTCGTTTTCTGCATCGTTAAACTTATATCTGGCAGAATCAGCTTTGGCTTTCTCGTAAAATGTGCAGAGTTCATCATAACTCTTTACCGTAACCAATTTTTTAATTCCATAAGCAATAGATACCTGTTGCCTACTGAAAGGTGTATCCAGCAATATTCTTTTCAATATCCTATTGGTTAATTCTTCTGATATACCCGTATTGTTACGATCAGCAAATACTGCCACGCCTACTTTTTTATCAGGCGAATAACGGAAATTGCCCAGGTCGGGGCCACCGCTGTGACCTGTGGTTAGGTAGGGGCCGAACTTTTTTACTTCCGAAGAAACACTATACCAGGCTGTGGCGTTTGGCCCCAGTTGGTACATTCTTTCGGGGTTGAATACTTCTTTCTTAATCGTTTCAGCAGAAACAATCTTATCGGCGTTGAGTGCCAGAAACAGCTTCGCCGCATCCGAAGCTGTAGTATTAAACCCTGCCCCGGTACCTAAAACAAGCGGGAAGAAAAACGGCGTACTCACCAGTTTTCCATCCTGATAATTATAATTCTTGGTTTCCTGGCCGGGAGGATAAACCATTTCATCATTATGATAGGTGTTTTCCATCCCTGCGGGATCGGTAATAGTTTCCTTAATAAGCTGCGGCCAGGACTTACCCGTCTTATCTTCCAAAATCATAGCAACCAGCGCGAACCCGGTTTGCTGGTAGCGCCATTTGCTGCCCGGCTTATAATCAAGCGGCATGTGCCTTATCAGGTCAAACAAACCATGTTCGGTAACTTTTCGCTGCTGATCCTCGCTCATTTTATCAAAAGGAGTTTCATCCGTACTCGGGATACCGGATGTATGATTCATCAACTGATATAAGCGAACGTCCTGCCAGTCTGCCGGGATATCGGTTTCATATTTTTTTAATGGGTCGTCCAGGTTAATCAGTCCTTGCTGTACCATGGCCAATACGGCAATATTGGTAAAGAATTTTGTGGATGAGGCCAGCCGGAAAATGGTATTCTCCGTACAGGGAATATTCCGGTCAATATCTGCCGTGCCGAAACCTTTGCAAACAATTACCTGGTTGCCAACCACCACGGCAACAGAAATGCCGGGTACGTTATAATACTTTTGCATTTCGAGTACTTCCTTCTCAATTTCTTTGCTTAGTTCTTTTGATTGCTGGCTATTCTGTGCCATGGCAAAACCCGAAAGCAACAAAACAAAAGCAATCATACTTAGTGAAAATTTCATGTGGGGCTGATTTAAATTCCAAAACAAAACCCAAACCAAATGCCAGTATATAAATAACTGTATATGAGTAAAATACAAAAATAACAGCCAAATAATTGTCCGCTTCCGATACAATTCATGTGCGATTTTAAGCTTTTCGTCTCGCTGGTCTAAGTTTTCAACTTACACCTAAAATGCATTAAGCTTTCAGCTTAACAAAAAAAGGCACCACTAAGCGGCGCCTTTTTAAAAATCTATTAACTGTATTATTTATTTTGTTGAAACATCATTTGCAGCCTGAATAATTACTTTGGCTACTGCTTCCGGTTGCGACATAAAAATTACGTGGCTGCCTTTAATCTCTGTTACCTTAGTGTTCGAGCGTTCGTACATTTTATGTTGTATAATAGGGTTGATGCTTTTGTCTTCGGTTGCTAAGCAAGCGTAGGCAGGTTTGTGTCTCCAGGCTGGGTCAGTTATTGGGGTGATGAAACCTTTTGCATAAAACGCACCTTGCGAGGCATACATAAAGTCGGCTTCTTCCTGGCTTATATCAGCACAAAAACCGGCATGATATTTAGCTTTATCGTAGTAAACTATTCCCTTATCATCGGGGGCAAGAACGCCATTTTCGGGTGCTGGGGGTGCAGTTTGTAACCATTGCAATGCTGATTCACCTTTGTCGGGCTGAAATGCGGCTACATAAACCAAGGCAGCTACTTTAGGATGATTGCCAGCCTCAGTGATAACTGCTCCACCCCATGAATGGCCAACCAATATACAAGGACCATCCTGTTTATCAAGCGCCAACCGGGTTGCGGTTACATCATCTTCTAACGAAGTTAAGGGGTTTTGGACCACAGTTACATGGTATCCTTTTTTTACCAATACGGTGTAAAGCGCTTTCCATCCAGATCCATCTGCAAATGCGCCGTGTACCAGTACTACATTTTTTACTGCTTGTGCGTTGGCATTGGTTACGGTGCCGGCTGCGGTAGCAACAGCTATTGTTAAAGCTATCATGCCGCCTTTCAAAGTGTTTTTTAGTGTTTTCATGTTTTTGGTTGTTGATGTTGTTTGTTTGAATCAACAATACAAAGGTGGCATGAAAAGCAGCCCCTGCTTATGGGCACATTACCCGATTAGTTGTAATTATTTCCCTTCTTTCACAATTTTCGGGATATTTCTATATTCCGAGGGCGATACACCGGTTTGTTTTTTGAAGAAATTAGAAAAGTAAGCCACATCTTCAAACCCCAGCTCAAAAGTAATATGCTTGATCGATCGGTCGGTATAGCACAACAATCGTTTAGCCTCCACCGTGATTCTGTCCTGAACAATCTGCGAAGGTGTTTTCTGATTAAAAATGGCGAAAAGGTTAGATAAGGTTTTAGGCGCCTTGCAAAGCTGCTCCGCATAAAAACTAAAGGAATGCTCGGTTTTAAAATTAGCCTCTACCAGTAGGTTAAACTTGCGGATGATGTGAAACCGTTCGTCCTGCAGTTTCTTCTCCGGCACATAGCCCAATCTGGCCAGCCGGGTTACATAAATAATAAGGCGCTTTAGCAATACCAGCAGCATTTCATTCTGGATATTATCCGAAGTATTAAATTCCTCAATAAAAACATCTGATAATAGTTGCAGCTTTTGCCGCGACTGGTCGCTTAGCTTTACAAACAGGTGATCGGTACCGCTAAACAGAAAGCCAACGCAGCTTACCTCACTATCGTGATCAACAATACAATAAAATTCACGGTTAAATTGCCAGGCAATAATGCTGGCCGAGTTTTCAAAACTGAACGACTGGTTAAACAACAGCGTGAGCAAAGAATTAGCCGGGAAATCATGAGCTGAACCATCGATGGTAACCGTTTGGCTTTCGCCCGTATTCCAGGCAATAGTAAAGTATTTGTTAAATCTATCCTTGGTAAAAACTAAACGGTCAAAGCCTTTCTCGTCCTTAAAAAACAGCAACTCTCCGTCCGTATTTTCCTCTTTCAGTTTAAACTTCATGGTTGATCAGATAAATTTAGGTCCCGGCAATTTATGATGGTTCAAATTACAAAATACAATCAAAACCTGAAGCTTAAATATTTTTCAATCTGTCTTTTTGGGTGATATTCAATAATTGCTCCACATGGTAGCGCTCGGCTATTTGTAGCGTGCTGATTATTTTTTCTTTATCCTCAACAGCAAGTCCGCCAAACAACATCGAGTTGGTTTTATTGGCTAATAACTCCATTTCTGCAAGCAATTGTTCACCTTTTGGGCTTATAGTCAGCAAACGAACCCGCTTATCCAGCTTATCGGTTTTTTCGGTTACCAGACCAACTTTTATCATCCGGTTGGTAATATCTATACAGGTTGTAGGTTCCAGCAGCAGGTTTAAGCTGATCACATCTGTTTTTCTAATCTCACCGGCCTGTTTAATTCTGCCCAGTAAAAAGTACCATTCAATTTCTGCATCGGGTATTTCTCTGAAAGCAAGCTTAAGATAGGTTTTATTGATAGATGCCAGCCGTCCTATAATTTTTGCCAAGTTGTTATCCACAGCCTGCGCAACAGTTTGATGCTGTGCCTGATAGCTATCTAAATAATACGCACAGAAGTCTTTAACGCTACATTCCTGGTTACTTTTTGACGCATATTCGTCCCAGGCCGAGATTAATTCTACTATAGGCTTCATAAAATATAATAATTTCGATACAAATATAACGATTTCATTATATTTACATCGAAAACAAACTAACAATGAAAGATTTTATAGTAATTTTAAGAGAGCCCGATGGCCGGCAGGATGTTCACGATCCAATTGAAGTTAAAGAACACCGCGTACGCATGAGCGCATGGTTTCAACAGCATATAAAATCCGGTAATATTACCGGTGGCAGCGCATTAACCCTAAAGGGCGTTCAAATTAAAGGACGCAATGCCGATGTTGTTAATGATATTCACCAGGTCGGCACCGAAATTGTAGGCGGCTATTTATTGTTAAAGGCAATCGACTGGGACAATGCCATTGAAATGATGAAATCATTCCCTGTTTATGAGTTTGACGGCTATGCCGAAATCCGCGAATTTTTGCAAACGTAAGCTAATTCATGTACTCGCCTATTCTCGTACTACAAGTTGATCGATTTGTAACAAATGAGAAAGAATGCATATATTTATTTTTATGTCATTAAAATCAGACCATATTGTTGCAGTTAAAGACTTGTCTGAGTTTTTCGACTATGTAGAAAGTCATAATGTTTTGGCAGACTCTGATCTTACATTATATCGGGGTCAAGCAGATTCTAAATGGATACTTGAGCCGCGGATATCGCGAACACTGGAATATGCTGATATGCAAAAAACAGAAGCTGAAATACTGAGGGAGTTTACACGTCTAGGTCGAAGCATGATACCACTTGACGTGTTATCGAATCAGTGGGATTTACTGGCTTTCGCACAGCATCATGGACTCAAAACAAGACTACTAGACTGGACAACGAATCCATTAATTGCCTTGTGGTTTGCATTTATAGAGCCAATGGATGTCAAAACAAGAAGTGTGTGGTTTATATTTTTAGGTGAAAGTGATATTGCCGACAACACTCACGGTTCACCATTTGAACAGCCACGCACACTAGCCTTTAAACCTAATCATGTCTCTCAAAGGATTACGGCACAAAATGGTTGGTTTACAAATCATAAATTCAACATCAAGAAAGGGCGAAGTTCAAGACTAGAATATTTATCAACTTTTAAAGAAAAGATTTACCGTATTGATATTCCTGACAAAGCTAGGATCAATATACTCGAAGGATTGACTAAATTCGGAATTAATCATGCTTCAGTCTTTCCAGATTTGGGTGGTCTTACAAACTATCTAAACTGGCGAACTAAATAAACAGACCATTTTATTTCGATTACCAGGCGCACAATTCCTCACCATTGCTTCTAAACGAGACTTGAAAGAGAGTATTCAAAAAAATGATTCATAAAAAGCACCTACAAATCAATGCAAGTGCTTTTATCAAGTAGAGAATATCGGAATCTCCACGGTTAATAAAATTATAGCTAAATGTGATGTTTATTTAAAATTCGTGCTTAAATCGTGCTGAATTTACCAAAACATTCCGTATCTTTATGTTATCAATAAGGACATGGAAGCAACACGTAAATTTACAACCCCGGTTATTAAAAAAGGTAAAGAAATTACCTTTATCCCTAAAGGCAGTAGCAAGTTAGCACAAACGGCACTTAATGTTTGGTATGTTGAGTATTACTACAATGGGAAACAAGTTAGGGTAAAAGGTGGACTTAACTATCATAACGACGACCACCTAAAAAAACAATACGAAGCCGATGTGTTGCTACAATCTATTAAAGACGATTTAGCTAACGGTTATGACCCTAACAATCCCGCCGCCTTTATTGAAAAAGAAAAAAAGGAATTGATTACCCTTGATGAAGCTATTAAAATTTTCAAGGATTATCACGTTACCCACCAAAGTAGAAGTAAAACCGTTAGTACATATTTAAGCAAATTGACGGCACTATCAAAGCATTACCCCGGTGCGCTTTTAAAGGACATTAATACCCGGATGTTGGAAACCTTCGTACAGAGTAAGGTTGACGATGGTACGTACGCCCATAATAGCGTTAAATCAGCTAAACGTATAATAGGTACGTTTTTCAACGTGATGGTAAAAAAGGGATATAGTACCGTCAATCCAAAAGAGGGCTTTGATAAGAAAATTAAAAGCACTAAGGAGCTGGAAGAAAAGCACACACCTTATACTGATGCTGATGTTAAGAGAATTTTTGAATACTTAGATGCCAATGACAAGTACGCTGCTTTTTTTTGCCGGATGATTTATTATACCTGCGTACGCCCCGGTGAAATAAGGGGTTTGCAAGTTAAGGATGTGAACCTAAAAAATAATACGATAACTATACGTGCATCAGTCAAAAAAAATCCCGTTGATAACAAAAATCAAATTATAGAAATTGACAGGAACTTTATTAAGGAACTTGAAAAGTTAAACCTTTCTCAATTTCCGCAAGAATACTATTTAACCGGGTCGACTATGGACATTGTTGGTAAAAAACAGGTAGGGATTAATACACCGTATCAGAAACTCATGACGGCTTTAAACAATATCGATAAACAAGATGTCATCGACAATCCCCATATTAAGACCAGTGAGCGCATAACCAACAAAGGATACGACTTATACAGCTTTAAACACACCTCTAACATCAAAAAATACAATGCTGGCTGGACGTTATCTCAAATAATGAAAGCTAACCGTCATGGTAGCATTTCTATGACTGAAATATACCTTAAAAAGTTAGGCACCTTTACCGATACTAAACATTTAGAAGTGCCAGCTATTTGAATAAAACAAAGAAAAAACTGTTCGCCCTTTCTCTTTTATTGATTCAACTCAGTATTTAGCTTTATTTGAATAACCAGCTATAAATAATCCATAAAAAAAGGCACCTAATAAAGCTTCCGACGATAATATAAGCTTAAAGCTACCAGTTTGTACCGGTGTATAATCACCAAATCCTAATGTGGAAAAAAGGATTGATGATAAATAAAGCGAGTCAGTATAGTTGCCAGAAATGTTTTGAATATGAGAAAAATAAAAGATAAAGCTATAAAAAAACATAACTATTATCGCTAATAAAATGGTTCTATGCGGCTTTTCTCCGTACCCCCAAATCACATAAGAGACTAACCCACCTAATCCGATTTTAATTTTTTTTATATCGTCAACAACCAACGGCTTAAAATAATCAACCCCGTGCTTTCTTATCATTTTATAAGTGTACATGAGGTTTAAGCTTCCTAAGTTGTATTTCATTTCATATAGCCTTTCATTATAGTATGCTTCGGCGGCTTCACGTCTTTGTCCTATACTTTGGTATAAAACTCTAAATCTTTTAAAATTATCTATAACCGCCCCAAAAATGCCAACACGATTTGTATAGTAATGCTCATATTTTGGAATAGTATAAACTATATCGTTAACATCAACCTTTTCGAAGCTAAAGGAACTAATTGAAGATTTTATAAAGTGAACATGAAAGAGTTTTGTATTTACGAAAGTGGCACCGAACATTTGGCAATGAATAAAATTCACACCTTGAATTTCTGTGTTTTTTATTGTTAGGTCGTCAAATTCACAAGCATAAAAATTAGTAAATATTAGCTTTGAACTGTCTATGGTTATATTAGCGCACGATGAATAAATTATATTTCTCTCATAGTGTGACCATTCCTCAAGTCCGATTTCCAAATAATCAAGATTTACGAAATCTAAATTTTTGCCGACCAAATCTTTATGCCCTGTAATTTTTGTACCACCTAATTTTAATACAGTAAAATCCGGCGCAATTGTACATTCGACAAGTGTGGGATGATTGCTTGGATATTTCATAACGTATCTGAAAGAATCCAAGTCGCCACCATTTCGTGAAGGTACAACGTTTCGCTTCCTTAATTTTCGCTTAACCCACAATAAATATGGTTTGAAACGATAAGCTTTTTCACCCGGCTTAGATTCTAATTCAGTAAGCTTTTCTGATTGACTTTTTGTTTCAATTGGAATAAATAAATAAGATAATTTACCTGTTTCATCATCAGTACTTTCAAATAAAATGGTTTCGGATTTCCAATAAAAAAAACCACCCGGCTGATTTGTTTTTAAAATAAAATCAACGGTAAAGTTAAATTCACCTAACCAATCAGCAAAGTTCGGAAGTTTGACTTGAAAATGCTCGAAGAGTCTTTTCAAATCGTTTTCATTTCTCCATTTGTTGAAATCGTCGGCGTTAAGTTTCCAAAGGTCTGCGGGGGTCATAAGTCTATCTTGATAGATGATTGTTAATAACGCCTAAATGCCATAAAGTAAATTCGTTTCATATTTTCATTTATTATCTGCTGATTAATTTTGATAGAGCTGTTTCGGCAGATTTTTGTTTGTTCTTCAAAGCTTCAATCTCTTTTTTTATATTATTCAACTCATCGACTTTCGCTTTAAGGTCGCTACTGCTGTACCATTTTATTGCTGTTATATGGTCGCTGTTGTTTAAATTGATAGCAGCTTTAGCATCGCCCTGTAAAAGTTCCAGACGATGTTTGCAATACTTGCTTACTTGTCCGGCAGCACACGTGCAGCTACCTGAAAGTTTGCCATCAATTAAATAAAATATTACTTCGTATGGTTCGATACTTGAACCTTGTATGTTAAAGGTTAGGGATTGCATAATTGCGAAAGTTAAGATTAAGATATTTTTTAGTGTAATCTTATACAATTAGTACGGTAAAACAAATTTTCAGAAATTTTTTAAGTCTCATTTCTCGC
The DNA here is from genome assembly GCF_024808665.1 of Mucilaginibacter empetricola. Taxonomy (GTDB): domain Bacteria; phylum Bacteroidota; class Bacteroidia; order Sphingobacteriales; family Sphingobacteriaceae; genus Mucilaginibacter. The sequence goes on from NZ_JANUBZ010000007.1 coordinate 126,932, forward strand.
ACTAAGCCCCCTTTTTAATAAAAAAAGTGCATATCCCATCTGTTGGTCGGCATAAAGTGCGGCAAATTATATCAATTCCTAAATAAGTAATGATCCTGGCCTCCGGCCAGCATCATTACTTGTACCATTATGGTGCGCATACACCGGGGTAAAAGTACGGTACGGTACAGTTATATTGTTATCAATTATCTTTGATGCAGCGTACAGCTTTACAAGACATTGGCAAAATATCACCCGAAGAAACTCTAACATTATCCCCGTTATATTCAGGCGCTATTGAGAATTCTGCATCAATTCCCCAAAAATATGCTATGTCACCAATTCCACCAAATGACGGCTCATTACCGACAAAATTATAAATTAGCTCACCCGATGGTACGGCATTAAATCCTGATATATTGGTGTTTTTTACTCCATTCCAATATTGTTTGCTACTAAGAATAGATGCAACGTTGTCCTTACTATGGCTATGAACATATATTGCTAAAATTCCACTATCGGCGGTGGAGATATAATTTTTTAATATTTGAAACTCCTCACGAGTGGGTATATGCCAGCCTTTGGGTGCTAACCCCCTTTTATCTGTTACGGCATACCAATTGTAAAGCTTGCCGTACTGATTACCTATACTGGTATTATTATTATAGTAGCAAAATAATGGTTTTTGATTTGCTCCTAATTGTTTACAGGACTCTAACGTAGATGCTTCACTTATTGAGTCACCATTCTGAAAGTTACTTACATCCAAATTTTCCGCCATCCAAATTTGGTTCCCGATTTTAACGGATTTAAAAGTGCGTGGTTGCTCATTTTTGACGGCACTTATTTTAACAGGTTTAAAACAGCGTACTGATAATCCTAAACCCTGTACCAATGGAGAAATTAAATAAAATCTTCTGTTATCAGGATAAAAATATGATAACTGAAATTCAGTAGCATCGCTTGACCAAAAGCAGCTTTGTTGTCCCATATATTTACAACTATCATATTTACCATCCTCATTGTTAATTAGTATTCCGCCGTCTCTTTCACCTGCGGGTAGGGCATTAAATCCGACAGAGTTCAAGCCATTTCCTTCTTGCCAGCCAGTTTTGCTTTTAAGGATTACCGCCGCACTATCGCTTCCTAAATAGTCAATTAAGTTTTGAAAATCTTGTTGATTAGGGATTTGCCATCCGTTGGGTGCTAAACCTCTACCGTCGATAACAGCCCAATGGTTGTAAAGCCTTCCGTACTTTTTTCCATTTTCAGGGTTGTTGTTATAATAGCACCACGCAGCGGTTTTTGATTGAAAAGCGTTCTCCCATTCTTGATTTGTCTTGGCTTGCATAATCGTATCGCCGTTCCTGAACTGTGAAGTATTCAGGTTTTCAGACATCCATTCTTGGTTACCAATAACTACAGATTTGTAAGTAACGGTATCAATTTTCTTTGTTTCAGACTTGGCTTGTGAAGATACTTTACTCTGAGGTTGTGTACATGAAAATAACATCAATACTAAAGATAATACGATGCAAATTTTTGATTTCGACATTTCAATAAGGTTTTATTCATCAAATATCGAAAAAATACTATGGCTTTAAAGCCTCAATTACTGTTTTTAGATTTTTTTAGAATTGCTCTGATGGCAAAGGGTAGTACAGAAAAATACAAACCACGGTTTAAAGACCCGGAAGCCATTGAGTTAATTGCCAAAAATGTAAGATTTTACCGCAATCAAAAAGGGATTAGCATGGAGGATGTTGCAGACCTTATAGGCATAGAATACAGTGTCATTTCCCGATTAGAGCTTCAAAAAAGCAATCCGTCCATAAGCGTTGTTTACGCTATTGCAAAGGTGTTAGAAATTGAGCCGTATTTGCTTTTTATGAAATAAGATTATAGCAATGTGTCAACAAAACACATGGTACAAGCAATACGCACCATCTCCGGGACAGGCTTTATAAATATTAATTGTATCCGGTCGTCAACTTTGTTAAGTTTAACATAATCGTGTAGCTCCCCCGCCACGTATTTATTACTAAATTTTTGTTCCAATTCAGCCATTTTATCCATAAAAGCCGATGCTTTTTTACCCTGTATTATTAATTGTTCCATATCTTTTATTATAAATACGGACATCCGTTAAAAGTGCCGTACATACGGATTGGTATTGTTCCTTTACCATCATCCAGAGCATATAAAAAAAACCGCCAAACAGGGACAGGGAAGCTACTTTGTGCTTCTTGGCAGTCTCTATACCTATGTCATTTCCAGCCTCGGCTACAGGGGCTAAAAACGGCTCAACGATTATATTTAACTCATTTTCGCAATGCTCAATTTCAGGGGTAAGGTATAAATCCCAAGCATCAATAAGGGATTGAATTTTATGACTGCCGCTATCGGGGATTAGTTGTTTAGTGCAATAACTGATACGGGCTTCCTTTGAATCTTGGTCGTCAACATCTACCGTTTTTTGTGTACCATACTTCCATTCTAAAACAGCCTGTTTTAAGCCTTCCCGTAAAGCCGTATAAAGCAAAATGTGAACATGATAATTGTCGCCATTGTGTTCATAAACAACGAAATAGTTACCAATCAATGATTCGTTATTAAGGCTTTTAATAAAGCATTTTGTCCTATAAATTAACCAGCCCAAATGTACCGTATCCTTACACGTCAGCGTTACAAATTGATTAAAGTCTTTATTTCTTAGACCCTCATAAAAGCCACGGCGATATACTTTTCTTACTGGTAAAAAATATTCGTTAGCTTTTTTTAGTTGAGTATTGATTTTTTTTAAATCTCTGCCCTTTCGTTGACTTTTACTATCGCTCGCTCTTTTACCGTTAATACGTTCAATATCCGTATTGAAAATACTCCTTATTATTTTTGTCTTTATTTCCATTTCTCAATCCCTCTTACGCTGACATTTAATAAGGCATAGCTGCGCTTAAAGCCTATTTTTTCTATATTCCCCGCAATGATTTTTCACACCCTTTGCAAAAATAGTTCGTAAATTTCCGGTGTCAAGTTCATAAATAGAATATTGTTTAAGTTGTCATGTAACTACTTGTTAATTAGTTAATTATTTAAGCAAAAAATGAAAAAATTATCTTTCGGGCCCGGTTTGGTTTTTGGGGAGATTTTCTAATTTTGACTATTACTGGATACGCTGTACGGAATCATACTTGAATAAATATTTTAGAAAGCAATTGATTTTTTTACGACACCGACAAACGGCAACGACCCGGTATTTTAGCAGTTAATAAAGTCAATGAAGGAAACAATTTTAGAAAATATTAGGGGCATACAATTTGTTTTAAACGGTACAATCTATCCATTAAAACAAAAACTTGACCCGTTCGATAAGTTCAATTACTATTACGATGTTTTGGAGTTTATAAATTGGGTGAAAGATAATCACCCCGGCGCTTATGATGAAAATAATTTAGCCATGTGTTTTGACCTGATAAATAACTTTGGGGAAGCCTACATTGACACATTTAATCCACATTTTAAGCCGATACGTTACGATGACGGTATATTAGGGATAGACCTGCCTATTGAAAACATGGTTACGCAGCTTTATGAACACGTAATAAATTTAAAAGAAGAAACGTCCCCCGACCTGCAAAGAATATTTCAAGAACTTACTAAAGTACGGGAAGAAATAAAATCCACTCAAATAAAACAGGAAAGTCAATTTGATACTAAAGAAGCTGCGAAAGAAATACTAAAAGAAGTACTTCAACCCGTTGTCCCAGTAAAAAAACGAACTAAAAAGCAGCAATTTGAAGAGGATGTGAAAAAAAGGAGTGCTGAAAGAAAGCTTAAATTGATAAAAAAACAAGCTAAACGCTGAAAAATCGCAGTTTTAGAAGAAAATACACGTGCTGAAATCGGGCTGGTAAACTGCTAAAATTACCCCAAAAATCATAAAAAACCCCTCTAAAACGTCGATTTTAGAGGGGTTTTGAGTGGGTGGAGAATATCGGAGTCGAACCGATGACCTCTTGCATGCCATGCAAGCGCTCTAGCCAGCTGAGCTAATCCCCCTTGTTTATTTGTAATCCCCCTTTTGCGGATGGCAAAAGTAGCAAAAAGATATAGAATACCAAATTCAGTTTTTTAAATAAGGGTTTTTAATCAGGCTTGTGCTTTCGTATTTCATATTTATGGACTGCGCTTGCAAAAACCAAAACCCTTAAAATAAGTAAAGCCCCTGATGGGCAGGGGCCTTTACTAACCAATTATAAACCTAAATTATGAGAAGACTTTTTTAATGTTTTAACGGTGTAAAGTTAACACTAAGTTTCAATACTGAGAAGGTTTTTTTGTAATATTTTTGTAAAAAACCATTCTACCCCCGTTTACTTCTCAAAAATACAAACATTTTATTAAAAATATAACAATTTTTTCAAAAAAATTATATTACCTAATTAAAATGCCTTGACGGCATAAAAAATCAACATTTTATCGAATTATTTTTACTCATTTTTTATTTTCATTAAAAATTAAGTTAATAAATGAACAATAAATTGATAAATAAATTCAAATTGTAACCAAATTTTGAAGTCTATGTTAATTTATCGACTTATTTTTAAAAAAACACCTGCCAATATTGGTGCTTTTTGAAAAAATTAACTTCTTTTTAATAAAAACATGATAGTTAATTTATATTTCATTTTTTAAAACCAAACCATCATTGTTCCCAAAAACCGAAGATTAATAAAAACACAGCGAAAAATCATCCCGCATATGCGCCTATTATTACATTTTATAAAGAATCAGCATAAAAAAATTGCTTAAATCAAACACGTTTGTAAAAATGCTTTAACAATTTTGCCAATAAACACGCACAATGTCATGACCACAGCCTCATCCACCAAAAAACATCCCGAACTAACCAGTTTAACTTTATGGATAATGACGGTTGCTACCGCGTTGGTAGTGGCTAACCTGTATTACAACCAGCCTTTGCTCGAGGATATTGCAGCCACCTTTCACGTTAGCAAAGCTAAAGTTGGTCAGGTTTCTGTGCTTACACAGTTGGGCTATGCCACCGGTATGCTGTTTATTGTGCCGCTTGCCGACATGGTAAAACGGAAACGTTTAATGGTTATTATTTTTGCGTTTATAATACTTTCGCTGATTCTTACCGCATCGGCACAAAGTATCGGTATATTAATATTGGCCAGTTTTTGTTTGGGTGCGTCATCCATGATACCCCAATTACTGGTACCTATGGCTGCACACCTGGCTAAACCAAGCGAAAGAGGTAAAAAAATAGGCGTAATTATGAGCGGCCTGTTAATAGGCATTTTACTTTCCCGAACCTTTAGTGGTTTTATTGGCGAATATTTGGGATGGAGGGCTGTATTTTATATTGCTGCCGGTATTATGCTGTTAATGTGGCTGATGATTGGTTTCTTTTTGCCCGAGGTTGAGCCCGATTATAACGAAAGCTATAAAAAGCTAATGCTTTCGCTTATCCACCTGGTAAAACAGGAGCCTAAATTAAGACTCGCCTCACTACGTGGCGCCTTGTGCTTTGCCTGCTTCAGCGCGTTTTGGACCACCATTGTATTTGTATTAAAACAAAATTTCAATATGGGCAGCGATGTTGCCGGTGAGTTTGGATTGATTGGCGCCTTCGGTGCCATAGCCGCCGGATTGATGGGCCGCCTGAGCGATAAAATGGATGCTTACAAACTATCGGGCTATACATTGTTGCTCATCTTCGTTTCTTATATAATTTTTATTTTCTCGGCTCATAGCATTGCCGGCCTGGTAATAGGCGTAATAGTTTTGGATATGGGTGTACAGGCTACGCATATTTCCAATCAGTCTATCATTTTTGCTTTGCGGCCCGAGGCTCGTAACCGTATCAATACTATTTATATGGTAACTTATTTCATCGGCGGGTCAGCCGGAACAGCCGCAGCTACGTTGTTATGGAAAAACTATCAGTGGAATGGCGTGTGTTTTACAGGCCTGGCAATTTCCGCCATAACGTTGATTATCCATTTTGCTAATCATCCAAAACCAGAAAAAACAGCAGTTAGTGCTTAATAGTGTATATATTATTATACACTGCTTGATAGATCGCTTATGCTCAATATTCTTAAAAAAAACTTTTTTACAGTTAACAACATCCATAGCCCATCAAAATCGTATATAATGTTGTGCTTTTAATAAAGGAGTAAAAAACTTTGGCACTGATTTGGAATGTACCTTGTCAAACGCAGAGGAATGCAAAACGAAAGTAAAAAGCATAACGAAAACGAAGAGAAGAAATGGGAAAACCCGGTTGAACCTGCGATGAGTTCGGATGAACGGGATAAAGAACAATTATTACGTCAATATAAAGAAGCCAAACGCAGAAAAGATAATTTAACAACCGACGAAGACAACGAAACTAAAGACAAATAAAAACTACTATCTATGAAAACTTATAATAATAAACCAGCAACAAGCAAATTAGTAGCACGTTTTGACAACGAACTGAAGAGCTTATTAATGAACGACTTAAACGCATTTTTAAATAAAAATCCGTTTTTAAAAAGCAAGAGACAGGCTATGGTACAATCAACATTGTCAGTTGCCTGACCATCCATATATACATCTACCTATTTTCTACTACACCACCTATGAAAACGATAGAGCTTTGCAAATGCAGGGCTCTATTTTTTTGTGGCGTATTTGATAATCAATCCGGCTGTTTTGGCCGACGCGCCGGCGTTGCCCATCTTTTCATCCAGCAAATCGTAATTATGAAGCATTTGTTTACGATAGCTTTCATTGTGAAGCAAAGCATTTAATTCGTCACCTATTTTTTCGGGCGAACTGTCCTGTTGTATCAGCTCTTTAACCACCAGGCTATCCATTATCAGGTTAACCAGCGATATAAACTTGATTTTTACTACCATCCGCGCAACGCCTATGGATATAGGGTGACCTTTATAAACCACCACCTGCGGCACATTAAACAAAGCAGTTTCTAAAGTAGCCGTACCCGAGGTTACAATGGCAGCTTCTGCATGGGTCAGTAAATCATAGGTGGCATTAAATACAACAGGGATATTTTTCCCTGCCACAAACTCATCATAATATTCTTTTTGAAACGATGGTGCGCCTGCAATTACAAACTGATAATCCGGGAATTTTTCTGTTATGCTGGTCATCGGCGGCAGCAAACGCAAAATCTCCTGTTTACGGCTTCCGGGCAGCAATGCTATTATTTTTTTTGAGGGCGATAGCTGGTGATGTTCAAAAAATGCTTCATCAGGTTTAAAGGCCGAAACAGCATCAAGCAGCGGATTGCCCACATAATCAACCTGCATGCCCCATGCCTTATAAAAATCAACCTCAAAAGGCAGGATACAAAACAGGTGATCAACCACCTTTTTTATTTTCAGTACCCGTTTCTGGTTCCAGGCCCAAACCTTGGGCGATATGTAATAGCAAACCAATAACGCGTTGTTTTTGGCAAATTCTGCTATTTTTAAATTGAACCCAGGGAAATCAATCAGCACCAAAACATCCGGTTGCCAGGCAGCAATGTCCTGCTTGCAAAACTTCATGTTTTTTAAAATAGCGTTCAAATTGGCTGCCACTTCAAAAAAGCCCATATAAGCCATATCCGCAAAGTGCTTAACCAGCGTTCCGCCCTCGGCCAGCATCAAATCGCCGCCAAAAAAACGAAATTCGGCTTGCGGGTCGCGTTCTTTCAGCGCTTTCATCAAATTAGCCCCGTGCAAATCGCCCGAAGCTTCGCCGGCTACCAGGTAATATCTCATCTTATCGGGTGAATTTTAAACAGAAAAACTACTACCATACAAACAAAGGTTGCCAGCATTATTCCTTTTATCGTTTGATCCAATTCCTTTTTTGAGCCGACGCGGATCAGTATCAGGTTTAAAGCAATAGCTATAAAATAAGGTATGCCGGGTTTGTTAATAATATAAACATTATAGCGCAACAGGTAAGCCGCTATAAAGGCGAGAGTCGGAAATATTAAACCAATCAGGATGCCAAAGGGCAGGTTATTTTTTTTTAGCATAAATTACACATTAAATTTCCAGCCATGCAATGCCGGTATGGCATGATGAGCCGTCATATCAAACTGTACCGGAACAACGGAGGCATAATCATGCTCCAGTGCCCAAACATCGGTATCTTCGCCGCCATCATTCAATTGAAACACGCCGGTTAACCAATAATAGGGGCGCTTATGCGGATCCATGCGCTCGTCAAATTCTTCGGCCCACTTGGCATTGGCCTGGCGACATATTTTAATACCTTTTATATGATGCGTAGCCGGAAAATTCACATTCAGCAAAGTAGCAGTTGGTAATCCGTTAGCCAATACCTGCAACGCAATTTCTTTTACAAATTTTAAGCTGTGACTAAAATCGGCCTGCAAAGTATAGTCATCCAAAGAAAACCCGATAGACGGGATCCCTTCAATAGCCCCCTCAACCGCGGCCGACATGGTGCCCGAATACAATATATTGATAGAATTATTTAAACCATGATTAATACCCGAAACACACAGATCAGGCTTTTGACCTTTAAATATTTTATTTACCGCTAGCTTCACACAATCAACCGGGGTGCCGCTGCAACGATACATTTCAATGCCTTCGTAAATATCAACCTTGTCCAATCGCAACGGTTTGCCAATGGTAATGGCATGCCCCATGCCCGATTGCGGACTATCAGGCGCTACTACCACTACGCGGCCAATTTCGGCCATGGTATCCATTAAAGCTTTTATGCCCGGCGCGGTAATGCCATCGTCATTTACTACCAGTATGGTGGGTTTGGTGTTTTTCATTGGCAGCAAAATTACTTATATTTGATTATGCTTACTGTTGAAAAGAAAAAGAAATACACCGCGGAAGATTACATGCTGCTGGAAGAAGGTGCGCCTTTTCAATTGATCAATAATGATTTAGTTATGTCGCCTTCGCCTATTCCTTTACACCAGGTTATTTCACTTAGAATTGTTAATGCCATGTTTAATTATTTAAACAGCATAAACGATAACGGCTTCCTGGTATGTGCGCCAATGGATGTTAAATTAGATGAGGGCAATGTTTTTCAACCCGATATACTTTACATAAAAGAGAACCGAAAAGCTGAAATTATAAAGGACCGCATCGAGGGTGCTCCGGACCTGGTTATTGAGATCCTCTCGCCTTCTAACGCCTATTATGATCTCCGCCAAAAAAAAGACATTTACGAAAAATATGGCGTAAAGGAATACATCATCATTGATCCCATCGCCGAAAATGCAGAGCTGTATGTACTAAAAGACGGAACTTACTTTCTCCATCAAAAAGCACAAAAACCAGAGCAGTTAAACTCGCTAATAATCAATGGTTTCTCATTCGATTTGGAACAAATATTTAAGCAATAAAACCCCAATCATATTATCTTCTTCACCTCCGGTATCAACACAACTACCGATGCCAGCAAAAAGCTGCCAATTACAGCCAATGGCGCAACTATCAACAACTTTACCGATGGATCAATGGCCCAATCTGTTGCCAACAAAGCCAGCGAGATAAGCACCAACGGGTGAAAAATATAAACCGCAAAAGTATAGCGGGAAAATTTACTCAGCAAAGCTGATGAATTATTCCACCACCGTTTTCCGAAGGTAAGTAAAACGGTAATTATACTGAAACCGATTACCTGCTCCCAAACTGCGTACAACAATGCCTGCCAGTGAAAACCGCCATTAAACCAATCCAGCGGCATATTGGTTAGTTGTTTGATGATATAAAATACCGGGAAAAACAGAATCAATACCACAACCAATACCAGCGTTTGTTTACCTGTACGATAAGGCAATTGAGTTAACCACTCATTTTTGTAAGCTGTTAAACCCAGCACAAACAACGTCACATACTGCGAAAAGTGACCCAGTTGAAACCCTATTGGTTTTAACACCCGGCCCACAGGAAATATTAATCTTACCAAAAAGCTCAAAACACCAATCAATACCGCAAATAAAACAATCATCCCTGCTGAGGGCACAGCAAGGGTTCTGGTAGGTCGGGGTTTTACAACACCTTGCCAAAGCACATAAATAAGGGTAAATAATAATAAAGCTGCAACAAACCAGAGTACGCCAAAATCAATCCAATCGTCAAAGCCACTCAGAAACTGCAAAAAGCCGATATGATGCCCTTCTCCAAAATAATAGACCAGGTAAATCATTACCGGCGACAAAATAAATGAATAAAACACCAGTGGAATACCTAGTCTTTTTAATCTGTCGAGCACAAACTGTTTGGCTCCCTTTTTTTGATATGATGAGGTGATAAAATAAGCCGAAAGGAAAAAGAAAAATCCCATAAAAAAGGCCTGGTTAATAGCCACAAACATAGTCATGGGAATAAGGGCACCGATATGGGTGGTTTTTTGATTGTAATACCAGCCACCAGGAGCGCCATAAGTGATGAAGGAATGATGCAGCACCACCAAAATGGTTAATACAACTTTCAAATGATCGATATAATTGATTTTTTTTGAAGAATCGGGTATAAGGGCTGATGGTTCGGTTTGTGCAGGCATGGCTATTTTTAATAAAGATATAATTAACCGACACAAAAACAGTTGCCGTGTTACATCTATCAACAAAAAAGCTTTTAATATTTAAAATAACTTTGTGGTCGTAAAAACATTATCCCGCTCAAGGCCACCATTGTTTTACCCGATTTCGTCCGAAGCTTATCTGCTGAAGAAAAGAAAATTAATTTAGGAATGAAATATCGCTTGTTGCCGGATCAAGTGCGGGCAAGGCTTGTCAGAAAAGCGGGCCGGGAGTATGGCCTGTGCGGCTGAAGCTTTTTTCTGACTTGATTTTTTGGTTACTTTTTCATCTAAGGAAAAAGTGACTAGGCCCCCGCGGCCATGAGCGGGACGATGCCTTCATGATTGATAAAATACATTCCCGAACACCAAATATTAAAAAAGGGAATAGCTCATTTGGCCATTCCCTTTTTTAAAACGCTTAATGCTTTATAAGCTATTAATCCACTTCACCAGCTCACTGCGTGATTTACCTGTTTTTTGTTGAAGCTTCCCTAACGTCTCATCATCTTTGCCTTCTTCGTAAATCAGATCATCGTCAGTCAAATCGCCGTAAGCTTGTTTTATTTTCCCTTTGATCTCATTCCAACCGCCTTTTAATTGTAATTTATCCATGATGTTTTTTATTTAAGATGTATTTGAATAACATCTGTAACATCATTATGGTTTTTATAAGGAGTTTATTAATAGTGGAAACGTAATTGAGCAATTAAGATAGTTTCATTTTCTACTTTGTAAACAAGCCGATGCTCGCTTGTTATCCGTCTCGACCAATAACCATTCCAATTATGCTTCAATGGTTCAGGTTTACCTAATCCTTCATATGGAGTACGTTGTATATCTTCGATAAGTGACGTTATTTTTTCCATCACTTTCCTGTTCCCGCTTTTCTTCCAATATTCAATATTTTCTAAAGCTTCGTTTGAGAAAACTATTTCCATAGGTCGTCAAGGGATAATTTCACACCCTTTCCGGCCCCTAATTCCTGAATACTTTTATCCAAAGCTTTACGATTAGCTTCGCTCGACATCAGGTATTCCGTCTCATCAAGTTCTTTCTCATACTTTACACTAAATGCATCAAAAATTGCCTTAAGCGCCCTTTCTTGTGCTTCATCTTTCGGGTGAATGGTAAGTGTTGACATTTATATAAGTGTTATTGTTCAATAACAAATTTATGAATTATACCCGACTATTTAAACGCAAAGCAGAATTATGAATGATTACTTACAACGCTCCTGCCTTTATTTCCTCCACAACCGCCGGATCAAGCAGCGTAGAAGTATCTCCTAAATTGGCAGTATCTCCTTCTGCTATTTTGCGCAATATGCGGCGCATAATTTTTCCAGAGCGTGTTTTAGGTAATCCCGAAACAAACTGAATTTTATCCGGACGAGCTATAGCACCAATTATACGCGATACCGTCATCATAATATCCTTACGGGTCAGCTCCTCGTCGCCATGCTGATTAGGGCAAACTACGTAGGCATATACGCCTTGTCCTTTAATATCATGCGGATAACCTACCACTGCCGATTCAACTACACTACTGTGCATATTGATGGCATTTTCCACCTCGGCAGTACCAATACGGTGACCCGAGACATTCAACACATCATCAACACGACCGGTAATGCGATAGTAACCATCATCATCGCGTAAGCAACCATCGCCTGTAAAATACAAATCGTGGTAGGTAGCAAAATAAGTGGTCCGGCAGCGCTCGTGATCGCCATAAGTAGTGCGCAGCATGCCCGGCCATGGGAATTTGATACATAAATTACCGTTTACGCCATTGCCTTCTATTTCCTTGCCGTTTTCATCAACCAGTATAGGCTGTATACCAGGCAGCGGCAAAGTAGCATAGCCAGGTTTAGTTGGTGTAACGCCAGCTATGGGCGATATCATAAAACCACCGGTTTCTGTTTGCCACCAGGTATCAACAATAGGGCATTTCCCCTGACCAATTTTTTCATCAAACCAGTGCCAGGCTTCTTCATTTATAGGCTCACCTACTGAGCCTAATTTCTTAAGTGAGCTAAAGTCTTTACCTTTTAATAAATCATCGCCAAAACTCATTAACGAGCGGATAGCGGTTGGTGCAGTGTAAAGAATGTTCACTTTATATTTTTCAACTATATCCCACAAACGGGCAGGTGAAGGATAAGTTGGCACGCCTTCAAACAGCACCGAAGTAGCCCCCTGTGTAAGTGGCCCATAAGCAATATATGAGTGCCCGGTTATCCAGCCGATATCGGCAGTACAAAAATATACCTCACCCTGGTTGTATTGAAACGCATTAGCAAAAGTGTAACCGGTATAAACCATATAGCCGCCGCAGGTATGCACAACACCCTTTGGCTTGCCGGTAGAGCCCGATGTATATAATATAAACAGGGTATCCTCGGCGTCCATTTCTTCGGCTTCGCAGTTGTTATTGCCCTGGGTCTCTACTTTCTTAATTTCATCTTCCCACCAAACGTCGCGGCCCTTTATCATTGATACAGGCGTACGGCTACGGGTAAGTACTATACATTTTTTTATCGACGGGCATTGTACCAGCGCATCGTCAATAATGCTTTTTAGCGGAATTTCTTTGTTGCCACGATAGCCCCCGTCAGCAGTAATAACAATATTGCATTCGGCATCTTTTATCCTGTCGGCGATGGATTGTGCGGAAAATCCACCAAAAACAACCGAATGGATGGCTCCTATCCGGGCGCAAGCCAAAACAGCAATAGCCAGTTCGGGCACCATCGGCATATAAATACAAATACGATCGCCTTTTTTGGCACCATTGTTTTTAAGCACATGGGCAAACTGGCAAACCTTTTCATAAAGCTGCCTGTAAGTTAATACCCGGTGATGTTCTGTTGGGTCATTGGGTTCCCATATAATAGCCGGTTTATCACCCGATGCTTCCAGGTGACGGTCGAGGCAATTCTCAGTAATATTCAGCTTTCCGCCTTGAAACCATTTTATTTTAGGCTCAGTAAAATTCCACTCCAGTGTTTTATCCCATTTTTTGCGCCATAAAAAATTATTGGCTATGCCTTCCCAAAATTGTTCGGGCTGTTCAACACTGTGCTTATAAACCTGGTGGTATTCTTCAAATGAGCTGATCTTCATCGGGGTTTTCATTGCCATATTAATTGGTGGGCGTAAATTACAATTTTCCTGAATAACTGGTTATATCAAAAAAAGATTTTGTCAAATTTTAAAAAGTCACAACATCTTTTTAAAATTTTCTTTATCGGTATACAATTCAACTATGCTGAAAACATCTGTCAATTACACATACGTCCACAATGTTTTGAGAGTTGCCCAGAGAAATTACAAACCCAACTGTGCTATATCCGCCATCGGCAGAAACATCTTTCCACTGTCGGGCAACAGGATAAAGCCAAATTTATTGTAAAAGGCAACCGCATCATCATCTAAGGGGTCAACAACCACTCCAATTGATCCTAAACTTTCACCAGCAACAGCAAAGCTTCGTTTCAGGGCATCTATTAACAAGATACCGCCTAAGCCCTTTCCCTTAAATTTTGCATCGACCGCCAATCGCCCCAACAAGGTTACCGGCAGCGCTTTATAAGAGCCTGGCATTTTTTTCCTAATCGCCTCCGGCATCATTTCGACGGGGACGGATGAGCTGGAAAGTGTATAGTAACCTTTTATTGTGGTTTCCTCAGTCAACACAAAAACTACAGATAGTTTTCGTTTAACATCCTGGATTGCCTGCATATGCAGGTAATTATCCAACATCACTTTGCCGCAGCTAAAAGCCTTTTTATTTAAAGAAGAGTTCAGCAGTTCTATTTTGACGCTCATTTATTCTCCTGCATAAATATTTTGTAGCGTTGGGCAGTGTCACGTAATTTTTGATTGGGGCCTGGGGGATTCATCAATGCATCAAAAAATATTTCACGATCTTTTTCTGATGCCAGGATGGTATTATGCTCCTCAATAATAGCATTGGCTTTTTCCTGCACTGCATTCATAATAAAATCTGTCAGTGTTCTAAACCCTCCTAAACTGGCTGCATATTCAAAAAGTTGCTTTTGGGCTTTGGGTATTTTCGCATCAAACCGGGCTTTCTCCGATAGCGTTAATTGCTTTTCCATAAAAGTTTCTCCAACGGTAAATATACGGAAATAATCCGTACAATAACAAAATCAAATAAATTTCAAAAATATTTTCAAAACAGTATTGCCTAATTCACATAAAATCCTGATATTTGCAAACTCTTTACAAAAGGGGATAATTAAAAAGATTTGTCATGTCAAGAATTTGTGATCTAACAGGAAAAGGATCTTTAGTTGGTAACAACGTTTCTAACTCAAACGTTAAAACCAAACGCAGATTTCATCCAAACTTAAAACTTAAGAAGTTTTATATTCCTGAAGAAGATAAATGGATTACCTTAAAGGTATCTACTTCTGCTGTTAAAACTATCAGCAAAAACGGTATAACTGCATGTATCAATAAATTTGTTAAAAAAGGATACATTTAATAGATGAGTAGTGATGGGCCAGTAGTGATACTTGTCTGTATTAACAATCACTTCTAAAAATAAAAGAAAATGGCTAAGAAAGGCAACAGAGTTCAGGTAATTTTAGAATGCACCGAGCATAAAACAAGCGGCATGCCTGGTATGTCTCGCTACATTACTACCAAGAACAAGAAAAATACAACTGAAAGGTTAGAATTAAAGAAATTCAACCCGGTATTGAGAAAAGTGACAGTTCACAAAGAAATTAAGTAATCGTTATTATTTAATTAATAACCATAATTTAAAACAACATGGCAAAGAAAGTAGTTGCAACCCTGAAAGTAGCAGGTAAAGGAAAAGAATATTCAAAAGTAATCACAATGATTAAGTCGCCTGTAACAGGAGCTTATTCATTTAAAGAACAAATTGTGCCTAACGATAACGTTAAGGACGCAATTTCCGGAAAATAAACCCGGTTACTTGATAAAATATATAAAAGCCATCTTGTTTATTACGAGAAGGCTTTTTTTGTTGATATAATATTGATGTGCAAATAGGTGAATGTGAAAATGTGCAAATAAGTGAATGTGCAGATATGCAAATGATTTTAAAGTAAAATGAAACTTTAATTATGTCAGTTTGCTTATAATCTGAATATTTAAAATCCGCACATTTGCACATCTGAAATTTGCTTATAATCTGAACATTTAAAATCCGCACATTTGCACATCTGAAATTTGCACATAGAAAAACATGGGATTATTCGATTTTTTCAAAAAAAAGGAAAACACGCCGCAAGAACAAGAGGCGTTGGATACCGGCCTGGAAAAAACCAAGGATAACTTTTTTTCAAAGATCACCAAAGTAATTGCAGGCAAATCAACTGTTGATGATGATGTGCTGGATGAACTGGAAGAAGTTTTGGTAACATCAGACGTAGGCGTTAAAACCACGCTAAAAATCATCGACCGTATACAGGCGCGTGTTGCTCAGGATAAATATGTAAACACATCCGAGCTAAACAAACTGCTTAAGGACGAGATCCAACAGCTACTTGCCGAAAACAACAGCAATGATTTTGTAAACTTTGAGTACGGCAGCCACAAACCATATGTAATTATGGTGGTAGGTGTTAATGGCGTTGGTAAAACCACCACTATTGGCAAACTGGCCAACAAACTTAAAGAAGCTGGCAACAAAGTAGTTTTAGGCGCAGCCGATACCTTCCGCGCGGCGGCGGTGGCCCAAATACAACTTTGGGGCGAACGTGTTGGCGTAAAAGTAGTAGCACAGGCCATGGGATCTGATCCCGCTTCTGTTGCTTATGATACTTTGCGCTCTGCAGTAGCAAATGAGGATGATGTGGTGATTATAGATACCGCCGGCCGCTTGCACAACAAAATCGGGTTGATGAATGAGCTCACCAAAATAAAAAACGTAATGCAAAAGGTAGTACCTGGTGCACCGCATGAAATTTTATTGGTGCTTGATGCCTCAACCGGGCAAAATGCCATTGAGCAATGCAAACAATTTACCGAAGCTACCGATGTTAACGCCCTGGCCTTAACCAAACTGGATGGCACGGCAAAAGGTGGTGTGGTAATAGGTATATCTGATCAGTTTAAAATTCCCGTAAAATATATTGGCGTTGGCGAAGGCGTGAATGATCTGCAGTTATTTGATCGTCAGGCGTTTGTTGATAGCCTTTTTAAACAATAAAATATTAAATACCGTCATTGCGAGGTACGAAGCAATGACGCATGGATAGTGGTGCAATGAGGACAAAAGAAATTAGTAAGCCTGTAGTAAAATCAAAACCACGTGTAAACGTGGTTACCCTGGGCTGCAGCAAAAATATTTACGATTCTGAGATCCTGATGGGTCAACTTAAAGGTAACCATTTTGATGTGGTGCATGAGGCTGAAAAGGTGGGCAAGGACGATATTATTGTAATTAATACCTGCGGTTTTATCGATAACGCCAAGCAGGAATCTATCGATACCATTTTACAATACAGCGAGCTGAAAGATCAGGGCAAGGTAGGCAAGGTGATTGTTACCGGCTGCCTTTCTGAACGTTACAAACCCGAGCTGGAAGCAGAGATTACTAACGTTGATGCCTATTTTGGTACTAACGATCTGCAAAACCTGCTGAAATCAGTAGGTGCCGATTATAAGCACGAGTTAATTGGTGAGCGCTTATTGACCACCCCCTCCCACTTTGCTTATTTTAAAATTGCCGAGGGCTGTAACCGCCCATGCTCCTTCTGTGCTATCCCGCTGATGCGCGGCAAACATTTAAGTCAGCCAATTGATCAGTTGGTAAAGGATGCCCAAAACCTGGTTAAAAACGGCACCAAAGAACTGATATTAATTGCCCAGGATTTAACCTATTACGGATTAGATCTCTATGGCAAACGTAATCTGGATGAATTGCTGCGCCGCCTGTCTGATGTAAACGGCGTAGAGTGGATCAGGCTGCAATATGCTTATCCTTCCGGCTTTCCGATGGAGATTCTGGATGTGATGAATGAGCGCGATAATATCTGCAAATACATGGATATGCCATTGCAGCACATCAGCGATAATATGCTGAAATCAATGCGCCGTGGTATCACCAAACAAAAAACCATTGATGTAGTAAACGAAATACGCGATAAAGTGCCCGGCATTGCGATGCGTACTACGCTGATTACCGGCTATCCCGGCGAAACACAGCAGGACTTTGAAGAGATGCAGCAATGGGTTGAAGAAACCAAATTCGATCGCCTGGGCTGCTTCACCTACTCGCACGAAGAAAAAACACATGCCCATTCCCTTGTTGATGATGTTCCCGATGAAGTAAAACAGGAACGTGCCGATGCTATTATGGAAATTCAGCAAGGCATCAGCTTTGATAAAAACCAGGAGAAAATTGGCCACACCTATAAAGTGTTGATTGATAAAAAAGACGGCGATTACTTTGTTGGCCGTACCGAATACGATTCGCCCGAGGTAGATAACGAGGTTTTAATTGATGCCAGCATTGATTATGCAACCGTTGGCAGCTTTGTGAATGTAAAGATCGATACTGCCGAAGACTTTGATCTTTATGGACATATTGTAAAATAAACAGTTTTTATTTCCCTGATTTCCATTTTAGAAATTTAAAAATCTAAATTCGACCTTAGCATTTAAAAGATGCTCATAAGTTTGTCCCGAAATTGGATTTCAAAATCCGAAATCGAACATCCGACCGCGTGACGCCTTAGCTTTAGCGGTGGCGCAAATTAGAAATCAACAATGGACTCAGCCTGTATAGACTACAAAGAAACGGGATACTTCTCCCAAACCATATCCAACTACCTGGATGATATTCCTGAACTTCGCTCGTTTTATAGTCACCGGCCCGATATGCAGGGCTTTGCTGATTTATTGAAAAATAAAAAAGTAATAGCCGATCGCGATATATTGGCCACCGTTTTAGATCATCAATATGGCATTGATCTTAAAGAAGATAAACGGTTTTATAGTACTGAAGAATGGCCATTGGTTTGGAAAAATATCGACCTTTTATCAAAAGAAAACACCTATACCGTAACCACCGGCCATCAACTCAATATCTTCGCCGGGCCGCTGTATTTTATTTATAAAATTGTAACGGCCATTAAATTATCGCGCCAGCTAAAAGAACAATTCCCCGATAAAAACTTCGTTCCGGTTTACTGGATGGCATCCGAAGACCACGACTTTGCTGAGATTAACTATACCAATATTGGCGGCAAAAAAGTGCACTGGTGGTATGAAGCCTACGGCGCTACCGGGCGTATTAACCCCGAAACTATGCGCCAGGCTATAAACCAGTATAAAGGCGCTTTGGGGATAAACGATCATGCCAGCGAGCTTGCAACAATAGTAGAAACAGCCTACACCAAATTTGATAAACTGGCCGATGCTACCCGTTACCTGGTAAACGCACTATTTGGTCAGTATGGTTTGGTAATTATTGATGCTGATGATCATCGGTTTAAAAAACAGTTTGCGTCTATCATTAAGCGTGATATTATTGAGCAAAACAGCTTTAAAAACATCAGCGCCACTAATGAACAGTTGCATCAGCTGGGTGTTCATATCCAGGTAAACCCACGCGAAATAAACTTCTTTTACCTGTTAGATGGTTTGCGCGAGCGCATTGTTTTTGAAAACGACAGCTACCAGGTACTGAATAGCGAGATCCGTTTTACGGAAGCTGAATTAAAGCAGGAAATTAAACAATATCCGGAAAGATTTAGTCCGAATGTGGTAATGCGCCCGCTTTACCAGGAATGTATTTTGCCCAATATAGCTTACATTGGCGGCGGTGCTGAGGTGGTTTACTGGCTGGAGCTAAAATCAAACTTTGATTTTTATAAGGTTGATTTCCCGATACTGATATTAAGAAACTCTGGTTTGGTTATCGGGAAGGAAACGGCATCCAAAATTGCAAAAATGGAACTTGCCCCTGCCGATCTGTTTAAAAGTAGCGACGACATTAAAAATTGTTGGGTAAAAAAGCACAGCAAACATACCTTAAGTTTAACCGAAGAGTGGCGCGAACTAAGCAGCGTTTTTGAAAAAATAAAACTGCGCGCCCACAAAATTGACAGCACGCTGGTTCCCTCAACTGATGCCGTGCAAGCCCGACTGAAACATGCCATTGATAACCTGGAAAAAAAGCTGGTAAAAGCCGAAAAAGCAAACTACCATACCCGGTTGGAGCAGGTAGAACACATTAAAGCGGATATTTTCCCAAAAGACGGCTTGCAGGAGCGCACAGAAAACTTTGGCTTGTTTTATGTTAAATGGGGACAGCATTTTATTGATGAACTGATCCGCAATTTTGAACCCCTAGATTTTAAGTTTACGGTGCTAACGGAGTAGGTAAAAGATATTTTACCCTTTTGTCATCCCGATGAAAGAGGGATCTTCTTCTGGCGACCAGTCTACCGCATACTCATCGCGAGTAGAAGATATTTCACTGCGTTCAATATGACAAAGCGTATTGGAGAATCGTGCTTTCCACCAAAAGTTTTATTTTTACCGTCATGACCTTTAACTCCACCATCCTCATCATCCCCGGCCTCGGTAACTCAGGTCCTCAACACTGGCAATCGCTTTGGGAAAAGCAGTTTAATTTTATCCGTGTTGAACAAGCCGAATGGGATACCCCCGTTTGTGCCAACTGGATAGAAAACATCAACAACGAGATAAAAAAACACAACGCTGCCGATGTTATTTTGGTTGGCCATAGTTTAGCTTGTACCACCATTGCTTATTGGGCGCAGAAATTTAATATCAACATAAAAGCAGCTTTACTGGTTGCACCCAGCGATACCGAAGCCGAAAGCTATCCTCCCGGAACAACCGGCTTTACGCCCGTTTGTCTAAATAAGATACCATTCCGCACTATTACAGTAACCAGTACCGATGATTTTTATGTAACCTTTGAACGGGCCCAATTTTTTGCAGATGCATGGGGCAGCGAATTGATTAACATTGGCGATGCCGGGCACATCAATTTAGCATCGGGATTTGGAGATTGGCCAGCGGGGTTGGAAATTTTAAAATTGTTAGATAATTAATATGGATCGCCAATAAAACTTATGAAGTTTTGAAAACTTCGTAAGTTTCGGGTAAGTTTGAGGATGCTAATTTCTGAGTCCGGTTTACGCACTTTTACCCAAAATATTTTCCTGTCCATGGGCTGTAGCAATGAACATGCTGTGTTGGCAGCTGATGTTTTATTATTGTCAGATCTCAGGGGGATTGACTCACATGGCGTAGCCCGCCTGGTAGGCTACGTACGCCTATGGGAAAACAAACGGATAAACGCCACCCCTAACATTACCATAGTTCATGAAACGCCTACCACAGCCACTGTAGATGGCGATGCCGGCCTTGGCCTGGTGGTTGCCCCATTTGCTATGCGGCTAGCCATTAAAAAGGCTGAGCAGTATGGCTCGGGCTGGGTATCGGTACGCAATTCCAATCATTTTGGCATTGCAGGTTATCATACTTTAATGGCGGTAGAAAAAGATATGATCGGCTACGCTATGACCAATGCCAGTCCGCTGGTTGCGCCTACTTTTTCAAATGAACGTTTACTGGGTACCAACCCTATTTGCTATGCTTTCCCGGCAGGAAAATATCCGCCGGTGGTGGTTGATATGGCTACATCGGCCGCGGCAAATGGTAAGCTGGAAATTGCCCAGCGTTTAGGCAAACAAGTGCCCGAAGGCTGGATACAGGATGCGGCCGGTAATTATACTACCGATCCGCATGCCTTAAAATCAGGCGGATCTTTGTTACCACTGGGTATCGATCGTGATCATGGCAGTCATAAAGGCTTTGGCTTGAGCGCTACGGTTGATATTCTATCAGCAGTATTATCGGGTGCCAATTATGGCCCTTGGGTACCGCCGTTTGTTGCTTTTTTAGATCCACCTGCCGACCCGGTTGGCCTGGGTATTGGCCATTTTGTAGGCGCAATGCGGGTTGACGGATTTCGCCCTGTTGATGAATTTAAAACACATATGGATAACTGGATAAACCGCTTTAAATCTGCCTCAACTGTTAACCCCGATCAAAAAGTAATTATCCCCGGCGAACCAGAACTGGAAGCCCAATTAGATAGAAAGCAAAACGGCATCCCACTGGTGGACGCCGTTGTAAATGATTTGAACGGACTGGCCGCTAAGTTTGGAATTAGCCCGCTATAATTTCGGATTTTTAGATTGAACCGAAATTTCCATTCCGCAATCGATATTCCGACCGCGTGCCGCTTTAGCGGTGGCGCACTTCCGCAATCCCCCTAGTGGATTCCCCTGAACAGCCTGCTCCAGCGGATTTTGCTGAAGAATGATGCATTATCATCCCAGCTCATCCAGATAAATAATGCTTTACCCACAATATGATCTTCGGGTACAAAACCCCAATAGCGCGAATCGTCCGAATCATGGCGGTTATCGCCCATCATCCAGTAATAATTCAATTTAAAGGTATAACTGTCGGTTTTTTTGCCGTTTATAATAATATCATTGCCAGATACCTGTACTTTATTGTTTTCGTAAACTGCAATACAGCGTTCATAAAGCGGGTACGTTGTGCTATCCAACTTAACAGTCCATCCCTTTTTAGGGATGATGATAGGACCATAGTTATCAACGCTCCATTTATAATTGGGTTGTTTGCCATTCAGCATTAAGCTTGCCGGGCCAACCGGGTGATACGGATTAGTAGGATAAACCGGACTACTTGGGTCTGTAACACCTTTAGGCGAAAGTACCGGCGCCAGTGATTTAATATTTGAGTAACCTTTTAAAGTTGCCGCTGCATCCTTCGTCATTGCCGGATAGCTATGCCCCTCATAGGTTTTGATATTCAATTCATCCAAAATTTCCGGATTTACATCAATACCGTTAGTTGTATAGCTGTACTCCATCAATTCGTTTGGCGGATTGGGCATAGCCTTACCATCAACAAAAACCTGTCCGTCAACCACACTCAAAGTATCGCCGGGCGTGCCCTGGCAGCGTTTAATAAAATTTTCACGTTTATCAACGGGGCGGTATAATGGTGAATCGGCATCCATTGGATAATTGAATACTACAACATCTCCTTTTTTTACATCACTAAAGCCAGGTAAACGATAGTATGGCAGTTCCAAGCCATCCCAATAAGCCTTGGTATTAATTAAAGGCATGGTATGATGAGCAAACGGAAAAGCAATAGGTGTCTCCGGTATGCGGGCACCGTAGTTAACCTTGCTCACAAACAAAAAGTCGCCAACAAGCAGCGATCTTTCCATTGATGGCGTAGGGATAACGTAGGCTTCAATAAAAAATGTACGGATTAATGTTGCAGCAATTACAGCAAAAACTATAGCATCAACCCACTCGCGGGTAGCGCTTTTTTTCTTTTTGGCAGGTTTATTTTTTTTACTCCAGAATTTCCAGTTCATGTTTACAATAATGGGAATAATAAACTAATTATACTAATGGTGAGGTAAGATATTGAATCAAGACTTGAGAATCAAGAGCCAGGAGAAAGTGGGGAATAAAGCCGCTTTAATATCTTGTTTCCTGGCTCTTGCATCTTGAATCTTTTCTATAAATCTTGCATCCCGGCTCTTGTTTCTCAACTCTTGGTTCTCGATTCTCGCCTCTCCCTTAAAAAGAGAACATGTCCTGAACCGAATGGAAGCCTTTTTTGTTTTGCACCCATTCTGCGGCCAGCACAGCACCCAGGGCAAAGCCATTACGGTTGTGGGCAGTATGCTTAAATTCAATTGAGTCCACCTCAGAATCGTAAATTACGGTGTGTGTACCGGGAACATTTTCAATACGGAAAGATTCTATCAGTAACTGGTCTTCCTTTATGTTATCATCTGTGGCTTCATCGTTACCGGCTGTTAACACATTTGCCCAGCCTTTTTTACTTTCAAGGTTTTCAATAATACCTTCGGCAATGGTAATGGCGGTTCCGCTTGGCGAATCTAGTTTTTGTGTATGATGAATTTCTTCTACCTGCACTTCATAGTAAGGATAGTTGTTCATCAGCTTAGCCAGCATTTTATTGATATGGAAAAATATGTTTACGCCAACGCTAAAATTGGTGGCATAAATAATGGAGCCATCAAACTGTTGGCAAGCCTGCTTCACATCATCAATATAGTCGTGCCAGCCCGTAGTACCAACAACAACCGGCACACCTACTTCAAAGCATTGTTTAATATTGGCTAAAACAGTGGCAGGCGTGCTGAATTCTATCGCAACATCGGCTTTTTTTAAATTTTCGGCAGTCAGCTCGTGCTGATTATCCTGATCAATTTTCAATACTATTTCGTGCTTACGGTCAATGGCGATCTTTTCGATGATCTTACCCATTTTACCATATCCCAATAATGCTATTTTCATTAGTGTAATTTGTTTTTAAAGGTAATGAAGCTATCATGAGCCGGGTTACTCATTCCGGTTTATGAGCCTTAGCTCATGATGGTTTCATCGGAAATATTTATAGGTTTTATAACAGTTTAAAACGGCTAAGCGTTTTAATTGATTTAATAATTTATCTGAGTGTAAAGGTAATTTTTAAACCCATAACATACGAACTGGTACTGTTCAATGCAAAAACGGGCTGATTAAGCAGGCTCGGCGTAACTTTCATGCTCAGGTTATTATCAACCGAATAACTGTGCATAAACTTGGCATCAATATAAGCGTCAACAGCATTAATACCCCATGCGCCCAAAATTCCTAAAATACTTAAATCGCGGTCGCGGCGGTAGCCATCAGTAGCATCGTACAAAGCCTGGTCGGGTTGACTGACGTATTGAATATACTGCGCATAATATGGATCATTGGGCCCCGGTGTAACGCCATGTTCCCGGTATTTCGAAATAGCTAAAAATTCTTTATAATAGGTATTATTATATACAACGGCCCAGCCCAAAAGGCCCAGTCCGGTATAAATAACAGGCACTTTCCACCACTGGTGATTATAAATCTGGCCCAGGCCAGGCACAATCAACGAACGGATAACCGCAGTATGCGGGCTATGGGTGCTATCGGGATGATATACTTTTTCTTTATGTGGTTTTGGCTTAAAAGACCGGGCAACGTCGGTATCCTGCTTGGTTGAAATCAGGGTATCTTTAGTGGCTTTTAATTTGGCCGAAGAAGTATCAGGCTGTTGTGCTGCAACAGTAAACACGCATGCCCAGCACAACAAAACCAGTAGCAATAATTTATACATTTCTTATTTTAAAACCCCATATCCACTATGAGGGGTTATGTTTTCACCAATCCATAATTTCAAGAATACGGCTAAGATCATCTTCTGATAAGAAAGGGATCTCAATAGTACCCTTGCCCTGGCTTACCAATTTAAGCTTCACTCTCGAGCTGAATTTTGATGCCAGGTCGTCCTGTATTTTTTGAATCTGGAAAGATACGGGTTCAGGCTGCTTACCCTCCTTTTTTACAGGGGGCCGTTGCATATCGCGAACAAGTTCTTCCGTTTTACGAACGGATAAACCCTGCTGAATAATATGTTGATGCAGATATATTTGTTTGGTGGAGTCTTCAATGGTAATTAATGCTTTTGCATGGCCCATAGTTAATTGCCCATCGCGAATGGAAGCCTGTATTACCGGTGGCAGTTTTAGCAAGCGCAGATAATTGGTTACTGTAGAGCGGTTTTTGCTCACGCGCTCACCCAATTCTTCCTGTTTAAGGCTGCATTCATCAATCATCCGTTGAAAACTCAATGCTACCTCAATAGCATTCAGGTTTTCGCGCTGAATGTTTTCAATAAGCGCCATTTCCAGCATCTGCTGGTCATTAGCCGTGCGTATATAAGCCGGTATTTGTGTTAAGCCCGCTAATTTGGATGCACGAAAACGCCTTTCGCCAGATATTAGCTGATAGCTGTGTGCATTTAAACGCCTTACCGTAATTGGCTGAATAAGCCCTTGTAGTTTTATAGAATCTGATAGTTCCTTTAAGGCATCCTGGTCAAACTCGGTACGCGGCTGAAAAGGATTTACCTCAATTTCAGTTAATTTTATTTCATTAACCGAGCCCAGGTCTTTTACTTCCGGGCTTGGTGTTACGCTTGCTTTGTTATTGTTCGATTGTACATTTTCAGAATCATTCAGCAGTGCGCTTAATCCTCTTCCCAACGCGTTTCTTTTTTCTGTACTCATTTCTTACGTTATGCTGTTGCTATTTTTTCTGCTGCTTCAGAGAGAACTAAACCATTTTTGCGCAAAATTTCGCGCGCCAGATTCAGGTAGTTGATAGCTCCCTTGCTGGTAGCATCATGCATAATTACAGATACACCAAAGCTTGGGGCCTCGCTTAAGCGGGTATTTCTTTGAATAATTGTATCAAAAACCATCTCTTCAAAGTGAGTACGTACTTCTTCAACCACCTGGTTTGATAAACGTAACCTTACATCATACATGGTTAATAAAATACCTTCAACCTCTAAATTGGTATTTAAGCGCGATTGAACAATTTTAATGGTATTTAATAATTTACCCAATCCTTCCAATGCAAAATACTCACATTGTACAGGAATAATTACTGAATCGGCAGCGGTTAAGGCGTTAATGGTAATCAAACCCAGGGATGGCGAACAGTCAACAATAATGAAATCATAGTCATCCTTAATAGCATTCAGAACGGCTTTCATTTTGTATTCCCTGTCGTTCATATTGATCATCTCAATTTCGGCACCTACCAGGTCAATGTGGGCAGGTAACAAATCAAGATTAGGCGTATCCGTTTTTTGAATAGCTTCGCGCGGGTCAATCTGGTTAATAATGCATTCGTAGATGCTGTTTTTGATGTTTCGTGGATCAAACCCAATACCCGATGTTGAATTGGCCTGCGGATCGGCATCAACCAACAGTGTTTTATACTCTAATACGGCTAAACTTGCAGCCAGATTTATTGATGAAGTAGTTTTACCAACACCACCTTTTTGATTGGCCAAC
Source organism: Mucilaginibacter empetricola (assembly GCF_024808665.1). Lineage (GTDB taxonomy): Bacteria > Bacteroidota > Bacteroidia > Sphingobacteriales > Sphingobacteriaceae > Mucilaginibacter. The sequence continues at coordinate 153,530 of NZ_JANUBZ010000007.1, forward strand.
GCAATTATTTTACTCATTTTATGTGTTAAAAAAATTTATAAAAGGGTTTTTAGCAAAACGAAATATGGAAAAAGAAATTTCCTATTTCGAAAAGTGTTCCGGGATAAAGATAAGCATTTTAAATAATTCAAAAATCCACAGCTTTTGCCTACTTACAAACAAAAGTGGAACGAAAATGTTAGTTTTTAAATTTTGTGAATTGCCAGATTATAGATTTATTGAATTAATGATTTAATTTGCCTACTTCTTTTTTATCTTTTTATTTAAGAAAAATAATAGGCCAAAATTAATTAACAATCATCCATGATAACCATCGTTTCAGCTACTAACCGGCCCGGCAGTTCAACGCTTAAAGTGGCCCAATTTTATCAGAAACAGCTGAAAGAAAAAGGTTTGGATGCAGGAATTTTATCACTTAGCCAGCTACCCGCCAATTTAATAGAGAGCGACCTATACGGCAAAAGAAGCGCCGCCTTTGAACCCATACAGCAAGTGGTTACCCAAACAGAAAAATTCCTGTTCATCATCCCCGAATATAATGGCAGTTTCCCCGGTGTTTTAAAAACATTTATTGACGCCTGCAGCTTCCCGGAAAGTTTTTACGAAAAAAAGGCCGCGCTTACCGGTATATCATCCGGCAAATATGGAAACATACGCGGCATTGATCATTTTACCGGTGTTTGTCATTACCTGCATTTAAATGTGATGTCGTTAAAATTGCACATTGCCGCCATCAACAAAGAATTTGACGAAAACAGCAATTTCTTTAAGCCCGATACACTACAATTTGTAAACGAACAAATAGATAAGTTTATAGTTTTTTGAGCTTTCAGCTCCTATCCGTTAATCAACTTAGCCATTGCGAATGCGGCGGCGGCGGCCAGGGCACCAATTAATAATACTTTTAATGCACCTGCAACTGCGGGCTGTCCGGTTACTTTGCTTTTAAAATAACCAAATACAAACAGGCACACCATTGTTACTGCGCACGAATAATACAGTGCCTGCTGCGAATTGGCAACAAAGAAATAGGGTGAAAGTGGGATGATTCCGCCAATAACGTAGGATATACCAATGGTGAGCGCGCTTTGTGTAGCCCGGTTAGCTTCAGGTTTTTCCAAACCAAGCTCGTAACGCATCATAAAATCAACCCATTTGTCTTTGTCTTTCGCCATTTCATCTGCAATTTGATTTTGCAGGGCTGGCGATAATCCAAAATCGGCAAAAACTTCTTTTACCTCCTTCTTTTCTTCTTCGGGCACGCGTTCAATTTCATCATACTCGCGCTTTAGTTCTGAATTATAATGATCAGCTTCGGTACGACCCGCCAAAAATCCACCCAATCCCATTGCAATAGATCCGGCAACAATTTCGGCAATACCTGCAGTTACCACTATGCCCGATTTGGCTACAGCCCCACTCAAGCCGGCAGCCAGCGCAAATGGAACGGTTAAACCGTCAGACATGCCAATAACAATATCGCGTATAGTGTCTGAGCTTCTTAAATGATGTTCGTGATGCATACTTAAATGTAGGCTTATAAAGTATAACACGTCCCCAAAAAAGACAATTTATTATTAGTCTGAATTAAACTTTTTGGCGAAATAAATTATATTCGCCTCAATTAACCATTATCATAATTGTGCATTTTCTGGATGGTCTGATATTCTCATCACTTAACTGAAGTTGCCCTTGCAACTTTTATAACACCTTTATAAGCTTAACCCAACACCATATAAAACCTCTAATTTAAACCATCACAATGAACAAGTTAACAAAGGCCCTGTTGGCCATTTTATTAATGCCCCTATTTTCTTTGGCACAAAGCAATTATAAATCCGGCTATGTAGTTACCTTAAAAGGCGATACCATTCATGGCTTTATCGACTACCGGGAGTGGGACTCTAATCCAAGCGCCATCAATTTTAAAAAGATTGCGGACAGCAAAATGGCCCAATCATTTACACCGGCGGATATTGCTTATTTTAATATAGATGATTTGGAAGCTTACCAAACCTATACCGGAAAAATCAGTATAGATCCTACGAGCGTTGACAATCCATCATCACGAGATACCAGTTTTAAAACGGCATCTGTTTTCTTTAAAATATTACAAAAAGGTCAATCACTTGAATTATTCAGTTATACCGACAATATTAAAAGTCGCTTTTATATTGGAGAAGCCCCCAACTATCAACCTGTTGAATTAGTATACCGTGTGTATACCGATGCAAAAGCTGTTAATTCAGCTGGAAATATTGTTACCGAAAACACTTATATGAAACAACTGTTCGCTTTGGCCAATAAATATAATGCGATGGACAATGAACTCGAAAAGATATTTCAAGATGAAAATTATGCAGGCTGGTACATCTTAAAAGTTGTAAGCAAGATCAACAAAATTTCAAAATCCGACAGTAAAAAGAACAAAAAATCTAATCCTGGAATTAAGCTTTTTGCAAACGCAGGCGTAAACATCGCCAATATATCGCCAGGCAGTACTTCACCATATGCCACATCCGGCGGAAAATCAACTACTTCATTTGGGCCAACCGCCGGGTTTGGGGTAGCCCTTTTGGCCAATGCAAATACCGGTAAATTGCAACTCCATGTGCAAGTTAGTGTTAGCGAAGCATCGTACAATTCCTTATATGAAAACAAAGTCGACCCTATGATCGGTGTAAAAGCGTCTTTCAATGATTTAATTATAGCTATTACTCCCGAAATTATTTACAATTTCTACAACGCTGAAAATTTGAAATTTTATGGCGGCGTTGGATTTGTAGTTGGATATAACAATTATTCAAACGCTTTTTTTGGCCCGCAAAATCCAAATGATAATTTTTATGGTACAGCAACCAATAACCCATACTATTTTAGAAACACTGAAACATCTTTTGTAATAAAAGCAGGCGTTCAGTTTTCAAAAAGATTAGGGGTTTTTGTTGATTACACTGCTTCAAGCCCTTTAACAAGTGGTGGTTATTTTGAGCTAAATAACACCCAGGAACGGGTTGGGGTCAACTATATATTTTAACGGAATAAACGCAAATATCGCCCCAATAAATCATTCTCTCTAACACTTATTTAATTTAACAACTATAAGATTCCTCTATGCACTTTTTTAACAGATTATTTCTTGTTCTTTTTCTTCTTCCTTTATTTTCTTTAGCCCAGAGCAATTACAAAGCCGGCTATGTTGTCAATGCCGAGGGCGATACCGTGCGCGGCTTTATCAACTACAAACAGTGGGATCAAAATCCTGGTAAAATAAAATTTAAAAGCAGCGTATCAGCCGCCGATGCAAAAACCTTTACCGTAAAAGATATTGCCGCATTTGCCATAAGCGGATATGAAAACTACCAGCGCTTTGCGGTGTCTGTAAGTAATGGCCCACTAGATATAAATAAAATGGAAAGTACGCTGGACACAACCTTTCATACCGATACGGTGTTTCTGCGCGTTTGCGCCTCTGGAAAGAAACTGACACTGTACAGCTTTACCGATAAGATTAAACAGCGTTTTTATTATTTAGAAAATGGCGGCGCTCAGCCCTTAGAGCTAACGTTCCAGGCTCATTTAAACGAAAAGCAAAACACAGTTGAATACATCAGGCTGTATAAGTCAGAGCTAACAGATATAGCGCAGAAATTAAAGGTAGCACAAAAGGTACTGTATGATATTTCGAAAATAGAATATACCGAACCCGAATTGATTAAAATTATGGTTGAAATAAACGGCCCGCAAACAGCTCAATTTTCGCAACCAAGCGTTTCGGGTAGCCGTTGGTTTGTAGGTGTTGGCGGAACAGCCAGCCAGTTAAAATTTGAGGGGACAGCAAATCCTTTCCCTAATAATAAACCAACTACAGTTTATTCTCCAAAAATCACATTTGGTTTAGATTGCTTTCCCAATAAAATTGTCAAGCGTTTTTTTATACGTATCGAATATTCATTTGAAATAAACAAATACAACAATTCTGATGCTAATAATTTAGGGTATGAAACAACGGTGAGCACCTTAAACTTTACCCGTTATAACAGCACATTAACACCGCAGGCAGTGCTTAATATTTTCAACAATGCATCATTTAAGTTTTTTATAAGCGCGGGCGTTGGGTTAAACTTTGCAGCCTATAACCACTACCAAACCGTAACCAGTTATCCGGGCACATTTGCGCCTCCTATTTACCAGGTTAATTATCCCGCTTTGAACGGATTTTCAGCATCACTTCCACTAACCGCTGGGTTTTCAATTGCAAAAAGAGTTGAGTTAAATTTCCGTTACGTTACAGCTACTTCAATAACTAATTATAGTTCATTTTCAGGTAGTGTAACATCTTATCAATTTGGTATAAACTTTCTATTGGGTAAGTAAACCAATTACCTGACGATAAGCACCCATCCGGCCCGTTTGGGTGTATTATCTTTTAGGTCGATAATATAATAATAAGTACCCTGGGGTAATGGCGAGCCGTTAACGGTGCCATCCCAGGGTTTTGCATAACCCGTGCTTTCATAAACCTTTTGTCCGTAACGGTCATAAACCATCACCGAGCAATCCGGATAAGTTACCAAGGCATCAATATCCCAGTTATCGTTTATACCATCATTATTGGGCGAAAAGGTATTGGGGATTGTTACTTTTTTATAAACCTTCACCAATACACTGCTTGTTGAAATACCGCAACTTTGCGAAATAGCTGTTAAGGTATAAGTGGTATTATCAGTTGGCGATGCAAGGGGCGTAAGTGATGTTGGATCATTAAGTCCGGTTGTTGGTGTCCAGTAATAATCGTAAACGTTATCGCCCGCTACAGTGCCTTCAAGTTTAACCGATTGGCCTTCAAATATAACCTTGTTAGTTCCGGCATTGGCTAACGGGTTTTGCATAACTGTAACCGTTACCGATTGGGTGCTATCGCTGCATCCACCATTACTAACATCAACAACATAGGTTGTGGTTTGCGTTAGAGTAGCCACCGGGTTTGCAATGGTGTTATTATCCAAGCCGGTTGCTGGCGTCCATTTATAATACAGCCCGCCGCTGGCCGCCAATTGTGTCGGTGTGCCCGCACAAACGGAAATATTATTATTACTTACTGCCGCAACAACTTTGGGCACAACAGTTACCGCAGTTTGACTTGTTACCGAACAATTTGCAGCTGTTGACACCTGAACGGTATAAATACCGGCATTCGCCGTGGTAGCATTATTGATAATCAATGGATTTTGCGAAGTTGGCGCAAGGTTGGGCCCCGACCATAGATAGGAAGCCCCGCCGGAGGCGGATAACTGTAAAGTATAACCCTCGCAAACCGTTTGCGAAGGTATGGTTGGTACAACCGGCAATGGGTTTACGGTAACCGTTACCGGCGGCGAATATACCCTGCACTGAACCGATGAAATATCCGACCCGTTAGATACGCCCAACCTGTATTGATATGAGCCTGCAACAGCATTTGTAAAAGAAATATTAAGCTGGGGAGTTGTTTGGCCAGTCATATCAAGCCATCCGCCATTATTGGTATTGCTTTGCCACTGGTAACCTGGAGTACCATTTGTAATTACGTTGGCATCTATTGTGTATTGCGCGCTACCACCCTGGCATAGGTTTAGGGCTGTTTGCCCAGTGCTCGATCCAAAACCTGTTGTAATAACCGGGCCGCAGGCTCTGAAGGTAATATCATCCAAAATTAAATCGTTGCCATCGCCTCCCGGAGCTATATTGGTCATTTTAACTATCACGTCGGTTACCCCCACCGGCGTGGTGAAAAATACGCCATACTGATTCCACTGAGGGTTTACCGTTGGTGCAATGGTACCCGTATTGTAAGTAGCCAAAACCTGACCCGATGTTGACTCTATATCAAAAGTAATATTGGGCTCGCTAAATCCATTTGTCTCTGCCTCGGCTATAATCAGATTGAGTACATAAGCCGAAAACTCATAGGTTGTGTTTGGGCATAAGCCATTGGCTGTTTGCGTAAAAAAAACACTTGGCTGTTCGGATGCATTAACTATCATCATATAACCATTCGGGTTACCCGTATGATCGCTTGTTACATTATGCCAGGTATCCTGGTGACAATTACCTGTGCCGGTAAGGCTATTCGCAATAGTATACTGACCATCATTGGGACAGTTTGACGGGGTATACATCATGTTAGTAATGCTCGCATCCAGGGCACCGCCGGGATTTTGACCTGATCCAAAATCCTGATCAATTACAGGGTCGCCTAAGCTTCCGTTACAGCTTTGTGCCCTTGCCTCGTGAGCGATTAATGCCAATAAAAATGCCGCTAATAATAGTCTTAATATAGTTTGTCGCATCAATCAGGTAAGGGTAACAAATGGAGTCATTTTTCAAAAATAATATATTTAACCAATGAATAGCGCAGATTAAAAAGTTCTAACTGTATCATTCTTAATATGCAATCAGTAAACTAATTGTTCCCAATTAAATTAACTTATTTTTGATTGTCTTTATTTGCTACCATGTTCTATGTTAAAAATATACACACTGCTGCTTTTTATTTTTCCAACTATTGTTTGTGCCCAAAATACCTTTGCAGTAAAAAAAGATAGTGTAAACCGGCTCGATACGGTAATGGTAAAGGCCTATCTTTCCAACCAGCCGGTATTAAGCGTGCCGGCATCTGTCAATGTAATTGGCCAAAGCCAGTTAAATGTTCAATCCGATAATTCATTTATCTCTGTATTAAATAGCGTTCCGGGCGTTAGGGCCGAGGAACGGTCGCCGGGCAGTTACCGCTTATCTATCAGGGGAAGTTTGCTGCGATCGCCTTTCGGCATACGCGATGTAAAGGTCTATTATGACGATATTCCCTTAACCGACGCCGGCGGTAACACCTATCTAAATGCAATCGACTTTAACAGCGTCCACAATATAGAGGTATTAAAGGGGCCCGACGGAAGCCTGTTTGGCGCCAACTCGGGCGGGGTAGTTTTGCTTAGCCCCGTTATCAATAAAGTTGACAGCAACTATTTTTCCGCCGGATTAAATGGGGGCTCTTATGGCTTGCTGCACGAAAATACGGCACTACAAGAACACGCAGGCATCTACACGCTGAATTTAAACCAGGCTTATGAAAGTTACAGCGGCTATCGCCAACATAGTTATATGGAGCGCAACTATTTGCAGGCCGTAAACCGGTGGACTTTTAACCCCAAGGAAGAGTTCAGGGTTTTAGCTTTTTATTCAGATCTGGATTATGAAACTCCCGGCGGGTTAACACTGGCTCAATACCAGGCCGATCCGCAGGCAGCAAGACCTCCTACTGCCACCATCCCCGGAGCAATAGAACAAAAAGCTGCTATTTATCAAAAAATGCTGATGGGTGGAGCTGTTAATGAATATCATTTTAACGACCGGCTGCGAAATGTGACCTCCATTTTTGGCACTTATGTAGATTTTGCCAATCCATTTATTACCGACTATGAAAATCGTTATGAAACCACCTTTGGCTTTCGTAGTTATTTTGAATGGATAGCCAGCAAGATGGTAAATTATAAATCGAAAGTTAATTTAGGAATTGAATGGCAGCAAACCAATTCGGACATCAACAATTATGGAAACGTACTGGGAATTAGGGATACCGCGCAAACGTTAGATAAGATCAACACCAACCAGCATTTTTTCTTTACCCGTTACGTGGCCGATTTTTATAAAAAACTGCATATCGAAGCTGCCCTGAGTTTGAATTTTTATAACTATGAATTCAAAAATATCTACCCCAACGATGAAAACTTTTATACCGACAGGAGCTTTACTCCGCAATTAATGCCGCGGATAGCATTGTCGTATCAACTTACCGGCGATTTTGCCTGGCGAGCCTCCGTAAGTCGAGGGTATTCCACCCCTACCACCGCCGAAATACGACCAACCGATCATCAAATTAATACCGGTTTAGCGCCCGAAGACGGCTGGAATTATGAAACGGGGTTCCGCCTGCGCAACAGCGACGAAAGCATGTATTTAGATGCCTCTGTTTTTTATTATCATCTCAACAATGCCATAGTGCCACGCTTTAATGCCGATGAAACAGAATATTATATTAATGCGGGCAGCACCAATCAGCCTGGTTTGGAAATATACTTTACCGAGTGGATCATCAGGCAAAATAGTACATCGTTTATCCGCGGGTTACAGTTTAATGAATCACTAACCTTGGATAAATTTACCTTCAGTAGCAATTATCACGATGCCGCAGGTAGTTACGCTGGTAACCAGTTAACGGGGGTACCCGAGCAGGCTATAATAACCAGCTTTCAAATTAAATTCCCGCAAAACTTATATCTGTATACCGAATATAATTATACCGCCCGCATCCCACTAAATGATAACAATACCGCTTTTGCCCCGCATTATAATTTATTGCAAGCCAAAGCAGGCTGGCGACATCAGTTGAGCCATAAAACCCGTTTGGAGATTTATGCCGGGGCCGATAACCTTTTAAATGAAAAGTATAGTTTGGGTGATGATTTAAATGCCGTTGGAAACCGTTATTACAACGCAGCACCGTTGCGGAACTTCTATGCCGGCTTTAATGTGGTATTTTAAAATTAAAAAAGCAATAAGAGCGCCCTCAAAACGCCCTTATTGCTCGTATTTATATATTAAGGGGTAACTGGTTCTGAAACGTTACTCCCCCTGCCTTTAGTATCAAACGCGCGGAACTTTACGCCATTATCGGTAATTGTAACAGCATCGTTATAAATATTGCTTTTAGCATCCGGTTCTTTACCATTTGTGGTGTACCGTATAACCAAACCAGGAAATTGCACATTGGCTAAATATTTACCATCCTGCAATACAACACCAGGTTTTGGCACACGGTAATTGTACCCGTTATTGTAATAACTTAAACGCGGCAATTCTCTCTTACCTAAAACATTTAAAAAGTTCACCCAGGCTACCTGGTAAAGCGAATCACTTTTGGCGACGTTCTTTTCAGTTGCCCAATCGGGGTCTTTACTCCAGGCACGTTCTGCAAAGCCTAATAATCGCGGCAGCAGCATATACTCCAGGCGTTGTGTGCTTTTAATATTTTCGCCCCAAACGGCACTTTGCAAGCCATAAATATTGGTTTTGCCATAGTCGGTAAGGCGTTGTTTACCTATAAAAATATTGCGGTTTATGGGCAGCCCGTTTCTATCGACCTTTGAGTTTTTAAAATAATCAAAAGGGATAAACGAAAAAGGCTTATCAATATCCACAAAAGCGCCCCAGTAATAGCCCGGCTCATCAAATGATTTGTAGTGGGCCATATCAAAATACAAATTGGTTACGCAGGTAAGCACCGTTTTATAACCGGCGTTAGCTAATTTGTAAGCTAAATCTTCATTACCGTCGCCCAAAGAATTGTTCCAAACTTCGGCCTGTAAATGCTCGGGCATAAAATCAGGGTTCGGTACGTAGAATGGTTGCCCGTCCAGCGCGGTTTTGCGCAGGGTCATTTCTTCCCATCCCGAAAGATAAATTCCTTTAGCTTTTACCAACTGATTTACCCTGCCATAAAAGTAATACCATAAATCGCCAGTGGTTTTTATTTCAGGGTGAGTTGCTTGCAGGGCCAGGTAAGCCGGTGACTTTTCCCAAACGTGCGCAGGTACTTCATCACCGCCAAAGTTGATAGTTTTTAGCGGTGCGCCTGCATCCTTGTACATACTCACTACATCGTTAATTACCGCGTCGACAAAGTTGTAGGTTGATGGCAGGGAAACATCCATGATGTTATCATTCCAGTATTGGTTGGAGCTGTATTGCGATTGATCATTCGGATCGTACAATAAATAACGTTCAGCTTCATCCTTCTTACCTGCGGCCATTAAACGATGGTAACGGGCATTCATTGCCTTAATAGCAGAACGGGCATGGCCCGGCGATTCCAGTTCCGGCACAACCTGTATATGCAGGTTATTGGCATATTTCAATATCTCAATAAAATCAGCGCGGGTATAGTAACCGGTACCTGTTTTATTGTCAATTTCGCCACCTGAGCCATGCGAAGGGGGTAGGTTATTTTTGGCATCGAGGGTATGGCCACGTTTAGCGCCTACATCAGTTAATTCAGGCAACGATGTTATCTCCAGGCGCCAGCCCTCATCATCAGTTAAGTGCATATGGAACACATTGAGCTTATAAAGCGCCATTACATCCAGCATCCTTAATATTTCACTTTTAGGCTGAAAATTACGGCCTACATCAATCATAAAAGCACGGTAAGGGAAACGGGGAGCATCTTTAACATCAACACAAGGTATTTGAATTTCTTTTTGCGGATGCGCCCAGGCCAAACCCGGAATTAATGTTTTTAATGACTGAATACCATAAAAAGCACCTGAACTTGTTGAAGCCAAAATGGTGATGGTTCCGGGATTAACAGTAAGTCTGTAAGCTTCTGAATCCAACCGGCCATCGTATAAAACATTGATCATTTTAAGCGATCCTGATTTTATATCTGCTTTAAATTTCCCGCCGATCAGGGGCTCAAGGGTTTCTTTTAAAAGATTTAACTCTTTGGCAAACTTATCATTGGGCGATATCATCACCACAACATCTTTATCCAGACTGAAAAAGCCACCCGTTTCTTTATAACTAACCGGCGTTGGAAACACTTTAGTTAATTGAGCTTCCGCAACATCCTGAATATTTTTATTCTGATCATAAACAACCGCCGGAGTTACCAAACCTGCGTAATTAGGTTTAAATGGTTTCAGGCTAAAAACTCCGGTATTATATCCTTTATCAGGCTGATTATCCCAAACTACATAAAAACCTTCGGGCCCGTCGGTTATATTTACTACCGGCTCATCGTCAACAAATTCAACGCGAACAGATTGGCCGGGTTTTATCTCAGTAAAGGTGCCGGTTGGTGTAAGGCTGAAAAGATCGCCGTTAACAAAATCAATTTTCGCATTGCCGGTAACCGTAGCAGAAGCAATTAAACGTGCCGAATTAAAATACAGCTTCCATCCTGAGGCTGGGAAAGTGTTTTTTCCATTATTGGTAATGGTAATGGCATTTAATGATTGCTGTGAGGTTTTATAGTCGTTTTGAACCGGTTCCCAGGTAATGCTCAAATCATGAGCGTTAAATTGGGGTTCATCAATAGATTTGGCTGTAACCTTTATAAAAGCTACCGCCATTAAAATAACAATAAGATAATATCGCATGGTTTTAATTGATTCAGGAGTACATTGAAAAAGTAAATATAAACTATTTACTAAAATTAAAAACACTTATTAAAATATTTTAAAAAGGCTCAACCTACTAGTCAAATGCTAAAATGCTGGATATTCAGCTAGCTCAATCCACCAAAAGAAAATCGTTTTTACATTTTATAACCATCTAAGTATTATTCCGTACTAGTACTGATTTTAATACGTAAAACTACGCAAAATTTACTGGGGCTCATCCACGATTTTATTTTTAAACAATTGATTATCAATAAATTAACTTAAAAATTAAATGAGAAATATTGTTGTTAGCCCTTATATAACCTTGAATTAGTAACTAATTAATACTAGTTTTATCGAAAACAATTTAATCAAACCCTATATAACTTTAAAACAATGGAAACAAACTCAAATCATGTTTATCTTACCGGGAAGGAAGGAGAAGAATTTGACCTCGAATTAGCATCAAGCTGGACAAAGAATCACAGAGAAAAACATCCGGATTTAGCCCATTCACATTTTTTTGGGAAAGACATTTTACAGCAGATATTAGATCAGGATGGTTGTGTGGGAATCCGCATACATCACGCATATGACGAAAGCGGAAAAAAACACGTTATCTTAACCGGCGCAACAAGCGATGGCAAGGATATGATTGGTAATCCACCGGAAAAAGCGCCGCTGTCAAAAGGCGAAATGAAAGCTGTTAAACCCGAAAAAAAATACATGGTTGCTCAACAGGCGATGCCTTGTCCAGGTTCTCCCGGATGCTCATCAAATACATTAACAAGCCCATGAAAATGGGAGTAAAACTATATTGGTATGTCTGTTGCATATATTATAAGCAATGCCAGCGCGGCATCGGGCATTTTGCCGGTGTTAGCAGCGCTGTACAATTACAAACATTTGGATAAGGTATTGAAAATTGCAGCAGCTTTTTTTATAATATCATTCTTGTCTGACCTGGTACAGTTCATAACAGCCGTTTCGGGTGTAAAAAACAACGTGCCCATTATCCATCTTTTTATAATAATAAGTATATTATTTTTTGGCGCCATTTATTACCACGCTTTTTTTAAGCCATTCTTAAAAAAAATTATTGTTATACTATCAGCAGTAGCTTTGCTTATTGTTATAATTAACATTATTTTTATAGAAGGTATATGGGAATACCCCTCCATATCAAACACCGTTTTAAGTGTATTACTTATCTTTTTTTCGCTAGCTTATTTTTATGAATTACTAAACAGGCAAGAGTTTGTACATATTGAAAAACAAGGGTTGTTTTGGATAAATGCGGCTGTTTTATTTTACTTTTCATTAAATATTTTTTTATTTATGCTTTTTAGGCGGATAATAAGCATGCACCAAACAGATTATTATATTATCCATAATATAGTTAATATTATTGCTAACATTTTATTTGCAGTAGGACTACTTTGCAGACCACAGAAAACGACCTTATACCAGTATTAATTACAGGCACGCTTGTAATTGTACTGCTAATTGTTTTTTTATTTTTTTTCGTGATTGTTTACCAGCGGAAAATGATAAAGAACCAGGTAGACTTGCGTAAACTTCATGATGAAAAGCAATCTGATTTATTAAAAGCGGTTTTTGACGCACAGGAAAGTGAACGCAAACGTCTGGCTGAAGATCTGCATGATAGTGTGGGTCAGGTTTTATCGGCCATAAAACTTAATCTGCACCGGTTGGATAAAAACTGTGTTGGCGAAAGCTCAGAACCCCTGCTGGCAGAAACCCGCAAACTATCTGACGAATGTATTGTAGAAATACGCAACATTATTCAGAACGTTTTGCCACCGGTACTAACAGATTACGGATTGCTTGAAGCACTTGAGGGTTTGTGTGTTAAAATTGAGCAAACCACCAACGTAAAAGTAGAACTAAAAAAAAGAGTTGACAGCATACGATTTTCGCCAGGTATTGAGCTGGCTTTTTACCGCATTGCGCAAGAATTATTCAGCAATGCTATTAAACATTCGGGGGCCACAATTATTCATTTAACGCTTACTAACGATGCAGGGCACCTGGTAATGGAGTTTAAGGATAACGGTAAAGGTTTTAATATGGACAACGTAAAACACGGCTTTGGCTTAAAGAATTTGCAAAGCCGGGTACAATTAATAAACGGCGAAATTAATATTTACACCAAACCCCATAACGGTACCATTACAATAATAAGGGTATTGATGACATAACCGGGGCTTTTGTGTTATATTTATCGCCTATCCAATTATGCTATGAAAAAGATCAAATTAGCTATTGCTGACGATCATAAAATCTTCAGGAATGGATTAAAGGCCACATTGGAGGATTGCGCCGATTTTGATTTGGTATTAGAGGCATCAAACGGGCGGCAACTGCTGGGTATGCTGGTTTCTGTTGTTCCTGATGTTATATTGATGGATATTAAGATGCCCGAAATGGACGGCATTCAAACCACCGCCTTTGTAAAACAACACTACAAAAACATAAAAATACTGGCACTTTCCATGTTCAACGAAGACAAATATATTGTTGACATGATGAAAGCCGGAGCATCGGGATATCTGCTAAAAAATGCTGAGCCCGAAGAGATTATAGAAGCTATATCAACCGTTTACGACAAGGATTATTATTTCAACGAACATCTGTCCGTAACACTCATTAAGCAGTTAGCCGGCAATAACGTGCATGGAGCTGCCGCCACCTCGCTGATTGATTTTAACGAACGCGAAATAGAAGTATTAAAACTGGTTTGCCAGGAATACTCCAACCAGGAAATTGCCGATAAAATTTGCTTAAGCGTACGCACCGTTGAAGGCTACCGCGCACGCCTGTTTGAAAAAACACGTTCAAAAAATCTGGTAGGGTTGGTGATATTCGCTGTTAAAACAGGGATTATTAGTGTGTAAACTAATTAAACTTACGAAGTTTTGAAAACTTCGTAAGTTTTAAACTGCTCCTTTTTTGCGCTGTTTTCAGCTTTTAGCTCCTATCAAGCATCAACAGTAACTTTCTCACCAATTTGCTGTCTCCACATGGCATAGTATAGTCCTTTTTGAGCTAACAGATCAAAGTGCTTGCCCGATTCAACTATATTGCCTTTCTCCAGCACATAAATATTATCAGCATGCATAATGGTTGATAAACGGTGAGCAATTAATATGGTAATATGATTATCAAACTCCGATACATTGCGGATAGTTTCGGTAATTTCTTCTTCGGTTATAGAATCCAATGATGAAGTAGCCTCATCAAACACTAAAATATCAGGTTTCCGTAAAAGTGCACGGGCTATTGACAGACGTTGTTTTTCTCCACCTGATACCTTTACACCACCCTCGCCTATTACAGTACTTAAACCCTTATCAGCACGCGCCAACAACGTTTGGCAGGCAGCACGTTGCAAAACATCCATACATTCTTCATCCGTAGCACCCGGCCTAACAAACTGCAGGTTTTCGCGAATGGTTCCCGAAAACAGCTGTGTATCCTGCGTTACAAAACCAATTTTTTCGCGCAGCTGATCCAGATCTATTTCTTTGCTCAGGGTATTATTATACAGAATGTCGCCCTCCAACGGTTGATAAAGCCCCACCAGCAATTTCACCAAAGTGGTTTTGCCCGAACCAGACGGCCCCACAAAAGCAATAGTTTCGCCGGCATTGGTTTCAAAACTGATATGATTCAGCGCATTTCGGTTAGCGGTTAAATGCTTAAAGGTTACGTTATCAAAAGTTAAAGTGTTAACTTTTTCCAGCAATACAGGTTTTTCTGGTTTAGGATCGATAGGAATACTCAATATGCTTTTAAAGTTGCCCAATGATACTTCCGCTTCGCGCCAAGATAGGATTACATTACCCAATTCCTGTAAGGGGTTAAACAAAAAGAACGAGTAGAATAAAAAGCTGAAATATTGACCCGGTGAAATGGTATGCCTAAAGATGAGCATCAACAATATAACAACCATTGTACTACGAACAAGGTTTACGGTTGTTCCCTGCACAAAGCTCATACTGCGTACATATTTAACTTTTTTAAGCTCCAGGTCCAGTATCTTATAAGTGGTATTATTTAACCGCTCAATTTCTTGTTTTACCAACCCCAAACTTTTCACCAATTCTATATTTCTTAATGATTCGGTAGTTGAGCCGGCCAGCGCCGTAGTTTGTGAAACAATAGTTTTTTGGATCCTTTTAATCCGCCTGCTCATAGCCGAGCTTACATAGCCAATTACAGGTATAGCACAAAAATAAACCAGCGTTACCAGGTAACTTACCTTTACCGAATAACCGATAACAAATATCATCCCGATTAAGCTCACAAATAAGATACTGATAAACGAGGTAATAAATTTTTCGTTATCCAAACGTACCTTTTGCAGTATACCCAAGGTTTCGCCGCTGCGCTGATCCTCAAAAACCTGGTAAGGCAGCTCGAGCGAGTGTTTCAATCCGTCGGCATACATCTCAGCACCGGTTTTTTGGGTAATAATATTAGTATAATAATCCTGAAAGTTTTTTGCTATACGCGATACCATGGCAACGCCAATGGCATAACCAACCAGTTTTAAAACAGTATGCAAATATTCGGCGTAAGCTATTTTGTCGCGCCGTTCAATTACGACGTCCACAATACGTCCGGTAATGTAGGGATCTAACAGCGAGAACCCAATATTTAGCGCCGCCATAAGCAAGGCTAAAAAGACTACCCAGCGATGCTTTTTAAGATATGATAGGAGTATTTTCATTCGTTTTTATTCAATAGTCTGCAAAAATAGAAAAAGGCAATGGCTAAAAAGTTCATTCTCTTTAATTTGACATTTGAAGTATTTAAGGGTGGGGGAGAAAGGCTAAGTACTGTAAAAAGAATTTTCGGTTCATAAAAGCATCGCCCCCCTCATGGCCGCGGGAGCCTTTTACTTTTGTCGCCACAAAAGTAACCAAAAAGGGCTTTCAGCAGAAATGCTTCTTCGCAGCACGGGCCTTTGCCCTGCAAATCAGATAAAACCACGGGCTGCAATCTTTTTTGCCGACTTACCTTTTTTAATTTCAGACCTTTTATGCAAAAAATTTGCTATGCCCCTTCCAGCGCTAAAGGCCCCCATGTTTTATCTGATTTCGCCCGAAGCTCTTCTGCTGAAAAGAAAGATTAAGTTGAGGCTGAAATATTTCTGCTACCGAATCAAAAGTGGGTAAAGGCCTGTCAGAAAAGCGGGCCGGGAGTATGGCCTGTGCGACTGAAGCTTTTTTCTGACTTGATTTTTTGGTTACTTTTTCATCTAAGGAAAAAGTAACTAGGCCTCCGCGGCCATGAGCGGGACGATGCCTTTATAATCCTAAATTTAGTTCAAATGAAAAAGCCACCCAACAAACGTCAAATGGCTTTTTCAAATATATTGTAAAACAGTTTTTATTAAACCGTCATAATATCTTTTTCTTTCGCTTCCGAAAGTACATCAACCTTAATGATATAAGCATCAGTCAATTTCTGAATTTCGCCTTCGCCAGTCTTCATTTCGTCTTCTGATACACCTTCTGATTTCAGTTTTCTGATCTTCTCATTCGCATCTTTACGGATGTTACGAACAGCTATCTTGCCAGTTTCAGCCTCACCCTTAGCTTTTTTAACCAAATCGCGACGACGCTCTTCAGTTAACGGTGGTACATTGATGCGGATAATTACACCATCATTTTGTGGGTTAACACCTAGGTTTGCTTCTTTAATAGCTTTTTCAATCAGCGGTAATAATGATTTTTCCCACGGTTGTACCACAATAGTACGTGCATCCGGCGTATTAACACTACCTACCTGACTTAACGGAGTTGGGGATCCGTAATAATCAACCACAATATCATCCAGCATAGCAGGATTAGCTTTTCCGGCGCGAATTTTTTGTAATTCACTATCGCAATGTTCAATGGCTTTATCCATTGAAATTTTAGCATCAGCAACTTGTTTTTTAATGAGTTCGCTCATCTTTATCAGAATTTGGCACAAAAATAACAAAAAGCTTCAATTTACATTAATTAAATACTACCGCTAAAAGCGCCGCTATTGTAAAAGATTGGCAGATGTTCATTTTTGAAAGCATGAACGCCCCAGTGGCGCAAATGGCACATCTAGTATTTTATTGAAGTTTATTTGGAAAGCTTTCGTTTGCTACTATAATATTGTAAGCATCCTCGTTTAATCTGTTTTGTTGAAAGCTATAAACAGCAAATTTTTGCGGGTAGTTTAAATTATTAGCATGGTAGCTTATTAATTTGCTTTTCTCAAAGCTCATAATTATTTGATTTACCTCTCCCACGCCCGTATAAATGAAGTCCGATCTGTCAAAGTAAAAAAAGTAGGTGGCCACATTTTTAAAACTTTCATTAAAATTGATTTTAACGTTACTTCCAGAGATAGTTATACCACTTTGTTGTGTACCGCGGAAAGCAACCCTATCTATTGATTGTTGCAGGCTATCTAAAAACAAAACCACCAATGATGTTTGATAACCTGAGTTTCTAGCTTCATCAGCAAGCTCTTTAAAAGAGTCATCGTTAAAAACAGTTTCTATTACAACATTTTTTCTGCTTTTAAAGGCTTTTCTGGCTAACTCCTTTGTTCGGCCCTTATAAACATCAGTCATTAATACTTCAAAGCCATCTAATTCAACCAGACGAGTTCTAATAAACGTTGATTTACCTGCGGCATTACAGCCAGCCACAAAAATCAATTGTGGTTTATGCATTAATCTTTAAACTTTTTAATGATTGTATCTTTTATTTCAACTGGCATTTCATTTTCATCAGTTACAATTTCAATTGTTACCAAATATTTTTCGCCTGAAGGCATTTCCTTACGATAATACCCCCCGTCTTCTTCAAATTGAGCATAGAATGGATTACCCAACTCAAACGCACGCTGACGTCCCAATTCGTGCATGTTCCCCATGTTTTTTAACAAACGGTCAACTATTGAAGGTGAACTCATATTGATAATAATTTTCTTTTATACTTATTCAAATTTACAAAGAAGCTGATAAAGTTTGAGGTTTAATTATTTCGAACCTTTCGCCGCTTTCTTCTCATCATTATCTAAACGGCGTTCCAGTTTCTTTACGTCTTCTGCAGGTGGCAGCGATTCCGGCTTTACTCCTCTTTGCAATAATATGTCTCTAACAGCCTTGTTATTATCAATATGTTCCTGAGATATTTGAGTTTGTTTGTTCAGGTCTTTCTCAATTACATTGTGGCTGGTTAATTCGTTCGCGAAATCTTTTGCTTTGATAGTTAACGTCGGTAAAAAATCAGCCAAAGGTTTAGAGGAAGGTATACCCAATTTTTTCTTCATGTCGTTTGTGCTGAAACCGCCAAATAACGCTTGATCACCTTTGGATCGGATTAGGGCAAATCCACTATTGTCAACACCTCTTTCATACAAAATACCCGAAAGTTTTTTTTCTGATTTAGTCAGTTTTTCACGAGCCGTAACACGCTCAACATCAATTAATCGCTGTTCTATAATTTCCTGCTTGCGAGTTTGAACAGCAAAATAAGTTTGCGCAAACGCTATTGCAGGTTTTGCAGGGTCGCCATTTTGTGCAATCAAATAACAGGCATATCGGGTTAAGGCAATATCTTCAAGTTCTCTTTGCGCTCCTTTAGCTATCGCGATCATTTTACCGACGTCGGCAAAATGATCTGAAACATTTGAATCGGCGTTTTCGCATGCTTTTTTTGCCTTATCAATTACATTTAAAAAGTTAACCCACTTAGAGTAGCCGAATATCTCCTGTAATTCTCTGGCACTCCAACATTCTATGCCATTGTAGTTATAACAGGCTTGCTCAAACCTGCTGAATAATTGATCTATTATCTCTTTTTTCATAGATAAAAATTAAAAACTCAATATACTTATTCATAATAATTAATCAGCCAATTGTTAAGAAATGGCCAAGCCTAAAAAGCAAAAAAACAACCAAACATTATTGTACTTTTAATTTATGTTCGATTTAATCTATTGCCTAATTACTGATCAGCCAACCACATGCTCGATGCGTGTGGTGCGCAGGCGAATATTATTTCGAGCTTCTTTCATACTTTGCTTCAGTTAGAAATAAACGAATGTTTAAATACTGATTGTAAACATGTATTTTTAGAAGTACAAAATTAGTATGAAAGAAGGGCAAACACTTTGGACTAAAGAGGAATCCATACTGGCAATAAATTTATATTCGAAAATTCCTTTTGGTCAAATGCATCGTTCTAATCCAGCGGTGATTGAATTAGCAGAATTGATAGGAAGAACTCCCGGTGCTATTGCCAGAAAATTAGGGAACTTTGCCAGCTTTGATCCTAAATTGAAGGAAAGAGGCGTTGGTGGCTTGCCAAATACAAGCAAACTAGATGCTCTGATTTGGAACGAATACATGCAAAATTGGGATGAGCAATTTTTTGAAAGTGAAAAAATACTCGCTCAAAAGAAGCACACCACAATTGAAAAAGTATACGAAGTAGATTTGGAAAACCTCCCCCAAGTTGAAGGAAAAGAAAGAGAACGTTTGGTTATGTTAAGAGTCAACCAATCACAATTCAGAAGGATTGTTCTTTCCAACTTTAACAATCAATGCTGCATTACCGGCATCAAGATGCTTGAGTTAATTGTAGCCAGTCATATTGTTCCATGGAGTATAGATAAAGGGAATAGATTAAGTCCTCAAAATGGATTAGCATTGAATAGTCTGCATGATAAAGCTTTTGATCGCCATTTAATTACGATAACCGAAGATCTTAAGATAAAAATTTCGGCGAAGTTTTATGAGCACAGGGAAGTATTAAGTATCAAGCAAAACTTTATTGATTACGACGGAAAGTCGCTCATTTCACCAAAAAAGTTCTACCCCGATCTGGAGTTTTTGAGAATTCATAATAACAAGTTTGCAGGATAAGTTCACTTATATCCGATTGACACCCTCTCATCCCAAAGGTATCTTAGTAGATGCCAAATATTAAATTCAATTACCTCTATCGCGACAGCGGAAACTATAAAAAATTCGGATCTGTAGTTTTTTCCAATCCAACTAATATCGAGTTAGCAGAAATAGAAAAGCTATTTAAATCAAAGCTAATTGATGAGCTTTGGTTTTATGCTAATGAATGGAACTTACCTGAACTGTTTACAGAAAATTTAGATTTTATTATTGATCCTACCTGGCATGAGTTTGAAGGTTTGGAATATACCAACGAACCCGAAAATGCTCCATTCGATTTAAATGAGTTGCCAATATTTAAATAACCTTAAATCAGATTGTACTTATTACTGCATCTCACCCGGAAACTGCTGCAAAACCAATTTATCAACCGGATAGCCCATGGCTTTACAGTGGGCTACAATTTCATCATAGGTTTTTTTATCCATTTCGGGTTTGCGGCTCATGATAAATAAGAATTTGTAATCCGGGTGCCCAACCACGGCCCAGGAATAATCAGGTGCGAGGTCCACCACCCAATAATCAATCTTTATGGGCCATATAAACTGAGCTTTCATTTGGCCGTCGCCGGGATTATTTTCGTCTGGAAATATCTTTGATTTTACGGAATGTATCTTATTGTTTTCTTCTTTGCAGGTGGTTACAACATCGTAGTAATTGTCTTTATTTAAGGTATAATGCGTAGTAGTTTCGCGACTGCCCTTATCAAACATAGTAGGGATAGATGCCAGCGAATACCAGGTGCCGCCAAAACGTTTCAGGTCGACATTGTTAACCGTTTTATTGGGGATAAAGCCCAATAATGCGCACCAGGCCGATAAAAAGAAAATGCTCAAAACCTTCATAACCAACACGTATTTGTCACATCTACGTAAATATCAGTAAAAAAGGTTTACAACGTTTTAAAAAAAATCAAAAAGTTAAAGGGCAACCTGGTAAGATTGCCCTTTAAATATCTTTGCGCAATCTTTAGCTGCTATTTTCACCTTCTTTGCGCGAAGCGGAGAGAAGGTCGACCAGCGTAGCGTCGTCGGGATGAGTTGATGCGCCAGTGCATTTGCGTTAATGCCGCTCGCAGCGTTTACTCACCAGATCTACGCTTCGCTGGATCACCCTCTCTTTTGCAGGCAAAAAAAAGGGTTGGGAAGTTTATTGTAAAAATGTTATCTGTTTTCTAGCTCATCTATTTCACCAGCGTTCCAACATGCTCGCCATTGGCAATTTTCATAAAATTGCCTGCTTTATTCATGTCAAAAACGATGATCGGCAGTTTGTTTTCCTGGCAAAGGGTAATAGCCGTCATGTCCATTACACTAAGTCCCTTGTCGTACACCTCCTGAAAGCTTATTTCGTCATAACGGGTGGCAGATGGATCTTTCTCTGGGTCGGCAGTATAAATACCATCTACACGGGTTCCTTTCAGTACCACGTCGGCTTTTATCTCGATAGCACGTAGTGAGGCGGCAGTATCGGTTGTGAAATATGGGTTACCGGTACCGGCACCAAATATTACAATTTTACCCACTTCCAAATGGTGCATAGCACGGCGGCGGATGTAAGGCTCACAAATCTGCTCCATTTTTATAGCCGACTGCAGGCGGGTTTCTACACCGATACTTTCCAGCGCGTTTTGTAGTGCCATGCAATTGATCACAGTGGCCAGCATACCCATATAATCGGCCTGCGCGCGTTCCATGCCCGATTTTTCGGCACTTAATCCTCTAAAAATATTTCCTCCCCCAACAACAATGGCAATCTCCACACCAGCGTCATACACCCCTTTTATATCCTGGGCATATTGCAGTACCTGGCTGTTGTCAATTCCATATTGTTTATCGCCCATAAGCGATTCGCCGCTCAATTTTAGCAGGATTCTTTTGTATTTCATGTAGTATAAATTGTATTTAATAGGGATCGATGAAGCTTAAAATAGTGTTTATCAGTACATTTTATTGTGGATGATAATGTTTGCTTCATCAAATGAGAAAGTTTGTCAAAAATATAGAAATAAAATTACTGTTAAAATTTTATCTCGCCTTTGTTAAATAATCACCTTTAAACACAGTGCCCTGCACTTCAAAATCAGCATTAAAAACAATCAAATCAGCATCATAGCCAGCGGCAATTTTTCCTTTTTTAGTCATTTTTGCCAGCTGCGCCGGGTATAAGGAGGCCATGTTTATAGCTTCGACCAATTCAATACCTACCTCTCTCACACCATTTTCCACCGCTTTCAGCATGGTAAGGCATGAGCCGGATAAAGTACCATCAGGCATTACATACCTGTCGCCGGTAAACTGGTGCTGGTAAGTGCCAACGGTTGCCGCGGTAACGGCATCGGTAATAAAAAATAATTTGTCGCCCAGCTCGCGTTTAGCCAAACGTACCATGGCAAAGTCAACGTGAATGCCATCGTTCACAATGCTTACATAAGGCTTCTCTTCAAATATAGCAGGGATGTATCCGGGTTCGCGGTGGTGCATCTGCGGCATGGCATTAAACAAATGCGTTACCGCAGGAATAGGCTTATTCAAAAACGCTTTTCCTTCAGCATAGGTAGCATTACTATGGCCGGATGATATGATGATGCCCTGGGCATGCAGATAATCAATTACTTCCTGATCCTGCAGCTCAGGCGCTATCGTGATCATTTTGATCACTCCTTCGCCCTTTTCCACCCAACCTTTTACCTCGGCAAGAGCAGCTTTCTTAATCAGGCTGGCCGGATGTGCTCCTTTTTTGGCAGCATTCAAATACGGCCCTTCCAAATGCAATCCCCAAAAGTTCCCTTTGCAACGTTCCCGGTATATTTTGGCCGATTCAATTCCTTCCTCAACAATGGCATTGGTGTTAGTGCCAATGGTAGCAAAAAAGCCGATAGTTCCCTGGCTAAGCAAGTCATCTTCCATACGTTCCAGCGCTTCCACCTCGGGCGTTCCGGCAAATAGTTTGCCGCCGCTGCCATAAATCTGCAAATCAATTAATCCGGGAGCTACATAGGCTCCTTTCAGATCAATTTTCTTTACATCATCAGGAATTGCGCTTTCATCGCTAATGGCAATAATGGTATCGCCGGTAATTAAAATTACCTTTTGGCTGGTAATCTGACCATCAGATATTAATTGCAGGTTGTGAAGTGCTGTAATCATAATAGGCCCCCTCTAAATCTCCCCCGGAAGGGGAGACTTCTAAAAGTTTATTTAATAAATCTTTATTAAGCCCTCCCTACCGGGGAGGGTTGGGTGGGGCTCCAAAAAAAATCCCCCCCGATAATATCGGGGGGGATCAAATATTTAAGCTCCTAAAGCTACCCGCTTAAAGGCGGTAACGGTTAGGCCTTTTTGAACAGTTTCAAGGAACTGTGCAACGTTCTTAGATGAGTCTTTAACAAACTCCTGATTTAACAGGGTGCTGTCTTTATAAAATTTATTCAATTTACCGGCAGCAATTTTTTCAACCATTTCTTCTGGCTTACCTTCCGCACGGATCACATCTTTAGCAATCTCTAACTCACGCTCAATAGTGCTGGCATCAACACCATCTTTATCAATAGCAATTGGGCTCATGGCAGCAATTTGCATCGCTACGTCTTTACCTGCTGCATCTGCATCGGCAGCATTAGCGCTTAAAGCAACTAACACACCTAAACGGAAATTACCATGGATGTAAGCAATAACTTTCTCGCCAGATACAACTTCATATTTTGATACACCGATTTTCTCGCCGATTTTACCGGTTTTATCGATGATAGCTTCACCAATTTTCTGACCATCAACAGTCAGTTCGCTTAATGCTTCAATATTTGCAGGGTTATTTTCAACCGCAGTTTCAGCAATCGCGGTAGCAAAAGCAACAAACTCAGCATTTTTAGCAACGAAGTCAGTTTCGCAGTTTAATTCAATAATTACACCACGTTTGCCATCAGCGCTGGCACGGGCAATAACCACACCTTCGTTTGATTCTCTGTCCTGGCGGCTTGCTGCTACTTTAGCACCTTTTTTTCTTAAAAAATCTATGGCTGCTTCAAAGTCACCGTTTGTTTCGGTTAATGCTTTTTTGCAATCCATCATACCGGCACCAGTTTGCTGGCGCAGTTTGTTTACATCAGCTGCAGATATTTGTACTGTAGACATTGTTTTTTATTTTTTTATGGATGAAAGTTACGTTTTGTAAACCTGCGCAAAATTAAATGGGCCGGTTACAACTCACAACCGTTTATTGTTATATTATAGTTAAGGGTTGTATATTGATGTTATAAAACTATAGCATGCAACACACAACCCTTACCATACTATTTATTACTCTTCTGTGCTTTCGGCAGTTGGGGTAGTATCTTCAACCGCAGCATCAGCCTCAACAGCTACTTTACGGTTTCTTTTTCCACCTTCGTTTGCTGAGCGGTCAGCTACTTCAGGAGCGTCAGCTTTTGATTTAGCAACTGCTGCTTCTTTTTCAGCTTCATCTTCTTTCTCACGTTTGCGTTCGTCTAAACCTTCAACTATAGCCTGAATGATTATGCCGGTAATCAATGAAATTGATTTAGTAGCATCATCATTTGCAGGAATAGGGAAATCGATGTTTGAAGGATCAGAGTTGGTATCAACCATAGCAAATGTAGGGATGTTCAACTTTAATGCTTCTGATACAGCGATGTGTTCTTTCTTAACGTCAATTAAAAACAATGCAGCCGGTAAACGGTTAAGGTCCGCAATACCACCTAACAAGGTTTCTAATTTGATACGTTCACGCTGAATCATCAATCTTTCTTTTTTAGAAAGGTTGCTGTAAGTACCGTCTTTAGTCAATTTATCGATGTTTGACATCTTTTTGATCGACTTACGAACAGTAGCGAAGTTAGTTAACATACCACCTAACCAACGTTCGGTTATGAAAGGCATGTTTACGGTCTTTGCATAATCAGCCACAATATCTTTCGCTTGTTTCTTTGTAGCTACGAATAATACTTTACGACCTGATTTTACAATTTGTTTTATAGCTGCAGCAGCTTCTTCAACCTTTGTTAAGGTTTTATTTAAATCGATAATGTGAATACCGTTACGCTCCATGAAAATGTACTGTGACATTTTCGGATCCCATTTGCGGGTAAGGTGACCAAAGTGTACACCTGCATCCAGTAAGTCCTGATATGTTGTTCTTGCCATTTTGTTGTCCTCCTTTGATTAACGTTTACTGAATTGGAATCTCTTACGTGCTTTCTTGCGTCCTGGTTTTTTACGCTCAACCATACGGTCATCACGTGTCATAATACCTTTAGCGCGCAGAGCTGGTTTCTTATCAGCGTCGAGTTCAACAATTGCTTTCGCGATAGCTAAACGAACGGCTTCAGCCTGTCCTTTTACACCACCACCTGCAACATTTACTTTAACATCAAATTTTCCGGTTGAACCAGAAACCTCAGTTGATTGAGTAACGATGTACTGTAATGGTAAGGTAGGGAAGTATTCTTTGTAATCTTTACCGTTTACGATAATTGCTCCGTTGCCATCTGTTAAATAGATGCGTGCAACTGCTGTTTTTCTTCTGCCCGAAGTGTTAGTTGTTGGCATTTCTTTTCTCCTTTAGTTTAAAAGTTAAATGGTTGTAGGGTTTTGTGCTGCATGAGGATGCTCAGCGCCTGCATATACATGCAAATTGCCAAACAATGCTTTGCCCAAACGACTTTTAGGTAACATACCACGTACCGCTTTTTCAATTACGCGGGTTGGATGCTTTGCCATTAACTCCTTAGGAGAAATGAAACGCTGACCACCTGGGTAACCAGTGTAAGAAACATAGCGTTTGTCGCTGAATTTGTTTCCGGTCAGTTTTACCTTGTCTGCATTAATAACAATCACGTTATCACCGCAGTCTACGTTTGGGGTAAAATCAGGCTTGGTTTTTCCACGGATGATCATTGCGATCTTTGTAGACAAGCGCCCCAAAATCTCGCCCTGTGCGTCAATAACAACCCATTGTTTGTTGACGGTTTTTTTGTTGGCTGAGACAGTTTTGTAACTTAACGTATTCACTTGCTTTAAATTAAATTTATTAAACGTTTATTATACCCCGCATTTTCGGGACTGCAAAGATACAGTTATTTATTTAACTGTCAAATGGTTTTTCGCTTTTTTGGAAGGGGTTGGTGGATTAAGTTGATTAGGTTGGATTGGGTTGATTTAGTTAGCTGTTGGTTGATTGGGTTGATTCAGTTGGATTGAGTTGATTTGGTTAGCGGCTTAAGTAGAGATGTGCTGGAAATTTTCTATCAAAACAAGGGCGTTCCCGCCGTGGTAGAACGGCGGTCGTGCTATCCGTTCATACGCCTGCGGGCCTTAAGCGCGGGCCGGTATCCACTGCTATTACTAACGCGGGGGACTTTTGCAATGTTGTGCATTATCATCAACGCTTACTTTGCCGTACTAGTGACAACGCCAACAGGGCAAGGGCTTGGGAATTAATCATCAATCCAAAATTCCAAATTTGCGTAAGCATATTTATATTTCTGTATGGAATCAATCATTCCGGCAGGAAGCACCACCCGGCAATGGCTTACTTTCCTTGATGGCTCAAAAACTACTCCATACTCGCTTATATCATATTTGAGTTTTAATGATCCCTGGAGTGTTGTATTTAATACCATAATAGTATCGGTGTGTAAAGAGTCTACATAACGCCGGCATACAAACAGGTCGGCAGGGGGACTGTCATTATTTCCATTGCGTTTGCCATTGTGCAGATATACAGCAATAACACCAAGGCCGTAATGATGATCTATTGAATCGACAACACATTCCATTTTGTCGGTATTCAATACAATTTCTTTTGTCTCGATATACTTTTTATGCTTGTTATAAATCTCAGCAAATCCCTTAAAAAGAAATATACCTGTAGCTATAAAGGTTATAGCCGTAATACAACCGATAATTATTGTGCGATAATTACTCACTCAACTTAATACCAAATTTGTCAGCAGGTAACCCTATCCCGTTTTTCTTATGTTGCCAGCAGCAAACCTCTTACTCCCCGCCTTTGCTGGTGTTGTCACTTCAAGTGTTCGGAAGATGTTTTTTCTTACCAATATCGAATATTGGGTGTCACCCTGAGGTGCTCGAAGGGCGCGCGCGGCATACGCTAATGCATTACCGCCGATGCAAAACGTGAAGGCATGACGATTAAGGCCTTTGCGCGCATGCTTCGAGAACCTACCCATGACATCCTTTTTTATCTTCCGAACACCCTTAGTGTTGTCACCGGCAAACCACTATTCAACCTTATAACGATAAACCAGTCGGCCTAAATTCCCGTTATCATCAATACCCTCAATTACCACGCGATAAGTTGCTGCCCCATCGGCATTATAATAATTAAAGTTAACGTTCCCGTTTTTGTCGGTTATTAAATTAGGGTTCCAGTAAATGGTGTTACGAAGATCGGGCTGTTGCGGGTCGGTGGATGTGGCAGTATATTTTGGCGAATAAAACGCTCTTTCTTTAATAAAACCCGGAAAGCGATAAACCAATAACCCCGGTGTGGCAGTATTTTTATAATCAGCGTTATCAAAACGTTTGGTAGTTATCACAAAAGCGCCACCCGAAGCCGCGGAGCCATAAATGGCCAAATTTGCGCCCGATCTTAAAATCTCAATACTGGCTATATCTCTGGGACTTACATCATCAATATGACTATCGTCCAACACATTTCCATCAATAATAACCACCATCGCAGCTTCTACAACTTCAGCCATCCCCGATGCATCAGCTATAGTATTGATGTGTGCTTGTGATCGGTAAGTATAAAACCGGCCATTTTTAAATTTTATCCCTGTTGCTTTTGCCAATATGCAATCAGAAAGGTCAATGCAATCAGCCAATTGCTTGTCACTAATCACCTGGTCGGCATGGCCGGGGCCGTTCAGGTTTGAAGATATTGAAAGAACAGGATTCATCTCCAACCGCTGGGCACGGATGCTCACCTCTTTTAGTTGTCTTACATTTTTCAGGGAGTCGTTTTTCAATTGTTGCTGATATTCAACATAGTTTTTTTGAATGGAAGCCTCCATTTCAGGGGATACAGCAACCCTGTTTTGATGTTGTGTTAGCGTCGGAACCGGTGGATAATCGGTTTTTATATTGATGACTACATTTCTACTGTCATTGGCTTTCCTGCTGCTTAATAATATTCTCGTTGAATCAGGTAATACTAAACCCCTAAATTTAAAGTTACCGTTCACGTCAGTTAAAGTGTCTGCAAAATAGGCATCCTGCATGGCGCTCAGCATCACTTTACCATTCGGTATTGCAACACCCGATGATGTCTTCAGGCTCCCACTCAATTCAAGCGCTTTTTCCGGCTGATAGGCCAAAGGTTCATCCGCACCGGTTAATGCTCTTTTCCATTCAAACCTTCTGTATCCTTGCGTCATCATTAACAAATCAAGATCAGCCCTGGTTTGGTCATTTTGATCCATAAAATAATAATTGGGTTTTTCGATAAAGCCCTTCAGATCAGATGTGAGCAACAGGTTGGTTAATATGGTATTTTCATTTACCTCATCGGCATATGGATGTCCTTCCTTAAAAACAGATACCGAAAAAGTGCCCATCACCGGGCTATTACTATCACGCGCGTTTAGTGTTAACGTAACATTTTGCCGAGGTTTAACTGCCATTATGGGACTCAACAGGCTTAGTTTTAGCGCATCATTATTTTGAATAAAAACAACACGTTCATTTAAAGGCTCTCCACTTGCCGAAAATAAAGTAAGCTGCAAAATGCCCGATGGAAACCGTGCTTTATCAATTGCTGTTGTAACTGCTTCATTATCCAGCCTCCCCGAAAAAGTGTAATATATTTTACCACCCAACTGGCCCAGCAGGTAAAATTTGTGATGCTGTTTTTCTTTAAATAAGGGGGAATTGGCAGATACTGTTACATAAATACTATCCTGTTTATTATTAACTGAAAGTACAAAACCACTCGCTAATGCAGCTGGCAATTCGGTCACAAATGAGTTTTCGCCGGTTTTTATGATGGCCCTGTAGGTTTTGCCTGTTTGCGGAGTAATAAAAAATGATCCCATGCCCAAATGCTGTGTTTCAAAATCAGCTACCACATTCCCGCTGTTATCTTCAATAGTTCCTTTTACAAATTCTCCAAACCCGGCAGTATTAACCACCTTCGCTGCTATTTTTGATCGTATCCCGTTTACCATGTAGCCACTTTCAGGAAAGAATTGCACATCGGAATTCACGGCCGTTGTTTTTTGAGGCGCCACAGTATCTCGGTTCAATCCGGCAATCTGTAGTTTTTGATCATAAAAATATTCGGGGCCGCTGTTACGCATCCAGCTGGTATAGGCCCGTATCCGGTAATCACCTTGTTTTAAACCTCGCGAAAGCAACATATTTCCCCATGCCACGCCCTCTGTTAATTGCAACGCCTGCCGCCTGATTACTGAATCGCCTGGACCAATCAATTCGACATGCAAAACCCCACTAAGTGTTGACAATTGGTGTTGTGCCCCTATAACGATATATGCTTTATACCATATGGTATCACCCCAAAAATAAGCTGGTTTATCTAGATGAAGGTAGGCCTTTTCTACCAGGTGTTTCGCCATAAAAGCATTTAGCTTATCAGACAAAGCCGGGATAATTGTACTATCTGCGGATGAGCCCTCACCTTTATTATCTTCATAATCAAGCGGCAAAAGTTCTGCAATACGATTATTGGCCCATGCTCCGCTAAGTGACAAACTATTGGGGTCGACCAGGCTACCATTATCATCAAATAGCGCCGAATAATTAGCAGCATTAAAACTAACTAATGTTCCTTCATGATTATTGGGGTCGTTTAAACGACTGACCTGTAAACTGGCTCGAAAATGATGGCTCTTACTATAGGCTATATACAGTGTACAGTTATCACAATGCAATATATTAACACCCTTTTGTACATTAGCTTTTAGCAGATCGGCTTTACTTAAAGGCGTACTTATTAGCTTCTGAAATGCCTGGGGTAGCTTTTGTTTTTTGGTGTAGTACGACAGAGAATCGTGGTTATTAGCTACCTTAAATTGAGCTATCTTTTTATCTATCAGCGCATCATCCGGCCGCTCGGGGTTATTGTACCATACCAATTTCTGCGCCTGGAAGCCTTCTCCACCCAGCTCATCATTTAATAAAGACCGTAAAAAATGCTGCGTAGAGTTTTCATAAACCTCCCTGCGTGTTTTTTGCCATTCCCGCGTCTGTCCGGCAGTTCCTTTAATTTCATTAAACAAAGCAAAACCTTTATAACTAATCAGGTTATTTTTTGTGTCGAGCAAAAAATCAACAAGCAGGTACTTAATTTGGTAGCCAAGTGCCGTATTCTGTATCACCAAAAAATCAGCCGACGATGCTTTAAGTATACCCGAAGCTTCGTCATAATCCAGGTCAAGTATTTCGGGGTTAGTAATGGTGCATTGTTTAGCCAGCTCACTGGTGCCCAAAAAATAACTTCTGAATAGCGTCAAATCATGTGCCTGTTCTGCATCATCCCTGGGTTTTATTTTAACTTCATTTAGCGCTATGGTTTTGGGAAATATAACCAGGTCAGGTAGCTTCATATCGGCATTTACCACTACAGGTTGGCTGTACCGTTCAAAACCAACTATAGAAACCACTAACTCATATTTACCCGGTTTTATATTTTTTAAAGTAAAAGTACCGTCGGCCGCAGTATTATCGCCAGTGGTAGCACCGCTCAAAAACACACTTGCATCTGCAACCGGTTTAGTGTCGGCCTGGTTTAAGATCCTTCCGGAGATGGTAAATTGAGCCAAACTGATTAAAGGAAACATCAGTAGTACCAGCAAATAACAAATATACTTCATGTTTTAAGGCTTATAAACGAATATACTGGTTAAATCTTTAAAGATAAGGCAAATCTCAACGCGCGTTTGGCAACCTGTTAAATCAGGGCTTTACGCCTGAAACAAAATTGGCCGAAAACCGGAGTTTAATATCAGTTTCACCAAACTGGGCTATTACCTGTTTTTCCATTTCTGCGGCAACTACGTCAAAGTCGGCCGGGTTTTTAGCTGTCACTGCGCCGCCCAAGGCATGTTTCTGGAAATAACCGTTTACAATTTCTTTGTATGAGGGTGCTCCTGTTTCTAATGATACCCTTTCGGTTTCCACTTCAATAAAACCGGCTTCTTCCATCCATTCTTTTAATTGCGAAGCATCGAACAGTGAAAACGGAATCAGGAAGCGCGTTGTATCTTCATCCTTAAAATAAGGCAGAATAATATCATTAAAAATTAGCTTAAGCAGTGGTATATTTTCGGTTTTGTCCCAGGTGCTAAAAATAAACCGGCCACCTGGCTTTAACACCCGTAGTGCTTCGCTTAACCCCTTTTTCTTATCCTGCAAAAACATCAGCCCAAACTGACAAATCACCAAATCGAAGGAGTTATCGGGAAAAGACAAATTTTGCGCATCCTCAATCCCAAACACAACTGAACCATTATTTAGCTTACTTTCAGCAACGCTCATCATATCAGCATTAAAATCGGTCGCTGTGAGTTCAACATTCGGTGCAAAATGATTTCGCAGGGGTACCGTTACGCATCCAGTGCCACAGGCTATCTCCAATACAGTTTTCACGCCCGCTGTATTTATTCGCGATACCAGGTCAGCTGCGTATGGCTCAAACATCATTGGCCCCAGGTACCTGTCATAGTTTAAAGCCAGCTCGCCCGAAAATTTGAAAGCATCTTTTTCCATGGTCTTATGTATTTAAATATGCTTAGTAAATATAGCAATTCCTCAGTGCTAACTAAATGCACCCTACCCTTCATCTTAATTCTTCTTTCTATCTTTATAACTTAAAGTTTCAAAAAAATAAAATGTTAAAATCACTTTATATTTCTGCATTACTGTGCCTGTTTCTGGCGCAGGTAAGCGCACAAAGTTTGTACATCCCACGTGATGTTAAGAAAGCTTATAAAAATCAAATCCGTTCGGCCGAAGGCAAGCCCGGCAAAAATTATTGGGAAAACCATGGCCACTATAATATTGCCATAACTGTTGCGCCACCCAGCCGCACCGTTAATGGTACGGAACAAATTACTTATTTTAATAATAGCCCTGATACGCTTAAAACACTCAACATAAAGCTGATTATGAACATTCACCGGGCTGGCGCAACCCGGTTTGGCAGTACCACGCCTGATTATATTACACCCGGCATGCAGATAGATTACATCACAGCAAACGGAGAAAGAAAAGAATGGGACAATGCTGCCGCCAGGGCCACCAACCACGATCTGCCTTTAACGACACCCGTTTTGCCGCACGACTCGGTAAAACTGAATATCGCCTGGCATTACGAGCTGGCTACAGGTGCAGGTCGCGAAGGAGTGATTGATTCCAGCACTTTTTATATCGGCTATTTTTATCCCCGCGTTGCCGTTTATGACGACTATAACGGGTGGGACAAGCTGGAGTTTAATGACCGCCAGGAGTTTTATAACGATTTTAACGATTATACACTCAGCGTTACCGTACCCAAAAACTATCTGGTTTGGGCAACAGGGACTCTGCAAAATCCTCAGGCTGTTTTACAGCCTGAATACATTGATCGCCTCAACAAATCAATGAGCAGCGATTCGGTTATCCATATTGTAACCCCTGCCGATTGGGCAAAAAATAATATCACCGTTCAAAACGCCACCAATACCTGGGTATGGAAAGCGAACAATATCAGCGATGTATGTTTAGGCATTAGCAATCATTATAATTGGGATGCTTCGAGCGTTGTGGTTGATGACGCTGCACATCGCCGGGCCAGTATGCAAGCTGCTTATAATGATAATGCCGCTGATTTTCACCAGGCGGTTAAGTTCGGCACCTTCGCATTAAACTGGTTTTCGCACAGCTGGCCGGGTGTACCCTACCCATTCCCTAAAATGACCGCCTTCCAGGGTTTTGCCGATATGGAGTTCCCTATGATGGTAAATGACTCGCATGATCCGGATATTGCCGATGCAGAATTGTTGCAGGATCATGAAATGGCACATACCTATTTCCCTTTCTACATGGGTATTAACGAAACCAGGTATGGTTATATGGACGAAGGCTGGGCAACAACGTTTGAATATTTTATTAACCAGCAGGAAGTAGGCAAACAACAAGCCGAAGAAAATTACAAAAGATTCCGGGTGGCTGGCTGGATTAATGATCCTTCTGAAAGTGAGGATCTGCCCATCATCACCCCAACAAGCGAGCTGAAAGGTGGATATGCACATAACGCCTACGGCAAAGCATCATTAAGTTACCTGGCTTTAAAAGATATGCTGGGTGACGATCTGTTTAAAAAAGCACTGCACACCTATATGGATAATTGGAACGGCAAGCATCCTATTCCATGGGATTATTTTAACTCGATGAGCAGCGGAGCAGGCAAAAACCTGAACTGGTTTTTTTATAACTGGTTTTTCACCAATAACTACATCGATCTGGCCGTTAAAAACGTGAGCAAAATTGGCGAGGGTTATAAAATTACTGTTGATAATATTGGTGGCTTTGCTGTTCCGTTTGATATAAAATTGACTTATAGCGATGGCTCTACGGGCATCATCCATCAAACGCCAGCTGTTTGGGAGGCCAACCAGAAACAAGCGATTATCAACCTAAAAAACAACAAAACCATTAAATCAATAGTGATTGATGGCGGCATTTTTATGGATGCTGATGTAAGCAACAATAGCTGGACTATTAAATAATTGAGGTCCGTTTAAACTTGCGAGGTTTAATTCGGTGTTGTTTGTTTTTAATGGTCTCATTGAGGGCTACGCCGTTTCCAAACTTTGCAAGTTTTTTTAAGAGAAAGCTATACTTTAAACCAAAGCCCATGATAGCCTATACTAATGAGATATAAAGCAATTAAAATTCTTAAATTTGCATATGGAAACATTAATCATGCACCCAAAAAGTAAAGAGCAGCTTTTAGCACTGAAGGCTATTGCGAAGGCATGGAAAATAAGTGTTGAAATAAGCCCGTACGATCCGGATTTTGTAGCGATGATAAAAAAGGCTGAAAAAACGGGTAACTATAAAGAAATTGATCCAAATGATGTATGGGGCAGTTTAAACTTAAAATAGAAGCCTTAGCCGAATTACATCTAAGAAAGCATTTTAAATCGGGCGATAAAGGAAGTATTAAAAAAATCGAAAAAATACTGCTTGAACTATCTGAAACTCCATATGCCGGAATCGGAAATCCCGAACCTTTGAAATATGAACTTACCGGATTTTGGTCGAGAAAAATAAATCAAAAAGACAGACTTATTTATAAGGTCGAAGAAGACATTGTAACAGTATTTGTCATATCTGCCATGGGCCACTATGGTCAGAAATAGAATCTTTAAAACAATTTTAAAGTTATAAATCCACAATTGTTTAACATTGCTATTTTTACACAGAATTTACGTAGGCAATTATAAACACGCTATTATCCATGGTCATTATTAAAAATCACGCAGAGTTTGAGGCTTTATTAGGTAAGGAAATAGGTATTTCCGGCTGGCATACCATTACCCAACAGCAAATAAACCAGTTTGCCGAAGCTACTATTGACCACCAATGGATACATACCGACGAAGAACGTGCAAAAACCGAGAGTCCGTTTAAGGCAACTATTGCTCATGGCTATTTAACCGTGTCGCTGTTGCCCTATTTCTGGCACCAGATAGCAGATGTACAAAACCTGAAGATGCAGATTAACTACAGCATCGAAAATATCCGGTTTGCCCAGCCGGTACTGGTAAATAGCAAAGTGCGTTTACATGCAAAGCTGGATGCAATTGTTAACCTGCGCGGTATTACCAAAGCTACCATTGGCGTTACTATGGAAATTGAAGATCAAAAGAAACCCGCTTATACCGGCCAGGTTGTGTTTTTGTATCATTTTAATGATTAAATTGGTTGATTAAGTTAGATTTGGTTGATTGGGTGAGTAGTTGTTTTATCGGTATTAATTAAAAAGGACTCGGTTCATACAATTGCCATAAACTAAATCTTTACAATCGTTCCACAAGCCATACTGTACTTTTGTGTTTTTACTATCGTATGAACACAAAAAATATTCGCCTCAGTGTATTGGATCAATCACCCATACGCAAAGGTGTTACAGCAGAGCAAGCAGTTAAAGAAACTATTGAGCTGGCAAAATATACCGATCAATTAGGCTATACCCGCTTTTGGGTATCTGAACATCATAATACCGGCAGTTTGGCAGGTTCAACTCCCGAAGTGCTGATGGCTCACCTGGCCGGGCAAACAAAAAACATCCGCATAGGTTCGGGCGGGGTGATGATGCCCAACCATAGCGCCTTAAAAGTTGCCGAAAACTTCAGGATGCTGGAAGCGCTTTTTCCGGGTCGCATTGATCTGGGGATGGGCCGCGCGCCGGGTACCGACAGGCTTACAGCCTCAATGCTTAACCCATCAAACCAGTTCCGCGAGCAGGATTTTATTGAACAATTATATGATCTGAACAACTTTTTCCATGATCGTGGCGAACCGGGCACACCCATGGCAAAAATACGGGCCATACCTCAAGTGCAAACCGTGCCTGCTATGTGGTTGCTGAGCTCCAGTGGTGAAAGCGGCATCTTTGCGGCTCATTTCGGCATGGGCTTATCCTTCGCTCATTTTATAAACCCCAATGGCGGTCCCGAAGCAGTAGCAGCATATCGGGCACGTTTTCAACCATCTGAAGACTTACCAGAAGCCAAGGCCAACCTGGCTATTTTTGTTTTTTGCAGCGAAGACGAAGAAAAGATTTTTCAGCATCAGGCGCTGATGGATTATCGGTTTACCCAGTTTGAAAAAGGCGCCGGCATTGTACCTGTTGGTTATGACGATATTAAAGATGTTATTTACTCAGATGCAGAACAAGGCAGGATATTGCACAACCGAAAAAGAGTGATTACCGGAACACCTGCTCAAATGAAACAAAAACTAACCAAGCTTGCAGAAGATTATCAGGTTGACGAAATTGTTTGCGTTACCATTACCGAAAGCTTTGAAGACCGGTTAACATCCTATAGACTTTTGGCGAAACAGTTTTTGAGTTAAAAACGCTGAAGAAAATCAGATGGTGATAAAACAGGTATATCTTCAAACGGGGTTCAAAATAAGCAAATCCTGATCACCACTGACAATACAGGAAGCTTCTGCGGCAAAGGCAAGTTCAAGAAACTTATTGTCTTTAGGATCGCGACATGTAGTTATTTTTCCCAACGGCTCTATTGCGAATGCATTGGTAATAATGTTTTCAATAAAGGCAATTCTTATTTCCAGCTAGACATATTTTTCAAATTTTGGTCTTGAAAAAACTTCAAAATATTCTGCTGCAATTTCAGACGAGATTAGTAACGTTCCCGTTTCTCTGGCTTTTATCAAAGCTCGTCCCGGGATCGATTTCTCATTCATCAAAGCACTCAATATGGTATTGGTATCAAATACCCAAAACCTATGCATCGTCCTTTAATAAGTCATCAAGTTTGCTTTCTGTTAAACCATTGGCCGGGCTTCGGCGGTGGCCTTTTTCATAATAGCAAAAAGTTGCTCATTCGCAGATTTCTCGCTAAAAAAATCACTTAGCCACGCATTTATATAAATTTCGGCTTTTCGTTTTGCATCCGAATCTGCTTTTTCAAAAGCACGGGCAATATATGGTGGAACCGGAATTGATATATTTTCCATTTTAATCAGATTACGCTAATTCAAATATACAAAATTAAAAACACCCAAAAAATCAACCTTTTGTAATATAGGCTTCGCATTTTCGTTACATTACTAGTTCAATACAGCACCCTGTTTTTAGTTTTTCGTCGCTCCAATTATTTTAATTGTATCTTTGACGCAGATTATAAGCAGTTTATTTTCCTTTTATATAGTACCCTAGTGATTATTTTAATATTCTTTTTAGCACACTGGTTTCTTTCCTTATTCTTCCAAACGTTTTATCTGCATCGCTACGCTTCTCATAAAATGTTCAGCACCAATAAGTTTAACGAACGCATTTTTCACCTGCTCACCTTCATTTGTCAGGGATCATCATTTTTAAATCCGCGTGCCTATGCTATTATGCACCGCGAGCATCATGCCTACAGCGATACCGAAAAAGACCCGCATTCTCCTTATTTTTTCAGAGATGTGTTTCAAATGATGTGGCGCACGGCCTTAAGTTATAAGCTTTACGAAAAACGTTTAAAAGAACCCGAAGCGCAATTCAAAGGCAATTACCCCGAGTGGCGCCTGTTGGACTATTGGGGATCAACATTCGTTTCGCGCATTACATTTGGCTTGCTGTATGTGGCCTTTTACATATTTTTTGCTACCCATTGGTGGATGTTCCTGTTGTTACCTATTCATTTTATGATGGGGCCTATACACGGTGCAATTGTAAACTGGTGTGGACATAAATATGGTTACGCCAATTTTGATAATAACGACAAATCAAAAAACACCACCCCGTTCGACTTTTTTATGCTGGGTGAATTGTTTCAGAATAATCACCATAAACGTCCTAACAACGCCAATTTTGCAGCCAAATGGTTTGAGTTTGATCCGGTTTACCCGATCATGAAATTCATGCACTTTATACGGCTGATAAAATTGCGCGAAGCATATTTGTAACAGTAAATAGATTTACCTTCAAGATAGACTTGCGAAGTTTTAAAAACTTCGCAAGTTTTTTTATGCCTAATCTCTTATCTCCAACCTCTAACCACTAAAATCGACTTTTATAATCCACAATACTTAATTGTTCGTCGCTGAAATTGTATTCATGTTCCTGGTTGGAACAGATAATGGTTAAG
Source organism: Mucilaginibacter empetricola (assembly GCF_024808665.1). Lineage (GTDB taxonomy): Bacteria > Bacteroidota > Bacteroidia > Sphingobacteriales > Sphingobacteriaceae > Mucilaginibacter. The sequence continues at coordinate 191,592 of NZ_JANUBZ010000007.1, forward strand.
CGGTTTTGGGCAAATTTTTGAACCAGACTCAAATACCAGTCAACACCTTGCAGGTCTAAATTGGAAGTAGGTTCATCCAGCATCAGCATGGGCGTATCTGCACAAAAAGCCAGCGCCAGTTTTAGCCGCTGTTTCATGCCCGATGAAAAATACCTGATCATTTTATTTTTACTGCCTGGCATGGCCAATAAATCAATAATGGTTTCTTTATCTATACCGGCTTTATAAGGTTTAAACTTGAAATGAAAGTCAATCATTTCGGCCAGCGTAAATTCTTCAATCAGCTCCAGGTATGGCGCAGCCAGGCTTAAATGCTGATAAACATCTTCGGCCTCAACGGACTTTTCATTAAAAGAGTAAGAGATTTTACCTACTGACGGTGCCAAACTACCATTTAAGACCTGTAGCAAAGTTGATTTTCCCGATCCATTCGGACCAAGGATGGCGTAAAGTTTCCCGCTAACAAAAGTACGATCTACGCCCCTGAATATCCATTCGCGGTTAAAACGCCTTCCAATATTTTCGAGGGTGATGGTCATTTGGTTCATGGCCTATGGTTGATAGTTCATAGTAAGGGTAATTTATGATGATAGTTCATAGAAAACCAGACAAGTTTGCTTGCCTTTGTTGGTGTTGTCACCGACAAACCGCGGGGCTTTATACTCCATACAAGCTTTACGTTACCTGTTGGTGACAACACCAACAGGGGCATAGAAAAGCTTCTCCATAGCGATGGGTTTTAAACCCATCGCTATATTGGGCTCTTCCATGAACCATCATCCATGAACTAATTACGAATTTCCAAATCCCTTCATGATACCACGCTGCGAGTTTTGAACAAAGTTGATGATCTCATCACGTTCAATAGTTGGGTTAAACTCAGCTTCAATAATATCAAGGGCTTTGGTAATGTTATATTTTTTCAGGAATATAATACGGTAAATTTCCTGTATCTCGTTAATGGTTGCTGCAGTAAAGCCTCTTCTGCGCAAACCAACCGAGTTTATGCCGATGTACGACAATGGCTCACGACCAGCTTTGGTAAACGGAGGAACATCCTTACGTACCAATGAACCACCGGATATCATGCTATGTGCGCCAATTTCAACAAACTGGTGAACGGCTGATGTACCGCCTATAAAAGCATAGTCATATACATTAATGTGGCCGGCAAGCTGTACAGAGTTGGCAATAATCACATTGTCGCCAATCACACAGTCGTGTGCAACGTGCACGTAGGCCATCAGCAGGCAATTGCTGCCTATGGTGGTGGTATTTTTATCTAAAGCAGTACCACGGTTTAAGGTAACGCATTCGCGGATGATGGTATTATCGCCAACAGATACGGTACTTTGCTCACCACGGTATTTTAAATCCTGTGGAGGTGCGGAAATTACTGCCCCTGGAAAAATACGGCAGTTTTTGCCTATCCTCGCTCCGTCCATTATGGTGCTGTTTGAACCTATCCAGGTTCCTTCGCCAACTTCCACATCTTTATGTATGGTAACAAATGGTTCAATTACCACGTTATCGGCTATTTTAGCCTGTGGATGTATGTATGCTAATGGTTGGATCATGCTTCTTCCGTATTTTGTTTTTTTACAATTTGTGCCATCAGTTCGGCTTCAACTACAATTTTATCGCCAACCATGCCTATGCCCTTCATTTGCGCTATCCCGCGTCTTATTGGCGCTATCAGGCTGCAATGAAAAATAAGCGTGTCGCCCGGCACAACTGGTGCTTTAAACCGCGCATTTTCTATTTTCAAGAACAAGGTAATATAATTTTCAGGATCGGGCACCGTATTTAGTACCAGTATACCACCTGTTTGGGCCATCGCCTCAATTTGCAATACACCCGGAAATAATGGCATACCCGGAAAATGTCCTTTAAATAACTCCTCGTTCATGGTTACATTTTTCAGGCCCACCACATGGTTTTTGGTTAACTCCAAAACCTTATCAACCAATAAAAATGGCTGGCGGTGCGGCAAAATGTTCATGATCTGAACGGTATCATATACCGGTTTAGCATTGGGGTCGTAAATTTTTATGTGTTTACGGCTTCTTTCCTTTTTTATAAGGGCTTTTATTTTTTTAGCAAATGCAACATTTGCAGCATGGCCGGGTCTTGCAGCCATAATATGGCCGCGTAACGGAACACCTACCAGCGCCAAATCACCAATCATATCCAGCAGCTTGTGGCGTGCAGGTTCATTTTGATGACGCAGTTCAATATTATTTAAAATACCCTGTGGGGCTACTTTAATATCCTTGCGGTTAAATATTTTGGCCAAATGCTGTAACTCTTCTTCATCAACATCCTTATCAACCACCACAATAGCGTTATTTAAGTCACCACCTTTTATCAGGTCGTGTTTTAGCAGCATTTCCAGCTCGTGCAAAAAGCAAAAAGTACGGCAGGATGCTATCTCCTTAATAAACTCCGATATAGTGGAGATACTTGCATGCTGGCTACCCAACACCTGCGAGTTATAGTCAACCATACAGGTAAAGCGGTAATCATCCAGCGGCATGGCAACCATTTCAACCTTACGGTCGGGCTCTGAGTAATGGATGTTATAAGGGATGTGATAATATTCGCGATCAGCTTCCTGTTCAACAAATCCCATTTCTTTAATGGCCTCCACAAACAGAATTGAACTGCCGTCCATAATCGGCGTTTCAGGTCCATCCAGATCAATCATAATATTGTCCAACTCCAAGCCTACCAAAGCAGCAAGCACGTGCTCAATGGTACTTACGCTGGCGCCATTTTGCGTAATAGTTGTACCGCGCGAAGTATCAGTAACATTGTCAACATCGGCATCAATTACAGGCTCACCTGCAATATCAACCCGTCTGAATTTATATCCGTGATTTTCAGGAGCCGGATTAAAAGTCATGGTTACACGTTCGCCTGTGTGCAAACCCGTACCCGACACTGAAACCGGTCCCTTTATTGTTTTTTGTTTTACATTCATTGTAGCGTAATCCATTTTTTCACCAGTACATTTTACATTAGTTTATCATTGGCATACACCAATAAAACTGATGATCCAATGCACTAATGGCCTACTTTCGTAATTCGGCAATTATTTTTTCAAGTTCGTTTATTTTCTTCTCCAATTCGGGCAGCCGGTTAACAACCACCTGCGATCGCAAGTTATCCGTATAAGATACCGCCGGCGATCCTGCCCACTTCTTACCCTCAGCCAATAGCGAACGGCTTATGCCCGACTGGGCCTGTACCTGCGTACCTTTCGCTATAGTAATATGCCCTACTATACCTACCTGGCCGCCAATAATACAGTTTTCGCCAACCTTAGTACTGCCTGATATACCCGTTTGAGCCGCAACTACTGTGTTTGAACTGATCTCAACATTGTGCGCTATTTGTATCAGGTTATCAAGCTTTACGCCTTTGCGTATAATGGTCGATCCCATGGTTGCCCTATCTACCGTTGTATTGGCGCCAATCTCCACATTATCCTCAATAATCACATTACCAATCTGGCTTATTTTGCTGTAGGTGCCGTCAGGTAAAGGGGCAAAACCAAAACCATCGCCACCTATTACCGTTCCAGAGTGGATAATTACGTTGCTGCCTATCTTGCAATCAAAATAAACTTTAACACCGGGGTACAACGTAACATTATCGCCAATGGTTACATCATCGGCAATATAGGTTTGCGGGTAAATTTTACAATTATTACCCAAAACTACATTGGCGCCTATGTAAGCAAATGCACCTACATAAGCCTTGTCGCCAATTTTAGCCGAAGCGTGGATAAAACTGGGCTGTTCAATGCCTGTTTTATTTAACTTAAGGGTGTTATACTTTTCCAGCAGAATAGTAATGGCGCTATAGGCATTATCAACCCGCAGCAGCGTGCTTTTTACCGGCTCGGTCAATACCTGGTCTTTATTAATAATAATAACCGAGGCTTCTGTTGTGTATAAATATTGTTCGTATTTGGGATTAGCCAAAAAAGATAAGCTTCCAGGCCTGGCTTCTTCTATTTTAGCCAGTTGATTTACTGACACTTCAGGGTCACCTTCTATGGTTCCGTTAAGCATCAAACCTAATTCGTGCGCAGTAAATTGCATCGGGCAAATTTAAATGTTAAAATTAAAGCAGCAAAATTATTAATTGGGTTTGGAGATTAGTTAATTAGAGGTTAGAGATTGTGGTGAATAGCTACAAACTAACCTCCAAACGCTAATCTCTAATCACCAACCTCTTATCAAAGCACAGTATATATTTCTTTACGGTTTTAGCCAGCGCTCCGAGGTTTGAATTGTCGCTGGCTTCGGTTATATCTTTTACGGCACCATTCTTCATTAAAATACCAATATTGCCGTCGCCCGGTTTATAAGCTTTGTTCCGGATAGTATCGTCAAATACAAAGTATGATGCTTCGTGCTCGGTAATACCATATTTATCCATTGCCTTTGCAGTTAAATCGGCAATAAAGTTTTCATCAGGTGCTTCGCTGGTTATATCAACCTTATAAAGGTTGCGTTGCACCAGGTCGCGGCAAAGTTTGCTTAAAACAAAATCATCATGGTTTGCCCAAACTTTCACGGCAGCCATAATATCGGTATCATCCAAACTGGCAAAAGCTTCCAGGTGATGATCTTCATTCATAAAAGCATCCCGGCTGATTGGCTTTTTTAAAAAATGACTTAAAGCAGGCGTAGTAAAAACTGGCTCCCCAGCCAGGGCAAGCTCCCGGCTGCGTTTCAAAATTTTAACCAGCATCTGCTCTCCGGCTATAACCGTTTTGTGCAGATATACCTGCCAGTACATTAACCGCCGCGCTATTAAAAATTTCTCTACAGAATAAATGCCTTTTTCCTCTACTACAATATGACCATCCTTTATATTCAGCATTTTTATAATACGGTCAGAACTAATTACCCCTTCTGATACGCCGGTGAAAAAGCTATCGCGGTTCAGGTAATCCATCCGGTCCATATCCAACTGGCTGGATACCAGCTGATGCAAAAACTCCCGTTTATAAGTCCCGTTAAAAATATCAATAGCCATAGTTAACCGGCCGCCAAATTGCTCATTAAGCCGTCCCATCAGCATAGTAGAAATATCCTCGTGCGAAATACCTTCAACTATCGTTTCCTCCAGCGCGTGCGAAAATGGGCCATGCCCAACATCGTGCAATAATATGGCAACAATAACCGCTTCTTCCTCTTTGCTGCTTATCTGGTGGCCTTTATTCCGCAGGGTTTCAATAGCCATGCCCATTAAATACATAGCACCCAGCGCATGGTGAAAACGGGTATGCAAGGCCCCTGGATACACCAAATGAGTCATCCCCAGCTGCTTAATATACCTCAAACGCTGAAAGTATCGATGTTCAATAAGGTCAAATACCAGCTCTGTGGGGATGCTGATAAAACCGTAAACCGGGTCGTTTATTATTTTCTTTTTATTCAATGGCGATATAATCTGTACAAAAATGTTAAATAAAGGTAAAACACATGTAGTATATTTGTTAATTTATGTTAATCACTTTATTAATCAACAACAAAACCCGTGCTTTGGGGTTTATATCATTGTCTGAATCAGAATTTACAGAATTTTAAAATTATCAAAATACTTTTCTGTCTGTAGTTAATTACCTCTGTCGTTATAGTAATCAATTCTGTAAATTCGCTAATTCTGCAAATTCTGATCCAGACAAATACACTAATAAAAAACGTACCATGCAAGATACAACCATATTGTGGGCTGATGATGAAATTGACCTTTTAAAACCACATATACTTTTTTTAACCGAAAAAGGCTATAAACTAACTACCGTAACCAACGGCAACGATGCTGTTGATGCTTTTAAAAACAATCACTTTGATCTGGTTTTTTTGGACGAGAACATGCCGGGACTGACCGGACTGGAAACGCTATCGCAAATAAAGAATATTAATAACGATGTTCCTATTGTTTTGATTACCAAAAACGAAGAGGAATATTTAATGGAAGATGCCATCGGCTCAAAAATTGATGATTACCTTATTAAGCCGGTAAATCCCAAACAGATACAGCTTACCATTAAAAAGCTCACCGAAAACAAACGCCTGGTTACCGAAAAAACAACCATGGCCTACCAGCAGGACTTCCGTAACCTCGGTATGACCCTGAACGATTACCTGAGTTTTAATGAGTGGGTTGATGTTTATAAAAAACTGACTTATTGGGAACTGGAATTGGAACAACTGGAAGATGCCGGCATGCACGAGATTTTAACGCTGCAAAAAGCCGAAGCCAACACCCAGTTCTGCAAATTTGTTGAACGTAATTACGTCGACTGGATAAAAAACCCGGAAACCGGTCCAACTATTTCACCGCAACTATTTAAGAAGAAGGTTTTCCCGAAATTGGATGGCAAGGGGCCCGTATTTTTCATTTTGATTGATAATTTAAGATATGATCAGTTTCGCATCATCAACCCTATTTTAACCGAATATTTCAGGTTGGAAGAAGAGGATACTTATTATAGTATTTTACCTACTGCTACCCAATATGCGCGTAATGCTATATTCTCGGGCCTGATGCCGCTGGATATGGAGAAACGCTATCCGCAGATGTGGCAAAATGACGAAGATGAGGGTGGCAAAAATCTGTATGAAAGCGAATTTTTGACCGACCAGATAAAGCGTGTATTACGCCGTGACATTAAACATTCATACCACAAAATATTGAATATTGATGAGGGTCGTGCATTAAATGACTCGGTAAGCAATCTGATGAACAACGACTTAAATGTTGTGGTTTACAACTTTGTTGATATGCTTTCACATGCCCGTACAGACATGCAGATGATTCGCGAGCTGGCCAGCGATGATGCAGCATACCGTTCGCTAACCTTATCATGGTTTGAGCACTCGCCATTGTTTGATCTACTTAAATACCTGGCACAAAAACAGGTACGGGTAGTTTTAACTACCGACCATGGCACCATCCGCGTTAAAAACCCAAGCAAAATTGTGGGCGATAGAAACACCAATACCAACCTGCGTTACAAACAAGGTAAAAATTTGAACTTTAATGCAAAAGAGGTATTCCACATCCGCAATCCGCACGATGCCATGCTGCCTAAACTGCACGTAAGCTCAAGCTTTGTTTTTGCCAAGGAAGACAGCTACTTTGTTTACCCCAACAATTACAACCATTTTGTGAATTTTTATAACGAAACCTTCCAGCACGGAGGTATCTCGTTAGAAGAAATGCTGATCCCGATTGCAGTTTACGGGCCTAAGTAATATTTAATTATTTTGCTTAAATTTGGGTATGGTTTTGCTTTTAAAAAGCAGTAGAGACATCAAGAAGGTGAAAGACCTGTTAGCAGAAAAACAAAGCAAAAAAAAATTTGATGCTAAGAAATTCTGTGGTGTATTAAAAGTTAATGAAGATGCATTAACTATACAACAGCGCCTTAGAGATGAATGGGACTGATATTTTTATTGACACAAACATTTGCATCTACCTTTTAAATGGCGATGTGGTGTTAGCAGAGCTGCTACAAGATCAAAATATTTACATTTCCATAATAACTGAGATGGAGCTTTGTGCTTATCATGATGATAATCCCACTGTCTCTCCAAATTTTAAATAGTTTTTTAGAATCGGTTTCAGTAATTAATATTGACGAAAAGGTTAAAATTAACGCAATCAGAATAAGAAAGAATGCCAAGCTAAAATTACCAGACAGTATTATTGCTGCATCAGCTTTAGCTTAAAAATTACCTCTCATAAGTGCTGATAAAGGCCTCAAAAAGATAGATAATATCGATTTAGTGTTATATCAAAAAGATTGATTTCGGAAAAACGACTATTTATATTTCTGGATAAATATTTTTTAAATTTGAGCATTCGTACCTCGCAATGACGTGATGGTTAACGAGATTTAGACTTACGAAGTTTTAAAACGGCGAAGCCCTCAATGAGGCCATTGAGAAAACAATATCACCGAATTAAACTTCGTAAGTCTTTTAATTTTTACTACTATGCTTCTAAACGCAACATCCACTGCTCAACTCCCTTCCGCCGCGGCCGAGATCGTATCATTTTCGGCAAACGAGCGCATTTTTCTTTTTTATGGCGATATGGGTGCCGGTAAAACTACCCTCATAAAAACTTTATGCGAATGTTTGGGAACCACCGAAACGGTAACAAGTCCTACATTCTCTATTGTGAACGAATATATCGGCGCAAAAAACAGGATCTTCCACTTTGATTTCTATCGCCTAAAAAATGAATCGGAAGCTTTGGATATGGGTTACGAGGAGTACTTTTATTCGGATGCTTACTGCTTTATTGAGTGGCCCGAAAAAATACCCAACCTGCTGCCAGATCACTACGTAAAAATTCAAATCTCGGTTACCGGCAGCAGCTCACGCCAGATTTTAGTTGAAAAGATTTAATTTCAAGATAACCCGTTTTTTGCTATCTTCATCATCCAGAAATTAATACACAATGAGCTCAGGGAAATACAGTGGATTTTCGGATATAGCCAAACAAGCCTTAATGCAACCCCAGGAATCCATGCTGGAGGTTAAGAACAAAAAAGACAAACTTTATATTGGTATTCCAAAAGAAATATCCTTCCAGGAGAACCGGGTGCCGTTAACTCCCCTATCCGTTGCCTTATTAATCAATAACGGGCACGATATAATGCTGGAAACTAACGCCGGCCAGGCAGCCAACTTTAAAGACAAAGATTACAGTGAGCAAGGGGCACAAATTGTTTACGATACCAAAAAGGTTTACGAAGCAGATATCATCATCAAAATTGCACCGCCAACCATGGCCGAAATCGAGCTGATGAAACCCGGTCAGATCCTTATATCGGCCCTACAGGTATCAACCTTAAAGGCCGAATGCTTACATGCCCTACTCAATAAAAAAATAACAGCGCTTTGTTTTGAACACCTGCGCGATGAAGGTGGATCATTAGCCGTTGTACGTGCCATGAGCGAAATTGTAGGCGCAACCTCTATACTTATAGCCGGTGAATACCTGAGTAATATATTCGATGGCAAAGGCCTTATGCTGGGCGGCATTACCGGCGTACCTCCTACCGAAATTGTAATATTGGGCGCCGGTACCGTTGGCGAATATGCCGCCCGTACCGCTATCTCTTTAGGGGCCGAGGTAAAGGTGTTTGACCCATCTATTTATAAACTGCGAAGGTTGCAAAATAACATCGGCGCCAGGGTATTTACATCTGTTGTGCAGCCCATTGTCTTAGAAAAAGCCATTACCACCTGCGATGTTGCCATCGGCGCCATGCGTGCTGAAGATGGCCGTAGTCCGTGTATTGTATCTGAAGCTACAGTAAGCCGCATGAAACCTAACTCTGTAATTATTGACGTAAGTATTGACCAGGGAGGCTGTTTTGAAACATCCGAGATCACTAATCATACGCACCCTGTTTTCCGCAAGTATGATGTAATTCATTATTGCGTACCCAATATTGCTTCGCGCGTGGCACGCACCGCTACCTACGCCTTAACTAATATTTTCACGCCCATATTGTTAGATATCGGCGAGCACGGCGGCCTTAAAAATGTAATATGGCAAAAGGCCGGCCTGCGCGATGCTGTTTATATTTATCATGGTCATTTAACCAATAAACACATGGGCGATAGGTTTTCTATTCCTTGTAAGGATCTTGATCTGCTAATTGTTTCTCATCGCTAATATGAAACATCTCATTACCTGTCTTTTTCTGGTAATATTTTACCACTCTGCACCGGCTCAGCATTACAAATATATCGACAGCTCAAAAGTAATGGACCTAAAAAGCTATCAGCAACAAATTAAGGTCGACCCAGATATTCGCCTGGTGGAGATCAATAAATATATTCCAGGCATCGTGCTGGATATTCGCTATGCTACTGCTAACAACTTTATGCATCGCAAAATGTATCAGCAGGCAAGGGCTTTTGCCAGGTTACCCGTGGTACTGGCTTTAAAAGAGGTGGAAGCCGATTTAAAAACAAGAGGATTAGGCATAAAAATTTACGATGCTTACCGCCCATACGCTGTAACCGTGAAATTTTACGAAGAAACACCTGATACCAATTATGTGGCTGATCCGCGCAAAGGGTCAAAACATAATCGCGGCTGCGCTATTGACATGAGTCTGATTGATTTAAAAACCGGTAAAGAACTGGATATGCCTACCGGCTTTGATAGCTTTAGCAAAAAAGCTGGCGCCAATTATGCCGATCTGCCCAAACAGGAAATTGACAATCGCGAATTATTAAAAAGTGTAATGGCGGCACATGGATTTAGAGTGATAGCTACCGAATGGTGGCACTATGATTTTAATGGCTGGGCAAATTACCCATTGCTCGACATTCCTTTTTCCGAAATTCAGTAGTCAGCTGTTTAAATTCTCTCAAACATTTTTTGCCTATAAGTCTTTTATAGCAAAGAATAAAGCCGTACAATTAATGATGACTATTTAAAAACCGGCATGAAAGTTTTTAGCAAAAAATACCTCAAAAATATCTGGAACATACTGGTAGCCACCTTTATGGGCTTTATTAATGATAATGGGCTAAAGTTGAGCGCTTCGCTTGCTTATTATACCATCTTTTCGATGGCGCCGCTGTTAATTCTTGTTATTTCATTAATCAGCCTGGTTTTTAACAAGGAAGTGGCTACCCATAAGCTGTATCCCGAAATGGCACATTATGTTGGCGCCGAAGCTGCGCAACAGATACAAGATGCATTAACCCATCTGCAGCTTTCAGGCAAATCGGCTACTGCGGCAACCATAGGTGTTATTACTTTATTAATTGGTGCCAGCAGCATTTTTATTGAAATACAGGAATCATTAAACATGATTTGGCGCGTTAAGGCAAAGCCAAAAAAAGGCTGGCTAAAACTCATTCAAAATCGTTTTCTTTCTTTTTCATTTATCATCAGCCTTGGTTTCTTATTGTTGGCTTCGCTTATCGTAAATTTAGTTATCAATGCTTTGGGCAACTGGATTGAGCATTTTATGCATTCAATCACCACATTAATTATAAAAGGCATCAACCTGGGCATAACGTTTATTGTAATATCATTGCTGTTCAGTATAATTTTTAAGTTTTTGCCCGATGTAAAAATCAGATGGAAAGAAGTGCGCAGTGGCGCGTTTTTTACGGCAGTGCTTTTCATGCTGGGTCAGTATGGCATTAATTTATATATCCAATATGCCGCCAAAACTTCGGCCTACGGCGCCGCAGGATCAATACTGGTTATATTGGTGTGGATATATTATACCGCCGCCATATTGTATATAGGCGCGGAGTTTACACAGGTGTATGCAGAAGCAACCGGCTGCAGAATTGAACCCGCCGACTATGCCGTATCCGTTCAGCAAACCGAAGTTGAAAAGTCTGTTACTGAACTTCCACCGCAAAATCCACAAATCAGCGGCACGCTAAAAAAAGAAGAGGCTAAACCTGATTTTTGATTCAGGAGAGTTGGTGATAATATTTGATTCCGTTTTGCCTCACCTAAATCCTCTCCAAAGGAGAGGACTTAAACTTCGCTCTTTTTTAGAACCCTCTCCTTTGGAGAGGGCAGGGTGAGGCCTCCCTCACTAATAATTATCATGTAGGTAAGTAATCAACTTTACCATTTCATCGCGCACCTGGCTATCCGGCTGAATAAAATTATTATTCATAAACGAAAAAGCAAACCGCTTGCCCTTACGGGTTATAAAATAGCCGCTCTGGTTGTAATTATTATTCAGCGATCCCGTTTTAGCCCATATAAATGGCTGTCCGTTATCAGTTTTGTAAGCTTTTTTAATAGTTCCAACCACTCCACCGGCCGGCATCAGGCTGTGCACCAGCGAATCGCTTTTTACTTCATCTAAAATTTTGCGCAGCAACATTACTATGCTTCGCGGCGTAAATAAATTTTGTCGTGACAGCCCGGAGCCATCAACCCATTGCGGCACATCGGGTAAATCATTCAAAAAGTGAGTCTTTGAATAATTAATAACAGAATCGGTATTAAGCGTTTTAAATTTTGTCGATGAGCAAACCAGCAACAGTTGCTCAGCCATAAAATTGTCACTGGGTTGCAGCATGTGCTTGTAAACGGTATCTGCCTTTTCGCTATATATTGTTTTAGCATCTGTCGCCAGGGGCATATTTATTAACCTTATCGTATCTTTCAAAGTGTCCTGTAAAAGTGCAAGGGTTAGGGCTGTACTGGTTTTCCAGGGTATTTCCTGTTTAAAGTTTTTGGGGATATTTGTTGCCGGGTAAACAAAGCTATTGCTCACAAAATCGCGCTTCACTCTAAAACTATGCGGGTGGTAATTGCTATCGCATTTTAAATAGCGTTTTAAATAAGCCGGCTTTATTTGCAGCGAATCATTTTTATCGGCATAAAGCAAAGCAACATTATCTTCAATAGGTAATTCATTAATTTCGGCCTGGTAATAATCATTATAATCGTCCCAGCTCCAGCCGTTGCCATAAATGTCGCCCGTATAATTCCCGGCAGCAAAGAATAACTTTTTATGGCTGTTTTTAAGAAAGTTAAAACCCTTTACATTTTTCAAATCACTGTGCAAAAAAGAAGGATCGCCCGTTCCCCAAAAAATCAGCGAGTCGCCATGTATTACATATTTTAATGCTGGTATAGAGTCGCTTAACATCTTAAGGCAGGTATAATATGTAAATAGCTTTGTGTTTGATGCCGGCGTAAAATACTTGTCGCTGTTTTGCTCGTATATCATTTTCTGGTTGTCCAAATCGTAAAGAGCAAACCCGGTAAAATGGCTATTTAACAACTGCGAATGCTTAAACAGTTTTTTTACTTTTCGTTTTTTTATGTGACCGGCATCAGCAATACGGGCCTGTAACAACAAGCTGCTTATTAGCGTTATAATTACAAATACTTTACGTTTCATTAATATTTATACTTCTTAAATTGTATATTTAGTAACCAAATATAAACATTAGTTGAGTAGGCTATTTTTTACAGTAAAACCCCTTCGTGTAATTGCGCTCTTAGCTTTTATGTGTTGTAGCTTTAAAACTCAGGCACAATATTTTGATATAGCAGGAAACAGCAAACACGTAACCATTCCCTTTAAAATGGTAAGGGATATGATAGTTATTCAACTCACTATAAATAACAAAGGCCCCTTTAATTTTATTTTAGATACCGGGGTTGGCCTTATGCTGATTACCGACCCCAAATTGGTTGATTCTATCAATATCCAAAATAAACATACCTTACAAATAACCGGTTTAGGCAAGGGGGAAGATTTTGAAGCCTATGTTACATCGCAACTGGATATTGGCATACAGGGCCTCAAAAGCTACGATGTAGGCGCCGCGATATTAAAAAAGGACGTTTTAGGCCTGTCCAATTACGCGGGCACCCATATACATGGTTTATTAGGGTACGAGTTTTTTAGCAACCTGGCCGTTAAGGTCGATTTTTCGGATAGTGTATTAACTGTATGGAAGCCCAAAAACATACGTATTTTTAGAAAAGGTGTTAAAATCCCTATCACCATTGAAGACAGAAAACCTTACTTAAATGCCCGGGTTACTTTTCCAAACGGCACAAAAGTAAATAACAAACTGGTGCTTGATCTGGGGGCCGGCCATCCCCTATCGCTCGAAAACATCATCCAAAATCACGGCCTGCCCGATAAATTTATTGCAGCAAATTTGGGTGTCGGCTTAACCGGCCCTATTGATGGTTTTTTGAGCCGGGTTAATGAACTGGATATAGGGAAGTTTAAAATTAAAAATGTAATTACCTCTTTTCCGGTAGCTGCAAAAAGCGCGCCGTCTGTAAAACGGGATGGCAACCTCGGGATGGGTATTTTACAAAGATTTGAAGTTATATTAGATTACCCGGACAGTGCCCTTTATTTAAAACCTAATGGCAGCTATAATTTGGCTTTTGAGCACGATATGAGCGGGCTAGAGTATTACAGCAGTGGCGATGAATTAAATCGTGTGTTTATTAGTCGTGTTGAACCGGGCTCACCTGCCGACATAGTCGGCCTGGAAAAAGATGATGAAATTATATCGATCAATTTCAAACCGGTATACCAGATGTCGCTGGAACAGATCGACTCCATTTTTAAATCGCAGGATGACCGCAGTTTATTGATCCAGATTCAACACGACAAAAGAGTGGACAATATTATACTTACCTTAAAACGGAGGATCTGAGCCGGTAAACCGGCGCAAATCCACCGCTGGCAAAATTATTCAAAACGCTCATTGTACGCCCTCAATGCTTTTTTAGTATGCCATACTGCCTGAGTAAGATTAATAATTCCGGAAATCAGAAACCCGGTTGCAATGGTGCTAAAAACATAGGCTCCTGTTGAGTTACGTTTCTGATAGGTAAATGTTGGTTCGCCGTTAACAAATCCTGTTGTTTCCACGGCGTGCTTACTATTATTCGCAAAATCAATTATAGAAACAGCAGATGATGCAGCAAAGCCACCCGCTGATACATAAAACCAGGTAATATTAGTTTTGGTTTTTTTAAATTCCATTGCCGAGGGGGCATAAGCCATTAACCTGATTTCAACATCTTCGCGGGTTTGCAATCTGCCCCCAATGGTATACAGGTAACCCTCTTCTCGGCCCTCACCAAACGGAATAATTTTAATTATACTATCGGGCTGTGCGGTATGTTTTATTTCCTGTGCCTGGGTAAATAGGGAAGCAGCCGATAAAACGGCGGTAACGATAAGTGAGTTTTTCATAGGTAGTGTGGTTTATTTTTTTTGGCAATACTTATAATATTGCTTAACAAAGCTAAATCCTTACCTATTATTTTATTAAAACAAGCCGTAACAAATTCATTACCCCGCTTATTGTAAGCAAAATGATACGGAGATTGATATTAATAATATATTATTGCTATAATAATATCAGGAATATTACAGAAAAACGATGTAATTATTTACCCGGAGTTATTGCGGCATCATCAGCCTGTTTTTTATAACTGGCCCAAACATAAAACGGAATGCCTGCCATTAAAAGCAAAAATCCCCAATAAACTGTTTCCTGCCCGGTACCGCCAACGGCCCATAAAGAATATATAAACGCCAGCAAAGCAACCGAAATAGTCATTGCCAAACCTTTTTCCTTCAACTCCTTTTTTTTCAGCCTGATTACCATATACGCCCCGGCACAAAAAAGATAAGGCACAACCGTGGTTAAAGTAGTTAACAGTAAAAGGAACTTAAATTGTTCAACCAACCCTTTGGTATAATTCATCAGCATAAAAAGAGAGGAAAAAACGCTGCTGATGGTTAAAGCCATGTAAGGTGCACCTTTTTTGTTTACCCAACTAAAAACTGAAGGGAACAACCTGTCTTTTGCAATGGCATAGGGCATTTGGCCCTGTATTAAGGTCCACCCGTTTAAAGCACCAAAACAGGCAATAGCCGCCCCGGCGCTGGCCCAATACCGTGCGCTGCTGCCAAACATAATTACTGCGGCATCAGCATAAGGCGTTACGGAGTGTTGAAGCGTCTTTGCCGGAATAATACCCATAATACTCACCGCCCCTGCAATATAAACCAACGTGGTAATAAACAAACCCAGCATGGTTGCCCGCGATATAGTTTTGCCCGAATTTGAAATACTATCTGCCGGAATGGTAGCACACTCAATACCCAAAAATGAAAACATGGTAATAGCCGCAGACGATGATATGGCGTTTATAACCGACCCACCGCTACTATTAAAAGGATGAAAATTTTGCAGCTTAATAAAACACAGTCCGCCTACCGATATAAGTAGCAAAGGCACTAGCTTCGCTACGGTGCTGATTACCTGCACCATTCCTGATGCTTTAATGCCGAGGTTGTTTACCCACGCTAAAAACCATATAAATGTCAGGCCTGTTATAACGGCCGCAATAGCATTGCCAGCAAGAATTGGAAAAAAGGTGCTTAATGCGCCCACCAATGAAATGGCAATGGCCGATATGGTACATATGTTTGAGAGCCAATAACCCCAGGCCACCAAAAAACCCGCAAAATTACCAAACCCATGCCGTGTATAAGCGTACGGACCGCCGGTACTACCGGGCAATAATATGCTGAGGCCGCTAAAAACCCTTGCTATAAAAAACGTACCAATAGAGGCAAATACCCATCCCAACAGGCTAACGCTCCCGAACGAGGCCATTGCGGCAGGCACTAAAAAAATACCGGCACCTATCATGTTTCCTACAACAAACGAGGTAGCCGGCCATAAGCCAATTTTACTTTTTGAAGCTTCGGCCATATTAAATAATTGTGATAATTATTATTACGTACAAGGTATTGATTTTTTTAAAACTATTACCGTTTCAGTTATTAGCCTGTTCGTTTACCGGCGAAAATCTGATTAGTGTCCGCTTCAAACCATTGAAATTTAATTTTATCAATTAATTAACTGCTTTTAGGTGCTCAAATGCTTTTGTGATAGTAAATTAAGCCAAATATTATTATTTTTGCATTTCAATTAATTTAAACCCCCTCAAAAAGATTTGATGAGATTACGTTTAGTTATTTTCTTAAGCATCATCAGTTTTTCTGCTTCTGCCCAATGGTATCGCGTTGATATGCTATTGAAAAAGCATCCCCGCCCAGCAGCCATTGAACCAATGGTTAATCATTCATATGCCTGTCTTCCGGTTATGGCTTTAAATACTACGCCGCAACCGGTACTTAAACCGTTCGATTTTACTGAATACAGTTTACTGGCTCAGGAATCCATCGTAATGAAAACGGCACAACACAACATGCGTTTCAGGGTGTATGCCGATGCCAGCTATAACTTTAGTGACCTGGCCAGGCTTTATATCAGGCAAAACCGGTATGCTGAAGCTAAATGGTATTTGCTACAAAGCAATTTTATTTCGCGCACTCAAAATGATGACCATCATACCATAGCTAACCTTATTGACCTAGCTGGCATAAAAGCTGGCCTTGGCGATTATGCACAAGCCATGCAGGATTTAACCGAAGCACATGACATTGCTTGTTTAAGAGATTTTAAGGAGGAAGACGCCACTGTCCAGAAAAAAATATTATCGCTTAAACAAACCCCTAAGGTTGATGTTCGTTATGCCGAAGAAGCCGAGGGCGCTGCGAAGCCCGCCGATAAACTTTAACCAGCTGTTTATTAGTAAATAAGCCGTTACATACAATATTGTAACAATAACGTAAAATGCTTTTGCGTTTAATAAAAATTATACAAACAAATAAAACATTATCGTATTATTGTTATTGATAAAAAAGAGACGGTTTTTCACTGTCTCTTTTTATTTACATTAGCAAATTAAATAATTAGGCACAAGGATTGATGTTTGTAAACCCCGACTTAAAGACTGTAAAGGATATGTTTAAAAAGTTATATTTAGTGTTGGTGCTAGGTGCCGCACTTGCGTGCAAAGCCGCCCCTCCCAAACACATCAAAGTGGCCGGATCAAATGATATTCAGCCCGATGAAAAACAAAGTATTGTTGTTAAAACTGTTGCTCAGTTTATTTCCAACTATAACTATAAAAAGGTTGAACTGAATGATTCTATTTCGCAGGTAGTTTATACCCGCTATTTAAAAGCGCTGGACGAAAGCCATAATTACCTGCTTGCATCAGACGTGCAGGACTTTGATAAATACAAAACTGTATTGGATGATGATGTTAAAGACGGTAATCTGAACGATGTATTTTACATTTTTAACGTATATCAAAAAAGATATATTGAGCATATACAATATTCTATTGATCATATTGATGACAATTTTGATTACAATAAGGATGAAACTTTCACTTTCGACAGGGAAACGCTTCCGTGGGTGGCTTCACAAACCGAAATGGATAACATATGGCATCTGCGTGTAAAATATGATTTGCTGAACCTGAAACTGGCCAATGCCGATATGGCCAAAAACAAGGAAACACTTAGAAAACGTTATCAAAACCTGTTAACCCAAGCCAATAAGCTTAACAATCAGGATGTTTTCCAGGTGTTTATGGATGCCTTTACTGAAGCCATCGATCCGCATACCAATTATTTTAATCCTGCAAACGCGGCTAATTTCAATATCGATATGTCGCGCCAGCTGGAAGGAATCGGGGCTTCGCTGTTAAACGAAAATGAATTTATCACCATAAAGGGAATTATTGCCGGCGGTCCTGCTGATAAAAGCAAACTGATTAATGTTGACGACCGTATTGTAGGCGTTGGTCAGGGTAAAGATGGCGAGTTCCAAAATATAGTTGGCTGGCGCATTGAAAATGCTATTGCATTAATAAGAGGCACCAAAGGAACTATAGTAAGGCTGGAGATTTTACCTAAAGGCAGCAGCGTTAGCTCAAAACCAAAGATAATTGAACTGGTGCGCGAAAAGATCATTTTAAAAGATGAATCAGCAAAAAGCGAAATCCGCACTTATGATAGCAATGGTAAAACCATCAAAATAGGTATCATCTCAGTTCCGGCTTTTTATATTGATTTTAATGATTACAAATCAGGCAATCCAAATTACAAAAGCACCACTCACGATGTTAAGCTGATTATTGATTCGCTAAAACAAAAGGGTGTTGACGGTATAGTAATGGATATGCGCCAAAATGGTGGCGGTTCGTTATTAGAAGCTGTTGATTTGACCGGCTTGTTCATTAAAACCGGCCCTGTGGTACAGGTAAGAAATTCAGATAACCAGGTAGAAGTTGATAAAGATGACGATCCATCAATAGCTTACACAGGTCCGCTGGCTATTTTAGTTGACCGTTTCAGCGCATCAGCTACCGAAATTTTTTCAGGTGCGATACAGGATTATGGTCGCGGACTGATCATCGGCACACAAACTTATGGTAAAGGTTCTGTTCAAAATGCAATTGATCTGGATAGGGTGATCAATCCTTCTATCACCGAGCGTATTGCAGCACTAACCAAAAAAGGCGATAAACCGGTAAATACCGGCAGCCAAAGTGTTTTTGGTCAGTTAAACTTAACTATTGCCAAGTTTTACCGCATTACAGGTAATTCAACTCAGCATAAAGGTGTAACGCCTGATATTCAGTTCCCGTCAATTATTCCTTTGGATAAATATGGCGAAGACACCGAGCCATCTGCAATGCCATTTGATGTTATTGCAAAAAGTAACTACGCCAAAGTGGGCGATTTTGCAACCGTTATTCCTCAGCTAAAAAAACTGCACGACCAGCGTATGGAAAACAGCGCCAGTTACAGATATTTGTTGCAGGATATTGCTGATTTCAAGAAGCATGAAGATGAAAAAAGCATCACCCTTAACGAGCAAAAGTTAAAACAACAACGTGATGCCGACGACAAAAAGGCTTTTGAAGATGAAAATCAACGCCGCGTTGCGATGGGCTTACCTGCACTGAAAAAAGGAGAAGCCAAACCAAGAAACGAAGATCTTGACTTTTTAAGGAAAGAAGCCGGACAAGTACTTACTGATTATATTGGATTAGAACCCAAATATACCGGTACCAGCCCAGGCCAGATAACCAACTAATCTGGCTTATACAGCACAAACAACAAATCCCGGGCAATGCCGGGATTTGTTGTTTAAAAACCTATTTGCATTATATAAGTTATACCTGTATCATGGTAAAAAAACCGCTGCTCGAATTTACCGACAAAGGCATTTACTGTGCCGAAGGGAGGTTTTATATTGATCCCTGGCAGCCGGTTGACAATGCGGTAATAACCCACGCTCATGCCGACCATGCGTACGCAGGGCATAAACATTACCTTGCTCATTATTATTCGAAAGAAGTTTTACTATATCGCCTGGGGCCAATTAACCTGCAAACGGTTGAATATGGCGAAAAGGTAATGAAAAATGGCGTGCAAATTTCCCTGCACCCGGCCGGGCACGTTATTGGCTCGGCGCAGATAAGGGTGGAATACAAAGGCGAAGTTTGGGTGGTATCTGGCGATTACAAGGTTGAAGATGATGGCATATCCACTCCGTTTGAGCCGGTGCGCTGTAATCACTTTATATCCGAATGTACTTTTGGTATGCCGGTTTACCAGTGGAAACCGCAGGTGCAAATTTTTGACGATATTAATAACTGGTGGCGTAGCAATGTCGAACACAATACAGCCACTGTTTTAGTTGGTTATTCGCTGGGTAAGGCACAACGCATTCTGCAAAATCTTGATCTTTCCATCGGCAAAGTGTATACACATGGCGTAATTGAAAATACTAACGAAGCATTGCGCCGTAACGGAATTTTGCTGAATCCCACCGAAAGAATAACGCCCGGGTCATCAAAAGAAGAGGTAAGAAAAGGCATTATTCTTGCACCACCTTCATCAGTAGGTACGCCCTGGATGCGCAGGTTTCAGCCGTACAGTTTTGGTTATTGTTCCGGGTGGATGGCCATCCGCGGCGCCAAACGGCGGCGCGCTGCCGACAGGGGGTTTGTATTATCCGATCATGCTGATTGGGATGGCCTGCTTAGCGCCATTGACGCTACCGGCTGTGAAAGTGTTTACCTCACCCATGGCTTTACTGCCACCTTTACCCGTTATTTAAATGAAATAGGTTTTAACGCGCACGAAGTACATACCCTTTATGGCGATGATAAAGAATTAACGGAGGAGCTAAAAGAAACTACCGCAGATGATTCCAATAGTGCAGGAGGAGGTGCCCTATGAGAGCCTTTGCCCGGCTGTTTCTTTCGTTGGATGAAACCAATAAGACCAATGAAAAAGTTAAGGTTTTAAAGGATTACTTTAACAGCGTGCCTGATACTGATAAAATGCACATGCTGGGGCTTTTTTCGGGCCGAAAACCTAAACGGCAAATTAACTCTACCCTGGTACGCAACTGGGCTATTGAAGCATCTAATATCCCAGCCTGGCTGTTTGAAGAAAGTTACCACGTAGTAGGCGATCTGGCCGAAACCATGGCCCTGTTGATGCCACAGCATACCGGCAATAGCAGCAAAACCCTAACGGAATGGATTGCCGAAATAAATGCACTCGGCACAAAAACAGAAGAAGAAAAGAAACAATGGCTCATTGCATCATGGGCCATGTTGGATAGCAGCGAGCGTTTTGTATTTAACAAATTGCTTACCGGCAGCTTTAGGGTAGGCGTATCGCAAAACCTGGTGATCAAAGCCCTGGCAGAAATATCGGGCATTGATGCTGCTACTTTAACGCATCGTATTATGGGCAACTGGCAGCCCGAAACCTATCACTTTTCGCAATTAATTCAGGAGCAGGACGAATCTGATGATATATCACGTCCCTACCCTTTTTTCCTGGCTTACCCGATACAGGAAACTTCTGAAAAACAAAAATCGGCAAAAGAATTGCAAGGTGCGCTGGGCGATGAAAGTCAGTGGCAGGCCGAGTGGAAATGGGATGGCATAAGAGCGCAGATGATTAAACGCGGCGGTAAAATATTTATATGGAGCCGCGGCGAGGACTTGTCGACCGATAAATTTCCGGAGCTACACCCCTTTTTAAATGCCCTGCCCGATGGCACTGTGCTTGATGGGGAAATATTAAGTTTTAAAAATGGTTCGCCGCTTCCTTTTAATGTTTTACAAACCCGCATCGGTCGCAAAAATCTCACTAAAAAAATACTGGAAGAAAGTCCTGTAGCGGTCATTGCTTATGATTGTTTGGAGTTTGCGGGCGAGGATATTCGCGATAAAACACAATCGGAAAGGCGTTTAATTTTAGAACAATTGCAATCGTCTACTGAATTTCCTGAGCTGTTCAGAATATCGGCGCTTATTCCGTTTAATACCTGGAAAGAGCTGGGTGAAATGCGTGAACAATCCAGAGCGATGATTGCCGAGGGTATTATGCTAAAACGTAAAAGCGCGGCTTACCAGGTTGGCCGTAAGCGCGGTGATTGGTGGAAATGGAAAATAGATCCACTATCGGTTGATGCGGTAATGATTTACGCCCAAAAGGGCCATGGCCGCCGCGCCGATCTCTATACCGATTATACTTTTGCCGTTTGGGATGGTGATAAGCTGGTTCCCTTTGCCAAGGCTTATTCGGGCTTAACAGATGCAGAGATCGGTAAGGTTGATTATTTTATTAAGCGCAATACCATAGAAAAGTTTGGCCCGGTTCGTACCGTTAAGCCCGAGCTTGTTTTTGAAATAGGCTTTGAGGGCATTAATAAATCAACGCGACATAAATCGGGCATTGCGCTGCGTTTTCCGCGTATTTTGCGCTGGCGGCATGATAAACCCAAAGAGGAAGCGGATACAATCGAGAGCCTGCGGGCTTTGTTGGGAGAATAATTGTATTATTAATGTTAAATAACATCGCCATAAATAATTAAGCGTTTTAATTGAAAACGCATTAACTTACTTTGCATATATTAATGGTATGAAAATCCTCCACATCCTTAACGGCGATGCTACCGCCCACAGTTTTGAAGATACCGGTCTTGAGGGCGAGGTGTTGGTTTGGCGCGAAGTTTTATCCGAAGGTCCGGTGGAAGAAAACATATCAGCGGGCAGTTTTTGGAAGAACCGTCAGAATTTTATTGCAGCCGGATTTAACGATACTGCCGAGAGTTATCAGCAAAAGGTTTTAAACAATTTAGCCCGGCTAGATGAA
This sequence comes from Mucilaginibacter empetricola, assembly GCF_024808665.1. GTDB lineage: Bacteria > Bacteroidota > Bacteroidia > Sphingobacteriales > Sphingobacteriaceae > Mucilaginibacter. Next base: position 214,234 of record NZ_JANUBZ010000007.1, read on the forward strand.
GCATATGATGAAATTAACCTTTGGTTTGAGTTCGATCTGCATTGTCAGGTTAACTTGCTGGGGGTGATGAATTATCTGAAACAGCGTACTGACCTGTCATCGCCAAACATTTTCCTCATCTGTCCGGCAGACTATCCCGGCAAGCAAAACTTTAAGGGAATGGGTGAACTAAACAGCGACGAACTGGAGTATTTATATGATAATATCAGGGTTCAACTAAGTGAAATTGATTTTATTATTGCTGCCGAAGTTTGGGCTATTTATGTTAGTCATGATGCGGGGACGCTGAAAGAGTATTTATCCAAAACTGAATTTTGGGGAAGTTTACATTTGCTAAAGCCGGCTATGGAAGCACATCTGCGTCGTTTGGAAGTGAATAAAGATGGCTTAAATTATATTGAACAAAAGCTATTGGATATTTATAATTACGGCTATAAAACCAAGCCCGAAATACACAATGCCTTTTGGGTAACCGAAAAAATTTACGGCATGGGCGACCTGGAAATTGACATCTATCTCAATCGACTAAAAAACAAATCATTGATCAACCTATAAAAGTTATGGCTAAAACATATATTATCAGCGGTGCGGGCAGCGGCATTGGCAGGGCCATAGCGCAGCAATTGAGCAAAAATGGGCACAACTGCATTTTACTGGGCCGCAATGCAGGCAAATTAAAACAAACACTCAACACCCTTTCACCCGGCGATCATGCTGTATTTACGGTTGATATAACCGATAAATTGCGATTAAGCGCCGTTGCATGGCAGTTGCGAGACAAATGGATTGATGGCCTGGTAGCCAATGCCGGCATCGGTGGCGAAAACAATTGGGGTGATGACGACAGATGGCATACCATTATTGAAACAAACCTAACCGGTACCTACAATTTTGTAAATACATTTTTGCCGCATTTACAAAAAGCAGAAAATGAAAAGCATGTGCTTATTGTATCGTCGGTTTTAGCACGATTAGGTGTTGCCAACTATTCGGCTTACTGTGCTTCAAAGGCAGGTTTGTTAGGTTTAATGCGCTCATGGGCGGTGCAATATGCACCGCAAAAAATATTGGTTAATGCCATTTGCCCCGGTTGGGTTGATACCGAAATGTCGCAACAAGGTTTGCAAGGCATTGCCGATGGAATTGGCATTACCAAAGACGAATTTTATGATATTGCCATGCAGAGTGTGCCCCTTAAGCGCATGAGTCAGCCCGAAGAAATTGCCGGCCTAGTAGCCTATCTGCTCAGCCAAAGCGTTATTACAGGACAAACTATAGATATTAACGGCGGCGCTGTAATGAATAGCTAGCTACTTAAGCGTAGCCGCTATAGTTGGCGATGGTTCACTTTCATTCTTCAGCCGGTCGATAGCCGTAACCACATATAAATAGGTTTTCCCTTTTTCGGCGGTGGTATCGGTAAAAAATGTAGCATCGTTATATTGGATGTGCAAAATATACCTTGGGTCGGTCAAATCCACTTTCTCATCCCCATCAAAACGATAAATTACATAACCATAAACCGGTTCTTTATCCCGTGCCAGCAAGGGTGTTTCCCATTTCAGTTCCACTCCGTTTTTTGCGGCGGCCGATAAAAAGTTACGCGGCGCATTAGGCGGTATGGAATCAAGCCATAGCATTGGCGGCGGCAAAGCAGGGCTGTTATAATAGTTATTGGTCAGCGAGTCGGTAAAACCGAGCGGGTTATTTAATAATGATTTTGAACTGAAGTAAACGCTGCCCTGAACCCTCGGGTTATTCCGCAAATACCTGATTTCGGCAGGCATCTGCCCTGGATCTTTGAATTTACCTTTGCGATGTTCGTTTATACGGTATGCTGCCATACCGATGTACAAATGCCGGTTATAGGTATTATCACTCCACCAATCGAGCAGTTTGTTAAAGGCTGCCGAATTATTATCAATGGGCCAGTACAATTGCGGGTTAATATAATCAACCCATCCCTCCTTTACCCATTTTCTCGAATCGGCAAATAATTCATAGTAAGATGAGCCGCCACGCGTATCTGAACCTTCGGGATTTTGATACAGATTGGCCCATATCCCAAAAGGACTAATGCCAAATTTTACCCGTGGCTTATGCTTATGAATGCTGTCGCTCAACATTTTTATCAGGGTATCAACATTATGTCTTCTCCAATCGCGGATATCGGCATAATCGCCGCCATAGGTTTTAAAGGCCGCCGCATCGTTGATATGCTGCCCATCAATCTGGTACGGGTAGAAATAATCATCCATATGCACGCCGTCGATATCATAATTATCAACCACATCCAAAATCACCCTTACAATATAATCGCGCACTTCGGGTATACCCGGGTTAAAAAGCTTGATACCGCCATAGGTAAAAAACCACTCAGGCTTTATGCGGGTAATATGTTCGGGACTTAAAGCGGCAAAGTTACCGTCGTTGGTAGCACGGTAAGGGTTAAACCAGGCATGCAGTTCCATCCCACGTTTATGTGCCTCGGTAATTGCAAACTCTAATGGGTCATATAATGGCGAGGGCGCTCTACCCTGTTTACCGTTTAACCATTTTGACCAGGGCTCGCGACTTTTGGCATAAAATGCATCGGCAGCAGGCCTCACCTGGAACATTATTGCGTTAATACCGGTTTGTTCGTGGGCGTCCAGCTGACTTATTAATTCGGCTTTTTGTTGTTCGGTGGTTAAATGTTGAGTGCTGGGCCAGTCGATATTTTCAACGGTGGCTATCCAAACCCCTCTGAACTCGCGCTTGGGGTCCTCGGGTTTTTCGGCTACAGGTATATTTGCTGGCTGGGCTAACGCTTTTGTAAACAGAAAGATATTTAAACTCAAAAAAATTAGTAGCCTGTAACCGTACATCAAATCAATATTTTTTTAAACGCCGCAAAGATATAAAACTCAAAAGGTAGCTCTTTTAGTATTTGACATAATAATTACAGTTATTTTATGTTTTAATACTATTGTGTTAATTTTAACACCCCTCCTGATTAAATGTTTAAGCCGGCATTGATTAATTCTGTTTAATATTTTTAACTTTTTAATATATTTAAACGTTATAATTGATAATTAATTAAAATTTATACATCTCACAAAAACCAAGTTCAAAATTTATTGGTTATAATCGGTGCACACTAACTATACTTTATAAACTAAATTTAATTGCTATGGAAAACCAAACAGGGCAAACACCCAAAAAAAACTCTAACGTCATTTACTTTTTGATAGTGGTTGTATTGGCATTGCTTGCTACTGATGTTTACTTGTACCTTCAAAAAAACAAATCAGATACAAGGATTGTCTACCAAAACGACGAAAAAACCAGACTGCAAACCGAACTGGACAGTTTGGAGGCTCAAATAGAGCAGGTAAATGTTGGCAAAACCAAACTATCGGCTGAGTTAACGGCAAAAAATGATTCGCTTAAAGCTAAAATAAAAGTTTTACGCGGCGAACTGGCAAAAGGTAAACTAACCGTTGCCGAACTGTCAAAAGCCCAGGAAGATGTAAAACAGTTGAGGTATTTTGTAACCAAATACACTGCTGATATTGAGGAGCTGAAAAAACAAAACGCCTCCCTCACCACAGAAAGGGATACCTTAAAAACCAACCTCGCAACGGTAAATGAAAAGGCTACCACGCTCGAAAAGCAAAACCAGGACCTCGGAACCAAGGTGAAAGTGGGCTCTGCTATTAAAATTGCCACCGCAGATGTTGTTGCTTACAAGATAAAAAGCAGCGGCAAAGAGGTTGACGTAAAACGTGCAAGCCCAGCTAAAAAGATTAAAATAAACTTTACTGTGGCCAGCAATGATATTGCGCAACAAGGCATGCACGACATTTTTGTACGCATCATTGACCCAACCGGCAACCTGATCACTGGTACTGATTCAGCTAACTTTAATGCTGATGGGCAAGATTTGCAGTTCACCTACAAAACAGCTATCGACTTTAAAAATGATGGCACTCCTTATGTTATTGATTGGGTTAACCCATCTGCTTTCCAAAAAGGTACCTATACCGTTTTGCTTTATGCTGATGGTTACACTATGGGAAAAATGAGCTTTTTGCTAAAATAAAAAGGACATTTAAAACAACAAAAAAGCCATTCATTGTAAAAGATGAGTGGCTTTCTTGCTTTAAATAGTATCAGCCGCAGGCAAGCTTAAATAAAATGTGGTTCCTTTATTTACTGTGGTTTCAAACCAAACCTTACCTCCGGCATTTTCGATAGAGTTTTTAACAAAGGCCAGGCCAAGTCCTGTGCCTGAGCTTTTTGTGGTAAAGTTGGGCTCAAATATCTTTTCGCGCAAATCTTCGGGGATACCGTTACCATTGTCATGTATGGTAAGCAGAATATTCTTGCTGGTTATCAGGTGGTTTATCTCAATAATGGCAGTTCTATCCGCAGGTGATGCTTCAATTGCATTTTTAAGGAGATTGTTAAAACATCTCAGCAATTGATCCCTATCGGCATTAATCATAAACGGCGACGATGGGGTTAGGTAAATGATTTTAACATTATCCATCTGCTTAAAAATGGTAACCGCCTGGGTTAATATTTCAAAAATATTTAGTGCTTCGATACGGGTATCGGGCATTTTAGCAAAAGCCGAAAACTCCGAGGCGATAGACGAAAGACTCTCTATTTGCTCTACAAACGATTTACTGAAACGCTCAAACTTCTGGTCGAATTTAGGATCCTTATCCCTCCACGATTTATCGAGCAGTTGCAAGCCTAATTTTAATGGCGTAAGCGGATTTTTTATTTCGTGGGCAACCTGCTTAGCCATTTCCCGCCAGGCACTTTCTCTTTCAGATTGAGCCAGTCTTTGGGCGCTATTTTCAAGCGCGGAAATCATTTTGTTATACTCTTTTACCAGCGCGCCAATCTCATCATTCCGCGACCACTTAATGGGTTCATTCTTTTTGCCATAAATAGTCCGACTTAAACTATGTTGTATAAAATTTAATGGCGCCGTTATTTGCCTGGCAATAACTACCGCAAATAATCCAATAGCTATAAACACAAGTGCATAAACATTTATCATTACGTTTAACAACGCGCCTATGCGCTCCTTATAATCGGTCTCGTTAGAAAAATAAGGCAATTCCATATAAGCAATCGTCTCATTTTGTGAATTGCGCACCGGCAGATAGGCCGCCTTATAATTCAGTTTACCAACAATCTCATTGTTAACATATTCTGATTTTTTGAACCCATGTAAAGTAATATAAGCCCGCCCGTTCATGCGCCGGGCCAGCAGGCCAAATTCATAAATTTTGGGTTGTGTGGTGATCAGCAGCGTTCCGTTCAGGTCGAACAAGGAGAGATCAGCCATATAGGTGCTGGCAAAATTGTCAAAATCTACCTGGCTTTTTTCATTATTGTCAGTCATGTACCGGTTAACTGGGCCCGCTTCAAATGCTCTCACTACCCGGTTAATTTTATCGCGAATGGTTTTATCCTGCTGATCCTGGTATTGGGTACTGATGGAGAAAAAGGTTATAAAACCAACTACTATCAGCGTAACCATTACGGCAAATACCATTGAAAACTGGATACGGGTTTTATAAAGTATCCGATCCAGATTAAAATTAAAGCTCCATTTGAGCTTATCGTTATTAATGGTCAATATTTTAATGCGAAGCCACAACCAACGAAAGGTTACAATTACCGCCCCGAATATTAAAAATATTACAAAAAAGAAGGTGACGGATGTTACCCCAAAAAACACGGCATTGTTTTCTTTGCTCACTACAATTAAATTGCGTTCGCTGGGCTTGTAAATCAAATGACTGTAGGTAATATAACGCAGATACCATTCGGGCTTGTCGCTTTTGGTATTTTTGAAAACGTATCTTTTCAATTTTCCCTGCAAATCCGTATTAACGAGGTCATACACATAGCTACCGTTTTGACTCAGCAGCTTATTATCAATATAAAAGGCATATGAGTAACCCTTAAATTCATTTTCCAGGTTCACCTGTCCGTCAATAAGCAAACCCGGGAAAGAAGCAAACGACTGTAGCGGCTTCGCCTTCAACTCAATCACCAGCGTTCCCAGCGGATTATTGCCTACATGCATCGGAATAATGGCAAAATAATTCAGGAAGCCAAAAGATTGATTTTCGCGGTAAAAATAATCTGATACCTTGTAAGAACTGTAAAGCACCTCGTCCTTAAAATCATTCAGGTCGTAGCTTTTATCGGCCGAAAGGGGTTTGTCCTTGCTGTCAAACTCGTGTACATTAAACTCGTATTTTGACAAGTAGCCATTGAAATACAATTTTAGCAAACGTGTTTTTACAAAGTCCGAATTGTATAAACTATCTTTAAAATAATGAACAATTGAGGTGTCCGATTCTATCTGATGCTCTATTTTCTTTAAAATATCATCGGCATTAACATCATCCGGCACTTCCAGCTTTTGTATATAAGCCTTCCTTATCTCCCGCTCTTTAACATCTTCAAAATTACTTAGCTTAATGGAGGCAATAAGGGCGCATATTAAAATAATAAACCCAAATGAGGGCGAGCTTAAATATGCACTTTTATAACGGTAAGCATAGGCCCTTATCAACACAACCAGCGCCCAAAGCAAATAATACGACGTGTAAAAATGGCTTAAGGCAGTTACGAGGGTAACTAAAACAATACCCGAAATAAATATCAGCACCTTATTGGTGTTAGATACCGGCAGCTTAATGGCGACGGTTAAAAAAACTTCGTTCAATAACCAAAAAGAAAGGAAGCTAAAGCAAAGCATTAATACGCCCAACAAACTGAAGAACGATAGGTTAAGCACATTGCTTACATCGAAGCTGATTTTTGAATTGATAACCAGGCCATAAAACAGGTTGACAAAAGCCGCCGAAAAAATAATCAGGAGGGAAGTGCCCACTATTAAAAATAAATACGAACCTATTTTCCCTAGGATTTTTTTTAAAACGTGCTGCCGGTGCCGGAATAAAAAAACAACAAACCAACTAATAAACAATATGTTGATGCAAAAATCGCCCAACGAGGGGAAGGCGTAGCTTGATCCGTAGATTGCCGGGTTAAAAATTTCGAGCTTATAAGTAAAGTTAGGCCAGCCGTAGTGCAGGTTGAGGAATCGCACGCCAACAATAAACAAAGCCAGCAAAAACAAGGCAACTATGAGGTAGCCTTTTACCGTCAGATAACTGCAAACATCGTACATTAAAATACAGGCGCATAGCAGCGCCAGCACCCATAAACTAATCTCGTAATAAAAAAAAGTGTGGTTAACCAAATCGGGCCTGGCCTTTACCGAAAACAGGTAATCATTTTTTATACTGTGTACTTCGTAGATGTTTTTATCGGTAAAATCGGCAATTTCAATATTGTTATCTTTAATCAGATCACTGGCAAATGTGTTTTGCAGATACTGATTTTGAAAGGCATAATTTAGCCTTACCGGAATAAAAAATATAGCCGAAAAATTGCCGTTAGTTTTTTTTATAACATCATAATACCCATTGGCTAGTTTTAAAAACGAATAGCCATTTTTTATAAATTCCGGATGATCGGGTATTGCCTTTACACCGCTCCAAAAACTCAACTGATTATTTTTTAAAGTGATAAACCATATACTGTTATCGGTAGTAAAAAGCTGTACATAGTTAAGTGCCAGGTACGAGCGCTCTGGCAGCATTTCTAACTCACTAAATTTAATCGGGTTGTCAATAACATCACTTACAAAGCTTTCTTTTTTGTGGATGTTATTTTCGAGCGTTTTGGCGGTTTGCTCAAGATTATTTACGGGGGTGTATGTTTTTTGAACAATAACCGCTGTTATAAACAAACTGGCGCACAATAAAACCAGCAGTACACGTATTTTTGCAGATGTAGCCAAGTGTTTATGTAAGTATGTGCAATTTAAACAAAAATAAAGCCATCTTTATTAAACAGATGGCTTTTAAAATTATTGTATAGCAGCGCTTTCGGTGGGTATGTGCCTATCAACCTTTTTAACAAGGCCCTGTAACACATTTCCGGGCCCTACTTCGGTAAATGAGGTGGCTCCGTCTTCCAGCATGTGTTTTACCGTTTGTGTCCATCTTACCGGACCAGTTAACTGGGCTATTAAGTTATGTTTTATCAATTTAGGATCTGTATAGGGCTTGGCATCAATATTCTGATAGACCGGACAAACAGGCTCATTAATTTCGGTATGCTCAATAGCGTGTGCCAGTTCAACCCTTGCCACTTCCATCAGCGGAGAATGGAAAGCACCACCAACATTTAATTTCAGCGCTCTTTTGGCACCTGCTGCAGTCAGTTCTTCGCAAGCTTTATCAACCCCGGCAATGGTTCCTGAAATAACCAGTTGACCCGGGCAGTTATAATTTGCCGCAACAACAATATCACTTATGCGGTGACAAATGTCTTCAACCGTAAAATCATCCAGACCCAAAATAGCAGCCATGGTTGATGGTTGTATCTCACATGCTTTTTGCATAGCATTGGCACGGGCAGCAACTAAACGTAAGCCATCTTCAAACGACAATGCTTTTGCCGAAACCAAGGCAGAAAATTCGCCAAGAGAATGGCCTGCAACCATTTCGGGTTTAAAATCATCGCCCAAAACTGTAGCTAAAATAACAGAGTGTAAAAATATTGCCGGTTGGGTAACCTTTGTCTCTTTAAGGTCCTCAACAGTACCTTCAAACATAATATCGGTAATACGGAAGCCAAGTATATCGTTGGCTTTTTCAAACAAAGTACGGGCCTGTTCCGATTGCTCGTACAAATCGTTACCCATACCTACAAACTGGGCACCTTGCCCCGGGAAAATGTATGCTTTCAATGTTAGTTAGTTAAATTGGTTGATTATGTTGATTAAGTGAGTTGTTGTTGAGGCAAATTTATGCATTAACTTGGTTTATTAAATTAACTTTTATTATTCTTAACTTAATCAACCATTAAACCAATCACCAACCTTAACTCAACCTAGCCGATATCAAATTCAAAAACTCGGTACGTGTTTTTTCTGATAAAAACCCGCCGGTAAATGCCGAAGTGGTAGTAACTGAATTTTGTTTTTGCACACCGCGCATACTCATACAAAGATGGCGGCATTCAATCACCACACCAACCCCCATCGGGTTCAATGTATCTTGTATGCAATCACGTATTTCATTGGTAAGGCGTTCCTGCACTTGCAGGCGTCTTGCAAAAACATCAACAATACGGGGTATTTTGCTTAAGCCAACCACATGTCCGTTTGGAATATAAGCCACATGAGCTTTTCCAAAAAAGGGCAGCATATGGTGTTCGCACATCGAGTACACTTCAATGTCTTTAACCAAAACCATCTGGCTGTAATCTTCCTTAAACATGGCCGAAGTAAGGATAGCTTTTGCATCCAATTCGTAACCCTGGGTTAAATACAGCATCGCTTTTGAAATTCTTTCGGGAGTTTTCAATAAGCCCTCGCGTGCCGGGTTTTCGCCAATCAGGCTTAAAACTTCTTTATAATGACCTGACAGGTTGCTTATCAGGGCCTCATTGTATCTATCTATTTTCAGGTAACCCTCAATGTCGTCATCATCAGGATCGGGAAGGTGCTTTTCGTTAATCATTTTAAAGGTTTAATCGCCAAAATACTCTGCTGAATTATTTTCGGTTTCGTACAATTTTACCGAATGTAAAAACACACCTTCATGCGCTTCGATAGGTGCTTTCAGCTGGTTAAAAATCTCAATGCAAAGTAACTCGGTCGATGCCATTTTACCTGTCATAAAAGGGACATCTTTATTGATGTTTTTATGATCAAGCTTTTCAATAACGCGGTCGTTAATAATAATTTTTAAATCCTTCAGGTCAATCAAATAACCTGTTGCATGTGTTACGTGGCCCTTTACCGTTACAAAAAGGTTGTAATTATGCCCATGCCAGTTTGGATTGGCACATTTGCCAAAAACTTCAACATTTTTCTCTTCGCTCCATTCCTCGCGGTACATACGGTGTGCCGCGTTAAAATGTTCTTTGCGTGTAATGTATATCATCATAACAAATAATGGTGCAAATATACAAAACAAAAACAGGCAACATGTTTTATCTTAGCTGTCAAAATATTGCAATATGAAGATATTGATTGTTGCTGCTACTGAGGCTGAAGTCGCTCCTTTGATTTCGGAATTCGGAATTTCGAAATCGGATTTTTCTGAGGACTCTACAACTCAAAATCCCGACTGCAAACTGCTTACTGCAAACTGCTACCTGCTTACTACCGGCGTTGGCATGGTGGCTACGGCTTTTGCATTAGGAAAACATCTGGCAGTGAACACCTATGATCTGGTTGTTAATTTAGGCATTGCAGGGAGTTTCGATCGGGGTATTGCTTTGGGCGAGGTATTGGAAATTACGGAAGATGTTATTGCAGAATTAGGCGCGGAAGATGATGACAAATTTATACCTATTGATGAATTAGGTTTCGGAAAGGGTGTTTTTCATCCCACCACAGAAATTTCAAACCTGTATAACCTGTTTAATACTTTTAACCTGAAAAAGGCCCGCGCAATTACAGTTAATACGGTACATGGTAATGAGGCTTCAATAGCGAAAGTAGCCGCCAGATTGAACCCGCAACTGGAAAGCATGGAGGGCGCTGCCTTTTTTTATGTGTGCCAGCAAATGAATGTGCCCTGCCTGCAAATCAGGGCAGTGTCAAATTATGTGGAAAAACGTAATCGTGATGCATGGAAGATAGGGTTAGCCATAAAAAATCTGAATACATTTGCCATTGAGTTTTTGAAGCTGTATGCTTAATCGGATAAGTTTAATAACTTAATCAACCCAATTTAACTCAATAAACATAATCAACTGACTATATGAAACTATCTCTCGGCTTTTCTCCCTGCCCTAACGATACCTTTATTTTTGACGCTCTCATCCATCATAAAATTGACACTGAAGGTTTGGAGTTTGAAGTGTTTTATGACGATGTGGAAACGCTTAACCAAAAGGCTATGCGCGGCGAGCTGGATATTTCAAAATTAAGCTATCACGCTTTTGCCTATGTGGCTGATAAATATGTTCTGCTGGATGCCGGTAGCGCGCTGGGTTATGGCGTTGGGCCGATGCTGATTTGCAAAGATGATCCCGAAAAACTTTCGGGCTTTTTGAAATCAACTGTATCAAATCCCAAAATTGGCATTCCCGGTAGATACACCACAGCTAATTTTCTATTGGGATTAGCTTTCCCTAATGCAAATAATAAGGTAGAACTGGTTTTCTCGGATATTGAAAATGCTGTACTAGAAGGCCGGGTTGATATTGGTTTAATTATTCATGAAAATCGCTTTACTTACCAGGATAAAGGCCTGAAAAAGATCATAGACCTTGGCGATTACTGGGAAAAACAAACCGGCTGCGCTATTCCCCTTGGTGGCATTGTAGCTAACCGCAATTTACCTTTAGATATTCAGCATACCGTTAACCGTGTGCTGCGTCGCTCAGTTGAATTTGCTTTTGAAAATCCAAAATCGGGCTTAGAGTTTATCCGTTCACATGCACAGGAAATGAGCGAGGAGGTAATGTACAAGCACATTGACCTCTACGTAAACAAATACTCTGTTGATTTGGGCGTTGAAGGCAAAAAGGCCATCAGGTTGATGTTTGACACAGCCCTTGAAAAAAATATCATCCCTGAGTTTAATGAAGATATCTTTTTAACGGGCGACGTAGTGGTTTAAGTTACCGGATTTACATCGATGTTATCGGCTATAAATGCGTCAAAACATCTTTTAATCCCAAAATCTTAAAAATCATAGTCCAGACAGCTACCTTTGCATTTTATTTGCAACGTTGCTGACCAAACAATAACATATTGAATAACCCATTCACCAGCATAACCGACTTTACCGAAGGGCAGTTACTTTTAGTTAACAAACCCTACAACTGGACTAGCTTTGACGTAGTTGGTAAAATCCGCAATGCTTTTAAGCCGCTTAAATTAAAAGTGGGTCACGCCGGCACGCTTGATCCTTTAGCATCAGGTTTACTGATCATCTGCACCGGTAAAATGACCAAGCAGATTGATACCTTCCAGGCACAGGAAAAAGAATATACCGGAGCCATGGTGTTGGGCGAAACCACGCCATCATACGATATGGAAACCGAAGCCGACCAAAAGTTCGACATCAGCCATATTACCGAAGATGCAATCAGAGCCACCTGTGTACAATTTATTGGCGATATACAGCAATATCCACCAGCACACTCGGCCATTAAAATTGATGGCGAACGCCTGTATGAAAAAGCGCGCCGTGGCGAAGATGTGGAGCTACGTTTGCGTAATATAACCATTACTGAATTTGAAATAACAGGCATTGCATTGCCCGAAATTAATTTTCGCGTGGTATGCAGCAAAGGCACCTATATCCGTTCATTAGTGAACGATTTTGGCAAAGCCCTTAACAACGGCGCTTATCTTTCAAAATTGAGACGCACCCGCAGTGGCGATTATAAAGTTGATGATGCCTGGGAAGTGATGGAGCTGGTGACAATAATCCGAGACTTAAAAGCGACGACACCAATTGATCAATCCATTTAACCTTTAAAATCAGCAAAGTTTAATAATATGCGTATCTACCATCACATTGATGATTTTGAAAGATTAGAAAATGCTGTGGTTACCATTGGTACTTTTGACGGGGTACACCAGGGGCACCGTAAAATAATAGCAGGCATAAAGGAACTGGCCCAAAACACGGATGGTGAAACGGTGCTGCTTACTTTTTTTCCGCATCCGCGGATGATTTTGCATCCCGAAGATGAAAATATTAAACTGATCAATACCATTAACGAAAAGGCCGAGCTGCTTGAACAGTTAGGGATAGATCATTTGATTATTACGCCCTTCTCTCGCGATTTCTCCAATCAAACCGCAGAAGAATACATTCGCGATGTGCTAGTGAATAAAATCGGCACCAAAAAAATTGTAATTGGTTATGACCACCGTTTCGGAAAAGACCGCCAGGGCGGTTTGCAAGATTTGTTGCGCCTAAGTCCGGTTTATGGCTTTGAAGTAGTTGAAATACCTGAACAGGATATCAACGAGGTTGCCGTAAGCTCAACCCGCATCCGTACAGCGCTTTTAGCCAATGATATTGACCAGGCAAACACCTTTTTAGGCTATCCGTTTTTTATTACCGGTACGGTAATCCGCGGCGATCAAATTGGTCGCCAAATTGGCTACCCTACTGCCAATATTGTTATTGAAGAAAGGTATAAGTTGATTCCGGCCGACGGCATTTTTGCAGTTTACGTTATCATTGACGGGATGGCCCATAAAGGGATGGCTTACATCGGCACTCGCCCTACCGTAAACGGCTTAACCCGAAATATTGAGGTAAATATTTTCGACTTTAACCAGGATATTTATAATCAGCGCATCCGCATGGAGTTTATTCATTTTGTGCGTGGCGATATTAAATTCTCATCGCTTGATGAATTAAAAGTACAGTTAGCGCAGGATAAGGTTGATGTAGCGGCGTTGTTGGGTTAGTAGTCCATGGGGTGTGGTTCGTAGTTCATGGCCGTTAATAACTCGCCCCACAGCATAGAAAAGCTTCTTTTATATCGACCAGCCCAGAACCCCATAGGGGTACCCTGCTTATAGCACATATCAAAATGGCAATTCAGCTCCGTCAGGAGCTTCCTTCATCATCAAATTAAAAGAGTCACTCTCTCCTAGTTTATTTTTTAACACTATATTTATTGACTAACAGTTTCGACATAAACTTGTTAAAACAATAGCACATTATAAATTATCAACAACGAACTACATCCTGATATGAATAAACTTAACCTCGATAAGCAGGAAAGTGAATTTTTAAACAAAGCTATTTCGCATTGGGAAGAAGAACACCTTATTGATGCCGCTGTTGCCGAAAATCTCCGAAAATCATACGAGGTTAAGGGATTTGATTGGATGCGGCTGGCCAAATATTCCTTTTGGATAGCCTTGTTTTGCGGCATGATTGCCGTTGGCTCCCTGATTATTGATAATAAAGTTATTGAGTGGCTAAAGAGCTTGTATTACACACCCGATATTGTCATCAGCATTGTATCGGGCATTTTTGCAGCAGCCGCTTTTTATTTTGGTCGCCGATGGGAAAAGAAATATCCCGAAAAGGTTTTCAGCAATGAAGCTATTATTTTTACCGGAGTATTATTCACTGCTTGCTGCATAGCCTACCTGGGCAAAACATTTGATAACGGTTCAGGGCATTTTTCCCTGTTATTCCTGCTCTCAGTATTTGTTTATGGATTTTTGGCTTATCGCATGGATTCGCGCCTCATATGGTTGTTTGCGCTGGTATCCCTTGGCAGTTGGTTTGGCACCGAAACCGGCTACCAAACACATTGGAGCTATTATTTTTTAGGCATGAATTATCCTTTACGTTTTGTTTTGTTCGGCGTAATTTTGGTGGGCAGCTGCCACATTTTAAAAAAACAAACGTGGTTTAATCCTTTTTGGGAACTTACCTATGTAATGGGCTTGCTTTATCTGTTTATGTCCCTATGGTTGTTAAGCATATTTGGCAACCTGGGGAGTATAGATACGTGGTGGCACATTAAACAAATCAGTTTATTTTATTGGGGGATAATTGCCGGGGCCGTGTCAGCAGCATTTTTATTTTATGGCTTAAAAACAAAGGATGTTATTGCCCGCGAGTTTGGCATTACCTTTTTGCTGATATTCATCTATACTAAATACTTTGAATATTTTTGGGACCATACCAACAAAACGCTGTTCTTTGCTATTCTGGCAGCTTCATTCTGGCTGATAGGAAGTAAAGCCGAAAAGATCTGGAACTTTAAAGCCCGTGCAAATCAACAAAGTATCTAATATTTCCAAATGAAAAACCTAGCCGTTATCATATTCGCCTTTCTGCTTTTATCTGCATGCCAGCAAAACATGGTAGCAAATGAAAAAACTGCCGATAATATTATTGGAAAATGGCGGATGTACGAAACGGTAGAATTTCAAAACAACGACGACTCTGCCGCGGTAAAATGCAGCACTTGCCCGGAAATAGAGTTTTCTAAAAACTATACCGGCTTTGTTAAAGGTCAGGATGCAGGAGTATATTATTTTAAGTGGAAAATTGATAACGATGAATTAATCATCCGTCGCGAAAATAGCAATCAACCCGACAGTATTTTAAATAACGGTAACTACAAACTGATTCTTTTTAACAACATCCCCATAAAAGAAATGTCATTAACCGATACCGTAAAAAACATTAAATACATTTTAAGCAAATAACGCCGCTGATTAGTGCTTAAAAAATACCAGGTAAATTTGTTTTACCACATGGTAGGCTGCAAACGCAAAAAATAATACTGCTATGCCGGTATTAATAAACCGGTTACTGAGGGCGAATTTGCTTTGTATGTATTTGGCGAACTTAGCATACAGAAATAGCGCTAAAAATGCCCCGGCGGCGGCGCCTATACTAAAAATAACGAGTGCCAGCTTACCATCCTCTATCCATTCGTGGGTAATCAAATAGGTGCCGGTAATCATCCAGAAAGGCACCTGCATAGGGTTTAAAAAGCCCAGTAATATGCCATATTTTATACTCTCCTGATCAGAATAATGGGTATCGGGTGTTTTTTTACGGTGTATCCAGGTGATGGCACCTAACACGCCGAATAAAACCACCATTACCCAATCAATTATTGTATCCAACTTTACTTCGCCCGAGAGCCATTTCGCGGCGTGCATAATAAAGTAGGTGAAAAAGAATTCAACACACGAAAAGGAGATGATAAACATCATGGCCTGTTTAAAGCCACGATTTATAGTGATTTGCACCAGGGTGAGATTTATATTCCCAGGCGGAATATATCCTACGAAGTTAGCGATGATGCCAATGAAGAAAGTTAACAATATCATGCCCCAAAGTAACAGGTTTTAGTGATAATGGCCATAAACTCTTTTTGTTTCATAAAATAAATAGCATAACCCTTTATTAACAATAATTACATTTGCACAGCTAAAATATGCAAACTAAAATAATTTCCCTGTTACCCGCTGCAACTGAGATAGTTTGCGCTTTGGGCCTTGAAGCAAATCTGGTAGGGCGCTCGCATGAGTGCGATTTCCCTGAAACAATAAAACAATTACCAATATGCTCAGAAGCCAATTTTCCTGATGGATTAAGCAGTGCCGCCATCGACATAAAAGTAAAAGAAATTTTGGCCGATGCCCTTTCGGTATACTCCGTAAAGCGAGAAGTTGTTAAACAGCTGGCTCCCGACGTAGTGATTACCCAGGCACAATGTGAGGTTTGCGCGGTATCATTAACCGAGGTGGAAGAAGCTTTGGAAAACTACCTGGATAAAGAGGCGCGTATTATATCCCTGCAACCCAATAGTCTGGCTGATATTTTTAATGATATAAAAACAGTTGCCGACGGGCTGAATGTAGCCGAAGCCGGAAACAATTTACTGGAAGAATTAAATGAGCGGGTTGACATTATCCGCCATAAGCTAAAGTTTATTGAAAATAAACCAACCGTTGCCTGTATTGAATGGCTGGAACCGCTAATGCTATCAGGAAATTGGGTGCCCGACCTGGTCAGCATAGCTGGCGGCACGTCAATATTGACCAAAACCGGCCAACATTCGCCTTATGTACAGTGGGACGATATCCGCCTGCAGGACCCGGATATTTTAGTAGTGATGCCTTGTGGCTTCCCCGTCCATCGCACCTTAAAAGAAATTGACCTGCTGCTCCAACTACCCGGCTTTAATGAATTAAAAGCCGTAAAAAACAACCGTGTTTATATTGCCGATGGCAACCAATATTTTAACCGCCCCGGCCCGCGTATTGTTGATTCAATTGAGATACTGTCCGAAATCATCAACCCCAAACAGTTTAGTTTTGGCTATGAAGGTGAGGGGTGGATAAAGTTTGCGTTGTAAGTTAAAAGATCAACTTCCCGTATCCGTATCCTCAGTTTCCTTCAATTCATCCTCTTGTTTGCCTCTGCTTAAATGTATAATGGGATTGGCCTGGGTACCGGTAATAGTCATCGGGATACCAAAAATACCCAGCGGGGGTAAGCCAAGTCTGAAATGAAGGTTAAGGGCATTATCAAAACTAACCTGGCCGTCAAACTTCAACCTGAAACCGGCCATGCGCATTTTGGTTTGTTTAATAGTGATAATATTATTAGCAACTGTCGATTCAATATTAACCTTTGAAACATCGCCGGTGTCAATCCCCTTGTGATCTGTTTTGCTGCCGACAGCACTGAATAGTTTAAATCCTTTCAATTTTACTTTCTCAACCGATAAAACGCCGCCGCCGGTTAACGATGGGTATACCGGCTGCATATTACTGTTCAATCGCCCGGCAAGTTTGTAATCCAATGAAATCAGGCCTTCGGCACCTTTGGCCGATGTTGCCATGTCTCTGAATGTCTTTATCTGCTGATAGGCTTTTTTAATATCAAAATTTTTGGCGTTGATGTGATAGTCAAACGTTGCCTTTGTAGGGCTAACGCTGCTATAAGTAGCATCCATCAACACAGGTGTACCAATTAAAGTAAAGCCTGTTTGTTTTAAAACAATGTTGCCGTTAGTGATGCTCATTTGCCCCTTGGCGTCGGTTAGCTCCAGCCCGTTATACTTTACCTTTTTAACATCGGCTGTAAAATTCAAATTGAGATTTTTAGGCACCATAATTACGCCTGATGGGCCAGCAACGGCTTTGCCACTTTTGGTTGGTTCGGGGCTGGAGAAAGCCATAAAATCATCTGCTATAATTAAGTTGCTTGTCAGGTTAAAATCGCCATTCAGAGCAGCGCCGGGAGTTATGGCATACCCAATAACATTAGAAAGCGCACCATTCATTATTAAAGTCGACTTACCATAAGTAGCCTTGAAAGCATCAAACTGCATTTTATCCTGGTTAAAGCTAAACGTGCCGTTTTTTATAAAAAATGGTTTCGGGAAAAGCTCCGTAGTTATCGCGATGTCATTTACCTGCATGGAGCCGGAGTTTTGCAGTTTATCATAATGTCCACCCATAGCATCACTTTGTTTGCCTTTTAACGATAGCTGCGTGGTTACCAAACCTTTTACATTATACCCCTTTATGGCAAAAACCTGGTATATTTTACCAATATCTAATGTGCCGTGCGATTGTATGTTGTATTGCAGATTACTAAAATCGTTAAGATAGGCGCTTAACCAAAATGGCTTGTTTTCAAACACAAACGAAACCGGTTTTATGGCCACCTTTAGTCCTTTTAACGATCCTGTACTATTAGTGATTTCGGTATTTACCTGTATGTTTTGAATAGGATGCGGATAGTATTTAGTTTGGATCGATCCATCTTTCAAGTTAACATTTGCCGTAACTACCGGGAATATTTTTTTTGCAGGGAGATATTTTCCTTTAACCTGCATATTGGCCAGCAAGTTGCCCGAAAGATCGAAACCCTCATTAATAGGATAAAACTTTTTAATATCAGCCAGGTTAAATTTGGCATCAAGCGCTGCAACCATTGGGCTTCCCAGTGCTGCACTTATTTTAAAATTGCCTTTCAAGTAGTTATCAAGCGCCGTTGCATTTAAATTTTGTATTTCAAAAGTGGCATGCTCATAGTTATTGTCGGGACAAGAAGCATCGATATTGAAGCTAATGTGCTGCAAGGCTTCGGGTAGCTTGGCATATTTCAAATACCCGTTGGTAAAAGACGATTTCAGACTAAACTTTGGAATGCTGGTAATAACGGTATCAACTTTTTTCCTGATACCGCTTCTTATAACTTTAACTCCGGTTGCGTAAGTCCCGCTGGCCAGCAGGTGCAACGAATAGCGCCCTTTTAATTTAACGGGCTTTACACCAAAGGCGCTGTTCCATTTTTCCAGATCTATTTCGGTATTTACTTTGGCGTATATAAGCGGCTTCTTAACCCCTTTTACACGCAGTATCGAACTAAAATAATCCTTACCCATATTAAAATACAGCGAATCGAGGTTTACCTGTAAACTATCCGGATCCAAACCGGGCAGTTTGGTTTCAAAATTCACATACAGATTACTAATCGGCACAGGCGATTTTTCATTATTGATATAGCCATTCCGTACATTCACTTTCAGGTTTAAATCGGGCATAATGCTATCAGCAGCAATATATTTACCGGCAAGCTCCAGTTGCAGGTTACCAATACCGCTCACTTCAGTTTTTTCCAGCCACTTTAAATATTCGGGCGGCAGGGCGGTAATCATATCATGCAGGTTGCTCTCGTTCGAATTTATTTTAAAATCCATATCATACCCGTTTTTCAAAAACGCAAACTTGCCAATAAATTTTACCGGGAGTTGGTTAATCAGTAAATCATTCTTCTGAAAAACAAAGGCCAGCGATTTGGTATTGATCTTGGTAATCAAATCGGCATTAACCTTTTTGCCAATTACATAAGCCTTATTGTTATAGGTAAAATCAACCGATGCCATTTCGGTATGGGTATACAAATCAAAAACATCTTTACTTAAATCGCCTTTACCGGTATAGTTTATGCCGCGGGCAATAAATTGCATGGGCAATGAGCGGTCGTTATAAACCAGGCGGCTATTTTCAATTAATATCTGGTTAATGCCCAAGGATGCGCTGCTGGTATCTGCGGGCGATGCAGCTGCGGCCGGTTTTGATTTATAAACGTTATAGTTTACATGCCCGGCAGTATCAGTTTGAATATTGATGAAAGCCTGGTTAAGGAATATTTTATTGATGGTGATTTTTTTCTCGAAAACCGAGCTCAGGTCAATACCAAAGGAAACTTCTTTTGCAGCAATCAATGTATCATTCTGAAAAGGCGCACTACCTTTTAAGGATAGATCATAAAGGGTAAGCGTGAGGCTTGGAAAGTGCTTGAAGAACGACAACCCCGTACCTGAGAATTGCAGCTGCCCATTTATGCTGCCATTGGCCCATTGTTTAATTTTGGTGCTAACGGTTTGCGGAAATAAATAGGGCAAAGCAAATAACAGCAGCAACAAACAGCCAATGGTTATACCTGTTATTTTTACTGTTTTTAATATTTTATGGGTGATGGATGAGCTCATAAAAGGAAATTGAACCGCCCCGGGGGCAGCTGTTAAAATTTATCGAAGGAGCAATTAAGGTTCTGCTAAAATAACAAAACCTGTGGCAACATTTAAATGAAATTTTACATTTAACAGTGGCCAATTAAACGCAGAACGTTTTTTTAGAATAGCTCAACAATAATAAAGCATCATCCTGTTATTTCTGATATTTCAACCGCAGCATATCTCTCAGTTTTGCAAAGGAGTTATATGGGCCTATTGTCAGTGTGGCGTTAACCAGCCATACCGGTATACTGCCGCCGGGATCGACACTGAAAGTATAATCAACTTTTAATTTGTTATTGGGTGCTTGTGTTACCTTCCAGGTGGCGAGGGAATATGGCACCCTGATAAATTTATTTTTTTTGGGCAGATAATCGGGCACACTTTTGGCCTGTATGTTTAAGGCATCGGGCGTATCATCAATATCCAGCTCTACCACCAAATCACGGTCCTTTATGGGCCAGGGTAAACTTGACTCGGTATAATAAATGATTTTTTGGGGACTTATCGCTCTTAGAATAACTGATTTTTTATTGGAAAATACCCATTGATTATAATTGGGAATATCCTGCAGGGTGCTGATCAGCTGCGCTTTGGTTGCGTCAAGTTCGCAAATAACACGTAATTCTTTTAAATTACCTATCGGCGATTTTTTTGTAAAAACCTCAATACCCGCTTCATTTCTTTTGAGCTCCCATTTGTCCTGCGCTTTTGCAGCCGAAAGCGCCAATAATAATAGGCTAAACAGGATTGTTTTTTTCATGGATGGGATAAACAAGTGAAATAAAAATAAAAACAAACCTTTTCTTCAACATCAAAAAATATTATTAGTATATTAAACTTAAATTATTGTAAAACAGTATCTTTTAACTATTTTATTCTATTTTTTTAAGTACTTTATCTATTAAATGCTAAACATGCTGATTTTATTTAAATTTAATGTTACCCTAATATTTGCAATTTAAATTTCACAAATAAAATAAGCCCCAAATCCATCTTACCCTTAAACACAAAATATTTAAGATGGTTTATTGTCAAAAGCTATTTTAATATAATAAAACTCCTCCCCTCGTTTATTTAAACTATTAATTAATTTACGAACAATTTAATTAAACAAATGTTAAATTCATTGGATTTAAGGCTGTTTATTGCGTTTCAATTAACAGGGCGTTCTGATTAAAAAATTAATAATAGTGTGTATTAAAAACCGGTATCCATTTTATGAAGCACTGGTTACTCATCTGCCTTCTTCTGTTGTTAATAGCATGCAGTGGTTATAGCCAGTGTACGCTTAACGTTGTGCTTTCGCAGCCGTCGGTCGGTGTTTGCGCCGGCAATGTGGCAACGCTATCGGCCAATGGGGGCGATACCTATACCTGGTACGACGCCCCTAACGGAAATGTATTGGCTACCGGCCAAACGTATACCACACCTGTATTAAACACTACCACCACTTACTATGTTGTAGTTGCTTTAAGTGGATGCACCACTACGCCCCTCGCGGTGACTGCAAACGTAACTCCGCTTCCACCACCGCCTGTAGCTGCCGGCGTTTCAATTTGTTCGGGCTCAACCGCCAATTTGCATGCTACCGGTACATCGCCCATTTTTAACTGGTATAATAGTCCAACATCGGGCACACCATTAATAACAAGTCCGGATTACACCACACCGCCATTAACCACCACAACCACTTATTATGTAGAAAATCACACCAACGGATGTGATGGTCCACGTACCCCGGTAACGGTAACCGTATATCCTATACCCGACACACCATCGGCACAAACCTATACTATTTGTTACGGCGTCAGTGCATCACTAACTGCAAATTCTGATTCTCCCGGCGCCATTTACCAATGGTATAATGCTATTGCAGGCGGCAATCTGCTGGCAACAGGGGCAACCTACAATACACCCGTTTTAACTAACTCAACCACCTATTATGTTCAAACAACCAACGGGCAATGTTCCAGCTCGCGCACGCCGGTTAATGTTATTGTAAAACCACAATTATCGCCCCCTGCAGTTTCCGGCGCTATAATATGTTCCGGCTCTGTTACTACTTTAACTGCAAGCTCGCAAGGCGGTACTTACCAGTGGTATGATGCTCCCGGCGGAAATCTTTTAGCAGCAACAGCTACCTATACAACTCCCGCCTTAACAGTTACAACCAGCTATTATGTTCAAAATACTTTTGCGGGATGCACCAGTCCTCTAGCGAAAGTAACCGTAACCATATTACAGCCGCCGGCAGCGCCTATAGCTGCCGGTACCAGTGTTTGTTCTGGCAACCAGGCGCTCCTCACAGCTTCGGGTACCGGCAATAGTTATGCATGGTATGATAGCGTTACCGGAGGTAATTTATTATCATCGCAACAGGCTTTCCTTACCCCGGCGTTAGCTGCAACCACAACTTACTATGTACAAATAACAGACAATAATGGTTGCACCAGCCTGCGCACGCCGGTAACGGTAACTGTAAACGCAACGCCTGCGGCGCCAACGGCCAGCGGTACAACTATTTGTTCGGGCAAGGCAACAACTTTAACAGCCAGCGGCACCGGTACCATTCAATGGTATAGTGCGGCAACAGGCGGTACGCCGCTTGCCACAGGCAGTTCATTTACCACGCCTGTATTAACACAAAGCACCACGTATTATGTTGGCAGCACAAGCGGCTCATGCTCAAGCCCCCTAACCGCTGTAACGGTTATCATAAACCCCGTGGCATATCCGCAGTTTCAATATCCGTCAGGAACGTTTTGCATCTCGGGGGCCAATCCTTCGCCGGTAATCAACAATCCATCCGGCGGAACTTTTAGTGTAAACCCTGCGGGATTGGTTTTTGTAAGCACAACCACCGGGCAAATTAATGTGGCAGCAAGCGCACCCGGAAACTATACCGTTACCTTTGCGGCCAATGATGCCTGCTCTACTGTAGCAACAGCGGCAGTTTCAATTACGCTAACCAGTACCTCTCAATTTTCCTATAGTGGGCCCTATTGCCAGGATGGTGTTAACCCATTTCCTAATTATTTTGCCGGAGCGCACGGGGGTAATTTCAGCGCATCGCCAGCGGGTTTGGTTTTTATAAGCACAACTACAGGGCAAATAAACCTGGCCAATAGCACGCCCGGCATTTATACGGTAACCAATACCATTTCAACAACCGGGGGATGCCCCACAACCACTTCTACTACATCTGTTACTATTGCAGCAAGAGTGTATGTAAGCGCCGGCCCGGCGCAAACGGTGGCAACAGGCAGCACCGTGCAGTTAGCAGGAAGCATTACCGGAGGAACAACCAGCGGGACATGGGCGGGTGGTACCGGAACTTTTTCCAATCCAGCTTCGCCAACATCAACCTATACACCGGGCCCCGGCGAAACCGCGGCAACCTTAACCTTAACATCGGCCAGCCCAACCGCTCCATGCGGACCAAAATCAAGCAGCGTAGTCATCACATTTGTAAATCCAACCAATGCACCAACGGCATTTGGTGTTGCTATCTGTTCGGGTAGTGGTGCTGTTTTATCGGCAACAACCTCCGGCGGAACCCTCCAGTGGTTTAATGTGGCAACCGGCGGTACATTGCTGCAAGCGGGCGCTACTTTCGCTACCCCGGCACTTAGCACAACCACAACTTACTATGTACAATCAAATACCAATGGCGTTATCAGTAACCGTACCCCTGTAGTAGTTACCGTAAATGCTATCCCCGTTGCACCAACAGCACAAGGGGTTCCAATTTGCGCAGGTGGTACGGCAACCTTAACGGCAAGTGGCTCAACCGGTGTATATCAATGGTATGATGCAGCAACAGGGGGAAATCTCATTGCGACAGGTGGTACCTATACAACATCGGTATTAACCGCTAACACCACTTATTATGTACAGGCAGATAATAACGGCTGCGTTAGTCCACGTACACAGGTTAATGTACTGGTAAGCCCTGTGCCCAATATTACCAGCGCAGCCACAGCAAACATCTGCAGCGGCAACGCCTTAAATTATACTATTACTGCCGATATGCCAACCGCAACATTTTTATGGAGCAGGGCGCAGATTGCCGGTATCAGTAATGCCGCAGTATCCAATCAAACATCAGCCACTATAACAGAAACGTTGATTAATACCACTGCTCAGTTTATAAACGTAGTGTATGTTATTACACCTATAAACGGTAATTGTGCCGGACCATCATTTAATTATGTGGTTACTGTTTATCCCACCCCAGTGGTAACCAGCCCGGCCACTTATACCGTTTGCGATTATAATGTGCTCAACTATTTAATAACCTTCAATACGCCATCAACCTATTTTACCTGGAGCCGCGCCGCCGTGGCCGGGATAAGTAATATAGCGGTATCCGGGCAAAATTCAAGTATGATTGGTGAAGCCTTAACGAATACTACCAGCGCCCCTGTTGATGTTACTTATGTTATCACATCAAACACCAGTACCTGTACGGGGATAACCTTTAACCTGGTAGTTACGGTATACCCTAACGCTACGATAACCAGCGATGCCTCACAAAATGTGTGCACCGGGGTGCCGGCCAATTATGCTATTCAATCAAATGTTTCCTCAACTACTTATGTATGGAGCCGGGATGCTGTGGCAGGCATCAGTAATCCGCCGGTAACCAACCAAACATCCAACAATATAAACGAAACGCTTATTAACACCAGCGCGACCCAGGTAAGGGTAGTTTATAATATAATTCCTTATGCCTTTGGTTGCGAGGGTACACCTTTTCAGTATAGCGCTATAGTAAATCCTATCCCAGCCACGCCTGTGGCAAGCAGCAATTCGCCTGTTTGCGTGGGCAGTACCATTAATTTGACTACCGATTCTATACAAAACGCAACTTACCTGTGGACAGGGCCTAACGGATTCACCTCAACGTCACGAACGCCCTCCGTCGGCAACGTCACTACCGCTAATGCGGGGCAATATGATCTAGCCGTATCAATAAATGGATGTTCGAGCCCTTTAGAAACCATAACTGTTGCTGTAGATGAGCCGCCTGTTGCCAACGCAGGGCCAAATCAGCTGGTTTGCAGATTGGTTCCATCAGTGCAGCTTGCCGGCAATGTATCGGGCGGCACTACAACCGGCATATGGTCAACCGCGGGCAGCGGTACATTTTCACCATCAAATACTGCGCTTAATGCACAATATATTCCATCGCCTGCTGATACTACTGCTGGCTCGGTAATACTGACACTTACATCAACAAGTGCCGATAATTGTGCGGTTGCTACCTCGGAGATGACTATTAAATTCGGGGTTTTTCCCGCCGTGAATGCCGGCAATGATCTAACAACTTGTGGTGAAACTACCGGTGTACAATTAAACGGCAATATACTGATACCAGGCGGTGGCTTGTGGACCACATCCGGAACCGGAACCTTTAGCCCATCGGCCAGCCAGTTAAATGCCCAGTATATTCCCAGTGCAGCCGATTTAAAAAACGACTCCGTTACCTTAATTTTGCGTGCCGTTGCTGCCGATGTCTGTTATATCCCCACTGATACCACCACTATTCACTTTGAGCCGCCTCCGGTGGTTAGCGTCTTAAGTACCCAATATATTTTAAAAGGCAGCACTATTACGTTGGACCCGACAGTTAATGAAACTGATGTAAGTTATTTATGGTCTCCGGATATCGATATCAATAATGCTACTGTAAAAGACCCGGTAATAACCGGAGATAATGACCAGATATACACCTTAACGGTAACCGATAAACTGGGATGCGCTACCACCATTCAAGTCTACGTAAAAATAGCGCCGCCATTGGTTGTCCCAAATACTTTTACGCCAAATAACGATGGGATAAATGATTACTGGGACATTGTAGGGTTAACTGCTTACCAGCAGGCAACGGTTGATATATTTACCCGCTGGGGACAAAAAGTTTATCATTCTATAGGATACGGTAAGCCCTGGGATGGTACGCTCAATAACCAACGATTACCCGTGGGTGTGTATTATTATGTTATTGATACCAAGTTTAACGGCATGGTGCTTTCGGGATATATTACGCTTATCCGTTAATGTTTTAGTTTGATTTATTGGGTTGGCTTCAGCTTCTTTAACAATGTATCAAACCTAACCCAGTAAATGTGACAGTCGGCCGGGCTTGTTCCTCTCGAATAGAAAAGGTATTTACCGTCGGGGGTAACGTATTCGCCCCATCGGTGAGCAATGCCATCGTTAATTAAAGGGCCAAGGCTAACGGGCTCCGTCCAGGTGTTATCCCGCTTACGGAAACTAATATCTAATTCACATTCAAATGTTTTGGTTTCTTTGGCGCTCACAATCATGTATGATTCATCCGGCGCGATATAAAAGTCACCATCAAACCCGGGCGTATTTACCGGCGGACCAAGACTTTTAATAACCGTATCTTTTGCCGATAGGATAAGCGTACAAATATCATAAGTGCTAAAATCTTTTCTATCGCCCTGATGCGCATTGCTTCCCACATAGCAAACACCACTACGAGTGGGCATAAAGTCATATAAGCCGTAGTCTTTTTTCAAATAAACAACCGGCTCCGTCCAACCCGTTGGTGTTCGTTTTGATTGCCACACAAAGGCATGTTTACCATCACCCTGTCCGCCTAAAAAATAAAGTGTTTTATTATCTGTTGAAAAGGTGGGCGCGTAGTAAAACGCATTTAAAACAAAAGGCCCGTTCCACTTGCCATGCTCATATTTAAAGTACCTTATTTTTGAATCTTTATTGCTGAACCAGGTAGTATTGCTGGGATAATAAAACTCTTTGCCATCATTAGAAAACGCTACCCTATCCAACGGGAAGGTATCGCGCTGCGTTAATAAATTACGGGCAAAAATTTCCGGTTTATCCGACGGCGGTTTTTGGCCGAGATAGGCATCCTTACCACTCCAAAATTTTGATTGTGCATTTAGGCTGATATTAAAACCGATCATAAAAATCAGCCACAAATAAAAAGACCTGATCATTGTTTTTTGTTTTGATGAAATACTTCATCAAACTTAATGCATCAGCTTAGTTTTGCCTGTTCAATACCGGTTCAAGTTTGTTCAATTGGCTGTTTGTTCAATTTCATCTTCAATCCTGCACACATCTGAAGCCCAGGTGTTCCATGCCGCTGTCTTCGGTGCTTTTCATGCGTCTTGCTACGCGATAGCCGGTACAATAACTTTCATTGCATAAAAACGAACCACCGCGTACTACTCGTTTTTTTGTATACGGCTCATCCGGATCATAACTGTTTACCGGTCCTTTTGGATTGCTGATACCGTTGGGGTTATTGATGGTTTTATAATAGGTATTGTTATAATAATCGGCGCACCACTCCCAAACATTGCCGGCCATATCATACAATCCATAGCCATTTGGCGCAAATGAAGCCACGGGCGCCAAACCGTAAAATTTATCCTTCACGGTATTATTATCAGGGAAATGGCCCTGCCAGGTATTGGCTTTGGGTTTACCGGCGTCAACAGCCTCGTTACCCCAGGGATAAATTTTGTTTTGCAAGCCACCTCTTGCTGCCCACTCCCACTCAGCTTCTGTTGGCAGCCGTTTACCGGCCCATTTACAATAGGCCACAGCATCATACCATGATATGTGTACCACCGGGTAATTATCCTTCCCTTTAATATTGCTGCCCGGTCCGTGCGGATGTTTCCAGCTGGCACCGGCCCTCCATTCCCACCATTGCGTATAGTCATTAAGGTCAACTGCGCCCTTTGGCGGATCAAATACCAGCGAAGCGGCAACCAGCAAGCTATCAGCAGGTTTCGGCGTGCCTGGCGGCAATTGTTTTTTCAGCTCATTCCAATCGGGCTTGCGCTCGGCTGTGGTGATGTATCCGGTTGCTTTTACAAAGCGGGCAAATTGTGCGTTGGTAACCACGGTAGCATCCATCCAAAAGCCGCTAACGGTTACTTTATGTTTAGGATATTCGTCGTCAAGCGCCTGTTTATTATCGGCACCCATCATAAAAGTTCCGGTTTTTATCCATACCATACCTTTATGGGTATCGTCAGCGTTCAAGCTGGGTACCACAACGGGGTTGGTATGTAATGCCGCAAATCTTTTGGGGATGTTGGATTCGCAGCAAATTGCTTTTGGGGCTCCACAAACAGCTACCGGCATTGAAGCAATGCCGGTAGTGGTGTTATTTTTCTGTTTACATCCGGCCAATAATATCAGCCCTATAAACAAAAGTTTTTTCAACATAAATTTAATTTATTTTCCAGGATTAACCGTAGGTCCGTCAGTATGATGTATTCTTCCTTTCAGCACGTCCTCCCAATCAATAAACGGATAAAGATGATTTTTTTGCGCCTGGTCTTCAAACAAAGCCTTCAGCTCATTTAACTTTTCCGGGTATTTTGCCGCAAGGTTAATGCGTTCTGTATAGTCGGTATTCAGGTCGTACAGTTCCCAAACATCTTTGTTAAAGTTATTGGTGGTATCTACGCCTGGTTTAAATCTGGCATAATCGGTAAAATCAGGATGGTGGTATACTTCTGCTTTCCAGCCATCTTTATAAATAGATCTGGAGCCAAAAATATAATAATACTGTATGCGGTGACGCGAAGCTGCTTTAGCATTATCAAAAGAATATACCAATGAAGTTCCCTGCAAAGTATCCTGTTTTATACCGCGGATATATTCCGGCGGAGTAATACCCAGATATTCCAGCGTGGTAGGCAGCAGGTCATTCACATGGCCATACTGTGTCCGAATTGTCCCGCCATCTTTTATACCTTTTGGATAATAAACAATTAACGGATTACGGGTACCACCTTCGGCGTTGGCATCCTGTTTCCAATATTTAAACGGTGTATTTGCTGCCTGCGCCCAACCTAAAGGATAGTTGGTTTGCTTACCTTCAGGTGTTCCAATTTCGCCTATTTTATCCAGGTTATGTTTGATGTTTTCCTGCTCATCACGTGGCTGTGCAAAAACCTGACGGTCGATGTCACCATTTAACGAACCCTCTTTACTTGCGCCATTGTCGCCAATAACCACAAATATCAAAGTGTTATCCAATTGTTTGCTGGTTTTTAGGTATTGGATTAAACGGCCAACCTGTGCATCAGCATAAGTTAAATAGCCGGCGTATACTTCCATAAAGCGGGCGTACAGCTTTTTCTCATCAGGCGAAAGTGAATCCCATGCTTTGATGTTTGGATTACGATCTGGCAAAATAGCATTGGCAGGTATTATGCCTTGTTTTTTCTGATTTTCAAAAACACGTTTGCGGAAAACATCCCATCCTTCGTCAAATTTACCTTTATATAAATCGCTCCATTCGTGACTTACCTGGTGTGGCGCATGTGTTGCTGCCGGGGCATAGTACAAGAAAAACGGTTTATTAGGCGCTACCTTTTGCTGCCTGGTAATGTAAAATATTGCCTTGTCGGTAATTTGCTCATTCAGGTTACGACCATCAGGCGTTGCATGAGCATTGTCTTCAACCAAATCTGGCTGATATTGATCTGTTTGTGAACCCAAAAAGCCAAAAAAGTGGTCGAATCCTTTACCTGACGGCCAGCGGTCAAACGGACCAGCATCTGTGGCATCCTCATCGGGTGTTAAACCATATTTACCTACTGCAAAGGTATTGTAGCCGCTTTCGCGCAAAATTTCGGCTATTGTTCCTTTGTCCGAAGGGATTCGTCCATCCCAGCCCGGATATCCTGCTGACAAAACGGTGTGCGAAAAACCACCCTCGTGTACATAGTGATGATTACGTCCGGTTAATAATGCCGAACGTGTTGGCGCGCAAATACCAGCGGTGTGGAAATTGGTATACCTTAAGCCCTGATTGGCTAATGTATCAAAGTTAGGTGTGCTGATAACGCCGCCAAATGTAGATGTAGCGCCGAAGCCTACATCATCCAGCAAGATCCAGATCACATTTGGCGCACCTTTAGGTGCTTTAACATTAGGCGTCCATGCTTCTTTTGAATCGGCCGTGGTTTTGCCAATAACACCGGTAAACGGTTGCTGCTGCTGGGTATAGTTTTGAGCATGGGCGTAACTGAACGCCAGTACACCCGTAAATGCCAATAAGTACTTGATTTTAATTTTTTTCATCATCTTAATTATTTGAATACGACGGCTGCAAAACCGCCAGGTTAGGTTCGATATGTTCGGCTGAATGTGCTTCTTTCTCTATGTCGATGCGGACCATGGGGCCATTTGGTGCCAGCTCGCTGCCTTCAACTTTTGATTTAAAGATAGGCCATAACAATTGTGCGTACCATTGGTCGCCTTCGTAATGCGATATACCATAGGCTTTAGGATACTGGCGTGATATTAATGCCGTACCGAAAATAATATCCCACAAAAAAAACATATTGCCAAAGTTCCCTTTGTAATGGCCTACGCCGTCATCTGTAGTGGCGGCATGGTGCGCATGGTGCGTTGCGGGGGTTGATATCAATCTTTCCAATACCCAGGCAATTGGGTGAAGCACTTTATATTTATAAAATGGCTTATCCCATGGAATACTTGAATGCGCCAGCGTAGTAATGGTTGATTTAATAACCCTTACCGCAATTGCCGGTATACCCAAACCCAGATAAACCAGAGCAGCAGTTAAATATATCTGCGAAAAAAAGATGGTATAAATTACATTCTGCCTACTGGCCATTGCCATGCCCATGTACGATGCCGAGTGGTGGGTACGGTGAAAACGCCATAACCACGGCACCTGGTGATGCAGGCGGTGATACCAGTATTGCGTTAAATCATCAGCAACTGCTATAATGGCAAATCCCCAAATAAACGGAACCCAGCTAAATACGTTTTTAAATGCCGGAAATATCAGCGGCAAAAAATGCACACTGTAATAGGCAACAGCGGGCTGCACTACCAGGCGCGGCAGGGTAAAGCAGGCAATATCAACAAAACGCTCGTTTTTGGGCCATTTGCGTTTATATAACCCGAATGAAAATTCGAGTATGCCAATAAAAAATACTAAAAATGGGAACCCGAAACCGTTCAGGTTATCCACTATTTTTTTGATAAAGTCAATCGTTGCTTCCATTGTTTGGGTTGGTTTTATTGTTTATTGATTTTACATTTTCTGTTTTATGTACTTTCTTTTCCCACGGCCTGTCGCCGGTAATTAAAAAAGTGAGAAACATCAGTACAATCGGCAGCAGATAAATAAACAGGCTCAGGATAACATTCCTGGTTATCTGCTTTTTTACTTCGGGTTCAATTTTCATGATACTTGGGGTTTAACGGGTTTAACAACTGCTTGCTTTGCCGACGGATGGTCTGTCAATAGCCTTTGCCCCAGCCAAAGGCCTCCGGCAATAATGACAAAAGGTACAATGGTTACAATTACGCCCACCAGTATCTTTTTTCCTAAAAGAGTTACATCTGATAATGTCATAATATATTGATTTTTAATGGTTTAATAATTAATATCCTGGGTTTTGGTTTAGCTTAGGATCAAGCTGAACTTCAACCAGCGGGATAGGGAATAAATTATTTTTAGCGCTTGCTGCTGATTTTGCCGGCAATTTGTGCAAGGCATCAACCAACACAGTGCCACCCTGGCGCACCAAATCAAACCAGCGGTGACCTTCCTGTATAAACTCTTTTCTACGCTCTAAGAAAACAGAATCGCGGAAATCAGATTGGCCCAGGCCCGCTGTTAAATTGGGAATACCCGCTCTTTGCCTCACCTGGTTAATAGCATTGTACCCATCGCTTGTTGGCGCACCATTAATCTCATTTTGTGCTTCGGCATACATTAGCAGCACATCAGCATAACGCAATACGGGATAGTTAATACCACTTTGTACCTGTATGCTTAAAGGCGATAAGCTATAGTCAACAAACTTGTTAAAGTAGGGCGCATATGAATTATTAAAAACAACCGTTTGGCCGGTAGCGGCATTATAAACAGAGCTATAAAAAGTAACAGCTCTGCGTTTATCGGCAGCGCTAAACAATTTATAAACGCTGCTATCCGCAGGTATGTCAATAGGAAATGTACCAGTGTTAAATGAGGTGAATGATTCACTTAAAAATTGCGTGCTGTTTGCAGCACCGAGGTTGGTTTCAAACTGCACAGAAAATATGTGCTCTACCCCATTTTTGGTAGCTTTTTGAAAAGCATCGTAATAATTAGGGAAAAGGCTATATCCGTAGCCGCCGTTAATCACTGTTTTCAATTCAGTAAGTGCGTCGGTCCAATCCTGCTGGGTTAAATAAACTTTAGCCAGCAAGGTGTGTGCCGCACCGCCTGTTGCACGGCCAATATCGGCACCCGAGTATGATTTGGGCAAACTGGTTGCACTTTTAAGGTCGGTTATTACCTGTGTGTAAACAGAATCAACCGGTGTACGTCCTACCAAAAGGTTATTAATATCAATACTGTTTGGGTTGTGTAAAACCAGTGGAACGGCACCGTACAGGCGTACCAAATCAAAGTACAATAAGGCCCTTACAAATTTTGATTCGCGCACCAGCCTTGCTCTAAGCGCAGTATCCATTTGTATCGCCGGGATATTATCAATAGCGATGTTGGCGCGGTTAATACCATAGTAAAGCTGCTGCCAAACTTTTTGCACCCTGCTGTTTGAAGAAATATAAGTCTCCGTTCCCAATGCCCTTACATCGGGATTTGTATTACTTGGGCTGTAAACCTGGTTGTCGCTTGCATTTTCGACCAATAAATTTAATTGGCGGCCATACAAAGGAAAATCGGCAGCAGGATCGCTGTTTAGTGTACTGTAAACCGCGTTTACTGCTGAAACAGCATCAGAAGTTGTTTTATAAAATTGGGATGAAACAATTATGGAGTTCGGGTTTTCGGTTAATTTATTGCAGGAAACAAGTGTCCCCAAGGCCAATACTCCGCTTAATATGCTGATTTTATATGATGTTATCTTTTTCATTATGCTTTAATCTTTAGGTTATTAAAAAGTGACACTTAAGCCTGCAAGGAATGTTCTTACCGGCGGATAAGTACCATAATCTATACCCTGTTTGGTGTTATCGTTATCATAAAAATTCACTTCCGGGTCAAGACCGGTGTATTTGGTTATAGTGAAAATATTTTGTGCCGAAACATAAACCCTTAGCTGTTTTGCGCCAATTTTTGAAGCAATGCTTTTATCGAAATTATAGCCCAGGGATGCATTTTTTAGTTTCAGATATGAACCGTTTTCAATATACCTGTCGGTAACCTGTGGCACCGGTGAATCAGTTGCCCTGGCTACTGTACCATTCGGGTTAGATGGGCTCCACCTGTTTAACAAAGTAGCCGAAGCATTTTGTGTAAGGGTTGGTCTTTCTAATGTTTGTTGCAACAAGTTGAATATCTTGTTGCCATATGAGCCATTGAAGAAAATAGACAGATCAAACTGTTTGTAAGTAAATGTATTGGTAAAGCTGCCTGTAAATTTTGGCTGTGCGCTACCGAGGTTATGTTTATCGGCAGTAGTTACCACTCCGTCGTGGTTAAAGTCGACATATTTGGTATCGCCAACTTTTTGTGGCACACCGGCCAGCAGCGGTACTCCTTTTGAAAGATCAGCTGCCGTTAAAAGCCCATTGGTTGAATATCCCCAGAAAGTACCTACCGGCAAACCAACCTGAACAATTACAGGTGATACCTGGCCTGTTGGCGCAATTGGGAAATAACTGTTAATACCCTGACCAAGGCTCAACACTTTATTTCTGTTTTGGGTAAATTGAATATTGCTTTTCCAGTCAAAGTCATCGGTCTTAACATTGTCGGTACTTATACCTAACTCAATACCTTTATTTTCTACACTACCAACATTTTCCAGTTCGCTGGCATAGCCGGTATAAAGCGGCAATGGCACGTTAAGCAACAGGTTGGTTGTTTTTTTATAGTATGCATCAAAGGTTAGGTTAATGCGGCTGTCAAATAACCCTACGTCAAGGCCTCCGTCATATTGGGTTGTGGTTTCCCATTTCAAATCGGGGTTTGGTAATTGCAGCGGAGCAATACCGGTAACCAGCTTGCTATTCAAATAATAGTTAGAAGGAGCCAGTGCAGCTAATGAGCTGTATGGCGGCACTTCAGAGTTACCAGTTTGGCCGGCACTTAATCTTAATTTTAAACTGTTAACGGTTTCTTTAACCGGTTTAAAAAAATCTTCCTTGTTTACATTCCACGAGAAACCAGCAGATGGGAAATAACCCCATTTGTTATTGGCTCCTAATTTTGATGAACCATCAGCACGTCCCGAAGCTGTGAAGTTATATTTATGCTCGTATGAATAATTCACCCTTGCCAGGTATGAATCCAGCGCATCGCTTGAACCGGTTGACGACGGCAGGTCAGCTATACCAGCGTAAGAAAGGTTATTGTACGTGGTTAAATCATTAGGGAACTTTTGCGCTACCGCAACAGACGAATTGAACTTTGTAAATTGTGTGGTATAACCAGCCAGTATATTTAAAAAGTGGGTATCGTTAAAATTATGATCGTAAGTAAGTGTATTTTCATTTAGCCAGCTTAATTCGTTTCCGGCACCTATTGAAGCGTAACCACTGGCGGCATAACCAGTTGAGCTACCCGCAGGTGATCCAGTGAATGATGGTGCATAATAATCTTGCGCGGTATTTAATATATCAACGCCTGCGGTTACCTTTAAAGTAAGATCGGTAAGTATTTTATACTCGCCGGCAACATTTCCTAAAACACGGTTAAGTGTGGTCGTATTAGTTGTTGCAGTAATATCCTGTAAAGGGTTTGTGGGCGTGGCCAGGTAAGGGTTAGTCGTATTATAACTTCCATCCGGATTTCTGATTAAAGCCAGGGGCGATGTAACCAATAAATTAGCATAAGCGTTACTAAAGTTGATGCTGTTGTAGGCGCTGCCGTAAAGTTTGTTTTCTATTGATTGACTACCGAAAATATTGGTTGATATTTTGAATTTATCGGTTACGTTTTTCTCGTAATTTACACGGGCCGAGTATCTTTTAAAGCCGGTATTTAATATATCGCCTTCCTGGTTAAAGTAGTTGCCAGAAATAAGGTAACGCGATTTTTCATCGCCACCTGATATACTTATTTCGTCATTAGTTACCGGTGCATTACGTAGTGCGGCTTGCTGCCAGTTTGAACCAACTCCTGCCGCAGCTATCTGGGCACCGGTAAAGGTTGATTTAACACCATCACTCAAATTCACATCGTTCACCAATGATTCCCATTGCGATGCATTAAGGAGATCTAAGGTTTTGGATACTTTTTGCACACCGTAGTAAGAACTGAAGCTCACATTATTAGTGCCTTTTTTACCTTTTTTTGTGGTGATGATTACCACGCCGTTGGCTCCATGCGAACCATAGATGGCTGTTGCCGATGCATCTTTTAATATTTCTATCGATTCAATATCATCAGGATTAATAGTCGATAAGGCGTTAACGCTGGTTCCGTTTGAGCCTACGTTGGTATAGTCATTATCGTTATAAATAATAAAGCCGTCTATTACATATAAAGGTGCATTACCAAATGATATAGAGTTACCACCCCGTATCCTGATGGTGGCTGTACTACCCGGCTGCCCAGAGTTTTGTGTTACCGCAACTCCCGGAACAGCACCTTGCAGCAAATTATCAAATGATGCCGCAGGCTGGTTCAGGATGTTTTTGGGTACCGATCCCACTGAGCCGGTGATGTCAGTTTTTTTCTGGGTACCATAACCTACTACTACCACATCATTTAATTGGGCGGTATTTTCGGCAAGTTGTATGTCTAACGGGCTTCCGGTAGCTAACACCTCTTTGGTTTTATAACCAATAAAACTTACTACCAGGGTGTAAGGAAATTTTTGACCGGTAATGATAGAAAAACGTCCGTCAGTGCCGGATACAACCTCGTGGGTAACATTTTTTATGCGCAGCACAACGCCTGCTATGGGTTGCTTGGTTGCACTGTCGGTAACTCTGCCTTCCAGCTTTGAGTTAATAATGGGGGTTTCTTTTTGTGCAAAAAGAGTAAGCGAGCTTATAGAGAAAATGAGTACAAGAAGAAGCTTATTAAGAACGTGTTTGGCATGGATATATATTTCCATATATTTAAAAGGTTTTATGTTAATGATTATTTGTTAGTAAAACTGGGTGACAATCAGTATGTGATTCGCGGTCTGACTGATCTGTCATGTCATGAACCGGCAAGGCTTCCTTGCCGGTTTTCTTTTTGAGGTGCATTGTTTATGAGTTCATTCTGTTTGTTTTAAGTGATTGGTCTTTCCCTGCCGGTGGCCGTACAAGACGCAATTTGCCAATATGATTTTTTGAAATTTTTGTAAAGAGTTATTGGTGTAGCGTTGCGAAGTTTAGCAACAACAACATAAACAGCACATCATGCGTACCTGAAAGGCGCCTGATAATTTTGATGAGCTGCTGTGAGAAAGTAAAAAAGCTTTCATTACGTTTGTTTTACGATCCAAATATATAAATAATTTTAAATAAACTACTAATTATATAGAATATATAGATTTAATGGGTTTTAATAATAAAATAATACATTTTCATTACTAACCGTGCTTATATTCAGCAAGAATCTGGTTCGTTAACAGCCATATATTTTCAATTATTGCTCATCAAAAAAACTGATATGCTGCTACTGGTTTTTAATCCACCAAAAAAATGAAAATAAATTTGTATATAATAAGTATGCATATTATATTTGTACATACAATATTTAAAACATTAAAATTATGTGGAAAAGAACCTATTCAACAGTAACCACCGAAGTTACCAAAGAGCAATTATGGAAATTATTTGCCGACGTTAATAACTGGCAAATTTGGGATACCAATATTGAGTTTGCAAAAATTGATGGCAAATTTGAAGCCGGTAATCATTTTATGCTAAGGCCAAAGGGTGGCCCAACCGTTAAGATAGACCTGACAGAAACTATTGAGAACAATAAATATATTGATGTTACTCATTTTCCGTTAGCTAAAATGTACGACGAGCATTTATTTGAAGATACTCCAGAAGGAACAAAAATAACCAACACCATTTGGGTTACCGGCCTATTAAGCTTTATCTGGATTAAACTGGTAGTGCAAAAAATTGTTGACGATACCCCGGCAGATATGCAAAAGCAAATTGCAGCCGCCAAAAAACTATATTGATTAGAAATACAGATCTGATTACCAAAGATTATTGCAAATGAAACAACCTGATAACACCTTTAGCTTTGATAATGCCGAAGACAGCAGCGGCTTTTTACTTTGGCAGGTTACCAACCTATGGCAGCGCGAAATTAAAAAAGCGCTGGAGCAATACGACCTTACCCATTCGCAATATGTATTGCTTGCAAGTACGCATTGGCTCGCGCTGCAAAACCATGAGGTAACTCAAATCCTGTTATCTACCCATACTAAAATTGACCCCATGACTACCTCCACCGTGCTGCGCACACTACAAGCCAAGGGCTTGTTAATGCGGCAGGAACATTCAACAGATACCAGGGCGAAAACAGTTGCCTTAACTGATGCCGGTAAACAAGTAATAAAAAAGGCGGTGGTAGCAGTTGAGGACTTTGACCGGAAATTCTTTTCTGTCCTGGGTGATGATAGCAATTTGTTCAACAAAAAACTGCGGGCCTTGCTGGCTTACAAGGGATAGGTAAATTTTGCTAAATTAGAGGCAATTAATCCTGTTATGAGAAAAATTGCTTTCCTTATTATTATCATTTTGTTTGCCGCAATAAGCACCCGGGCACAAACTGTTACCTATAAGGTTTATATAGTCCGCTTTGCCTCAACGGCGCATCCGTTTGCAATTGCCGACTGGGCCTATAAAGGACCTACAACAGATAGCGTGCGCATTAACTTTATGGTATGGCTGATTAAGGGGAGCAACGGCAAAAATATTTTGGTAGATGCCGGATTTTTAAATGATCTGCCCGATGCCGCCGATTTTAATGTAGTTAAATATACACGGCCCGATTCGGCATTGTTAAAATTGGACATTAAGCCGGGAGATATTACCGACATCATCTTAAGTCACCCGCATTGGGATCATATTGATGGGGTTGGGTTGTTTCCAAATGCCCACGTATGGATTCAAAAAGATGATTATGGTTATTTTGTAGGTGGTGCCTGGCAAAAGGATGGCAATAATGGCGGCTTTAACAAAAGGGATGTACGTACGATGCTGGATTTAAACCTGGCAGGCAAGCTTACCCTTGTTGATGGCGACAATAAAGAGCTTATGCCCGGCATTAAAGTGTTTACCGGTTCACGGCATACTTATAATTCGCAGTATGTATTGGTTGAAACGGGAACTAACAAAATTGTATTAGCTTCTGATAATATCTGGATCTATTACAGTTTACAGCATATGGTACCAGCCTCAGATGGCGGTACGCTCGATCCGGCAGGTTATATAAAAGCCATGCAGCGGATGAAAACTATGGTGTCTGACACCAAATTTATTATTCCCGGGCATGATGCAGCCGTATTTTCTGTTTTTCCTAAAGTAGCAGATGGTGTGGCTGAGGTAAAATAGCTGGAAGCGGGTTTTTCAT
Source organism: Mucilaginibacter empetricola (assembly GCF_024808665.1). Classification (GTDB taxonomy): domain Bacteria; phylum Bacteroidota; class Bacteroidia; order Sphingobacteriales; family Sphingobacteriaceae; genus Mucilaginibacter. Next base: position 252,944 of record NZ_JANUBZ010000007.1, read on the forward strand.
AAGGCGAACTAAAACACTCGCTGTAGCTTTGAATAATCGTTAAACAATGCCCCGTCCCGCAAACATATGACACAAAAAAACAGCCGAAACACAGGAAACAGCTTACGTTACAAATCAACAAGTTAACTGTCTGATTGAATCAAACTGAGACAAAAGAAACAAAAATCTGCCCTTTTTTGGCAATTTGCTGTTTCAGGTTAGCTTATTTTGGGGGCATACGGGTACACCTATCTGTTGCCAGATGGGGTAAAAAAAAATCTATATTTCCAATATCGCAAACGAGATTTAAAGCAATTACCATTTACAACTTAAATTTGCTCACTAATCTCCAAAAATTTGAAACTCTATATTCGTAATATGGTATGCCGCCGCTGCAAAATAGCGGTTGAAAGCGAGCTCGAAAAAGTTGGACTTATACCACAACAAGTGGAATTGGGCGAGGTAACGCTCAAAGCCGATCCCAATAGCAAACAACTGGAACAATTACGTGATGGTTTAAATGCCATCGGTTTTGAATTGATAGATGATCAGAAAAGTAAACTGATTGAAAAAATAAAAACACTAATTATTGAATTGGTGCATCATAACCCCGACCCACAACCCCTGAAGCTATCAGCCGTAATAACTGATAAACTGCAGCACGACTACACTTACTTAAGTAATTTATTCTCCTCCATCGAGGGCCAAACGATTGAAAAATATCACATCGCGCAAAAAATTGAACGGGTTAAAGAATTACTGGTTTATAATGAGTGTACCCTATCAGAAATTGCTTATCAAACAGGCTATAGCAGTGCGGCACACCTTTCTGCCCAATTTAAACAGGTAACCGGTTTAACGCCATCAGCTTTTAAAGCATTAAAAGGGACCAAACGAACCAACATCGAAAACCTGTAAATGTTGTAACCTATTTCACGAATTGTGTAACAGGCCGGGCTATGGTGAAAGGTAATTTTGTGTCATCAAATAATTAAAAATCATGACACATACTTATCAAATAACCGGGATGACCTGTGGCGGTTGCCTGGCAAAAGTACAAAGCCTGCTAACTGCTATACCTAATATACAAAAGGTAGATATTTCACTGGCCGAAGGCACAGCCGATATCACCATGTCAAAACACATCCTTACTACCGATCTCCAAAAAGCATTGGCCGGCTATCCTAAATACCAGCTAAGCGAAGCGCAAAACCATACCATGGCGGCAGCGCTTCATGATAACGCTGAACACAAAACCTGGCTGCAAACCTATAAGCCCATTTTGCTAATAGGCGCATATCTATTATTCATTGCGTTTATTGCCGGTAAATCCTCAAATGGGTTTAGCGTGCAAACTGCCATGCGCATTTTTATGAGCGGTTTTTTCCTGGTGTTTTCTTTTTTTAAACTGTTAGATATAGAGGGCTTTGCCGACAGCTATGCTATGTACGATTTAATTGCAAAACGGATTAAAGCCTGGGGATATGCTTACGTTTTTATTGAGTTGGGTTTGGGCATATTATATGCGGCTAACATCCTGCCAAAACTCACTAATGGAATTACACTTATTGTAATGTCGGTCAGTTTAGTGGGGGTTGTACAAAGTGTGCTTAATAAACGTGTTATCCGTTGTGCCTGCCTGGGTTCGGTATTTAATTTGCCCATGAGCACGCTAACCATTATAGAAGATGGGTTGATGATAGGGATGAGTTTGTTAATGTTATTTATTTAATCCTATATCACTTATTAATTAGTGCCTTTTGCTGTGCGATATTATATTAAAAGTGATATTTTTATAACATGGCAAACGATGTAATGGAGATTGATTTATTGCGCACGGTATTGGGTTCTGCCGGTATGAAAGCTGAAGCATTTGATCTTTCATTGCCGCATTGGAAGTTAAAACAGTATAAAAAAGGGGAGTTTTATAACGAGTACAAAAACGTTTGCAAACACCTTGGTTTTATCATCAACGGTGTATTCAGAATTTACCGGGCAAATGAAACTACGGGCGAAGAAAAGAATATGCTTTTTTTTACCGACCATCAGTTTGTTACTTCTTTTACCAGTTTTTTTAGTCAAACCGCCTGTGAATATTATACAGAGGCAATGACCGACTCCGTTATCTTATATATACATATTGATCATTTGAACGAGCTTTACGGCGCATCGCATCAATGGGAGCGCTTTGGCAGGAAGATTGCTGAAACTGCTTTTTATGAAGTGATGCGAAGCACCGAAGGCTTCCTGTTTAAAACACCCGAAGACCGTTACCGCGATATGATAGAGAAGCATCCTGATATTTTTAATTCGATACCACTTTATCATATCGCCTCTTACCTGGGTATCCAGGGGCCGTCACTAAGCCGTATCCGTAAACGGATGGTGGGCAAATAATAAATTTTACTGTTCGTTTTCGATTTTAACCTGGGTTAAAATTATCCGGCAAACTTAGGCCGATGTTTGTGCTGTCCTAAACAATTAGGCATTAAACAAAATGAAAACAGCAATATTAATAATGGCAATGAGCGTACTAGGTTTTACTTCTCAGGCCCAAAAAACAAACAACACAAATTCTTCAACTATCGTTTTGGTTCACGGAGCCTGGTCTGATGCAACAGCCTGGCAAGCCGTAGTGCCTTTATTAAAAGCACAGGGTCATGAAGTAATCGCGGTAAACCTGCCAGGTCACGGAAGCGATGCAACTTCATTTGCAGGTATCAGTTTACAATCTTACGTAGATGCAGTAAAAAATGCCATCGGCGACAGAAAAAATGTAATCTTAGTAGGTCATAGTATGGCGGGCATAGTTATCAGCCAGGTTGCAGAAGAAATACCGGGCCAGATCAAAGAATTAGTTTACCTGGCTGCCTACCTGCCACAAAACGGCGAAAGCTTATTATCACTTGCCAAACAAGATGCAGATAGTCACATTGGCAAATATTTACAAATTGATCAACCCAACGGTGCGGCAAATGTTGCAAAAGACGGTGTGATTGACGTATTTGCAGCTGATGCGCCTGCGCAAATTGCCGATTACCTTGTCAACAACATCAAACCAGAGCCATTAGCACCCCTTGCTACACCGGTTACCTTAACAGCTGCAAATTTCGGCAGTGTAAAAAAAGTTTATATCCATACTACAGAAGATCATGCCGTTAGTTTTACCCTTCAAAAAGCAATGGTGAAAAACAATGGCCACATCAGCAAAGAATATTCATTGCCAAGCAGCCACACTCCTTTTATATCAATGCCCGATAAATTAGCCGCTATTTTATTGACAGTATCAAAATAAAACAATAGGGTATCTGTATTAAAACCTTTAGATTTTCATCTAAGGGTTTTTGGCGTTGTTGGGGCTTTATGTTCTAAAAACGAAATTCTTCTTTACTGCTTCCGCTGGTCTAAGTTTCCAACTTAGACCTAAAATGTGTTTAGCCTTCAGCTAACAACACCCGGCAAATGTTCACACATCTTTACAAGCAGCATGCTTGCTACATGATAGATCTTGCGACAATGGCACATAAATTAAGTCTGCTATTTTCTTATTGATCTTAATTTATGTACATTTGGATGTACGTTAAATTGTACAAAACATGAAAGCAATAACTATATCTTCCTTACGGCACCAGATGAAAATGTACTTCGACGCCGTTAGCGAAAACCAAGATGTTATCGTTGTGCCCAGAAACAACAATGAAGACGATGCCGTTGTCATCATTTCAATTAAAGAATATAATGCTCTTACTGAAACCGAGCATTTACTATCTACTTCTGCTAACCGCAAACGATTAGAAGATTCAATCAAACAATTGCGAGAGGGAAAAATTGTTTCTTATGATTTTGAAGCACAAAAAGGCGAAGCTCACTGATGAACACCGATTTTTCTGAAAATGGTTGGGATGATTTTGAATATTGGTTAGAAAATGACCAGGAAGTAGCAGATAAAATCCGGAATCTCATCAAAGCTATAAAAAAAGATCCTTTTAAAGGTATTGGCAAGCCCGAACCGTTAAAATTTGGTTTAAAAGGATTTTGGTCGAGGAGAATCACAGGCGAACATCGACTGGTCTATCAGGTCAGCGGCAGCAAAGGGAAAGATCAAAAATGCACCATTATCCAATGTCGCTTTCACTATGACGATTAAGACTTATCCCTATAAACTAGAAAATTCCGCTGGTCTAAGTTTTCAACTTAACAATACAACATGTAAATGGCTTCGCATCTTTGCAAGCAGAATGCTTGTCATATTGTAGGTATAAGTTACGCTATCGCTAAACTTATACCAGTGAGGTGGTGTATATTTAATAAAAGCCATTAAAATTGAACCAATCCTAACTCTTCCAATCTGATAGCCATGGTTGTTTGAGATACGTTAAAATATTCAGCCATCGATTTAAAAGGCTCACCATTGAATGTTTCGACACTTGCTAAAATCATTGTCAAATCCCTTAATGTGCTGAATTTTCTCTTAAATACTTCTAAACTCCCCCCTGTTAGAGAAAATGCTGAACTTTCATTAACTACAAACATATCGGTTTGAAAAAGCTGTTTAAAAAGATTGGTAACTATTCTGCCCGGCATAAGGAAGTAGGTGGCAAACTTATCAGCCTCAAGTTCGATTGCATCTTTGGCAGCATTACTTCCGTCTATCGGTTTGTCCCTGTGTAAAACTGTTTGTTGATGTAAGAGAGCATGCCCCAACTCGTGGGCCGCCGTGAAGTTTCGAGTCTCTTTGGGAAACTGCTTTGAAACTGCGACTGATTTTTTTCCTTTATCAATGATACCTGCAATTTCGAAAACGTCATTTTCAGTAATGTTTTGCCCTAAAGTTTCCTCTTCAACATATTTATAATTCAATATTTGGGTTAATACCATATCCGGTTTAAGTAGATCAACAATATTTTCTTGTGTCACTTTCTGGCCGAGGATATCGCGATAGTCCCATAAAGTGTTTTGCACATCCCTAGCCAACTTTTCGATTTCTGCGTAAGAATGCTTTTTTTTAACCCATTTACCGGAATCAAACTCTTGAATTCGTTGATGATATCGCTTCTTTCGCTCAGCTTCCTGTTCAAGCCTCGATAGACAGGCGTTCGCCTTTAACATTAAATCGTTATAAATATCTTTCAACCGTCGCACATCTAACCTTATTTGCTCTGTCTGCTCATCGTGACCTAACGAAAGTAAATTTAAGTTGATGATTGAGAGACAACCCGCAATGGTAGACGTTGTATTATTTAAAGCAACTCCCGAATCGCCACGAGCAGATTGAAACCCATAATCGCATAAAAATGCAGCACATTCAGCCAACTCTGCGCAAAGTTTAGCGATACCAATAGGCGTTTGTGTTGCCGGCAAAGTAGCACTCTCCAAAGTTTGTTTTAGCTGGCGCCTTCTGGAAAAGTCTGTTTCTGCCTTCAATTCCCGACGAAGGCTTATTACCCGATCAAATTGTTCTGAATCAAGTTGAAAAAAATGTAATAGTTGCGGATAAATTCGGCTTTCTATTTCCGAGTTAATGCGTTCATATTCCTGTAGCCATTCTTTGTATTTTGGCTTTTTTTGCTGAGATCAATGACCGTCAAAATCAATTGCGCCGACAACAGCCCCTGAAATGCAGCAGCACTCCCTGATCCGGGCTTATGTTCCCCCGAACCAAATTTTTGAAGCAGCTCTTCTGTTGTGTATTCAATTAATTTTTTCACACTTAACATGCTTTAAATCAAATTTTTAAAGCAACACAAATTTACAATAAAATTCTATAGATTTCCCACGGATCTAAGCTTCCAACTTAGACCCAAAATGCGTTAAGCTTTCAGCTTAACAATATAAATCACCGATTTGTAAAAAAGCTCTTAAACTCATCACCGTATCCATTTCATTTAAAAACATTATTGATATTTGACCTAATGAAAGTGACCGCTTTTTTAATGCTTGTATGCCTGGCTTTCCTGATGGTTTTCCCCACAGGAGCTAAACCAATGCATACTGTTGCCGTAAAAAACTGCTGTCATGGAACAGAAAAACAGCAGCCCTGCCATCCTCAACAAAACGATGATTGCGGCCAGGGAATGTGTAATGTCATGCTATGCTGCCCAACTTGTTGTTTTTTTACAGTTGACCCGATCGTGGTAAAACCTTTAATTCCAACTGTTAAGGAATTGCAGGTTATCCCCTACCATATGGGTAATTTATCCGGTTATTCCTTAATCAACTGGAACCCTCCAAAAGTTTAATAATAATTCTACTCCTGCAACCTTATCAATCAGGCCATTTATTATTAAACACATTTAAAAATTAAAATCATGAAAAAGTTTCTTTTCATCGTTACGATGATCCTATTATCTATAAATACACTTTCTTTTGCCGACACTCCTTGCTGCAACAGCAAGATGAACCACTGCGGCAAATGCGCAAAATCATGCACCAAACCAACCTGCATAGATCATTGCAGCAAGGCTTGCAAAGCATCAGGTGAATGTGACAAAACCTGTAAATAACGAAGGAAGCCGGGTTCGCCCGGCTTTTTTTATCGTTTGTTTTCTGAAAGAATAGCTTTTTTGCCGAAATAACTGATCAGATAAAAGGCTACTCCGAGCGATATGATATCCTTAAAAAGAAACAGGCCCAAAAAACTCATGTAGCTTATTCCGTTAACCGGAACAATAGCACCTGGAGTAGTAATAACCATCGTGCTGGTTATAAAAAACATTAATGAAGCAATAAGCCCGCCCACAATACCGGCTTTAGGTTTCCAATAGCCAGTTAAAATCAATAAAGCAGCAATTATTTCGGTAAGACCGATGATATCGGAACCGATATAGGGGCCAAACAATTTAAAATGCCAGCTGATCAATGGATTGTTGGAAACAAGAGGAACGATACCTTCGGCGCCGGGTGCGGTCATTTTATAAGAGCCCGCCCACAGGAGCATGGCAATCATACCAATACTGGTAATCAGGAAAGAGATATTACGATCAATTGTCCATGCAGCTATTTTGGTTAAATTGCTTTTGGCTTGTTTGGTAAAGTCAGCAGAAGAATCCTGTTCCTGTGCTGAAGTTGTTAAAGCTTTCATCTTTTTAAGTTTTTTTTTGTTTTACTCTTTTAGTGACGAGGCTGAGAGACTTTAGCTTCGCCCGAATTTATTTTCTTTTCAGTCCTCCCTACCGGGAGGATTAGGTGGGGCAGAATTATATACCTTTCACTTCACCGCCATCCATTCTCACAGCGGTGCCGGTCATCCACCTGGCCGCAGGCGATACTATAAATGCCATTAATTCGGCAATCTCCTCGGGTTCACCATAACGTTCAATATGAGCATCTACCAGGAATTTTGTTTTTGCTTCTTCCAGCGTCATATTGTTGGCGGCCGACCATTTTTTTAAAAAGCCGATCCGGCGATCACTCATTACCGGGCCCGGCAATACGCTGTTTACCTGGACACCATCTAATATCCCTTGCTCTGCAAATGCTTTGGCAAGTGCTACAATAGCGGCGTTTATTGTTGCCACAGCGGCAAAACCAGGCTTGGGATCTTCGGCAGAATTACCGGAAGTAAGGATAACTGAGCCTTTTGATTCTTTAAGATAAGGCCATGCTTTAATCGTTAACCGGCGGGCACCGTGCAGTTTCATTTCTGCGCCATCGTTCCATTGTTCATCGGTCATCTCAAACAGGTGAATTTGTGGTACAGCCCCGGCAATGTTAATTACCGCATCAATCCTCCCAAATTTTTTAATGGTTTCATCAATCACCACATCAACTGCTGCCACTTGCCTCAAATCCGCAGCAATAATCAACGGTTCCGCACCGGCTGCTTTTACGGCATCCGCAGTAATCTTTAATTCTTCTTCCCGGCGGGCAACTAACACTACACCCGAGAAGTCTTTGGCCAGCCTGATGGCAGTTGCCGCGCCAATTCCGGCACTTGCACCGGTTACAATAGCAATTGAATTTTTCATAATATTTTAGATCTATCTTTTGGTTAGTAAACTGTTTAAATAGGGTATTAAATTTTGAATTTTAGTTGCGGGGGTGCAGGTCTCAAATAGAAAAGCAAGGCACACCAGATGAGCCCCAGGCTCCATAAAGGGAATTTAAATGCAAGTACCATTGCCATAATAAAGATACTGATAGTCACGAACGACCGTACGTTCATAATCCGCATGCCCTTTATCGTTATTCCAGCAGACTGTTCAGTGCACAATGCGTTCCACACCAAAATGAGATAGGTGGTATTTATCAGTAAAAATATAGCAGCATAAATAAACACCGGTATCGGCGCCAGTCTTGTCTGCGCTATCCACGCAGTGGAAAAAGGGACCAACGATACAGAGAAAAGTTGTGCAAAATTACTCCATATTAAAGGGATGGTGGCAAACCTTGCATGCCTTAATAAATAGTGGTGATTAACCCAGGCAATGGCGACAAATAAATAACTCAATCCGTAACTTAATGCCGTAGGCCATAATTTCAACAGCTCCGAAAATGTTGGCTCAGTGGGTGGTTTAAGCAAGAAAACCATAATGGTGATTATTACTGCAAATACACCATCTGAAAATACATTCAACCGTTCCGGTGTGGCAAGGTCGTCCTCTCGTATATTTTTGCTTTTACTTAACATTTCAGTATTATTTTTTATTGTCAGAGTAATTAGCCCCCTCTAAATCTCCCCCGGTTGGGGAGACTTTAACTTCATTCTACTTAAAAGCCCTCCCATCCGAGTTGGTTGGGAGGGGCAGAATTGTTATTCAGGAAGTTTAGCCAGGAAGTTTAATATCTCCTGCCCAATTTCATTTACATGGGTTTCCAGGGCAAAGTGTCCGGTGTCAAAAAACTTTACGGTAGCATTTGGAATATCACGTTTAAAGGCTTCTGCGCCGGGAGGAAGAAAGAAGGGATCTTTGTTGCCCCATGCGGCTAAAAGCGGCGGTTGTTTATCTCTGAAATATTGCTGAAATGTTGGATACAGCGCCACGTTACTGGCATAATCCTTCATCAGATCTAATTGTAGCTCTACATTTTCATCACGGTCAAGAAAGAATTGGTCTAATGAATAAGATTCGGGGGCTATCAGTGTTGGGTCGCTCACACCGGTAAAATATTGCCATTGCGTAGTACCGGGAGCTACCATCGCTCTTAAATTATTCCGGTTTTCTTCGTTTGGCTCGGCCCAGTATTTTTGAATCGGGTTCCAGCTATCGCTTAAGCCATCTACGTAAGCATTGCCGTTTTGCGAGATGATACCCGTAATTTTTTCGGGGTTGGCAACAGCCAATCTGTAACCTACGGGTGCACCATAATCAAACACATAAATGGCAAAACGTTTAAGGCCCAACTGATCAATAAAGCCCTGTATGTATTTGGTAAGGTTGTCAAAAGTATAAGTAAACTCCTTATAATTCGGCGCATCAGTGAAACCAAAGCCAGGTAAATCCGGCGCAATTACATGGTATTTTTCGCTCAATATCGGGATCAGGTTCCTGAACATATGAGACGATGTTGGATAACCATGTAATAAGAGAACTACAGGCGCATCTTTTGAGCCGGCTTCGCGATAAAAGATGTTCAAATCGGCTACTTTTTCTTTGCGATAATTTACTGTTGGTGTTTTCATGATCTTGAATTTTATAGTTTATGTAGATTTGTTTAGTTGTATTAAAAACAGACAAGTGTGTTTTTTGGTAGCCCCGAAAAAGGGCTTTTCTTTTATTTGATTAAAAACGTTTTTATGCGTTCGGCGATATCATAGTGATGTTCTTCTAACGCCAGGTGGCTGGTATCGTAAACATGTAACTCCGCCGAAGGCACATCTTTCTTAATTGCTTCTGCCGCTGCTAATGGAAAAAACACATCATTTTTTCCCCAAACAAGCAACATTCTCGGCTGCCGGTCTTTAAGAAATTGTTGCCAGTTTTGATATTCCCCGATATTGGTACGATAGTCATAAAGCAAATCCAGCTGAATTTCTTCCTGACCCGGGCGACTTAAATAATACAAAGAGTTCAAATAACCATCCGGGTTAATTGCTGTTGCATCTTTTGCACCATTCAGAAAAAATAATTTAATACCATCCAGTGTCAGCAATGGTTTTACCAACTTTTCAGTTTCTTCGTGGCGATTCTCTAAGAAAGGCGCAGCATTAAGCATTGCCGGACCCAAGCCTTCTTCGTAAGCATTGGAGTTTTGAAGAATATAATTGGCAAATAAATCCGGTCTGCGTAATGCAATTCTGAAAGTTATCGGCCCACCGTAACCTAAGGCATACACACTGGGATGGGTTAGTCCTAGCTGATCGATAAATTTCTCGATACTTAAAGAAATATTATGGAAAGTATAAGCATAAGTGCCTTTGTCCGGGATATCACTATTTCCAAAACCGGGGAAATCTGGTGCAATCAGGTAAAAATCTTCTTTTAAATCATGTATCAATTCCTGGAACGCGCTTGATGCGTTCGGCACACCGTTCAATAGCACTATCTGAGGCTTGGTTTTATCCCCTGCTTCGCGGTAAAAAATGTTGATCCCATCAACATTTATGGTTTTGTAATAGATGGTTTGCTTTTTCATTTTAGATTATAGTTTTCATTTGTTTATCATTCATAGCTATAAAAACAAACAAGTCTGTTTTTATACGGGCAAAGTTATACTAGCTTTTTAACGATTCTTTTTGCAGAGATAATCGGCCACAGATCATTATGAATCTTATTCCCTACTAATGATCCTTCAAAGAGCGTATAAATCTCATCAGCCAATATCTCTTTATCAACCGGCGCTAAAATATTCCTGAACAGCTCCCTTATACTATCCTTTTGTTTTTTTATCTGCTCCCTGATCCGTACGGCATCCGCAGGCAATTCATAAACCATATTTAAAAAATGGCATCCGTAAAACTCCGGATCATCGGCCAGTATTTCAAGATAATCAAAAATTGCCAGCAACTTTTCTTTCGGCGTATTACCTTGTTCTGCAGCATTACTCAGTGCGTCCATTGTTTGCAAACCTGTTTCTTCCAGATAAGCTAAAAGCAACTCTTCTTTTGAGCGGAAATGCTGGTATAATGACGACTTGGCAATGCCAGCCTCGGCAATAATTTGATTGATACCGGTATTGCTATAACCTTGCTGGTAAAACAATCGGGATGCTGTTTTAACAATTGCCGCTCTTACTGGTATCTTTCTCATGACTCAAAGATAGATAAATAAATTAAAAACAGACAAGTCTGTTTTTAATTTATTGTAACATTTATCACATATAATCATATTAAGTTGACTATCAGTACGTTTATTTTTTATTTAAGCAGTTGATCTGCAATTTTTCTTGCACTAAGTACCGGCCAAACCTCATCATGCACCTTATTACCAATCAAAGCGCCTTCAAAAAGGGTATAAATTTCATCAGCCAAATCTTCTTTATGAACAGGCTTAAGAATGTTGGCAAAAAGATTTCTAACACCGTTCTTTTGCTTCCTGATCTGGTTTCGCACACGTTCTGCATCTTTTGGTATTTCAGAAATAATATTCAGAAAATTACATCCATAATATTCCTTCTCCTGAACCAGCGCAACCAGGTAATCAAATACAGCCAGCACTTTGTCTTTAGGATCCTCAAATTTTTCTGAAGCCGCTTTAAGCGCTTCATCAGTTGTTGCTCCGGCTGCCTCCAGATAGGCCATTAGTATATCTCCTTTTGAACGGAAACTCGCATATAATGACGATTTAACAACACCGGATTCCTCTATGATCTGATTAATCCCGGTGTTGGCATAGCCCTGTTTATAAAACAAACGAGACGCAGTTTCAACAACATCTTGTCTGATTGCATTTTTTCTCATATACAAAGATATATAATTTTCAAACAAACAGACCAGTCTGTAGTGTTTTTTATGCGTGTCACGTGGATCTCGGGGCCTTACATCTAGAAGGCTCCAGGACAAATCCGAACCAAACGAGCCCGCCGATTGAACAAAATAAGCAACCTCAAAAATGGATATTATGCCTCTAGCATCAAATATTTACCTTTTTTGTAACTTATTCGATATAAAGCATGTCTTATAGTTATAAGGCAATTGAAAATGGTTAAGTTTTTTGGTAATACGGATCAAACTTTAAGGCTGGGTGGTGCAGACACAGGCGGGGAGATTACTTATGCCAGGCTACTCAGACTATTTATCTTGCTTTTAGCTCGTATCAATTTCATGAACCGGAAGCCCTCCCGGAACAAAAAACGTGCACATAAAGTCAGTGTCAGAAAAGTGACAGACTCATTGCGCAGCCAGCTAAATTTTCAATTTTTTAGAGATTCCTTTGCACTTGCTTTGTTATCCTTTCAAATTGCTAAACAAATCCAATACCCCCGAAAACAGACTTTTGGTTACAACCCGAACAGGTTGACTACCATGAAGATGTATCCGGGAGCTATTCACAAAGAGATTGCGGCATACTGACCTGCCACAATCTATAAAAATAAAAGCCAAGCGATGAAACAATAATCAGGGAGACCTGATTGATAAATTATAAAAATAATCCTATCCAGGAAAAACAACCTAATTTTTTACCTAATGAGAATAAAATACGTCACAATTCCTTCAGGAAATATCGCTGAAGCGGAAACCTTTTTCGTGAAATTTTTAGGGTTCACGCATAAGGGCGAATTAGAATTATGGCCCAATGTACGTTGCAAATTGTTAAGTAATAACGATAGTGATGTACACATAGCTATCATACCAAACAAATGCACCTTAAAACAAAAAGCCGTTATCATTTTTAACACCGAAAACTGCCTCCAACAATATCATGAAATCACTAAAAATGGGGTCGTTTTTAATCATAAACCATACTACGTTTCAGCAGGGATGATAGCGGATTTTACGGATAAGGAAGGAAACCAATTTATTTTACTGGAAGAGAGATCGTATTTAGAAGAATAGAAATCATGGAAAATGTATTAAAATTAAGCAACGAAAATCGTATTTGTTCAAGTAAACTGACTTATAAAAACACAACCGAGGTGAACAATAACTTCAGTTTACACGTCAATTTCAACGGGGATGAAAAATTCGTTTTAAATAAGAAAAAATTACGTTTGTTTCCTCACAATTTCCTGGCGATTAACCCTGGAACGCTTTATTCAGATATAATTGACTCTGATAGTCCTGTTCAAAAACTTTCAATCAGCTTTGCCAAAGGATTTATTGATGATTTTAAGACATCCTTTCTTGAGGATGATAATTATTTTCCAGATAATTACGGCAACCACCTGCCTTCACAAAATTTAACTTTCAATGAAACTATTTTTCCGCTTCTTGGAGATCTAAAATATAATATAGAGCATTTAAAAGTGTTGATAAGATCAAACTGTCAGGATGAATTATTACTGAACGAATTCCTCTACCATATTTTACTAAATTATTATACGCTTTACCAAAAAGACATCCTTTTTGTAGAAGAAAGTCTTAAAGATCTTCAATTTGCAACCCGAAAAGAAATCTACAGGCGGCTTAGCCTTGCCAAAGAATATTTATACTCAAATTTTGATCAAAAAATCAATATATGTGAGTTATCAAAATATTCATGTATGTCGGCAACGCATCTAATCCGCTCATTCAGACAGGCATATCATACTACACCTCATCAGTTTCTGATAAATATAAGGCTGCAGCAAGCCAAATTTTTGCTCAAAAACACGTCTTATCCAATAAATAACATTGTAACTACTGTTGGGCTCGATTCTCCAAGCACCTTTATTAAGTTGTTCAAAATGCGCTATAAGGTTACCCCCCTAAAATACAGAACTTCGTATAATTAGATTAATTAAAGTACTAATATTGGTTTTTTTCGAACATTTTACTTCTTAGCAAGTAGCTAAGTTTGCTCATAACGAATCATTATTGTTAATGATGGTCAGTTAATAGTTAATTAAAGGATTGGCACGCGAGGTGCGCAATCCTTTTTTTGTTTATAAACTATCCGCAATTTCCCCCTCGTCCTCATATGACCAACTTGGTCATTTCGGAATATTTAGTGCTATCATTTTCCTGTAAAATTACTGTTGCAAATAAATTAATAATTAAAGTCGATAAGACTTACCAAAATCTGTTAACTGAAACCTCAATTCCCACTATGAAACGTTGTATTTCATTTCACCTCTATTGTATCAGCAACCGTTTTCGAGGGTTTGATGACGGATAACAGGCCTTAACTAAATTGAACAGTCTTATTTTAACCAATACGCTGGCACATAACAGAAAAATTACCTGCCTGTTAAAGTAAAAAAAGACCATCTTCCTATTCCGGGCAGATCAATGAAAATTAAGGAGTTAAACTACAGGGTCGCAATGTAACCAAATGAAGATATTCCATTGCACTCTTCGGACTATCGAAACTCCCAATTTCCCTTTTTGATGTGTGCAACTTAATCCGCCATTACAAGGGGAAACAACATATTCAAGAAAAAATACTTTTTAAATTAATTAACATGAACAAAAAAATACTTTTAATTATAGGTTTATGCCTGGTAGTTTTTTGCCAGGCTTTTGCCCAAAACCGTACAGTTACTGGTACGGTAATAGCCAAAGATGATGGCTTACCCATTCCGGGAGCAACAGTAAAGATAAAAGGCACACAAATTGGCACACAGACCAATAGCGCGGGTAAATACACGCTAAGTGCACCTAGCGGCGCTGTATTAGAATTTAGTTTTGTCGGTTATGTTTCGCAGCAGCTACCCGTACAGGGAGATGTATTGAATGTGACGCTTACCGCAGCAAGCAATGAGCTTAACGAGGTTGTTGTAACAGCTAACGATATTAAGAGAGAAAAAAGAACGTTAGGCTATTCTGCACCAACCGTAAACAATAAGGACCTGACAGAGGGAGGCAGCACAAGCGCACTTACTTCATTAACAGGTTTGGTTGCAGGTGTTAACATCACTTCAACGTCAAATACGCCGGGTAGCTCAACCAGGATTGTTCTTCGCGGTGGTTCGTCCATTACCGGCAATAACCAGGCATTATTGGTTGTTGACGGTGTTCCTATTGATAACTCAAGCATTATAGGTGGCGCAAGCAGCTTATCAGCGGTCGATTTTGGAAACAGAGGCAATGATATCGACCCTAACGATATACAATCTATCACGGTACTGAAAGGACCTGCTGCTGCTGCTCTTTATGGTTCCAGGGCATCCAATGGCGCGCTCATGATCACTACCAAATCGGGTGCAAAAAATGGAAAAAAATTGGAGATAACGCTTAACTCTAACAGTACATTTTCTTCAGTTGTAAAATTACCTACTTTTCAAAATGAGTATGGCCAGGGATTTATGTCAGGTTCGGCTACCAGCCCCGGTTACGTTACAGGTATAAATGACGCCAGCGATAATTTTAGCTGGGGAGGACCATTTACCGGACAGGTAGAGCCCTGGGGGCAGAAAATTGATGGCGTTACCCAGACCAAGCCATATTCGGCTTTGCCAAACAATATCAGAGATTTTTTTAAGACTGGTTTTGCTACCGACAACAATGTAGGCATTGCATCGGGCGACGCTAAAAACAGCTTTTACTTAGGCTTAAACTCGTTAAACTCCAACGGTGTATTTCCGAGTAATGATTCTTTTGACAAATATGGTGTAAGATTTAATGGTAAAGCTACGCTTGCAAACAATTTTACTGCAGCTATTAATATTAACTATAATAAAATTCAGGCAAATACACCTTCCGGTGGCCAGAATGGAAACGGTATATGGATTAACCTGTTGCAAACACCAAGGGATATCCCTATTAATAAAATGGGAGACCTCAACAATCCGTATAATGGATACAATTCTGCTACTAATACTTATGGTTTTTATGGTGCATTTACTGTGAACCCCTATTATATTCTTCAAAACTTTAGTAACCTCGATGACGTTAACCGCGTTACCGGCGACGTTAACCTAACCTGGAAACCCGTTAAATGGTTAAATATAGTTGAGCGTGTAGGTGCGGATTCTTACTCAGACCGCAGAAAGCTTATTTCACCTAAATTTACATTTGAACCTGCTGACGAATCGGGAAGCAATTTATGGGGACCAGTTACCAGCAATGGATCTTACGAAGTGGATCAGTTTAATGTTAATGAGGTGGTGCATGATTTAATGATTACTGCAACCCATGATTTTGGTAAAGATTTTCATACATCATTATTGTTGGGCAATAACATCAGGGAACGCTCAACCACGTCCAATTTAACAAGCACCAATTCCAGCGGCGGTTTAGTAGTTCCTGGTTGGTATAATCTTGAAAATAGTAACGGACCGGTAGACGTAATTACAGATAATATTTCTATAAAAAGACAGGTTGGTTTTTACGCCGATTTAAATCTTTCGTATAAAGACTATCTGTTTTTGGAGGGTACGTTAAGAAACGACAGGTCTTCCACTTTACCTGTAAATAACTACTCCTATTTTTATCCAAGCGTAAGCGGTTCATTTGTATTTAGCGAATTGCTTAAAAACACTGGCCTTGCCGATTTTTTAAGCTATGGTAAATTACGTGCCAGTTATGCACAGGTAGGTAGCGATACAGACCCTTACGAATTGTTAACCACTTACGGAAAAACTATTGTTAGAGGTTCCTTTGGCAATACTACATTTCCATTCGGAGTGCCTGCGGTACAGGTCGGGTCAACGCTTGGCAATAGTACACTTAAACCGGAGCAAACAAGTTCATTTGAAATTGGTACAGAATTGGCATTTTTGCAAAGCAGGCTTTCTTTCGATTTTAGCTATTATGTTAATGATTCGAAAAATCAAATCCTATCTATCCCGATTCCTAACTCAACAGGTTATGGTTTCAATACGGTAAACGCAGGCGAAATTCAAAATAAAGGTATCGAGTTAACCATCAGCGGAACCCCTATTAAAACCACTAATGTAAGCTGGGATTTATTTGGCACATTCACCAAAAACAACAGTGATGTACTATCCTTACCAAATGGCGTTTCGCAGGTTTCGATAGGTGGCTTCGGTGGTATGGGAATAGTTGCAGCTAAAGGATTGCCTTATGGTGAATTTTATGCGATAACCAACCAAACAGATGCACAGGGACGGACTATTGTAAATTCAGCTACCGGGCAACCACTACCTACAACATCAGCTCAATATTTAGGTTCATATGAACCTAAATTTCAAACATCATTAGGTACAAAAGTGAGGTATAAAAACTTTGCTTTAAGTGTGTTGTTTGATGTTAAACATGGCGGTGTATTATATTCAAATACCAAATCTATTATGGATTTCGTAGGAACTTCGGCCGAAACCGGTGGTCCGCGATATGGTCAGCCATTCCCCAATTCAGTAACCGTGAATTCTTCGGGCCAAAGCGTTCCTAATACAAACGTACCTTACTCTGTATATAATTATTATACAAGTGTAGAACCAACTGGTATGAACGTTATCGACGCATCGTATGTTAAAATGCGCACCGCCAGTATATCTTATACCTTGACTAAAGAGCAATTAAGAAATCTGCCGTTTGGTGCATTAACCATTGGCGTATTTGGTAACAACCTGTTTATATGGACACCAAAATCCAATGCATTCGTAGATCCGGAAGTAAACTCAAGCGGTGCAGGTAACGAGCAAGGATTAGATTTTGCGGCAAACCCATCAGTGCGTAACTATGGTATTAATTTAAAGGTTTCATTCTAACAATAAACATCATGATCAGAAAATATAAATTAAATTTAAAGCACGCCTTACTAATAGGACTTGTAGCTGTGACTGGGTTTTCGGGCTGCAAAAAGTTTTTAGATGTCAATCAGAATCCAAATAATCCGGATAGCGCCAATCCCACATTGCTCTTGCCTACCACACAGGCAGCTGTTAGCCAGGTAGTAGGCAACTCCTTTCAGGTATTTGGCAATATATGGAGTCAATATTGGACCCAAAGCCCATTGGCATCGCAATATAAAACAATAGATCAATACGGCTCGGTAGGTACCGATTTTAACGGCCCGTGGCTTAACCTATACCGCGTAGCATTAGTAAACGCTGACTTGATTATAAAAAACCCGGAACCAGGATTACAAAATACCAAAGGTATTGCTTACCTGATGAAAGCTTATGGTTTTCAACTGGCAACTGATGCATTTGGTGATGTACCACTTTCGCAGGCATTGCAACCAACTGTATATGGCAACCCCAAATATGATGCCCAAAAAGCAGTTTATGATAGCATATTTGTTTACATTAAAAGAGCTATACCTTTACTTAATGCAACGGGTGCCAATTCTCCCGGAGCACAGGATATGATATATCAGGGCAATATGGCCCAATGGGTAGCTTTTGCCAATACGCTTGAACTGAGAGCATATTTACGTCTATCTAACGTTGACCCTGCCACTGCTCAGGCAGGTATAACAGCGTTGTATGCAACTAATCCTACGTTCTTAACGGCAGATGCAACAATAAGCTACACCTCTACAGGCGGTAACGAAAATCCGTTTTACAATGAAGCGGTTGCATTAGGCAAAACTCAAAATGTGGTGGCAAGTTCAACTATTGTAAACGCTTTTACGAGAAATGCTGACCCCCGCCTAAATCAGTTTTTTGTTATATATAATAACCCCGCACAGGATTCTTTGGAGTCTATTCCACAGGGAAGCTATTTAGCATACAACCAAAAAATTGTTTCTACACCATCTCCATTAGTGGGTGGTAGAGCAATTGACCCTACCTCTGCTACTGCGCCGGTTAAACTGATTTCTACTGCCGAAAGTTATTTTTTACAGGCTGAAGCCGTTGCACGGGGATGGGCTACAGGTAACGTAACCGCCTTGTACGAAGCTGGTATAACAGCAAGCTTTACTGCTACAGGAGCAGGAGACCCCACAACCTATATTAATACAGCGCCTGACGGATTGGCGGCTTTAACTGCTGCAGTTAGTGTTAACGATAAGGTTAAAGCTATTATCACACAAAAGTATTATGCAATGTGTGGTTTCCAGGGTTTTGAGGCATGGACCGAATGGAGAAGAACAGGTTATCCTACTTTCTTTGTTACTTCTGCAGCATCAATAATTGCCCCCGGACAAATGCCATTGCGTATGCTGTATCCTAACTCAGAATTGACTTCAAATTTGAATTATCCGGGAACTGTTTTTCTTTACGTACCCGTTTGGTGGGGACTTCAAAATCCATAATTTAAGCAAATCACTAAAAGTAAAAGAGGTTGTTCCAAAAGGACAGCCTCTTTTATGTTTTTATGGGGTTTATTTTCGATAGCTTTCTGCGGAATAATTTTTCTCCATTGGTCGAAGTTTACAAACTTTAACCTAAAATATTTCAAGCATTCTTCTTCCACAAAAAGCCTCTAGACTTACGACTAAAGGCTCTTGACTTAAAAGAGGTGGTCCCGACGAGAATCGAACTCATATCTAGAGTTTAGGAAACTCCTATTCTATCCGTTGAACTACGGGACCTTTTGATTTCGGAATTCGGATTTTCGATTTCGGATTTTATTCTCCGGTCAAATCAGAATTTCTGCAAAAGTGCAAATTATTAGCTGATTTGGCAAACATTTGTATCTCATCCATAAATCAAACCTATCCGCACATCAATCATCATCGCACCACAGCACCATTATGCATATCGCCTCCGGCGGAAACAAAACTCAACTTACCCTCCGAATTTTCTGCCATCAGAATCATACCTTGCGATACGATACCTTTTATTTCACGCGGCTCCAGGTTTACCAAAACATTTACTTTTTGGCCTATTATGGCTTCCGGTTCAAAATATTCTGCAATGCCCGATACAATGGTTCGTTCATCAATACCCGTGTCTACTGTTAGTTTCAGTAGCTTTTTGGTTTTTGCTACCTTCTCTGCCGCTAGAATGGTACCGGTGCGGATATCCATTGTGGCAAAAGACTCATAGTCAATATTTTCTTTAGCAGCAACCACGTTTATCTCTTTTGCAGGTTGGGCGGCAGCTTTTTTATCGGCCAGCTTTTGCAATTGTTTCTCAATTACCTCGTCCTCTACTTTTTCAAATAACAAGGTTGCGGCATTTAACTGATGTCCGTTTTCAAAAGCTATTTCCTTGTTAAAGGCAATATCTTCGAAAGATATATTCAGCATTTCGATAATCTTTTTAACCGTTGCAGGCAAAAATGGCTGCAGGCAAGTGGCCAGGTGTCCAATTAATATTAAGCAGTTATGCAGTGCATCTTTCGCTGCTTCCGGCTCGGTCTTTATGGTTTTCCAGGGCTCTTTTTCTGTTAGATAACGATTTCCCAAACGGGCAATATCCATTACGTTTTGCAGTGCTTGTCTGAATTTATAAGCTTCCAGATTTTGGTGCAGCTCTTCATAATAATCGCCCAAATCTGCATCCAGGTTTTTATCGGTCAGCACAATTTTAGTGGAGTTGCTTTCAACTTTGCCAGCGTAAAACTTGTGCATTAATATCATTACCCGGTTAATGTAATTACCCAAAATAGCCACCAACTCATTATTCACGCGGGCCTGGTAATCTTTCCAGGTAAACTCGCTGTCGCTGGTTTCGGGCAGTATAGAGGTAAGTACATAACGCAGCTCATCCTGCTTACCCGGAAACTCTTCCAAATATTCGTGCAGCCAAACCGCATGATTACGTGAGGTAGAAAGTTTATCACCCTCCAAATTCAGAAACTCATTTGCGGGTACATTTTGCGGCAAAATATATTCACCATGGGCATGCAAAATAGAAGGGAATATGATACAGTGAAACACAATATTATCCTTACCTATAAAGTGCAGCAGGCAGGCTTCATCGGCCTCATTTTCCTGTTTCTTCCAATACAGTTTCCAGTCTTTACCATTATCAATCGCCCACTGTTTGGTGGCCGAAATGTAGCCTATCGGCGCATCCATCCAAACGTAAAGCTTTTTACCTTTTGCTTCTTCCAAAGGTACATCAATACCCCAATCCAAATCGCGCGTCATAGAGCGTGGTTGCAGGCCCGATTTTAACCATGACTTGCACTGACCAAACACATTCACCTTCCACTCGCCTTCTTTCGTGTCAATCCACTTCTCTAACCAGGGCTGATATTTATCCAATGGCAAATACCAGTGTTTCGTAGGTTTTAAAACAGGTGTTTTACCGCTTAAGGTTGATATAGGGTTAATCAGATCTGTTGGATTCAATGATGTGCCGCATCTTTCGCACTGATCGCCGTAGGCATTCTCGTTATGACAATTTGGGCAGGTACCTATAATATACCTGTCGGCCAAAAACTGCTGATAATCCTCATCGTAATATTGTTCCGAAAACTTCTCTACAAACTCATCTTTCTCGTACAGGTTCAGGAAAAACTCCTGCGACAAATCATGATGAATAGCCGATGATGTACGATGGTAAATATCAAAAGAGATCCCAAATTCCTGGAAACTGTCTTTTATTTGGTGATGATATTTATCAATAATTTCTTGTGGTGTAGTGCCCTCTTTTTTTGCTTTTATGGTGATAGCCGCGCCGTGCTCGTCAGAACCACAGATATAAACCACATCTTTCTTTTTAAGGCGAAGGTAGCGTACAAAAATATCAGCCGGCAAATAGGCCCCGGCCAGGTGGCCAATATGAAGCGGTCCGTTGGCATACGGCAAAGCCGAAGTTATAGTGAACCGTTTAAATTTATCAAGTTTCGACATCCTTTTTAATAATTTGCAAAGATAAGCTAATTTAGTCCGAAAATCGGAAGTTTGTCTGAACCATGCTCAATATGATTTAAAGATTATCTGGTTTTCGGCAAAAATATTCATGGCTATCTTTTACTAATAAAAATATGGTTCAATCAACTCCAATACTTCAGCCGCAGCCACTAAAAAAGGGCGACAAAATAGCCATTACCTGCCCGGCCAAAAAGCTGCCCAATCCAATGGATGATGCTGTAGCTTTACTACAGTCATGGGGATTAGAAGTGGTATTGGGAGAAACTGTTAATGCCAGCTACCATCAGTTCGCAGGGGATGATGACCTCAGGGCGCGGGATTTGCAACGCTTTATTAATGATGATAGCATAAAGGCTATAATAGCCGCTCGCGGCGGTTACGGAACCATGCGAATGATTGACAAGGTTGATTTCAGCCGCTTTGCCCAAAACCCCAAATGGCTGGTTGGTTTTAGCGATATAACCGTTTTGCATACCCATCTTTTTAACAATTACCAAGCGCAAACCATACATGGCCAAATGCCCATCAATATACCCGATGCTTCTGCCCATTCACTGGAAACTTTAAGAAAAGCTCTTTTTGGCGAAGAATTACATTATCATTTTCATTCCCATGCTTTAAATCGCGATGGTAACGCGTCGGGTATTTTAGTAGGCGGCAACCTATCGCTACTGATAGCCGTGGGCGGTTCAGTTTCGGATATCGACTATAGCGGTAAAATATTGTTTATTGAAGACGTTGGCGAGTATTTATATTCGATTGACCGGATGATGCGCAATTTAAAGCGCGCAGGAAAATTAACTAACCTTGCCGGCTTAATTGTTGGTGGTTTTTCAGAAACAAAAGACAATGATATTCCCTTCGGGCAAACCGCGGCCCAAATCATAACGGACGTGGTTAAAGAGTATAACTATCCCGTTTGTTTTGATTTTCCTGCCGGACATATCCCCGATAATTGTAGTTTGATATTGGGTAAAATGGTAAATTTATCCGTTCACAAAACAGAAGTAAACGTTAAATATTAAAACAAAAAAACAAAAGATGGCCCTTTTTGACGGTTTAGGTAATTACAGAAATTTTGGATTATTAATAATGCGCGTAGGTTTAGGCGTAATGTTTATTTATCATGGCTACCCTATGTTAGGCGGTGGGCCTAAGGAATGGTACGAAGTGGGTACTTCGGCACGATACATAGGCATTCATTTTTGGCCAACCGTTTGGGGCTTGCTTTGTGCTGCCACCGAAACCTTCGGAGGATTCTTATTGATCATTGGTCTTGCATTCAGGCCGGTGTGTTTATTTTTATTGATAACCCTTATAGTAGCCGCCGCCATGCACCTTGGCAAAGGCGAAGGATTGGACGGCGCCGCGCACGCCATTGAAGACGCCGTAGTATTTGCCGGCTTACTTTTTGTAGGCCCCGGAAGAAATAGCGTAGATAAGAAATAAAACAAACAATAAGGCTGCTATTTTTTGGCAGCCTTATTGTTTTCCGCTGGGCTCAAAAACACCTATATACTTTTACCAGCTTCAATCACTCTTCGAAGTCGCTGTGCTTTGTTGATAACTACATGTGTGGTTAACAATTAAGGCCATTGAGCAAGCTACCTGAATCAAATCCTTATAATATTTCGGCAAATAAAAAACCCGCCTCCAATATTGAAGGCGGGTTAAAGCATTTATTAACCTTTAATAAATTATGGTTTTACCACAACATTATACAACAAGGCTTTATAAGGTTGTGCAATTGGCTGCCCGCTTGCGCTTTCAATAGTGATAGGCAATACATAAGTACCCGGGTCAACACCAATAGCAGCTGCGTTGATCAGAATTTTAGCGTAAGCTAACCGCTGATTAGCAGGAACAGTTACCACCAGGCTACCAATCACCGTGTAATCAGCTGCCGGTAAAGGCAGTAAAGCAGTGCTATTAGCTGTATTGTAAGCATTAAGCGTGGTTAAATCAGTAGCACTTAAAGTTACACTTAGTGATGTAGTAAGTGGTTTTGGTGATGCCACGTTTACCGCAACGGTTAATGTATCAGTACCACCTTTGGCCAAACTATATGTTACCGTTTGGAACTGACCACCAATACCTGCCTGATCACCTACTTCTGCAAGAGGCAATTCAATAAGGGTACCAACCTTACTGTAATCAACATATCTTGAATCCTTAAGGCATGAACTTAATAACGCCATGGCTGAGAAGGAAACAAGGGCCATTTTTATATAAAATCTCTTTTTCATTTTCTTTAATTATTAAGTTTTAATTAGTTCTGGTATCCCAGAAAATCCTTGAGGTAAATGGACTAATTGTGCCTTCCGCATTTACGTTTTTCCCATTGGTATCATACTCAACAGCCGGATACAAAATTCTACGCGGAATAGGTCCCGCAGCTGCTGGGTCCAATGTTACTGGCACTCCTACAGGATATCCTGTCCTTCTCCACTCGTTATACTGTTCAAAGGTACCAGGGCCAGCCAGCGCTATATATTTTTGGGTTATAATAGCCTGCTCAAGATTTGCAGCAGAAGCACCCCAGCCTACGTTAACAATATTTTGTCCGTAGTAGGCCGATGCCTGTGCATCTGTTAAACCAAGCGCCTCAAAAGAAGCAGTTATTGCTGCATTATAAAGTTTCTGCGCATCACCGGTTAGCAGCCCGCTATTAACGGCTTCAGCTTGTAAGAACAAAGACTCAGCTCCCGAAAATACAACAGCAGATTGAGCGGCAGATTGTAGTAAACCAGGACCAACATTACTCAAACTACCGGCAACATTGGTATCATTACTTAATGCCGGGTCACCTAAGTAAAGACCACGAATGGTAGTAGGACCTCCGTTCGGATTAACAACTGTACTGTAAATGTAAGGCAAACGCGGGTCGTTAAGGCCATGCATCAACTGAATACTATATGTATTTGCCTTAACCAAAATATTTTCCGGTACACCGTTTTGGTTCGAGCCATAAGCATGCCAAAAAGGACTTTCCTGGCCTCCGTATGCGTCATTAAGCAAATACCCTGGTTGAGCCAATGCCTGTGTTGTTCCGTCAAGAAAACCTTCAGACACTGTTGAAGCCATATCTGCCGCAATAGTAGAGTAGTTTGAGGTTCCTGACTGACGCAAAATCAGTCTTAGTTTAAGGCTGTTAGCAAACTTCTTCCAAGAAGTCATATTTCCGCCGAAAATGATGTCATCAGATCCCGGAACCGTAGCGGTTGTGCTTTTATTAATCAGCGCAATAGCGGCATCAATCTGGCTTATACAATTTGCATAGATAACTGATCCTTTATCATAAGTAGGAAATAAGTTTGTTGTGCTGAAAGCTTCTGAATAAGGAGCATCGTTATAATTATCAACTACTTGTTCAAAATCATATGACTTCATAATCATGGCAATCGCTTCATAATTAGGGCTACCTTGTGCTGTGGCCAAAATCTGAAGATTATTAATGTTTGAAAGATTTATATAAAGATCTGTCCAAACATTAAAATTGCCTGTTGTTAACACATATTGTGACAAATCAGGTTGAACAATAAACCCGCTACTTACCGAGTATGCGCCATCCCAATAACCATATTGAGTATACCCACCGCCTGAGTTAGCATTCGGAAGCCATCCGTTTGGAATATCGGCCATAACTTTTTCGGCACCGCTTAATGAAAGCGGAATGGTCGTTTGAGAGGGTGCGTTAGGATTAACGGTCTGGTCAAGGGACTTTTTACATCCTGACAAGCCAATTGCGGAAATTGCCGCTATAATTAATGTAATTTTTTTCATCGCTCTTTAATTAAAATGTTACTTGTAAGTTAGCACCATAAACTCTTGGAGTTGGTAACTGACTTGTTGATGTGGTACCAACACCATTACCAGTACTACCTGCATCACTTAACTCAGGATCACCCCATTGATTGCTTTTCGGCAGGAATAAGAAAAGATTTCTTCCGGTCAAAGCCACTGTTAATCCTTTTATGAATTTAGTGTTCTTAATGAATTGATTTAAGTTAAATGAAAGGCTGACTTCACGAATTCTCCAAAATGCTGCGCTTGATACGTACGGGCTACCTACGTTAACCGGGTAAGTTGACCAATATTCCCAACCACCTTTATACACCGGCACTGTTGTATTTGGTGTATAAACAGGGGCTGCAGTCGTTCCGGTGTTTATTACAGAGTTTGGATAAATAAAGATTTGGCGACCGGCCGAAGCAGATACTGCTGAAGAACCTGCAAAATCCATAATAGATCCGGTTTGGCTATAAAGAACGTTGCCTGCGCGATATTCAGCCACCACGTTTAATGTTACAAATTTATAGCTAACTGAAGTATTTAAACCTAAGTTATATTTAGGTGAGGTTCTTCCCTCATCAACAGGGCTTGGATTAACCAATGGTGTTCCGTTGTTTGGGTTAACAACTACCTGTCCGGTAGGGCTACGCTGATAATCGGTAACATATAATTGTGGATAAGATTGGCCTACAACTGCATAAACACCGCCAACATTACCACCGTTGGTGTTATATGCAGTGCTCAATAATAACTTATCTACACCTGGTAGTAATGATACTACTTTTGAGTCGTTGATGGCAAAGTTACCGCCAACGGTCCAGCCAACGCTTGTTGGTGTTTTTTGGAAAATGATAGCCTGAGCGCTAAACTCCTCACCATATGAATCAATTTCACCAGCGTTTAAAACTTCATTTTGATAGCCTGTTGTTGGAGATACAGAAACATCTAAAGTTTGGTTACGGCTTTTTTGATAGTAATAATCAGCTGTTAAATGTAACCTGTCTTTAAATAAGCCTATCTCAGTGCCTATTTCCTTCTCACTTATAATCTCAGGTTTTAACCCTGGATTATATGACGTAGTATTAAGTGAAAGTGCACCATTACTTCCATACGGGAAACCAGAAGTTACGGAATAAGTATTGCTAATATTGTATGGAGAAACAGATATATTACCTACACGGCTTAAATCACCATAAATTTTCCAATAATCTAAAACATCATTATTTTTTAAACCCGGAATAGCTGATGTTGGAATAAACACAGCTTTAACAGAAGGATAATAAAATGATTGTTCAGCTGGAGCTAACCTGCTATCGCGATCATTTCTTAAGGTACCTTCTATTGTAGCAAAATCTTTGTAAGAAACAGATGCATCAGCAAAGAACGCTACCTGACGAATAGTTGCATTTGCCTGGTAAAGTGTTGGCGTACCTGTTATGGTGTTGGTATTGAAATATCCTGGCACCAAAAGGCTACCTGAGCTATCATAAATGTAATTGCCACTTTCAGACCATATTGAGTTACCTAACAATAAGCCTGTTTTAAAATCATTGTTATGGAATGTTTTATGGAAGTTTAACAACGCAGTTCCTTCAAGCCTGTCAAGACCTTGATCACCTGCATAGTTTGGCGTTGTACCAGCCGTATTAACAATGGTACCGCTACCGTCTCCGTAAGCAATTATATCACTTGTATAACCTTTTACCACTGGGTTATAGTACGCCTCGTTAGCGCCGCCAAATTGTGCGTTAGGGTTTGACAAGGCATAAGGGGTCCATGCAATATTGTCAAGGTTAACTTTACGTTGGTATGTTCCGGAGTTGTCGTCAACCCTGTAGCTGATATCCAACCATTTTGATGGGCTTAAGGTTAAGTTTAAGTTACCTTGAAACTGGTCTCTGGTAATATTTTGTCTTGAATCATATATTGCCCAATACGGGTTCCATGAGTAAGCAGAAAAATAGTTACTAGGGTTACCTGGTGAATTAGGGCTATCGACATCCTGAAACTGATGAATGTTCAGATCTGCCGGAAATTGCAATAATTGCGAAAAGAAATCGCCAAGACCTGGCTCATAGCCATGCTCATCAATTGTTGCCTTGGTATAGTTGGCTGTGAAATCAATTTTAAAGATGCCATAAGTTTTAGCTCCGCTAACCCGGGCATTGGTAGTCATGCTTTTATCATTTGGTACAGTACCTGTAACGTTTACGTTGCGGGCAGAAAAACCAAAGTTGTTAGCAGCATCACCTTGTCTGAAAGAGACACTGTTTTGCTCATTTACACCGGTAACAAAAAATTGTTCGATCGGGTTTTTTGACTGTGCCGAGTAAACTGCTGTTAACTGTTGCCCAGTTGGGCTGCCTATTGGCGCACCTATATTTACAGTCGATCCATTAAATGCGGGTCCATATTGCTGGTTTTCAAAAGGAACCAACTCAGATTGAGCAGTTAAAGGGTTTACAAATGGATTACCTTCGCCACCATATTGACCATATCCGTTTTGAAATTTAGGGAAGTTAGCAATTTGGCTAAGCGTTAATGAATTTTCATAAGTAATTACAGGTTTGGCATTAGCGGTACCTCTTTTGGTGGTAACAACAATAGCACCATTAGATGCCTGCGAACCATAAAGAGCAGCTGCGCCAGAACCGTTTAACACGTTATAGCTTTCAATATCATCAGGGTTTATGCTTGTTAATATTGAAGTAGGAACAGGTGAACCATCTAACACAATTAAAGCCTGGTTGTTACCTGCTAATGAGCGGTTACCGCGAAGGTTAACCCTAAGAGATGGGTTAATACCGTCATCGGTTTGTTGAATAACCAAACCGGCAACTTTACCGGTTAAACCGTTCAACGCATCAATAGGCGCAGTTTGGTTCGCCTCTTTTGCAGTAATCAATGTGCTGGTATAACCAGTTTCACGATCTGCCTTTTTAATGCCCAAGGCGCCTGTTACCACAACCTCACCAAGTTGTTTGCTTGATAAAACAAGAACAGCTTTAATGTCGGCACTTGTTGGTGTAACTGTTTGTGTTTCATAGCCAATGAAACTGAAAGTAATACTGGCTCCTGTGGGAACAGATAGTGTAAACTTACCTGCTGTGTTGGTTTGGGTACCAACACTGGTCCCCTTTACCTTTACTGTTACTCCCGGGATGGGTAGGCCGTCTTCTTTGGCCGTAACCGTACCAGTAACTGTACGGTTTTGTGCAAATACCTGTGTAATACATAACATCAGGAAACACAAACTTACTAGTAGAAGTTTTTTCATGTTTGTTAATAATAAGATCAGTTAATAGTTAATTAATCATAAAAGTAGTGTTACGTTATCAAATTGTCAAGCAAAAACTTAAAAAAAACTGCTTTTTTTTAAAAAAAGGCAACCCTATACAACAAAAGTGATAATTTTAGTACTATGTATTGCATAATACAATTTAAAACATATATCTTTGTCTTATGATTGTTGAAAATACACAAACCCAAATGCGGAAAGGAATACTGGAGTATTGCATTCTTTCCATTATAGCTAAGGGCGAAACCTATGCTTCG
This sequence comes from Mucilaginibacter empetricola, assembly GCF_024808665.1. Taxonomy (GTDB): domain Bacteria; phylum Bacteroidota; class Bacteroidia; order Sphingobacteriales; family Sphingobacteriaceae; genus Mucilaginibacter. The sequence continues at coordinate 281,968 of NZ_JANUBZ010000007.1, forward strand.
GACATAATTGCCGAGCTTAAGAAAGCCCAACTGCTTGTTGTTGAGGGTACTTTGTATCCTTTACTAACCCGTTTAAAAAATAACGGACTACTTACTTATAACTGGGTTGAATCAACTTCGGGCCCCCCACGAAAATATTATGTACTATCTGACGAAGGCAGAAATGTACTCGAGCAATTAGACAAAACATGGGAAGAACTTTCATTTGCAGTGCAAACCGCTATTGGAAACAGAAAATAAAAACAACCTGAAATATTATTATCATGAACAAAACTATCATCATAAATATAAACGGCATTGTTTTCCACATAGAGGAAGATGCCTACGAAGTGTTAAAAAATTACATGACAGATGTTAAGCGACACTTTTCGACGTCTGCCGACAGTCTTGAAATTACCACCGATATTGAAAACCGCATTGCCGAAATGTTTGCTGAAATACTGGCGAATGAAAACAAACAGGTTATTGTTGAGCAGGACGTTAACGGCGTAATTGAGCAAATGGGAACCGTTGCCGATTTTGAATTTGCAGAAAATGATACAGATGCTGCTTCAACCTTTGCATTCACTACAGAAAAGCGGCGATTATTTCGCGACCCGGATGATCATCTGGTAGCCGGCGTTTGCTCGGGCATAGCTAATTACTTTGACATTTCAGTTGTTTGGATAAGACTTGCATTTGCTATATCATTAGCCTTCGCCGGATCGGGCTTTTTATTGTACATCATATTATGGCTGATAGTACCTAAGGCCGTTACCCGTGCCGACAGGATGGCGATGAAAGGTGAAAAGCAAAATTTGCAGGGCTTTAAAAAGAACCTGGAAGATGAATTAAGCAGTGTAAGGCAAAACTTATCAAACTTTGGGCATGAAGCAAGGCCCTTTGTTTACCAGGCCCGCGATTTTGTTAGCGACTTTTTCCATCACCTGGGCATATTTTTAAACGGGGCCGGACGTGTGTTTATAAAATTATTTGGTGTTTTTATTTTATTAGTTTGCCTTGCCTTCACCATTTTTATTGTAGTAGCCTTTGTTGCACTGTTAGGATTTGGACATTTTGCACCGTTTCACGATCTTCCTTTTAATTTAATTAGACATAATCACGCAAGTTTAATTTATTCGGCAGCATTCCTGGTAGCCTTTATTCCGGTGTTAAGCATCATTATGCTAACCTTAAAAGGGTTTTTCAATACCGGAATGATTAACCGGTCAACCGGATCAACCATCCTGGTGGTATGGCTATGCGCGCTGGGTGTATTGGTATTTTACAGCACGCAAATAGCGTCCAACTTCAGAGAGTCGGCTCAATTTGCGGCAACCGTCAACATCAAGCCCGAAAAAAACGGCACCTACTATCTTAAGTTAAATGATTTAAAATACTTTACGCACGAGGACAGCGCAAGACTGGATATCAAAACATTATCGTCCAATGTAAGAATTACAGACAATGCTTATGAGTTTAACGACTTTGATCACTTAGAATACCGGAAGGTACATATCAACTTCGAAAAAAGCGACGTTGATCAGCCCGTTATTGTTGAATCATACAGTGCAATGGGCAGAACATATGACGAGGCATTATTAAATGCCCGCAAAATCAAATATTTTTTCACTCAGCAAGACTCTGTTTTGAAATTCGATTACAGACTTTATGCTGATAACGACGAATTATGGCACGATGAAGAATTATATATCACTTTAAAAGTGCCGTTAAATGCCAAACTGGTAATTGATGAAAATTTAATCAATATGCTGCAGGATATTGATTTTTATGGCTGCAAGGAAGTAAATAAAAAGGAGAAAGCGACCACTGCTACATTTATTATGACCGATAATGGCCTGCAATGTAAGGTTGATACTATTGTTACCGCAAAACCCGATACTGTTAAAATCGACAGTACGCGGTAAAGCTAAAAAACAGATAATGGATGTTTTATTAAAAACATCCATTATCAAATTACATAAAAGGCTATTCAATAAATCGCCTTTGAGTTAATTAACCAGCAACGCAAACGCCGGTACCGTCGGTGTTGCTGCATGTTAACGAGCAGCAACCAAAAGTACATGGTTGACCAATTTGTCCACATGGTGGTTTTTGACCTCCTTTAACTTGTTTTAACTCGTCTCTCGTAAGTGGTTTTACGTTAAAGAAAGATTTTTCATTAACACTTTTCATATAGTACTATAAGGTTTAATTTATAGCCTCGGTTTACAGGTACGGGGCTTATTACCTGATAGGCAAGCTAATTGTTTATTTATTAAACTCCAAATTAAAAATATACAATTGTAAAGAAACAAAACAACAACTCTTTTTATGGTTTTCACCGGAAAAAAGTGGCTCTTCGCCGAAAAAAAAAGATTTAATGTAACCTTTACTACCGTTTCAGCATCTTATAGTCAACAATACACACTTCAGGGATATAAATGAGGGTAATCTGAAAAAGATTATCCAAAAAAAAGAGGGCAAGCCTCTTAGGGGATTTTTTTTGCTAAAATTTTAGAGGGATTTAATGATGATGAAACACGCTGCCTATATAATATAAAATACAACAACGCTGTCCGGAGCTAAATTCCGGTAAAATCCAAAACACATAGTTTAAATCTTTAAAAAAGAAGTTCATTCTTCTGAGGGGCTTGCTATTGCCCAAAAAAACGAATACAAAAAAGACTGCTGGTCACCAAAAATAGTCGGCTGGTCAAAAAAGTTTCTGTAAAAAATGAATTGACAGCTTCTTTGCACTAAAAAAACAAAATATAAAAAACAAAACGCAACAAATTAAAACATGAAACTACTTATTACTAAAATACAATACCTGCTGCTGCTGCTTATTATTAGCGGTGCGGCAATGGCACAAACGGCCAAGCCGGTTGGAACAGTATCGGGCACATTGCTCGATGAACAGAGCAAACCCTTTGGTTATGCTACGATAAGCCTATTAAAAGCAACCGATTCAACAACAGTTAAAGGAACATTGAGCAACGATGCCGGGGTTTACACATTTGACAACATAGCACCGGGTACTTATATTATTAAAGCAACAACAGTAGGTTATAATGCGGTAACCAGCACCGCCTTTACCACAACCATAGCAAACCCAAGCTTTACTGCCGTGGCGTTAAAAATACATCAAGCTAGCCGCGCATTGAATACGGTTACCATTTCTGCAACAAAACCATTAATTGAACACAAGGTTGACCGCACGGTAATGAATGTAGAGAACAGTGTGCTGGCAGCAGGAAATTCGGCTATGGATATTCTGGAACGTGCCCCGGGTGTATCCGTTGATAAAGATGACAATATCGGCCTAAAAGGGAAACAAGGGGTTACTGTGATGATAAATGACAAACTGACCTATTTGTCGGCTGCGCAACTGGCAACCTTGCTTCGTTCTACCGATGGTACAACTATTCAATCTATCGAGATTATTCCAAACCCTTCAGCCAAGTATGATGCCGCGGGTAACTCAGGTATCATCAACATCAAACTAAAAAAGAATAAACAAGCAGGCACAAACGGAAGCATTACAGCTGGCACAGGCTACGGTGCATATTGGAAAGACAATGAGACGCTTAGTTTAAACCATAAGGATGGCAACTTAAATGTTTTTGGCACCTTTAGTCATAATGATAATAAATACATACAACAAATTGGGCTGAAACGCATCATTACCGACAGTACCGGACATCAAACCTTTTTTAACCAAACCACCGCCATGCCGCAGGTAAATCATAATAATAGCTACCGTTTGGGGGCCGATTATGATTTATCGTCAAAAAACACCATCGGTTTTGTTGTAAGTGGTTACTTTAATGGCGAGGATGACAATTTTAACAATTATACTAACATAGGCAAAAGCTTTACCGAAGTTGATTCATCCCTGCATACCGTGTCGGCCATTCATCAAACTTATCATGACATTGCAGTTAATTTAAATGATTCGTACAAAATAGATACCGCCGGCCAGGAAATAAGTGCCGATCTTGATTATTCAAATTTCAGAAATGGCTCCATAGCTTCTTATACAACTGATTTCTTTTTACCGAACGGAGCCGTACAACAACCGCAACAATTTTTAGGGAACATTACGCCGTCAAATATCGACATCAGGACCGGAAAGGTTGATTATGCGAAACCTTTAACCAAATCGTTAAAACTGGAGACCGGTTTAAAATACAGCGATGTAAAAACAGATAACGATCTGCTGCAAACAGAATCACAATCGGATCCTTATGTAGATAACAATCATTTTGTATACGATGAAAAGATTGATGCGGGCTACGTAAGCTTAAACAAGGATTTTAAGAATTATTCGGTAAAAGCAGGCTTGCGGGGAGAATATACACAATCGTCAGCAGTGGGTGATTCAGCAAATGTAGTTCAAAGTATCCCAAGGCATTATTTTAACCTTTTTCCAAGCTTGTTTATTAATCATACTATAAATGATAAAAACGAAATGAGCTTCTCCTACAGCCGCCGCATTGACAGGCCGCAATATGATAATCTTAATCCGTTTGTTTTTCACCTCGATCCTTATACTTATCAAAAAGGTAATCCGTATTTAAAGCCGCAGTATACCAACAACTTTGAATTTGATTATACCTATAATAAAAGCATCACCCTAACACTTGGATATAGCAAAACAACTGATGTAATTACACAAATACCCGGAACAGACCCTGCAACTAAGGTTTCTTTTGTAACACAGGAAAACTTGCAGGAACAAAATTCTTATAATGTTAACCTGTACGCACCCTACACAATAGCCAAATGGTGGGAAGGCAATGTAAACGCCACGGCCTTTTACCTGGGCTTTAAATCAAATGGCCTCGAAGGCGGAAATTTAGATAATGGACAATGGGCCTACCAGATACGGGCAACCCAAACGCTTACACCTATAAAAGGATTTAAATTTGAGACAACTACGCAATATCAATCGGCATTAACCTACGGCCTTTTTTATGTGAAGCCGCAATATTCAACAGATGCTGGTGTAAGCCACTCATTTGCGGATAAGAAATTAAACGTAAAGCTTTCCGTAAGCGATATATTTAATACCCTCACTAATAATGTTACCAGTAACTACCAGAATAACAATTTAGATATAATGCAAAAACGCGAAAGCCGTATTACCCGGTTAACGCTAACCTACAACTTTGGCAATAATTCAATTAAGGCCCGCCAGCATCAAACCGGAGCCGATGACGAAAAAAACCGCGTAAAAGGAGCTAATTAATAAAGAAACCTGTTAAATAAACAAAAGCCCGGGCACATGTAAAACTGCACTGCCCGGGCTTTTTATTTTAGGTTGATGCGCACCAGCTGCAAACCGCTAACTACATACTGCAAACTGATAACTACTGTACCAAAAACTGCAAAGTATCGGCCTGCATAGCCGTAAAGATTCCCACCCCATTTACCACGTTAGTTGGCTGGTTTGACAAATTTGAAGATGTTGAACCCGAAGCATTGCTGGTTAACAAATTAATATACTCCTGATTTACCGTACAAAGTATTACCTGGTAATGCCCATAATAGGCAAATGTGCGCTGAGTAAACGGATAAGCCGCGGCCCGATTGGTGTTCAACTCAAAATCGGTTGTTGCATTTCCAAAACGAGTACTCGCCGGAAAAGAAATACCATCCAAATTATTAAACACCAGCACATGGTTAAGCGAATCGGGGTTGGCCCAGCTCACAACATTTAGGGTATCTAAAGGATTATTATTCCCCAATAAATCATCAATTGACATGCCGGTGTGCTGCGTTGTAAAATTAACAGGCTTGGCTGGCATAATTGTTTGCGCCGAAACTGCATAACTTAAATAGCTAAACTTAAGCGTATACGTTTTGCCGGTTGTTAAAAAAGTAGAATCGGAATAAATATAGGTACCGGCTGATGACTCCGTTAGCTGTATGGTACTACTACCATCTGAAATATTTAGTTTTAATCCTTTGATAGGCGTACCATATACTGCCGTGTCGGTAAGTACCTTTTGCATAGTTACCTTTACGCTGATCGATTTACCCACTACGAGGTAGCCTTGTACTACCGGTAAGTTAGTATTAGCATTGGTTGTAACATCTTTTTTGCAGGCATTTAGCACTATCGCCATAATTAACAGCAACAGGGTATTTTTTATTGGGTGTTTTTTTATTTCCATCGTAAGCTTAGCGTAAGGTTGGGGGTAAAGCCCAGGTAATCAACATTGGTGGCAATAGCGGCATTGTTTTGAATCTGGTATTCTTTGTACCATACGTTGGTATGGTTATACACATTAAACAGAGAGATTCCGATACTGCCTATTTTATTGCCGTTAATTTTTAATAAATCGTAAGTTGCCGAAAGATCGAGCCGGTGATAATCGGGCAGGCGCAATTCATTTTTGCCGCTAACAGTATACGCGGTTGTGGTATTACCATCGAGGGTAGAAATAGTATAAGTAGTAAGGGGTGCGGTGTATGGATGGCCGGTGCTGAATAACCAAACTGCTGAGAAATTCCAGCGATAGTAATGGTACATGTTAATGGTTTTAAACTCATGCCTTACATCCTGATCTGCCGGGAAATAATTGTTTCCAAACACAGCAAATTTATCTTCGGCCTGGCCAAGGGTATAGCTTATCCATCCGGTATAGTTGCCTAGTTTTTTTTGCAGTAAAACTTCAATTCCCTTTGCATATCCTGTACCGTTATAAAAATCCTGGGTAAGCGTGGCTATGCTTCCCGGGAAGGCATTAGTTTGCCGCAAAGTATATTCCGTTAAACCGGATAGCGTTTTGTAATATCCTTCCACATCAATCAAAAACTGATCTGTTTCATAACTTACGCCGCCCATGTAATGCCGTGCCATCCCGACAGGTATATTAGTATTATTAGATAACAGCCAAAAATTACGGTTACCGTTTAAAATATCTTCCTGTGTAACCTGATTCATAAACTGGTAAAACTGCCCCGTAGCCGCTTTCAGTGTAAAATGATCGTTGAGTAGATAACTTGCCGAAAAACGAGGTTCGGTATACAATTTACCTGTCGGCCCAAACCACGTTTCGCGAACGCCAGGTTGCAAGTGCAGCTTATCAGTAGGATCTATTAAAAGTTCGGCATAACCACCGCCCGAAAAAGCACTCTCGCGCTCATTAACCAGGGTAGCGGTGTCATTTTGCACATAGTTATAATTGGTACCTTGTCGCGTTAAGAAACCGCCATAAGCGAACTTCATTTTGTTGTTCATTTCCCAGTTCCATTCAGATTTTACGCCAACATCGTTCAGGCTGTTTTTCTCAACAATACCCGATTCAAAGCTCACCGGGTCACCATTGCTATCGTCTATCGTTCCCGCTGTTGAACGGTTTCTATCATTAAAAAAGGACGAATAGGTGATGTAAGTATTTGAGTAAACGTTTTTACTCCATTTTTTAAACCATTTTACACTACTGCCTAGGTTACCGTATTTAGTATAATCAGTTATATTGATGCTATTGACCGATGATGTTAAAAATGATGGAATTTGCAGTGCTCTGCTGTTATTGGTTTCGTCTTCCCCATTATATAAACTCCAGGTAAGTATGTCGTTTTTATCTACACGATAATTATAGCGCAAATCTGCATCGTAAAAATGTGATGCCGGTGTGGTTTGTTCCGGACCTCCGGGGCCACCACCACCCGGACCGCCGCCGCCCTGGACACTAGAGGTATTAAACTGATCAAATATTTTATTGTACAAAGGCCCCTGGTACGACCGGCGGAAAGCCAGCACCAGTGTTGATTCATTATTCACCGGTATTTCGGCAAACGCATTAACGCTCAGCAAGCTCAAATCAACACCGTAGCTGGCTTCGTTTTTATTACCATCCTTGCCGTTAATTTCGGTAACACTGGAAAGACGACCGCCAAATTGTGACGAGAACCCGCCTTTATATAACTGTACATCCTTTACAGCATTACTATTAAAGGCACTAAAAAAACCATAAAGGTGATCAACCTGATAAATAGTAAAGCCATCAAAAACAACCAGATTCTGATCAGGCGTGCCACCGCGCACATAAGCACCCGAAGAGGACTCATTGGTTGCTGCCACGCCGGGCATCAGTTGAAAAGCCCGAAGAATATCTTTTTCACCAATATTTGGCAACTTATCCAAACTGGCTGGATTTAGCTCCAACACACCCACCTTTTTGGTATCGGTATTCATCACGCCGCTTTTTTTACCGGTAATAGTTACCTCGTTTAATGTGTTTAATGCGGTAAACATTTCTATTACCAGCGGTTCTTTTATTTTTTTGGCATCGAGTCTTATTTTTTCGGGTTGATAGCCCGAATTGGAGACCTCAACCACACAGGTATCTGATGGCACATTAAACAGGATGAAATTTCCATCGTTGCGGGTAGTGGTAGTTAAATGTGTATTGCGGATACTTATGCTTGCCGATGGCAGCGGTTCGCCGGAACCCTGATCCACCACCCGGCCACTTATGGTAAACATAAAATGGCTCGGGGGCTCCACGGGATCGGGCAACAGAACAGGTTTAATACCTCCGGATACCATATTATCGCCCTTGTTTGTTTTTTTTAGCCGGGCAAGGTCATCCGTATTTTGCAGAATATAAATAATACCGTTGGCTTCTATCCAGTAATGCAAGCCGTATTCATTACAAACCTTACCCAGCGCATCCTGTACCGATTCATTAAAAAAATGCTCAACAATATCCAGCTTATCCAGCGTGTCGCGCTCAAACACAATGTTTAAATGATAAGTAGTGGCCAGGGTATCCAAAAACTTATCCAGCGGACATGTGTAGAATTTATTGATATAATTTTTCTTTAAGATTTTTTGTGTTTGCTGCGAAAAGCCGGAGGAAGCAGCAACAACAAATAACAATAGCAGTAATAATTTCTTCATTCAGTTTGATTTCAGTCAACCGAAAGTGCAGCATATGGCCAGCTATAGAAAATAAATGAGATAAACGTATGTAATGCGCCGATAAAATGGCTAAATGTGTAGCTGCTACTCCATTTTGTCGCTCGTCATTTTATGAATAACATCGCGATAATTATCGCTTAAAGGCAATTCGGCATTGGTAGTTATAATCTTCCCTCGCCTGATGTACAAAACATGATCGATATTGATGATATACGACTTATGTACACGGTAAAATTGCCCGGGAGGCAGTTGCAGCTGCAATGATTTAATGCTGATGCGCGATAAAATGGGTTTGGGTTGATTGATCAGATTTACCTTTACATAATCCTTTAAGCCCTCTACATATTCCACATCGCTAAAGTTGATTTTTATTAGGTTATAGTCTGCGTGGATAAAAAAGTGATTTTTACGGGTAACTACCTCTGCCGGGGCTTTTTTTCGGAGTTCAAACTGAATTTGAGCCTTATAACATGCCTTTAAAAATCGCTCCAAAGGCACCGGTTTTACCAGGTAATCTATTACATCTAGCTCAAAACCTTCTATGGCAAATTTCTCATACGCGGTAACAAATATCACCATCGGCCTTTTAATCAGGCTCCTAACCAACTGCAAGCCGTTTAGCCCGGCCATTTGTATATCGCAAAATATCAGGTCGATATCTTCTTTTTGCAGCAGCGTTATGGCAGCGCTGGCGGTACGGCATTGTGCCACCACCTGAATGTAGTTTACATGTTTTAAGCTGTCTTCCAACAGGTCGAGTGCCAGGGGTTCATCATCAACCAGTATACATCGTATCATTTTAAGTGTATTTGCAGGTTTACTCTATAAATATTATTGCTATCCTCTATAAGTAACCTGTGTGTTTTGGGGTAAAGTAATTGCAGCCGGCGTTTAACATTGTTTAAGCCTATACCATGACTTTCATCTTTATTTAAATCATTAGGATTATAGGCGTTCTCAATCATAAAAACCAGTATATTATCATTAGTTAATAAAGTAATATCAATATAAGGTGCCGTCACATCGCCAACGCCATGTTTAAAGGCGTTTTCAACAAAGGGAATCAGCAGCATGGGCTCAATAGTTTTTTGGGGCGAATCAATTTTGAAATGAAAATTCACCTTTACCACATCGCGAAAGCGCAATTGCTGTAAATCGATATAACTACGTAAATAATCTTCTTTTTGCTGCAGCGTAACATGGTCTTTATCATTAATATAAAGCATGTAGCGCATCAGCTTTGAAAACTGAATTAAGGTAGGTTCAACCAACACCGGGTTTAAGCGCGACAGCGCCGCCACGCTGTTTATCACATTAAAAATAAAATGCGGACTAATCTGCGAGCGAAGAAAACCAAGTTCAGAAACGAGGGCGGCGTTGGCAATATCGTTTTTGTTGTTGATTATTTTAAACTGATCGGCCAGGTAGCGGTAAGCAAAACTGGCCGCGGTAATGGCCACTATCGGCAATAAATTAAAACCGAACGGAGGTGGCGGGCCGCCATGGTCATGCCGCATAAAAAAGGGCGGATTGTGCGGTCGGGTATGAATAATGATCAGATCGAGTATAGTAGATAATACTATCAGCAGAAAAAAATAGGCGCCGGCGTTTCTTTTTAAAAAAACGGGTATTAAAAAAAAGGTGTTTACATAAAATTGTATGGCCAGCAGTACATTTATCAATACAAAATGCCAGGGCCAAAAAGACCGGTGAGGCATATCGGTATAGGGGCGCGACATAAAGGGTAAAAGGGTAATAAAAGCCCAAAACAAAATATGTATCAGCGCCTCAAATATTACTGCAGGTTTAAAACTTTTTAACATGCAAACAAAAGTAGCCGATTTTAAAGCCAGGGCCTTTTATAATAGACTATAAGGCAAATTGTGCCGACCAATGCTGCAATTATAGGTATAAATTAATTTTACACTCTTGCAAAACAGGCTCAAATGGCTCATTTTAACACTATTTAACTATATCAGTTGGCAGCTACCAGTTTGCAGTTGACAGTTAGTGATAAGCAATAGAAGAATTAGTTTTTTGTGGCGTGCCAACTTGATTTAATGGTGGACTATCGCAAAAAGGATATGAGGGAGGCTGTCCCTATTACTCATATTAGGAAAAAACTGCTTGCTGTAAACCAATATCTGCAAACTGGCTTACTGCCCACTGCAAACTAAATAGCTGCAAACTGGCCTACTGCCCTACCATAAATACAGCATTGCTAAACAGCAATTTGCCATTTTCCCAAAAACTGCGGAAAAGCGGGTCATCAACCAAATACACTACCGTGCCGCGCCCTAACGGCTGAACGCCGAGCAGCAAACCATCCTTTATTTTATCTTTACTTTTCTGGCCTACAAAGCCTGATATATAACCGTCTTTTTTAATTGTGCCTACATTCCAGCCTTCGTCGCCAAAAAAATCATAAATATCGTCGCTTAATTTTAGGGTGTAATAGTTATCCGGTAATCCATAACCCAATGGATGGCTATTATCCAGGTTTATTTTATAAATAGCACCCGGTACACTGGAACGCAAGGCATCTTTATCCCTGTCGTCATATAGTTTTATTTCGGACGCTTTTGTCTTCTCGTCGGCCTTATCGTCTTTCTTTTCTTCTTTTTTCTTCAGTGCGAAACCCTTTTTATCTACCAGTTGCGCCACCGCATTTTCCATAGCTATGAGGCGGCCGCCATCATGTACCCAGTTCTGTATTTTTTCGGATGGAAAATCCTCGTAATTACCATCAGGAAATACTGCAACATCAAACTCTGATAATCTGATACGGTTTAAATCCTGATATTTTGCAATAGTAACCGGGTAATTGATTTGTTGTTCAAAAAAGTGCCATACCTCGCCCATCGCCTCTGCCGAAACACCATCGCCCGCAATAAGCAGTACTCTTGGCGCGCGGATATACCGGATCACATCCGACCCAAAATCGGCACCTTTTTCAACAAACCCAGAAGTTAGCTGTGTCAGCTCATGACCAAAATTGGCCGCTGTTTGCGTAACCTGCTGATCAAAATCGGCTGCATCATTCCCAGCACGGGTAATGAGTAATGATCCCGCGGCAAACTTTTTACCGCCCGCCTCAAATGGCCGGGATGAGTACCTAACTTTTATACCTTTTTTTATCAGCGCCGCTAAAAACTTAACGTCATTTACTGATTGCCATGTTGAAACATAAGCGTAAAAATGCGGAGTTTCCGCAAATTTAGGCGGCGCAGAGAGCACAACATGAGTTATCCTCACTTCAGGAGCTTTTATAGATTCTTTTACCCCATATGCGGTTAATCCATAGGCGTATGGTAATGACCAGGCCGTAATATCATACGTGTTTGAATCAGCAACAAATGTTTTGGGCTCCATCAATACATTTAACAATACTGATTTAGGCTGATAGGCATTAATCACCAGATCGGCCGCTTCAACATTGTATGATTCTGTTTTGCGGCTTATATAATTATATCCCGAAATACTACTCTTTAAACCAAAACCATATTGAATACCATTCCGGCGAAGCAATTCACCCAAACGGTTTATTTTTTCCTGATTATCATTTTTGATGATATAGGTTTTGTATTCGCCCGGCGGATTGCTGATGCTGTTATCATAAAACTTTTTAAACTCATCCAACAGCTTTTGCGCATTGGCCGATACTACTTCCAGTGTACTCATACTGGTTGAGTGATGATGCGCTATTCTATCGGCCAGCGTTAAGGTATCACCGCTACGGGTTACCACTGCAAGGCCCGCACTGATCCCGCCTTGCTCATAGGTCATACCGATAGAGCCGTTATAAATTGGATAAGTATCACCGTATGACGGATAAAGCAAATCAAACTCCTGTTTGGTAAAATATAGCCAGCCGTTTTGGTCAAAATATTTGGCGTTGTTTTTCCCGATGGTGGTTTGAAACTCTTTTTGCCAAGCCGTTATCACCTTGTGAAAAGGTTCTGCCGCCGGGGCAAAATAGTATGGAGCATTATAACCCTGCTCGTGATAGTCAACATGCACTTCGGGCAACCACTGACTAAAAAGCGCTAAACGGGCCTGTGTTTCTTTTTGCGTTTGCCATGCCCAATCGCGGTTAAGGTCAAAATAATAATGATTTATCCTGCCGCCCGGCCACGGTTCAACATGCTCGCGCGAGTTGGGGTTGGCATCAGGCGTAGCACCCCGCACAGAATTATAAAAATTCACATATCGCTCGCGGCCATCAGGGTTTAAACATGGATCAATAACGACAACCGTGTTTTTTAACCACGCTTTTGTGTGTGCATTAGTGGGATCAACCAGGTCAAACAATACTTGCATGGAAGTTTCGCTGGATGCAGGTTCATTGCCGTGTACATTGTAACTCAGCCATAAGATTGCAGGAGCATTCGCCGTCGCCGCAGAATTATCCAATCCGGCTAAACGCAAATTATTGTGGCGTATTTCCTCCAACCGGCCTATATTTTCATCCGATGCAATAAACATAGCCAATAACGGCCTGCCTTCATTGGTGCTGCCATATTGCTGCAGTTTTACATTTTTTGATGCCTGTGCTACGTATTTAAAATACTCCACAATTTTATAATGCGGGGTAAATTGATCGCCCAGCTTATAACCCAAAAACTGTTCGGGCGATTTAATTTCCTGCGAAAAGGCGGTGCAAACAAAACTTAAAAGAATAACAAGCGCGTATATTTTTTTTAACATCAGATTGGGTATGGAAAAGCTAATTTAAAAAAATAATTTAATGTTGATTCTGAATTGCCCGCCACGCAGTCTTTCTCTATAAAAAAGTGACAGAGCAAGGGATGGCGACTGTCCATTTTTTATTTTCCATAGCGATGGGTTTTAAAACTAAGGGTGTTCGAAACATTAAAAAGGGTGTCATGCTGAGTTTTAAAATCCGTGGACTATGAAGGCAAAATGACAAAAATGCGCCATAGGTGCAAAATATCGGTAGAATATTGTTATAGCCGATTTTAGCGTGCTGTAGGTACGCCACCTTGCCCACGTATAGGTTTCGTACCTACGGCACGACATAATTGTTATCGTTTTTTCTCTACCGATATTTGACCCCGATGGGGTCTTTCTATTAGTTTAATTATCCAATGATGTCATGGGTAGGCACTCGAAGCATGTGGGCAAAGGCCTCTGCGCTCACCCTTCGAGTGCCTCAGGGTGACATCCCAATTAAATTTCGTAATAAAACTCATGTTTCGAATACTCAAGGTTTTAAAACCCATCGCTATACAGGCCCATCTCCTTATTTGCATATCCGCACATTCACTCATTCGCACATTTTCCCATCTGCAAATCCGCACATCTGCACATTTATTTATTCGCACATCCGCAAATCCACACATCCGCACATTTATCTATCTGCACATTTATATATTTGCATATCTTCACATCTGCACAGTAAAACATATGACTCCAGTACAAGCACTACAAAAATATTTCGGATATAACAGCTTCCGGCACGATCAAGAGGCTATTATCCGGCATGTTTTAAACAAAAAAGATGTGCTGGCACTTATGCCCACCGGTGGCGGCAAATCCATTTGCTACCAGCTACCTGCCGTAATGCTGGACGGATTGACCATTGTTATATCGCCGTTGATTGCGTTGATGAAGGACCAGGTCGATAGCCTGAACGTGAACGGCATACCGGCGGCTTTTTTAAACTCCAGCCAGTCTACCCAAGAGCAAATTCAGTTGACTACCCGGCTGCGAAATAACCAGGTAAAACTGTTGTACCTGGCGCCCGAGCGTTTGTTTGCTAATGAAGGCAAGCTCACCACCTTTTTAAAAACCCTGTCCATTTCATTAATTGCTATTGATGAGGCGCATTGTATTTCGCACTGGGGGCATGATTTCAGGCCGGAGTACCTGGCGCTGGCAAATTTAAAATTGGAGTTTCCCGGCATCCCCGTTATTGCCCTTACCGCTACTGCCGATAAGCTTACCAAAAAGGATATCCTCGATAAGCTGAATCTGAAAGATCCGGCCATTTTTGTTTCGTCCTTTAACCGGGCAAATATCACATACAACGTCATCCCCAAAAAGAACAGTTTTAATCAGCTGCTGGCTTTTTTAGATTCGCGAAAAGAAGAATCGGGCATTATTTATTGCTTGTCTCGTAAATCAACCGAATCATTGGCGGCCGATTTAAAAGAACAAGGTTTTTCTGCCGAGGCCTATCACGCCGGTTTGGATAACGACGTTAAGGCCCGTACGCAGGAAGCTTTTTTGCGCGATGAAGTGAAAATTATTGTAGCAACCATTGCTTTTGGCATGGGCATCAATAAATCAAATGTACGCTATGTGGTGCATATGGATCTGCCTAAAAACATTGAGGGCTATTACCAGGAAACCGGCCGTGCCGGGCGCGATGGCTTGCCATCCGAGGCGCTACTACTTTTCTCGCCGGGCGATGCCATTAAGCTGAAACAGTTTGCCCTGATAGAGGACAATCCCGACCAAAGCCGTATTATGCTCAAAAAGCTGGATGATATGGTGCGTTACTGTCAGTTGCATGCCTGTCGCCGCCAGTTTTTGTTAAAATATTTTGAGGAGGATGCCCCCACCAATTGCGGCTCCTGTGATTTCTGTTTAACCGAGTTCGAAACGTTTGATGGTACTTTGATTGCCCAAAAGGCATTATCAGCTGTATCACGATTGAAAGAACGATTTGGCAGCACTTACGTGGTTGATTTTTTACGCGGATCAAAAAACGAAAAGATCCGCATTGAGCTTAAAGAGCTTAAAACCTATGGCATTGGCGCCGATATCAGCAAAACCGACTGGCAACGTTACCTGCGCGAACTAACCGGAATGGGTTATTTGCAAGTAAGCGATGACGCTTATCCCGTTTTAAGGCTTACCCCAAAAAGTGAGGCCGTGCTTAAGGGAACAGAAAAAGTACAACTGGTAAAATCACAAACCATAGAAGAACATCAGCCTGTTACTATAGAAATTCCGGCGGAAGCTGAGCTACTGGCCGACCTGCGGATTATCCGCCGCGATATTGCCACACACGAAAATGTGCCACCGTACATCATTCTATCCGACGCTACATTGGTAGAGATGGCTACCTATCTGCCGCAAAGTTTAGATGAGCTGCGTTTAATATCCGGCTTTGGTGATGTAAAGCTGGCGCGATACGGTCGTGAGTTTTTGCTGCCCGTTAAACAGTATTGCGAGCGTAAAGGCTTATCATCCCAAATAAAACAAAAATCAACCAAAAAGCCGGGCAAGGCCAGGACTGCAGGAAGTGGCAGCACCTCAAGGTCATCAGATACGGCCCTTGAAAGCTTCAATCTTTTTAAAGCCGGCAAAAGCATTGCCGAGATTGCGGCGGCGCGTGGCTTGTCGCCTACCACTATTGAGGGCCATTTGAGTTTTTATATTTACAAAGGCGCCATTGACGTAAGCGAATTTGTTAACGACGAAAAGAAACAATTGATAAAAGATGCCGTTGAAAGTTATGGTGCCGATAAGCTGAGTCAGCTAAAAGAAATTCTGGGTGCCGATATCAGCTACGGCGAAATTAAGGCAACCATAGCCTGGATGCGGTTGAAAGAAATGATATGATGTGCGGGTGTGCGAATGGGGAGATGTGCAGATGAGGGGCTGTGCAGGTGTAGATGTGCTTTTATAGCGATGGGTTTTAAAACTAAGGGGGGCCGAAACATCAAAATGGGTGTCATGCTGAGGCTCTCGAAGCATGGGGGCAAAGGCCTTAATCGCCATGCCCTCACGTTTTTCATCAGCGGTAATGCATTGGCGTATACCCAACGCACACCCTTCGAGTGCCTCAGGGTGACACCCACATTAGATGTTTGATTTGTTAAAGTGCCCAAAAAATAAGAAAATTGTTGTTGCGAAAACTATGATAACCACCACTGAACATTTATACCAGCTTTTTCTTCAGCACCCCGTCATCAGTACCGATACCCGCAAAATTGCGCCGGGCAGTTTGTTCTTTGCGCTAAAGGGCGATAAGTTTGATGCCAACACTTTTGCCAAACAGGCTATCGAGGCCGGAGCAGCATATGCTGTGATTGATAATTCGTCCTATCAATTAGGTGATCAGTATCTTTTGGTGGATGATGTGCTTGCTGCACTGCAGGATCTGGCACGACACCATCGCCGTCAACTAAATATTCCGGTTGTTGGCCTTACCGGTACCAATGGCAAAACTACTACCAAGGAGCTCATCAACTCTGTCTTATCGCAGCATTTTAAAACGCAGGCTACGCAGGGGAATCTGAACAACCATATCGGCGTACCACTTACCATTTTAACTATCGACAAAACGCATCAGGCAGCGGTTATTGAGATGGGCGCCAATCACCAAAAAGAAATTGAATTGCTGTGTAGTATTTCGCAGCCTAGTCATGGCTTAATCACCAATGTAGGCAAGGCGCATTTAGAAGGTTTTGGTGGAGTTGAAGGGGTAAAAAAAGGGAAAGGCGAGCTTTATGATTACTTAAAGCAGTCGGCCGGAGTTGCATTTGTTAATGGCGATAATACCACTTTAATGGAGATGAAAAATGCCCGTGGCCTATCAAATGTTATTCTTTACGGAACATCGGACAGTGAAAACCTGGTTAGTGGAAAAATAATTGATAACTCACCACTATTAACCTTACAGTGGACCAATAATTCATCATCCAAAACCCACAACGTAAAAACACAATTAACAGGGGCTTATAATTTGGATAATATCCTCGCGACCATCTGTATCGGTGTTTATTTTAAGTTGAGCGATGAAGAAATAAACAAAGGCATTGAAAGCTATCAGCCTAAAAACAACCGCTCGCAAATTGTACAAACAGCTAGCAATACGCTTATCTGCGATTATTATAATGCCAACCCCAGCAGCATGTTTGTAGCCGTTGAAAACATTGGCAAACTGACCGCCAACCGTAAAGTTTTGATTTTGGGCGATATGTTTGAAATGGGCGATGAAGCCGCCGTCGAGCACGAAGCTGTTATTAAAAAAGCAATGGGTACCCCGGTGGATGAACGAATATTTATAGGAAAAGAATTTCAAAAAGCAGGCCTGACTATGGGCTATGAACTATCGGCTACGAACTCAAAAACCTTTTATGCTACTGCCGAAGATGCTATTGCCGGGTTAAAAGCAAATCCCATAAAAAATTCAACCATATTAATCAAAGGCTCACGCGGCATGGCGCTGGAAAGATTGGTGGAGTTGTTTTGAATTCGGAATGCGAAATGTCGAATGCGGAATGAGGCTTAGTGTCTGAACGAGGATTTTTTACACACCGTCTTGTCATCCCGATGAAAGAGGGATCTTCTGCAAGCGACGAACATGTAGCAGACCTTATCCGGCGTAGAAGATGTTTCACTCCGTTCAACATGACAAAAAGAGGATGATTGGATTGAAAGATCCTGCTGATCTTTTAATCCTAAAAATCCTGGTTCAGACATTGGCGCTTACCCAATTCCGCATTCGACATTTCGCATTCCGAATTCACAACGCCAGCTTCGCTACTTCTTCGCCAACCAGACTGCCCATGGCTACGCCCATGCCGTTGCAGCGTACGGCGCAAAATATATTGGGTTCCACTTCTTTTACAATTGGGCTAATGTCATCACCAAAGCCCATAATGCCGCTCCACCAGTAGTCAATTTCAAAACTTTGGTCGGGCAGTATCATTTCCTTTAAATAATGGGTTAGTTTAGCTTTTACCTCTTCCGTGTGTCCAAACTCCCAGGTTTCTTCGCTATTAAAATCAATATTACGGCCACCGCCAAAAAGCACGCGGTTATCAATATTGCGGAAATAGTAATAGCCCTCATCAAAATGATAAGTGCCTTTCAGTTTTAAATCAGGGATAGGTTTGGTTACCAGCACCTGTCCCCTGCCCGGTACAACTTTTAGTTCGGGGAACAGCTGATTGGCAAAAGCATTGGTTGCCAGTATTACTTTGCCTGCTTTAAAACGCCCTTGCGAGGTGCGCAGTGAAATATGTGCCTCCTCATTTTCAATCTGTTGTATTTCGCAGCCGTTTAAAACCAGCACGCCCAGGTGGTATACCTTATTTAATAAGGCACGCATCATTTTGCCAGTATGTAGCTGACCTTCAAAGGGATTATAAATCATCCGGCTTACGCCCTTAAACCCAAATGCTGCTATTTTGGCATTAGCGACTGAATAAATGTCGGTTTTTCCGATAGCGTTTTTCAGTAAGTTATTGATATAGGGAATCTGTTCAATGCGTTCATCAGCCAAAGCGGTTTCACCATCCATAAACAATTCATAACCGCCATGCTGATAGTATTCGATATTAGCATCGCCCAAATTCTCTCTTAACCTTTGCAGGCCGCGCCATTTATAATTAACCAGGCGGGCAACTTCTTCTTCCGGTGCATCTTTTAAATATGCAACTTGCTCTGATACAGTACCAAAGCAGGCAAATCCGGCATTTTTGGTACTGGCACCGGTAGGCAAAAAGCCTCGCTCCAATACCAGCACTTTTAAGGCGGGTTGCTGCTGTTTTAAATGCAGGGCAGCGCTGAGGCCAACAATGCCGCTGCCTATAATAATGATATCCGCATTATCAATAAACGCAGTGCGCTCCCAGTATGAAAATGTATTTGCTGACATTTGATTTACTATTTAACGGAATACTTTTTGATTTAGATAAAAAGTGGAAGACTCTCAGTCTATCATCAAAAATATAGAATTATTGACGATTTGACTCAAGACTCCGGACTTAAAACTCAATACTAAAACATGGATCATTTATCATTTATAACAGCATACATCAATACAGGCTCAGCCTGGTTGTTGATGATTCTTATTGCGGTAGTTAGCTTTATTGTGCAATGGCGCTTTAAAAGCAAATTTAAAACCTATTCAGAAATTCCGTTGCTATCAGGCCTTTCGGGCCAGGAAGTTGCCGAGCGGATGCTGCGCGACAACGGTATTTACGATGTACAGGTTATTTCTGTTGAAGGACAACTAACGGACCATTATAACCCCGAAACAAAAACGGTTAACCTGAGTCCGGATGTTTATTATAGCCGCAGTGTGGCATCTGCTGCGGTTGCAGCGCACGAGTGCGGGCATGCGGTGCAACATGCCAGGGCCTACGCCTGGTTAAGTTTCCGCTCGGCCTTGGTTCCGGCTATTAACGTGGCATCAACCTTAACTCAATGGACCTTATTTATCGGGGTGATGTTATTGTTTTTTACCAACAACCCGCTGGTGCTGGCTATTGGCGTAGTCGCATTGGCGTTGGTTACCACTTTTAGTTTCATAACCCTGCCGGTTGAGTTTGATGCAAGTCGCCGCGCTTTGGCCTGGCTCAATAATAATTACACTGTAATGCAAACCCGCGAAGAGCATGAACAGGCAAAAGATGCCCTGTGGTGGGCGGCCATGACTTATGTAGTTGCTGCCCTAAGCGCATTAGCCACACTATTATATTATGCTTCGTTTTTGTTTAACAGAAGAAACTAAGGTTGAAGCTGAACGTTTTAAAATAAGGCTGTGATCGATAACCCGGTTACAGCCCTATTTTTTATGGTTTATTTTTTGCTCTTTGGTTTGCTTGTTGGCCCATCATTACCTGGCTGTAAATAATCAAGATAAATAATAGGGCTCCACGTAAAATAGCCGATAGTTTGCCCATTTTTATTATCCACCAACGTAAAAAATATCCCATCTTCCAGGGCTGTCGTTGGTAGTTCAGTATATCTCAAAACCGTGCTGACCTGGTTCACAAATTTCGTGGGCTTTTTAACCGGCGGATTGCCCGTAGCCAGGTAGGTTTTTACTGCTTTGCACGAATAATAGGAAATATCAATTACTGATTTGTTGGCAAAACCATTATAAAGGAAGGCTGTTTGACTGCGATTATTATCTATCGTAGTAATAGCCCATCTGATGGTACCTCCTCTTTCGGCATTGACATGTAATTCCGGTTGATCTCCGGAATTATCTATAATGGTACCAAATGGCGTGATCATCAGTATATAAATACCTGTTGCGCTGTATATGCCTATCGGCGTGGGCGAATCTGCCGAGCCGGCTAAAAGCGCATCATCTGTCACCTGTGCGGCCAGTTGTGATCCATCAACCACAATTAATATATCAATTGTTGCCATAGTTTAATTTTTTGTTGTCCTTAAAAATTAAAGGCCGTTGCAGAAAATCGCAACAGCCTTTCTTTTAGTAGTATCCGTTTAAACGTTTAATTAACGATGATAAATGGATCCCATAAAAAGTAGCCTATGATGCTACCGTTGGAATTGTTTACCAGGGTAAATGATAAAGTGTACTGAATAGTGAGACCAATTTGCAGAATGGTTCCTGAAACGGTGCTTACCTGATTAATAAATTTTGTAGGCGTGCTTGCCGGTGGGTTACCGGTAGCCAAATAAGCATACGCTTGTCCCGAAGCATATGATAAAGGGGTGTTAATAGCTGTGCCCGGGTTGAATGATGAGCCATACAAATACGCTGTTTGATCAAAATTATTATCAAACGTAGTGATGGCCCATTCTACAGTATCGCCGCCATTTGCACTGATCTGTAATTCTGATTGTCCCTGGGTTCCATTGCTGATAGAACTGTTAGGCGCAATCATTGCGATGTAAACATTTGATGAGCTATAAGAGCCCAAGTTAGTTGGTGAACCCGCTGAGCCGGGAGAAAGACTGCCATCTTTTACCTGTTGAGCCAGTGTTGCACCGTCAACTGCGATTAAGACATTAATTGTTGCCATGGTTTAGTTTTATTTGGTTTTTCTCCTACTCATAAGGCTTTTCGGAATTTCGCCCCCGCCGTAATTACCACGCAGGCAGGCCCGTTTTTTAACGTGGTAGCTGATCTCCACGTATCTTAAGTGTTTTAAAGGGCAAATGCTATTGTTACCGGATAATCGTTTAGGTTTATTTATACATTAATCAATGATTTAATTATTAACCATTAATTACAATGCAAGTTAGCTGAGCTAAATAAATTTCGGTATAGTGATTACACCCATTTTGATGGGGTTTTATCAGCGGTGTGCAAACAGGGTATAAGTACGGTATTTGACTGTTTATTTCACGGGTGAAGCTTTGTAATTGCTGTCAGGTTAAAATCCGCCGCCGGCCCATCAGTCAGAATGGGATATAGGTATAAGCTCCCGGTAAACAAAAAATGCCCAATATACCATACACTTTTTGCTTAAATAAACGCTAAACGATGTTCAACCTGCGTTATAATTGTTACCATACAGCGCATTAGCGTTTTGGCTTTATAATTGACTTAAGCCTTTGTATATATCAAAATACATCTACCATGAAAAAAATAAAAATATTGTTTTTAGCCTCCGCTCTATGTTTTGCAGCGTCGGCTACTTTTGCGCAGGTAAGCGTAGGTATATCGGTGGGCATTGCCCCGCCGGCTTTGCCCGTCTATGTTCAACCGGAGTGTCCAACCGATGGCTATTTATGGCAGCCTGGCTATTGGGCTTATGATCCTTCTGACGGTTATTACTGGGTACCCGGTGTATGGGTTGCCCCACCTAACCCCGGCCTATACTGGACTCCAGCTTACTGGGGCTATGAAGGTGGCTCTTATGGTTTCCACATTGGTTACTGGGGCCCGCACGTAGGCTTTTATGGCGGTATTAATTATGGCTATGGCTACGGCGGTGTTGGCTTTGTTGGCGGAGGATGGTCAGGCGGGCATTTTCGCTATAACACAGCCGTAGTAAACGTTAACAGAACAGTGGTACATAATACTTATATAAACCGAACTGTTATTGTTAACAATAACAACCATACCAGCTTTAACGGCCCCGGTGGTGTAAACCGTCGTCCAAATACGCAGGAACAAGCTGCAATGAGAGATCATCATGTGCAGCCTACTTCACAACAGCTTTCACATCAGCAGGCCGCCAGCCATAACAGAAGCCAGTTTGCATCTGTAAACCATGGCAAACCTGCAGCAGCTGCCATGAACCGCGTTAACGGCAAATCATTTAATCAAACCGGCAGAACAGTAAGTGCGGCTACCATGCAACGCAATAATGCAAGGGCCGCTAATAATCAAGCAAATGTGCGTCATAACAATGCAGCAACTCCGGTTAATCACCAAGCCGCTGTAAAACCTCAGGCGCGTCAGGCACAACAGCAACATACTAATAACACGCAGGCTAATCGCACGCAAGCTCGCCCGGCGCAACAACAACACGCCAATACGCAGGCTAATCGTCCGCAGCAGCAACGTGTTCAACAACAACATGCAACTGTCCAACGGTCACAGCCAGTACAACGTGCTCAACAAGCTCCGGCACAACGTTCGGCACCGCAGCCAAGGCCACAACAGGCCCGTATGCAGGAGCCGCAACATGCTCCACAGCCGCAGCAACAACATGCTCAGGCCAGGCCTCAGCAACAGCACGGTAACGAAAAACATAGATAATTTTTCATAACGATGGGTTTAAAACAAAGAGTGTTCGAAACATTAAAAAGGGTGTCATGCTGAGGCACTCGAAGCATGTGGGCAAAGGCCTCTGCGCTCACCCTTCGAGTGCCTCAGGGTGACATCCCTATCATATTTCGTAATAAAACCAAGGTTTCGAACACTCGGGGTTTAAAACCCATCGTTATTTTTGAAAAACCTGCTTTTGAGCGGGTTTTTTTATTTATTAGGTTTATCGTAATTCCTTGCTTATGTCATTACACCATTAGAAACACATTAAAATTTCACTTTTTTCAATCATTAATTAAACTTTACCGTTTAATTAGCCGTCATAACCAATATTAAATTAAAACAAAATGAAACTCGTTACTAGAATATTTATTCCGCTTTGTTTACTGCTGTTTGTGGTAAGCAAAACAAATGCTCAAATAAGCGTGAGCATCTCGGTAGGCACGCCACCACCAGCCTTACCGGTTTACGTTCAACCGGCCTGCCCAACCGATGGTTATTTATGGGTACCCGGCTACTGGTCTTACGATGAAGATGATGGATATTATTGGGTACCCGGGGTATGGGTAGCCGCACCACAACCAGGATATTTATGGACGCCTTCTTATTGGGGTTACGAACACGGCGTTTATGGTTACCATGCCGGATATTGGGGTGCTCACGTAGGTTATTACGGCGGCATTAATTATGGATACGGTTATGGTGGTGTTGGCTTTGTGGGCGGCAGCTGGTCTGAAGGCCATTACCGTTATAATACAGCCGTAGTAAATGTAAACACAACCGTAGTTCATAACACTTATGTAGATAAAACTGTGATTGTTAACAATACTACAGTAGTAAATAACCATACCAGCTTTAATGGGCCGGGCGGTGTAACTGCACAGCCGCGTCCGGAAGAGTTGGCAGCTTCGCGCGAACAACATATACAGGCAACCAACGACCAGGTGTCCCACCAACAAGCGGCAAGCAAAGACAGAAATCAGTTTGCTTCTGTAAACAACGGGCGTCCGGCAGCTGCGGCAATGAACCATGTAGGCGGCCAACCATTTAACGGACAAGGTCATGCATCAACCAATTCAACAATGGGTCAGCGTAACTTTAACAACAGAAGCAATGCAAATCCGGCCAGCCAGGGTAATGCAGGTAACGCTAATCATCAGCCAAACAATGCTGCTGCGCCAAATAATGCTGCATCAAACAATCAAAATCAGCAGCATAACCAGCCACAACAACAGCATAATCAGCCACAGCAACAACACAATAATAATCAACAACACAATCAGGGCCAGCAGCATGGTGGGCAACAACACCAGCACAGCGGCGGAGGTCAAAGACCACCCAAAGAAAAGCACTAATTGATAAGTTGTTGTTAAACAAGTCATAAAAAGAAAAACCCGCCTGACAGTTCAGAGCGGGTTTCTTTTTTTATACTGTTCTAATTTTTTTAATTCATCCTGTAAGGGGCTACCAGGTAAAACTCCGGAATCTGCACGTTGAACAATGAGTTATCAATCATTCTCGACATCTGATACTCACCTTTCATACTTCCCATATCGGTTTTTAAATTGCATCCGGAAACATACTCGTGAGTTTGTCCGGGTTCAATTACCGGTTGCTGGCCTACAACACCTTCGCCTTCAACTTCTCTTTTTGCGCCATTAGAATCAAAAATATACCAATGACGGCTTAACAAACGCACTGCATAACTCCCCATGTTCTCTATGCTTACCTTGTATGCAAACATAAAATGATCATTTGCCGGGTTCGAATATTCAGGCTGGTAAATTGTTTCTACCGAAACCTTAACACCATCTGTAATAGTAGTAACCATATAAAGATCTCTTTTTTTCAAATATATAATATACAGTCAAATATCAAGCCATTTCTCAACAAAATATTTGCCGCTTTTATTTAGATTAACATCTTGCCGTCAAAGTTTTAGCACTGTTTTAGCACGCTGTAAAACTCCCTGTTTACGCTAAAGATTCCGCCTCTGCGTAGCGTGGATTTTGGCTCACTTCCTCCAAAATTTCCATCACTTCTGCCAAATTGCCAGCGGTTACCAGGCGCATGCGGTACTCTTTAAAGTTTTCAATGCCTTTAAAGTAGTTAGAATAGTGTCTCCGCATTTCAAAAATGCCTGTTTTGGGGCCTTTCCACTCAATTGATTTTTGCAAATGCGTGGTACAGGCATCAATACGCTCGGCTATAGTAGGTTTTTCCAGGTATTCGCCAGTATTAAAATAGTGCTTAATCTCTCTGAATATCCAGGGATAACCTATGGCAGCCCTGCCAATCATCATCCCATCAACACCAAACTCCATTCGCCATTCTGCGGCTTTTTGTGGAGAATCGATGTCACCATTGCCAAAAATGGGGATTTGTATCCTCGGATTTTTCTTTATCTCCCTTATCAACGTCCAATCGGCCACGCCCTTATACATCTGCGAGCGGGTACGGCCATGAATAGTTAATGCCTTTATCCCCACATCCTGCAAACGCTCGGCAACTTCATACACATTTTTAGTATTATCGTCCCAACCCAGTCGGGTTTTTACAGTTACCGGCAGATGAGTTGCGTTAACCACCGCCTTGGTCATGGCTACCATTTTATCAATATCCTGCAATAAACTGGCGCCGGCACCACGGCAGGCTACCTGCTTAACGGGGCAACCATAGTTAATATCCATTAAATCGGGCTTGGCAAGGGTAGCTATTTCGGTAGCCTCGCGCATATGATCAATATCACTGCCAAATATCTGAATGCCTATGGGGCGCTCATATTCAAAAATATCCAATTTCTGACGACTCTTTGCCGCATCGCGAATCAATCCCTCCGATGATATAAACTCTGTATACATCATATCTGCGCCATTTTTTTTGCACACATAACGGAACGGTGGATCGCTCACATCCTCCATTGGTGCCAATAACAGCGGGAATTCCCCTAAATCAATATTTCCTATTTGTACAGACATGCCTTATCTTCGTGGCAAAATTACGAATTTTAAGCGGGATGATAAATATACCATACAAAGACTTAGAAAAGCATGACAATCAGCTACATCCCGCGTTGCAGTTTTTAATTTTCATTTGCATCTTTTTTGTGATATTAATTGTTGGGAATATACTGGGAGCCGGTTTAATAACCGCTCTTTATGGTGTTAAAACATTTACCGCATTAAGTACCTTAAACCCAACTGCCCCGCATATTATTAATGCGCTGTGGATACTGCAAACCATCGGTACTACTTTCCCCATACTGGCAGCACCTGTGTTTTTTTCGTACGTAGTGGTGCGCGATCCTGGCACTTATCTTAAAGCTAACTTCCGTTTTCCATGGGGTTTGTTGTTTATCGCGGTATTAATTATGCTGCTGTCCAACCCGGTAATTGAGGTTTTATCAAACATTAACGAAAAACTGAAGTTGCCGCATGCCCTAGGTGGCATACAGAAATGGATGGAAGATAGTGAAAACGAAGCCCGTCAAATTACCGAGGTCATGCTGAAAATGAACACCGTATGGACTTTAATATTCGATGTAGTGTTTATTGGCTTAGTGCCAGCCATTGTTGAAGAGTTTATGTTTAGGGGTACCCTGCAAACCATTTTTTTAAAATGGACAAAAAACAGTCATGTTGCTATTTGGATAACTGCCATTTTGTTCAGCGCTTTTCATATTGAGTTTTTTGGCTTTTTGCCAAGGCTGATGCTGGGTTTGTTATTTGGCTATTTTGTGGCATGGACCGGCAGCATATGGCCGGCCGTTTGGGCCCATTTTTTAAATAATGGTCTGGATGTGGTAGTAACCTACCTGGCACAACACAAGCTGATTAAAATTAACCCTGATGATACACATGTATTTAATAATATAGCCTATATAAGCAGCTTCATCATTTTATTTGCGCTGATGCTTATTTACCGGCGCATAGCGCTAGAAAAAAAACAATTAATAGAAGAAGGATAAGATGGAGAAAAATTGGATAAAAATTTTCTCATCCACCAATTATTACCAGGCCGAAATGGTAAAACAGGCCCTTGTAGGCCATCAAATCGGTTCGGTTTTAATAAACAAACAAGATACAACTTACCGCGCCTTTGGCGAAATTGAAGTTTATATTCACCAGGAAGATTTTAGCAATGCTATTGAGATTATCATCCTCAACCAAATTAATTTATGAAAACACGCGCCATTACGGGCTTCTTTTTTGTTATAGTGATGCTGGGTTCCGTACTGCTGGGACAATATGTATTTAGTGCGTTTTATTTGTTGATATCTGTTTTATGCCTTCACGAGTTTTATAAACTCATTGCACAAACAGGCGTAAAACCAAATATGCAAGCCGGTATGTTAAATGGCATTCTATTATTTGCCTTTGTTGCTTTGCAATATTACACTGATATATCAACGGGGCATTTTTTGTTAGCGCTACTACCTTTTTCTATGTCCCTCATTTTTATTCAGGAATTATATAAACCATCGCCTGCGCCATTTACCAATATTGCTTTTACATTTTTGGGAATAATTTTCACCGTACTCCCTTTTGCTTTTTTTCATTCAATGGCATTTGTAAAGGGGCATTTTAATTTTCATTTCCCGCTTGCCTTTCTATTAATTCTGTGGACGAACGATACCGGAGCCTATTTAACCGGAAGATTTTTTGGAAGGACAAAGCTTTTTGAACGCCATTCACCTAAAAAAACCTGGGAAGGCTTTATTGGTGGTGCCTTGCTCGCTATAGGCACCGCATTAATAATTTCTCATTATTTTTTCGATGTTCGCTGGTTGCAATGGGCATCAATGGCTTTTTATATCAGCCTCATTGGCACCTTTGGTGATCTGGTTGAATCGATGTTTAAACGCAGCATTAATATAAAGGACTCAGGGGGCATATTACCTGGTCACGGTGGCCTTTTAGATCGCTTTGATGGACTCTTACTTTCCGCACCACTTGTTTTTGCTTTCTTCTATTTATTTTTTATTGCCTAATTTTACACCGATCAACATTATATTTCAATGACTTTCCATAAAGAAGGATATAGCTCCCTTGCCATTTGCATACTGTTCATATTTGTTTTGAACGCTGTGATACAGTTTTATTTTCCAGAAGCCACTGTTGTTAAATGGATAGTTTACATCCTTTCGTTTGCGCTGTTTGTAATTATTGTACAATTTTTCCGCAGCCCCTCAATCACCATACAAACTGATGAAAAAGCGGTGCTTTGCCCTGCTGATGGTAAGGTTGTTGTAATTGAAGAAACTGTAGAAACCGAATATTTTAAAGATAAAAGGATCCAGCTTTCGGTATTTATGTCGCCAATAAACGTGCATATTAACCGTAATCCCATTGCTGGTGTGGTTAAATATTTTAAATACCACCCAGGTAAATACCTGGTGGCCTGGCATCCAAAATCGAGCACTGAAAATGAGCGGACTACTATTGTTATTGAAAACAGCAATGGTGTTGCCGTATTATTTCGCCAGATAGCCGGAGCGCTTGCCCGCCGTATTGTTTGGTATGTAAAGGAAGGTGACAAGGTAGATCAGGGCGCGCAGTTTGGCTTCATCAAATTTGGCTCGCGTGTAGATGTATTTTTACCGATCGGAACAGAAATTAAAGTTGAACTGGGCCAGGTTGTAAAAGGTGGTCATACCATACTTGCCGAATTACCAGCAAAAGCTGCAAAAAAACAAGATGCTGACGGTGCATTTGAGGCCGTCGCCGCAGCAAGACCGGTAAAAACAACCGTTAAGAAAACTGTATAAAGGCTAATATTTAAGCTGATAAAATAAGGAAAGCGCCGGTATAACACCGGCGCTTTTTTATTTCTGTAACAAAACCAGAACTTTTATCGTTTCAATTACCCTAAATCAATAACATAATCTAAGTTTACATAACTATCTCTAGCAAACACCTGTTTATCAGTGTCAAAACAACCAATATGCATACGTTGTCTGATAATCTTATGACTGGGTAAATTGCCTTCTACATGGTGTTTCTCTTCCTGGAAGCACTATTAAAATAAAGTTCTTTCGAGTAAGAATGAACTATTAGGTGCCAGAAATCGAAAACAACAATCTGATGAGCATTATCTACCTGCAAATCGCATAATATGACTTGTCAGATAATCTGACATTTAATGAATTTGTCAGATTTACAGTTAATTTTCAATCAACTCGTTGGTGTTAACCAACTCATTATAAATGCCATCCCAAAGAGTTATACGTTTTTCGAGCGCGGTTATTGAGGCTGCTGTAATTTCCTCCCATTTTTGAGTGTCGTTGCCACAAAGTTCCGCCGTCATTTCCAGCGCCAGGTAACTGTGATGGTCTCCGTCAACTTCAATATGGCGGTCCAGGTAATATTTAAACTGTGAAACCTGACCCGGGAATTTGAGGTTAAGGTCATTCACAATCGTCACAAACATATAAGGGATCAGGTCCTCCCTGCCAAAGGTAAAAACAGCTGCCTGTAAATGTGCCTTGCCGCTGTTTATAATATCAAAAGTATAGTCAACAAATTCGCGCGCTGCATCGGGGACAGCAGCTGTGGTAAAAGCAGACTTCAGGTCCCCTGTGTTTTGCAGGGCATTTATAAAACTCAGAAATACAACCGGATCAGCACCACATTGAGCCATAGCATCCAGGTACATTTCATAGTGGCTTTTGCGTACGCCATCAGCATCAACGTCCGATTCTTCTCCGGTAACAATTTCATTAATTAAATAGCGGGTATTGGCATTGCCCACCGGAAACCAGGGCACATTGGTACAGGTCAAGTTTTGCTGTAATCCCTTCAGTAACGACATAAAATCCCAAACGGCATAAATATGATAATTCATAAAAACACCAAGGTCATCAATGTTTTTTATTACACTGTAAACTTTATGATTAACTATCTGCTGCCTTAAAGGTTCAATGGCATCCTGTATCTTCCTGATATGCTCGTTCATCTGCTTCCTGATATTTTCGGGCGCAAAGGTAAATTTTTGAACGAATCTGGCAGTAATTATTACGCGCTAATCTATTTGCTACCCGTTTATTATGAGAATTACATGACGTACTTGAAACTTTCTTAAACATCAGGGGAATAAATGCATTCGCCAGTTCGTCCAGCTCTTGCTGTAATTAAAACAATTATTGCATAGCCGATTGGAAAGGTTTCCGCGATGCCCATCATCAAATGGTTAACACTCTTGCATTTAGATGTACAGTAAATTTCTTTGTTAATCAACCACTTACAAATTATTGCAAATAAAAATATTTCGTAATATAACTCAAAAACCAGGTAAAATATCAGGTTTCGTCCAACAAAATAAATTGATAACAACCTTATTATTAAGTTATTATTTTTCGTCATTATTAATTATATTTGTTATGATTTGATAAAGCGGCCATTCACAGCCTTGTTTTTACTTCTATTTAAGCATAAGCTGTTCTTGCCAGTTACATTTTGTTTTCCTGATATATTAAACTAAACCCGGTGATTAACTAAATTTATGAAGACCCTTATTTACTGGATACTGGTAATGCTCGGATTAATCTCCACAGTTGCCATTGGGATGATCATCATTGGATGGGCATTTAACAAACCATTTTAAAATCTATTCTATCAGCTCTGGCTGTATTTCGCTATTCCATTGTGAATCCGGCACTTATACGGCCTGCATTTTATCAATCAAATGACACTTCTTTGTCGCGTTTTAGGTATTTTTGCCTTACGAATATGACAATCACCAAAGAACAAGTTTTACAAGCACTGGGTCATGTAGAAGAGCCTGATTTGAAAAAAGATCTGGTTACGCTCAACATGATACAGGATATACATATTGAAGGCAACCGGGTTAGTTTTTCGGTAATATTAACCACGCCGGCATGCCCTTTAAAGGCAATGATTGAAAATGCCTGCCGTAACGCCATCCTGCATTTTATCAGCAAAGATGCAGAAATCAATATCAACATGACATCGCGTGTTACTACGCAAAAAAACACCGGCGTACCCGGCGTAAAGAATATTATTGCCGTGGCTTCGGGCAAAGGTGGTGTGGGTAAATCAACGGTATCTGTGAACCTTGCGCTTGGCCTTGCCAAAACAGGCGCAAAAGTAGGGTTAATTGATGCTGATATTTACGGTCCATCAATCCCAATTATGTTTGGACTGGAGGGCGAAAGGCCAAAAGCCAGCGAAGTTGATGGTAAAACCCGTATTCAGCCGATTGAAAAATATGGCATTAAGTTATTGTCTATCGGCTTCTTTACTGATCCTAATCAACCCGTGCCATGGCGCGGACCAATGGTATCAACCGCAGTAAAACAACTTTTTAATGATGCCGATTGGGGTGAGCTTGATTACCTGGTTGTTGATTTGCCACCCGGCACGGGCGACATACACATTACCGTAACCCAAACCTTCCCGGTAACCGGCGCAGTAATTGTAACCACACCTCAAAATGTTGCACTTGCCGATGCAAAAAAGGGAATTGGTATGTTTATGATGAATGCTATCAACGTGCCTATACTGGGTATTATTGAAAACATGGCCTATTTTACACCAGCCGAGCTTCCCGAAAATAAATATTATATTTTTGGACAAGGCGGCGGTAAAAAACTGGCATCGCAACTGGATGTACCTTTTCTGGCCGAAATTCCGTTAGTGAAGAGTATAAGTGACTCCGGCGATGCAGGCAAGCCCATTGTTTTGGATGATGGCAGCATTATGGCTAATGCCTTTATTGAAGTGGCGCAAAAAGTGGCCCAACAGGTGGCCATTTGTAACGCTAATGCTATAAATAACACAACTTTGGTAAATAATTAATAACTTTACTTTACAAATTGGTACAAATGAGTTTATTAGATCAGGTTGAAACCGCTTTAGATACTATCAGGCCGTATTTACTTACGGATGGCGGTAACGTTTCGGTAGAAGAAATTACTGCCGATAACGTGGTGAAGCTGAAATTGCTTGGTTCATGCGGATCATGCCCAATGAGCATTATGACACTGAAAGCAGGTATTGAAGAAGCTATTAAAAAAGCCGTTCCGGAGATTACAGGTGTGGAGGCCATAAATTTAACCGATATTGACGATCCTAACGCAGTACTGCCCGAAAACCTGCGGTAGTGTTAAGTTTTGTTAAAATACTATTTGTGTTAAATCAATAAGCTATTTTTGTTTAAGATTTTAACCCCTATTTAAGATTGAACCCTGTTAGTAGCTATAAGCTGATTAGTATGAAGAAGTTAATTGGCATCATATTTTTAACCATACTTACTGTAACCGCTTTTGCTCAAAAGCAAGAGAGGCCTATTGTGCAGTTTACAGGTATAATACATAATGCAGATAGTACAAAAGTTACCGTACCTTATGTCAGCATTGTAAATCTTTCCCACAAAAGCCAGGGTTTCCTTTCCAATTACCAGGGCTTCTTTTCATTTGTGGCACATGAGCAGGATACTATCCGTTTTTCATCGGTAGGCTATGCTTCGGTAACGGTAGTTATTCCGGCAAATTTGCCTGCTAAGAGCTATGTAACACAGGTAGCGCTTAAACCACAAATAGTTAATCTTCCCGTTTTTCGTGTTTTCCCGTGGGCAACAACAGAAGAATTTACCAAAGAATTTATCTCTATGAAGCTTGCTGATGATGATCTGGCAATAGCCGAAAAGAATGTAAGCGCCACATCCATTTCCTCATTGGAGCGTACGTTGCGGAGAGACGGCCCGGAAATAGGCAGCTTCCAGGATTTTCATAACGATGTCTTAAACTCACACTCTATCACCAATCCACTGTTAAATCCGTTTAACTGGGGCAGTCTGATCAAAGAGATCTCTGATGGCGATAAATCACGAAGCAGTATTTCAAATAGCTCACCCAGCACCGTAGAAGGTAATTAATTAACCCCCTAAAAAGCAAAAAAGATAAAAGAACCGTTTTAAAACAACCATTCTCTTAATCTTAATTAATTCCGGTTTATCCTAACTTTATATCCCCAAAATCTCTTGACTCTTGACTCTTGACTCTTGACTCTTGACTCTTGACTCTTGACTCTTGACTCTACCGTCCCTTCTTAACCGCCGGGAATTTCATTTTATATTCCACATCAACAATGCCTTTCGAAATATCGTTCAATTTCTTTTCGATCAGACGTTTGCGCAGCGGACTTAACTTGTCGGTAAACAGTTTGCCTTCAATATGGTCATATTCATGCTGAATAACGCGGGCAGCCATTCCTTTAAAAGTTCCCTCATGATGTTTCCAGTTTTCATCATAGTACGAAAGTTTAATAACCGGGCAACGGTAAACATCTTCTCTTATATCCGGAATACTTAAACAACCTTCGTTAAAGGCCCATTCTTCGCCGGTTTCATCCAGCATCTCGGCATTTATAAAAACTTTTTTAAAATCCTTTAAGCTGGCGTCGTCATCATCAAAAGGCGTAGCATCAATAACAAACAAACGCATAGAAAGGCCAACCTGCGGAGCAGCCAAACCTACGCCATGTGCCGCGTACATGGTTTCAAACATATTATCAACCAGTTCTTTAATGTTTGGATACTCATCGGGCTCAATAGCTGTCGCCTTTTTTCTTAAAACCGGGTCGCCGTATGCTATAATAGGATATTTCATTTATTAATATGATGTGCTTTTAATTATACCGCTTTATTACGAGGTATTATTTCATAATAAATTGAAGTACAAAAATACAGGAATATTATTTAGGCTCAAATAGTAATGTCACCAGTCTATTGGTATCAAAAACTTCATTACTTATTTCTAACAATTGCTCAGCCGTAACAGCGTTAATTTTGTCAAAAACCTGCTGCAGACTATCTACATAATTAAAATCAATCAGGCTTTTAGCCATCGAAATAATAAGCCCCATCCGGCTTTCTTCGGCCAGCGCTATTTGTCCTATAAATTTTTCTTTGGTTTGATGTAATTGCAAAGTGCCCAGTTTTTGATCGCGCAATTTTTTCAGCTCTTTATGAACGAGCTTTGTCGCTTTTTCCGTTTTCTCCTTATCGGTACCAAAATAAATAGAAAATATACCGGTATCGGTTAATGCCGTGTAGTTAGATTCTATGGTGTAAGCAATGCCGTATTTCTCGCGTATTTCCAGGTTAAGTCTGCTGCTCATACCCAAGCCACCCAGCATATTGTTTAAAAGCAACAGCCCTGTTTTATGATGATGCGACGAAGCGTAAGCCTGGTTGCCAATAATACAATGGCTCTGCGATATTGGCTTTGTAAAAATATGGTCATCTTTTGTATTTAATCCGGGCGTTAAACGATGCTTTTTTGAATCGTTTGCAGGCACCGGGCCAAAATATTTTTCGGATAGCTTAATTACTTTTTTGAAATCGTAATCGCCAAAAACAGCAAAAACCATTTCGGAAGTATTGTTGTTGGCCAGCATAAAGTCCTTTATATCCTGACTGTTAAGTTTGCCCACCGTTTCGGGTGTGCCCAGTATATTCTGACCAATCGGGTGATCTTTAAATAACAGACATTCAAAATCGTCCTGTATAGCTTCTTCCGGCTGATCCAGATACGAGGCTATTTCATCTAAAATAACACCTCTTTCCTTTTCCTGTTCTTCTTCGGGAAAAGTTGAGTGGAACAAAATATCTTCAAAAAGGTCAATGGTACGCTCCAAATGCTGATTCAGCAGGGATGCGTGTATGCAAGTATATTCCTTTGTAGTATAGGCGTTTAAGTCGGCGCCTACCAGTTCCAGGCGGTTTAAAATCTGGTTGGTACTGCGTTTCTCCGTTTCTTTAAAAAGCAAATGTTCAATAAAATGCGCCAGGCCAATCTGATGCTCCTGCTCATCGCGGGAGCCGGCATTCACAATAAAACAGCTATGTGTTATGGTTGATGGCGCATGCTTGAAAAGAATCCTGATGCCATTGGATAAAGTATAAACCTGATAATCTGTCATGTAGGGCGCAAAGATAGGGTTTTTAAGTCGAAAAAGCGGCGAAGCCGATGGGACCAAAAGTCATGCACAAAGCATTTTTTTTGATACCGATGAGCTCAATTATAGCGACGGGTTTTAAAACCCATCGCTATTCGGCGGCAAGATAGAACACCTATTCTTCGCCATATTACGCCACCACAGCGACATTCCGACTTTTTTTTTAAATTAGTAGCATGAAAACAAAAATTGCTGATCTGGAGTTTACGCCGCTCATAAAAGCGAAGGATATTGAGGAGCGCACCAAAGCAATCGGGCTGCAGCTAAGTGAAGATTATAAACATTGCGTACCGGTATTTGTGGGCGTATTAAATGGCAGTTTTTTGTTTATTGCCGATTTGATTAAACAAATTGACATCCCCTGCGAAATAACTTTTACCAAGCTGGCATCGTATTACGGCGGCACCAAAAGCAGCCTCAAAATACGCGACGATATCGACTTTACTGTTGACATTAAAGGCCGCGAGGTGTTGATTATTGAAGATATTGTTGATACCGGCAACACAGCCCATTACCTGCTCGAAAAATTAAAAGTGAAACAACCCGCCTCTATAAAAATGTGCTCCCTGCTGCTAAAACCATCAGCCCTGCTCAAAAAAATCGACGAGCTTAAATACGTTGGCTTCGAAATTGAAAATGAGTTTGTGGTAGGTTACGGTCTTGATTACAAGGAAATGGGTAGGAATTTGAAGGATATTTATAAGAGGGTGAAGTAATTTATTATTTCGTAAGCCGAAATTGCTCTCCTGGCGTCCTTGCGAGATTCTGTGTTGAAATACAAGTAATCTGCATAATTTATTTTACATTTGAGTCTTAGGCGGCTTTATGTTAGCCTGTTTAGGGCA
>NZ_JANUBZ010000008.1 GCF_024808665.1 Mucilaginibacter empetricola
AACTCATCCTTCGGATTTTTGCCTGTGTAAACCAAAACAGAGTCTATGAAAAAAATTATCAAAGATTGCTTGCTTGAATCATAGAAATCGAACGAGGGTACCGAGGAGAAATCTTCTTCGCTATGCTAACTATGCAGAACGGACTATGCACAACGCAAAAGTTTTCTCCTCGGTACCCTCGTTCGAAATGACAAGATGTAGAAGAAATCTTGTCATTTTTTAATCTTATAAATCTTGGTCTTGGTTCAGACAAAAAATGGCCAACAAAAAAGCCCCCGGAAACTAATCCGAAGGCTCACAAATATTCTCAGTTTTAAGCTTTGTGCTTTCAGCTCTAAGCTTCCTCCCCGCTTAGTTCCCCATTTCTGATAGGAACTTAATGCGCATCAGCTGTATTTCTTCTCGTGTGTATTCGTCGCTGCCTAGTTCGGCAAGGGCTTCATCTATCGAGTCTACTTCAGCGGTGCGGAAATAATCAAATATCTCTTCCTGCTTGTCCTCGTCAATTACCTCATCAATATAATAGTTAAGATTAAGCTTGGTGCCCGAGTTTACAATGGTTTCCACCTCTTTCAATATCTCATCGTATGATAAGCCTTTTGAAGCGGCAATATCATCCAAATTTAAATGACGGTCAATATTCTGAATAATGAACACCTTAAGGGCCGATTTATTGGCGGCACTCTTAATTACCATATCCACCGGACGGTCGATATCATTATCATCTACATATTTCTGAATCAGATCGGTAAATGGCTTGCCAAATTTAAGCGCCTTGCCGGCACCTACGCCCGATATTTGTTTCAGCTCATCGGTAGTAACCGGGTAATGCGTACACATTTCCTCTAACGATGGATCCTGGAAGATAACGAACGGGGGTAATCCCTTTTGCTTGGCCAGCTTTTTACGCAGATCCTTTAGCATTTGCAGTAATGCCGTATCTAAGGCGCCTCCGCCTTGTTTAGGGCCATCTTCAGAGTCGTCATCATCCGTATTCTCAATTGGCTTGTTGAGTAGGAAACGGATGCTGTATGGGTTATCAATAAAAGTGTTACCGGTTTTGGTTAAGTGAAGTAAGCCGTATTGGTCAATATCTTTTGCTAAAAAGTTATTAAGTAGTGCCTGGCGCAGCAGGGAGTTCCATAAGTTGCGACCCTCTTCTTTGCCCGATCCAAAGTACTCCAATGTATCGTGCTCGTAATTTTTGATCTGGGCGCTCTCTTCGCCAATGAGTATGCTAATGATGTGGTGATCGTCAAACTTCTCGCCAATGGCCTTAATGAGGCTTAGTGCACGGTGCAGGTGTACTTCACCATCAAAATGTTCTTTAGGTCCGCAGCAGTTGTCGCACATGTTGTTGCAGCCTGCTTCGTTAAAGTTTTCGCCAAAGTAATGCAGCAGCTGCTTACGGCGGCATACCGATGATTCGGCATAATCTATCACTTCCTTCAGTATCTGGGTGCCAATTTCACGTTCTGCTACCGGCTTATCCTTCATAAACTTCTGAAGCTTATCAATATCTTTTTCCGAGTAAAAGGCAACACAAACACCTTCGCCGCCATCTCTACCCGCTCTACCGGTTTCCTGATAGTAGCCTTCCATGCTCTTGGGCACATCGTGGTGTATTACGTAACGTACATCGGGTTTATCAATACCCATACCAAAGGCTATGGTTGCTACAATAACATCCACATCCTCCATCAAAAACTTATCCTGTGTATCGGCACGCACCTTAGGATCAAGACCAGCATGGTAGGGCAGGGCTTTTACGCCGTTAAGACTCAATGCTTCGGCCACTTCCTCCACCTTTTTACGGCTAAGGCAGTAAATAATGCCCGATTTGCCCTGGTTTTGTTTTACAAACTTTACAATCTCTTTAATCACATTACGCTTTGCACGTACCTCGTAAAAAAGGTTGGAGCGGTTAAATGACGATTTGTAAATGGTTGCATTGTTCATTTGCAGGTTTTTCTGGATATCCTGCTGAACTTTTGGGGTAGCGGTTGCAGTTAGGGCGATGATTGGAATATTATCGCCTATGTTACTGATCACTTGTCTTATTTTACGATACTCCGGGCGGAAATCATGTCCCCACTCCGAAATACAATGCGCTTCATCAACAGCTACAAAAGAAACAACGTTGAGACGCAGAAAGTCGATATTTTCCTGCTTGGTAAGTGATTCGGGTGCTACGTAAAGTAATTTGGTTTTGCCGCCTAAAACGTCTTCTTTAACCCTGGCAATATCTGATTTTGTTAACGATGAATTTAAAAAATGTGCTATACTGTCTGATCCTCCGAAAGCCCTCAACTGGTCAACCTGATTTTTCATTAGTGCGATAAGCGGGGAAATCACAATCGCTGTGCCCTCGCTCATCAAAGCAGGCAACTGATAACACATCGATTTGCCGCCTCCTGTGGGCATAATAACAAATGTATCGTTCCCCGCCAAAATGTTAGTTATAATCGCTTCTTGCTCCCCTTTGAAATTATCGAATCCGAAAAAGTTCTGAAGGTTATCAAATAGCGACTTCTTAGTTTCTATCATTATCTATCCTTATGTTCTATTTAAAAGTTTAAAGTAACAAATTTTTATCAATAAACGCAGGATTTACTTTAAAATTTTATAGAAAAATGATTATTCTTTTAAAAACAATTTTGTTTATTTACGCATTTAAACAAGGATATTGCGCGGCTGTGATTATTTAATTTTATTTGATACTTATTTTACAAATTATTGCCCAATTTTGCCCCGCGTTTACCAAATTAAAATTGTTTAGAAACACATGAATAAAAACTACTATGCCATCATTATGGCGGGCGGTATTGGCAGCCGTTTTTGGCCCATTAGCCGTACTTCGCACCCAAAACAATTTATTGACATTTTGGGTACAGGCAAAACTTTGATCCAAAATACTTACGACAGGTTTTTAAAGGTTTGCCCTAAGGAGAATATTTATGTTGTAACCAACGAGATTTATACCGACCTGGTAAAACAACAATTGCCTGATATGGCCGACCATCAGATACTGACCGAGCCGGTGATGCGCAATACGGCACCATGTGTGGCCTATGGTTGTTTTAAAATAGAAAGCCTTAATCCTGATGCTGCTATTGTTGTGGCCCCGTCAGATCACTTAATATTAAACGAGACGGCTTTTATTGCCGCTATCGAAAAATCGTTAAAAGCAGCTACCGATAACGACTTGCTGATTACCCTGGGCATACAACCATCGCGCCCTGATACAGGTTATGGCTACATCCAGTACACCGGCCATACGCTGAAAAACGATTTTCATAAGGTAAAAACCTTTACCGAAAAACCAACGCTGGAAATTGCCAAAACCTTTATCCAAAGCGGCGATTTTTTATGGAATGCGGGGATATTTGTGTGGTCGGCAAAGTCAATTGTAAAAGCCTTTGCCCAGTATTTGCCGGATATGAATGAGATTTTTGCCGAGGCTAAGCCAGTTTACAATACCGCTAATGAAAAGCACCACATTAACAAAGCTTACCTGCAATGTACCAATATATCAATAGATTACGGTATTATGGAAAAAGCCGATAATGTGTATGTGCTGCCATCGGAGTTTGGCTGGAGCGATTTAGGCACCTGGGCATCTATTTACGAACTGGCCGATAAAGATTACGTAGGGAATGCCGTTATTCCATCTGAAAAGGTAATTATGTACGATTCCAGCAATTGCATGGTAAACGTACCCGAAGAAAAACTGGTGATATTGCAGGGGCTGCATGATTACATTGTAGTAGAATCAAACAATACCCTGCTTATTTGTCCCCGCGATCAGGAGCAAAACGTTAAAAAGGTTGTTGCCGATGTGAAGCAGAAGTTTGGCACGAAGTATATTTAAGGTTCATTAGTGTCATTTGGTTATTAGTTCATTGGGGCATTGGCGGGACAGTTCATGGTTGATGGTTCATAGATCATGGTAGGAAGGTAATCCTCTTTACGCGTCATTGCTGTAAGGGTTAGGTAATTCGGTCAAACATGCATGGTTTACGACTTTTCTCTTCGCCCTGTATTGCATAGAGATGGCTTCGTACCTCACAAGGACGTGCGGAGAGGAACAAAGCAACCCAACCCAACCTTTCATCAACCTAATCAACTCAATCCAACCCAATCAACCAACAACCCCTTTGCATTTTCAGCTTTTTTCATTATACTTACTTCAAATTTAGCATTATGAAAAAACTATACTACCTCCTGCTGTTTTTCATAGTGCTTTGCTTTTCGTCCTGTGTTGATATTGAAGAAAAGTACGATTTTAAGGCCGATGGCTCATGCAACGTAGTGTATGGTTTTGATATGAGCAGCGCCGTATCTGTATTGATGAATCTGATGACCGATTCCATTAAATCAACTCCTCAATTCTCCATCGTAAAGGATACAACGCTTAATTTTTATTCGGCTTTGC
This sequence comes from Mucilaginibacter empetricola, assembly GCF_024808665.1. Taxonomy (GTDB): domain Bacteria; phylum Bacteroidota; class Bacteroidia; order Sphingobacteriales; family Sphingobacteriaceae; genus Mucilaginibacter. Next base: position 4,436 of record NZ_JANUBZ010000008.1, read on the forward strand.
CGGATAGTACGCAGCAAAAAATGACGGTTGAAGAAGCTGATATGGCTAAGAGCAGCAATCTGTCGGTAAAGATGAATCTGCCTAAAAACATCATGAAGATTGCCATTAATCACCATGCTAAAAGTCCGGCTGATTTGCAATATTATTTGCAGCACCTGTCAAAAATATCCATGAGCAGTCAGCTTAGCGGCGTTACCAAAACCGATAAAAACCCCAAGGGCTTTGATGCCCAACAGCTATTAGCCGGCGAAGACTACTACCTTTACGAGGTTACTCCGCATAAATTTTACCGCATAATTGATAAGGCTAAGTTTAATGCCTTTTTAAAAAGAACCTCATCGACCTTTGCCATGGCTAAGGCTATGCTGATTGATATGCCTTATAAAGTGGTACTCAATTTTGCCAAACCGATAAAAAAGGTAAATAACCCCAAAGCCATTCTATCAGCCGATAGAAAGCGCGTAACACTCATTACCAATATGGACGATGTGATTAAAAATCCATCGGTAATGAACCTTAAGATTGACTATTAGCGTTTTAAGAAATGGTATAAAATACCTGACGTTGATCCCCAACAAACATTTATTAAAAAAATTAAAGCAGGCCGTAAAAGCATTTGTGTTGTTGGATACGAAGGTGATATATTTGCCCTATCAGCACGATGCCCGCATGCTGGCGGCGACCTGAGTTTGGGCTGGTGCAAAAATCAAAAACTTATTTGCCCTGTTCACCGTTATTCATATGATTTGCATAGTGGTAAGGGTAGCGAGGGACAGAACGACTATATTGACACTTTCCCGGTTAAGATACAGCATAACGGGATTTACATCGGCATCAGTAGTTTTTGGGATAAGTTAAAACAAGCACTAAAATGATGAACGTAAGAGCAATTGACTACATAACTGAAGATTTTTACGAATCGCTCAGCTTTCAGGACGGGGAAATGCCCGATTTGGATTCCGTTAAAATATTGTTTTTTGACGAAGGGGTGCTGATCAATAACAGCTTTGCCAAACCCATAATGTTTACTGCCGAAACATTTATACAAACGCTTGAAACGCAACTGGCCGACGGTACATTAAAACAATTTATGCAGCGCGAGCTATACTCAAAAACCGAAGTATTTGGCAAAATAGCCCAGCGCGTAAGCGTTTACGAATACAGCTTTTCTGATTATCAAACCGCCAATTTACCCCGTGGTATCAACTATATTCAATTTATACAGGTTGATGATAACTGGCAAATAACCTCCATGGCCTGGGCGGACGAAAACGAAAATCACCAGATACCTGCGGAGTATTTGTAAGTTAGTTCATGGTTGATGGTTCATAGATCATAGCCATTGGCGGACGATACAGAACTCATTTAAACGTAATCTTATAACGGCTGCATCACTCCATAACAATCGTTACACGCATTACAAAAAGCGGTACACATTCTTCTACATCATGTCATCGAACGAGGGTACCGAGGAGAAAACTTTTACGACAGGCATTAACGCGGGCGTAACCCGTCCTGCATAGTTCGCGTAGTATATCGCAAAAGATTTCTCGTTATCACTCGAAATGAGATGGTCGGTGAAGCTCCAACCCCTTCTACCATGATCAATGAACCATCAACCATGAACTATTTCGCCACAATCTTCACCTCCGTGCGGCGGTTCTTTTGCCTGCCATCGTCGGTGGTATTGGGTGCTATGGGTTGGGTTTTGCCGTAGCCTTTGTAGGTTAGTCGGGTAGGGTCAACTTTGTTGGTTACCAGGTATTGGTAAACCGCTTTTGCACGATTTTCGGATAACGTTTGGTTGGCGGCATCATTACCCACGTTATCGGTATGGCCGGATATTTCGATGTGAAGGGTAGGGTTAAGGCCCAAAAACTCCACCAGCTTTTGCAGCTCGGCTACCGATTCATCCTTCAGGTTAAACTTATTGGTATCAAAAAATACATTGTTCAGTATCACCTTATCGCCAATTTCAATAGGTTGCAGCAGCACGGTAATGTTAAACGGATCGGCAGGTTCATGCCCTACCAGCGAGAAATGCTGCGAGTAAAACAGGTATCCCGTTTTTGAAATATTGAGGCCATAATCATTGCCTACTACAAGGGTAGCCAGGAAATCGCCCAGTTGCGGATCGCTGTAGTCCTGGTATACGGGCGTATTTTTTTGCAGGTTGATGATCTCTACCGCAGCTTCTAGTGGTTGCAGGGTTTTAGCATCGCTCACCTTGCCTTTTACATAGGTTACAGGCTTCGGTTTAAGGTTGGCGGGTAGCTCGAAGGTATAAATATCATAGCCGCCGGTACTATTAAGGTTGTTTGATGAGAAAAATGCATCCTTGCCGTTGGCACTTATTGTTAGTCCGCTTTCATCACCGTTGGAGTTGATGGGATAACCCAAATTCTCGGGCTTTTGCCATTTGCCATCCTTACCCATACGGCTCACAAATAAATCCATCCCACCTAAACCCGGCCACCCGTTTGAGCAAAAGTACAGTGTGCTATCATCAGCATGTATAAACGGCGATTGCTCGTTATAAGGCGTATTAATGTTAGGCCCAAGGTTCTCGGGCTCCCCCCAGCCTTTATCGGTAAGGGTCGATTTCCAGATGTCGTAACCACCATAACCACCGGCACGGTTGCTCACAAAGTACAGCGTGCGACCATCGGCACTGATAGAGGGCTGAGCCTCCCATCCCGGCGTATTCACCGGCGGACTCAAATCAAATGGCTTGCCCCAATCATCCCCTTTCTTTTGGGCTACATAAATATCACATCTACCTAAACCATCCGGGCGATTACAGCCGGTAAAGAACAAAAACTTACCATCCTGCGATAAGGATTGTGCCCCCTCGTTATACTCAGGCGTGTTGATACGGTCGCTCAGGTAGGTGGCTGTTTGCCATTTACCATCAACCTTAATACTCTTATAAAAATCTTCGTTATTGTTTATTTTGCGGGTAAATATTAGCGTAGTTTCATCGGCAGTGGTAACGGGCAGGTACTCGTCATCGGCAGTATTTATAGCAGGCCCCATGTTAACCGGCAAAAAGGGTACCGGGTGCTCCATAGCATTTAAGCTGAAGCTACAATCGGCAGCCAACAACTGCGCCAGCTGACTGCTTTTGGCTGCAAGCGCCGGATAGCTGAGGTATTTTTGTAGCAGCTTAAGGGCATTGTCATAATGAGCCTGGTTAACTTCATCTTCGCCGGCTTTAAGGTAAACCGACTGGTTAAATTCGGGGTTTAGCGCAACTACTTTAAGATATTGCTCGGTAGCGGGTTGAAACAGCCTTTTGGAATGATAAATATCGGCCAGTAACAAGTGTGCCTCAATGAATTTACTATCCTCGTCAACAGCCTGTTTAAGCTCGTCAATGGCCTCATCGTACATATTATCATCTAAGGCATGGTTGGCCTCAACAAAATATTTAATGGCCGCTTTACTGTTGGTAGTGTACTGTTTTTGCTGGGCATTTACAAAAACCGATAAAAAAATGAGCAATATTGAGCAGGTAGTAACTCTCATTATAACTGGTAAAATATAAATCTAAGTTACACTTATTATGGGTAGAGTCAAGATGTAAGAGTCAAGAATCGAGATGCAGGAGTTAGGATACGAAAGTTAAGATGCAAGGTGTCGGGAATCAAGATACAAGAATCAATAGTCAATTACCAAGATGCGGAACAAAATTAGGAAACAAGAATTCGTTTAAATCCATATCCTGACTCTTGGTTCTTGCATCTTGAATCTTCCTTTTTTGGTTCTTGTATCTTGACTCTTCCTTCTTGCTTCTCAAATCCTTACGGAATATTCAAATACTTATGTGTTTGTAATGATATTTCCCACTGAGGGTTATTCATTACATAATCAACAATAAGCGGAATCATTTCTTTTGATTTTGACCACTCGGGTTGCATGTACAGCTTGCAGGTGTTGGATACCAGCTTGGCATTATACTCGGCAAATTCAAAGTCTGATTTATTGAAGATGATCACCTTTAGCTCGTCGGCTTTTTCGGCAACGGATGGCATTGGCGCCTTAAATTTTTTGGGCGATAGGCAGATCCAATCCCAATTACCCGAAAGGGGATAAGCGCCCGATGTTTCTATAAATGTTTTGATGCCTTTTTGCTGTAAGCCGGCAGTAAGGTAATCCAAATTATAAATTAAGGGCTCGCCACCAGTAACTACCACCGCTTTTGAGGGGTGGATAGATGCATGGGCAACAATCTGATCGGCAGCAGTAAGGGCATGCAGTTCGGCATCCCAGCTTTCTTTTACATCGCACCAGTGACAGCCTACATCGCAGCCACCCAGGCGAATAAAATATGCAGCCTTGCCGGTGTTAAATCCTTCGCCCTGTATCGTATAAAATTCTTCCATTAATGGAAGCAATGTGCCATCTTCCGGTATCTGGTGTGCCATAAGCCTGCAAAAGTACGGTTTTACGCTTAAACGTAAAAGCCCGAAGGTAAAAGGTGATATTGGGGTGATGGTTTAGTGGAGTAGTTGATTAGGTTGAGTAGGTTGATTAAGTTGGATTGGGTTGATTGGGTTGATTAGGTTGGATTGAGTAGGTTGATTAAGTTGGATTGGGTTGAGTAGGGTGATTGAGGCGATAGGATGAGCCATTGTTCGTAGTGTTGCGCTATACTTTGCGCTCCGCTTCAGACGGACGGTAAGGGAGAGCCTACTGCCCATGTCATTTCGAACGAGGGTACCGAGGAGAAAACTTTTGCGCTGTGCATTATCGCCTTGAATAGGTCGTTCTGCATAGTTCGCATGACATATCGAAAAAGATTTCTCTCCGCCAGTAGGCGGATCGAAATGACAAAGCGGTTTAATTCACCCAACTCAAACCAACCTAATCAACTCAATCTAACCCAATCCAACTACAACCTCTGCCTTATAGCTTCATAAACAATAATGCCTGTAGCTACAGATACGTTTAGCGATTCAATTTCGCCGTACATGGGTATTTTAGCCAGGTGATCGGCAATGCGGATAATTTCGTTGCGTACACCGTCTTCTTCCGATCCCATGATGATGGCGGTAGGGGCGGTATAGTCGGGGGCGTAAATATCGTTGGTGGTTTTTTCGGTGCAGCAAACCAGCTGTAAGCCCGATTCTTGCAGAAACTTCACGGTTTGTACCAGGTTATCATGCCTGCATACCGGTATTTTATACAAGGCACCTGCTGATGTTTTTATAGCATCGGGGTTTATTTGTGCCGATCCTTTGGCGGGTATTACAATGGCGTGTACGCCGGCGCACTCGGCGGTACGGGCAATTGCACCCATGTTGCGCACGTCGGTAATTGAATCAAGCACCAAAATAAGCGGCACCTTTCCATCTTCAAATACCTGCGGAATAATGTTTTCTATTTTATGATAAGTGATGGGCGATATAAAGGCTACTACCCCCTGGTGGTTTTTGGGAGTAAGGCGGTTAAGCTTTTCAACGGGCACTTGCTGACCGGTTAGCTGGTACTCGTTCATTAGCTCTTTTAGCTCGGTAAGCAGGCCGCCACCAAGACCGCGTTGCAGGTACAATGCCTCAATTTCTTTACCCGACCGGATAGCCTCAATAACAGCGCGAATGCCAAAAACCATTTGATTGCTTTCACGTGCGGGCCTTGAATTATAACTCATTTTTGGATGTTTTACTAAAAAGCAAAAGTAGCTATATTAATTGATTTAGCACTAATTGAACCGATTAGCCACATTGGTTTTTTTTATAATAACTAACACTTTAAACTTATTAACACCTTTTTTTGATATTGATAATCAGGTTGATGTAAAAGAACCAACAAGTTGTTAACATCGGCACAAAAACAATGTTATTAAAAAGCAGGGCGTTTGGATAGATTTATTTTTTGTCTAAAATGCGATGTTTATAAAATCAAAAGCCTTACCAAGTTTCTTTTGTATATTTTTGTTACGATGAATTTTGAGAACGATACTCCCTTAAATAAGCCTAACACCAACGAGCGCAGAAACCGAGTAACTAACCCGACTCCTTATAGTGGTTTAGGTAAGCTTCCACCCCAGGCAATAGATCTGGAAGAAGCAGTTTTGGGCGCTCTGATGCTGGAGAAAGATGCCCTTTCCTCCGTTATTGATATCATAAAACCTGAGGTGTTTTATAAAGATAACCACCAGAAAATATTTCAGGCTATACGATTGTTGTTCGAGAAATCGTCGCCGGTGGATATCCTTACGGTTACGGCGCAGCTACGCTCGCAAGGTGAGCTGGAAATGATTGGCGGTGCTTATTACATCACCGAGTTAACTAACCGTGTAGCATCGGCCGCTAATATTGAGTTCCATGCGCGTATCATCATCCAAAAATACATTCAGCGCGAACTGATCCGCATTTCAACTGAGGTGATCCAGAGCGCTTATGAAGATACTACGGACGTTTTGGATTTGCTGGATAAGGCAGAAAAGAACCTGTTCGACATCGCCCAAAACAACTTGCGTCGTGATTCGCGTAAGATGGATGACCTGATGCATGAGGCCTTAAAGGAAATTGAATCTCTTAAAGATAAAAAGGATGGCCTAACAGGTGTTGCATCCGGATTTACTGATCTGGACAGAATGACCTCGGGCTGGCAAAAATCAGATCTGGTAATTATAGCTGCCCGCCCTGCAATGGGTAAAACAGCATTTGTACTAACTTGTGCACGTAATGCCGCGGTTGATTTTAATAAGCCGGTAGTAGTATTCTCGTTAGAGATGTCGTCGGTTCAGCTGGTTAATCGTTTAATATCAGGCGAGGCACAAATTGAGCAGGAAAAAATCCGTAAAGGGAGTTTGGAAGAGTGGGAGTGGCAACAAATACACTCTAAAATAAGCAGGTTGGAAGCCGCTCCGTTAATTATAGACGATACACCGGCGCTAAATATCTTTGAATTTAGAGCCAAATGCCGCCGTTTAAAGGCACAGCATGATATCCAGTTAATCATCATCGATTACTTGCAGCTGATGCATGGTAAAGCGGCCGATGCCAAAGGTGGTGGTAACCGTGAACAGGAAATTGGTAGTATATCAAGAGCTTTAAAATCGGTAGCGAAGGAGTTAAATGTGCCGGTAATTGCGCTATCGCAATTAAGTCGTGCGGTGGAAAGCAGGCCGGGTGGTTCAAAAAGGCCGATGCTATCAGATTTGCGTGAGTCGGGATCAATTGAGCAGGATGCAGATATGGTATTGTTCCTTTACCGACCTGAATATTATGGTTTGGAAGTTGATGAGGATAACAACCCTACACAAGGCGTAGGTGAGGTAATTATAGCCAAGCACCGTAATGGTGAAACGGGGAGGGTAAGGCTCAAATTCGTAGGTAAATACGTTAAATTTACCGATTTGGATACCGGTATGGATGGCGGCTTCTCGCCGGGCAATGCCTTTGCAGGTTTAGCACCATCACAAGATTTTGAAAAGCCCAATAACTTTATCATCAGGCCATCGCGAATGGATGATATTGATGATGAGCAGCCGTTTTAGGGTTGGTCATTGAGTCATTAGTTCATTGGTCATTGGTTCGTTGGGGGTGGATGGTTTATAACGGCTGTAATATGCCGTTACAATTGTTATAAGAAGGGTTATTTATCATCCATTTTTCTACATTTTGTCATTTCGAATGAGGGTACCGAGGAGAAATCTTTTGCGCCATGCATCACGTTTGGCATAATCCGCTCTGCATAGTTCGCATGGCATATCGCAAAAGTTTTCTCGTTATCACTCGAAATGACATAGTTGGTGAAGCTCCAGTCCTTCTGTGCCATAATCTATGAAACATCAACTACTGACACCCAATCAACTCAATCAACCCAATCGAACTAATTCAACCAACTCACCCCACCTCAAACTGTAAACTACTCAGATATCTGTACAAACCTTGTTCATTGTTGATCAGCTCCTGGTGATTGCCTGATTCTATAATTTGCCCTTTTTCCAGCACAATGATCTTATCTGCTTCACGAATGGTTGACAGGCGGTGGGCGATGATGATGGAGGTACGGTTTTTCATCAGCTCTTCCAAAGCTTCCTGCACCAGGCGCTCAGATTCAGAATCGAGCGATGAGGTAGCTTCGTCCAGTATTAGTATAGCTGGGTTTTTAAGCAATGCCCTTGCTATGGCTATCCGCTGCCTTTGACCGCCAGATAACTTTACGCCACGCTCGCCAACTACGGTATCATACCCTTCGGGGAAGGAGGTGATAAACTGATGGGCATTGGCACGTTGGGCGGCCTGTATAATTTCTTCTTTTGAGGCGCTTAGTTTGCCGTAGGCGATGTTTTCCTGTATAGTGCCACCAAATAACATTACATCCTGGGGCACAATAGCCACCTGGTTGCGGATATCGGTCAATGAGAAATACTCTGATGGTTTATCATCAAAATAAATGGTACCACTTTGCGGATGATAAAATTGCAATATCAGCGTAGCCATAGTTGATTTGCCCGAACCGCTTGGCCCCACAATAGCCACCTTTTGCCCGGCAGCGGCATCAAATGATATATCCTTTAACACGGTAAGCTCCGGTCGTGATGGGTAGGCGAAAACCACATTGCTGAATGATAAATTACCTTCTATTTTATGTTTGATGGCGTTATCGGCCTCGTTGATGGATACATCTTCACCGGCCTCGTCCAATATCTCCAGTACGCGCTCGCTGGCACCAACCGCCTTTTGTATATTGCCATAAAGCTCGGGGAAACTACCCATTGATGCTGCCACAAAGACCCCGTAAATAACAAATTGAATGAGTTTACCGATCGTTAATTCGTGGTGACTAACCATTACCGATCCGTACCAAATTACGGCTACAATGGCGCCAAAAAGGCAAAAAACAACAAATGAAGCAAATAAGCCCCTGAATTTGGCGCCTTTAACAGCGAGCTTGACTACATCGCGCAGGTTTCTGTTATAGCGGCCAGCTTCAAAAGCTTCGTTAACAAATGCCTTTACGTTGGCGATGCCTTGCAGGGTTTCTTCAACTACAGTGTTTGATTCGGCCAGTTTATCTTGTGCCTGGCGCGATAGTTTACGTATAAACCTGCCAAAAACCACTGCAACTACCACCAATACCGGCATCATCATTAATAGCGTTAAAGTAAGTCGCGGCGATACAATAATCAGAAAAGTGATACCGCCGGTGAGCAATATCAACTGCCTTATCATTTCGGCAAGGGTAGTGGTAATGGCATCCTGTATTTGCGATAGATCAGCAGAGATTCGACTATTCAACTCGCCAACCCTGCGGTTAGAGAAGAAGTTCATGGGCAGGGTGATCAATTTAAAGTAAGTATCGCGCCTTATATCGGCTAATGATCGTTCTGCTACCTGCACAAACCAAATCACTCTAAAAAATGATACAAATGCTTGTGCCAGTAAAACTACCAATGCTATCAGGCCAATACCATTAAGCGTGCCGGGTAAAAATGAAAACTTTTGCTTCCCCTGTGCAGCATCAATCAAAGCACCTAAAAACTGGGGAAATGCCAGCCCAACCAGGCTCGACAGAAACAAAAACAACATGGCCGCTATAAACCTGCCCCGGTATGGTTTAACATACGATAGCAGCCGGGCTACCTGTTTTAAACTTTTGCCGTTTATTTTTGCCTTTGGTAAATCTTTCTCCGCTGCGTTACCACTGTTTAGTCGTCCTCTTGCCATTTTTGTTTTGTGATGATGGGTGTTACTATCCATCAAGACGATTGATACGCCTTAACATTTTAAATATCCTGAAAAGAAATATTAAAATTAAGCTTTTCGTTTACGCGTAGCAAAATAGATGGTCGTAACCAGTAGGATAACTGTCAATAATATGAGCCAGCTTACCGTCTTATCATGCTCCTGTTGTCGTTTTGCAGCATCGACCTTCAATTGATCAACCTGATTGCGGAGCTTGTTAATGGTGGTCATAAAGCCGATGGTGTTATCCTCGGTTTCTTTAGAGTGGGTTTGCACCTGCGTTTGCTGAAAGGTGCGCAGATCGAGCAGTATTTTTAGCTCTTTGTAGATGTCATCATCAGTTTTAACAATATCCATTAAAATATCGTTGGATCGACGGATATCTTTTTTAGTTTGAAAGCCGAATATGCCGGTATGCATGCTTAAACTCTGGTCGTACTGCCCAAATTTAACGGTACGCTGAGCCAGCATACTGTTGATCTTTTTCCGTTGAAGCTGGTAAGCCAATGAGTCGGTATTTGCCTGTGCAAAGGCAACTATGCATAAAAAGCAAAATGATATAAACAGGGTCAGTTTCTTCATGCATCAAGAAAATCAATAATCACACTATCGCCTAAATTCAATCCTAATAAACCACTTGCATTGCCTTTGTTAATGGCTATTTCGAGGTGATCGCTAATGCCAAACAGGCAAAGTTTTTCGCCTTCGGGTACCTCGTTGTAATGCCAGCTCAGGTGGTTAATGGTTTCGTTACGTTTAAATGAAAGCATAAACCGGCGACCCTGCTGTACGGTATTAAAAAACTCCTTGGTTATATTAGTAATCACATTCTGGAAGGAATCGATATAAATCACCACACCTTTAATCAGGTTTTTTTCTATTACCGGCTGCAAGGTCATTTTCTTTTCAATATCACTTACCGGGATACCAATTTGGGTTAGTTTGCCTCCTTTAGCTAAATGACAGGCGGCTTTTACAAAAATATCGGCCAGCGGGAAGTGCAGAAATTTAAGATCCTGCATAATGTTTATTTCAACAATTTCATCAGCTTCCTGATCAAACATTAACGAGAATATGCCATTATCGGCCCCTACAAAATAGTGATTTTTGTACCGGATAGCCAGGTAGCGGGTATCATCATTATAAACGGTATCAATGCCAATTAAGTGAACGGTATCATCCGGAAAATAGTAGAAACTATTTTTCAAAATGAATGCAGCCTGTTGTATATTGTACGCGGCAACACTATTGGTAATATCAACAATATTTACTGTTGGCAATAATTTCAGGATGCTTCCTTTTAACGCCGCCTGATAAATATCTTTATCGCCCAAATCAGTAGTTAAAGTTATTATTGCCATTAATTTTTTAAATATTTATCACTAATCTTGTGGAAGCATTTAGAGCTACAAATATTCAATTTTTAATTCATAAAAATCTGCAACTATAAATCAAATTGTATTGAACGAGCTTAAATTGTCAATTGAACAGATCAACCCGGCGGTATTGTGGGGACCTAATAATGATCATTTTGAGATCATTAAAAAACAATATCCAAAGCTGAAAATAGTAGCGCGGGGTAACGAGGTGAAGGTTTTGGGTGACGATAATGAACTCAATATTTTCCAGGAGAAATTCTCGCACCTGCTAGCGCATGTGGAGAAATTTGAAAATCTCAACATAACCGATTTGGAGCGTATTTTAGGTTCAAAAGCTTCTGATACAACTACCGATAACGGCCCTACCGATAAATTTGCCAGTGGCGAGGTTATTGTGTTTGGACCGAATGGTGTAATGGTAAAGGCGCGTACAGCCAACCAACGTAAAATGGTTGATTGTATAAACAAAAGCGATATCCTTTTTGCCATTGGGCCTGCCGGTACCGGTAAAACCTACACTGCGGTTGCATTAGCGGTAAGGGCACTAAAAAATAAAGACATCAAACGTATTATACTAACCCGGCCGGCGGTTGAGGCAGGGGAGAACCTTGGTTTTTTACCCGGCGACCTGAAGGAAAAGATAGATCCTTATCTGCGTCCTTTGTATGATGCTTTGGATGATATGATTCCGGCCGAAAAGTTGAAGTTGTATCTTGAAAACCGTACTATTGAAATCGCTCCGCTGGCGTTTATGCGTGGTAGAACACTGGATAATTGTTTTGTGATATTGGATGAGGCCCAGAATGCTACAGACATGCAGTTGAAGATGTTTTTAACCCGTATGGGGCCATCGGCCAAGTTTATTGTAACCGGCGACGTAACGCAGATAGATTTACCTAAAAAGCAACAATCGGGCCTGCATACCGCATTACGGATACTGACCGACATTAAGGGAATTGAAATAGTTTACCTGAGCGGCGAAGACGTTGTACGGCATAAGCTAGTACGCAAGATATTAGAGGCTTACGGCGATATACAATAGAGATGTGAGATATTTGATGTGAGATATGAGATAGAAAGCTAATTTTGCATCAGAAGTTAAGTAAGGATATAGATGATTCATGTTTTAAAGACAGTATCATAGATCTTATATCTCAGAACCTAAAAAGAATGAACGCAATAAAAGAAACGCACTTTAATTTTCCGGGCCAAACCAATTTTTACAAAGGTAAGGTAAGGGATGTATACACTATTGATAGCAAATATCTGGTAATGGTAGTTTCTGACCGCATATCAGCATTTGATGTGGTTTTACCGGAAGCTATACCCTATAAAGGACAGGTTTTAAACCAGATAGCCGCCAAGTTTTTGCAGGCTACTGCCGATATTGTGCCAAACTGGGTAGTAAATGTACCTGATCCAAGTGTTACTATTGGTCGTATTTGTGAGCCGTTTAAGGTAGAGATGGTAATACGTGGTTACCTGGCAGGTCATGCAGCGAGGGAGTATAGCGCGGGCAAAAGACAGGTTTGCGGTGTTAGCTTACTCGAAGGACTTAAAGAAAATGATAAGCTGCCTGAGCCTATTATAACGCCAACCACCAAGGCATCGGTAGGGCACGATGAAGATATTTCAAAAGAGGAAATTTTAACGAGAGGAATAGTTTCGGCTGAGGATTACGCTGAACTTGAAAAATATACCCACGCGCTGTTTGCCCGTGGTACTGAAATTGCTGCCAAACAAGGTTTAATACTGGTTGATACCAAATATGAATTTGGAAAAGCCGATGGAAAAATTTACCTGATAGATGAAATTCATACGCCCGATTCTTCGAGATATTTTTATAGCGAAGGATATGCAGAAAGGCAAAAGAATGACGAGCCTCAAAAGCAATTATCAAAAGAATTTGTACGGAAATGGTTAATTGAAAATGGTTTTCAGGGAAAAGACGGGCAAGTTGTACCGTTAATGACGGAAGAGATTGTAAAGTCCATTTCTGAACGCTATATTGAGCTGTTTGAGCAAATAACGGGCGAAAGTTTTGTTAAACCAGGCGATGATAACGTATTAAACCGCGTAGAAAAAGCTATAAATAATGCGCTTAAAGCGTTGTAAAAAATTTAGTTAAACACAAAAATAATTATATCTTAGCTTTTTAATTAGAATAAACAATGAAATTTACCGTTGACAAACACGAAAAATATATTTTATTGAAGCTGAATGAAGGTAAACTCAATTCAATTGTTTCACCTCAGCTTAAATCTGAGCTCATTCTGATCAATACGGAAGGACAGAGGAATATAATTTTTGATCTTTCACAGGTTAAATTTGCTGACTCATCCGGACTAAGCAGCCTGTTGGTTGGACACCGCTTATGTAAAAACGCAAGTGGTAACTTTATTTTAACCGGTTTAAATGATGCAGTGTCCCGTTTAATTACTATTTCTCAATTGGATAATGTGCTGTCTATTGTTCCTACCCCTGAGGAAGCCATTGACCTTATTTTTAGTGAAGAAATAGAAAAAGAATTAAAGAGAGAAGCAAAATAAACCAACAGATGTTATTCCAAGTATGAAATTTGAGCTAACAATACTTGGCAGCAGTTCCGCAACCCCCATATTTAACAGAAATCCTACATCGCAGGTACTCAATATTAATGAGCGCCTGTACATGATTGACTGTGCCGAAGGTACGCAGCAGCAAATGTTGCGGTTTGATGTAAAGGGCAGTCGTATCGACCATATTTTTATTAGCCATCTCCATGGCGACCATTATCTGGGACTGGTAGGTTTATTATCGTCCATGCATCTTAATGGCCGTTCAAAACCATTATATCTTTACGGGCCACCGCATTTAAAGGAAATAGTTGAGCTACAGCTAACCTATTCGGATACTGTTTTGCAGTACAACCTTGAATTTAAACCCACTACCCCCGATAAAGAGGTGATATTGGACAACCATGATGTAACTGTTGAAACAATTCCCTTATTTCATGGCATAGCCTGTACCGGATTTTTATTCAGGGAAAAGAAAAGACTGAGAAAGTTGCTGAAAGAAAAACTGGAAAGACTAAAGATACCGGTAGAATATTATTCTGCCTTAAAAAAAGGAGCTGATTATACTACTGCCGATGGTACTGTGCTTAAAAATGATACTTTAACCGTAGATTCTGACGACCCTAAAAGCTATGCCTATTGTTCTGATACGATGTATAATGAGGCATATTTTAAGCAGATCAGTAACGTTACACTGTTATACCACGAGGCTACTTTTTTAAATAATATGCTCGAAAGAGCACTTGACACCCAACACACCACCGCCTTACAGGCTGCTGAAGTGGCGCTAAAAACAGGTGCACAAAAACTATTGATCGGTCATTTTTCTGCCCGCTATAAAACCCTCAATGAATTACTGGACGAAGCCCGAAGTGTTTTCCCCGAAACAGAATTGGCAATTGAAGGTAAGACATTTATTATTGGTGAGTAAGTTGATTTAGTGAATGGTTGATTAGTTTGTTTATTTATCAGCTAACATAACAACCACTCACTAAATCAACCCAATCAACTATTCACCAATTTCAATCAATCCTTCTTTCCCCCAAAAACTGAGAAGCTTACATAACGTTTTGGATGCGCTTTCAGGTCAATTAAAAGATTATTCAAGCTTGCAGAAGCGTCCTTCAGGTTATTGTACATTTTATCGTCGTTAATCAACAAACCGATACTGCCTTTGCCGCTGTTTATTTTGTCAATAGTTTGTTGTAAATCGGCCATTGCTTTATTGGCATTGTCAAGCGTTTGTTTGATGTTGGCATTGGCCACATCATTGCTCACTTTTTCAAAATTGGTGGTAATGCCATTTAAATGATCTGTGCTGGTTTTTAAATTGGCAGATACGGCATCGGCATTGGTTAAAATGCCATTAATGTGCTCGGTTTGACTTCCAATAAGGCCATCAATTTTTTTAGTAGTACCTTCCAGCGTTTGTAAAGAGTTGGCAATGCTCATAAAGCTTCTGTCAACATTTTTCTGAAAAGTAGGGTTCAATATCCTATTTACAGCACCCAGGGTTGAATCCAATTTACCAATAAGCGCTTCGGCCTTATTTTGGATTGGCTGCAGGCTTTCGGCCAGGCTTCCCTGTATATCAGCCCTAAGCGTGTCGTTATCTTCGGCAAAGGTATTGCTGTTGCCATATGCAAATACAATTGCCTTGCTGCCCAAAAGATCGGTACTTACCAATTTAGCAAGGGTATTTGAAGGTACGCTATATTGCTTTTCTATTTTAAATTCAACAATGGTGTGGCCGTCGGGGCGAAGGGTCATTTTAGAAATCCGGCCAATCTGAAATCCGTTTACCAATACCGGTTTGGAAACGGATAATCCGTCAACACTTCTATAAACGGCATAAAACTTATTTGAGCCGGAAAATATGTCATTTCCTCTTAAAAAGCTATATCCTAAAATTAATACGGTTATGGCAATGGCGGTTAGTGCGCCAATTTTTGTTTCGTTTGATATTTTCAATTTGATAGATTTTTATTGCGGTTGTGTTACTGTTACTCCTTCAACTTCGTTCTTATAACTCTGTACTGCTCTAACGATGGATGCCACTATTTCGTTTTGTCCTTGTTCCGAATTCAAATAGGCCTCATCATCAGCGTTATCAATATAACCGGTTTCAACAAGTACTGCCGGCATAGCGCTGTGGCACAAAACATGCACTCCCTGTTCTCTTATGCCTTCAATTTTTCGTCCATCTGCACCAAATTCGGTAACAAGTAACTCGGCGAGGTGGATGCTTTGTTTACGGTATTTGCGTTTATACTCATTCATTAAAATCATTGATGCCGGATCATTTGGATCAGGATTGGTGTCAAATTCCGAAGAATCACCACCTTCAATCAGGTTTTGTTTAATGGCGTTTTCTTCTTCTTTAGTACGGTGAAAACCATACACCAAAATTAAAACACCCCGGCCGGAATGATCTGCAACTTCAATTGTTTTATAAATAGCTTTGTGGTGTTTATGACCAACTACTTCACGAACTCCCCTGTTGGGCAATGAATTGCAGTGAAGCGAAATAAACAAGTCGCCTTTATTTTCATTGGCAATTTCTGCACGCCTTTGTAAAGAAACGTCATCTTCTGTAGTGCGTGTTAATACTACTTTTACAGTTGATAACTGTTTTTCTAGTTCAGCCTGCAATTTAAATGCCAGGGCAAGCGTTACACTTCTTTCAGTAGAAAATGAACCAGATGCGCCATGAGAATAAGTACCAGTTGTACCGGATGGACGGCCGCCATGCCCGGGATCAACTATTATGGTTTTAATTTTATAGCCTGTGCCAGTAACGGTATCTGTCTGTAAAGAGTTGCCTGATGCAAATGAAAAAGACGGTAAAGAACCCACTATTATCAACAAACCATAAATCAATCTTTTCAATGCCTTATTTTTCATTATTTTTGAACGCTGTTAACTATATCTGCAAAAATACTATTCATAATTGATTTTGAAATTCATAAGCATCTTTTTTCTTATTGCAATAATTTTAATGGCGCGTGCAAATGCTGCTAACTACACAAATCATTTGGGATTTAAACCAATTAGAGATACTATTATACAGATAGATTCCACTAAAAATCAGAAAGTTATTAAAGGTAAAAAATCTAAGGGAACTTCTGCAACAAAAAATACCGCTGCCAAAAACGATACCTCAAAAAATTCGGGCGATTTGAAAGAAGAGGTTACTTCACACGCCGAAGACTCCACTTTTGTAGATAATGTTCATGAAATTACCTATCTGTATGGTAAAGCACGGGTAACTTACGGCGATTTTGAGCTGGATGCTGATTACATCAGGCTCGATAAAAAAAATCACCTGCTCTTTGCCAAGGGAAGTATTGACCCTATAACCAAACGATATGTTGGCAGGCCAATATCTAAACAGGGGAAGGAAAAACCGCTTTTATCAGACTCGCTTCTTTTCGACTATAAATCAAAAAAAGGTAAACTCTACAATCCGGCATCAGATCAGGATGGAAGTTACCTTTCTGGCGGGCAGGCTAAAAAACTAAATGAAACAGAGATTGCTTACAGGAATGTTATTTTCAGTACCTGCGATTTGCCGTACCCGGATACCCACTTCGGTATTGTGATTACGAGGGGTATTGCCGAAAAGAATCGTATTATTTCGGGACCGGCTTATCTGGAAATTGAAGGTATTCCATTACCGCTCGCTATACCTTTTGGCTTTTTCCCGAAGCCTGATACCCGTACTTCTGGTGTAATTATTCCAACCTTTGGCGAAGATCAAAAACTGGGATTTTATTTGCGAAACTTTGGCTATTATGTTGGCATAAGCGATTATATGGACTTAACCAATATGGGTACCATTTATTCAAAAGGATCGTACGAGTTAAATACCACCCTACATTATTTAAAGCGGTATAAATATGGCGGTACTTTATCCTTAAGTTATGGTTCACATAATTATGGCCTGGAAGGCGACCCACCGACAAAGGATTTTAACATTACCTGGACGCATACGCAGGATCCCAACGCCAATCCCGGTAGTACATTAAGTGCTTCGGTTAACGCGGGTACGTCAACATTTTATCAGAATAACCCGTCTGCCAGTAATTATAACCTGCAGGCGCTTACTCAAAATAACTTACGATCAACCATAAACTATAGCAAAACCTGGGCCGGAACACCCTTTAACTTAAGCGTTGGCCTTTCACATAGCCAGGATCTTACTGCCAAAACGGTAACGCTTGATTTGCCCACGCTTAGTTTCACCATGGCTTCATTAAGCCCATTTGATTCAAAAGAGAGGGTAGGAGATGCTAAATGGTATCAAAAAATAACCATTAGTTATAGTTTACAGGCTAATAACGAAATAAATGCTATACCTGAATCTGAATTATTTCAGGGTAATACTTTGCTCAAAAGATTGCAAACCAGTATAGTGCACCAAATACCTGTTGGTTTGAGTTTAAACTTCTTAAAATACTTTCAATTCAGCAGTAGTGTTAATTACACCGAACACTGGTATTTACAAACTATACGGAAAAGCTTTGCTCGTGGTAGTAACTCCACCCAGGGGGATTCGATAGTAACTGATACCGTAAATGGTTTCCGAAGAGCGGGTACTTATTCATTAAGTACCGGTTTATCAACAAAGGTATATGGTGTTATCAACTTTAAGAATGGTAATGTAAAAGCCATCAGAGATGTAATGACGCCGACATTGAGTTTTAGCTACAATCCGGATTTTTCTGCGCCGGGTTATGGCTATTATAAAACTGCCATCAGCAATGCTACGGTACCTTATCCATACCAGAGTTTGAATTATTCGATTTTTGAGGACGGTTTCCCATCAGCAGGGCGCCAGGCAGGTATAGGATTTAATTTGGATAATACCATTCAAATGAAACTCAAAGCCAAGGCGACGGATACTTCGGGCAAAGACAGGAAAGTTTCGTTACTTGACGGTTTAACGTTTTCGACCTTTTACAATTTTGCCCAGGACTCACTTAATTTGCAGCCGATTTCTTTTTCGGCCCATACCGGGATATTAAACAATAAATTAAACCTGAGTATTTTCGGGTCATTCAATCCCTACGAAACTCAGGTGCTTGATTCCATCTCCAACGGACAGATATTGCGCTATACCCGCGAAATTAATAGATACACACTACAGGATGGCAGGCTGCCCCAACTTACCACCATCAATTTTTCCGTCAGCGGGAGCTTAAATTCAACAACCTTTAGTCCGCATGCGCCGGTGCAGCAGGGCTTAGGTACCAATACGCTACAAAATATGAACGCCCAGCAAGCTCAAAGGCTTGCGGTTATTAATAGCGATCCAAGTGCCTATGTTGATTTCAATGTGCCGTGGAACCTCTCGTTTAATTATAGTTATAGCTATACCAATAATTTTACCAGCACCACGTCAACCAATACTATTATGTTGAGCGGCGATGTAAACCTTACGTCCAAATGGAAAATACAGTATAACACCAACTACGATATCAGAGCTGAAAAGCTTGCCGTTACCTCCTTTTCTATTTACCGGGATTTGCATTGCTGGGACCTGAACTTTCAATGGGTGCCGTTTGGGCTCTACAAATCATACAATGTTACCTTAAAAGTAAAAGCAGCTATTCTGCAGGACTTAAAACTGAGCAAAAGAAGCGACTACACCAGCAATCAAAACTTTACGGAATAAAAATGCTTGCAGAAATTATAACCATTGGCGATGAGATATTGATAGGGCAAATTGTTGATACTAATTCGGCATGGATAGCACGAGAGCTTAATAATATTGGTATTCGTGTTAAACAAATATCATCGGTATCTGATGATCGTAAACACATTTTAACTGCGCTTAAGGAGGCAAGTCAGCGTGCTGATGTTGTTTTAATAACCGGAGGTCTCGGTCCGACAAAGGATGATATCACCAAGAAAACTTTGGCCGACTATTTTGGTGTGCAACTGATAGAAAATAAAGATGCTTTAGATAATGTACTTAACATTTTTTCGCGCTATAACCAGCCAATGTTGGATGTTAATCGTTTGCAGGCTCAGGTGCCGGAGAATTGCGAGGTACTGTTAAATAAAAATGGCACCGCGCCGGGTATGTGGTTTAATGTTACCGGAACCATTTATGTGTCGATGCCTGGTGTACCGCACGAAATGATGTATATGATGGAAGGTTCGGTAATACCAAAGCTAAAATCGACCTTGAAACTGCCGTTCATCATTCATAAAACCATATTAACCGTTGGGGAGGGTGAGTCGTACCTGGCCGAACGTATTGCAGATATTGAAGACGCATTGCCACCTTATATTAAACTGGCTTATTTACCAAAACTGGGGCAGGTAAGGCTAAGACTGAGCGCATACGGCGAGGATGAAGTACTGCTGAACGATAACATAAACGAATTTGCCGCAAGGATAGTGGAGCGTGTGAAAAATGTAGTTGCTGCGCAAGAGGATATTACTATTGAAAAGGCCATATTAAATTATATGGAGCAGAATCATCTTACGTTGTCAATAGCTGAAAGCTGTACGGGTGGCTATATCTCGCACCTCATTACGCAGCATCCAGGTTCATCAAAAGTATTTTTTGGTGGAACGGTTTCTTATTCGAACGAGCTGAAGGAAGATATTTTGGGTGTAAAAGTTGAAACTATACAACAATTTGGTGCCGTAAGCAATGAAACGGTTGTTGAAATGGTTGAAGGTGCTTTGTTAAATTTTAAGTCGGATTATGCTATTGCAATAACGGGTATTGCAGGCCCGGATGGGGGTACACCAGACAAACCTGTTGGCACTGTTTGGATTGCCGTTGCAAATGCTGATAAAACGATTGCAAAGAAATTAACATTTGGTAACAAACGCCAGCAAAACATCGAAAGAAGCGCAATATCGGCCTTAAATATGTTGAATACTTTACTTCACGAAAAGCAATAAATAACAATAAAAACCGCTAATTTTGGCCATTACGATAAATATTGTCTATGGCTAAATATAAACTGTTACTGCCGAAAATGGGGGAAAGTGTTGCGGAGGCAACTGTAATTAAATGGACAAAAAATCCGGGAGATTACATAGAAGCCGATGAAACAGTAATGGAGATTGCTACCGATAAAGTCGACTCAGATGTTCCTTCGCCCGTTGCAGGAAAATTGCTTGAGCAATTTTATAAAGAAAATGATGTAGTTCAGGTAGGTGCTGTTATTGCAATAATAGAGACTGATGAACCTGAGGAAAAAGAAGCTCCGATAGCTACCCCTGTACATCAGGAAGTCGTGGCCGAAGCTCCAAAACCGGATGAAGAAGTACATCAGCCTGTTACTAATTTACAAGAGCCTGTAATTGCTGAACAGCCTGCGCCTGTTGTTGAACAAGCCGCACCGCCTGTATTTGCGGAGCGTTCTGATATTGCACAAGCAGTTCCTTTTGTTGATCAATTGGTAAATACCGGTACCACCAATGCCGATGACGCAGCGAAAAATGGCGGACGTTTTTACTCGCCGCTGGTTAAAAATATTGCTGCACAAGAAGGTATAGGCAATGCCGAGCTGGATAAAATTCCTGGTACCGGCGCTGATGGCCGTTTAACTAAGGATGATTTGCTGGCTTATATTCAAAGCAGGTTTAAATCATCTTTGGGTACCGAAAGTACACAGCCTGACGCAGAACCTCTTTTGAAGCCTGTTGTAGAAACTCATGAGCCGGCACCACAAGCAGTTCCTGCGGCCGAAGTAAAAGCTGCTGAACCTGTGATAGCCGCTTCGCAACCAGTTGTCGATATTCCAAAGCCCGCTCCAACAGCAGCGTCTCAACCACAAGTAACTCCTGTTGTTGCAGGTAAGTCAATGTCTGGCGAGGATGAAATTATTGAGATGGACCGGATGCGCCGCCTGATTGCCGACCATATGGTAATGAGCAAGCATACATCGCCGCATGTTACCTCATTTGTTGAGGCCGATGTTACCAATATTGTTTTGTGGCGCGAAAAAATAAAAAACAGCTTTGAGAAACGCGAGGGTGAGAAAATAACCTTTACACCAATTTTTATTGAAGCCGTTGTAAGAGCCATTAAAGATTTACCGATGATTAACATCCAGGTAAATGGCACCCAGATCATCAAAAAGAAGGATATCAATATCAGCATGGCAACAGCTTTGCCAAATGGTAACCTGATAGTACCTGTAATTAAAAAGGCTGATGAGTTAAGCCTGTTAGGCCTTACCAAAGCCGTTAATGACCTGGCAAGCCGTGCCCGCAATAATAAATTAAAGCCAGATGATGTGCAGGGTGGTACATTTACCATCACCAACGTAGGTTCGTTTGGTAATGTAATGGGTACGCCTATTATTAATCAGCCGCAGGTAGCTATTTTGGCTGTTGGCGCTATCAAGAAGAAGCCCGCCGTTATTGAAACGTTGCAGGGCGACATGATTGGCATCCGTCATCTGATGTTCCTGTCTTTATCTTATGACCATAGGGTGGTTGATGGTTCGTTAGGCGGATCGTTTGTAAGACGTGTTGCTGATTACCTTGAAAACTGGGATCCAGGAAGAGAATTGTAAACCTAAATACCCATCCCGCTTTTTTCTTAAAGCGGGATTTTTTGTTTTATCAGTATAGTTTAAAGTGTTGTTTATTAGCCTTGTACAATTTTGTACCAACATGTACAAGCCGTGAATTGACTGCTATTTAATTCATTCCGTAATTTGAAAGAATCACAAATTACATTGAATGAAAAACCTCATCAAGCCTGCTCGTATTTCTTATGGTATTATGATAGCTGCACTGGCTATTCAACAAATTTTTTATAAAGGTTTCAGGCCGGTAATTCTGCCACCGTTTCATTTGTCGGTTGCGGGTTATGCACTTTACGTTTATGTTATAAGCGCCGTACTTATTGCTGCGGGCGTGGCCATTATTTTTGAAATAGGATCAAGACCCGTATCACTTATTTTAGGAGGCGTGTTGCTTTTGGTGTTTTGCGTTTGTCAAATCCCTTATGAGCTGATTTCTGACCCGTATTATAAGCACTTTGGGGTTTGGGTAAATGCATTAAAAGAATTGGCTATTGCTGGCGGCGCATTTGTTGTGGCCGGATCTTTTATGACAATAGATGAAGGCAAAGAAAACTCATTAATCATGCTGCTAGAGAGACTGATTCCTTTGGGAAGCGTTTTCTTTTGTATAACAATGATCAGCTTTGGCATCGATCATTTTTTATATGCTGATGGTATTTCAACACTGGTACCCAATTGGATGCCATGGCACCTGTTTTGGACGTACTTTGCTGGGACAGCCCTTATTTGTTCGGGATTGGCCATTATTTTGCGGGTAAAACTCAAATTAAGCTCCTTGCTGCTTGCGCTGATGATATTTTTATGGCTCATTTTGCTGCATATTCCACGAGCAGTTGCTGATCCTCATTCTTTACAGGGTAATGAAGTGTCCAGCGTGTTTGAAGCTTTTGGCTTTAGCGGCATCGCATTTTTGATGGCTTATGGATATCACACTAAAAAATAGTTAAGCAACTACCTTCTGTACAGTTTGTTCCTTGTTGAATTTGCGGAACAAGGTTTCATAAATAAGCTTTAGCCAAATCAATACAATTGGCAGGGCTTTCAGTTTATACGGCACCACGTAATGCATTTTGATGTATCGTGGAAATAAGTCTGATGGCGACATCACCGTTAATATCAAGGCAAAAACCAATAAACCAATTTCGAAACCGGTAACCGGCCTATCCAGGTTCATAAACCATATGCCTGCACCTGCAACAGCAATAATATAGGTTGGTGATTCGGACGAACTGCTGAAAATAATAACAAATATTAAGGTTGATGCCAGCAATAACAGCTGGTAGGGGATAGTGCTGTACTCTTTTACCCTTAAATACCAAAGTGCAAATAGAACGATGCCGGGTGCTATTACGGTAATGTTTGATAATTGCCTGTAGTTAAATATATTACGGATAAGCCCCATGGCAGAAATATCCTGCAGACTTGGACCGATATTGGCCGTATTTTTTTGCAGGAGGTCGCCATACCAATCATGATAGGTTTGAATGATATAATGTGGCGAAGAAATAGCCATCGGTAATAAAAACAATACTACAGCCCAAAATAACAGGCTTAAAATAAACTTTGGTTTGTGTTTTGAAAAGAAGAAGAAGGCTAGCCCAACTATAGGATAAAGCTTGATAAAAGTACCTGCAACAATCATCAGGGCTGCCCAAAAATCCTTTTCGTTTTTTATAAAAACATAAGTTAGTATAATCAGTGCACCTATAAAAGGATTGATCTCCACGTTTGATGATGAGGTCATCAACTCATGGGCGCAGATCAATAAAATAGCAAGGTATTGATATTCTGTTATCGGCAGCGACTTAATTGCTTTGTATAATATCCAGGCATTAAACATCACCCATAATATTACCCCTAAACCGTCGGGCAATAGCGCAAATGGAGCCATCAACAAGGCAAATACCGGGCCGTAGTGGTTTAAATCCTGAAATTGAGGTTGATAACCGAAAATGGTATGTTGATGTATAACATTGATGAAGTTATACTTATATACAAAATAGTTGTTGTGGATATGATTAACCAGTACGCTTTTACCAACTGCAAAAAAGCTGAGGCCAAAGTACAAAGTAAATACAAAAGGTTTGTTTTTTACAAGATTGGCAAGTTTGTTCATCAGCTTAAATTGATAGCGGTACGCCTGCAAAGATAATAATCCGGCTAACAATTGAACTTATTGCTGTTCTGCTTTTAGTAATATTCCTTTGTCAACGCTTTCGTCGATCAGTACTTTGGCAAAGTCCCATAGTTTTTGCGAGCCTTCTTTAATGATGCTTTTCTTTTGTACTACCTGATTGTATTTTACGTTAAACTCTTTCCAGGTACCACCGTTGTTGGATACATTTTGCAATAACGGCTCAAACCGATCCATTGACCGGGCAAATTTGGCTTCGGGGGTTATGCCAGCTTCAAATTCTTCCCAAATAGCAATAAATTCATCAGCTTGCGCCTGCGGCAACAGACCGAAAATGCGTTTAGCCGCCTTTAGCTCGGCATCCGTATTGGTATGGCTTCGGATAGTATCATATAAGAAAATGTCATCGGCATCTATTTCAACTACATCATGTATTAAAAGCATTTTGATCACTTTTAATAAATCAATTTGGTCATTGGCGTGCCCGCTTAAAATAATAGCCATAACAGCCAGGTGCCAGCTATGTTCGGCATCATTTTCATTGCGGTTACTATTAAAAAGCTTGGTTTTGCGTTGGATGTATTTGACTTTGTCAATTTCGTGGATGAAATCCACTTGTTGTTGAAGTTGCTCAAAACTCATGGTTTGTTATGTTTAAGCGTTACAAAGATACAATTGTGGCAGAATTAACCTAATTATTAGATGTTAATAACAAAAGGCCCCTTTGCAGGAGCCTTTTAAACTAATTAAACCTAAATAAGAAAATATAAAATCTTTAAAATGCCTCAGCGACTATAGCTGTTTCGGTGGCTAAGTTTACACCGGCAAGCTGATCGGCAAAGGCAACAAATGCTTTGTTGTTGGCTATCAGTTGTTGATTATCAATCAGGTTTTGAAGGTTGATTTTGCCTATAACGAACTTGTAACCTCCTGAATAATAACGCTCATGTATATGGGTGAAGTTCAGTGTTTCAACCAAAGCTTCATCCTCATAGCGCAAATAAATATTCAATTCAATATTATTGGTGAAGTTAAGGCTGGTGCGCTCCTTGGCTTTTTTGTATTCATAACCATAATCATAACGCAGTGCAGCAATATCTGATAATACAGCTGAACCGGTTGGATGACCACCGGCACCTTTACCAAAGAAGAATTGCTGATCGGCAAAAGCGGCTTGCACAATTACGCCATTGTATTCGTATTCTACGTTGTATAAAAACTCTTTGTCGTTAACAAACTTAGGGAGTACAAATAGTGCTACGTGATTATCGTCCAACTCTTTAGCTACCGGAACCAGTTTTATTTTCAGGTTCTTTTCGCGTGCATATTGAAGATCATGAGCAGCAAGGTTTTGTATACCAAGGTTAAATACGTCATCCGGATTAACAATTACGCCGTAAGCATGCGCAGCAGCTATTACCAACTTGTATTTTGCGTCAAAACCACCCACATCACTGGTAGGGTCAGTTTCGGCAAAGCCCAGATCCTGCGCCTGTTTTAAAGCGGTATCGTAGTCCATGTTCTCGTTAAATCCTTTTGACAGGATATAATTAGAGGACCCGTTAAAAATACCACTTATAGAGTGCAGCAGTTCGTTATCATAGTACTCTTCCAGGTTACGGATAATGGGAATACTGCCGCAAACCGCACCTTCGTATAGTAACGATGTGCCATGTTTTTGTTGCAGGTCAATCAGCTCCTTTAAATGCAAGGCAATCATTTTTTTACTGGCCGATACTACATTTTTACCTGAACTTAACGCCCGTGATACAATTTCAAAAGCAGCTTCGGTATCATTTATCAGCTCAACAATAGTGTTTATTTCCGGGTTGTTCAGCAGTTCGTCGCGCTCAGTAGTGAATAGGTGAGCAGGAAGTGAACGCTGTTTGTGTGCATCTTTAATGGCGATCTTTTTGATCTCCAGGTTCAGATGTTTGGTTTTAATAATGTCATACAAGCCCTGGCCAACTACGCCAAAGCCAAATAGTCCGATGTTTAATTTTTTACTCATTATGCAGTGCGTTGCAATTCAATAATTTTCCCCTTTACGTCTGTTTTAAAAAAGGAAGTGATGATATTTGTTAATACTCCGGTTTCAATTAAAAAACCATCGTGTCCGTAAAACGAATCTAATTCGGCAAAAACCGATTTGGGGATATGCTGAAACAGGTATTGCTGCTCCTCAATAGGAAACAACACGTCCGACTTAATGCCAATAACCAGCGTGCGCGCTTTTATCAGGCTTAAGGCCTTTTCAACGCCATGTCTGTTGCGCCCCACATTGTGCGAATCCATCGTTTTTGACAGATACCAGTAGCTGTGGGCATTAAACCTGTTTACCAGTTTTTCGCCCTGGTAATTTTGGTATGATGCGGCCTTGTAGTCGTCTAAATGATTGTCTTTTTCTTCCTGCTGGGTAACGCCGTAGGTTTTGTAGTTGCGGTAGGAGAGCAGGGCAATGCTGCGCGCGGCCTTTAAACCTTTTGCACCACCATTAGGAGCGTTAGCGTAAAAAGTACGATCAGCACTAATCGCCAGGCGCTGCGACTCGTTAAAAGCTATTCCCCAGGGTGAATGGCGGGCGTTAGTAGCTATCAGTATCAGGTTTTTGATACGTTCGGGTTCCATAATGGCCCATTCAGCTGCTTGCTGACCACCTAAAGATCCACCCAGTAAAATGCCTATTTCTTTTATGCCCAAATGTTCGGACAGTAACTGATGTGCTTTTACAATATCCCTGATAGTGAATTGCGGGAAAGCTAAATAGTAAGGATGCCCCGTAATCGGGTTGATGCTTAAAGGATTAGTAGTGCCATACGGCGAGCCCAATATGTTGGCACAAACCACAAAGTGATCCTTTGGATTAAAATAATCGTTTTCGCCAAAAAAGCCTTTCCACCAGTCAAAAACATCCGAATTTGCGGTAAGGGCATGACACACCCATACTACATTATCACGGTTTTTGTTTAATGTTCCGTAAGTGTTAAAGCCAATTTCGAGCTCAGTCAATTGCTTGCCTGATTCCAATTTGAAAGGCTTTTCGTATTTAAAAATCTCTGTACTCATTCTCTCTCTATGCTGTTTATTAAGCCGGAAGGTCTCTCAGGTCTTCCGGCTTTTTGGTCTTATGGCCTTAAACTAATTCTGCTACGGCAGCAAATGCCTGCGCGAAATCAGCTTTAATATCATCAATATGTTCTATACCCACGGCTACACGCAATGAGTTAGGCAATACACCGGCAGATAGTTGCTCTTCATC
Source organism: Mucilaginibacter empetricola (assembly GCF_024808665.1). GTDB lineage: Bacteria > Bacteroidota > Bacteroidia > Sphingobacteriales > Sphingobacteriaceae > Mucilaginibacter. The sequence continues at coordinate 32,028 of NZ_JANUBZ010000008.1, forward strand.
TGATAATTGCTGATGCGTGGTTGCTGATGGCTGGATGATCAGTGTACGTGTATCACCCACATTAGCTAAATGGCTTACCAGTTTCAGGTTATCAATAACACTGCCTGCATTATCTTTGCCGCCTTTAACCTCAAATGTTAGTACTGCACCAAAGCCATTTTTTAAATATTTTTTTGCCAGCGCATGGTGTGGCGATGATGGTAAACCCGGATAGTTAACTTTATCAACTAAGGGATGTTGTTCCAGCCATTTAGCCAGCTCTAATGCGTTATCTACATGGCGCTGTACGCGCAATGACAAGGTTTCTATACCCTGAATAGTTAACCATGAATTGAATGGTGATTGTGATGGACCAAAATCTCTCAAACCTTCCACACGGGCACGGATAATAAACTGGATATTACCAAACGGACCGCCAATGCCAAATACATCAGCAAATACCAAACCGTGGTAACCTTCGGAAGGCTCGGTAAACTGTGGGAATTTGCCATTGCCCCAGTTATAGTTACCGCCATCAATAATAGCGCCACCGATGCTGGTGCCGTGTCCGCCAATCCATTTAGTGGTTGATTCTACTACTACGCTTGCTCCATGCTCTAACGGGCGGAACAGGTAGCCACCCGCTCCAAAAGTATTGTCAACTATTAAAGGCAGATCGTGCTTTTTGGCCAGGGCAGCAACTTTGTCGAAATCGGCAATGTTAAAGCCTGGATTGCCAATGGTTTCTAAATAGATGGCTTTGGTTTTACCATCAATTAGTTTCTCCAAATTTTCAGCAGTGTCATCTTTGGCGAAACGGGCATCGATCCCTAAGCGCTTAAAGGCAACTTTAAACTGGTTATAGGTACCGCCATACAGGAAAGGGGAGGTAACGAAGTTATCGCCAACCTGTAAAATGTTATTTAAGGCAATAAACTGTGCCGCCTGGCCCGATGCTGTTGCCAAAGCCGCTACACCGCCTTCAAGGGCAGCAATACGCTTTTCAAAAACATCGGTAGTAGGGTTCATTAAACGGGTATAGATGTAGCCAAATTCTTTTAGTGCGAAAAGATTGGCGCCATGCTCGGCATTTTTAAATACATAGCTGGTAGTTTGATACAATGGAACGGCGCGCGAGCCGGTAGCATCAATTTCATGACCGGCATGTAATTGTAGCGTTTCGAATTTTAAGTTTTCTGCTGACATAGGATTTTTAAGGATTTTTATTTTACTTATTTGATGTTTTTAATGGTTTGAGTTAATAGGGGTCACAACAGAGATGATTAAGATCACCTTTTGTGAGCGTACACGTATTTTTTCGGGAAAGGGAAAAATTAAAACGTGTTAAGGCTCAACAACAGCTGCGCATACACATGGCATTGTTAGCATAGCTATAACAATACACAGGTGTAACAGTAGGTTGTGCCTTAAAAATGTTTTGCAGAATGTAATTAATCAGACTTTTCATGGTTGTTAATTTATATTCCCCGGTGTTATTTGCCGGGACAGGAATTGGCACCTTCTTCAATATTGAAGGGTTGCCAGCGGGTCATTGAGCCTGATCTCTCGCCGCTTCTTTATAAATCAAAACCTGTTTGGGAGGTAATGATCATTGGTATTGCTACCAAATTTTGTTTCAAAGATAGGGTGTTAGGAATGTAAATTCCAAATAAAATTTTTATTTGTTGATTTATTGTGAGCTGAGAGCTTAAAGCAGAAAGGAAAAAGCTCTATTTACAGGTTAATATTGAACTCACTAATCAAATAACCCTATGATAAAGTTTTCGATTATAGAATCTCCAATTATCAACATGAATTATGTTTTAAAGTACTTTATAAGAAGTGTTTGTGAAATATAGGCGTAACGGCAGCAGAAATATATTGTTAAATTTGGGATTCGATTTTTTTTAATGTAATGCCTTTTTCAGTTGCCCATTCTCCAGGGCCTGTTGCAGACCTTCCTAAAATCATTGATGCAGCCCGGGATGAAGAATTGAAAGTGTAAGATTTATTTAATAAGAGTAGATTTCCATTTTCTATTAACACATTATCTATTAACATTTTTGCCTTTTCATTTCTAATGCTTTCTGTTAGAGATGCTTGGTGGTCTTTTATAAATAAACTTTTTTCGAATACGATAAATCCTTCTGTTGATGGACTTCCTTGTGCATATGCTCCAGCATTATTTTTGCAGATGAAAGTTGTATTTTTATTCTCATCCTTTTCAATTGTTTCGCTTATATTTTCAAAAATTTTATGACCTAAAGTTGAGGTTAGTAGCTTAATATTTGATAGAAATTCTTCTAACTCCGCCTGTTCAGCTTCCGAAACTCCCGACATTGTCGGCGTGTTGTTATTATAAATATAATATCTGTTGGCGGTTTCGCCTAAGCTATGTAATCTGTTTTCTAAATATTTTATACTTGCTTTATTTAGATATTTGTCTTTACTGACAAATAATATAACCTCATTCCAAAACTCTTTTTTTGTTAAATGATCTTTAATCCTGTCAATAACAGGCTCTCCCTCACCAATATAAGCCGCATCTTCATTTCTTTCATTTTTTCCTAATAGAATATAAATTCCGGGGCTTTTAAATTCATCTCGGGACAAGTATTCTTTTACTTTTATCCGAGGAACTTTAAATGCCTTTCCTGTCCAGTTAGATAGCTCCGCTGATATCAGCCCATTTGTATTTCCTTCAACCAAGAATAGTCTAATAGTTTTACCGAATCCCGACATGTGGTTGGTTTTATGTTTAAAGGTAAAAAATATAATAATGAACCCTACGCTTCTTCCTTAAAATAAACTTTGTAATAGTTCATGTGTTTGTCATCGTCAAAGCCCTTTTCAATGAGTTTATTATCGCCATGAATATAGATGTGGAAGTTTTTATCGAGCTTTAAAACGCTTTTGTATACGCGGGCCTGTTTCTTTACGGCATTATCCGAAATTTCAAAAGTATCGGCAATTGGTGTGTCAAACTCCTGCTCGTACTGACTTTTAAAGTTTTTGAATGATTCGATGGCTTTCTCATTGCCAATTACTTCGCCGGTAAACTCATCCATATCAAAAGTATCTTTCTCTTTAAAATACTTCATACTACGGTTTAGCAAGTCTATTTTATCAGCCTTGCTCATTTCAAACTCGTCATCCAGTTTTTGGGTTACAAAGTTTTTGTAGATGCCGAGGGTATTGCTGGTTTGGTTAAAGCTGTCATTACGAATTTTAAGTTGTAGAAACTGGTCTTTCCAGTAAATAGCGGCATCCTGGCCGCCATTGGTTTTATCAACCACAACCACTTTATAGCCATTTTCTTTCTCGATATTAAATATCAGTACGCCTTTATCCAGTTTGTTAATGTTGATGGCATCCTGCTCATAATCTACCTGAAAACCGCCTGTATCAGGGTATACTTTGAGGTAGGTTTCTTTGTTCTCTGATTTGAAAATGCCGATAGCATCTAAGGGGTTACCTTCAATTTGCACCTGGTTAAAATACACTACGTATAGTTCGCCACCTTTTATGTTGGGATGATTAGCCACCTTGAATAAATGTTTGGCAATTTGTTCCGAAGCTTCATGAAACTTTTCCTTGTCATCAAACACCTGCGTGGCAAAATGATGTAGCTCGTTAAGACTTAAATCGCCACTGCTATGGGTTAAATGATACACTTCGTTAGCCTTTTCAAAAGGTTTCAGGAAGTATTGCATCAATAAATTAGGAATAATATCATCTTTTAAAGTGATCGGACGATCGGACAAGGAATAGAGCTCATTTAGGGCTTGATTGCCAACATGATGCACAGAAATAGTATCGAGCGAAGCTTCAAAAAAGGTTACCATAATTAGGGGCGAAGGTAGGGTTTTTGGATCATAGTCGATAGTTTATAGATCATAGTTTGTGGTGATTTGTAGCTGACAAAAAGATGACCTAGGAAGATTGAGCCTAAATGACGATTTTTGCGCTTGAAGGTCCACGGAGCATTGAAAAATAATGACCCAATGACCCAATGACTCAATGACAAACAGCGAAACCATAGTTGCCCTTGCTACCCCGAATGGAATTGGGGCTTTAGGAATTATCCGCCTTTCGGGCCCGGATGCCGTCACCATTGCCAACAGCGTTTTTAAAGGCAGGGATTTAACCAAACAGGCATCGCACACCATTCACTTTGGTAATATTGTTGATGGCGATGTTATTTTGGACGAGGTACTGGTTTCCTTGTTCATAGCCCCGCGATCATACACCCGCGAGAATGTGGTGGAGATCAGTTGTCATGGTTCGGCTTATATTATTGAGAGTATTATTAAGTTGCTGATAAAAAAAGGAGCACGATCTGCAAAAGCAGGTGAGTTTACGCTGAGGGCTTTTTTAAATGGTCAACTTGATCTTTCGCAAGCCGAAGCAGTGGCCGATTTAATTGCCTCAAACTCCAAAGCATCGCAACAGGTGGCATTGCGGCAATTGAGAGGTGGTTTTAGCAGTCAGCTGCAATCATTACGCGATCAATTGGTTCAATTTGCATCCCTAATTGAGCTGGAGCTTGATTTTGCCGAAGAAGATGTAGAATTTGCTAACCGCGATCAGCTTAAAAATTTAATTATACAAATAAACAAGGTTATTGTAAACCTGATCAATTCGTTTGAACTCGGCAATGCCATTAAACAAGGCGTAAATACCGTTATTGCCGGGCGTCCTAATGCCGGAAAATCAACCTTATTAAATGCCTTATTGAACGAAGAGCGGGCGATTGTGAGCCATATACCCGGTACTACGCGCGATACTATTGAAGAAGTACTGAACATTCATGGTATTAATTTCAGGCTAATTGATACTGCTGGCATCCGCGAGGCTACCGACGCTATTGAGCAAATAGGGGTACAACGTACTATGGAAAAAATCAGCCAGTCGGCCCTGTTGATTTATGTTTATGATGCCTCACAAATAACGCTCGAAGAGCTTAACCAGGATATTGAAAGTTTACAGGGTCCCGGTATCGCCATGATGGTGGTGGCCAATAAAATTGACCTTCTAAACAACGAAGAAATAGCCGCGCTGCCGCATACCCAAAGGGAAGTGATCATATCGGCAAAAGAGAAATTCCATATCGACGACCTAAAGACCAAAATTTATCACGCCGCCATAAAAGACAAGTTAACCGGCGACGAAACCCTGGTAACCAATATCCGCCACCTGGAAGCACTGCAAAAAACAGAAGAGGCATTATCAAGAGTGCTTGGCGGTATGGATACGGTAACATCCGATTTTTTATCAATGGATATTAAGCAGGCCTTACACTACTTAGGTGAGATTACGGGAGCGGTGACTACAGATGACTTGCTGGAGAATATTTTTAGTAAGTTTTGTATCGGCAAATAATCGGTTAAAATCACCCCATTTTCACACAAAATCATAGCAATTAAATGCCTTGAAATCAACATTTTATGTTGATTTCTTTTTTGCGCTCATATTTTGAAATTTGCCATGATTTTGAGCATTTTTGCCTACGGTTTGTACCCGAAATATGAGTTTGTACCTCATGTCCAAAATGAAGGAGAAATTACTGGACAAAATTAAACACTTTGGAACAAACCTAAACAACAGAAGATAACAACACCATATGAGTTCCAACATAAAAGTTTCGAGGATATGCCAGCATTGCGGGCAGGAATTTGAAGCGAAAACCACCGTGACAAAATATTGCTCGCTTGTCTGTGCCCGGCGTGCTTACAAAGCAGCACTCAGAAACAACAAGATCGAAACGAGCAACAGAGAGGTGCAGGCAGTTAAATCGATCGCGCATGAGCAGCTAAAAGGTAAAGAGTTCCTGACCGTACGTGACGCAGCCATATTACTAAACAGCTCCAGGCAAACCATTTACACGTTGATCAACGAAGGCAAAATCAATGCATCCAACATCAAGCTGAAAAAGACACTGATCAAACGAACGGAAATTGATAAATTATTTTTACCAACCACCACGGTCCCAATTGTACCCGATATTCAAAAAGAATTAAAAGTCGAGGCCTGTTATCATATGGCTGAGATACAGGAAAAGTTCGGTATTTCTGAAAAAGCATTGTTCGATTTGATCAAGCGCAACAATATCCCCAAGTTGAAAATGGGCAAGTTCGCTTTTGTGCCGAAATCTAGGATCGACACTTTATTGAAGGCAAAAAATGAATAGTTATGGCAAGAGTGACGTTAAGGAAAAAGAAAATTACAAAAGACCGGTCATCATTGTACCTTGATTTTTATCCACCGATCCCGCATCCGGATAAAGGAACGCTAACCAGGCGTGAATTTTTAGGGATCTATTTATTTGATAAGCCTAAATCCGAACTGGACAGGCGGCATAATAAAGAAACACAAAAGCTAGCTGAACATGTCCGTGCTACCAGGCAACTGGAGATCCAGAACCATGATTACGGCTTCCTTTCGGACGAGAAAAGAAATGGAAATTTTGTTGAGTTATTCCGGGGAGTAGCGGCACAGAAAATGGGCAGCAACTCGGATAACTGGAATATGGCCCTTCGATATTTCATGGAGTTTGCCGGAACTTATTTACGATATGCCGATTTAAACGAAGTTTTTTGCGAAGACTATAAAGCCTACCTCCTCCGCGGCCCCGCGATCGGCCCCAGAAGCCAAAAGATCGCGGTCAATACGGCTGTAAGTTATTTTGGTAAATTCAGAAACGTATTGCTCAAAGCCTATAAAAGCGGATTTACCAATAGAAATCTTTACGATCTGACGCCGGCGATCAAGGATGAAGAAACGCACCGCGAATTTCTTACCATCGAAGAATTCCAGAAATTGGCAGCAACACCTGTATCCAATGACTTAATTAAAAAGGCGGCCTTGTTTTCGGGACTAACCGGTTTACGTTTTTCTGACGTGCAGACACTCCGTTGGTCGGAAGTAAGAGGCGAAGAAGGTGGCTACTATATCCAGTTTCGCCAGGAAAAAACAGCAGGGGCAGAGGTCTTACCTGTTTCCGACCTGGCCTGTTCCCTGCTGGGCGTTCGCGGCGAGGGCCCCGAGAAGGTTTTTAAGGGCCTGAAATATTCTGCTTTGAAAGTCTTTTTCCTGAAATGGCTGGCCAAAGCGGGCATCAGCAAAAACATAACATTCCACAGTTTTAGGCATACCTATGCCACCTTACAGCTGGCATCAGGTACTGACATCTTTACGGTCTCAAAAATGCTGGGGCACCGACACGTCAAAACAACGCAAATCTATACCAAGGTGATCGACTCCAAGAAGCGGGAGGCCGCCAACCGGATCATCATTAAGTTAGATTAGACCGTACGGCTCTTCTTTTAGGATAACGGGTATTGGTCCTGGTATAAATATCCCTGGCGGTCAGGGCAATATCCGCATTGCTGGGATGCCTGGCACTTTTGATCCATTCGACCAGCGCCTTTTTATCGAAATATAGCCTCCTGCCCGGCTTCAGCGCTGGAATTTCCCCACGGCAAACTTTGGTGTAGATCGTCGACACCGACAAATTCAAAAAAGCGGCAGCCTGGGTCACATCGAGTAAGTCGCTTGGATCCTCCTCCCGTTGCTGCCCGTTTTGCAGGATCTTTTCCATTTGCAATACAATGGACAGGATCTTTTCCACGGCTTGCGGTAATTGTTCAAATGTTAACTGCTCCATCGCATTCCTTTTTGCAAAATTGGCTCCCCCGGTCAAATCCGCTTGACAATCACCTGAGGATAGCCGGTAAAATAAAATTATTTTAATTGCTGAAAAGTATTTGTAAATACTTGTAAATTAGTGCAAAACCTTATTTTATCGCATCGAATAGAAATACCCCTTTATCCATACGATCAATTGTCTGTTGGTTGCTGGCTTTAGTATGTTTTTTGTTGGTGAGTTGCCAGACCGTTCGGGGGCAATACCATTACTATTACGGGAATTTACATGCACATTCCCATTTTTCCGATGGCACTCAGGATTGGCATCATTCGCATGTCCGAACACCGGCAGAATGTTATGCTTTTGCCAAACAATCCCAACATTTTGATTTCCTGGGTATTTCCGATCATAACCATCTCCGCGCGCATATGCATCTCGCAGATTTTGCCAGGGGTATGAATGAAGCAGATGCCGCTAACGAAGATGGCAAATTTGTGTGCCTTTATGGGATGGAATATGGTTTACTGGGCAAAACACTTGGGCATGTGTTGATTTACGGTTACCCCAAACTCATCGGCTGGGATGCCGGAAATTTCGGCACGTTTTCGCCGAGGAATAATTATGCCGCGGTATTTGGGTTGTTAGCCCTAGACCCTAATGCGGTCGTTACGCTGGCTCATCCGGGCAACGCTGATTTTAACGATCTGTTAGACCAGCCCTATAACCCAATGTTTGACCGGGTAATTGATGGTGTAGCGGTAGCCAGTGGCCCGCACAAAGCGCCCGCCACTAATTACCCCGATCGCCAGGAATTGCAGTTTTATAGTTATTATCGAAAATTACTGGCATTGGGTTATCATGTCGGCCCCACGATAGACGAGGACAATCACCTGACTACTTTTGGACGGATGTCAGCATCAAGGACCGTTGTGCTGGCAACCTCCCTTACCCGGCAAGCCATCATGGACGCCTATCGTCACCAGCGGTTTTACGCCTCCACCGATTGGAATGCCCAGGTGACATTTACGATAGATGGAAAGGTGATGGGCAGCCGTGTGGCGGCTGGTAAGGAGTGCCGCGTTGTCGCAAACGTGAGCGACACCGACCGGGGAGATAACGTCGCCATCATAAAGTTATATCGCGGTACGCTTGGCCTTCCCGCTCCACCAACGGTCATTTTTTCCTCAGAAGGCGTTCCGGTACTGGAGATTATGCAAACCCTATCGCCAAAGACCACCTATTACTTTTACCTCGACATTACGCAGCAGGACGGCGACCGGATCATCACTGCGCCGATATGGGTAACCGGCAGCAGCAAAAAGGACAGTATAGAAAACAACAACCAGGTAAACGGGAACAGCACCGGCACTACCAGCCCAGTCCTTACGGCATTCCGGCACCAGTATTGGTTTAACACCGCGCAGTTGTTCCTGGCTAAAAGCACTCGGTATTCCTGCCATTTTCTGTGGTTTAAGTTCGAAACAGCAGCAGCCCCATTATTTATTGGCCTGCTGTTCGTTTTCACCATGTTCTATTTCGCACTGGTCAGCCTTGCGTTCAATCGCTACCCGGAAACTTTTCTGCCTTTTGGCTGGACCGCGCTTGTTTTACCATGGTGGGGAGCCCTTATTGGTGGAGCCTATGTGACCATGATGCTAATCGGGCAACCCATTGGCGACAGCATGGCAAACGCCAATTTATTGATAAGCCTTTCCGTTTTAACAATGGTTATTCACCACCGCATTCTTGCAAAGTACATGCGCTCAGACCGACCAATTAACCGCACGGTGAAAGCCGTGCTGCACTGGCAGTATCCATTCGTGAATTTTATTTTCTGGATCGTGGACGGGCTAAAAACCATTGCCCATTTTCACGCCCTTGGCCAATTTCATTTAAACAACCTCGTTGGCATATCCCGGCTTCAACTAGCCATCCTGGCCGGCAGCGCCATTTTGTTTTTGATCGCGCGTTTTTTCGATTCACCGGATGACCGCGATTTGGTGATGGGAAATTATGTTAGCCCAGTCGATTTGTGGGATGTCATAAGTCCACAGCGGACGTTAAACGCCTGATAACTCAACAAACTAAAAAAGCGTACCTATCCAATTGCTATAAATCTTTGACAAGGTCCATGGTGCTTGTTAAAGGCGCGATAACCTGCACTCCATATTTGAAAAAAAATAGCGCACATGGATACTTCATCGCAACAAATGCCGGATAGCCAGGACACCAACCACCAGCCGTATATACCCCGCCGAAAGCGGCAGGCCAGAACCAAAATCCGGCAACTGCTGCGATCGTTCGAACCCTTGGGAGACTGTTTAAAAACCAACAGTAAACCAAAATCATAACCAAAAAAAACCAGTTTAAAATTTGGTTTACGGCCCTTAGGCTGCATGCCCCTGCATGCAGCAAGATGGATTTTTGTCCACAAAAATCATCTTGCCGTCCTTGAGGCCGGGGCGTTTGCTCGGAACTCGCAACGCCTGGAAGCCCATAAAAAACAGATAACCATGCCACGGAAAAAAGCCAGTGACCAGGAAACTTTATTAAGCTATCCCATCCGCACCCGCGTCACCCAAAAGACCGGCGAAAGGTTGGAAAAACTACAACAGGAAAGCGCCTGCCAAAGCGTCGGCGAAGTAGCGCGCATGATCTTATCAGGCGAGACCATCCTATGCTTTTACCGGGATGTCTCGCTGAACGCCCCTATGGAAGAAATGGCTTGCGCCGAAATGGTGTGGTCACATTCATCAGAATCTCCACATTTGTCCTTCAGCATCGCGGGTGTCGGCACAATAAGTGTACTCATCAATCAGCTCCCGTATAGCAATCCGGTCTTCCAGGTCCTGTAATCTTTGTTCAATGTTCATGTCAATTAGTTTTGAAGTTTAATTTTTGCGGGGGTATGCCCATATTTTTGCTTAAAGGCAGTATAAAAGTGAGATAGGTTTTCAAAACCCAGGTCCAGGTAAATATCTCTTGGGTTTTGGCTCTTTTTTTTGATGAGATAGTAGGCTTCGGAGAGTCTTTTGTCTTTAAGCCAGGTAGCTGGCGATGTCTTAAAAGTTTCCGAAAAATCCCGTTTAAAGCTAGTGAGACTTCTTCCGCTAAGCCTGGCAAAATGTTTGATGGGCGCATTATGATGAAAATTCTTCAGCATAAATTCTTCCAGGTTCTGCTTATGCGGGTCGCTGAAATCAAAAAGAAAGGATTCCAGGTCAGTCCGCATTTCCAATAGCAATTGGATAGCTTCATTCACCTTTATCGATGTCAGCTTTTTACTTACATTTTTCCCCGATTGAATGTATGGTAATACCGAAAGGAAATAATCCTTAAGTGTGGTATTGGGTTCAAGTAAAATATTCTTGATTCCATGATACTTGTCCTCGCAAAGAATATCATTATCCAGCGCAAACTGCTGCAACCGATCATTAGTCAACAACACCGAAATACATTGATACACTTTGTCTTTTGCAGGAACTTTTATGCTCTTGGCGAACTGATTTCTTCTGGCAAGCAGAATTTGCCCTTCTTCAAGCACCATTTCACCCCGCTGATGATAGATCTGTGTTTCTCCCGAAATCTGGTAGACCAGGACATTCTCCGGCACGAACTGTTCATACGCATGTGTTTTATCAAACGAACAGGAATAGAGGAAAGACTCTCCAAACATCTGTATAACAGGTTTCATGGTCACAAAGCTAAGCCATTATCTGCTGGTTTTATTTGCTGTGCGGACCAAATTTTATTTGCTGTGAGGTTGATATAACGTTGCACGGATCTCCAAAAAAAAACGGCCGTGGTACCAGTCGTTTTTAGAGGCATGTGAAAATATTATTTTGCACTGGTGAGCATAGGTGTTGTGTTTCGTTGGGCACTGTGCTTTAATTCCTGCCGAAGGTTTTCAAATATCTGCATAGGAGTCTCGCCCGAAAACATATTAACTAACCATGAGGGAAATGATCCGGCAGGATCCACGTGTAAAGCGTACTCAACTCTAACCTGGTTGTTATCAACGGGTGTAATAATCCATTCTCCAACTGAATTATTGATCCTTACAGTACTTTTTTTTCGGGGACAAAACCTGCAACTGCGGGACCGTCGATGGTTATCGTCCTGGTTTGTGCGTTTTCGTTTCAGGTTAAATGAGCAACAAAGTCCCGGTTTGAAGCCGGCCACGGAAGGTTCACTTCTGCATAATAATAGAGCTCATTTTGCGATACACGTTTTATCAGGTAACATGATTTTAAATGAGAAACCCATTCGGTTGCTGTATTGATATCCATAACAATATCAGCAACCTCTTCGGGTGAGGCATCATAATTGGCAACAACTTTAATAGCACGAATCTTGGAATCCGGAACCTGGGCCGAATAGACCTGAATTCCATCTTTGTCCTTTTGCAACTTCCAATCTTCCTGTGCTGAAACCGAGATGGCTTGAACGATCATCATTAATGTGATGAAAAATATTTTGCGTTTCATAATACTTTGAGTTTAATGTTTAAACATATGTCAAAAGTATAAAGCAATAGATTGTTGCCCTTTGATAAGTGTCATTAAATGCACTTGATAAAAGTCAAGACACTGTATGACCACATTGTTCGGCTCAACGGATTACGTCGTTTAAAAACCCTTATCAATCCTTATTGATGCTTAATGATTCTTAATAGATTTAGCTCAAAGGCAATTAAACATTGAAGACTGCGATGATAAAATAATAAAATAAAATTATTTTCAAATTAGAGATTATTAGTGTTAATTTGACATGTATAGCCAATTGCAAGTATAAATTTAGTTAAAAATTAAGTCAATGTTACTAATGAAGTAGCGTTATTAAGCTAAATAACTGTTTTATTTACACTTAAAACTTAAATACCGGTGGTCAATTCGAGATTATTTTTTATCGTTTTATTAGTTTGCTTTATTAACGCTTCTGTTAAAGCACAGGATAATAATGTGGCATTAACGCCTCCCATGGGCTGGAATAGCTATAATTGCTATGGTTCGGCTGTTCACGAGGATGAAGTGAAGGCAAATGCTGACTATGTTGCACAAAATTTAAAGCAGTATGGCTGGCAATACATTGTAGTTGACTTTTTGTGGGATTTTGATAACCCACCCGGCAGTAATATAGGGAACCCTTTTCAAAAAAGGCTTGAAGATGGTTCATATATCCCCTGGCTGGCAATGGATCAGTTTGGGAGGCTAACACCCAATGTAAATAAGTTTCCGTCGGCGTTTGGTGGTAATGGATTTAAGCCGCTGGCCGATTATGTCCATTCATTGGGCTTAAGATTCGGTATCCATGTTATGCGTGGTATTCCCAGGCAAGCAGTATGGGCTAAATCGCCTATTAAAGGAACGAATGGCATTACCGCTGATATGGTAGCGGATACTAACTCGAAATGCCCCTGGATGAACCATATGTATGGGCTGGATATGACGAGGCCGGGCGCACAGGAATATTTGAATTCGATATTGAATTTATATGCTAGTTGGGGAGTTGATTTTATTAAGGTTGATGATTTGTCGAGACCCTATAGCACTGCGGAGGTGGAGGGTTACCGTAAAGCTATAGACCAATGTGGCCGGGCGATAGTTTTTAGCACTTCGCCGGGAGCTACGCCTGTTGATAAAGCAGACAACCTAAAACGGAATGCCAATATGTGGCGTATGGCAGATGATTTTTGGGATGAGTGGAAAGCCGTTTTGCAAATGTTTAATTACGGGCAACAATGGGAAGGAATAGGCGGGCCGGGCCATTGGCCGGATTGCGATATGATTCAGATAGGAAAGCTATCAAAACGCGGGCCTGTTGGCCAGGAGCGGTATAGTCGTTTAACCCTTGATGAAGAATACTCCCATATGACGTTCTGGACAATATTTCGCTCACCATTAATTTTAGGCGGAAACTTGCCAGAAAACAGGGAGCAGGAATTAAAATTATTTACAAATGACGAGGTGCTGGCCGTAAATCAACATGGAACCGATCCGCGCCAGTTATATAAAAATGATAACGCAATGGTATGGTACTCACATGTACCCAACAGCAAAGCCATTTATGTAGCTTTATTTAACCTGGATGAACAGCAAGAGGCATTGAGCGTTGACTTTGCTTCGCTTGGATTAAAGGGAAAAGTAGCTGTTAGAGATCTTTGGGAAAAAAGAGATGTTGGGACGTTTAAAAAGGGATATAAAAAAGTGATTAACAGGCACGGGGCTACATTGTTGAAATTAACACTTCTTAATTAGTTTTATTAACTGTTGCCATATTGGCGTTGTTATTTGGATGATAATGTGTAAGTAGATACCTATTCAATTCGTTTAGATTTGGATCTATTTATACAGATCATAATTCCACTCGCTGTTATAACCTGAATAAAACAATAAAAATTGTCGATGAAGATTTCAAATATCGTTTTTTTCTTGTTTATACTTTTATTTGCGCCAGCAGCATATGGTCAATTTAACAGATCCCATATCAATGATATTCCCGAACTTAAAAGCTATGCGATAAAAACCTATGATATCAATAGCGGCCTTCCCTCAAACAGTACTACCTGCGCCATTAAGGATAAAAATGGTTTTCTTTGGGTTGGTACAGAAAATGGCCTTTGCCGGTTTGATGGTTATATATTCAAAGTATTTATAAATACTCCTGGCGATAGCACCAGTCTTACCAATAATTATATTAACACCCTGGTTGAGGATAAAAAGGGAAGGATTTGGGTGGGCACACTTGACGGGCTAAATTTATTTGATCCGCTTACCGAAAAATTTAAAAGGTTTAATCATCAGGACAAGATTGCTGGCTCATTAAGCAATAATAAAATATGGTCGTTATTTGCCGACAGTGACAATAACATATGGATCGGCACAGATGATGGGTTTGATCGGTTTATTGAGAAAACCAGGAACTTTGAAATCTTTCAGCCTAACGCATCTGATGTGAATGCCATGAGAGGCAAATCAGTCAACTCAATAATTGAAGATCATGAGCATAATCTTTGGTTGGGTAACTGGGGTGGCGGCTTAAATAGATTTAATACACACACCAAAAAGTTTGTTAGTTTTCCTCAAGCTCAAAAAGCAAATGAAAAAAACCCGAATGACGTTTGGAATCTTTGCATGGATGAAGATGGAGATATTTGGGTAGGTACTTATTGGAAAGGGCTATTTAAATTTGAAGTCAAAACAAATAAGTTCACCTCTTATACTTCCCCCAATAACCAAAATAAAGGTGTTTTCAGAATTTTAAATTTGGGCCATCACTTAATGGTTTTGGGCGGCGATAATGGTTTCTACTGGTTTAATTCATCAAACAATACCTGGCAAAAGATTAATAATTTAACATGCTTTCAGCAGGCAGGCGTATTTCGTGATAACAATGGTATTATCTGGATCTGTTCGATGGAAGGCTTAACCAAATTAGACAGTAAACAATACAAATTCGCGTTCTACCCATTTTCAAATGACGATCGACTTGTCAAAAGTATTGTGGTTAAAAACCATGTTGTTTGGGTAGGAACAAACAACGGGCTAACAGCTATTCAATTAAATACAAATGTATCCAAAACCCTTTTTCACTCCAATAATGCCAATAGTATTGGTAATAACGCCATAAATAGGTTGTATTTGGATAGTAAAGATAAGTTATGGGATTTAACAGAGTTTGGGTTTGATGAGTATGATGATCAAGCGGAGCAATTTACCCGTCACTCCCATCATTCGAGCTTAGGCGCTTTTTTTAACGAAGATGTGTTTAGGGATATTTTAGAAGTAACGCCGGGCAATTATTGGCTCGCTACTGATGCCGGGCTGAAAATTTATCATAGTCAAACGAACACCTTTAGTCACTATTTTAATCAAAAAGATAAGCTATATACATTGAGTAATAATCATTTGTATTGCCTGTTAAAAGATGCGGATAACGATATCTGGATTGGTACCGAAGGCGGCGGTTTAAACCGGTTTGTACAACCCTCTCAAAGGTTTTATAATTATCTGGCAAATGACAAAAAAAGCGGAAGCATCAGTAATAATGATATCCATAGCATATTTCTGGATGCTCATAAAAACGTTTGGATTTGTACACAGGATGGATTAAATAAATATGTTAAGCACACTAACTCTTTCCGGGTTTTTTCAAAAAAGGATGGATTTGCCAGTAACGTATTTAAGCAAATGGTTGAAGACGCAAAGGGCAATTTGTGGATTGTAACTGAAACAGGTGTGTCGTGTATGGATCCACGAACGATGAATATCATAAACTTTGACGAAGGTGATGGTGTGTTTGCCAACTCAGTAATATGTAAAGTAAACGATCATCAAATATTGTTAGGTGGCAATAAGGGATTGGTATCTTTTGATCCGCTAAGTATTAATTATAACAAGGTTGCGCCAACGGTATATTTTTCTGATTTGCAGGTATTCAATAAATCTGTTATTCCGGATAGTAACGGTCCGCTTAAGGAGCCTATTCAAAATGCAAAAAAAATAACTTTGAGCTATAATCAGAGTGTTTTTTCAATTGAATTTGTCGCGCTTAATTATACCCATACAGAAAAGAATAGTTATGCGTATAAACTGGAAGGTTTTGATAAAAGGTGGAATTATATCGGCGAGCAGCGTAAAGCAACCTATACTAACCTAAACCCGGGTAAATATGTTTTTCGCGTTAAGGCATCAAATAACGATGGCGTATGGAATGACCAGGGTAAATCGCTGATTCTTATTATAACCCCGCCATGGTACCTAACCTGGTGGGCCTATATTATTTATGCTTTGTTATTTGGGGCGGCGGTTTATGGTTACATTTTTTATAATGAACGACAGGCCAAACTAAAATACGAGATTAAGCTGGCCCATATTGAAACGGAAAAAGAGAAAGAATTGCATGAAAAAAAGCTGTCATTCTTCACCAATATCTCCCATGAGTTCAGGACCCCGCTAACCATGATCATTAACCCATTAAAAGAAATTTTATACACTGGGGGGAACGATGTTGATCAGCAAAATCTTAATACCATAAATCGAAATGCCAGGCGCCTGTTGAGCTTGGTGGATCAGTTATTATTATTCAGAAAGGCTGATGTAGATGCGGATGAACTGAAGTTGGCAAAGATTAATATTGCTGATTTAAGCAAGGAAGTTTTTTTATGCTTTTCACATCAAACACGTATAAAGAAACTTGAGTTTGAATACACTTGCACACAGGAAAATATAGAACTGATAGCAGATCGCGAAAAAATTGAGATCGTCCTCTTTAATCTGCTTTCCAACGCTGTTAAATTCACTGAGCCTGGCGGGAGAGTGGAGATGAATGTAAGCCAAACAGATAATTATGTTAATATACAGGTGAGCGATACAGGGTGCGGTATAATACAAACAACCGGGGATAAGCTTTACCATAAATACTATCAGGAATATCAGGAGAATACATTGTCAAAGGGCGGCTTGGGCATAGGGCTATTCCTGGTTAAAAATTATACCACACAACATGGCGGCAAAATAACTTATGAAAGCGAGGTAGGGAAAGGAACAATTTTTAGCCTCGAACTACCAAAAGGAGGGGCACATCTAAAATCGATAGCGATAGTAGGGGAATCCGATCAAAGATCTGTGTTTTTTAATGAGCTGATGGAAGAAGAAGCCGAAAATGACTTATCCATTGTACCTGATAATACTCAGCCTCTTGCAACAGAAATTACCTCCAATTTTAAATCAATACTTATTATTGAAGATAATAAGGAAATAAGCGACTATATAAAGCAGGTTTTTGTAGTAGAATACACTGTATATGAAGCTGATAATGGCGAGTCTGGTTTTAAAATGGCGGCCGAATTGATGCCCGATATTATTATCAGTGATGTAATGATGCCCGGCATTAGCGGGATAGAGTTATGCACCCGTATAAAGGAAGATTCGGAGCTTAACCATATACCCGTTATCCTGCTTACGGCAATAACTTCGCCAGAAATAAAATTGAAGGGTGTTGAGGGAGGTGCTGACGATTATATCAGCAAGCCGTTCGAAAAGGAAATGCTGATAGCACGGGTAAAGGCGCTATTAAAAACAAGAAATAATTTGCAGCGATATTTCTTCAATGAGATTACTTTAAAACCCAATAATCTTAAAATTTCACAGGAGTATAAAGAGTTTCTACAAAAATGCCTTGATATAGTAGAGCAGCATTTAAGTGACTCAGACTTTAGTATTAAAACCCTGGCTAATGAGATCGGCATGAGCCACTCTAACATATACCGAAAAATTAAGTCCATTTCGGGACAGTCGGCTAATGGCTTTATTCGTTTTATTCGTTTACGAAAAGCAGCCGAACTATTTTTAATTACAGATAGTACAGTTGCCGAAGCGGCCTACAAAGTAGGGTTTAATGACCTTAAATATTTCAGGGAGCAGTTTAGCAAGCTGTTTGGTTTAAACCCATCCGATTATATTAAGAAATTCCGGAATCCTTTCCATAAAGACCAAACGATAAATCGTGATATCCTGAAAAAGGATAAAAGCAATCAAATTTAATAAAAAGCCCCAAAAAGGTGATTTAGGTGTTTTTTGCTGAATTACCCCCGGTCAATTGCAGAGTTTACCCCTCATGCATCTCTTTAAAATCTTTCAATTTAGCATACCAATTAACCAGTTAAAGCCGCTTACATTTTAAAACATCTAAACAATTGCAGCAAAAAGATGAATTCTTTTTTGCCGATTGATGGAGACATTATATTGCTAACCGGCGGAAGATTATAAACCAATTAATAATAAATTATGAAATCAAATTTACAAATTACGTACTCTCCGCACAGGAAAAAGTTCCCCGGCCGTTTACGCTTGTTTACCGGTTTGGCAATTGCCTGCTGTGTTACCTGTGTACAACCGGCATTAACCTTTGCCGCTAACAAAACTTTAAAGGAGGTTGCCAGCGTTCGCGTAAGCGGGCAGGTAACCGATGAGAAAGGCGCTCCGCTAGCCGGTGTAAGTATAGCCCTTAAGGGCACAACCATTGGCGCAAATTCTGATGCAAACGGTAACTTTTCCATCAACGTACCGGATGCGTCCGCAGGTACATTGGTATTTAGCTATATAGGCTACCTGAATAAAGAGGTTGCCTTAAACGGTCAAACTACCATTAAGGTAAGTTTGCAGGCTGATCCTAAATCGCTTAATGAGGTAGTTGTAGTGGGCTATGGTACGCAGAAAAAAGTAACCTTAACGGGTTCTATCTCTGTAATTAAAGGAGCTGATATGGTGAAAAGCCCCGAAGTAGACTTATCCAATTCATTTGCCGGACGCGTGTCGGGTGTTGTTGCCAATAACACTTCGGGTGAACCCGGTTATGATGGTTCGAGCATCTTTATCAGAGGGCTTGCAACTACCGGCAATAACAGCGTATTGGTGGTTGTGGATGGGGTACCGGGGCAGATCGGAGGGTTGGAACGTCTTGATCCGAATGATATAGAAAGTGTGTCTGTATTAAAAGATGGAACTGCGGCTATTTATGGTAGCAGGGCTGCAAACGGTGTTATCTTAATTACTACCAAACACGGTAAAACAGGCAAGCCAAACATTTCATATAGTTTTAACCAGGGATTTGTTTCGCCTACGCGCTTGCCAAAAATGGCCGACGCTGCTACTTATGCGCAGATTGTTAACGATATCAGTTACTACGACTCGCCAACGGGTGGTATGAACCAGGTATATAGTGATGCCCAAATACAAAAATTCAGAGATGGTTCTGATCCTGTTAATTACCCGAACACCAATTGGGAAAAACTAACATTGAAAAATGTAACGCTTCAAAATCAGAATAGTCTGACATTGTCGGGTGGGTCTGATGATGTGAAATATTTTACGTCGGTAGGAACGGTATATCAGGATGGCCTTTATGTAAATGGTGCAACCAATTATCATCAATATAACTTCAGGTCAAATATTGATGCTAATGTTTCCAAGGGATTTAAAATCGGGCTATCGCTGTCGGGCAGGGAAGAAGACCGTCAGTACCCCATCACCAGCTCAGCTAACATTTTTCGTGGAATCTACAGGTCATATCCAACTTCCGCAGGTTTTTACCCTAATGGTTTGCCTACTACCGGAATTGACCAGGTGAATCCGGCGCTTGTTGGAACTAGTATTGGTGGAACAAACGTAAACCCCATATTAACCTTTAATGGTATTTTAAAGGCCAGTTATGATATACCCGGAGTAGCCGGCCTTTCACTTGACGGTTTTTATGCTGTAGATAAATCGGGGAATTCTGACAAAGCTTTTTCTATTCCTTATACCGTTTACAGCTATAATAGTGCTACTGATACTTATACACCGAGTATTGAAGGCGGCGGCCCAAATGGTTTGGCCTCTCTTTATCAATCTCAGCTTAATCAATCTTTAATAACCTCAAATATAAAGCTGAATTATGTGAGGCAATTGGGAAAGCATAATGTAAATGCCTTTGTGGGGTATGAACAAAGTAAAACTACTTACAGTTTCTTTTGGGCCCAAAGGAATGATTTCCCAACAACTCAAACTCCTGAATTATCAGAAGGTGGAACTTTAGCTTCTGATGCCACAAATGGCGGGAGCAGCAGCGATAATAATGGAAATTTCGATTATAACCGCCGGAGTGTAATTAGCAGGCTTGCTTATAATTACGATGAAAAGTATTTGTTAGAAGGACAGTTTCGTGCTGACGGATCTTCTTTATTTGGGCCAGGGCATCAATGGGGATACTTCCCTTCAGTATCTGCCGGTTACAGAATTTCCAAGGAAAACTGGTTTGCTAGCAGTGTTAAATTTATAAATGACCTGAAGATTAGAGCATCTTATGGTGTTTTAGGTGATGACCTTGTTGGGCCTTACCAATATTTTGATAACTTCTCCTTAAGTAATTATGTTGTAACAGATAATGGTACGGGGCCAGCCATACAGCCAGGTATTAACTTAACCAAACTGGCAAACCCTAATATTACATGGGAAACTGCTAAGAAAACAGATATCGGTATCAATACGGTTTTCTTAGACAATTTTACACTGGAAGCTATCTATTTTAAACAGGTCAGGTCAAATATACTCGGTTATCAAAATGGTTCTCTTCCAGCAACATCCGGTATTGTAAATCCATACAATGGTGATATAGTTCCTGCTGTAAATATTGACAAGGTAAACAGCAGCGGTTTTGAAGGTACATTAGGCTATACCCATCCGGGGAAATTTAGCTGGGGTGCATCTGGAAATTTTACCTATTCTAAAAGTAAGATTATTTATATAGATGAAGCGGCCGGTACATTGCCCTATCAATCGCAAATAGGCACTCCTTTAAATACTTATCCCCTAACTAATAATTTATATTATAATGCAATTGGAATTTTCAGATCACAAGCACAGTTAAATAGTACCCCGCATGTACCCGGCGCACAGGTTGGTGATTTAATATTCCAGGATTATAATCATGATGGGCAAATTACAGCTGCCGATGAAATAAGGAGTAAATATGGAAATATACCACAAATTGTATATGGCATTAGTTTAAATGCCGGTTATAAGGGTTTTGATTTGTCGGTATTGTTTGCAGGCCAGGCAGAAGTAAGCCAGTATATATTGCCTGAATCTGGTACAATTGGTAACTATTATAGCACCTGGGCCGATAATGCCTGGAGCCCAACCAATCCTAACGGAACTTACCCCCGGGTTTCTGACAGAGCCTCTGACGCTGTTAGCGGTGGGGCGTTTCCAAATACTTTCTGGTTGCAGAACGCTGCATTTTTAAGGCTTAAAAATGCCCAATTGGGATATACGTTTCCATCATCTTTAACTTCAAGACTTCACGTTGCAGGGCTTAGGGCATTTGTTGGCGGGTTCAACCTGTTCACACTTACCAAAATGAAAGACTATGATCCGGAAGGAACCAGTAGCTCTGGAGAGTTTTATCCCCAGGAAAAAATTATCAACGTAGGCGTAAATGTTAAACTATAAAATCGACACAATGAAACCGATAAAACAAATATCCTGCTGTTTAGTCCTTGTGGGACTATTGTTTTCAGCTTGTAAAAAGAATTTCCTCAATTTAAATCCAACAGACAGATTAACAGGTACATCCATAAAAAATGATACATCGTTATTTGAAGCTTATGTAATAAACAGGTATATTGGCGAAAATATAGGATCTAATGAAGGTGCGGGATCGCCTCCCGGCTTTGGAAGAGGCTTTGAATATGCAATGGCCAGTTCGGTTACCGATGAGTCAATGTATAATACCGACAATGGTTCATGGTTAATTGAACAGGGGCAAATGGCGCCAAATAATACAGGCTTTTTAGGTACCATATGGGCCCGCAGTTACGCAGGCATACGCGATTGTAATTATGCACTGAGCCTTATTGGTGGCATTAATATGAGTACGGGTCACAAAAATATTCTGATAGGCGAACTTGAATTTATACGTGCCTACAGGTATCAGGATTTGATCCGTAACTATGGCGGGGTGGTGCTGATAGGTGATCAGGTTAGTCAGTTAACTGATAATTTACAAAACCCGGCACTTTTTAAACGTGCAACTATTCAGGAATCTATTTCATATGCTACTGCCCAGCTTGATGATGCGGCAACGAAGTTGCCTTTGGATAATAGCAGCACGTGGGCGCTCGGAAGAGCTACAAAAGGCGCCGCGCTGGCGCTCAAGTCAAGGTTGTTGTTATATGCAGCGAGTCCTTTATATAATGCCGGTACCTGGCAGGATGCTGCGGCGGCCGCTAAAGTGGTAATGGATTTAGGGAAATATACATTATCACAAAACGGATACTCGCAGTTGTTTTTATCACCTAATGATAATGAGATCATCTTCGAGCGGTTATTTATACCAAACACTGCCCCGCATGTTTGCATGGAAATAGCAAATGGCCCCAATGGCTATGATGGTTGGGCCGGGAATACGCCGTTTCAAAACATTGTAGACGCTTATCAGATGAGCAACGGAAAAGCTATTACTGACCCTACATCGGGCTATGATCCTCAAAACCCTTATGTTAACCGCGATCCGCGTTTTTATGCCACCATACTTTATAATGGGGCGCCGTACAGGAATAGTACAGTACAGGTATTTATTCCGGGTGGAAAGGATAGCAATCAGGGGCCATCAAATTGGAATGCCAGCCAAACAGGATATTACCTGAAAAAATTCATGAATGACAGCTATCCTATTGATAATCCGTGGAGTGTAGCGGGAGGGCAGCCGTGGATTTATATGAGATATGCCGAAATATTGCTCAATTATGCGGAAGCACAAAATGAAGCTTCGGGGCCGGATGGAACTGTTTACGCCGCGATTAATAGCATCAGGGCAAGGGCATCTGTGAATATGCCTCCTTTACCCGGCGGATTATCACAAACTGATATGCGGACAGCTATTCAAAATGAAAGACAAATTGAACTTGCTTTTGAAGAACATCGTTTTTACGATGTCCGCAGATGGAAAATTGCCATGCAAACTGAAAATGTACCGGCCTATGGCATTAGCGTAACCGTTAACGCTGCAAACCCATCAGGTTATACTTATACAAGGAAAATAGCTTTGGCTAACCGTTCTTTTCTGCCGCAACATTACTGGTTGCCTATACCATTAACTGAAATACAGGCATCAGGCGGACAGCTTCAACAAAATGCCGGCTATTAATATCACTAAGCGGACTGTTTCCATACAGTCCGCTTAATACTATAAGGTTTAACCAAGTATCAAAATTTAAAAAATAAACACCATGAGAAGAATTATTTTTTTGATTTTAGCAGTGGCATTATTCATGGTATCCTGTAAAAAAGATACCATGAATAAACAAAACCCTGAAACGGTGACAAACAAAAAGGTAACTGGTAGCTCGTTAAGTTCAACACCCGGCAACGCGCTGATAGGGGTTAACTGGGCCTGTACAGCCGATAATTTTAGCGATACAATTTTAGTATTAAGCGGCCTTTTATCAACTGATAGTTATGCAACCGTATCTGCAAAAACAAACGCAATTGTTTCAGGTATACAAGCAAATACGGGGGCTAATACCATACGTATTCCTGCTAATTATTCAACAACGTCACAAGCCTGGTGGAACTCTTATACAGCAGTAATAGATGAGGCCACCAGTAAGGGTATGAATGTGATTATAGGATATTGGGAAGGAGCTTCATCCGAAGATGGTACAATTGATAACACTACGCAGTTTTGGGCTATGTGGCAAACAATTGTAAACAAATATGTGAGTAACCCCAGGGTGTATTTTGAAATTTTTAATGAACCGCATGGTTATACCTTAGCCGCCTGGACAACCATCTGCGCGCAATGGTTAAGTACTTATCCTTCTGTACCCCAGGGGCGGATTTTGATTGACGGGACTTCCTATGCACAGGATATTACCGGAGTGGGAGCGGATAGCCGTTTTACGAACTGTTTGTTATCCATACACGATTATACTTTTTTTAGTAATGGAACCTTAACTACCGCTGCACAATGGGAAAGCAGATTAAGTGGAAATGTAGGCAGTTATGGCAATCGTGCTGTGTTAACCGAGTTTGGCGATACCATGAATAGCGGCATAAATTACACTGGCGCTATTGGCGGTAGTGTTGATATAGCCTACCTACAAGGACTAACCAACGAGGTACGCACTTTAGGAATGGGCAGTATTTACTGGCCGGGCATACGTACAGGGGATAGTTACGCCATGGAACAACTTGGCGGCTCGGGTACCAGCCTTACCGTTTCAAACACTAATGCTTCGGGCCTAAGCCGTTTGCAATATGGTTGGGGCGTAGGCACGGGGGGCACCGACGTTTTTTACACCGGTGCTTATTACCGCTTTTTGAATCATAACAGCGGAGAAGTGCTGGATGTAAACGGTGCATCTACAGCCAGCGGGGCAGGCATTATTCAGTGGCCGCAAAACGGCGGCAATAATCAACAATGGGTAATTACTGATAATGGGGGCGGTTATTACAAGATAACTAACCGCAATAGTGGAGATGCACTTGATGTAAACAGTGCATCAACAGCAAGCGGTGCAGGTGTAATTCAATGGCCGTGGAATGGTGGTAACAACCAGCAATGGCAACTCACTTCCGTATCAACAGGTATTTATAAGATAACTAACCGTAACAGCGGAGATGCACTTGATGTAAACGGCGCGTCAACATTAAACGGTGCAGGTGTAATTCAATGGCCGTGGAATGGTGGTAACAACCAGCAATGGCAAATAGTACAACAATAAATTAAGCAGGCGGGCATTGCAACAGTATGTGATGCCCGCTTTTTAAGCACGATGATAAACATTACTATAAAAAAATATATCCCGGCAATTATATTGTTCATATTGTATAGTGGTTTTGCAAAAGGCCAGGATAGTGTGATTTCTGTAAACATCGACCTGACAAAAACCTATCAACGTATAGATAATTTCGGAGCCTCAGATGCGTGGTCGTGCCAGTTTATTGGTAACTGGCCAAAACAAAAAAAGAATAAGATAGCAGATCTACTTTTTAGCAACGATACCCTTGCCGATGGTTCACCCAAAGGCATTGCATTATCCTTGTGGCGGTTCAATATTGGTGCGGGCAGTTTAGCCCAGGCCGATAAAAGCGGCATTAAAAATGAATGGCGCCGGGCCGGATCGTTTTTAAATATAGATGGCACCTACAACTGGAAAAACCAGGCAGGGCAGGTGTGGTTTTTAAAAGCCGCTAAAGAGCGGGGCGTTAAGCAATTTCTTGGCTTTGTAAACAGTCCCCCGGTAAATTTTACATCAAATGGTAAAGCATACGCTACTGAGGGCAAAACTAATCTTAGTGCTGCTCAATACGATGCATTTGCAAACTATCTGTCATCTGTAATAAAAGGAGTTCGCAAAAATAGCGGAGTGCAATTTAATTATATCAGCCCTGTAAATGAACCTCAGTGGGATTGGAGCGATGGTGGCCAGGAAGGCTGTCCGTATACCAACGCCGAAATAGCAGGTTTGGTACGATCGATCGATAAAAGTTTTATTCAAAATAATGTTCAATCAAAAATATTAGTTTCGGAGGCGGGTAGTATCAATTACCTGTTTTCAGCTGCAGATAAACCGGGTAAGGGAAATCAGATCAATGATTTCTTTAACCAGACTTCACCTGACTATATCGGCGGTTTAAAAAATGTAGCTCATGTTATTGCAGGACATAGCTATTTTACCACTTCGCCCATTTCATCGGCCATAAAATTGCGGCAGCAGCTTGCTCAAAGCGTAAACGATGTGGCGGGGCTATCTTTTTGGGAATCGGAATATTGCATATTGGGTAACAATGGCGGTGAAATTGATGGTAATAAACGCGACCTGGGAATTGATGCGGCACTATATCTCGCAAGAGTTATCCATACTGATCTCACTGTAGCCAATGCATCGGCCTGGCAGTGGTGGATGGCCATTTCTCCTTTTGATTATAAGGACGGACTTGTTTATGTAGATAAGAACAAAACCGATGGGAATTACTACACCAGTAAAATGCTTTGGGCCTTAGGAAATTACAGCAGGTTTATTAGGCCCGGAGCAATAAGGGTTGATGCAAATATTGCCGGCGAGCAGGTGATAAAAAGTCCATTGCTTATTTCTGCTTTTAAAGAAGATAAAAAGCTTACTGTGGTTATTATTAACAACAACGCCGAAAATATAGCTATCCATTTAAATACAAGCGGTAAAAGGATCACAAACCTTAAGGTATTTATTACATCTGCATCGACAGACTTGCATGCGGAAACACCGACTGATACGGAAAATGCTATTCCGTTAATTGGCAGATCAATTACCACCATAACCGGAATTATTCAGTAGTATATCCACATGTTTATGGAAAGTAAACTTGAATGTGTGCAAACTACTGGTAACCAGGGTAAAATACAGGTAAATATCAGTTTGAAAAATCTTAAACCCGTAACTGTTTCATTAACGGTTCGATAAAATAATACCAACGCAATAATTATTAATATATAGTATCCTTCCACATGATCTTTAAAAAATTGCTCATTTTATCCTTTATACTTCTTTTAAGTTTTAGTCTCAAAGCTCAAAAAGCAACACATACATTTACTTTGGGCGATTCCACGTTCTTGCTTGATGGAAAGCCTTTCCAGATGATATCCGGTGAGATGCATTATCCCCGTGTACCCCGTGAGGCCTGGCGGGCGCGAATGAAAATGGCAAAAGCTATGGGCTTAAACACCATAGGCACCTATGTATTCTGGAATTTGCATGAACCTCAGGAAGGAAAGTTTGATTTCAGCGGAAATAATGATGTGGCAGAATTTGTTAAGATAGCTAAAGAGGAGGGTTTATGGGTGATACTAAGACCCAGCCCTTATGTGTGTGCCGAATGGGAATTTGGAGGCTACCCTTACTGGCTACAGAATAAAAAAGGATTAGTAGTACGCAGTAAGGAAGAAAAGTATCTGAAGGAATATGAAACCTATATAAAGGAAGTAGGTAAACAATTGGCTCCGCTACAGGTAAACCATGGTGGTAACATTTTAATGGTGCAAATTGAAAATGAATATGGCTCTTATGGCAACGACAAGGAGTACCTGGCAATTAATCAACGCTTATTTAAGGAGGCTGGTTTTGATGGATTATTATATACCTGCGATCCTCCGGCAGCAATAGTAAACGGTCACCTGCCCGGATTGCTACCCGCTATAAATGGTATTGATGATGCGACAAGGGTGAAGAAAATGATCAGTGAAAATCATGATGGCAAAGGGCCATTTTATATTGCCGAGTGGTACCCGGCCTGGTTTGACTGGTGGGGCACTGCTCATCATACCATATCAGCCGAAAGTTATACAGGAAGATTGGATAATGTTTTATCGGCAGGTATATCCATCAATATGTATATGTTTCATGGTGGTACAACAAGAGGCTTTATGAATGGTGCTAATTATGATGATAGTCACCCTTACGAGCCGCAGATTAGCAGTTATGATTATGATGCACCTTTGGACGAAGCCGGTAACGCTACAAAAAAGTTTATGCTGTTCAGGCAAGTGATTGCTAAGCATTTACCTGCGGGGCAAACGCTGCCGCCGGTGCCTGCCGCCAAACCAACTATCGCTATAAATGATATTAAACTGAACAGCTCGGCTGGGATATTGGATATTTTACCGAAACCCGTTTTAAATAAAACACCTTTAACTTTTGAAGATTTAAACCAGGCTTATGGGTTCGTTTTATACCATACTGTTATAAGCGGTGGTAAAACCGGCATCCTAAAGCTAAATGAATTGCGGGATTATGCTGTAATAATGATAAATGGAAAAAAAGCAGGAGTGCTTGATCGCAGACATAACCAGGATAGTATTAAATTGATACTACCCCCGGGCGAGGTAAAATTGGATATTTTGGTTGAAAATCTCGGTCGTATAAATTTCGGATCATATCTGCTTAAAAACAAAAAAGGAATAACAGAAAACGTAAAGTTTAATGGCGAGGAGATCTATGATTGGAAAATGTACAGTTTACCATTTAGCCATGTAAATAGCGGAACAATTTATAAAACAAAAATATCAGTGAATACACCCGTTTTGAGAAAAGGGACATTCCGTCTTTCAAAAGTTGCAGATACCTACCTGGATATGCGCAAATGGGGTAAAGGTGTGGTTTGGGTTAACGGGCACAACTTAGGAAGATACTGGTCTGTAGGCCCTCAGCAAACCCTTTATTTACCGGCAGAATGGCTGAAAGAAGGTAATAATGATATTGTTGTATTTGAATTACTAAAAAGCCATGTAAGCAGCTTATGCAGTAGAAAAACAGCGATACTAAGTGAATTACAATAAACTAATATAGTGATCAATACTTTTGAAGAAGCACTTCTAGTATACCTGCCTTGTAATAATAGGCAGGCAACTTATGTCTCGTCCTAAAATAAGTTTATCGTAGGTTTATTCCAGAACAAGGCAAGTATATTAATCCGCAGACAGACAGCTGGGTTTTCATTCGATATTTCGGCGGCCGAACAGTAATATTATTTAAGCCCTGCATTATTTAAAGCTTATTATCTATTTTGTAATTATTGGATTTTTAATGTTTTAGGCAGATATTAAAAAAAATAACAAATATTTTATAATTCACTTTTGTAATAAAGTTTTTATAAATTCGTTTTCTCCAATTTTTTAATGGGCGCCATAAAAACCTCTTCTGATGCTGAATTGGTTGACTTGTTAAAGTCGGGCGATAGGGCTGCGTATACAGAAATTTACGATCGTTATATCCTTATTCTGCTCAATCATGCCTACAATAAAACCCGTAATCGCGAGGAAGCAAAAGATGTGGTACATGAGGTTTTTGCTAAACTATGGGCCAAACGTGAAGACTTTAATTGCCATACTAACCTTTCGGGCTACCTTTATACCGCTGTACGAAACAATATCTTAAACCAGGCGGTGCACCAAACTGTTTTGAATAAGTATATGTCGTCAATTACGCAATTTATAAATGACGCCGAGAGTTATATCATAACAGATCATTTGGTAAGGGAACGCGAGCTATCATCCATTATTGAAAAAGAGATAGCCAATCTTCCGCCAAAAATGCGGCAAGTGTTTGAATTGAGCCGCAAACAACACTTCACCCACAAAGAAATAGCAGAACAGCTTGATATTTCTGAACAAACAGTAAGCAAGCACGTAACCAATGCCTTACGCATCCTAAGGGTACGTTTAGGTGTTTTTGTTTACCTGCTTTGGCTCATCCATCCCAAATAAAGAAAAAATCATTTTCTTTTACCTGTTGCCGCTTTGCTTCTTGTCTTACTATTAACAAACAAATAACATTCAATTAATATGGACGAACAAGAACTCAAAGAGTTGTTGTACAGGTACGAAAACAATGCCGTAACCGAACAGGAACGTGCATTGATAGAGAGCTGGTATCTTCAGCATCGTGAAAACGATTTGCCTGAATATACGATGGAAGAACGCATGGAAGATGCCGAAGCGGTTTGGGCTGGTTTGCATCAACCCAATAATAACAAAAAAATAGTACGTCTTTTATTGCGTATAGCGGCAGCAGCTTCGTTGCTGATCATATGCACCTTTGGTGGATACCGGATATTGCATAATAAGTCTACTGCAATAAAAGTAGCCAAAAACAGAACTAATGATGTAGCTCCGGGAGGCAACAAGGCAATATTGACCCTTGCTAATGGCCAAAAAATATACATTAATGATGCTAAAAAAGGCGTGATCACTCACCAGGCCGGGATAAAAGTCACAAAAAATAAAAACGGACAGATTGTTTACCTGGTAAGCCACGCAAATGATGCTGATGGTACGTCTGATGATGTTAATGTTGCACTGGCTTATAACACGCTTTCTACTCCAAGGGGCGGCCAATCATCAGTTACCCTGTCCGACGGAACAGTTGCTTACCTGGATGCAGGCTCATCTATAAAATTCCCTGTTTTATTTCATGGTAACGAGCGCCGGGTTGCTGTAACCGGGCAGGTTTATTTCGATGTAGTTCATAATGCGGCCAAACCGTTCAGGGTTGATGTTAAGGGGCAAACCATTGAAGATATCGGCACCAGCTTTAATATTAATGCTTATGATGATGAACCGGTTATTAAAACCACTCTATTATCAGGCAGTATAAAAATATCTAAAGGCAACAAATCGGCCACGTTAGTGCCCGGTCAACAGGCAGTAACGCTTTTGAGCATGGATGCCATACACGTAAAAGATGTAGATACTGAAGAAGCCAAAGCATGGAAAGAGGGCTACTTTCTTTTCAACAATGAAAAATTGGAAAGCGTAATGCGGAAAATATCGCGCTGGTATGATGTAGATGTAGTTTATCCCGATGACCAGAAACTGGATGTTGAATATTGGGGCAGTATAACCAGGTATGGCAATGTATCAAAGGTATTAAACATGCTGCAAATAACAGGCGATGTGAGGTTTAGGATTGATGGGAAGAAGATAATAGTGTCAAAAAAATAACGAATCAATTAGCATAATCACTTACTTAACACTTAACCCCGGAAAAATATGGATAAACAAAGACTATAACCCCTCTGACGAAATTAACCGAAAAAAATAGCGGAAGCGTTCGTACCGCCCCCGCTTAAATGCCGGTTAACTCCGTTTGCCAACCGGCGAACGGGAAAATTGCTTTGAGACAAATATTTCACGTTAAACAGACTTTCAAATGTATAAAAAATTAAAAAGATTTTTTTGTACCCCCGTGGGCTACATTCACAAATTCTTGCTGATTATGAAATTAACTACTATTATACTGATAGTTACATTCTTACACGTTAGTGCAGCGGGCATTGCTCAGAAAATTACCTATAAAAATAATTCTGCCTCGTTAGAGCAGATCTTTAAAGAGATCAGGAAACAAACGGGCTATAATGTGCTGGTGTCATCAAATAAAATTAAAGATGTACAGCCGCAGGCCGTTAATTTTGAAGATGCTTCGCTAAAGGAAGTATTGGACATGGCTTTAAAAGGTCAGCCATTAACCTATAACATTGAGGACAAAACAATTCTGATCCGGTACCAGCCGGCACCCAACGTTTCAGCTAATGTACAACCACCGCTTACCGGTAAGGTTGTTGATTCAACGGGTGTACCACTGCCAGGTGCATCGGTAAAGATAAAAGGTACCAACATTGGCCAGGTGACAGATGTAAACGGCAAATTCAGCCTGGAAGCACCTGTAAACAGTGTTTTAATAGTAA
The DNA here is from genome assembly GCF_024808665.1 of Mucilaginibacter empetricola. Taxonomy (GTDB): domain Bacteria; phylum Bacteroidota; class Bacteroidia; order Sphingobacteriales; family Sphingobacteriaceae; genus Mucilaginibacter. The sequence continues at coordinate 63,417 of NZ_JANUBZ010000008.1, forward strand.
GTTACATCGGTTTTGAAACCAGGGAAATTACGGTTAAGAGTAATGCTGAACTTACTATTGTGCTTTCATCATCAAACAGTTTACAAACAGTTGTTGTAACGGCCTTGGGTATAAAGAAAGAAGAAAGAAGGGTAGGCTATTCTATTACGCAAGTGAGTGGTGAAGAAGTTTCGACAACCCGCGAGCCAACTTTTGTTAATGCGCTGGCAGGTAAGGTTGCGGGTTTGGTAGTGCAGACTCCACCTAACGGACCGGGTGGTTCATCAAGGGTGATTTTACGTGGATATTCATCTTTTTCGGGATCAAATCAGCCATTATACGTCATTGACGGAGTGCCAATTAATAGCGATACCCGCGAAAATAGCAATGATCAAGGCAAAATATACGGCGGCTCGGACCCCGGCGATGGCCTGAACTCTATTAATCCTGATGATATCGAATCAATAAGCGTATTAAAAGGTGCTTCTGCTGCCGCACTTTATGGCGGTGGCGCACAGGCCGGTGTTATATTGATTACTACAAAAAAAGGCAAAAAAGGCGCCGGAGTTGGTATATCATTTAACAGCAATATGGTTTTTGAAAAAATGATCCCTTATGATAACCTGCAGACAGAGTATGGCCGTGGTTATTATGGCAGAACATATACAGCCGCTGATGATACTGTAGGTTTCTTTTATGGCGGCCTGGGCAATAATTCAGGAGATCCTCCGGGATGGTCATGGGGCGCAAAAATTGAGGGACAGCCGTTTCTTGATATAGATGGTAAAGTTAAGCCATACGTACTTCAAAGTGCTGCCGAAAATTTTGACCGGTTTTATAAAATTGGCATAACAACCACCAATAGCCTTGCCTTAACCAAAGGATACGATGATGGCTCATACCGAATATCAGTATCTGATACCCGTGATGATTCTCCTACGCCTGGTGAGGGTTACGAACGCTATAATGCGGTATTTACCTTAAATCAGGATTATGGCAAACGCCTGCACACCAGTTTTAAAGTAGATTTATCGCGCGTGCTGCGCTTAAACGCACCGTTGGAACGTGGCGATGGTCGTGGTTCAATGGGACAAAGCTATCCGCGTATTGCCAATACAACAGATATAAGATTATTAGACGAAAAGGATGCCGATGGTAATTTTCTTTCTACCTATACTGCCAACCCTTATGTAGAATTAGAAAAAGTAAAGAACGATCAAACCCAAAATCGGGTATTAACATCGGGCAATATTACTTATGATATTACCAATCATTTTCATGTTAATTTTATAGCGGGGCTTGATTATATTAATACCGGCGGTGTTTTTGCGGTGTATCCGAATAATGTAACCAATAACAATGGTATTTATTCTACCTCATCCATACAACAGCAAAAAACAGATGTGAGGAGTACTTTGAACTATGACGATAAGTTTAAAGACTTTACACTGAATGTACTTGCAGGTGTTGAGTCGCAAAATTCACTTCAAAATTCACTCGCTTTAAGCGGTTCAAACTTTGTTGATCCTTCACAGCTGAATTTCAACAACCTGAAAACAATTAATAACCCTACAGAACTACACTCTCCGCGTTACGAAACCAATTCTATTTTTGCATCTGCGGATCTGGGTTATAAAAATTACTTGTTTTTAGAAATAACCGGCCGTAACGATTGGTATTCTGCATTAACTTCTAACCTGCCAAACTTTAAAAACTATTTATTTTATCCTTCTACTAACTTAAGTTATGTTTTCAGCGATGCCTTGCATATTGATCCTAAGGTGTTGTCATTTGGTAAATTAAGGGCTTCATACGGGCAAACGGGTAGTAATCCAACGCCACAGGCTACAAACCTTACCTTTACATCACAAGGCACCGTTAACGGCATACCTTTAAGCGAGGTTACCAATGACTCGGCACCGCCAGATCATTTACAGCCCGAAGTAACAACAGAATCGGAAATAGGTACCGAACTGAAATTTTTTGGTAACAGGATAGGAGTTGATTTTGATTATTACTATAAAAAATCGCATAATTTTTTATTGCCTATAACCTTAAGTAACGCCACCACCTTTAGTTCGGTTTATGTAAACGCCGGCGATATGTATAATAAAGGTATAGAGCTATTATTAACAGGCAGCCCGATAAAGACCCAAAACTTTGGATGGGATGTGAGCATAAACATGGCCAAAAATAAAAATATGGTTACTGCGCTTGCACCAGGTTTAGGTACAGGAATCGATATTTATTATAACATTGAGGCCAGGGTAGGTTATCCGCTGGGTTCTATCTTTGGTTCCACTTACCAGAGAGCGCCTAACGGCCAAATAGTTTATCAGCCTGAAAACTCGCAAACCGGCGATAGCGGAACACCTAATTCAGTTATTATAGCTAAAAACAGCGGCGATAATTATTTAGGCACGGCTAACCCAGATTGGTCTGGAGGTATAACCAATACATTTACTTACAAAAACTTCAGCTTTAGCTTCCTGATAGATGGACAGTTTGGCGGACAGGTTTATGAAGCTGATGCTGTGTGGACTAACTATTTTGGTAATTCAAAAGCTTCATTATTGGGTCGCGATGGTACCTATATTCCTAACGGTGTTGTAAATACTGGTACGGCAAGTGCCCCGGTTTATACAAAAAATACCTTGCCTTACAGTGCATACATCCAGTTTAATGATAACGGTAATGCCGATAAGATCATCAATGAGTCTAACATATTCAGCAGAACGTTTATTAAATTCCGCCAGGTATCATTAGGATATAATATCCCTAAAAGCATATTGGCAAAGACCTTTATCCGGTCGGCTACTTTTTCTCTTATTGGCCGCAACCTTTTCTACATCAAAAAAGACCTCCCTACGTTTGATCCGGAAGCGTCTGATAGTATAGGAAATGGTTTCGGTTACGATAGTGGTGGTTCACCTGTGAGCCGCACCTATGGGTTTAATTTAAATATAAATTTTTAACAAAAGGAGGAGACAAATTATGAAAAATATAGCTTATAAAATACTTGCTTTTCTTTTTGTACCGGTTATAATAACAAGCTGCACTAAGAATTTTGCCAGTATCAATAAAAATCCGGATGCCACCACAAGTGTATCTTCGGGTTCACTGTTATCTGATGCATTGGTAAGAACTTCAACAGTTGATATGGAGAGCCGCTTCAACTATTGTCATGCATTTATGCAATATGGGTATAGTTCATTTTGGTCCGGCACTACTTATGTAGCTGCCGACGGCCCTGCATCATCATTATGGAATAATTTTTATACGCCGGTTTTAACCAGCCTGGATATTGCGATCCAACAAACTCAAAATGATCCAACCCAGGCAACTACCTATGCCGCTGCACGTATATGGCGCGTATTTATTTTTCAAAAGCTGACAGATTTTTATGGCGATGTACCTTACAGTCAATCTGGATTAGCTTTAACTCAAAAAGTATATACGCCTGCGTACGATGCCCAAAGTAAGATATATGCCAGTTTTGTAACAGAGTTAAGAGCATCAATTGCTTTATTGGCGGCTAATAGCACACAAACGGTACAAGGTGACCAGTTTTACAGCGGCAGTGCTGCTGAATGGAAAAAGCTGGGCGCTTCATTGTTATTAAAAGTGGGCATGCGCCTAATTAAAATAGACCCTACACAAGCTGCCTCACTCGCAACAGAAGCAGTCGCCGATGGGGTTATGACGAGTAATAGCGATATGCCCATATTGCAACACAGTGCACAATTTGCCAATGGCATTTATACCGTAGTGCAGGATGGTGTGGAGCATTTCTTTCTGGATAAAACACTGGTATCAGAAATGCAGAACGCAAATGATCCGCGTTTGCCAATTTATGGTGCTATATACAGCGCTCCGGTATCACAAGGCGGTACAATCACTGATGACAATCCGGCTGATTTTGTTGGTTACAGCTTTAACGGTAACGATCCAGCCCCTACAGTAAGGATAAATGCTTCTATTTTTGGACTACAGACCACGCCTTTTTTTGATTTTCAATATGCAGAAGTGGCATTTTTGGAAGCCGAAGCTGTAGTACGTGGTTATATTACCGGCGATGCAAATGCTTTATATACTTCTGGCGTTACGCAGCAAATGCAATCATTGGCTTTATTACCAACAAATCCTACAATTACAAGTGCCCAGATTAGTGCTTACTTAACTCAAAATCCACTGCCGGCGGCGGCTGAAGATAAAATTGCAAGGATAAATACAGAATACTGGCTGGCTGGTTTTGCTTTTGACGGGGAAGATGAGTACGCTAACTGGCGCCGTACCGGTTACCCGGTGCTTACACCTAACCCGGGAAGCGTTTCGCAGGTAATTCCGCGTAAAATGATATATCCGCAAACCGAGTTTAATTTGAATAACGCCAACGTAAATGCAGCACTTGCGCAATACGGCGGTACAAACACCTTTAACACGCTTGCACGTGTTTGGTGGGATAAGGCAAACTAATTGGGTTGATTAGTTGGTTAATTTTAAGAGTAGCCGTTCCCATATGCGGAACGGCTTTTTTAAGTAAAAGAGTTTTTGTTTTTTTAATTAATATGAAAAAAATCTCCTTGTTTGCAACGTTAATATTTAGCGTTTTTAGTTTGATGGCCCAACAGCATCAGATGTCCAAAAGTTATGTAGTTCCAAACGATACGCTTGTAAGAGAAAAGCTTGGTCAATGGAAAAATCTTAAGTTTGGCCTCTTTATGCACTGGGGTACCTATAGCGAATGGGGAGTAGTAGAAAGCTGGAGCATTTGCCCTGAAGACGAAGGATGGACGCAGAGAAGAGGACCTTACGGAGCAACCTATAACGGCTATGTAAAGGCATACGAGAATTTGCAAACTACTTTTAATCCAACTCAGTTTAATCCGGAAAAATGGGTTGCCGCTGCTAAGTATGCAGGGATGAAATATGTGGTATTTACCACCAAACACCATGATGGTTTTTGCATGTTTGATACTAAGCAAACAGACTATAAAATTACCAGCGCCAAAACACCATTCTCATCAAATCCAAGAAGCAATGTAACTAAGGAGATCTTTAATGCTTTTCGCAAAGAAAACTTTATGATAGGCGCTTACTTTTCAAAACCCGACTGGCATTCTGAAAATTACTGGTGGCCCTATTTCCCACCGAAAGACAGGAACGTGAATTATGATCCCGCTAAACATCCTGATCGCTGGCAAAAGTTTAAAGACTATACCTATAACCAGATACAGGAATTAATGACAGATTACGGAAAGGTTGATGTTTTGTGGCTTGATGGTGGCTGGGTAAGGCCTAAAAACACCATTGATACCAGTATTGATTGGGAGAAAACTATTCCTTATGATCAGGATATTGATATGGCAAAAATAGCTGCCATGGGGCGTGCCAAACAGCCCGGCCTTATTGTAGTTGATCGTACGGTAGCCGGTCAGTATGAAAATTATACCACTCCCGAACAAACTGTTCCTGACAAACCGCTCGACCATCCCTGGGAAAGCTGTATTACGATGGGGAATTCATGGAGCTATGTTCCCGGAGATAATTACAAGTCAGCCAATCAGATTATTTCGCTATTGGTAAAAATAGTTTCAAGAGGGGGTAATCTGTTGATGAACATTGGCCCCGGCCCTAATGGCGATTGGGATCCGGTGGCATACGACAGACTGAAACAGATAGGTAACTGGATGCAAATAAATGGCGAAGGTATTTACAACAGCACCAGCATTGCACCTTACTCTGAAAATAACGTTTATTATACCAAATCTGATCACAGCAATACGGTTTATGCATTTGTATTGTCTGAAAAAGACGCTGTGATATTGCCTGGGCAGCTTCACTTCCATTTAATTCACCCTGGTAAGGTTAAAAAAATAAGCCTGTTGGGCAATAACCATAAACTAAAGTGGACTGCAGACAGCAATGGTTTAGTGGTTAATATTCCAACCTCTTTGCAGTCGCAGAACGGTTTAACGCAGGCGGCAGTATTTAAAATTCAATATTAAAATATAAAGACTTCTTGCAATGATTTGAACGTTTTGTTTCAGCAGTTTCGCCGCCAATAATCTTTATATAAAGACTTATGAAACGGTATTTTTATCATTGAACAGAGGGAATTCAGGGTTTTATTCTTTTATCATTCGGCTTCCATATACAGGGCCGGCGCTGTTATCGGTTTTGGGTAAAAGCTTAACGGTTACTTTTGATTTTCCTTTGGTTAGTTCAATGGGTATAGTGTAGGATATATTATAAAAGCGGCTTTCCCTATATTTATTCAAATCTTCGGTGCTTAGTTTAACGCCGTCAATCAGTATGTCAAATATTCTCCCCCGGTTATCTGTACCCCAGTAGATGTTGATCAGGGTATTTACTTTATCAGGATCAGTTTTCATTTCATAGCTTAAAAAACCGCCGACATCTGTGGCCCGCCATTTTTTCTGGTGATCTTCACCGGTTATTTCGTGCTCGCCTTTAAAATTATGATCTCTTTCCGGCTGCATTTCGCCCAGCCGAATAATGTCGGTGGTATGAGCTTCCAGCTCTTGCTGCTTTTTCTTTTCCTCATCATAGGCTTTTTGTTGTACGGCCCAGGTAGCTGGGGTAAAAACATCCCAGTACACAGAGTAATATTCATCTTTTGTTTGGTTGAAAGGAATCAGGACAACCTCATCAGGCTGGGCTATGTTAACTGTTGTAAATCTCAGGCTTTTCTGGTCAACCATTTTCAGCCACTGGTTAGGGTTTGTCTCACTGGTTACAAATACTGGTGTACCTTTAAGCGGATCGGGTTCGGTATTGCCTAATACACCTGCCAATAATACCGGGCCGTAAAATAAAGCCTTGCGGTTGGCATTATCGGGTATAGCCTCGGTGTAAATAAATTCAGGGGCGATAAAGTCAATTTTATCATTATTTTTCCATTTACGGTTTAAAACAAGATAGCCTTGCGCATCTATAACTGCTTGTTGTATCTCTCCGTTAACTTTTATAGTGCAATTGCTGCTCCATTGCGGTTTACGAATACGTAAGGTAAACGTAGCAGGCTTTTCGGCAGCAATAGTGAAATTAACTTCGTCACTTGCAGGCAAGGTAGTTTGTTGAGTTATTGTTACTCCCTTGCTTTTCCATTTAAGTACCGAAGGAATAAACAGGTTTACATATAAGCTACCGTCGTTTCCGCGGAAATAAATACTCTCATTATATTTTACGTGATTTTCCATGCCCGAACCTACGCAGCAGGTAAATGTGGTAAAAGGTGTACTGTATTCTTTTTTGCCACCCATGCGTAAGGGAACAAAATAACACATCATACCACTTTCATGATTTTGAGAGGCCAGGATGTGATTGTACAAAGCACGCTCATAAAAATCCATCAAAGTAGCCGAAGGATTAACTGCAAACAAGTGCCGGGTTAGCTTCAGCATATTATAGGTATTACAGGTTTCTGTGGTATTTTCGGTAAGCTTATCGTTTAATTTATCGGGCTCACTTAAATATTCATAATTGCTGTTTCCACCTGTAGCATAAGTATGATCTTTAGTAATAATTTGCCAAAAATTAGCCGAAATAGCTTGATCATTTTTATCGCCGGTAAGCTCATATCTGCGTGCGCTGGCAATAATTTTAGGAATTTGGGTATTGGAATGCTTGCCTGGCAGTATATCCTTATTTTCAGCAAGCGGGTCTAATATGCGTTTATCGTAAAACTTGTACGAGGTGATTAAGTAATCTTTATTTCCGGTGATGGCGTACAGATTGGCCATTACCTCGGCCATGCCGCCATATTCGCAAAGCAGCATTTTCTGAACCTGGTCGTCGTTGAGGTCTTTTAAAGTTCCCACAGTCCAATCGCCCATGCCTTTGCATACGGTTAGGGCCTCAGCGTTGTTAGCATATAAATAGGCATCTAAAAGTCCTGCCATAACCTTATGCACCGTATACCATGGCGACCAGCCGCCATTCAGATCAAATCCATGAGAACGGATATCGCCCTTTTTAACTTCGGCCCAAAGTGTATCTTCTTTTGGGATAGCGCCAACATAACCTGTTTTGCGGGCAAGCTGACACTCCCTTAATTCTTTAACTATATAATTAATGCGTTTTAAAAACTCCGGATCGCTGGTTGACGCATATTGCATGGATATGGCCGAAAGATAATGCCCAAGCGTATGCCCTGCCAGGCCAGATGATTCCCAGCCATCGTACAATGCACCTTTGGGCTTTAGTCCTGAATGTGAACGGAAGCCGGAAAGCAGCCTATCAGGTTCAATAGATAACAAGTAAGCCGCATCTTTTTCCATCGCGTCCTTAAAAGGACTATTTAGTAATTGGACATCACTCAAATCAAATGAATAAGCTTTTATTTCTACCGATGGCTTTACTTTCATCCGGCTATCATTCAGTTCGGGCACATATGATTGTGCATTTACCACGAATCCATCGGCAATCAGAGAAATAGCCAGCAGTACTTTTATTAAACCAGGTATTTTGATCAGGGAGGCTTTCATACATTATCAAATTAATAAAAGATAAAATTAAGATACTTTAATTGCTGTTTGTATGTGTTTTTTTGCTAATGATGTACATATTTTACCCTGATTTTCTGTTTAGGGTATTTTAAAATGTTATTATATAGTGGTTTTTAATATAAAAATTATCAAGCTATAGCTTTTTTATTAAAAATAATCTACATAACTATCTTGTATTTTAGTGAATTTATAAAAGTGATTAAAAAAATGTAACATTTATGATAATATATTGTAAGTATGAGACAATTTATGTAAAAAATTAAGGGTTTTTGGCTGATAACTTTACGGTGTACTGATTTGGTACTGATTTTATTGAAATTTTTACTCACACCTTAATTGATTTTCTATGAACCCAAAACGTTTACTTAAAAAGCTCTTCGCGACCTGTTTGAGCATTACCCTGCTCTGTTGCGTTGCCTATGCACAAAGCATTAATCTAAAAGGCAAGGTTGTTGATAATAAAGGTCTTCCCATGCCGGGAGTTACCATTAAAGTTAAAAACACCAACAAAGTTACCGTTACTGATATAAACGGATTATTTACTATCAGTCATGATAATCCTGCCAGGTTAGTAGTTTCTTTCATTGGTTTTATAACTAAAGAGGTGCCTGTTACCAATGAAGCAAGTGTTACCATCAGCATTGCTGATGATGCACAATCGCTAAACGAAGTAGTGGTTACCGCGTTAGGTGTAAAGCGCGAAAAAAGAAACTTAACCTACAGTACACAGCAGGTAGGGGGAGAGGATTTGGTGCAGGCAAAAGACCCAAGTTTAATTAATGATATTGACGGAAAAGTATCAGGTGTGCAAATTGTAAGCTCATCGGGTACGCCTGGAAGTTCATCGAGTATAGTAATACGTGGGGCATCTTCCTTTTATGGCAACAACCAGGCGTTGATGGTTGTTGACGGTGTTCCGATTAACAATGATGAAACTGGTAACCTTAACCAGGGGCCGGGTACAAGCCGTATTGCAGATATTGACCCATCAATTATAGAAAGTATTAACGTTTTAAAAGGTGCTGCAGCAACGGCCCTTTACGGTTCTGCAGGTGCAGCCGGGGTAATTATTATTACCACCAAAACGGGTAAAGCAAATGCCAAACCAACCATTAATTTTTCTTCTGATTTTTCTTTTGAGAATGCCCTGCTTCCGCAGATACAGGATAAATATGCCCAGGGAACAAATGGCGTATTTTATGATGGAACTACCCAAAAAACAAGTACCTCATGGGGGCCGCTGATGGATACGCTTACCATCAATGGCCAGCCGGCAAAAAAATATAACCAGGCAGACCTTTTCTTTAAAACCGGACACACCTATAACAATGTACTAAGTGTTAACGGCGGTGGTGCTGCCTCAAACTATTATTTGTCATACTCTAATTTTGATCAAACCGGAACAGTACCCACTACCGAGTTTCTCCGTAATGCTTTATTTGCGAAATATGGTGCAAAAATAAATGATAAAATAAGTACCACATTCCAGCTGAATTATACCAACTCGCAAAACCACCGTTTGCCCGAAGGCTACGCAATTGAAAGCCCGGTATGGACTATTTATACCGCGCCAATTTCTTACAACCTGTTGCCTTATGAAAATGCAGACGGCACACAGCGTTTATACCGCTACTCGCGGGATAACCCATATTGGGTGTTAAACAATATTTCAAATACATCATCAGTTAACCGGTTTTTACCAACTTTTACTACCGACTACAAGCCTTTAAAATGGCTAACCGTTACGGAAAGATTTGGAGCCGATGTATATAACGAAACGGATAATTATCATGAGTCGGCACAATCAGTATCAAATCCAACGGGAAGGATTGTGTTAAACAGTTTAAATTTCAGACAGTTTAATAACGATTTGGTTGCAAGTGCCAATCATCAATTTGGTGATTTTAACATTGACGGGTTAATTGGTAACAATATTTACTCTCAATATTCGCAGGATTTATACGCGAATGGTGTGGGGCTTACTGTGCCCGATCTTACTAACATCAGTTCTGCCTCTACTATCAACTTTTCTGAATCTCATTATTTGCAACATAAAATCGGTGTTTATGCCCAGGCTAATATCGATTATAAACGTTTTCTGATCCTGGCGCTTACAGGTCGTTATGATGGCAGCTCAAAACTGGCAACCGATCATAGCTATTATCCTTATGGTTCGGCAGCAACAAGCTTTATTGCTTCTGAATTTTTCTCAAAGGAATTACAGGAAGTAATGAATCTGGCTAAAATAAGAGTGTCATACGCCAGTGTTGGTAATGATAATATAAGCCCTTACTCGCTTACTACCCCTTACTATAGCCAAACTATCCGCAACATTACCTTCCCATACGAAGGACAGGCTGGTTTCTTGTTAAGCCAAACTTTAAATAATCCTTACCTGCAAAATGAGCGTATCAACGAATTTGAAACGGGTATAGAAACAGGCTTCTTTAACAACCGCATTACCATGGAAGCTTCCTATTATATCAAAAACTTAAAAGATGGTATTATTCCGGGTGTGGCTATTGCGCCGTCTACAGGTTACTCAGGTACAACTGTAAATACCGGTGTTATGCGTAATAAAGGTTATGAGGTATTACTTACCGTTGTGCCGGTTAAAACTAATGACATTAAATGGGATGTAACCATAAACTTTTCTCAACTGCGTAGCAAAGTATTAACTATTGATGGTGATTTGCAGCAAATTGGTAATGGCTTTTCATCCATCATTGTTGGTCAGCCTTATGGGGTGCTATATGGTACGCGTTATGCCCGCAATGCTAAAGGCCAATTGTTAATTGATGATAGCGGCCTACCTTATGCTGATGCAACCCAGGGTGTTATTGGTAATATCAATCCTGATTGGACGGGTGGTTTTAGCAGCACTTTAAGGTATAAACAATTTAACTTCAGCGTATTTTTCGATGTTAAAAAAGGTGGAGATATCCAGAACAATGTTGATGGTTACGGATATTTTTATGGTACTCCTAAAGTTACTGAAAACCGGGCACCAAGAATTGTTTCGGGCATATCAGAATCAACAGGCTTGCCAAATACTGTTGAGGTTACCGGACAGGCCTATTATCAACGCTTAAATGGTATTGAAGAGTCTGTAATACAAGATGGTACTTACATAAAACTACGTAATGCAAGTATAGGTTACACGCTTAGGCCAACCTGGTTAACCGGAAGTCCTTTTAAATCTATTAATATTAGTGTAACTGGTCGTAACCTTTGGATATATGCTCCACACTTTACCGGTGGTGATCCCGAAGTTAGCTCATTTGGTGCATCAAATGGCGACCAGGGAATCTACTCATTCTCTACTCCAACATCCAGATCAATTGATTTTAGTGTGAAGGCAACGTTGTAATCATCTGTTAATCCTATTAAATATAATCAGATCATGAAAAAAATATATTCTATAATAACTATATCAGCCCTGCTTGTAAGTTTTACGGGCTGCAAAAAATTTATTGATGTAAATCAAAATCCCAATCAACCAACCAGCGTAAGTGAAGGGCTGATTCTTTCTCCGGTAGAACTGGCCATATCTTCCAATCTTTATGCAGGTGGTGTGGCAGTTATTGCGCAGGAGTATATGCAGGTTGCCGCCCTTAACCAGGTTGCGCCCAATGCCGGCACTTACTTAATGTACAATACTGATATGGACGGGGATTGGACTAATTTGTATACCACCTGCCTAAATAACCTGGTTACTTTAACCAGTAAAGCTACAGCTGATGGTAATACCAACTATTCAGGTATATCAAAAATATTAATTGCTTATTGCTTAGGTAATGGCACCGATTTGTGGGGCGATATTCCATATTCAAAAGCATTTAACGGGGCAGGTAACTTTACGCCGACTTATGATTCGCAAAAAGTTATTTATGCCGATATCCAATCATTACTTGATGCCGGCATTGCCGATATAGCCAAAAATTATGCAACTACACCCGGTGGTGATGACTTGTTTTATGGAGGTGACATGGGTAAGTGGACAAGGTTGGCTTATACCCTGAAAGCCCGTTATTACATGCACTTAACAAAAGCGCCGGGTACAACAGCCGCCGCACAGGCACAACTGGCATTAACTGCCCTGCAAAATGCAATGGCATCAAATGATGACGATTTTAAAATGACCTATACCGGTGCAGCTGGCGGTGAAAATCCGTGGCAGCAAAATTTCATATCGGCTAGTACAGTAGTGTTGGGCAGTACATTTGTAAACGCTCTTCAAACCCGTAACGATCCGCGTTTAACCATAATGGTTGCACCTGCCACCGCAACCGGCTTTTATACCGGTTTGGGCGAAGGTTTGGAGCAGATTGGACAATTGGAAGATTACTCGCGCCCTGGTAGTTTTTATGGAGCAACGGGTGCATATGATTATTTGGTGAACTATTCGGAAGCATTATTTCTGAAAGCAGAGGCAACCTTAATTATTTCGGGATATACCGCTGCTGAGCCGATTTATGAAAGTGCCATATCATCACATATGACGAAATTAGGTGTAGCTACATCAGATGCCGCTAATTACATTGCCAGCCGTACGTTAACCAGTAGTAACGCCGAGCAGTTAATCATTGAAGAAAAAAATGTTGCTGATTTCCTTTCATTAGAAAACTATGTTGATTTTAGGCGTACCGGCTTCCCTGCGTTAACAAAAGCGCCTAATGCTTTGTCTGATATTCCAAGAAGGGTATTGTATCCTGAGGCTGAGATCATTTCAAACCCTCAGCCGCAGCAAACGGCAAAACTTACCGACCGCTTATGGTGGGATACCGAATAAAATATTGATAAAATAAAATAAGTATCTGGTAATTTGCTACTTTTTAACCCATGGTTTCGGTTTATCTTTGCATACAATAAAAAACTTAATACATGAAATTTGACTGGAAAGGGGTTTTTCCTGCGGTAACTACAAAGTTTACTGATAATGACGAACTTGACTTTGATGCTTTTGATATAAATATTAACGCACAATTGGAAGCCGGCGTTGATGGGATAATATTAGGCGGATCATTAGGAGAGGCGAGCGTTTTAACTAGCGATGAAAAATTTGCACTATTAAAACATACATTGGAATATGTTGGCGGAAAGGTGCCTGTGATATTAAATATTGCAGAGCAATCAACCAGTAGCGCCATTGATATTGCAAAAAAAGCATTTGAATACGGCGCCTCAGGTTTAATGTTACTTCCGCCGATGCGTTACAGCTCTGACGAAGATGAAACTATAGCTTATTTAACAGCTATTGCAGAAAGTACGCCATTGCCTATAATGATCTATAACAACCCGGTTGATTATAAAACGGAAATTACCCTGGATATGTTTGAACGTTTAAGAGCGTATCCTACCATTCAGGCTATTAAAGAGTCAACCCGGAATATCATCAATACAACCAGGCTCATCAATCGTTTTGGCGACAGGTATAAAATATTTACCGGAGTTGACCCTATAGCTACCGAAAGTTTAATAATGGGTGCACACGGTTGGGTTGCAGGTTTGGTTGATGCATTTCCGAAAGAAACAGTTGCCATTTACCGATTGGTAAAGGCCGGAAGAATTGCAGAAGCTATTGCCATACATCGCTGGTTTTTACCTGTGCTTGAATTGGATATCCATGCAAAATTGGTACAGTACATTAAGCTTGCCGAGGTAGCAACAGGTATCGGTACTGAAAATGTGAGGGCTCCGCGCTTACCGCTTAAAGGTGCTGAACGTGAAAAGGTGTTGAATGTTATCAATGCTGCATTAGCTGTTCGCCCACAATTGCCTGAAGGAAGCTGGGGGAGATTAGAAAAGGTACAAGCAAATTAAACTGACAGATGATAAATGGTAATAATATAATTGCCGGTAATTATGTTGAGATTGAAGGGGACGTGTTTAATGCAACCGATCCATCAACCGGAAAACAGTTAGCGGGCGATTTTCATGCCGCCGATGCTTTATTAGTCGAAAAAACCTTAAATGCTGCAACCGCAGCATTTAAGGTTTATAGAATTATTGCGCCGGCAGCTAAGGCAACTTTTTTACGTTCGATAGCTGATAAATTAAATGCAATCAGCGACGATTTAATTAATAGGGCAGTAGCCGAAAGCGGTTTACCTGTTGCCCGAATTACAGGCGAACTGGGCCGCACAACAGGACAACTGCGTATGTTTGCCGATTTGGTTGAAGAAGGTTCATGGGTAGATGCTGTTATTGATACCGCACAACCTGAACGTACACCCATACCAAGGTCCGATATCCGGAGAATGTTTAGCCCGATTGGACCGGTGGTTGTATTTGGCGCCAGTAATTTCCCATTGGCATTTTCAGTAGCCGGTGGCGATACTGCTTCGGCACTGGCAGCTGGTTGCCCTGTTGTGGTAAAGGCGCACCCCGCACACCCCGGCACAAGCGCATTGGTTGCCGCAGCCATAAGTGCGGCAGCAACTGAAACAGGTATGCCTGCCGGTGTTTTTTCGATGTTGTATGATAACGGTTATACTGTTGGCGCGCAATTGGTAAAACATGAGCAAACCAAAGCCGTAGCCTTCACCGGCTCATATAACGGCGGTATGGCTTTAATAAAGCTGGCACAGGAGCGTAAATCACCTATCCCGGTATTTACAGAAATGGGCAGCATTAACCCGGTTGTACTGTTGCCTGCAATATTGAATGCACAACCTGAAGCACTGGCTTCAAAATATGCAGGTTCAATAACTTTGGGGGCGGGGCAGTTTTGCACCAATCCCGGCTTGTTGCTGGCCATAAAATCTGAAGGTCTGGATAAATTTGTCGCCTCATTAGGTGGTGCTATTGAAATAACACCGTCGGCCACCATGCTTACTGCAGGCATCTGGAAAAACTATGAAAAATTATCGGGCGAGGCCCTTGCCGAACCTGGAATCGAACTGATCAGCAAATCGACCTCAATCAATACAGAAAAAGTAAATCAATCAGTTGCAACCATTGCCAAGGTATCGGCCCAAACTTTCATTGCCAATAAAAAGTTTGGTGAAGAGGTGTTTGGACCTTGGTCGTTGCTGGTAGTTGCCGATGATGCAGCTCAGTTACAGCAGGTAATTGAATCATTGGATGGACAGCTTACAGCCACTGTTATGGCCGAAAAAGAGGAATTACCATTGTATGGCAATTTATTGAATAGTTTAACAGAAAAAACCGGACGCATTATATTAAATGGCGTACCAACTGGTGTTGAGGTGTGCGCAGCAATGCAGCATGGTGGCCCTTTCCCGGCAAGCAGCGATAGCAGATTTACTTCCGTTGGAACCGGTGCTGTTTATCGTTTTGTAAGGCCTATAGCCTGGCAGGATTGGGAAGACAGCCTGTTACCACCCGAATTACAGCAGGCCAACCCGCTGAACATTTGGAGGCAGGTGAATAATAAATGGACTAAAGAATAATATGGCGAGTAAAACATTTTTTTGTATTGACGCACATACCTGCGGCAACCCGGTTAGATTGGTTGCCGGTGGCGGCCCAACGCTTAAGGGCGAAAATATGAGCGAAAAGCGCCAGCATTTTTTAAAAGAATATGACTGGATCCGCACCGGCTTAATGTTCGAGCCACGTGGGCATGATATGATGTCGGGAAGTATTTTATATCCGCCACATAATCCGGAAAATGACGTAGCCGTTTTATTTATTGAAACAAGTGGATGCCTGCCCATGTGCGGTCATGGTACCATCGGAACAATAACCATTGCAGTGGAAGAAGGTTTGATTCAGCCTAAAATACCTGGCATAATCCGTATGGAAGCACCTGCCGGTTTGGTAATTATTGAGTACAAGCAGGAGGGGGCAAAAGTAACCTCTGTTAAGCTCACTAATGTGCCTGCTTACCTTGCCGCCGAAAATTTACAGGTAGAATGCCCAGACTTGGGAACGCTAACTTTTGACGTAGCTTACGGTGGTAATTACTATGCGATAGTTGATCCTCAACCTAATTTTAAAGGACTGGAAGATTATACAGCGGGACAATTAATTAGCTGGAGCCGCACCATCCGCCAGCGCATTAATGAGCAATATACTTTTGTTCATCCGCAAAATCCTACGATAAATACCTGTACACATATACTTTGGGCCGGCGAAACATTATCTGCTGATGCTACTGCGCGCAATGCTGTTTTTTATGGCGATAAGGCAATTGACCGCTCACCCTGTGGTACAGGTACTTCGGCCCGTATGGCCCAGTGGCATGCAAAAGGCAAGTTGAAAAAAGGTGATGTGTTTATCCACGAAAGTATAATTGGCAGCAAGTTTACCGGCACGGTAGAGGATGTAGTGAAGATTGGCGATATTGATGCAATTGTACCCGGAATAGAAGGATGGGCCAAGGTTTACGGTTATAATACCATAAAGATTGATGACGATGATCCGTACGCACACGGCTTCCAGGTAATATAATAAAGAACGCGAATCAAGAGTTAAGAACCAAGAGTCAAGAAAATAAGCTGATAAGTGAATAGATGGTGACACAGTTTATTTTACACCCTCGAAATATCTAATCAAATATGACATTATGCAAGAGCATTGCTGCTTTTTTCTTGATTTCTGGCTCTAATATCTTGACTCTTGATTCGCATAAAGAGTTTAATTTAAAAGCTTAAGCTGCGGTTTGGGTTAGTTACGATATTTCTATGTCTAAAATATTAATTATTGGCGGTGGTATAATGGGGCTTAGCTCTGCTTATTATTTAAACAAAGCAGGGCATGAGGTTACCATTTTAGATAAAGGCGATTTAAGCGACAACTGTTCTTACGGCAATGCCGGGATGATTGTTCCAAGCCACTTTATACCGCTTGCCACACCGGGGATGATAAGTCAGGGGATAAGGTGGATGTTTAGCAGCAAAAGTCCCTTCTATGTTAAGCCGTCACTTAACCCTAACCTGATTTCATGGGGTATTAAGTTTATAAAGAATGCGAATGCTAAACATGTTGAAGCATCGGCTAAGCCTTTAATGGAGATCTCCGTACTCAGCAAAAACCTTTATAAGGAGCTTGCAGCTGAACCCGGTTTTGATTTCGGGCTTACCGAAAAAGGTATTTTGATGTTCTATAAAACGGAAAAAGCCGGTGAAGAAGAAGCACACATGGCCGAAAAAGGACGGGAGTTGGGTCTTGATATGGAAGTACTTACCGTTGCTCAATGTAAAGCTTTACAACCTCAACTGGAGCTGGATGTTTTAGGCGCGGTACATTATCGTTGCGATGCGCATTTATATCCTACGCATCTGATGGCTGCTTTAATTAAACATTTAACAACTAAAGGAGTAAATATTGTAAGAAACCAGGAAGTGACAAAAATTGAAACTTCAGGCAATAAAATAAATTCGGTATTTACCAGGGATAAAGAATGGACTGCTGATAGCTACATTATAGCCAGTGGTTCATGGTCGCCGGCCATAGCTAAGCTGGTTAATATTAAAACGCCCTTAATGCCGGGTAAGGGCTATTCGTTTATGGTTAATGAGCCGGAACAACGTATGCAAATTCCTGCGTTGTTGGCAGAGGCCAGGGTAGCTATTACACCAATGAATGGCTCCTTACGTTACGGAGGCACCATGGAGCTTGATAAAATAAACAAGCGGATAAATATGAACCGGGTAAAGGGAATTGTGGAAGCTGTCCCTAATTATTTCCCCAATCTGCATCCTGAAATACCGGCCGAAAAAGATATCTGGTTTGGTTTCCGTCCATCATCTCCGGATGGTTTGCCTTACATCGGCAGAAACAATAAATACGATAACTTAATTGTAGCGACGGGCCATGGAATGATGGGCCTTAGTTTGGGGCCCGCAACAGGCTTATTGGTAAGCGAAGTGATTGACGGTAAAAAGACGAGTGTCGCTATTGACTCATTCTCTCCAAACCGTTTTTAGATTAAGTTATGGTAATAAAGCACCGATTTTAGCCAAAACTTCTTATATTTTATCCTTGATGGAATAATAATTGGAATTTGAAGTTAATTAATTGTAAATTATACACGAATTAATTAATTGGCCGCTATGAAGATACTTCAATTTACAATTCCAGTTGCGCACGATAAAAGTGTTATCATTGATCAGGTTGAATTGCCCTATTTTTATCCCTATTTGCATCGCCATAAAGAAGCGCAGATAACCTGGATACAGCGTGGCGAAGGCACTTTGATAGCCGGAAACAACATGCACGATTTTGCATCCGGTGAGATTTATCTGTTAGGAGCCAATTTGCCTCACCTGTTTAAAAGCAGCCCTGAGTATTTTAAGCCTGATAATGGAAGGTCGGTAAAAGCATTTACCCTATTTTTTAACCCCGAGGGCGTATTATCGGGTCTGTTTGAATTACCCGAAATGAAAGCTTTTAAGATTTTCCTGCAGCAGCATCAACAAGGTTTTAAAATTCCGGAAGCGTATTTTAATGAGGTTTCTGAAGCTATGAATGCCATTAAAAATAGTCATGGTGCCGATAATTTAATGCAGTTTTTCAACCTGCTTAAAAGCCTGTTTTCAATAAATACAAAGCTTGAGCCACTATCTACTTACGGAAGCATACCCGCTATTACTGAAAATGAAGGCATCCGCATAGGTAATATTTATAACTTCATTATGCAAAATTACAGCGAGGCCATAACCCTTGAGGATGTTGCCAAAGCTGCCTGTATGACACCCGAATCATTTTGCAGGTATTTCAAAAAGCATACCGGGCATACTTTTATTGCTTTTTTAAATGAGATAAGAATAAATGAAGCCTGCAAAAAACTGATAGCGCATAAATTTGAAAGTATATCAACCGTGGCCTATAAATGTGGTTTTAAAAGCATAACCAACTTTAACCGCGTGTTTAAATGCGTTATAGGCACATCGCCCCGAGAGTACCTTGATAATTATCAGAATAACGTAAGTAGCCTAACCAAAATAGCAAGCTGATTTTTAGGTTATCTGCTTGTAAAAGCTAAAAAATAAGAAATAGAGGATAAGTTAGGCCATTATGCCAAAGCTTATCCTTTTATTTTTGCTAAAGCTTTAATATTCAATTTATCATGCACATTGCTAGAAAAAATCACTTATCCGGTATCCGGAGCATATTTATTATACCTGCTTTAATTCTGGGCCAGCTTTTATTTATTAATATCGATTTAAAGGCGCAAAAAATAGTGCCTGAGTCAGAAATATACGAACAGGCAACGGAGGTAAGTGGTAAGTTGATTCAATACGGACAGGATATAAATGCTATAAAAGAATTTTATACGCCATACCACCTAAATCCAAACGGCGAAGAACAGTACAAAGATTGGGTATTAAACTCGCCGGAGCAACGAAAAAGATTAATAGAAGTAAATAATGATTACCTGCAAAAGCTGGCGGCCATTGATTTTGATTCCATAAGTGTTTATGGTAAGGTTGATTATATCCTGCTAAAGAAAAAAATAAACCTGGAGCTTGAAAATTTGCAAAAGGAAGAAATACAATACAACAGTATCAAAAAATATATCCCCTTTGCTGATGAAATTTACTTTCTGGAAAAGCAGCGCCGCAGAGGGGTTGCATTAGATGGACAACGGGTTGCGGCTCAACTTGATTCTATTTTAAAAGAAGTAAAGACTGATGAAGCGTCCTTTAGCAAAATACCTTCATTAGATATGACGCTTGCAGTAAAGGCGCAAGCAGCTGTAGTTGGTCTAAAAAGCAGGCTTAAAAATGTGTATGATTTTTATTACGGCTACGACCCCATGTTTACCTGGTGGGTACCTGCACCATACAAATTATTGGATAGCGCTTTAACGGTTTATAGCAAACAAATTATCCAAAAAGGAAAATTGCTCACCACTCAAAAGCCTGATAGCAGCGGCATAAAAGGCGTACCCATTGGCCGAGATGCTTTAATAAGCCAGCTAAATGCCGAACTGATACCCTATACGCCTGAAGAGCTGATAGCTTTGGCTAATAAGGAGTTTGCCTGGTGCGATAAAGAAATGTTAAAAGCCAGCCAGGAAATGGGCTATGGTAATGACTGGAAAAAAGCCTTGGAAAAAGTTAAAAACAGTTACGTTCCTGCCGGGAAACAGCCGGAACTGATAATGGAATTATATAATGATGCTTTAACTTTTATAAAAGACCGTGACCTGATAACTATACCCCCGCTGGCCGAAGAAACCTGGGGAATGATTATGATGACCCCGCAAAGACAGCTGGTGAATCCATTTTTTACCGGTGGCGAGGAGATTAGCATATCTTACCCAACCAATACCATGAATGAGGGTGATAAGCTAATGAGTATGCGTGGTAATAATCCGTATTTTTCGAGGGGTACAGTACAACATGAATTATTACCAGGGCATAACCTGCAATATTTTATCAACAGCAGGTATAAACCATATCGCCAGGATTTTCAGACACCTTTTGCTATTGAAGGATGGTCGCTTTATTGGGAACTATTATTGTATGACCAGGGTTTTGCAAAAACACCCGAAGAGCGCATTGGCATGTTATTTTGGCGGATGCACCGTTGTGCAAGGATCATTTTCTCACTCAATTATCATTTAGGCAACTGGACACCACAAGAGTGTATTAATTTTTTGGTTGACAGGGTAGGCCATGAAAAGGCCAATGCTGAAGGCGAAGTAAGACGTTCATTTGAAGGTGGTTACAGTCCGCTGTATCAGGTAGCTTATTTAACCGGCGGCCTGCAATTAATGAGTTTAAAGCATGAACTGGTTGATGGCGGTAAAATGACCTATAAACAATTCCATGATGCGGTAATAAAGGAAAACCTGATTCCGGTTGAGTTGACAAGAGCCACGTTGGAAGGTACACCTTTAAACAAAGATTTTAAGACCAACTGGAAGTTTTACGATTTTAATAAGTAACGCGAATCAAGAATTAAGAACCAAGAGTCAAGAAAATAAGCTGATAAGTAAATAGATGAAGACACAGGTTATTTTAGAACCTCGAAATATCTAATCAAATATGACATTAAGCAAAATCATTACTGTTTTTTCCTTGATTCTTGGCTCTAATATCTTGACTCGCATAAGTAATCACCAACAATATTCCCCTGATTTTATAAATGGATAACAACTCCTCTTTTAAGCCATCGTTAAGATTGATAGACGCAACCATGCTGGTGGCCGGCAGTATGATAGGTTCGGGCATATTTATAGTAAGCGCTGATATAATCCGTAATGTGGGGAGTGCCGGCTGGTTAATATTTGTTTGGCTGATAACCGGCTTTATGACGCTTACTGCTGCACTAAGCTATGGTGAATTGAGCGCAATGTATCCAAAAGCCGGTGGTCAGTATGTGTATCTTAAAGAGGCATATAATCCGCTGGTAGGTTTTTTATACGGATGGAGCTTTTTTACAGTAATACAAACCGCTACCATTGCTGCTGTAGGCGTGGCATTCTCTAAATTTTTGGCTTACCTTGTTCCGGCAGTAAGTGAAGACAATATATTGCTAAAGCTTAAAATTGGTATCGGTAATGCTGGTCAACCCCAGTTTTTTACTTTTAGCGCAGCCCAATTGGTATCGATAGGTTTAATTGCCCTGCTTACTTTTATTAATACCCGTGGTATAAGAAGCGGAAAGCTTATTCAAACCACTTTTACCTTAACCAAGCTGCTTAGCTTATTCGGGCTGATTATTTTCGGTTTTATTGCTTTAGACGGTGGCATATGGAAAGCCAACTGGAGCAATGTCTGGAACTTACATAGCTTAAATAAAGATGGCAGCTTTTCAACCTACACAACTGTGGCGGCCTTGGGAGCAATAGCATCATCTATGGTAGGTTCCATTTTTAGCAGTGACTCGTGGAATAACGTAACCTTTATAGCTGGTGAAATTAAAAATCCTAAAAGGAACATTGGTTTAAGTCTGGCTTTGGGCACACTTATAGTAACCGTAATCTACATTGTTACCAATATTATGTATACAGGCGTTTTATCCCTTCATGATATTGCCACAGCTGATAAGGATAGGGTAGCAGTTACCGCATCCCAGCAAATATTCGGGCATGCAGGTACATTAATTATTGCATTGCTTATTATGGTATCAACTTTTGGCTGCAATAATGGATTAATAATGGCCGGTGCCAGGGTATACTATTCTATGGCCAAGGATAAATTGTTTTTTAATAAAGCAGCTACGCTTAACAAAAACTCGGTACCGGGATATGGTTTATGGATACAATGCCTATTTGCCTGTTTGTGGAGCCTAAGCGGCAAGTATGGCGATTTGTTGGATATGATTTCATTTGTGGTGGTAGTATTTTATATGTTAACTATTATCGGCATTTTTATTCTGCGTAAAAAGCATCCAACTGCCGAGCGTCCCTACAAGGCTTTTGGTTATCCTGTGTTGCCTGTATTATATATCATTATGGGCCTGGCATTTTGTATATTACTTATAAAGTTTAAACCAAATTATACCTGGCCAGGGTTAATTATTACGCTTGCGGGCATCCCGGCTTATTACTTAATTATGCGTAAGCAAAGCGCTTTGAAATAGGTACCCGTTTTCTTTAAATTACAAAATCTTACATGTTTATCAATAATATCTTACGTATCCAAATGCTTATCCAAAAGAATTTCTTTGTACTGCTTGTATTTTGTTTGATTACGACCATTCAGGCAGCTATGGCACAAGACCCATGGAAGGCTTTGGAAGCAAAGCAATCCACACTTGGCCTCGATAGCGGGGTATTAACATTCCATACACCGGCTTTACAATTGCAATTGATAAAATCGTCACAAACAGTAGCGGCATTAAACCCTAGTAGTGATGAAAAGTTTGATTTTACACCAGGCGGTAGACTAAAGCTGCGAAGCAGTGACGGTATGTATCAGTTGGGCGATCTGGATCTTCGTTTACGGGTTGAGGGAGAAGATGCCTGGCAAAAATATTCTACTGCAACAAAAAGAGCCCCGGTGAACGCTTTAACAGTTAATGATGATAAAGTACTCGCCGCGGCGGATTTGTCTGCTACGCTGCCAGCAAATATCCCCCTAAATGTACAACGCTACTGGGAAGTAATAGATGGCCATTTAGTTTTATTATTTAAACTGAAAAATACCAGTGATAAAAATGTTGAAATAGGATCACTTGGTATACCTCTGATCTTTAACAATATAATGCAGAGTAAATCATTGGAGGAAGCTCATGCCGAAAATGTTTTTTATGACCCCTATATTGGTAAGGATGCCGGCTATTTGCAGGTTACCCGCTTAAACGGACATGGTCCCGCTTTGCTGGTGGTGCCATATGGTAAAACCCCATTTGAGGCTTACAATCCTTTGCTGGATGACCCAACCCCGCGCGGAATTGATTTTGAAGGGTTTTATGAATGGATGGCACATAGTAAAGCATATGCCGAAAACGAATGGAAAAAGGCCGAACCTTGGAATAATCCAACCTCTACCATCCTTAAATCAGGTGAAACAACGGAATACGGACTGCAATTTTTATTGGCCGATTCCATTAAGGGTATCGAAAGTAAACTGATAGAGAACAACCGGCCCGTTGCTGTTGGTGCACCAGGATACGTACTGCCGATGGGTACGCAGGGCAAGTTGTTTTTAAATTATCATGAGCAGATAAAATCATTACAGGTAGAACCTGAAGGTGCATTAATACTTACTGAAACATCGTCCATCAATAATAAATGGAAAGCTTATCAGATAGAAGGGAAAATATGGGGCAGGGCACGTTTAACTATTACTTACGCAGATGGGCTTTCCCAAACCATTAATTATAAAGTTATAAAATCTGAAACAGATATATTAAAGGATTATGGTCATTTTCTGACCCATGAGCAATGGTATGAAAATAAATCAGATCCCTTTCACCGCGACCAATCGGTAATTACTTATGATTATGAAACAAAAAAGCAGGTAGCCCAGGATAGTCGTGCATGGATAGCAGGTCTGAGTGACGAAGGTGGTGCAGGCAGTTGGCTTGGTGCAATGATGAAAGAACTTATTCAACCCGACAAATTGGAAATTGATAAACTACAGCATTTTGTGAATCATACGCTTTGGGGTGTAATTCAGCATGATGCGGGCAGACAGAAATATGGTGTAAAGAAAAGTGTATTTTACTATGAGCCGAAAGAAATGCCGGCCGGTACTTATAACGATAGTATCAATTATAAAACCTGGGCGGCATGGAGCCATGAGTCTGCCAATGATGTTGGCCGTTCTTATAACTATCCGCATGTTGCCGCTACATGGTGGGTTTTGTATCGTTTATCGCGCAATCATACAGGCTTGGTTACCGAGCAAAATTGGCAATGGTATCTGGATCATGCTTACCAAACCACTATGACTATGGTCAACCAGGCGCCATATTATGTACAGTTTGGACAAATGGAGGGCACCGTTTTTTATATGATTTTGATGGACCTTAAGGCCGAGGGCTGGAATGATAAGGCGGCAATATTTGAAAAGGCAATGAAGGTACGTGCCGATCATTGGAATACATTGATGTATCCCTTCGGTAGCGAAATGCCATGGGATTCAACCGGGCAGGAAGAAGTTTATTTATGGTCATCGTATTTTGGTTATACCGATAAAGCTGAAGTTACTATTGATGCAATATTGGGTTATATGCCTACGATACCTAATTGGGGTTATAACGGTTCAGCACGCCGTTATTGGGACTTCCTGTATGGCGGAAAACTTTCCCGTATTGAACGTCAGCTGCATCATTATGGTTCAGGATTAAATGCTATACCCGTTTTGGCTGAGTATAGGAAAAATCCTGGTGATCTTTATTTATTACGTGTGGGCTATGGCGGTTTAATGGGCTCCGTTTCCAATATTACCCAGGATGGTTTTGGCCCTGCCGCTTTTCATTCGTTCCCGTCAACACTTAAAATTGATGGATTATCTGGCGATTACGGATCAAACTTTTTTGGATATGCTATAAATACTGCAACCTATATCACTCATGACACTAATTTGGGTTGGTTAGCCTTTGGTGGTAATTTAGTTGAAAAAGATAACTGGATAAATGTTAAGATAACCAATGGTGCAAAATCGCGTGTATTTATAGCACCGGTAGGGCTTTGGCTTACGCTGGATGCCGGAACTTTTAATTCAGTATCCTACAATACGGTTAATGGCCACGTATCTATACTGCTTAATGCTGCGGATAAATACACTCCCAAAGCTTATTTAAGAGTAAAGCGTACGGCTCGATCTGGCAAGTATATTCCTTATTCAAAGGTTATTATGCAACGTGGTGCTTATGTTGTTTTATTAAAGAATAAGATATCAAAAATAAACCTTGTTCATCGTAAATAATTAGTGAACTATTGTAAAATAAAATGCTTTTTACAAGCAATAATATAATTCAATGCCGTTTTTTTAAACGGCATTGAACAGAAACTTATAATTTAACAGTTGCCGGGAGGTATTTAGCTATCAGATCTTCATAATAAGGTTTTAATTCTGAAACCACTGGTGCTTTGGGGCTTTTTGAATAAAGATCATACGGGTTAAACTTATCTACCCATTTAAACATTTCATGGTCGTGCGCGTTAAGTAAATGGTCGTAAGCATGTTCACGGTGCTGCGAATAGAAAGAGTGATAACGAATCATATACAAGGCCGGCTCAGGCAGGTAATCCTTTGTTATATGATACAAGTACTCATCATGCCCCCATGATATATGCACATTGTCCATTCCGCATTGGTGCGTGTAAACGCCATATTTGGTATTGTAGCGTTCATCATATGAATCAGGGTTATCGGCAAAAAATTCGGGGTAAACTATCTTGTCCGAAAATTTACATCCCACCGGGTACGAATCGCCCACAACATTCCATTGTGGCTCGCCAAACAGGCAAAGCACTTTACCAAGATCATGTATAAAACCGGTAAGCACAAACCAATCAGGATGACCATCGGCGCGTATAGCTTCTGCCGTTTGCAGCAAATGCTGTAGCTGATCAAGCTGCAAGTCAGGATCAGAATCATCGATCAGGGTATTAAGGTACTCCATTGCCGACCACCAGGGCATTTCCTTTTTATCAAACTTCAAAAAGTTAGCCTTTTTGGCTAAAACATTGTCATAAGTTTGATATTTATGATTAAGCCGGTAAAACTCCCGTACCCCATCTATTTCAGGGCTGTCGTAGTCCCTGAACCCGTCTTTTTCCTTGGCCGGTTGCCCTGGCTCAGGGTATCTTTTAAGTACATCTTCATCCCAATCATCAATGTTATTTAAGGGCGATATTTCCTCTTTAGTTAGTTTTGCCATAACTCTTTTTATTATTTAATGATTACTCCTTTTTGTTAATTGTTATTGTTTTACCAGAAAACTGTATATAATGCCGCCAGGATACCACAGATAATAACCGCAGAAACGGCGAAAGCCGGTGTTACCCTAAACAGTTTCTTATCAATTTGTAATATTTGTTTATTTTGTTTGCTGCTGCTGTCAGCCAGTGTAATAAGCACCATCAATGCACTTACAATAAAGAAAACCCAGGTCATACGGTTTAAAAATGGAATAGCAGTTATATAGCCACCGGTAAGCTGCGGTAAAAACTTAAACAGTACCGAGAGCGGAATAGTTAAGATTGCCCCGGCAAGCGCTGCCCCCGAAGTTGTCCGTTTCCAAAAAAAGCCCAATAAAAATATGGCCAGTATCCCCGGCGATATAAAACCAACATACTCCTGTATAAACTGGTAAACCTGATCGAAGCTGCGTAAAGCAGGCGCAATAATGATAGCAATAAGCGATGCGGCGATAACGACCCATCTACCCACGTTCACCATTCGTTGTTCTGATGCGTCCTTGTTCAGGAATTTTTTATAAACATCAAGCGTAAAAATGGTGGCGATGCTATTGCACTTACCAGCCAATGAGGCTACTATGGCAGCGGTAAGCGCCGCGAATGCCAATCCTTTCAGGCCGGTGGGCAATAAGTTCATTAAAACCGGGTAAGCATGGTCGGGTTTCAGGGTACCTGCTGCATCTGTCATTTCATGGTGATAAAACCCATGATTGTATAATACATAAACAGCAATGCCGGGTATTACCACAATAACGGGTACCAATAGTTTTAAAAAAGCGGCAAACATTAATCCGCTACGGCCCGTTTTCAGATCGGCACCCAGGGCGCGTTGTATAATATACTGGTTGCAACCCCAATAATTGAGGTTATTGATCCACAGGCCGCCAGCCAGAACCGCTATGCCAGGCAAATCGTTATAATATTTATGCCCGGGAGGGAAGATCATATGAAAATGATCGCCCGCATTCTTTTTTAGCAAAGGCAGCGCATCAAATACCGTTTTTACACCAAGCTTACCGGCAACTAAATGCAATGACAGGTAACAGGTAACCAAACCGCCCATAATTAAAACAAAAACCTGTATCACATCGGTATACCCGATAACTTTCATGCCGCCGAGCGTAATAATAATGGAGAATATACCTAAAGCCACAATACAGGCGCTGAATGATATGCCGGTAATGGTTTCTATAGCAGCGGCGCCCAAAAAGTAAATGGAAGTGAGGTTTACAAATACATATACCAACAGCCAAAAAACGGCCAGCACAGTACTCACTGTATCATTATACCTGTTAGCCAAAAACTGCGGCATGGTATAAATATGATTTTTAATGTAGATAGGCAGAAAAAATACCGCCACAATAATGAGCGTGGCGGCAGCCATCCACTCATAGCTGGCTATAGCCAAACCCATTGCAAACCCAGAGCCAGACATGCCTATAAAATGTTCGGCTGATATATTGGATGCAATGATGGATGCCCCAATAGCCCACCAGGTAAGCGAGCCCTCGGCCAGGAAATAATCTTTTGTTTTGCTGTGTGCCGATCTTTTATTACGGTACACCCAATACCCATAGCTGGTAACTACAATAAAATAAATGAAGAAAACAGTATAATCATAGCCTGAAAGATGGTTCATTTACTGTGGGTTTTTTAATCGGTAATTTAAAGTTGATAAAATTTACGGCGAAATATGATCTCTCCCCGTCTTTTATTTACGTAATCGTTTACGTAAAAATATAGCTAACTACAGGTTATTGCACCTGTATATTTTGTTTGGCGCTGCCGGGTATCTTTATATTTTTTAATACCAGTTCGCTTACTTTATTGAGCAATATCACCGGTTTAGTTTTTACCTGCGGGATGTTTAATGTATCTAAGCTGAGTCCTTTTACATCATCAGCAATAAAAGCAGGGCGGTAATCATCCCCCTTACATGTAAGCACCATATTTTTAATTTTTATACCATCAGCATGCCTGATGTAAAATCCCCAGGCGGGTAATTCGCCAAACATGGAGAATTCGGGGTAATCAGGTATTTTTTCGGGAACTTTTTCAAGTGTATCTATACCAAAATCAGCTACCTCTTTTTTTGCCCCTCCCGCATAATTAATAGTGATATTTTCAAGGGTGACATCCTCCACCCGGCTGCCTGGTATGCCCGTAACCGACGATGGAATAATATTATGTGCTGCCCCAGTAACAGGACCTTCCATAGCGTAACCGGCATCGGGCTTACCTGCCGGTACATCAACTTTTACATTGCCGATATATACCCTGCGCAATACTCCGGCAGGCCTTTTTTGGTTGCGATGGCCAAGCCTTATAACAATAGCATTCCCAGTATTCGTAGCTACAACATCGCGTATGTCAATGTCCTCAAGCACTCCGCCGTCAACCGTTTCAACCGCTATAGCCGAACGGTAAGTATCATAAACGCTAATATGCCTTATAGTGATCTTTTTAAACCCGCCTTGTGAGCCGGTACCCAATTTTATGGCGCTTGCGCTTGAGCGGACCCTGCAATTGGCCACATAAACATTTTCACAGGCACTGTTAGGGTCTTCCGATTTAAGACAGATACCATCATCGTCCGCATTAAAAAAGCTGTTGGTAAGCTTAACATTTTTGCAATCCACAATGTCTATCCCGTCATTGTTCCAGTAGGTAACGTTTTCAACCTTTATGCTGTCAATTACCAGGTTTGAGCAGCTTTTGTAATTCTGTGTCCAGCATAAACCATTTTTAATGGTGATGCTTTTTATCTGTATGGCATCACAGTTTTTAAATTCAATAAGTTTAGGGCGGTTATCCTCCGTTGGCCGCATCTGGTGCCAGGGATTAGGTTTGCGCCATTCGGTATCCTGTAAGGTTCCGGCATTTAAGCGGCGGTAAATATCTTTTAACAGATCATGTCCCTGGCCGTCAATAACACCGTGCCCGGTTATGGCAATATGGTGCTGGTTGTTAGCTACAATTAGCGCCGAAGCTTTGCCCGCACCATAATCAGCGCGTATGGCGCTTCCGAGTAAGAATGCATTTTTATCAAGATGCAGCTCAACATTTGATTTAAGATCAATCACCCCGGTAACAAACCTCCCGGCAGGAACTATAACCCGGCCGCCACCATTTGCCGATGCTTCGTCAATGGCTTTTTGAATGGCTACTGTGTTATTTGTTTCACCATCGGCTATGGCCCCATAATTTTTAACGTTATAGGTTTTTATTTGTGCCGATGCCGTTATGCCGATAAAACCGCATAACAAAAGGATGGATAGTGTTTTTAAAAAGTTTTTCATTTAAACAGGTTATATAATTGGCTACACTTTTAAAAATAACTTATTGCGATATAATATATAAAGAAAAATCAGTTGCAACACCGTCACACTTGCTGCCGTCCATACGGCTTGCCATGCCAGGGGCGTTAAGTGAATAAGTCCACCAAACAAGTAACCGGCGGTATGCCCAAAATCAACAAGACCTTCTGAACACAGGTAGATCAATATGGAATTGGTTCCTATCCATACAAACGGGATGGCCCATTTTTTAAACCCGGCTACATCAATAATAAGATAAAATACCGATAAAAATACCAGACTCCAGCCGCCCACATACAAAACAAATGAGCTTGACCATAAGCGTTTATTAACAGGGAACTCCATGTTCCATAACAGGCCTAATGCTATTAATATTAAACCTGCGCCAAAAAGCAGCAATCCCTTTTTGTACATTGGCCAGCGGGGCGAATCCCATTTTAAAAAGCTGCCTGTAAATACTCCCAGCAATGCTGTACCTATAGCGGGTATGGTTGATAGTACCCCTTCAGGATCATGTATTTTATCATGTAGTCTGCCGGGTAACAGTAACCTGTCAACATATGATTCGAGTGAGCCTTGCATGGTTAACACGCCTGCCCCAAATCCGGGCACGGGAATAAACAACATAGCCGCCCAATAACCTATCAATATTCCCGCAAGCCACAATATCTGGCCGCGTAAATTAAAATTCAGATAGATGAGGCCTGCAAAAAACCAAGCCAGACCTATGCGGCCCAATACGCTGGCAAAACGCGTATTTTCATATCCATTAAATTTGAGCGCGCCGTTTACCACCATCCCCAGCAAAATAAGTATCACTGTGCGTCGTAACATGGAAAGATAAATACTCCGCT
This sequence comes from Mucilaginibacter empetricola, assembly GCF_024808665.1. Classification (GTDB taxonomy): domain Bacteria; phylum Bacteroidota; class Bacteroidia; order Sphingobacteriales; family Sphingobacteriaceae; genus Mucilaginibacter. The sequence goes on from NZ_JANUBZ010000008.1 coordinate 94,396, forward strand.
TGGTTTTTGCTGACAGTTGGTTGGCTGATTCAACGCCGGCCTTAGTGATTTTATTAGTCATGGAATAGGGCATGGATACCCCGGCAATAAACAGGAATAACGGAAAGATCATGTCGTAAAAAGTGATACCGTTCCATACCGTATGGTGCAACTGGCCGGAGAACCATAAAAGCACCGGCCATTGCGTAACTTTTGCCAGAGTGTGGATGATCTGCTCGCCGCTCATGATCCAGAACATATCAAAACCACGGAGCGCATCAAGGGATACCAGCCGTTTAGTTGGTTGTATGAGAGTGTGCGTTGTCATCCGATATTTTATTTATTATTCATAAGATGCACCTAATTATTTTACGATATTTTTTATAAATGATGTTGGCCTGCTCAATGCTGTTGCCACTTGCCTGCAGCGGATAACTTTTATGGCTGTTTACCCATTGCCATTCCCATTGGCTTATCGACTTGTCAAAATCTTTCATATCTGCGTCTTTCCCCTGGTTCAGGGCATCATCTAATGTGTTGAAAAACTTTTCCCAGCGCACTTTATAAAAATCATTCAGCAATCCACTCCATTGCCTGCACGAGTACTCATGCAGCGGACTATTCGCATCTCCCCAAAGCGTAATCAGATCTCGGGCGTTGCGTTCATACAGATCTTTTTCGGCTGTTGTGTTGCCTTGCTTACGTGCATCGGCCAGCCAGGGGCCTAATAAAAAATCTTTCCGGGTTGCCAGCAAAGCATCCATATCGCTGATGAGTTGCAGGTATTCACCACTATATTTCCTAAAATCAGTAATGTTTTTTTGTTGATAAGCATTCACCCATTTTTTTTGCAATGGCAAAGCATAATTTGCCAAGGCCTGCCGGCTTACATCAACCAGGTCATAACGGAAGCCATCGCTATTGCTACAGGTTGGAATAGCTTTCACCATGGCATCCCACGCAGGCAAAAAATCTTTTGGCTTGTAATTAAGTGTAGTATGCGTCCATACGGTATTTGAATCAAGTGTTGGCCTGCCGGTAATAATGGATTCCGACCCATCTCTTATAATTTTTCCACCGCTGTAAACGGTGTTGTGCAATGCGTTCCATGCCTGTTGAGTATATTTATTGATGTGGCCGTACCTGTTTAGTTGGTACTGCTTTAACCATTCATCAATGCTAATGGGTTTATCCTGCCAGGTATTACTGGTCATCAGTTCGTAAAGCACCGGGTTTTGTTCAATGGCTTCCATGGTTAGGCCTATTCCCATCATTTGTTTTGATCCAGGGTCTTTCAGTGCGGTAGCCGGGCCATTGGCCACTTCGTCCATGCGACCAAAAAGCACAATATTGCCGCCGAAGTTGTGCAACATATTCCATATCCATGGCTTGCCATAAAAAGCATCGGTACGTTTCCAAACCGGTTCAATTTCAGTAGCCAGATCAAGGATAATCATGTGCTCATTGGGTACGGCATCCAACAAAGCCTTAATCTGTGGAGCTTTCCAGAATTTTCTGTCGCTGTAAAAAAGCCAGCCCTGCATTACCCATGTTGCTTTTGGGTCGGCATTGCTCATAGCCTGGTACACCCTTGAACTTAAAGCCGAAAGGTAGGTGGTATCGTTAGTAGGCGGTTCGTTCTCATTAAAGGTATCAGCAGAATATAAATGATCTGTGCCGTAAAGCCTGGTTTGTGTTTCAATAAACTTGCGGCCTATTTCGGCAAAAAGCGGGTCTTCAGTATCTAATATGTAAGTATCGGCAAAGCCGTTGTTCCAATTGGTTTTTTTAAGTTTTGATGCGGGGAAATGTTTTTGGAATGATGGCGGCACATGCCCGGTGAAGGATTGTAAAATTGGTTTCATACCTAAGTCGCGTTCACGCTGAAGTATTTTTTGCTGCAAATCGCGGTGATCCTGCATCCAGCTTAGTGGCAGCGGGCCGCCCCAGCCATCAAGATTACCCATCCAAAACCATGAAAAGTAGGCAGGACCGCAAAAAAAATCGTTTAAATCGGCATCAGAAAACCCCATGTTTTTATAAACCTCGTACCAGGTATATTCTTGCCCGGTAAGCGCCAATGGCATATTGATGCCATGCAAAGCCATCCAATCTATTTCCTGTTGCCATCTGTCCCAACCCCACCAGCTCATGCTGTAATTAAAAGTGCAATAATTAAGGTAATAGCGATAATTGTAAGGGGTTGCTTTATGGATTTTGTGCGCAACAATCGGCAATACTTTAGGTAAGTTTAAATTTGTTCCATTCCAGGTTACCTGGCAATGGCAGTATTTGGTAAGATAATAATATAGTGCCGAAGCAACGGACACTCCATTACTACCCCTGAGTATAATTTTATGTTGCCTGCTTTCAATTTCAAAAGCATCTTTACCTTCAGTGGTAAGTTGTTCAATCACGAAGGCAGAAGACTTTTGCGGAATTACCCTTTTAATAAGCGCATAGGAGGCTGGGATATTAACCTGTGCAAATGCAGTATTATTTCCCGCTATAATAGCAAGTAAAATAATGATGCTTAATTTAATGGAGTAACAGGCATTATATTTTTTCATAAAACAGAAGAGATATAAAACAGGCATATCAATATTAAGCTATTAAATATCAGTAAAAATAAACAGAATGCGGGCCGCAGCCCGCATTCTTAATCAAACAATCAACCAAACGCTATTTTAATCAATATCCTGGATTTTGAACTAATTTGCTGTTTAACTGCATCTCGGGAGTTGGTATTGGGAAAATCCGTTTATTGGGATTAGCATCCGTTTTTATACCCCAGGCATTTTCGTACATTCCATATCTAATCAAATCATTCCTGCGCCAGCCTTCATCAGCAAATTCTCTTGCACGTTCTTGCAGCAAACCAGTTAAATCTACAGATGTAAAAGCTGCTGCTTTTGCCCGTGAGCGAACCTGGTTAACTAATGACAGGGGAGAATCGCCGTTGGTTGCAGTTGCTCCGCGCAATATAGCTTCGCCTTTTTCCAATAAGATATCAGCATATCTGAAAAGCGGTACGTCATTGCCCTGAGCACGGGTAGGTGCAAGGCTATCCGGATAAAATTTATTATTACGGTAGCCCTCTTCATTAGCCAGCTCATCGTTACCAATATCAAATGTTGATGGATCTGTCCACACAATGTTTGGCGTAAATTCTAACTGATGCACCACAGTGCCATTTGGATCAGAGCCGCTGTAATTGGCATTAAGCCCAATATTTGTAGTTGTTATTGTAATAGGGGTTCCGTCGTTATAATATTGTTTTCCGGTAAGATATTGTCCGTTACGGATATCATTAGGGTCGTTAAAATAAGCATAATAAGCAGGGTAGGTATACACAGGCCCATCGGGTGCATAAGGCATATCATATTTCTTTTGCAGGGCAGGGTGTAAGGTCCAGCGGGCATAATACATATAAGGCGCATGTACGCCGTCATACGGTATGGCAAAAATAAAGTCTTTTATCTGTGGGCCGTTGCTTGGTTTAAACATTCCTAAATAATCGGCATCTAAAGCGTATTGACCTCCTTGTATAATATTATCACACATGGTAACACAATCCTGATATCTTGCTGTACCTGTATAATAAGCTGCATTCAGGTACATTTTTGCCAATATAGCATAAGCCAGGTATTTGGTGGGCCTGCCATAGGTAGAAACACCCACTGTACTGCTAAGATTTGGGATTTGAGCCAGCAGCTCGCTTTCAATAAAAGCAAAAACTTTTGCCCTTGATTGGGTGCCTAAATTAGTGGTATCGCCAAATGTGGTAGATATGGGTATGTTACCAAAGTTATCCATCATAAAATAATAACACAATGCCCTCATTGTCTTGATCTCAGCAATTGTTTGGGTCTTAGTGGCACTGGCGGGTGCCGAATTAAACAGGTATAAAACCTGGTTACATGAACTAATGGTTCCAAATCCCCATTGCCAAAGTGTTTCAAGGTTGCCGTTATCGGCAGTATAAGTATGCAGGTTAAGGGTTGAATATACCCCGCCGTCATACCAGTTTCCTCCACGGGCTACCAGAACCTCCATATCGGTACTTAAATTTTCAACCAGCCACCATTGCCGGCCCGGGGCTGCACTGGCAAATGTTGTATAAATTGGACCGGTAGCGGCCACAAACTGTGCCGGGGTAGTTGGAAAATTAGCCGGGGTAAGTGTTGAAACAGGGGTTACATTTAACTTTGTACAGGCAGACAGGTAAACTGTAGCTGCACCGAGAGCAATAAAGCTCAAATATATATATTGTTTAAAACGATTCATCTTTATAGATTTTGAAGGTTAATTATAGATCTACTTGTAAGCCTGCAAGGAATGTGCGTGTTTTTGGATAATAGTTATTCATATCCACACCAATAAACTGTCCGCTTGCCTGGTTATTAAGAGTCAAATTTAGCTCAGGATCAACGCCTTTATATTTGGTAATGATAAACAGGTTGGTACCGGTAGTATAGATGCGCAAACCGTGTATATAATTACTTTGGATATTAAATTTATACGATAGCGTTGCATTACTTAACCTGATGAACGTGCCATCTTCCAGATAACGGGAAGAGTATAAGTTAGCATTTACATCGGTAACAGGCTCGGTTAGTGTTATCAGCGGAACGTTATGTGTTGATGCTGATGATGGCGTGTTAAAATCTGCCAGTGAAGCATCCATTATTTTATTTCCACCCTGACCACGGAAGAAGAAACTAAAACTAAACCTTTTATAATTAAGGTTGTTGCCCCAACCAAACGTGTAGGTTGGCTGTGCGCTGCCCTCGTAAGTACGGTCGGCACTGGTAGGTGTTGTTGTAGGTTGACCGTTGGCACCCAGGTAGGTAGATACCCCATTGGTCATGCCGATATATTTAAGGGTATAAAATTCGCCAAGCGGATAACCAGCCTTTATAATTGAAACAGTGGTTCCACTTTGGCCCGGACCTTCAGGATCACCGGCATAAATTGATGATATATTGTTGCCTAATGAAGTTATCTTATTTTTGTTAAAGGAGATGTTGCCATAACTTTGCCATGTAAAATCTCTGGTTTTTACAGGGGTACCGCTCAAACTTATTTCAACCCCTTTATTGTCCATATTACCAACGTTAGCAACTAAATTATTTACTAAATAAGTAACTGTTGAAACCGGTTCATCATAGATCATATGACTTGTTTTTTTGTCATAAACATCAACCGAACCGCTTAACCTGCCTTGCAATATCGAAAAATCAACACCGGCATTTAACGTTGCAGTAGTTTCCCATTGCAAGTTTGGATTTGGATTTTGAGTAGGGCCAATAGCACCTATCCAGTTACCGTTATAATAAAATGTACCGGTTGTACCGTATTCGGTTAAAGGCGTATAAGCATCAAAACCAAGAGCATTACCTGTTTCGCCATACCCTATACGAAGTTTAAGGTCGTTAAACAGGGTTTGCGATTTCATAAATGATTCATCGGTAATCCTCCATGCGCCGGATACTGCCGGGAAATATCCCCATTGATGGTTACTGCCGAATGCATTAGAACCATCGCGGCGTATGGAAGCCTGTAAAATATATTTACCAGCGTAGCTGTAGTTTAACCTTGAATAAAATGAGATTATACGCAATGTTTCATCCAGAAAACCGCCATAGTTAGGAACATAGCCGCTTGGAGCCGTTCCTAAAGCCAGATTGTAATAACTTGTAGCATCAGATACAAAGTTTTCATTGCTCGATTGAAAACCATTACCTGTTACAGTTTCGTCATACGAGTAGCCAAAAAGGGCTTTAAAATTATGCTTGTTATTCCAGGTGTGCTCATAGCTAAGGTAATTTTCAAATAGCTTTTTAGTATCCTCATCCTGTGAACGTGTTGCTACACCGCCAAGATTTTGGGCCAGCTCAGATGCTGAATTAAGATAGGTATTAGCTGTTGTATTTCTATCCTGATAAGCTACGTTTGCGTTGTATAACAAGCCAAAAGGTAATTGCAATTCGGCTTTTGCATTAGCCAGTAAAAGATTAACTTTTTGTGTATAAGTATTACTTTCTAGCAAACTCAATGGGTTATAGCCTAATACTAAAGTTGGATCATCGTAAAAAGAACCGTCGGCATTATAAACTGCACGGGTAGGCAGGTATTGTACTGCAGACCTGAACAGGTTAGGGTTAGCCCCGTTGGCGCTATACAAAGGGATATCATTTACAAAAAGATTTTGATTGGTTATTGAATTACTTAGCGAAAAATCTAATTTCAATTTATCATTTAATGCTTTTTGCGATAAGTTAAGCCTGCCTATAAACCTGTTTAACCCGCTGGTTTTAACAATACCCTGATCTTCCAGGTAGTTTATACTTCCGCCAAATACGGTTTTGTCTGTTCCGCCGCCAAACGATAAATTATGATTTTGAGAAAGCCCGCTGCTGCGTTCAATCTCATTTTCCCAGTTGGTGGTACCGTTGTTATTTGCCGGGGTAAGGCTTTGACCCGTTGCCGCCAAAAAGGTTCTTAATTGAGCCGCACTGGCTACTTCAAACTGATTGGCTATTTTTTCCATCCCTGCATATGCATCATAGGTCATTCTTAACTGGCCGGGCTTAGCTCTTTTTGTTGTAACAATAATAACCCCGTTAGTGGCCCTGCTACCATAAATAGCCGCTGCCGAAGCATCTTTTAAAACATCGATAGAAACGATATCTGCCGGAGCAACAAGGGTAAAATCGGCATCGGGTACACCATCAATAACATAAAATGGGGATGACGCTGCCCCGGCCCGTAATGTTGAAGGTCCCCTGAGTGTAACGGTAGCTGTTCCGTTAGGATTACCATCATTAGTGATGTTAAGGCCCGCTACCTTACCTTCCAGCAGGTCGGCTGGTGTGGCAACAACGCCTGCGTTAAAATCTTCGGCCTTTACAGTAGAAATGGCACTTGTGAGCTGCCCTTTGGTAGTGGTGCCGTAACCTACTACAACCACCTCGTTAAGCGCTTTCTGATTTTCGGCAAGCGTTACTGTAATGTTGCTTTCGTCGCCAACAGTAAGTTCCTTTGTCTCGAAGCTTAAAAAGCGAAACTGTAATATGCTTCCCTTGGCTGCCTTAATAGAAAAGGCTCCGTTAACCGTTGTAGCTGTTGATGTGTTTGTACCCTTTACCTGTACAGTTACACCCGGCAGCGGGCTGCCTTGCGAATCTTTTACAATCCCTTTAACAACCCCGCTTTGCGCCCAGGCATTGTTAAAGCAAAAAAGCAGGAGCAAGATCCCAAACAGATACCTTGCCATGAATAATTTGTGTCTAATTGTTATCATATTGGTTTGTTTTATTGGTGGCTTTGTTGTAGTTTAATTGTAGCTTTTTAATAATACTAAAAACGTTGCGTTATAATTGTCTTTTAAACACTTATAATTGTTAAAAAGACAATTATATCTTAATTGGTTGCAAACATTATCAAATTCAATTTTTAGGTTACCTGGAGATCATTTAAAGCCCATCTTTTTATGACATTTAAATTACCAAGTGATTAAAAGTGAAGATTTTTGAATTCGTTTTTATCAATTGGGCAAGATTTATTTACGTAAACGTTTACGGAAAAAACGTATATTACACACTTATAAACCAATGATGTGCACTGTAATAAATGGGAGAAGTAAATATAAAAAAGCTTGCTTATGAGCTGAATTTATCGGCAGCAACTGTTTCACGGGCGCTGAGAGACAGTCATGAGATCAGTGCAGAAACAAAAATGAGGGTGCTTGAAATGGCCAAAAGACTCAATTATGAGCCTAATCCATTCGCCAGCAGCCTTCGTCACCAAAAAAGCAAAACTATTGCAGTAATAGTACCTGAAATTGCCAATAATTTTTTTTCGCTTGCCATTAACGGTATTGAAGAAGTGGCACGTGAACGTGATTATCATGTATTGATTTACCAGACACATGAGAGCAGTAAAATTGAAACATCTTTTCTGATGCGCCTTTTAAGTGGCCGGGTTGATGGTATTTTAATATCCCTTGCCAGCGAAGCTGTGGATAAGGAGAATTTTAAAGAAGTAAGCAAAAAATTACCAATAGTATTTTTTGATAGGGTACATGACGATATAGAAGGGGTGAAGATTACAACCGATGATTATGATAGCACCTATAATGCAGTACAGCATCTTGTTGAAAATGGTTGTAAAAGAATAGGGTATTTGCGGGCCCTGGATACTTTATCAACAGGGAAAAAGAGAATGCAGGGCTACCTTGACGCTTTAAAAGACAATAATTTCCCTGAAGAACCCGCTTTGGTGATGATAGAGGGGGAGAAAAAAGATCAAAGGTATTCGCTTATAAAAAGTTTTATTGAAGAACAGAAGCCCGATGGCATATTATCTTCTATAGAAGAACTCGCCATGCCTTGTTACTATGCCTGTAAGGAAGTGGGCCTAAATATACCTAAGGATTTAAAACTCATCAGTTTTTCAAATCTTACCCATGCAGAGTTGCTCAACCCATCGCTTACTACTATTAACCAACCTGCTTTTGAAATAGGTGTTGAGGCAGCAGGTATTTTATTTAAAATATTTAATAAGCGATGGTATGAGTTTAATGAAACTATTGTATTAAAATCCAACCTGATAAAAAGAGAATCAACAAGGGGCAACTTTTAATGAGAGCCCTAAACAACATTTTACGCTGTTTAGGGCAAAATAACATCTGCCACCTATTTATCAAACTGCCTGACGCCGCCGGTAGAAACTTTTAAAATATTGCCTTTCATATCAAAGTTCAGGCTATCCAAACATAGTTGTCGCAGTACGTACGCTTTTTTTTGAGGGTATATTTTGTGGTATAAAATATAATCCTGGCCTTTTTCGCGAAAAACGGTGTGGTGGCCAGGGCCTATTACAGCGCTATCAGCCTTGGTTTCCAATATCTTCCAGTCGTTTCCTTCAATAAATGGGCCCAATGGCGATGTGCCTATCGCATAGCCAACACAATAGGTGGCGTCTGTAGCCTTTCCGTTTGAAAACATCAGATAATATTTGTTATGCCATTTACGCATCAAAGGGGCCTCAAAATAATGCGGAGTGGTAACGTCTATCGGGGTTCCGTCAAAGGTCTTCATATCGGCCTTTAGCTTTACGGCCATACAGTGACCGTTTATCCAATTATATCCCGACCCCCAGTACAGATATGCTTGCCCGTCATCATCAATAAAACACTCTGGGTCAATATTATGAACAAGCGGAAAATCAGTGTATTTTATTAAAGGAGTATTATCCGTTTTAAGGTTTTTCCAGGGACCCAACGGCTTATCACTTACACCAGCCCATATTTCGCTGCCAACAGCAACATACATATAAAATTTATTATCTTTTCCCTTTACAACACATGGCGCCCATACCATAGATGTGTTGGAGGTTGGGCTTGTGCAGGCTTGTTTGGATGGCCAGTTAATATGTTGCTGATTGAATTTTACAAAGTCTGTTGTAGTAAAAACGCCAAGTTCGCTGCCACCCCAGGGATCTATCGTGGCATAGATATAGAAAACTCCTTTATCTTTAATAATAGTTGGATCGGCAAAATAGCCCGGCAATACAGGATTTGATATTTTATTGACCGCAACCTGGCCTTCAACTTTACCAAAGGCCAATAAGCAAAGTATGCCGGTTAAAACATTCAAAAGTAATGGTTTCCGTTTTTGAAAGATTGATCCGAAATTCATAAAAGCTGGATTTATGTTACCAATATTTAACGTAAAGCGGTGTAAACAGTAGCAGGATTAGCTTAAAAAGGCCGAAAATTCAACATCCCATCGGAATTTCCGGCCTTTGGTTTTTTGTTTACAAATTACTTATAAGCTACCTCATTCCACAGTAATTCATTGCGGAACTGATCAAGTTTTGTGTCTTTGCCAATCCGTAAAAACTCTATACCTGCCATGTCGGCAAAATCTTGCAAATGCGCCGCTGTTAAATTTTGACTATATGCGGTATGATGTGCACCGCCTGCATAGATCCATGCTGCGCATCCGGTTTTCATATCAGGTAGAGGCCTCCAAAGTACGCGGGCAACAGGCAGTTTAGGCAAATCATGTTGTGGTTCAACTGCTTCCACCTCGTTAATCAATAACCTGAAACGATTGCCCATATCAATAATAGAGGCGTTCAAGGCGCTACCGCCCGATACATTAAATACCAAACGGGCGGGATCAGCTTTGCCACCTATCCCCAATGGGTGAACTTCGAGCTTTGGTTTGCCGTTTGCCAATGAAGCATCAATTTCCAGCATATGCGAACCTAAAACCAACATATTATCTTTGTCAAAATGATAGGTGTAATCTTCCATAAAAGCATTGCCGCCTTTAAGGCCACTTCCCATTACTTTAAAAGCACGCACCAGGGCGGCCGTTTTCCAGTCGCCTTCACCTGCAAAGCCATAACCCTCGGCCATCAGGCGCTGGGCAGCAATGCCGGGCAGTTGTATCATACCATACAGGTCTTCAAAAGTATCTGTAAAGCCTTTAAAGCCGCCTTTTTGTAAAAAGTTACGCAGGCCCAGTTCAATTTTAGCGGCTTCGTATACCGATGAGTGTCTTTCGCCACCCTTAAGCAAAGCTGCTTCCATGGTATAAGCTGCTTCATATTCAGTTATCAGGGCATCAATTGCTTCGGTGCTTACTTTATTAATTTCGGCAACCAGATCGCCAATGCCGTAAGTGTTAACTGCGTAGCCAAATTTTAGCTCAGCTTCAACCTTATCGCCTTCGGTAACGGCTACGTAACGCATGTTATCGCCAAAGCGGGCAAATTTGGCACCTTGCCAGTCATGCCATCCGGCAGCGGCGCGGGTCCAGGTATTGATGTCTTCCAATACTTCGTTATCCTGCCAGTGACCAACCACTACTTTGCTTTTTTTGCGCATCCGCGAAACCATAAAGCCGAATTCGCGGTCGCCGTGGGCGCTTTGATTAAGATTCATAAAATCCATATCTATGGAACTCCACGGGATATCGCGATTAAATTGCGTATGCAAGTGTAACATCGGCTTTTGTAGAATATTTAAACCGCGAATCCACATTTTAGCCGGCGAAAAGGTATGCATCCAGGTAATTATACCAATGCAATTTGATGTAGTATTGGCTTCCTGTATGGTATTGTAAATTTCTTCGGGAGTTTTAACAACGGGTTTATAAACTATACGTACCGGTATTTGCGGTGCGTTATCAAGCCCTTTTGCAATTTGTTGCGAGTGTTCGGCAACTAATTTTAAGGTTTCTTCGCCGTACAGATGCTGGCTGCCGGTGATAAACCATATTTCATATGTTTTTAAATCGATCATTATATATTGAATGAGTTTGTGGGTTTTTAAGTTAGTTAGCGAATTGAGGAATTACGAATGAACTATTGAACCAATTAATCAAATTATTGGCCGTAATAAGAATCCGGCCCATGTTTGCGGTCGTAATGTTTTTTTATAAGTGCCTCTTTAAGTTTTACCGCGTTTGGGTTTATTTGTTCTGTCAATAAAGCCATTTTGGCTACTGATTCCAGCACTGCGCTATTGTAAACCGCCTTGGCTGCTGTTTTCGCCCAGGTAAATGGGGCATGGTTGCCTACCAATATCATTTCTATATCGATATAGCTTAGCCCTTTTTCTTTTAAGCAGTTAATGATCTGGTACCCGGTTTCGTGTTCGTAATTGCCTTTTATCATTTCATTGTTCATGGGGGCGGCACAGGGAATATCCACCGTAAGGTGATCGGCATGTGTAGTGCCATAGATGGGAATATCCCTTTGTGATTGTGCCCATGCGGTAGCATAGGTAGAATGTGTATGAACAATACCGCCTATATTGCTCCAGTTTTTGTAAAGCACAGCATGTGTTTTGGTGTCGGAGGATGGCCTTAAATCGCCTTCGATAACATTGCCGTCAAAATCTACCACCACCATTTCTTCGGTACTGAGTTGGTGATATGGTACGCCGCTTGGTTTTATGGCAAATGCGTTTAAACTTCTGTCTGCCGCACTTACATTGCCAAAGGTAAACAGCACCAGGCCCAGTTTTGGGAGCTGCATATTTGCCTCAAAGGCCTCTTGTTTAATGTGTTGATATTGGCTCATTATTTAAGAGATTAGTTTATTGTAAAGTAATGATTGTGGCTTAAGCTGTAATTCAATAAAATTGCCGAGGCTTTTATATTGTACAAAACGTTTAGTATAAGTTTCGCTAAGCTGTTTATTGGGTTGATATTCTACATCAAAGCCCTTGCCCATAGCAACCATGGCATCTTCAACGGTTGGATAAATGTCTGCAACAACGGCCGCAAACATAGCAGCTCCTAAGGCACAGGTATGTTCAAACTGGTGGATACGGATAGGCATCCCTAACACATCGGCCATCATTTGCATAATAAATGGCGATTTTTTGGCTACGCCACCAATACCTATAATTCCTTTAACCGGAATCCCTTCGGTAATAAAGCGGTCGACAATACTTTTTGCACCAAAGCAGGTAGCCTCTGCCAGCGAGCGGAATATTTTAGGAGCATCACTGCCCAGACTTAAACCGGTAATTGCACCTTTCAGGGTTTGATCCGCATCTGGTGTTCGGCGGCCGTTAAACCAGTCAACTGCTAACTCGCTTTCTTCGTCAAAAGGCAGTAGCTGCGCTTGCCTGCTTAATTCGGGAATAATGCGGTCGCGTATTTCGTTTTTTAATGCTTGCGCAGTTTGAGCGTCAATAAGCGACGAATTTGTAAGCAGATTATCTAAGGGCCAGGAAATCATATTTTTAAACCAGGCATAAGTATCGCCAAATGCTGATTGTCCGGCCTCAAGCCCCGTCATGCCAGGAATAACGGAGCCATTTACCTGTCCACAGATACCTTTTACCAGTTTTCCCCGCATTTCTGCAGTAGGGGCAACCAATATATCGCAGGTTGATGTACCCATTACCTTGCTCAGGTGATAAGGCTCAATCTGACCACCTACAGCACCCATATGTGCGTCAAATGCGCCAACGCCAACGGCCACTTCTTCGGTAAGGCCTAAACGTTGGGCCCACTCTTTACTTAAGTACCCTGCTTTTTTATCGGAGGTATAAGTTTCCGTAAATAATCTTGAGGTAAAACCCTTTAATACGGGATCAAGTGACGAGAAAAATTCATCGGGCGGTAAACCGCCAAATTCTTCGGCCCATAATGCTTTATGACCAGCGGAACACCGGCCTCTCCTAATCTGGTTTGCATCATCGCCTCCGGTTAGTAAAAACGGAATCCAATCGCAATGTTCAACCCATGAGTAACAGGCATTGCGAACTTGTTCATCAGCTCTTAAAATGTGCAATAGTTTAGCCCAAAACCATTCTGACGAATAAATTCCACCCACATATTTAAGGTAATTGGTCTCAAATTTTGTGGCGTGTTCATTAATCTGTGCTGCTTCGTTAACAGCTGTGTGATCCTTCCATAAAATAAACATGGCATTAGGATTATTTTCAAAATCGGGCCTTAAAGCCAGGGGTTTTCCGGATGCATCAACAGCAACAGGCGATGAGCCGGTTGTATCAACCGATAAGCCTTTTACTGCATTGGCTATATTACTGCCACCGGCTTTTTTAAGGCAATCTTTAATGGTAAATTCTAATCCTTCTATATAATCGAGCGGATGTTGCCTGAATTGGTTTTCGGCGGCGTTACAATATAAGCCATCGCGCCATCGCGGATAATTAAATACGGATGATGCTATTTCCTGGCCATTTAATGCATTGATGAGGACAGAGCGAACAGAGTCGGACCCATAGTCAACCCCAATCACAAATTGATCATTATTCATATTAGGTTTTATAATTATTGTTAAAATAACATTTATTTTTTTTTACAAAAAGAAATTTAATTTAAAAACATTTTAAAATTAATAAGACCGATTCGGATTTTTTACAGATGGAGACTGTCTGGATTAGGAATGAAATTCATAAACGCCTGAAATTTAGCATAGTAATTTTGCATATTGAGTTGATAGTAATATGCGCCACGTTTTGAGCCGGCTTTATCTTTATCGGCTAATTTTATTAATAAGCCTGTTGCCAAAACTCTTTTGCTAAAGTTTCTTTTGTCAATTGTAGTGTTAAAAACGCTTTCGTATAGCGTTTGCAGCTGCGGAATAGTAAACCTGGTTGGTAAAAGTTCAAATAAAATAGGGTGCATTGCCGCCTTGTAGCGGATGCGTCTTTTTGCTGCTTCAACCATGTCCTGGTGATCAAAAACCAGTTTTGGGGCACGTTTTAACGGGAACCATTCTGCGTGATAGTCATTACTTAGCTGTGTTTCGTACTTATGGATATCAATAAGGGCAAAGTAGGCCACTGATGCTGTCCGCTCAATAGGATCGCGGGTGGTACTTCCAAATGTGTGCAATTGTTCCAGATAGACCCCCTCTAAACCAGTTAATTGCTTTAATATACGGTTTGCCGCCTGATCTATGCTTTCGTTAAACTGTACAAAGCCTCCCATTAAACTCCAGTTGCCTTTTTCGGGATTAAATGCTCTTTTTATTAAAAGGATCTTTAAAGTTTCACCGTCAAATCCAAAAATAATGCAGTCAACTGCTAATAACAGACGGGTTTGTTTGGAATACTTTTGCATTTTTTTAATAAATGGCTTTTAGATAGGATTTGGCAAATGTAATGTATTGTAAAATATATGAAAGTAAGATACATATTTTATTAAAAAAAATGTATTTGAGCTTCATATAGAAGGATTAATAATGTAGAAAATACATTTTATTTATTAAAATATTTTTTATTGTTTATTTAACAATTAAAAAATAATATTTTAATGCGATCCTTATAGGCTGTTATAAACAGCCTATAAACAATAAACCAATGCAAAAAGGGATGCAACGGATAGTGCATTGATTTACAACTGAAATCATCGTCTTTAAACTAACAAAATATACTTACTTAAAAAATACTATTTTAGTCCTAAAAATTGAACGGTCCAGATGTCTGTCCTGTCGGTTAAATTAGTATCATAAATGCTAAACGTTTATAAGACTTTACTGCAAAATTCATACAAAGCAGTATTTCTTTTTATTCTTGTTTTCTACGCTTCGAATAGCAAAGCCCAAGGCTTAATATTCAATTCGAACGATAGTTTATTGACAAAGCGCACTTCGCTGCAGGTGTTCGGTCCCGAAGTGCCTGTATTTAAAAATCATTTGTCCATCAGTTTCGATCTGTCGCTATGGGATAACGATCACTTAGGTTATGTATTTATTTTGGCAGATAAAGATAATTCTTATAGCCTAAGCTACCTGTACAGGGATGGTGCCGGTTACCTCAATTTTAATATCGACAGAAAGAGCAATAAGATAACAATACCATTGCAGGCTTCATTACTCAAAAAAGAAAATTGGATGAAGGTGAGGGTTGATATGGACCTGATAAATGATAAAGTTAGCGTTTATATTAATGGTGTAGTTTATAAAGAAGATCACTTTGGTTTTAAAGATCAGATTGCCGGCAACCTGGTGTTTGGTAAAAATCAATATTATACCGAAGTGCCTAATATGGCTATTAAAAACCTGAAGGTTGGCGATGGCGAAAAAAATTATAGTTTTCCGTTGGATGAATGGAAAGGTAACCAATTGCACGATCAGGAAGGAGATGTAACCGGCTCAGTTGAAAATCCTGTTTGGCGTATCAATGAGTCCTATTTTTGGAAACCGGCATATTCGCAATTTTTTAGAGAAGTTGCCGGATTGAATTTTAATACCACCAATCAAAGTTTATTTATATTCAAAAAAGACTCGCTGGTTACATTTGATTCCGAGTTAAAACGGCTAACTGCTACCCCCTATAAAAATAAACTGCCTGTTTCGCTAGTGCTGGGTAAGAGCATTTTTAATGCTAAAGAGAACAAATGTTATATCTATGAATTGTTTGATATAGCCAAAGGAATGCCGAGCGTAGCATCTCTTAATATGGATATGAATGATCTGCGATGGGAAACTATAGGTAAAACCATATTACCGCAGCAACAGCATCACCATAATGCCTTTTATGATCTTAAACGGGATACTTTTTACATTTTCGGCGGCTATGGTGGATATAAATACCATAATACATTTTTAAAATACGACAGAACAGCAGACCAATGGGAAAGAGTGTTTTTTAAGGGTGATACTATAATGCCGCGGTTTTTTGCGGCCATTGGTAATTCAGATAATCCGGATGAACTTTTTTTATTCGGCGGTTATGGTAATGAATCTGGTAACCAGGTAGTGGGAGGTAAGCAGTTTTATGATCTTTACCGTATTAATTTAAAAGATCATACCGTTAAAAAATGCTGGGCCATGCATCCAAACGGCAAAGATGTATTTGTGCCTGCAAACAACCTGGTTCTTTCTGCAGATAAAAAGTATTTTTATGCCTTGTGTTATCCGCATGAAGTTGCCAAAACCGAAATAAAGCTTTTTAAGTTCGCTATTAAAGATGGCTCCTACGAAGTTGTAAGTGCGCCGATACCAGTAACGTCCGAACGGATAGAATCTGATATTAACCTGTTTTTTAACCATAACACCAATGAATTTTATTGTACTATTCAGGAGTTTACTGATAGAATAAATTCAAGCATAAGAATATATTCATTGCTGGCCCCGCCTGTTAGCAGTGTGAGTTACTTAAAGTCGCTTGCTCCCCAAAAAGGACCGTACAGCTTGTGGATCAGTATTGGCATACCTGCTGTCGGGCTGCTGCTGATTGCAATAACCATATTAACGCGATATAAAAGGCGTCCAAAAACTTCAATCACTGAGCCTGAAAAAGAGACATCCTTACCGGTTGAAAAAAAGAATGCAGAACATAGAAAAAACGCAGTACACCTATTGGGTGAATTTTTAGTTTTTGATAAAAATAGCAGAGATATTACTTACTTATTTAGCCCTAAGATTAAACAATTATTTATACTGATACTATTAAACAGCCGGAATGGTATTGGTATCACATCAAAAAAAATATCTGCCACTTTGTGGCCCGAAAAAGATGTTGCTAAAACCAAAAACATAAAGGGTGTTACTTTTAATCATTTAAGAAATAGTATCAGCGATATAGATGGAATAGAACTGGCATTTGTAAATGATAATTATCTGTTTAAAGTTACAGCGGATTTCTTTTGCGATTATCTGCTTATAAACAGCTTAATTAAAGAAATTGCAAATAATGATCAGCTATTATTAACCCATTTTGATACTATTTCGCGCGGTACGCTATTGAGCGATATGCATGACCAATGGCTGGATGAATTTAAAAATGAGTACGAAGAGCAGTTAACACTGGTTCTTCTGCCAGAATTAAAGCGTTATTATGACGCTGGCGATGCAAAGATGGTGCTTGAACTTGCCAAAGTAGTATTGGATACCGACCCCTTTAATGATACTGCATTAAAATATCAGCTTAAAGGCCTTAGAAAATTGAAAGGGATAGACTACTCGCGAAAGATATATGACCAGTTTGCTGCAGAATATAAAAAATCATTCGGGACAGAATATCCTATCAGCTTTGATAAAATAATTCAATAGCCAAACCCGGATTGGCGTTTTCTTCGTGTAAAAATTATTCCTTTAAATCGCCCTTTCCATTCAATATTTATGGCGTTTCTATTTTACGCGCTGCTCAACTGCGCTTCCGTTTTTTTTTATTACTTAGTGTACTTTATACAACTTTAGTTACAGTTAGTATAATGTTACGGTTAATAAAATTATTAGCAGATTAACCCATTTTTTAACCCATTTTTTAATACCCCACTGTTAACATTGTGTACCGAAACTCAGGATATACCAATTAGTCCGGAGCGGTGCATAAGCATTTTTAAACCTATTTAACCTATTTATTTATGAGGAAATTTTTTACTTGTCGAAGCCGGCTATTAAATTTTTATTCGGCTAAAATTAAAATTGTGTTTTCACCACATCTCCTCCCTTTGTTGCTGGGAGTGCTGATTTCCGCTTCTGTTTTTGCCCAAAATCCAGGCAAAATACAGGGTACAGTGTATGATGAAAAGGGAGAGACACTGCCCGGGGTTTCTGTGGCACTAAAAGGAACCGAAGCCGGAACCATTACCGATTTAAATGGTAAGTTTTCTATCAACGCAAGCCAAAAGCAGACCCTTTTATTTTCTTTTATTGGTTACGTTACCAAAGCAGTGGTGATAAAAAATGACGAGCCTATTAATGTAACCCTGGTTTCTAATTCTTCCGCTTTAAATGAGGTGGTGGTAGTAGGGTATGGATCGCAAAAGAAAGCCTCACTTACAACTGCGGTGTCGTCAATAGATAGCAAGGATATTGTTGATACTAAAAATGAAAACGTTGAAAACATGCTGACCGGTAAAATTGCCGGTTTGCAGGTGGTACAAAACACCGCCGAGCCCGGCGATTTCAACAACAATATTGCTATCCGTGGATTTAATCAGAACCCCAATGCATCAGGTAATCCGTTAATTGTAATTGACGGCGTTGAAATGCCTGATTTTAACGTTACCGGTGGTAATGGCGATAACTCCAGTTCTACCAGCAATATTTTATCACGGCTTGATCCGAACGACATTGAAAGCATATCAGTTTTAAAGGATGCTTCTTCGGCGGTTTATGGTGTTAAAGCGGCCAACGGGGTAATTTTGGTTACCACCAAAAAAGGTAAAAAGGGCTCGCTTCAACTTAGTTATTCGGGCACATTTGGCTCACAAGTGCCATCGGGCTTACCAAAACCTGTTGATGCTGTAGATTACATGACCTTGAGTAACCAATTATCTATGCACCAGGCCAATGGTGGAAGAATTGTTTATACACCGGCAGATTTCGCTGCTTATACCGATGGTAGTAAACAAAGCACCGATTGGTATGATGCGGTGTTCAAGAAATCGGCATTTCAGGAGCAACATAACCTGAGCGCTACCGGTGGAAATGAAAATACGACCTACCTTTTAAGCGGTGGTTTTACCGGTCAGGATGGTTTTTTAACCAGTAACGATCTAACTTACAAACGTTATAACGTGCGCTCAAATATCACCAGCAAAATAGCGAAGAACCTTACGCTTAATTTGAACCTGAGTGCTATAATGGATCAAAAAAATGCGCCTTTACAATCTATTTGGTGGACTACAAGGGAAACCTGGCGCGAACTACCCACCCAAACTATTTATGCCAACAACAACCCTGCCTATTTAAACCTTGGCCTTGTTGACGGCGGAAACCCGGTAGCCTATGAAAATTCTGATGTTAACGGCTACAGTACACAAAACAACAAGTTTTTTAACGGGTTAATGAGCCTGGAATATAAACTGCCTTTTATTGATGGACTGACTTTAAAAGGTTTATACAGTTATAATGACCAGATACAAGACAATAAACAATTTGGAGAATCATACAACCTTTATAGTTATGATGCAGCAACAAGCACTTATAACCCAACTTTAACAGGCGCACCAAGCTATGTTCAAAGGCAGTATTATAATTATGTTCAAAATACCGACCAGCTATCACTGAATTATAACCACACTTTTGGTGGTGTACACAACGTAACTGCATTATTGCTTTATGAAGGAAACGGACAAAGCGCGGATAACTTTGCCGCTTATCGCCAATTGGCTTTACCTGTTGACCAGTTATTTGCAGGTAATGCGCTTAACCAGAATGCAACACAGGATAGTAATGGACTGTACGATTACGCCAGCAATTCACTTGTAGGCAGGGTACATTACGATTATAAAGGCATTTATTTAGGCGAATTTAGCTTCCGCGATGACGAATCATCTAAATTTCCGCCATCACAAAAACGTGGCTTCTTCCCATCTGGCTCATTAGCCTGGAATATATCTGAGGAAGATTTCTGGAAAAATTCTTCGGCATTATCCTTTATAGACCAACTGAAGCTTCGTGCCTCATATGGTGTACTGGGTGATGATAATACTTTATATTATCAGTTCCTGCAGGGCTATTACTATCCGGCCAATGGCAACAATAACCAACTGCCAAGCGGATCGGTGTTCAATAATACATTTATAAACGCGGTACAAAGTACAAGCCTGCCCAATCCAAACATTGGCTGGGAAACATCGCATACATTTGATGCCGGCATAGATTTCGATGCCTGGAAAGGACAATTGAATGTCACCTTTGATGTTTTCAGACGTGACAGATCTGGTCTGTTCTCATCCAGCGCCATACAGGTTCCTGATGTTTTAGGTATAGGCTTGCCTCAACAAAATCTAAATGGCGACCGCACCCAGGGCTTTGATTTTGAAGTTGGTCACAGAGGGCATGTAGGTAAATTCAATTATAACGTGAGGGGTACATTCTCTTACGCCAACACCATGAACACCACCTACGTTGAGCCAAAATATGGTAACTCCTACCTCGACTGGCAAAATGATCAGGCTGGCAGAAATGTTGGTTTGGCATGGGGTCTGGGAGGTTCAGGACAATATCAAAGTTATTCGCAGATTCTTAATAGTCCTACTTATGTTAACCGGGCTACAGTTGTGGGTGATTATAATTACCAGGACTGGAATGGAGATGGACAGGTTGACGGCAATGATAACCATCCGATAGCGTACGTAGGGCCGCCAAAAATAACTTACGGCCTTAATATCAGTGGATCATACAGTGCCTTTGATGTTAGTTTGCTGATACAGGGAACGGCTATGGTTGATGTATCATACATTGAACAATTGAATATCCCGCTTTGGGGTGGTGGCAGTGCCTTAACACAATTTATGAACGACTGGCATCCGGCTAACCCCAATGCAGACCCTTATAATCCCAATACGGTATGGGTACCAGGTAATTTTGCCTATACAGGTACCACCGCCAACACTAATTCAACATTTAACTACCAGAGCGCCGCTTATGTAAGGCTTAAAAGTGCCGAGTTGGGATACACTTTGCCTAAATCGGTATTAACACACTTAGGCATAAGAGGGGTGAGGCTTTTTGTTAACGGATATAACCTGCTTACCTGGACCAAATTGAAATATGTGGATCCTGAGCACCCTTCGGGCAGCTACGGTTATTTATATCCGCTTGATAAATTATTCAATGTTGGTTTAAATGTGAAATTCTAATCAAAACAGATCATGAAAAGATATATATATACAGTATTAACAATTTTGGTAGTTTGTGCTTCCGCTTGTCGAAAGCTGGATATACCGCCACAAAATATCATCCAGGATCAGGATGTTTTTTCTAACCCGGCCGGTATTCAGGCCTATATGGCACGTCTTTACAGTGAGTTACCGATTGAGGATTTCCGGTACTCACCACAACGAGGATTAAACTTTTTTTGGATCATCAGCCCAACACCGGCAACTACAGGTGAAGCTTTGAGCCGCGATCAGACAAGCTCCATGCAGGAAAATTTTGGCGGCTGGAACTGGGACATATGGGGTGGATCTTATACCGTAATACACGATTGTGATTACTTTATTCAAACCATGCCATCTTACTCCAAAAACTTCAGTACGGCACAGGTAAATGCCTGGTTAGGCGAAGCGTATTTTATTAGAGGTATGACTTATTTTGGATTGGTAAAACGCTTTGGCGGTGTACCGATTGTTAACAAAACATTGACATATGTGGTAGGTACAAGTACTGATGAGTTGAAAATACCACGCTCTTCTGAAAAAGCAGTTTGGGACCAGGTAGGTAGTGATTTTGATTTCGCGATAGCTAATTTACTCACCGTAAATGCTGATGACGCTGACGGTAGCAGGGCAAATAAATATGTTGCAGCAGCTTTTAAATCGAGAGCCATGTTGTATGCGGGTACTATTGCTAAATATAATACTACCACGTTATTTGATGCCACGCAGACCCAACTTTGCGGTATACCTGCGAGCGCTGCGCCAGGCTATTTTCAGCAGGCATATGATGCTGCTAAAATGCTCGATGGGGTTTATAGCCTGTATCTGAAGGCATGGTCGGCTACTGATAAAACAGCCCAGTACCAGAATTTTGTGAATTTGTTTTCTGATGCCTCAAGTCCTGAAAGCATATTTGTAAGAGAGTATCAATACCCTAATTCTGTTCACGGTTATGATGCCTATAATGTGCCGCGCCAACTGATCGGGCCAAATGGCTACTCGTCAGAAGTTAACCCGACCCTTAATTTTGTGGAGATGTTTGACGGTATCCCAAAAAACGCCGATGGTACTATCCAAAACCTTGGTTCAGATGGTAATTACAATTTGTATACCAACACCATGGATCTTTTTGCCAATGCAGAACCCCGGTTAAGGGCAACAGTAATACTGCCTGGCGATGTATTTAAGGGCCAAAGTATTGAGATACGCCGTGGTATTTATACAGGCTCGTCAGCAGCAGGCATTAGTCCTTTGTTGCCCGCAGGTTCCAGGTCACAATACCCAACTACAAACCTAATACAATCAGCTACGGCAGGGCAAAATCCGTTCACCTTGCCAGACGGTACATTGATGAACCCAGCGGGACTAAGCGGTATTTTTACCGGCGATCAAACCTGCGCAATTTCGGGCTTCTCTGTAAGAAAATGGCTTAACCCTAACCTGGCTACATCACAGGTATTGGAGAATAACGAGACGCAAACCTGGATAGAAATGCGTTAC
This sequence comes from Mucilaginibacter empetricola, assembly GCF_024808665.1. Taxonomy (GTDB): domain Bacteria; phylum Bacteroidota; class Bacteroidia; order Sphingobacteriales; family Sphingobacteriaceae; genus Mucilaginibacter. Next base: position 116,994 of record NZ_JANUBZ010000008.1, read on the forward strand.
GCCGAAGTTTTATTGAACCGTGCTGAAGCAGGATATGAGTTGGGCAATGCCGGTCAGAATGGGGCAGGTGCAGCGGACGCGTTTACCATAATTAATCAAATCCGTTCGAGAGCGGGCGCCATACCATTGGCAGGCGGAATGACTATTGATACTATCCGCAAGGAAAGAAGAAAAGAGCTGGCATTTGAAAATAAAACTTATTGGGATTTAAAAAGATGGCGCATATTCAGCAAAGAACAAAATGGAACGATATACAGAATATTGATGCCTTTTTACTCATCGCAAGCCGGTAAGTATTTCTTTGATGCGCGCACCGACGAACGCAATGATGTTTATACCTATGACCCGAGATGGTATTATGAACAAATACCCCAGGGCGCTATATCAAAAAGCACAAACTTAGTTCAGAATCCAGGTTATTAAAATAAAGAAGATGAAGAAGACGAAATTATATTACATCGCATTTGGCCTGTTAGTTATTTTAAACAGCTCATGCTCTAAGGTCGATAATTATCCTGCACCATCAAATACAATAAAAGGAAGTACCATAGATGCAGGAACAGGCAATACCGTGCAAACCGAGGTAGGTGGTAGCGGAACCCGGGTTAAATTGCTTGAAACGAGTTACAGCGCTAATCCTACGCCTTATTACTTCCAATCTATGCAGGATGGTACTTTTGATAACACCAAAATATTTGCTGCTACTTACAAGATATCGGTAGAAGGACCGTTTGTGCCGTTGGTGGTGACAGATAATGTTGGAAATGTGGTATCTGATGAAAGCCAGAATGTGGTTATAAAAGGAACCAACACAGTAACCAATTTAGCATTTAAAGTGGAACCTTTTTTAAGGGTTGATATGGTTGGCACGCCTGTATTTAATGCCGATAGTACAGTTACCGTACAGGTTAAAATTACACGTGGAACAGCTAACCCGGCTTATCAGCTGGATATAACCGACATCAACCTGTATGTAAGCAATACCCTATATGATGGCAACAATAATTACGATCCGCGGTATTCAAAACTTACCAGTTACAGTGGTTCAACAGGAACCAGTTTGCTGGGGCAAACCATCAGCATAACTACCGTGGGTGGAGCATTGCCACAACAAGATGTTTACTTCCGTGTTGGTGCACGGATAAATGCCGGGCTGGATGAGTACAACTATAGCTTACCGTTGTCGGCTAAATACCCATAAATAAATTTAAGAAGGGCTTCGGCCCTTCTTTTCACTAACCCTGCATCTATCTGTTTAACCTATGCATCTACCTATTTAAAGCATCTAATAAAATTATTAAATGAAAAAAATTATCCTGCTTTACCCTTTACTGGCTGTTTCATGCGCGGCTTTTGCCCAGAAATATTATTCAGATGCCGAACATCCCCGACAAAAAACAGCATTTCAAACCAGCAGCGGCTGGATACCACAGATTGACGTACGGTCTGATGTAGCCATTGTTTATGGAACAAACGACCGCGATGGCGAAACATTTGAACAGCGTGTACAATCATGGCGCGATCATGGCTACCAAACCGCTTTTATGACGGGCATTGCCTGGGGTAGCTATTACGATTATTTTTTAGGCAAATGGGACGGAAAGAATCATTTGGGCGTAGGGCAGGTTACCAAAAAAGGCGATACCATTTTTCACGGCAGAAATATGCCTTATGTAGTACCCGTTCAGTCGTTTATTGAATACATGAAAACTGCTGTGGTAAAAAGGGTGATTGACGCCGGTATTAGCACTATATTTTTAGAAGAGCCTGAGTTTTGGGCGCGTGCCGGATACAGCGCACCGTTTAAGGAAGAATGGCAGAAATATTACGGTTTCCCCTGGAGACCGCAGGATGAATCGCCAGAGAATACTTACCTGTCCAGCAAATTAAAATATCATTTATATTTCGAAGCTATAAAACAAGTATCCAGCTACGCTAAAGCATATGGAAAGAGCAAAGGCAAGGATATTAAAGTTTACATAGCCACACACTCATTAGTTAACTATTCGTCGTGGCAAATTGTAAGCCCTGAAGCAAGTTTGGCATCGCTGCCTGGCATAGATGGTTACATTGCACAGGTGTGGACAGGTACATCGCGCGAACCGACATATTTTAATGGCGATAAAAAAGAACGTGTATTTGAAAATGCCTTTTTAGAGTATGGCTCAATGGTTTCAATGACTGCTCCAACCGGCAGAAAACTCTTCTTCCTGACTGACCCTATTGAGGATTGGCCACGCGACTGGGCCGATTATCGGAAAAACTATCAGGCAACCTTCACCGCTGAAATACTTTACCCGATGGTAGATAATTACGAAGTTATGCCCTGGCCCGAACGCATTTACACGCATCCATATAAAGTTGCGCATAGCGATTCGATGGTACTGATTCCTAAATTCTACTCTACCCAAATGCAGGTAATGATCAATACCCTGAACGATATGCCCTTATCCAAAAACAAGGTGAACGGGGTAAATGGTATTGGTGTGTTGATGAGTAATTCGCTGATGTTTCAGCGTTTTCCAACACATAATGGTTTTGAAGATCCGCAATTCTCTAACTTTTACGGGCAAACTTTGCCGCTTGTAAAACGTGGTGTTCCGGTGCAAACGGTACATATGGAAAACCTGGTTTATGCACCTACTTTAAAGGATATAAAAGTTTTGGTGATGAGTTACTCCAACATGAAGCCGACCAGCGCAGAAGTACATCAGCATATTGCTGATTGGGTAAAAAAAGGCGGCGTGCTTGTTTATTGCGGCCGCGATGATGATCCGTATCAATCTGTAATGGAATGGTGGAACACTAAAGGCAACAAATTCAAAACTCCGTCAGCACATCTATTTAAACTGTTGGGTATTAAACCTGTTGATGGAAAAGAACGATATGCAGTAGGCAAAGGTGCAGTTTATGTGCTGCGCCAAAATCCTAAAGAATATGCAATGCAGGCCGGTAATGACCAGGATTATATCAAACAAATAAAAGAAGCCTATGAAAAAGATGCCCATGGGGGAGAATTGATATTTAAAAACAATTTCTACCTGGAGCGTGGCCCATATGATATCATTTCAGTACTTGATGAAAACCCTGATAGTAAACCCTATACCGTAAAAGGTCCGGTGATCGATCTGTTCGACCCACAATTGCCTGTGCTTAGCGAGAAGGTGGTTAACCCAGGAGAGCAATCTTTATTGTTTGATCTGAACCGGGTTGTTGATAAAAAACAGCCAAACGTGCTGGCATCGGCATCAAGGATATATGATGCCAAAGCGCAGGCAAATAGTTTTTCATTTGTAGCCAAAAGCCCGGTAAATACGCTGAATAGTGTCCGTGTTTTATTGCCTGCAAAACCAGCAAAAATCACCGTTACCAACAGCTCCGGGCAAACAGTTACCGACGTTAAATCATCATGGGATGAGTCATCAAATACCCTTTACCTGGGTTTTGAGAACAGTCCTGATGGTATTAAAACGAACCTGGAATGGTGATTTATCCGGCCCCTGTTTTTTGCAACTTATTAATACTGATGAGTTAAATTCATCGCTATAAACAACTATAATACATGAAGCTATCCTTTCTTTTCCTAATTATTTTAATACCATTCGCAACGTTTGCCCAAAAAACAAATACCGATAATTCGCTTGTCGATTATATTAACCCTTTAATGGGAACGCAGTCACATTACGATTTATCAAATGGTAATACTTATCCTGCCATTGCATTGCCATGGGGGATGAATACCTGGACGCCACAAACCGGCAAAATGGGCGACGGCTGGCAATACACCTATGATGCTTATAAGATTAATGGTTTTAAACAAACGCATCAGCCATCTCCCTGGATGAATGATTACGGGCAGTTTGCTATTATGCCTGAAACGGGGCATGTTAAAGTCACCCAGGATGGCCGCGAAAGCTGCTTTTCACACAAAACAGAAATTGCAAAGCCATATTACTACAGCGTTTATCTGGCAGATCATGATGTAACCACCGAGATAACGCCTACCGAACGCAGTGCACAATTCAGGTTTACTTTTCCCAAAAGTGATAGCTCATCTATCGTAATTGATGCATTTGATAAAGGATCTTACATTAAGATTATTCCGGCGGAGAACAAGATTGAGGGCTATTCGACCAGGTTTGCAAGCGGGCCGTTAAAAAATTTCAAAAACTACTTTGTAATCTATGTAGATAAACCGATAACCCTGGCGCGTACCTATAGCGACAGTACTTTGAGTAGCGGGCTGGAACTAACGGCAGATCATGTTACCGGTGTAATAGGTTTTAAAACTAATACGGGCGAAGTAGTTCACTTGAGAGTAGCATCGTCTTTTATCAGCATTGAACAAGCCGAATTAAACTTAAAGCGGGAACAGGGCAAAGATAGCTTTGCCGTAACGGAACAAAAGGCAAAAGAAACATGGAACAAAACATTGAACCGGTTGATTGTAGAGGGCGGAACCATAGATCAGAAACGCACTTTTTACTCGTGCCTGTACAGGATGCTGTTTTTCCCTAATAAATTATACGAAGTAAACGCCAAAGGCGAAATAGTACACTGGAGCCCATACACGGGCGAAATTTTGCCAGGATACATGTTTGCCGGTACGGGTTTTTGGGATACTTTCAGGGCATTATATCCTTTTCTTAACCTGGTTTATCCATCCATCAATAAAGAAATGCAGGAGGGCCTGATTAATGATTATAAAGAAGGCGGCTGGCTGCCTGAGTGGTCAAGTCCGGGCTATTCAGATGTGATGGTTGGGAATAACTCGGCATCCGTTGTTTCAGAAGCTTATTTAAAAGGTTTGCGCGGTTATGATATCGAGACACTTTATAAAGCTCTTATCCATGATGCTAATAATACAGGCCCGCGTGCTGCCGGCAGGAGAGGAGTTGAATACTATAACCAATTAGGTTATATTCCTTACGATGTAAAGATCAATGAAAATGCAGCACGTACGTTGGAATATGCTTATGATGATTTTGCCATTTACAAATTGGGCAAGGCGTTAAATAAACCCGAATCGGAGATCGGCATCTACAAAAAACGCAGCATGAACTATAAAAACCTGTTTGATCCGTCAACAGGGTTAATGCGTGGTAAAAATAAAGATGGTTCATGGGAAACACCTTTCAATCCTTTTAAATGGGGCGATGCCTTTACTGAAGGGAATAGCTGGCATTATACGTGGGGCGTTTTTCATGACATACAGGGACTAGTTAACCTGATGGGTGGCAAAAAACAATTTGTTGCCAAACTGGATTCTGTATTTACCCTGCCGCCCATATTTGATGACAGCTATTACGGCGTAGTGATACACGAGATACGTGAAATGCAAATTGCAGGCATGGGGCAATACGCACACGGCAACCAGCCTATACAGCATATGATTTATTTATACAATTATGCCGGCGAACCTTGGAAAGCACAATACTGGGCGCGTGAAACCATGAACAAAATGTACAAGGCCACACCCGATGGTTACTGTGGAGATGAAGATAACGGACAAACATCAGCATGGTACGTTTTTTCGGCAATAGGATTTTATCCGGTTTGCCCGGCAGCAGGCCAATATGTATTGGGCGCTCCATTGTTTAATAAGGTGACGCTGACATTAGAGAACGGCAAAAAAGTGATCATTAATGCACCAAATAACAGTGCCAACAATAAATATGTAAGCACGCTAACCTACAACGGTAAACCTTATGATTTGAATTATTTAGATCATAAAACACTAATGCAGGGTGCTGTGCTCAATTTCCAAATGTCGGCTACGCCGAATAAAGAAAGAGGCATTAAGGATAGCGACTTCCCTTACTCGCTATCTAATGAAAAATAAAACGCCGGGGTTGGGCGTCTTTAGTTGAATTAGTTGAGAATAGTCCCCGGTAAATTGCCGGGGATTTTTTAATAAGGAAATAATTATATTAACATTGACTTTGAAAACCAATAATGAATAAAATATATCAAAAATCAGAACAGGCAGCTGGAATGCTGAAAACTGGATTTAAACAGTTTATTACAGCTGCCGCCATATTTATAGCTTTTTCAGCATCGGGCCAGCAAAGAAAAGCACCGGCTTATCCGTTGATCAGCCATAATCCCTACTTCAGTATCTGGTCCACCACCGACGAGTTAACCGCCTCAACCACTACACATTGGACCGGTACCTATCAGTCTTTAATTGGTATGATTAATGTAGATGGCGTTTTTTATCGTTTTTTAGGCAAAGAACCAGAACATTATAAAACTATAATTCCGGCAGCTGATGAAAAATCGTATCCGGTACAATACACCGAAACCGAACCTACTGGAGATTGGAAAGCACTGCAATATAATGCTGCGGATTGGAAGTCAGGTTTTGGCCCTATCGGGGATATTGAAGGATTGGATAAGGTTATATGGAAGACCAGGGATATCTGGATCAGGCGATCTTTTGCCATAACAAATGTTGATGAAATTAATAAACTGATATTGAAAATATCTCATGATGACGATGCAGATGTGTATTTGAATGGCGAAGAGATATTCAAAAAAGTTGGCGTTACAAACGACTATGGGCTAATTCCGGTAGATAAAAACAAACTCAAAACCAGCGAAAACATATTGGCTATTCATGTAATAAATACAGGCGGCGGTTCAAGGGCGGATGTGGGATTGGTTGATGAGGAAAAGGAGAACCAGCCTGCAAATGTTTTGGTAGCGAAACAAACCGGGGTAAATATCAATGCCACGCAAACCATTTATAACTTTAAATGTGGCAATGTCGACCTTAATTTAACTTTTACCTCGCCGCTATTGCTAAATGATCTGGATATTTTGGCCAGGCCGGTATCATATATTACCTATAAAGTGATGGCAAATGATGGAAAAAAGCACCAGGTTAAAATCTTTTTAAGTGCCTCTACCGGTTTGGCCGTTAACAAGCCCGCTCAGGAGGTTATCGCGAAAAAGTTTAGCTCTGGCGATCTTTCCATATTAAAAGCCGGAACAACGGCTCAGCCCGTTCTACAAAAAAAAGGTGATGATTTAAGAATTGATTGGGGGTACATGTATATCGCCGTTCCCAAAGCTTATAATGCAGCTCAATTTATCACTACCGAAAAGGATGCGTCCAATGCTTTTTATAACAGGAATACCGTTACAACCACAAAAGGCGGGACTAATTTGGCCCTGAATACTGTTATTGCATTTAACGACGTAAGCAGGGTACCTGTTTCCAGGTTTATAGAGATAGGTTATGATGATATTTATTCTATACAGTATTTTAATAAAAATTTACGCCCCTGGTGGAATAATAGCGGTAAGAATACAATCGAGAACGAACTTTCAAATGCAGCGGCCTCATATAAAGAGGTGCTAAGCAAATGCAGCGCATTTAACAAAAGCATGTACGCAGATGCTGAAAAAGCAGGCGGAGAAAAATATGCCGATCTGTGTGTGCTGGCATATCGTCAAAGTATTTCGGCTCATCAATTGGTAAAAAGCCCACAAAATGAAATATTGTGGCTATCGAAAGAAAACTTTAGTAATGGTTCCATCAATACAGTAGATGTTACTTACCCATCAGCTCCGCTGTATCTGCTCTATAATCCTCAATTATTGGAAGGGATGCTTAACGGAATATTTTATTACAGTGAAAGCGGCAACTTTAAAAATAATTATGCAGCGCATGATTTAGGTACGTATCCAATTGCTAACGGGCAAACCTACGGCGAGGGCATGCCGGTTGAAGAATCGGGAAATATGATCATCCTGACCGAAGCGATAGCAAAGGCTGAAGGAAATGCCGGCTTCGCCAAAAAACATTGGAAAACCCTTAGCAGATGGGTTAACTACCTGGTAAATGAAGGTTTTGATCCTCAAAATCAATTATGTACGGATGATTTCGCGGGGCACCTGGCTCGTAATGCTAATTTATCGGTCAAAGCCATTGTAGGAATTGCCTGCTATGCACAACTGGCTGATCAGCTGGGTGATGTTAAAACGGCAGCCAAATACCGCGAAATTGCCAATCAAATGGTTCCCAGGTGGATGCAATTGGCCGGTGATAATGATCATTACAGCCTTACATTCGAAAATAAAGGTACCTGGAGCCAGAAATATAATATGGTATGGGACAAGGTACTTGGCTTAAATTTATTTCCACAAGAGGTTTATGATAAGGAAGTAAAATACTACTTAAGTAAACAGGAGAAGTACGGTTTGCCGTTGGACAGTAGGAAAACCTACACAAAATCAGATTGGATATTATGGAGCGCGACTTTAGCCAACAATAAAAAGGATTTTGAATCACTGATAGCCCCGGTTTATAATTATGCTTTAGAAACCCCAACCCGCGTACCGCTCAGCGACTGGCATGAAACGTTAGATGGAAAACAAGTGGGCTTTCAGGCTCGCAGCGTAGTTGGCGGATATTTTATGAAAATGCTTTATGAGAAAATGGTTAATAAACCAAAGCAATAGCCCTACCAGTTTCTTTATTTAAAGTACCGTAAAGTGAAGACCAATAACCTAATCCACTGTAATAATGGAGAAGGTTATTGGTCTTCATTTTGTTTGTGCTTGTCCCGCCGGGGCTCCAAAAACGCAAAATCAAAGCTGTATTTTTAATGATTTTTGTTTTTTTTGTCCCAGCTTGTTTCTTATTTTGCATAACGTATTGACCTACAGAGTGGACTGTTTCGCGTGTGTCGACTGTTTTTTTTGTGTCGTGTTGTTGTGAGACAGGACACTTTCTTTTGAAATGCCGCCTTGCATTGGGAATTGTTTATGAATTTTATCTGATCAGCTTGTCAATGCCCGGCGTTCATTTGGATCATATTTTAGTACGGTTATTAGTTTCATATTTGAAACTGCAACGTATATTGCATTTGAGCTTTTCTTTACTTGACTGACAGACAATAACTTTGATGATAATATATTCTGCTTTTTTCCGGAAGATATTTTGGCCTCGTTTTTGAAAGCAGTAAGAAAATCTCATTTCCGTTGTTTCATTTCAAATATCTATCACCCAATATATGCCAGTCTGGTTAAAAATATTACTAAAAGTTATAGGAGGCCTGGTGCTGTTGGTTATCCTGATATTAGTTGGTTTATCCATTTATGTATCCAGTCACAAAGAAAAGGTACTTGCCCAGGTTACGGCAGAGCTTAATAAAAACCTGAATGGTAAATTAGTTGTTGGCAGTATAGAAACCTCGTTTTTTACCAGTTTTCCGGATCTGTCACTTACGCTGAAAAACGTTTCATTAAAAGACAAAGAGTGGGCTCAACATCACCATACATTGTTGGATGCCAAAAACTTTGATGTTGCGGTAAATGCAGCGGCATTAATTAAGGGAACCATCAGCATTAATCACATTGATATTAATGATGCCAGTGTTGATCTTTTTACGGATAGTACCGGCTACAGCAATACTTCAGTATTTAAAAAGAGTGCACCCAAAAAAGATGAGAAAAGCGGAGGCAGTTCGTCTGTTGAACTGGGCAAGTTCAGCCTTAAAAATGTAACTTTTACCATTGACGATCGCAGGGCCAAAAAACTTTTCAGCTTTGCTGTTAACGAGCTTAAAGCAAAAATGGAATACCCCGATAGCGGGTGGAATGCCAGGTTGCATTTAGATTTAATAGCCAAAAGCATGGCATTTAGTACTACCCATGGCAGTTTCATAAAAGATAAAGTATTAAAAGGTGACCTGGCAGCAGGCTATAATCAAAAAACAGGCGATATAAATGTAATATCGAGCAACTTTTCTATTGGGGGAGATGATTTTGGACTGATAGCCCGTTTTGCGCTGGCTAAAAAACCGGCAAGCTTTCTTTTTCATATTACCGCTCCCAAACTGTTGTGGTCGCACGCATCTCAATTGGTTACACCAAATATTTCGCTAAAGCTTAACATGTTTAATATGGATAATCCTATAGGTGTTGATGCCATCATAGCGGGCAGTTTTAGCGGCGGTGGCGATCCGTATTTGTATATAACGGCTGATGTAAATCATAACCGCATAACAATTCCGGGCAGCACGATTGATGACTGCAGTTTTAAAGGAGTGTTCAATAATACTTATGTTAAAGGCAAGGAAAATGGCGATGCAAATTCTATTATTCGCCTGTCAAACTTAACAGGCACTTATAACCATGTGCCATTTACAATTGATACGGGTAGCATCATCAACCTTATTAAACCTATAGCGGTAGGAAATTTCAAGGCTAATTTTCCGGCTGCTGATCTTAACTATTTACTCGCCGGTGTAACAAAATTTAACAACGGAACGGCTGAGATGGCCCTCCGTTTTAATGCCGATATTGTTGATTACAGGATAAACAAACCCACATTTGCCGGCGATATCAATTTAAAAAATGCCGATATCGTATATATCCCGCGTAACCTTACCTTTAAAAATACTTCCTTGTCGCTCAATTTTACCAATAACAACCTGGTATTAAATAATATTCGCCTGCAAAGCGGCAAAAGCATTGTGTTGATGCAGGGTAGAATAGACAACTTTTTAAACCTGTATTATAATACGCCAGAGAGAATAGTGGTAAACTGGCAAATTAGCAGCCCGCAGCTTTATTTAGGAGAGTTCCTCGGATTTTTGAAAAGCAAGCATACTGACCCTATAATTCCCGTAAAAACGCAACAAACTAATTTGGCCAATAGCGGCAATGTTGTTAAACAATTAAACGTGGTTTTAAACAAGGCAAAAGCAACGATGCATATAAGTGCCGCAAATGTGCATTACTTTAAATTTTTAGCTACCGATGCCACTGCAGATTTGCAGCTCTCCAAAAACGGACTTCAGTTAAGCAATGTAAGTTTGAAGCATGCTGGTGGTTCGTTAAAAATAGATGCAGCTTTGGAGCAGGGCGATACACAGAATCGTTTTACGGTAAAAACCAGTATTTCAAAGGTTGATGTAAGCGAGTTTTTTTATGCTTTTGATAACTTTGGATTAACCGATCTTACTGATAAAAATTTGAAAGGTTTCCTGTCTGCAAGGGTAAACATCAGTGGTTTGGTGAACAACGCAGGTGCACTTGTGAAGGGTTCTGTTGATGGAACGATGGACGTTAACTTACAGAACGGCGTATTAATAAACTATCAACCGTTGATAAGCATCGGTAAATTTGCATTCCCTTTCCGCAATCTGCATAATATATCTATTCCATTGCTTGATGCGCATTTTGAGATTCATAACCGGATGATAACCATCCATCCCTTCCAGATTACCTCAAGCCTTATAAATGCCGATATTGCCGGGGTTTACGGCCTCACAAACGGGACAGATATTACCGTGGATGTACCCCTGCGAAATCCGGGAAAGGATTCAACCATAACCGATGCAACCGAGAAGGCCAAAAAACGGAATAAAGGTATAGTAGTACACTTACGTGCTAAGGACGACGGCACAGGGAAAGTAAAAATAGGCCGTAATAAGGATAAAAAAATATTGTAACAACTGGTTTGACTACCCAGCATATTTATGAGACCTAATTGATTGAATTTATTGTTTGCATTTTTTTAATGAATGAATTTTTGGCGTAATGTTTAAAAGTGAAATCATGAGCAAAACTAAATTTAAAACCGTGTTGGGGCGCGGAATAGCATTGGCCGTTCCGATGGCAATAGTATTATACGTTTTTGCCCGGATAGTGGAAGCTTTGAAAAAGTTAATTGGCCCGGTAGCTGCGGATATCGGCGTTGAACATGTATGGGGTCGGCTTACACTTACCATATTTGCCATTGCCCTGATGATACTAATTATATTGGCGCTGGGCTTATTGATGCAGGTTGCAGTTGTTGCAACGGTACGAACCCAGGTGGAGGATATCATACTAAAATTCATACCATCACTCAATCAGCTCAAATTAATGGCGGCTGATACCCTTGATCTGGATGCGGAAGAAATAGCCTGGAAGCCTGTGCTGCTGTATACCATAGAGAAAGCAAAGTATAACCCGGCTTTTTTGGTAGAAGAAGATGAGGAAATGGTTACGGTATTTCTTTGCCTGGAAACTAATATCAGAAAGGGCGAAGTTTTAATCGTCAATAAAGAGAAAGTTAAACTTATCCCAATCACTTTCACCGAATTGCACAAGTGCAGCCGTGCGGCCGGTAAAGGATATATTGAAATTATAAAGAAACACAATAAAGACAAAAGGATATAAAATAGGGTTTACTTTCTATAAAGATAAAATTCCCATACACGTCGGGTTTGAACCTCAATACGCTAAGTACCGGCGGCCAGTGAATATATTTTATACTACAAATCTCCATTTTTAATTATTGTGTTCCGGTAAAATTTAACCATTTAAAAATTCAACTATATTTGAACGATTAGATTTTCGTACCGACGAAAGGGTATTGGTATATGACTTTTACTGTCATAATTACTCAAATTCAGATTTGGAATTTGCCGGGCCCATTAATACAAATATTAAAAACCAATTACGACAGACAGCCTGTCTTTATAAACAATAAAAGGAAATTTTAGAAATGAATCAGCAAATGCAACCTGTAAGTGATTTTATAAGTCTTTTAGACAATAGCAACAATATAATTTTCAATATGACCCAGGAGGAAGCTTCTGCTGCAGTGATCTCAGGCGATGCATCGCGCGTGCGCGAAATTGACGGACAGTTTGCAATTGTTGAAAAAGTAGGTCAACAGGTGTTTTTGGCACGCTCCATTGGCAGGCCTATGCGGTATTTCCTGGCAAAACAGGTTTCGGGCCCATTGCTTATTGTTGCCGAACGGATAGATGAAATTTACGAATATTTAAAAACTAAAAACCTTCATACCCAATTCCACCCATCATACACCCGGATGGTGCCGGCACATTACGTGGTACGGTTGGAAGTAATTGGCTGTCCTGACCCTAACCCGGTTTATACCCGCTATTTTGAACCTAAAAGAAACAGCTTAACAAATGACCTGGACAAAATAGGGAAAGCATATATTGAGGCGCTTGCTAACGAATGCCAGAAATGGCTGCTGTCTGTACCTGCAAATGAACCGATAGGTGTGTTATTTTCCGGAGGGATTGATAGCGGATCGGTTTTCCTGGTGCTTTATCACTTAATGCTGAAACTTGGTCTTTCGCCGCAGCGGCTTAAGGCGTTTACACTTTCGGTAAACAATGGTCCCGATGCTGCCCAGGCTCATGAGTTTCTGGATAAGCTGGGTTTATCTCTCTTTCTGGAAGTGATTGATGTGCCCTTGTCAGCTGTTGACTATAAAGAGGCCATTAAAATTATTGAAGATTATAAGCCCCGCGACCTGGAATCGGCAACAATGGCGATGGCCTTGTGTAAACAGATCCGCGAGCAATATCCGGAATGGAAATATCTTGCCGATGGCGACGGTGGCGATGAGAACCTGAAGGATTATCCGATAGAAGAAAATACCGAGCTTACCATTCGCAGCGTGTTAAACAACATGATGCTTTACCAGGAAGGCTGGGGAGTTGATAAGATCAAACATTCGCTTACCTATTCTGGTGGTCAAAGCAGAGGACATGTGCGCTCTTACGCGCCGTGTAAACTGTTCGGTTTCAAAGGCCTTAGCCCATATGCCTTGCCTAACGTTATTGAAGTAGCAGAAGGTATTCCATTTATTCAACTCACTAATTGGAGCGAAGAAGCACTTTATGCGTTGAAAGGTGAGATTGTGAGCAGGGGAGTAAAAGCCGTTACGGGTTTTGATATGCCGGTATTTGAAAAACGCAGGTTTCAGCTTGGTGCTGCTTCTGAGGCTACCTTTAATGAGTTATTTCCAAAGAATGAAGTAGAATACCGAAGCTATTTTCACTCACTTTATGCACGATAACCGGGAGATAGAGCAGCTACGTCCGCAGAGGAACTTTTTAAACCCACATATCCCTTATCATTTTCTGCATGAGCAGGAACCTGATGCTGAGGGTATTTTACAGCGTGTAAATACCATTTTTTTAACCAGCAAGGAGTGCGCTTTTAAGTGTTTGATGTGCGATTTATGGAAAAATACACTGACTGAGCCCACCCCACAAGGAGCTGTTTTAAAACAGATAGATTATGCCCTGGCCAGGTTGCCGGAGGCCGATGTAATTAAGCTATACAACAGCGGCAACTTTTTTGATCAAAAGGCTGTTCCGCCAGAGGATTATCCGGGAATAATTGAGCGGCTGCAGCATTATGGCCGGGTGATAGTAGAAAATCATCCGAAACTTTGCGGCGAAGCCTGCCTGCAATTTAATGAACAACTTAATGGCCGGCTGGAAATTGCCATGGGGCTTGAAACTATCCATCCCGATGTGCTTCCCCGCCTCAACAAGCAAATGACGGCCGAAGATTTTAAACGGGCTGCTACATTTTTAACCGCTCATAATATTGATGTCCGTGCATTTATATTACTAAATCCGCCTTATCTTATAGGTAAAGAAGAAAATATACAATGGACATTTAAAGCCGTGCAATTTGCTTTTGAAAGTGGCGCAGGTTGTTGTTCCATTATTCCAACCCGCGCAGGTAATGGTATTATGGAATTGCTGGCTGAACAAGGACATTACATCCCCCCAACATTAGATATGCTGGAGGAGGTATTTGAAAGTTCCCTTCGCTTACAACAGGGGCGTGTTTTTGTTGATATCTGGGATATTGGTTTTCTTTCTGATTGTTCCATTTGTTTCGAAGCCCGTAAACAGCGGATGGAGACCATGAACATGCACCAAAAAATTTATCAGCGGATAGCCTGTAGCTGTCACTCTAATTATGCCCGAAAGAGAGGATAATCATTATGATATTTTAATAGCGGGCGGTGGTTTTGCCGGCTCGCTTACCGCATTGATTTTGCATAACCAGGGTTTCAAAGTTTGCCTGGTTGAAAAAGGCCAGCATCCCCGTTTTGCCATTGGCGAATCGTCTACACCGATAGCGGATATGCAATTGCGCGATATTGCTGTAAAATATAACCTGCCCTGGCTGTTTGATTTTTCGCGTTATGGCAGCTGGCAGCAATCGCATCCCGAAATTGTTTGCGGGCTAAAAAGAGGTTTCAGTTTTTTTAAACACTATCCCGGTCAAAACTTTACTACCGATACAGATCACGTAAACGAATTGCTTGTGGCCGCAAGTGTTGATGACATTCAATCAGACACCAATTGGCTCCGCGCCGATTTTGATGCTTTTTTGGTTGATAAGGTAAAAGAAGCAGGGATAAACTACTTTGATTTAACCGAAATTATAGCTGCAAAAAGGGAGACACAATGGGAGTTTAAATGCACCCGGCATGATGAGCCACTAACCATTCATTCGGCATTTTTAATTGATGCAACGGGCAGCGGCGTGTTAATTGATAACCTGTTTGGCGTTAAATCCTCGTCTGATAGTTTTCTGACGGATTCATTCGCTGTGTTTTCTCATTTTAACGGTATTGCCAGATGGACGGAGTTGCTAAAAAAAGCAGGCATCCCAACTGATGACTTCCCGTATGACCCGGATAACTCGGCCCTCCATCAAATTTTAGATGAAGGCTGGATCTGGATGCTGCGCTTTAATGACCAACGCACAAGTTTCGGCTTTGCGCTTAGTGGCCGCGAAAAGTCATTACAAGGCCTCAAAACACAGGAAATTTGGGATGCGATGCTCAAAAAATATCCTGGAATTAATCAAGTACTGGAAGATAGCGTACTGGCGCCCGTACCCGGCAAAATAATACAATCGGGCAGGTTACAAAGAAAGGTTGATAGTTGTTTTGGAACCGGATGGGCGGTACTTCCTCATACTGCCGGTTTTGTTGATCCTTTATTCAGTTCGGGCATTGCGCATTCGCTGGCTGGTATGCAGAAGTTGGTTACAATCCTGGGTGAAAATTTCAATAACCCTGAACCCTTATATGTTGATTTACAGCAATACGAAGATTCGGTTTTCGCTGAGCTAAAATTAATTGATCAGTTGGTTGCTGGTTGCTATTTAACGATGGCTCATTTTAAGCTTTTTAATGCCTGGTCCATGCTTTACTTTGCGGCAACTATTGCTCATGAGCAGCGCCTTTTGAAGAAATTACCGGCCGGATGTTTTCTCGGTGCCGATGATGAGTATATAACCAACATGGTGCAGGAAATATATACAGATCTGCTGAAGATAATTGATTCACCGCAACTATCTGATGAAGACGTAACACAGTTTACCAACCGGGTACGTGAAAGAATTAAACCTCTAAATACAGCTGGCTTACTGGACGTTTCATTGAAGAACATGTACCGGCATACAGCTGCCGAACTGTAGAACAATATTATTGCAGCAAGTCAACTGGCTTGCTGCAATAATATGAGTATAGCTTAATTTTTCGGCGTATTCTCCAGGTTGGCTGGTTTTAAAGCATTTCTAAAATCCAGCGTAGTCACTTTACGGGTATTATATTTTTGCTGATAGTCACGGTGTTCCTTGTCATTTGGATAAGTAATGCCCTCGCCATATGGGTAAGTTGGCATTTTATGAAATGGCAGCGGTGCAACGGTTTGTCCGGCGGCGGTATTCAGGTCGCCATCTTTAACCCAGCCCTCGCTATAAATCAAGAAATCGCGTTTCCACCCTTTTTGCAAGACCGGTAGCTTCGCCGCATCAAAATCTATACTTATTTCATCACCGCCGTCGGTAATAATATATTCATCATCATCTTTTTGCAGCAGTGGCAGTACATCGCCGTAGCGGGTATAATTACCGGTAAGATCTCTCCATTTTTGCCCCTGGCTGGTGTGGTAATAATCAAACCATTCAGGCCCAAACGGGCCGCCTTTGCGGTACGAGGCTGAATAACCGCGATAGGCCAGTTGTGCATCAACCATATGCAGGTTATTCATTTTTACCGGTGCTTTTACATTTCCGGCACTAAAAAATATCTGATCCCAGTAAATTTGCATATTGGTTCTGATCCTTACGCGCCTGTCATTGTCTGTCAGGAATTTTCCGGAAAGATTGGCAATCACCATCTTATCACGCCCCATCGGGAAGCCCAGGTTAGGGATAACGGTTTCCCATTCGCCTTTTTTATTAATTACCTGTAACGATGGCGGATGTATTTTGTATTTAGCCGACTGTGTCATCGCCGTATTGATACTAGCATCGGTAGGGAAAATCCAGCCCCGCAAAAACAGGCGCAGACTATCAGCGTGGGCTTTATCTCCCAGGTCGAGGATCAGGTCATGGTCTTGTGCAAGCCCCTGGTACTTTCCTAATGAGAAGCTTGAGGCATATTGAAAATCATAGGCGCTGATTTTTGGCAGCAGATTATTTCCCTTGTCATCTGTTGCTGTTACAGGCAAATGTTTTTCGGCCACTTCATAAACCTTTTTACCCGGAAAAGGAGGGGGCACAAAGCGCTCATCTGCATAAACATCTACCGAGTCGGGATGATCTACGGCTACCAGCCCGACTTTATCAAAGTAAACGGCCTCCCATAATTCTTCGGTAATTTTAATGCTATACTTGCCATTTTTAGGTTTCAGCTTTTCGCCCGGAACGAGCAGGTATTCTTTAGATGCATCGGAGAAAGAATAAGTAGTATCGTGCCCGTTAACGGCCAATGGCATCCCCAGCGCGCTTCTCCAAAGCATATCTTTTACAAACTCATATTTTTTTCCGTTCCAGGTAAATAAGAATGGACAAGAACCTTTTAATTGCTCTACCTCTAATATTTTTTGTTTTCGGCTTGGGTCAACAATAGTTTGCGGCACCCCATTTGGCCATATAATCCTCACAGCATCAATTTTGCTCCTTGTGCCTACGCCAAAGCTGGTTATGGGCCCGGTAGCGGTTTTAAGCTGATATAAATCGCCGGCCTTTACTTCAATCTGCGCGCCAATTCCCAAACGGTTATTTTTGCTGTTGCCGTAAGAAAGCCCTAGCAGTTGCACCTGGATGTAACGGTTCATATTACCGCCGTCGTTCCTCAGCATGGTGACGCCTGTAGGGCCCGATAAAAGGATATCCTCATCTCCATCTAAATCAAGATCGCCAATTTTAATGTGCTGCGCTTGTGTAGCCGTTTTTGGCAACAGGTATGACACATCGCTAAACCCTTTTGTGGTATCGTTATGAAATAATCTGATTCCGCTTTTTGATTTATCGGCATTTATACCTGCAACCAGTAAATCCTGATGTCCATCATTATCAAAATCGAAAAATGCAACATCTTTTACGGCGATGCCTTTTAATGCATTATTTAACACACCCGATGCCGGATCATTAACAAAACCATGACCGGTATTTTTAAGTAGTAAACATTTACCATTTGATCCCCCTGCAACTACTATATCCAGTAAGCCATCATTATTATAATCGCCAAAAGCAACGGAAGTACCAGAATATGCCGGATTACGAAGTCCAACGGAATCGGTAATATCTTTAAATTTTGAGTGCCTGTTATTATCAAATAAGATTAGTCCTTTTTGATTCAGTGTTACTATGTCCAGATCGCCATCATTATCCCAATCGCCAAAATCCATTGCAAGGGTCCCGTGAGGGGCGCCTGTAAGTCCCATCGCGGCGGCCTGTTCGGTAAAGGTTCCATCGCCATTATTACGGAAAAACTTGTTTGCTCCGTCTTTCTGTGTAATGTACATATCCAAATCACCATCCTGGTCAAAATCGCCAAATAACATTTTACCCGCATTGGCAGTGTTGCCGAGCCCAATATCTTCTGTAATTCTTGAAAATGAACCATCACCGTGGTTTTTATATAAAAGAATACCTTTTGTGGTGGCTATAAAAAGATCCTGATAGCCATCATTATCATAATCTGCAAAAGCTGCGTCTAAATCCTGCCCATCGTGGTCAAGCCCCCCAATCACATTACAGGCATCAAAAGCGCCCGATTTACTCACCATTAAATAATGTTTAGAGGACGCACCCGACGAGAAACCTGCGTACACATACAGATTGCCCACGCCATCCCGATCGGCCTTTGCCAATACAGAACTTTGTGCATTTTCTTCTTTGGCAACACCCAACCCGGCGAGTTCCGTTGCATCAGTAAAGTTAAGGGACGCCAGGATGCCTTTTCCTTTGGTATCGTAGGATACATGTTCGTCATCACTGATGGTAAAAGCCACGTGGCCGGCCAATAGCTCGGGTATATCCAATTCATCGCTACCGGCTGCATAAGCCGGTGAAAGTTTCATTAGCTCATGAAATTGCTGTATGTAAGGCAGCGCTTTTTCGGGTTGATTGCTATGCAATAATGATATAGCCTGCTGGTAAGTTGTTTGTGCTGCTTCAGAAAAATCGGGCGTAACTTTTTTTACACTTTCCAGGTTATAAATGGCTGAATCTGTTTGTTTGTTACCGGCCAGTAACTCCGCAAGCTGTAAGCGTAAAACAATATTGGCAGGTGCAAGGCTTTCTGCCTTCATCAGGTGATTTTTTTTCCATGTTAAATCCAAACCTGTGGGGGAAAGGTTAACCATGTTATAATAAGCCTTTAAATTTTTAGGATCTTTGTTAAGTATCGATTTTAATTCGCGCAATGCCGCTGCTTTATCTCCCTTTTGAATATAAACCTCGGCCAGTATCAGCCTTAACTCTAAATTATCCGGTTTAATTTTTAACCCTTTTTGTGCCTGCGTTTCGGCCGCTGCATAATTCTTTTGCAAAAGGTAAAGCTGGGCAAGCCCCAGGTAATTGGAATAATCGTCGGGTGCTATTTCTATTGCCTTTAAAAACGAAGCTTCGGCCTCGTCAAAATGATTTTGCGTAAGGTAAAGCAGCGCCAGTTGTTTTGGCCCTAAAGCAGATTTTGAGTCGCCATTATCCGATTTATGGTGACATCCGCCAAATATCAATCCCAAAAAAGTAATGCAGATGATCAGTGAGTTAGTGCATGTTTTTTGCAAATAATGAGATAGGGGCCTCTGAGGTATGGCACGAAGATTATTTTTCATACAGAGGGTGAAGTTAAACATTATAATTATGGCCTTTAGGTGAATTGTTAAACCGGCATTATTCCTGGTTAACGGGATAATGGCTCAAATTTATTTTTTTTCTTTCTTGTTGCTACCGTTTTACAATATATTTACCAGTCGTTTCCGACGAATTATAAACCATTTTTTGTTTTTATGAGTGAGCGCAGAAGCTTGGCTAAAATAATAACCGTTATTTTATTTGTTGTATTACTTGCCGGCAGTGCCCTTGTATCCAGGCAAAAACTTTTTTCTTTAGAAGGGGGTAATCTGCAATCAAAAGAAGAAGCGCTGGATAAATATGGTTTTTACCTGGAGCCTTATAATAAGGAAGCTAATATAAATTTCAGACATCAATCTCCACAGCTCGACCCTAAGCTTAAACATATTGAGCCGCAAATCGCTTCGATGGGGGCGTCGGTATCTATTGTTGATTTTGATAACGATGGTTGGAACGATATTTACTTTACCAATAGCCGCACCGGGAGCCAGAATGCGCTTTATCGTAATATGCATAACGGCAAGTTTGAAAACGTTGCCGCGCAGATGGGCGTAGCCGATGTAAATAAAAAAGGCACCGGTGTTTCAATGGGCGCCGTTTGGGGCGATTATGATAATGATGGTTTTGAAGATCTGTTTCTGTATAAATGGGGCCGGCCACAGTTGTTTCATAATGAAGGTGGCAAAAAACTGGTAGATGTAACCGAAGGCAGTGGTTTACCCAAATGGGTTAATGCCAATAGCGCCATTTGGCTTGATTTTGATAACGATGGTTTGCTTGATCTTTTTTTAGGCGGATATTTTGACGAAAAATATGACCTGAGCAACCTAAATACCACCAAAATAATGCCCGAGAGCTTCAGATACGCCAACAATGGAGGCAGAAAATACCTTTTTAAAAATATGGGCAATGGTAAATTTAAGGATGTTACCAATGAATATGGCTTAAATTCTACCAAGTGGGCGCTTGCTGCAGGTGCTGCTGATTTAAATGGCGATGGTTATCCTGATTTGCTTATTTCTAATGATTATAATGTGGATGAGCTTTATATTAACGAAAAAGGTAAAAAGTTTGTTGAACGTGGCAGGCAATCGGGCATTGGCGATATTCCAAAAAGCGGGATGAGTGTGGCTTTTGGCGATATTGATAACAGTGGTATTTTAGGCATCTACACCACAAATATTACTGAAAAAGGAATTTTAATACAGGGCAATAACTATTGGAAACCAACCGGCCCGCCAACGCATGAGCCGAAGTTTGCCAATTTGGCTCAATTAGCCGGCATTGAAAATGCAGGCTGGAGTTATGGCGAACAGTTTGGTGATTTAAATAACGATGGTTACATGGACCTTTATGTAGCTAATGGATTTATCTCGGCAAAAAAAGGCACCTCTTACTGGTACGATTACTCGAAAGTTACCGGTGGCAATAGCGCTATTATTGGCGATGCGGCCAACTGGCCCGATATGAAAGGAAAAAGCCAATCGGGCTACCAGCAGGATAAAATATGGCTCAATAACAGCAACGCCTTGTTTGAAGATGTATCGGGCAAGGTATGCCCTTACGCTGATTATGACGGGCGCGCAGTTGCCATGGCCGATTTGTGGAACCGTGGTGTGTTAGATGTTATTGTAGCCAATCAGAATGATATTCCGCTTGTTTACAAAAACATTTCGAGGAACAATAACCATTGGATAGATTTTGACTTACATGGCACCGTAAGCAATGCAAGCGCAGTAGGAGCAACGGTGGAAGTACAATGGAGCGGAAAAAAACAGGTGCAGATCATTACCGGTGGTATCGGCTTTTCATCACAAAACCAGCACCGGCTGCACTTTGGGTTGGGCAGTGATAATAAAGTAGATAAAGTGTTGATTCACTGGCCATCCGGGCAAACCGATGAAGTAGTGAACCCCGAAATTGACAAGCTCCATAATATTAAAGAAAAGAAAGCAAAGGCCTGATGCAAGCAATAGAAACCGAAACTCCTGTAAATACCAACTTTTGGTCGTTCTGGAAGAAGAATTATTTTACTTATGTCCCGCCGGCATTCATCACCCTTATTTTACTGATAGGGCAGGTATTTTTTGGTATCCTGGATAATTATTTAAACGTAGTAGTGGCCATATGTACTTCTGTTGTTTCAGAAGCTATATTAGCCAGGTATGTGCTCGGTGTGCGTAAAAATTTGGCCAGCGCCTACATTACCGGCATAAGCGTGGGTATTTTAATACGTTCCAATATGATTTGGCCGTATGTTGTTACTGCCTTAATATCCATCCTCTCGAAATATGTTTTAAGATATAAAGGGCGCCATTTATGGAACCCTTCAAACTTCGGCGTTTCGTGGATGCTGTTTATGGCAACGGCTTATGTTGCCGGGTTGAGTATTCAATGGGGTAGCTACATATTGCCCATGTCGGTAATATGGCTTCTGGGCCTGGGCATTGTTTACCGGGCAAAGAAATTGCATATCACGCTGACTTACGTAATAAGTTTTACAGCCTTAGCTTTTGTACGCAGCTTGATTACGGGTGATGCATTTTTGGCTGAGCTGGCGCCGTTAACCGGCCCTATGTATCAGTTATTTATATTCTTTATGGTTACCGACCCGGGGACAACGGTATCTACAAAGAGAGGGCAAATTTTGGTTGTTTTCCTGGTTGCTCTGGTTGAATTCTTTTTACGGCTGGATGGTTTTATTTATGCCCCTTTTTATGCGCTTTTTTTAGTTGGGCCTGCTGCAAGGTTTATCGATTTAAAGAAAAACGCGCCAAAGGGCGAAGTAAAACAGGTTGCATAAGTGGCTAATTGTTATTTATACACCTATAAATCAATAAACTTCTAAAGCAATTTTGAAAGTTTATTGATTTATTGCATATTTAACCAACCAATTACATTATAAGCTTGAAAAAGATCATTGCTGTAACACTGCTTGCTATTTACCTGTATAACATAGGTGGTCAGCTGGTGATACATCAATATTTTTCTTATTTGGCAGACAAGTTTTTTACCGAGCAAGCCGACAAGGGGTTTTATAATAAAGGTGATCTGGCCGAAGTTAAAATACCGGTAAATATGCCCAATATTGCTGATTGGCCCGATTTTTTAAATGTGACCGGACAAATTCAATTTGAAAATGTCAGCTACAATTATGTAAAAATGAGGGTTACTCGTACTGCTATTTACTTTAAATGTGAGCCTAACTATAGTACTACCCATTTAAACGAACAGAATATAATTGTGGCCAAAAATATAAAAGGCCCTCCCATAACGCCGAAGGATCATGTTCCATTCAGCAAAAAAGCTTTATTGACTCAACTTACTACCGGCAATACCTATTTTGAATTTACTGTGCCTGTAGAATATTCCAAACCTATGGTTGTACAGCTTGTTCAACCGGTGCCTGATAATTGCCCGGCCATACCAGATCAGCCACCACGCTCCATTTGTTGATTTTCCTCTCTTTTCTTGTTTGTTAACTATCTGCAATAGCTAACAGTTCAATTAAATTGATTTATTAAGAAGTTAATTGTTTGTTGGTTTATCCGATAAAATTGATTTGCTATAAACAGTTCCAGACTGATTAATGCTGGCTGATGCGATATCATCACATCAGATAATCAATTGCTGCAAAATCAAAAGAGAGCAGGATCAAATACACATTTCATTGGTACAAACCATCGCCAACCACTTAATTAATAATGGCGATGATTTCACCGTATCGACATCCGAATATAAAACAACCGGTTATCAGTTTTTGCAACAGAAATATAACGAATTAGCCATTAATAATTAGATTTTAACATCAACCAATATTATTTACATCAAACTAAAGTATAAACGTCATGAAAATACCTACAGAGCCAATTGGAAGCATTCCCCGTACCCCTGAGCTAATTGCCGCAATTACGGGGCAATCAGCAGGTGCAGATTTAAATAGTCTTTATGAAAAAGCTATTGACGATACCCTGAACGAGTTTAAAAAAACCGGCTCGCCCGTAATTACCGATGGCGAACAAACCAAATCGAGCTTTGCAACCTATCCGCTGGAAGGTTTATCGAATTTAACTGCCGAAGGTATGGTTATCAATTTTGAGGATGGCCATTCGCGGCAATTGCCATTGCTGGCCAGCGGTCCTTTCAGGTATGGTAATTATGCGGTAAAATATTTGAAGGCAGCTCAAAAGAAAACGGATACGCCTGTTAAACAGGCGGTAATTTCAGCTTCGGCGTTAAGTTTGATTTATCCGCAAAACGGCATAGCCGGTTATACGCAGGCTGAATTTATGACCGACCTGCTGAATGAGTGCGAAAAAGATATCCGTCAATGCCTGGAACAGGGCGCATACAAAGTTCAAATGGATTTTACAGAAGGTAGGCTCTCGCTTAAGCTTGACCCATCCGGCGGCGTTTTAAAGCACTTTATCGACGTGAATAACCAGGTGTTTGATCGTTTTAGCAAACAGGAGCAGCAAAAACTGGGCGTACATGTGTGCCCCGGTGGCGATCACGATTCCACGCACAGCGCCGATATTGACTACGCCGATTTTTTACCGCAGCTTTTCAATTTAAATGTAGGCAGCTTTTATTTGCAACTGGCCAGCGAAGCGGATAGGGTTAAGGTTTTGAAAACGATAAAACAATATCTGAAACCTAATCAAACAGCATTTATTGGGGTGATAGATGTGCTTAGCCCTGAAATTGAAACAAAGGAACAAGTAAGAGACAGGATATTGGAAGCAGCTAATTACATACCGCTAAATCAGTTGGGCACAACAGACGATTGTGGGTTTTCGCCATTTTGCGACGATGTATCCACCACGCGTGAAACCGCATTTGCAAAGATAAAAGCGCGTATTGAAGGTACCAAACTGGCCGAAGAACAATTATCAGCTTAAATTATATAACCTATGAGTAAAACAGATCAACAACTACAATCATCTACCCCAAACTCTTTAAAAAAGCATACCGACATAAAAGGCATTATCTCGCCATTCATTGTGTTGTTTTCCATGCTTATTTTATGGTGGTTTGTTTGTACGTTTAATATATTCCCATCATATGCACTGCCATCGCCAGAGGATGTGCTCAAAAGTTTTAAAGAGGAAATTGTAGCAGGCCGCCTGGTTAATGATATTATAGCATCATTGTGGCGGGTTGTAATAGGGTTTTTCTTATCGGCCGGGTTGGCTATACCCGTTGGCTTATGGCTGGGGCAGCATGCAGCTTCACGGCGGGCCTTTTTACCAATGCTCAATTTTTTTCGCTTTTTATCACCACTGGCCTGGATACCCTTTGCCATTCTTTGGTTCCATATTGGCGATAAACCGGCCATCTTTCTGATATTTATGGCGGCTTTTTTCCCGCTTGTGCTGGCCGTTATGTCGGCAGTGGCCACTATTCCTACTATTTACTTCCGCGTAGCACATGATTATAATTACAAAGGCTTTGCGCTGATAACCAAGGTGACATTTCCTGCTGTTTTACCGCAAATAATTACCGCGCTGCGGGTGATATATGGCATTGCATGGGTGGTTATTGTTGCTGCCGAAATGGTGGGTTGCCAGGATGGCCTGGGTTACGGTATATGGGAGGCACGTAATGGACTGCGCCTTGATTCGGCCGTGTGTTATATGATTGTGATTGGTCTTATCGGCATGGGCATTGACCGTATTCTTATTCAATTTACTAAATTACCAAATGTGAGGTGGGGCTATGAAAGATAATCAATTAAACAGCGGAATATCATTAAATAACGTTTCGCATAGCTTCGGCGAGTTATCCGTTTTGGAAAACCTTAACCTGACAGTGAAACCTGGAGAATTTGTTGTTTTGGTTGGACCTTCGGGCTGCGGAAAAACAACGCTTCTTAATATTTTATCGGGTTATTTGAAACCACGTTCGGGCTCTGTTAAAAGAGCGGGTATTATCCGTACGGTATACCAGCACGATGGCCTTTTTCCATGGCTTACGGTAAACGAAAATATCAGCATGGGCTTAAGATTTATTGAAAATAAGGCCCAGCAGGAAAATGAGCTGCGCGAACTTATTGAGTTAATTCATTTGCAGGGTTTTGAAAATCATTACCCGCATCAATTATCAGGTGGTATGCGTCAACGTGTTGAGTTAGCCAGGGTTATCGGCGGTGACTCGGATATTTTATTAATGGACGAACCTTTTTCGGCACTTGACTATCAGACCCGTTTGAGAATGAGGCAGGAGCTGGTACGTTTACTTGAGAAAAGACCGCGTACAGTAGTGTTTGTTACCCATGATATTGAAGAAGCAGTACAGTTAGCAGACCGTGTGTTAGTATTGTCTGACAGGCCTACGCACATCAGTAGGGAGTTACAGATCAATTCGGCAAGGCCACGAAACCCAACAGACGATGAGGTTATTGAGGCAACCAAAGCAATACTTTATGAGTTTGGGTTGGAGGTGACTGAAAAAGATAAAAAGAAACATATTTTGGATCAATAAACCCAAAGGTTAGCTGAGAGTAATTATAAAACATAGTTCATTATTATTAAAATTAATATTTTATGAAACTTACTAAAACAACATTCTTTTTGGGCATCGCCCTTTTCATTATAGTGTTGGGTGTGTTGAGGTTTAAGCCCTGGAATAATCTAACCTCCATGGCTACGAAAGATGTAATACATCAGGGCCCAAACGGTCTGGCCCATCATGAACTTGCAATTGGCTTTTTGCCGGTAACTTGTCACCTTACCTGCCCGGTAACTGATTTTGCTTCAAAAACAACCCATTCTAATACCAATTTCGATTCGCGGTTGTTTACGGACTTTCCTACGGTGGCTAGTGCGCTGGAAGCAAAACAGATACAAGCTACCTTTATGATTGCACCACTTGCCATGAAATTGCGGGAGCAGGGTGTGCCTGTAAAAATATGTTACCTGGGGCATCGCGATGGCTCGGAGATTATTGTGGGTAAAAATAGCAGCATCAGGAGCTTAGCCGATTTAAAAGGTAAAAAACTGGCGCTTCCAAGCCTTTTTAGCAATCAAAATTTTGTTATCCATAAACTGATGCAGGATTATGGCATGAAGCCAAACGACATCACCTTTGTGATATTGCCGCCGCCAGATATGCCTACATCACTGGCATCGGGCGCTATTGACGCTTATTTTGTTGGTGAGCCTTTTTGCGCAAAGGCTGAGCTGGATGGTTATGGACGCGTATTGTATTATGCAAGGGACATCTGGCCTAATTTTATCTCCTGTGTATTGGTTGTACATGAGGACCTGATTAAGAGCAACCCTGAGGTTGTACGTGATCTGGTTCGCGGTATTGCACAATCAGGACTTTGGGCCGAAACTCATCGTGCTGAGGCAGCAAAACTGGTTGCACCTTATTACAGGCAAAACGAAAAGGTGCTAAATTATGTACTCACTTCAAACCCCGAACGTGTAAAATATGTAAACCTGAGTGCAACTGATGAAGATTTTCAGCAGATAGAGGACATGGGATTGAAGCTAGGATATTTGAAAAAAAGAACGCCAATGAGCGAGCTTTTGGACCGGAGTTTTGAGCCAAAAGATTTAACTCCTGCTGCTATAACAACTGCAGAAATAACAGATCATAATAAACATAACCGATAGAATAGGGCATAGGTATACCCATTATACAACTACGGGTGGGTATACTATCTTAAAAAGATTGTCAGAAAAATTCAGGCTTTTTCTATCTTTAGTTTGATATGGAGAAAAACTTACAGTTGGAACGCATGGTGTTTTTTTGCGATGCAGTAGTTGCTATAGCCATTACCCTGTTGGTGTTCAACCTTAAACTTGATCCTATAAACGGAAGTCATTTAACGTTTGCTGATTTAGGTGGTACCTGGCAAAGGTTCATCGCTTTTGCTGTTTCATTTTTAAACATCGCCATTTTTTGGACTATTCATCATAGTTTCTTTTCATACATCAAGAAGATTGATGTAAAGCTGATGAGGTATAACCTGTACTGGCTGTTTTTTATTGTTATTATTCCTTTCAGCGCGTCATTAGTAAGCTCGTATTTAAGCGATACACCTGCCATTTTTGTTTACAGCCTTAATATTTTCCTGGTTACTCTTTTCCAGAACCAGATATGGGATTATGTTGCGGCGCGTCCTGAATTTATAAAAGAAGATATTGCGCCATCAGTTATTTACAATTACCGGCTATCGTGCAATGTGGCTATGTTTAACGCATTATTGGCTGTCGGGGTATCTTTCATAAGCCCGCTAGCCGCCTTTATATTGCTTTTTTTAAGGCTGCCATTTATCGGTATTGCGAAAAGAATTTTTAAGAAAAAGTAATAGGCGGTATGAGCTGTGCGGTGGGAGATTTTTATCTTGAAACCAACTTTTCAGGCGTTTTTTATCTTTGTCGACAGTGGAAATAAACTTCAAAGCTGACAATCCGTTTACACGATTTTATTGATGCAAAGAGTAAAGTGTAGTATCTTTATGTAATAAATCTCCACTTCAAAAAAAGGGTCTGTTATCATTAAAATCGACACCCATGAAAAAAATAATCCTGATCGCCACTATATTACTGTTTGCCATAGATGTAAATGCCCAAAGCGCGGGACCAAACGAGCTGCACTGTACAGAAGAAGCTTTTACTTTCAGAACTGACATCAAGGGCTGGCACTTCAGTGCGCCAACCATGGGGCCTGCCGGGTTGCCAAAAAATACTTCGACTTATAACCAGGAATTAAATGTTAATTCGGTCGATGTTTTACCCGGATCATCCCAATTGATGAATATTCAGGGACCGGTTGACGCCGATAGCTTTAACCTGTTAATTAATCTGCATAACCAGAACACCATCTTTTATTCGGGTTTATATCATGTTAAGTTGACTGATCAGCTTAAATACTTACTTCCGGGTAATTTCCAGTTTCCGTATCAAACAGGTTGGTATTCAGGTGGATTTATTATTCAAAATCAGGCTCCGGCACTTCGTTGAATTATGTAAAGCTTGTATTTGCATTGTAAAAAATGTTCTTTGCCAAATAATCCTTTTTAAACAATATGCGTCTATATGACTTATTTATAGTGATATAAACAAAGCATATGACAGAAACAGACGAATACGTTGTTTATCAGAATAAGAGCCTTATTGATTTACCGGGTGAAATATGGAAGGATATTCCTGGTTTTGAGGGTTCATACCAGGCATCATCAATGGGCCGATTAAAATCTCTTGATCGTATTATAGCTCATCCCCGCCTGAAACAACAGTTTATAAAAGGACACATACTGAGTCAATCGATAGCAAAAAATAGGAATATAATAACCGGCGAACCGATGATTGATTTGCGTATTACTTTAAGTATTGAGGGAAAGCTTTGTTATTTTAATACCAGGAGAATTATCTATCAAACCTTTATTGATCCTGCATTGGATTATAAGCAAACCGGTTTGTATGTAATAAATATAGATGGTAATGGCTATCATAACCAGCCCGAAAATTTACAGCTAATCACCAAAAGCGAAAAACAATTAAGGGTATCAAAAAGAGGCAGGCTATATCCATATTTAAAGAATGCCGATCGCTCAGCCTGGCCGAAAAATCTATCACGAAGCAAACCTGTAGAGCAGCTTGATTTGAAAGGAAACCTTATTAAGCGTTACGAAAGTATTAAGGAAGCATCCCGGCAAACCGGGCTGGGGGATAAGGCAATTATACAGGTTGCAAAAGGCTTATATAAACAATGGAAAGGGTTTATATGGCGGTATGCTTAATGTGTTTAAATACCAGTTAAAGTTTATTTATTTCAAGGTAACGTAAAAGTTACAAAAAGATCATCCACCACTCTGCAACAATATCTATATCTTGACGGCATTAAACATTGATTGCTCCTAAAGCCCTATCACAAACAAAATGAACATCTTATCAAGAAACTACGCTGCCCGCTTCAATAAATTTTATCGACAAAAGGTCAAAACTCCATTGATAAGACTTAACTATTTCTTTTAATATTTTTCTATTTCAGTTAATTTATTTAACGCATCTAAACGTTTAAAAATGCCTGTGTATTCTTTGCTTTGCCAAAGCTTTAAAAAAGTTCGTCATCAATTTTGTTATTCAGTTGAATTAGGGTGGAAATTTTATGCTGGTTGTAAACCAATAATTATAACCGGTGATAATTTGCCCAACATCAAATACTCATTGTGTCGGTATAAAAAGATAGCGCTGTGTTTTTTATTGTGTTTGTTTTCCGCCTCATGGAGTTTTGCGCAATCTGTTATCACTTACGGCACCAGTACGTTAACTTATAATGTTGGCACCACTATAGCCGCTAAATTTCCTACGGTTACCGGTGGCATACCTGCTGCTGCTTATGGGCAAACAACAACATTTGCGGGCACCGGCGTTGCCGGGCAAACCAATGGTGCAATAGCCAGTGCAACGTTTAACCATCCGGCAGGTGTTATGACTGATGCCAGTGGTAATGTCATTGTGAGCGATGGTTATAATGGTGCTATTCGCAAAATAACGCCTGCCGGTGTAGCCTCCACCTTTTTTAATACTGTAAATTTTCCGCAGCATCTGGCAATAGATGCCAGTGGCAATATTTATTTACCCGAATATAATGGTTTTGTAATTGATAAGATTAGCCCGGCGGGTGTATTGAGCAAAGTTGCCGGAATCCTCAATACCGCGGGGTATATAGACGGCCCCGTAGCAACTGCTGAACTTAACCATCCAACTGCAGAGGCGGTTGATGCTGCCGGTAATATTTACGTAACAGATTATTACAATAGCTGTGTCCGCAAAATTACTCCATCCGGCACGGTAAGCACGTTTGCCGGGACCAACTCACAGGGTTTGGTAAATGGTACCGGTACTGCAGCACGATTTTCTGAACTTAATGGTCTGGCATTTGATAAACTAGGCAACTTGTATATTGCCGATAAAGCCAATAATGTTATCCGCATGATTACCCCTGCCGGTGTAGTTTCTACATTTGCAGGCAATGGAACAGCAGGTTTTGTGAATGGAAATGCTTCATCAGCCAGTTTTAATTACCCTGTTGATGTTGCCGTAGATGCTGCCAGTAATATTTATGTTGTTGACCAAAATAATAACGCTATCCGGAAAATTAGCCCGGCCGGTGTTGTGAGCACGTTTGCAGGCAGCGGTTCTGCCGGCTCAACCGACGGCGTCAGCACCGCAGCAAGCTTTAACGCACCTTATGCTTTAAGTATAGATAAATCCGGTAATATATATGTAGCCGATTTGGGGAATAATAAAATCCGCAAAATTATAATGTTTACTTATACTGTCAGCCCGGCATTGCCGGCCGGCCTTGCGCTTGACCCCAGCACCGGCGCTATAAGTGGCACCCCCACAACAGTAACGGCGGCGCAAAATTATACCATTACCGCTAATACCAATAACGGATCTTGCAGTACAACCATAAGCATTGGTGTAAATGCGGCACTTCAAACTACTAGCACCGGCACCAATAATGCTACCATTGCCAGCTGGACAGGCAAAGTAAGCAGCGACTGGAACACGGCGGGCAACTGGAGTACAAGCGCAGTGCCCGGTTCAGTTACTAATGTGCAGATCGGTATTTCTCCCTTTACCAATCAGCCAACCGTTAATAATAACCAGCAGATCAACAATCTTACCTTTGGCGGGCGCAACCCGGTTACGCTGACCGTGAACAGCGGGAGTACCCTTACGGTATCGGGCCAGGTGGTGCAAAACCACGCTTCGGATGATTCTACACCAACTACTACAATTGTAGGGGCAGGTACATTATCCGCCGCATCTGTACAGGTGGGCGATTTAACCAACCCCAAACTGGTCTTAACAAAAACCACCACCATGACGTCACAGATTGCCAATTTTAATATTACCGGTAATCTTACTATAAATTCAACCACCGCTAACCTGTTAACGGGTGGTATAGCCAACAATAATGTTAAATTTTCGTTGCAGGCGGGGACGGTTAATGTTGGCGGCCAATTGGCAATCACCAACCAGATCCCTGCAGGTTGCAATAATTTCGGCACTGCGGCCAATACGCCTAATTCCCTTTTTAGCATAGATATAACCCCAACACAAATTGCTAGACTTTTTTTGCAGGATAGCACGCATATAGCTATAGCTAATAAGGCTTATGGTACAACTAATTTTTACCCTGCGGTAATTACTTACGCCGGAAACGGGCAGGCTGGTATTAAAGATGGGCCGCTTGCTACTGCTGAGTTTTCGTATCCCTCACAAATGGTTACAGACAAGAATGGCAACATTTATTTGATAGATAATAACGGCATTGGCGAAAATCCCGATTATAATGGAACCATGATTCGCGAGATAAGTACTACCGGTGTAGTTTCAACAATAGCAGGTAGTACTGCATGGGGATATGTAGATGGAGTTGGCACTGCAGCGAAATTTAGTTTAGCGTTAGGGCTTACTATAGATGCTTCCGGGAACATATATGTGGCGGATGAAGGGAATGCAGTTATTCGCAAAATTACGCCAGCTGGGGTTGTATCCACTTTCGCTGGTAATGGTACGCAAGGACATGCAGATGGCCAGGGAACATCAGCAATGTTTAATTTCCCTGATGATATTACAATAGATCCAAGCGGGAACTTGTATGTGGCCGATGATGCATATGTTCGTAAAATTACACCAGGGGGGCTGGTGTCTACAGTTGCAGGCAATGGCACAGTGGGTTATGTAGATGGTCCCGCTAATACTGCTGAATTAGCAGTAGGATTTATTACTGTTGATCAATCCGGGAATATTTACGCGTGTAACAACAATGATAATATTATAAGGAAAATAAGCAACGGCGTAGTGTCCACATTTGTCACAGGCTCCACCGAATCAGCAACTGGGCAGATTACCGGGCCAATTGGTGAAGTTCAGGGGCTGAAAACCGATGCCGCAGGTAATATTTACGTGTGCGACGCGGGATATGATGTTGTCGATAAAATTACGCCGGCAGGAGTAATTACAGACTTAACTTTTTCTGATGGTCTTGTCTATCACGTTGGAAGAAGATTTAATTATACTAATAACATGCCACTTTCCGTTGCGCAATTCGATGGCAATGGGATAACACTGGATGCAGCGGGAAATATTTATTTAACTGACTTTGATCATAACGTCATCCGCGAAATTATTTTTTCAAAAAAGAATTAAGATGCTGAAAAAAAGAGGAATACAGGCAATGAAAATGTGCTTACAAAACTATTGCCCGGTTAATTTTATTTATTTTAAAGTAACATGAAAATTACAAAAATATCATTCACTACTCTGAAACAATATCTATATATTGAGGGCATTAAACATTGATTACACCTACATCTTTATCACGAACAAAATGAATATCTTATCAGGAAATTACGCTACCGGCTTCAACAGATTTTATCGACAACAGATCGCAACTCCTTTTAAAAGAATTAACTAATTCTTTTAATATAATCTATCTCAGTTAATTTCTTCAACGCGTCTAAACGTTTAAAAATGCCTGTGTATTTTTTGCTTTGCCAAAGTTTTAAAAAAGTATGTCATCAGTTTTTACAAATCCAATGCTGGTTTGTACAATCATTTGGCCGTGGCTTTAGAATTAAAATTGGGTCGTTTTATAATTTATTTGAATTAGGTTGGGAATTATATACTGGTTGTAAATCAATGAGAATAACAAGTGGTATTTTACTTAACGTTAAAGATTCACTATATCGCTATAAAAAGATAGCTCTGTTTCTTTTGCTGTGTTTATTTGCAGGGCCAATGGTTTTCGCACAGTCGGCTATTACCTACGGCACCAATAGCTTAACTTATAACGTGGGCACTACCATAGCCGGCAAGTTTCCTACCGTTACAGGTGGTACACCTTATGTTTATGGACAAACCATAACATTTGCTGGTAACGGTACGGCTACTTCTCTAAATGGCACAGGTACTGCCGCCGAATTTAGTCAGCCATTTGGGGTTGTTATTGATCCGTCCGGTAACCTTTATGTAACTGACGGAGGATCAAGTGTAATCCGCAAAATCACTTCGTCTGGAGTGGCCACCAGTCCATATGGAAATTTTTCAAACGGGTATATAAATGGTACCGGTAACAATGCCTCATTTTGGAATCCGTCAGGAATAGCACTCGACGCTGGAGGGAATCTTTATGTTTCGGAAATTTATGGGCAGAAAATAAGATTAATTACATCGGCGGGTACAGTAAGTTTAATGGCCGGTCCAAACACCCTTTTCGCTGCTAGCGGGTATATTGATGGGCCAGCATCTGGCGCTGAATTTAATAATCCAAGCGGAGTTGCAGTAGATGGCAGCGGAAATGTATACGTGGCTG
Source organism: Mucilaginibacter empetricola (assembly GCF_024808665.1). Lineage (GTDB taxonomy): Bacteria > Bacteroidota > Bacteroidia > Sphingobacteriales > Sphingobacteriaceae > Mucilaginibacter. The sequence continues at coordinate 151,287 of NZ_JANUBZ010000008.1, forward strand.
ATGTTAATAATAACGTAATCAGGGTAATTAATACTGCCGGAACGGTAAGTACATTTGCAGGGAATGGCGCGTCGGGCTCTTTAAACGGCACAGGAACGGCAGCTACTTTTAACCGGCCAACTGGCCTTGTATTTGATATACAAGGTAATTTATATGTTGCGGAGATTAACAATAATATTATTCGAAAAATTACAACTCGTGGCGTGGTTAGTACTTTTGCGGGTAACGGGGCCAGCGGTGCCGTAAACGGCTCATTAACGGGATCTAGTTTTTTTGCTCCGCGGGCTATTACAATTGATGCGAGTGGTAATATATATGTCGCCGACTCGGGTAATAACCTGATCCGTAAAATCAGCTCTGACGGAATAGTTTCTACAGTAGCAGGCAATGGCACCGCTGGTTCTGCAGATGGTACAGGTGCAGCCGCAAGCTTTAATAATCCAAGTGGTGTTGCGGTAGATGCCAGCGGCAATCTGTATGTTACCGACCTGGGCAATAACAAAATCCGTAAAATAATAACACAGGGTTATACCATAAGCCCCTCGCTGCCGGCGGGACTGGCTTTTGATCCAAACACCGGTGGCATAAGCGGTACACCTACAACAGTAACTGCGGCGCAAAACTATACCATCACATCTAATACCAGCAATGGATTTTGCAGCACAACCATAAGTATCGGCATAAATGCGGCACTTCAAACTACTACCGCCAGCACAAGTAATGCTACCATTGCCAGCTGGACAGGCAAGGTGAGCAGCGACTGGAATACTGCAGGCAACTGGAGTATAAGCGCCGTTCCCGGTTCAGCTACTAATGTTCAAATCGGTATCTCTCCATTTACCAACCAGCCAATAGTTAACAATAACCAGCAGATACATAACCTTACCTTTGGCGGCCGCAACCCGGTTACACTTACGGTAAACAGCGGGAGTACCCTTACCGTATCAGGCCAGATGGTTCAAAATCACGCTTCGGATGATTCTACACCAGCTACTACAATTGTAGGGGCAGGTACATTATCCGCCGCATCCGTCCAGGTGGGCGATTTAACCAACCCCAAACTGGTTTTAACAAAAACCACCACTATGACTTCACATATTGCCAATTTTAATATTACCGGTAATCTTACAATAAATTCAACCACCTTCAATCTGTTAACAGGCGGTATAGCTACTAATGATGCTAAGTTTTCGTTACAGGCAGGGATAATGAACGTTGGCGGGCAATTGGCTATCACCAACCAGATTCCGGGAAGCTGCAATAGCTTCGGCACTGTGGCCAATACACCCAGCTCCGTTTTTAGCATAGATATCAGCCCCACACAAACAGCAGAATTATTTTTAACGGACAGCACGCATATAACTATAGCTAATAAGGCTTATGGTGCAGCTAATTTTTATCCAGCTGCAATTACTTATGCCGGAAACGGACATGCGGGTATTCTAAATGGAACGCTTGCCGCTTCAGAATTTAATGCCCCCACAAAAATGGTTGTGGACAAAAGCGGTGACTTTTTTGTGATAGATAATAGCAGAACGCTGGTCCGCGAGATAACAGCTGCTGGTGTAGTTTCAACATTTGCGGGTGGAACGACTACCGGCTATGTAGATGGCACCGGAACAGCGGCGAGATTTAGCTCCTTACTCGGTATTACTATAGATGCCTCGGGGAACCTGTATGTGGCCGATGAGGGCAATTTTGTAATCCGCAAAATTACTCCGGCCGGGGTGGTATCCACTTTTGCCGGCAGCACACAAGGATATGCCGACGGCCAGGGCACAGCAGCACAGTTTATGTATGCTGATGATATCGCCATAGACCCAAGTGGAAACCTATACGTAGCTGATAACAACTACGTCCGCAAAATCACATCAGGGGGCCTGGTATCAACCTTTGCCGGAAACGGCACGCCTGGGTATGTGGACGGCCCAGCTGCTTCTGCTGAATTTCAGGGAGTAGGATTTATTACTGCTGATCAAAATGGGAATGTTTACGCTTGTAATAATTCAGATAACATTATACGCAAAATTAGCAACGGCGCGGTATCAACATTTGTAGGTGTTCATACCGTATCAGAAAACGGCCAAACCATTTCACAGATTGGCGAGATCCAACAACTCACCACCGATGCTACAGGCAATGTTTATGTATGTGATGGGGGATACAATTTCGTTGACAAAATTACGCCGGCGGGAGTAGTTACCGTATTAAATTTTTCCGATGGTGTTCTTTATTACGGCGGCAGCTGGAGATTTAATAGTGGCTATGTTAACGGACCACTTTCTACAGCGGCATTCAATTCTATTAATGGAATAGCCCTGGATGCTGCAGGCAATATATATCTGGCTGACTTTATGAACAACGTCATCCGCGAAATTATTTTTTCAAAAAAGAATTAAAGTGCTGAAAGGAATGAAGAAGGAATTTGAACTGTATTACTCACGATTTAAACCTTATTACAATTAATAATAACAGGTATAGTATATGAAAATTTTTTACGCTGCTTTTATTGGTTTAATGCTGACGTGTTTTTGGTCCTTAACTGCAACTGCCCAGTCAAACCAGGGGATAGGAGCATCCGATTCTTCATTAGTAAGAAAAGAACCGGCAAAAAGCAATGGAACAAAAAATTACTATACCAGGGTTAATAAGGTACTATTTGCCGGAAGACCATCGCTAAATCAATTGGTGGAGCAAAGCCTGAAATTTCAACAGCCTTATGTTAAATGGACTTTTCGTAGGCCATTTACAGTTTCTGACATAGTTTACAGAAAGCCATCGGGTGATCAGATGTATACGCCCGAAAAACAAATAAAGAAAGAGCTGAACTCCTTACTAGCCTCAAAAACAAGCCTTTTAAAAACTAATAGTCCTGTGGGGTCTGCACTTTCATCTCAGGTACCTGGAGCTAATTTGCCCCAAACGGCAATACCCGGTTTAGCCGGAAGCAATACATCAGCCCAACCGGTTACATCGGTGCCCGGGCAATCTTCTATTACCCAGATGGCTCCTAGTTCGGTCACTTCCTTGTTAAAACCAACAGGGACATCACCATTAAATGCAACGGGAACTAGTAGTGTTGTTGGCACTGCTAACCCTTTAAATAATAACCTGATCAGTAGTATTGGTGCAAATAGTTTGGTAAATACTAATGCTTTAACTCCTCCCGCTAATTTAAATGCGCAATCGGCCCAAACTACTGCAAATAGTTTAATACAGGTGCCCAGCCCCTTAAAAAGCGGTGTACCGGCTATACCCTCACAATCTGTAACGGGTATACCAACTCAGTTTTTTAGTGGTGTAACCGGCAGTAAAGATGAAATGAACAAGATGGCAGCCTTACGATCACAACTGTTGGTGAATCCGGTGGGTAAAGGGATGAGTAATCCGGCATTTGCCAGCACTTTAACCCTTGAAAATGACTTGTTGTACCAACCGGTTTTAGGTGTTGTAGCAGGTAATAAGTTTGAGGATGTAGTTGGCGTAAAAGGCAGTCTTATTGCTTTCGGTATTCCTTTAAATGTGAATTTCTCTAACAATCAGGCGGCTTTTAACGGAACAAGTCCCATCAATAACAGTCTTTTCAAATTTGGATTCAGCCCTTCAATGTTTAGCGGATTGATGAAAAGCGATATACAGCAGTATGACAATTTAAAAAACACTGCTTTTGGTGGCTTTAACTTTACCGAATATGTGCACCAAACCTTAAACCAGAAGGTAAGTACGCTGGAAAGTGATCAAACGCACATGAAGAATTCGATATATGCAGATGACCTTGACGACGGTTCGAAACTCCAGGGTTTAATCAAATTATCAGATACGCAACTAAAAGAGAAATTGGATGCTGAAGCAGATCAAAAGTATGACCAGGATCTGAAAGCACCAGGCGCCGACCCAGTTGCGGCCCAAACGGCACACCAGCAAAACTATAATCGTGCCGATAGTATTGAGGCTGTTATAGGATCAATAAAAGGGTCGTTGCTAAAAAATGGGCTTGATCCGAATAAATTATTGCTCGCAGAAAACTACTCTACCGGCCGCACCTCTCCGGCTTTTAATTCGTCGGAAACGGCCAACAATATGAACAGCAAAGAGCCGTCAAACTCTTTTATGTCGATGCTGAGTAATGTGAAAGATTTTCGTTTTGGCTCATTTGGTACCCAAGTTCCGGGTGAAACCGGCCAGGATACCAAATTAATGAATGGTGCAAATCTGACAGTGAGGGTTGGCTATTATCCGCTTACGGTTGGTTTTGGTACCTTGAATGATATTAACTCGCTGAAAGACGATCAGTTTCAGAGCTCAGTATATGCCGCCCCTAAAACCATAACTTATGTCGGCACAGAAATAAATAGAGGTGGGGGTACTGGTGATGTGAAAATTGCCGTGGTAAGTTCATTCAGCGGGCAATCAAACAATGTACAGTATTCGGCACCCACTTTACCCGGAAATGCTGTTGCCATTACCGCAACCAAAGCTGTAAAGGTTGATGATTTTGGCAATATTACGGTTGATGTTTCTAAATCGGGCACTTTATTCAGCAGCAACTATATACCTGGTGCCGAATCGGTACTTACAGCAAAAGCTGCCGGGGCCAACAGTTTAAATACTAATCTTTTTGAATCATTTGCAGCTGGCTTTACGCACAGCCTCAATATCACCAGCCTTAATGCCTCTGATAACGTTTATTTCAATTATGCCGGCTTAGGTTATCAAAATCCAGCGAATAATGGCTATTCGGGAGCAACAATAAAATATGGCGGTATCCTAAAAAAGAAATTATATAAAAATAAACTGACGCTGGATTTCAGAACAGATGTCCGTTCGATGCCGTTGAGTTACGTTACTAATGATACCTGGAAAAACTATCAGATCCAGTTTGATTCAAAGTACCAGATCACGAAGAAATTTAATGTAAGCTTTAAATATATTGATGCTTCTACCACGCAGAATATGGACGGCGTATCCAGTTCAATTTATAGCTCCAGTAAGTTCGAATTAACGGGGAATGATTCTTATAAAATTGGAAAATACTTTACAACAAGCCAGTTAAGTATCAGCACACAATCGCTTACCAATGTTGATGCCTCGGCCAGTAGCAGCAGCCTGGTAAATGTTAATTATGCGCAGAGTGTTTTATTAAAAAATAGCTCTATAACTGCTACTATCTTTTATAATAAGGAGCTATCAGCTTATCAACTTATTGGCGACCTGCTGACCACCGATCTAACCTATCAGTATAAACTATTCAAAAACCTGCAGTCTGCATCGGGTTTAACTTATTTAAATAACACGGGTATTGCCCAACAAGCCGGCATCAGGCAAAGCCTGCAATTTATGGCGGGTAAACATTTTGACATCAACGCGTCTGTCGATCTCCGGAAAAACCTGATAACGCCACAATATGCCGATTTGTATTCATCAACCAGGGGCGAATTATCTCTTAAATATTACTTTAAAATTGATTGATATATGAGCAAATCATCACATAAAATTATAATAGTTATACTGCTCAGTTTATTTTATGGCGCCCCCGCGCTTTGCCAGGTAAGTTTTCAGTTTGTGCCAGAAATATATGGACGAAACGTTAACGGGCTTTTTAACTGTAGAATAAATAATCCAGTTGGCAGAAAGACAGCTACATTAAGTATTGAAGTAACAGAAAAAAAGAACGGAACCATCGTATTGGTTAGAACGCAGCCATTTACTTTAAATCCAGGCAGTAACATTATCCCGGTGAGTGCCGTTCGCAGCGCAACTGTTCAGTATCCTAATAATAACATCGGCGTTATTATAAAACATAACCAGGATTTCCCTATCGGCGATTATGAGTATTGTTTTACGCTGAATTTTAATGTTGCCGCCAATGAGGCCTTAGCCGAACAATGTTTTGAATATGAGCTGATACCCTTTGCTGAGCTAAACCTTTTAGAACCTTACGATAAAGATTCGGTTTGTGACGCCCGGCCCATGCTTACCTGGCAGCCATTGCTGCCGGCTGTACAGGGATCGTATTATCAGTTAGTATTAAGCGAGGTGAAAAGCGACCAGAATGCTGTTGAAGCATTGAACTATAACCTGCCTATTATTAACCAATCGCATTTGATTTCTCCCATATTGCCTTATCCGGCCATTGATGAACAATTGCAGGAAGGGAAAACATATGCCTGGCAGGTAACGGCTTATAAAGATCAAACTATTCTTAACCGCTCTGAGGTGTGGACATTTACCGAGCATTGTAAGGATGCCACCAAAAAACTGGATACTCTTAAAGATGACGGATATCGCGACATCAACGACCTGGTTAGGGGCAATTATTATATAGCTGTTGCTTATGTAAAATTCGCACTGATAAACCCTTATCAGGCTAAAGTTCTTAAATATCAGATAGTTGAGCTTAATAATCCCACCCGGAAAATTGGCGGATTGCCTAAAATCACGCTGATAAATGGGCGAAATAAAATAAAAATAGACCTATTTAACACTGATTCATTTACCGATGGCGAATCCTATATACTACAGTTACAACTGCCAGATGGTACCGAGAAAGACTTAAGATTTGTATACAAAGATCAATGAGAAAAACAATAATAGTAATGCTGGTGGCCTTGCTGGCTATATCGTGTAAAACACCTACGGAACGATGGCTTAATGGATTGGCGGAGTATAGTCAAGCGGAGAGCGCATCTATGAAAATGGAGGTGATGAAAATGGATACAAAGAACGATACTACTATTCTGAATTATAGGGTAAGGATATACCCGGATAAAAAATGGCTCGAAAATAACCATAGAAACCTGGTAAGTGAGATGAATTACGAAGCAGACAGTTGCTTTTTTATAAAAGCCGGTGGTGCAAAATGCTCGCCCGGATTTGTGCAGCCGGTTGCTAATGGAATAAAGGACTGTTACGAATACCTTATTTCATTTAATGTTGATAATAAGTTAAAAATGAGATCATTGAATATGGTTTATACCGATATGTACATTGATAAGCAAACGTATACTTTGAATTTGGATAAGAAATAAATAATTGATTATGAAGCTAACAATTACTTACAGAAAGAAAATAGCAGTTGGGTTGTTAATACTCATGTCAACCAATCTTTTGGCGCCACCCATTTGCCTTGCACTAACATCTGGTCCTGCACAGCCGGAAACACAGGCATTTCAGCCGGCCAGTGTTTCTGATATGGTGGATCCTTTTACCGGTGGTTTTAAATATAACGTACCCTTACTTGATATAGATGGTTATCCGATAAACCTGAGTTACGAATCGGGTACCGGTATGGATGATGAGGCCAGCTGGGTTGGCCTTGGCTGGAATGTGAACGTAGGCGCTATAAACAGGCAATTACGGGGCGTACCTGATGATATGTCGGGAGACCTGGAACAAACCGATCATTACACCAAGCCCAAGGTAACCGTTGGCGGAAGATTAAGTGCCAAAATTGAAGTAAAGGGAGGTGGTACGAACCTGGTTCCTAAGTTCGACGGTTCATTCAGCCTGGGTATTTTTAATGATAACTATACCGGTATTGGTGCTGACGTGGGTATTAATGCCGGTATTTCTTTGTCAAAAATTGGAGATAGTCCCTTCACTGCAGGTTTAGGGTTGGGAATAACCTCGAGCACTGCAAGTGGAGTTGATGTTACGCCCTCAATGAATTTAGGTATCACGGAAAATATGAAGGACAACCAAACGGTAAATGCCGGATTAAGTTCTTCGCTCGGGTATAATAGTCGCTCAGGTTTGAAAGGTTTAACCCTGGGGTCCAGCTTTAATGTTTCAAAGACGAACTATGAAGTGACAGTCAATAGCGATGCGGTTGGTATACCTGACGTCTCCGTTGAAAAGAAAACGGTTGGTGAAGGCCAAGGTTCGGCGTCCGGTTCAGCCATTTCTTTTAATACGGAGCCAATTATGCCTCGTATACAAGTTCCTTATAAAACTACCTATGGATCTTTTAGTGTAGACGCAGGTGGGGTTGTGGAAATTGTTTTTTTGGGCGGCGGTATGACAGGTTATAAAAGTGTAAGTGAGGTTGCTACAGAAAAATTCAGCAACCCTACTTATGGTTTTTTATATGCTGAGCAGGGTAAAAATCAAAAAACTGCCGTGATGGACTTTTTAAGGGAAAATGAAAATCCTATCATTCCCGAAATACCTAACCTGGCTTTGCCTGTTGGTACGCCAGATATTTTTTCTTTTACAAGCCAAACAGGTTCGGGCCAATTCAGATTGCATAGAGGCGGATCGGGTGCTTTTTTTGATAATCAGGTTACCAATAGTAATAGCTCAACCACGGTTGGTACAGATTTAGGCGCCGGCTTCATTTTTCACGGCGGGGTAACGCTTTATAATCAAAACGGAACAAATACTACCCGCAAATGGGCAAGCAACAACAACTATCTTCCAAACGGCGATTTTCAGGATATTTCTTATACGAATCCTAATAGTCAGCATGCATATTTCAAAGTTGTTGGCGAAAAAACGGCAGAAGATGCCAATATGGTTGCCGCGCTGCATGATGTACAGCCGCTGGAAGTAAGCATAAGCGGGCAAACGGCTAACGCAAAGTTCACCAATAACACGTTAACCAAACTGCAAAAGTTAAACAGGTCCATCAACAATACACAAATCTCGTACCTCACCGCGCAGGAAGCTTCCTTAGCAGGTTTGGATAAAACAATTAACAGCTATCCTTTTAATAATGCTGCCAATTTCCAGGTGCCGGCCAATAATAAACCGGTTGCTGATACTTTACGCCCACGTTATGACAATAACTATCATCAAAAACATCACCTTTCTGAAATTACTGTTACCGGTGCTTCTGGAAAAAGAATGGTTTATGGTTTACCGGTTTATAATGTGCAGCAATCAGAATATAGCTTCGCTATTGGTTCAAAAGGCCCCAATTATAGCATTAAAAGCGGCACCAATAATATAGTACCGTTGTCTTTAACTAATTCCGGTACAGCTCAGGTAGCAATAAACCACACCGTGGGAATTGATAATTATTATCATGTGCAATCGCACCCCGCCTATGCCTCCAGCTTTTTGCTGACAGCAATTTTATCGCCCGATTATGTTGACAAAACTGGCGACGGTATCACCGATGACGATGCCGGTACTGCTATCAAATTTAATTATTCAAAATTGCCCAATTTGTTTAAGTGGCGCACGCCCTATAGCGGCGCTACCTTAAACCGCGGTTTACTGGCTGATAAAGATGACGACAAAGGCAGTATAGTTTATGGGCAAAAAGAACTTTGGTATATCCATTCTATTGAATCAAAAACCAAGGTAGCCTATTTTGTTACCCAAAACAGAAATGATGCGCTAGGCGTAACGGATTTTACCGGTACCCAAATGGATACCACCAACAGGCAAAAATGCCTAACGGAAATATTGTTGTATTCAAAAGCTGATATGTCGAAACCGATAAAAGTGGTGAAATTTCAGTATGATTATGAGCTGTGCCTGGGCGTACCTAATAATATGAACACCAATTCATCCCAGACCGGTAAGCTTACGCTTAAAAAGGTATATTTTGAATATGCCAATAGTCCGAAAGGCGCAAATTATCCTTATGAGTTTACCTATCAGAATACTGTTAATGGCGCAGCCATTAACTATGGCGATTTGGAAACTGACCGCTGGGGGACTTACAAATCGAACACCGAAAATTTATTGCCGTTAAAAAATGATGAGTTTCCATACACCAATCAGGACGTTCAGGGAAATAACCCAGCAGTAAAACAACGGATTGACCAAAATGCTGCCTTGTGGCACCTCAGCTCGATACAATTGCCAACAGGAGGGCTAATAAATGTTAGTTATGAGTCAAATGATTATGCTTATGTACAGGACAAACGGGCAATGGTCATGTCGGGCATTTCTGCATTGATTGACGGCAATGGTAATGATCTCGACTCAACTGCAACTGCACCTAATTATTTATATAAGGCAAAAGGTATCAGGCTCCAGGTTCCAAATTCGGCAGTTACCGGAGATCCGACTGCCTGGTTTGAACAAACCTATCTCAATAACTCCAAATACTTGTATACCAAGTTTTTTGATAAAATGTCCACACCCAATAGCTATAACGGTGGGACTGATTATGACTACGACTTTGTACCCTGTTACGCACAAATAAAATCGGTAAGTTTTAGTGGTGGCTATGCCAAAATAATATTTGTAGACAGAACGGATGGCGGAATAACAGCCAACCCGATCATATTTTCGGCATGGCAAAATTTAAAAGATCAATACCCGCGATATGCTTACCCCGGTTTTGATACGCGAACGAAGGACTCGGAGACGAGTTCGGCAGTTACTTCAGCAGTGAAGGCCATATTTAGCGCCATAGGCAATTTAAAAGAGTTAACCGAAAGTTTTTACCAAAAAGCAGCGCGCAGCAACTACTGCTCAAAAATACATTTGAACAGTTGTTTTGCAAAGGTTGTTAAGCAGGATGGTTTTAAACTGGGTGGTGGCGTAAGGGTGAAAAAGATACAGATAAGTGATAACTGGGAAACCATGTCACAAAATGGCGGTGTCGCAACAGCTAATTATGGGCAGGCCTATACCTACACCACTGTCGACAACGGTGTTACTATTAGCAGCGGCGTAGCTTCCTATGAACCATCTATAGGTAACGATGAAAACCCGCTAAAACAGCCTGTGCCATATGTAGAAACGGTAAAAGGTTCTGTTGATAGTTTTTTTGATTTAGAACAGCCTTTTGGTGAATCCTATTTTCCGGCGCCGCTGGTGGGGTATAGTAAAGTTACCATAACCGATCTGGATAAAAATGGAAACCCCGATCCTGCATTAAGAACAGGATATAGTGTAGATGAGTTTTATACCGCGAAAGACTTTCCGGTGCAGGTTACGGTACTGCCCATATCTGAAAATGAAAATAAACCGACCAACAAATTTTCATTTTTAGGCACAACAAGTATTGACGAGTTAACCATGTCGCAAGGATATGCCATAACGGTAAATGATATGCATGGTAAACAGAAAGCCACCCGTACATTTAACCAGACGGGAGCAGAAATAGCATCCACAGTGTACTATTATAATACCACTCCTTTGGGTGCAGGTGAATACCAACTGGCTAATACCGTTAATATTGTTAACCCGGATGGCTCGGTTTCTCCCAACCAGGTTATTGGACGTGACATAGATTTCTTTACAGATTTTAGAGAGTTTGAAACAAAAAATACTGGCAGATCGCTTGACCCGGGGCTCGATTGGATATCGGCCTGGATTTTTGATTTCCCATTGCCTCACTTCCCAAGCTATGATAATTCGGATTATAAGCTTTTCAGATCAGCATGTGCCGTTAAGCTGAATCAATATTATGGTGTAGTTGACAAGGTTGTTAAAACCCAAAATGGTTCAAGTATCACTACCCAAAATGTTGCTTTTGATGGATTAACCGGTGAGCCTATTGTAACCAGCACCCAAAATGAGTTTGATAATAAAATTTATTCGGTAAATATTCCGGCTTACTGGATATACAACGGTATGGGGCCGGCCTATCAAAACTCCGGTATCTTACTGAAAAACTTCTCGACCGATGCAAACGGACGATTTGTTAATTACAACACCTTTTTAAAATCGGGCGATGAAATTGTTGACCTAACTACCGGCAATAAGTATTGGGTAATTAATGATCAATCACCAACAGAAACCAGCCCAACTAATAAATTAATCAATATGGCCGGTCAGCTGGCCGCCTCGTTTACAGCAACAGGCACGGTTAAAATGGTGCAATCGGGTTATAGAAATATACTCGACGCGGGAGCTACCAGCTTGGTGTGCTTAACTAATCCCATACAAGGGAATCAGCTAAAAGTGGTCGCCAGTTCAGATTTAACAGGCTATAAAGTTATCAATGCATCGGCCAAAACCTATAACGAAAGCTGGCCAATGTCGTCAACAAACGGCAACGCCGATAGTGTTAAGGTAGCAAATCCGGTTGCTGACTTTACCTATGCTACGGCACTGCCGGCCGGTAACCACGGCTTATACGGCGCCTACATTTATAATGCAGGTACTGATACCGGCGTAGTTGTTCAAAATGCGTTTTTGGCGGGCGGCTTAAATAGAAGCGGGGTGTGGCCAAATCCGCCAACTACCTTGTATCTGAATGCACCTGTTGGGTTTCAAAAAACCATCACTATAGCTACATCGCAAACTTATTATATAGGTTATAGTGGCGATGATACCTATAGTTATACTATTGATAATGTTGCACTGCCGTCGAATAAGAATAATCAATATTGGTCGGTTTATCCATTATATCTTTCTGCAGGTACACATGTTATCAATTTTACCGCAACAAACGTTCCGCTAGTGGGCGGCGGCGATACGCCAAGTAATAACCCTGGAGCCATAGGGATGGAAATTTATAATTGTACGGCAAGCCAGCTCAACAGCGGCAATAGCTTAAATACCGTTTTTTCAACCACGGGCGTTATTGGCGACAATACCCTGCAAAGCTTTTTGACTATCAATGGCGTGCGCGCTAATCACTTTATATACGTAAAAGTTATCAACCCATACATCGCGGGTTATTTGGGTAACTGGCGCGAAAGAACAAGCATGGTATTTCAGCAAAGCAGATACCTCAATCCCAATATTCCGGCAAATGGGCTGAATATTAAAAATGCTGGGTATATCAACAGTTTTTCGGCCTATTGGTACTATGGGCTGCTTACCAATGGCAGCCCGGGCTGGCAAACCGATCAGAATGGAAACAGAGCGCGGTGGGTTACTGCCAATACGGTTACTTCGTATGACCTTTATGGACAACAGCTTGAAAATGTAGACGCCCTGGGCAGGTTCAGCGCTGCAAAATTTGATTTCAACGGCGAATTACCTGGAGGCGTTGCGTCGAACAGTATGAGCCGCGAGATGTATGTAACTAGCTTTGAAGACAGTTATTTCAATCCCGGTACGGTGGCAGGCAATATCCCGATAAACGACTTTAAGGAAACATCTACAGGGGCACCATTAAGTCAGTTTATAGTTAACACAACTTCGCATAGCGGTAACTATAGTTTAAAGCTGCCATCAGACGGGATTACCTTGAAAACCAATATTTATAGTCAAAAGTTGCGGATTGATAGCTTGCTATATATCTATAACACAGGGGAATATAATGTTAAAAATCAATTGGGGCTTTATCCTAACGGTTTTGAACCCAATCCTTATAAGAAATACATTTTTGATACCTGGGTGTACGATGGTAGTCCCGGCGACAAATCAGTAAAATTAACGCTCACGGAAAATGGCACTTCGATTCCTTTAACCTGCAAAGCTAATGTGGAGGGTTGGAAACTTTTAGAAGGGACAATTGACCTCACCACCATAGCGCCGGGTACACTTAACATAGCCGTGGTACCATCAAATGGCGTAACCCTTTATATGGATGATATCCGCATCCATCCGTTTGATGCGCTTTTAAAATCATATGTGTATGATGACAAAACCATGCGGTTAATGGCTGAGCTGGATGAAAATTGCTTTGCAACTTTCTATGAATATGATGATGAGGGCCTTTTAATACGTGTTAAAAAGGAAACCGAACGCGGCGTTATGACCATTAAAGAAAGCCGGTCATCATATACGAAATACACTGGATTATAATTGGAATTGCAATGAAAAGATATATCAATACAAGAGTAATACTGATTACTATAGTGGTACTGAGCGCAAGTGTGATTACCTGGGCACTTGATCAAAAAATAAAAAAGAGCGCTGTTAAGCCGGCGCCGGTAACAGTTAAGGCCAAAGTATATGACACCGTGCTACTGGCCAAATTTGACCAGCTGCTGCAGACGCTTGATTTTAGTAAAAATACCTTCTGTTTTGAGGGTAAATATAACGTGATCGACGGTACGGATACTACCAATAACGTTCGCGACCTGAAGTTTTTATTTTGCCGGGCGGGTAACAATTTTTATTCAAAACTTGGCAATACAGAAACAATAAATCAAAACGGGGTAAATGTTTACGTGCAGCACGATATGAGGAAGATTGTGGTATCCCAAATGAGCTATCAATCTAAATCACCGATAACGGGTATCAGGCAGATGGTAAAAACTTTAAGATCTGAAAATTATGATCTGGTGAGTTCTGAAACCGGGTCGGAGCGGAAAATATCGCTGATAAATGAGCATCACATTACCTGTAAGGAGATTTCGGCCACTTACGATACCGCAAAAAATACGCTGACGACAGTTTTGATAAGATTTACTGATATAAATGACCCGGGTAATGATAAAAAGGACAGGACGATACAAATTGATTTAACCCGGATGGATAATACGGTAAAGATGAATAATTATCCGGCTGTCAGCGCATTTGTGAGAGAAGAGCGGGGAAAGCTTGCCCTGCTGCCTAAATTTTCAAGTTACGAACTGATAAAACTTTAATAAAGTTTAAAATGAAGAAATTTTTAAAATTCATATTATTTACAACGCTGTTCCTGGTTTTTGTTAAACCGGTATGTTTTGCCGGTGTTGAGCCCTATGAGAATTTTATAAAGGGGAAAATAAAGCCTAAGGATACAATTATTGTTAAAGATGAAAAGTTTAAAAATTCAAAATATAACTGGAGCGATATTACCAATATATCGGTAAAAGATTTTATTTCTTTCAGGATTCTTGACAGCGCTTTAATTAAGCAAAAGTTTAGCGCCCAGATACGGTTGAAAGTCGAGTATCTGACTGACCCCGATGCCAGCCCGCAGGTAAAAAACATCGACCTAAACATAAATTATGCTCTAAAAAAGGGAGTTAATTACAAAATTAACGATAGCTATAATTTTACGGGAGCTTATTGGATAAGGGTTACGGTTGTGAGTATTTACAGTCCGGAATTTGGGTATGATCCGCCTCCTTATTTTCAACTAAGTGCCAATATAGTAATCAATAGGCAGTATAAATTTAATCCTAAAGCCAAACTAAATGCAATAGCGCAACTTATAAAAAATACGCAGGTAAGTACCGTTTCAAAGTCGGGCGCTAAGGCGCCGGCTAGTACTGTTGCAACATCAAAATTAAATGCGCCTGCCGCGGTGGCACAACAGCGAAACCTGGCCGTTGAAAACACGAGCCCGGGAACAATCAGCAACAATAGCACTCAATTGCAGCTTACCTGGCCGACGATAGGCGCTGAATATGATATTGAATGGACTACCGCTGATGCTGGCAATGCCAACTATGCTGTTATTCAGCAAATGGCCGCCGGTACCGCCGGGACCGTTGACACATTATTACTGAATAGTATATTTCTGCACAATGCCACCCGTATTACAACCAGTAACCAGAGTTATTTGCTGTCGTTACCTTATAATGATGATTATGTGCTGGTGCGGATGAGACAGGTTGCCTACAGTACTGATGGCGTGCGTTTGCTGGGGAGCTGGGATTATCAGTTAGGATCGGGGCAATATGCGGTTTGGGCTTTAACCTGGTATGAGCAAAGTTTAAACTGGCAGTATTCTGCTGCTTTTGCCGAAGAAGGAAAGAAAAAAGAAGTGGTAAGTTATTTTGATGGATCGTTACGATCAAGACAAACGGTAACCATCAATAATTCTGACAATGTAGCCCTGTTTCAGGAAAATATTTATGATGATTTTGGACGGGCAACAGCAAGTATCTTGCCGGCGCCTTATAAGGAAGCCAGCGGCGTTACACCCTATTTGAGGTATTTTCCTAATTTTAATACAATCAGCTTAAATACTTCTTATAGTTACGCAAATGTTGTAGGTAGTACGCCTTCAACGTCATGTGAGTATAACCCCGATTCGTTAAGTATAACATCCGGCGCATCACAGTATTATTCTGCACAAAACACGTTTATAAATGACCAGTCTTATGATAAATATATTCCAAATGGGCAGGGGTATCCTATATCGGTAACACAATATACACCCGATAACACGGGCAGAATAATGGTGCAGGGCGGTGTGGGTAAAACCTTTCAGCCCGGACGAACCAACCCTAGTTATACCACCAAATACTTTTATGCTATACCCAGCCAGTGGGAACTGGATCGTATTTTCGGTAACGATGTGGGCAACTACAGCCATTACCTGAAGAATATGGTTGTTGACCCTAACGGACAGGTGAGTATCAGTTACCTGAATGCCAGCGGGAAAACCATCGCCACGGCACTATCGGGTAATGTACCTAACAAGATGGACTCCATCAGCACCATCCTGCCGGCAGTAATAGAAAAAATTGGCCTGCTTGATTCCGCGCAGTTTGTTTTTGACAGTCAGGCGCTGACCATTAAAGGCACAGCCACTTACCTGGCGACACAATCGGGCAAGGCGAGCATGACCTACAGTGTTCAGAAACTGATAGATCAGTATCCGGGCGGGGCGCAGGCCATGTGCAGTAACTGCTTTTACGATTTAACCATTAATGTTTATAATGACTGCGACCAGCTCGTCTACAACACTACCACACCTATACAGGTGGGCTCCATGACGGCCAATTGCAGTGGTACGGGCATTCAGAAAGACTCCATACCGATAGTATTTCCGCAAATAGGCGAGTACTACTTCACTTTTCAGTTGGGCTTCAGCAAAACGGTGATGGAAAATTATGTTTCCGCATTTGCTATCCAGGGTTTACAAAACGGTTACCTGAAAAATAATTTCAGCTTTATATTGCCCTATCTAAACGGTATTAATTATAAAGCTTGTTTGAGCGATTGTTCTACCTGCGAGCAAACATTGGGCACGCAAACCAGTTTTGTGCAAACTTTTCAAACCAAATTGCTTGGCCTCGGGGTCGACTCCGCAACGGTGGTAGGCAGTACTTTTCAAACCTGGGCCAATACTGAATATACTACGTTGAAGGCTTATTGCGATTCGCTTTCAACCCATTGTAATTCATTATCGGCTGATAGTATCGCCAATTGCAGCCAGTATGAAACGCCAATGCTGGCAGATGTTTCGCCTGGCGGACAGTATGCGCTATTCGATTCAACTTATAATGCGCTCGAGATACCATCCAACGTAATCTATAATAACTGGCGCACGGTATTTCCGGTGCTGTCATCATCATCAACCCAATACCAGGCTAACCTGATTACGCTGCCTGATGGGTCGATCACTTCGCCTTATGATGTTGCGTTTACACTGCCTATGCTGGTGCAATACTGGAACCCAAGCTGGGCGAACTCCTTTTTGCCCTATCACCCCGAATATTGTAAACTACAGTTTTGCTATATCAATAACACTTCTGAAACCTGGGACCAGGAGGTGCAGAATATTACCTCTGCGGCGGCCATCCCCACTATACCGGGTGCACCTACGGGCCTGGCCTACAGCTATACCAATGCCGGATGGCTGGTTGCGGCGGATCCATTTTTCCAGTCGGGCGGCTTGGGTGCAGCTTATGCCTCCAATATGCAAAGCGATTTGCAAAACTATAGCACCAATGTATTAGGCGTTACAGCAGCATCTAACAAAAGCCTTACCGCCTTTGTGGACTTTTTGACCTATTGCAGTGATCCTAATGCCAATACCAACGGAACAATAAGCAGCTTTAACAACTGGGACAACTGTACACCATTATCGGCATGCCGCGTGCCCGACAGGGAATGGGGAACTTATCAGGACTATTATTTTGCGTTAAAACAAACCTATTATAACAAAGTACGGGCCGCTACCACCTGTAATAATACCTGCTCGGTTGGTGCCCCGCTAACTTTGCCCAACGTAAGCCCATGCCCGGCAATAACCGATTTTATTGTTGATAACTATGGGGCCGCTTATGGGCCGCCGGTGGCGGCCTGTGCCAATACCATGAAAATGGTGGTATTATCATACAACGGCGGCAAGGTGACTACCCCGGTAACCGTTACCATTGGCTACTCGGCAGGGGTAAACAGCGCAGGTTTGCCAACAACTTTCCAATATGCTGTGGGCGACTCCACCAAAACTTTCTGCATTCCTAGTAGTGCGCCGATACAAGCAGTTACCGTACAATCAATAGTTTGCCAGGCTTGCCAGGCTAATCCGCTGTTATTTGGTACGTGGCAGAGCAACGTCGTTACCCAGGTGGGCGATGGACTTAATACCCTTTTTAAGCAAACACAGGCATCCTATACCAATGGCGAAATTACCATTAACCCCGATAATACTTACAGCATAACCGGTACTTGTGCGTTAAGCAACGGTACCTGGAATATGGACGATAGCTGCCGGTTTTCGCTTTATAGTAACGATATTAAATATACATTGGTAAGTGTTACCAGCACCCAATTGCAACTGACGCATAAGGAAGGGCCTGTGGCTGAAACCTGGGTTTTGAATAATGTTGGCTCTACACCACTATGCAGCAGCCCGGTTACTTTGTCGGCAGCCAGCGTGGCCGCCGCCAATAGTTATTATACAGGGGCCTATCCGTCAAGGCATTTGCTTACGGTTGTGCCGGGTACCGCGGGTACGCAGCCGCCGTTTAATTGTGTTAACTCCGCCGGCGGTTCCGGGTCATCGGTCGCTACATTTTATACCTGTTTAAATGTGGTTACCGCCGCGGGCATTACTACCAGCTATAGCAATGTATGGGTATTTAATTGTGTGTATGATAGTATGCCATCCACCTGCCCGCCGGTGCTGGCTATAAAGACGCCGCGGTTTTATGATAATGTAATGTCAACGGCCACCAGCATCGGCGGTTCTACTGCTAGCTTGCAGCAGCAAACACAGGATGGTACCACCCAACAGGTACAAAGCTCGGTAAGCAGCGAAGCTGATGGCTGGATGACGGCCTTATCATCGGGATTAAGCACCTATAGCGCAAGCACCGTAGCGGCATTAAGAGCAGCGCTGATTGATATAGCCAGCAAAGGCGGCGATCAAAACCATCCCTTTGGTGCCAGCTCGGTAGCGCCGGGCCAAACTACCGCCAGTGGTTATCTGAGTTTTGGCGATGCTATTAAAGGCATACTTGGCCTCAGCAGCTTTACCAATAAACTTAATCCGTGGCTCATCAGTGCACCATATCCATATTCGCCGTTAATGCAGGGTACGGAGCCCGGTATAGCCAATAGCAACCCGGCTATTTGTGCTTTGCTGCAAACCATGCAAACGCAGTGCAATACCTATAACGCTACTAATGGAGGTTCATTAAGCCTGTACAGCTATTTGGTGCAGACCTATGGCGCTGCTATGAATATATCTACCACTGATTTTGCCGCGCTGCAAAACTCATGCGGGCAATGCCAGTTTATTTTGGGTCATGATATTACCTTGCCGGTATTTTTACAACCCGGCGCACAGGGCTGTATTTTGCCAAGCGACTATGCTGCTGCGAAAACAGCCTTTAACGCCCAGTTTGCCACACCTGTAACCTCCGCCGATTCGAACTACGAGGCCATATATGCCAACTTTATGAACCAGCGCTATGGTTTTGTATTGGGGTATGCCGATTATTATAATTACGATAATACCTTAACCACCAACCCATCGGCTATATTATGTAATCAGATAGGTACCAATATACCGCCCGACCCGCTGGCTTGTATAGAAACACAAATATCAGTAGCCGTAGGCAGCGGCGACCGCGATTATGATACCTATCTGCAGGCACAGGAAAACCTGTTCAGGGCCAGTTATGTGAGCACCTGTTCGGCAGCCAAACCGCTGTTGAACCTGTATGCGCCACAAAAAATATATCATTATACGCTGTATTATTATGATCAGGCCGATAACCTGCTGGCAACCGTACCGCCCGAAGGCGTACAATTGCTTACCGACGCACAAATTACAGCGGCAGGCGTTTATCGTACCCAATATACAGCAACGGATACGGCAACCGTTAGTCCGGTTTACCCAACGCACAGGCTATTTACTACTTATGCCTATAACAGCACCAACCAGGTAACGCAGCAAAGTAGTCCCGATGGCGGAACCAATATTTTTTGGTACGATTTATTGAGCAGGCTGGTGATCTCGCAAAACGCAGTTCAATTGCCGGCTAATAATTACAGCTATACAACCTATGATGTTTTGGGCCGGATAACAGAAGTAGGGCAAAAGAACCAAACTACGATAAACCTGGGTGTGCCCGATTATTTGCAGCCCACCAGTATCACCGGGTTTTATGGCGCCGGTACCAATACCCAGATCACCGATACCTATTACGATACCCCGACAGCGGCCACCAACGGTATGCAAGCCGTTACACAAACCAACCTGCGCAAACGCGTTGCCGCCAGTACCTATCGCGATACCCAAGCAGGGCAGGTGCAGCAGGCTACTTATTATAATTACGATCTGGATGGCAACGTAAGCACCCTGTACCAGCAAATAGCCGGACTGGGACTTAAACAGATTAATTACGAGTATGATTTAATAAGCGGCAAGGTAAACTTTGTAAGCTACCAGAACGGGCAGCCCGACCAGTTTTACTACCTGTATAACTACGATGCTGATAATCGCCTCACCGAAGCCTGGAGCGGTACCTCGGCAACCATAATGCCTAATGGCGGTAGTTACCTTGATAATGGTAAAATGGATGCCAGTTATAAGTACTACCTGCATGGCCCGCTGGCCCGTATGGAGCTGGGCGATGTAAGCAGCAAACTGCAGGGAGTTGACTATGCTTATACCTTGCAAGGCTGGCATAAAGGAGTAAATAGCACTGTTGTAAACACCAACCGGGATATGGGTGCCGACGGCAACGCCGGCATCAACAACGTAAGTGTTGATGCCTACGGTTATACCCTGTATTATTATCCTAATGATTATACGCCTATTGCCGCAGCGGCACAGCCCTTTGAAACCGTGCTGCCGACGTTTACCACGTTTAATCCGCTATACAATGGTAATATAGCCGGCACAGCCATGAATATACCGCAGTTGGGCAGCTCATTTTACTATTACACCCACCAATATGACCAGCTGAACCGCCTTACCCATAGCGAAATATACACCGCTACAGGCGCGGCTAATACCGGCGTTACCCATACCAATAACTATAAGGAATATTTTACTTATGATGGTAACGGCAATATACAAACCACCTTTAGAAACGGCAATACATTGAACGGTAACCAATTGGTAATGGATCAATTGACTTATGGCTATAACCGTGATGCCAATGGTAAACTGCTCAACAACCAATTAAACTATATTGGTGATGCAGCACCTGCAAGTAACTATACCAATGACCTGAAGAACCAAAACCCGGGCAATTATCAGTATGATGCAAAAGGCGATTTAACTGCCGACCAGCAAGCCGGAGTAAGCAATATACAATGGACAGTTTATAACAAAATACAAAGCCTTGCTAACAGTAGCGGTACTATAAATTATACCTATGACCCTGCCGGCGAGCGTGCAACAAAAACGGTAGCCGGTATTACCACTTATTATATAAGAGATGCTCAAGGAAATACTTTAGCCACTTATGATAATAGCGGCGGTGCAACGAACTGGCGTGAGCAGGACCTCTACGGCAGTAGTCGATTGGGCATGTGGACACCCAATATGAAGCTGAGCGCCAATAATGCACAAACTATTTGGGATACATTAGGCCATAAAAACTACGAACTTACCAACCATTTGGAAAATATAATGGTCACCATCAGTAATAAAAGAATAGCCCATAGTACTAATGGGGTGAATATAGATTATTACCTGCCAGATATTACTACCGCTCAACAGTATTATGCCTTTGGATCATTAATGCCAAATCTTACCTATACCGAAAATAATAATTACAAATATGGTTTTAATGGAAAAGAGAATGATAATGAGGTAAAGGGTGTGGGTGATCAGCAGGATTATGGAATGCGGATATACGACCCAAGGGCTGGGAAGTTTTTGAGTGTTGATCCAATTGGGCCTTCCTACCCATGGTATACTGGCTACTCTTTTGCCGGTAACAATCCAATTTTGAATCTTGATTTAGATGGGGAAGAAGAGTTTCATTATACTTTAACTGTTGATAAGCAGGGAAAATCACTTCTAAAACTAAATTCGATTGATCCAAATGCTCATTTGAATATTTTGGGATTCGATATTAAAACACATCTGACACTTCCGCGATATGTCGTGAATTATAATGGAAATACTTATCATATAGGATTTGCTTCGTATCCAATTAATAATTTAAAAGCACCTCAATTTAAGCAGTTTCTGAAAAATCCAAGTACTGAACTTTTAGAGAATAATTTTAATACCGATCAAGAAGAAAACGGATACTCGGAGATTAATGCTTTTGAAACAATGATGGTCAGTTCTTTCGCTGTTGGAGGTCATATAAACACTATTAATACTCATTTAACAGGGGGAGACATAATAACCGAAATGCCAGACTCTCCACCTGAAAATAGAGGATTAATTTATGTTTTGGAAGACCCGTCTAAACGGTCCACAGCGGCACAAGACTACGAAAACGGAGTCATTGGGGCGACATCAGATGTTGAAACTAGGAAGAGGCTTGTCCCCGCACTTAAATATGATAACCCCAATCCGAATGGCAAAAACTTTGTTAAATTTGACGGTTATGATGAAGTTACCAAAACACTAGTGGATAGGAAATTAAATGTAACAACTTTTGAGAAAGCTTTAGATCAACTAAGAAGAATGTCGGAGGCATTTAAACAAAATCCAACTTTCAAAGGCGTTATTGAGGTACCTAATCAAGCAGTTTATAATAGGGCTGTAACAGCATTCGAAAAAGCAGGTGTTAACATGAAAGATATTACTATTAAAATTGCACAATAAGATTAAATTATATGAAATGTGTTTTTGAAGTAAACAGTAGAGCCGCTATGGCGGAGTCAGCTGAATTAAAACATGCAAAATTAGTTGACTTTCTAAAAACATTACCCTTTCCTTGGGGGCTACCAAAAGATTTTGATATATCATTTCCCGGTTTTGGAGAAGAGTTTACCGCAACCTCCAATCTTAATAAATTTATAGGAAATGGTATAAAAATGAGCGTCTTTTATAGATATAGAAATATGTTGGAGGATGATCAATCATGCGATGATAGAATTTATATCGAGTTTAATTCAAAGAAAATTGACTACAGTAATTTGGTGACAATTATTTTCCCGCAATTTGTAAAAAATTTTGGAGCATATACGTCAGATATATACGATCGGCTCCTGATTTTTAAAAACCATGAAGAGAAAAGGTTCGAAAATAGGAGAAGAGTTATTAATAGGGTTTACCCAATTAGCTTCTACGATGAAATACTTTGCCAAACTTTTTTTAAACTTTCGCCGAAAAAAATTACCGATTTACTAAAAGGTCATGTATATAAAGCTGAGGTATTCAACGATGGGATAATTATTATTGCGGATACCAAACCATTTTCAATTGACGAATCAATCGATTTTGAAAATAAGATGAAATTAATTTTGAAATACTGACTTTGCTAAAAACTCTGTCCATCTTAAGATGAATGTGCTTAACAAGAAATTGAACAGTAAATGTGCACATATTAACATGGATAGATGAGAGCGTTAACGATATCAAAGAAGACATTTCGTTCCTCCGCTGCCGCAAGCGCCCTCGGCTTGTGGCCGATATGCTAAGTAAACGATAGTTAGGTATGCAGCTTTTGTATAGCATTAATATTTTATAAGCAGTAGTATAGAATAACGTGCTAGCCTTGCATGCGGGCCACAAGCAGGGGACGCGTGCCCAATGTCATTAAGTTAAGTCGGTAAGTTATTGATAGTCAGTAATTTAACTTGTTTTATTGTTTGATTTTACGTATATTTAATTCATAATCAATTAGTTAAAGTGCAAAAAAAACCTCATTTTTAATTGTAGAAAAATTGAGAGAAACAATTTTCAGCCCGGAGTTGGCTGCAAAATTTAAAATGAAGGAACAAGACTTTACCAGGAATAGGAAACAGCCATTCAGCTCAACTTTACTGTTTATGTTTAACTTATTAAGGCGAACTCTTGCGATTGAAATTGACGCCTCCATCTGGCGCGAGTATGCAGCGCTGACAGGGCGTCGGCGTACTCGTGACTTCTATAAAACAGATAAGCCTACAAGCGTTTAAATTATAGGCACTTGCATGGTCCTTGTCTTAAACGCATTTTTAAGGTATAATGAGCACCAAATATAAATTCAGAGATCAGGATCAGCTTTATTTTATAAGTTTTTCAGTAGTTTATTGGATAGATCTTTTTATTCGTAATGAATATAAACAGATTATGCTTGATAGCTGGAAACATTGTCAGGTAAATAAAGGGCTTGAAATTTATGGCTGGTGTATCATGACAAGTCATATTCATATGATAATCGGCAGTCACGGAGACAAGTTAGAAGAAATAATGCGGGATATGAAGCGGCATACCTCCATTGCTTTAAAGCAAGCTATCCAACAACATACAGGTGAAAGCAGAAAAGAATGGATGCTCTGGATGATGGAAAGAGCAGGAAAAAAGAATAGTCAAAATTTGAGTTTTCAACTATGGCAACAGGATAACCATCCAATTGAACTATTTGATCCTAAGATATTGCATCAAAAACTTGATTATATCCATAACAATCCGGTTGAAGCCGGAATAGTAGAAAACCCGGAAGCGTATTTATACAGTAGTGCAAGAGACTATTATGGTTTGCCAGGCTTGATAGATGTACTTTTGGTTGAGCCTATGGTTGAATAGACAACCGTAAAGTCACGAGTACGCCGCGCTTTGGGCCTGCGCTGCATACTCGCGCCAGATGCTGATTTTCTACTTCAAGACAAGATAACATAAGTAACAAAGTGGTAAAGTCACGAATAATTAAAGATGATTGACATATTTAATTTTTTAGAAATCTATCGGCTCCTTGGAGAAAAGAGATTGAATAATGGTACCTATCTAATCGGACAGGCTCCACATGTTGCCCCAAATGCCTGGTTGCATTCGATATATCCGGGTTTAAATTTAAATGAGATAAAGGAATTGGAAAGCATTCTTGATAAGACTATTCCTGACTATTACCGATCTTTTTTAGAGAATAGCAATGGATTGAAATTATTTAATACAACATTTTGTCTGGATGGACTAAGAAAGAGTTATGGTAGAGGCCTTGATGATGTATGGCAGCCTTTTGATATTAGAACGCCTAATATGTCTGAAAGACCAAAGAACGCTGCAGATTGCTTTTTCTTCATAGGAGGATATGACTGGGATGGTTCATTACTTTACATTGATTCGCATACCCAAAAAGTTCATCTGTGTCGTACTGATGATGCAACTTCTTTATATGAGTGGGGCAATTTTGAAATCATGTTAGAGCCGGAAATACGTCGTATTATAAAATTATTCGATAGTGAGGGAAAGGAAATAAATCCGAAGATTAGTACATTGCCAATTTGATAGCTAAAGTAAAGATTGTTTTTCAATCTGGCGCGACCCCCAACTGGCGTGAGTATGTGGCTCAATCTGGCGCGAGGTACTGTCATACAAAGCAAACGATTTGAATAATATTTTCAATAAATTTGTAATGCGAAAGAAGGCATACGTTGATGTGTAATAGCCACTATTTGATCTGACAGTTAGGTATTCTTATTAGTTGTCAGATGTGATTTGTGAATATGAGGGTGTAAAATAAACTGTGTCAAAGTGTAATTAATTACCTTTAACATAGTTTAGGATGAAACAAGAAGAATCGCTCGAGTATGAGCAAATGAAGAAGAAAGCTCATTCTGGCGCGAGTATGCAGCGCTGACAGGGCGTCGGCGTACTCGTGACTTTTTGCCAAATAGACAAGTCTGAAAGAGTTTAAACTGTTTGCATCCTCATCATCTAAAATGTATTTTTAAGGTATAATGAGTACCAAATATAAATTCCCATCTGGCGCGAGTATGCAGCGTTGACAGTGGCGTTGGCGTACTCGTGACTTTCTGCTTCAGGACAATATGACGTAAATGTGAAGCCGTAAAGTCACGAGTACCCCCTGGCTTTGGGCCTGCGCTGCATACTCGCGCCAGAAAGCGAAAGCAGAAAAGAATGGATGCTCTGGATGATGGAAAGAGCAGGAAAAAAGAATAGTCAAAATTTGAGTTTTCAACTATGGCAACAGGATAACCATCCAATTGAACTATTTGATCCTAAGATATTACATCAAAAACTTGATTATATCCATAACAATCCGGTTGAAGCCGGAATAGTAGAAAACCCGGAAGCGTATTTATACAGTAGTGCAAGAGACTATTATGGTTTGCCAGGCTTGATAGATGTACTTTTGGTTGAGCCTATGGTTGAATAGACAACCGTAAAGTCACGAGTACGCCGCGCTTTGGGCCTGCGCTGCATACTCGCGCCAGATGCGCTATATTGTACAGCGTTAATATTAAAAAAAAGCAGGCGGCATAGACAAATGGGCTAACCTTGCAAGCGTGCCACAAGCCGAGGACGCTTGCGGCAGCGAATGAGCTATATTTGTACAGCGTTAATATTAAAAAAAAGCAGGCGGCATAGACAAATGGGCTAATCTTGCAAGCGTGCCACAAGCCGGGGACGCTTGCGGCAGCGACAGAATAGAATAGGTGCCATTTCAAATCAATGCCTGGTGCTGCCAGGTGTTTCAAAACTGCCTGATTTGAAACAATAATTTTATACAAAAAAGCCATTTTTTGTTTCTTTTGTATCAGGCTGTTTCATATTTGGTGTAACTTATTGATATGCTGGATGCACTGTTTCTCGTGTTTCGGTTGTTTTTGTTGTGTCATGTGTTCCTGAAACGGTACGATACGCCCACATCACTACTTCACCAGTGTAATATACCCTGATCGTTTAATGGGCTCGCCATCGGTGCTTAGGGCATCAATTAAATAATAGTAAACACCAAAGGGCATTGTTTTGCCGCCATAGGTGCCATCCCAGCTATTGGCAATGCTGCGCGAGTCGAAAATGGGCTGTCCCCAGCGGGTAAATAGCTGGATATGGTAATTGGTAATATTGGTAATGGTTACATCAAATAAATCGTTTATGCCATCGCCATTGGGCGTAAAGGCATTGGGTATAAAAATATAACTGTTATTGCTGATAATCACCAAACTATACTTCACCACCGAAACCGCGCACGCGTTGCTTTTGGATGCCGTTAACTTTACGCTATAACTACCTTTTCGCGCATAGGTATGAGTAGGGTTAATTACGGTAGAGGTGGTACCATCGCCAAAATCCCACAGGTAGGCATCGGCATCAAAAGTATCATTAATAAAACTCACCGTAACGGGGGCATACAGCGCGTTGATCTGGCTTGGGTCGGTATGGAAAGCTGCCGTAGGAGTTGGCAGTGGGTCGGGCAGGGTAATATAGGCCGCATCACTATAACAACCAAAATCAGAAACCACCAGCTTATATATTCCGGATGAAGAGCCTGCCGTAACGGGTACCACCGCAACGGAGGAATCGGACGTAAAGCCGTTGGGGCCCGTCCATTGGTAGGAGAGTCCGGGAGCGTTGGTGGCAGTTAGTCGTACAGTATCGTTAACACAAAAAGTGTTTTTATCGGTTGCAATTTGAGGTAATGAGGGTTTAATACCTACCATTACCTGCTGTGCCGCCACTACCGTACAACCA
Organism: Mucilaginibacter empetricola; assembly: GCF_024808665.1. GTDB lineage: Bacteria > Bacteroidota > Bacteroidia > Sphingobacteriales > Sphingobacteriaceae > Mucilaginibacter. The sequence goes on from NZ_JANUBZ010000008.1 coordinate 178,879, forward strand.
TTAATACCGGCAGTCTCTAGCGTAATTGTTTTAACGCCAGGCGAGGTATAGGACAAAGTATAAGGCCCGTTTGTATTACCGCCAGCAATACTGGCATTATCACCAAAGGTCCATTTGAGCGAGGTATAATTAGTACTGGTGCTGGTAAAAGTATATTGAGGACTGCTGGTGCAATCGCCCATGCTGGAATAAGTAAAAGCGGGCAGCGGTCCTTGAAAAGTAGCCGTGCCGGCTTTGCCCTGCTGATCGGTAAAAGCCAGCGTAAAGCCATTATTGCCCGATGAGAAATTGTTAACCAGTAAGCCGTAATAATGCCCCTGCTGGCAGGTAACATATTTAACCTTTCCATTTTGACCCAGCCCACAGCCCGGTGGTTCGGTGAGGTCCGTTTCGTAAAAGTCGAGTCCGGTTTTATAATAAATACTGTCGGTAGGGCATACGCTGTTGTCGACCCCGTAGCCCGCCTTGCAGCGGATGGCATTTGCGGCGTTCACGTTGGCGCAGTCGCCGGTTGTGCCGAGGTCAAATAATACCCAGTCGATATCATCATGAATACTATTTGGTGTAATGGTAAAAACCAGTGTGCCATTGTTGGATGCCTGCCATTTGTACCAAACGCTGTTAGATTCGGATACCTGACCGGGCACACTTAAACAAGTGCCTTTTGCTTCATCATTATTTGCACCGGCCCCCACAACGTTTTCCTGCGAAATGGCCGCAGTAGAACAAATGAACGAAGCCGAAGAGCAGTCTGAACCTGCTTTAACAATAGGATTGTAATTGTTTATACACAATTTAAAAGTGCCAACTGCATTGATGCTGCTACCTGTAATTTCAATATAATAAGTTTCGCCGATAACCAGCCCTCCTTTATACAAGGTAGTGACATTGTTTTCGGTGAGGCCGGTTCCCACAAGTTCGGTTCCGGCACAATCACTGAAAATTTGAACGACGGGTGTCACCAAAGTTCCACCCGAACCCAGCCCGCTAATATTGATGCTAACATCGTAGCCCGTTGCTACAAATTTAAACCAGGCAGATTTGGACAGATTATCAATGGTATACTGCCCATCGGCGGAACAGTATTCAGCAGTTTGTGAAAGGAGGGTAGCGTTATTACAATCGTGCGTTATGGATTGCGCCAAACCATAGCTGCCATATAAAACGATAATGAAAAATATAATGAATTGCCGCACCGGTTGTTTTGCGTTATATAGTTGGATAGCTATCGTATTTATCTTCGGAAAAAGGTGGTTTTAAAATACTATCAAACATAAAATTAAGCGGTAAGGTTGGGCGTCAAAAATCAGCAACAATATGCGGATTTTTTTGATTGTTTATGGCATTTATGAGAAAATTATAGGCAAGGATAACTTTTACTTGTCTTCTGCCATCAGATGTTTTAATCGGCATATAAAGTTGGTTTGCCTTCTTGGTACTGTTTATTGATATCATGACTGGATGTTAAATTCTGATTATCAAATTGATTTGTTAATTTTAGGATAAGAAGTATAAAAATACCGCCAATAAACTTCTGATTATTTACCTCTCTCAAGAACCAACAATGAAAACAAACGTGGCTGATTTACCTATCAATTTCGACCATATAAAAACCATACTGGGTATTATATTAGGTTTGAGTATTACACATTTGCTTAATGGGATATTTAAATTTGTACAACATCCAAAGCTGGCAAAGCCCTATTGGGTTCATTTGTCATGGTGTCTTTATGTGTTATTGTTGATTATCCATTTTTGGTGGTGGGAGTCGCAGTTAAGAATTATAACTAATTGGAATTTTGCCGAATATTTCTTCTTGTTCTTTTATATCACCGTTTATTATTTTCTATGCTCGCTGCTCATTCCCAATGATATTGACGAGTATAACGGTTACTTCAATTATTTCTATTCACGCAAAAAATGGATTTTTGGAACACTTGGGGTGAGCTATATCCTGGATTATGTGGATACTTACATCAAAGGCGCAGCTTATTACCATCAGCATTACAATATTGAATATCCAATCAGGGGAATTACCCATTTTGCACTTTGTATAGTGGCCATGAATACCAACAATAAAAAGTTTCACAGCATATTGGTTATTGTTTTTCTGGCCTATGAGTTGTCGTATATTTATCGCCTGTTTTTAAACTCTTAAGGGTTAATCTGCAGATGAGGCAATGGTGGTTTTGTTGATCGCCAAAACATTTTTCCGCTCCAGCCATGAATTGAACAAGGTATAAAAAACGGCCATAATGATGGCCCCTTTAAACATTCCTGTAAATCCCCAGGCGGCTAAACCACCTACCACACCCAAAAAAAGTACCAAAAAGGGCAGCTTTCCGCTTTTGGCAATCAAAATTGGTTTTAAAACCGCATCTATCACCAGAATGATTACGAGGTAAACAATCAGGAAAATGGTCATACCGGTATTGCCTTGCAGCGCTTGCCATATAATAAGCGGTATCCATACAATTAAAGGCCCTATCTGTATAACAACAAAAAAGAAAATAAGCGCCGATATACCTACGGCGAACGGAATACCGGCAATTGCTAATCCAATCCATGAAATAAGGGCTGCAACAAAAGCTGTTCCCATAACGCCAATCGATACCCCCTTAATAGCCTGTGCAGTGGCTTGCAAAAGCGATAGTCCTTCCGGCTCTCCTAAAAGATGTGTTATTGTTCCTTTTATAGGGCGACGTAAATTCTCTCCTCTTTCCAAAAAAAATGAGGAGATGATAATGCCGGCAATAAATTGTAAAGCCACACCTAAAATGCCCAGCCCACCGGCAACAACATTTTGTAAAATCAGTGAAATTTGATGACCGTGTGAATGAACAGTTTCCTTGGGGCTGTCTTTAAGTTCATTCCAAAATGATTGAATCTCCGCCCCAACGAACGGCAGTTTGCCAATAGAGTCGGGTAAAGGCGGTAAGCCGGTCGTTTTTACTATCCCCAACCAATGTATAGCCTCCTTTATGTGGGTGCTCATGGCCGAAATAAGGTAAATGAGCGGCATTGCTATAATACCGATTAGGATAACAGCATACAAAATAGCAGCCAATTTGCGTCTACCTTTTAAAAGCATCACCAGTCGCTCATAGGTTTTAGCAAATGAAACCGAAAAAATAAGTGCAAAGGTGAGGCTGCCGAAAAAAACTTTTACAACGTCATAAAGGGCAAATAGTAAAGCGAGGAAGAGTAACAGCACCAAAATACTTTCAACTATGTTTCTGGAAATTGGTTGAATTTTGCTATTCATAAGTGTGATTAAATTAATTGGTAATTGATTATTAAGAAACAGCTGCGGGGAACGCCTGAAAAGTGAATTAAAGGAAATTAAGGTAAGCATATTTCGCTACTAAGTCAATAATATTTTGGTGCACGTGGACATTAAGAATGTTTTGGCCGTTAATCTTATTTTTTTAATAGTTTGTCGACGACGTATTGTACCATGTTTTTTACAAAACAATCCATTTGTTATATCTATTTTGTTTCATCGTTTTTTATGCAGATCCCATCAATATTAGTTCACAGGAAAGCCTGATTTGAATTAAAATGTTTTTTTAGGAAATAAATTTAAGTATGAATTTTATTTCAAGTTTTTTAAAAACATTAGTTGTATTTAATTGTAGTTATACCGATTTTAAATAACCCCTATTTAGTTACCCTAAATTGTTTATCCGATATGAAAGATGATGTCCTGGAATCACTCTTAGAGCACACAGAAGTCTCAAGCACTGCTAATGACGATTCCCTCGATTTAAAAGAACTGCTGCGTGTGTTGTCGCTGGTTAAAAATGGTAAGCTAAGTACGCGAATGCCCGTTACACAAGCCGGCATTAATGGACGGATTTGTGAGGTATTGAACGACATCATCGACATGAATGAACGTTTGGTAGCTGAAATTTCATCAGCCGAAAAGATTATCGGCAAAAAAGGAAATCTTTCAAAAAGGATTGAACTTTTAGATGCCCGGGGAGATTGGGCGGGCGGGGTAACCTCATTAAATAACCTGATATCCGATTTAACATCGCCAACGCTTGAAATTGCCGGGATGATCAACTCGGTAGCCAATGGCGATCTTTCCAAACATATTCCTCTCGAAATTAGTGGTCACCCATTGAAAGGTGAGTTTTTGCGGATAGCCAAAGAATCTAACCAGATGCTATCTAAACTTCAATTGTTTTCGATGGAAGTAACCCGGGTAGCCAGGCAGGTAGGATCGGAAGGAAAACTGGGTGAGCAAGCCAAAATTAAAGGTGTTGCAGGTGTATGGGCCGAGTTAACAGATTCTGTAAACCAAATGGCCGGTAACCTTACCGCACAAGTGCGAAATGTTGCCGCTGTAACCACGGCGGTAGCAAAAGGTGACCTTTCGCGAAAAATCACGGTTGAGGCTAAAGGAGAAATCCTCGAGCTAAAAAATACCATTAATACCATGGTGGATCAGCTCAATTCATTCTCATCCGAAGTAACGCGTGTGGCGCTCGAAGTAGGTACCGAAGGTAAGTTGGGTGGCCAGGCCAAGGTGCCGGGCGTTGCGGGTACCTGGAAAGATTTGACAGATTCTGTAAACCGTATGGCGGGTAACCTTACCTCGCAGGTGCGAAATATAGCCGGTGTAACTACCGCTGTAGCCAATGGTGACCTTTCTAAAAAAATTACGGTAGACGTAAAAGGGGAGATGCTGGAACTTAAAAAGACCATCAATACCATGGTGGATCAGCTGAATTCCTTTGCATCCGAAGTAACACGTGTGGCACTCGAAGTAGGTACCGAAGGTAAACTGGGTGGCCAGGCCAGGGTAAAAGGTGTAGGTGGGGTATGGAAGGATTTAACAGACTCGGTGAACCAGATGGGTAGTAACCTTACCGACCAGGTGAGAAATATAGCATGGGTAACCACTGCGGTAGCAAAAGGCGATTTATCAAGAAAGATTACGGTAGATGCCAAAGGCGAGCTTTTGGAGCTGAAAAATACCATCAATACGATGGTGGATCAGTTGAACTCGTTCTCATTTGAAGTTACTCGTGTGGCGCGTGAGGTGGGCTCTGAGGGGCAGTTGGGTGGCCAGGCAAATGTGCCGGGTGTGGGCGGTACCTGGAAAGATTTAACAGATTCGGTAAACCAGATGGCGGGTAACTTAACCGGCCAGGTTAGAAATATAGCGGAGGTAACAACCGCGGTAGCAAAAGGCGATTTATCCAAGAAGATTACGGTTGATGTGCAGGGTGAGATGCTGGAGTTAAAGATTACTATTAATACGATGGTGGATCAGCTGAACTCCTTCGGCTCGGAAGTAACGCGTGTGGCGCGTGAGGTGGGTTCTGAAGGGCAATTGGGTGGTCAGGCCAATGTACCAGGTGTAGGTGGTACCTGGAAAGATTTAACGGATTCGGTAAATAAAATGGCCGATAACTTAACCTCGCAAGTGCGTAACATTGCGGAAGTAACTACTGCGGTGGCGAAGGGTGACCTTTCCAGAAAGATCACCGTAAATGCTAAAGGCGAGTTATTAGAGCTAAAAGATACCATCAATACCATGGTGGATCAGTTGCGTGGTTTCGCATCAGAAGTAACGCGTGTGGCCCGTGAGGTGGGTTCTGAAGGACAACTGGGTGGCCAGGCCAATGTGCCGGGTGTGGATGGTACCTGGAAAGATTTAACGGACTCGGTAAACAAAATGGCGGGTAACCTTACCGCGCAGTTAAGAAATATAGCCGATGTGTCCATCGCGATAGCAAATGGTGACTTATCAAAAAAGATCACGGTTGACGTACGAGGAGAGATTCTTCAATTGAAAGAAACCATTAATACAATGGTTGACCAGCTTCGCGGGTTTGCATCTGAAGTAACGCGTGTGGCGCGTGAGGTAGGTACCGATGGTAACCTCGGTGGGCAGGCTTTTGTGCCCGGTGTTGCCGGTACCTGGAAAGATTTAACGGATTCGGTAAACCAGATGTCCAGCAACTTAACTTCACAGGTGCGTAACATTGCGGAAGTAACCAAAGCGGTGGCCAGTGGTGACCTTTCCAAAACGGTAATTATTGACGTAAAGGGCGAGATCATGGACTTGAAGAACACCATTAATACGATGGTGGATCAGTTGAACTCCTTTGCATCAGAAGTAACACGTGTGGCCCGTGAGGTGGGTACGGAAGGTAAACTGGGTGGCCAGGCACACGTAAAAGGTGTAGGCGGTACCTGGAAGGACTTAACAGATTCGGTAAACCAGATGGCATCCAACTTAACTGGTCAGATCCGTGGTATTGCAAAGGTAGCAACCGGTATTGCAAAAGGAAATTTGAAACAGCGCCTATCCATAAACGCATTGGGCGAAGTGGCCCAACTTACTGATACCATTAACGAGATGATTGACACCTTGGCTGTATTTGCGGACGAAGTAACAACAGTTGCCCGTGAGGTGGGTGTGCAAGGGCGTTTAGGTGGTCAGGCCAGCGTGCCGGGTGCATCAGGAACCTGGAAAGATTTAACCGAAAACGTAAACCAGTTAGCACAGAATTTAACGGTACAAGTGCGTTCCATATCAGAAGTAGCATCCGCAGTAACCAAGGGCGATTTAACCCGTACTATTCGCGTGGATGCAAAAGGCGAGCTGGAGGCATTGAAAGATACCATTAACCAGATGATTGCCAACCTAAAGGGCACAACCCTCCGGAATCATGAACAGGATTGGCTAAAATCAAATTTGGCCAAATTTGCCCAGATGCTGCAGGGACAACGTGACCGTAATGCGGTGGCAAACAAGGTACTATCTGAATTAGCCGAACTGGTAAACGCCCGGTACGGTGCATTTTACATTTTAGAGCAACGCGAATTTGCAGACGAGCCTACCCTTAAATTATTTGCGGGTTATGCGCAAAAGAACCGTAAATTAATTAACCAGGAATTTGAATTAAGTGAAGGCCTGGTAGGGCAATGCGCAACCGATAAAGAACGCATCCGTCTGTCTAACGTTCCGGCCGAATATCTTCAAATAAGCTCGGGTATAGGCAACGCGGCACCAATTGATTTGGTTATTTTACCGGTGCTGTTTGAAAACAATGTAAAAGCTGTAATTGAGCTGGGATCGTTCGATAATTTTAGCGATACCCACATCGACTTTTTAGATCAGCTGACCGAAAGTATCGGTATCGTTTTAAATAATATTGAAACCAATACCCGTACAGAAGAATTGCTGAAACAATCACAATCATTGGCAGGAGAGTTGTCGTCACAACAGGAAGAGTTAAGGAGGGCAAATGATGAGCTGCACGATAAAGGACGATCATTGGAAGAAAAAGCAGAGCAGCTTACGCTTACCTCTAAATATAAATCTGAATTCCTGGCCAACATGTCGCACGAGTTGCGTACACCGCTAAATAGTTTGTTGATACTGGCACAGCAGTTGTTTGAAAACCCCGAAGGTAACCTTACCGAAAAGCAACGGATGTTTGCTAAAACGATCCATTCATGCGGCGACGATTTGATCCAGTTAATTAATGATATTCTTGACCTTTCGAAGATAGAATCAGGGGTGATTTTTGCTGATGTGATGCCTGTCAATTTCAAAGAAATCGCATCTTTTGCAGAATCAACCTTTAAACCTATTTCCGAGGCTAAGAATTTGAAGTTTGAAATAGATATTGAAGAAGGTTTACCCGAAATGCTGGAAACCGATATGCAGCGGCTAAACCAGATCTTGAAAAATCTTTTATCAAATGCATTCAAATTTACCGAAAAGGGTGGCGTAAGATTAGAGATATTCAGACCTGGGCCAAAGCACGAAAATCCGCTCACCAATACCGAATCGGTAATTGCATTTTCAATTATTGACACTGGAATTGGAATTTCAAAAAATACACAAGGAATTATTTTTGAGGCGTTTCAACAGGCTGAAGGCTCCACCAGCCGTAAATACGGGGGCACCGGTCTTGGCTTATCCATCAGTAAAGGGTTTGCCGAACTTTTGGGAGGCACCATTACAGTTGGTAGTGAACTGGGTAAAGGCAGCGTATTTACCTTGTATTTGCCGTTAAAATATAAAGAGGAAATAAAATCCCCGGCCAGCAATGTGCTAAAGGAAAGTATACCGCAGGTAAATTCAAGAACCAATTTGATTGATACTACAGAATTGATTATTGATGATGATCGCCACAATATTTCGGCAGAGGACAAGGTGCTGTTGGTTATTGAAGATGATTTAAGGTTTACCAAAATATTAATTGATAAGGCTCATGATTTTGGGTTAAAAGTATTAGTAGCTATCAGTTACCTGGAGATTTTTGAAAGCATTCAAAAATATAACCCGATTGCTATTACGCTTGATGTAAATATGCCTGAGTCTAACGGTTGGAAGATATTGAAGCTATTAAAGGCGGATATCAACTTCAGGCATATTCCAATTCATTTAATATCTGGTGAGGACAATAAGCTAATGGCCATGAAACTCGGCGCCCGTAGTTTCAACCTAAAACCATTATCCAATAATTTACTGGACGATTTAATTTCGGGGATTGTGCGCTTTAATGAGCAGATCAGGAAAAAAATATTGATTATAGAAGATAATGAAAGCGAATTACAGGTACTTACCCAAATGTTGTCGAGCGATGGAATTGACGTATTAACAGCAACCACGGCAAAAAAAGGTTTGGCGTTGTTAAAAAAAGAAGCATTTGATTGCATTATCCTTGATTTTGTTTTGCCGGATGCCAATGGTCTCGATTTGCTGAATCGTATCAACACCTTAAAACAAGCGCAGACTACTATTATTTTGCATTCAGCGCGAGATTTTACCCAAAATGAATTGATTCTTTTAAAAAGGTTAAATCATAAAATAATAACAAAAACGCCTAACTCTCATGCTTATCTGCTCGAGGAAATATTAACCTTATTACATATTCATAAGCAATTTATCAGCGCTGAAAATATGAGCTTGCTTGGAAGTATCAACACAAATATTGATGTGTTGGAAGGGAAAAAAGTATTGGTAGTTGATGACGACGTGCGGAATCTTTTTGCGCTTACTGCTGTATTTGAACGATCAAATATTGAAGTAATAACAGCCGAAAGCGGGCGCGAAGCGCTGGAAATATTAAACAGCGATAAAAAGATTGATATTGTTTTGATGGATATTATGATGCCCGAAATGGATGGCTATGAAACTGTGCAGATAATAAGAAAAGAAGCCAAGCACAAATATTTGCCCATTATAGCAGTTACCGCTAAGGCAATGATAGGCGACCGTCAGAAGTGTATATCTTCAGGAGCATCAGATTATATCACCAAACCGGTTAAAACAGATCAGCTATTATCGTTGATGCGGGTATGGCTAATTAAATAAGAAATATATAATAACATAACATCTATCATAAATTAAATGGCTGAAGATAATCTGATTAAGATTTTACTGGTTGATGATAACGAGAACAACCTGATGTCGATGGAGTTGGTGCTGGAAGGTTATGGTTATTCTTTTTTTAAAGCGACGTCCGGAAGGGAAGCACTCCGGATTTTACTGAAAGAGGAAGAATTTTCGTTAATACTGTTGGATGTAAAAATGCCGATAATGGACGGCTATGAAACAGCCGAATTGATTTACGAACGGGATAAGCTGAAAAATATCCCTATAATCTTCATTACAGCGCATGATTACGAAGAGGAGGCCATGTTTAAAGGTTACCAGGCCGGGGCAGTAGACTTTATAAGAAAGCCTTTTAAGCCCGAAATTCTAAGATCGAAGGTTGCTGTTTTTGCCGAATTGTATAAGAAAAACCGCCTGTTGAGAAAACAGGAAGAAAGGCTTCAGATAATTAATAACGATTTGATGCTGGCTAATCAGGAGTTGGAACAGCGCGTTTTGGAGCGTACAATTGAGTTAGAGAATCTCAATAAAGAATTAAAAGAACTCAATCTGTCAAAAGATAAATTTTTGTCGGTCATATCTCACGACTTAAGAAACCCATTAACCTCTCTGCTGATTTCGTCCAACAACCTGAATACTAACTTGGAAAATCTTGAAAAAAAACAAATTATCATGTTTGCTGGTATTATTCATCGCACATCCAACAAGATATTGGAGCAGCTAAATGAGTTGGTTGATTGGGCAAAAAAACAGCGGGAAAAAACAAATTTCAATCCGGAACATTTTCAATTACTCGGCGGCGTAAACCAGTCGTTTGAATTGATAAGACCAAATGCCGCTCAAAAATCAATAATTCTTAAAATAGAAATAGACGAAGATATTTATGTGAGTGCCGATCCTCCGATGTTCAGGTCTATTATTCAGAATTTAATTACTAACGCTATAAAATTTACGCCACATGGTGGAATTATCGCTTGTACGGCAAAACCCGTCGGATCAATGATTGAAATTTGTGTGCAGGATTATGGAGTAGGCATGTCTGACGATACAAAAGAAATATTGTTGGGTAACTATGCTTATCTTTCATCAGCCGGAACAGATCAGGAACAAGGCAGCGGCTTAGGCTTATTTTTGGTCAAAGAGTTCATTAACCAGCATGGCGGAACGATAAATATTGATAGTGAGTTGGGAAAAGGGACTTGTTTTTTCTTTACCATCCCGAAAGTCGAAAGCCTTCAAAATGTATAATTAACGACAATATTTATAGGGTTTGTCGTTTTAAAATAATAGATTAGCTATTATTGCCCCCAAAAACTTACAGACAATGATGAATGAAAAGTTAAACTGCCCCGTTGATTTTGTTAAAGTGGATGAAAATAGGGTGAGGGTTACTGCATTTTTTGTGATTGTATTTTCAGTATTATATGTTGTTACCGGTGTATGGATAATCCCTGCGTTACTATTAGTAGATTTTGCTTTAAGAGCATTTAATTTGAATACTTATAGCCCTTTGGCCAGTTTAAGCGGAATAGTGGTTAAACAAATGGACTTGAAGCCTAAACCGGTAGATCGTGCCCCTAAAAGATTTGCCGCTTATATTGGATTCGGCTTTTTAATTTTGATAGTTATTGCATTGTTTACTAACCTAATAATAGAATCAAAAATACTGGCTGGCGTAATCATTTTATTCGCTTCGCTGGAGAGTTTTGTTGGGTTTTGTGCAGGATGCTATGTTTATACCTTGATAAACCGGTTTAAATTTCAGGTTAAAGGAGAGTAACATCAAAAAATATCAGTACAAAAAAAGAGCGATGGGTTTAAACTCATCGCTCTTTTTTATGTCAATTTATATTAATTTCCGGGCTCATCAGCAGGAGTACCTACTATTTTGTAAACCTGGTGACCGGTATTATCGGTACTTATCTGGTAATAATAGTCATCAGGTGATACATAAAAAGTGTCACCGTTGATTTTTATTCTTCTTGTGCCTTGTGGTAACTCGTTATAAATATCGCCAATTTGCGGAGCTTGTGATGGAGCGCTGCTCACATTTCCGTTAGGCTGTTGTGCGCTACCGCCATTGTCGGTATTTAACTGACCGTCTTTACCCGCAATTACATAGCTGGCGGAACCGTCGTCTTTTGTTACCGGTTGATAGTAAACACCGTTTAACTCGTAATATTGCTGGCCATTAATAGTTATTGGCTGTGCTTTCGCTGGTAAGGTAGTTACTTCAGCACCAAGGGGTGGTTCAACTACAGTATATTGGTTGTTATTATATTGATAGTAGAAACCATTGCTGTAGAAATATTGTGCATCATCCCAGTAGAATGGATAGTAGCCATAAGGCAGGTAGCCTACGCTAAATCCAATTCGTGGCCAATACAGGCTGGCATAAAATCCGCCACCCCAGTAAAATCCGCCACGACCGCCCCACCAGCCACGTGCACCCCAATAATGAGGGCCATAAAAACCGCCATGTCCATAATATCCACGGCCGTAATAAGCGCCACCACGTCCATAATAACCACCGCGTCCGGCATAGCCACGGCCACCTGCGTAACCCGGATGTGCTACAACACCGGCACGAACACCAACACCACCACGGAAACCAGTATTTACCGAAGCATGCACAGATCCGCCTCTATACCCCCCATTGTTTCGTGGAGCAAATGAGCGTGATGCAGCTACATGGCCGCCACCGCCGCCACCACCAAAATGGCCACCACCGCCGCCACCAAAATGACCGCCACCACCACCTGAATGGCCTCCACCTCCGCCGCCGCCATGGCCTCCACGTTGAGCGTTAGCAGGGATTACTAAAAACAGACACATCAGTCCGCTTAGTGATGTTAATAATAAATATTTAATTGCCCTTTTCATGATTTATAATTTAGACAGCTTTTCGGCTGTTGTTTTTTTGATAGACTATGTAACTGATTAACGGTTTAATGCCGCCAAAATAATTGTTTTAATACTTGCAATTGTGTGACAATCGTCATTTTAAAAAATGAAATTGTTATAGCTCCTGCTTCTAAAACTATTCTAATTTTATACCTTAGGCACACTTGTAAATTACTGATAATTCTATTTCAAAATGACTATAAAAGACACCAATGCATTAAACCAGGTAGCTGAATTTCATACTACTTTTAAACACCCGGTTATTGAAAAACCAGCAATCCCATCAAAAGAAAGAGCTGAATTGAGGATTTCTCTACTTGCTGAAGAGCTAAAAGAGCTGCAACAGGCAGTTGAAGATAATAACCTGGTTGAAGTGGCTGATGCCTTATGCGATTTACAATATGTACTTGCCGGTGCCATTTTAGAATTTGGCCTCGGCGAAAAATTCAAAGAACTGTTTGATGAGGTACACCGGTCAAACATGAGCAAAGCATGTAAAACGGTTAACGAAGCAAACCTCACTATTGATCATTACAAAAACACTGCCAACACCGCATCATATCATAAAGAAATTGATGGCCTGTTTCTGGTTTATCGTACTGCGGATAACAAAACGCTAAAATCCGTTAATTATTCTCCGGCTGATTTAAAAGGAATATTGGAGGTATAATACCTCCAATATTTATACTCTTAAAAACGTTTTTTTCTCGTATAGGTATCTTAAAAACAGCCATTTTGCCAGTACAAATGTCGCTGCCATTATTACGGCGCCGTACGGTTTCCCGGCAAGCTGACCCAGCCAGCCAAATAGGCTGGTATTGGTATAGGTCCATTTAATAAAATGACTTGAAATATAGATAAGAATGGAGTTCATGCCGATAACCTTAAAAAAGAATGCCCACTTTTTGTATCCCAATACGTCAATTATATAATAAAATAACGACATCAGCAGTAAGCTTATCCCGCCAACCAACAGCACAAACGAACTAGACCACAGGTTTTTGTTAATCGGAAAATCAAAATTCCATACCAGGGCCAGTATCAGAAAAATTACACCTATGCCGGATAGCCATGCTATCTTTTTCTTTGGTTCAAGACTCCGCTTTTTGAGGATAGTTCCGGCCCATATACCCAGCAAGCCGGTACTTATTGCCGGTATGGTAGAGAAAAGGCCTTCCGGATCGTGCATGTTTACTTTAGTGCCGGGGAAAGGGACGTATAGTTTTCCCGGTAAAATAGTACGGTCAACAAATGATGCAAAGTTACCGGCAGGCGTCAGGTCACCGGGGTGAAAACCAGGTGCAGAAGTAAACTTAAGCAACAAGTAGTATCCGACGATAAAAAACCAGAACCAAAAAATCTGCGCCCAGTCTTTAGCATACAGGTAAATAATATTGGCTATCATATAGGCAATACCAATTCGCCCCAACACACTTGGGAACCGTATGTCGGCAATGGGTTGTATTTTTAGGCCGTTGTTAACAAAAAGCCCCAGCAGAATTAAAAATAGTGTTCTCTTAACTACTCTGAGCAGCAGTTGCCCGCGGCTTTTCCCTTTTTCGAGCTCGCGCCCAACTGAAAATGGGGTAGATACACCGGCCATGAACAAAAACAGTGGGAATATTAAATCATAAGCATGAAAGCCATTCCAATCGGGGTGTGTAAATTGAAGCGATAACGCACTCCAAAATGCCGATTGGTGATTGGTAGCCGCATCCATGGTATGGAAAATTTCTTCGGCCCCTATTATCCAGAACATATCGAAACCGCGAAGGGCATCAAGTGAGTATAAACGGGTAGGAGCAGAGTCTAAATCATCCGCAGTTGGCGTTGCTTTTGTGGTTTTGGTCATAATGGTTTAAAAATCAGGTAATAATTTACCGGAAAATTAAACTATTAAATTTTATTTTCAAAGTGCCCGTAGATATGTTCAATTTTTAAAGAAGTTATTCCCGCGGGCTGACTCAAATCGTTCTCGCGGAAATAAAATAATTAGATAATTATTCAGGCAAGTCAATAGTAATAGTAATTGATCCGGCAAGGGTAAAGTTTACATTGTTAAAAGTTACATCTGAGCCCTCCTGCGTAGTAAATCCCGTTAACAATACAGTAGCTCTGTTTGCACCTGTTATTTCAACATTGTAAGTACCAACAGGAATATCATATTCTCCGTCGCTATACCCAATAGGCACATTAATTACCTTTTCAGGAGTTCCGTCCAGCCAAAATATAATAGAATAAGGTACTGGGTTGCTATTATAGTAATAACCGGTAGCGTCGGTAATTAGCTTTACCTTTTTAAAGGCAATGTGTTTGTTAGAGATTGGCTTTACCGCTTTCGGCGCCGAAATAAAACTGGTTTGACTTAGCAGGCATAGCAAAGCCAGCCCGCAGAGGATTAGGTGTTTTTTCATAATGATTTTAGGTTAATTATTTATTGTAAGATAAAATTAGTAATCTAAGATAAATAAACAAATAAAATATTAACTTTTAATAAATTATTCGCTACAATTAAAGGGTAGCTTTTTAGATAAAAACTGCAATGTAAGTGAAATAAACACTGCCGAAAAAGCTTTGTTGTTGATCTTAGAAAACGATAAACTTGCCGAGGCCAGTTAACGTGCCAATTTGTGTAACTGAAAATTTACCAGCTGCAATAGTAGGAACATTCAGTGTAATAGCTTATTTTAGATGACTTAATCATGACATTTATGTTGATCAACCGGAAAGTCTTAGCTACCCTGGGTTTGGCTGCTGCAGTAACAGTGGTTTCTTTAACCTCTATGGCCCCCGAAAAGGAGGGTTTTAAAAACCTTAAAGTATTACCTAAAAACATTACAGACAAGCAATTGGATAATGTAATGGACGAATGGGCACACTCATTGGGTGTACATTGCAGCTTTTGCCATGTGCGCGATGAAGCAGCAAAAAAGATGGACTTTGCCAGCGATGCCAAGCCTGAAAAAGAAATGGCGCGCAACATGTTTAAGATGATGAACAAGATCAACCAAAAATATTTTGAAGCAAAAAAGGATTCAACAGGCATGATCGCTAAGTCAGGCATCAATTGCTATAGTTGCCACAGAGGCGATTCGCATCCCGAAGTTAAACTTCCTGAAATGCACCATGGGCCGGGCGGCCCGCCGCCAGGACCGGCAGCACCTGCTACTCCGCCGGCCACTCCTCCCGCAGGAAATTAATAGCAAAACAGCATATACAAAAACACCCTTTGACATTACGTCAAAGGGTGTCTTGTTTTAGAGGATTGCTGTTAAAATATATCGCTCAGCAAAACATAAATTAAAACAATACTTACTTTTCGGCCCTTTTAATGTACTTCTTGTAAAGGTACTCCGCATAACCCACACTTACATAATCAGGAAATTTCCAATTAGGCCAATATGTTCTTTTCAGGTATTTGAGGTAGCTGAAAAATAATACTCCAAAAAAAAGTATTATCGAAAAACATAATAAAATTTTAACAAAAATGATGATGGCGTCCATGTGGCGATAAGTTTGTTTTTAATGAGTTTAACGAAGTATTTAGTCATTGGGTTACAGCGTTTTGGCAAATGTTATCCACAATCGGGAAGTGTTAAATTGATTCCTATATCAATCTGCCCTCATTTGCATAAAATTCAATAAATCTGTTAACTTTGGCTTTATACCATGCAAAAAATTCTCGTTGCCAACCGTGGCGAAATAGCCTTAAGAGTGATGCGTTCTGCCCGGGAAATGGGCATTAAAACTGTAGCAGTGTATTCAGATGCTGATCGCAATGCCTTGCATGTGCGTTATGCCGATGAAGCGGTGAATATTGGTGAAGCGCAATCAAGTAAATCATACCTGGTGTGTTCAAAAATTATTGATGCCTGCATTAAAACGGGTGCCGACGCTATACACCCCGGTTATGGTTTTTTGAGCGAAAATGCCGCTTTTGCCCGAATGGTTAAAGAAGCTGGATTGATCCTGATTGGTCCATCACCCGAAGCCATGGAAGTAATGGGCAATAAGCTTTCGGCTAAAGCTGCAGCGCTTAAATACAATATTCCAATGGTGCCCGGCACCGAGGAAGCCATTACGGACATTAACGAAGCTAAGCAACGTGCTATTGAAGTTGGTTTCCCTATTCTCATCAAAGCAGCGGCAGGCGGCGGTGGCAAGGGAATGCGTATTGTTGAAAGTGAAAATGTGTTTGAAGAACAGATGCAATTAGCTGTTTCAGAAGCTATATCTGCCTTTGGCGATGGTTCGGTGTTTATTGAACGCTACGTTTCATCGCCCCGACATATTGAAATACAGGTATTGGGCGATACGCATGGTAATATCCTGCACCTGTTTGAGCGCGATTGCTCGGTACAACGCCGCCACCAAAAAGTGATAGAAGAAGCACCGTCATCTGTTTTAACGCTGCAAATTAGAGAGCAAATGGGCAAATGTGCAGTGGATGTGGCCCGCTCTGTTAATTATACCGGGGCAGGTACAGTCGAGTTTATAATGGACGAAAACCTGAACTTTTATTTCCTTGAAATGAATACCCGGTTACAGGTAGAGCACCCGGTAACGGAACTCATAACCGGTATTGACCTGGTAAAAGAACAAATAAAAATAGCCAGGGGAGAAGCCATCAGCTTTAAACAAGAGGAATTAGAGATAAAAGGCCATGCTATTGAATTGCGCGTTTATGCCGAGGATCCCGACAATAGCTTTTTACCTGATATAGGTACCCTGCAAACCTACATTACCCCAAAAGGTCCGGGAGTTAGGGTTGATGACGGTTTTGAACAGGGCATGGAGATCCCTATTTATTACGACCCAATGATAGCCAAACTGGTTACCTATGGCAAAGACAGAACAGAAGCGATAGAACGTATGACCCGCGCTATTGACGAGTATAAAATTACCGGGATAACCACCACTTTGGGCTTCGGCAAATTTGTAATGCAGCACGAGGCGTTCAAGTCGGGGAATTTTGATACACATTTTGTGAGCAAGCACTTTACCCCGGGCAGCTTAAATACCAGCAATGAAGATGAGGCTTTGATGGCTGCTCTGGTAATGGAAACGCTGTTGAGTACCAAAACAGATGCACTCAATAACAATACACCGATTGAAACTTCAAACTGGGTGAAAAATAGAAGAGGATAACGTTAAGGCCTATTTTCGTTGTAACAGTTCATCAATAAATGCAACCTGTCCCGTATTGATTTTTATCCTTGCTTCTTCCATATCAAACCAGCCGGCTCTGTCAACTTCCGGAAAAGATTGAATTTTGCCAGATTTGGGAGGCCATTCCAGCTCAAAAAGATTGCTGACGATGTTTTCATGGTCAATATAGCCTTCCAATGCCCAGGCATAAACTTTTTTGCCGCTTTTTAGTACAACTGGGTTTAACGGAATAAAATCGCCGTCAACATTAAAACCTGTTTCTTCAAAAAACTCCCGTTTAGCGGCGGTCTGGGTATCTTCATCATCCAAAAACTCACCCTTCGGGATAGACCATGCGCCCGCATCTTTATTTTTGAAAAACGGGCCGCCGGGATGCACAAGGAAAACCTGTAGCTGAGTGTTTTTTATTCTGAATAAGAGAATTCCGGCGCTTTGTTTGGGCATTTTTGAGATTTAAAACTAAGTTAATAAAACTCATCGCTATTATGATTAAATTTGGTTTGAACGCAAAAGTTTAATATAATTTAATATGATCGACAGCAAGTGGACTAGTTTTAAAGTAACCGGCGATTACAATACCGATATCAGAAGTTTATATGAAGCCTGGGCAACAACCGAAGGCATAGAGAAATGGTTTTTACGAAAAGCCAATTTTTATACTGTTCCCTTACGTTTGCGCGAGCAGGAAGAGTTTATATTAAAAGAAGATACCTATGAATGGTATTGGTATGGATACGACGATAATACATTTGAAAAAGGCCAGATACTGGAAGCCAACGGTACCGATTTCGTAAAGTTCACTTTCTCGGGCGGTAGCACGGTAAGTATAAGCATTTATAGCCGTAATGGCGTTTCAATAGTAGAGCTATTGCAGGAAAACATACCAGTAGAAAGTGATCCCTCTAAAAGCCTCTTTGTTCAATGCCAAATAGGGTGGACCTTTTACCTCGCCAATCTAAAATCTGTGCTGGAAGGCGGCGTTGATCTCCGCAATAAAAAACTCGAAGTAAGCAGCAATTTTAAATAGAATAAAAAACCTTACGCTGACAAAAAACTAATCGCATTTAATTAGTTTCGCTGGCGAATTAGCCCCCTTTAAAGGGCAAGCATCAATATGTTTACAGGAATAATAGAAACTTTAGGAAAGGTTACTTCTTTGGTTCACGACCATGGCAACTTACATATCACCGTTGAATCTGCTATTTCATCGGAACTGAAAATTGATCAGTCTGTAGCCCACAATGGCGTTTGTTTAACGGTAATTGCTTTGGCCGATGGTAAACATACCACCACAGCTATTGAAGAAACTTTAAATAAAACAAGCCTTGGCAACCTGAAAGAAGGCGACCTGGTTAACCTGGAACGTTGTATGCAAATGAACGCCCGTTTGGATGGCCATATTGTACAGGGACATGTTGATCAAACAGCTGTTTGTACTGCTTTTAAAGTGCTCGACGGCAGTTGGGAGTATACCTTTGAATATGATGCTGCAAGCGGCAATGTAACTGTCGAAAAAGGTTCCATCTGTGTAAATGGTATTAGCCTTACTGTTGTAAATTCAAAATTAAACAGCTTTTCTGTAGCTATCATACCTTATACCTTTGAACATACCAACCTGCAAAACGTGCGGGAAGGTTCCGTTGTAAACCTGGAGTTTGATATTATAGGCAAATACGTAGCGCGGTTGATGCAGCGCTAACGTGTCAGTATGGCAACTCGCGCTTTTGCATAGGTAATATATGAGTGCTGATTAGCCGGCGGGTTACTTTTGATATATTTCCTGTAATTCTGTAACGCCTTCAGCCTGTTTTTTAATTCAACATCATACATGGTTGCCAAAGCATAAAAAGTTAAAGGCAATTCTCCATACAACAAGCTTTTTTGATAAGCGTTTACCGCCTTTTTGGTTTGATGCATCTTGTCATAAGAATTGCCAATTTCGCTGTAATAGGAGCTGGCATTGGCTGAAATTGCCGCTTTAATAGCTTTTTCAAAATAAGTTATGGCCATTTTTTGATCTTTAAGGGCTTTATAACTCATGGCCATATAATAGTACGAAGTTTCGCTGGCAGTTTGATTTTGTTCGAGTATTTTAAAAGTATTGATGCTGTTAACGTATTGATTAAGATGAAAATAGGCTGTCCCCAGCATATTAACCACTATATTGATCCGATCACCTGATTTTATCAGTTTATTGCAAACTTCAACCGTTTCAGGGTATTTTGCGATGCTATAAACGGTTTGGGCCTTTGCAAATAACAGTAACAGGTTGCCAGTGTCGGCCTGCAGCGCGATATTTACAACGGTATCCGCATTATTGTATAATTTAAGGTTGATATAAAAGTTAGCCAAATCATATGCTACATCAGGTTCCGTAGGATTAATTTTATTGGCTTTATGCAGATAGTTTGTCGCACTAGTAATGTCGCCCGCATTTTGAGACAGTGTTCCCATTTGTTTGAGTACGCTAAAATTGGTACTGTCTTTAAGCAATATCTTTTTGTAATATTCAATAGCCTTCGCATCATTTCCCCTGCGGGCATTGATACTACCAAGGTTAAACAATGTGGTTATGTTGGTAGTGTCGGTAAGATAAATGCGCTGATAATATCCCTCAGCATCAGGCAGCCTGCCTGCCATTTGCGAGGCATAAGCCAGGCCCGATAAAATCTTAACATCACTTACCGGCTCCGGGTATGTTTTCTTCAGATAATCCGCTGCTTCAGAAAATCGTTGCGTTTGATAATATTCCAGTAAAAGTGAATCATCGGCTTTGTTATTGGATTGAGCAAATAATGAATGGCAAAAGCTTATCAGCAAGACTAAAAGTATACTTCTTTTCATTTAACTAAATTATTAGTTATAAATCAGAAATCCAAATATTCAAACCTTTTGCAATAAGCGATGTTCCTTTTATTTACACTAAAACACAACAAAATGGATAAATTAAAGAAATTCGGATTGATGGAAAAGATTGTCCATGAACTGGAAGATTTGAAAAATAGTCAGCAGGCCATTATTCAAAAATTGGCCAAAATAGAAGTTGACAATATAGAGTTAGGGGATAAGCGCCTGGAGAAAGATTTGCCCGACATGCACCAGCGCGTAGCAGATAACCTGGATACGATTGCGGCAATACTGCAAGATTTTGCTTCGCAAACAGATAAATTTAGCGATAGTAATAATATTGCCGCGTTAAAAGAGCAGGACGCGATAGCCAAACTCTAAAAAAATAAAGACCTGCTAAGTTTAATCTTAGCAGGTCTTTTTATAATATTCATTGCAGCTTACTGGTACTGTATATAAATAGGTGCAGGCTTTAATTTAAGCAATTCTGCTGGTGTAAGCATGCGGTGTGGTTCATTCTTAATATCGTTTTTGTAAAACAGTTTAAAGCCTGTAAACTGTACAGGTTCTTGTTCTATAAAATAAAAATACGATCCTTTTTTCAAATCAGGACCGCCCCAACCGTCCATATCCATTACCAGTTGAGTTTCCGGACGTAACTTAATGTCTTTATAATTGGTTACCATTCTTTTGGTAAAACGGTGTATAATAAAGATTTTGGGAGGCAGGTTATATTTATTCACTAATGATGCCAGGTATTTACTTACAAAGTTAACATCATCCGCGTCAAAGGTGCCTATCCTTTTACCAGGTATACTGCCTTCTTTCATCGAAAATTCTGGATCAATCCCTAAATGAACATCAGGCATTTTTAAATATTTTTCTAATAACGGAACTTCTTTTTGCACGGTACTAAAGCCAACCTGAAGATCTAAAAACACAATAGCATTTATAGAATGCGCCATGTGTATCACGCTGTCAATTTGTTTAAAAGGCATGCGCAGGTTATGCAGGCCATTAGCACCGGCATAAGCTTGTGCTGTAACACAGATATAATGCAAGGCTGGTTTTACCGGCGT
This sequence comes from Mucilaginibacter empetricola, assembly GCF_024808665.1. Classification (GTDB taxonomy): domain Bacteria; phylum Bacteroidota; class Bacteroidia; order Sphingobacteriales; family Sphingobacteriaceae; genus Mucilaginibacter. The sequence goes on from NZ_JANUBZ010000008.1 coordinate 200,248, forward strand.
ATTAGGATCGGCTTTTTCCCATACTTTCACTTCGCCTTGTAATTTGGCTAACATTACTTTGGGCGGATATTGACCCAGTACGCCCATGTTTTTTGAATACATGTTGCCATAGTAAGCTACCACTCGGTAAAATGGCAATATAGCACCCGGCAGGGGATAAGGTGCATTTTTTACAGGCCACCTGCTGCTTTTTCCATTAGCCAGTTTTAGTACTAATGAATCATACAGAGCGGTATCAAGTGTAGCAGCCTTAACCGTGGTATCTTTAAATGTGCTATAATTTATTGTTTTTGCAGATGCGCCAGAATAGTTAATAAGGCCCAGGGATAATATCAAAAGGCAAACAGATGTAATGTTTTTCAAGATTGATGTTTTTAAAATGATTATGCAAAGAAAACCTTTTCTCCTTAATCTTTCACTTATTCAATACTTTTTCCCTTCATGGCAGTACTTATGGCTTCATCCATTAAACGCTCGGCAAATGGGCGGGTAAACTCATTCAGTTCATCAATTGATTTATGAATTAAATCTTTATTGCCGCTGGTTAAGGCGTCTTTTAGCTTTTGTATGTATTGGGCTGTTTCGCTTATTTCGGCTATTGATAAAAAGTTGCTGTACTTTTTTATAAAATTCTCGACCGTATATACCATTTGTTCGCCTTCTGTACGTGCTTCAATCAGCATGCGCTGGGCCACGTCGTCTTTAGCGTGCGTAATGCTATCCATCAGCATTTGTTCAACCTGGTCGTCGGTTATGCCATAGGTTGGTTTTACTTCAACTTCCTGTTTAACGCCCGAGCGCAGTTCAATAGCTTGTATCGTTAAAATACCATCGGCATTCAGCAAAAAGTTAATATCCACTTTTGGGAAACCTGCCGGCATAGAAGGTATGCCCTTCAAATCAAACTCAGCCAGTTTACGATTTTCCTTAATCAAATCGCGCTCACCCTGGTAAACGGCAATTTTCATATTTACCTGCCCGTCAATAGAGGTAGTGTATTGCCTGCCTGCTTTGGTCGGTATTTTCGAGTTTCGTGGAATAATTACATCCATCAAACCACCCATGGTTTCAATACCTAATGATAGTGGGGTAACATCCAGCAATAAAATATCAGAACGATTACCTGCTAAAACATCAGCTTGTATAGCTGCTCCAAGGGCAACCACTTCGTCAGGATTTACTTCGTCATGCACCGGGCGCCCAAAAAACTCAGCCACCATTGTTTTAACCAAGGCAGTACGGGTTGATCCGCCAACCATAATCACTTCATTAATCTGATTGATTTCCAGTTTGGCATCTTTCAAAGCATTTTGGCAGCAGGTAATGGTTTCCTGCACTTTGGGTAATATCAGCTCATTAAACGTGTTACGATCAATAGTGCACCAGATGTCGCCTATCTTCTCATTAAAGATGCTCTGGTGCGCAAATGCTTTTTTAGCTTCTTCGGCCTTTAAACGTAATTGTTGGGCTAATTTATTATCGGCAATTAGGTCGGCTCTGTTCAGTTGGTTTTTCTCTATCCAGTAATCCACAATGGCGCTGTCAAAATCATCGCCACCTAAAAATGTATTGCCATTGGTTGACAAAACTTCAAAAATGCCGTTTTGAATCTGTAAGATAGAAACGTCAAACGTACCACCGCCTAAATCATAAACCGCAATGGTTTTTGTTTCTTCGGGATTTAAGCCGATACCATATGCCAAACTCGCTGCGGTAGGCTCATTTACAATACGCAAAACATCCAGTCCGGCCAGTTTACCTGCATCGCGGGTTGCCTGGCGTTGTGAGTCGTTAAAATAAGCAGGGACAGTGATTACCGCACGGTTAACCGGAGTTTTTAAAGCATGTTCGGCACGTGCCTTTAATTCTTTCAATATCAGGCCCGATAGTTCAATCGGTGTATAAAACTTGTCGCCAACTTTTATTTTTACCAGACTTTCGCTGTCATCATCAATAACCTTGTAAGAGAAAAAGTCTTTATAATTCTCAATATCTTTATAAGACCGACCCAGCAAACGTTTTACAGAGAAAACAGTATTCTGCGGATCGGTTATTAAATAGTCTTTAGCTTCATTACCAACAGTAATATCGCCCGTTGGGCCAAAATGTACTACCGACGGTACCAAAACACCCTTACCGGTATCATTAATTACCTGTGGGTTTTTATCAGGGTTGATGAAAGCCACCAGGGAATTGGTAGTTCCAAGGTCAATACCTACAATTAATTCTTCCTTTTGTATAGAACCTGTTGCCAGGTTGATAGAAACTTTAGCCATGATATGTATAACAACGGGCAAATGTAGGAAGTTTTACAAGATGCTGTGTCATTTCAGTGTTTTTGATTACCCAATTGATCCTTAATTTTTGTAAAACGTAACCCGCACAAAATAAAATCTGCAAAATCAGGTTCAAACATTTAATAATTTGTCCTTACTTTCACACCTAATGAAATACCCCTTACTTTTCACCCTGTTATTAGTTATTGTAATAGCCAACAAAACCCGCGCACAGGAATTCGGAGGCAATCCTCCATCCATAAAGTGGGAGCAGATTAATCTGCCGGCAGCCAAGGTTATATTCCCGGTCGGGTTGGATTCTGCAGGATTACGGGTAGCCAATATTGTTAGCCAAATGAATAAGGCTATACAACCCACTATTGGTTTTAAACAAAAACAGATCAGTATTTTATTACAAAACCAAACTACCATAGCCAATGCATATGTAGGCTTGGCACCTTTTAGGAGTGAGTTTTATTTAACGCCCGAGCAAAATAGTTTTGAAATAGGCAGCCTTTCATGGCCCGAGCAATTGGCTATTCATGAGTTCAGACATGTGCAACAGTATAATAACTTTAATGTAGGATTCTCGCATGTGTTAAAAGTTCTTTTTGGTGAGGGTGGGCAGGCGCTGGGAAATGACGCGGCTATTCCCAACTGGTTTTTTGAGGGCGATGCTGTTTTTAATGAAACACATGTGAGCGAGCAGGGTAGAGGGCGTATTCCTTTTTTCTTCGATGGTTTTCGCGCACTTTGGGTTGATGGCCGGGATTATAGCTATATGAAGATCCGCAATGGATCATTACGGGATTATACACCCGATTGGTACCCGCTGGGCTACATGCTGGTATCTTACGGAAGAAATACTTATGGCGATGATTTCTGGAAAAAAGTAACGCATGATGCCGCAGCATATAAGGGAGTTTTTTATCCTTTTCAAAAAGCGATAATGCAATACTCGGGCAAAGATTTTACGCAGTTTAAAAATGATGGCCTCAACTTTTATAAAAAACAATTTGATTCAACTCAAAACATAGGTAATCCTGCAATTAAACCACATCAGCATTTTATTGCTGATAGAGAATACCCTGCTTATGTAAATGACAGCACCATCATCTTCATGAAAAGCACCTACGACCATATCCCGGTATTTGTAGAGAAAATAGGTACGCATGAAAGAAAGATCAGCGTTCGCTCAGTTTCGCTGGATACTTATTTTGCTTACCGCGATGGTAAAATTGTATATGCCGCCTATCGCCCCGATTTGCGCTGGAACTACCGTGATTATAGCGAGTTAATGGTGCTTGATGTAAAAACAGGTAAAGAACATCGACTTACAAAAAATACCAAATACTTTTCACCTGATTTTAGTCCCGATGGAAAAACAATTGTAACCGTTAAAGAAGGTACCAATGGCAAATGCGAGGTTCATTTATTGAACGCTGCCGATGGAAAACTCATCGCGGTAGTCCCGAATAACGAGAACCTGTTTTACACCTATCCAAAGTTTTATGGAAAAGATAAGTTGATTGCCGCCATACGTACACCCAAGGGCCAGATGTCGCTGGATTTAATTGACATAAAAACAGGCAAAAATCAATATCTGCTGCCATTTTCCTACCAGCCGATAGCCTTCCCAATGGCGAAAAATGACACAGTTTATTTTTCGGCAACTTTAGGTAAGGACGACCGGATATTTGCTTTAAGCCTTATGGATCATCAACTATTTGAGTTAAATAACTACAACGTAAATTATTCGGTTGGGAATTACGAGGCTGCTATAAGCAATAATAAATTTGCCTGGGTGGGTCTTACCGCCTTTGGGTACCAGGTTAACGAGGCAGATAAAACCAAACTGCAATGGCAGGCGGTTGATTCGACGCAGGTTAGGAGTTCATTATATGATTTTGGAATCAGCGCCTTAAAAAGAGATAGCTCCACCGATTTACTGGCATCAGTAAAAAACGACTCCTTACCTATTACCAAATACCATAAATCGCATCATCTTTTTAATTTCCATAGCCTTATTCCTAATTTTAACGATCCCAATTACACACTGAGTTTGCAGGGCGAAAACGTATTGAATACCTTGCAATCGGCACTATCATTTACCTATAACCGTGATGAGGGTTATAAACAGTTTGGGTTTGATGCCGTGTACGGCGCTTTATTCCCTTACCTATCTGCCGGCGCCGATTATACTATTGACCGGCGAAGCTATTATAATGGTAGCAACATTTACTGGAATGAGACCGACCTGCACGCCGGCTTTGAATTGCCATTTAATTTAAGCAGCGGTAAAAACTTAACAGGCTTACAGGTGGGCAGCGATATATATTACACACAAAGCGTGTTTCAGCAGCCTTTCCGCAATCTCTTCCCGGATCAGAATTATGCTTATAGCAATGATTATATCAGCTTTAGTAATAACATTCAGCAGGCGAGGCAAAATATTTTTCCGCGCTTTGGGCAAACTATTATGCTGAATTATAAAACTGCCATAAGTGGCATAAACGCCGATCAGTTTCTGGCAAACGCATCATTTTATTTTCCGGGTTTTGCTATTAACCATAACCTGGTTATTAATTTGGCTCATCAGCAAAAGAATAAGAATAGTGTTATTGATTTTTCGAATGATTTTCCGTTTTCCAGAGGTTATACTGCCGAGAATTTATATGATATGAATAAAGTTGGCGCTAATTATCATTTCCCCATAGCTTACCCTGATGCAGGGTTTGGCAATGCATTTTACTTATTCAGAATACGCGGCAATGCTTTTTACGACGATACTTATGCAACCGATTTTTACAGCGATGGCAGTAAATTCAAAGGCACTTTCCGTTCTGCCGGAGCCGAGATCTATTTCGACGGGCAGCTATTTAACGAAGGCGCAGTTTCCTTCGGCTTCAGATATAGTTACCTATTGGATCCGGATGTTTTCGGTGGAACCGGGCGTAATCGTTTTGAAATTATTGTTCCTGTTACCGTATTTTAAAAAGGATAAACAAGCATTCACCTGATCATCCCTTTTATCAGTTCACCCAAAGTTTTAAGGCTTTGTTCAACCACATCGCTAAAGCTAATACCAAAACTGATACGGATAAAATTGGTGAATCGTGCATCTGTACTAAAAATCTGGCCGGGTGCTATGCTGATGTTTTGTTCCATGGCGGCCTGGTAAAGTTCAAATGCATTAATGCTTTTGTCCAGTTCTATCCAAAGCGCATAACCACCCAATGGGCGACTTATCTTTGTGTTTTCGGGAAAATAACTGGCAATTGCCTCAGTATATTTAAGGCATTGGGTGTATAACTCCCTGCGTAGTTTACGCATATGCAGATCATACCTGCCTGTTTCAAAAAAGTGACCGATAGCCGCCTGGGTAGGGGTAGCCGAACTTACTGTGTGCATCATTTTTAGGTTGATAATCTGCTCCTTAAACCTGCCCGGTATGCACCAACCCACCCGGTAACCCGGCGCCAGCGATTTGGAAACAGACGAACATAACATTACCCAACCCTCAGTATCAAAGCTCTTGCAGGTACGGGGCCTGCTTTTACCAAAATAGATCTCGCCATAAATATCATCTTCAATTAACGGTACTTTTCTTTCGGTCAACAGGTTAACCAGCTGCTGCTTTTTGTCATCGGGCATGCAACTGCCAGCCGGGTTGCTAAAATTGGTTACAAAAAGGCAGGCTTTTATATCAACCTTGTTCATCGCCTGCTCCAGATAGTTAATATCGATGCCTGTTTCAGGGTCAACAGGTATCTCCAGTACCTTAAGGTCAAGACTCAGCATTACGTTAAATATGCCGAAATAGGTAGGGCTTTCAATAGCCACCGTGTCACCGGGTTTGGTTACGGCACGCAGGCAAAATACCAAAGCTTCCTGGCAGCCCTGGGTAGTTACTACATCGTTTTCGGTAACCTGTCCGCCCCAGCTAAAAGCATTTTTGGCCACCTGTTTGCGCAGGGATAAATTGCCCTGCAAAAACTCGTAATTTACATTGCCGCTTGGGCTTTTGCGCATAGCTTCCATCATTGATTTGGCAAGCCGAGCCAAAGGAAGCAAGTTTAAAGATGGCGAAGATCGCGACAGTCGCAAAACACTTTCTTCCGTCATGTTTTGATAAACCATAGAGATCATCTGCCCAACACTAACTTCTTCAATCTTTTTTAAGGGAGGTTTCACAGCCGGTGCTTTGGAAAATCGCGAAGGCAGGTACTTAATATAATAGCCCGATTTTGGGCGCGCCTCTATCAGGCCCATATTTTCCAATTCAACATAAGCTTTGTAAGCTGTGCTGATACTGATACCCTGCTGCGTACTCAAATACCTTACGGAAGGTAGTTTGTCGCCTGTTTTTAACAGATTTTGTTTAATCTGATTTTCAATACGCGAAACTATTTTGGCGTAGAGGAACTCATCTTCTGCAATGGCTGATAATTTTTCCATAATAATCTGTTATGGTCAAAATTAATAATTCTGTATCTGTTTTGTTATTTATTAATACTTTTATTTTGTGATGATAGAAATTAAATAAATATGGAACTGCAAATAATTGATTACCGGCCCGAATACCAGCCTTACTTTGAAAAGTTTAACAAACAATGGCTGGAAGAGTATTTTGTTGTTGAGCCGCTGGATAAATGGGTATTGGAACAACCTGAAGAAGCTATAATTCAAAAGGGCGGCAAAGTGTATTTTTTAACATCGGATGATAAAGTTGTAGGTACGGTGGCATTGCGGTTTATTGATGAAGGCGTTTTTGAGTTAACCAAAATGGCGATTGATAAGGAGTTCAGAGGTGCCGGCGGCGGTCAGGTTTTATGCCAGGCTGGTATTGACAAGGCGCGTGAAATGGGTGTACAAAAGCTTATACTTTTCTCTAACCGCGTATTAGCGAATGCTATTCACATTTATCACAAATTAGGCTTTACCGAAATTCCGATTGAACCCGGAACTTACAGCCGGGCCGATATTATGATGGAAATTAACTTTTAGCAACAATCAACCTACGAAATGCAGACTAAGTTAATAAGCGACCAGGAAGTTCAACAATACAGAGCCGAAACAAAAGGAACCAAAGAGCGCATTCATTTCAATAATGCCGGATCATCGTTGCCTCCGGACGTTGTTGTGGATACTGTTATTAGCTATTTAAAGGAAGAAGCCATTTATGGCGGCTATGAAACGGAAGCTAAATACAGCCAGCAGTTAAATAATACCCATAGCCTGATTGCCCGGTTAATTAATACTGACGAAGGGGAAATAGCACTGGTTGAAAATGCCAGCTCCGCCTGGGGAATAGCATTTAATGGGATAGATTTTAAACCCGGTGATGGGGTAATTATTTCAGAAATGGAATATGTAACCAATTTGATTGGGTATTTGAATGCAGAAAAAACGCATGGCATTAAAACCAAAATAGTTTACAATGATGAACACGGCAATTTTGATTTGCAGGGTTTAAAAAACGCAATAACGGCCAAAACAAAACTGATTGCTGTAACTCATATTGCTTCAACCACTGGCGGAATGATCCCTGTTGTTGAAATTGGTAAAATTGCCCGAAAATATAATATCTTATACCTGGTTGATGCCTGCCAAAGCGTAGGCCAGGTGCCGGTAGATGTGAAAGAGATTGATTGCGATATGCTTTCAGTAACCGGGCGTAAATATCTTCGTGCGCCACGTGGCACCGGCTTTTTATACGTCAGAAAACAAATTCTGGATAAAATAAAGCTCAGCTTTATTGATGGTTTTGCTGTCAAATCTGTAAGTCTGGATGAGTTTAAGCTGAAGGACGACGCACGCAGATTTGAACTATACGAAAAGAACCGCGCTATTACACTCGGTTTGAGCAAAGCTGTGGAATATGCTCTAAATATAGGCATCGACAGGATATGGCAACGCATTCAGCAACTGGCAACATTAATGCGCAGGCAATTAAATCATATTGATGGTATAACGGTTCATGATATTGGCGATCAGCAATGCGGCATCGTAACCTTTTCCGTAAGCGGATTTGAAGCCCCGGCTATAAAAGCTAAACTGGCAGAAAAACAGATCAATGTATCCGTCGGGCAGGCCCATTCAACATTAATTTTTATGAATAAGCACCATTTAACCAGTGTAGTAAGAGCATCCGTGCATTATTATAATACTGAGGAGGAAATATTGCTGCTATGTAATGAGTTGGGGCTGTTGTTAAAAACTGTTATAGCCTAAGTTTAGCTTAAATAATACTCCGGCCGCCGGTCATTCAACAAGTCGTTGAATACCGTGAAATGCTTATCGCGGGTAAGAGTCGGGTCAATTTGCAGGGTAATTACCCGTTCCTCTGTTTTATCGGCCTGCTCAATAGGTTCGCCGGTAAAGTTGTAAAGTACGGAGCCACCTGTAAAAGTAAGGGTTTGGGTGCTGCCATCTTCCAGTTGACGGATTTCGGTACCGCAGCGATTGGTTACAGCCACAAATACCTTATTTTCCAATGCACGGGCTGGTAAACCTATTCGCCAAACGTCGGTAACCAGGTTGGATGGGCAGGCGATTACGTCGGCTCCTAACAAAGCCAGGCTTCTTGCGGCTTCTGGATAACGCCAGTCGTTACATATCATAATGCCCACTTTGCAGTCTTTTAATGGATGCTCTACCACAAAAAAGCCCGAGTCGCCCTCATTAAAACATTCCTTTTCGCGGAAAAATAAGTGGGTTTTGCGATATGATTTTACTTCGCCATTGGGAAGAGCTATCAAGGCAGCATTATAAATCTTGTCGGCACTTTTTTCAACAAACCCGGCAATAACCATGGCCTGATATTCCTTTGCCAGTTGTTTAAAAAATGCAATACTCTCATCGCTCAAATCTTCCGCAGCATTTATAGCTTCTTCGCGGGTGATGAAGGAATATCCGGTGGTGCAAAGTTCGGGCAATACAATAATATCAGTTTGTACACCTTTCAACAACGAGGCTATTTGCTGCAAATTCCCAGGCACATCATTCCAAACAGGGGTAAACTGAACCAAACTGATATTAACCATAAATAGTATTTAAAACTTTATAAAGGCAGCGTGATTTCTAACTTTCAACCTCAGGTAACAAAATTCTGAAAGTTGATCCTTCGCCTTCTTTGCTTTCTACTTCAATTTTGCCTTTGTGCTTGTCAACTATTTGCTTAACAATGCTCAAACCTAACCCAGTTGATTGTTCGCCATTGAGTCCGGGTCTGCCGGCTTTAGTAAAGGGATCAAAAATAATAGACAGTTTTTCTTTCGGAATACCAATACCACGATCCCGAACTTCAATAATTACGTGCCGGTTATTTTTGCCGAGTGTTATGTCAACTTTTGCATTCGGTTTTGAAAATTTCAGCGCATTGCCAATCAGGTTATCCAAAACGCGCTGAAATTTTTCCAGGTTAATCATGGCATAAGCAGGCATTGCTCTGCTGATGAGTTCAATATTTTTCGTGTCTTTTTGTATTTTCCAGAGGTTGGCAATATCAATTAAAAACTTGTTGAGTTCTGTTCTTTTGGTTACAAATTCAAGCGTGTTTTCGTTGCGGGCCGCCTCCAGCAATTCGTCAATAATGCTTCGCGCTTTAACACACGATGCTTTCATCATATCTAAGTTCTCCTGGGTATCCTCATTAATTTCGTCCATTTCCATCATCATGGCAATAGATTCAACAGCGGCTATAGGGTTCCGCAAATCGTGTGCAACCAGGCCGAGTAACTGGCTTTTGAATTCACTGCCACGTTCAATCTCCAGGTTTTTCTCCCTGATCTCTATCAGCTGTAAATAATAATTGGCCTTATAAGTAAAAAAATATCGCGAAATAAGATAAAAACCACACAGTAAAATAAACGAAATGAGTTGGTTGTAAAGCATTTCGGTATCAAAGGCATGGCTGTGAATAAGTAACGATGTAAACAGCATTTCGGCCGCAACCATCAGTATAATGGTTTCAAAATATTCAAAAACAAACAAAATACTAACAACAATAAGTGCTATCAGGTATAATGTGAGTGCATTACGAGGATCGGACGTAGCGATGAAACTTGAATACATACCGCACGACATCAGATACAACGCAAATGAGAAAACGAAAAACGACATTATGGCAGATGACTTTTTGTTTTTTTCGAAATTTTCGATCAGAATATTGCTTAATAGGTAATATAAAACACCGCTGACAATAAACACCCAATTGGCTACATTAAACTCGGGAAAGTTCTCGGCTTTGGTAAGGCTAAGCGGAAAAATAAAATACATTGCGCGTATAATAACGTTCAATGTTAAAAAAATAACACTAGCAATACGTACCGATAGCAGGTTTTGGCCCGTATAGTAATGTCGGTAAGCAGTTTTATACTTCCCCGGTAAATTTTTGAAAGATGGCTTATCCAAACGATATAAGAATTACATAGGTGCAGTCAAAAATAGGTATTATTTCCTAATTGTTAAACGTTAATTGTCACATTTTCAAGTAATGACAAATTAACGGATTGTTAAAATTTTGCCCGACAATTTATCAGTTACCATGCACTGGCAAGGGATTTGATCGAAACGTACGGGTTAAGTGGGATGATTGATTGAGTGAGTCAAAGTAGGGTATATACCCACTTCAATTCAACAAAGTAATCTTCCGGCTAATCTTCAAAACAAAAACTATGAATTTTAACAATTTTACCATAAAAGCACAGGAAGCTGTTCAAAAGGCTTCAGAAATAGCGGTTGGCAACCAGCAGCAGGCTATTGAAACAGCACATTTGCTAAAAGGCTTATTACTGGTTGATGAAAATGTTATCACCTATTTATTAAAGAAATTAAACGTAAACATTAATCGCTTAAACGAAACGCTCGATCAGCAGATCAGTTCGTTTCCAAAAGTGAGCGGTAGTAATGCTTATTTGTCATCAGGGTCCAATTCGGCCTTACAAAAAGCGAATTCGTATTTGAAAGAGTTCAAAGATGAGTTTGTATCAGTCGAGCATATTTTATTGGGCATTTTATCTGTAAATGATAAAACCAGCACCGCTTTAAAAGACTACGGCGTAAACGAAAAGGACCTCAAAAAGGCCATTATCAGTTTAAGGGGCGATAATAAGGTGACCGATCAAAATGCCGAAGCAACTTACAACGCGTTAAATAAATATGCCCGTAACCTGAATGAATATGCTGAATCTGGCAAGCTCGATCCGGTTATTGGTCGTGACGAGGAGATAAGGCGTGTAATACAGATATTATCGCGCCGTACAAAAAATAATCCTATTCTGGTTGGTGAACCGGGTGTTGGTAAAACCGCTATTGCCGAGGGTATTGCTTTCCGTATTATTAAAGGCGATGTTCCCGAAAGCCTCAAATCAAAAACGGTTTACTCGCTTGATATGGGCGCACTTATAGCAGGCGCAAAATATAAAGGAGAATTTGAAGAGCGTTTAAAGGCCGTTATTAAAGAAGTTACCCAGGCCGATGGCGAGATCATTATGTTTATTGACGAGATACACACATTGGTTGGCGCAGGCGGTGGCGAAGGTGCAATGGACGCAGCCAATATTTTAAAACCAGCCCTGGCCCGTGGCGAATTAAGAGCGATTGGTGCTACTACTCTAAACGAGTATCAAAAATATATTGAAAAAGATAAGGCGCTTGAACGCCGTTTCCAGATGGTTTTGGTTGATGAACCTGATACCGCTGATGCCATATCCATTTTACGCGGTTTAAAAGAACGGTATGAAACCCACCACAAGGTGAGGATAAAAGACGAAGCCATTATTGCAGCTGTTGAAATGTCGCAACGCTATATTTCTGACAGATTTTTACCAGATAAAGCGATTGATTTAATGGATGAGGCTGCTTCTAAATTACGTTTAGAGATGGATTCTGTTCCCGAAGCTGTTGATGAACTGGAACGCCGTATTATGCAGCTGGAAATTGAGCGCGAAGCCATAAAACGCGAAAAGGATGATAAAAAGGTAAAAGAGCTGAGTGTAGAAATTGCCAACCTCTCTGCTGATCGAGATTCCTTACGTGCTAAATGGCAGGGTGAAAAAGATATTGTTGATGGCATCAACCTAAAAGTTGAACAGATAGAAAATTACAAGCAGGAAGCTGAACAAGCCGAACGCGCTGGTGATTATGGTAAAGTAGCCGAGTTACGCTATGGCACCATAGTAAAAGCACAGCAGGAAGTTGAACAGCTAAAAGCAGCTTTACTTGAAAACCAGAGCGATAGCCGCATGCTGAAGGAAGAAGTTACCGCCGATGATATTGCAGGTGTAGTTTCAAGGTGGACAGGCATCCCGGTTTCAAAAATGATTCAGAGTGAGCGCGAAAAGTTGCTGCATCTGGAAGAAGAACTGCACAAGCGTGTGGCAGGGCAGGAGGAAGCTATTGAGGCTATAAGTGACGCCATACGCCGTAGTCGCGCAGGTTTGCAGGATAAACGCAAGCCTATCGGTTCTTTTATATTTTTAGGAACAACTGGTGTTGGTAAAACAGAGCTGGCTAAAGCATTGGCCGAATACTTGTTTAACGACGAAAGTTCAATGGTGCGGATTGATATGTCTGAATATCAGGAACGACACGCGGTATCAAGACTAATTGGCGCGCCTCCGGGCTATGTAGGTTATGATGAAGGCGGGCAATTGACCGAGGCCGTTCGCCGTAAACCATACAGTGTGATATTGCTGGATGAGATTGAGAAAGCACACCCAGATGTATTTAATATCCTGTTGCAGGTTTTGGATGATGGCCGTTTAACCGATAATAAGGGCCGTGTGGTGAATTTTAAAAATACCATTATCATTATGACGTCTAATATTGGCTCCAACATCATTCAGGAAAACTTCCAGGATTTTGACGACAGCGACAAAGATGAAGTAATCGCCAAAACAAAAAATCAATTGTTTGATTTATTGCGGGCTACCATCCGTCCTGAGTTTTTAAACAGAATTGACGAGATCATTATGTTTACACCGCTTAGCCGCGATGAAATTACTGAGATTGTGAAGTTGCAGTTTAAACAGGTGCAGCAAACACTGGCCGAAATGGGCGTTACTATTGATGCATCAGAAGAAGCACTGGATTGGCTGGCCCAATTAGGCTATGACCCTCAATTTGGTGCAAGGCCTTTGAAACGAGTAATTCAAAAGAAGATATTAAACGAATTATCAAAACAGATACTGGCAGGTAAAGTAGATAGAGACAGCAAAATTAAGCTGGATATGTTTGATAATAACTTTGTGTTTTTGAATGAAAGTAATATTGGAGAACAACCTGTTAAATAACAGGCATATGTAAAAATAACTGATAGAAACCGCCGCAAAAGTAATTTTGCGGCGGTTTCTGCTTTTGGGTAGCAACGCAAGCAAAAAATTTATTATTTTAGGGTTTATCATCCCATGCAATGAATAATAATTTCTCTGTTCGCTTAATAAGCCCCGAAGACACGTCATCTGTATTAGCCATTTATGCGCCGTATATTACAGATGCTGTTATATCTTTTGAATATGAAGTTCCTTCATTAAATGAGTTTGCAGAGCGCATAAGCACCACAACCGGCGAATATCCCTGGTTGGTATGTGAATACGATAACCAGGTTATCGGTTACGTTTATGCCAGCAAACACAGGGCACGTACAGCTTATCAATGGTCGGCAGAATGTACGGCATATCTGGCAGCCGGTTTTCATCGTTTGGGGCTCGCACGGATATTATACGATGCCTTGTTTGAAATTTTAAAGCTCCAAAATATCATAAACGTATACGCCGGGATAACACTGCCCAATACTAAAAGTGAAGAGTTTCATAAGGCGATGAATTTTTACCTGATAGGCACCAATAAAAACGTAGGCTATAAATTTAACAAATGGCATGATGTAGGGTGGTTTCAGCTCGATCTGAGCGAACATATCATTGACCCGCCTGCTCCAAAAACTATTCTCGAGGTAGTGGAAACAGTTGAATTTAAAGCTGTTTTGCATAATGCCAATGTCAAATTGAGTAACATCAGGCGTATTGATTAATTGATAATGTTGTTTTTAAAAAACAACAGTGTTTTTTTGCGGTTATCAGATAAACGTGTTTTAATAAAAAAATCACCATGCAAACATATAATAACCTGGTTGACGCCACCAACGACCTGATAAAAAGGGGATATACTGAAAACCTGACCCTGGGAGGCGATACAGTGGATGATAGGGAGAAGAAAATTAAAATGACTGCCGATGATTTTGAAATAGATGAGTTTTATCGTTTTGAAGGAGCCAGTAATCCCGATGATATGTCGATCATCTATGCGGTAAACTCGCTGAAATACAATTTAAAAGGAATATTGATAAACGCTTTTGGTACCTATGCCGATACCAGTAAATCAGCTATAGAGGCAAAATTACATCATTACCAGGTGAGCGATCATTTGGAAGGAAACGATACCGGAAACAGGTAATTTAATAGTGTTTTCGCGCAGGCCATTACATCTTTGCCAATAGCCGTTTTCCACGTGATTGTATGCCGGCAGAACCGTTGCGCATCAGGAAGGTGATTTGGTTGGTAAGTTCGTCTTTTATCCACGGATAACATTCGCGCAGGTTGAACAAAACTTCCGATGCAAAGCATTTAACGGCAATTTTAACTTTTGGGTCGATCATCCAGTCGAAACATTGTTCAACAACTTGTTCCATCTTCAGGCTGGCCAGTTCTTCTTTTATAGGTTGAATTGCCTTTGGGCTGGTTATATGCATTAATATTTTAGCATAATGCCTTTGGCAACTGGCATGTTTTACCTCTTTAATGCGCGAAAGCAAATATTCAAGGTCATGCTGATAGCGCCCTGGGCTCTGCAAAAAAACATTTTCCAATATCCACGCTGCCCTAAAGGCAATATCTTTATCAGGGTAAAAAGTAAGGTCAATCAAATCTCGCAAAGCAAAGTTTTCCTCCTTTAAAATACGGCTCAATTCCAAAACCTTCGTTTTGCCAATTGTACTTGATATTTGTTTGAGTAGGTTGTCCATAAAAGATAAGCTAATTTGAAAATTATAATTTGAATGTTATAATTTGTTGATTTTCAAATTTTCAGATCAACACACAGGCAAACCGTCCTCTCTATCAACAAAAATTCTACCTTTGCTTTCCGTTAAATCAAAGTTTACACATGGTTAAATTCAACCGTTTCACACTTGACAATGGCCTTCGGGTGCTTGTTCACGAAGATAATACTACCCCAATAGCGGTGCTGAACATTTTATACGATGTAGGCGCGCGCGACGAAGATGCCGACCAAACCGGATTTGCCCATTTGTTTGAGCACCTGATGTTTGGCGGTTCTGTAAATATACCCAGTTATGACGAACCCTTACAACGTGTAGGCGGCGAAAACAATGCGTTTACCAGTAACGATATTACCAACTACTATATCACCCTGCCGGCTGTAAATCTGGAGACTGCTTTTTGGTTGGAGAGCGACCGTATGCTGAGCCTGGCTTTTAGCGAAAAGAGTTTAGAGGTGCAACGTAACGTGGTTATTGAGGAATTTAAACAGCGTTACTTAAACCAGCCGTATGGCGATGTTTGGCTAAAACTAAGGCCAATGGTTTATAAAAAACATCCCTATCAATGGGCAACCATAGGCAAAGAAATTAAGCATATTGAGGATGCTAAAATAGAGGACGTAAAAGCGTTCTTTAAAAAGCATTATAATCCGCAAAATGCCATTATGGTAGTTGGGGGAGATGTAAAAACAGAGGCTATTAAACAGCTATCTGAAAAATGGTTCGGACCTATCCCGGCAGGCGAAAAATATCACCGCAACTTGCCTCAAGAGCCCGAACAGCATGATGAGCGCCGGAGTACAGTTACTGCAAAAGTACCATTGAATGATGTTTATATCGCATTTCAGATGGGAGCAAGGCTGGACGAGTCATATTATGCTGCAGAATTGATATCAGATATATTATCGCGCGGTAATTCATCACGGTTATATCGTAACCTGGTAAAAGAAAAACCCTTGTTCAGCGAAGTGCATGCCTACATGACCGGGAGTTTGGACAAAGGGATGTTTGTGTTTGAAGGTAAGCCACTTGAAAATGTAAGCATAGAAACCGCCGAAGCCGCAATTTGGGAAGAACTGGAAAGGATTAAAACAGAACTGATACCGGCCGACGAATTGACCAAGGTGAAAAATAAGATTGAGTCGACAATGATATTTTCAGAAATGGCGCTGCTGGATAAGGCGATGAACCTGGCCTCGTTTGAGTTGCTAGGCGATGCAGATCTGCTGAATCATGAGACAGAAAAATATCTGGCGGTAACCACAGAGGAAATTAAAACCTTATCGAATCAGTTTTTTAGAAGAGATAATTCATCAACACTTATTTATTTGGCCGAAAAAGCCTGAAACAATGACAATAGACAGAAAAACTGCTCCTGAATTCAGGACTTTCGATAATATAAATCTTATACATCCGGCTCATCAAAAGCTAGATAGCGGTTGCAACGTTTTTTGTTTCAACTCAGGCGATCAGGAATTGGTTAGGATAGAATGGATATTTGAAAACCAACGTTTTGATAAAAATAAACCTTTATTGAATGTGGCCGTTAATACCATGCTTACCGAGGGTACTGGAACGTTAACAGCAGCGCAAATTGCAGACAAAGTTGACTTTTATGGTGCGTTTTTACAGGTTGATTATGGCTATGATCAATCGCAGGTTACCTTATATAGCCTCAACAAACATCTGCAACATACTTTGCCGGTTATAAAGGATATTTTGACAGATTCTATCTTCCCCGAAAAGGAATTAGAAACATTTATCCGTAATCAGCAGCAAAAACTACAGGTGAGCTTGCAAAAGAACGATTTTGTTGCC
Source organism: Mucilaginibacter empetricola (assembly GCF_024808665.1). GTDB lineage: Bacteria > Bacteroidota > Bacteroidia > Sphingobacteriales > Sphingobacteriaceae > Mucilaginibacter. The sequence continues at coordinate 217,402 of NZ_JANUBZ010000008.1, forward strand.
CGTCGTGCTTTTAATAAGGCGCTGTATGGCGATTCTTTATACGGGCTGGCTGCTGATGCCGATAGCTACAAAACGCTTCACCGCGATGATATGCTTCTTCATTTTAAACAAATGTATCAGCCATCTAACTGTACTATTGTTATAGCCGGTAAAATTGAGCCTCAGATTCTTGAGCTGATAACCAATACCTTTAATAAGGATTGGGTTAATCCGGCAGAACAACCTGACATCAGTCAGCCCGAATTAAGAGCATCAGCAGAACATTTTTATTTTATTGAGAAACCGGAAGCTTTGCAGTCGGCCATCCGTATGGGCTTGCCGGCAATAAACCGTAATCATCCTGATTTTGCAGCGTTACAAGTTTTAAATACTGTTTTGGGTGGTTATTTCGGCTCAAGACTAATGGCGAATATCCGCGAAGATAAGGGCTATACCTATGGCATTGGTTCGGGCATGTCATCATTAAAATATGGCGGTGCTTTATTTATTGCTACCGAAGTAGGGGCGGATGTTTGTAAAGCAGCAGTAGGTGAAATTGAAAAAGAGTTGAATTTGTTGCAGACTGAATTGATCCCCGAGGATGAGCTATCGCTGGTCCGCAACTTTTTATTAGGCTCGCTATTAGGCAGCCTGGAAAACGTTTTCTCGCATGCCGATAAGTTTAAAAACCTATATTTTGCCGGCCTGGATTACAGTTATTATGATCGTTATGTAGAAACTGTCAAAACAGTCTCAGCCGAACGCTTGCAGGAACTGGCAAAACAATATTTAAACTTTAATCAGTTTTACAAGGTTATTGTAGGGAAGTATTAGAGGATTTCGGATTTCGAAATTTCGATTTCGGAATTGTTATTTAAAAGGTGGCAGGTTAGCGTTGTTTTGATTTGCACGCTGTCATTAAAAGGCAATTTTAATGGGTTACGCTTTTAATAATAAATAAATCCGCAATCGGAATTCCGAAATCCGAAATAAATAGTATCTTTGCCCGGCAAATAACAAATATTTGCCATGCAATTAGACCCCCAGAAATTTGTTGCCGAAGGATTAACTTACGACGACGTTTTACTACTCCCGGCTTATTCAGAAGTTTTACCGCGCGATGTTGACACCAGCTCATATCTCACAAAAAAAATCAGGCTAAATATTCCTATTCTTTCTGCCGCTATGGATACGGTTACCGAATCGGCTTTAGCTATTGCTATTGCGCAGGCCGGAGGTATAGGTATTCTGCACAAAAACATGACCGTTCAGGCTCAGGCTGATGAAGTACGTAAAGTAAAACGTTCAGAAAGCGGCATGATACAGGACCCGGTTACCCTGCACGAGGCCTCAACCGTGGCTGATGCCGTAAAAATAATGCGCGAATACAGAATTGGTGGTATTCCTATCATTGATGGCGCACACAAGCTAAAAGGTATCATCACTAACCGCGATCTTCGTTTTCAAAAGGAAATGAGTCGTCCCGTTAGTGAGGTAATGACCAGCGCAAACTTGATTACTGCTCCGCAAGGAACTACTTTGTTCCAGGCCGAAGAAATATTGCAAAGCCACAAAATTGAAAAATTACCGGTAGTTGATAACGAAGGCGTTCTGCGTGGTTTAATTACATTTAAAGATATTCAGAAATTTAAAAACTTTCCAAACGCTTGTAAAGATGAGTTTGGCCGTTTACGTGTTGGTGCTGCCGTAGGTGTAGCTGCTGATAATATTGACCGTGTTAAAGCTTTGGTTGCAGCAGGAGTGGATGTTATTACTGTTGATACCGCACATGGTCATTCAAAAGGAGTTATTGACATGGTTAAAAGCGTAAAAGCATTATTTCCTGATTTGCAGGTTATAGCAGGCAATATTGCTACCGGTGACGCCGCCATTGCCCTTGCTGATGCTGGTGCCGACGCCGTTAAGGTTGGTATAGGCCCCGGTTCAATTTGTACAACCCGTATTGTTGCAGGTGTTGGTGTACCGCAATTGTTTGCTGTTTATGAGTGCGCTAAAGCCCTTGAAGGTCGTGGTGTTCCGGTTATTGCCGATGGCGGTATAAAACAAACCGGCGATATTGTAAAAGCAATTGCTGCTGGTGCAAGTTCTATAATGGCAGGTTCATTATTTGCCGGAGTAGAAGAATCACCAGGCGAAACCATTATCTACGAAGGTCGTAAATTTAAATCGTATCGTGGTATGGGTTCTGTTGAGGCAATGGATAAAGGTTCAAAAGATCGTTATTTTCAGGATGAAACAGATGTGGTAACCAAATTGGTTCCTGAAGGTATTGTGGGCCGCGTACCATACAAAGGCACTCTTGCCGAAGTAATTTACCAGTACATCGGCGGTTTACGTGCCGGCATGCACTATTGCGGTGCTGCCAATATCGAAGATCTGCAAAAAGCCAAATTTGTACGCATAACAGCAGCCGGGATGAAAGAAAGCCATCCACATGATATTACGATCACAAAAGAAGCACCTAATTATTCAAGATAACAGGAAAAGCTAAATATAGAAAAGTCCGGGAATGAAAACTTCCGGACTTTTTTGTTTACAACGCATCGTAAAACAAAGCAGCCGCGCCCAATATGGCGGCATTGTCCAGTTCAGAGGTTTGTATTTTTAGGTGATCAACGCTTTTAGGGTAACCAAAGGTCTTAATGCGTTCCCACATGGTTTGTTCAAAATATTCAAATGCCGAAGCGACAGATCCGCCTAAAACAATCAATTCAGGATCATAGGTGTACATAATCAACTTTATTGTGTTGCCCATGTGTATACCTAATTCAGCATAAAGTTTCAATGCTTTCGTGTCGCCATTGCGGGCATTTTTAAATACAGTTTCTCCGTTTATTCCATGTACATTTTGAAAAAACGACCCGCTGCAATAAAACTCATAATTCTGGTCTAAATAATCTACCATCCCGAATTCACCGGCTCCGCAATTTGGGCCGGCATATAGCTTTTTATTAATAATAATTCCTGCGCCAAGTCCCGTTCCAATAGCCAAACCAACCATACCGGCAGCATTTTTGCCTTTGCCAAAATAATGCTCGCCCAGGGCAAAACAATTGGCATCGTTATTTACAAACACCGGCAGCCGGTAACGCGCTTCTAATATTTCTTTCAAATGCACTTCTTTCCACGATGGAATGTGCTGTACATCGTAAACAATCCCTTCATTTATGTCGACAATGCTGGGTACACCGATACCAATCGCTTTAACATCGACAGCAATTAATTGATCGGTAATAAAAAACACGTCCTCCAAAACCTGTTCTTCTGTTCCGATTGAATGGATACGACGGGATATGATTTCTTTAATATTACCGTTGGTTACTATCGCCCCGCGTATATTGGTGGCACCCAGATCAATACCTATCAGTTTTTCGTTTTGCATGTGGATTTTTTTAGATTATTGAATTTATATGCCGGCTTGCCATTTTATTAATACGGCTTATTTGATAAAAAATTAATAAGAAAGATTGTTTTTAAGAATTTTTAGATAGATGAAAATGGGACTTTTTAAATGCTTTTGTTAATAATTATGATGTTAATAAGTGTGAAAAATGTCAGTATTTACAAGTAAACTAATTATAAATCAATATAGAATGGCTGTTGATAAAATGTTGAAAACCTGTCAATAAAAAATAAAAATAAAACTTGACAAATATTGCTTCAGCACCTAACTTAGAAATATCAAGAACGACGTACTTTGACAACCTTACAGGATTACAGAATTGAATCGGGCGAACCTTCGGGGGAGCTAAAGATCACGGAAGTGCCTGAGTTATACGGAAAATAAAAGGCGAGAGCTTTAGAAAAGAAAGATAATTAAAGGGGTATTAGAAAAGGATTACAATTTTTTACGGAGAAGAGTAAAAACCACTAATGTACTGAAAGAATCAATGTTTGCAAGAACAACAGAATAGCAGTCGGTCAGCTTACACAAAACTTGGTGCTTTTTGAGTAACTACGGTTAAGCAAAGAGTCAGAAAACGGAAGTCAAATCGAAAGAAGAGGCTTCCGTTTTCGTTTTTTACGGCTTTTTTATGATAAGCGCTGTTTTTCATTTTTCCTACCGCCGTAAAATATCTAATTTAGCCATAACATGAGTAAGGACGGCAAAAGCAAGACCAACGGAAGACCCAAAATATTTGTTTTAGATACTTCAGTGATCTTATACGATCACAACGCTTTCGAAAACTTTCAGGAACATGATGTAGCTATACCGATACAGGTACTAGAAGAGCTCGATAATATGAAAAGTGGCAACGATACCCGCAACTTTGAAGCCCGAAGCTTTATCAGGTTGATGGATGAATTATCGCATAACCGGCTTATTAACAAGTGGCAGCCTCTAAGCGGTAAAGACAAAGGGAATTTTAAGGTTATCATTGATACCAAAAATTTGGCTGCTGATGCTGAAGCCGTGTTCGGTTCTGCCAAAACTGATCACCGCATTTTAAATGCGGCGTTGGGTTTGCAGGAAGAACATCCTGATAAGAAAATAGTGCTGGTTTCAAAAGACATCTGTTTACGTTTAAAAGCCAAAGCCCTTAACCTGCATGCTGAAGATTACGAAACCGGCAAAATTAAAAACCTGGCCGAGCTTTACACGGGTGAAACTACCTTAGGTAAAGTGTCCGAAAAACTCATTACGCAGCTTAATAAGGACGAAAGTGTAGATGCCGCTCAGTTTGAAATTCAACACACCAGCAATCATTTTTATATTTTAGATGGAAAAAAAGGGCAGCTGGCGGGTTTTTACAATTCAAAAACAGCACAGCTTGAAAAAATAACAGAGCAGCCGGTATTTAACATCCATCCTAAAAATATTGAGCAATCTTTTGCCATCCATGCCTTATTGCATCCTGATATCAAGCTGATTACCATACAGGGTAATGCTGGTACCGGCAAAACCTTACTGGCACTTGCGGGGGCTTTAGAACAGCGTAAATATTTCAGGCAGATATTTGTTACCAGGCCCATTGTGCCATTGAGCAATAAAGACATTGGCTTTTTACCGGGCGATATTAAATCAAAAATAGACCCTTACATGGCCCCCATATGGGACAACCTGAAATTTATAAAAGACCAGTTTGCCGACGATGAAAAAATGCAAGCCAAAATTGATGAACTGGTAGTCAACGAAAAGATTTCCATTACACCACTGGCCTTCATTCGCGGCCGTACACTGAGCAAAATATTCTTTATTGTGGACGAGGCTCAGAACCTGACACCGCACGAGGTTAAAACAATCATATCTAGAGCGGGCGAAGACAGTAAGTTTGTTTTTACCGGAGATATTTATCAAATTGATACCCCATACCTGGATGCCGAAAGTAATGGCCTGAGTTATTTGATTGATAAAGCAAAAGGACATCCCCTTTACGCCCACATCACCCTGCAAAAAGGCGAGCGGAGCGAACTGGCTAACTTAGCAACGGAGTTATTATAAATTAATATGAAGATTTCTATCCCATGTATAGCGTTCATTTGTTTTGTCACACAAATTGCCTTTGCCCAAATAAAAGTGACAGATATTTCCGAAAATGGTTTAAAGGGTAAGGTCAAAAAGGTTATTGAATATACTTATCGTGGGGGTGAAAATTTAGATACCCTTGGGACGCCGGAAAAAAGAATCAGGAACTTTGACGAGAAGGGGAATCAAATAGATGAAGTCATTTATGACAAGAGTGGTAATTTAATGACGAAGTTTGTTTTTGAATATCCAAAAGATAAAACAATCATCAAAAATCAATATGATGCAAACAACAAACTTCAATGTAAATACACCTTTAAGTACGATCCTAGGGGAAATGAAATTGAATTTGATACTTATGCGAATAATCCCAGTATAAAAACTGACGCGAAAATGGTTTTTGTTTATGATGCAAATCAAAATCGCATCGAGGAAGACTCTTATATAGACGGTAGTCATCAAACAGAAAGAGCTATTTTCTTTTACAATGAAAAAAATCAAAAGATTGAGGAGGATCGGGCGTTGTTTTTTACACAAGCTATTAAGAATGAAAAAATTATTTTTTCCTATGATGATTTGGGTAATCAAATCAAATCAGAAACTTTTGACTCTAATGACAAATTAACAGGGTCAACGGAAATATCATATTCTCAAAATGATTTAAACGGCAATTGGCTGGTCAGAACACTTGAACTTAAAGGACACAGTAAAATGCAGGGAAATTATATTTTTAAAGATATTACTAAAAGATACATATTATATTTTTAGTTGAATTAGCACATAAGTATAATTTTAACTGACAATATTATCCGTCACCCTTGCAATATCATTGCTGATTTTATTAATAAAACCCAATTGCTCTTTCAGTAAAAGTTCATCAGCAGAAAGTTTAACGGGCGGTTCAGTTTCGACTATAGGTGTAGTTTTGCCTGTATTAAATTCAATAATACGCCCATTGAATTTTTTATTGCAGTCGTTTAATACTGCGATGCTTTTTTTGATCATCTTTAAATTTTCTGCAGGTGCTTGTAGCAAGGTTTTATTTGATACCGAGGATGCTATTGTAGCGATGTATGACGACAAAATATGATTCAATACTACAAATTTGTGCACCTCTTTTATCTTGCGCTGCTTGCTTTTTGGCTCCGAGGTCATGCGCTCAAAGGCGGCAGATAAATTGGCCGATTTAACGAATACATCTTTGCGGGCTAGTTTGTATTCAATACTGCCCACTTGTCTCCCCAAAATAGTTTCCGCAATTTTTACCAGGTAATTAATATTGGCAGTAACAACATCGGCCAGATTATCCTGTATCTTTTCAAACTCCCAGCTTGGAAAAATAAGGTAACTGGCAATAAATGCTATTGATGACCCGATAACTGTATCTATTATTCGTTCTTTTACCACCAACCCAACACCCAAAAACTTAAACAGGATGAGTACATATGGCGTCATGAAAATAACACTTACCACATAGTTTAATCTTAAAAAGCTGTAGGTGCCAATCATCAGTATTACTAAAAGACCAAACTGAATACTTTTATCAGGAATAAATAGCAAGATGACGATACCTATAACACCACCAAAAATGGTACCGATAAGTCGCTGATAATTGCGCTGTTTGGAAAGACTGAAACCTGGCTTTAGTATAACAATAATGGTTAATAAAATCCAATAGCTATGGTGTCCAAGCGAAATACTTTTAGCCGTTATAAAACCTATCATGCATACTAATGACACTCGTAATGCATGTTTAAAAGCTGCTGAGCCAAATGAAAAGTTATCAAAAAATACATGAGGCGCGTAATCCTGCTGCGGTACAAATTTTGAAAACTCCAGCTTGTTTTTCGCAGGTTCAATTAAGTTTTTTGACGATTTAAAATGATAATAGTTGCCAATGCTTTTTATCCTGTCATTCAAATCGCGCAGGTTAATCAGTATTTTTTTGAGCGCGATATTGGTAGCTGTTTGGTCATTGGTCTTAATATCGTCTATTTTTACTTTCAACTGCTCTAAAAGCGGATCAAAATCAAACTGCTTACGGTTGTGCCTGTTAGTTAAAACCATATAGGCAATATTATCAACCTCGTCGGCCATTTGGCGTATAATGGCCGATATATCGGTTAGTATTCCTGTTGCTCTAAATTTTTCCCTGATATTTTCATAGTCATAGTGGGTAGCCATTATTTGTTCAAACATATCCACCAGATCGACAAACGTAAGTACCAGTACCCGACTGGTATTTGTTGATTCCTTCACCATTAACCTGCTTTTAAAAAGCAGCTCCCTCACAGCATCCTGGTGCTGGCTAACGGCTATCTGCTGTGAAACCAGTGTACGATAGTTCTTATCAATGTCAGTATCGGGCAAATAAAAATCAGCCTTTGTTCTTAAAAAAGTCGCTATATCAGCAATATTCTCTCCCAAAACCTGTTGAGCCGCCCTATAGGGTCTTATACCAAAAAATACCAGGCTAAAAACCATATACCAAAGGCCGCCGGCTAGTATAGTAGCGCTCAAAGGCAATACATCGTTGGGTGCAGCCGCTTTATCCATCATAAATATCATGGATAGTAGCGCGCAGGTACCCACCGAAGCCGCGCGGTTTCCATAAACGGTGAACATTGAAAACAAGAAGGAAAATAAAGCGATCTCGATGCCTAATGTAAACAGGTTTAACCGGGCAAAACCCGTTGTAACAGCGACCACAAAAAGAAACAAATTTCCAAAAGCCATGGCATTGCGCTTATACGTTACCGGGCCAGGGCTGTCAATGGTGCAAATACAAAGCGCTCCTAAAGAAAGGGTTAACCCAATATCAAAGTGTTTAAATTGAATAAATACCAGCGAGGGTAGTAGTATGCCTATAGTCATGCGCAACCCATCAGAGAAATACTGGCTGTAAAAAAAGCTTTTTATCTCCCTGAAGTTTGTTTTCATAAACGTTTTTTTTGTGTTAAAAGCGGTTGGTAAATTTGCAAAAATTAAATTTATAGGCTATTTTTTAATAAATATTGCATTAATATTCAATAGGTATTATAAATTACTCATTTTTTTATAAATTTAGCCTTTAGATATTTAAATTCACGCCCTGAAAAGCAGGGCCAATTTGATAAATAATATCTGCTGCTATTTCACCAATTATAATAAACTTAGTTTTTATATCCAACTTATCCTGATATGCCTTTAACGTTAAAACTCAGCCAAAGAGAAACAGCTTTTAATAATGAAGTTGTAACGCGCTTTGAGTTATATAACAGCTTATTTCAAACATTGCCTTTTTATCAGGTAAAAGATACCGGTATTTTACTGCCATTTTTTAGCTCCCACTGCGAAAAGGAAGTAAGTAGTGAAGTATCACCAACGGCAATAATCGATTCGTTTTTTAAAAAATATGTTCCTGATATTGATCATCAGGAGCAAATAAACCGTCTGTTTCGTTTTATACAGTATATTGAAAGGCAAGTGGTATTGTTTGATGCTATTGAGGACTCGTCATTCAATAAAATCGGCCGCTCTGACGATAGTGGTACTCTGCAGAGTCTATTGCAGCAGGCCGCAGTAAGTGATCAGGCCAGAGATGATATCAGCGAAAAATTAAATGATTTTTCATTAAGATTAGTACTAACGGCACACCCGACACAATTTTACCCCGGCAGTATATTGGGTATAATGACCGATTTGATTGAAGCGCTTAAAACCAACGATATTAATAATATCGACGTTTTGTTGCAGCAATTGGGTAAAACGCCATTTTTTAATAAAACATCGCCAACACCGGTTGATGAGGCGGTGAGCCTTGCCTGGTTTTTGGAGAATATATTTTATCACGCCGTATCGGGCATCCAATCAAAACTCGATGAAGAGTTTGATTTAAACGCCAACCGCAGTGGCCAGCTGCTTGAGCTGGGCTTCTGGCCAGGCGGCGATAGAGACGGCAACCCTAATGTAACTACCGAAACAACCAGGGCAGTTGCCAGCTTTTTAAGGCAAAGGGTATTTCGTTGTTACTATCGTGATATAAGAGTATTAAAGCGCAGAATCACCTTCCGCGGGGTTGAAAAAGCGGTGGCCGCTTTGGAGCAGATTATTTATGATAATGCCAATAACAAGCACACCCCGGCCAATTTGCAGAATGAGATACTGGATTTGCTGCAATCAATTAAACATACGCTGCTTACCAGTCACGATAGCCTTTTTGTAAATATTGTTGATGATTTGATTAAGAAGGTGCAGCTTTTCGGCTGTTATTTCGCTACGCTGGATATCAGGCAGGATAGCCGTGTTTTGCGTAACGTATTTAACTTTTCCATCAAACAAACCGAAATTAACAGCAAGCTCACTGAGGCTTACAACGAATTGGATGAAAAAGCTAAGTTAGAAAGTCTTCAATTTAATGAGGCTGATTTTTATTGCCCGAATGATGCCGAGAAATTGACGTGCGATACCCTGAATACCATCAGGCTGATGAAAGAAATTCAGCATGCCAACGGAGAAAAAGCATGTCAGCGCTTTATTATCAGTAACTGCCAACAAGCATCAGATATATTGCAGTTAATCAATTTGTTTTTGTGGAGCGGTTGGAAAAAAGACAATCTGAGCGTTGACTTTATGCCACTGTTTGAAACTGTAAACGATTTAAAACATGCAGCCGGTGTGATGGAATTGTTGTATACCCACCCATTTTATAAAGAGCATTTAAAAAACAGGGGCAACCTGCAAAGCATCATGCTGGGTTTCTCTGATAGTACCAAGGATGGTGGTTATTTAATGGCTAACTGGTCCATTTATCAGGCCAAGGTTGAACTTACGGCCATGGCTCGCAAATATGGTGTGTCACTTGCTTTTTTTGATGGCAGGGGAGGTCCACCGGCACGTGGGGGTGGTAAAACACACCGTTTTTATGCTTCAATGGGCGAAGAAATAGCCAATGAACATATCCAGTTAACCATTCAGGGGCAAACTGTAAGTTCGCAGTATGGCTCGGTTGAAACAGCCAGGTTTAACATGGAACAGTTAATTAATGCAGGTATCACATCAGCATTAAATCCCAATAAGCACGATTTACTGGATGACAGGCACAAAGAGTTGATTTCAACCATGGCTGATGAAAGCTTTAAGCTTTTTATCGATCTCCGCCAGCATCCGTTGTTTGTGGAGTATCTGGAGAAATTTAGTCCGCTCAAATTATTATCGCACATTAACATTAGCAGCAGGCCAACCAAGCGTAATTCAGATGCACAGTTGAAGCTGGAAGATTTACGCGCCATTAGCTTTGTAACCTCATGGAGCCAGTTGAAACAAAGTATACCGGGCTTTTATGGGGTTGGTACTGCCCTAAACAAGATGAAAGAAGACGGCAACTGGAACGAGATAAAAGAACTATACAATTCATCAGGTTTTTTTAAGACCATGGTTGACAATTGCACCATGTCCATGACTAAATCTGATTTCAGGGTAACGGCTTATCTGGAAAAAGACAAGAAATTTGGGCAGTTCTGGAAATTATTAAAGGACGAATTTGAACTTACCAAAGCTATGCTGTTGGAACTAACAGGAACAGCGGTTTTAATGCAGGAATACCCCGTTGAGCGCCGATCTATTGCTATCCGCGAGAAAATAGTGTTGCCACTGGTAATTATACAGCACTATGCATTGCAGTGCCTAAATAATTGCAACGATGAAGAATTAATTAAAATTTATAACAAACTGGTTATCCGAACAGTATACGGTATTGTGAATGCCGGCCGTAATTTAGCTTAGGCTGATTTTAAAACCCCGATTCTGTTTTAGGATCGGGGTTTTAAGTTTATTTTTTGAAAAGTTCATTAAAATCAGAATATGGTTTTGCTTTATCCGAGTAGGTAAAAGTTCCTTTCTTCAATGCCTCTTCTGCCGCTAAATAAAAAGAACTGTAAGCAGCCCTCACCAAAGAAGAACCCAGACTAATCCGTTTTACCCCAATTTCCCCCAGTTTGTCAATAGTGAAATTAGTATTGGCTATGCCCATTATCACATTTACCGGCCGTGGGGCTACTGCTTTAACTACGGACTCAATCTCCTCATATGTTCTTAATCCAGGTGCAAAAAGCACATCGGCACCTGCATCAGCAAATGCTTCCAGTCGTTTGATGGTGTCTTTAAGGTCTGGACGGCCATGCAAAAAATTTTCGGCCCTGGCGGTCAGCGTAAACGACTGCGGCAGAATGCGAGCTGCTTGAACAGCAGCTTTCACACGTTCAACAGCCAGCTCAAACGGATAAATAGGATCATCATCATTTCCGGTAGCATCTTCAATTGATCCTCCTGCTAAACCAATTCCGGCAGCTAATTTTATTGTTTCGGCACAAGTAGCCGGATCAGCGCCATAACCATTTTCCAGATCCGCGGAAACCGGTAAATGTGTAGCGTTAACAATACTTGCCGCGTTTTGCAAGCTGGCATCACGCGTTATTAAGGCATTTCCATCCGGTACACCTAATGAAAATGCCAGTCCGCCGCTTGTGGTAGCTAATGCTTCATATCCAAGCTGGGCTAATATTTTTGCCGAACCTGCGTTCCATGGGTTAGGGATAACAAATATGCCGCTCCGTAAATGAAGGTTTCTAAATGTTTCTGCCTTTAATTGAAATGAATGAATATCCGTCATGAGGTAATGATTTTAGGATGAAAAGTAAAATTATAAAGATTTGATCGCCTGCTTTAAAATAAATTTTTGTTTTTAGCTTCAGTTTCTATTTGCTATTCAACTATTTTGCTAAATTGTCACAGAATTGTAATCCCGATTAAAACTATTATTATATACCCCTAAATTTCAAAATTTAAAATGAAGCATTCAATTATCCCGGTTTTTGGATTAGTTACATTACTATTTGTTACAGCCTGCAATAACAGGCATGCTAAAAATTATAACCCTACAGTTGATGAGGCGGGCGCGTTATTTATAAAAAATGGAATAGAAGGTAGTATCACCGAGATAAAGGCATCGGGAACTGCCATTACCAATTCAAATAATCAAAGAGTTATCGCGCTAGCGAAAATGATGATTGACGATCACACAACGGCTGAGGATAAATTAAAAAAAATAGAAAAAGAAAAACAAGTTTTGGCCGGTGATACTGTTAATGCCGAGCATCAGCTGTTAATAGAAGATCTTTCAAAAAAGACAGGGGCGGCGTTTGATAAAGATTATGTACAGATGATGGTTAATGATCATACGGTTGCCGTAAAGTTGTTTACAGACGCCAGTCATAACACAGATAGCGATATAAGTAAATTTGCTGGCGCTACGCTGCCTGTTATAAAGATGCATTTAGATTCCGCTAAGGCGATATTGTTGTCGTTAAAATAAAAGTAAGAGGCAAAGTATTCTATCTGCTTCGCTAAAACTTCATTTTTGCCCTTATATTTGGCAAAATACAGACAGCTTAATGAAGAAAAACTTTTTTATAGCCTTTGAGGGTATTGATGGAAGCGGAAAAAGCACCCAAGTTAAATTATTGGCCGATAAACTTACAGTAGCCGGGCACCAGGTTTATATAACCTGTGAACCGTCTGAACGCCCCATAGGCAAAATGATAAGAGAGGTTTTTAGTGGCCGGATGGAGGCTGATCACCGAACGATAGCCGCACTTTTTGTGGCCGACAGGTTGGATCACCTGCTAAATAAAACTGACGGCATATTGAAGAAACTAGAAAAAGGCTATACGGTAATAACCGACAGGTATTATCTTTCGTCATACGCTTATCAAAGTCCATATATGGATTTGAAATGGATTATTGATGCTAATTCATTAAGCGCAAACCTGCTACGGCCAGATTTGAATATTTATATTGATATTTCTGCCGAAGTGAGTATTGAACGGATAAAAAAGGGCAGAAGCACCACTGAGCTTTATGAAACTTTAGAAAATCTTCAGCAGGTGAGGGGTAAATATTTTGAGGTGATGGATTTGTTGAAAGACGAAGAGAAGGTTTTAGTTACCGATGGCAACCGCTCGCCAGAAGCTATTGCCGATGATATCTGGAAAAATATATCTGCTGCTTTTATAACTGAAACCGCCTTATAAAAAAATAACCTATAAGTTTCATCAACTTATAGGTTATACTATATTTTACAGCTAAAAAGCTTAAAATTTCCTTGCTTTTACCGGAACATAAACCGGTTTTAAATTGAAGTTATCAGGTACTTTACCGTAATATTTGTTATCAATTCTTACTGCTAAGAAGCCATTTCCAATTAAAAATTCAACACGTAGCTTGCGGTTCATAATAATTAAAATTAAATTTAATAGATCAATAACAATTCCAGCTTGATATTGTTTTATCAAATGTTGCAAATAATTATGACAATTGCAACTATTTGCTGATTTAATTATCCAAATATTAAGAATATGACTTTTTTATTAAAATCAATATTCCTTAAAATGCTAAAATAACTTTAACTGCTGTTGCACAGGCGGTTGTGCTTTTCCCATTACAGTCCGGCCCCCATATTTCCATGAGTTTTCCCGCTCCTGCTCAATTACCTTATCAAAATTCGCATTGGGAATAAAGTTGTCTTCAGCTTGTTGCGTTATTTGTGTTAAACGTTTAATAGCTTCATTTTTTTCGGAAATGCCCAGCTTAGCTTTGTAAATGGCTGTTTGCAATATGCCAATGGTTTCGTCATATACTTTAACAGGCACGGGGAATGGATGCCCGTCTTTACCACCATGAGCGAAGGAAAATCGGGCCGGGTCTTTAAATCTTGACGGTGTGCCGTGTATTACTTCACTAACCAATGCTAACGATTGCAAAGTACGTGGTCCCAATCCCTGCAGCAGCAATAACTCTTCAAAATCTTTTGGTTGTTTTTCCTGTGCCAGCCATAAAACGGCTCCCAGTCGCTTCAAATCAACATCTTTTGCCCGTACATCATGATGGGCGGGCATAACCAGTTTGTTAATCTCTTTTAGCATCAGCTCCGGATTTTCCTGTGCAATTTGCATTATGCCATTTCGGGATGCGGCGGCCTGCTTATCGGCCATGTTTAGAATGTTTCCGGTGTTTTGGCCATAGATGAAAGTATGCGGATCATCAACAAAAGAAGTAAGCGTTTCAGAATGCCAGTGATAACGGCGTGCGGTGCTGGTAGCATCGCTCATACCTTGCTGAACAACCGCCCATTGACCGCTGCTGCTTAAAATAAAATTATGCGTATACAACTGAAATCCATCCTGAATAGCGGTATTATCAACCTTTGCGCTTAGTTTACTGCATTTTACCAGGTAATCGCCATTGAGGCCGGTAGTTTCGCTGATGCTCAGCAGTTCATTTGGCGTTTGTCGGGAATGTTTGCCTTTGCCACCACAAATGTAAATACCCAACTCCTTGCTATGAGGATTAACAGAACGTTTTAACGCTCCCATTACCGACGTGGTAATTCCCGAAGAGTGCCAGTCCATCCCCATTACTGCGCCAAGGCTTTGAAACCAAAACGGATCACTCAGCCGGCGAAGAACTTCATCTTTTCCATAATCAAGCACTATATTTTCTACTACAGCCAGTCCCAGCTTTGCCATTCGCTCGGCAAGCCATGTGGGTACATAGCCATAATGTAAAGGTAAATCTGCACTGCCCGAACGCTTCATGCTAACAAATTTAGCAAAAAATATCCGAAACAGAATTTTAGAATTTACAGAATGAATGCCGCCAATGCATTAAACCTGAATTTGGCATCATTATAAATTCGTCAAATGAGTGCTGATGATTCAGATAATTCGATAAATTCCGGTTCAGACACTACTTCAACGCCTCAAACCCATACTTGGCATCGCTCCAAAACTCATCCAAAGCAATAATGCGGGGTTTAAAGAAGGAGATCAGTTCTGGCCAGTCGTTTTTGTTGAAGATGCTAACGCCATCTATTTGTTTATAGATGCGACTGATGGTTTTGCCGTATTCGTCTGTGCTATGCAGTTCCCATTCCCAGGGTTCGTTCTGATAAGAGGTAAGGATATTTTTATATTCCAGAAATTGCTCAAAAAACAATTCCTGGATACCCGCATCGGGATGAGTGATCTCAATAGCTATGGAAGCAGAGCTCTTATCGGCCTGCATTTTGAAGAAAATATGTTTGATGCCTGTTTTATAGTTCACCCAGTTTACCCGCAAGCCTTCAGTAGAAAGCTGCGGGGAAATATATTGACCAAATGTTGTCCAAAAGGCTTGTTTTAATAGAGATGCTTCTTCTTTTGAGTACAAAACGCAGTTTCAGTTTATTTCACAATAAAGGGCAAAATTAGTTTTTCATCCTGCGAGTTTTCGCCTATTATTAATTTATAATCGCCGGGATAAATTTTCCAACCATGTTTTGCCATGTCCCATTTTTGCAATTCAGCAACTGGTATTTTTAGGGTAACAGTTTGCGTATCCCCTTTAGCCACCGAAATGCGTTTAAAGCTTTTTAACTCTTTTACAGGCATACGGTCAACCTGCGGATACTTGATATAAACCTGCACCACATCGTCGCCGTCTGTCGTTCCTGTATTTTTCACCTGTATGGTTACCGCAAGGGTATCGGTGCTTTGGTACTTGATTTTTAAATTACCGGTTTGTGAATAGTTGAAAGATGTATAGCTCAAACCAAAGCCAAACGGATATTGTACCGGACCGCTGTAATAACGGTAGGTGTGTCCTTTCATGTTATAATCATTATAAGCCGGTAAATTGCTTAAAGATTTATAAAAGGTAAGTGGCAGGTGACCGGATGGTGATACATCGCCAAAAACAATATCGGCCAGTGCATTTCCGCCTTGCTCGCCTGGATACCATGCAAACAGAATAGCATCGGCATAAGGAGCTATAGCGTCAATGTCAATGTCTGAGCCTGCAGTTATCACTGCAATAAGGGGTTTGTTTTTAACAGATTTTCTAAGCTCTTTCATGAATGCAATTTCGCTTGCGGGCAGGCTCAAATTCTTTTTATCACCGCCACCTTCTGATAAAAAGGCATCGCCCGCTTCACCTTCCAAAACCGGGGATAAGCCGATAATAGCAATGGTAGCGTCGCAGTTTCCCGCTGCCCAGGTGCCACCAAAATGAGTGGTGTCTTTATAGTCCGATCCCTGATCATATTCTACCCGTGTACCCGGGCCGGCAGCTGCTGTTATACCTTCTACAAAATTGATCACTTTGCTGGTGCCATGGTAATTGCCTACCATAGCATCATACGAGGCAGCGTTTGGACCCAATACCATAATACTGGAATAGTTGCTCTTTTTAAGTGGTAAAACATTATGGTCGTTTTTCAATAGCACCATGCTTTGCGCCGCCGCTTTGCGCGCCAATGCAATATGTGCCGCGTTGTTTACGCTATCGGCACCATAAGTATGAAATGGTGAGGAGGATAAATCATCATAAAATCCAAGTTTAAATTCGGTACGCAACAAAGCTGATAAGGCGTTGTCGATTTCTTTTTCGGTAAGTAGCCCCCGTTTAACGGCCTCTACGGCATTTTCCTGCAAAACGGTAGAGCAATCCAGGTTAATGCCTGCTTTTATCGCTGCCGCGGCTGTTTCTACCGGACCCGGCAAGGTTTTATGCGTATTGTATACATCGTTCAATGCGCCGCAATCGGTAACCACGTGGCCCTTAAATCCCCATTCTTTTCTCAAAATATCGGTTAACAGCATTTTGTTAATGGAATTTGGTACCCCATTAACCCGGTTATAAGCACTCATTACAGATTCAACACCACCATTTACCAGCGCGTGGAAAGCATATAAATAGGTTTCGCGCAAATCTTTTTCGTCTACAGAGGCATCGAAATAATCTCTCGTTGCCTCCGGGCCGCTATGTACTGCGAAGTGTTTGGCAGTGGCCGATGTTTTTAAATAACGCGGATCATCGCCCTGTAACCCTTTTATAAAGGCAGTGCCCATGGTGGCAGTTAAATAAGGGTCTTCGCCGTAGGTTTCTTGCCCGCGGCCCCAGCGCGGATCGCGAAAGATGTTGATATTGGGTGTCCAAAAAGTGAGGCCCATGTATTGCAGGTGACGATCCTGTGCTATGGCTAAATTATACTTGGCCCTTGCCTCGGTTGATATGGCGGTTGAAACCTGCTTCAATAAATCATTATTAAAGGTTGCAGCCATTCCGATTGCCTGAGGGAATATAGTTGCCTCGCCAGCCCGCGCAACACCGTGCAGCGCCTCATTCCACCAGTTATAGGCCGGTATGCCCAAACGGGGTACAGCCTTACTTTGATAGCCCAGCAAACTAACCTTTTCTTCTAAAGTTAAACGGGAAACTAAATCTTTTACTCTGACATCTATCGGTTGTGACTGATCTTTATAGATCAACTTGTCTTGTGCTTTTAATAAAAAAGGAAATACTATTGAGAGTAAGATAAGTAGTGACTTTCGTTTCATTTAGTTTGAAGTTTTTAGTATCAAAGCCAAAAGTCATAAAAATATTGGATAAAGTAAGCAGGATTTTAATCGGAGATTAGTTTTGAAGATCATAGATGGCTGTCCTTAAAACTTCTCCATAAAACAATTACTTTAGCCCGCAGCATTTGCCTGATGATGATCGTATACCTATTGGCAGTGGACAACTCAGTAAAAATATCTGAATTGATTGTTAATCTATATCGGTATAAAATATTTAGTGTGATGTTGTTAAGGTGAATTTGAATTAAGAAAACTTTTATTTATAATTTTTATGCGTCGTATATTTTTATTTGCAGCTATTGCAATGTTTGTTCAGATGTCATCAACTGTTTTTGGGCAGGATACTTTATTGTTTGATACTTTGGCCAAACCCCAATTAATATCAAGGCAATTTAGTTTTACCGAGGGGGCTTCAGTTGATAAAAAAGGTAATGTGTTTTTTACGGATCAACCTAATAATAAAATATGGGAGTATAGTACGGATGGTAAATTATCGGTGTTTTTAGACAGTGCAGGCAGGAGTAACGGGATGTATTTTGACAAGAAGGGTGATTTGGTGACTTGTGCCGACGAAAAAGACCAGCTTTGGTCTATCGGGAAGGATAGAAGTATTAAAGTGCTTTTGAGCGATTATAACGGGCATTTAATGAATGGCCCCAATGATATTTGGATTGATGCAAAAGGAGGGATCTATATGACCGATCCCTATTATCAACGGCCATACTGGACGCGTACCAAGTCCGACCTTGATGGACAAAAGGTTTATTACCTACCCAAAGGCGCTAAACAACCCATAATTGTTGATGCTGATTTAAAAAAGCCAAATGGAATTGTAGGTACACCTGACGGGAAATATCTGTACGTGGCTGACATTGGCGATAATAAAACTTACAAATATACTATCAATAAAAACGGAACATTGGCCAACCGCATAATCTTTGTTAACCAGGGTTCGGATGGAATGACATTGGATGAAAGGGGAGATGTTTATTTGTGCGGCAAGGGTGTAACCATTTACAATCCGGCAGGAAAAAAGATAGCGCATATTATAATTGATGAGCCATGGACGGCTAACCTGTGTTTTGGCGGCGCGCATAAAAACATACTTTTTATCAACGCTTCAACGGCTATCTATACCATTCAAATGAATGTAAAAGGAGTAGAATAACCAGTTTTACTATATTGATTTCTAATAAACTATTGGTTAATTATTATTAATAATCAAATAGTTGTGGTTGTTAATTAAAGTTATTGGTTATATGTGAATGTTGTATAGCTGTAAGGCATCAGGATTTATACCCTTATCCAATATTAATGCGTGTTAAGTAATGGGTACAGCTAACCTGCTTATTGTATATTTCCAGTTAATAAAGTGTTATCCTTTTCATTTGGCGCGGTTATGGTGCAAATAAGACCGGGCTGTTTTTTAAATTTGAATTGCAGCCGTTGGTTGTAACTAAATCTGTATCCAGCTTAAAATATCGTGGTTAATACGCAAAGAGAAAAATTAGTTGAAACTGTAATAAATCCTGAAACTGAATGGGATGTAATAGTAGTTGGCGGTGGCGCAACAGGTTTGGGCACTGCGTTGGATGCCGCCTCACGCGGTTATAAAACATTACTGCTTGAACAAGCCGATTTTGCCAAAGGAACTTCCAGCCGGAGCACCAAATTGGTTCATGGTGGGGTGCGTTACCTGGCTCAGGGAAATATCAGCTTAGTAAAAGAAGCGCTGTACGAACGGGGCTTGCTTTTAAAAAATGCCGCACATTTAGTGAAAAATGAATCGTTGATTATTCCCAATTACGAGTGGTGGACGGGCACTTATTATACCATCGGATTAAAACTTTATGATCTGTTAGCTGGCAGGCTGAGTTTTGGTAAATCGCGGCATATCTCTAAAGAAGAAACAAAACAGCGACTGCCTGGTGTCAACTTTAAAAATCTTCGTGGAGGTGTTGTTTTTCATGATGGACAGTTTGATGATTCTCGTCTTGCAATTAATCTCGCTCAAACCTGTTTGGAGCAGGGAGCAACGGTGTTGAATTATTTTAAAGTGATTGATTTACTTAAAACCGATGGAAAGATAAGCGGCGTTATAGCCAAGGACAAAGAGACTTGTATTACTTATCATATCAGGAGCAAAGCGGTTGTTAACGCCACAGGTGTTTTTGTTGACGATTTGCTTCAAAAAGATGAACCGCATAAAAAACCATTGGTAAAATCAAGTCAGGGTATTCATATTGTTGTTGATAAGCCCTTTATGCCGGGCGAAGATGCGCTGATGATACCCAAAACAGACGATGACCGCGTGCTTTTTGTGTTGCCCTGGCACGGAAAATTGCTGATTGGTACTACAGATACACCGCTTAATGAACATAGCCTGGAACCCGTTGCGCTGGAAGAGGAAATTGGCTTTGTGATGCGTAACGTAAATAAATATCTTACACATCCCATTGCCCGCAAAGACATACGAAGTATTTTCGCGGGTTTACGGCCACTTTCTGCGCCCCGCGAAGGATCAGCATCAACTAAAGAAATATCGCGCAGCCATAAGCTTATTGTATCGGCATCGGGCCTGGTTACTATAACAGGTGGAAAATGGACAACCTACCGCAAAATGGCAGAAGATACAATTGACAAAGTGATTACCGTTGCCGGTTTATCGCCATCAAAATGCAAAACGCAGCAACTTTTAATTCACGGCTGTAAAACCGGAGTGGATTACAGCGACCATTTGTATGTATACGGCAGCGATATGGAAGCTGTACTTGACTTGCTGAACGAAAATCCCGAATGGGTAAAAAAACTCCACCCGCGTCTGGATTATATTCAGGCCGAAGTGATTTGGGCGATACGGAATGAAATGGCCCGCAAAGTTGAAGACATACTAGCCCGCCGGCTAAGGGCATTATTTTTAGATGCCAGGGCTGCTATTGAAATGGCGCCAACAGTAGCTAAGCTTATGGCCGCAGAAATGCAAAAAGATGAAACCTGGGAAAATACGCAGGTAAGCGACTTTATTTACCTGGCCGAAGGATATTTACTAATGGGTTCATAATTCGTTATTGATAGTTCATAGTTTAAGTGTAACTTAACGGCACCAAATTATAAACCGTTAGGCAATTCATTATTCATAACCGATATGAACGATGAGCTATGAACTAAATATTATGGAAGATGGATACATTTTAGCTTTAGATCAGGGTACTACCAGCTCACGGGCTATTGTTTTTGATCACAAAGGCCAGATAAGGTCTGTAGCCCAGAAAGAATTTACGCAGATATTTCCACAACCCGGATGGGTTGAACATGACCCGGATGAAATATGGTCGACCCAGGCAGGTGTGGCTGCCGAAGCAACCGTTAAAATGGGCATTAACGGAAAAAACATCAGGGCTATCGGTATAACCAACCAACGCGAAACTACTATTGTATGGAACAGAGAAACCGGGCAGCCGGTTTATAATGCTATTGTTTGGCAGGACAGGCGTACCGCCGCGTTTTGTGATCAGTTGAAGAAAGACGGACTAAGCGAACTGATCCGCTCAAAAACAGGTTTAGTAATTGATGCTTATTTCTCCGCATCAAAAATAAACTGGATCCTAAACAATATTGAAGGAGCTAAAGAACTTGCCAAGCAAGGTAAACTTGCATTTGGCACTGTTGATAGTTGGCTGGTATGGAAGTTTACCCGTGGCAATGTTCATGTAACTGATGTGACCAATGCCAGCCGTACCATGTTATATAACGTTCGCACGCAGCAGTGGGACAGTGAGTTATTGAGTATTTTTGATATACCTGCAAGCATGTTGCCGCAGGTAAAACAAT
Source organism: Mucilaginibacter empetricola (assembly GCF_024808665.1). GTDB lineage: Bacteria > Bacteroidota > Bacteroidia > Sphingobacteriales > Sphingobacteriaceae > Mucilaginibacter. Next base: position 239,134 of record NZ_JANUBZ010000008.1, read on the forward strand.
CCAGCGAGATTTATGGCGAAACTGTAACTACCATTTTTGCCTCCAAAATCCCTATAGCCGGCATAGCCGGCGATCAGCAGGCCGCTTTATTTGGGCAGATGTGTATGGATAAGGGAATGGTGAAGAATACTTACGGAACAGGCTGTTTTATGCTGATGAATATTGGCGATAATTTTATTGAATCAAAAAACAACCTGCTTACCACCATAGCCTGGAAAATAAACGGCAAAATTCAATACGCATTTGAAGGAAGTATATTTATTGGCGGCGCCGTGGTGCAATGGCTGCGCGATGGGTTGGGTGTTATAAAAACCTCTGCCGAGGTGGAACAGCTTGCTTTAAGTGTGCCCGATACTGGTGGTGTTTACTTTGTCCCCGCTTTTGCCGGTTTGGGTGCGCCCTATTGGGACCCAGATGCCCGTGGAACTATAGTGGGTATTACCCGCGGTACAACGGCCGGTCATATAGCAAGGGCAGCCATACAGTCTATTGCATACCAAACCGTTGACGTATTGAAAGCAATGGAAGTTGATGCCGGTTTAAACATAAAAGAATTGCGGGTTGATGGCGGTGCTACAGCCAATAACTTACTGATGCAGTTTCAGGCCAATTTGCTTAACTGCAAAGTGATAAGACCCCGCATTGTTGAAACTACCGCCTTGGGTGCCGCTTATCTGGCCGGACTGGCTGTTGGATATTGGAAAAATATTGAAGAGATACAGCAACAGTGGCAGTCTGAAAGAAATTTTATACCTGATGCAGATGTATCAAAAGTTCAGGAAGCTTTGTTTGGGTGGGAACGAGCTGTGTTTGCCGCACAAAGCTGGTCGGGGAGATCATAACCAAATTTTAATCACTATAAACCACATATAAAATGTCACCATTTATGGCCGAGTTACTCGGCACTATGTTACTTATGCTTTTGGGCAACGGGGTTGTTGCCAATGTTTTATTAAATGATACTAAAGGAAATAACAGCGGTTGGCTGGTAATAACCACAGCCTGGGGGTTGGCGGTGTTTGTTGGAGTAGTGGTAGCCGGCCCTTATAGCGGTGCCCATTTAAGTCCGGCCGTTACCATAGGGTTGGCTATAGCAGGCAAGTTTCCATGGGCTAGTGTGCTGCCTTATATCGTGGCCCAATTTTTAGGTGCTTTTATAGGTTCATTTTTAGTTTGGGTAATGTACTATGATCATTTTAACCGTACCAACAATCCCGCCAGTATTTTGGCAGTGTTTTGCACTGGGCCGGCTATACGCAATTATATCTCCAATATAGCCAGCGAAATAATTGGGGCATTTGTGTTGGTCTTCACTGTTTTCTATATCTCAGGGGCGCAAATAACACCAACAAAAACACCGATTGGCTTAGGATCCGTAGGCGCATTACCGGTGGCGCTGCTGGTTTGGGTTATCGGTTTATCATTGGGTGGTACCACTGGTTACGCCATAAACCCGGCCCGTGATTTAGGTCCGCGGATAATGCATTTTATTCTACCCATAAAAAATAAGGGAACAAGCGATTGGCGCTATGCCTGGATCCCTGTTTTGGGCCCAATTGCCGGAGCCGCCATAGCTGCATTGCTGTATTTATGTATCAAATAATTCTCGCTCCAAAAATGAAGAACCATAGGTGGTAAATCAATAATTTTTTTAATTTTATAAAATAAACCATTATAAATTTTGATTGCCGCCTGGTAAATTTATGTTACTGGCTATGAATATTCTGATTGATTAAATACCCTTGCATGAAGCGTTTTATACTTTTTATTTCAATTATATTTTTGTTTCATTTTGCTGCTTCAGCTGGGGGGAATGATAGTCTTTTGGTTAGACTGAACAATACACTCGACCAAAAAAAAGAATTTGACTCACAGAAATTAGCCCGGATTGAAAAGCTGCAACAGGATCTGGATAATGCTGCCAACCCCGACCTGGCATTTAAATACGATATCTATTTAAAGTTTTACGAGGAGTATAAATCCTTTAATTATAACAAAGCTTTCAACTATGCCCAAAAAATGCAGCGGACGGCTGTACTTTTAAAAGATCCGGCAAAAATTGCCATTAGCCGCATCAAATTTGGTTTTATACTACTTTCATCAGGCATGTTTAAAGAAACCTTTGATACCTTGAAAACTGTTAACGTAAAGCTGCTTGATAAAGAATCGCGTAAGGACTATTATTTACTAACTGCGCGTACCTATTACGATCTTTCTGATTTTGATAAAGACGATTATTATACGCCAATTTACAATATCAGGGCGGGGAAATATATTGATTCTGCCACCTCATTATGTCCAACCAACTCCTTTGAATATATTTATTATACCGGTTTAAAACTGCTAAAAACAGGTAACACTGAAAAGGCTGTCAGTAATTTAAAAACGTTGGTGAATAGCTATCATTTAACCGATCATCAGTATGCGGTTACAGCATCCACCCTGAGTGATATTTATATCCGTAATAATGAACCCGACAGTGCCGTTGAATTATTGATTTACGCCGCAATGGCCGATATCAGGTCATCAACCAAAGAGGCCGCTGCGATGACTAACCTGGCACAGCTGCTGTACAGAAACGGCGATGTTGAAAATGCCTATATCTATATTAAACAAGCATTGGATGATGCCATTTATTATGGCGCAAGGCAACGAAAGATACAGGTTAGTGCCATATTGCCCGTAATTGCGGGTTCGCGGATCAATTCTGTTGAGGGGCAACGAAAGGTGCTGTTCTTTTATGCCTCATCGCTTACCATTTTAGCCCTTATTATAGTTGTATTTGCTGTAATCATTTATAAACAGTTAAGAAAATTAAGAGCGGCCGACAAAATAATTATCGAAACCAATCATCACCTGCAGGAAAGTATCGATAAACTGAACGAAGCAAATAAGATAAAGGAAGAATATATAGGTTATTATTTTAACCTTATCTCCGAATACATTAACAAACTCGATAAGTTTAAACGATCTGTTGATAATAAATTGATAACCCGAAGATTTGAGGATATCAGCGTGCTGGTGAATAATATTAACCTTACCAAAGAGCGTGAGGAGCTGTTTATAAATTTCGATAAAGCCTTCCTTAAAATATTCCCCAATTTTGTTGAAAGCTATAATGCGCTTTTTTACGAAGACAATCATGTGAAGCTTTTACCAAACCAATTATTGAATACTGATTTGCGTATTTTTGCATTAGTAAGGCTCGGTGTTCATGATACTGAAAAGATAGCCCATATTTTGGAGTACTCTGTCAATACCATCTACAATTATAAAGCCCGCATCAAAGCCCGGTCAATTATCTCAAACGACGAATTTGAAGAGGCAATAATGGCTATAAAAGCCATATAAAAAGCTTTGTCAAATTTATATTACATTATACTGCGTTTATATTTCGCTTCTTGTTGATTTGTTTTAAATAATTGATTTGTAGTTACTTATAAATAAGTATATTCCGCATTTGTTTATATTTTGACTGTGAAATTAGCGACTTTCTTTTTTATATCCTCTCTTTGATATGTCAATTACGGCCTGTTCAGTAGCGCTTAATAATTGACTTGTTATAAACCAAATTTTCTAAATTCTTATTGTGCCATGAAATTGAAAAGAACACCTTTTAGGTTGTTTGGGCGTATTTCTGTAGGTGACTTGCTATGCCGCAGAAATTCCAAAAAAACAAAATATCATAATACCCGCTTCCTTTCGGGCTAAATGATCTTGTAGCGTTCAATATCGCTATGTACTACTCATATAAACCAACCAATTATCAAACTCAAATTTTTAAGCATTATGTATAAAAAACAATTACTAAAATTATTTTTTTGCTCTTTGTTTTTACTGTGTTCATCATGGGCCATGGCTCAAAAGATCACAGTAACCGGTAAAGTTACCGACGAAAAGGGGCAAGTACTTCCGGGAGTTTCCATTGCTATAAAGCAAAAAAATACCGGAACAAATACAGACATTAACGGTAAATACTCACTGAGTGTTAACAGTAATGATGTATTGGTTTTTTCTATGCTGGGCTATGCCAATCAGCAAATACCTGTAAATAACCAAAGCGTAATAAATGTTCAACTGGCCGAAGATAACCGCACCTTAAATGAGGTAGTTGTTATTGGTTACGGAACACAAAAGAGGAAAGATCTTACCGGGTCTATTTCATCTGTTAAGGGCGAAATTTTCAAAGATCAGCCCATTAGCAACCCAATTGAGGCCTTACAAGGCCGTATCGCCGGCGTTAACGTAATCGAGAGTTCTGCAGCGCCCGACGCAGTTCCGCAGGTTATCATCAGGGGCGTTGCTTCATTCTATCAGCCCAATCCGCTTTACATTGTTGATGGCGTTAGGCAGTCTGACTTAAACAACGTTAACCCCCAGGACATTGCATCTATTGATGTAATGAAAGATGCAGCATCCGCTGCTATTTACGGCTCTGCAGCAGCAGGTGGTGTTATATTGGTAACCACCAAAAAGGGATCAAATGTTGGTGCTCCGCCATCTATCAATTTTAGCGCCAGATATGGTGTTACCAACCCAAAACTGGTTCAATTGCTTAACAGTAGCGATTTTATAAAATTGCAGAATATTGTTAATCCGTCATTTTTTAAGGGTGCAACCAGAACGGATACGCTTGCTAATACCAATTGGGTTGATCAACTATACAGAAAAGGTACAGAGCAAAACTATAATATTTCCATTTCCGGTGCGTCGCCTAATGTTAACTACCTGGCTTCAGGGTTTTATAACCAGCAAACAGGTATTTTTATTAAAAACTACTCAAACATTGGTGGTTTCCGCGCTAATACCGATTATAAATTAAGCAAATACATCACCATCGGTGAAGAAATACAAGGATCTCAGCGAATCACTTCACCTTTGGTAGGTGCTCAGGCAGATTTGCATAATGCGCCATTCCGCACGCAGCCCATTATCCCGGTACACAATCCCGATGGATCATGGGGCACAGAGCCTCCGGGTTATGGCATACAATTTCAGGGGCCCAATCCTTTGGGTGCTGTAGAATCGGCCAGCGCACAGGATACCAAAAACAATTTCCAGGGAAATGCTTATGCTGATATTAAATTGCCTCTTCATTTAGATTTCAGAACCACTTTTGGCTATAGCTATTATTTGGAAACAGAAGACATATTCCAAAATGCTTACAATTTTGGACCTGTTTCCTCGCCCATTAATAACCTGGCTAAATCATATGCGCAAAGCAGTCAGTTATTAAGCAACTATGTGCTTTCATATAACCAAAGTTTTGGCAAACACAACATCAGTGCTACCGCGGGTTATGAGCAAATTACTGATAAAACCAACAATATTTATTCGAATATGAGTCAGGTAGGTATAAATGGTTATTCTTATGTTCAAACATCAGCATCTTCTTTAGCACTTTCAGGCACTTATGATCCTCAAAGCTTAATACAATCGCAGTTTGCACGTGTAAACTATAACTTTAATGAGCGTTATTTTATATCTGGATCTATCAGGCAGGATGCCAATGACGTTTCATTCGGCCCTAACAAACAAAAAGGTGTGTTTCCGGCCGTTTCGGGAGGCTGGACAATCAGCGAAGAGCCCTTCTTTAAATCAGGCATTCCAGGTGTCAATAGTTTGAAATTACGCGGAAGTTATGGACAGTTAGGTAACAGTAATACCGGAAGTGCTTATCCTTTCAATGCACCTTATGGTCAGTTTAATATCAGTACAGGTATAGCAGGCGGCGCACAAGGTTTTGCGGCGGGCCAGCCGTTCCAGATTGCTAATACATTAAGCGGTATTCCTAACCCTAATTTACATTGGGAAACCATTACCGAAACCAATATCGGTATTGATGGTGAGGCACTTAATGGTAAGCTTTACTTCACCGCTGAGTGGTACAACAAAAAAACAAGCGATCTGATATACTCGCTTACATTGGCTCAAAGCAGCGGATTTACAGTGCCTTATGTAACCAATATTGGCGATGTAGATAATAAAGGGGTTGATTTAATGGCCGGATATCACGATAAAATTGGCAAGCTGGGCTTTGACGTAAGCGCTAACATCAGCTTTAACAAAAATATGGTTACCAAGCTAAGTGGTGCCGCTACAGACGCTGTATATGGTGGTTATAACTATTACACAATGGGCGATCAGGCGTTTAACATGATGCCTAATCAGCAAATAACCATTACAAAAGCAGGCCAGCCGTTTGGTGAGTTTTATGGTTACAAAGTATTAGGTATATTCCAGACAGACGCGCAAGCTGCAAAACAATCTGTTAACGGAAACGTAGCCCATGCCGGTGACCTTGAATTTCAGGATCTGAATGGTGACGGCAAAATTGACGCTAATGACAGACAGGTTATTGGTAACCCTAATCCTAAATTTATTTATGGCTTCAACATCCGCTTAAATTATGCCGGCTTTGATTTGGCCGCTTTATTCAATGGTGTTGGTGGTGTGCAATTGTTTAATGGTGTACAAGCTTATGAACAATCGTTATTTCAGGATGGTAATACAACCAAACAGGTGTTTAATGACTCGTTCCTTGGATCAAATGGCTTAACCAGCCAGCCGAGACTTGGAGTGCCAACAAATGGCGGATTTATCTTAGATCCAAACCAAAACTACTCTTCAGTAAACAGTTATTTCGTTCAGAGTGGCGCTTATTTAAAGCTTAAAAACTTACAGATAGGCTATACTTTCGGCAATAATGTTTTAAAACAAATTGATGTCAAAACTTTAAGAGTGTTTGTAATGGCTAATAATGTATTCACTATTACAAAATACAAAGGATTGGATCCTGAGTTAGGCAGTGCCTTTACTACAGGCGGTTCAGTAAACCCAACAACACAAGGTATTGATGCCGTGACAAATTATCCGCAGGCAAGAATTTTCTCTGCAGGTTTAGATGTTAGTTTTTAATAATAAACTTTAAAATTTTACGAAGATGTTTAAGAAAAAATATATAGCAGCGCTCGCCCTAATTTTAATAGCGGGAGTGGGATGTAAAAAGGAGCCAAAAAACGCCGGCGCACCCAATGAATATAATAGTAGTACGTATCCGGCCACTGTTACTGATTTACAAAGTGTATTAGTATCATGCTACGCCAATTTGCGCGATCAGGGCATATTTGGGTTCCACTATTTACCAAAAGCATTGTCGAATTCAATGCATACGGTTAACTCAGAATATGGCGGTGATCCGGGATGGAATGAAATGGCGGCCAATAATCTTACTGTTGGTAATGAATATCCATCAGAAACATGGGCAGCATTGTACACCGGTATAAAGAACTGTAACGTTACCATTTATGCAGCAGGTGTTTTGCAAAAAAACAATCCATCGGCAGATAAGCAAACAATTAACCTGATCCTGGGACAGGCATACTGCCTTCGCGGATGGTATTACATGCAATTAGAGTGTTTATTTGGCCAGGCTTATATAACAGCCGGCGGCGTGAATGGTAACTTAATGGGCGTTCCGCTGTATACAGCTGTACCTACAAATTTAGCTCAAACACAGGTAGAACGTAGCACAGTACAAGCAACATGGGCATTAATTGTAAGTGATGAAAAACAAGCTGCAACTTTGCTTAAAGGCCAGGTATGGCCTGCTACTGATGCTGCACGTGCAACTGAGTGGGCGGCAAAGGGCCTTTTAGGTAAAGCTTATGTTTATACTCAGGATTGGGCCGATGCCGTAACTGTATTGCAGGACGTAATTCAAAATAGTGGTAAAACATTAATGCCATATGCTACTTATCATGACGCTTTCAATGGCGATAATAAATTCAACACTGAATCATTGCTTGAACTATATATCGATCAGAATTCTATGGGTGGATATGGAATTTACAGCGGTGCTGCAAACTCTTCAACTATTGATGGATTGATATGGGCTCCAAGAACATTTGGTGGCTATAGTGGTACAGTTCCATTTAACGGAACTGAAGGTAATACACAAGCATTAGGCTATCCCAATGAGTTTGTTCACGATCAAAATGTGACCCGTTTTGGTTTCCCCCTACCAACTGCTTATAATCTGGTAAATAACCCTAAGTATACCGGTTCTAATCCTTCATTCCTTAACCCTGCTCAAATTCAGGATCCAGCCTATAAAGCACAGGCCTTAGCAGTAAGAGCAAATCAAACTGCCGACCCTCGCTTATTTGTTAATACACTGGAACCATGGATAGATTCTGTAAAGTATGACGGAACCAATTTTGCATTGGTTTCAAAACCGGATGTTTACGCTTATCAGCAAAATCACTATGGTTTTAGCATGAGAAAGTATTCTCCTATTGATTACAATGAAAATACCATTAACTCAGACAAGTGGGATTATTACCTGCTTCGTTTGGCCGACGTTTATTTGCTTTATGCAGAAGCAAGCATTGGCGCAGGTGACGGAGTAACAGGTTTGGAGTATCTAAACAAAGTTAAGCGCAGAGCATATGGTTTACCTATCAATACGGCATCAGCAATTGATTATAAATCACTAACCGACCAAACCAGCGCAGCGAATCCACTTTATCCTGACCCGGTACTTGGACATAACCCATTGTATTATGAGCGCTGGGCAGAGCTGTTTAACGAAGGCACCTGGTGGTTTGATGTATGCCGATGGAAAATAGGTGACTCTGAGGCGGCTTATTACCAATCGGCCTTAAATGCCACTCAGCCTTTAACGGCAACTTTTGTTGACAATAAATCATATGTGTGGCCTATACCTTTGTCAGAAATAAATACAAACTCAAAAATTAAGCAGAACCCTGGGTACTGATATAGTTGATTAATAAGTGTAAAGCCGGTGAGATGGCTTTACACTTTTTTGTTTAATCATTTAATACCCCTGAAAATGTATTTGAATTACTTTCCGAAATTGCATTCAGCAAGTAAAAATCAATTCATTTGATATTGTTTTACGTGTTTTGAAAAAGAAACCCGTTCTTTTGCATGGGTGCATCCCATCAAAACCATCACAGTATTTGCTTCAGGGGAATAATATTAGATATTATACTCGGACATCCGCGGTTTAACCGGATTAAGATGGCAAACCATCCGTAAGGAAGCAATTTGCAATAAACTCAATGAGTTTTTATAAAAGTTTCCCGGTTTAAGCAGCAATAATTACATACTTCTCAATTTAAAAGCAAAATAAATAACGCTTTGACCATTTAAAGCTGAGAAACTTTAACAGAGTAAATTATATAATAATGAAAAGAATTTTTGTCTGTTTATTTAGCCTGGTAATTCTTGGCGCTGTAAAAGCGCAGGATAAACCGGTTATCAACGCAAGCATGAATAAGGTGAAACTGAATTTTATGCTTGATGCAGATGGTAAAGCTGCTTACAGTGTTTTTTATGGCGATAAACCAGTCATAAATAATTCTTACCTGGGCATTAAACTGGTTGATGACAATTCATTCGACAAAGACTTTGTTCTGACAGGCTCGGAGAAAAGCAATGTTGATGAGAGCTGGCAGCCGGTTTGGGGCGAGGTAAAAAATATTCGTAACCATTATGAACAGGTGGTGGTACATCTGAAACAAAAAACCGCTCCCGGCAGGTTGATGAATATTATTTTCAGGGTATTTGATGATGGGGTTGGATTCAGATACGAATTTCCAAAACAACCCGGTCTTAAATATTTTATCGTTGCTGATGAACTGACGGAATTTAGTTTAACCGGCGACCACAAAACTTTTTGGATCCCGGGTGATTATGATAGCAATGAATATCAGTACACTATTTCTCCTTTGAGTCAGGTGGATGCATCAGTGCTGGCAAAATCGGCAACCGACATTGCCGTACGTTTTGTACCGGATAAGTATGGTATACAAACGCCTTTGATGATGAAAACCAGCGAAGGTCTTTATATCAATATTCATGAAGCCGCCCTGTCAAATTATACCTCTATGCAGCTGCATGTAGATACCAAAACGTTTAAGCTTACCGCCAATTTGGTGCCCGATGCTGTTGGCAATAAAGCTTACATGCTTGTCCCGTGCAGCACCCCCTGGCGAACGATTATAGTAAGCGATAAAGCCGCAGACATATTGGCATCCAAAATGATTCTTAATTTGAATGAACCTTCAAAAATTGAGAATACATCGTGGATAAAACCGATGAAATTTGTTGGGATATGGCTGGAAATGCAAACCGGAAAAAGCACCTGGAATTATGCCGATAGGGCAGATACCCTTGGAGCCGATGGAAAGCTTATTCCAAACGGAAAACATGGGGGCAATACTGCCAATGTTAAAAGATATATTGATTTTGCTGCCAATAATGGTATTCAGGGGGTTTTAGTTGAGGGATGGAACGTTGGTTGGGAGGATTGGTTTGGAAACTGGAAAGAAAACGTTTTTGATTTCGTTACGCCTTATCCTGATTTTGATGTAGAGGCAATAACAGATTATGCTGCTTCAAAAGGCATAAAAATGATAATGCACAATGAAACCTCTGGTTCGGCCACTAATTATGAACGCCAAATGGATACTGCCTTCCGTTTTATGAATAAGTATGGCTATACATCGGTAAAAACCGGGTATGTGGGCCGTATTATTCCCCGCGGCGAGCACCATGATGGCCCTTGGATGGTGGCACATTACGTACGTGTGGCGCAAAAAGCTGCCCAATACCACGTAATGCTGGATGCCCATGAACCCGTTAGACCAACCGGTTTACAGCGTACCTATCCTAACTGGATGGCCTGCGAAGCAGGGCGGGGTAACGAATACAACCTTTTCAGCAGCGGCAATAACCCGGGGCATGAAACCATTATGCCATTTACCCGACTGATGGGTGGCCCGATGGATTATACGCCGGGAATTTTTAATATCAATGGATATTCTACTGTTCCGGGCAGGCAAGTGCATACTACACTGGTAAAACAGCTGGCTTTATATGTTACCATGTACAGCCCGTTGCAGATGGCCGCTGACATGCCTGATAGCTATGAGAAGCATATGGATGCTTTTCAGTTTATAAAAGATGTAGCAGTTGATTGGGATGATACCAAAATTATTGAAGCCGAACCGGGTGAATATATTACCATTGCCCGCAAAGAAAAAGGCGCTGCAAACTGGTATGTAGGTGCGGTAACCAACGAAAATGGCCGGAATGCTGTTATACCGCTTGATTTTTTAGACAAGGATAAAAAGTATGTTGCAACCGTTTACGCCGATGGCGCAGATGCCGACTGGAAGCTAAATCCAGGATCATATCAAATTACTAAGTTTTTGGTAAAGGCCGGCACAAAACTAAATATCAAACTGGCAAACGGGGGCGGAGCTGCCATCAGCATAAAACCCGCAACCACTGCCGACGATGGTTTAAAGTTTTATAAATAGACATAATAAACCTTAAACCTTATCACATTAAAAGAGCTTGCCGGTTAAACTGGCAAGCTCTCTTAGTATACAATAACATTATTCCCGCATAGTTGTGTTTCAAATAAACCTGCGACTTTAATTACAACCCTGGTAAAAGGTAGACAATCAGCAAACAACCAATAGCAAAGATGGCAAGCGTAATAAAAAGTAGTAAAGTGAAGGATGGCTTATATGATTTGCTTGTTATTTGTTTTTCGGTGACCCGGTACCGTATATAGGCCAGCAAGGTTAAAATAACGCCTAGTGTCACCAATAAAATTCCTATTTGTGTCGAGTATCCTTTGTTAGGTAATACAGTGTCTTTGCTGTTTAATACTAAAGCGATTTGCTTAATAAAAAGTGAAAATTTTACTACAACAAAACCAAGCCCTATTATGGCAATACTGGTTCGTATCCACGCTAAAAAAGTGCGCTCATTGGCCAAATGATCTGAAGGGTTGGCAGGTAGTTTATTGTCTTCCATTTCTACAAAGATAAAAGCTCAGCTCAAACAAAAACAGGTTCGTTTTTACATAGATGAGCCGTTAATTATAGCATTTTTTTATGGCTTTTTTTAATAGGTCGACGGCATCTTTTAGTTCAGTAGTATTTAATGATGCAAAGCCAAGCCTTACAGCATAATTTTTAAAGTTTTTATCGTGATAATAATCAATGCCGTTACTAACGGTGAGCCCCAATTCTGCCGCATTTTCTGCCACGCGGACGGGATCATGTTTATTAATATAATTTATCCAGATGGCAAATCCGCCTTCCGGAACTTTAAACGATACCTCGTCGGCCAAATGCTCGTGCAACAATCGGCATAATTCATCCCGCCTTTCGTGATAAAGTTTATTGGCTTTTTTAAGATGCCGGCTAATGTCACCGTTTTTTAAAAGATTAGCCATGGCTTCTTCCAGCAAATGTTCCCCCTGCCTATCAATCAATTTGCGCAGTTTGGTGGCTTGCAACAAAAAATTTGATGGAGCCACCATAAAGCCAATACGGATACCGGGTGCAATAGTTTTGCAAAAAGATCCCACATAAATTACGCTGCCGTAGTAATTAGCACTGGCCAGGGGTAGCACCGGACTGCTGGAATATTGAAAATCAAAATCATAATCGTCTTCAATAATAGCAAATTGATATTTTTTAGCCATTTCCAGCAGCCTCATACGCCTTTCGGAGCTAAGTGTAACCGTTGTGGGTGTGTGATGATGTGGGATTACATACAATAATCTAATCTTCTTCTTTTTACAGATGCTTTCAACTACATCTAAATCAATGCCATCATCATCAACAGGTACCAGCTCTAATTTCGCCCCGGCTTGTTCAAATATTTCATTCGCTCCCGAATAACCCGGTTCGCCAACAATAACGGTGTCATTTTTAGTCAGCAAAATTTGCGCTGTGAGATATAGCGCCATTTGTACCCCTTTTGTTATTAAAATATCTTCTGCGCCAACGTTGAGTCCTCTGGTTTCTGATAAAAAATGGGCGAGCTCAGTTCTTAAATTTTCAGAGCCCTGCTCGGGGCCGTACATCAGGTATTTATGGGTAAATTGATAAGATGCAAACCTCCGGTATTCTCTCACCAATAGTTCTACAGGCGCAATGCGGGTATCGGGGAAGCCGTCATTAAAAACAAGTTGCTTTCGGGGCCGCTTTTAAACAGGCGGCGGGTAATCATATTGTCGTTTACATAAAACGAGGTTTCGGCAGGCAAACTATGTGGCCTAACAACATCCAGTATAGGTCTTGGCGTAACATCGGGCAGCTTTTTGGCAACAAAAATGCCTTTACGCGGAACTACATCTACCCAGCTTTGCGCATACAATTCATCGTAAGCGGCTACTATAGTTTTCCGGTGAACTTTCATCTCTTGTGCCAGCACCCTGCTTGACGGCAACGCGGAGCCTGGCCTTAATGTGCCCTGCCTTATATGTGATATAATGCCATTAGCTATTTGCTGATATACAGCTACATGGAGGTCTTTTTTGATTTTTAATAAGTTTTCCGTTAAAATCATACTGGACTATGTTGTTTGTTGTTTCTGGACTACTAATGTAGTCCAATGAGTTGGTAAATTAGTATCTAAATAATAAATAGTTATGGAAAAGAATTCATCAGTCAAAATCATCGCTGTATATCTAAGAATAGCCATTGCAACTGCTTACCTATGGGAAGTTGCCGACCGTTTGGGTTTTCTGGGCGTTCACGGCCGGCCGCATGTAGGTTGGGGAGATTGGGCTCATTTCGTTGCTTATGCACATGATGTTATGCAATTTCTGCCATCTGCAATTATTCCTGCGCTGGCGGTTATTGCCACCATTGGCGAGGCACTTTTTGGTTTGCTGCTATTGTTTGGTTTGTTTACACGTTTTGCAGCTATTGGAAGTGGCATTTTAAGTTTCTGCTTTGCATTGGCGATGGCCATTTCTTTCGGTATAGATTCTCCGCTGGGGTATTCGGTATTTACGTTAAGTGCTGCAAGTCTCCTTTTAGCAACCTTGCCCGAATATGGCTTTAGTATTGATGCCCTTATAAACATCGACAGAAAAATAAAAAAGGTTGGTAGTAGCGATGACTTATCAGTTGCGACTGATAATCCGCTAAGCGCGGGCGACAGAAACTTTATTTATGCAATGTTAAAATGAATATTTCAATAAAATATAAACCGATGAAATTAAGAATGAACATTAACGAAGCCGAGCCACGCATTTATAAGGCTATGGCAGTTGCTGATAATTATTTACCTGAATTTGATTTAGATAAGAAACTACAGGAATTAATAAGAATAAGAGTATCACAAATAAATGGCTGCGGATATTGTATTGATTATCATACCCAGGACGCGATAAATGCAGGTGAAACTACCCAACGGCTTTTTGCACTGGCGGCATGGTGGGAAACACCATTTTTTACGGATGAAGAACGGGCGGTATTAAAATTAGCCGAAGAAGTAACCCGCATATCGGTCCATGGCGTTTCGGACGATACTTATGAAAATGCCCTGAAATTGCTTGGCAAGCAAAAGCTTGCGCAGGTCATATTCGTCACCACCACTATTAACAGCTGGAACAGAATCGCCATTTCGATGCATATGATAGCCGGCGAATAATTTATACAGATAAACAAAAAATGAACAAAGCATTAATATGTACCACCTGCGGCACCCAATACCCACCTGATAAACAGGTGCCTGAATTATGTATTATCTGTAACGATGACCGGCAGTATGTGACTGAAGATGGCCAGCATTGGACCGATATGGAGGAGCTGGAAAGAGGCCGCAGCACTAAAATTGAGGTGCTATGTGATAATTTATACAGCTTAAAAACAGAACCAGATTTTGCGCTGGCTAACCGGGCACTGTTTGTAAAATCACCTGGTGGCAACGTATTATGGGATTGTATAACGCTTCCGGATAAGAATGCAATTGACTTTATTAACGCAAACGGAGGATTAAAAGCCATTGCATTTTCTCATCCACACTACTATAGTGCAATGAATGAATGGGCCGCTATATTTAACTGCCCCGTTTATATTCATCATAATGATAGCCAATGGACAATGTATAAAGGGAAGCACATCACTTTATGGAATGGCAACGATTTTAAACTCTGGGATGGCATCAGGATAGTTCATGCCGGGGGGCATTTTCCGGGGAGTTGCGTTTTGCATGTACCGTCTTTGTCTGCTAAGGGCACAGTTTTAAGCGGAGATACTTTGTATATTGCACGAAGTAAGCGACATATTGCGGTGATGTTTAGTTATCCCAACCAGATTTTACTACCCCGAAATGAATTTGTTGCGTTTTATGAAAAATGTAAAGGACTGGAGTTTGACACCATGTATGGCGCTTTTGTTAATCAGGATTTGGTAGGAAATGCTAAGCAAATATTCAATACCTCTATGCACCGATATATAAACAGCTATGGAATGTAGTTTTTACTGCAACCCATAGCTGTTAAATATGAATAGTAATTATTCTCCTCTTTTTAAGCCAAATTTTTCAATCTTGCTATATAAGTGACTGCGCTGTATATCAATATCATCGGCTGTTTTTGAAACATTCCAGTTGTTTTTTTCCAGCTTAAACTTAATATACTCCCGTTCGGCAAAGTCTTTATATTCCTGAAAGTTATTAAACTGGTCAAAATCAGTTTGCTGGCTAGCAGGTACATTGGTGATAGCTGTAGGCGAAGATGGATTTGCAAATGCTTTTACATCACTGTCGGTAATGGTTTTGTCACTTAAAATGATCAAACGCTCAACCATATTGCGTAGCTCGCGAATATTGCCGGTCCATGGTAAAGCTTTTAACGCATCCATAGCTGATTCCGATATTTTTTTAACGGGCATGCCGTAATCATTACAAATCTCGTCCAAAAAGCTTTGGGTTAACAAGCCTATATCGTCTTTACGCTCGGTTAATGAGGGCACGTGTATTAAAATAACGCTAAGACGGTGGTATAAGTCCATCCGGAAGTTGCCTGCTTCAATTTCCTTCAACAGGTCTTTATTGGTAGCGGCAACAACACGTACATCAACCTCAATTTCCTTTTCGCCCCCAACGCGGGTAATTTTATTTTCCTGAAGCGCACGCAACACCTTGGCTTGCGTAGGGGGGCTCATATCGCCTATTTCGTCCAGAAATAAAGTACCGCCGTTTGCCGACTCAAATTTACCTATACGTTGTTTAATGGCGGATGTAAATGAGCCTTTTTCATGGCCAAATAACTCACTTTCAATTAATTCTGATGGTATGGCAGCGCAGTTTACCTCGATTAGCGGAGCATTTGAACGATTGGATTTTTCGTGTAGCCAACGCGCTACCAGTTCTTTACCGCTACCATTTGCACCGGTTATCAAAACACGCGCATCAGTGGGAGCAACCCGTTCAATAGTTTCTTTTATTTTTAAAATTGCCTGCGAATCGCCCAAAATGGCGCGTACTTTGGCGGCTTTGCGTTTTAAAACCCTGGTTTCTGATACCAGGCTTCCCCGGTCGAGTGCATTACGAACGGTAATAAGTAGCCTGTTCAAATCAGGTGGTTTTGAAATAAAATCAAAAGCGCCCTTTTTACTTGCCTCAACCGCCGTTTCAACTGTCCCGTGGCCCGATATCATGATAAATGGCAGATCAGGTTTAATATAAAGACCTTCAGAAAGCACTTCCATGCCATCCATCCGGTTCATTTTTATATCGCACAGTACAAGATCGTAGGTGTTGTTTTTGATCAGTTCAAGACCATCTATCCCGTTGTCAACATCCTCTACTTCATAATCTTCATATTCTAAAATCTCACGCAAGGTGCTGCGGATAGAACGTTCGTCATCAATAATTAAAATTTTCGCCATTGTAAAAAGTTCTCAGGTATTAGATGATTTTGCTAATATACTAATTGTATAGAAAAGCAAACACTTTTTTACCCGTATGGTTTTGAATAATATTAAAATAAAATAATAATAGGGCAGTACAGCTTAGTTAGCCCCTTTTTAATTTGTAACATTTTGGTAATAAACAGCAGATTGATAGTGGATTATCAGAAAGATGTTTTACAATGAATAAGTTATGTAATCGAAATCCTCCATCGTATCAATATCAATACCTCCCTGGTCATAGGGAAGTATGGTTAAAATGTCTCCGTATTTTGTAAGCAGATTTTCGGCTCCCCCATTGCCATTAAGGTTAAGGAGTTCGTCAAAATAAATTTTGTCGAATAATGTAGGCATACCTATCATGTCATCATAGGCACTAGCTGCTATACCTGATTTTGTTTTCGAAAGTATCAGCATATTAAGCAGATGTGTATCTACAAAAGGCTGGTCGCAAAACATCAGGATAACAGCATTAATTGCCGGATTGATTTTTTGAATTTCATTTATTCCCGATTTTATGGACGATGATATTCCTTCGGCCCAATCAGTATTGTTAACAATATTTACTTTGGTATGGGTAATTGTCGGAGTAATAATATCTGCATTGGCGCCCACAACTACCAATATTGTTTCACATGCGGTTGACATAGCTGTCTCAATAGCGCGCTGCAATAGGGTTTGCCCCCGGAAAATTAAATTTTGTTTGGGCTCGCCCATTCTACCGGACGAGCCTGCGGCCAGTATAATAATGCCGGTTACCGTGTTTGTCATTTGTTAATTTATAGCCTCAATTTTTACTTTGATCAACAAATGTAAAGGTAGCTTGTTGGTATGGATGAATTATCCTTTGTGTACAAAAAATACAATTAAACAACACGCTGTACATTTGGATTGAGTATTTTTACAAAAGGAACGGCTTGCGCGTTGGTATATTTTTGAATTTTATAAAGGACTGATATTTGTTACTGGATAATCACGGAAGAAAAATTAATTACCTGCGGCTGGCAGTGACAGACAGATGTAATTTACGTTGCTTTTACTGCATGCCCGAGGAGGGATTGAATTGGCTGTCGCGCACGGAATTGATGTCGTACGATGAAATGTTGCAGATCTGCTCTTTACTGGTAAAAATGGGTATCGACAAAATACGTATTACCGGTGGCGAACCATTTGTACGTAAAGATATTATGCCGTTTTTGACAGCGCTATCTAAATTGTACGGCTTAAATGAACTTACCATTACTACAAACGGTGTTTTAACGGCACCGTATGTAAAAGAATTAAAAGCGATTGGCGTTAAGTCAGTGAACCTCAGTTTGGATACTTTGGATGCTAACAGGTTTTTCGCCATAACCAGCCGGGATGAATTTGCGAACGTAATGGCCACATTGGATGAATTATTGAAGTATAATATCGAGGTTAAGATAAACGCTGTTGTAATGGATGGTAAAAATGTGCAAGATATTATGCCGCTTGTTGAACTGACAAAGAATTTGCCGGTAAGTGTTCGTTTTATTGAGGAAATGCCTTTTAACGGAGATGCCCATATTTATAATGGATTAAAGTGGGATCATGTGCGGATTTTGGAAGAGATTAAAAAACACTATCCCGAATTAAAAAAATTGGATGACCCGTTGTTTTCCACTTCACATAATTACCAGGTTGCTGCATACGCAGGTACAGTAGGCATAATTGCAGCCTATTCGCGCACGTTTTGCGGCACTTGCAACCGGATACGCATAACGCCGGTTGGCGAACTAAAAACCTGCTTATATGACGGTGGGATATTAAACATAAAAGATATGATACGGCGCGGCGACAGCGTAGATATGCTAACAAAAACAATGATGGATGCTTTTGGCACCCGGGCAAAAGATGGTTGGGAAGCCGAGGGATTGAGGCCGGCAAACAATAGTGTACATGAATCAATGGCAACTATTGGGGGTTAGGAAACTATAATAACAAGTAATTGGTAAAATGATAACTGTAGAAGAGGCAGAGAAAATAATACTTGAACAGGCAACAGATTACGGGGCCGAGATTATTCCATTTGAGCTGGCATTGGGAAGGGTATTGGCTGAAAATATTAAGGCCGATAGAGATTTGCCTCCATTTAACCGCGTAACAATGGATGGTATAGCCATACACTATGATGCTATTGAAAACGGCATAAGTACTTTCAGAATAAAAAACACACAGGCTGCAGGCGATGAACCAGTTAATATTGATGAGCATACCGAATGCATAGAGATAATGACGGGTGCCATGTTACCTCCGTCAACAGATACAGTTATCCGGTATGAGGATCTTGAATTGAGGGCAGGTTTGGCAACACTGGTTACAAACGACATCAAAAGGGGGCAGAACATACATTACAAGGGGAATGACAAAAAGCAGGATGATATAGTGGCTGCCTTGGGGACTTTAATCACCCCTGCAATTATTAGTCTGATAGCTTCTGTTGGGGAAACAGAGCTGAGGGTAAAGAAAATGCCACGGGTTGTTATTCTTTCTTCGGGCGATGAGTTGGTTGAAGTGAACCAAACGCCATCGCAATATCAAATAAGGCGATCAAATTGCTACACAACAAAAGCAATATTAAGTAAGCATAATTTGGATGCCGAATTGCTGCATCTGCCTGATGATAAAGGTATTATTAAAAGTCAACTAAAAACCTGTCTCGAGAAATACGATGTGCTGTTGCTTAGCGGCGGAGTATCAATGGGTAAATTTGACTATATTCCAAAGGCGTTGGAAGAGTTAAAGGTGGCAACGCTTTTTCATAAAGTACAACAACGGCCAGGCAAGCCGTTTTGGTTTGGCAAACACGAAAAAGGAAACCTTGTATTTGCATTTCCGGGCAATCCGGTGGCTACGTTTATGTGTCTGCACCGGTATTTTTTGCCCTGGTTAAATGCGTCACTTGGTATTGAAAAAAAATTTGATTTAAAAGCTGTGTTGAATAACAGGGTAAGCTTTATTTACCCGTTGAAATATTTTATGCAGGTTAAATTGCATTATAATGAATACTGCCAGCTGATGGCAAGCCCGGTAGAAGGTAATGGATCGGGCGATTTTGCTAACCTTGTCGATACAGATGCTTTTATGGAGTTGCCCATGGAACGAAATGAATTTAAAAAAGGCGAAGTGTTTAACATATGGCCTTTCTAACCATAAAATATAATTAATGCTAAGTCATTTAGATAATGCAGGAAATCCTTTAATGGTTGATGTAAGCGGAAAGTCGGTTTCACACCGTACGGCTACAGCACGGAGTATAGTTTTTTTGCCTGCCGAGATATTGGATCACCTGGTTAGCGGCGATATTCAAACAAAAAAAGGCTCTGTATTTCAAACCGCTATAATTGCCGGTATAATGGCTGCAAAAAAAACCGGCGACCTGATACCGCTTTGCCATCCATTGGGTTTGGATAACTGTAATGTGCAAATCAGCATAAATAAAAATAACGAAGTAGTTATTGATTGTACCACCAGTATTACGGCCAAAACAGGGGTAGAGATGGAGGCATTGGTAGGAGCGTCCATCGCGGCGTTAACGGTTTATGATATGTGTAAGGCAATGAGTCACGATATTATTATAAAGGAAACTATGCTGATATCAAAAACAGGAGGTAAACGTGATTTCAAAAGGACATAAAAAGCACACCACTCTGCAGCGCCCTGCTTTTGGCAATTTTGGCCGTAATGAGTGGGCAATAGTCGGTGCTCCGTGTACCACCATAAAGCTTTTGGCTGACCAGGTGATCAGTACTTTATCGTCAAAATATAAGTGTGCTTATGTTGATACCACGCATAATGATGATATGGTAATACCGCCGGGCCGGTTGTCGAGTGGTGCAGCTTTTGAATATACCGACCAGGTAAATCATCAGCAGTTAAATTATGCTAAACCATTTAACCCGTTTAGGTTAAGGGAGATTTTTTCGTCAACCGATCTGGTTTTGATAAATGGTAATCATCAACCGGCGAAAGCGCAGGTAATTATTATCTACAATAACAAAAAAGCATCTCTGCAAAAAAGAATTGCGCAACTAACCAATGTGCAAATGATTATACTGGCTGACGCCGACGATGTTTTTGATTTTATAAAAGAGACTATACCCGATTGGGATAAATTGCCGATATACAAACTCGACGAAACGGAGAAAATAATTTCGTTTTTTGAAACGCAAATGCAAAATGCCAAGCCTGTGTTAAAAGGACTGGTATTGGCAGGCGGCAAAAGCGAAAGAATGGGTTTTGATAAAGGAGCCGTTAGCTGGCATGGAAAAGAACAGCGTTATTATATGGCAGATATGCTCAAATCTGTTTGCGATGAAGTTTTTATATCGTGCAGAGCCGATCAACAAAGTGAAATTGATAATCAATATTCAAGCATTGCTGATACGTTTACTGGTTTGGGCCCATTTGGAGCCATATTATCTGCATTTAGAGAAAAACCCGACAGCGCATGGCTTGTTGTGGCGTGTGATTTGCCGCTGGTTGACGAAAATACCCTAAAATATTTGACAGATAACAGGAACATATCATCCGTTGCTACCGCCTATCAAAGCACGTTTGATGATTTCCCGGAACCATTAATTACCATTTGGGAGCCTAAAAGCTATCCTGTGCTGCTATCGTTCCTAGCTCAGGGTTATTCGTGCCCGCGTAAGGTGTTAATTAATACTGATGTTTTTTTGTTAAATGCGCCTAATCCGGATGATTTAACCAATGTAAACACACCCGAAGAACTGGATAAGATTAAACATGCACTACATAAAAAAGTAACTGTAGAATGACAGACGATTTTTTGCGATATAGTTGCCAGATGGCATTGCCCGGCTTTAATGAAAAGAAGCAGCGGTTGTTGCAACGATCCAGCGTGCTTATTGTTGGCGCGGGCGGGTTGGGTTGCCCGGCAGCGCAATACCTAACTGCCGTGGGCGTTGGCACTATAGGCATTGTTGATTTTGATACCGTTTCGATAACCAACTTGCACCGGCAAATATTATACACACCGAATGATGTGGGCAAAAAAAAGGTTTCACTTATTTGTGAACGCCTGCAAAAACAAAACCCAGGTATAAAGTTAGTGCCGCATGATGTGCGGGTAACGTCCCAAAATGTGGTGGATTTGATGTCGCATTATGATATTATTGTGGATGGGACTGATAATTTCGATACCCGTTATTTATTGAATGATGCGGGCGTAATTCTGAATAAGCCCATTGTTTACGGGGCGATATACCAGTTTGAAGGGCAGGTTGCTGTTTGGAATGTTGAGAACGAGAACGGACAAAAAAGTCCTAATTATCGCGATCTTTTTCCAAGTGTTGATGCAACGCAGATACCCAATTGTGCCGAAGGCGGCGTTATACCCACCCTTGCTGGCATTATAGGTTGTATGCAAGCCAATGAGGTAATTAAATATATTACCAAAACCGGCGATATATTGGCCGGGAAGATATTGATTTTTGATGCGCAAACCTTGCAGAGCCGCATTATAAAAATAGGTGAGGTTACGGGAACCCATATAAACCGCCTGGTTGAAACCATTTTTGTACCGGAGATATCTGCTGCAGACTTAAAAACTGCTATCAAGGAAGATACAGTTAATCTGATTGACGTAAGAACAACAGAAGAACGGGATGAGTTTAATATTGGCGGACAGCATATCCCTATGGAACAACTTTATTTTCAGCTTAATGAGCTGGATAAAGAGATGAAAACCGTAATATATTGTGCATCGGGAAAAAGAAGTGCGGAAGCAGTTAAGCTGATTAAAAAGAGATTTCCTGAAGCACCGTTTTACTCGCTTGAGGGTGGATTGAAAAGCTGGCTGGAAGCCAGTACCTAGGGATGTGCAGCAACCCAAACTTCACCATCTTCAAATATTTCTTTTTTCCAGATGGGAACAGTTTGTTTTAGGGTATCAATAATAAATCGACAAGCTTCAAAAGCGGCATCTCTATGGGCTGCCGAAACCGCGATAATTACAGGCACTTCGCCAACCTCCAAAATGCCGGTACGATGATGAATCAATACTTTATATAAAGGCCATTTCTCAAAAGTCTGCTGAGCAATTTTCCCCATTTCAGCTATAGCCATTGGCTCATAGGCTTCAAATTCAAGGCGTATAACTGGTTTACCTTTGGTGGCGTTACGAACTGTTCCAATAAACACATCAATACCACCGGCTTCGGGAGACATCACCCAGTCTATAGCAGATGGAATATTTAACGACGAAGAAAATATGTTGATTTCAGTATTCAAGAGGTGATATTTTGCGTTTATTAACCACCACTAACAGGTGGAATGATGGCAATCTCGTCGCGTTCGTGTATTGTATCGCCGGGTAAGGCATATTCGTTATTTACCGCAACCATATACGATGCCAGTTGTTTTAGTCTTGGATATTGATGTTCAAGCGCATATTTTAAATTGTAAACAGTTGCATCGTTATTTAACTCCAACGTAACCGATGCTTTGCCGAAAATATCCTTCGAAATACCAAATGCCAATACTTTAATATTCATCACTCAAAATTAAAACAAATTTGATATTATAAACTCAATAGGCTAACTATTGTTCTGTAATTAAATAAACAATGATAACTCAGATTTGTATATTTGAGTATGTGCGCCGTTTCAATTAAAAAAAGTCCGGTTATTAAAGTTAGCAATGGTCACGCTACAGATGTGATTGATTCGCTGGCTATTGAAGAACCATTGGAAATCCGGTTAGGGTATGGTCCTGATAATGATCGCAAGGGTAAAAATATTTCGGTAACCATGCGTACGCCGGGCAATGATCCTGAACTTGCTATAGGCTTTTTATTTACCGAAGGGATTATCACCCATAAAGAACAAATAGAAGCTGTTGAATGCAGTTTTATAACTTGCGCCGAAAATAAGGAGAACACAATTCTGATAAACCTAAAGCCTGGCATTGTCCCTGTTCTACAAAACACCGATAGAAATTTTTATACCACATCCAGTTGCGGTGTATGCGGCAAAGGGTCTATCAGTGCCATCAGAACGGTAAGCGTTTTTAGTCAGAAAAAAGATAACGATGCTGCGGTAAATGCCGAACTACTTTACAACCTACCAATGGTATTGGAGCAACATCAGTTAGTTTTTGCTGATACCGGCGGGCTGCATGCATCAGCGTTGTTTAACTTAAAAGGTGATTTACTGCTGGCAAGAGAAGATGTTGGCCGCCACAATGCGCTTGATAAACTAATTGGCGCGGCTTTTAGTGATGAACAATTACCATTAGATAACCATATTTTATTATTGAGCGGAAGGGCAAGTTTTGAGCTTGTTCAAAAGGCGGCTATGGTAGGCATACAAATTATAGTTGCTGTGGGGGCGCCATCAAGTTTGGCCGTTGAGTTGGCAGAAGAATTTAATATTACACTTGCGGGTTTCCTGAGAAATAACCGCTTTAACATTTATACCGCGGCACACCGCATTTTACTACCTGTACATGAAATTGCGAATTAAAAATAATTCAATAAGATATCGACTCACCAAGTCTGACGTTTCACAACTCGCCGAAAAGGGCTTTATACAAGATGGTGTTCACTTTGGAGCTACTACTTTAGCTTACAGCGTAAAAACGACTACTGGCGATCGGTTAACGTCAACTTTTGAAAATAATACCATTACCTTACTCATCCCTGCCGACTTTGTAAACGAATTACAGGATACCGATAGAGTAGGATTTGAAGGTACCGACAAGGGCATATTCCTGCTGGTTGAAAAAGACTTTATTTGCATGGACAAAACAGCCGAAGATCAGAGTGACAATTACCCACATCCTTTAGCCGACAAGTATTATGAGCAAAAGCAATAAACAACCGGCTGCTGAGAATCCGGAAGAACTGTTGGATTTAAAGTTAACTGAACCTAAAACATGGGCGGCCGGCATTCCGGCCGTACTGATCGCAGGCAAGGACGTTTTTGCAGAAGCCGGCCTGGTAAGGGGAATGACTGGATTGTTCCACATGAATAAAAAAGGCGGCTTTGACTGTTCAAGCTGTGCCTGGCCCGATCCAGACGATGAACGATCACCGGTTGCCGAATATTGCGAAAACGGCGCTAAAGCGTTTGCAGAAGAGGCTACAGCTAAAAAATTAGATATCCCTTTTTTTGCAAATAACGCTGTTGCCGATCTGGCTAAATTAAACGATTATGAAATAGGGCGAAAAGGAAGAATTGCCCAGCCTGTTTATCTGCCAAAAGGTGCGACACATTATCAGCCTATAAGTTGGGATGAGGCATTTAAAAAGATCGCCCGTCACTTAAATAGTCTGCAATCGCCCAATGAGGCTGCTTTTTATACTTCTGGTCGTACCAGCAATGAGGCATCCTTTATGTACCAGCTTTTTGTACGCGAGTTCGGTACCAATAATATGCCCGATTGTTCAAATATGTGTCACGAGTCAACAAGTGTGGCCCTGGCCGAAGCCATTGGTATAGGTAAAGGAACAGTAACTCTTAATGATTTCTATGATACGGAGGTAATTATCATTATTGGACAAAATCCGGGCACTAATCACCCAAGGATGCTGTCGGCTCTCGAGAAGGCGAAGAATAATGGCACCAAAATAATTGCCGTTAACCCGCTTAAAGAGGCCGGATTGATGGCTTTTAAAAACCCGCAAAAAATAAAGGGAATATTAGGGTTTGACACACAATTGGCCGATTTATACCTGCAGGTTAAAATTAATGGTGATATGGCCTTAATTAAAGCAATTGAAAAATTACTTTATGATGCTGAACGGGAAAATCCAGGAAAAGTATTTGATAATGACTTTATTGGAAACAAAACTGTTGGATTTGAAGAATTTATTAAACATCTAAAGCAATACGATCCTATAAAACTGGCAGAAGAGGCAGGAGTGCCCTTCGCCGAGGTGGTTCAGGCGGCAGAAATGCTTAAAGACAAAAGCAAAATAATTATTTGCTGGGCAATGGGCGTAACGCAGCAGGTTAATGGGGTTGATACTATCAAAGAAATTGTTAATCTGGCGATATTAAAAGGTGCCATCGGGAAACCGGGTGCGGGCTTGTGTCCTGTGCGCGGGCATAGCAATGTACAAGGCAACCGTACCATGATAATTTGGGAGCACCCTAAAGAACAGCAACTTGACAAGTTAAAGGAAGTATTTGGTTTTGAGCCACCCCGCGAAAAGGGATATGATGTTGTAGAATCAATCAAAGCAATGCACGAGGGAAAGTTAAAAGTGTTTTTTGCAATGGGAGGGAATTTTCTGTCGGCCACCCCTGATACAACATTTACTGCTGATGCCATGCGCAAGCTAAAATTAACGGTGCATGTATCCACCAAATTAAACAGGGGCCATTTAATACACGGCGATGAGTCGATCATCCTGCCTACACTGGCAAGAAGCGATAAAGACGTAGTCAACGGCGAAGATCAGTTTATAAGCTGCGAAAACTCCATGGGTGTGGTGCAAATGTCGAAAGGGATTTTAGAGCCGGTTTCTAAAGATCTGCTGAACGAGACACAGATAGTATGCCGACTGGCAAAAGCCACCTTTGGAACGCGTTCTGTTATTGATTGGGATAAATATGGTGCCAGTTATGATGAAGTGAGGAATATTATAGAAAAAGTTATTCCGGGTTTTAAGGATTATAATTTAAGAGTACGTAAACCGGGAGGCTTTTATTTGCCCAACGCGCCGCGCGAAGGTAGATTTGAAAATACAGAATTCAATGGCAAGGCTCCTTTTACAATCACCAACCTGCCGCAACATAAGCTCGCTGATGATGAATATATGATGACCAGCATCAGAAGTCACGATCAGTTTAATACCACCATTTATGGGCTTAATGACCGTTATCGCGGTATTCACAATGAACGCAGGATTATATTTATGAACCCAAAAGATATCGAAGCCGCTGGTTTTAAAGCAGGTGATAAAGTGGACCTTTTTAATTATTACGGTGATGTTGAACGCGTTGCCCGTCTGTTTATAATAGTGCCCTACAATATACCCGAACGTAATACGGCCACGTATTACCCCGAAACCAATGTGCTGATCCCGATAGATAGTGTAGCACTAAAAAGTAATACCCCGACTTCAAAATTAATCTTCATCAAAATAAGAAAGCATATTCCATCTATTTAAACAATTTCCGTTGGTTTTTAAGGCATGTCCTGTTTCGTTATTCCAATAGAAACGGAGAGACTTTTTGTAATACATCGAACTGATAGTTGGTTATTTCAATGTTAAGAAATTGTCAACGATAATAGCCTTTTTGGTGTCTATATAACGCCTATGTTATCTAAGAAAAACCATTGCGTTAAGGAATTGTAATACACTTAAAAATTCAGAATTTACACAGAATTGAAGAGGTTTCTTTGCAAAAAAAAGCCCTTCAATGAATCAAATTGCCCTTTATTTAATTCACTTTTTTGCAAAGTTTTTAGCTTGTTTTAGTGAAAGAAATCTGGCAGTAATGCCGCTTCAAAAAAAGGAAACAGCAGAGTTAAAATTCAATTTCTACAGAATTTCCCGTTCCGCAAATTTAACGCTGAGTGCCGCTTTTAGTGACAACAGTTTAAAGATTTAAGTTCACTTATCCCGCCTCCTCAAAAATAACAAATACAGCTTATTTATTAATTCTATAACTCATAATTATTGATGAAATCAACTTTACTCATTCACAAAAAACTATACTTAATTATTTTACTGCTGATTTTCAGCAGCGCTATTCTCAAAGCGCAAACCATTAAAGGAAATATTACCGATGCCAAAAACGGCGAAACCTTAATTGGGGCCACTGTTCATATCGAAAAAGGTACTTATCAGCAAAATACCACTGTTAAGTTGGATGGTACTTATGCGTTTAAAAATATACCTGCCGGTGAATATAAACTGCAAGTAAAATATGTAGGTTATAAAACTACCAAAGAATATACTGTTGAAGTAAAGGCAGATGAAGTTGCCGTTTTAAACGTAGCTATGGTTGATAATTCAACCGCACTTAATGAGGTTTCCATTGTTGAACATGCCAGTAAAGAAACCGACAGATCGGCAAGGAACGATGAAAGAAACGCTACGACAACGTTAAATGCTGTTTCTGCAGCGTCAATAGCTATATCTCCTGACGTTTTGGTATCAAATGTGTTAAGCCGGGTTTCGGGTATCACCATCGATAGAAATAATACAGGCGATGCCGAGCACGTGATTATTCGTGGTATGGATAAACAATATAACACCACTTTAATAAATGGTGTTAAAATTCCAAGCCCCGATAATAAAAACAGGTATGTTCCCTTAAATATTTTTCCTGCCGACTTAATTGAGCGCATCGAGGTTTCTAAAACACTTACGTCTGATATGGAGGCTGATGCATCAGGTGGTGTAGTGAATCTGATAATGAAATCGGCGCCTACAGGTTTAAGAATAGAGGGCAATTTTGGTACCGGTTACAGCCAGATTTTTTTTAACAGACCTTATGCCAGCTTTGACGCCAGTACAGTTAACAGCAGAGCGCCGGGCGAAATAAATCCAGGTCAGCCGGCAACTATCAGTCAATTTCCATATCAAAACCTGTTAACCAAAACCGGCAATGCACCGCCTAATGCAACTGCAAGCTTGACTATAGGTAACAGGTATTTAAATAATAAACTGGGTGTATTATTTTCCGGCACTTATCAGAATTTGTACCAGGGAAGTAATGATTTTGTAGTAGTTCAGGAAAATACAGTAGGACCGTCGCCAAATATCAATACGCCCAATCAGGAAACTGCTTTTCAAAGCTCATACAACCGTCAGTACTCGTCGCAGCTTAATCGCTTAGGTACCATGGCTTCAATCGACTATAAATTTGACGACAGAAACTCAATAAACTTATTTGCTACTTATTTGCAGTTAGATGAGCATAGGGTTCGTCAAGAACAGAGTTTAACCTATGGTGGCTATTCTTACCAGGGCTATGTTGGCACCAACGGGATAGACGACTACACTGAAACGCGCACAGATTTGCAAAGTATTTTTAATGCAACCCTTAAAGGTAAGCATCAAATTACAGGTCCGTTTTCTATCGATTGGACTTTTGCAAACTCTGAGGCTACTCACAAACAGCCAGATAGAGCTGAATTTAAGACTTCTTATCAAACCAGCCCAGGGCCCGACGGTACTAATGAGCCAACCCCAGGCAGTCCAGGCAGCTCCACCTATGTAGCACCTAGTGTTGTAGATGGCCCTGTTACTGTAGGTAACGAGTCAAGAGAATGGACACATAATACTGATAAGGATATTTCTGGCTATCTGAATTTTCATTACAATATTCACATTTTTGACCGTAAAGCTACATTTTCTGTTGGTGCTATGTTAAGGCATAAAACCAGGGATAATTTTGTGGATAGCTACAGCTTACCCAATACTTATATCCCAGGTACTGACAACGCTGAAAATTATACAACTATACCGGCTGCTCAATTTTCATTTTCTGGTGCCAACGCCTATAACGCCTACGGTTCTTCAAGCACTGACCCTGGTGTTTATACCTTCCTTGAAAATATCCACGCCGAATATGCCATGGTGCAATATTTCGTAAGTGATCGTTTCGATTTTACAGCCGGCATAAGAACAGAGCATACCTTAGAAAGCTATGTTTCTAATTTGCCCGATATTTTCCCAGGCCAAACAGCCAGTATTACCTACAGTGATTATTTGCCAAGCATTAATGCTAAATATCAGCTAACAGATAACCAGGCTATACGCGGTGCTTATTTTGAATCGATATTACGCCCGGCATTTGCAGATTTTATTCCTTACCCTGACCAAACAGGTGATTTGCCTTATGCAACTATTGGAAATCCATATCTGCAACATACAACAATCAACAATTACGACCTGAGATATGAGTTTTTTCCAGGTGCTTTTGATGAATTTATGGCAGGTGCCTTTTATAAAAACCTGACTAACCCTATTGAGCAGGTTTTACAATCAAGTGAACAGGGCGCAACCTTATTGCTTAAGCCTGAAAACCTGGGTAATGCACAAAACTACGGAGCTGAGTTTGTAGCCAAAAAATTCTTTGGCAATGTTGGCGTTGCTGTCAACTACACCTATACTCATTCGCAAATTACTACCACAAAAGGTATTGATGTTGAAGGAGTGGTAGGCTATCGCGACGAGACCCGTCCATTACAAGGGCAAGCCGCTAACGTTGGTAATTTCTCTTTACTCTACAAGAATCCGGCAAATGGTTTGGAAGGCCAGTTATCTCTTGCCTATACAGGCGATAGGATAGAAGCGGTGTCAAATTACTATGGTTTAGATACCTGGGAAAAGGCCTCCACTTTCCTTGATTTCTCTGCTCAAAAGACCTTCAACAAGCGCTATGTATTTTTTGTAAAAGTAAACAACATATTAAATACTCCTTACGAACTATACATCAAACAAAACAATTCAATTGACTATGCCAGCATTATGAAATATGCCGATCAGAAAAGCCCTAATTATACTACTGTGGAGTACGATCAATTTTATGCACGGTACAGTTTAGGATTTAGGTTCAAATTTTAATTTTCAACAAACAAAAAGCAAATAAACAATCAATTAATTATTTCATCAATTATGAAAAAACTACAGATCATTTCATTTTGCTTGTCGGTTTTAGCGCTTGCTTCTTGCAGCAAAAGCCATGACAAAGCAGTGATATCAGTTCCACAAATTCAGATAGGACAAGCTATCAGTAACTCTGGTACCCTGGCTAAAGGTTCTTACAAAGGAACAATGTTAGCTAATCAAACCTATACAGTAGGTGGCGATATCACCATTAACGCAGGCGATACGCTTTTGATCCAAAAAGGTGTTAAACTTAACATGGCTGCAGGTGCTAACATCATTGTAAACGGCGATTTAATTATGTTAGGAACTCAAAGCGCTCCAATTACAGTTACAGATCCGCTTAGAGTTAAAACTACCGGTCCATCTACAGTTGGTCAGGATTCGGCTTACAATGGTGGTTGGGGTGGTATCTATTGCAGCAGTTCTTCTAAACTGGTTGTACTTAAATGGACTCACTTTGATTTTGGTGGTGCTGCATTAAAAGCACTTCCATTTACTACCACTGCAGGCTTAAAAGCAGGTGCGCAGTACATTTTCTATTTTGAAAACCCTAATGGTGCATTTATCCTTGAAGATTCATGGATTTATGGTACTCCTGATGACGTTGCACGTTTCTACGGCGGTCACGTTAACATCATGAGAAACACTATGGAGAAATTTGGTAACACAGGTGGTGATGGATTTAACCCTAAAGGAAGTACAGTTGGTAACATGGCTTATAACATGCTTATTGGTGGTGCAACTAACGGTACAAAAACTGCCAGCGACGGAACTTCTGCAGGTGAATGCCAGTTTGCAATCTACAACAATACTTATGTTAATGATGGTTTCAGAAACACTGGTGTATTTGGCGCAAGAAGCGGATCTGTTGAGGTTGAAAACAATTCAAGAGCATTAGTTTATAATAACCTGATTGCTGATTGTGATTTTGGTGTTCGTATTGCTGGTGGCCCGGGTGGTGCAAAAGTTTACTTAGCCGATACAACTTATAATGCTTCAGATTTGATTACTCAAACTGCATACGGTTATAACTTTAACTATGTTGATAATGCAGCAATGGCAGGTCAAATTGTACCTACCAGTGTTGCTCAGGCAGTTGTTACTCATCCAGAGGCTTCTGATATTCCTAACATGGTGTCATTCTTCCAGTCATTAAATATCACTTATACTTTTGGTTTAGTGTACGATGGTAGCTCATTAGTAGGTAAAAACAACCCAATGTTTGTTAACTACCCACTTCCTGCTGCTGCTGGTTTCTGGATTACCCAAGCGTCTATAGATGGATATAATTTCCACTTACAACAAGGTTCTCCTGCTGCCGGTAAAGGTACAACATCTGCATTTACGCCTATTACACAAGGTATCCCTGTTGATCCTAACTTTGGCTCAAGCGGTATTACTGCTCCTGGTCAGGATATGGGTTGCTACCAGTTAAATGGTGGTGGTAACCAACACTAATATTAATATAATACCCCTATAAACAACAGACCCCGCTTTTATTATAAAAGCGGGGTCTGTTGTTTTATTTTATGACTGCCTTGAGAGTATCCGGCTAAACTATATTCTGCGTTTAAGTGTGATGATCACCATATCATGCTTGTTATCATGAGCAACCTCAAGCACCAGGTTTCTATCGTTTTGCGATTTAAATATCTCGTCAATTTGTTCTAAACTCATGGCTGATGTTGGTTTTAGGTTGATGGATAGTATTTCATCGTCCTTTTCCAATCCAATAGTGTCACCAGCCGATCCGGGCTCTACGCGGCTTATAATAATATGCTTAAAATCGTCTCCACCGGCATAGTATTCCAATCCACTCATGTCATGTTCAAACGGCTCCTTATAACTGGGGCCGGGCTTCAGGTAAATTAAATTGTCATGATAGTCAAACACAACAATAAACTTCTTTAATATCCCTATACCCAAATTACCATCCCGCTTTACACTTTCATATTTATACAATACTGAATCATTGGTGGGGAAGGAGGAAATGATGTTTTTAATTTTGTATTTGCCCAATTCAACTTCACTTATACGGCTGATATACCCGCTGACGGGGCCATTAAATCCTATTCCCAAATTGGCTGTGATATACTTTTTGGGCAACTCATTGTTCATGTTTTCCAAAAGCAGCGGATGACCGGCGCCAAGGTCCACAATAAGTTTGTCCGTTTTTACACATCCGTCGGGCATATCTATATTTGTCACCATATAAGGCTTGTGGTCTTCAATGGTAATGGGTATTTTTTCACCTTTGGCGTATAAGCGAGTGTCGGCTGGCCGGTAAACGGTGAGTGTGGAGTCGCTAAAATTAACTTTAACAGCCAGGTTAATGAAAAATTCATATCCTAGCAAACCCTGTATAGGCATACCTGCATAGTTTGACAAGCCGAAATTATCCTTTTGAAGGATAGCAGCTGCAACATTATAGCTAGTGAGCCCCGGAATATCTACTTTTAAAGGCGGCGTTGCATAAGCATCGTAATCATCTCCATCACCAAATCCACCTAATTTTAAAATGCGGGTTTTGCAAACATGTACGCTATCCATTAGTTGCGGATCTGTAATAATCATAAAGCCAACACCGGTGTCCATTATAAAGTTATACGGCCCTTTATTATCAATCCTTAACTGAATGATAATCATGTTCCGTACCAACTTAAAAGGGATTTCTACCTTCTTTTTATGGCCATTGATATCAAAATACTGTGCGTTTACGGGTAGTACAAAAAAACAAACTAAACACAATAGCCAAAATACCCAATACTGAATAGTTTTAGCGTTCATAACTTTAATTTTTTGTTTAACATTTCAATCAACTGAAAATGCAAAACCCTAATTTTTTAATAGCTTATTGTATTAGAAATATGAATGGCTGCGCCTAATAATTACTTTTAATTATTAAGTTTCCATATATTTTTTTTAAATTGAGGTTCTAATTGGTGCCGGACCTTATTTTATTAAAAAGATTTTAACACTTTCATAGTATAAATTTAATCATGATTGATGGAAAATGCTATTCATAGCTTGTACAAGTTAATACAAGTTGGTACAAGCAGGGCAATCAGTTAATCTGTTCTATTTTTGTCCGAAATACGATTTAAGCGATGCATACCGACGAATTTTTAATAGAAAAAACAAAACGACTGTTTGAAACCACTACCGGCTGGGGTGATAGCGAGGAGTGGACAAACCAGGACTTTGTTATTTTAAGTGAAAAGATACAAGAACGTACAGGCGTAGCGCTTAGCCACGTAACCTTAAAAAGGGTTTGGGGCAAGGTAAAGTATGAGAGCTTACCCAATACACATACCCTTGATACTCTTGTTCAATTTTTGGGTTACCAGAATTGGCGTGATTTTAAATCGCAAAACGGGAATGGCTCTGTAAAAACGCATGTAGTTCAACCCGTATTAAACGGCTCTGAACCAAAATCGCCTTTAAAAAAGAAAGGGAGGCTACTAAAAGGTATCCTGATAGCAGTGGTGATATTGATAGCGACCGGAGCGTTCATCTACATAAAAGAATACAAACCCGCCGTTAAAGATAATGAATACACTTTCAGTAGTAAGAAAGTAGTATCGGTGGGCTTGCCTAATACCGTTATTTTTAATTATGATGCTTCTAAATCTCCATATGATTCGGTTGTCATCCAACAATCATGGGATAAAAAATTACAGGTAAAAGTATCAAAATATCAACATCAGCATACCTCCATTTATTACTACCCCGATTATTATAAGGCCAAGCTTATTGTGGGCAATCAGATAGTGAGTATGCATCGCCTTTTAATCAAATCAAATGGTTGGTTGCCTATAGTGCCGCAATCCCCCGTACCTGTATATTTTAGCAAGGAGGATGCGATGTCTGATGGGAAAATGACGCTGTCGGTTAAGAAATTGCAGGATCGTAATATCAAAATGCAACCCAATCCACCAACCGTGTTTTTTACCAATGTGATGGACTTTGGGGAGATATATAGTGACAACTTTACATTTGAAACGTCGCTTAGGAACGACTATCATGAAGGAGCATCTATTTGTCAGTCCACAAAAGTATATCTGTTGTGCGAAGGAACTGCTATTTACGTGCCGCTTAGTATAAAGGGTTGTGTTTCGGATGCTGACATGTTGTTTACCAATTTCTACACTTCGGGCAAGCAGGAAGACTTATCGGCCTTTGGCGTGGATTTTAGTTCTTTTGTAAAGCTTCGTATTGAATCAAAAAACAGGAAAGCTAATATTTTTATAAATGATAAACAGGTTTATACAGTTAGTAAAGACATTATAAAGTCAAAAATAATAGGGATTTATTTTATGTTTCAGGGAACCGGTTCTGTTGATTATGTTCAACTGACAAATGGTAAAGTGAATTATAGAGACGATTTTTAACTATTTACAATACTTTTTTATCGCTTCAACTGCATCCTTTGAACCTAGTGCAAGTGCTTTGTTAAGGTCAGCGCATCCGTCTTTTACATTGTAACCGGCAGCGTTGGCTAAGCCGCGATTAAGCCAGCCTTCATAATTCTTATCATTCAGCTCTATAGCGGTAGAAAAATCTTTTATAGCGTCTGTTGGGTTGTTCAAATTTACTTTTGCCTTTCCCCGCAGGATATAATTGGTTTCGTCTTTTGGACTCAGCTTTACGGCTCTTCCAAAATCATTTCGCATATCGACGGTGTCAAGCGTATAACTCTCTGCAAGGCCTCGGTAAGCATAGGTTTTAATGTTATCCGGATTAATGAGTAATACACTTATGTAATCATAAACGGCACCCTGATAGTTTTTTTGGATCATTCGCAAAGTTGCCCTGTAAAAATAAGCCTCATCATTGTTTTGATCGCTATCCAAGGCAAGTTTAAAATACTTCTCTGCGCCGTCGTAATCCTTCAACCGAAGTTTTACGTTGCCGATATTGGCATTTGCAATTGATCCTGATTTTTTATCGATGGTTAATCCCCTGTTAAACTCGGCTATTGCGCCTTGGCTATCTCCTAATCCAGTCATTGACTTGCCTCGTTCAACATAAAATTTCCCATTTTTCGTTTTGGCGTTTATAACCTTATTTAAAAATACCAGTGCATCTGCATATTGATGGTTATCATTTAATTCCCTGGCAAAGCGTAATTGTCCATCCGGGTTATTGGGATCAAATTCCAGTTGCTTTTTAAAATCCTGTATTGCTCCGTTTTTAT
Source organism: Mucilaginibacter empetricola (assembly GCF_024808665.1). Lineage (GTDB taxonomy): Bacteria > Bacteroidota > Bacteroidia > Sphingobacteriales > Sphingobacteriaceae > Mucilaginibacter. The sequence goes on from NZ_JANUBZ010000008.1 coordinate 274,706, forward strand.
CGCCCAGCCTGCTTTTAACTTTTGCGCGGGTAGAGTAAGCGTAGGAGTTGTTTGGGTATAATTCTATTGCTTTATTTAAATCATTTAACGCACCGTCATAATCGGCCTGCATGGATTTTACTTCGCCACGTCCGCTATAAGCATCGGTGTTTTTAGGATCGGCCTTGATGGCTAAATTGAAATCGGCCAGCGCGCCAAGCGTATCCTGCACGGCTGTTTTGGCTTTAGCCCTTGTTATATAGGGATAGGCATCATTAGTATTATCATACATCACCGCCGAATCGCCATCAAGTAGGGCTTTGTGGTAATCTTTAAGAGAAATCTCTAAATCACCGCGATTTTGAAACGCTTTTGAAAATTGATGATCGAGCTGAATGGAGTGGTTAAAATCAGCCATTGCAGCAAGTGTATCATTTAGTTTGCTTTTAGAAACGCCCCGATATAGGTATAATTCAGCATTATTAGGATTGGTTTGAATGGCCTTGTTAAAATAATCAATAGCTTCCTGATTATCCTGCGTATTGCTGGCGGCTTTCGCTAAGTAATAATAGCCGTTGGGAATATTTGGATTGATGGCAATTGCTTTTTTATAGTCGTCAATCGCAGCTTTATAGTCCCTCAAATTAACCTTTATATTGCCACGATAAAAAATAGCTTCTGCATTTTTCGGATTCATGCGGATAGTTGTGTTATAGTCAGCAATGGCTCCATTATAATCAGCAATAGTGCCTTTTGAATTAGCCCGGTAATAATATACATCAGCATTTGCAGGGTTAAGTTTTAGTGAAATGTCATAATCCTGTATAGCACCTTTATTATCACCAGTGTTTACTTTGGCAACGCCACGGTATTCGTACAATTCGGCATTATTGGGTGAAGATCCTATAGCGGTAGTAAAATCGGCTATTGCACCGGCGTAATCGCCCGAATTAACTTTAGCATTGGCTCTGTAATGATATACATCTGTGGTATGTAAACCTAATTCAATCGCTTTTGAATAATCGTCAATTGCATTTTTGTATTCTTTGATATTTTGATTGGCATTTGCCCGGTAATAAAATGCTTCCGCATTGCCAGGATCAAATTCCACAACTTTTGAAAAATCTGCTACCGCGGCTGTAAAATCCTGAATATTACCGTTGGCATTGCCACGATATAAATAAGCCTTTACATTTTTATTATTTAGTTCGATGGATTTGGTGAACGCTGCAATAGCACCTTTATAATCTTTAACATTTGCTTTTTCGTTCCCCATTCTTAAAAACTCATCAGAAGATTGGGCGAAACACAAGTATGGCAACAGGGAAATTATAAGTAACAGTCTTTTCATGATTTTGGTAACATCAATTAAAGGCAATAAATAAGCCAAAGATTTTGAAATGGCCACGTTATTACCCCCTGGTTAAACTGAACGGATAGTTTAGTGTACCAAGATAGTTAAAACAAAGAAAAATCCGGTTCCATAATTATGAAATATACTGAAATAAAGGAATAAAGCTTAAATAGGAGGCATGTCCCAAGCGATAATGCAATAATGTGGAATGAGTGGCTTTACCTCAAAATAGGGGATTAGTTTCTAAATAATGGGATTTATAATCCCCAATTTGATGATAAAAACGCCTTTGGGTATGAAATAATTATTTTTTAAATTTATTCTACTATTTATATAGATTAAGTAGTATATTTGTTTCACTCGAAAAATGACAGTAAAGAAATTAAATATCATCAGCAAAATAGCATCCGGTTCAAATGAGCCTATGTGTATGATGATGTGCTGTTGTTGCAAATCATAAAACCGCTACTGGTCAAGGCTACATCCATCACCAAAACCTTATCACTATATTTTCAATTCGAAATTTTTATGTCTACCTATCTTAAACACATACTTACCCAATTTCATTACGAAAAGCTCTATGGATTGAGCCATTGTTGTATGAAGCGTTAATACACTTATCCTCAACTTTAGTAAATAACCTTCAACTTTATAAAAATGTTAGTAACAGCAAATAAATATCCATCATTTGATCTTTCGGAAATAGTGACCGACAATGATCTTTTATACAGAGCTTTTCAGCCCCTGCAGCCAGTAAAAGCAGGTAATATTGTTCCTGATTTTAATTTGAATAATGAGTACACGCTTTGGCAACGCTTTAGTCACGGTGCGGAAACGCATGGCCCGGTTTCCATCAGGCAATTATTAAACAAACCGTTGGTAATAGCTTTTTATTCAAGACATTGGCTTAATTACGGATTGCAGCAGTTAATTCAGCTGGATGCACTACAGGCAGAAATTAAGGCACATGGTGGGAATTTGCTTATTGTTGCCGCCGAAAAAGACGAGCAACTGAGTAAAACTGCATGGGAAAATAGCCTGTCGTTAAATTTTTATTACGATGTAGCTAACAAGATTGCCGAAGAATTTAGAGTTTATTCTGACAACGATCCGGTTTGGAACAAATTCTCAGGCATTGATACCAATGTGCCTTTGTTGGCAACTTATGTTATTAATTCATCAAGACAGGTGGTTTATGATCATATTGATACCGATTTTACTGGTGCTTTTCCGGTAAAAGGCATTCTTTCGGCTGTATATGAATCGGCTTTGATACACAACAATAAAAAATCGGCTTAAAAGTTATAATAATTATACAGCTAATTGAAAATAACAAAATGAAGATACACATACGATGGGCGCTTATTAGCCTGTTATTTTTTTGTATCCGGATACCTTTACATGCTCAAACAACAAAGCAGTATGAATATGCGGCTATTGCAAGCAAGGATTATAAGCCAAGTTTTGTTAGCAACAATTCATCGGTAAAAGATGATAATAGTGTTGAATTAAAAGTATTAAACGATCTGGAGAATAGTTTTGACAAAAAGCCTAATCGCAAGGACCTCCTGCTGTTTTTGAGGAAAATAAATGCCGACAGTAAGTTGAGGGGTACGCGTTCGGGCTCGAAATTGTATCTGCACCTGGCATCTTCATTTGCCCGGTTAAAGCTATACCCGCTGGTAATGAAATGCTATTTTAAAACCGATTTACCAACCGACGATATTTATAAAGAAGGAAATTTTATAAAGAAAGAAAATGGCGACAGCACGGTCTTATCGACACAAAAATTAGCTGATACATTAACAAGTGCCAAAGGAGTGCTGGCAATTAATGATGCAGATAGTTTGCTGCTGAAAACTGACAGTGGTTTGTATAATCACAATGGTAAGAATATCAAATCAAAGCAGATAAGGGAGCACGACATTGTAAGCCCTTTTGATGACGGCAAAACAGCGGTTAGATATGCCATGCTGATTCATATACAACAGCCAGTATCGGGCAAACCCAAGATTTTTGTAAAAATTAACCAGGTTGGGCATACCTTTATTACGCTGATAAAATATAATGCCGACTCTACTTATGTGGCCCGTACATTTGGCTTTTACCCGCAAAAAGATCATTTATTATCGGCAACACCCATTTTTCCTTCAACAACTTCTGAATTTAAAAACGATAGCCTGCACGATTGGGATGAGGTGATAGGGAAGTTTATCTCTAAACACAGATTTCAAAAAATACTGGAACTGGTTAAGCAGTACGATCATACCAAATACGATTTAAATAAGAATAACTGTACAGATTTCGGCTTAAATGTAGCGGCCATAAGTGGCATCAAAATATTGAATACCTTTGGCACATGGCCTATGGGACGCGGCAATAATCCCGGCGTTGCGGGACAAAGTGTTGTACAGGGCCGTGTGATTAATAGCGATACAGGCGATAAAAATGATCTGTTTATTTTTAATGACCTTATTCCGGCCAACTAAAAGCCCATTACAAATTTATGATGAAGGAATCAAATAAGGTAGCTTGCCCATTTGTTGTTTCTTCGGGCGAGACAGTGTAATAATTCCCCGTCAACGTAAATTGCTCTTCGGTTTTTTCGATGGCGATTTTTAGGAAACCATGGCTGGCATCACAATATCTTTCCAAAACAACATTGTCCAGCAGTTCGCTATCATCCGGAAAAGCGGGATCGTTTAAGGAAGCTATTGCATGTAATTGGGCATAACCTCCGGCGCCTGCAACAATAAATGGCAGTACTTTACCATCGGCATATTGTTTGTTAAAGCGCTGGTAATTGTGTACATGACCGCTTAAAATTAAATCGGGTTTAACATTGGCTACTTCAAAGCAGACATCAAGAAAAGCCTGCATACGCAAGCTGGAACCGTGATTTATATCTGCCGAATATGCAGAGTGGTGCAGACAGACAATTATTGCCTTTTTAGTTCTTTGACGTTTAGCGTTTTTCAATTCTTCAATAAACCAGTCTTTTTGTTCGGCTGTAATGGTTCCAAACCGGGGCACATTGCTGTATAAACAAATAATATTGGCCAGCGGTGTTTCCAGGGTCCAGTATATATTGGGCTGTATATTACTTTTAAAGTTGATATCGCCCGAAAATGAAACCGGCTTTGATTCGGTATCGCAAAATACTTTTAAAAAGGCATCCAGGCTTTGGGGTTTAAGCGGATCATTTGGGTCGACATCAGCGTCATGATTGCCGGAAATAGCAAAAATAGGGGCCGGGTAGTTTTTAAAAGGTTCAAAAAACTGCGGATAATATTCGTGTTCTTGTCCGAAATTATAAACCAGATCGCCTAAGTGGAAAAAGAATTTAGATTGATCCTGTGGTTCTGTTGTTTCATTGTATTGCCTTATCATTCCGGCAACTACCTGGTGCTGAAAAGTTGGCAATATGATACCACCGGTATCGCCACAAACATCAAATACCATTTTATTGGCAGGTAATTGTGGTTTTATTTTTTCCAGATTAAGGTGATAGGGATAAGCCCCGACGGGTGAGGGTAAGGGGCGGAATTTTTCCTGATCATCGACAGCAGCAACTTTAAAAACGGGTCTTTTTCTGGGATTATTGGTAGATATGGGCATCTAAAATAGCTACAGTTTAAACGTAATGGGTTATTTAAACAAATATAGCTTTAGGATATAAATAAATGGCTAAAACTGTTTAATTAGTAATTACAGTTTTGCGTAGCTGCAATGCTTTTATCTGAAGGTAATTAGCTAATTTACATCAATAATTCAACGCTTATGCCTCGCTATTTTGTCGATCCGGATATTTCAAAAGCACAAACTATTACTACTGACTTTTATACCAGTTCGGCAGTTTTTGAAGAATGTAAGGAGAAGATATTTGCCAATACCTGGCAGTTTATTGGCAGCGAAGAATTGGTCGAAGAAAGCGGATCGGTATATCCGTTTATATTACTGGAAAATTATCTGGACGAACCACTATTGCTAGCCAATGATAAGGATAACCGGTTAAATGTATTATCGAATGTATGCACGCACAGAGGAAATCTTGTTGCAGATAGAGCGTGTACAGCTAATAAATTAAAGTGCCGGTACCACGGGCGCGTGTTTGGCCTTGACGGACAGTTTATTTCGATGCCAGAGTTTAAAGAAGTTAAGGATTTCCCGACGGAACGTGATAACCTTACACAACTAAGCCTGTTTAAGTGGAGTAAATGGCTTTTTACTACTGTTAATCCACAGTACAGCAGTGAGGTGTTCTTTAAAGATATGATGGAAAGAGTGAGCTGGATGCCGCTGGATAAATTCAGGTTTGACCCCAGCTTATCAAAAGTTTTTAATGTAAAAACCAATTGGGCGCTTTATTGTGAAAACTATCTGGAAGGTTTCCATATTCCTTTTGTTCATGCAGAATTAAATACGGTAATTGACTTTGGCGAATATACTACCGAGCTATTTTTTCCATACTCCAGCCTGCAAATTGGTATGGCAAAAACTAGCGATGATTGTTTTGATTTACCTGCCACATCGCCCGAGTATGGGAAAAATATAGGTGCTTATTACTTTTGGGTATTCCCCAATATGATGTTCAATTTTTATCCATGGGGACTATCGGTAAATGTTGTTGAACCAACGGCTGTTGATGCATGCAGGGTTTCGTTCTATTCATATGTGTGGGATGAGCTAAAACTAAACAGGGGAGCAGGAGCAGGCCTGGATAAAGTGGAGATGGAAGATGAAGAAATAGTTGAAAATGTTCAGCGCGGGATACGTTCGAGGTTTTATAACTATGGTCGCTATTCGGTGACAAGGGAGCAGGGCACACACCATTTTCATCGTATTTTGGCGCAGTTTATGAATAAATAACCATTATACATTTATATATAAAATCGTTCTGGAGTAATGCTGTTGTTTACTCCATTTAAGATGTCATACAGTGACTTTATAGCTATATTTGAGTTAAATAATTCAATCACCTCTCCCTAACAAAATAGACTAAAAACGGTTAACAAATAGCACATTGTTTGATGAAAGTAAATTTAATAATAAATTTACATGTTTAAACATCTATTAGTATATCTTTGACATCAATAAATAAATAACTAAAAAAACAATCAAAAAAATAACGTCATGGCAACAACAACAAAATGGGTAATTGACCCAATGCACTCTGAAGTACAGTTTAAAGTAAAACACTTGGTTATTTCAACTGTAAGCGGTTTTTTTAAAAGCTTCGAAGGTACCCTTGAAACTGAAGGTGATGATTTTGAAAACGCAAGCATTTATTTTGCGTTAGATATTGATAGCATTGATACGAATCAGACCCAAAGAGACGAACACTTAAAATCACCTGAGTTTTTTGATGCAGGTCAATTTCCTCAAATTACTTTTAAATCAACATCATTCAAAAAAACTGATGATGATGAGTTTAAACTGGTAGGTGATTTAACTGTAAAAGGTGTAACTAAAAATGTAACGCTTGATGCTGAGTTTGGTGGTTCAACTGATGATTTTTACGGCAATACCAAAGCTGGTTTTGAGGTAACAGGTAAAATTAACCGTAAAGATTTTGGTTTAACCTGGGATGGCGTAACCGAAGCCGGTTCTGTTGTTGTGGGCGAAGACATTAAATTGCTTATTAACATTCAGTTTGCAAAACAAAAATAATTGTTGATTTGATAAAATTGATGGTATTAATTTAATTCAACACCGTCAATTTGATGACAGGGAATATCAAAAGCCATTTGCGAAAGCGAATGGCTTTTTGTGTTCAATATATTGAGGTATATTTGTGATACATCATGCTTATAAAAATCTATCCCGAAAACCCTAACCCAAAAGCTATAGAACAGGTTGCTGAGGTGCTGCGTAAAGGCGGCCTCATTATTTATCCTACAGATACAGTTTATGGTTTGGGATGTGACATTACCAATCACAAAGCTATTGAGGCTATTTGTAAAATAAGAAATATTAAGCCCGATAAGGCGAATTTCTCTTTCATCTGCTATGATCTGAGTCATATTTCCGATTATATTAAGCCTATAGACAATGCTACCTTCAGGGTGTTGAAAAAGGCATTACCGGGACCATTTACTTTTATCTTTAACGCCAGTCATAATGTGCCCAAGCTGCTGAGCTCTAACAAAAAAACAGTTGGTATAAGGGTGCCTGATAATAATATAGCCCGCGAAATTGTGAAAGTATTGGGGAATCCCATACTTTCAACTTCAATAAAAGATGATGACGAGATTATTGAATATTCAACCGACCCTGAATTGATTCATGAGAAGTACGAAAATATGGTTGACATAGTGATTGATGGGGGATACGGGGAGAATATACCATCAACAGTTGTTGATTGTACCAACGGCGATTTCGAAATTATTCGTGAAGGTAAAGGCGAGTTGGAAATGTATTTATAAAACCGGGGCAGTTTTAGGCTGATGGTGCCAAATTTTCTTTACTTTTTTTTACTAACCTGAATATCTTTTCATATAATTCCCTGGTGTCAAACGGCTTGGATATAAAATCATTCATGCCTATTTCTATGCAATGCTCGTATTCGCCCTTAATAGTATGGGCGGACATAGCCATGATGGGGATGTCTTTCTTGTTATCGCTTAACTCACGTATTTTGCGGGTGGCCTCATAACCATCCATCTCCGGCATTTGCAGGTCCATCAAAATGATATCAAAATCATTGTTTTTATGTTTTTCAAGGGCTATTAGCCCATTTTCAGCCACGTCGGTATCAAAGCCTTGCTTTTTTAGCACCTTTATTACCAACATCTGGTTGATCAGGTTATCTTCTACAACCAAAATGTGAATACCTTTACCCTTTTGAATCGTGATTTGTGTTGGTTCCGGAGCAACAAAAGCCACTTTGCCCTTAGCCTTCAAAAATGAAAGTTTAAAATGAAAGTCTGATCCAAAACCTGGTTTGCTATTCACAAAGATTTCGCCGTTCTGCAATTTTACCAGCTGTTTAACAATACTCAAACCCAGTCCAGATCCACCGAATTTACGGGCCGTATCATTGGTGGCCTGTTCAAAGCTCTCGAATATTTTTTCCTGTTTTTCAAGTGGTATGCCTATGCCGGTATCTTTAACCCCGAAGTCGAGCAAAATGTTATCCTGGGTATCAGTAACGCAGGTTACATTGATATTTATTTCTCCTCTTTCTGTGAATTTGATGGCATTTGAAACCAGATTTAATAATATTTGATTGAGTCTCACAGAATCGCCTACAACCATCTCGGGTATTTTATCATCTATGTGGTGCTTTAAATCAATGCCTTTTTGCTTTGACTTGGGCTCCATCATTAATATGGTGGTATGTACAATATCCCTTAAGTTAAATGGCGTATTTTCGAAAATAATTTTGCCGGCCTCCATTCTCGAAAAGTCGAGAATATCATTCAAAATAACCAAAAGGTCATCGCCCGATTTAATGATGATGTGGATAAACTCCTGCTGTTCTTTTGTTTCAAGCGATTCTTCTAACAATTTAGCAAAACCGAGAATAGCATTCATCGGCGTGCGTATCTCATGACTCATTTTAGCCAGGAAAAGCTGTTTTGTTTTTTCAGATGCTTCGGCTCTTTCTTTCTCTTTTTTAAGTTTTTCTTCGGTCTCTTTAAGCTCAAGTATATTACGCGTATTGTGCTCAAGCGTATCAATCATCTGGTTAAACGAGGTCGCCAGAATGCCAATTTCATCGCGCGAATAAACTTTAACTCTTGTTTCTAACGAGCCTTCGCTAATAAGTTTGGAGCCGTCAATTATAGCTTTAATTCCTTTTTCAATGCTGCGACTAACAGAAACAGTTATTAGTATACTGGTGGAGCCGATTGTAAGTGACAAGGTGAGCAGTATACGCAATACAATACTTTCCAGCCACCTGGAACCTTCGCCAAGGGTAAACGAAAAATCATCTTCTAGTTTGGTAAGGTTTATGTTTATACTTTCGGCTTTATCCAGTTCTTTATCAATGTCATCCTGCGTAAATGTTTTTGAAAGTATCATGCTATGCAGTTTATCACTGATAGCAATTAATTGTTCCATTGTTGTTTCAGCCTGGCCCCAAATAATAATTACCTTATGTAAATAGTAAACATTGTGAAAGCGCATGAGCAGACTAATCATTCCGTCTACATCAACCGGTTCGTTGCGTCCTTCTATAAAACCCTGACGGGCAATGTTTAAATCAGGTTTGGGTTTAAGCAGCTCAAGGCGGGTTTTATTGTCGCCAAAAGGAACTTTTAAAAAATTACGGAAATCCTGGTAATCTTTTTCATTATGCGAATGCGCGTATACCTGCAGGCTGTAGATGGCGTCTTTTTGTGCCTTTGACCACAATCCTTCGCCATTTACAAATGACCTGACGGAGGTTAGCGTGCTTACAGAAAACCATAAGGTGCATAATTCCACAGTAACTAATAAAGCCATTATACCAACAGTGAAATACAATTTCCTGGCGATGGATATGTCTTTTAGCCTCTTCTGCAAGAAAGGAATTAGCATCTTAGAAGGTTTTAGGTATAAAATTAATATTTATAATGAATTATACGAAGGTTGTTAATTAATAGTTTATTGAAAAGTGATTTTATTAATACTTGTTTTTGCAATAAAATCAGTTATTTAACAAGGGTTTGAATAGCACAAAGAAATCTATTGGTAATTGATTTTTACCAATACTTAATAGTGCTATAGTAAAATGAAAACAATTTCCGTGCTACATTGTAGCATGCAGAGGCACAGCGGCATAATGAGCTGCCGATTTGGGTAGAAGGAATGAATTATAAAAGGCGTGTTTGCCTTGGGTGACCTAAAGGTATATTAACTCGGCCTTATAGATTGAATAAATTCTGGGATCTTATCTAAATAATTTTCTGTTCCTAATAACTTTACAAAGGCACTGCCCACAATCGCTCCTCGTGCATATTCCGTGGCTTTATTGAATGATTTGTTATCAGAAATACCAAAGCCAATTATAGCAGGATTGTTTAGCCGCATGGCTTTAATGCGTTTGTAATAGTCTTCAATATTAACAGACACCTGCAGGTTTCCCCCGGTTATTGATGATGATGAAAGAAGGTAAATAAAGCTGTTACTTAACCCATCTATCTTACTGATGCGATCATCGGATGTTTGGGGTGTAACGAGGAAAATATTGCTCAAATTATTTGTTTTAAAATGGCCGGCATATAACGTTTCGTACTCATACATAGGCAAATCTGGTACAATAACACCATCGATACCTATCTCGGCGGCTTTTTTACAGAAGTTTTCCACACCATATTGAACCATTGGATTTACATAACCCATTAACAAAACAGGGATGGTTACTCTTTTGCGTAATTCGGCCAGTTGTTCAAATAAAAGGTGCAAATTCATGCCATTTTCCAATGCTATTTCTGAACTATGCTGGATGGTTGGGCCATCAGCAACAGGATCGGAGTAGGGGAAACCAATTTCCAAAAAATCGACGCCGGCTTTTTCTAGAGCTTCCGCAATATCTACCGTGGTGTTAATTTCAGGATATCCTGCTGTGAAGTATATCGATAATAAATTATCCTTTTTTGAATTGAAAAGTTGGTTTAAACGGTTCATTGTTGAGCTTATGGTTGATAGTTTGTAACCAAACTTTGATGTTAAAAATTAAAATATTTAATATAAGTGTCCAGATCTTTGTCGCCGCGACCAGAAATGCAGACCACCACGTTATCATCTTTTTTAAATTGCATTTTTTCTAATTGAGCAAGTGCGTGGGCGGTTTCAATAGCCGGAATAATACCCTCCAATTGAGAGCAAAGTAAACCGGCCTGCATGGCTTCATCATCAGTAATACTTACATATTGCGCCCGTTTTACTTTATATAGATGAGCATGTTGAGGGCCTATTCCCGGATAATCCAAACCCGCAGAAACAGAATAAGGTTCAACTACCTGTCCATCGTCTGTTTGCATTAATATGGTACGGCTACCATGTAAAACGCCTTCGCGACCCAGGAACGTTGTTGCGGCCGAGTGCCCGCTGTTAACACCTTTACCTGCCGCTTCAACGGCAACCAGTTTTACACTTTCATCATCCAGAAAATGATAAAACATACCCATGGCGTTACTGCCACCACCAACACAAGCCATTATGTATTGCGGTAAATCACTCCCTGTTTTTTCCAGTAATTGTTTTTTGGTTTCGGCAGATATAATTGATTGAAACCGTGCTACCATATCCGGATAAGGGTAAGGGCCAACTACAGAGCCTATGATGTAATGCGTATCAACCGGATTGCCTATCCAATCGCGTAGGGCTTCGTTGGTAGCATCTTTTAAAGTTTTACTGCCCGAAGTAGCCGGTACCACTTTGGCGCCCAGCATTTTCATGCGCGAAACATTGGGTGCCTGGCGGGCCATATCAATTTCGCCCATATAAACTACACACTCAATGCCCATTAAAGCACAAACGGTTGCTGTTGCAACGCCGTGCTGGCCAGCACCTGTTTCTGCTATGATCCGTTTTTTACCCAAACGTTTTGCCAATAGTATTTGCCCTATGGCATTATTAATCTTGTGTGAGCCTGTATGGTTTAAATCCTCGCGTTTAAAAAAGATATTAGCACCATATTTTTCAGAATATCTTTTAGCGTGATATAAGGGTGATGGCCGCCCTACATAGTCTTTCAGGAGATTATCAAACTCAGCCTTAAAACCTGCATCATTTATAATAGCTAAATATTGCTGGCGTAATTCTTCAACGTTTGGATATAGCATCTCTGGAATATAAGCTCCTCCAAAATCTCCGTAATAACCATGTTCATTTACTCCGTAATTCATTAGTCTATGTTTTGTTTAATGATGTTAAATGCTGTTTCTAACTTTTTTATATCTTTTATTCCTGGCGATAGCTCAAATTTGCTATTCAAATCAACGCCATAAAATTGAGGGTGGTAAATGCTTTTTACGGCTTCTATATTATCTAAACTTAAACCGCCGCTTAAAAAAAATGGAATTTCCATTTCGTATTTATCGAGCACATTCCAGTCGAACGTAATGCCCGAACCACCGTGTGCCTTTGTTTTAGTATCAAAAAGAAATAAATCGACCTTGTTTTTATACTTATCTAATCGTTTAAAATCAAAATCGTTATCTATACCGAATGCTTTGATAACGATCGCTTTATCTCGAAGCGATTTGCAAAATGCAGGTGTTTCATCTCCATGCAGCTGCACAAAATCAAAATCGTACTGATCAATTAAATTATTTATCGTTTTTGCATCTGCATTCACAAATACTGCTGTTTTGTTGATGTGCGATGGGATTGCTTTAAGCGCATCTAATGATAAATCCCCCACAAACCTCGGCGAGTCGCCATAAAATATAAACCCCACATAATCTGGATTTAAAGCCGCCACTTCACTTATATTTTCAGGGTCTCTTAATCCGCAAACCTTTATCTTCATGTTAGTTTTCAACTAAAGTTTTAAAGCTTTTAAGTGCTTTTTTACTGGTAAGCGATTCTTCTGCTTCGTAAAAACTATCGGCAAAGCTTTTTGCTGGCGTAATAGTTTTTATAGCTAAAGCGGCATTGCATAAAACAACATTGTTTTGTGCCGCAGTGGCGTTACCGTTCAATACAGTCATAAAAATATCTGCTGACTCTTTTACACTATTGCCTCCCAGTATTTGACTTGGCTCCAATAGTTCAAAGCCTAATGCCTCAATGTTATTTATTTTTTCGCCTTCGGCAGAAAAGGTTTTAAAATCGCAGGTTAATGAAACCTCGTCGTAACCATCCAAGGCGTTTACTATAGTATAACGCGCTTTTGATTTTTGATACAGATAGGCATAAACTCTTGCCAGTTCCAGGTTAAACACACCCACCAGCTGATTTTGGGGCTTTGCAGGGTTTACCAGGGGGCCCAGCATATTGAAGAATGTTTTAACGCCCAGTTCTTTGCGGATAGGCGCAACAGTTTTCATGGCCGGATGGAATAAAGGCGCATGCAGAAAGCAAATATTGGCATCATTAATACTGGTTTTTAGTTTATCAGTATCATTAGTAAACTGATAGCCCAAAAACTCCATTACGTTTGACGAACCACAGCCTGATGAAACGCCATAATTACCATGTTTGGCCACTTTATACCCTGCACCAGCGACTACAAAAGATGCGAGGGTTGATATGTTAAAAGTATCTTTCCCATCGCCACCGGTACCGCAAAGGTCGATTAATTCGTCAGTTTCCAGGTCAATGGGTAAACATAGCTCCAACATCGCATCGCGAAATCCTTCCAGTTCGGTCACCGTAATGCTGCGCATGCAATAGGCTGTCATAAAAGCCGCCATTTGCGAGTTGTTATACTTGCCTTGCGCAATAGCTGTCAAAATTTCTTTTGATTGCTCGCGGGTGAATGTTTTGTGTTCAAAAAGATGATTTAATATTTTTTTCATAACCGGGTATAAAAAAAGGGTTACCAAATTGGCAACCCTTCTGAATATGTTAAAAAAACAAAAATGGAATTGCCTTACGATTACTCGTTAAGCCACCACCAATTGTTGTTTAATACTTTCATTTCGTGTTTATGGCACAAATATGGAAATAGTTTTTACTAAAAGCAAACAGAATGATATTTTTACATAATAACTTAATTAAGCATATGGTTGATTGGCTGAATAATTGTTAAATTACTTAGCTTTCCCGGCATCTACACGCTATGTCTATACACCAACAAAAAATAAATCCAGAAGATGACTTAGGTTTTGGCCCGCAGCCGGTGATCAAAAATAAGCCATTGATCAATAAAGACGGTACGCCTAACGTAAAACGGGTTGGCTTGCCATTTTTTAATACCGCTAACAACTACCACAACTTAATTACAATGAGCTGGACCCGGTTCTGGATTTTGGTGGTTAGCGGTTACCTGGTTCTTAATGTGTTTTTCGCCTTTATTTATATGCTGTGCGGGCCGGGGAGCCTGGATGGTATATCCGGCACTAACACCTTTCACCGTTTTATGGACGCCTTGTTTTTTTCGGCGCAAACCATATCAACAGTGGGATATGGACATATTAGTCCGCGGGGAATGGCGTCCAATAGCATCGCAGCTTTAGAATCGATGATGGGTTTGCTGGCTTTTGCTTTGGCCACGGGTTTATTATATGGCCGTTTTTCGCGGCCATCGGCACAAATTTCGTTTAGTAAAAATATTTTGATAGCGCCGTATCTTGAAAACGGCAGGGGCTTAATGTTCAGACTGGCAAACCTGCGTCGCAATTTGCTTATTGACCTGGATATTGAGATTATGTTCTCTTTTAATGAGACGGTTGATGGAAAAGCGCTCCGCAGATTTTATCCCTTGAAACTGGAGCGGCGTAAAGTAAGCGTGTTGAGCTTAAACTGGACAGTAGTACACCCTTTGGACGCAAATAGCCCACTGGTTGATATGACTAAAGATGACCTGGAAAATTCTGAAGCCGGTTTTACTATTTTACTGAGGGCTTTTGATGATACCTTTTCGCAAACGGTGCACGCACGTACATCATATCAATACGATGACATTATTTGGGGTGCCAAATTTAAGCCAATTTTTAAGCGGGATGCCAATGGCAGTATAGAGCTCGATTTAAGTAAGATAAATGACCATGAATTGGTGGAAATAATATAGCAACCGTTTCGGGGCGATTAAACCCCGAAACAGCGTTTAATTTATTTCAATAAAGAATTTTTCTCTTTTGCGAAGGTTTTATAAACCATGTTATCCAAAAAGCCAGGTAAAAATTTGCTTAAAAAAACTACCAGTTTACCTTGTCCGGTCATAATCAGGGTTCTTTTTCTGTTTTCTACGCCATCCGCTATAATTTTAGCCACTTCGTCGGACGTCATCATTTTTTCTTCGTGAAGTGTGCTTTCGCCTTGTTGGGTGCCATTTTTATCCAAAGCAGTATTCCGGATGTTTGAGGCTGTAAAGCCAGGGCAGGCCGTTAAAATATGGATGCCATTTTTTAGATTTTCAACCCTTAATGCATCCAGGAAACCATTCATTGCATATTTGGAGGCCGAATAGCCTGTGCGGCCGGGTAACCCTTTATAGCCGGCAATAGATGAAACGCCTACAATACTTCCCTTTGTTTTTAAAATTTCGGGCAATGCATACTTGGTGCAATACACGGTTCCCCAAAAGTTTACATCCATAACTGATTTTAGCACATCAACATCAGCATCATTAAATAATGCACGCATAGATATGCCTGCGTTATTAATTAATACATCAATACGGCCGTAAGTGGTAAGGGTTTGTTTAATTAAGTGTTCACAGTCTTCCTGTTGGGTAACATCACACTGAACGGCGATAGCTTTTACACTGTATTGTTTCTCGATACTTTCCGTAAGCTCGCACAGCGTAACAAATTGACGGGCCGCCAAAACAAGTTGAGCACCACGTTTAGCAAACTCTATAGCAAGCGATTTGCCAATGCCTGAAGAAGCCCCGGTGATGATTACAATTTTATCATTTAACTTCATAGTTTGAAGGGAATAGCTGAGGGATGCCGTGAACTTTTATTTCGGGCATCCTTATTAAATATTTGAAGGCGAATATAACCATTGCGCCGTAAAAATATTTAATGTAATTCCAGCTAAATTTCTTCAGTTGCTTGCTTTCAAAATTGATAAAATATGTTTTTGGGAAGTAATAATTTTTAAAACCGGCATGGCGCATTCGGTATGAAAGATCGATATTATAGCCATTCATTAAAAAGCGCTCGTCAAATAGCCCTATTTCGTTAAATACTGCTTTGCGTAAAAACATACAATCACTATTCAGAATATCAATTTCGGCTATCTGAAATTCCTCTACCCAGTCTTTGCGGTTACGATCGTACAGACGAGTTTTTGATAAAAATTTGGCGAAACCAGTAAGTTTTAAAAATGTGCCCCACAAAACGTCCAAACCGTGTATAGATTCGGGTAAAAAACGCCCCTGCGGATTTAACATTCTAACGGAAAGACCACCCGCTTGGGTATGCTCGTCCATAAAGGCAATCATCTTTTCTAAAGAGTCTTTGCCGCTTATTATATCCGCACCGACTAGTAAAACATACTCTCCTGTACACAATTGTAATGCTTGGTTATTTGCTTTTGAGATGCCTGTATAGGTTTCGTTAGTAATTAGCCTGGCTTCAGGAAAGTCATTAGCTACCATTTCGCGGGATTTATCTGTAGATGCATTGTCTACAATAAATAGCTCGTAATCAATGTCTTTACAAGCTCCGGTAAAAGAAGTAAGCGCTTGTTTTAACAATGTGCAAGCATTGTGATTAACTACAACTACAGATAATTTCATAACTACTTTGATAATGAATTAATGTACGGAACACGTGTAGTGATAGATCTCCCCAGGGTAATCTCATCTACGTACTCTAATTCACCACCAAAAGCTATGCCACGAGCAATTGTTGAAATGGTTATTTCAAAAGATTTTAAACGTTTGTGTAAATAAAACAAGGTAGTATCGCCTTCCATAGTGGCGCTTAATGCAAAAATAATTTCCTGCACATCGCCCGCTTTCAGTCGTTCTATCAAAGAATCAACTTGCAGATCTGATGGGCCAACGCCATCCATGGGTGAAATTAAACCACCTAAAACATGGTAAACGCCGTTGTATTGATTGGTGTTTTCAATAGCCATAACGTCGCGGGTATCTTCTACCACACAAATAGTAGCATGATCGCGTTTGGGTGAGGCACATATCTGGCAAACCGAATGATCGGAAATATTTAAGCAAACCTGACAAAACTGAATTTCGTTAAGTAGTTTGCTGATAGATGCGCTAAATCTTTCCACATCATTTTTATCCTGATTGAGCAGGTGCAGTACCAACCGAAGAGCGGTTTTTTGACCAACGCCGGGTAATTTAGCAAATTCGGCTACCGCATCTTCCAACAACTTAGATGAAAAGTTCATTTTTCAAAGATAAGGAATAGTGATGAAGTGCGGAAAGTTAGCGTTGATCGATGTTTGTTTGTAATGAAATTATTTTGTTTAATAAAGGACTATACATAACTTGTCGGCAGCTATTTAACGTAAAACATCTCACCGGACCTACCGATTTACGGAATCCGGCCTAAAATAAAAACATGTCTCCCGGAATATTACTTTCATTCATTATCGGTTACTTTTTGGTATTGCTGGTTATATCCTGGTTAACCTCACGTAAAGCATCAGATAATGACACTTTTTTTATAGCCAACCGAAATTCAAAATGGTATTTGGTGGCTTTTGGGATGATTGGAACTGCGCTGAGCGGTGTTACCTTTATTTCGGTTCCCGGAAAAGTTGGCGCAGCAACAGGCGATCAGTTTGAATATTTTCAGTTTGTTTTGGGTAACGCAGCGGGGTTTATAGTAATAGCGCTGGTTTTATTGCCTTTGTATTACCGATTGCAGCTTACATCTATTTATAGCTATATTGAGGGTGTTTTAGGTAGATGGAGCTATAAAACGGCAGCGGGTATATTTTTAATAAGCCGTATTATAGGTTCGGCATTCCGGCTTTATCTGGTAGTTATTGTATTGCAAAAGTTTATTTTTGATAGTTACCATATTCCCTTTGCCGTTACCGGTTTAATATGCCTGGTGCTTATATGGTCATATACTTTTAAGGGCGGCTTAAAAACTATTATCATTACCGATAGCTTACAAACGCTGTTTTTGGTATCGTCGGTATTTTTATCTATCTACTTTATATGCCAAAGTTTGCATTACAATATTTTTGAAGCTGCCGATGCTATCAAGAATAGCAGCTATTCCAAAATATTCTTCTTCAATGATTTTTTAACCAACAAGTTTCACTTTGCCAAAGCTTTTTGGGGTGGTTTGTTTATCACAGTAGCAATGACGGGCCTTGACCAGGACCTGATGCAAAAAAACCTGAGCCTGAAAAATATCCGCGAAGCAAAAAAAAATATGTTCAGTTTTACGGCAGTTTTTGTGGTGATCAATATTTTCTTTTTAAGTGTAGGTGCCTTACTTTACCTGTATGCCGCACGCTATGGTATTAAAGTAGAGAAAACAGACTATCTATACCCAACTATCGCCCTAAAATATCTTGGAGTTATACCCGCAATGGTATTTATGCTGGGATTAACAGCAGCAACCTTTGCCACAACAGATTCTGCCTTAACCGCATTAACCACTTCTTTTTGTGTGGATTTTTTGGGTTTCGGCAAAAACAAGGATGTAAACAGCAAAAAAATGGTTAACACCCGGCATTATGTTCACATTGCTTTTTCGGGTTGTATGTTCTTAACCATCATCATATTTAACTCTATTAATGATGGGGCGGTTGTAAGCGCCATATTTAAGGTTGCATCGTATACTTACGGGCCTTTATTGGGTTTATATTCGTTTGGTTTATTGATGAGCAGCAGACAGGTAAATGATAAGCTGGTGCCATTTATATGCTTGGTATCGCCGGCTATTTGCTATTATTTAAGCACACACTCGGCGCAGTTATTGGGCGGGTATGTTTTTGATAACGAACTGATAATAGTTAACGGTTTAATTACATTTGGTGGATTGCTGCTGACATCGAAGAAATCTGAAAGACGGACAGACCAAAAATCCGTAAGTTTTAATGAAGCGGGAATATAGTATTTTTGAAAATTAATTAACATCTCCGGATATTACCGACATTCGGATTAATAAAATGATATGACAGGTGAAGATAAAATAAGACAAGCATTTGAGAATAAGAATTGGCAGGAAATAAAAGTTACCGACTCCTGGCAGATATTTAAAATAATGGCCGAATTTGTTGACGGCTTTGAGAAGCTGGCTAAAATAGGCCCATGTGTTTCTATATTTGGTTCGGCACGTACAAAAAATGACAACAAATATTATAAGCTGGCAGAAGACGCAGCCCGGTTATTAACCGAAAGGGGATATGGTGTGATTTCTGGTGGCGGCCCTGGTGTAATGGAAGCTGCAAACAAGGGCGCTTACGAAGCCGGCGGTAAATCAGTAGGTCTAAACATTGAATTGCCGTTTGAGCAATTCCACAATAAATATATCGACAGGGATAAGATACTGGAGTTTGATTACTTTTTTATCCGCAAGGTAATGTTTATGAAATACTCACAGGGTTTTATTATTCTGCCGGGAGGTTTTGGAACGATGGATGAATCATTTGAGGCTATTACACTGATCCAAACAGGTAAAATTGCGCGTTTCCCGATTGTTTTTGTTGGGGTTGATTACTGGAAAGGCCTTTTTAACTGGGTAGAAGAAAAGATGCTTAATGAAGAGCATAATATACACCCGGATGATCTAAACCTTTACCGCGTGGTTGATACCGCCGAAGAAGCCGCAGAACACATTTTCAGATTCTACGACAAATATGTATTAAAACCGAATTTTTAAAAAGTATAGCTCTTTCAAAAGCATATTAAATAAGCAGGTACAGACATTTTATAGTGTTTTACCTGCTTATTAATTTTATTGGGTCAAAACTTTTTAGCTAAATGGTTATTTCTCTTCAATATGGCAAAATCTAAACAATCAGCAGCACTTGGTTTTATTTTTATAACCATTTTTATTGATGTGCTGGGATTGGGAATTATTATTCCTGTTTTGCCAAAACTACTGCAAACATTAGGGCATATTGATGTACGTGAGGCTTCCAGGTATAACGGTCTGTTAACCTTTGTATACGCTTCCATGCAGCTGATATTTGCAAGTATTATGGGTAACCTGAGCGACCGGTTTGGCCGCAGGCCTATTTTGCTCATTTCACTTTTTGGCTTTGGTATTGATTATATGGTGATGGCTTTTGCGCCAACTATTTTATGGCTGTTTGTTGGGCGTACCATAGCTGGTATTTGCGGTGCCAGCACATCTACCGCTACTGCATACATTGCCGATGTAAGTACTGGTGATAAAAGAGCCGCTAATTTTGGATTAGTAGGCGCTGCATCTGCAGTGGGATTGATATTCGGGATTGCACTTGGTGCGTATCTTTCGGCCATTAATTTAAGATTGCCATTTATAGCAGCAGGTGCTTTTGCATTTAGTAATGGGCTCTACGGCCTGTTTGTTTTACCCGAATCATTAACGCCCGAGCATCGTCGGAAATTTGAATGGAAGCGCGCCAATCCATTTTTATCCTTGCTCAGAATCTATCAAAAACAACCTGCCCTGGCAAGTTTATTGGGTGCAACCGCTATAGTTTATATTGCTCAAAAAGCAGTGGAATACCTGCTTTCGTTTTTTGTATACGAAAAGTTTAACTGGACCCCAGCCAGTGTTGGTACCCTGGGGATATTTGTAGGCTTGGTTTTGGTTGGCATACAGGGAGGACTCATTAGGTATACGGTGCCTAAATTTGGTCAGCAAAAAAATATTATAGCAGGGCTGATCTTTTACGCCATTGGATTAACATTGATAGCATTTGCCAGCCAGGGCTGGATGCTTTATTTGTTTATGATTCCATATTGTTTAGGAGGATTATCAGGCCCGGCATTACAAGGCATAGCAAGCGCCAAGGTTGCCAAAAACGAACAGGGAGAATTGCAAGGCGCCTTTGCTATTTTGAACAGCATAAGCCTGATAATTGGACCGCTGTTGTTTAGCTACGTGTTTTTCTTTTTTACAAAAAAAACATCATCTGTCTATTTTCCGGGTGCCCCGTATCTTCTGGGGGCTATACTGATGCTTATCAGCACTGTTATTACTGTCCGGAGTTTTAAAAAAGCCTGATCAGTTTAGCCCGCTTACCCCGCCGGATATTACAAATTTCATCATATCAGCAGCGCTTTTATCAATGTGTTTAACCTTGTCTGATGATATGATAACTACCTGTCCTGCGAATGAATAGGAGTAGGGGAAGTAAACCGCCACTTCACCAGGCAGGTTCAAAGTAGATAAATCCTTTTGAACAAGGAAGCCTATCTTCTTTAAGCCAAATTCATTAACTTCAACCAAAACCGGTTCGTTGAATTTTTTTTCCTCGCCTACAAAAGCTTCTGTTAAATCTTTTATGGATGAGTACAGGAATTTAAAAAGGGGTAAACGATTGAGCCAGCGGTTAAACCAGCGCTTAAAAGGCTCGGTAATAACATTGGTTACCAATATACCGGCTATAAAAATAACCAGCAGCACATTTAAAATGCCAAGTCCGGGAATATATACCGGTTTCCCTGTTTTTGAACCTGGCCAAAAGATATCACTTAAATTAAGGGCATTGTCAATGCTTCTAACTGCCCAAAATATAAGGAACAATGCTGCGCCCATCGGTACAACTACTAATAGCCCTTTTACAAAATAATTTAACAAGGCTCCGGCTATCTTTTTCATAGGGTATTATAATTTACTCATAAAAGTACACTCTTTTCACCCTTTGCGAAACATTTGTTAGTATTTCGTAGGGGATGGTGCCAATTTGGGCGGCAAGCTCTTCAATTCGTAACTGGTCATTAAATACAATTACTTCGTCGCCTTCCTTAACATCGGTTCCCGATACATCCAGCATGCACATATCCATAGTAATATTGCCTACTGTTGGCGCCTTAACACCCTTAATGAGCATTTTGCCAACACCATTACCAAAGGAACGCAAATAACCGTCGGCATAGCCAATACGGACGGTAGCAATTTTGCCGTCTTTTGCCAACTTGCCACTGCGGCTATAGCTTATTGTTTCACCTGCTTTAATTTTCTTTACCTGCGAGACACTAGTTTTTAAACTTGCAATGGGTTGTAAGCCACCTTCTGATGCCTTTACAGCAGCATCAACACCGTATAAGCCTATTCCAAGCCTTACCATATCATAATGTGCATTTGGCCAGCGGATGATGCCCGAAGTATTACAAATATGTTTAATTACCTTATAGCCCAAGGTTTTTTCTATTTGCTTAAAAGCTTTTTCGAAGTTTTTGATTTGCTTCGAAGTAAAATCATCATGCTGGCTGGCTTCACTAGCCGCCAGGTGCGAAAATACCGACTGCACATGGATGTATGGATTTTTTTCCAACAAATCACACAAAGTTTCAATCTCAAAATTTTCAAAACCCAACCGGTGCATGCCGGTATCAATTTTAAAATGCACCGGATAACTCAATACATTTTTATCCTGGGCATATTTAATGTAATCGTCAAATAAGCCAAAACTATAAATAACAGGCTCCAGTTTATATTCCACCAACTTATCAAATGCTGATTGCTCTGGATTTAGCACCATTATCGGCAAGGTAATGCCGGTGGCTCTTAGCGCAACACCTTCGTCAATATAGGCTACAGCCAGGTAATCAACCTTGTTGTATTGCAGCATATTGGCTACCTCAAACGTACCGCTGCCGTATGAAAACGCTTTTACCATGGCCATTACCTTGGTGCCGGGTTTCAATTTATGGCGATAGTAGTTAAGATTATTCAGTAAGGCATTCAGGTTAATTTCCAAAATGGTTTCATGTGCCTTTTGCACCAATGCGCGACTAATACGTTCAAACTCAAAACTGCGCGAACCTTTTATCAGGATAGTTTCTTCCTTAAAGTTTAGCGCTCTTAAGTTTTGAAGCATTAATGAAGTGTCGCTATAAAAATGCTTTTCTGGTACGTTAAAAAGGTCCTGATGTGCCAGCAAAGCTTCGCCGATGCCAACAAACTTGTCGACCTTTTTCAGAGTCACCATATCGGCAACCTGTTTATACAAAACATCAGGCTGTAAACCAGATTGGAAAATATCTGATAAAATGAGCGTTTTTTTATTATGCTGATTTTGCTGATTCAAAAAATTTAAGGCAATTTCTAACGATTGAAAATCAGAGTTGTACGAATCATCAATAACCGAACAATCATTAATGCCGGTTTTTAGTTCCAGGCGCATGCTTACGGCGTTGAGGCGCTCAATACGTTTGTCGGCCTCTACCGCGCTATAGTCCATGGCCAGCATTACGGCCCAGCAAACAATGGCATTTTCAACAGAAGCTTCGTCCTGAAACGGGATGAGGCATTCAATTTCGCGCCCTTTATATTTGGCACGCAGGTAAAAGTTCCTGGAGATTACCGTTTCACTAAAAACATATAAATCGGCTTGTTTAAATTTGGTACTCCACGAAAAACGGGTTTCAGCTTTAATGTAATCTTTATAGTCAATCAGCTGATCGTAATTGTGAATCAGCAGTCTGCAATTTTTAAACAGCAGCAGTTTTTCAATCACCTTTTGATGCCTGCTTTCAAAGCCTTCGTCGTGGGCGGGGCCGATATGGGTTAGCACGCCGATAGAAGGTTTGATGATGGCTTCCAGCTTGTTCATTTCGCTGATTGTGGAGATACCGGCTTCAAAAATACCCAGGTTGTTGGTTTCATTAATCTGCCAAACCGAAAGCGGCACCCCAATTTGCGAGTTATAGCTTTTAGGGTTACGCACCACATTTTTATCGACACACAGCAATTGATACAGCCACTCTTTAACAATGGTTTTGCCGTTGCTGCCGGTAATGCCAATCACTTCCAGATCAAAACGATTGCGGTGATAGGCGGCCAGTGTTTGCAGCGCGCCCAGCACATCGTCAACAATCAGGAAATTAGCTTCAGGCACTTTAATTTCCGGACCTTGTTTTACCACAAAGTTGCGTACACCCGCGGCGTAGGCTTCGGCAATAAATTCATGGCCGTTTCTGCGTCCGCTTAGGGCAAAAAAGAGGCCTTCTGACGGGTTACTGATGCGGCGGCTGTCTGTTAACAGGGTACTGATGGTATATTCGTGCCTGATGTTTCCGGTGGCCTGAATGATGCGCTGAATATCTGAAATGGAGTATTGATTACTGGGCATGGTACGAAATTGCTTATATTTCTGTAGATAGAAGAATTTTTAACGAATTTTGGTTTGATGGATTATCCAAAAACAAATAAAATTTTTACCGAAACCGCTGCACAAGTCAAAGCCGAGAGTTATTGCGCCTACCAGGAGCGCTCGCAGCAGGAAGTGAGGGATAAGTTATATGAATGGGGATTGCACAGCCTGGCGGTAGAAAATATTATTAGCAGGTTGATTGGCGATAATTTTTTGAACGAAGAACGTTTTGCAAAAGCTTACGCAACCGGAAAATTTAAACAAAAGGGGTGGGGCAAACAGAAGATAAAGCAGGGACTAAAATTGAAACGCGTGCCCGATGTTTTAATAAAAAAGGCCTTGCTGATGATAGACGGCGACGAATATTTACCGATGTTGCAGAAGATTTTAAGCAAAAAGGCCACATTGGTAAATGAGAAAGACGCCTATAAACGCAAATACAAATTGCGGCAATATGCTTTGAGCCGCGGATATGAAAACGACCTGATTGCTGATGTTTTGAAATCCAGTGACTTATAAACTATTTAAAAAAAAAGTAAAATTATTCCTTGCAGAATATTCTTTTCTGTCTATATTTGCACTCCGCAAGCGAAAAGGACATAGAAGGAAAGTAAAAGCGGAAAAACCAATGCGAAAGTAGCTCAGTTGGTAGAGCACGACCTTGCCAAGGTCGGGGTCGCGAGTTCGAATCTCGTCTTTCGCTCAAATCCCTTTCAAAAGAAGGGATTTATTGTTAAAAGGTTTAAACCAGATGCAATATCGGGATGACTTTTTAAAATCACCTGCTCAGATGGTGGAACTGGTAGACACGCAGGACTTAAAATCCTGTTCCCGTAAACGGAGTGCGGGTTCGATTCCCGCTCTGAGTACTGAACGGGAAAGACGATTAGACAATCGCTCTTTCCCGTTTTTATTTCCCCCTAACTTACTGTTAATCATATATATTAACATCGCTACTTCATTGATTCGGGCGGTTCGATAACTTTTGCCATCAAATTGCAGTTTTTCCCGATATATCGAACCCAGGATGGTTCTTTTCATAATCGCGTTCCCGTCCTCATACAAGCTTTCGAGCCTGGAAAGCGCCTTTACAGCCTTTAAAACCATATTGTCGATACTCGCAGTGTTCGATTTCTGTATCTTCATCTCCGAAAGGGCTGCTTCCAGCCTTTTTAGCTTGTCGTCACACTCTTTCTTCATCATGGCATAATCTTCCGGCTCCAGCTTTTCATCAAATAACATTTCCCTTGCGGTGGACATCCGATTTTGGATTACCATTATTTGATCGGTGATATACTTGGGTCCATCTAATGCGCCGTTTCTAAATGTTTTATAGACATCGATAACCACCTCCTTATACAATTCTGCCATACCAGGTTTCGGAATGAACTTCACTAACTCTTGTATCACTAACTTATTCAATTCATCGGCTTTATAACGGCATCCGCAACCATATACATGCTGTGCGTGGTAATAATAATAAAAGCCGCCTTTTCTACCCCTTGACGCGCTGGCCGTTAACTGACGGTTGCAGGTTGCACATTCGATAAACCCCTGCAAAGGCAAACACTCATTTACTTTTACTGCCTGAAGTCGCAAAACTTTGGTGCGCCCTTTTAAAACATCCTGGACACGGTAAAACAAATCTTCGGAAATAATTGGTTCATGCAAGCCCTTTACCCATTGTTCTTCCTCATCTTTATACGCTTTAACCACGATTTTACCACAATAGACCGGGTTTCTGACTTCCCGGTAGAACATCATCCGGCTTATCATAAATCCATTTTTATTGGCCATCTTCCTGATTTGGTCGGGCGCAAAGGTGCCGTCCGCTATCATGTCAAATATCCAACGTACATGTTTCGCTTCATCTTCGTTGATAGCAATGTATTTGCTGCCATCTTCCCGCGTTTTATTATTATATCCAACTGGAGCTACACCCATATACCGCCCCTCTTTTCTGGCCCTACGCATCCCATGTTTAACATTTAGCGCCCTACGGTCGTTTTCAACCTCCGGCGTAGCCAGGTAAAACGCCAACATAATTTTACTTTCGGGTATCTCCATATTTAAGGGCTGCTCAATGGCTTGCGGTTCTAAATTCAGCCCTCTTAAAGTAGCAATCATTTGATAGGCATCGGCGGCATTACGGCTGAACCTATCCCACTTGGTAAATAAAACAAGGCCTGGTATGCCTTTGGTCTTTAATTTCTTTACCTCGAACAAATATTTTTGCCACTCTGGCCGGTTAAATGTTTTAGCCGAATGATCTTCAAAAATTACCTTCCGAACCATAATGCCATTCATCTCACAATAGCGGTGTAATTGCTCGTTTTGATCCCTTTGCGAATATCCCTTATCCGCCTGCTCATCGGTACTTACACGAATATATAAATCAGCACTTCTCATACATCAAATTATAATTTTATATAGTGTTCCACGCTTAATTTAGCGATTTTATACATGAAATCCAAGATTAATTTGGCTTCGGCTATAGTAACTGTTGTACCATGCTGTTTGAGAATTTCGACCGCTTTTTCAGGAGTAATAGTGCGTCTTTGAGTAATCATATTGCCTTCTTGTTAATTAAAAAAAGCAAATGTGAGCACGCTTTTTATATTAAAAACCACCTTCCAACATACCGTAAGTCAAAAATAAAAACCACAAGGATTATTCAATACCTTTACTTAAAACAATTTTATATATGCCGATTTACGATCTTAACGATATTAGTTTTTTACAACATGATATAGACAACAATTTAAATACAATAGGTAGTTTGTATGAAATAAAATTTAAAACTATTGGCGGCGAATATTACCCTAAAACTATTGTTTCAAAAGAAAATTATTGGACTTCGGATGCTTGTAAAACCGCCTTCAATAACATGGTTCCCGTTGCCAAGAGTTTATTGAAAGATATGTATGCCGTTTTGGAGAATTATTTTAAAGCCAAAAATGGTTCATTTAATAAAAATGATAAACACAATTTTGAAAATCAATACATCCATTTAAAGGAACTCAGGCTAATCAATAATAAATTCAAGCATTACACGGATTCCGGTGCAGAAATAACGCTAACAGAAATGGTTATCATGGAGTCCGATGGTCACCATATTGATATGCTTTGCAATTTTACCTACAAAGACGGCAGTTTCGTGGCGCTTAGGTTGGCAGATCTCATAGATGCTTATTTAACGATACTTGAAGACCAAAAGGTAATTTCCATACATCGTGAGAACTGATAAAACTATCATCTAACAAGAAAATGAGCATACCCAAGCATCAGCATTTTATTCCGAGGGCGTATTTAAAAAACTTTGCTGTCAATCAGGGCGATAAATTTTTGGTTGAGGCCAAATTGAGAGACGAAAGCGCAACGAAGAAAGATTTAATAAGCATCAAAGATATTTGCGTAAATAAAAACCTATATACGTTACCCAACAAAACGGGTGATGAAAAATATGCATTAGAAAATTATTATGCCGATGAAATAGACAAGGTATATCCCGAAGTTTATGATTGGCTGGTTAACCCTCAAGTTGTCAAAATCACCCCTGAACAAAGAATGAAGATTGTGATGACAACCATGAGCCTGTTCTTCAGAACTCCTAAATTTTTAAATAGTAATCAGCGCACAATCAACGCTTTATTAAACTATGCTATAAACAATGCCCAGGACAAAGACGGAAATATCAAATTCAAATTCAGAGAATACAATTTAGACTTTAACATCAAGGATATTGAGGAAGTGCGTAACAACTTAAAAATAGATAATAAGTCAAAATTCTTACAGGGACATTTAAAAGACTGGCACGATTTTGTAAGTTTTAAACTCAAATCTGCTATATCAGTTTACAAGATTTATGAGGAAACTGAACTAATAACTTCAGATAACCCCGTTATCATGCACAGCGTAGAGAATAATCCCTTTGATTTATTTGACCCAACCAATATCATTTCACTGCCCTTAGATAATAAACACTACCTGACAATTTTTCCTAATACAGAAGAAGTTATGTTAGATACAATCCATAGGACAGACCGCGATAAATGGTTTGCCTTAACTACCAATATCCAGGTAGAAAAAAACTGTGAAGATTGGATATTAGGCAAGCCTAATTCCGTTATAGCACATTTGGCCGACCAAATTAAGTATAATGAGGAAAATGCTGAAAACTTACAAGCTGTTGCCGATATAAAACAAAGAGGTGAAGATGGTATGGAATTGCTTGCTGTAATGCAAGAGTTTGGTTTTGTACACATAAAGGTCGCTGAAAAAGTTAAAGAAATGCTAAAGCAAAAAATCCATCGGGACGATCTTGAAATACAAAAGATAGCAAAAAGACTTAATCAATTTGGGTTTGCCACAGACTAACCTAACGTGATATTAAACAATATCACATACCGTATGCCCAACGTGTGAAACACGTTTAATTACCCTCCCCACCTTTGGCTTTTTAAATAGCAAAGCCATGAACACCACCAAATCCAACGGCCTGAAAGGCCACCCTTTTAACGGGCAATATCAACCCACGATCAAACGCGTCCGGCAACAGCCCCGTACAAAAATCCGGCAACTCTTACGCGCTTTTATCCCGCTGGAATTGCGGGGGACCGAAAAGCCCCGGCAACAATCCGGTCAACCATGACCGGCACCTAACAAGGATTTATAAGCCATTATTAAGCATTAACCAAAGTTCCAGGCAGCTTCGGAGTAGCAGCATCGGCCCATCGCGGGATGGGAGCAAGAAGTATTTTTGTCCACAAAAATATTCTTGCCGCCCTTGTGGTCGGGACTTCGCTCGGAACTCGCGAAGTCTTGGAACTCATTAAAAGGTATTATTTATGTCCCGGAAAAAGGCAAGCAATCAGGACAGCTTATTAAGCCATCCAATACGGACAAGGGTGACAGAAGCCACCTTTAAAAAACTGGAAAAGCTACAATCCGAAAGCGATTGTCAGAGCGTGGGTGAAGTGGCACGAAAAATATTATCCGGCGAAAAGCTGAACCTATTCTACCGCGACATTTCCTTAAATGCCCCTATGGAAGAAATGGCGCTGATCCGAAAAGAACTGAAAGCCATCGGTATCAATATCAATCAGCAGACCAAACACTTTCATACGAGCAAAAGCGATGCGGAACGCGCCTTTTATGTGAACCGGACAGCAGCATTGTACCAGCGAACGGAAGCCAAAGTGGACAGGTTGCTTATGATTATTTCCCAACTGGCGCAAAAGTGGTTACCAAGATCGTGAGCGGTAAAAGTATCAAAGGTGCGCTGCACTATAACGAGGATAAAGTAGCCAATGGTGAAGCCTCATTATTAATGGCCAGCGGCTTTGCCGCCGATGTGCAGGATATGAATATAGCGCAAAAAAACCAGCGTTTTGAAAACCTCACCATGCTCAACGGCCATGTCAAAACGAACGCGCTGCACATTACTTTGAATTTTGACAGCAGCGATAAGCTGACCGGGCAGCAATACCAGCAGATCGCTTCGGCCTTTATGGAGCGGATCGGGTTTGGCAACCAACCGTATCTCGTTTACCGGCACCACGATGCCGCGCACCCACATTTGCATGTCGTCACCACCAATATCAGGCCGGACGGGCAGCGCATGGACACGCACAATATCGGGCGCACCCTGGCACTGGATGCGCGCCGGGAACTGGAAGCAGAATTTAAACTGACCAAAGCCGAGGGCAGGCAATTCAGCGATGTATTGGGTATTAAGGCGGCAGACCCCGAAAAGGCAAACTACGGCAAAGCGCCGACCAAGCATACCATTACCAATATTGTTAATGCAGTTACCCGATCTTATAAATTCACGTCATTAAACGAGTATAATGCCATTCTCAAACAATTCAACGTGGTAGCTGACCGGGGCAATGAAAATACGGTGATGTTTCAGAAAGGCGGACTGATCTATTCCCTACTGGATAAAAACGGTGAAAAGGTTGGCATACCGATCAAAGCCAGTTCCATTTATGGCAAACCCACCTTAGCGAACCTGGAAAAGAAATTTGAAAAGGGCAAGGAGGGCCGAAAGCCGTTTAAGGAAGATGTTAAACAGCGTATCGATGGCGTATTCAACAATTACGAACAGATCAGTAAGGGCACATTCATAGAAGAACTGCAAAAGCAGCAACTCAATATAACCTTTCACCAGAATGTGCAGGGACAAACTTACGGTGCCACTTTCGTGGACAATAAAAACAAAACGGTGTTCAAAGGCAGCGATCTGGGCAAGAACTATACGGCCAAATCCATCACCGAACGGTTAAGTAGCCAGGACAAAAAGATCAAGCCGGAAAAGAAAACCTATTTAAAGCCGAAACCGCAGGGCAATCACCTGTCCAAGTCCGGGACAGCTAAAACGTATATCAAACCGCCCGATACGACCGACTACCTAAAGATTGCTTTAACCAAAGGCAGGCCGGACGGCGGGCCACCACCGACACCGCCCAAAAAGAAGAAAAAGAAAATACGCGGGGTACATTTTTAATCAACCAATTACTTAACAAAAACATTAAAAAGTCCTCCCTACCGGGCTACAGTGTGTACACAAATAGGAAGAAAAGTTGGAATTTAGGGGAATGAAAGATCCAATCAATTCGAACCCGGATTTTAAAGGAGCATTTGGAGA
>NZ_JANUBZ010000009.1 GCF_024808665.1 Mucilaginibacter empetricola
ATTGTCTTACAAAAGGGCTTGGTTAAATTCTATAACGTTTATGAAGGATGGTCGCTCCTCCTCAATTATCAAAAAAATGTGTACACACAGTAGCCTACCGGGGAGGATTAGGTGGGGCTTAAACAACCTCTGCCTTTTCTAATTGAACCTTTCGTGCCAATAACTTGTAAGCAAGTACCAGCCCCGTTAGCAATAAAGTGCAACCCAATATCCAATTAATCAAATTGTGCTGGGCTTTCAAAGCGTTCATTAAATAATTGCCTGCAATGCCATATAATAAAAAGGCTATACAGGTACCGGTGCCAATGGCTAAAATATAAATGTTATAGGCTCTTGGTTTTGAATCCAGAATTTTTCTGCCTTTTAAAACGGCCGTCCATCCCAGCCAAAAAGGAATATGAAGCGGGTTAAGTAAACTTAACACCAATCCCGAATAAAATGGCTGCATTCCAACAAAAGGTAAAACATCGTCGAAATTGCGCATGTGAAAAGCAGCCTCTAAACTTTTATAAGCCAGAAACAAAATGGCAAAGCAAAAAACCACACTCAGGTACCTGAACAGTTTTTGTAAATGCCCCAGTTTGTCTAACAATATCAATGCTATCCTAACCAGGCCGACTTCTACTATAATGGCGGCTAATCCAAATTCAAAAGCCCCTATAAAATTATTGTTAAGCGTATAATTGGCGACATTGGTATTTAAGGTACCAATGGGTAAAGCACCAATAAAGCTGATGCTAAATGCAGTAATAAACAATTTAATATATCTGGCCATGGTTTATGAAACTAATTGTAAATACCTGGCATTATTTTTTAGCAAGGCCGTGCCTTCTTTATAAGTCATGTATTTAAGGTTTTTATGTTGATGATTGATGCGGCTAACGTCGTTTAATAATTTCCAATGCCTGATGATTTCCTTCCATGCAAAAAATATAGAATGTTTGGGATCGTAAATATGGGTAGGTTCGCTCCCAGCTCCGTTTAATTCAACTATTGCAAAGTTTTTTCCTTCGCACAATTCTTCCCAGTTATCGTACATCAAATCCATCCGCCCAAAATAAAACTCCGGAATTTCCTGACATACCGAATCAATAACCTCCGTTAACTGATCTGTTATTAAATAACTCAAATCAATAAACTTGGCTCCCCGCGCATGGTTGCCATATGGAACCAATATCTGCTTATCACCATTTCTTAATACCTGCTGTAATAAATCGCCATAGGTTGCGGCAAGCTCCGGAAGCTGTAGCAAATAGCGCTGCTCCTTAATCAACAGTTGCACAATGGTCGATTTACCATCTCCGGTCACCGACAAAAATTCCTTACCAACAATTCCAGAGATCCGGCCTTTTGCCTCGCCGGGCATTCTGTAGTAAAATATACCGACTTCATTTTTATAAGGAATAAAATCCTGCACTAAAAAATCCACTTTCATATGTTTTACATAATCGGCAAGCTCAACGTTATTGTGTATCTTTTTTACCAGTACCCCCCTGCCGCCAATATCCGGTTTCAATATTATAGGGAAGGTCAGGTTTTCTTGTTGTATGGATTGCTTAATTATTTCGGCCGATACTCCCGTTTTAAAGAGTAATGTTTTTGGAGTAAACTGCTTGCTCATTTGGTAAATAAGCCATTTACTTTCCATCGCGAAGCCGCCATTTTCAATCAACGGATTAGCCGTGTTGAAAAAGAAAAATGACCTCGATTTCAAGCTCAGCCAAAACCAATAAAACATTATGGGCGAATAAACAGTGTTGAACGACCAGTATTCCCAATTAAACAGCCTGATAAAAAAACGCCTCAGCCCAAAAAAACGCGGCAATACATTTGTCGATGAATAGGCCTTTTGGGGAGCTGCTATGTCTATTTCATTTACATAATTTTTGCCATTGCGCAGGTCAATATGTGTCATGGTCATATTATCTGATGTTACCCTTATATTGGTGATACTCATGGTCTTCATTTTCTCTCCTCGGTTTATAATCAGGCCATCATTCAAGTCGCCTTTACCGGCATAGCGGTGAAAATGAATAATGCCTGTTGTGGTTTTTGGGTATTCGGTACGCCGCCAATCTTCAAACCAACTATCCCTTTTGGCCGTTGCCATTTTATCATAAAGCGTTACTGACGACCAGATATAGGCTGTTTGTTTATTCAGAAGACTAATGTGTTTTTTGGCTCCATCCCACCGGCATTCGTACAATTTATTTGAAGCATATAGCACAATGGTAAATGGTTCAATATCTTCCAGGTCAATCAATTTAAAGTATTGATCGGGGTGTTCATCTCTGATAATATCCATCAACACCAACCCCCTGCTCCTGCGGTAGCTTTGTTGACGGCTATGTTTTACAAAAGCGCCATTAAGCAAAACTACCAGGTCGCCATTGTTTTTTGCAGCAATCCAGCTCCCGCTTTTATCGGCATCTACCGGGTACAGCAATTTGTTTTCGCCAATGTCCAGTATTCCCGGTGCAATGGCGTTTTGCCGGGCTACATTTTCATCTCTGTTTGAAGTGATATGAAAACAATGCTTGCCGGGTATATAAGTTACTGTGCACATGCTTTCCTGTATTTTAAGGTCGAAGCCGCCACGCCAAATTCTGCCGGAATTTGCATGTCGCAAATGGAATGTACTCCAATACGGATAAGTGCCATGTGGTGTACTGTATGCTCCTGGTTATAAATCAGTTCCCGGTAGTAATTGGTAAAAACGGGTACAACATCATCATTAATATCTGCTACATATAGCAATAGCTCCCTGTCTGTTTTATCCAAATTATTGATGATATCTGCGATGATTTGAATCGCATAATTTTTGTCGGACTCAATGGCGTGGCTGCGTACGCGTTTGTCATAATCAACTATACCATTCTCATATCCTTTATTCAGTTCAATAAAAAACTCCAGGATATGGCGGGTATGCTGCCCAATGGTTGATTTGGATAATACTCCTACAGGTTGAGTATATTGTTGGTTAGTAAGGCCGTCAAGTACAAATTGTATTTGCTCAAGCAAGTTGGCTATTGGCTCTTTAAGTTTCATAATATTATTTTTTGGAGATAGATCTATCGGTTAATAAATGGAATATAGGATATCAGCTGCTTCCTGAAAATCAGCAGCAATACGGCGGAGGTTACAAAAACTATCAGCGCTAAAATGAATAACTGGCCGCCATCATTTTGCACTACAATACCTAATTTGGTTAAGTGTGCAAATAGGGCACCTGCCATAACGCCCACCGCCAATAAAGCACCCAGGCTGGTAGTTTTGGGAATAATCAATAAGATGGAAGCCAGCAGTTCTAACGAGCCAATTCCAATTCTCCCCCATGGCTCTAAACCCAGGGTCGAGAAAATGTAAACAGATTCTGGTGCGGCGGTAAATTTGAAATATAAGGTTTGCAGCATAATAATAGCCGCCGCAATGCGCAATATCCAGGCAATTATGGTTAAAGGTGTGTGTGTCATGGTGTTGGTTTTTATATAAGTTGTGAAGTTTTTACAGTTGAGTTTTTAGCTGTTGCGGATACCTTTATGGCAGCATCGGCTATATCTTTGCCTACCTCCGCTTTTGATTTTAACGGCAGCGCGCGGAATAAAAAGTCGCGGTTAATGATGGTGATCTTGTTGGTATCAAAACCGAAGGTTGCATTTTCATCCTGTGTGGAATTCAATATCACCAGGTCAAGATTTTTGGTGTACAACTTTTTAAGCGCATTTTGCTCTTCGTTGTTGGTCTCCAAAGCAAAACCAACAGCCACCTGGTCATTTCTTTTTATCAACCCGAACTGATAAGCGATGTCCACATTCTTAACCATTTTCAGGTCGAATTCAGCATCGGACTTTTTTATTTTGTATAAAACTGTTTCTGCAGGTTTGTAATCGGCCACAGCTGCGGCAAACACTGTTATTTTTGCAGACGCGAAATAAGGCATACAAGCAGCGTACATTTCATCGGCCGAATTAACGGGGATAATGGTCAGATCAGGATGCGCTAGCTTTACTTCTACCGGTCCGGATACCAGGATAACCCGGTATCCTTTTTCCAAAAATGCAGCCGCTATGGCATAGCCCATTTTGCCGGAAGAATGATTGGTGATATAGCGAACCGGATCAAGAGCTTCCCTGGTTGGCCCCGCAGTTATCAGCACGGTATTTTTATTAGCCAAAGTGTTCATTACTGTGCGGGAATTATTGTTGGATAGTTTTGGCCCAGTTGATATCTGCTTTCTTTTTTAAATTGACAGCATCTTTATCCCATGTTTTTTTGGTGTTGTTAAAAAACTTATTGTAAAACAGGAAGAGTTTACCATCTGTCAACTCGAAAGTTTCCGGATCGATGTCCACCTTTTCGCCCGTAGCACCGGTGGCATAGGCACACCAGCCGCCATATTGAGGTTGGTATTTTTCAGGGTTTGATTTGAACAGGTCGCGGTCTTGTGCGGTGGCAAAATGATAAGTAACGCCTTCGGTGGTTAACGCGATATCTTTCCTGCCTTCTTCTGCTTTATGCGCAGTAAAATAGGTTACGGGATCATATCCTTTAATAGCTAAGCCCGATTCATCAAGATTATATTGCTTTTTATGAATCTCGGTTGGTGTTTGTGCTGATGCCATGCCGGCAGCGAAAAGGGATATTAAAATAGCAATTGGTAACTTTTTCATATTCGTTTAATTAAGGACTTGATGTCTTTTTCCTGCTTTGTCGCAGGTATCAGATAATCCTTACAAGAAATTTGAAAATAATTACAGTGGGGTTTATTTACAGGCTATTTAATGGCAGATAAGGTAAGCAGGTGTTTTTTTATAATGTCGAAATGCTCATACGGAATATAGTGATTTGCCCCCGGAATGATAATTACTTTGATATGTTTATTAAATGCTAACTTTTTTGTGCCGTAGTCAACATTCTTTACGGTAACAAAGGGATCTTTATCTCCATGTATAAAAGTCACCGGCATGGTAAGCCGGTTATAACAGGTATCCATTTGATACAGGTCTTTTTTAAAATACCAGATCTCTGTATTACAGGTTCTGAATGGTTCGGGCATCAGGTATTGCAGCGGATCTCCCACAAAAATGGCCCGCCAATGCTCGGCAGGTTCATCGTATGGTGAAATAGAACCGGCAAGTATGGTTAAAGATGCATACGCTTCCGGATGATCCTGCCCCAGCTTAACCACTACCGGGCCGCCCAGGCTATGGCCCATTAAATGAAATGGTTTTCCATTCTGTTCCTGTTGCACAATTGCATATATCAGTTTGGCCTGGGCATCCAGATGATAAGCATGCCCCTGATTGCTGTATCCAAAACCGGGGCGGTCAATTGCTATTATTCTAAAATGTTTTAACAGATCGGTGTCTGTTAAATATTGCCTGTACCTTTTCCATGTGCCCGGCGACCCATGCACAATAAAAATGGTAGGCATAGTATCACTACCTGTTTTAACATAATGCAGGCGTATATGATTGATATAAATAAAAGTAAAGCGGGGTTTTATAGCTTCGGGAAAATACTTGCGTTCTGCCCGGGTGTCTGATATGCGCGAAAACCTGCACGATGCAAAGAAAATTAAAGCCGGAAGTATTAAGATAATTAGTCGGCGCACTTTGTTAATTTGTTGAGCAAATAGTTTAAGTTAACTGTTTTAAGTTTTCACGATAGCAATGGAAAAACGAATTTACATTGAATAAATTATCAGTCGGCCGTTAAGATTATTTCCTTACAACATATTTGAGATAATTATTTAGGCGAGTTAGCCTATGCAAAAAAAATACTTGCAAACTATTTTCTTTTCATTTTTTGCAGATTTTCCACCACACGAAATTTTACAATTTTCGCAATCAATTCTAAAGGTAAAGGTTTATCAAATGGAAATTGAACAGAGCCTTTACCTGTTTTATAGGCTGATAATTCTGTCTTAAACTCCTCTAGTCCCGATCCTCTTGGATATAAACCGATATGATTAGTGTGCGCAGCAAACCAAACCAGCATGCTGTTTAATTTAAAAGCCGGTATTCCGTAACTGATCACCTCAGTTGCTTCAGGAGCGGCAGCTTTTATGGTACTTCTTATTTGCCCCAATAGCTTTTGAATATCTGCCGGGAAACTTAAAATATAGGCATCAACATCAATTGGTTTATTCATCATAGTGCTTATTGAGTTTGATCCAACGCAATGTTTTTAAAGCGATGCTTGTAGATAGTAAATTACAGCGTATTCGCCTATTAAAATTATCATAATTTTTGATCGCTCGCCATAAATCTAAAAAAAGAAATAATCGTAGCTATATATTAGATTGCTTTTGCCTTATGAATTTTAGCCCACTTTAATTACTTTTATTGCCAATCTTATCATTAAAAACCTAAAATAACATTACAATGCCGGTACAAGATATAGCACCATCAAGCGAAACGGGAAAGCTAAATGTAAAACATCTTAAACGTTACTGGAATAAGTCGCTCCTGAAAAGAGACGGAAAACTCTCGCCTGATTCTTTTCATGATGAATGGAAGATTGATACCACTTTATTAACGGTAGTTGGCCTTGGCCTTGAGCAAACTATTTTATATGTGTATCGCAAAACCCCTACGTTTGACGAATTTGAGGACTGGATTTTAGAAACAGCCGGTAAGCCTGATACAGAAAAAGTTACGCAGTTTAACAGTCTGTTTGATTATAAAAATAACCTCAAAGACTCATCTGTAAAAAGAGAACTTTTGACGGATGAGGATATAGCTTTTTGGGATAAAAATGGCTATTTAATAATTAAAAATGCCGTGAGTAAAGAATGCTGCGACGAAACTATACAGGCACTCTGTGATTTTATAAAAATTGATCGTGATGATAAGGATACCTGGTACAATATTCATGACGCGAGGCAGGGCATAATGGTTCAGCTTTTTCAACACCCTCTGCTCGAACAAAACCGGAAGGCGCCAAAAATAAAAAAGGCTTTTGAAGAGCTTTGGAACCGGAAAGATCTTTGGATAAATACCGACAGAGTTGGTTTTAACCCACCAGAAACAACATTATATCACTTTCCGGGGCCTTTTCTTCACTGGGATGTCAGTATTCATCCACCGGTTAGTTTTGGTACCCAGGGCATTCTTTATTTGTCAGATACCGCCGAAAATCAGGGTGCATTTACAGTTGTCCCCGGGTTTCATAATATCCTTGAAGAGTGGTTGGGAAGCCTGCCTCCGAATACAGATCCGCGTAAAGAGGATTTGTATGCATTGGGTGCTAAGCCAATTGCAGCAAATGCCGGTGATTTTATTATTTGGCACCATGCCCTTCCGCATGGCAGCAGTCCTAATACAGCCCTGTTACCCCGTTTTGTTCAATATGTAAACTACGCTCCTTTTGACGAGAAGGAGAGTGAAATTTGGTTATAAAATCGTCTTCGGTTATTTAAATTTATTGATTGCAGAACGAAAAGATTTGCTTTATTTTTGTTGCGAAAAAAAATTATAGGTTAATAGGTTTAAATACAGTTAAATATTTTAAGCCTTAAGTCATTTTACTGTGAGAAACGATTATATAGCTGAAAAAGAACGTAAAGGGAAGTCAACCAATCAAGGAATAGTTTTTTTGATTATATTTATTCTCTTGTTTTTGTTCGTTATTTTAAGAATAGCACTACGTTCGGGTTTGGACGACATCTTCTCCAGCTCAATGCCATCAGAAAGGGATGCTTTTACCGTTGCTAAGGACTACGTTAAACCTACAGTAAGCCCCTCAGATATTCAATTTACCGATGACGCTTTTTTATGTTACCAGCGACCCGATTCTGTTTTTATAATTAAGTCATCTTTTAGAGCAAATGCTGCCGCCAGTAAAAATAATTTTTCCATTACTTTGAAATTTCATGGCGGCGATAAACTCAATGACGCCAACTGGTCGGTTATTAGCCTTATTGAGGGTCAATAAAAAAGCAGGCTTGAAAAATCAAACCTGCTTCAATCACTCTAAAACAATCACCTCTAAATTAGAAGTATTTTTAAACCTGCTATGAAAGCTATATTTTTAAATTCACCAATTTATTGAGCAAAGGTATTGATTGTAAGCTGGTTTTCAGCTAAATACATTTCTTTTTACTGAATAGTGACAGAAAGCAATAAAATGTCTAGGAGGCTAGTGAAGTAGTCCCTTTAAGAAGATATCGGCCAATAACAGCCGCTTTTTGTGAATTTCGTCGAGGTCTTCTTTACGATGAAACATCGTTTTTTTACTGGAAACGGAGCTAACCCTAACGCCATGCAATGCATCCAGCAACAGGCTGATAATTTCGGTAGGATTTTTAACCGGATTAATATTTCCTTTTTTAGTTTCTGTGTTGATGGCGGTTACCAATAAATCAATTTCTGTCTGGTGCACCTGTTCAACAATTTGCCAGATAGCATCGGGCAAATTTTGTTCATTAAGCCTGAAAAAGTCAAAAAAGTTATAGTTGTTCACTATAAAATCATGCTGGGTATTTATTTGAAATACAAATGCTTCCTGTAAGTTGGAAAAAGTATTCACCCTTGATTGAAGTATATTTAAGTATTCGGCGGCTACTTTTTGCATTACCGCAACGTATAGCTGACTTTTATCAGGGAAATAATAATAAAGCAGTGCTTTTGACATGGACAAGTCGCCGGCAATTTCATTCATGGTTGTTTTTGAATAGCCATAATGTAAAAAGCGCTGATGGGCTGCATCCAGAATCTTTTCTTTTTTAATGTCCTGCTGATCGGTAACGGTAATCATTAGTGAGCGAATTATATTATATAATACCTGATAAAGCTAAAATAGGTTGCGTGGGGTTGCTGACTTTTTTAACAAATCTATCAAAATTTACAAAACTTTTTTTGTTTTAGCAACTAATAAAAAGAATAGCCGCTCCATATATTGGAACGGCTATTCTTTTATTGAAGTATATTAAGCTATTATTTTAATTAAACAGTAGCCGGTTCAAGTTCTTCTTCAACTATTTTTTCTTTTTTTCCACCAAATCTATTTTTCAATCTTATCCTTATAATATACATACAAGGAACAAGTATTAGCGTAATGATGGTGGCAAATCCTAAACCGAAGATCATTGTCCATGATAAAGGTCCCCAGAAAGCTACGTTATCGCCACCAAAATAAATATGTGGTTTAAAGTGAGTAAACAAGCCTGCAAAGTCAATATTAAAGCCTACAGCCAGCGGTATTAAGCCTAATATAGCGGCACTTGCAGTAAGTAATACAGGCGTCATACGGGTCCTGGCTGCTTCAACTACGGCATCATGAAGGTTTAATCCCTGTTCCAGCAGCATATCCGAAAACTCAACGAGCAAAATCCCATTCCGGACGACGACACCAGCCAGTGCGATGATACCTACACCCGACATTACCAACGAGAAAGTCATATGGAAAATGCTCAATCCCAGGAACACACCAATAATACTGAAGAAGATCTCGCTCAAAATAATCAACGTTTTACCAATTGAGTTAAACAGCGCCATCAAAATAACCAATATCATCCCAAATGAAATTAACAAGGCTTTGCCAAGGAAGGCACCGGTTTCGGCCTGATCTTCCTGGGAGCCGCCCATTTTGATCGATACATTTTCGGGCAGTTTAAAGTTTTGGAGCGCATTTGCTATCTGCGCATTCACATCCGCAGGAGTATTCGGCTTAATTACGTTTGAGCCCAAAGTAAGTACTCTTCTTTGTTGCTTGTGCTTAATATTATTATAAGTGTTGGTATAACGAATATCAGTAAAAGCAGAAATAGGCACTTGTCTTATTGCTCCGCCCGAAGCAAGATCACGGTAAGTGATCTTCAAGTTGCGTAACGCATCAACATTATTGCGCTGGTCTTCCTGAGCGCGTACATCTATTTCGTAATTATCCTCAGTGGTATTCCTGAAATCAGAAGCCTTCCATCCATATATAGATGTTAAAAGAGCCTGATTAATCTGGCTGGTTGTAATGCCTTCCCTGTTTGCCCGCTCACGATCAACGTCAAAAATAATTTCGGGCTTATCACTTTGCACGTCAGGAACAAGCTGCTCTATACCGGCTATGTTTTGTTGTTCCAGGAATTTCTTCAGCCTGCTTGCGGTATGTACCAGAGTATCCAGATTATCGCCGGCTATTTCTAAGCTCACGTCTTTCTGTACCGGTGGCCCGCTGGCTTCCTGTGTCACTGCAAGTTGTGCTCCTGGAACGCCTTGTACTGATTCTCTGATCCGTTTTAATATTGCTTTGGTGTCTTTGCCATTTCTTTTGCCAAATTCAACAAAAGCCACAGTAATTTTACCTTTGTTATAATAGGTGCCCTGATCTTCGTCAGATGGGTCGGTTACACCAACGGATACGTTTGATATAATGGACGTAACGATATCCTTATCCGGTTCAACTACCTGTGCAACTCTTTTTTCCAATTTGGAAACCACTTGATTGGTATAAGCCTGATCGGTACCAACAGGCATAGTTACATACACATAAGCAAAGTTTGGATCAGCAGATGGGAATAGTTCCAGGTTAAGCTTACTTGCTATTGAAAATCCAATAGTTAAAAAGAAAAGTAATATGGTTCCTCCAAGTACCCACCATGGACTATGTACTGCTTTTTCGAGTAAATTGGCGTACCAGGTTTGAAAACGCGGCCATGCTTTTTTCTGGAATCTGTCAATCACCTTTAACAGTACAAAATGATTGAAAAGGAATAAGAATATAATAAGCACCATAAAGTTACCGATACCAACACTGGCCATGCCACCTGCGGCAAGCAGGTAGAAAAATAAGGCTATGGCAGCGAGTATACCAGTAGTGCGCGCAGTTTTACGATCGAAAGTTTGATGATCGTGTTCGCCTTCGTGATGGGGCTTCATAAAATCAACCGCAAAAACCGGGTTCATAATATAAGCCACAACAAGCGAAGCAAGCAAAGTAATAATCAGCGTAATTGGTAAAAAGAACATGAAGCTACCAATTAAACTGTGCCAGAAAGCTAAAG
This sequence comes from Mucilaginibacter empetricola, assembly GCF_024808665.1. Taxonomy (GTDB): domain Bacteria; phylum Bacteroidota; class Bacteroidia; order Sphingobacteriales; family Sphingobacteriaceae; genus Mucilaginibacter. The sequence goes on from NZ_JANUBZ010000009.1 coordinate 11,000, forward strand.
GAATAAATGGTGCCAGGGTAGTCATTGTGCCCGAAAATACCGGCATAAATACCTCACCTGCTGCAATTTTTGCCGCCTTTTTAATCGGAACTGCGCCATTATTAAAAATACGGTGTGTATTTTCAATTACCACGATGGCATCATCCACCACTATACCCAGGGCCAACAGGAACGAGAACAATACAATCATGTTCAATGTAAACCCTATCCAGGGCATAATTAAAAATGCTATAAAACAGGACAATGGTACCGAAAGCGCTACGAATATGGCATTGGTACTACCCATAAAGAACATTAAAATAATTGTCACCAATATAAAACCAATAATAATAGTATTGATTAAATCATTTAACGTTGAACGCGTTTTATCTGATTGATCGCCGGTAACGGTGATACTTAATCCTTTTGGAAAAATAGTAGCTTGTTTTTGTTTAATGAGTGAGTATATCTCATCAGAAGCCTCGATCAGGTTCTCTCCCGCTCTTTTACTTACGTTGAGCGTAATTACATTTTTAAAATTAGGATCATTAGGTGTTTTTAAGCGAGCATAACTTTTTTGATCTTGAAAAGCATCTCTTACCTGGGCAATATCACTTAAATAAATCGCCCGGCCCTGCGGATTCCTGATTACCATTGCGGCAACTTGTGCAGCACTTTTAAAATCCTCTTTAATATCCACAGCTCGTTGTTCGCCATTGGCAGTTATTGTACCGGCAGTTGAAAGTATATTTTCATTACCAATAGCCTGTATAATGTCGTTGTAACTAACCTGAGCAGCAGTCATTTTGTTGATATCTACATTGATCTGTATGTTAGGCTCCAGTGCGCCAACCTCATCAACTTTCGAGATTTGCTTCATGCCTTCAATATCGTCTTTCAGGTTGTCTGCATACTCTTTTAGTTTTTTCAGATCATAATCACCAGAGATATTTACATACAATATAGGCTGATCTGCAATATTGATATCAGAAATATCAGATTCTTTTAAGTAACTGTCGTTTTGCGGAAGATCTTGTTTGGCTTTGTCAACGGCATCTTTAACATCTGTTTTAGCGTCCCTTATATTTACATCAGTATTAAACTCCGCAGTTATTACAGAAACGTTCTGTTGTGTATTTGACGTAACTTTTTTTAAGCCTTTAAGCGATTTTAACTGCTTTTCGAGCTGACGGGTAACTAATGTTTCAATGTTTTGAGGCGATTGGCCTTGATAATACGTCGTTACATAAATTTTCGGAATAGCAATATCCGGAAAGTTTTCTTTTGGCAAACTGTAGTAGGATGAAAATCCCAACACTACAAGTAAGAACATCAGTACATATACTGCCCGCTTGTTATCAATGGCCCAACTTGAGGGCCCAAATTCTTTTTCCTGGTCTTTCATTTTAACTCAGTTTATATAATTAATTACCAGCTTGTAATATTCTTACCTTGTCGCCGTCGCTTAATTCGCTGGCGCCTTCGGTTATCACCTGGTCGCCAACAGCAAGGCCCGATTTTATTTCGGTTAAGTTGTTTGAGGTTGCGCCTCCTGTAATGTTTTTACGTTTTGCAAAACCGTTTACACTTACATAAACATAATCGCCTTCGTCTGATTTCTGGATGCTGTTTAACGGAACTACAATAGCATTGTGTCTTGCATAGTTTGCAACCTTCACAACAGCAGTCATGTTAGGACGAAACTCTTTATTTTGAGGTAGTTGAACCTCAATGCCAAAACTGCGTGAATTAGGGTCGATAACTTTAGCAGCAAAGGTAACTCTCGTTTTTAATGAATCGTCAACATCCGGGAAAACAATCAAAACGCTGTCACCCTGATTAACACTGCCTGAATATGATTCTGGCACATCTGCCTTAACTTTTAAATAGTTAGCGTTTACAATACGTATGCCTGCAGACCCTGGCTGCGCTATCTGACCCAACTTAAGATCCATTTGGTCAACAGTACCATTTATTGGCGATACAATACGATAAAGATCAGCCTGCTGACGTAAAGAAGCAACTTGTTTTATAGAGCTTTGCAAAGCTGTTTGAGCCTGTAAAAATTGCACCTCGGTACCAATTTTCTGATCCCAAAGGTTTTTCTGACGTTCAAATAACGTACGGTTTAAATTAACCTGCGTTTCTGCCTGCGCTATGTTTTGTACTAAAACACTATTATCTAATTGCACTAAAACCTGTCCTTTTGTAACCACTTGTCCTGGCTTCACATAAATGGCAGTGATAGAACCGGCAGACTGAGGGTAAGCAGTAACATTCTCTAATGCATCTACCCGGCCTTGTATCTGTACATAATTAGTAAAGTTGCTTGCTTTAATAGTAAAAGCACTTACATCGGTTGTTTTTACAGAGTCTTTTTTACCAACTTCTGCTTGTAATTTTGTGATTTGTGAATTGATATCTGCTTCCTGTTTTTTCAGATCAGCTAACTCCGCAGCTTTATCTTTAGGTTTACTGCAAGCCGCCAGTGTCAGTATTGCCGAAATGTATATTAGTTTTTTCATATCTTTTTTACTCTTTATATGCTGTTATTGTAAGGTTATAATTATTTAATGCGTCCGTATGCCTGGTCTAAATCAACTTTAGATACCAAGGCGTTATAAAGGCCCTGTATATACAAATTATCAGCCTCACGTACGGAAGTTTGTGCTTGTGTAACCTCTATACTTGAACCAACACCCTGTTCGTATTTGATTTTTGATACGCGCAGAATTTCGTTTGCTAAAGCCATATTCTTTTTTTGGTCATTAAGCGTTTGTAAACCATTTACGTACGATGTTCTGGCCTGGCTGATCTGTAGGTTGATATTGTTTTTCATATCATACAAATCATTTTCAGATTTTAACACCGTGATTTGTGATTGCTTTAACTGATTGCTATGCTGAAACCCAGTAAAAATGGGCACAGTTAACGAAAGCCCAACATAGCTGGAAGGAAAATTAGTGCCATACAAGCTTCCGAAATTGTTATTTTGATAAGAAGGCGAATAATTTGCATTTGCAGTTAATTTGGGTAGAAATTGGCCTTTTTTCAGTTTTACATCATATTCGTTCAATTTCTTTTGTGTTTCCAATAAGCCATATTCAATACGCTGATGATAAACAGTTGTATCATTTGCTGCTTCAGCACCGGTTGCATCTAGTTGAACATCTTCTAACTTATCCCTGAGGGTTAATTGCCTGTCAATCGGCATACCCATCTGAAATTTTAATAACTGATAATCGAACGCTAGTGTACGGATAGTGTTTTCTTTACTGGTAATTAATGAGTTATATTGATATACAATACGGTCAACATCTATTTTCTCAACCACCCCCTGTTTGTTACGGGCAATAGTTTCATCCATTTGTTGTTTTATTTCATCAATATTGGCCTGTGTTAATTTTAAATCTTCAATACCAACTAATACCAGATAGTATGCCTTAGTAACGCCTACGCTTGCTGCAATTTTTGACCGGGTATAACTACGATCGTACAATTGCTGATATGTTTTGCGCCCTTGCAATCCAACTATATAACTTGGGTCAAATAAGATCTGGCTGGCAGTTACCGATAGTGTTGATTGATAGGTGACACCAAATTTTAATTTTACGTTACCTTGCTGCCCTATAAATGACCCCGGAATTAAGGTGGTTGGTATTATAAGGTAATCAAAAAAGTTAGCCGAACCGTTTACCTGTGGTAAACCCTGGCCAATAATTTCTTTTACATGGTATTCGGCACTTTTAACATCAAGGTTTGCATTAATAACGTCGTGCTGATGATTGTAGGCGTAATTCACGCAATCAGCCACCGTAAAGTTGTAGGTGCCGGTATCCTGAACCGCTTGTTGTGCCTGACTTTGCAGAGCCATTGTACACAGTATGGAAGCTATTAGTAATTTATATTTCATTTTAATTGGTTGTATTTTTTGTTATATCGATTTAAAATCATTGAATTGGACATCACCATCAAAATAATGGATGGTAAGTGACAGCCCTATGTCAACAATTTATTCATCATTAATATTTTTATATTGATTAAGTAGTTTATATCCTTTTAAGGTACAAATGCCGTAGTTAAAATGTTCATTAAACTGCTGTTGCACTGTCCATGTATTAAACTCGGCTACCGGGAAAACGGTTGAATTAAATCCGAGCTCCACCTGGTTCATGCGCATCCGGGCTATTATTTTAACATCAATATCTGGTCTGATGTAACCTTGTTTAATTCCTTTGGTTAATAGCTCTTCCAGCGTATGTACCATCACACTCGATTTAAAGTTTTGAAACTGCTTCCATGCGTCGGGATGATATTTTTGCATATCATGAATAACAATCGGATTAATTCTTGAAAATATTTCTTCCGAACATTTCATCATATTAATCATCTCTTCAATCACATTGTTTGATTTGCTGATGATATCTGCCATCTGCTCCTCGTCTTCTTTCAGCTTTTTTTCCGTTAAAGCTATCACCAACTCATTCTTATCCTTAAAAAACTGGTAGATGGTTTTTTTCGACATACCCAAATGCCTGGCTATATCATCCATCGTAACGCTTTTGATCCCGGCTGTTAAAAACAGCTCTTCTCCACCTTGAATTATTCTTTCTGTTTGAACCATTGACTTGATTGGTCAAAACTATGGAAACATTTTTAGATTTCAAAGTTTCCATCGAAAAAAACAACCCCAGCCAAAATTATTTTTTTAACCTTATAATTTTGGTGTGTGATAACGCCATTATCAAGGGTGTTTTGCGCCAGCGTGTTCATTTTAAAGCCTTTGTACTTAAGCCTCCTAAAACTTCCGCTTATTTGTTACCTTTGCGAAAATTAAGAACATAATGACTTTAACGCCGCTTTCAGCAATATCGCCCATTGATGGCCGTTACCGTAATACAACTGCGGAACTTGGCCTGTACTTTTCAGAATTCGCCCTGATAAAGTACCGGGTATTTGTAGAAATAGAATATTTTATCGCTTTATGCGAGCATCCATTGCCACAATTACAAAGCTTTGATAAAAATGTAGCGGAAAAGTTACGCGATATTTATAAAAATTTCAACGAAGCTGATGCCGAAAGTATTAAGCTGATAGAAAAAACTACCAACCATGATGTTAAAGCTGTTGAGTATTTTATTAAAAAAGAGTTTGATAAATTAGGACTTGAGCAGTATAAGGAATTTATCCATTTTGGTTTAACTTCCCAGGATATAAATAATACCGCCATCCCCTATACCGTTAAACTGGCGCTGAATAATACTTATTACCCGGCTATTAATGAGCTGATTGATATATTGAAGAAATACGCCGCCGATTGGAAAAATGTATCTATGCTGGCTCATACCCATGGGCAACCGGCTTCTCCAAGCCGATTGGGAAAAGAGATCCAGGTTTTTATTGAGCGTTTGGAAAATCAATTGAACCTGTTGAAGCCTATACCCTATTCGGCCAAATTTGGCGGCGCTACGGGCAATTTCAATGCACACAATATAGGTTACCCTCAAATTGACTGGAAGGCGTTTGGTAATAATTTTGTAAACAATATTTTAGGGTTAAACAGATCGCAATTCACCACGCAGATTGAGCATTATGACAATTTTGCTGCGCAATGCGATGCTTTAAAAAGAATCAACAATATATTGATTGACCTTGACCGGGATATGTGGGCCTATATTTCCATGAATTATTTTAAGCAGAAAATAAAGGAAGGTGAAATAGGCTCATCGGCTATGCCGCATAAGGTTAACCCTATCGATTTTGAAAACTCCGAAGGTAACCTGGGTATCGCCAATGCATTGTTTGAACATTTTGCCGCCAAATTGCCTATTTCGAGATTGCAGCGCGATTTAACTGATTCTACCGTGTTACGTAACGTTGGGGTGCCGGTTGCACATACACTTATTGCTATTAAATCAACCATCAAAGGATTAAACAAACTGTTATTGAATCAGGATGTGTTAAATGCTGACTTGGAAGCTAACTGGGCAGTAGTTGCCGAGGCTATTCAAACCATATTGCGCAGGGAAGGTTATCCTAACCCTTACGAAGCACTTAAGGAGCTTACCCGCACCAACCATAAGGTTAACGCACAAACCATCGCTGATTTTGTTGATGGGTTGAATGTGAGCAGTGCAATTAAAGAAGAGATTAAAAGAATTACGCCTGCAAACTACACCGGCATTTAATTGCTTATATTTAACAAAGTCACCTACACGTCAAAACAATACAATAAGGGTACAATAACCAAAAACCTATCTAAATTTGTGATTGATATATTAATTAAAAAATAAGATGAACATCAACGTATATACAGAATCAACTCCTAACCCGGCAACTATGAAGTTCATTGTGAACAAGCTGCTGATTAATGGAAGTGCGGATTTTGCTACCAGGGAAAGTGCAGAAAAATCGCCTTTTGCTAAAGAGTTATTCAAATTTTCATTTGTTAACGGCGTTTTTTTTGCAAGTAACTTTGTAACCGTTACCAAATTCGATGGTGATAGCTGGGATGATATACTGCCTATATTAAAAGAGTTTGTTAAAGGTGCTGTTGAGGCCGAATTAAAAGTTCAGGAAGAAGAACAAGCAGAAGGCGGTGACTTTGAAGGCACAGAAACAGAAGTTAAAATACAACAGATATTGCATGATTACGTACGCCCGGCTGTTGAACAGGATGGCGGTGCAATTACCTACAAATCATTTGACGAAGGCGTTGTAACAGTTGAATTGCGTGGTTCATGCAGCGGATGCCCTTCATCAACTGTAACACTGAAATCAGGTATTGAGAATCTGCTAAAACGCATGGTTCCTGAAGTTACCGAGGTAGTTTCTGAAGCATTATAATATTATATACACCAATTAGATCGAATTTTTTCGAATTTCACGAATCTCATCTTAGATATAGTTCCTGAAATTCGAGAAAATTCGATTTTTTATTAGTGTTTATTTAGAAATACTTTTGAATAGCATCCAGCATCTCCTGGGTAATTTTTCCGTTGGTTGCCAATAGTTCGCGGGTGTTGAGGCATTCTTGTCCGCCTTTAAAGTTCACGGCATCCCCTCCTGCTTGTCTTAGTATAACAATACCGCCTGCCACATCCCAGGGATTTAAATTGTATTCGTAATAGCCGTCAAAACGCCCGCAAGCTGTATAAGCCAAATCCACCGCGGCTGATCCTAACCGACGCAAACCATGGCAGCTTTTCATCAGTTCGGTAAATAAAGCAATATAGGCTGGTTGTTTTTCAAAGTCGTAATAAGGGAAGCCGGTGGCCAGCAAACTTTTATTAATGGTTTTATTATCGCTCACTTTAATAACGTTACCATTCATATAGGCAGCTGATCCTTGCCAGGCATAGAAGCATTCGTCCTGGTTAACTTCATATACTACACCTAAAATAAGCTCTTCATCCTCCTGCAAAGCTATACTTACAGAAAAAACCGGTAAGCCGTGGATAAAATTGGTGGTACCATCCAATGGGTCAATTATCCAGTTATATTTTTCGCCTTTTTTATTGATTGTTTTTTCTTCGGTTAAGAAACCTGCTTCGGGTAAAACTTTCTCAAGGGCAGCAACAATAATTTGTTCAGCTGTTTTATCTACATACGATACCAGGTCATTCAAACCTTTAATTTCAATCTGATCTGCACTAAATGTTTTTCGTTGTTCGCGTATAAACGCTCCTGCCTGTTTAGCAATCTCAACTACTTTGCTGGTTACTTGTTCCAGTTGCATGTTTTCTTAATGATAAACTAAATGAAAAAAACTTATGTACAAAATAGCTTGCAAAAAACAGACTTAAGGCTGCAATAGGCCTGGCCACCGGCGGATATATATGTACATACTGTATAAAAAACTTTAGCACTAAAAGGTTTGCAAAGAAACCGAGTATGGCTACCGATATAAACCTGAAAAATTGTTTAGCCGGCGATAGTTTTGATTCTGAAAATACAAAGTACTTGGTAATTAAAAAGTTAACCATTACGCCCAAAAAAAACGAAAGTGCCAATGATAACGTAGAGTTTCGTACTACTAATGAAAATATAAGATATGTTTTTTGAGTTAATAGATTATGATAAAACAGGTAATAGGCAGAAACATCTACCAAAAAACCAGCGCCTGCCGAAAGCACGAACCGGATAACCTGGTTTTGTAATAATTTTTGCCCCAGTGTTATATTAGCCATGCTTTGTTGAAGTCACTTTTTTATTTCGCCCATTATAAATTAAAACTGCCCCCCCAATTATCATTAAAAGTGAGATCATTTCGGCTTGCGTAAAACTGATACCGGCAACGTGATATTTGGTATTTACGCGTATCAGTTCGATGAAAAATCGTTCAACACCGTTTAATACCATATAGATGCCGAACATTACGCCGGCAACCTTAATTTTATCGCGAATAGCCCATAAAAAGAAGAACAATAATATACAAACAACCGACTCGTAAAACGACGTAGGAAACACCGGAACAGCAAGCTCGTGGCAAAATTTAGTAGTACACAGCGGGATTGAAATACCTTCGTCGTTTACGTTATGCGGGAAGTTAAAAGCCCACATCCAATCAGGTGCCCAGCTTAACCAATGTGGTTTGGGTGCAAGGTTGTTTATACCCCAATCGCCGTCGCCAGACATTTGGCAGCCAATACGGCCTACGCCATAAGCCAGCATCATGCCTGGGCCGCCAATATCCAACATATTCAGTGGCTTTATGCCGTGTTTCCAGGCAACGTATAGCACTGCGGCACCGCCGCATATTAATCCGCCATAAAAGGTAAGTCCGCTAAAGCCAATTAACATCCCCACTGGGTCCTTTAAAAAATCACCCCAATTTTCCAGGGCATTAAATACTTTAGCGCCGGCAAACCCACTTACTGCCGACCAAAAAAGTATGCTGCCCATCAATTCGCTCGGGTGTACATCTATTTCCTGTTGCTTTGGTTCGGGCAATTGTTGCTTTTTGTTTTCGTAATAAGCCCAGTATGCAAAGCCTATTGCGCCTATTATTCCGCCCAGCCAGTTTCCACGGGTCGACAAAATAAAATCTTGCGGGTTATCCAACAGGTCGTGGTAGTGCAAAATAGAATCAAGCACTTTGAATCCTAAAACAAATCCAAATACGCCATTACCAATTAACTCGGTACTTGTAATCTTTGCCCCAACGGTTATGGTTTTTTTGAAAGAATGAATAATTCCCAGTTTTTCTTTGCGATTAAACTCCTGTACAAAAGCCCAATAGGCAACAATAAATGCAATAGCAACGAAAAACCCAAATGTTTGTATAGGTAAGGGGATATTAATACCGGTAAGATATTGGATAAGCGAAGATAAAGTTGGAAACATTGATTAAAAATTTGGAGCCAATATAGCGTTTAATGAGCTAATATTTCTTCGCTTTCTGTAACTTCAACATCACCATCGGGTGAAATTTGTGTTAAATAGACCGCTTTCAATTCGTTAACTAAAACCGGGTCATATTTAGTTTTTACTTTTACATAGTTACGGGTAAAGCCGTGCATAAAGCCATCTTTAATATCGCCCTCAAATAACACTTCTTCAGTTTTATTTAGATTACCTTCGTAAAAAGCTCTTCTTTTTTTGTCCGATAATATGTGCAGCATTTTGCTCCTGTCGGCCCTGGTTGAACCAGGTACAACACCCGGCATTTCGCTGGCCAGTGTATTTTCCCTTTCAGAATAGGTAAATACGTGGAGGTAAGAAATATTAAGATCGTTTAAGAAGTTGTAAGTGTCCACAAAGTCTTCTCTTGTTTCGCCGGGAAAACCTACAATTACATCAACACCAATGCAGCAATGCGGCATTAACTGTTTAATTTTATTTACCCGGTTGGTATATAATTCGCGCTTGTAACGACGGCGCATTAAACCTAATATTTTATCAGAGCCAGACTGCAGCGGGATATGAAAGTGCGGTACAAATCGTTTTGACTGTGCCACAAATTCTATAATTTCATCAGTCAGCAAATTTGGCTCTATAGATGAAATGCGAAACCTATTGATACCTTCTACTTGATCCAATGCTTTAACCAGGTCAAAAAACTTATCCTGACGCTCTCCATCGCGAATGCCAAAATCGCCCAGGTTAACACCCGTTAGCACAATTTCTTTTACGCCCGAAGCAGCTATTTCTTTAGCCCGTTCAATCACGTTCTCGATGGTATCGCTTCGGCTATTGCCACGTGCCAAAGGAATGGTACAGAATGTGCACGAATAATCACAACCATCCTGAACTTTTAGAAAAGTACGGGTACGATCGCCAAATGACCACGCAGAAACAAATTGATTTGCCTCAGAAACCGGTTGATTATAAATAACAGTTTTTGGATTTTTGGTAAGATCAGTAATGTAATCTACTATCTGGAATTTCTCTGCAGCTCCCAAAACCATATCCACTCCTGGTATTTCGGCAATTTCTTTTGGTTTTAGCTGAGCATAGCAACCCACAATAGTGACGTATGCATTAGGTGATATCTTTAATGCCTCACTAACAACCTTACGACATTTTTTATCAGCATTTTCAGTAACTGAACAAGTGTTAATTACAAATACATCAGGCGTATTGGTAAAATCAACTGTATCATAACCTGCATTATTAAACAGGCGACCAATGGATGAGGTCTCCGAATAATTTAGTTTACAACCTAGTGTATAAAATGCTACTTTCTTGTTCATTTTTTTGAAGCGACAAAGATAGGGATTTTAGTCGTAAAGTTTGAAGAGTCAGTAAGTCAGCCTAAAAAGATGGAAGTTTTTTACTTTCATTTAATAATTATTCACTCCACCGGTAACTCTCGTTCTCAAGCCCAATCAGGTCTATTATCCGGTTTACAACCGTCATAGCCAGCTCTTCAATGGTTTGCGGTTTGCTGTAAAAGGATGGTATTGCGGGGCAGATAATACCACCTGCCTCCGTTACTGTTTGCATGTTGCTGATGTGGATTAAATTAAAAGGCATATCCCTTGCAACCAGAATTAACTTGCGGCGCTCCTTTAAAATTACGTCAGCAGCACGGGTAATCAGATCATCAGATATTCCGTTTGCAATCCTTCCCAAAGCACCCATGGAGCATGGAACAATCACCATCGTATCGAACTTTGCTGACCCGGAAGCAAAAGGCGCCATGAAATCTTTTTTATTATATGTTTTATAAGGGTGATTGTCGTAATCTTCATTATCCAGCTCAAATTTCCAAACTTCTTTGGCATTGTCTGACATCACAACGGCAACCTCAGCTAGTTGACTATTTAGCTGCTGTAACTTTTCAAGTAATAATTTTGCGTAAATAGAACCACTGGCTCCTGTAATGGCTACTACAATCTTTTTCTTCATATATCTCAATAATTAGCCTGTCAGTAAAATTTGAGGCATAAAAAAAGGGTCGAATACAAGTACTCGACCCTACATCTACCTATGAAAAACATGCCCTTTAGGAGGGCGTTACAAATGTACAAACAGTTTTTTAATTTTTAAATAATTTCTTAAAATAAATTTAACCTGGGTTATTGAAGTTTTTTTCTATAAGGGTTTGAATAATACCGTCAACCAGACCTGCTGTTGGTACATAAATATTTTTGATGTTAGCACACTTCATTACAGTCATATACACCTCACAGGCCGGTATAATAACGTCTGCCCTGTCCTGGTTTAAGCCTAATACATTGATCCTATCTTTTAATGAAAAAGAGCTCAAGTAAACATAAAGAGATTTAAGTTTGGCGAAAGATAGCGGTGCTTTATCCTTTTCTTCAGACAATTTGTACAATTTGTTAATATTGCCACCGGTGCCGATGCCTGATATAAGCTTAAACTGCTTGGTGTTTTCGCGGATAAAATCTTTCATCTCGGTCCAGGTCTCTTCGGTGTCCTGGTTATCTAACATGCGTATGGTACCAATGTTGAATGATTTTGATGCCCATAATTCACCGGCCGAAAATAAAGACAATTCGGTGCTGCCGCCGCCCACATCTATATAAAGGTAGTTTTTGCTTTTATCAATATTTTGCTCAATATGGCTGGCATAAATAATCCCGGCCTCTTTTTGACCCTCAATAATTTCGATATTAAGGTTAGCTGATTCTTTTATCCGGTTTACCACTTCGCCCCCATTTTTTGCTTCGCGCATAGCCGATGTTGCAAAAGCCAGGTAATCTGTAACTTTATAAACATCCATCAGGTTACTAAAAGCCTGCATAGTTTTTAAAAGTTCAGCTGTTTTTCTTTCAGACAGATGATGATCTAAAAATGCATCATCGCCTAATCTGAGTGGCACTCTTATAAGGGTGTTCTTTTTAAACGAAACTGATCCTTTATTTTCAATTATATCGGCTATAAGTAATCTTACTGCATTTGAACCTATATCAATGGCGGCGTATCTCAATTTATTTTGTTTTTAATTTCAAGTAATTATAAATGTCAACCTGCGCCCTATGCGGTACAGCTGAGTTAGTTTTATGGTATTTATTGGTATTGTGACTGTTAATTTCGCGCGACTTGGTGTTGTCTTCCAATTGCAGATCAATTATCTCGCGGATTTCTTTTTTTAATTGTTCGTCATAAATCGGGAAACCAACTTCCACGCGGGTATCAATATTTCGCGTCATAAAATCAGCAGAAGTTAAATAGATCAACTCATCGCCCCCATTACAATAGATGTGTACGCGCGAATGCTCCAGGTATTTGTCGATGATGCTTAACACCTCAATGTTTTCGCTATAACCTTTCATGCCAGCTATTAAACAGCACATACCGCGAATAATCATTTTAATTTTGACACCCGCATTGCTGGCCTGATATAGCTTGGCTATCATTTGCTCGTCGGCCAGGCTGTTCATCTTTAAAATCATATAGGCCCTTTTACCGGCCTTGGCATTCTTGATTTCGTTATCAATCAGCTTGTATATTGCCGGACGCGAGTCAATTGGCGATACAATAAGGTTTTTGAGGCCCTTGGGTAACAGATTTCTATTTAAAGCTCTGAAAATAGTAACCAAATCTGCTGTAATTCTTTTATCGGCAGTAAGCAAGGTATGGTCGGCATAAAGCTGAGCAGTTTTCTCATTAAAGTTACCGGTTGATAAACACGCGTAGTGCTCTATTTTACCTTTATCAAGTCGCGATACCAGGCAAATTTTAGAGTGAACTTTGTAATTTTCAATACCATATAAAACAGTAACGCCTTCTTCTTCCAGCCTTCTGCTCCAACCTATATTGTTCTGCTCATCAAACCGGGCTCTTAGCTCAACCAAGCAGGTAACGCTTTTGCCGTTTTTGGCAGCGTTCATTAAGGCATGCATCACCCTTGAATTTTCGGCCAAACGATAAACAGCAATACTGATTTCTTTTACTTTTGGGTCGATGGCTGCCTCGCGCAAAAAGTGAATTACATAATCATAAGATTGATATGGCGTGCTGATGAGATAATCTTTTTTAGCGATCATTCCCATCAAACTTTTTCCGAAAGATAAACCCTCAACCGGCAAAGGAATATTCTTCTCATATTCCAGCTCGTGCCTGCCAACGTTAGGGAAAGCAATGAAATTTTTGAAATTATGATAACGGTTGCCCGGTATCAGGCTTTCACCATGCAGGCCCATTTTGGTAACCAGGTACTTCAGCATATCTAAAGGCATCTCCGAGTCATACAACAACCGCATCGGTTTACCTTTTTTGCGCTTTTGAAGACTTTTTGATAAAGCGTCGATAAATTTCTCACTAACTTCCTTATCCAAATCTAGTTCCGCATCGCGGGTTAGCTGGATGGAATAGGCTTCAACGGTGTCGTGCTCAAATATGAAAAATATGTCTTCCAGGCTATATCGGATGATATCATCCAACAGGATAATAAATTTCAGGTTATTAGTTTCGGGTAAAACAACAAATCTTGAAAGCGTATCAGGAAACTCAATCAACGCCAGACGCGATTTTTTGCCCTTGGTAAGCTTAACAAAAAAGTAAATGGCTCGATCCCGAAGCTCAGGTAGCGGTAGACTTTCATCAAGCATTATAGGTACCAACGTTGCCAGTAGCTTTTCACGGAAATAATGTTTAACAAACTCGCCCCTGCTTACATTTAGCTGTGTATCGTTAAGGATAAATATCTTTTCTTCTGCCAGCTGTTTTACAATAATGTTTTCGTACAGGTTGTTGAACTTACGTTCCTGCCTTACAACAATATTTTTAATTTGATTCAGCAGCTTTTTTGGGTTATAACCTAAAATCTCTTTAGCTTTTAAATTAAGGTTTGCTAAACGACTCAATGTAGCTACCCTTACCCTATAAAACTCATCCAGGTTAGATGAAAATATGGCTAAAAATTTAATCCTGTCAATTAATGGTACTGTAGGATCTGCAGCCTCCTGCAAAACCCTGTCATTGAAATATAACCAGCTTATTTCGCGGTTTATGATAGGTACATGTTTATTCTCCATATAAAGGGCAGGCTTTTCAGCCATGTTTACAAATCTGCTTATTTAATTGTTAATTTAATATTAACTCATTGGTATGTAAATGTGTTTTTATTGTTAGGTTAAAGTACTGGATAAATAACACAAATAGCCTTATTGAATTAGTTTTGAGGCGAATAACAGACAATAACTCCGTACCGACTTGTCATTTATTCTTTTGCTAATTTATAAATTCCTTAAATTAGCATTACCACAAATACTATGATTAATTTTGTGGCTCCAAAAATAACATTATGCCAACATTTGATATTGTAAGTAAGATTGACGGCCAAACGCTTGATAACGCTATTAATACAGCAAAGAAGGAAATATTGAACAGATACGATTTTACCGGCACCAAGGGTACTATAGATCTGGACAAGAAAACCAATACTTTAACTATCGTTATCGAAGATGACATGCGGCTGAAAGCTATTCAGGATGCCATAATCGGCCGTATGGTTAAGCAACATCTTGACCCCAATGCACTTGACTTTGGCAAAGAAGAATATGCATCGGGCAATATGATTCGCAAGGAAATAAAAATTAAGGAAGGTATTGATAAAGAAGCCGCAAAAAAAATTGTCAAAAAAATCAAAGACAGCGGTTTAAAAGTACAGGCGTCTATTATGGATGATCAGGTGCGTGTGCAGGGTAAAAAGATAGATGATTTACAGGCAGTAATCAGTTTATGCCGAAGCGATAACTTTGGACAGCCTTTGCAGTATATTAATATGCGCGATTAATTAGAATGCGGAAGTTGGAATGTGGATTGCGGGATTGAGAGTAAAAATCATTCCGCAATCCACATTCCGACTCCCGCAATAAAAAAGCCGCTCCTTGCGGAACGGCCTTCCTAACTAAACCAACTTATTATGAAAACACTCTTCTTTGTTATTTCGGGTTCGGGTGTGTCCGCAATCAAAAACACTTGATAAACCTCACCCTGCGGACTTTCCGATTTCCCGTATTTTTTTATTTAAATTACTTTACAGTAATTTCCCTGGTCTGAATTTTTGCTTCTTCTTTTTTCGCAACATTCAACTTTAAGATACCGTCGGCATATTCTGCTTCAATTTTTGCAGCGTCAGCAACTTCAGGTAAAGTGAATGATCTGGTGAAAGAATTGTAGCTGTATTCGCGTTTGCTGAATTTTTTACCTTCTTCAACGTTTTCAACTTTCTTATCGGCAGATACAGCCAATATATTTTTGTCAAGATTGATCTTGAAATCTTCTTTCTTTAAGCCCGGTACAGCTAATTCAATATGAAACTGGCTTTCAGTTTCAGAAATATTAACCGCGGGAACGCGGGTAGCTAATTTATCGCCCAAAAACGAATCGTTTAATATTGAATCAAATACGTCGCTAAAGAAAGGGTTAACAGCGTGATTTTTTTGTCCGTTTGCAAATTTTACTAAAGTCATTTTTATATCCTCCTAAGATTCTTTTATTTATCTTCGCAGAGGATTGATCAACTGTTATACCAACAGGTAAAACTCATACTTTAACAGACATTTTGTCTGCTTAAATTAATTCTTACAGACAAAATGTCTTAATATGGCTGAAAAACTTGCAGAATATAAATACAAAACCCCTATAACCGTCCGCTTTTCTGATATCGATGCTGTGGGACATGTTAACAATGCGGTATATTTAACCTACTTTGAAGAAGCCCGTTTAAGCTATTGGCGCGAAATTATTCAATGGAACAGGACAGAAAATGGCGTTATTGTGGGTCGATCGGAGGTTAATTACTTAAAACCTATTATGCTTCATGATGAAATTGCCTGCTACGTACGCACTACCCGTATAGGCAATAGCAGTTTTGATATAATGCATGTACTGGTTAAAATAACCGAGCACGGCGAAGAGATTTGCACCACCGGCAAAACGGTATGTATCAGTTATGACTATAATTTATGCAAGTCAGTCTCCATCCCATCAAAAGAAAGGCACCGGATGATTGAGTATGATGAACCGGGATTAATTTTAAATACGAACTAAGCAGTATCTACTTAAAATATTTTTCCCGGATTTAGTATCCCATTTTTATCGAAGGTTTTTTTTATTCCGCGCCAGAGCTCGAAATGCACATCCGAGTATTTCAGCGGCATAAATTCTTTTTGCACCAGGCCAATACCATGTTCGCCCGATAAAGTGCCGCCAAGTGATACTGTCAACTCAAATATTTCGCGGATGCCATCTTTTAAACGATTGTTCCAGTCGTCATCGCTCATTTCGCCTTTTATAATATTTACATGCAGGTTACCATCACCAGCGTGGCCATAGCAAACTGATTCGAAACCGTATTTGCTACCGGTTTCTTTTATTCCCTTTATTAATTCCGGGAGATTTGCGCGCGGTACTACGGTATCTTCTTCTTTATAAACTGAATTTGATTTTACCGATACGGCCATAGTTCTACGTAGCCGCCACAACTCTTCTTTTTGGGCCGATGTATCAGCAAACAAAACATCTTTACAATCAAAGGCTTCTAAAACGCCATTTATCTTCTCGCAATCATCGAAAATTACATCCTGGTTGGTGCCGTCAACTTCAATTAATAAAAATGCTTCAATGCCTTCTTTGAGTTCAAAAGCTATTCCATCGTGCTGAACTACCCACTCCACTCCCCGCCTCTCCATAAACTCCAGTGCAGATGGAATAATCCCAGCCCTGAATATAGCCGAAACAGCCCCGCAGGCAGCTTCATTTGTGCTAAAGGATGCCATTAAAAGCGCATCTAATGTTGGGCGCGGAATAAGTTTTACCACAATTTTAGTAACAATACCCAAAGTGCCTTCAGAGCCGATCATTAATTGTGTTAAATTATAGCCTGATGCATATTTTAAGGTGTTGGCACCTGTCCATATGATATCGCCTGATGGCAACACCACTTCGAGGTTAAGAATATACTCACGGATGGTACCATATTTAACAACTCTGGGGCCGCCGGATCCATGAGAAACGTTTCCGCCTATAAAACAACTGCCTTTACTCGCCGGGTCAACCGGGTATAGTAATCCTTTTTCGGCAACAGCATCAATAAATATCTCTGTAATAACGCCTGGCTCAACGGTTGCCTGCAGGTTTTGTTCGTCAATGGCCAGTATTTGATTAAAGCGTTCCATGGCTATAATCAAACCACCCATAATTGGTAAGGAGCCTCCGCTTAAACCAGTACCAGCTCCCCGTGGGGTCACCGGTATTAAATGGTCATTGCACAGTTTCAGCAGCGCAGCAACTTCCTGTACATTTTTGGGCTTGGCAACAACTTCCGGGTAATAATGCAGGTCTTCGGTTTCGTCATGACTGTACTTTTCCAAATCATCATGCCGGGTTATAACCGCATCTTCACCAACTATTAACTTTATAGCCTCCAGAATGGGGCCGTTTATTTTATTATAAGACATTGTAAATGCTGATTAAAATAAAACTATATCGAAATAACGATGCTTGAGTATTCTACCTTACCATTAAGCGGTGGATTTAGCTTTTTTATGGAGATAGTTACTTTGCTTACAAATTTATATTGCTCCTTAATATCGTCGGCGATGGATTGTGCCACCGTTTCAATTAATTTCCGTGTATGAGCCATTTGATTTGCAACTATACCGTAAACCTTTTCATAATCTACTG
This sequence comes from Mucilaginibacter empetricola, assembly GCF_024808665.1. Classification (GTDB taxonomy): domain Bacteria; phylum Bacteroidota; class Bacteroidia; order Sphingobacteriales; family Sphingobacteriaceae; genus Mucilaginibacter. Next base: position 29,084 of record NZ_JANUBZ010000009.1, read on the forward strand.
TGTTTGCAATTTTATCATCTTTTAAATTGCTCAATGGCGTAAAACTAACTTCGGCATCAACAATAAATTTAGTTCCCAGTTTTTGTTCTTCAACATAAAAACCATGATAGGCAAAAAACTCGGCACCATGTATAGAAATAGTAATCATGATTCAAAAGTAGTTTTTTTTGGCATTGCGGAGCAATAGACGTGAAGTAAAAACTATTTACAACCAGTATGAAAATATAACTAATAAAACAATAAATTGCTCTAAAATTAGCTATGAAGTTTATTCATACCTTCTGGACCGGACCGTCACAGCTTGATAAGCACGATTTAATAAGTATGAAAGCCGGCTGGTTATCATGCGAATACCATTGGATGAGCTGGGCTTTGAGCTGTTTGCAGGCCAAGAAAATATTGGGGTCAATAACGCTGGTAACCGATTTAAAAGGAAAAGAAATATTAATAGATAAACTAAAATTACCATACAACGAAGTAAGTACGGCGTTAGAAACAAAGCTCGACGACTACCCTCAACAATTGTGGGCGCTGGCTAAAATTTACACATACAGCATTCAGAAAGAACCATTTTTACATTTAGATGCGGATGTATTTTTCTGGAAAAAACCTCATGCCGACTTATTATCCTCTCCGCTAATTGCTCAAAACCTGGATGTAAATCTTGAAATTTATCGTGTTGCCCTCAATGAAATAAATGAACAGTTTGCTCGTATTCCATCGTCGTTTGTAAAAGAGAGATATGAACACACCAATCTATATGCCAGTAATGCAGGTTTATTGGGCGGAAGCGAACTGAGTTTTTTTAAAGATTATGCTATAGCAGCGTTTGGGTTTATCAATGAGAACAAACAATATCTCCATAGCGTAAATACAGCTAACCTGAATTTTATTTTTGAACAGTATTTGTTTTGTGCTTTGGCCGCTCAAAAAGCTATTCCTGTAAGCTATTATAAAGGGCCGGTTAATAATCCGGTTTTTAAGGACTATATCAAATTTGAAGATTTCCCTGAAATTGACATGATACATCCCGTTGGCGGATTTAAGAAATATCCACACGTATGCGGGCATGTGGCAAAAAAATTAAGGAATGATTATCCGGAATATTACTACCGGATAATTGAAATGGTGCGTGACGACGGGGCAAACATGCGTTCCGCTGTATATACTTCTCCTTTTTTAAAGTTAAAGGAGCTTCAACAACTTGAAACCGAAAAGCCGTATTTAAAAGAAAAGAAAGATTTTTTTGAACGAACAAAGGCTGCGATCGAATATATAAATCAAAAAAATAATACAGGCGGCAAAAGCTATCTCAGTATTGAGTTTTCAAAAATAGATTTCGAGGAACCTGTAGTTGTATTTAATGCAGATGACAATGAACGTTTACTGGATATTTATCACCTTGAATCAGAAATTGAGGGTTTTTACAATACGTTATACATTAATTCGGAAAATGTAATAAAGCTTTATTCTGCTGACAAGGATGCTTATCGCCGCATTCAACAAGTTTTTTCGTTAGCCGAACCGGACCTTATGCAGATTAGAATAAAGGTGCCTGAATATTTTGTATCGCTTAATCTTTTTTGGGACTGGAAGTGTAATCACAAAGACGAAATCATCCCGGTGGTTACCCGGAATTTTAATACTGAAAAATCGGAGTGGCAGGTAATCCTATTGCCGGATATTTTATCAAAAGATATTACTACGCATTACCTGGACGAATTAGATGAGCTGATTTTTGATTTGGTGAAGGCCCCTATTAGTATTGAAAATATTTTGGCCGGGATGCAGACTTTTTTTTCTTCTGAAGAAATAACTGAAAATTATAATTCCTTTAAGAGTTTAATTATTAAGTCATTGAAATTGATGTTGTATAGCGGATCGATTACTGTTATTAAATAATAATTAATTATATTTTTATTTAACGAAATAAATCTCTATGTTTAATCAACCAATTATAACCTAAATTTTAAAGAGTTATGAAAAAACAAAATCCAGTTGGCAAATTAAGCCTTAAAAAAGAGTTGTCAAAAAATGAGTTAAAGCAAATTACCGGCGGCACAACGCAGCAGACTTATTGCAGCGGGCCCGATTCCGAGTATCCTTATGCAACGGCTTTCCCTGTTGGTCAGCAGCCCATTGGCTGTGCGCCGGGGTATTGCCTTGCGGCTGGCCACGGCAGCTTTCTTTACTGCGCTTAACAACAGGCAGGGCGAAACAACAAAAGGTGCATCAGAGATGATGCACCTTTTGTTTATAACATCGATTTTTTTGCTTTCCTGAATTTGTCACCATAATATCCAATCGTTTTATATTGAACATTCGCAATGGGCATTAAAAACAAATCCATTATCTTTGGCAACCAATTGCACTTCGTATGCCCAAAAAAGACCTCTTTGAATCGCCAGATTATTATCTGCTGGATGAACTATTGACCACTGAACATAAATTAATACGCTCAACTGTTAGAGATTGGGTAAAAAAGGAAGTAAGCCCTATCATTGAAGATTATGCTCAGCGAGCAGAATTTCCGCGACAGCTAATAAAAGGACTGGGTGAGATAGGTGCATTCGGCCCCACTATTCCAATAGAATATGGAGGTGCCGGTTTGGACTATATGTCGTACGGCATTATTATGCAAGAGATTGAGCGGGGTGATTCAGGAATCAGGTCAACTGCCTCTGTACAGGGATCACTGGTAATGTACCCGATATATGCTTATGGATCGGAAGAGCAAAGAATGAAATATTTGCCCAAACTGGCTACAGGCGAGTTGATGGGCTGTTTTGGCCTTACCGAACCCGACCATGGGTCTGACCCCGGAGGTATGATAACCAATTTTAAAGATGCCGGTGATCATTATGTATTAAATGGCGCCAAAATGTGGATTTCCAATGCTCCATTTGCCGATATTGCTGTTGTTTGGGCCAAAAACGAAAATGGTAAAATACATGGTTTAATTGTTGAACGTGGTATGCAGGGCTTTACCACTCCCGAAACGCATAATAAATGGTCACTAAGAGCATCATCAACCGGCGAATTGGTGTTTGACAATGTTAAAGTTCCTAAAGAAAACCTGTTACCCAATGTTTCAGGATTAAAAGGCCCGCTCGGTTGTCTTAACCAGGCAAGGTACGGTATAGCCTGGGGCGCTTTGGGTGCTGCTATGGACTGTTACGAAACTGCTTTAAGATATGCCAAAGAACGTAAACAATTTGGCAAACCCATCGCCGCATTTCAGCTGCAGCAAAAAAAACTGGCCGAAATGATTACAGAGATCACCAAAGGACAGCTTTTGGTTTGGCGGCTTGGAAATCTTAAAAATGAAAACAGGGCCACTCCTGCCCAAATTTCTATGAGCAAGCGTAATAGTGTGGAAACTGCCATAACTATAGCGCGCGAGGCCCGCCAGATACTTGGAGGTATGGGAATAACCGGCGAATATCCAATTATGAGACACATGATGAACCTTGAATCGGTAATTACTTATGAGGGCACTCATGATATTCATTTATTGATAACCGGAATGGATATTACCGGCGAAGAAGCCTTTAAATAACAAATAATTTACTTAATTTAATCACGGCAGAAATATTGCCCTGTATCAAAGCGTCGTACATTTCCTATTGAATTAGTAATGGTAAAAACTAATCCATTTCTTTATCACTTCAAAAATGTTAATGATAGATTAATTCCATTATTTTTTGTTGTTATGTTATTGGCGTTTGTTTCCTGTAATAGGGATAAAATACCCAGGGAGGGTTATTCAGACGCCTTTAAACCTGTGTTTGCCAGGGTAACCCTACTTTTCGGCACTAATAAAATTGAAGAAGGCTTACGTTACCTTGATTCTGCAATGAGTAATATCAGCGCGCCCAGCATTGATGACAAATTCAGAACTTACGCATTTCATTATGCTTACTGGCATAAATTTAAAGGCGATAATAAAAAAGCCTTGCTATATGCCGATAGTATGCTAACGTTTGCCAAAAAAGGCGTCAATCAAAAAAAATATGTTTCAAACATCGTAGAAGCCGATATGGCCTTTGGCGATGCGTATTTTGATTTGCAGCAATACGATAATGCCTATCAGTATTATTTTCAGGAATATAAATTAGGGAGAAATAATTTAGATAACCGGGCCATCTCTGATTATGATTACCGTATGGGCATGATCTCATACAAAATGGGGCATTTTAAGCTGGCCGCTAATTATTTTAAAGAAAGTTATCGCCTAAACGCACCTACCGAAAATGCGTTTGCTGATTTTTATCGGAAGCAGGAAGTGCTTGATGATATTGCACTCAGTTTTAAGCACAACAATCAACCCGATAGCGCTATTGTGTATTTTGATAAAGCAGTATCCTTTATAAATAACAATACTTCCCTTTTTAAAGACCAGTTTAAAATGCTTGAAGTTGCCACGGGTGTAGCCTATGGCAATAAAGCCGAGGTGTTGATTTTAAAAGGCGACGAGCAGCAGGCGATAGGACTTTTAAAAAAGAGTATTAACATTAATCTGCAAAAGGGGAACGATAATAACGATGCCGAGCTTACAGAAATAAAATTAGCGCAGATATACTACAATCATAATCAAAACGACTTATTGATTAATTTGTTGAACGATATTCATCTCCAGTTAGATAACGTTAATAACGAGAATGTAGAAGCCGACTGGAACCGGTTAATGAGTGACTATTGGCTTCGTAAAGGTGATTTTAAAAAATCGACAGATTATCTTCAGGCTTATATCAAAATTAAGGATTCAGAGGCTCAAAAGTTAAATCTTTTAAAAGAAAGCAATGTAAACGAGCAGCTGGATAATTTTGAAAAGCAGTATCAGATTGATGGCCTTAAAAACAACAATAAAATACAACTCATATACCTGTATGTAGCGGTTATTTGCGCTATAATGGCTGTTATTATTGTTTTTCTGATTTACCGGAACTGGAAAATATCAAGAAAAGATGTTGAAATTGTAAATGATTTGAATACGCAGATAAACCTGCAAAAAGTTAGCCTGGAGAAAACGCTTGAAAAGCTGGAAAATAACGGACTGGAGAAAGATCGGATATTGAGAACAGTAACGCACGACCTCCGGAATCCCATTGGTGGCATTGCAGCATTAACGCGTTCAATGGCTGAAGATGATTATACTGACGATCAAAAAGAGCTGATCAACTTAATACGCGAAACTTCACAAAATTCGCTCGAGCTTATTAATGAAATATTAGATGTCACCAATGGTGAATCGCAGGTAGTAACAAAGGAACTGGTTGATATAAATGCTTTGCTTAGTCATAGTATCGAGCTGCTGAAATTCAAGGCGGCGGAGAAAGGCCAGGAAATTAAATTGAATCTATTGCCTGTATCTGTTAAGATACCGGTAAACAGGGAAAAAATATGGCGTGTGGTTAGCAATTTAATAAGTAATGCCATAAAATTTAGCCCTGGTGGTACTTGCATATTTGTTGAGGCCGGGGAATTTGAAAATGAAATAGAAATTTCTGTAAAGGATAATGGAATCGGCATTCCCGATAAATTACAAAACAAGGTTTTTAATATGTTTACCGAGGCCAAACGACCCGGAACTGCAGGCGAAAAATCGTTTGGATTAGGGCTCTCTATAAGTAAGCAAATTATCGAAAACCATAGCGGTAAAATATGGTTTGAAAGTGCCATAGAAAAAGGCACTACATTTTACATCAGGTTGCCTAAAGCATAGTTATTTCAAAAAATCGCTATACCAATGGCCCGATGATTTTATAATTCGTTGCTGGGTATTAAAATCAATATAAATTAACCCAAACCGTGGGTGATAGCCTTCGGCCCATTCAAAGTTGTCTGTTAAAGTCCAAACAAAATAACCATCTACTTTAAATCCTTCTGTTTTTGCTCTTAAAACCTGTTCGAGATGCTTTTTTAAATACTTAACACGTTCAGGGTCATTTACCTTATTATCGCTTACATTGTCTTTAAATGCTGCACCGTTTTCAGTAATGTAAAGCTTTTTTATTTGTTTGTACTGATTAAACTTCTTTATCATCTGATAAATAGCCGGCGGATAAACCTCCCATTTCATTTCCGTAAGCTGAACAACTCTATGCTCCGCTTTAACTAATCTGGCGCTTATATAAGGCGTGAAGAATGAATATTTAACAATTTCACGTGTATAGTTTTGAATGCCAATGAAATCAAAGTCAAATTTCATATTCTCATCGTCACCCTCTTTGTAATATTTTGAGATGTCCTTTAATACAGGCACTTCGTTCATAGGGTATCCCAAACCTAAAATAGGTTCAATAAATAAGCGGTTTATTAAAGCATCGGCACGTTTGGCGGCGTTTATATCTCTTAATTTATCAGAGTATGGCTCAATGTACGAACATGAAAAGGTTGTACCTATTTGAGCATCGGGTACTAATTTGCGCAAGGTTCTTGCTCCTGCTGCCATACTTAAAACCACGTGGTGGATCGCCGGCAAAAAGTTTTTGATACCGGTTCTGCCCGGTGCGTGAATGCCTAAAAAATAGCCGGCACCTGTAAACACGGCCGGTTCGTTCATTACCATCCAGTTTTTAACCCTGTCGCCAAAGTTTTGTGCACACACGGTTACGTACGCTGTAAACCACTCTATTACTTCGCGGTTTGTCCAGCCGCCTTGTAGCTCCAGGGCCTGGGGTAAATCCCAATGATAAATGGTTAACCAGGGTTCAATGCCATTTTTAAGGCAATAATTAATTACCCGGTTGTAATAATCAATACCCTGCTGGTTTATTTCGCCGGTTCCGTTTGGAAATATTCTTGTCCAGGAAATGGAGAATCTGAAATTTGGTATATTGAGCTGTTTAACGAGGTCAATATCCTGCTCATACCGGTTGTAGAAATCGCAGGCAATGTCGGCATTGTCACCATTGTGAATTTTGCCTTTTTTCTTAGTAAAAGCGTCCCATACAGATTCGCCTTTTCCATCAACATCGCATGATCCTTCTATCTGGAAAGCAGCAACTGAAACGCCCCAGTTAAAATCATCCCCGAAAAGCTTTTTACTAAAATTGTTGTCCTGAATAGTAGATTCCATTAAATGAGCTAATGTAAAAAGCCCAAATTTTACAATATAATTCCGTTAAAGGAAAAAAGATTTGATCTTAGTGGATAAATGATGATCTCATGCTTCTTAAGATCATCCACTCGCGGAAGTTTTTTAAAATTTTGGTGAAATTGGTGATGAATTTCATAATAGCTTGTTTATTAAAGTATTATAAAGATAAGCTGCTGTTATGAGATTATTATGCACACAGTGTTATATTATTGTTAATAGTAAGTCATTTATTGATCAAATTCATTAAATCTTTATTTTTGATAGATGAAAAATCACTTTCTGCATCTTTTTAACTATGATAAATACGCCAACAGCGTAATTACCCAACTCATATTAAATAGCAATCATACCGAAAAACCTACTGAATTAATGGCGCATCTCCTTGCGGCCCAGCAAATTTGGTATAATCGCTGTAATAATTTGCCGGCAAGCACCAGTCCATTATGGCCCGATTGGGAAGCCGGAACTTTTACACAGATTATACAGGATAACTATGATGCATGGAGCAAATTTGTAGCCGGACTTAACGAAACTGATTTCTACCGGCGAATAGATTACCAGAATTCAAAAGGCAATAAGTTTAATGAGGAACTGATAGAAATATTGACCCATGTTATCAATCATGGCACGCATCACCGCGCGCAGGCTGCTCAGTACCTAAAATTAGCTGGTTTGGACAACTTACCTTTGATGGATTATATTTTATATGTCAGAAGTTTACCCAAAGGCTAATTCTACAGCATAAACCACTTTATTTTTTAATATTTACAGCATATTTGAATTTAATATGAAGAAGACCAGTATAGCATTATTTGCCGCCATTATTTTAAGCGGATGTGGAGATAAACGAGCCGAACAGAAAGCGATTTTAAGCGATATCTTGAAAATACACGAAAAGGTAATGAGCGATGATGAACAATTAACAAAAAATAAAATGCAGCTGGATACTATTATTAAGGGCAATAAGTTACCTAAATTAGATTCTGCCAAGTTATTATCATCAAAATTAGGCGCTGCCGATAGTGTGATGGATAAATGGATGCATGATTTTGAGCCCGATCAAACCAAAAAATCAACTGGCGATGCATTGGTATATATGAATGCACAAAAAAAACAAATAATGGCCATTGATTCGCAGTTAAGTACAGCGGTTAAAGAATCGAACCAATACCTTTTAAAAGTTAAAACTAAATGAGAAATTTAATTGGACTTATATTCGTAATGCTGCTTTGCAATGCCTGCAAATTTAATAGTGCCGATAAAAAGACTTTACCTATTTACGGCGAAAGACACGCGGTTTCGAAAATTGTAAACGGACAAACAGTTGTTGACACAGAATACCAAACCATCCCTGCATTTAAATATATTAACCAGTATGGCGATAGCGTAAGTGATAAAAACCTGGCCGGTAAAATTTATGTGGCTGATTTCTTTTTTACCAGCTGCCCTTCTATATGCCCCGTAATGCAACGCAATATGCTTACGGTATATAATACGTTTAAAAATGCCGGTGATGTTAAGATACTCTCCTATACAATAGATCCCAAGTATGACAGCGTAAAAGTGTTAAAGAAGTATGCTGATAAGCTTGGCGTAAGCGGTAATATGTGGTGGCTTTTGCAGGGTAAAAAAGAGGCGACCTATGAATTGGCCTCAAATAGCTATTTAGTTTCTGTAAGAGCAGATAAAACCGTTCCGGGAGGGTATGTACACCAGGGATATTTTGTTTTGGTTGATAAGCAAAAACGGGTGCGTGGAGCGTATGATGGTACCAACCCCCAGCAAGTTGCAACGCTGATAGAAGATATAAAAACGTTAAAAGCAGATTCAGCTGTAAATAATTAATGAAATTAAATTTCATAAGCTTTTGCGCCTTTGCGCTATTATTGGTGGCTGCTATAACAATAGTTTCTTGCCAGGATGAGCAAAGCGTTGAATTTAACCGTTATTATTCGTTAGGTAATGTGGTTTATCAAACACATTGCCAAAATTGTCATGGTGTCAACGGAGAGGGGCTGCTGGGGCTTATTCCGCCGCTTACTGATAGTATCTACCTAAAAAATAATAGAAATCAATTAGCCTGCTCAGTAAAATATGGACTCAAAGGTAAACTCACCATCGCCGGTCGTTCATTTGAAGGTGTTATGCCGCCCAATGACCTTGCTCCGGTTGATTTGGCACAGGTACTCACCTATGTAACTAATTCTTTCGGAAATAAAGCAGGTATTATAAACATCACCCAAATACAAACCGATTTATCCAATTGTAAATAGTTCATCATTGGGCTTTTATCATGAACTATGAACCATCAGCCGTAGGCTGCCGCTGATTATTAGCTAAAAAAGCTATCTTTGTTTTGCAAAACGTTCTATCGCTCACGTCCTTGTACGCGAGAGGAAAGTCCGGGCAACACAGAGCATCCTGCTTCCTAACGGGAAGGCGCCGGCAGCCGGCGACAGCAAGTGCCACAGAGAATATACCGCCCTGGTTTACCGGGGTAAGGGTGAAAACGTGAGGTAAGAGCTCACGGCTTTTCCGGGCGACCGGAATTGCGGTAAACCTCAGGAGTTGAAAAACCAAATAGGTCCTGGAAGTGGAGCGGCTCGTTCCCGTATCCCGATTTATCGGGGTCGTCAGGATGGGTAGGTTGCTTGAACCCGTTAGCAATGACGGGGCCAGATTAATGATAGAAGTCAGCGCAATAACATGCGATGAAACAGAACCCGGCTTACAGGTTTGCTGCTGATATACCCCTTCCCGTTAAAAGGAAGGGGTTAATTATTTGCAGCCAATTATTTTTTAACCGAAAACTTATAAATAGTTACTGTTTTATAGGTCTCACCCTGTTTTAACTCGGTTGAAGGGAATTTTGGATGATTAGGCGAATCTGGATAGTGCTGCGTTTCCAGGCAGAAGCCGGTGCGCTGCTCGTCTGTTTTGCCGTTAAGAAAAGTATTGCTTCCACTCATAAAATTGCCGCTGTAAAATTGTATACCAGGTTCGTCAGTAAATACTTCCAATACAATCCCGCTTTCGTCACCGGTGGCTGTGGCTACCGGGGTGCTGATATCATGCTTATCCAGCACAAAATTATGATCATAACCCTTCCCGTTTTTCAATTGGGCATCAGTATTATTTATCCTGCTGCCAATCGTCGCTGCTTTGGTGAAATCAAACGGAGTCCCGGCTACCGGTGCAATTTCTCCGGTCGGTATTAATGTCGAATCAATTGGGGTATAATTGGCGGCCTTTAATTGTAGCGTATGATCCAGAATTGTACCGCTGCCAACACCATTCAGATTAAAATAAGAATGATTGGTTAAATTGATGATCGTATTTTTATCTGTTGTGGCTTCGTAACTGATTTTTATAGCATTGTCATTAGTAAGCTCGTAAGTTACTTTAACGTTCAAATTGCCGGGGTAACCCTCTTCACCATCTTTTGACAAATAAGTCATGGTAATAGATTGATCGTTTGATTGTGTTACATCCCAAACAACATCGTTAAAGCCTTTGCTTCCACCGTGTAATGTATTTGGTTTATTATTAATAAATAGGTCATATCGCCTTCCATCCAGCACAAAATGGCCCTTTGCAATACGATTGCCATATCTGCCAATGGTTGCGCCGTAGTAAGAAGAAAGGGCTTTTTTATATCCGTCAATATCACTAAACCCTAAAACAACATCTGTTAGCTTACCATCTTTATCGGGCACTAATAAGGCCAATAAATGGGCGCCGTAATTAGTTATAGCAGCCTCTGCTCCGTTTTTGTTTTTTAACAGGTATAAATTTGTTTTTTTGCCATCAATTGTTTTTTCAAATCCTGTTTTTGATGGTAATGTTGGTTGGGTAGTATCCGTCATAATTGAATTAGCAACTGTTTGTTTTGCAGAATGATTGCAAGCCGCCAAAGATATCACACACGCGGCTAACATTGTTTTTGAAACGTTTTTTAATGTAGATTTTATTGGGTTTTGCATCGTTTAAAAATTACTTATCATTTAATTTTTTTATTAAATCAGCTTCGTCTTTTTTATAAGGTGTACCATCTTTACGGAATACATCATGAAACCAAACTTTAGGTTCGCTCCCATCGGGTATCGGAGTATCCCAGGCATAAATGGTATTGGTTTTACCGCTCACCAGGCCCCAGTTTATTGCGCCAACATTTTCGCTCTTTAACATAGGCATGGTGTTTTCAAAAGTACTGTTGTGCGTGCGCGCCATATATTCGGTGCAAATAACCGGACGATTGTTAACTTTAAGCAATTGTACTACATGCTGATGGGCATCGGGACTGTCATAGCAGTGATAAGTAATTACGTCAGAGTTTGCAATTTGTATTTTATTTAAGTCTTCAAAGCTCCAATTCCATAAGCCAGCGCTAACCGGTTGGTCAGGGCCGATAGCATGCGCCCATTTGAAAACATTTGTAAGCAACGTAGCTGATTTATTGGCACTGTTTCCGGGTTCATTATACAAATCCCAAAGCAAAATGCGTTTGTCATGCTTAAAGGTGGTGATGATATCATCTACATAAGTTTTTAATACAGAAAAATCTGTCATGGTTGCCAATGAGCTACCCGGGTCCTGCATCCAGCCGGAATTATGAATGCCCGGTTTTGGAAGTGGCTGTTTGCCTGGTTTAGGCTCAGTATTCCAGCAGGCATCAAAAAATACAAATATGGTTTGAATGTGATGTTTATTGGCGATAGTAAGGTATTCATTTATTCTTTTTTTGAAACCCTGTGGATCTTCCTTATAGGCTACGCTGTGCAAAAATACTCTCATGGTATTGAAGCCGATGCCCTCGGCATAGCCTAATTCACGATCAATAGTTGTTGGATCAAAAGTATCGGCCTGCCACATTTCCAGTTGGTTTATGGCGGTGCTAGGGATAAAGTTGGCGCCACTTATCCATTTATGCCGTGCATACCAGGCGTTAGCTTTCTCCGCCGACCACCTGCCTTCTTCCGAAGACTGCGCATGCAAAAAACACGGAAAAATAATCAGGATAATGAAAAAGATATTTTTTAATCTCATTAAACAGCGTTTGGTTTATTATTGGTTATTTCAAAAATGATAAAAATAATTGTAACAATAACATTTATAATAAAATTAAACTTTTTACATTTTCGCTTTAACTAAAAACCAAGGCCGTCAAGTTGCACAACGGCATTTTCGCAAATATAGGTCGGTGCTATGCCCGTAGAGTTAATTCTTGTTTCGGCGTCTCCCGGCAATGTATTGCCTGATAGTACCAATACGGTATCTAAACCAAATTTATTACCGCCCAAAATATCCGTTTGTAAAGTATCGCCTACCATTACAATCTGTTTTTTGCTTACCGGCCGGTACTCCCTTATTAAGTCATAAGCGAACATAAACATCTGCGAATCAGGTTTTCCAAAGCGGATAAACTTCTTGTTAATGATGTTTTCTATCATCGAGGCTATACCTCCAATTGCGATGGCCACATCGTTAACCGATAAAGGATAAGCGTGATCGGTATTTGCAACAATAACAGGTATTGTTCTTTTACGCAACAGGTTCACCGTTTTATTCAAATCATTACACCAGTCAAATCCCTCGTCATCTAAAAAAATCATGGCGCTTACTTTGTCAATATTGGTGCTGTCAATCTGGCTTATCGGTAACGTTTTTAAGCCGGATGATTCGATATAATGAGACGATTCTGGCGTGCCTAAATAAGCTACTATACCATCATTAACCTTCAAATCAAGATATTCTTTGGTAAGCATGCCCGATGAAATAATTCTGTCGGCGGTGATGGCGTTTAGTCCTTTACGGTGATAACTCTCTGCCAATTGGGCTGGACTTCTGGATGCATCATTAGTGACGATGTAATATTCCTTGTTTTGCTCTTCCAGATAAGCAAATGTTCTTTCAATACCGGGTACCAATCCCTGGTAAGTTTTAATCACCCCGAATGCATCAAAGAAAATGATATCATATTTGTCAATTACCGATTTAAAATTGTCAATAGGTTTCATTTAGCAGTGATTAGTTAATAAGTGACCAGAGATTAGTTTTTATTTGAAGCAAACTTTATGATGATGAATTCCTACCATGAACTACTTCAACCCCAAAGCATCTATAATTTTTTCAGCATCGAAATCGCGATCGACAGATGGTAAATAGATTTCAAATGCCTCCGACTGTAGTTTTTGTGCGTATTGTTCATTAAAAAAGAACTTACCATCTTTTATCACATAGTTCAATATAAAAAAGCGATATGATTCTTTCAGGAAGCGGATTTCATCGGCAGTAATCGGGTTTACCTTGTGATATTCCTTTAAAAACAAAATAAACCGGTCTTCCATCATCGTGCTGATCACATAACTAAAAACGGTGCGGTCTCCCCTGTCGCTAACTACCCGGCTAAAGAAATAGAAATCTAAAATTCTATAGCTCATTCTGAACCAGTCGTAATCCCAGCGGGAGTATAATTCAAGCCCGGGCGTTACTGAAAAGTTGCCGATATTCCAATCAATAAAAACCGGGATAATCTCAAACGAGCTCATGTTATATTTAGAGCGGTTTTTCAGAAAGAGATCGCAATGGTATTTCAAAAAATCAGCCTGCATGGCCGAGCCAAATTGTTTTTCATTAATTTCCAACTGGTATTGCAACGCAGCAATATCCGTACGTAAGGTTTTTGACGATTTGGGCAGCACGTTTTTTGTACGTGCACATGCTTTGTGGAACCTCCCTACCTGTTCGCCAAGTTTACTGATATGGTGCTCGTCCAATCGCCTTGGTAAACGGTCAAGTATACGTGTTGGGTTATAAAAAACTACCCAGGCGTCGGTTTTCCCATGCTTATAGCGGTAAATATAAACGCGGTTGTTTTTTAATAACGATTTTGCCAGCAGGTTTTCAAACGGGTAAAGCAGGTTATTTGAAAGACTGTGGATAATGCGGTGATCTTCTTTAAAATGCTCGTACTTGCCAAAATAAGATAGTTTGGCAATGATGAAATCATCATCGTTAAAAGTTATGCGGAATACATGGTTGGTAGACACCATGGCGCTGATGTCTTCAATTTTCTTTATCGTTTTAGAAGCATCGTACTCTTCCCAGGCCTTTCTTATAATAGACTCATAATCAACCTTTGTATGAACCTTCGATGCCCTTACAGGAAACAGCGGGTTAATAGGATTTACAGGCGGATTTTCAATTTCTTTATTCACGGTGTTATATTATATAATCTCAAAATACCTTTTCAACTCCCAATCGGTTACACTTTTTGCAAACTGACGGTATTCCCAAAAACGTGTTTGAGTGAAATGGTCAACAAATGCTTCGCCAAACAACTCTTTCACTATAGGCGAATCTTTCATCAGCGTTGTCGCATCAAAAAGATTTGAGGCAAGGCTGCCATTGCTTTTATTATTATAGCCGTTACCTACCGTTGCCGGGATATTTAAAGGCAACTTATGCTTAATACCATATAAACCCGAAGCCAATGCTGCAGCCATAGCGAGGTAAGGATTGGTATCTGACCCGGGTATGCGGGTTTCCAACCGGGTGTAGTTTTCGGAGGTGTGTATTACCCTTAACGCAGTGGTGCGGTTATCAACACCCCAGGTAACAGTTGTTGGTGCCCAGGCGCCTTCTACCAAACGCTTATAACTGTTTATGGTAGGCGCATACATGGGCAAAATGTAAGGCAGGCAATGTAGCTGGCCCGCTAGGTAATGCTTGTGCAAATCGCTCATGTTATATTTATCATCGGAACTATAGAACAAGTTTTTTGTATTTTCCTTATTCCATAAGCTTTGGTGGATATGCCCACTGCAGCCCGGCAGGTTTTCGTTCCATTTGGCCATAAAAGAAGCCATTATGCCATGCTTAAAGGCGATTTCTTTTACGGCAGTTTTAAATATAACCGCTTTATCGGCGGCAGCCAAAACATCATCATGCAAAATAGCAGCTTCATATACACCCGGGCCAGTTTCTGTATGTAAACCTTCCAAAGGCACATTGAACTTTAGCAAAAGGTCATAAAGATCATTATAAAAGTCGCTCTGCTGCGAAGTACGCAATATGGAGTAGCCAAACATACCCGGAGTGAAATTCTGCAGATTGGTGAAGCTTTTATCTTTCAACGTTTCGGGTGTTTCCCTGAAATTGAACCACTCAAATTCCTGCGCAAATTCTGCGTGATAACCCATATCATCACATTGTTTGGCAATACGTTTGAGCAGGCTTCGTCCGCATGCCGGAAGATCATTGCCATCTGCTTTGCTAAAATCGCCTAAAAAGAAAGGCATATTTTCATCCCAGGGGATGTTACGAAAGGTTGATAAATCGATGCGGCACAACTGATCGGGATAGCCGGTATGCCAGCCGGTTAGTTTTACATTATCATAACAGGCATCGCTGCTGTCCCAGCCAAAAACAACATCACAAAAACCAAAGCCTTTATCAAGGCCGTCGGTGAATTTTTTGGGGTGGATAACTTTTCCGCGCAGCACACCATCGATATCGGCAAACGCGAATTTTATTTTCTGAATATTGTTTTCTTTAATATAGGCTATAATTTGATCTTCATTCATAAGGCATAGAATAATTTTCGGCGGCAAGTTAAGCAACATAAATGTAATGCATAAAACAATAATTGTTAACACAATTGCTAAAGCTGTAATCTATACATACAAGTCCTTTGTTAGTTTTTAATATTTTTGATTTGATGGACAAGAACGACAGCTACTTATTTGTTTACGGATCATTATTAGATGACAGCAATGAGTTTGCTGTTTACCTGAAACAAAACTGCACGTTTTATAACAAAGGAAAGTTTGAAGGAAAGCTTTATGACATAGGATTGTACCCTGGAGCCATTTTAGCCGAAGGATGCGATAGTTATGTCTATGGTAGTATTTTAGTGATTAATAATCCGGTAGTTGCGTTTAAAGTGCTTGATGATTATGAAGGCTTCGGCACCGATCAAACTTACCCAAACGAATTTATAAGAGAGCTGGTGAATATTGATATAACCACAACCAAATTGTATTGTTGGGTTTACTTATACAATTTGCCTGTTGATGAATTACCCCAAATTGTTTCGGGAGATTATTTGGCTTTTAAAAAGTGAAAGCCCATCAATTTCTAGCTTGTAAATCATCTCGTTAGTCAATACATCATATGATATGATGATAGTGATTTTTAATGAGTTGAATGATGTAAGTTTTTATTTCAAATAAAACTCCCCTGGCTTTTTACAATCAGGGGAGTAATCATATTTAGTTTAGTTAGGAATTTAAACTTTAGCAGATTTAACTGTTTTGATGATAACAGCAGCCACTTTGTATGGATCAGCCGCAGAGTTTGGACGACGATCTTCCAGGTAACCTTTCCAGCCTTTTTGAACGGTGTATAAAGGAATACGGATAGAAGCACCACGGTCAGAAACACCATAACTATAATCGTGGATAGAAGCAGTTTCGTGTTTACCGGTTAAGCGTAATTCGTTGTATGCACCATATACTGCAATACACTCAGCAACAGCCGGACGGAAGGCTTCACAAATTTTGTCATAAATATCTTTGCTACCGCAAGTTCTTAAAGTTGTATTTGAGAAGTTTGCGTGCATACCTGAACCATTCCAGTCTAAAGCACCTAATGGTTTGCAATGCCAGTTGATAGAAACACCATGTGCTTCGCCAACTCTTTCTAATAAGTAACGGGCAACCCAAATTTGGTCACCAGCTTCTTTTGCACCTTTAGCAAAAATCTGGAATTCCCACTGACCGGCAGCAACTTCAGCATTGATACCTTCAACGTTTAAACCTGCTTCAAGGCAAAGGTCTAAGTGTTCTTCAACAATCTCTCTTCCGAAAGCGTTTTTAGCACCTACAGAGCAATAGTATGGGCCTTGTGGGGCCGGATAACCACCAACCGGGAAACCAAGAGGTTTATCAGTTTCTGGATCCCATAAGAAATATTCTTGTTCAAAACCAAACCAAAAATCGTTATCATCATCTTGAATGGTAGCGCGGCCATTTGATTCGTGTGCTTTGCCTGTTGAGTCAAGTACTTCGCACATTACCAGGTAAGCATCTAATCTTCCCGGATCTTTACAAATAAATACAGGTTTTAAAACACAATCAGACGAACCGCCTGGTGCCTGCTCGGTTGATGAACCGTCAAAGCTCCAATCTGGGCATTCTGATAGTTTGCCGGTGAAACCATCTACAATTTTGGTTTTGCTACGCAGGCTTTGTGTTGGTTTGTAACCGTCAAGCCAGATGTACTCGAGTTTAGTTGCCATTTTTTAAGGATTTTATAATATTGGGTTTAAATCGCGTTTTTTATAACGTTATATACAAATATTGAGGCGAATTTAAATTTTTTTTATAAAATTCATCAAAAAAAGTAAAAAAAATTAGAATTATTTTTGAAAATACCTCTTTGTGCTGTTAATTTCAATAAAAAAGCAATAAAAGATAATTGCAATAATAGATGACACTTAAAAAGCGACCAGAAAAAGCGAGGGGTGTTTGTTCGATCAACCAATTTTGCAGCACCAATCGACATCTAAATATTTTATTTAAGTATAAAACACGCTCTAAGGATATTTATTACGCTAATTTTGAAATAAGTATCCTTCTGAACAGGACTAGGCTAATTTTTACTGATTTTAAATTACTCAATTGTTAATATTTTGCTTGATTTTTACAATCAGAAAAAATATAAATATCTATCTTCGGCCAATTTAATTTCTATCTGCAAATCAAATAAATGATGAAACCATTATTTGCGGCCAAATAAATCCAATCCGGTAAATAATAGCTTCATAACAAACTAAAAACAAATTACTAAACATGAAAATAACTGTTGTTGGCGCCGGAGCTGTTGGCGCTACCTGCGTGGATAATATCGCCAGGAAAGAATTGGCTGAAGAATTGATTATGTTAGACATCAGAGAAGGTTTTGCTGAAGGTAAGGCTATTGATATGATGCAAACTTCGGCTTTATTTGGATTTGATACCAAAATAAAAGGTGTTACTAATGATTACGCTGCTACTGCAGGTTCAGAAGTGGTTGTAATTACTTCAGGCTTGCCACGTAAGCCAGGAATGACCCGCGAAGAGCTGATCGGTACCAATGCAGGCATTGTAAAAAGCGTAACCGAAAATATTTTAAAATATTCTCCAAATACCATCATCATTGTGGTTTCAAACCCAATGGATACCATGAACTACCTTACCCTTAAAACTTCAGGCTTACCAAAAAACAGAATTTTAGGTATGGGGGGTGCTTTGGATTCATCAAGGTTTAAATATTACCTGAGCCAGGAATTAGGTTGCTCACCCGCAGATTTAAATGCAGTTGTAATTGGCGGTCACGGTGATACCACCATGATCCCTTTAATTAACCATGCTACCTGGAACAGCATTCCGGTAACTCAATTGTTAAGCAAAGAACAACAGGATAAAGTAGTTGCAGCAACCATGGTTGGTGGTGCTACCTTAACCAAATTGATCGGCACTTCTGCATGGTACGCACCGGGCGCGGGTACTGCTGCAATGGTTGAAAGCATTGTTCGCGATGAGAAAAAACTGATTAGCTGCGGTGTTGCTTTAGATGGCGAGTATGGTCAAAAAGATATTTCATTAGTTGTACCTGTTATATTGGGCAAAAATGGTTTCGAAAAAATCCTTGATTTCAAATTGAGTGATGCTGAACAAGCCGAATTTAACAAAAGTGCTGATGCAGTAAGAAACATGAACCAGGTTTTGGTTGATTCGAACTTGTTATAATATTAAAAATTTCTTTTAATGAGAAAGGGCTTTTATCACTGATAAAAGCCCTTTTATATTTTAATTTGCTAACTGAAAGCCAATTGGAACGGTATAGCTAACCCTTACTGGTTTTCCGTTTTGTATAGCAGGCGTCCAGGGAGGCGAAAGTTTCATAATTCGCACAGCTTCTTCATCACAGCCATCGCCAATTCCATGAATAACCTTCATATCGCTTAGAGTTCCATCTTTTTCAACAATAAAATTCACAATTACACGGCCTTGTGTGTTGTTCCCCCTCGCTTTACTGGGATATCTAAGATTTTTGGAAAGAAATTTATATAAAGCTTCTATCCCTCCTGGAAACGCGGGAGGGGTATTTACAGTTACAGAGGCGAAAAATTTATTATTAACGATGAAGCATTTTTGACTACTGATAAGCGCTCCATTGCGATAATTGTCCATAAAACCAGTACTATCCGTTACTGCAATAGTCCAAACGCCATCACGCTTACCATCTATAATATTTCCTTTTTCTAATACTTTAGTAAAGTCATTATCGAATTTAATCCATTTACCATTGCCGTTTTCAGCTAACACGCTTCCGGTTGAATCATTGCAGTCCTTATACAGTAATTCACGGTCACTTTCTATTATTTCATCAGTATAACTTTTTTTATTATAGAATTTGCCATTGGGGTAGTATTCTATTAAATCTCCGGTAGGGCTACCTGTATCATAGTTTTTTATGCTCATTTTATGGCCGTTTGGAAAGAAGCTAATAACAGCACCTTGAAATTTCAAACCGGTAATAGTCGCATTTCCTATTAATTTGATAGCTCCATTTTTATAATATTCTTTTATAGTTGATAGTTTATCATCCATAGGAAGAACCAAAAGAAAATAATCTGCACTGTCCCTTGTCGAAACCATCTTCCCTGATTTTGCAACGTAATAAACAGAAGTATCTTTTTTCTGTGCGAAAGACAAAAAAAAGCAGGCGCTTAAAATAAGCGTAAGTAAAGATTTAATCATTATTTGTTTTTGAATTTAGACGATATTAATTATTTTTCTTACCCAGGGCAAAATTAATTGGAACGGATAAAATTACCGGTACAGCTTCACTATTATGTATGCCCGGCTCCCATTTTGGTGATAATTTCATTACTCTTACGGCTTCTTCATCACAGCCACTGCCAATACCTTTTACTACCTTTATTTCGCTCGGGCTACCGTCTCTTTCCACAATAAACGATACGGTAACTTTCCCCTGAACGTTATTCTCTTTAGCTTTAGCTGGATATTTAATATTACTGCCTATAAATTTACCGAAACCCTCCTGCCCGCCGGGAAATGCTGGAGCTTTTTCGAGGTAGGAATAAACTTTTTTACCTGATTTATAAACATCTGCAACGCTTATAATCTTGCCATTTTTATATTCGGTAACCGTTTCTACAGAATCAGATTTTCGCGAATGCCAATCCCCTTCTTCTACTCCGTTTACTATAGGGCCTTCTTCTGTAACTTTGGTGAGTTCGCCATTGAGCTTTAACCAGGTACCCTTGCCGCCTTTTGCCAGTACTTTCCCATTGCTATCGCTGCAGTCCATTAATAATGTCTTTTCTTCGCCGGTAGATAGTTTAGAAATGGTTTCGCGGTTATAGAACATCCCGTTAGGATAAAATTCCGTAATATCGCCAATCATTTCGCCATTCTCATAGTTCATAATTCGCATTTTATGCCCATCAGGAAAAAATACAGTCACCCTGCCCTGAAATTTTAAATTCAGATTATTGGTTTTTGAATACCCAACCAACTTAAGCGCGCCGTTTTTATAATATCCTTTTATAATATAAAGCGTTTTGTCGACAGCAGAATCTGGCTGCAGAAAAACCATTGAATAGTCTGCGTCATTTTTTGACGCAACGACAGCTCCCTTTTTATTTAGATAGTAAACAGCACTATCCTTTTTTTGAGCATAAGAAATATTGATTAATAAAACGCCGACAAGAGTGATAAGAATAGGCTTTAGCATTTTTTTAATGTATAAACAAATATAACCAGATTCTGAAAAATATCATTTAATATGCAATGATAACAATGTTTTATTTGTGTTGATATTTTAATAAAACAATTTCCCCGGAATTCTATTAACTAAATGATTATTAATATATTTAGCTTATCAGCCTGACCAATGATTAAACTATGCCCTTGAATCGCAAACAAATTATTCTCTTCTTTTTATTCCTTGCCGGTTTTTCCCGTTTATATGCTCAGGACAGCACTTTAGTTGGTAAAACCATAAGCTGGGATCTGGTGAAATGTATTGATTATGCCAAGAAGAATAATATACAAATTAACAGCCTCCGGCTATCGGCTCAAACCAGTCAGCAACAATATCTACTGGCAAAAGCTGCCCGGCTACCCAATTTATCGGGATCAGCAAGCCAAGATTTTGAACATGCTAAAACTAATGGCGGCAATAGCAATAATAACAGTTTTACCACGGGTGGCACCGGCTCGGGATTAACTGCTTCGGGCGCATACAGTTTAAACTCAAACGTAACGCTTTATAATGGTGGCGCAATTACCAATAACATACAGCAGACTAATTTACAGGTACAATCAGCCAATTTAACCGTGTTGCAGCAGGAAAATGATGTGACATTACAGATTACACAAGCTTATTTAACTATTCTGCTGGATAAGGAAAATATCATTTATGATACCGACCTCGTTAATACCTCACAAGCACAGGTAAAGTTGGAGCAGCAGCGTTATGATGTAGGCAGCGTTGCCCGGTATGCGCTTATTCAGTTACAGGCACAACATGCTACCGACCAATATACTTTAACTAATGCCCAAAATACCGAACGCGGTGATTTGCTCACCCTGAAACAACTACTGCTTTTACCCAGCGACGTTAATTTTGACGTTATAAAACCAGATACAATTGTCCCTATTGACAGCGTAGCTGAATTTCACACTGTTGAGCAATTAGCCCTGAATAATTTCCCCGATGTAAAAATTGGTCAGCTAGGTGTTAAGGCTGCGCAGTACAGTGTGGACATTGCCAGAGCTGGCTATAAACCAACTTTAACGGCAGGCGCTTCGCTTAACTCAGGTTATTTGAGCACCCAGGGCAACTATTTCAACCAGTTGGGAAACAATTTTAATCAGCAGCTTGGCTTTAATTTAACCGTCCCTATTTTTACCAAAAGAATTGTTAAAACGCAGGTAGAGGAAGCCAAAATACAGGTTGACCAGGCGCAACTCAATCTCAAAAATGAATCAATAACACTGTCAGAAACAGTTGAACGTGCTTATATTAATATACAAAACGCACAAAGCCAGTATAAGGCGGCATTGGAACA
Organism: Mucilaginibacter empetricola; assembly: GCF_024808665.1. Classification (GTDB taxonomy): domain Bacteria; phylum Bacteroidota; class Bacteroidia; order Sphingobacteriales; family Sphingobacteriaceae; genus Mucilaginibacter. Next base: position 51,331 of record NZ_JANUBZ010000009.1, read on the forward strand.
ATATAATTACAATAAAGAAGGCTATCGCATAGCGAGCGAGCAACTAAAAGTAGGCGTTGCCAATACGGTCGATTTTTTATTGCAGAAGAACTTATTCATTCAGGCACAGCAGGCTTTTATACAAGCCAAATACAACGAACTGCTAACCTTAAAAATATATGATTTTTACAGAGGCGTACCCATTAAACTATAATTGCAGGTTATCATGAAAGCTACCACAAAAAGAATAATAATTATCGCAGCAATATTGATAGCCCTGGTGCTTATCTGGTTTTTCTTTATTCATAAAAAAGAAGCACCTGTAACAGTTGTTGCCGAAAAACCTACTACCGGCTACATTGCCCAGAGTGTAACCGCGACAGGCAAGATTGAACCCGTTGACACGGTTACCGTCGGTACACAGATATCAGGTATCTTACAATATCTTTATGTCGATTTTAATTCTAAGGTGAAAAAGGGCGAATTGCTGGCATCGCTTGACAAATCACTGCTACAGGCTACGCTGGATCAAAATAAAGGGCAGCTTCAAAGTGCGCAAAGCCAGTTGGTATTTGCCAAGAATAACTTTAATCGCCAGGATCTTCTTTTTAAAACGGATGCCATTAGCAAGGCCGATTATGACAGCGCCTTAAATACGCTTGACGAAGCAAAAGCCAATGTAGCAAGCGCACAGGCGCAGGTGCGGTCGGCACAGAAAAACTTATCATATGCTGATATCTATTCACCGATTGATGGTGTTATTTTAAACAGAAGCGTAAGTATTGGCCAAACCGTTGCGGCAAGCTTTAGTACGCCTACCCTATTTATTATAGCTAAAGATATTACGAAAATGGAAGTTGAAGCCAATGTTGATGAAGCTGATATTGGAGATGTAATACCCGGTAATCGGGCCTCCTTTACGGTGGACGCTTTTATAAACGATCAGTTTGGCGGCAAGGTTACAGAGATTCGCCTGCATCCTACTGTATCGGCGAATGTGGTGACTTATACAACCATTATTAACGCGCCGAACGACGATATGAAATTAAAACCCGGGATGACCGCTAATATCGTTATTTACACCAAGGAGGTAAACAACGCCATGCTGATTCCAGCAAAGGCGCTATCCTTTACGCCTGATTCTTCTCTGTTGAGTAAATATCAGATTGAGGGCCATGTTAGTCATAAAGGCGTGCACAAAGGTGCTGCTGGTACTGGCAGTACAACCGCTAATGAGGTTTCGCACACCGCTAAAAGCCGAGCCGATACGGGTGTAACCAAACAGAAAGCATTAATTTGGGTATTACAGGGAACCAGGTTAATTCAAAAAAGAATTGAGATTGGATTGAACGATAATACCCATGTAGAGGTACTTTCTGGCTTAACAGCCGATGATCTGATTGCTACCGGAATTAGTGGTGGAAACACCGGAGTTGTAGCTGCCACGCCGGGAAGTAGTCCTTTTTTACCAAAACGAACAGGAGGCGGCGGTAAATCCAAATGAGTAAAAAAATATTAGAAATAAAAGAGCTTAAACGCGAATTCCTGGTAGGCAGTGAAACGGTAAGAGCGCTAAAAGGAATAAACTTTGAAGTTGATGCCGGCGAATTTGTAACTATAATGGGCAGTAGTGGATCGGGTAAAACCACTTTGCTAAACATATTGGGCTGCCTTGACAAACCTACTATCGGAGATTATTTTTTGGATGGTGTTGATGTAAAAAAATTGTCGAGAGATGAGCTTGCGCAATTGAGGAATCACAAGATTGGTTTTGTTTTTCAGGCTTACAATTTGCTGCCGCGAACTACTGCTCTTGAAAATGTTGAATTACCCCTGCTTTATAATAAAGAAATAAGCGCTGCCGAACGCCGCGACAGAGCCATACACGCATTGGAATCAGTGAAACTTGCCGACCGTTTTGATCATACACCAAGCCAGTTATCAGGCGGGCAGCAACAACGGGTTGCCATTGCAAGGGCGCTGGTGAACCAACCTGTAATGATTCTGGCCGATGAAGCTACCGGTAACCTGGATAGCCGCACATCCTATGAAATTATGGCTTTAATGCAGGAATTGAATACCGTGCAAGGAAAAACCATTGTATTTGTTACGCATGAGCCAGACATAGCATCCTTTAGCAGCCGCACTATTCAGCTACGTGATGGCAGGATCCAAAAAGATACCAGGAACGAAAATAAAAAGAACGCCAAAGAGGTTTTGGATAATTTACCCGTAACAGACGATTACTAAATAATTCAAATGAGCTTTATTAACCTTATACGGATAGCACTAAAAGCGTTGCAGCGTAACAAACTCCGGGCATTTTTAACCATGCTAGGCATTATTATCGGTGTGGGCTCGGTAATTGCTATGGTTGCCATTGGTCAGGGTTCTAAACAAAGCATCCACGATCAGCTGTCTAACATGGGTACCAATATGATTACCGTGCAGCCCGCAAGTAATTTAAACGGAGGTGTTAAAATTGCGGGATCGAGTTTTCAAACACTTACTGCTAAAGACATTACTGCTTTAAAAGCCAACGCGCAATATATTACGGAAATTTCGCCGGCAGTAAGTTCAAAAGGTCAGGCCATCAATGGAGCGCTGAATTGGCCCACCACCATGTCTGGTGTTAGTCCCGAATATTTGGATATCCGTAAACTTACCTTAAAGGATGGTATCCCCTTTACCAATAATGATGTTTTAACTTCAGCCAAAGTATGCTTGATCGGGCAAACGGTTATTGATAATCTTTTCCCAAATGGCGAAAACCCTATTGGAAAGGTGATCAGATTTGGTAATATCCCTTTTCAGGTCATCGGCATATTAAATCCCAAAGGTTTTAATGCATTTGGGCAGGATCAGGATGATATTTTGATTGCTCCCTACACAACTGTCCAAAACAGGATACTGGCCACTATTTATTATTCCAATATTTATGCCTCTGCTGCAAACGAACAGGTTACCGATAATGCTGTTACAGAAATGACCAATATTCTGAGAGACTCGCACCGTTTAACAGCCAGTGAGGATAATGATTTTACCGTACGTACGCAACAGGAACTGATAGCAACCCTAAGCTCAACTAGTGGACTACTTACGGTGTTGCTTACTGTAGTAGCAGGTATTTCATTGGTTATAGGCGGGATAGGCATTATGAACATTATGTATGTATCGGTAACAGAACGTACCAAAGAAATTGGCCTCCGTATGTCAATTGGTGCACGCGGCAGGGATATTTTGATGCAGTTTTTAATGGAAGCTGTATTGATCAGTATTACCGGCGGTATTATTGGTGTTGTATTAGGCTTCATATCTACCCAAATAGTAACACTTACGCTTGGCTGGCCAACTATTATATCCGAATCATCGGTAGTGCTATCATTTGTGGTTTGTGCCGTTACCGGGATTTTCTTCGGCTACTACCCTGCTCAAAAGGCATCAAGGCTTGATCCTATTGAGGCCTTAAGATACGAGTAGGCTAGATTGGTCAGGTGCTACTCATGACAGATATAATTAGATCAAGAGAAAGACTCCATCGGAGTCAAATATCGGTAGAGAAAAAACAATAATTATTTCGTGCCATCGGTACCAAACCTATTCGGCGGCTGGGTAGCGTACCTACGGCACGCAAAAATCGGCTATAACAATTTTTCTACCGATATTTTGCACCTACGGCGCATCATTTTCATTTCACCTTCAAAGTCCTCCGGATTTTAAAACTCAAAATGAACATCGAACGATATAAGAAAAGCCTGATATGCTATGCACATCAGGCTTTTCATTAAATTGCAATCAAGGTATTATATTAAAAATTCGCTTTGTTTACATCCCACCATACTCTGGTGCCACCGTTATCGGGGCCACCTAAAGTTGAAACAGCTTGTTGCACGGCCGGTCCGTTAAGGCTATATTCATTTGCTGGGTAAGCTAACCTGCGGATCTGTATTTGGGTATCAATTGTACCATTGCTGTTATTATTTACAACAGGGAACAATTTAGGATAGCCAGTACGACGGTATTCAGTCCACGCTTCCTGACCCTCAGGGAACATCGCAATCCATTTTTGAGTGATGATACGCTCCAGGTTTTGCTCATTAGTAGCAGTTGGGTTCCATGCAATAGTAGCGGTTTCAAGTGCCGGTGAATTATTGGCAGCATTTGAAGGATCTACATAAGCAGTTGGTACGCTGGTATTATCAGTCAGATAACCGCCGGTAGATACATTCCATTGCGCCATAGAGGTTTGAATACCGGTGTTATAATCTGTTGCTGCATCACCTGCACCAGCCCAGCCACGTAAAGCAGCTTCTGATTTCAGGAACCAAACTTCAGCAGCAGTCATAAACATCATTGGTGATGATGATTGGGCTACTGTAGTAGTGTTCAAGATAGAGTAACCACCATAGCCTGGTTTTGCAGTAATTAAAGAACCAATACGAATACCGATATACTGACCTGCATATTGCGTTGGCAAGTGACCTCTTGGGTTTGTTGCATCAGTAATTACCGGTGAAGCATATTGTGATAAACGGGGATCATTATAACCAACCAAAATTGATTGCAGATCAGAGCCTACGCTGATGTCAGTCCAACTGGTACTAATTACATTTAATGGGTTGTGGTAACCTCCGCCAGAAATACCTGCATTATCTGTATTAACAGCAAGTAAACCACCTGTAGCAGCTAATGCTTTTTCGGCTTGTGTTTGAGCAGTGGTAGGGTCAATTTTAACAATGTGCATTGCTAAACGCAGACGTAAAGAGTTTGCCAATTTAATCCATTTGGTGTAATCGCCACCATATACCAAATCATAACTTGCAAAAGGCGTACTACCTGGATTTGCCTTTACATAATTAGTCAGATTGCTAACAGCAGTATCCAATTGTAAAAAGAACTGATTGTATACACTTTGTTGGCTATCATAAGGAGTTGCTGACAATGATGAACCTGCTTTACTGTAAGCAATCGGGCCGTATTTATCAGTAATCCTGTCAAAAGTTTCAACTTTAAGAATCAAAGCTATCCCCCAAAAATCAGGCTGAGAAGCAGGTGTTCCAAACTTTTGTATTTGGTTAATGGCAAATAAAGAAGTGGTATAACCGTCAATAAATATTTGTTGGTTCCATCCGTCAACCAGGCTATAAGTTAAGTTATTGATATTGCCTCTGAACGGATCGGGCGACATCATGTAACCTGAATAACAATCTGCATTTAAGTTTTGATCAAGCTGATAGTTACCTTCTTCACCAAACAGCGCCGTTTGAATTCCTGGAAATACTAATCCAACCTGAACTTGTTTAGATGTTAAACCGGTATTATCAGTATTATATTTTTGGAAGTTTTTTGTACAACTGGTAAACTCTAAAAGCCCCAGTGAAAGCAGCGCTGCCATGCAGAACTTGCTTCCTTTATTTATGATGGATTTATAATGTGTTTTCATCGTTTTTAATTTAAAAAGTGAATATTTTAGAAGGTAGCATTCAAGCTGAAACCATAGTTACGTGTAGCTGGTTGATTGAATACATCCACACCTGATAGTCCATTACCTGTTGACATGCTAATTTCCGGATCAAATGGTGCTTTCTTATAGAAGTATATAAGATTATGCCCAATTAATGATAATTTCAAGCTTTTAATTGCTCCTGTTAATGGAATGGTATAACCTAAGCTTGCTTCACGTAAACGAACCACGGTAGCGCTATACATATAGTCTTCTGTAATACCTGCGCGGCCACCAACAGTACTATACCATATTTGCGGATTAACCGAAGTAATAGCTGCACCTGTTACTGCACTAACGCCATTAACGGCTACGCCACCTGCATTTCTGGCATCGCCAGAAACTTTGGAAACACCGTATTGATCCATCTCTGCCTGGGTTAAAGAAAGCACCTGTCCGCCGAATTTTCCGTCGACAAGGAAGCCTAAGCTAAATTTCTGATAAGTAAAGCTGTTGTTCCATCCCAATTGGAATTTAGGGTTAGGGTTGCCTAAGTAATTAAATCCGTTGTTTGTTTCAGGAGTGCTACCATCAGCACCTATTAAAATACGACCTTGCCCATCGCGTTTAAAGGTAACGCCATAAATATCACCATATGAACCACCTTTAGCCAGGATAGACTCATATGAGTTGTTATTATTTGGAGTTATAACAAACTGGTTAATACCTTGTTTAGAATCAAGATCTAATATGGTGTTTTTATTAGCGGATGCGTTAATTGAAGTATTCCAGCTAAAGTCTTTGCCTTTAAATACATCATACCCTAAGTTAAATTCAACACCTTTGTTTTCGATATTACCGGCATTAACATATCCTGAACCATAAGTTGTAGTAGATGCAGGGATTAATTGAATAGCCTGGTGCAGGGTGTTGGTTTTGTAATATGTGAAACCAAAAGTTAATCTGTCGTTAAAGAAACGCAGATCAGTACCTAATTCAATGTTATTTGTTCTTTCTGGTACCAATGTAGGGAATGGTGCTGCAGAGTTTAAAACTATACTGCTACCAATTCCAAAGTGTGCAAGCGGATTGGTTACATAAGGAGGTACTGTATTACCTACCTGAGCATAACTACCTCTGATTTTAGCATATGATATTACTTCAGGTAATTTAAACATCTGGTTTAAGATAAGTGATAAACCTGCAGATGGATAAAAGAAGTTATATGTTGGCGTATAGGCTAAATTTGAAGACCAGTCATTTCTGGCTGTTAAGGTTAAATAAGCCCAGTTTTTGTAAGATAGATTTGCATTGGCAAATAACGATTGTATCTGGCTGTGATTTGCTTGTACAGTGCTCACCGGCGGACCACCAGCAGCAGTTACCAGATTTTGAGGAAGGAAAACATTTGGAATAAGTAAACCTGTACCTGCATAGCTGTTACTTGCATCAGGGCCAATAAGTGTTCCGTTAGTGTTGATGTCTTTAATACTTGCACCTAACACACCATCCAATTTAATGTCTGATTTTCCCGGCGCTGTAAAAGTAGCAAGGAAGTCGGCGTATTTTTGTTCTGTAACCTGGTTACCTAATACAAACTGACCATTCGATTTAGCATAAACCGGGTTTGTTCCTGCGTAAAGATCTTGTTGATATTCATCATTAACATAATCAATATTGCCGCGTGCCTGTATGCTTAACCATTTGGCTACGTCATATTTAACACTTGCATTAAATAAGAAACGGTTACGGGTTGATATATTAGGGTCATTGTTAGTTGTCCACCAAGGATTTTGTTGTACGTCCTCGTTAAAAGGCCAGTTTTGTGTCGGGGCACCATTACCGCCAAGAGCTGCAGGTATTTCGTAATTGGTTTTATACGGAGTGATATCCAAACCACGTGGAAATAAGTACAAACCGGTTAATGGGTTTAAATAGAAGCCCAAGCCCGGAGTATTGTTAATGGTTTGGCTAATGTAATTTGCGCTACCGTCAACTGTCAATTTGTTATAATGTGCCGTTTCGCGGAAATTAACATTGTTTCTCTCTAATTTATTGCCAGGTTCAACACCATCGGCAGTTGTATTGGCATAAGAGAAAAATGATTGAGCGGCATCATTACCACCAGATATGTTTATTGAATTGGTGAAGTTTGTGCCTGATTGATAAAATTGTGACAAATTATCACTCGCTCCGCCAATTTTTGATCCCCAACTGGTGGTTGCGCCAGCAGAAGTTTGGCCATAGCTATCTTGAAATTCTGGTTGATAGGCAATCTTATCAGAAGTAAAAGATGATGAGAAATTGATGCTGGGTTTACCTGCTTTTCCTTTTTTAGTGGTAATCAAAATAACACCGTTTTGTGCCTCACTACCGTAAAGTGCAGCAGCAGTTGCACCTTTCAATACCGAAATGCTTTCGATATCATCTGGGTTAAGGTTAGAGATACCATCGCCACCATCCTGGTTTGCATTGATACCCATAGCGCCACCACCCTGGCCAACATTAGTACCATAAGTACTGTTTGGTTGTCCGTTTGAGTTTGATCCGTTAGTAATAGGTATACCGTCAATTACATATAAAGGCTGGTTATTGCCATTGGCTGATTTATTACCACGTAAAATTACTTTTACCGAACCACCCACACCCGATGCACTTGGGTTAATGGTAACGCCAGAAACTTTACCATTAAGTGAATTCATTAAGTTGTCGTTTTTTACAGTACTAAGCTGGTCGCCACCAACTTGTTGTGTAGCATAGGCAAGTGACTTTTCAGATTTCTTGATGCCGAATGCAGTTACCACAACTTCTGTAAGTTCTTTTGAATCAGAAGTTAATACAACATTTACTGTTGCACCCGTAACGGTTACTTCTGTTTTGTTAAAGCCGATGTAAGTAAAGACCAACACATCGCCTGCATTCGCGTCGATGGTGAAATTACCGTTTACGTCTGATTGGGTTCCTTTATTGGTACCTTTTACGGCAATGTTTACGCCAATTAAAGGCTGGCCACCGGCATCTTTTACCGTTCCTTTAACGGTTGTAATTGCCTTTATGGTTTGCCCTGCACTTTTCTTAAAGGAGGGCATATTATTGCCTGTGTAACCGTAGGAATTTGTTCCTACTGCTATACAGGGTATTAATAATGTGAATAGTAATGATTTTTTCATTTTTGGGTTGTTTAGTTTTTTAATAATTTGAGTAATGTTTAATTTTTTTTAGTTTGATCTCTCCATTCTAAATTGTTTGTTGTTTTGATATTCGGTTATTTAAATAAGTATTGTTTCGATCTTGAAATTTCTCTTATTAGGCTTGATGTATCTTTTTTAAATGCTTTGCAAAAGGCACAGAACTTCCCCGCCACATATTTTATGTAATTAAAATTTGTGTAGTCATCACCAATAAGTTAAATGTAAATCCCACCCGCAATACTAACTATGGGTCATATCTCTTGACCAATAATCAATATTTATCTCTTCGGTATTTTGCACTACAAGCCTATGCCTGTTGTTTTGTTTATAATTGTATTGATATATTAATTATATCAATTTGTGTTTGATAATTTCCTCATCATTTTACAAATGAGTAAACAAACAAATACTATTGGTATGCCATATTATATTGCAAAATTTGGCATCAGTCACAATTTTTATTTGTGTTTTTGTATCAAACCCTCCGTTTTATTTTCTAATCTTCAATAAAACGAAAAACGAACATAAAATTTTTTTTTATAAAAAACGAATTCTTTTTAAATTATTTTAAAAAGAATTCGATACTATTTTAATTTTAAAGATAAGTTTGTTCGGAATCAGTGTCTTACATTTGAAAGTGTAAGAAGGTATGTTAGGAAATAATATATTTATTAACACAAAAATTACTTCCAGTTAAAAGAAAACATCAAAAAAAAGAGGGTGTATCATTATGATACACCCTCTTTTAAATAGGTTAAATTAAGTAATGATTAGAAGTTTTTAGGAACTGCCTGCCCTTTATTGGTGTCCCACCATACTGGGGTACCACCATTGTCAGGGCCGCCAAGTAACGATACACCGCCAGCAACACCTGCGGCGTTGTTGGTGTATTCGCTTGATGGATAGGCAATCCTGCGGATTTGCAGATCTGTACTGATAGTACCACCGCTGTTATTTACAACAACCGGGAACAGACGCGGATAGCCTGTGCGGCGATATTCGGTCCATGCTTCCCAGCCGCCATACGGGAACATTGCAAGCCATTTTTGTGTAATGATGCGCTCTAAATTTAATTCATTTGACGCGCCGCTGTTCCAGGCAATTGTAATTGTTGACATTGCGTTGATACTTGCATTGGCAACACCAGCTTCAGGAGTTTGCGGGTCTACATAATTAGCCTGTGTGCTGGTATTATCACTAAGGTAATTACCTATAGGCGCACCCCAATAAGAGAAAGAAGTATTGATACCTGTTTCATAATCTGTCTGTGCACTTTCGGTAGTCCATCCCCTTAATGCGGCTTCTGATCTCAAAAACCAAATCTCGGCCGCATTCATTAGTTCCATAGGAGTATATTCCTGCATGATAGAAAAATTAGGGGTGGAATAACCGCTATACATTGGTTTACCACCTACAGGTGTACCTGCACGAATACCTACATATTGCCCGGCAATACTTGCAGGCGCGGTAGCAGGAGCGCACATTTTGGAAATACGCGGATCATTATAACCATTAAGGTATGAAGTTAAAGAAGCGCCAACAGCTAAATCTGTCCAACTGGTGCCTATCCACCATACATCGTTGTAATAGCCATAGCCCGAAAGCTGGGCATTATCAGCATTGGTCGTCATTACCCCTCCCGGGTCTGCCAATGCTTTTAACGCTTGTGTTTTAGCAGTAGTAGGATCAATATTTACAATGTGCATGGCTAATCTTAAACGCAATGAATTGGCATATTTTATCCATTCTTTATAATTGCCGCTATACAGCATATCAAACTTTTTGAATGGTGTAAGGCCGGGATTAGCTGTAACATAAGCTGTAAGGTTACTAACAGCAGTATCCAGTTGCAAAAAGAATGAATTGTAAACAGCTTGCTGGGAATCATAAGGTGTATTAGTACCGGATTGTCCAACCTTGCTATAAGGTATTGGTCCGTAATAGTCGGTAACCCTGCTCATTGCCTGTACCTGCATTATTAAAGCAATAGCCCAAAAGTGAGGATTTGCGGTTCGTGTTCCTTTACCAGCTATTACTCTTACTGGTCCCATTACATTTTGATACGCTATAGTGTATACGCGCGAATTCCAGCCGTCTACTAAAGCATAGCTCTGGTTATTGATATTTCCCCTGAACGGGTCAGGAGACATATAGTAACCCGCATAGCAGTCTGAATTTAAATTTTGCATCAGCTGATAATCCCCGTTCACACCAAATATACCTTGCTGTATACCAGGGTAATACAAGCCGACATTATTGAAATCGGGTTCCAATTCAGCATTCGTTATTCCTGTGTTGTCAGTATTATAGGAGTCGAACTTTTTGGTACATCCATTCAATAGAATGAAGCACGCGCCAACCAGGATACATTTACTTAAAGTATTAATCCCAATTAATTTATCTTTTAAAAAAGTTATATTTTTCATCACTAATTATTTTAAGATTAACTATTTATTAAAATGAAACATTTAGTTGTGCTCCAATTCTACGGGTGGTAGGTTGATTAAATACATCTACACCAGAAAGGCCATTACCTGTTGACATAGTAACTTCAGGATCATAAGGTGCTTTTTTGTAGAAGTACAACAGGTTGTTTCCAATCACAGATAACCTAAGTGTTTTTATAAAACTATTTGTAATAGGGAAATTGTATCCCAATGAAGCCTGGCGTAAACGTACAACTGTTGCACTGTACATATAAGCTTCAGCAATTCCCGAACGGCCACCAATAGTTGAATACCATGTGTAAGCATCCACCTTTGTTACCGTTTTTCCGCTTGGGTCAACAGCGTTAACAGTTACGCCTCCTGCATCGCGCGCTTGCCCGGTAACAAGTGATGTGCCGTAGCTATCCATCAGCATTTGGGTCATTGACATTACCTGGCCTCCAAACTTTCCGTCAACTAAGAACCCCAATGAGAATTTTTTATAGTTAAAGCTGTTGTTCCATCCCATTTGGAATTTTGGGTTCGGGTTACCTAATTTAACAAAAGTGCCATTATTGATAGGTGCACCACTTGAGTTTACCATGATTTGACCTGCAGCGTTTCTTTCAAACTTAACGCCGTAGGTGTCACCGTAGGAACCTCCTACAGCTAATGCAGACTCATAGGCATTAGGGCCGCTTCCAGTTAAGATAACAGGAAATGTAGGGGCGGCGGGATTAAGCTCAATAACCTTATTTTTATTGCTGGAGTAATTTAAGGATGTATTCCATCCGAAATCATTAGTTTTCAATATATCATAACCCAGGGTCAACTCCACTCCCTCATTCTGGATATTTCCTGCATTCAAATAACCGGTGGTGTAGATACTGGAAGAAGAAGGTGTATATTGAATAAATTGGTTGTAACTGTTGGATTCATAATAAGTGAAACCAATGTTAAACCTGTTGTTAAATAATTTCAAGTCAGCACCTACTTCCTTTGATTTAGTATCTGTAGGCTTCAAATTATCGGGTACCTCTATTTGATTGAAGTTAACAGCACCGCCTCCTGCTAAATAATTGATCGGGGTGGTGAGATATGGAGGAATTGCTGTAGCAACCTCTGCATAGGAACCGCGTATTTTAGCATAACTAATAAAATCAGGAAGTTTAAACATATCGCTTACGATAAATGATAAACCAACTGATGGATAAGAGTAAGAAAAATCAGTGGTATAAGCCAGTGTAGATGCCCAGTCATTTCTTTCAGTAACGGTAAGATATGCCCAGCCTTTATAAGAGAAGTTTACACTGCCAAATATAGATTGAACCTGGTTATGGTTTGAAGGTAAAGTAGCTGCGTTGGTGCTGGTTGATGTTAATACATTTTGCTGGATAAATACGTTTGGAATGGCAAGACCTAAACCGGGATTAAGTTTTGTTCCTATTGTATTATCGTTAGTTATACTTGCGCCTACCAAACCGTCTATCTTAAAGTTTGATTTCATAGGTACTTTAAAATTAGCCAGGAAATCGCCGTAGGTTTGAGTAAGTGTTTGATCAGTGCGGGTATACTGCCCATTGGCCACGCTTAATACAGTGTTGGTACCTGCATACAAATCCTGTTCCCATGTATCCGCTACACGGTCAACATTACCACGTACCTGGATATTAAGCCAATCGGCTACATCATATTTTACACTCGCATTGATTAATGCGCGGTTACGGGTTGAATAGTTTGGATTTTTGTAAAGTATCCACCATGGGTTTTGTTGAATATCTTCATTAGCCACCCAGTTTTGGGTTAGTAATCCGTTACGTGCCGGTTGTGGTACGCCGTAATTGTTTTTATATGGAGTGATATCAACACCTACCGGGAACAAATACAGACCTGGCAGGGTATTAAAATAAAATCCCTCACCCGGCGTATTATTTATTTTTTGGTTGATGTAATTGGTATTTACATCAACTGTTAATTTATTATTCAGGAAATGTGCTGTTTCCCTGAAAGTGAAATTATTACGTTCCAGATCATTGGTAGGCTGTACACCATTGGCGGTTGTGTTGGCATAAGAAAAATAGGTTTGAGCCAGTTCTGTTCCCGAAGAAAAATTAATCGCATTGGTTAAATTATTTCCGTGTACAAAAAATTGACTCAAATTATCAGCCGTTGCAGGGGTTGATAGCTTCGCTCCCCAGCTTTGGTTTCCGTTTGGTGTTTCACCATATTCATTCTGAAATTTAGGTTTGTAAGAAATACCATCATTGGTATAAGAAGAAGAAAAATTAATTTCTGCTTTTCCTGCTTTTCCTTTTTTGGTGGTTACTAATATAACTCCATTTGCAGCCTGGCTACCATAAAGAGCGGCAGCAGCAGCACCTTCCAGTACTGTAATGCTTTCAATATCATCCGGATTTAAGTTAGAGATACCGTCACCGCCATCCGGTGATCCACCATAAGTGCCATTTGGCTGTGCGTTTGAGTTAGAAGTATTGGTGATTGGCACACCATCAATTACATACAATGGCTGGTTGCCTTGTAGTGTGTTTTTGCTACCACGCAGTATCACTTTAACTGAACCACCAACGCCCGATGAACTTGGCGAAATGTCAACTCCAGCAACTTTACCGTTTAACGAGTTCATTAAATTGTCGCTTTTAACTGCGTTAAGTTCACTGCCGCCAACAACTTGGTTTCCGTAAGTAAGTGATTTTTCGGATCTTTTAACACCCAAAGCCGTTACCACAACTTCGGTAAGCGACTTTGCATCAGTTGCAAGCACAATGTTTAATGCAGTAGCGCTGGTTACAGTAACTTCTGTTTCAGTAAAACCTACATACGAAAACACCAAAACATCGCCAGCATTGGCCTGGATAGTAAAATTACCATTTGCATCCGATTGTGTTCCGTTTTTTGTTCCCTTTACAGAAATGGTGACACCAACTAAAGGCACGCCACCGGCATCTTTCACAGTACCTTTAATGGTTGTTATTGCTTTTATGGCCTGAATGGAATAGCCTTTGCTTATGCTGCGGCTATTTATACCATTGTATACAATTGGGTTTGCATTTGCTCCCATTGCCATATATGGTATTATTAAAGTGAGTAGTAAAGATTTTTTCATTTTTTGTTTTTGTTTAGTTTGTTAATTAAGTGTTTGCTGAAATTTTTATTTTGATTTATCCATACTCAATTGTTTTTATTGTTTGATATTCTATTTATTATTAATAATATAAAACCTTATTTTAATAAGTAATTAAACATAACTCTCCCACCCCACCTTTTTTGGTGATTTCAATACCCGCATATTCCATTAATTCCCCTTTTTAATCCTGTTTGAAGTTTAAATATTAAATCATTTTCTGGCAAAACATTACAGGATTCAGCTATATTGATATCAAATCAACACATATAAACAATATGGTCCCGAGGGGTTGACCATTTTTTTTAAATTATCACTAAGTATGAATTTTTCAATATAAAATGGGTTTAATTGTAAATTTAATATCGTATTGTAGGGATTTTTGTTTAATTAATTAAATTAATGAGCCATAAATAAACTCTGATTCTTTTTAAAAAATTTTAATAAGAATTCGCAGAGCCAAAAAAAATTATAAACTTAAACTCATTTATAAATTCAATGTGTTGAAATAAGAAAGTATATTTTGCATTTATTAAGCAATTATGAATGTTTAATAAAACGGTTTAATTAAGCATTCACAGTTATCAGTAGTATCTATATAATTTATCTATAGATTAATAATAAGTGTATTTATTGTTATTTTTACATTATTATATGCCTAAGGTTGAAAAAAATAAAATAAAATTTATCAATCCAGCTATATTTATTTACGTAAACGTTTACGGAAATAAAACACTTCTATTTTTGCACTTTTATTATTTCTCCTTATAGTATCTTAATTATTAGAATTTCTTGCTAATTATTCGTAAATATTTAATAAGTATCCCGGGATATCTTTCAGCTAAATCTCAAACTATCTCACCACCAAATATTCCCTATCAGAGATAACTTTAATAAAGTGTATTGTATTGATTTGCAATTAATTAATAATATATGGCATTGTCGCCATGAAATTGAGTTAGTTTTTTTAAAAGGAAAATGGAATGCAATTTATAGGATATTGCATCAGTCATTTTTCAGCAGGAGATATTGCTTTGGCTGGCACGAATCTGCCGCATTATTGGCAATTTGATAACAGGGCTTAATTGAGAAAATTATTTATGCTGAAGGGGGCAGAAAAATTATCCTGTTAGTTGAAGTATCGATTTCTGGTATATCCAGAAAAAGCCAAGAGATAAAGTATTAGCTGCTACTGCAGCCGATACTTTATCTCTGATAGCTTATATTATAATTCTATTTAAAAATGTCATTTGATAAACCAGTGTTTACCGTTGTGCTCTTTATTTTAAATTCAATTGGCTGCCCCACTACCGTAGTTTTTTCAGAAAACGGTATTTTAATTCCGGTTTGGATATCGCGATAATCGCTCCATTCCATTTGTGTGCTTCCGGTAACATCAGTAAATTGTTTTAATTTAAAACCGGTTTTTTGGTCGTAAAAGTAATTTACTTTCGTGCCGTCGGGATTAGTCACTTTAACCAGATAAGCAAGATTTCCATTAATAACTTTCAGCGAAGGGTCAAGCTCCAGCGTGTAACCAGTCTTATTGAAATCAAGTTCAGGGAAAAGCTTGTAACGAGCTCTAACTGCACCTTTTTCTTTAGCTACATCAACCTGTTTTCTCATCTGTACAACCTTTAAACTGTCACCATTAATGATAATATGGGTAACGTTTAAATTATTATAAGATGGAACCGTAACATCCTGATAAAACTCATCAGGTGTTTTGTATTTGTTTTCTCTTATTACAGCCAAGCCTTGTACCGTACCTTCTGCCGAAACAGTAAGATCTTTTACATCTTTTAATCTTTCTTCTCCGCCAACAGCATCAAGGTATTTTTTTACAATGCCAGCTGCAGTAATATCCTTAGGTATGCTTACCCCGCTAAATGAATTATTTTCCGGATTAATATCTGGTAAAACATGATCAGGGTCAATAGTTGCATATTCGATTTTTGAAGTCGATTTGTAAGCAAATGTCCAGGTATCGCCACGTTGCCAAATTTCTGCAGGCAGATTAACGGTACTTGTTTTGCCGTTTTCCTCTTTAATGGCGATGGTAACCGGCATAGCCATTTGTTCCAAATTCTGAATCGTTATCAATGCTCCTTTTGAAGGATCACCGTCTTGGTAATCTATTGCTTTAACAGATTGGTCAAGTTTCCAGGTATTAAAAAACCACTCATTCCAAAACCAGCTCAAGTCTTCGCCGGCAGCGTTATCAATGGTATGGAAAAAGTCCCAAGGAGTTGGGTGTTTAAAGGCCCAGCGTTTTATATAAGTTTGAAAAGCATAATCGAAGCGTTTTTCGCCTAACACTTGCTCGCGCAATATGGTTAGACCCAAAGCCGGTTTTTCATATGCTGCATAACCCAGATAATCGGGCTGAATAACGTCTGGCGTATTCATAATCGCGTCAGCATCTGGTGAAAACATATTACCCGCTCCCATGTGCTGATCCTGTGGCTCAAAATATTCACCTTTGTTAAATACTTTGGTATCAACCTTATTAATAAAGGTATTAAAGCCCTCATCCATCCAGGCATATTTACGCTCGTTTGAGCCTACAATCATCGGGAACCAATTGTGGCCAAACTCGTGGTTGGTAACTTCCCACAAAGCGCCCGCTTGGTTATCTGATCCGCAAAATACAATACCTGGATACTCCATGCCTCCTACTATACCAGACACATTTGTTGCAACCGGGTAAGTATATTCAAACCATTCGGTAGAGTAAAGCTCAATACAAGCCTTTACATATTCTGTTGAGCGGCTCCAGGCATTCATTCCTTTGCTTTCAACAGGGTAAACCGACTGAGCCAGCGCTTTTTTACCGCTTGGCAGGTTTATTCTGGCAGCATCCCACATAAATGCTTTTGAGGCTGCCCATGAAACGTCGCGGGAGTTTTTACAAAAGAAATGCCAGGTAAGCGTTGGTTTTTGCGGATGCAAATCGGCGTTATTTAATTCAGCCGAATCTTTAATCATCACCGTTTTGTCGCTGCCTTTTGCTACTGCAAGGCGGCTCAGAATTTTTGGTGTTAACACCTCTGATGGGTTAAGTAATTCGCCCGAGCCAACAACAACCAAATTGGATGGTGCAGTTACGGTATAATCGAAATTGCCATATTCCAGGTAAAACTCTGATGCACCCATGTAAGGGATAACGTTCCATCCGGTTACATCATCATATACTTCCATGCGCGGGTACCATTGTGCAATTTCATAAATCCAACCGTCTTTAAAAAGTTTACGGCCCATTCTGTCAGTACCGTATTCCGGAACGTCAAAAGCATAGTCAATTTTTATCAGCAATTTGTTACCGCCCGATCTTAACGTATCGTTCAGTTTTATTTGCATACGGGTGTCTGTGATCAAATAATCAACCTTTTCTTCTTTTCCGTTTTTGATTACATAAACACCTTTAATTTCATCGCCATTGGTGAAGGTTTTGTTATTGAAACGTCCGCCGGTTACCGGGCTGGTTGCTTCGCCTCTTGAATCTTCTTTATAAATATTCTGATCAACCTGCAACCATAAAAATGCAAGCGGATCGGGGCTATTATTGGTATAGGTAATTTGTGTGGTACCGCTAACGCGATGTTTTGCCGTATCCAGCGTTACATTAAGTTTGTAATCGGCATGATTTTGCCAGTACTTTACGCCCGGTGCGCCCGAAGCTGAGCGATATTCATTTCCCTTGGCAGGATAAAACAATGGCGTAAAGACCTTGTGTTGGTCATATTTCGCCGCGGGCGTCTGGTCTGTATTTTGTGCATATACGCTATGCACAGCAATACATAATAATAAAGCCAGTAGACTTCTGTAGAATTTCATTTTTTTGATGATTTTGATTTTAAAAGGCAAGTTATATAAAATATTTACGTGTATTTATATTAAAATAATATTGACTAATTACTTTAATTATACATATGACTGATGGTGCAACATTAATGTTACAGCTCTTTTTATAAACAAATTCTGGTGAACTTTGTAAAACAGTTAATACGAATCAGATATAAACATGCAATTGTTTAAAACAGCTAAAATATATTTATGCTTTGCTGTATTGCTTTTGGTGGCAAAACCTTTTCTTGGTTTTAGCATGTTTAGTCGTATGCACCCCCCTGCTGAAGAAAATATATTTTTTAAGGTTTTTAATAAACGTAAGCAAGAGTACTCCGAAGACAGTGTTAATGATTTTAATAGTGTCCTGAAAAAGCTCGCTGAGCCTGTTCAAGTGTTCTTCCTGCGTTTTTTATATTTTCTGAATATACTTTTCCCTGCTGTTTTTGCGGCCGGAATAGCTATAACTTCAGGTTTGTTAAACAAAATACGATCAGATCTCTCTGATGGTAAAGAAACCTGGCTGCTCAACAGCACGCTCCTTATTTGATGATAGTTTATCAGCCATAAATATGTGGCTGATTGGTAAACAGCACCCGCTGTTTTATTAAACTATTTCATTCAATTAATTTTTTAGATCATGTTAATTTTAAAAAGATGCCTGGGCGTCTTGCTATTGCTATTTGCGGCAATGGCCGGAGATGCACAGCAATCACCTATAACTTTAAAAACCTTATTAAATTCTGTAGACCACAAGGCGCCCACATTGCTAACGGATTCGGCTGCAATATTAATCCGCAAAGCCCAGGCTATGGAAACACGCAATAATTGGTTGCCCGACTTAACACTGAATTATCAGGCAGACATTGGCACCAGCAACAATACTACCGGCCCATATTTTGGCTTCGGTGTTATTCCATCCAGCTCTGGCGGTATTCATAATACAAATGTTACCACTGCCCTGTCTGATAATTTGGGTATTGCCGCTTTAAATTGGGAAGTATACAATTTTGGCAAATACGGCGCGCAAAATAAAGTAGCTAATTCTGATATAACTGTTCAGCAAAATGAATATGCCCAATCAAAGTATGATCTCAGGGCCTATACCATTGGCAATTATCTTCAGTTACTGCGTTTGCAGGATTTTATCAATATACAGCACCGTGATATTGAACGGACCGGGCAGATTTTGCGGTCTATAATGTCGCTTGCCAAAAGCGGCGTGCGGGCTGGCGTAGATACCAGCATTGCACAGGCTGAATTATCCAAAGCAAGATTGAATTATATCGAACTAAATAACCAGTTGAAACAGGTACAATTGCAGCTTTCGGCAGTAAGTGGTTTCCCTTATCAAACCATAGTGCCAGATAGTACAGTTGAAATGGCGCTGATTAATCAGCCATCTGTTTATCTGTTTCCGGCTGATACTACTAATCATCCGCTCATTAACTATTACCGTTCTGTTTACGAAAATAATTTGCAGCGGGAAAGCCTGGTTAAAAAACTTTATAACCCCAAAATATCATTCCTGGCCGCAGCCTGGGGTCGTGGATCGAGTGTCGATGCTACCGGGAATTATAACAGCCTCTCAACCGGACTTGATTTTCAACGAGGGAATTATTTAGTAGGCGTTGGTATCTCCTATAATCTTTTTGATTTACGACGGATGCAATTAAAGGAACGTACGCAAAAGGCGAGTACCGATTACTCCTATAAAAAACTGCAGGAGCAACAACAATTATTGGCTGTCAGCGCCAGTCAGGCTGATATGGAAATGCAAACGGCAGTTGATCGTTTAAAAGAAATACCCCATCAGTTAAAAGCGGCAAATGATAGCTACCGGCAAAATCTGTCACTCTACAGAAACGGCTTATCAGACATTATTACCCTCGACGCCGCACTGAATATTCTTTACCGGGCAGAAACAGATTATATGCAGGCAAAATATGATTACGCTAGTGCATTGTTCCAGAAAGCAATTACCGAAAATCAGGTCAATGCTGTATTAACCTTATTAAAATAACCACCTATGTCAATTATAACAGCAGCACTCAAAAGGCCAATTACGGTAGTGGTAATTACTGTAAGCCTTTTAATATTTGCCGTGCTAAGTGCAATAAAAATACCCATAGATATTTTCCCTCAATTAAACCTCCCTACTATTTATGTAATTGAATCATACGGTGGCATGTCACCGCAACAAATGGAGGGCTTTTTTTCCACCCGTTTGCAAGATCAGTTCCTTTATGTAAACGGAATTAAAAATATCAGCAGCAAAAATATCCAGGGTTTAACCCTTATTAAGCTGTCTTTTTACGAAAACACCAATATGGCCGAAGCTTCGGCTGAGGTAGCTTTGCAGGTTAACAGGGCCCAGAGCTTTTTTCCGCCGGGTGCTCTGCCGCCCCAGGTAATAAGGTTTGATGCCTCGTCACTACCTGTCGGTGAATTGGTATTGGATAGCAAGACTGAAAGCCTGAAAGATATTTATGATTTGGCGGCAACACGCATCAGGCCCATGTTTGCAACTATACCGGGTTTATCTGCACCCCCTCCATTTGGGTCTAATGCCAGGTCAATTATTTTAAGTATTGATCCGGATAAATTGCGAAGTTTTGATCTGACACCCGATGAGGTGGTTACGGCTTTGTCTAATTACAATGTAATGTCGCCCTCTGGTAATTTGCGGCTGGGCGATGTAATGTACCTCACCACCATGAATTCGCTGATCAAAAACGTAAGCAATTTTGGCGATATTCCGGTAATAACAAAAAATGGTGTGCCTATTTATATTAAAGACATCGCCCGGGTAACTGATGCAGCCGATATTACGGTGGATTATGCCCTCATAAATGGTAAACGATCGGTATACATTCCAGTAGTAAAAACTGCCGATGCTTCCACGTGGACAGTGGTTCAGGATTTAAAGAGCAAACTGCCCGAAATGCAAAACCTTTTACCCGATGACGTAAAAATATCCTACGAGTTCGATCAATCCATATTTGTTGTAAACGCTGTAAAAAGTTTAATAACCGAAGGCGCATTGGGTGCTTTACTCACCGCATTAATGGTATTGCTTTTTTTGGGCGATTGGCGCAGCTCTATTATTGTGGTAACCACCATACCTGTGTCTATATTAATTGGGGTGCTCTTGTTAAGCTTATTTGGACAAACTATCAATATTATGACGTTGAGCGGCTTATCGTTGGCCATAGGTATTTTGGTGGATGAATCAACAGTAACTATTGAGAATATACACCAGCATTTGGAGATGGGTAAGCCAAAAAAACTGGCTATACTTGATGCCTGCCAGGAAATAGCTTTTCCTAAGCTATTGATATTGCTATGTATCCTTGCAGTGTTCGCCCCATCGTTTCTGATGAATGGCGTGCCTAAAGCGATGTTTTTACCCCTGTCGCTATCTATTGGGCTAACCATGATCGTTTCCTTCCTGTTATCGCAAACTATGGTTCCTATTTTTAGTAACTGGATTATGAAGGCCGACCATTATCATCCCTATCAGCATAACAAACAACATGCGCATGCCGGGGAAGCACTTGATCATGAGGAAGAAATACAAGTGAATATGCATCGCGAGCAGGAAGAAGCCCATCCAGAAGAAAATAGCTTTTTTGAACGCGTAAAAACGAGCTTCACTGGTATTATTACCCGTTTAATGCACTATGAAAAAACAATTGTTCCCGTTTATCTGGGTGTGGTGATAACGCTTGCCGCAATAGGTTTTGTTTGTATTGGTAAGGATATGATGCCCAAATTGAACAATGGCCAGTTCCAGATCAGGATGAAGGAGCCGGAAGGCACCCGATTGGAGCGTACCGAGGATAAATTTAAAGAGGTGCTTCAAATTATCGATAAAACAGTAAATCATCATGTCAAAATTACGTCGGGTTATATTGGCCTGGTGCCAAGCAGCTTCGGTAGCAGTAATCTGTACGTATTTAACACTGGCACGCATGAGGCCGTTTTACAGGTAAATCTGGATGAGGACTACAAGGTAAACATGGACGAACTGAAAGATGCGCTGCGTAAAAACATTGCGCATTCGCTTCCGGAAATGACCATTAGTTTTGAGCCGATAGACATGACTGAAAAGATCATGAGTCAGGGCGCTTCAACCCCTATACAGGTGCAGGTGGCCGGAAAAAATATGGAGCAAATAGAGGGCTATGGTAACCGGGTACTCGCAAAACTTAAAAAGATACCTTATCTGCGGGATGTAGAGATTGATCAGCCATTAAAATTTCCAGTAATTTCCATCACGCTCGATCGCCTGAAAGTTGCGCAATTGGGTTTAAATGTAAAGGATATAGCCCGCTCGGTAACCGCAAGTACCTCATCCAGCCGTTTTACGGAGAAAAACTTGTGGCTCGACGATAAAAACTCTTATACCTACCAGGTGCAGGCACAAATTCCGGAATACATTATGAATTCCATGCACGAGATGGAAGAGATTCCGCTGGTTAAAGGCCAAAGCAGCCCAACACTTGCCGATGTTGCCCAATTTAAAGTAACCTATACTCCTGGCGAGTATGACCGTACCGGCCCGCGTCGCTTTATTACTGTTAGCGCCAATATTTACAAAAAAGACCTGGGTACAGCCACGGCAGATGTAAGGAAGGCAGTGAGCTCTTTGGGAGCACCACCAAAAGGGTTGGTGGCCGAAATAGGTGGCATGTCGAGCCTGTTAACAGAAACATTAAATAGTTTACAGAGCGGTTTGGCTTTTGCTATCCTGGTAATATTCCTGTTGCTGGCGGCCAACTATCAGTCATTTAAAGTGTCGTTAGTCGTATTGTCTACTATTCCAGCAGTGATTTTAGGGTCGATAACTGCGCTATTATTGACAGGATCGACGCTCAATCTGCAATCTTATATGGGTATGATTATGTCAACAGGGGTATCTGTGGCAAATGCTATTCTGATTGTGACCAATGCGGAAAAACTGCGGCTTGAATACCATGATTCAACTAAAGCAGCCATTACCAGTGCAGCTATACGTTTGCGTCCCATTTTAATGACCAGCATGGCCATGATTGCCGGAATGATTCCCATGGCTTCGGGCCTTGGAGAGGCAGGCGAGCAAACTGCACCGCTAGGCCGGGCCGTAATTGGAGGCTTGTTTGCCTCTACCCTCGCTGCCTTGTTTATTTTGCCCCTGGTTTTTGCATGGGTTCAACAAAAAACAACCTATGACGATCCGTCACTTATGCCCGAAGAATTAACAAAAACAACTCATTTAGAAATTCAACACCATGAAATATAAATCATATTTGCTGATAGCGGTAATCGGCTTATTCGCCGCTTGCTCAGGCAATAATAAACCTGTAGACCTAACAAACGCAGATGTTAAACAAAATAAATACCAGTTTGGCAATGTATCAGAAAAAGCACTATCAAGTTCGGCTCGTTTGCCGGGGCAATTGGTGCCGTTTAATGAAGTTAACCTTTTCCCAAAAGTAAATGGCTTTGTAAAACAGTTGTTCGCTGATCGCGGCTCCGTTGTAAAAAAAGGACAATTGTTAATGATCCTCGAAGCGCCCGAAATGGAATCTGAGTTACAGGCTGCCAATTCAAAATATTTGCAGGCTCAGGAAAATGCCGGGGCAAGCAAGGAAAAATATGAACGTTTAAAAGAAGCCGCAAAAGAACCCGGTTCTGTGTCTCCGTTGGACCTGGACAATGCAAATGATAAAATGAAAGCCGACCAGGCCATGAGCCAGTCGGAATATTCCAATGTTCAATCGGTTAAAACAATGCTGGGATATCTGCGAATTTATGCTCCTTTTGATGGAATGATCGTTCAGCGAAATGTTTCGCCCGGCGCGCTGGTTGCACCAGGTAAAGAAACAGATCAGCCTATGCTTATCATACAGGACATTAATAAAATGCGGCTTACCGTATACATACCCGAAGATTATGTGGATAAGGTGGACCTTAATCAGCCGGTTTCCTTCACTTTTAATGCAATGCCGGGGCAGGTACAAACGGCGCAAATAAGCCGTTCGGCTAATGCCTTGGGTAGTATGCGGCAGGAAGCTGTTGAAATTGATGTAGCTAACAAAAACGGAAGCCTGAAACCGGGTATGTACGCCGAGGTTAACATTCCGATGTTATCGGGTGCTAAATCTCTGTTGGTGCCCAATAACGCCATTGTTCGTTCAACAGAAAGAGAATACGTTGTGGCCATAAGAGCCGGCAAAGCTTGCCTGATAAACATAAAAGAAGGTTTGGTAAATAATGATTCAACCGAGGTATTTGGTGACCTTAAACCTAATGATAAAGTTGTTTTGCGAGCCTCTGATGAAATTAAACAGGGCGATGATCTTCAGTGAAATTGAGGTGTTTTATTGTTTTATGGCCGGCAGCTTCATATGTTGCCGGCTTTTTTATTTTAAGACATTTTCCTTTAAAAGAGCATAAAACGTTAATTATATCGCCATATCGTTTCACATTAAAAAATGCACCGCGTATTGGTCGCAATTATCGATGAAATAAAAGCCGACCTATCTAAATTTGATATCAGAAAAACAGTCCGAAAATCCCTGCTGTACAAAATCTATCCGGCAATGGCCAATTGAAATACCGCTGCTTAATGACGACACAGCAAAAGCTTAATTGAATTTTGAACCAGGTATTTATGCACAAAACGATGAAACAAATACTTTTATTAATGCTTATCATGCTGTCGGCAAGGTTTGTCAGTTTAGGCCAGGATACTACGGTATCGGTTGGGAAAAACGTGAGCGGCATGTCAAAAATTAATGAATTTAATAGTAATGAAACTTATGTTCAGCCTTATTTTGGGGTAGGTGATGATGAAGCAGGGTATTCCTTATTGTATCCCTCAGCCAATAGAGCACGAAAAGACCGGAAGGTGCCATGGTTTGTTGAGCGGTTTAAGATTTCCGGCGGTTTTTTTGAGTCAATAAACAATACGGATATTAAAGTAAGCAATACCTCAGGCAGTATTGGCACCAATATAAATTTTGAGCATGATCTTGGTTTTAAAAAAGATGCAGGAACTGTTTTGGGAGACATCCAATGGCGTGCGACGAGCCGCTCCAGATTTGATTTGAGCTATGTTAATATAACCAGAAATTCAAACTATAGCCTGCAGCAAGATATCGTTTTCGGAGATAATGATTATCCGATAAATACCCAGATTAATGCATTTTTTAATACAAGGATATACCGGTTCTCGTACGGATATGCCATACTTTCAAAACCCACCTACGAAGCGGGGTTATTAATAGGCGCGCACATAGTTGATGTGGGTGTAGGTTTGTCTGCTATAGGTAATTCTGCCCATTTGGACTTAAACAACGATTTTGGTTTTACTGCACCACTCCCCGATTTTGGAGTTTGGGGTGGCGTAACTTTAAGCAGCCGCTTAGCTTTGACTGGCGAATTTGATTACTTATCATTAACGATTAGCAGTATTAATGGCCAGATTATAGGGTTTAATGGCTTATTGACCTATAAAATAGTTAAAGGCCTCAATGTATCTGCAGGGTACACAGGGTTCAACTTTGAAGTGGGCGTTACCAAACCCAAATGGTATGGGCAGTTTAACTGGGGCTATAATGGCCCTACCGTTGCCGTAAGCTTTGCATTTGGCCGAAGGCCATGGGTGCATAAAGATTAAAAATAAGCTGTATATTTATCACTCGGTTGCAAGAATTAATAAATCCTATGCTACAATTTACAGATACTTTTAATAAATTTATCGATGGTAAATAGTGGAAATGAAGAAATACATAGCGATTATTTTAATTGTGCTGTTTATATGCTGCAAGAAAGACGGCAATTATGCAGGAAAATCTTCTCCATTTTATGTAGGCGAATTAGTTAAACTTAACGGTTTTAATCCGCAGACATCATTTGTGCCATACAATTGCTGTAATTGCCCATGTAGAATAGATTCGGTGTATACTGAAGGCACTGCAAAAGAATGGTACTATAATATAGTTGATTTAAATAATACCACACTTACTAATGTGGCAGGCTACCTTTTAAAAGGTTATTGAAAATTACAATTATAATAACAACCCAACCAACCCCTATTTATAGCAAGTGATAAACTATTGATTTTTATTATAAATTATTGATAATAAATAATTTAATAAAATGAAAATAACTATCGTAGCAATTTTTTTAATTGCATTATTTGCGAGCTGTCAGAAAGACTATGCCGCAAAGCCCTCTCCTTTTTACATAGGAGAGATGACAAAACTCACCGGTTTTGATCCCCACAACTCATTTGTACCCTACAATTGCTGTAGTTGTCCATGTAAGGTAACAAATGAATATACCGAAACCGATATGAAGGATTGGTATTATGATATAGTTGACCAAAATGACACCACGCTGACGCATGTGACCAATACACAGTTGGTAAAATATTGATAAAAAGCATTTTATCGGAAATAAAGGACCTATAAATCTCATTAATTATGAAAAATCAAAAATTTAGGTTTGCAGCCTCCATAGCCGCAATTTTAATTTCAATTGCGTTTTTGTCGGTGCAACGGGTTTGGGCGCAGGACGTAACGGATAAGATTGCCCAAAAAATGACCGATAGCCTGGCGTACTTAAACTTAACAGATCAGCAAAAAACACAGGCAACGGGATTTAATAAAACGGCTGCCGCTTCATTTGTTCAATTAAAGGGAAAAATGAAACAAGATACCACCTTGAAAGGTAAAGCCCTGGCGCAGCAGGTTATGGGTATTATGAAAACAAGGAATACCGCCTTAAAAGGGATACTTACCCCCGATCAGCAAAAACTATATCAGCAACACCAGCTGCAGCAAATGGCCGAGCTAGAAACGAAAATGATGAGCACACAGCTTAATCTTACGGATCAGCAAGAGCCACAGGTTTATGCGGTAAACCTAAAATCGACCCAGGTAATGATGGGCGATGCGGCTAAAGCAAAATCAAGTACCCGCAAACTGCAGAAATTGAAGGCCGCTAAAGCATTGAAATCCGACTCCGGCGAAAAAGACAAGGAGTTAAAGAAAATATTAACCAGCGACCAGTATGCCAAATACGAAAAGAATAAAGAACAAATGCAGGCTGCGATGAAAGAAAAAATGAAAGAGAAAAAAGGATAACGCACAGAAAACTTGTCTCTTTTACGCATACAATAAAACATGCGGGCATTAAAAAGCTCGCATGTTTTGTGTTGTTATGACAACTCCAGACATTTACCATAAATAATATTAAAATATAACTAATTGTTTATCAATTATTTGAATATTGTTTTTCTTAAGTACTTAACATTTTGGTAATAATAATTTGCGATTTGGATTATTCATTATATCTTTACACTACTAAATTGATAGATTTAATAGGAGATTAAAAGAAAAATGAAAACCTTTAACCACAATTTGCACTTAAATTCTGCATCAAACTGCTACCCCATAAGCATGTATTGTTGTATGCGCTGCTGTTGATCAATCAACACTTCAAGACAAAAAATATATTATCCAAACTTTTCACGATTTAATAATAACACATGAAATTACCTTACGTAATCAGAACGGTACTCGTATTGAGTATACTTTTTAGCGCTTTAATAACCAAAGCGCAGCAAAATGATGATCTTTTAAATGTATTGATTAAAAAAGGCGTACTCACTCAGCAGGAAGCTGACTCTGTTCGCGCAGATCAAGCACTTAAGGAGCAAAAGAAAAAAGACAAGGAAAAAGAAAACCAACATGGTATAACCATTGGTAGCCGCGCTTTACAGATTAGTGGTTTAATACAAACCGAATATGAAGGATTCCAGCAAACAGGTGTAAACAATACCTTTTTATTGCACCGCGCGCGTTTAGACGTTAAAGGCGATATTAACGATAACTGGAATTATGAAGTATACACCGAGTTTGCTGGTACCACCAAATTACTTGATGCATATACTACCTACAAAATTGCTGATTATTTGAAATTTACTGCCGGCCAGTTTAAAATACCTTTCTCTTTAGAGAGTCTTATTGCGGATAGCCAGCTTGACTTTATTGATCGCTCACAGGTTGTTAATGCGCTTGCTGCCCGCTCGACAGATGTAATTGGCAATCAAAACGGTCGTGATATCGGCATCCAAATTAACGGAAGTTTTGCAAAGGTGGATGGCCGTTATTTATTTGATTACACTTTGGGTGTTTTCAACGGTGCCGGTTATGATGTAACTACTGATAACAATAGCCACAAAGACATTGCGGGCAGGTTTAGCGTGCACCCAATTAATAACTTAATTGTTTCGGCTGATTTTTATGATGGTCAGGGAAATTATGGTACCCCGGCAAAAAACTATTTGCGTAATCGTGGTGGCTTTGATGCCCGTTATGTAATTGGCGGCTTAGCATTGCAGGCAGAATATGATAAAGGTACAGACGGTATTATAAAAAGAGATGGCTGGTATGGCCAGGCTACTTACTTTGTATTGCCTAACAGATTGCAACTGGCGGCTAAGTATGATACCTACGATCCTAACGAGATATCAAAAAATGTTAAAACTAACGATTATACTGGTGGTGTTAACTTCTTCTTTAATAACTGGGCCAGGTTAGCTGTTGATTATGTAGATCGCCGTGAAGAAGTTACCCAGATTAAGAACAACATTTTTGAAGCACAATTGCAGTTAACTTTCTAATTACAGTACCTATGAAAAATATATTAAAACAAAAAACACTTATAGCAGCTATTGCTGCTATAAGTGTTTTAATAATAGCATCATCATTTATAAAAAGAAGTCCGGTTAAACCTCCGGTTGATGATTTGCAAGGCACCATCAATATTTCAGGAGCATTTGCCTTATATCCTATTACCGTAAAATGGGCAAGTGAGTTTAAAAAACTGCATCCCAAAGTTGTTTTTAATATCTCGGCCGGTGGCGCTGGTAAAGGTATTACTGACGCGTTATCAGGTTTGGTTGATATTGGTTTGGCTTCGCGTGATATTGATCCGGCTGAAATTAAAAAAGGGGCTTATACCATATATGTAACAAAAGATGCTGTAGTGCCAACCTTTAATACCGGAAATCCGGATGCAGCTCAATTGCTGGCAAAGGGTGTTAAAAGAGAACAGTTTCTGGACATATTTGTTAATGGAACTATTAAAAACTGGAATCAGCTTGGCGGCAAAGTTGCTGCTCCTCTTCATATTTACACCCGTTCAGATGCTGCCGGCGCGGGCGAAACATGGGCCAAATTTTTGGGTAAAAAGCAAGAAGATTTGTTGGGCGTAGGTGTTTATGGCGATCCGGGGCTGGCCCAGGCAGTAAAAAAAGATCCGGTTGGCATAGGCTACAATAACCTGGCTTATTTATATGATCTTACAACCCGTAAACAAGTTGCAGGCGTACACGCTTTGCCAATTGATGTAAATGGTAACGGTAAAATTGACGCTAACGAAAACTTTTATAGTACCATTGATGATTTAACAGCCGCCATTGCCGATGGCAGATACCCTTCGCCCCCAGCCCGTAATCTTGGATTCTTGTTTAAAGGCAAGCCAAAGAAAAAGGAACTGGTTGAATTTGTGAAATATGTACTGGCTGACGGGCAAAAGTTTGTTGAAGAAAATGGCTATATCGCCCTATCAAAAGCAAAAATTCAGGAGGAATTGAAGAAGGTAGATTAAGTTCATAGTTCATGGTTGATAGTTAATGGTGGCTGCTAAATAGTTTCCTGGTACTACGCGTCATGAACTATCAACTATGAACTAAAAAAAATGCAACTACGAATATTAAAAGATAAGATATTATCCAAACTGATGCTGGTGCTTACACTGGCATCAGTTTCTTTATTACTGATCATAGGAATAGGTTTATACCTTCATTCTGCACCGATAATTGAAAAGTCATCATGGGGCACGCTAGTAACTTCGAGCGTTTGGAAACCTTTAAGAGGCTTGTTTGGGTTCTTTCCCTTTATAATGGGGACTTTATGGGTGACAGGAATAGCAATTATCATTGCCTTGCCCCTTTGCCTGCTTACTGCTTTGTTTATTACAGAATATGCCCAGGGTGGATTAAAAAGAATATTGGTACCCTTTGTAAACTTGCTTTCGGGTATCCCGCCGGTAATATTTGGTGTATGGGGTGTGCTTTTCATTATTCCGTTAATACAAAATCATATAGCTCCGCACTTTGTTGAATTTTCTACAGGTTACAGCGTACTGGCAGGTGGAATAGTACTCGCTGTGATGATATTTCCACTAATAGTAAGTATTGTTAGCGAGGTATTAAACACCATCCCGCAGGAGTTAAAAGATGCTTCGTTGTCATTGGGAGCCAATAAATGGGAAACCATCAAAAAAGTAATACTACGCAAGGCATTGCCCGGAATAATTGCCGCCGTAGTGCTGGCTGTTTCCCGCGCTTTTGGCGAAACAATTGCTGTTTTAATGGTTTGCGGTAATAATGCCGTGGTACCTCATTCTGTTTTTGATGCGGGTTATCCCTTGCCGGCCCTTATTGCCAATAACTATGGCGAAATGTTGTCAATTCCCCTTTATGATTCAGCCCTGATGTTTGCAGCTTTGTTGTTGTTTATCATTATCCTGTTGTTTAACATTATTTCTAGGGTGATTTTATCCCGTTTGGAAAGGAAACTAGCCTCATGAAACTAAGAAAAACAGAAGAAGTCTTCTTTAAAATATTAATGATATTGGCTGCAGTAATAGTATGCGGTAGTTTTTTTCTGATTGTAGGGACAATTTTTGCAAAAGGCATACCCTATATGAGTCTGGATATGCTAACAAAAACGCCCGGTGGCGGTTTCTATATAGGCAAAGAAGGCGGCATATTAAATGCCATAATCGGATCATTGTATGTAGCGGGCGGTGCTACCATTTTAGGGCTTTTTATAAGTGTGCCGGTAGCTATATTTATCAATATATACATCAATGGCAAAAAGTTTCTTTCAGATTCACTGCGGGTTGCTTTTGATGTTTTATTTGGTATTCCATCAATTGTTTACGGGGCATTTGGATTCCTCATAATGGTTTATTTCGGGTTTAGGGCTTCCTTACTCGGAGGAATAATAGCTGTAACGTTACTGGTGATACCGATTTTGGTGCGCACACTGGATGAGGTGATAAGAACGGTTCCCCGCGAATTGGGCGATGCCGCATTGTCACTTGGTGCAACCCGCTGGGAAATGGCCAAAGTAGTCCTCAGACAAATAAAACCCGGAATATTTACTGCTATTTTGCTTTCATTTGGCCGTGCCATCGGCGATGTGGCGTCTGTGCTTTTTACCGCCGGCTTTAGCGATAATATTCCCACATCATTACACGAGCCCGCCGCCACATTGCCCTTGGCTATATTTTTTCAGCTAAGCAGCCCAGTGGAGGAAGTACAGGGCCGTGGCTATGCTTCGGCACTCATTTTAACCATTATTGTATTAATTATCACTGTATTATCTGAAATACTGATAAAGAAATTTTCAAAACACAAAAGTTAATGACTCAAACTCCACATATCAGTGTTCAGCATTTAAATGTGCACATCGGTAATCAGCATATTTTAAACGATATTAATATTAACATTCCTGATAAGAAAGTTACTTCTATCATTGGCCCCTCCGGCTGTGGGAAAACTACGTTGCTTAAATCATTTAACCGCCTGCTTGATAACACCCCCGGTGTGAAAATCACCGGTAAAGTGTTAGTTGATGGCGAAGATATTTATGATCCGAAGGCTGAAGTAACGCATATACGCAAAAAAATGGGCCTGCTATCGCAACGCCCTTACCCCTTGCCTATGTCTATTTACGATAACATAGCCTATGGGCCACGTATACATGGCATCAAAAAAAAGCAGGTACTTGATCAACTGGTAGAAGAACAATTAAAGGCGACTGGTTTATGGAACGAGGTAAAAGACCGTTTAAATGCTTCTGCCAGCCGTTTATCTATCGGGCAGCAGCAACGTTTGTGCCTGGCGCGTGGTTTGGCTGTAAATCCGGAGATTATTTTGGGCGATGAATCAACATCGGCACTTGATCCGGTTTCTACTTCTATTATTGAAGATTTGTTTATCAGCCTAAAGGAAAAGTATTCTATCGTGTTGGTGACACATATTTTGAGGCAGGCACGCCGTGTGTCCGATTACATCATCTTTGTATACGGCGGTAAAGTCATAGAATTTGGGCCAACCGAAGAGGTTTTGCTTAACCCTAAAGAAGAGCTGACCAGAGAGTATGTTAAGGGGTATATTAGTTAAAAATATCTATTTTTATGCGGTTTTAATCTAAAAGTATCGATAATTGCCTGTTTTGATATAATTTTTGGTAATTGCTGTGCTTTTAAAGCTATTAAATGTTTATTGGCGCGATGAAATGTTAAATTATGTATTTAATTAATATAAAATCATATTAAAATACTGTAAATTGCGCTATTTATTAATATAAATGGCATATAAATATAACCGGATTATAGTTAAAATAGGCTCAAACGTTTTTACCCAAAAAGACGGTTTGCCCGATTTAAAACGCATCGGTAATTTGGTTGGACAGATTGCCGAAATAAAAAAACGGGGTATTGAAGTTATCCTGGTATCCTCTGGCGCCGTGGCGTCAGGGCGAAGTTTAATCACAGTTTCCGAGAAATTTGATCCGATAGCAGCCAGGCAGTTATTGGCATCCATAGGCCAGGTAAAGTTGATCAATACTTACTCCCATCTTTTTGAACAGTTTAATTTCCTTTGCTCGCAGGTATTGGTTACCAAGGAGGACTTTAGAGACAGGCTTCATTACCTCAATATGAAAAACTGTCTGGAGATACTGTTACAGCACCAGGTAATCCCCGTTGTAAATGAAAATGACGTGGTTTCGGTAACAGAATTGATGTTTACTGATAACGACGAATTGGCGGGGCTCATAGCATCAATGTTGAACGCCCAGGCTTTGATTGTATTAACCAATGTAGATGGAATTTATAACGGTAACCCCAACTCACCGGATGCTACGATTATTGAAGAGGTTTCAGGTGCCACAATTGATTTCTCGACCTTTGTAAGTACCGGCAAATCGCAATTTGGCCGCGGCGGAATGATTACCAAATCAACAATGTCGCAAAAAATAGCTCAATTAGGCATAGCAGTCCATATAGCCAACGGCACAAAAGACAATATTTTAATTGATGTGTTGGAAAACAAAGTAGCCCACACTCATTTCAATCCAACCAAAACAGCATCGGGCAAAAAGAAATGGATAGCTCATTCAGGTAACTTTGCTACCGGGGCAGTACAAATAAACGAAGGCGCAAAACAGGCACTTATATCCAACAAAGCATCCAGCCTACTTCCGGTTGGTGTGGTTACTATCCTGTCAGAGTTTAAGAAAGGCGATATCATTAAACTGGTTGATGAAAAAGACAAACATATTGGTTTGGGAATTGCCGAATACGGTTCAGACAAAGCGAACGAGATGATTGGGCGCAAAAATCAAAAACCATTAGTGCATTATGATTATCTTTATTTGGAATGTTAAATAATTATAACAAATATTTTGAGGAGGCTATTCTGGCGAGTAGAAAGAACCTCAGCCCTATAGTAATTAACCAGGTGCTGAAGGAGCTGGCCTACTCGGCTATTGTTTTGACCGATTACCTACTGCAGGAGAATAAAAAGGATCTGGACCGGATGGATCCGGCTGATCCTAAATATGATCGTCT
This sequence comes from Mucilaginibacter empetricola, assembly GCF_024808665.1. Classification (GTDB taxonomy): domain Bacteria; phylum Bacteroidota; class Bacteroidia; order Sphingobacteriales; family Sphingobacteriaceae; genus Mucilaginibacter. The sequence goes on from NZ_JANUBZ010000009.1 coordinate 85,063, forward strand.
TAAATTAACACCTGCGCGGATTGAGGAAATTGCAAGGGATATGAACAACATCGCTAAATTAGATAGCCCTTTAGGTAAAGTGTTGTCAAAAAAAACAATGCCCAATGGATTGCAGATATCCAAGGTCAGGGTTCCTTTGGGAGTTGTCGGGGTTATTTACGAGGCCAGGCCCAACGTTACGTTCGATGTTTTTTCCCTGTGTTTTAAAACAGGCAATGTTTGCATATTAAAGGGAGGAAGTGATGCCGAGTTTTCCAACAAAGCTATTATCTCCATTATACACGAGGCTTTGGCAAAATATGACATTGATTTAAGCTTTGCCACTTTGCTGCCTCCTGAACGTGAAGCTACCGATGCGCTGTTGGGTGCAATAGGTTATGTGGATGTACTTATTCCAAGGGGTAGCCAGGGTTTAATCAATCATGTGCGCTTAAATAGCAAAATACCGGTAATTGAAACAGGTGCAGGCATTGTGCATACCTATTTTGATGAATTTGCTAACCTGGAAAAAGGCCGCGACATAGTGTTTAACGCCAAAACGCGGCGTGTAAGCGTATGCAATGCATTGGATTGTTTAATTGTTAACCGTAAAAGATTAGGCGATTTAGCTGCATTAGTTAAGCCGCTGGCAGATAAAGAGACTGAATTGTTTGCTGATAGCGAATCTTTTGATGTGTTGATTGGTCATTATCCTTCTAAATTATTAAACCGGGCGGAGCCCGAGCATTTTGGGACAGAATTTTTGGCTATGAAACTGGCAGTTAAGGTAGTGACTGATCTGGATGAAGCGTTAAATCATATAGCAAATTATAGCTCAAAGCATAGCGAAGCCATTATATCTGAAAATGCAGGGGCTATTGAAACCTTTTTAAACCAGGTAGACGCTGCTGCGGTATATGTTAATGCTTCTACTGCTTTTACAGACGGTGCTCAGTTTGGCCTTGGCGCCGAAATTGGGATCAGCACCCAAAAATTACACGCCCGTGGGCCAATGGGATTAGATGAGTTGACTAGCTACAAGTGGCTCATAAAGGGGAATGGACAAATAAGACCATAAAACTTGAAACCCTTATAAATAATAAAAGAGCCCGCTTATGAGCGGGCTCTTTTATTTCCTAATTAAATGTTAAATTACTTTATAAAATAGTTCATAACAGCAACAAAACAAATAACAACTAAAATTACACCTTGTAATTTTTGCTCTAAAGTTAACTGGGTTTGCATCTACTGTATCAATTAAGGTATTACAAATCTAAATTGTAAAATGAATGTTACATAATTTATTTTTATTTTTACGAAAATTTTAATAAAAGGATTTGATTGTTTTGTAAATGTCAAATCAGCATTTATTACATAAAAAAATCGCAACAAAATAACTCAAAATTTAATTTTTTATTATTTGTAAAATCAACAAAAATGTACCTTAATTTAGTTTAAAGCTATTTTTTCTTCTTATTTCGTGTCGCTTTTACACATCTGGTAAAACTAAGTTCCTTTTTTGAAAAGACATCCTTAAGAACATACTTTTAGCATCAGGAAAAAATACTCACCCTTTACCCATTAAAGTTTTTTATATTAAAATTGTTGATAATTTAACCTACGGTTTAAATTAAATTCTTGTTCGTGTTTTTCCATTCTATATAAATGGTTGAATTTTAACTGATTGCATCTTTAAATGTGTACATTTTACCTTGTTCTGACTTGTAAGTAATTAACATCAAATTCAAAAAAGGTATCTTTGCAAAATTATGAGTAAGCATGGCAGGATATTAGTGGCAATGAGCGGTGGTGTTGATAGTTCGGTAGCAGCAGTGATGCTGCATGAGCAGGGCTATGAAGTTATAGGACTTACCATGAAAACCTGGGACTACGCCTCTTCGGGTGGAAGCTCCAAAGAAACGGGTTGCTGTAGTCTGGATAGCATAAATGATGCGCGTGCATTGGCCGTAGGTTATGGCTTCCCTCACTATATATTGGATATACGAAGCGAATTTGGCGATTTTGTGATTGATAATTTTGTTGACGAATACTTGGCCGGCCGCACTCCTAACCCATGCGTTTTATGTAATACCCACATTAAATGGGAAGCCTTATTAAAAAGAGCCGATAAATTAGATTGTGAGTTTATTGCTACCGGGCACTATGCCAATATCCGTTTGCAGGATAACGGCAGATATGTGATTTCGAAGGGAAGGGACGAAAATAAGGATCAATCTTACGTGCTTTGGGGAGTATCTCAAAAAAACCTGGCGCGAACCCGGTTCCCTTTGGGCAGTTTCTCAAAACCCGAGATACGGCAAATGGCTTTAGATATGGGACAGTTGGAGCTCGCCGCTAAAAGCGAAAGCTATGAAATATGCTTCGTACCCGATAACGACTACAGAGCCTTTCTAAGAAACAAAGTAGGCGATCTGGAGCAACGTGTTGCCGGTGGTAATTTTGTGCTCACAGACGGCACTATAGTAGGTAAGCATCAGGGATATCCGTTTTATACCATAGGTCAGCGCAAGGGATTGGGTATTGCACTAGGGCAGCCCATGTTTGTTACCAGTATTCAACCCGATACCAATACAGTGGTGTTGGGAACGGCAGATGAACTGGAGCGCAAGCAAGCCTGGGTTAAAAACCTTAACCTGGTAAAATACGAAACCATTACCGAACCTATTGAAGCGGTAACTAAAATACGTTACAAAGATGCCGGCACCCAAAGCAGCATAGTACAAATGGGTCAACATATGAAGGTTGATTTCCATCATAACGTATCGGGTATAGCCCCGGGGCAATCAGCAGTGTTTTATGAGGGCAATGATTTGCTCGGTGGCGGTTTTTTGATGTAACAGCAGCGCTGCATTGTGCAATTTAATCAATTGCAAAGTCCTAACATTTCGACTCATCAGTCGTATAACATTATATCTTTTCCCAAAAACAAATTGGCGTTTCGCTTTCTTTATGTTTTATTTGCAAAAATAATAATTGCTTAAATGGCTAAAAATTTACTAATTGTTGAATCTCCGGCGAAAGCCAAAACCATTGAAGGATACCTTGGCAAAGACTTTATTGTAAAGTCGAGCTACGGGCATATCCGCGATTTGGTAAAGTCTGACGATGCCATTGACATTGCTCATGATTTTAAACAGAAGTATGAGGTGCCTGCTGATAAAAAGCAGATAGTTAGTGAATTAAAGAAATTAGCTAAAGAAGCCGAAATGGTTTGGCTGGCATCGGACGAGGACCGCGAGGGAGAAGCCATATCATGGCATTTGTATGATACCCTTGATTTGAAAGAGGCCACAACAAAGCGTATTGTTTTTCATGAAATCACTAAACCGGCCATTTTGCGCGCTATTGAAACCCCACGAAAAATTGACTATAATTTGGTGAATGCCCAACAAGCGCGCCGGGTTTTAGACAGATTAGTGGGTTTTGAACTGTCACCCGTGTTATGGAAAAAAGTGAAACCCTCGCTTTCGGCCGGTCGTGTACAGTCAGTGGCAGTTAGGTTAATAGTTGATCGTGAGCGCGAGGTAAATAAATTTAAATCAGAAGCCGCGTTTAAAATAGTAGCCATATTTGGTAAAGGCAGAGACGCTTTCAAAGCCGAATTATCTGAACGTTATAGCAAACAGGAAGACGCTGAAAAGTTTTTACAGGACTGTATCAAAGCCGATTTTGATGTAAAATCATTGGACACACGCCCTGCAAAACGCTCACCTGCTGCGCCATTTACTACATCAACCCTGCAACAGGAAGCAAGCAGGAAACTAGGATATTCGGTATCACGTACCATGCAAGTTGCTCAGAAGCTGTACGAATCGGGACATATCACCTATATGCGTACTGACTCAGTAAACCTTTCTGATCATGCTTTAAATGCCGCTGAACAGGAAATAGTGTCGGCTTATGGCGATAAATATCATCAGCATAGAAAATACAAAACCAAAAACGCCAGCGCACAAGAGGCACACGAGGCAATAAGACCAACCTATTTCGACAAGCACAGTATACAGGGCGATTCGAGCGAAGCACGTTTGTATGAACTGATCTGGAAACGGGCAATTGCATCTCAAATGAGTGAAGCACAATTTGAGAAAACTACTGCAAAAATCAGTATATCAAGCCGTAAAGAAGAGTTAACGGCTAACGGTGAAGTAATGAAATTCGATGGGTTTTTAAAGGTTTACCTGGAATCTGACGATGATGAGGATGATAACCTGCAGGATGGAGAAAATGCAATGCTTCCTCCATTAACCAGGGGACAGCGTTTGGCGTTACAGGAAATGTCGGCAACAGAACGCTTTTCACGTCCGCCAGCGAGGTATACAGAGGCGAGCCTGGTTAAAAAACTGGAAGAATTAGGAATAGGGCGACCATCTACCTATGCTCCTACTATTTCAACCATTCAAAACCGCGGTTATGTGGTTAAAGAAGAGCGTGAAGGCAAAGTCAGAGCTTTTCGGGTGTTGACGCTTAAAGCCGAAAACATCACTAAAGAAGAAAAAACCGAAAATACAGGTGCCGAAAAAGGAAAACTATTTCCTACTGATATTGGCGCGGTAGTAAACGACTTTTTGGTACAGCATTTTAATGGCATTGTAGATTTTAATTTTACGGCAAACGTTGAAAAACAATTTGACGAAATTGCCCAGGGATTAAAAGAATGGACAGACATGATCAGGAGTTTTTATACCCCTTTTCATAAGGAAGTGGAAAGTACCATACAAACTGCCGATAAAGCCACTGGCGAAAGGGAATTAGGCGTACATCCGGAAAATGGCAAAAAGGTATCTGTTAGAATTGGCCGTTACGGCCCATTTGTTCAGGTAGGCGAAAGTGCTACTGACGAAAACAAAGAAGAAAAGCCGCTGTATGCCAGTTTAAGAACCGGCCAAAGCATCGAAACAATCAGTTTAGAAGATGCTTTGGAGCTGTTTAAGCTGCCTAAAGTTGTTGGCGAATATGAGGGCAAGGTAATGAAAGTTGCCATAGGTCGCTTTGGTCCTTATATCAGTCATAACAGTGCTTTTGTTTCTTTGCCAAAAGAAATTGATCCTCATGATGTAACTGAGGAGAAAGCAATTGAGCTGATTAACGAGAAGCGTAAAAAAGATGCTGAGAAGCTAATAAAAGCCTTTGCCGAAGATCCCGATGTAAAAGTTTTAAACGGGCGTTGGGGAGCTTATATTGAGTTTGGCAAACTAAACGTTAAAATACCAAAGGACAAGGATCCTTTGAGTTTAACTTATGAAGAGTGTAAAGCATTAGCAGATGCTGCACCTAAAGATGCTAAAAAAGGACGATTCGGAAAAACAGCCGCAGCTGCAAAACCAGCCGCCAAGAAGGCTCCTGCTAAGAAAAAGGCACCAGCGAAGAAGAAATAATTTTAAAGCCGGGTATTGATTAATTGATTAGTTAATACCCGTCATTTCTAATGATATGATAAAGGATTTGCCAGAAAATAAGGTAAAAGACATTGCTATCGCGGTAGCGCTGGAGAAGGAAAGTGCTGAGAGCAAAATTTGGTACGTTTATTTAATTAATCTTAAAAACGAACCTATCGAAAATGTACTGATTACTTCAAAAGGTTATGGCGAAAAAAACGGCGAACAGGTAAAAACATCAACCCTGCGGCATATGTTTCCTGTTGTTGAGCAAGGATCATTTAAGCTGATTGAACCTATTGACGAACAAACTTTTGGTCTTAATAACGAATATTGGCTGAGCTATTATATCGGTAAAGAGATCTACGATAAAAAGTTCATCTTTCTGCCAGAAAGCATTGTGGAGCTTAATTTTATCAAGCTTCCTGTAATAAATAAGGTTGGGGTAATGATAGGTTAAACCGCCTGTTTTTAAAATTCTTTTATACTCAGGCAAGGCACCACTCACAAGTGCCTGCTTACATCCTGAATAAACCGTATTTTAAAATGCAATAGATGGCACGAACGCCGTCCTTCCACCCTATTTTTTTGCCATCTTCATAAGTACGGCCGTAATAGGATATGCCTACCTCATAAATGCGGATTTTAGGCACACGGGCAATTTTTTGGGTTACCTCGGGCTCAAAACCAAAACGTTGCTCCTGTAATTTAATAGATTGGATTAACTGCGTATTAAAAAGCTTATAACATGTTTCCATATCCGTAAGGTTAAGGTTACTGAACATGTTTGATGCAAAAGTTAACCAGCGATTGCCAATAGTATGCCAGAAGAAAAGAATACGGTGAGGGTTATTACCCATAAACCTGGAGCCATATACCACATCAGCAAACCCGTTAACTATGGGTTTTAGCAAATCGTTATATTCTTCTGGGTCATATTCCAAATCGGCATCCTGTATAATTAAATACTCGCCAGTTGCTTTTGAAATGCCGGTATGCAGCGCAGCGCCCTTGCCTTTGTTAACCTCGTGTTTAAAATAGTTAATATTTAACTCCGGGTTATTTTGTTTATAAGCGGCAATAGCTTCCTCCGTATGGTCGGTTGAGTAGTCGTTTACAATAATAATTTCCTTTTGAATATTATCAACCAGGTTAACTGCTTTAATTTTGTTTAATATCAGGTGAATGGTATTGCCCTCGTTATAGGCAGGAATAACAATTGATAATTTCTCTATTTTCATTACGTTGAGTACAATCGACTTTAAAAATGATGGCTCTTTATAAAAAGCCAAAAGTAACAATATTACTGACTTTTTTTCACAGGCTTTTGCATATTGCCGATTTACTTACCCATGACAAGGTATGGAAAACGGAAGCTAAAAAATGGCTATATTGCCTCATCAAATAACAGGAAATTAATGCTTGAACAATATGACCTTCATAACCTGTTGGTTATTGATATTGAAACCGTTCCGCAATACAGCAGCTTTGACGAAGTGCCCGAAAACTTTAAAAAGCTATGGGACTTAAAAACTCAATATCAGCGTAAAGAGGAAACAGCCGAAGCGTTTTATGAACGCGCGGGCATTTGGGCCGAATTTGGGAAAATCATCTGCATATCAGCCGGAATTTTTACAAGTGCAAAAGAAACCGGACTACGGGTAAAATCATTTGCAGCGCATGACGAAAAGGAAGTGCTCGAAAAGTTCGCTGCATTATTAAATAGCCAGCCGCCCAGCCTAATTTTATGTGCACATAACGGTAAGGAGTTTGATTTTCCTTATATCTGCCGGCGAATGCTGGTAAATGGCGTAAAAATACCGGCTCAATTGGAGCTTTCGGGTAAAAAGCCATGGGAAATAAATCACCTGGATACCATGGAGCTTTGGAAATTTGGTGACTATAAAAACTACACTTCGCTAAATTTGCTAACAGCCATATTTAATATCCCTACCCCTAAAGACGACATCGACGGCAGTATGGTTGGGCATGTTTACTGGGTTGACAATCAACTCGACAGGATCAGCACTTATTGCCAGAAAGATGTGGTTGCTACCGCCCAATTGTTAAGACGTTACCGCGGTGAAGAATTGATCGCTGATGATTGCATAACCATAGTTGAGTAATGCTTGAAGTAAAAGACCTAAATATCAGATTTAAAACGCAAAATGGTTTTTTTGAAGCAGTAAAAAGTACTTCATTTATACTTAATAAAGGCGAAACAATCGGTATTGTAGGCGAATCAGGATCCGGAAAATCGGTTACTTCATTGGGCCTAATGCGCTTGCTGGATGATAAGCAAACTATTATTAATGGTACGGTTTTATTGAATGGAACCTGCCTGTGCAAGGCAACAGAGCCCGAAATGCAGCAGATAAGAGGAAATCAAATGGCAATGATATTTCAGGAGCCTATGACTTCGCTCAACCCGGTATTAACCTGCGGTTTTCAGATCACTGAAGCTATTCAGCTGCATTTGGGCAGTAATAAAGCCGAAGCCAGGAAGAAAACCATCGAGCTGTTTAAAGAGGTTCAATTGCCGCGCCCCGAAGAAATTTTTGATAGTTACCCCCACCAAATATCCGGTGGCCAAAAACAAAGGGTGATGATTGCGATGGCTCTTTGCTGTAACCCCGAAATATTAATTGCCGATGAACCCACCACTGCGCTTGACGTAACTGTTCAGAAAACAATAATAGAGTTGTTGTTGAAGTTAAAAGCCGAACGCAATATGAGCCTGATATTTATCTCGCATGATTTGGGCGTGATAAGTGAAATTGCAGATCGTGTATTGGTAATGTTTAAAGGCGAGGTTGTTGAAGAAGCATTTGTTAAAACACTGTTTGAAAACCCCAGGCATCCGTATACCAAGGGTTTGCTTGCTTGTCGTCCGTCTCCGGCTTATCATTTAAAAAAACTACCTGTTATTGCCGACTTCCTGAGTTCAAAAACAAAGCCGGCAGAAAACATTGAAGCGATAAGAGAGCGCTTTACCTGGCAACCAGCAGAAATAAAGGAACGTAAAGCAGTTTTATATTCTAAAGAACCAATACTTAAAATAAGCAATTTAAATACTTGGTTTAAAGGTAATAAAAGCCTTTTTAAAATTAGAAATGAAACAGTTAAAGCTGTTAGCGATGTCAGTTTTGACGTTTACCCCGGCGAGACCCTCGGATTGGTCGGCGAATCGGGCTGTGGGAAAACCACGCTTGGCCGGAGTATATTACGATTAATTGAACCTACTTCGGGTGGTATTAATTTCGAAAACACAGACCTGCGGTCATTAAAAAAAAATGATCTAAGAGCGATCAGGCGCGATATCCAAATCATTTTTCAAGATCCCTATTCATCTTTAAATCCGCGTTTAACAGTTGGTGCATCATTGATGGAGCCTTTGCAGGTACATCAGTTTTATGAAAACGACACCAAACGGAAAAGACGGGTAGTTGAATTACTAGAACGTGTGAGCCTCTCAGCAGAACATTTTAACCGTTACCCGCACGAATTTTCGGGCGGACAAAGACAGCGGATCGTTATCGCACGGGCTTTAGCCCTGCAACCTAAATTCATTATCTGTGATGAATCAGTTTCTGCTTTAGACGTTTCTGTACAGGCACAAGTGCTCAACCTGATCAGGGAACTACAACAGGAATTTAATTTAACTTATATCTTCATCTCGCATGATCTGGCGGTTATTAAACACATATCAGACCGAATGATGGTGATGAACAAAGGCAAAATAGTTGAAATGGGCGATCCAGATGAGATCTATTATCACCCAAAAGAAGCGTACACCAGAAAACTGATTGCGTCGATACCGGGAGTGTAAGTTTCTAATTCGGAAGTCGGAATGCCGAGTGCGGAATGTATTAAATGCGCAAGGCGGAGTGCCGAATGTGAAATTTTTAAGGCCAAGTCAGGAAGTTTAAATGTGGGATGTTTTGAATTTAAAAGTAATTGATATATCTATTTTTTCTTTGAGCTATTTTGTTTGGCAGTTTTGCCGGAGCTTGTTAAAATTGCAGTTAATTCGTTGGCTTCCTTATGCAGTAATTGAGTAAAGTCATCGTTAAGAGTACCAGACTCCATTATTAATTCTAACCAAAGCGTTGTTTCATCTGCTTCTTCCTCAACCACAGTGATTTTAGAAATAAAATCAGCTATAGAACGAGCTTTACACGCAGACCGGTAATTTGCGGCTACAGATGTACCAGACCTCAGAATCTGATTCCCTAAAACTCTACCTATCCTATCTTCCGGTAATGATTTAACTAATTTAATGATATTTAAAGCAAAAGTTTTTGATCGTAATTTAAGGTCATTTACAGGCTGCATGCAATAATAATTATGTGAAAGGGTTAGTGAATTGAATACCCTAAGTTAACGGATTTTAACTCCTCAGTCAAAAACATTCCGACTTTCGTAATAAAAAACCTTCCGCATTCGACACTCCGACTTCCGAATTCAAAAACCTTCCGCATTCGACATTCCGACTTCTGAATTCAAAAACATTCCGCATTCAACATTCCGAACTCCGAATTTAAAAACATCGTATCTTTGTACAAATAATTCACATGTCTAAAAAGAAAAACAGTTCATCAATAAATCAGGTCCTTACCCAAATGGTACTTGATATATTTGAACAGAATGGCAATACGCCGTTAAACTACAAACAAGTATCTGCTAAACTCAATATTCGCGACCCTGAAGCAAGGGAAGTAATATTCGATATATTAAAAGAAGAAGCCAAAAAGAACGCAATTAAAGAACTGTCTCCAGGCAAATTCCAACTCCTTGAATTAAAGACCTTTATTGAAGGCCGGGTTGACCTCACTAATGATGGCTCAGCGTTCATAGTTACGGATGACGAGTTTGAGAGTGACATCTTCATAGCACCACGTAAATTACGTAATGCGCTAAACGGCGACCGTGTTAAAGTTTACGTTTATGCTAAAAGCAAAGGCAAAAACAAAGAAGGCGAAGTAATAGAGATATTACAGCGCGCCAAAATGGAGTTTACCGGTATAGTAAAACTTTCGGAACGTTTTGCCTTCTTTATACCGGACGACCGCAAGATGATGCACGATATTTTTATACCCATCAGCGAGTTAAACGGCGCTAAAAACGGGATAAAGGCAGTTGCCGAAATAACAGACTGGCCCGTTGATGCAAAAAACCCTATCGGTCGTATTAAGCATATTTTAGGTAAACAGGGTGAGAATGATACCGAAATGAACGCCATTCTCGCAGAATTTGGCTTTCCTCTATCTTTCCCGGCTGAAGTTGAGCATGAAGCCGAAGAAATATCGGACATCATAACCAAAGAAGAGATAGCCCGCAGACGCGATTTTAGAGACGTTATAACCTTTACTATTGATCCGTTTGATGCGAAGGATTTTGACGATGCACTATCGTTTAAAAGGCTCGAAAATGGCAATTATGAGGTAGGAGTGCATATTGCCGACGTGTCGCATTATATTCAACCCGAATCTGCGCTGGATAAGGAAGCAGAAGACCGTGGTACTTCGGTTTATTTGGTTGACAGAGTAATACCTATGCTTCCCGAGCGATTATCAAATGGACTATGTTCGCTTAGGCCCAAAGAAGATAAACTTTGCTTTGCTGCTGTATTTGAAATGGACGAAGATGCCAATGTGATTAATGAATGGTTCGGTAAAACCGTTATCCATTCAGACAGGCGCTTTACTTATGAAGAAGTACAGGAAGTGATTGAAAGCAAGGCTGGCGATTTCCAAAAGGAGATTGAAAAACTAAATGCTTTAGCTTATAAATTACGCGAACGCAAATTCAAAAATGGCGCCATCAGCTTTGAGACTACCGAAGTCAAGTTTAAGCTGGATGAAAGTGGCAAGCCTGTTGGTGTTTATGTTAAAGAACGCAAAGATGCTCATAAACTGATTGAAGATTTTATGCTATTGGCCAACCGCAAGGTGGCTGAACACGTAAGCCGCATGGGAAAAGGCAAACATAAGTACACTTTTGTTTATCGGGTACATGATTCGCCAAAACCGGAGTCGTTAGCCAATTTTGCCCAGTTTGCTGCGCGGTTTGGATATAAAATCAATACAAAATCGGATAAGGAAACTGCAAAATCCCTCAATTATTTAATGGAGGATGTGGAGGGCAAAAAAGAACAAAATGTTTTAACGCAGCTGGCTATCCGCTCAATGGCTAAGGCGATTTATACCACCAAAGGCACCAGTCACTATGGTTTGGCCTTTGATCATTATACACACTTTACTTCCCCTATCCGCCGTTATCCCGATGTAATGGTTCATAGGCTATTATTCCATTATCTAAATGGCGGTCAGTCGGCCAATGCCGAGCATTATGAAAAGCTTTGTCAACATAGCTCACAAATGGAAAAAAAGGCAGCTGATGCAGAACGTGCCTCGGTTAAATACAAGCAAGCTGAGTATTTAAAAGACCAGGTTGGAGGTGTTTATGCTGGTGTAATATCCGGCGTTACCGAGTGGGGTATGTATGTGGAAATTATCGAGAACAAATGTGAAGGCATGATCCGTCTTCGCGATATATCAGACGACTTTTATACTTTAGACGAAAAAAACTACGCCATTATAGGTCAACGCAAAAAGAAGGTCTATCAATTGGGCGATGAGGTTAAAATAAAGGTAAAAAATGTTGATCTGACAAAAAAACAGATTGATTTTTCGTTAGTACAGGATTAATTAGGCAAATTAGTTAAGTAGTTGATTAGGTTGATTGAGTGAATGGTTGTTATAATTCAAAACTACTCACCTAATCAACTCAATCAACCCAATCAACCAATAAATGAAGAAACTTGAGGATTTACAAGCAATAATAAGCAACGCTGTTGACAATCTGGCATTTCCGGAATATCCGGCTGAGCTTTACGAACCTATAAATTATATCCTTTCATTGGGCGGCAAAAGAATGCGCCCTGCTTTGCTGCTGATGGCTTGTGATCTTTTCGGTGGCGATATAGAGGCTGCCCTGCCTCCTGCCCTGGCTATTGAGGTTTTCCATAACTTCACACTGATGCATGATGATATTATGGACAATGCACCCTTGCGCCGCGGCCAGGTAACGGTGCATGAGCGTTGGAATAACAACGTTGGCATCCTCTCTGGCGATGTTATGTTGGTACAGGGGTACAAGTTGATGATGCAGGTAGAAGATCGCTTACTGCGCCCTATTCTGGATATTTTTAATACCACAGCTGTGGGCGTGTGCGAGGGGCAGCAACTGGATATGGATTTTGAACAGCGTGATAACGTTGGCATTGACGAATACCTGGAGATGATCCGTCTGAAAACGGCCGTGGTATTAGGCGGCGCATTAAAAATCGGCGCTTTAATTGGCGGGGCCGATACAAAAGATGCTGATTTGTTGAGCAGCTTCGGGGAACACCTGGGTATAGCTTTTCAGCTACAGGACGATATATTGGATGTATATGGCGACCCTGAAAAGTTTGGTAAACAGGTTGGCGGCGATATCATATCTAACAAAAAAACTTATCTGCTCATAAAGGCGCTTGAACTTGCCGGTAATCAGCATAAAACAGCATTAAATAATTGGATTGGTTTGAAGCAATTTGATAACGCCGAAAAGGTTGCTGCCGTAACTGCTATTTATAACTCGTTAAACATTCGTCAAAGCGCAGAAGAAGCTATGCAGCTGCATACAGAAAAGGCTTTTGAAGCCTTAGATGCCATTAACCTACCTGCTGCCCAAAAGCAATACCTGCACGACTTTGCGGATGGTTTATTGGTTAGAGAGAATTAATAAAACCCATTTATGAGAAAACTATTACTTGTTTTTTTTGCTTTATTTCTTTTGTTTGCTCATTCAAACATCTTCTCTTTAAATTATCTTCCTCATTCTATTGATAATCAATCATTAGTAGCTCCTCATTTTCCAGGAGGTGAAGATGCCTTTCGTCGTTATTTAGGTGAAAATTTGATATGGCCTAAAAATAATGGCGAGGATTCCGAAGGTACAGAGATAATAAGTTTTTTTGTAGAGAAGGATGGCCAATTAACCAATTTTAAAGTTGAAAAGAGTCTTGGATCCGGTTTTGACAAAGAGGCTTTAAGAGTAATGGCTAAATCGCCTAATGGATACCGGCAAAAAGAGATGGAAAACCTATCAGGTCAAAATATTCAGTGCCTTTTCAATATTCAATTACTGAGTAACAATCTTATTGCCATTGCATTTACTTATCCATTTTTTTTAAATTACAGTACTCAAATAATTAAGTATCAGTGAAAAAATTTTTACTTCTGCTTTCGATATTCATCGCCGGCAAACTTCACGCTCAACAAACCTATACATCCGGGGGCAAACTAAAGCCCGAACAGGCCATAATGGACATCAGGCATTATACTATTGCTCTTAATGTTGATTTTGCGCAAAGGTCGATTGATGGATTTACAACGATTGATGTGATTATGTCGGAACCAACGCATGTTTTGTTGTTTGATTTGCTGGATTCGTTAAACGTAAAGCAGGTATTGGTAAATAACAAAAAGCAAAGCTTCGAATATAAAAACAACCTCATCAGGATTAATCTTAAGGATGAGTTGCCTGCCGGGAAAGCAAGCGTAAAAATCATTTATGGTGGCAAACCCCATGTGGCTGTTCATCCGCCATGGGACGATGGCTTTATCTGGACAAGAGATTCAACCGGTCACCAGTGGATGGCTATTACCGCCGAAGGCACCGGTGGAAAGCTTTATTTCCCGTGCAAAGATCACCCTTCTGATGAACCAAACGAAGGTGTGGATATGTTTATAACCGTTCCTAAGGACCTAGTTGTTGCCGGACCTGGTTTACTACAGAAAGTTATCAAACATGGCGATAAAGCCACTTTCCATTGGAAAACCAATTATACCATTAACAATTACAGCATTTTGTTTAATGTGGGCGATTATGCCATTGTAACACGCCAGTACACCACTGTTGACGGGCACACCGTGCCTTTGCAGTTTTATGTATTGAAAGAACATGAAAGTAAAGCGGCCCACCACCTGGATATTTTTGAGAAGACTATACATGAACAAGAGAAGTATTTTGGAGAATATCCCTGGGCGAAAGAAAAGATAGCCATTTGTGAAACACCACATTTAGGTATGGAACACCAAACCATGAATGCCTACGGCAATAAATTTCATTATAGAAAAGTTGGCGGCGAAGATTATGATGACTTGATGCACCATGAATTTGGCCATGAATGGTGGGGAAACAAAGTAACTGCCAAAGATTGGGCCGATTATTGGGTTCATGAAGGGATTTGCACCTATGGCGATGCTTTGTACATCCGTGAGTTTGAAGGCGAAGCGGCTTACAATAAATTTTTCCAGAACGCAGCTTATCACTTTGGTAATAAAATACCCATTATAGTGGGTAAAGATATTGATGAAGAAGCAGCCTACAACGGTGATATTTATGGTAAGGGCGCATTCTTTATGCATACCATTCGCTATATAATGGGCGATAGCCTGTTTTTTCCAGCATTAAAGAAATTTGTTACCTCACCTAAATATACTTATGATAATTTGGTGAATACCGATGATGTACAGCAGTTTTTTAGTCAGGAATCAGGCAGGGATTTAAAGCCTCTGTTTGACCTTTACCTACGCAGTATTGATAAGCTGGATATCCATGTTAAACAACTATCGGATAATCATTACCTGATACAATTACAAAATATAAGCATGGCGCTACCAATAGAGGTTACTACTAACGAAGGCACCAAAAGGCTGATAATTGATCAAAAGGGTTTGCTGGTAACCAGTACTACCCTGCCGCAAATTGATGTGGATACTTTTTATATTAAAAAAATCACAATAGAATAAATATTCGACTTAAACCTTTATGAAAAAAATCGTTTTGACGGCGTTTGCCGTCACTTTTTTATTGACCGTAAAAGCTCAATCTGTTGCTGTAACAGCGAAAGATACCGGTAAAATCTACACTTCTGTTGAACGGGCCCCCGTGTTTCCCGGAGGCATTCAACAGTTCTATAACTACCTGGGAAGTAATACTCACTACCCTGAAGATGCTCGTGCCAAAAACCAACAAGGACGTGTTATTGTAACAATGACAATTGAAAGAGACGGAAGCCTTACCGGTGTAAGAGTAGTTAGAGGTGTATCGGCATCATTAGATCAGGAGGCTTTAAGAGTGATAAGTGCCTCACCTAAATGGAGCCCTGGCATTCTAAATGGACAGGCGGTTCGTTGTCAATATACAGTTCCGATCGCCTTTACGCTGAGTAAATAATGTTTGATTAAACCAGCATGCATCATTGACAGCATTGCAAATGCAAAAATTAAACTACAAAAAAAGCCCGGTTCTATTATAGAATCGGGCTTTTTAATATGATTAAAAGACTGATTACTCAGCTGCTTTTTCTTCTTCTGCGTCAGCAGCTTTCTTTTTAGGAGCTGCAGCTTTTTTTGCTTTTGGAGCTTCTTCAACTGCAGTTTCAGTTTCTGTTGCAACTTCAGCAACAGGTGTTTTTGCTGCCACTGCTTTTTTCTCAGCTTTTACAGCTGGTGCAGGTGCTGCTACTTCAACAACAGTTTCAACTTCAAAAGGAAGTACTGATACGTACGAACGGTTATCGGCTTTCTTTTTGAAAGTTACAATACCTTCAGCTAAAGCAAATAAGGTATGATCTTTACCGATACCTACGTTAAGGCCCGGATTGTGTTTGGTACCACGCTGACGAACGATGATGTTACCTGCAATAGCTGGCTGACCACCGAAAATTTTGATACCTAAACGTTTGCTATGTGACTCGCGGCCGTTTCTGGAACTACCGGCCCCTTTTTTGTGTGCCATTTCTTAATATCTTTTTATGTGATGATAGAACATCACCGATTAAACTTTAATTATAATGTAATACCAGTTATCTCTATCTTGGTAAATTGCTGACGGTGACCGTTTTTCTTTTTGTAACCTTTTCTTCTTTTCTTTTTGAAGATAATTACTTTATCACCTTTTAAATGAGACACTATCTTAGCAGATACTTTAGCACTTTTTAAATCAGAACCTAATTTAAATTTACCTTCATTTTCTGCCAATAATACGTTGTCAAATTCAATACTAGCGCCCTCATCGCCTTGTAATCTGTGTACAAAGATCTGCTGGTCTTTTGCAACTTTGAATTGCTGTCCGGCTATACTTACTATTGCGTACATTGTTTATAAATTATTGTTTTAAAATTCGAGGTGCAAATATAGGGAATGATATTCCAATAAACAACACCTCTTTTACTTTTTCTTTCTATCCTCAGCATCGGCCAAAACGTGCATAATTTCCTTTACCAGGTCTACGTTAGCATCTTTTAAACGGTCATCGCCCTTAAAAGATTCGTCAAACAATACCTTTTTACTTTTGCGCTCGTAGTTAAATTCAATATAATAATGCAGCGGTTTACGGCCATGGAAGTCCGTAGTATCGCTATTCAACTCTTTTGTGGGAAAGTCCCAAAATCCCAGATCGGCCGCTTTACGGTGCAGATACAGCAGGTCATCCTTGGTTAATAATAAAGTGCTTTTTACCAGAGAGTCTTTTTTGTTAACGTAGTCGTATTCGCCGGTTAATGAGTTGTAAGTATTCACTAAACTATCACCATAGCCATATTTAAACACAAATGATTTAAATTCAGTAAACTTATAAGGTGCGTTTTTTAGCATCCGGCTATAATAATACACACAATACAGCAGGAACGGAACGATTATAGTTAAGAGTAGAAATACTTTTTTAGCTTTATCAGACATGACTTCAGTTAATTAAGATTATTTGAATTAGCGGTCAATTATTTATTTGGCGCAAAAATCGAATTAAAATTCAATAATTGCCTAATTAAGTTCTTTTTCCCATTTGCTTACCACCGCGGTAGCCATGGCATTGCCTAAAACGTTGGTTGCAGAGCGGCCCATATCCAATATGGGGTCAATACCGATAAGGAGTGCAAAACCGGCTTCAGGGATATTAAATTGAGGTAATACGCTTGCAATTATTACCAATGCGGCCCGGGGAACTCCGGCTACTCCTTTGCTCGTAAGCATTAATATGAGCAGCATGGTTAGTTGCTGCCCTAAACTAAGATGAACATTGTAAGCCTGGGCCAAAAACAAAGAACCAAAGGTCATATACATCATGGCGCCATCCAGGTTAAATGAATAACCCAGGGGCAACACAAAGCTTACTATTTTATTGCTGCAGCCAAATTGCTCCAGTTCCATCAATACTTTTGGATAGGCGGCCTCGCTGGTTGAGGTACTAAAGGCCACCAACATGGAGTCTTTTATTTGATTTACCAACGAAAATGCCTTTTTGTTCAACACAAAATATCCTGCCAAAACGATAACCAGCCACAAAATGACCAGCGACAAATAAAATTCGCCAATAAAGATCACGTAGGTGGATATAATGCCTAACCCCTGTTTAGCTACAATGGCCGTAATTGCCCCAAAAACGGCCAGAGGAGCGGCTTTCATCACATAGCCGGTTATTTTTAGGATAATGTGCGATAGTGCATCCATCATTTTGATTACCATCGCCCCTTTTTCGCCAATAGCGGCGGTGGCAATACCGAAAAACAGGGCAAATACCACAATTTGTAATATTTGGTTATCTGCCAATGCCTCGAAAATGCTTTTTGGGAAAATGTGTTCAACAAAATCTTTTAAAGAAAAACTAACTTTTTTTATGTTGACATCAGAGGCATACGATAAATTAAGGTGAATGGCTTTGCCTGGTTCAAAAAGGTTTACCATCAGCATGCCCAGCAACAGTGACGCTAACGTGGCGCACATAAACCAGAGCAGGGTCTTGCTTCCTATCCTGCCTACGGCTTTAATATCACCTACCTTGGCTACACCTACCACTAATGTGGTAAATACCAGCGGAGCAATAATCATTTTTATAAGCCGCAGAAAAATGTCACTGAGAATGGTAAAGCCCTGGAGTTTGCTTTCCCGCTGCTCGTCATTTTGTTTGATAATTGCAGATTGAACAGCTTTTTGCGTGTCGAGCTGTGCGATATTGGCAGCGGTATTGCTTTTTGAGGCTAAATGGATATCAATTTTGCTGATTGCAGTTTGAGCCGCGGTTATTTTTGCGTTATTGGAGTCAATAACAAAAATATTGTATAAATAACCGGCAATTACACCTAAAACAAGTGCTATAAAAATAAATAAAGTGAGTTTGCTTTTTTGCATGATCCCTTGATAAAGGGTGCAAAAGTAATAATTTAGATTTAGAGGTTGGTGGTTCGTGATTAGAGGTTAGAGATCGGTGATTAGAGATTAGTTGAACTAACCTCCAATCTCTAACCTCCAGCCTCTATTTACTGATCTATTTCAGATGTGCACGCAGCATCCAGGCCATTTTTTCGTGAGTTTCCATCAGACCGGTGATATAGTCGCTCGTACCTAAATCTTTGTATTTATTGGCGAAAGGGTCAATGCTACCTCTTAAAAATTCAATAATGCTTTCGTGATCGGCCAATAATTCTTTAATGTAAGCCAAACTATTGTTTTTATCACCGATTTTTTCAGTTAGGTGAGTAAGGTCTAAAAAGCTTTTTAAAGTAGCTGGTGCATAATGATCCAGTTTACGGATCCTTTCAGCTACCTCGTCCATTATCTCATCCAAATCATCATATTGGCTTTCAAAAAAAACGTGCATTGAATGAAAGTCAGGGCCTTCAACGTTCCAATGTGCGTTACGGGTTTTAGTGTACAATACGTACTCGTCGGCCAATAATTTTGATAGTTCAACAGATACGGCTTTTCTGTTTTCATCGGTAATTCCAATAATGTTTCCCATGGTTGTTTTTTTATACAAATTTGGAAAATAATATTAATTAAAGGACATTAAATTGGTTTTATTACTTTCAATTTATAGAATTTCACGTAACAGATCATTTCTAATAAATATTTGAGATTTTACCAGTTTCCAGATTCAAAAAGCTACACTTTTTCAACCACTGCAGCGGTTCCGTAAGCCAATACTTCGGTTACGCCCTGCATTACCTCATTGGCATCATAACGCATATTTATTACAGCATTAGCGCCGTGTTCCTGTGCATGCTGCATCATTAACTGGTATGCTTCTTCGCGTGCTGTTTCGCAAAGCTCGGTATAAATAGTATTACGACCGCCAAAAACGGTTTGCAGGCCACCCATAACATTGCCTCCAATGCCTCTCGATCTAACGGTAATACCTCTGATAATACCCAAATGCTGGGTAATCTTATATCCTTCTAAATGTGTGCTTGTTGTTACTAACATAATGGTATTTGTTTTTGTATTGATGTGTTTTTATTGAGATACAAATTTATTGAAATTGTTACGACATAATGCGTGCAAGCAGGCTAACAATAAGCTAAAAAAGCATATTTCAATTATAACCAAAGTGGAATATTTATTACTAAAATTATTATGGTAAACAGTTTGAAATAAGTTATTTATTAGTTAACTTAGTGTAACCAATTGATAAATTTGAAAAGCATATTAGGAGGGGAAAGTCATGAAAAAAGTTACTAAAAGTATTCAGCCCGATAAGGCTGAACTTAATGCCGAACCGCAAATGCATCACTCAAAAAAACCTTATCAAAATTACAAGCATTATGATGCTACGCACGGAAGAGTTAACAAAAACCATTTCGGCATCAATCACGAACCCGGCACTTTTAATTGGTGCTAGTTATTTGAGTGAGATAGTTGATTAAGCTGAAATTATTTAATCCAACTTAATCAACTAAAAATAGTTTTTAATTAACTCCAATCGTTTACGCTAAGCACTTCGGCCTGGCGCACAAATACCTTTGTGGTGAGCACACGATGTGTTTCTTCATCCGGGTCGCCACAGCAATCAGCTAAAACCGTAAGCTGGTAATCTTTATCTGCCGCTTCACGCAAGGTTGATAGTACCACGCCGCTGGTTGCAATTCCGGTTAATACCAGTTGTTGGACTCCAAGTCCCCTTAAAACCACTTCGAGATCGCTGCCTGTGAAAGCACTTACGCGGCGTTTAATAACCAGGATATCACCATCCAGTTTATTTACTGAGGAATCAACAGCCATAAATTCTTCCATATTAATGCCGGCAAGCCCATCTTTTCTTGAAGAGAAGCTTTTGTTATTCACACTTATTTCGGGCGCACCCTGCCTGAAACCAACCACCACAAAAATTACGGGTATGTTCTTTTTACGGGCAACGGTTATTGCCTGGTTAACCTTTTCTGTTAAGGGTGCAAACTGCGGATAGCCGCCTAATATTCCGGTTTGCATGTCCATTACTAAAAGGGCTTTGTTTTGAGCGTTTTCCATTGTATATTATTTATGTAGATGATTTTTAATTGTTTAATATTTCTTCTTCTAATGGCACTTCTTCTTTTCCTGTTTTTGTATCTCCATTTAAGAATTTAAAAAAGATAGCCGCGATAATAAGTGACGTTATCCCCTGAAAAAACATGGTGCCCGGTGCGCCAATTTGCTGTGATATGGCCCCTATGAGCAGGCTTCCCAAAGGCAGCATACCGAAATAAGCCATTGCAACAAAGCTCATTACCCTGCCCCTCATATTTTTATCGGAGTTTACCTGTATTAGCGTTATACAAATGGTAGTTTGGGCCATCATGGCAAAACCACCTATTGTGGCAAACAGCATCGCGACCGGAAAGGAGCTAATGCGCGAGAATAGCATCAAACTAAAACCGAAAATGAAAGTGTTGATTAGCAGCACGCGTTTAAGGGATATAGATGGTTTAACCGATGCAAGAAACATTGCCCCGGCAACGGCTCCCAGGCCAATAAAGCTATTGATATAGCCAAACGTAGCTGCATTACCTTTAAATATTACCTTGGCAAATACAGGCAGCAAAGTGTTATATGGCAATACCAGCAAGCTTAATACAGAAAGCATTAATATGACCATACCGATAGCGCTGGTATTTTTAAGATAAATAAAGCCCTCTTTAAGATCTGAATTGATTTTCTTTTTAACCGGGGATGGTACATATGGCTTCAGTTTCATTAATAAAAGAGAAACCAATACCGCTACAAAACTCAATGCGTTTAACAGAAAACAAATACCCGCCCCAAATTTTAGCAATACAATACCCGATAAAGCCGGCCCAACCAAACGGGCTATGTTATTCATGGACGAATTGAAAGCCAAGGCATTGGGCAGATCGGCCGGATTATTTACCAGTTCGTGCACCAGCGGTTGCCTTACCGGGACATCAAAAGCGTTGATAATTCCTAATACCACGCTGAGCGAAAGTATTTGCCATATGGCAAAATGATGCGAAAGTACCAATATGGCCAGTAAAACTGCCTGTATAAGGGATGCTATTTGGGTAATGAGCAATACGTTATAGCGGTTATATCTGTCGGAAACAATACCGCCCAGCAACGAGAAAAGAAACGACGGGAATTGAGAAGCAAATACCGTAACGCCCAGCATCAATGAGGAATGGGTTATAGAATAAACCATCCAGCTAACGCCGGTACGCTGCATCCAGGTGCCAATTAAGGATACGCCCTGACCGCTAAAATATAACGCATAATTGCGGTTACGGAATGCCCTGAAGGTACTTGGTTTGTCTTTCGCCATTTTAAAATCTGGCACTATTCTTTATGTTTTTCCTGGAAACGGATGCTCAACATAATGCCGCAGACAGCAACACCAGCAAAAAATACAATTAACGCCGAAAGATTACCCGTACCAATTTGGCCCGATTTAAATAATAAATATCCAATTACGATGTTGAATAATGACCAAACCATGTTTACCAGTGGCGATGAAAGGCCTTTGCCCGGTGGTTTGGCAAAAGGGGTTGGAAACTTATCGCCACAGATACCTTTTACAAAGTGAGGGACTACATTAGCGAGAAAAAAGCCGGCAAAAAAAGCGGCCAGATATTGATACCATTCCATATTTTATTGTTTTAATAATTTAATGGTACAAAGATGAGGCAAAGACAGGAAACACACCTGTGACCAAAATCACAATCGTATGGAGGACTAATTATTTTTTGCGCGGACGCGGCTCAGGGTCTCGCGGGTTACACCGAGATATGAAGCCAGTTGCGATAATGACACCCGCTGTAGTAGCTGAGGGCTGTTTTTTTCGATATGTCGGTAACGTTCTGCAGGTGTATGAAGTTTAATAAGGGCGCTATGTTCCTGTGCGGTTAGTAATTGCGTAATAGCCAGGCGACGGATAAAGCGGCTAACCTGCGGGTAAGCATCATATTGTTCGGCAATCTCGCGCAGATTAAATATCCAGATTATGCTATCCTCCCCTGCTTCAATGATCGTTTCCGATGGTTTCCTGTCTCTGTAGCTCTTTAAGTTTGCCGTAAAATCGCCTTCAAACGTAAAGTTCATGTTGATGGCAACACTATCCCTATCGTAATAAGTTCGCAAATAACCGGTTTCAACCAGGTAAAATGCGCTGCAAACTTCCCCTTCTTTTAATAATTGTTCGCCTTTTTTTAACTGCATCATCTTGGCGCAGCTCATCAGCAAAGCCAGTTCGTCGTCGGTTAAGGCAATAACAGGTTCGATGTATGAATAAAGCGTTTTATGATCCATCAGCTTAAATAGCGCTTCGGCAAATATCTTTATTTTGATGGGATTTTTAGTGCCTACTTATAAATGATAAATGATCAGGGCAATCGCTTTTAAAACAGGAGGCTCCGCTGGAGCCGTTAAAATATAATCTTATATGCAATAGATATTTGGCAGTTGTAATAAAAATAAAGTAACTATATATCAGTTGGGACAAAGGATTAATTATATTTTTTAATTAAAGGATCTATAACATAAATCCATAAAGCAATGATTGCTCCTATAATACTCCAAATAGCAGCCCACTCCATGAGCGATATTTTTTTAATTCGTGTAATGATAAGATGTTTTTGTGTTTCGGCAATTTTGTTTTGTCTATCAGTACTTAAAAAGTCAAGATTTTTTTCTCGACTATTATCTTCCGATATTTCATCTATGTCAGGCACTGATTCAAAAAAATAGGTGGGATTATTATGTAGTACATCTATTGCTTCATCGGAATCAAAATCACCGACAAATATTCGATTAATTGCACCATTGGGTTTATAAATCTTTACCGCACCTTTTAAATAGACTATTTCCCAAACCTTTGGTGCATACAGTCCATTTCTAAAATCGCCGAAATGTGCATTTATAATTTCGCCTGAAAGTCTATTTCTTAATTTTAAGGGCATAAAAAAGAGGCTTAGTTTAGCCTCTCAATATAGGAATATTTATCCGCCGCCAGAAGTACCTGCACCACCTTCTGATTTTGGCGGCTCTTAATCAATTAGTAATCGGATTTGATAACATAACCATCTTTATTATCTATATAGTGTTCTAAGGCGTTAAATAACCGTTCGATGTTTTGAGATTTATATGGGTCATCTAAATCGATTATAACGGTGAATGTTTGTTTGTCTTCGTCTAATTGAGGGTATTTAAACTCGAGTGCATTACTCCTTTTTTCTAATGTTAGTTTATCTATTTTCAGGCTTGAATATCTCGTTAAGGACGACAGATCAAATTCCCACCCAAAAACATTAAAGACTATAACACCATCCCCTTGAATAAAAGACAGCATCGTAAACTTCCCTGAACCTATTATTAGGTCAATAGAATTATCAGTCCTTTTTTCAGAAAAAACATATCCAACTGTTTCTACTTTGTTAAAATCTTTAATATAATCCTCTATTAGATCAAAAGTCTTTTTTTGATATGTCAATGCTGATATATAGCTTTTTGCGTTCTTCATTGGGTTCAGTTTAAGTTTAAACCATAAATTTAATGATTTAAATGGGTTACGAACCTTAATCCTTTGTCCCAACTGATATATAGTTACCCCAAATAAAAAACCGCCTCCTAATTGTTTAAGAGACGGTTTTGGGTAGATGTAAATAAAACTAAACTTTACACTATGCAAAAAATGGTGTTACAATGTTTACAACGGTAGTCATATCCAAAGGCTCATCAAAAGCTTCGCAGGCAACATTGTATGGAGTTGTACTGCCATAGGCAGAAGCCAATGTAGTAACATCAACTCCACCCTGCATTACGTTGTTTTCGGCCGGGTATCCCGATGCGCCAGCTCCGTAATTTGCGTTGATAGCGGCTATGCCTGTATCATTTGATACCGATGCACTACCGGTAATCCATGGCGTAATAGTTGCGCCATAAGATGCACGAAGCGAACGGATAGCCGATGCGTGACGCGCCTCAACAGCGTGGATGGACAATGCAGCGGTTAATACCACCTGGTTACCGATTAAATTAACTGCCTGGCCTTTGTAAGCACGCACGCCGGTATCTTCAAAAGCGTTTGCTACCGCCAAAAAGGTAGTATAGTTGGTTAATACGTTAGGGAAAGTACCCTTAGCAGTTAAATCAAAACTCGGCGAGGCAATTGCAGCCGAACCCAGTACCGATTTTAAAAATGCTACGTGTTCGTTTTCATCTGCCTGTACCTGGTTAAAGTACAAAGTAGCATCGGCAGCAGGTATTAAACCTGATGATGCGGCTCCCTGATTGTAAAAATACGATTCAAGATACTCTAATGTTAAAGCGAAATTTAATACATCATTTACCGCAGTTGGGGTTGATGATGCGCCATAGGCCTTTTTGAAAATGGTTGCTACAGCAAAGGGTAATGCTGCAATGGCAACTTTTGAACCAAAACTGGTTATATTTTTGATCGCATCACGACGGGGACTTATCCGCTCGTTGAATTCAGGATCAACTTTTTCTATTTCTTCTATTACTTTAAATAAGTTCATAATGATGCTGATTTTAAGATGCTTTGTAATTATAACTTGCCGCGCTCACTTTTGTCTTTAAATAGGTATTAGCGATTGGTAATACCTGGGCTATGGTTAATGAATTATTTAAACCATTTGAATCAATTACATCGCTGGCTACGAAGCTGCCCGGGGTAATCAAGTCGCGGATAAGTGCTGCGTGGCGCGCTTCTACTGATACAATTTTACCTGCAAGTGTAAGATAAGTTGGGTTTTGTATCAGGTATCCGGCACCATCGTATGCCATTACGCCGGTATCTTCAAATGCCTTAGCTTGCGCCAATACACTTGTACGGCTGGTAAAGTCTATCGAACTAAAATCGACAGTTAAGGATTGAATTGCACTTGCACCCAGAGCCGCTTTAAAGAAGTTGCGATGCAAAATCTCATGATCCCTGATAGAAGTTAAGGCAGTTAGTTCTGCAGGGCTCATGCCAGTGTAGGGAGTAGCAATTACCTGAATGTAAAACGCGGCCTCTAATTGCTCCAAAGCATAGGCAAAGTTTAATATGCCTGTGTCTCCCGCACCCACATCAATTCCGGCGGATGGTGTAACTGCATGGTCTTTATGACAGGATGCTGTTGCAGCTAACAGCCCTACTGAGGCTGCTCCAATTCCCGCATAACGCAAAAATGACCTTCGGGCCATGTCCGGGCCTACGGTGTTGTTTTCTGTTTCTGTTTTCATAAATGGATAGATTAGTTTATCTAGTGGTGGTTACTTATCAGAGATACGTTTGCCATTATGCTTCGGTTTTTAAACTATTAATTTAAAAGCATTCTCCAAAGTTGTGGTGATATTCCTATTAGGAAAGTTTACTAATAAAAAACGGTAATGCGGTTTTGGGTATAGATGGTTTTGTATAAATGATGTGGAAATTGGTTGTCAAAAGATGGGGGGTAAATAATTTATAGCTGTTATTTTATTATTCATCCCCTACCGCAGAATTAAGTGGCTAGTGCTGATATCCACCTTTTATTAACATAATAAAGTTTATTGAGAATTAAAGCGGGATTTAAAACGATATTTCTTCGAAATGTGGAGTGATGAGCCGCGATTGCTATTTTGGTATAACATAATGGGACTCCAAAGAGCATCATTAATTAACTGCCAATAATGGGCGCTTTTAAAAAAAGTTGGATAACTTAAACAACAAAACCATCACTTGACCATTAATAAACGATTGATTAATTTAGGTATTCAATATGTTTTATGGATAATAATGCACGCAAAGCTATATGGGTACTTTTCTTAAGCCTGGTATCGGCCATTGGATTATTGTTTGATGATAATGTAAACCGCAATATCTTTTTTAAAATTATTGTTATTGCCGGGGTTTCGATCCTTTCTTTGTTTTTCTTAATTATAATATATTTTTTGATTAGTGATTACAGTCGTAAAAAGTAAGTGACGATGAATATGATTTACATCGCCCTTATTTACTTTTTGATATTGGAAGAGATTGATCTTTATTGTAATAGCCGGACTTAACCCGCAATTTTAAACTCCTGCCGGCATAAACGCATACTGCTTAACCCATAAATTACGAAACAGGATAACAGCAGGATATAAACCACGGGGTGAAAAACGGGATTAAAAAAATGGAAAATCCTTCCTATCTGGCAAATGCTGTTAAGTAGAATGCCTATGGTTATTAAAAGCGTAGACATTTTTTGCATTGAAAGCTTTACAATTGAACTCTTTCCCTTATCAGTTTTAATTATTAATATTTTGGATTGATAAAAAAAATAAATAGCGGGCATAAACGCTGCTACTATTAACCCAATTATTAGTGCAAAAAATGTTATTTTATTTTGAGGTAGATAAAATCCGGTTATAACAAACAGCGTGATTAGCAAGACGGCCTGCCAGTTTAAATAATGTTTGATATTGGCCCAATGGAGCTTGGTTATTTTTTTGTAATAGGTCAAGGGGTACTCCTTTATTATTTTTTCAAAAGTCCGGTAATCCTTAAAATGTGTTTCTATAAGCTCGTCAAAAACAAAAGCAATATTACGCTGATCGCCGTTTTCGCGGGCAACTTCAATAGCGGTAATAATGTGATCTTTAATCTCATCATAAGGCTCCTGGTATATACTTTTAATATCGTTTTTTAAACGATCATTAATATAATCTAAATCGATAGTGGTTTGCGTCATTTTTATATTGCGTCAAAATTTATCAGCAGTTAATATTATGGCCTTGGTTGTTGCTAAATCATTTCTATATAACCTCGCTAATGATAAATTATACAACGCGTAAAACAGTAAAAATAATGTTATAAATGCGGGATAGTATATCATCGGCAACCACAGATGGGGTAACATAAGTGGCAAGCAAGGTATTGTCACTATTACATTAATGGCACTCCCAGTTAATGAAGGTTTAATTTTAGGCCGATTAAATTTATGCCGGTTAAAAACGCGCCCTGCTTTAATATCTTCTTTTTGCACAAAAGCGTACATTTTTACACTCCTTGCAAAAGTGTATATCATTGGTAAAACCATCATGGTCAAACCAATTGCCCGTAAATTCCATAGGCTTAATTGAACATGTAGGGTAAAATAATACGTCATTCCACAGCCCACAACCGTATACAACAGTTTGGGAAATTTGAAATAGCCGATAAAATAAATTAAAAAAAGCCCGATGGTATCCTTAACTGCCATCTTTTTAGAAGCCTTTTCCAGTTTCATTAAATTATCATAGCCACCAAAATCATCTGTGATAATATCATAAACAGATTGCTCAAAGGATATGATCGTGGTTTTATGGCTTAAAGCGGTAACGATATG
The DNA here is from genome assembly GCF_024808665.1 of Mucilaginibacter empetricola. GTDB lineage: Bacteria > Bacteroidota > Bacteroidia > Sphingobacteriales > Sphingobacteriaceae > Mucilaginibacter. The sequence goes on from NZ_JANUBZ010000009.1 coordinate 113,110, forward strand.
ATCGTAAAGCTCATCATAGGTTTCGCGGTACTTTAATATTTTACTTAAGTATTGCTTCAAAAGCTGATCTTCCTGTTCGGTTAATTTCATTTTACAGCCGGTTTAAGGTTTAATAAACTCTGCAGCTGATCAATAAAGGCTTGCGCTTCTTTTAATTTGCTGGTTACTTCTTTTCCGCCATACTCGGTGAGCCGGTAATACTTCCGGGCCCGGCCATCCACTATTTCAACTGTTGTTTCTAAAAGGCCATCAGCTTCTAATTTATGCAACGCAGGATATAATGCCCCTTCTGTAAGCATAATTCCGCCTTCAGATACTTCTTTAACCTTCTGTGTTATCTCATAACCATACATCCGGTCTTTATTTTCCAGTAACTTTAAAATAATAGTTTGCAGCGTACCTTTTAATAATGGGTTGGTATTCATATAATCAAATATATGTTTTATTTATATATATAAGAAAATTATGTATGTAATTATTGAGAATTTAAACAGCGAGAGCGTACTTAGTGAGCTAGGCCATACTAAGCAATAATACCTCATAAATATAAAAAGGAAGTCTCATCCCCTATTCTTTCGTCGAATTCAAATACTTGTTTACCATTCCCAGGCTGATATTAAGTTTCGCGCTGATTTGCCTTTGACTAAGGTCCTGTGCGGCCAACTCGAGAATCTGTTTGAGTAACATTTCTTTGTTATGCATCCCGGCGTGGTACAGATGGGTATGTTCCTGACCGAAAGCAACAAACTCGTACTTTAAAAAATTAATGGGTTTAGTGATACGGAACAGGCAAATATTATCATGTCCGTAAACTTCTTGTGTGGCACGCTGCTTTATCTGCTTAATGTAGCGGAGACCTTTTTGGCGATGGCTTTCGCCAATAGCAAATGCACTATCGCAAAAATTAATAAGCATTTTGCTTCCCTGCAAATCGTTGCGGGTAATGGGCTTGGATGGATTGCGCTTTGGCGTATGTGCCAGCACCAGTATAGATAATTTGTATTTAGTTTTAAGTGCCTTGAGGTGCTGCATTAGCGAAAATGCTTCGGATGCGTATTCTGTGCCGCTGCGCAAACAAGTAATGTTATCAATGATAAGCACATCGGCCCCGGTTTGTTTAACGGCATATTCAATGGCGCTGTTCATGTATTCGTTATGGTTTTTAAATTCGGGCGGAATGGCGGCAGCGGGATTATAGCCTGCCCGGTAAAAGCTTTTATTAAAGTTGTAGGCGATATCATTATGCGTATACCTTGCTCTAAACTGCGATCCTGATAGCTCAAAATCGATATAAACCACATTGCACTGCGGTGCTTCAAATCCAAAGGGTGCTATTTGTTCCCTCCCGGCCAAACTGTTACCAATTTGTACTGCAAGTATAGATTTACCCATGTTGGTATCAGCAAACATAATGCAAAGTTCGTCCTGATACCAAAGTTCGCCGAAAAGCATAGCGGCCGTAGGTGTGTTTTTCTCTAACTCCATCCAATGGTTGGCAGAGTGTATCTGGAAAAGGTATTTACCGGGATCGGATCCTGGTATTTCTTCATGCTTACTGGCTTTTTGGACACGGGTATTATAATCCTTCACATCAGTGCGGATCATATCAATTAGAAATGGACGTTCGGAAGTGTGGTTCATATTTTGGTCATTGTTTTATTAGTCATTGTGTCATTGGGGAAGGCCGAAAAACTTTCGAAGTTTAATAACGGTACGGCTTTTTGGGTGATAAAAAGGAAGCTCTTACAAATCTAATAGCCCTGAAAGATAAAAGTGGTGACACTATTTTGTCAGTGTTCACGGTGTTCACAGCGTTCACGCCGTTCATGCGTTCATTGTTGAACGGTGGGCGCCGCGTATATCCCTAAAAAAAGTTGACACATTTGGTGAATAATCCTACAGTTAGTTTACATTGGGATCATTGTATCGGTTACCGGTTCTTCAATCTTTTGTATATTTTTGTTTTTATGGCGAATGCGTTACCGATACTGAAAGTAAGCGAATTGTTCATCTATCCTATTAAATCGTTGCCGGGTATATCGGTACAACAAGCCACAGTTACACCCAAGGGTTTTGAGCACGACCGCCGCTGGATGCTGGTTGACGAGAACAACATGTTTATGTCGCAGCGCGAAATCCCTCAGATGACACAGTTAACGGTGGCTATTGAAAATAACGGCTTGCGGGTAACACACCGAATTACAGGAGAATCGATACTTGTTCCATTCAATTATCCCAAAAACAATCCCACGGCTCAGGTTACTATTTGGGATGATGTATGTACTGCGCAATTTATAAGTGATAAAATAGATGCATGGTTCAGCAAGATGATTGGTATAAATTGCCGTTTGGTTTACATGCCTGATGATACTATGCGCGTAGTAGATCAGCGTTATGCTCCGGAAGATTCAGTAACCTCATTTTCGGATGCTTATCCGTTTTTAATTATCGGGCAGGCTTCGCTGGATGAATTGAATAGTCGGCTTACCGGGCCTTTGCCAATGAATAGATTTAGACCCAATATAGTTTTTACAGGTGGAGAGCCATTTGAAGAGGATTTGATGGGGCATTTTATCATTGGCAATATTAATTTTCAGGGTGTAAAGCTATGTGCCCGTTGCATAATGACAACCATTGACCAGGTGACGGGCAGTAAGGCCAAAGAGCCGTTAAAAACACTGGCTTCCTATCGTTTTAAAAATAATAAGATAATGTTTGGCCAAAACCTTGCCCATCATGGTAACGGTATTGTTACTGTAGGAGACAAATTAACCGTATTGAGCAAAAATGTTGACGAACGCTTTATAGTAAATATGCCTCCCCAACGGAAATCATCGGCTGATATTGGCAAAAAAATGGTATAATTGTAAATAAAGCTACTGCATTTTCATACACCAGCGGCTGTATTGAGGTGATAAATTAAATACACTAAGCTCCTTAACCAATTGATATAATTTTACAGATTTCTTTATGTAATTTTGTAATTGTATTTTTAAACAATGCTATCAAAAAAAACCAAGTACGCTATTAAGGCTCTCGTAGTCCTGGGCAAAAATGCGGATCAACCACCAATGCAAATTTCTAAGATTGCGGAGGAAGAGCGGATTCCAAAAAAGTTTCTTGAACAGATATTGTTAGACTTGCGCAATGCGGGCTTTCTTTACAGTAAAAAAGGAGCTGGTGGTGGCTATAGTCTGAATAAAGACCCCAAAGAGATATTTTTAGTAAGTATTATGCGTATCACCGATGGCCCTATAGCCATGGTACCCTGCGCTAGTCTTAACTTTTACCACAAATGCGAAGAGTGCCGCCAGGAAACTACCTGTGGTATCCGTGATGTATTTGTTGAGGTGAGAGATGCTACTCTTAAAATCCTTTCGGAAACCAGCATCGCCGATATTATTGCCAGAGAAAATACGCTGATCAACGTTTAAACGCTGATCAGCATATTCTCTGCTAGCTATTTAAGCGCCTGTTGCGCTAATTTTGTCGTACCGTCAATCTTTTCTGTATAAGGCAGATTCAGAATAGTAGTTATCAGCGGATAGATATCAACATTTTTAAATGGACTAACCTGTGTATGCTGCTTAAATGCAGGTCCCCAGGCGTAAAATGTTGCCATCATTTCTTTAACTACTATTGGGTCGAAACCATGTGTACCCACATTAAGTTTACGACCATTCAAATTAAATACATTTGGCCAGTTAGGTATCAATATAATATCACCAATGCGATTATACCTGTCATCAGCTTTGCTGTAATTATACTTTTCGGGCATTTCGGTACTCAGGAAAACCTGATAATCTTTTGCCTCTTTTTTAAGCTGATCATAAGTGTCTTTTATAAACTTCGGATCTTTTGCAAAAAGCTGAACCATTACGCCATCACCCGACACTATAAATTTTGAAGTGTCAACTGCATCCGGTTTACCTATCGGATGTTCTCTGTCAATTTTTGTCATTCCGTGGTCAGATACGAAAACATAGTTTACATCCAACCCCGTGGTTTTTACAGCTTTGGTCAATTCATAAACGGCAGAATCAACAAAATGTACTTCTTTCTCTGTTTCAGGTGCATCCGGTCCGTATTGATGGCCGGCGTGATCTACCTGTGGCAAATAAAAAGTAATCAAATGCGGGCGGCTTTCTTCTGGAAGTTTCAACCAATCAACTACCGTTTGTATACGATTATGGATATTTATCTTTTCGTTATAAACATAATAATAGGTAGGCCTGGTGTTTTTTATGGGTGCTTCAGATGCCACCCAATAAAAACTTGCCGTAAGCATATGCTGCTGTTCTGCCAATACCCAAAGTGGTGTACCTCCATACCAGGTAGGGTCTGCCACCTTAGCTTTGTTACCAGATGAATAAAACTCCTTGCGGTTTCTGTCATAAAAATAATTATCAACCAAACCATGATGCGACGGATATAAACCGGTAACTAGAGTATAATGATTGGGGAATGTAACCGATGGAAACGACGGCACCATATAGGGCGACTGTACGCCTTCATTGGCTAATTGCTGGAGATGTGTTGCTTTATATTTTTCGGCATAATCATACCTGAAACCATCGGCAGAAATAAGTATTACATATGGTTTCTTTTGTTGCTCAGCACTGTTTTTTCTTCCCTCAACTATTTTTTGTGTAGTGTCATTTTGAGCAAAGGCACCTAACGCAAAAAAGCAGGAAACTAAGAATACGGTGTATTTTTTCATATCCATCAAAAATAGATTATTTAACATTATTTAAAAGTTAGCTGAAGTTAAATTTATTATCCGGCAATCGGCATTAAAACAAATAAATCGGTGTAAATTAGGGATAGCCAAGCAAACATAAAACTTGCTTTAAATGTAATAGAAGCGTAAAAGTTGTTTTTTATGAAATAATTACTACTACTTCCGTATAGTATGTATATATTTGTCATATAATATGAGAGCGACCTATTTCAGAAGTAAAAAAACGACGATGTATTGCTGTATGTATAGTAATGTATAAGAGGCTCTACAGTGTTTAAAATAACAGGCCTCTTTAGCTTAGGCAAAGAGGCTTTTTTATATCATAAAATTAAATTAACGTTATGCAGAGCTTCAGAACAGAACTGGAGAACCCAATAGTAGAAAAAGACATTATCGACCTTGAAAAAAAGATCAGGGCTTTTCGTGAAGGAAAGATCCATGATGAAAAATTCAGGAGTCTGCGTCTTGCCCGGGGAGTTTACGGTCAGCGCCAGCCGGGTGTGCAAATGGTGCGCATAAAACTACCATTTGGCAAAGTAACATTTAAGCAATTACTAAGGATTGCAGATATTTCAGACAAATACGGAAGCAGTAATTTGCATTTAACCACCCGTCAGGATATTCAAATTCATTACGTAAGCTTGGATCGGACGCCACAATTATGGGCAGAGTTGGAACAGGATGATATTACCCTGCGCGAAGCCTGTGGTAACACCGTAAGAAATGTTACCTCCTCTCCCGCTGCAGGTATTGATCCTGCCGAACCATTTGATGTTTCGCCATATGCGCAGGCTGTATTTGAATACTTTTTGCGTAACCCAATTTGCCAGGAAATGGGCCGTAAATTTAAGATTTCTTTTTCATCAAGCGATGCCGATACGGCCTTTTCGTATATACATGATATCGGCGCTATTCCTAAAATAAATAGCGATGGCGGGCGTGGCTTCAAAATAATGTTAGGTGGTGGTTTAGGTGCGCAGCCTCTGTTAGCAAGTATTGTTGAGGATTTCTTACCCGAAGATCAGCTGATCCCATACATTGAAGCTATTATCCGTGTATTTGATCGCCATGGCGAGCGCAATAACCGGAACAAGGCCCGTTTAAAATACCTGATTCAAAAAATTGGACTGGAAGAAGTTTTATCACTGGCTAAAGCTGAAAGACTGGCTTTAAAAGTGAAGACCTTTAAAGTAAACAGAGATACAGTACCCGCTCCGGCTATACCAGAACTTATTGCAAATGTGGACGTGGCTATTGTTAATCCATTCCGTTATGAGCAATGGTTGGCAACCAATGTATTTGAGCAAAAACAGCAAGGATTTTATGGCGTATATGTTAAAGTTCCGGTTGGTGATATTCATTCTGACGTAGCACGCAAACTGGTGGAAGCAATAAGGCCATATGTTGCAGATGAGATCAGAATTACTCAAAATCAGGGATTGTTATTAAAATATGTACGCAAAGAAGCATTACCAGCTTTATATGCCGGTTTAACTGCTTTGGATTTATCTGCTCCCGGCTTTGACAGTATGGCTGACGTTACCACCTGCCCCGGTACAGATACTTGTAACTTAGGAATCTCTAATAGCATGACCTTATCAAAGGTGCTGGAAGATTTGATTTATAATGAATACGAAGATTTAATTTATAACCGCGAAATAAAGATAAAAATCAGTGGCTGTATGAACTCCTGCGGTCAGCATGGTTTGGCGCATATTGGTTTTCATGGAAGTTCGTTAAAAGCCGGAACAAAGGTGTTGCCGTCGGTTCAGGTTCTTTTGGGGGGAGGTACTGTAGGTGATGGCGTTGGTCGTGCGGCTGAAAAAGTAATAAAAGTACCCGCTAAACGCGCTACCCATGTTTTAAGAGCGGTTTTGGATGATTATAAAATCACTGCCATTCAGGATGAAACTTTCCATGCCTATTATGATCGCCAGGGGAAAGATTATTTCTACCAATTATTGAAGCCTTTGGCCGATTTAACTACTTTAACCGAAGAAGAATTTGTAGACTGGGGACATCAGGAAACTTTTGCCACCGCAATTGGTGTCGGCGAATGTGCCGGTGTAGTAATTGACCTGGTAGCAACTTTATTATTTGAGGCCGATGAGAAATTTGGGTGGTCAAAAGAAGCGTTTGCCGATGGCAGATGGGCCGATGCTATTTATCATGCTTACAATACATTTATAAGTTCGGCCAAAGCCTTATTGCTGGATAAAAATGTAAACAGTAGCACGCAAACAGGCATCATCCGTGAATTTGACGTTCAATATGTAAGCACAGGAGAAATTAAACTGGGCGGTAGCTTTAGTGACCTGATATTACAAATCAACAAAAACGAACCATCAGAAAGCTTTGCGATAGCTTATATTAAAGAAGCCAATGATTTTTTAACAAAAGTAAAAGCCAAAAGAGAGGAATTGGTGCAATCATGATAATTACTTCAACTAAAAAAACGATAAAAGAACCCCGCATTACTTTGGTAGGTGCAGGACCCGGTGACCCCGATCTGATTACTTTAAAAGCCGTTAAAGCTTTAAATACTGCGGATGTCGTGTTATATGACGCATTGGTAAATGAAGAACTATTACAGCATGCTCCTGAAAATGCAACCAAGGTTTACGTCGGAAAACGTTCTGGTGATCATACTTATTCGCAGGATGCGGTTAATAAATTGATGGTTGATTATGCTATCAATTATGGCCACGTAGTACGTTTAAAAGGTGGCGATCCGTTTGTATTTGGCCGAGGCTTTGAAGAATTAGATTTTGCAGCATCTTATAGTATCCCTGCACAGGTTATTCCGGGTATTTCCAGCTCAATTGGTGTACCGGGGATGCAAAATATTCCGGTAACCCATCGCGGTTTAAGTGAGAGCTTTTGGGTAGTAACAGGTACTACGGCCAATGGCAGCGTGTCAAATGATATTTATGAAGCAGCCCGTACAAAGGCTACAATTGTAGTATTAATGGGGATTCATAAACTGGCTGAGATTGCCGAAATTTTTAAAAAAGAAGGTAAGAATAAATTGCCGGTAGCCGTAATTCAAAGCGGAACTACTGATAATGAAAAAGTTGCTATTGGCATGGTAGATACGATTGTTGAAGTAGTAGCAGAAAAGAAGATCACCTCACCGGCGCTGATAGTTTTTGGCGAAGTGGTATCTTTACATCCACAATTTCAACCTATCAAAGAGTTTTATGACATTATTGCCGAAGGATAGCGGATTAAAGAGCATTCAAAACGAAAAATCAGAAGGCAATCCTTTGTTTCCTGTTTTTTTGAAACTGAATGAATTGCATACAGTACTGGTTGGTGCAGGCCATGTAGGTTTAGAAAAACTGACGGCTATTTTAAACAACAGTGCTGAGGCAACCGTAACCGTTATTGCTTTGACTATTTTGCCCGAAGTTCATTTATTGGCGGCAGAATACAAAGGCGTAAAAATTATTCAGAAAACATTTACTGATGCTGATTTAAACACGGCTGACGTGGTAATTGCTGCAACCAACGATAATGAGTTAAATAAATTTATACGCCAGGCAGCGCACGACAGGAAATTACTGATTAATGTTGCCGACAAGCCCGAACTTTGCGATTTTTATCTGGGCTCAATAGTTCAAAAAGGTGATCTGAAAATAGCAATATCAACTAATGGTAAATCACCCACTATTGCCAAGCGTTTAAAAGAGGTTTTGAATGAAAGTTTGCCGACTGAATTAGATATAACGTTGCAGCAAATGAGTGCGCTGCGCAACTCTTTAAATGGCGATTTTACTTATAAAGTTAAAAAATTGAACGAAGTAACTTCAGTATTGGTTGAACCAAAACAACCATCAAAAAAGAACATCACCCCGTACATCTGGGGTGCAGCAATATTGATCGTAGCTATTGCTGTTGCCGCGCTTTGGATTCAAGAACCGGGCTTTAAACTTTATGCTCAAAATATTAACCCGCTGTTTTATTACTTTTTGGGTGCAGGCTTTGTATTTGCCTTAATAGATGGCGCAATCGGCATGTCATATGGTGTTACTTCAACTACATTTTCTCTTTCAATGGGCATCCCTCCTGCTTCGGCAAGTATGGGTGTACACCTGTCTGAAATTATGAGTAATGGTATTGCCGGTTGGATGCATTACCGAATGGGTAATATCAACTGGAAATTGTTTTGGTTATTAGTGGTACCAGGCATTATAGGTGCTATGACGGGAGCCTATTTGCTATCCTCGCTTGAGCATTATAGTCAGTATACCAAGCCTTTTGTATCACTATACACTTTAATATTAGGCTTGGTAATCTTGTCAAAGGCGTTTAAAAAAAGAGTCTTAAAATCATCCCAAAAAATAAAAAGAATACAGCTTTTAGGTTTGGGTGGCGGCTTTATTGACGCTGTTGGCGGCGGCGGCTGGGGTTCTATTGTATTGTCAACCTTAATAGCTGGCGGCAGGCACCCGCGTTTTTCGTTAGGAACGGTAAAACTATCGCGGTTTTTTATAGCAATAACCAGCAGTTTTGTATTTTTTACCATCCTTAATTCCCATCATTGGGAAGCTGTTGCCGGGCTGGTAATAGGTAGCGCTATTGCATCGCCAATAGCTGCAAAAATATCAAATAAGATATCGGCCAAAGCCATTATGATAGCCGTTGCGGTAATTGTAATTCTAATCAGCGTAAAAAGCATCGTTGCATTTTTAACAAAGATTGTTTAAGATGAGTGAATTAGCAGAACATATAAAAAAAGAAACCTCTGGTCTTAATCCTGTTGAGGCGTTAACGCTTTTGGCTGATATTTTCCCGGATGAAGTTGTTTTTTCAACCAGTTTTGGATGGGAAGATCAGGTGATTACGCATATGATATTCACTAATAATTTGCCAATAAAAATTTTCACTTTAGAAACAGGCCGGTTATTCCCTGAAACCTATTATGTATGGAACCGTACCATGGAAATATACGGTAAACCCATACACGCTTATTACCCACAGCACGAACTTTTGGAGCAGATGGTAAATTCCAAAGGCCCCAGCAGTTTTTATGAATCTGTAGAAAATAGAAAAGAGTGTTGCGGAATTCGTAAAATTGAACCTTTAAAGCGCGCTTTAGCAGGCAATAAATGCTGGATAACCGGGATCCGTGCGGAGCAATCAGCCAATCGGCAGCATATGGAAAATGTGGAATGGGATGAGCAAAATCAGTTGGTAAAATACCATCCTATTTACAATTGGACTTTAGACGAAGTAAAAGAATACATAAAAAAATATAACATACCTTATAACACGCTTCACGACAAAGGTTTTCCGAGTATAGGTTGTGCGCCTTGTACAAGAGCCGTACAGCCGGGCGAAGATTTCAGAGCCGGCAGATGGTGGTGGGAAGATCAGTCGAAAAAAGAGTGCGGGTTGCATGAGGTAAAAGCAAGTTAATACTATAATTATAACAAATGAGTAAGCATCAGCTGGATTATTTAGATGAGTTGGAGGCGGAAGCCATTTATATCCTGCGCGAAGTAGCCGGTCAGTTTGAAAAACCTGCCTTGTTGTTTTCGGGCGGAAAAGATTCTATCACGTTGGTACGTTTGGCTGAAAAAGCTTTCAGACCGGGAAAATTTCCTTTTCCGCTGGTACATATCGATACCGGCCATAATTTTATTGAAACCATTGAGTACCGCGATAACATGATTAAGCGTATCGGTGAAAAGCTGATTGTTGGACATGTACAAGATTCAATTGATGAAGGCAAGGTAGTTGAGCAAAAAGGCAAAAATGCCAGTCGTAATGCTTTGCAAACGGTTACCTTATTAGATACTATAGCCAAACATCAGTTTGATGCCTGCATTGGTGGCGCCCGTCGTGATGAGGAAAAAGCAAGGGCAAAAGAACGAATATTTTCTGTGCGCGATGAGTTTGGACAATGGGATCCGAAACGCCAGCGGCCAGAACTATGGAATATTTTTAACGGCAAAATTCACAAAGGCGAAAATGTAAGGGTATTTCCTATCAGTAACTGGACGGAGCTGGACGTTTGGAACTATATCCGCAGGGAAAAAATTGATCTGCCGTCTATTTACTTCGCTCATGAGCGTGACTGCATTACCCGTAACGGACAGTTAATGGCAGCTTCACCCTTTTTAAACATGGATGAGGACGATATCATCACCAAACAAAATGTGCGCTTCCGTACCGTTGGTGATATGACCTGCACTGCTGCCGTAGAATCATATGCTTACCATATTGATGATATTATTGATGAAATAAGCGCATCAAAAATAAGTGAGCGTGGCGCCCGCATGGACGATAAAGTATCTGAAGCTGCCATGGAGGACCGCAAAAAAGGCGGCTATTTTTAACAACATTTTGTTGGTGACAACACCAACAAAGGCAAAAAGGTTGTAAGACTACGCCATTGTTGGTGTTGTCACCAACAATCCGAAATCGAAAATCCGAATTCCGAAATAACAAAATGGATATATTAAAATTTATTACTGCAGGTAGTGTTGATGATGGTAAAAGTACGCTAATCGGAAGGTTGCTGTATGACAGCGAATCTATATTGGCCGATCAGCTGGAGGCCCTGCATCGTTCAAACCGCAAAAATGATGACGGCAGTATTGACCTTGCCATATTAACCGACGGCTTGAAAGCCGAACGCGAACAAGGTATTACTATTGATGTCGCCTATAAATACTTTCAAACCGAAAAACGCAAATTTATTATTGCGGATACACCCGGCCACATCCAGTATACCCGTAACATGGTAACCGGTGCCTCAAATGCTAACCTGGCTATTATCTTGATTGATGCGCGTAAGGGCGTTATAGAGCAAACTACCCGACACTCATTCTTGATATCGTTATTAGGCTTACCTCAGGTGGTGGTTTGTATTAACAAAATGGATATGGTTGACTATAGCGAAGAAGTTTACAACAAAATTGTAGCCGATTATAAAGTACTTGCTGAAAAGGTTGGCCTTGAAAATGTTACTTATATCCCAGTAAGTGCTTTAAAAGGCGATAATATTGTTTATCCATCGGTAAATATTGGCTGGTACAAAGGCGAAAGTTTGCTGCATCTGTTAGAAACTATCGAGATTAAAATTGACGACAGTAAAGCTCACGCACGTTTTCCGGTACAATGGGTGGTACGTCCGCAAACGGAAGAACTGCATGATTATAGAGGTTATGCAGGCCGTGTTTCGAGCGGATCATTTAAGGTTGATGATAAAGTGACTGTACTCCCATCGGGCTTTAATTCAACCATCGAAAAAATTGAATTACTTGATGAAGAACCTGAAGAGGCATTTGCCGGTATGTCGGTAACTATCCATTTAAAGGATGAGATTGATATTAGCCGGGGAGACATATTGGTTAATACCCATTATCAGCCGGAAGTGTCACAACAAATAGAAGCTGATCTTTGCTGGATGGATACACGGGTGTTGGATACTACGCACACTTATTTTATACAACACAATAGCAAAGTAACTCGTTGCCGCATACAGGAAGTGTTATATAAAGTGAATATCAACACACTGGAAAAAGAATACAACGAAGATTTTAAACTGAACGACATAGGCCGTATCGTTATTAAAACGGCAGAGCCTCTGGCATTTGATTTATATCAGAATAATAAGGCAAATGGCGGCGCAATAATTATTGATAGCCGTACTAATGTTACTGTAGGCGCGTTAATGCTTAGAGCGACGGTTGAATAAACGTTGTTCTGTTTCACGTTTTATAGTGTTTTAATTTTTTTAGAAAGCGGGTAAGAATTTCTTCCCGCTTTTTAATTTGGAATCAATTTTTACTTCTGAAATTCCGGCTTCAACTCTGCTTTCTCAGCTTTTCTGAATTTCAGGACTTTTGGTACCGACACACTTTCAATATAAGGGCTATCGCCATTAAGCCTGTAATATCCCTGATGGTATTTCTCTGCGGGATAAAATGCTTTAAAAGGAACTACTTGTGTAACTATTGGGTCAGGATAATGCTTTTCAGCATTGATCTTTTTAATGATATCCAATAAAGCCTTTTTTTCTTCTGGCGTACGATAAAAAGCAATAGAGCGATAGTCAGTTCCTTCGTCAGGTCCCTGGCGGTTGAGCTCTGTTGGGTCATGTGCAAAAAAGAAGGCATTTGCCAATGTCGCATAACTAATTACTTTAGGGTCATAATAAATTTGTACACATTCCGCATGTCCGGTATTACGCGAGCTAACCTCCTCGTAAGTTGGATTTTTAGTGCTGCCCCCGGCATATCCGGATATTACCTTGTTAACACCTTTTAATTCAGACATGGCTTCGCTCATACTCCAGAAGCAGCCACCACCAAATGTAGCTACAGCTTCTCCCGCCGCTGGCTTGGGTAATACGGCAAAATCATTGCCTGATTGCGCCTTAACACATCCTGCAAATAAAAATATGCAGGCGATATATAAAATGGATTTTTTCATGGTTTTGTATAATTGAACTTTATATCAAATATACGTGAGTGGTCGCCGGTCCGATGGTCATTAGCAAGTAATATATGAAAACATCATATAGTCTGATGTCTAATGGTGTTTTTTAAAATCAACTACTTATAACAGCAATTTTATTTCAATGACCGCTTTAATTTGAATAGAATTTCGGTTAGCCCGTTTGTCTTTATTTCAAACGCTGTTGCAAGCAGCATACCCAATTTACCGGGAGGTAAACCTTTACTATGCAGCCATTCAAGGTAGTAAACAGGCAGATCGCTTATTAAAGTGCCTTTGTATTTTCCATAAGGCATTTTGGTTTGTACCAGTTCAATTAAAATGTTCGCGTCGGGTTTAATGTTCTCCACAGTGTAAAGATACTGGTAATTTTAATTTAAACCGATGTTAAAACTTTACCTGTAGGCTACAATTCCGGGTCAAACACAAAGCTATAAATGGCGTTATATCCTTACTTTTAAAAACTGATATGAAACAACAATTTGAAGCTGTATTAACCGGTTCCGATACGCCCGTTTACGGAATTGCAAGTAGAATAAGTTTTGATGGCTACGATAATGCCTATGAATTTAAATCGATTGACAACAGTCTTCACTTGATTATTGCACAAGATGATGATAATCAATGGCAGCGCTTAGCAAGTACCGAACCATTTTTACAGGTTTGGATTGATGAGTTGGTGAAGCAAATAGTTTAATTAAATTGAATATTTATGAATAAACGCGAAATAGGAACTTCCGGAATAAAAGTTAAACCCTTATCATTTGGCGGTAACGTTTTTGGCTGGACGATTAACGAAAAAGAATCATTTACTGTACTGGATGCATTTGTCGACGCCGGTTTGGATTTTATTGACACCGCCGATGTATACTCTTATTGGGTACCAGGCAACAAAGGCGGCGAGTCTGAAATTATAATTGGCAACTGGGTAAAAAAATCTGGTAAACGCGACAAAGTGATCCTGGGCACAAAAGTGGGCAAACCCATGGGCGAAGGAAAAAAGGGCTTATCCCGAAAGTATATTACAGAAGCCGTTGAAGCCTCGCTAAAACGACTACAGACAGATTATATCGACCTGTATCAATCACATGACGATGATAAGAATACTCCTCTGTTGGAAACTTTGGAGACTTATACCGATTTGATTAAGCAAGGCAAAGTAAGGGTGATAGGCGCTTCCAATTACGATGGCATAAGGTTAAAAGAAGCTTTACAGGTTAGTAAAGACAATAACCTGGCCGCCTATCAATGCATGCAGCCGGAATATAATTTATATGAGCGGGCTTATTATGAAAAAGAACTGGAACCCGTGTGCCGTGAAAGAAACATTGGTGTAATTACTTATTTCTCGTTGGCAAGTGGATTCTTAACAGGAAAATATCGCTCTGAGAATGACCTTTCACAAAGTAGTCGTGGACAAGGGGTAAAAAAATATCTTAACCCACGTGGATATAAGATTTTAGCTGCGCTGGATAAGGTATCTGCCGAATACGACACTACGCCGGCCAGTGTAGCCATAGCGTGGGTTATGGCGCGCCCGGGCATTACGGCCCCAATTGCCAGTGCTACCAGCATTAAGCAATTAGAATCACTGGTTAAAGCTACAGAACTGGTGCTGAGCAGTGATGCTATTGACTTATTAAACAGTGCCAGTAGTTATTGACACGATTTAGAGATTTGAGGATTGATATGATTTAAGGGGTATTCAAAGCCTATTGATTAATCTGGTTGAGGGCGCCAATTCCTGCTAATCTTTTAATCCTAAAATCGTGTCGTGTTATAGAAAAGGGCCACCCTCGCGGCGGCCCCTTCATTTATATACTTAATTGACAATCCTAAATTAAAATCTGAACGCTCTGTGGTTTTCGTTACCACCTCTTTGGTTGGCTTGTATAAAGTGTTCGTTACCTCCCCTGTTTCCCCACTCACGTGCATTGTTTTGATATACCGGACGGTTAAAAGCTTCTTGTCTGTGGTTATCAAAGTGTTCGTTATAACCCTGATTTCTGTTATCAAAATGCTCATCCCTGTTGCGGTTATAATTGTTGTTCGCAAATGCATTGGTTTCACGTCCGTTAAATCTTGATCTGTAAAAATCGTCGTGTAAATATGGCCTTGATGCCCTTACCTCAAACCTGCGGGCATTTCTCCAGTCGTAACTCCTGTATTCGCCAGGTAAATATGCGGCTGATACCCAGTTAGCACCATCATTGTAATAATAGCACTGTGCAGTAACATCATAATATGCGCCAACATCTGGCAGGTAGTAATAATCATCGTTGTTATTATCATAAACCTGTGCATTTTCATTATAAACGGGAGCTGATTGCTCGTATACTGGAGCTTGCTCAACTACAACTGGAGCAGTAGTGTAAATTACCCTGCGTGGGCCAAAACCGAAACCCAAGTGTACCCTTATCTGTGCATTGGCAGTGTTATAAAATAAACCGCTCATTGTTATTGCTGATAATATGATTAGCTTTTTCATGATCTTATTTGTTTTAGTGTGAGATGAGGCTTTTCTTGTTTTAATGATTACCTCACCATATTAATTTTTATACATCTATGACGAGAAAATATATCTGTGGTTTAATAGATAACTAGTTATTGTTTTGAAATAACAATATTATGACATATTTAATTCTGTTATTTTATTTAAAGTCGGAATTAAATTCCAATTTACTGTGAGATTGAAAGCGAAATACTACATAACAAGCTTATTATTAAATATTTATTACACCTTGGCTTAAATGCTGCTCGCTGATTAATTAATTAGCTGTGCATTCGGGGTACTGTAACTATTTTACTACAAAACTTACCGGTTTATTTACAGGCGATCTATTAACTTTGGATATCAAACATTTTAACTTATGAAAATGAAGAAATTGCTTATCCTGTTACTGCCGGTATTTGCAGTAATGGGATTAATAGTATTTAACGCCTGTAAAAGCGCCGATAAAAATACCGGCGGCGCTGTCAATGCAGGATTAACCCTTCCTGATGGTTTTATTGCTGTTGCTGTTGCCGAAAATTTAGGCAGTGCAAGACACCTGGTAGTGACTCCCCAACATGATATTTACGTTCACCTGGCAGGTGCCAAAAACGGAAAAGGCATATTGGTTTTACATGAAGAAGGTAACCAAACTACGTTAAAAACAAGTTTCGCCAGTTACGGAGGCACCGGTATAGCCATTAAAAACGGTTATTTATATGCTTCAAATAATACAGAAGTATTCAGATATAAGCTCAATGATAAAGATGAAGTAATTAATCCCGATCAGCCTGAGAAAATTGTTACCGGTTTAATCAGTAAAAGAATGCATGAGCCTAAGGCAATAGCATTGGATAATGATGGGAATATCTATGTAAACATAGGCGCCTACTCCAATATTTGCAGTGACTTTGACCCTCAAAAAAAAGGATGCCCAATTTTGGACTCTGCTGCCGGTATCTGGCAGTTCAAGGCCGATAAGCTTAACCAGCATTATGGCGACGGCATCAGGTATGCTGGCGGCTTAAGAAATGTTGTTGGCCTTGACTGGAATCAGCAAGATGATCAGCTTTTTGTTATGCAGCATGGCCGTGACGCACTGCATGACCTTTATCCAAACTTATATACCGTTCATCAATCTGCCGAATTGCCTGCTGAATGTATGTTCGCCTTAAAGAAAGGAGATAATGCAGGTTGGCCATATGTTTATTATGATTGGATGCAAAACAAAAACCTGCTTGGCCCCGAGTATGGCGGCGACGGAAATAAACCTGCCGATCCTAAATTTATAAATCCTGTAGCGGCTTACCCAGGTCACTATGCACCCGATGGATTGCTATTTTATACTGGTAATCAATTCCCTGAGAAATACAAAAACGGTGCTTTTATAGCTTTCCATGGCTCATGGAACAGAGCGCCGGAGCCTCAAGCTGGTTATTGTGTAGTTTTTCAGCCATTTAAAGATGGTAAACCTGATGGCAAATGGGAAGTCTTTGCTGACGGCTTTGCGGGTACTGCCGAACAAAAGGCTTCTGGTCGTGCAGTGCACCGCCCTTGTGGATTAGCCCAGGGACCCGATGGATCACTTTATGTAACGGATGATGTTAAAGGAACTATTTATAAAATAACGTACAGCAAATAATAATGAATATTAATAAAACGGCGTTAATGCTGATGTTGTTCTGCCTGTTTTTTGGTGGATTATATGCCCAAACGAAAAAGCCTGTAAGTCATACAGGTACAACAAGTTCCGTTGCACGCGGGAAAATTGTTTACGCTAACATTTGTTTAGCATGCCACATGGCTGATGGTGGTGGTGTTCAAAATATGAATCCCCCACTTATTCAAACAACTTATGTTTTAGGCGATAAAACTGCGCTTATAAAAATTGTATTAAATGGTTTTAAGGAAGATGTAGAAATAAACGGCCAAACATACTCCAACAATATGACCCCGCACAGTGATTTAAAAGATCAGCAAATTGCGGATGTATTAACCTATGTGCGCAAAAGCTTTGGAAATAAAGCAAGTACGGTAACTATGGCAGAAGTTAAAAAGGTAAGGGCGGCAAATGTAACTAAATAGATTGCACCGATTGGTTAAGAGATTACATTGATTTTTGGAAAATCTGTGTAATCTTTTTAAATCGGTGGAGTCACAATATTGTTAACCGAACCAATCGTACAGATCAGTTTGTTTTAAGGCCAATTTCTGATGAGCATCCAGATCCTTTACAATCGTCCCCTCTCCCATTAAAATAATCCGGTTTCCATAGGTAAAGGCATCCTTCAGGTTATGGGTAATTAAAATAGAGGTAAGGCGATAATCCCGAACAATTTCCTCAGCAGTACGCATTACAATATCAGCCGAACGTGGATCGAGCGCGGCAGTTGGCTCATCGAGCAATAAAACCTTGCAGCTATCCATCACACTCATTAACAAAGTAAGTGCTTGTCTCTGTCCTCCCGATAATGTACCCATGGGCTGCTCAATTTTATTTTCAAGTCCCATGCCGAGGGTTGATATTTTTTCTTTTACCTGATTTTTAAAAGTATCATTAATGCCGATAGATAAACCTTTCTTTTTGGTACGGATGGATGCCAGCCGGAAATTATCCAGGATGCTTAAATCAGACGCCGTGCCACTCAATGGGTTTTGAAAAACACGTGCAATCCATTTACTTCTGCGATGGTCTGGCAACTTAGTTACATCCACTCCGTCGATATTTATCGTCCCTGAATTGGGGAAAACACTTCCGGCTACCATATCAAGCAAAGTTGTTTTGCCGGAGCCATTAGCGCCCACAATAACCAAAAATTCTTCACTTTTAATATGCAGATCAATTCCACTAACAGCATTTACCTGATTGGGTTTACCGGTATTAAAGGTTTTGTTTACGCTATTAATATCAATCATTTTGACTTCCTCTGAATGATATACGTGGTAAACTTACTATCAGCAATACAAATGCCGCAGTTACTATTTTTAACAAGTTCGGATTTACACCTATATCGAGTGTTATCGCTAAAACCAATTGAAATATGATGGCTCCGCCAAGTACAAGTACGAGGCTTAACCAGATCGAAGTAATTTTAAGCCAATTGATTAAAGTTTCAGCTATAATTACAGATCCCAGCCCAATAATAACAATACCTATACCCATGCTGATATCTGTAAAGCCTTGTTGCTGACTGACCAAATAACCGCTTACAGCGGTTAAAGCATTCGCCAGGGCAAGACCAGTAATTTTCATTCTGTCGGTATTTACGCCGAGCGATCTGATCATTGATTCGCTGTTGCCTGTGGCGCGCATCGAAACGCCGAAGTCAGTTTTTAACAGATAACCTATAAGGAGTGTTATCACAATTACGAAAATGGATAATATCCAAAAAGTGTTATAGTTGAGATTGGCGGATATATTTATTAAGGTGAATAATGATGACAGGTTGATTAGCGGCAGGTTAGATGTACCCATTATTGATATGTTTACCGAATAAAGTGCCGTCATTACCAGTATACCTGCCAGCAAAGCATTAATCTTTAATTTGGTATGGATAATACCTGTTAATGCTCCGGCCAAGCCACCGGCTAATACTACAGAAATTAAAGTAACATAAGTCGGTTCACCATGCTTAATTAATAATGCGGTAATAACCGCTCCTAATGTATAGCTGCCATCCGTGGTTATATCGGGAATGTTAAAAATCTTCATGGAAATATAAATACCCAGTGCAAGTGCCGAAAAGCACAGTCCCTGTAATAATGCAGTGAGGTAAAAATCCATTTATTTTACAGGTTCAAAGTTTGACGGTACCGTAATATTATATTTTTTGGCAGCTGCGGGATTGTATACCCGTTTTCTTATTTTAACCATTTCAGGCTGTAAACCTTGAGTGCTGCGCGTTTTAAGAAACTGTGCAGCTTGTTCACCGGCTTGATATCCCCATTGATAAATATCGGCACCAAAAGCGGCTACAGCTCCGCGTTGTACCAAGCCTGCTTCGCTGGTAAAAATGGGAACATTCTTCTGGTCGCAACTCTTTAAAATCGTCTCAAACGAGGCAAAAACGGTATTATCAGGATTGGCGAAAAAAGCGTCAATATTTTTCCCCAATAATGATTGGGTTACCAACTGGGCCTCAGCTGAGGAATTAAGCGGCAGTGCCACCAAGGTAATATTCAATTTATTTGCCAATACCTCAATGCGTTCCTTAGCATCTACTGACTGTGGCTCCGATTGATTGTAGATCATTCCAACAACTAATTTTCCCGATTTCGGCTTTAAAAATTTAGGAATATTTGAAAATGAAGTGTCGATGTAATTCAAGTCTTCAACTGCGCCAAACAAGTTATCGGGCACCTGGCCCCCAGCGCTTTGTAATTTCATCAATTTAATGGTTGGGGATACCATCATGAAGATAGGTATAGTCTTAGTTTTTTGTGCGGCAGTGATTGATGATAACGTTGTGCAGGTGGCCAGTAAATCTACTTTTTCTGATACAAAATAGTTTACAATCTGCGTTAAGGTGGGGATACTTCCTTCCGCGTTCCTGTATTCTATTTTTACATTTTTTTGACGCTCGCTGAAACCATTTTTAGACAATGCATCTATAAAACCAGCTCTTGCTGGCGCAATGCTGGCATCTTCAAAAGCATCAACAAAGCCAACAACCGGAACTGTTTTTTCTCTGTTTGAGTTACAGGCGTATATTGTTAAAGCTAACAGGCAAAATAAGGGAAGGTATTTTAACATCTTCATGCCACTAAGTTATATAATTGGGTCGAAAGGAAAAATTCATTTTGGGCAAAGCTTGAAGTGTGAAATTTAGGATTAGCTATAAATTTTAAATTTATTTAAAAAAAGCCCCCCGAAATTTGAAAATAATCCTGAAAACCCATAGTCTTTTTGCCTATAATTTTGATAGGCTTTTAGGGTTTTTGCTTAATTTAGCAGAGCATGACACCCATCATATCTAAATTACCTCAAACCGGTACCACTATTTTCACAACCATGTCGGCTTTGGCAAATGAAGTTGGCGCAATTAATCTTTCTCAAGGCTTTCCTGATTTTGATACCGCGCCTGAATTAGTTAAACTGGTAAATACGGCCATGAAAAAAGGTCATAATCAATATGCGCCTATGGCTGGTGTATTGGCCTTGAGAGAGCAGATTGCAAAAAAAACAGAAAGACTTTACGGAGCAGTTTATAACCCGGATACCGAGATAACTGTTACCGCCGGCGGCACGCAAGCTATATTTACCGCTATCACCGCCTTGATTCACCCTAATGATGAGGTAATAATTTTTGAACCTGCATATGATTGTTATGGGCCGGCCATTAAGTTGATGGGCGGAATCGTAAAATCACTGGAGTTAGAGCCACCGGACTACCGTATTTCGTGGGATATGGTGAAAAGACTTATTAATCATAAAACAAAGATGATTATCCTTAATTCGCCGCATAACCCTACTGCAACTATTTTGCATAAGGAGGATATTGACGAATTAAGCAATCTTGTAAAAACACAGGATATTTGGATATTAAGCGATGAGGTGTACGAACATTTGATTTATGATGGTGAAACTCATCATAGCATGGCTCGTTATCCGGAATTACAACAGCGTAGTTTTATTGTCGCTTCATTTGGCAAAACATTTCATGCAACTGGCTGGAAAGTGGGTTATTGTATGGCACCTTCAGTTTTAATGAATGAATTCAGAAAGGTGCATCAGTTTTTAGTATTCAGCGTTAACACCCCTATTCAGCATGCTATTGCTGAGTATTTAAAGAATGAAAATAGTTACCTGGCGCTTCCGGAATTTTTCCAACAAAAGCGCGACTATTTCAGAAAAGCGTTGGAACAAAGTAAATTTAAATTATTGCCTTGTTATGGATCCTATTTTCAATCTGTTACGTATAAAAATATAACTGATGAAAAAGATAGTGATTTTGCATTGCGTTTAACAAGGGAATTTGGAGTTGCCGCAATACCGGTTTCGGGGTTCTATAGTAAGGGTACAGACCACCATGTTTTGAGGTTTTGTTTTGCCAAAAGGCAAGAAACTTTAGATAAAGCCGTTGATAGATTATTGAAAATTTAGTTAATGGTTAATTAAATAGTTTTTATTTAACCCGGGGCGTTTTCAAATTAACAAACATTAATTAAGGTTTAGGCCTTGAAAAATGATCTATTAACCAGGAACTAAAGAAAGTATGGATAATCTAAAAATTACTCTTTTTCAGGGATATCTTTTTTGGGAAAATATCGACAAAAATCTACAGAACATCACCCTGCGTTTATCAAACATTCGCGAAAAAACCAACCTGATTGTCCTGCCCGAAATGTTTAATACCGGGTTTACTATGAATGCTACCGATTTAGCAGAATCAATGAATGGAAAAACTATGCATTGGATGCATCAAATAGCCCAGGATTATAATTGTGTTGTAACAGGTAGTATCATCATCAAGGAAAATGACAAGTTTTACAACCGTTTAATTTGGATGCGTGCCGATGGTACTTACGAGTGTTATGATAAGCGCCACCTTTTTGCACTGGGGAAAGAGCATCAAACGTACACAGCCGGAACTCAAAAGCTAGTAGTGGAACTAAATGGCTGGAAAATTTGCCCTGCTATATGCTATGATCTGCGTTTTCCGGTATGGTTGCGCAATGCAAATGCTGAATATGATTTATTACTGATTGTTGCTAACTGGCCTGAACGCCGCTCGCTGCACTGGCGGACACTTATTCCTGCAAGGGCAATTGAAAATCAGGCTTATGTAATTGGTTTGAATCGAATTGGACATGATGGAAATGAAGTGTATCATTCAGGCGACTCTACCTGTATTGATCCTAACGGCAATGTGGTTTACTACAAACGCGACGAAGAGGATGTATATACTTTTTCGGTAATTGCCGATGAGGTTAAGAAAACACGCCGCACTTTGCCCTTCTTAAAGGATGCAGATGAGTTTAACATCATTTGATTTTTTGTATGACCGCAAATCACGATGATTATTGTGAATAAATTCATTAATCTGTTTAATATACGGTTCATACAAATAAGTTATTTTCGCTTTTTAAACATCTAATATTTAAATGAAATATCTAACCCGCAGCATATTGCCATTAGGTTTTATGCTGATTTTTGTTTTAACGTCATCTGCACAACGAAAAAAAGATTACACTGCCTTTGTTGATCCGTTTATAGGCACCGCGGGTCATGGTCACACTTACCCAGGTGCAGTGGTTCCTTTTGGTATGGTGCAATTAAGTCCGGATACACGTTTAACTGGTTGGGATGGCTGCTCGGGCTATTATTATACCGACACTACTGTTTACGGCTTTTCACATACACATTTAAGCGGCACCGGCATTGCTGATTATTGTGATGTCCTTTTTATGCCAACAACCGGGAAACCTCAATTTAAAAACACGGAATATCAATCAGGATTTAAAAAGAAAAATGAAATTGCCACGCCAGGCTATTATAAAACACACCTGGATAAATATAATATCGACGTTGAGCTTACAGCCAGCACTCGTGCCGGTATGCATCGTTATAATTTCCCAAATACCAGCGAAGCAAATATTATAATTGATTTACAGCACAGGGATGAGGTATTAGATTCATGGATTGAAGTAGTAAACGATCACGAAATTCGTGGCTTCAGGCGTTCCAGTTCATGGGCCACTAATCAATCGTTATATTTTTATGCCAAATTTTCTAAGCCTTTTAAAACGTATGGTATAGCAAGTAATGACGAGCTGCAGGCCGGACAAACTAAAATACAGGGCAAAAATATAAAAATGTATATCCGCTTTAGCAACCCTGGCGAGGTAATTGCCAAGGTTGGTATTTCATCGGTAAGTACCGATGGCGCATTAAAAAACCTGGATGCCGAAATACCTGATTTCGACTTCAAGAAGGTCCAAAAAGCTGCAAAAGATTTGTGGATAGATCAGCTTTCAAAAATCGAGGTGGAAGGCGGCGGACCTAATGCAACCACCCAACAGGCTATGCAGAATAACAATGCATACCCAAGTACAGGTTTCGGTTCACAAAAAAGGGAAAAGAAGGTAGCTTTTGTAGATTACGCAAAAACAAAAAAGACAATTTTTTACACCGCCCTGTACCATGCTATGTTGGCGCCAAATGTTTATAACGACGTTGATGGTCAATACAGGGGAATGGATCAGAAAGTACACACCGCCCAGGGTTTTAATTATTACACTGTTTTTTCGTTGTGGGATACTTATCGCGCAGAAGATCCGCTACTGAATTTAATTGATCGCAAACGCACTTCTGATTTTATAAAATCATTCCTGGCAATGTACGAACAGGGCGGTCTGTTGCCAATTTGGCCCCTGGCTTCAAGTGAAACTTTTTGCATGGTTGGGAATCATTCCATACCGGTGATAGTTGATGCCTATGCAAAAGGCATACGCGACTTTAATGCTGATGAAGCCTTTGCAGCCATGAAAGCGGCTGTAAACCGTAATCAGTTCGGTTTAGATTCGTATCGCAAAAATGGTGTTGTATTATCTGACGATGAACCTGAATCAGTCTCAAAAACGCTTGAATATGCTTTTGATGATTGGTGTATTGCCCAAATGGCAAAAATGTTGAATAAACCCGATGATTATAAGGAGTTTATACAGCGTGCTCAATACTGGAAAAACAACTTCAATAACCAAAATGGATTTATGCAGGCGCGGGTTAATGGTGGTTGGTACACCCCTTTTGAGCCTACCGAAATCAACAACAATTACACCGAAGGAAATTCATGGCAATATTCTTTTTTAGCGCCTCATGATATGGAAGGTTTAATTCAAAGTATGGGTGGCAAAGATGCTTTTGAAGCCAAGCTTGATGAGTTATTTACCACTGACGCCAAATTAACCGGCCGCCAGCAGGACGATGTTAGTGGTTTGATTGGCCAATATGCGCATGGTAATGAACCAAGTCACCATATGGCTTACCTATACAACTTTACCGATTCTCCCGATAAGACACAGTTTTACATCAATAAAATATTGAATGAAGAATACAGGGATAATCCTGATGGCTTATCGGGCAATGAAGATTGTGGACAAATGTCTGCCTGGTATGTAATAAGTTCATTGGGTATTTATAATATTGCTCCGGGCCAGCAGCAGTTTCAGGTTGGGGTACCTCAATTTGATAAGATTGTTATCAACCTTGAAAATGGAAAGAAGTTTACTATTCTGAGCCCTGGAGAAAGTGTTAGCCGCAGCAATATTTATTTACAAGGCATGAGCCTCAATAAAAAGACGTACAATAAACTGTATTTAAATTACGAAGATATAGCTAACGGCGGCGAGTTTGAAGTATTAACCGGCAGACTACCCAATAAACTATTTGTGCAGGAGTTAGAAAAACCGACCTCTAAAATAACAGATAATTTTATCATACCCAATCCTTACCTGATTGCACCAGCAAAAACTTTTAAGCAACCCATCAGCGCTGAAATAAAAGATGCCGATGCTTCAGCTAAAATTTATTATACACTTGATGGCACTACGCCAACGGCTAATTCAACTTTATATACCCAGCCAATAGGCATATCAACTAACACAACTGTAAAAGCTATAGCTATTGACGGTGACAAAACCAGCTTTGTTGATGAAGGCACTTTCAATAAACTAAGAGACGATATTAAATTAACGCTCATAAATCAATATCTGCCAAACTACGCCGACCAGGGCGATAATACCTTAATAAACGGCATCCGCGGTAAAGCTAACTGGCGTTTGGGTAACTGGCAAGGATATTCGGGTAATGACCTGGTTGCCATAATTGATATGGGAGCCATTAAGCCTGTTAGGCAGGTTAGTTTGGGCACTTTGCAAGACACACGTTCATGGATAGTTTTCCCGCAATATGTACAGTACTGGATTTCTGACGATGGAGTTAATTATAAACTTGCCTCCACAGTAAATACTAAGATTGATATAAAAGAACTGGATACGCAGATACAAGATTTTGTTGGATCTTTAAACGTAAGTACGCGGTATATTAAAATAATAGCAAAACAGTACGGAGCCTTACCCGAATGGCACGAAAGCAAGGGAAGTCCATCGTATATTTTTGCAGATGAGATAGTGATTGAGTGAATTTTTAATAGTAAATCCCTAAATAAATTTTAACTTATTATGCGTCGTAATTTTATTCTTCTGTCAATAATTAATTTGGTGTTAATATCCGGTGCTGCTTTTTCGCAAAGTTTTCGGATTGTTCCGCTTGGTGTTAAAGGCGGTATTGATGAAAGCAACTTATCAGCCTATATGGTTGCCGCCAGCGGAACCAATAATTATATTTGTTTAGATGCCGGCACACTTTACTATGGTATTGAAAAGGCTGTTAATAATAAAGTATTTCCTGTCTCCGCCGAACAGGTGCTAAGGCAATACATTAAAGGATATTTTATCTCTCATGCACACCTGGATCACGTATCTGGACTAATCATCTGCTCACCTGCTGACTCTTCGAAAAGCATCTACGGATTAAAGAGTTGCCTCGAAACAATAAAGACACATTACTTTACCTGGGACAGTTGGGCCAACTTTGCCGATGAGGGCGAACGACCAACATTGAAAAAATACAACTATCAGGTTTTAACGCCCAATACACCTATCAACGTAAAAAATACATGGATGCAGGTTACTGCATTTCCATTGAGCCACTTTAATTTAGCCAGTACGGCTTTCCTCGTTAAAAGCAATGATGCTTATATATTGTATTTGGGTGAT
This sequence comes from Mucilaginibacter empetricola, assembly GCF_024808665.1. Classification (GTDB taxonomy): domain Bacteria; phylum Bacteroidota; class Bacteroidia; order Sphingobacteriales; family Sphingobacteriaceae; genus Mucilaginibacter. The sequence continues at coordinate 139,590 of NZ_JANUBZ010000009.1, forward strand.
ACCGGGCCCGATGAAGTGGAACACAGCCATTCGTTACATGAGCTTTGGCAAACAGTAGCGCCACTGATAAAAAACAAAAAGCTCAAAGCAATAATGATTGAAACTTCGTTCCCTAATGAACAACCCGATAAAAGTTTGTTTGGCCATCTTACCCCCCATTGGTTAATGACGGAAATGAACGATTTGGCAAACCTGACCGGACATAATGAATTAAAGGGATTTAACATCATTGTTACGCACGTTAAACCACCTCAGGACGAAATTGAAAAAATAAAAACACAATTAAAGGCTGAGAATTCCTTGCATTTAAATCTTATATTTCCTGAACAAGGAAAAGCGATTGATTTATAATTTACGTTTAAGGCTTGAAGAGGCAATTAATGTTTTAATAGCATTTTTTTAGCTTCTTCAAGTTTTGCTTTTTCTTCTTTTGGCAAAACCGGATACTTTAAATCCAAATCTTTTAAAGTTTCTAAAATAATATGGGAAATGGCAGTCCGCGTAAACCACTTCTTATCTGCCGGAAGTACATACCATGGGCATTTTTCGGTTGATGTTTCTTGGATGGCTTCCTGGTAGGCATCCATATAATCGTCCCAAAACTCCCGCTCATAAATATCCGCTGCCGAGAATTTCCAGTTCTTTTCCGGGTTATCTATCCGTTCCAGAAACCGTTCTTTTTGTTCATCTTTTGATAAATGAAGAAAAAATTTGATAATGACAGTACCGTTTTCGGTAAGATGTTTTTCAAAGTTTCTTATACTTTCATATCTGTGCTCCCAAAACTTCTTTTTCACATCTTTAACGGAATTAATTCCGGGCAGCCTTTCTTTAAGTAATAATTCGGGATGAACCTTGGTTATTAGCACATTTTCATAATGTGACCGGTTATGCACCCCTATCCTGCCAAATTCAGGCAATGCTTTATAGTGTCTCCAAAAAAAATCATGGTCAAGCTCTTCTGCGCTCGGTTGTTTAAAGCTATATACCTCACATCCCTGCGGGTTTAAGCCTGATAGTGTATGTGCTATCGCCCCATCTTTTCCAGCTGCATCCATCGCCTGGAAAATAATCAGCAAAGCATACCGGTCATCAGCATATAAAGCCGATTGAAGGTCTGCTGTTTGCTTAATCAGATCCTTTAATTCAGCTTCGCTATCTTCTTTTTTTAAATCAGCAGTGTAGGCAGTATCATAGTCTTTAAGTGAAAATTTTTTGCCGTTTGTTATTTTAAATTCATTAATTATGTTTTTCATAGAACAAAAATGATTTATACTAAGTTAACCTAAAATTTACCTGTTAAAATTACGTTGTTAATTTTTGTTAATCTGGCTATGATTTAGAGCCATAATTTTACATCTTTACCCCATGTTCAGACGTTTAAAAAACCGGTTTCTAAGATATTTCGTCATCTTTATTTACTTTGTTATCATTTTTTTCTGCTCAATTGAATTAAATTTCCTTTGGCTTTTTGGGTATTCTCCTGATATGCAGGATATTAAAACGCCTACACTATCACTTGCCTCGGAAGTTTATTATGCCGATGGCACCCTCATTGGCCGCTATTACCGAGAAAACCGCTCGCCTGTTGAATTTAAAAATATATCGCCAAATATCATCAACGCCCTGGTAGCTACTGAAGACGTTAGGTTCTACAAGCATAACGGTGTCGATTTTTATTCGTTTTTTACCAGTATTTTGTCAACTGCCAAAGGCGATAAACGTGGTGGCAGTACCATTACTCAACAATTGGCCAAGAATTTGTTTGAGACCCGCAAAAAGAAATCGCAGGGAATATTAAGACATGTGCCCGTTATAAAAACCATTGTTTATAAGTGCAAGGAATGGCTTACAGCTTTTAAAATTGAACATGTTTACACCAAGCAGCAAATACTTACCCTGTATTTAAACACGGTGCCATTTGGTAACAACACTTTCGGCATTAAAACGGCTTCGTTAAAAATTTTCAATAAAGCCCCCGATGCAGTCGACCCTGCACAGGCGGCAACGCTGGTAGGGATGTTAAAAGCAACGTCAACCTATAACCCTATAAACAACCCGGACCGTTCTTTGGAACGCAGAAATACTGTTTTAAGCCAAATGTTGAAGTATAATTACATTAAGAAAGCTGATTATGACACCAACATTAAAAAGCCAATGACGCTTGATTTAAGTTATGTTGATAATGAAGGTCAGGGTGATTCGTATTTAAGGCAGGCCGTTGAGCGTTGGCTAAAAAAATGGTGTCACGATAATGATTATGACCTTTATCAGGATGGATTAAAGATTTATACTACCATCGATCCACGTTTGCAGCAATATGCCGAGGAAGCAGTGGCCGAAAAAATGAAAATGCTTCAAAAGCGTTTTGATAACCTTTGGGGTAATAAAAACCCGTGGAGAGATTTAAATGGCAATGAGATAACAGATTTTGTATTAAAAGCCGAAGAACGTTTGCCTATTTATCAATTGCTTCAAAAAAAATATAATAACAATACCACGCTCATCAATCAATATTTTGAGAAACCTAAACGCATGACGGTATTTACCTGGAATGGCGAAAAGGATACTACTTTCTCAAGTGTTGATTCGATAAAATACTACACCCGTATTTTAAATACCGGCATGATGACCATAGAACCATCAAGCGGAAAAATAAAAGTGTGGATTGGCGGTATTGACCATAAATATTTTAATTACGATCACGTCAATCAGTCCAGAAGACAAGCAGGTTCTACATTTAAGCCCTTTGCTTATTTAACGGCTATCGATAATGGTTATAGCCCTTGCGATGTGTTTACCGATCAGCCAGTATCCATTAAATATACAGACGAGGGTAAACAACAGGTTTGGGAACCAAAAAATGCCGACTTTAAATTCTCTTATCTGCAAATGTCATTACGCTGGGCAATGGGCAAATCAGTTAACTCCATCACCGCGCAGGTAACAGAAAAAGTTGGCTGGGATAAAGTAGTTGAATATGCTCATAAATGCGGTATTGAAAGTCCGCTGAAATCAGTCCCCTCAGTTTCTTTGGGTTCTAACGATGTTTCTGTTTATGAAATGGTGCGCGCATACAGCACATTCTTAAATAAAGGTGTAAAAATTGACCCTCTGCTGGTTACCAAAATAACTGATCAGCAAGGCAATGTGCTGGATGAGTTTACGTTGAAATCGGAAAAAGTACTAAGTGAAGAAACTGCCTGGCTGATGCTGTATATGTTCCGTGGTGGTATGGAAGAACCGGGTGGTACCTCACAGGCTTTATGGGAATACCCGGGCTTATGGAAAAAAGATAACCAGATAGGTGGTAAAACAGGTACATCAACTGGATACGTTGATGGTTGGTATATGGGCATAACAAAAGATTTAGTAACTGGCGTATGGGTTGGTGCCGATGACAGAAGTGTTCATTTTACCACATCAGAAACAGGTGAAGGTTCACATACAGCACTTCCTATTTTTGGTGCCTTTATGCAGAAGGTTTATGCTGATCCAAAGTCTGGTTATACCTACGGATTATTTCCAAAACCCTGGACTAAAATCACCAAAAAATACGATTGCCCTTCGCCGCATTTAGCAGTTGACTCTGCAGATACTGATAGCCTGTTCAGGCCGGTTGATACAACCAAAACTGAACAAACTAAACCAGATCAGGAACCAACACCGGATAATACTCCGCAAAACCGTTAAGAGATTACGGGTTGGTTAAGTTAATGCTTCATTACTGTTAATTTTTAACAAATGATTTATTTACTTAGTCAACCCGAAATTATCTTACTAACTTTTGTTTAAATTTACCTTTATCTATTATCACTGTATGAAGAAACACAACCCTGATTTGATTATTAAGGCTAAAAAATATTTCTATATCTTAATTTGTGTTTTGGGTACTGTGTTGATAAATACGCAGGCCAAAGCACAATACTTTGGTCAAAACAAGGTTCGCTATAAAAAATTAAAGTTTAAAGTTTACAGAACACCGCATTTTCAGATCTATTATTATCTGAAAAACGATAGTATGATTAAGCGCTTTGCACAGGAAAGCGAGGTTTGGTACACACTTCACCAACAGATTTTTAGAGATACTTTTAAAAAGCCTAATCCCATTATTTTATATGCTAATCATCCCGATTTTCAACAAACAACGGCAATTGATGGCGATATTGATGTAGGCACAGGAGGTATAACCGAAGGGTTAAAAAACAGGGTAGTTATGCCGGTAATGGAAACTAACCAGATGACCCGGCATGTTATAGGACACGAATTGGTACATGCTTTTCAATATCATCTTTTATTGGGAAAAGACTCATCAAACTTTGAAAATATCAACAATTTGCCTTTATGGATGATTGAAGGTATGGCCGAATACCTGTCATTAGGCAAGAGGGATTCTTATACGGCTATGTGGATGCGGGACGCTTATCTTAATCATGATATTCCAACAATAAAAGATCTCACCGAATCCAATAAGTATTTCCCTTATCGTTATGGCGAAGCTTTTTGGTCGTTTATCGGATCAACTTACGGCGATACCGTGATTGTGCCTTTCTTTAAAAATGTGGCTCACTTCGGACTGGCAAATGGCATAAAGCGCACTTTTGGATACGATGACAAAAACTTGTCGGATTTATGGAAAAGCGCCATTGAGGCTACTTATAAACCTTACTTAAAAGATACATTACAGATTCCGGTTGGGCACAGAATAATAGACGAGCACAATTCAGGTAAGATGAACGTTGCTCCTGCTATTAGTCCCGATGGAACGTACATTGCATTTTTGTCAGAAAAAAAGCTTTTCACTATTGATCTTTTTCTAGCCAATGCCCAAACGGGGAAAATTATCCGAAAGCTTACGAGCAAAATATCCAATACACACATTGATGAGTTTAACTTTATAGAATCGGCTGGGGCATGGTCGCCGGATAGCAGACGTTTTGCATTCAGCGTATTTAATAAGGGCCGTAACAGGATGTTGGTGGTTGATGTTGCTTCAGGTACTATTGTTGACGATGTCTCCATGGGTAAGGCAGAACAATTTAGCAACTTGTCCTGGTCGCCTGATGGAAAAAGTATCGTTTTTCAGGGATTAGCTGAAGGTCAGGGTGATTTGTATTTATATCGATTTGATACCAAAGAGGTTAAGCAGCTTACTAACGACAAATATTCTGATTATCAACCAAGCTTTTCGAGAGATGGGAAAAAGATCGTTTTCTCAAGCGATCGAACTACTTACGATAAGTCACCGTCGCAGGACATTACCTTTAATTTAGAGGAGTTAGATATTGCGAGTGGTAAAGTGACAGATATTAAATTATTTAATGGCGCAAATAATCTAAATCCTCAATACTCGTCGGATGGTACGCAGATCTATTTTTTATCAAATAAAGATGGGTTCAGAAACATGTATCGCTATACGCCTGCAAGCGGAAAAGTTGAACAAATGACTAATTTGTTTACGGGTATCTGCGGTATTACTGAATACTCTCCCGCATTAAGTATTTCAAACAATAACGATATTGTATACTCTTATTACCGGGCTCAAAAATATGCGCTCTATAATGCAAAAGCGTCTGATTTTAAACCGGTGATTATAGACGGGCAGGAAACAAATTTCAATGCCGGCACATTACCGCCTGCGCGTTCAGTGGGAGTTGATCTGATAAACTCTAACTTAAACAATTATCTCGCCTATCCCAAAATAGCTGCCGACTCAATAAAAAACGTTCCCTATAAGCCATTATTTAAAATGGATTACCTGGCAAGCAGTGGGGTTGGTGCAACGGTAAGTCAATTTGGTACAGGTTTGTCAAGTGGTGTACAGGGGGTTTTTAGCGACATTTTAGGTAGAAATCAAATTTATGCCGGTTTAGCTGTAAATGGCGAAGTTTATGATTTTGGAGGACAGTTTACTTATATTAATCAGCAAGGGCGATGGAATTTTGGGGTAAGCATATCGCATATACCATTTCAAACAGCGAATTATAGTACTGTAGCAACAACTTATCAAAATGCCCCGGCAGTAAACGAAAATTTCGATTTGATCCGTATTTTCCAGGATCAGCTTTCATTATTTACTTCCTATCCTATTACAAAGAAAACCCGCGTGGAATTTGGTACCGGTGCCGCACATTATTATTACAGAGTTGACCGCTATACAACTACTTATGATACCTTGGGCAATGAACTCAATTATACACATACCCATGTGCCGAATTCAACATACAACGCTGAAACCACAAATAACGGCGTTATTTTATCACCGTTTACACTTTATAACGTAAATACGGCCCTGGTTGGCGACAATTCCTTTTTTGGGGTAACTGCTCCATTAAGTGGTTATCGCTACCGTTTACAGGCTGAATATGATTTTGGTACTTATCAGTTTTTTGCGCCTACTATTGATTTGCGCGAATATGTGCGTGTTGAGCCGTTTACCCTGGCTTTCCGCTTATATGGTTATGGCCGCTTTGGTAATACCGGGAATTTGTATCAGGAATATGTAGGTTATCCTTTTTTGATTAGAGGGTATGAGGCGCAAACATTTTATAGTAGCACAGGTAAAATACCTACAAATGGTTTTACTATTGATCAGTTATCAGGTAATCGTATTGCTGTGGCTAATGTTGAAATACGCTTTCCACTTACAGGGCCTGAACGCTTATCGCAATTTAAATCGAGGTTTCTATTTACAGATTTGAACCTGTTTTTTGATGCTGGTTTGGCCTGGAACGCCGGCGACCAAATTAAATTTCAATCGGGCCCCGATGTAATTGGCACCGCACCTGAAGTTGACTCGAATGGCAATCCAGTAATTGGCCCTAATGGAAAGCAGGTGGTTGGCCCAGTTTATAGCTCTACCCAACGAGTGCCCGCAACCAGTGCGGGTATATCAATTAGGGTGAACTTTTTTGGCGCCTTTGTGTTGGAGCCTTACCTGGCATTTCCATTTAACCGTACAGATATTACCAAGCCGGTATTTGGTTTAGGGTTTACCCCTGGTTGGTAAATATCTTAAAACTAAGAGGATAGTGGCTGTAGGTGAGCTTTTTTGTTACAGGTTTGTGACTAAATATTTACTTTGTTAATACGATACAATGTAACTAAAGATTAATTTTTGTTTGTTTTTATATTAGTTTTGCGGCATGAAAAAATGGTTTGTTATTTTTTACCTTGTTTTAAGTGGTTCAACCCTGTTTGCCCAGCAAACGGCGCTTACAGAACCTGTAATGGACACTGTAAAAGCGAAGTGGGGAAAGGTGAAAATTGTGGATGGAGCAACCATGATATCATCAAATGATGTAATTGAAAATATAGCCCAATCAAAAGAATATTCAGTATTAACCAATGCAATAGAAAGTGCCGGCTTAACAGAAACTTTTAAAAGTAAGGGGCCAATAACGGTATTTGCGCCAACAAATCAGGCTTTTGATAAACTTCCTAACGGACAATTGGATACGCTCTTAAAACCGACGCATAAATTTGATTTAAGTTATTTACTTACTTATCATGCCGTTGCCGGCAGATTGAGCGTGCACGATATTCAACGAAAAATTAATGCAAACAATGGGCAGGCCATTTTTACCACCATTGCCGGTAGTAAACTTATAGCTAAAATAGACGGTAACCGGAATATCGTTTTAATTGACGAAAATGGCGGCGAAAGCATTGTTAGTAAATTTGATATTCAACAAAGTAACGGACTGCTGCATGTAGTAAATGCGGTTTTAATACCTAAAATTAAGCCGATATAAAAATCTGTTAAAACAACTGTTTCTATATTTTTTACGTAATTGATATCAAACAGTAGTACTTGCTGTATAAATAATCTACTTAAAAAATTACACTATGAAAAAATCAGTTTTAACAATACTGTTGCTGAGTATTATTATGATATTTGGCTGCCAGCAAAGTAAAAGTCAGCAGATTAAACAATACGACCCGAAGCGTAAAATGAGTAAAACGCCTGCTGAATGGAAAAAGAAACTCACCGCTAATCAATATTACATTATGGTTGAAAGTGGAACAGAGTCACCTTTTCACAATGCTTATGATGAAAATCACCAAAAAGGAGTTTATGTAAGCGCAGCCACGGGTGAGGTTTTATTCTCCTCGGATGATAAATTCGACAGCGGTACAGGATGGCCCAGCTTTGTAAAACCTGTAGATTCTAAAAAAGTAGAAATAGTAAGGGACTCCAGCTTCGGCATGGATCGCGATGAAGTTATTGAACGCAGCACAGGCTTACACTTGGGCCATGTATTTGACGACGGCCCTGCTGATCGCGGCGGAAAAAGATATTGCATGAATTCCGGTGCTTTAATATTTATTAAAAAGTAACCGCTTTTCTTTGCGAATTAATTGACGGACGGATTTGAGGCCTAACTCTTAAGCCGTTTTCAAAGTTTAATCCAATGGTCAGATCTACCCAGTCCGGGTTTACAGGTCTGATCATTTTTTCTTTTTGGGGCCTGGTATAAGTGCTCACCATTTTAAACCTTTCCATTGCTTGTTCTTCGGTATTTATCTCCTCAAAATAAACAAGGCGATTAAGTTGTTTAGAGTTATCGAAAAATAAAGTAGGCATTTGACGGTAAAATTCAAGCGTTTTTAATAGGTCTGAACATAAGCCTACATGCAGGTTATTACGGTTTCTGTCGGTGATGATATAGATAAAGCGTTTCATTTAATAATAAAATTTGCTGGTTGAAAAAAAATTACTAATTTTATGAGCATAAAAATACTAATAATTTTAGCAATTCCAAATTTTATGTCAAATATTCCTTCAAATATTAAATTCCTTCGTAAAAAGAAAGGCCTTACACAACAGCAATTTGCTGATGAAATAGGCATAAAAAGGTCACTTGTAGGGGCTTACGAAGAAGAAAGGGCTGACCCTAAATATGATTTACTAAAAAAAATAGCATTGTTTTTTGATATATCAATTGACGACTTTATTAACGAAGTTATAGATGAAAAGTGGGCGCCCAAGCCTAAAGGCAACCCGGCTAATCTGCGGGTTTTAAGTATTTCTGTTGATAAAGACGAAAATGAGAATATAGAACTGGTGCCAATGAAGGCAAGCGCGGGCTATTTAAACGGTTATGCCGATCCGGAATTTGTGGCACAATTGCCGAAATTTTATTTGCCGATGTTTAAACAGGGCACTTACCGCGCGTTTGAAATAAAAGGAGACTCGATGCTTCCGCTACAGACAGGTACTATTATTATAGGCGAGTATGTTGAAAACTGGGCGGATGTTAAAACAGCCGAAACTTATGTGGTTATTTCAAAAAGCGACGGCGTTGTTTACAAACGTATCGGAAACAAATTTAAAGACAATAAGAAATTAAAGTTAGTTTCCGATAACCCGGTTTACGAACCTTACGAAATAAGCGGCGAAGATATTTTGGAAATATGGAAAGCAAAAGCATACATCTCCACACACTTGCCAATGCCCACCCCCGAGCCAACGCTTGAAAGCTTAACTGCTATGATGGCGCAAATGCAACGCTCTATTTCAAATCTGCAAAGCAATAACTAAGTGTTAAAAAACACAAAGGGAACTTTTACCTAAGAGTTTCCTTTGTATTTTAAATTCATTAATTTATTTGGTTTTAAGTATATAAAGTCGTTTTTAAAATCAAGTATTATATTAAGTCGTTTTAAAAGATCATTACCCAAGTAGTTAATCTCAAAGCCTAAAGGGTTTTTGCCGCTTAAAACAAGTGTCGGGATATTACTAAATTGAAAATTATCGATTTTAAACATAGGCCACAATACCGTTTTGGTTTCGTACTTCACTCCTCTTGGATCTCTAAGTACAGTCAACTTAATCAGCTTTAAATTTTCTATGAAATTTTGTTGGCTTGCCCAAGCGCTATCTAAAATAATGGCTTGATCAGAACCGGTGTCCATTATGAAATTACCGGTGTAAATTTTGCCGTCAACATAAAAAGCTCCCTTTATGCAACCGAATGAACGAATAAATTCCATTTTAGATTTAATATACTCTTTTGAAATCTTCGGCAGTTTTGAATGGATAATCATCATACTATGATCGTAATCAATTTCAACTTGTTTTCCTTCAAATATGTTATAGCCAAACCTGCCGTCCATATCGTTTGAAGTTACCGAAGTAGGAAAAATGTCGGCGGTATTTAAAATTAAAGTCCCCATTTGTAATTTAAACACCTTGTTTAAATGATTATAATCAGGACTTGCTTTACCTAATGCAACATCAGCCTGGTTGGGTAGCAATTTTGTCTTCTTTAAAAATGCCGCTTTTGTTAAATGAAAATCAAAAGAACTGACATCAAAATAAAGATTTATTGAATCAGTATTATTAATAACAGCTTTTACCTGTATAGCATTATAAGGAGTAAGGCTAAAAGGGATAGTATCATGCGTTTCTACAGCATTTTTTAATTGGCTTTGCGGCATTATTGCACTTGCAATTTGTGTATAGCAGGAGTCTTTTCCGTTGAGGAGTATTATAAAGTTATACCTTGTCCCTGGTTTTACTTTAACACTGATAGAATCAATATCAGTATAAAAGGTAACCCATTTTGTTTTTCTTGTTCTGTCTGCTGTAAAAATATCTGGTTTGGCTTTTGGGGAAAGCCTCCATGCGTCTTTATTAAAATAGCCGCCGTCATTAATGGATACATTTGTGGAACTTGCTTTAATGACTGGCAGTTTTTGCTGTGCTGAAGTTGCCAGGGTAAATATAATGAGTATAAAAAGGTAAGGGTATTTCATTGGTGCAAAACGTTGTGTTATTAAAAATAAGATAATATATTTATTCAATAATGATATTAATTTAATTGTAATAGATGTTTACGCTGTAGCAGCTTCCTCTTTAATATGAGCAACAATTAAGTTACATGCCCGTTATTAAACCATAACGGTATATCTTTATCAAACAATAAAACTGAAAAATGATGAGAAAAATTTTGTTGATGTGCTGTTTCCTTTTGGGAGTTACAGCTTTTTGCCGTGCACAAGGTGGCGGCGGTATGAGAAGAAGTCCTGCGGATCAGGCGGGCGCATTACAAACGCAATTAAATTTAAGTGACGATCAAAAAGCAAAGATTGTTACCATCTTAACTGCTCAATCGGCTAAAAGAGACAGCATCAGAACTGCTGCAAATGGCGATAGAGATGCAATGATGCAGGGTATGATGCCATTAATGAAAGATACCAATGCAAAAATCAGAGCCATTTTAACCCCCGACCAGGCTACTGCTTATGATAAAATAATGCAGGAAAGAATGGACAGAATGAAACAAGGTGGCGGTGGTGGAGGCAACTAACCCTTCATGCTAAAACAAAAATAAAAAAGCGCCCTTTAAACCGGGCGCTTTTTTATTTTTGTACAAATCATTGCCGTGGGAGACATAGAAAAATCTATCGAAAGAAAATTAGAAGAACGACAAAGCGCGGGCAATTATAGAACGCTGAAACCCGAATCCACGTTGATTGATTTCTGTTCTAATGATTATCTAGGGTTTTCAAGATCATCTTTATTAAAAACCATGATTGATGAAGAGATAACTCTTCATCACACGATATCAAATGGCTCAACCGGATCAAGGTTGTTGACCGGAAACTCAACCTACATAGAAGAGCTGGAAAAACAAATTGCAGTCACCCATAATAGCGAAGCTTGTTTAATATTTAACTCCGGTTACGATGCCAATCTGGGCCTATTTTCGTCTCTCCCACAACGTGGCGATACCATTATAACAGATGAACTGATACACGCTTCTATTATTGATGGAGCGAGATTGAGTTACGCAAACCGTTATACTTTTAAACATAATGATTTGCTCAGTTTGGAAGATAAATTAAAACAAGCCAGAGGAAATTGCTATGTTGTTATTGAAAGTGTTTACTCCATGGACGGCGATACCCCTCCCATTGATGATATACTGCGTTTAACTGAAAAGTATAATGCAGCGTTAATTGTGGATGAAGCCCACGCGCTTGGCTTGCACAAATACGGGTTAATTGATGAAACAACAAGTAAACGGATATTCGCACGGGTAATTACTTTCGGTAAAGCCCTGGGATGCCATGGCGCAGCAGTAATTGGCAGTAATTTGTTAAGAAACTACCTGATCAACTTTGCGAGATCTTTTATTTATACAACCGCTCCTACTTTGCATCATTTTGCTTCTATAAAAATGGCTTATAAGCTTTTGTCTATGGCAAACAATCAAATAGCTGTACTCAAGAATAATATAGTCTTTTTTAAAGAACAAATTGGGGATGGTGCGCGGAGTTTGCTGATAGATAGCGATAGTGCTATTCAATGTTTGATATTGAATAATAATGATAAAGCCAGAGAACTTGCTTCACTATTGCAAAATAGCGGCTTGGACGTTAGGCCAATATTAAGCCCCACAGTTCCTGCAGGTAGCGAAAGAATAAGGATTTGCCTGCATGCTTTTAATACCGAAAGTGAGATAATTTTATTAACAGAGAAAATAAACAGCTTTATAAATGATTAACAGGCCGATATTTATTACAGGAATTGGAACCGGAATAGGCAAAACTTTAATATCAGCTATAATTGTTGAAAAACTAAAAGCCGATTATTGGAAGCCTATTCAATCGGGTGATTTAGAAACAAGCGATACGTTAACTGTTAGAGATTTGATTAGTAATCAGATTTCTGTTTTTCATCCGGAGACTTACCGGTTATCGCAACCATTTTCGCCACATAAATCGGCTGCAATAGACGGGGTTTTGATTGATGCTCATCAATTTATTATTCCCAAAACCGCTAATACTTTAATAATTGAGGGCGCAGGTGGATTAATGGTACCTTTGAATAATCAATTTTTGATAATTGACCTCATAAAGCAATTAAACGCGGAAGTCGTCCTTGTTTCAAAAAACTATCTAGGGAGTATCAATCATACTTTGCTTTCAATTTCTGTATTAAAGCAATGGGAAATACCCATAAAAGGCATTGTTTTCAATGGTTCAGAAGATAAGTACTCACAAGAATATATTGTAAATTACACAGGCATTGAAGTTTTAGGTCACGTTCCGGATTATAATACCATCGATAAACAAACTATAATTGCAGCCGGAAACCATATCAAACTTTAACTGTCAAACAAAATATAAACTACAGCATGAAAAATATAGCCGTTATTGGATCGGGTACAATGGGTAATGGTATTGCACACACTTTTGCCCAGCATGGCTTTAAAGTTGCGCTGGTTGACATTAACCAGGATGCTTTAAACCGGGCAATACAAACCATTGCTGGCAATCTGGACAGACAAGTAAAAAAAGAAATTATCAGCGAGCAGCTCAAAATAGAAACGTTAAACAATATAATTGCATTTGCCGATCTGAAAGCCGCTACGGCTGACGCTGATTTAGTAATAGAAGCCGCAACAGAAAACCGGGAAATAAAACTCAACTTATTTAAACAGCTAAGTGAGTTTTGTAAAGAGAACGCAATACTGGCTTCCAATACATCATCAATATCAATTACACAGATAGCATCAGTCACCAAAAAACCTCAGAATGTTATTGGTATGCATTTTATGAACCCGGTTCCGATTATGAAATTGGTTGAGGTAATACGTGGTTATGCAACAACCGACGAGGTTACCCATACCATTATGGAGCTTTCTAAAAAGCTAAACAAAGTTCCGGTTGAGGTGAATGATTATCCTGGTTTTGTGGCCAACCGTATTTTAATGCCGATGATAAATGAAGCCATCTATACCCTATATGAAGGCGTTGCGGGAGTTGAAGAAATAGACACCGTAATGAAATTAGGAATGGCGCATCCTATGGGCCCATTACAATTAGCCGATTTTATAGGACTTGACGTTTGTCTGGCTATATTAAACGTCTTATACAATGGTTTTGGCAATCAAAAATATGCGCCATGCCCGTTATTGGTGAATATGGTTACAGCAGGACATACGGGTGTAAAATCGGGCACTGGCTTTTATCAATATAATAAAGGAAGCAAGGAACTGGTTGTTGCTGATAAGTATAAAAAAGGATAGATATAGATGCCTGATATGCAATAAGAAATACTTAAAGTGATAGAGAAATTTTCTATAGAGGTTATATTATTTAGAAAATAATATAACCTCTTATTTTTTAGTATTTTACAGCCTGAAAGAATAACAGCTATTTACCTAACGCCAATCACATTGAAGCGCCCCGTACTATTTTTAGTTTTTATTTTAACGAGCTCAATGGCTTATTGCCAGATGAAAAATGATCTGTCCGTTGTATATGGTTTTGCCGGAAATAGCATAACAGCTATTGGAACAGGCGGCCCTGGATACGAGGGAAAAGGTGAAGATATTTATGGATTAAATTATCGGCGCAGTTTAACCAAATGTTTCTCTATTGAAACTGGAATAGAATATTCTGTAAACAATGTTTTATGGAATTATGAAGATGCTTATCAACCTACTTTCAGGCCACAACCTGCCAGCATAAGGATGTTATCAATTCCCGTTTATGCAAACTTTACATTCTTTAAATACCTGTTTGCCGATGCTGGTATTATTGCTGATTTTGAAACCAACCATCAGTCTGATAAAATTGTAGCTGACAAAAGCGGTATTGGATTTGGAGTGGGTATTGGGGGGCGATATTATATAAATAAGGTGATTTTATTTATAAACCCCTTTTTACAGGCCCACGCAATGGATGCTTTTAATGATAAAAGCGGAGGTCAGTTGCTGGATCAGGGAGTGAAATTTGGCATGGGATATCGCTTTTGATTTTTGTACCAATAAGCTGATGGTCATTCAATTAAAACCTGATATTTTAAACTTTTTTTGATGTTGTTTGTCATACTACCAAACAAACATATTCACAAAATGAAAACAATATCAAAATTAGGATTAATGCTTACCCTGGCGGTATCCTTATTTCTGGCATCATGTGCCGGAAGCTATTATGTTACAGAGCAACCCGTTGAACCTACTTATGAAAGGCCTGCCCCGCCCTATGACGGTGCTATTTGGATTGATGGCGAATGGGGCTGGAACGGAGGTCATTATGAATACTCTCGTGGACATTGGGATAGAGCAAGACCCGGACATACTTACCGGAAGGGCTCATGGGAACATACCAACCATGGCTACAGATGGCATCAGGGTCGTTGGAATTAAAACAGAGATAAAATTAGCGGTTTTTAGTGGTATAAAAAGCCAATAAAAACTGCTATCTATATATTTAATTACATTCTTTCAGGTACTTCGATACCCAGTAATTTCATCCCTTTGTTGATTACTTTTCCTGAGGCAGCAGATAAACGCAGCCTGAATTGTTTCGATTCCTCATCCTCAGCCTGCAAAATGGATTTTTCGTGATAGAACTTGTTATATACTTTAGCAAGCTCGTAAACATAGTTAGCTATTACAGCAGGACTATAGGCTTCAGCAGCATTTTTAATAGCATCGGGGAATTGAGTTAAACTGACAATAAGATCCCGCTCCTCAACTGCTAAGTTTGAATAAGAATTATATTCGTTAATAATATTGGCCCTATTTAAGACAGACCTGATACGGGCGTGAGTATATTGAATAAACGGCCCGGTATGTCCCTGGAAATCTACCGATTCATTCGGATCAAATAATAAACGTTTTTTTGGATCAACCTTAAGCAGAAAATATTTAAGCGCGCCCATACCAATAATATGATATAGCGATTGTTTCTCATCCGCCGTAAAATCATCAACCTTACCCATCGCTTCGGTTTGCTCTTTGGCAGTTTGCTCCATTTCACTCATTAAATCATCAGCATCAACAACGGTTCCCTCACGCGATTTCATTTTACCTGATGGCAAATCAACCATTCCGTATGATAAATGGAATAAACCATCTGCACCTTCTTTACCTAATCTTTTTAGTATGGTAAACAATACTTTGAAATGATAATCCTGCTCGTTACCTACCACATAAATAGATCTATCCATGTGATAGTCATTATATTTAAGTTGGGCAGTACCCATATCCTGGGTCATGTATACCGATGTCCCATCAGAACGCAGAACAAGTTTTTCATCTAATCCGTCAGCAGTAAGATCAATCCAAACGGAGTTGTCATCTTTTCTATAAAATACTCCTTTTTCAAGGCCTTCTTCAATAATATCTTTCCCTAACAGGTAAGTTTCAGACTCGTAGTAGAATTTATCGAAGCTAACGCCAAGCTTTTTATAGGTTTCGGCAAAGCCAGTATAAACCCAGCCATTCATCGTTTTCCAAAGGGTAATCACAGCTTCATCACCTGCCTCCCATTTTTGCAGCATTTCCTGGGCTTCTTTAATTAGTGGAGCATTTTTCTTTGCTTCCTCTTCCGATTGGCCTGCGGATTTTAGCTCCTCCTGTTGTTTTTTGTACTCTCTGTCAAATATTACATAGTATTTGCCTACCAAATGGTCGCCTTTCAGGCCAGATGATTCCGGCGTTTCGCCATTGCCAAACTTTTGCCAGGCTAACATCGATTTACAAATATGTATACCCCGGTCATTAACCAGGTTAGTTTTTATCACTTGATACCCCGCCGCTGCTAAAATTTCAGATACAGAAAACCCTAATAAGTTATTACGCACATGGCCCAGGTGCAATGGTTTATTTGTGTTTGGTGAAGAATACTCAACCATTACTTTTTTGCCATTGGGTTCAATAACAGCAAAATCATCAGGCAAAATTTCATTGTATAATTGATTGATCCAATATTCGTTGGACAAGGAAACGTTCAAAAAGCCTTTAATTACGTTAAATCCGGATACTTCCTTTAATTCATTTTGTAGAAAAGCGCCTATTTCAGTTCCGGTTTGCTCTGGTGATTTTTTCGAAAATTTGGTAAATGGAAAAGTAACTATGGTAACCTGCCCTTCAAATTCTTTGCGGGTTTCCTGCAAGTTTACGTCTGCTGCAGAAATATCCGTATTGTATAAATGTTTAACTGCTTTAAGGGTAGTTTCAATAATAAAATTCATCCTGCAAAAATAATCATTTAAGTCCGAATTGGGGAATTCGCTAAGATATGAACCTGTTAAATTTAGCAAAAGTGTGTTTAAAAGATTTAAAGGCGGTTTCGTTTTCGCGGTTGTCGACACGTGCCCCATTTTCAAACTAACATCAATAATTCACTATCTTTGCCTCATCTACAAACCATTTATGATACTTAGCAATAGCGATTTTAAATTAGATGTAACTTCCGAAATTGGTAACCTTCGCGCTCTATTAATCCATAGTCCGGATAACGGATTGGGTAAAGTAGTTCCTTCAAAAGCTCAGGATTGGCTTTTTGAAGACATTGTCCACCTGGATACCATGCGTAAAAATGAATACGATTACTACGTTAAACTGTTAATGTATTTTTTGGACCCTGATAAGATAAAAGGTAAACTAAAAAAAATCGATTCAAAAGAAGACAGACGCTCATTTTTTAAACCCGATAATAAAAACTTCCACGCTTCAGATAAGGTAATTGAAATACAAACATTGCTGGAAGATATTTTGCAGGAGGCCGATATTCGCAAAAAACTGGTAGCCTCAGTTTGCGCCATAGAAAGCTGCAACTACCGCCTGCAGTTAAAATTGATTGATACACCGCCAGTTGAGTTGGCTAAAATCATTATTTCGGGCTCGTTGAATGAAACTGAAATGATTTTTGCGCCTATCCCTAACCTTATTTTTTCACGGGATATCGGCATCGCCATTAATAATTTTATGCTATTGAATAAGCCGGCAAAAAAGGCAAGATCAAGGGAGACTTTGCTGGTTAGGTATATCTTTTTTAACCACCCATTGTTTGCCGCTTATCGCAACAATATATTAGAGATACCTGAAACCGTTCAGCATTTTTTAAGGCCGGGCGAAGACAACGAGGAAAAAACGACTTTAGAAGGTGGCGACGTGATGATGGTAAGTCCGCAGCATTTAATAATAGGTTGCAGTGAGCGTACATCGGTAAGCGGCGCCAATGAAGCTATAAAGCTTTTATTTGCCAATAATGTGGTGGAGAAAGTGACCATCGTTAAAATACCACACAAGAGAGACTATATGCACATTGACACCGTTTTTACCCAGGTGAAACGAAATATGTGGGTTTTACTTCGATCATTAGCGATTACTGAAGAGCATATTGAAAATGAAGAACCTGCCGCCTGGTTTGCCGAAAAGAAAAACAAAGACCGGCCCGAAATAGTGCAGTTTACAAAGAATAAAAAGCCAAAAACTTTTGATTGCATTGAAGATTTGCTAAGAAATGTGAGCGAGAAAGACCTGAAAAGTGAAATAGCTACCGAATTTATTTATTCGGGCAATAACACGTTCCCTTTCGACGCCCGTGAACAATGGACAGACTCCTGTAACTTGCTGGCAATTAAAGAGGGTGTTGTTTTAGGATACGATCGCAACGACAAAACTGTTGAGGCCTTTAAGCAAAAGGGGTTTAAAGTAATAAAAGTAAGCGACCTGCTGCAAAAAATTGAAAATGATGAGATTGATCCGCAAGCGATGAAAGATACTTTAATTTTGATGCCTTCGTCAGAGCTTTCAAGGGCTCGCGGAGGCTTCCATTGCATGAGTATGCCGCTTTTGAGAGATAAAGTCCTGTAATAATTGTCTGAATCAGAATTTTTGAATGAACAAAATAATAGCTTATCTGCCATTCTGAAAATGCTTGAATTCTGTAAATTCTGATTCAGACCAATGAATAATGACACTAATGACTAAAACCCAATCCACCTCCCACATATTAATGATACGCCCGGTTAGTTTCGGGTTTAATGAAGAAACCGCGGGTAGTAATGCCTTTCAAAATCGTGATGCCGTTAAAAATGATGCTAACGAGCGCGCTCAATTAGAGTTTGACGGCATGGTAAATATACTCCGTGAAAATGGTGTTGAAGTAACCGTGATTGACGACACCCCCGAGCCGCATACCCCCGATTCTATCTTCCCAAACAATTGGGTTTCCTTTCACGATGACGGCAATATCTTTTTATACCCCATGCAGGCAGAAAATCGCCGATTGGAAAGACGCGAGGATATCATCAGTCAATTGGAAGATGAATTTGCCGCTAAACAGATCATCGACCTTAGCCGCTTTGAAAATGAAGGCAAATTTTTGGAAGGAACCGGCAGTATGGTGCTCGACCGCGAAAATAAAATAGCTTATGCCTGTATTTCGCCAAGGACGGATAGAGAAGTTTTGAATTTATTTTGTGAGCAGGCCGGTTACAAGGCAGTTAGTTTTGATGCTGTTGATGAACATGGCAAAGCTATCTATCACACCAATGTATTGATGTGCCTTGGCAGTAAGTTTGCGGTAATCTGTATGGATAGTATTCCTAATCCGCACGAAAAAATAATGGTGAAAGATTCATTACTTTCAACTCATAAAGAAATTATTGAAATTTCCTTTAAGCAAATGAACCAGTTTGCTGGGAATATGCTGGAAGTTAAAAACAAAGCAGGCCAGAGCTTGGTTGTAATGTCGCAGAACGCTTATAACGCTTTAACCGATGCTCAAAAAGCAGTGTTGGGTAAGTTTGGAAAGTTGGTTTATGCTGATATTAGCACTATTGAAAGTATTGGCGGAGGCAGCGCGCGTTGTATGATGGCCGAGGTGCATTTACCCGCTAATTTATAGTTGATGAATTATACTTTATAAGTGTAAAATAAGTTATTGATAAGCAAATAGTTATGAGTTGTAAATTGTCGATAATGAATCGATACAAATAAATTACTTTTCAACTATAAAAATTGTATCATATTAGCGCATTATTTGATATAAAAATTACATTTTTGCCAAAATTTTAAAGGATGCAGAGCTACGAAGAATTTCTTGACCTGAGTGTAGGTTTTCCACAAGAAGGTTTTGAGATCATTGAGGATGAATTATATTTTCATGACCTCAATTTAATGGAGATGATAGAAACGTACGGTACTCCCCTGCGTTTTACTTATCTGCCTATTATTTCAAAAAAAATACAGCAGGCTAAATTGCTGTTTCAGCAGGCGATTATAAAAAATAACTATCGCGGCAGCTATAAATATTGTTATTGTACAAAGAGCTCGCATTTTAAGCATATTGTTGAAGAAGCGCTTAAAAATGAGATTCACCTGGAAACTTCATCAGCATTTGATATGCCGATGATTGATGCGTTGGAAAAAAAAGGTGCGGTAACCAAAGATGTAACTGTAATTTGCAACGGCTTTAAAACTTTCCAATACAAACAGTATATTATTGATATGCTGCATGATGGCTTTAAAAACATCATCCCTGTATTAGATAATAAGGAAGAGTTTAACCTTTACGATGACGAGATTGAAATGGATACGCCATGTAATCTTGGTATCCGTATAGCGGCAGAAGAGCAGCCTGATTCACAATTTTATACTTCCCGTTTAGGTGTAAGGCTAGAAGACATTATAGATTTTTACTATAATAAGATCGAAAGCAATCCAAACTTCAGAGTAAAACTGCTTCACTTCTTTATCAACTCAGGTATTTCAGATACCCCATATTACTGGAACGAGTTGGAGAAATACGTTACGCTGTATTGCAAATTCAAAAAGATCAATCCACACCTGGATACGTTGGATATTGGTGGCGGTATGCCTTTTAAAGACTCACTGGTATTTGATTTTGATTACGAATACATGATCAACGAAATAGTGAGCCGTATAAAAGAGATCTGTGCCGATAATGATACCGAAGAACCTGATATCATTACCGAATTTGGTAAGTATACCGTAGCAGAAGCATCGGGTATTTTATACAAAGTATTGGGCCGTAAACAACAGAATGACCGCGAGAGATGGTTGATGCTGGATGGCTCATTTATTACTAACCTGCCGGATGTTTGGGCGCTAAATCAAAAATATGTTTTACTGCCTATAAACAACTGGGATTCAGAATACGAACGTGTTAACCTTGGTGGTATCACTTGTGACGGACAGGATTATTACAATCAGGAAGCTCACATGAACAGTGTGTTTATGCCTAAGACCCGTAAGGTGCAATATCTTGGCTTTTTTAACACTGGCGCTTACCAAGAGGTATTGAGCGGTTATGGTGGAATTCATCATTGCTTATTGCCATCTCCTAAGCATGTTATTATCCGCAGAAACAGGGATGAGACATTTAACTTTGAGGTGTTTGGCGAAGAGCAAAATAGTAAACAAGTATTAAAAATTCTGGGTTATACTACCTAATTTGGGTGTATAATTATGGTGTTCATTTTTGAATGCGTGAACATAATGAACACCGTGAATACTTGAAGTGACAGATATTAAAATATTGAAAATGACCAAATTATACGTTTGGTCATTTTTTGTTTAAAAGCTGAAACAAGATCTTATCTCTATCCTCTAATCTCTATTCGCTACGCATCAAACTTCTCCAGCAATTTCAATAACGTTTCAAAATCTTTGGGATATGGCGCATGGATAGTAACGGGTTCGCCATTTACCAATTTGAAAGTTACCTCATAAGCATGCAGGGCAAAGCGTTTCATAATAGGCTGCTCTTCCTGATCTTTACCCAAAACGTATTTGCGTTTTAATTTGGATAGAAACACTGGCAGGCCCTTATACATTTCATCCCCAGCGATAGAGGCGCGTTGGGTTGCCAGGTGAATACGGATCTGGTGCATGCGGCCGGTTACCGGGCGGCACTCCACCAAGGTATAATGTTTAAAGTATTTTAACGACTGGAACCAGGTTTCGGCCCTTTTACCCTCCTGCCGGCTAATGGTTACATTGCCTTTGCCTACGTTTAGTATCGGCAAGTCGATTAACAAATTATCAAAAACATGCGTGCCGTCAATAATGGCATGATAAACTTTTTTTACATGGCGTTTTTCAAACTGCATGGATACAGTACGGTAAGCTTCCGGGTTTTTGGCCACAATCAAGGCACCTGAGGTCTCCTTGTCCAGTCGGTGGCATATCTGCGCGTCTTCCGAATATCCTTTCGCTAAACGCAGCATATTGATCTCGCCGCCCTCGCGTTCATCCAATGAACTGATAAATGGTGGCTTGTTAACCACTATAATATCATCATCCTCAAACAAAATCAGGTCGGCAAACTTAGGAACTTTCATAAAATAACAATAGCCGGCAAAAATACGGTTATTAATACAGATAAAAGATACCCGCATAGCAAAAGCTTAAAATTGACGCCGTTGCTGTATTTGCCTGTTTTAATATACATGTTCTGGGATAGTTTACACCAATTTATGGGGTAATTTACAATGGAACACTATTTGTAAGCAAGATGATATAAACATTTAACCATCAAAAACATGAGTACAAAATCAACCCAACCTGAAGAAAAGGGATTTTTCGAAAAGGTTAAAGAATCAATTGAAGAATTTTGGGACGGAACTAAAGATAAAGCCGAAGACGTTAAAGAGGCTGTAGAAGATAAATATGACGATTTAAAAGAAAAGGTAACCGCCAAGAAACCAGCTGCCAAAACGAAAGTCACAGTAGCTAAACAAGAAGTTGCCCATAAAATAAATACCGCAGCTACCAAAACAAAAACAGCTGCTGCAACTGTAAAAGCTAAAACCGAAACAAAAGCGAAAGCAGTTACTGCAAAAACTAAAAAAGAAGTTGCGGAGGTGAAAGCCAAAGCTAAACCTGCTATTGCTAAAAAGGTTGCCGTAACGAAGTAAAAGGCCTCACGTCATTGCGAAGAATGAAGCAATCTATATGCCATGCAAGTCAATGGAGATGGATTTTGTTAAATGACGTAATCCCGTGCTGTTGATTGTCCTAAGTAGAGATTGCTTCATTCTTCGCAAGGACGTGAGAGAGAACACAAGCTCGATAATAAACATAAAAAAAGCGCCGTGAGTAAACTCCGACGCTTTAAATTTATATCACAACTAGCTTACGCTTCAAATTTATAGCCAACTCCTTTTACTGTTGCCACGCAATCATCGCCCAGCTTTTCACGCAATTTGCGGATGTGTACGTCAATGGTACGATTGGTAACCACAACTGAATCTTCCCAAATATTTTTCAGGATCACTTCGCGGGTATAAACTTTACCTGGTTTTGATGCCAGCAAATAAAGTAATTCAAACTCCTTTTTTGCCAAAACCACTTTTGTGCCACGTTGGTAAACCAAGTATGCTTCGCGGTCAATAATCAGGTCGCCAATTTCCAGTTTATTATCAACAACGTCTTCGGCTGGGGCATTACGTCTTAAAATGGCGTTTATGCGACTAACCAATGCACGGGGCTTAATAGGTTTGGCGATGTAATCATCAGCGCCAACATTAAAACCGGCAATTTCTGAGTACTCTTCGCTTCTGGCGGTTAAAAACACCATAAAGGTATTCTTAAATTCGGGCATAGTGCGCATAATGCGGCAAGCCTCAATGCCATCCATTTTAGGCATCATAATGTCGAGCACTATCAAATCGGGCAATGATCTTTTTGCTTCAGCAACGGCTTCTTGTCCGTTTCTCGCTAAAAACACCTGGTAGCCTTCTTTTTTCAGATTGTATTCAATCAGTTCTAAAATATCCGGCTCATCATCAACAATAAGAATTTTCTGTTTGTTAGAGTTACTCATCAAGGTTGAATTTTTGCGTAAAAGTATGCGCAAAAATGAACAAAACGATTAACTATATATTAACAAATTGTTAAATGTTACTTTATTTTAACGATTTGTTGAGACTTATTAAATGTTTTGTTTAAAAAAGCTTCAAGATCGGCCCCAGT
This sequence comes from Mucilaginibacter empetricola, assembly GCF_024808665.1. Lineage (GTDB taxonomy): Bacteria > Bacteroidota > Bacteroidia > Sphingobacteriales > Sphingobacteriaceae > Mucilaginibacter. The sequence continues at coordinate 163,343 of NZ_JANUBZ010000009.1, forward strand.
TACATTCTTTGCCACAATAACGCCGTTCGGGTCAATAATAAAGTTTGATGGGATAGCCTCGATATGGTATAATTTCTCTGTCGGTCCTTCAAAACTTTTTAAATCTGAACCATGTTTCCAGATTAGTTTATCTGCGTTTATAGCTTCCTGCCATTTGGCTTTGTCATTATCCAACGAAATGCCTAGTATATTGAGGCCCAATTTGTTATAAATAGCATATTGTTTTACCACGTTAGGGTTTTCGGCGCGACAAGGTCCGCACCATGATGCCCAAAAATCAAGCAATACATATTTGCCTTTATAGTCTGAAAGCTTAATGGTGCTGCCGTCAATACCGGTAATACTAAAATCAGGTGCCTGATGACCTATAGAAATAGGCTTGATGATATTCATCTGTTTGATAAAACGCTGTACGGCAAGATTTTCTTTAAAATCATCTTTTATAGCATCGGCGTAAGCAATCATCTGTGGTTCGTATTTGCCGGGATCAAGCGAAGTCATGGCATAAAAACCAGCCAAGGAGTGTTTGTTTTGATCGATAAACTTTAAAACATCGGCGCTGTAATTATCCATAATTTTCATAAACAAAGGCTTGTAAATTGTAATCAAAGAATCTGATTCTTTTCCAATAGCCTGTGCTTTTTCCTGGTATTCCTCACTTATTTTTCCGCTTTTTTCCGCGTAAAAATTATTGATCTTATTAAAGTCCTTAATTTTTTCCGATTCGTCAGAACCAGAGATCTGATAAGCACTTGTTTTATCTGCCAAATTGGTCGAAAAATCTATAACATCGCCGTTTTTGGCAATAAAATCAAAAATGGTTCCACCAAGGCGCAGTTTAAATAAATTGGCATACGGTGCCACATGTTTAAACTGAAATTTACCTTCCTCGCTTAAGTTTGTAGAATCCACCACAGTAATTTGAGTGCTATCGGCCTGTAACAGGTATATTTTTTTAAGGCTAGCCGGATTGGTTATAGTCCCAGAAATTGTGAACGCGCTATTGTCTTTACACGAAAAAATAAACAACGACAATAAAACAATGCTGTATGAAATTAAATTCCTTTTCATTTTAGATTTATAATTTTTTGATACTAATATTCAGATCAGATTTTGAGACGATAAAAGTGAGTAATATAAATTTATCGATTATCACCATATTCTCATATCTCACAAATAACGCTTTACTACTCTTTATTTTGCCTCTAATTCTTTAATTAGCAGCTGATTAGTTTTTTGTGGGTCGATTTTCCCTTTCGATATTTTCATTATTTCGCCCATAAACAAGCCTAAAACGCCCTTTTTTCCTTTTTGATATTCAATTACCTTATCCGGGAATTTAGCCAATGCCGCTTGAATGTAAAGGTCGACATCATTTTTATCGGTGTTTATAAACAGATTTAGTTCGGTGGCCAGCTCTTCAGCCGTTTTGTGACTGTTTTTTACCATGGCGGGAAACAGCTTTTGAGTAGCCGATGAGTTATTGATTTTCCCACTATCAATCAGGCCGATAAGTGAGGCCAATCCTTTTGGTTTTAGCGGAAGATCATTAATGCTTATTCCTGATTCATTAACATATGATTTTACCGGACCCATTAGCAAGTTAGCTGCCGATTTATAGTTGTTGGTGTATTTAATCAGTTCCTCAAAATACAGTGCAAAGTCCTTGTCGGATGTTATTACGGTAGCGTCATAATCCGATAGCTCCAATTGGTTGATGTATTTGTTATACAATTCATTTGGTAATGCAGGTAGATTATTACGTAATTGATTTACATATTCTTCGGTCAGTACAAGTGGGGTAAGATCCGGCTCCGGAAAGTAACGGTAATCATTAGCCATTTCTTTTGACCGAAGTACAGAAGTTTCGCCTGTATCAGCATTAAAATTAAGCGTATTTTGATCGATATGGCCGCCAGCTTCAATAACAGTGATCTGTCTTAAAAACTCATGCTCAATGGCACGCTGCACGTTGCGGATGGAATTTAGATTTTTTACCTCGCAGCGGTTACCGTATTTTGATGCGCCTTTTAGCCTTACTGATATATTGGCATCGCAGCGCAAACTGCCTTCTTCCATATTGCCATCGCAAATATCCAGATAGCGTACCAGCTTACGTATTTCGGTTAAAAACTGACCCGCTTCTTCGCTGCTTCTGAGATCGGGCTGGGTAACAATTTCAATAAGTGGTACTCCTGCCCTGTTCAAATCGATTAATGAGTCGGCATGATGCTGATCGTGCATACTTTTGCCAGCATCATCTTCCATATGAATGTGATGGATGGCAATGGTCTTTGATGATCCATCAGCCAGGCGGATCAATACACTCCCACCTATGCAAATTGGCTGATGATCTTGTGTTATTTGATAGCCCTTGGGCAAATCGGCATAGAAATAATTTTTGCGCGCAAAATGATTGTGCAAATTGATACTGCAATTACAAGCAATACCCATTTTTACGGCATACTCCACCATTTTTTTATTAATACGCGGTAAAGTACCCGGATGCGCCAACGAAACCGGACTTACATGCTGATTAGGACCTGCCCCAAATGCCGCCGAGTCCGACGAAAAAGATTTACTTAAGGTGGATAGTTGAGCATGTACCTCTAACCCTACAACTAACTCATATTGGTCACTTATCCCTGGTGTAACACTTGTCATAAAATAAATTTAGGCCACGGTTTATAGCCCTTAATGCAAGCCAAATATAAAGTTATTGTTTATTAATGATAATATAATTTTATTGATTAATCTATTTTATTGGTAGAGATACATGGGGATGAAACGGTATTAAACTTACGAAGTTTTGAAAACTTCGTAAGTTTAATACCGTTCATGAGTGCATCGAAGTATGGCCACGCAATTTTCTTCCGTCGTCATGGCGAGGAATTGCCTGTCCCGAACTTGTTTCGGGAAAGCCATCTCTAAGCGATGCAGGTCAGCGGAGACGAAATTTCGTTCATTGACTTAACACCGTGCTGTTGATTGTCCTGTGTATAGATTGCTTTCCCGAAACAAGTTCGGGACAGGCGGCACCTCGCAATGACGTGGTATAAAGTGTTGATAGTTAAACTTTTTTTAAAAAAATTATACAACAAACGTTTTCGCTTTTTCCAATGCTTTCTCTAACCCACTAATATCACTCCCACCAGCAGTAGCAAAAAACGGCTGACCGCCGCCACCACCTTTAATTTCCTTAGCTAACTCCCGCACAATAGTGCCGGCATTGAGATTTTTTTCTTTTACAATATTTTCGGCAATCATTACGGTTAATGATGGTTTGCCGTCGATCTCAGCAGCCAGCACCAGGAATAAATCCGAAACGATATCTTTCACCTGGTAAGCCAGGTTTTTAATAGCATCAGCATTAGGTAATTGAACTTTTTGGGCAATGAAGTTAATGCCGTTAATCAATTCAGCCTTTTCAGCCAGCTCATTTTTTAAGCCTGATGATTTTTCAAGGATCGATTTTTCGATCTCCTTTTTCAGACGATTATTTTCATCCAGCAGACTTTCCACACTTTTTGAAAGATCTTTTGGATTTTTTAATAGTTCTTTTAATTGCTGTACCAGCTTGCTTTGCTCGTTAATATAGGTCTCAGCAGCTATACCCGTAATGGCCTCAATACGACGTACGCCTGCTGCAACAGCACTCTCAGCTACAATTTTAAAGAAGCCGATTTGCCCGGTAGCTTTAATATGCGTACCGCCGCAAAGTTCTTTAGAGAACTGGTCATCAAAAGTAATTACGCGTACATAGTCGCCATATTTTTCACCAAACAGTGCAGTTACACCGCTGGTAATAGCTGTTTGATAAGCCACGCCACGCTCCTCTTTAAGCGGAATGTTTTCGCGTACTTTTTCGTTAACAATAGCTTCTATCTGGGCAATTTCCTCGTCGGTAACCTTGGCAAAATGCGAAAAATCGAACCTTAAATAATCAGCATTAACTAACGACCCTTTTTGGTTTACGTGTGTACCTAAAACCTGTTTCATAGCTGCATGCAGCAAGTGAGTTGCACTGTGGTTACTTTCAGTACTGTGACGCTGTACCGGCTCAACAATGGCTGTCAAAGCATCCTCTACATCATCAGGGATTTTATCTACATAATGGATAATCAGCCCATTTTCCTTTTTTGTATCTGTAACCTCAATCACTTCACCACTTGAGAAAACCAGTTCGCCTTTATCACCTACCTGACCACCGCTTTCTGCGTAAAAAGGCGTTTTATCCAATACAATTTGATATTGCTCTTTACCTTTTGCCGTTACCTTGCGGTATTTTACCACGTGGGCAATACTTTCGGTTTCATCGTAACCGGTAAACTCAACCGTATCATCATCTTTTACAATAACCCAATCGCCGGTATCAATAGCGGTAGCAGCCCGGGAGCGGGATTTTTGTTCCTGAAGGGCTTTTTCAAAGCCATCCAAATCAACCAATAGCCCTTTTTCTTTAGCGATAAGTTCGGTTAAATCGATTGGAAATCCAGATGTATCATATAATTCAAAGGCTATTTTACCAGGAATCGTTTTGAAAAATTTGAATATTGAATTAAATGCTTCATCACTGTTTTTTCCATTTAAAACTGCAACAACATCATTCCGATTAAAGTTGAGCATACCTTTTTCGTCTAGATCTAACGCATTTATTGCTGAGACAAAAGCTAATTCGTTTAATACAAGATTTTCCTTATTTGGGTAAATTCTTTCTTTGTCAAAAAACTCATCTGTTACTTTATAAGCATCTAGATTATAGGCGCCTAAGACATAATCATGTAGTTTAGCCAAATCAGTAATAATGTCGTTTAATGTTATCAAACCTCTACCAAGCGTCCTCAAAAACGAATTTTCCTCCTCCAAAACAACCTTCTGCACAAAATCTTTCTGCGTATATAACTCATCAAACACGCCTTCAAATTGATCTGCCAATAAAGGCACCAATTGGTTTAGGAAGGGCTCTTTAAAGCCCAGATACTGATAGCTATAACGTACCGCCCTGCGCAAGATCCGGCGGATAACATAGCCTGCTTTGTTATTTGATGGCAATTGCCCGTCTGCAATAGCAAAGCTAATGGCACGGATATGGTCGGCCATAACGCGCATGGCTACAGCGTCGTTCCAGCCTTCTTCGCCTGGTTTTGCTGAACTTTTATATGTTTTACCGCTCTTCTCAGCAATAAACTGAATTAACGGTTGAAAAACGTCGGTATCATAGTTTGATGTCTTTCCCTGTAATACCCTAACCAATCTTTCAAAGCCCATACCAGTATCAACATGTTTTGCAGGTAAAGGCTGTAAACTTGTGTCTTTCAATCGGTTAAATTGCATAAATACAAGATTCCAGATCTCAATCACCTGGTCATGATCAGCATTTACCAACGTGGCGCCGCTCACTAAAGCGCGTTCGCTATCCGGCCGGCTGTCATAATGAATTTCGGAACATGGCCCGCATGGACCTGTTTCTCCCATTTCCCAAAAGTTATCTTTTTTATTGCCCGGCAAAATGTTTGCCTCATCAACAAAAGTCTTCCACAGGTTCAAGGCTTCTGTATCTTTTTCAAGTTTTTCCTTGTCATCACCCTCAAAATAGGTAACGTAAAGCCGGTCTTTAGGCAGTTTATAAACTTCGGTAAGCAATTCCCAGCTCCAGGCGATGGCTTCTTTTTTAAAATAGTCGCCAAAGCTCCAGTTGCCCAGCATCTCGAACATGGTATGGTGATAAGTATCAATACCCACCTCTTCCAGGTCATTATGCTTGCCTGATACCCTTAAACAGCGTTGTGTATCTACCGCTCGTGGAGATTTCGCTGCTTCTTCACCTAAAAATATCGACTTAAACTGGTTCATTCCCGCATTGGTAAACATCAGTGTAGGGTCGTTTTTAATCACAATAGGTGCCGACGGAACAATAACATGTCCCTTAGAAGCAAAAAAATCCAAAAAAGCCTGGCGTATCTGTGTAGCTGTCATAGTTTGCAAAGGTAATTATTTGTCTGAACCTTGATTTATAGGATTTGAGGATTTTGCTGATTATTGAAAATTTTCAATAAAATCCGAAATCGAAATTCCGAACTCCGAATTCAGAAATAAAGTATAACTTTGTATATGCCTTATAAAGAACGAGAAATCAGCAAGATGTATTACACCATGGGTGAGGTTGCCATCCTGTTTGATGTAAATCAATCGCTAATAAGGTTTTACGAAAAGGAGTTTGACGTATTGCAGCCTAAGAAAAATAAAAAAGGCAATCGTTACTTCACACCGGAAGATATCGACAACCTCAAGATCATCTTCCACCTCATCCGCGACAAAGGCTATACCCTTAACGGTGCCAAAGAATACCTTAAAAGTAATATGTCCGAAAGTATGGACAACTACAAGGTGATCAGCTCGCTCGAAAATCTTAAAAAATTCCTGATAGAAGTACGCGATCAGTTGTAATTATTGATCTAAAGACTATCTTTATTTTCTGAATAAGATACCTTCACCCTATCTATGATCGCAAATCACAAAGGCGAAATTCCCGTTGTTGTATTACTGCTTCCTTTTTTATTGGGGATAATTGCCGGCCTTAATTGGTTTGCCAGGGCTGATATTGTTTGGTTAATTTTTGTTTTTACATTGCTGAGTGCAGTCTTTCTCCTGCTCAATTTCAATTACAGTCGTTTTAAACTTTATAAAAACAGATGGTTGGGTGGAGTATTGATAACAATCATTTTATTTGTCTTTGGCTGGTTATTGGTCATTAATAACAACGAATTAAATAGAAAAGATCATTTTAGTAAGATAAGCTCCCAATATCTGCTAGTAAAAATTAACAAGGAACCTGTTTTAAAAAATGGATTGCTTCGTTTTACTGCTGATGTTAAAGATGGCATTGATGGGACTAATAAAACACCAACAAGCGGTACATTATTGATTGCCATAAAAGATACCGCTGCCGGGAGACTTTATTATGGCGACGAGTTGATTATCCCGGCAAAATATAATGCAATAGAACCGCCCTTTATACCTGCCGAATTCAACTATAAAAAGTATCTCGCTAATCAAAACATCTTTTACCAGGCCTACCTGTACCCTAAACAATTTGTACTCGTCAAATCCAATACGGGTAATCCATTAAAAGCCTATTCGCTACGGTTACGGCAACGCCTGGTTGAGAAGCTAAAACAAAACATACGTGATACTAATGCCGTTGCAGTAGCATCAACAATGATATTAGGCTACAAAGCCGATTTAAGTAGTGATGTTTTACAAGCTTATTCAAAAACGGGTACCGTTTATGTGCTTTCAGTATCAGGTGCTAACGTGGCTATTGTTTACGCCTTACTTGCTTTTATATTGAGTTTTTTAAACAGATACAAACACGGTGAAGTGATAAAAGCCTTTGTAATTGTTTTATTGATTTGGTATTATGCCATGCTTACCGGTTTTTCTCCGGCAGTTTGCCGCGCAGCCGTGATGATCAGCATGGTTATTACGGGTAAAACTTTTAGCCGGTATATTAACACTTTAAATATATTGGCCATTTCGGCCTTTGTTTTATTGCTTTACGATCCTTTTTTTGTTAACGATGTTGGTTTTCAAATATCTTACCTGGCGGTATCTGGCCTTATCATTTTTCAACCAATCGTTTATAAGCTATTTAAGTTTAAGAATAAATGGGCCGATAAACTGTGGACCCTATGTTCTGTTTCTATCGCGGCGCAAGTAATAACTTTTCCAATAAGCGCTTTTTATTTTCACCAGTTTCCTGTTTATTTTTTAGTGAGCAATTTGTTTGTCATTATACCATCGGCAGTAATTATGTACTCCGGTGTTATTTATTTGCTGCTTCCTCAAATTCCCTTTTTATCTAAATCGATAGCCTATATCCTCGAGAAAACTATTCTTTTAATGAACAAAGGACTGGCATTTATTGAACATACCCCCTACGCCGCAATCAGCAGGATGTGGATCACGGTGCCCGAATATTTATTGTTGTATGTAATTATCATCAGCCTGTTTTGTTTTGGATATTACAAAAAGTTGTGGCTTGTAAAAGTAAGCCTGATATCGGGTTTACTGTTTTCGATTATTTTTAGCATAAAAAATATTATGTTAATAAGTCAAAATAATATTGCTTGGCTAAACCTTAAAAAGCACAAAACTATTGTGTTTAAAAAAGGGAATACGGCAGTTGTTTTGACCGACTTAAATCAATCTGATAAAAACTATCAATACGCTATTCAACCCTACCTGGATAGCTGCCAGATTAACGATGTAACATTAATTCATATGGATCAGGATGCACGGACAGCGTGGTTTGTGAAAAAATACAATTACATCCAGTTTCTGAATAATAAAATATTTATAGCAGATAGGTCATTGCGAACCGAAAAACAAAAAAATAAGCTGGTTGTTGATTATATTTATTTAGCAAATAGTAAAGGCTATATAAAAAACGCCTTATTTAATAATTTCATTTGCCGTTCTGTTATTTTGGATGCAGTTATTTCTGATAAGGAAGCGGATAGATTTAAAGCGCTGGCTGATAGCGCAAATGTTAACTATTATGACCTGAAGCGTAACAATTCATTAATTTCTGTATCTTACCAACAGTAATAAATTTTTGTATCTTTAATCAGGAAAAACTAAATTGTACTCAACAAATCTAAATTTATGAATATCAAATTTTTTAATGTTGCCCTTGGCATAACGCTTGCAGCAACTACCTTAAGCGCCAGTGCACAAAAAGCCTATACGCATGGAATCATTTCTTACAGTACAGAAATGCGCGGTCAGCCTGCTGATGTAAAACAATACTTTAACGCTGATTCATCAGCAACGGTGGTTACTGTAGGACCTGCTAATGTTAAAATTTTAACTACTGCAAAACATGATTATTTGGCGGTTTTAATTGATGTGCCTGTTGCGTCTATTAAAAAAGCTGGTATAGCTACTCCGGCTGAATTGGAAGAAGGAATGGCCTCTTTACCAACCTTTACCTACGCTCCCGGTACTGAAACCAAAACTATTGCTGGCTTTAATTGCAAAAAAGTAGTAGCTAAAGATAACAAAAGCGGAAAAACGTATGATATCTGGATCACTAATGATATCACTGTACCTTCCACGGCCATCCCATTCTATTATGCAGCAATTGGTGGTTTCCCGGTACAATACACAGCTTTTCAACAAGGTCAGGAAGCTAGCATAACTATTTCAAGTGTTACTGATGGTGTTGCCCCAGCTGGTACTTATGGAATTGCCAAAGATTTTGAAAAAGGCTCACTTGCTGATCTTAATCCAGGTGGATAATTAATAAAAAGATTTAAGTCAATAAAAAACCCCACTTAAAGAAATTTTAAGTGGGGTTTTGCTTTATAGCAGTTATTAAGTTTTAAGCGTTAATTTCTTTATTTAGTGCATGTACCCATTTGTCAAATAATAGGCTTTCAAATTTAACAACCTGTTTTGCATGTAGTTCCCAATCTGGCGAAAACTGCTTTAATTGATTAATCATTTCTTCCAAGTGCCCCTCCTCTTCCAAAATAATTGACTTTACATTTACTTTGCTACCAGCATCATCCAATGCATCCTGATAAACCGGATAAAGTTCATCAGCACGCACCTCAATGGCATAAGTTACCAGCAGGTAAGCCGCAAAGCGCAATTCTTTACCGTTAAGATTTAGTTCAGCTTTCAAATAACGGCAAACATCAATATCTAACTGGTTCAAGTAATATTTGCTATATCCCGGAGCCAGCAGGTATTCTGTAGCATAGGTAGGGCAAAGCCCAATACCGGTTTTTTCCAGTTGTTTTTTTAAATAGAATGCATGACGGTGTTCTTCGGCAGCATGTTTCAATATGATATAAGTAACCGTAGTAGGATCTTCACTTGCTGATATTTTTCTTGCACCGGTGTTTTCCATCAGCGAAAGTGTATTTAGCCAGCGGGAGTGCAATTCGTTATCGGCTATAATTGTTGAAAGTATTTTGTTTAGTTCCATAGTGTTATTTTTTGATTTCACCGATTATGGAATGATTACACTGATTTTCTCAATAACAAATCGGTGCAATCATCCCCTAAATATCAGTCAATGCAATCCTATTTAAATCTCGTCCAGCGCCTGTTCAATTTTGCTGTAAATGTAAGCGAGTTCGGTATCTGTAATGCAATATGGGGGTAAAATGTAAATAATGTTCCCCAGGGGCCGTAATATAATGCCGGCATCAATAAAATAATTATATAGGGTGTCGCGCAGAGAGCTAAAGTACGAAGTGTTATTACCTGTCTCCCACTCCATAGCCACAATAGTTCCTGTTTGTCTTATCGTTTTTATTTTAGGGTGATCTTTAATTTTTGCTGCAAATTCTCTGTGAGCGCGTTCTATTCTTTTTATGCTGATGGTTGTTTTTTCATCCAAAAAAAGATCCAGACTAGCTAAAGCTGATGAACACGCAACAGGATTCGCAGTGAAAGAATGTCCGTGAAATAATGTTTTTAGCTTATCCGTACTTAAAAAAGCTTCATAAATAGCCATCGTACAGGTAGTAAGCCCCAAAGCCATGGTACCACCAGTTAACCCCTTTGAAAAGCACATAATATCAGGTAGCTCGGTAACATAATTACAAGCAAAAGGCTTGCCAGTGCGGCCAAAGCCAGTAAAAACTTCATCGGCAATCATTAACACATCCTCTTTGCGGCAGTGCTGCATCAGTTGATCAAGATATGCTGCTTCATACATCACCATGCCTGCTGTGCCCTGCACTAACGGTTCAAAAATAAAACAGGCCGCTTCATTTTTAAGGCTGGTGATTTGTGATTTAAGTGCTTCTATATTTGATTCATTGGGTAAGTCAATAAACTCTACCGCAAACAAAAGCGAATCAAACGGTGCGGTAAAAGCGCTGCGACCGCTCACGGCCATTGCGCCAAAAGTGTCACCATGGTAGGCATCTTTAAATGCGATAATCTTACTGCGCCCCTCACCTTTATTATGCCAATATTGAAGACACATTTTTATAGCAACTTCAATAGCGGTTGAACCATTATCAGAATAAAAGGCTTTTTTTTGATTGACAGGCAGTATGTTAAGTAATCGCTCTGCAAGTTCTACTGCGCCCTCGTGCGTAAAGCCGGCAAAAATAGCATGCTCCAGTTTTTTTAACTGCTCCGCTACTTTTTGGGCAATATAAGGATGTGCATGCCCATGAATATTTACCCACCAGGATGATATGGCGTCGATATACTTCTTTCCGTTTTCGTCAAACAGGCAGGTCCCTTCGCCCCTCACAATAGGTATTGGCGGCTGTGCCGTTTGCATTTGCGTATAGGGATGCCATATAACTTGTAAATCCCGCTCTACTAAATTCATATGTTATTTAATAAAAGTTTTACTACGTGCTGATCTGTCGGAAATGGAAATTCCTCCAGCTTAAGTTCTTCCAATTTTACCCATCTGAAAGCCTGCAAAACATCGCCTTCGCCATCAAAATCAAAAACTTTAGTCTTTATTTTCAAATTAACAGGTTCCAGATTTTTAACGATATAATATATGCTGATGACTTGTGAATCATTAAACGCTGATTTTACAAAAAAATCGGTGGTGTAAAAATGGCTTGTTACTTCGATACTTAAATTACATTCCTCCACAAATTCACGTTTTAAGCCATCTATCAGACCCTCACCTGCTTCCAGTCCACCGCCGGGGAACTTGGTAAATTGCATACCATATTCCTGCTCATCACTAATCAATACTTCGTTTTTATCATTGATCAGCAATCCGTAAACGCGCACATTAAATGGATATTTATTCAAAGTGTTTTTTATTGCGGATGATCTTATCCATCGTCCAGGTTATATCTTCTGTTTTAGCTTCCGATCTGATAGGGCAGTTAGGCATACTACAATAGTAACAGCACTCAGGTAAACACGGATCGGTGTGTATAAACAATTCCGTTTGGGTTACTTCTTTATTTATCAGTTTATCAACCAATTTCACTTCATTGTGCACCTGTATAAGGTCGAAATAATTAGGAAGTGTTAGGTGACAGTCTATATGTAACTCATGTCCATATTTCTGCGCTCTGAAATTATGAATATCAATCCATTCATCTCTCCGCTGCTCATTCAATACCTTTACAACTTCTGTTACAATAGCGAAATCCGTTTCATCCATCAAACCGGAAACTGACCTGCGGATAAGTTTGTACCCGCTATATAAAATATATGCAGCCACAAGTATGGATAAGGCGCTATCCAGCCACATTATTTGGGTAAACTGAATCAGCAATAAACCAACAACTAAACCAACGCTGGTAACCATATCTGTTAGCAAATGCCTGCCATCAGCTTCAATAGTTATTGATTTAAGCAGTTTACCCCTGCTAATCATATAATAACCTAATGCACCATTAATTACCCCGGTAATACCTATAATAAGTGCACCTGTCAACAAATCATGAATAATGGTTGGGTAAAATATGCTATAAATTGATTTAATGATGATGATCACTCCGGCAATACCAATCAGCGAGCCTTCAATAAAAACCGAAAAGTATTCTACTTTACCGTGACCATAAGGATGGTTTTCGTCGCGTGGTTGTGAAGCCAGGTAGATGCTAAAAAATGCAAACGCACTGGCTAATACATTCACAATGCTCTCGGCAGCATCGGTAAGTACAAAATTGGATGCAGTTAAAAGATAGGCTCCAAATTTGGCAAGCATCAGGACTATACCGGTTATTAACGAAATGAGTATGATCCTTTTTTGCTCTTTCAAAATGATAATGTTTTGTGGCGCAAATTTAGGAATAATGGGGGTATTTGGGGACTTTAATTAGCAGCTTCACAGCTAATAGTTAAAAAAAAGTAAATAAATGATTAAGAACTAAGGACTAAGACTTTTGACTTTTCTATATTTGCCGCAATAACAAAAAATTATATGACTGCATTAAGTAACAGGATCAATAACCTGTCAGAATCCGCAACAATCAAGATGGCCAAATTGGGCCGCGAACTTGCCGCAAAAGGCGTTGATGTGATCAGCCTTAGTTTCGGCGAACCTGATTTTCACACTCCTGAGCATATAAAGGATGCTGCGAAGCAGGCTATGGATAAGAATTTTACTTACTATTCGCCCGTAGCTGGTTATCCTGATCTGAGAAAAGCAGTTACTGTAAAGCTTAAAACAGAAAATAACCTGGATTATGATGCCAGCCAGATTGTGGTTTCAACTGGCGCCAAACAGGCTATTGCTAATGCTGTATTGTGTTTGGTTAATCCTGGCGAAGAGGTAATTATCCCTACCCCTTACTGGGTTTCATACTCTGAAGTGGTAAAATTAGCCGAAGGTGTAAGTGTGTTTATTGACGCACCTGTTGAACAGGATTTCAAAATTACACCTGCACAATTAGAAGCTGCCATTACGCCTAAAACAAAGCTATTTATGTTTTCATCTCCTTGTAACCCTACAGGCAGTGTTTACAGCAAAAGTGAGTTAGAAGGTTTAGCAAAAGTATTTGAAAAACATCCGCATGTTTATATCATGTCTGACGAGATTTATGAGCACATCAACTTTGTTGATAAACATGAGTCTATTGCGCAATTTGATTATATTAAAGACCGTGTGGTTATCATAAACGGTTTTTCAAAAGCATTTGCAATGACCGGCTGGAGAATCGGTTATACTGCATCAAACAAAGAAATTGCGGCAGCTTGTGACAAATTACAAGGACAAATTACATCTGGGACATGCTCTATTACCCAAAAAGCTGGTGTTGCCGCTTTAGAAGGTGGTTTAGAAAGCGTATTGCAAATGCGCGGAGAGTTTAAAAAACGCCGTGATATTGTTTATAAATTATTAAAAGAAATTGACGGGGTAAATGTGAACCTGCCCGAAGGTGCATTTTATTTCTTCCCGGACGTTACTTCTTTCTTCGGCAAAAGCTATAACGGTAAAGTTATTAATGATGCTGATGAGTTGAGTATCTATTTATTGGAAGAAGCTCACGTTGCCACCGTAGGTGGTGATTCGTTTGGCGATAAAAAATCAATCCGCATCTCATACGCAGCTGCTGAGAATACATTGATCGAAGCCGTTAAACGTATTAAAGAAGCTTTAGGGAAATTGAGGTAAGAGATTAGAGGCTGGAGGGTAGAGATTAGGAATTAAATTTCCCTGCGGACTTCCTATATTAAAAGATTAGAGGCTGGTGATTTGAGATTAGGAAATTTAATTTTCCATAATAACCTCTAGTCACCAGCCTCTTTTATTTGTCAGAAATCAAGAGTTGATTTTTTCAACTAATCTCTAACCTCCAATCTCTTATCTCTAAATAATAACTACAACCCAAAACCATAAGCTAAACGTAAAGCAACCAGCCCATAGTTATTGCTTTGGCCTGAATAGTTTTCATAACGTACGCCTACATCCCAGTGTTTGGTAGCATAACCTAATGCAGGAGATAAAATAAGCTTGGTGTCTTTATTAGCAAAGTTTTCATCTAATCCCTGAGGTAAAAAGGTTTTGGTTTCAATACCGGCACCTACTTCTGCACCTACATATAAATTTGAAGTATAGAAATATTTAATACCCGCTTTAATAGGCACCATACCTAACGATTGATATTTAATGTTCGTTCCGGGTTCATCCTTTCCAAAGAAGTTGTAATAACCGGATGTTAACGTAATGGCGAAATTATTTGATAAGCCATATTGTAATCTGGCGGTACCGCCTAATTCGGCATTTGAAAAATCATGGGCGCTTCCGGTTGCTAAACCGCCTTCAATGCCTACCCCAAATCTAAATTTATCAGGTGTTATTGTTTGTGCCTTCACATTAGTTGTCGAAAAGAATATAGCTGCGGCAGTTGCTGCGGTAGCTAAAAATTTAAAGGTGTTTTTCATCGTTGTGTTTTTCGTTAAGTGAATATTCGTATTGTATTAAACACAGTCCGGTTTACAAATATGTTGCCACGAGTGGCTTTGAAAATCGTAGAAAACCAATTTGCAATGCTTAAAATGAAGAATTAATAAATTTTTGACTGGAATTATCAGCTGCTTAATTACTGATTATCAGGTGATTTTTAGGCTATTCTGAAAATGTTGTGGAGAGACCTGCCAAATGCAATAAAAATCGAAAATAATTATTCAATTGATTAATTTTTATAATCTTAACAATAATTTATGCCCACAAAAAAGGCCAAATAGGGTCTTTTCAAACAATAAACTAACATTAAAACATTTTGCAAAAATGGCACTAAAGCAAAAAAGCTCCCATTTCAGGAGCTTCTTTGTTTATTCAACCGGATCGCCATGTTCCGGATCAGGTTTATAATTTTTGTTCAATTCCGCCAGCTTTTCCTTACCGTATGCAAACCGTGTTATCATATAAAATAACACAGGTACAATAAATATAGCCAGTGATGTTGCGGCAAGCATACCGCCAAATACGGTCCAACCAATAGTTTGACGAGCCTGTGCACCCGCACCGGAAGCAAATACCAGCGGCAATACACCAAATATAAATGCCAGCGAAGTCATCAAAATCGGCCGTAAACGTAACCGTACAGCTTCCAGTACCGAGGTTTCCAAAGGCATACCCCGGTCAACACGTTCTTTAGCAAACTCTACTATCAGGATGGCGTTTTTAGCAGCCAAACCTATCAGCGTTATTAAGCCAATCTGCGCATAAATATTGTCGGCTATACCTTTTTGAAAAGTCAGAAATAAAATTGCGCCAAATGCGCCTAAGGGAACAGCTAAAAGAACGGAAAACGGAACCGACCAGCTTTCATACAGTGCTGCCAGGAATAGGAATACAAACCCGATAGACAACATAAATATATACACCGTGCTTGACCCAGATAATAATTCTTCACGACTTAAGCCTGAGAATTCGTATCCAAAACCTTGGGGAAGCGTTTTATCGGCTACATCTTTCAAAGCTGTTAAAGCATCACCGCTGCTGTAGCCGGGCGCTGCGCCACCGTCAATTTCCGCCGAGCGGAATAAATTATAATGTGATATCAACGGTGCATTTTCAATTACTTTGTACGATGTTAAGGTACTTAAGGGAACCATCACACCCGATTGATTACGAACGAAATATTGCCCTATATTTTGAATATTAGTACGGTAATTGGTATCGGCCTGGGCCAAAACGTGAAACGTTCGTCCATACAAGGTAAGGTCGTTTACATAAGTACTCCCCATATAGGTCTGCAGTGCGGCATTGATATCTGCCACCGAAACACCTAATTTCTTTGCTTTTTCTCTGTCTATGGTTAATTGATATGCAGGTGTACTTGCCGTGAAGAAGGTAAAAGCTCTCGATATTTCGGGCCTCTTGTTAATTTCGCCTACAAAGTTTCTTAATGTTTTTTCAAACGTTTTGATATCTCCGCCGGCTTCTTTTTCTTCCAGAATGAACGAGAAACCACCTGTACTACCTAAACCAGGTATAGCCGGCGGTTGAATAACCACCACACTAGCTTCTTTATAGCGGGCCAGTTTCTTTTGCAGGTTAGCAATTATAGCGGTTATCTGATCTTTTTTATCTTCCCGCTGATCCCATGGTTTCAGCTGCACAAATATGGTGGCACTATTTGATTTACTTGCAAAACTTACAGCATTTAATCCACCAAGTGCAGCATAATGCAGTATCTGTGGTATACTGTCGAGTGTATGCATCATTTGATGCAAAACAGCTACAGTTCTTTGGGTTGATGAAGCTTCGGGCAAATCGAAGGTGACATAAATACGTCCGTCGTCTTCCAGCGGAATAAACCCGGTAGGCTTATTTTTAAAGAGCATAACGGTAGCCGCAATAATGCACACCAATATAATTACAATGAATTTTGAATGCTTGATACTCTTATCAACGCCGTTGCGATACCTGTTTGTTACCCTGCCAAACCATTCATTAAATTTAAAGAACAGTTTATCCAGTCCTTTTGATTTTTCATCCAGTTTATGCGGCTTTAATATGAGGGTACATAGCGCTGGTGTTAATGATAGCGCAACAAAAGCAGATATCAGCACAGATATAGCTATGGTTATTGCAAATTGCTGATAAAGCCTGCCCACAATGCCCGGTATAAAACCAACCGGAACAAATACCGCGGCAAGGATAAGCGCAATAGCAATTACCGGGGCCGAAATATCGGCCATAGCATGCGAAGTGGCCTCTTTGGGCGACATTCCTTCCTCATCCATATAATGCTGAACAGACTCAACTACCACAATGGCGTCATCCACCACAATACCTATGGCCAGCACAAATCCAAATAAGGTAAGGGTGTTGATAGTAAAATGCAGCGGTATAAAAAATATGAAAGTACCAATGATTGAAACCGGGATAGCCAATACGGGAATTAATGTTGTACGCCAGCTTTGCAAAAACAAAAACACCACAATAATAACCAGTACCAGGGCAATAATCAACGTTTCAATAACTTCGGCAACAGAAACCTTAACTACAGTTATTGATTCAAACGGAACTACGTAATCAACGTCAGTTGGGAACGATTTTTTAAGCTGTTCCATCGTAGCATAAACGTTATCGGCAGTTTCGAGCGCGTTGCTATTTGGTGCCTGATAAACCAACAGATAAGAAGCACGGCGGCCATCAACAAACGAATTACCTGAGTAATTGAACTTACCCAATTCAACGCGGGCAATATCTTTTAAATGGACAATAGCGCCATTTCCCGGTGTTGTTTTTACTATAATATTCGAAAATTCTTCAGGTTTTGAAAGGCGTCCCTGCACCAACACGGTATATTCAAAAGGCTGTGCTTTTTCTTGCGGCGGCACGCCAACCACGCCAGCGGCAACCTGTGCATTTTGCTCATTTAATGCAGCGAGTACATCAGCGGCCGTCATACCTAAAGCAGCAAGTTTATCCGGCTTAAGCCAGATACGCATACTAAAATCATCGGCACGGGTAAAAACGTCTCCTACTCCTTTGGTGCGGGTAAGCGCGTCCTTTACAAATATGTTAGTATAGTTATCCATAAAGGTAACATCATGTGTTCCTTTAGGGGCAAACATGGCTACCAGCATCAATATACTTGGGTTACGTTTCCTGGTTATCAATCCCAAACGTTGCACATCCTGTGGTAATGATGGTGTGGCTATACCTACCCTGTTTTGAACATCCAATGCAGCTATATTGATATCAGTACCTACCTCAAAGTTGGCAGTCATCGTCATTTGGCCATTACTAGTGCTGTTGCTTTGCAGATAGGTCATACCCGGGGTACCGTTAACCTGCACTTCAATAGGCGTGGCTACTGTTTGCTCAACGGTTACCGCATCCGCACCGCTATAGGTACCGGTAATTTGCACGGTTGGTGGCGTAATTTCGGGATATTGGCCAATTGGGAGGCTTAATATGGATAAAATACCAACAACCACAATCACTATGGATATAACAATTGCTGTAACCGGTCTTCGTATAAAAGTATCTGCGATCATCTTTTTGTTTTTAGAAGAAAAATTGTGTCGTTACGATTGTTCCGTTTATTATTTGGCAGTTTTGCCTGCCGGCTGTCCCGGAGTTTGTTGTGCCGGAATACCAAGCGTTATTTTGCCACCATCTTTTAGCCGCTGAAAACCTTCAGTAACAACCTTATCTCCAGCCTCAACACCCGATAGTATCACTACATCGCCACCTATGCGTGGCCCTATTTTTACTTTATGTTGCTTTGCAATGGTATCCTGCGATACAAAAACAAAAAACTCGCCCATTTGCTCGGTAATAGCTTTGTATGGAATCTGCACCCTGTTGCCCGATGCGCTGTTCAATACGTTTAAAACACAGCTCATACCATCTTTTAATACATCATCTTCGTTAGGAAACTGTATTCTTACTTTAATAGTACCCGTACCGCTGGCGACGCCCCTATCAATAGCCAAAACCTGTCCCGGTTTATTATAGGTGGTTCCATCTGATAGGGTAAGTTTAAAGGTTGAATCGCTGCTTGATTTTTTTAACGCATAAAAACGACTGATATCCTGTTCATTTATTACCACATCAGCACCAATAGGGTGTTCGCTTGATAGTGTATTTAATAAAGTTGTGCCCGGCGAAATCTGTGCACCAAGCTTAACCTGTGATATACCAATCCGGCCGGTAAAAGGTGCTGAAATTATAGAATAGGATAAATCTGTTTTGGCAGATAGTACTCCGGCCTTGGCAACGGCTACATCAGCTTTGCTTGTTTCATACGCTGCCTGCGCCTGGTCAACCGTTTGCCGGGCAACAGCATCATTTTTGAGCAGCATAGTATAACGATCAATATCCTTTTGTGCCTTCACCAAATTGGCATTGGCGCTTTGTAAATTAGCTTCTGCCTGTTGGTAAGCAGCCTCATATTTGCGGCGGTCTATTTCATATAACTCTTTTCCTTTTTGAACAACATCACCCTCCTTAAAAAATATACCAGTAATAAAACCTGACACTTCACTCCGCAATTCAACATAGTTTAATGCAACCACCGTGCCCTGATATTGATCATAATATACTGCTTCGGCTGTTTTTGCCGTTGCAACATTTACCGGGGTTGGCGGCAACGCTGCTGTTTGTTTCGTTTTAGTATGGCACGATGTCCATACCAACATAGCGAGTGATCCTGATAAGAGTATATTTTTTGTTTTCATATGCATCATTATTGAACATTAAGAGTGCCGAGTGATTTTTCGAGGTCTATTTTGCTGGATAATAACTGGAACAGCGCGTTGTAATAATTTAGCTCTGCGGTTTGCAGGTCTGATTGCGCAACAATAACATCCAAATAGGTTTTAATACCCTCCCGGTATTGCAGGCTAACTACTTTGTAAACATCCTTTGCCAGGTCAACGTTCTGCTTAATCAGTATCCAATTGGTGTAATTGCTTTTATACCCGGCCAGTGCCTGCACGTACTCGGTATTGATAGTATTTTTCGTATTTTCAATGTCAAGGTCGGTGCGTTCTACTTCCAAATGGGCCTTACTTAGGTTTTGAAGACGTTTGGTTCCCGTAAAAATCGGTAAGTTTAATGTAAGGCCGGCAAATAAACTGGGAATGGAATTGTTATATAAGGTCGAAAATCTATTGCTCAAATAATAAAGATCATATTCGCCATTGGCCGATAGTGAGGGTAAGAATCCCCATTTGTAATAATTAACGTTTACGTTCTCCAAATTTCTTTGTGTTTGCAGCAAACGGTATTCTATGCGATTATTAACGTCGAGCATTTGATTGGTGTCGATGCTGGCTTCTTGCACGTAATGATTAGAATCGTAAGACAGTTTTAAATTATGGTCGGCTGATAAACCCATAATTTGTTTAAGGTAAGCCGTTTTGCTATTTATGGCTTCGGCTGTTTGTTTGCGTATGGCAAGCGAGTTATTAAGTGATATGGTGGCCTGTTTATAATCTGTTTTGTCAACCAAACCGGCCTGATATCTGTTATAAGCATCTTTTAAGCTGCGTTGTAATCTTACAATATCCTCATTTAAAATATCCAGATCTTTTTGTGAAAGTAATACATCAAAAAAGGCTTTGCTGACGTCAGAAACTACATTTATACGGCTGCTCACCGTGTTTTGCTGATAATATAAGCGGGAGTATTTGGCTGCTTTAGCTGCTTGTAAAACGTCATTATTGTAAATAACCTGACTTGCTTGTAAGCTCAATGCAGAATATTCGTTTATATTTACACCCGATGCGGCAAGCGCAGGATCTGAAGCTACAGCGGCTGGGTTTCCTTTGAAATAATGTTGATAAACGCCATTGGTATTAACCTGGGGTAACCAGGCAGATAGTCCAATGCGAATATCTTTTTCGTTAATTTCCTGATCAATTGATGCCTGTTTTACCGCAGGCTGATTTTTTAGGGCAAAATCAACACATTGTTTTAAGGTAACAACAGAATCTGTTTTTTCCTGTGCAAAAACAACACAGGGTAAAGCTAATGTTAAAATAAAAACAAACGAGCGGCAAGGTTTTTTCATATATTGTATAGATAATAATCTAAGTAGGCATAGTTGATAATTAAAGGTATTACCAAATTTTCATATTTTTATGTAGATAAACGAATATGTAAATTTTAAAGCAGTAATATTTATCAACAATTAAATTTTTACTGTTCAATGTCAAAAAAAACATCAATTGGCCTGTTTTTCAGGCGTTTTATAAAAAAATGAAAAATTGTGTCATTAAATAAATAAAAAATTTAATTAATTTGCCGGATGGGAACACGATTGCAATTAAGGTTGTTCAAAAAAAATTACTTACTAAATAATAAGTTATAACCTAATTCATGGTATTTTTACAAAAAATTTAAGCTGGGTTAATACATGGTTAAAAAGTTACATGAGAAAATTGCGCAGTTCCAGGATGCTAATATCATCCGGGAAGCTGGGCTATATCCTTATTTCAGACCAATAGAGTCTGGGCAGGATACAGAAGTTATTATCGATCACAAGCGTGTATTAATGTTTGGTTCTAATTCGTATTTGGGGTTAACGAACCACCCTAAAATTAAAGAAGCGTCTAAAAAAGCTATAGATAAATATGGGACCGGTTGTGCCGGATCAAGATTTTTGAACGGAACGCTTGATATTCATATAGAATTAGAAAACAGGCTTGCGAAATACGTTGGCAAAGAAGCTGCGGTGTTATTTAGCACAGGCTTCCAGGTAAACCTTGGTGTTTTATCAAGCATTACAGGCCGTAATGACTATTTAATATTGGATGAATATGATCATGCTTCATTAATTGATGGTAGCCGTCTTTCGTTTTCAAAAGTTATTAAATATGCCCATAACGATATGGAAGATCTTCAGCGCAAGCTGAGCATCCTGCCCGAAGAAGCAGTTAAATTAATTGCTGTTGACGGTATATTCAGTATGGAGGGTGATATTGTTAAGCTACCCGAAATTGTAAAGATTGCAGATCAGTTTGGTGCTAATATTATGGTTGATGATGCACATAGTTTGGGCGTAATCGGTCACAAAGGTGCTGGTACAGCATCGCACTTTAATCTTACTGATGATGTTGACCTGATAATGGGTACTTTCAGTAAATCATTGGCATCATTGGGTGGTTTTATTGCTGCTGATGCGGAGACTATTGATTATCTGAAACATCGTGCACGTGCATTAATGTTCAGCGCGAGTATGACACCTGGCTCGGTTGCTAGTGTTATTGCAGCCTTGGATATCATTGAATCAGAGCCGGAACGCATTGCTAAACTTTGGGATAACACCAATTATGCAATGAAACTGCTTTTAGATGAAGGTTTTGACCTTGGCCCTACTGAAAGCCCTATTTTGCCGATCTACGTTCGTGATAATCATAAAACGTTCCTGGTAACTAAGCACCTTCAAAATGAAGGGATATTTGTTAACCCGGTAGTATCTCCTGCGGTTCCGTCTGATTCTTCGTTATTGCGTTTCTCACTAATGGCTACTCACACATTCGATCAGATTGATGAAGCCGTTGAGAAAATTGCAAAATCGTTTAAAGAAGTTGGCGTAACGTCAATCAAAGAAAAGGAAAAAATATAAACCAAGTTTTCGCCATAAACCGGCCAAAATTTAATAAACAATAAAACAATGACAGCCTAAATGCCTGTCATTGTTTTTTATGTTATAACAGATCATCCCATATTCTAATCATTTAAATGAAAAATATAGTACAGGTTAATTCAAAAAAGGAACTTGCTACATTTATTGATTTCCCCCACGAACTTTACAAGAACGATCCGTACTACGTACCCGAGTTGTTTATTGCCCAAAGGGATTTATTAACAACACACCCATTTCATAAACATTCATCGCTTCAGTGCTTTTTAGCATATGAAGGCGATAAAGTTGTGGGCCGGATAGCAGGTATCTTAAATAACAATCATAATACTTACAATAGCCGCAATGATGGTTTCTGGGGATTTTTTGATTGTATAGATGATCAGGAAACAGCCGATCTGCTTTTTGCGACTGCTGCCAAATGGGTGAAAGATAAAGGTGTTGATCAAAAATTTATTGGCCCTGTTAACTTTTCAACCAACGAAGCTTGCGGATTATTGGTACAGGGTTTTGATAGCTCACCATTTTTACTGCAAACGTATAATTACCCGTATTATGCCGGTTTAATTGAAAAGGCCGGATTTGCAAAACAAGTTGACTTAATTGCCTGGCATTGGGTAGGCGCTGGGTATGATGATAAATCAGTTAGGTTATTAAATGCGTTACAGGAGCGCTTAAAACGCAATAATATCATTATCCGGAAAGTCAATCTGAAAAACTTCAAGGACGAAACAGCCAAGTTAAGAGAGGTTTACAACTCTGCATGGGATCAGAATACCGGCTTTGTACCATTAACCGATGATGAGTTTGATTACCTGGCCAAAGATCTTAAACTGATACTCGACGCTGATTTTGCATTGGTTGCTGAGCAGAACGGCAAAATAGTAGCCTTTGGATTGGCACTACCCAACTTTAACGAAGTTTTGCAAAAAGTTAAAAAAGGCCGTTTATTGCCAACAGGTATATTTAAAATCCTCTTAAACAAAAGCAAAGTAAAAAGCTTACGTATTTATGCTCTGGGCGTTGTTGATGGCTACCGTAAAATGGGTATAGAAGCCTGTTTGTATGGCACCATTATTAAAGAATATCAGAAAAAGGGTTATAAACATGCAGAAGCCGGATGGACACTGGAGAACAATACCCTTATCAATGAAGCTATCATAGCTATAAAAGGAGATCCTTATAAAAAATACAGGATTTACGAAAAAGCAATATGAAAGAACGGGTTTTAATAACCGGCGCCAGCGGATTTGTAGGATACCATCTGATACAGGAAGCACTTAAGAATAACCTGGAAGTTTATGCATCTGTTAGAAAAAGCAGCAAGATAGACCATTTAAAACTCCTGGATATTAAATATACCTATCCTGATTTTAATAATGTTGATTTACTGGCAGCCGAGTTTGAAGAAAACCGATATGATTATATTATTCATGCAGCCGGTGTTACCAGGGCTAAATCGGCAGATGAGTATAATCAAATAAATGCCGGTTATACAAACAATATTGCTCTGGCTCTACTCAAAAACAATCATCCCCTAAAAAAAATAGTACTCATCAGTAGCCTGGCGGCTATCGGCCCACTTAATACACTTGACGGAGTAATCACAGAACATACAACTGCTGCGCCTGTAACAGCTTATGGAAAAAGTAAGTTGTTAGCCGAAAAAAATTTAAAAGCTTATTCGTCGTTAAATTACAGCATCCTACGACCAACCGGAGTATATGGGCCGAGGGATAAGGATATCTTTATTTTTTTTAAACAGGTGGCAAAAGGTATAGAGCCGTATATTGGCAACATGCAGCAAAAATTCAGCTTTATTTATGTTACCGATGTTGCTAAAGCTGCCATTTCAGCATTATATACAAAAGGTTATCAAAAAACTTATAACCTTTCTGATGGACGGTATTATGATCGTTACGAATTAGGAAAACTGATAAAAGAAACCTTAAATTTGAAAACTGTAAAGTTTCATTTACCTGTAAACTTTGTAAAATTTATAGCCATCGTATTAGAAAAATACAGTTCTTTGAAAAACGAAGCCGCTGTATTGAATACTGAAAAGTTAAATGAGTTGATGGCAGTAAACTGGTATTGCGATATTAGCGAAGCCAGAACCGGTTTGGATTTCGCCCCTGAATATGATCTAAAAGCCGGAGTTTCCGAAACACTTAAATGGTATAAAGCAAATAAATGGCTATAAGCCATACTAATAATTATATAACGTTATAATAATAAAACAATGAAAACTAATATCAAACCTGCCGATGGCAAACTCGGTATTTTAATTCCGGGATTAGGTGCTGTGGCAACAACACTTATTGCCGGTGTTGAAGCTGTGAAAAAGGGTATATCACAGCCTATTGGTTCACTTACACAAATGGGAAACATCCGTTTAGGTAAAAGAACGGAGAACCGTAACCCGAAAGTTAAAGATTTTGTTCCGCTGGCTGATTTAAATGATATAGTTTTTGGTGGATGGGATGTGTACTCTGATAACGTATACGAAGCAGCAATGAAAGCTAAAGTGCTTGAACCAGGGTTACTAAATTCAGTTAAAGCTGAATTGGAAGTAGTAGTGCCGATGAAAGCTGCTTTTGATAGCAACTACGCTAAAAATCTTACTGCAACTCACGTTAAAACCGGTACAAGATATGAGCTTGCACAGGAGGTAATGAATGATATTGAGCGCTTTAAAGAAAAAAATGGTTGCAGCCGTATAGTATTAATATGGTGCGGATCGACCGAAATTTACTACGAAGCTACTGAGATTCATAATAGCCTTGCCAAATTTGAACAAGCGTTAATTGATGATGACAAACGTATATCGCCAAGTATGATATATGCTTATGCCGCCTTAAAACTGGGAATCCCGTTTGCAAATGGCGCGCCTAACTTAACTGTTGATATTCCGGCTATGATTGAGCTGGCTAAATTAACAGAAACTCCAATTGCCGGAAAAGATTTCAAAACGGGTCAAACCTTAATGAAAACTATTTTGGCTCCGGGTCTTGCTGCACGTTCATTAGGTGTAAGCGGATGGTTCTCGACCAATATATTAGGTAACCGCGATGGTTTAGTACTAGATGATCCGGATAACTTTAAAACCAAAGAAGTTTCAAAACTTGGTGTATTGGAAGATATCTTAAAACCAGAAGCAAATCCGGAATTATACGGGAATCTATACCATAAAATCCGTATCGATTACTACCCTCCGCATGGCGACAACAAAGAAAGCTGGGACAATATTGACATTTTTGGCTGGTTAGGCTATAAAATGCAAATTAAGATCAATTTCCTTTGCCGCGATTCAATTTTGGCAGCGCCAATTGCATTGGATTTAGCTTTATTTAGCGATTTGGCAAAAAGAGCTAACCTGAGTGGTATACAAGAATGGTTGTCATTCTACCTTAAATCACCACAAACGGCTGAAGGTTTGCCACCAGAAAATGATATTTTTAAACAGTTAATAAAATTACAAAACACACTACGCCATTTAATGGGCGAAGATCTGATCACTCACCTGGGCTTAGATTATTACCAGGAGTTGGTTGATTCTCTGTAATGAGTTTTCATAAACTATTTTCCACCAGCCTGGGTATAGGCTATATAAAAGGCGGCGGTACTTTTGCAGCAATATTTTGCTGCATTTGCTGGTATCTGGCCTGGGCTGGTGGTTATCCTCCCTTATTACTTTCTCTTCTAATTACCCTTATCATAACTTTGGCAGGCGTGTGGTCATCATCCGTTGTCGAAAAAATATGGGGTAAAGATCCATCGCGGGTGGTTATTGACGAGGTAGCTGGCATGTGCATCGGTTTACTTTTTATACCTGTTAATGTAACATATTTGTTATGTGCCCTGGTGTTGTTTCGGTTTTTTGATATTGGGAAGCCCTTATTCATCAAAAAAATGGAACATTTACCATCTGGCTGGGGTATAATGATGGATGATGTTTTAGCTGGCATTTATACTAATATTATCGTTAATGCCGTTGTATGGTTTAAATTATTTTAATGTGGATTTGATTAAAAATTATAAGAATCGTAATTATTTACTTTTGACTTTTTGACCACAAAAGTCCGAAGTTGTTTTCTCTACCTTTGCGGCTTATCCGGTATTGCGCCCCCAATGCCTTTGGCTTTGTTCAGGTTTGAAAATAGCCCGTGTTAATCACGCAAACAAAAAACAATGCTCAATCATTAACTAATTAGATTTCGTACATCAATAAAAATCGGGTTGTATTTGCACAAATTACATGGACTTTAAATATTTACACAAGAAGTTATATAATATAATACTTTTTTTATTCTGTACCACTCCCATTTTTGCACAAACTACCATTGTTTCGGGTACTGTTGTAGATGCATCAAATAAAAAGCCACTACCTTTTGTAGCGGTTTCATTTCCAGGTACAACTATCGGCGTTAATACTGATAACCAGGGTAAATACAGCATTCAGTCAGATAAGCCTGTTACTAAAATTAAAGCTTCTTTTTTGGGTTACAAGGATGCTGTTTTTACAGTTGTTACAGGTAAAGAGCAGGAGATAAACATACGCATGTTGACGTCTGCGTCTCAATTGCAGGAAGTTGTTGTAAAATCAGGCAAAAAGCCTAAATATCGTAACAAGGATAACCCCGCTGTTGAATTGATCAGAAAAGTTATTGAAAACAAGGAGAAAAACAGACCCACAAGTTATAACTATGTTGAGTATAAGGAATATGATAAAATGCAGTTCTCTTTGGCCAACGTTAAAAAAGATGCTGCTTCAAAACCCGGCTTAAGAAAATATGCATTTGTTTTAGATAATCGCGACAGCACAACTATTCCGGGTAAATCACTGTTACCAATTTTCTTAGACGAAAAGTTATCACAATATTATTACCGGAAAGATCCCGAAAAGGAAAAAACGACTACGCTGGGACAAAAAACAGTAAATTTTGGCGGCGCAATTGATAATGAAGGCTTAACAGTTTACTTTAAGCACATGTATTATAAGGTCGACATTTATTCGAATGTTGTATTCCTGATGACTACTAACTTTTTAAGTCCGATAGCTAACTCTGCTCCTACTTTTTATAAATTTTTTATAACCGATACAGTTGTTGTAAATAACCAAAAGCTGGTTGAATTAAGCTTTACACCACGCAACACTACAGATGTTTTGTTTGTTGGTAAGATATATATAACGTTAGATGGCAACTATGCCGTACAAAAAGCAGACCTGACGATCAACAAAAACATCAACCTCAACTTTGTAAACACCATGAGTGTTAACCTGGAGTTTGAGCAAAACCCCGATGGTCGTTACCACTTGAGTAAAAGTACAACCATTGCAGACTTTGGTATAAGCCGAAATAAGCCTGGTGGCCTATTCGGTATAAGGGAAATAGTTTATAAAAATTATGTTGTAAATCAGGCCCGCCCCGATTCGACATATAAAAACCAGGAAGATGCAGTGCCAGAAGCTGCGAAGAACAGAAGTGATCAGTTTTGGTTGCAAAATCGATTGGATACTTTAACTACTGCCGAATCAAAAGTTTATAAAAATACAGATAGCTTAAGGAACATGCCATCCTTTAGGCGAACCCTTGATATAGCTACGCTATTATTAGCCGGATATAAAGATGAGAAATGGTGGGAAATTGGCCCTGCAAATACCTTTTATAGCTTTAACCCTATTGAAGGTTTAAAATTGCGGTTTGGTGGCCGTACCACTCCCGAATTAAGCAAACGCTATTACTTTGAAACTTATGCAGCTTACGGCTTTAAAGATGAGAAATGGAAAGGCTTTTTAAGTGCTACTTATTCCCTAAATGATAAATCTATTTACAAATTTCCGCAAAACTACATAAGGGTAAGTGCGCAATATGATACGCATATCCCGGGTGAAAACCTGCAGTTTGTACAGGAAGATAACTTTTTGCTATCATTTAAACGGGGGAATAACGATAAATACATATATGATCTTGCTTACAGATTAGATTATGTTCAAGAGTTTGAGAACCATTTTTCATACAGTTTTGGATTAAGCCGTTTAAACCAATCGCCTACAGGGTCGTTATATTTTATTAATGACGATAATACTGGGCTGCAACAAGACATTCATAATTTAATTACCACTGATTTCACTGTTGGATTGCGCTATGCACCAAACGAACAGTTTTACCAGGGTAAAATTTATAGAATTCCGGTGCCCAGTAAGAATCCAGTGTTTTCAGTGGATTATGATGCCGGTATAAAAGGTGTATTTGATGGTCAGTATAGCTATCAAAAACTCCATGGCCGTATTGATAAACGTTTTTACCTGTCGCAATTGGGCTGGACCGACGTAACGGTTGAGGGTGGAAAAATATTCGGACAGGTACCTTATCCTCTGCTTAATATATTCCGCGCCAATCAAACCTATGCTTACGATATCTATTCGTACAACTTAATGAACTTTTTGGAGTTTGTGGGCGATCACTATGAAAGCATAGATATAGATCAGCACTTTAATGGTTTCTTTTTTAATAAAATACCGTTATTGAAAAAATTGAAGTGGCGTGAAACGGCTTCATTTAAGGCTATTTATGGCGGCGTTAGCAGTACTAATGATCCATCACTGCATCCATCATTATATCAATACCCTGTAACTTCAACCGGGCAGCCTATTACTTATGCTTTAGGAAAAACACCTTATGTGGAAGGTAGTGTTGGTATTGAAAACATTTTTAAATTTGTACGTATTGATTTGGTTAAGAGATTTACCTATCTGGATCACCCGGATATCGCAAAATGGGGTATACGCACATTAGTTCAGTTCAATTTTTAAGATTGCAAACAAATATGGAACAACAAACGTCCCTTCGTACAAACCTGCAACTGGGCATTTACAAAGTAATTGATCCGGTAGTAAAGGTTTTCATAAAATTGGGATTAACACCAAACGCTGTTACCTCTATTGGTTTCGCCTTAAATGTTGGTGTTGCTGTAATATTTATCTTCGGGGCTGAAGAAGGAAATCGCGGCGATTTAAGTTATGTTGGCTGGGCAGGCGGCTTAATTCTTTTTGCCGGCTTGTTTGATATGCTCGATGGTCAGGTTGCCAGGCTTGGTAACATGAAGTCTACCTTTGGAGCACTTTATGATTCAGTTCTTGATCGTTACAGCGAGTTGATCATGTTTTTAGGGATTTGCTATTACCTTGTTGGGCATCATTACTTTTTAAGCTCATTATTTGCATTTGTAGCTCTTATAGGGTCAATGATGGTTAGTTATGTGCGGGCACGTGCAGAGGGCCTGGGTATTGAATGTAAAGGCGGTTTAATGCAACGGCCAGAACGGGTAGTTACAATTGGCTTGTGTGCTGTTTTATGCGGAATAACATCATTATATATTGGCGGCGATTATAAAATTTATTTTCCTGGAACAAAGTTTCAAATTTTTGAGACCATGTCGATATTTACTATTCCTATTGCGGTATTAGCTGTTCTTACAAATATTACAGCATTTAACCGCTTAGTGGACGCAAAGAAAAGCCTAATGGAGCATGAATAGTCAACTGCGTTGTTCTATTCGCGTTAAATATCATATATTCGCAACAATTTAATAATATCTGTTTTATTAAATTATTCTTTATTATAATTGGGTGATGCTTTTGAGGGCTTAAACTTAAAGGATCATCAAAAAACGTTTTACAGGCAGAAAAATTATAAAATATTTTAACACCTGAGTAGTTATGAAAAAAAAATACGTTTCAAATTCGCAGGAGTCGGCAAGAATGTTCAAAAGTGATTTTTTGGAGGGTTTATCCAAAGTTCATTTTACTGTGCCCCTGTACATATTTGTACCTGTTATCGCTTTTTGCATTTATCAGGATTTTGACCTTTCTATTGGAGTGTTAAAGTTTTTTGAACTGTTTTTCCTGGGGCTTTTTGTATGGACCTTTGTTGAATATATAATGCACCGCTTTGTATTTCATTATGTGCCCGAAGGTAAAGAATGGGCCATGCGGCTTCATTTTATTTTCCACGGCGTTCATCATGATTATCCAAGTGATGCCAAACGCCTGGTGTTACCGCCTTCTGTTAGCATACCTTTAGCAAGCGGTTTCTTCTTTTTGTTTAAAGCTATATTGCCCGTAAATAATATATGGGGATTTTTCCCTGGTTTTATATTAGGATATCTGTTTTATGATATATCGCACTATGCCATACATCATTTCAATTTTAAAGGCAACATCTGGAAAAAAATAAAACAACATCATATGCTGCATCACTACCAGGATCCCGACAAAGGGTATGGCGTGAGCTCTCCGCTTTGGGATAAGATTTTCCGTTCAGATTTTTTAAAGAAATAGCATGACGAATGCTGCGGGTGATGGCGCAAAGGTAACTTTGCGGTCGGCGTTTATTGTTTTTTTAATATCATTAGCTTATTTGCTGCTTTCGTGGAAGCTGGTTGGTTATAAATCCGATCAATTAGTATTGATTGGAATATTTAACACCCTGTATTTCCTATCCTCTATTACCCGAAAATTTATTACTGGCTTTGCCATATTTATAGTTTACTGGATCATATTTGATTATATGAAAGCCTTCCCGAACTATAATTACAATACTGTTCATATTGCTGATTTATATAACCTGGAAAAAAAGGTATTCGGGATAAATTTTAACGGCAAGCTGTTAACACCTAATGAATACTGGCGATTAAACGGCAATACCTTTTTAGATGTAACAGCGGGTATTTTTTACCTCTGCTGGATTCCGGTTCCATTGGCTTTTGCTGCTTTTCTTTTTTTCAAAAACAGACGCCAGTTCCTTTATTTTTCATTGACATTTGTTTTAATAAACATTATAGGTTTTGTTATTTATTACCTGTACCCTGCTGCACCACCCTGGTATGTTGAATATCATGGTTTTACATTTTATGCAAATACACCGGGCAATACTGCGGGGCTTGCCAAATTTGATCAATATTTTAACGCTGGTATATTTAAATCTATCTATGCCAAAGGATCAAATGTTTTTGCTGCTATGCCTTCGCTGCATTCATCCTACCCGGTTGTGGTTTTGTATTATGGTATTAAAAATCGGTTGGGTGTTATAAATGTCTTTTTTGCAACCGTGATGCTAGGCATATGGTTTACAGCTGTTTACGCAAGTCATCATTACATTATGGATGTTATGGCAGGTATCATATGCGCTGTTATTGGCATAAGCTTGTTTAACTTGTTCTTAAAAAAGAGCAGTTCATTCAATAGCTTCCTAAACCGGTACGAAAAAGTAATTCGTTAATGCCACGTTATCTTAATTAGTGGAATTTACTGTACTAATTATAGGTAAATCTCCTCCTTTTTGATTCTATATGAACCCCAGGTGATAAATTTTCCTTCATTTTCTTATCTAAGATTATCGGCTCAAAGCCATAAAACAACAATTTCTATTCTAAATAGTATCATTTTGATCGCCTCAATATAAAAAGGCACATTATTTGAATGTTGTTATTTAAATTTGATACTCTTTTCTGCTGATAAATTATGAAGTTTGCCTGTACTCTTTTTATAGCTCTGTTTGCCGTTTTAAAGTTATCAGCTAATAACCACGCTCCTGATACCATAAAGGCCGTGGCATATTCGCATCAGGCAGATAGTTTAAGGGTGTTGCAGGCAGAAAAAAATAATGAAGGTTATAAATTTTCCTCCTCAGCCAATCACTCTTATAGCGTAAGACTTCTCGCATTTAATAACTTACCCGACAGTTTAAAGTTTACAGACAATAAAAAACTGTTTGTAATGGCCGATAGTAAACAGCCTGATAGTATCGGCGCTATGTTGGTTTTAAGCCATGCCGATAGCCTTAAAATAAGACAGGCAGATAGCCTAAGATTGGTTGAAGCCGCTCATATCGACAGCGTTAAACAGGAACTTAAAGGCCTGGGCGTTGATAAGCTTATACAACAGCTTCAAACAAATAAATACGAATTATTAAAAGGGCCTATTTATTCGGCTATTGCTTCAAGATATTTAAATTACGATACGCTGAGTAATAAAAAACAGATAGCGTCTTATCAATCAGAAGCTATAAATTATACCATGTTGGCCTTACATCAATATTCTATGTATGATGATACTTTAGGATTGAGAGCCTGTTTTGACAATTTGACAAAAGTATATTTCGCTCAAAAAAAATACACGCAGGCTAAATGGTTTGTATTGCAATCCAATAACTTATCACGGTTAAAAAATGATGTACCGAATATAATTACCTCCCTGTTGACATTATCAGCCATAAAGAGTGCAATTGAGGATTACACCCTTGCCATGAGCGATTTAAATGAAGCACTGCAGTTGTCTGTGAGCCATCATTATCCAAAAATGCAATCAGAAGTATTGAGAAATTATGCGCTGTTATATAATCGACTTAAAGACTATCCCAAAGAGGCTGCCGTATTAAAAAAGCGGGATCTTTTGAATGATAGTATCCGCAGAGACGAGCATACAAAGTATTTAACCGCTTTAAATGCTCAGGCGCTTATTCAAAAGAAAAAACTTGATTCACTCCAGAAAAAAAAAGTTTATACCTACAATATTCGGAAGCCTTACAAAAACAGCTCATCCAAAAAAACAGTCTCATTGTAGTTCTCTTACTGGTTATATTACTTATAACTGCCACAGTTCTTAGTAAATTCTGCAGGCGAAGAAAATTATAATTGTCTGACATGATCTCGTTAAACTTCACTACTTTTCTACTGTCTTACAAACATGAAGATATTACTGAGAAGTTTATTCACAATTACAATATTGGCCAATTGTTTATGCGCTTTTAGTCAGCGTTATATCAGCAAGCAGGATTTTAAACGTGAGTTTTTAGAAGATATTAATCACATCCGGGCAAAAGGATGTAACTGCGGCACCAATTATATGCCGCCTGCCTCGCCGGTAGTTTGGAACGATAATCTGGAGATTGCTGCCAAAGGTCATGCATACGATATGGCCGAAGAAAATTACTTTAGCCACACCAGTAAGGACGGACGGAACCTGGAAGACCGTGTAGTGCAGGCAGGCTATTATTTTAAAGGCTACCGGAGTTTTGCAGTAGGCGAAAATATTGCCATGGGACAGCAAAGCATTGCCGAGGTAATGCAGGGCTGGATTAAAAGTGAGGGGCATTGTAAAAATTTAATGAATCCTGCTTTTAAAGAAGTAGGTATTGCGCTGTATAATAATTATTGGGTGCAGGATTTTGGTGGCAGACAGCCATTTACAGCCGAACAACAAAAATTGATAAAAAGCGGCCAGTATCGTATTATTGAAAATAATTAGACAGCGTTTTGTCGCTACCATTTTGGCAGTTTTATGAAGAAACCATGAAGTTGAAATTGCCAGGCATCGCCAAAAACAACAAAAACGATTAAAGACAGTTTTTTATAAAACAAGGGCTATAAAGGCCTGATATTTGTCAGGTTATTGCCGAGTGGCTAAATTTTATATAGCCGGACTAAACAAACAAATACCTATGCTAACCCAACTTAGTTTATCAACCCCGCAACAATCAAAACGTTTTTCTTGCTTACCTCCATCATCAAAGCCGAATAATTATACTACAATATTGTTGCTATTGTTTATGACATTAACAGCTTTGAATGTAAATGCCGAAAGCTTTAAATTCAAAATAAAAAACACTACTAAAAATGTAGTGACTGTATTTTACAAGATCAATAAAAAATCGGGCGACTTTAAAGTCAAGTCATTGGTAAAGCTTGCGCCGGGTGAGGAAAAAGAGAAAGAAGTATCAGTAAGTAAAAATGATACGGTTTCATTTTATGGCCAAAATGGTGAAGACGAAACGTCAGCCATTGTAAGAAAAGATTTTGCTACGTTAAGCAAACAAAAAAATGAAGTCTTTTATATCCCCATCGTAATTCCTGAAAAAGAGAATACCAGCTTTGAATCGCTGGAGAATTTAAGTTTGCAATTGGAGCATAATAAAGTACTTAATTTTTTATTGAAGATGGATTCATCTTCGATGACCGGCATGACGATGCTGGAAAATAACTTTCAGAATGTTTATCCATTGGGCACTTTTATCTTTGTAGATACCAAAACCAACAGGTTGCTGGTTCCACCATTGGAACCCTCTTACTGGAATAATAGCGAAAATTATTTTACCATACAGGATAGTTTATATGCATTAGTGAATAACAACCATGCTTTGCAGGCTGGTGTCCAGATTTCATTTATAACTAAATTATTTGATTCTTTAAGGGTTAATAATGCCGAGGAGCTGGAGTTTAAAGGAAAACTATCGCTGTTGCGATGGAAGCCGAGCGCCAACGCAAATATCTACCAGATATTAAACGATAAAGCTATTCAGGACTTTCTGCAGACTTGCTATGATCAAATCAATGATCCCGATTCTGAATATCAGCATTACCGCCTCTACTTTCTTTCATCGTACGAGCGTATAGATGATCTGGAAATCTTCGGTAAGCAATTTTACACTTTTGGCAATGAAGCTGATATTTCGCTGATGAGCAGCGGTAATCCAAATTTTCAATTGCTGAGTACCAATTTAGGGATGCTTTATACCAAAAGTAAAACGCTGAGCAATTATTACTCTGTTCAAAATGCCGTTTTGCGGACTAGAGCTTATGATTTTACCTCTTTACTATTTAATGGTTTTAAAAATAATATAAAAACCAAGCTGATAGAAGACGCCTATCATACCCAACATCAATTGGTTGCCGCTATATTAAGTGAGTATTCTGGTTTGGTTGATTATAACCCCGATGCTACTAAATTAACTTTGGTGAAATTAAATGAAAAGGACACTACAGCATCATTAACGCCGGTGTTGACCACGGTTAGTAATTTACAGCCTTACAGTATTGAATTGCCTGATACATCGAAACAACCAACCGCAATAGCTAAAAATAGTCAGCTGGATGGTTATAACAACCGGGTGAAGCTATTCAATTCGCACCTGAACAAAATAAACAGCCTGATTAAACAGCTAAATCAAACCAATTCTGACATTGTAAAAATGTCGGCATCTGATGACAAACAATACAAAATGTACTCTAAGAGTGCTACAGGTTTACTTCAGGAAATTGAGGTTAACAACGATATAGTACGAAAGGAATGAGGCGGTAAGTGACGACTAGTCCTGTTTTTTCGGTCCGCGTTTGTAAATAATCAGGCCGTTTAAAAAATTACGTAGTATCTGGTCACCGCAAGGTTTAAAATTAGGGTGATCTTCTTTACGAAAGATTGCCCCTAGTTCTGTCTTGGTTATCCGGAAATCGGCTAGTTTTAAAACCTCTATAATATCATCGTCCGTAAATTGCATTGCAACACGGAGCTTTTTCATTATATCATTATTACTCATATCAGTCTTTTCTGCTCAAAAGGTTATACAGAGATTTCTATTTTAACCTTTTTGTTTTTAATTTTTTCGTTTTTAATCAACTTTAAAACGCTGTCAACGCGGTCGCGTTTTATTGCGGCGTACGATGAATAATCCAATACTTCTATCAAACCCAATTCATCTTTAGCTATTTGCCCTTTTTGCAATAGCAAACCTACAATATCAACCTTATTTATTTTATCTTTTTTGCCTGCGGCGATGTACAAAGTTACCCATTGGGATGGCTTGGGGATTACCAATTTTGCAGGTAATTCCTCTATCTCCAAATCCTCTTTAACGTAAGCACGCTTCTCGTCTTCGGTCAATATTAAATACGATGTTCCTTTGGCATTCATCCTGGCGGTGCGGCCATTGCGATGCAAAAAAGCTTCTTCGGTATGTGGTAACTGATAATGAATTACATTTTCAATTTCGGGAATATCCAGACCCCGAGAGGCTAAATCTGTTGTAATCAACAAACGATGACTTCCGTTTCTGAACTTTAATAACGCTCTTTCCCTGTCTTCCTGCTCCATGCCACCGTGAAAAATATCGTGCACCAATCCCATATCATATAGTAAATCACTTATTCTGTCAACAGCTTCCCGGTGATTGCAAAATACTAATGTGGCCTTATCTCCTATCTTACAAATAAGCGCGAACAGCGTTTCTAATTTATCTGCCGCAGGCGATATAACTGCTTTAAGCTTAAGATCGGGTATATTGATTTCGCTCTTTAAAAAATTCACCTCAATAGCATTAACAATTCCCGTAAAAGCCGGGATCTCGGGCATTTTTGTGGCCGATGTTAAAATGCGTTTTTTTAAACCGCTGAGCTGTTTAATGATAAATGACATATCTTCCTGAAAACCAAATTCCAATGATTTATCAAATTCGTCCAGTATTAATGTACGGATAGAAGTGGTACTAAAGCTGTCCCGCCTTAAATGGTGGGCTATTCGGCCCGGCGTTCCTATCAGTAAAGCTGGCGGCTGAGAAAGATTATTGCGTTCAATTTTAACAGGGTGACCACCATAACAGCAATTTACCTTAAAACCGCTTTTCATATCTTTAAATACCTGCTCTATTTGCAATGCCAGCTCACGTGAGGGCACCAGTATCAGCGCTTGCACACGTGTTTCCGCTGGGTTTAGCAAATTTAAAAGTGGCAATAAAAAAGCAAGTGTTTTACCAGAACCTGTTGGGGATAGCAGTAACGTATCTCCTTTTGCAGCAGCGGCGAGCGCAGCGAGTTGCATATCATTTAATTCCGCAATGTTCAGGTTCGTTAGTGCTTCTTTTATCGTCATTTGGGCAAAGATACGCTAAAAGAACGAGGTAAAATTGAATACAAATAGCGACAGGTTTAAAACCCATCGCTATGAAAAATATCTATATGTTAGAATAAAGTGCCTTGTAGCAGAAAGAAAATACCTACAATAGCAAAGCCAACGCTTACTAACCATAAATTGCGCCGTTTGGTAATAATAGAAATTGCGCCAATAGCTATAGCAACCTGGAAAAGCGTTACCGAGCGGGCCAACGTTTTATGTAAAGCAACATGCCCGTCAGACTCTTTTTGGGCATCTTTCGCTTCCTGCATAATTTTTGCCTGCTCTTTTTTGTTCTCTTTAATTTTTAGTGTATCGGCAGCAGCAGGTGTTTTTCCTAAAGCCAACAGTACTTTGTTGTTTGATGCAAGTACATCATTCTTAATACCTTTTGCCTGGTAAAAAGCCCACTGATCAGATGATCGCATCTGTGATAACATTGCCTCATCAGCATGATCACCGGCCAATAATCCGGCTATAGCTGCCAGTACAGCAATCACTGCAGTGGTTAGCGCTACATACAACACCCATTTCTCCTTACCTTCTTTAAGCATATGGTGTGCATGCTCATTACTTTGCTCATGTATTTTTTCCGAAAAATCTTCTATTTCTTCCATTTGTTTAATCGTTGTTTAAATATATGTTTTAGGGTGTTTAAAGTGCGCGTTAATTAATTTCCTTACAATTATAACATTGCTTAATTAAATTCTGCAAAAAATACGCATCAAAAGTAAGCGTAATATATTATTCCTTATATTTCAATTTGCTAATGTTCAAAAATTACCTGGAACCTGCACCAAATCTTTAAAACAATAATAATATGTTTGTGAGCGATACGTTAGTTGGTTTTTTGTTATTTTTTTGATAATTTAAAACGTTGCCGATACACGGAAAAGGCCAACGGATTGCAAACTAAAAAAATGAAATTAACCATACACGGGGCAGCCCGGCAGGTAACCGGAAGCATGCATTTGCTGGAGGTTGGCCAATATAAAATTTTAATTGATTGCGGACTGGACTATGA
This sequence comes from Mucilaginibacter empetricola, assembly GCF_024808665.1. GTDB lineage: Bacteria > Bacteroidota > Bacteroidia > Sphingobacteriales > Sphingobacteriaceae > Mucilaginibacter. The sequence goes on from NZ_JANUBZ010000009.1 coordinate 201,660, forward strand.
AAAAGACCGTAATATTCAAACAAACGAAGATTTTGCATTTAACCCTGCGGAAATTGATGTTGTTGTATTAACCCATGCCCATATTGATCATTCGGGTAACTTACCTACGCTTATCCGCTTAGGTTTTGATGGGCAGATTCTTTGCACCAGCCCTACTGCTGATCTTACCGAACTACTTTTACTCGATTCGGTTAGCATTTTTATGCGAAAAGCGCATAAAGGAAATAAACATAACAGAAAAGGTAAGTTTAACAGCGGAGCACAGCCCTTATATCTGCAAAAACATGTGATGGATACTGTGGAGCGGTTTGTTACCATAGGTTATAACAGACCATTTAGGGTAAGTGGAAATATTGAATTAACATTTATACCAATTGGTCATTTATTGGGTGCCGCTGCTGCTATTTTCAAAGTAACCGAAGATGGCGTGGAAAAAACAATTGCCTTTACCGGGGATATCGGCCGAAAGGATTACCCTGTTTTGGACGACCCGCAGCCCTTGCCTGATGTAGATTATATAATTACAGAGTCGACTTACGGTGGTAGATATCATACCACGGGAAAATCTGTAGAAGAAACGCTGGTTGAAATAATTGAGAAAGCGTGTATAAAAGAACAGGGGCGGTTAATTATTCCTGCATTTAGTATTGGTCGTACACAATCACTGGTGTACTCGTTAAATAAGATATTCAGCAGCGGGTTATTGCCGGCGGTTAAGATATTTGTTGATAGTCCGTTGGCAGTTCGTTCAACAGAGGTTTTTCGTAAATACCACTACCTGGTAAACCAGGAAGCGCAAGAGTTTTACCAGAAACAGGGTGACGAGTTTGAGTTTGATAATCTCACGTATGTTGAGAATCTGAAGGACAGCAGACAAGTATCCAACTATTTTGAACCCTGCGTAATTATATCATCAGCCGGGATGCTTGATGGTGGGCGTATACAAGATCATTTGTATCATAATATTCAAAATTACTATTGCACTATTCTGTTTATAGGTTATTGTGCAAAAGGAACGCTAGGTTTTAGATTATTGAGAGGCGATCCGATTGTCCACATAAAAGACCGCGAACTAGCAGTTTATGCTACCATTAAACAAACTGATGTGCTAAGTGCCCACGGCGATCATGCCGATTTAATGAATACAATAAAACAGGTTAACAACGCGCAGTTAAAAAAAGTCTTCCTGGTGCATGGAGAAGCAAGCAGCATGCAGGCTTTGGCAGATGCCTTGACGGAAGAAGGATATGATGCCTTGATACCGGAAAAAGGAGTTGCGTACAACCTGAGTTAGCTACGAATTTGAAATAAACACGAATTGAGCTAATTTTTTCGAATTGGTCGAATTGGCTGTGGCTGGTTTCAACTAAACTCAAAAAAAACACGAATTGTATTCATCATACAATTCGTGCAATTCGATATAATTCGAAAAATTAGTGTCTCATCTATTTCTTAAAGTGGTCGATAATTAGATTAGCCAGCTCCAACCCTATTCTTTCCTGAGCCTCGTTAGTTGAAGCACCGATATGTGGAGTTAAAGAAATTTTAGGATGATTTAATATATCAACGCGTGGTGTTGGCTCGTTATCAAAAACGTCAAGCGCAGCAAAAGCTATTTTACCGCTATCCAAAGCAGTTATTAAAGCATCTTCGTCAATTAAACCACCGCGTGAGCAGTTTACTACGCCTGCGCCTTTTTTCATTTGCTCAAACTCTGTTGAACCAATAATAGGTTTATCAACAAATGGTGTATGGATAGTTATAAAATCAGCTTGTTTAATAATTTCTTCTTGCGTCGCTGTTTTTACGGTTACTTTAACGGCTGTTCCGCCGCCCAAAACAATTTCCAGCTCCGGGTTAAAAGGGAAAAGATCATAAGCTAATACGTCCATACCCACGCCGATTGCAATTTTAGCTACCTCGCGACCAATACGGCCGAAACCTAAAATACCGATGGTTTTACCACGGAGCTCAATACCTTTAGCATAAGCCTTCTTCAGGTCATTGAATTTAGTATTGCCTTCAACCGGCATTTTACGGTTGCTATCCTGTAAAAAGCGTACGCCTGTAAATAAGTGTGCAAATACCAGTTCGGCTACTGAAAGAGATGATGATGCAGGTGTATTATAAACGCCTATGCCTTTTTCTTTAGCATATTCAACGTCAATATTATCAACACCTACTCCGCCCCTGCCAATTAACTTAAGATTTGGACAAGCATCAATAAGCGCCTTGCGAACTTTGGTGGCGCTACGTACGGTAATGCCATCATAGTTTTGCAATTTGGTAAGTAATTCATCCTGAGGGATGTTATTGGTATCAATTATGAAACCGTTTTCTTCTAAAAGTTGCTTTCCGGCCGGGTCGATCCCGTCATTGGCTAATATTTTTATCATTTTTTTAGTTTGATTTAGTTAGATTGAGTTGATTAGGTTGATTAAGTTAAACTATTCACTTAATCAACCCAATCAACTATTCACACTATTGTTTATTTTTTTCAGCAAACTCTTGCATGGCGTCAATTAATACATAAACGCTGGTGATAGGCAATGCATTGTAAATAGAGGCTCTGAAACCGCCTACACTTCTGTGGCCCTTAATACCAATAATATCCTTATCATCACAAAGTTTCAGAAATGCTTTTTCAAATGCCGGATCTTCCATTACAAAACAAACGTTCATATGTGACCGATCTTCAACAGCGCAAACGCCTTTAAAGAATGGGTTACGGTCTATTTCTTCGTACAATACTCTTGCTTTAGAAATATTTTCCTTTTCAATTGCAGCAACACCACCTTTTGATTTTAACCAGTTTAAGGTTAGCATTGACACATAGATTGCAAAAACCGGAGGCGTATTATACATTGAACCACCTTCAATTTGTGTTTGATAATTGAACATTGCAGGTATTTTGCGTCCCGCTTTGCCCAGTATTTCGTCTTTAACAATAACCAGGGTTGTGCCGGCAGGGCCCATATTTTTTTGAGCGCCAGCGTAAATCAAACCGAAATCAGCAACGTTAATTTTGCGGCTGAAGATATCAGAAGACATATCACAAACAACTGGTACCGGTGATTTAGGGAAACTCTGTGATTGTGTTCCGTAAATGGTATTATTTGACGTGATATGAAAATACGCTGCATCAGCAGGTATAGTATAATCTTTAGGTATATAAGTAAAGTTACTTTCTTTTGAAGAGGCTACAATTTGTACATCGCCAAAGAATTTTGCTTCTTTAAGCGCCTTGTTTGCCCAAACGCCTGTTTCCAGGTATGCAGCTTTACCGCCTTCGGGCAACAAGTTATAAGGTGCAAGCGCGAACTGAGTGCTTGCGCCGCCTTGTAAAAACAATACAGAATAGCCCTCCGGAACCTCAAGCAATTCTTTTACCAGCTTTACCGTTTCTTCCAAAACGGCTTCAAACTCCGGCGAACGGTGCGAAATTTCAAGAATTGAAAGTCCGATTCCATTCATATCAACTACAGATGCAGCTGCCTGTTTTAAAACTTCGTGTGGTAAAATGCCGGGTCCGGCGCCAAAATTATGTTTCATTTTATTTAATTGTTTTTAATTCAATGAACCCATTGATCCTGAATAGTTATTATCCGCTTATCATCGGATTAAATGGCTTCGTTTTTGATTTATTAATTGGTTTCACATACCTAAGTCGTTAACAACTTCGTATTTAGATGGGCCGAAGTTAGTTAATCTGACAATGTTTATAGACATTACTTGCATTTTTTTTAAAATTATACAAATAACAGACAAACTAACCCTATAATTAAAAATATCAAAAAAAATAGGGGCTTTTATTATCAGGCTTACATCACGATCGGGAAGTGATGCCTGCATGCTTTAATTCGGAGATGGCAAGGGACGGATCTGCCGATGAAAATACTGAACTACCTGCTACAAATACATTGGCACCTTCAATAACCAGTTTTGCTGCGTTTTCGGGATCAATACCACCATCAACTTGTATATGCAGATCGGTATTGTGTTTAAAACTCAGCTCCCTGATATCAAATACCTTTTTGTAGGTGTTCTCGATGAATTTTTGACCACCAAAACCAGGATTTACTGACATGATGAGCACCAGATCAAGATCCAGTATGATATCTTTCAATAGCGCTACAGGGGTATGTGGATTTAGCGCGACACCAGCCTTACAGCCCAGTTCTTTAATATGTTGTATGGTTCGGTGAAGATGAGGACAGGCTTCGTAATGCACCGTAATGCTTGATGCTCCGGCGTCTTTAAAATTTTTTAAATAACGATCAGGGTCAACAATCATTAAATGTACATCAAGCGGTTTGGTAGCATGCTTGTTGACGGCGTTCATTACAGGGAATCCAAAAGATATATTGGGCACAAACATGCCATCCATAATATCTACGTGGATCCAATCAGCCTCGCTGTTGTTAATCATTTCAACATCGCGCTGCAGATTGGCAAAATCGGCCGCTAAAATTGAGGGTGCTACCAGGTGATTCATATTCTCAAAGATAGAGATTAGCGACTAGAGATTGGAGATTGGGAGTATATTTTTTTTGTAATTTTATACTAGTTATACTCTTCAGCGGGCATTTTAGTATGCCAAATATCAATCACAGTTAAGCAGCAGATCATAGTATTTCTGCATCAGGATAGTGTCGTAATTTACCAGGGAATTATAAGCTTCTGATACCAGTTCATTTAAAATAGAAGAACCGAGTTGCCCGGCGCCGTTGGGGATGGACTCATAATATTTTATCAGGTCTTTTACCCTGATGATTTCATACAAAAGCAACTGAACTAAATCTGTTTGCGAACCTGTTTGAATACCGGCCACGTTGCTATTAATGAAATCTAAGGGGTTGTTGGTAGAAGCCATTTTTCTAATAGGATCGATCATAAAGGTCATCAGCAGCTAGCTCTAAACCTCTATGAAGCAAAAAAAACCCTTTTTTGTTTTAAATCTTAGAAAAAAAAATGAGAAAAAAGAATTAAAAATAACAAAACCCTCAAGAAGAGGGTTTTGTTTGCATAGAACTTTAAAAAGTTTCAATTTTTTATTGCTTTTCCGGGCGAGGTAACAATACCTTTCTCGAAAGCTTTAATTTACCTTGTTTATCAACATCAAGCAGTTTTACGCGTACTTCGTCGCCAATTTCAAAAATGCCATCCATAGTTTCAATTCTGCGGTGGTCAATTTCAGAAATGTGCAGCAATCCATCTTTACCTGGCATAATTTCAACAAATGCACCAAAAGGCATAATTGACTTCACTTTACCTTCGTATATCTCACCAACTTCAGGTTTTGAAGCGATAGCTTTTATACGTGATACCGCTTTATCAATAGCTTCCTTATTATCTGCAAATATCTGAACAACACCCTGGTTACCAACTTCTTCTATTGAAATAGTAGCACCGGTTTCACGTTGCATTTCCTGAATGATTTTTCCTCCAGGTCCGATAACTGCGCCAATAAACTCTTTATCAATACGGATAGTAATGATACGTGGAGCATGTGGTTTGTAATCTTCACGCGGTGCTTCAATGGTTTTCTTCATTTCGCCAAGAATGTGCAAACGACCTTCTTTAGCCTGAGATAAAGCTTTGCCTAATACCTCATATGATAAACCATTGATTTTTAAGTCCATCTGACAAGCAACAATACCATTTACAGTACCTGTTACTTTAAAGTCCATATCACCCAGATGATCTTCATCACCTAAGATATCAGAAAGGATAGCATATTTGGTACCCATTTCATTGGTGATTAAACCCATTGCGATACCTGATACCGGCGATTTAATTTTAACACCAGCATCCATCAAAGCTAATGTACCAGCACAAACCGTAGCCATTGATGATGATCCGTTTGATTCCAGAATATCAGAAACTACGCGGATAGTGTATGGATTTTCATCATCAGCAGGCAGCACTTGTTTTAACGAGCGCATTGCCAGGTTACCGTGTCCAATTTCACGACGACCTGCTCCCCTGTTCGGGCGAACTTCACCTGTTGAAAAACCTGGGAAATTGTAGTGTAAAAGGAATTTTTGGTAGCCATTGATAAACGCACCATCAATCATTTGCTCATCGTCTTTAGCACCTAAAGTTACGGTGGTTAATGCTTGTGTTTCGCCACGGGTAAATACCGCAGAACCGTGTGCAGATGGCAAATAACCAACTTCGCTCCATATTGGGCGGATTTGGGTTGTAGTACGACCATCTAAACGTTTACCTTCATCTAATACCAGGTTACGGATAGCATCATACTCTACATCATGGTAGTATTTTTTTGCAAGGAATTTGGTAACATCATCAATCTCGCCCAGGGTAGCGATATAAGTATCACGAACTTCTTTAAATTTAGCTGAACGCTCCTCTTTTGCTGAAGCGGCAGCAGCTATAGCATAAACCTGATCATAGGTAGCAGCGTAGATAGCTTTTTTAAGTTCTTCGTTGCTGTTTTCGTGGCTGTAAACGCGTTTTTCGGTTTTACCAACAGCAATAGTTAATTCTTTTTGTGCTAAACACTGAATTTTTATAGCGGTGTGGGCAAATTTAATAGCCTCAACCAGTTCATCTTCCTGAATCTCTTTTGATTCACCTTCAACCATGTTGATGTCATGCTCAGAACCAGCTACGATAAACTCTAAAGTAGCATGCTCTAATTGGCTAAGGGTTGGGTTTATGATTAACTGACCATCAACTTTAGCAACACGTACTTCTGATATAGGGCCATTAAAAGGGATATCTGATACCGAAAGGGCAGCTGAAGCAGCTAAACCTGCAAGGCAATCAGGCATAATATCTTTATCGGCAGAAATTAAAGAGATCATTACTTGTGTATCAGCATGATAATCTTCAGGGAACATTGGGCGTAAAGCGCGGTCAACCAAACGTGAAATCAAAACTTCATAGTCTGACAAACGGGCCTCGCGGCGTAAAAATCCACCGGGAATACGTCCGGTAGCAGCATATTTTTCTTGGTAGTCAACAGAAAGCGGTAAAAAATCAACACCTTCTTTTGCCTCTGGAGAAGAAACAACAGTAGCAAGTAACATGGTGTCGCCCATTTTAATTACCACAGATCCGTCGGCTTGTTTGGCCAGTTTTCCGGTTTCGATCTCGATGGTGCGGCCGTCACCTAAATCGATCACTTTTTTAATTACATTCATCTTTTTTTCGTTGTGATGCGCTTTCATCTTTAGGGCGCATCGGTTTTTTATTTGTGTGTATATTGTTTTTCTATAGGTATTTACCCCGAAGGGCCAAGGTCATAAGTTGTTTATTTACCGGTAACTTATGATGGTTAAAAGTAAAAAAGCCATCCCCTAATTTGAGATGGCTTTTTTAAAAATATCTGTAAAACTTACTTGATGATATCCCTTAGCTGTAAAGCCTTGATGATAGCACGGTATCTTTCAATATCTTTTTTGTAAAGGTATGCCAGCAATGCGCGGCGTTTACCTACTAATTTTTGCAGCGATAATTGGGTTGAAAAATCATGTTTGTTTTTTTTCAGGTGCCCTGTTAAATGTGCAATGCGGTAGGTGAATAATGCAACTTGTCCTTCAGCTGAACCTGTATCGGCAGCATTTTCACCATGTTTTGCAAAAATCTCTGTTTTTGCTTCTTTACTTAAATATATCACTTGAATAATACTAAAGCGTAAATAATTTGATTAATTGAGGTGCAAAGGTAAGGTTTTTTGTGGAAATAACAAGTGTTTAAGTGGAATTAGTTGATTGGGTTTATTAAGTTGAGACAGTTTGACTTATATAGAATTGGTTGGCTAAAAGAGGCCGTGTTGTCAATTTGAATTAGAGAGGCTGGGCTGTAATGTCGTTTTTTTATGTATTGGGCGTTTCCGCCGCGGTAGAACGGCGGCCGGGCTTTCCGCTCATACGCCGCGGGCATTAACCACAGGGCCGGTATCCGCTCCAATCCCTAACGCAGCAATCGTACAATGTATTATCTAACTCAATCTAACCTAATCCAACTTAATCAACCAATCAACTAAACATTATCTTTGCCCTATGAATATTTACAGCACCTTTGAAACCGAGTTCCGTGTAAGGCCAGATGATATTGATATGTTTCATCATGTGCATAACAGCAAGTATTTTGATTACGTACTCGCCGCGCGTTACGACCAAATGGAGCGCTGCTATGGCATGGCCATGGAAAAATTTATGGAGCGTGGTTTCGGCTGGGTGGTACGCACGGCCCATGTTGATTATAAACGCGCTTTAACCATGGGCAATTACTTTATCGTAAAAACAGGTATTGAAAGTATTGACGATAAAGGATGCCGGGTAAAATTTACCATCACCAATAAAGCTACTAACAAAATTTGCTGCGATGGCTGGTTTGACTATGTGATGATAGATATGCAAAGCGGCCGGAGCGCTAAAATTCCGGCCGATATTATTGAGCACTATACGATTTAGCGTCTGCTTTTCAAACACCTATTGGGCGGGATAAACGAAGCCCTCAACGCCTAAAAACTGGTAACCATCGCGGCCACCTCGGCCAAGCTCTCTTTTATCAATGGTATAAAAATGATCGCCGGTATTTGGGTTAAAGTATTTAAAAAATGGCACTGTCCCTGGCACCTGGCGCATGTTTAAAAAACAGGCAGGACCTTCTAAAACGTATCCGTTTGCTCCCTGACCAAATTCATTAAAGTTAATGGTATAATAATGATCGCCGGTCCGTCGATTAAAATAACGCAAAAGCGGCACTATACTCCTGCCCCTGTTTTCGTCAGTATAAACTACACACGACGGGCCTTCCAGTACCCAGCCATTTTTACCATTGCCGTATTCGCTAAAATCGGTGGTATAAAAATGTTTCCGTTGCTTGCCGTTATAATAACGAAGCAATGTTTTTTGCGAAAAGCAATAATAAGATGAAAGAAGTAAAAATGTTAAAGTAAGCAGCTTTTTCATGTTTGGATATTTATAAAAATAATAGTCTGACTTTTTATCGGTATAAAAGTTTAAGATATCTCTTTTAATATTTTATTAAATATGAATCTGTGTACCATTGGCAAAAGCCCAGTTTTCCCACTGTGTTTCTTTAAAACATACCATTATATCATTGGTTGATATTTGTTTACGTTTTAATTCTTCCATTAAATCAGCCAGGATTTTACGCTTTATTTTTACGCTGCGACCCACCGAAAGTAAAATTTCTATGATGACAAATTTGTCTGTGCGGGCATTTTCCAAATCAGGATAATGGGTATCATAAATAAAATTATCTGGCTCCAGCTCCAGGATGCGCTGAAAACGGTCGGCAGCAGGCACACCACTGTTTACCAAAGCGGTATGGACGGCATCCAAAATGTCTTTTTTCTCTTTAGGATCTCTTCCTTTTAAAAGGGTTAATGTAATTAATGGCATAAGGTTAAAAATTTATTGAATCAAAATTACGTTACCGCAAGCGGGAACCCAGTCTTATTTTCAAATATTACAATGGCATTTCAATCATCAGGCCCTTCTCATCATTATGCCTATGGCTATGTTAAAAAAGCCTGTTGCAATAAAGGCAATAGCTGTCCATAATATTATAGTTAAGCTGCCAAAAGCCGGGTTAAATAACACCAATAAGCCAAAAATGAAAACTAATACAGCGCCGATAATTAACATCAAGGAACTACCGGTGCGCCTTGAAAACATAAACAACGAAACACCTCTGAATATAAACCACAAGCCTAAAACAATGCGCATTATAGCCATGCTTGCTGCCACATGCACCATTAACGATGCACCGAGTAACAAATCAATAATACCCAGCATAAGGTGCCACCCACGGCCTGTTTGGGTATTGTCTCTAACTACATGAAATAATTCAGATACACCGGCTACGAAAATAATGAGGCCAAATAAAAATCCAAGGGTTATGAAGCTGGCCGCCGGCGAAGCAATCATATAAATACCCACCAAAACAAAGAGTACTCCTCTTATTAAAAATACCCACCAATGGCTGATGCTTTTGTCAATTCCTAAATCCATAAAAATCTTTTTTACAGTAACTTATAAGCAAGTTAAAAGTTTTAAGAATATTGAAATAATTAACAATTTAACATTCAGCACAAGCCAGGCACAAAAAGCGTATAAACACTATGTAAGTTGAGTATTTATACGCTTTACAAAGCCCTTAATAGCTGTTAAATTTAATTTGATTTTTTAGGATCAATGAGAGTTGGCATCTATCTATCGGGTTTGGGTGAAACCTTTACGCATGAAACAGCAGAAAGGTATGCAAAACGTTTTGCCCGCCAGTGGGACTTTTTCAATGTCGACGAAAAGGCAACGTACGATATTTATACTGATAAATTTGAATATGATAAACAGCACCAGCTGGCTTGTAACCGTATCAGCATTGTTGAAAGTACCAATGGAGTATCAAAAGTTGTTTATAAAATTTACGAATATTCTTATGCCCGGATACTGACTCAGAAATTTAAGTCAAAAAATGCCCTAAGCAAAAGCTGGTTACTTTTTTTAGGCGTTTGCGGCAAATTACCCTCCATGTTATGGAATATGGTTGGTCATAAGGGCCCAACCAGCTACGATGCGCGGTTCAGGAGTGAAGCCTTGTACCTATTTCTTTTGTTCTTCGTGGTTTCATTGGGCATTATTATCCTGCTTCCTTCTGCGCTAACTGTTTTAATAAGCATTGTTGTGCAAGATGAATGGTTAACCAAATGGGTGGCTTTGCAAACAACAAGCATTAAGTCTATTCACAATATACTGCGACTAATAACCAACCTTACCGCGTTGCTGATTCTTTTAATGCCCGGTTTTAACGATTCCATCATCAGTTTGGCGTGTGAGTTTGTAAGCGCCAGCAACTATCTGGAAAAAGGCTCAACTAAGCAAACTATCCACGGGCAAATGGATATGCTATTGGAGGAAATAGTAAAAACAGAAGGAGGCGACTGCGAAGTTTATATTCATAGCTACAGCTTCGGTACGCTCATTTCACTTGATTATTTATTCCCGTTTGGTACAGAACCTTCTGAGCGGATGAAACGGCATTTTAAGGGTTTGATAACCATTGGTAATCCGTTCGATTTTATTTCTATTTATTTCCCGCAATTTTTTAAAGGGAGAAATTTAAAGATGAAAGACACCTTAAATTGGATAAACGTTTACTCACTTTCAGATGCCCTTGCCTCTAATTTCAGATGCAGACATGATTGTGGCGACGCCGAATATTCATTTGATAAAGAAGCTCCCCGACCTATTAATATAGAATACGAGGTAGCCAACGTGGATATGAATATTGTAAGTCAGTTTTTTACCTTATACTCCTTACGGGCGCACGGTAATTACTGGGATAAAGATGACGATGGACAAAGTTGTTTACGTTTAGTTATACCCGAAATGAAAAATCATTTAATGCTGTGAAAAAGAGAATCATCCAATTATTAGCTTTAGTTTTATTCAAACTTCTTCCCCACAGTTACCCCGTTCCAACTATCGGAGCGGAAAGGACCTACCGGGATGCCATCCAGGGTGAAAAGATTTGCATCAATAGGTGCATCAGTCCAGCCATAACGTACAGCCACAGGTTGCGTAACCTGGTTACACCAAACTTTAACTTTGTTGTCGGCAATAATAATGGCCTGAGCATAGTAAAATTTATGATCGGCCCCCGCCAATTCAAACCCTTTTACATAGCCGTACTTATCTTTTGCCATTAAACCGCTTTCAATACCAGTAAAGCTAATAAGCGCGTAATTGTCATTAAAATCGGCGGATTTAAATAATGGACTTTCGGTAAAACCGGTTAAATGATAAGTCATGGTTAAGGCATTATTCGCCAGCCTGAAGCCAACTTCATCTTTATTTTTTGGGTGCAGATTAAAAGGATCACCTACATCAGTAGTTACGGCTATACCCGTATTAGGCAATTGCAGCGCAAAACCCTGCGCTTCCCGCAATTCGGCCCATTGGCTACCGATATTACTGTTTTGCATGCCCCCAAATGAAGTTAATTGAACAAATATAAATGGAAAGTCGCGTTTCCATTTATCACGCCAGTTAGTAATTAATAAGGGGAATGTAGTTCTATACTGAAAAGCCCTGTCTGCATTTGATTCACCCTGGTACCATATTACCCCAGCTATAGAATAAGGTATTAAAGGGTTAACCATGGCATTGTAAAGCATCGAGGCCGTATTATTAGGCAAAAAGTTAAAGTGATAGGGCTTGCTCAAGTCGGGCATGGTTTTCCAGTTATTGTCGGCCATATTTATGGTTGTATCCGCAAATTGAATATTGATGTCGTTCCCTACACCATTGATTCCCATACCAAACCATGCAGGATTTTTTTGCTGCGACATTAGCTCAATGAGTAAGCTGTTATAACCACCTTTCCAGGTTTCGGCAGGTAAATCAAACTGATAGCCAGAAGCAAGCGCGCCTTTCTTAATCAGTTTTCCGTTAATATACAAAGCAATATCGGCATCAGTAGTACCCAGGCGAAGCACAGATTTACTTTGAGCGTATCCGCTATCAAGCTTAATGAGCCGCTGCATAAAACCCTCACCCCTGTATGAATAAAGCTTCCCCATCCACTCCCATGCTCCAGGTGCAGGTCCGTTTTGCCAGTTAGCAAAAAAAGAAACAGGTTGTGCGGCTAGCTCATCAATCGTATAATTTACCACAGGCTGATTACGGTAAGCATACTGTTTAAGCTGTTTATCAAGCCTTATTTTTAAATCATCCCAATTTGCCGGCAGTGCAGCGGCAGCTGGCCCTAATTCAGGCGATGCAAGCATGGCGTCTTTACTTATCCAGTCTTCTGCAACGGTACCGCCCCAGTTGCTGCTAATCAAACCAATAGTTACATGCAGGTTTTGAGCTAGCTTCTTTGCAAAAAAATAACCTACGGCCGTAAAATCCCCTACAGTATTGGTATCTGCTTTTACCCATTCGCCGCCGCTAAGATCCTTTTCAGGCTGCTGGCTTATTTTGTCGTGTACCTGAAATTGCCGGATAGTTGTATGTGCAGCATTTTTTTGCTCTTCTTTAAAACCATATGCATTTTTTAATTGAAACTCCATGTTTGATTGACCCGAACAAATCCAAACCTCCCCCATCATAATCTCGTTATAAACCAATTGCTGTGTACCCGATGAAATCGTCATTTCATAAGGCCCTCCTGCTTCCATTGGTCTTAAAATCACCTTCCAATTTCCTTCTTCATCTGTTTTGGTGCTTATTTTCTGTCCATTAAAATCAACCGTTACCCTGGCACCTTTGGCGTTCCATCCCCAAACAGCAACCGGCTGGTTTCGTTGCAGCACCATATGGTTACCAAAAAGTTTTGCTGTAGAAAGCTGTGCGCTGGCATGTAAAAACAGGCTGGCTAAGAATAATACTATAACGGAAATCCTTATCATCTCTAAAGTTTATATCAATTGGTGTTATTCCACCTCGTAGGTTAACTGCAAAATTGTTAGTTTTTTAATATTTCGGGTAATGTTTCTTTCGCAATAATTGGTTTATTTTTTGCAGTTTTTGGAAACTCATCAACTATTTTTTCTTAAAAAATGTTAAATTTTAAAAATTTCTTGATGGGATATTATTTATAATAGCCTATATCTCTTATATTTAAAGTCTGTAACCTTAACGAACAAATTATATGACTACAACGCTTATGAAACGCTTACTATTATGTATAACAGCGCTGGTAATGGCAACAGGCGCTTATGCGCAACTGTCATTACCGCAAGGTTATTATTGGAAACAATTACCCAATGGATTGCAGGTGCTTGTTATTGAAAACGCCAAAGTTCCACTTGCAACAGTTGAAATTGCTGTAAAAAATGGCTCATTTACGGAGGATTCTGTTTATAATGGTCTTTCGCACCTTTTTGAGCATATGTTTTTTAAGGCAAATAAAGATTATCCAACTCAGGAGAAACTTTTAAAACGCACACAAGAGTTAGGCGCTATATGGAACGGCACCACCGGCTATGAGCGCGTAAACTATTTTTTTACGTTCGATAGGGACAGTTTAAATGCAGGCCTTAAGTTTTTAAATGCTGCTATCCGTTTCCCCATTTACCGGGAAGAGGACATGAAAAAGGAACGTGTTGTTGTTGATGGCGAATTTCAGCGCGGGGAAAGCAGTCCGGGCTTTCAATTAGCAAATGAAATGGACAAGCACTTATGGGGCGATTTATACACCCGTAAAAATCCAATAGGCATCCATAACATCATTAATACGGCCACGCCCGAAAAAATGATGGTCATCAAAAACAAATATTACTTCCCTAATAACAGTTTGCTAACTATTTGTGGTGATGTTAAGCATGACGAGGCTTTTAAAATGGCCGAGGCTATTTTTGGCGATTGGGCCAGCAGCGGCTTCGACCCGATACAGAAATATCCGATACCTGATTTTAAACCACTTGTAAAAAGCGACTATTTTGTAAAGGAAAGCACCATTGCCCGTACGCCATATATCGAAGTCTCATGGCAAGGGCCAGCTTATCTGACAGATTCGGCCGCTACCGTTGCAGCCGATGTTTTTTCAACTATACTGGGTTTAAATTCGTCAAAATTCCAGCAGGCGCTTGTTGACAAAGGCCTTGCAAGCTATGCCGAAATAAGTTACCAAACCTGTAAATATGTTGGACCTGTGAGCATATTTGTGGTACCTAATCCAAACAAACTGAAAGAATGTTATGCTGAAATAAATAATCAATTGGTTTTAATGAGTTCACCTGATTATTATACTGACGAACAAATGAAAGATGCTAAGGCTATACTGCTTCGCGAAAATATACGTGCTAAGGAAAAACCATCTTCTCTGCCAAGCCAGGTAAGTTATGATTGGTGCAGTACTTCATTAAACTATTATACCAATATTACTGATGATTATCAAAAGATTACAAGGGCTGATATTTCAAAATACCTGAGTACTTATATTTTAAATAAACCATTTGTTGCTGGTATGATTATTAGTCCCGATTTAAATAAGCAAGTAAACGCTAATTCATTTTTTACAGCAAAAGCAAACTAAAATCTTACCGAAATGAAAAGAAATATGATCATGCTCTTATTTGTAGCAGCAACTTCAATAATAAAACCAGCCTTTGCTCAAAATAAAGCTTATGAAATAACGGTTGATGGCGTAAAAGTTATTGTGCAACCCAGTGGTAATGATATAGTAGAAATACAAACCATTATAAAAGGTGGTGTTCAAAACTACTCCGCTGATAAAATCGGGATTGAATCACTGGCAATGACCGCCCTTACCGAATGCGGGACTGTAAACCACGATAAGAACAGTTTTAAAGACGCGCTGGATAAAGTTAGTGCCGAATTATATGGCACAACCAATAAAGATTATGCTGTTATACGGATGAATTGTATTAAAACAGATTTTGATGATGTTTGGAAACTCTACGCGGAGGCTATAACACAACCCCGTTTTGATACGGCAGAATTTAAAAAGATTAAACAGGATGCCATTAACAATTTAAAGCAGAATGAATCGCAACCGGATGCAGCTATTGATAAAATGGCTAATACGGTAGCTTTTGCGGGTCGCGATTATGCTAAAGATCCACGTGGCACCGCGGCTATTATTGAGAAATTAACCGCTGCCGAAACAAAAGCTTATTATCAATCCATTTTAATACGATCAAGAATGGTTGTTGTGATAGTGGCCGATCTGGACAAATCTGTTATTGAAAATAAGGTAAAAACTATGCTTAGCGGTATAAAACAAGGACAGCCGTATACCTTAAAAAAATCATTCTTCAGGGTGTATAACAACACCTTTTCGGCAGAGCCGCGCGATTTGGCAACCAATTACATTGAAGGTGTAACCAGTGGGCCACAGTTGGACGCACCCGACTTTTATTCATTTATGGTGTCTATGCGCATTTTTGCCCAAAGGCACTTTCTGGATATAAGAACCAATAACGGTTTATCATATGCACCGCAGGCATGGTTCAGCACGGGCACAACCTGTGTAGCAAAAGTTGCTGTATCCACAACACAGCCAGATAAATACATACATGTTTTTGACAGACTGGTTGATAGCACCAAAACTCATGGTTTTACAGCAGCAGAGCTAGCGGACATGAAAATCACCTTTCTAACCGGCTTCTATTATAAAAACGAAACAAATGCGGCACAGGCATCATCAATTGCTGCGAATGAAGTATTGCATGATGATTGGAAACGATCATTAACGCTCATTGATGATATTAAAAAGATTACGCTTGATGATATCAATACCGCCTTCCGCAATTATATCGGCAATACAGTTTGGGTTTACCAGGGCGATCCTAAAAAAGTAACCCCGATATTATTTACCAACGGAACGATTAAAAGAGCCGACAATCCTGTGGGTCAATAATATGCTGATATTTTGAAAAAAGGCACGAAAGTTTAAACTTTCGTGCCTTTTTTTATGGAATGCTACTGACATTATCATGTCAGCGTTCACGGTGTTCATGAATGTTCACGGCGTTCACGCGTTCAAAAATGAACGCTTTGTATTATTTGTTGGCTCCGTCGATTAAATCGCCGTAAAAAACCATTAAATCCATTCCGGCCGCTCTAACCTGCTGCGGTATCAAACTGGCAGACGATTGGCCTGGAGTAGTATTCACTTCAATAAAGTAAAAGTCGTTGGTTTGCTCCAGCAGAATGAAGTCGATGCGTACCATGCCTTTGCAATTCAGCCTTAGGTAAACCTCGGTAACTATTCCTGCAATTTGTTCCATTTTTGCCACCGGAATATCGGCAGGTGTAATTTCTTGTGTAGTGCTGTCGGTATATTTGGCATCATAATCAAAAAAATCTTTTGTGGTGATGATCTCCGATGCTGGTAAAACGGTTATTTTACCATGCAAACGGGCTATGCCTATACTAAACTCACGTCCCTTTATAAACTCTTCAACCAAAATCTGGCTATCTTCATTAAAAGCTTTCTTTAATGCATCCGGTAAGCCGGCAACATTGTAAACCTTGCTCATCCCCACACTACTACCGCCATTGTTTGGCTTTATAAAAAGCGGAAATTTAAGTGATGCTGCAATATTAGGAACATCGTGCATATCCCGTTCAAACAAACGCAGGCTGCGGGCCGTGTGTAAACCATGGATACCTTCAACAATAGCCTTGGTGTAAGCCTTGTTCATGGTAATAGCTGATGTAGTAGCATCGCAAGTATTATATGGAATGCCCAGCATATCCAGATAACCCTGTATTTTACCGTCTTCACCGGGAGTACCGTGGATGGTGATAAAGGCAAAATCGAACTTTACAGTTTCACCCTTATGCGTTAAAGTGAAGTTGTTTTTATCGATATCAAAGGTTTCACCATCCTGTTCATAAAACCAACGATCACGGTGAACAATAACGGTATAAACGTTGTATTTATCCGGGTTTAAATTAGCGGCAATGTTTTTGGCGCTTTTTAGCGAAACTTCATATTCGCCGGTAAAGCCACCGGCCAAAAGGGCAATGTTCTTAGCATTCATATAACAAATGGGAAATTTTCTGATTGTTTGAGATATTGTTATTTCGGTTCGAAACTTTCGGGGTTTCTTTTAGTATGGAAAATGGAGGTAACAAATATTGTTTCAAGGTTTTTATCATACCAATAAACTATAATAAAGGGGAATTTTCTTAACGGAGCGAAATGCAAATCGGTATTATATTTCTTTGAATAAAGTTCTGGATTAGAATCGATAAAATGTAATGAGCTCTTGATCTCTTTTATAAAGTATTTTGAAAGACCTTTTTGTTGCTTCTCGTACCATTCACAGGCATCTGTTAATTCAAGTTCGGCCCGTCTAAGTAGCTTAATTGTAGGCACGATTCAAATCTTTTTCGATATCATCCCAATTTCTTGCGGTCGTTTTACCATCAATAAAATCCTGTTTTGTCTTTAACAAGCTTTTAATTTCATCTTCGGTAAAATCATATTCTTTACCGGTATCAACTGTATAATTCAAACCGAACCTGTTTAGTATTTCCTGCAAAATGGAAAGGTCCTTGTCATCGGGGATGTTTACGGTAATTGTAGTCATAATCAAATTTACAAAACAAACTTTCAAATTTTTTAAATAAAGAAAATATCTGTTCTTAAAACTTCTCATCAATCCCTAAACCAAATAGAGCGAAATCGTATTTCACGGGATCGAGCGGGTCAAATTCACGTAAGCGATTAGTCAGCTCCACGGCGGTTTGCCAATCGGTTTGTTTACGGGTAATGAGATTCAATTTACGGGCCACGCGGTCAACATGCAGATCGCAGGGACAAATTAAATCAGCGGGTTTAATTTGATTCCAGATGCCAAAATCAACGCCACAGTCGTCCTTACGCACCATCCAGCGCAAAAACATATTCAGTCTTTTGCAGGTTGATTTTTGTGATGGCGATGAGATATGTTTTTTTGTTCGATGCGGAAAATCAGGCAGGGAAAAGAAATAAGACCGGAAATAATTTAAAGAATGTTCTACAACGTTTTCATCGGTGATGTTTTTCGCAGGTATAAAAGCCGACTCTAAAGAAGAATAACTTTGATAGTGTTGTCTGAAAAAAGAAATAAAATACAGCGTATCAATATCATTAAAAGTGCGGTGCTTAAATTTTAAAAGCTTTTTCAGATCCGTTTCCTCGTGATTTATGATGAAATCATAAGGCGCTCCATCCATCAGTTTAATTAGCTCATGACATTTATTAATGATAGTAACCCGCTGCCCCCATGCTAACACCGCCGCCCATAAGCCCATAATCTCTATATCCTGTTTTTGGGTAAAAAGATGGGGAATAGATACCGGATCGTTAGGAATAAAATCGGGGCCGTTGTATTGGGCTACTTTTGAATCCAGGAAAGCCTTTATGTTTTCGATCATTTATCACGATCGTCATTGCTCTGGGGCATAAAGCAATCTCTAACTCACTGAGCGGCTCTGTATAGTATAGAGATTGCTTTCCCGAAACAAGTTCGGGACAGACTGTACCTCGCAATGACGTTTTTTTTATTAAGCCAAAGCCTGTTTTAAATCATCCAATAAATCATCAATATCCTCTACCCCTACACTTAAGCGCAAAAGATTATCAACTACACCAGCTTTTTCGCGTTCAGCTTTTGGGATCGAGCCATGGGTCATGCTAACAGGATGGTTGATCAATGATTCTACTCCACCTAATGACTCCGCCAATGCAAATACTTTGAAAGATGAGGCTATGCGATAGGTTTCTTGCAAATCGGCACCTTTCAGTACAATTGAAATCATGCCGCCAAAATCAAGCATTTGTTTTTTGGCGATTTCATGATTAGGATGATCGGTAAAGCCCGGCCAGTAAATCTTTTCAACTTTAGGGTGCGTTTTTAGATATTCAGCAATCTTGCGACCATTTTCGCAATGCGCTTTCATGCGCAGGTGTAAGGTTTTTATACCACGCAATACCAGAAAACTATCTTGCGGACCCGGTGTAGCACCACAGGCGTTATAAATGAACCAAAGTCGTTTGTACAAGTCCTCGTCATTCAGCATCAAAGCACCCATCACCACATCGCTGTGGCCACCAATGTATTTAGTTACGGAGTGCATTACAATATCGGCGCCTAAATCAATAGGGTTTTGCAGATAAGGCGAAGCAAAGGTGTTATCAACCGCCAAAAGGATATTTTTCTCTTTGCTTATTTTAGCCACCGCTTCAATATCCACTATCTGCATGGTTGGATTGGTTGGCGTTTCAATCCAGATCAGTTTGGTGTTTTCGTTGGTGTATTTCCTGATAATTTCTGGATCAGACAGTTTTAAAAAATGGAATTTGATGCCATAATTGGCAAATATTTTGGTAAAAATGCGATACGAACCACCGTACAAATCATTGCCTGTAATTACCTCATCACCGGGTTGCAAAAGTTTCATTACGGCATCTGTTGCACCCATACCACTTGAAAAGGCTAATCCGAATTTGGCATTCTCCAAAGCAGCCAAACAATTTTCCAAAGCCTTGCGGGTGGGATTGGTACCACGCGAGTACTCATAACCTTTATTATCACCCGGCGATTTTTGCCAATAGGTTGATGTCTGGTAAATCGGTGTCATCACCGCCCCGGTAGTTGGATCGGGCTCCTGCCCTGCATGTATAGCTTTTGTTGCGAATTTCATACCCCCTAACCCCCTAAAGGGGGAATTTTGTTTTTATGGTTTATATTCTTGTATTTCTTATTACTATCTCAAGCTCAAGTAAAGCTCCCCCTTCAGGGGGCCGGGGGGTTAATAAGCCCTCGCAAAAATCACCCTCTGTTTTGATGGCTTACCTGTTAAAATACATTTGCCTTCCTCTTGTTTGTTATTTAAAGGGATACAGCGTATAGTAGCTTTGGTTTCGTCTTTTATTTGTTGTTCAGTTTCTGATGTACCATCCCAATGGGCTGATAAGAAACCTGGTTGTTCATCCAGCATACGTTTAAACTCTTCATAGGTATCAACCTCAGTTGTGTTTGCTGTTTTAAAGTTTAAAGCTTTTTGGTAGATGTTGGTTTGTATTTCTTCTAACAGCTGTTCAATTTTGTCGGCCAAGCCTTCCTGATTAACCGTCTCCTTGGTTTTTGTATCGCGACGTGCCAGTTCAACTGTAGCGTTTTGCATATCACGACTGCCGATGGCAACACGCAATGGTACGCCTTTTAGCTCATATTCAGCAAATTTAGCGCCCGGGCGATGGGTATCGCGTTTATCAAACTTAACAGAGATGCCTTTGGCTTTTAGTTCTTTTGATAAGGTAGCTACAAATCCGCTGATGTTTTCCAGCTCTTCATCGTGTTTGTAAATAGGTACTACAACAACTTGAATTGGTGCCAGTTTCGGAGGCAATACTAAACCGGCATCGTCCGAGTGAGCCATGATTAATGCGCCAATTAAACGGGTTGAAACCCCCCATGAGGTGGCCCATACATAATCGAGTTTATTTTCTTTATTGGTGAATTTTACATCAAATGCTTTGGCAAAATTCTGTCCCAGAAAGTGTGATGTACCGGCTTGTAACGCTTTACCATCCTGCATTAAGGCTTCAATACAATAAGTATCTAAAGCACCTGCAAAACGCTCGTTAGCTGTTTTTTTACCGCGAATAACGGGCAATGCCAACCACTTCTCTGCAAAATCAGCATATACATTCAGCATTTGTTCGGTTTCGGCAATAGCTTCTTCAGAAGTAGCATGGGCGGTGTGTCCCTCCTGCCATAAAAACTCGGTAGTACGTAAAAATAACCGGGTACGCATTTCCCAGCGCACTACGTTGGCCCATTGGTTAACCAGGATAGGCAGATCGCGGTATGACTGGATCCAACCTTTATAGGTATTCCATATAATAGTCTCTGAAGTAGGGCGAACAATCAATTCTTCTTCCAGTTTGGCATCTTCATCAACTATAATATTTCCGTTACCATCGTTTTTCAGACGGTAGTGGGTAACTACAGCACATTCTTTAGCAAAGCCATCAACGTGACTGGCTTCTTTTGAAAAAAAAGATTTCGGTATAAACAGCGGGAAATAAGCGTTAACGTGGCCGGTTTCTTTAAACATACCATCTAACACACTCTGTATTTTTTCCCATATGGAATAACCATACGGTTTAATGATCATGCACCCTTTTATAGGCGAATATTCAGCCATATCAGCCTTGATTACCAGATCATTATACCACTGCGAATAATCTTCTTCTTTACTTACAACCCCTTTACTCATATTATTTAATAATTGTATTAAGCTTTATTAACTGCCAAATTTATAAATTATAATGGTAGCCCTACCTATATCTTCCACCGTTAAGTGCAATTTTTTAATTCTTTTATAAAACGGATAAATCATAAATCCGAAATACATCCACATATTTGCAAGTATTATGTCTACGCAGTCCATCATCAGCAAAAAGTTTAACGGAATAATTTGGCGGATAGAAATTGATGAAATTACCAATACATTGTTTATAGAAATAAGAAATAATGAAGACAGAAACGTATTCTTCGCGGCAATAAACCTCAAAACCGCCGATGTGTATTTTGAAGAGTTTACTACTCCCGAAAAGTGGCTCACCGGCATTGAAGCTGCTTTTAACAATGTGCTGTTATTACATTACTATCAATCTGAAACAGGTCCGGTTCATAAAGGGTTATTGGCAATTGATGCATTAACAAGCGAAATATTGTGGAGCAATTACAACTTCGCTTTCGACCATTTGTCTGTAAATGGCCCGATAATTTATGACACCAGAGTACAGCCTCGAAAATTATTTTTGGCAGATATTCATACCGGTGTAACACGCGGTATTTTTGATGCGTCTGTTAATAAAGAGTTAATTAATAACATTATATTGCCGCAACTTATAGGGTTTGATGAATTATTGTTAAAACTAATACCGGCGCAACCAGTGGGAAATATGGTACATTATCTTGAGTACAATAACTTCAGAATTGTATCTTTGCACGCGCTAAAAGACGACCGGTTAACACAATCACTTTTTATAGTTGATGGTGTTGGTAATGTAGTTTATGATGATTTATTGAATCACGACATACAAAAAATTCAACCGGAGGCGTTTATGATGTATAACAATTATTTATTGTACATAAAAAACAAGTCTGAACTAAAGGTTATATCCCTTTAATTTATTGATTTATAATTAATTATGAAATTTAAGATTTTATTACTTACGTTATCGTTGTTCACTATTTCGTTGGTGTCGTTTGCAAAGCCGGTAGTTGATTCGGTAGGAGTAAAAGACAACGATGGTAAAAAAATGATCCTTTTTAAGGTTAAAGCCAAAGATACCTACTATTCTATAGGGAGACGTTACAACGTTAAGCCCGAGGTTTTGATGAAGTTTAACGGAAGCAAAAAAGCAATCTTAACCATCGGGGCCATTATTAAAGTACCAACTGATATCCCGTATAAAAAATCAGCCAAAGAAAAAGAAATAGCTAAAAAGGAAACCACTAAAGAAAAAAAGGCAAGGTTAGCTGAAGAAGCCAGCGCGGAAAAGAAACGTAAGCAAAAGGAAGAAGCAACAGCAGAGACCGAAGTTACTACTCAGCCATCGGCTCCTGAAAGAGTTGTTGCTGCACCGGTACAACCAGTACAACAACCTGTTCAGGATAATTTGCCGCCTACACAATATAAAGTTTCAGCAGGCGAAACTTTATACTCTATCAGCAAACGTTTTAACAGCAACGTTGATGCTATTACTAAACTGAATAACTTATCATCAACAACACTTATTCCCGGCCAGATACTGTTAGTTCCTGCAGGAGTTGCGAGTACACCGCCCTCACCAGTCGCGCAGCCGGTTGTTAGTGTAGAAAATCATACTATTCAAAACGATTCTCCTGCTGTGGGTGCAATAAATAAAGACAGCGCTAACACAGCTGAACATCATTTAAATGCAAATAAATATGGTTTGTATGAAAAAAATGAAAAAGGCGTAGCTACCTGGATTGAGGATGCTAGCCTTGATCAAAACAAAAAATTTGTTCTTCACCGTACTGCGCCGATTGGCACCGTTATAAAAATAACTAACCCTATGACCAACCGTACTACCTTTGCTAAAGTGGTAGGTACCTTTACCGATAGCGAAGCAACTAAAGATGTTATTATTGTGATGACAAAAAATGTTGCTGACTCGTTAGGTGCACTTGATAAACGTTTTCGTGTAGATATTAGCTACGGCAGCCCGAATGAATAAACCGTTTATTATAGGTATTGCCGGGGGAAGTGGATCCGGAAAGACTTTTTTTTTAAAATGTTTCCTGGAGCATTTTACCGATGAAGAGGTATGCCTGGTATCGCAGGACGATTATTATATTCCTGTGGCCCATAACATGACTAAGGAAGAAATCCAGTTTTATAATTTCGATTTACCATCTACTATTGATCATGAGCATTTTGAGGATGACATTGACAAACTGATAAATGGTGAAACTATCCTTAAAAAGGAATACACCTTTAATAATCCGGATGCTATCCCAAAAATACTGGAGATAAAGCCTGCACCAATTTTGATTGTAGAAGGTTTATTTATACTGCACTTTAAAAAAATAGCACAATTACTTGATCTAAAGATTTTTATCGAGGCCGATGACGAAATAGCACTACAACGCCGCCTTAAGCGCGATTTGCTTGAACGCGGTTATTCGCATGATGACGTAATGTACAGATGGGTAAACCATGTAGGGCCTGCTTATAAGGAATATCTTTTGCCTTATAAAGATGAATGCGACCAGATTATCACCAACAATAGCCAGGTTCCAGAGGATATTATTTGTATTACAGAGTCTATATCGAAGGAACTAAGGGAGAAAGTTTTAAGTTAGGTAGCTGGTTCATGGTTGATAGTTCATAGCTTATTTGGTAATTTTGCCGCAGCTACCCCATGATCTATGAACTATCAACCATGAACCATTAACTAAATATCCATTTCCGGTATATCGCCTTCAATAATTAATTTTCCTGCTGTTGCATTTTCAATTTCTTCAACGCTTATTCCGGGGGCACGTTCTAACAGTTTGAAGCCGCCACCAGGCAGCACATCTAAAACTGCCAATTCGGTCACTATCTTTTTCACACAGTTAATACCTGTCAAAGGCAGCGTGCATTGAGGCAAAAGCTTCGATTCGCCAGCTTTATTTACGTGCTGCATGGCTACGATGATGTTTTCAGCTGATGCAACCAGATCCATCGCACCGCCCATTCCTTTAACCATTTTACCTGGTATTTTCCAATTGGCTATATCTCCATTCTCAGAAACCTCCATGGCTCCCAATATGGTAAGGTTTACCTTCTTTGCGCGGATCATCCCAAAACTCATGGCCGAATCAAATATTGCCGAACCTGGTAACATGGTGATGGTTTGTTTACCAGCGTTTATGACGTCGGCATCCTCTTCACCATCAAAAGGAAACGGCCCCATACCTAATAGCCCGTTCTCTGATTGCAATACCACATCAATATGAGCCGGAATATAATTGGCAACCAACGTAGGGATGCCTATGCCCAGGTTTACGTAATATCCGTCTTTTATTTCTTTTGCTATTCGTTTAGCAATACCTTCTTTATCTAACATCTACCAATTTTAAAATTTGATAATTTGAATATTTGAAAATGATTATTCCTTCGCTGTCGCAATTATTTTAGAAAGCACTTTAATTATCACAATTAATTTATCAATTAATGATTGGTCAAATGGATATGTTTTAGAAAATTGACAGAGTAGTAAAAAATATTCTGTTTCATCCGCCTCTTTTGCTGCAATTTTTAATTTATGGATAAAATCATTTTTGCTTTCGGCGTTTTGTGCTTCACGAACATTTGCCCCAATCGATGTCCCTGATTTTAATAGTTGATTTGAAATAACATATTTTCTATAGGATTCTAATGTTTCTGAAAATTCAATGATGTGCAATACAAATTCAAATGTCAACTTAACAATAAGATTCTCTTTATCATTTCTCATATATATAGATTTAAAATTTAGGTTTCATTTTCAAATTAAGACATCATCAAATTTTCAAACTCTTTTTTTGGTTGTTCTTTGTTCTATTCTTTTTTCATAATTAGCACCCTGAAAGATGCGATGTACATAAATTCCGGGTGTATGGATATGATCGGGATCCAATTCCCCCGGTTCTACCAGTTCCTCTACTTCGGCAACGGTAATTTTCCCGGCCATGGCCATTACCGAGTTAAAATTTCGGGCGGTGGCTTTGTAAACTAAATTGCCCATGGTATCGCCTTTCCAGGCCTTTACAATGGCAAAATCGGCATCAAAAGCCATTTCCATTAAATAATCTTTGCCGTTAAAATTCCGTATTTCTTTACCGATGGCAACTTCGGTACCTATACCTGCGGGCGTAAAAATAGCAGGCATTCCATAGCCGGCGGCCATACAGCGGGTAGCTAATGTTCCCTGCGGTATCAGCTCCACTTCCAGTTCGCCGCTTAGCAATTGCCGTTCAAATTCGGCATTTTCTCCAACGTAAGAAGAGATCATCTTTTTTACCTGGCGTTGTTTTAGCATCAGCCCGATCCCAAAATCATCTACACCGGCATTGTTTGATATACAGGTAAGTTCTTTTGTGCCTTTTTTAACTAGCGCAGCAATACAATTTTCAGGTAATCCGCATAAACCAAAGCCACCCAGCATTAAGGTCATTCCGTCCTTAACGTCGCGGATAGCCTCGTCGGCGCCACTAACTACTTTATTCATTTTTTATAATTGGTTGCGATAAAGTTAAGATTTTTTATTTTGGAGGCGATAGCAAAACAGGTTGATGGTTCTAAAAATGTCATAACATCATCAATTCATAAAAAATAAAAACAATTACAAATTTGAAGGCTTATAAATGATACATCAATAAGTAAAACAATGGAAACCAATACTTCGGACCTTGATCCTAAACCCGAAAAGGTTGAAAAAGGGAATGGTGAAAACGACCGTCCACAAAAAGGAGATTCCCAACAGGGAGGAAAAGCTGATGACGATGCCCCTAACATCCCCGGCCCCGGCGAACTACCCGACCAGCAAAAAGTTGGCGAAGATATTGACGACGACACGTTCGAGCACGATCATATCGAGACCTGAAAAAATATCAGTTCTACCAGCCTATAGTTTTGGTGATAAAACCGGTAAGGTCGTCGGCCATAGCTTGCTGTTCCTTAACGCTAGGATGCCCGTTGGTATTTTTGTAGGGAATAAAATGTGTATAAATACGGCTATCGTTTAAAGAAGCTACTGCTTTCTCTACATATCCGGGCCATGGAGAACCTTGCCTGGTGGCATCCATGCTACCCAGAATGCAAAAGATATGTGCTTTTGGATATTTGCTTCTGATGGTTTTCACAAATTGGCTATAGGCGTTGACGATAAACTCAGACTTAGGCGGCGTAGTGCCAAATTTTGCTTTAAACTGGTCATTGTTTGGTAAATTCACCAGCCAGCAATCATTTTGAAATACGTTGATCACTACTAGATCTGGCGTAAATTTCGAAAAATCCCATTTACTGTTTGGATCGTTGGCATCCAAACGATCATACATATCCGGCATAGTAAACGGAAACCAGCTCACCATTATGCCTATACCGCTTTTGGAAGTATTGTGAAATTCTGCATCAAAATGTTTTGCAGTTAACGTTGCATAGCTTAAATATCCATTTTCATAAGGACTGGTACCCCTATCCTGCCCTGTTGAATCTTCATCGGCATAGCCACAGGATATTGAATCGCCAAAAAACTCCATTTTATGTTTTTGCTTAGCAGAGGCAGGCAATACTTTTCCATCCTTGCTTAATTCAAAACCATAGAACCAGGTTTTACCCATGGCCCATTCGCTACGTTTAAATAGCTCAAGGGTATGTTTACCATTGGATAAGTTACCAGCAAATTTGTATTCTTTTTTAACCGCATCAGGCCGAAGCACATTTACAACCTTATTGTCTATGATTATATTATAAGTATTATCCGCTCTTTCGTCCTTCAAAATACCCCATATTTCGGTACCTGTAAAGTTTATTGTTATTGAACTGCCCGACCATGAAAGCTCTGCAGTACTGTCGGTTTTTGCAATACGACCTGCGTATCGGATGTGCGGGTCATTATTCTTTACTGTTGTTAATTGCGCTTTACAACTAAAAGCCATTGTAAGGGCAACACATAAAAAAAGGCATTTGTAGTTCATAACAATGTTTATGCAGCTAATTTAAATTATTTAAAATATACATAAGTAATACCATCGCCCCCTCTGTCGGCATGTTCATCTTCCATCCGGTCAACCTGTTCATATTTTTTTAGGTATTGACGTATCATTTTGCGCAATATGCCGTCTCCCTTACCATGAATAATCTTTAACGTACCATAACCCATCATCAGGGCGCGGTCAAATAAACGCTCTATATTGCCCAAAGCGTCTTCGGTACGCATACCCCGTACATCAATTTCCGGACTAAAACTGGCCACATCACTGGTATTTGAATTAAAGCTTTTTCTTATTTCTTTAGGTACAGATGAACGCGATACTTTAACTACCTTTTTTTTCTTTGCAACTGTTCGTAAATCGCCAATAGCGATAACGACGTTATCCCTTATCAGTTCTATTACCTGACCTGTTGTTTCACTATCGGCCAATTTAACCCAATCTCCGGGCTTCAATTCTTCATCATCAACCGGTACGGGCTTAGGGGCCGCTGGTTTAACTGTATTCTTTTGAAGCTCTGCATTTAAATTCTCGCGTAATGCCCTTGTTTTTTCTTTATCGGCGTTACTGCTCTTAATCTCCGATATGGTATTTTCAACCAGCTTATTGGCGTTTAATATGATATTTTTTGCCTGATCTTTGGCGTCTTTAATCAACGCCTTTTTGTTTTCTTCCAGATAACTTTTCAGCTTCTCATTTTCAGCAAGCAGGGTATTTACCTGTCGTTGTTGTTTATCCAGCTTTTGTTTGGTGTCGAAAATCTCTTTTTTCTCGCGCTCTAAATCAACCAGCAAAGTATCAACCTTTTTCTGACCGGCACTTATTTTATTTTTTGCAAGATTGAGCACACTTTGAGGCAATCCTATTTTTTGAGCGATTTCAAACGCGTATGAGCTGCCGGGTTTACCTACTTCCAGAATATAAAGTGGCTTCATCTCCACATTATTAAACAACATGGATGCGTTCTCCAATCCTTCGGTATGGCTGGCAAATATCTTAAGGTTTGAATAGTGCGTGGTAACCATCCCTTTAACCTTTTTCATATTAAGCGATTCCAGCACCGCTTCGGCTATCGGGCCGCCAAACTGAGGGTCAGTCCCTGTACCAAACTCATCTATCAAGATCATTGTTTTGCCATTGGCCTGCTCCACAAAGTTTTTCATTTTTGACAGATGCGCACTATAGGTACTTAAATCACTTTCAATTGACTGGTCATCGCCTATATCAACAAACATCTGTTTAAAAACGCCTACTACGCTCACTTCTGATGCTGATATCAGCAAACCTGCCTGCACCATCATTTGCAAAAGGCCCACCGTTTTCATACAAACAGACTTCCCTCCCGCATTTGGCCCTGATACCACCACTACTCTGGTATGCTCATCAATTTGAACATTTAAGGGCACAACGGTTTTTTGTTCTTTTTTAAAGTTTAAAAACAGTAGCGGATGCCGGGCATTATTCAACTTTATAGTAGCCTCATTAACTACTATCGGCATCTCGCCCTCAATATCAATAGCAAAAAGGGCTTTTGCGCGTACAAAATCAAGCTTGGTTAGCAAACTGTGATAGGATAGTAATAATGGCACATATGGTCGGAGTTCATCGGTTAAGTGTGTCAGTATTTTAATGATCTCCCGGCGGCGATCAAATTCCAGATCGCGGATCTTATTATTTAAGGAGAAAACTTCCTCCGGTTCCATATACACCGTTTGCCCGGATGCTGACTCATCATGAATAAAACCTTTAATTTTTCTTTTATTTTCGGCAAGCAGCGGTATACAAAGGCGTCCGTCGCGTATGGTTAGTGAACCATCTGCGGTCCAACCGTTGGCGACAGCATTTTTAAATACGATGTCAATCTTTTTACGCGCTTCCTGCTCGGCTTTGGCTATTCCTGAGGTAATTTCCTGCAAATCGCGCGATGCGTTTGGCCGCATTTTACCTTTTGGATCAATTACCATATCTATTTTTTTCAAAATAGCCTTCTCGATAGGTAAATGTTCAAATAAAGCCACCAGGTTAGGATATAAACCCTCCCGCTCATTAAAATAAGCAATAACAGCAAACACGGTTGTTAATGACGCTTGTACTTGATAAAATTCTTCTTCGCTCAAAAATGCGCCCTCGATACGGGCTTTGTTGGCAAGCGATTTAATATCAAAAAAATGATTTATCGGTAAGGCATCATCATTTTCTAATATATTTTTAAACTCATTGGCCTGGCTCAGAAACTTTCGTATCTGGTCGTAATTGTTCATTACCTGTATACGGTCAACCATCTGCCGGCCCATCTCACTCAAACAATGCGCCTTTATTAGTTCCTTAATCTCCGTAAAACCCAGCTTGTCTGTACTATTTGGGGGATACAGCATTTTTAATTTGAATTTTATTAAGAGAATCGGTCTTTGCCTTTAAGTTGGCTAATATTTGATCATACATAGCCGTCAGTTCGGTTGGCTGGGTAGCATAATATTTCATGCTCTTTCTGAATTGTGCAGTATCCACGTCGTAGCGTTTAAATAAAGCAAGGTATTTACCTGCTCCATATTTGTACAAGGTATCCGGTTGTTGCTGAAAACCATAAAGGCCTCCGTCAATAATGTGAACTTCGGTCAGTAAACTCACCATTTTATCGTGTTTTATAACGCCATCCGGTGCTTTATTACCCTTGCAGGCATAAATAAAAAAGGTTACTGAAAAAAACAGGGTGATATATTTACGCATTCTGTAATTTAGCGGCTTAATAATTGAACAAATTTACGGATAAATGAGCATAGCAGATAACATCAAAAGCTTAAAAAAAGAAACAGCCAATATTAGTGTTAAATTGATAGCCGTTTCAAAAACAAAACCCGTTGAAGATGTGCAGGCGGCTTACAATGCAGGGCAAAGGCTATTTGGTGAAAATATGGTACAGGAGCTTGTTGAAAAGTACGAACAACTGCCAAAAGATATAGAGTGGCATTTAATTGGTCATCTGCAAAGCAATAAAGTAAAATACATTGCCCCTTTTATCAGCATGATACAATCTGTTGATAGCCTGAAGCTTTTGCAGGAAATAAACAAACATGCCGAAAAAAGTAAGCGTGTTATTGATTGCCTTTTACAGATTTATATTGCTGATGAAGAAACAAAGTTTGGATTAGGTTTTGACGAGGCTATAGAACTATTGCGATCTGCCGAATACGCTGATTTAAAGCACATACGAATCAGAGGCTTGATGGGCATAGCAACCAATACCGACAATGAAAAACAAATAAAAGACGAGTATTACGAATTGAAAACCTTTTTTGATGGCATAAAACAGAGCTTTTTCAGAAAAGAAAGTTCATTTGATACCTTGTCGATGGGTATGTCGGCTGATTATAAAGTGGCTATTGAACAGGGCAGTAATATGGTGCGGCTTGGTAGTACTATTTTTGGGCAAAGGGTAATTAAGCACTGGAAAAATAACTAAACTATTATGGGCATTTCTTGGCGCCCAATGAACTATTGATCTTGATTAAACTAATGGATATAAACCTGCGCGTTGCAAAAAAAGAAGATTGTGTACGATTATTGGAGCTGATAAACGAATTGGCCATATATGAAAAGGCACCCGAAGAAGTTACCGTTACCTTACAGGAGTTTGAAGATGCGGGTTTTGGCACTAACCCCGTTTGGAAGGCCTTTGTAGCCGAAGTTGATGGCCTTGTAGTCGGTTTCGCACTATATTATATCCGTTATTCAACCTGGAAAGGATGTCGTTTGTACCTGGAGGATTTTCTGGTGACAGAAACCATGCGTGGTAAAAATATTGGTAAACTCTTATTTGAACGTTGCATAGCCGAAACGAAAGAGCTTGGTTTTAGCGGCATGGTTTGGCAAGTGCTGGATTGGAATGAACCTGCTATCAATTTTTATAAAAAATACGAAGCCACTGTTGAGGATGGCTGGTTAAATGCATCACTTTCAAAAGCGCAATTGTTAAATCTTTAATTAAAATACTTCTAAAATAAATGCTGGTTTTTAAATTCGGTGGAGCATCGGTAAAAGATGCTGATGGCATAGTTAACCTGGCCAATGTGGTTAAAAGATATGAAGGTGAGCAATTGCTAATTGTGGTTTCGGCGATGGGTAAAACAACCAATGCGCTCGAAAAACTAACAAAGGCCTATTTTAATGGAGACAACGATCTACATGATATTTTTAACGATGTTAAAAAATATCACTATAATATAGCAGAACAACTTTTCGAATCCTCAGCCCCAATATTTGATGATATAGCCAATACTTTTGTTGAGATTGACTGGATTATTGAGGAAGATCCGCAGGATGAATACGATTATATTTATGACCAGATTGTTTCTATTGGTGAAATGGTATCTACCCGTATTGTTAATGCTTATTTGAATAAAGCAGGCTTAAAAAGCCAATGGCTTGATGTTCGGGGATACATTCATACTGATAATACTTATCGCGAGGGTGCGGTACAATGGGATAAAACCCGCGAAAGCATAGGTAAAGGCATTCCGGCTTTGCTGCAAAAAGGTATAGTGGTTACACAGGGATTCCTGGGCGGTACTTCTGAAAACTTCACTACCACTTTAGGGCGCGAAGGATCAGATTATACTGCATCTATATTTGCCGCATGCTTAAATGCTGACTCGGTTACCACATGGAAAGATGTGCCCGGAATACTGAATGCTGACCCCAAGTTTTTTACCGATACCGTTAAGTTTGATGAATTAACCTATGCTGAAGCCATTGAGATGACTTATTATGGCGCCTCGGTTATCCATCCTAAAACAATAAAGCCTTTACAAAACGCTAAAATACCATTGTTTGTAAAGTCTTTTACAGATCCGGAAGCTTCTGGAACGGTAATTAAAGAGGATGGCGTAAATACATTCACAAAGCCGGTTATCATCCTTAAACATAACCAGGTGTTATTGTCATTATCTGCAAAAGACTACTCGTTTATATCTGAAAACCACCTGAGCAGCATTTTTGGCATTTTTGCACAAAGCCAGGTAAAAGTAAATACCATGCAAACATCAGCCCTGAGCTTTTCTGTTTGTTTTGACTTTTATGAAGAGCGATTTAATAAGCTGCTGCAAAAGTTGCAGAACGATTTTAAGGTAAAATATAACCAGGATTTAACACTGATTACAGTAAGGCACCATTCGCCCGATGCCGTAAAAGAATTAATAGTTGGCCGGAATATTTTACTTGAACAGGTAAGCAGAAACACTTTACAAATGGTGGTTAAGTAAAAATGTTGTTTAAAAAAGCTTAAATAATGTTAAACTGGGCGGTATTTGATTTTATTTAAACGGTAATAGATTATATTAGCCCCAAGCCAAGAACAATCTGAATTCATGAAAATTTTAAAGGTTTTATTTATATCGTCGCTGTTTCTGATACTTTCTCATTTTAACGCCTCTGCACAAAGTGATACTACTGTTTTAAACCACATTTTAGCAAAAACTGCTAAGATTTATAATAATTTCCCAATAGAGAAGGTTTATCTTCATTTTGATAAACCTTATTATGCGGTTGGCGATACCATATGGTTTAAAGCCTATTTAACTGTGGATCAGCACCAGCTTTCGCCATTAAGTAAGATAATGTACGTTGATATTTTGGGGCCGAGAGACAGCTTAATTGAAGCACTTAAGCTTCAGGTAAAAAATGGTGTGGCCTGGGGAAGCTTTCCGCTTTCGGAATTCAGTTATAAAAAAGGCAATTACAGGGTGGTAGCCTTTACCAACTGGATGAATAACGGTGATGCTGCTTATTTTTTCAATAAAAATATAACCGTAGGTAAAGCCATCAATAATGATCTTTCCACCCAGGTATCTTTACAAAGCACTGCAGCCAGCAAGGCCGCTAAAATATCGGCGCGCATTTTTTATAAAGACGGAGACGGCAACCCCTATAGTGAAAAGAAAGTGAGCTGGACCGTTGAAAAAAACTATGACGAACTGGTTAAAGGTAAAGGGATAACCGATAAAAATGGATTCATCAACATCAGTTTTACTAACACAAAAAACTATCAACTCGACTCTGCCAGTTTAATTACCGTTATTGATAATAACAGCCATAAACAATACACAAGCTCATTCCCGCTAAAATCTGTTTCAGCGCCCGATGATATACAATTTTTCCCGGAGGGTGGTCAGCTCATAAACAGCCTCACTTCAAAAGTTGCTTTTAAGGCGGTAGGTGCAAATGGATTGGGCATTGACGTAAAAGGAACCATTACCGATAATACTAATAACGTAGCGGCCGAATTTACTTCCACCCATTTAGGTATGGGGGCTTTTGTATTTAAACCCGAAGACGGCAAAACGTATACTACTAAAGTGACTTTTGCTGATGGTACCACAGCAAGCCCCGATTTACCCAAAATAGAATCAGGCGGTATAAGCCTTAACCTCGAAAACAGCGATCCAGATAATTTAAAGTTGAGAATACAGGCTGATGTGTCATTTCTTAAAGAGTATCTTGGCAAAACGTTTTTTATATTGGCTAAATCAAACGGTATTATTTGTTTTGCTGCAAAAACAAAATTGCAGAACCAAGTTTATAACGCCAGTATTCCTAAAGCTAAATTCCCATCAGGCATTGTACAGGTAACGCTCTTTACCGAAGATGGTGACCCGGTTAGCGAACGTATTGCGTTTATACGACGCGAAAATGACTTAATAAACATTGCTGTTACCGGCGACAAGCAGGCCTATAATACCAGACAAATGGTTAAACTAAATGTAACAGCAAACAATAACAATCAACCTGCTCAGGGTGTGTTTTCCATGTCGGTGCTTGATGATTCAAAAGTTCCTTTTGATGAAAATGCGGAGACCACCATATTAAACAATTTATTGCTTACCTCGGATATTAAGGGTTATATTGAACAACCGAACTATTATTTTAATCACCCCGACGCTAAAGCGCTTGCTGATCTTGATGTTTTACTGCTAACACAGGGATACCGTCGTTTTTCGTACGATGGCATCATGAACGACAAATATCCAGTATTGCACTATCTGCCCGAAACCTCGATGAGTATAACGGGAACGCTGAGAGCGTCTAATGGTATCCCGGTAAATAAAGGTAATGTGCATTTGTATATCGCAGACAAAAATTATTCTGCAAATACAATTACCGATATCGATGGCAAATTCGCATTTAACGATTTAACCTTCAGCGATTCATCTAAAGTAAATTTAAGCGCCCGTAATAATGTTCACTCCAGCGATATGGTGCTTTCTGTAGATGGCGAGATGAGTCAAAAAGTCTCCATAAACTTTGATTCGCCCGGAGAAATATTGAATATTGATAGTGCATTAAGCGCCTATTTAAAGAACAGCAAAGTTCAATACAACAACACTACTGTATTAAAGGAAGTGGTAATACGTGATACTAAAATTGTAAAAACGGTTAGCCATAAAGATTTCGGCAGTTTGGCAAGTTTAAGTGCCGATGCTGACCATACCGTTCCGGGATCTCTTTTCAACGGCTGCGGAAACGTCCTGGAATGTTTGAAAGCGTTGGCCAACGGTATGACGTTCGACAATAATAACTTTTATGTTATGCGGGATTACAGCCAGGGAAAAAGAACTCCGGCGGCCCTATTCTTAAGAGGTGATATAGTTGATATTAACACCTTAAATAGCATTAATAGTAATGAAATTGAATCAGTAGAGATCTTTTTCACAGATGAACTGGGACTGATTAACAGTGCTTACGGAACCAACGGTGCTATTGTTATCAATATGAAAAAAGCACCGGAAACTCAAAAAATTACCTTACAGGAATTAAAAAGCATCATACCACAACAAAACGAAGTGAATTTTACACCCAAAGGTTATGCCAGGGTAAAAACGTTTTATTTGCCGAGATATAGCGGTCCAAGGGAAAGTCAACCTAATAAACCGGACGAACGCAGTACCATTTACTGGAACCCAAATATCATTACAGATAAAAACGGAAATGCAACAGTTGAGTATTTTAATTCCGATGGCAGAGGCACCTATCGTGTAATTATTGAGGGTATTGATAAGGATGGTAACTTAGGCCGGCAAGTATTTCATTACACGGTGAAATAGAATGTTTTTTGGCCGATTGTTTGCCGTTTAGCAACCAAATACCATTTTTTTGAGTATATCTTAACAATACCTAGTATTTTTGTTTATGGATGTGCAAGTAATTGAACGGTTAATTAAGATAAGTAAAGAGCACCCTTTATTGCCTGAAAAGTATATTCCATGGGAATTAGAGCCTGGGGCTGATGATATATTTTTACCCGAAATATTAAATTCCCTACACGGGCTTAAAATTTATGATCATCTAACTCCAACTCAAAAGCTCGAACTTGGCCGCCATGAATTGGTGCAGGTAATTGCCTCATATGCCTGGGGCGAATGCATGTTCTGTCTTTTTATGACCAGGCATATCCTCACCCTCCCACTCGACAGTGTAGAACACCGTTTTATTTTACGGGAACTGATTGAAGAATTCAGGCATCAGGAAATGTTTGGAGAAGCTATAAGCAAATTAGGCGGCAGCCCGGTAAAGCAATCGGGGATCCACAAGTTTTTGGGCGAATTCAGCAATAAATATTTACCTGCCGATTATTTATTTATGGGTAGTGTGTCGGTTGAGTTGGTTACAGATATTTACGGCAACTATGCCCGCAGAGCACCCAATATTTACCCGGTACTTAAAAAAATGTTCGATCTTCATAATATCGAGGAAGGGCGCCATATACTTTTCACCAAGAGTCTTTTAAAAACTTACGCAGCCAAAGCGGGCTATATTAAACGAACATCCTACAGCTATGTAATTTTGTTTAATATTTTGTTTGTGCGCACCATGTACGTAAAAAAGGAAATATTTGAGCGTATAGGTCTAGAGAATCCTGATCGGGTATTTAAAATAGCCTCAAAAAACTTCAAAAGGAAGTTCAGCGACACCTGTTTGAAAGATATTATTGAATTTGTAGATGAATGGAATGGCTTTAACCTTTTGACCCGTTGGGCGTGGCGATGGGTGCTAAATGCAAAAGTTTAATAAGCAGAGGCGCAATCTATACGCCCCTGCTGTAATATATTTTAAGCAGATACTGTCTCTTCCAGATTTTCTACTTTACCAGGCCTGCCATTTTTGAAGGCTTTACGTGGTGTTAGACCAAGCAATTCAAACATAGCCATATCATCATCAAAAGATGGATTTGGAGTGGTTAATAATTTCTCACCAGCAAAAATAGAATTAGCACCAGCCATAAAACAAAATGCTTGCTCTACTACACTCATTTCGGTACGTCCTGCTGAAAGACGGACAACTGTTTTTGGCATAATGATACGGGTAGTAGCAATCATCCTTACCATATCCCATACAGAAACCCTTGGCTGATCGGCCAATGGAGTTCCCTGCACTGGCACCAAAGCATTAATCGGCACTGATTCCGGATGCTTAGGCAGGTTTGACAATGTTTTAAGCATTGAAATACGATCTTCAACCGTTTCGCCTAAGCCAATAATACCACCGCTGCAAACCGTGATTTTGGCCTTGCGTACGTGTTCAAGCGTTTTTAAGCGTTCGTCGTAAGTACGGGTGGTAATAATACGTTTGTAATCTTCTTCAGAAGTATCCAAATTGTGATTATAGGCATATAAACCGGCATCAGCCAAACGCTGCGCCTGGTCTTCTGTAAGCATACCCAACGTGCAGCAAACCTCCATATCCAGTTCGTTTACGGCTTTAACCATATCAATCACCTTATCAAAATCGCGGTTATCGCGAACTTCGCGCCAGGCGGCACCCATGCACAATCTTGATGCACCACCATTCTTTGCTTTTTGGGCTACGGCAATTACCTCTTCTTTCGGCATAATTGCATGCACATCCACACCAGTGTTATAACGGGCAGCTTGCGGGCAATAAGCACAATCTTCAGGGCATCCGCCTGTTTTTATAGAGATTAAAGAGCTGATCTGTACTTCTGAATAGTCTTTATTTTCGCGGTGTACGGTAGCAGCTTCGTAAACAAGATCAAGCAAGGGCCTGTGATATATTTCTGCTATTTCTTCTTTTGTCCAATTGTATCTTACTTCGGTCATTATATTTCTCTTTTGGATTGAATTTGCAAATATGTATTAAATGGGGAATATGTTGTAAAAAATATTTCTACAATAATTTGGTGGCAAACCAAAGCGGCAGTAAAAAGCCGGCGCAATCTGTAAAGGTTGTAATGATAATAGACGATGCCACAGCCGGATCAATACCTACCCTTTTTAACACCAGTGGTATACTGGCACCTGTAAGGCCCGCTACTATTAAATTACCGGTCATCGCTAAAAACAATACTAACCCCAGTTTTAGGTTGGCATCATAAAAATAGGCTATTATTAAAACAATGATACCATTAGCGGCACCATTGAGCATCCCAACCAAAAACTCTTTTATTACTGTGTTATAAGCTTGTTTATCTGTTAAGTCGCTTAGTGAAATACGCCTTACGGTAACCGCCAGGGCTTGTGTAGCGGCGTTACCGCCCATACCGGCAATAATTGTCATATAAGCTGCAATAATGGGGAAACGGGTTACTGTGCCATCAAACTGCCTGATAATTGATGCAGCAAGGTATGCAGTACCTAAATTTATGATTAACCAGGGCAAGCGACTTTTTACGGCATCTTTCCAGTTACCGCTCAGCTCTTCGTCTTCAGATACGCCGGATATTTTAAGGATGTCTTCGGTGCTTTCCTGCTCCATAACGTCCATAATATCATCCACGGTAACCCGGCCTAGCAATTTCATGTTATCATCAACAACCGGAATACTCGCTAAGTTATATTGTGATATCAAACTGGCAACATCTTCCTGATCCAGATCGGCTTTAACAAAAACAAAATCGGTATTTACCAAATCGCGCACATGCGCATCGGGCTTTGCTTTCAGAATTGATTTGACAGATAAGATTCCCTGTAAAATATCGGCGTCATCAACCACATAAATGGTGTAAAACTCCTCCATTTCTTCTGATTGGCGAACAATCTCATCCAATGCATCTTTTTTATCCAGATTGATGTTGACCTTTACTATTTCCGAATCCATCAAACCGCCGGCTGTGTCTTCGTCGTATTTCAACAGGGCGCGAATGCTATCGGCATCTTCCTGATCCAGGTCTTCTAAAATCTCCTGCTGCTCATCCTCATCTAACTGCGAAATAATATCCGTAGCATCGTCATAATCCAGCTCTTCAATAATTTCCGAACGTTTTTCAGGATCAAGACCAATAAGTAACTCTCCCGGGTCCTGCTCCTCGTGCATTTCAGAAATCACCTCTGATGCTATATCGGTAGGCAGCACATTAATGATCCTCTCCCGGGCTTCCTGCGGAAGTTTTTCGAATAATAAAGCAATCTCTGAGGCATGGTATTCCTTCAGAACGCTCTCTAATTCAGCGTTATCGCCTTCCAACGCTTTTTCAAAGCGAAGTAAATCCGATTTATCAATTTCAAAAGACTGCATATGCGACTAAAATACACATTTATTTTTTGGATAATCTTAATAATTGACGATTTGATAGTCTGAAATTTTCGCCCAAAACAGATTGTAATCTTTTTGTTTTTATTTGCGAAACGCAAGCTATTTTGCAAGATAAAAAACCTACCTTCGCACAAATTAAGGATACAGCTAATCTGTACTATTCAACAACAATTAAAATGGACGCAGGCCCGAGTTATAGTTATCAGCATGATATTAAATCTGCCAATCTGGTTATCAGTGAGGGCAAACAGATTTGTATGGCAACTGCTTGTCATCTGCTGTTTTGCAATTACACCAGCTAAATCTCAATTAGCTGAACGGGCATATCCTGCAATCATTTTTAATAAACTTTCCTTTTTTAATTTCATTTATCACCTGCATTGTGCCATCAGCGGTCCGGGCTGACTGTTTCTTTTCTAATCAATCATCAAAATTTGCTGATAGCCGTGATGGTCATGGCGATTTTGATCACCCCAAATTAAAAACGGGCAAACATTTGCCCTTATTAACGTTGATGCCAGCGACGGCATTACATTATTGAAAAGATAACAGGAGGAAATATCATGACAACCGCTATAAAAGAAAAAATAAAAAAATACAACCCTGTACAACGTAATAACGGACATAATCCTGGCGAGTTTGATACGGCCTCTATTATAAAGCTTAAAAACATAGCTGCCTGCGACAGCGAAGAATCATTAAATATATTAGAAAGTAGCCCAACTGGACTTTCTGCCGATGTAGTACGCGACAGGCTGCACCTTTTTGGACTAAATGAAGTAACTCATGAAAAAGCCCCCAAATGGTATATCCAGTTTTTGGAGGCTTTTTTAAACCCATTTATTGCCGTATTATTCATTTTAGCCATCATTTCGCTTATTACTGATGTAATTATACAGCTACCTGCCGATCAGGATTATACTACTGTATTTGTTATAGGCACCATGGTAATGCTAAGCGCTATGCTGCGTTTTGTTCAGGAATTTAGAAGCAACAAAGCAGCAGAGAAGCTAAAGTCGATGGTAACAACGACTGCTACGGTAATACGGGCGGAAGAAAAAATCGAGATTCACATCAAAAAAATCGTTCCGGGAGATATTATACAGCTTTCTGCCGGCGATATGATTCCTGCCGATATACGCGTAACACATTCAAAAGATTTATTCGTAAGCCAATCCATGTTAACCGGTGAAGCAGTACCGGTTGAAAAAATTGGTACCGCTATTATTGATGCCGCTACACAATCGCCACTCGATTTGAGCAATATCTGTTTTATGGGTACCAATGTGGTAAGCGGAACAGCTACAGCCGTGGTGGTTAATACAGGAGAAGAAACTTATTTTGGTTCATTATCCAAATCGCTTGTTGGTAAACGTGCCGAAACCAGTTTTGATAAAGGCGTAAACAGTGTAAGCTGGTTATTAATTCGTTTTATGCTGGTGATGGTTCCCTTGGTTTTCCTGATTAATGGTTTTACCAAACACGATTGGCTGCAAGCTTTGCTTTTTGGAATTTCAATTGCTGTAGGCTTAACCCCCGAAATGTTGCCGATGATTGTAACCGCTAACCTTGCCAAAGGCGCGGTAAATATGTCGAAACGTAAGGTTGTTGTTAAAAGGCTAAACGCTATACAAAACATAGGCGCCATGGATATTCTCTGTACTGATAAAACAGGTACGCTTACCATGGACAAAATTGTACTGGAACGCCATTTAAACGTTTATGGGCACGAAGATAATGAAGTGATGAAATGGGCCTACTTGAACAGTTTCCATCAAACAGGGCTTAAAAACCTGCTGGATGTGGCCGTTTTGGAACATGTGGATATACATGCCTGCATAAAGGAAGGTGAATCATACACCAAAATAGATGAGATCCCTTTTGACTTTCAGCGTCGCCGCATGTCGGTTATTTTGGAGGAGAAGAATCATAAGCATTTATTAATTTGTAAAGGAGCGGTTGAAGAAGTACTCGATTTGTGCAGCCATGCATTTGATCCGGGTGAGGATAATAGTTTGCAGATTGATAAAGACGATATCATCCCGATGGACGCTAAAATGCGGGAGCTGGTATTGAAAAAATCAAGAGAGCTTAACGAGGAAGGTTTACGGGTTTTATTGGTTGCTGTAAAAGAGTACGACGAGCGGCCTTTAAACTATAACGTAGCCGATGAAAGCGATATGATATTAACCGGCTTTGTAGGCTTCCTTGACCCTGCAAAACCATCTGCCGGACCTGCTATCGAAGCTTTGCATAAACTCGGCGTTGAGATTAAGGTTTTAACCGGAGATAATGAGATTGTTGCCAAAAAGATTTGCAAAGATGTAGGCATTCCATTTGCCAATGTTTTATTAGGGCGCGATCTTGAACAGATGAGCGACGAAGAGCTTACCGAGCAGATAGATAACGTAAGTATACTGGCCAAGCTGAGTCCTATTCAAAAATCGCGTGTGGTTAAAATATTACAGGCCAAAGGACATACCGTTGGTTTTATGGGCGATGGAATAAACGATGCCGCTGCATTGAGGGATTCAGACGTAGGGATTTCTGTTGATACCGCGGTAGATATTGCCAAGGAAAGCGCTGACATCATCCTGTTAGAAAAAGATTTAATGGTGCTGCGCAAAGGGGTTATTTATGGCCGTCGTACTTTTGGCAATATCATTAAGTACATAAAAATGACTGCCAGCAGCAATTTTGGTAACATGTTCAGCATGTTGGGTGCCAGTGCCTTGCTCCCATTTTTGCCAATGCTGCCTATTCAAATATTGATCAATAATTTATTGTACGATATATCGCAAATATCCATCCCATGGGATACTATGGACGATGATTATATCACCATGCCAAGAAAATGGGATGCCAGCGGTATTGGTAAGTTTATGTTTTATGTAGGGCCAATCAGTTCTATTTTTGATTACGCTACCTTTGCAGTACTATGGTTTGTGTTTAAGGCTAACTCGCCAGCACACCAGGGATTTTTCCAAACTGGATGGTTTATTGAAAGTTTGCTATCACAAACACTTATTATCCACATGATCCGTACACGTAAAATTCCGTTTATACAAAGCTGGGCCACAGCGCCGGTTATAGCATTAACAACCGCTATTATGGCTATCGGCATATTTTTACCGTTCTCGCCGCTGGCTGCTGCGTTTAAGTTACAGCCTATGCCGTTTACGTTTTTCCCATGGTTGATAGGTATACTGGCAGCCTATTGCTTTTTAACTCAATTTAT
This sequence comes from Mucilaginibacter empetricola, assembly GCF_024808665.1. Taxonomy (GTDB): domain Bacteria; phylum Bacteroidota; class Bacteroidia; order Sphingobacteriales; family Sphingobacteriaceae; genus Mucilaginibacter. Next base: position 244,184 of record NZ_JANUBZ010000009.1, read on the forward strand.
AAAAAACTGGTTTATCAACAAGTTTCACCAGTGGCTATAAGCTATAATTGAATTAATGTAGAGATGTTAGCTTTCCGCTTACGTCTCTACATACTATAGTCGTATTTGGTGGTCAGATTGACAATCTTACTAAACTTGCCCAGTGTTGAGTTTACCTGTGTTTTGCGGATGAATACTTGTATACGGCAGTTATTATCAAATTCCTGAGTGATTATAGTGAGATTATCATCCTTAATAATCTTCATTACATCGGTCATTTGCAGGTATTCAAAATTAATGGTATAAAAATCATTTACCGTTTTTTGTATAACAATTGCCGTTTTCAGCGCTTCATCGGTAGCAGATTTGTAGGCATTTATTAAACCTGGTACGCCTAAAAGTGTTCCTCCAAAATATCGAATTACCACAATTAATACATTCGTCAGATCATACGATAATATAGTATTCAGGATTGGTCTGCCTGCTGTGCCGGATGGCTCACCATCGTCATTCACCCTAAACACTGACCGGTCTATACCAAGGCGCATAGCCCAGCAATGATGGTTTGCTTTGGGATGTTCATTTTTTAAGACCAATAGTAAATTCTTGATGTCAGCTTCGCTGTTTATCGGGTATGCATAAGCGATAAACTTACTTCCCCTATCGCGGAATATGCCTTCGGTTGGTTTTTCTATAGTACGATAAGTATCTTCAAAAAGCATTAAAACTTTAAGATTTGGCCATTATAACAATGGCAATAATGGCAATAACAATACCGGCTTTATTAACCAGGCTCAATTTCTCTTTAAAAATAATCATCCCGGTTAGGGCGCCAACAACAATTACGCCGATATTCATCGCAGAAAAAACGGTGGAAGGTTGGTCGGCCAGCGCTTTGTGCGCTTTGAGGTAAAACAATATATTGCCAAAATTAGCTACGCCCAAAGCCCAGCCAATAAAAATGTGAGGCCACGAAAAACGCATAGTTTTATTAAACACCTGGAACAACAAGCCGACAAGCGCAAATAGAAAAGAAAGTACAAAAACGATAAAAAGCGAGGTGTTAAAACCAACCACTTTATCTGCTGCGATTTGTTTAAGCAACACATCAATTACACCCATGCCCACAAAAACTATCAACAGATAAACCCAGGCGTTGGTGCTTTTTCTTTTAACCGCATTTTTATTTTGCCAGGGAATAGAGCAAATGATAGCTGTAAAGCCCAATATAATACCGATCAGTTTCAGCGTAGTTATTTTTTCCTGAAAAAGCACAAACGCTGCAATAACCGGAATGAACAGAGATAACCGTTGTGCTATGTCCGTACGCACAATGCCCGATAACCGAACCGATGACGCCAGTATAACAAATAAGGCCGGGAACAATATTGCCAATAAGGTATAGTTAAAAAACGGAGCATTTTGAAGGTTTTGCAGTTGTGGTTTAAGAAAAACCCAACTTAAGAAAATCGCCATGGAATAGTTCCATGTAATGGCCTGGTAAACATCAATATGATAGCGTTTAGCCAGCTTTAACATTATAGAAACAGCAACACTACAGCAAATACTTAGGAATATGTATATCATGTGACGGTTATAAGTTGATGTAATTTTTAAGATAACGGTTTAAAATATGACAACATATAATAAAGCCTAACCTTATTTTTGCCGGTCAACTATGGTGTAATATAATTAATTTATAAGATCTAACAGAAAATTGTTTGGAAGTTTCGCCGGATATTGATGGCGCTTTTATTCCCTTATTCAAACTATTTTCTCCGGTAAAAATACGAGCTTCGTCCCATAATCCGGCCTCAATAAATTTATTTAATGTAAAAGCACCTCCTTCAATAATAACAGATTGAATATCCTGCAGGTACAATTGGTACAAAATATAATGAGGAACGTACCGCTCAAAATCTTCCAGCTGTATGTATTTGTTTTTTCCCGCCACGTCAGTTTTCACCTCGTTAAATATGAAAGTTTCCACCGATTGATCAAACAAATTTAAGTTTTCGCTCAGCTCCAGCTTACGGTCAATCACCACTCTTTTTGGCGCTTTCCCTTCATGATACCGTACATTTAATTGTGGATTATCAATTGCAGCTGTATTTTTCCCCACCAGTATAGCATCTTCTTCACTTCGCCATTGATGTACCAATTTCCGAGATTCAAGCCCGGTTATCCAATGCTGACTGCCACCTTCCGGGGCAAAAAAACCATCAGCCGTTTGTGCCCATTTCAAAATAATATATGGGCGATGTTTCTGAACCCTGGTAAAAAATCGTCTGTTGAGCCATTTACACTCATCTTCCAAAACACTGGTAATAACCTCAATTCCGGCGGCTTCCAGTTTCTCAATACCTTTGCCATTTACCTGATCAAAGGGATCGCGACAGCCAACTACTACTTTTGGGATTTGATGTTTAATAATGAGATCAGAGCATGGAGGCGTTTTGCCATAATGCGCACAAGGTTCTAAAGAAACATAAATGATTGATTCTTTTAATAACTCGGCGGAGTTATCAAACTTGCTTATCACCTGATTAATAGCGTTTACTTCGGCATGAGCTTCACCATATTTGTGGTGATAGCCCTCGCCTACTATGCGGTCATTATGAACAACAACAGCGCCTACCATGGGGTTTGGGCTGACATAACCTATTCCCAATTCTGCCAGTTCAAGACAGCGCTGCATAAATTTTTCGTGCTGAACCATGCTGCAAAAGTAGCTTTTATGTTACTTTGTTGCATGAAAACTATTAACGATGTTTTTGCCCGTTATAAAAAAGAACTACAGCACATTTACGACACTAATGAAACAGAGGCCATCACCCTATTGGTTATCAGCCAAATAAACGAATTATCCAAAGCAAAAATAAAAGCTTTCCCGGAGACGATTATAACTACAGGGGTTGCTGAAAAGCTGGAAGATATATTGATTGAATTAAAAACGGGCAAGCCGGTTCAATATGTTTTAGGTACGACTGAATTTTATGGATTGCCATTTTTGGTTAATCCATCAGTACTCATACCTCGCCCCGAAACGGAAGAATTGGTGGAGTGGGCTATTTCGTCAGTTGATAAAGGGCAAAATGGCAATATCCTGGATATCGGGACAGGCAGTGGCTGCATTGCCATCAGCCTGAAAAAAAACTTAGCCCAATTTGATGTTTCAGCTATTGATATATCTGCGGATGCCATAAAAACAGCTGAAAGCAACGCTGCATTAAACAAGGTTGATGTTAATTTTATCCGGCAGGATATTTTAAAATATGCCGAGATAGAGCTTCCAAAATCCAGCATCATTATTAGTAATCCTCCATACGTCACTTTGCATGATAAAACGCAGATGCATACCAATGTGACCGATTTTGAGCCGCATACTGCGCTTTTTGTGCCCGAGAATGATCCGCTTATTTTTTATAAAGCAATAGCTGATTTTGCTAAGGTAAATCTGCTCCCAGGTGGTTTATTATTTTTTGAGATAAACGAAAGCTATGGTGAAGAGACCGTTAAAATGCTAGCTGGGAAACAATTTAAAAACATTGAGTTACGAAAAGATATGAGCGGCAGGGACAGGATGATTAAAGCTGTAAATGTCTGAACCGGAATTTTTAGAATTTTGGAATGAACAGAATTAAACCCTTTGCATTCTGCTGATTCCAAAATTCTAAAAATTCCGGTTCAGACTAACTTCTCGGGTGAAATTGAATAATAGTTCCTTTCAGATACTCCCTATCCAGGTGGGTATAAATCTCTGTAGTGGTAATACTTTCGTGGCCCAGCATTTCTTGCACGGCGCGCAGATCGGCACCACCCTCCACCAAATGAGTGGCAAATGAATGCCGAAAAGTATGCGGACTTATCGTTTTATTTATTCCGGTCAGGATGGCTAATTGCTTAATTACCATAAAAATATACACCCGGCTTATGCGCGAGCCTCTTCTGTTTAAAAAAACAATGTCTTCTTCACCTTTTTTTATAGGCACGTGCACGCGGATATTCTCAATCCATATTTTAAGCGCTTTTACTGCCGAAGCACCTATAGGTACGAGGCGTTCCTTACTGCCTTTACCCGTTACCTTAATAAATTCAATATCGAGGTAAAGATTTGATAATTTAAGCTCTGTTAGTTCTGATACCCTTAGACCAGATCCATATAAAACCTCCAGTATGGCTTTATTTCGGCCGCCCTCTGGTTTTGAAACATCAATGGCATCTATCAGTTTATTAATTTCGGGGTAACTTAAAGTATCCGGCAGTTTGCGCTGAATTTTGGGAGCCTCCAATAATTCTGATGGATCGCTTTTTATTAAATCTTCCATCAACAAATATTTATAGAAAGATTTTATGCCCGAAAGTATCCTGGCCTGCGAAGATGGGATCATTCCTAATTCGTTAATCCATACAATAAATAGCCTTAAATGCGTTAAAGTAATATTTTCTGGTTTTAATTTATCTATTTGACTATCAGCAAATTGATAAAGTTTATCTATATCCCGGCTATAAGCTTCGATTGAGTTTTTTGACAAGGATTTTTCTAACTTTAAGTACGACTGAAAACCTTTTATTGCCGAATGCCAATCCAATTGATTTTTTTTAATGTTTTTATTTAAGTTTGAACTGATGAAGATACAAATTATAAATGGCCCTAACCTGAATCTGTTGGGAGTTCGTGAAAAATCCATTTACGGCAATACAAACTTTGAAACATACCTGGATGAGCTTAAAAAACGTTATCCAAATATCGAACTAAGCTATTACCAAAGTAATGTTGAAGGCGAAATTATTAATAAACTACACGAAATAGGTTTCAGTTATGACGGTATTGTTATAAATGCAGGTGCCTATACGCACACGTCAATTGCCATTGCTGACGCTATCGCAGCCATCAATACGCCGGTAATAGAGGTTCATATCTCCAACGTTTATAAACGCGAAGAATTCAGACATAATTCAATGCTGGCAGCAAGTTGCAAAGGTGTAATTGCCGGTTTTGGAATGGATTCTTACCGTCTTGCAATTGAAAACATTTTAGCCTGATCAACATTTATATAGTATCAATTTGTATGCATAGAATAACTAAAATTTTTGCGATTGTATTGTTGATGGGATTATTCCATCCGGTTAACGGTATTGCCCAATCAAAAAACAAAAAAGTGTCATTATCAAAAAGGGAAGCAGAAAGACACGCTACCCATATGCGCGATTCGATATTGAGATCGCTCAATAAATCAGACACTTCTATCAATAGCCTGCTTCAACGGATTGAACAGTATACTACTTCATTTAACCAGATTAAAAACAATTTGGCTGCCGGGCTTGATACTGCAGATATAGGCGTGCAATTGCCCCCTATAGTTAAAAGGATCAATAAAATCGATTCGGTAACCAATACGCATAAATCCAGCACCTTACGATATCTGTTTGTTTTGCGCGATAACATCGATCACATGCAGGATAAACTGGACGGATGGCAGTCGGACTTGCAGGATATCAACACCAAACTGGTGCAAAATCAAACAGATTTGCTTAAGTTTTATAAGGATACTATATTAAAAACAGTTCCATCAGATAGTGCGGTAAGAAGAACCTACTTTTTGCAATTAAAACAGGTAAAACTGTTATGGCATAAAACAGATTCAACTAACCGGAAAGCTTTAACCAGCGTTAATTTATTACAGGATAAAATAGCTGTTTCTTATACCAAAATTCTTGACGAGAATGATCAGATTGATGCCAAAATAAGAGGTTTTGCGCTAAAAGCTATTTCGGGCGAGTCTGACTATATCTGGCGGCCTGATACACAGTATAATGACTTTAATTCTGCCTTAAAGAGCACTATTAAGCTAAATACACTTCTGTTCAATTATTTTATTAAAAGTGATACCGACGTCCATTTAATTGGCATTTCATTTTTTGTTTTAATACTAATATGGACATTTTATACCCGGGCAAGAATTTCAAAACACAATGACGACCCGGCAGCCATATTCGGCGAAGCCAATTATTTAAGCAAAAGGCCATTTGTTTCGACGTTGTTAGTCGCGACGAGTATTATTCCATTTTTTTACGACCACCCGCCTACCGTATTTCTGGAGATTTTTGTATTTGTGTCCATCATATTGGCGCTGATCCTGATCAAACCGGAGATTCCAAAAACGGCATTTAACTTTTTGGTGTTGCTACTTTTGCTTTATATAGCTTATGCGGTAAGTAATTTATTTATCAGCATTTCAAATATCGACCGTTATATCGTATTCGTGCTAAGCATTGTTTCACTTATAAGTGGGTATCGTTTCTACAAGAAGATAAAAAACACGACCGAAAAAAATCTTTCGTACGCTCCCCTGGCAATAGAAATATTTATTGTATTGCAGCTATTATCGATAATCCTAAACATAACCGGCAGATTTAGTCTGGCTAAAATATTAGGAATAACCGCGGTATTTAACCTGTGGTTTTTGGTTATTCTATTCATTGTTGTTAATATTATTATACAGGCGCTGTTTCTGCAATTTAAAGTAAAGCGAAGTGATAACAGTATTATTAACTGGATAGACTATAACCTGGTACAAAAGAAATTTAAAAGCACATTGGTTGTTGCTGCCTCGCTACTGTGGTTTTTCTTTTTATTACAAAACCTGAACCTGGATGACTGGGCAAAAGATTCTGCGGGTGACATTTTGGACGAATCGCGCACTATTGGTGGGGCCACATTTACCTTTGGGGGCTTTGTGATATTCATTTTTGTGATCTGGTTATCTTCTGTCGTATCAAAAATTATCAGCTATTTTTATGATGTATCGGCACAGCGCGTAACTGATCTTTCGGTAGCAAAGAAAAAGAACCGTACATCGGCATTAATTATCAGGATGGCTGTGTTCTCTGTCGGCTTTTTGCTGGCCGTAGCAGCATCGGGTTTCCCGTTAGATAAACTGACAATCATCATTAGTGCATTTGGCGTAGGTATTGGTTTTGGTTTGCAAAATATTGTAAACAACCTGGTATCCGGTTTAATTTTAGCCTTCGAAAAACCAATAAATATTGGCGACGTGGTGGCTGTTGATGGCCATACAGGTACGATGAAAGAAATCGGCATAAGATCGAGCAAACTGGTAACCGGAGATGGCTCTGAAGTGATTATCCCTAATGGTGATTTAATTTCGCACCAGGTAATTAACTGGACGCTGAGCAATAGCAACCGCCAGATTGAATTAAAGGTGATAGCAGCCTACGGTATTGATATTGAAAAGGTTAAAAACGTTTTAAAAAACCTGTTAACCAATCGCGAAGATATTATGACGGCACCTAGCCCTGCAGTATTCGTTAATGGCGTAACCGAAAGCACTGTTGAATTCAGGATTTTATTTTGGGTGGCCGATATCAGCGCAACAAGCGAATTGAGAAGCCGTATCCTGTCTGAAATTTATCAGGCCGTGGGCAAAGAGGAAATAAAATTACCATCAACCCAAAACAATGTTTTTGTACATTTTCCGGATGGGGTGCCATTACAGCCCCCTGCTGAAAAGAAAGCAGACAAAAAGGACAAAAAAGAGGTTAAAGAAAATCGGTCTGAGAAAGATCAGTAAAGTGCCGCTTCTTTTTAACAAAAAAGTCCCAAACCAGGCTGCCATTATAAATACAGCTTAAAGGATAATGCTTGTGACCAGTAATCACAGGCATTTTCTTTTTAAAAAGACTCAGCACAAAATTCTGATGCGCCCGGCTAACCGCCCATGCATCCTTGCGCTTGCCTTCGCCCAAAAAGCGCGCTATTGCGATCAGGTCCATCCAAAATCTGAAAATAATGGTAGCAGTAGCCCGCCAGAAGGGCAGGTTATTTTGCAGCAGTAAAAGGTTATTCCTGAAATTGAGATAGGTTTTAAAAGGATTTTCGGTATTCAAAGTGCCACCACCTAAATGGTAAACCTCTGATTCTGCACAGTACATCACCTTGTAGCCAATGTTTTTCAATCGCCAGCAGAGGTCAATTTCTTCCATATGCGCAAAAAAACGATCATCAAAGCCACCTGCTTCATGCCAGCAATGTTTTTTAATAAACATAGCTGCGCCTGTGGCCCAAAATACCTCACCTGATTGCTGGTATTGTCCTTTATCTTCTTCTATCTCATAAAACATCCGGCCGCGGCAAAACGGGTACCCTAAATAATCAATAAAACCACCTGCTGCCCCTGCATGTTCAAAATGATCTTTCTGATCAAATGCCTTTATTTTAGGTGCCGCAACGGCGATTAAAGGATCGCTCTCCATTAAATTTATAACGGGCGCAATCCATCCTGGTGCAACTTCAACGTCTGAATTTAAGAGGATATAATAATCGGCATCTACATGCTCCAACACTTTATTGTAGCCACCTGTAAAACCATAGTTGGCATCATTTTGAATAATACTAACCGATGGATATTCTTGCCTGATGAACTCAACAGAACCATCCGTAGAAGCATTATCCCCTACTATTATTTCCAGGTTGGGCCAAACAGACGATAAAACAGATGGTAAAAAGCGCTGAAGATATTTCTTGCCGTTCCAGTTTAAAATAACAACGGCAACTTTGGGTATATAACTCATTTTTTTACATCCTCCGGCTTAATTTTCCATCTCCGGTGCGACCATAGCCAATATTCGGGTTTTTCTCTTATTAATGTCTCCAGATATTTCACGTGTATTTCTGTGATTTCGTAAGGTTTGGTATTTTTCGGATCTTCTACCAAAGGCACAAAGGTATAAGTATAATGTCCCCTTTTCACTAAATCAATTCTATAAAATATCACTACGCAATCCACTACTTTAGTCAATTTCTCAATCCCTAAAAAAACAGCTGTTTGCTGGTTCAGAAAATCGGTAAAGTACTTGGCGTCTTCACGGGCTGGCGTTTGATCCGAAGCCAGTACAGTAAAGGTTAATTCATTTTTGTACTCAATCATTTTGCGGAGTGTTTGTCTCATCGAGATCATTGTTGCTCCAAAACGTGAGCGTGTTCTATTAAAAAAGTCTGTAAAAACAACGTTTGATTGTGGTTTATAAACTATAACCCTCCTGTTATTGGTAAGAAAGCCAAAACTCAGGCAAGCCATTTCCCAGTTTGCATAATGACCGGCGGCCGCCATGATACTTTTCCCCTGGCTAAAATAATGCTCCATCAATTCAGGGTTAGTACAAATCATTCTGCGACGAACACTTTTCGCAGACATACTGACTGATTTAATGGTTTCCACCATCAAATCAGCCATATACTTGTAGTATTTTCTTTCAATTTGATTCCTCTCTTCTTCAGATTTTTCAGGAAAGGAATTTGTGAGATTTTCTTTTACAACCTTACGCCTGTAGCGTGTTAAATAGTAAAGAATTACAAATAAAAGATCAGATACAAGATATAAAAACCAAAAAGGCAATAGTGACACCAGGTATAAAAAGAATGTACCTAACCTTGAAAGCCCTTTTTTTATCATTATTTTCGTCGAATTTTAGCTACAAACATAAAAGATATGATTGAAAAAGGTGCTGTGTTCCCTATGTTTTATCTTCCGCCGGTTGAATATTTTATAAACCTTAACCGGTATAAGCCTGATATTGTGATAGAAAGCGAAGAACATTTTCCCAAACAAACTTACCGCAACCGCGCAAACGTATATACACCAGATGGCATATTGGCATTAACTGTTCCGGTTAGTAAAGGTTCAAAAAATCATACAAAAATTAAAGATGTTAAAATAAGCTATGATTTTGAATGGCAGCGTTTGCACTGGCTCAGCCTGCAGGCCTGTTATCGCCGTTCGGCTTATTTTGAATATTATGAGGATGAGTTTGCGGTATTTTACGAGAAAAAATTCCCTTTTCTTTTTGATTATAACGAACAGTTGCTGCAGTTTATATTAAAAGCCTTAAAGCTTAAAACTGAACTAAAATATACCGAAAGTTACGAAAAAAGCTATCCCGATCTGGTAGATTTCAGAAGTTCCATCCACCCAAAAAAGGAAGCAGACTTTGAACAGAAAACCTATTTCCAGGTATTTGAGGATAGAAAAGGATTTATAAAAAACCTGAGTATTATTGATTTATTATTTAACCAGGGGCCTAATAGTTTACATTATTTGTAATTGACGATTGATGCGATTTTTATAGGGTCAATTAACTAACTGAAATTTTATTTTGTTTTAACAAACAACTATCTATATTTGCATTGCTCATCTATAGTTTTACTATACAAAAAAATGAAGGCTCACACATTACATTTTTCTCATCTGCACCATCACCACCATGTGGTGATCAGATAAATGTATGTTTCTACGTGAAATAACGCCCCGGCCCCTTTCTTTTTTATTTATAGTCCCTTAAAATTAATCAGTGAAAACACTTAAAATAGCGATCCAAAAATCGGGTCGGCTCAACGAAAAATCCGTTGAATTATTAAAAAATTGCGGTCTTAATTTTGAAAATTACAAGAGCTCGCTTATCTCCCCTGTATCCAATTTCCCGCTCGAAATTCTTTTTCTGCGTGATGATGATATCCCTGAATATGTTCAGGATGGCATTGCTGACTTGGGTATAGTTGGCGAAAATGTGATACAGGAAACCGAAGTTGAAGTAAGTTACTTGCAACGTTTGGGCTTTGGCAAATGTTCGTTAAAAATAGCGGTACCCAACACCTACGATATTAAAAGTTTAGCCGAGCTTGACGGCAAATCAATAGCAACTACTTATCCTGCTATATTAGGTAAATTTTTAAAAGAAAAAGGTATTCAGGCAGATATCCGCACCATCTCCGGTTCGGTTGAAATTTCTCCCGGTTTAGGATTAAGTGATGCCATTTGCGATCTGGTTTCAACCGGCGGCACGCTTAAAAGCAATGGCTTAAAAGCATTTGCTGATGTAATGTCATCAGAAGCAGTATTGATCGGTCGTAAAGGCAGCGAAAATGAAGAACTGGTAAAGGAGCTTATTCAGCGTATACAGTCTGTATTACGGGCAAAAGAAACCAAATACGTAGTATTAAATGTGCAGAGAGAAAATTTGACTGCTGTTACTGCATTATTGCCCGGTGTAAAAAGCCCTTCAGTAGTACCTTTAGCCGAAGAAGGCTGGGTAGCTGTACACACTGTTATCCCCGAACGTGACTTTTGGGACAGAATAAGTCAGCTGAAACAAGCCGGCGCACAGGGTATTGTGGTAATGCCTATTGAGAAGATAATATTGTAACCCCCCGACCCCCTGAAGGGGGAGTTTTTTAGGCGGGTGACATTTATAAATTGAAAAATAAATCCCCCTTTAGGGGGTATGGGGGTATGAAGACATACAATTATTCAGATCTGAATACGGACGACGTTAAGAAACTTGTTCAGCGTAATGTTGATCCGGCAAATGAAATCCGTGCGGTTGTTGATGAAATTATAACCAGTGTTCAGCGCCATGGCGATAAAGCTTTGCTTGATTATGCATTAAAGTTTGACCAGGTTAATTTGAATAAACTTTATCTGGATAAAAATGAGTTGACTGAAATTGCATTAACCGTTTCGTCTGCACAAAAAGAAGCCTTAGAAATTGCCTACAACAATATTTATAAATTTCATGCCGCACAGTTAAAAACTGAAGACAAGGTTGAAACGATGCCCGGCGTAATCTGCTGGCGCGAATTAAAGCCGATTGAAAAAGTAGGCCTATACATTCCCGGTGGAAGCGCGGTGTTGCCAAGCACGCTTTTAATGCTGGGTATACCGGCACGCATTGCAGGATGCCACGAAATTGTAGTTTGCTCGCCGCCGCAAAAAAACGGCAAAGTGAATGCATTTATCGCTTATGTAGCCTTGTTACTTAATGTTGATAAAATATACTTAGCAGGCGGTGCGCAGGCCATAGCAGCAATGGCATATGGAAGCGAAAGCATAGCTAAAGTTGATAAGATATTTGGCCCTGGAAACCAGTTTGTTACCAAAGCAAAAACCATTATTCAATCAACCACTACAACGGCTATTGATATGCCTGCGGGGCCATCAGAAGTATTGGTAATTGCCGACGAAAGTTCAAACGCAGCATTCGTAGCAGCCGATCTTTTAGCCCAGGCAGAACACGGTATTGATAGTCAGGCGATATTAGTTTGTACATCCCATGAAATAGCCAGTGCGGTTTTAGTTGAGGTTGAAAAGCAGGTGCCGGTTTTACCGCGAGCTGAAATTGTTAAAAAGGCGCTGGACAATTCATACATCGTGATAACAAAAAACCTGGATGAGGCGATGGATTTCAGCAATCAGTATGCGCCTGAGCATTTGATATTAGCTACAGATAAATGGCAGCAGATTACCCCTTCAATCATCAATGCGGGTTCGGTATTTTTAGGCAATTTAACACCCGAGAGTGTTGGTGATTACGCATCAGGCACTAATCACACTTTGCCCACAAGTGCTTATTCAAGAGCTTATTCAGGTGTTTCAGTTGATTCTTTTGTAAAGAAGATCACGTTTCAGCACATCAGCCCTGAGGGAATTAAGAACATCGGCCCATCAGTTGAAATTCTGGCTGAATTAGAAGGCTTACATGCGCATAAGAATGCTGTAAGCGTTAGATTGAATGATAATAAAGTTTAAAAGAAATGTTTAGCATTAATAACATATTAAGAGAAAATATAAAACGCTTAGTCCCCTATTCATCTGCACGTGATGAATACCAGGGAGAAGCCAGCGTTTATTTAGATGCCAACGAAAATGCATTTGGCTCGCCCTTAGATCAGCAGTTTAACCGCTATCCTGATCCTTTACAATATGCGGTAAAAAAGCGTTTAAGTGAGATAAAAGGACTCCCTGTCCGCAACATATTTTTAGGTAACGGTAGTGATGAAGCGATAGATGTGCTGTTCCGCAGCTTTTGCAATCCGGGTGTTGATAATGTAATATTGGTACCCCCTACTTACGGTATGTACCAGGTATCGGCCAATATTAATGATGTAGAAACCCGCAATGTGCCGCTTACCGAAGAATACCAGCTTAATTTGGATGGTATTGCCGAAGCTATTGATGCACATACCAAACTGATATTTATCTGTTCGCCCAATAATCCCACCGGTAATTCTATTGATCGTTCGGACGTTGAAACTTTGTTGGCTAACTTTAACGGTATTGTAGTGGTTGATGAGGCTTATATCAATTTCAGTCGCCAAAAAACCTTTATACAGGAGCTTACTGAATACGCCAACCTGGTGGTATTACAAACCTTAAGTAAAGCATGGGGATTAGCCGGGCTTCGTGTGGGAATGGCTTTTGCCAGTGAAGAAATTATTGAGGTAATGAACAAGGTAAAACCACCTTATAATGTTAACGAAGCTTCCCAGCAACTGGCTTTGCAAGCTCTTGCTAACATCGACCAGGTAAATGGCTGGATAAAAGAAACTTTAGCCCAACGCGACAGATTAGTTTTAGGATTGAAAGATTTTGACTTTGTGGTAGACATTTACCCTTCTGATGCTAACTTTATCCTGGTAAAAACCACTGATGCACGAGGAATTTACAACTTTTTAGTAGAAAGGGGCATCATTGTTCGCGACCGGTCAAAAGTTGAGTTATGTGAGGGCTGTCTGCGGATAACCGTTGGCACCCCTGATGAAAATAGTGTTTTACTTCAATCCCTGGAAAACTATAAATGAGCAAGCTTCAAAAAATATTGTTTATTGACCGCGACGGTACTATCATCAAAGAAACAACTGATGAACAAATAGATTCATTTGAAAAGCTGGAATTTTACCCCGGCGCCTTACAATATCTACCTAAAATTGCAGCGGAGCTTGACTATCAATTGGTAATGGTTACCAACCAGGATGGATTAGGTACAGCGTCATACCCCGAAGATACCTTTTGGCCTGTACAAAACTTCATCCTTAAAACACTGGAAAACGAAGGCGTAGTATTTTCAGATATTTGTGTTGACAGGACATTCCCGGCACAAAATGCGCCTACCCGCAAACCGGGTATTGGAATGCTAATCCAGTATCTTGATGCTGAAAAGTATGATCTCAAAAATTCATTTACCATTGGTGATCGTAAAAACGATGTATTGTTAGCTCATAATTTAGGTGCAAAAGCCATTTGGCTGAATGATAATTCCAATTTAGGCAGTCATGAGTTTAACAATCCTAATGAAGCAGCTATAGTAACCGAAACTGTTGCATTAGAAACAACCGACTGGCAAAAGATCTATGAGTTTTTGAAATTGGGCGAACGTGTATTTGAACATCGCCGTGCTACCAAAGAGACGGACATCTATATTAAATTAAATCTGGATGGAAAAGGTGAGGCAAAGGTATCAACCGGGCTGCACTTTTTTGATCATATGCTTGATCAGATTGCTCGTCACGGAGGCCTTGATCTGGAAGTGATAGCAAAAGGCGATCTGCATATTGATGAGCATCACACCATTGAAGATACTGGTATTGCTTTAGGCGAGGTTTTTGCAGCGGCTTTAGGTAATAAAAAAGGAATTGAGCGTTACGGTTTTTGTCTGCCGATGGACGATTGTCTGGCGCAGGTAGCCATTGATTTTGGTGGCCGTAACTGGATTGTTTGGGAAACCCAATTTAAGAGAGAAAAGATTGGCGAAATGCCTACAGAAATGTTTTTCCATTTCTTCAAATCGTTCTCCGATGCAGCCAAGTGCAACTTAAACATAAAAGCCGAGGGTGAAAACGAACATCATAAAATAGAAGCTATATTTAAGGCTTTTGCAAAAGCTATAAAAATGGCGGTAAAAAGAGATGTAAACAATATGGTTTTACCGAGTACTAAGGGACTGTTGTGAGAGATAGAGTCAAGAATCAAGAGCCAAGAATTAAGAAACAAGAGTAAGAGCTATTTCAACTTTTATTGGCTCTTGATTCTTAGCTCTTGACTCTTAATCAAAATAAAAATGATCGGAATAATAAGATACGGCGCCGGGAATATATTTTCATTAACTGCTGCTTTGGAGCGGCTGGGGATTCCCTATGGGATGATCAATAAGGAAGAAGATTTTGAGCTGTATGATCGTTATATTATCCCTGGGGTTGGGCACGCAGGTGCAGCTATGGCCAAATTGGAGCAAACCGGGCTGGTGCCTAAAATTAAATCACTAAAAAAGCCAACGCTGGGTATTTGTGTGGGAATGCAGCTTTTGACAAGTCATTCTGAAGAAGGCGATTCAGACTTATTGGAGATTTTCCCGATAAAAACTTTAAAGTTTGCGGCCGGTACCGAATATAAGGTACCGCATACAGGGTGGAACAAAGTATATCCCGAAAAGGAAAACCCACTTTTTGAAAATATTCCTAACGGATCACATTTTTACTTTGTACATTCATACTTTATTGAATTTGATAATACCTTTACACTGTCATCAACAATTTACAACAACAAATTTTCGGCATCAATTTGGCGGGATAACTTCTACGGAGTGCAATTCCATCCCGAAAAATCAGGTGCTTATGGTGAAACGTTACTAAAAAATTTCTCAAAACTTTAAAGACATGTACATTATTCCTGCAATTGATATTTTGGACAAAAAAGTAGTGCGACTGCGCGAGGGCGACTACAAGCAGGTCACTCAATATGACGTTTCTCTGGAAGAAATGATCGACAAATACCAGTCACACGGTACTAATTTTATTCATATTATTGATTTAAACGGTGCTAAGAACGACTTTTCTAACCAACAATACCTTTTTGATGTGATTAAAAAAACAGACATGAAGGTGCAATATGGCGGCGGTATCCGCAGCATCGACAAGGTTAAAGAACTGATAGATGCCGGTGTACACCGCGTTATTGTAGGCACACAGGCATTAACCAACCCTCCTTTTCTGAAAGAGTTAAGTCAGGCCTTATGCGGCCCGAGTAAATGCTCAGACCAGGTAGTTATTGCTATTGACGTATTAGACGAAGTGATCAAATACTCCGGCTGGATGGAAAGCTCACCCATTAAATTAATGGATTACGTGGATAAATGCCTCGCTTTAGGATTTTTCCGCTTTTTGTGTACCGATATTAATAAAGATGGTAAACTGGGCGGTGCAGGTATTGATCTGTATGAAAAACTGCTTGACCATTCGCCATTCATCAAATTAATAGCTTCTGGCGGCGTAAGCTCAATGGAAGATGTAGAAAAACTGAGCAATATAAAGGTGGAATCCTGTGTGGTTGGCAAAGCTATTTATGAGGGCCATATTACTATTGAAGAAGTAAAAAACTGGAATTTGGAATCGCTTATATCCATTTAACCCCCCAGCCCCCTGAAGGGGGAGTTGATTTGCATGCGTATAGTTACGTGTAAAATAGAATGAAGAAGAAATTGTTTCTGGGGGCTAATTTTGAAATATTTGCTAATGCTAAGGCTTTAAGATATAACATGACTCCTGCGGAAAGTTTATTGTGGAGCTATTTAAATTTAAAAGTAAACAATGCAAAATTCAGAAGACAGCATCCGCTAGGAAACTATATTGCAGATTTTTATTGTCATCAGCATAAGCTCGTAATTGAATTAGATGGAAGCATCCATCAGCTTCCAGAAATTATACAAAATGATATCGAAAAGCAAACGTTCCTTGAGCAACAAGGACTAAAGGTGATAAGATTTACCAATCAACAAATATTTAATAATTTAGAGTACGTCTTGGAACAAATAAATACACAAATCAGCTCCCCCTTCAGGGGGCGGGGGGGATTAGCAAAGCGAATCATCCCCTGCCTTGACGTTAAAGATGGACGTACCGTTAAAGGCGTTAACTTTGTTGATCTTCGTGATGCGGGAGATCCAGTTGAACTGGCCTGGAATTATTCCAACCAGGGGGCTGATGAGTTGGTATTCCTCGATATTACTGCTACTGTTGAGCGCCGCAAAACGATGGTAGAGCTGGTAAAGGCCGTTGCCAGGCAAATAAACATCCCCTTTACTATAGGCGGTGGCATAAACGAAATTGCTGATGCTGATGCGCTTTTAAACGCTGGGGCGGATAAAATATCTATTAATTCGGCAGCGGTGCGTAATCCTGCTTTGATTGATGAACTGGCAAAAGCATTTGGCGTTCAGTTTGTGGTAATAGCGGTTGACACCAGGGTAATTGCTAATAAAAACATTGTACACTTAAATGGTGGCCGTTTACCGACAGAAAAAGAAACGCTCGACTGGATTTTAGAAGCGGAAAGCCGGGGTGCCGGCGAAATACTCCTTACTTCAATGGATCATGATGGTACAAAAGCAGGTTTTGACAATCGGTTTTTAAAAGAGGTAAATAGTGCAGTAAATATACCGGTGATAGCATCTGGCGGCGCGGGATCAGTTCAGCACTTTGTTGATGTTTTTGAGCAAAGTAATGTGGACGCGGCCCTGGCAGCTTCGGTATTTCATTACGGCGAAATACTGATACCTGATTTAAAGAAAATACTGAAGCATAATAATATTGAGGTAAGAGAGGTTTAATATCGCTGCTTCAAAAAGTATAAACAAAAATGAATATCGACTTTAATAAAACAGACGGACTTGTACCGGTAGTTATACAGGACGAGCAAACGCTTGAAGTGCTGATGCTTGGCTACATGAACCAGGAAGCCTATAACAAAACGGTACAGGAAAATATAGTCACCTTTTTTTCGCGCTCAAAAAACCGTTTGTGGACAAAGGGCGAAACCAGCAACAACTTTTTGCATGTAAAAAGCATCCACCTTGATTGCGATAACGATACGCTTTTGATAAAAGTAAAAGCTGACGGCCCTACCTGCCATACCGGTTCACGCAATTGTTTTAATACTACATATAACCAGAACTTCATATTGGAACTGGAGAACATTGTTACAGATAGATACGAAAACCCTAAAGAAGGGTCGTATGTAAACAAACTGCAGCAGAAAGGCTTAAATAAAATTGCACAAAAGGTGGGCGAAGAAGGCGTTGAAACAGTAATTGCTGCGCTTGCCGAAACTGAAACTGATTTAATTAATGAAGCTTCGGACCTGGTGTTTCACCTTATAGTACTATTAAAAGAAAAAGGCCTTAGCCTTGAACGAATAGCAAAAAATCTGGAAGAGCGACATAAGTAGCTTTTAGATCATGGTTCATGGTGTATTTTGCTATGAACCATCAACCATCAACTAATGATGATCGTACAAAAAACTGCCGAACTAAACGGGCATAGTAATCCTATATTCACTTTAGAACTTTCACAAAAGCCGGGGATATTATTTACTGGTGGCAATGATAAGGGATTGGTGGAGTGGAGTTTAAAAACCAATTCTTTCATAAAAGTGATGTTCCCGGTTGCGGCGTCCATTTATGCCATACATTGTCCCGCTGGCTATCCTTTGATGTTTGCTGGTCTGAGAAATGGAGAAGTATTAGTATTTGACTTTTTAGAGCAACGCATTATCAAAAGTCTAAGATTTCATCGGGCGCCAATTTTCGATATTAAATCTGTAAAATCAAAAAACGAATTATTGGTTGCTTCTGAAGATGGTAAAGTTTCCATATGGAGCCTGGAAACATTGGAATTGCTGCACTCAATCAAAGTTTCTGATGAAACCATACGTACCATTGCTGTTTCGCCCGATGAAAAACAGGTTGCCTTTGGATGCCGTAATAATCAGATCGCGATTTATAATTTGGATGATTACACGCTGACTAAAATACTTCATGGGCACACTATGTCGGTGTTCGCTGTGCAATATTCGCCTGATAGTAATTACCTGGTATCCGGTGGCCGCGACGCGCAGGTTAAAATATGGGATACTCGCTCATTCGAACTGATAAATAGCATTCCGGCTCATCTTTTTGCGGTAAATAGTATCGTATTTCACCAAACCCTACCCTATTTTGCTACAGCCAGCATGGATAAAAGCATAAAAATTTGGGGTGCCGATGATTTTAAACTGTACAAAATTATCAGTCGCGAAAAGGGATTTGACAGCCATACACTGTCTATCAACAAAATATGCTGGAACGATAATCAGCTAATCTCTACAGGGGATGATAAAAGGATAATAGTATGGGATATTACTTTTGATAACTAACGGATCCTTCTGATTGACTGCAACTTGTGCGTATACCTTTTTAAATCTTCAGAGTAAATTCCTTTTTCGTCGATAGTATCAATTTTAACCTTTCCTGATGCGTGAATAATCCTGTGCTCATCTATAATGATACCCACATGCACAATTTTACCAGCTGGATTATCGAAAAAAGCCAGATCGCCTACGCGGCATTCATTCAATGAATCAATAACGATTCCCTGCCCGGCCTGCATACTGGCATCGCGCAGCAAATTAATACCCTGCAACTTATATACTATCTGGGTAAAGCCCGAGCAATCAATACCAAAATGGGTACGGCCGCCCCATAAATAAGGTACATTTAAATACAGCAGCGCTGTGTTTACAAGACTTTCAGTTTCACCAATTTCACCAATAATTTCAAATTTTTCATTACCGATGTGGCAGGTGGTGCCTTGTAAAAAAACAAGGGAACTACCCATGGGCAGGTATAAAATGCTATTGTTCTTGGTTTTTAGTGCCTGGGTAACGGGCTTACAGGTTAAAGGCGGGGGCGTTTGTTTAAATTGTTTATACGCTAAATGGCCAATCATTATAAATTGCAAACGACTAATCCATCCAGTATAATTATCAAACGTGGTCACTATTTTTACCCAGTTCTCTTTCCACTCTAAAATTTCAAACGTTTCGCCAAATAACAACTGTGAAACCAGTTCACTTTTGTCGGTATCTTCGGCTCTTAGCGGAACAATAGAAAGATTACAAATGCCGTACTCCATGAGAAAATCTTAGTGAAAACAAAAATAGTGCCTTTAAATTTCTAATATATAAAAAGGGAGGGTATTTTTAACACCCTCCCTTTCCTCGTATCGTTAAGTTAGTTAATACTATTCATTTATATGCAGCCACTCTTTTTTTGCAAGCAGCTCTTCTTTAGTTTCACGGATATCTTCGTCATCAACGCAGCAATCTACCGGGCAAACTGCAGCGCACTGTGGCTCATCATGAAAACCAACACATTCGGTACACTTATCGGGCACAATATAATAAATATCATCAGATAAAGCCGCCTGAGTTTCTTCGGCATTTAATGTATTGCCATCGCCAAAATCAATAAGCCCTTTTAAACCTGTACCATCAGAGAAACGCCATGCAGCGCCAGCATCGTAAATAGCATTATTAGGGCACTCGGGTTCGCAAGCTCCGCAGTTTATGCATTCATCGGTGATTTTAATCGCCATATTCTTTAATTCTTATATTCTCAATTAACTTTGCCTTGAATTAACAAGATTGCAAATATAACAAAAAAACGATTTAAAGGGTTTGAAAACCCTACCATATATATGTCAAATTTAACCAAAAGCAAACTAATTAGTGTTTTTTCGGAGCTGGGGACACAATTGCGCAACCCGGACGAACAATTATCGGCCATAATTAATGATGAAAAACAATATAATGCCTGGTTTACGCCTGAAAGCGTTTCGCGGGCTGTAAACGCTATAGGCCACATGCTGAGCTTTCAAGACCTGGAAACATGGCTGGACGGTTATACTATTAATGAGCATGCTGCCATAAAAAGAGTTGGTTTAATATTAGCCGGCAACATTCCGTTGGTGGGTTTTCACGATGTATTGTGTGTTTTGGTATCGGGTAATTATGCGTTGATAAAAGCATCATCGCAGGATGCAAGGCTTATTAAACACGTTTTAAAAATGCTCGTCGCTATTGAACCCACATTTGGTGATAGATACAGTATTATAGAAAGACTGGAGAAATTTGACGCCGTAATTGCCACGGGAAGTAACAATACCTCACGTTATTTTGAATTTTACTTTGGTAAAGTGCCCAATATTATCCGTAAAAACAGAAGCAGTGTTGCCGTATTAGCCGGAAACGAAAGCACTGAACAACTATTTAAACTGGGGCATGATATTTTTGATTACTTCGGATTAGGTTGTCGCAATGTTTCCAAATTGCTGGTTCCGAAAGATTACATTTTTAATTTCTTTTTTGAATCGATAGAAGCTTTTCAGCCTATTATCAATCACCATAAATACAATAACAATTACGATTACAACAAATCCATCTACCTGGTAAATAGTGATAAACACTTTGATAACGGCTTTTTAATGTTGAAGGAAGATGCGAAACTAACATCGCCGCTTGCCGTTTTATATTTTGAATATTACGATGACCTGCAAGCTGTTGAAAATTTATTAACTACCGAAGCTGATAATATACAATGTGTGGTTACGCACATACCCTTACGGATAAAAAGCCAGATAGTTGATTTTGGCGGGAGCCAGCAACCGGCATTATGGGACTATGCAGATGGAGTAGACACCATGGAGTTTCTTTGCGCGCTATAAAATTGAAAACTCGTAGTTTATGGCCGATACAAGCCGTAAACTACGAACTTAATTACCCGACAATGTTACTACCCCTTCGTTAGGGTATGCCTGATACAACACATAACTTCCTTTACTATCCTGCATAGCTGTTAATTGCTGGATATGTTTACCCTGCTTTACCAAAGTTGCCTTCCAGTTTTTTGGCAAATAAGTTTTAAGTGTTAACGGAAGGTTATACATATTGTCCAAAGTATGTGTTAAGCGGACGGTAATTTTTCCATTATCTTCATTATTTTGAACGGTGGCACTTTCCCGCTCGCGCATATATTTGGTAACATCGCCAAATGTGGCTACCCACAATTTATCGTCATCATTTTTTATGTATTGAAAATATTCGTCCAGCAAAGTGCTGGGCAATGCTTCATAGCCCAAGCCATCCACCCCATGAATAACAATAACCAACCAGGTATCTTTGCGGCCGGTAGTGGTATCAACCCACGATTTCATCAGCGGTAATGGCGACCTTGTATTGGCTTCACGTTGCCATTGTATATAATCTTTGTCGCTATTGCCTGGTGTTTGTTTGCTTGGCCGGTCAATTTCTTTTAGCCATGGCTCCGGCATGCGGTTGCGTAGGGCCGGATAAATTTTGTAGGCAATTTGCATTACCCGTTCATTTTCGTAACCGTAGGGAACTTCGGTAGAAAAAGTGTACTGCTCCCCCATCTGGTTGCGGATTTCTTCTTTACTTTTTTCCAGCTCATAAGTAATGTTTGCAGAATCAAGTCCGGGCATACTGGCATGGGTTATAGAGTGACTTGCTATTTCATAGCCTTCGGCGGCGTAACGTCTCATGTCATCCCAGGTGGAGCCTTCTTCCTGCAATACCTCATCACATGGCTGGTAACCGGGTTGAAAATCGCCATTTCTTACTTTTTTATACAATTCATCCATCAACTGATAAGCTGCTGTGGTCTCTTTCTCATCATAAAGGCTGGCGGCTTTGGTTACATAAGTGATGGTGCCTTTATAGCCCAGATATCCGGCTGCTGAACATCGTTCCAAAAAATTGACACTATTTGTCGGTATGCTGGCCGATTCAGCTATGATTGTTTTAACCGGACGGCCAACAAAAGTTCCATGATATTTTGAGCCGGGGAAGCCGCCGGTAATAACAAAAAATGTAGCAGGCAGCTTTAGCCGTTCCATTATCGGCAATGCCTTGGTAAACTGATGGTAGGATCCATCATCATAAGTAATAGAAACTGCCCCGTTTTTACCATACTGCCACTCGGTTACTTGCGTTTGCCCAATGGGCGCCGGTTGGCATTGAGCAACAACAATAGTGGATATTAGCGCGGCGGTGAGTAAAAAGGCTTTCATTAGTACGGTTTTCAACAGAATTAAAGCCAAATATAATTGATTGAAAACTTTACAGGTATTGATTTTTGTATCAAATCTGTTATCAAGCTTTGGTATAAAATTACTCTCCCCAGGCAGTGATCATTAAACTGCGGTTTCCACCATAGTTGCGGTGTTCACATAGGTAAATACCTTGCCAGGTTCCCAAAGCCAGATGCCCGTTACGGATAGGAATAGTTACCGAACAACCCAGCAAAGCTGCCTTTAAATGTGCAGGCATATCGTCAGAGCCTTCATCATTGTGCAGGTAATCAGGGTCGTTTTCAGGTACTGCTTTATTAAAGTACGTTTCAAAATCGCGCCTTACAGTTGGATCGGCATTTTCATTAATGGTGAGCGCTGCCGATGTATGCTGAATAAATACCTGGCAAATACCTGTTTTTATCTCGCGGAGTTGGGGCAAAGCGTGTAATACTTCTGTTGTGATGAGATGAAATCCTCTTTTTCTTTCCCTTAGCTGAAGTTGTTGTTGATATATTTTCATTAGTTTTATTCGATAAGTTAAACCCGCAATTATAGATTAAACATATATCATCTTTATTGTTTTGGGCCGATCTTTAACAAGTGCAAATTCTTAATTATAATTTAATACCACATTATTATTTTTTAATGCATCTTTGTTGCAATAAAATATCCCTTTAAAATGAAAGTCATAACTAAACTACTTTTAATCCCTGTTTTACCCATCATTTGTTTATGCTGTTCATCGTTCAATACGCCTCCGGCTATTCCCCATTATGATCATATTATCATAGTGATGGAAGAAAATCATGGATACAATGAACTGATCGGATCGGCCAATGCACCATTTATCAATTACCTGGCAAAAAACGGAGCATTGTTTACCGATTCGCATGGCGTTACTCATCCAAGTCAGCCTAATTACCTGGCTTTGTTTTCGGGCAGCACGCAAGGAAGTACTAACGATGATTGTTTAGATGCTATCACTCCTTTTACATCGCCAAACCTTGGCGCAGCCTTAATTCACAATGGATTAACCTTTAAAGGCTATGCGCAAACTATGCCTTCTGTAGGCTTTATAGGATGCACTTATCTGCAAAGTAAGCTTACTGTTGGTACTTTATACGCCCGCAAGCACACGCCATGGGTAAACTGGTTAGGTACCGGTACAAATGGTATTCCGCGTTCCTGCAGTTTACCGATGACTGATTTCCCATCCGATTATAGCAAACTGCCAACGGTCGCGTTCGTGGTACCCGATATGGATTATGATATGCACAATATTGGCACACCTGGTGACAGGGCAGCAATTGAACGCGGCGATAAATGGCTTAAAGAAAACCTTGCTGCGTATGCACAATGGGCGGCCAAACACAACAGCCTGTTAATTGTAACTTTTGATGAAGACGATTATAGTCCGCAAAATAATAACCGTATACCAACCATATTTTTTGGTGATCATGTGGTTGCCGGTAAATACAATGCGGCTATAACGCATTACAATGTTTTGCACACACTGGAGGCAATGTACAATTTGCCTGTAACAGATAATAACACAGCCGAAGCTATAACCAGCATTTGGAAAAAGTAATGTTAGGATAAAATACATCCCAAAAAAGAGAGTACCGGTTTGGCACTCTCTTTTTTTTGGATGTTTATACCAACCCTCCCATTAAGGGATCAGTTTTGGTTACTGATCCGGTTTCTACATGGCCGGCATAACGCTCCTCAAATTGATCGTGACCTTTTAGTCTTACGTTAAAGTCATACCAGTTATAAGATTTTGAAAGATCAACTACCATGCTCGCCTTACCTCCTGCGGGTACAATTTTGCTTTGCCCTGTTGTTTTGTAGCTTTTATCTGTTATAACTACCGTATGTGGTTTAGTGTCATTATTTACTACATCGACTATAACATTCCCGGTAAATTTTAAATTATTTAGTCTGCTGCGTTCGTAATTGCATTCAATTTTTACTGCCGGGTTATTATTATCGCCTATTAATTCACGATAAAACCCATTAGGGCCATAAACTCTTATGTGGTAAGCATTGTTTTCAAAGTCAGCCAGGTTCCATTCATCTTTCAGGGTATCGCCAGCGGCAACGCTGTAATCCCATGCCCTTAAATCCTCTTTTTTATAGGGATTCATGGTATAAACTCTAAACGGAGACCCCGCAGCTTTATCACCAAAAATCTTGTTAGCTGCTGTAAAAGCTATGTTGTAGCTATTTTTTTCTTTATTGAAATGCCCGTGTGTATACAATTCATAAGGTAACACGCAAGCCGGGCGGATACCTTTTTCCTGTTTAGGGAAATAGGGCGATTGCTGCGGGTTATTATTGATGACCGCGATTTCGTTAGTCGTTAATTTCTTAAAATTATCAGGTGCTGATTTGAATTGTGCCTGGTGGATGCTTTCGTAAAAAGCATCTTTTTCCAAAAACTCCGGACGATCTATTTTTTCACCATTATATGGTCTGAAAACAGAAGTTAAATCACCACAGATGGTTCGGCGCCATTGGGTAATATTTTCTTCGTGTACCTTTTTGTTGTATTTTTTCTGCAAAAAGGTTTCAACAAACTGAAGCGACGAGGTATGATCAAATATCTCTGAACATACATATCCTCCACGCGTCCACGGTGAAGCAATGATCATGGGTACGCGGTAACCTAAGCCTATGGGTCCTTCGCGCAAATTACTGTTTTGGGTTGATGGGTTGGTTTGCTGGCTGTTGGTAGCAAAATCAAGCTTAGGATCTATACCATTTGATACTTTGCCGGTGTTTTCTTTGTATGGGTTGGGCACCACATATGGCGGAACGTGGTCAAAATAGCCATCGTTTTCATCATAAGTAACAATGAAAATAGTTTTTTTCCATACTTCAGGGTTTTGCAGCAATATTTCCATGGCTTCGCTTACATACCACGGGCCAAACCAGGGCTCGCCGGGGTGATCAGAGAAATGGGCCGGTGGCATTAACCAGGATACGGTTGGCAAAGTACCATTTTTAACATCCTCTCTAAACTGATGAAACACATCGCCCTTGGGCACATTCAATTCTCTCTCTGTTCCCTTGTCGTCATATTTTAACGAAGTCAGGTCATGATAATCCGGATCGTTTGTGTTGGTTACAAAAGCCTTGCCGTTTAAATCTTTTGCCCTTTGCGAAAGGCTGTCAAAGTTCTCATTGGTATATTTAGCCTGGGCAGTTTCAATATTAACCAGCAATTTTTTTGCTGCTGCAAGCCTCATGGGCACGCGGCCTTCCTGTGGTTGTTTTTCCAGGTCGGCAATTTGCTGTTGCAGGTTTTCTTTTTTGCTTTGCAGGTTGGCAATGCCACCGGCATGTAAGCGTACATTATATTGCGTAAAATACTCCAGTACGTTGGTGCCAAAATTACTAAGCCAGGCACTTTCCTCGCTTTTTAAGCCGTAACCCATGGTTAGCTCATTCTGATAGATCTTCCATGATACCTCGTTTTCTTCCAAACGTTCCGGGAAGGTTGTCCATCCCAGTTCCGGGTATTCATAATTATCTACATTCCATAAATGCGCAATGGCGTCGACGTTGTTACTTTCGCGAACGGTACCTGTCATCCAATAATGGCGGTTAGGGTGCGTACCTGTGATACTTGAGCAAAAGTTATGGTCACAAACTGTAAAAGCATCAGCCAAAGAGTAATAGAATGGAAAATCAGAACGATCGCAATAACCCATAGTTAGCGGGATATTTGCATAATCCTTATTCCTCGCTTTTTTAACATCCAGCCATTTGTCGTATTTGCCATTATTCATGGCATCGGTTTGATCAGTCCAGTTATGTGGCAGTGAGCCCATCCAAGCTACTTTGGTGTCTTTTACATCCAGGTGAAAAGGCCCGTAAGCTTCACCATCCTTATTGGTTTGTACCCAAACCTTATTTTTATTGGGCAAATTTATTGCCCTTGGGTCGTTATAGCCGCGTACGCCCTGTAAGGTGCCCAGTTGATGATCAAACGATCTATTTTCCTGCATTAAAAATACAATGTGCTCTGCATCGTAAAAGGTACTGCCTAATTCGGGGTTAATTGCCAAGGCCTTTTGAATAACAGGCGGCAGCATATTTGTCACTGCTGCTGCTCCGGATAGTAATGCCGCTTTTTTTAAAAATTCTCTGCGCGAATCCATGTTAATAGTTAGTTTTAAGGTGATAAACGTTGTAATTTAGTGCCGAAAACTTAATTGTATATTACGCCGCTGTTAACAATGGGCCATTAAAGGTAATATAACCGTTACAGAAAAGTTAACCCGTTTACTGTCATTTTATTAGCGTTTTATAATACATAGAGCTTTTATAAAGGAGTAAAACTTATTTTATGAAAAAGGCATTTTTACTTATTTTAATCAGTGGCTTCTGCTTGTGCACATTTGCGCAAACTACTAATTTATCGATCCCTAACGGTGGTAAAACATGGGCCTCCATTTATCAGCAGCGGGCTGCTGAGTATAAAGCATTATGTTTTCAGGCTTATAACATTGCTAAATTAAGGCTGGATATTGCCTTAAAACAGCATCACACCAAACCATACGCTGTAGTTACCGATATTGACGAAACACTATTGGACAATAGCCCATATGACGCGCAAAGAGCTGTCAGCAATCTTGATTACGATCCGAAAACATGGAAAGAGTGGACAGCTAAATCTATTTGTGATACGGTTCCGGGCGCGGCGGCGTTTTTTAAATATGCTGCCAAAAGAGGCGTAACCGTTTTTTATATCACTAACCGTGATGAGGATGAGCGTGCGGGCACCTTAAAAAACCTGCAATTATATGGCTTACCCAATACTGACAATGCACATCTGCTGCTTAAACAAAAGTCATCGAGCAAAGAAAGTCGCCGGGCAGCTGTTTTAAAAACGCATCAGATTATTTTGTTGTGTGGCGATAATTTAGCCGATTTTGATGCGCTATACGATAATCATCCCGATGAAGACAACAGAACTGCGACAACGCAAAAATTAATGAAGCAATTTGGCAGCCGGTATATCATTGTCCCAAACCCAAGCTATGATGATTGGGAAGGCGCACTGTTTAATTATGGTAAATTGAGCAATGCGCAAAAGGACTCTGTAATAAAATCTAAATTAAAAACAGCGTCTCAATAGCGGTTGTTAAACATTTATCTTTTTATCATATTATGGTAGGCGATTAAAAAAACAGTCTACCCTATTGCTGTATACCTCAATTGCTGAATTTCACAAAAGGTATAATCACGGTAAGCAAACAGGCGATTTTACCGTAAATAATTGCTGCTTTTTATCTATTTTTAGATATAAGAAATAGTAGCAATTGCTATTTCATTAAACCTAACCTTATCAATTCATTTGGCTCATGAAAAAAGCAACAATCATTTTTACAATGCTGGCAATCGGCGCATTTTTATTGCTCAGATGCAATAATTCAGCAAAAAACAAAGGCGCTACTGAAAGCTTGGCGGCTTCTGCTGATACCAGTTTTACTATCAACTTTAATCCATTTCCACCGGCAGAGCTCGACTCTAATGCAAATTCTAAACAATTGGTAGAGTTTGCCTGGGAAGAATTTCTTGCGCTTAACTGGAAATCATCTTACAGCAAAAACAATAAAAGAGATTATCCGGATACCACATGGACCTATTATAACGAGCCGGGCGCATATCCTGATTTGGATGTATGGGAAACCTTTGCTCACAAGACAGAGTTAAGACCCTATAGCAACAAAATGCTTCCATTTGATTCGCTGCCGCATTACAGCTATGGTCAGCAGCCAATTGCGGCCAATGCGTCAACCAGTTTTACACTTTTTGATAATCTTGATGAAAATAATGAGATTGGCTCATGCGATATGTACGCCCATGTAAATGTATTTAAAGAACAATACCAAGTGCTTTATGAAGCTAAAGTAAACCGGTTTGAATATGATTATGTTAAAAACAATTACGGCGATAGCACCACTCTGCACAAAGCTGCAAATACCACCCGGGATAATATTGCCAAATTCGGCGCCTATTATCAAAAAGGGGTAAACAATTCATGTGGCTGCCCAGTGGGCGTAATATGTTTGCCTTGTGGAAGCGGTAAATCAACCGGTACAATGGAAATTAAAGCAGCCTGGCGCCGACTTACCAATTTGGACGACAGCTCCAAGTTTTTTACCCGTAAGGTTATCTACTACACCAAAAACGCAAATGGTCAGGTTGTTTATAATAATATAACCTATGCGCTTATTGCCCTACACATTATCCATAAAACGCAAAATTACCCGGCCTTTATATTTGCTACATGGGAGCATGTTGATGTAAAACAGGATAGCATGGGCTATGTACTGCTTGACACAGCCGGAAAAGAATATGGTGGTATACAAACCCCGATGCGCGATTCGATAAGAAGCATTACCGCCGCGGCTACCAACTATGTGCATAGCAAACTGCCGGCAAAATCAATATGGCAAAATTACCGGCTGGTTGGCGTGCAGGCAACGCCTACAAGTGATAGCACATCTGCCAATTTTTTCCTTGCCAACTATGTTGTTGAGTCTGACAGAACTTTAAATCATTTTAACGGCAGCAGCATTGCTACCCCTCATGATCATGGTATTAATGCGCTATTTAAAGGTAACTTTTATAGCATGGGCGGTTGCCAGGGTTGTCATGGTGCTACTCAAATAAAGCAGGGAACGGACTTTTCATTCGTTTTAGATGCTGTTGATAAACCCGTACGTACGCCAGATATTGGTGATAAAAATGCTTTGAAAAAATTGACCGTCTATATAAAGACGTTTAAAATAGCCGATAGAAAGGTGCTGGAATTATCAAATGGTAAGGCCCATACCTTAAGTAAATAATAGTATTGAGTTTTGAATAGTGGAGCCGTTTCATTTTAGGGAATGAAGCGGCTTTTTTTGTCCCGGTCAATTAAAATCATAATCAGCCCATTTTGATATCTTAAACTGATAGTCCAGTACCTCAGCTGAGAAAACACTGTTTACTATTTTCCAGTTCTTTAACTCGTCAATAAATTCGGGTAAAGCGAACCCGCCTTGTTTGGCTACATGTTGATAAAAATCAGATTTCATCGGATGATCGGATGAGCAGGCATTAAATACATAACCAAAGGCATCTTTCTCAATTATCGCACGGGTTAAACCTATGCAATCATCCAGGTGAATAAGGTTTATCGGTGCCTGTCCGTTAGGAATGTTCTTTTTTCCGGCAAAGAAACGCCCGGGATGTCTGCCGGGGCCTACCAAGCCGGCAAAGCGGATAATAGCCGTTTTAAAGTCCGTCTCTTTCTTAAAAAGCTGCTCGCCATCCAATAGCAGCCGACCCGATTCACTATCCGGTTCGGGATCGGTTAGTTCATTTACCTCTTTATTTATATCAGCATACACACCTGTCGAGCTGATATAAATAACCTTTTCTATATTGTTTTGAAGTGTTATTTCTATAATACGGTTAAGTTTTGGCAGGTAATCTTTCCCTTCGCCGCTTTTGGTTTTTGGTGTGATACAAACTACCAGTATATCACACTTAAAAAAATCAGGGTCTATTATTTCAATGCCTGTATCTAATTTAATCTGGTATGGCAGTATGCCGTTGCTTTCAATCTGGCTGAGTTTTTCGGCAGAGGTGGTAGAGCCTTTAACAACAAAACCATCTGTATATAAGGTCTTTGCCAGTGCTAAGCCATACCATCCGCAACCTAAAATACTGACCGTCATATTGCCTTTAAATTAATTACCTATTATAATAATAATTAATCAGCTTCCATAAATTAACTTTATACTTTTGTTTTTAATGAATGACGTTTTAGGACAAGCGCTTTTTGATTATTATCATCACCGGTCGAGAAGCAAATTATTTATCCATAATCAATACGGCGAAAAAGAGATAATGCCGATAGCCGCTTTTTTTAGAGAAGAATATGATATGCCCGACATAGAATGGCTTGCCCTTGAACGCTGCGAAGGTAAAGTACTGGATATTGGCGCCGGTGCCGGAAGCCATGCATTGATACTGCAGGAAAAGGGGATTGACGTATTTGCTATGGATATTTCCCCACTTGCTGTTGAAGTAATGCGCGCCAGAAATGTAGCCAATATAATTGAGGCGGATATTTTTCAATATCACCAGCAAAAATATGACACTTTGCTATTATTAATGAACGGAATTGGCCTGGCCGGGAATATTGAACAACTGAAAACGCTGCTTTTACATTGTAAAATTTTACTTAACAATGGCGGAAGATTGCTTTTTGATTCCTCGGATATCAGCTACCTTTATGAAGGTAGATCTTTGCCTGATGACCGGTACTTCGGCGAAATCAGCTACCAATACGAATATAAAAAGCAAAAAACGGAATGGTTTCAATGGCTTTATGTTGATGAGCACACCGTTAAAAAAATTGCAGAAAGTATTGGTTTCGAGATGGAGGTGTTATTGGAGGATGAATTTGGGCAATACCTGGCACAACTGACCATACCAACAACATAATAGTCAATAATTTATGAGTAATTCATTACCTGCAACATTTGCGCCGTCGTTAATTATAGGCAAAGGCATTACCGACATCAGTTTTTATGAAAAAGCCTTCGGCGCTGTTGAACTAAGGCGATGGACTAACGATGATGACAGTATCCACGTAGCTGAACTATCTATTGGCGATGCCAAATTTCACCTCCATGAAGAAAATATCAAGGCAGGAACATTTAGCCCGCTAACTGCAAAAGGAGTTACTGCGGTTATTGGCTTAATGGTTGCTGATGTTGATACAACGATGAAACAAGCGGTAGAAGCCGGTGCTAAAGTTATTTCGGCCGCAAAAAGCTATGATTATGGTTACCGACAAGGCGATATACTGGATATTTTTGGCCATCACTGGATGATAGAAATGGTTATTTAATAGCCCGCAACGCAGCTTCTCCAAGTTCTTTCCAGTTAATTACCGGGCCATTTATTCCCATAGTATCTGCAATTGCCTTGTAAACACCCGCAGCGGAGTGGCCACTTTGACGAAGATACCTTATAGAGGTAGCTCCTGCCGATTTGGATAGTTTTTTACCGGGTGCTTCCATTAGTAAGGGATGGTGATAAAACGCTATTTTGCTAAATTTATCCTCTCCTAATGCAGTAGCTAACTGATGTTGCACCAGTGTTGATGTCCATAAATCCTCTCCTCTTATTACCAGATCAATTCCCAAAAAAAGATCATCCACAACTGATGTTAGCTGATATGAAGGCATTCCATCTTTTTTTCTAATGATGACGTTATGCATCTCAGCGGGTAAATCAGTCTTAATAACCTCACCGCTTAACTTTTTTACTGATACCTGATTGTTATCTGCGATGAGTCGCCAGTTTACATTTTCTGTTGACAAGGGAATTTGATGTTCCCTGCAATTGCAATGATGAATCCCTACCGGATTATGCTCATGCAATTGTTTGCGCGAGCAATTACAGGCGTAAAGCAATCCGTTAACACGTAAATTCTCTATGGCTTTATTATACTGCGATATCCTGTGCACCTGCGAATAACGATCTTCAAACTCATCTGTATTCCGCGGGCCTTCATCCCATGGTATCTGCAAAAAGTTTAAGGTATCGAAAATATCCTGCACATATTCTTGATTGGTTCTTAAACGGTCAATATCATCTATCCTTAATAAAATTCGGGCTCCGGTTTCCCTGGCTATAAAGGCTGTTACTGCAAATGACAAGATGTTACCAAAATGCAAAAAGCCACTCGGTGTGGGCGCAATACGGGTTTTATGGAAGTTTTGGTATTGGGTAGATGTTTGGTTCATTATCCTTTATGAGCTAAACGCCACTATATGTTAAATCAATATAAACATATAATTATCAAATAACTGCAAGGTTATTTAATTGTAAATAATATCGGTTCTTTGCGCCAAATGAAAAATTACTTTTATTACCCCTGCTTAATTGTATTTATTTTCTCAGCTTGTTCAAAAACAGCTATAAATAAATCAACTACTCCAACAAAAACAATAACAACAACCGCCCCACTGGATACTACTCCCCTGCCAAATACAGTGAGTAAAACAGATACCATAAAAGTTGTGGCATACAACGTTTTAAATTATGGTGATTTGTGCCAGGGCCCTACAACTGCCCTGGATGTTTATTTAAGAACTATAGTTCAGTATGCCAGCCCCGATTTGTTTAGCTGCGAAAAGATGAATGCTTTTCCAATAACGCCAACAGATCCGGCTAACCTGGCAGTTGAAATTACCAACAATGTGTTGAATACAGTTTTCCCAAACAAATACGCTTACGCTACCCCCTCAAATATAAGCGATGACAGTAAAATGAGCGTGTTATTTTACAATAAGCAAAAATTCACGTTTGTGAGTATGCAAACCATTGTATCGTACATTTCTGATTTTAACTTATACAAACTGTATTATAACGACCCCAATATTGCCGTTACGCATGACACTACTTATCTGTATGTCTTAGTAAACCATACCCAGTCGGGCTCATCATCAACAGAGCGTGATGCCCAGGTAACCCAGGAGATGCAGACACTAAGAAGCAAGTTTGCGTACATGCCTAACCTGATTAACATGGGCGACTTTAACTTAGCAAGCACTTACGAAGCCGGTTACCAGGCTATCATCAGCCCTACCGACAGCACTTCCCAAATGAGCGATCCGCCGTTCAGTCCCGACAAGGTTTTTTCTTATCCGGCTAACTGGGGCGTTAGTCCAACCAACTATGCCGCTTATTTAAGCACATCAACCCGTAAGTTAACTAATGTGCCCAATACCTGCGGCACCAGTGGAGGCGCATACTCCTGGTTTGATCACATTTTCATTTCCCCATGGCTGGTAAAAGGCACTAATTATATCAGCTACGTACCTAATTCATTTAAAACAATTGGTAACGATGGCAACCGCGTTGATGAGGATATTAACAGCCCTGTACCGGTTGTAAATACTTCTGCCCCATCCGCAGTAATTGACGCTTTATTTCAATTTTCAAATAAATACCCGGTTTCTTTAAAATTATTAATTAAAGCCAACCGGTCGGGTCATAGCGTGGCCGATCCTGTGGCAAAAAATTAAGCCTTTTTCAACAATTGTATCTAAAATAAATGGCCATCCGTTAAAGCGGGTGGCCATTTATTTTACTGGTATAAAAAACCTGTTCTGCAGCATTACACTATAGCCCTTAACTTAGCGTTTACCTGTATGACAAATGAACATCCGGTAATTTGAAATGCGAAATTTTGCCTATGTTTGAATTTAAATTTACTGCGAAAAATATAAATAGTGCTGATGAATAAATTTTGGGCTTACTTAAAAACCAAACAATTCCGCAATACAATCATCCTGGCTGCAGGCTCGGTTCTGGTAGTTATCCTGGTTGTTTTTTTTAGTCTCGGTTTCTATACCCGTCATGGTACAGGTATCCCTGTGCCACAGCTAAAGGGTATGCAGATTGAAAGAGCCATGAGTACATTGAAAGATCAGGGCTTTGACTATAAAATTGATTCGGTTTATGTATTAGATAAGCCGCCCGGCTCCGTTGTTGAGCAAGATCCGGATTCAGGAACTTACGTAAAAGAAAACCGTACTATTTATTTAACCGTGGTTACCAGGGAGGCGCCCTTAGTGGCATTACCTGATCTGGAACCCCTAACCTATCGCGAAGCAGCAGCAACGCTGGCTAACTATGGTTTAAAAATTGGCGACACCACTTTTAAAGCTGATATTGCCAATCACGTATTGGATGTTCGTTTCGCAGGTCAATCTATTAAAGCAGGTACTAAATTGCCCAAAGGTTCAAAAATTGACCTGGTAATTGGCAATGGCGCAGGGCCGAGCGAGGTTGATATTCCTGATTTAGTTAACCAGGACCTGAGTGCAGCAAAATTCATCATCAAAAATAATAGCCTCACTTTAGGAACCATTACTTATCAAGGCACCATTCCCGACTCTACAAATCTGGTAGTTGTTCAACAATCGCCAATGAAAACAGATTCCGTAAACAAAACCAGCCTGGGAACACGTATAAATCTTACCGTTACGCAGGGCACCAAAACAGATGAATCCCATTAATGGACAAGAAATATTGGGACGCTTGCTGGCAAACGAAAATTTAAATTTGATTGACGTACGCGAAGAAATTGAATTTTGCACCTATAACATCGGCGGTATAAACATTCCTTTATCCCGTTTTCCGGATGCTATTAATCAAATTACCTATAACAAAACAGACGAAATAGTTGTTGTTTGCAAAGTAGGTTTACGAAGCGAAACCGCATGTGAATTATTAAACGAAAAAGGCTATCAAAATGTACGGAACCTAACCGGCGGACTTATAGCTATCCAAAA
Source organism: Mucilaginibacter empetricola (assembly GCF_024808665.1). Taxonomy (GTDB): domain Bacteria; phylum Bacteroidota; class Bacteroidia; order Sphingobacteriales; family Sphingobacteriaceae; genus Mucilaginibacter. The sequence continues at coordinate 279,296 of NZ_JANUBZ010000009.1, forward strand.
AATACAAAATAAACTAATACAAAATGGCTAAAAAAAAGGCATCATCAGGCGGCACATTTCGCAAATTCATTATTGCGCTGGTGATTATATTCATTATAGCACTCGGATTTACCGGACTTAACTACTACCTGAAATATTTCGGCCCCAACGTTACCGACAAGCAAGAATATCTTTACATACACACCGGCGCAACATTTGACGATGTTTACAAAACCATAAAAGACGAGGACATTGTAAAAGACTCGGCTACTTTTTACTGGGCCGCCCAAAATATGAATTATGTAAATAGGGTTAAAGCTGGCCGGTATCACCTCCACCCTGGCATGAGTAACCGCAAGCTGATTAACATGCTGGCGTCAGGCACGCAGGCGCCTGTAACGGTAGCCTATCATAATTTAAGGCTGAAAGAACAATTTGCCGGCTTTGTTGCTAAAAAAATCGAGCCGGATTCTACCGCCATTATCCATCTGCTCGATTCAGCTGACTTTGTAAAGCAATATGGTTTTACAACGGATGATGTATATACCATGTTTTTGCCTAATACCTACCAGGTGTACTGGAATACCTCGCCCGAAAAGTTCTTCAAACACATATACGCCAACTATCAAAAATTCTGGACACCGGAGCGCAAACAAAAAGCAGCGGCTATCAACTTAAGCCCGGTTGAGGTATCGATTTTAGCCTCTATAGTGGATGCTGAAGCTCTTCACGACGACGAAATGCCTACCATTGCAGGCCTGTATTTAAATCGACTTAAAAAAGGAATAAGACTTGAATCAGACCCTACGGTAATTTTTGCTGAGAATGATTTCACCATTCACCGCGTACTTTCAAGATATTTAACCATCAATTCACCTTACAATACTTATTTGCATACTGGTTTGCCTCCGGGTCCAATCATGATGCCATCAGTAAATGCAGTAAATGCAGTGCTTGATTATAAACAAAGCGATTACATATACATGTGTGCCAAAGAAGATTTCTCGGGCTATCATAATTTCACCGATAATTTGGCTCAGCATAAAATTAACGCACATAAATTTCAGGAAGCACTTAACGAAAGAAATATCAAAAGGTAATGTTTGAGCACTCAACAAAAGTGAGGGTACGCTATGGTGAAACCGACCAGATGGGCTACATGTATTACGGCAATTATGCCGAATTTTATGAAGTGGGCCGCGTTGAAATGCTCCGCAGCCTCGGGTTAACTTACAGCGGTATGGAAGAATCGGGCATAATGATGCCTGTGTTGGAAATGAACTGCAAATACCTTAAGCCGGCATTGTATGATGAAGAAATAACCATCAACGTTATAATGGATAAAATGCCGGGTATTAAAATACATTTCAGGTACGAGCTGTTTAATGAGAAGAGTGAGTTGATTAATACCGGTTCAACTTTGCTGGTTTTTGTAAATATGAAAACCACCCGGCCATGCCTGCCATCACAAGAATTTCTTGATAAATTAAAACCCTTTTTTGAGTAAATTTGGATTAAATGAGATGGACGCACCGCTTTTTACTCCGTTTTAAGTTTTATCAAAATTTTGTTACCTGGTCAAAAACCTATGTTTTGCCGGGTTTTGCGCCGCTTCCATTGTACAATGTACTGGCTTTTTTTGTGCACGAAATTCAGGAACGCACTTTATTAAACAGGGCATCATCGCTGGCTTATAATTTTATGCTGGCATTTTTCCCGGCAACCATCTTTCTGTTTACACTTATCCCCTATATCCCTATAAAAAATTTCCAAGGGCAATTGCTTAAGGTTCTCTCAACTATTCTGCCCTATAACGCTTATATGGCCTTCCAGGCAACTATTGAGGATATTGTGCGGCGTCACAATGGAAAATTACTGTCCATTGGCTTTATAACAGCCCTCTATTTTGCAACAAATGGCATTGTCAATTTGATGCGGGCCTTTAACAGATCATCCCTTATTATTGAAAAAAGAACATGGATAAAAAGGCGCGCCATAGCCACTGTGCTTACTTTAGTTATCAGCGTGTCACTTTTAGTTGCTATCACGGTTATGACAGGTGGCGAAGCCCTCGTCAGCATTTTAAAGCACCATATTGATAGTAAAGGGCATTTCTGGATCTATATCATTAAGTTTTCCCGGTGGGTTATTGTGATCGCTATATTTTTCATCACCATTTCCCTGCTTTACCGCTATGGCCCGGCAAATAAACAAAAGTGGAATTTTTTGAGTACCGGCTCAATTATGGCCACTATACTTGCTGTATTATCATCGCTGGGGTTTACTTATTATATCGATAACTTTTCGTCGTACAATAAAGTTTATGGCTCCATAGGTACGCTTATTATATTAATGTTATGGCTTTACCTCAACTCATTAATATTGCTGATAGGTTTTGAACTGAATGCAAGTATCGAATACTCAAAAAGGAACATCAAAATTGCCAAGCCTATGTTCAATACCTTCCGCCAAAATCAAATTTCTTAACATCGATAAGCGTTTTTAGGCAGATATTTGCCTCAATAATATTCAAATCCACCGCTATTTTAGTCTTTTTTGACCCCAAAAAGCATCAAATAAGTAAAATAATAAGCTAATATCCAAAAGCTTATAAATTAGTTTAAAAAAACTTAACATCAAATTTGCCAAATCGGCCCGGTTTTGTACTTTTGTCCCCGGAGAGCTGGCAGAGTGGTCGATTGCGGCAGTCTTGAAAACTGTTGAACTGTGAAAGGTTCCTGGGGTTCGAATCCCTAGCTCTCCGCAAGAAAAACCCATTAAAATTTTACTTTTAATGGGTTTTCTATTTTAAGACAATATCAGGAGCCATTTAAGTAAACCCACTGATATTGTTGTTTTAAATGCAACTCCTTATTGCCTCACTTTAAGCTCCAAAATTCCCATTGCGGCAATAGTTACTGTTTCGTTGAGTTGCAGATTTTTTTCCGTATTGCAGTTTATCAGTTGAACCGGCTTTAACCGTTGCCAAACAATAGCAGTTTGTTGCGTAGCTTGTTCCGGGTTAAATAAGCGAACAATATAGCTTCCATCTTCCTGGGATGTAACACTGGTGACCGTAACCCTATTATTGGTCAACTCAAAGAGTTCCTTGGGAAGCGTTGCCTCATTTTTAACCTGCAATGCTATTAATGGCTGTGTAAACGCTGATGCTGCTTGTTCCATTTCCGAACCATTAATCATTCCATGAGGCCGTAATGCGTACCTGAAGTGAACAATCCCCCCCTGGTCTGCCTTATAATTTGTATACCAGTAATTATTCATGGCATAACTAAACCAGGTAGCTGTTGGCTTGCCTTCTTTTTTCCATTCTTTATAGCTTTGCCGCATGGTGAGCCTTTCATCCATCATATTGCCTGGTTCAACCAAAGGATCGTCAAGCAACATCCACTGTAATCCTTTATCGGCAGCAGACATGTCTATCCATCTGCGGGCATATAAATAATCCATATTTGAACCGGGTAACTGGTCGGTGAGATATTGCATGGAACCATAGCCTGCATCCAATGTTGTTTTGCCCAGCAATGCGTTAAAAGGAAATCCGAAATGAACGCCTTCTTTTTCACGGATATTTTTTTTATCAATGATATTATCTATTTCCACTTCATTGCTCCCTGCATACAATGATATTCTTCTTTCTAATTTATTGGCGCCGGGCGCTTCGGATATAATAGCGATAGTGGTTAACACCGGCCCGTTTTCTAAAACTTTTGCCTCAATATTTCCATTTGTTACAGCATCAGCGGGATTATAACCAGGTACATACCAATAGCTATTCAACCCTTGTTTATTAAAAGTTCCGGCATAATTAAAACTATTGCCAGCCTTTAAACTTGTTATGCTTCCATTATTTTTATCCCAGCTCAACCAAATATTTCCATTGCAAACAGAAGTGTCTGTAAGCATAAACTTTGTTGCGGAATAAGGAACTTCTATGTCTGTGATTTCATATACAGCACTCCCCAAAGGCGGTACATTGCTGGCCATAAACACATAACTTCCGTTACTAAGTTTTTGCAAGGGTAGTTTTTTTCCGGAAGCATCTTTTACAGATTTACCGTTGATGCCCATCGGTATCACCACCGGCCCGCTGCGTTTCCACGATAAAGTATTGAATACGGCAATTTTTTTTGATTGTGGGTCACTTACCGGCTGTAGCAACGCTTTCTCCAAATTAGTTGTCTGCACATCTGCATCTAACATAAATTGTTTCTTAATGCGCCATTGTTCTGTCACAAACGGAACATCGGGCTCCGATATACTGTTATAAGCCCCCCAGGTGTGCTCATGAAACATAATAACATTTGTCCATGCTTCACGAAATTTCTGTTTATTGTATTGCTGCGGATTGAGCATAGCATAAAGCGTTGTTAATTGCTGCAGGCGTAAACTATTCACCCTGTTTTTACCTTCTTCATAAGCGGTAGAAACAGCGCCATCTTCCCAATATGGTGTAATATCTCCTTTAACTACCGGGATGCTGTCGCCATATTTTTTTTCAAAGGTTTCAAATAGTTTTTCGGTGGTGTTTAATATAATTTTTGGAGATGAGTATTTTTCATTCCATTGCTTCACAAAAGCTGAAATAGTGGTGTCAATCGGCCCATTATCCGCAACAATATTATATCTCCATTGCACCATATCATATGGATAATTTTCATCAGCAAGTTCGTTAAGATAGGCTGCAATTTTTTTAGGGCCTCGCTCAAATACGGCTCCGGGTGCCGTTCCATGCCATGACGAATAGCCTTTTGCCGCAGTCCAGAACAACACCTTTTCTTCACCCGAGGGTGAAGTCCACCAAACAGGCTTATCGCCCCACGCTTTTATAAAATACCCTACTCTATCCCCTAAATAAGGGTGGGTTTCGCCCAAGTAATTAGGGCCGCTGGAAAAATATTTTACGCCTCCTTTGGCAAGACCGGTCACCGTAGTCCAGGCATACCCCGGCACATCTGATATCATGGCGCTGTTGATGGTAATGCCATATTCCTTCCTGAGTTGTTCTGCATAGTCTGTATAATGAAACATTTCTTCTGGCTCGCTAAGACCTGTAAGAATATTTGCATACAAAGCCGACAAGCAAATACTCCCATTTTTTACTGCATTAATAAATTTTTCTTTTTGTATGGGAGATGCTTGCTTTAAATAATTTTCAACCACCCACAATGCTTCAATATTCCATTTGAACCTTGCCTCGGGAGGGAAATTTTTAGTAACCTCGATCATGCGTAATGCATCATCAATATTTTTCATCTGTTTTTTTAAAACATCAGGTTGAAGATCGGAATAGCCTATATCAGTATGGGAGTTATGGATAAAATGTATTTCACGATATAAAACCGGCTTCAAAAAAACAAACTTATTTACCAATATTTTTTTTCCGACAGCCGCGCTAATGAACATACTATCGGGCTGTTTTACAGCATTTACGGGTATATCAAAAGTATTTATCCCATCTTTCACTATAAATGAATATGATTCTTTATGATCGACTTTAACCTTTAGCTGTTGATTTTCCCCAAAATGTAAAGCAGTTAACACAATTGGCTGCCGTCCGTTTTTCAACAGAAAAGGCATTGGATTAATGTCCACTTTTTCTTCAAAAGAAAACTTGAAGGTCATATACCAATCCTGGCTATTTTGCGCCTGGCCAACTACTTTAAGTTTAACCGGTTGCCCGGGTTTTACCTTGCTTAAAGGCAACCGGAGATAAGCTATCCCATGGGCATCATTTGAACCATCTCTTTTTGTTTGCTGAAATACCAATGCCGAACTATCAGGCGTCGTAAATTCCCAGTTTGGCTTTTGTTGGGCCGGTAAAGTAGTAAAGGTTAGCAGTTTTTTACCATCAAGGTATAAATCAAAATTGCGGTTACCGCCGCTGCTTCCCGAAGAATAACCTGCCACCCAGCTAAAATAAACATATTTGCCTTTCACGTTTTGGGGAACAGGTGCCGTTTCCCATTCGATAATCTTATTGCCATCATTACAGCGAGTTAACAAAGCTGTTGTAGCATAATCCGGAAAAGCTGAATAATAATTAATGTTTTCGCCGCTAATTTCCTTTGCAAAACCGCTAACCCAAGTTATTTCACCAAAATAAGGTACATTTTTTATTGCGGCGTTGGTTTGCTGAGCAAAAACATATTGAATGCCGGCAAAAAGGTAAAACGAAATAACAACAAGGCTTTTTAAATGCCCTTTTCTAATTTTTTCGAGGTGTTTGTTAAAAAAAAATCTCATAAAGCGTTTTTTAAATTGGGCTTTGGGGTTTATAATTAATTAAATCTGACAGGCAGATCAATATTGAACTTATGCGTAATTATTAGTTTTAGCTTTTAAACGTTCTGCTTGTTTAATTTCGGCGGCATGTACTGTCTTCCAATATATTTCGATCATTTCCAGTGATTTGCCTTTGGTTTCGGGTATTAGCTTCCAGGTGATCCACAATGCCGGCGAACAACAGCATGCAAAGATCCAGAACGTCCACGATGAGCCTAAGCCCTCCAGCATTACGGGGGTTAATTGTCCTACAAAAAAATTGCCCAGCCACAAGGACAGAGTAGCGAGCGCCATAGCCTTCCCGCGAATGGCGTTAGGAAATATTTCGCTTACAACCACCCAGCAAACAGGCCCGAAAGAAAAGGCGAAACAAGCAATAAAGGCTAATATGAAAATAAGTATCCAGGGGCCTGCTGTTACTCCTAACGCAAAAAGCACACCAATAATAAATAACGAAAATACAGCGCCACCTATACCAACAAACAATAACGGTCGGCGTCCCCATTTATCAATAGTAAAAATGGCTACAAAGGTAAACAGTACGTTTACCAGCCCTATGGTTACCTGACCGCCCAACGCATTATTGAGGGTAAAACCAGCTTGCTCCAATATTCGTGGCCCATAGTATATCACAGCATTTATACCACATATCTGTGATAGAAATGGAAGCAGTAACCCAATCCACATCGCTTTGCGATAAAGGGGCGTAAACAACTCGCTGAGTGAGCTTGAACCTTTACCATCATCTGCAACATAAAAAGCATCAACTTCTTTTTGTGCAGCATCCGTTCCATCAATTTTCACGAGGATATCCATTGCTTTTTGTTTTTCGCCCTTCAGCAACAACCATCTTGGTGATTCGGGCACTAAAAACAGGGAAACCAGGAATATACCTGCCGGCAAAGCACCAATCCCAAGCATCGCCCTCCAAACTTCGTCAGAAAAAACTTTACGGACACTTTGATGATCAAATGAATTACCTGTATGATTGGCCAGATAGGCATTTGAAAAATAGGCAAGTACAATTCCAATAGTTAAAGCAAGCTGGTATAACGATACCAGTTTACCCCGGAAACGGGATGGCGAAAATTCGGAAATGTATAAAGGGGAAACCATAGAGGCCACCCCTATCCCCAGGCCGCCAATTAACCGGAATATGATTAATTGGGTAAACGAGTTGGAAAGCATACAACCCAGCGCGGAGGTGAGAAACAAAACTGCCGAAAGGATGAGTATGAGTTTACGGCCATATTTATCGCTTAATTTGCCGGATAGGCTTACACCAATAATACAACCCAGCAATGCGCAACTTACAAACCAACCCTCATGCATGGCGTCAAGGTCAAAATCGTGTTTCACAAGACTAATAGTGCCTGAAATTACTGCGGTATCAAAACCAAATAGAAATCCGCCAAGCGCAGCAACAAGGCAAACCAGTATTAAGTAAGTTTTCGTTTTGGTGGGCGAGGTATTATTTGTTGAGCCAATCATCCTGTTATTTTAAAAATGCCTTGATAAGTCGTGCAGTATCTTTTCCAAGATTGGTTAATGTATAAGAATTTGCGGCAGCGGGTACGATAAATGTTTCCGCGTAGGCAAAAACCTGGGTTATTCCACTCGCAGTTTCTATCAAAATTGATTCCCCTTCAACCAACATCAATACATGACAGCAATTATCAGTGTTTACTGATACCTCATCTTCAAAATCAATACGGTGCACATCATAAAAATGCTCATGATGAGTAGGCAAATGAATCAGTTTCCAATCAGTTCCTTCTCCTATAATTTGGGGCTTTGAAATAAGTTCGTCCTGCACGCGGCTTCCTTTGCGCTCAAAATCAAGGTTATTAAAAGCATGTTCAATATTGATGGGCCTTAGGTTTCCATCCAAATCTAACCTCAACCAATCATACATCTTAAAAGTAAAAATATAGGGTGTAGCACTTATTTCAAGTACCATGTTGTTGGCGCCGGCACTATGAATAGTTCCATTTGGTATTAAAAACAGATCATGTTTTTTGGCATGATGCGACTGTACAAAATCTTCGATATTTAATTCACGATTTTCATTTTGACTATTCAACAATGCATCTTTAAATCCCACAGGGTCGATATTTTCCTGAAATCCAAGGTATACTTTAGCATCGTTTTTGCAATCAAGTATGTAATAGGTCTCATCCTGCGTAATCTTTTCTCCAAATACCTCCTTAATATATTTTAAACGGGGATGGCACTGTATTGATAAATTATCGCCGTCGTAAGTATCCAGAAAATCAAACCTGATCGGGAATTCATCGCCAAATTGTTGTGCATGTTTGCCGAGTACCTGTTCCCGGTTATGAAACATCAAAAAATCAAACGAAATTTCGAGCAGATAGCCGTCACTTTCAAAAACCAATCCGTTCTCCGGAACAATCAGCTCAAAAGACCATGCATAGTTTACCACTTCTTTATTTACCGTCGGAATATGCTGGCTTATCCACTGTCCACCCCATACACCAGGTTCAAACCATGGTCTTGCCCGAATAACTGATTGACTAATGCTGTTTAAACCATTAATAAAACTGGCTTTAAACATCCAATTAATATCATCCATCCATTGCCCATCGGCTATTACTGTAATTTTATCTAATATTTCCTTTTTATGGTGATTTAGCAAGACCCAGTCCACAAAATAAAATCTTTTATACATTGAACCGGGATCTGTATACTGATTACCACCGAGATTTGAAATCGAACCAGCCCGCATTCGATATTGCAGTTCATTTTTTGGCAGATCAATATAAATTATCGGGGCATCCCAGTTTACCAATGTAGCAGCGCACCCAATTACTATATTAATAGTAAACGCTTCATCAGGCAATTGTGCAGCAAGTTCTTCCCATTGATAGAGGTCTTTAATTTCCAGCAAACACCTGGTTCCCCAAACTGAATCAGATGTACCTAAAAAAGGCTGCACAAGTGTATCTATTTCTGATGTTGGTTTTAAATAAGTGGCCGTTTCAATCCAGTTTACATTGAAACCAGCGTTGGTTATTTGAAGGTGCAAAGCCGATTTAATTTCACCCCAAAACACACCTACATAGCCATCAATCATAACGTTTTTTTGTTTGATGATCCATTCGGCAAATGAGTCATAGCCATTAAAGATTTCGGATTCCCCAAGTGAACAAACCGGGTAAATGTTATAAGTACCCGCTGCCGCTGCATCCTTCTTTAATTTAGCTGGCATTATAAATTGTGAAGATTTGCGACGTTGAGTTTTCACCGGCACATAATTAAAAGATTGATTGACGGTTTGATTATTATTATTCATTATTGTAGTAATGTACATACATATAAATCAATACAGAGCAGCGCTATTTAATTATTTTTTAAAAAAATGTGTGCTTTATTTAGATTTATATATTATAATGTACAAACATATAAATGTTTGTTATAAAATCAAGATAAAATATAAAATTTCTAATTTACCTTGACCAATCAATCAATTACCTTAGTTTTATGTACAAACAAATCAACTAATAAAATGCTTAATATTGTAAATTATTAAGATGAATGAAATATTCCATAGACCATAAAAGCCCCATCCCGCTACATGTCCAGGCCGAAGTGCTTTTAAGAACATTAATTGAAGAGGAGGAATATAAAAACGGCAAAGTTTTGCCAAACGAGGTTGAATTGGCAAAGCAACTTGCCATATCACGCACAACATTAAGGCAGGCCATTAATAAGCTGGTTTTTGAGGGTCTTTTGGTACGAAAAAAAAGAACCGGAACCAAAGTTTCGCAAGGTGTAGTAAGTTCAAAATCAAATAACTGGTTAAGCTTTTCGCAAGAAATGAAACTACGGGGCATAACGATAAAGAACTTTGAATTGCATGTAACCTGGGTATTCCCGGATGAAACGTTAGCCAATTTTTTTGAAATAAAAACAGATCGTAAAATATTAAAAATGGAAAGAGTGAGAGGCAAATTGAATGAGCCTTTCGTGTATTTTGCTTCCTATTTTCATCCACGCGTTGGATTAACAGGTGACGAAGATTTTAAAAAGCCGCTGTACGAAATGCTGGAAAATGATCATTCAGTCATTGCCACCTTATCCAAAGAAGAAATAAGTGCCAAAGCGGCCAGTTCATTTATTGCCGATAAACTTAAAATAAAAGTTGGCGACCCGGTGTTGTTTCGTAAACGATTTGTATTCGACCATGGAGAAAGACCGATAGAGTATAATCTTGGCTATTATAAAGCTGATAGTTTTGTGTATACAGTGGAGAGCTCCAGGTAAAATTTTTGTACCACATTGTCCCATATTTGGTGTCAACTTATTGATTTACATCGGGGGTGTGTTTCAGTTGTATCAGGTTGTTTTTTATGTGTCATGTATTCGTGAGACGGGACAGCTTAATTAATAGCGTCTTTCGATCGATTTAATTATAGGCCATGTGTCGAATTAAATGCAGATAGATATTTATCAATATAAAACTGCTTACTCTGAGTTTTGTATTGCATAATAAAGCGGGGATGTTCCAACGCAACAATCTTTTTGAAGAAATTGTGTTGTTTATTTAGTTTGTTCAAAAAAGCCTCGTTTTTTCCGGTTCCAAAACAAAAGCAAACATCGGTTTGCACACCCAAGTCAATTTGTTTCTTTATATTTTCGATTATAAAATCGGTAACAGCCGTTGCCAGTTCTTTACTATCGTAGTAATTATAATTTTTCTCTTTCCCTTTAGCTTCCGATGTTGTAAAACCCAGTGGACAAAGTGAGTTGATATAAAATTTCTTATAAAACGCCTCTGCTCCCCCATAAGCGTTAATCATTTCATATATAAAGGCAGATGATGGCTCGTGTGCCGCCTTCCCTGTATAATTGATACCACATTCGGCTACCAGTCGTTTGGGATCAGTAAAAGGGATGCCAGTTAATCCGCCACCAAATCTTCCCGGGTTAATACCTAAAATGAGGTATCGCTTTTCATTATCATTATAGTATTTATTGTAAAAGATATCCGAAATCACCAGCGCCTGCTCATTTTCCTTAAATGGATTCATAATCCGGATACCCGAGGGTAATGAGGGGCCATTATATTGTAGATGCTGGTTAAATTCGATTACTTTTTGCGCAAACGTCATAGAGATAATTAATTTAATATTGAATTTATAGGTGTCTGGCTTTTATTTTAGATAGACAAACAAAAAGCGCCTGTAATATACAATTACAGGCGCTTTTATATACAATTCTAAATATTTTACAACAATTTATTATTCCCGGAAGCTTTACCGAAACGATAGCTGAGGGTCACCTCATGGGTAGGGATATTGGCCCCGCCCAGGTTATTGCTGCT
>NZ_JANUBZ010000010.1 GCF_024808665.1 Mucilaginibacter empetricola
AAATCTATATAAAGAATGTATTTATAGTCCATAACAACACTATAAATGCACCTTTTTATTTCTCTATAAACATAGGAGGTACGAAGCAATCTTTACAAAGGCAAGTTAAGGAACCTGAAGTTATTGCTGACCGAACCAATTATCTCCTCAAATGCATTGGTATTGCTGATTTGTAAAGATTGCTTCGTACCTCGCAATGACGTGGCGGAAAAGATTTATTTTGTCCATCCGTCCGGCGAGGATAGTACCGCGGACGGATTAGATTTTAAACCCATCGCTATTTTTTCAGTTATATTTGTATAAATGCAGCATCAGGAATTTGAACCGCCTTTGGAGTTACGCGATGTTATAAAGTGCTTTTGGCATAATATAATTGATGCCGAAGAACTGCAATCGGGTTTTGAGGTACAGCCCGATGGTTATGCTGAAATTATTTTTCATTTTGGCGATATATTTAGCGCTGCTTATAATGATGGCCTACAGTCGTTACCATCACCATTTATGATGGGCTTGCTCAATCAGCCTGTTGTTTTTCACACCCCAAACCGTTTGCAAATTATTGGTATCAGATGCTTCCCGTGGACGGTATTTGATTTGCTTGGGTTGCCATCGGGCAAAGATGGTGTGCGCATATTTGAACATCCCATAGCCAGGCTTCAATCTACATTAAATAAATGGGTTGATGCCGGCAGGATAGATGAAGCACTGGCCGAAATAAAAGCGTATTTGCTGAATGAACGATCACGTATTGGTGTTGACAGTATGCTTTACAAAGCAGGCGTGGCGATGAGACAGGCTAATGGCACCCTGCCGGTAAAACAGGTAGCGGAGGCGGCTCATGCAACGGTCCGTACGCTGGAACGAAACTTTAAGCAATCTTCGGGTTATTCTGTTAAAGATGTATCGGGCTTAATACGCTTTGAGCAGGCACGAAACCATTTGTGGCATTATCCGGATGCTAACCTTGCCAGCCTGGCTCATGAGTTGGGTTATGCAGATCAATCGCACCTGAGCAGGGAATTTAAACGTTATAGCGGCTCGTCGCCAGCGGCATTTGCGCGGAAAGCCAAAAAAAGAAAACTGGCCGTGAGCAATGATTTTGTAGCGTTTGTTCGGGGTTAATGCTTTGGAGGTTTGGCGCAAATTGCCCCCTGTTTTGTCATGATTACAACTTCCATGTGATGCGCCATTTGTTGATATTTGCGATATCAGGAAATATAATCTCGTTTCTAATACAATTGCTATGCGCAAATTAAAATTACAGATACAAACAACTATTGATGGCTTTGTGGCCGGACCTAATGGCGAGTTAGACTGGCAGTGGGTTAGCGGCAGTGATGAAGCCGGCTTCCGCAAAGTAATGGAGCTTGCCGAAAGCAGCGATACCCTTTTACTGGGCCGCAAAATGACCCCTGGATTTATTGAACACTGGGAAAATATGGTAGATAATCAGCCCGAGAATCCGGCACAGCCTTTAGCACAACTAATGGTAAATATGCGCAAAATTGCTTTTAGCCGTACACAAACTGCCATCGCCGGCAGAAACTTACAGGTAGAGAACGGCGACCTGGCTACAGTAGTACGGGCTTTGAAAAACGAACCTGGCAAGGATATTATTGTTTATGGCGGTGCCGATTTTGTAAGCTCGCTCATCAGCCTTAACCTTATTGATGAATATTTTATTATGATTAACCCGGTTGCAATAGGCAAAGGACTTTCTATTTTTAAGGAGAAGAAATTGTTGAAATTAGAGAGCTCAATCGCATTCAACCATGGCAAGGTCCTCAATAAATACCTGCCGGTATAACTAATTTATATACGGCTGCCAACCGGCTCATTTTGTCGCATTTGTTCAAGCCTGATACAGGAGTATTGCAGAATTTTGTGTTATTAATTATTCCATATGAACACAACACACAAAAGCAATATTTTTGCCCAAAATCAATCCACTTACGATGTAATCATAGCTGGAGCAGGACCTGTGGGCCTGTTTCTTGCTTGTGAACTGGCACTGGCTAAATGCTCCGTATTGGTGCTGGAGAAAGCAGAAAACCCGCACTCGCCCTTAAAACAGTTGCCGTTCGGCATACGCGGACTTTCGGCACCTACTATTGAGGCACTTTATCGCCGCGATCTGTTAAAAGAGCTGGAGATACATAAACGCCTTAAAAATCCGCATCAAAATGCCAAACAGGGAGCCAGCCGTCAGGTGGGGCATTTTGCCGGTATTCCATTCCTTGAGGGCGATGTCGACACCTCCAGGTGGATGAATCGCTTGCCTGGATCAACCGAACCCAGTTTAATTTCTGAAATTGAGGAACTCGAAACTGTGTTTGGCCGTCGTGCAGCAGGTCTTGGGGTTGAAATTAAACGCGGGTTTGCCATTATAGGTTTTCATCAGGCTGAGGATGGTGTAACCGTTGAATCGGGCGCACAATCTTTCCAAAGTAAATGGTTGGTGGGCTGCGATGGAAGCCGCAGCGCTGTGCGCAAAGCAGGCGGTTTTGAATTTGCCGGCACCGAGCCTGAATTTACGGGCTATACTGTTCGGGCCGACTTAGTGGACCCCGAAAAACTTAGCCAGGGCCGCATCGTTACAGAAAGAGGCATGTACATGCAATCGCAGCCCGGTTATATAGTAATACAGGATTTTGATGGCGGCGCTTTTCATGGTTCAGACGAGCCGATAACCCTTCAACACGTACAGCAGGTGCTGCGCCGAGTGTCGGGTACCGACGTTACCATCAGCACCCTGCATATTGCCACCACCTGGACCGATCGCGCACGACAAGCTACCACCTACCGCAACGGGCGGGTACTTTTAGCGGGCGATGCAGCGCACATTCATGCCCCATTGGGTGGCCAAGGGCTTAACCTTGGTCTGGGCGATGCCATGAACCTGGGCTGGAAACTGGCCGCAACCATCCACAATCAGGCGCCCGATGGGTTACTGGATAGCTATTATACCGAACGATATCCAATTGGCATACAGGTGCTGGATTGGTCACGTGCCCAGGTTGCCATTATGAAACCAAGTCCCGAAGCCCGTGCGCTCAACGCCATTATGCGCGATTTAATGAATACGCATGATGGTGCCACTTATTTTGCGGCACGGGTATGGGGTGTTTTTACGCATTATAATCTTGATGGCACTCATCCCTTAACAGGTTACAGCGTTCCCAACTTTGAGTTAGCAGATGGCACCAAAATTGGCGAACTCATGCACAATGGTAACGGGATTCTTCTTGATTTTGATAACAATACTTCCCTTAAAGCTTTATCCGGTGAATATGGCGGTCGATTGAACCATGTTTCTGGTCCGGCGAAAGACCAATTGGGCTTAAGCGCTGTGCTGATACGCCCTGATGGAATTATAGCCTGGGCTACCGATGGCGAAGTTGATGAACAAGCAGTGAAACAAGCAGCGGCGCTTTGGTTTAACTGATGGGCTTGTCTTGCTAATCAACATATAATTTATTAAAAAGGGTGCAATAACATGTCGTCCGTGGATAATTTTCTCTGTACAAAAAATAATTGCTTATTTTTAAAAATAAATATATGAACAGCGAAGCTGAGAACCCTAAACGGCGTTTGGTGTACCCTTATGAAAAGAATGGTTTATCTTCTGTGTGTACTGGGATATTTGTTAACGCAAACGCAAAAAGCCAAAGCACAGGCAGTTATTTATCCGGTGAGGGTTTTAGGGCAAATCACTTCCTGCCAGGGCGCCGAGTCGGTAAATGAGGAATATGAGTACTTCGCCATGTCGGGTTATAATCTTACAGGCCAGGTAAATATTATAGCATCATCGGGCTTTGTTGTTTCGGTAGACAAAAACGCTGTTTTTAAGGGAAGCATCTCAATAACACCAAAAAAGGGTGCAATAATTGATACCATATACGTCCGCCTGAGCTCGACGGCTCCGCCCGGCAGTGTTAACGGTGCGGTAACTATAAGCTCTGCAGGTGTTGCCCCGCAAATTGTAACGGTAAATGGTACGGTACTTAGCGAGCCCACCGTTGACCCGGAACCTAATATAACGGTGCTGAATGGTACTACACTCCCGGCTTTGCATTTTCAGGGTACCGGCGGCAATATGTATAGCTGGAGCAACAATACGCCCAACATAGGCCTTGCCGCCAGCGGTATTGATTCCCTGCCAACATTTAGGGTGTTAAGCAATAGCAATACAACAGTAACCGCCACTATAACAGTAACCCCGGTATTGGCGGGCACCGCCTATGTAACCAATAGCGGCTCGGGTACTATTTCAGTTATCAATACATTAACCAATACTGTTGATACAACCATAGCATCAGGAGGCAAGGGGCCCGCCAGCGAAACCTTAAGCCCGGACGGTACCAAACTGTATGTGTTAAATTTTAATTCGCAAACCATTTCTGTTACCAATACCATCACTAATAAGTTTATAAATGAGTTTTCGCTGCCTTCGGCATCACTTTTTCCTTACCAGATAGCTTTAAATCATGACGGTACACAGATTTATGTAATCAATTTCGGAAGCGGAAACTTTTCAGTACTGGATGCCCAAACCGGTGCCCTCATTGCCAATATGCCAGCCGGCGGATCATTTCCCAGTGAAATAGCATTTAGCCCGAGTGGCAATATCTATTATATAGGGGCTAATATTGACGTATACGATGGAGCTCTTTATCCATTCAGTTCGCCGGGTAATAAACCTCTTTTTAAAATACAAGCGCCCGCTTATATTGCTGGCCCTAAGTACCCGCCACCGTTTCCTTATCTGAACATGGTGTTTAGTCCAGATAGTACACGAATGTACGTGGCAAATGGGACCACTGTTACTGTGATAAATACATTATCGCAAAAAGCCATAGCTACGCTTCCAGTCGGCTATGACGGCCTTGGGACGCCGGTAGCTGTTGCTATAAGTCCGGATGGCGAACGGGTATACGCTTTAGTAAATGGCGTTACTGATAAAAACGAGGTGCAGGTATTTAATACCGCCAATAATGCGCTTATTCAGTCAATAATTATAGATGGCGGCAGTCTCTCGGGGTTGTGCATTAGTCCTGATGGTGCAAATCTGTATGTAACGGGTGGAAACAATGTTGCAGTAGTTAATACGCAAACCGGCAAGGTTACTACCTATATTCCTGTTGGTACCTCGCCTGAGATTAACACTTTCTGTATTAAGCCGGGAGGTTGTTTCGGTAATCCAATTACATTTACCATAACTATTAAACCAGCGCCTGTTCCATCTATTATTACATCTATTGATAGTTTAAATGCGCTTACTACCGTTTATGGTACACCGTCACCAATAGAAAGTTTCACCGTAAGTGGTGAGCTTTTACGTTCGGGTATCGCAATAACTGCACCTCCCGGATTTGAAATAAGTATCGACAACAATAGTTTCAATAGCTCTTTAACGCTCGATGGCTCGGGTACTATTGCAAGTACTACTGTGTATGTTAGGCTGGCCGCAGCGGATGCGGTGGGTAGTTATTCGGGCCATATTGTACTTACCAGCCCCGGTGCCGGCAATGTGAACATTGCCATCGCAAAAAGTACAGTAACCCGTGCAAGTCTTATTATAACTGCCGATAATAAATCAAAGGCATATGGAGCGCCAAACCCGGTATTAACGGCATCTTATAGTGGCTTTGAAAATAATGATGACGTAGCGCGGTTAATTTATCCGCCGGCGCTTAACACCACCGCGTTAATATCTTCTCCAGTTGGAAGATATCCTATAACTGCCAGCGGAGCATATTCGCCTAATTACAATATTGCTTATGTGGGAGGGATATTGACTATAACCCCCGATATTGTAATTCCAACAGCATTTACACCCAATGGCGATGGAGTAAATGATACCTGGGTTATTCAAAAGATTGGCGACTACCCTAATTGTACCGTGCAGGTATTTAACCGTTACGGCGGCGTGGTATATTATTCTGTGGGCTATGGCACTCCGTGGGATGGTAATTATAGAGGCGCCCGGCTGCCGGTGGGCACCTATTACTATATTATCAATTTGAATGCGGGAGTATCGTCTTTGTCGGGATTTGTTACGCTTATCAGGTGATCTGTATATACAGAAATCTTTTGCGATAAACAGCTACAGGGATTAACGGCTGTATTCACCATTTCGTCGATTTATTTTCATTGAACGACGATTGGACGGCGACGAACCGGTTAGAACATGGGTAAAAAAAGAAGTATTGGTAAAGCTTGCTAATTGCAGGCTTTATTCAGATCACACTCCCCTTTTTTGAGTTGATGATCGCACAATCAGCTTAGGTTTAATGCTGATTATTTTAGGAACAACTTCGGTTTCATCCTTATTTTCCATTTCCTGGAAATAAAGATTGGCAACCGTTTTGCCCATATAAACACTAAACTGGTCAATGGTAGTAATGGACGGACTGGTTATTTCTGTAAAGGCTTCGTTCGAGTAGCCACAGATACCCAGGGCAGAAGGTACCTTAATACCCATTACCGAGGCTACCTCCAAAACACCCAATGCAGAGAAATCAGAAGTGGAGGCAAATATGGCATCCGGCGGGTTGGGCAGGTTCAGCAGTTTTCGGGTGGCATTTGCGCCCAATTCTTTGGTCCAGGCGTTTTCAATAATCAGCTCATCTAAAACAGGCATTTCATGCCTTATTAATGCATTGAGGTAGCCTGCTTTTCTTTGCCTGAAAATTTGCAGATTTTGGGGCCCCTCCAATAAAGCTATCCGTTTATAGCCCTGCTCAATCATGTGCGATACCGCTTCAAACGATGCCTGCTCGTTATCGTTTATTACTTTCAGGGTTTCCAGCTCATCGGCCACACGGTCAAACTGAATTAGCTCTATGCCATTATCCATTGCATTTTGCAGATGGGAATGATCTGAGCTATCAACAGCCAGAGAGATCACAATACAATCAACATGCTGATTAATTAAGGTATTAACACACTTTACTTCCTTGCTCTGCAACTCGTTCGACTGGCAGATAATCAAGTTATAACCTTTTTGATACGAAGCTTCTTCAATACCGGCAATTACATTCGAAAAGAAATTCTGATTAATAAATGGAACCACCACACCAATGGTTTTTGATTTGCCCTTGCGCAGGTTTGAAGCCAGTGTATTGCGTTTATAATTAAGTTCGGCAGCTGTTTTTAATACTAATTTTTTGGTGGCCTCGTTTACGTGGTTGCTGTTACTTAGTGCTCTTGAAACTGATGATGCAGCAATATTCAGCTTTTCGGCAATGTCATATATGGTGGTTCTTTTCTTACTTTTCATAATTTTTATAAAAATATGAAAATAAATATCCGCAATCGATTGCAGATTAAAAAAATAATTTAAATTCGTGCTCAATTCCTTTGTCAGGATTATAAACCATTTTACGAATAAATTAATGCTACTATTAGGTATAGATGTTGGTACTTCGTCCATAAAAGTTTCGGTTGTTGAAGCTGCAACACAAAAGGTAATTGTTTCAGCGCATTATCCAGAGGAGGAAAGTCCCATTATTTCGGTTAAGCCGGGATGGGCGGAACAATCGCCGGATACCTGGTGGGAAAATACACAACGGGCGATAAGTATTTGTAATCAATCGGGTAAGTATCAACCCACTAATATTTCGGCTATTGGCATTGCCTATCAGATGCACGGCCTGGTATTAGTTGATAAAAATCAGCAGGTATTGCGTAACAGTATTATTTGGTGCGATAGCCGGGCGGTTGAAATTGGCGATGAGGCATTTAATGCCATCGGCGAGGAGAAGTGCTTGTCGCATTTACTCAACTCCCCCGGAAATTTTACAGCATCGAAATTAGCCTGGGTAAAAAAAAATGAGCCATCTATTTATGAAAAAATAGATAAGATAATGTTGCCTGGCGATTTTATTGCCATGCGTTTAACCGGAGAAATTACCACTTCAGTTTCTGCATTATCTGAAGGTATATTTTTTGATTTTTTGGGCAATCGATTGTCAGAGGACGTAATTAACTACTTTGGTTTTTCTACATCTCTTTTTCCGGAGATCAGGCCGGTTTTCACCAGTCACGGCTTGTTATCTCCCGAAATTGCTAAAAAATTGCAATTAAAAGCAGGTATCCCGATAGCTTATAAAGCAGGAGATCAGCCTAATAATGCACTTTCGCTAAATGTATTAAACCCCGGCGAGGTAGCGGCTACGGCTGGCACATCGGGTGTTATTTATGGGGTGAGTGATCAGCTGGCTTATGATCCGCAATCAAGAGTGAACACCTTTGCACACGTCAATTATACCGAAGCGCAGAAACGTTTGGGTGTTCTGTTGTGCATTAACGGCACGGGCAGTCTTAATCGTTGGGTAAAAAGCTTGTTCGGTTCTTCAATAAGCTATCAGCAAATGAATGATGAAGCTTCAAAGGCACCCGCCGGAAGCGATGGCTTGCGCATTTTGCCTTTTGGCAATGGCGCCGAGCGGATGCTGAACAACAAGCTGGTAGGTGCCCATCTGCATAATATCGATCTTAATTTGCATACTCGCTCACACCTGTTCAGAGCGGTACAGGAAGGCATTGCATTTTCATTCCGTTATGGTTTGGATATTATGCGCAGCAACGGCATGACACCGTCTGTGATACGGGCGGGCAAAGCCAACCTGTTTTTAAGCGATCTTTTTGCTCAAACATTTGTAAATATTACCGGCGTGCCGGTTGAACTATATCAAAACGATGGAAGCGTTGGGGCCGCCCTGGGCGCAGGTATAGGCGCACAAGTGTTTTCATCTGCGGCCGAGGCTTTCAATAATACGCATCCGTTGAAATTAATAGAACCACAATCACAACAATTAGAAACCGCTTACCAGGAGTGGAAAGCATTATTGGAAAAACAGTTGGAGGGATTGTAATAATTAAAAAAAGCGTCATTGCGATGAGGAACGAAGAAGCAATCTCTCTGCTCTGCAGATCGGCTATACAAGTTTACGACTTTGCTCTTCGCTCTGTATAATTTAGAGATTGCTTCGTACCTCGCAATGACGATAATGAAAATAGCGATGGGTTTTAAACCCATCGCTATGGACGGAAAAGAAATAAGACACAATAAATCAATAATTAAATCAATATACATATGTCAAATATTATAACAGGCGAAAAGGAGTTTTTCAAGGGAATTGGCCAGGTTAAATACGAAGGGCCGCAATCAGATAATCCGCTGGCATTTCGTTGGTACGATGCCGATAAAATAATTGCAGGTAAGAGTATGAAAGATCATTTACGCTTTGCCTGTGCATACTGGCATTCGTTCTGTGGTAACGGCGCCGATCCGTTTGGCGAGCCAACACATTTATTTCCATGGAACGAGAAAGCTGACGCGGTTGAACGTGCAAAAGACAAAATGGATGCAGCGTTTGAGTTTATCACCAAAATGAACCTGCCTTATTATTGTTTTCATGATGTTGATGTGGTTGACTATACCAACGACGTGGCCGATAATGAAAAACGCTTGCAGGCTTTGGTTGAATATGCTAAACAAAAACAAGCAGCAAGCGGCGTAAAATTATTATGGGGAACCGCTAACCTGTTTTCAAACAGAAGATACATGAACGGCGCAGCAACTAATCCTGATTTTCATGTATTAAGCCATGCCGGTGCGCAGGTTAAAGCAGCTATGGATGCCACTATTGCATTAGGCGGCGAAAACTACGTTTTCTGGGGCGGTCGCGAAGGCTATATGTCTTTGTTAAATACCAATATGAAACGTGAGCAGGAGCACCTGGCTAAATTTTTACATACTGCAAAAGATTATGCCCGTAAACAAGGCTTTAAAGGTACTTTCTTTATTGAGCCAAAACCATGTGAGCCAACCAAACATCAGTATGATTATGATGCGGCTACTGTATTGGGCTTTTTACAGAAATACGATCTGCTAAATGATTTTAAACTGAATTTGGAAGTTAACCACGCTACTTTAGCCGGTCATACTTTTCAGCATGAGGTGCAGGTGGCTGCTGACGCAGGTTTACTGGGTTCGATGGATGCTAACCGTGGCGATTCGCAAAATGGCTGGGATACCGATCAGTTCCCTAACAATGTAAATGAGGTTGCTGAAATTATGCTGATTGTATTGGAAGCAGGCGGCTTGCAGGGTGGCGGTATCAACTTTGATGCTAAAATCCGCAGAAACTCAACCGACCCAGCTGATTTGTTTTATGCGCACGTAGGCGGTATGGATACTTTTGCAAGAGCTTTGGTTATTGCTGATCAGATCCTCCAAAAATCAGACTACAAAAAAATAAGAAGCGACAGATATGCCTCATTTGACAGTGGCAAAGGAAAAGCTTTTGAAGAAGGAAAACTTACTTTAGAAGACCTTAGAAATTTTGCTGCCGAAAGTGGTGAACCTAAAATCATCAGCGGTAAACAAGAGTATTTGGAGAACCTGGTTAATCGTTACATTTAGTTCATAATTTTCAAGCCAATCAATAAACCCTAAAAATAATTATGAACCAACAATTAACAACTGCCGATATCCTGATATTCGTCGTCTATTTCTTAATCGTATCTCTATACGGATATTGGGTATACCGACGCAAAAAGACTGGCGAAGCTACGTCTAAAGAGTATTTTTTAGCCGCAGGTTCACTCACATGGTGGGCAATAGGCTCGTCGCTCATCGCTTCCAACATTTCTGCCGAGCAAATGGTAGGAATGAGTGGCAACGGGTTTAAAATGGGCATAGCCATTGCTACTTATGAATGGATGGCCGCGGCAACGCTGATTATAGTTGCTGTTTTTTTTATCCCTGTATATCTTAAAAATAAGATTTATACCATGCCACAATTCCTGAGTCAGCGGTATAACGGAACAGTAGCTATGATTATGGCGGTGTTTTGGTTACTGTTGTATGTAATTGTTAATTTGACGTCTATATTATTTTTAGGGGCATTGGCGGTTCATACTATTTCGGGTATTGATACCTGGGTGTGTATATTGGGCTTAGCTACATTTGCCGTTTTCATTACTCTTGGTGGTATGAAAGTTATCGGCTATACCGATGTTATACAGGTTTTCTTTTTAATCCTAGGCGGTTTGGTTACAACCTATATTGCCATTAACCTGGTATCGGCTCATTACCATACTTCGGGTATTTTTAACGGACTTAAGCTAATGGGGAGTCAGGCAAGCGATCACTTCCACATGATTTTGAAAAGGGATAATCCAAATTATTCTTCATTGCCGGGCCTTACTGTACTTATCGGTGGTATGTGGATTGTAAACCTTAACTATTGGGGCTGCAACCAATATATTACCCAACGCGCTTTAGGTGCCGATTTAAAAACGGCCCGCAGCGGAATCCTTTTTGCAGCATTTTTAAAGTTATTGATGCCTGTTATTGTGGTGTTACCCGGTATTGCTGCTTACATACTTTATAAAGAAAACGTATTCCACAGCGAATTAATGCAAAACGGCGAGTTAAATCCCGACAGGTCATATCCTGTTCTACTTAACTTATTGCCTTCCGGATTAAAAGGTTTATCATTTGCGGCGCTTACCGCAGCAGTTGTGGCTTCTTTAGCTGGTAAAGCCAATAGTATAGCAACCATTTTTACCATGGACATTTACAAAAAGTTTAACCCGGCCATGACCGATAAAAAAATGGTCGCTGTAGGTAAAATTACAGTAGTGATAGCCATGATAGTTGGAGTTTTAATATGCACTCACTTAGGTATCGACAAAAAAGGCGGCTTTGATTTTATACAGGAATATACCGGGTTTGTATCGCCGGGTATTTTTGCGATGTTTATTCTCGGTTTCTTTTGGAAAAAGAGCACCTCAAACGCCGCACTTTTTTCTACCATCGGCGGGTTTGTGCTTTCGGTAGTATTTAAGCTGATGCCTTTATATACCAATCTGGAGTTTCTGAAAAATTACGGCTTCTCCACTCTGGTAACTCAGAAAGATGGTATAACCAAACTATACGAAATCCCGTTTCTTGATCGTATGGGAATAGTATTTGTAATTTGTATTATAGGCATGTACGTAATCTCCATGATTGAAAATGCCAAAGGCACCAAAGTGAATGCACTCGAAGTGGATACCAAAATGTTCCGTACGTCAACCGGTTTTGCTGTTGGTGCTACTATTATAACAGGAATACTGGTGGCGCTTTACACTATTTTCTGGTAAGCTATTTACCGATAATTGTAAAACAAAAACAGCGATGAATTTAAAATTCATCGCTGTTTTTTTATGTCTTTTTGTTTGATTTTAAAACCCTATAGAATTCCCACCATCAACAGGAATAATTACACCCGTTACATATTTGGCTGCGTCTGATGACAGGTAGAGTATGGCTTCGGCTACGTCTTCCGGTTCGCCAAGCCTGGCCATCGGGGTGCGTGAAAGTACTTTTCTTTTGCGCTCGGGGTCGCTATCCAAAGCCTTTGCCGACATATTGGTGGCAATGAAACCCGGTGCCACACAATTCACCCTGATGCCTTCCGGCGATAGCTCAACAGCCATAGCTTTGGTCATGCCCTCAATCGCACTTTTGGCAGCCGTATAGGAGATTACATAGGGGATACCGTATTGCGCCGCCATAGAGCTGATGTTGATAATAACACCTGATTTTTTGGTGAGCATTGCCTTTGCAACTTCTCTGCTTAAAACAAATACCGACGTTAAATTGGTTTGGATAATTTGAGCAAAATCTTCGTCGGTTACTTCGGTAAATGCTTTTTTTTGATTGATGCCGGCGTTGTTAACCAATATATCTATTTGCCCGTATTCAGCTACTATTTCGGTTATTAATTGAGGGATACCTTTTAAGTTTCCTAAATCAAAAACCTTGTAATTGCACAATTCGCCAAGACTATCAGATACCCCGGCCAGGTTCTTTTCATTACGGCCGATGATGATGGTTCTGATCTTATTTTCAACTAATTTTTGTGTAGTAGCAAGCCCTAATCCTGATGCACCGCCGGTAACAATTGCCAGTTTTAATTTTTTATCCATGTAGCTGTTTAACCTAATATTTTATGTTTTTATTCCTCTTTTGAGGGAAGATTCTCTGATGATCAATTCAGATCGTAATATTAAACTATGTGTTTTTTGCAGGTCATCATTATTAACCAGGTGGTTGATCATAATGCGGGCAGCCGTTTCGCCCATTTCGTATCCCTTATAATCAATAGTAGTTAAATTAGGCTCAATAACGCATGAGGTTGGGTCGTTGTTAAAACCTGCAAAGGCAATATCGCCAGGTACGGCAATACCCTCTTTTTTCATCGCCTGCATACAGGCAATAGCACAAATGTCATTCGCCACAAACACGCCATCAGGCTGTTCGGGCAAGTTTAATAGCTGGCTTGCGGCTTCTGTACCCGCCTTAGCGCTTAAGTCATTTATGATTAAAAGCGTTTCATCAAAAGGTACGTTACTGTCCTTCAGTGCCTGCAAATAGCCGCGGGCGCGTTCCGAATAAACATTGCGTAATTGATTGCCACTGATGTGGGCTATTCTTTTGCATCCCTGTTCAATCAGGTGCGCGGTAATATCATAGGCCGCCTGGTAGTTATTGATGTAAATACTGGGGCACTTTTTGTGTTCGTAAACGCGATCAAAAAATATCAGCGGAATATCACGATTGATAAACGATTCAAAATGGGTAATATCATTCGTATCATAGGCCAGCGACACCAGTAAGCCATCAACCCTGTTATTGAACATCGCTTTTGCATTGCTGGCCTCTTTCTTCATCGACTCTAACGACTGGCTGATGAATAGATTATAATTGGCTTCATTAACCACCTTTTCAATACCCGCTATAACATCGCTCATAAAGCTGCTGTTAAGGCGAGGGACAATAACACCAATTATATTGCTGCTTTTTTTGCGCAGATTGCTGGCAAATGAATTGGAACGATAACCCATTTCGGCGGCGGTAGCCAGTATTTTCTTTTTGGTGTTTTTGTTGATGCCGGGATGATCCTTCAAGCCCCTGCTTACGGTTGCTGCCGATATATTTAACTTATTAGCTATATCATAAATAGTAACTTCTTTTTCCTGATCGCTCATAAATGGATTGATAATTTTAACAGTAAATATACAATCGGTTATATCAAATTGGCAGCAAGGGTTATTTTGCAGATACTTCTTGGGTATCTTTTTCTAAATCGGTGAAATAAAATTAAATAACTTTTTGCAATCGATTGCAAAAATATAAATTTGTATCAATCTTAATACGTAATTAATCAAAAAATTATTACTGATTCAGGATATCCATTAACCAGTTAAACCAATTATAACACCGATATGTATAAATTTAAACTATTGCTGGCCGCGTGCCTTTGCTTGTTTTTAAATTCGGTAAATGCGCAAAGCATCTATCTTGATCCCACAAAACCTATAGACGACCGGGTGAAGGACCTGGTATCAAAACTTACACTAGATGAGAAGGTGCACCAGATGATGAATTCGGCACCTGCCATACCCCGGTTAAATCTCCCAGCTTATGATTGGTGGAACGAGGCGCTACATGGTGTAGCCCGTTCAGGCGTTGCTACCGTTTTTCCGCAGGCTATTGGACTCGCTGCAACGTTTGATGATCAGTTGGCATTGCAAGAATCAACAGCAATCTCTGACGAAGCACGTGCCATGTACAATGCGGCTTCTGCTGATGACTATCATCAACGCTATGGGGGGTTAACGTTCTGGACACCCAACATCAATATCTTTCGCGATCCGCGTTGGGGCCGTGGGCAGGAGACCTATGGCGAAGATCCGTTTTTAACATCAAAAATGGGTGTTGCCTTTATTACCGGCTTGCAGGGCACCGATCCCGATCACTTAAAAGTGGCTGCATGTGCCAAGCATTTTGCTGTACATAGTGGTCCCGAAAGATTGCGCCATACTTTTAATGCGCAGGCATCGCCTAAAGATCTTTATGAAACTTATCTGCCTGCCTTTAAAGCGCTGGTTGGCGCTAATGTAGAGGCTGTGATGTGCGCCTATAATCGTACCAATAATGAGCCGTGCTGTGGCAGTAATCTGTTGCTGGATACCGTGCTGCGCGATAAATGGCATTTTAAGGGTCATGTGGTATCAGACTGTGGTGCAATTGCCGATTTTTACATGGGCCATCACGTAGTGCCGGGACAAGCTGAAGCTGTGGCGCTGGCTGTAAAACATGGTGTTGATTTAAATTGTGGTGACGAATACCCGGCGCTGGTAGATGCCGTGAAACGCGGATTAATTACCGAAAAAGAAATTGATGCTGCATTAAGTACCCTGCTGAAAACCCGTTTTAAACTGGGCATGTTTGACCCTAAAGGCAATAGTCCTTATGACAATATTCCAACCAGCGTAATCAATAATGATGCGCACAGGGCTTTGGCCAAACAGGTGGCGCTTGAATCTATCGTGCTAACAAAAAACAATGGCGTTTTACCTTTACGTAATGATTTGGCCAAGTATTATGTAACCGGCCCTAATGCTTCTAATGTTGATGTTTTGCTGGGTAATTATTATGGTGTAAATCCGCAGATGACTACTATACTGGAGGGCCTGGCATCGGGCATTTCGCCGGCCAGCCAAATGCAGTATAAAGCCGGAATTTTATTGGATAGACCAAACGCAAACCCCATCGATTGGACAACCGACGATGCCAAAGCCTCAGACGTTACCTTTCTGGTGATGGGTATAAGCGGTATGTTAGAGGGTGAAGAAGGCGAAGCTATTGCCTCACCAAATTTTGGCGACAGACTGGATTATAACCTGCCTCAAAACCAAATTGATTTTTTAAAGAAACTGCGTAACGGTAATAAGCATAAAATAGTAGCTATTGTAACAGGTGGCAGTCCGATGAATTTATCAGAAGTACAGGAACTTGCCGATGCCGTGCTACTGGTTTGGTATCCCGGCGAAGAAGGCGGACATGCTATTGCTGATATTGTTTTTGGCAAGGTGTCGCCATCAGGTCGTATACCGGTTACTTTCCCCAAATCATTGGATCAATTGCCACCTTATGAAGATTACAGCATGAAGGGCCGTACCTATCGTTATATGACGGCTGAGCCTTTATATCCTTTTGGGTTTGGGTTGAGCTATACTACTTTCAGCTATACCAATCTGCAATTATCGGCACAAAAAATAAATAAAAAAGTACCGCTTAAGGCTGACGTAACAGTAACCAATACAGGTAAAATGGCATCAGATGAGGTTGTCCAGCTTTATATTACTGTACCGCAAACAGGCGATAATCCGCAATACTCATTAAAAGGATTTAAGCGTATTAAATTGCAGCCAGGTGAAGCGCAAAAAGTTGAATTTGATATTACACCAGAAATACTGCAAAGTATTAAAGATAACGGACAATCTGTTGAACTGGCAGGCGATTATCATATTTACATAGGTGGATCAGTACCCAGCAAAAGGAGTGAAGATTTAGGAATGAGTAAAAGCGCAGAGGCGGTTTTGACGGTGAAGTAGGGCCAATATAGCGATGGGTTTAAAACTAACGGCGTTAAAAAGATTAGGTTTGTTTACAAATATCCAATAGGGGTGTCACCCTGAGGCACTCGAAGGGTGTGCGTTGGGTATACGCCAATGCGTTGCCGCTGGTGCAAAACGTGAAGGCATGGCGATTAAGGCCTTTGCCCACATGCTTCGAGAGCCTCAGCATGACACCCTTTTTGATGTTTCGACCATTCAAAGTTTTAAACCCATCGCTATGGAAAAGGCTTAGGCAAGACAATAATATTTTAAAGCACAAGAATGATTGAAGATTTAGAGCAAACCTTCCGGTGGTTTGGCCCGGCAGATGAGGTTACCCTGGCAGCTATTAAACAAACCGGTGCAACCGGAATTGTAAATGCGCTGCACCACGTACCGAGCGGTAAAATATGGAGCACAGCCGAAATAAAAAAGAGGAATGATATCATAAAAGCGGCCGGTTTCAGATGGTCGGTTGTGGAGAGTGTGAATATTCATGAAAGTATAAAAACAGATGGAAAAGACAGGGATAGATATATTGAAAATTATATCCAAACGCTAAAGAATCTTTCTATAGCGGGCATCAACACCGTTTGCTACAACTTTATGCCGGTGCTTGACTGGACACGCACCAATCTTGATTTTCGTTTGCCTAACGGGGCTTCGGCATTGCGGTATCATGCGCCGGCAGTTGCTGCTTTTGATCTGTACATACTGGAACGCGAAGGCGCACAGAATGAATTCACCAGCCAGCAGAAAAAGGATGCAAAAAAATATCTGGATAGTTTGGACAGTACGGCTAGGCAAACGCTCATCAATACCATAATGGCAGGCTTGCCGGGCACCGATGAGGTTTTTACCATTGCTCAGTTTAAAACGCATTTAAAAAAATACAAAGGGGTTGATGCGGCCGCCTTAAAATGCAATCTGGCCTATTTTCTGCGTGCTATAATACCGTATGCAGAGGAGTTTGGGATTAAGATGTGTATTCACCCGGATGACCCGCCATTCCCGATATTGGGCTTGCCAAGGGTGGTGTGTACGGAGGAGGATTTACTCGATCTGATTAATGCTTGCCCGTCGCCAAGCAATGGCATCACTTTTTGTACAGGATCGTTGGGGGCAAATGGTAATAATGACCTGCCGGGAATGATTGACAGGTTGGGCGAACATATTCACTTCCTGCACCTTCGCAATGTACAACGCGAGCCTGACGGCAGTTTTTTTGAGGCTGATCATTTAAATGGCAGCAATGATATGTTCGCTGTAATGAAAAGCATTATTGCCGAACAAAAAAGGCGTAAAGACAAGGGTCGTACCGATATCGCCATTCCCATGCGCCCGGATCATGGGCACAAAATATTAGATGATTTTAATTATAACACTTATCCAGGCTATTCGGTTATCGGCCGCTTAAAAGGGCTTGCTGAATTGCGGGGGCTGGAAATGGGTATAAAAAGAAGTCTTTATTAGAGGGGAACTAGCTCGTTGTTTATCATTCAGAGTTTTAAAACCCGAAGACCTTTGACGATGAAGCGACTAAGATGCGCCATCGGCGCAAAATATTGGTAGAATATTGTTACAATGAATTTGTGCGTTCCGTAGGTACGCCACATGCCCTCGTATAGGTTTCGTACCGATGGCACGTTATATTATTAATTTTTTTTCTACCAATATTTGACCCCAATGGGGTCTTTCTATTTATTTTTTACCTAAACATCTCTTTAGGGGTAGTGACGAAGAAGATGCTTCACCACGTTCAGCATCTCAGGAAAAAACAAAAGCCGCCTTTTGGGCAGCTTTTGTTTTTTAATCAAATGTAATAAACAACTAGTATCCTGGGTTTTGAGGCATTGGCGGCCCGCTTAAAATGGCGTTAAGCTCATCCTGAGGTATCGGTCTTAAAACATCAAATGCCTGTATGTATTGATTAGCCTGCGGGTTGTACATGGATACCCTGCGAAGCAGTGATTGCGTACGTACAAGGTCGTTCCATCTGCGTGGCTCGTTGTAAAACTCGCGCGAATACTCGTCCAAAATAAAATCAAGGGTAACCTGGCCCGGTGCAATATCCATTGCTGCAGCGTCGCTGGCATTTTGTGAGCCGCTTTTGCTAGGATCATATGCCGCTCTTTCGCGAATAACATTTAAGTATTTAGCAGCGTTGGTATTGTCGCCCATTTTGAAATAGGCTTCGGCAGCAACAAAGTATGCTTCGGCAAACCTGATAATACAGCGTGGTCTTGTTGAAGGATCATTTGCACCTGTTCTGGTTAAATCATCAAACTTCTTAGTAGTAGGGAATACAACCGGGCTATATTGACTTGGCGTAACAATTACGCCTTTAAAATTTGCCCTTTGTGCATCGGTGACTTCTGCGCCCGGCATCCATATAGCGGTATCAACACCACAAATTAACTTGCCGCGTGGGGTGGTAACACTTGGTGAGCCAATAACGGTATTGCTTCCGCCTGTTGGCGTGGTATTGGCTATCCATGCTAATTGAAAGGTTTTGTTGTAGCGTGTGTCTTTCACTCTTTCGGCAAAAACCTGGTTAAATACATAAGGCGAAGGCATAGCACGGCTGTACGGACGGCCATTGGTAACATCCCTGAACATCATAGAAGTTCCGCCGCCGGTATTAAGAACAATCGGAACGGTTTCTTCGTTGTCAGATGCCGCGGAAGTCATGGTTACATAATTCCACCTGAACAAGTTAGGCAACACGTTTTGGGCGTTACCACCTGATGCGCCTGCGGTATATTCGCCGTAGGTGGTATTATTATCATGATCGCTTACCAAAAGCACTTCCTTGCCATAGTCATTTGCCATAGCGAAGGCATCGCCATAATTCTGCCAAAGATCAACACCATAGGTTGCTTTATTGGTGATTAATGTGGTAGCAATGGTTGCCGCCTGCGTAAAATCATTTGGCTGTGCAGCGGTTGACCATCCACGTGTAAGGTAAGCTTTGGCCAGCATAAACAACGCTGTTGATTGTGTAGCGGGTTTACCTAAAAATGGGGCGGTTACCTGTGCAGGTAATTCTGTACTGGCATCTGTTAAATCCTGTATAATTAAACTGTAAATGCTGGCTATAGGTGCACGGGTATCAGAACTTGAGGCCTGTGTAATAAACGTGGTGTGCAAAGGCACAGCACCATAAGTTGTCACCAGGTAATAATAGCAAAATGCGCGTAAAAACTTAGCTTGCCCCAAATATTGGTTTAATGTAGCCGTAGGTAAGCCCGATGAAGGCCCGTATTTTAAAACACCATTTAAGGTGTTAATATCCTGATACCAGGTACCCCAAAAACCGCTGAATGTGCCGCCGTTTATACCGTTGTAGGTACTGAAAATGCCATTACTTTGTGCGCTTACGCCGGCAAAGTTTTCATCGGTACCGGCATATTGGGTTAATTCAAAACCTTCGGTTCCGTAACTGCTGCGTAAATCGTTATAAACACCGGCAATACCACCTTCAATACCGGCGGGTGTGCCTAAAAATGAAGGCACGATGGACGATTTGGGGTTTTCCTCCAGTATTTTCTTGCAACTGGTTACGCTTAGCAAGCAAGCTGCCGTTGCAGTAATAATCGATATTTTATTATATATTTTCATAACTGTAAATTATAATCGGTTAAAATTTCACACTAAGACCAAGGTTAAAGTTGCGTACTGAAGGGTCGTTAGCATTAACACTTACTTGTCTTCCAGGTGCACCTAAGTAAGATGATCCCTGGGTTGCCGCGCCACCGCCATATCCGTTTCCTTCAGGATCAGGTCCGTATCCGTCTTTAACGAAAGGAGAATATATGATAAATGGATTTTCAGCCGTAACATATATTCTTAATGAGCTGATACCCGCTTTTGCAAGCATTTTTGGCTGGAAAGAATAGCCAAAGTTGATAGAGCGAACCTTTATAAATGAACCATCAACATAACCTAAGGTAGAGCCATAAAGCGGAGCTGATGCACTGGCATCGGGTTTAGGGAAAGCATTGGTTGGGTTAGTGGGTGTCCAGTAATCAACTTTTAACTGGTTGTTTCTTCCCTGTTCGAAGAATGAATAACCACCGGTGCCATTATCAGCACCTAAGTACGGCACTTCCACCATCATGCCCATCCTGGCGTACATGGATATTGATAAATCGAAACGTTTGTACGAAAACCTATTGGTTAAACCGGCAGTATATTGCGGTTGGAAATTACCTATAATCTGCTCATCAGCCGGCGTAATTTTGCCATGGCCATTTACATCCTGTACTTTTATCTCGCCCGGAACTTCTACCGGTGATGTTTGTTTTGCAAGGCCCGGATCACCGGTTTGCCAGATGCCAATTTTTTTATAATCATATATTACGGTTGAAGGATATCCTACAAACCATCCGTCAGGTATATCAATCAAGCTTCCATTGGGTAATGATGTTACTTTATTGCGGTCAAAAGCAATGTTAAAGTCGGTCGACCAGGTAAAACCATCGTTTGTGTGGATGTTAATACTGCTGATGCTGATTTCAAGTCCCTTGTCGTTTGTTTTACCAAGGTTTGCAGTTTGGCTGGTGGCGCCGTTACTGGCCGGTAAAATGTTTGAAACTAAGATGTTTTTAGTATCCTGATTATAGATATCAACCGTACCGGTTATGCGGTTATTTAGTACGCCGAAATCTACACCAAGGTTAAATTCGCCTGTCGACTGCCAGGTTAAGTTGGTATTGGCCAATGTAGTTACGGTGTAGGCCGATGACTGACCGGCGGTAGATGTTCCAAAATTGTAATAGTTAGAAGAAAGTGCACCTAATGTTGAGTATGGTGCAGTACCCTGATTCCCTGTAACACCATAACTGGCTCTTAATTTAAGGTTGTCAAAAGTGGTGTTGTTTTTCATCCATTGCTCGTTAATGATATTCCATCCTAAAGCAACAGCTGGATAAGTAAGGTATTGATGGCCTGGCGCTAATACTGATGCCCCATCACGACGTACAGTAGCTGTGATCAGGTAACGATCATCATAGCCGTAGTTTACACGGGCCATTTCAGATATTAAACCTCTTTCGGCAAAATAATTGGCTGTAGGATTAGTACTGGTGTTAGGGCTTGCACTGATGGTGCCTGCGAGCGCAAGGTTGGTGTTCTGAATATAGTCGGCAGGTAAACCAATACCATTAAACTGAGAGTTTTCGGTATGATCCTTTTGTGTGCTGAATAAGCCTGTAACGGTAAGGTGATGTTTTTTGCCAAATACCTTATCGTAAGTCAGCAAGTTTTCAATGGTGTAGGTATAAGCCTCATCATTGGTAACCTGTGTGGTGGCCTGGGCAAGGGTGGTAATATTGCTGTTGGCATAAGTATCAGCACCGGTATAATTACCGCCGTTTACCTGGGTGAAATCCAAACCTACGTTAATACGGTATTTTAAATCTTTCAAAATATTAACCTCGCCATATAAGCTGTTAAATGTTCTCAGTTCGCGGGTGTTTGAGTAGATGGCTGTCGGATCAGTTTTAAGCGTCAATGGGTTTACTGTTGAAGCATCTGTTGAACCAGCCTGTGGTAAAAGATTTAAAGAACCATCGGCATTGTATGGTGCTGTTAAAGGACTTAACCTCATTAATCCGCTGGTAATTCCGGTACCTCCTGGGTTATTATTATAACTCAATGTGGTTAAGCTGTTAATGCCAACTTTAACGGCGTCGTTTATTTTACGGTCGATAGTAGTACGCAACGAATAACGGGTGAAGTTTTGATTGGGCACAGTTGCAGTTTGATATAAATAGCCTGCAGCCATTCCGTATTGGGTGTTATCATCACCGCCTGATAAGGTTATATTTTGGTTTAAGTTATGACCTGTTTGATAAAGAAGTTTTTGCCAGTCGGTTGAGGTTCCGTTTTGTACGCCCGCTTGTTCGGCAGGAGTAAGCGGATAACCGCTTGAGCCTGGGTTTAACGTATTCAGCTGAGCCGAGTAAGCTTTAAACTGCGCATATTCCGGTCCGTTAAATACTTTTAGTTCGCCTAAAATATTTGAGTTACCATAATACATGTTATAGCTAACTGTAGCTTTGCCTTTTTGACCTCTTTTGGTGGTTATTAATATAACGCCGTTTGAACCTCTTGAACCATAAATAGCAGTAGCAGAAGCATCTTTCAAAATATCCAGACTTTGAATATTGTCCTGGTCAAGATCGTTGATGTTGCCGCCAAAAGGTATACCGTCAACCACTATCAAAGGCTGATCGAGACTGTTAAGGGTTGATGAACTGGTTGATAGTGAGCGGCTGCCCCTGATACGGATCTGATCGGGACTACCCAAGCCTGAGCCATTGCTTACAATGTCAACACCTGCAGCCTGGCCCTTTAACTGGTCAATAACGTTTGTTGAAGGAGCCATTGCCAATGTAGCGCCGCTCACGGTGGCTATTGCGCCGGTAACATCGCGCTTGCGCTGGGTTCCGTAACCCACAACAACCACCTCATTAAGGTTATTGGGTGATGGTGCCAGCGTTATTTTTAAATTATTGCTGCCGGATTTAACAGCAACTTCCTGTGTAATATAGCCCAGGTAAGATACCACTAAGGTTGTTGTATTTTGCGGAACTTCAATGCTGAATTTGCCATTGATATCTGTTCCGGCAGCGCCGGGATGGCCTTTTAGTTTTACAGTGGCGCCAATTACCGCCATTCCTTTTTCATCAACTACCGTTCCCTTTAGGGTAGTTGTTTGTGCAAAAAGGGATAAAGAAAGCAGGTTAAAGCTTATCAGCATTAATAATCCGCTCCAGTATTTTGTTAGTCTAAGTTTTTTCATAATTCATTTGGTGTAATAGGTTGGTTTAAAAAATTGAGGTTATGAACAGGCCGCTTGCAGCCTTTTGTTTTATTTTTTAGCCAGGACTTTTAGGATATGTTTTTTGAACAGTCATTTAGATAATCGGTTAACACTCACACAGTAGCATTTATTAGCCTTGCGTCGGTACGGACAAGTGTGATGCATACATGCGGTTACATAGCAGTATACACTTATCAGTAGGGATGACATGGAGCCTGGTGAAAGCTCTTGTTAGAGAAAATTTATAATCGGTGAATAATCAGGAATAAAAGTAGAAAAGAAAAATTAAAATTGCAATCGATTGCAATAAAATTTAAAAAATATTTTGCTTTGCCCGATTTGAAGAAAATAGCTGTCGATCGTTTTGTTATTTCGATAAATAAATGCTGGCTTTTGTATTTTATTTATAATTATTAACATAATAGACTAGTAATATGATATTTAAATAAAGAAAGCAGAAATGTAACTAAAAGACGCTTGTTGATTTTTTCAACACTATAATGCAAAGAGATTGCAAAAATAGCACATCGTAAGATGCTTGTTACGATGTGTGATTGCTGTTTTATTCTTCATTTATTCCTATATATTTGTAATCGATTGCTTAAATTAAAACAATGACCGTTTGATTTACGCAATCGATACCAATGTGGTTATTGCTATATTAACCCGGTAAAATATAAACCAGCGCCACAGCGCTATTATTACCAGATATAAAGATTTTAGCGTGGCTGCTAATGCATTTTATTGTACCCGATTTAAATCGATAGAAATTTAAATAATGAGCATCAAATTAAAAGTGATAAAACAGGTTAGTTTATGCCTGATATTGCAGGCATCTTTACTGATAAGTCAAAAATCAACCGCGCAAACTGTTCAAAGCAAAGGGTTAAAAGATTATTATGAAAACTACTTTCCTATTGGCGTTGCGGTATCACCCCAATCGCTGAAAAACCCGCAGGAAGCATCCCTGATATTGAGTCAGTTTAATAGTCTTACTCCCGAAAACGCCATGAAAATGGGCCCTATTCATCCCGAAGAAAGCCGTTACAACTGGAAAGATGCAGACGATATTGTTGCCTTTGCGCAGGCTCATGGTTTACGTGTACGTGGTCATAACTTATGCTGGCACGAGCAAACGCCCAGCTGGCTATTTAAGGATGCCAATGGTAACCAGGTTACTAAAGAGGTTTTGTTGAAACGGCTAAAAGATCATATTACCGCTGTTGTAACCCGGTACAAAGGGAAAATTTATGCCTGGGATGTTGTAAACGAGGCTATCGATGACGATAGCTCCAAATTTTTACGTAACTCTTTATGGTACCAGATATGTGGCGAGGATTTTATTGTAAAAGCTTTTGAATATGCCCATGAGGCCGACCCAAATGCTGTATTATTTTATAACGATTATAACACCGAACGCCCCGAAAAGCGTGAACGCGTTTACCGCCTGCTAAAAAAGCTGGTAGATGCCGGGGTGCCTATTAATGGGGTGGGCTTACAGGCGCATTGGTCCATTTATGAACCGGATCAGAAAGATTTGATTGAAACGATAAA
The DNA here is from genome assembly GCF_024808665.1 of Mucilaginibacter empetricola. Taxonomy (GTDB): domain Bacteria; phylum Bacteroidota; class Bacteroidia; order Sphingobacteriales; family Sphingobacteriaceae; genus Mucilaginibacter. The sequence goes on from NZ_JANUBZ010000010.1 coordinate 24,848, forward strand.
GAAATTTTCGTCATTGGGGCTAAAGGTGCAGATCACAGAATTGGATATTTCTATTTATCCATGGGAAAAAAACAAACGTAGCCTGCGCCCTGGTGAATCAGATGCTTATACACCCGATTTAGAGAAGAAACAAGCTGATAAATATGCCGAAGTGTTTAAGGTATTCCGTGATTATAAAGATGTCATAACAGGTGTCACCTTCTGGAATATATCGGACAAATACACCTGGCTGGACGAATATCCGGTTGCGGGCCGTAAAAACTATCCGCTGTTGTTTGATCAAAACTTTCAGCCTAAAAAAGCATACTGGAGCGTTGTGAATTTCTAACATCAATCTGTAAAGGAAATGAAACCTCAACTGTTCTTAATAGTAACCTCGTTTATTGCATTGAGTTCCGTTCGGGCGCAGACGCCGGGGACTTCGGCGTACATTTCAGAAAATAATGGTCCGGGGTATTTTTGTCTTTCAGCTAACGGATCATCTGCTCCGCTTTATAGCAGTGAAACAGAATACCCGGGTGTGATAAGGGCTATAAAAAGTTTGCAAGCAGACATTAAATCGGTTACCAATGCCGAGCCGAAATTTGAAACAGGCAATCTTGCAAATACAAAACAAATAGTCCTGATCGGCACTATAGGGAAAAGCCCTTTATTAGATAAGCTGATTAAATTAAAGAAACTAAACGTTAGCAGTATTACCGGCAAATGGGAAGCGCATATTACCCAGGTGGTGCAAAACCCGTTGCCAGGTGTAACGAGTGCATTGGTAATTGCGGGGAGCGACAAAAGGGGCACTATTTATGGCATTTATGATCTATCGACCCAAATAGGAGTATCACCATGGTATTGGTGGGCCGATGTACCTGTAAAGCAACAGAAAAGTTTATACGTTTTACCCGGCAAGTACACCGATGGCGAGCCAGCCGTGAAATACCGCGGCATTTTTATAAACGATGAAGCACCTGCATTTTCGGGCTGGACAAAAGAGAAATTTGGTGGTGCAAATCACCTGGTGTACGAAAAAATGTTTGAGCTTATTTTACGCTTAAAAGGCAATTACTTATGGCCCGCCATGTGGGGCAATGCTTTTAATGATGATGATAAGCTCGACCCCGCGCTGGCCGATGAATATGGCATAGTAATGGGCACGTCACACCATGAACCGATGGACCGGGCGCAACAGGAGTGGAAGCGCTATGGTACCGGAGCCTGGAATTATGACACCAACGGCGAAGTATTACGCAACTTTTGGAAAAAAGGGATTGAGAACATGGGCACCAAAGAAACCATTGTTACCGTAGGGATGCGTGGCGATGGCGATATGCCGATGACCGAAGGCAGCAATATCAAGTTGCTGGAAAAGATTGTTGGCGACCAGCGCAAAATTATTGCTGACGTTACCGGGAAAGATGCCTCACAAACGCCCCAAATGTGGGCCTTGTACAAAGAAGTGCAGGATTATTATGATAGAGGTATGCGTGTTCCTGATGATGTTACCTTACTGCTATGCGACGATAACTGGGGTAATATCCGTAAGCTGCCTAAACTTGGCGAGCAGTCGCGCAAGGGGGGCTACGGCATTTATTATCATTTTGATTATGTGGGTGGTCCGCGGAATTATAAGTGGCTCAATACAAATCCTATCAGTAAAACCTTGGAACAGATGCATTTGGCCTATGAATACGGCGCCAAGCAGGTGTGGGTGGTAAATGTTGGTGATTTAAAGCCAATGGAGTTCCCGATCAGCTTTTTTCTGGATTATGCCTGGTCGCCCAAAAAGTGGCCTGCCAGCCGACTGGATGAGTATACCAAATTATGGGCTACGCAACAATTTGGTGCGCAATACGCAAATGAAATCGCACACATTTTAACCCTTTATACCCAATACAATGGCCGACGCAAGCCTGAATTATTAGATCAAAACACTTACAGCCTCATCAACTATCGCGAATTTGAGACCGTTGTGAATGATTATAATCAATTAAGAATTGAGGCGCAGCAACTGGGTAACAGAATTGATCCTCAATATAAAGATGCGTATTACCAATTGGTATTGCACCCGGTTGAAGCTTGTTCCAATTTGAACGAGTTGTATTTCGCTGCTGCTAAAAACAAGCTTTACGCTGCACAGGGCAGGGCGGCCGTCAATATTATGGCCGATAGTGTGAAACAATTTTATGTCCGGGACTCTGCCATATCGCACTATTATAATAAAGTGCTCGCAAATGGTAAGTGGGATCACATGATGGATCAAACCCATATTGGCTATACCTACTGGCAGGAACCCCGGGTAAATAAAATGCCTGCTGTAATTATGGCCGATTTGCCTGTATCATCACAAATACAAATGGGCGTTGCTGTTGAAGGATCAGTATTGTGGTGGCCGCAGGAGCAAAGTAAAGCCATTTTACCTGAGTTTGGGCGAGGCGAACAGAATAGACATTACATCGAAATTTTTAACCGCGGACAAGGCTCCTTTGATTTTACCATTACCACTACCGAGCCTTTCATTACTGTTGAACCAAGAGTTGGTAAAGTGTCAACCCAGCAGCGTATTTGGGTAAATGTTGATTGGACTAAAGTGCCTGCCGGGACACAACGTGCACCGATCGCCATTACCGATGCCAGCGGGAATAAAATTGTTGTTGACGCGACTATAAATAATACCATCCCTGCTGATGCTCCGGGATTTCATGAAAATAATGGCTACGTATCGATCGAGGCGGAGCACTACACCAAAGCTGTTAACAACACCGCGGTTAAATGGATGCTTATTCCTGATTATGGTAGAACCTTGTCAGGCATGATGCCATCACCGGTTACGGCAAAAAAACAACAACTTGGCGGTAATAGTCCGCACCTGGAATATGAAGTAAATTTAACCGATACAGGTGCCGTAAAAGTGGAAGCTTATATTTCCCCAACTATTGATTTCACCAACACCGACGGGCTACATTATGCTGTTTCGATAGATGACGAGCAGCCGCAGGTGGTTAACATCAATGCCGATAAATCAGAAGCAAGCTGGAGCAAGGATGTAAGTAATAATATAAAGATATTGACTACTACGCACCAAATTAGCAAGCCCGGCAAACATATTTTAAAATATTGGATGGTTGACCCCGCTGTTGTATTACAAAAAATAGTAATTAATGCAGGCGGCGAGAAGCCAAGCTATTTAGGGCCGCCGGAGAGTTATTTGGTGCGGTAATGTAAATCGGTATCAAACTTACGAAGTTTTCAAAACTTCGTAAGTTTTTCAGCATTGAGCGTCATCCTGATAGCATTATTTAGGAGAAAACTTTTCTAATTACCTTGACTACCTTCTTTGCGCGTAGCGTCGTCGGGATGAGTCAATACGCCAATGCATTTACGTTAATGCCGCTCGTAAAATTTACTCACCCGATCTACGCTGCGCTGGATCACCCTCTCTTTTGCAAGCAAAAAAGAGGGTTGGGGAAATTATTTAAAATAATGATATTGCTCCGCTTTCTTTTAATCTTCATAATTTTCAATTATTTCGCAGCCTGGTATGCACTTATGTTCTCCGCAACATCAACCATAGGGGCAATCCAGATATCGTTTTCATGATCTTTCAGATAATGCAGCAACTTACTGTGCGCATCAAGGGGCTCATTAATGCTGTGGCCGCCGCCCACACCGTGAAACAGGAATACCAGCAGGGTATGTGTTTGCTGTGCCTTTTTCACTAGGTCGATCATATAGTCTGCAGATTGGCCGTTTATGCCGTAACATTCAATGTTATCAAGTTTAACCTGATCGGCGGTTTGCTTACCTGCCCATACACCACGCGCACCAGCAAAATCCTTTTTTAGCTGATCATAAAAATAAACATCACCAATTTTCAGATCTCCGCAGGGATAGGCAAAAGTTCTTTTGTCTTTTCCGTCGATGGCTTTCAGCAAGGTATTGTTAACCCTTATTTCGCTTACGGCACGGCTGACGGAGTATTTGCTCCGGTCGTTATCCGGCGTTACAAAACTACGGCCCGGCAGGCTGCCATCGCAGGGATGAAACAGTGCATGATTACCCAACTCATGACCATGTTTTGCAGCCAGCCGCCACTCATCAAGACGCTTATATACCACCGGCGAAGACCCGATGATATAAAACGTACCTTTTAAGTTTAAAGAGTCAAGCGCGGGGATAACATTGTCCAGATCTACATCAATAGCATCATCATAGGTGAGTACAACGGCGCACTGTTTATTGTTCCAAACTTTAAGATCGGGTGCTTTTTGAGCCCTTACTGTCGCGACAGCAAATAACAAAATAAGCGGTATCAGTATTAGTTTTCTATTCATAATTAACTATTTATCATCTGTTTCAAATGGTGATGCCGGCAAACCTTCCTTATTATACAAATTGGCACCTTCGGGATTATCGGCCCAGGCATATCGAACATACTTGGGGGCCTGTATGGCATCGTTATAAACAATCACCTTATCGCCAGCAATAGTGGCTTTGGCCCAAAAATACTTTTTATCCGACCCTGCAACAGCAAAATAATAAAGCTCTCCGTCGCCTTTCGCCATCAGGCCGGTTCCGGTATTGGTAAAGGTGATAATAATTTTATTCCCATCAATTTTACACGATTGATAGATAGGGCCTGAATAAACCACTGTTTTATCACCATAAACCAAATGATCGGCAGCAAGTGCTAATCTATCGCCCACATCTTTTTTATCGAGCGGGTGAATATCATTCCATTCGCCGGCATCAATAGCTACGGCCATAGCGGTGTTAGGTACGGCCAGTGTTTTAAGCTGACTTTCCCTTAGTTGCGCCCACTGACTTTCGGACGGTGAATAATTTACCTCCATAAAATTGGGTAATTGTACATATAAAAAAGGAAGTTCGCCTTGCTGCCATTTATTGCGCCAGTCGGCAATAAGTGCGGGCAGTAGCTGTCCATATTCTTTAGGTCGATTGGTATTGGCTTCGCCCTGGTACCACATGAGTCCTTTAATGGAGTAATTGATAACCGGTGCCACCATGGTATTATACAACCCGGTTGGGGAGTTTTGCATGGACATCATGGCGCCATCATCGCTATAATGTTTATTAGGCGTAAATACTTGTCCTACCTGGTACAGCCAATCGCCCCGAAGATCAATCCTTTGTCCATCTACATTAAGCGAATAATTTTTATCGGGCACAAAACCGCCCTTGCCCGCCGTATTAGTAATCCGGACCACAATTATATTTTTACCAGGCTTAAGCAAACCCGCGGGCACTTCATATCTTCTAGGTGGATATTGGTAGGTAATACCGCCAACTTTTACACCATTAACATAAGTTTCGTCGGCATCTATAATACGGCCCATAAATAGTTTAGCAGGTTTGCCTGCATCAGACGGCGGCAGATCAATTTCTTTTCTAAACCAAACAACACCGTTAAGGTCTTTTACGCCCTGATCTGCCCAATAGCCGGGCAGCCAGAATTTATGCCAGCCTTGCGGAACAAATGTTGTATCGTACCAGGGTTTGTTGCCGGAGAGGCCTTTATCGGGTTCGGGCAAAGGTTCTTCTCTACGGGCTTTTGCCAGTGCAACCTGTTTCTGCACCAGAGTATGCATATAAGCGGTATCCTTGAAGTTTTTAATCATAGCCTCGTCATTCGGAAACTGCTTTAGCCCTTCTTCACTGATCCATGCTTCAATAGGCGTACCGCCAACGCTTGAGTTAATAATGCCGATGGGCACATGATATTTTTGATAAATATCTTTCGCAAAAAAGTAGCTTGCCGCACCAAAAGTTAAAACGTTTTGCGGGTTTGCCTGCAGCCATTTACTTCCCTGTGGTAAATCATCATGCAGTCTGGTTACATCGGCTACTGTGGGGATAAAAAAGTTTCTTATTTCGGGATAGTTAGCATTGGCTATTTCGTCCGGATACTTTTCTTTTACCCGTTCCATAGGTATAACCATGTTCGATTGGCCGGCGCAGAACCAAACATCGCCAATTAAAATATCGGTTAGTATAATCTCGTTACTCCCTTTAATTTTCATCGTAAACGGGCCACCCGCTTTCATGGGTTGCAGCCATAGTAACCAGTTGCCGCTATCATTGGTGGTTGCAGAGGCTTTTCTTCCATTAAAGGTTATGGTTACTTTTTCGCCGGGAGCGGCCCACCCCCATATTTTTAGTTTGGTATCCCGTTGCAATACTATGCTGTTGCTGATCAATGCGGGTAGTTTTACAGCGCCGTAGGTAGTTGAATCTATTAACAACAGCAAAAAGGCCATGAAAAAGCAGGAGGTTAAATTCAATCGCATAGCTGAAATGAATGGTTTATAAAATATAAGAACGTAAAAATACATTTTTCGCAATCGATTGCAATATTTAACGAAGGGATTTTAGGTAGAATTTTTGATACGTTGGGATAAGGACTTGAGCTGGTTATGGCAGCGGAGTAGAAGATAGAATTTTCGACGTAAATAGCGATGGGTTTTAAAACCCATCGCTATAAAAAGCATGCTTTTAGGGCTTAAAAATAACGCATATTTTCCAGGTCGGCAATCAAACCTGGTCCTGTAGGATGCCATCCCAGGCGTTGTTGTGTTAACGCGCTGGAGGCTGGTAAATCCAAACCTGCAAAGCCGCCCAGCCAGCCAAAATGGGCAACGGCTTCTTCTGGCGATAAGGAAACTACCGGTATCTTTAGTCCTTTACCAATAACTTCGGCGATAGTTTTAAGCGGTACACCTTCTTCTGCTACTGCATTGTAACGTGCGCCGGCTTGCTGTTTTTCGACAGCCAATTTGTAAACGCGGGCAGCATCAAAACGATGTACGGCTGGCCAACGGTTAAGTCCTTCGCCTACATAGGCAGACACACCCTTTTCGCAGGCTACAGTAATTAAATACGATATAAGTCCCTGCTTTTCGGTATCATGAACCTGTGGCAAACGCACTACCGATACATTTACACCGCTTGCCGCCACGGCAGCTCCTGCTAATTCAGATGCTTTACGCGGATTGATATGATGTTCATCAAAAGCATCTTCGCTGGCAGGTTGACCCGGTACGGTATTACCCATCCCGGTGCCTGATGTGATAATAAGCGGACGGCTGGATCCCACCAATACACTACCAAGTACTTCAATTACACGCCTGTCCTGTTCGCAATTGGCTAAAAATTTTGAAAAATCATGATTAAAGGCGGTATGGATAACAGCATCGGCCTGTGCAGCGCCGCTGCGTAGGCTGTCAAGGTCTTCAATATTGCCGTGGTGCACTTCGGCACCAGCTGCGATAAGCGATTTAGCGCCTGCGTCAGATCGGGTGAGGCCAAGCACCTGGTGTCCCGCTGTAATTAATTCCTGCACAATGGCAGAACCTATGAAGCCTGTGGCTCCGGTTACAAATACACGCATATTTTTGTTGTGTTAATAAGTAATTCAATTAGTATTTCAACAACACAAAATTGATCAATGCTTTTTTGGAAAGAGAGGACATTTGACGCGATTTTTATTTATCGTACCAATTGCGCGTGCCTGATGCGGCTAAGGGTTTTGGTTGAAACGCCGAGATATGAGGCCACCATGTGCAAAGGCACACGGGCAAAAACATTAGGATAATTTTTGATGAATTCATCATACTTTTCTTCGGGAGTGGAGCTAATAACGCTGAGCACACGCTGACGTACCACGTACATATTTTGGACAATGAGTTTTTGCGTGTAAGCCTTCAAGCCCGGGATGTTGGCAAACAGGTAATTGAAATCCTCTTTGGTCCACATAATTACCTCGCTGTATTCCAGTGCATCAATATTGCAGACCGATGGGATCAGCTTATCAAAGCTTTCGGGGTCTGTTGTCCATGAATTTTCGGGCGAGAACTGGAGAATATAATCGCTGCCGTCTTCTTTGGTACAAAAAGTCCTTAACAAACCTTTAGAAACAAACATCTTGTATCTGCACACCTCGCCGGCATGCAGCAAGCTTTCCTTTTTGCGCACTATCTTTTCAATAGCAAGGGAGCGTATCACCTCGATGTCGGCATCAGAAAGATCGGTACGTTCCCTTATAAAAGTTTCAAATTCGGCAAACATATATCATCTCAAATGTAATGAAATTATGTATGCAGGTTGCGGCTGTCATTAAATGTGAAGATTGTCTGACGTTTTCTTAATTAAAAGATTGCCTGAATTCCAACGGAGAGAAATTAGTCTTTGTTTTGAATAGTTTGCTGAACGATTGCGGATGTTCAAAGCCCAATTCATAAGCTATTTCACTTACTGATAAATTGGTGGTTGATAGTTTTTCTTTTGCCTTATCAATCAGTTTTTGGTGGATATGCTGCTGCGTATTAAGTCCTGTCAATACCTTTAACGACCCACTTAAATAACCCGGCGATACGTTTAATGATTGTGCAATATGGGCAACCGTGGGTAGTCCTTTCTGAATTATTTCCCGGCCGTTAAAATAAGCGGTAAGTAAATCTTCCAGTCGCTCCAGCATCTGGTGGTGAACTATTTGCCTGGTTATAAACTGGCGGTTATAAAATCGCTGAGCATGTTTAAGCAATAATTCAATCTGAGCAATGATGATATCCTGACTAAACTTGTCAATCCTCGATTCATATTCGTGCTGAATATTTTCCATCATGCCAATAATGGTGGTTTCTTCTTTTTCAGAAAGGAATAAAGCTTCATTTACGGAATAGTCGAAAAAATCGTATTGTTTCATCGTTTTAGCCAGCGCCGAGTTCCATAAAAAATCGGGATGGATCAGCAATAGCCATCCCGATCTTTTTACGGTAGAACCTTTTTCAACCTCAATTCCAAAAACCTGGCCCGGCGAAATGAAGAACATAATGCCCTCATCAAAATCATACTTCTGCTGGCCGTATTTCATTTTGGCGTGGAAATCTCTTTTCATCGAAATAGAATAAAAATCAAAAACCATGCTTGCGCTTACCTCAACAGGCATGTGCTGAAGGATTGCCAGATTAATGACACTGATTAAAGGATGCTCCGGTTTTGGAAGACCCATTAACTGGTGATATTCGTTGATGCTTTTTATTCTGTATGGCTGCATTATTACAATGTAGTTATTTTTGATTATAGGCCACTGCAAATTGTTTTGCGAAGTCTTCGAGCTTTACGGTGCCGATGGTTTTTGGTTTATGCTGGTCATAATCCTTGTGCAATAAACCGTTGTGAATGGCACCAAACATTTCCACAAAGCTGGCAGCAAGGTCTGTTGGCAGTCCGTGTGCTTCGTAGCCTTTCTGCATTTCCTGGTCGCTAATGGTTATCCATTTTAGGTCTGGTTTGCCAATTGCTTCACCCAATGCCCGGGCAATTTCGTTGCAGGTACGTTCATCGCTGGCTACATATTTTACATGCTTCCCCTGTGTTTGGTTTTCAATTTCATCGGCTGCGGCAACGGCAATATCCTCCGGTGATACCATTACCACGCGGTCATCATCGCCGTAATTTGCAGCAATAACACCGGCATTTTTTATCATATCCACCAATCGGTATAAATTATAATAAATATACGTGGCACGAAGCAGGGTGACTGCTTCAAGACCTGGCAAATTAAACAAGTCGTTTTCAATGTAGTGATGGCCAACAATAAGGCCCGCGCCCTTCTCCAGTTCGGCACCATAACTACTTACATATATCACCCGTTTTACGCCGGAGTTTTTAATGGCTTGTACCTGAATGCTGCCTATTCTGCGCGCGTGTGCTATCATGTCAGGCACATTGTATTTGGGTGGTACCATGGCATGCACCACATCGGCACCAGTAAAAGTAGCTGTTAAAAAGTCAACATCATCTACCGAGCCAATGGCAGCTGTTGCGCCCAAAGCTTCAATGTCTTTTTTCCTTTCGGGATTACTGCTGATAACCGTTACCGAGTGGCCTTTTTGCATTAACAATTGTGTTAATGGCTTGCCTATATTTCCTAATGAACCTGTCACTATAATTTTCATTTTGCTTTTTTTATAATTCAAAGTTCTACAATAAAAGAGGCACAGATTTAACCGAATCAACTGTTGTTGTAGCCAAAATGGATGGGGCGGTTGGGTAACATCGTACCTGCGCATCAAAATAATCGTATAACTGCATAATCGTATAACTGCGCAGGCAGATAAGATTATCTTTTTTATACATTTATAAATTACTATTTCACAAAATAAATGGGTTTACTACGCTTTCTTTTAGCTGTATCGGTCATATTAGCACACGCCGGAAAATTATTCGGGTTTGAATTTGTTGGGGGACGCATTGCTGTTGAAACATTTTTTATGATTTCGGGCTTCTACATCACGCTCATCCTGAATGAGAAATATATTAAAGCAAATAATTCGTACAAACTGTTTATTACTAATCGCTTTTTAAGACTTTATCCGCTTTACTGGGTTGCCCTTATATTAACACTCATTTGTGCCGCCTTTATTCCAAACTATACGGCAAACTCCTATATGGGCAATTTGGGTTCATGGGCAGCCTATGGCAAATCGCTTAGCTTTTCCAGCGGCTTTTTTTTGGTGGTGACAAATATTTTTCTGTTTTTTCAGGATGTGATTTATTTTTTAGGAATAAACTTAAAATCGGGTTTACTCTTTCTTACATCAAACTTTTATAATACTAAACCTCCGCTTGTTTATACTTTTTTGTTAGTGCCACAGGCATGGAGCATAAGTTTGGAGTTGATGTTTTACCTGATAGCGCCTTTTATTGTTAGAAGAAAATACGTTATTATCATTACTTTAATAATAGCCTCGGTGGCGTTGAAAACATATTTCCTGGGGCACGGGCTTAATAACGACCCATGGGTGTACCGGTTTTTCCCTTTTGAACTGATGTTTTTTTTATTAGGTACACTTTCTTATTACCTATACAGAAAGGTAAAGGATATTAAAATACCCCGGTTTATTTACCCGGCTTTGCTGATTTTTATAGGCGTGTTTACTGTCTGTTTCTCGTTTATAAGCGTAACCTTTTTTACGTACCGGATATACATTGTGACTGTGTTTTTATCGATGCCATTTTTATTTAGCTATACTAAAAAATTTAAACTTGATAAATTTATCGGTGAACTTTCTTATCCTATTTATATTACTCATATGCTGGTTTTCAACACTGTAAAGGCTTTAGGAATTACACATAATTTGCAACTGATAACCATATTTGCAACAATTATATTAAGCATCATATTAGTTAAACTTGTTGGCGACCCCATAGAGCGTTTGCGACAGGCAAGGGTTAAAGACCAAAAAGGAGTGGATAAAGTTGCCGATGCTTTATCGGTTAAACTGATGCCTTAAATTATAATCACCCCGGCTAAAATATTGAGCTAAAAGCACGAGTAGTTATATTGGCAATTGCCATCGAACTTAATTAATCAATAATATTTTTGGATACATACTTATCGGTATGTATATTTGCCGAATGGGGCGTAATGCACATATTCCTGCGGCGGATACTCAAAAGTTTATTATTGAGAAAACATCAGTACTCTTTAATAAGAAGGGCTACACTGGTACGTCACTCTCCGATCTGGAAAAAGTTACTGGGTTAACTAAAGGCAGTATTTATGCCAATTTTAAAGATAAAGAAGATGTTTCTCTAAAAGTTTTCGACTATAACTTTTCTCAACTGTGCAATGCTATGTCACAAAGAGTTAATTCGGAAACTACCGCAAAGGGAAAACTAATTGCCAGCATTGACTTTTATCTCGACTATTATCCTTCCCTAGCAACTAATGGAGGTTGTGCTGTTCAAAATGCCCTTATTGAAACAGATGATGCTAATACCCTGCTATTTGAGCGGGCAAAAGATGCATTAATATCCTGGAAAGAAACAACAGCCGCAATTATAAAAGAAGGCATTTTAAATAACGAGTTTTCCAAAAACGAAGCCCCCGGCGATTTTGCTGTATATATGATAGCGCTTATAGAGGGTGCCATACTGGTTTCAAGATCGTTAAGTGATTATGCTGCATTCAAATACATCCTCACCAAGCTTAAAAGAGAAATAGAGCTCTTATAATTTTTTTTGAATAAATAGATACCATTCAGTATGAAAAAAAGAAGAATAGTAATAACCGGATTGGGTACCATTAATCCATTGGGTAATAATGTAAGCGAGTTTTGGAGTAATTGTATCGCCGGAAAGTCGGCTGCCGGACTGATAACTAAATTTGATACATCAAAATTCAAAACCAATTTCGCGTGCGAAGTAAAAGGGTTTAATGCTGAAGATTATTTTGACCGTAAAGACATAAGGAAGTACGATTTGTTTACACAATATGCCGTTGCTGCGGCTGATGAAGCCATAAAAGATGCAGGACTGAATTTTGAAGGAATAACAGATTCAGAAAGAGCGAAAATTGGTGTAATATGGGCCTCGGGATATGGCGGGATCTCCACTTTTGAACAACAATTACAGGAGTTTCACAGTGGCGATGGCACACCGAGGTTTAATCCCTTTTTTATCCCTAAAATTATTACAGATATAGCCGCCGGCATAATTGCCATGCGATATGATTTGTATGGCCCTAATTATTGTACTGTTTCGGCCTGCGCTTCATCAAACACCGCACTTATAAATGCATTGGATTTGATCAGATTAGGGAGGGCCGATGTGGTGATTGCAGGTGGATCAGAAGCGTCAATTACGCCTGCTTCTATTGGCGGCTTTAATGCTTCGCAGGCGCTTTCAAAAAGAAATGATAGCCCCGAAACTGCTTCCCGGCCGTTTGATACAGAAAGAGATGGATTTGTAGCCGGTGAAGGTGCGGGAGCACTAATCCTGGAAGAATATGAACACGCAGTGAGCCGGGGTGCCACCATTTATGCAGAATTTATGGGCGGCGGCATGGCTACAGACGCCTATCATCTAACCTCTACGCATCCAGAAGGGCGTGGCGCGGCATTGGGTATGAAAGCTTCACTGGCAGACGCAGGGCTTAATGCTTCGGATATTGCCTACATTAATGCACATGCCACTTCTACTTCCGCTGGTGACCTGAGCGAGTTAAAGGCTATAGCTTCTACATTTGACGATAACAGGGAAGTGGTAATCAGTGCAACAAAATCAATGACCGGACATCTGCTGGGTGCTGCCGGAGCGGTGGAAGCTATTTTAACTATACTGGCTATCCGCGATCAGCTAATTCCGGCCACCATTAATACCCAATCAATTGATCAGTTGGCACCCGAGGGTTTAAATATACTCATAGGCAATGCACTCAAAAAAGAGGTAAATTTTGCCATGAACAATACCTTTGGCTTTGGAGGACATACAGCGACTTCGATTTTTGGAAAAGTTTTTTAGTATTTTTAAAAACTGGGCGATGGATAAAGTTAATTTAATTCAGTTTTTTCAAAATGGGTTGCCGATGAATCCCGGCAAAGCGGAGCAATTGGCCGAAAAATTTAAAGTCAGGAAAATAACCAAAAACGAGTATTTGCTAAAACAAGGCGCTATTTGTAACGAATCGCATTTTATTGAGAGCGGTATCATCAGGTCATACACTTATGATTTTGATGGAAATGATGTTACCACCGGGTTTTATTCAAAAAGAATGTTCTTCAGCGATTTGCTATCGTTCTTTAAAAGAATCCCTTCAAAAGAATATATCCAGGCGCTAACAGATTGCGAGACCTGGTATTTGACTTATGAAGATATGCAGACAAACTTCCATACCTTCCCAGAGTTTCGTGAATTTGGACGATTAAACATCATTAACCAATATGGCTTGCTAAAACAAAGAATGCTATCAATGGTGCAGGAGACCGCTGAGCAACGTTATGCGGAGTTAATTAACTCGCATCCTGAAATTATTCAAAATGTGCCGCTAAAATACATCGCTTCCTATCTGGGAATAACCGATACTTCGTTAAGCAGGATAAGGAAGGAGTTTGCCAAAAAATAAATCATCTAATATCCAATCGTCTTATTGAACGAATAGAAATTAGATGAAATGACATTTATATAAAATGCGAAGCCACTTAAGGGATAATAACCAACCTTTTCCCATCAAGATCATTCCTTAACCAGGCTTTTTCGATGTCGGCAAGAGGCACTTCTTCAATATTCATATATAATTTACCTTCTTTTATCCATTCCCATACCAAATCGCATCCAGCTCCTATATCTTCCTGCGTTACTTTTCCCATGCCTGATATTTCCAGTCCCGATGTACGCAGCATTTCGCCGGTTATGTAAGCACCTGCACCGGCCTTGGCACCAATAGGTATGTAGCGGATACGCTTTGACGGCAGCCGCATATCTTTCGGAATAAAAGATTTCATCAATATTTCGGCAGGTCGCCCCCAAAGAAAATCAATAACAATATCGTAACCGGTTTCGCCTTTTTCTTTTTCAAAGTTTTCTAAAAGCGCTTCGTCCGATTGTTTCAAATCGATAACCGCATCGGCCCCCAGGCTTTTTAATAGCTTTAACGATGCATCGTTTCGGCCGGTGCCAATAACTCTTCCTGCTCCCAGCAATTTAGCCACCTGTATAGCCATTCTTCCCGAAACGCCTGTTGCTCCATTGATCAAAACGGTTTCGCCTTTTTCAATTTTTGCTGTATGCTTTAATGGCAGAAAAGAGGTGAGCGCCGAAGGTGGGATAGCCGCCGCCATTGCCGCATTCATCCCATCCGGAATAGGCACAAAATGTTTTATGACGGCTTTTTCGGCAAATGCACCATTAGGTGGTCGCATCATACCAAAACCAACCAGTTTACCATCGGCGGTCATGCCTATACCCCGGTTACCTACAACCGCCGGGAATTGCGGATACATACTCTTGCTGGAATAGTGCTCGCCGCTGGCTACCATCTTTTCAAAGTTTTCCAGCACTACTGCTTTTACATCAACAAGTATTTCACCATCAACGAGAATTGGGTTGGCAAAATCCACATACTGTGGTGTGGCGCCAAGCTTATTTATTATTGCTGCTTTCATGATTTTTATATTTTTTATCAAAAATCAGCAATAGCAAGGAGTAGAGCAGTTTACATAAGATAAGAAGTAAAAGACGCAGTGATTTCTTAACAAAAGATAATTTGCTATTTGGTCAGCCGGTTTCTGATACGGCTTAGCGATACCGGCGTAATGCCCAAGTAGGTGGCGATATACTGCTGGGGCACACGCCGTACTATGTGCGGACTTTCTTTAATAAGGTTTAAATATCGCTGTTCGGGCGTGTCTCTTATAAAGGAAAGAAAATGTTTCATGTAGTGGTATTGCCTGTCAAATGCAGCATTGAGCATGTTATCCTTCATTTCGGGTATCTGGCTGGTTTCCTCTACAATTTTATCCAGATCCTTTTTGTGGATCCAATGCAATACCGAGGGCTCAATAGTTTCAATAGTAAAAAAACTTGGAATACTTTTTCGGAAACTCTCCGCGCCAGATAGTATTTCATTTTCAAAAGCAAACTGAAAAGTAATGTCTTTTTCGTTGTTGTTAAACCAGGCCCTTAAACAGCCTTTCTCTATAAAAAAAGCTTTATGCGAAACATCGCCCTCTTTAAGCAGCACCGTTTTAGCCGGAACTTCTATGCGGTTATAATAACTTATATATTCATCCCATTTGTGGTTAAGCATTGGGAACCTTTCTCTGAACTGGTCAAACATTATTTAGGTTTTTCATCCTATCAAAAATAATAAATTTTTAATGAGCTTGCTGCTGAGGTTGCAGCGGAGCATCAGCGTATAGCAGTCGTTTCTTGATCGCTATGATATGCGCCTGGTATTTTGTCTTGTCTCACGAATACATGATACATAAAAAACAACCTGATACAACTGAAACACAGCTCCAATGTAAATCAACAAGTTGACACCAAATATGGGACAAGCTGACACAAAATGGTACAAAAACTTGCAACCGGGATCAATTTACGGCTTGTTCTGCTTCTACAAAACCTAGTATATAACCGTCGGGATCGGCGATATAAAACTCGCGGCCATAAGGCATTTGCCGTAGCTGTTGGATGATAACTTCCTGTCGGCTTTGAAGAGCTTCGAAAAGCTGATCAATGTTTTCTACCGAAAAAACCAGGTCGAGATCTTCATTTTTTAAGCTGTATGCTCTTGCTGTTGCCTTGCCCAATTTAAGGTGAATGGTATAGCCATCTATGCCAATTGCGGCATAAAAATCTTCGTAAAGGAAATCTATTTTAAAGCCCAATTGCCGGGTATAAAAGTCGAGCGCGCGCTGCAGATCGGCAACCACCAACTGGGGACTCATGCTTTTGATCTTTGGATAAGTTGTATTCATATCTAATGAAATATCCTTAGTTAACGGCTTATGCTTTTGGTCGACCGAAAAATAAAATATAGCCGTCGGCATCCGCAACTTCAAATCCACGCAGACCGTCGTTATCGTCGCGAAGCGGCTGATGGAATGTTACACCGCGCGAATTGTATTCCTCAAATAAAGCATCCGGATCGGCAACGCTGATAAATGCATCCAGGCGGGCCCATTCGTGCCGGGTATGATTGGGGATAGGTTTAATATCCTCAGCAATTGCTTTCAGCATAATGGAAATATCATCGCGACCCACCATGGCGAAAAATGGATCATCTTCAGGGCCAAAATACCGTACTTCGAATCCAAGCTGATCTACATAAAATAATACCGAATCTTTTATTTTTGAAACGATAAAAGAAGGGAAAATGTAGTTGAGGTTCGACATTGTTTATGCTTTTTATTGGCAACACTAATATACAAATAAAGGTTAAAGCATAAAAAAACCGGCTAAGGCCGGTTTTTTTATTATACGTCATTCTATTCACTCCTCAAGCTGCGTACGGGATTAGCAATGGCCGCTTTAACCGTTTGAAAGCTGGAGGTAATTACTGCAGCCAGCAACATTCCGCCGCCGCTTAGTGCAAATATCCACCAGCTAATGGTGGTTCTATCGGCAAAGCTTTGCATCCATTTGTTCATAGCCCACCAGGCAACCGGGCTTACTATTAAAAATGCCAGCAAAATAAGCAGTACCAATTCGGTTGATAGTAACGTTACTATTTGTGCAACGGTGGCACCCAATACTTTTCGTACACCAATCTCCTTGGTGCGTAAATTGGTGGTATATATGGCAAGCCCTAACAGGCCAAGGCAGCTGATAAAAATAGACAAGCCCGTGGCCCAGGTTAATAATGTAGAAGTGTGTTGTTCGCTGTTATAAAATTTGGCTATGGTTTCATCATAAAAATGATAATCAAAGTCATCATCAGGGTAAACGCTCTTCCAGGCGGTTTTCATACTGGCAATAGCCGTTTTCCACTCATTGCCGCCCGCTGTTTCAGGTTTTAAGGCGATATGGAATGTGCTGGTTTCGTACCCTTTATTTGCATATAAAATGGCTAAAGGATTAATGGTCGAATGCAATGATCTTTCGTAAAAATCAGCAACTACGCCTATTATGGTTTCACCTTTATCATTGTCGAGTTTTTCAAGCCGTTTGCCTATCGCATCCGCCGGATTTCTAAATCCAAGTAATTTAGCATAGGTATTGTTTATGACGATGGCTCTTCCGGTATCGGTTATTTGTATGTTTCTGCCTGCGAGCAGTTTAATGTGGTATAACTTAATATAATTTTGGTCGCCTGATTTTAATTCAACTTCTGTTTTTACTTCTTTTTTGCCGTCTTTATAAAGGCCAAAAGTGGAGCGGGTTGAGTTTGATGAAGGTGCGCCGCTACCCACGCTTATCATTGCTATTTGCGGCAAGGCACGCAGCTTGTTTGCAAAAACCTGGTTACGAGCCGGTGTGCGGTTTTTCCACGGACTTTCAACCACAATAATGGCATCCTTTTTAAATCCCAGGTCTTTATGCAGTGCATAATAAATTTGTTTGCTCACCAATACGGTAGCCATTATAAAAAATTGAGCAATTACAAATTGCGTAACCGTAAGCGATTTACGCAGCCAGGCATTGCGGGTTTTACTGCCCTTAGAACTTGCCTGATTTTTTAAAACCAATACCGGCTTGTATGACGAAAGTAATATTGCGGGATAAAAGCCCGAAGCAAAGCTCACCACCAACGTTAGTGCCACTAAAAATATAATTAAATAAGGCTGGGCAAAATCAACTTTAACATCTTTGGGTATAAAATCGGCAAATAGTTTTAGTATAAACGGTGCAAGCATTACTGAAATAAGCACCGCCAGCGCGGTAACAATAAAAGTTTCGCTCAAAAATTGAATAATAAGCTGCTGCCTGCTGCTGCCCATAGTTTTGCGGATGCCTATCTCCTTTGCGCGCTGTGCGGCCTGTGCGGTGGTGAGGTTAACAAAGTTGATACAGCCCAACAGCAGTAAAAAAAATGCAATTACCAGTAAGCCATAAAGCGTTCTTTTACTGGCAGGAGTGCTAAAATCAAAAATTCCATATTTTTCGCTAAAGTGCATATCGCCGAGCGCCTGCAGTGCAAAAGCGTGTGTGCTTGCGTTATTATCGGGGCGCGGAGGGCTGTTTTTCTTTAAAATAGCATTTAACTGCTTTTGTACACTGGCAGGTTCAGTTTTTGGAAAAAGCTTAATAAAAACGTTCGATGCGGAGGTAGTACTTTCCCATTCTTTTACCTGTATCTGGTCGGCCAGATCTTTATTGATTGTGCCGGTGCCAAAGGATATAAAATCATAAAAAGAAAGATCGGTATTTTCTGTTATGCTTTGTACAATACCACTAACAGTTGTTTTTATAGTATCATAAGTAACTACCTTTCCGATTATTTGATCGTAGCTGAGCGATGGGAAATAAAGCTTGGCCCTATCGGAGGTTAACACCACGTGGTTTGGCGCATCCAACGCATGAGCAGATGAGCCAGCCAGCCACACATAATTAAATATTTTAAAATATTGCTGATCGGCCAGTACTACTTTCTCCTGAGCTTTAAAGCGCGTTGGTGTATTATTTTTTCTGGCAATAAACACATCAGGCGATAAGGTAAAAACCGGCGCAGTAAATTCAACGCCTGTAACCTGGCTTTTAAGGGCTCCGGGCACCGGGCCGCAAACGCCGTTGTTATAAGTGGGCTGTCCCTGAAAAGTGAAATTACTCACTACCCGGTATATCCGGTCGTCATCTTTGTGAAATTTATCAAAAGTGAAATCGTAGTGTACAATAAGGTATATAACCAGCGCGGCGCTGATACCAATTGATAAACCTACAACGTTGATCAGCGTGAATAGCTTATGTCGTCCGAAACTCCTGAATGCGATTTTAAAGTAATTTTTAATCATGATGCAGCGTCTTTATTTGCCTGTAAAGGAATACATTATAAAAATATAATGCCAGATGAATAAAGTGTTGAATATAAATAAATTATAAATTTATAATGCGTCAGGGCTGTATCGAAAGCGAACACATCACGTTCGCTTTCAGGGCATATAAATAATAGTGAAAATATGTTGAACATCTTGTTATTAGCCATAAAAATGCCCTCAAATAGTGTGCGACTTTTTAAGGGCATTGCATAGCTAAGAGAGTTTTTAATTAGCCATGATATAAAACAGGCTTTTTACCATTATTGCCTATATATTTTAGGGCCTCGTCAATTTCTTCCAGGCGGAATTTTTTCCCGATTTTAGTTTTAAAGTGAGGCATATGAATAAGCTCACCAATATCCTTCAATGCCTTTTCTAATTTTTCGGGATCTTTAACCGTTTCGGTACTGGTATTGGCAAATGGTTTTATGGTGATATTTTTCACGGCCAATGTACTGGTATGAAAAGTAAACGGATCGCTATCGCCAATATATCCATAAGAATAAATGACCGAACTTCTCGGGATTAACGGCAGTATAGTACTTAATGTTTGCCCACCGACGCCGTCAAAAATTGCGGTGGCCGAGAGTGCCAGTGCTGTTTCTGTTAGTTGCTGATTAAAGTTAGCATCACGCTGCACAACAATATTTTTAGCACCAAGCTTTTCCAGCTCTTTCCTGCCATCTTCATTCCGCACAATAGATATTAATGGAAAATTGTAAGTAAGGCAAAAGCCCAACAATGCAATACCAGTTGCCGAATTGCCCGCGGTACTGATAATACCTTTATGGCCCTCAGCAATTATTTGTTTTAAAAAGGCATAAGGAGTAATGATATTTACCATGGAGCCCGAATAATCTTCAGGATCCACGCTTTCGGGCAGGACGGCACAATCTAAAAAATGCACGTGAGCATATTCGCTCCATGAACCCACAACACTTTCGCTAAACTGTAGCTGGCGATAGAAGGTTACATTTTTCCCTTTGTACTCGTTTGGAACGCCTTCGCCAACCTGCAAAACCTCGCCAACTCCTGATACGCCTTTAACATCATAAAGGCTTTTTACAGTACCAGGAGGTGTGGGATGTTTCAGGAAAAACTTATCGCCCGAGTTGATAGCAGAAGAGTTCATTTTTAAAATCAAATGGCCAGCTGCCGCCGCTGTAGGCTTTTCAATATTTTGTACTGTTAATTTATCGTTTAACAGTACAATAGCTTTCATTAAATCATTCATTTTATATTGTTTCTTTGTTTATTAACAATACAAATGTCCTGATCTGCAGCAGCACTGACCAATAAACGATCTTAAGAAATACCCTTAATATATCTTAAGGGTTCAGCGTTTATGTGCCAGGTCTTTTCTTACTTTACTCAAAAATTCTGAGGTGATGCCCAGATAGGAAGCAATCTGCGTGTTGGGCAGTCGGGAAGCCAGTGCGGGGTATTGTGTGATGAAATTTACATACCGTTCTTCGGCGGTAGCGCTGATATTTTGCAGCACCCGGTTTTGTAGTTCGATGTATTTGCGCTCAATAATAATACGGAATGTGCTGTTAAACTTGGGGTAATTGGCATACAGATAAATCAAATCCGGACGAGTTATTTGCAGTATCACTGCAGGCTCTATCGCTTCGATATAAACACTGCCGGGCTTTTCTGAATAAAAACTGGAAAGATCGCTTACCCATTCGTTTTCGGCGGCAAATTCAAGGTTATGCTCTTTCCCGGCCTGGTCAATAGCATACATTTTAAAACATCCTGAAACTACAAAGGTGAAATGTTTGCAAATATCGCCCTGGTGCAGAATAAAGCCACGCCGTTTTACTTTTCGCTCTGTAAAAAGTAAAAATAGCTCCTTTATTTCCTTCTCCTGTAACGGAAAGGCCGCGCTCATATGCGCCAAAAGCAATTCTTTGTGTTTAGCTTCTTCGTGTAAGGCCAATTGTTTGTTCAGCTCCTTTGCTGATAAAAGTATTTATGGATTCAAATATACAATTTTGGAATTGGCAACGATCAAATTCGCTTAGTACGCCATAGGCACAATTTTTTTTGAAAATGAGCCACACAGTTTTCCGCCATATCCGAAATAAACTTATATTCGGATATATAAACGGCATGTTTGCTATTGTACCCACTGTAATTTATAACAGAGAAAAAATATATTTTTATGTTAGCGCAATGGATTAACTTTTTCGTGATGGTAGGTGGCGGTGCGGCGGCACTTGCCGGGTTGATTTTTGTAGCCATGTCGATCAATCACGAAATCATTATCCAAAACACCACACATAAAAACCGGGCAATTAACATGCTCACGGGGTTCTCTGCAATTTTTATGGCAAGCAGTTTGGCGCTTATTGGCAATCAATATCCCGAAGCGCTGGGTTTTGAGTGGCTTGTGCTCTGGCTCATTGCAACAATTATCTTTATCCGGGGTTACGTTATAGCTATCAAGGCAGGTATGAGTTCTATCGGATTAAAAATGCCGCGTTTGGCAGGCGGCACACTATGTTATCTGGCCGAAGTTGTAAGTGCAATTTTCCTTATTCTCGGATTTAGTTCAGGACTTTACATCGCTGCTATCGGAATCATTGTTTTATTCGCCTTCCTTATTTCAGGAGCATGGCTCTTGATGATCGGCATTTATTACGACCGGTCGAAATGAGGTTTCATTCTTTGCCTTAACAATTAATATTAAATACGCTGCGCATTCTCCTTTGCTTCGTTGTGGGGGATTTATTTATTTTTGATACAAAGGTTATAAATTAAGATGTTACGTCAATTTACAATAACACCCCATAATGATAAATAGCTTACTTACCAGCATACAAAGTCTGATAACGCTTAGTCCTGCAGAGGTTGACATCGTAAAATCTTTATTTAAAGAAAAAATATATAAAAAGGGGGATTTCTTTTTAGAAGAGGGGCGAATTTGTACCCATGTTGGGTTTGTTGAAAAGGGATTAATGCGGTTTTATATTAATCATGATGGGGAGGAAAAAATATATGACTTCTCCCAGGAAAATGAGTATGTGTGTAATTACGAAAGTTTTCTCCCTCAAAAACCATCTTCAAAAATTATTCAGGCTTTAGAAGACAGTGTTGTGTTCGTTATTTCGCATAAGGACCTACAATTATTTTATGCGAATGTTCGGGAAGGCGAACGGTTTGGCAGAAGGGCAATTGAAGCAGTTTTTGTGCAGTTACTGCAGGATATAAGTTCATTTTATACCGAAACACCCCAGGTTCGTTACGAAAGGTTTTTAAATAACCATGCAGATCTTCAGCAAAGGGTTTCCCAATACCATATTGCTTCTTATGTAGGTGTTAAGCCACAATCGTTAAGCCGCATACGTAAAAGGATTTGAAATCAAATTTTACGCAAACTTTACTTTGCTAATAGGTACTACGGTAAGGTTTGATATTATATTGCGCGTAAAAAAGTTTATGGCGACTTATGTTTTTATAAATATTTCTGCGCAAGGCCATATCAATCCCACGCTTCCGATAGTTGCTGAGTTGGCACAGCGCGGACATCGGGTTTATTACCTTACAGGCCAATCCAGCCACCAGTTAATCCAAAACTGTGGAGGTATACCCATCGTAATTCCCGGAACGCAGCAAAGGCAGGGTCCTGCGCCGGGAGACAAAGAATTGGCGCTATTACCTTTCGTAATAGCACGTGACGCGCAACACATCGTGCCGCAAATAGTAGAGCTGCTACGTCAGCTTAAGCCGGATGTCTTGATTTGCAATACACTGCTCTTATGGGGACGCCTGGCCGCACAAATACTTAGCCTGCCGATAATTGGTTTTCGCCCCTTTCATGCACTCCGGAAACCCAGAGTTGTTGACGGACCATTTGACGACCCAAGGCTTGCCGCCCTTGCTAAAACCGCAGAATTATCTCTTTCTTCGTTAGCTACTGCCTATCATTTGCCAGTACTTACCCTCCGGGAGCTACTGGAACAGGTAGAAAAACTGACATTGGTTTTTATGCCAAAAGCTTTTCAGGCGGATGCTGAACAATTTGACGATCGCTTTTTGTTTGCGGGGCCATCATTTCGCGAACCTTCATCCGTACCGTGGCCCTTACTCAATGACGATAAAAGAGAAACTATAAAAGTTTATATTTCATTGGGTACGCTTAGAAATAATCAGCCGGACTTTTACCGGAAATGTTTTTCTGCTTTCAGCGATCCGAAATGGAGCGTATTGATTTCGGCGGGTGAAGTGACTGACCTGGAAGAATTAGGGACTATCCCGGACAATTTCCTGGTCAGGCGAAGTGTTCCGCAGACTGCCATACTTCGACATGTGGATGTATTCGTCACGCATGGAGGATTAAACAGCACGATGGAAAGTTTGTATTACGGTGTTCCGCTTGTGGTGCTTCCTTCTATCCGCGAACAACGTGTAACGGGCAATCGTGTAGAGGCATTAAATTTAGGCGCGGTGCTCGAGCCCGACAGCCTTACCGCAGATGCTCTTGGTGACGCTACTGAAAAAGTATGGAAGAATGAAACGATAAAAAAATCTGTGTCAGAGATGCAAAAACATATACGGGAAGCCGGTGGATATGAGCGTGCGGCAAATGCAATTATCAGTTTTACAGATTAAAAGAAACAAATATTGAAGCCACAAAAAAAGCCTCACATTTCTGTGAGGCTTTTGCTCCTGAGGCTGGGCTCGAACCAGCGACCCTCTGATTAACAGTCAAAGGACACCATTTATCGATGTTTTGTTATTTTTATATATTATTGATTTTAAGTAATTTATATAGTTTTATGTTTATCAATTTTATCGATTTTTTGCCATTTTTTGCTCAATTGTGTGAGAAATGTGTGAGAAAAAAACTTGCATTTATTGCGTTTGCTGCGTAATTTAGCATATTCTTAAAAATTTGTGTGAGAAAAAAAATAGCATTTTCTAAAAAATCACGAAATATGGCTGTTAAAGTAAATTTATACCTGGACGAGCGGAAGATCGAAAAAGGAGAAAAAGCACCGGTAAAGCTAAGATTGTATATGTCGAGGACTGATATTAGGCATTACCATACGGGCCGTTACCTCCTAGCGGAGCAATTTGATGAATCTTATTTAGCGACTAAGCCGAAGAAAGCGTACAAGGACCTTAAAATTGCGTTGGATGGCATCGTTGTTAAAGCCAACACGATTATTTCAAAGATGGACGGTGTATTTGTATTGGCTAAATTTGAAAGGGAAATGTTTGGTGCGCCATTGAGTGCAATGGACGTAGTGCCACATTACCGGAATTATATTACAGAGTTGACCAAAAACGAGCGTGCAGGCACCGCATCTAACTATGCGCTAAGCATGAAGTCACTACTAGCCTTTGCAGGTAAAGTCAAGCAACCGGCTACGAGTCTATCTTTTGCGTCCGTTACTGTAGATTTTTTGAACCGTTATGAAAAATGGATGGTGGCCGAGGGAAAGTCAAAAACCACAGTTGGCATTTATCTGCGTCCACTTCGTGCTATATTTAACCAGGCCATTGAGGAAGGGAGTATTGTGGCCGATCTATACCCCTTTAAGAAATACAAAATACCTACTGGTCAGAACATAAAAAAAGCCCTTGATAAATCCGAACTAAAAAAATTGTACACCGCAGAACTGCAACCGAGCAGCTACAAGGAAAAAGCAAGAGATTTTTGGTTTTTCAGCTATCAATGTAATGGCATGAACTTCCGCGATATTGCGGAACTAAAATATAAAGACATCCATAAAAAGTCTTTTTCGTTCTTGCGCCATAAAACACTTTATACTACAAAAGATAAACCTAAACCGATCATCGTACCGCTTACTGAGCCAATCCGTGCAATGATCGAACGATATGGTACTAAACCTATTGTACCGGATAACTACGTATTCCCAATCCTAAACAAATCTATGAATGAGACGGAAAAAATGCGTGCCAACCAAAATTTTATTCGGTTTGTAAACCAACATTTACAGAAGTTGGCGAAAGATTTAGAACTTGATACTGCTATTTCTACCTACTATGCCCGACATACTTTTACAACGTCAGCAATCCGCAGCGGCGCTAAGATGGAACTTATTCAGGAAAGTTTGGGACACCATAGTCTTTCCACTACTCAAAATTACTGGGCCGGGTTTGAAGATGATGTAAAACAGGGGATAGCGGATAAATTGATGGACTTTGGATAACGATGAGTGCGATTAACTCGTGTATTAGAATTTAAGGATAATTACATATTCTTGTAGCATTGCAAGAACCTGTAAAGCAATCGATAAATAAATGCCTGAAAAACATAATATAGAATATAAACAATCCTGGCGGGATGAATATCTGAAATGGATTTGCGGTTTTGCTAATGCGCAAGGTGGTCAGCTATTTATAGGTGTCGATGATCATGGTAATGTTACTGGTATTGATGATTATGCCAAGTTAATGGAAGATATCCCCAATAAGGCGGTTAACCATTTAGGACTGGTAGTAGATGTAAACTTGCAAGAAAAGGCGGGTAAGCGTTACCTGGAAATCACCGTGCCTGTTAGTAGTATACCTATTTCTTATCACGGAACTTACCATTATAGAAGCGGCAGTACTAAACAGGAATTAAAAGGTACAGCTCTACATGATTTTTTACTCCAAAAAATGGGGAGGACATGGGATGATATGGGTATGGATTATGCCTCTATCAACGAAATAGAGGAAACTGCGGTAGCAGCTTTTCTAAAAGCAGCGATCAAAAGTGGTCGTATTTATCCCGGTGCCGTTCAAGATGATCTGGTCAGCTTATTGGAGAATTTAGAGCTGGTTGCACCTGATGGAAAACTAACAGCCGCCGCTATTTTATTATTTGGTAAAAAGCCCATGCGTTACTTTGTTCACAGTTATTTTAAGATCGGAAGATTTGGCGTTTCTGATGCTGATCTAAAATTCCAGGATACAGTTGAGGGGAATATTTTCGAGATGGTTGACCGGGTAATACGCCTTCTCAAGGAACGGTACCTGGTTTCGCCAATTACTTATGAAGGCATCCAACGTATTGAAAAATTGGAATATCCTGAAGCGGCACTAAGAGAAGCCATCCTGAATGCGATTGTTCATAAAGACTATACCGGAACCACGATACAGTTGAGTGTATATGACGATAAATTAATGCTATGGAACCCCGGCAAACTACCAGCCGACATTCCTTTGGAAAAGCTAACCAAAAAACATGCCTCCCATCCGCGTAACAAGCATATTGCAGAAGTATTTTTCCGTGCAGGCTATATAGAATCCTGGGGACGGGGCATCGAAACTATCTTATCAGCATGCCAGACAGCTGGTTTGCCCGAACCGGCATTTGAGGAAGCCTGGGGCGGTGTGGTAGTGACATTCTTCAAAGATATTTATACGGAAGAATATTTGACGGGGTTAGGGCTGGATGAACGGTTTAGGAAAGTATTGCTAACGGTGAAAGCTAAAGGGATCATTTACAATTCTCAATATCAGGAACTCTTTGGGGTGTCTAAGCGCACCGCATCGAATGATCTCAAAATACTGACTGAAAAGAAATTACTGTTAAAGATGGGAACCACAGGAAAGGGTACATATTACACGTTGTATTGGGGCAATAAAGGGGCAAAAGAAACCTTATAGGGGCAATTGCCACATAGCCCAGCGAGTATAGTTACAAAGTAACCATGACTGAAAAAGTCCGATTTTAGGTTTTTTAGCATCTGATACCATTGTTATCAGATCATGCTTCGCTACCGCCCCAATCCTCACAAACTTCCAAATCCATGATTTAAAGTTCGATACATTTATCACTATTAAAAAATAGATTTTCATTCTGTTGAACATATCCAAGTTGATTAGTCAACATTTTTGTGTGACCTATTTTAAATTCAGGAATATTCCGGTGGTGATGTCCATAAATCCAATAATCCGGAGTGGTATCTAAAATCAAATCATCCAGCACGGTTGCAAAAGCCTCGTTTAAATAGTCGCTTTTATATTCAGGCGGATAATGTTTAAAAGTAGGGAGATGATGTGTGACCACTACTTTTTTGCCCTTTGTATCTGCTTCTAAAGCATCGCGTAGAAACGTAAGACATTTTTCGTGAAAGTCATTATAATCAGGAATTTGAAAGCGTTTCCCATTATAACTAATTTGATAAAAATCATTCAAGCCCCGTTCTATCCGCCAACCATTTAACAGGCTGATGGAAGACCACAACGTAGAAAATATCAGCTGATTTGTGCCAAAATTTTTAACTGCGTTATTTACCAGATATACATTATTTCTGATTTTTTCTTCAAAAGAACCCGATCTATTTGAAATATCGCTATGATAATATTCGTGGTTTCCAGGTATCCAATACGTTTCCTTAAAATGATCACTGATATAATTAAAAAAGTCTTTTTGCCTGTCTATCCTGGTAAACAAAGTAACATCGCCAGCCAATATCAAAATGTCGCCTATAGGCTTAATGGGGTTAGCTTTTATATAGGCTTCATTTTGGGGAAACTCTAAATGAAGATCGGAGCAGTACTGAAAAATCATAACGTTTCAAAAATATAAAAAGAGACTTTAAAACCATTATACAGGCCAATTATTTGACGTAACTTTTTAAATTCGCTTATTTGTATCGTTTATAAATTGGAATGATATTAAAATAAATTGACATAGAAATTACCATTACAATAATTCTAACCGGACTTTATTTATTGATTTTTTTATATTTGCAATATAATTTGCTGCCCGCAAGATAGCAAACTTAATAAAGTTTGTTTTTGGGCCTTACAGAAAAGATCGGCCGTGATACGGCCAAAACCTTATCTTCTGTATTGTTTCGTGACCTGACTCCGAAGCAATTTTTTCAATATTTTGCCTCAATTAACCCCTTTATTTTGTTGTGGAGATTATGATGAATGAGACCACACCATTTCGGCGCAAGCCACCTACTATCCCCTAAAAATTTCCTTCCTGTGCCAGCGTAGCAAATCCAAATCCGGCCACGCCGATCTATGCTCGGGGAGGGACATTTTGGTCTGCTCAAACTTATTCATACTATAAGCATGCTCCGATTTTTCGCGAATATGTGAAGACAACAGCACTGTGTAATCATCACCGATGGCAATCAGCCCGCGATCAAAAGCACGGTGAATATTCGGGCACAGTGCTAAGCCGTTCGTTACCCGGTCATCATGCGAAATACAGAATGGCACAATATGGCAAGCATCAACAAAAGTATGTCCGAAGGTGCTGCCCAACTGCATGCCGGAGATCGCGCAGGTTTGCTCATATACCTGCGGAACCAGCCGTTTGAACAAGCCGCTGCGCACATAAACTTCCTCTTCCGTTTCGATCTTAATGATTTTCTTTCTGGCCACGGGGGTATTCAAAATATAGGCCTCCAGCTCATGAAAGTACCCCTCGTCTTTATCCTTCCGCTCCGCGAATTCGGCCACCTTTGCCGGGAAATACGTTTCGATCAGTCGTCGCCACACATAAGCGCGGTTCGCAGCATCGCTCAGATACAAAAATAACTCATCGCTGAACCGTCCATAATTCACCACCGAGACCAATTTGTTGATGCTTTTAATATGTGCGTTGACCTGGCAGTCCGGCATTGCCACTAACTCCCAAAAGCCAACGCCACTGATCTTTTCACTTTGCATATAGTAAAAAGGCTGGGTAAAGTCCGGCTGGTTTGCTGTATCCACAAGCAACCGCCAGTTTTCCTGGAAGACACCAACCAATTCGGTATCAGGGTAAAAATGGTTATCACTTGCGTAACCACTCTCCATCAGCTCCAGCAAAGTAATCAGCAAGACCGGTTTATGCGGAGCGGTACCGAACTTGGTTGGCGCCCGGTGCAGATGGGTCAGTGCGTGAAGAAATTTTGAAGGATCGCTCATGTCACCATTAATTAGCGATGAGGTCGCCGTTAACTGCTGCGTTTACAATATCCTGTGGTAATGTTTTTTTGTTTTTCAAACCCAAGTCCTTTAATTTACTGGTTTGCAACACGAGATTATCTTTGCCTGTGCTAAGCTGTTTGAATGCTTCATCATATTTTCCTTTCGCTTTATCCAAATGCTCGCCTACATTCGTCAGATTTTCAACAAAACCGACAAACTTATCATAAAGCTTGGCTCCTCTTTCCGCAATATCAATGGCATTTTGATTCTGATATTCTCTTTTCCAAAGATCTACAATTAGCTTCAAGCAGGTAATTAGGTTTGTTGGGCTTAATAGGAGTATCCGTTTGTCATACGCAAAGTTCCATAAATCAGGGTCACTCTGCAACGCGGCTATATAAGCTGGTTCGCTCGGGACAAAAAGCATGACAAAATCCAAGGCCTTATCGTAATCGTCATAGCCCTTTGCACTGAGTGAAACGATATGGCTTTTAATAGCGGTGACGTGGGCGGCTAATTCCTTTTTTTGTTCTTCCACATCGACGGAAGCTATTAGGCGGGTAAATGCATTCAGCGAAACTTTCGAATCGATGATCACGCTGCGATTATCCGGGTATTTGATCACCGCGTCAGGGCGCATTTTCTTACCCTCGGAATCTGATCTTAAGGGCTTACCATCTACGTCAAGCAATTCATACTCCATAAAGTATTCGCGGTCCTTAACTAAGCCGGAACGCTCTAAAATGCTTTCGAGGATCATTTCACCCCAGTTTCCTTGTGTTTTCGCTTCACCTTTTAACGCTTTGGTAAGATTCTTCGCATCTTCACTGATTATTTGGTTCAATAAAGACAACTCTTTAACTTTTTCCCCGAGGGAGAACCGTTCTTTGGATTCCTTATCGTACACTTCCTCGACCTTGGTTTTAAATTCTTTTAGGTTCTCGCCCAATGGGTCCAAAATATCCTTCAGATTGGTTTTGTTCAGCTCGGTAAATTTCTCCGTTTTGGTGTCCAGTATCCTGTTAGCAATGTTTTCGAACTCGGTATTGAACTTTTTACCCAATTCTTCCATTTCTTTTTTCTGGGTTTCGAGTTTATCATTTAATGCTTTGTTGCCCGCATTTGATGTGGCCAGCGCCTGGTTCTTTTCATTCAAATCCTCTTTTACAGTTTTTAATTCCGTTTTCAGTTCATCCACCGTATCCTTTTCGGTCTGCAAGCGTTCCAAAGCAGCGTTATGATTGGCATCCGTAGTAGCTAGATTTTGGTGCAATTTGTTTAGCTCAAGCGAGTTTGCGGCAATATCCTTGGTCAGGCATGTATTCTTTTCTTTCTCCGTTGCTAAAATTGATTCCAGTGATTGATAAGTGGCCGACAGGATGCCCAATTGCGCTTTGGTTTCAGCAAGCGCAGATTGAGTAGCTTCTAGCGTGTTATTAAGCTCGCTATTCTCAGTGGTTAACTCGTCGATGCTTTTTTCAGTATTTTGCAAGTTGGCCTCGCAAGTTGCCCTGTAAGCGGCAAAAGCTTTATCCAGTTCTATGTATTCCTCACTGGAGCCGGCAGATAATTTTGGTTTACTTGCTTTGGCAATGAACCATCCGAGCAAAGTGCCGATAACAACACCGGCGAGTAAATATAGCAGCATATCCATGATATTGATTTTAAGGTTATGATCTAAATGTACGGATACACAATGATTAAATTTCATTTATCTTTTGGCCTAGGCATATGAGGTTTTACTGAGATCAACCTCAAAATAAAAAAAAGCCGGCAGATACGGATACCCCACCGGCTTCTTTGAATAAACCCTTAGACTAGCAAGGATCTTTTCTCCAATGATCAGGGATATCCCTGTTTTGCAGGTGGCGTTCCCTGGCAACATGCACGGGACGGTAGCCCTGATTACACGCATAGTCCTTTGCCTCGCGTTGGGTGTCAAAGTTACGTCCAACGGACGCGCCGTTGACGATGACCACATGGTGGTCGGTAGGCGCATCCTTGTCTGAAGAAATAGGCCTGTGTTCTACATAAGCTGCTGACATAATAAAATTGGATTAAATAAATGAATTTTAATATTTAAAATTCAAATGTAGCGGCTGGCCCATCTTGTTTTTTACGGGTTCCCGTAAGCTCACTTTTCCCAGCCGCAAAGGGTAAACCCGTTTTTTTGAGCATCTTCCAATGTCATCTTTACGATTTTATGCTGGCAATTGCTCAATCCGCGGCAATCGGCCCGCAGGTGGTATCTCTTGCCCTTTGCGCCCTTGCAGATGTACACTGTGGTTGAAGGGCCGGGGGTGTTAATAAACAAAAGCAGCAATAACAGGAATGTCTTCATGATTTAAAGTTAAATCATATCAGCCCTATTTCCTTACAAAAAAGGACAAGCTGTTCGTTTTTTGTAAAACCCATAGCTGTTTTGATCAGATTTAGGCGCTTTTCAACACTGCTCAAGCCGGAAGGCCGTATAGCGTTACTTTCCAGCCATGACGGGATATCCTTTTGGGCATAGCCATCGGCAAGCAAGCGGATAATTGTTTTATCATAGGTTGTAAAGGCGTGCTGATTATCCTGTGTAGAGCTTGAGCGGTAGTCCCGGGGATAATACTGCCTGTTTTTGGCAATTTGTTCAATCGCATTTTTCAAATCCTGTGCATCACCCCTTGCTTTGCGGACGAAGCCATCGATATGGAATTCGTCATATAGGCGACGAATGGCGGCCTGGCGGCTTTCTGTTGAAAAGACCAATACTTTCAAGTCGGGTTGCAGCTGCCTGGCTGATTTGATCAGCCCCATTCCATCCGGTAACTGTTTGGTGGTACCATCCACCTGGAAATAAAGATCAGTGACCAGTAAATCATATGGACGGCCATCTCGTAGCGCGGTAGTGATCATCGTTAAGGCATGATGACAATAATAGGCGTGGTGAGGTCGCGGAAGTTGTAATTCTTCCAGCGTAATGCGCAGCGAAAGGTTCGCCATGTCCTGATCTTCCGTGACAAGTATATTTTCAAATTTCATGACAAAGCAAGCGGCAAGTGAATAAAGATACAAAAACCTGTTGCGGCTTGTGTATCAAATGTAACGCGCCCGTTCAGCCGTTTAATACGGGAAACCGTATTCTGTAGCCCCTTACCTGATTGATCAGGATTGGTCATGCCCACCCCATTATCACGGCATTCAATTTTCAGACAATCCTCTTCAATAACAAAACCGATATGCGCTAATGTCGCCTGGCTATGTTTGCTCATATTGACCATTAATTCCTGCAAGATGAGCTCCAGCTGCTGTTTTGCATCTTTGCTTACCCGTTGCCAAAGTTCTGGCTCGTTTCCGCTAACGGCGAGTCTGATAGCAGGCTTTTTAAAAGCGTTCAACAAAGCGTTGATCCGCTTGCTAAAGTCGTCATCCGCTCTAGGTTCATCGTGCGCGATATTTCTGGAAACCTCATAAACGTTATCTAACTTATCGATCAAGGATGTTTTATCGAGTTCCTGGCTGTGCTCTACTTCACTCATGATACTGTAAATACCGTTTGCCACTTGATCGTGTACTTTTTGTGACAATTGCAGGCGGCTCTCGCGAATCTCTTTTTCGGCTTCCGATTGCAAACGCTGCCGGCGTTTTCTGTAAAGCCATATGCCAAGTATAGCTGCCAAACCAGCTGCTGCAAGCACCGCGATCAGTTGATAACGCCGTTCGGTATTTTTCTTTTGCAGCTCCAGATTTTCTGTTCTGGCCTTTTCAACGTTGTACCGGATCACCGCAAATTGGTTTTTAGCTGCGTTCCGTTTGGTTTCAATGCTGTCATTGAGGGTTTGGTAACGAAGAAAATATTTTTTCGCATCCTCCGGTCGGGCGAGCAAAGCCAGGTTTTGTAAAGCATAAAGTTCATCGTCGGGACTGGGCAAACTTTCTGCTATTTTTAGCATTTTTTGGCCGTACCATAGCGCCGAGTCGTGTTTGCTTTTCGTGTAAAGCTCCATTAGATGGCCATAACTAGAGTTTTGACCCCATCTGTCTTTTTCCTGTATCCTTATGGCGAGTGATTTCAACAATTCAGGCGCAGCATTATAATGCGGGTTTTGTAACCATTTTGCAACCGCTATGTTCGCTAATACGCGCGCATAGGCGGATCCGGTCTTGCCGACAATACCAACTACGGCACTATAATTAGCCAGGGCTTTATCATAGTCTTTCAGGTCTTTATAGGCATTTCCTTCATTATTTAAAAAATAAGATCGCAATTGTGGATCTGCGGTGTTTTGCAGCGCCATCTTATAGTAGGCCAGCGCCTGGGCGTATTCTTTCAGGTTTGAAAAAGTCATCCCCAACTTATTGTAATCGGTAGCCAGGTATTGCCGGTTTTGCGCTTGATGCGCATCCAGTGATTTCAGGGATAAGGTCAGGCTTTCCTGTGCGCCATAGTCATCACCGGCATCGGCCTGGATCAAAGCCATGTCATAATAAGCCAGTGCTACCTGTAATTTATCCGCGGTGTCCAATGCCGCCCTGTTGAAATAGTAAAAGGCTGAATCTGTATGCGTATTTAAAAACCCGTAAGCTTTTTTATAATTTGCCCAGTGCTTTTTTTTAATAATGGCGCCGTTTTGTGGTTGATGACAAGCCGCGAAAGCAAGTCCCAGCAGCCATATCAGTGATAATTTTTTCAAGGTTTTTAGCTGCTAAAGTACAAAAAAATAAGGCAAGCATGCGCTTGCCTTATTTTTTTAACTGCCGGGTGGCGGTGGTGGCGGTGGCGGATTTCCGTTATCGCCGCCGAGGTCGCTATCAGCTTGTACGATGGGATGGTTACCATTATTATCAGAATTATGGTGCGCCGGGCAAGCAAAAGCCAGCCATAACGCCAAAAAGATATTTAGCATTTTCAAAAAATTTAAAAGGTGAATAAATCCTGCAGGCCGCCCCGGGACTATCCCGGAGCGCAACTGCAAACCGCGTAAGAGGCGCCTCTTACATTTTTTGGGAAGTGCGGGCATTGATCGCGGAAGCAGGTCACCGCTTCCCAAGCCGGATACTGACCTCCGCTTTCTTTGCCCGTAGAAACCATTCGAATCGATTTCTAAAGCAAATATGAAGGCTTGTAATTAGCTTATTATCAATCGATTTCGATATTTCCACTATTTCCTACGTGATTCCGGAAATGCTGATGGAATTCCAAAAAATGTATTAGCTTTATCCTTAGAAAATTAAAAATGTCTGGGTCTGAGTATAGAGAATTAGTTTTGGTTGCCTATGATGAGCAATTGGCGTCACGATCGTTATCGTCGGAAATGCTTTTACCGACACCGGCAAACATCAAGGCTGAAATTGTAAAAGTTTGTGAACTGGGATTAAATGTTAGCGATGAGAAGATCTTACAATCTTTTGTCGGTCAGAGATCAGATACAGGTGCCTATCGCAACGCATTTTTAAACGGTAAGGCTGACCCATTCCGACCACTGGTAAATTTTCTCAATGACAGGTCGATAGAAACGAATCAGAGAAATATTGATTTATTGGCTTTACTTATTGATTTCAAACCTCGTCCCTATCATCCTGACTTGAAGATGCCGCTCAAATCGGGTTTGCAAGCAGGCTCGCAAGTGCCTACTATAAAACTCTTAGAATCCAAAACTGAGATCACACCCCCTGAACAACCAACGCCACAAATGACGATCAAAAAAGTATTGTTATCTGTCGCCCTGATTTTAATCGTTTGCATGGCAGGTTTTCTTTTTATCCAAAGCCGTCATAAGCATTACAATGGCCATGGAGGCTGTATGATCTGGAATGATGATCATTACGAACCGACAGAATGTAACGATAAGTCATCAGGTAAACCATTCTATCCCATCAACCACGAGTTAGTCGATCATTTCAAAAGGATCAAAGATCCGGACACCCTAACATTGTACTCGGTCGGAAAAGTCTGGTACGCCAAATACGACGGCCGCGTTGAATTTTTTACCGCTGCCGGCCCATACCCATTCGACAGCAACCGACGCGTATTACCGATGTCCGTCCACATATTACAGAAATATGTTCTTCATACCACCAATTAAGCCATAAACCCAACCTTAACCGTCCACATGAAAAAACTTATTCTCACCGGCTTCCTGCTGATCATCAGCAGTGGCCTCTTTGCGCAAACTGCGCCGACCCCAACCGCAGCTTATGCGCACGAGTTGCAAGCACGATTTCCTTTAAAACCGAGTCCCTTGCGGCTAAATTGCGTTGAGTGGGATAACCCCTATTTCAGCGCAATTATTGACACCAGCCTGCGCGAATCAGTAGTGACTTATGCCTATTATACATCTGCACGGGAGGATTCTCTAATACAACTCCATGTCGACCGCAGCCGTTACGGGGCATGGCATGCCTATATTGGTATGAAAAGTGAAACCAAATTTTATACGGATATCAACCTTGGTATCAGTAATACCTTATTAAAATATGCTAAGGGCCACTATGCCGCTTTTGAGCTATGTGCCTGGAGTTACGATGGCGCGATATTGTCCTGTACTTATGATCTGAATGAAGGGATTGAATTACAAGGGCAAAATGAGGGTACTGAGGCAGAAGTTGAATCGCTTACCCGTTTATTGGTGGGGAGTACCGCACGGCAACCGTGCAGCAGGGTGCATTACGCTGGGCCTGCTTTTCAACGCGTAGATTATTGGAAAGGGTCCTGGGGATCAAAACAGGTGTTTAATATGGATGGTATAACTAAAAACTATTCAGCCGTATATTGGAATTTATTGCAATATGGAGGGGAAAGTCATGCCTACTGGTTTCCAAATGACATGAGTGCGAAAAAGGGATATGAGCAGTTCGAAATACCGATCGACGAACTGATCCGTAGGCTGGGTTTTGATCCCCGACAGGCCTTACCAGCGCAATAATAATAAATAAAGTCACCTCTTACGGTTTCCCGTAAAAATAGCCCCTGCCGTTGCCATAATTTTGAGGTATTAACAATTATTAATACTTAATAAAGATGGCACAATATAAAATTTCAGGCATATGGAAAGATGCAAACGGAGTAATTACCCATTATGCATTTCACACCGTAACCAAAGATGGTTTTACGAGGGCGACAAAAACTACAAAAGCCGATGCGATAAAACTACTTAGCCACTCTTCAAATGAAGCGATGACTTGGATTTGGAATTATACTACTGCTTTTTGGAAAGATGGTGAAAAGGTAGCTGTTATAAATGGTAGTTATTTGCGATCTAACCCCGACAACAAAATTACAGACAATCTAGCCCATCTGATTGATTACGACTGGCTATAATAAACATTAGGGATTATGGAAAGATACGCAAATAGAAGCGGCAACTCGGGTGTGGTCGCATATCAAATCGGAACTGACTATATATGGGTTCAATTCACTTCCGGCACGATTTACGAATACACAAATTCCAGCGCGGGTTCGAGCAATATTGAAACGATGAAAACCTATGCGCAAGCAGGTAGCGGCCTTTGCAGCTTTATCAAACGCTACGTAAATAAGGGCTATTCGAGACAAATAAGATGACGATCTGCACAATATAAAACATAAACCTTATCACTCCTTATGCAAATCAATCGTTACGAAACAACGGGAAGTGCAGGCCAAAAACTGATCGGCCGTTACAGACGTGACCATGGTGTAATCGGGGCGACGGCGAATGAACAAACGGAAGATTTGCCGTCGCACGGTTCTTACGGCAATTTGTTGTTTGACACGCGCTGGAAGTCTAAGCGAAATGAGATCATGACCCGTGATAACGGCTGTTGTGTTATTTGTGGAGGTACTGAGGAACTGCAGGTGCATCACCGCCAGTATCAATATGTTAAGGCCGCAAAGGGGTTTAAAGTGCCTTGGGACTATCCTGACCACTTGCTGATCACTTTATGCAAAAGCTGCCACCAGCGGGGGCACAATAAATTTAAAGTACCTATACTAATCATTTGACGCTATGTTTGGTTTTTTAAAACGCTCCGACAATAACGGTGCACAACTGCCACCTCTCAATGGGCACAATCCTAATAGCGGCCCGGCGCTACCCGAAGTCGAAGAACGGGTTTTTATTGAATCCGCCGCTCCTACTGTGCAGACGCGGACAGACAATCATGTTGAACACAACATCGGTGTACTTTACGCCTTCATGGACCGGAACCACGAAGTGAAGGGTTATGACGACGCTTTACTCAACCCGGATGCCAGCAATTTGAGCCAAAACCTAGATGCGCTTAAAAGCGATTTGATCCGCACGCTCAATAAAGTAAAAACCTTTTACGATGATTTTATCCAGGAAACGGAATTTCATATACTAAGCCGGTCGCGGAGCGGTATGGTGGATATGGTCGAGGAATTGGAGATGAAGAAAAAGATCGCTCAAGGACATATTGAAAAGGTAAAAGTTATCGAGGAGGACACAGCCCGGGACGAAGGTGATTGTAAAGGCATCCTGATAAGTTATACGCGAGGTTTTAAGAACGGGCTGGCAGCCATATCCCATCACCATATTTTATCAAGGAGATTTTAAAATGAAAGATTGGTGGCTCAAGTTTGGGTGTTTCCTTACGGGATATAAATATGAATTGCTAAAAGGCTGTAGCGAAGTATCGCACCGTGCGGTAAAACGTTATACCGCGGCCTTAGTGATCATTTGTATTTTGTGGGCGTTTATCGGCTATTCATTTGTTAGCAAATACTTGGCTGCGGACTGGTATTATAGTTGTTTAGGCGCCGCCTTGTTCGTTCTTATAATTTTACAAGTCGAACGACAAATCATCCTGTCTGATACCCAGGGCAACGCAAAATATATCATTCGCGGGTTTATCGCAGTGATCATGGCAGTGATTGGTTCCATTATTATCGACCAGATCATTTTCAAAGAAGATATCAAACATAAAGAATCGTACGAACTGAATGCGCAGGTGGATTCCCTGTTGCCGGCGAGGGAAAGAGAACTGAAAGCCCAGGCCGCGGAGACGGATTCATCGATTAGTAAAAAAGAAGTGGAGCGAAAGGCATTAGTCGACGACCTGTTTAAAAATCCAACTATCCAGGTCGCAAGTAAAGTCAATAATGCGATAGCGGTCCCAATCACTACTACCGACTCTAACAAAGTAACAATTGTTAAAACAAACTTTGTGCGAAAAACCGCATACGCAGTCAATTCTATTCAGAACCCAAAGATGTCGATGTTGGCGCCATTGGATGAGCAGATCAAAGAAATGCGTGCTATTAAAATAGACCAAGAGACCCGAATATTGAAGTTACGGGACGAGGTAACGATAGAAGCTAAAGCAAATGGCGGCTTTCTTTATGAATTAAAGTTGATGTATAAAATACTGCGAGATTCCGGGCCGGCCCTATTTGTTTGGGCGCTATGGGCGTTGCTATTATTGGGAATAGAAATTTTTATCATGGTCAATAAAATGACGCATGTGGAAACTGATTATGATGTCTCGATACAGCACCATATGGAATTGCAAAAACGCAAACTGAGATTGCTGGCCATGCAGATCCCAGAAGTTCAAAATAATTAAACTCATTTACTATATATTTATATGGGGTGGTCATACCGTAAATCTTTTGGTTCCGGCCCGTTCCGGATCAATTTTTCTAAAAGTGGAATCAGCTATTCAGTTGGTGTCAAAGGCGCCCGCGTGAACATTGGGCCCAGAGGAACGTATGTTAATCTTAGTTCGCATGGCATCAGTTATCGGCGTAAAATTCAAGGGACCAACCAGCCAACCAATCGTCCCATACCTCATGTTAATCCGGAAACCTTTCCGGTTGCTATTGAGGAAGCGCATAATATCGCATCTGCGGATATCTACCAGCTTACGGACACGGATTCTAAAGATTTTATCCGGGAACTGACCGAAAAGGCTGCCAAATCATCTTATGTCAATTCTTTAGGTGTCGCCCCACTGATCGTTTTCCTGTTGGTGCTGACCTTCACATCTTTTAGCAGCAAAACTGTTGTTTCGCAGCCGCAAAGTGATAGTACCTTGGTTAGGGTGACATCACCTGTTGGCGCGTATATTCGAAAGGCGGCGGATCCGAGATCGCCGGTTTTAAGAACGGCTACAACGGGTCAAACGTTTATGCTGGCAGATTCGGCGAACAGGAAATGGCTTAAGACCTCCTTCCATGATTCTGTGGGCTATATAAGTCGCAAGCTTGCTGACATTGCGCATATGCACCATGACCAGGTTAAAGAAAGCCAACTAGAGCTGGCTAATCCTTACGCGGGTTATTTACTAGTCTTAGGGTTGATCGGATTTATTACATGGATCAGGTGGCTGAAGAAATTGGATCAGCGGAGGTTCGAAGTGGAACTACATTACGAAATGGATGAACAGTTTAAACAAGTTTACAAGCAATTCGCCGATCATTTTGCAGTGCTCTCTCGTTCGGCGAAAATATGGCAATACTTGAATACGCAGCAAACCAGTGATTTTAAGCGGCACGGTGGGGCCGGTAATTTGATCAAACGGGTTGGCGTGCAATACATTTCGGCTAATCAGGTACCTTTACGCCATTTTATAACAAACATCGCTATTCCCTACCTGAAGTTGAGTAACCTGGAGCTTTATTTTTTGCCGGAGCGTTTATTGGTGAAGCGCGGAGGTACTTTTGCCGCAGTGTTTTATAAAAACTTGAAAATTAGCAGTTCGCTGACCAGGTTTATTGAGGAAGAAGGTGTTGCTGGCGACGCTATAGTCGTGGGTAATACCTGGAAGTATGTGAATAAAAGTGGTGGGCCAGATCGAAGGTTCAATGATAACCGGCAGATCCCGATTTGCGCTTATTCCGAATATACGCTGACTTCAGACACCGGAATTTATGAAGTGATCACTACGTCGAAACAAGGGGCCATGGATGGATTTGCAGGGTTTCTTGCTCAAATCGGCGGACTACAGTCGCAAATGGGCATTGACCACTAGGCCTTTAGATAGGCTAGCCCTTTGTTTTGCATTACCTTTTTTGGCCAAATGCCCGACATGATTCAGCAATCCAAGTACAATTACTTAGATTGGTTCAGCTTCATATCGCTCAAAATCCGTTTTTTGCCCCGAATAGTGCGCTTTGGACGTAATGCTTTAGATTACATTATTTAATTGGTCAATTCAGATGATGGTTTCTTGGTTGACCATTTGCATCCATATAAAATAGGCGTTTCTTAAAGCGACGGGTGTGCGACCTGCTGAACCCACTATTCCTTATTTACCATGTAAGCAACCAAGAGCTCGAGCCGGGTAAAAAGTCAAGGCCGGGCGGGGCCGCTGAAAGCAAAAAAATCCCGCCCGCTTGTATAGCCTTGACTTTTTATCCCGGCGGTGGGCTATCTTCGCGACACTGGTGAATAAGGGATGGCAGTTACACCGTTTGCTATAGGCAGCGCGGTAATCGTAAGTGATATAAATCAAACGCAGGCTTATGCATTTGATGATAATAAACAAAGGAAATGCTTTAAATATTTCCCTTGTTTATTGAAGCTATCGGCCCAACGATGGCCCCCGGTCATAGCCTTGGTCTAAATCTTCTCCGGGGCTCCTCCCTTTTTTTGATACTTGCTCGTTCTTTAATGCCTGTTCTTTTTTCAAATT
Organism: Mucilaginibacter empetricola; assembly: GCF_024808665.1. Taxonomy (GTDB): domain Bacteria; phylum Bacteroidota; class Bacteroidia; order Sphingobacteriales; family Sphingobacteriaceae; genus Mucilaginibacter. The sequence goes on from NZ_JANUBZ010000010.1 coordinate 65,635, forward strand.
ATCTTCAACTAATTTAGATAACCCGGTTTCAGACAGGGCGTTGACCACTGCCATCAAATCTTTTTGGATCGGATTTTCTTTTAAAATGAAATTAGTGTCAATACCATGTTCCCGCGCGACTGCTACCGGGTCAAGTTTTAATTCATGAGGAATTTCCAATAACACTACATTTTTGGGCAGTGTCTTGATATTGGCAGGAGGCTCATATAGCTTATGTTTTTGGGTGTCATAATAACATAAATATAGCTCTCCCGATGGTGATAGTTGCATATCTTCAAAAGCTATACGGTTGTGGGGGACATCATTTTCGCGCAGTTCTTTTAACCGCCAATCAATGATAAAATCACTTCCGGCAATATCGATATGCGGTAGCTCTCCCGCTAAACGCCTTTCCAGTAATTCCGCAGCCTCATGTTGCTTAATCTGCTGTTCCATCTCTTTTTGTAATTGCAATTGGGTGGGATATTCCGTTTTCATTTCATCGCGAAAGGCTGTTATTTCTTGTTGTGGCGCATTCCGTTGTGTTTTCAGATCAATAACATGATGTACCCGGTCATCAAAAAATGCTTTTACTTCCCCTGTCCATTTGCGGTCAATCTCCTCCTGCAATAGCTGTACGCCGTTAGACGGATTGGTTCCCAATAGCGAAACGCCTTGTTGATAGGCATTACCATCCATTGTGAAACTCCGGCCATAAAGCTGTAACTTGTTATATAATTCCGCTCCCTGAACAACAAACAGCGTAGGTGCCAGCATGTAATAGCGGTTGTCGTGAGCTTCTTTACCAACCAGCCTGCCGGTATTTTCCTTTAACTTCATTTCCTCAAAACGGACATGTGTACTCAGCAGGCTTAATTTTGGATGAACGGCCAGTAGTTTGATCTCAACCCGGTAGCCTTTTTGTCGCAGTTCCGAGATGGTTTCGTTCATCTTTGGGCCGGATGAAAAAGTAGTTTCCAATATATAGTTCAGCCGGTTGGCCTCGCAATACTCGCGCAGACCCTTATTCCATTCCTGTGCATATGGCGCAGTGATCTGCGGATAATAGTTTTCAAAGCGTTGTTTGATTTCTTCGGCCTGCGGATGGAAATCTCGGAAGATATCTGCATTACAGTTCACAACATTACCACCCAGTTCTGTACGGGTGATCCTTTCCAATTCCGTTTTACCGGCACCTGGTTGCGCACCGAGAATTACGACAACCGGGCTGTCCGCAGCATGTTTGCCGTATGTAGTATCCCGAATAATTATCTCCTGAACTTTATGAAACCTGCTTTCTGACAATTCATAAAGTTGCTTTAAAGCCGAAGACTGATCGGTTATAAAGGGCTGGTTGAGATCCGGAGTTTTTTTTTCTCCGCTAATAATATGGGACTATATTTATCAATGATAGCCTCCATTTTTTCCAGGCTCAAAAAGTTGTCATTGGTATTTATTTGCTCAATAGCATCTTTTCGCAATGCATCCAATTCAGTAATACGCTGCTGATCAGGATTTAACTTTTCAGATTCCAGCATGCCTTCTCTTGATGCAAGCGCCATTAAGCCATTCAAAATAGAATTGGCACTCTCTGTTAAAGAATACCAGTCCAGCGGATTGCGTTCTTTGACCGTCGAAGTCGGCACTAAAGATAAATTAAGCTGTTCGGCGATCTTTACATAATCGTCATAATCGAGTATTACTTTTTTGGGTGTTCCTGCTGCATCTATTACAAACTTTGTTTCCATTGTCTTATTCATGACTATTCAAATTTAATAAATTTATGTGATTAATTGTTTGGTAAAGCGGGCGGCTTTTATTGCCGCCTGTCGCTTTATTGATTTTTTTCAGCCTGCTGCAATACCTCGGACATGGATGCTTTTGTTTTTTTACTGGCAGCTTTATAGACATTATCCCACGCTTCTATGTGCGCATTGCCTTCTTTATTGTATTGGTTAGCCCGGTATGCATTTAATGCGTCCTTTGCCATATTATAGCCTAAAAACGACAATATGAACATATACCACCAAAAGAGCAACCGGCCATAGACCAGTTTGAAATATTCCTTGGAATGATATTCCGGGAATAGGATTACTTGGAATTTTCGGTTTGGGTGGGCATACACTGCGGCTTTTACATTTTCAAAGCCTTTATCCATGGTGGCGTTTACTTCAGACAGATCAGGCTTTGGCGCATCAACATGGATGTTACTATACTTCTTTTCGAAGCTTCCGATGAGTTGCTCATTGTGTTTTAATAGTTTTTCAACTTGTCCGGCATCCTGTTTTCGCTGCGCCTCCATACCATTCATAAATTTCTGTGTCTGATCCTCATGTTCCAGAATGGTCTTTAATACTTCGGTGAACGACTGTTCGTCCATTGCCATTTCGTCTTTTTTCATAATGATAGTCCTCCTGATTGTTTTCGTTCTTGTTTATTTTCTTTTTCTACTTTCAGCAATGATTTTACTTGCCGGTCTCTTTCCTGTTGTAATTTTTGGTCGAGTTGTTGTTTCTGTTCTTGCATGATCTTTTTTTCAATTTCCATTAAACTGTAGCCCAACTGACTGCCTTTAAAATACACTTGTTGTGCATCCGTAAAAGCAATACCCCTGCCCAGGTCTACCTTATAACCTTGTTTTTCCATATACCGAGCAACCTCTTTGACATTTTTGGATTGCTTTATGGCTTGAGCTAAATGCTTCTTGACTTTTTCCTTACGCTGGTCTATTCGCTGGCTTTGTTCCACCCGCTGCTCCGGCCTTAAAAATTTATTGGGGCTAAGCACCTTAGTTAATTCGTGCTTCAACTCCATTGCACGGGAGAATTCCGCCATGCGCTTGTAGCTGTTGCTGTCACTGGCGGTCGGACCGTCATAGCCAATGCGGTTAGCTACGATATGCAAATGTTCATGCTCGGTGTCCTTGTGCGTGATGACTACATACTGTTTGTTTTCAAAATCGAATTGCCGGGCCAGTTGCTGCGCTATATCAATTTTATCCTGTACACTTAATTTTCCTGCATCCTGGTAGGCGAGGCTGATCGAGGCATGAAATACCGGCTTGCTTACCTTCGGGTTAAGTTTGCTAACCTCAATAAACTGCCGGATCAGTTCCTTCTTGGTGCCAAAGCATTGATTATAATGGATCACCTGCGCCTGCTTTTTCTCCCGCTCAATTTTTTGTTGTTCCTCGGTTTCCTGCAACCTGCCGTCATGTAGGTATTGCATACAGCCGCTGAAACTTCTCCCGGTCGCTATCTTTCCTATCATTCCAAATAAGTTTTAACTGTTTTGACTAAACCTTGCAAACTCCTTACTTCCTGGTTGAGCAGAGCCCTGTCCATGGCATCTAGTTCGTCAACCCCGTTTCGTTTCCGTGCGATCTGGTTTAAGTTCGCTGCGACATGGTTCAGAGTTCCCGTCAGTTGCAAAACCTCTTTTGGTAATGTCTTCACTTTTACCCGCTCGTTTAAGCCGAGTGTCCGCAGGAAAACAGATATATTTGTACCTGCCTTCCTGGCATTCATCTGAATGATTTTCTTTTCCATGATAGTACACATTACTGTCAGGTGATTACTTCTTTTTAGCGATGCTTTAGGCCTGCCGCCCTTATTTACACTTCTGGGTTTTTTATCTTTTTTACTTTTAATCTCCTTGATTATTTCACTGAGCTTACCTTCCATAGTTGTTCATTTATCTTAAAAAAATCCCCCCGAATGCGATAGCATGAGTGGGGGCCAGCAAGTTTCGGCAGGGCCGAAACATAGCTGGCTCCACAAAAAAACGAAAATGCCGATGCGGCCTGGCGATCTCTTTCATAAGCCCAGTCCCAGGCTTTGCTGCTGAATTTTGAGATAGGCGTTAAGGTCTTTATGGCCGCTGTAAAAGTGCCTGGCATCCTGTGCATTCGGAATTATTTGCTTAATGAAAGTCACCTCTTTTGCTGCCGCCTTATCGTAATCTAGGTGCAATTTAGCTGCAGCGTGTCGTTGCAAAATCGGAGAGAGATACCAATGGTTACCCGTTTAATATATTGTGGGCAGAACCCGCATAGCGCCAGGTAATCGACTATTGATAATTTTCTGGCTTCATCACAATTTAGTTTACGCATAGTTTTGTTGGTTTTATTTCGACTTCCTACTTTTTGAATAGGGCAGCCTGGGTAAAACGATACTGTCGCGTAATTCGGAAAAAGTTTGCTTACGTCCCTGCCTGATCCATTCCTCTAATTCAGATTTATAGAAATACAACCGCTTACCCTGTTTATTGACTGGGATTTCCTTGCGGCTTACTTTACTATAAACGGTTGGTACGGCCAAGTCTAAAAAGTCAGCGGCTTCTTTGATATTAATTGGCTGGTCGGGTCCGGCCTGATGTGTCCCGTGTTCGGTTAATAGCGTTTCGATGTGGTCAACCTTTTCAAGCAGGCGGGTGACCGCTTCGGGTAATTGATTAAATGTCAGTGTTTCCATTAGCGCACAATTTTGTTTTATGTCGCAATGGTAGGGAGTTGTTTTGCAGGGTTACAAGGGGGTTACTGGTAACCCCACTGCTACCCCCTCGTTTTTTTGTTATTTTTTGTTCCGGGGAACAGGTAGGATGAGAAATTTATCTTCTTTCTGCTCGATTTTTAGAATTGGAGATTTGCAAGGGCGCATGTTGGTTGAAATCAGATCATTCAAATATCCTTCTGTAAATTCACTGGTCTTGCCTTTTGGGGACACATATAGGAATTTTGGGGCCAGCCATTTTTCGAGGTCAGCTTGCTGGCAGCCTACGATTAAATTGGCATCATAAAGTTGTTTAAAGGCATCTGCCAGCTGATTACCATTGCCACGGAATATAAGCGGAGGTTCTGGCGTTTGATCGTTAAGTAACAGTCTTTTTAATTTGACATGATCTTCGACAACAAAGTAGTCTTTAAGTACCTCATAAAATTGGCTTGCCATACCGGCAGTAAAAGTTGGATAACGTATGGCACTTTTATTTTGGTCTGCGTTTGCCTGAACTTCATCCGAAAGGCGGTCATTTACATTTTCTTCTACAGGAAAGCCATTGGTCTTGCGAAACTCTTCATAGGTTATCTTAGATTTAGGGGGATTCAGTCGCAATTCGATATCACGAATCAGTTCTCTTAAAAACGTTTCACGGAGCTTGATCGAATCAGCCAGGTCTTCTACAAACGCGCCAGTTATTCCAATGTCAGAGCTACTGCTTTGAAGATTGTGGACAATAAACAATTTGTCAAGGTCAATTGAAAAAATATAGTCATTGTTATAATCTTGCAGCCACTCACTATGATGGTTGTGCCAATTCTTCCAAAGTAGTTTAATACGCTCCAAAACTTTATGTAATTGTTCCAGTTGCAAGGTCATTAAACCCTCTTCTAATGTCAGCAGGTCGATTAGCGCCATGTCTTTGAGTACCCTTAACTCGCTTTTATAAGAGAAAGAATCATAATAATTAGTTTCACGAGTAATATCATAAGCATCCCCTTGCTGCCTTTTGAGTTTATTAAAATCACTTGCATCAACAACCTCCTGCTTGGTTACTCTAAGATCAAAAGTTTGGATGCGGGTTAGAAATTCTTTCAGATGTTGCATGTACATTAGAGTTAATTGAATCAATACAAAATTACATACATGTCAATATTTAGTTCCAAAATTGCCATGATTATTTTCATTTTGCGATTAGTTGGTTTAAATGATCCTAATTCGTCCAAAATAGCATTATAATAAGTTACTGCCTGTGCCTTTAAGCCCGATCTTGCCTATTAATATAATAATTGGTAAAGAAAGTATATTGTTAGGTTGGTACAAGTAGACAAATTGTCACGAGTCTGTTACGGTGAAATGACAAATAAGCCAGTCGTGTTATATTGACATATTGATAAATATTATTATTGTCTTAGCAGTTAAATAATTATAGTATTTACAATAACACCTAAAGTATTCGTTAAAAGAATAATTCCGCATCCTCCCATACCCCAATTGGCATGCTAAATGACTATGTATGTATAGCTTAGCAATGAGTGAATACTCATATATTGTTAGTGCTGACGGACGGGACATCCGATTGCCAATAATTAATAACAAGGCTTTAATGATAAATGCCATTTGAATATGTAGCTAATCGTCAGACCTCCCTTCTTTAGCAATGACCGCATTTTGCCGGGCAAATATTCACGCTGCTGAATGGTTCAGCAGCGCATTTTAAGAAAGGAGACCATAATTATGGCGATTATTACAAAACAAGAGTTAATGACATTTTCAGCAAACCTGTCGTCTTCTACAAGGGCAGGTTATTTTACGAAGTCATTCAGCCTTAACGAAGCAAAATCCAGATCAATCAAAACAGTTTTTTTATCACACAGTCACAGTGATAAGGATGTAATCGAACCAGCTATCGCATTGCTTAAAAGCGTCGGGGTAAATGTGTACGTTGACTGGAAAGACAGTTCTATGCCTGCCATTACCAACGCCGTGACGGCGGAAAAGATCAAAGACAACATCCGTAAACATGACCGGTTCATTTTACTGGCATCTCCTGCTGCCATCAAATCTAATTGGGTAAACTGGGAGCTTGGATTTGGTGATGCGCATAAATATCTACCGAATATTACGCTGTTGCCAGTTGTGGAAACCGAAAATGATTGGAAAGATGCTGAGTATTTGCGTATTTACCCATACATCGAAGGGGTTGCTGCTTATAGTGGTTATCAGTTTATCTATAACTATTATGTTGTAAATCCCGACGGAACGAAAATCGAATTGAAAACCTGGTTAACCCGATAACGATGAAAACAGAACATAAAACATTTTATAAAGATGTGATTAAAGAAATCGAAACTGGCTCGCTAGCCATTTTCGCGGGTGCAGGTTTGTCTGTTGCGGCAGGTCATGTTAACTGGAAACAGTTATTAAAGGATATTACCGAAGACCTCGGACTTAATTATAACAAAGAGACTGATTTAATAGCCATCGCTCAATACAATACCAACAAGATCGGTAACCGAAGCGTAATTAACCGGAAAATCATTGATGAGTTTAATAAGGATATTGAACACACCGAAAATCATGAGATCCTTTCTCGTTTACCGATCTATTCCTACTGGACAACCAACTATGATAATCTGATTGAAAAATCACTGGAAGGTCGTAAGCGTATCCCCGATGTAAAACATAGTGTCTCGCAACTACCTTATCCAAAGCCCCGCCGCGATGCCATTGTTTATAAAATGCACGGAGATGCTACTATACCTGAAGAAGCAGTGATCACGAAAGATGATTACGAGCGCTATCCGGTAGATAAGGCTGGTTTCCTCACTGCTTTAAATAGCGAACTTTTATCAAAGCTTTTCGTGTTTATAGGGTTCAGCTTTACAGACCCTAACCTCGATTACATCCTAAGCAGGGTGAGGATTCAGATGAAGGGCGCTCACCGGCACCATTATCATTTTGTGCGGAAGGTGTCGAAAGCTGATTACAAAGCTGAAGATATGGCTGATTATGAATTTGACCTGCGTAAACAGGAACTTTTTGTGAATGACCTTAGCAGATTTGGTTTACAGCCGGTGTATGTAGATAGCTACGAGGAGATCACAGATATCTTACGGGAAATTGAATCTGAGTTTAAAAGGAAAACTGTTTTTATTTCAGGTAGTGCCGAAGAATATGAAAGCTTTACCCCTCAACAGGCCCAGGGGTTTATTCACAAGTTAAGCGCTGGTTTGGTTGGTGACGGTCTTCGGATCGTCAATGGTTTTGGCTGGGGTGTAGGTAGTGCCGTTATTAACGGCGCTTTATCTAAGATCTATGATAAGCCAGAAAAGTATTCACGGGAGCAGCTTATCGTAAAACCTTTCCCGCAATTTGCGACCGGTGGAAAAACCCTGGAGGTGCTATGGGCAGATTACCGGCAGGATATGATCAGCTATGCGGGTATTGCGATCGTTATTTTTGGCAATAAAAAAAATGCGACCTCGGGTGAAATCGAACTGGCCCAAGGCGTGTTTAAAGAATACGAAATAGCCAAAGCAAAGAACTTATTTGTTATTCCTGTTTACGCTACCGGCTCGATGGCTAAACAGATCTTCGAGGAAATGGAAAGCGATGGTTTTGGCCTTAAAACGGACAGTGAGTTATTTGGGCTAATGAGCCAGCTAAAGACGCTTACAGATGAAGACGAAATCATCAAACAAATTCTAAAGATCATTAAACTATTAAACCTTTAACGTAATGGGAAGAAAAATATTTATCACATACAAATACGGCGATACGAATGTTCGGGCATTGCCTAACATATTTTATACGAAGGCAAGAGACTATGTTACCGCCTTGCAAGCAAAAATTGATGGGGAAGATCACATCAACAAAGGTGAATTGGATGGCGAATCGCTGGAACACTTTGAAGACGAAGCCATCGCATCAAGTCTTCGGAATAAGATCTACGACAGCAGCATCACAATTGTACTGATCTCACCCACAATGAAAACTACTGCGCCAGAAAAAGATCAGTGGATTCCTTGGGAGATATCCTATTCACTAAAGGAGCATTCCAGAAATGGTCGGACGAGTTTGTCTAATGCCTTGCTAGCTGTAGTTCTCCCGGATATGTTGGGTAGTTACAATTATTTTATGACATCGAATGCGGCTTGCAATAGCATCACCTATCATACCGACCGACTTTTTTCTATTCTTGCAAGGAATATGTTTAATATCAAACAACCAGTTACAAGGGAGTGCAGTGGCACGACTATTCACGAGGGACACCATTCTTATGCGCATACCGTAAAATGGGACGATTTCATCACGAATATCAATCATTACCTGGACGTTGCCGCCGGTATTAATGGAAATATTGACAATTATAACATCGCAAAAGCGATCTGATAAGGTATGGCCCGATACACTTTTTTTAGCTTTTCCTATGTCGATGTAAGTAATTTTCGGGTTAATGTTGTAAGAAATAGCTGGCGTTATCACAATGATAACGCCAGCTTTTATGATGCTTCGATCTGGGAAGAAGGCTACACCAAAAATTCGGCTAAACTGAAAAGAATGATCGATGATGCGCTATTTGGTACATCGGTTACCGCTGTTCTGATCGGAAGCGACACCGCAGAGCGGCGTTGGGTAAGATACGAGATCGTTAAAAGCTTCGAGCAGGGTAAAGGTATAGTTGGGGTACATATTAACCGCATTATGTGCAAGAAACGTACGATCTGTAAAAAGGGTGTTAATCCGCTGGATAAGCTCGGCATACAGGTATCAGCGGATGGTGCCTATATTACCTTTTATGAAGTGATCAACGGAAAATGGCAGGTTTATAATGATCTTGGTTCAATCCCTAACCGTATGAGCAATAGTATATTTTTTGAACAGAACCGCAAGCACAAGGATTTCGGTAAATTCTATCGTTTTTCAGAACTGTTTAATACCCATTGCTGGAAAAATGACGATGGCCATTGGAATTATCCCACATGGGTTGAAAATGCAGCTATTGAGGTTGGTAGGTAGGCTTATGACTGTTTAACCAGCAATTACAGCGCGCCAAAAAGCTACCAATCCCCTTGGATAGCGGCGTTTTACGTTGTTTAAGCTATTACAGCGCTTAATTAACTTCGATAATAATCAGAATGGCATTCAGTGGCCTCATCTGTTCGCTCGATTGTTGTAAATACATAGGAGTACCAGGAATAAATGGCAAAACGAATCGATCGAATTGACTATTCTTATCCTTCTAATTGTCCTAAATGATCATTACAATCTTGTTTAACTCGTGCACAAAAAATTATGCGTGAGTTAAAAAACTTCAAAATTGTGTGAGAAATGTGTGAGAATAAAAAACCCAACTCGCCAGAGTTGGGTTAAATCATTGATTTTGAGGCTCCTGAGGCTGGGCTCGAACCAGCGACCCTCTGATTAACAGTCAGATGCTCTAACCGGCTGAGCTACTCAGGAATCATTTTCCGGTTTGGAGTGTGCAAAAGTATAAATCTTGAGCAAATTTCGCAACCCAAAATGAAAAAAAATGTAATTTTTTTTAGCGCCTTCTGTTTGTACCCGAAAAGTGGGAAACCTATCGGCTGATTAACAGGTAGATATCCCTCCTAAATATTTCTGCGGATGCCAAAATAAATTTAGCTTTTTTTTTCAAAAGCGCATTTTACGAGGTAATTTCGCAATATTTGCGGCAAAAAATATTACATAACCCCCAAATGAGTTTATTAGTTATTGGTACTGTTGCGTTCGACGCTATTGAGACACCCTTTGGTAAAACAGATAAAATTGTTGGCGGCGCAGCCACTTATGCAGGCCTGGCCGCATCCTATTTTTATGATAAAGTGAAAATTGTAGCCGTTGTGGGCGACGATTTTCCGCAAAGCGAGATCAAAGATTTTAACAATCATCATATAGATACCGAAGGATTGCAGGTAAAAGCCGGCGAAAAATCATTCTTCTGGGCTGGCAAATATCATAATGATATGAACAGTCGCGATACCCTGGTTACTGAACTGAATGTACTGGCTGATTTTGACCCTATCATCCCACCATCATACCAGGACTGCGAATACCTGATGCTGGGTAACTTAACCCCGCAGGTGCAGCAAACGGTTATTAAGCGTTTAACCAATCGCCCAAAACTGATTGTAATGGATACCATGAACTTTTGGATGGATATTGCCCTTAATGATTTACTGGAAACCATTAAAATGGTGGATGTATTAACCATTAATGATGCCGAGGCCCGTCAACTATCAGGCGAATACTCATTAGTGAAAGCTGCCCGTAAAATTTTAACTATGGGCCCCAAATATTTGATTATTAAAAAAGGTGAACATGGCGCATTGCTGTTTCACGAGGATAAAATATTCTCGGCCCCGGCATTGCCATTGGCCGATGTATTTGACCCAACCGGAGCAGGCGATACCTTTGCAGGAGGTTTTATAGGATATTTAGCCAAAGTGGGTACAGTGAATTTCGATAATATGAAAAACGCCATCATTTTCGGCTCGGCGCTGGCTTCATTCTGTGTAGAGAAATTCGGAACCGAAAAAATCCGTAACCTGAGCAAAGAAGAAATTGCTGCCAGGGTTGATGAATTTGTAAGCCTGTCGAAATTTGAGATATAATTTTTGATTTCGGATTTCGCCACCGCTAAAGCTAAGGCGCACGAAGTCGGAATTTCAATTTCGGATTTATGCTGAAATTGAAATTCTGACTTTCATTTTCCAGTAACATTCCGACTAAAGACTCAAGGCTAGCCTAGTCTCCCAATCGGGTCAAAATGCTCAAAAACCCATTCGTCGTGTGGGGCATCGGCTAGTTCGGCGGTCAAATCCTGGCCGGCCCAGTGTTCGTAATGTTTGCCGTTGCGCCATAGCCTGCTGCGCGATACGTCATAAATCAGTCCTTTGTAAGCTATCCATATTTCGGGCTTATCCTGTCCGTTGCGCAGGGCCAGTTGTGATTTGGTATAAACAGGCAGTTCGTTCATCCGGCTAAAATACAAAAACAAGCCTGTAATAGCTTTGCTACCCTATACAACGCAAAACGGCCCGGATTGGAGTACCCGGACCGTTTCTATATATGGATTTTCGGATTGGCTGATTAAAATGTTTACCCTTAGTTTGGAAGCGCGGGTAAACATTTTTGAATTATATGCTGATTTTAATTTTCTGCGTAAACAGGTTTGGCAATACCGTTATCATAAGCCTTCAAACTCTTTTTTAACAGCTTACGGGCAACGTGTATGCGGGTTTTTACTGTACCGATGGGTATTTCTAAATGATCGGCAATTTCATGGTATTTGTGGCCTTCAAAATACATGGTGAAGGGTATATAATAATCGGCAGGGAGCCTGTCTAAGGCTTTCTTCAAATCGTCCATAACAAACTTGGCTTCGCCCTGGTTTTTGGTTGAACTGAATACCAGGTTTGGCGATGATATCTCATCAGACTTGGTAACAAAAGTGTTCATTTTTACAAACCTGCGATAGTTGTTAATGAACGTATTTTTCATGATAGTGTATAACCACCCCTTTAAATTTGTTCCTTCTTTAAATTTGTTGTAGTAAGTTATGGCCTTCAACATTGTATCCTGGACAAGGTCGTTAGCATCATCTGCGTCGTGGGTAAAGTGCAAGGCGTAAGACCTTAGTGAGGTTGCCTGACGTAGTACTAGGGTGTTAAACTCAATCTTTGTCATACTGTTAAAGTTTTGTATCAGCAGTAAGGCAAACATAATACCACTAAAAACTGTACAGTCTGTTTGTGTACTATAGTTTAATCACAAGTTTAATTAATTGTCTATATAGTGTAATGTGTACACTGTATAATATGTAATTTGTTGATAATAAGTTGTTTGTTTGCTATTTTGGACGAAGTATCGAAAGGTTTTATGGCGATTTTGCAGATAGATCGCTGTAATTTATTCTAGTTAAAATATAATAAATTAACTAATAATATTTACTTCGCGCTGTAGGGTAACGCCAAATTTAGTGTACACACTGTCTATGATTTGCGACGAAAAACTGTACACTTCTTCGCCCGTTGCGCCGCCGTGGTTCACTAATACCAATGCCTGATTTTTCCATGTGCCGGTATTTCCAACCACTTTTCCTTTCCAGCCGCATTGTTCAATCAGCCAACCGGCCGCCAGTTTTACCTGGCCATCACCCGCGGGATAGTTTACAACTTCCGGATGTTGTTGGTGTATCGGGCTAAATTCAGCGGTGCTGATGACTGGGTTTTTAAAGAAGCTCCCGGCGTTGCCAATAGTAGATGGATCAGGCAGTTTAGATACCCGGATATGCGATACCACCTGCGATACATCTTTAAGTGTAGGCTTGGTAATACCCCGGGCTGTTAGCTCCTGCTCAATAACTCCATATTTTAAATTGAAGTTAGGCACCAGCGACAGTAGAAACTTTACCGATACAATAATATATTGCCCCTTCAGCTCACTTTTAAATACGCTTTCGCGGTAATCAAATTTGCAATCGGCTTTAGTAAAAGTTTTAAATTGACAGGTAGCTATCTCAAAAGCTTCGCAGCTTTGAAAAACGTCTTTTAGCTCCACACCATAAGCGCCAATATTTTGGATAGGTGATGCCCCAACAGAACCAGGAATCAAACTCAGGTTTTCTAATCCTGCATAGCCACGCGCTATACAAAAGTTTACCAGATCGTTCCAAACCTCGCCCGCGCCGGCTTCTACATGTATATCGGTATGGCTTATGCGATGCTCAATACCGCGAATGTTGATGCGGATAACCAATCCGGCAAAATCATTCAGCAACAGCATATTACTTCCACCACCAAGTACTAACATTGGCGTTTGCTTCCACTGCGGATCCATAAAAAGTTCAGCCAGTTCTTCCTTGTGGTTTATTTCAACAAAGTAGTGGGCGCTGGCTTCAACACCAAACGTGTTGAAATTTATGAGTGAAACATTTTCCTGTATCTGTAGCATGTAATCAATTTTCGGTTGCCGCGAATTTCGGAATTTAATCGGGAATAATGGAGAGCTGTTGAAATTGGATAGATGATAACGTTAAAGTAAAACTACCTGATTAAATACCGTTAAAATACTGATTGGATGTGTGTTAAATAATATTATTTTTACTTAATCCTTATCAAAATAATAAAAAAAGAAAAAGACATTAAATTTTAATTGTTCACCTAAACCTTTAATCATGAAAAAAAAACTACTTATCCTTGTTATGGCGATAGCGTTGGCGCAATTTTGCCGCGCCCAATCGGTAACCTCGCCAACAGTAACCCTGCACGGTTCGTACATAGCAACCGGCGATGTTTCTGTAAACCCTTATTTAGAAAACGCTGCAAAGCCTACTGATTCATCCATCCATTTCAGGATAAAAAAAGGAACCAGATTTTATGTTAATCAACAAATAACGGTTGGAAATGCTATTACCGGATATGTGATAACCGTTTGGGATTTTAATGACAATAACCTTAATCACAAAAAATATTATGATACTTTGCGCCTGGCGCAAAAAGGACGCATTCCGGCAACTGATTCAACGCTGGCGGCAAAACTGGCCACAAAAAAACTGGTAATTAAAACAAACGCTACCGATTCGGCCACCGCTGCAAAAAAAGCCGACACGTTGAAAGTTAACGTAGCCAATGCTCAAAAAATGTTTTCAACTGCTTCAACAAAACTACTTACAACAGCTTTAAAGGTAAATGCCGAAAAAACGCTTGGCCCCACACCGGTTTCAAGTAATGGTAAGAAGCCTGCCACTAAACCCGAGGTGGCCAACTTTGTTGACGCGCAAACTCAACTGAAATTGGGCGAGGCTGCCCCGCCAACAAAAGCCAACCTTATTAATGCCGTATTAAAGTTGTCTGTGATACCGGATACTGCGCTTGCTACCTCGAAAGCCGAATATGTAGCTTTCAAAAAGCAATATGATGATTTGAAAAGTCAATTAGACAAGGCGACACAAGATGTGGATGCTAAAACAAAAACTTTATCGGCACTCCGCTCAGATTTTCAACAAACAAAGGCTGCCGCTGTAGCAGCGGATCAAACTAACAATCCGGTTGCTGACCCTGATATTTATAGACGAACAAAAGAACAATCGGGCGAGAAAGCAGATACCCCTGATGATCCGGCCAGCCCATATGCAGCTTTTGCCGATCTGGAATATGTAAACTCTTGGGGCAATGGCTGGTCGTTTTTTATGAGCGCACAGGATTTTTCGACTAATGCAGTAGCGTTCTATCCTACCAGCTATACTTTTACATGGGGTTTTCTAACCTTACCTATAAAATTGCGTTTTGATAACTCACTTAGTGGCGGTCGTTTTAATTTTGAACAGAATTTAAATTTCGGTTTAACAGCAGGTATCAAACAGCAACTTCAACGTATTGATGACGTTTCACTCAATTATTTGGGGGGATTGTCGGTTGTTAACGTGCCTTTAAATAACGCCTCAACAGCGCCGGCTGGTACGGCCACATCAACTGCGGCGGTTTCGCTATCGGGCGGAGTCATGTTTCAGTATGCTAAGTTTCAGGCGGGTATTTTTATTGGCTGGGATTTCGCCGGTGACCACGCCTATCAGTTTTCGTATCAGGGTAGGCCATGGCTTGGTTTCGCCATCGGCCTGAGTTTATTTGGTGCAAGTCAAACCACTGCGACGGCACAGACGCAAACCAGCAATTAATGGCGATTTAATACATCAACTCACTACCCATGGTTGTTCGAAGAAGAACCATGGGTAGTGAATAAATTGGTTACTTTCCTTTATCTAAAACCTCAAACTTTACTTCTAAACTATTGCCATCTCCATCTACCAGTGTCAAAGTATGATGCCCCGGTGGTGGGTTAAGTGCAACCTGGTGAAAATCTTTAGTTTCGCTGATATACTGGTTATCCAGGTGCCAGAAAATTTTCATGCCCGGCTGCCGGTGTGCGGCATTGCAGATCATGCGTCCGCGTTTGCCGTCGGCTTCCAGCGGGATATAGATTTTGGCATCGTCTTTTGGATATATTAATTCCATCGGCTGTCCTTTATCTGCATTAATACAATCGGCCCTGAAAGGCGGCAGCACATGGTACTGGTAATTTTTAGCTTTATAATAATATTCCATGGCTGGCGGCAACACAAACCAGCTTTTATTCACAATCTGATCGGGCACAACACAATCGCTGTTTACCTGCCATTGCTCTGTTTTATCCAGATGCACTAACTGGTGGTACGGGCACACCGGCGATCGTACGCCACCTGCGGGCACAAACATTTCGTCGGTATTGGTGCAATATTCGCCTGCCCGGTAACCGCTTTCGTGGCATACTTTAATTTTTACCATTTCGCCGGCAGGCATATCAAACCAATCGCGCGTAACGGGTAACTGGCGAAAAATCTCGAACAGGGCAGGGGCTGCGGTATTGATGCCTGTTAACCCGGTGCGGCCCTCGCCGCTGGCATTGCCCACCCACACGCCCACCACATATTTGGGCGTAATGCCAATGGCCCATCCATCCCTAAAACCAAAACTGGTGCCTGTTTTCCAGGCAATGCGCTGAGTGGAACCAAACTGCTGCCACAGCATTTCTTCGCCGGGTCGCATTACCTCCTCCATGGCCTGCATGGTGTAATAAACAGAACCGGCATCTAAGAGTCCGGCGTTTTCTAACTGCGGCTGTGCGGCTTCGCTATGGGCATACACCGGCGAATGATAATCTGCCGGGTCATATTTGCCATTGTATTTTTTATAGTGATTAAGCACCCGTGCCATATCAGCATAAGCGCCGGATAGCTCCCACAAAGAGTTTTCACCGCCACCCAATATCAGCGACAATCCATAATAATCAGCCGGTTGTTTCAATGTAGTGATGCCTGCTTTTTTTAGCAGATCATAAAAGCGCGGATACTTGTATTTCTGCAACATTTTCACAGCGGGTACATTCAGCGATCGCGACAAAGCCCGCGATGCAGGTACTGCACCATCATAGCCCAAATCAAAGTTTTCGGGATGATAGCCTGCTATCTGTGTGGGTATATCGGGCATCAGGCTGTTGGGCAGTATAAAACCATCATGCAGCATAGCGGCGTACAATAGTGGCTTGAGTGTACTCCCCGGACTGCGTGGTGCGTTTACTATGTCGACGCTGCTTTGCATTAAAGTATCTTCCGGGTGATAAATATTACCTGCATAGGCCAGCGCTGCGCCGGTTTCTACATTAAGCACAACGGCTGCTATGTTATTGATATGATTGGCGGCTAGTACGGCGTGGTGCTGCTCTAAAATATTATTTACCTGTTGCTGTAGCTCGGCCCTTATGGTGGTGGTAATGCGAGTTGGGCCTTTATAATTACCGGCCTGGCAATCTTCCTTAAAGCGCTCCAATAAATGTGGCGCCAGTTGAGGCAGCGGCACAGGCTTATCGGGCATGGGCTCCAGTTTGGATAAATAGGCGGTGTTTTTGTCGATAGTACCTTGCTGTGCCAGTTTATCAAGCAACAGGTTGCGTTTTTTGAGCAGGATGGCCCTGTTTTTACCCGGGTGCACCAACGAGGGCGAATTGGGCAAGACTGCCAATGCCGCCATTTCACCCCACGATAATTGTGATGGATCACGACCAAAATATCGCCACGAAGCGGCATCCAGGCCAACCACGTTACTGCCAAAAGGGGCGTTACTGGCATACATGGCCAAAATATCTTGTTTGCTGTGGGTAAGCTCCAGTCGCGTGGCCATAATCATCTCCAAAACCTTGTTGAAAAAGTTACGACGATGATGTGTAGCAATGCGGATTACCTGCATGGTAATGGTACTGCCGCCACTGCTCACATGCCCTGCCTTTATATTTTGGCGGATGGCACGACCAAATGCCAGTAAGTCAACCCCGGGATGATGCTCAAAGCGCTTATCCTCAAAGGCAATAATACATTGTTTGAATTTTTCAGGGACGATAGAATCATAAGGGAAGCGCCACTGCCCGTCGGGAGCAATGGCGGCGCCTAATAGTTGGCCCCGGTCATCATCAATAATATAAGCGGTTGGTGTTTTAAACAGTTGACGGGGCAGGCAAAACCAAAACATTGCAAATGCTATCAGCACAGCCGCCAAAAGCACCTGCCTCCGTTTGGTGAGCCACCCCGGTTTTTTAAAAGAAAAATGCATACCCCCTCAATTACTTTTTCACCTCAACCCAACGCCCTTTTTGCAGCGCATTGATGTTTGAATTATACATAGCCTCGCAATAAGTAGCCGGTAAATAATAGCGCCCTGTATAAGCCGCATTCAGCATTACATAATAAGTAACCTGTTGGCCTTCACTCAAACTAAAATAAGTATTCACCCGGTCATCCCTAATGTCCTGATAGTCGGAGGGTGAGGATTTAAATGCTTCATCGTTGTTTAGCATACGCGTGTTCAATATCTCCCATCCCGAAGGGAAAATTTGTGTTAAAGCCATGTTATCATATCTACCACGGTGACCTGGATTGGTAATGGTAACCTGCGCCACAAAATCGGTTCCCTGTTTAAGACTGTTTACGTCTACCGGCTGCCCTTTCATACTGATGTAGTTAACCTGCATTTTTAAAACATCATCGTTATTAACGCTGGCTGGTTCCTGGCCCGGTGCGGGTTGTCCCTGTTGGATGAGTTTTAAATACAATACATTTTTGCCGTTATTTTTAATGCTTGCCTTGCCGCCATTAACTGCCAGTGTAGTTTGCCATAAATACGAGTTGGAGTTAACCTGGCTGCTGCCATAGTTAAACTGCAATTTATTGCCATTTTTATTTTGCCCGCAATATTGCGCAATTGCCAACAGGGAATAAGCCGTGGTTTGTGTACTGTACCAATCATCCTGCGATAAATGCGAGGCCACTGTTTGCAACATCACGGCCGCCCGCTGGTGCTGGCCCAATAAAGTTAATGATTCTAATATCATGGCTTCATCGCGCAGGTCAGATCCATAGGTGCCGTACAATTGGTAATAAGGTTTAACCGTAAGCGGCAAGCCACTGATCATTTGCAAACCGGTTTCAGGCTGCCCGGCCAGTTGATATGCGGCTGCCAGCCGCCATTTGGCCTGCGGACTTAAATACTTAAATTCTTTTAAGCGGTTCATAGCACCTAATTCCGGCACGCGGGCAAGCGCTAACAGGTACAACCGATAAGCCTGCACCAAATCATCGCCATAAAAACTGCGGGTATCAGGTGCCCAGTTCACTGCTTTTTGGCGCTGGAAGCGTTTCCACCCATCTAAAAAGCCTACCGGCAGGCTATAACCTTTTGCCTGCGCGGCCAGCATAAAATTACCTGCGTAATTGGTACACCATTCGTCAACGCCGCTTTCACCCGGCCAGTAGCTTAAGCCGCCGGATGTGGTTTGGAAGTTAGTTAACCTGCTGATAGCCGCTTTAATATTGCGCTCGGCAGCGGCTTTTTGCTGTTGCGATAAGTCGGTCAGCTGATCTAAATATAACTGCGGAAATGCTGCCGAAGTAGTTTGCTCCACACAGCCATGCGGATAATCAATTAAATAAGACAGGCGTTTTGCCAGGTTTAATGATGGTACTGATGATACCTCCAGCGAAGCTTTATTGGTGCCGCTCATACCTATCGGTGCATAGTCTGACGACCACACTTCACCCGGTTTTAGTTCTTTCCCGGTTATTTTGGTTATAGGCGGATTGGGATTGCGCACATTTAGTTCAACATCATAACTGGCTGTTTCGCTGCCGCTTTTTGCGGTGATTTTAACTTTGCCAACGCCCACAAAATCTTTTACATCTAAATCAAAAGTAGCCAATTTATCGCCAGGGGCGCTAAAGGTTAGTGTTTGCGCATTCCGACCCTGTAAGTTGCTAAACGCGTTTGATTGCACTTGTACCGTTACCGTTTTGATGCTGTTTTCCATAGCAAACACGGTAACCGGCAGTTTGATTTTTTCGGTTGGCCCCAAAACACGGGGCAGGGTGGCCAGCAGCATTAAAGGTTTTTTAACAGCCACAGCTTTTTCGGCAAAACCATAGGCGCCATCGTGCCCGGCAATAACCATTGCCCGTACCGAGCCAATATATTGCGGCAGGGTGAAGCTGCGTGTTTGTTTTTCGCCCGCATTTAAATGAAATGGCCCCAGGAATTTTACCACCGGTTTAAAGCGATTAACGGATACATTTTTATTGTTCCCTAATGATTCGTCGCCCCCGATACTGAGTATGCGTTCCAGATCGCCGCCGTACGCGCCAATAACAAAATCAAACAAATCCCAGGTTTTAACGCCCAACGCCTCGCGGGCATAAAAGGTTTGATGTGGATTGGGCGTTTTAAAATTGGTTAAGTCAAGCAGTCCTTCGTCAACAATAGCCACGGTATAGGTCATTTCCTTACCGCGCGCTTCTGATACAGTGATGGACGACGGGCTCTCGGGCCGTATTTTATCAGGCATACTGATAACGGGTTTTAGTACCGTTGCCGGGTCATCAACGGCCAAAGGTATTACGCCGTACATGCGTATAGGCAAATCATTAACCGTTTGCGAGTGGCGTTGCAGCGTGCTTACGTTTACAAATACGTTGGGCGCCATACTGCCATCTATCTTAAACTCGTATTGAGTTTGCCCCTTGTGCGTATCAATCCAAACAGACTTAAGCACCTTGCTGCCATTTTCAAAACTGATGAGGGCACGACCGTCCTGCCCGGTGGGTATGGTAAGTGTAGCCGTTTCGCCAACTTTGTAGCTCTTTTTGTCGGAAGTGAAGGATAGCATGGTAGCGCTGGTGGAGTTGGTTTCCTGCAAACGCTCGCCCCAGTCTACATAAACCACTTTGCCGGTTGAGTGTCCGGTTTGCTCATCTTTTATCCTTATCAGGTACCTTCCCCAGTTATCCTGTTTTATGTGGAGGTTCCATGTACCGCGGCCATCTGTTAAATTAACCGTTTCGGTACTTACCAGGCTGTTGTATTGGTTTTGAGTAAAGTTACTCAGGTCGTCGCCTGTTTGATCCCACCACCAGCGCCATTGTATTTTATATAGCTCGACAGTTACACTGCGGGTGCCGGGGAACGGGTTACCGTCCACATCAACATCGGCAATATCAACCGGGTTATCCTGACCCACATTCAGCATGCCGCTGTAGGCGCTGCCTTCGGGTGTTTTAATGCCCACATAGCCGGTATATGCATTGTACGGAAGCTGCACCTGCTGTATACTGAAATTGCCGCCCGGTTCAAAAACTTTTACCACAAAATTGGCTCTTAATTGCCCCGGTGCCTGTTTATCCACGTGGATATTAGCGTTAACAGGTGCCGTACCTTCTGCATTCAAACGGCCATCAAAAACGGTTTGCGTTTGGGTATTGAATGCCAGGGTTGGGTCATCAAAAACATAATCCTTAAATTCTTTAAAATTGGTAGGCTGTGCGCTTACAAAAGCATCAACCTTGGCTTTTAAATTTTGTGCTATGCCGCCAAACAGCCAGGTAGATTTTAATACACCATCTGTCGCACCGCCCTTGGTAAGTGCCATTTTGCCGCCGAAGGAAAGATCAATCTTTAGCCGGTTAGGCATAATGGTTTCTACCTTAATTGGCTTTTGAAACTGCGCGCCGCCCACTTTTACTTTGGCTGTCCATGTGCCGGTTGGCGAGCCGGTAGTAGTAGCGGTATGGAAACTGTAAAAACCATCAACAGAATTGGTGCGGATAATCCGTCGATACAATTGCCCCTGCGGATTATACAGTTCAAACTGCACCGGATGATCTGCCGGAAGTGTTTTTAATTTATCTTCCAGTATAAACTGTACAAAAATGGAATCACCTGGCCGCCAAACACCGCGCTCGCCATAAATAAATCCTTTTAGTCCGTTTTGAATTTGCTCGCCGCTCACATCAAATTTTGACAGGGGCAGGGCGCTGCCATCATCCAGTTTTAAATAACCCCGCTCGTCGCCTTTTTTGGCTAAAAGCAGGTAGGGTTTGTGTTTGATGCTAAAATTAGCGAAGCCGCTGGCATCAGAAGTCATTTTGCTAATCACCTGTTTCTGATAGTCCAATAGCGTTAGTTCAACACCCGGCATTGGTTGGGCATCTATAATATTGGTTACGGCAATCACCATGTTGCCATCGCCGCCATATTTAGCTATCAGGCCAATGTTTGAAGCAATAATATTGCGACTGGCCCATTTATCCTTAGTATAAAAGGAGATGCTGCATGGGTCTTCCCGCTCGTCCCATTTATATCCTTGCGGGTAATAGCTGTTGTAGCGATTCCAAAAGCCATCGTCTTCATCTATTTTATCGCCATAGCTGCCCCCTTCATCGCCGCCGTCTTCTCCTTCACCATCAATTACATCATCATTCTTTGTATCGGCAACCTTGCCCTTTACGTGGCAGTTAAAAAGCGAATATTCTTTTCTGAATCCGATAACCACCCGGTATATCGCTCCTGGTTCGGTACGCATCAGGTGGTCAATATCTAACATAAAACGCTTCTTTTTTGTTAGGTCGACGGTTTTATCATTATCAAGCCTGATGGTGGTTTCTACCACGGGCTTACCCACCTGTCTTAGCTGTTGCTCGCCGCCCAAATCATTGTTTTGCAGAAACTGGGGTACATTACTTTCGTAAATTTTGATGATGCTTACATCAACGGCATTCAGGTTTATCGCCTCAAATGCCATCATTAATTTACCCGAATCGGGCAGGATAACGCCCTTGCCGGGGATAGTCACCGCCGGCAAACGGTTTTCAAAAAACAAGTTAGCTGTATAAGGTACTGCCAAAACATTGCGTGAGACATCTTTGATACCAGCACTTACAAAAGCGGTATAATTGCCTTGCAACCTATCAGGGGCATATATTTTTAGTCTGCTGCCATCAATGGTATAGGTCATATCAGCAACTGATGTTAGTCCGGCCAGGCCATTTAGTTCTTGTCCAACCATTAATGGGTTGGAGAATTGTACTTCTACGTATTCGTCCTGATCTTGTACTGCGCGCACATCAAGCACCTTAAACTCACCTATGGCAGGGACATCAAACTGCTGATTCCCGGTTTTATTGGCGTTGATAGCAGTGCCGTCCCAGGTTACGGTTAATAGCGATACGCCTGTGGCTGGCCTGGTAAGGTTATCAATAGCAAAAGTGTGGGTGTTATTGGCGATATCGTGTTGCCAGGTGATAATTGATTCAGATGGATAGTTTTTGGCGATGATTTTTTCTACCTGCAAAGGATCTTCATTGTCGGCAGTTTTTATTACGCCGGTTAGTTTCATTTTATCCAATGAGGTATTGGTTGCAGTTTGCAGGCCGGTAAATTCAATGGTATAATTGGGCTTTATGGTTTGAAACCAAAAGTCAAAATGACGCAGATCGGAAGGAGCATTGGCAACTTTACCTAAATCAAAATCGGCCTCATAGTACCTGTCGGCATCCATATCGGCTTCCGGCTTAAACTCTATGGTTTGGGCATCAACCCAATAAGCCTTTCCTTTTATTTGGGGCGAAAAACTGAATGAACCATCTGCCAGCGGTTCGTTTTGTGCGTGACTGGTTTTAACTTCGTTAGCCAGTTTAATGCGAATAACGCCCTTGCGCGAAATAATACCCGAGGTGTACGACTCAATATATTTGCTGAAGGCGGGGTTTACGCTGGGTTTGTGATGGCGTTTAAAAACAAAAAACAATGCAGCAATTAATAAAATTAATACTACAGTTGCGCCAATAAGCCGTTTGCGATTTTGGGCAAGGTTTTGGAAGATGTTCATAAGAAGAGTGATATGTTTTCACTCAAATATAACATGTTGTAATTGATGTTTTTTGGAATAATATGGCCGACTGAAAAATATATTTTAGATAGACTACATCGACCTTAAAACAAAAAAGCCCCGCGGTAAAATACCGCAGGGCCTACATATAAAACAATAGGTAACCTATTCAATAATCATAGTGGCAATTGAATGTGCCGGGCTGGTAGTTTTTGCCGCTTTGCCTTTTATCCATAAATAATAGGCAATATCAGCATCGGTTTGGTTCATTACCACCACAGCTATTTTACCATCAGTATTTTGATAGGCAGTAGTGAGCAGGTTGTTTCTGCTTGCTGAACTTACTATCCGTTTGGCGCCAGGGTGAATAAATTTGGAGAAATGCCCTAAATAGTAATAGGCATTGGTATAAATTAACTGCCCGGTTTTGGTATCGGCGTGTATAGGCGCCATGCAGAAATTACCCACATGGTTAGGGCCGCCGTTTTCATCCAGAATAATGTTCCAGTCGGTCCACGCTACTGTGCCGATGTTAAAATCGTTGATCATGGATTGTCCGTATTTTTCGCCAAAGGCCCAATCAGTAAATTTTTTCGCGTCAAAATCAGCAGCACAACCTTCGGTTAGCATTAATGGTTTATCGGGGAATGATTTGGCTACTAGCCTTTCGTTTTCAAAGTCCATACCCGCGCCTGCTGCGGCAATATCTTCATACCAGTGGTAGGCAACGCCCCAAACGTATTTGGCAGCTTCCGGATCTTCCAGTACGGTACTTACCCGTTGATACATCAGGTCGCGGTTGTGATCCCACATTAATATTTTCTTGTCACCCAAACCAGCTTTTTGCATAGATGGGCCTAAAAAGTTCTTAATAAAATCGCGCTCTTCTTCGGCAGTATAAATACACGACTCCCAGCGCTGCACGGCCATTTCTTCGTTTTGTACCGTTATACCCCAAATTGGAATACCTTCTTTTTCGTAGGCTTTAATGAATTTGCCATAAAAATCGGCCCAGCTTTGGTCATACTCGGCTTTGAGCTTGCCGCCGTGCAGTACATCGTTATTGGTTTTCATCCAGGCCGGTGGGCTCCATGGCGAAGCAAATAGCGTTAATTTACCACCTGCTGCCGCCAAAACTTCCTTAATAAAAGGTATGCGGTATTTTTGATCATGACTGATATCAAAAGTTTTTAAGCTGATATCATTGTCCTTTACATAACTGTAGCTATCGCTTGAAAAATCACAACTCTGGATATTGGTGCGTCCCAGGATATAACCCAGGCCCTTGTCCTTGTCATAATAGGCGGTCAATATTTCCTGCTGTTTGTCTTTTGGCAGTTTATAAAAAACCTCGGCCGAGGCATCTGTTAACGCGCCGCCAATACCCAGCATAGTTTGAAAAGTAATAGATGGATCAACAAAAATGGTGATATCCTTTTCAACAGGCTGCGGGTAATCAGTAAACTGCAACGTAGTGGTTTGCGTAAGTTTATTATCGGTGTTTTTGGCCGTTAAATAAACCTTTGCAGTTTTGTTGTTCATTGAAAACGGCTGCGTTTGCTGCGCCTGTGCCACTTTTATCAGCATTGAAGCTGATAAAGCGATGGTTGCATAACAAAATGATCTTCTCATAAATAAGGTTTGGTTATTGGTTAACTTAGAATGGTATTAATCAGCTTCAATTCTGCCTCGGTAAATGACAGGTTTTGCAAACAGCCAATAGAATCTGTTACCTGCGATGGCTTGCTCACACCAATTAATACCGAGGTGATGCGGCTATCTCTCAATATCCACGAAAGCGCCATTTGTGCCAGGTTTTGACCACGTTGCAGCGCCAATTCATTCAGTTTACTTACACGCGCAATTTTATCCGGAGTAATCTGATCTTCTTCCATTGCACCATTTCCGCGATGATCTGCCGCTCTTGAATCTTTAGGGATACCTTTCAGGTATTTGTTGGTTAGTAATCCCTGAGCCAATGGCGAAAACGGAATACAGCCTACGCCCTTATCGCCCAAAACATCCAGCAAACCACCTTCAACCCAACGATCGAACATGGAGTATTTAGGCTGATGAATTAAGCATGGCGTGCCTAAGCTTTTTAAGATTGCAATAGCTTTTTCGGTTTCAGTAGCGCTGTAGCTTGATATGCCTACGTATAGTGCTTTGCCCTGGCGAACAATTAAATCAAGGGCACTCATTGTTTCTTCCAACGGTGTTTCCGGATCGGGACGGTGGTGATAAAATATATCTACATAATCCAGCCCCATGCGTTTTAAGCTCTGGTCTAAACTGGCTACCAGGTATTTTTTTGATCCAAGGTCGCCATACGGGCCCTCCCACATGGGCCAACCCGCTTTGGTTGATATAATGAGCTCATCGCGATAGTTTTTAAAATCATCCTTAAATATCTGCCCAAATGTTTCTTCTGCCGACCCGGCCGGAGGGCCGTAGTTGTTGGCCAAATCAAAGTGGGTTATACCGCTGTCAAAGGCCAGACGTAAAATGTTGCGGGCATTTTCCAGGCTATCAATAGCACCGAAATTGTGCCACAGGCCGAGTGATACGGCCGGTAATTTTAAACCGCTATGTCCGCAGCGGCGGTATTCCATATTTTGGTAACGTTGAGGATTTGCTACGTAAGTCATATATTGAGTTTTATTTATTGTTGATGATTGTTTAATTAAAGACCAAATGCTTTTACCATAATTTCCAGGTCGGTAACACCTCTAAAACCGCTAAACCCAACGGAAAGTTTGGTGCCGTTGGCCAATGTTAATGGTTGGCCGCCTTCCCAGCCAATAAGGTCGGGCGCTTCAATACCGTTGCCGTTTTCTTCTACCTGTTTATTGAAAACCATTCGCTCATATTCGCCGGTTTTAACGCCGGTTAGCCAAACCTGGCTGGCCTTGGTCCAGGCTACTTTGTACGATTGCCTTAGCCTTGGTTTATTAGTTCCAAACATCTGTCCGTAAACATGGCCATCTTCGGCAATAATGCAAACAGCTACATTCCCATTGCTGATGGCGGCGTCGTCAGGATTTTGCATGTAAACCGGTATCAGTTTTTCGATGGTGCTGAATGCATAGTTTATAATTGCATCCAAATGCTGGTCTGTCATCCTTAAAAATTTATAAATATTTTAGGTTTGTTATCGTCGCAGAAAAATGCGGTGCCGTAAAAGTATCATGCGTATGTTAAAAAAGCATTGAACCAGGACAAGAAATTAAAATAGTTTACATTTTGTTTTAAGCTACTATACTTGCATAAAGTTTATATTTAAAGGATGTTCCAGGCTATTAATAATTACGTTTCGAGGTCTATTCAGCTTACGGCCGATGAATTGGAATATTTTAATGGTATTTTGGAATATAAAACGGTGCCCAAAAAAACAATGCTGCTGCAAGCCGGCGATGTTTGTAATTTTGAATTGTATGTAAACAAAGGCTGCATCCGCGAATATTATATTGATAGTAAGGGGATGGAAATAACCCTGCAATTTGCCGTAGAAGACTGGTGGATGAGCGATATTACCAGCTTTCAGGATCAAACCCCTAGCAATATGTATATTGAAACCCTGGAAGATTGCGAGTTGCTGATACTTTCGCGCAGTGTGAAAGAGAAGCTTTTACTACAGGTGCCCAAATTTGAACGAATGTTCAGGCTGATGATACAGCGCCATTTGTCGGTGGTTCAAAATCGTTTGGTTAAAACCATATCATACACGGCGATGGAAAAATACCTTGAATTTATAAAACGTTATCCAACCATCCCGCAACGTGTACCACAACACTACATTGCATCCTATCTGGGCATCTCGCCTGAATTTTTGAGTAAGCTGAGGACAAGGTTGCTGAAAAAATAGACCTCATAACAGGCTCGTTACATTAAGTTTCTGTTAAATCGTTAAATCCGCCAGTATCAATACGTAATTTTGATTTCTATTTAACTCAATTATGAAATTGAAATTTATCCTTTGTATTGCAGCGGCGGTCATCAGCATAAAGTCCATCGCCCAAACACCCGGAAAAATAGCACAAACCAACCAGGTATTGTTGCCTAACGGATGGAAACTGAGTCCAGCAGGCTATGCCTCGCTACCCCTTGGCGATTTACCGTTGAACATGCAGATCACAGCATCCGGCAGGTTAATGGCAGTGACCAATAATGGGCAAAGCACGCAATCTATACAATTGATTGACCCAAAGAACGACAAGCAACTGGACGAAAAAATAGTGGGCAAAGCTTGGTATGGTTTGGCTTTTAGTCATGATGAGAAAAAACTGTATGCATCTGGCGGGAACGATAACTGGATAATGGCATTTCATATCGACCAAAATAAAATAGGCAAAGCTGATACCATTAAGCTTGGCAAGCCATGGCCCGGAAATAAAATATGCCCAACCGGCATAACGGTTAATAGAGCTAATACTAAACTGTACACGGTAACCAAGGAAGATAGTGCTCTATATATCATCAACCCTGGTAGCTTAAAAGTGTTAAGCACAATTAAATTAGCTGCCGAGGCCTACAGCTGTATCCTATCGCCCGACGAAAAAACATTGTATATTTCTATTTGGGGTGGCAGCGAGGTAACTTGCTACAACACCGCAACAGGTGCCATAAGCAATATCCCGGTTGGTAGCCATCCCAATGAATTATTGTTGAATAAAAACGGATCTGTATTATATGTGGCTAATGCTAACGACAACTCTGTTTCGGTAATTAATACGCTAACCCATAAAACCACCGAAGTAATTTCAACCTCCTTATATCCCACCAGTTTAACCGGGTCAACCACCAATGGCATTGCGCTATCGCCGGATGGCAAAACGTTGTATATCGCCAATGCCGATAATAATTGCCTGGCGGTATTTGATGTGAGCAAAACAGGCTATAGTCAAAGTCGCGGCTTTATTCCGGTGGGTTGGTATCCAACGGTGGTGAAAACTTTGGGGAATAAAATAATGGTAGCAAATGGGAAGGGCTTTACTTCAATGGCTAACCCGCAGGGGCCGCAGCCTATTAAAAAAGTAGATAACAGCGGTTATAGAAAAGGAGCAGTGAATAGCAAGGAGCAATATATTGGCGGTTTGTTTAAGGGCACACTTTCTTTTATAACTGCGCCGCAACCCGAACAACTTAAGGCTTATACCCGTCAGGTTTATGCCAATACACCGTTTAACGACAAAAAAACTGCTTTAGCCGCGGGCGAAGATGGCAATCCGGTACCGCGTCGCGTTGGTGATAAATCGCCCATTAAGCATGTGTTTTATATCATTAAGGAAAACCGCACTTACGACCAGGTATTAGGCGATATGCCGCAGGGAAACGGCGATACTTCGCTGTGTATTTTTGGTAACCACGTAACCCCGAATCACCATGCCATAGCCAGTAATTTTGTGTTGCTTGATAATTTTTATGTAGATGCTGAGGTAAGTGCCGATGGACACAATTGGAGTACCGCAGCTTACGCAACCGATTTTATAGAAAAAACATGGCCAACCAGTTACGGCGGTCGCGGTGGAAATTATGACTCTGAAGGAACCCGCCGCGCAGGCGACCCACGCGATGGTTATATTTGGGACTATTGCAAAAGGGCAGGCGTAAGTTACCGCACCTACGGCGAATTTGCCGACGACTATAAACCCAATATCAAATCGTTGGAAGGACACTATTGTGTAAAATCGCCAAGTTTTGATTTGAATATTAAAGATATTACCCGCGAAGCGATTTGGGAGCATGATTTTGATTCATTGATCAATATCAATGCGGTGCCGCAATTAAATACTATACGCATATCGAACGACCATACCAGCGGTCAGCACCGTGGCGCCATATCACCCATAGCTGCAGTTGGCGATAATGACCTGGCTATAGGCCGTTTTTTGGAACATTTGTCAAAAAGCGTTATCTGGAAAGAATCAGTAGTATTTATTTTGGAGGATGATGCCCAAAATGGCCCTGACCATGTGGATGCGCATCGGTCGCCCGTTTTTGTTGCAGGTGGATATGTAAAACGCAATGCAGTTATTCATGATATGTACTCCACCTCGGGCGTGCTGCGTACTATTGAATTGATATTGGGCCTGCCGCCAATGAGCCAGTATGATGCTGCTGCTTTGCCGCTTTATAACTGTTTTTCTAACACGCCCGATCTTTCGCCCTACATTGCCAAACCCGCACAGGTGGATTTGGAGCAACGTAATGTGGCTGTAAACGAGAGTAGTAAAAAGTCGGCCTCATTTAACCTGGCAAAAGAAGATGCTGTACCCGACCTGATACTGAACGAAGTAATCTGGAAATATGTAAAAGGCGAAAACGCTGTTTTACCTGCCCCAAAACGCAGTGCGTTTGTTATGCTGGAGAAAAAGAAAAAAGATGATGACGATTGAAGATGACCTGTCTCATTATCGGCAATGAAACCCTTGAAATTTCCGGACCGGATTCGACGCTACAGATGTGCCGTCAGGCACATTTCGTTGGTAGATTTTTTAATAAAAACAAATTCATAATTTAGAGGGTTTTTAATAACCAATCAAATTTTCCTATGGCCGTATTAGAAAATGACTTTTTAAAGGTTGAGATCAATACAAAAGGGGCGCAGTTAAGCTCTCTTTACAACAAGGCAACCAACATCGAACATATGTGGCAGGCTGATGCTACTATCTGGCCCTGGCACGCGCCAAACCTGTTCCCGGTGGTGGGTGGTTTAATTAATGATGAGTTGCTGGTTGATGGTAAGGCGTATCATGTATCGCGTCATGGTTTTGCCCGGCAGTCGGAGTTTGTTTTATTGGAGAGTGATGAACTGCATGCTGTTTTTTCGCTACCAAACTCAGAACACACTTTGCAAGTTTACCCCTATAAATTTGATTTTCAGGTTTTGTATACGCTTATTGATAATGCTTTGCGGTTAACTTATAAGTTGATTAATCATGATAAGCAAACCATTTATTTTTCTGTTGGCGGGCACCCGGCTTTTAACGTTCCGTTTAATAAGGGCGAAAATTATGAGGATTATTACCTGGAATTTGAAACGGAAGAGCATTTGGAAACACACCTGTTATCAAAAGAAGGTTTTTTTAATGGCGAGGTTCACCCCGTGCCAACACCTAAAAATAAGCTTTATCTAACCCGTAATATGTTTGATGCCGATGCGCTGGTATTTAAAGATCTGCGCTCGAGAGAAGTATCTATCAAAAGCGACAAGCACGATCAATCGCTTTCGGTTGAATTTCCGCATTTTAATTACCTGGGTATTTGGGCCAAAGGCGGCGGCGATTTTGTTTGTATTGAGCCCTGGTTAGGTTGTGCCGATACGGTAGATAAACATGTTGATATCAGCCAAAAAGAAGATATTCAAAAACTGGCTCCCGGACATGTTTTTGAGGCGGCGTTTTTTATAAGTATTTAAGATTTCCTCATAGTCGTAGCGATGGGTTTTAAACCCATCGCTAAATGCCTAATAATGAAATTATGACTGCTGACCCAACCAAAAGATTTACCGACAGGGTTGATAATTACGTTAAATATCGCCCTGATTATCCCGTTGAGGTAATCACTTATCTGCAACACGAATGTGGACTAACGGACAAATCAGTAATAGCCGATGTAGGTGCAGGCACGGGTATTTTTACCGGCTTACTGCTAAATAAAGGCTATAAAGTTTATGCGGTTGAGCCCAACGATGCGATGTTGCAGGCTGCTATTGGTCAATTTGCTGGTAATACCCAATTTGAACCCGTAAATGGTACTGCTGAGGCTACAACACTGCTAGCCCAAAGTGTAGATATGATAGTGTGCGCCCAGGCATTCCATTGGTTTAATGAGCAAAAAACAGCTGTTGAATTTAAAAGAATATTAAAGCCCGGCGGCAAAGTAGCCTTAATATGGAATAACCGCCTGCCGGATGTTGATGATTTTTCTAAAGCTTATGAAAGTCTGTTAAAGCACGACGGTATTGATTACAACAAGGTGAATCATCGTAATATTGGTGAGATTAACTTTAAAGGATTTTTTAAAGACGGCGAATACACGGTAACCAAATTCCCCAACGCACAGACTTTTGATTTAGAGGGATTGTTCGGTCGTGCGTTTTCATCCTCATATGTGCCCCAACAGGATACCGAAGCAGGGCAAAAATTCAAGGGTTTATTGAAAGATATTTTCGACCGCTATAATAGTGACGGCAAAGTCAGCTTTCATTATCAAACAGAAATTTACCTCGGCGAAGTTTAATACCTAAGCGGTTTGTTCGGCCTCTGGTATATTTCTGAGTTCTTCTTTTGCTTTGCCGAACCAAACACGGTTAGCTTTCCGCTCAACGGGGCCTAACTGGGACTCTTCGTTCAGCATATCTGTAAATATTTGGCGGGCATCTTTCTCTCGCCCGGCACGGATCAAAAAAAGACCGTATTGATAGCGTTGCTCAAAATAAGAATAACGGCCTTTCATGGCCTTGAATTCATTTTCAGCCTGCTCTGTTTCTCCCAAATTTTCCAGCGAAATGGTGTAAGCAATATGCGCCTTTGATCGCGCAAACTGGGGTGGCTTATATAGCTTTTTACCCAGCGGAATAACCTCCGCATAACGCTTTTGCTCAAAATAGGCAATCATTAATTGCATCATTACATGCTCATTTTCGGCAAATGCGCCGGTAAGGCTGGTGGTGTATAAATCAATGGCTTTATCAGTAAGCCCGGAGGCTAAATACGCGTCTGCCAGGTTGATCTTATTGGCAAAGGTGTCGGCAAAACGCAGTTGTTCTTCCAGTTTCTTGATGTTCACCTTTTGGTTTATCACCGGCATGGTACTTACTATGGGCCTTTTAAAGCTACTGCCACTGCCCCGGTTGCTGAGTACTTCCCTGTAAATGTAAAACAGGCTGCCCAAAAGCGGTAAAAATATGATGAAGAAGATCCAGTTGCCTAAAGTTCCTCTGCGGTAACTGTGTACTGCACAATAAACTTGTAGAGCAATAATAATATAGTAGTAAGATCCGTAGTTGAAAAACATCTGTTTATGGCGATAAATCGGATTCAAAAATAAAAAAATAACACGTTAATTAATATACGCAACTGGATGAGATGATTATTGCCACCAAAATTGTTCGCTGTGTTTTTATAAAATAAATGCTATCTTGCATTAGGAAATGGTGTCTTCCTTTTAAAAACCGCGTTTGCTGATGGCGCCTGCAATATCCTCAACAGGAATTAACCTGTTGAAATAATTTTTTGCAGGTGAAATTTTTAAACAACTCTACAAACAAGACACTATTTTTACCGGGAAACTCCATCCCGATGATCAAGCTGTCAGCAGTGCTATCAATAACCTTCAATCCACATCATCACAATGAATAATCCCTTTTCATTTAAAGAGCATATCGCTATTTTTAAACACCTTAGCAGGTGGACCATCTTAGTATTTCCGGTGGCTGTTGTTATTGGCAGCATGGTGGCCTTTTTTCTGTGGCTGCTTAGTGCGGCAATTCATTTTAGGTTTAATCATGAGTGGCTGCTGTTTTTGTTGCCTGTTGCCGGTTTATTAATCCATTTTATTTACCAGTCTGTAGGTAAATCATCCGAAAAAGGCAATAATCTCATTACCGAACAAATTCACGAAGCTGGCGGCGGCATACCCAAACGCATGGCGCCTATTATTTTAATTACTACGGTTATAACCCATTTATTTGGCGGTTCGGCTGGGCGCGAGGGTACGGCTGTGCAGATAGGAGGTAGCATAGCAGCTATGTTTGGCCGGTGGTTTAAGTTAACCGGGGCCGATATGCGCATTATTTTAATAGCAGGTGTTGCGGCTGGCTTCGGTGCCGTTTTTGGTACGCCGGTTACAGGAGCGGTGTTTGCTATGGAAGTATTAACTATTGGCAAAATTCAATATCACGCCTTATTACCGGCATTGATAGCCGCTTTTATTGGCGATTTAACAGTTAAAGTATGGCGGGTAACCCACGTGCAATATCATATAGACCCGATTGCGGCTAATGTTAATTTGTTTACGGGCTTTTTTCATTTCGATATGTTGCTGTTGGGTAAGGTGATTATTTCATCTGCAGCCTTTGGTTTAGCCAGTTTTCTTTTTGCGCGCATGGTACACGAAATAAAAAGTCTGTGCCTTAAGCTATTTAAATATAAATGGATAATTCCCGTTTTTGGCGGGTTGGTAATTATCGGCCTTACCTTACTCATTGGCAAACCCGATTATTTAAGCTTAGGTGTCGATGCCGAACATCCCGGCGCGGTAACTATTCCCTCTGCATTTGCCGCTGGCGGCGCTGATACCTGGAGCTGGCTCTGGAAAACCATATACA
This sequence comes from Mucilaginibacter empetricola, assembly GCF_024808665.1. GTDB lineage: Bacteria > Bacteroidota > Bacteroidia > Sphingobacteriales > Sphingobacteriaceae > Mucilaginibacter. The sequence goes on from NZ_JANUBZ010000010.1 coordinate 99,205, forward strand.
CCACTGTTACACTGGGCACTGGTTTTAAGGGCGGCGAAGTAACGCCATTGTTTTACATTGGTGCTACGTTGGGCAACACACTTTCGACATTATTAAATGCGCCGGTGAGCCTTTTTGCAGCATTGGGATTCATTGCCGTATTCTCAGGAGCTACCAATACGCCGTTAGCCTGCACCTTTATGGGGGTTGAGCTTTTTGGCGGAGAGCATGTGTTATTATTTGCGGTTGCCTGTTTTACAGCGTACATATTTAGCGGGCATTCGGGTATCTATAGTGCACAACGCATAGGCGTTCCTAAAATATTGGGTGATGATTATACCGATGAAGCATCCCTGGCGGATGCTATAAAACGGAGAGGCTATCTACATCAAAAACTGAGGCGATACAGGTTTTTGTCAAAGCAGCAGGATTATGACGGTGGTGGCAATAGCTAAAATATCTGTTAAATATTCATGATCTGTTTCATCCAGATGGGAATTAACTTTTTACGTTCCTGCATCTGTTGATAAAACTCATCGCTGTTAAAATTGCCACTTTGCAGCAATTGGGGCCGCGTTAAAAATGGAAACATAATCATGCCCGAAATATTCCAGACCAGGTTCATAGGGTGAAAATTAATTTTACCATCTGTTTGCAAAGCTCGCAGTTGTTTGGCAAAATGTGAGTTAACCAATAGCTTTATATTGCTGATGATAGGTAATTTGGTTGATCCGGCCATTACCTCATTCACCATAAAAAATGGGAAGTCGGGGTTTTCTAATACCTGGTCAATGTAATAGCCAACACAAATCTCTATCTTTTCAAACAGGGAGGTGTTTTCATCATTCAAAACAGGCTCCACTTTATTAAATAGCGCCTGAATAGTTTCTTCCATAATAAAGGCAAACAGTTTTTCTTTACTGCGGAAGTAATAGTTGATAGACGCTACATTAATATCGGCCTCCATAGCAATATCGCGTATAGTAGTAGCCAGAAATCCCTTTTTGGTAAAGATCATTCTGGCTGCATCTTTTATTCTTTCTTCTGTTGAAACCTCTGTTGCTTCTGCCATAATTATTCAAATTTAATTATTGCAGAACAAATAATCATTTAAAATGTACGTAAGGCCTCATCCCAACCCTTCTCCAAAGGAGAAGGGCTAAAAATAAGAGCCTCACCTAAATAAGTTTCCCATTTAGTGACTGTCAGCAATAGCTTTCTGGTCTTTTCTAAATGGCGCAAGGTAAAGTAATGGAATGCTGATGAGCATAACCAAACCAACTGCCCAATAGGCATCATTATAACTAAGCAATGCACTTTGCTGGTTAACTACGCCATCAATGGCCCGGTAAGCTAAATTGGTGGCGTCTAAAAGGGATTTGCCCTTAGCCATAAAAGCATGTATATAGCCATTAAATCTTTCATTATAATAAGGGTTATAAATATTAACATAACTTAAAAGATTATTACGGTGTGTAGCCGAACGGACGTGTATGAGCGTAGTTAAACCTGCAATACCAAATGAGCCGCCCAACTGGCGCATCATATTGTTGAGGCCGGTACCCTGGCCAATTTCGTGTCCTTTTAAACCACCTATAGCCAGAGTGGTAAGCGGCACAAATAGCAAGGCTAAGCCAATACCTCTTATAGCCAGGGGCCAGAAAAAGTCGCCGGTGCCGGTAGCAAGTGTTGAATGACTGAGCATGGCAGAAAAAACAAAAAATAAAATCATACCTGCAGTGGCCATAAATTGTGCAGGCACGCCCCTGTTAAGCATAATACCAATAAGTGGCATCATCACAACAGTAAACATACCACCAGGGAATAACACTTCGCCGGTTTGTTGCGCCGTAAAACCCAGTAAATTCTGACAAAAAACCGGGAAAACAAATGTAGATCCATACAAACCCACGCCTAAAACAAAGGAGGTAAACATACCGGCTGAAAAACTCCTGTTCTTCATGATTTTGAAGTTCACTATAGGATGATCGGTGCTCAGTTCTCTCCAAATAAACAACAATAGACCTAATACTGCAGTAATGGTTAACACAACAATGTAAGGAGTGGCAAACCAATCCTCGTCTTCGCCTTTTTCTAATATGGTTTGCAGGCTGCCTACAGATACAGCTAACAAGCCAATTCCCCACCAATCAATGGGTTTATCTCTGCCGGTAATGGGCGTTGTTCTCACAAACAAATAAGCAAAAGTAGCTGCCAAACATCCAACAGGAATGTTTACATAAAAAATCCAGCGCCAGGCAGCATGATCGGTAATGTAACCGCCAATAGTTGGACCAATGGTAGGGCCTACAACTGCACCAAGACCAAACAGGGCAGTAGCTGTACCAATCTGACTAGGCGGCCAGGTATCTAACAAAATAGCCTGCGCTGTTGAAAGCAAACCGCCGCCGGCAAAACCTTGTAATACGCGGAAACCCACCAGTTCGGTAAGACTATGCGCATTCCCGCATAAAAAAGAGGCCACCGTAAATAAAATAATGGAGGCCAGGAAATAATTTTTCCGGCCAAAAAAACTGCCCAGCCAGCCCGACATAGGTAAAATAATAACGTTGGCCACACTGTAGCCGGTAACCACCCAGGCTGCATCGGTTAAAGTGGCGCCCAGGTTCCCTTGTATTTGAGGAATGGAAACGTTTACAATAGTGGTGTCAATTAATTCCAGCAATGAAGCTGTAATTACAGTAATGGTGATAATCCATTTTCTAAATCCTGTCTCTGCCATCTCGATATGTTTATTTCAAATGATGTTAGCTTTAAAAACCGGTCAAAATTAATCAATCGATTAATTAAAACAATTGTTTAAAACATTTGATTTTATTTATGTCATTTTGATGACAGCCAGTACGCAGCAGGTATAAAAGGGAATTATTTTTTTATATTGACATCGTTAACAGCAAAGCAACAATGTCAAACTACAGCATCGTTTTAATTATACTGGCTATTATGATTGGCCTGTCGGCCGTTGCTGACAGAATAAAATTACCTTACCCGGTATTACTGGTGGGTGGAGGTATCGCCATTGGCTTTATACCCTGGCTACCCAATATTTCGCTCGATCCGGAGATTGTTTTTCTTGTTTTTTTGCCGCCCTTACTGTTCGAGGCCGCCTTTAATATATCTTTTGCTGAATTTAAAACCAATATTAATACCATAGGTACATTGGCTATATCACTGGTTTTTTTTACCACAGTTGGTATTGCCGTAGTAGCACATTATATGGTGCCGGGCATGACCTGGCCACTATCCTTTGTTTTGGGTGCCATCCTGTCGGCAACAGATAGCGTGGCAGCAACCAGTATAACCAAGGGGCTTCATCTTCCGCATAAAACCATTACTATATTGGAGGGCGAAAGCCTGGTGAATGATGCTTCGGCCCTGGTGGCTTACCGTTTTGCTGTTGCAGCTGTAACCGGTACCGCATTTGTAATATGGAAAGCTTCCTTCCAATTTGTAATACTAATGGTGGGTGGTTTATTAGTTGGCTACGTAATGGCTAAAATATTAACCTTTATTTTGGATAGGGTAAAACAGAACCACCTGGTTATTATCAGCTTTATGCTTTTGCAACCCTTTATTACCTATCTCGTTGCCGAAGATCTGCATGTATCGGGTGTTATTGCAGTGGTTACATTGGGTTTAATAATGGCTCGCGTTAAAAATAAAGAAGTGCCCCTTAGTTTGCGCCAGCAGTCCAAATCAATATGGGATATTATTATTTTTTTACTGAATGGTTTAATTTTTATACTCATTGGTCTGCAATTGCCTTTTGTAGTAAAAAGCATCACTAACCACCATACTTTGGTATTGTATGTAGGTTATGCATTTTTAATAACCTTAACTGCGTTGCTTTTGCGCATGGCTCGTGTATTTCTGCAAAAAATAAATCTTCAGCACGCCTTTAAAAAAGGCCATAAAAAAATAACTGAGGATGCGCTGCTCGATCATAAAAATAGCCTGGTTATTAGTTGGTCGGGCATGAGAGGTATTGTTTCGCTGGCCATTGCCATAGGCTTGCCGCTTACTTTAACCGATGGTAGTCCATTTCCGCAGCGGGCCGCTATTATTTTTATTTCGGTAATGGTAGTGCTTTTTACATTAATTGGGCAGGGACTGTTTTTGCCGTGGCTGGTAAAGCGGTTAAAGCTTTAAAAAGTGGTTTAGTGATGAGGCTCCTTGATCGCCAGTTTTGGGGTTTATTTTTCGGGATGGTAAAAGATAAATAATAATGATAAATGTCATGCTGAACTTGTTTCAGCACCCCACAAGACATGCGGCCTGCTTGGTTTACATCTTGCTAATGAGGTGCTGATCCAACCTTAAGGTGGACAGCATGACGCTCTTTTAACTTGAAATTGCACCCATAACGATGGGTTTTAAACCCATCGTTATAGAAATATCTATTGCTTTGCATTGATAATTTTCCTTACATTTAATTTACAAAAAGTTCACCAATATTTAACCTTCAACTTGGACTCACTATTTAACATTACCACCACCCACAATATATACGGTAACGAATTACTAAAACTTGGCCTTTCGGTACTCATTGGATCGGTACTTGGCCTTGAACGCGAAGTGAGGGGGAAGTCGGCCGGTTTCCGCACCCTGGCTTTAATATGTTTTGGAGCTACCATTTTTACTATTTGCTCCTATTTGTTAGGCGTTCAGGACAACCGCGACCGTATAGCTGCCAACGTTCTTACCGGGGTGGGTTTTTTGGGCGCCGGGGTTATCTTCCGTAATAATGTTTCTATCTCCGGAATTACCACTGCTGCATCCATATGGGTGGCTGCTGCTATCGGTATGCTAATAGGCATCGGCGAATACTGGCTGGCCCTCATTTCTGCCGGATTCTCATTGATTATACTTTATGCGCTTGATTTTATTCAGATGAAGATTGATTATCGTTTTGAACACCGGAGTTATAAAGCAGTTTTTACACGTGAGATAGAAGCTGAAGCCTTTTATACTTATGTAAAATCACTCAATATTAAATTTCACAAATCAAAAATATACAGGAATGACCACCAGGTAACCATTGAATTTGAAGTCTCTGGAAAAGAATGCAATCTTCATTTATTTAACGAATGGCTTTTGGAAAATAAACAGGTGATTTCTTTTGAGTGGTAAAACTGGTTTGTTAACGATACCCCATATTAAAAAAATAAAATTATGAACTCAATTGCTGAAAGATTAGCAGCCTTTAATAAAGGCCTGATTCCTGATAAGGTTGAAATTAAATACAAGTATATGTCGCAAAATGCGTTTAGTTTTTTAAGAGGTACTTGTCATTTGTTTTATGAGGATTTGAGTAAGGTTAAAGATTTTCCCACGTCGCCAAATACCTGGATCTGCGGCGACCTGCACCTGGAAAACTTTGGCAGTTTTAAGGGTAATAACCGTATGGTTTATTTTGATTTGAATGATTTTGACGAGGCTATGCTCGGCCCGGCGGCCTGGGAAGTTGCCAGAATGCTCACCAGTATTTTTGTTGGATTTAATTCCTTTAAAATTGACCCGGCCGAAGCGCAGAAAAATGCAGATTTGTTTCTGTCAACCTATACCAAAGTCTTGTCCGGTGGAAAAGCCTATAACATTGATCCGCGCACAGCGGAGGGCATTGTAAGGAGCTTTTTGAAAAATATAAAGAAACGCAGGGAGAGCGATCTGATTAAAAAGATTGCTGATGAAAAGGGCGGCCAGTTTAAAATTAAAATTGATAATCGCACACATTTTGAGCTGGATAAAAAACTTAAGGCTGAGCTGATATCCCATTTAACAGAGTGGATAAAAAACAAAAAAGGATGGTCGGCCAATTATGTTGTTAAAGATGCGGCGTTTAGGGTAGCCGGTACGGGCAGCGTGGGCTTAAAGCGGTATATGTTTTTATTACAGAGTACTAAAAGCAAAAAGAAATACCTGCTGGTGGATATGAAAGAGGCGGTTCAATCGTCATTAACGCCGTATAACCTGGTTAAACAACCGGTTTGGGCGTCGAATGCTGATCGTGTTTTGTCCATTAAGCAGCGGATGCAAAATATTCCGCCCGCATTGCTTGGACCGAGTAATTTTAAAGGCGATATTTATGTATTGCAGGAAATGCAGCCCCTTGCTGATAAAGTGAATTTTGCTTCAATAGCCGCAAAGGATGATTGTTTGGAAATGGTTATTAAAGACATGGCTATATTAACAGCATCGGCACAAATAAGAAGCGGCGGCATGCAAGGCTCAGCCATCATTGATGCATTAATGGCATTTGGTAAACAAAAGGATTGGCAACAGCCTTTGTTAAACTATGCTGTTAAGTATTCAAAACAAGTTGCTAAGGATTATAATGAGTTTATGGCCGACTATAAAGATCTGGTAGCGGCTGTTGAACAGAGTGAAACCAATTAACCAATTATATTCACTTATCTACCTTAAATTATGTCAGACCGCCGAAAGTTTTTGAAGCAGTTGGGTAGCACCGTTGTGCTTACCTCTGCCACCCTTTCCAGCTTTGCAGCTATGGAAGATCATGAAAGAAGAATATTACAGGCCCAAAAAAGAGTCAGCTCAAACGACAAGATACGTATTGCTACCATTGGTATGGGAATTATGGGCTATAACGATACCCGGGCGGCTTTAACCTGCCCCGGTGTTGAACTGGTTGCTTGCTGCGATTTGTACCAGGGTCGCTTACAACATGCCAAAGAAGTTTTTGGTGCCAATATTTTAACAACAAATAATTACCATGAAATTTTAGACAGGAAAGATATTGACGCCGTAATTATAGCCACCAGCGATAACTGGCACAGTACAATTGCTATTGAAGCCATGCATAAAGGCAAAGCCGTTTACAGCGAGAAGCCGATGGTGCACTATATTAGTGAAGGGCTGGCCGAAATTAAAGCGCAGCAGGAAACAAAAGCCATTTTTCAGGTGGGGAGCCAGCGGGTAAGCAGTCTGGCTTTTCAAAAGGCTAAAGAATTATATGAGGCAGGTGCAATAGGACAGATAAACTCGGTAGAGGCTTCGTTTAACCGGCAGGATGCACAGGGGGCCTGGCAATATACCATTCCGCTGGATGCATCAACCCAAACAGTAAATTGGGATAGGTTTCAGGCATTGGAAAAAACAAAACTGCCTTACGAAAGTAACCGCTTTTTCAGGTGGCGCAATTACCGCGAATACGGAACCGGTGTTGCGGGTGATCTGTTTGTTCACCTTTTGTCGGGTATTCATTTTATAACAGGCTCTAAAGGGCCGGAAAAGATTTTCTCAATAGGTGGCACTTACTATTGGAAAGATGGCCGAAATGTCCCTGATGTAATGACTGCAGTTATTGAATATCCTAGCACAAAAGAACATCCGGCCTTCCAGGTGGCGTTGCGGGTCAACTTCATCAGTGGCGAAGGCGAGCGCTCATCGACCAAGATAATTGGCTCCGAAGGTGTAATTGACCTTGATGATGACCAGGGTTTTACCATCCACAAAAATAAAATGCCTGTTGCGCCCGGAATAGGAGGATGGGATTCGCTTGGTACATTTACCAACGATATGCAGAAACAACTGCTGGCCAATTACAATACCAAATATTCAGACGCTGATAAGCAACGACCTGTTTTGCTCGGCGTAACCTATCAATCGCCTGATGGCTACAACTCCTCAAATGATCATTTTGCCAACTTTATGGATTCCATCCGCAACGGCAAGCCGGTGGTAGAGGATGCCGTATTCGGTTTTCGCGCCGCCGCCCCATGCCTGGCCTGCAACGACAGCTACTTCCAAAACAAAGTGATCCACTGGGACCCGGTTAACATGCATTTGATTTAAAAAACAAAAGGGCGAAAGATTTTAAAAAATCTTTCGCCCTTTTTATTAGATATAAATGAAAATAAGCTTCAAACCTCGTTTTTTAGAACCCTCTCCTTTTGAGGCCTCTACAACTTCTCAAACCGTGCTGCCCAGCCGCCGCCTGATGCCATTTTAATGGTCAACTTATCTTTGGCGGTTACGGTGATTACTTTTTTGGTGTAATCGGTACCATCACGGTCGGCGTTAACGCCATCTTCAAACACGGTGGCTTTATAACTGCCATCGCCTAAAAAAGAAAGATCAACAGTTATTTCGCGCTCTGTCCAGTTGGTCATAGCACCGGCGTACCAGGTGGTTCCTTTTCTGCGTGCCATGGCAATAAAATCGCCCACCTTGCCATCCAGTGCAACGGTTGCATCAAAAGTAGTAGGTATGGCGGCTATAAAATCAGTGCTTTCCTGTTCGCGCTGGTAAATGGTAGGGTTATCGGCCAGCATTTGCAATGGCGCTTCAAATATGGCATACATGGCCAACTGATGACTGCGTGTACCCTGTGTCATCGGGTTTGAATTTACCGGTCTGAAATTGCTTTTTGATGCGTTACGCATACCACCCGGCGTATAGTCCATCGGGCCCGACATCATACGTATAAATGGAATGCTTACATCATAACCCGGTTGATTATCGACGCCCCATTTCATGTTTTCCAAACCTTTTACGCCCTCGCAGTTTACTATATTGGGCCAGGTGCGCTGTATGCCGCTTGGCTTATACATACCATGGTAATCAACCAATAAATGATGTTCGGCTGCTTTTTGGGCAATTTCATACAGCGAGCTTACCATCTTCTGGTCATCGCGATCAATAAAATCAATCTTAAAGCCTTTTACGCCCATTTGCGCAAATTTGGTAAACAAGCCATCCGTATTGCGGGTAATGCCATACCAGGTTGACCATAAAATAACACCAATATTTTTTTGCTTGCCGTAATCAACCACCTGCTGCACATCCAGTTTAAACGTGTTTAGGTCGCCATCGTCCGACCATCCCTCGTCGATAATAATATACTCCAGCTTGTTTGCTGCCGCGAAGTCAATGTAATATTTGTAAGTAGGCACATTAATACCGGCTTTAAAATCAACGTGGGTAATGTTCCAGTCGTTCCACCAGTCCCAGGCTACCTTACCAGGTTTAATCCACGATAGATCTGCTATTTTTGATGGCGCGCCTAAACGCTGCATCATGTCATTATCGGCTAGTTGCTTGTCCTCAGTGCTGATTACAACCACCCGCCACGGAAAATTACGTGTACCGCTGGTTTTAGCAATGTAGTTTGCCCTACTTTTAACAGAGTAATTGATGCGATTTAAAAATTCTTCGGTTGGATACGGGGCAAATACACCATGCAGGTTTTGGCCCGCACCAGGTGTTAGATACATGCCCGGATAATCCTGAATATCGGCTTCCAATATAGCTGCTTTTACCGGGTTACCCACATCAACCAGCACAGGCAAAAAGGCCAGTGTATCTTTTTTAATGGCCGATAGACTTAAATGATCATAATGAGCCTCGAATGAGCTGTTGAATTTATCCTTATTGCGATAATCGTTGGCAAAAGGTAAAAAGGCTTTATCGTCATCCTTAAAATTAAAGTTGGCTTCCTCATTTATTATGGTGAGTTCTCCTTGTTTTTGTGTGAAGAAACGATAAGCCACACCATCATTATATGCTCTGAAAATAAGACCATAATCGCCCTTAAAGGTTAAAGTAAGCTGGTTGTAATTATCGGTAATGCTTGCCTTTTTGTAGATAGGCGTGTTAATAGTTTCATTTACCGACACAGCTGCCGATTTTTTAACCACTGCATTTTTGCCCAATACTTCACCATCAGCCAGATCAATAGCTATTGCCGATGGCGTAATTACTTCGGTAGCCTCCCGCTTAACCGACCAGCTAATGTTACTACCGGTGGTTACAGTTAAGTTGACTTTGCCATCCGGCGATTTTACCGTAAACGTTTTGGTTGATTGTGCCAGTACAAGCCCTGCCGGGAGCATTGCCAAAAGCAGCATGGTTACTTTAAATTTCATTACTCAATAATTAGGTTTTAGCCTTGGTTTATAATTGATCCGAAGCTATGTAAATTCCTATAAATTATATAATGTAATTTTGACATTTTTTATTCAATTGAGCAATGGACTTGAATTGAGGTTATGCCGCTCGCAGAGGGGACTCACCCGGTCGACGCTGCGCTGGACCTGCCCTCTCTACGACAAGTCGTAAAGAGGGCAAAGAAAAGTAACCTATTACCAAGCCCTCTTTTTTGCCTGCAAAAGAGAGGGCAGAACGAGCGTAGCAATGTTCGGTTGAGTTAACTATACGCCAGAAAAGACGCATGTATTACTGATTAACAACTTCGGGAAACTGAAGTATCAACTGCGGATCAGGAATATTTAAGAGATATTTTTCTTTTTCGGAGTAGCGGCATACGCCGGGATAATCGCCCTGTTTACCTTCCATATCAAACATCAGCTGAAAATGCAGGTGCGGCGGCCAGTGCCCATTTTCGATAATGTTGCCAAATGTGCCAAGGGGCTCGTTCATGTTTACCGGCATGCCCGGATATAAACCATTTAAACTTGTACGGCTCAAATGGCCATATAGCGAGTACAGTTTTAATCCATCCAACTCATGCTCTAAAATGATGGTGGGGCCATAATCGCCAAAGTTATCATTGTCATTAAAACTGTGAATTTTGCCTTGCAGCGGCGCATAAACAGGCGTGCCTGCATCGGCCCAGATATCAACACCCAAATGCAGGCGACGCGGCTCATCAGCGGTATCAAAATGGCTGCTGCGAGCGTAGATGGTACGATGCTCCATATAGCCGCCAATGCCGTATTTGCAATTGTTTTTTTGCAACTGCTCATCAATCCAAATACTGAATTTAGCCGTATCGCCAAAGGTGTCGCCGTCTAAACCAGTATTGCTTGCCGTAAAATTGAAATGGTATAACCTGTCGGTAGTTGCATCAAAGCCAACAACTTTTCCAACAAGATGCGGATTCGCCTTAAAATATTCGCTTAACTGAAGATGGGCATCCATTAGTTATAACTATTCAGTATCGGGCTGCCGCTCTTCTTTGCTTATTTTTTCAAATATTTTGTCCATACGCTCTACGTAGTCGCCGGTATCATCTACAAAAAACTCCAGCTGTGGTATCACCCTCACCTGGTCCTTTATGCGCGCACCAAGTTTGTACCTGATTTCGGATGAATGCGATTTAATGGTTTGTAAAGCCAGTTGCGAATTGGTATTATTAAAAAAGCTTAAAAATATGCGCGCCAAAGCCAAATCGGGCGTAACCCTTACTTTGGTGATGGTGATTAAAGTGTTGGGTAAATAATTTATCCCTTCGCGCTGAAATATAGCTGCCAGGTCCTGTTGTATTACTCCTGCAAATTTTTGCTGACGTTTTGATTCCATGATGTTATTTAAACTGAAAAGTAAAGGCAGAGCACCCATACTTTTCGTGTAATTCTTTATGATTTTTTTAGTTTCCCGCTCCCTCTAATCTTTCTGCTTTCAGCTTTGGTCTTTCAGATCTCGCCTCAGTTACACATATCCTGCGGTATTTCTTTTGTTATTTTTATCAGTTTTTTTATCACCAGCGTGCTGTCATATTCTGATCCCAGCCCATCCTTGCCTGATCGTATTTTTGTTCCCTCTACCTCAACATAAACGGGCAGATAAGGTTTTTCAAAATTCAATTGCGAATATTTTAATTCCAGCTGCCGCGAACTGTCGGTAACCCAAAACTCGGTACCGTTATCGCAATCTCTAAATAGTTTTACCTCCGGCCCAAAACTATAAACGCCTTTATAAACAATAGGATTCTTGTTGCCCGAATTACCTTTGCAGGCAATTAAAGCAATAATTTCCATAAACAATAAATACTTTACAGGCCTTAAATGCATAGGATAGAGATATTATAAATCCTGTTTAATATCGTTTAGTCCCTTAATACTTAACCTTGCGCTTATGCCCGATGCAATAATTGCAATTGCACCCACGGTTAAAAATACCAAACCAAAGTCCGAAAGCCGCAATGCTACAGGGTATGCATCCATTACAGACATTCGGGAACCCATTTTTATCAAACCAAAACGTTGTTGCAATATACAAAATATCAAACCCAAAACTATACCGGCAATACACCCTATTATTGATATCATCATCCCTTCAAAAAAGAATATGCCCTGAATCAATTGTTTATTTGCCCCCAGGCTGGTTAAAATGGCGATGTCTTTTCGCTTATCAATAACCAGCATAGTTAATGAGCCAATAATATTAAATATGGCAATAATTAATACAAACGTTAGTATCATAAATATAAACCAACGTTCGTAGTTTAATGTTTTATAAAGCTCGGTATCCTGCTCTTTTCTGTTTTTTACGGTGTAATCGGTGCCTATTTTATTTTGTATAGCCGTTTGCACTGCATCAATATTAGTCCCTTTTTTATAGTTAATTTCAATAGACGATACATTTACCGGCTGCGCCAGCAAATCGCGCACAAAACAGATAGGGGCTATTACAATATCATCAAATTCCTGCTCTATGGCAAATACACCCGATGGATAAATGGACCGTACCACAAATTCGTCTAATGGATTGGTGCCGGGCCTGCTATCGCGACGGGGAGCATATATTTCAATCGGCGCAAACTGATCGTGAATGTTTATGCTCAGGCTGCTTTGTATGTTTGAGCCAATAACTACATAATCTTTTCCTTCGCCATGCAGCGTGAAAGATCCGCTTTGGATGGTGCTATCCAGTTGCCTGTTTTTTAAAAACTCATCGCTTACGCCTCTTATAGTGCCTATAAAGGGTTTATTATCATACCTGATCAGTGCTTTTTCCTGCAAAACAGTGGTGTAAGAAAAAACATTCGGATCACTGTGTAATGAATTAAAATATACGGTATTTGGATTGAATGTTTTCCCGAGCCGCGGTTCAATCTTTATTTCGGGAGTAAAATTGCTGTACAGCGACAGAATTACTTCTTCAAACCCATTAAATACCGATAAAATGATAATTAAGGCAGCACTGCCAATTAAAACCCCCAGCATAGAAATACCCGAAATAATATTGATAGCATGCATTTTCTTGCGCGAAAACAAATACCTTTTTGCTATGTAGACCGACGTATTCAAGTGGAAAGTGGTTGAGTTTTTATGTGATAAGCCCTGTTAGCGGATAAACTAAGTTAAGAAAGGATTATTCTTTTTTTCATAACCAATGGTAGTTTCGGGGCCGTGGCCGGGATATACCGTGCAGTCATCGGGCAAGGTAAATAGTTTTTGCTCAATATTATCAACCAATTGCTTAAAACTACCTCCGGGGAGATCAGTACGGCCAATGCTGTTTCTGAACAGTACGTCGCCGCCAACTAAAATATTGGCTTGTTTGGCATAAAAGCATAAATGCGCCGGCGAATGGCCGGGAGCAAAGATGAGTGTAAGTTCCGTATTACCGAACTTTATGGTTCCTGTTTCGGGCAAATACTCATCAGGCAGGGGCGATGGCTCGTAGCGGATACCCATAGATGGTGCGTAGGCTATAACAGCTTCCAGCAATTCTTGCTCGCCTTTATTAAACTTTGGCTTAAGGCCGTATTGGTCAAATATAAACTTGTTGCCCAGCACATGGTCAATGTGGCAATGCGTATTGAGCAACAAAACGGGCTTTAAATTATTATTCCTTATAAAATTTACTACAGCATTTTGTTCGGCTGCGGTTTCCATGCCGGGGTCAATAATGGCACACTCGCCGCTTTCATCGTATAGCAGATAAGTGTTTTCCTGGTATGGGTTATTAACAAATGATTGGATGTTTGTCATGGCGGTAAAAATACAGAATTATCGCTTTGTAATTTTCATTTTAACCGAAAACAACATACCAAAAAAGAGTCTTGCTTTTTAATGTAAAGTTTATTACATTTAACTTAAGTTTAAATAACTGTAAGCCTTTTTTTGTATCTATTTTATCGGTTATGAAAAAGTTCATCCTGCTTTTATGCACCATTTCATTTAGCATAGCAACTGCCGATGCTCAAAATATTTCGGTTTATTCCTTTGTTTTACCCGATGAGGGCATTGTTATCAATTCAACCGCGCCTGATATCATATTGCCTGATGTTAACGGGAACAAGATTGATATCAATAAATCGGATTATAAATATTTACTTGTTAACTTTTGGGCAAGTTGGAGTAAAACATCACGCAAAGCAAATCCATACTTTATCAAGTCATTCAATCAGTTTCAAACCAAAGGTTTTAAGATCGTATCTGTATCACTCGATTCGGATACTAACTTGTGGCAACAGGCCATAAAAGAGGATGGGACGTCAGCATTTTTTCAATTGAACGACCGTGACGGAATGAAAAGCGCTTACCTGAAAGATTTTGAGGTTGATTTTATCCCCGCCAATTTTTTAATTGACAATAACGGCAAAATTATAGCCAAGAATCTCCGTAAAGACGAGTTGTATAAATTGTTGGCGACCCTGCTGCCCAATTAAATATCCATTACTTCTTTTTTCTTTTTGGTTTTCATCCTTTTTGGCAAAAAGTCGAGGATCTCATTTTTCAGCGCTTCAATCATTCTCCGTTTTAAAAAATTGCGCTGAATCACTATGCTCACCTCCCTTGCCGGTTCCGGCGATTTAAAGTAGCGTACCTTATCCAGCTGTTTGTCGGTAAGATCAGCAAGGGCCAGCTCGGGCAAAATGGTGGCTCCGTTATTTTGGTCAACCATGCGTTTCAGTGTTTCAACGCTGCCGGTATTATATTCAAAATGTTTAAAGCCCTGGGTAGCCTTGCGGCGCTGGCAAATGTTCAATACCTGTTCGCGCATACAATGCCCTTCATTCAACACCCATATTTCCTCCATATCAATATCATCGGGACTAATGGTTTTCTTTTTTGAAAGATTGCTGTTTTTGGATACATAAGCCACAAAGTTTTCATAAAAAACAGGCAGCTCTGTCAAATTATTTTCATGCAGTGGGGTTGATAGGATGCCGCAATCTATCATGCCAAGCTTCAACTCGTGGACTATTTGCTCGGTGGTTTGCTCCCATACTACCAGTTTAACTGCCGGGTACTTTTCAATAAAGCCGTGTAATATCTTAGGTAAAATATAAGGCGCAATGGTTGGTATAATACCCACCTTCAACTCGCCCGAGAGTTCTTTCTTCCTGTCGGTGATAATTTCTTTTATTTTTTCGCTTTCTGATAACAGTATCCGCGCCTGCGAAATAATCTCGATGCCTATTTCGGTAGGTGTTACGGGCTGTTTGCTTCTGTCAAAAAGCTTAACGCCAAGGGTATCTTCCAGTTTCTGAACCTGCATGCTCAGCGTGGGCTGGGTAACAAAACATTTTTCGGCAGCCAGCACAAAACTTCTGTAAGTGTCAACCGCGACAATATATTCAAGCTGGGTAATGGTCATAATGTTTTTTTTAATATAGAGTCTAGATGGGAGAGCCAAGAATCAAGATACCAGAGTCAAGAAGATAACGTTTTATATAGCGACGGGTTTTAAATCTATCGCCAGATTGTAATATTAAAAAAGTAAACAGATTTTGTTGTTTATATGTAAATCGTTCACTTGTTTTTTTATAACTTGGTTATTGACTATTGATTTCTCGCGCTATTCTCCCTAATATAGTTTTTATCTATTCAAAGATAGTAATTATTGATTTTTTCTATTAATTTTTTATCCGGAGTTTTGAATTAAACTAAACACAAACCCTATATATGGAAACAAATAAGAAAAAGCTGACTACGGCATCGGGCATACCGTATGCAGAGAATGAAAACTCAATGACTGTTGGCCCTCGCGGACCTATTTTGTTGCAGGATTTTATTCTGCACGAAAAAATGGCGCATTTTAACCGCGAGCGCATCCCGGAAAGAGTGGTACACGCCAAAGGATCGGGTGCTTATGGTACGTTTACCGTTACGCACGATATTAGTAAATATACCCGTGCCAAACTGTTTAACACCGTAGGTAAAGAAACCAAAACTTTCCTGCGTTTTTCTACAGTGGGTGGCGAAAAAGGTTCGGCTGATACAGAACGCGATCCACGCGGCTTTGCATTGAAATTTTACACCGAAGAAGGTAATTGGGACCTGGTAGGAAATAACACACCGGTATTTTTTATAAAGGATCCGAAGAAATTCAGCGATTTTATCCATACCCAAAAGCGTGATCCTTATACCAATTGCAAAAGCGCAACCATGATGTGGGATTTTTGGTCGTTAAACCCCGAAAGTTTGCACCAGGTAACTATCCTGATGTCTGATAGAGGAACGCCATACGGTTATCGTCATATGGATGGTTTTGGTAGTCATACTTTTTCAATGATTAGCGCCAATAACGAGCGTCATTGGGTAAAATTCCATTTTAAAACTCAACAGGGTATTAAAAACTTTACTGATGAAGAGGCAGGTGCAATGCGTGGCACTAACCCTGATTTTGCGCAGCATGATCTGTTGACACACATAGATAATGGCGATTTCCCGAAATGGAAAGTGAAAATACAGGTGATGACCGAAGAGCAGGCTAAAACCTATAAATGGAATCCTTTCGATTTAACCAAAGTATGGCCGCATGCCGATTTTCCATTAATTGACGTTGGCGTGCTTGAGTTAAACCAAAATCCTGATAATTACTTTGCACATGTTGAGCAGTCAGCCTTTGCGCCGGCGCACGTGGTTGATGGTATTGGCTACTCGCCCGATAAAATGTTGCAAGGTCGTCTACTGTCATACCCCGACGCTCATCGCCACCGCCTGGGTGGTAATTATGAACAGATTCCGGTAAACAGATGCCCTTTTGCTGTTAATAATCATGAGCGTGATGGACAAATGCGGGTTGATGGAAACGGTGGATCAGGCCCTAACTATTTCCCTAATAGTTTTGATGATATTGTGGCCGATGAGCACTACAAAGAACCATCATGGGATTTAGGAACCGGTGTAGCCGATTGGTACGACCGCAATGCTGAGGGCGAAAATGATCATTATACCCAACCGGGTAATTTATATCGATTGATGACCGAAGAGGCCAAACACGATTTGATAAAAAATATTGTTCACTCCATGAGCGGTATCGACGGACCTAAAAAAGAGCTGATTACCAACAGGCAGCTTTGCCACTGGTTTAGAGCGGATATTGGCTTAGGCATGGCTATTGCAAAAGGTTTGCAACTGGACCTGGACGAAACAATGAAGTCAATGGCAGTACACGCCTGATTTTTTTGATACTTTAAAACCTACCGAACGCCCGTAATGTTAAATTAAAATTACGGGCGTTTAACTTTTTGTAAATTGGCAATAAGCGCCTGCGGTATTCGTTTGGTGGTAGTTTATAATCACATTTAAATGAAGAAATATTTCCTTTTGGGCCTTGTGCTTTTTTGTTTTTTAGGTTTAGTATCATGGGGCCCTACCGGCCACAAGGCTGTTGGTCAAATAGCCGAAAATCATTTGACTCCAGCCACTAAACTGGCTGTTAAAAACCTTTTGGGCCATGAGTCGCTGGCTGATGTTAGTAACTACGCAGATGAAATACGCAGAGATCCGCAGTTTAAATATACTACACCATGGCATTATGTTAACGTTACGCCCGGCCTTAATTTTGAGCAATTTGCTCATGAGGTAATCAGCATGCCGCAGGACAATGTTTACAAAATGGTATTGAGTTGTGAACGTGATTTGAAAGATCCGGATAAATCTAATTCACAAAAAGTTGCTGCACTAAAGCTGCTTGTTCATTTTGTTGGTGATTTACATCAGCCTATGCATGTGAGCAATGCCGATGATAAAGGCGGAAACACCATCAATATTAAATTTGTGGGCAATGATGGCAACCTGCACGGTTTATGGGATAGCGGTTTGATTGACCACCAGGGATTAACCTACCAACAAATGGCTTCTGAATATGATACCGCTACGCCTGCCGAAATAGCCAAATGGCAAAGTGACGATTTAATGGTATGGCTATGGGAATCGTACCAGATCAGCACCATTTTGTACAAAGAGGCGGCAGATAATCCTGATTTTGATGAGCAATATTACAAGGATCACATCAGCATACTCGAAAAAAGAATTGAAAAAGGAGGGATAAGGCTTGCCGGTATACTCAATTCCATTTACGATAGTCCTAAAAACTAACCATCAAAAAAATAATTGATATAAAAACTGCCGGGTATTTGCCCGGCAGTTTTTTGTTTATAAAGGCAATGTGAACCAAAAGGTAGCACCTTTCCCCAGTTCGCTGTCTGCGCCGATTTTTCCGCCATGACGCTTAACAATTTCCGCACTGATGTACAAGCCTAAACCCAGTCCTGATTTTTGAAATCCGGAAGCATCGGCCTGGTAATAGCGATCAAATAAGTGGGGTAGTTTAACTGCCGGAATGCCGGGGCCAAAATCAATAACGGATATTTTAGCATCGTTGTCCACCTTTTCAACCTTCAGAATTATATCTAAAGAATCAGGGGCGTATTTAATAGCATTATTAACCAGGTTAACCATTACCTGGTCAATAGCATGCTCATCTGCACATACCTCCCACTTTTCATCTCCCTGCACAATTAAATGGAACTTGCCTGCTATTCTGATATGGCTGCAGCAAACGTTTAGCATATCGGCCATTACAAAATTCGTTTTTTTGAGCTTTAACTGTGTTTCGCTGGCACGGCTTACATTCAGCAGATCCTCAACCAGCGTACTTATTTTTTGCATGCTTTTGTTTGATTGATCGATCAGCTTTGGAAGTAAATCAGATGGCCTGTCTTTTATTTTATCCAGCATTTGCAACGATGCTTTGAGTGTGGTGATTGGGGTTTTAAGCTCGTGACTGGCAATACTTATAAAATCGTCCTTTTGCTGTTGCAGGCGCTTAAATTGTGTAATATCCAGCACGGTGCCTAATATCCGCACCGGCTGTTTCTGGCTATCATAGTAAACCTGTCCCTGTATTCTTAACCAATGTATGGAGTTGTCCTTATAAATAACCCTCACCTCGTAAAAGAGTTTTCCGGATAAAATAGCAATTTCGTGGGCAGCTATTCTTGTTTCCTTATCATCCGGATGGATAGCATCAACAAATTTTTTCCAGGAAACATGGTGCTCAAAGCCAAAAATATTATCAAACCTTGGCGAAGTAAGCATATCCTGTTTAACAAGGTCGAGGTCAAATGTGCCTATTTCAGCAGCTTCAATGGCTAATCTCACCCGTTCCTCCATTTCCTCAATATCATGGCGGGCCTGCACCTTGTCGGTAACGTCAATTGCCAAAACCATTACGGCTTCTATAGCCTCGTTATTTATTACTACCGGCTCGTAAACAAAATCAAGAATAACTTTTTCCGGCACCCCATTGCGTACCAGTACAAGCTCATGCTCTTTTCCTTTAAAAGCGGTTGCGGTTACAATTACTTTGTCCATTATAGGCTTGTAGGCGTCAGCTGCTTCGGGAAGTGCATCCCAAATAGAACGTTTTTCAATCTCGGCCCGCGGTTTGCCAACTAGTTCAAGGTAATAATCATTTACCTCCATTACTACCAGGTCATGAGATCTGATAAGGCAGATGCCTACCGGGGCTTGTTTGATAAGGGTTCTTAGCAGATTTTCATTCTCACTCAAATTGTCATTAAGCGCCTGCAGTATTTTTTGCGATTGGCTCAACTCCTCATTGGCCGCATTTATTTCTTCGTTTGATGATGATAGCTCTTCGTTAATGGTCGCCAATTCTTCATTCAACTCCTGCACCTTATTGCGCGAAACAACCTGCTCTGTCACATCAATAGCCACCGCCATTACCGAAGTTGTATTGCCATTTTCGTTGGTTATTGGCTGATAAATGTAGTTGTAGTAGCCGGCTATTAGTTTTCCATCGCGTTCTATCATTGCTTTTGCCTCATTTTGGGCAATTGGTTTGCCTGTGGCATAGGCATCAGCAAGTAATTTAAAATAAGGCTGATCAGTCATTTCGGGCAGCGCCACCAGGTAGGGTTTACCAATAATATCTGCCGATTTGCTCAATAGGTTGAGCATTTCATCATTAATGGATTCAAAAATTAAATCAGCACCCTTAATTATAGCAAGGGCCACCGGAGCCTCTTTTACCATATTGCGGAACCGCGATTCACTTTCTTCCACTCTTTTCCTTGCCAATACTGAAGAGGTAACCTCAGAGCCGATAGTAATTATGCTGTCAATTTCGCCATTGGTATTATAAAGAGCCTGGTAAGCAAAATTGATGTAAACAGTTTCCAGTTTACCCTTTCTTTTTAATTGTATCGGCAGCTCGTCTGCAGAAAAGGGTTTGCCGGTTTTATAAACGTCATCCAGCAATTGTTTTATCCCCTGCGATTCCAGCTCGGGCATTGCCTGTAAAATGGGTACGTTTAATACCTCATTTTCATCGCGCCCCCAAAGCGCTAATGCCATTTTATTGGCAACTTGTACGGTGTATTGCGGGCCGTAGAAAATGGCTATAGCTACGTGCGCCTGCTCAATAATAAGACGGCGGGCTCGTTCATTTCGCTCTATTCTTTTTTGAGTATCAACTTTTTCGGTAGTTTCTGCGCAGGTTACAAATACCCCGGCAACAGAACCGGCCTCATCTTTTACCGGGCTAAAACTGTAAGTGGCATAAATATTCTCCATTTTGCCATTGCGGTAAATGGGCACTAGTTGATCTTCATCCCATGTAGCATCGCCCCCGCTAAAAACCTGGTTGATTAGTGGCTCTACAAACTCCCATGTTTCTTCCCATGCAATTTTTGCAGGTGCCCCCAAAGCAAAAGGATGTTTTCCGTTTTCTCCTAAAATGTTGCGATAGGCATCGTTATAAAAGCCTATAAACTCGGATCCCCAAAAAAGGTACATGGCAAATTTTGAGTTCAGGACGATACTCAATGCGGTTTTTAAACTCTGAGGCCATTCACCCGGGTCGCCCAAGCTGGTTTTATTCCAATCCCTGGTCCGTATTAGTGCGCCCATTTCGCCGCCGCCGGCAAGAAATCGATATTTAACTCCTGAAATAAGGTTATTATTATGGTTTTCCACTAAGAAGTTAGGTTATAATTTTTTTAATCTCGTTATATTAATTGGTACAAACAACTATTGAAAACACATTGGTGTTTAACATATCGCTGGAAATAATTGTTTGATATTTGAAAAAAAATAATTATTTAAGTCATTTCCTTTTCAATGTTGATGAGTTTGAAAGAGATAATAGAAATTACCAGCAATAGCGCACTGGCCAATAAAAATACATTTTCCTGCATGGTATGGTAAAGCAGTGCTCCTGTAATTAAGCCTATAATGCTGGCCATACTACCCGCACTGCTCGCAAAACCCTGAATAGCGCCCTGTGTATTTTCATTACCCAGGTATGACATTAAACCGATGAACGATGGCCACATTAGGCCATTGCCCAGCGCAAAAAAGAAAATACCTGTATAAATTATAGGGATGCTGTTATACCTGAACAGGAAAAAGCCTATTGCCAATAATATTCCACCGGCTATAACGAGTACAGAGCCCGAATATTTTTTTGCAACAAAGGTTAATAACGGGCCCTGTACTATCACCAGTAATCCACTTAAAACGGCAAAGAAAATACCCAACTGCAATACCGACCAATGCAACTTGCCGGCGGTATAAACCGGAAAGGCAACATAAAAGAAATTAAATCCTAAAAAAATCAGGAAATATAAGGCCATAAACAGCATAACATGGGGCAATTTGAGTATGCTGAAGAAGCTGTGGTTTGAATTGCTTTTTAAATCCGTGCAATCTTTACATTGCTGACTGAGGAACTTAGCCGATGGTTTTATCTCTAACGGTTTTATTTCAGTTTTAACGTGTACATCGTGCAGGCGGAAATAAATTACAACAACTGCAAGTAACGAAATAAATATGGTAGCAATTACAGGCAATATGCTGCCCCAACGCGTTGCCCCCAACAAGCCCGCAAGCAAAGGACCAAATATGAGCCCGAGGTTGGAGGCTGCCGACATTTTTCCGAAATTTTGTTTGCGCTCATCCTTTGCAGAAATATCGGCCAGGTAAGCATTGGCAACTGATATATTACCACCCGTTATGCCATCAACGGCCCTCGCCAAAAAGATAAGTATCAAGGGTATGCTTAGGGCATAGTGATAAGCCGCACCAAGGTGGATATTAAAGAATTTATTGGGTATAATAAGCCCGACCAGAAATATGATCCACGCTACGAAAGTGCCGCCCTCGCTAACCAGTAATATTTTACGACGGCCATAACGATCAGACCATGCGCCTAATATGGGAGCGCCTATAAGCTGAAAAAATGAATAGGTTGCGCCTAATAATCCATAAACCACAGCGTTGCCGCCCAGCCGTAATACAATAACTACCAAAAAAGGAAGCACAATGCTAAACCCCAGTGTGCCTATAAAATTTACAAGCAATATAGGGAACAATAACAGCTGGGATGACGATTTTTTGGTCATTGTATTTAGGTTTTCAATATCGGTTTTAATCAATAATACGTGCTTTAAATCAATGCTTTGTCATGCTATTGCAACACGCAATAATAAGTTTTGCTGAAAAAATAAAGATAGATCATACCTGTGTCATAAAAGGCGTTTTTTAAGAAAAATTAGTAAACTTAATTGACTAATATAGTCAACTTAGTTTACCTTTGTTCTATCAAATCAGCGGTCATGAAAACACATTACATAAACGAGATCTTTTCAGCATTCAATGCTATCAGAAATATAATTTTTGGAAAACTGGGTATCAGAAATTTAGCTAACATCAAATGGTCAGATATGTTGGTTCCATTTAAGTTTTCAAAACATGATGCAGAACGCTACCTGCTTATCATT
The DNA here is from genome assembly GCF_024808665.1 of Mucilaginibacter empetricola. Classification (GTDB taxonomy): domain Bacteria; phylum Bacteroidota; class Bacteroidia; order Sphingobacteriales; family Sphingobacteriaceae; genus Mucilaginibacter. The sequence continues at coordinate 121,955 of NZ_JANUBZ010000010.1, forward strand.
GCAAAAGCAGCTGTAAAAGAAACCATAGGAGCAGATATCGAAATAAAATTATTGCTATTGCTGATTGGTGGTTACTTCATATCTGCCCGGGATGCTGTTTTTCATAGCACCCTGATTGAAAAAATAACAAGACCTCATACTGCAACTTATCATTTGCCAGAAATGGCTTAATCACAACATGAAAACCGCAAACATAAAATTAATGATTAAAGGTATTTTACTGATACTGGTAACATTAATACCATCCATATTATTTGCCCAACAAACTATAGTTAAAGGTATCATTACTGATGCCCGTAACCACGAAACAATGCCGGCCGTAACGGTTAGCTTTGAAGGAACCACCATTGGTACCGGTTCTGACAATAACGGCAAATACCAGCTGGTAACAGACAAAGCCGTAACGCATATCAAAATTACAACTATTGGCTATAAAACTGTTGTTAAAGAAATTATACCGGGCAAGGCGCAAATTATTAATGTTGCCTTACAGGCCGATCATCAGGTACTTGCAGAAGTAGTAGTAAAGAGTGCCAAGAGAGCGAAATATACCAATCGAAATAATCCGGCTGTTGAATTGATTCGTAAAGTTATTGCACATAAAGAACAGAACCGGGTCGAGAATTATGATTACGCCGAGTACAAACAGTACGAAAAAATGTCTTTTTACCTGAGCGATCTTTCAGAAAAATTTAAAGAAAAAAAGATATTTAAAAACTACCAGTTTTTGTTTGCCGAGCAGGACTCGGATGCTATGGGTGGAAAAATCTTGCTGCCTATTTATATGGAAGAAAAGCTATCAGACAATTACTTCCGCAAGGCTCCTTATGCAAAAAAACAAATTATACAGGCCAATAAACAGGTAAAGTACGATGAGAACTTTGTAGATAACGAGGGCCTTAAAGCATATTTCAATAGAATGTATATGGATATTGAAATATACGATAACAATATCCCGCTGCTGGGCAACGAATTGCTTAGCCCTATTGCTGATGGAGCACCGTCATTTTATAAGTTTTTTATTACCGATACCATTAAGGATGTTAGTCCGCAGTTGATTGAGTTGAGCTTTACGCCGCGCAATACTACGGACATGCTTTTCCAGGGGCGTATTTATATTACAATGGATGGTAACTATGCAGTGCAAAGAGCGGTGTTGACGGTAAATAAAAACATCAACCTCAACTTTGTGCGCCAGATGCAAACCATCTTGTCGTTTGAAAAAACTGAAACCGGAAAATATCGCTTAAGCAAAAGCGATTTAAAAATGGATTTCGGCTTAAATAAAAACAAGGGGGGTGGTGTTTTTGGCGAACGTGTGGTTGAGATAAATGATTTTGCGGTAAACAAGGCCAGGCCGCAGGAAGTTTATAATGGCCCGGCGCAAATGATAGCTTTTAATGCTACCGAAAAAGGCGACGAGTTTTGGAAAGTAAATCGTCCGGATACATTGAAACCACAGGAGGCAAACATTTACAAGCATATTGATAGTTTACAAACCATACCATCATTTAAACGCACAATGAAGCTGATTACTTTGTTTGTTGCGGGCTATGATAACCTGGGGCCATTTGAAGTGGGGCCGGTAAATACCTTTTATCAATACAACCCGGTTGAAGGTTTCAGGTTAAGGCTTGGTGGCCGTACCACTACTACTTTAAGTAAACGTTATTATTTTGAAACTTATGGAGCATATGGGTTTAGAGATCAAAAGTATAAGTACTTTTTGAGTGGTACTTATTCGTTGAATGATAAATCCATTTATTCTTTCCCGCAAAATTATATAAGGGCAAGTGTTCAGCACGATACCAAAATACCGGGGCTTGAATCGCAGTTTGTGCAGGAGGATAACTTCCTGATGTCGTTTAAACGTGGGTTTGATGAACTGTACACCTACAACGACGTTTTCCGGCTTGATTATGTACACGAGTATCTAAGTCACTTTTCGTATAAAATTGAGCTGAAGAGTTGGAACCAGGCACCCGCCGGCGCGCTATATTTTCACAATATTGTGGATGGTCAGTCAAATACGATTAATGATTTGCAAACAACCGAAGTAATGGCTGAGTTGCGTTATGCGCCGCACGAAAAATTTTACCAGGGTAAATTATACCGGATTCCTATTCCTGATAAATACCCGATATTTACTTTCCGTTACCAGGAAGGCTTTAAGGGGTTACTTAGCGGGCAATATAACTACCAGCAGATAACTGCAAATATTACTAAACGCTTTTACGAATCGCAGTTAGGGTTTACCGATGTTGACGCAGAAGGCGGTTATATATTTAACAAGCTGCCGTTCCCTTTGCTTGATATTTTACACGCCAATCAAAGCTATTCGCTACAGCTCGACTCTTATAATATGGCTAACTACCTGGAATTTGTGAGTGATCACTATGCCAGCGTTAACATTGATCACCATTTTAATGGTTTCTTTTTTAACAAAGTGCCAGTGCTGCAAAAATTAAAGCTGAGAGAGGTAATATCCTTTAAATCATTATGGGGTGGCGTAAGGCCCGAAAATAACCCGGCCAATGACCCATCTTTATTACAGTTCCCGGAGGCTAATGGTAAGCCAATTACTTATACGCTTAATAATGGCCCTTATATGGAAGCCGGTGCAGGTATTGAAAATATTTTTAAAGTGTTAAGGATAGATGCTGTAAGAAGGTTGAGTTATCTGGATCACCCGGATGCACCTAAATGGGGCATAAGAGCGCGCGTACTGGTGCAGTTTTAATTTTTATAGCCATCAGCCTACAGCATAATTTATAGCGTAAAAACTTGAAAAGCAATTAATAATTTTTTATATTCGTAAACTAAGTTGACTATTTGAGCGTTTAATACCTAATATAGATTTTAATCTTCATTTAAAGATGGAAAAATATGATGCCCCTAAAGTACTGCCAAAATTGGTGTACTTGTTAAAACGTTCATTAGAAGATTGGGTTGAAACCGGCCTTTGCTGTTCATGCAGTACCGATTTTAACAAGGCACAGTTGCCTATGTTTATGAGTATTGGTACAAACGGTATATCAAGCAGTAAGCTGGCAGCAAATATGAATGTTACCAAACAGGCCGCCAGCAAAGTGATTAAGGAGTTAGAGGAGCTGAACCTGGTAAGCAGTGAAAAATGCAGTACGGATGGTCGTTCAATGCTCATATCGCTAACAGACAGTGGTATACAATTATACAATCACATCAAAAATCAAACAGAGGAGTTGGAGAAGGAATACAAGAAGATTGTAGGCACCAAAAACTATGAAACTGCCATTGATGTAATGCAAAAACTGATTAACTATCACGAAGAGCACAGCAAAGTTGCCTTGAATTAAGCATTCTTTGCTTATTTTGCCTTTTTCAGCATAAACACTAATTCGTCTTTATCGGGCAGCTCCAGGTTGGCGGCACCGCTATCAAATACCATAGCCTGATAGCTTTGTGTATTGAACTGTGGCCACACAGGCAAACCTTTTCCATTCGGGTTGCCGTTAGTAGCAAAATTCACCCAATAACTGCTCATTAAACGTGCCAGCTGATTGTCGACCAGTTTCCAGGGTCTGTCCAAAAATTTCAGGTTATTCATCACATAAGCAACCTCGCCTGTATGGAATGCGCCATATTTTGCATATTCGGCGGTTGCGGGTAATTTGCGGGCAAAGTAATAAACATAAACCGGTGCTTTGCCTTGACTGCTTTGCAAGCTTGCCCATTTAAATCCCGACAGGGCAAAAGTCATATCCCTGCTTAACTTAACTTGCGACCGCGCGGCTTCTTCATCAGTATTGGCGGGGTAATACTTTAAAAACTCATCAGCATCAGCGCCGTATTGTTCTTTTGCTTGTTGAGTAAAAGCATCCTTGTTTTGAAAAGAGGAGATAAAACTCTCATCGGCATTCCAGCCGGTGAGCAGCGATACATTATTTTGTTTTCCTTCAGCAAAAATTTGAGCTACGGTTTCGGACAATACATAACCGTCAACAATAGGCGAATAGCGTTCCGGTACCTTCATCAAATCCTCGGCCGGTACTCTTCTCAAATCATCTAATGTTGTAGCATGCACGGCATTGGCCACTTTAATGCCCTGCTGTTCGGCAATCTTCAAGTCATTAGCCTTTATGCTAGGAAGATCTATCAAAAAAGAACCGCTCTCTGCAATTGCCTTGTTAAAAAGCCCTTTTGCTACAGGCGAGGCCACCAAGCAGTTTACACTGATTGATCCTGCCGATTGCCCCGCGATGGTTACATTGTCAGGGTCGCCGCCAAATGCGGTAATGTTTCTTTTTATCCATTGCAAAGCGGCTATCTGATCAAGCAAACCATAATTACCCGATGCATTATTGCCCGATTCTTTGGTGAGTTCAGGGTGCGCCATAAAACCAAAAACGCCTACCCTGTAATTAACAGAAACAAATATCACCCCTTTTTGCGCCATTGCCTCGCCATCATAAATGGGTACTGCCGTGCCGCCGCTGCCAAAACCTCCGCCATAAATCCACACAAAAACAGGCTTTTTTGCGCCATGTTTGGCTTTGGTCCAAACGTTTAAATAAAGGCAATCCTCGCTTATCGGTTGCTCCGGAATTAAAAATTCGCGTGTATAAACCATAAACGAAACAGGTTTTGCCTGCATGGGGCTTGGGCCAAAATTATCGCATTGCTTTACACCCTGCCAGGGTATTGCAGGTTGAGGAGCTTTCCACCTCAAATTGCCTACCGGCGGGGCAGCATACGGAATCCCTTTGTAAGCTATAACATCGCTCGAATCACTTTTAATGCCTGATATTAAACCGGGTTCAATTTTTATTGTATCAAAAATTTTACTGGTTGTTTTAAAAGAATACAATAAGGCTGGGATACTAATAAAAGCAGCATAAATAGCTATTGCTGATAGTTTTCTCATGATAATTGGTTGATAATGCGTCTGGTTGACGCAATATAATAATTTAGAAGCAATCATTTTTGGGGTGAATACTTTTTAATATTATTTAAAAAGTATAATTTGCAGACAATAACCACCATTATAAATCATTTATTACTCCACCATGAAAAAAGTATTTCTGGTAATAAACTGCCTTTTTGTAAGCGTTTTATCGTTTGCGCAAGTAACTAAAACCGCACCTGCTGTTATCCCTGAGCCGGTAAGTTTAATAACAAAGCAAGGCGATTTTATTTTACCCAAGCATATTTTAATAGCCGCTCCGGTGCAGGCTGATGTACGGTTGGTTGCAACCTATCTTAAAAATAAATTGACTACAGCAACAGATAACCAGGTATTGGTTAAAAGTGCTTTTTCAACCCCAGCAACCATCAAATTTGCCTTAAATGCTAAAGCCGATACGGTATTGGGAAAAGAAGGTTATCACCTTTGGGTAACCAAAAAAGGGATTGTTATACGGGCAAATGAAGCGGCAGGTCTGTTTTATGGAGCGCAAACGCTTATACAGTTATTACCAAAAGAAATTGAAAGCAACAGTGTTGAACCCGGCGTGAAATGGCTGGTCCCTTGTGTTGACATAAAGGACTATCCGCGTTTTGCGTGGAGGGGTTTGATGCTCGATGTATCACGGCATTTTTTTACTAAAGATGAAGTAAAGCAATACATTGATCAGATGGTGCGCTATAAATTTAATATTTTGCATATGCACCTAACTGATGATGAAGGCTGGCGCGTTGAAATAAAAAGCTTACCACGCCTAACCACAGTAGGCGCCTATAATGTTAAAAAGGTTGGTGAATTTGGCCGCTTTTCGGCACCAACGCCCGATGAGCCCCGCACTTACGGCGGTTTTTATACCCAGGATGATATTAAAGAATTGGTACAATACGGAAAAGATCGTTTCCTGAATATTATGCCCGAAATTGATGTGCCGGGACACAGTTTGGCAGCGGTGGCTTCCTATCCCGAGCTATCCTGCACGCCAGGAGCCGATAAATACCAGACCCGCTCAGGCGAACGGATGACTGCAGATAATACTTTAAATCCATCAAGCGAAAAAACCTACGACTTTTTGGATAAAGTAATTACCGAAGTAGCACAACTGTTTCCATTTGGATACATCCATATGGGCGGCGACGAATGTAATAAAGCCTTTTGGATGAAAAGCGATTCGGTAACAGCGTTAATGAAACGCGAAAACCTAACTACCTATGAGCAGGTGCAAAGCTATTTTGAAAAACGGGTAGAGAAGATAGTTGAATCAAAAGGGAAAAAGTTTATGGGCTGGGATGAGATTATTGAAGGTGGTTTGGGCCCTAACGCTGCTGTAATGAGCTGGCGCGGTATAAAAGGTGGTATTACAGCCGCAAAAATGGGCCACGAAGTGGTGATGAGCCCTACAACCTTTGCTTACCTTGACTATATGCAAAGCGATCGTATTATGGAGCCGCATGTTTATGCAACGCTTCGTTTAAATACGACTTATGAGTTTGAACCAGTACCTGATAGTGTAGATGCTAAATTAATACTTGGCGGCCAGGCCAATTTGTGGACCGAGCAGGTATTTAATTTCCGCCAGGTGGAGTATATGACCTGGCCCCGTGGCTTTGCCATAGCCGAATCTGTTTGGTCGCCTAAAGAGAAAAAGAACTGGAATAATTTTTACCCGCGGGTTGAAAAACAGTTTGCCCGGTTCAACGAGGCCGAAATTAAATATGCCCCAAGTATGTATGATCCTTCGTTTGCAGCCAAATCAGATACGACCGCCCATCAGTTAACAGTTGAATTAACTAACGAAATTCCGGGACTTGATATTTATTACAGTTTTGATAATTCCTATCCCGACAGGTTTTATCCAAAATACACCGACCCATTAGTAGTACCGAAGGATGCCACTCAATTAAGAGTAATTACTTACCGGGGTAAAGAGCCAATAGGCCGAATGATAACCATGCCAATTGCTGAACTACAACAACGGGCCGATAGGAAATATGGCAAGCATTAAAAATGTTTTAATGTTAACCGCAAATTCATTGTAAACTAAAAACACTCCATGCAAACGCACGGAGTGTCTTAACCACATGTAACCCTGCTTCAATTTAACACCTTAAATTTCGGAAACTAAACAGAGTTTTTCGGTAGTATAAAACACCTTTTTTACAGGGTATTTTTACGGTAAAAAAAAGGCGCAATCACTTTCGTTTTTATAAGGGTAATTCTTGAACTTAGACGGATTGAAATCACAGTTATTCACCTTCTTTCACACTTTAACCCAATTTAACACAATGAAAAAGTTCGTATTGCTTTTAATGGGAACCGTTTTGATCTACGCTTCCTGTAAACAAGGTGGTAGTAGTCAGACTGCTACTGAAACAGCCGTAGTAAATAAAATAGATTCAAATAGCTATACTTTAAATGGTATACCGTTTAAAAAGGCTAATAAAATGGTTAATCTTTTTATTAAAAATCCGGGAAGCTATACCGATACTTCACAAACTTGTGTATGGTTTACAGCAGCAGCGCTTGATTCTATGTATCAAACATTGTTACGCACCAAAGCCGATGGTATAAGATTTTATTTTGCGCGGACTATTGAGGATCATAAATATACTGTGGTAGCCGTTTCAACAAAATTTGCAGGCCTTGATTCGGTTACAAAAAGGAAAATACATGCCGACTTTTTTGAAGTGGATACCATAAATGTTGACGCAAAAGGTAAATTAGGATTAATTACACCCGCACAAGGAGCTTTATTATACGCTAAAACATCTCCATGCCCTACAACACCTGATACCTGCCCTAAATTGTTTCATTATATAACCTGTAATGAGGGCTATAAAATGGTGAATTATTATGGAAGCGATCCTATTAACGTTAGCAGTTCATGGTATCAAATTACATTGATTGAGGCATTGGTAAAATCGCTTAAGACAAACCATGGCGATGGTTTAAGAATTTATTATGCAAGGCATTTAAGGCCACATGGAGTTACTCCAACAGACACTATTCACAGACATGGTTTTGCTTTAATAACCACGGCAAATACCAATAAAACGCATGTTGATTACTATGGATGTTTAGATTCAATACCGGAGCCGGGGCATCCTCATCGTTATCTTACCGGTGGCGCTGATAACGGCGAAGAATGCCCAACTAATTGTAATGGCGTAACCTGGCCGTAATCTATCATATTTTATACAATATCCATGATATCAGAATATTTCACCCTAAATACAAGCGTTGAAATCATTTGTTTTATTGTAGCTTTCTTCTGCTTGATAAAAGACAAGAGCCCCGCCTGGAAAAGCATGATATTGTTTTTATTAATTACTTGTGTAACAGAATTAATAGGTATTTATATAAAAAAATTATATCTGGCTGATACCGTTCATGTTCGGCCAAATGTTTGGATATATAATGTACTCATTATATTTCAGGCAGGTTTTACGTCTTTTATGTTTTCGCATTTGTTAAATAAGTATATAAACAGCAAGCCTATAATTCTGGGTGGGCTTGCTGTTCTTTTTATACTGTATGTAGTTGAAGTATATGTACATGGCGTTTTTGAAAAACATAATATCACAACTACATCCATGTCCGTGTGGTTTGTTTTGTTAAGTCTTTTTTATTTTTACCAGCTTCATAAAGACGCAGGCTATATTGATTTGAAGTTTTCGCCAGCCTTTTGGTGGGTGTCGGGCATTTTGTTCTTTTATTTTGGACGTACAGCCTGCAATTTATTTTATTATAAACTATCATTAGTTGTAGTTACTCCAAAGCATTATTTAACTTATTATATTTATAACACGCTTAATATTTTATTATATGCTTGCTGGAGCTATGCATTTATCTGTAGAAAATGGCTGACTACGACATCAAAGAACTTGTATTAATTGCCACACTTATATTTTTAATTGCCCCGGCTTTTATTATTTCCTATATTTTTGTTTACAACCGGCGCAAAAAGAAGCATATTGAGGAAAAGGCCCAAATGCAGTTAAAATTTGAGGCCGAGATAGCTAAAGCCCAATTGGAGGTGCAGGAACAAACCATGCAAACTATTGGTGCCGATTTGCACGATAATATTGGTCAGTTGTTAAGTCTCACTTCATTAACTTTGAACTCTATAGAGCTGCATAAACTGGCAAAGGCGCAGCAGAAAATAGACGCATCCATCAATCTGGTATTGCGGTCAATAAAAGAGATGCGTTTGTTGGGTAAGTTATTGCAGGGCGATCAACTGGTAGCAATGGGATTACCCGAAGCTATCCGCCAGGAAATTAACTGGATGGAGCGGTCGGGAAAATACGAGGTTGATTATACGCAGGCAGATAATATTCCTATGATAAAAAATGCTGATAAGGATTTGATTATTTTCAGAATTTTGCAGGAGGTGTTAAACAATATAATTAAACATGCCTTTGCTTCGCATATAAGTATCAGCTTAGAATATGTTGATCAAAAATTGAAATTGCAGATAGCAGATAACGGAGTTGGTTTTGCAGCAGGCAATCTTTCGGCCGAGCAAAGTGGCATGGGGCTATTAAATATTCAAAAAAGGGCCGGAATAATAGGTGGCGAAGCCAATATTGCTTCCAACCCGGGCGCAGGCACAAATGTTACAGTATTTATTCCCTATCCTTAAAAAACATGGAAACAGATCAGATAAAAATAGCAATTGTTGATGACCATACACTTTTCAGGAGTGGCATTGCTGCCTTAATGGGAGAGTTTGATGAACTTAAAGTGATATTTGAAGCCGAAAACGGTCAGCATTTAAAACAGGTAATTGGTAATTATGAACCGCCGCAGGTAATACTGATGGACATAAATATGCCTGTTATGGATGGTTATGCCGCTACTTATTGGCTAAAAGAAAATTATCCGCAAATAAGGGTTTTGGCGCTGAGTATGTTTGAAGATGACCAGGCTGTTATAGGGATGATTAAGGCCGGCGCAGGTGGGTATGTGTTGAAAGAATCAAAGCCCAAAGAACTGCTCGAGGCAATTATAGCTATTAATCAAAAAGGTATTTATATTAATGAGCTGGTATCTGGCAAGCTAATTCGCTCTGTTGCAGGTAACGAGCACCCAGGGTTATCCAAAAAAGAACTTGAATTTATAAAGCTTTGCTGTTCGGAGTTAACTTATAAAGAAATTGCGGATTTGATGTTTGTAAGCCCACGCACGGTTGACAATTACAGGGAGGCCCTTTTTCTAAAACTCAATCTTAAATCGCGCACCGGCCTGGTGCTTTATGCTATTCAAAACGAGATTTTTAAATTTTAATGCCATTAACAATCAATAAATTTTGAAGAATAAATAAACGATAAGACATATTAAAATGCAATAAACTACGTTTTTAGTTACAAATAACTAAAAACGTAGTTTATATTTTGAATAAGCGATCATTTGTTTTTCCGATTCTTTTAATACTGACGCTCAAGGCTGAGGCTCAACATAAAATCAGGCCCGATACTGCTCAGGATATTACAGATACCGCAGGATTTCTGCATCGCTTGCCTAAACCGGCAAAAGAAAGGACATATCATCCAGATACCACGCACAGTCCAATGGCTGCAATCATCAAATCGGCTGTTTTACCAGGCTGGGGACAGCTTTATAATAACCGATGGTGGAAAGTGCCACTGATTTATGGCGGTTTAACTACTTTCACCGTAATTATAATATACAATAACCGCAATTATCAGCGCGATCTGCGGCTTTATCACTACTATAACGAAATTCCTAAAATTACGGTAAAAACGCCCGACTACGTTTTTTTCGAAAAGCTATTGAAGAATAATATCCCCCAGAGTGAGGTTGCTGACGCTGTTGATACCTATCAACGCGATTTTCAACTGGGGATATTGGGCCTTGCCGGTTTTTGGGGATTACAGATAGTAGATGCTTATATTGATGCCAAGTTTGCCCATTCGTTTTCGATGGATGACAATTTGAGCATTAAAATAGCTCTGTCTTTAACAACACAACCGGTATATGCCGCAAATTTTGGTGCAACATTTATACCGGTTGTGAAGATTACTTTGGTGTTTTAAGTGAAAGAATGACTTAAGCCATATCAACCCTTTTTAACACAATATTGCCAACTGGTTTTACAACCAATGGTATTTTTTCAACATAAGTTTCGCTGGTATCCAATCCGAAAGCTTTGGCTTCTGATTGTGCCAGTTTTTTAATGGCGAAATAACTGTTCAGTATAAATCCTTCTTTAACACTAAAAGAGTTATTATATGAAAGGAATTTTTCCATTATTACAAACCTGAAATCAGCGTTAACCTTAAAGCGGTGCAATGATTCGTAATGACTGGTAATATCAATTTCATTACGCGCCACCATATCTTCAATAACCTTACGGTAAAGCACATTCACCCTTGGTTGTATCCTGAAACCAAGCCTGAATTCAACCCTGATAACCTTACCCGGATCAAGTTGTTCCACGCTGTACTCCATAGTATAGGGCTCGTTCGTGGTCTCAATATGAATAAACCAATAGGTATCTGCCCTTTTTGGTTTCCGGCTCATAATGGAGTACATGATTTTTTCCTCCACCTGTTTGGCATTGTTCGCCTTAGTAAGGTAGATGAGGTGGGTTGAATACTTACTCACCGTTTCATCAGCACTAAGTGCATTTAATAGGGGTATTTGATCTTTTAAATCGATGAAATTAAGAAAGCGGTTGTTGATTTTACGCGCCTTAAACCAAATGTACATGGTGAAAATCAATCCTATCTCAAATACCACAAAGAATAATCTCTTTAACAGTTTTACTGCGTTGGCAACAAAGAAGGAGAATTCAACAGTAAGGAATACGCATAAAATGATCACCACCAGCCACAACGGCCAATGTTTAACGTACCGCATAAAGTACGACATTAAAATGGTAGTCATCAGCATGGCTATGGTTATCGAAAAACCATAAGCAGCTGTCATAGCTTCTGATGTTTGGAAATATAAGGTAACCAATATACAGCCTATGCAAAGTATCCAATTGATACTCGGTATATAAATTTGACCGCGTATGTTTGATGGGTATTTAATAGTAATACGTGGCCAAAAATTCATACTTACGGCCTCGCTGATTAGCGTAAACGAACCGCTGATTAACGCCTGGCTGGCAATAATAGTAGCCATAGTAGCCAGTGCCACGCAAGGTATCATAAACAAATGCGGATTTGGCACAATGGCGTAAAAAGGGTTAATGTTGGCAAATTTAGTGGTAGATGGTTGCATTAATACCCATGCGCCCTGGCCAAGGTAGTTTAAAACCAAAGTTGTTTTAACAAATATCCACGTAGCCTGAATATTTTTGCGGCCACAGTGACCAAGATCTGAATATAAAGCTTCGGCACCGGTGGTACACAAAAATACGGCACCTAAAAGCCAGAAACCATTGGGATGATCCATTAGTAGCCGTGCTCCATAATAAGGATTCAGCGCTTTAAAAATAACAGGATTGTGCACAATCTGCATGGTGCCCAATACACCTATCATCACAAACCATAACAACATTATAGGCCCAAAAGCCGAGCCAACCACCTTAGTGCCAAATTGCTGAAAGAAAAACAGCGCCACCATTATACCAATCACTATAGTAAGGATAAGTCTGCTACCCGGCACAAACGATTGTGATAAAGCAGGCACGTTACTCAAGCCCTCAATAGCCGACGAAACCGAAATGGGCGGAGTAATAATACCATCGGCCAACAAGGTGCCTGCACCAATTATGGCCGGTATAGCCAGCCATTTTCCGTAGCGCCTAACCAGGGCATAAAGTGAAAAAATACCGCCTTCACCGTGGTTATCAGCCTGCAGCGTAATTAAAATATACTTGAAAGTTGTTTGCAGGGTAAGCGTCCAAAAAATACATGATATAGCACCATAAACCAACGCCTGGTCAATTTTACCGCCCTGAATCATTAAAGTTTGAAAGGTATACAGGGGAGAAGTACCAATATCGCCGAAAATAATTCCAAGAGTGATCAATGCACCCGCCGCCGATAGTTTTTTAATGTGTGATTGCATAGATCAGGATAAAATAAAAGTGTTGTTATTTGAAAGGACAAAGTTAGTCTCTACGGATGAGAGTTTTTTTGAAAAGTGATTGCTCATTATGAGTTAAAAATCAATAATATGTAACTAGTGAATAGTGCAAGCCAATACCCATGCCATAATGTACTATTGTAGTTATATTGTAATTAATTTATTGATTAACAGAATGTTATTTAGATAGTGTAGAAATTACACATTTGCAAAATGCTATCAAAATGATAGTATGATTATCAAAATGATAGTGTGTTATCATTTTGATAGATTGCTTAATAAAAGAAGTTTTATCGCTTACCAGCTTAAAGCAGCCTGTAATTAAGTCAAATTATCGCCTGAATTTTTTGGGATAGCTGTTGATGTGGTATTTACAGATCAAAGATTTTTTATTACCGTATAAATTATGCAAACTTGTTGAAATGATATTTATTTTAAGCCGCCTTTCACACGCTCTATGAGTAAACTTTACGCAAATAAGCTTTACCGCACTATTATTGGTTTATTGTTATTAGTGGTACTTGCTGTTAATACACAGGGCCAGCAAATACTGGTAAAGCCAGAAAATAAAGCGAAGCTGCAGAATATGTCTGCAAGTTTTAATAATCTGTTTCTCACTAACAAATTAAAGGCGCTTCAATTAGCAAAAATACATGGCTGGCCAACTGTGCGTAAAACAAAGGCTGGCAGAGTGATGCTTTTGCAGGGAGTTAATAGTCTTGGTTTTCCAGTTTACCTTATAACTGATAATAATATCATATCGGCAGCCACAACAGGCACCAATAATGTACAGCCAGGGGGAACGCTGGGTCTGAATCTATCCGGAGCAAGTACTTTTTTAAATAATAAACTGGCTATTTGGGATGGTGGAGCAGTATACGCCGCTCACCAGGAGTTTATTGGCAAAACCATAACACTAGAAGATACCGTAAGCATAATTGACCACGCAACCCACGTGGCCGGCACCATGATAGCGCACGGAGTATATGCCCCGGCTAAAGGGATGGCTTTTAATGCGGGAACGCTGCATTCTTATTATTTTGATAATGATGTATCAAAAATGAGCGCAGCTGCATCCAATCTGCTGCTTTCAAATCACTCTTATGGGGATGAAGCCGGCTGGAATTTTAATGACATCTCCAATCGGTGGGAATGGTACGGGTTGCCCGGCGATTCGGTAGACTATAATTTCGGCTTTTATGGGCAAAGGACCCAACAATGGGATCAGATTGCATTTAACGCGCCGTATTATTTGATCGTTGAATCGGCAGGCAATGCTCGCGCATACCCTGGCCCTGCCGTTGGCGATGATTATTACGGCTACGCCAGCGCCACCAACCAAACGCTGATTGACAAGGGGCCAAGGCCGGTCAGTATCAGCAGCAATACCTGGTACGATGTAATAAGTACTACAGGGAATGCAAAGAATATATTAACCGTTGGTGCTGTAAATCCACTGCCTTTTGGCCCTGCAACTACCTCATCAATATCAATAGCATCTTTTGGCAGTTGGGGGCCTTCAGACGATGGGCGTGTTAAGCCCGATATTGTAGGCGATGGGGTTGATGTACTTTCAACCGGAAGCTCGGGGCCCGAATCATACATCGTGTTGTCGGGTACATCTATGTCTGCACCAAATGTAACCGGTTCCTTATACCTATTACAAGAGTATTATGCCGAAAAAAATGGCGGTAATTTTATGCGGGCGGCAACCCTCAAAGGCCTGGCTTGCCATACAGCCATTGATGCCGGCAACCCCGGGCCCGATTATATTTATGGATGGGGTCTGCTCAATATGACCGCCGCTGCACAAGCTATAACCAATAACGGAACAAAAAGTCTGATAAAAGAAAATATCTTGCAGCAAGGGCAGCAGCAAACTTATAAAGTAACGGCTTCTGGCAATGGAGTATTATCGGCCACAATTTCATGGACGGACCCCGCAGGAACGCCAACGCCCGACGGTACCGTTAATAGTCGTACTCCCAAATTGGTTAACGATTTGGACATCAGGATAAGCGATAGCACTACCACTTATCTGCCGTGGGTGCTTGATCCTAGCAACCCATCCGCTGTTGCTACAACAGGAAATAATATATTAGATAATATTGAGCAGGTTTATATACCCGGTGCCGTGCCGGGTAAGGCTTATGCCATTACGGTATCGCATAAAGGAACGCTTACAGGCGGTTCGCAGGATTATTCGCTGATAGCAACGGGCATTGGCGGAGTTGCCTATTGTACTTCCACTCCTTTATCTGATGCTGATTCGCGTATCAATAATGTAACCATAGCAAATATTAATAATACTCCCCCGGCAGGTTGCACCACTTATACTAATTTTACCAATTTAACAGCGCAACTGGAACAGGGTAAAACCTACCCGCTAAGTTTAACTTTAGGCACTTGCGGCGCTAACTTTAATAAAGCCGCCAAAGTTTTTATTGATTGGAATGGCAATGGCATTTTTGACGCAAACGAATTAGTAGCCACTACGGGGATATTTAATGCAACCGATACTTACACAACTAATATAACAGTGCCAGCATCAGTAGTACCAGGCAATTACAGCGTAATGCGTGTGGTATTAACCGAAACAAGTGATACATCGGCCATAAAACCATGTGGCACCTATGGCAAAGGTGAGACGCAGGACTACTGCGTTCAGTTTTTACCAACCACTACCGATGCAGGAATAACAGCCATCGTAAGTCCCGACTCTACAGGATCATGCTCAGCAGCAACACAGGTAACCGTAAGCATCAAAAATTTTGGCAGCGCTACTATAAACAATATCCCGGTAACGGTGACCATTACTGGCCCTAATAATATCGTAAGCACCTTGCAGCAAACTTATACAGGCTCACTGGCTCCGCTTGAGCAGGAAAACTTTACATTGAACGGAATTTTTAATGCACTGGCAGGTTCGAGTTATCAAATTACCGCGGGTACTAATCTGGCTGGCGATCCTATTTTATCCAATAATCAGGCTAGTCAAACTATTTTAATAAGTGAGCCGCCGGTATCATCAGACTTATTGGCTTACTATTGCGTCAACACTTCCCAATATCAATTATCAGGTAACGCTGATGGTGAATTATTATGGTATCAGCATGTTGGTGATACGGTGCCTGTTGCTTATGGCTCGCCAGCCTTAACCAATTTGCCTCCGGTTAATAATACTTATTATGCAGGAGTAAATGATTTTAGTTCAACTATTGGCCCGGTCACTAAGAGTATTTTTGGCGGAGGAGGATATAACCAGTTTACACCATATGTTACTGTAAACGCAAATATCCCGGTTGTTATTGAAAGCGCGCGTTTGTATATCGGCAACTCCGGCAAAATAACGTTTAACGTGACCAATGCCAATGGCGAGGTAGTTTCAACCACAACCATTAACGCCATTGCTACTGCCACCAATCCGCAGCCCGGCGCGCAGGCCGATGATCCGAATGATCAGGGTGCGGTTTATAACCTCAACTTGTTACTGCCTGCCGCAGGGACTTATACCATTACCGCAGTTTTTGATAGTACTGCAACCATCTACCGCAGTAATACCGGCGTAACTGGTTATCCATTCACCGCCGGAAACGTGTTTAGTATTACCGGTAATGGCGCCACATCGGCAACAGATACCGCGTACTATAAAAGCTTTTACTACTATTTTTATAACATGAAGCTCAAAAGCGCGGGCTGCGCTTCGGCGGTAAGGCAAACTGTTACCATAAGTAACCCGGTAATCATCCAAAATGGCAATATGCTTAATTCTAATTTCCCATCGGGTAATCAATGGTATTTAGATGGGTATGCCATAGCAGGGGCAACCAGTACTTCTTATAGGCCAGCCCAAAGTGGTAATTATCAGGTTAAAGTTGATCTGACAAGTGGTTGTCAATTGGCTTCAAATAGTCTAGTTTATGTAGTGCCGGGTAGCTCGGCTAATAGCACTGATATCGGTCTTGTTTTATTCCCGGTGCCTGCAAAAAATCAACTCAATATAGTTTTCAACGCTAAAACCAGCAGCACTTTGACACTAACACTAATAAACGCAGCAGGTAAAATTGTTGCTGTTGATACACAAACAGTTGCCGCAGGCGATTTTAATACCACACTTGATGTATCAAAACAAGCTCCCGGCACCTATATTTTAAAGTTATCGCTCGGACAAAAAGATTATAACAACAAAATTATTATTGAACGATGATGCGGTCATTATAGTCATTGTTTTATATGGCGACCATCCCAATGAACCAATGACCTAATGAACCAGTGACTCAATGACCAAACCTACTTGATCGTGTATTTTATTCCAATAGCCGGGGCTATATCGCCAAATGGCCCTGTAGCCAATTCCAGTCGTGGGTTTAAATCAAGACTAATGGCAATAGGGGTTTGAGGGATTATATATTCTAATCCTAAAACGCCATCAATTCCCAATAACAAATGACCGGTATTGTAAACCTCGTTGCCGCCATCAAAGCGCTGATAAACGCCACTGCCAATAGCGCCAATATGAAAGCCAGCTCCGTAATAAAACCTTAATTCGGGTACACTGAATGCTTCCTGATGAAATTCATAAAGACCGGTTATTACTACTCCGTGTTGTCTGAAACCCAATTCGCCTTCAAGAGCAACATCTGGATTGGTAAAGTATTTTACCGACACACCATCCTCATATCCTCCAAATTTAAAGCCTATGGCTGTGCTGTATGTGTCGCCGGTAGATTGTGCTTTTAAGTGGGAACTCACCAATAAAAGTGAGGTTAAAACAAATAAATTGAATAGTATTTTTTTCATAGATGATTTTGAAATTGAACGGCGAAATTGAGGTTTTATGACATTTTTATCAAAATTCTTTAATTTTTTAAATATAAGTTGTTGATTTTTAGGTATAAAATAAACGATGTGAGCTTTAATGGTATTGTCAAATTAAAAATGAAAGCAACCAACATGCAACATAAATCCGGATGTTTATGGGCGCAATTCAAATTGTCATGCTTACACACCAGACGTTCCGATGGAACGTGAACACCTAATATTAATGCTCAGCTACCGACCAATCGTCCCAACGGGACGAGCCTGAAAATTTCCGTCCCTTAGGGACGTTTGGTCGGTAGTAAAAAAATATTCGATAATAAATTTTACGTTCCATAGGAATGTTTCGTGCAAACACGACAATTTGAATTGCCCTCATGTTTATTATCCGGCTTAAATTGATAAATTAGTCGGAATAATATTAATCTTCATGAATCATCAATCCGACGCAGTCTTAACCTTTAAACTTTATAGTTGTTTTCAAAAAATAATCCTGGTGTTTTTGCCAGGGATGCTGATAGTGCAAACAGCTATTGCGCAGGATAATACTGCCTACCATAACGGTATGGTTGTTTGCGCCACACCCGAGGCATCAAAGGTAGGACTTGATATTTTGAAAAAAGGAGGAAACGCGGTTGACGCTGCCGTAACCGTTCAATTTGCACTGGAGGTTACTCATCCCGAAGCCGGTAATATCGGAGGTGGCGGATTTATGGTTTACCGCGCCAATACGGGCAATACTAACACACTCGATTTTAGAGAAAAAGCGCCTGCCAGAGCTACCACCAATATGTATCTGGATAGTGCCGGTAATGTTATACCCGATATGAGCATCTCAACCCACCAGGCGTCTGGCGTTCCGGGATCTGTAGACGGAATGGTTGAGGCGCATAACAAGTATGGCAGTTTAAAATGGGCCAGCCTGGTTCAGCCGGCTATTGATCTGGCACGTAACGGTTTTAAAATATCGGCCAAGCTGGCTTCGGCGCTTAATCATAACCGCGGTCAGTTTATAAAGTTAAATGAAGGAAAAAATTACCTGTTAAAAGATG
This sequence comes from Mucilaginibacter empetricola, assembly GCF_024808665.1. Lineage (GTDB taxonomy): Bacteria > Bacteroidota > Bacteroidia > Sphingobacteriales > Sphingobacteriaceae > Mucilaginibacter. Next base: position 140,828 of record NZ_JANUBZ010000010.1, read on the forward strand.
GGGATTGGAAAGAAGGCGATTTATTAGTTCAAGAAGATTTAGCCAAAACACTGGAGTTGATAAGAGACAATGGCCGCGATGGCTTTTATAAAGGGAAAGTCGCTGATGAATTGATTGCCGAAATGAATAAAGGAAATGGCCTGATAGCACAAACAGATTTGGATAATTATCATTCAGTTTGGCGCAAAGCTCTTACCGGTACTTATAAAGGATACAAAATTATAGCCATGCCGCCGCCTTCAAGCGGAGGAATAGCCTTACTGCAATTACTGCATTCGGTAGAACCATATTCTTTGAAACGTATGGGCCACAATGCCGACTCAACAATCAGGCTAATGACGGAGGCCGAACGCAGGGTTTATGCCGACAGATCTAAATATCTGGGCGATCCGGATTTTTTCAAAGTACCGGTTGATAGTCTTTTAAATCCTGCGTACATCGACTCGCGAATGAAAAGTTTTAGCTGGAGTGCCGCCACACCAAGCACCAGCATTGAACCCGGAAAGTTTGTAGGGTACGAAAGTGATCAAACCACTCATTATTCTATTGTTGATAAACAAGGCAACGCAGTTTCTATTACCACCACTCTGAACGACTCTTTCGGGTCGAAAATATTTGTTAGCGGTGCCGGTTTTCTGCTGAATAATGAAATGGATGATTTTAGCTCTAAACCTGGCGTACCCAATATGTATGGCGTAACCGGTGGCAAAGCCAATAGCATTCAACCCAATAAACGCATGCTATCATCCATGACGCCAACCATTGTGGAAAAAAATGGCAAGCTGTTTATGGTAGTAGGTACACCGGGAGGATCAACCATTATTACATCGGTATTTCAAACCATATTGAACGTAATTGAATTTAATATGGATATGCAGCAAGCGGTAAGCGCTAAACGAATCCATCACCAATGGCTACCCGATGACGTGGAAACAGAGAGAGAGGCATTAGATAGCACAACCATTAATGCTCTGCAGCAAAAGGGGTATAAAGTTGTTTCGCGCGGCACCATTGGCAGGGTTGATGCCATTTTGGTTACTACGGATGGCTATCAGGGCGGCGCCGACCCCCGCGGCGATGATACCGCACTGGGTTTTTAGTTTCAAGTGAACAAAATATTTGCAAATAAACCAAACAATCGATCTCATCGTCAATTCCCACCATGAACCATGAACCATGAACCATGAACCATGAACCATGAACCATGAACCATGAACCATGAACCATGAACCATGAACCATGAACCATGAACCATGAACTAATTTTCCATTTGCATATTTAGTTTGCGTAGTTTATGTTTGTTGGTTATGCAGGGTAGCGTAAAACACCAGGAAACGATTGACTATTTTTTAAAAATAGTTTGGCAAACAGTTGCTAACCGTTACAACCAGTTGGTAACTGATTTTGGCATAACACAATCCATTGGCTACCTGCTTATTAATATTGATGAGAAGGATGGCACAACTGTTTCGCAGGCAGCGGCATTACTGGGCCTTAAATCAACCAGTCTTTCGCGCATGTTGCGTCAGCTGGAAAAATCAGGATTGATATACCGGGAATCAAACGAAGGCGATAAACGTTCGGTTAAGATATATTTAACACCGCTGGGTAAAGAAAAACGACAAATGGCCCGCACCGTTGTTAAGCAATTTAACAATTACCTCAACAGCCATATCAGCGAAGCGGACAAAGAATATCTGGTAAAAACACTCAAAAAAATAAACCAGCTCACGCTTAATTATAAACCAGAGTAGTTTCGGCGGCTAAAAGCAGTCTCCCGTTGCATATAAATCATCCATAACAATTCGAAAACGAGCACACGTTTATTTAAAATTGGACGTTAATTGGTTGAGTTTTACAGCAAATTATATTGCTCAACAGATAATAATTGTTAAAAAATGTTAAGCTGCTGTTTTTGAATTATAAAAGAATAAATTTGCCGTTTGAAACAGCTATGCATAATAGCGGGCTGTAATGAAATGCAGCTGAGTTTACAAAAGGCAAAATTAACCGAATTGGAGAAGAAAAACGGATGAACCGGATACTGTTAATTTTATTGCTTTTTGCTGCCGGCTTATCGGGCTGTAGTAAAACATCAAATAATGCTGATGCGATAAACGCACAGTTGGTTATTGACAAAAAAGTTATAACAAGCTATTTAAAAAATAACAATATAACTGCAACACAGGTAGATTCATCAGGTATTGGAACCGGAATTTATTACACGGTTGATACTGTTGGCACGGGAGTAAATTTGTATACCAATTCAACCCTGGTAACCATGAGTTATACGGGTACTTTGTTAAATACAAATGGAACACTAGGGGCCGTATTTGCACAAACAAATACGCCGCCCAATAATTTTCATCCTTCCTTTGTTTTAGGGTCGGTAATAGAAGGTTGGCAATTGGGTTTGCCGGCCGCTAAAGTTGGTGTTGGGGGCACTTTAACGCTATATGTGCCTTCAAAGTACGCTTACGGGCCTTATGCACAACCACAAATAGGATTGCCTGCAAACGCAGTGTTAATATTTAATATTACCATATTTAACATAACAAATTAAAAAGCATATTAAAAAACTATAATAAAAGATAGTGTGACGATGCAGGCTGATTAGCCGTTTTAAAAACAAATATTACAAATGAAACAAACAACTTTTACTCTTTTATTATTTTGTGTAATAGGGTTACTATCATGCCGTAAAAACAGTATTCAGCCTGATATTAAACAATATGATCAGCAGCAAATAACAAATTATATAAAATCGCAGGGAATAACCGGAATGGTAAGAGATACCGTAGGCGGCGATACCACCGGCATATACTATCAGATACTTACGCCTGGAAATACTGCGCACAGATTGCAGTATCCGAGTCAGATTTCACTGGTATATACTGTACAGACATTTGACGGAACATATATTTCAGCAGATACCATAAACAATCACTTTTATGATTATTTGGGCCATATATCAACTGATAACCTGCCTTTGGGTTTGCAAACTGCTATCATAAACGACTTGAAATATAGCGGTGGCCGTATGCGTGTTTTAATACCATCGCACCTGGCTTATGGCGTGAATGGTACCGGTTCCGGAAGCTCGCAAGTTGCTAATAGCCGTATTGGTGGTAACGAGTGTTTGGATTATTATGTTAATATAGTTGATAACCAGGCTGCTTATGATAGTATATCAATAGCAAAATACATGGCGGCAAATGCCATGACCGGCTATACCAGAATTACCGACAATGCCGATGCTTACGGCACTTACTATAAGGTGTTAACTGCGCCAACAAGTAATGATTATATTAATTTCAACAGTACACTTACTTATTATAACACTGGTCAAATTTTAAATGGGGTTATTTTTAGTGACCAAAATGCCACTGTTTCGGTGCCGTCTGACGTAAACGGACTGGTAGCAGGTGTACAAAGTGCAATGATAGAAAGTCAATCAAGTGTTGGAAGTAAGATATCCATTCTTATCCCTTCTAAAGGAGGGTATGGCACGGCTTCGCAAACAGCTGCCAATCAATATGGGCAATCGGTTACTGTACCTGCTAATAGTGTTTTAAGGTTCACATTTGTAATTGCAACAGTTACGCCGTAAACAACAGTTTCCTGCTTAAAAAAATGGTATTTTTAGTGTTATTTCTCTAATTGATTGTTTTTTAATTCGTTAAGAAAATGACAATTTGTTAATGTGAAATTTATTAACCTTTGATTTGTTTTTTATATGCTTGAAGAATTATTTAACCTTGTCGATAATTACATGAAAAAAACAATCCTTGTTATTTTATTTTGTTAGTTGGATTTTCTTTTAGCTTAAAGGCGCAAGATATTCCTATGTATGAATATTACAATACAAAAACGCACTTGCATTTTTATACCACAAGTGCGACCGAACTAGGGTCAGGTGGGAATGGCTGGGTTCAAAACGGAATACTTGGATATGTAGAAGCCTATCCAGCTAATCAAGTGAATCCGATTTATAGGTATTATCAAAGTACCTCCGGCGCTCACTACTATACGATAACGCCTAATGCCGTTCCAGATGGTTTTGTTTATGAGTCAATAATCGGTTGTGCAGCAGCGCCGCCTATTGCTGTCTTAACTGAAGTTTATGAGTTTTTTAACTCTTCTAATGGCGATTACTACTACTCCACTTCAACCACGGTTCCTAGTGGTTATAAATTAAATGGTGGCAAGTTTTATGTAACCAACGACTAATTTGACGTATTATTAAATAATGGGTTTTAAATATCAGCTTAAAGCAATATTCAAAACCCGTTTTTATTTTGTGATTAAAAACTGTCTGTTATCTTTGCTTTTATCCTGAACAATATCATAGTTGAGTGTACGTTGATCTTTTTAGGAATATAATAAACTAATTGTACTAGGTCAGTTAAAGATTATAGATGTTGAATACTAATACACCCTGGGTTGAATCTCCCTTCTTCGAAGAAATATTAAAATCAAAAACACTTACCAGCGAACAAATTGCGCTTATAAGAGAATATCGGGAAAATGGCTTTGTGGTTTTAAAAAATGTGCTGCCGCAATCATTGCTCGACGAAGCACGGGAAGACGCAGAAGCAAAAGCTTTTAACCCCGATTTTCCTATTAAAACCACACGTGATAATACCCGTATACAGGATTTTTGGAAAGTATCAGCAGCAGTAAGAGAATTGGCTTGCTACCCAAAAGTGTTGGAAACGTTAGAGCTTTTGTATGAAAGAGAAGCTATCCCGTTTCAAACATTAAATTTCCGGTTCGGCACTCAGCAAAGGGCGCATTCTGACACTATCCACTTCAGCTCGTTGCCGGCAAGGTTTATGTGCGGCGTTTGGGTTGCTCTGGAAGATATCACAGAAGAAAACGGGCCTGTGTTTTATTATCCCGGCTCGCAGAGACTACCAGAATATAATTTCTCATACATCAGGAATACCTCCGAAACAACTTCGTATAACAATTATGCCGAATATGAGGATTTTATAGAAAAAATTGTGGAGGTAAATCAACTGGAAAAAAAGAAATTTCTGGCAAAAAAAGGCGACTTGTTAATCTGGTCTTCAAATATTATTCATGGTGGTTCGCCAGTTACTAAAGAAGGATCAACCCGGTGGTCGCAGGTTACGCATTACTTTTTTGAAGGCTGTTATTATTACACGCCGATGCTCTCAAACATGGTAACCAACCAGTTGGACATCAGGTACCGACTGGAAAATATTAAAACGGGTAAGCGGATAGATCAATCGTACAATGGGAAAAAGCTTAACTATTTAAAAACAGGAAAAAAACTATTCACATTTACAGGAAGCTTAAAAATACCAAAGCTGTTTAGTAAGTTTTAGTGTGGAGATAGGTTTATCCCGATAACGCTTCTTTAAACACTTTTAAACACCTGTCGCGTGCAAAAGCATGATCTACAATGGGTGATGGGTATTTGCCGAAATCGGCATATTCAGGTACCCATTTTTTAACATATTTAAGGTCCGGGTCAAACTTTTTAAGCTGTGCATCGGGACTAAAAATTCTGAAATAAGGCGCTGCATCGGTACCGCAGCCCGCCGACCATTGCCAGCCACCAACATTGCTCGCCAATTCGTAATCCAGCAGTTTACGGGCAAAATAACGCTCGCCCCACCGCCAGTCTACCAGCAGGTGTTTGCTCAAAAAACTGGCCACCAGCATTCGCACGCGGTTGTGCATGTAGCCGGTTGCATTTAACTCGCGCATACCTGCATCTACCAGCGGGAAGCCCGTTTTACCATTGCACCAGGCTTCAAATTGCCGTTCATCATTCACCCACTTAATACTATCATACTCTGGCCTGAAAGCATGATCGGTAGTCTGTGGAAAATGATAAAGAATCATCATATAAAATTCCCGCCATATCAATTCATTGAGCCATGTTTTTTGACTAAATGTATTGGCTGTGCGGGCCAAATCGCGGATGCTTACGGTGCCAAAGCGCAAATGCAGACCAATATGGCTGGTGCCTTTTATAGCCGGAAAATCCCGTTTTTCGGCGTAATCGGGTATCAGTTCTTTATAATGGATGGCGGGAAATTCAAGACTGTTTTTTTCAAAACCTATTTCTTTTAACGGGGGAATGCGAAATGATTCGATTTTTAAAAAATGATCGAAATACTTTTTGTTAGGATATGCCTTTAAATAAAATGGAGTAAGCTTGCTATACCATTTCCGATTGTAAGGCGTGTAAACCGTATATGGTTTGCCATCGTCTTTTACTATTTCATCTTTCTCAAAAATAACCTGGTCCTTATAAGTATTAAAGCTGATGTGGTGTTTGGATAAAAGCCCGGCAATTGCTTCATCGCGTTTTTTTGCGCCGGGTTCATAATCATGATTGGTATAAACCGCTTTAATATTGTATTCGCTCAATAATTTTTTCCATGCATTTTCTGGGGTATCATAAAGTACCAATAAATTACTCCCCAACTTTTGCAAATCTTTATCAATCGCAATTACGGTTTGATAAATAAAAGTAACCCGGGCATCATCCTTGTCTTCCAGCTGGTTAAGGATAGCTTTATCAAAAATAAAAATAGGTAATACCGGCAGCCCACTTTTTAAAGCATGGTATAGGCCTGCATTATCATCCAAACGCAAATCGCGCCTGAACCAGAAAATAACTATCCCCTTACCCATAGATCTGTTTTAGGGCCGGAGCTATTTCGGGATATTTAAATTCAAACCCGGCATCTGTTATTTTTTGTGCCGATACTTTTGTGCTGCCTAATACAAGGGTACTCATTTCGCCCATAATTAATTTTAACAAAAATGCAGGCACATTGGGCGCCCACAATGGTTTACGTAACTGTTTGGCAACAGCTTGTGTAAGTTGCCTATTGGTAACCGCATGGGGCGCAACCATATTATAAATGCCTTCTAGTTCTTCATTTTCAATAGCAAAAAGATACATATCCACCACATCCTGCCAGTGTATCCATGGTATCCATTGCTTGCCCGAACCCAACGGCGAGCCGACAAATAATTTTATGGGCATTGCCATTTTAGCCAATGCGCCGACAGTATCCAGCACTACGCCGGTACGGTATTTTACTATGCGCAGGTCCAGCTCTTTGCCTTCATTAACGGCAGCTTCCCAGTCAATGCAGCATTGAGCCATAAAATCAGTATTAGGGAGGCTTTCTTCGGTTAACAATTCATCTCCCCGGTCACTGTAATAGCCTGTAGCCGATGCAGAGATGATTGACTTTACCCGATGCTTTTTTTTACGTAATAATTCATAAATCAGGCTGATGGATTTGGTGCGACTATCAACCAGTTCACGTTTGCGTTCTGCTGTCCAGGGTTTATCGGCGATACCCGCCCCGGCGAGATGAATAATTATATCAACCCCGTCAATACAATGCTCATCAATCAAACCCTTATCAATATCCCACAAAAAGGTTTTCACCCTTTCATCTTTACCCGGCGAGCGGCTTAAATGACTAACGGCATAGCCCTTTTCCAATAATTGTTTGGTAAGGCTAAGCCCAATAAGACCCGTGCCGCCGGTAAGAAGAATGCTTTTTTGCTTGTTCATGGTTATTACTGAGTTCATAGTTGATGGTTCATAGATCATGGCTGTTTTGTTTCATTATATCAGTAGTGAAAACTATGAACTATGAGCCATCAACTATGAGCTAAAATACGTTCACACTATCAGATACAACAACCTTGCTGCAAAGCGGTTTTGCATAGTTTTCTACAAACAGTAAATGGATCGGGTCATCCTGGTAAGCTTCCTGCGCTTCAGCAGTATCAAACAAAATCAAAAGCGATACATCATAGGTGCGGTCAATTACATCCCGAAAAGTTTCGGCAATAGTGCCGATATGGATATCACGGATATAAGTAATAGGCACCAGGGTGTATAATCCCTCAATTAGTTTTGGTTTATCGGCTTTATCTTTCAGCCATAGGTGTACGTGGTGTACAAAAGTGTTTTCGAGTAGCATATTGTTGCGATTTTATAGCTCTAAAATGAGTATAAATAATGAATTGCAGATTTAAAAAGATCATCAATCAAAGAAATACCTTTTAAAACTCATCTACAGCTTTTTTCATAGCGATGGGTTTTAAACCCATCGCTATATTGATAATTATCCTCCAACTGTAACCATCAATATGCCAAAACCACATGCGGTTTAAAAGTATCTGTCTTTACTTCAGCTTTTAGCTCATGTAATATATTGTACAGGCCAAAATTGGTGCGGTTTACATAAATAAAGTGTTTTACACCGCGTGCCTGTTTAAACTCGGGCATTTTAGATACCTTTTCGCCGAAGCCGTACAGTTCCTCAAAAAAAGCAGTCTGACTAAAATCAAAACGGTCATTAATATAAGGCTTGGCAAACAGGCCAATCATTTGCTTATACATGGTATAATAAAACTCAATTTGCGCCGGGGTATCGTCCTTATGGATCATATCCAGCAGGCGGAAGGCTTTTATAGTTTCCTCCTTATTATCCATTAAGTTGGATGAGGTAAGCGAGAAGAAAGGATAATAAAAATCTTCGGGCATTTCTTTAATGCAGCCAAAATCAATAATGCCTAGTTTGCCTTCTGGCGTAATCATAAAATTACCGGGATGCGGATCGGCGTGTACGGCGCGAAGCTCGTGCTGCTGAAAGTTATAAAAATCCCACAAAGCTTGCCCAATGGTATTCCTTAATTGTTGCGATGGGTTGGTGTTTAAAAACTCGCGGAGATGCTGCCCTTCCAGCCAGTCCATAGTGATAATGCGCTTGCTGGATAGCTCAGGGTAGTATGTCGGAAAAACCACATTGTCTAAATTGGCACAGGCCGTAGAAAACTCGATAGAGCGGCGTACTTCCAGCTCATAATCTGTTTCCTCCAGCAGGCGTTCTTCTACCTCGCGCATATAAATGTCCAGTTCCTTTTCGCTCATACCCAGTAGGCGGAAGGCGAATGGTTTTACCAGTTTTAAATCAGATGATATAGAATCGCCCACGCCCGGATACTGGATCTTTACAGCCAGTTTTTTGCCGTCGAGTTCGGCTTCGTGTACCTGCCCTATAGATGCAGCGTTTGATGAGCGAACGTTAAACTTATCGTAAATTTTATCGGGCGATTTGCCGAAATACTTCTTAAAGGTTTGCACAATCAGCGGCCCGGATAGTGGCGGTGCATTGTACTGCGATTGAGAAAACTTGTCGGTATAGGCTTGCGGCAGCAGGTTTTTATCCATGCTGAGCATTTGCGCAACCTTGAGTGCGCTGCCTTTGAGCTCGCTTAGTGACTCATAAATATCTGAAGCATTATCTTCATTCAGTTCTGAATTATCCATATCCGGATTAAACAGCTTTTTGGAGTAATGCTTTATGTAATTGCCACCTACCTTTAACCCGGTTTTTACAAATTTTGCCGAGCGTTGAACTTTGGAGGTTGGTATGCTATTTTGTTCTTTCGGTGCGTTATCACTCATCTTTTTTGTTATTCAAATAATGCCACCAGCCTCTGCACGTTTAAATCTGTGTAGTCGTCAATTACCAGATTCACCGGTTGCAGATCAGCCGCCGGGTGCCCGGTGGTAATCCCTACAACTTTCATTCCGGCACTGTTGCCAGCTTTTAGGCCCGCTAGCGAATCTTCAAATACCACGCATCTTTCGGGTGGGGTGTTCAGCATTTCGGCGGCTTTTAAAAATATATCCGGGTTTGGTTTGGGCTTGCTCACCATACTCGAGTTTACAATTTCCTCAAAATCATCCCTTATCGGCACACGATCGAGTATGAAATTGATATCCTCAACTGTTGCCGATGTGGCCATGGCCATTTTTATACCTGCGGTTTTTAAGCCGGTTAAAAAGTTTTCCAAGCCTTTTATAGCTGTTACATGCGGAGCATATAATTCGCGGTAATATCCTTCTTTTTCATCCAACAAGCCTTTTAAGGTTGCTTTGTCATCGGTATTAAAAAGCCTTTTCAGAGTTTCTGTTATCGGCACGCCGCTTATTTCGGTGTAATAAGTTGTTTTGCTTAGCTCGCCTTTATTGTACTTTTTAAAAAGGGCCTGCCATGATTTATAGTGATATGGTGTGTTATCAATCAAAGTACCATCCATATCAAAAATTACTGCGAAGTTGTTAGTTGCTTCCAAATCCCATGCTTTCTTTAAGACCGCCATGTTTGGCTAAAAATTTACCATACTCAAACAGGTTGTCGATAGGAGAACGCTGGAACAGATCAAAAGTAACATTGATGCCTTTTTCAATAGCCTCGTCTGTTTTTTCAAAGCCGGTAGAACTGTCGTTTATCCAAAAGTTAAGTATAAATACCAGTTGCACCCAAAGGGCATCTTTATAGCGATTAGAAAAGAATTTACGCTCCGAAAGCTCATTCGATTCAATGCCTTCTGCAATAAGCGATTGGCAAAAGTTTTCAAAAACTTCTTTTATACCGCTAAATGTTTGCGGAGTAGAAAAACTTTTGGGCTGTTTTTTTACACTGTAAACCACAAAGCTGCGGTTACCTTTTATCAGCTCAAAAAAGCTATAAAAAAATGACAATGCTTTTTCGCGCGAGGTATATTGTACCCAAACATCCTGGGTTTTTATTTCGCCGATGGTTTTCACCGCAAAATTTGTCCATATATTTTGTTCGATAGCATCGAACGAAGCAAAGAAGCGGTAAAATTCTTCCTCGGGCATTTTGTTTTTCTTGGCAAAAATATAAACCGACTTAGGCTGTTCGCCCTCTGTAAGTACAAAATCTATATATGCTTTCTGGATGCTCTCTACAGTAGCCATAGCAGTGATTTTAATGATTAATATAAAAGTATAACATAACCGCAATGAAAATGTCATTACATTATATAATTAACGATTTGTTTGAGGCGATAGTACAATTGATGATGGTGGGTTTATTTTATATCGCGATGGGTTTAAAATACAAATATTACCATATGCTTCCGTATACCAAGACTTAAGCAAATAATAATTTATATTTTAAAATTTATCACTTACGATCTGTCTTTTGAAACAGCAGATTATCGAAATTAAAACCCATGCCAGCCACTGCATTTTGGAGTGTAAATGTATCAGCCTGACGCTGGTTTCCCTTTGTAAACAGTACTAAAGTGTCGCCATCAACTTCAGGATTTTGCCATCTGATAAAAAATGTATTGTTTTTATAAGGCAACAAAATTCCCCGTAACTGGGGCGACCGTTGAGCGGCGAACCACAATTGATCATTACGGATTGATATCGTTACATTTCCAAACCATTGATCATGATATGTGCCTGCAAACTGCTTTACATCGGGATGATAAGTTAATTGCTTACTGGTTACTTCATTGTAGATGCTATCCTTAAGGTGCCTGGCCGAGCGTTCATTTGAATTTAACCGGGCAAAGGTTGTTGTTGATTCATCAATATTTTTCACATTAAGGTAACCGTCCATTATTTGATAAGTAATAGCATCAATAGCATTGCTTTCGTTATTGGTTAATACGATAATACCTAACTTCAATTCAGGGATCATGGAGACTTCAGATACCATGCCGACATCTTCCCCTGTATGAACAACTTGCTTATAGCCTTTTGCGTCAAGCAAAAACCAGCCCAGTCCATATGCTGCAAAGTGCGTATTATAAGCGCCGGGTTTACCAACGGGGATTACAACTTGTGGCGATAATAACTCCTTAACCGTTTGTTCACTCAGTAATTGCTTATCCAAATTTTCACCATATTTACCATTATTCATGAGCATCAACAGCCACTTGCTCATATCATTAACATTTGAATAAATACCCCCTGCAGCATCGTCTTTGGTTGACGTATAACGGGCAATTACGCTAATAGAGTCATTTATTAATTTATGCGGATCTATAATGTTAGGGTTTTTGCTGCAACCATAATAGGATGCAGCACTGGCTTCCATACCCAACGGCTTTAAAATACGTTGTTCTATAAAGTCTTCCCAACGCATTTTTGATACGCGCGCAATAACTTCGCCTGCTACTAAGTAAAGGTTGTTGTCATAGGCGAATTTGCTCCGGAACGAATACTTAGGCTTCAAATAACGTAGGTTATAAATGATGTCGTTAACCGTAAAGTTAGTAGAATCGGGATCATGCATCAGATCTCCTACGCCAGTTGCCAATCCGCTACGATGACACAGCAGATCCCGAATAGTCATTTCTTGTGTAGCCAATGCGTCATACATACGGAATTCAGGAATATACCTGGTGACTTTATCATCCCAATTTATTTTTTTGTCGTCAACAAGTATACCTAACGCTGCTGCTGTGAATGCTTTGGTATTAGAAGCAATTCCGAAAAGTGTTTCTGAATCTACAGCTTTTTGCGTTCGGATGGAACTTACGCCAAACCCCTTGCTGTAAATCAATTTTCCATCTTTAATAATACCGATAGCCATTCCCGGAACCCGGAATAGCTTTAAATCCTTGTTCGCCACGCTATCAACCTGACTGTTGGTTAAACTTTGAGCGAAAACAGGGGAAGATTTGGTAAAAACCAGCGAGGCGACAGCTAAAAACCAGCAAAAAGATAAACGACACTTCATAAAATAAATGGAATAACTACTATGTAAAAATATCATTTTCAGCATTGATAATCGTAATGTTCACGCGACAATATTATATCCTCTGTAACATGCGCAATCAATAAATTGCTTTTTAGATATTTTCATCATGACGAATATACCTAAAACCCATCACCATCAATAAGCGTAAAAACAAGAGCCATGTAGGTGCCTTTATTGATGTGGAAACATATAAAATGTTTAGTATACGTCAAATATTGCTTACAAATGTTGATTAGAAATAAATAAATTGCAAATTTGTGCACTGCAATTCACTTAATCCCTTTGAATTTACAATGAGTGAAAGAACGATATTGGTGTGGTTTAGGAATGATTTACGTATTCGTGATAATGAAATTTTGTTAGAAGCGGTTCGTAAAGCTGATAAGGTATTGCCCGTATATTGTTTCGATCCTTATTATTTCAAAAAGAATATCTCCGGCAATTCAAAAACAGGCAGCCTGCGTGCACGGTTTCTGCTGGAATCTGTCGCCGACCTGCGAAATAATTTAAAAGCCATTGGAGGCGATTTAATTGTACGTATTGGCAGCCCGGTCGAAATTATATCCCAACTTGCCGAAGAGTACCATGTAAATGAGGTTTATCATCACCGCGAGGTAGCTTACGAAGAAACTGCTATATCAGAACAGGTAGAAGCCGCCTTATGGAAAATGAGGCTCAATCTGAAGCATTTTATTGGCCATACTTTATATCATAAAGAAGATCTGCCTTTCCCTATAAAAGATATTCCGGATAGTTTTGCTGTTTTTAAAAAGAAGGTTGAGCGTGATAGCGATGTGCGTCCCTGTATTGGCACGCCCGAAACTATAAATACCCCCGTAATTACTGATGCCGGTGAACTACCGACATTGCAAATGCTGGGACTAAATGATGTGATTGATGACACCCGCTTGTCTGCAATATTTATCGGTGGCGAAACAACAGCATTGACCCAACTGGAGCATGTTTTTTCAACCAGTCTTCAAAATGCCAATGGTAAGCCAAGTCGCAATCAATCCGCTGCTGGGCCATCATCAAAATTATCACCATGGATAGCGCTGGGCTGCGTTTCTTTGCGGCAGGTTTATTGGGAAATTCATAAACATCAGCATTCGGCTCCGGCTAATTATTTTAATGCATTAGTGCTTGATCTGCTCTGGCGCGATTATTTTAGGTTTATGTTTAAAAAGCATGGACAGAAATTTATAGCTACCAAAAATGAAGATGAACAGACCGTAACGACTGGCGGGGAAGATGAACTTTTTGAAAGCTGGAAGAACGGCGAAACCGGGGTGCCACTGGTTGATGCGATTATGCATGAACTGAATGCTACCGGCTTTATTAATAATTATGGCAGACAGATAGTAGCGGTGTTTTTGGTGAATGACCTTAAAGTTGACTGGACAAAAGGTGCCGCTTACTTTGAAGAAAAGCTGATTGACTACTCGCCGGCCAGTAACTGGGGCAATTGGGCCTTTATAGCCGGGGTTAACGATGCCCGCGAAAGCAAGTATGCCATTGTTACTAAACCAGCCATTGAGCTTGAACTAAGAAGCGATTATATTGATACCTGGCTGCCCACCGTAAAAAGTGTTGACTATCAGGATTTTTCTGACACGGTTGCTATAAAATAAACCGGCAAGGTGTAACTTTATTTGTACGTTAGCGTCTAACAGGTATTATGAACTCATTTGAACAATTTACGGTAATAATAGGTGTGCTGGCAGTTCTGTTTGAGGGTATCTCTTATGTGCGCAGCTTCCTGCACAAACTATTTCACTAAAAAAGCGGAAATATATTTTCCTCCTTTTCTTTAGTATTTCATCAATTTACAGGGCGACGTTAACCTTGCTGTTGGTGAAAAGTATTGTCATAAAATGTGACATAATTTTAACCTTTAATAGCTCATTTTCGTTAAACGGTTGTAACAAAAAGATGTCAAACTAAAAGTCGGTTAAGTTTTATTAATAAATTATAAAGTTTGTAAACCGATATGCTTACTTTTGTACCGTTTTAAAGATTGGTTTCCATGGATCGTCTAAATTATATAAATAGCGGAAACGCTGCCTACATTGATTCCTTATACGAAGAATATAAAAAAGACCCTGAATCGGTTGACTTTGGATGGCAAAAATTTTTTGAAGGGTTTGATTTTGGCCGCGATGCGCAAGCACCGGTCGCCGAAAATACTGGTACCCCCGAGCACTTTTTAAAGGAGATAAATGTGCTGAATATGATAGATGGCTACCGTACACGCGGCCATTTATTTACAAAAACAAACCCCGTTCGCGAAAGACGCAAGTACTTCCCTGGTAAAGAACTGGAAACATTTGGTTTAAGCGATGCCGATATGGACACCGTTTTTAACGCAGGTGTTGAAGTTGGCCTGGGCCCCGCCAAACTGCGCGATATTCGCCAGTTACTGGAAGATACCTATTGCCAGGCAATAGGCGCCGAATACCGCTACATCCGCAATCCCATTAAAATAAAATGGTTTGAGGATAGGATGGAAAGCAAACGCAATACCCCATCATTCAAAGTTGAAGATAAAAAACTGATGCTGAATAAGCTGAATGAAGCGGTTGTGTTTGAAAACTTTTTAGGTACCAAATTCCTGGGTCAAAAACGCTTTTCGCTTGAGGGTGCCGAGTCTCTTATACCTGCACTTGATTCCGTTATTCAAACTGGGTCAGAACTGGGCATTGAGGAATTTATTATCGGTATGGCACACCGCGGAAGGCTGAATGTGCTGACCAATATTATGGAAAAACCTTATAAAGAGGTTTTCTCAGAATTTGAAGGCAAGAACTTCGACGAAGACACCCCATTTGGCGGCGACGTAAAATATCACCTGGGTTACTCAACCGACATCGTGACCCTTGGCGGAAAAAAGGTGCACTTAAGCCTTTGCCCTAACCCAAGTCACCTGGAAGCGGTTGACCCGGTTGTTGAAGGTTTAACCCGCTCAAAAATTGATTTTAAATATAAAGACGATCATTCCAAAATAGCTCCTATATTAATTCATGGCGATGCTTCAGTAGCAGGTCAGGGAATTGTATATGAGGTTTTGCAAATGGAAAAACTGGATGGCTACCGTACAGGTGGTACTATCCATATTGTTATAAATAACCAGATAGGTTTTACCACTAACTTTAAAGATGCCCGTTCAAGTACTTATTGTACCGATGTGGCTAAAACAGTATTATCGCCGGTGTTCCACGTAAATGGCGATGATGTTGAAGCTTTGGCTTATGTGGTAAACCTGGCAATGGAATACCGTCAGGTATTTCATGAAGATGTGTTTATTGATATTTTATGCTATCGCCGGTATGGACATAATGAAGCTGATGAACCTAAATTCACGCAGCCTGTGCTATACAAAGCGATTGAAGCACATCCAAATCCGCTTGAAATTTACAAGCAGAAGTTATTGGCCGAAGGTAGCATCAATGAAAACTATGCTGCTGAGCTGGAAAAAACTTTCCGCGCCGAGTTACAACAAAAGTTAGACGAATCAAAAGCCGAAGACAGGTTTACCGATACCATTCAAATGTTTGAAGGTGCCTGGCAGGGCTTACACATAGCCAGTACAAGGGAATTCTTTACGCCTGTTGACACAGCCGTTTCAAAAGAAGAATTGATGGCGGTTGGTCAAAAAATAACTGTTTTGCCTCCGGGAAAAGAGTTTTTCAGAAAGATTGAAAAGCTATTTGAAGAGCGCAACAAAATGCTTACCAAAACCCACGTATTTGACTGGGCTATGGGCGAGTTGCTTGCTTATGGTACTTTATTAAAAGAAGGTCACCCGGTTAGGCTAAGTGGTGAGGATGTAAAACGTGGTACCTTCTCTCATCGCCATGCGGTATTAACCTTGGTTGATTCGGAAGATGAGTATAATCCGTTTGATACCATTGAAGATTCGGCTAAATTCAGCATTTATAACTCTTTACTGTCAGAATACGGTGTTTTAGGCTTTGAATATGGTTATGCCCTGGCAAACCCTAACGCATTAACCCTTTGGGAAGCGCAATTTGGTGATTTCTTTAACGGTGCGCAAATTATAGTTGACCAGTACATAGCCAGTGCCGAAACTAAATGGCAGCGTGGTAATGGTTTGGTAATGTTATTGCCACACGGTTATGAAGGTGCTGGTCCTGAACACTCATCAGCACGTGTAGAGCGTTTCCTTGAGCTTTGTGCCGATAGCAATATACAGGTGGCTAATTGCACTACTCCGGCTAACTTCTTCCATATTTTAAGGAGACAAATGCTGCGCGATTTCCGCAAGCCGCTGATCATTTTTACACCAAAAAGCTTATTACGCAGCCCTAAGTGCGTATCGCCTCTGGAAGAGTTTACCGATGGTAAATTCCACGAGTTGATTGATGATACTTATGCTGATCCTAAAAAGGTAAAACGCGTGTTGCTTTGCACTGGTAAAATTTATTACGATTTGCTTGAAAAACAACAGGCCGATAAACGTAAAGATGTAGCTATTGTGCGGATCGAACAGTTATACCCAACACCAGTGGTGCAAATATTAAAGGTAAAAGCAAGATATAATAAGGCTACTGAATTTATTTGGGTACAGGAAGAACCTGAAAACATGGGTGCATGGCCATATATTTGCCGCAAGTTCCATAACGATAAGGTGATTAATCTGGATGTTATTTCGCGTCACGAAGGTAGCAGTACGGCAACAGGTTTTGCTAAACAACATGCTGCGCAGCAATTGCACATCGTTTCAAAAGCATTTGAAGCACCTGCCGGTAAAGTGGTAAAAGCTGCTGTAAAACAAACGGCCGAAAAAATGGCCAATGTTGGAGCCGATTGATTTGATCATTATTAATTAGATTTTCATTGTAGCGACGCAATACATTGCGTCGCTATCTAATACATACAAAAATTCAAATATGAGTTTAACTATAAAAGTTCCGCCGGTAGGCGAATCAATTACGGAAGTAACTGTGTCAAGCTGGATAAAAAAAGATGGCGATGCAGTTAAAATGGATGAAGTAATTGCCGAGTTAGAATCAGATAAAGCAACCTTTGAGCTTACCGCTGAAAAAGCCGGAATTTTAAAAACTGTAGCTAAAGAAGGAGATACCCTGGCTATTGGAGCTGTACTTGCCACTATTGAAGATGGTGGTGCAGCAAGTGAAGCTAAGCCAGCCGCTCAACCCACAGTTGTTGTTAATGCACCGGCTCCGGCACCAGTTGCCGCTGCGCCTGTAAATGCTCCCGCAGCTGCTTCATTACAGGTTAAAGTTCCGCCGGTGGGTGAGTCAATTACTGAAGTTACCTTATCACGGTGGATAAAGAAAGATGGCGATGCCGTTGCGATGGATGAACCTATCGCTGAACTGGAATCAGATAAAGCTACATTTGAATTAACTGCCGAAAAAGCAGGCACTTTAAAAACTATTGCAAAAGAAGGTGATGTATTGCCAATTGGTGCAGTAGTTTGTACCATTGAAGGTGCCGGTGCTGTTAAAGCTGCTACTCCTGCAGCGGCCCCAACAACACCTGCTGAAACATCGAAACAAGCAACTTACGCTTCAGGCACTCCTTCGCCTGCCGCTGCTAAAATATTGGCCGAAAAAGGCATCGATACAAAATCAGTATCAGGTACCGGTGTTGCGGGCCGCATAACTAAAGAAGATGCCCTGCTTGCTGAAAAAGCATCAGAGAATCCGCAAGTGAGCAAGGAAGCGCAGAAGCTGGAAGTTAGCAGCGCGAAGCCAGAGATTGCTAGCCCTAAAGCTGCCCCGGCGTCAACTGGTCCAAGAAGCGATCGTCGCGAAAAAATGTCGTCGTTGCGTAAAACAGTTGCCAAACGTTTGGTAGCCGTTAAAAATGAAACAGCAATGTTAACCACTTTTAACGAAGTGGATATGTCGCCAATTATGGAGTTACGCGCCAAATACAAAGATAAATTTAAAGAAAAACATGGCGTAGGTTTGGGCTTTATGTCGTTCTTTACTAAAGCCGTTTGCGAGGCATTGAAAGAATGGCCTGCGGTAAATGCGCGTATTGAAGGAGAAGAAGTGGTATACAGCAACTTTGCTGATATCTCAATAGCTGTATCAGCACCAAAAGGCTTGGTAGTGCCGGTTATCCGCAATGCTGAGAGTTTGAGCCTGGCCGATATCGAAAAAACGGTAGCTGCATTGGCTGTTAAAGCCCGCGAAAATAAACTGACCCTTGAAGAAATGACTGGCGGTACCTTTACCATTACCAATGGTGGTGTATTTGGCTCCATGATGTCAACACCTATCATCAACTCGCCGCAGTCGGCTATTTTGGGAATGCACAACATTATTGAGCGCCCTGTTGCCGTAAACGGACAGGTGGTTATCCGACCGATGATGTACCTGGCACTTTCTTATGATCACCGTATCATTGATGGTCGTGAGTCGGTTAGCTTCCTGGTAAGGGTAAAACAATTGCTGGAAGATCCTGCAAGATTATTGTTAGGTGTATAATCGATTAACAATTTCATAATATTGAAACCCGGCTTTAGCCGGGTTTTTTGTTTCATTACTTTAACGTCATGGCGAGGAACGAAGCCATCTCTACATAGGACAATCATTAGTACGAAATTACATCATCTAATGAAATCAATCTTCATTGACTTGCATAGGTTAAAGATTGCTCCGTTCCTCGCAATGACGCGAATTTTGGAGCGTTGTCGCATTTTATTTTTCACAATTCTTCCATATGTTTTTTCAAAATATCTAATTTTTTGCTCTAAAAAAGGATACTTTTTGAGAGTATTATTAAAAATGATGTTTGTAGCCTAGTATTATAGATTTTAACTATAACGTATCGATTCTTTATATAGAATCGCCCTTTAAAAAGTGGTACATTTGTATCAAACAAATAAAAAAAATATCAATATGTTAACTATAGGACAAAAATTTCCTGACTTTTCTAAAACCGCAGTGGTTAGTATCGAAAAAGGTAAAGAGTTTGAAACCATCACTTCTGAGTTCCTGGTGAACGACGAAAATGTGTGGACAGTAATGTTCTGGTGGCCAAAGGATTTTACTTTTGTTTGCCCTACAGAAATTGCTGAATTCAACAAAAGCTACGGCGAATTCCGCGATCGTGATACCCGTTTAATTGGTGCCTCAACTGATACTGAATTTGTTCACGCTGCATGGAGAAGAGATCACGCTGATTTGCGCGACCTTAAATTCCCAATGCTTGCTGATACTTCAAAATCATTAGCTGAAGACTTAGGCATATTAGAGCCAAATGAAAAAATTGCTTACCGTGCTACTTTCATTATCGACCCTACCGGCATTATCCGTTGGGTATCTGTTAACGACTTAAGCGTAGGCCGTAACGTTAAAGAAGTTTTACGCGTACTTGACGGTTTGCAAACAGATGAACTTTGCCCTTGCAACTGGGTTAAAGGCGAAGAAACTATCACCGTATAATTTATATCTGCATATGGTCCCCGTATTGATATAATGCGGGGATTTTTTATACCAAATAATTTAGAAAATGAACGAATCTACCGAATTAATAACCGAGCTTTTGCAAGGCCTGGCTATTGATACTGCATACCGTAACAGCAGCTTAACGCTGCTTGAAAAAGGCGAATCGCGTTATTTACGCGATTTAAAGCTGAACTTTACCAGCACACTAACTTCTGAGCATCTGAGTACAAAAGAGTGCGCGTTATTGGGTCTCTCAACAGCTGTAAATAATAACAATACCATTTTAACGGACTTCTTTACCCGTTATGCTGAAGAGCAAGGAGCTACCCCCGCCGAAAACGGCGAAGCTGTGGGCTGTGCTTCACTTTTAGCATCAAACAATGTGTTTTACCGTTTCCGTCACTTCACCCAAAAGGAAAAGTATACACAAATACCGGCACGTATCCGCATGCAGCTGATGATGAAGCCTGTAACCGGTAAAGAATTTTTTGAATTGATGAGCCTGGCCATATCCGCGGTTAATGGTTGCGAAATGTGTGTAAATGCACATGAAGACTCCCTTATAAAATTAAATACTACAGAAGAACGTATTTTTGATGCTGTAAGAATTGCGTCGCTGGTTACCTCTTTTGGGAAAGTTATATTTTAAGAAAAATAGTACCATAGCATAGCTACATGGATAAGTCTGTTTATAAGATTTATTCATGTAGCTTTTCTGTTTGATGGACCTCTCGTTTTTCGATTTCTGCTATAGTCGTTCTGACTAATAAATCCTCCCATCGAGCCCTTAGCCTTATTGGTTTTATGCTAACTTTGCAGTTCAAACTCACCGCATAATAAATGACTGACGGCGCCCTAAATAAATCATCACAATCAAACAAGATCGTTTTTTATTTTCTGCTGTTCTGGACAATATTGAATGCCATACAGGCCTCTACACTCGAGCTCCAGGGCGATGAAGCTTACTACTGGCTTTATTCCCGTTACCTGGATTGGGGTTATTTTGACCATCCCCCAATGGTGGCGCTTTTTATCCGCATAGGCGATAGCATAATGCACAATGAATTTGGGTTACGCATGCTTACGGTATTGGCAAGTTCGGCATCGGTGTACCTGTTATGGCTCATTTTAAAAAAATATGCGGTTGACGCGGTAGCATTTGTATTGGTGATATCGGGCATTTTTATATTTCATATTTATGGTTTTACTACTACGCCCGATGCGCCACTGTTCTTTTTCACCGTCCTGTTTTATTTCTTCTATCAGCGATACATTAATGAGGATAAACTCTGGTTAGCCCTGATACTGGCTTTAGTAATTGCCGGGCTATTATACAGTAAATACAATGGCGTATTGGTAATAGGTTTTACACTGCTGGCCAATTTAAAATTGTTAAAACGATGGTCGTTTTGGGTAATAGTAGTATTGGCGCTGGCATTGTATGCGCCTCACATTGTTTGGCAGGCACAACACGGCTATCCATCGGTTAATTATCATTTGTTTGAACGCTCTGCCGATCATTACAGCTTTTTAAATACCTTTTCATATATCCCAGGGCAGCTGTTGATGGCCGGCCCGCTGATTGGTTGGTTCCTGTTTTGTAAGGCTTTTACCGTAAAAATAAAGGATGCCTTTATCAGGTGCCTGCTGGTTAACTGTTTGGGTACTTTTATATTCTTTTTAATCAGTAGCGCCAGGGGTGAGGTTCAGCCACAATGGACGTTTATTTTATTTGCTCCACTGGTAATGCTGGTGCTTATCCACTTTAAACAAGGGGGCGGCAAACCTAAATGGTTTATGCCTTTGGCTATTGTTAACTTGAGTATTATTATAATAGTGAGGGTGATAATTATTGCCGGTTTTGGCTTTGCTAAAACTTACGGGCATTTAAAAAGCTATTATGGATTTAAAGAATGGGCAAACGTAATAAAACATAAGGCTGGTGATGCTTATGTGGTGATGATAGAGGGTTTTCAAAATCCATCCAAATATGATTACTATACCAACAGCCTGAAATGCTTTGCTTACGATACCCGCTATTATCGCCTTACACAGTTTGATATTTGGCCGATGGAAGATAGTTTGCAGCATAAGCGGGTATATTATCTTACTTACTATCCAATAAAAGGTCTGTCGACTGACACTATTAAATTACCTGCCGGGATATGGTACGGTGGTTGGGTTAATGATGTACGTACTTATCAAAAAGTAAAGTTTGAAACATCGTTGATTAAAATAAAAGCTATAGCCGGGCAAAAAATCAAGTTCGACTTAAAAATAACCAACCCGTATCCATATGCTATAGATTTTGGCAGAAAGGGATATGACCATGAAGCAGTAATGGATGCCTGTTTTTTTAAAGGCGATACCCTGGTTACCACACAAAAAGCCCCTGACAGTTTTACTGATATTAAACTACAGCCGGGCGATAGTACACACTATCCCTTCACGTTAATTGTACCGCCTCAAAAGGGTAATTTTGATGTGATCTTTTCTATTCGCACTGATCCTTTTCCGGGTAGCAAAAACAGCCGGATAATTAAGTTGATGATAAACTAAAACGGTATAAAAAAAGAAACCCCTTAGTATCACTAAGGGGTTTCTTTTTAAGATTTTAATACTTAATCAGGATCTTTGAATCTGGCAATTTTTTTCCGGCCAATATCGTAAACCATCCTGAAGCCAGGTTCGCTATCTGTTAAACGTGCAGGCGATTGATACAGGGCCAAAAAGAACTGCCCCTTTAAATGTTTGCCTATAAACGCTGTATACATAAAATCGGCACGATTAAAAATAGGTTTGGTATAAAACGGATCGGCATAAGTTAAATCACTTG
This sequence comes from Mucilaginibacter empetricola, assembly GCF_024808665.1. Taxonomy (GTDB): domain Bacteria; phylum Bacteroidota; class Bacteroidia; order Sphingobacteriales; family Sphingobacteriaceae; genus Mucilaginibacter. The sequence goes on from NZ_JANUBZ010000010.1 coordinate 163,711, forward strand.
GATCGCCATCATAAAACTGATCCTCAAGCGAGAAGCGCTTGTATCCAATATAAACTGTGGCTACAAATCCATACGATGCCTGGAACTGATATTGCGAACGTGTGCGATGTTCTGTTAACTGCCCGCCTGCTTCAAATCGTAAAGAGTCGAATATAGTTTTATGGCTATAATCCAAACCTAAACGTAATTGGGCGCCTCCGCTATCCTGAATGTCGGCAGCTGTATCACTTTTTGAACCTGCATTGTGTTCAAATAAGAAAGCATGAGAGATATAAAACGCATGACCCGGATTAGGATAGAAAATACCCAATTCGCCCGCCATAAACTGGTTTCTGTTGGTAGGTGTTTGGCGGCTTATCCAATCAATAAAGCCGGTTTCGAAGCCAAATTTGCTCTTAATACGCAATAATAAACCCTCCACATTGGGGCGATAGTATTGAGCGGAGTCAACATTGTATAATCCGCGGGGCAATTGAAGTAAGCTATCGCGCGGAAACTCACCGGCGTTAAACAAAATATTTTTATTTTGAAATTTGTAATAAGCAACCGGATTTACCTGAACAAAATAGGGTACGCCTCCAAATTCGTGCAGTGCATTGGTACCCACAACAAAGCTATTCAAACTATCAACGTTATAACCAACATCAATGGCTGTGCGTGTTCCCGAATTGGTTTTGCGTAAAGGAATTAAAGCATCATATTCATGGTCATCCAAAAATGCAAGCCCGTTGAAATGGATATCAAGTGTGCTGTATTTTACCGGGGCTGGTGCAATTTTTGATAATTTGGTAGTATCAGTTTTAGTTGTTACCTGGGTTTTAGTTGAGGAGTACTGCGCAAACGAGGCAGAGGCAACAAATAAAGAAGCAAATACAATAGCGTAAATCTTTTTAATCATATAGAGGTATTTGGGCGGTAAAATTACAACTATTAGCTGAAAAGCCTAACGTCATTGTCCTGTTATCCGTCACGAACACATCACAATATTAAGTTTCCTGATTATTTACAGGCGAATTGATAATCAATTCGCCTGTAAATAAATAATAATTTAGAATCTTGAAATATCTCCGCTGCCTGTTTTTGAGCTGGATACATTACGCGCAGCACCGGTATAATGAATGTCGCCCGAACCGTGAACAGCGGCATCAATTTTGTCGCTGGCATTGATCTCAGCGTCACCAGAGCCTGAAACGCGTACTGCAGTATTTACAGTAAGCAGGTTTTTAGCGTTATAATCACCCGAGCCTACAAGATCAATAGTTGAATTTCCGGCATGGCCCGATAAGCTCATATCACCCGAACCGGTAATACTGCACTCCAATGTTTTGGCATCTACTTTGCCTACCATGTCGCCCGAGCCACTGATTTTTAATTTTAAAGAATTAGCCGAGATGCCATTTCTAAAGGCAACATCGCCCGAGCCGGAAATGTAAACGCTATTGATATCCTTTACGTTGACATATATAATTATCTTTTTATGATGACCCCACCAGTTGCCCCAGTCCCAGCTATCGTGCTTGTTGTAAATTTTTAAAACGCCGCCATTTACTTCCGTTATAATGTGCTCCATCACATCGGCAGGCGCTTCTACCTTTACCGATTCTGTACCGCTTTGGGTTATTTGCACATCAAATGAACCGGCAACATTTACAGCATTGAAACCCGAAAGATGGCGGTCAACGATATCGGCAACACGGGTTTTAACAATTGGCGTTGGTACGGCATAGGTATAGCCGCAGCTTGCTAAAAGAGCCGAGGCCAGTAAGAGTTTATTCATTAATTTCATAATGCATCAGTTTTGAAAATAAGACGTGGTAAAACTTAATAAGGTTGCAGCAAATATAAAATAATGATGCGTGACAATAGCCTGTACAAAAATAAAGCCCGGTGAGTTTAAATTCACCGGGCTTTGGTATAGTTTTCGGTAATTACCGCTTAGTCTATCAATACGCCTATGTAATAATTAAAGGTATCTACCTCAATATTAGTTTTATCGGCACCGGTAAGTTCAACAGGTTTAAATTCAGTTGTTGGTGTAATGAATTGATATTTGCCACCTTTTATTCTTACTTTAACCGGCATACTAAACTCTTTTACATCAGCTATCCAGCGGCAATATAACTTGCCACGTATAAACATAAAGTTTAAAATAGGGATGTTTTTATAATGCAAATACTGATCAAAAACAGGATTAAGATTTAACCCCGCCTGCTGAGTGATATAGTTTACAATTTGATCGTAAGTAACCGTTTGATGATAAAAGGTTTTGTTTAGGCCGCGTAATATGCTGCGCCATTTTTCATCATCATTTATAATGGTACGTACCATATTAAGCAGGTTGCCGCCTTTGTAGTACATATCTTCCGATCCTTCTTTATTAACATTATAAGGGCCAACAATAGGACGATCATTTTCAATAGCCATCCTGGTGCCGTGCACATATTCTTGCCCGGCCTGTTTGCCATAGCGCTGCTCCACAAATAACGATTCGGAATAATTGGTAAAGCTTTCATGGATCCACATATCAGCAATATCTTTTGAGGTGATATTGTTGCCGAACCACTCGTGCCCGCTTTCGTGTACGATGATAAAATCCCACTTCAAACCCCATCCGGTTCCCGAAAGATCACGACCAAGATAACCGTTCAGGTAATGATTGCCATAAGCAGTGCCGCTTTGGTGTTCCATACCCAGGTGTGGTGTTTCTATCAGTTTATAGCCGTCTTCGTAAAAAGGATAGGGGCCAAACCAGTATTCAAAGGCCTTGATCATATCCCTTACGTTTTCGCCAAATTGTTTTTTGGCTTTATCAAGGTTATAGGTCAGCACCCAATAGTCTAGTGTTAAATTGCCTTTTTCGCCGGCGTAGTTGTCACTAAAATGGGTGTATTTACCAATGTTAGCTTCAATGTCATAATTGTTGATGGGGTTAGCTACAAACCAGTCAAACCGGGTGTAGCCGTTTTGCAGGTCGGTAACTTTACGCAGTCGCCCGTTTGAAACATCCTGCAAGCCGGTCGGTACACTAATGCTTATTAAGGCGCTATCAACTTCATCATACTGATGATCTTTATTGGGCCACCAAATACTGGCGCCTACACCCTGACAGGCTGTTGCCACCCAGGGATTACCGATAGAATCTTTAGTGAAAACAACACCACCATCCCATGGCGCATGTTTGGCTACTGTCGGATTGCCGGAGTAATAAACTGTAAACTCATCTCTGCTGTCTTTTTTTATAGTTTTAGGGAAGGTTACAAAAACGGCATTGTACTCGCGGGTATAGGGTAACTCTCGGCCTTTATAAACTACTTTTTCAACTTTAAGGTTTGCAAAAAGATCAAATTGCAGTTTAGTAAAATCCTGCGTAGCCGTAAACTTAAACAAGTTGCTGCCGCTGATAAATTTTTGATCGATATCAAACTTAACATCCAAATGGTAATAATTGATATCGTAACAGGTGCGCAAAGGGGTCAAGTTTCCGCGTAATGAATCGGCACGGGTGAATTTTTCTTTTGGTGTGCCTAATTGCGCCTTTGCACTAAAGGTAATTAATGCAAGGGTGCAAATTAATAGGTTGTTTATTTTCATTAAATAATTTTTAACGGGTGAAAATTAACGATATACAACAATATTTTATTGCAATACAGTAACTTTTACACTCGATTTATTTGTGGCATCATGATATATTCTGATAGTTGCTTTTTGAAAATCGGCATCTTTTGCCTGGTTAATATCTTCAAACTGCTGCGGATTACGATCAACTAGCGGGAACCAGGTATTTTGTACCTGAATCATAATACGGTGACCTTTTCTGAAGGTATGCGCAACATCCGGCAGATTATATTTTACCTCGGTTACTTTACCTGGCACAAAAGGCTCTGGTTTTTCGAACGAGTTACGGAATTTACCTCTGAAAATCTCACCACGTACCAGCATCTGGTAACCGGCTAAAGTTACATTTTTAGGGTTTGGTGTTGGATTAGGATAATCATCAGGGAAAACGTCAATTACTTTCACTACATAATCTGCGTCTGTACCGCTTGTTGAAGTCAACAGATCTGCAATTACCGGACCAGTTAGGGTAATGTCATCTGTTAAGGCATCAGTTTGATAAACTTTTACATCAGGTCTGCGGCTTGCAAAACGTTGATCATCCAGCATATATTCTCTTGTACGGTGTGCTTGGATACCGTCCTGATAAGGCACCGGTGAGTTTGGATCACTTACATATTCGTCAAAGCTATCAAAGGCATTTGGAGCATCAAATGACAGTTTGCCATTAGGTTGGAAGTAAAGTGTTTTTTCAACGGTGTTTTTTGGTGGCCACTCATTGAATTTCTTCCATTCGTTACTACCGCTGATAAATACGGTAGCTTTAGGCAAAGCCATTTCGCCTTCGCCTTTCAGGTAATATTTAAAGAAAGGCAGCTCCACATTCTCCTGAAACCACAAACTTGTTTTTGAACCAAAATCCTGATCGCCAAAAAACTGGCCTTCGCCGCGCTCCCAGCCACCGTGGAACCATGGGCCCATAACCAGCATGTTGTTATGTGTTGCCGGGTTTTGTTCTTCCAATGCTTTATACACATGCAGTGCACCAAAGCAATCTTCAGCATCAAAAAAGCCACCTACAACCATGGTTGCCGGAGTAATGTTTTTTAAATGCGGGCGGATGTTCATATCCTGCCAAAATTTATCATAAGTTGGGTGAGCCATCATATCATCCCAAAACTTCACAGAATCGCCAAAATAATTTTTCTTGTAGTTTGGTAATGCACCCAAATCAAGGTAAAACTTGTAGTTGTCGGTTACTTTTGATTTGATGCCGTTTTTAAATTCGGCGGGGGTAATAGGTTTTGGTCTCGGCACACCGAAAAAGGTAATAAATGCAAAAGCATCCATCTGGAATAAAGCACCGTTGTGATGAAAATCATCGCCAATAAACCAGTCGGTAACCGGCGCCTGTGGCGATACAGCTTTTAACGCAGGGTGTGCATTTGGTAATGATGCTGTTGAGTAAAAGCCCGGGTATGAAATACCTTCGATACCAACTTTACCATTATTGTTCGGTAAGTTTTTTACCAGCCAGTCAATAGTATCGTAAGTGTCTGAGCTTTCGTCAATGTCTTTTTTGCTTTTTTTATTGTCGATGTTAGGGCGTACATCCACAAAATCGCCTTCGCTCATCCATTTACCGCGAACATCCTGATAAACAAAAATAAAACCCTCTTTTTCAAGGAAATTATTTTGCCCCAACGATCTTTTATAAGCATTTGCCCCATAAGGTGCCACCGTGTAAGGCGTGCGCGTCATCAGGATGGGATACTTTTTTGATTGATCTTTTGGCAGATAGATGGAAGTGAAAAGGCGTTTACCATCGCGCATGGTGATGTAAGTTTCCATTTTAGTGTAATGATCTCTTACATACGAGGTGTCTTGGGGTGCCTGGGCAAAGGTAATAGAACACCATAGTGCCAGCCCGGCCAGGAGTAGCAGTTTTTTCATAATAATAATTTGGTCAGTTAATAGCTAATTAAGAGGCCTAATTTAATAAGTTAATTGATAATAAGCTATTGGTGATAATACTGTTACAATTACAGGCTTTAATTTAACCGGTTGTTAAATATTTATATGCGGTTTTAATAAGCCTGGATTAAAACGTTTGCCGGGATATGCAATGTTTCATGGAGTTTACGTATCATAGAGAGGCTTAATTTTCTTTTACCTGAAAGTATTTCGGATTTTCGGGAACGATAACCAAGAATTTCGCCCAATTCTTTTTCCGACAACCCCATTTGATCTAAACGGAACTTAATTGCATCTAACGGATTGGGTGATGGAATTGGATGATGTTCATTCTCATATTCTTTTATAAGAATGCTCAGCACCTCTAATTCATCAGATTCTGAAGAATTTTCAACTACTTCTTTTTGCATTAATACGTAAACACGTGCTAATGCTTTATTATATTGATCTTCTGTTTTAATTGGTTTTAACATAACTTATAGTTTTAGCATCAATGTTGTCATACTGATTATGGGTTCCAAACCATACTACAAAAACGATTTTTAGACGATATTCTATATCCACAATTAATCGAAAGCTATTTCCATGAATATTAAATACTACCCTTTTGTTGTTGATTATAGAAGCATTTCTATATTGGGCTTTAAGCGCAGCAGCGTTACTCCATTCTGCTAATGTAACTTCATCATACCAGCTGAATAAAGCTTGTTCTGCAAGTTTAAACTCTTTGCCATAATCTCTTAAAGTCTTTGTCGCAATTATTCGCATGTTTAATAATCAAATATACTATTTTGTTACCAATATGGTAACAAAATGTTTTTTAGAAATATCAGGTAAACTTTTTCTTCAGAAAAATAAAAACTTATTCCCAATTCGTCCTAATTAACTCAATTCTATTTCTTTGCTATTTAAATTTTAATAAATTTAGCCTTCTTATAAACCAATTATATAATGCCCCATATTCCATTAGACGAGAATTTGCCTGGTATTACTGGCTTGCTGAACTATCGGCAGGATACGGCTTTGCCCATCAGACAGCTCACGCAAATTTTATTGCGTGGCGAATCTACCTTAACAGAGGCCGAAAGGGAGCTGATTGCCACGGTTACTTCACAAGGTAACCAATGTAAGTTTTGTACTGCGGCGCATACCGCGGCGGCCGATGCACTTTTAGGCGAACGTGAAACAGCCGAATTGGTTAAGAATGATCCTGAAAATGCACCGGTTGGTGCTAAAATGAAACAATTACTGGAAATAGCCCGTCGCACGCAGGCCGATGCCCGCACCGTTAGCCCCGAATTGGTGGAAAAAGCGCGCGCGGCAGGTGCCACCGATCTCGAAATACACGACACAGTGCTAATTGCCGCCTTGTTTTGCCTTTATAATAAATATGTTGACGGACTGGCCAGTGTTACACCAACAGAACCTGCTTTTTATGACAGGCTGGCCAATATTTTAAAAACCAGCGGTTATATGCCCTCGGCTAACCGCTATGCAAGCCTGAACGAAACAAAATGAAGAAACAAGATAGATCATCCATTTTTTGGATTGGAATAATATTATTGGTGATACCGGGGTTGATTCATGCTTACCTGCTGATGCCGTTCCCCGGCAGTCAGGACCTGAACGCCATTACGGTATCTTATTATCTGGAAAAAATAGTACTGCCCCTGCGTCTCTTAGGCGGTATATTTATTGTTTGGTACCTGTTTAAATATTTCACTAAAAATACTTTAGGTGGTAAATTGGTTAAGGGTATAGTGCTGGCATTGTGCCTGGGTAGCTTTTACTTTACCGATATAATGTTTAAGGCCGAAACCATGTTTGAAGAGCCACAAACCATCCGGTTTGCCGATGCCATAAAAAATAAGGTTCCCGAAAGTTTTGTGATTATTGGCGTGGTTAATAATGGTGTGGCTAAGGCCTACCCACTTGTTTACTTGGGCTACCATCATAAAGTGCAGGATAATGTGGGCAACGAGCCCGTATTGGTTACCTATTGTACCATGTGCCGCACCGGCAGGGTTTATAGCCCGGTGATAAATGGCAAACGGCAAAACTTCAGGCTAGTGGGAGCGAGGCATTATAATGCCATAATTGAAGACCAAGACACCAAAACATGGTGGTACCAGGCAACCGGAAATGCTGCTGTGGGTAAATTGAAAGGTGAGCATTTGAAAGAACTTCCTTACGAACAATCGACCCTTGGCGCCTGGCTGGAAAAACATCCCGGTTCGCTTATTTTGCAGCCCGATGAACATTACTTGAGTGATTACAGCGATTTGAAAAATTACGATCGCCTGCAATCTGTAGATAAGGACAGTACTTTAAAAAATAAAGATACCCTTGTGCGCAAAAGCTGGGTGCTAGGCCTTATTGTAAACGGCCAGGCAAAAGCTTACGACTGGCGCAGACTGTTTAAGAAACGCGTATTTAACGATCAGATTTGCAAAAGGCCTTTATTAGTTGCCATTGAGGATGACAGCTTAACCTATCATGCCTTTAAAAGCGTGGCCAACGGCAAGGTTTTGCATTTTAAACTGGATACCGCCGGCATGCTTACCGACCAGGAAACCGCTTCCGTTTGGGACTGGGATGGACTGGCGACCTCGGGTGCTTTAAAAGGATATCAGCTAGATAAAATACAAGCCTACCAGGAATACTGGCACTCGTGGAAGCACTTTCATCCTAATACCTTGTTTTTGAAAGATTAAAACAGGTGTTCATTTTTGAACGCGTGAACGCCGTGAACATCATGAACACTGACAGGATATTGTCAGTACTTTGTAGCAAAATGAGCTTATTTGGTAAGCGTAGTTTCGTAAATGGTATTTCCGGTAACGTTAATTACGCTTACATGAAATCTGTTGGCATCAACAGAAAAATACATAAAGCCGTGCTCTGATGCCTGAAATTTGGCATAATCAATTCCATCGGTTACATGCGTAAGTTCTGATCCGGCACCTGAGATAAACTGGTGGGTATATCCGGTAGGTTTTAGGTGTTGCAATGAGTGATCATGTCCCGACAGGTAAACATCAACCTTATGCTTTTCAAAAACGCTGGCAATGGCTTTTCTCATGGTTAGTGTATCATAATTGGTGATGCGCGGCCCAACGGTATAATAAGGGTGATGTCCAACCACAATTTTCCATTTTACATCGGCTGCCGCATTTGAAAGGGTGTGATCAATCCACTCCAATTGCTTATCTACATATTCCTTTTTTTCTTCAAAAAGAAAAGGATCGGTATCTATCATCACAAACAATGCTTTGGCATCTTTACCTAACTCAACCTCTTTGGTATAGTAAAGGGCAGGCATATTCCACCTGCGGCTTACTTTACTGTAACGCACCTGCGCATTTGGGTCCGATCCATAATCGTGATTGCCCAAAACCGGGTACCAGTTGCATTGTAAAGAATGAGCGGTATAAATGCTTTCAAAAGAATAATGAAACAAGGGATCATTTTCGCTTACTACACCTAAAGGATAAAAATTATCACCAACAGAAATTACAAAGTCATTAGGATGTGTGGTGGCCCACTGTCCTATCTGTCTAGCTACTTCGGCCTGATCGTACTCGCCATTACGCCCCCAGTCGCCAATTGCTAAGAAATTTAAAGGGAAATCATTCTTCAAAGCAGCCCTCGGCGATACCTCTTCACTATTCAGGTGTGTAACCTTATTTTCGGCAATGCCGCTTAGCGGATTTATTAACGATGCACCTATGGCTGTTAAAGTAGTATTGATAACAAAATCTCTGCGTTTCATACCTGTAATTAATAAAATAATGAAGACGAAAACCTATAGCTTTTAGCTACGGGGAAATTATCGAAAAAAAATTTACAAGCGGATAAGGAATGTTTAAATAATTGTAAACAGATACTTTAATATTACACGTTGGATATGTAAAAAACAGGCAGAAGTTTTACTCCTGCCTGTTTGCAATTTTGTAGTTAAAAGAATATAGCCACCCTCAATTTAGCGGCAAACGGTGTGCCTGGGGTAAAGCTCATTTGGTCAACAGGAGCTGTTTCACCTTTTAGCTGACTTACTTCTTCGGCCTCAAACTCGTTCCATTGGGTGTTGAACAGGTTTTCGATAGTTAAACCAATTTCATACCTTTTTTGGGTGTAATTGATTTTTAAATCGGTAACATAATAACCATCGGCATTTAAAGTGCCGGTATTATTACCGGCGCGACTGTGCATATAACGGTAGCTTAAACCACCGTTTATGCCATTTTTAAACTTAAAATCAAGTCCGCCGGTGCTGGTAAAGGTTGGCGCCAGGGCAAGGTATCCGGTGTTTTTGGCACTGTCGGCCAAACGCGGATGGGCGAGGTTAATGTTCAGGTCGGCAAACAGCCAATCCGTTAACTGGTAACGTGCTGAAAAGTCAACACCATAACGTTTGGTTTTACCACCGGCTACAATATTGCCGTCATCATCATAAACAAACTCCTGTTGCAGGTATAAATACCATAGGGCAGTATTGATATATAAGTGAGGGATTGGTTTCCAGTTTAAGCCCAGGTCGGCGCCATAAGCTGCTGGTAAGGTTTCAAAGTTGTTGTTGCCTATCACTGTAATGCCATTATTTGAATGGAAGCCTTTGCCTGTTTTTAAATAGAACTGCACCTGATCATTAGCCGTGTATTGAATATTAAATTTCGGACTTACCACCACATCATTTTTAGTGGTATCATGATAATTGAAATTAAAATAATCAAGCCTTGCGCCGGCATTAAACAGCCATTTGCCGCTTTGCAATGTTTCGTCAACATATACGCTGGTGTTGTTTTGGTTGATATTACCCTGCTCTATGTAATCAATTAACTGATACTGTTCGGTAACGTCGCTACGCTCGGTTCCATATGTACGATCGAAACGGGTACCCAGACCTACGGTTGAGGTTAGTATAACATTGCCCAGATAATGGCGTTTGCTTAGTTTACCGTTGTAGCCAAACATATCCCTGTCCTGGTTTTGCTGTTGCTCGCCGCCTAAACTATCCTCGGCAAAAAATGAGGTATTTACATGCAGCAGGAAATTATAATGGGTGTAGTAAACCTCATTTTCCAGGTTCAGGTTGTTTCCTAAATCGGTATTCAATTTGGCTATAAAATTAAAGCGACTTGTTTTGCCGCCCTGCGCACTGTCAATTGTTCCAAACCGGCCAATCGGATTGCTATACTCAGGGATAATTACCGGATTACCATTGGCGTCAACAGCCGTGGTGTTGGCAGCCACCGCCCGCTCCGGAATTTCGCCCGATGCCCTCCAAGTAGTGGTGAATGCCGATGCGCTGAACGTGAGTTTATTTTTTTCGTTAAGCTGTTTGGTGTATTTACTGAAGGCATTAAAACGCTTGTAGTGTTCGGCAAAGGTGAATGGCCCGTTGGTGTAATTGTATTCGCCGGCTATGTACCAGTTTTCGCCGTGCTTTTTGGCAGCAGAATCTAACAGGTTAAGTATGGCCATACCGCGGAAGGTATTAAAGCGGCCGTATTCCAAACTTACAACGCTTTTGTCAAGTACATCTTTTGTAGTAAAATTAAGATATCCGGCTGTAGTAAAATCTCCTTTTTCGGTGTAGTAAGGGCCTTTGCCATAATCAAAGTCTGCAATGGTTTCGGGGATTAAAAAATGTAAATCGGCATAACCTTGTCCGTGAATATGCGATACCATATTTACCGGCATATCATCAACAGAAACATTAACATCGGTACCATGATCGGCATCAAAACCTCTTACAAAAATTTGCTCGGCTTTGCCACCACCCATATGCTGGGCAATAAACAAGCCCGGCACCAGGCGCATCAAATCCTGCGATGAATTTACCGGCCGCAGGTTCAAATCCAAACTGCTCAGCGTGTGAAAGGAATTATTATTCAGGCTGGGTGAGATCTGCACTTCTTTAAGATCTATCGCTCCGCGCCTCAATACTACCACAAACCTTTTATCAGTTTTAGTGGTCTTAATGGTTTGCGTAGTGTAGCCAATAAAAGAAACATACAGCGTAGCGGTATCTGTTGGCAGGGATAGTTGAAAGTTCCCAAACTTATCAGTAACGGTTGTTTTATTTGCGGATTTAGTACAAACGCAGGCGTAGTCAATCGGTTCGCCGGTTAGTTCGTCAATTACTTTTCCTTTGTATATTTTTTGTGCGTAGCCAAAACTTGTACCGCCAATAAGCAGCAAAGCAGTGTACGCTATCTTTTTAAAAAGATGCATAAATTATGTGTTTAAAACAGCTTTTGTATAAATACAGCCAGCAGTTTTTAGGTAAGTAAATAGAAGAATTATAAGGTGCTGTTTGCTGGTGAATGGGACGGATATGTTTAGAGCTAAAGATTAATTTTCCCAACCCTCTTTTTTGCTTGCAAAAGAGAGGGTGAACGAGCGAAGCAATGTTCGGGTGAGTCTACTTTACGAGCGGCATTGACGTAAATGCATTTGCGTTGTCTACTCATCCCGACGACGCTACGCTGGTCGACCTTCTCTCCGCTTCGCGCAAAGAAGGTAGATGTAGCCCCCAGAAAAAAATCTTTAGTAATAACATTGCCTTGTACAACATCCCTTTTCTCGAACATCATAACACCAACAAATAAATAATTTATTACCCTAATTGCGGAGGCAGAAAAATGGGAAGGTCAACATTAGGCAGCGCAATGCGATGAGTGGGCACCTGCATTACCTGCAGCACTTGCGAGTAGAACTTAACATCGGGCTTTTGAGCAAATAAAGCTTCCTGGAAAAGATTTTTTTGCGACTGGCGCTCATCATTTTTCTCTTTTTCCTGGGCTTGCTTTATTTTTTTTATGAAATAGCATTTGCCATTACAATGAAGCCACGGTTTGTTCCGGTTTTCGCAAAGCTTTGTGGCAATATAATTTCTGTTCAATTCAAAACCTGCATAAATAAACAGGCGCGAAAAGTTAACAGAAATTAATGCAACAATAAGTAAGTAAGCAATAAAACGGCGTACCATATTGCTGCAAAGGTATAATTAAGCACTAAAATTAAAACGGAATAAAATAAAAAAGTGGCTATTTGTACTTGCTCTAAATAATTGCCGGTTAGCAGTTGTTTAACGGTTCATCAGGTAATATTCCATCAGGGTTTATTTTATGATGAATTTTTTTGAGGACTGCATCCAGGTTTTGCTCAATTTCTCTATCACTTATTTTATGACTAAAGTTAACCTCTTCCCAGGTAGCAAAAATGGTTTTAAGTGAATTGTTGAGGGTATGGTTCTCGAGTAAGAGCTGGTTCAACTCAGCTAACTCTTCATCGGTAGCTTCGCCGGCTAATTTCTTAGCGGCCAGGTTAATTACGTGGGCAGCAACTTTCATAGGCAATAAAGTACACTGGATGTTTAGTATACATTAGATGCACTTTTGAAACAATAAGTTGCAGATATGACGAAATTTATTGAATTATTTTAATAAAAAGACCTGCAGGCACCCTGACACAGGGAAATATGGACCTAACGGCACATCCGTAACGCCAAACAGGTAGCGGAATTTTAGAAGCGATTTCCCTGCACCCTGACAGATCTTTTTGTTAACTCAATGCAGACATTTTTATTTGTCGACCCGCTTTAAAGTGGAGTGAAAATTAGTGCCCTGATAATCTAAATCGATGCTCACCGAATCTCCTAAATACTTGCCCTTATGTGGAATGGTAACACCATCCGGATTGGTAACGCTGAATTTAAATTCGTTTCCGTTTACCTTGCCACTGTCAATGGGGATTTCAATACCCTGTGATATTGCCGTGCCGGTTAGTTTTGCTCCATCAACCTTAAAAATATAGGTTAAGTCAATGTCGTTACCATCGGGTGTTTTGATGGAGCCACTCCACTTTCCGGCAAGCCCTTCAATGGCGGCAAAACATATCACAAGGCAAAAAAACAGAGATGCTGTTGTTAAAAGAATCTTTTTCATATGTATTTAAAGTTTATGTTGATATGATGCTTTTTTTTGATTGCGTGTTACAGCGATAGTATAATTTTTGAATTTTTTTAACAAAAAGGCCTTACCGATGGGGCAAGGCCTAAGTTTTTAATGGAGTAAGTTTACTGTGCTCTTTTTAGGGTTGAATGCATTTTCATGCCTTGGTAATCAATATCAAGCCCAATGGTATCGGCTCCTGTGTAGTATTTACCGCTATGTTTAATGTCGGTACCATTTACAGATACATTAAAGCTAAAATCAGTGCCGTTGGTCTTTCCGTCAGTAATGGCTACGTCGCCTTGTGGCGATGATGCAATGCCGGTTAATTTGCCACTATCAGCCTTAAGTGTGTAGCTAAGGGGAAATTCATTGCCATCGGGTGTTTTAACCGAGCCCGTCCATTTGCCCGATAGGTCTGCTATTATTGCGGCTGCAAAGCAAACCACAAAGCAGCAAAGTAATGCTGTTGTTGTAAAAAAGGTTTTTTTCATGATTCGAAGTCTTTAGTGTAACCATAAGATCAATTATAAGTTTAAGTGTTACAATTAGTTGGCTGTAATTTTCAAAAAAAATGCCCCGCAAATTTTGCAGGGCATCAGTATCCTTTTTTAAGAAGGGAGGTTATTTATCTGCTCTTTTTATAGTGAAATGTGTTTTCTGACCACCGAAGTCAATATCCATACCGCATGAATCTGTGTAGAATTTACCGGTGTGCGGATACTCGGTGCCACCAACATTAACGCTAAACGAAAAATCGGTACCGTTAATTTTGCCGTTATCAATAGGCACTGATCCTTGTGGCGAATCTGCTGTTCCGGTAAGGGTATTGCCGTCGGCTTTAAAATTATAGGCAACGCTAATTTGTTGTCCATCTGGAGTGGTGATAATACCTGTCCATTTTCCGGTTAAATCTGCTATTATGGCAAGGCAAAGCACAAAGCAACATAACAGCGCAGTAGTAGTTAAAAATTTCTTTTTCATTTTTTTTAGTTTTTTATAAGATGCCGTTTTAATGGCAATGGTTACGTTAAAGCTAAACAAGTTATTGAGATATTAAAAATACCCGCATTAAAAAGGTGTAAAAAGTAATCCCGGTATTTAATAACCAGGGACAATACAGCAAATTGGGCTCCCTGTGCTTAGGGATTCGCTCTTTTTAACGTAGCATGCGATCTTGCATCACCCAAGCTAATATCAACACCTACCGAGTCGCCATAAAACTTGCCGCTATGGTCAATTTCCATGTTGTTAACAATTACGTTAAAGGTAAAAGTATCGCCGGTTATTTTGCCGTCGTTTATGGGCATGTCACCTTTTGGCGTTTTGGCGGTACCGGTTAATTGGCCACCGTCAATTTTGAAATTATACATCAGCGGATATTCATCGCCGCCATCGGTTTTAAGCAAACCTGTCCATTTGCCGTTTAAATTTTCAATAGCCGCAAAGCCTGCAAAAAAGCAAAATAACAGCAGGGCGGTTGTAATTAACTTTTTGTTCATAACGTTGTTTTTCAATCATTAAATGTAGAATAGGTATTAAATTAAATCATGAACAGTGTGTTAAGTTTGTGATGTATATGGGCCATGTCTTATTAACTTTTTAACATAAGCCGGGTTTTTAACAACGTACTAATCAATAAATCGTTATGAACTTATTTTCTCGTTTAACAGTTGTGTTATGTTGTTTGTTTATTTTTTCATCATCGTTTGCCCAAACTTTTAATATTAAGGACTATGGCGCCCTTAGCGATGGCAAAACGGTGAACACCGCAGCCATTCAAAAAGCAATTGATGCCTGCTATCAAAACGGCGGCGGCAGGGTTTATGTGCCGGCGGGTGTATTTATAACGGGCACATTTCATTTAAAAAGCAATATGGATCTGTATCTTGAAAACGGAGCAGTTTTATTCGGCAGCCCTAACCTGCAGGATTACGAAAGCTACACCAAGCCTGATTACGGCTTGAATTATTACGGCATATTATATACCGTTGATGCAGAAAATGTATCCATCAGCGGAGCCGGTACTATTGATGGAAATAATAAGGTGTTTTTTGATTTCGATAAAGCGAAAAAGATTGATGCCAATGGCACCCGTTTTACCCGCCAAAAAGAAAATTACCGCCATGTAGAAAGTGGTATTGGCGATGGACCCGTGGTACCGAAGGATCGCCCCCGTCAAATGGTTATATTTTCGGATTGTAAACATGTACAGTTAAGAGATATTTCATTATTGAACTCGCCTTTCTGGACACTGCATTTTGCCGATTGTGATGATGTTAGCGTTACCGGAATACGCTTGTGGAGTGGTATTTTAGTGCCTAACGCTGATGGTATTGACGTTACCAGTTGTTCTAACGTAGTTATTGCCAATTGCGACATCCGATCAGGTGATGATGCGTTGGTGTTTGTAGGCTACGATCATCATTTCGAGATACCTGGTTTTAAAGGGTTAAGGCATCTGTCAGAAAATATAACCGTTACCAACTGTAACCTGCAATCTTATTCGAGCGGTATCCGCATTGGTTTCCTGGATCAGAATACGGTTAGGAATGTACATATAAGCCATTGTAACATCACTAATTCCAGCCGGGGTATAGGCATATTTTTAAGAGATCAGGGATCATTAGAAAATATCACATTTAGCGATATTACTATTGAAACTCATCTGCATACCGGTGACTGGTGGGGCAATGGTGAGCCGATACATATTTCGGCAGTACGCGGAAAGGAGAATGTTAAAATGGGCGTTATTAAAAATGTAGAATTTAACAACATTACCTGCATTGGCGAAAACGGCATCCTGCTATATGGATCTGATGAGAGCGCCATACAGGACGTGCGCTTTAATCATGTTTCTATGGAGCTTGTAAATAGTAAATTGAATGGCGTAATGGGTGGTAATATTGATTTAAGGGGATGTTTGTATGAAAAGGAGCAATTGTTTGAAAGTAATATTCCCGGCCTGCTTGCGCATTACGTAAACGGATTGACCCTTAATGATTTTAAGCTTACCTGGGATAATACTATCGATCAGCCTTATTTTACTAACGGCATTGAGGTGAACAATTTTAAGGATTTAAAAATTGTTGATTTTAAAGGAACATCATCCCCCTCAAATAAAAACTTACCTGTTATTTTGCTAAAAGACGGCAGCGGCGCAGTTATTGGCAGCAATGCTAGCATCAGCAAACAAAATGTTGATGGCTTTGAAAAGATAAAGTAAGCTATCAGTATTCCAATTCGCGGCAATTAAAGCCTGCTGTATGCAACAGGCTTTCAATAAAACGCGGAGAAATATTATCGGCCACAATCCTTAAAATATTATCACAATCTTCCAGGTCAAAATTCCACTGACTTATTGCCGGAACTGATTTGAATAACGGCTTTACTGCATTAACCTCTTCGGGTTTTTCAACACTGGTTGTAAATATTAGTATATCCATTGTTTTAAGTTTTAAATCGATTTGTTGTGATTTAGTCAAAAGTCTTAAGTCTATAGTCAGGAGTCGGCAACTTTCGCCTTCATACTCCGGACTACAGACTTAGGACTCAATACTTATTCAGCTGCTTTTCCTGTTTCGGGAGTTGTAAAGTCATCCCATTTGTTAAAATGGGGATGGTTTTCGCCTCTCCAACGACCGCGGCCGCCACATCTTTGCTCCCATTTTTCTTTGAATTTTTCTTTCTCTTCGGGGCTCATATTTTTAAAACGTTCTTCCATTTTATGACGCATCCATGGTGCACCACCGCCGCCGCCAAACCGGTGGTGGCCTTTTCCAAACCCGAACAGTATTTTACATAGTATAAAAATACCCAGGGCCTGCCAAAAAGTGATGGTGCCTACATGTAAAATGCCGGGTAGTAAGTAGTTCCACAAATTCATCACCACAAAGCCAATCAAGGCAGCAAATGCTACTACAGCAAAGGGGATAAAAAATAATTTCTTTCTATTAAAGGGTCTCATTTTCTTAATTTTTAATATTCTGTAATTTCTTCATACAATTGTTTCAGCCTTTTGCGCAGGTGAAGCACAGCATACCGTTTACGCGATACCAGTGTCTGCACTTTTTCGCCCGTACGATCTGCTATTTCGGCAAAGGAGATATCATCCAGTTCGTGCCATATAAAAACCTGCCGCTGCTCTTCGGGCAATTCATCCAGCGCAAAAAATAATTGTTCCCAAAAAAGATTACGCAGGTATTCTGTTTCCGGTGTTTTGGCTTCCGTCATCAGGATGGCTTTAAAGTCTGTTGCTTCATCCTCATCATCGGTGTCGGGCAGCATATCATCCAATAAAGTTTCGGTATGCTTTTTATGTTTATCCAGTATTTTGTTGCGGGCCACACGGTAAAGCCATGCGCCGGTTTGCTCAATAGGTTCTGAATTTATTACCGAACTAAACTGGTACCAAACATCCTGCAGAATGTCTTCGGCATCGGCATCGTTATTTACCCTGCGCCTTATAAAGCCCAACAAATTTTTACCATACGCCGAAATAGCATGTATGATAGTGTTGTTTTTTTCTTCGGGCATTACGGCTGTTATCAATGTATTATTGTTTATAAAGATAGAGACGATTGCGAAATCAAAACATTTTATTTTATTTGAAAAAAGTTCAAATGATTGGCCGTTAATAATAATTCATTGATCTTTGATGTTAATCCAATACGCTAATCAGCTATTAACCATGAGCCATCCACTGTGAACCAAAGCTTAAACCGCATTAACTACTATAACATATTGGCAATGCTTGCCGCCTCGTGCCTGGCGGTTATCATCCCGTTTGAACTGTTTCTATTGTCGTACGCTATACTTGGCCCGGCGCATTATCTTACCGAAATTTCGTGGCTTAATGGCCGGCATTTTTTTACCCTTAAAAAGTACGATTTCCTGCTTATTGCTGCCGTTGTTGTTATAACCGTGTTGTTTAAACTGCCTAATGCAAATCTTATTTTTTACACATTTGGGCTGTCGTTCATTTTGCTGGTTGTAAAAGGACCCGTTAATAGGTTGCTGGCTTTTATTCTACTTATTGCTGCCGGATATTTTTTACTTACCCACAATATTTTTCGCACTATTTTCGGTATGTATATTCCAACACTTATCCATGTATATATTTTTACCGGTGCTTTTATGTTACTGGGGGCGCTTAAGGACAAAATTGTTTCGGGCTACATAGCTTTTTTTGTTTTTTTACTTTGCCCGGTATTGCTTTGTCTGCTATTTACCGGATACCACACGGGGCCAACCGCCTGGGCCATTAGTAACTACGGCGACTTTGGAAGACTTAACAGTACTACGCTGTGCAACCCTTCGCTTAATGTTTATACCAACAATGCCAGCATAATTTTAACCCGATTAATTGCCTTTGCCTACACCTATCACTATCTCAATTGGTTCAGCAAAACACGGGTGATCAACTGGCATCGAATTTCCATTACACGAGCTGCGATTATTGGCTTAGTATGGGCTGCATCGATAGCGTTGTATTTTTACAATTACCGCTTGGGCATAAAATGGCTGTTTATATTAAGCCTGGGCCATGTAATTTTAGAATTCCCCCTAAATCATCGCAGTTTTATAGGAATTGGACGACAGCTGAAGAGTAAAGTCAATAGTTCATTTGTTCAATAGTTCATTGGTGTCTTTTGTTAATTGGTGTTTGACGTGTTCTGCATTTATTATTAATTTCAACCTGAGTAATTACGTCAAAGCAGTAAATAGCCGATTGCTAATACCAATGGACTAATAAGCTAATGAACCCATAAACTAAATATGGCTTACAATACCAAACTTGCCGACAGAATAAGAGAAGCCCTTATGCACTTGCCTGTAGTGACAGAAAAGGAGATGTTTAGAGGTATATGTTTTATGGTTGACGATAAAATGTGTATTTGTGTAAGCGGTGATGAGATGCTGTGCCGCTTAGGTGCCGATGCAGCTGAAGATGCTTTAGAGAATAACTTTGTAAGGCAAATGATTACGCGAGGCAAGCCTATGAAAGATTATGTTTATGTTGGCGAAGAGGCCTATCTGAATAAAAAAGATTTTGACCGGTGGATACAGCTATGCCTGGATTTTAATCCGCTGGCTAAAGCTTCTAAAAAGAGGTAAGTGATGGGAGATTAGAGTTTAGTTGGCGTTGTAAAATTATCTATTTTTATTGCGATGGTCGATGCTTAAACTTGTTTCCTCAATTTGAAATCAATAATAGTATGAAAGTGATTTTTAATGTTTCAGCAAAATACATCGTTTTGTTGTTTTGCTTGTTTTTTATGGTGACTAAGGCTCAGGCGCAGGTTGCTGATACCAGTGCAGCCGCAAAAGAAATTATACAAACCATGAACAGCTCGACTGATGAATGGAACAAGGGCCACCTGGATGCTTTTATGAATATGTATGACCCTTCAGCAACTATGATGATGCCTACTGGGCCGGTAGCAATACAATTAATAAGAGCGCTTTATCAAAATAAATATTTTAATGGCGGTATGCCCAAACAAAACCTGCGTTATTCTGATATGCAAGTGCGCTTTTTGGGAGATAATTATGCGCTTTTAACAGGCGCTTTTACTTTGTATGGCAATAACTTGCCTGATCGATCGGGTAGGTACTCACTGGTGATGGTGCATGGCAAAAACGGATGGAAAATACTGCACGATCATTCGGGGTAGTTTATGTTAATCCAGACCCAGAAATTCTTTCTGTTTTATTTCAATCATTCCTGATGTTTGATCGCGGCGAAGGAAGACGCTTACGTGAAAAAAATCACTGTCGTACAAATAAATATTATTGCTGGGATCAACCCCGCGAAACTTAAGATCGAGGCCATACCTTTTTATTTGCCCAACCATATTAATAACATCCTGCGGATTAGTTGACTTGTAAATAACCGTGCGCAGCATAGTACCATTATTTAACCTGCTAAAAGTGCCTACATTTATTTGCTCAACATTAGCTTTTACGCCAATACTTTTAAAATATTCAATTTCCTGCCCGTTAATTTGGGTGGTATAATCCTGCCTGAAAGCGTTGCCCTGCATTAAATTATCAAACACCTCTCTGTTACTAAGAGCCGTAAAGTTTACCAGTTCGCCAAACCGTATGCTTTGTGCATAAACGCCTGCGCTGCAAATAAATAGAACAGAAAGAAGTAGCAATTTTTTCATTGTGGTTGTTTGTTGTTCAAATATACTTGTTTTAATATTTTACTCACGCTCCCGGGTGATAGGTTTTTTCGGCGTGTTTTAATACATCATCCTTATAAAACAGTACATCTTTAAAGTTACCGTCAATATACATGCCAGCCTGATCTATATAGTGTTTTGAAGCTGGGTTAAACGATTGGCCGCCTGTGATAACTGTTTTTGCTTTAATGCGGGAACCAAATTCCACAGCGGCAATAAAGCTATTGCCCGAGTAACCATAACGTTTTTTGGTATTCATGGTGCGGCTTACAAATGATGGTAACTGCCCAAAGGCCGACGAAGTTAGCCCTACTGGCAGGCTGGGTAAGCTATCATTAAAGGTAACGCCATCTGCTGGGCGCTGGTAACGGTTAATATCGCCCCAGTTTATATTCCAGGTACCGTAGAGCTGTTGCAAATTGTTTAACGCTTTGTCAAACAGTGTGAGTATTTGTTGTGCACTTATATTTTTAAGCATTTCATTTACTCTTTCGGTTTGATAGGTACCTGCTTCTGTTGTTTTTGCCGGGGGTAATTCGCGCAGCATCAATGTTCCCCATTCAATGGCCAGGGTAGTTGCAACGGAGTTGGCTGCCGTGCGCCGGTTCCATTGTTGCAGTAGTTGCATTGGAGCTGCCATTTTTTGTTTAACGGAATCGTTAGTGTTATTATAAGCATTAAACAGCGGCGGCAATAACACATCAAAAGCTGTTAAATAATGATCGTATCCTTTGCTGATTAGTTCATCGAGCGTAAGTTGCTGATTGTTATCCAATAGTTTTATGGCGTTTATTGCCCTGTAGTTCTGTCCATCGGGCGCCATATAGGCGGGATACTTTGTTTTATCAGGACTGCTTATGCCTGATGAGGTAAAGGGTGTTGAATTACAATTTTGTATCCAGCCGGTTTGTGGGTTGTATACATGTACAATTTCATCAAGCTGATGCAGGCCTTGCCATTCGGTGGCAGAAGTGGTACCGTCAACGGGTAAGGTCCAATCCAATTTCGGATCACGTTTGGGCATAAAGTTGCCGTACCAAAATGCTATGTTGCCTTTATCATCAGCATAAACTGTATTATTGGTAGCGTTTGAGAGCAGGCCCATTGCCTTTTTATATTCGGCAAATGTATTGGCTTTGGTAATCAGCCACGACTCTAACAAGGCATTATACGAGCGGTTGTTGGCTTTAAGCGTTAGCCACTTGCCGTCACGGCTACCCAAAACCGGACCATGATGAGTGTAATAACCGGTAATTTTTTTTTGTTCAATGGTATCGCCTTTTTTTATTTTCAGAACCAGTTGCTGGCTGGTTACCGGCTTAAGCTGTCCGTTATATTCATAAAACCACTCGCCATTTTTTTTGCTAACCTTTTCGGCATACAAGTCACCCACATCGGCGTAACTGCTGGTATGCATCCAGCCGCAATGCTGGTTAAAGCCTTGGTAAACAAAAAACTGTCCCCAGGTTACTGCACCATAAACATTTAATCCCTCATCACTTACCAATTGAACTTCGCTCCTGAAATAAAAAGGCACATGCGGGTTAATGTACAACAAAGCATTGCCTGTTTTTGAGCGCGATGGGGCAATTGCAAACCCGTTTGAGCCAATTTCCCTTTCATCAATGCCCGGTTTATAATTGGCCCCTATGTTTTGGCTGCTGCCGCCATAAAAACTGCTGGTTTCGTTTAAGCTGATGCCGCCCGTAACTGTGGCCGAAACGCTGCCATCGGTAAACATGAGTGCAAACCAGGGTTTAAAACGCTTAAAAACAACCGGTTTAACTTCCGGGTGTTTGTACAGGTAATAATTCATGCCGTCGGCAAAGGCATTCATTAGTTTCTTAAACCACAAAGGGCTGGTGTTATAATCCTTAATAGCATCGGTTGTATCAGCAATGAGTTGCAGCTGCACATCGGTATAAAGATTTTTTTCGCCGGTGGCTTCAGTTTGCCGGCCTAGCTGGTATAAATAATTTTGCTCAATGCCTTTAAAGTTATCTTCACACTGGGTATACATCAATCCAAAAACAACATCGGCGTCAGTTTTTCCATAAATGTGTGGTACTCCCCAGTTATCGCGTATAATCGTTACTGCGTGCGCTTCTTGCTTAAATCTGGCAATTTCATTACCCGTAAATTTTTGTGAAAATGAAGCCAGTGGAAATAGAATAAGCGCAAGGAATAATCTTTTTGTCATGGTAACAATAGTTTTGCAGTGAAATTTGGAATAGAAGCTTTATTTTTATGTATTTATTTTAATAAATGTTAAGTTTACATTTGTAAATTTGCAGCGTGTTTACCTGGCACTATACTATAACACGTTACAGGTCGTTTTAACGCTTTGTTTGCGCCTAATATAATGCAAATTGTGCAAACGGAATATAGCTTTTATAAGGTAACTGTGCCCTTAAACTTCAATTTATTAACCGAAAGGTTACCGATAAATAAAGGCCTTGGATGAACATTTTAACATGTGATCTGAGATTTAGTTGATCAACATTATTTGAATGATGTTGTGTGCGTTCCGGGGTGAGATACGGAACGCATTTTTTTTGCAGTACTCTAGCCTGGATTCCGTAAATCATCTTGAAAAAATAATATAAAATAAAGCAAACATTTTAGGTCAAACTGATATTAATGTAGGTACTAAAAACCTGAAATTATGAAGTATGCATATGTTATTGGCTCAAATGCCTTTATAGTACCCAGCAAAGCTATATTTTATGGCGATGGAGAAAATGAGAAAGAATTTTTGAAAATCAATTCTGTTCATCACGATACCAACGAGCCTGTTCACCCGGTTTTAAATATTGATCTTAATATTAAAGATACCGATGGTACGCCGGTGGTTATTTTGGCCAATAAGCCCGCTAACGGTGCGTCCTATAAGATTATAGAGAAACAAGACAGTGTAAAGGTAACGAGGCCGGATGGTACCGCCATAATACATGTGCATCAGTTGGATGATGAAGCCGCTATGGCGCTTGAACATAATATATCGGCCGAATTAGAAGTGCATGCACCCGTTGTAGTTATACGTTTAACCGGCGAATTTTTTGTAGGCGACCTGCGCATCACTGCCGAAAACGAAAAGCTATATATTAATCACAATGGTTACGCATCATCTGCAAGGGCGGGTAAAAGCAATCTGTCATTTACTGCAGCAGGGGTGGTGATGTAGTTTTTGGTTCATAGTTGATAGTTCATGGATCATGGTGGGGGATTGGTTGGTAGTTGGGGTTGGTCAATGATTTTTACGGTATTTGGCCATCACTAATAACACCATACGGTTATAGGTTTCCAAGCCTTGTGGCTGGTTATTTGCCTTTAAAAATTTGTCGTAGAAAATGCTGCTCAATACTTCGAGTTTGCTTTGATACGAGCGCCAGTAATTGCGTTCAATAACAAAATCCTGGTGAACCGCAGGAGATACGGTAAGCTTAAGGATTTTATTTTGAAGGCTATCGCGATAAAACAAGGCGTGCATAAATTCGTCAACAGCTAAGTGATAAGCCGAATAGCGCAACAGCCTGTCGTTTGAACCAATACCAGCCAGAAAGCCGGCAAAGTCGGCCTCGTCTTCGGCTCCGTAACCCATCTGGTGCGACATTTCGTGGCAGGCAACAACCGGCCGGTTAAATACCGGCATCTGGTAATTGAGTTGTGCCTCGCCGGTAAAGGGATTATAATACCCCGATGTGCCAATATAATTAAGCAAAGGAGTCAGCATCGATGGTTTAATATCTGGCCGGTAAGTCCTGAAATTAAGCGAATCGTTTGATAGTTTGGTTACCGCTTTAATAGCGGTTTCGTAAATAACGGTATTGTTTTGTGCCAGATCAGCTGGCGTTACGCGTGCGCGGCAGGCATTCGCGCTATCAATCAGCATCGCGGTAACGTCTTTTAAATCAGCAGTAGTATAATTGGTATCGCGCAAATTTAAACGCTCACCCGCAGGCAGCCTGAAGTAATTCATCCCCCAAAAAAGATAAAAAATTAATACAGTGGTTTCAACACCGGCTGCCAGCCCAAGCAGCAGTATTCCCGCTTGTTTAAATTCCTTTCGTACAACCAATTTTACCAGTCGGTATAAGGCATAAACCAGATAAATAATAACTGCAAGATAGATCAGGTCGCCAAAGCTGAAAGGGAAAATATTAAATATGGGGTGCAATATATGGCAAACAACAGAGTAAAAGCCACTAGAATAATAATGCTCAACAGCAAGCGGATGATCGGCAAAAAGCGTTAGTAAAAATATGCACAGCGCGAGTGCAGCTATTGCAATAGTTCTTGTTATGGCTTTCTTTTTATATCTGCGCGGCTTTATTGTCATTTATAACAAATATAGCATTGTC
Source organism: Mucilaginibacter empetricola (assembly GCF_024808665.1). Lineage (GTDB taxonomy): Bacteria > Bacteroidota > Bacteroidia > Sphingobacteriales > Sphingobacteriaceae > Mucilaginibacter. The sequence continues at coordinate 188,749 of NZ_JANUBZ010000010.1, forward strand.
ATCAACTTAAAATAAAAAAGCCCCCGTTTTTGTATCCGGAGGCTTTGATTAATGTGTTTCTTGCTTATTTAATTTTCACAGGTACTGCTACGTTTTCCCAAAGAATAACAAATCCTTTTGGATCAATTTTGAAAGTTAAAGCTTCTGTAAATGCTTCTGATTTCATAGATTTAACAGTTACTGATAATACGTCTTTTGACGGATCGTCATTTGCTGAACCATCATCCTTAATTCCCCATTGATTGGTTACAGAGTTAAAGGTAATGATCCATTGTTTTTCGCCTGGAGTTGCAAATACGCTGTATTTACCAGCCGGCAAAGTTTTGCCTTCTACTTTTATATCTGCACTGGTTTGAATAATAGTCACTTGATTAGCACCTAAGCGCCACGCTTTGTCGTAAGGAACCAATCCACCAAAAATTTTACGGCCTCTTGCCGATGGGCTGCCATAAGCAATAGTGACAGAAGCACCACCTACGGTACCGCTAACAGTATCGCGTGGGCTTGAAGGCTTTTTTTTGCCCCCCATGTCTTGTGCAGATGCTACTGATGTTACAAGAAAAGCAAATGCAAGCATTGTAAATGCCTTTAAAAAGAATAACTTTTTCATAAATATTAAGCTTTTGGTTTATTTAAAAAGTTTATAAAGATATACCGAATTGGCGACTTTATATATTGACTGCTAAATATCATTTTAGTTACAGATTATTTCAATTTTAGGTATTAACAATCTATAAAATATTAAAAACCAACAAAGTGTTTTTTTGTTTAAAATAAAGAATCATAGTGCAGTTAGGAATTGACCGAAAGGTTAAACAATTGTTGTGATTTTTGCCTCATGCCCCCTGGCATGGGGTTTTTTTGCTTTACAACGGTTTTATTGTACACCTTTACCATTTTATACTCATCATTTACCTTACTAAGCTATATATTTGCCCCACCAAAACCGTTTTGGTAACCAGTTGTAAATGAAGGATACTAAGAAAATCATATACCTTGCCATATTTTTATTGGCGCTTGCAATTAATTTTGCAGGTATAAATCTTGATTTTTTTACCGACGACCAGGGACTGTATGCTTCAATAGCCAAAAACCTGCTGCATAAAAACGAATTCTTCCAATTATTTACTTACAACAACGATTGGTTGGATAAACCACATTTTCCGTTCTGGATGATTTTGGTGAGCTTTAAAATATTTGGAATAAGTACCTGGGCCTATCGTTTGCCGGCTATGCTGTTCTTTTGCCTTGGTCTTATTTATACCTATCTGTTAACGCGCAGGTATTATGGCTGGGAGATAGCTGCAACCGCTGTACTGATATTAACTACAGCACTCCACGTAATGCTTTCTAACACCGATGTAAGGGCCGAGCCTTACCTTATGGCATTTATTACCGGGAGTATTTATCATATAAGTCGCCTGGAAAAGAAGATTTCGGCTGTTGATCTTATTTTGGCTGCTTTGCTTACGGCATGTGCGTTAATGACAAAAGGGCTATTTGTAATTATTGCTATTTACGGAAGTTTAATTGGGCAGTTAATTTTTCAAAAACGATTTGTTGAGATCTTTAGGTTTAAGTGGTTAATACTGGTATTGCTTACCATTATATTTACCCTGCCGGAAATTTATGCCCTGTACGTACAGTTTGACCTGCATCCAGAAAAAACTGTTTTTGGAATGCATCATGTTTCCGGGATAAAATGGTTTTTGTGGGATAGCCAGTTTGGCCGCTTTGTAAATAATGGCCCTATAAGCCATAAAACAAATGGAAACCCATTGTTTTTTGTGCATACACTGCTTTGGGCATTTGCGCCCTGGTGCTTGATGTTTTACTATGCCGTTTTTAAAAGCATAAAAGATATTTTTAAAGGCAAAAAGCTGGTTGAATATTATACTTTAAGTGGTGCGTTGTTATTATTGGTGCTTTTTTCGCTGTCGCGATTTCAGTTGCCTTTTTATACCAATGCCATTTTTCCTTTGTTTGCAATTATAACAGCTCCTTTTTGCCAAAACCAGGTAACCCGGCTCGAGGCCAGATTCAGGCTGGTTGCGCAGTGGATTTATGTAGTGTTGCTTACCGCAGCGGTTATTGTGCTGAACTTTTTATTAAGACCCAAGCACGACATGTTTTTTGGTGTTGACTGCATCCTGCTGGGTATTTTCGTGATTTTTATTCCGATAAACTTTAAGGAATCTTACAAAAAAACATTCTTTTTCAGCATAGCTGCTGCGCTGTTTGTTTGCTTTTATTTAAATACCATTTTTTATAAAGTAATTATACCCTACAAAGGCGAGATAACGGCTGCAAGGTACGCTAACCTTAAGCCGCTGAGTAGTTTTCATATTTACTCATTTAAAGCAGGCAATAATATTTTTCAGTTTTACTGTAATAGCCCGGTTGATATGGTTCCGATTGAAAAATTCAATAGTTTTAACCCCAAAGGCATATCCCTCTTTTATGCTGATCAACAATCATTGGATTATTTAAACCAAACGCATGCTGATTTCAGGGTAGTAAAGTCGTTTATTAATTATCCACAGGAAAACATATTGCCTGCATTTATCAATAAATCAAGCAGACATACGGTGCTCAATCAGGTTTATCTTATCGCCAAATAAAACCAATACTTCGCGGTCGCTTTTTACTGAACTTTGTAACGCAGCATCTGTCTGCCTAAATTGCCATTAGGGTCAATGCCTTCAATAACTATGCGATAAGTTCCGGTGCCATCGGCATTAAAATATTGGAGTGTGGCGTTGCCAGAAGCATCTGTAATAACATCGGGTTTCCAGAAAATGGTGGTGCGCACATCAGGAAGTTTATTGGCTGGCACATCGGCACTATAAACGGGCGAATAAAATTCGCGCGCTTTATAATAACCCAGAGGGTTGATAACAAAAATTCCGGGAGATGTTTCTTTGGAAACAGCTGCATCGCTACCTACTAATTGCCGGGTTGTAATGACCAACACACCGGCGTTTGCATTTTCACCATAAATGGCAGCGTTATCCTGTCTTAATACCTCAACGGTTTCAACTGTTGAAGGGTTAATATCATCAATGCCTGTGCCCGGTGGTAAAATTGTACCATCAATTGCCACCATCATTGGTTGTAATTGCTCTGTTCCGCCTGATATAATTTCTCCCCCTGTTAAAAAAGGAACGTCTCTTACGAAGGTTACATTTCTTGCAACCCCGTTTAGGCCGATTGAAAGTAAGGTTGCATTTTTAATGGCTTCGCCATGAATCACCTGGTTGGCATGCCCCGGACCCAACATGCTTGACGATATATAATTATCATCTTTTTTTAGGCCGATAACCCTATCTTGTTTTACCAATGCACTATTGGAAACAAGGCTGGCTGTTACCGGGCCTTGTGATGGCGTGTTTTGTAATGATGCCAAAATATCGGCCTTTGAATTGTAACCGGCCTGTATTGGATCAATTGGATCAACTGCCTGAGTGTCTTTTTGCTTATCGAGCACTAAAATTGTGGCATTATTGCCGTTTGCTGAAGCCGTTTTTAATATCAGCTGCGTGCCGCTTTGGAAGTTTATGTTGTTAAAAACAAAATGCCCCTTTTCGTCAGTAGTGGTTGTTTGCCCCAATGGCAAAAGAATGACTTTGGAGTTTGGGACAGGGACGCCATTTTTTTTGATGATGAGGGTACCTGCAATATTGAGATATTGTTCTGGTAAATTGGTGGCAGTTGTATTGTTGTTTTCATTCAGCAATTGTTTCCATACAAACCGGCGGTATCCCTGGGTTAACATAAGTACATCCAGGTTAGAGCGGGTTTCCTTAGTCACATTTGCAAAATAGTAATTAGGCTTTTCAATGTAGCCTTTTAGTTGTGATGTTAAAAGCAGGTAAGATAGAATAGTATTTTCTGCATCATCATCAACCAATATTTTGCTTTCATCAATTACCGATACTGAGAAAGATCCGTTTACGTTTAATCCTGCTTTATCTTGCGCGTTTAAGTTCAGTTTAACTGGCTCGCGTTTGTTGTAAACGGGCTTATCGGTATTTAGGGATAGTTTTAGCTGGTCGGGGTTTTGTACAAACGCCAACCGTTCGCTCAACGGTTCTCCTGTTTTTGATAATAAAGACACCATTACAGCGCCGGTTTTAAGACCTGCGGTGGGTAAGTCAAGGCCCAATATAGCGTTATCAAGCTTAGTGGCCACTGTTTTTACAGAGCCGGACCAATAGATAAGTAAATCTAAGTCCTCATTCAGGTGCTCTTTGTAATAAGCTCTGTTGGTTCTTATTTCAATGGCTAGTTTAGCAGGGTTGGCGGCATTAACATAAAGAGTGATGCCTTTTTCCTCGGCATCAGGTAAATCAACCGTATTTTCTGATCCATTGGCAAATATCACCTTTGCTCTATATTTTTTGCCGCTTTCCGGAATAAAATCAAAAACTCCCATACCTAAATGGCTCGATGTTATTTTAGCAACCTCCTGATTGGTATTATCAACAATTACGCCTTTAACATCAATGCCCAAACCATTTGTGCCAATTGCCTTAAATGCAACTTTTGTAGGGATATCATCCACCAGATTTCCGCCCTCCGGAAAAAACTGGATTACGGGTTGGTTGCTTTGTTTGGCGGCTTCGGCTATTTTGTCAACGCTGTTTGTTGACCCAACAGAAATATATTGTTCATAGAAATTTGTTGGCTTTTCGTTAAGCATCCATTGTGTATAAGCTCTTACACGATATACGCCTTTTTTTAAAGTGTCTGACAGCGAGAAATCGCCCCAACCCAAACCGGAGTTTAGCTGTATTAATTCCGTTTGAATAATTGTATTGTTTTTATTGATCAGATCGACGTGCAGCATGCCGCTGATATTGGTGGGTTTATGCAGCTCGCCTTCGGTTACATAAGCTTTAAAATAAATACTTTCGCCGGCAACATAAAAAGGGTATGGGCGATCAAAATGTAAATAAGCCTGCTCGGTAACGTGTTCGGTTAAAAGAGCTTTTAATTTCGATACCGCATTTTTTATTACGGTGCTGTCTGTTTGGCAAAAAGCTATTGTTTGAAAAAACAAAATAAACAACGCCAGCGAAAATAGTTTCTTCTTCATAACGGAAAGGTTATTTGTTAAACATTGCCGCTTGCTATTATTTGCCTCAATAGCGCCAAATACAATTACAGGGGGGAAGGTGTAAAGGCTTTAAATTAATAAGTTAAATAAGTGCAGCGACTGGTTTTATTGGTTATATAAATGTAATTATCTTTTACCAAATAAAAAATATTCGCAGGCGGAATAATAAATATAATTACCTATTTATCAGTCGGAAAGGTGAGCGTTGCTACATGAATAGGAAATCAGCAGCGCACGGGTTTGAATGAACCCAGCAGGTATTTTAAATCATCATTACTAATCAGCTCGGGGTTTTTAAATTGCTGCATAATAATGTTTTTTGGAAAGTGAAGAATGCCGCCGGTGGTTTTAACCTTTACGTCATCCTCCTTAATACTGTGATCTTTATAATTGCCGATAGATTGATCAACATTTGATAGAATCATCAGCAGTTCAACAATTGCATATACAGGTAAATTGCTTCTTAGCATAGCCGCAAAAATACGTTAACCGATTATGAAATATAAATTACCGTTAAGTTAACAAATTTTGAATTTGTTATGATGTATTAACGTGTGTTTTATATAAAGGTTGCTTTTTTTGAGTGTTTTTTGGATGGATGCTGAGTTATTGGCTGATAATCAGCTATAAATAATGCGCTTGTTTTATTGTTTTTCTGAGCTGATTTTTGAGGCCAATAAAATAATAAGTGCTCCAAAAAGGGCAATAATGCCGAATGACCATCGCAAGTTTGCGTTTTGGGCAACATAGCCCACAAAAGGCGGCACCAGTACAAAACCCAGGTATCCAACGGTTGATATGGATGCCAATGCCGTTGAGCTGCTCATGGTTTTTGATTTCCCGGCCAGGCTAAATACCGTCGGCACTACGCAGGATACACCTAATCCCGTTAAAATAAATCCGATAATTACAGTAATGGTAAAGGGTAAAAATACCGCCAGCAGTAATCCGGCTAAAATAAAAATACCACTGAATTTTAAAACCGTAGTAATGCCAAATTTGGTTACCGCCTTGTCGCCAAACAGGCGGCCGGTGGTCATGGCAACGATGTAAATTACAAACATGGCAGTAGCCATCGTTTTATCGGGACTGACTTCTTTTTGAAAATAAAGTGCACACCAGTCGTACATTGTATTTTCGCAAGCCATGCTGGCAAAACAGATAAACGAAAACTTAATGAGCGATTTATCGGGTAAAGAAAAAACAGGCCTTTTTTCCTGCTTAATGGGCATTTGGTAGATGGTATCATTTATAAAATAAAGCGTTGTTGCAATAAGCACAATACTTATGGCTATAAAATGATATGGTGGTGCAATATTAAGGTAAACCATTAGCAAACCCACGGCAGCCCCGGCAAAACCGGCCAGGCTCCAAATGCCATGAAAGGAAGCCATAATGGATTTGTTGTACAGCGCTTGTACCGCAACACCCTGGGTGTTAATGGAGAGCGTCATAAGGTTGCGTGCCGAGCCAAAAAAGAAAAGCACTACAACCAATTGCCACATACTGTTGGCCAGGCCTATAAATGATAGCACTATTGCCAAAAAAATTGACCCGAAAAGCATAATTGCCCGGCTGCTGTATTTGCTCAATAGCTTGCTGGTAATGGGCATAGTGCACATTAAACCAACCGGCAATGCAAACAAAACGGACCCTAACTGGGCCTCATTTAAATGTAAGTGTTGTTTAATGGTTGGAATACGGGAGGCCCATGTGGCAAACCCAATACCCGAAATGAAGTAAAATATGGCGCAGCCTATTCTGTATTGGGCCGGAGTTTTTGTATGGGGTGCCTGTTCGCTCACTTAATTGTTTAAGCGGCTAAAATACAAGTTTGACTTTAAACAACCGGCTATGGTTTTTTGAAAATATTTGACTTTACCAGTTTCTGATCAAAATATTGAACGGCAATAAATGCTATCGGGCCAAATATAAATATCCATTTATAAGGCGGCAGTTTTGTAATAATATCAACTTTAAACAAACTCAATAAGCCACAGGCAAAAGCTAATAACGCCATAAATATCGCGGCAGCAATCAAATTAAGCTTCAATTCATTGTTTTTCTTTTGCTCAGTTTTTATTTTGCGGGCAACTTTTGCTGAAAAGTTATACGATAATCCTTTTTCAGGTTCTTTATCCAGTGCCTCAAACAGGTTACGGTAGGCCTCTGCATCATCAATTTGGGGCACATTTCCGTGTATGGATGGTTTACCATCCAGCCATTGTTGCAGCTCGTCATCACTCATTTCCTTCATGGTAATTCATTTTTTAAATAAACCTGTATTTTTTCCTTTAACAGCTTGCGGGCTCTAAAAAGATAGCTTTTAATAGTTCCTTCGGGCATTCCGGTAATTTCCTCAATCTCCATACAACTAAATTCATTGAGGTGATATAAAGTTAGTACAGTTCTATACTTTTCTGGCAACTGCAACACCAATTGTTCTACATAATTGGCTGTTTCTTTTTTGTTTAACAGTTGTTCGGGTGTTTCGGTAGTAAAATGATAGTTTTCAATATCGTCGGGATAATCAGTCAGTTGAGATCGATTATACTTTCTTAAATAATTAATGGCTGTTAAGTATGCTATCCGCGCTATCCAGGTTGATAGTTTGGATTGATGGTTGAAACGGGCAAGGCTTTTATGCACCTTAATAAAAACTTCCTGGCATATGTCTTCTACAGCGCCTTCATCATTAATAAGGCGATGCACTACATAAAATACCAGGCGCTCGTATTGTTTTACCAATGCCTCAAAAGCGCGGACATCGCCATTGAGTACTTTGGTAATTACATCCCCTTCATTAAACATATGCTATTAGTCAATGCTTATGCTTTAAAGGTTGCAAAAAATAAATTAAAAAAATGTGCAACCCTTAGCAAGGCTGTGCTGACTACTGTTATAAATTTCACTAAATTTAAAAAACATGAATAAGAACATAGCACCATTCATCGCAGTAATCATATTATTTATTGTTATTGCCGTAGTTATTATCAATTGGTTCAATTACCGTTTAAAGAAACGCATCATCGACTCCGGCCCCATTGACGCAGATGCCATTAGTTTTCTGAAAAGACTATCAGATATGGGCCTTGAACAATTGAAATGGGGAGCCGTATTGTTTTCTGGCGGATTAGGATTGGTAATATTGAACTATTTACCCTACGATTCTGATTCTCCATTGCCATACGGCCTCGAAATTATGTTTATTGCCGCAGGCTTCCTTGCCTATTACTTTATCGTTCGCAAGGCAGAGAAAAAATAGATTCTTTCATTCCTGCCCGGTTGGATCCACCGGGTAGCTAAATACCGATTTTACTGGCTAAAATTTAAAAGCTGTACAGGCTTATAGCTACTGCTTTGCTCAAAATTTCACTTTAAAACAATTATACAATGAAAAATATTTTTACAATACTTATCGCCTGCACGCTGCTACTCTTTTTTTGCAGGGATGTTACCGCACAAAGCAAATTTGGATATAAAATTTATGGTATTGTAGCCGATTCTGCCTCCAAAAAACAATTGGGGTTAATTACAGTTACACTCACCGGCGCAAAAGGTAGTGTTATTATATCGACCCAAACAAAAGAAAATGGAAAATTTGAGTTTGGCAACCTCAAAAGCGGCGAATATAAACTCAGTATTCAGGCAGTTGGATACGTGCCAATGCAAACACTTATAAACTTGCAGAACGATACTAACGCGGGTACATTTTTTTTAAAGGCTGATGTCAAAATTTTAAAAGAAGTACAGGTGCGTTCATCGAAGCCATTAATTCAACAAAAAGATGGAAAGATTATTTATGATATGCAGGCCGACCCCGAAAGTAAAGCCAAAAGTGTTTTGGAAATACTGCCTAAAATTCCCTTTATTACGGTTGATGCCGTTGGAAATATACAGCTAAAAGGTAGCTCCAGTTTTAAAGTATTTGTTAACGGTAAGCCATCAGGTATGATGGACAATAACCTGACCAATATACTGCGCACCATGCCTGCCTCAACCATACTGCGCATTGAAGTGATTACCGTTCCGCCGGCTAAATATGATGCCGAGGGTATTGGCGGTATCATCAATATTGTTACCGTGAAAAATACTACCGATGGTTACCGGGGTACATTAAATGCAAGTGAAAAAGGTCCCGAAGGTGGCCCTAACCTGGGAACTTCATTTTCTGTAAAGGATGGCAAGTTCGGCATGAACGGATATGGCGGTGCGGGCATTTACAACAATCCGCAAACCAATTTTTCAACTTCCCAGCAAAGTTATGGCACCGATGCTTCTTTGCTTGAACAGAGTGGTTATAGACATAATAATAGCAAAAACGGCTATTTTGGTACAAGTATCAGTTATGAGCTTGATTCGCTCAACCTGCTATCGGGCGAATTTAATATTTATGGCAATAACGATAATGGTTCGATATACCAGGTATCTACCTTAAGTAACACCGCACAGCTTTTGCAGGGTTACACGCTCAATAATCAATACCGGGACAACGGCGGCGGCGTTGACGCTTCTATCAATTACCAGCTAGGTTTTAAGGCTGATAAAAACAGGTTGCTTACTTTTTCATACCGTTATGCGGGCCATAATAGTTTTTCTACCAACAATGTAAATCTATCACAACAGGTTAATTACCCAACGCCCGATTATCAGCAACCCGATAATGAACATACTACAGAACATACCGTACAGGCCGACCTGGTGCTACCCGTTAAAAAGGTAAATATTGAGGCCGGGGTAAAGGCTATTTTTAGAGCCGACGAAAGCAACAATCAATACCTTTCTCTTGATTCTGTATCGCATCAATATGAGCCAGAAGCAGCGCTCGGTAACCAGTTTCATTACACCCAAAATGTGTTTGGCATTTACAACTCGTACCAGTTTACCCTATACAAATGGAACGTAAGTGCAGGAGCCCGCGCCGAAGAAACAGTGGTTGATGCCAGTTTTATTTCGACCGGCACCGTTGCGACGCAAAACTATTTTAACGTGGTGCCATCCATTACCATAGGCAGGCCATTGGGCGGTGGTAACTTAGGTTTCGCCTTTAATCAACGGCTTCGCCGGCCGGGCATCAACAGGCTTAACCCTTTTGTTGATCGCTCGAATCCTAATTTTATCACCACTGGTAATCCTGATCTCAAAGCGTCGGCGGTTAATAGTGCTGAGATTAACTATAGCACCGGCAATGGTAAAAAGCTGTCGATCTTTGTAGCTGTAGACCGCATTTTTGTGAGCGATCTTGATTTGCAAGTAACCAGTTTTGACCCGGCAACGCAAGTTACCAATGCAACTTATCAAAATACGGGTAAGGGCGGTGCCTATACCTTTATCTTTAATGCCAACTATAACCCTAATCATGTTTATGGTTTAAGTATAAATAATAACGTTACTTATTTTATGCTTAATGGCTACAGCGGTACATCGCTGGTTAGTTTATACCGGTGGATGGACAACTTATCGCTGTCAAATAGTTTCAGGTTGAATAAGGGCTGGAACTTAAGTGCCAACCTGAATTATGCAACTATTGCGCCGGCGTCTTTACAGGCCGTTACAAATGTTTATTTGGGCACATCATTTGGAGTAAACAAGGAGTTGGTTAAGAGTAAATTGTACTTAACCGCCTCAGTAAATAACCCGTTTGCTAAATTTCGTAATAATATCATCACTACAACCGGACCTGATTTTACCGAAACCAATGTTAATCAGTCGTACTTCCGTTCGGCATCATTAAGCCTTACCTATAATTTTGGCAGACTGCAAAGCGAAGTAAAGAAAAACAAAAAGGGCATTGATAATAATGATGTGAACGATAGAAAAGGAGGGTTATAAAATATCGTGGTTGCGGCTTATTTTATAACGATGGGTTTTAAACCCATCGTTATGGAAGAGCCATCCTGGTAATTGTTTTTAGCCGGAATATTAGTAAGTTCGGTAAACTTAAACTATCCTCATGATTAAACAGAGCGTACTTATACTTTTGGGGCTATTGGTATCCATTGTTTGTTACAGTCAGCCTGATCCTTTAATAGTACCTTCTTACCTGAATCTAGGACCAGATTCTGCTCAAAATAAACAACTCATCAGCTCCATCAATAGTTTTCTGCAGCAAACGGTAAAACCTGCTAAGGAAAATACTTATGTGTTAAAAGAAAATCTGCCGGAAACTGCAGTACTGATAGACGAAATCAAGGGGATGGAAAATGGCAAGGGCCCCAATAATAAAAACGTTTATAAGTGCTATTTAAATAGTATAATGTTGCTGGATAGTACCGATTTCTTGGTTCAGTTATCCTACATGAAAATAGAAGAATCTACACCAATAGTGCGGCTCAGCTTTAAGTTATTGGCAAAGAAAATTGACGGTCAGTTTTATTTTTCATCACCCCTAAAAAGAAATACCGCTGCCTGGAAAGTGAAGAAGGTGGGCGATTTTACCCTTTACTATAAAACCACGCTGCAAACAGATGCTGTAAACAATTATGTGAAAAAGGCGCATGAATTTGATAAGAAACTACAGGCACCAGCCTACACCACCATTATTTATTATTGCGATGATTTGGAAGAGGAATTGCAATTAATAGGTATAGATTATAAACTGGATTATAACGGGTTCAGTTACGGCGGTTTTTCGGATTTTGAGGAGGGTATTGATTTGGATGTGACGTGCGAAACCAGCCATAACCCGTTCCCATTTGAAATTCACGATTTGTGGCACGACAGGTTACATCATACCGTAGCAAGAAGCACTATTAACAAACCAGTTGATGAGGCTTGTGCCTACCTGTACGGCGGTAGCTGGAACATTAGCTGGAACGATATTTTTAAAAAGTTTAAGGTGTACATGGGCACCAATAAAGATTGGCTGACGGCCTTTACCGATAATAAGAATTTCGGCGATACCCAGTTGGCGCATTTATATGTTTCCTATGTGATAGATGCCCTTTTGGTTCAAAAAATAGAGAAAGAAAAGGGCTTTCAGGGTGTGTTGGAGTTGTTAACCTGCGGAAAAAAGCAACTCGATGATGCCAATTACTTCGCGGCATTAAATAAAATAACAGGCATTAATAAATCAAATTTCAATGCCGAGGTTGAGAAATTGGTGGAAGCTGAGCCGGTGAAATAGTATCCTTAGAATGTTAATCATTAGACTCCAAGAGTGTGTCCAATATTTCAGGGGTTAAACCATTTTTTAAGGCTTCTTCGCCGTTGTCGTCAAGTAATTTTGAGTATTCTGTGAAAGCAGCATCATTGGTGGCTTTTTTCGCCAATAAGTTATTGGTTGTTTCTAATGCTATACGCTCCATGCTGATTTCTAATTAAATCCTATAGTTAGTACATTGTGTAATCAAATTTAAAAAAATAAATGATTGTTTATTCCCCCACCGCCTAATAGGAGCTAACTACTACTATAGCGATGGGTTTAAACCCATCGCTATGGAAAACGCCGCGGGACATTTTAAAAAAGCAATTTCTTTAAGACATCCATCCAATATTAAAAAAAATCCCCTCAAGCTTTCCTTAGAAAATTTGAGGGGTTAACGATTGGTTTCCTACTTGTGGATTAAAGTAGTTTATTTTCCAGCACCACCTGTCCCGCTATCATCCTGTTGTTGCCCGTTATCATCTCTTGGTTTATCCTTTTTAAATTCCATTTTACCGAATTTATAAGTCAGACTAACCCCAAATGAGCGCAGCGGAATTTGACGCAGGCTATTTTGATTAAAGTTAGGACCATAAGTGTTTGACGAAACATTAACATACTGATTAAACGGATTAGCAGCCGTTAAACCGATACTTGCCTTTTTCTTCATGATTTGTTTACGCAGTGCAAAGTTGTAGAATACAAAACCCGGGTTGGTTCCCTGGATGGTTCTTTGCGATGAACGGTCATTAATAAAAAACTCGCCGGCCAGATCGTGGCCAAAGTCATAGCTTGCATTTAAATTAATGCGGTAAGCAAAACCACTTACCTGCGGGTCACCGGGATTGGTAGTAATCCTGTCGGCAAAAAACATGTTGGAGCGGAAAGTAAATTTACCGGCAGGCAACGAAGCATATAAATTTACACCTTCATTAACTTCCCTGCCAATATTATAGGTTTGGGTAAGCGAAACATCGGTGTAAGTAATATCGCCCACGGTATAAGTAGGTAAAAAAGTAGTGAACGATTGTAAATCATTAGTGTTATATCTGTAAAATGCGGCTATGTAAATGTTGGCACCTTTATCAAATGATTTATTATAGCCCAATTCAAAATTATGCCCCAATTCGGGTTTTAAGTCCGGATCACCGGTACTGATATTGTGCGGATCGCTGATATTATCAAACGGGTTTAATGAATTGTAACCCGGGCGCTGCAATCTGTATGAATAGCTGAATTTAATACTCTCCGTTTTATCCAGCTTATGCGATAGCACAAATGATGGCGAGAAAATACCATATGAAGGGATAGTGACATCCTGAGCATCAGAAGTAGCAGAAGTTGCTGTAGTATACTCATATCTTACACCAGCTTTGCCATCCAAAAAGTTGTTGAATAACGAAAAAGTGGTCGACAAATAATAAGCAAAAATTTTGCGGTTATAATCAAAAGTATACGATTGAAAAGGATTATAAACGTAATCGCCATCTGTTAATGTTTGCGTTGCTACGCTGTTATTAATATCCTCAATAGTAGCTTTAGCGCCGGTTTCAATGGTGAAATCTTTAGTGATGGGCTGGGTGTAGTCTATAGAAATATCAGTTTCCTTATCGGTACCCGGGTTACTGCCTATTGACCCGATAGCTGGCGTAGTTAAACCGCCTGTATAGCTTTGCAGCTGTGAGTAGTCATTGGTGGTGCTGCTGTAACTATAATTGTAAAGGAAATCCAGCTCCTGATCTTTTCTGTTAAAAGTCTTTTTATAGGCCAGACTAAAATCAGTTGAATTGGTGCTGAACTTGCTGAACGCGTTGTTTACGCTCATGGTATCAAGAGAAGTGGCACCGAAAGCCGTAGTTTGATTTTGATTGGTGACGCCATTACTCTGGTTGCCAAAATGGTTAAAGTTAACAGCCGCCGTTAATGCATCTTTTGGAGTAATATCCCAATTTAAACTGAAGCCTGAGCGATAACCACTTCTTTTAAAAGCACTGCTGCCCTTTTGGTTTAAATTAGTAACAGTATCCCTTGTATTGCTGTATGATGTACGGTCGGCAGTACTTGGGGTAGTACTGGTAAGCTGGCCATTGCCGCTAAAAAATACGCCCACACCAATTTTGCCTTTTTTGGCATTCAGGTTAAATGATCCGTTTTCTAAACGTGTTCCGGCCGATAGGTTTACGCTGCCGTTAACGCCCTGTACGTTATTGTCTTTTAATATAATGTTGATGATACCTCCGGTGCCTGCTGCATCATATTTAGCACCGGGATTGGTAATTACCTCAATGTTTTTAATCTGACTTGCCGGGATAGCCTGCAAAGCATCGGTAATGCTTGAGCCGAAAATGGTTGAAGGCTTGCCATTAATCAGGAACTGGATATTGGTATTGCCCATCAGCTCCACATTTCCATTAATATCTACCGATACCATGGGTACTTTTTGTAATACATCCAACGCCACACCACCTTGTGAGGTAAGGTCATTTGCCGGGTTGTATACCAGTTTATCAATCTTGTTTTCAACCGCCGGAACTTTGGCCGTAATAACAACATCCTTTAATTGGTTTTGAATAGGCGACAAAAGAATAATGCCTAATGATACATTTTTATTGGCATCGCTTACCGTTACGTTATTGATGGTTTGTTTTTTATAGCCCAAAAATTCAACGGTTACAATATAAGTACCGGGCGCAATATTGTCAATTTTAAAATTGCCTTTGGGATCGGTACTGGCACCATTAAAGGGCGAAGTACTGCCCGGTTTAAAAATGCTGATAGTAGCATAATCAACAGGGGTATTGTTGCTGGCATCATTTACCTTACCGCTTATTTTACCCGTATTGGCATTGCCGGGCGGATTGGTTTGAGCCTTTGCACCAAAACCTGCTATCACTAAAAATAGTATGAAACAAATATTCCTCATCACGTTGTGTCGATATATTAATCGACAAAAATGCGGCAGAATTTTGGATTATTACTGAATTTGCAACTTAGCTCAATGTAATTGTTACCAAGTAAGTGTAATTGTTACATTTAATGCTTGATTTTTATAAAAATACCTGCTTTATGGGAGAGAAAAATAGCCGAATGGCATTTAAACGATAAATCTAAACGTCGTTTTGCTTTAAAATACGTACAATTTGTACATATCGGCGTCTGTAATTTTTATCCATGGCAGTTATGGTAACGCCATGTTCCTTACCCGAGGTGGAGTGGATAAATGTAAAATTATCAACACCATCATTGCAAAAAACAATACCGATGTGACCAATTTTGTGGGTGTGTTTTTTGGTTCCGGTAAATAATATAATATCGCCGGGTTTGGCATCTTCCAGTCTTATCTTTTCGCCAACGTTAATAAACTCGCACGATGAGCGGGGCACGTTGAAATTGAAGCTTTTAAAAACATAGCTTACAAATCCCGAACAATCAAAACCGCGTAAAGGATCGGAGGTGGCAGAACGGTAACGGACGCCAATTAAACTTTGAGCAAAATGGAGAATGCTATCGGCCGGTATGGTATCATTATTCAAGGTTACTCTTGCCGGCGTTGGCCTGTGATGCCTGGTGCTTTTTCGCGCAAGGGCATTGCTCGCCGCCATAGCAGTAAGACAAAAAACAATGATAAGGCTGATTGAAAAATTCCTCATTTACAGGGGGCAAGATATCAGATTTACCTATTGGTCCCTAACTTTTTATGAGAATTTTAGGAAGATAGTTTTAAACGATTGTTAATCAGTTTGATAGCTGGTTTTTTGTTCTTTCCAGGCTTCTCACTTAAGAATCAACACCAAACTCCCCCCAATAATCATGGCGGCTCCCACGCCCATTTTCCATGTCAACGGTTCGCCTAAAAATACTACTGCCAGCACAATGGCTATGGCTACGCTCAATTTATCAACCGGCGCTACTTGCGATACCTCGCCCAGTTGCAGCGCTTTAAAATAACAGATCCATGATAAGCCGGTTGCACATCCCGAAAGGACCAGAAACGTCCAGTTTATTCTGGTAAGGCTGCCAATGCCCGTTGTCGCACCCCTTGCAAAAGCTATGCCCCAGGCAATAATTAATATTACGGCAGTACGTATGGCTGTAGCCAGATCAGTATCAACCCCTTTGATGCCTATTTTTGCAAAAATGGCGGTCAGTGCCGCAAAAAGTGCTGATAGTAAAGCATAAATCCACCACATAATGACTGATTTTTTAATAAAAAAAGCTAATATAGAGCTTGAATTGGTATAAAATCTGTTGCTTAATATCGATGGTTGATTTTAATCCAAAATCTTTACAAATTTGACTTTGTACCTTTAACAAAAAAATATTTTGAAGATACTGATTATTGAAGATGAAGAAGGTTTGCGGGAGAGTATCGAAGAGTACTTTACCGAAGCCGGCAATATTTGCGAAACAGCAGCCAATTACCAGGTTGGCTTAAGCAAGGTGAACCTTTACCGCTACGATTGTATTTTGCTGGATATCACCATGCCCGACGGCAGCGGTATGAACATCCTGAAAAATATAAAAGAAAATAATTACCCGGACGGAGTGCTCATCATTTCCGCAAAAAACTCATTAGACGACAGGCTCGATGGTCTTAATCTTGGTGCTGATGACTACCTGGTAAAACCTTTTCATTTGTCCGAATTAAAAGCAAGGGTAACAGCTATTATCCGTCGCAAAACTTTTGGTGGCAGCAACCAATTACTGTTTAATGAAATTGCTATTGATCTTTTGTCAAAAGAAGTAAAGGTGGGCAAGCAACCGGTTAAATTAACCCGTAAAGAATACGCCTTGTTGCTTTATTTTTTGGCCAACAAAGGGAAAGTAGTTTCAAAAAATGCTATTGCCGAGCACCTTTGGGGCGATGGTATTGATATGGCCAACAACTTTGATTTTATTTATTCGCATATTAAAAACGTACGTAAAAAACTAATGGAAGCTGGTTGCGGTGATTACATTCAGGCTGCTTATGGTATGGGCTATAAGTTTACCGATCAATGAAGCTTTTAGCCAAATACAACCGGGTAAACTTAATTACCACCATTGTAGTAATGCTTATAACCGGCATTATTTATTACCAGGCCATCAGCTGGATTTTAACCAGCCAAAATGATAAGGACCTGGTTGTTGAAGAACAGGAAGTTTTTGACTACGTAAAGCTCAATAACCACCTGCCGCAAACTTTTGAATCTGATGATCAGCAGATCACTTTCACGTCGGCCCCCATGGGTTCGGTAAAGCGCGAGTTTATTAATACCATATATTTTAAGAAGCTTGATAGTGATAAACCCCAAAAACACCGGCACAAACATGAGGATGAGTATGAGGCCGGTCGTGGATTAATAAGCTCAGTTGTTGTAGGCGATAAATATTATAAAATACAGATAGTTGAGTCGAAAGTTGAAACAGAGGATTTAATAAGGTTAATATTCATTATTACCATCTGCGTAATTGCTTTACTGCTGATTACGCTGGTGTTTACTAACCGTTTAATTTTAAACAGACTTTGGCGGCCTTTTTATAATATAATGAAAGAGCTGAAACTGTTTAATATAGCCGATGTCCAGGATATACCCAGCGTGGAAACAACCACCGATGAATTTAGAGAGCTGAACAACGCGGTGGTTGATATGGCTGGCAAAGCTAAATACGATTATAATACACTTAAAACATTTACAGAAAATGCTTCGCATGAGTTACTGACGCCTATAGCTGTTATTAATTCAAAGCTGGATACATTAATACAAACGGAAAACTTTAGTCAGCAGCAGAGTAAATTACTGAATGATTTATATGGTGCGGTATCGCGGTTAAATCGTTTAAATCAATCATTATTGTTGCTGGTTAAAATAGAAAATCGCCTGTTACATGAACAGCAACCCATTAATTTAAAAGATTTAGCGGAAGAGATGATAGGGCAGTTTGAAGAGATTTTTCAGGATAAAGATATTCAGCTCAGTTATACACTGGAAGACAAAGAAATTACAGCCAGCCGCTACCTGGTTGAAATTATGTTAAGTAACTTAATAACTAATGCCATAAGGCACAATTACCGCGGCGGCAGTATCAATATTATACTAACCGACTATAGCTTAATTATACAAAACACCGGCGAAAGTATGGCTCTTCAACCCGAAAAAATATTTACCCGTTTCCATAAATCCTCAAAATCTGAAGGCAGCGGATTGGGACTCACCATTTGTCACCAGATATGCGAAAGCTATAATTATACACTCACTTATTCATTTTGGAATAGCCACCACACTTTTACTATAGCTTTTTAGTTGTAATTTTATTGGTGATGGATTGGCCTGCATCCCAAATTAATCCAAAATTATGTTATATTTTAGCATCAAAAACGGCATTATTGAATGAAATTATTTTTCAGCCTGTTCTTTTGCATACTCATCTGTTCTGTTTCATTGGCCCAATCCCAAACCCTTGATCATTACCTGGATATAGCTAAAAGCAACAGCCCATTATTAAAAGACCTGCACAACCAGGTAGCCTCTAATCAGCAGGACAGCCTGCGGTTAAGGGCGGGGTATAAACCCCAGGTAAATTTGAACAGCGCAGGTTTATACGCGCCAACAATTGGCGGCTACGGTTACGCAGGTGCAATAACCAATGAGCATACATTAAATGGATTGGTAGGTATAAACCAGGCTATTGTGAGTAAAAAAAACCTGGATGCGCAGTTGCAGGCTATAACTTTGCAAAGTCAGTCAGTAGGCAATGCCTCAAAAATATCTGAGCAGGATCTAAAAAAAGCCATCACCACACAATACATCACCGCTTATGGCAGCCTGCAGCAGTATAAATTTAATCAGGATGTTATCGATTTGTTAAGCAAGGAAGAAAAATTGCTTAAAGAGTTAACACGCTCAAACGTATATCATCAAAGTGATTATCTTACTTTTCTGGTAACGTTAAAACAGCAGCAATTACTGATGCTGCAATCGCGCCTGCAATACAAAAATGATTATACTACCCTGAATTATCTTGCCGGCATAGCCGATACCAGTATGATTGAATTACAGGAACCCGTATTACAACAGGCTATTCGTCCTGACGTTGACAATAGCATATTTTTCAGGCAGTATAAAATTGATAGTTTAAAGCTGATCAACAGCCGCCAGTTAATTGATTTTAGCTATAAACCCAAAGCAAATTTATTGGCCGATGGGGGCTACAATTCTGATTTTATGGGTCAGGCGTATAAAAACTTTGGCGTAAGCGCCGGGTTTACTTTTACTATGCCTATTTATGATGGCGGTCAGCGCAAAATGCAGTACAAAAAGTTATCGTTGGCAGAAGAAACCCGCGAAAATTATAAAGCTTTTTTTGATACCCAATATCATCAGCAAATAGCGCAGCTGAAACAACAAATTGGCGAAAACGATAATCTGCTGCATCAGATAGATGAACAGTTAAAATATTCGGAAAGCCTGATAAAGGTAGATAACCAGCTTTTACAAACCGGCGATTTGCGGATTGCCGATCTGATACTGGCCGTTAACAATTATCTTACAGTAAAAAATCTGCGCACAACAACCAATATTAATAAATTACAGCTTATCAATCAGCTAAATTACTGGAACAGGTAATATGAAAACATTCATTTTTAAATATTTACGCATTGGCCGCTTTTGTTTTATAATAGGCGTTGCATCCTTACTTTTTTCATGCCAGAGCAAGGATAAAGCAGCTGACGATGAAGACGCAAAAGTAACGTCAGAAACACCCGTAACTGTAACCAACATTGATGACAGTACTTTAACTGATTATATCGATCTGAACGCTACATCAACCACTTTGCAAAAAAACTATGTAAAATCAAACGCCAATGGTTATATCGAAACCGTTAATGCACAGCTTGGTCATGATGTGAGCAAGGGCGAAGTGCTTTTTACTGTAAAAACAAAAGAAGCCCAAAGCATAGGCAACAGCATTAATGTTTTAGATAGCACCTTTAAATTTTCAGGCGTAAATAAGATAAAAGCTTCAGCATCGGGATATATTTCACAAATGAGCCATCAAAAAGGCGATTATGTGCAGGACGGCGAGGCATTGGCAACTATTAGCGACCGTTCCAGCTTTGTGTTTTTGATGCAAGTGCCCTATGAACTAAAACAATACGTAAAAATAGGCCAAAATATCGACCTGATATTGCCAGGCGGTAGCAGGATCAGTTCAACTGCAAGCTCCTTTATGCCAACTGTTGATACTGTTTCGCAAACGCAGGGACTGGTACTTAAGTTAAACGGAGGTCAGCAAATTCCCGAAAACCTGGTGGCAAAAGCGCGAATTGTCAAATCGTTAAAAAGCAATACACAATCGCTGCCCAAATCGGCCATACTGGCAAACGAAACACAAACAGATTTTTGGGTGATGAAGCTCATCAATCCAACTACAGCCATAAAAGTTCCGGTAAAGGAAGGCATTATTGCAGGCGATAGGGTGGAGATATTATCGCCCAAATTTACCGCACAGGATAAAATAATTGTTAGCGGCAACTACGGCTTGCCTGATACTGCCAAAGTTAAAATTGTTGCGCAATGATCTCTAAAATACCTATAAAGGAAACTTTTATTACTCATCGTAAACCAATTGTCCTGGTATTGGCCATTATTATTATGGCCGGGTGTTTTGTTTATTCAAAACTGCAAACCTCGCTGTTTCCCGAAATAACTTTCCCCAAAATAAAGGTCATTGCCGAAGAAGGACTGCAGCCGGTAAACAAAATGATGGTTACCGTAACCAAGCCACTCGAAAGTGCTATTAAACAAGTGCCCGATTTGCAGGTAGTACATAGCACAACCAGTCGTGGTAGTTGCGAAATATCAGCCTATATGAATTGGAATGCTGATATCGACCTGAGTCTGCAACGTATACAAACCAGCATTGATCAGATAAAAAATGATCTCCCAGCCGACGTAAATATCACGGTGGAGAAGATGAACCCTTCTATCTTACCGGTAAGTGGTTATACGCTCGAAAGTCATAGCCGTTCGCCTATTGAATTGCGGCAACTGGCTACCTATACGGTTAAACCTTTTTTATCGCAGGTGGATGGTGTTTCCGAAATCCGCGTAATTGGCGGTAAAGCAAAAGAATACTGGGTTACGCTGAACAAACAGAAAATGAGCTCGTTGGGTCTTACGCCTGATATCATCAGCACGGCCTTAAGTACCACCAATTTTGTAAAATCAGAAGGTTATCTGTCTGATTACAAAATGCTATATCTTACGGTAACTGATGCTACCATCAACGCAAAAGACCAACTCGAAAACCTGGTGATCAGCAACAACCGCAAGAGGGTAATAAGGTTGGGTGACTTTGCCGATATAGCCATACAGGAAAGTATTGAATATACCCGCATCAATGCCAATGGGCACGATGGTGTTTTGGTAGCAGTTATTAAACAGCCCAATGCCAATCTGGTATCGCTCTCAGCAGATATGGACAGTAAGGTTGCCGATCTGCAAAAAATATTACCACGTGATGTTACTATTAAACCGTATTACGAACAGGCTGATTTTGTTAACGACTCGGTACAAAGCGTAAAAGATAGTTTATGGATAGGCCTCATATTGGCAATTGTAGTTGCTATTATATTTCTTCGGTCGATAAAAGCGAGTGCCGTTATTTTAATTACCATCCCGGTAACGTTATGCCTTAGTTTAATTGTTTTGTATGCCATTGGGTATACCTTCAATATCATGACCCTTGGCGCTATTGCGGCCGCCCTTGGTTTAATTATTGATGATGCCATAGTAGTGGTTGAGCAAATTCACCGCACGCACGAAGAACATCCCGGCGAGCATCCGTTGTTGTTAATCAAAAAAGCTATTGATTACTTGTTCCCGGCAATGCTGGGTTCATCCATAAGTACCATTGTTATTTTTGTGCCCTTTTTGTTGATGACGGGAGTAGCCGGTGCCTATTTTACCGTGCTTACCAATACCATGATTATTACGCTTACCTGTTCGTTTTTTGTAACGTGGATAGGCTTGCCTACTATTTTTATAATGCTCAGCAGGCACAAACCCAATACTGCGGTACAAAAGCAGCAAGAGGTTCATCATATTAAAAAACAACGCTGGGTACGGTGGTTTATACTGAGGCCATATGTAAGTTTAATAATAGTAGCTGGTTTGGTTGCTGCGATTATAATAGTACCGCCTTTGTTGGAAACAGGCTTTTTGCCCGAAATGGACGAAGGCAGTATTGTACTGGATTATACTTCGCCGCCGGGAACATCATTGGATGAAACCGACCGTATGCTGCGGCAAATTGAGAAGATCATCACTGCGGAACCCGAAGTTGCTGCCTATTCAAGACGCACGGGTACCGAAATGGGTTTTTTTATAACAGAACCTAATAAAGGCGATTACCTGATACAACTGAAAAAGAAACGCGATAAAACTACCGAAGAGGTAATAAGCGACCTGCGGAAAAAGATAGCTGCTAATCAACCAGCTCTGCGGATAGATTTTGGACAGGTAATTACCGATATGCTGGGCGACCTGATGACATCGGTACAGCCTGTGGAAATAAAGGTTTTTGGCGATGATCCGGATAAACTTCGCAGTCTTTCAAAGCAAGTAGCCGCAATTGTAAGCAATGTAAAAGGAACAGCTGATGTTTTTGATGGGATAGTTATTGCCGGGCCATCGGTAAGTATCAATCCCATTTATAGCAAACTGGCGCAGTATAATATAACACCTGCCAGTTTGCAGTTTCAGGCACAAACGGCACTGGAGGGGAATGTTATCGGCAGCTTGCTTGAGCGCGAACAATTATCACCTATCCGCATGGTGTATCCGGGTAACCGCGGCCTTAATGTTGCCGGTATTGAAAACCAAACCGTGTTTTTACCAAATGGAAAATTGATTCCCATTAGCGAGGTGGCAAACGTTCAGCTGAATGCCGGCGAAGCCGAAGTTAATCGCGAAAATTTGCAATCAATAGGTATAGTAAGTGCCCGTTTAGAGGGAAGCGACCTCGGGTCGGTAATTCCGGCTGTCCAAAAAAGCATCAACCAAAAAATAAGTCTGCCACAAGGGTATCATATTGAATACGGAGGCGATTATGCACAACAGCAGCAATCGTTTAAAGAGCTGCTTATTATTTTAATTACGGCCAGTTTGTTGGTATTTGCTGTGATTTTGTTCCTGTTTAAATCATTCAGAATAGCGTTTATAATATTGTTAGTGGCTGTTTTAGGTATTGCCGGAAGTGTATGTGCACTTTTTGTTACCCAAACCCCTTTAAATGTGGGTAGCTATACCGGCTTGATAATGATTGTAGGCATCATTGGTGAAAATGCTATTTTTACCTTTCTTCAATTCAAACAAAGAGCCATCGAAAACAATGAGCAAGGTGTTGAAAATGGAATTGATGAGGCTGTTGTATTTTCCATATCAACCCGCTTACGACCTAAGCTGATGACGGCATTGGGGGCAATTATTGCATTAATGCCACTTGCTTTGGGTATAGGCGCAGGTGCTCAACTGCATCAGCCGCTGGCTATTGCTGTTATCGGCGGCTTCATAGCAGCGCTGCCGCTTTTATTGATTGTTTTACCAAGTTTAATCCGGATTTTTTATCGGCATGAAAAATTTGAGGACAAAATGCCGCCGGTATTAGAAAAACTGTAGAGACGCTACACAATGCGTCTCTGTATTGTATAACAAACAATTTTTCTACAGAATCCGGTTGGATATTTACGGTATAAATTCATCAATTTAAAATGAAAAAGATTTTTTTGACTGCGCTTTGCAGCAGCCTGTTTGCATTTGGTTTACATGCGCAAACCTATGTATTAGATAAAACCATTGCTTTACCGGGCGATGCCGGGTACGATTACCTTTCTATTGATAAGGTAAACAACCGTTTGTATGTTTCGCATGGTACAACCGTAAATGTAATTGATTTGGCAACCGAGCAGCCTGTTGGCGTTATTGCCGATATGAAAGGCGTGCACGGTATTGCTATTGATAACAAAGCCAACCGCGGTTTTATAAGCGACGGCCGTGCCGATGCGGTAGTAGCTTTTGATTTAACAACATTAGCCAAAATTGCCACTATCCCGGTAGATGCCAAGGGCCCGGATGCTATTATTTATGATCCTTTTAGCGACAGGGTATTCAGCTTTAACGGCGAAAGCAATAACACATCAGTTGTTGATCCAAACACATTGAAACAGGTTGGAACAGTTGACCTGGGCGGCGGTCCCGAATTTGCAGTAGCCGATGGCAAGGGAGTTATTTATAATAACCTGGAAGATAAAAACAGTATCAATGTAATTGATAGCAAAGCTTTAAAGGTGGTTAAAAACTATTCGCTGGCACCTGCGGGCGGCCCAACAGGCATTACATTGGATGCCGCTAACCAGCGTATATTTACCGCTTGCCGCCAAAATAAAGGCATGAGCGTAGTAGATGCAGCCAGTGGTAAAATTATTGCCACCCTGCCAATAGGTGCAGGCGTTGATGCCGTAGCTTACGATGCTGAAACTAAACTGATATTTTGCTCATGCGGCGATGGCACTACAACTATTATTCAGCAACAGTCGGCAAATGAGTACAAAGTTGTGCAAACACTTAAAACACCCAACCGCGCAAAAACACTTGCTTTAGATACGCATACACACAAAATATACTTAAGTGTGGCTGATTATGAACCAGGTACACGCAAAGTGGTGCCCGGTACATTCAGGGTGTTGGTGTTTAAAGCACAATAATTTATTAAAATTGTACTATAGTGATATGAATTTAAGTTATAGTTTATGTATTTAATTAAAATAGAAATATAAACTCAAACTAAATATTTGTAATAAAATTATAATTTACATTCATATCACTATATTTAGCCCCCAGTTGCCCCTCAAAAAAACATGATTAAAAGAAAAGATTTTATCTACTCGCAAGAGTCAGAACCACATCGTATCAGGACTAAGAAGATTTTAAAGCAATTTCCTCATTTGCGTAATTTAATTGGAAAAAACCCTAGTACCATTTTCGCTATTATTGGCCTGGTATCTTTCCAGGTGGTATTGGCGTGGTTTCTTCGCGATCAATCATGGTGGTTAGTTGTAGGTGCAGCTTATCTTCTTGGTGCATTTGCAGATCATGCTTTGTTTGTAATGATACATGAGTGTACACACCAGTTGTTATTTAAAAACCGAAATGCCAATCGTTGGGCCTCTATGTTTGCCAATTTGCCGCAAATATTGCCGAGCGCTATCTCTTTCGAGAAATATCACATTAAACACCACTCTTTTCAGGGTGTTCATGAGCTGGACGCCGATTTGCCAAACAAATGGGAAGCAAAACTAATCAGTAATTCTTTTTTTGGAAAAGCATTATGGTTGTTGTTTTTTCCAATCTTTCAGATTTTTCGTCTGTCCCGCTTAAAAGAAATACACCCTATTGACGGGTGGATTGTTACCAATTTTGTTTTACAGGCCTTATTTACAACCGCGATATGCTACTTTATGGGTGTGCATGCTATTGTGTTTTTATTGTTAAGCTTCTCTTTTTCAGTTGGTTTGCACCCACTGGGCGCACGCTGGATACAGGAGCACTATTTAACGCACAGCGTTGAGCAGGAAACTTACAGCTACTACGGTGCATTAAATAAAGTGGCCTTTAACGTAGGTTTTCATAACGAACATCATGATTTCCCATCAATACCATGGAATAAACTTCCGGAGATAAGAAAAACCGCACCGGAATATTACGATACCCTTTACTACCACACTTCGTGGACTAAACTATTTTTCCAATTTTTATTTGATCGTGAGATATCACTGTTTAACAGGATATTGCGTAAAGAAAGAGGAAAAGTTGCTATCACAGATACTTCAAAGCCCGATTTGGAGTTAATGAAAATGTAAAATTATTGTTATTTTTACATGACCTCATTAATTTAAATACCCCTAATGGACGAATTACGTACTTTTTTTTCAAATCATGAAGATGTCACCCAGCTTATTTTATACGCTGTTGTAATTATTTCTTTATGGTTTTCAGAAATGCTGATTTCCGGCTACGGACTAAAAAATAAATGGAAACATACAGCAGTAAATTCAATGTTTATTTTTACTGCTTTACCCATACAGCTTTTCTTAACCGGTTTTATAGTTTATATTTCTATATGGGCAAACGTTCATCACTGGGGGCTAATTAATTTTATCCCGCATCATCATAACATTTGGGTTTACTATATCAGCCTATTTTTATTGCTTGATTTTTGCGAATATGTATACCATGTGGTAATGCACAAAATTGATACCCTGTGGAAGTTTCACCTGGTTCATCATAGCGACTTGCATGTAGACGTATCCACAACAGTAAGAGAACATCCCGGTGAAACCTGTGTGCGTACCTGCTGCTTAATGCTTTGGACCTTTTTATTAGGACCA
Source organism: Mucilaginibacter empetricola (assembly GCF_024808665.1). Lineage (GTDB taxonomy): Bacteria > Bacteroidota > Bacteroidia > Sphingobacteriales > Sphingobacteriaceae > Mucilaginibacter. The sequence continues at coordinate 215,443 of NZ_JANUBZ010000010.1, forward strand.
GCTATTGGCGTTTTAATTTTACGACAAACCTTTCAAACTATCTCCAATATTTCTGCCCATACCGAATTTCGTCTGTCGCCCAGGGCAAATAAAATCATCGGTTTTATTTTTATAACGCCCAATTTACACCATGTACATCATCACCATGAATTGCCTTACACCGATTGTAACTATGGTGATGTATTAAGTATTTGGGATCGTCTGTTTGGAACCCATATAGAATTGGAGCGCGATAAAACCGTTTTTGGTATTGATACCCATATGGATGAAAACATTAACGGCAAATTCCTCAGCGTGATAAAAGTTCCGTTTCAAAAACTGGAACGAAAGAAGGATCACTTTAATCTTTAATAGCGTAATTTTTATAATACAGTGGCTTTCTGGCTTAAATTGGGCCGGAACTGGTTTTTGGGTGTTAAAATCATTATCTTCATATCAGAAACGTATATCATACGTTAGTTAACATTGCTATTTTTGTAGCAATAAAAAGCAGAAATGAGCCGCACCAAAAAAATAAAGATAATAATACCTATTGTAATCATCTTGTTTTTGGGCGCATATGGCCGGCACCGGCAACTGACGCAAGAAAGTAATATTGTTGGCCGGCTGCAGGAAAAAAACATGGATGAGATATCGGGAATTGCCGCCTCCGGAATAAATCAGAACCTTTATTATATCCATAACGATAGCGGCGACACCAGCAGGTTTTTTGCTATACTGCCAAGCGGTGAATTAAAATCAACCATTTATTTTAAAGGCGACCCCAGGGCTGGATATGGTGTGTTTGATTGCGAGGACATTGCAGTTGGACCAGGCCCGGCAAAAGGAAAAAGCTATGTGTACATGGGTGATATTGGCGATAATTATTCGGCCCGTCCCTATATTACCGTTTACCGGATGCAGGAAAAAAAAGAATGGGCAACCAAAAGCAAATCAAATGCGGAGGATGCTGCCCCCATTCATTTAAAATATCCGGATGGCCCAAAAGATGCTGAAACATTGATGATTGATCCGATTGAAAAACTAATGTACATTGTATCTAAACGGCAGGATTCTGTAACCGTTTATACCACACCCTTAAATTATAAGGTAAATGATACCGTGATGATGACCAAACGCTGTAAGCTGTTTTTTAAGGGTTTGAAGCTGTTTAAATGGATAACCGCCGGCGATATTTCAAAAGACGGACAGCAGGTTTTAATAAAAAGCTATACCAAAGTTTATTATTGGAAACGCAACGGTAATGAGCCCATTTGGCAAACCGTACAAAGAGTGCCTCAACAATTGCCCTACACCCAGGAAAAACAAGGCGAGGCCATAGGCTTTACACCCGACGGCAAAGGATATTATACCTGTAGCGAAGGTGTTTATACACCCATTTATTACTATCCTATTCCGCAGAAATAACATAATATTTTTTTATCTTGGGCAACCTAATGCCCTTTAAATGACCAAGCAATTAAAAGAAGATATTAAAACTATTATCCAGATTTTATCCTACCTGCTGATAATTTATATTACGAGTCTTATTTTCTTTTTCCAGCTAATAAATATCATATTTTTTATTTTGATAATTGGAGCCAGGGTGTGGAGCGGTTACTTTATTAAGTATCGCAAGGATGTTGTTTTATTTCCTACCTTAAATGATGAGGCTTCTAAAATGACTTTTATATCTTTTGGAGTATTGATACTGATGTTCTTCGGCGTAGATTATTTTGTATTTACCCCCAATATTTATTTGATTTTTATAGGTTTTGGATTTGGCGGTCTCGTATTTTTATTCGGATTTTTTGAATCGTCTAAAGGCTGGATAAAGATTAATAATAACTCGTTACGACTTTATGGTATAAAAGATAATATTGATATCAGGCAATTAAAAATTATAACGCTGGCAGCAAACAAGATTACTTTGACAAGTATTTATGATGAAAATAAAAACAGTTTTCAGCTTAAATTAGACCCGTTTGCCGCACAAAAAATAAAAACCTTTCTTTCCCAAAATCTCCTGAATAAAGGAGTGCTGATTGTAGATAATGTTACAGCGTTAAGCTAAAGCATTACTTACTCAACTTCAACAAAACCACCCCATGCGGCGCCACTTTGGTAATATAGTTGGGCCATATGCCTACTACATATTTTTGCTGCCAAACGTCTCTTATTTTGGTGTATTGTGCCAGGTCATTTTCGTGGCGGTTTAGGGTAATGGTTTGATATTTATCTGATGTGTTAAATAAGCCCACCGCTTTGCTGCCATCGGCAAGGTCTTTTATCCAAATTTGGTAATCGTTAGTTTTAAAGGCCTGGTGTGCCTGTTTGCCGAGTGCATCCTGATCAATGGCCAGCACTTCGTCATTGGCTAATAGGCCAAAGGTAAACCAATCCAGTCTGCTCATATCGCAACCGATAAGCAATGGTGCCGATAGTAAACTCCACAGGCTGATATGGGTATATTGCTCATCAGGTGTTAAATGGGTTTTATGCTGACTGCTGCCCCAACCCACTTCGCCAACTACCAGCATATCAGGGTCATTAAAGTGGCCGGGTTGCGCGTAGGGCCCGTCATCGGTTTGATTAAAACCAATACCGGCCATACTGCCCCAGCTGTCATTAATATCGCCCGTGCTGCGCCAGCTATTGCCGCCAACTTCGGCTCCCCATTTCCAAACATCGCCCATACCATACTGGCAAAAACTAAACATAATATCGCGTTGTATTTTATCCAGCGATGCCCGCATTACCTGGTAAGGCTTTTTCATATCATCAAGCCCTGGATTTTTAGGGGCTATTTCTGAATAGGAGCACCAATCGTATTTAAGGTAATCAATACCCCAGTCGCCATAAGTTTGGGCATCCTGATCCTCGTGCTGCCAGCTACCCAAATATCCGCCGCAAGTACGCGGCCCGGGCGACGAATAAATACCCATTTTTAATCCCAGACTATGAACGTAGGTTGCCAATCCCCGCATATCCGGAAATTTTTCGTTGGCCATAATTTCCCCATCAACCAAACGCTGTGGGGCTTCCCAGCCATCATCAATATTAATATAAGTCCAGCCATGCTGACTCAATTTGCCGGCCATAGTTTTGGCTGCTGCGCGCACTTTGGCATCGTTAACGCTCAATCCAAAGGCATTCCAACTGTTCCAGCCCAGGGCGGGAGTGAGGCCAATGTTATCGCCAATTATAATAGTAAACTTTTTGGTTTTGCTGGCTTGGTTGTTTTTTACTGTTAAGGTTATAGGGTAAGTTCCCTTTTGATAAACCGCACCAGAAATAATTCCGGTTGCATGGTCAAGCCTTAAACCTGCTGGTAAACCGGTGGCTTCAAACACCAGCGGCCTTTTCCCGGTAGCCGGTATCAGGTATAAAAATGGATTACCCGGCCTGGCGCCATAAACATCGGCACCGTTAATACGCGGTTTATTGCTGGCGTAGGGGGTAAGCAAGTAAGGCGAATTTTCTGTTTTGGTGATGGTACTGCCCGACTGTTCATCCGTAAAAGTATAACTTAACAAGTATGATTTTTTACGGAGCTTTTCGATATTGAAGGTGTATTTAAACGGCTTGCCCGCTGCGAAGTCAGCATTACTGGTTGTTTCAAATAACACCTTGTTATCCTCAGGGTCGGTAACGGTGAAATGTAAAGATCCTTTAAACAGATAGTGATCCGTGGTAATCAGCCTGATGGTTTTACTCAGCCCCATTTTGTCATCGTCATAAATATAGTCGGCATCGGTATTAATGTTTACGTTATCCATAACATTGGCCATGCCTATACTGTGTTTATAGCCATACATACCACCGTCGCCGCCGGTATCAAAAATTCTGACGGCCAGCGTATTTTCCTTATCCCACAAAATTGCCGGATTGGCGGCAGCAATAACATATGTACGCGGCCCATAATTGGAAGTTGTGATGGGACCGCGTTTGCCCCCATATTTAGCAATTAGCTTGCCGTTGAGATAAACCTCATCGTTATCATCAATAATACCGAGGTTAATGCGGATACTGTCTTTAAGATATGCTTTTTCTTTTAGCGTTGATGGGATGACCATGTGTAGCCGGTACCAGCCAAAACCATCATAATCCGGATAGCCCTGTGCTTCCCAGTTGTGCGATACGTCAATTGATTTCCAATGCTGGTCGTTATAATTGGGCGATGCCCATTGCGCAGAATCTCCGGTGCTGAATTTCCATCCTTTATCGATTGAAATTTCCTGTGCTACAGCCTTAAAGCAAAGGGCCGCAGCCAGGCAGGTCAGTATAAATAGTTTATTCATTAGGATGTTGGTTCTATGGGGTAAGCAAATCAAATCTTTTACTTGTCCGCACCCCCAAACATCAACCACACCTTTAACTGCCCGGAGTAAAAGCTAATATGCTTTGTTTTAAACGTATATTAATAACGCGAATCAAGAGTTAAGAACTAAGAGTCAAGAAAATAAGCTGATAAGTGAATAGATGGTGACACAGTTTATTTTGCACCCTCGAAATATCTAATCAAATATGACATTAAGCAAGAGCATTGCTACTTTTTTTTTGGTTCCTGGCTCTAATATCTTGGCTCGCATAATAGTAAGCTTATTACCTATTACGCGTAACGGTACAACAAAGGTTACTATGGGTGATTTTACCGCGTAATCGCTGCGTGTTATTCCTGTAGGTGGTATGGATCACGTTTATAAAGATAGTACAATGACCGGTTTAGCCAAATTACAAAGCCTATTATAACAATATTTATACAAACTGCTGTATGGCCTGTTGCAGTTGACTGGCTTGCAACACACCGCTTTGGCGCCATTTGGTTTGGCTGTTTTTAAATATCATTAACGTTGGTACGCTTTGAATTTTATAGGCGCTGGCTGCCGATGGGTTTTTGTCGATATCAATTTTTATAATGGTAACCTTATCGCCCAGGGCATCTTTTACTTGCTTTAGTATAGGCGGCATCATTTTACAAGGACCACACCACTCTGCCGAAAAATCAACCAACACGGGTTTATCTGATGCTATTATTTCCTGAAAGTTTGCCATAAAAATGGGTTTTTATTAAAGTTAACACTTTTATATGTTCAATGGTTTGGCTTTTGGCTTTTATTACATTTTAGTAACAGATAATTTGGCAGCTTCAGTAATTTACTCCTGCTAATCAACCTAAAATAAAATATTTGTATCTTGAAACACTATTTAACTAACCTTAAAAAGAACTTTCACAATGGCAGAAATAACCCAGCCTTTAGTAAAAAAAAGGATCAGTTCAATTGATATTTTGCGTGGCGCCATTATGTTGATAATGGCTTTAGATCATGTACGTGATTTTTTCCACCATGTGAGTATTAACAGTGATCCAACTGATATGGCTACCACCACCCCGATACTGTTTTTTACGAGGTGGATCACTCATTTTTGTGCGCCTACTTTTGTTTTTTTGAGCGGTATTTCGGCCCATATAGCAGGTACCCGCCGCACAAAGGCTGAGCTAAGCGCTTTCCTGATAAAACGTGGGTTATGGCTTGTTTTTGTGGAGGTGGTTATACTAACCTTTGCTTTTTCATTGAATCCTTTTTATAACGTATTTATTTTGCAGGTGCTGTGGGCAATTGGGTGGAGCATGATTTTGCTGGGCCTGGTAGTAAGGGCGCCATTAACCGTAATTGCTGTTTTAGGCGGATTAATATTCTTTTGTCACGATATACTGGATTATGTAACCTTCCCAAAAACGGGATTGGCCAGTAGCCTGGATAATTTATTTTTAACAGCACAGGGTTCTGTTATTTCTCTGGGCTCAAATCATTTTGCGTTTGATTTGTATGCCATCATACCTTGGACAGGCATTATGTTTTTGGGTTTTGTTTTTGGCAAATTGTACACGCCATCCTTTGACGCGCAAAAAAGGAAGAAGATTTTGCGTTTTGCCGGCATTAGCACGCTTGTGCTGTTTGTAGTTTTAAGAGTGATTAATAAATACGGCGATCCTAACCCATGGGGTATACAGCGTGATGGCGTTTATACCGTTCTTTCGTTTTTAAATGTGAGCAAATACCCACCTTCGCTGCTTTATTCGTGCATGACTATTGGTACTTCACTAGTTATATTATCGCTGATTGAGAATATTCAAAACAAGTTTACCAACATTTTGATAGTTTATGGTAACGTGCCATTTTTTTACTACGTACTGCACTTTTATCTGATCAGAACGTTTGATGTTATCCTGTTTTTTGCATCAGGATATCATACCAACCAAATCGTTAGCAAAAACTCGGGCTTCCTTTTTAGGCCAGCCGATATGGGTTTTAACCTGTTTGGCGTTTACCTGGTTTGGCTATTGGTTATTGTGATACTCTATTTCCCTTGCCGCTGGTTTAGCCAATACAAGAAAACACATCACCAGTGGTGGCTAAGTTACTTGTAGAAATACAAGATCTTTATTGGGCATGCATCACCTTCGGTTTTTCCGGCTGTAAAATATTATTGTCTGATAACCAATCCGCCAGCCTTTGCGGCCAACTGCTTACCGATTTTAATTTGGACCGGTAGCCCATATTAAAGCCATGCTGTCCCTGCGTAAATAAATGCGCTTCAACAGGTGCTTTTGCTGCGCGATATCTTTCAAGCAGTTGTATTAATGATATAGAGCAACAAGGATCATCATTAGCAGCCAGCAGGAAAAGCGTAGGTGCATCATGCTGAACCACATCCGGAATAAAAAGCGGACCGGGATATATCTGAATCAGAAATTTGGGCATTGCGCTTAAACGGTCTATCGGATCTGCTGCATTAGGATCGGGTTTGTTTGGTCCGAAGGCTGTCATATCTACCACCTCGCCACCTGCTGAGAAGCCCATCATACCAATACGGCTGGTGTCCAGGCCATACTCAGCGGCTTTGCTTCTAACCAGGCGCATGGCACGCAGGCCATCCTCGCGGGCGTGTACTTCTATTTTGTAGGGCGATAAGGTGTCGCGCCCTAAGCGGTATTTTAAGACAAATACCGTAACGCCCAAGCTATTTAAAAACTTAGCCGGATCAACACCCTCGGCCGTCCAAACCAATAACCTATGGCCGCCGCCGGGGCAAATCACTACTGCGGCACCATTTGCTTTATCTTTTGGAGGCAGAAATACCGTTAACGATGGATTATGAATGTTTTTTACCCAATAATCTTTTGCCTGTTCGGGCTCATTGCGGCGGTTTTCAAAACCGGGTGCTCCTTTTGGCCACAGCGGGATAACCGTAGGTTCGTTTTGCGCATGCAATATTGCCGGCAATAGCAAGATAAAGGCAAGTGTTTTAAAGTATTTAAACATAATTTTAGGATGGATGTTTAAATATAGAATAATAAAAGTTTGATGAAGATGTGCCTTTGTAAAAATATAATAGCTTTTCATTAAATAAATATTAGTTGAATATCAAACTATTATTTTTGCTTTGTTAAATATCAAAAGCTATGATTACCGAATTAGATAAAAAAACCGCCCTGATTTTAATCGACCTGCAAAAAGGTATTGTTGGATTTCCATTGGCTCACCCTGTTGAAGGCATTTTGATTAATGCTGCAAAGCTGGTTGATGCTTTTCGTAAAGCCGGTTTACCGATAGTATATGTAAATGTAAACCCGGCAGGTGCTAAATGGACAACTTCACGTAAAGACCCGGCTCCGGCATCGAACATCGTATTTAAAGAAGATTGGGCAGAGATTGTGGCCGAAGTAAACGTACAGCCCGATGATATATTTATTACTAAACATACCTGGGGTGCTTTTTTTGAAACAGCCCTTGATGAGGAGTTAAAGAAAAAAGAAATAACCGGTATTGTAATAGGTGGTATATCAACCAGTATTGGTGTAGAGGGCACTGCCCGCCAGGCAAGCGAAAGAGGTTATAATATTACTTTTGCTACCGATGCCATGACTGACATGGTTGCCACTGCACACGAAAATAGCTTAAAAACCATCTTCCCAAGAATGGGCGAAACCGGCACGACTGATGATGTAATAGAACGTCTGAACTAAGATTGACACGATTAAGGGATTTTCTTGATGGACTGGATTCTTTTTGAATAAGATTTAAAGGATTTGATTCTTGCAAATCCTTTAAATCTCTTAATCTAATAACTCCATTCAATCCTAAAAATCTTAGTCCAATCCCTTAATCGTGTCATGTTTAGCCCTTCAACTCTTCATAAGCAGCGGTAATACCACGCTGTATGCCATCGCCCTGCCAGTCGGTAATACCTGGAATCACTGTTGCTTGCAGCAACTCATCTTTAGTTTTACCTGCATTTATACCTGTTACCACATAATCTTCCAGTTTTTCCATAAAGTTTTGCATGGCAATAACATCGTCCATAGTGCCTACAACTTTTTGCGGATCAAAAGCATGGCCAAATACAAATATGGTATCCTTGTCAAACTGTTTGCGGACATGTTCCAAAGCTACCGGCCAATGTTTTACTGATGCACCTGCGCTGTTATCAACAAATGGATAACGGCGGTTAAATACCAAATCGCCGGTGTGCACAATGTTGGCATTTTCAAAATGGATCATGGCATCGCCATTGGTATGGCCCCTGCCAAAATAATAGGCTTTGATATGTTCGTCGCCTACTTTTATTTTCCAGGTATCTTTAAAGGTAGTATTAGGATAGTATTGTTTGTCTTCTGTTTTTTGCTTTATAGCAACAGTAGTTTGGTTAGCAAGCGAATTTTCATGGGCCGCAACTTTGCTAACTACGCCTTTAAATGAAATATTGCCGCTGGTATGGTCGCCATGGTGGTGCGTGTTGATCAACCACTCGAAAGGCAAATCAGATTGTTTTTTCAGCAAACCTATCAGGTGCGTTGCCTGATCCGGAAACTCGGCATCAACCACAACAATACCTTCTTTGTTTATCATCCAGGCAATGGTTCCGCCTTGTTCTGCAAATATGCCCACGTTGTTGCGCAGGGTTTTAAACTGATAAGATGGGTCGGCCAGCATACCGGCAAAACTCTTTTTATTAAAAAGCGCTAATGAAGCAGCAGTTATCGCAGTGTTTCTTAAAAAATTTCTTCTTTCCATGAGTAAATTCAGGGTTAATATTATTTATTGGTAATGACGATGATTTTATGCCTTTGGTTGCCTTCAATAAAAAGATTAAATGCACAACAAAAGGGATTTTTTTGTAGATTAAATCTAGGAGATATAAGGCGCATTCGCTATAAAATTACTGTAAAAATGTTGATAGAACGTTCGTTAAAATCTGTTTATCTTTACTTTCTGATATACTATGACTCAACCCCAATCAGCTTCGCAATATAAATGGCTTTACCTTTTTATCGGTTTGGCTATAATGATAAACTTTAGCGGCCTTTTTATCCCCATAATGGGTCCTGATGGTGCGCTATATGCCCTTATTGCTAAAAACATGGTATTAAGGCACGATTATGTGAACCTTTTTTATCATGATGCCGACTGGCTGGATAAGCCACATTTCCCATTCTGGATTACGGCATTATCCTTCAACTTATTTGGTTTTACAACATGGGCCTATAAACTGCCCGGTATACTTTTTTTGTTGATAGGTGCCAGGTACACGTTTCTGTTTGCAAAAGATCTTTACAACAAACAGGTAGCCTTATTAAGTGTGTTGATATTGTTAACGGCCCAGCATATTGTACTATCGGATAATGATGTGCGCGCCGAGCCTTACTTAACCGGGTTAATTATTGCCGCTGTTTATCATTTATACAAAGCTTACCAGAATAATAGTTTTTGGCAACTGTTGGCTGGATGCATTTTTACTGCCTGCGCCATCATGACCAAGGGTATGTTTGCCCTGGTGCCCATAGGCGGTGCTATTGCCGGCCATTTTATAATTACCCGCGAATGGAAGATGCTGTTTAGCTGGCGATGGTTGTTGGCTATAATTTTAATAGCCATATTGATATTGCCCGAGTTATGGTGCCTGTACCAACAGTTTGACCTTCACCCTGAAAAGGTGGTTTTTGGGCAAAAAGGCGTTTCGGGCATCCGTTTTTTCTTTTGGGATAGCCAGTTTGGTCGGTTTTTCAATACGGGCCCCATCAAAGGCCACGGTGATCCTTTCTTTTTTGTGCATACTGCCTTGTGGGCATTTTTACCATGGTCGTTGTTAATGTTTGCAGCTGTTTTTCAATACATAAAAAAGGGTAGCAAAAATGTAAAGGCGCACGAGTGGTTTTGTATAAGTGGGGCATTGCTTACTTTCTTATTGTTTTCAGCATCAAAGTTTCAGTTGCCTCATTACTTAAACATCGTTTTTCCTTTTTTTGCAGTGCTTACTGCGCAGTATTTGTATTACATCAAACTACAAAAAACACAGCGTGCTATTGGCGTTACACAAGCCATCTTAATTGTTTTATTGCTGGTGGTGGTTTGCGCGCTGCAGTATTTTTTCAGGCCGCAAATTTTTAGCTGGGTTACGGCTATTAGTTTGGGTATATTGTTTTTATTGATGATGGTTTTTCCGTACGAGGCAGGCAGTTCCAATATTCCTAAAATTGTATATCGTACGGCGATAATATCATTTATTGTAAACCTTTACCTCAACCTGTCTTTTTACCCTTCGTTAATGAAATACCAGGCAGCAAGCGAGGCGGCTGTTTATATCGATAAAAATAATCATAACCATATTCCGGTAGTTGTTTTGGGCGATGATTATGTTACCGTATTTGAGTTTTATATTGATGCCCCCGTTATTAAAATTGATGCCGACGGCAAAGGCGAACTGCCTTCAAAACCGTTTATACTATACGCCCCGGTAAGCGTAGTTAACGGATTGACCAAAAAAGGCTGGATCATAGAAACATTAAGCACTTACCAGCGTTATTGGGTAAGCCGACTTAAACCATCTTTTTTAAATAAAAACACCAGACCAAAAGAGCTTACCACAACCGAAGTTGTAATGGTTAATTAATTTTTTCTCTGCTGTAGCATTCAGTAAATGTGTTGCGTAATGACGTAATAACCAGGTGAAAATAAATTATTTAATCTAGAACTTATTATGGTAAATCGCAAAACTCCGCTGTTGGCCCTCTGTTTATTGTTTATTGGCTTTGCTTCCTGCAAAAAGTCAACAGTTACCCCTCACTCAGGCCCGGGAAAGGACCTGGTACTTTCGGCATTTGAGCAACAAAAGGTAACATCGGACAATGCGTTTACCTTAAGTTTGTTTAAAAATTTAGATAGCGCAAATACGTCAGCTGTCAACCTGTTTGCATCGCCGCTGTCGGTTAGTTTTGCATTAGGCATGACCAGCAATGGCGCCAATGGTGCTACCCTTGATGCCTTTAAAAAAGTGCTTAATTTTAATACGCTTACCACCGCTCAAATAAACACGTATTATCAAAGCCTGCTGACAAATTTGCCCGAACTGGATCCGAATACCACCGTAAAAATTGCCAATTCAATTTGGTACAGGCAGGGTTTCAGTGTGGTGCCCCAGTTTTTGCAAACTAACAGTACCTACTTTAATGCTAAAGTGCAGGCGCTTAATTTTAACGATGCTTCATCAGTAACCACAATCAATAACTGGGTAAGCAACGAAACCAATGGAGCCATACCCTCCATCGTAAATTCCATATCGTCTACAGATATGATGTACCTGGTTAATGCCATTTATTTTAAAAGTGTGTGGAATGAAAAGTTTGATCCTGCTAAAACAACACCGCTGCCTTTTACCCTTGCCAATAACAGCCAGGTGACCACCAGTTTTATGGACGGCAAAGTTGATTTTAAAAGATTTGACAATAGCGAGGTGCATGTTTTTGAATTGCCTTACTCCAATAATCGCTACAGTATGGTAATAGCTATGCCTGCCGATGGTACAACAGTACAACAGTTGGCAGCAGGGCTCGACTCGGCCAAATGGAACCTATGGACGAACAGCCTACATGCAACCAATGCAGAATTAAAACTGCCTAAGTTTAAATTTAGCTATAGTGTGAACCTTAATAGCCCGTTAACGGAGCTGGGCCTGGGTATCGCTTTTACACCCACTGCTGATTTTAGCGGCATAAGCACAGGATTGCCGCTGCAAATAAGTAATGTTTATCATAAAGCCTATGTGGAAGTTGACGAAAGCGGCACAACAGCCGCCGCGGCAACTGTTGTGGTGGTGGGAACAACTGCAGCACCCATCCCTCAGCCAACAATAATTGATCATCCATTTATATTTGCCATAAGACAGGTAAATACCGGATTGATATTATTTACCGGGGTGATGAATAATCCCTTACAATCGGGTAGTTAATGGTAAATAACGCGAATCAAGAGTTAAGAACCAAGAGTCAGGAAAATAAGCTGATAAGTAAATAGATGGCGACACAGGCTATTTTACACCTTCGAAATATCTAATCAAATATGACATTAAGCAAGAATATTGCTACTTTTTTCTTGATTCCTGGCTCTAATATCTTGACTCGCATAAATATTACATTTGTATATTGCACCATTAATTAGAACCTAAAAACAATGGATAATATTTTCGCTGCGCTATTTGAGCTTCAGCTTACCAAGTTAAAAGATGAAGTAAACAGCTTTAAAGATGAAGCTAACCTTTGGAAAAAATTGGATGGTATAAGCAATGCCGCAGGTACGCTGGTGAATCATTTGACCGGGAGCCTTAATTTTAGCGTTGGTGTTAACATTGCCCATAATGGTTATGTTAGAAACAGGGACGCAGAGTTTACTGATACAGGTATTCCCCGGGAAAAATTAATAAGCGGAATAGATAGCCTGATAATTGTGGTTAGAGCAGCCCTCGAAAACATAAGCGAAGAAGAACTGGAAAAACAATACCCAATGGAGCATCAAGGTATTCACAACACCCGATTTTACCTTACTTATTTTTATGGTCATTTAACCTATCACCTGGGCCAGATCAATTATTTAAGGAGAATATTAGAAGCTTAAGATATTTAAAACATAAAGCAAAGAAAAAGGGCTGTTTTCGATTTGAAAACAGCCCTTTGATATTTTTATACATAAGCATTCGGGAGATTCCAAAAAGCCTTTTTGTCATTCTGAGTGTTAAAACCCAGAGCGTTTTGAAGCTGAAATGACAATGATGCGCCATAGGTGCAAAATATCGGTAGAAATATTGTTGTGACCAATTTTAGCGTGCTGTAGGTACGCCACCTTGCCTGCGTATAGCTTTCGTACCTACGGCACGACATAATTGTTATCGTTTTTTTCTACCAATATTCGACCCTGATGGGGCCATTCACGGTATTAAGCTTACGAAATTTTAAAAATTTCGTAAGTTTAATACCGCTATATGTCATGGGTGACGAAGTGAATAATCTTCTGCAATACGCAATAATCACATGCTTTTCCGGAGCAAAAACCCTTCTCTATAGCACAGGAGATGACAATTTTTTTAATTGATTATCATCTTCCTAACACTCATAATAATTATCCTATCACATTACCCATCTGTGGGTCGCTGTAACTTGATCTGCCTGTTTCAACACGACCGGCATAGCGTTTTTCAAAGGTTTCGTTGCCTGTTATTTTTACACTGAAATCATACCATCCGTAGCTATTAACCAAATCAAATGCTATTGTTGATTTAGCGCCTGGTTCAAGCACACGCTTACGGTTATTGGTTTTATAACCGTGGTCAATAACTTCAATAATATGCTGGGCTTTACCAAGGCTAATCAAGGTTAACTCAATATTGCCGGTTAACTTTTTACTGTCGGTAAGGCTGCGCTGGTATTCGCAGGTTATTTCAACAGCAGGATCAGCAGCGTTGCCTTTAAACTCGCGGAAGAAACCGTTAGGACCGTACACCCGCAAATGATAATTACTATTTTCAAACTCATGTAACGGCCATACATCGGTTAGTGTATCGCCTGCAACGGCTGTATAGGCCCATGTGCGTACATCGCCCATTACCTCTTTGTCATCAATGTGCTGCAAATATTTGCCGGGCGCATAAACGTTAAAAGGCGAGCCGGTGGCATCTTTGCCAAATATCTCGTTACTGGCGGTAAAGTTTAGGGTGAAGGCAGTTTTATCAACATTTAATTTACCGTCGCTGTATAACTGGTATGGCAACGCGCATGATGGCTTAATGCCTTTTTCCTGTTTTGGTAAATAAGGCGAGGTATGAGGAGCTTTATTAATAGCAGCTATTTCATCGGGGGTTAAAAGCTTATAATCATCAGGCACTTTTTTAAATTGTGCCTTGTGGATGCTTTCTGCAAATTCATCTTTCGGCAAAAACTCCAATGTCGGAATTTCATTGCCTTTAAATGGTCTGAAAACAGAGGTAAGATCGCCGCATATAGTACGTCGCCAATCGCTTATGTTTTCTTCTTTGATGGTTTTACCTGTTTTTTGGTTCAGAAAGCGTTCCAAAAACTGAAGGGTAGAGGTATGGTCAAATACTTCTGAATTTACCCAGCCGCCTTTGCTCCATGGCGATGCAATTACCATTGGAACGCGGTAGCCCAATCCGATAGAACTCTCCTTGTTAAATACTTCGGGGAAATTGTTGCGGGCAAGTTCCTGCTCAAGCGTTACAAACTCCACGCGGGTATCAATGCCTTTAGATACTTTACCGGTACCTTCTTTATGTGAGTGTGGTGCTACAAATGGTGGTACGTGGTCAAAATAACCATCGTTCTCATCGTAAGTAAGTATGAAAATGGTCTTTTTCCAAACATCGGGGTTTTGGGTAAGAATGTCCATTACTTCTGACACATACCAGGCGCCAAACCAGGCCGAGCTAGGGTGATCAGAAAAATGTTCAGGAGCTGATAGCCATGATACGGTAGGCAGGTTACCGGTTTTTACATCGTCCCTAAACTGGTGCAATATATCACCTTTCGGTACCTGAAACTCGCGCTCAACACCGTCATCGTTATATTTTAAAGCAGTTAGCTGATGAAAATCAGGATCGTTTTTGTTATTGCTAAATGCTTTTTGATGCAGACTTTTCTCACGATCGGTCAGTTGATCAAACATGCCTGGTTTGTATAACTCGCGCGCTTTAGTTACCGCATCAAGGTACGATTTCATCTCCCTTAACTGCCCCTTTAAATGCGGAGCTTGCTTATCGCCGGCAGGCAAAGCATCAAATTTTTTTTGCAGTTCATCAATTTTGCCGGGTAGTTCTTCGGCTCTTTTCTGTAGCGCAGCTATGTGCGGCTCGTGCAGATGGATATTGTATTGCTCAAAAAACTCCAGCGGATTATCCTGAAAATTTGATAGCCATGGATCTTCTTCGCCATCAAACCCGGTATCAATGGCTACTTCGTTCTGGTAGCACTTCCATGATATACCGGCATCTTCCAAACGCTCGGGGAAGGTGTCCCATTTAAGAGTGCCATAATCCATATCATCGTTCCAAACATTAGCTCTTGCATTTTCATCCTGCTTTTCGCGCACGGTGCCTGTCCAAAAATAAAGCCTGTTGGGGTTGGTTCCGGTTAATGATGAGCAAAAATTCTGATCGCAAACGGTAAAAGCATCTGCCAGGGCATAATAGAATGGAATATCTTCACGGGTATGGTAGCCCAGCGTTAACGGCATGTTGGCATACTCTGGTATGCTGTTACGTTTGTTATCCAGCCATTTGTCGAATTTGCCTTCGTTACGGGCATTTACCTGGTTGCGCCATGAGTGCGGCAAGGAGCTCATCCAGGTGGCTTTGGTATTTTTAATATCTAAACGAAAAGGCGCATAGGTTTCGCCCTTTTTGTTGGATTGCAGCCAAACTTTGTTTTTGTTAGGCAGGTCAATTGCACGCGGATCATTGTATCCCCGCACACCCTTAAGCGTACCGAAGGCGTGGTCGAACGAGCGATTTTCCTGCATCAGGATAACAATGTGCTCGGCGTCCATATAGGTGCTGCCCGGATCGGGATTAATGGCCATTGCCTTTTGAATGGAGGGCGGTAAAAAGTTTGCTATACCTGCCGCGCCTGTTAAAAGAGCCGCTTTTTTTAAAAAATCTCTTCTGTTATCCATATTTTGTTAGATGTAAGATTAAACTGCTGCTACTTATTTAAGAATTCCTTTTCCCGATATATTGCTCGCACAAACCAAACGAAAGTGTCATTCCATTGCCCCCGAGGCCGTTAATAACGGTAACGCCGGGTGCTGTTTCAAAAATTAATTCGGTTTGCCCGTTAGTCATTTTGGGATAAATACCATGCCATGACTGCAGCAATTTCCAGTCCTTAAAATTGGCAAAAGTATGTAAGTAGTCCGTTATCATATTATTAATAAATTCCTTGTCGAACGGATCATGTACAAGCCCATATTCGTGCGAATCGCCGATAGTTAATTCGCCGCTGCCATTTTGCGATACCATAACATGGATGCCCCATTTAAGGTATTCGGCATATTGTTCCTCATAACGCTTACGCAAAGCTGGTAACGATGCTGCTGCCTGAAAACCTGGATAATGAATCATTGACAAACCACCGCACAGCGACGGGCCAATGCGCCATTCATCAGGCTGGGTAACCAGGCGCATCATTTGTAGTTTGCATTTAGTTATCTGCGTTTCGAGGAAAAATTCGGGATACAGGGTTTCAAAATCGGCACCGCTACAAACAAATATTTCATCAGCCTCCCAACTGCGGCTGCCTGATATTACTTTGGGATGCTCTATACGACTGATGGCGGTGTTCCAGTGAAATTGAACACTGTATTTTTCGGCCAGATATTTAGCAACCTGACCAACTGCTACTCTCGATTCAATAATCATTTCCTCACCACTCCATAGTGCACCTTTTAAACCATCGGGATTAACAGCCGGCGATTTTTGCAGGGCTTGAGCTGGGCTGAGTACCGAGCAATCGCGGTATTGACGGTTTACTTCAACATATTCATTAATTACCTGTAGCTCATCATCGTGATAAGCCAGATGTAGCGAGCCAACCTCGTTATGCCATATTTTGGATTCGGTACAAACCTTTTTCCATATGCTGCGCGATAGCATGGCTCTGTCAAACATAGGACCCGTTGCCTGTCCAATGGGCCATACCATGCCAAAATTACGGATGGATGCACCGACTGCCTTTTCGTTGCGCTCAAAAACGGTTATTTTATATCCCCTTATAGCCAGGGCACGCGCGGTGGCCAAACCAACTATGCCGGCCCCTATTATTATTGCACTTTTTGATGTTGTTGTCATGCTGGTTGTATGTTTAGTTCACTCAGCGTTTGTTTGTTTTTGCGGGCACTTTGTAAAAAATAAAGAAGCGATAAGGTGGCAGCAATACCGCCAATAACGGCTACAAAAACTACCCCTTGCCTAAAGAAATCGGCCCAGCTAATGTTTGGCCTGCCCAGTTCTTTTACCAGTAGTAGGGTAACGCTGCCGAGGTAACCTAATGAATCGGCCACATAAATAATAAAGCCTACATTACTTTTGTAATGAAAGGTGGCTATCATCCGCTCAAAGAAGATGGCGTTATAAGGTACATAGCCCAGGTATAAGCCTAAGCCAGCCATTGTCATCCAGCTTGTGGGGCTTATCATTTTTAAAGAGAACAACACTGTTGAGGCACCGATTAAAACACAGCCGCCAATAATCATTAAGTGGATAATGCTAAAGGCACGTAAATTTTTGCGGACCAAAATCAACAAACTTATAGCTACGAGTACAATTACTGATATTTTAGTATCGGTGCTGGTAAATATCATGTTATTTTTTACGCCTAAACTAGCCCAAATCTCTACCTCAAAATTGTCACGAACATCGCGCATAACGGTTAGCAGTACGTAAATAATTAAAGTTAAAATTACCCCCGGCATAAAGCGCTGCAAAAAATAACGACGTTCTTCGGCATTCATAGGAGCACGTTTAGTACGCAATTTGATGTCTTCGGCAGTAGGCTGAGGCATCAATTCCAAAAAAAATACAAACAATACCAACGGGATGGCGAAAACGGCACCGGTTAAAAAAGGCATTTGGAAATCGCTGATAGGGAATACGTGTAACAAAGTACGTCCCACTGTTTTTACAAACCCGGAGGCAAATATTAAGCTAATAGATAATACAGCTGCCATAAACTCGGTTGAGCGGCGACCTTCCAGATACCCAAAAACAAGGCCCCATATTAAGCCCAGTGGGAATCCGTTTACAAATAAGAAAATGATATTGTAAGGCGCAGGTACTAAGGCGAAACCTAACAGCGCCAGCCAGGCAATGGCCACAAGTAATAAAATGGTAACGCCGCGTTTGCCCTCTTTTATTTCGGCAATAAACCTTATGCCGTAAAATTTGCTCATGGTATAGCCTATAATTTGGGCTATAACCAGCCAAACTTTATAATCGACATGGAAATATTGCTGACCGGTAAAAGTGCCAGCGGCAAATGCCTTGCGGAATGCATACATGGAGGTGTATGCCCCAAATGCCGATACTGCCGCAAAAACTGATAATAATGAATAGGGCCATTTGGCAACTTTTGCGCGCAGGCTATGCAAAGCTTTCATGATTATCCTTTTATAATTTCAAGTACCTGTGCTATATCATCGATTATATGCGTAGGGTTATAAGGCTCCAGTTCCTCGCGGGTAAAAGTGCCCGTGGTAACACCGATAACATATTTGCAGCCCACATTTTGCCCTTCGCGGATATCAACCTCGGTATCGCCAACTTTAGCAACTTCTTTTGGCCTTTCAATACCGGCCTCCAGCATCATTTTCTGGATCATAAAAGGATAAGGGCGACCAAGCTCCACTTCGTCAGAACCTACTACATAATCTATCAAACCTTTTTCTAGCCATTGCAGGCGGCTTACTATGGTATCGGCAATATCGCGGCTAAAGCCAGTATTGATACCTATTTTTACACCCTGTTCATGCAGTTTGGCGAAAGTTTCTTCAACATTGGGCAGTGGCTCAATGCCTTCGGCCACCTGGTAGTGGCTTATCATTTGCTTTACAAATTCAGTATGTATTTTGCTTACTAGTTCGGAAGTTATTTTAGCATCATTATGCTCGTGCAGGCGCAGAATTTGTTTTATAGCCAGCGTTTTTTCGTAGCCCATCAGCGGATCTATCAGCTCGATAGGAACCTCGTAATGTGATTTTTTTAATGCCGCCTGGAAGGCTTTGCTTACATCGTGGTCATCTTTTACCGTAGTGCCGGCTATATCAAATACTACTAATTTTATGGACATAATTGCTCAATAATTGTTGAGCAATACTAAACTTAGTTTATTAATACCAAACGAAATTAATGTTAAGGTTTGATTAAGATTGGAGGTAATAGGCAGTTGCCGGTTATCAGCTGACAGTTACTAATTAGTTACGAATGAGCAGTTACAGTTTATCAATGACCCAATGACCAATGAACTAATGACCAGTTTACTTCTTATCCTCAAAAAAATAAATTACCAGCATGCGGGCAACTGTTGTACCGAGGTTTTTTGGGGTATGCGGAATGCGGCCATCAAACAACATGGAATCGCCCTCATTAAGTGCTATAAATTCTTCATTAAATTGATACTCTACTTTTCCGGAGAGAATGTATTTGTATTCAAAAGCATCCGTTTCAACCAGTGGCCTTATTGCATCAGGTTCCAGTTCAAGTATAACAATGTCGATTGTACTTTGGGTGATGGATTGGGTAAAAATGCGTTGGTAGTGAAAACCCAGGGCATGTTCTTTTTCAAAATGGCTATATTCTTCCTTACGTTTTACCAGGATGGGAGCACTGGAGCTTTTTGAGCGGATATCCTTAAAAAACTCATTCAAATCAATTTCGAGCGACTTGATAATTTCTATCAATACAATAAGCGAAGGGATGGTACGGCTATTTTCAATTTGCGATATTAAACCCTTGCTCACGCTTGCCCGTTGTGCGAGCTCCTGTACAGTTATGTTTTTTTCTCGTCGGCGTTCTTTAATTCGGTTACTGATTTGAATCAGGATATCTTCTTCCATTGGGTGACAGGGTTGACGGGTGCAAAGTAATAAATAAAGCAAATGAGCACAAAGCTTCTTTTTGTTAATAAAAGTTAAAACAATGCACCCATTGTTACTCAGACGCATTTTTTGCGCAGTTGTTGCTTTTTTTTGAAAATATCTTCCTGGTTAACTAGGAGTGGGTTTTAAAAGCCATTGTTATGATTGTATTAGCCATTTACGAATTTGGCAATTATTATTATTGGCAAAAGGAATTATTGTATGTTAATATTATCATAATATTAAAGCCTTTTATTTGGAAAAAATATATAATAATGCGGTCGCCGAAAAATAATAATCAAGCCATAGTGAATGAAGTGTTTTCATTGTACGATAAATTTGGCGATGAGGATTATATTGGCGAGCCGGTTTCACAGTTAGAGCACATGTCGCAGGCTGCATTGCTGGCCGAAGAGGAAGGGTACGATGATGAGGTGATTCTGGCTGCGTTTTTTCACGATATAGGCCATTTATGTGCTGATGCCGGCGAAGCGGAGAGCATGGACGGCATGGGTAATGTAGACCATGAAAAGCTGGGTGCTGATTATTTACTGGAGCGCGGTTTTTCGGAAAGAGTAGCAGCCTTAGTACAGGGCCATGTATTGGCCAAACGTTATCTTACCTATAAATATCCCGAGTACTATAATAAACTATCACCTGCCAGCAAGACTACATTGGAGTTTCAGGGCGGTGTGATGAGCAGCATGGAAGCTGATGAATTTGAAGCGAACCCTGATGCCGAATTAATAATCCGTTTACGTTACTGGGACGATACCGCAAAAGAAATGAACGTTCCGGTAAACAACGTTGAATACCTGAAAAAGCTGGCGCTTGATCATTTAAACAGGTAATTGATTGGTTGGTAATACAAAGCCGGTTTGGGGCCTCACCCTGCCCTCTCCAAAGGAGAGGGTCCCAAAAGAGAGCGAAGTTAAAGTCTTCTCCTTGCGCCACCGCTAAAGCTAAGGCGGCACGCGGTTGGAGAGGATTTAGGTGAGGCTTAATGGGCCAACCAATGGCAGAATTTTTAAAAAATCAGTATTAAGCTTTTGTAACATCAACGTAACATCTCCACACATAAAAAGCCACTTCTTAACCTGTTTTACATCTAATCTTAAGAATTGTTTAATCTAAACTTAGTTTAGTGATAATAAACAAAGTTTAGTATTGCTGAATGAAAAACTCCTTTTCTTCACTATTAAACATTAACAGATGAAACAGATTTACAAACAACTAAAAACCGTTGTAACGGTGATGTTATTCTGTATTGCCCCAACGCTTTTATGGGCGCAAACAAAAATTTCAGGCACGGTTACTGACGATACGCATCAGCCACTGCCTGGCGTAAGCGTAAAGGTTACCGGCACAAACAAAGGCAGTGTAACCGATATTAATGGCCGCTATTTAATTTCAGCAACAAAAGGCCAATCATTAACATTTACTTTTATTGGCTTTGAGCCACAAACAGTAGTAGTTGGTGATGATGCCGTTATTGACATTAACCTTAAAGGCAGCAGCAAATCATTAAACGAAGTGGTTGTAACCGCATTGGGCGTAAAAAAAGAAGTACGCCGCGTAGGTTATGCAACACAAACAGTTGATGGTGCTGATTTAACTACAGCTCGTGACCCTAACCCTATTACAGGTTTAACAGGTAAAGTTGCTGGTTTATCGGTAGGTGCTTCGGCAGAGCTATTGGGTCAACCAAGCGTTTTAATGCGTGGTGATGCAGTTACCCTGTATGTTGTTGATGGTTTCCCTATCAATACTGATACATTTAACTTAAGCCCTGATGATATTGAAACATATACTGTATTAAAAGGCCCTGCTGCTGCTGCATTATATGGTAGCCGCGCACAAAACGGTGCTATTTTGATTACTACTAAAAAAGGAGACAAAAATTCAAAAGGATTTCACGTTGAATTAAACAGCAGTACAGTAATTAACAAAGGTTTCCTTACTTTCCCAAGAACACAACATTCATTTGGACCAGGTGAAAACGAATTTTATGAGTTTGTTGATGGTAAAGGTGGTGCACCAGGTGGCGTGGATAGCGATTATGATATCTGGGGTCCATATTTTGCTGGTCAGTTAATCCCTCAGTTTGATAGCCCTGTAGTTAATGGCGTACGCCAGGGAACTCCATGGGTAGCACGTGGTGCTAACAACCTGGCCGATTTCCTGCAAACAGGTTTCCAAACTAATAACGATATCGCTTTATCATCAAACGGCGATAACTATACCACCCGTTTTTCATTTTCACAACAACATCAGCAAAGCTATATTCCTGACGAATATCTGGACATAGCAAATGCTAACCTCTATGCTTCATTTAACCCAAGCCCACGCTTTAAAATTGAAGCTAACGTTGATTATAACAGACAAAGTACTGATAACTATCCTGACGTTACTTACGGTCCTAACAGCTTAATCTATGATTTATCTATCTGGACAGGTGCTGACTGGAGCGTTAATCAGCCTATTATAAAAGCTGTATGGCAGCCGGGTAAAGTAGGTGTACAATCAGAGTTTGAAGAGTACACCCGTTACCATAACCCATATTTCATGGTTCAGGACTGGACTCGTGGACATTACAAAAACGACGTTGACGGCTATCTTTCAGGAAACTATAAAATTGATGATCACCTGAATTTTACACTTAGAAGTGCAATTGACACTTACAACTTATTACACACAGAAGATTTGCCTTATTCAGCACACCCTTACGGTCGTGAAGGAAACCAGGGCGATTATCGTGAAGACCGTCGTGATTTGTTTGATAACAACACCGAGGCTTTATTGAACTTTGACTATACTGTTAAAAAATTCGTTAATCTTTCGGGTTTAGTAGGTGGTAACTTCCGCGATTTCTCTTACAACTCAAGCTGGGTATCTACCAACTACCTGAATGTACCGGGAGTATACGCATTCAGCAATTCATTAAACGCAGTTCAGGCTACCAGCTTTAGCTCATACATGATGGTTGCCAGTGCATTTTACTCATTAGATGCAAGCTTTGGTAAATACGCAACTATATCAAGCACTGGTCGTGTTGATAAAACATCAGCTTTCCAGGTGCCAACAACTTATTACTATCCAAGTTTATCAGTAGCATCAGTTGTTTCTGATTATATTAAAATGCCTGATTTTATTTCGTTCTTAAAAGTAAGGGCTTCTTACTCAAACGTACGTTCTGATGAAACCACCGCTCAAATAGGGCCTGCACCATTTAACTCTATTACTGCTTTTGGTGGCCAAACATCAGGTTCTAATCCATTAAATTATAACCCGCTTGATTACGGTGCTACTTATTTGTCACCATACAACGGTCCTAACTATTCATTAAATCCGGCTTATACAACTGGTAAACCATATAATAACCAAACAGCCGGTTATTCGCCCACTGCATTATATCAACAAAATATCCAAACTTCAACAAGGGTAAACTACGAAGAAGGTGTTGATATTAAATTCTTACAAAACCGTTTAGGTTTAAGCGCAACTGCTTTCCAATATATCGATGGACTTTCGGTATTGAACAACCCGGTTGCGACCTCTACAGGTTATACTTCTGAATACCTGAACGCTTTAAAAACCAGAAAAACAGGTCAGGAAGTTTCATTAAGCGGCGTACCCGTTAAATTAAATGATTTTAGCTGGAATGTGTTGATTAACTGGTCAAGATTCCAGCAGTATTTTGATCAATTGCCTCCGGGACAAACTCAGTACGCCTACAATGGTGGTTATGTAACTGATGGTACCCGTACAGATGCATTTTTCGGAACCAAATTCGTAAGAACAGCTTCTGGTCAAATTGTAAACAACGCCAACGGTACACCAATGGTAAACCCGGTAAATCAGTTTTTAGGTAATGCTAATGCTGATTACAGCTGGACAGTATCAAACAAATTCAAATACAAACAATGGAACTTCGGTTTCCAGTTTGATGGCTCGGTAGGTGGTAAAATGATTGACTACATGCACCAAAAAACAATGGTTGGTGGTGCAAACGCATTAACTGCCGAAGGCGCTATTGGTGCTGCCCGCTACCAGGATTGGTTAAACTTTGGCAAAACAGGTTACGCAGGTTCGTACGTTGGTCCGGGTGTAGTAATTTCAAACGGTACAGCTCCTAACTTCGATTCAAAAACAGGTGCTATCCTTAACTACAACCAACTGGCATTTACACCAAATTCACAAACAGCCTTTATACAAGGTTACGTGAGCTCGTACTATAACGTTAACGAAGCCAACTTAATGAGCAAAACTTATGCTGAATTGCGTGAGGTTACTTTCGGGTATGATTTCCCTAAAAAATGGCTGGAAAAATCGTTCATCAAAACAGCTTCAGCTAATGTTTACGGTCGTAACTTATTGTATTTCTACGCTAACTCAGAATTTAAAGATGTTGACTTAAATCAATACAACGGCGTAGCGGGCCAGTCGGTATTACAATCACCAACTGTACGTAGCTACGGTGTCAACTTTAAATTAACATTCTAATCAAAAAGAGGAAAATGACCATGAAAAAGATATCAGGATTTTATTTACTGCCCGTACTTGTGTTACTTGCGGTTAGCAGTTGTAAAAAGAGTTTTAAAGATGATACCATAAATAATAATTTACCAAACAGCGTATCATCATCATTGTTGCTTACAGGCGTATTAACCAATATGGTTGATTTACCCGATGGTGCAACTACCAGCAATACCCAAAATGCTATGGTTTATCCCAACGCATCAAACAAAGATGAAATTTGGGGTCAGTACTATATCTACAATTACGATTACTACGGTAACAACACCTATGATTTTGATAGCGGTGCTGATTATTATACTACGTTAACCAACGTAATTGCTATGGAAACCCAGGCTACAGCATCAGGCGGTGCAGCTATTAACCCTTACGAAGCGATGGGCAAGTTTTTAAGAGCTTATTTTTTCAGCAAAATGAGTTTAGAAAGAGGTGATATTCCAATGACCCAGGCTTTACAGGGCTTAAAAAACCTTACGCCGGCTTATGACACCCAAAAAGCTGTAATGATACAGTGTTTAGCATGGCTGGAAAGCGCAAACTCAGATTTGACTCAGCTGATTGCTAACCCAAGCGTTGGCGGTACAGGTTTAGGTGCAACTTTAGGGGGCGATATTTTTTACAACAACAGCTTAACTCAATGGCAAAAAGTTGTAAATACTTTCAGAATAAGATTGCTGGTTGAGCTAAGCAAACAATCTGCCGATCCGGATGTAAATGTACCCGCTCAGTTTGCAAAAATTTTGGCTAACCCAACTACTTATCCTTTGCTGCAAAATTCAAATGATAACCTGCAATACACTTTTATCGCTTCAATAAATACCAACTACTATCCTCAATATCCGGATATTTTTGGACAAAGCGGTTCAAGACAAAATATGTCACAAACATATGTTGCGCTGGCCGATAACCTGAACGATCCAAGGGTATACGCAGTTGCCGAGCCTTCACGTTACGAAGTGGATACATTGCACAATAGCCCAACAGCGTTTTCATCATTTGTTGGTGCTGATCCGGGTTTGGATTTAGGTACCATGTATAACAACGCAGGTTTGCAACGCTATTCGTTCATCAATCGTAAACGTTACTACTCAACTTATACCGGCGAGCCAAGCGTTCAGATAGGTTATCCTGAGCTGATGTTTAACATAGCCGAGGGTATTAACCGTGGCTGGGCTGCAGGTAATGCTGAAACCTATTACATAGCAGGTATACAAGCATCAATGGCGTCATACGGTATCCCAACCAGCGGAACTTATGCTGCATATTTTTATCATCCGCCAGCAGGTTCAACAACAGGTGTTACCGATGCCGGAAACTACCAGGAGTTTAATATTCCTATTAACTGGAGTACTTATTATGCACAGCCAGCGGTACAATATACACCTGATGCTAATGGCCTTACAGCAATATTAAAGCAAAAATACCTTGCGCTGTTCCGCCATTCAGGTTTAGAAGCTTATTTCAATTACCGCAGAACAGGTGTGCCTAACTTTACCACTGGTCCAGGTACTGATAACGGTCAGCGTATAGCTATGCGTTTCCAATATCCTTTAAGTGATAGATCAGGTAATACAGTTAACTATCAAAAAGCATTGGCCAGCCAGTACGGCGGCAATGATGATATTAACGGTATCATGTGGATTCTTAAATAAATAAATTTTTGCAGAAAATGCCATCCGCCAAAAACGGGTGGCTTTTCTGTTTAAACAAAAAAACAAATTTTATGAAAAAGATAATCTTGTTATTGTTGGTTGTTGTGGCAGCAGCACAATTAAAGGCGCAAACAGGCAAAACGCAAAATGTGATTGTGATTACGCTGGATGGTTTCAGGTGGCAGGAACTTTATCGCGGGGCAGATTCAGCTTTGATCAACTCAAAGTTTACTGAAGATAAAAAGGATATGACAAAAAAATACTGGGCAGCCACGGCAGAAGAACGCCGTAAATTATTGCTGCCTTTTATTTGGTCGGTAGTGGCTCAAAACGGACAGCTTTATGGCGATAGGGACTTGGGTAATCATGATGAGGTAGCTAACCCGTATCATTTTTCATATCCGGGATATAACGAAATTTTTACAGGCTTCCCCGATGTAAGAATGAACACCAACGACCCGATCATCAACCCCAATCAAAATGTGCTGGAGTTTTTAAACAAGCAAAAGGGGTTTGAAAATAAAGTTGCTGTTTTTTCATCATGGGAAAGGTTTCCGCAGATATTAAACGTTAACCGCTCGGGTTTACTGGTAAACGCAGGATTTATGGATTTTACTGCTGCCGATGCAAACGGCCGTTTGAAATATTTAAATGAGTTGCAGCATAAGGCTCCTTCCTATTTAAGTGATTCGACCAGAATCGATTTTATGACTTACGAGTTTGGTAAAGAATACCTGAAACAATACAAACCAAAGGTATTGTATATCGCTTTTGATGAAACAGACGATATGGCCCACGAAGGCAATTACGAGTTTTATCTGGATCGTACCCGTCAGGAAGATGGCTATATTAATGAGCTTTGGCAATACCTGCAATCTGATCCGCAGTATAAAAACAAAACTACGCTGATCATCACCTGCGATCATGGTCGTGGTGATGTGCCGCTTGAAAAATGGCGCGACCATGGTGCTGATGTTTTACATTCTGAACAAACCTGGTTTGCCGTAATAGGACCCGATACTCCGGCATTGGGCATTATTAAAACTCCAACAACCACTTATCATAAGCAACTGGCGCAAACCATAGCCAATTTGCTTGGGTTTGATTTTAAAGCAAATGCAAATCATGAGGTGGGTAATGCCATTGGCAGCGTAACCGGTAATAAGTAATAATATAATACCTTATGAAATATTTAGCTTTGTTATTAATACCGTTTTATTGGGTGCTGCAAACCGCAGCTCAATTTAATCCTGTGCCTACACTAAAACACAAATTTATTATTGTTGCGCACCGAGGCGATCATACTCATTATCCTGAAAATACTATTGAGGCCTATAATCAGGCTATAAAAGATAAAGCCGACTATATTGAGATTGATTTGCGTACAACCGCCGATGGCAAATTGGTGAGCCTGCATGATGCCAGTGTAAACCGGATGACCGATGGTAAAGGGCTGGTAAAAGACCTAACCCTTGAACAAATAGAAGCACTGAAGGTAAGCGTTAAAAGTAAACCCGATACTACAACCATCTACCATATACCAACGTTTGAGCAGATATTAAAACTTTGCAAAAACAGGATTCATATTTATATTGATTTTAAGGAGGCTGATGCTTTAGCCACGCTGAATATGCTGAAGCAGTTTCATATGGACAAACAGGTATTGATTTATATCAACAAACCGGCACAAATTACTGACTGGCGCAAAACTGACCCAACAATGCCGCTGATGGTAAGTTTGCCCGATAGTGTTAAAGACACCGAATCGCTACGCAAGTTTATCAGCCAAAACCATCCTGATGTATTAGATGGAGGCTATACCGAATACGATGCGCAGATGGTTGCATTTGCCACTGCCGTTGGCTTGCCGGTTTGGCCCGACGCACAAGGCCCCCAGGAAGGACCACTGGTTTGGGATAAAGCTATTGAAAAAGGACTAAAAGGCTTGCAAACTGATAACCCGGCTGCGCTGGCTAAATATTTAAAACAAAAAGGGTTAAGGTAAGCCTCACCCTGCCCTCTCCAGGGGAGAGGGTTCTGAAAAAGCGCGAAGTTAAAGTCCTCTCCTTGCGCCACCGCTAAAGCTTAGGCGGCACGCGGTTGGAGAGGATTATTCATATATTGTTATTTCTTTAAGGTATTCATGAGAGCTTCGCTGTTTAGGTGAGGCCAATGAGTTTTGTTAAAAAGAAGTATTTTAATTATTTCGAACTAATGATATCTTAATGACAGATAATTACTTTTATTTAAATTTAGCCAATGAGCTCACGCAGAAAATTTATTGAAAAGGCCGCAGCAGGTATAGCCGCTGTTAGTCTTTTGCCCGCTGTTAATACTTTTGCGGCAAGTAACAATGTCTATAAAAGACAACTAACTTCCAAACCTAAACTGAGGTTTGCCATTGCATCAGACATTCACTACGGACAAGAAGGTACCGATTATACTGCCTACACCGGCAGTATGGTTAAATGGCTGAACGAGGACCACAACAAAAATAAATTAGATCTGGTGATCATTAACGGCGACCTGGTACACAACCGCCCCGACTTGTTGCCCGAGATTAAAAGAAACTACCTGGACAAGTTAGATGTGCCCTGTTACACTATTCCGGGGAATCATGATTTTGCAGATGGCGGAATCTGGAAAACGGTTTTTGGCTACGAGGATAAATATGTTATTGAAATGGATGAAGTCGCTTTCGTGTTTGCCAATACAGCCGATACTAAAGGAGGATATGTTTGTCCGGATAATGAATTTTTAAAATCATCGCTCGATAAGCTTACGGATAAAAAAATAGTGTTTGTGATCTTGCATATTGCACCCGTGCAATGGTTAAAAACGGAGGCCACCATATTTTTAAACTGCCCTGATACTGTTAGCCTGTTACATAATTATCCGAATGTGAAAGCCGCTTTCCACGGGCACGATCATACGTTGGATGGTGTGCGATACACCGATAAACTCCCTCATTTTTTCGACTCGCACATTGGCGGCAACTGGGGAACCGATTATCGCGGGTACCGGGTAGTGGAGGTACATAATGATAATACCATTTACACCTACCAGGTAAACGCCAGCCAGAACCCGGTATTAAACGCCAATAAATTTTAATAAACCCCAAACTAAATATAGCGATGGTTTTTAAACGAGAGGTGTTCGAAACATTAAAAAGGGTGTCATGCTGAGGCTCTCGAAGCATGTGGGCAAAGGCATTAATCGCCATGCCTTCACGTCTTGCATCAACGGTAGTGCATTGGCGTATACCCAACGCACACCCTTCGAGTGCCTCAGGGTGACACCGATGTTGAATATTCATAACCATGTTTCGAACACCCTTAGTTTTAAACACATCGCTATGTAAAAAGCCACCCAGCATTTATTCTTCCCCTCTATTGCTTTTTTAAAACCACTTGTGTAACTTTATTGTTATAAAGTAAAAATGGCGATAGCCTCACCAAGGCTATCTGACCAATTATAAACCTATTTTACTTAAAAACGGGAGGCTGGAATGAACCTGGTTCATAAAATTGAAAATTGGGGCGATACGCATCATCCCATGGTGTTGGACGTTGTTCGTGTAGCGTTAGGGATCTTCTTAATGCTTAAAGGCTTCGCTTTTTTGGATAACTCCGCTTATCTGAAAGATATGATTGAAGATCAAAGCGTAGTTTATATTCCCATGGCTTTGTTAATGACGGTTGTTTACTACGTTATATTTGCCCATTTAGTAGGCGGTGTGCTTATAGCGATGGGCACTTTAACACGCTTTGCCTGTATTATTCAAATACCGATTGTACTGGCTGCTGTGTTTATGACAGACTTTTTTACTTCGGCTATAAACTCAATGGCCTGGCCATCAATAATAGCCTTAGTACTGCTGGTTATTTTTATGGTGATAGGCTCCGGCCCGCTTTCGCTCGACAGGTATTTGTCCAAATGGGAAGTGGTTTGACAGTTGGCAGTTTCTAGTAGGCAGTTTGCAGCAGGTTAACAGTTCGCAGCTCACGGTAGGTAGTTTGCAATTTCATTTACTATCTAACTGCCCACTGCAAACTAATAACTGGCAACTGAAGCTAATATTCCGCCATTTCTTCATCAACATAGCACCACAGCCAGCGTTCGCCCGGTTCTGCTGAGATTACAACAGGGTGCCCGGCTTCATTTGCATGTTTACTGGCGTGTTGTGCAGGAGAACTGTCGCAGCATAAAGTAACGCCACAAGTTTGGCAGGTGCGCAGGTGCACCCATTCGCCATTTACTTTAACACATTCTTCGCATACATAAGCCTTCGGATGCTTAAGTGATTTTATTTCTTCCAGATGTTTGCAAACGCTGTCGTCTTCCATGGTGTTTGTTTTTGTTAAGCCCTTAAATAATAAAAATCAATGTCATCGAAACGATAGTGAGAAAACTTTTGCGACAAACAGGTTCTGCGTTTTGCCTATTTCGCGCAAAAGATTTTCCGCTATGTTTAAGAGATTACCTCTATTTTAACCCGCCTAACTAAAGCTGACGGTAAATTGAACTATACCTCTGCCAAATACTTATGTACAAAGCTTATAGCCATTGATCCTTCACCCACGGCTGACGCTACCCTGTTCATAGCTCCTGCACGCACATCGCCGGCGGCAAAAATACCGCTGCAACTGGTTTCCAGTAAAAATGGGTCGCGTTTATTCTTCCATATTTTCTGGAACTGGTCATATCGCCTTAACTCGCGACCGGTTTCAATAAAACCTTTTTCGTCTTTCAAAATATCGAGTTTTATCCAGTCGGTATAAGGTTTTGCACCAATAAAGACATATAAAGCCGCCGCGTCCCTGGTCTCTTGTTGTTTTGTTTTAACGTTGATAAGAGTAAGTCTTTCCAGGCTGTTGGTACCGCAGGCTTCCATTACCTCGGTATCTGTTAATATGGAAATGTTTTCAATGTTTTCAATCTGGGTAATCAAATAAGCCGACATGGTGTACGACAAACTATCCCTGCGGATAATGATATACACGTTTTTTGCATATTTGGACAAATACACTGCCGATTGCCCTGCCGAGTTACCACCACCAATAATGTAAACATCTTTGTCCTTACAGGCGGAAGCTTCGGTCATGGCAGCCCCGTAATACACGCCTGCGCCGGTGAAGTTTTCAATACCTTTTACTTCCAGCTTACGGTAATCAACGCCGGTGGTTATTACTACCGTGCGGCTAATAATTTCGGGACCATCATCCAGTATAATGGTTTTGTAACCATCTTTTTGGGTGATATCACTTACTGCCTGCGGCGATAAAAATTCAGCACCTAATCGTTTGGCTTGACTAATGGCGCGCCTGGTTAAATCGGCCCCGCTCAAACCAGATGGAAAGCCCAGGTAATTCTCAATCCTCGAACTCGATCCGGCCTGTCCGCCCGGCGCCTTGCGCTCAATCAATAAAGTTCTCAAACCTTCTGACGCACCATAAACCGCAGCTGCCAAACCCGCCGGGCCTGCGCCAATAATCACCACATCATAAATTTCTTTAATTATCTGCGGACTTTTGCGCGCTTTTTCTGCAATGGCCCTTATGGTTGGTTTGCATAAATAACTACCATCCTCAAAAATAACCATTGGTAATTGCTCAATGCCTACTTTGTTTAGCTCCAATGCATCTTTGGCGTCCGGGTTTTTCTCAATATCCAGCCAGCGATAAGGTACAAGGTTGCTAGCCAGGTAATCTTTAACCGTGTGCGATTGGGGCGAAAACTGGTAGCCAACTACCTTAATGCCCTTAAACACGGGCTCGTAATCGCTTTGCCAGTCATCCAGCAAATCATTTATCACCGGGAAAAGTTTTTCCTCCGGCGGATCCCAGGGCTTCATCAGGTAATAATCAAGCTTAACATCATTTATAGCCTTAATAGCGGCTTCCGTATCCGAGTAAGCGGTTAATAAAACACGCTTGGCATCAGGAAATATTTTTATCGCTTTTTCCAAAAACGCTACGCCCTCCATCTCGGGCATACGCTGATCGCAAACAAACATGGCAACAACATCTGAGCTGTTTTTTAAATCTGTTAAGCTCTCTAGCGCTTCATTGGCAGATGTTGTGCTTAAAATTTTATATTCTTTGCCGTACATCGTTCGCAGATCGCGGCTTATGGCACGTAACACCTGTGGATCATCATCTATCGAAAAAATTATGGGTCGTTCCATTGGGTAGTAGTGTAATCGTTATTATCTATTTAATTCTTATCGGGAGCGTTTAAAAACTCCTCCATTATCCGTCAATCGGGAAGCAAACAATAAATTCAGTTTTGCCCGGTACCGATCTTACCTTTATTGAGCCATTGTGCTGATGTACTATTCTGAGCACCACCTCTAAACCCATGCCTGTGCCTTTGCCCATTTCTTTAGTGGTAAAAAACGGATCAAATATGCGGGTCTTTATCTCCTCAGGTATACCCGGCCCATCATCAATTATAAACACTTGTACAAACTCGCGTTCTTTCTCGGTTTTTATGGTTAGCGTACCTTTACCATTTGGCTCCATGGCATCAAGCGCATTATCAATCAGATTGGTCCATACCTGGTTAAGTTCGCCTATCATGGCTTTTACCGGTGGCAGAGATTCATCATAATCCTCAACAATGGTAACATTGTCTTTTTTTATCTTGTATCCCAGCATGGTTAGCGTATTGCGTATGCCAATATGGATATCAGCATATTGCTTGTCTGATCCACGGTCCATGTGTGTGAAAATCTTCACAGAACTTACCAGGTCGGCAATCCTTCGCGATGATTCCTGAATATCTTCAACCATCCGCTCCTTAACCAACAGGCTGCTTATCCAGCTAAAAACCGGCGAGCAGTAATTGGATGGAATATGATTACAAAATGCTTCCAGGTTTTCAACGGTAAAGTTAAAATCAACAAAGGTTTCGGCTATGTCATAGCTATTTTCAACTTCGTGCTCATCCAGCCAGTCGGCCAATTCTTCTTCACGTTTCGTTTTTTCTTTTAGGGTTAAATGCGGCCGTTCTTTTACTGCAAGTAGCAGGGCAAGCTCTTTATTCAGGCCATCTACCTGCTCCGCATTCATTTTTATGGCAATAACCTTTTTTAGTGACTGCGGCTCCAGTCGCAAATGTTCAATAAGTGCTACCGAATCGCGCACAATGGCCGATGCGGGGTTATTTAACTCGTGCGCCAATCCCGCCGAAAGTTTGCCCAACGCCATCATTTTTTCGTTTTGCTGCTGTAAGGCAGTAAACTCACGTACGCGGTTGCTCATTACATGCACCAGTGCCTGGGTAAGTTCAAAATGATTATTTATCATTTCCCTTATCCTTTCGGTAGGGTACGACAAATACTTTAGTTCGCCTATCGCCTGGCTGCTGGCGGTAGCAATCATTCCGCGCGAATAGGGCAGATACCCGGTTACATCGCCGGGGCCAAAGGTGGCAAAATCGCGCCGGCTGCCGTTTTGCATCAGGTAGAGCTGTAAGCGCCCGCTTATTATAAAGTGGGGCCCGGCAAGCTCGTCGCCAGGTTTGGTAAAAGGTTCACCACTGGCAAGCGTATGTTCGGTACAATTGGCTATCAGCCAATCCAGCTGATCTTCAGGTACGTTTTTTAACGCTTCGAATGTTTTTAATATAGAAGATGTTATGGTTTGCATGCATTTAAAAGTAAGTAATATTCTTTAATTTTAGCGAATAGCTATATTTTTTGACATGTATTGTACATTAAACATATCCGTCAACAGTTATATTTAACCGATATTTATTTATGGAAATACAAAACAGAAATGACGGTAAACGCGGAGCCTTCTTTATTGAAGACGAAGGTAAGGAAATTGCCCTGATGCATTATACTTTTGCTGGTCCCGGAAAAATAATAATTGACCATACTGAAGTGAACGAAGCTTACGAAGGCAAAGGTTTAGGTCGTAAACTGGTAAAAGCCGGTGTTGATTATGCCCGCGAACAGCATATTAAAATATTACCGCTTTGTCCGTTTGCCAAAAAGATATTTAGCATTACGCCTGATTATGCCGATGTGCTGTTTTAGTGAGCTCATAGATGATAGTTCATGGTTCATGGGGGTTGGCTGGTGAGGCTTTAGCCGAAATGAAATTGATATAATTCCAATTAAAATACTGTTTATGAAATACCTGCTGGAACATCCCGTAACTGCCGTAATAGGCACCGAAAAATATAAATGCGTTGTTGAATGGCGGCACGGTAAGTTTATTGTTGATGAGCCAGAAGCTACCGGTGGTAATGATTTGGGCCCCGATCCTTATACGTTGTTGTTATCGTCATTAGGTACCTGCACCATTGCCACCCTACGCATGTATATTGACAGAAAAGGCTGGGATGTGCCGCAAATTGGCGTTGCCGTAAACATGTATCAGGAATTAAAGGGCGATAAAACCATCACTGTTATTGACCGGGATGTTAATTTTTCATCGCCGGTAACTGATGAACAGCGTGAGCGGTTGATACAAATTGCCAAAATTTGCCCGGTCTCAAAAATACTGGAAGGCGAAATCCAGATCCGCACATTTGCTTACAGCGATGGCGAAGAGAAAAACAAACACACCTACACCAACGGTGATGTTACCGTAGCCTGGAAACCTGATTTGTGCAAGCACGCCGCGCGTTGTGCAACCCAGTTACCAACCGTTTTTAATCCGGCAGTAAAGCCCTGGGTAAACATGGATGGCGCCACCAGTCAGGAAATTACCGACCAGGTAAACAAATGCCCAACCGGAGCCTTGAGTATTGAAAAGAAATAAAAAAATGTATTAGTCCGGCTTTAGGACCTGTGCTCAATTTGCGCCCTGTTCATCACCTTATAAAAAAACAAGCCGCCGAAAATATAAAGCAGTACGTCAATCCAATCGGCGGTGTAGTTTTTGGATAGATAGGGCAGAAAGCCTTCAAACACTATGGCCACATATACCACTATAAAAATCACCTGCCTTTTTGATAATATGTAATAGTCATTTTTAATGATAAACTCCCGGTTAAACCACAGGCCCAGGTTGGCAATAACAGGAATGGCAAAGGCATCATTAATATAACCGTTAAGGTAAGGCAGGGGGTGATCAATTCTGCGCAAAATCAGTACCATGACCCAGGTAAGGCAGCCAATAATAAACCATGGATTAAGTAAGGTTTTCATTTATCCGGGCAATAAGCTTAGCAACAGCAGTAATAACGTTATAAATACAAAAAAAGTTATCTGCAGGTAATAAGCCAGCCAGCGTAAATTGTTAAAAAAGGTTTTAATGGTTCGTTTAAATTCGCTGTCGCCGGGTTTTATAAAAAAGTAATCATTTTCTTTTTGCACTTGCCCGCGGATTTTTTTCTCTACCTCGCGCGAAAATCTTTTAGGCTCCAGAAAGCCATCGCAATACAAACAGCGATCATCAATATCACCGTTCCACAAGGTCCACTCCTTGCAATGGGGGCATTTTATTTCTCTTATCTGGGTCATTTAGTATTGCAAATATAATGTGTTAACTATCGTTACCGCAAGCGTCCCGCTGGTGGTTAGAATGCTTAGTATAGGACTGTCTGTTTCACAAAAACACGGTACAGAAAGAAACACGTGAATATGGTAGAAACAGTCGTTGCTGTAAGTCAATAAGTTGCGCTGAATATGATGCAAAAAGAAACGGCGTGGGACACTAATGTACATTTTTTGCTCCAAAATAAGACCGCTGTTGGGACAAAAGGTAGAACTTCAATTCCCCTGCGCTTGCGATAGCAAAAGCATTTTATTTCTCTGATCCAGGCCTTACCTCATTTATTTTAATTCATGAACTTTTATCATAAATCAACTATCTTTAAATATTAAGGATTGTTTAAATGACCTGACCTTGCCAATTATGAAAACAAATAGTTTATATCTCTTACTTTTTTTGGCTGTATCAATTGCCAGTTGCAGTAAAGCTAAAATTATCCCGAAACCAACACTTACCGGTACATGGAATGTAGTAAGAGATAGTTTTGCTTATAACTATCCGCCAATAATAACCAATTACATAGGTGTTACGGGTGATTACGTTAACTTTAAGAGTAATGGCATTGCTGATGTTATAGAAGGACAGAAAATGGATAGCCTTGCTTATAAAGTGACCTCTGATTCTACCGTTATTTTCTACAACTCATATGGTATTGGATCTATATACCTGATGAAGCCTTTTACTGATCATAATGTCACGCTTAAGTATAGCGGTTACAGCGCTCAACCCCCATCTTATGAGTCTCAGATGCTCATATTAAGCAGGTAGTCTCCGTTTCCATCTCCCACCAACACCTCCCCATCTATATTTCTACCCTTTTCATCTATTAGGTTTAAAACTAATTATTTATATATTTACTTTTAGTTGTGTCAATAAAACACAATGGTGACTGACCTCGTTTTTGTATAAACCAATTATAAGATTGTAATTAATCTTTAAAACTTATTCCTTCAATATGAAAAGAAAAATACACCTTTCCGCCGTGTTATGTTTTTCCGGCGCTGCCTTTCTGCTGATTTTATCAGCCGGGATGAGTGGTAGCGGAACCATCGATCCATCCAAACAATGGACGGCTTCTTTACCCGATAGCGTCGGCATCGTTTTGGTAAAAAATCCAAACGGACCAACGCTGGGCTATTCAACCGCCTCTGGCGTAAAGATTTTGACCGTTGCTGGCCTTGCCTTTAAAGATCTGAACAAAAACGGCAAGCTGGATAAATATGAAGACTGGCGCCTGCCGGTTGATGAACGTGCAAAGGATCTGGCATCAAAATTATCTATAGAGCAGATTGCCGGGTTAATGCTGTACAGCGCCCACCAGGCTATCCCGGCATTGTCGGGCGGTCCGTTTGGGGCAGGCACTTACGGCGGTAAAAAATTTAATGAAGGTGGTGTAAACCCTGCCTGGGTTACGGATCAGCAGAAAGATTTTTTAATAAAAGATAATTTACGGCACGTGCTGGTTACCTCGGTTCAAAGTCCGGCGGTAGCGGCAGAGTGGAACAATAATGTGCAGGCATTGGTTGAAGGTACCGGCTTTGGTATCCCGGCCAACAACAGTTCCGATCCTCGCCACAGCACCAATTCGGGCGTGGAATATACTGCCGGAGCCGGTGGCAAAATATCACAATGGCCCGATCAACTGGGCCTGGCCGCAACTTTTGATCCGGCCGTAGTACAGCAATTTGGTAATATCGCTGCCAAAGAATATCGTGCGTTGGGTATCGCAACCGCGTTATCGCCGCAAATTGACTTGGGTTCCGAACCGCGTTGGGTACGCATTAATGGTACTTTTGGTGAGGACCCGCAACTGGATGCCGATATGGCAAGGGCTTATGTTGATGGCTTTCAAACATCCACCGGCGATGCCGAGATAAAAGATGGCTGGGGCTTTAACAGCGTAAACGCCATGATGAAACACTGGCCGGGTGGTGGCCCCGAAGAAGGCGGTCGCGATGCGCACTTTGCCTACGGCAAGTTTGCCGTTTATCCGGGTAATAATTTTGATGAGCACCTGGTTTCATTTGTTGATGGCGCCTTAAAACTATCGGGCCCAACAAAAATGGTATCGGCGGTGATGCCTTATTACACTATTTCGTACGGAAGGGATAAAGTGACCGGCGAGAACGAAGGTAACAGCTATAATAAATATTTAATAACCGATTTACTTCGAAAAAAATATGGCTTTGATGGTGTGGTTTGTACCGATTGGGGAGTTACTGCCGATGAAGGCAAAACACCGGATATTTTTGCCGGAAAATCATGGGGTATGGAAACCAAAACCGTTGCCGAGCGCCACTACAAAATATTGATGGCCGGGGTTGATCAGTTTGGCGGCAACAATGTGGCAGGGCCGGTAATTGAAGCGTACCAAATAGGCGTTAAAGAACATGGTGAAGCTTTTATGCGGGCAAGGTTTGAGCAATCGGCAGTAAGGCTGTTGCGTAACATTTTCAGGGTTGGTCTTTTCGAAAACCCATATCTGGACGTGCAAAAATCAAAAGCAACCGTTGGTAATCCTGATTTTATGACCGCCGGTTATAACGCGCAGTTAAAATCCATCGTGATGCTAAAAAATCACGACAATGTGCTGCCATTGCAAAAAGGTAAAACCGTTTATCTGCCTAAAAAATATACGCCATCTATGCAAGGCTTTTTCGGTCCGCCGTCAAAAGAGCGTTGGGACGATGCAGTAAGTACCGAGTTGATCAGCAAATATTTTACCGTGACCGATGACCCATCAAAAGCCGATTACGCCATTGTTTTTGTGAGCAGCCCCAGCGGCGGCGCAGGTTACGATGCTGCTGATGTGGCTAAAGGCGGCAGCGGTTATGTGCCCATCACCTTACAATACGGCGCCTATACCGCAACTGATGCCCGCGAACATAGCATAGCCGCAGGTGACCCTGCCGAACCAACCGTAAAAGATAGAACCTACAAAGGCAAAAGCATTACCGCGGGTAACTACAACGATTTAAAAACCATTGAAGAAACCAAAAAGGCAATGAACGGCAAACCGGTAATTGTAGCCATTACCCTAAGCAAACCGACTATCCCGGCAGAGTTTGAAAAGGATGCCAATGCTATTGTTGCCAGTTTCGGCGTACAAAACCAGGCTATACTGGATATTTTAACAGGTGTCGCTGAACCATCAGGCCTATTACCATTCCAGATGCCGGCCAATATGCAAACTGTTGAACTTCAAAATGAAGATATTCCGCACGATATGATTTGTTATACTGATGTCGACGGACATACTTACGATTTTGGCTTCGGCTTAAATTGGAAAGGTGTAATTCATGATGCCCGTACCGAAAAATATGTAGGCATAGTTGCCAAACCTGCTATCAGTGTAAAAGGAAATGTATTAACGCTTACCACTATTACACCCGGCGCAAAAATTTATTATACCACCAACGGCACCATACCATCATTTGTGGAGGCTGATGAATACACCAAACCAATTACACTAAAAAAGGGTGTAACTATAAAAGCTATAGCAAAAGTTTTTGGAGTTGATAACAGCGGTTTAGTTGAGTATAAAGTAGGAGGATAATATACTAACGCTTGAAAAACTTACGAAGTTTTCAAAACTTCGTAAGTTTCATACCGCTGCCTTGCCCATGTTTGTGTTGTCACAAACATGCCCGGATGCCTGTGTGTCCAAAAGGATTTGCTTGCGGCTCCTTCATCCAAAAAGATTTACGAAGCCTGTCGGTGACAACACCGACAGGGGCGGGGCGCTAAAAAACTTACGAAGTTTCCAAACAGCGCAGCCTTCAATGAGGCCATTGAAAACAGACAACTCCGTATTAAACTTTAAGTTTAATACCGTTGCGCTGCCCATGTTTGTGTTGTCACAAACATGCCCGGATGCTTGTGTGTCCCAAGGAATCTGCTTGCGGCTTCTTCATCCAAAAAAAATTTAGATGCCTGTTGGTGACAACACAATAGGTGTTCGGAAGATGAAAAAGGGTGTCATGCAGGCACTCGAAGCATGCGGGCAAAGGCCTGAATCGCCATGTTTTCACGTTTTGCATCGGCGGTAATTTATTAGCGTATGCCCCGCGCGCACCCTTCGAGCGCCTCAGGGTGACACCCAATATTCGATATTGGTAAGAAAGACCATCTTCCGAACACCTGTGGTGACAACACCAACAGGGGCGGGGGTAATAAACTGACGCTAAAAAAACTTACGAAGTTTTTAAAACTTCGTAAGTTTAATACCGCTTCTCTGCCCTGCCCGGATACCTGTGCGGTCCAAGGATTTACTTGCGGCTTGTTCATCCAAAAAGATTTACGGTACCCTGTTGGTGACAACACCAACAGGGGCGAGGGGGGCGGCAACTAAGTCTAAAACCGCTATACAGGCAAAAAAGCCTTCCTGAAAATATCAGGAAGGCTTTTTTATACCTTATTACGCGTGGCTTGATAATTTATCATTATGGATCTCCTCCAGATAGCCGTTCTCGTTTACGGCATACCTTGATTCGGAGGTGTCATTGTAATTTTTAGGTATTCTGATGGCTCTTGTTTTCTTTTTTACCGGGTAAAATAAGGGTAAAATAATCACGGTCATCAGGGCGCAGATTTTTAATAGATCAATAAGCATAATTTCCAAACTAAGTAAATAAAATAGCGAGAGCGCTTGCCTTATTTAAATACGGTGTAGAGAATTTTTACCGTTCAAATGCTTCAGGACCAGTGTCATCGTGCTTTACAAAGCTAAATCAATGCCAAATTATTTCATAGGCAGCAAACATTACTTTTAAATTATCAATAAAGCCATTGTTACTGTATAAAATTTATTTCCATAGGCATTTTAACCTATCAGATTGATACTTATTTATCAGTTTGATAAAAATATTTTCAGTGAGATTTTTTTGAATTTAAACGGAATACCGGGATTTCAACACCATTTTCTTCCCGAAATTGCTATGCATGCATAATTATTTATACAGTATGTTGAAAATAAGACACAGCCCTTTAAAGGTTTCTCCTCGGTACCCTCGTTCGAAATGACATCAAAAAAAATGTCATTTCGAACGATAGTGAGAAATCTTATACTATTTACATTCACGCTAATGCATTGACGAATGGCATAATGCGCTGTGCGTGGCGTATAAGATTTTTCGCTATCGCTCAAGAGATAGTTTCTCCTCGTACCTCGTCGAAATGACACAAAAGATGGTTCGTTCGAAATGACATGGTTGAGGGATAAAAAACAAAACTCCCGTCAGACTTACGAATTTTTTAAACTTCGTAAGTTTCTCAGCACAATGTTATTTTACCTGCGCCACATGGTTCTTTCTCCTATAATTGCTAGCTTTGCCGCCGAAAGGCACGCTTTCAATATTTTACAGCATACCAACATGTACCACCCGCTCGATAACCCTATCTGGAACGCATTAAATACAGGAAATAAAAACATTGCCAACGGAAACCAACAGGCAAAATATTTTTCAAAAGATGTATCGCCCTTTGTGGCACTTGAAGAGCCTACCCAACAAAATTTTGAAGAATTATATAATGTGATACCTGATGCAGGTTATTATGCATTTCCGTGGGCAGTTGAACTAACCATCCCCCAACCATGGGAAACCAAAAAAATAGTTTGGATACGCCAAATGGTTTGGGAAAACCCAACCCGGCAAATTGACAATAAAGAGCCCTTATTGCCTTTAGGCGATGAACATATACCGCAAATGCTGGCATTAACCCAGCTAACCAACCCCGGGCCGTTTTCCGAAAGGACAATTGATTTTGGCTATTACAGCGGTATTTTTGATGGCGATAAGTTGATTGCCATGGCCGGCCAAAGAATGAACCCCGAGCCTTATGCCGAAATTAGTGCAGTTTGTACCCATCCCGATTATTTGGGCAGAGGACACGCCGCCAGGTTATTATTATATCATGTGGAGCGAATAAAAGCAGCAGGCGGTATCCCTTATTTAAATGTGCTTACAGAAAATGCCAGGGCCATTGCCGTTTACGAGTCACTGGGTTTTGTAACCCGCATGGAAATGCCGATTTATACCATTCAAAAAAAATAAAATATACTCATGAGAAAATCTATCGCTATTGATATGGACGGGGTTATTGCCGATACGGAAACCCAATTTATAAACTGGTACGAACGGGATTATGGTATAAAAATACATCCGCAGGATATATTAGGATTTAAGGAGGATGAGATGTTTCCGGATAAAACCGCTGCCCGTAAGTTTGCCTTCACGCCGGGCTTTTTCCGCACCCTGCCGGTTATGCCGGGAGCTGTTGAAGCCTTAAAAAAGCTGATGGAAAACTTTGATGTTTATATTGCATCGGCGGCTATGGAGTTTCCGCAATCGCTACCCGAAAAACATGCCTGGCTGCAGGAGCATTTCCCTTTCATCAGCTGGCACAATATTATTTTTTGTGGCGATAAAAGCATAATCGGTACCGATTTTTTAGTTGATGATCATGTTAAAAACCTCGATTTTTTTAAAGGTAAATCGGTTATGTTTCACGCTTTTCACAACGTTAATTTCAATCATCACCAAAGGGTAAAAACCTGGGAGGATGCCGTTATTTTGCTCGAAACGCATTTATAAAAATTCAGGCATCTGCCATAAAAAAAGAAGCGCCCCGTATCTCACCCCGGGGCGCTTTTTAGTTACCGATAAAATCAATAACTAATCAACTAAATCCGTACCGGCTTATCTCTGGGCCGGTACATCTCCCGTAAACTGTTTAAAGTTTACAAGTTCTTATTGCTGGCCAAATTCGCCATTAGCAGTTAACTGAATATCATCGCCCACCATTGCTGAGGGTACCGAACCAACCCCAAAATCTTTACGGTTAATGGTGCCAGTAACTTTAAAGCCGGCAACCGGTTTATGCGTCATCATGTTGGTGCCGGTGCCATTCAAAATCAGATCGAGCGTAATGGCTTTTGTTACACCATGCATGGTTAAATTGCCGTTAAGCTTATATTTTTTATCAGCTGTTTTGGTGATGCCCGTACTTATAAACTTAATTTGAGGGTATTTAGCCACGTCAAAATAATGGTCGCCCTTCAAATCCTTATCGCGCGATTCATTGTCGGTATTGATAGATGCTGCGTCAATAGTTATTTCAAAAACACCATCACTAAAATCATCTTTTGATGCTGTAATACTGGCGTCAAATGTTTTAAAGTTGCCGCCCACGTCCGAAAGCATCATATGCCTTACCTCAAACCCTATTTTAGCATGTGCTTTATCAACAACCCATTTGGTTTGCGCAAATAAACTGGTACCGGCCAGTAGGAATACGGCAATGAGGCCAATTTTTTTCATGATGTTGTTTTTATGGTTATAGCGTTTATAAAAGCAGGTTTTTAATAAACAATAATTTTTTCAAAATGTTTGTAACGTGCAGTTATTCAATAAATTAATCGGCTGCCGGCCCACCTCCCGGCGGGCCACCCATACCCGGACCACCACCCGGCGGCGGACCCATACCACCCGGACCAGGGCCCATTCTTGGCGCAGTACCCGCCGTTTTTCTGAAACGGTAAGTAAACGTCAGCAAATAATATCTGCCCAGGCGATTGGTATTGGTTTGC
This sequence comes from Mucilaginibacter empetricola, assembly GCF_024808665.1. Taxonomy (GTDB): domain Bacteria; phylum Bacteroidota; class Bacteroidia; order Sphingobacteriales; family Sphingobacteriaceae; genus Mucilaginibacter. The sequence continues at coordinate 258,683 of NZ_JANUBZ010000010.1, forward strand.
GTAATATAACTGCTGCTTTGGGTGGTGCTGTAACCGGTATTTTGGTTAAACACATCCAATACCGAAAAACGCAGTGTAGCCATATTGCCCTTTAAAAACCGGCGCTCCAAATAAGTATTAAATACATTAGGGTTGGTTGCGCCTTTGTAACCGTAATAAAGTGTTTTTGTATAATCATAACTATAGGTCCAGTCGTTCCATAAATAGTTTTTGCCATTTAAGCCCAATACCAGGGTTCTGAAATTATCCTGAATGCCCGGTTGGTTGATTGAATTTTGTGACGAGTTAACGCTGTACGTTGTATTGGCTTCAGCATCAATAACATTGGTAATATCAAGCCTGAAACGTATCCCTTGCGATAACACCAGTGTTTTGGCGATATTTTTCTCGGTTGTTTCGTCGTAAGTTGTTGGGTCGACGCTGGTAATATAGCTGATGTTGTTATTGTATGATAAGTTACCGATGAAGAACAGGTTATATTTCCGTTTTTCCCATGGCTTGGCAAAAATGTAGAAGGCTGATGCGGAGTAATAGCCCGGCGCATTCAGATAATCGGTAGCAATGGTACCCGCAAGTTTGGCGTTGGGCGTGTATGTTTTTGGATAAGTAATTGTATTGGCCACTATTTTATTATCCGTTTGTATAAACGACAGGTTACTGAAAAATACATTGCCTGATACAAAATCAAAATTATTGTAACGCACCGAAAATGTATTGTTATACTCTGGCTTTAAATCGGGGTTACCGGTTATAGGGTACAGCGCGTTCGAAAAATCTGTTACTGGCTGTAGCTCCGAATAAGTGGGCTGATTGCTGGCGCCGCTATAATTGGCGCTGAATGTTTGCGTACGCGAAAGGTTATACACAAAATGCGCATTTGGCGAAAAATTATAAGAAGTCAAGTGCGTGGCGGCACTTTCAAGCGAACTGCCTTCCAATAAAGCCGATTGTTCCGTTACGCCCAAAACATAATTGTATTTCTTTTGTACAAAGCGATAGTTTAAGCCTATCCTGTTAATAATAAAATTATAAGTATAATCATTGCTCAGCAGCGGATACATGTTTACGCTGCCATCGGTAGCCAATGTATCGGTTTCTTTATCGGCAACGGTATTTGAATGCTTGTAGTTATAGTTTAGCTCGAGGTAGGAGTGTTTCGCAATCGGTTCAATATATGAAATATAAGTACTTACTGTATCGGTATGGCTGTCAGTCGTAATATATTGGGTTAATGGTGCGTTAGGATCTCCGCTGATATAATTGTAAACCGGGTTCTGGTACTGATTGCTCTCCGAACGGCCCACCCCCGCGTTGATGCTCAAATTACGGCGGCTGCTATTAAAACGATGGTTATACAACACATTGATGCCATAATTAGGAGCCGATGAATGCAGCTGTGTATTATAATTGTAATCAGTTTGAGTAGTATCACCGCTCGACAATATATTACTACCCGTTTGAACGGTATGCACACCCGCATACGAAAACGAAGGACTGATTTTGAAATAATTAATGGTATCAGGCTTATATTCCATATTAAAAGTAAAACGATGGTTTACCTTTTTGTCGGTTTCGTTACTGGTTTGGGTGTTAGTAGTAGGGTTAGTAAGTGCAATATTGTTTTGTATGGTTGAACTGATGGTGTTTACCGTATTGTCAGAAAAACTGTAGCTGCCATAAACTGTAATTTTTTTACCCCAGGTATCGCGGTAGTTAAAGCCGATGGACCGTTGCGTAGTGATACCATTGGGCGTGTTATTTGATCCTGGGGGACCGCCACCGCCTTGCCTGCCACCGGGGCCGCCAAAATTGAACAAGCTGGTATTGGTATTATTTAAATTGGCCAATACCGCAATTTGCTGATCTCCATTAAAATTAAACACATTTCCCTGCGCAATATAACGGTCGGCATCCTTAGTACCTGCAATTTGCGGGATAGCATCGGCACCATCGCCGGCGCTTACCTGCCCAAAATAGCCATGGTTGCGGCTGGGCTTTATGTTGATATTCAAAATAGTCTCAGGGTCACCGCTTTTTATGCCGGTAAGATTGGCCTGGTCGCCATAGTCATTTACAAATTGTACATTTTGTACGGCGTCGGCAGGTAGGTTTTGGGTAGCTGTTTTTAAATCGCCCCCAAAAAAGTCTTTGCCATTTACCCGCACCTTAGTAACGCTTTTGCCCTGAAAAGTAATATTGCCGCTGGCATCCACATCGGCGCCGGGTACTTTCTTAATCACATCTTCAATAGGCGCACCATCACGAACAGGGTAAGCCGCAGTAGCAAACTCTATCGTATCCTCCTTTACTTTTATGGGTAAAACATCTGATATGGTAACCGTACTCAACATAGTACTCGATGTTTTTAACACAATGGGGCGTAAAAAAACAGGTTGATTGGTATTATCCAAAGTAATGCGTTTTCGTACAGGATCAAAACCTATCGATTGGATCCATAAGCTAAACTGTGTTGCCTTTACGCCCTGAAAAATAAAGGCGCCTTTGGCATCGGTAGTAGTTGAAATACTATCGGTTGCTGTTATCAACTTAACGGTTGACCCGGGAAGACTTAGTTTGGTAGAATCGGTAACTGTGCCGTGAATATCCCTGCCCGTTTGCCCGAAAGAGCGGGTACTGAGCAGTAGGGCGAGCACTATAAAAATGTAAACTGGCTTCATAATTGTTTTGTTAGATAATACAAATCAATTGTATTGCATCGCCATAAAAAAACAGAATAGACCACAGCCTTAATTAAGTAGATAAAAGCCCGGTTTTAGCCTATAAAAGCCGTTGTATATATGACGACTAAGAATTGTATTTTTAAGAGATAATAATTAACCCATCGTCGGTACAATTGCGCTGCTCATAGATTTTCATTGGCTTTATGCTCAATTGATGCGTAATATTGTTTGGTTGAATGGGTTGAGTGTGAAGAATAGGTGAGCATAAATCACCTTATAAACCTGATAAATTTAATTAACTGAAAATGTTTGTTACTAAATCAAGAAACAGGCTGGTTACAGTACTTGTCCATATTTTAATATGGGCGGTATTTATATTGATATTTTATATCCAGCCATTATCATGGAATATTGAAGTACCTGTACAACTATGGATAAAGAATGGTATTATTTTAATACTACTGGTAATGCTGTTTTATTTCAACTCCATAGTATTGGTGCCCCGCTTTTTGTTAAAAAACCGCCCCGGCATTTACTTGCTTATCCTCTCGGCTGCTATAGCATTTGTAGTGGTTTTCAATAGTTATGTTGATTACTGGCTTAACCTGCATCAGTTGCTGGACAATGCCTGGCACAAAATGGGGCCGCCAAAACACCATCACAATGGCGACCGCCACGAATGGGATTTTGGTATGATAGCTGCCATGATTGGAGCCAGCGCGCTGGTTTTGGGTATCAGTACCAGTATAACCACCATTGTAAAATGGCAGCACGATAAACAAGTGCATCTGGAACTGGAGCAGGATAGGGTAAGCTCGGAGCTTTCATTTCTAAAGGCGCAAATCAATCCGCATTTCTTTTTTAATACGCTTAATAATATTTATGCCCTTACGCTGGTAAATGCCGATACATCGCGCAAGGCTATCCATCAGCTATCGCGTATGATGCGTTATGTGTTGTACGATAATCAAAACAGTACTACCCAGCTTAGTCAGGAAATAGCTTTTATTAAAGATTATATCAGCCTGATGCAGTTGCGGTTAACCGATAAAACAAAAATAGAGTTTACATCACCGCTAACTTTAGCAGATGTGGCCATTGCCCCCATGATATTTTTGCCTTTTGTTGAAAATGCCTTTAAACATGGCGTAAGCGCTGTGCAAGATGGCTTTATTGATATTAAAATTGATCAGCAGGATTCGGTGATTGATTTATATGTGGTAAACACCATAATTAAAGAACAAAGCAATAGTTTAGAGGCAGGCAGTGGCATTGGCCTGAATAATACCCGCCGCCGGCTCGATCTGTTATACCCAGGCAAACACCTGTTAGCCATAAATGAGAATGCTGTTCAGAATACTTATTCCGTTCACCTAACTATCAACCTGTTATGATAATAAATTGTATTGCCGTTGATGACGAGCCCCTGGCGTTAGGATTAGTAAGTTCTTTTATTGAACAAACGCCGTTTTTAAACCTTATTGGAAGATACCCCAGCGCCGTAGAGGCGCTAAAGGCCATCCACTCGCAAAAAATAGATGTTGTTTTCCTGGATATCCAGATGCCCGATTTAAACGGAATAGAACTGGCCCGCGTGCTCGACAACAGTAAAACCAATAAACCCCGCATTATTTTTACCACAGCCTATAACCAGTTTGCACTGGAAGGCTACCGCGTTGATGCGCTCGACTACCTGCTGAAGCCCTTTAACTACGAAGAGTTTTTGCATGCCGCCAACAAGGCTTTAACTTATTGCGAATTACTCCGCAAATCAGAAGAAACAGCGCCTCTATCACTTGTTGCCGCACCGCCTATAGAAGATGATATCGAAAATGAATTCCTGTTTTTAAAGGTTGAGTATCAATTGGTACGTATAGCGTTGAGCGATATCCTGTATATTGAGGGATTGAAAGATTACGTTAAAGTTTGGCTCAAGAGTGCCGAAAAACCAATTCTATCGCTCACCAGCCTCAAATCGCTCGAAGAAAAATTACCGGCAAAACGTTTTATGCGAGTACATCGCTCATTTATTGTATCGTTGGATAAAATTAACTCCATTACCCGTAATGCATTGCAGATAGGCAAGGTGAACATCACCGTTGGGGATCAGTATAAAGAAGCATTTAGTACATTTTTGAACAAATGGGTGTAAAATGCAGGTATATTATTTTAACAAAAGCCTGTACTATATTGTCTATTATTTCGTCGTAATCATTATTTAGTTTTACTTTGTGTTCAATATACACCAATTGATAAGCTTACAATCAGGCTATTGAACCCAATCATCATGAAAACTAAAATTTACAGGTACATTTTATGCGGCCTCTTTGCTGTTACCGCACTAAATTATGCATCGGCCCAAACCAAGGCAGACAATGCTATTGATGCGCAGATCAACTCCATCATACAAAAGCTAACACTCGAAGAAAAGATAAATATGCTGCATGCCAGTGGCGTATTTACCGCCGGAGGCTGCAAAAGGCTTGATATCCCTGTACTTAAAACCGATGATGGTCCGCTGGGTGTACGTGAAGAAGTTAAAGAAGGATGGGGATCAGCCAACTTAACTACCGATTCGGCTACATTTTTCCCCAATGGCTCTGCTTTGGCAGCCACCTGGAACCCTGAGCTGGCTTACCGCTACGGACATGACATGGGCGAAGAGGCCCGCGCCCGTAACATCACCGTGATGCTGGCCCCGGCTTTTAATATTTGCCGCAATCCGCTTTGTGGTCGTACTTATGAATATTATTCAGAAGATCCGTTTTTAAATGCAAAACTGGCAGTACAATCTGTACAAGGGATACAAAGCCAACATGTGGCCGCCTGCGTAAAACACTTTGCGGTAAACAACCAGGAAATTAACCGCGGCAGTGTAAGTGTTGATATCAGCGAGCGTGCCCTGCGTGAAATTTATCTGCCCGCTTTTAAAGCATCCATTATAGAAGGTAACGCGTGGACCATCATGTCGGCCTATAATAAAATACGCGATGTTTATTGTTCTGAAAATGACTACCTGCTCAACAAAATATTAAAAGGTGAATGGGGTTTTAAAGGAATTGTAATTAGCGATTGGGGCGGTGTACACAGCACAGTTGCGGCAGCTAAAAATGGCCTCGACCTGGAAATGGGTTCAAACCCGCCATACAACACCTATTATTTTGCCGATAAACTGCTTGACTCTGTTAAAGCCGGTAAAGTAAGCGTAAAACTGATTGACGACAAAGCGCGCCGCATTTTGTGGGTGCAGTTGCATACCAATATGAGCCAAAATCAGCCGGAAGGAAAAATGAGCACACCAGATCATGGTCAAACCGCTTATGCTATTGCATCAGAATCTATCGTACTGTTAAAAAACGAAAAGAATCTGCTGCCATTAAATACATCGGATATAAAAAGCATTGCCGTAATTGGCGATAATGCCACCCGTACCTTCCATTTAGGTGGATTTGGCGCAGGCGTTAAGGCCCGTTATGAAATTACTGCATTGGCAGGTTTGCAAAACAGGTTGGGCAAAACCATCGATATTAAATATGCTCAAGGATACACCGGCGACTACAAAGCTCATGGCCAGGTAAACAGCCCAAGCCACGGCCCTGACACAGCTTTGATTGCGCAAGCTGTAGCTACTGCAAAAAGCACCGACGTAGCTATCCTCTTCATCGGCGGTAACCGCGATTTTGAAAGCGAAAGCCGCGATCGTAAAGATTTGAGTCTGCCATTTGGCGAACAGACTTTGGTTGATGCGGTTACTGCTGCTAATCCTAACACTATTGTGGTGGTGGTAGGTGGCGCACCGTATGACATCGGTCAGATTAAAAAGAACAACAGCACTATTGTATGGTCTTGGTATAATGGCTCTGAAAATGGTAATGCTTTAGCCGATGTGCTGATTGGAAAAATTAATCCATCAGGCAAAATGCCGTTTACCTTCCCTGCTGATTTGAAAGACTCACCTTCAGAAGCCCTGAATGCTTACCCAGGAGAAAATTTAAAAGTTGATTACAAAGAAGGTATTTTAGTGGGCTACCGCTGGTTCGATACCAAAAAAATTGAGCCTTTGTATTGCTTTGGCTATGGCTTATCGTACACAGATTACAACTATTCGGACTTAGCCACCAATCAAAAAAGCTACAAAGCAAGCGATGTAATTACCACTACCATAAAAGTAAAAAATACAGGCAAATATGCCGGTAAAGAAACCGTGCAACTGTATGTAAGCAAAGACGGATCAGCCGTTGAGCGTGCCGACAAAGAGTTGAAAGCATTTACTAAAGTAAATATCCCTGCCGGTGAAACTGCCAGCGTTACGCTAAGCATCCCCGTTAAAGATTTGGCTTATTATAACGAGAAAAGCAATAGTTGGGTAGTTGAACCGGGCAAGTATAAACTACTGGCCGGCAAATCATCAAGAGACATAGCACAAAGCGGAACAATTACGGTAGAGTAATTAGCTTGAGTTCTTAAACAAAAAATCCTTCTCTTTATTACAGAGAAGGATTTTTTTGTTTCCGTTACTCTTCTATAGAAAAGACCAATGAAGGCGCAGACCCCATCGGGGTCAAATATTGGTAGAAAAAATAATAACAATTATCTCGTGCCGTAGGTACGAAACCTATACATCAGCGTGTGGCATACCTACGGCATGCAAAAAAAATTATTAAAACAATATTCCCCGCCATTGCTGGTGTTGTCACCAGCAAGCGGAAAATGTTATTCAATAGGAGATTTTTTCATTTTATAGCCTATAATTAAGAAGAAAAGATTTTAAGTGTCGTGACTTCCATTTTCTAAAAAAATAGAATACTTTCGTTCTACCTAATTATATATACATGAAACTATTAGACAGCTCATTACAAAAGAATATTTGTACTACCACTTTATTAATTATGTTGACTGTGTCCTGCTGTTTCGCACAATTGGACACTGTTTTTTTAAACAACCAAAAAATAGCGTGTAGTGTAAAGGAAATTACCCCTGACGCAGTTAAGTATACTTTTCCAGGTGAAGATGTCATCAATTCCGTTTATAAAAATACCGTTCAAAAAATAGTTTTTAAAAGCGGCCGAATTCAAACATTCGCCGAAGCTACTTCATATAAGCCGGTTGAAAATGTGATGGACTATGATAAAGTGACTGTTACGGCTGTGGAAGGCGAAGTAAAAGGCTTATTTAAATTATCAGACGTAAGCTCAAAAGCGAAAGGGACAACGGTTTACTCCAATCAGGAACGGGTTAAGGACAGAGCTTACCGTAAAATTAAAATTCAGGCAGCTATGTTTGGCGCCAATATCATCTATTTAACTAATCAGCGAACCGAAGGGAATAAATATGGTTCCTATTACACCAGTGGTTCGACCGCAGAAACAAATTTAACTGGAGTTGCTTACTCTAACACATTGCCTGATTTTGATAAATTTAAACAACTTATAGGAGCAAGAACCAACTTTTTGGCGGTAACTAAATATGAGCTGGGCGGAAGCGACAGTGACGTATCGCAGGATAATATCAGTAAGTCATTTAAAATACAGAACATTACTAATGATGGAGGTATTATTACTATTGTAGCAATTTTAGATGGCGAAAGAGACACCAATAGTTTTCAATTAGCAAACTTTACTAATACAAGCTTTAGTATTGCTTATAAATACAAGGGAGCAGCATATAATTACGTAATAAGTATATTATAAACGTATTTATCCGCGCTGTCGCGCTTTAAACCAAAGTGTTTTTATAATATAAATGGAGGCCTTATAAGCTTTGCAATGTTCAAGTTGCTGGTTTATAAGGTTTTTTTGTTTTTCGCAGATGGGTTTACCCGTTTAACTGTCGCTTTCTTCCCGCAATATTAAGGGACCATTACCCTCATTTAAACCCATTATTTACAATGTAACAATACTGAAGCATTGGCCAATTATTCTGAATAACGGGCAATAATTACACATAAATCGGGTTAATTTTGAGCATTTGATAAGGTGGGATGTTTTTTTGAGAGGACGTTTAAACGATTTGATAAAACCTTAGTCATATGCAGATTATACCCTATTATTTTTATGCTAATTAATTGCGCTCATAGTTGAAGACACTTTCCTTTTTAACCATCTTACCCGCAATTTTATATTCTACCATTGCCCGCAGTCAAAGTACTCCGGTTATTTTGCAGCAGCAACCCGCCAGTTATGGTTCGCGTAGCGCTGTTACCGACTCTGCCAGTCAGCGGGATTTGATTGATGTTGTTGAGGGAATTTTTGATAAAAATTATAGTCCGGCAAACAGAAAATCGGCACAAAAAACCCATTTCTCAATCATTCCTTATGCCGGATACACACTATCTACAGGATTCACCGCCGATATAACCGGCAACGTAGGTTTTTATACCAGTAAAGATCACGATGAAAATTTTTCGGTTATTGCTGGCGATTTAGGTTTCGATACCAAAAATCAAAAAATACTGGTAACACGATCGGAAATATGGCTGCCCGGCAACGATTACAAGATAGTGAGCGATCTACGTTGGGAAAAATATCCAACGGATACTTACGGATTGGGTACTTTTACCCAATTATCAACCGATAATGCTATCGATTTTTATTACGTAAAAATTTATGAAACCATATTACGCAAACTGGGCGATGGCTTTTACCTGGGTGCAGGTTATAACCTCGATTCGCATTACGACATTACAGCTACAGGCAATGCCGATGGCAGTGTTTCTGATTTTGCCAAATACGGACAAACCAAACAGTCTACTTCATCGGGCATTAATCTCGACTTTCTGTACGATGATCGTAAAAATTCATTAAATCCGCTTGGCGGCAGTTATTTAAATGTGGTTTTTCGACAAAATTTAACGATTTTGGGAAGCGATGCCAATTGGGAATCGGTGGTAGTTGATGCCAGGAAATATATTCGCCTGTCGCCATCATCTAACAATGTATTGGCTATATGGAGTTTGGCAGCCTTCACATCAGGCAATGTGCCCTATCTGGATTTGCCAAACACCGGCTGGGATATGTACAATAATAGCGGCCGTGGTTATGCTGTAGGCCGTTTCAGGGGCCGGGATATGCTTTATCTGGAAGGCGAGTACCGGTTTGGTATAACCCATAACGGTTTGTTGGGCGGCGTAGTTTTTGCCAATGGCGAAAGCTTTACCGAGTATCCGTCTAACAGGTTTGAGCGCATTGCACCTGCGGCAGGTACAGGTTTACGTATAAAATTAAATAAATACTCCAATACAAACCTTGGCATTGATTATGGTGTTGGTGTAGGAGGATCGCATGGTTTTTTTGTTAACCTTGGGGAATTGTTTTAGTTACATACGCCGCTTATTTTAGGCAGATTGTTTGGTAACTATAGTTTACAAAAGGTTATCGCTTAAAATTTATCATCCTTAATTAAATTTGCTTCAAAAAAAGTACCCCATTTTGAAAAACATAAAATATTTATTCTGCCTGTTACCAGTATTAAGTTTTTATACAGGTTACGCTCAAAAAGACACTTCGCTGGTAAAAAATAACACCACAACAAAACCTCAGCTGCCTATTATCGATTCGTCAAAACAAGTTGACGCTATTGATGTGCTGTACCGCATATTAGGAAAAAAGGCAGCCGAAACCCAACGGCAAAAATCAAGAAAATTAAACTTTTCATTAGTGCCTGCTTTCGGGTATTCACTTTCCACAGGTTTCGCGGTTGATTTAACAGGCAACGTGGCCTTTTATACCAGCAGCGCGCATACAGAAAACCTGTCGGAGATTGATGCCGAACAGATTTACGATACCAAAGGGCAAATCATTTTCACCAGCCGTTCTGAAATTTGGGCACATGACAATGATTACAAATTTGTTACCGACCTTCGCCTGGAACGATACCCCGAGGATACTTACGGAATAGGTACCGGCACGCCGCAAAGCAAGGAAAACCCGATTGATTTTACTTATTTAAGAACTTACTTTACTGTTTTCAAAAAAATAATTCCTGATTTTTACTGGGGCCTTGGCTATAACCTGGATTATCATTACAATATTTCCCAAACTGGTAATGCCGATAATACAGTATCCGACTTTACCAAATATGGCTTTGCGCCACAATCTACTTCTTCGGGACTTACCCTAAATTTATTGTATGATAGCCGCCGCAATAAAATAAATCCGCTTGGCGGTGGTCTGGCTTCTATTACCTATCGCGATAATTTTACGTTTTTAGGCAGCAACAATAGCTGGCAGGAATTGAGCATGGAATTTAAAAAATTCTTAAAACTGTCCGACAAATCAAATAATGTGCTCGCTTTTTGGAGCATTGCCCAGTTTACCTGGGGCTCCGTTCCCTATCTTGATTTACCGGCCACCGGTGAGGACATGTACAATAACTCGGGTAGGGGCTATCCGCAGGACAGGTTCAGGGGCAAAAACTTTTTATATGTAGAGAGTGAATACCGCTTTGGCATAACCAAAAATGGCTTAATTGGCGGTGTGGTATTTGCCAATGCCGAAAGTCTTTCTGAATTTCAAACCAACCGTTTTCAAAAACTTGCACCAGCAGCAGGAACCGGCTTGCGTATAAAAGTCAATAAACACTCTGATACCAACGTTTGCCTGGATTACGCTGCAGGTTTATATGGATCGCACGGTATTTTTGTTAACCTGGGCGAGATGTTTTAATCCAGCCAAACCCGTTACCTGTTTTTTTGACATTTTATGTTGATTATTTGATGTAATCTTATTTCTTTGTACAACCAATTGTATTTGAGGGGATGATTAAACAGATTCTGTATTGGAATCACCCTCGCAAATTTATAAGTCTAAGGGAATTGGATTTTTTTGAATTACAGCAATAACCATGTCGGCAAAAAAAGATACTTTTTTACGGATACATCCCGCAGATAATGTTTTAGTGGCCTTGCAGGATATACCACAAGGCACATCAATTAACTTTGAAGGTGATACTATCGTCCTCACCGAAACTATCGCAGCCAAGCATAAGTTTAGCCTGGTTGAATTACAACCTGGCGATGAAATTACCATGTATGGCGTTCTAGTAGGCAAAGCCAGTCAGCATATTGCCAAGGGTGGCCCTATCAGCACCAAAACGGTGCATCATGCCTCGGGCGAATTCCATTTGAGTAAACGTAAACTAGACTGGCACAAGCCCGATACCTCCAAATTTAAAGATCAAACCTTTATGGGTTATCATCGTGCCGATGGTTCGGTGGGTACAGCAAACTACTGGATTGTGATACCCCTTGTTTTTTGCGAAAACCGAAATATTAATGTTTTAAAAGAAGCATTGTCAGATAAGTTGGGTTATAAACAGTCAAAAAGCTACGATAACGATGTGGACCAGCTGATAGATCTTTACCGGGCCGGCAAATCCACACAGGAAATATTGAGTACCGATATACATCCTGTTGCCGATAGCGAGCGATCAAACAGGCTTTTTAAAAATATTGACGGCATTAAATTTCTTACGCACGAAATGGGCTGCGGCTGCACAGGCGCAGATGCGCAAACTTTATGCGGATTAATTGCCGGTTATATTACCCATCCTAATGTGGTTGGGGCAACCGTGCTTAGCCTGGGTTGCCAGCATGCACAAGTAGCTATTTTGCAGGAAGAAATTAAGCTGCGCGATGCAGGCTTCAACAAACCGTTGGTTATTTTAGAGCAGCAAAAAGTAGGCACCGAAGCCGAAATGATGCAGCAGGCCTTAAAACAAACCTTTGCCGGACTAATGCAGGCCAATCAAATTGAACGGCAGCCAGCGCCTTTGTCCAAATTGTGTATCGGGCTGGAGTGTGGTGGTTCTGATGGTTTTTCGGGCATATCGGCCAACCCGGCGTTAGGCTATGTGTCTGATCTGCTGGTTGCCATGGGCGGCTCGGTTATCCTGTCTGAATTTCCCGAGCTCTGCGGCGTTGAGCAGCAATTGAGCGATCGATGCATAGACGAAGAAAAAGCCAACAGGTTTATGAACCTGATGACCACCTACAATGCCCGCGCCGTTGCCGATGGATCAGGATTTTACGCCAATCCATCGCCTGGAAATATTAAAGATGGCTTGATTACCGATGCCATTAAATCGGCAGGAGCGGCCAAAAAAGGCGGTACGTCGCCGGTGGTTGATGTATTGGATTACCCCCAAAAAGTCACCAAAAATGGATTGAATCTGCTATGCACACCGGGCAGCGATGTAGAAAGCACCACTGCCGAGGTTGCCGCCGGGGCAAATATTGTTTTGTTTACTACCGGCCTGGGCACGCCTACAGGCAATCCGGTTACGCCCGTTATCAAGCTATCATCAAACACAACTATAGCCCTTAAAATGCCCGATATTATTGATATTAACTGCGGTACCATTATTGAAGGCGAAGAAACCATTGAACGAGCGGGCGAGCGGATAATGGAATACATTATACAAGTGGCCAGTGGTGAACTTGTTCCTAAAGCCGTTCAGTTGCAGCAGGATGATTTTATACCGTGGAAAAGAGGGGTATCGTTGTAAGTAAGGACTAAACTAAAACAGACAATCAATCTAAAACCAAAATAAACCTCATGATAAAAAAATTTACGCTTATTGTATTGCTGCTGTATGGCTTTAGTGCAAATGCCCAATCTGCTTACACCCCAACTGCCGATAACCTGGCGGCACGTGAAAATTTTCAGGATATGAAGTTTGGCCTGTTTATTCACTGGGGCATTTACAGTATTTTGGGCGATGGTGAGTGGGTGATGCACAACGAAAAAATACCATACGACAGCTATAAGCGCCTGGCCGATTTTTTTAATCCGCAGGCATTTGATGCCAAAGAATGGGTTGCCTTCGCCAAACGGGCCGGCATGAAATATATAACCATCACCGCCCGTCATCACGATGGGTTCAGCATGTTTGGTACCAAATTTTCATCATACAACATCGTTGATGCTACGCCCTATCACCGTGACCCGCTGATGGAGTTGGCACAGGAATGCCAGAAACAAGGCATCGAACTACATTTTTACTACTCCCTGCTGGATTGGGGCCGGCCCGATTATGCTTTCGGCAGTCCCATTGTTAATGGTAAACCCACACAGGGCGACTGGGACAACTACATTAAATTTATGAAAGATCAGCTTACCGAGTTGATTACAAAATATCCGGCAGTTAAAGGTATCTGGTTTGATGGCTACTGGGAACGCACCGACGTAAACTGGCACCTCGACGAAATTTATGGGCTGATACACAAATTAAACCCCTCTATCCTTATCGGTAATAACCACCACGAAGCAGTTAAGGATGGCGAAGATTTCCAGATGTTTGAAAAAGACTTACCGGGCAATAACAGCACCGGCTTTAGCGCAAAATCAAAAATTGGTGCTCTGCCATTAGAAACCTGCGAAACTATCAACTATAGCTGGGGCTTTAATATTAACGATAGAAACTATAAGTCAACCAAGCAGATTATCAATTACCTGGTAAACGCTGCTGGCCGTAACGCAAATTTCCTGCTCAATATTGGCCCCATGCCCAACGGAAAAATACAGCCCGAATTTGCAGATACCCTCGCTATAGTAGGCAACTGGATGCAAAAAAATGGTGAAACTATTTACGGTACGCGCGGCAATTTTATAGCAGCGCAACCATGGGGCGTGGTAACTTATAAAAACAAAACGCTGTATGCGCATGTATTAAATATGCCCAAACAACCTTACCTGTTTTTGCCCGAAGTTAAGGGCAAAATAACAAAGGTTACTTTATTTGCCGATGGCAGCAACGTTAAGTTTAAACAACAGCCCGAAGGTGTTTTTATTTATACTGATAGCCTGAAACCCGACGCTGTTGATACCATTATACAACTAACAATAAACTAAAATAAAAGCATGAAGCTGATACGATTTGGCGAACCCGGCAAAGAAAAAACGGGTGTTATTATAAACGATAAAAAGTTTGATACATCAGCATTTGGTGAGGATTATAACGAGGCTTTTTTTGCCACCGACGGCTTAACTCGTTTATCTGATTTTATGGAGGATAATATGCTGGTGCAGTTACGTGACGACGTTAGGCTGGGTAGTCCACTGGCAAGGCCGTCAAAGCTAATTTGTATCGGCCTTAATTATGTTGACCATGCCAAAGAAACCAATGCCACGCCACCTGCCGAGCCGGTAATTTTTATGAAAGCTACCACAGCCATTGTGGGGGCAAACGACAATATCATCATCCCCAAAAACTCCAAAAAAACTGATTGGGAAGTAGAGTTGGCGGTTGTGATAGGCAAAAAAGCCAGTTACGTGAGCGAAGCAGATGCAATGGATTATGTGGCGGGTTATGTGTTGCATAATGATGTATCTGAACGCGAATTTCAGATGGAGCGAGGCGGTACCTGGGATAAGGGTAAAGGCTGCGATACTTTTGCACCTTTAGGTCCGTTTTTTGCCACCAAAGATGAAATTGCCGATCCGCATCAATTACGCCTCTGGCTAAAAGTGAATGGCCAAACTATGCAGAATGGCAATACCGCTAATTTTATTTTCAATATCCCGCAGGTAGTATCATACACCAGTCAGTTTATGACTTTATTGCCCGGCGATATTATTTCAACCGGCACCCCGGCAGGCGTCGGTCTGGGTATGAAACCGCCCGTTTATTTAAAAGCAGGTGATGTGGTAGAATTGGGGATTGATGGGCTTGGCGAAGCAAGGCAGGTGCTGGTGGATTACAAGGGGTAGGGTTGCTGATAAGCTGTTTCGTGCTATGAAATTGTAAAATGATTGTTTTGATGTTAAAACTGTAATACAAACTTACTAACTTAACAAGGTTTTAAAACAAAACCAGCCGGGGCGCATACCGGCAATCCTATAAAGCAATATATCCTATGAAAACACAAGAACTGATCAGCACCGCAAACGCGCTTTTTGCCGGCGACAAAGGCCTGCTTGCCATGGACGAAAGCACCAGCACCTGCAACAAACGTTTTGCAGAAGCCGGCATCCCGCAAACTATCGAATATCGCCGCGCTTACCGCGAATTAATTGTAACCACGCCCAAATTAGGCGAATGTTTAAGTGGTGCTATTTTATATGATGAAACCATTTATCAATCCACAAAAGATGGTGTTTTATTTATTGATAAACTGAAAGAAGCGGGTATTATTCCCGGTATTAAAACAGACGAGGGTACCATTAACCTGGCAGGTTTTCCAGGCGAAAAAATTACTGCCGGTTTAGATGGATTGGATGATCGTCTGGCTAAATATTACCAGTTGGGCGCCCGTTTTGCCAAATGGCGTGCCGTAATTACTATAAGTGATACCATACCTACCCGTGGCGCCATTGAAGCAAATATGCATACCCTGGCTCGCTATGCCGCCATGTGTCAGCAAGCCGGAATTGTACCTATTGTAGAGCCCGAAGTTTTGATGGATGGATCGCACACGCTGGAAAAATGCTTTGAGGTTACCCGTAACGTACAACACGAATTATTTCACCAGCTGTTTAATCAAAATGTTGATCTGGAAGCATTGGTGCTTAAGCCAAATATGGTTATTCCGGGTACAGATGCAACAAAACATGCCAGCATTGATGAGGTGGCCAACGCAACCGTAACCTGCCTGCTGGAAACCGTACCAGCCGCGGTTCCCGGAATTGCGTTTTTATCAGGTGGACAATCACCTGCGGACGCAGCAGCGCATCTTAACGCCATGCATAAATTGTACAAAGGCAAATTACCGTGGGGACTTACGTTCTCCTATGCCCGCGCCATACAACAACCCGTAATGGATTTATGGAGAGGTAAAGACGAAAACGTTGAAAAGGCCCAAAAAATGCTTCACTTCCGCGCCAGTTTAGATAATGCTGCCCGTCGCGGCGAGTATACGCCGGCTATGGAAGCTTAATTTGACGATATCAAACTTACGAAGTTTTGAAAACTTCGTAAGTTTTTCGCTTATTAACGTAAATGCATTGGCGTATTGACTCATCCCGACGACGCCACGCTGGTCGACCTTCTCTCCGCTTCGCGCAAAGAAGGTGAGAATAGCAAATAAAAAATTCTGCTAATTCTTTAACTCTGTAAATTCTGATTCAGACTCCTCCTACGCAAACCAAACCCCATGTTCCTTGTTACTCAAATGGAAATTACAACATGGAGCAAGTAACATTATATCCGCTAAAGTTTGAGCCTATTTACCAGTACCGCATTTGGGGCGGACGCCGGCTCGAAAACCTTTTGTCAAAACCCTTACCCCCAAAAGATCCTATTGGCGAAGCCTGGATCTTGAGCGATCGCGACGATCAGCCCAGTAAAATAACCGATGGCAAACTAAAGGGCAAAACCATTAAGTGGCTGATGGAAAATGCACCCGAAAAGTTGATGGGTAAGTTTGCAAACAAGTTTAAACGCTTCCCCTTACTGCTTAAGTTTTTAGATTGCCAGCAGGTACTGTCGGTACAAGTGCATCCTTCTGATCAGCTCACCAAATATATCCCCGCAGGCGAAAGTGGCAAAACCGAAGCCTGGGTGGTCCTTGAAACCGGCAATAAAGCCATAATTTATGCGGGCCTTAAACCCGGCACAACCGAACAGAAGCTACGGGACAAGCTAAAAGAACATAAAGTAGCCGATGAGCTAGCCCATTTTAGACCCGAGAATGGTGATAGTGTTTTAATAAAAGCAGGCACGGTGCACACGCTAGGCGACGTAGTTGTTTTTGAGGTGCAAGAAAACAGCGATGTAACTTACCGCCTGTACGATTGGGACCGCGTTGACGAAAAAACAGGTAAACCGCGCGATTTACAAGTAGAGGAGGCTTTGGCCTGTATCGATTTTAATAAGATCGATATTAAACCGGTTACGCCTATCATAAAGTCCGAAATTCCGGTTCAGCGGGAAGTAATGATACAGAATGAGCATTTTGATTTGTGCCGTATAATCGGCGGCCTCCCATTTATGGTTGGCAAGGCAACTGTACCTCATGTGTTGGTTTGTGTAGATGGCAAAGGCGATTTGGAATACAATAGCGATTTTTACTCCCTAAAAAAAGGAGATGTAATGTTGCTGCCGGCCTCAGTAGGCGCATGTCCGTTTGTACCTAAAGGCGAAATTACATTGCTCGAACTGGCTTTGCCAGAAAGTTCATAGTTGATGGTTAATTGTTCATAGCCAATTCGTTTTTTGGCTCAAACATTATCCGAAAAACCATGAACCATGAACTATGATCCATCAACCAAAAGATACATGAAAAAATTAATTGTTTTTGACCTCGACGGCACGCTTGCCGAAAGTAAGGCGGCTATTGATAAACAGATGTCTGAAAGGCTGGCTGCTTTATTAACGGTTGCCAAAGTGGCCATCATCTCAGGCGGCGACTGGCCCCAATTTGAGAAACAGGTGCTCAGCCATCTGCCTAAAGGGAAAAAACTCAAAAACCTTTCTATTTTGCCTACCTGCGGCACCAAATTCTTTCAGTATAAAAAAGAGTGGAAACAGTTATATGCCGAAAACTTTACCGATGCTGAAAAGGAAAAGATCATAGCTTCGTTAAATAAAGCGGTTGATGCATCCGGTTTTAAGGCCGCCAAAACCTGGGGCGAAACTATTGAAGATCGCGGCAGCCAGGTAACCTACTCGGCCCTGGGTCAGCAGGCCCCACTGGATGAAAAGAAAAAGTATGATCCCGATTTTAAAAAACGCGACAAAATAAAAAAGAGCCTCGAAAAAATGATCCCGCAATTTGCTGTAAACCTCGGCGGTGCTACATCTATTGACGTAACAAAAAAAGGAATCGATAAAAAATACGGCATTCATAAACTGCGCGATGTACTGGACATTAAAATAAGTCAGATGATTTTTATTGGCGATGCTATTTTTCCGGGTGGTAATGATTATCCGGCCAAGCAAGCCGGCGCTTTTTCTATCCGTGTTAAAGATCCGGATGAAACAAAAACCGTTATTGAAGGTATCATAGCTTGTTTGGATGATGACGGCCACTTCAAAAAGGGTTTTTAAAAACCTTCAAACCTAAACGTTACTATAAATATTATGATCGAGGTAAAAAAAGAAGGCGTTATACTCCGCAAAACCGCACTTGAGTTTGAGAATGAAAGCGTGCTTAATCCTGCCGTTATAAAGGCGAATGGCCTGATTCATATTTTTTACCGGGCCGTGCATGAAGGAAACTATTCCAGCATAGGTTATTGTAATTTGAATACGCCGCTAACGGTAAATGAGCGTTGGGACAAACCCATTCTGCAACCACAATTTGATTACGAAAAACACGGCGTAGAAGACCCACGCATTGTGCAGATTGATGGCGTTTATTATCTCACCTATGTAGCTTTTGATGGCGATAATGCTCTCGGAGCGCTGGCAACTTCAACCGATCTGCGCCATTTTGAAAGACAGGGAATTATTGTGCCCAAAATAAGCTATACCGATTTCGCCCTGCTTACCCAAAACAATATGCCGCTTAATAAAAAGTACCTGGAATATAACAGCGGGGCTAATATTCTGGCCGATAAGGATCTTGTTTTTTTTCCGCGGCGTATAAACGGTAAATTGGTTTTCACTCATCGTATTAAGCCCGATATTCAAATAACTGCTGTAAAAGATCTTTCAGAATTGACCGAAGATTTTTGGAAAGATTATTTTACGCATCTGGAAGATCATATATTTCTCTCACCAAAATACAAACACGAAATTGAATATCTAGGTAGCGGCTGCCCGCCTATAGAAACTGAACAGGGTTGGCTGGTACTTTATCACGGCGTAAAGAGCGTGCAGACAGGTTACGAATATTCCTGCTGTGCTGCGTTAATGGATCTGGATGATCCGCGCAAAGAAATAGCCCGTTTGCCGTACCCACTCTTTAAACCCGATCAGGATTATGAACTCACCGGCGGCGATGTGGACGACGTATGTTTTCCAACAGGAACTGTTTTGGAAGAAGACACTCTCTACATTTACTACGGTGCAGCTGATGAATTGATAGCCTGTGCGTCAGTAAGTTTAAATGATTTGGTTAACCAGTTATTGAATAATAAAGCGTAGCAATGTTTTAAACCCATCGCTATCTGTTATTCTCTTACCTGTTTTATCACTGCAATAATATCCTCATCGCCCAGCTTAGCTTCAGCGTCCTGAAAAGTTTGATAGGCTACGTTCCCCAGTGGACTTTTTAATCCGATATCCTTAGCCAACCGTAAATCCTTAGCAATATGTTTCAGGGCAAAAGCCGGAGTGTAATTATTATTAATAATAGCCTCGCCCTTAATCTTAATATACGGGCTACCCATTGCGCCATTGTTCAGCAGGGTTATCAGATCTTTGGTTTTAATGCCATTTTGTTCGGCAAAAACAACTGCTTCTGCCAATCCCTGCGAATAAACGCTTAACATGGTGTTTATAACCAATTTAGCTTTATTGCCGGCGCCGATATCGCCAATCAACATAGTTAACTTACCCATTTTTTCGAGGATAGGTTTAGCCTGTTCAAACGCTTTTTCATCACCACCAACCATTATTACCAGCGTACCCTCATCAGCCTGTTTAACACTGCCCGATACAGGGGCATCCAGGTAACTATTGCCTTGCTGCTCACATAAACGGGCCATTTGCTCACTTATAGCCGGCGAAACCGTGCTCATATTGATAATGAGCTTCCCGCTGGTATGGGCACTTAATAAACCGTTATCACCATTAAAAATTGCATCAATGGCGGCATCGTCCGATACCATAATAATAACTACATCCGTTTGCTGTATCAGTTTGCCTGGCGATGCCGCAGTACCGGCACCTATTGCCTTCAGGCTGTCTTCCTTATCTGTGTTGCGGTTATAAACGGTTACCGGATAACCGGCTTTTATTAATTGTTGACTCATTGGTATACCCATTTTACCCAATCCTATCCAGCCAATTTTTGTTGTGTTCATGGTTGTTTTATTTATGTAGATGATTTAGAAATTGATATTTACCCACTTGTTTACAAATGAGACTTAATATCCAATACCCGGCAAAATTAAATTAGTTTTATGTTTTTTTGAGAGATAAACGGCATCCAATAAAAAAAGACCTGCAACTTTTACGTTACAGGTCCTTTTCTTTTGTTAGGTCGATAAGTTCTACAACAATTTATTATTCCCGGAAGCTTTACCGAAACGATAGCTGAGGGTCACCTCATGGGTAGGGATATTGGCCCCGCCCAGGTTATTGCTGCT
>NZ_JANUBZ010000011.1 GCF_024808665.1 Mucilaginibacter empetricola
AAAATCCGGGTTCGAATTGATTGGATCTTTCATTCCCCTAAATTCCAACTTTTCTTCCTATTTGTGTACACACTGTAGCCCGGTAGGGAGGACTTAAAAAAATAAACATTGTCTGAAGCTAAAGTCTCCCCAACCGGGGGAGATTTAGAGGGGGCAGTAATCAAGTTTAACAAAATAACATGAAAAAAATCACTCAAAAAATATTGCTCGTTTTAATTGCCGCCGGCTTTTGTTTTGGTATAGCAGCCTGCTCAAAAAGATACAAGCCGGTGCTTAACTCACAACAAGGTGTAAACTTTAGGGTAACTACTTTGGCCATGGCAAAAGAAACCGCCAAGGCTGAAAACAAACCGCTGTTGGTTTTTCTACACGCCACCTGGTGCCCAACTTGTAAAAGAATGGAGAACGAGGTGTTTGTTCAAAAAGATTTAGGTAACATTTATAACCAACAACTGGTTAATGTTGCCATAGACTATGATAGTGCAGAGGGACATAAACTAAACGAGTTATATCCAATACGAGCCACGCCGACTTTGTTCTTTTTTAACCCGGATGGTACGTTGGCGCAAAAGCTGGAAGGCTTCCAAACGGCTGATGAGTTGTTAAACGAGGCGAATCAATTAAAGAAATAAATTCGGGAAAATGGCTTAAGGAAGCTTGTCTAATTTGAAATAACCGAGGCTTATCTGATCATCTGATAAACTAGCTTGGGGAGTCAATTTAATCTGATACTTTTCTTTTTGAGTGGTTGAAAGAATGTCCTCAATTTCATAAAGATCGTCAACATCAATGCCGTATTTATCATCAATATGCGAACTTGCTCCTTCAAAATGATTATGCTGAAAAAACAAAGTTTCCTTCGCTGCTTTAAAAGCAGCCGCACGATCCGGTTTAACGGAGAGCACAATGTAGTGCTGTTCTTCAAATTTATTGGGCTGATACCCACCCAAATTAACAAAGAACAACTTCATCATCAGATCGGCAGATGTATGGCTAACTTCGCCCTTGTTAATGATGCTAACACGGTGCCCGTCGACGGCTGTTACCTCGCGCCAGGCGTCGATATGAATTTTTTCGGGCTCGGGCCAAAACGCTTTTATTTCGGGAACAAGATCACTCAACGAACTGGCGATACCGAAAAAAACATCGTGCTGTTCAACGTGTCGTCCGGGAGGCTTGCAACCTAATAGTAACATAAAAAGTTTAAGCTGCGCCATTGCCTTACCCTGATGAATTATAAACGAAGATAAACTAGAATATGGCCCGACACGGATTTAGTTATAAACAGATTGACGTTATCCACATTTTAAATAAACAATGAATACAAAATGCTTTGTCATTTATAAATCAAATTCGCACCTAAAACTACTTGGGTAGCCAACAAACCGTATTTACAAATAGAAAAAGACAATTTTTACGTTTTATGTCCATACACCTTTTTATTAACATATTTAACCATCTATAATACATGAACAAGATCACCAGTTTTTTAATGATAGTGCTTATTGCAGGCATTTCCATACCTGGCCACGCTAAGGCCGCTATTCATCCTCCAAAAACAAAAAAATTAGATACAGCCACTTTTGCAACCGGTTGTTTTTGGTGCACCGAGGCTAAGTTTAAAGAGCTACGCGGGGTAGAGAAAGTTACCTCGGGCTTTGCCGGCGGTCATGTGGCCAACCCTAGCTATGAAGAGGTTTGTACCGGCACTACCGGGCATGCTGAAGCTTGTAACATTGTTTACGACCCGGCTGTAATTACCTACGACGAATTGCTCGAAGCCTTTTTTGTAGCGCATGATCCCACCCAGTTAAACAGGCAGGGCAATGATGTAGGTACCCAATACCGCTCGGCTATTTTTTATCATAATGCCGATCAAAAAGCAAAAGCAAAATATTATATCAGCAAGCTTAACCAGGAGAAGGTATACAAAAGCGATATTGTAACCCAGGTTGTACCTTATACCATATTTTATAAGGCCGAAAATTACCACCAGAATTACTACAGCCTAAATGGCGATCAGCCTTATTGCAAATATGTGATTCAACCGGAGTTAGAAAAATTTAGAAAAGTATTTAAAGACAAATTAAAGAAATGAAACAAGTTATCATATTAATCGCCGTTTTATCGGTGTCAGTTTCCAGCCTGTTTGCGCAGCAGCTTAAAACAACAAAGGGACACGAGAACAATCCATATTATTCTAACACGGATACCAAAAAGTTAAACGTAAGCGATGCGGAGTGGAAAAAAATTCTGTCGCCCGCTTTGTATGCTACCGCGAGAGAACAAGCTACTGAGCGGCCTTTTACGGGGCAATATTGGGATAAA
Source organism: Mucilaginibacter empetricola (assembly GCF_024808665.1). GTDB lineage: Bacteria > Bacteroidota > Bacteroidia > Sphingobacteriales > Sphingobacteriaceae > Mucilaginibacter. The sequence continues at coordinate 2,329 of NZ_JANUBZ010000011.1, forward strand.
AATGCCAAAGGCACTTATTATTGCGCTGTTTGTGGAAACGTGCTGTTTAAATCGGACGCTAAGTTTGCAAGCTCATGCGGCTGGCCGAGCTTTTTTGAGCCAATAAGAAAAAACAGTGTGATTTACCGTCAGGATAATTCGTACGGTATGGATCGTACAGAAGTAATTTGTGCCAGATGCGGATCGCACCTGGGTCATATTTTTGATGACGGACCGCCGCCAACTTATAAAAGGTTTTGCATGAATTCCGTTTCGTTGGATTTTCAGCCAGATGGACTTTCAAAATAGTTACTGATAACGCGAATCAAGAGTCAAGAATCAAGATATTAGAGCCAGGAGTCAAAAAATAAGCTGATAAGTGAATAGATCGTGACACAGTTTATTTTCTTGGCTCTTGGTTCTTAACTCTTGGCTCTTGGTTCGTATGATATATTATTTCGAAAAAAGCTGACGATCCTTTGCCTTTTCGGGCACGGTATAATCTTCCATCCACCAGGGTTGATCGGTGGCTGTTTTTGGCGGAGTAGCCAATGATAAGGTTTGACCAGCCGGTGCTTTTGATTCCGCATCCCGCCATTCGTAATGATCAAACATGGATACAGCCTGTATCATATACGAAACAGCAACCCTTTGATCCTGAATGAGCCATAAATTTTCGCCGTTATTGCGATCTGCTGATGTTGAAAAATTATATGATCCCATGTAAACTCTCGCTGTAGGCTTATCAAAATCAATCACTACAAATTTATGATGCAAATGTATACCCGCCCCGCCAGAGTATTCGGACTTAAATGGCTCAGGTACATTTCCAACCAGTTCGGTAGGGAAAGCGACGGGAGGATTGCCATCCGGTGCCTGCAAGTCGAGCCCTTTAACCCCTTTATCAGACAAGCCGTAAACAAACATACCCGTAGTATCAGTAACTGTCGTTATTGAATCTTTTATAACCCCATCGGTTTGGTACAAAAATGCCAGCGAAAACAGCAGGCTGGACGTTGTAGTTTTTATATCGTCGGCTATACCCTGCAAACAGGCGTTTGCTGCACTGTGCGGCGAAAAAGCAATTTTTGCCGCAATACCGGGCAATTTAAGGTCGGTCCATTGGGCCGAGGCCGTTGCAGCAAAACCGGCTGGCTTATTCGGGTTGTTCCACATATTGTTAAAGGCAGCAACAAACAAACTTACAGGGTAAGCGCCATGTACAATCATGGCATTATTATTCTGAATAAAGAAGCCCCGCCACGAATAGTTGGTAGAACCGCCGATGGCTATTTGCACATTGTTGCCATCAACCGCAATAAATTTATTGTGCTGCAGGCCGCCAACCTTTTGGCGCTGCACCTGCCCACGCCCAGCGGTAGCAACCAGCATGGTTTCGGCGGCATCTTCGGGCGAGTTGGCTACTCCATGTGAGCCGGAATTGTCAATAATAATTTGCAGGCGGGTGCCCAGTTTTTGAAGTTTGGCAACAACCTCCGGTTCATCCAGATCATAAGCGGCAACGTATATTTTGGCCGATGGATCATTATAACCCTGATCAAGGGCATCTAATATCTTGGCCCTGGCTTCAAAACCCATCCAATTGAGCGCAGCGGGCTGTTGCGGATTGGCAGAGGTAAAAGTAAGCGGGTTTTGTTTTGGGCCCGGCAATAAGGTATTGGTATTATTACCCGCTTCAAATTTATCGGCAAACGCCTGCGACATTACAAACCCGCGGGTATAAGCAACGCTTAATAAACCCGGATAAGTATCACTTTGCAATTGTATGGCAGCTTCCTGGGTGGCCTGGTAACTTAATGCGCCCTGTGCATCCATAAATACCGGGGTTACGCGGTAAGTAAAATCACCGGCAAGACTAGCGTTCGAAGGAAAATGCACCCAACGAAATTTTTGAATAGGAGATTGCAGCGACGATAAAGTAGTGGCATTTACGGTACCTGCGGCATTTAAAAACGACAAGCGATTAGGTATGGGGGTAAATGCAGTATCGCCCGGCTGCATGTATTCAATACCAAAGCCCACAAAATCAAGAGGCGGTTGGCCGTTTTTCCAGTCCATCCCCAGCAGGCACATGCCTTCGCCGCGAAAGATTTTTAACGTAAAAGGGGCGGCATCATTGGTGCCGTAAACTTCAAAATCAGGAGGAGTTGCCATAATGATAAATTGTTTAGTTTGAACCTATATAATGTAATTACAGAAAATTCGGTTTAAAGAAAGATAGGACGAGCTATTTGGTTTAAGGTTAAGGATTTAGGGGACACGAATGTAAATAATTATATATAATATTTGCTATAAAAATTTAATTCGTGGTGATGATTGTCAACAAGATTCGGCGCAGAAATTTTAACATGGTGTTTCAAATCCTTAATTTTAACGCATGACTATTCATTACAATACGTTTATCCATTTGCTGTTTATCGGTATAATTGCTTTGTTCCCGGTGGTTAACCCCATTGGTTCCTCGTTTATTGTGAGTCCGTTTTTCGGCCATCTCGATCAGAATGAAAAAAGGAGTGCAGTTAGAAAGATTACCTTTTATGCTTTTTGCGTTTGTACTGTAGCATTATTTACCGGACATTACATCCTGAAGGTGTTCGGTCTTTCAATACCTGTGGTGCAGCTTGCCGGGGGAATTATGATATGCAAAATAGGTTGGGAATCATTAACTACAGATAAAAAGCCTGATGACGACGGCCCGATGGCGGGTAAAGATTTAAAGGTGCATGAAGGGATTGATGATAAGTTGTTTTACCCTATCACCTTCCCAATAACAACCGGAGCCGGAACCATTTCTGTTTTATTTACATTGAGTGCTCAAAGCGAAGGGAAAGATTTCAGCAACTATGTGGAAAATACCATCGCCATAATGCTGGCTATTATTTTTATATGTATGCTGATTTATATTTTTTATCTCAATACCAAAAGAATCATTAATTACCTGGGCTCAAGCGGCGAGGTTATTGTAAACCGCATCAGTGCTTTCCTTATTTTTTGTGTGGGATTACAAATTGCAGTTTCGGGGATTATGGCTTTGATAAAATAATAATGGCACATGGCAAGGCTTTACCATGTGCCGTATGCTATTCTATTTTTTGTTTGTAAGTATGAGCCTGTTATTTACAGGGAATATTTTGCGTGCATTATTAGGATAGTAAGCCGCAAACTTTTGTATTTGTGCAGCAGTCAGCGTTAATCTTTTCTTCATTACGATCCAGGTAACCACTTCGGCATAATTGGGTGTGGTTAGTGAGCCAGCGTATGAATAATAATCATCTGCCGGAGTATAATTAATAATACCCGCAATATTAAGAGGAGCAGTTAAATTGTGCCTTTCATGATTTCCACGTGGTGGAAACTGATCCCACACGGTAGTAAATACCGCATTAGGGATTTTGCCCTGACTTATTAATAAACCAACCACAACCAGTGCTCCTGTTGCCTTATTTCCATAAATAATATGCACTTCCATGGAGTCGGCAACGCCATTGATTAAATGCTCACTTTTGTGATGAAAGTGGAAATCCACAAAATTATACCTGGCTTTGTTGAAGATTAAATAATTACTACTATCGGAAGTATCACGAGGTGCTACGCGGATAGCTTTTTTATCATTTTCGATATACATATTAGTTGGCGCGTAGCCAAACGCCAGCCGTGGGAGAGCAGCCTGCACCGTATTGCTATCAATAATATTAATTGGTGTTTGCCATACACCAATACTTGGATTATTGCTTTTGGCGCTGGTGTCCGCTTTTTGAGTACTGTCAGCTCCGGTACCTGTAGGGTGTTTACTATTACAGCTGTAAACAGCAATTCCCAGTATAATACATACCAGGTAGAGTTTTTTTGTGATCATGATTAAAAGGTTTAGGTTAAAAATAAGGTTTGCGATCAGTGCCTGAAGCACTATATTACCTATAAAGCTAATTTTAATTTATTGGAAAATCAATAAGATAATGCAATTAAATAGCATGTTACGATTGGAGTAGAAGAAGGGGTTCGAACCTCTACGTCAAAAAACAAAACCCTCCCGGTTTCTCAGAAAGGCATTTCTTAAAGTACTCAAACCCGACGCCACACGAATCGATTTTTAGATGATCTGAAACGTTTAGTCACTTTGCTTGATGATGAGGCCGAGTTGAAATATCTAAGTTATTTTTGATTGAACCGTTAATTTAATAAAATCAAAATCATTTTATTAAATTTTGAAATGCTTTAAGGTCAAGTTCGGATTGATAAAGTTTTTTTGCAACATCATTATATTGACGTTCTAAAGTATTTACAGTGGAAAGTATATTGGCCCTTAAGACTATTAATCCTTTATATTCAGATTTTATGTCAACTTCTAATCTTTGCTTTTTATTTGCAATTTCATTTGCGACGATACCTACATCGTAATTAATCGAATTAAAATCTGGAATATAGGTAAAACTTGCTCCGACATGTCTTTGCCAATCATTAAGTACTTGAATGTTCTTAGGGCCGATTCCACTAATTTTAATACTATTCAATTTTTTGATGTCAGCAGCCGTTCTGATTCCATTATTATATATAAGGCGTTTCTTAGCCGCGCCAAATGAGGGAATTGGACTGTATAAAATTTCAAATTTCTGTAAGTACAAATTGTACTTTATATTATAGTGCTTTTCTTCAGTTTTTCTTTTATTAATGCTAAACTCCGTTGGTAAATTTCTGAAAGTATTGATTAAACTCGTTAATTTATTTGCGGATTGGTTATATCTATTAAAATCCGCTGGTGCATTATGCTGTTTGATAATTGATTGAAAATTGCTCTTTATAGCGTTGAATTTATTTTGCCGATCTGTAAGCTCTTGCTTTATTTTTTTACGCGCAGGCAATGTCGCATTTAAAATAAGAATTAAGATGCCTCCAGCAACGATACAACCCCAGCTATACAACAAACATGCAGCAATTGTTAGCAATATGATTATACCCAAAACTATTCTATTTTGATTCTTTAGTGAGTTAAACCTTTTATCAATTGGGGTTGGACTTAAATTCCCGATTATATAATTTTCATTTAATTTTCTAATTTCTAATTTCTCCAGTTTAAAACCATTTACAAATTGTTCAATATTGTTAAGTTCGGGTATAGCTTTTAAGTAGGAATCATCAAGAAAGTAAACAATGCCGGCTTTTTCCTTAAACATGCACCATGGGCATTGTTGCATTGTTTTTGGATAATAATGTATTTTTGAATGACTACACAAAATAATCTCCTTACCTAATTCATCAAGATCAATTATCCATTGTCTTGGAGTTGGTCTTGATTCGACACTTTCAAACGCGTTATGGAAAGAATTAATAACTCCCGAAGAAAGGTATTTTAACTCTAAGCTATTTTTTGCGGGGAGAAGTCTCTTCATTGTGCGTCGTAGCGAGTACGCAAATTCTCTCGCTTTAATTGCTTTCTCCTCGTCAATTTCTTCATTCGTTAGATTTATCCCCGTAAATGGTGCTCTTCCCAAAAATAGCAATTGAAAAATGAGCGTCGCTAAGGAAAAAGAGTCGGTATTACTGGTTCGTATAACATTGGTAAATGATCCTCTTTCTAATAATTCGGGGGGAGTATAACGCGGTATTCCCACCTCACAAAAATGATAACGGTTGCCGTTTCTTATTTGAAAAGAATCGCAATCAATTAACGCGACCATCCCGCTAGGATTTACCAAAATATTGGCCTCGTTTACATCCCCTGCAACTATTCCAAGTTGATGTATTTTATGAAACGCGGTGGCCAGATTCCTAGCTACATGAACTAAAAAATTATAACCCTTGTCTGGAAATAGCTTTTTTCGTTCCATTGGGCTAAAAAGCATGTGCAATGGAACGAAGGCTTCCAATTTTTTCATAATAAAGCCACAAATTTTTAGAGAGTTATCTCTAACGACATCCAATGGCCATGCAGCGAACTTGATTAATTCGGCATCAACAATGGATGCCATAAATATCAGTTTTTCGGCCTTATCATTTTCAAGTACTTCATTATAAATTTTAATAACTAACGAAGTGTTCTCCTGCACTTCAAATACAGCCCCCTCGCCACCTTGTCCAATTTTGCGACCCGATGTATAGCGAGTGTTTTTCATACCATTATACTCCAGGGCTGTCATGTTTAAATTTAGTCGCTAGTAATAGAGTCTTATCATCATCTGTACGGTTATTAATCGTGTTACTCGACAAGTAATCAATAAGTTTGTTGTTTAATATGGAGATATGTTCATCATCTGAAGCTTTTCTGAGCCATTTAAATAAATCATTAAAAAAAGGCTGATGAACACATTCAGACTCATTATTTAACGCAAGCATTTGCAATCCATCGGTAAAAATTGCTACTTCACTTATATTTTCTTCAATGATCTTAGTTTTAAGATTACGAAAATTCGGATCGTCAATTAAAAAGGTAGTGGTGTTCTGGTACTCTCCATTATGGGGCCACCACAAATGAGTAAAATACCCGCTGCCATCATTTCTAATAATAGCGCCATCCCCAATTTGTAAAAAGCAAGCCCTTTCTGGCAAAATTATGAAACCTAACAATGTACAGGAAAACTCGTTAAGTGGTTCCTGAGCTTGTTCAGCAAGTTCTTTTAAATTATCGTAAATATTTTCTGCTAGTTCTAATAAGCTTTGATCACTAATTTCAATGTCTGCCGATACAAGTCCTTCGAGGATGCTTACGCCTCGTTCAACAGTAGTTTCTGAAGCTTTAGCCGCATATTTAGCACTACCAGCACCATCACTTACAAAACAAATTAGTGCTTCCTCGTAGTTACTTAACTCAACAAGCTGATAATGAATTGCATCCTCGCAAGTTTTACCCGATTGTAAGTGGGACGATCCAATAACGCTCTGACCAATTACCTTCCAGATCATAATTCAGCCCATCCGGAAGGTGGTAGCATTTGAATAGTTGTACCAGGATTCTTGCTGGAAACCATCTTCATAGATGAAGACAACCACAAGAAAAATTCCCTGAACATTAGTCCTTTTAGTTTTATAGGGCTTCTGACGGATAATCTGTTTAGAACGTCCATGTTTGCACCTTCTACTGCTATAGCAAAAAATGCAAATGAGTTTTTATTTTCACCACCTTTAATAAGTTGTGCCGCTTGTGACCAATTATCTGTTGGGCCGCCGTCTGTAATCAAAATTATCCAGGGTTTGTAATAGCCAACACCGTTTTCCTTATATACTTGCTTGCGTTTATTAATCAATTCTATACCCATTGTTATTGCAGAACCAATCGGTGTATCTCCACTTGCTGATAGATGTTTTGGGTAAAAATTATCTACAGTTTGAAAATCAGATTCAAGAGTTGCAGGCCCAAACGTTATCATTGCCACTTCTACTCTCTTTGATGCCAATGAATCTTGAATTAATTCATTTTTTAAAGTTTGTACACCTTCATTTAATTGTTGAATTGGCATACCTCCCATAGAACCCGAAGTATCAAGTAGTAACATGCAGGGACACCGAGATTCAGGGTTATTTGCAAAATCGTCTGAGCCGAATGGTATTTGTTCAAAGGAAATATATTCATTCATAGTAATATAATTAATTGTATGCTAAGATTTAAGAATTTAAATATATGTAATATTTAAATGTCGTTCATCTTTTTAATAACAGAGTTCGGCACTTAAGAAGAATTTGGAAAGTTATTATCACATTCTGAAAATTGGGCATTAAAATTGACAAATTGCCTAAAATAGTACCCAAAGCCGTGACCGAACTGGTACGGGCTTCCATATAATACATCAACCATAACTATTTGTCTAGTTCGCCCATCAGCTCAGAAATAGGCCTGATTAACTCCGCATTCTTTTCTAAAGCATCAAGCCGGGCATCGATGAGTTGTTTGTGCCATTCAGGAAGTTCGGCATCTAAATGATCTATATCAGGGTACTTCATTTTTATCAATTCCCATTCTTCTATAGGCAACTGAACGGCAGCAACCTGTCCCTTTTCATTTGAAAGATATTGAATGCTCATCATATCAAATTTAAGGAATGATTATTAAAAAGAAGGATTATGGTTGGTGTCTCAGTTTGAAATTTATTAAAAAAAGATATTAACCAAATACAAGTATCTTTATGATTATTTGTATGGCAAAAAAAAGAAAATACATAAACAAAAATCATCACTCCCATAAAAAAAAACAAATATCAGAATCGAAAGAACCGGTTAAAAAGAAATTAAATGGGGTCTTAGATAAAGGATGGAAGCGGGTAGCTGCGTTATTATTAATTTTAGGGGGTATTGCAAGTTTCATTGCGATACAAAATGAGTGGCTTAAATCTTCCAAGAAAAAATTTGAAGAACAAACTACCGAATCCGGAAGTTTAAATCCACCAAAGTTAAATTACTCAAATAGCCAATATTCTCAAATTTCTAATGATGGGTTTAAGTTTTTTATTCCACGTATTCCGCCAAATTTTGATAGTAAAACCAATAAGCGTTTCCCGCCAATAATAGGATTACATGTCATTGACTTTAATATAAATAATCCTATTTATGTTGACTGTGGAAATAGAATATTTTATTTAACCCCACAATATTTTCACAAGGGGGTCGATATATTAAAGACATTAGGGGACTCATGCTCAAATACGAGCCTTATTTTAGGATTAAAAGGCGATAGACTATATATATCAACTGAGTTTAAAAGACTTCAAAATGAAGAAACAATGGGAATCATTGAATATAATCACTGGACTCTATTTAAAGAAAATATTCTTACATACCGCTATAACGATACGATGCTTGAAGTTCGGGATAAGCAAAACAAAATTGCGTTTTCAATAAAATACGGTCAAACAAGTATGATGCGAACAAAAAAGGGCCCCCCTTTCAATGGAGTTATTATAAGAGGTTATTTTTTAGGAGACACGTCGCTTACGGTAATTAACTCACAGCCTGGCTTTTTTAGAGGTTGTTTTTTAAAATCAGATCCAAATTGGAAACAAAAAGCAGCCGTTGAAATATCTAAAATTAAATCACTTTGGAATAACTAATTCAGCCAACCTTACAATGTATTCTATAGTCATAACATCTTTAGTTAAACTTACTTCCATTGGAGGCTTTATTCGTAACACCTTGTACCTCTTGGTACAATTATAATTGGGAAAGTACACCCAATCAAATTTTCAGCCCACAATCCCGCGGTGTTTCTTTTGTATCATGTATTCTCAGGCCAACACTTTGGAGAAAAAAATGATCCGATTTAAAACAACAAAGCCGTTTTGGTTAAGCCGCACAATATTTATAGATTATGCTTATGTTTAAATAACTATTTTAAGTATGACGACGATAAAACTTAATGTTCCCGACGCACTTGAAAAAGAGCATGATGAAACCGTACGGTTAATTGCCGCAAAGTTGTACGAAGCAGGCAAATTATCTTTGGGACAGGCGGCTGAAATGTGCGGTATAAAAAAATGGGATTTCCCCGCAGTGCTGGCTAAGTTTAATATTCCATATTTTCAATATACCGGCGATGATCTGTTAAATGAGTTTAAATAAAATATCTGATATGGTATTTTGTTAAGTGCCAAAGAGCGGGGATAGTCACTACAATATTCTTCAATTTTTCGTCCCAAGCGTTTCTTTTTGTTTCATATTTGGCGCAACTTATTGATTTACAGCAAGCACTGTTTCCTGTGTTTCGGCTGTTTTTTTTGTGTCATGTGTTTGTGAAACAACACACTCCATATTAAACTTTGTCAAAAGAAGGGATTGGGCTTAAAATAACAAAGCCCCCCGACGTATCGGGAGGCTTCTCCTAAAGTACCCAGAGCCGGGGTCGAACCGGCACAACCGTGAAGTTATTGGTGTTTGAGACCAACGCGTCTACCGATTCCGCCATCTGGGCCTTTCCTTGCATGAACGTTGGATTAGTTCGTTCAAAAGCGGGATGCAAATGTATTCAAACTCTCCTTAATACGCAACAAATATTTTTGTCTAAAGTAACAATCTGCAATTTCATTTAATCTTTCTTCTTTGGCCGTGTCATTCAAATGGGCATAACCTTTAGTAGCTGCAATAATCTTCTGATTAATATCATCCTCAACGGCAAGCACTTCTGCAGTAATGTGACCCAGTTCCTTTGCGTCATCCACTTCCATCAGGCGCTCATTAATATCCATCATTTCCATCAAAAAATCTGCCGGAAGTTGTGGTTTTGCACCCTCTTTTAGCAATTCATGCAACGTTAAAATGTATTCAAGGCGCTTATAATCGTCAGAAAGCGTCTGGTAAGCCTTGTTATTTATGGTAGAAAGCTCAAGGATTTCCTGCTGTTTAGCATCATCTTCATTGGCGTAAAAATCGGGATGATACTTTTTGCTCAGCTCGTAAAACTTCTTCTTCAGCAAAGCGGCATCCGGGGTAAACGATTCTTCGATGCCGTAAAATTCAAAGTAATTCATAAGGCAAAGGTAGGAAAGAGTTTGGAGATTAGTGATTGGAGATCGGAGGTTAGGTGGGAAGTTGGCGGTCAAATCTCTGGCATCGACTTCCCAAAATAATTCTCATCTTTACATTTTATTTACCACACACGCTATGTTATTTGATCAGATGCGGCAAAAGCCGTTTTTTATATTGGGTCCATGTGTAATGGAAAACCAGAACTTGCTATACACCGTTGCCGAAAAGGTGGCCGAAATAGGGCAGAAGTATAATATACCTGTTGTGTTCAAATCATCATTTGATAAGGCTAACCGTACCTCTATTCACTCATACCGCGGTCCGGGTTTGGAACATGGCATGGAAATGCTGTTAAAAGTAAAAGAACGTTTTGGCTTGCCATTAACTACCGACATACACGAACCTTACCAGGCTGAAATTGTTGGCCAGGTGGTTGATATATTACAGATCCCCGCATTTCTATGCCGCCAAACAGATCTGCTGGTGGCCGCCGCTAAAACGGGCAAAATTGTAAACGTTAAAAAAGCACAATTTTTGTCAGGACAAGATATGTTCTATCCCGCTCAAAAGGTTATTGAGGCGGGCAACGACCAGGTAATTTTAACCGAGCGCGGCAACATGTACGGCTATAACAACCTAGCGGTTGATTTCAGAAATATTTATGACATGAAAGCCTTTGGCCATCCTGTTTGTATGGATTGTACACACTCTGTACAGCGTCCGGGCGGTGCGGGAGGCAAAACCGGCGGCGACCGTACCTTTGTGCCCATGATGGCTCTAGCGGCCAAAGCTTTCGGTGCCAGTGGGTATTTTATGGAGGCGCATCCAGATCCTGACCATGCTTTAAGCGACGGCCCTAACATGGTGCGTTTACATGAGCTGGAAGAAGTGATAAAACCACTATTAGGCTGAACCGGAATTTATTGAATTTTAAAATTGCCAGAATTATGGCTGATTAATATATAAAATGCAAATTCCGGATATTCCCAAATTCTAAGAATTCCGGTTCTGATAAATTAAATGAAAGATATTGCAAAAAGGGTTTTTGACACCGAAATAGACTCCTTAAAACACGTTGCCAGCCTGCTTGATGATGAGTTTAGCAAGGTGGTTGATGTGATCCTGAAAGCCAGCGGCAAAGTCATCGTTATTGGTATTGGCAAATCCGGCATAATCGGTAAAAAGGTTGCGGCCACTTTGGCCAGTACCGGTACCCCCAGCTTTTTCCTGCACCCCGGCGAAGCCTTCCACGGCGATTTAGGAATGGTGGGGACTGATGATATAGTGATCCTGATATCTTATTCGGGTGAGACGGATGAAGTGCTAAAATTGATTCCGTTTTTAAAATGGAATAAAAACACCATCATCGGTATAACCGGCAACCCCAATTCTACAGTCGCAAAAAACAGCGAATATCACCTCAATGTGAATATTAAACAGGAGGCTTGTCCGCTGGCGTTGGCGCCTACATCATCTACCACAGCAACCCTGGTAATGGGCGATGCTCTGGCCGTTGCACTGATGGAATCGCGCCAGTTTCAGCATGAGGATTTTGCACGGTTTCATCCTGGTGGCAGTTTGGGTCGCAAATTGCTGATCAAGGTAAAAGACCTGATGCGGACAGATAATTTACCGTTCATCAGCGAGACAGCTTCTTTTACAGAGTTGTTGCTTTGCATGTCCGAAGGTCGTTTAGGACTGGTTATAGTGGGTAACAACCAACAAGTTAAAGGCGTAGTAACCGACGGCGATTTAAGACGTGCCCTGGTTAAAAACCCTGATACAGCAAGCCATACCGTCATAGATATGATGAGCAGATCACCTGTATTTATTGACGAGAATGAGTTTATCCACCATGCCGAACAGCTGATGATCGAAAAGAAAATAACTACCATTCTGGTGGGATCCGCGAAAGATAGAACAGTGAGCGGGATTTATCAGATTTATCAGTAGTTGGTTGATTGGGTTGAATGGGTTGATTAAGTTGATTAGGTTCATTTAGTTGATTAAGTTTTGGGCTCATTTTTCATGAACGCGTTTATTCAACATACTCGATTTATAAACCAACTCAATCAACCTACTCAACTTAATCAACCACTTAACTCTCAATAAACCAACTTAATCAACCAACATGCTCGATCAATTAAACAGGGAGATTGAATTATCATCCGTGCCTAAACGGATTATTTCTGTGGTGCCTTCCCAAACGGAGCTTTTGTTTTATTTGGGTTTAGATGAGGGGATCATTGGTATAACCAAATTCTGTATCTATCCGCAAGACAAATTCAAATCGACTACCAAAATTGGTGGTACCAAGCAACTCGATATAGCAAAAATAAAGTCGCTAAAGCCTGATCTGATTATCGCTAATAAAGAAGAAAATGAGCGCGGCCAGATTGAAGAACTGATGGACTTTTGTCCTGTTTGGATAAGTGACATCAACAACCTTGCTGACGCACTGCAAATGATTGAAAGGGTAGGAGAACTGGTTGGTAAAATAGAAGAGTCGCTTGCATTAAGTCATAACATTGAGCAACAGTTTAGGGAATTACCCCAGGTTCTCATTAATTTAAGCACAGCCTATTTTATTTGGCGCAAACCGTACATGGTTGCCGGGCGAAATACCTTTATTGATGATATGCTGCAAAAATGTGGTTTAATCAACGTTTTTGACACTGACAGATATCCTGAAATAAATGTGGATATGTTGATAACTGCCAACCCACAGGTTGTTTTGCTTTCGTCTGAGCCTTATCCATTTAAAGAAAAACACCTAGAAGAACTTAGGTCCATATTACCCCGAGCTATCATTAAATTGGTTGACGGCGAAATATTTTCCTGGTATGGCAGTCGTTTACTGCATGCACCAGCTTATTTTGAATGGTTGCGTAAAGAATTGAATATTTGATTTCATTGAAAATCAGCCATTAAAACAGGATCGAAAGAAAAAACTTAATTTGAATTTTTAAATCTGCTATTTTAATCTATCTTTGCAGCCTCTTAAAAATCAAAAACGCGGAAGTGGCGTAATTGGTAGCCGCACCAGACTTAGGATCTGGCGCCGCGAGGCGTGGGGGTTCGAGTCCCTTCTTCCGCACAGAATGTTTAAAAGCCGTTAACTGAAAAGTTGATGGCTTTTTTGTTTAAAAAATTATTTTCCCTTCACCAATTTATCTAACCAACTATCCCGTTCTTTTACAATCCCTAAATATTTGTGATACCTAAGCGCAGAGGTCTTTTTATTCGCATTTTGTTCAGCCAATTTTTCATAGTGAGCTGCTTGTATGGTGTTACCGTTTTGAATATTTATTATTGAAAGGATTGAATATCCTTTATATTTTTCAATTGGAAATAAGGCTTGTGGAATTTTTTCTAAAAGTTTTTTTTCGACAATATCATAAAATTCAAATTTTCTTTGCTTTATAACTAACTCCGAAAAATACATGTAGGCTTGTGTTTGTACTTGCGGATATATTATCTCAAAATCAATTGCTTGTTTATAATAGTCAATAGCCTTGCCGTCATCATTTCTAAGTTGATAAATATTACCTAAGGTAACTAGTGCACTTGCTCGGTTAAACTTATCATCGGGGTATTCAGAAAACAATTTATCAATCAAACCTTCTGCAACGTCGAGTAGCTTTTTGTCTTTTGTTTCAACTAATTCTATTGCCTGTACTTTTAAATATTGGGCTCTTCCATCTTTTCTTGCACGTCTCAACTTCATGAAAAAAAATTCTTCATCCGCCTTTGTCCAACTTTTTTGTCTGTACCAATCTGCCATACCATAAATTTAATTAGATGCTAATCAAATAAAGAGAAAATCAGTTTAATTATTTTCCGAGAACGTTATTAAACTGATTATTAATAAAACATTTTAGACGTTCTAACTCCTACAGAGGTTCCGCGCTAAATATTTAAAAGCCATTAAATGTATAAATTGGCGGCTTTTTTATTTTCTACGTTTGCAACATGATCCGACAGAATCAATTTTAATATTTGCAATTTTGCCACGAAAAAAACTAACTTATACAATTGCTAGTTACCCCATGGAAGCCAAAGAAATTTTAAAAACTCATATTGCCAAAATAGCGGTATTAACCGATGAGCAGTTTGATTATTTCTTTTCACATTTTAAAAAGAAGAGTTTTCAAAAAGGGCAGGCCATTATTACTTCGGGCGATCAGGTGGATTACGAATACTTCGTTATTTCGGGCTGCTTAAAATCCTTTTATATCAATGATGATCTTAAAATGTTCATTCTGCAATTTGCCATGCCTACCTGGTGGGCTTCCGACTATAATGCCCTGTATAATCAAACTAAAGCCACTATTAATGTAGATTGCATTACTGACGCAGAAGTGCTTTATCTTACCAATGCCGACAGGGAAAAGCTTTGCAATGAACTTCACAATGTGGAAAACTTTTTTAGATGGCGGACTAACAAAGGCTATATCGCTACTCAAAAAAGACTTTTATCTTTTATGAATAATAATGTAAAGTATCGGTACGAAGAACTTTTAAAACTATATCCCGAGCTTTATAATATAGTCCCCAAAAATTTGATCGCTGCATACCTGGGTGTTTCCAGAGAAACACTTAGCCGACTATATAATACTTAAAAAGTGATATACATCACATAAATATTGCCTATCTTCAAATGTGATGTATGTCACACGGCTACCCCAATTTTCCTACCGTACTTTGTTGTATCATTTAAAAAATATAACAAAATGGAAACTCAATTTAACATCGTAAGTGCCCAAAGCAATATTGACTGGGTTGGCAAAAAAGTAACTGGTAGTCATAATGGTACTATTGCAGTTAAAGAAGGTGCATTCACCTTAAACAACGGTAACCTAACCGGCGGTAAATTTATTATTGATACTACGTCTATCAAAATACTGGACGTAACAGATCCGGCAACCAATGCACAGTTTGCAGGTCACCTGGCTTCTGATGATTTCTTCTCATCTCAAAAACATCCTGAAGCAACTTTAGAAATCACCTCCGTTTCGGGCAAACACCTATCAGGCAATCTGACTATAAAAGGCATTACCCATCCTGTTGATTTTGATGCCACCGTGAATATTAATGGCGATGTATTAATTGCATCGGGCAAAATTGTAATCGACCGCACCAAATACGAAATGAAATTCCGCTCTGGTAATTTCTTTAAGGATTTAGGCGATACCCTTATCTACAATGAGTTTGAACTAACTGTAACTGTAACCGCAAAAGCAGCTTAAAGCTGCTTTTGCATAAAAAGCAATGTTATGCCATACGTAAAAATAGAAGTAACCAGGGAAGGGGTTACCAGGGAACAAAAGCAACAATTAATTAAAGGGGTAACAGACGTGATTACCACCGTATTGAACAAAGACCCCAACCTGACCCACGTGGTGATACAGGAAATTGACCTTGATAATTGGGGCTACGCCGGTGAACAAACATCGGTACTGAGAGAAAAAGGAATCACGGCTGATAAAAAATAAACGATAATGAAAACGCAAACAGTAATTGTAACCGGCGCATCATCAGGCATAGGAAAAGAAGTTGCGCGGTATTTTTTAGAGAGAGGCGATAATGTGGTAATCAATTCTACTACAGCCCGGAAACTTGAAAGAACCTATATGGAATTGGGCGGCGGCAATCACCTGGCAATGGTGACCGGTGATGTGGCCAATAAGGAAACCGGAGAAAAGTTGGTGTCGACAGCGATTGAGAAATTTGGCTCGGCCGATGTATTGGTGAACAATGCCGGCATCTTTGAAACCAGGCCATTTCTTGATGTTGATGAAGCATACCTCGACAGGTTTTTAAATACCAACCTTAAAGGTACTTTTTTTACTACCCAGGCTATTATTCCGCAAATGCTTAAACAACACAATGGCGTGGTAATCAATATTGGCACACCACTGGTTAATCATGGCCTTACAGGAGTGCCTATTACAGCGCAAATGGCGTCAAAAGGCGCCATTAATGCCCTTACGGTACAGCTTGCTGCGGAGTTTGGCAAAAGTAACATCAGGGTAAACACTGTTGCACCGGGCACCATCCGTACGCCTATGCACGACAATGATGCAGATCAAAGCGCTGGATTACATTTACTGAACCGCGTTGGCGAGGCAGAAGATATTGCCCAAATGGTTTACACCGTTGCAAAGAGTAACTTTATTACCGGCGCCATTATCAATGTAGATGGCGGTATGGGTGCCGGCCATAATCTGAATTAATATGAAAACGCTTTTATTAACCGCTTTTTTTGCCTGCACTTTGCTGGCATCAAAAGCACAAACGAGTAATAAAATGGAAACTCAAAAAATAGATTCAACAGCAATAGCGCAAGCATTGGAGACTTATTATTTCAAAGGTATTTATGAAGGCGATATAAATACTTTAGGCAATGTCTTCAATGCCGGAACTTTGCTTTTTGGCGATGTAAAAGGCCAGCCTTATGCCAAAACGCTAGACCAATATCTGGACGGTGTTGCCCATCGCCAAAGTCCTAAAGATTCAGGCAAACCATTTAAGGGGGATATTATTTCTATTAAAGTGGTTCAATCTATTGCCGTAGCCGAGGTGAAGGTAAAAATGTATGAGTTTAATTATCATGAGTTCCTATCCTTCCATAAAATTGATGGCAAGTGGCTCATCGTAAATAAAATGATCAGCGACGTTAACGAATAAATTCAAAGGCGATGTGGTACAATACAAAAGCGACAGAAATACTGGATATCCAATACCCGATAATGCAGGGCCCGTTCGGAGGTAACCTTTCATCGGTCGAGCTGGTGGCCACCGTATCAAACGCAGGGGGACTTGGCGGTTATGGTGCTTATACGTTAAGCCCGCAGGAAATTGTGGCCGTTGATAAACAGATCAAAGCAGCAACTAACAAACCCTACAATGTTAATCTCTGGGTTTCGGATACCGATGCGCCCGACGGAACGGTGAGCGATGAAGAATATAACCGCGTTAAAAACCTATTCAAGCCTTATTTTGATGAGGCAGGAATTAGTTTACCCGAAAAGCCAGTCCCGTTTAAATCAAGGTTTGAGAACCAATTACAGGTAATATTTGATATAAAGCCAAAGGTATTCAGTTTTATGTTCGGAACGTTGTCGGCCGATGTATTGGAGCAATGCCGCAGGTTAGGTATTAAAACCATTGGCGCTGCTACGACGTTGGACGAAGCAATTCTGCTCGAAAATTCGGGTGTAGATATGATCATTGCTTCCGGCTTTGAAGCCGGGGGGCATCGCCCGTCGTTCCTGGCATCGGCCGAGTCATCAACCACCGGCACTTTTGTATTACTGCAGCTGATAAAAGAAAAAGTAAAAGTACCGGTAATAGCAGCTGGTGGCATTGCAAATGGTAAAGGAGTTGCTGCGGCCATAGCATTGGGTGCAAGCGCGGTACAAATAGGCACAGCTTTTTTAGCAACTGATGAATCTAACGCCCTGCCAATTCACAGGCTGATGCTATTTTCTGATGCGGCAAAATATACCACATTATCCCGTGCCTTTACCGGCAGGCTTGGTCGGGGACTAACCAGCAGAATTGCTAAAGATATGTGGGAAAAAGAAAAAGCATTTATCCCATTCCCTTTGCAAACCACTTTCATGTCGCCTTTACGAAAAGCAGCTTTAGACCAAGAGAAATGGGATATGATATTGTTTTGGGGAGGACAGATAGCGCCCATATTAAAACACACCAAAGCCAGCGAACTGATGCAATCATTAATTGAAGAAACGACGGCTTATTTTGATGGCCTGAAAACTTAATTGACCAATTTAATCAAACACTGAATTACAAATCCTTAATGTTATGAACACCTCAAAAGTATGGTACGTAACCGGCGCTTCCCAGGGATTGGGCTTAACACTGGTAAAGATGTTACTCAATAATGGTTATCGTGTTGCAGCGACGTCGCGCAATGCCCTGGCGCTTAAAAATGCAGTAGGTGTTATAGATGCCGACCGTTTCCTGCCATTAGCCGTTGACTTAGGGAATTCAGATTGTATTGATGAATCTGTTCAGCAAACGCTTAAAGTGTTTGGGCAGATAGATGTTGTAGTAAACAATGCAGGCTATGGCATGGCCGGAACATTGGAAGAAACCGAAGAGCAGAAAATACGCGATATTATAAACGTAAACCTGTTAACCACGCTTAATGTAACCAAAAGCGTATTACCCACTATGCGTAAGCAAAAATCAGGTTATATTTTCAACATTGGTTCGGTTGCAGGTTTTGTTGGTGCACCGGGCTGGTCGGTATACTCGGCTACCAAAGCAGCAGTTGCGGCGTTTTCTGAGGTGTTGGCGCTGGATGTCAAAGAATTTGGCATTAAAGTAACGGTAGTTGAACCATCCGGTTTCAGAACAGGCTTTCTCACCAAAGATTCACTGGCATACACTGAAAGTAACATTGAGGGTTATAAAGCGGTTAAGGACACGCAAGCGCGTTACCTGGCCGCCGATGGCAAGCAACCCGGTGATCCTGACAAGGCATCAGCAATCATTATTAAACTGGCCGAAAGCGAGGATGTGCCTTTACACTTATATCTGGGCCAGGATGCATATGATCGCACAGCAGAAAAACTTAAAAATATGACTACCGAGTTGGAGAAATGGAAAGAAACAACCATTGCCGCCGACTTTGAATAACAATTACCTAATAGATCAAAAAAAATGAAAACATTCCATAACACCATTAATATGCCGGCCCTTGGGTTTGGCACGCTGATCCCGGATGCAGCGCTCACTATAAGCGCTACCAGGGACGCATTAAAAGCCGGTTTCAGGCACTTTGATGCCGCTGAGCGATACCGCAACGAAAGCGAAGTAGGCGAGGCCCTGGAGGCAGGGATGGCCGCCGAAGGTATTGCCCGCGAAGATATTTTTGTTACCACGAAGCTGTGGAACACCAATCACCGGCCCGAACGTGTACAACCCGCATTTGAGCAGAGCTTAAAGAGGCTTAGGCTCGATTATCTGGATCTTTATTTGATTCACACACCATTTGCATTCCAGCCCGGCGATGATCAGGATCCAAGGGATGAAAACGGCAATGTCATTTACGATAAGGGCGTAACCTTGCTCGACACCTGGAGAGCGATGGAACTTTTGGTTGATGGCGGCAAATGCCGGGCCATCGGGCTAGCCGACATTACTTTAGATAAACTCAAAGCCATCTATGAAGCGGCAAGAATTAAGCCGGCCGTAGTTCAGGTAGAGGCGCATCCGTATCTGCCAGAAACAGAGCTGCTAGAATATTGCCAGGAGAATGGCATTATACTTTTGGCTTTTGCACCCTTGGGTCACGGCATAAAACCGGGCCCGCTTGAAGATCCTGCGGTTTTAGCAGTTGCTGAACGGGTTGGAAAAACACCTGCACAAGTGCTGTTGGCATGGGCAGTACAACGTGGCACAGCCATACTTACCACAGCTAAAACTGCGGCCCGAGCCAAAGAGAATTTTGATATTTCTTCATTGCCCCAGGATGCATTTAATGAAATCAACAACATTCAAACCAGGCAAAGATTTAATCAGGTGGTAAACACCGGTGTACCGGGGTTTATTCCGAGACCAAATTTGGATACTAAAACTAATTAATAGGAGGGAGCCATGAAAGAAGAACAAATACGTAAGGCACTGGATGCGCATTGGCATGCATCGGCAGTGGGCGATGTAAATGCAGAACATGATATTTATGCTGACGATGCCATTTGTGATTACCCACAATCCGGCGAGCGAATTTTAGGGCGAAACAATTTGCAAGCCCTGCGAAGCCATCATCCGGGTAAACCTTCGGGATTTAACGTAAGGCGTATTATTGGCGCCGGTGAACTGTGGGTTACAGAATATATCATTACCTATCAGGAACGACCAGCTTATACGGTAAGCATTATGGAGTTTAGTAACGGAAAGGTGGTGCACGAAACACAGTATTTCGCAGACCCTTTTGAGGCGCCAGCCTGGCGAAGTCAGTGGGTGCAGCAACGTAAATAATTGGCATAATTGGTGGATCTGGTGCCGCTAGGCGTGAGAGTTCGAGCCCTTTTTTCGTATAGAATTTTTAAAAGCCGTTAACTGGGAAGCTGACGGCTTTTGTTACTTAATTCAATTCGGTAACTATTTCACCCGCTCGCAATATTCTCCGGTGCGTGTATCCACCTTTATTTTATCGCCCTGGTTTACAAAAAGCGGTACTCTTATCTCAACGCCATTTTCTGTTGTTGCCATCTTAAGAGCGCCAGAAGAAGTATCGCCTTTAACCGCTGGCTCGGCATAAGTAATTTCCAGTTCAACGAAGTTGGGTGCCTGCGCCATAATGGGTTCTTCACTTTCAAAAGAAACAATCACACTCATTCCTTCTTTCAGGAATTTCACAGCCGGCCCGAAGAGTGCTTTTGGAATATTATGCTGTTCAAAGCTGGTATTATCCATAATGACCATAAAATCGCCATCCTCATACAAATATTGAAAATCATTCGTTTCTACACGGCAAATCTCAACTTGCTCATCGGTCCCCAAACGGGCCTCAACAATTTTACCGGTTTTAATATTACGAAACTTGTCCAGGTAGAACGCTCCGCCTTTTCCCGGTGTACGATGCAATACTTCGGTAACGGTTACCAGTTCGCCGTTGAACCGTAATATGTTGCCCACTTTAATTTCGGATGCTTTTGCCATGAAGATATTTTATAAAATTTGAGCGCAAAGATAAATTAAGTTATGATAAACCATAACTCAACCTGCTTAACTAATTGACATATCTAAGCCTATAGTCCTTTGAAACTTCTTAAGTTATCATTATAGAAATATTATAATATATTAAAATTAGCTTTTATTTAACTCTCCACCTGCCAGCCATCCAGCTTACAATCAAACTGGTATCCAAAATCCCACATCGTTTGATTCCAACTATTAATTGCCGCTAAACTCATTTCTATTGGATCGGTTACACCTGATATTTCATAATTACCGTCATAGTCGTCAATATCTAATGAGTCGTAAGTCGGGAATTGTTCTTTAAGCTGTTTCTTAAAAGCGGTCGCTTTAGCCTTTTTATCGGTAACAAAAAAGAACTCAATGGGCAGCATATCGGTTGGCTTTATATTGTCCCTGTAAATCCGCTTTAAAACATCCTCATTAGTACCAAGGTCAATATCGTTTTCGTACGATTTTTGGTCAAAAAATGTGTTTTGCATATTGTGATTGGTTTCCCCTAATCTATTTAATTTTTTTTGTTTTTACCATAGTCAATTACTACTTATAATTTGATCTGGCACGTTAAAAAAACTCTAAATTATTAATAGTCAGATGATCTTACCTATTTGTTGAAAACAATTAACATTCAGATATTTATAAACATTTATTATTCAAAAGCGATCATTTCCATTTATTTGAAAAAATCCTTTTATCAACACTCAGCATAACATTCCTATCTTTATCCGGTAAACCTATTTTTATTCTTCCATAAGGAGCCATATTTAAACAACACCATGAATAGTTATATCATGTCTTCACCTGCTTTCAACCTAAAAAAAATCGTTGTGGTTTTTATCATCTTCTTGTGTTCCGGAAACGTTTTCGGACAGGCCGACACAACGCATAAGCTCGACCGCAAATGGTGGAAGGAAGCTGTGGTATACCAAATATATCCGCGCAGCTTTAAGGATAATAATGGCGATGGCATTGGCGATTTAAAAGGAATCATATCAAAACTGGATTATATCAAAAGTCTGGGCGTGGATGTAGTTTGGCTCAATCCAATTTATAGCTCGCCCAATGATGATAACGGTTACGATGTAAGCGACTACCGCAACATCATGAGCGACTTTGGCACCATGGGAGATTTTAATGTGATGCTAAAAGGCCTGCATGACCGTGGCATCAAACTGGTAATGGACCTGGTGGTGAATCATAGCAGTGATGAGCACGAATGGTTTAAACAAAGCCGCAGTTCAAGAACTAATCCTTACCGCGAATATTACCACTGGTGGAATGCCGAAAATGGTAAACCGCCATATCGTTATAGCTTATTTGATGTAAATCACGATGCCTGGCGATACGACACATTAACCAATGCCTATTACCTGCACTATTTTTCGCGCAAGCAACCTGATCTGAACTGGGAAAATCCTAAAGTAAGACAAGAGGTTATTAATATCATGAAGTTTTGGGCCGATAAGGGGATAGATGGCTTCCGGATGGATGCATTTCAGTATGCAGCTAAGGACACCACATTCCCGGCTTTCCCGCAGGGCTTCGAAAAGAATTTTACCCAATACTATGGCATGGTAACCGGCTTGCACGGCTACCTGCAGCAAATAAATAAAGAAGTATTAAGCAAGTACAACGTAATGACGGTAGCCGAAGGCGCAGGTAATACTTATGAAGATGCCCACAACATGGTAGATGCAGATCGCCACGAATTAAATATGGCCTACGCTTTTGATGGTGTTAATATTGCCAAATCAAGCGGATACAGTTTGCTGGAGTTTAAACAGGTATTCAGTAAGTGGGATAGTGTTTTTGCTGATAAGGGATGGTTGTCGATCTTTCTGGCTAATCATGACCAGGCCAGACTGGTGAGTAGATACGGCAATGACAGTCCGGAGTTTAGAGAGATATCGTCAAAAATGCTGTCTACCTTTTTAATGACCATGCGCGGCACACCTTATTATTATAATGGCGATGAATTGGGCATGAGCAACCCCGGGTTTACCAAAATTGAGGATTACCGGGATGTGTCCTTACTAAATGAATATCATCACCAACTAAATATTGGCGGTTCTATTCCCGATTTTTTAAAGGAGGCACAGTTTAGCAGCCGTGATAACTCGCGTACACCGTTTCAATGGGACAGCTCCACAAATGCAGGTTTCACTACCGGAACACCCTGGATAAAAGTAAATGCTAATTACAAAACCATTAACGTTGCCACAGAAGAAAAAGATAAAAACAGCTGCCTTAACTATTTCAGAAAGCTAACCAAGCTTCGCAAAGAAAACCTGGTACTGGTTTACGGCAAATATACCTTGCTGGATAAAGACAACCCCAAAGTTTATGCCTACACCCGCGAACTGGATGGTAAGAAGATGCTTATAGTGCTTAACTTTACCAATACAATTGCCGAAGTAAAAACAGGATATGACTTATCAACTGCAAAACTTATTTTAAGCAATTATGAGGGGTCTGGGTCTGATAAAGGTAAATTACTGCCTTATCAGGCAATAATTTACCAGTTACAATAATTCGTTTTCATAACTACTGCTAACTCTACACCTCGTCATGGCGAGGAACGAAGCCACCTCTACATAGGACAATCAGCAGCACGAAATCACGTCTTTTAACGAAATCAATTTCCGCCAACTTGTACAGCTTATAGATTGCTT
Organism: Mucilaginibacter empetricola; assembly: GCF_024808665.1. GTDB lineage: Bacteria > Bacteroidota > Bacteroidia > Sphingobacteriales > Sphingobacteriaceae > Mucilaginibacter. The sequence continues at coordinate 26,181 of NZ_JANUBZ010000011.1, forward strand.
CGTTCCTCGCCATGACGCGACGTTTATAAAATTGATTAAACCAACACCGGTTCCATTTTAGTACTTACCCCAATACGGTTCCAGGCGTTGATGGTAATAATTGCCATGATGATTTGCGCCAGGTAAGCCTCATCAAAAAGGGCTGCTGCCTGGTTATAGGTTTCATCAGATACTTTATTGCTGATTAGCGTAACTTCCTCTGTAAGGGCTAATATGGCTCTTTCCTGCTCGTCAAAAAAAGGCGTTTCGCGCCATGAGGTAAGGGCATAAATCCGTTGTTCTGTTTCTCCTGCTTTGCGGGCATCGCGGGTATGCATATCAATACAATAAGCACAACTATTTATTTGAGACGCTCTTATTTTTATCAGATCCTTGTGTTTGCCGGTAAGACTGGTGCTTTCTATATAATGTTCCAAAGCCAGCATAGCTTTGTATGCTGCCGGATCGGCCTGGTTAATTTTAAGTCTGTTGCTCATTTTTGTTTTATTTGATAAATCAAAGTTCGGCATCAAATGCCTCTCAAAAAATGAACTGAGTTTAAGAAAATCATTGCCTCACCTAAATCCTCTCCAACCGCGTGCCGCCTTAGCTTTAGCGGTGGCGCAAGGAGAGGACTTAAACTTCACTCTTTTTTGAACCCTCTCCTTTGGAGAGGGCAGGGTGAGGCTTCCCCCGCAACCTGCTCAAAAACTGAGGTGTAAAACCAAGAAAAGAGGCCAGCATATACTGAGGTACACGCTGCATAAAATCGGGATATAGCTTAGCAAAATGAAAATAGCGTTCCTCGTCCGTCATATTAAAAATAAAACCTATGCGACGTTGCGATGCTACAAATGCGGTTTGCATCATGATACGGAAATAGCTTTCCAGTTTGGGTATTGCTTCAAATAAAGCTACTCTGCTTTTTTCGGGGAGCAATAATAATTCTGAGGCCTCAATAGTCTGTATAAAACACCTGGATGGTTTACCCGTCATCAGGCTATCATGATCGGCTATCCACCAGTTTTCAATGCCAAATTGTATTATTTGTTCGTTCAATTTATTATTAACCAGATACTGACGCACACAACCATTCAACACAAAGTAATTTCCTTTGCAGTGTTCGCCGGGTTCCAGTAAAAAGGTTTTCTTTTTTAGGTTGATGAGCTCCAGCTTATCACAAAGCAATTGCTCCTCCTGCGGCGTTAACTGCACGTATTTTTTTATATGAGCAAGTAGCTGTGGATACACAACGCGATGTTTTTAAAAATGCCGTTGCAGTTAGCCATTGAGCTAATTACAACAGCACTTTATATTATTTACTGTAAAATTTATCCAAAAACAAATAACGGCCACCATCAGTTTCCGGCTGTAATTTGGTATCAATATTTATGTTGATGAAGTTTACCGGACTACCATTGGTATTCGGCGTCCACACCGGTAAACCGCCTCCGTTTGGATTGCCGGTCTTTATGAAATTGGCAAAGTAGTTTTGCATAGTAGCCGATACTTTGTAATCGTCAGCGGTCCAGGCGTAAACTTTATCATATTGCAGGTTGCCCATTGCAAATTCAATTTCTGATGCATGTGAGGCACCCACCATAGCCGGCGGCAATTTGGTAAAAGTAGATCCTCCATGTACTTCGGGTGGTCTTGGACACGAGAACACGTAACGGTAAACGGGTTTAGTTCCGGTTTTTGCCTGCAAGTCGGCCCATTTCCAGGTGCTGTAAGCTATAAAGCGGTCGCTCGCCAATGCTGTTGCTGATTTAATGACCTCTTCTTGTGTACTGCCAGGATATAGTTTCAAAACCTCTGCCGCATTATCACCAAACTGTTGTTTTACTTTGGCTGCATAGTTTTCTGGCGTTGGCATATCGCCACCTGTAAAAGCCTGGTAGGGCACTTCGGTCGAATTCCATCCAACCAACAACGGCACATGTGCCTGTTCGCCTGCGGCAAAAATAGCTGCTGGCGTTTTAGGTAAAAAATAACCATCAACGGTAGCCGAAAGTCTAAAGTTACCTGGTTTTGCTGCGTAGTCAAGTAATTGGTCGGCGGAGATAGCGCGCAATTCGGCCAGCGAGTTTGCTTTTAAATTCGTAGCTACATTTACACCGTTTTGCTCGCCGTCGGCCAGCGACATAGGTGGAGTGGTTGGTTTAATCATCGCACCGCTTTCGCCTATGGCACCGTTAATCAAATCTTTTGAAAGGGGAGAAGCCATTTGTGCAGATACCGAAATAGAACCCGCAGATTCACCCGCTATAGTCACCAGTTTAGGGTCGCCGCCAAAAGCCGCAATATTAGCCTGTACCCAACGCAGAGCGGCATTCTGATCGAGCAAGCCATAATTTCCTGACGCGTGGTGTGCCGATTCTTTGGTTAACTCCGGATGTGCAAAAAAGCCGAATATGCCTAATCTATAATTAACAGTAATAGCAATAATTCCTTTTTGTGCCATGCTCTCGCCATCATAACGCGGTTCTGACCCATCGCCGGATACAAAGCCTCCGCCATAAAAATAAACCAGCACAGGTAGTTTTTTAGCCGATTGTTTTGCAGGCACCCACACATTAAGGTATAAGCAATCTTCGCTCATCGTATCGGCTCGAAATATCATATCACTATAAACGCGCTTTTGCATCGCCATATGGCTAAAATGGTCGGCTTTAAGCACACCCGTCCAGTTAGCGGCTGGCTGTGGTTCTTTCCAGCGCAAATCGCCAACCGGCGGCAACGCATAAGGGATACCCTTAAAACTGTTAACACCGGTGGCCACATTAAAAGTACCTTCCAGTGCACCATTGCTGATTTTAACCTGTGGATTGTTTTGTGCCGTAGCGCTGCTTATCATAAATATCAGGAGCGTTAAAAACGTAAAATAAGTTCTCATTTAAATTGGTTTAAATTTGGTATGGAGGAAACAAAACTGAAGCGTAAATTTATAAATTGCCAGTATTGCATTTTGTAACAATAATAATCAATTATTTAAAAACAACACATCAGCGTTATAAATGATCCTATTGGAAACTGACAGACTATTATTCAGGCAGCATCAACTTATTGATATAGATGCGTACTGCGCTATGGAAATGGATGCTGACGTGCGCCGTTATGTTGGCGGCAAGCCGCGTACCCGCGAAGAAGCCGAACAACGTTTTTTGCAGACACTTAAGCCTGCTATTAATAAACTATCCATGTGGGCTACCATTTATAAACCTGAAAATAAATACATAGGCCGTTGTGGTATTTACCCGCATTTTGATAGTAATGGTAATTCAATTCCCGGCGAAGCTGCGTTGGGTCTCTACATTGCCAAACCTTACTGGGGCAGGGGATTAGCCACAGAAGCAGGGCACGCATTTGTTAAACTTGGGTTTAACGAGATTGACATCAACCGTATTGTAACTACTATACAGGTGGGCAATGATGCTTCAGTGCGGGTAATTGAAAAACTGGGTTTTACGCTTGAATATACTGAACAAGGTAACCCGAGATCTTTTTTGCATTATGAATTAAAGAAGCAATAGTACCCAAACGATTTCCCCACACAAAAACGCGCTGACTTTGTATATTTATCTATTTAAAACATTCCTTTTATTTTCTTTGACTTTGATAGATAGAAAGCTTAAGGAAAATTCGGAATTTAGCGCCATAATTATTGCTGATGAATATTGAACTGTTTATTCCTTGTTTTGTTGATCAATTATTTCCCGAAACTGCTTTTAATACGCTGAAAGTGCTGCAAAAAGCAGGGTGCACAGTCAATTATAATCCATCGCAAACCTGTTGCGGTCAGCCCGCCTTTAATGCCGGTTTTTGGGATGATGCCAAAGCAGTAGGCAGTAAGTTTTTAAATGATTTCCCAACGGATAGTATCATCGTTACGCCATCGGCCTCATGTACCGGCATGGTTAAAAACTATTATAATGATCTGTTTACCAACACAGCCGTACATAATAAATGCCGCAATGTACAGGGCAATATTTATGAGCTTTCAGATTTCCTGGTGAATATTTTGCAGGTTGATTATTTCGGTGCCGAGCTGGATGGTAAAGCTGTTTACCACGATAGTTGCGCCGCTCTGCGCGAATGTAAGATCAAAACAGAACCACGCCAGCTATTATCGAAAGTGTTAGGGTTGGATTTGGTAGATTTAAAAGACAGTGAAACCTGCTGCGGTTTCGGTGGCACGTTTGCCGTTAAATTTGATGCCATCTCAACCGCCATGGCCCAGCAAAAAGTCGATAATGCATTAGCCGCAGAAGCCGAGTACATTATATCAACCGATGCATCCTGCCTGATGCATTTACAAAGCTATATTGATAAAAACAATCTCCCTATTAAAACCTACCACCTGGCTGATGTTTTGGCAATGGGATGGGGGAATGTCTGAGGATTGCGGAATGCGGAATTTCGATTGCGGAATTTTAGAAATTAGAAGTGCGGAAGGGTGCTAAAGCTAAGGCGGCATGCAGTCGGAGTTTCGATTGTGAGATTACTGAAGTCTAGTGCGCATTAAATGGAAAATATCGGCCTATGAGAATCCTTTGCCCTTGTTGGTGTTGTCACCAACAAGCGTATCATGTCTTTTGCGAGTGTTTTGCCAATTCAACAAGCGTCTCCGTAAATATCTTTTTGTTAGCGACAATACAAAAAATCTTCATAAAAGTCACATGATCTGATGATTTATTTTTTGGCCAGAATTATTAAAAATCCATTGGTAAACCCTGGTAAAATAATTGTCGAAAATCATTACAATATCACCACATCCCTTTCAAAATAATTCCTTAAATTCGCACCACAAAAATTAAAGATCACTTGGTAGGTGATTAAATTAATAACACAAATTATAAAATTTAAATCATAGTTGTAGATGATTAACATTACTCTCCCTGACGGTTCAGTACGTCAGTATGAAAAAGGAACAAGTTCCATGCAGATCGCACAGTCGATCTCCGAAGGATTAGCAAGAAACGTATTAGCAGCAGAAGTAAACGGGCAGGTTTGGGATGCCGGTCGTGCTATTGAGCAGGATGCCTCCATTAAACTGTTAACCTGGAACGATCTGCAGGGTAAATCAACCTTCTGGCACTCATCGGCCCACTTAATGGCCGAAGCATTGGAAGCGCTTTACCCGGGTACTAAATTTGGTATCGGCCCGGCAATTGAAACCGGCTTTTATTATGATGTTGACTTTGGCGACCGCGAATTTTCATCAGACGAGTTTAAAAAAATAGAAGACAAAATTCTGGAGCTGGCCAAAACCAAAGAGGAATTTGTCCGCAAACCTGTTAGTAAAGCTGATGCGGTTGAATATTTTACCGAAAAAGGAGATGAATATAAGCTGGACCTAATTAAAGATCTGGCAGATGGCTCAATCACTTTATATACACAAGGTAATTTTACCGATCTGTGCCGTGGCCCTCATATCCCAAATACTGGCTTTATAAAGGCTGTAAAACTAATGAGCGTTGCCGGTGCTTACTGGCGCGGTGATGAAAGCAGGAAACAGCTTACCCGTATTTACGGCGTAACTTTCCCTAAAGCAAGCGAACTTACCGACTACCTACACCTACTAGAGGAAGCCAAAAAGCGCGATCACCGCAAGCTGGGTAAAGAAATGGAACTGTTTGCCTTTTCGGAAAAAGTGGGCATGGGTTTACCATTGTGGTTGCCAAAAGGTACAGCCCTGCGCGAGCGCTTGACAAACTTTCTGCAAAAAGCCCAGGTAAAGGCCGGCTACGAGCAGGTAATTACACCGCATATTGGTCATAAAAACCTGTACGTTACTTCGGGGCATTATGAAAAATATGGTGCGGATTCATTTCAACCTATAAAAACACCGCAGGAAGGCGAGGAGTTCTTCTTAAAACCGATGAACTGCCCGCACCATTGCGAAATATATAAAACCAAGCCACGTTCATATAAAGATCTTCCAGTTCGCTATGCTGAATTTGGCACTGTTTATCGCTACGAGCAAAGTGGTGAGTTGCATGGCTTAACCCGTGTACGCGGATTTACTCAGGATGACGCGCACTTATTTTGTCGTCCCGACCAGGTAAAGGATGAGTTTAAAAAGGTGATTGACCTGGTATTGTATGTGTTTACTGCCTTAGGTTTTGAAAACTATACTGCACAGGTGTCACTCCGCGACCCGGAAAATAAAGCTAAATACATTGGGACCGACGAAAACTGGGCCCTGGCGGAATCGGCTATTATAGAAGCTGCTGAAGAAAAAGGATTGAAAACCGTTGTTGAATTGGGTGAGGCCGCATTTTATGGCCCTAAACTTGATTTTATGGTGAAGGATGCCCTGGGTAGAAAATGGCAGTTGGGAACTATACAGGTCGACTATAATTTACCTGAGCGTTTTGAACTGGAATACACCGGTAGCGATAATCAGAAACACCGCCCTGTAATGATTCACAGAGCGCCATTCGGTTCGCTGGAACGATTTATTGCGGTACTGATTGAACATTGCGCGGGTAATTTCCCATTATGGCTGTCGCCTGAGCAATTTATCGTTTTGCCTATTTCAGAAAAATATGAAGATTATGCAAAAAAACTTTCAGAATCATTAAAAGATTCCGATATTTGCGGGCTTATTGATTTCAGGGACGAAAAAATCGGACGTAAAATACGTGATGCTGAAGTCAAAAAAATCCCTTATATGCTGATTGTTGGCGAAAAAGAAGCAGCCGAAGGCTTGGTTTCTGTTAGAAAACACGGTACTGGAGATTTGGGAAGTATGAGCATTGAGGATTTTAAAAAACAAATAATTAAAGAAATAACAGTATAAATTGGCATTAAACAAACCTTTCAACAGAGGACCAAGGCTACCATTTAAGAAAAAGGAAGCTGAACACAACATCAATCAATTTATCCGTGCTCAGGAAGTTCGCCTTGTGGGCGACAATGTGGAGCAGGGAGTTTATTCATTACGGGACGCCCTGGCAATAGCCGAAGAGCAGGAATTGGATTTAGTGGAGATATCTCCCAACGCGGTGCCTCCTGTTTGTAAAGTAACTGACTATAATAAGTTTATTTACGAGCAGAAGAAAAAGTTAAAGGAAATAAAAAGCAATGCCAAGCAGACCGTTATCAAAGAAATTCGTTTCGGACCGAATACTGATGATCATGACTTTGAATTTAAATTAAAGCATGCCATTAAGTTTTTGGAAGCCGGCGAAAAGGTAAGAGCTTACGTACACTTTAAAGGGCGTGCAATTGTTTACAAAGAGCAAGGCGAAATCCTGCTGCTGCGTTTTGCACAGGCATTAGAAGAAGTAGGTAAGGTTGAGCAACTACCAAAACTTGAAGGAAAACGGATGTTTTTAACCGTTACGCCTAAGGCGGCTAAGAAATAGAGCCAAGATTTAAGAATCAAGAGACAAGACAAAAAAAATCTTGATTACTGACTCTTGCTTCTTGAATCTCTAAAAAGAGCCAAGATTTAAGAATCAAGAGACAAGACAAAAAATCTTGATTACTGACTCTTGCTTCTTGAATCTCTAAAAAAAGAATTAATTAAATAAATATATATACAGACGGTTATGCCAAAAATGAAAACCAATTCCAGTGCCAAAAAGCGCTTTAAGCTTACTGGAACAGGTAAAATCACCAGGAAGAACGCCTACAAAAGCCACATCTTAACCAAGATGTCGACAAAACGTAAGCGTAACCTTACTCACACCAGTTTAGTTTCTGATGCTGACATGGGTAACGTAAAACGTATGCTTTGCATAGGTAAGTAATTAACAAATTTTTAACCAGGTATTAGAGTTTTAAGTTCAGTGTAAACTGACACTCACTACCAAAAGACAAAATCATGCCACGTTCAGTTAACGCAGTTGCGTCGAGAAGACGCCGGAAAAAAATCATGAACCTAGCCAAAGGCTATTGGGGTTCACGCAGCAAGGTGTATACCGTTGCTAAAAACACAGTTGAAAAAGGTTTACAGTACGCTTACCGCGACCGTAAAACCAAGAAAAGAGAGTTCAGAGCTTTATGGATCCAACGTATTAACGCTGGTGCCCGTCAGCACGGAATTTCTTACTCTCAATTAATGGGTAAATTAACAGCAAAAGAAATTGGTTTAAACCGTAAGGTTTTAGCTGATTTAGCTATGAATCATCCGGATGCTTTTAAAGCAGTTGTTGATGCAGTAAAATAATTTAAAAATATCGTTTTAAAAACAAGGCAAAAAGAGTTGCTTCAGAAATGAAGCGACTCTTTTTGTTTTATGAAGTTCTTCAATCCTGGCATGCTGAATTTTGAAATCCGTAGACGAAAAAGATGAAATGGCAAGAATGTGCCGTCGGCACAAAATATCGGTAGAATATTATTTTGACCAATTTTAGCGTGCCGTAGGTACGCCACCTTGCCCGCATATAGGTTTCGTACCGATGGCACGACATAATTATTATTTTTTCCCTACCGATATTTGACCCCGATGGGGTCTTTATATTGGCTTAATTATCCAATGATGTCATCGATATCCCATTTGCATCCGTTGTCAATACCTCGCTCATATAGTCAAGAAAAGGCCGCATCTTTTTAAAGGCATTATTCACCCTGAATAAAAAGTCAGGACTTAACACTTCCTCATCAATAAACTCAAGTTTAAACAAAAATTGTTTGTGTCGTAAAAGGTCAATAGCAGGATGGTCTTTTTTATAGCCATAAGGTGCTGATTTCACCCGCTCGCCCTGCATTTCTCCGAATGTAGTTGCCAGCGCAGCATCAGCTAGTAAATTTCTCCAGTCTTCGTAATTAGCGTCTATATCCTCCCTTATCCTTTTCATGTCGGCTGGCACAGGTCCAAAAAATCCACACGCGATAAATGAATTGCGGGACTCTACCCGAAAATAATACCCACCTCGTAGCTGTTTGGTTGCTCTTTTTAATGACCCGCTCCAATGTTTATTATATGGGGTTTTATCTTTTGAAAAGCGTACATCTTTATAAATTCTGAATAAGCTCTTTTTGCCCGAAGTTGTTTCAATTTTGTCGTGCCTGTTCATTTCTACAATCAGGGCATCGGCAAAGGCAATGATATTGCGTTGCGCTTCAACATATCTGTCCTTATTGGCAGCGAACCAGTCGCGGTCATTATTTTTTGAGAGATCTTTCAGAAATTCAATTGAATCTTTTTGTATAGTGATTGGAGTCATTTTTGTGTTTGATGTAATAGGTCAAAACTAATCAAAAAGTAAATGATCCAAATTTATAACTAAAAAGGAGACAGGGCAAATTGATTAACCAGCCTCCTTTTTTAAGCGTTCACGGTGTTCACAGCGTTCATGCGTTCATTTTTGAACGCTCTATTTTAGTTGATAATGATAACCACTTCATCTTTATCTTCCAGGTCCATATATTGTTTAAAATTCTGCACATCAGTGTCAATCATGCTTTTAAATACAGGATTAAGTATTTGAGCCAAACCGGTACCTAATCCGCCCGCTGGGGGTTGATAGCTGATTATCAGATCAACCAGCGTACCGCCATCCGGGGCATCTCTGAAACGTATCCTGCCCGCATTATCAACTATTGAACCGGGAACAGAGCTCCAGCCAATTAGTTCATAAGGCACATCCATTACAACTTCAGTATCCCAGCTTACTTTTGCCACATTGGCCGGAAGTTTAAGCACCCAATGAGAGCGTTCGTTGTTAATAACATCGACACTTTCCAAATGATTCATAAAAAGGGGCAAGTTATCCAGCTTGCGCCAAAATTCGTAAACATATTGCCTGCTTTTATTTACTTTGAAAGAGGATTTAATCCGGATATTTACTGGATCAGTATTTACTTTTCCTATCTGCGAATACAACTCACAATGCCCGGTAACTCCACGGCTTAATAGATAGCCTCCCGCACCAAGTTTTAATATACTGGCAAACGGGCTTTTAAATAAATGCTTTATTCCCGAAAGACTCAATTTTACGCCTGCTGCTATAGACACATAGCGCTCTGGCCAGGTTAAATTTATGTTATTATGTTCGGAGGCGGCATTATGGCCGTTTATCCTTTGCAATGTTGTTGTTGCCATAGATGTTGTTTAATAGGTACTCTATTTTAACAAACATTACCACAGCCTGTTTTCTTTAAATGAAATTAGCTAAAACCAAACGTTAATAATCAAATTTAAACTTCTTCAAATCAGGCCGGTACTTTTTGGGTCGATTTAGCTCATACTGATAAATTAACTGCCCCAGGTTTTTCAAAAAAGGCAGGCATACGGTTGTATATTCATACTTATTGTCGTTATAAATACCATCATCATTTGACTGTACCACCGCAGTCAATATAAACTCAACCTTATTTTTAAAATCGACGATATAAGCGTTATCTATATCATAACCATACGAATCACCGACCTTATTAAATATCCTGATATTGGGATTTATAACAGCCAAACTATCACTACCATAAAACAAAAACTTACAATAAGCAGGGTAGAAGTCGGCACTATAACTTGGATAGTGACTTTCATTAGGGAACATGCTCATATAGTGATACAGGAATTTATAGTCGGCCTGCTTTAAATTGAATTGCTGATCTTTAGGAAACGCTTCCGGAAACAACAACCGTTTCAACACCATTTGCTGATCGGCTATGGTATAAACATTTTTCCCGCTAAAATCAAACGGTTCCATTATTAACTGGTGATTGTTATTGATATAACCTTTGCCTTGCAGCATATTGTCCAGATACATAGGGTAATCATTTTCATCATATTGTGCAGGTTGATGATAGATCAGGCTTTCGCCTTTGTAAAAATCGATGGCGTTAGTGTGCTTTGCTGCTTCGCCGCCATCTCCGATAGCTAGCCGACCAACAATACGGGTATTATTTAAGCCGTATTTTTTTAGTTTGGCATTGATTTCAGCGCGGCCAACAAATTCATAAAGCCGGTTATAGGCATAGTTGTCACTTACCAGCAATATCTTTTTAATGTAGTTACCAATACTCGGCAACAAATTATAGGCCGAGCTGTCTTGCTCCATCCTGGTTTCGCCCTCAAATGAGCTATCCGTTTTCATCACCGTATTTTTGTCGAGATGGGGGATATTCAGCTCGTTCAATTTCTCCAATGCAAAAATAGCTGTAGGCAGTTTTACGGTACTGGCAGGGTAAAAATAGTGACGGGCATTCAATCGGTAACTATATGATTTAAAGTGCGGTATATTATTTCCATCACGGTCAATCTGTGTATAAAGAATTTGAACTTCATTATGTGTTGGATGATTAAGAATGTGGCTAAACAGTTCCGGGTGTGATTCTAACAGGTTTTTAAGAAAGGTAGTATCCGGCAATTGTGCCGATGAAAACAAGCTCATTATCAACAATGCTATGGTATAACAGTATTTCATTACATTAAATATACAATGATAGTTGGTGTTTGTTAATTCTTATTCTACTTTTGCATCGCTTTAGGTTTCCGGTGCATAACCGGAATTAAAAGGGAATACGGTGTAATTCCGTAACTGTCCCGCAGCTGTAAGCTCCGTATAACTTTTTATCTAATCAAATTAGTCACTGTTCTGCCAAAACTGAACGGGAAGACAGGGTAAAAGGGGAGCAAGTCAGAAGACCTGCCTTTGCATATATATTATTCATAGCTTTCGGGGATTGAAGCTTGGATGTGAAACTCTTCTTTTTGTCGGTTTCTATTCAAACCTGTATTCCTGTGGGCTTAAGTCACCCATAAATGCATAAAGTTTTACCTTACGTAAAAAGATATATATACCGTTTATCAGTACTGCTGGTATGCTTTTTTGCATTGCCTTGTTTGGTGTTTGCGCAAACAGACACCACCAAAAAACTAAAGGAGGTAAAGGTAAATGGCTCTAATCTGCCTAAAATCCAAACCATAACCCCATCTCAGCAAATTACGGCTAATGATTTTGATCGCTATAGTGCCTTGAATGTCGCCGATGCTATTCGTGACTTTTCGGGTGTTAACATTAAGGATTATGGTGGGATAGGGGGGCTTAAAACAGTATCCATACGAGGTTTCAGTGCCAATCATACGGCTATTTTATATGATGGCGTTGAAATAAATGACGACGAAAACGGTCAGATTGACTTAAGTAAACTTAATTTAAGCGGCATTCAGCAAATTACGCTATACAACGCCCAACCGGATGATATTCTTGCGCCGGCCCGTTCGTTTGCATCGGCCAGCATCATATCCATAAAAACACTAAAACCCAGTTTGACAGCTGATAAGCCCTATCAAATCCTGGCTGGCGTAAAAGCAGGCTCTTTTGGATTGATCAATCCTTATTTGCAGTGGCAGCAGCGTATAAATGATAAATGGTCATTTATTGTTAACAGTTACCTGGAAAACGCCAATGGCCATTATAAATACAAAACCAATATTAATGGGCCAGATACAACTTTAACCAGAAACAATACAGCAGTAAGAGACCAGCAGGTAGACGGCGCATTATACTGGACTAAAAATGACAGTAATAAATTCAACCTGCACATCAATTATTACAATTCTGATCGCGGTTTACCGGCTGCCATCCTTAATACTAACCCTACCTCGTATCAGCGTTTATGGAATAAGGACTTCTTTTTACAATCAAGCTATGAATATACCTGGAATAATGGCTTGCACCTGCTGCTAAACACCAAACTATCACAATACATTACACGCTACCGCGATCCTTCTTATTTAAATGATCAGGGTGGACTTGATGACAGCTATACCCAGCGGGAGTTTTATCAATCAGCTGCTTTAGATTATCATATTTTTTCCAATTGGGAAGTATCATATGCTACCGATGTATCATTCAGTAATCTTGGGGCATATAGTCCCGATGGCCCTATTTATAAATACGCTTTTCCATCAAGATTTACTTTGCTAAATATGCTGGCAAGCAATTTCACCATAGGTAAGTGGCGTTTCCAGGGCGATTTATTAAACACTTATGTAAACGAACAGGTTAAATTTGGTAAACCAACTCCGCAGGAAACCGTTTTATCGCCTACATTAATGGCTTTATTTAAGCCATTTAAAACTCAGGACCTGCAGTTTAGGGCTTTTTACAAAGACATTTTCCGCGAGCCTACTTTTGATGAGCAATATTATTTCACTTTAGATGGCTCGAGGGATTTGAAACCTGAATTTGCCAAACAATATGACTTAGGCGTCACCTACAGAAAAAGCATAGATAAATTTATTGATTACGTTGCCTTTACAGTTGATGGCTATTATAACACCATAACCAATAAAATTGTAGTTGAACCCAATCAAAACATTGCACTATCCACCATCATCAATTTAGGTAAAGTACGGATAGAAGGAACTGATATCGGCATAAAAACACAAACCCGCAAAACGAATGGATGGCGCGGGGTTATGGCGTTAAATTATACTTATCAGTACGCCGTTGACGTTGATTTGGGTCCATATTATCTTCAACAAATTCCTTACACACCCAAAAACACACTGGCTGTAAATGCCGGAATTGAATATAACCAGATGGGCCTGTATTTTAACCAGGTTGTATCTTCTTCCCGATATTTTCTTGGCCAAAGCATTCCGGAGAATTATGTTGACGGATATGCTGTTAGCGATTTGTCTTATGTCTATAAATTTTCGGCTTATGGTTATCCGTTTGCTTTTTCAGCTCATGCAGACAACCTTTTTAATGAAAACTATGTAATTGTACGAAGCTTCCCTATGCCAGGGAGATCGTTCATATGCTCACTTCAAATAAAAATTTAAACAATTAAAATATGAAAAATTTAAAACCAATTTTAGTAGTAACTGTCGCTTTATCTTTTATACTGGCATCATGTCATAAAGATAAAAAGGTTACACCTGTTACAGTAGTAGCAACAAGTGGCTTGTATGTGCTTAATCAGGGTCTTTTTCAAGACAACAACAGTACCTTGTCTTTTTATAACTATACCAACCAACAAACCACTGCCGACGTATTTTCAGCAGTTAATGGTCGCGGATTAGGTGACACTGGCAATGATATTGAGATTTATGGTTCTAAAACTTACATTGTTGTAAACGTTTCGAGCACCATAGAAGTAATTGATACGAAAACAGCCAAATCAATTGCGCAAATAAAGTTATTTAATGGCAGCACCGCACGTGAACCGCGTGACATCGTTTTCTATAAAAACAATGCCTACGTTACTGCTTACGATGGCACCGTTGCTGTTATTGATACTACTACGTTAACGGTAGGTCAGTCTATTACCGTGGGTAACAGTCCTGAGCAATTAACCGTAGCTAACGGTAAACTATATGTAGCTAACTCTGGCGGGTTAAATTATCCAAACTATTCTAATACCGTATCGGTTATTAATTTAAGCACAAATACAGTAACTAAAACACTTACCGTTGGCCTTAACCCGCAAAATGTGGTTGCTGACGCTTATGGTAATGTTTATGTACTTTCTGCCGGTGATTATAACACTGTTGGCTCAAGCCTGGCTATTATTGATGATAATGCCGATGTGGTAAAATCACAAGCCAATTTTGACGGAAGTAATATGGCAATACAAGGCGACAATATCTTTTTTACAACATCAGCTAATAAAGTTGAAATTTATAACGCAAAATCGCAAAGCATAACCAATCCTGGTTTTATAACTGATGGCACTGTAATAACTACCCCATATACCGTTACTTCTGATGGTACTACCGGCGAAGTATTTGTTACCGATGCTAAAGATTATATATCAAACGGTACCCTTTACGCTTTTGACAAAACAGGTAAAAAAGAGTATTCAATTACTGTTGGAATCAATCCAGGAAAGATCGCTTTGATAAAGAATTAAACGCGCAAAATAATATCCTTTATTTAAACGGAATTATTAATTAATTTTACACCACAAATTCAGCTATGTCACTAAAAAAAATAAACTTAAGAAACGGCGCATTAATTTTCATGATTGTTTGCGCCGCAGCAACAAGGTTAATCAACTTTAATCACCTTACCGGTTGGAGTAATTTCACTCCGGTAGGTGCTATAGCATTGTTTGGAGGAGCTTATTTTGCTGATAAATGGAAAGCATTTCTTGTTCCATTGATTATTTTGTTTATCAGTGATATCCCCTTAGATTACATTTACTTCGGCAAATTCATGCTTTTTTATAGCGGCGCATTACCCGTTTATATAGCCTATGCCCTTATGGTACTGGTGGGTACATTTATCAGAAAGGTAACTGTTATCAGTGTTGCGGCAGGTTCGATAATTACCATTGTTATTCACTGGCTGGTTACTGATATTGATCCATGGCTAAGTGGTACTTTATATTCAAAAAGTTTTTATGGCTACTTTGAATCATTAGCCGCAGCAATTCCTTATGAATTGAATGGCCTTTACGCTACCTTAATTTTTAGCGCAATTTTGTTTGGCGGCTTTGAGCTTGCCCAAAGAAAATTCACCATTTTGCGTTTAAACAAAGAATTAGCAGTTTAATTTTAAACATAAATCATAAAAAAGCGATCAGTCAGCAGACCGGTCGCTTTTTTTATACATTGAAATTTATGATCTATTATATTACCGGTGGCACACGATCAGGCAAAAGCAGCTATGCCCAAAAGCTGGCTTTAAGCCTAAGCAATAATCCAGTTTATTTAGCCACTGCCCGTAAATGGGACGATGATTTTAAAAACCGCATTAAGCGCCATCAGCAAGACAGGGATGAGCGTTGGGAAAATATCGAAGAAGAAAAAAGCCCTTCAAAATTAGGTTTACAAGGCAGGGTAGTGGTGGTAGATTGTGTCACCCTATGGCTCACCAACTTTTTTTCGGATACCAAATACAATGTGGATGATACTTTAAGTTTGATTAAAGGTGAGTTTGATCAATTAGCTGAAGTTAATGCCACCTGGATCATTATTTCTAACGAAATTGGTATGGGCATGCATGCTGATACCGAAATTGGGCGCAAATTTGCCGATCTGCAAGGCTGGATCAATCAACACATTGCAGCAAAGGCAGATAAAGCTATTTTTATGGTATCAGGACTACCTTTAAACTTAAAGTAATGAAACACGTAGTTATTTTGACCGGGGCTGGCATAAGCGCCGAAAGTGGCCTTAAAACCTTTCGCGATAGTGATGGCTTGTGGGAAGGTTATAATATTGAGGATGTTGCAACACCCGAAGCATGGCATCGCAATCCGGTTTTGGTACAACAGTTTTATAATGAAAGGCGAAAATCTGTATTGGAAGCCCAACCCAATGCAGCGCACCTGGCTTTGGCCAAACTGGAAGAAAAATATAAGGTGACCATCATCACCCAAAATATTGACGACCTGCACGAGCGTGCGGGTTCGACTGAAGTAGTGCATCTGCACGGCGTTATCACCAAATCACAATCCAGCAAAAACCCGAATCTGACATATCCTATCAGTGGCTGGGAAATTGGCATGGATGAAAAGTGTGAATTAGGCTCACCATTACGCCCGCATGTGGTTTGGTTTGGCGAAGATGTACCTGTGATTGGCACCGCCATGAACATTTGCCGTAAAGCCGATATTTTTATGCTGATAGGTTCATCATTGGCAGTATATCCGGCGGCCGGTTTAGTTGGCTATACGCGACTGGAAGTACCCAAATATATCATCGATCCTAAGATACCAACCGTTTATAACTTAACCGGGGTAGTTAAAATTGAAGAAAAAGCAACCATTGGCGTTCCCAAACTGGTTGATGAATTACTAAACGCCTCATCAAATGGAAGTAACTGAAAACCGCCAGTTTTTGCAACACGAAGCCGATCTGCTGTTAGAGATAATTATGAACAGGAGGGATGTAAGGGGAAACCGATTTACCGATGAGCCGGTTGAAGAAGACAAGATCAATCAGATATTACAAGCAGCGGTAAACGCACCATCCGTAGGTTTTTCGCAACCCTGGCAATTTGTAATCATCAAAAGCAAAAAGACTAAAGAACAGGTAAAGGCTACTTTTAATGTCGAAAATGAAAAGGCTTCCAAACTTTTCAAGGATGAAAAGCAGCAAGAGTACAACCGCCTGAAACTGGAGGGTATTTTTGAAGCACCATTAAACATTGCCATTTTTTATACAGATGTCGATAAGCCTGTGCTGGGGCAAACATCCATGACAGAAGTTGGGCTGTACAGCGTGGTTTGCGCCATTCAAAATATGTGGCTAATGGCGCGGGCATTAAACATTGGCATGGGTTGGGTAAGTATTATTGATCCCGAAAAAGTAAAACAAATATTGAAAGCTCCCGAAGGCAATAAGCTGGTGGGCTACTTTTGCCTGGGATATACCAACGGCTTTTTACCGCAACCCGAATTGGAACTTTTAAAATGGGAAAACCGCAAAAAAGTAAGCGATTTAATTTTTAACGAAACCTATTAAAACATCATGCCTCAAAAACTACAATGCATATTTAACTGGAGCGGTGGAAAAGACAGTGCGCTGGCGTTATACCATTGTTTACAGAATCCCTATATCGAAATTAAGTATCTGGTTACAACGGTAAATGATGCACTAAATCGCATTTCAATGCATGGCGTTAGGCAAGAGCTATTGATTATGCAAGCCGAACGTATTGGTATACCATTATATGAGATCAGGCTGCCGGAAATGCCCGGTATGAAGGAATATGATGATACCATGAGCCTACATCTGCAAAAATTAAAAGGAGAGGGGATTACTCATTCTATTTTTGGCGATATTTTTTTGGAGGACCTAAAAAAATACCGCGATGAACGACTTGCTGAAGTTGGCCTTACGGGTATTTACCCGCTCTGGAAACGCGATTCACACGAACTGATAAGCGAGTTTTTAAGCCTGGGTTTTGGAACAGTAATAGCCTGCACACAGGCCAGGTTAGAAGATTTTGTCGGCCGCGAAATTACTCCCGAATTGATTAACGAATTACCTGCCGATGTAGATGTATGCGGCGAAAACGGCGAGTTTCATACTTTTGTTTTTAAAGGACCGATATTCAAATCTCCGATAAATTATAAAACCGGGGAAAAGGTTTTCAAGGAATATGCCGCGCCGAAAAGCAAAGATGATACCTGCTTTTCATCTACCCCGGTTACAACAATATCTGGTTTTTGGTATTGTGATCTGCTGCCTGATAATTAACATAGTTCACTTTTTGATATTCGCCATTTTTGCCGCTTGTAGTAATTTTTGTGATAGCGCCATAGTCAATATCCAATTGAAAAACTTTGTCGAGCGGAATTTTTAAAATGTAGGCAAGCAGTGACCGGATCACGCCAGCGTGACTAAGGATATAGCTTTTAGGCTGTGTTTGTAATTGCAAATCATCCCAAAATTGAGCACAACGATCATACAGATTAACAAAGTTTTCACCACCCGGCACGCGGAAATTTACATAGTCGGCCATCCATAAATTTAAAACGGCCTGGTCAATTTCGGTCCAGGCTT
The DNA here is from genome assembly GCF_024808665.1 of Mucilaginibacter empetricola. Classification (GTDB taxonomy): domain Bacteria; phylum Bacteroidota; class Bacteroidia; order Sphingobacteriales; family Sphingobacteriaceae; genus Mucilaginibacter. Next base: position 44,584 of record NZ_JANUBZ010000011.1, read on the forward strand.
TTTGCTCCCAATCGCCAAAGTGCATTTCTGATAGTCTGTCATCAACCGCATATTTATCATCCGATAAAAACTGCGCTAATTGAGTACAACGTTCAAATGGGCTCGAGTAAAACACGGCATCACCTGTTTCTTTTCCCAGCTCTTTTTTAAGGTCATTAAATGATGTTTGCCAATCAGCTTTAAGCGCGATATCCGATTGCCCGTAACAAAGTTTACCAGGATTGTGCACTGCGGTATGCCTGATCAGATAAATTTCCATTAATTAGCGTATTTGAATATAACCAGTAAAGAAATGTAAAATACCACTTCCGATAGCTGCTGAACAGCACCCAAACAATCGCCGGTATAACCACCTATCCATTTTTTAAAATACCACGAAAAATACCATCTTACCAATAGCAAAGGCAACAAGGTGATGCAGACATAAACATTATTAAATAGCAACAACGGAAGCAACCCGGTAATAATAGCAAACACTAGTCCGCCAGTGCTCATTTTTGTGGCAAGCGGCTTGGTTTTACTGGTATCATCTTCACGCGCATATTCGTCCGTAAAAATCAGCGAAACGGCATTTAACCGACTAATGGTATGCCCGGCTATCAGGGTTATAACAATGGTTGCTGCTGGCAGTTGATTTAAGCTTGTCCACTTTAATAATAATATCAAACCAACACCTATAACGCCGTAAGTACCCAGGCGCGAGTCTTTCATTATCAGTAAGATTTTTTCCTTAGTCCAGCCGCCGCCAAAGCCATCGCATACATCGGCAAAACCATCTTCATGAAAAGCCCCGGTAGTTAAAACGGAGGCAACCATACTTAGCAACAAGGCTATTTCTTTGGGCAGAATAAACTGGAATCCATAAAAAAACAATGCGCTTATCGATCCAACCAAAATACCAACCATTGGGAAGTATCGTGACGACTTATTTAAATATTCTTTGGAATGATCTACCCATTTCGGACAGGGGATACGGGTAAAAAACATTAATGCAGTAAAAAAAATACGTATCTCTTTTTTCATTAAAGTAGTTTGTTGTTTGATGGTGTCGGTTGAGTCGATTATTCCTTATTACTTACACCGGCTGATTCAAAGCTGGCCATTTCATTTAAAAAGTTAACTGCCGCATTTACTATTGGAAAAGCCATAGCCGCACCCGTACCTTCACCAAGTCGCATACCCAGGTTTAGCAGAGGGGCAAGACCAAGATGTTCAAGTAAAAGTTTATGCCCCTTCTCATCTGATAAGTGACAGGCAATTACATAGTCCTTTATTTCCGGATATAATTTCCAGGCGGCCAGGTAAGCCGCGCTGGCAATAAAGCCATCCAGTAAAATAACCATTTTATTCTCCGCAGCCTGTAGCATTGCACCGGTCATCATGGCAATTTCGAAACCGGAAAATGTATACATTATTTTTTCCCAGTCTTTTATTTCGTCATGAAATTCAACAGCAGCTTCTAATATACTGGTCTTTTTTTTGAGACCTTTGTTATCCAAACCGGTACCCCGGCCAATGCAATCGTGCAAATCAATTTCCGTAAAGTAATGCATCAGCATGGCGGCTGATGAAGTATTACCGATACCCATTTCGCCGAAGCCAATACAGTTGCATCCTTTTTCAAAAAGATCGTTTACAATGGCTGCCCCTTTAATAAAGCACTCACCCAACTCAATCCGTTCCATGGCGGCGCCATTTAAAAAACTGCGGGTCCCTTTGTTTACTTTATAATGAAGTAGATGATCGGCACCGCCAAAGTCATGGTTCACCCCGGCATCCACCACCTTAAGGGCCAAGCCGTTTTGTTTGGCAAGCACATTGATGCCGGCACCTTCATTTAAAAAGTTCATTACCATTTGGTAGGTAACTTCCTGCGGATAGGGGCTAACACCATCATTGGCAATTCCATGATCGCCGGCAAAAACAACCACCGTAGGGTGCTTGATCTGCGGACTCAAAGTTTCCTGAATCAATCCGATTTGTAACGCAATGTCTTCCAGTTTTCCAAGTGAACCAAGTGGTTTGGTTTTAAAATCAATTTTATGCTTGATTTCCTTTTCCAACGATTTTTCAATCTTTTTTACCTTAAAATCCTTCATTTTTATGTTATTTTAGTCACCAAATATAATTTGGCAAATTTTATATCTTATTAATAATCAATAATTTAAACATTATAACTATTGTGGTAATTTATATTTCGGAGCACCAAAGCCATTTCACTTAAACAAAAACTACCAAATTAAATTTGGTTTCAGTAGAATACACAATATAAATTATTAATTATCAATAACTTATATCAATTCACCAAAATCAATAATTATACCTATTGTAACTTTCTTTAAAATCCTTGCGCATCTCGTGAAAGCGGGCCAAAACTACTTTCAAAAACTCTTCATCTAATAATTCAAATACGCTGTTAACACCATCCAACAAATCAGCCTCGGCAACTTTATAGATCTGCTCCAGGTTCCCCTGCTCTATCTTTACAATAAACTTGTGGTTCATATTAAGGATAGATATTTTAAATTCCGGGTGCGGCAATTCGGCAATGATTCTCATGTTATCGAAATTTTAATGTTTGTTTTCTCTGTTATATTGAGTGGTTATCAATAATAAAAGAAACGCTAAAAAGGAATGCTAAATAAAAGATTAAATATGAGATTCAGCTTAATTACTTTTAACATCGCAATGTTATTTTTGCACTATGGCCGAAGATTTAAACATAACCGCATCAACCGATAAAAAAGAACAGTACGAGTCACTATTACCGCAAATTGAGGCTTTACTTTATGGCGAACCAGATTTAGTGGCAAACCTGGCTAACGTATGCGCTGCTTTAAAAGAGCAATTCAAATGGTTTTGGGTAGGTTTTTACCTGGTTAAAAGTGACGAACTGGTTTTAGGCCCATTCCAGGGGCCTGTAGCCTGCACCCGTATTGGATTAGGCAAAGGCGTTTGCGGAGCTTCGTGGCAACAGGAAAAAACACTGGTTGTTCCGGATGTGGAGCAGTTTCCCGGGCACATCGCGTGCAGCTCTTTATCCCGGTCGGAAATTGTAGTGCCTGTATTTCATAATGACAACGTAGTAGCCGTTTTGGATGTAGATAGTGAAGAGCTGGATCAGTTTAATGAAACCGATGCCCACTACCTGGAGGCAATAGTAAAACTGCTAAACTTTTAAATGAGCAGGATATTTTTAATACCCGGTTTAGGTGCCGATACCCGGGTGTATAATAATATCGACCTGAACAATCATGACGTAACCTGTGTTGACTGGATAGAGCCAAATGCAACCGACACTTTATTAACTTACTCACAAAAGCTTGTTTTACAATACAATATAAAGCCTAACTCAATTATAATAGGCAATTCAATGGGTGGTATGCTGGCTATTGAAATAGCGAAATTTATACCTGTTGAAAAAGTAATTCTTATTTCGAGTATTAAGACTGTTGAAGAGGCACCGAGCTATTTCAGGTTTTTCAGAGCTATCCCCATCTACAAAATCATCCCCGGGAAGGCATTTACCTCGATGGAGTTTTTAATAAAACCTTTTTTTGGTCATATGAGCGAGGCCGATAGCTGGCTTTTTAGAGATATGCTTAAAAATTCATCCCCTATATTTTTAAAGTGGGCCATGGGCGCAATACTAAAATGGGATAATAAGACTATTCCACCCAATGTGATTCACATAACCGGCGACAAAGACCTGATATTTCCTTACAAAAATATTAAAGATGCTATTATTGTGAAAGGTGGCACACACATTATGATATTTGAAATGGCTAAAGAGGTGAACAAAATATTAAAGCGAATACTAAAAAAATGAAACTCTCCGAAAGCTATTACCAGGGCAATGATGTAGTTGCCATCAGCCGAGATTTACTTGGCAAATACTTATTTACCTGTATTGACGGTATAACTACCGGCGGATATATAGTTGAAACAGAAGCATATAATGGAGCTATAGATAAAGCATCGCATGCTTTTGGCAACAAGCAAACACTCCGTACGCAAACCATGTTTATGCCGGGCGGTATCAGTTATGTGTACCTGTGCTATGGTATTCACGAAATGTTTAATATCGTTACTTCGGTTGAAGGAACACCGCATGCCATCCTGATAAGAGCCATTAATCCTACAGAAGGGTTGGAGCTGATGCAGCTTCGCCGTAATATGCCGGTAGTAAAACCCAATATTACCGCCGGACCGGGTTCGGTTGCCAAGGCGTTAGGGATCACGCGTAAAATAAACGCTGTGAGCCTCCAAAGCGATACCATATGGATTGAGGATAGCGGATTATCATTTCCCGACAATGAAATAGCTGCAGTTCCTCGTATAGGCGTATCGTACGCCGCTGAGGATGCGCTTTTACCTTACCGTTTTTATGTAAAAGGGAATATTTACGTAAGCAAGCCGAATAAATAAATTCAATTGTTGTTATAGCGATGGGTTTTAAACCCCGGGTGTTATGAAGATAAAAAGAGGGTGTCATACTGAGGCTCTCGAAGTATGCGGGCAAAGGCCTTTTACGCCGAACTTTCACGTTTTGCATCGGCGACAACGCATTGACGTATACCCTACGCACACCCTTCGAGTGCCTCAGGGTGACAGCCATATTAGATACCGGTAAGAAAATAACGTTTTGAACACCTAAGGCTTAAAAACCATCGCTATCCATTGACTATCAAATACATATACAACATTATTTGATTTAGTTAATTTAACTAATTTTGCTCCATCAATTTTATAAACCCAACGCATGAACTACCAGAACAACTTAGCATTTGCTACGGCGCTTGATGAACAGGATGAATTAAAAGGCTTCAGCAAACAGTTTCTGGTGCCGCAGCATAACGGACAAGATGTAATTTACCTCTGTGGAAACTCGTTGGGACTTCAACCGGTTACTGCGCAGCAATATGTGCTTGATCAATTTGCCAACTGGAAGAACCTGGGTATTGAAGGTTTTTTTGAGGGCGATGATCCATGGTTGGGCTATCACAAAAAATTAATAGGCACACTTGCCGACCTGGCTGGGGCGAAGAAAGAAGAGATCACTATAATGAATTCGCTCACAGTGAACCTTCATTTATTGATGGTAAGTTTCTATAAACCAACCAGTAAACGATACAAAATCATTATGGAGGGTGGCGCTTTTCCTTCAGATCAATATGCCTTTGCCAGTCAGGCCAGGTTTCATGGATATGATCCGAAAGAGACCATTATCGAAATTTTCCCAAGAGAAGGCGAGGCGATTTTAAGAACAGAAGATATTCTGAAAACCATCATCGACAACGCAGATGAACTGGCGCTAGTCCTATTCGGCGGGGTAAATTACTTTACCGGGCAGTTTTATGATATTGAAGCGATTACCAAAGCGGCTCATCAGGTTGGTGCCTTCGCCGGATTTGATCTGGCACATGCTGCGGGCAACGTTTTACTGAAACTACATGAGTGGGATGTTGATTTCGCAGCCTGGTGTTCATACAAATACATGAACTCAGGCCCCGGTGGTATCAGTGGAATTTTTGTTCATGAAAAACACTTCAACAATCAGTCGCTCAGTCGTTTTGAAGGTTGGTGGGGCTACCGCGAGGATAAACGTTTTTTGATGACCCATGATTTTGAACCGGAGATTGGCGCCGCAGGATGGCAGCTAAGCACAAGCCCGGTTATGCTGCTAACCCTGCATAAGGCTGCATTGGATATCTTTCAGCAGGCTGGCGGCTTAAAACCTCTGCGCTTAAAGAGTGAATTATTAACCGGTTATCTTGAGTTTCTGATAGAAGAAATTAATAAAACCAAGGGCGATGAGGTCTTCAAGATCATCACCCCAAAAAACAAAAACGAGCGTGGCTGCCAGCTTTCGATAGTCTGCAAAGCCAACGCCCGTAAAACATTTGACTTTTTAACCAGCAAGGGCGTAATAGGCGACTGGCGGGAGCCTAACGTGATTCGCTTAAGCCCAGTACCGCTTTATAACAAGTTTAAGCAAGTCTTTAGCGCCGCAGCTATTCTGGCCGACTCGCTGCAAGAAAATTAATCTGCGGGCCTTAAATCGGGTCAAAACGACCATGCATTGTTGGGCCAGGCTTATTCGATTTGATTTAACAGTTCAAAGAAATTTCTTAACGAATCAATACCCAATTCAAAGGCTTTGGGATTTAAATGAGCTTGCTATCAAGTTGTTGTTCTTAATATAATAAAATACATAAATACTTATAATACAATATTTTATACATATTTACCTATAGTATTAATAACACCATTTAGAAGGGACAAAGGGCAACTTAGCATATTTTATTGTTGGTATTTTAAATATCGATCTATTCAATTTCAAAGGTCATGAACGGTATAGAATTCTTTTTTCAACCGCTTTTTAATTACCCAGAATGAGTTTCATCCATCCAAACGCAACAGAGGTGGTGATGCGAATAAAAATCGATTATAGCGCCTCTAATGAGGTCGGCTATCAATTATGTTTCCAGTTTAATTTTTCTTACCAACTTTGGGACGACAAAACAAACGCATGCTTAAAATAGCTTTCGACCCAATATACATTCATCCGCTGCCTGAGGGACATCGCTTCCCGATGCTGAAATATGAATTGATACCAGCGCAATTACTTCATGAGGGGTTAATCAGCAGGGATAATTTATTTGCGCCGTCATTAGCGCCCGAAGAAATCATTTGCCTTACCCATGAAAAAAGCTATTGGGAGCAATTAAGGGATTTAACGCTTCCACCCAAAGAACAACGCCGTACAGGTTTTCCTTTATCAGCTCAATTAGTTGAGCGGGAAGTACGCATTGCCGGGGGCACAATTGAGGGCTGTTATTACGCTTTTGAACATGGCGTAGCATTTAATGTTGCCGGTGGCACGCATCATGCCGGCAGCAATTGGGGTGAGGGTTTTTGTTTACTAAACGACCAGGCAATTGCAGCTAATTATTTATTAAACAACAAATTAGATACATCTATCTTAATCATCGATTTAGATGTGCACCAGGGAAATGGCACAGCGCAGATTTTTGAAAAGGAGCAGAGAGTCTTTACTTTTTCGATGCATGGCGCAAATAACTTCCCATTCCGTAAAGAAAAATCAGACCTGGATATTGCTTTACCTGATGGCACCGGCGATGAGGAATATTTACAACTGCTACAGCAAACCTTACCCGAATTAATTGAACAGCAAAAGCCTGATTTTATATTTTACCTTTCGGGAGTTGATGTATTGGAAACAGATAAGCTTGGAAAAATGGCTTTAAGCAAAACCGCCTGTAAAGCTCGTGACCGTTTTGTTTTTGAACAATGCATCAAACACCAAATTCCAGTACAGGTAAGCATGGGAGGGGGCTACTCGCTCAACATCAGGGATATAGTTGATGCGCACTGCAACACCTACCGACTGGCCAATGAACTGTATTTTTAATCCTGGGCAAGTATAACAGTAGTCTTAGCCTCATTACTTTTGCTGATAAACTGAAAGCGGAAAAACAACAGGATGGAAGATACCATCAAACCTAAAACCAATCCGTACCATACCCCTTTAACACCCAGATGCAGAACGATACCCAAAATGTATCCAACCGGCAAACCTACTACCCAGTAAGCCAGAAAAGTAATTAAGGTTGGTACGTTTACATCACCCATACCGCGCAGTATGCCCAGACCAACAACCTGCGTACCATCAAACAATTGAAACAGTGCAGCAATGATAAGTAACTGTGCAGCAATGCTTATTACTATCGTATCAGAAGTGTAAATCCATGGAAGTACACGATTAAGTAAGGTAAACAGGATAGCAGTACAGCACATAAAGGCTAAAACAATATGGTAACTGGATATAGCCGAATGCCGTAATTTTTGATGATCACTTACCCCAAAGTAGTTACCCGATTTTATTGCAGCGGCAGCTGATAGACCACTTGCCATCATATAAGTGATGGATGCCAGGTTAATGGCTACCTGGTGGGCTGCCTGCTCGTGATAACCGATAGTACCGATAATAATAGCTGCCGCACTAAATGCACTAATCTCAAAAGCATATTGCATAGCCACCGGCGCACCTATACGCAAAATCTGCAAGCACCGCTCACGACTGATATTAGTGAGGTAAAATCCTTTTAAGTATTTTTTAAAATTGACCGATTTGAAAACGTACATACTCATTACCACCGCCATTAAACAACGATCAATAAGTGTACTGTAACCAACTCCTCTAACACCCATGGGGCTGATGCCAAACATTCCCTTTACAAAGACAATGCCTACGCAAACATTCAACACATTACCCCAAATAGAAATCAACATAGCTTGTTTAGTAAAGCCTAAGCCTTCGGCAAATTGTTTAAAGGTGTTAAAGATCAGCATAGGGATAATCGACAAACCCAATAGAAATAAAAAAGGCTTTGCCTGACTAACAACCGCTGGTGTTTGATCCAAATGATCGAGTAATAATATAGAACCAACCATCGTAACCGTAAAAAGCACAATGCCGGTGAGCACATTTATGAACAAGCTGTTTGAAAGCAACTGACCACACTCAGCATAATTATCGCGGCCATTATTTTGCGCTATTAACGGGGTTATACCGTACGATACGCCAATACCTATAACCAGCAGAATAATAAAAATACTATTGGCCAATGATACTGCAGCCAATGAAACAGTGCCCGCAAAATGCCCCACTATAATAGTATCAGATGTTTGAACCAGTGTATGTCCCAACTGAGAAATTACCACCGGGATAGCCAGGTTCAGGTTATCAAAATAATGACTTTTATATTTTTGGTAGATGGATTTCATGAATAACAATGTGAGATATGTAATATAAATTTCAAAAGCCGAAGTTAACGATCAAAAACGCCGCTCCCGAAATTTAATGTATTCGTTTAGCGGGCCCCATCAAAATCAGCAAAGCCCTGAAAGTTTGTCTTTCAAGGCTTTTACTTTAATCTGAATTCAGACAGGATTTATGATTTGATAAAAGCCAAAAGATCCTTATTTATGGTTGCTGCTTCTGTTGTCGGCATTCCATGCGGGAAGCCCGGGTAAGAAATAAGCGTTCCGTTCTTCACCAATTTTACCGCTTTCGCTCCCGAAATTGGAAAAGGAACGATCTGGTCATCTTCTCCATGCAGCACCAATATCGGTATATCTACACTTTTCAAATCTTCGGTAAAATCAGTTTCTGAAAAAGCCTTAATACCTTCAACATGAGCTTTTACTCCACCCATCATTCCCTGGCGCCACCAGTTGTCTCTAACTCCCTGTGATATTTTAGCACCTTCACGGTTATATCCATAAAAAGGAATAGTAAAATCTTCAAAATATTGTGCTCTGTTAAATGCGGTACCTTCACGTATTTCATCAAATACAGCTATCGGAACACCCTCCGGATTATTTTCAGTCTGCACCATAAGTGGCGTAACCGCGCTAATTAACACCACTTTTGCCACACGGTTTTTCCCATATTTTGCCGCGTAATGAATAGCTTCGCCGCCACCTGTTGAATGACCGATATGTACAGCATCTTTCAAATCAAGTGCCTCGGTAAGTGCTGCAACATCGGCTGCATAGGTATCCATATCATGGCCGCCAGAAGCCTGGGTAGATCTTCCATGTCCGCGACGATCATGCGCAATAACACGGTATCCTTGTGCAAGGAAAAACATCATCTGTCCATCCCAATCATCGCTTGATAAAGGCCAGCCATGATGAAAGAAAAGTGGTTTTCCGGTTCCCCAATCTTTGTAATAAATTTCGGTTCCGTCTTTTACTGTAATTTTGCTCATTTGTTTTTCAATTATGATGATTAATAAAATTCCTAAAAGCGTACTTCTGCTTCAATCGAAGTAATAACAATAAAATGATCTGTTTAAATGATTTTGGGCAAAATAAGACGCACATTTAACGTGCAAATCAGGTTTATAATAAGGGGCTACTAAAAAACCAGCATACTAAAGTACAAATTAAGCCCCACGATTTACCTACCGATTTAAAACTTATTCAAAATTTGATATTCGCTAAACATTTCTATCTGGTGTAACGCTGTGCAACATCTGGCTTTCTTTGATGTCTTGTTGAGTAGTAATTTCATCGATCAATAGACCAGCCAATTCAACATCATATGATTATTAACAAGATACTTTTACTTAAGCTCGCATTTTGCTCAGCCTTGATATTGCTTGCGTTTAATAATAAGCACGAACAAAAAGTTTGGCGTACTACTTCAAAACCAGGGCAATTAAAAGATAGTATCCCAACAGGTACTTTAATCAATTCAGGGTTAGATGCAGAAAAAATAAAGAACCTTACCAAGCTCATCCAAACAGATAGCATCCCTAATATCCATAGCCTGCTTATTGAAAAGGACGGCAAATTAGTTTACGAACAATACTTTGCGGGAAACGACGAAGTTTGGGGCCAAAAACTGGGTTACGTCAATCATTCGGTTAATGACTTGCACGATGTCAGGAGTATATCAAAAAGCGTTGTGTCGGCCTGTATCGGTATTGCTATTGACCAGAAGTTGATTAAAGATATTGACCAGCCTGTGTTTTCTTTCTTTCCCGAATACAGCAAGTACAATACGCACGGGAAGAAAAATATAACTATTCGTCACTTGTTAACTATGAGTTCCGGCTTAAATTGGGACGAAGAGAATAAAGACGAATCAAAAAATTGCGAATCCATTATGGAACGAAGCGCCAACCCGATTGACTTTATTTTGAGCAGACCACTTGCTGCCACTCCAGGCACCATCTGGAATTACAACAGCGGCGGGACTCTATTACTTGCCGCAATTATAAAAAAAGTTAGCGGCGAAAATATTGACGAATTTGCAACTAAGAACCTGTTTATTCCTCTGCAAATCAGTAACCACCAATGGGTAAAAATGGATGGGGGAGATCCGGCTGCGGCATCCGGTTTACGTTTACGGTCAAGGGATCTTCTAAAATTCGGAATGTTATATCTTAATCATGGTGTTTACGGACAATCACAAATTTTGCCTTCAAAATGGGTTGACTCCACTTGCGTAAATGCCATCAAAAGACCGGCGGAAGAAGGTCCCGGAGGCTATGGTTATCAGTTCTGGATAGATAAGGTACACATAAAAGGGAAGGATTTGGAAGCTGTGGCCGCAAAAGGCAACGGTGGCCAGCGTATTTTCATATTATCAACATACCATATGATAGTTGTGATAACCGCCGGTAATTATGGTAAAAGCCTGAGAAACGATTCACAGGCATTGTTTGTTAAATATATCATTCCGGCAATTCAATAGTCCAGGGCTTAACGAACGGCTGCAGTATAGAATTCTTCTTTCTCCGTTGTATTGATGCGGATAATACCCGAAAGAATCAGATCAACCAACAATTGTTGCGCGCGCTTACGGCTTATTTTAAGGAGGTCACAGCACTCTTTTATGGTTATCCTGATGGATTGATCCAGATACTCCAGCAAAGTCTTCTCCATAAATGAATATTCAATTAATACGCCTTGGTTTGAGGCCGATCTTTTTAAAACATCAACCACAATTTTACTGGCCAATACGCTTTTGTCTTTTACCCTCACATAAACCCACCATTTTCCATCTTCGGCGAGGGCATAATGGGGTTTCATATTGCTTTCGGGTATTTCAACTACCAATACCAGTTTTTCATCAACATAAACCTCCTCGAAAACAGGATCAAGGGCCGGTCGAGCAAAAAGATGGGCGGCTTTGGTGATCATATAACGCTCCTCGTCTTCTGATTTTACCCCTTTTATCGTTCCGTCGTCAGCTACACCAATCAGCAATTTGCCGCCCTTGTTATTGGCAAACGAAACCATGGTGCGGGCGATTTTCTCACAACTGGTAATGGTTTTTTTGAAATCAAGAGATACGCCTTCGCCATCAAAAATCAGCCTTTTCACGTTCATGATTATTGTTCCTCTTTTTTTATGGGTTGATAAGGTTTAAATATTTCCATCCACCTTTCGGGCTTAGTTATTTGTGAAAATCCAAATTGGCTGTACAAACCGTGAGCATCCGCAGTAGCTAAAGACCATCGCCTTAATCCCTCTAATTCCGGATACGCCACAATGGTTTGTACTAACCATTTCGATAAGCCAAGACCTCTGTAACCCGGCAATATAAAAACGTCGCAAAGGTAAGCAAAAGTGGCTTTATCGGTCACTACCCTGGCAAAACCAGCCAATTGTCCATCACGGTAAACACCAAAGCAAAGTGAGTTTTCAATCGCTTTTGTTAACCGTTCAAATGGCATTCCCTGGGCCCAGTAAGAATCCTCGTTCAGATATTTATAAATTACTTCAACATTTAAAAGGCTTTTATCGGTAGATATAATAAAACCTTTTTTTTGAAATACTTTATCATTCATTATTGCCCGCATTTATAAAACTGGATTTTTATAATTCTTCAACAGCTATATCACCTGTTTTGTCATCGCTAAAATTCAAATTACGCACATATATTTCGTTGATGAGCGACGCACATAGTTTGTGATTTTCGTCAAATATTTCAACCGGAAATGACTTTCTATACTTCCCCGTAGTATTTAAAAAATGCTCACAATCTGCTATATCATTCTCCGTTATCTGCGCTTTAAAATACAAACTTGTTTTACCCGGCTTCACGAACCTGATGGCCGATGACCTTGACCAGGCTTTTACCTGATAACCCTTACGCAGCAAAACCTGGTAAAAAAGAACAGGGTAAAATGGATCGGCTGCGGAGAATATTGTGCCGCCAAAAATAGAATCGTGATAGTTAGTATTTAAAATACTTTTGCTGATTTTAATACTGGCACCGGTAAATCCTTTATCAAATTTAAGTACCCGTATACGCTGAAAAAACAGAGGGGGGTAGAGGTTGATGGCCCATTTCAATACACCTTCGGATACTAACATATTGGCTAAATATCAGAAAAATTAGCGAAATGTTATAACGGGTATTGCAGAATTTACATCCTGCAGATATGCTTATTTAGCTAAATTTTAAAAGGCGCAATTTTTGCCGTGTTAAAAATTTTACAAACAACCATGAAAGTTTTAGTGTTCTTGAACTGTAACAAACAAAATAAAAACCTATGAAAAAGCGAATTTTAAGTTTAGCAGTAGTTGCCTTGATGGTGGGCGCAATCATATCTGGTTGTAGCTCACAGAAGAATGCTAGCAGCAGCGATACCACGGCTAAGGATACAACAAAAATGAGTGCCCCCGCATCAACAACTGATACGGCAAAAAAAGACACCACAATGAAACCGGATACCACACATCATTAATCAATCCTCTTTAAATCAAAATGGCCCGGTGAACGGGCCATTTTGATTATTTCATATAGGCTTATTAAAATGCACTTTTAACCACGCCGCCATCTGCACGAACAGTTGCACCGTTGGTAGCTATAGACAAATCGCTCGATAAATACGCCACCAAACTGGCGATTTCGTCGGGTTCTATAAAGCGTTTTAGGAGTGAAGTTGGTCGCATTGTCTGGAAAAATTGTTTCTCAACGTCATCGGTACTTGTTCCTTTATCTTTTGCCAAGTTTTCGATAAAACCGCCAACGCCTTCCGAAAAAGTAGGCCCGGGCAACACCGTATTTACCGTAACATTGGTGCCTTTTGTAAGCTCGGCAAGCCCACGTGCAACAGCAATCTGGGCAGTTTTTGTCATCCCGTAATGAATCATTTCCTCAGGAATTTGAATAGCAGATTCGCTTGAAATAAATATAATGCGGCCCCAGTTTTTACTAATCATCTTATCAAAATAAGTTCTAGACAACCTGATACCGCTCAACACATTTACTTCATAAAATCTAAACCAGTCTTCGTCACTGATATCGTTAAAGGCCTTCGGCTCAAAAATTCCTACGTTATTAATTAGTATGTCAACTTCAGGAAACTGATTAATTAATTTTTGTATTTGTTCTTTTTTCGAAAAATCAGCCGCTTGTCCAACAATATTCAAATTCCCGGTTTCTTTTTTTAAATTCTCTATGGCCTGATTCACACGTTCAGTTGTTCGTCCGTTAACAATTACTTTTGCGCCTTCATTTGCCAGTGCCTTTGCAATGGCGTAACCAATGCCAGCTGTCGACCCGGTTACCAATGCCGTTTTATTTTTTATTTTCAAATCCATGATATCGATTTTATAAACTAATGATATACCAAGTTACAGATGTTTTAACTGTCGCCGAAAAGTTAAAAGAAAGATGTAATCAGCCTGACATTTGACATTTCTTAATTATCTTATTAATTCATATAATTAACATTATGTTAACTAATAAGGCAACAACATACCAATATACACCAACTCAAAAATACCTTTACCATTTTAAAAATGGTATGTTGTTGCCAATTTGAAAATTAATCGTTCCCCTTTTGGATGGAAATTTTCCCTTGAATTATCGGATGAATCTTTTCAGACCTTGGTATTATTGCTTTTTGTTTTAATTGCTCTATCAGTTCTTTTGATGGTAGGAGATATTGTTTTTGAGCGGATATATCGATTGTTGCATTATAGTTCAACCATGCAACCCACAAACTAATCATACTTATTAATAAGGCTCCCCCTAATATAAGCGTTTGCCGTCTATTATTTAGTTTTATAGATTTATTGAATTTGGCCTGATTTATAGCGGTTAAACCAATTTCAGTTATTAAAACCCCCAATGTATTTTCTTCGAACCACCGCTCTCTATTTTTGAAATATTGACCAATATTAGAACGTGTACCATTGAAATTGATAAATTTAGGTTGCTCTAATCCATCTAAAAATCGCCCTACTAATCTTTTTTGAATTTCAAAATTTTCTTCCGATAAACCCTTTTGATAAGGAAAGATTTGATTGATAATTGATGATATATCTACAATTGAACCAAATATATGATTTGATAATAAATCAAGTACTTTAAAAATGTTTTTATCCATTGTGAATTGATTTAGGAATAGGTTTGATATTAGCGTTTACGTCTTGAATAATGATCGCCATTACCTGTTCTGCTATGATAATGCCCTCCCAAATGAGAAGATCCATGGCCTCCTATAAAACGCCCTCCATGGCTTCTTGAATGACTACCTGATCGGCTATGATGTCCCTTTGAAAATGTATTTATGCTAATTAAAATCAATGCAATAGTTGCCAAATTCTTAAATGATTTCTTTGAATTGTTTTGTTGATTTATGCAATTCATGCAAACTATCTTATTCTTATTAGCTCCAATTATGCCAGTAAATAGGCTTATAGCCAATAAGAATGCGGTTCCTAACCAAAGTGCTTTATTATTTACCCAATCAACTGGAGTATATCCTAAATGATATTTGAGTGCTAAATCATAACTTTCCTTATTTTCAAATTCCTGGGATTTAAATAGCTCCATCCATAAATAAATTAAGATTGCTGATATAATCAGAAAGCTTATTAAAGCAATAGAGACGCTAAAACCTCTTTTTTGTAGTACAATTTGCGTAGAACCGCATTTGTTGCAATTGATTTCACTTTTCATTATTGTGGTGTTTTTGAGTTAAAAAATTAATGGCGTAGACTGTATTATCTTCCGCTACTCATGGGACACCACATCCCTAACCGCAAAAAGACACAGCTACGCCAAATCGGCGTACTACGACTTTTATATTGCGGTTTGCTATTAAATGTGGTGTTTTAGAGCAGCAATAAAAATGAAAGTACAATATTTTTAAACGATATAAATGTAGTAAATTTTAAGATTTAGTTTACACTTGAAAATTGTAGATTTAATTAATGAATTATGCAGAACTAAAAACAATAGAAGCCAAATTAGATATGGTTCTTCAATATGTAGTCAATATACCATCAAGGGAATTGCTTACGAGGGATCAAATAGCTTCCAATATGGACGCTATTCCTTATGAAAAAGAAATAACAGAAATTCTATTAAAACTGTATAAAGATGGATATGTCCATACTCAAAATGATATGGGACTGGGATATTTCTATTCCAATTTTGATGGGAGAATATTTATAGATAGTGGAGGATATAAATCTAAATCTTTAAGTGATGCCGCCGATGCCGAATTCCAGCAACGCGAGCTTGATCGACTAAGGAATGTAGACGATTTATCTGGCCGGAATCAAACACGGTTAAATCGGTTGACGCGGTGGCTTGTGGTTGGGACAATAGCGGCTGCGGTAGTTGGTCTTGTTCTTTTGTCGTAGCAGGTTTACGTTTTCTATCATCCACAACCAATTCCTGTAGAAGTAAAATTAAAGACCGAAACCCATCTTTAATTTTTTTCAATAGATTTTTCATAATGATCTAAATATAAATTCATGGCAACTTTTGATAGAGATGAATTAATAGGGAAGCTTTATGCTGATAATTTATTTTTAAAGGCTCAAACAAAGCTTTTATTGCATTTAATTATGACAGTAGCTTCCAAATCCAATTGCGGATTCGATGCTTCAGCGATAATCGATGTTTACAATTCGAAGATTCAAGAATATTACGAAGATCAGCAACTGCTTTCTCCGTTTCGAGACGAGATTCTTGAAGCGGCAAGTGAGAATTTTTTGAAACAGTTGAAAGATCAATTGAAATCAGGCGATCAGGAGGGATAGAATGACAAAAAACAAAAGAATTTACACCACCTAAAGCAGCGGTGTAAATAGATATGTTGTTGCCACTAATAATTGATTTAAAAAGGGACATAACGGTCCCTTCCTATATTTTAGTTCCCTGCGTTTAGGGCGTCTATTTGTTTTTTCAGATCAGTTGCCTTAGCAGTATTTTCTGCAGTGTGCGCCGGATCTGTTTTACCTCTGTAGTAGTTTCTTAAGTTTGTTAATGCATCAACAGACTTTGGATTTAAATCTACTGCTTTTTGAAGATATGGTTTTGCTAAATCAAATTGTGCATTTGATTTGGCAATTGTAGCTTGATATTCTTTTTCTTTATTAACCGGTATATTTCTGGCAATGTTATACAAATCAACTGCAGGTCTGATTAATGCATAACCACAATTCAGGTTTGCTTCAAAATAATCCGGGTCAATTGCAATGGCTTGTTTACAATAGTCAACCCCTTTATTATAATTATCTAATGCCGTTTGATAAGTTGCCTTTTTGGTTGCATCGTCCTTAGCTTTAGCTGAGCTTGCGTTAGCTGCATCACCTATTTGGATGTAGGTTAAACCTGCATAGTAATATAAAACTTTATTTTTAGGGTCATTAGCTATAGCAGCCTGTAGTTTACCGGTAATATCAGCAGTTTTTCCTGTTTGCAGTGCAATTTCTATTTCTTCCCTTTGTAACGTGGTATTTCCCGGATATTTAACCAAAGCCTCATCAATTATCTTTAGCGCTCCTGTGGTATCTTTATTATACAGGTAAATATTTGGCAAATCGTTGTATATTTTATTTTTCGCCGAATAATTGGTAGTTAAAAGATCTTTATAATTAGTTATAGCAGCGTTATAGTTTTTTGCGTTAACGGCTGCTATCGCAGTATTCAAAATGGTAGTGGTATCTGTTGGAATTAACTGACGTGCGTTGTCAAATGATTTGTAGGCATCATCAAATTTCTTATTTTGAAAGTTAGCTATCCCCTGGTTTAATAAATATTGAGCCAATTGAATATTGGTGTGTTCAAGCAGCTTGGCATTTTCGTTTTTGGTATCAAGCGTTTTAGCTTGTTTTAGAGCCTCAGATGCGGTATTAAATTCTACAGCAGCATTTGTTTGTACAGAATCAGCTAATGCAAGTGATGAATAAATAGCTGCTTTTAAAGCTACAGTAAGCGGTAAAGCTGAGGTTTTTGCATTAGTAGATGCCTTATCAATAGATGTTTTGGCATCAGCAAGGCTGGCTTTAGCTTTAGCAGCAATTACTGCAACTGTTGAACCGCTGGAAACCTGATATTGATTATATGAGTCCTGGGCATTGTTTAATTCGCCTTTTTGTGCAAACGTTGTTGCTGATATTAAGCCTAAAAGGCCCACCATCAATAGTTTGATTTTCATGATTATTTGTTAATTGGTTAACTGTTTTAGTTTGTTATTTATCTTGTTTATTTGGTTTTGATTTCCGGTTTGGCTGTACACCAATTGCAATACCTCAAGGCATTTTACATCATTAGGAGATATTTCATTAGCTTTTTCCAACCATTGTACGGCCCGCGCCTCATTTTGTTGATTATCCTTTTCTTTTTTCAACAAGCTTTGTTTAAAATATAGTAGCCCCAGGTTAAATACCGGATCAAATGCCGAACTATTTAATTCTATAGCCCTTAAATAAAGCGACTCGGCTTTATCATATTGATTAAGATGATCGTAACAATTTGCGGCCACAAAAGCAATATCGGCGTTGTTTGCATTTATATCTATCAAGGCCGGCAATAACGGTTCTAACGCTTTATAATCTCGCCGGTTATTATAAATATTTGCTTCATCAATCAATAACGACTTGTTACCTGGTAACAATTTGCGTCCTTTTTTAATTATTTGAAGCGCACTTACCGTGTCTCCTATTGATTTATAAATATTTGATGCTGCCTCAACATATTCGGCCTTAACACTGTCGGTATTAATTAGTTCTGTATAATATTTAGCGGCTATCTGCAAATTGCCCAACTTACTGTTAGCGTAAGCAATATAAGATTTTAATTGTTTATAGTCTGGCGAATATTTTTGCGCATCAGTAAATAATTGCAAGGCATTTATAAAATCAGAGGTATTGACATATAAAAACGCCTTCCTGATGTAAACATTTGTTAAACAATGCTTTACATATTCCATTTCGGTTGGATATCTGTAAATTTTTCTATTTTCAGATAGCTTGTCAACCAAATCAGTTGTTTGACTAAAAAATTTGTCGGGTTGTTTAAGTTTATTTAACGAATCGATATAAAGAATGCTCGAATTAACAATGGCTCTGTAAACCAATTTTTCTACATCCAATGAGTCAGCACGGGTGGTAAATAAACTATCTACCGATTTTTTTGCGCTGCTCAAATATTTCAGATCTTTTTTTTGCTTGTAAAAAGCAAGATTGTTCACCACATTCTTTAAGGCCTCTGTTTGACAAAAGGCAGCAGATGTGGTGAACAAAAAAATTAAAACCGGTATTATGATTTTACGGCCTTGCATGCTGTTTATTCCGTTATTTCGCCAGCTTCGTCAGTAGTTGGCTCTGTTCCATTGTTTTCTCCGCCTTCTTCCAACTCCTTATCTTCTTCTTCATCGTGTTCAACTTTGGCTATTGACGCAATTTCATCGTTTCCTTTAAGTGTTATTAACCTTACACCTTGAGTAGCTCTTCCCATAGTACGGAGTTCGCTAATAGCTATCCTGATAATAATGCCCGATTTATTGATAATCATCAGGTCCTCATTATCAGTTACACCTTTAATGGCAACCAGTTTTCCGGTTTTCTCAGTAACGTTTAGTGTTTTAACACCTTTACCGCCTCTGTTAGTCACTCTATAATCGTCAATATCGGTACGTTTACCATAACCTTTTTCCGATACCACCAACACGGTTGTCTCAGGATTATCGATACTGATCATGCCTACAACTTCGTCATTAGCGTCTTCCAAAGTAATACCACGAACGCCGGTTGCTGTACGGCCCATCGGACGCACATTAGCCTCATTAAAGCGAATAGCACGGCCTGATTTTAAAGCCATCACAATTTCGCTGTTGCCGCTGGTTAAGTTTGCTTCTAACAATGAATCGCCTTCATTAATGTTGATCGCATTGATACCATTTGCACGCGGACGTGAATAGGCTTCCAACGACGTCTTTTTGATGGTACCCTTTTTGGTACACATAATAATGAAGTTATTTTCAAGATAGTCCTTATCTTTAAGGTTGATGATCTTGATATAAGCCTTAATATTTTCCTCTTTCGGAATATTGATGATATTCTGGATAGCTCTTCCTTTAGATGTTCTTGAACCCTCAGGAATTTCAAATACTCTTAACCAGAAACATTGTCCCGATTCGGTAAAGAACAGCATGTAATTGTGGTTAGAAGCAACCAATAAATGCTCAATAAAATCAGAATCGCGGCTGTTGCTGCCTATTGATCCTTTTCCACCTCTGCCCTGCCGGCGATACTCCGTTAAAGGCGTACGTTTAATATAGCCTTCGCGCGAAATGGTAATTACAACATCCTCATCTTCAATAAAATCCTCGGTCTGCATTTCTGCCGACGAGTGAATTATTTCAGTTTTGCGCTCATCACCGTATTTTTCCTTTATTTCCAGCAATTCATCTTTAATAATCTGCATTCTTAGCCCTTCATCAGCCAAAACAGAATTTAAGTAGTCAATCAGTTTCATTAAGCCTTCGTACTCGTCTTTAATCTTATCGCGCTCAAGTCCTGTTAACCTTCTCAGCGTCATATCCAGAATAGCGCGGGCTTGTATGTCTGATAAGCCAAACTGGGTTATCAAACCCTCACGGGCATCATCAGGTGTATTTGAAGCACGTATTAAACGGATAACTTCATCCAAATGATCCAGCGCTATCAATAATCCTTCGAGGATATGAGCACGTTTTTGGGCCTCAGAAAGCTCAAATTTTGTACGACGAATAACCACCTCATGTCTGTGCTCAACAAAATGATGAATCAGATCTTTAAGGTTCAGCAACATTGGCCTGCCATGTACCAATGCAATGTTATTTACACTGAAAGAGGTTTGAAGCGACGTATACTTGTATAGGTTATTAAGCACAATAGCGGCATTGGCGTCGCGTTTTATTTCATAAACAACACGGATACCTAACCTGTTTGATTCATCTCTTATTGCCGAAATACCTTCCAGCTTCTTATCGTTAACCAATTCAGCTGTACGCTCAATCATTAATGATTTATTTACCTGATATGGAACTTCGGTAACGATAATTCTTTCTCTGTCGTTATTATAAGTTTCAATCTCGGCGCGGGCTCTGATTACAACTCTTCCCCTACCGGTTTCAAATGCCGAACGCGCTCCCTCAACACCATATATTATACCTCCGGTTGGAAAATCCGGACCTTTGATATATTTCATCAATTCGGCAATTTCTATCTGGCGGTTGTCAATCAATGCCAGGGTGGCATTGATCACTTCTGTTAAGTTATGAGGAGCCATATTAGTGGCCATACCTACTGCAATACCCGATGCGCCATTTACCAATAAATTGGGAAATTTCGCAGGTAAAACAGTTGGTTCCTGTAACGAGTCGTCAAAGTTTAATTGAAAATCAATGGTATCTTTATTGATATCGGCCAGCATTTCCTCGGCAATCTTTTCAAGCCTTGCTTCGGTATATCGCATTGCTGCAGGTTCATCACCGTCAATTGAGCCGTAGTTACCCTGTCCTTCAACAAACGGATAGCGTAAGCTCCAGTCCTGTGCCATACGCACCATGGCATCATATACAGATGTATCGCCATGCGGGTGATATTTACCCAGCACCTCTCCCACTATACGGGCCGATTTTTTATAGGGTTTATTGTTGCTTAAACCCAAATCAAGCATGCCATATAAAACACGCCTGTGTACGGGTTTTAAACCATCACGAACATCTGGCAATGCTCTGGATACGATAACCGACATTGAATAATCAATGTAAGCTGAACGCATCTCTTCATCAATATTTATCGAAATTATTCTGTCTTCTTTTTGCGAATTATCGTTGTCTGTTCCTTCGGCCATTTTTATTTCGTTGTAGAATCTTCTCTATAATTGCCCGTTCAAAAAGTGTTTTTTAAACGACCTGCGAAGTTAAGAAAATTAATGGTTTTACGATGCGATTTTTAGTAACAATATAGGGTTTATCCACAAAGATGATGTATTTTATATCCACCCCGCCTTATTGCACAATGGTATTCGCAAATATTGTTATTTTATTTTTTTCCAATACTCTTCAACCTGCATTCCGGTAGGCAAAGTACCCTTTAAGGTGAGCGTGTCGTTTTTTATTGTATACAGATAATGGATAGGAATATTGGTTATTTTGGATGGTTGGGTGCAAGAAGTTTCTGTATCAACACAAGTATCTCCGTTTAGCACATAGGTGCCTGTTTCAAATTTTTCAGGTTCATACCCTTTCTCTAATGCAAAGGCTTCGTAGCTATTCTCATTGTACTTTCGATGTAAGGCATATTCGGTTGGCGCGCCTTCTTTTTTGCCATTGTAAATACCACCTATAAACTCCCAGGTGCCTTTGAGACTTAATGGTTTAGAGAAAGAGCAGAGGAATAAAGTTGCAAGAAGAAGTCCTGTCTTTTTTAACATAGCTGATTTTAAACCCAGTTGATCCCTTTTTTTAATAAAGATAAGGTCTTTTCTTCTTCGCTGCCTGGCTGAGGTTTGTAATCATATACCCACTTGGCTGTTGGCGGCAAACTCATCAATATAGATTCAATGCGACCATTGGTTTCGAGGCCAAAGCGTGTGCCTGCATCATAAACCAGGTTAAACTCGGTATATCTGCTACGGCGCTGATATTGCCACAACTGATGATTTTCGTTAAAATCTTTAATCCGGTTACGGTTAACTAATTCGGTATAAATAGGAATAAATGATCTGCCAACGGCTTTTGAAAATTCAAATATGTTTTCCCAGCTAATATCTTCGCTGGCGGTAAGACGATCATAGAATATTCCGCCTATACCGCGGGTTTCATTGCGGTGTTTAATAAAAAAGTAGTCGTCGGCCCAAAGCTTAAAACGATGATAAAAATCAGTGGAGTAGGCTTTACAAACAGACCTTAAATATTCGTGAAAATACACTGCGTCGTTATCAAAAATGTAATGCGGGGTAAGGTCGATTCCGCCACCAAACCACCTGAGAGGTTCGGCTTCTGAGCCGTTTACCTGCGGCATTTCGAAATACCGGATATTCATGTGGATGATAGGAACCATGGGATGATTTGGATGAATTACGATGGAAACTCCCGTGGCAAAAAAATTATCCTGATCAACTTTCAGCGCTTTTTTCATGGAATCGGGCAATTGGCCATATACTGCCGAGAAATTTACCCCACCCCTTTCAAATATATTACCGTTCTGAATAATACGGGTACGACCGCCGCCGCCGCCATCGCGCTCCCATTTCTCCTCTTCAAAAACTGATTTTCCGTCCGTCAACTCCAATGCCGCACATATTTCATCCTGAATTTGCTGGTAATCGGCGGCTATTTGTTCCTTGGTTATCATGGGAGCAAAGTTAGTGGAATTTTAATTTGGCAACTGTAAAATATTGTTCCGCTAAGAAATCTCAACGTAATCAAGATCTTTACCATAGGTTTCCTTTAACTGGCTCAACGATAGTAAAGCCAGAACAGTAAGTATCGCCATCATTATATAACCACTGGTAATCATGCCGTAGTGCGCAACAAATGCCGTAAAAGCCAGGTTTATAGGTATTAATGATCCCCTTACAAAATTGGGAACAGTTGTAGCCACAGTTGCACGAATATTTGTTCCAAATTGCTCAGCAGCTATGGTAACAAACGTGGCCCAATAACCAACCGCACAGCCCATAAAGAAACACAGCCACACAAACTCTTTGCTATTTAACCCTTTGGCACTTAAATAACATACAACACTTACCACCGATAGGAGAAGAAATATAGCCATGGTAATTTTCCTTGATTTGGTGAATTGTGCCAATAAACCGGCAAATATACCACCTACTGCTATGCCAATATAAGTATATAAAATACCATCAGCAGCGCTTAACGGCTCGGTAGCACCCAATGCTTTGCCAAACTCGGGCGAAAGCGTAACCAATACCCCCACTACATACCAAAGCGGTGCACCAATTAAAATACAGTAAATATATTTTTTAAAACGCCCCCAATTATTAAAAAGCATCAGGAAATTGCCTTTTGAAACACTGCTTTGTTCCAGGCTTTTGAACATTCCAGATTCAAAGGTCCCTATCCGCAATAAAAGCAATAAAATACCTAAACCGCCGCCTACCATGTAGGCATTTTGCCAACCGTGTTTGGCAACCACTACCGCCAGCGCCGCGCCAAATAGCCCAATTACGGCCACAATAGTTGTTCCTGCGCCACGTCGCTCTTTGCTCAGGGTTTCGGTAACCAGGGTTATACCTGCACCTAATTCGCCGGCTAAGCCGATACCTGCAATAAATCTAACCGCGGCATAGGTATTCACATCATGCACATACGCATTAGCGAAATTGGCAAGCGAATAAAGTAATATGGAACCGAAAAGTACTTTTATACGTCCTAATTTATCACCAACAACACCCCATAAAATGCCGCCAAGCAGCAAACCGAACATCTGTAGGTTGATAATAAAAAGCCCCTGCGGTAATACATCGGCAGGTTTAACACCGATGGAGAGTAAACTACTTTTCCTGACGATTGAAAAAACCAGCAAGTCATAAATATCAACAAAGTAGCCTAAGGAAGCTACTAGCACTAAAAAAATAACATTTCTTTTTGCTTTGGTTGCGGCAGCGTCGGTCATAGTTTAAATAAATTTGGTGGGCTAAAGTAGCAGAAATATTAAAACACCGAAAAAATAAAACAAAAAAAAACCTCTGAGTGGGCAGAGGTTTCCTAATTAAATAATTAGAAAAATTATGCTTTTTTTACATTTACAGCCTGTAATCCTTTTCTGCCTTCTTCCACGTCGTATGTAACGCTATCGTTATCTTTAATGGCGTTTACGCCGCCTTGTACATCCTTAAAGTGTACAAAAAGATCTTTACCATCGTCGGTAACAATAAAACCATAACCTTTTTGTGTGTTAAACCATTTTACTTTTCCAGTTTTCATAAATATTATAATTGTTGTATAAAAAATTGTGTTACAGATTAAAAAACTATGCCAAACTGAATAAAATGATACTTATTATCAGAAAGATATAGAAAAACCAATCTTTTCAAATATATAAAATATTAATAACCAAATAAAATTATTTATTTGGTTGTGGTGTTAATCGTAAATAGGGTTTTACCTGTGTAAAACCTTTCGGAAATTTTGCCGGGATGTCTTCTGTTTTAATTGCAGGCACTACTACCACATCTTCGCCATCCTTCCAATCGGCAGGTGTGGCAACGCTATAATTTGCGGTTAATTGTAATGAATCAATTACTCTTAATATTTCCTGAAAGTTTCTGCCTGTTGAAGCCGGATAAGTAATAATCAGCTTAATGCTTTTATCGGGCGCTATCACAAACAGGGAACGCACTGTCGCAGTTAATGATGCATTAGGGTGTATCATATCATATGACAATGCAATTTCGCGGTTCTCATCCCCTATTATCGGGAAATTAACCTCAACACCTTGGGTTTCATTGATATCATTTATCCATCCTTTGTGCGATTCAACCGAGTCAACGCTTAACGCAATTACCTTTACGTTGCGTTTTTCAAATTCACTTTTCAGCGATGCTGTTTTACCTAATTCGGTAGTACAAACAGGCGTATAATCAGCTGGATGTGAAAATAATACACCCCAGCTATCGCCAAGATATTCATAAAAGTCTATTTCGCCTGCTGACGTTTTTGCTTGAAAGTTTGGAGCCTTATCTCCTAATCGTAAACTCATAATTCAATAATTTATTTGTTTAATAATATACTAAGTTAAGGTGATTGTTTTATTAATCAATAATGATTTTGAAAAAACACTACAAATTACATAGGAGTTATAGTTTTAGGTTAGTTTTTTTAAAATAAACCTAATCAATTTACCCAAATAAACCCTCAACTTTTTTTAAGGCTCAATATAACTTAATCACCCAATAAACTCAATCCAACTTAATCAACTATTCAACCCAATCCAACTTAATCAACCATTCAACCAAATCACCCAAAAAAAACAACATTATCCCCTCAGTTTTGTTGCTCCTATTTTAAACGCATTTATGGAAAGACATACCTATCAAACCGGCATAATAGGCAACTGCGCCTTTTTAGCCCATATCAATAAAAACACCAATGTCGACTGGCTTTGCTGGCCACGTTTCGATAGCACGTTTATTTTTGGCGGCCTGTTAGATCAAAAAAAAGGCGGCGCCTTTTCTATTTTGCCTACCGGCGAATACACCTCACATCAATATTATTCGGAGAATACTAACGTATTGATAACCGAAATAACAACCCCAAACGGTGCCAAATACCGCATAACCGATTTTGCGCCCAGATTTTTTGAACATCAGCGTTATTACAAACCATTAATGCTGATCCGTAAAGTTGAACCTTTGGACGGCTCACCGCAAATAATTGTAAAATGCGAGCCTGTATCTGATTATGGTAATGTAAAGCTGACCGTAAACCGGGGCAGCAATCACATCCAGTTTTTAGGGGGCGATGAAAATATCAGGCTTACTACTAATATACCCATCAGCTACGTTTTTGATGAACAGCCCTTTGTACTTAACGAAGCCAAATACCTGGTATTAACCTATGGCGAGCCATTGGAAGCGCCGCTGATAAGTACAGCTGAGCGTTTTTTGCGTGAAACGAACCAATATTGGCGCACATGGATAAAACACTCCTCCATAGCCACCTATTACCAGCCATTTGTGATCAGGTCTGCATTGGCCTTAAAAATACACCAGTTTGAAGATACAGGGGCCATTATAGCTGCCAGCACTACTAGCCTACCCGAATCTCCGGGCAGCGGCCGCAACTGGGATTACCGTTATTGCTGGCTGCGTGATACTTATTACGTTTTAACATCGCTAAACCACATTGGCCATTTTGAGGAAATGGAAAAGTATTTTAACTACGTTACCGATATCTCCTTTAACGAAACAGAGCGCTATCAGCCGCTTTATGGCATTACCGGCAAAAAGCTACTCACCGAACAAATATTGACTGACCTGGAAGGTTATATGGGCAATCAGCCGGTGCGGATTGGCAACCAGGCCTCTGAGCATATCCAGAATGATATTTACGGGCAGGTAATGATCTCCGTACTTCCGCTTTATACCGATCATCGTTTTATTTTTTCGGAACGAAAAGATTCTGTGAGATGGATTGAATTCCTGTTGACTAAAATAGAGCGTACCATTGATGAAAAAGATGCCGGCATCTGGGAGTTCCGTAACATGGCTAATATTCATTGCTACAGCAACTTATTTCAGTGGGCCGGTGCTTCTGCAGCCGAAAAAATGGCCCGTACTATTGATAACAAAGAACTGACCGACAAAGCCATCGCCCTAAAAAATCGCGCAGCGGAGCATATTGAAAGCTGTTATGATCCGGTTAGAAAGGTATACACCAATTCTGCAGGCAGCCCTAATCTTGATGCCAGTACACTGCAATTGATTATGATGAATTATCTTGACCCAGCTTCTGACAGGGCAAAAGATCATTTGATAGCGCTGGAAAAAGAGCTAAAAACGCCAAATGGGTTATTTTACAGGTATCTGTATAAGGATGATTTTGGTAAGCCGAAGACTACGTTTTTGATATGTGCTTTTTGGTACATAGAGGCACTTGCTTGTGTTGGCAGATTGGATGACGCCATGCGCGAATTTGAAAATCTGCTCCAATATTCCAATCACCTGTTATTATTTAGCGAGGATGTTGACGAAAACGACGGCAGCCAATGGGGAAACTTCCCGCAGGCCTATAGCCACGTAGGACTGATGAATGCAGCCTATCGTATTGCCATGAAGCTTGACCGGCCAATATTTTTATAAAATACAACTGGTGTCAACTTTTTTCAGGGATAGACAGCATTCACAGCGTTCATTTTTGAACGCGTGAACGCTGTGAACATCGTGAACACTGACAAAATGGTGTCAGTACTTTAGCGGATGTTAAACTTAGGTTTTTCAGCGTTAACCTATCCCTTTACTTCTAAAACAGCAGCTTCTGTAAAACGGGTGAGCAGGTTTCGAACCTCTGCCGGATTACGCAGATAAAATTTGGCCGCTGATACATTGCTGCCCACCTTTATGGTAATGGCCGTATCGGGCAATGTTTTAAAAATATCCTCATCTGTGTAGTCATCGCCAAAGGCAATTACAAAATCATAATCGGCTTTTTCGAGTAACATGGAAGCGGCTTTGCCTTTGTTTATCTCCATGTTTTTAACTTCAAGCACCTTATCGCCGGGCAGTAATTGTAAGCCTTTGTCTGTTGCGTGGTACTTCAAATTATTCATTAGCTCATTGGCTCTTAACTCGCCCAAGCCCTTCTGTGCATTGCGGTAGTGCCATACCAGCGTATAGGTTTTTTCCTCGATAAAAGTTCCGGGGGTACGATCTACATAGGTATCCAAAATGGGATAAATATCATGTTTCCAGGTGTTGGAAAGGCCGGTTATTTTATGCCAGGATTTGTTTTGCGGTTTAAACCACGACCCATGCTCGGCAATGAGGTAAATATTTTTATCGCCAAACCACTCGTCAAGATTTTCATGCTTGCGCCCGCTGATTAATACCAGTTCATTAGCCGGATCATCGCTCAATTTTTCTATAATCGAAAAAAGGTCCTCATCAGGCGATGCTTGTGCTAAATTGGATTTAAAGCCAACCAGCGTACCATCGTAATCTAAAAAGATGATCCTCTTTTTGGTTTTTACATAACGGTTAATGATAGATTGCTCAGTAGCCATGCTTACGTGCCTGGTTTGCATGGAACGCTGCATTTGCTTTACCTCTTTCAATTTATCCATAAACACTTTAACCCAATGTGTAATGTTAAACTTAGCCACCAGTTGGCGCATTTGCCTCATCCGCCTTTTTTGTTCATCCAGTGGCATATTAAGCGCTTGTATAATGGCATTACACATTTCGGTACTGTCATTTGGGTTTACAATAACGGCATCTATCAGTTCTTTTGATGCGCCAGCCATTTCACTTAATATCAATACGCCATCTTCATTTACCCTACTGGCAACGTATTCCTTACTTACCAGGTTCATACCATCACGTAACGGTGTTACCAGGCAAACATCGGCAGATGAATACAGTGCCGAAAGCGTTTCAATAGGGAACGAACGGTAATAATAATGAATGGGCGTCCAATCCATTTTGCGGTACATGGCGTTGATATTGCCTACTTTTTTATCAATTTCATCGCGCAGGTGGGCATATTGGGGTACTGAATCGCGCGATGGCACCACAATCATATACAGGGCGATTTTCTCGCAATATTCAGGATGTTGCTGCAAAAGCTGTTCAAAGGCTTGTAAGCGTTGCAAAATGCCTTTGCTATAGTCCAAACGATCAATAGAAAGAATCAGTCTTGAATTTTTAAATGTTTCACTAATTAAGGCCTTTTGCTCAAGCGTAGCTTTTTGCAACGGAAGAGACGCATATTTTTTTTCGTCGATACCCATTGGGAATGACTCTACCACCACCAATCTTTCATCAACCGTTAAAATATTGGCTGATGCATTTACAGGTAAAACCCGTGTTACAGCGCCTAAAAAATGACGCACATCATCAAACGTATGGAAACCGATCAGATCAGCACCCAGCATACCTTCCAACAGTTCTTTTCGCCAGGGAATAAGTCTGAACAATTCGTTAGAAGGAAACGGGATATGCTGAAAAAAGCCAATAGATATATCTGGGAGTTCTTTTCTTATTAAAGCCGGTAAAAGTAAAAGCTGATAATCGTGTATCCATATTACATCGCCTGGCTCTGCTATTGCCAAAATAGCGTCCCTGAATTTGAGGTTTACCGCCTGGTAATATTCCCAGTTCGATTCCTTATAAACACTATAAGTTGACACATAATAATGAAATACGGGCCACAAAACATCGTTAGAAAAACCTTCGTAATATTGATTGATTTCTTCCTGTTCCAAAAACACAGGAACCAAACTCAGTTCTGCTAACTGAACAGTTATTTCATTTTGATCGTTTTCGTTATCAATTTCAATTCCGGGCCACCCTATCCATTTATTATTGCCTTGTTTATAAATTGAACCCAGTCCGGTTGCTAAACCACCTTCACTGGTAGAAAGATTATATTCGTTTTCTGTTTTTGATATTTTAACAGGCAGCCTGTTGGAAACAATTATAGTTTTAGACATATAAAGTTCTGTTTCCTTAAAAAGACTTTATGGGTACAAGTTGTTTTAAATAATAACAAAAAAGGCCCTCACAGGGCCTAAAAACAAAAAAGCCACCTGTCAAAATAAAGACAGATGGCTTTAACTAAACTTTAAATATGATTGGCAAAATTATTTTACCTGTTTGAAAAACTCAACATCACCTGAGTTTGCAACTCTTACCACAACTTCGTGGTTTGCGTTTTTAAGATCAACAAAGTAAGAAGTAGGCTCGATGTTTGAATCGATAGATACGTAAGCTTGATAAACAACTACGTTGCTAACTTCATAACCTTTGTAAGCATCAGCAATTTGTTTTTGTGATTTAGCTGGGATAGCTTTGTAATCAACATACTGAGTAGTACCTAAGTACTCGCCAGTTGGAGTGTAGAAAGCAGTTTTCTTAACACCATCAATAACGAAATCAGCTTTTTGGCAATTTTTATCAACTGTCCAGATTACGCTGGTAGCTTCAGAAAAGTCAGCACTGAAAGCTTGTTGAACACTGTAAGAAACATTAACAGCAGTTTCATTTGATTTTTTACCACCATCAGCAGCAAAAACACTAACACTGAATAAGGCAGCAGTTGCGATTGTTAAAAATATTTTTTTCATGTTGTTTTTAATTTTAAATCCGTAACAAAAGTAACGAATAATTGCAAACCACAACAATTTAAAATCACTTTTATGAATATTTCATAATTATAGACGTTTTTTGATAATAAATTTAAATTATCGCAACCCACTTAGTGTATTTTTTACAATATGTCAATCAAAAAAGGCACAAAAAAAGCCATTACTGATACTGTAACGGCTCCTTTACATTAATATAACTTAAATTTTATGTGATTTTAAGCATAAAAACCTAATCAATTGATTAATACATTTTTAAGATGAGATTAGTATGACAGAATCGGCTTGTTTTATCACCCATTATCTGCAAAACCCGGATACAAGGTCATACCGCCATCCACAAAAATGGTTGTACCTGTTATATAATCTGCTTCGTCTGATGCAAGCCAGGTGGCAACCTTACCAATATCATCAGGTTCACCTATCCTATTATAAGGTATAAGGGTTAATAAACTATTTAACGCTTCGGGTGTGCTCCATGCCGATTGGTTAATATGAGTTTGTATAGCACCCGGACCGATAGACACTACACGTATTTTATGTGGAGCCAACTCCTGAGCCATGCTTTTCATCAGCATCATTACACCGCCTTTGCTGGTAGCATAATTAACGTGTCCGCCCCATGGAATAACTTCATGTACACTGCTCATACAAATAATTTTACCCGCAGCCTTGCTCCGCTCAGGAACAACGCCCCTGCGGATAAACTCGCGGGCCGCTTCACGGGCACATAAAAACTGACCTGTTAAATTAATGCCGATAACGGTATTCCATTGATCCAACGTCATATCAACAAACTTCGAATCTTTTTGTAAGCCGGCATTATTCACCAGAATATCAATGGTACCGTATTGTTTATACATTTCGGCGAACATGGCCTGCACTTCATCCTCTTTACTGATATCCGCATGTATAGCATAGGCATTGCCGCCAGCATCTGTAATTTCGTCAACGGTTTGCTGTGCAATTTCATGTGCGTCTACGTGGTTTATAATTACGTTAGCGCCTGCGGCAGCCAATGCCAGCGCAACGCCTTTACCAATGCCACTGTCGGCACCGGTAATTAAAGCCGATTGTCCTTTTAATGATGGTGATGTACTCATAGGTGAAATTTAAGTCCTTAAGATAAACAGAATATGTTTTAATTGATAATCTTTCGGTACATTATGTTAAAACTGTGGCAATGCATCGGGATTGTAAAAAGCTTATTGTTTCGAACAGACATTATCCCGCTCATGGCCGCGGAGGCCTAGTTACTTTTGTGGCCACAAAAGTAACCAAAAAGTCAAGTCAGCAGAAAGGCTTCTTAGCGCTCAGGGCCTTTACCCTGCAAATCCGGCAAAACCTGGGCTGCAATCTTTTCGCCGTTATACCGTATCACTAGCAGACCCTTTATGCGAAAATTTGCTATGCCCTGCCATTGCGCTCACAGCCAACATTGTTTTGCCGGATTTTGGCCGAAGCTTATCTGCTGACGAGTGCTGTTTAATTAATTGTTATTCAAAAAAGCACCGGCCTGTCAGAAAAGCGGGCCAAGGAGTATGGCCTGAGCGCCGAAGCTTTTTTCTGACTTGATTTTTTTGGTCCTTTTTGTATCAAGACAAAAAGGACTAGCCCTCCCGCGGCAATTGAGCGGGACGATGATTGTATGGACCTAAAAGTTTATTAAGACGTTAAGATTATTTCAAAAGAAGTTTTTACCAAGCAAACCGATAGAGTCTATTTCAATCCCAGCGCCCATTTTAGCGCATAAGCCAATATGGACATGAATAGTAGGATTGCACAAAAGTTTTAAAGCGCCTTTATATAATCCAAAAACAGGTACAATGCATTTTTCTTATCCTCAGTCAAACTAAAATCAAGCTTATGCATCAGGTAATCTTCTAAATCAAAGTCTTCCCTTTGCGGCAACTCTTTTAATAACTCGGTGCGATGGTCAAGCCCGTATTTTAAGGATTTATTAAAGTCGGCCATAAATTCCGCGGGTATCGGCTTGTTGGCAATCCATGCTGCAAACACAAAAGGCAGACCGGTAAAGCGTTGCCACTCCTCCGAAAGGTCATAAACAAATGGATATTTTTCCTTCTTGCCAAACGTTCGGTCGCCAATCATTACAAAGGCAGTTTTCGGGTCCTTTGATTCCGAATAATCAGGAGAATCAACAATCATCTGATAATCTGACTTCCAGTAATTTTTCAGCAAAACACGCGCTAAATTATTGGATGAACGCGACTGAGGATCAAGCTGTAAAGTCTTTATCTCCCTGATATCACAATTGCTAAAAATGAACACCGAATTAACAGCGCCTACTGCACCGATACAGTAATCGGATACAATATCCCACTGCGGCAAACTAAGGGTTGCAGCCACCGGAATAAGGCCAATATCCACCACATCGTCAATTAGTTTTTGAGCACAGTCTGTAGGGTTATCCAGGCTCAGTTCAATTTTATTAAGGATGCCTGTGTGCTGCAGGCCGTATATAAAGGGTTTGGTATTGGTGTAGCTAACTGCTGATATTCTGATCTTATTCACAAGTATAAATTAGAGAAGTATTATTTAAGATTGTTTAAGGTGGCTGGCATCGTTAAAGTCGGTGACGGTATATTTTTCGCCATCATAAAAAACTTTATACAACACCAGGTTTTGGTGAGGGAAGCTGTCCATTTCGGTAAGCGGCTTATTGGTAAGCAGGCATAATAATAGCCTCAGAGCCCTACCGTGCATACATATGAGAACCGTTTCTTCTTGGGGGTGGCTCATTATTACCTTCAGCGCTTCCAGCTGCCTTGCCTTTACCTCGTTTGGACTTTCACCGCCTTCAAATTTGGCATCAAGGTTACCATCTACCCAATTGCGCATTATCTGCATAAATTCTCCCTTATTTCTGGGAGTAGCAGGTTGTCCTTCGTGAATTCCCCAGCCCAACTCATCCAGTCCGGCAAGCTTTTCATATGGAATACCCAAATCTATAAAAGACTGTATACTTTGCTGCGTACGTTTTAAGGTTGATATGTAAATTTTATTAAAGGGAACTGATTTATAAGCATCAAAAAACTGACCGGCCTGCTTACGACCCTCATCATTCAGATCAGTATCCATGCCGCGGCCCTGTATAACACCGCGCTTATTTAAATCAGTTTGTCCATGGCGGACGATGTATAGTGTTTTGTTCATTATATCATTGGGTCATTATGTCACTAGTCATTGGGGCATTGGATCATTCACTTACCCTGAGATAAAAAATGACCCAATGACTAATGACTCAATGACCTAATTAATAACCGGCAGCTTGTAAAATTGTGGCTTTACTTCTTCCGGAAATTCAAAATTGTTGTAGTCTGTAACTACGTTGTATAAAGTATCGCGTTCAATTGGGTGCCTGCCTACGTGTTTTATCAGTTCAACCAGTTGTTTGGTACTCATACCCGGGTGCTGTTCTTCTGCACCTGCCATGGAGTATATTTTGGTAGTATCATCCAGCGTTCCATCGATATCATCAACCCCAAAGTTTAACGATAATTGTGCTGTGGTACGGCTGATCATGGCCCAGTAAGCTTTGATGTGATCAAAGTTATCCAGGTAAATACGTGCTATGGCATAGTTACGCAAGTCCTCAACAACTGTTGATTCTGGTACATGCGACATCTGGTTATCCTGATTACGGAATTTAAGCGGAATAAAGGTTTGGAATCCACCAGTCTTATCCTGCAAATTACGCAGGCGGTCCATGTGATCAACCCGGTGCCAGAATTTTTCAATATGGCCGTATAGCATAGTAGCGTTTGAACGCGCGCCTAGTTTATGCCACTCTTCATGTATGGCCAGCCATTGGTCGCCCGTACATTTATCTTTTGATATCAGGTCTCTTACTTCCGGATGAAATATTTCTGCACCACCGCCCGGTATAGAACCTAAACCAGCGTCATACATCAGCTTCATGCCTGTAGCATAATCTATTTTAGCTTTTTTGAAGATGTAATGATACTCAACCGGTGTCAATGCTTTAATATGCAGCTCTGGTCGATGCTCCCTTATTTTACTAAATAACTCGCTATAAAAGGCCACATCATATTGCGGTAAAACGCCGCCCACAATATGCACCTCGGTAACCGGCTCGTTATCGTATTTATAAACCATAGCCAGCATCTCATCCATGGTATACTCCCACCCTTCTGACTTTTGCTTTAACAGCCTGGAGTACGAGCAAAATTTGCAGTCGTAAACACACAAATTAGTTGGCTCGATATGAAAATTACGATTGAAGTAAGTGTTATTACCGTGCCGCTTTTCGCGGATATAGTTGGCTAAAACCCCTAAATAGCCCAATTCGCCTTGTTCGTATAGTAAAACGCCTTCATCAAATGTGATACGCTCACCGTTAAGTACTTTTTGAGCGATGTCTTTTAATCCGGCAGATAAATGAGGATTTTGCAGTAATAGCAGTAAATTATTTTCAGCTTCCATTCAAAAAACTTTGTACAAAAATAGGAAATGTTAATGTAATGATGGTGTAACATTTATTCACAGCGCAATTAATTTGTTTAGCAACTGGTCTATTTGTTTTTTTTGAAGCGCTTATCTCTTTTTAATTCTCAAAAACCATTATCTTCAAAGCCTGAATACTATAATATGGCCCTTAATTATATCTGGATAGCCTTTTTTCTGATCGCATTTGTCATTGCGCTTATCAGGCTCATATTTTTCGGCGATACCGAAATTTTTATGCACCTGGTATCCGGTATGTTCGATTCATCCAAAGCATCGGTTATGGACATCGCACTACCATTGGCGGGCAATATGGCGCTATGGCTGGGTATTATGAACATTGGCGAAAGAGCAGGCGCTATCAGATTTCTTTCCCGTATAGTAGGTCCGTTTTTTAGCCGTTTGTTTCCCGAAGTACCTAAAGATCATCCCGCCACCGGGCAAATATTAATGAGCTTTTCGGCCAATTTGCTAGGGCTTGATAATGCAGCTACTCCACTCGGGTTAAAGGCCATAGGCAGCCTGCAAGAGCTCAATAAAGACAAAGAAACTGCATCTAACGCACAGATCATGTACCTGGTACTGCTTACCTCGGGTTTGCAGTTATTGCCAGTTACTATTATTGCGCAGCGGGCCATTTTACACGCTAAAGATCCCACAGACGTTTTCATCCCCTGCATTATAGCAACTTACGTAGCTGCCTTGGTTGGCATTATTGCTGTGTCGATTAAGCAGAAGATCAATCTTTTTGACAAGGTGATTGTCAGCTGGCTCGGAGGCATAACCGCATTTATTTTATTACTGGTATGGTATTTTAATACCCAGCTAACTAAAGAGCAGATCAGCCTGGTATCAAAAGTAGTAAGCAACCTGATGTTGTTTTCTATCCCGGTAATATTTGTGAGCGGCGCATTGTATAAAAAGATTAATGTGTTTGAATCATTTATTGATGGTGCCAAGCAGGGTTTTGAAACATCAGTTAAGATAATCCCCTACCTGGTAGCCATGCTGGTGGGCATCAGTGTATTTCGCTCATGTGGTGCATTAGGTTATATTAATGATGGCTTGCGCTGGGTAATTGTTCATCTTAACCTGGATACCAAGTTTGTTGACGCCATGCCCGTAGCCTATTTAAAACCACTCAGTGGCTCCGGGTCAAAAGCCATGATGATTAACGGCATGACAACCTACGGCCCCGACAGCTTCGCCGGTCGCCTGGGATGTGTATTCAATGGCTCATCCGATACTACATTTTATATTGTGGCCCTGTATTTTGGATCGGTAGGCATCAAAAAATCACGCTATGCTATCCCGGCGGGCTTAATTGCCGATTTAGCTGGAATTATTGCCGCTATTTTTGTTTCTTATTTGTTCTGGGGATAGATATTGTCTGAACTATGATTTATAGGATTAGGGAGATTATTTGATTAACCGGTAAAAATCCTGGCATCCGGCAAATCTTGAAAATTTCTGTCTGAACCATGATTTATAGGATTAGGAGGATTATTTGATGAACTAGTAAAAATCCTAACATCCGGCAAATTCTGAAAATCATAGTTCCGACAAAAAACGAAATGGCCGGTCAGCAGTTAAACAGTAACTGCCGACCGGCCACTTTAGTATCGTCAAACAATGACCGATGAACTATTTTTCGTCTTTATCTTTTCCTTTACCATGAATTTCATCCCGCTCAGCTTTGTTTTGAGCATTAGCCTGCGCTATATCGTACTCCAGTTCGGGATCAATGTTTTGTTCTTCAACTTTTCTGGCTTTTTCCATCAATAGCTCATGATTTTCCTGTAACCAGGCCAATTCTTTTTTGCCGTAGGATAAACGGGTGAACAATACAAATAATACCGGTACTATAAAGATAGAAATGGTTGACGAAGCAATCATCCCACCCAAAACCGTTACACCGATAGTATTTCTTGATTCTGCACCTGCGCCGGTAGCAAATACCAGTGGCAATACACCTAAAATGAATGCCATAGAGGTCATAATGATTGGACGGAGCCTTAAACGTACCGCTTCCAGTGTTGATTGAAGCAGTTCCTCGCCCCTATCAACCCTCAATTTGGCAAACTCTACAATCAGGATGGCATTTTTTGCAGAGAGCCCTATCAGCGTTATTAAGCCTATCTGGGCGTAAACGTTATTAGTGATAGTTGGCATACAGAAAAGGGCTACAATGGCCCCAAAAGCACTTACAGGCACTGCCAGCAGCACAGAGAATGGAACCGACCAGCTTTCGTACAACGCCGCCAGGAAAAGGAACACAAATATGATAGAGAACAGGAAGATGTAAACCGTGATAGATCCTGCTTTTATTTCCTCATAACTTAATCCCGAAAAATCATAGGTATAACCACGTGGCAGTGTTTTGGCCGCTATTTGCTTCAAAGCATCTAATGACTGACCACTACTGTATCCCGGCGGAATAGATCCATCAACCTCTGCAGAACGGAATATATTAAAGTGCGTAATTAACGGTGCTGCAATATCTGGTTTGTAAGTAATAACCGTACTCAAAGGCACCATGCTACCAACCGAATTACGCACGTAATACTTATTCATATTGCTGATTAACGCGCGATAAGTGGTATCAGCCTGTATAACTACGTGATAGGTACGGTTGTAAAGCGTAAAGTTATTTACGAACAAACTACCCATGTATGATTGCATAGTTGAAAACACATCTGATATGTTTACACCCAGTTTTTCGCATTTTTCCCTGTCAACCGTTAGGTTAAAGCTTGGCGTATGTGCCGAGAAATAACAGAATGCCGTTGACGTCGCGGGGTTCTTTTTCGCGGCAGCTACAAATTTCTGAACGTTCTTTTCAAACTGATGAATATCATCGGTTGAGTTTCCCTGTTCTATTTGCATACTGAAACCTGCTGCTAAACCAATACCTCTTATCGGCGGTGGTTGAATAACGACCACATTCGCATTTTTTATACCAGCTTTGGCAATCCTTTTTCTAAGATTGTCCATCAAGCCCTGCATCTGTGTTTGCGGCGTTGTACGGTCGTCCCATGGCGTAAGCATACAAAACATCGAACCAGCATTGGAGTTAGCGCCACCGTTTAATATATTGAAACCTGATATGGCTGTTAAATGCAATATACCAGGTGTTGAACTCACTATTTTCATCAGCTTTTCCATCACGTTTACCGATTGGGTAGTGGATGATGCATCAGGTAATTGATAGGTAAGATATAAACGACCACCATCTTCAGAGGGCACAAATCCGGAAGGTTTTGATTTAAATAACAGAATAGTACCGGCACAGATAACTACCAGCAGTATCACAATTAACTTGGAGTTTTTAATACTCCGTTTTACGCCGTTTGAATATTTATAGGTAATGCGCTCAAAGCCCTTGTTAAACCAGTCGAAAAATTTATCGAGCCAGTTTGATTTTTTGGTAGCGTGGTGCGATGGCCTTAACAACAACGAACATAATGCAGGCGTTAACGACAAGGCGATAAAAGCCGAGAACATTACCGAAATAGCAATGGTTATAGCAAACTGCTGATACAAACGCCCAACAATACCCGGTATAAAACCTACCGGCACAAATACCGAAGCCAAAATTAATGCAATAGCAACAACCGGTGCCGAAATTTCTTTCATGGCATGGTAAGTTGCTTCCTTGGGCGACATGTGCTGCTCATCAATATAATGCTGCACCGCCTCCACCACAATAATGGCATCATCAACCACTATACCTATCGCCAGCACAAAGCCAAACATGGTTAGTGTGTTTATGGTAAAGCCTAATGGTATAAAAAGACAGAATGTAGCTAATATGGAAACCGGAATAGCCAGGATAGGAATGATGGTTGAGCGCCAGTTCTGTAAGAACAGGAATACCACTATAGCCACCAGTGCAAGCGCTTTTAACAAGGTGCCTACCACTTCCTGCATAGAAACCTTGATAATGGTTACCGACTCAAAAGGTACAATATAATCCACATCGTTTGGAAACGACTTTTTCAGCTTGGCTAATTCAGCATAAACATTATCGGCAGTCTGCAAGGCATTACTTCCCGGAGATTGATAGATCTGGATGGTTGATGCCCGGTTACCGTCGACAAATGCGTTACTTGAAAAGGTAAATTTCCCCAATTCAACGCGTGCTACGTCTTTTAAATAAACCAGTTCGCCGGTTGATGGTATGGTTTTAACAATAATCTTCTCGTAATCCTTTGCCTTACTAAGCATCCCGTTTACCAAAATACCCACTTCATTAGCTTGTGAATTATTTTGAGGCGGTGCTCCTACTGATCCAGCAGCAACATAAACATTCTGAGCCGTTAAAGCGTTGCTTACATCTGTAGGCGTTAAACTGTAGGAAGCCATTTTATCCGGATTCATCCAGATGCGCATACTGAATTGGTCGGTACGTGCGCTCACATCACCCACACCCGGAACACGAAGAATAGCATCTTCAATAAAAGTACTGGTATAGTTATCCAGAAAAGTTATTCCGTGTGTTTTTTTAGGCGAGTAGATGGCAATCAGCATTAACTGATCGGGGTTACTGGCACGCACTGTTGCGCCCAGTTTACTTACTACCGCCGGCAGTAAAGGTGCAGCTATACCCACCCTGTTCTGCACGTTTAACGCTGCAATTTGAACATTAGTACCGATATTAAAGGTTACCCTAACGCTCATACCACCACTGTTGGTACTGGTGCTCTGCATGTATTCCATGCCTGGGGTACCGTTTACCTGTTCTTCAATAGGGATGGCAACAGTTTGCTCCACAGTTTCGGCATCGGCACCTGTATAAGATGCATTTACACCTACGCTTGGCGGCGATATATTGGGGTATTGGTCAACAGCAAGGTTAAAAAGACATATCGTCCCTGAAATCATTAATACAACTGATATTACGATTGCAGTTACCGGTCTTTTAATAAATGTATTCGCAATCATTTTTTATCAGATTTACCCAGTTCACGTGATTTTTGTATCTCGAATTCCAGTTCAGGGTCAATGTTTTGTTCTTCCACTTTTCGTTCTTTCTCCATCAATTCTTCATGGTGGGCTTTCAGATATTCCAGTCTTTCTTTACCGTACGACATCCGGGTGATCAGCACATACAATACCGGTACAACGAATATGGCAATGGTTGACGCTGCAAGCATCCCGCCTAAAACGGTATAACCAATGGTTCTACGCGCAACTGCACCTGCACCTGTGGCCAATACCAGCGGTAATACACCCAGAATAAATGCAAGGGAAGTCATGATAATAGGTCGTAAACGAAGGCTCACCGCATCGAGGGTCGATTTCAGCAGATCTTCACCCCTGTCAACGCGCACCTTGGCAAACTCAACTATCAGGATGGCGTTTTTAGCCGCCAAACCTATCAGCGTAATTAACCCTATTTGTGCATAAACGTTATTGGTTAAGCTTGGCACAAGCTCCAATGCCAGGATAGCTCCGAACGCACCTATCGGCACGGCAAGTAATACCGAGAATGGAACCGACCAGCTTTCATACAACGCCGCAAGGAACAGGAATACAAACGTTATAGAGAACATGAAGATGTAAATAGTGGTTGACCCAGCCTTTACTTCCTCATAACTTAATCCCGAAAATTCATAGGTATATCCCTCAGGTAATTCTTTAGCTGCCAACGTCTGTAAGGCGTTTAAGGCATCAGTACTGCTATAGCCCGGCGCAGATGAGCCGTCTATTTCAGCGGTACGGAAGATATTAAAGTGTGAAATAACAGGTGCTGCCTCGGTAGGCGTATAACTAATTAAAGTTCCGAGTGGAACCATTGTTCCTGCCTGATTACGCACATAATATTTATTCATTTCGGCTATATCAGACCTGTACGCCGTATCAGCCTGTACAACCACGTGGAAAGTACGGTTATAGGTTGTAAAATCATTAATATACAAGCTACCCATAAATGCCTGTATAGTGGTAAACACATCAGATACATTTACACCCAGTTTCTCGCATTTTTCGCGATCAACTTTAAGGTTGAAGTTTGGCGTATGCGCGGTAAAGAAGCTGAATGACTTGGTAATAGCCGGATTTTTATTAGCATCAGTAACAAACTTGTTTACAACATTTTCAAACTGATGAATATCATCGGTTGTGCTGCGCTGCTCAATCTGCATACTGAAACCAACGGTTGATCCTACACCGGGTAGCGGTGAGGGCTGTATAACTTCAACACTCGCGTCTTTTACGCCTGCGTCTTCAATTCGTTTTTGTAAAACCTTGATGATGCCCGGCACTTGCTGGCTGTCTTCATTACGTTCATCCCATGGTGCCAGCTGACAATAAATGGTACCGTTGTTAGAGTTGCTGGCATTGGTTACCACGTTTAAGCCCGATAGCGCCGCATAATGCGCCACACCCGGCGTTGAACCAACAACCTTCATTATCTTCTGCATCACCTCAACCGACGCAGCTGTAGATGCTGCCGGAGGCAATTGGAAAGTAACATATAAATTTCCATCATCCTCAGAAGGAATAAATCCTGACGGCTTGTGCTGGAACATAAAGTAAGTTCCGATACAAACACAAAGTAAAAGAATGATGATATACCTTGCTCCGCCTATACTTTTACGAACACCTTCTGTATACCTTGCCGTAATACGATCAAACCAGGCGTTAAATTTAATAAAGCCTCGGTCCAGTATATTTGGTTTCCTGTCGGGATCGGTTGGTTTTAGCAATAAAGTACAAAGCGCAGGAGTTAATGACAATGCGATAAATGCAGATATCATTACCGATATAGCGATGGTTATAGCAAACTGCTGATATAAACGACCAACTATTCCCGGAATAAACCCTACCGGCACGAATACTGCAGCAAGGATAAGCGCAATAGCTACAACCGGTGCAGATATATCCTTCATTGCCTGGTAAGTAGCCTCTTTAGGCGACATTTTATCATGGTCGATATAATGCTGCACGGCCTCTACCACAATAATGGCATCATCCACCACAATACCTATCGCCAGTACAAAACCAAACATGGTTAGGGTATTGATAGTAAAGCCTAAAGGAATAAAGAAGCAGAACGTACCAAATATAGATACCGGGATAGCCAGTACAGGTATAAGCGTTGACCGCCAGGTTTGCAGGAACAAAAACACCACCACTGCAACGAGGGCTAGTGTTTTAAGCAATGTGCCAACAACGTCCTGCATAGAAACCTTTACTACGGTAACTGATTCGAACGGTACGCTGTATTCAACATCTGATGGGAAAGTTTGGCGCAGTTTAGCCAGCTCGGTATAAACACCATTTGCAGTCTGTAACGCGTTACTGCCCGGTGCCTGGTATATTTGCAGGTACGATGCCCGGTGACCATCAACAAATGAATTACTTGAAAAAGTAAATTTACCCAGCTCAACGCGGGCTACATCTTTCATATAAACCAATTCGCCGGTTGCAGGGATGGTTTTTACAATGATATTTTCAAACTCCGATACTTTGCTTAAACGACCGTTCACCAAAATACCCAACTCATATGTCTGACTTGATGACTGCGGAGGTACACCAGCCGTACCCGCAGCTACCTGCACGTTCTGTGCATTTAAAGCGGCAATAACATCAGATGGGGTTAAGCTATAGGATGCCATTTTATCCGGTTTCATCCAGATACGCATACTAAAATCATCCGTAAACCTACTGATACTACCTACGCCCGGCACACGTAAAAGCGCATCCTGAATAAATATATTGGTGTAGTTATCAAGGAAAGTAATATTATGACTGTCTTTTGGTGCATAGATCGCAACCATCATCAGCATACTCGGGTTAAGTGCACGTACTGTTAAACCTAGCCGGCTTACTACCGCAGGTAATAACGGTGTGGCTATACTAACACGGTTTTGCACATCAAGGGCGGCAACATCAATGTCGGTACCTATTTTAAAGGTAACGTTCATGGTCATCAGCCCGTTGTTGGTGCTGTTGCTCTGCATGTATTCCATTCCCGGCGTACCATTTACCTGTTCTTCGATAGGTGTGGCAACGGTTTGCTCAACAGTTTGTGCATCGGCACCGGTAAATTGCCCGTTAACCTGCACAATAGGGGGAGTAATATCCGGGTATTGGTCAATAGGCAGCAGTAAAATACTTACCGTACCTGTTATTACCAATACAATGGATATAACTATAGCGGTTACGGGTCTTTTTATAAAAGTATTAGCAATCATACATTAATCATCATCTAAAACGCACAGGTTTCTATAAGTATAAGGCTACCAGTATTCCTGTTAGCGTCCTTTGCCTTGTGTAGGCGCTACCTTATTTTTAGTAGTTACAGGCGAACCATCGTGAAGTGTTTGTACACCGTCAGTTATAATTTTTTCACCTTCATTAACACCGCTTTTTACAATTACGTTAGGCCCGATAGTTTGTCCAACCATTACTTTTTTCTGATGTGCAAATAATCGTGGTTTGCCGGATACATCAGCCTGAGGGTTTTTAGCCAAACTGTCTTTAGATACGTTGATAACGCTATCCTTTGCGGTAAATACAAAGTATTCGCCCATTTGCTCAACAACAGCCTTGCTTGGCAATACCAATACCGGGGTAGTTTCCTGGTTGTGCACCCGCACAACGCAGCTCATACCTACACGTAATATGCTCTTAGGGTTGTCAAAAACCAGTCTTACCCGTATTGAACCTGTTTGTGAATCAACAGCGCGGTCAATTACTGATATTTTTCCATTGTAAGGGTAAAGAGAGTTATCGGGTAATAAAATGGTAAATAATGAATCTACATTCTCTTTGTTGGTCTGCAATTTTTCAAAAAACGGAAGGTTCTTTTCGTTGATGATAAAATCAACTGCCATCGGGTTATCTGTAGAAATTGTATTTAATATAGTTGTTCCGGGAGTTACCACATCGCCCAATTTTACCTGACTAAAACCAATTGTCCCGGTAAA
The DNA here is from genome assembly GCF_024808665.1 of Mucilaginibacter empetricola. Taxonomy (GTDB): domain Bacteria; phylum Bacteroidota; class Bacteroidia; order Sphingobacteriales; family Sphingobacteriaceae; genus Mucilaginibacter. Next base: position 88,677 of record NZ_JANUBZ010000011.1, read on the forward strand.
TGGCGCATAAACTACCGAATAAGCTAAATTAGTTTTAGCTGTTTTTACCTGTTGTTCAGACGCCTTTACTGTTGCTTTCGAATTTTCAAGTGTGATAACGGCATGGTCATACAGCTGTTTGGCAACTGCATTATATTTGTTCAAATATTCATACCTGTCAGCATCTTGTTGCGATTGCACTAAGGTTCCCTGCGAAACGCGTAAATTAGCTACAGCCTGATCATAAGCTGCCTGGTAAATGCGCTGATCAATTTCGTATAGTTTTTGTCCTTTTTCAACATGAGTACCTTCTTTAAAAAAGATACCGGTAATGCCGCCCGTTACTTGCGGCAACAGGTTAACCTGACTCAATGCCTGTGTTGTTGAAGGGTATTTATCAAAATACAGAACCCGTTTCGCTTTTAAAGTCATCAAATTAACAGGCACCTCGGGGTTAACAGGCGGTTGCTTCTTTTTACAGGCAGTAACTACGAGGCAACTTATAAAAATGGTATTTAATATTACTCTATTCATAGAGATTGTTTGGTTTTATACAGTTAATATGAAATGTTTCCCATTGCTTTTTGCAGATCTATCTTATTAGATAAAACCTGGAATAAAGCATTTAAATAACTTATTTCGGATGTCATTAAATTCGATTCGGCAGTAATTACATTCAGGTAAGGAACTATACCTTGTTTATATTGCAGATCAACTACAAAGTAAACCCTTCTGGCCAGGTTCACGTTTCTTTGCAATAGCTGCAGATTGTAATAATTGCCCTTATAATTAGCTAATGCCGATGTGTACTCAACATTTATTGCCGCTTTAAGATCAGTTTCATTCCAATCCAATATCTGCTGCTGCAGTCTGGCTTTCTTTACATTATTTACGCGCGAAAAACCAGTAAAAATTGGAATGCTGAACGATAATCCTACATATGAGTTAGGATAAGAAGAGTTCAACAAATCGTTATAATTATTATTGGCGAAAGTTAGGTTATAATCAAAAAAGGCCGATAAGGTAGGCAACCACTGATACTTATAGAAATTTACCAGTTGCGATTGCAAATCCTTATTGGTTTTTATTTCCTGATATTCAATGCGTTTTTCATATTGAAGTTGTTCGGTTGTATCAATATGAATGCCGTTCATCATTTCTAACGTATCAAAAACAACATTAAACTGTTTATCAGGTGGAAAACCCAACAGTCTTTTCAAAACCGCATATTGAGGCACTACGTTTTCATTGGCCTGTTTTAGCTGCGCCTTTGAATTATTCAACGTTATATCGGCCTGCTCATAATCAGTTTCGTCAACAATACCGCCTTTGTACTGGTGGTAAGCATCTCTTAAACTACGGCCCAGTCTGGCTGTATCCTCTTTAAAAACGTTGATCTGCTCCAAGGTATTCAGCAAAGTGTAAAATGACTTACTTACCGACGAAACAAGGAAAATTTTGGTGCTATCAGTAACCTGCTGAGCTTGTTTTACAAATAAAGGAGCGCTTTTATAAGCATATAACAAGCTGGGGTTAAATATAGCCTGACTAACGGTTACCCCCGGTACAAAACTGTTGGTAACAGTTGTTCTGTTTGTTGTTGATGTACTGCCCGCGGGGGTAGTAACATTGGCAGAATTGTTTGACTGAATGTTATGGATCAGATCGCCGGAAGCATTTGCCTGTGGTAACCATCCCGAAAGGGCAATTGCATTGGATGTTTTAGCAACATCAACATTAATAAGCGAAATATTTAAGTTAGGCTGATGCTGTAAAGCGTAATCAATACATTGTTTAAGTGTAAAGTATTGAGCTTTGCCCGTATCTTTTACCACAACCGGCAACAGCAGGCTATTTTTAGTGGTATCGGGTACTACTACAGGTGGGGTAACACTATTTGAGCCTGCATTTACCGGGGTTTTATTTTGTGAATGGGAAAAAAAGGGCAAACAAAACAAACAGGTAATAAGCAGGGAAGTACGCATAGCACTTGTATTATAATATATCTTCGCCATTTTAAAACAGTATGATTTGTATTTTTAATGTATGAATTTCCATAAATGAATATTATTATCTTAAATAACCCGATAACTTAAAGTCTTGAGTTAGTTTTTGATTTTGTAAAATTGGTAAAAACATAAGATGTTCAAGGTAACAATATTGTTAAATTGGTATTAACAGCCTTAATCGAGTGCTTTTGTTACTTTGTGCGAATAAATAATATATAATCACAACAATTTATCAATTTATGGTTCTCAACTAAATATAGCCTTCAATTAAACCTAAAATCATTATTCCATTGAGCTTTATACTAAACAATCATTAACATTGATAATCAATGACATAGTAATAAACATTTAACAAAATTGTTTTAATATATTGCTTATGGTTGTATTATTTAACAGCGGGTTATAAATTCCAATAGCTATTCAAATAAAATCGTTAACAACAGTAATTGTAAAACTTTTGTTAATGGCCTAAAGGGATTGTTTACCGAAATTTTATTAAGCATTTTGCAAAGGCCAATGGAAGCATAAATGGTACCCATCCGGATCTTGAAGCGATAAAGCTTTCCAGCCATATCCTGTTATTTCAGGTTTGTTTATTTTTAAGCCTTTTTGAATAAGGTAGGCATGTAAGGCATCGGTATCCGGGCAACCAAAATACAGCGTTACGTCACCGTGCCAATCCGTTCTGAGCGAATCGGGTGATGATGGTCTATTCGGTTTCTCATATGCCGTATTCAGCATCAGTTCAATATCGTTAAATCGCAATAAAACCCAGCCCACATCATCCCCTTCTCCAGATGACAAAGCAATATCAAAGCCCAATATATCCCGGTAAAACTTCAATGATGCAGGCATATCAAATACCTGAAACAACGGTGCCATTCCTTCGATATTAAACGGATTGGCATTTTTTGATTCGGCCATAGCTAAAAGTTAATTTATTGATAATGAATCAATTAATACTAAAATACAATTTATTTGGCAAATTCAATTTTTATAGCGGTAACCTGTTTAATACAACGGGCCGGCTTTTTTTCATCCTGTACAATTATCCTGAACGGGCCGTCGCCAGCAGCCAACGGATTACCATCTACCTGTATAGCCAGTATAATCGTTCTGTCTGTAAAGTCTTCGTCTAGCTCAGCCAATGCGAAGATCACCTGGTAACCGTCACTTGCTTCTACTTTTACATATTTGGTTAAGTTTTCACCTCTAAGATCTTTACCTAAAGTAACCCCGGCCTTTTGCAGTATAGTAGCCAGGATAACACCCGAATAAGTATGATCTTTACCATCCCTCTCTTTACGGACAACTTCGGTTTGTGGAAATTGCTGCAGGTCTGTCAATTTTATTTCAAGCGGAGTAATAACTTCGCCGCTAACCTTTACAGTTGCTTGTTTTTCTGTTGATTGTGCATTTGTTGCTGTAAAACGCGATAGTCCTGAAATGGTCAATAAAATTACTGTAAGGAGTTTTTTCATTTCGATGTGTTTTTAGTTTTATTTAGAGATGTTGATAAATGCGGATCAGAAAAGCGCGGGTCGGCTATAAAAGTAGAATCAGTAAGCATATTTAAAAAGGCAATGAGCTCTTTTTTTTCTTGTGGCCTTAAATTTAAAGATTTGCCGCCTTTATCATTTGATTCGCCCCTTATAAATGAGCTTAGCGAGGCCGATTCTTCTATATGATCGCTGTAATGGTCAACCACTTCATTCAAGGTTTTAAACCGGCCATCGTGCATATACGGGGCCGTGAGTGCAATATTTCTCAATGTTGGCGCTTTAAACCGGCCCTTATCAGACGACAAACCTGTCAAAGCTTCGATACCCACATCTTTTGGAATGCTGTCGAGCCCATTGTTATGAAAAAGCTCCATATAGTTTTTAACGCCGCCATGGCAGTGCGCACAGTTGCCACCTCGAATACCTTTTTCCGGGTCAGGGCCATTCATAAACAGAGCCATCCCGTTTAACTCTTCCTGCGTGGGCTTATAGGTATCTTTTAAATATTGATCGTATTTGGAATTGCAGGAGATCAGTGTACGTTCAAACTGAGCCAACGCTTTGGCTACCCTGTCCGGCGTTATTTTATCATCACCAAAAACGAGCTTAAATAATGCAGGATATTCATTTGTTTCAGAAAGCTTGTGGGCGGAAACATCCAGCATCTGCCCCATTTCGTGCGGGTTGGTTAATGGAAAAACGGCTTGCTCTTCCAGACTTGCTGCCCGTCCGTCCCAAAAAAATTTCCGTGTCCAAAGCAAATTAGTCAATGACATAGCATTTCGTGATGAAAGTACATCATCAACGCCTTTGCTTAATGTCATCCCATCTGTAAATGCTTTTGCTTGCTGATGGCAACCAGAACACGAAATGGTATTAGTTAAAGACAACATCTTCTCATAAAAAAGCATCCTACCCAAATAAACGCCTTGTTTGGTAGTTGGATTGTCTGGAGGGATATTGATGCGATTGCCAAAGTTTGCGGGATATACAAACTGATAAGGGCCGGTTTCAACTCCGCTAAACCAATAACTCCAGCCCGATAACAAAACAACGCCCATTAAGAGCAACACGATGATTATATTTTTACGCCAAAGCTTCATTGTATCTATCAAAATGCAAACCAAAGATCAATAAATAATTCCTCTTTGTCGGGCTTTATATGCGCCTTAAATTTTATTTCAAACATAAACAAAGCTTAAACCTTTATTGGTAACTGATCCAGGATAAATAGCCCTGGATCTATATAAAAATCAAAAATAAATGTCAAAACTTGCCGAACGATTAAAAACCTTTAATGCCCCGTTATTGCCCGAAATGGTACAACTTAAATATGAGGCCTTGACCGAAAATGCTTTCCGGTTTTATCGCGGAACCTGTCATCTGTTTTATGAAGATCTTGCGAATGCAAATCCGCTTCCGTTATCCCCTTTAACATGGATTTGCGGCGACTTGCACATTGAAAACTATGGCAGCTATAAAGGCGATAACAAGCTACTTTATTTTGACCTGAACGATTTTGACGAGGGCATACTGGCTCCCGCATGCTATGAAATAGCGAGAATGACAACCAGCATCTTTATCGCTTTTGATACTTTGGAAATAGAGCCCGAAAAAGCTGAAAAAATGGTGCAGTTATTTTTAAAAACTTACTCGGCCACGCTGGCAAAAGGAAAAGCCATTAGCATTGAACCAAGGACAGCCAAAGGCATAGTTTGTGATTTTTTAAACTCGGTTGATAAATCAACCGAAAAAGAACTGCTTAAAAAACGCACCGTTAGCAAAAAAAAGAAAATAATGCTCTCGCTGGAAAACGAAAGGCATTTTAAGGTTGATAAAAAGCTTAAGCATGAATTGACAGCTCACGTTAACGAATGGATAGCAAACAGCAGCGATGGCCCCTATAATTATGAGGTAAAAGGTGTTGTTTTCAGATTAGCGGGCACCGGTAGCATAGGTTTAAAACGATATTTATTTCTGCTCAAAAGCACTAATACCAAAAATAAATATCTACTGGTCGATATGAAACAGTCAACCAAATCATCTGTGCTGCCTTATGTAAAAGTGAAACAGTTAGACTGGCAAACTGAAGCAGAACGCATCATTACTATTCAAAAAAGAATGCAAAATGTATCGTCATCACTCTTAAGCACTACCGTATTCAGGGGCGAATCGTATGCGATACAAGAACTTCAACCTGTAAAAGACACCATAAAATTTAAACTGCTCAAAGATGAATATCGCGATATTTACCAGGTAATTGATGATATGGCCTCGCTCCTGGCCTCAGCACAATTACGCAGCGGCGGTATACAAGGGTCATCCAATATTGATGATCTTTCTGCTTTTGGAACTTCATCTGATTGGCAACCGGAAGTTCTGAATTATGCGTTAAAATATGCTAAGCAGGTAAAAAAAGACTACGACCAGTTTACAAGAGACTACAAAAAGGGAGTTTTTGAAATCAAAACAAAAGAATAATTAATATCTATATTTTACGATACATAATATAGGCATTAGTCATTCCGTTTTGCGGATGGTTAAAAGCATCTGGAATTTCACCAATTATTTCAAAATCTAACTTTTGCCATAAAGCCACTGCTCTTTGATTGCTTTTTATAACGATATTAAACTGCATGGCCTTATATCCTAATCTTCGCGCTTCTTCAATCGAAAACAATCCCATTTGCTTACCAATCCCCTTTCCTGAAAAATCTGATGAGGCCATATATCCTGCATTTGCGATATGTGATCCCAGATCGGGCTGATTGTCTTTTATAAAAAAAGTTCCGGCTATTTTATCGTCAAATAAAGCCACGTATACCTGTTTATCGGCGCTGCACCAGAAGTTGAGCATCTTTTCTTTCGATGAGTTAGGCGAAAATACATAAGTATCACCCAAAACAATTACTTCTTTTATGATCTTCCATATTTCATCATGGTCTGCGGCCACGGCTTTTCTTATTGTTAGCATTGTAACTTATTGGAACTAATATTACCCTAATGTCAAACATACATTAAGCCTGCAATATCTAATAATTAATTTATTACCGGTTAACAATTTTTCTTCAAAAGAAGAGTAACTAATCAGATACAATTGCATCTTAATACCATAAATGAAGAAACTACTACTACCTATCCTATTTTTACTGATCGGCTTTGAAGCATTTGCTCAAAAAAACTTTACAGTAAGCGGCACAATTAAAGATAACGCAACAGGCGAACAACTTATCGGTGCTTCAGTTCGAATAAAAGAGTTGCCTCAAATGGGCACAGCCACCAATAGCTATGGTTTTTACTCACTAACTGCCCCAAAGGGAGAATATACCCTGGTGATTAGCTACATTGGTTATGAAACGATTGAAAAGAGTATTTCACTAACCAAAAATCTGGATCTCACTGTCGCCATTGGCTCAAAAAGCGAGCTCAAAGAAGTTGTTATCAGCTCCAACAAACCCAATAATGATAATGTGGCTGCACCACAAATGGGGGTTGAAAAGCTAAATATGAGCCAGATTAACAATGTGCCGGTGCTGTTGGGCGAAAAGGACATTTTAAAAACCATATCCCTGCTGCCCGGCGTAAAAGCAGCCAGCGAAGGCAACACCGGTTTTTATGTTCGTGGTGGTGCATCAGACCAAAACCTTATTTTATTAGATGAGGCCACTGTTTACAATGCCTCGCACCTGTTCGGTTTCTTTTCAACTTTTAATTCGGATGCCATAAAGGATGTCAGCTTGTATAAAGGCGGTATGCCGGCTGAGTACGGCGGCAGACTTTCGTCCGTATTAGATGTAAAAATGAATGATGGTAATAACAAAGATTACACTGTTCAAGGTGGTTTAGGGTTGATCTCTTCGCGCATTAAGGTAGAAGGGCCTATTGTTGAGGATAAAGGTTCCTTTATGATCAGTGCCCGCAGAACGTATATCGATCTGTTTTTGAAAGCATCTTCTGACTCAACAGTAAAAGGCAGTACCTTATATTTTTATGATTTGAACGCCAAAGCTAACTATCACTTTGATGATAAAAACGCCGTTTATTTGTCCGGGTACTTTGGCAAGGACGTTTTGGGTCTGAAGAACACTTTTGGCACCAACTGGGGTAATTCAACAGGCACCATTCGGTTTAATCACATTTTTAATAATCGCTTGTTTTCCAACACTTCCTTAGTATACAGCAATTATAACTATGCTATAGAAGATTTTGAAAGCGATAATAACTTTAAAGCTACCTCACAAATTACCGACGTTAATTTTAAAGAAGATCTGCAATATTCCATCTCCAACGATCATACTTTAAAGTTTGGCTTAAATATTTTGCACCATACCATTGCTCCGGGCAATATCACTACCAGTGCAACCTCCAGCTTTAATGATAAAAGTATTGAAGAACGTTATGGTTATGAAAATGCAGCTTATGTTAGCGATGACTGGCGGGTAAACAGCAAGCTAACCTTTTTATATGGTGTACGATTGAGCGGGATGTTCTTATTAGGTCCGGGTACTTTTAGTACTTATGACGAGGCAGGTAATACCATATCGTCAAAAAGCTATACCTCAGACCAATTGGTAAAGGCGTATTTTAACCTGGAGCCACGCTTTTCTGCCAGCTATTTATTAAATGAAGAAAGCTCTATCAAAGCGTCTTATAACCGCAATACCCAAAACATACATTTGCTCAGTAATTCAACAAGCTCCACACCTACCGATCTGTATGTAATGAGCAGTAACAATATTAAACCCGAAATTGCCGACCAGGTATCTACCGGCTATTTCAGGAATTTTAGTGATAATATTTTTGAGTTCTCGGCCGAAGTTTATTACAAATGGCTGCAAAACCAGATAGATTATAAAGATGGTGCACAGCTTATTGCCAACCAGGATGTAGAATCACAATTGACTTATGGATCGGGAAGAGCGTACGGCCTGGAGTTATTTATAAAGAAGAAATATGGGCGTTTTAATGGCTGGATAGGTTATACGCTTTCGCGGACGGAAGTAAAGTTTGCGGATATTAACGATGGAAACTATTACCCTGCCAGACAGGATCGCACGCATGATCTTTCGGTAGTGGGTATTTATCAGCTAACCAAGCGATGGAATCTTTCGGCTACTTATATTTACGGTACCGGCAATGCGGTGACCTACCCTACCGGCAAATATGAAATAGGCGGATTAACCACATTCTCCTATTCACAACGCGATGGCTATCGCCTGCCACCTACACAACGTATGGATATTGGCGCTACACTTGAGGGTAAACAACACAAGAAATACCACTCCAGCTGGACATTTGGTGTGTACAACGTTTTTGCTTACCGTAATCCTTACATCATTACTTTCCGCGACAGCAAAACAGTACCAAACACAACAGAAGCTGTGGAGACCAGTATTTTTGCTACCGCGATACCATCAGTTACCTGGAACTTTAAATTTTAATTGCATCAACCATGAGAACTATAAAACTATATATATCATTCATCGGGCTTACAATATTCGCAACATCGTGCACCAAAGTAATCGATCTTAAGTTAGGGAATGATAGTGGCAAACTGGTAATTGAAGGGAACATTACACAGTTAACAGGGCCTCAGTATATTAAACTGAGCCAAAATGTGCCATTTACCAACACAAATGTTTATCCGGCAGTTTCAGGAGCAACGGTATCTGTTACCGATAATCAGGGAAATACCTATCCTTTTGTTGAATCGCCTTCGGGTACTTATTCTATAGCTGCAATGGCTGGTGTTATTGGAAATACTTATACCATGACAGTAGTGACAGGTGGCACTACCTATACCGCAAAATCAACCATACCGGACTTTGTAAATCTGGATTCTGTTACATCACGGCCTGCCATTTTTAATACCAGCAAAAATCTGCGCCAGATAACCGTACATTTTCAGGACCCTGCAGGAATTGCTAATCAATATCGTTTTGTAATGTATGTTAACTCAGTACAGGTAAAAAGCATTTTTGCCTTTAACGATCAATTTTCTGACGGGCGCTACTCCAACATTGATCTGATTGAAAATGATATTGATGTTCACCCCGGTGACACTGTAAAGGTAGAGATGCAATGCATTGATCAGCCTATTTACACGTACTGGTTTACCCTAATGCAACAAGACCCTAACGGACCTGGCGGTGGTGTAACGCCGTCCAATCCGCCTACCAACATCACACCTGCATCATTAGGTTATTTCAGCGCGCACACTACACAAACCCAAACTATAATAGTTAAATAATACAGGCGTTATTAAGCGACTAAGCTATTTTTAGCTTTCTGCAAGTAAAAGCAATTATTATAATAATTGCTTTTACTTGCCTGCATTGCCCATAGCATATTCAATACCGCCCAGTAAGTGCTTTAAATAAAGCGGATCAACGTACGACTCATCGGTATGGCCTAAAGCAGTATAAAAGGCTCTGCCACCGTCGTAGTTATGATACCAGCTCATAGGGTGATTATCGCCATTAGTGCCGCCAGTATAGGTTTTTTCATCAATAGTTATCAACACATGAATATCCGGCGAAATCCATTTAAAGTTGTATAGCTCGTCAAAGCGTTTCCATTCGGCAGGCAAGTCTTTGGTAGCAATAAAATCATGGTCAACCACGTGGAAAGTAGCGTTTTGCTGTGCCGGGTGATTTTTAAAGTATGCGCCTACCAGGTTGCCATACCATGGCCAATCATACTCGGTATCGGTAGCTGAATGCACGCCAACAAAACCGCCACCAGCCTCAATATATTTTTGAAATGCTGCCTGTTGCGTATCATTTAAAACATCGCCGGTGGTATTTAAAAATATTACGGCGGCGTATCGCTTTAAATTTTCATAGGTGAACTTATTGGCATCAATACTGGTATCCACATCAAAATTGTTCTCTTGTCCTAGTTTTGTAATAGCGGCAATACCAGCAGGGATAGAAGTATGATGCCAACCAACAGTTTTACTGAAGATAAGCACCTTTTGCTTAGCAAATAGACCCGAAGTAACCAGGCTTACCAGAATAACAAGGAATAGTTTATTTTTCATAATGATTATATTTTAATAGAGCGAAAAGCTGAGAGACCAAAGCTTTTTCGCTTTAAGATTTCTGCTTAAATATTTCCTTTCTTTAGTTCATCAACAGCAAAATTAGCCGCACGGGCGGTGAGGGCCATGTAGGTTAGTGATGGATTTTGGCAGGCTGATGATACCATGCAGGCTCCATCGGTAACAAATACATTTTTGGCGTCCCAAACCTGGTTATGTTCGTTTAAAACCGACGTTTTTGGATCACGTCCCATGCGTGCTGTGCCCATTTCATGAATGCCGTCACCAACGTGATGTCCATGATCCCAGGAGGTAATTTGCTTCACTCCTGCAGCATCCAGCATCTCCCTGGCTTCCTTAACAATGTCCACGCGCATCTTTTTCTCATTGTCTTTTATTTCGGCATCCATTGCCAGTATCGGCAATCCCCATTTATCTTTTCTTACCGGATCGAGGGTGATTTTATTTTCATGATAAGGCAGCAATTCACCAAAACCACCGATCCCTATACTCCATTGTCCCGGTTCAGTCAAAGCTTCTTTAAAAGCAGCTCCTATATTCAGCTCAGCCACATTGCGGCTCCATCCATCCCTACTCGCTCCACCCTGGTAGCCAAAACCACGGATATAATCACGCTTATCGCCAAAAAGATTGGCAAAGCGTACTACATAAACCCCGTTTGGCCGCCGGCCAAAGGTATACTTATCCTCGTACCCTTCCACCACGCCGGATGCACCAAGGTTATAGTGATGATCCATAATATTATGCCCCAGCTCACCGCTGCTGCTGCCTAAACCACCAGGCCAAATGTCTGTTGCTGAATTCATCAGCACCCAGGCGCTATTTAGTGTCGACGCGTTTACAAATACTATTTTAGCATGATATTCATACGTTTGATGCGTTTCGGCATCAACAATCTCTACGCCGGTAGCCTTTTGGGTATTTTTATCATAGATGATCTTAGTAACGATTGAAAACGGCCTCACCGTTAAATTCCCTGTAGCCATAGCAGCCGGCAAGGTTGACGACTGTGTGCTGAAATATCCACCAAACGGGCATCCTTCCCAACAGCGATTACGGAAATGGCAAGCCATTCGGCCTGGTATAGCCTCGGTTAAATTGGCGCTACGGCCAATAATCATGTGGCGGCTGTTATTATAGTGCGCTTTAATACGGGCAGCTACATCTTTTTCCACAATATTCAAATCCATTGGCTTCAAAAAGTAGCCGTCCGGTAATTGGGGCAAGCTTTCCAGCGAGCCATTTACCCCGGCAAACTTCTCCACATGATCATACCATGGTGCCAAATCTTTATAACGTATCGGCCAATCAATAGCCCAGCCGTCTTTCAGGTTGGCTTCAAAATCAAAATCGCTCCAACGATAACTCTGTCTGCCCCACAATATCGACCTACCTCCTAACTGATACGAACGCCACCAGTTAAACGGCTTAATTTCGGTATAAGGCGCATCTTGTTCATTAGCCCAATAATCCATAATAGGCTCCGTAGCACCCCAGCCACGTGATATCACCGGGCGTACTTTGCGCTGTTCCTGTGTAACATTGCCCCGGTGTTCAAACTCCCAGGGATCTTTGGCTGCTGTTTTATAATCTTTAAGGTGTTCAAAATTACGTCCACGCTCCAGCATAATGGTTTTAACGCCACGCTCTGTTAGCTCTTTAGCTGCCCATCCCCCGCTTATACCCGAGCCTATTACAATAGCATCATACGTATTATTGGCCTTAGCCTTACCGTTTATATTAACAGAGTCTGCCGACATAATTTTAATTGGTTAAAGAAATTAAAGCGCCTTGCGGTTTGAATAATTGGTAACACAATATTATTCATTTAAACCAAAATATCAAGTGAATAATTGTTGTTAAAACATTTAACTATGAAATTGTTACTTCTGATATAACAAACAACATCATACATCCAATGCTCCCAACCCCAATGACCTAATGAACAAATGACCCAATGAACCACTGAACCTTCAACGATATTTTATTAATTTGCACCACTATGAGCATCAGCAACTATGGCTTAAGCGATATAAAGAAAGAGGTTCAGCACTTATCATCTGCACAGGTTGCCGAATTGTGCCTGCGTCTTGCCCGTTATAAAAAAGAAAACAAAGAATTGTTGGCTTACCTGCTTTTTGAGGCCAACGATGAACATGCTTTTATTGAAAAAGTAAAAGCAGAGGTTGGTTTTATGTTTAGTCAGCTGCCATCGCAAAGCTACGCTGCTGCTAAAAGTATCCGCAAAATTTTAAGGCTGATAGGTAAGTATACCAAGTTTATTGCATCAAAGCAGGCAGAGATTGACCTTTTAGTGAATTTTTGCTATAATTACCTGCAATATACCGACAGGAAATCGGGGTATAAACCATTAAGGCTTATTTTAACCCGCCAGGTATTAAAAGTACAAACGTTGGTAAACAAATTACATGAGGATTTACAGTTTGACTATCACCAGGAATACAATACATTACTGGATGAGGCTGAGAAGAAATTCCCATGGTTTTACAAGAATGATTATCTGTTGTAACATTTGATACAGCATACAATCTAAACAATAAAAATTAACTGATAGTGGCAGACAAAGAGGCAGCTTTTAAGAAAATTTACGAAGCCAATTCAAAAAAGATCTATCACTTGTGTTATGGCTATACGGGGGACGATGATGCTGCGAGCGATCTGTTACAGGAAACTTTTTTAAAGGTTTGGCAAAATCTCGAAAAATTCAGGAATCAGGCTATGATATCTACCTGGATTTATCGGATTGCTGTTAATACCTGTTTAACTTATTTGCGGTCGGAAAAACGACAGGCTAAGGAAGAGCTTACACCCTTTATTGCAGAAACAAAAAAAGAAGAATTTTCAGAAAAAAACGAGCAGGTAGCACTGCTTTATAAATGTATATCGAAGTTGGAAGAGTCGGAAAGAATAATTATTACATTGGTGCTGGACGAAGTGCCATATCCCGAAATTGCAGAAGTTTCGGGGATATCGGAAGGAAATCTGCGGGTGAAAATATATCGTATAAAACAAAAATTAACAGAATTATACAACCACTATGAAAGAGTTTGAGCATTTAATGTCGGTATGGCAGGGACAGCCAGCAGCCGACAAGCTTTCGGTGGATGATGTGCTGAAGCAGGTAAAAAAAGGTATCCGTGGTATAACCAATAAATTGTACTGGGTTATTGTAGCTATGATAGCCCTTATTGTGTGTTCATTTATTGTCACGCTATTTTTTGCCTTCCGCTCCCCTGCTACAACATTGGGTATATTAATTATACTGGTTACCATGATTGCTTATTTATCAATGGTCATCAGGCACTTACACATATTAAACAAACACGATTTAACCCTTAACCCTGCCGAATACCTTGATAGCCTGAAAGAATATCAGCGCAACCGCAGTAAGGTTATAGGCTGGTTTTATTATATTTTTATGCTGATGATCAGCACCGGGCTTGGCTTATATTTTGTGGAAGTACTGGAAGATGCCCCGCTTTACTTTAAGCTGATCACTTACGGTTCTATAACTACCTGGTTTCTGTTTATTACTTTTTATGTGAAACCCAGGATGTTTAAAAACGAAGAAGAAAAGCTCAATTTAATGATAGACAGGCTAATACGCCTGCAAGAGCAATTCGACTAAAACATCCTTTATTGTATCTATTGGTTAATACATTAATTTGTTACGAAAAAAACTTTAATTTACAAAAAACTTTTTCCAAATTAGGGGGCAACCAAATATCTTATTTACGAATGATTACTATCCGAAAGGTTCAGTTAACCGATGCCGATGCCCTACTGGCATTTAGTAAACGAACATTCTACGAATCTTTTGCCCATTTAAACGATCCGGCTAATATGAAGGCTTATTCTGATAAAGCTTTTATGCCGCAACGTATTCAGGATGAATTAACCACCCCTGGTTCTGAATTCTATTTCGCGCTGTTTAACAATCAACTTGCCGGCTATATTAAAATAAACTTTGCATCGGCCCAAACAGAGCTGAAAGACGAAACCGCTTTAGAAGTGGAGCGCATTTATGTAGCCGAAGAACATCAAGGCAAAAAAATAGGGAAGCTGCTATTAAACCATGCCACAGATATCGCCCTTAAAAACCGGTTAAGTTACATTTGGCTAGGGGTTTGGGAACACAACAAAAAAGCCATTGGCTTTTATCAGCGTAATGGCTTTTTACCTTTTAGTCAGCACGATTTTTATTTGGGGAATGATAAACAGATTGATTTATTATTTAAGAAGAAGCTTAACTAGGATTTATAGGATAAAAGGATTTTAAGATAATAGCTGCCGGTTATGTGATCCTTTGATCGGGCCCCTTTATCCTTTCATCTAATCCTTTCATCCTCCCCATCTTAAAAATCATAGTCAAGACAATTATCCCCGCATAAACGGATTAAAATTCCTTGTCCCTATTTCCATGCCTGCGGCGCGGCATACGGTTTTTTCACCGAATTTGAAGTTGATCTTGTCCATGGCCTGGTACAGCTTTATCTTTTCTTCGTTATCATCAAAAAGATTTATCTGGTAGCTGCCACTGCAAATATTGCTTAGCCGTACGCCTATCAGCCTGATGGGGCGATGCTGGTTCCAGGCACTTTTGAGCAGGTTTTTTACGCCGGGTATTAAAATATGCTCGGCTGCGGTGAGGCTGATCTTTTCCTGCTGGGTATGGGTTTCAAAATTGGCATAGCGCACCTTTATA
This sequence comes from Mucilaginibacter empetricola, assembly GCF_024808665.1. Lineage (GTDB taxonomy): Bacteria > Bacteroidota > Bacteroidia > Sphingobacteriales > Sphingobacteriaceae > Mucilaginibacter. Next base: position 103,956 of record NZ_JANUBZ010000011.1, read on the forward strand.
GCCAGGCACGATGCTACTTTATTCTCCTTGCGCAGCTTGTAAGCCAATTCTTCAGTCATGGATACCAGAATGGTTTCTATGGTGTTTTTATCGGCGATGTTGGTATGAAAAGTGTGCTCGGTTGAGATAGATTTACGGTCGCTGTGCGGGATGATCTCGCTATCATCAATACCATTGGCCCTGTCCCAAATAAACCTGCCTGCTTTGCCTAAAATAGCTTCCAGAAACCGGATATCGGCCTTTTGCAAGTCGCCTATTTTTTCGATGCCGTATTGGTACAGCTTCTTGCTGGTGCTTTCGCCAAGTCCAGGTATTTTATTGATGTTTAGAGGCGATAGAAACGCCTTTTCGGCGCCATGTGGTATTAGCAATTGTCCGTTGGGTTTTGCCTGGTTGGTAGCCATCTTAGCCACCGTTTTGCCCGATGCCATCCCGAAGGAAATAGGCAGCCCTGTATCTTTAATAATCTTCTGCCTTAGTTCGGTGGCGTGCTGGTAGCCGTTATGGTAACGATCCATCCCTGTATAATCAATATAGAACTCATCTACCGAAGTTTTTTGGTATAGTGGCACTGCATTATGGATAATCTCCGTAACCTCGCGTGAGGCCTCGCCATAGCGGTTGTGGTTGCCCCTTATCAGTATAGCATGCGGGCACAGCTGCAAAGCCTGCCGGGTAGGCATAGCCGAGTGTACGCCAAACTTACGCGCCTCATAACTACAGCTGGCTACCACGCCCCTATCTGCCGAGCCGCCAATAATCACCGCCTTGCCGATGAGCGAAGGATCAAACTTCCGCTCAACCGATACGAAGAACGAATCGAGATCGATATGTACTATTTGGCGTTGAAAGGACATTGAAACAAAGGTAAAAAATAAATCGATATTACTAAAAAAATTAGCATTTTAGCAGATCAGAAAGCCACCTGCAAAATGTTAAGCTACGCCGATTATTTGATGGTTATATCGCTGCCCGATGATGTAAAAAATCAAATCGTAAGGTATAAACGCGCATCGGCAAACCTGATTGGCGACTTTGAGGGGATACACCGCACACCCTGGTTAATTATTACCCATCAGGTACGCTGCAAACCGTTTTTAGTGCAGCCCGCTATTGATTTAATGGCTAAAAGAATCAGCAGCATGCCGCCCATCGACCTACAAATAAACGGCTTTGGTCATTGCAGTCGCGGATATCATTCCAAAAGCATTTATGCGCAGATTGAGGTAAACGAAAAGGTTACCAGCTGGTTCAAACTGTTAAACAAGCAAATCGGCTTAAAAACCACCAATGCTGTGCCTAATATCACCCTAACACCAAACATCCCCCTAACAGCGTTTAACAAACTATGGCCCAACCTGGTTAACAAACCACTTATTACCTCGTTTACGGTAAACAGCCTCACCATACTGCACCGCGATACCTTTGCCGAATATTGCGAATGGACGCTGTATAGGGAGTTAACCTTTGGGAATAGATTAGTTGCATTTTGAGCTTAGAACTGAAAGCAGAAAGCTTAAAGCAGTTGGCAGTTTGTGGTGGGCAGTTGAACCAATACTCATCACTACCCATGACATGCGGGGTAACAAGCGCTTGCGAAAGTGGAACATATTAGTATCAGAGTGTTAACAAGTTAGTAACTACCAATATGCAACAAGCACAATTACCTTAACTTTAAATGAAGAGTTAAATCATCAAAATATTAATTCTGGCAATTAATTTGCCGTTATAGAGATTTCATTTTTCGATCGAAGATATTTAAGGTACCCTACTGCTTTATCTTCTGTCATTATTAGAATTACTGACATCCTTAAACTTATTCGACATGAGAAATTTATTGTCCGTTGTCCTCCTTTTGTACTTACCGAATGTTTGCTTCTCACAAATTAATCCCGATTCTCTTCGCTCTTATTCTTATTTGATTATTAGGTCGGATGAGCCAATTAACCCAGTAGATTTTTCGCGTCCCAATTTTGATATTAACCCCTATATCTGGCGCGAGTATGCAGCGCAGGCCCAAAGCCGGGCGTACTCGTGACTTTGCAGCTTTGTTACTTACGTTGTCTTATCATGTAGTGACAGCGTCACGAGTACGCCAACGCCCTGACAGCCTCGCATACTCGCGCTAGAAAAGTGTTTAGACTAGGTACTCGCGCTAGAAAACAGGCAATTTATTTTTTGGCTTTTCTAATTTCTTCCAATAAATATTCTGGACAATTTTCAAATGTAACACTACCGTTATCTGAAACAGTATACTTTACGCCATTATCATCCAGTTTTTTAACAAGATCTTCTCCTATTGAATGTATCAATAAAATTCTGTCTTTATTGTCGTCTAACCAGTCTGTAAATTCAAATATAGTCGTCATATTTTTTCTAATTTACTACTTTTTCTGTGGGTTTATTATCCAAACTAAACCTAATGAGCATTATACTAAGCAGCAATCACGAATACCGTGGATACTTAATTAATGAATTCACCAAACTGGAAAAAGCAATAGATCAACATCTCTTATCAAACTTTTTCCCATTAAACAAATTTGATAAAATTTATGAAATGCATGAAGTGCTTTTAGACCGAATGACTTTTGATGGTAAAAGAACGGCAGTAAAAGGAATATTGGACAAAAGGTCAATTTCAGGAGGATTTATGAAAACAAGAAATAATTCATATCCACATGGTAAATTATTTGATGAGATCAGGCAATTAATTGAGTTTAGAAATTATTTCGCCCATTATTTGTGTGTTGAAGATTTTGGAGAATACACTATATCGTTATTGCAATTTAGAGACAGAACAACAATATTGAGATATTCACAAGAAGACTTTGATAGTTTAGTGGACAGGATAATAAAGGCAACAAGCGATATTTTGAGTTTATTGCCTGATGGCTCATCAGGGCTATAAAATTTAATTCCGCCCCCTGTTGTGTGTTGTCACCAACAGGCACCATAAAGCTTTTATAACGTATAAGCCCAGCGCTGTTTGTTGGTGACAACACACAACAAAGGCCGGAAACTATATACCCAAGTGGCCGCCCCTGTCCGCCCCTGCGGCCGGCCGGCCACCTAGTTTTGTCATCATTTTATCCTTCGCCCCTGTTGGTGTTGTCACCAACAGGAAACGTAAAGCATTTATATAGCATAATCCCCACACCCAACAAAGGCCCAAAAGCCACTCCCACTGGCCGCCCCTGTCCGCCCCTCCGGCCGGCCGGCCACTTTGTTTTACCACCATTTTATCTGCTAAAAAATTTCATATTTAATTGTATAATTACTAAAAATATTAGTAATTTAGTTTTATTAAATTTTAAAGCGATGACTGGCTACCAGGACTATTTAATTATACTTTCGCCGCCAGATGAGGTGAGCGAACAGGTAAAAAGGTTAAAATATAGCAGCTCTACTGTTATTGGGGAGTATGATAGTCTTTTCTCCAAAGCGCATATCAGCATTCAGCCGTGGATGCGCAAAAAGCCGGAATGGGTGACCCCGCTTATCCCCAAACTGCAACGCGATTTGCAAAACCTGCCGCCCATCACCCTAAACATCGATGGCTTTGCTTATTTTGATCAGCAGGAAACGGCTACCATTTATGCCAAACTGGTATCAACGCCGGCAACCAAAGCGTGGTTTAAAAGCCTGCGCAAATACTTTAATACGCCATCATTTGAACCGCATATCACCGTAGCCCGCAGCATTAGCAAGGATAACTTTAACAAGCTATGGCCCTACTTTAACGGCAGGCCATGGCAGCAGGAATTTAAGGTAGATAGGCTCACCATATTGTGCCGGGAGCACATCGGTTACCAGCAACGCTACAAAATTTACCGGGAAATGCCGTTTAACCCCCGCATTAGTTTTGATGATTTTATGCAATTGAAACTAAAAGCACCACATTTATTAACTAATTGGACTAACAGTCAGCAGTTTAGTCTTTTTTAACAATTTATTAACCAAAAACAAACCTTTTTCTATCTTTGCCCCGGGGTAAGTCTTTTACGGCCAGCTCCTCTTGAACTCCCCCAGGGTGGGAACACAGCAAGGGTAGAGAGTTGAGCGGCGCGATAAAAGTAGCTTATCCCTTTTTTATTTTCTTTTTTTCCAAATCCTCGGAAAACAATATTACACATCGGTTCCCTCAGCATCTTTATCAAAAAGGCCCAGCAAATCCTGTTTAGTTAGCGACTGGATGAACGAATTATCGGCCCTCACAATATCTTTAGCCAGGCTGTGCTTGGTTTCCTGCAAAACCATAATCTTCTCCTCAATAGTATCCAGGCAAATCAACCGCACGGCAACAATATTCTTATCCTGCCCTATACGGTGGCAGCGGTCAATAGCCTGGTTCTCCACCGCGGGATTCCACCAGGGGTCAACCAGGTAAACATAGTCTGCTTCGGTAAGGTTTAGCCCGGTCCCTCCTGCTTTTAGGCTAATCAGGAAAACCCTCACCTCCTTATCGTTTTGAAACTCCTCAATTACCTGTTGCCGGTTACGCGTTTGTCCCGTTAGATAGGTAAACCGGATAGCTTTCTTTTTCAGCTCAGCTCTAATTAAATCGAGCATGGTGACGAACTGTGAAAAGATCAAAATTTTGTGGCGGTGCATTTTGCCTTCAATTTCCTCCATCAGCATATCAATTTTAGCAGATGAATCGCCGGGCATCTTTTCACCCTTTATCATCAAGGGCGAATCGCATATCTGCCTTAGGCGGGTTAAGCCTTTGAGCACGTTCATGGGGCTTTTCTTCAATTCTTCGCCGGTAGTTGCGGCAATATAATCCCTAAATTCCTTTTCGTAGGCATCGTAAATACTGCGCTGCTGTGGCTTCATTTCGCAATACAAAACCATTTCCGTTTTTTCGGGCAGGTCCGTAGCTACATCCTGCTTGGTGCGGCGCAACACAAAGGGACTTATCTTTTGCTGCAACTCCGTGGCCCGTTTACTACTTTTAAACATATCTATCGGCATGGAATAAATCTGCTTAAAATAGGTTTTGCTGCCCAAAAGTCCCGGACAGGCGAAGGACAGTTGTCCGTACAAATCAAAGGTGTTGTTCTCAAAAGGAGTTCCTGTCAGCACTATCTTGTTTCTTGATTTTAAAAGCCTGGTAGCCTTATACCGCTGCGATTCAGGGTTTTTAATCTGCTGCGACTCATCCAGAAAAATGTAATTAAACTCGTAGTTCTTTAAAAATACAATATCGGCCAGCAATGTGCCGTATGAGGTAAGCACCACCTCATACTGGCTAAAGTAATCGGTATGTTTAACACGATCGGCCCCATAAATAGTATGCACGCGTATAGATGGTGCAAACTTTTCAATCTCATGCTGCCAGTTAAATATTAACGAGGTTGGTACCACTATCAGATTCACATTATGGTTCAACTTGGCACGCTGCGACAAAATGAACGCAATGACCTGCACCGTTTTACCCAACCCCATATCATCAGCCAGGCAACCACCAAAGTTAAAATCATCCAAAAAATTAAGCCAGGTAAGTCCCTGCTGCTGATAGGGCCGCAATTCGCCATGAAATTCTTTTGGGGCAGCTATACTTTTTACCGATTCAAAGCCCGATAGTTTTTGATGATAGATGGATATTTCTTCCTTAACACGCTCATCCAGCATGGCGTTGTCAAACAACCACTCAATGGTTGTAAAATTTGATTTGGATACTTGTATGGCATCATCCTCACCAACCTCGCCGGCATTAAAGTAGTCGGTAAACTTGTCTATCCATTGTTGCGGTAAAATGCCCAGGGTACCATCATCCAGCTGCACATATTTGGTTTTGTTTTTAACCGCCCGGTATATCTGTTTAAGCGCAGCCTTTTTACGACCAAAACGCCCATCAACCACCACATTAAACCAATTGATGCCGCTGAGCACCTTAATATTGATTTTAACCTTGTAGGGGTTTAGCTTATTACCCTCCAACTCGTTAAAGCCCAATATGGTAATATTTTGATTGCGCCATTCTTCAAATACATTCAGAAACCATTCTTCATCCAAAAAATACTTTTTATGCAGGTAGAAATAGTAAAGATCGTCCTGCAACTGCTCCTTAAAATAGGCGTGTTGCTTAACCAGCAGGGCGGTAAAATCGTCTTCTTCAGCATCATTCCGCGCAACCAAAAATGGCTTTCCTTTTTTATCTGCCGAATAGATTTGTTTTTTTGTGCGGATAGAAATTTCCACTTCGCCATAGCGCATCACCGGGATGATCATTACATGAGCACCGAAATCCGAAAGATAAATGATCCGCTCTGTTTCCTTATTAAATCCTTCAGCCTCCAGTTGTTTTGGCGTAGCAGCCGGAATATGCTTATAATCGATGCTCACTTTATCTTCCAGCGGGGAAAGCAATTGTTTTCTTAACTCTTCAAACTTGGAGGCATGCACCAGCAGATTATCGCTTTTACGGGTAAGCAATGCCATCACTTTTAATTGTTGCAGATTTGCTGCCAGATATAGCCCGTCGCCGGTCCAAACAAAATAGGTAAACCTGATGGCGAGGTCCTTTAGCTCGTGTATCCGCTTAGCAATAGAGATACTTCCCGAAAGCTCAAAAAACTGTTCTTTGGGGTTTACGGTCAGTTTAGGTTCATCAGTTATAGAGCCAACCTTAACCGGAAAAACAGAGCTAGCGGTTATCTTTTCAGAAACCTCCGGATCATGAAAATAGAAATCATACCCCATGGGATTGTTGACAACTGCTTTTAGCGCCGTAATATCCGCGTCGACGGGGTTCTTGTTGATATGGTTCTGAAACTTATGTACCCCTGCAAAAAACTTTAATTGTTCTGCATCCTGGGTCTTCCACATCAAATCAAGCGGAGCAACGGCTTTTAAAGGATTCTTTATGTTACCCTCTTTAGTGAGCTGTGCCTCATAAAGATCAATATACAGGTATTTGTAGTACTTATGTTCCCTTATAACGATGCAAATAGACTGTTCTTCATTTACCACAGGCTCGGCATCAGGTACTATTACCGTCCGCAAGGCTTCGATACTTTCCTTATTGACAGCTAATAACGATAGCAGCCGGGTGTGTATTTCATTGCCATTGCGTGTGTTTTCTATCTGAAAAAAAGCATCCAGGTCGGCTTCATTTTCCATCCCATAGTCCAGCGCAAACCGTCTTAGTTTTATATTGCGGATTGGCTTATCAAAGAATACACGGAAGTCTTCCTTTTTTAAAACCGCCAGTAACACAGCTGCCTGATGAGCACATAATTTATGGGGAGCAGCTGCGCATTCGCAACCTACAATGAGCCGGTTATCCTCCTGCAATAAGGTTACATCAGAAAAAGTGAGCTTTACATCCTTATTGTTAAATGAGCCTTTGTTAATACTTAATGCTGTAGCAAAAATATACCGGGTGTCCAGCTGATCCGGGTTAAAATTGATGAAGCTATGTCTTGAAATCTCTGTTTCGGTTAAATTTTGAAAGGTGATGCCCTCCAGTACGAATAAATGATGCGCTGTTTTGTTCTCCGACATATTAGAACATCAAATATGAGAAGAATTATGACGTTTATCAGAAGAATTATAATACTCCCTGCTTCAAATTCTGACGAAGGGTCAGCCTTTATTCGTATTTTTGCTTTATGCTTGATATTTTAATAATAGGCGGCGGCCCTATAGGTATTGCCTGCGGATTGGAAGCACAAAAAGCGGGTCTTAGTTTCCTCATCGTTGAAAAAGGCTGCCTGGTAAACTCTTTGTACAACTACCCTTCTACCATGACATTCTTCTCTACCTCCGAGAAACTGGAGATTGGCGGAGTTCCCTTTGTAACCATCAGCAATAAACCAACCCGCTCTGAAGCGCTGGAATATTATCGCCGGGTGGCAACATCCAATGATATGCCCATCAATTTATTTGAGGAGGTTACCACGGTAAAAAAGGACGGCGACGTATTTACCATAACCACCGCCAAAACAAGTTATCAGGCCCGCAAGGTGATCCTATCGACAGGGTTTTATGATATCCCCGTTAAGCTTAACATACCCGGCGAAGAGCTGCCCAAGGTAAAGCATTACTATAAAGACCCACATTACTACGCCATGCAAAAGGTAGTGGTAGTAGGTTCAAGCAATTCGGCAATTGACGTTGCATTGGAGACTTATCGCAAAGGTGCCGACGTTACTTTGGTTATTAGAGGCGATGAAGTGAGCCACCGTGTTAAATATTGGGTTAGGCCCGATATTATTAACCGCATAAAAGAAGGCAGCATAAAGGCTTATTTTAATTCGCATTTAAAGGCGGTTAGAGAGCAGGATGTTGACATTGATACCCCCGATGGCCTGGTTACTATTGAGAACGATTTTGTGATGGCGATGACTGGCTATCAGCCTAATTTCAGCTTCCTTAAAAGGCTAGGCATCATATTATCTGATGATAAATATATTCCTCAGTATCATCCTGATACAATGGAAACCAATTTACAAGGATTATACCTTGCCGGCGTAGTTTGTGGCGGCCTCGATACCCATTTATGGTTCATTGAAAACTCAAGAGTACATGCAGAGATGATAATTGAGGATATTTTGGGTGGGGATTAGAGGTTAGGGATTAGTGGTTGGAGATTGGAGGTTAGAGGATGGAGATAAGGTGGATTTTACAATGCAACCTACTAATCTCTAAACGCTAGTCACTAATCACCCTCCTTAACTAAACTCTAGTCATCAATCACTCTCCTTAACTAACCTCCAAACTCCAATCACTTATCACTACCAACAAATCTCACTTCAATAACATAATTAACTTTTTTCTTGCATAAGTAAAAATTAATGCAATAATTTGCACCCAAATTAAAAAATAACAAAAGCACCTCTAAAAATGAAACAACAAAGCTTAAACAAGCCCTCAATAAGAGCAATATTTGCTCCTGTTGCCGCTGCTTTGATTTCAACCGTTTTTGTATTTTCTCCGTCACGACGAAGGCCGTACATGCCACGGGTTTGATTTACCTTCCTGATTACAAACCCTCCCGGAGTTTTTTTTAACTTCTCAACTAAAAGATCATCTAATTATTTAACGCCGTAAAAGGCAAATAATTTAACGGTAATTTTTCTATTCAATGACCATACAAGATTTTGATATTCAGGTAGCATCGGCACAACACGTTGACTTTGCTGCTCATATATGCGAAGAAATGGCCGAATCGGCCAAAGCACGTGGAACAGGTATTGCCCAACGCTCGCCCGAATACGTTGCTAATAAAATGCTGGAAGGTAAAGCGGTTATCGCTTTGCACAAAGATGGTACGTGGGCCGGTTTTTGTTATATCGAAACATGGAGCCACGGTGATTTCGTAGCTAACTCAGGTTTAATTGTTAGTCCGCTGTTTAGAAAAGCCGGATTAGCCAAAGCCATCAAAGAAAGAATATTTGCCCTATCGCGCAGCAAATTCCCTGATGCAAAGATCTTCGGACTCACCACCGGCCTAGCTGTTATGAAAATAAATTCTGACCTGGGCTACGAACCGGTAACCTATTCGGAGCTTACCCAGGACGAAGATTTTTGGGCAGGATGCAAAAGCTGTGTCAACTACGACATATTGATGAGCAAAAACCGCAAAAACTGCATGTGTACCTCCATGCTGTTTGACCCGGCCGAAAAACAAAAGGAATATGAAGACAAAATGAAAAAAATTACGCACAAAGCGACTTTGCTGGAGCGGATAGAAAACGCCATTAAAAAAAGAATAGGAAGCGATCACGTATAATATAAAATGAAAGGCGCTTACCTGGCGTCTTTCTCTCCACAATAAATAACAGATGAAAAAGAAAGTAGTTTTAGCTTACAGCGGTGGTTTAGATACCTCATTTTGCTGCATTTACCTGACACAGGATTTAGGTTACGAAGTACACTCGGTAATTGTGAATACCGGCGGCTTTAGTGACGAAGAGCTGAAAGGCGTTGAAGAACGTGCCTATAAAATGGGCGTTACCTCGCACCATGTGGTAGACGAAACTAAAAACTTTTATAACACCTGTGTACGGTTCCTGATTTATGGAAACGTATTGAAAAACAATACGTATCCTTTATCGGTAAGTGCTGAGCGTGTTAGTCAGGCAACCGCCATTGCTAATTATGCAAAAGAAATAGGTGCCGAGTTTGTTGCTCACGGCAGTACAGGTGCAGGTAACGACCAGGTGCGTTTTGACATGATCTTTAACATTCTGGTGCCCGATGTACAGATCATTACCCCTATCCGCGATTTAAAATTGAGTCGTGAAGCAGAAATCCAATACCTGAAAGATCATGGTGTGGATATGAATTTTGAAAAGGCAAAATACTCTATCAATAAAGGTATCTGGGGAACTTCGGTTGGTGGTAAAGAAACACTGACTTCAAACCTTGGTTTACCCGAAGAAGCATGGCCAACTCAAGTTACCTCATCCGAAGTTAAAAACCTGGAGCTGGTATTTGAAAAAGGTGAGCTGATTGGTATTGATAGCGAAAAATTCGATCACCCAACCAAAGCTATACAGGCATTGCAGGCTATAGCACAACCTTATGGTATTGGCAGGGACATTCACGTGGGCGATACCATTATCGGTATTAAAGGTCGTGTAGGCTTCGAAGCTGCTGCACCGATGATTATTATCAAGGCTCATCATACATTAGAAAAACATGTATTAACCAAATGGCAGTTATCATGGAAGGATCAACTTTCCAGCTTCTACGGTAACTGGTTACATGAAGGTCAGTTCCATGATCCTATTATGCGTAACATCGAAGCTTTCTTATCAGACACTCAACATAACGTTAACGGCAAGGTATTTGTACAGTTGCATCCTTATCGTTTCCAGGTAATTGGCATAGAGTCAGCACATGATCTGATGTCGAATAAATTCGGTACCTATGGCGAGATGAATAACTCGTGGTCTGGTGAAGATGTGAAAGGTTTTTCAAAAATATTTGGCAACCAGGTAATGATTTATCATAAGGTTAATACCCCCCAGCCCCCTGAAGGGGGAGTTTCTAAATAATTATTTAGTTAAGAAAACATGCAAATACAAGATAACAAATATAGCAAACTTACTCCCCCTTCGGGGGGGCGGGGGGTTTTAGCGGGCATAGTTGGCGGAGCGGGTTACACAGGTGGCGAAATGCTGCGCATCCTGATCAATCATCCGGATGTGGAAATTGCTTTTGTACATAGCACCAGCAATGCCGGTAATTATGTATACGCAGTGCATACCGACCTGTTTGGTGATACCGACCTGAAGTTTGCTGCCGAATTGGCCTTTAATATTGATGTATTGTTTCTTTGTGTAGGTCATGGTGATGCTAAAAAGTTTTTGGATGCCAATAACATCCCTGATCATATACGGGTTATTGATCTTAGTCAGGATTTCAGGTTAACACAAAACGCTAAACATAAAACCAAAAGCTTTGTATACGGCTTACCCGAGTTAAACCGCGAGGCTATTAAACAGGCGCAGAATATCGCTAACCCGGGTTGTTTTGCTACCTGTTTGCAGTTAGGTCTGTTGCCACTTGCATCGAAAAAACTGTTAAACCACGAGGTGCATATTACTGCTACCACAGGTTCAACTGGGGCGGGACAAAGTCCATCAGCCACTACACATTTTACATGGCGCAATGATAATCTTTCGGTTTATAAAGCATTTGAGCATCAGCATTTAAACGAAATCGGGCAGTCGCTTAACCAATTGCAACCTCAGTTTGGACAGGCCATTAACTTTATCCCTTATCGCGGTGATTATACACGCGGTATTATTGCATCTATGTATATTGATAGTGATCTCACTGAGGCCGAGGCTTTAAGGCTATACAAGCAATACTATGCCGAGCACCCGTTTACGCATGTAACTAACCATGATATTGATTTAAAACAGGTGGTAAATACCAACAAATGCTTTATACAGGTAAAAAAACATGGCAATAAGTTGTTAATCATCAGCATAATTGATAATCTGTTAAAAGGTGCATCAGGACAAGCAGTACAAAACATGAACCTGATGTTTGGTTTAGATGAAAAAGCAGGTTTAAGACTAAAGGCTACAGGCTTTTAATACAACTTAATCAATTTAATAATTAAAAAACTGAATTAGAAAAAGCTTTGGTCTTTTCGCTTTCAGCTTTAAGCTCAATATAAATGAAACTATTTGACGTATATCCAATCAATCCCATCAACATTGTAAAAGGTGTTGGCAGTTTAGTATATGATGATAAAGGACAGGAATATCTGGATCTTTATGGTGGCCATGCTGTTATATCTATCGGTCATACTAATCCGCATTATGTAAAACGATTGGAAGATCAGTTGCATCAAATAGGTTTTTATTCAAATTCTATAGAAATTCCACTACAGAAACAATTGGCCGAGAAATTGGGTCATGTTTCGGGTAAGGAAGATTACCAGTTATTTCTGTGTAATTCAGGAGCTGAAGCAAACGAGAATGCATTGAAACTGGCTTCCTTTTATAATGGGAAAAAGAAAGTGATCGCCTTTACCGGAGCTTTCCATGGCCGTACTTCTTTAGCTGTAGCCGTTACAGATAATCCTAAAATTGTGGCTCCGGTTAACGAAACTGAAAATGCCATTTTTTTACCATGGAAAGATGAAGCTGCATTGGAGAAAGCTTTTGCAGAAAATGAGATTTCTTCTGTAATTATTGAAGGTATACAGGGCGTTGGCGGTATACAGGTTGCTCCTGAAAGCTTTTTACAAAAAATAAGAAGTCTGTGCGATACACATAATGCTGTTTTCATTGCTGATTCAGTGCAATGCGGATACGGCAGAACAGGCAAATTCTTTTCGCACGATTTTGCAGGCATAAATGCCGATATTTATACCATGGCCAAAGGTATGGGTAATGGCTTCCCGGTTGGAGGCATTATCATATCGCCCAAAATACAACCGGCTTATGGCATGCTGGGCACCACTTTTGGGGGGAACCATTTAGCTTGTGCGGCTGGTTTAGCTGTATTAGAAGTGATAGAAAGAGATAATCTTTTACAAAACGCAGCAGAAATTGGCGGTTATTTAATTGTTGAGCTTAAGAAGTTTGAAAAGGTAAAAGAAGTGCGCGGACGTGGCTTAATGATCGGTATTGAATTACCAGCGGAATTAGCGCATGTAAAAAAGGACCTGTTATTTAAGCACCATATTTTTACCGGCGAAGCAAAACCGAATGTTATCAGACTGTTGCCTGCCCTTAATTTAACGAAGGCGCATGCTGACAGGTTCCTGGAATCGTTTACAAAAGTACTCAATCAATAAATTTTCACTCTCTCTCAATAAAGCCATGAAATTATTCTCCTCTGTTAATGATGTTACCGACGTTAACGCACTTGTTAAAGAAGCCTTGCAACTAAAGCAATTTCCTTATGCTTACAAGGATTTAGGAGAAAATAAGACCATGGCATTGGTATTCTTAAACCCAAGCTTACGTACCCGCATGAGCACGCAAAAAGCTGCTTTAAACCTGGGTATGAATGTAATGGTGCTGAATATTGATAAAGAAGGATGGGCACTGGAACTTCGCGATAATGTGGTGATGAATGGCAGTACCGTAGAGCACATTAGAGAAGCTGCGGCAGTAATGGGGCAATATGCCGATATTATTGGTGTGCGTTCATTTCCCGGTTTAAAGAATCGCGACGAGGATTATAGCGAAACGATATTTAACAAATTTGTTGAATTTTGTGGCGTGCCAATAGTGAGTCTTGAATCGGCAACACGTCACCCGTTGCAAAGTTTGGCCGATTTGGTTACAATTGAAGAGTTAAAAACACGGGCGAGACCTAAAGTTGTTTTAACCTGGGCCCCGCATATTAAACCACTGCCGCAGGCCGTACCCAATTCATTTGCTGAATGGATGTGTAAGGCCGATGTTGATTTCGTTATTGCTCATCCCAAAGGCTACGAACTTTGCAGTGATTTCACCAAAGGAGCCACTATAACATACAACCAGGATGAAGCGATTGCTGATGCTGATTTCATCTACGTAAAAAACTGGTCGGCTTATGAGCCTTATGGAAAAGTATTTGGCGGGAATGAGGATTGGATGCTCACCAATGACAGACTTAAAATCACCAACGATGCAAAAATAATGCATTGCCTGCCTGTACGCCGCAATTTGGAGCTCTCTGACGAAATACTGGATGGCAAACACTCTGTAGTGGTGCACGAAGCAGCAAACCGCGTTTGGGCAGCACAAGCAGTGCTAAAACGCATGTTGGAGGGGTTGGTTGGTTTAGTTTAGTTGAATGAGTTGGATTAAGTTAGACTGGGTTGGATTTAGTTAGAATAAATTGATTTAGGATGATGTTGAATTTAGATTAAGTTGTTAATATTCTTTAAATTAGTGGGTTTATCAACCCAATCAAACAATGTACATCCCATCAATCAATAAGCTCGAAGATCGTCAGCAAGCCATCAGTTTTATGCAGCGGTATAGCTTTGCTACCATAGTTTCTGTAAAAGATGGGATACCAGTTGCTACTCACCTACCTTTTATTATTAGTATACAGGATGATAAAATTATCTTAAAATCGCATTTTGCAAAAGTCAATCCACAGGCTACCGATAGCATAGACACTCGTGTCTTAGTAATATTTACAGAGCCGCATGCCTATATCTCGCCCAAACATTACGAAAAAACTGAAAGCGTACCCACATGGAACTATATTGCGGTACACGCTTACGGTAAATACACTTTGTTAGAAGGAGAAGACAAAAAAGCTGCTTTACTGAAGGAAACTATCAGTTATTATGAGGCTGATTATTTAAAACAATGGGATAACCTGTCCGATAGTTTTAAAACCAATATGATGAAAGGCATTACAGCTTTCGAGATTGTTGTTGATGAATTGCAGGCAAAAAGTAAGCTTAGTCAGAACAAAACGCAAAAGGAAATAGACAATATTGTTCAAGAATTGGGGAACTCTGAAAACACTAATGAAAAAGACATTGCAGGTTATATGTCGCAGTTAAAGAAAAAAGAATAACTCATCTTCTAAACCGGTTTTATCAGCCGGTTAATGACCTTGTTTAAGGTTAATCCCTGAACCACGATAGAGAAGATCACAATAAAGTAACTTGCCGAAAGTATAAGATCCCTGTACGGACTATCTGGCAGGGACAGGGCCAGTGCAATAGAAATCCCTCCCCGCAAACCCGACCAGGTAAGCACATTCATACCGCTAAAATTTATTTTCAGCTTAGGGCAAAACATAGTTAAGGGCAGCAAAACACTTATCCATCTGGCAAATAGTGTAATGATAATTGCAGCGGCACCGGTTAACCAGTAATCTTTTAAAAAAGGGAAATTGATCATTTGTAGGCCAATCATTACAAATAAAACAGTATTCAGCATTTCGTCAATCAGGTGCCAGAATCTACCGAGTGCTTCATGCGAATTTTCATGCTCATCGCCATTAATGGTATAATTACTGGCAAATAATCCGGCCGAAACTACCGCCAAAGGAACAGATAAATGCAAATACGAGCCAATTATTGAAATACTTAGTACCAATGATAAGGATATGAGCACAATGGTTTGAAAATCATTGATTGATTTCATCAACCTAAACGCAATAAAACCTGATATCAATCCCAATGCGCCTCCACCGAAGACTTCCCGAGCAAATAGTACAACAGTTTTTGCAAAGGTCATGTGCTCCAATCCTGAATCTATAATTTCCAGCAGGGTAACAAAAAGCACCAATCCTACCCCGTCATTAAACAAAGATTCGCCGGAAATAATGGTGGCCAAATTTTGAGGTATTTTAGAGGTTTTTATCACTGCTGATACTGCGACGGGATCAGTCGGGGATATCAACGCGCCAAATAAAAGACAATAAATCAGGGGTATCCCTAAATTGAAAAGCAGCGCTAAACCATAGAACAAAGCGCCAAATATTGCTGTAGAGATAACAATACTTACGGTACTTAAAACCAATACCGCCCTCGCCTCTTTTTTGAGGTTTTTATTATTAGCATTAAATGAGCTTGCAAACAACAAAAACCCCAGCATTATATTTAAAACTGTCTCGGGAAAATGAATCTCTTTGGCTAATACCGAAAGATAATGCGCTCCATCTGGATTCAATTTATCAATTACGATGGTAATTACAGAAACCACTATGGCTATGGTAATTATACCAATGGCACCCGGCAGTTTTACAAAACGTGCATTTAAATAAGAACAAAAAGCACTAACTAAAACAAGTAAGGTAATAACCAGAAATATATCCATTTACGCTTTTATTACTATGGTAAGGTAATAAAACATTACGGTTAATTTAAAGTTTGTTACTTATTTAGATTCATATTCGGCCTTGCGCGTTTGAACATTAAAATATCTAACTACCAACCTGTTATCACTGTTTTTATTAAAATAATTAATGGCCCAAGTTAAAAACACAATACCTTTATTTGAAAATCCAGCCAATGATATAAGGTGAACTACCCCCCATAACAACCAAGCGAAAAATCCCTGAAAATGAAGTTTACCTAAATCAGCAACTGCCTGATTACGGCCTATTGTAGCTAATGAGCCTTTATCTTTATATTTGAAAGGAACGGTAGCTTCTCCATTTACCAGGCGAATAAGATTTTTAGCTAGTTGTTCACCTTGTTGGATAGCCGCAGGCGCTTGTCCCGGATGCCCATTCGGATATTCGTCCGTAATCATAATGGCAACATCACCTATTGCAAAAATATTCTCATATCCCTTAACCCTATTGATGGTATCAGTATAAATCCTGTTGGTTTTGTTAACTGTTTCGGCCGGGAGGCCTTCGGGCATTTCGCCTTTTACACCAGCTGCCCATAAAACATTGCGGGTTTTTATGGTTTTGCCATTATCAATGGTTAAGTAAAAACCATCATAGGTTTGCACATGGGCGCTGTTAAATATGGTTACGTCGGCATTTTGCAAAAACTCTTTAGCCTTTATTGATGCCTGTGAAGACATAGCAGCCAGTAGCCTGTCTTTTCCCTCAACCAGGTAAACCCGCATATCAAATTTGCTTAGTCCGTGATAATCCTGCATCAATATTAAATGGCGCATTTCGGCCAGAGCACCTGCCAATTCAACACCCGTAGGGCCGCCGCCTACCACCACAAAGGTCATCAGCGCAAACTTTTCCCGCATATCGGCTGTAACCAGTGCTGTTTCCAGGTTTTGAACAACCAGGCTTCGCAGGTTTAGCGCTTCCGGTATATTCTTCATCGGCATGGCAAAATGCTCAATCTCTTTGTTATTAAAAAAATTGGTATCGGAGCCCGTTGCTATTACCAGGTAATCGTAATGAATGGTGCCAATATTGGTGTCCAAAGTATTAGATTCAGGGTTAATCTTCTGCACATAGGCCATGCTGAAACTAAAGTTGTTATACTTTGTAAAGATCCTTCTAATGGGAAACGCAATGGAATCAGCAGCTATGGCCCCAATGGCCACCTGGTAAAGCAGGGGCTGAAAAGTGTGATAATTATGCTTATCGAGCAATAAAACATCAACCGGCGCATTTTTTAATTTTTTGGCTAAAGACAGGCCGCCAAATCCTCCACCAATAATTACCACACGCGATCTTTTTGTTGTACTTTTTTCCTGGGTAACTGTAAACATATGCTATTCTTAAAACTCAATTATACATAATCTTTCATTAACCTATTGTCATCTTATCCAACCTTACCCAAGCTTAACAATTTATAGGATATTAACAAAATATAGCTGCGCGGGTTTTAAAACTTATCGGAATAATAAATGTGTTATTACATAACAACCATTATTATTTTATATTAAATTTATGTTAAATTAACGCCTGTTAAATAATTTGACATAAAAACGCCTGTTTTTAGCCAAAAAATTAATAAAATAGGTCGTTTTTTATTAATTTTAGCCGCAATAGACATAATATGTATATTTTTTATGTTCTATTTGTTAATAATGTAGTAAATATGGATAAAACTAATGCAGTTTCGGAGAAAGCGGAAAAAACTAACAAAGGCGGAAATTTGCATATTATTAAAATTGGTGGCAATGTAATTGATAACTCCGAGAACTTACACCGGTTTTTAAAAGACTTTACCGCATTACCCGGCCATAAAATATTGGTACACGGAGGTGGCAAAGTAGCCACTCAACTATCCGAAACACTGGGCATTGAACCCAAAATGGTTGATGGGCGCCGGATAACTGATATTGAGACGTTGCGGGTGGTAACCATGGTATATGGCGGTTTAATTAATAAAAATATAGTTGCCCAGCTACAGCATTTCGGTAATAACGCCATTGGCCTTACCGGAGCCGATGGTGATTTTATAAGGGCAAAAAAAAGACCGGTAAAAACTATTGATTATGGTTTTGTGGGAGATATTAATGAAAACTCTATCAACCCAAAAAACATCAGCAGTTTAATGGAAGCGGGCTTTACCCCTGTTTTTTGTGCTTTAACGCACGACGGCGAAGGGCAGCTTTTAAATACTAATGCCGATACCATAGCCTCTGCTTTGGCGGTAGCCTTAGCAAAGTTATACGATACAACACTTATTTATTGCTTTGAAAAGAAGGGTGTTTTAAAAGACATAACAGATGAGCAGTCGCTTATAAATGATATCGATCCCTTGCGATATGAGGAATTAAAAAAAGACCAGATCATCCACAGCGGAATGTTACCTAAATTGGATAATGCATTTGCTGCTATTGACAATGGCGTAAATGCCGTAATTATTGGTCATTCGGATGATTTGGGCAAGTTAAAAGATAATCAACCATTTGGAACACGTTTAAGTAAAAGCTTATGAATTCACAGCAGCATATTGCAATTTTAGGAAGTGGGAATATAGGCTTATCACTGGCTAAAGGGCTTGTAAAGTCCGGAAAATGTAAACCACAACAAATTTCGCTTACCCGCAGAAATGTTGGCGCATTGGCAGATTTTGGAGAACAGGGATACCACATTACAGATAATAACCTTAAGGCCGTACGAAAGGCTGATTTTGTTGTACTGGCAGTATTGCCACAACAGCTTAATAAATTACTGGAAGAAATAAAACCATCTATTAAAACCGAAAAACAGTTAATTATATCGGTTATTTCGGGTGTGAGTTGTGGTGATATCCGTAAACAGCTGGATATGAATGTTCAGATTATTCGTGCTATGCCTAATACCGCTATAGCAATAGGCCAGTCAATGACTTGTATTGCAACAGACAATGGTGCATCAAAAAGCATTAATTTTGTACGATCACTATTTGATACCGTTGGTACCACCATACAAATCAATGAAGAATTGATGACTTCGGCCACGGCGCTGTGTGCCTGCGGCATTGCTTTTTTCCTGCGCTCTATCAGGGCTGCATCACAAGGTGGTACCGAAATTGGCTTTCATGCGCATGATGCTTTAAAAATGGCAGCTCAAACAGCTAAAGGTGCGGCAGATTTGCTATTACAACTATCATCTCATCCCGAACAGGAAATTGACAAGGTAACATCGCCAAGCGGTTGTACCATAGCAGGATTGAATGAAATGGAACACAATGGCTTTAGTTCTGCCATGATAAAAGGTATAAAGTTATCTGCCCAAAAAGCAGGCGATCTTTACCAGGGATAATGCAGTGCGGCAAATATCAATTTAATAAAAAGCTATCAAATTGATATTTATTGAACGAAGTATCTAAGCGGTAAAAGCAATTAAAAATCAAATTATATAACTCAATATTCCAATTAATAAACCATTATTTTGCTGATGGTATAGTTTTAGTGCCAGGGAGGCAAAATGTTATTTTAAAATGTTAACAGTAGAAAAAATTGGCGGTACGTCCATGACCGCATTAGGCGACGTAATAAAAAATATTATACTTTTTGAACGCGAAGGGCAGCAATTATATAACAGGATATTTGTAGTATCCGCTTTCTCGGGTGTTACCAATTTGTTGCTGGAGGATAAGAAAACAGGTGAGCCGGGTGTTTATCACAAACTGGCAAATTACCAGGATTTTCATAAACCTTTAAACGAACTGATCATCAAATTAAAGGCCATTAACAAAACTTATCAACCCCTGGGTCTTGAACTTACTACGGCCAATCAATTTATTGAAAAACGGATAAGAGACGCACAAACGTACCTCGAAAACCTTGCTAATATACTGGCTTCTGGTTATGTAAGCAAAGAGGGAATATTGCAGGCTGCAAGAGAAATATTGGCATCAATTGGCGAAACCCATTCGGCTTTTAACTTTACCAATATATTGCAGAATATGGGCATTAATGCCACTTTAATTGATTTAAGCGGCTTTAATGATCACCACTCCTACACCATCGATCAGCGTATTAAGAAAGATTTACAACATATTGATTTCG
This sequence comes from Mucilaginibacter empetricola, assembly GCF_024808665.1. Lineage (GTDB taxonomy): Bacteria > Bacteroidota > Bacteroidia > Sphingobacteriales > Sphingobacteriaceae > Mucilaginibacter. Next base: position 124,316 of record NZ_JANUBZ010000011.1, read on the forward strand.
AAAACACCATCTGCATTGCAACAGGCTACGCAAAAGGTACAGAAGGTATTATGCGCGAGTTTGACCGTGGCTACTCTGAAGTTACTTTTAGCAAAATAGCGGTTGAAGTAAAGCCGCACGAAGCTATCATTCATAAAGAATACCATTTATGCACTGCCGACCCGGTTTTGGTTGGGGTTGATAACTGCCATCCTGTGGGTTATACCAATTACGATGTAGCCGATCAGTTGGCTGATGTGGGTATGGAAGCAATCCATCCCAAGGCATCCAAACCACTGGAGATAAACAATATTAATCTCCGTATCAAAAACACTTTTGAGCCTGAGCATCCAGGAACGCTGATTACCCGCGAATATATCTGCGAACATAAGCGCGTTGAAGTAATCACCGGTACCGAAAAGGTATTGATTATTGATATCTATGATCCTTCGATGGTGGGTACACCGGGCAGTGACCTGGAGATCATGCAGTTATTTTACAAGTTTGGCGTTAGCTATAGCTTTAAGGCAACCAGCGCCAACAGTATCTCGATTGTTATTTGGGAAAAGGATTTAAATAAAAAATTAATCAGCGAGTTAGAAGATAACTTCGAAAAAATTACCGTTGAAAAAGCTGCTATGGTTTGCCTTATCGGCTCCAATATGGATCAACCGGGCCTGTTGGCCAAATCAGCAAACGCTTTGGCCGAAAAAGGTATCAACATTAAAAGCGGTGGTTTTGCTTTGCGCAAAGTGAATATCCAGTTCCTGATTGACCGCGAAGATTTTGATGAAGCTATTATAGCGTTAAATAAAGCAATGGGTTAAAATATTATAGCAAAGACGCAATTTTTCGCGTCTTTGCTATTTTTCGATAGAAAGCGTTATTCCAGATAATAATGCCTTATCCTTTCCAAACCCTCGTCTAACTCATAAACTAAAGGCGTTCCGGTAGGAATGTCTAAATTGCTTACCTCCTCATCTGTAAGGTGATCAATGTATTGTACCAGGGCACGCAAGCTATTGCCATGCGCGCATACAATTACTTTCTTATCCTTTTTTATATCCCGCACTATAAATTCATTCCAGAAAGGTAAAACCCGATCCATGGTTTGGCTTAGATTTTCGGTTAATGGTAACTCGCGCTCGGTGAGCTCTTTATAACGAATGTCTTTACCCGGATAACGGTCATCATCTTTTGTAATAGCCGGCGGCAGCTCATTTGGATCGCGTCGCCATTTATGAACCTGCTCTTCGCCATATTTTGCGGCTGTTTCAGCTTTATTTAGGCCTTGTAGTGCTCCGTAAAAACGTTCGTTTAAGCGCCATGATTTTTGCACGGGAATCCACAGGTTGTCAACCTCTTCTAAAACTAAATGAAGTGTTTTTATGGATCTTTTTAATAAGGAGGTAAATGCAACGTCGAAACTATAACCGTGCTTTTTCAGCAATTCACCGGCGCGGATGGCCTGCTTTACACCTTCTTCAGATAAATCAACATCTGTCCAGCCGGTAAAACGGTTTTCTTTATTATAAACACTTTCGCCGTGGCGAAGCAATACCAGTTTTTGCATACTTCAATAGTTAACGATAAAGTTACTCATCGGTTTGAAAAATAAAATTGCTAAAGGCATTTATAAAAATTAAATTGCGGTATAAACCAATTAAACCCTTTTTAAAATCATGATTCCAACAACACCTGTTGTGGTAAAGGATGGCATTGCCAACCCAGCCCCTCTTGGCCTTTGCGCCTTCGGCATGACCACTGTTTTACTCAATTTGCATAATGCCGGTTTTTTTGAACTTAATTCCATGATATTAGCCATGGGTATTTTTTATGGTGGCCTGGCACAGGTAATTGCCGGCATTATTGAAGCTAAAAAGAATAACACTTTTGGACTAACTGCTTTTACTTCTTACGGCTTTTTCTGGCTTTCATTAGTGGGGCTAATTGTAATACCTAAGTTTGGATGGGCTCCGGCAGCTTCTGACGGTGCCATGAGTGCCTACCTGATTATATGGGGCATTTTTACGTTTGGGCTTTTTTTCGGCACTTTAAAATTGAACCGGGCCTTGCAGATAGTTTTTGCCAGTTTAACCATACTATTCTTTTTATTGGCAGCCGAGCATGCCGGAGTGGAAGGCATAGGCAAGATTGCAGGCTATGAAGGCATTTTTTGTGGAGCAGTAGCCATTTATGCGGGCATAGCCAATGTATTAAATGAACTTTATGGTAAAACTGTGCTTCCTTTAGGTTAATTTTGAAGCGCTGACAGCGTTTATTCAGCCTGATAACAATGAAGGACTTTAAAAAATATTACCGTATTACTGCTACGCCCGAAGAAATTTATATTGCATTAACCAACCCGATTACCATAGAGTTATGGACAGGTGAACAGGCAGAAATGTCGACTGAGCCGGGATCTGAATTTTCACTGTGGGAAGGTAGCATTGTAGGTAAAAACCTGGAATTTGAGGAGAATAAAAAAATTGTCCAGCAATGGTATTTTGACGGGCAACCGGAAGCATCCATCGTTACCATAAAATTTCATGCTGATAAAACGGCCACATCAGTCGAATTAAAGCATACCAATATTCCCGATGAAGACTATAACGATTTAGTTGAAGGATGGGATAATGCCTATTTCGGCGCATTAACAGAATTTTTTGAAGCAGAATAATAATCCTCATTAAAACAACAAAGCCGCTTATTTAAGCGGCTTTGTTGTTTTATAGTACCAAGATTAATACTTAACGCGAATCAAGAGTTAAGAACCAAGAGTCAAGAAAATAAGCTGATTTTTTCTTGATTCCTGGCTCTAATATCTTTACTCTTAATTCACATACTTAATACAAAGAGAATTCAACCCTACGGTTGATTTGGCGACCTGCTGCAGTTTTATTTGTTGCAATAGGATGAGCCTTTCCATAACCCTCGGCATTAATCAATGATGCATCAGCACCTTTACCTACCAGATAAGTTTTGATAGCTTCTGCACGATCATTTGAAAGTTTAAGATTAGCAGCTACTGAACCAACATTATCAGTATAACCGGCTAATTTCAAATGAAACTTCTTATCGATCAACAATTGGGCTACTTTATCCAAACTTGCGAAGGAATGCTCACGGATGGTTGATTTAGCAAAATCAAATTCCAGATTCCTGATAGCTTCTTTAACAACCTCTCTGTCCTGATCAGTTATGTAAACTTTAACTTCAGCTTTCGGTAGTGGACAACCAGATCCATCAACTTTTGTTCCCGGCGGGGTGTTCGGGCATTTATCATAAAAGTCGGGTACACCATCGCCATCGCTATCTGTTGTGAATTTGGCGAGGTTAGCATTAGTAGTATTCAAATCATTTCGTAATTGATCGTTTTGTGCTTTTTCGGCATCAATCTGTGCCTGCAATTCATTTTTAGTGTGTTGATTTTCCCACATGTACTCCTGTCGCATAGATGAAACCGGATTATGAGTAGCCAACTGCGGCTTACGGTGGCCTAAAGCGAATTCAAGACCGATGTGGCCATAAGAAAAACGGTCATTATTTAACCCGTATTTATAACCATCAAAATTATCAGAATAAACAAAGTTCACCTGGTAACCCAAGTCAAGGTTTATTCCGGGGGCGACGTTAAATTTCAGCCCCACGCCAACAGGAACGTAAAATTCATTGATTGATCCGCTGCCGTCTGTTTTAAAATTTGAGGTAACGCCGGCTGTAGTAGTAATTACAGGAGTGTAACTCATTATACCGCCACCCGCAGTAAAATAGGGCTGAATAGCACTTTTATTATCATGCCAGCTTATGTTTCCTACCGTTATATCAGTGCTTAAGCTAATTCCGTAATGAAGTTTAGTTGAGAAATGACTATAGCTATCGCCTAATGCATCTACCTGGCTGTCATTACCTTCAACTTTACCGCCCAGGTAATCAACCCGGAAGCCTACAGTTGGTGTAACCTGATCCTGGATAAAAACTCCATACCCAATCTCAGATTTAGGGTGAGTAAAATCCTGATTACGGTTTGAACCAAAAATGGTATAGGGCGTTAGGACACCGCCGTTAACGCCGATAGACCATGTGTTGTAAAAAGTATTACCCGAAAAGGGTTTCACATAATCTGTCGCTACATGCGAAGAATCGGCCGTTTGAGCCAATAATCTCCCTCCTGCCAGTATTCCTGATAATACCAGGGAGGCCTTTTTTAAATTTACTTTCATAAGTTGATATTTAGTTAGTGTTTTTAATAAAAAACACAACCACATTAGTCAACATTGATGCCAGTCAAATTCCGTGACGCATAAATCCAATCAGTATAAGCAAAATATAAAAAAATTAACCATTAAATTAATTATATAACTCACTGAATAACAAACAAAAAGAAAGGATAACATCAAAGAAGTATATATCAAACCCCATCAATAAATTTTGACATTTCCAGTACTATACTTAGTGTATTTGACATGCGTTTAAAAGAGTACACTTATGTAGTGTATAATGATATTTGTTGCCCATTTCCATATCATCCTAAACCAACAAAAACAGGTTGGACTACCCTATTTAATTTTAATGAATTTCAAAAAAACGAAAAGTAAAATAATATTTATTATGTAAATAGATATGGAAATGATAAGACGAATATTTCAAATATCAGCAGCCAATTTTCCATGTAGAATCGCGGCCTGAAATCTACAATTACCGGATATGAAAAAACAAAGGAACGCAATCGCAAAACTGCATTCCTTTAATATAATAAGTTTTAAGAGGGTTTATGAAGTGTTAATTATGCCGAATGCACAAACACCTTATATTTAATATCGGCACCGGCTTTTTCTAAAGTAGCAGCAACGGAGCAATATTTGTTAATAGAAAGCTCAACTGCTTTAGCTGCTTTATCTTCGTCGATATCGCCATATAAATGGAATTCTACATTTACTGTTTGCCAAAGTGATGGCTCTTTTCCTGCTTCGCGCTCGCCGTTTACAACCATTTTGTAATCCTTTACTTCCTGACGCTGTTTTTTCAGAATGGCAATTACATCAATAGCCGAGCAACCTGCTAAACCCATCAATAATATTTGCATCGGCCTTACACCATAATTCTGCCCGCCGCTTTCGGGGCTGCTATCCATTTTTACAACATGACCATATTCGTCTGTGGCTTCGAAGCCATAATCGCCGCTAACACGCGAAAGTTCTATTTTAGGCATATGATTATTAAAAGAAACCCAAAGTTAAACAATTAGTTTAATTTGGATTGTGTTAAAAGCGTCATCTATTTTTTACCGGGATTACCAATTTAAGTCCCGACCAAATTTCATCTACAGCACATACCTTTATATCAACCAGGCCTGTTTGAATGGCATAATCCCTTATAATGGTTTCGGTAATATCTGTTGCCATTTTTGATGATTTTTTTGGCCACGATGCCCATATTATACCGTTTGATTTAATCTGTGCTTTTAACTGCGGCAGGGTCTTAAAATACTCATCTTGTGATATAGTAAAAAAATGAATTAAATCCGTTTTGGTGCCATCATCGACAAAATATAAGTTAGCTGGTAAGTCCGTAAACAAATCAAAGTAATGGGCCGGTGGGTTTATTAATTTGATATTAAAACCATCTTTTATACCCAGTTTTTTGGCTAATGGTGTACCTGAATATCCCGTTATTTGATTACCTGGCGTCATGCTCTTATTTGTTTCAGGTGATGATGGAGATGATCAACATAATCCAGCGCAAGCCACGATACGGTGTGCAGGCTTGGCTCATCCCTGCCTGTATCGCACTGAACATCAAATCTATCTTGCGGATAATCTTCAAATAATCTGATGATCTGCTTATTTAACAATTTCCATAAAATCAATAGATCCTCAATATCAGTTTCCTGGTATCGTTGTACTTTAACCCATTGTTCCTGCTGGTATATCAACTTAAAATTGGCCTCATAAGTACATCTCACAAAACGTTGCAAGTTAACCTGTGCACTATCTATCAAATGCCCGATGATTTGCTTTTTTGACCATTTATCTATTGCCTGCTTTTCATCCCAATTAATTTCCTCAAGGTTCTGATTAAAAAAGTCTTCTAAGGTTTGTCCCAGTCTTTTTACCGCTTCGTTTATATCATTCATAATTTATTTTCAGAAATACTGCAATCATTCCTTGTACTAATTTATAAGTTTTTATTATTGCATTGTTATTGCTGTGCGTTATTATCCCGCTTTTCTTTCAAACTCACGGCAACATCATTTATTCAAATATCCCTGAAATGAAGATAGAAACCATTGCCATACACGCAGCCAATCATGTTGATCCATCGTCAAAAGCGGTTATCCAGCCAATAGTACTTTCCACAACATTTGAGCGCGCCGCAGATGGCACTTATCCGGGCGGACATATTTATAGCCGCGCCAGCAACCCCAACAGAACATTATTGGAAAATGTACTGGCGAAATTAGAAGGCGGAGCCGATGCAGCAGCTTTTGCTTCGGGAAATGCAGCAGGTATGGCGGTATTTCAATCGCTTCCGGTTGGTACCCATATTATTGCGCCCGATGATATGTATCATGGCTTGCGCAATCAGCTCAAAAACCTTTTTGCTGGTATTCTGACCTTTGATTTTATAGATATTAACGACTCCGACATATTACAAAAACAAATTAAACCGGAAACCGGCTTAATTTGGATAGAAACCCCATCAAACCCCTTACTTAAGATTACGGATATTAAGAAAGTAGTTGCCATCGCTCGTCAACAAAATATTATGGTGGCTTGCGACAATACCTTCTCCACGCCTATTTGTCAGCAACCTTTAGCGCTAGGAGCCGATTTGGTAATGCATTCATCAACTAAGTATTTTGGCGGTCATAGTGATTTGATGGGCGGTGTTTTAATTACTAAAGAAAAAAATGAAAAATGGGCAAAAATAAGGCAGGTGCAGGAAATGGGTGGTGCCATTCCCTCGCCAATGGATTGTTATATGCTTGCCCGCAGTATTAAAACATTACCTTATCGCGTTAGAGGGCATGTTCAAAATGCACAATTACTTGCCGAGTTTTTAGAAAAACATCCAAAAGTTGAAAAAGTAATGTACCCGGGCTTGCCCTCACATCCGCAGCATCAAATTGCAAAAGAACAAATGTCGGGTTTTGGCGGTATGTTGTCCTTTTGCGTAAAAGGCGGACCTGAAGAAGCTAAACGAGTTATTAATAGCCTTAAACTGTTTACCCAGGCCACCAGTTTGGGAGGCGTTGAAAGTTTAATTGAGCACCGTGCTTCAGTTGAGGGCCCGGACACAAAAACGCCGTTCAATTTATTGAGGGTATCTGTAGGGCTGGAACATATTGACGATTTAATTGATGACCTGTCTATTGCCTTGGGATAATCTCTTATCAAACTTAAAGCAGGCAACGCTGCCTGCTTTAAGCCTTAGTCATATTTCATTGCTTCCTTGCCCATCCCTCTTCTTAAAATACCTATTTGCCCAATGGTATAAGCCTGATGGTGATTAATAAAAGCTAATAAACCGGCCAATGTGTCATCAAAAGGAAAAAGTGGGTGATTACTGCTAATTATCTGGTTTAACGTTTCTTCCGGTAAACTTTCTAAACCGGCTCTTATTGGCAGATTTATTTCATTCCATTTGTCTTTAATTTGCTGTAAAGTTGGAAACTCTCCTTTAGGTGCGTTGATCTCCTCAGGAGTTGAGGCATTTTTTTGCAGAAAATGCTCCATCCACGGAATTATCACATCGGCACCACCCATTCGGGCCAGATTCCGTTGCGCCCATAGCAAATGCCCTGCAAGCCATTTCACATTGTTCATTGGTTCTAAAATAGATTGGTTTGACTCTGCATCGTTAATATCTGCTATAACATTGTTAAACAGCAAATTATGCAAATCATATTGCGCAATTAATATTTTTTTGACAGTCATTACATTGATTTTTGTTTTAACAAAACTATCGCAAAAAAGGCCCTTTCAAGGGGCCTATTGCGTCATATTTGAGGTTGATTTGCGACTTTATTAGATGGGTGCGAAGCTTATTACAGACTTTCAAGCCATCAACAGCAATAAATATCCATATGAGCGTTTAGTTTGAATTATGTAACTTTGTTGTATTATGGCAGAAACCGAAACACTCCAGCAATTTTATCAGAACAAATTTCAAAATGTTCCGGAATGCATGGGACAAGAATTAGGACATTTCAATGTCTTCAAAATTGATAGTAACCAGGAACAAAAAACAAAGGCTATAAAGTATAGCCGCAGGGATTTTTATAAAATTAGTTTATTACGAGGTAAAGCCATTTACAATTATGCCGATAAAAGTATTGAAGTAGATGGGACCACGCTTATCTTTTTTAATCCACAAGTACCCTATACCATTGAATATTTATCCGAAGAGCGGTCGGGCTTTTTCTGCATTTTTAAAGAATCATTTTTTTCCGAAATACTCCGGAACGGAATTAACGAACTGCCTATGTTTGCCATCGGCGGTAAGCCCGCTTATATTCTAACTACCGATCAGGATACTTATGTCAGCAATATATTTGAAAAAGCAATTGCTGAAATTAATTCCGACTATCGGTTTAAGTATGATCTGCTTCGCAATTACGTAACCGAGATGATTCATTACGCGATGAAAATAGAACCGTCAGAAACGCTTTACAGGCACCCTGATGCCAATTCGCGCATTACTGCGGTTTTTACAGAATTACTTGAACGCCAATTCCCGATTGAATCGCCCGCGCAACGTTTTAACATGCGCTCCGCTAAAGATTTTGCCGACCAGTTAGCGATACATGTTAATCACCTCAACAGGGCCATACGCCGCACTACCGGCAAAACCACCACCGATCATATATTTGAACGCTTAACCAGTGAAGCGAAAGCGCTCTTGAAGCACACCAACTGGAATATTTCGGAAATAAGCTATAGTTTGGGTTTTGAAGAACCTACTCATTTTAACAATTTTTTTAAGAAACATACCCAAACCACCCCTTCTGCCTTCAGAATTGTTTGAATTTCGTAAGCATTGGTTTGAAAGATATAATCAACACGGGCATTTTGCGCCGTACTTTTGTATCAACAAAAACCAATCATATGATACAACAAACTAAAGTATGGTTTATTACCGGAGCCTCTAAAGGGTTTGGTTTAAGCCTTGTAAAACAATTATTATCAAAGGGACAAAAAGTTGCTGCAACTTCCAGAAATATTGAAGAGCTTAAAAACGCCGTTAACCTGGTAACTGATAATTTTCTGCCCTTAAAAGTTGATTTGGCCGATGAAGCCAGCGTAGCCGATGCGATTCTTAAAACCAACTGCACCTTTGGCCAAATTGACGTTGTTATTAATAATGCCGGATACGGCATTGGCGGCAGCATTGAAGAATTAACAGACCGGGAAGTGCGAAACTGTTTTGATATCAATGTTTTTGGCACACTTAACGTTATCCGCAATGTAATGCCCTATCTCCGCAAGCAACGATCAGGGCATATCATCAACATTTCATCAATAGCAGGCATTACAGGCGGCATTGGATGGGCCTTGTACACGGCCACAAAATTTGCAGTAGTGGGATTATCAGAAGTATTAGCCGAAGATGTAAAATCTTTAGACATAAAGGTTACCGTTGTTGCGCCAGGGGCGTTCAGAACCAGTTTTTTAACCGAAGACTCCTTAGTATTGGCAAAACATGCAATTGACGATTACCAAGAAGTGAGAGCATCACATGCCAGGTACCAAAAGCTTGATGGCAACCAGGCTGGCGACCCTGAAAAAGCAGCAGCGGCAATGATAAAAATTGCTTTTGACGAAACCCCTCCCGTGCATCTTTTATTAGGAGAAGATGCCTATGACCGCGCCATGCAAAAACTCGAAAAACTTGACAAAACCTTTAGGTTTAATGAAGAATTATCGAAATCAATGGCCTACCATGGATAATTACCTATAGGTTAATGAATGAATTATTTTTCCTCAAGTGTTGGTCCAAGAAAAACAAAAAACAGGGCTAATAAACAAACGCGATTTAAATCAAATCGCGTTTGTTCGTTTTAAGATTATTCATCTTCAGGCTTCTATAACATTTTATATATAAAAAGGCATTTTCCGCTAACTTATTAAAGAATAGTTACGTATAAATGTTGGTAAATGGGAAACTGGGAGAAAAAAATGGCTAAGGCCTACGGTTTATTTTGAAAAAACCGGCAACATTTTGATTTAATAATTTATTGAGATTAATGCGGAGTAAACAAAATGTAACGATTTTATTACTTCTTAAACAATCAATACTTTCCTATTGATTAATGTTAATAAAAATATCCCAATACATGCGTTTTTTTAAATAAAACACACGTATTATTGTTTTTTTAATAATCAAAATTCATTGTTTTTGATTTATTTTAAAGATTCCCTAATATCATTTAAACTAGATATTAACCCTTTTTTTAACTCGGCAACAGAAATATTATCTGTGACTGAGAGCAGCGAAGCTATATGAAATCCATAAAAAACGGCTTATCCGCCTTACTGACCATTTTTGTAGTAATGTTAACTATGAATTCATGCGTCGATAGTAAAAAGTTGGCATACTTTAATAATGTTAAAAGAGACACCACTATTGAGATGCAGGCGGTACCTCCCGTATTTAAAATAAGTCGGAATGATTTGCTCCAAATTACCATTGAGAGCCTGGATGCGCAGACTATGGCCGTTTTAAATCAAGCCAATGGTGGTTCAGCAGCGTCATTATCAGGAACCTCTATAACGCCAGCCACACCATCAACCGGCGCAATCCCAACCAGCGGAACCGCTGCCGCGGGCAACCTGGTTAACGAAAAAGGCAACGTCACCTTGCCTTTGATTGGAATTATTAAGGCTGCGGGGTTAACAAAAGAAGAGCTGGAAACTGAAATAAAGAAAGCGCTTATTGACAAAAAGATTTTACTGGACCCAATGGTTACCGTGCGTATTCTTAATTACAAAGTAACCATATTAGGCGAGGTTAATCATCCTGGTGTAATTCCTGTTCCAACCGAAAAAATTACGCTGCCCGAAGCTCTTGGGCTGGCCGGGGATTTAACACCCTTTGGCAGACGTGATAATGTTTTACTGGCCCGGCTTGTTGGAAATAAATTGATTTACAAGCGTTTCAGCTTAAATGATGATAAACTATTTGACAAGGATTTGTACTATCTGCAAAATAACGATTTAATTTATATAGAGGGTAACAAGGCCAAAGCAGGCCAGGGAGACAGAAGTACGCAAACTATCCCTATTTTCTTAAGCGCAATATCATTACTGGGGGTTATAATATCATTGGCCATTCGTAAATAATTAATTAACTATTGATGAACACCTCAAAAAAAAGGGAAAATTCGGATTTCTCTGAAATGGATGAATCCAATAACTTTTTTAAAAATATTGCTTATCGGTATGTTCCGTATTGGCCTGTTTTTTTACTGACTTTTGTTATATCAATAGGTGGTGCGTGGATATATCTTCGTTATCAAACACCCATTTATGAAGCCAGTGCTTCTATTCTGTTAAAAGATGATAAAAATGACAATGAAGGCTCAAACATATTAGAATCATTAAATATATCAGGCACCAAAAAAAATGTAGAAAATGAACTTGTGGTGCTAAAATCGCATTCTTTAATGCGACAGGTGGTTACGGAACTGGGATTGTACGCTCAAATTTATCAAAAAGGGCAGCTTAGGGATGTACTGTCTTTTCCATCCTCTCCTGTTAAATTTGTTGCTTTATATCCTGATAGTATAGCAAATGCACCACATCCTATTATATTTGAATACCTGCCGGCTAAAAATGCTGTAAAAATAGATAACAAAAACTATCCACTAAACACCGCTGTAAAAACGCCATACGGAACTTTTCAAATTTTCAAATCGGCTGATAGTACCAGTTCATTTATAGCAAATAGTAAACATCCTTTCACGCTTCAATTAAATTCAATTAAAACCGTTGCTAAACAACTATTAGGTCCGTTTTCAGTATCCGCAAATTCAAAACAGTCTTCGGTTATTACATTAAAGTTTACCGATCAAAATCCGCAGCGTGCCGAAGCCATTCTTAACACTTTAATTAACGACTATAGTAAAAACGAAATAGAAGATAAAAATACCATTGCATCACACACCCTTCAGTTTTTGGAAGATAGGTTAAGAATTGTAAATGGGGAGCTTTCTAAAGTTGAAGGAGATATACAACAATATAAATCGAAAGAAAATATTGTTGACGTATCTGAAGAAGGTAAAATGTTTTTAACCAGTGTACAGGAGAGTGACCTTAAAATAAACGAAATCAATATTCAGCTTTCTGTATTAGATCAGGTTGAAAAATATGTTGTAAAAAAAGGCGATGCACCTGGTGTAGTACCCGGAACAGCTATAATTACCGATCAGCTTTTATCGCAGCTGCTTTTAAAACTTTATGAAGACGACCTGCAACTGAACAGATTGAGAAAAGTTTCGGGTGACAACTCGCCGTCAATTATTGATCTTAAAACTCAAATTGAACAGCTGAAACCAAGTATACTCGAAAATATCCATACTATCAGGCAAAACTTACTAGCCTCAAGGCTTCAATTGCAAACTGATAATAATAAACTTAACGCCTCATTAAAGCAGGTTCCGCAAAAAGAACGTGCCCTGGTAGAGATTAGCCGCGATCAGCTGATTAAAAGTGGTATATATTCATTCCTACTGCAAAAAAGAGAAGAAACACAATTATCTTTAGCTGCATCGGTGTCTGACAGCCGCATTATTGATGCTGCCGAGACTAACCCCCTCCCCATAAAACCTGTTAAAAGTAATATATACTTTATCTGTTTTGCGATGGGGATGCTGGTATCAATAGCTTTTGTATTGGTACGCGAGGTTTACAATAAATTAGTGCTTTTCCGCACAGAGATTTTTAACGGCACTTACGCACCTATTATTGCTGAAATATTATTCGATCCGGGCGACGAACCAATAAAAATAAAAGACGGTAATAACACCGTAATTGCAGAACAATTCAGGGCGCTGCGAACAGCTTTAAGTTATGAAGGGATTCGCGATGATAAGAATGTTATTCTGACTACCTCTTCTATATCAGGCGAAGGAAAAAGCTTTTTGGCTATTAACCTGGCTATAGCTATGACTTTGGCAAATAAAAAAGTTGCACTGCTTGAGTTGGATTTACGCAAACCCAAGTTTGCTAAAATGTTGAAATTATCGAGAGAAAATGGCATCGCCGAATACCTTGTCGGGTTGGCTACTATTGATGAAATCAAAAAGCCGTTGCCCGAAATACCCAATTTATTTGTTTTTACAGCTGGCGCACCGGCCCCTAATCCTACAGAGCTATTACTTGACAAAAAGCTTGATTCCTTAATAAAAGAGCTAAAAAATGATTTCGACTATGTGATAATTGATTCGCCGCCGGTGAGTTTAATTACCGACGCCAAACTACTTAATACATACGCTGACATTTGCTTATTTGTAATACGGCATAACTATACGCCTAAATTGTATTTGAAAATGATTGATGAAATTTACAACAGCAATCAGCTAAACAACATAAATATCATTTTTAATGGTATAAAACCGCGCGGCATATTCAACCAGGGCTTTGGCCAGGGATATGGCCAAGGTTATGGCTATGGGTACGGATATGGCTACGGTTATAACTATGCAGAAGACGTTAAAAAGAATAAGTCAAACAACATATTCAAAAACATAGGACGCCTGTTTGGTAAAAAGTAATAAAAGATGAATACGGCTACTGTTATAAACGCAGAATTGGATAAACACTGGTACGTAGTTTATACCAAACCACGATGGGAAAAAAAGGTTGCAGAATTGCTAACTATTGCCGGTTTTGAAAACTATTGTCCGCTTGACAAGGTAACCCGGCAATGGAGCGACCGAGAGAAAATTGTGCTGGAGCCTTTCTTTAAATCTTACGTGTTTGTCCGTGTTAATGAAAATCAGAAATGGAAGGTGCCCGATGTTCCGGGGATTATAAGCTACGTATATTGGTTAGGTAAACCCGCAATTGTTCCAACCGCCGAGATAGAACAAATTAAATTATTCTTAAATACTCACGACAAAGTATTTGTAAAGGCTTTAAATATTTCGGCCGGTCACAAAATAAAGATTACTGCGGGCGCATTCAGAAATATGCAGGGAGTAGTAGTTGCATTAAAAGGAAAACAAGTACAAGTAGAAATACCCAGTTTAAACATTGCGTTAATAGCAATGAGCGCCAATAATGTGGAAATGGTTAGCTCAATATAAAACAACCGTCATTTAAGATGCTTAAGTATACCCTTAAAGTAGAAATGCTGCGTAAAGAAACTGCTGATACTATTACAGTATGTTTTAAGCAGCCGGCATTAAAAAAAGTAAAGTATCAGGCAGGGCAATATCTTACACTTATTTTTAACATAAATGGCCGCAGATATATCCGCCCTTATTCATTTTCATCTTCACCGGGTATTGATCCTTTTCTGGAAGTTACCGTAAAACGTGTTCCCGGCGGAGTTGTTTCAAATCACATTTTTGATAAAGTTAGCGTTGGCGACCTGATAGAAGTGATTGAGCCAATGGGCGATTTTGTGATTAATGAATCTATAATATCAAACAACAGTCATGTTTTTTTATGGGGTGCCGGAAGTGGTATCACACCTTTGTTTTCTATAATTAAGCATTTGTTGCATAACCATAATCTTAAAGTTACGCTGGTGTATGGTAACAGAAACTTTGAATCGGTTATTTTTTATGATCAATTAACCGAGTTGGCTAAACAATATTCCGATGCCTTTGCACTTTGGCATTTTCACACCCAGTTAATTGTAAAAGAAGATTGCCCCAACATTATACAGGGCCGCATTCAAACCGGTGAGGTGTTATCCCTCATGAATAAAACTAATGATATTAACAATTCGGTACACTTTATATGTGGGCCAACGGGTTTAAAAGAGTCTGTTAAAAAAGGACTTAACATTTTAAATATCCCGGCTGCTAACATTTATGCCGAAGATTTTGAGTTAGTAAAGGACGAGAAAGAATTGGCCGAAATTATCACGCGTTCAGTCAAAATTGAAAAAGACGGTACTTGTAATACATTAGAAGTAACAAAGGGTAAAAGTATTTTAGAGGCAGGTTTGGATGCCCTTATCGATCTGCCTTATTCGTGCCAGGTAGGAAATTGCCTGCTTTGCAAAGGAAAGCTCCTCAATGGGCAACTAAAATATGCCGGATTGGAGACCCTCCCCACCGGTCTTCAAAATGACGAATATTTATTATGCTGTACTTACCCACTTACCGACGACGTGGAAGTCAGCCTCAATTAATTTAAAGCAAAACCACATAAATGAAAGTTGTTATACTAGCCGGAGGACTAGGCACGAGGCTGTCTGAAGAAACTTCAATAAGACCAAAACCCATGGTTGAAATTGGAGGTATGCCCATATTATGGCATATTATGAAAATTTACTCAACACACGGTTTTAATGATTTTATAGTTTGCCTGGGATATAAAGGATATGTGATTAAAGAGTTTTTCACTAATTACTTCCTCCATAAATCAGACGTTACTATAGATCTGTCAAATAACTCCATACAAATACACGACAGCCAGGCTGAACCTTGGAAAATTACGCTGGTGGATACCGGAAATGAGTCAATGACCGGCGGGCGAATAAAAAGAGTTCAACCCCACGTTGGAAACGAACCATTTATGCTTACCTATGGTGATGGTGTTGGCGATATAGATATCAAAAAATTAGTTAAGTTTCATACAGATGGCGGTAAACTTTTAACCGTAACGGCGGTACAGCCATCAGGTAAATTTGGCGCACTTAACATTGATGAAGGCGAACAGGTAAATGCTTTTTTAGAGAAGCCAAAAGGTGATGGCGCCTGGGTAAACGCCGGCTTTTTTGTTTGCCAGCCAGAAGTATTTGACTTCATAAACGGCGACAGTACCATATGGGAAAAAGAACCGCTCGAAAAAATTGCTTTTAGCGGGCAAATGCGTGCTTATAAACACCATGGCTTTTGGAAACCGATGGACACACTAAGAGATAAAGTTGAGCTGGAGGAAGATTGGGTGAAAAATAAAGCGAAATGGAAAATCTGGTAATATGTTAAAACAGTTACAAGCAGCTTATAATGGTAAGCGGGTTTTTTTAACGGGTCATACTGGTTTTAAAGGATCGTGGATCCTAAAGGTTTTGTCGCTTTTGGGGGCCGAGATACAAGGTTACTCCTTATCGCCAGAGTTTGAGTACAATTTGTATAACCTGATAAACGGAGACAGTCTGAATGATTCCATTATTGCCGATATCAGAAACAAAGAAGGTTTAAAGAAAGCGATAATCGATTTTCAACCCGATTTTATTTTCCATTTGGCTGCACAGCCGCTTGTTCGCTTATCTTACCAAATCCCATCCGAAACTTTTGAGGTAAACGCGGTGGGCACGGCAAACGTGCTTGATGCTGTGCGATATTTAAACAAACCTTGCCAGTTAATTATTATTACTACCGATAAGGTATATCATAACCAGGAATGGGAACATCCTTACAAGGAAACAGACAGACTTGGTGGCTACGATCCTTACAGTGCCAGTAAAGCCTGTGCCGAACTGGTTATCGACTCTTACAGAAACTCCTTTTTTAATCCATCAAACTACAATGAACACGGCAAAGCAATTGCTGTAACCAGGGCCGGAAACGTAATTGGCGGCGGCGATTGGGCAAAAGACAGGTTAATACCCGATATTGTGAGAGCACTTTCGCAACAACAGGAAGTAAGTATACGTAATCCTAATGCAGTCAGGCCATGGCAACATGTACTTGAGCCAGTAGTAGGTTATTTGATATTAGGAGAAAAATTACTTAATTCTCCCCTGCTTTATAGTTCTGCCTACAATTTCGGACCACATCTGGACGATGCCATGCCAGTAAGTGCTATGGTTAATCTGGCTATCAAAGCCTGGGGAGGCGGTAATTTTAAAAATACATCTGCTGAACATCAGCCACATGAAGCTGGTCTTTTAAAATTAGATATTAACAAGGCGTCAATCGAGCTGGGCTGGAATCCGAAGTATAATGCTCAAACAGCTATTGATAAAACTATAGCCTGGTATAAGAATTATGTTACTCATCCCGGAGAGGTAATAAATTTCACTGAAAATCAGGTCAAAGACTTTATATCCGCGTAGCTTTACCCCTATTTAACAGGTTGTATCCCTCAATATCATCTATTTAAAAATACTTTAGTTTAAGAAAATATTATGTTGAAAAACATTAACGGTCAGGAGTTAGAAAAAAGCCTAAGAGCAATTGCTAAAGCAAAAACAACACAAATAATTGTGCCGGGCGAAAATTACATACCCGTTACCGGCAAAGTGCTTGATGAAGAAGATATATTGTTAGGTGTAGATGCAGCTTTAGATGGCTGGTTAACAGCCGGACGTTTTGCCAATGAATTTGAAAAAGATTTTGCAGCCTATTTTAAGGCTCCAAAGGCATTATTGGTTAACTCCGGGTCATCAGCCAATTTGGTGGCTTTTTATGCGCTAACTTCACCTAAACTTGGCGACAGGGCAATAAAACCCGGCGATGAGGTAATTACTGTTGCCGGTGGTTTTCCTACTACTGTTAATCCGATGATACAGTTTGGAGCTATACCGGTTTTTATTGATATTGATATTGCCACTCATAATGTAATGTCAGACCAAATTGAGGCGGCCGTTTCATCAAAAACCAAGGCTATCATGATTGCCCATTCATTAGGCAATCCATTTGATTTGGATGAGGTAATGCGCGTGGCAAAAAAATATAACCTGTGGGTAGTTGAAGACGACTGTGACTCATTAGGAGCTACTTATCGCGATAAAAAGACAGGAACATTTGGTGATATATCAACGTTCTCATTTTACCCGGCTCACCACATCACTATGGGCGAAGGTGGTGCCGTATTGATAAACAATCCTCAACTGGCAAAAATTGCAGAAAGCTTCAGAGACTGGGGGCGCGATTGTTATTGCGAACCAGGGAGAGATAATACCTGCGGCTGCCGGTTTTCACAGCAATTGGGGTCATTACCTTTTGGATACGACCATAAATACACCTATTCGCATATTGGCTTTAATTTAAAAGTAACTGATATGCAAGCTGCATTTGGCGTTTCTCAGTTAAAAAAACTGGAGCATTTTGTACAACGTCGCCGTGAAAATTATGCTGCGTTGTATAGCCGGATGAAAGAACTGGAAGATATATTCATATTGCCCGAGCCTACGCCAAATAGCGATCCATCGTGGTTCGGTTTCCTTTTAACCTTACGCGAAGGGGATGCCGCCGACAGACACATGCTTGTTCAGCATTTGGAAGAAAAGAAGATAGGAACCCGTCTGCTATTTGGAGGCAACATACTGCGGCAGCCCGGCTATGCAAATATCAACCACCGGGTGGTAGGTGATTTGAAAAACACCGATATTATAATGAATCAATCCTTTTGGCTGGGCGTATGGCCCGGTTTAAATGAAAGCCATTATGATTATATACTTTCTGTAATAAAAACTTATCTGCAGTAACGGTTTATGGAGATAGAAAAAACTTTTATAGAAGGGCTACTGGTTATACATCTCAATAAATTGAGTGATGACAGGGGTGCTTTTATTAAAACATTTAATAATGATTTTTCTGTTCAACATAACCTGGTAACCGATTTTAAAGAAAGCTATTTTTCTGTTTCGGGCGTGAATGTAGTACGCGGGATGCATTTTCAAACACCGTCTGCTCAGCATACTAAACTGGTTTATATAAATAAAGGAAACATTACAGACGTAGTGCTGGACATCAGAAAAAATTCAGCAACTTATGGCAGATATTTTACCATAACGCTGTCTGATACTCAGCCCAAGCTTGTTTACATACCCGAAGGCCTGGCACATGGTTTTTTGTCGCTACAGGAAAATTCAATTGTAACTTATTTACAAACATCAGTTTACAGCAAAGACCATGACCACGGCATAAAATGGGATTCTTTTGGATTTGACTGGGGTGTAACCAATCCCATTATATCAATTCGCGATCAATCTTTTACCACCCTGGGAGACTTTAAATCCCCCTTTTAAATAAATGAAGATTCTAATTATCGGTGCTTCGGGCCTTGTGGGTTCACATTGTACACATGTGCTTAAAAATGAGTTTTATGATGTTGTTGGAACACATTTAAATTTCCAAACTCCGGAAACCGTTTATTACGATCCTTTATCTGTAAGTGAAAAAAACTTGCAACTTGATAATGTAAAACCCGATATAATTATTCACTGCGGAGCACTTACAAATGTTGATTATTGCGAAAACAATGAAAGGGAAAGTGAAATAGCCACGGTACTTTCTACCAAAGTATTGGTTGACTATTGCAATAGAAACAACGCCAAACTTATATATCTCTCTACCGATTATGTTTTTGATGGTGAAAAAGGCCCCTACCCGGAATCAACACCTACCAATCCTATAAATGTTTACGGTAAACATAAGCTTGAGGCCGAGCTGCTGGTAAAAAGCCTGGATAAGTATATCATTGCGCGTATTACAAATGTTTATGGCGAAGAAGAGCGCTCAAAAAACTTTATAGCCAGGCTTGTAATCTGGCTGCAGCAAAACGAAGTGAAGAAACTTGATTTGCCGATAGATCAGTTTGCAACCCCAGTGTACGCCGGCGATATTGCCCGAATGCTGCTGTGTTTAATACGTGACGATAAGACAGGCATATATAATCTGTCTTCTACCGATTATTATGACAGATACCACCTGGCTTTAAAAGTAAAATCTTTTTTCAGGGATAATACCAGCGTTATTTTAAACCCGGTACAAACCGCTCACCTTAACCAAGCAGCAAAAAGACCACTAAAAGGTGGTTTATTAAATATCAAATTCATTCAACAATATCCTGATTTTGAATTTTCCAATGTCGACTCGTTCCTTAAAACTTTGGTTAACAATGAAATTTAAAATTGATAAGTTCAAATAATATATGAAAATTGCTGCCCACGTTTTGGCGTACAATGTAAACAGATTTTTAAGTGAGGTTTTAAAAAATATTGAACCTCACGTTGATAAGATATATGTTGCCCATGCCGAACGTCCTTTTGGATATATAGAAGCTTCGCGTCAAACCAAAACAAACCCTACCAAAGTATCAGATATTATTGCGGCTTCGTCGAGCGATAAAATTGAAATAGTTAAGGGCGATTGGCTTACCGAGGAGGATATGCGCAATGCCTGTTTAACAAGAGCAAAAGAGGCTGGCTTTGATTGGTTTATTATTCAGGATGCCGATGAGTTTTATACAAATTCGAGCTGGGATCAAATAAAAGAAATACTGAAGAATAACAAGACTGATGATTTGTTAAAAACAAATTGGTATAACTTCTGGAAATCGTCTCATTATATAATTGTAAACGAAAACGGCAGCATTAAAGAAACCAATGCCGGTTTTGCTATCCGTTGTACACCCGATATAAAATTCATGCATAAACGGGTCTGCAACGCTAAAAACGTGCGTACTATTGATTTACCTTGCTATCATTACGGTTACGTAATGTCAGACCAGGAAATGAGTGAGAAACTATCAACCTGGAGCCATGCGCAGGAAACAAATGCCGACAAATGGTTTAAATTTAAATGGGAAAATTGGACAGAGGAAACACGTTATCTGCACCCCACAAATCCGCCAGCCTGGTTAAAAGCCATCAAATTCCCAATGCACCAACCAGATTTTGCTGAACAATTTGCATTACCGTTGGCTGAGGTCTCTAATAAGCCTATAGGTGATTTATTCGGTGAAAAATTTTTCAATCTGAAAGCCAGAAAAAATACAGCCATCCGGTCATTCAAAAAAATGATTAAATCTCTTTATTGATACTGTAAAGACAGGTACCAGGCTTATAACATCCTATTGAGTATTGTTTAAAGAAAAAGGTTGTACCGCCAACATAAACTATGAATGAGTAAATATATACCAAGTTTAAACGGCTTAAGAGCAATTAGTATATCAATAGTTATCTTATACCATCTTTATTACAATAATTTTTTTCCAAAAAACAATATCGTACTAAAGGCGGCCGGTAACGTGCTTTTTAACGGCTCGTTGGGTGTAAATATTTTTTTTGTGATAAGTGGTTTTTTGATTACTACGTTATTATTAATTGAAAACGAACAAAATGGAAGTATATCCTTAAAAAAATTTTATATAAGAAGAGTGCTCAGAATTTTTCCTGGTTATTATTTTTTATTACTTGTTTACGCCATACTTCAGTTTTCCGGTTACTTACATTTCGACAGGATTAACTGGTTTTCGAACATTACCTATACCAAGCAGTTTTTTATGGATGAGACCCACGAAAGTGGTCATTTATGGTCGTTATCAGTAGAAGAGGTTTTTTATTTAATATGGCCTTTTATCTTTATAAAATTCAATACCAACAGGGTCAAAATAATTTGGAGCCTTATTATTGTAATTACTACCGCACGCTTTTTTCAAATTAGCTTTTGGCCAAATTCAGGTTTATCGCTTACTATCTTCGGGCGCGGTGATGCTTTATTGGTAGGCTGCTTGTTTGCGATAAAAAATAACGAAATAGTATATTGGGTTAAAGAGCATAGGCGCTGGTGTTTAATGATATTTCCCTTATTGATAGTCTTTATTTTATTGTATAACTATATCAATCATCTTGCTTTAAAAAATGTCGGTGCCCATCAATTCACTATCCTATCAGCCATGATAGCGCCCTTATGTTACACGTTGGTAGGGAGTATCGGTTTATTTACTAATATGCTTATCGGGCTTATTATTATTTTTTCAATTAACATTCAAAACTTGTGGTTTTCGTTTCTCAATACCTCGGTTATGAGCTACATCGGGAAATTATCTTACAGCTTGTATTTATGGCAGCAACTATTTACAGCAGACAAGCCATTTCTTCATCAAATGCCCATAATTATCATATTCTTATTGATTTTTATATCAGCCAACATTTCATATTTTTTTGTTGAGAAACCTTTTTTAAAAATAAAAAATAAGTTTTCGACTAAAACTGCTAAACAAATTCCTTTAAGTCAACTATTCTAATTATTAAATGTCCGCTACTAAAAGATTACTTTCAGGAAGTTTAGCCTCATGGATAAGAATTGGCGTTACTATGGTAACGCAGATGGCATTAGTTCCACTATACCTTAGCAATTGGAGCATTAAAGTTTATGCCATTTGGTTAGCTATTCAGGCTCTTGTTGGGGTATTAGCCACTGTGGATATTGGCCATCAACAATTTATCGGCTTTGAATTTTTTCGTTTCGGAGATCGAGACAGAGAGGGCTTGTCAAAGTTATTGTGTTCGGCTATATTCATTGGTGTGCTTTTGGGATTAGCCCAAATAATGCTCATTGTGATTTTTTTATTTTCAGGAGTTCTTCCCGGTTTATTGGGATCAAAAAACTTTGCCGACAATTCCTTGATCTATGACGCTGGCATTGTATTGTTATTACAAGGCGTTGCCTGGCTTATTACCGGTAGTGTGGGTGGTTTACTAAACAGAGCATTGTCTCCCTTTGGCTATGCTCCACGCATGGCATGGTGGGGTGTTTTTGCTGCCATAGTAGTATCAGCAGTTCCTGCTTTTGCCGTGGCTTTTGGTGCTAACTTACTAATGGCCGGCTTTGTGCTGGCACTTTCAACTATTGCTTATAATATTCCTCTTTTTATTGATATGTTTAAAATCTTAAAAAGAGAAAAAATAAAATATTATAAACCTTCTGTAAAAGAAGGCTTTATAAATTTTGGTAAATCATTAGCTATATCAGCCAGAGGCTTACTCGAGAGCGCACGTCAGCAAGGCTCCCGCTTAATATTAAATCCGTTGGCAGGCCCAACAGGACTGGTGGCATATACAACTATGCGCACCGGTGCAAACGTGGCATTGCAAGGCTTAGGAACTATAACCAATCCGTTACTGCCCGAATTGATGAGATTTTTGCATAAAGGCGATCAGGAAAGAAGTGAAACAGCTTTCGCAACCGTTTGGATAATTGTTATAGCCTTACTGGCACCCGGCGTTGTTGTATTGCAGGTAGTTATTGAGCCAATTTTTGTGGTTTGGACAAGAGGGAAAATCCACTATGATCCACTATTGTTTGGCATATTTTCACAAAGCGTGCTTGTGTTTGCCGTTGCGCAGCCTGCAATGGCCATAATGGAAGGAAATAATTTATTAAAACCCCAATTAACCTTATCTGCCTTATCTGCAGTTATTGTAGTGGGTGGCATGTATGTGCTTGTTCCTGTTTTAGGAATTCGCGGAGCTGGTATATCCCTGCTTGTGGCCGAAATAGTGGCAACACTAGGGTACCGTAACGTTGCCAAAACATGGTTGAAAGAAAACGGGCTAAAATGGCCGCAGCTTTCATCCTCAACAGCAGTTAACTCCATTTGGCTTTCTGCTTTATCTATAGGGTTAATGATCATATTTCCCAAACTAAAACTCATCATCTTACCCGTATCAATTATAGCTCTATATTGGAACTGCTTGCGCTATTGGAACATTCTGCCCGTGGTTGCCCAGGAACGCGCAAGAGATGTATTCAGGGGAATATTTAAGGTATTTAAAATTATCAAAAAGTAAATTTATGATCCAGGAACCCGATATTTCTATTATAACTCCTGTGTGGAACGGATTACCTTTTATTAAAGATTGCATAGAATCGGTAATTGCACAGGAATTCAAAAACTGGGAGATGCTTATAGGCGACAACTGTTCAACCGACGGCACAATTGAATACCTCGAAACGCTTAATGATCCACGCATCAAAATTTTTAAACACGAAAAGAACCGGGGTATTTTTGGTAATTTGAATTTTTTATTTTCAAAAGCCAATTCAAAAGCCAGTTATATTCTTTGTGCCGATGATTATTTTATAGAAAAATCATCTCTTTTCAAAATAGTTAGCTACTGGCAAAATGCGCCGCAGGAAGTTGGTATTGTCATTTTTAATCAAAAAGGTAATGGTCATTGCAGTTTAACCACATTGCAGGAAGAGGTTTTACCTAAAATTATAACAGTAGGCCAATCTGATTTAATATTTTATTGTTTTGGAAATATTGCAGGCAACTTATCAAATGTATCGGTACTCAATACCGTTGTGGCTAATGCCGGAGGCTTTCGGGAAGATCTTCCCTACTCGGGCGATTTTGAATTCTGGAGCAGGGCCGGACGTGAAACCGCTATAGCCATACAAGGAGAAGCTGTTACGCACGTTAGGCGGCATCCGGGCGTTGCCTCTAATTATCTTAACAGAAAAGGCGAAATAATCTGGCAAAATACTTTTGTCATCAATCGTCTATATAACGATTTAGCTCAACGTTGCCCTAAGTCTCTTTTTGCAATCAGGCTTCACGGAACATTAAATTACGATTCGTTACAGCGCGATATTGCTCTTAAGCTTTTTTTAAAGGGTAAAAAAGAGTATTTGAAAACTTTAGATAAAGTGATGAGCGGTGCACTGTTTTCAATGTCTTTTTTTATGCGGTGGCTGTTATACACTATTACCGCCGGTGGAAGATTAGGGAGAAGAACCATTGCCAAATACTTGCTACGAAAAAGTAATTACGCCCACTCAATTGTATAATTAAATTCTATTTTAAAATCACCATCACATTGGTATTAGTAATTGGATAAAACCCGTTTATAAATGGAGATTCAGGTAAGCCGGGATATCGTTCAAACAAAAGAACAAGAAGAAACCGCACATGCCGATATTATGTCAAAAAGGCAAACGGCTTTCTTTAAGTTTTTTTTATTAAACTCGTGGAAAGTACTTTTTGTGGCTTCCTGCCTTCAAATTTTCTTTTTCCACAATGAAGCTAATGTGTTTGCAGTTTTTTGTGTGTTGTTAAATTGGACAATATTAACACAATACATTCTTAAACCAGTAAACTTCAACTACTATCCACTCTCCACTTTTTTAATTTTAGGTTTTTCCTTAACACAATTCTATTTCCCGTTAATATTTACGCTTATTGAAGGAAATCAGGTTGTTAACAACCTGTTAGTGCCATTTGATGTGTTTACCCATCTCATTTTAGAGTTCCTGGTTCTAATCGCATCATATTCGTTATATAAGGCACTTTTAGGCAATCCGGGATTAAGAAAGCGGTCTATTCTTCGTCGGTTTGGAATGTTCAGCCCCCGCACAGAGAAACAAGTTTGGATAATCGGTTTTATTGGGCTATTTGCAACAATCTTCACACGTTTGCTTGGCGGGGATGGTGTTCTAAGCAAATTTATTGTGGGGTTTGTCCCCTTTATGTATGCACCGTTTCTAATTCCTCTTTCTGTTTTGTTTGGCGTTAGATATGTAAAAAGTAAGACTTTAACCATACAAATTGCCATTTATACTGTTGCTGTTTTTATATTGGGTATTATAGGGAATAGCCGCGGGTCTTTAATATTTGGATTTACGGCTTTGGGATTCAGTTACTTTTTGGGAATGTTTATGGGTGTAACCCCATTTAAAATATTTACTTCCAGAAATATAATTATTGCTGCTGCCGCTTTCTGGTTTGTTACCGGTCCATTGTCTGATCTTAGTATTGCGATGGTAGTGGTACGGGCTCAGCGTACAGAAATATCAGCATCTGAGCTTATTAATCAAACTTGGTTGACCTTTCAGGATAAAAATAGATTAAAAGAGTACAAGCTTGAAACCAGCAAAGCACAATCAACAGACAAATGGGATGAATCTTATGTTGATAATATCTTTTTATCCAGGTTTTGTAATTTAAAATATAACGACAATGCCCTGCATGATGCTTCTGAGTTGAGTGACGAGAATAGAGTTATTTATAGGGACCTTCAAATAGACATGCTGTTAAGTACCCTGCCGACACCTTTCTTAACTGCCTTTAATATTAAAGTCGATAAAAAAAGCGTTAATGCAAACTCCCTTGGCGATGTTTTATTTTCACTTACCGGCGGCGATGAAGGCTCCCTGGGAAGTTTTAGAACAAGCTCATTTTCAGGTACCGCGACAGCTGCTTTCGGGTGGTGGTATTTGGCACTCTTCGGTATAGGAATGGCGCCAGTATTTTTTTTATTTGACAAACTATTTATTAGAGTCAGGGTTCCAGCTATTTTACCGGCGCAATCAGCCCGGTTTGAATCTCATATTAGTTTATGCGCCCTGATGATAATAACATCTATATTTCAATTCCTACCGGTTCAAGGCGTTTTGGACATATTTAGCTACATTGCTCGTGGATGGATTCAAACAGTGTTGCTTTATTTTGTCGTTTATAGAATAGCCCGGCTTTTTTAATCTCTTTTTATTATTAATTATAAAAATTAAACCTGATGAAGGTAACACAAATCTCCATTGGCCGGTTTCATCATTTTCATTTAGCCCGGCAGCTGGAAAAATATAATTTACTTGATTGCATATGGACCGGATATCCCCAATTTAAGTTGGCGGATGAAGAAGGGATACCGGTTGAAAAAATTAAAAGCTTTCCATGGGTCCAAGCTCCTTTCATGTTTCGTGGTAAATTAGGCTTGGGAAACTGGCATTGGCTTAACCAGGAGTGGGCCTGGCTCGCACAAGAAACCCTAGACCACACCGTATCAAAAAACATCAATCATCCATCTATTGTAATTGCCCTGTCTGCCAACGGGCTTCAATCGGGTACTAAAGCACAAAAAAACGGCGGGTACTATATTTGTGATCGCGGATCTTCTCATATTCAATTTCAGAACGGTATTCTTAAAGAGGAATATTCAAGATGGGGATTAAAATACAAAGACATTGACGCCCGTATAATAGCAAAAGAAGAAGCTGAATACGCCCAGGCAAATCTGATCACGGTACCATCTGAATTTGTTAAACAATCATTTATAAAAAAAGGTATACCTGAAAACAAAATTGCCAAAGTAACCTATGGTGCCCGGCTTAACCGTTTTAGCAAAGTAGCTGAACCAGATGAGCAAACTTTTAGCATATTATGGGTAGGTTCAGTTAGTATAAGAAAAGGCTTTTTGGACTTATTACAAGCTTTTACTCTTTTAAAACACCCTAAAAAGGAGTTGGTAGTTGTAGGTGCTATATCGGCCGAAATTAAAGAATTACTGGCAAAACAAAATTTAAACGGTGTAATTTTTAAAGGAAATGTTCCTAATGATCAATTACCGTATTTATACAGCGCGGCCCATGTATTTGTGCTTCCCAGCATGGAGGAAGGGCTTGCAATGGTACAGGGAGAAGCCCTGGCATGCGGATGCCCTGTTATTGCAACATACAATGCCGGTGCCAGTGATTTATTTGATGATAATAAAGAAGGGTTTATTGTACCTATCAGATCGCCAGGTGTAATAGCGGAGCGACTTCAGCAATTAGCTGATGATAAAGATTTAAGAATACAAATGTCACTATCAGCTATTCAAAAAATGAAAGGCCTTGGCGGTTGGGATAGTTATGGGTTAGCATTTAAAAACGTACTGGAAAAACTTTCTTCAAAGTGAAGTATCACTCCAGACGTTCAATCATAATATATTTTCAATCATGAAGATTCTATTCGTTGCAAATCTAAAGAACCCAAGCGCTTCTGGACGGCAACGTTTATGGGCATTACAACAAAGTAACGCTACTATTATCGCTTTCGACAAAGGTAAATACCCTTCAAAACTGGGGCGATTCAGCGGGCCCGCCGCAAAAATTTTTAAACAATCATCCTTAATGCGCAATGATAAATTATTGGGTAAGGATTTGATTGCTTTAGGAAAACAAACCAACCCGGATGTCATATGGATTGAGTGGGCAACTGAGTTAAGACCTTCGGTTTTAAATGAATTACGTGCATTAACATCGCATCCACTATTAATATCGTTTCAGGATGATAATCCCTGGGGCAAAAGGCGGGGCGATAGATGGATGTGGAGAAACTACTTTAAAGTTGTGCCCTTTTTTGATTTACACCTTGTAAAGCGCGAAAGTGATATA
Source organism: Mucilaginibacter empetricola (assembly GCF_024808665.1). Lineage (GTDB taxonomy): Bacteria > Bacteroidota > Bacteroidia > Sphingobacteriales > Sphingobacteriaceae > Mucilaginibacter. The sequence goes on from NZ_JANUBZ010000011.1 coordinate 152,367, forward strand.
GCTAATTTAAAAGGGCTGGGAGGAAAAAATTTCCGGATGTGGAAACATGGTGTATATAGTCCGCTTTTTCATCCATTAGCTGAGCCTGTCAAAAAAAAACACCCTGTTAGTTTTGTTGGTACCTGCATAGATGGAAGGGTCCAACTGATAGAATATCTGTTGACGAATAATGTTGATATTCATGTTTTTGGAAACCGGTGGGATCAAAGAAGTAATTTGCCAAAGCGCTACCCTGCAAATTTCCACCCCTCAGCAGAAGGTGAAGTATATGCGGATGTGATTCATCAATCGCAGATTTGCCTGGGCCTTGTTTCTCACTCCAACCAGGATGAATGGACTATGCGCACCTACGAAGTACCAGGAAGTGCAGGGCTTTTATTAGCCGAACGTACACCAGTACATGAAGCATTATTTGAGGAAGATAAAGAAATGGCCTTCTTTTCGACCGCTGAAGAATGCCTTAAAAAAATAGAAAATTTACTTGCAGACCCTGAACATTGTTTGAATATGGGGAGACAAGCCTATCAAAAATGTAAAAACAGCCATTTCACATTAGAAGAAGAAATGCAGCATTTGCTCAATGAAATAGAGACCAAATATTATCCGCTAAAGGTTAACTAATTAGTGTAATATCTTAAATATTACTGATTATTTCGATCACTGGCTATTGAAAAGAAAATAAAAACTGAGAATCAATATTAATGTTTAAAATAAGCCTTTCCAGATCCAATTTCATCCATCTTCTACGATGGGCATCGGCTTTTCTGGTAATATTCAATCATTTGCGATCAATTTTATTTAAAGACTATCCTTTGATTAGTCATAAAAATCCATTTACCATGCTTTTTTATTTCCTTACCGGGTTAGGGCATCAGGCAGTAATTGTTTTTTTTGTTTTAAGTGGATATTTAATAGCGGGTTCTATATTAAGCCAAATCAATAGAGGGATTTTTGATATAAAAGGATATGCCATTAACCGCATAAGCCGTTTGTATATTGTGTTAATTGTGGCACTTCCATTAACTGTACTTTTAGATCATATTGGCATTTACTATGATAATATTGGGCTTTATACCGGAAAAGTCCAAGCCGCAACTTTAGGTTTTTCAATTGCAAGCCGTCTTTCGTTTAAATATTTCCTATCGTCGTTTTTTATGCTACAAACTATTGTTTTACCTCCTCTTGGCAGCAATAGTTCTTTATGGAGTTTGTCGAACGAGTTTTGGTATTATATCTTATTTCCTTGCGTTGTGTTGTCCCTTTTTTTTATCAAAGGCAAAAAGCGCTATTCGTTAATTTACTTGTCGGCGCTAATCTTGTTGACTTTGCTTTTGCCTATCCATATTGAACTATATTTCCTTATCTGGCTTTTAGGTTTAATTCCGTTTTACATCAACCTCAAAAAATCTTTTTATAAAGCCTTTTTTATTGTTGCACTATTTGTGTGGCTATTAATAAAAAAAGCAGCACATATAAATGATTTTTTATACGATTTTGTTTTGGCCCTTATAGTAGCTTTTTGTTTAGCCTCATTTACTGATTATTATCAGCTTACCGATAAAGGTTTATTGAAACTTAATGAAAAGCTATCTTCTTTTTCTTATAGCACCTATTTGGTTCATTTTCCGGTTATTATGATTTCCTTAACATTAATTAACCATTACGTACTTGAAGCTATATGGATAGAACCCGGAGTCATCGGATATTTAATATTTACAGTGGTGTTTTTATTGGTTGTTATAACATCATATATAGTAGCAACTTTTACTGAATTTAAAACACCACAATTCAGGGATTTTTTGAAAAGAATATTTTCCACTAAAAAAGCATCTTCAGCCTCCCAGGAGGCTCAAAACCATGCATAGTTATAGCTATAACGTGCTGTATCAAATGGAGCCTCTTTATTCACATCAAGTTTCTTCAAAAAATCACCTTTTCTATCATTCTTAATGAAAAACAAATTAGTCGTTTTTGACTCTCATCCGGTTCAATATAGGGTGCCCATATGGCAGGCTATTGAACAATTGCAGCCGGGGATTTTACATGTGGTTTATGCTTCTGATTGTTCGGTGCAAGGATATAATGATAAAGGCTTTGGGCGTTCTTTTGCCTGGGATGAGCCTATGTTAACAGGTTATACCAATACTATACTAAACTGTGAAAACGGCACTCCCCTTTCTGGATGGAATTCTATTACCGGCAAAGGGGTGAAAGAAATTATAGAAACAGAAAAACCATCAGCTATTTTGCTTACCGGTTTAAATTATAAATATGATTTGGTTGCATATTTATATGCCATGTTAAAAGGAATACCGGTATGGCTGCGATGCGAAACACAAGACGAAGCAGTTATCCGTACTGGATTTAAAGCCATTTTGCGATCAGTTATATACAAGATTGGATATTCGAGTTTAAATAAAGTATTTTATATAGGCGAATTAAACAAACAACATTTTCTTAAACATTCAGTAAAGTTATTCAGGCTTAAACCAGCGCTTTATGGAACGGTTGACAGATTCATAAATTTCAGTGATACCGAGAAGCAAGAAATCAGGGATAAAGCCCGGAAGACAGCAGAAATTGATACCGATGCCTTTGTAATTGGCTTTTCAGGCAAATTCATCCCTAAGAAAGACCCTTTAATACTCTTTGAAATGCTCGAGCATCTTCCCGATGTTGTACGTAAAAAGGTTCACTTTTATTTTATGGGTAGTGGTGAATTGGAAAACGAGCTTAAAAATTCAGCCGCCGTTGCTTTTACAAAATATGGCATAAATACTTTCTTCGCGGGCTTTGTAAACCAGTCGCAATTAGCATCTCATTATCTTGCAATGGATGTAATGATACTGCCATCAAGAAGAATGGGCGAAACGTGGGGTTTAGTAGCCAATGAAGCTATGCAGGCCGGTTGCGGAGTAATAGTAAGTGATGCGGTGGGTTGCAGCGCCAACTTTAAACCCTTGGATCGATTCCGGGTATTTAAAGAGAGAAGTGCAGCAGAACTGGCCAAAAGCGTAGTTGAATTACAGCAGTTTACGCGAAATTTTGAATGGGCAAATCAGCAATTAACTGCCTATTCAATTGCTGCAACGGCAAATGCAATTATTAACGAACTACCTTAAATGAAGATCGTATTATTTGCTCACCCCACATTTCTTGGGCAGCAAAGCATGCCCAGGTTTACAAATATGTTGGCCAACGGTATGCAAAAGCGCGGGCACGAAGTAGAGATATATTCGCCCAGTCCGCTTTTCTTTAAACTGCCGGCGCCTCGTTTTTTTAAAAAATGGTTGGGCTATATTGATCAATTTGTAGTTTTTCCTGCAATAGTAAGGCGGCATCTTAAAACCCGCCAGAATACACTTTATGTATTTACAGACCACGCGTTGGGAATGTGGGTTCCTATTGTAAAGCACCTGCCACACGTGGTGATTTGTCATGATTTTTTAGCACAACGATCTGCAAAAGGCCAAATTCCTCAAAACCCAACAAGCAGGTCGGGACGTGTGTATCAAAAGCTTATAAACAAAGGATATACTCAAGGAAAGAATTTTATATCAGTTTCAAAAAAAACCCAGGAAGATTTACATATTTTCTTAGAGCGTACACCTGCACTGTCAAAAGTGATTTACAATGGCCTCAATAAAGAGTTTATATCTCTGGATGTAACGGCATCACGGGATGCATTAAATAAAAAAACAGGTATTGATGTCCTTAACGGTTACATTTTGCATGTAGGTGGTAACCAATGGTACAAAAATCGAACGGGCGTTGCTACTATTTATAACGAGTGGCGCCGATTGTTTGACAACAATTTACCGCTGTTGCTTATCGGCTCACAACCATCAACAAATTTGCTACAGGAAATAAATAAATCGGCTTATAAAGATCAAATTTATCTGCTTACAGATATTGGCGATGAATATATTAATACAGCTTATTCTGGCGCTTCTGTGTTGCTCTTTCCATCACTTGCCGAAGGTTTTGGCTGGCCGATAGCTGAGGCTATGGCCTCGGGCTGTGTAGTAATAACTACAGATGAGGCGCCGATGACCGAAGTGGGTGCCGATGCAGCGATGTATATCCCGGTACAGCCAACCGAAGCTGATAAAACCGAATTGTGGGCACTTGAGGCCGCAAAAACTTTAAATGAGGCATTAAATATGCCAGATGCCGATAAACCAAATATATTAACCAAAGGGCTTAATAACGCGGCGCGATTTAATCCCGACGATGCCCTGGACAAATTTGAAAAAGTATTTCTTGACATTGCAGCTAGCAGATAAATGCTTTTCAGATCAAATTGTATGATTAGTAAAATGGCAATAAACTATTGCAAAAAACATCCCGATTATAATTTTATTAAATGCGACTACTTCATATAATAGCCAGCATGGACCCAAAGAGCGGCGGACCGGCGCAGGGTATACGAATGCTCAACAAGTCGATGCTTGCAATGAAGGTAATCCGCGAGGTTGTATGCGTTGATGCCTTTGACGCCGGCTATTTAGGGAAAGATGAATTTGAGATACATGCTCTGGGCCCCGCAGAAAACCCCTGGTGCTATTCAGCAAAACTTGTTGATTGGTTAAAAATAAATATACATCGATTTGATATTGTTATTATTAACGGACTGTGGCTTTATCACAGCTATGCTGCATGGAAAGTTTTAAAAAAATTAAAAAGTGAAGGCTCGGGCAGAAAATTTCCACGCGTATTGGTTATGCCTCATGGAATGCTCGATCCCTATTTTCAACAGGCAAATAGCAGAAAACTAAAAGCAATCAGAAACTGGATTTATTGGAAGTTAATAGAACATAAAGTTGTAAACGATGCAGATGGTGTATTATTTACCTGTGAAACAGAATTATTGTTAGCTCGCGAGCCTTTTAAACCATATCACCCAAAAAAAGAATATAATGTAGGCTATGGCGTTGCCGTGCCCCCACGATATAATAAAAGCATGTCTGTTGCTTTTAAACAACATTGTCCGGGATTAGATGACGCTCCTTACTTGCTGTTTTTAAGTCGGATTCATCAAAAAAAGGGCGTTGATCTATTGATAAAGGCATATGCAGAGCTCCATAAGCATTTTAAATCTATAGATATCTCCATACCGAAACTGGTAATAGCCGGACCGGGAATGGAAACATCATTTGGCGATATGATAATGCAGTTACTGGATAAAGATCCGGATGTAAAAAAAGACGTGTTTTTCCCGGGAATGTTAAGCGGAGATGCTAAATGGGGCGCATTTTATGAATGTGAAGCCTTTATACTTCCAAGTCACCAGGAAAATTTCGGTATTGCGGTTGTTGAGGCCCTGGCTTGTGGTAAGCCTGTTTTAATTTCAAACCAGGTAAATATATGGCGTGAAATTATGGACCATGGAGGCGGTCTGATTGAGGATGACAGCGAAAATGGTACAAAAAACCTGCTGAACAAATGGATCACCTTAAAGGAGGAAGAAAAAGTTCAAATGACTGTTAAAGCATTAGCAGCATATGAGCAATTATATACTATAAAAAAAGCCGCTATTAACTTTTATAACGTGTTTAGCGAACTCAACGAAAATCAAACTAAACCCATCGGCAGTAATTAAACAAAAATCCATTTTGAAGATAATAATTATCCAGGGAGCATTCTTACCTGTCCCTCCTTTAATGGGCGGCGCTGTTGAAAAAATGTGGTTTTCATTAGGAAAAGAGCTTTCAAAAACTGGCCACGAAGTAATTCATATCTCCAGAAAATTTGACAATTTACCGGAACATGAAATTATAGATGGTGTAAAGCATGTGAGAATTAAAGGATATTCAACCCCTAAATCAGGATTAATCCTAAAAATTATGGATCTGATTTATACGGTAAAAGTAAGAAAACTATTATTAACGGATTTCGATATAATAGTAAGTAACACCTTTTGGTCGCCATTAATATTACAAAAAAGGGCAGTAAACTCATGTTTTGTAGATGTTCAACGTATGCCCAAGGGGCAAATGAAATTTTACAAAAATGCATTATGCTTGAGAGCCAATTCAAATTCTGTAGCCGAAGCTATTAAAGCTGAATTACCCTCAAAGTATCATAATAAAGTATCGATGACACCCAATCCATTGCCTTTTATACCAAAATGTGATGTTGATTTTTCAAAAAAAGAACAAACCATACTTTATACAGGCCGCATTCATCCCGAAAAAGGTTTGGATTTGCTGATAGCGGCCTATAAAAAATCAACACAAAATTATAAATTACAAATAATTGGCCCCTGGGAAACTTCGATGGGTGGAGGAGGCAAGGACTATCTCGATTCATTAAAAACATTAGCTGAAGGTGTTTCGATAGAATTTTTAGAACCCATATTTGATACCGAAAAGCTAAATGACTATTACGCTAAAGCTTCAATATTTGTATATCCATCGCTGGCAGAAAAAGGGGAAACGTTTGGCGTGGCTCCGTTAGAAGCAATGTCATGGGGATGTGTGCCAATTGTTTCTGATTTATTATGTTTCAAAGATTTTATAAAGGATGGTGAAAATGGTCTTGTATTTGATCACAGGAGCGACAACGCAGCAGGTTTTATGGCAAATTGCATAAATGCAGTAGCCCATGATATTACACTTTCTACAAAATTAGCCAACAAAGCCATTCAGGTTAGAGAAACCCATTCTATTCCCAATATTGCCAATCTTTTTATAAAAGATTTTGAGCGTTTATTACCATTAAAACATGAGTAAACACACCTATCAGCAAAATACCCCATACGATAGCCCGTGGAGTATGGGACAAAGAGTAAAGATGCTTTTATGGGAATATATTTGGCTCCTGTTATGTGCATGGACCCCAAAACCGGCGAATGTTTGGAGATTGTTTTGGTTAAAGACATTTGGTGCAAAAATTTATGGGCGCCCGTTTGTTCATCAAAGAGCCCGGATACAGGTTCCATGGAATTTAATAATGCATGACCGCGCCTGCCTGGGCGACAGGGCAAATGCCTATACGCTGGGCATTATTGAAATACATGCACACGCCACAATTGCACAGGAAGTCTATCTGTGTACAGGTACACATGACTTTAAGAACCCTGCAAAAAATCTTATTACCTCTCCCGTTATAATTGGGGCCCATTCTTTTATCAGCGCCAGGGCTTTTATTATGCCCGGGGTTATTATAGGTGAACATGCTATAGTGGGCGCATGTAGTGTAGTTACCAAAAACGTTTTGCCTGGTGCTACTGTAAAAGGTAATCCGGCCAAATAACCTTCAACATTCTTTGTAATATTTTTTTTCATGGTTTCAGTTCTTATACTTACTAAAAACGAGGAACAGGATTTACCTGGTTGCCTTCAATCGGTATCCTGGTGCGACGATATTCATGTATTTGATTCATTTAGCGATGACGGTACAATTGATCTGGCTACTGCTGCTGGTGCCACCATCAGTAAAAGAAAATTTGATAACTGGGCCAACCATCAAAATTGGGCCATGGCAAATATCCAGTTTAAATATCCATGGGTATTATATATTGATGCTGATGAACGTGTTTCTGAAGGCTTGTATGAAACACTAAAAAAATTAGATCTAAATACGACGGAAAACGTTAATGCTGCTTATGAAATAAGACGCCGGGACTTTGCCTGGAATGGAAGATGGCTAAAGCATGCGCAAATGTCACCCTATTATTTGAGATTATTCAGACCTGATAAAATGCACTATGAGCGGCCAATTCACGTAATTTCGAAACCTGATGGCCCGATAGAACGCATCGACGGTTATCTTGATCATTATCCTTTTAGCAAAGGTTTTAAAGTATGGATAGCCCGGCATCTCAATTATGCAGAAATGGAAGCAGCCGTACGACTGAGTGATCTGGATAACAGAACCCATTTTTCGCTGCTAAAGGCAGTGGCTAGCAAAAGTTTTAGTGAACGTCGTTTCCACCAAAAAGGTATTTTTTATAAAATGCCCGGAAGGCCGTTAATTAAGTGGATTTATATGGTAATAATACGCCGTGCTTTTTTGGATGGTAAAGCAGGCTTAACCTACGCCACGCTACAGTCTATTTATGAATATTTTATCATTATTAACACACGAGAGCTTTTAGCCAAACAATCTAAAATAAATAAATAGCCATCGACTTTTGACCCCGCTATTTAAATAGTTAGAGTAATATTTTTTGTTAATAACGAACTCTAACTCCAAACTCCCGTATAACAGCAACTGGGATTTTAAATATTAAAATATTAGAGAAGTTGGCGCATGATTATCATCAACCTAAAAACCTGTTCCATATCATAACGCGCCTAAAAACACAATATGAATAAATTATTCTTAGCTATCGCGCTGCTGTTTATTTCTATAAGTTTAAAAGCACAAAACGATGCACAATCGCTTAATCTGGGTTTTGCTGCCGGTGGAACAAATCCTTATTTAGCAAATGCTAAAACATCATTTTCTTATAGCGGCAGCGTTAACTACTACCCCTCGCCCTATTTCGATGCTGTTTTAGAGGCGCAGATTGGTATAATAGCCGCTGGTAAGTCAAGTGCGCTGCCCTATAGTCCGGCTAACAATAATTTCTCTAATAAATACCAGGCAGCTTTTTTGGAGGCGCAATTACATTTTGGTGCCTTAATAGATGAAGATGCCTTTTTGGACCCTTTAAGGAATTTTTATGCCACAACAGGTGTAGGCTTTCTGCACAGCAGGCCAGGTTCAGTATTTTTAAACACGCCCGATTGGATAACCTATACCACACCCGTAATACCGCTTAAAGTGGGTTATCTTTTCAATATAAAAACAAATTACAACGATCCGCTGCTAAAAATAGATTTATCATACAGCGTTAATTATGCTCCTGGAAGAGGGTTGGAAAGTTATAACAACCTGCCTGTTCCGCCATCTGTAAAAACATACTCATTTTATTCCATAGGGATAGAATATACTATTACAGTTTTTGGCCGTCACGATGTTGGTTTATTAAGGTTTTAATTAACAATAACGCCGGTATAATACTGGCAATAAATGCATTTAGTGCAAGCCATATGGGTATGAGCATGCAGCTATAAAATTTACAACCCCTACACTTGTTGCATTGCCTGAACGGCAACATAGTTTTTGGCAATTTATTTAATAATTGCTTCAATTGATATTCATTACAAAAACACGATACAAAACATCTTAAAGATATTTTTCAATGAGTTCGAGTGAAAATAATTTGAAGGCTAATAAAAAGGTGTTGCTTATTAGCCAGAATTTTGCGCCAGAGCCAACCGGTATTGGTAAATATAACGGCGAGATGATGAACTGGCTGGCATCTAACGGATATGATTGTACGGTTATAACCACCTATCCGTACTACCCGCAATGGGAGGTTCAGGAGCCTTATAAAAAGAAATCATTTTGGTTTAAAAAAGAAATTATAGAACACCCCGAATCAAACACTCGTAGCATTATTCACCGGTGCCCTTTGTATGTCCCTGCAAATCCCTCAGGCAAAAAAAGAATTATCCAGGATTTTTCCTTTTGGACATCAATGATCTGGAAAATTCTCGGGTTTATAATTACCCGCCAACGTTTCGATCTGATTATTACCATTGCACCTCCGTTTCATCTGGGCTACCTGGGTTTAATGCTAAAAAAACGCAATGGCGGTAAAGTATTATATCATATTCAGGATTTGCAGATAGATGCGGCGCAGGAATTGAATATGTTATCGAGTAAAAAACTGTTTGACATTGTTTACAAAAGCGAAAGAAATATGCTGGCGAAAGCCAATTATGTAAGCAGTATTTCGGCTGGTATGGTTAACAAAATAAAGGAAAAGCTGGACAGGGAAGTATTTTTATTCCCTAACTGGATAGATACCAGCTATATTTTCCCTATTGAATCAAGAAACGAACTAAAAACCAATTGGGGTTATAAGGTCGATGATATTTTGTTTTTGTATTCGGGTGCTATTGGCGAGAAACAGGCGCTCGACCATGTGCTTTTAGCGGCCGAAAATCACATGGCGAATAAAAGCATTCAATTTATCATCTGCGGATCGGGGCCATATAAGGAGCGCTTGATGGAGATGACGGAAGAGAAAAAACTAACCAACGTTAAATTTTTACCAGTACAGGATAAAGCACTGTTTAATGAGTTTTTAAACATGGCCGATTATCACCTGGTATTGCAGAAATCAAAAGCAAGCGATCTGATGATGCCCTCAAAACTGACCACCATTTTAGGGATGGGCGGTGTTTGTATAGCCACTGCCCTACCCGGCACATCAATGTACAACCTGATTACACAATACGACCTTGGTTACATTACTGAGCCTGATAATCCGCAGGTATTATCAAAATTAATAGGCTTGCTGAAACCCAATGAGAGCTTTTTAGAGAAGAGGAACAACGCCCTTAATTTTGCCTCACAGCACCTTGATATTAACCATGTTATGCGGGCATTTTTAAGGAATGTAGAATTATCTTGATTTAAAAAAAATACGCTGAGTCTATACCCTGCTCCAAACAAAAGCCCGATATTTTCATATCGGGCTTTTTGCATTTTAAGTCGCAGTAGTTGATAATATTTGAAATACTAACCCGGTGTTGTTTTTAATAATAACTAATATTTTATGCTCCGGGAAAATTGTAACTTACAGTCAAGTTTTTACCCTTGGGCAAATGAATTTACCAAAGCTGACTCGCTATTTTGTGCCGTTCCTGTTATTTTGCCTTTGCTATTGCCCGGCACAAGGGCAAACCGTGCTGATACAACAGGAACAACACAGACTTTCTTCTATCAAAGATAGCAACAATCTGGTCAACAGCCTTAACCGGCTAGGGATGCTCTATTACCTCAAAAACCCCGACAGTTGTTTCTATTACGGCATAAAAGCTAAAGCGATGGCAGCAAGGCAACATTACTCCAAAGGAGAAACAGGAGCCGACAATGTTATCGCTTCAGCACTTTTTTTAAAAGGGCTTTTCCGGGAATCATTGCAATTATTCAGCGAGGTCTTGTCCGCGTCCAAACTACGGTCTGATACAGCGAGCACAACCCAGGTGTTGATGAATATGGCCACCGTGTACCTGGGTATCCAAGACAGTGTGAAAGCCAAAACGCTTTCCCGCCTGGCTATTCAAACAGGCGAAAAGTTAAAAAAGGATAGCATGATGAGCATGGTATATGCCAATTATTGTATTGTAAATGCTGCCCTTACACAAGATAGCATTCGGTATTACCTTAATAAGTCGCAGAAAATTGCTACCCGTTACAAGGATATGCAAATGCTGATAGTTATCATGCAGTTGCAAGCCGATGAACTGCTAAACGAGGGGCGCAAGCAAGAGGCCTTGCCTATGATCCAACGCGCCCTATCCGACTCACAAAATGCAGGAATGGAATATTTTGAAATTAACTCACTTGGCTTGTATGCCGCTTACTATCAAGACAAACCCGATAGCGTGCTGAGTTATTATAACCGCGCATATCAGGTCATTCAGGCAAAGGGCTATGTTTATTTGAAGGTAAAGGTATTGAAGATCATTTTAGCTTATACCGAAATGTCGGGCAATAAGGACAAAATAATTGATGTTCATCGTTTAATGGAAACAGCATTAGCAGCAGAAAATGATCAATTGAAGAAATTCATAGGTGATTATATAAAGTATAATGCAATACAGGACGATAACACGCTGCTTGAACTCAAAAACGAAAGCAATAAGACAAAAATATGGCTACTGATTTCTGTTTGCATAGTAAGTATCCTGCTAATCCTGATCATTTATCGCATGTACCATATATCCAGCCATTTAAATAAAAAAAGCCGGGAACAGAACAGTCAGATGAAAAAAACACTGGGTGATTTGGAACAGAGCCAGGCAGACAATACCCGGATGATGAAGATTGCGGCTCATGACCTGCGCAATCCAATCGGCGGGATTACTTCGGTAGCCACTCTTATGCTGGATGATCCGAACCGTTCGGACGAGGACCGGATGATGCTGGAACTAATCAAAACCTCGGGTCAAAACTCGCTGGAATTGGTTAGCGACCTATTGCAAGTGCACACCCATGTAGAGGACATGAAAAAAGAGCCGATAGATCTGTACCAGATGTTGTATTACTGTGTAGACCTTATGCGTTTCAAGGCCGAAGCAAAGATGCAGCAGATCACTTTGCATGCAGCACCTGTTACGCTGTCTGTTAACCGCGAAAAAATGTGGCGCGTGGTTAGTAACCTGATCGCCAACGCCATTAAATTCAGCCCCACCGGGGCAAATATATCAGTACAAATGACGGAAAATTCTAACAATGTTATTATCCAGGTGGAAGATCATGGCATAGGAATCCCATTGGAAATGAAGGATAAAATATTTGATATGTTCACAGAGGCCAAAAGACAGGGAACAGCAGGTGAGCAAGCCTTCGGCCTGGGACTGGCCATTTCAAAACAGATAGTGGAAGCACATGGGGGCAGTATTTGGTTTAACAGCGATAAGGGCAATGGAACCACTTTTTATGTGCAACTGCCGTTGGCCTAATATTGTTTCGCCCTAAAGCAAAATAACACGAGTATATAACCCGCTTGCCAACGCTGTATACCGAGCCAGAGGTATAACAAAAAAAGCCTGATATTTTTTATATCAGGCTTTCTTGTTTGGCGTTAGAAGTACTTATTTAAGCAATACCGTATTCAAATAATTATTGACGATTGCATCGCAAACATCACCATGCTGAATAAAATCAAAAGTAACGACGTTTAACCATATGCCAGCGTTGTACCATTCAATATACTTTGCAATATTACGGGCATTGTTGCGGATAAGGTTTCCCTTAGGATCTGTATTCATGTAATAGTTTGCAGCAGCTGCCTGTTCGGAAATATTGAAGTAGGCGTCGCTCTCTTTGCCGGGGAGTTGCTGCATATGCGATTGCAGTACAAAAATGCCATCGTGGCTCCACTTGGTTAGATTGCGCTGATGAAAAGGCCACCAGCGTATGGTCAGGTCGATATTGTCATCAGCTATATTTGCATTTTCTTCACGCCAATAAGGATCCCACAGACCTAAATTCAGTTTTTTTAACGTTGGTAAATACTGAAAAGCAAAATCCCATACTTTTTTCTGTTGGGGCACATTGGTTTTATCAAAAAACAAAAATACACGTTTGTTAGCCGCAAGCAAACTGTTTACGGTTTGCTGGTTAATTTTTGCCGCAGTACCATGCGCCAGCGTTACTAAATTACACCCAGGAAAAGTGAAGTAATTTTTTAGCAGCTCTACGAAGTCGTAGTAGTCCTGATCGCTTGTAAAATCCAGGAAACCCTGAAATTTTAAAATAATGATCTCTTTGGGATGCTGTTTCAAAAAATCGCGCATCTGTTTAAATTGGAGCTTGTTGTTAGGGTCATCAGGATTATCTCCTTTTCTGCACAGGTCACTGTCGGAGGTCCAGGGGCCATGATAAGGATAATAAGCCGAATTGCCCAGCTTTACGCGCAAGTCAAAATATCTTACGCCTAACTCCAATTGCTCGGCAAAGCTCAATGATTGTGTACGCGCGGTGTGATCGCCTTGCGTAGGAGCGCCGATTCTGAAGGTGCCGGAGTCATGAGTGCCGGGCAACATTACCTGATTAATTTTAAGATTACCGAAATTTGGGCGAGAGACAAGCAGATCGCCCATCCAATTGGGATGATTCATTGTATATGTGTTTTGGGTTTAGGAAAGCCTAATATAAATATTTATTCCATGCAGCACAACACAATAATTTTTTACCCAAAAACACATCAAACGAAATAGCCTTTGAACTGGGCTACAGTTCCGTACATCACATTAGTGACGGTAAAGGCGGCTCAGCGTTTCGCGTGATATGCCCAGATAGGAGGCGATAAAGGTTTTGGGAATGCGGTTGATAAAATGCGGATATTGTTTAATGAATTGCTCGTAACGCTCTTTCGCGTCGCCTTTTATCATCATTTGTATTCTTTTTTGAAGCGAGATATAGCCGTAGTTGATTTTGATCTGCATAAAATGCTCGTACTTCCACAATTGTTCTCCCAGTTTCTGACGATCGGCCATGGAGATGCCCAATAGTTCACAATCTTCCAGACAACTGACATTCATGGTGGCTTTGGTGCCCTTAAAAAAAGCCTCCCGGTCGGTAACCCACCAGTCTTCTATGCAGAATTGGTAAATAAACTCTTTACCCGTTTCATTATCTATAACAAACGATTTTAAACAGCCTTTTACCACAAAATACTCATACTTCACATAGTCATCTTCCTGTATCAGGTAAGCATGTTTTTTTAACTTTTTAGGCTTATAATGCGACAGGATATATTCAAATTCTTCGTCCGTAAGCGGGTTTATCTTTTCTATATGATCTCTTAACAATTGGGACATAGCAGGTATTAAGCTGATTTAAATGTTTGTATTTACACAAACGCCTGCAATTGACAGAGATCCGGAGCTTATAATTTAAGCATGCTCCGGCTTACCTGTCAGGTTGCATAACCTAAAGGTTGCAAAAAAAATGTAAAGAGGCAATTCGTTATCAAAATAGGTGGTTAAAGCTTCGATAGCATGGCTTTGAAATATTTATTCAACAAAAAAACCATCTACAGGAATAGGTTTCCTGAAGATGGTTTTTTGAGCTTATCCGTTACCGGAGACGATAGCTTATTTAGGCACTATGGTGGAGTAATTTACAGGGATCCACAAATAACCGTTTCCATTAGCTTTGATATGCCCAACGCCCGGGAAAGACAGGTGCGAGCCTGCTACCAGGTATTTGCCTTTTACAGCATCATCAAATACTCTTCTGCGGGTGCTTACTGCCTCTTTAGGGTCACTGTCGTAACCAATAGCAATACCAGGATCAGCGAACTGAACGGCTTGTGCATGTATCAGGTCGCCTAGGATCAGCAATTTATCGCCATTGCTTTCTATAACATACGATGTATGGCCCGCAGTATGCCCGGCAGAACCTAATGCAGTTATGCCCGGGAACAGTACATCGCCCGATTTAAAGGCTTTTAATTTTCCAGCCTTCGCATATGGCAATGCAGCATTCTGGGCATATTCAAAAAATGGTTTGTATGCTGCCGGTGCATTTTTTAAAGCTTCCGGGATTAGCCAGAAATCACTTTCGGCTTTTGCAATATAAATAGTAGCGTTAGGGAATACCATTTTGCCGTTTCTCATTAAACCGCCAACGTGATCCGGGTGTAAATGCGTAAGTAATACCGCATCTATTTGCTCCGGTTGAACGCCTGCATTTTGAAGGCTCTTAGTTAACTGACCGAATGATGCGCCCAACAAATCGCCCGACCCAGCATCGACCAATATCAGTTTACCATCGGTGCGAATCAAAAATTCATTGTCTGAGCTTTCTACAGTTGTACTTAAAAAGCTTTCTGCAAATCCACTTTTCAGTTCGCCGGGTTTTGCATTTAAAAGTAACTGGGCCATGTCTAAGGGGTTGGTACCATCAGATAAAACGGTGACGGGCAAATCCCCTATTTGCATGTTGTAGTATCCGGGCTGTGGCAGAATCTTAACTGTAGTGGATTCCTGCGCATTAGCCAACCGCGGTACAACGGTAGAAATTAATATTGATAATGCTAAGGTCTTTAAAAATAATGTTGCTTGATTTTTCATTTTGTTTAAATTTTACAGGACAAACATCCCCCAAATTCAAACCCTCGCACAGGAGATATGTCACGTATATTTTGTGACATTTCTGACATTATTTGTAGGTTACGTCAACATATTTTTTTCTACCACCAACATATATCATAAAGCAAATGGCAGCTAATGTGCCTAACATAGATGGCAAAAACTGGCTATAGGGTTGATATTGCGGGAAAACCGTTCCCGAAAAAGCGGATAACAGGCCGGTGAAAGCACTTACCATTTTTAAAATATGTTCGTGTATCCATACATGTTTATATGTTTTGGCTGATATAAAATATCTGCCCAAATCATACACAATCATTAAAAGTAAATAGCCTACTGTACTGTATATAATTACGGGCGACCATATCATGCCAATAGATTTAAAATAGTAAAGGAAGTACGACACCGATACAAAGGCTGCCAGGCATACAAATATGTCAATAAACTTAGGGCTGTTTGACTTTGCTTTGATGACCCTGTATCCGGAAAATGCCAGGTAACCACTGAGTACGGTTATCACCAGCAAAAAAGTATTTCTTCCGAATACAAACACCCCGATTAGTCCGGTTAAAATAACAATAGTCATCAGTATGAGGAATAGTCGTCCTGTTAACCGGTGCAGTTTTTTACCCTTGCTGACAATAAGGGCCATTAAACCGACTATTAATGCTGAAGAACCCGCTACGATGTGTATCGCGATATTAATTTTGTGTATAAGTGTAAGACTTTCCATTGTTGTTTTTTTAAGCAAAAGAAAGTTTTAAATAAAGGGCAATCGTCCGGAAAGGTAGGGAAAGACCTGTAAATTCAGGGGCCAACGGCCTTTCGGCATTCCAACGGTGTTTGGCCCGTAGTTTCTTTGAAAGTTTTATTGAAAGATGATTTTGAACGAAAGCCACAATCATAAGCTATGCCCAATATGGAGTAATGGGCCAAAGCCGGGTCCTTAAATTTATCTTTAACGCACGCTACCCGGTATCCGTTTATAAAATTAAAAAAGTTAGATCCGGACTTTTGATTTATAACTTGTGAAAGCTGGTTTGAAGTGATTTCCAATTCACCTGCAAGCATAGCCAGGCTCAGGTCCTCCTTCAAAAAAGGTTGCTCTTTATCCATGTAAAGTTTTAGCCGCATAAAAATTTGATCTGCCTTTTCATCGTTGAGGCCCGAATTTTTATAGTTTGCTGCGGCGATGTCTTCATTAACATTTTCCCGAGCTGATGTGCCGTTATTAAATACTGCATCCTGGTGCAAGCCACAAAAGCCGATAAAAAAAACATAAATAGTAAGAATAGCTCCAACAACCGCAAAAAGATCAGGGTAGCCCACCAACCCATAATTAACCCCGTATTTAATAAACAGAAATAACCCTATAAAAAGAATAAGCTGCGAAACAACGATCCATTTTAGCCAATTGAGGTTTATTTTTTCGGTATAGGAATAATTGTTTGGCAATTGTTTTTGATGCCTTAATAGCAGCAGAAAGCTTAGAACAGTGTAATAGCCAGGAATAAGTGCCAATAAACCCGTTATGGAATATGTAACCCACGGTTTTAATGCCGTACTAAAATGAGGGAAGCCATCTTTCAAAAACAGGTAATTCTCTTTAGTGTAATGAAGAAAAAAGGTGGTGCAATTGAAAATTACGAATGGCAACAGGTAGGCTGATATGTTTCTCCATTTAAAACTAAAGCCAAGGGATAAAGAACGGATATAGCAATAAAGCACCGGTGAACTAATGAGCGGCAGGGAAAAGCCCAACAATTGTAAATAACCCGGAAAAATGGGACTGGCAGACAGGCTATCGTAATAAAACCCTAACTGCAATGAAATGATGGCCATCCATAACATTAATATCCTATCACTATTCGAGTTTTTGGGCTTGCGTTTTAACAGCAGGATGAAAAATAAGCCATTAATGGCACCGGTTAATATGATCGATCTGAGCAGCATTTATTTCAAAAATCCAAAATAGCCAAAATAAGCTTGCTATTGGGGCTATTTTGGATAAAATGGGGATAAAATAACGCCACATATTTAGTTATCGCATGCCGGGCGTGTGGTGCACACACGGCACACATGCACCAACTGGCGAGATAAGTAAATTAGTTATCGATGATATTTGATCCAAAAACCATTGCTTATCTTATCATTATGGAAAATAATTATCAAAATGATAGTAAACCAGGAGTCTTAAATTTTCATAAAAAAGCTTAATATTTACTCCATGGGTAATTTCACCCACGATATATATATAAGGCATCCTTTTGGTATACAAACAATAAAAAAATGATCCCGGGTAGTTATCATCATTATTTGTGATTTTTATGGCAGGGCCGATAACAGAGCATTTTTTATTACATACATAGAAATAATAATGTTAATTAAAAAAAGAAAATGGAACAAAAACTTAATAAAGATATGGCACCAGAAAATGAACCTTTTTTCCAATTTTTAAGTGAGCAGCTACAGGCCAAGCTCGACACGGCTGACAATAATCCATTTATAAAGATTAACCTACCTGACAAAAGCATTCCATTTATTGTTCTGTCAGACGGCGGGGTTGTAGCCGATATAACTGCTAATAACCCTAAAACCATTTTAAAAAATATTCCTCATTCACTTTCTGCTGACAACCTTGGAGCGGGGTTTATTGAAGTTTATCACGGCAATAAAACACTAGTATTCTACCATATTGAAAGTGGTATCTTTGGAAAAAGATGGCTTGTGGATAATATTGCTTCGGCTTTACAACTTGAATTGAATTTGTACTACCCTGGCTATAATATTCGATCCCACTAATTTAAATTGGAAATACTCAAGTACCATTGACTATTCGGGCGATAAGGGGTTGGTTGATATTGTGTATTTATAAATTGCCCGGTTGGTCGTAAGGCACGCGTACCCCCAGTTGGAGGGAAATAATAATATTACCATAAATGAAATGACTATGGAAGCCATGAAAATATTCATTTTTAATTTACTGATAATTATGACGACTACACAAGCGAATGCCCAAACAGCGGGTAAATATGCCGATGTAAACGGCATTAAAATGTATTATGAAATACATGGCACCGGGACACCTTTGATACTTTTACATGGCGGAGGCTCTACAATTTACACCAGTTTTGGCAGGATACTACCTGAATTGGCTAAAACGCACCGTGTAATTGCGATAGAATTACAGGCACACGGACATACCGGCGACAGGGATGCACCGGAAACGTTCGCTCAGGATGCTGATGACGTAGTAGAGTTAATGCGGCAACTTAATATACCCAGCGCTGATGTGTTAGGCTTTAGCAACGGTGGACATACCACCCTGCAGATGGCTATCTCCCACCCTGAAAAAGTACAAAAGATTATTATTGCATCTGCATTTTACAAAAGAGCCGGAGTGCCCGACGCTTTTTGGCAGGGCTTTGGTAAAGCAACGCTGAATAATATGCCGCAGCTCTATCGTGATGAATACCTGAAAATAAATCATGACTCAGCCAGGCTAATCAACATGTTTAATAAAGATGTGCAGCGAATGGAGAACTTTAAAGATTGGACCGATGAACAAATTAAGTCGATAAAAGCATCTGCACTTATTGTAATCGGCGATCACGATTTACCTAAGCCCGAGCATGCTGTCGAAATGTATCGGCTGATACCTAACAGTCGCCTGGCCATATTACCAGGTGCACATGGAGAATACCTGGGAGAAGCATTGTTCGCGGAATCAAATAACGCCTCTCCTGAATCCTTTGTTATGATAGTTAATAAATTTTTGCAGTCAAATTAAACAGTCAAGTAATTTTTCAATGAGTATTATATTGCTGGTGTGCCCGTGCGCCAGCGATGGACACTAAACCAATGGATTTATAATATTTCGTGCTTCGCTAATAATAATTCGGAGAATGCGTTATAACAGATAATTGGCAAGTAAAAACAGATCAATATTTATAGTTAAAACATAAAAATGAAAAAACATTCATTTGAAGGATTCAAGTTGCCACGCTGGCTGGTGACAATAATCGCATTTATCTTATTTACCCTTTTAGCCTTTTTGATGCTTTTTTCAGGTCTTCAACTTTATCACCGCTAAACCGGAAGGGTAATTATATTGTTAAATACCCAGTTGCTCGCTGTCTTGGCCCGTGTTGGTGTTGTCACCAACACGCAATGTATGGCTTATTATGGGCAAAAATTTGCCGGACTATTGGAGACTATTTAATGATTTCAGATTTGTAAATTTTAATTATATTTAATCAGCACTACTGATTGTAACCGAAAAAACAACAAACCTTATCAAAAAGTTATGAATAAAAACCTGTACATTGTTTCAATTCTTTTTTTTGGGTTAACCCTGGCCTCGGGTATAGCGATTAATTTGCTTAGTTTACAGCTTGGGCTACTCCTTTTTAATATCGACTCTTATTCTTCATGGTTTTTAGCGGCCAATATCACTGGTATTACGGGAGTACTATTATTTCTGAAATATTGTTATTACCAGAAGTATCGCCTTGTTTTTTTTAGCGGAATAGCTTCGATAGTAGCTACACTTAGCTACGTTGTTGTTACATACATTTTATTAAAATCAGGACAATTAAGAAGCTACTATATACCGACCCTCTATTTGCACTTTGGTATTGACACCATTTATGCGTTGAGCCTCATCTTTTCAAATGCACGCGAAAAACTATGGTTAAAACTGGCAGGAATTTATACGCTGATTATTTGCGCTATTTTATTAACGATACTGACGTGGGGTATCTGGACAAAAGATTTTCATACACTCACCATTTTAAGTAAAATTTCCCAGTGGACCTCCTTGATTGGCTCCTTGCTTTACGTTATATATATCATGAATTTTGTTGCAGAAATAAGGGCGCTTAAGTATGAACAGACGAACAATCCCCGGCAGGATTTTTTGGCGCTGACATTGGGTTTTGCGGCCATAATCCCTTTTGTACTAACTATAGTATTGGGAGCATTGTCGTTCAATCAAAGTTCGCAGCTATTATATTGGCAAAAATACAATGCCGAACAGTCACAAGACTTGGTTAAGTTGGCCGGCGGAGCTAAAACGTTTGTTGATGGCAAAGGCGACAGTCTGCATTATCTTTTAATAAAGCCAGAGGATTATAACCCACAAAATAAATACCCTATTGTAGTATGCCTACCTTATGGGGGTTATGAGTCGCCGGCTGCAGAGGCGTTGACAAGTGAACTCAGCAGAAAAACCTATCCGGCATTTATCTTTGTTCCTTATTGCTTAAAAGGCACCGGCTGGGGAGGCGCTCAGGGATTTTTCCCGAGAGATAAGGTGGTTTATGAAACCATTGATGCGCTTACCGAACCGGCAATAGACGCAAAAAGACGTTATGTAACGGGACTATCGTTAGGAGCATATGGCACCTGGCAATTTATCTGTACCCGGCCCGATCTATTTGCCGCCGCCATTCCGGTTAGTGGTGCGGGCGACCCTAAACTGGCTCCCCAAGCTATCCATGTGGCTGTATGGGCCTTTCATGGTGCAAAGGATAAAAATGTATTGGTGGACGGCGATCGGGATATGATTACGGCCATGAAAAAAGCGGGAGGACATCCACTGTACACAGAATATCCCGACGAAGCACATAACATTTGGAACAAGGCTAATGACACGCCCGGTTTGTGGAACTGGTTGTTTGCACAGAAACAGGAGTAGGAATGGTCAACGTGGACACACGTGCGCCAGCGGCAGACCGAACAAAAAGCTCATTGGCTTTATAATATTTAGCACTTCACTAAGAATAATTCAGAAAACACGTTATAACAAATAATTGGCAAGTAAAAAACAGATCAAATATTTATAGTTAAAACATAAAAATGAAAAAACATTCATTTGAAGGATTCAAGTTGCCACGCTGGCTGGTGACAATAATCGCATTTATCTTATTTACCCTTTTAGCCTTTTTGATGCTTTTTTCAGGCCTTCAACTTTACCACCGCTAAACTGGAAGGGTAATTATATTGTTAAATACCCAGTTGCTCGCTGTCTTGGCCCGTGTTGGTGTTGTCACCAACACGCAACATGTGGTTTATTGTGAATAAAAGCATGTCGGATTGTTGGAGACAACTCTACAAGTGTTCGGAAGATGATTTTTATCGCCAATATCGAATATTGGGTGTCACCCTGAGGTACTCGAAGGGTGCGCGCGGGGCATACGCTAATGCATTATCGCCGATGCAAAACGTGAAGGCATGACGTAACAGGCCTTTGCCCACATACTTCGAGTGCCTCAGTATGACACCCTTTTTTTATCTTCCGAACACCTATGGAGACAACTCCAACAATGGCATAGTGGGATACTTTTACGCTTAGGATTGAGATAAAAACAATCACATTTTCATTCCAGTCATACCCTGTGCCGGAATTGCAGGCCGTTGTTTCGATATGCTATCGTTTAAAGTGAGCGAGTGTGTTTTCAATTAAGGGTTCTATTTCAAAAAAATTGTTGGAGAGGCATATAATTTCGTTTCCTGGTTGTTCTAAATCGGTTTTTATCCATCCCTGCATTAGTGTTAAGGGGCCGAAATTTGTACTTACGTTCGGCCATTTGTGCTCAAGATCTTTAAATTGATGTCTAAAATTGTCCGCAAATTTTCTACTTTCTATCGAATAACCTTTTAAATTTCTTAGTTTAAAAGCATGTATATTGTATAATAGCTTTTGCTCCTGCCATGCTAACTCATTTGTCCAAATCGAAAAGAAAATCCTTGTTTGAGCAGTTATTGGGTCTTGACCAGTAGTTGCCCACGATTTCTTATATAATTTCAAACAAACAGAATCTCCATATAATACCACTGCAACTTCCAGTTGCTTACTGGCCAGAAATGTTTTGTCAAGTTGGTCGGCTGCATTTTGGAATTGTTCAAGGTAATAAGTTGTATCCATACCTATAAAATTAAATGATTACAAGGTTTCTGGCAAAGAGAATGATTTTCGCCCGTGTTGATGTTGTCACCAACACGTAACGTATGGCTTATTGTGAGTAAAAGCATATCGGATTGTTGGAGACAACTCCTTCGCCCGTGTTGGTGTTGTCACCAACACGTAACGTACGGTTTATTGTGAGTAAAAGCATGTCGGATTGTTGGAGACAACTCCAACAATGGCATAGACAAAGGTTTGATGTATGCATTTGAAAACAAATTAGTGAACTGAATATTTCCTTCCGATGTGCGCATGCTTGAGAAAATACTATTAACATCGCATTGGTTTATCATATTTTAAGTTCATGCCAATATACGCCACTTACTGGCTGTAGTACAACTTCAGAGGATGGTTCAATGATAATTTCAAATGAAATACATTCTTCGATTTCGGAATCAAAATATTGTAGACTGCTATTGGGATCGAACAATTGCCGTACAGTAAGCTTATACCATCCGTTTTTAAGCTTTATTTTTAGATCAGCATTATGAGCAGCAGGAATAGATACGTCAGAAAATTGAGCTGCCATTGTCAAATCACCATAATTGGTTAAAAACAGCTCTCCCGTAGTTACATTGATAAATTGGTCAAATTGCCGGAAAGCGGGTGTACTGAATGGCTGTTCCTGAAATGACACAAGCCAATTTCCCCCGCCGTCATTGCTGGTTTTCCAAACAACGATATTTCCCGCATTCATTTGATCTGTAAAATGCGTCATCAGCTGACCAAATTGCCAATCTACATCTACAAAGCTTTGATAATTGGAACTGTTTACAAGCGCGATAAATCCATCATCATCAATAATTTTTAATTTCATAAAGCAAAAGCGTTTGCTAAATTTAGAAATAAGTTTTTAATATACTCCTGAAACAGAAATCATCAAAAAAATCCAAATTTTGTGTCTTTTTGTTTCATATATGGTGCAACTTATTGATTTACAACAAGCACTGTTTCCTGTGTAGTCGGCTGTTTCTTCTTGTGTCATGTGTTCCTGAAACAATACAAAGATTCTTAGAAACAAAAAATCCCTTCCGGGTGTGGAAAGGATTTGGAGCGAAAGACGAGATTCGAACTCGCGACCCCGACCTTGGCAAGGTCGTGCTCTACCAACTGAGCTACTTTCGCGTTGGTATAGGTACTCATTTTAACACAAAATCCCGATCCGCCTTTGGCGGATCGGGATTTGTACGCGAGGATACACAGATATCTGGACACTTTATCGAGGATTTGAAACTTTTAGTAGGTCTAATAGATTGAGAACTCGATTTTTTTTAGGGCAAGAGCAAATTTTACAAACGTTTTTAATAGTGCGTAATTAAAGGTTAAGTTGCTACCAAATGATAGTTCCATCAGGCATTATATTCTCAGTTTCGCGTCTGTTTTTAACTTGCGCAATCGAAATATTTTCCCAATCACCATTAGGTGTAAGAGAATAGTCGGCGTCTGTGATTTCAAATTCAATTATTTTTATTAATTTCAATTGACTGTCAGCAACATCAGGGTTTACAGCAAGGTTTCTGGTAATGTAATTATTGCCTACACTTGGATAAACTATGCAATCATAATTGTAATTGGCGCCGACATCTTTCGGGCTCAAAATATATTCAGACAATAGCGCGGAAAGAGCATATTGCTTATCGTTGGATACTAGTTTTGAATATTCTCTTGAAAGTAGTTTGAAATATTTATTCATATACCTCACAAGAGCTGGATCATAAATATTGCTTAGTTGTTGAGTTGCATTGTAGCCCGCTGCGGTTTGTTCATTAACCTCAATCGCTCTATCGTGATGAGTAATCGGATAATGGGTGAATGTTCGCTTGTTTTTTGGTGTCCAAACCCCAATTGTGACTAGCTTATTTAAAGGAGGGTGAATTTCCTTTAGTGCAGTATCCACGCTCTCCGTCAGATACAAAAGCGTTGTGTTACTTGTGCTGGCTCGGTTGTACTTTCCTATGTTTTTTACTATTTCTAAGCTCGGATAGGTCAAATACTTAATGGCAGTTATTGTCTCGTTTCTCTTACTTACACTTTCATTGATAACTACCCTATATAAATTACGGACAACGGTAAGCTGACTGCTCATCAACACGTGCGAATTAAAAGCATATTGTATATATTTTTTAAAATCGCTTAAATCTTTGATCGTAAAAGACTCGTAATCCAATAGTAATAGTTCTGTATTTAATTCATCATAAAATTCCTCTAACTCTTCAAATATTTTTCTTTCTTCCTCGCTAATTGCCTGTAGTGCGCACAATTTAAAGACAATAATTTGTTCAGTTGTTCCCTCTGAGTTCTCAGTGTACATTTTATGGACAGGGATATTCGGTAGATTTTTAAATTTAGATAACCGCTCTGCTCCACTTTCTTTGAATTTTTTTGCCGGTGCATTCCAATGATCTATTTCCTTTTGCAAATTTTCGGTCCAATCTTTAATTTTTTGTCTAGTAACCTTTTGCCCAACTAAATTAGTTTGCTTTACCCTTTTATCGAAGATTTTCGCAAAATCTATTGTTGCAATATCCAATAAGCCAAACAGAAATTCTACAGAAGGCCCATTATTTTGATACCCGATCGAAAAATTAGATTCTGTCCTCGCATTAAAAACAATGCCATTGGACATGTTGCGGTATTGCATATTTACTCTTACACTGAATTGAAAGCAGTTCGTCAAAATGTCTGTTTTTGAAAAACCTAACTCATAAAAAATATCCTGGTTGTTTTTTCCTATAAATTTTTTAGCAGGCTCATGGTGCCATTCTATAATTTTTATTGGGAATTTAGTCTCGACTTTCATATTTTAATATACAGGTTAAAGACAAATATCTGTCCGATGGTCTCCGGAGCGCCCCTGCTCAGGTTTGGCTGAATATAAAATCGTTCCACTCATCTTTTGTACGGGTTACGTCGGCTTGATGGTTTAAAAATACACCTTGATTATATTGAGTATCCTGCCATGATATCTCCATCGTCTTCCGTACATCGCCCTTTTTGATTTCTACTGCTCGGGGACGATAGATCATTCCGGGCTTGATATTGTTAGGCGTATCCAGCACCAGGTAAAAGATAAGGCCAGCTAATACCATTTTGGCATATAGAACGCTATCATCCTGAACCAAAAAATTAAAGTGCAGATAATTATGGTATAATATAGTTTGGTCATTAGCGGCATCTACATACATACCCCAACCGTCGGGAAATGGTGCATCCGTGAAAAGTATGTTGGTATAAATTTCTTTCATTTTACATTCAACCTTTTTGTTCCCGATTCCAATTTGCTTAGAAACAATAAACGCGCAAACGGTTTTTAACATCCACTTTTCCAAATCCTCACCACAAAACAGAGACAAATCGTTTATGGGAGTTTCCAGTTCAAACCCTTGGTTGTATTCCACAATTGTCCGATGAAACCTTCCCATTTCAGAATCGAACGGTGACAAGAGTGCGTTGTGATGGGTACATAAAATATTGGAGGCTAATGTAGCTTTTGGCATCGTTTGCATATTTCCAAAGCCTTGCCAATGCAGCCCTTTTATGTTGACACTATTGGTGTTTCCCAAATTGTTTAATAGGTATTCAGATATATAATGCTCCTTAGATATTTTATCTGAGCAATCATTCAAATTATTCGCATAGCATTTCTGGTGAGCGTAGTTTGTTTGCAATGTTTTTCCAGTCAATAATGTTGGCTTTTTATTCCACATTTTTCCATCCAAACAACAAAATTTAGCCTTTAAGCCACTTGCACAGGGACATGGATCATAAGGGCTGGTTGGTATGGACATATAATTTTCAACTCAATATCCCTGCCAGTCAAGTATTTAACCAGATTTGTCGGGTTTGTTTTTAAATGGTGTCAGCCAATCACGCCAAAAGGTCACGGTGATACTTTTTTCTGTCACAACCAATTGTAGCATTTGCCACTTTATAAGCACTTATCATGCACTTAACGCGGGCGTGAAATCGCCTGTCTGGCAAGCTAAAACAGCCCTTAAAAGCTGTTTTAAAGCCTTTTAAGGGTGTTGTTTGTGAGTGATAATGCCTTCGCTTCCTCTGAAAAAGGGATGCTTTACAAGCCTTGTTTTGAAGTCGCAAACAACTGGTTTTTAGGCTTATAAATCGACCACCATTCCGTCTTGGCAGTCTGCTGCTTCGGTTTCGGCTTCCTCACGGTTATCAAATACACGATTGTTGCCGTCTTCGTCTGTAACAATTGCAGCATATTGCGGGCCACCGTGTAACTCCAGTACGATATGGCTGTAGTTCCTGTTATTAATGGGCAGTACAGGCAAATAAAACAAGTCAATTGCCAGTTTGAATTTGGGTGAGTGCGCTTTGTTAATACTGTATTGCTCCAAACAATGATTGCTGAATATGGCTAAGTAACCGTCAAATAACTGGTCGGTAAATAGGTTGCCGCTTTTCGTCAAATTTTTGCCGTACTTTTTAATAGCACCGTTCACCCGTTCGGCAAGCTGTAACCATTGTCCATAACTCAAAAAAGGATTTGTCCAGTTTGCTAATAGTTGTTCTTTGTCGTTGGCTACTTTATCGGCAATGGCTTGGGTATATTCCAAAAATGCGGGAATTTCAGTTCTAAATAAGTCGAACATGATTTTTGCCTTATCAACGTTCATTAACTGATCTATTGTTTTCATAATATTTACGTTTTTAAATAATGGATAAAATAACAGGGGGGCTATTCGCCCCATGCATTGCTTAGTTGAGTATTAAGGCACTATTGCCATGTTCCGCAAAGTCGGCGCAAAGATTAAAAGCGGTTTGGTTACGCTGTAATCCTGTACCTGCCATAAGGGACTTAAATTTTGCCTCGTCGTCCTTATAGCTGCGCACATTTTGGTAATAACCTGTGATGGAATTGTAAAAGCCGAATAACGTGCCTTTGGTGGTGGCTTCCTGCTGTGTCGGGCTGGTGAGCGAATAGTCAAGCACTGAACTAACAGTGTTATTAAACTGGCTGCTTAATTCGCTTTCCTTTCCTGTTTTCAGTAACGCAAAGGTTTCTTTGTTTGGCACCATTGCTATCTGTATGAGGCGTTTTAATTCAGGGTCGGTAATGCGCACCCTTGCCCATTTATTAAATATGGCTTCCAATTCGGTAGATAGCTGGTTAGTTAAGCCTAACATTTTGTGCGCCGATTTGAGTTTTTCGGCAGCGCTGGCGGTATGGCGTATTTTTATGGCATTGCTGCAATTGTTGAGGGCAGCGTTTAAAGTATTGCGGCAAATGATGCGCACAGGTGTAAAGGCTATCGTAATACTGCCTGTACCGTCATGGCTTGAAGTCAAAAATAAATATTGCTCAATATAATCCGATTTGCCGACACGGATATGTTCGGGCAACTTAGCGGTTATATATGTGACTTGTCCATAAGCAATTGAACCGGCTGTTTCATAGTGCAGACCGCCGTAATTTTCTACGATGCTGTCAAAAAAGGCGAATTGGTCAATGTTTTGTACTACTTCGTAATCGCTGCCTATTTTGTCCCCTAAAATGGCTTCGGTATCAGTTCTAAATGTAAAGTAACTGTTATCCGATATAATATTCTTGCCACTTGGCAGGGGGTGTATATTGGGGCGTTTTAGCACTTCAAAGTCTAAACCCGCTTCCTGTATGGCTTCTGCGCTACTGGTGCATTTGGTAATGGTCTTGCCTAATACCTGCCATATTTTCGGTTTGATGATTTGATTATTTATCGTTTCCATGATGTTATACTTTTAGTTTGTAATCCATAAATTTTAACTCTTTGATTTTTACCCTTTTGGTATCGGTAATGGTGCAAGTAGCCTTTTCCTGTATTTCGGTTATAGCTTCAAGCGCCGTTTTATGCGTGGTTTGTATGGTCGCCTTGACCAATAAATAAATCGTGTCGTACATTGCTTTCTGAATTATAGAGGTTCTCGAATTCCCGCAACTCTATACTAAATGCTGTGGGGTTATCTTTCGCCAGTTGTTCGGCGTAACCATCCCAAAAAATTTGGTTGGTCAACTCGATAAAAATTTCTAAACTTGCCATAGCTTTTAAGATTTAATATCTTAGAATTACGCCCCGTGTATAGTGCTACACGGGGCGTTTCCATTAATAAACTTAGGCGGGTATCATAATACCTGCTTCAATTTCAGCCAGTTTATCTACGCAAAGGCGGTTCACCATTTGGGCGACTGTCCAGATGATGGTCGGATTTTTGGTGGTAAACTTTTGACGGTTATCGTCCTCAATAGTGAGTACGCAACCTTGGTACACATTACCGCCTGTTTCGTCCATTTCCTCTTTCAAGTCAAATTCAAAGGCATCTAAGTTGTTAATGGTTTCCAATAACTTATCCCTTTGTATTTTCCTGCGGTGCAGTTCTTCCACCAATTTTAACGTACCCTCTAAATTCAAAACGGGCTTGGCGGGTTCGGGCTTAAAATGTTCTGCCTTTGGCTCGGCTTTAGACTGTTCAGCCTGTGGTTTTGCCTGTTCCTGTGCTTTTGGTGCTTCCGCTTTTACTTCTTCCGTTTTCGGAGCAACAGCCTTTGGCGCCTCCTTTGCCTTTTCCGCTTCGGGTTTGGCTTCGACCTTTGCCGATTCTTTGTTAACCGCATTACCCGCTACGAACTTGGGGTTCTTGTTTTCCTCGGTTACAGGGTTTGCGTCTTTTACTTCATTGGTATTCACTTTTTTACTTTCGATTACTTCGGTTTTCATGATTTCTAAATTTTAAATGTTTGCATACTTGATTAATTATGCCCCTGAAGGGGGCGGCTGCGTGTGTCAGCCGTCCCGACTGGTCGGGACGCTGTGGGTGGTGTGGTGGGCTTCTTCCGCTTGCTGTGTTCATGGTGCTGTTGTTTTGAAAATCACCCTCGGCTGAAGCCTCCGGTGGCTTTTTGTAAGCACCCGCACCTGAAAAGTCGGGCATACCGACAAGGCTTTGCGAAAAAAAATACTACCCGAGCACGGCGACGGTGGAGATTTTTTTTCAGCAAACCCGCAGGGCCCGGCCTTGGCGGTATGTCCCGACTTATAAGAAATTTGCTACGAAAAAGCCATTGGAGAATGGTAGTAAGCGTAAAAGGAATTAAATGGAGTTATAAAGTGGCAGGCAAAAAGTCCGGGCAGTTTGGGCGATGCGAATGCGAGGCCCAAACTGTTCCGGTCTTTTCAAACGCAGTGAAGCGGCTGACGAAGGAAGCGGCTGGAACTGCTGAGTTCATAGCTACTATTATTTGTATATTAAATAGTTATATTAAATTTAATTACATTTGATAACCTTACATAAGCCGATAGCATAACCTGAACTCTAATATGATTAAAACCGAATACCAGGCACCGTATTTAAAGAGAATTGACGCTTTAAATGATCAATTGTGGTACTTTTTGTTTACCAGCGAGGAACTAAATAGAAAGTTATCATCTTTTTCAAATAAAGCAAAGGAAGCATACACTACCGATTTGTTCCACGATAATCAATTCTCCCAAAGACTTTACGTAAAAGCAATAGACTTACAAGCACATCAAGATCAAAATAAGCTAATAACTTTTGGTGCTTACCTTTCAACTTGCTACGAAATAACAACGAATTATATTAAAGATATCTTTGATAAGCTAAAAACAATAAATGGGCTTACTTATGTATGGTCAGATACAGAACCAGAAAAAAAATTAAAGTCGTTATACACTACAAGTGGTTTGGTTTTTACACCGGAATATTTGTTGAAAACGCTCACCTATATTCGACTTAGAAGAAATCATTTTACCCATCTAATATTAACGCCTAATTCTAAATTAACGGGATTTATATCGGCAAATGGCAATGCGCTTAACGCCCAATGGCGAACAACAGGTGTAGTTTCAAGTATCGATTTTACGTCAACTACCAATGTCGCAGAATTTCAACAAGATGAGGCAATTGAGTTGATCAAATTGATACGTATTTGTATAATAGCCATCGATCAATTTGTTGGGTCAACACTTGATAAAAATGGATTTATTACTTCTATTGTTAAAAAGGAGTACGGGCACTTAAAAACCAGGAGAAATTCACTTATTATTGATGAGCGTAAGAAAAAAATAGTCAACATTGCGAAAGCTAAATTTGATCTGATAGTAACAGAGAGCGAAGTCGAACCATTTGTTAATACTATTGGTATGAGATAATCTGATAAACCATTTATAATACCTTGATCATAAATTATGTCCAAAACAAGCGAAACTGATATAAGTAAGCTCAACTTAGATCTTAAAAATTACAGAACGACACCTCAACATACAGAGGTTGACGCAATTAACGCTATGATTAACATCAAACAGGATCGATTCTACGCAGT
This sequence comes from Mucilaginibacter empetricola, assembly GCF_024808665.1. Lineage (GTDB taxonomy): Bacteria > Bacteroidota > Bacteroidia > Sphingobacteriales > Sphingobacteriaceae > Mucilaginibacter. The sequence goes on from NZ_JANUBZ010000011.1 coordinate 183,340, forward strand.
TATGGAAAGCATTATTGATGATGGCTATCTACCGACCGAAAACATAATTGTGTTGAATGATGGTGCCAAAATGATAGTTAGGGAAGGTAATCGCAGAATAGCAGCAATGAAGTTGATACATGGCATATATAAAATCGATGACTTTGCACTTCCTAACTCGTTAAAAGCAAAAATTCTAAAATTAGATGCCCAATGGAAAAGTGAAAACAAAAAAGTTCCTTGTTCAATTTATAACTTAAAGGAAGAGGCAAAAGTTGAAAAAATCGTTGCCCTTTCACATGCCAAAGGCGAAAAAGCCGCGCGGGACCCCTGGAGTAGTGTTGCGAGGGCCAGGTACGATAGAGATACAAAAAAAGCAGTCGTACCGGCTTTAGATATATTGGAAAAATATCTTATTCAAGGTAAAAACCTAACAGGAATGCAAAAAGATAGGTGGGCTGGCGAATACCCGTTGACTGTTTTAGATGAGGCAATAAGAAAAATTTACAACAGATTTGACGTTGCCAGCACAACTGAATTAGCAACAAATTATCCTAAAATCAATTATCTGACTGAATTGGAAGATATTATCCGGGATATTGGGATAGAGCAATTAGAAACAAGGCAGATCAGAAATACAGATAATGGAAATGATTTTGCAATTGCTTACGGAATAAAACCATTAGTATCATCTCCCGCTGCTACTGATTCAGGCACAACACAGTCTGATGGATCGGGTACAGCGTCAGGCGCAAACACTGCGGGTGCTGCAACAACAAACACAAATGCTAACGGAACTGGCGGAGGCGCTCAAGGGCAACAAAATAATCAACAACAGGGTTCTGCTGGTGGGGCATCAAACAACACCAATTCAACAGCAAACTCTACCGCTACAAAGTCTTACGCCATAAATGACCCCAAACATGTATCTGCACTTTTAAAGAAATTTACCCCCAAGGGCAACGACAGGCAAAAGGTTGTTAGTTTAAGAGACGAGTTAAAGAAATTAAAAATAGTTGATAACCCAATAGCATTTTGTCTTTTGGTGCGAAGCATTTTTGAGATTTCTGCTAAAGTTTACTCCATCGAAAATAGTATAAGCCTGACAAAAGTTAATGGCAATAAAACAATTGATAAAACATTGGCTGAATTATTAAAAGAAATAACCAAAAAACTTACGTCCAATTCAACCAATACAGGTATGTCAAAGGTGTTGTACGGAGCATCAAACGAAATGAGCCAGCCTAATAAAATCCTTTCAGTAACTTCGATGAATCAAATGGTACATAACACAACATTTTCCGTAATTCCTTCCGATATTTGTACTTCCTTTGGAAATATTTACCCGCTGTTAGAGGCAATGAATTCATAAAATGGGAAATTTTAAAACGCCTTTACGTTATCCAGGTGGAAAGCAGCGACTTACGCCATTTGTAAACGAAATTTTAGATATAAATAAAATTGACGGGCACTACGTTGAACCCTTTGCAGGCGGCGCTGGTGTAGGAATTGAGTTATTGTTGTCAAAAAAAGTCAACCACATTCATTTAAACGATTCTTTCATAGGAATTTACGCATTTTGGTATGCTATATTAAATCATACAGAGGAGTTTTGTCGGCTTATTTCAACGGCATCAATGACTGTTGACGAATGGAAATTGCGAAAAGAAATAGTTAAACGCGCCGATACGACCGATCTATTAGAATTGGGTTTTAGTCTATTTTATTTAAATCGTTGTAATCGTTCAGGCGTTTTGTCTGCTGGAATTATTGGTGGTTTAGATCAGACGGGTAACTATAAGATGGATGCACGGTTTTCCAGAAACGACTTGATTCGACGAATAGAAACAATTGGCATATTTAGAGATCAGGTTACTATAACCAATATGGATGCCGAACAGTATATATATAATTATATACCAAACCTCCCCTTAAATTCTTTGGTTTACCTTGACCCGCCTTATTACAACAAGGGAAGCGATTTATACTTAAACTCTTATTTAAAGGGAGATCATTCAAGATTGGCGAATGTCATACAAAATGAAATCCAACATCGCTGGATACTTTCATACGACGGTGTATCGGAAATAATTAACCTGTATGATGAAAGACGGCATTTTTTATATGATTTACAATATACGGCTGCAAAAGTTTATAAGGGCAAAGAAGTATTTGTCTTTTGTGATGATATTATTTTACCCAACAATAGTATCCTTAAACATGTAGATTTAGGATTGAGCAACTTAGTTAATGGTTAAAAGATTAGATTTTAACCACGAAGTAAACATTTCAAAGAAGAAGCCCCGCCCGTTCGTAACGGGACTTCTTAAATTAACTGTGTACTGGCTATTTACCAGTGTTTTTCTTTTCGGTTACTTCTTTGCGCAGGTCGGTGGCTAATACTTTGACTTTTTGTAGAGCATTTCTTAAACGGGTGCCGGCGGCCTTGTTACCCTTAGAAAAAAATGATTCGGCTTCTTTTTCGGTGTCTGCGATCAGTTGCTTTAATTGCTGGAACTTTTCCATGGTTTCAAATTTTAAGTTTATAAATGATGTTAATTTCAAAATAAGGGTGCAAAAATAGGATTTTTGTTTACCTGCGCATACCGTGGCTTTCGGCGAGTTCTTTGCCTTGTGCTTTTTCTTTTTCGGGCAAGGATATTACTTTAGGGGCTTCAAATTGTTCGCGTTTTTCAGGTTTGCCGTTTTCCTGGAAGAAGTTGATCTTGCCATAGCGCGGCACGGCTTCGATACGTAGCTTGACCTCTTTTCCCTCTTGTACGGTGGTTACCAGCGGTCTGTTGCCGTTTTTGAGGCTTTCTTCCAGTTTTTCGGTTTTGGCGGGGTCGGCCAGTTCTTTGATGTTATACTCGGACAGTGCTTCTTTCAGGTTAAAGCCATAGCTTGGGTCATGGAATTGGCGCAGTACAAAATTATTGTTGCGGTCTTTGCCTTTATCGGTATCGAATACTACCCATGCTTTATAGGGTTGTTGTCCTAAGTTCAGCAGGTCGTCGCGGTAAACGCTGCGGCCTTCGATCAGGTTGGCGGCTTGTTCTGACGTAAAGCCTTTGCCTTGCTCGACGTACATGGTATGGGTGACCGCCGGGCTGTAATAAATTTTCTGGAAATCTTTGGATACATAGTTGACCTTATCTTTTTCCATGGTGGCTAACGTGTTTTTGTTGCCGGGGTCTTTACCGAGAGCCAGTTCACTTTCGCCTTTCTGGCCTTTGAAGTAGTCAATAGCCTCATGTGGGTTGACAAAGGATCTAAACACCGGTTTGTCGTTCTCTCCTTTAGACAGCACCATATATTTTTGTCCTTCTTCCAACGGCGTGGTTTTGTTCAAATACACATCATACTTGTTGAGGTAATAGAAATCGGACTGGCTTGATTTTTTAAAGTGAAGGGTAAAATCGACCTGCCCTTTGTTGCCGGGCTTGTTATCATGCAGTTGAAATTCCGGCAAGCTTTTCTGCATGTTTTGTTCCATTTGCGGCAGTAATTTGTCGTTAAAGCGAAGTTCCTTGACTTCTTCTTTTAAATTTTCCAGATTGTTTAAATTCATTTCCTGTTTGTTTATGGTTAATGGATTGCCTTGTTTAATTTCTTCCAGTAATTGCTCAATATGCCGGTAGTAAACCGGCTGTTCTCCGGCTCCTGAATAATCGAGACCGGCGCGCCGTTCCCAATGATCCAGCGCCGCACCAAGCGTATCAAAAAAATCAAGCTGGTTCGGTTGTAATTCCCTATCGGGGTCGATTGTAAATACGACATAGGAAAACCCGGCATCCTGCGCGTCTTCGAGCATACCGATGATCGCCTCCGCATAGTTGGTTTCCAGGTACATATTACTTCTTGTTGAGCCTGAGCAATACCGGGTAACCCGCCTTGAGTTTGACCTTGACGACCTTTACTTTTTTGCTGAACAGGCCCTTCGCCGTCTCGATACCTGCGCTGGCGGCTTGTGTGCCTAATGTTTCGTCCATTGGCAGGAACTGCATACTTTGCAGGGCATTATCGCTTCCGCTGCGTACCGCGCCCTCGGTTACGGCATCGGGTGCATTAATCCCAACCATGCCGTCCATATCGTACACGGATAAATCAACGGGTACGATAGATGTGCCTAAGCGTATATTTTTAATATTGAGTATCAGCCGCTGGTTGTTGACCTGGCAAAGCCCGAAAAGATATTGCCCTTTGGGGATGGTTTGGCCGTTTACTTTAATGGTATCCAGTAATTTTAATTTGACCGATGCGCCGGAAACGACCTTTTGGCTGTTTGCGATAACCGCCCGTATGGCTTTATACACGCTATCCGGTTCCGGCTTAACTTCCTTTTTGAGTTGCTCATTCACCAGTTCCGGGTGCTGTATTTGCAATATCTTGGTAATCATACCGTCCAGTTGCTTCATTTCGGGATCGCTGTTATTACCTGATTTCATGTTTTGCATCAATTTTTCCAGCCGGTCAACCTCTGCGGAGTTAACGGCTGGCGAAGTATGCACGGAATTACTAACTTGATTTACCGACTGTGATGGCTGATTGATTTGTTGCCGTAACTGTGCCAGCTTTTTATTGATCTGTGCTTCGTTGGCTTTGGCGCTTTGGTCGCTGGCCGTTAAAGTTTTGGCGCTGTCCTTTTTTAAAACGGCAAACAGGCTGTTCCCGGCGCTCATTCTTGCCCGTGCAGAATCTTTGGCGGCTTGGTCATAAAGGCTTAATTTGTCTTGTTGCTTTTCACCTTTGAATTGCGCCGACGGCAATTCGGTATTGATACCTTTTTGCTGTGCTGCCTGTTCGCCGGCGTCGCCTTTACCGCCGCCTAATGCCGCAAAGCCCGTTGCTGCAATGGCGATGATCAATACCGGTAATATGAGTAGGAATTTCTTTTTCCTTTCCCGCTGTTCTAATGTTTCTGAATTTTGTTGGTTCATATTTTTAGTTTTTAATGTGTTAAAGAATAGCCTTCAGCAATAGGCAAATGCTGGCACCGCCGAATACCAGGCAGAAAATGATTAAGGCCGTGATTTTTGAAGCCCGGTTCCAGTATTGCGTTTTCCGGTTGAGATAAGTAGCTATTTGGGTTTGCCGATGCGTAATAGCCATCCCGATCTTATCCGCAAACCTTTCCTGCCCGTCGGTCAATGTCTTGTTTTTCGGTTTTTTCCAGAATAAGCCCATAGCTATTTATTGATGGTGTTTACGTCCTGGTTATTGATGATCTCCCAGTGCTGTATCAAAAATCCGTGTGGATTATTATCGCTGCGGGATACATTCCGCAAATACCCCTGCGTGACGAGGCTGCGGGTGATCGTGGAAGTGGAACGTACCAGCTTCTCCGTGGCAAAGCATTTGAAATAAAACGGGTATTGGTTAACATCTACCTGTACACTATCCACGTCAACGGTCTGGCTGATATTCCCGGAAACGATGTTATTATAATAACCCGCTTCTTTCAGGTCGTCATAAGCTTTTTTGGCGCTTTCATCCGCCATGTACAGGGCTTTGGTGATACCCGCCTGTATTTCCTTATCATCGGGGTCCAGCGTAAAAAAGTCATGGTGGAACATTTTAACATGATCGCGTATCTCCACCGGGATATTAGCTGCCCGGTCCGCCGAAAAAGCTTCCAGCGCCTTGCCATTAGCCAGGATATAAATAGTGTTTTTTGTTTTATCCGAACTTTGGTAGCTTTTATAAATGGCAAAGCAACTGATCCCTGCGCAGGCGGCAATCAGCAAATAGCTGAATAGCTTGATATGCTTAAATGCCGTGTCTATATTTTTTAATTGGGTAAACATTATTTACTGTCTCCTTTCAATTTGTCTTGTTGGTAGGTATTGCCGGAACCTGCGCTATGCCAGCCTTTGATAAAGTCGGACGGTGCATTGAGGATATTGCTCCGGGCCTGTTCGCCGCGTTCGCCTAATGCGGCGGCCCCGGCGATACTGCTGCTGACCACCGTAGTGGCAGCGCCTGCGGTCATACTGTTAATGCGTTGCAGCATACCATTGCCACCGTGCGCGTGTACCACGAAATTGGCAACGGTGGGTACCGAAAAATAGCCTACGATACCGATCAGGAGAAAAATGCAATATGCTGTGTCTGTGGATGAAAAAAACGTATCGCCCTGGTTTTGGATCTGCGCAATGTCGAGTTTGAGCATATTCTGCTGCACCTGCCCGATGATGCTACCGAAGATATTGGCGATAGGCAGCCACAAAAAGATATTGATATAGCGCGCCAGCCATTGGTGCAAACTATGCTGGAAACCGTCAAAGACGGACAGCCCGAATACCAATGGCCCCAATATGGCTAAAACGATCAAAAAGAATGTCCGTATCGTATTGATACAGAGGGATGCGGCGGCATAAACCACCTCCAGTACCTCCGATAGCCATTGCTTGATGCTGTTGCGAAAAGCATAACTTTGCTTCGCCATCCAGAATTGAATATCGCTGCCGATACCCGAAAATCCGCTATTGCCGTTCCCGTTCGGATCGTCCGGATGCGAATACTTATACCACTTATCTTCATTGCCATTTCCGCTATCGCCAATGTACATTTGGTAAGCATTCGTCTGCTTTTCGGCAGCTTCCTTTTGGGCTAACAATTGAGCTATCGCCGTATTGCTATTCTGCACCATTGCCCCGGTAGCCCCGACGACCGGTTGTAAAACCCCGTTCATCAGCGAAATGACCGCCGGGAACAACATAATCGCCATACCCAAAGCGAAGGGGCGCAAGAGCGGGTAGAAGTCAAGCGGCTCCGCGCGGGCTATCTGCCCCCAAACCCGGGAGCCGATATACCAGAGGGCGGCGAAACCCGCTATACCCTGCGCAGCGCCGATAAGCTGGCTGCAAAGGGGTATCATCTGGTTATACACGTTATCCAGCACCGGCTGCATCCCTTGCAGATCGTCCGCTAAACCGTCGGCCCGGCTTAGTAGTGGCAGTTGCAGGAGCAATAACAGGACACCTGTTGTATAAAATAATTTCTTTTTCATGTCAAAAGAGTTTGTTAAGCATTTGTATATCATTCTGTTCTTTTGCACGCTGGAGTGACAGGATGGCGACCTGGTTATTAAAGCCGCGCAGGAACGTGAGTTTATTCTGCGTGTCCGAATAGAGGTGGTCAATAGCCTGTAGCCTTTCGGCATCGGTCATTCTTAGCGTATTGGCGGTTAGGATATTGGTGAGGTTCGTTAGATTATCCACGCTTTGGCTTAAAAGCTGCGTAAATACGCTATTGAGGTACAATAATTCCGATGCAGAGAAGTGCCCGCTGGCATTGGCCTGGTTCCAGGCATTTTTATACTCGGTAACAATACTGGCCTGGTTCGCGATAATATCCGCTATCCGGCCATATTGCCGTACAGCCGGGCTAATGGCCTCCAAACTATTTAAAAAAGCGGAATGCAGGTTAAAATTACCTTCGGAGATATCCTTGACCTCCCCATAGCCCTGCGTGAGTATGGTATAACCGGTCTGCATATCGGATAGGATGGCCTTGAACTGCGTTAGCTTTTCAATATCATAGAGCAATTGCTGTACGTCCTGAGCGGTTGATGCCTGCGCGTGAGATTGCTTAAAGCAAAAGGCAGAAAGCATAAAACAAAGCAACAGGCATTTCTTAATTGATCCCATAAAGCCCCCTTTCCGTTTGTAGCTGGTCGTTTTCCTGTGTGCGTGACAATGCCAATAGTTTGACCTGGCTGGTGAAGTGGCAGGTGAACAGGTATTTATCTTGAATACTGGCTGTTAACTGTTTGATTCGTTTGATCCGTTCATCATCGCTCATTTGCAATTGCCCGGCGGTCATTACTTTTTGCAGTTCGTCCAGGTCGTTATTGCATTGGCTGATGATATTTTGCGATACTGCCGCAACATAACTTTGTTCATTCGCCGTTAAGCCCTGCTCGTTAGTTATACCATTTAACTGGCTGATGATGCTTTGTTGTTGGGATTGGATGCTGGTTAAGTTCGTACTGTTTTTTACTACGGGGTTAACCTGGCTTAACGAACTATAATAGGTCTGATGCTGTAAAAACTCACCGTTTTTTAAACTGCCAATGGCCGTCCATTCGCTGTGCAGCATATTATATCCCTGCCGCACGGAAGTTTCAAAAGCATTTAAAGCGGCTATTTGCTTTTCCATGTCCTGCAATTGCTTTTTACTTTGCCCGAAAAAATCAGAGAAAGACTGGGCGTTGCTTTTAGTAGCAAGGGCACTAAGCAGTAGCAGGACGGCGCACACGATAACTCTTAGCTTATTGGATTCCATAATATTGTTTTAGTGTTAAAACTTCGTTTTCATCACTGGCCCTTTGGAGACTGAGCATTTCGTTTTCGGAATTGAACTTTTGCAGGTCATTATAGTTGGTATCCATGTGGTCAGCCGTCTTATTGATAATGTCCATGCGTTTGGCGTCCGGCATTTGCGTTTTATTGGCATGGATAATATTGAGGATCTGGTCAAGGTCGTTGACCGAAGCCTGCAATATGCCGGAATAAACACCAGACATATAGGTCAGTTCATTAGCGGTAAAATGCTTGTCATTTTTGATCAGCGCCCATGCCTGGTTATAAGAATTGACTAAGGCGACCTGCTTTTGCGTGAGTTCGCTGATCTTGGAATAGTAGGCAATGGCCGTTTTAATGTTCCACAACTCGGTATAATAGGAACTGAACAAGTCTTTTTGCTTTTGTGACCAGCTTGATATTTCCGTTAGTTTGAGTTGAGATAGTTGGTTTTCCAGCGCTTTCTGCGCGTTTTGCAGCCAAATTGTTTGGTTTTGCATCCGCTGTACTTCCAGGTCGATGGCACGGATCACCCGCCCAACCGTTGAGGAAATGACGGAGCCGACGATAAACTGCGCATCCGCACCTTTGGGTATGGATACCATAATGGTCATAGCTGATAGTGGCAGGATAACCATATATTTCTTGATTGGGTTCATTTGATTTGTTTCTTCGGAGTTCATAAGGCCCCCTTACCCTCAAAGAGAGTGCTATTTAATGGTGAATAATTTTTGTTAATTGGTTTTACCGTCTCCGGTATTCACTGCTGCCGTAAAGCAAACTGTTGCCGCTTTGCGGAAAGGTCAAAATGCCGCCGGTTTGCAGGATAACGAGTTGTTCTTTTTGCTCATCCCAGGTCGCTGTCCACCGGTTCAATTGATGCCGCAGGCTGTCGGCTTTACCGTTTACCATTCGATGGTAGCCGGTCTTGCGGGTGACCGTATAAATATTATCCGAGCCGGCTTGTGCAATAGTTAAAGTGTCGTCTGCCTGGCTGTACGGGCTTTCGGCATGGTTAGTATAGGTGCCCGGTATAAAATCTTTGTTGCTGTTGATGCTGTGGCAGGCAACTAAGATGCCTGCGATTGCGGTGATGCTTACAACTAATTTTTTCATGGTTTTACTTTTTGAGGTCTTCGACTAATGCTTTGATGCCTTTTTCAATACTGCCATAGCGTTCTGCGTATTCATGGACTTTCGCCTTTTCCGCGGCTTCGGTCGTGTAGGCATAATATTCATGCGGCGATACTTCGGTGCGGTAAACTTTAGAGGACTGTCCGCCCAGGCTGATAAAAACTTCCTTATAGCGGCGGTTAGGGTCGTTGGCTTTGTTCATAGAGAGTACCAGCGCCCGTTCCTTATCGGTCAGGCCCAACAATTCCTGCACCTGATCAAACTTATTCTGGTATTTGCTTTGGTCAAGCAGTATTTTGCAATCGCTGTTATTGACAATGGCTTGCTTAATGATAGGAGAAGAAAGAATATCCTCTACTTCCTGCGTTACCACAATGGCTTCGCCAAAGAATTTACGGACGGTTTTAAAGAGGTAGCGTATATATTCGGCCATGCCGTCTTTGGCGATTGCTTTCCAGGCTTCTTCAATCAATATCAGTTTACGGACGTTCTTGGGTAGTTTCCGCATCTTGGAAATGAAGACTTCCATAATGATAATGGTCACTACCGGGAACAGGATCGGGTGGTCTTTCACGTTATCCAGCTCGAACACGATAAAACGTTCATTCAGCAGGTCAAGATTCTCGGTGGCATTTAATAAATAGTCAAACTCGCCGCCTTTATAATAAGGATTGAGGACAAAAAGAAAATTCGCGATATCAAAATCTTTTTCTTTGACCTTGCCGTCTTCCAGTACCTGCAAGTATTCCTGCATCAGAAAATCGTAAAAAGAATTGAAGCCGGGAAAAATCAACGGATTCTTAGTCAAGTGTTCATAATAAAGCGTCACCGCTTTGGAGATGGCTACATATTCCGACCGACCGAATTTCTCGTCTTCCTTTTTCCATAGGGACAGCAGCAAGGTCTTTAAGCTTTCCTTTTTTTCAATATCCAGCACTTCGCCTTTGGGGATATAAAAAGGATTGAACTTGATGGGGTTATGTTCATCGTAGGTAAAATAATAGCCGCCCACCAGATCGCAAAGCCCCTTGTAGCTGTGGCCCACATCTACTAATACGATATGGGTACCCTGTTCATAATAAGAATGTACCATGTGGTTCGTGTAAAAACTTTTACCGGAACCCGAAGGGCCCAAAATCATCTTATTTCTATTAGTGATAAAGCCCTTTTGCATCGGCTCGTCTGAAATATCCGCCTTTACCGGCCTGCCGGATAGCCGGTCGCCTAAACGAATACCGAAGCCACTCTTTGAACTGCGGTAATTGGTTTCTACATTTAAAAAGCAGCAAGCTTGTTCCAAAAAAGTATCAAACGTATCATTCATCGGAAAGTCGGCAGCATTGCCCGGCAAACCAGCCCACCAAATCTGCGCGGCCCCATCGGTTTCCAGTTTGGCCGAGGCATCCATTTGCGCCATTGCCGAACTCACCTTGTTCTTGATTTCCTGAATTTCATCCGCATCATTTGTCCAGGCCATCACATTGAAATGTGCTTTTACGGGCAGTCGCTGTTCCGAAATAGCTTCATTTAGAAAATCGGAAGTGGCATCCCTGGCAATCGCGTTTTCACGACTGTAACCCGACAGCGATTGCAGGCGCAGTCTTTTCTTTTCGAGCAGTTTCAGCGTTTTTTGCGCGTCTTCTATAAAAATAAATTGATTGTAAATATGGTTGCAGTCCAGTAACAAGCCCAATGGCGCAGCAAAGCCAATACTGAACTTGGTTTTATCGGTGCTGTACCGGTCATAATTATTCCGGCTACCGCAATAGGCGGGCAGGTCTTCCACGTCCGATAAAGTAAATAGCTGGCAATGGTTATCACCGATACGGATTTCATCTTTCAGGTGTACATCCTTGATGACCGGCCTTTCGTCCGGCCCTTGCAAAAAGCAATATTGCTCGATCACCCCGGCCTTTGTTTGAGTTCCAGCCAATTCATCATCGGTCAACCGCCGTAATCCGATGCCGCTATCTGAAAGGATACGCTCAAAGGCCCCGGCCTTTTCCAAAAAGTCGCGTAATAAATTCGGTTGTGTGGTTTGCGCGGGCGCGATACATTTACGTAAAATTCCCGAATAGCCACTGGTGGCAGTTTTTCGGCTATCCGGCTTTTTGGTCAAATAGATATAAGAACGATGTTCGAGATAGGGCCTGCCATTAAAAAATTGTTCGCTGGCTTTGGAAAGGAAACTGGACTGTAAGCCGACCTTGCCCTTGTATTTCGCCTTAATAAAACAATCCTGCTGGTGATAGATGGTAAAGGCAGGCAATAACTTAATGGCTTTAATCAGCGCCTGGTGTGAAGCTTCATAATTTTGACCCGCACGGGTAAAGATGTCAAACCAATCTACTTCATAGCCGATGGTAATATCGCCCTGCATCGAAACAATGGCGTTATGTTCAACTTTATAGATGGGCAGTATTTTTTCGATATTGACCATGATTACTTTTTTAAATGGATAAATAATTTTCTTGAACGGAACTTCAGATAATCCGGCAAGCCGTTTTTCGCGTTCTTTTTCATTAACCCGTACTGCCCGTATTTATGGCTCATGCGGAACACGGTCATCACTAATGCCGTACCCAAACCGCCGATCAGTACCACGCAGAGATAAGTGTTGATGCCGCAGATATACAGCACTGCAAAGGAGATCAGCAAAGCGACCAGCCCACCGGCCAAATAGCCGATATATTGTGCTTTAAGGCCCTTGAACTCCAAAGCTTTGTTAATGCCCTTATTGATCTGATAGACGCTGCTCATAACCCAAAAAATGACTTAAGTACGGTAGCAACAACCACGAGGAACACGCAGGAACCAAACCAGGCTGCGGCGACCTTATTGGTGTCCGGCTCTCCATTATTCCACTTGTTGAATACCTTGATGGCGCCTATAATGCCGACTACCGCACCGATGGCATACATCAGGTTACAGCCCGCGTCGAAATAGCTTTTGACTTGCGTAGTAGCAGAATTTATGCCCGCCGAACCATCTTGCGCTAATGCCTGGTAGGCGTTAAACAGCATTTGGTAACAGATGCAGACAATGGTTAATAGCCAGAACTTGGCAAATAGTAATTTCTTAGGAGATATGAATTGGTTTTTCATGAATATTGATTACAAGATTTTAAAATTGATTGCACTGATTAGTCCCATAGCTGCCAGAGTTCTTCGCCGGTCAGGTTAAATGGCGTATTATCCGCGATCCATTCGTTGATGGCCTCCAGATGGTGGCTGGTTTTTAACCGGTCATACTTAGCGGAAACTAATTTGAATAAGCTGATAAAATCGGACTTATCACCACCTTTGGTTTCTACCGTATGGACAATGGACTTGATTTCTTCCAGCACATCTGGTATTAATCCCCGTAAGGCATCTTCCGTATTTTCCCTTTGCGGCCTGCCTGCGAAACTGATCCCGTCCGAGGTGGCCAGGCTTACGCTTTCATCTTCGGCAGCATTGCCAAAGGGTTCGTAGTCCTCAACTTCTTCCGCTTCGGCCCAATAATGCGCTAAAGGTTCCTTAGTTAATTCCTGCGGGGATTTCCGGTAATAAACCAGCCAGATGATGCCATACCAAATGACCGCCAGTAGCGTGGCCGCAATCCCGAACTGCTGCCAGGTGAAATGATGTAATAAAATCATAAATGTTTTCTTTTGATCCCGGCACCCCATTGTGCCGGGAATGACAAAAGCAAAGGTTGGGCTATGGCAAAAAATCAACGCATACGCTGGGCATACCGTAAGCGAGATTTATTTTTCAATCCCTGTTTTCGGCGTCCTTTGGCTGTTTTTTTAACTTGATCCCCCGGTTAGGTTTATATTCCAGGTCCTCGTCCACGCGCTGCCGAATGGCGTTGCGCATCCTATCGAGGAACTTGGTCGGGCTCAACATTTTCCGCCTGCGGATATTACCGAATGTATGGTAAGCAGATTTTAATTTGATACTGAACACTTCTTCCAGCAAGGCGACAATATCTTTAACTTCGACATTACCGCTATCCAGTTGCCCGGTATAGTATAAACCGTAAGCCAGTTCTACCAGGTTGACCTGTTCGCCGGTCCACTTCACCTTCGTCTTAACTAATGTGGGTTGGGTACTCCACTGCCCGTTTGGTTCCTTTAGCTTATCCACCAGGTAATCCCGCAACATTTCAAAAGCCCCGATCTTGGCAAATAAATAGCTACCGCTGGTGGCAAATTCCGGGTCAGGTTCCGGCGTTTCCGGTACGAGGGCGCTTTCGGAAGATACTCCCAATACAAATAGCAGGCCGTCCAGGTCGGTAGCCTTCAGGCGGTAATAACCATAATGAAAGGGTATCTGCCGGAAAAAACGTTTTACGGCCTGTAATTCATCCTTATAAAAATTCCGGATAATCTCCGCATCGCCAGCCGGGATACTGGTCACGATGTTATACAATTCCAGTTCATAAATGCGGCGGCACTCAAATAAGGGCTTGAGGTGCTTGAAAAAATAAATCTGCTCGGCTTCATCCTTAAAAGGATGCTTTCTCAACTCATCCTTTAAAGTTTTCAAGGCAGTACGCACCGCCTTTAAAACTGCGGACAGGATTTTAAACGCATCGGTTTCGTCTGCTTTAATTTTTGCAATCTCATTCACCAGCTGCGCAAGCAGCTTTTCACTAAACTTTCTTAACATAAAAACAGGTTTTTAATAAATTCCCGCGGCCTGCCGGTTATCCGGCTACATCGGTACTGCGGGTGACACGTAACATTTTTCCATAGGCTTTTTTTAACCAAAAATTAACATTAGGCAAAATTGAAATGCCTGTTTCAAAAAAACCATACAGGATTGCACGTATTCCGCCTCACGAAAAACACTTATTTTAGGGTGTGCTGCTTTCTTTTAATGAAAAATGGAAAACTGTAACAAGAGATTGTTAACAAAACGATAATGGCCGGTATGACCATAAAATCAGGAATAATGCGGTACTTTGTGATAAAGTTCGTTAACTTTATAATACTTTTTTACGAAAATGAGAACGGTAGGCCCACAGATAATCCCAATTGCACCAGTAATCCTGAGTGATGTGGCTGTCTTTGACCTGGCTTATAAAAATTATTACCATCCGCTTTGCTTTTACGCTGCTAAATTCGTGGACGCGGACGATGCAGAAGACCTAATCGAGAACCTGTTTTTGAAACTCTGGAACAAAAAACAGGTATTTGAAAGCCCGGCGCACCTACAGGCGTTTTTGTACCATGCCGTGCGCAACGCCTGCCTCGACTTTAAAAAAAGCAAAAAGAATAATCTCCAGTTGCATGAACCGGTTTCAGAAAACCAGCCTTTGCCTGGGGTTGACCACCTGCAACACCTGATCCAGGCAGAAGTCCTCGCAGAAATTTACCGGGCGGTCAATGACCTGCCAAGCCAATGCAGTAAAGTGATCCGTATGGGTTACCTCGAAGGTTTTAATAATGCCGAAATTGCCGATGAAATGGGCTTATCCGAACAAACGGTAAAAAACTACAAAGGCCGCGGACTAACCCTCCTTAAAGACAAATTATCAGGCAGCGCATTTACCCTGCTGCTCCTGCTTGTTCACTGGAAATAAACCAAAATTTTCCTGAAAAATATATTTTTATCCAATAGGTACTATTCGGACTGTAAATCGTATTGTCATCAAATAAGCTAAAATGACAGGCGAAGACATAACAGGACAACAGCGGATTATTTACCTGATCACCGATTATATTGCTGGCCGCTTGACCATAGAGGAAACCGCTGAACTGGATAGCTGGATCGCGGAAGAACCAAAGAACAGGCTGCTTTTTGAACAGCTAACAGACGAGACATACCGCCAGCCTATCCTTTCTCAATGGAAACCAGAGGCGGCTGAAAATTCTTTGCAAAACCTGAAACATAAAATCTCGCTTCAAAAAACACGCACGCTATGGCCCCGCATTGCGGCTGCCGCTTCTATTTTATTATTCCTATCAATTGGCGGTTATTTCTTATTGCATAAGAAACCGCAACAACAACTCGCCGAGCAGATTGCGCCGGTTAACAAAGGCGTCGTATTGACATTAGGCGGCGGCCAACAAATACAATTAACCCAAAAGCACCAGGGTTTAATTACCGCTATTGGCAATACAAAGGTCAGTCAATCTGATAGCTTGCTTACTTATAACGGAAAGGCCGCCAACGCGGAACCAGCGATGAATACGCTTACCAATAACAGCGGCAGTAAATTCACATTAGCGCTTGCGGACGGAACGCAGGTATTCTTGGATGTTGCCTCCAGCATTACCTACCCGGTAAGCTTTACAGGGAAAGAACGGAAAGTCAATGTTGTCGGGCAAGTGTTCTTTAATGTGAAGCATAATGCCACCCAACCTTTCCTGGTTATGGTGGGCAAGGAAAAAATCGAAGATATCGGTACCGAATTTAATATCAACGCCTATGCAAATGAGCCTGCTATAAAAACCACGTTAGTCAACGGCGCGGTTAAAGTGACCGAACCTACGGCATCGGTGATCTTAAAACCGGGTGAACAGGTGATTGGCAAGGACGGCAAGGTAACTGTAGCAGCAGTCAATTTGGAAGAGGTAACGGCGTGGTTACAAGGCAAGCTGATATTTCATCGGGAGACTTTGGAAAGCCTGATGGGTAAGGTTGCCCGTATTTATAATGTAAATGTGGTTTGGGTGGATGATGTGCGTAACGAGAAGTTTGGCGGTTCGGTGAGCCGCAGCAAGAAACTGGCCACCGTATTAAACTATTTCCGCAAGGCTGGTAATGTAGATTTCCAGGTAGACGGCAATACGGTTAAAGTATTCAAGAAGAAAAAATAAGAACTATTGATAATTTAAACTAAAACCCAAAAAAGAAAGGAGAACACCGGAAAAGAAAACTTACTCAGAGATCAACAACAAAGGCGCTCTATAAAGAAGCCGGAAGTGCTGCAAACACGACCGGCTGATGCCAGGGCCTTCAAAAAAATTAACGCGAATCAACTTTATGAACTCAACCCTAACAGTACAAATGTATGAATTTTTACCATGCTATTAACCGTGCGTTTCCCAAGCGGAAGCGCCAAATACTGCGCATTATGAAGATCACCGCCTTTTTATTGCTGATCTCTTTCCTGACTGTAAGTGCAGGGACGTTTGCGCAGAAAATTACGCTCAAAGCACAGCGGGCCAGCCTCGAAAAGGTGCTTGACCAGATCAGGCAGCAAAGCGGCATTGACATTGTTTACAGCAATGATGTAATCAGTAAAAGCGGTCCCGTCAATATTGATGTCAAGAATGCAACAGTAGAAGAGGCGCTGAAGAATTGTCTAAAAGATCAGCCTCTGACTTTTGATATTGAAGATGGCACCGTTGTTATTAAAGCTAAAGAAGAAAGCCTGCTTGATAAGGCAAAAGCTCTCTTCGCCCAGGTGACCGTCACGGGAAAAGTCATTGATGAAAACGGTTTTCCAATGGCGGGCGTAACGGTCAAACAGAAAGGTACGACTAACGCTACTGCAACAGACGTTAAAGGTACATTTAGCCTCACTGTGCCTGATAACAGTACCATTATAACGTTAACCTTTGTAGGCTATGAACCAAAAGAATTGATTTCCAAAGACATCAAAGGTGCCACCATTACTCTGGTGGCCGCACCGCAAAGCCTACATGAAGTCCAGATCTTTAAGGGGTACTATTCCCAAAAAGAAGAAGAAAATACAGGTGACGTCACCGTTGTTCATGCCGATGTATTGGAGCAGCAACCAGTAGATAATCCAATAGTAGCATTAGAAGGTCGTGTTCCAGGAATGGTTATAACACAAACATCTGGCGTTGCGGGTAGCGGAATTACCGTACAGATACGCGGGCAAAGCAGTTTATCACAAGGCACTAATCCCTTATATGTGGTTGATGGTGTTCCTTACAGTTCAACAATGTTACAATCAATAGGGTATAATATTTTGGGAGGTAGTTCAGCTGGGGGCACAGTAGGTAGCCCTTTAAATTTTATTGACCCTAAAGATATCGAGTCTATCGAGGTATTAAAAGACGCTGATGCGACCTCCATTTACGGAAGCAGGGGTGCTAACGGAGTTATCTTGATAACGACAAAAAAAGGTAAGGTAGGGGCTGCAAAGGCTGATGTAAGGTACGAGGAAGGCTTTGGTCAGGTAGGACATTTCTTAAATCTCCTTAACACTCAACAATATTTGCAGGTAAGAAGGGAGGCGTTTAAAAATGATGGTGTAACCATTCCTTCTTCACCCACGAGTGGTTATGATATTAATGGTACATGGGACACTACGCGTTATACTAATTGGCAAAAGGTACTCATTGGAGGAACATCCCATTATACAGATGCACATGGTACCGTATCCGGTGGTACAGAGAATATTCAGTATAATATTATTGGTGGCTACCACCGTGAAACAACTGTTTTTCCAGGTGATTTTGCCGATCAAAAAATTAGTGTATTAGCAAATCTTTCGACTAGTTCGGCTAATAAACGCTTTAAGACCAGCCTTTCTGTAAGTTATCTTAATGATAATAATAATTTGAACCAAACCGACCTAACGAGTTTTATTACGTATGATCCGGACGCACCACCACCGTATAATGCAAACGGAACTTTGAACTGGGGGCCAAGCAATGATTTCTCTAACCCTTTTCAATATACTTATAAAACATATAAGGTTACTACCAATAATTTAATTGCCCATTCACATATAAGTTATACCATAATACCGGGGCTGGAAATATCTACTAGTTTAGGATATACGAATATGCAGGGCAACGAGTCCACTGCTTCTCCTTTTGGCTTTCAACTAAATAAAACAGGGAACAATAGTACATTAACGGGATCTGCGTCTTTTATCAATAATTCAGTCCAATCTTGGGACGTTGACCCTCAAATTAGTTATCAGGCCAAACTTGGACCCGGTAAAATTAGTGCTTTACTTGGTTCCACAATAACGGACAACTCAACTAATGGCCAATGGCTAAACGGGTCTGGTTATTCGTCAGACGTGCTTCTCGGAAGTTTGCTCGGCGCAGTATCAATAACAGCAGGCCCGATCACTAATTCAGAATACAGATACAATGCATTGCTTGCCCGAATAGGGTACGCCGCTTATGACGGTAAATATGTTCTTAATTTAACTGCGAATCGCGACGGGAGTAGCAGGTTTGGTCCGGGCAGACAATTTGCGAATTTTGGCTCAGTTGGCATGGCCTGGAATTTTTATAAGGAAAAATATGTGCAAGATGCATTTCCTTTTTTAAGCTTCGGGAAATTAAGAGGAAGTTATGGCACAACAGGTAATGACCAAATTGGAGACTACCAATATTTAGACCTATACAATATCATAAGTTCTACTGTTCCTTACCAAGGTGCTCAAAGCCTTCAAAATACAACTCTGTATAATCCTGATTTAGAGTGGGAAATTGATCGGAAACTGGAAGGTGGCTTGGAATTGGGTTTTCTGAAAGATCGATTATTGCTTTCGATAAGTTATTTTCGTAATAGATCTTCCAATCAGCTCGTAGGTGAACAGTTACCCAGCATAACAGGCAATGGTTCCATTACGGCCAACCTGCCCGCAACTGTTCAAAATACTGGGTTGGAACTCGAATTAAATACCACTAATATTAAAAAAGGAGATTTTTCCTGGAGTACTAATTTTAATCTTACAATTCCCAAAAATGAACTTTTAAGTTTTCCAGGGCAAGCATCCTCAACTTTCCACAATTTAATTATAGGACAACCCATCACATCTTTGCATGTATTTCAATATGCTGGAGTTAATCCAACCACTGGGCTTTATCAATTTCAAACGGCCAACGGAACATTAACATCTACACCCAATCCATCCACCGATCTTCTTGCTTCAGTAAATCTTGCGCCCAAATTTTATGGCGGATTTGGGAATACATTTACCTATAAATCCCTGAGGCTGGACTTCTTTTTTACGTTCACCAAGCAAGAAGCGCCAAACCCATTATTCGCATTATCATCGGCTGAACCTGGCTATAAAAACGTCAATTTATTAGCGGGTGTACTAAACAGATGGCAGTCTCCAGGACAAACTGGCGTTGCGGTTGAACAATTTAGTCAAAGCTTCGGAAATGCCTATACTGCTTATGCAAACGTCGGCCAAAGTACATACGATTATGTAGATGGTTCTTACATAAGGCTGAAGAACCTCTCCTTATCCTATAACTTACCCAATATTTGGAAACAGAAATTAGGAATCCAAAGCTGGAACGTGTTTTTATTAGGGCAAAATTTATTTACACTTACTAAATACCAGGGTTTAGATCCAGAGACTAGAAGCATGACTTCCCTACCAACATTGCGGGTGATTACTGTGGGTTTACAGATAGGTTTTTAATTTTAATTTAATCCATATCATTATGAAATCAAGATATTTTTTTATTGTACTTCTTGGTGCTTCGCTCTTGATAAGTGGCACGGGTTGTAAAAAATTAGTGGATGTTCCACCGCCGGTTACTGAGTTAACCGGAAACAATGTGTTTATCAATAATGCAACGGCTATAGCTGTACTTACCGGTATTTATAACTCGATGTCCAGTGGTAACAGTTTTGCAGCCGGCGGTAACAGTATTTCCGTTTATGCCGGTTTGTCAGCGGATGAATTATTGTGCACTGCAAATAATTCCACTAATACGTTGTTTTACACTAATTCGCTAAATAGTAGGCAAACTAATTACGGTGGCTCTTATCAGAATATTTATCAGGTTAATGCGGCCATTGCTGGTTTAACAAGTTCGACAACGTTAACACCTGCTGTGCAACAAGAACTAATTGGCGAAGCTAAATTTTTGCGGGCGCTTAATTATTTTTATATTACCAACGCAATTGGCGATGCGCCCCTTGCGCTTACAAATGATTATACAATAACGGATAAACTTGCAAGGGCGCCGCAAGCCCAGGTTTATCAGCAAATAATTGCTGACCTTACCGATGCCCAAAAGCTGTTGAGCAAAAATTATTTGATGGCGGATGTACAAACTGCTTATCCTGCCACTATCGCCTCCCAAGAAAGGGTGAGGCCAAATTATTATGCAGCGACAGCGTTATTGGCCAGGGTTTATTTATATACAAAAGACTACCAGGACGCAATCACTCAATCAAGTGCAATCATCAGCAATACAAGCTATTATAGTTTAGCCAGCTTGAATAATGCGTTTTTAAAGGCCAGTTTGGGTAATCCGGAAGCGATCTGGCAACTACAGCCAACCTATTATTATACTCCAGATGGAAACTTTTTCGTCTTAACCGCACCGCCCACTTTAAGCGGAGTATGGTTAAGCAATAATCTATTAAATACTTTTGAACCTGGTGATCAGCGCAAAGTTAATTGGATTAGTTCATACACAGGAGGAGGTCAAACCTACTATTTCCCCTATAAATATAAAGTTTATACAGGTACATCCAGTTCACCCGAATATTCCATGGTACTGCGGCTTGGCGAACAATACCTGATCCGGGCGGAGGCAGAAGCTCAACTGGGACAAACAGGCCCCGCTGCTACGGATCTAAATGTTATTCGTACGCGTGCGGGTCTCCCGAACACGACTGCAAATACACAAAATACGTTACTTGGCGCGATACTACATGAACGGCAGGTAGAGTTGTTTACGGAATGGGGACACCGCTGGCTGGATTTAAAACGGACAGGAAATGTGAATGCAGTTATGGGCAGTCCAGGCAACGTTTGCCAGCAAAAAGGCGGCACTTGGAGTCCAAACTGGGCACTTTGGCCTATACCGCAAAGCGACATCTTATTAGATCCTGCATTAATACAAAATCCCGGCTATTAGGCGCTGATTTATCAAATCCTGGTTATCCTAAATTAAATGGATAATCAGGATTAAAGACAACGTTTTTCTAAAGATTGATTTTTGGAATTTGGTTGGGGTCAAAACAATTGCCCTTTTATAAATTAATTACTTATAACCAATTGATGATGAAATTTCCAAATTTAGCAGCTTTTTTCTGTCTGGCTGCCTTATTCAGTTTATCCAATTCAACACTCGCTCAAGGCGTTCGATTTGAACACGGTATGTCTTGGCCGCAAATATTAGCCAAAGCTAAGGCTGAACATAAATGTATTTTTATTGACTGCTATGCTACTTGGTGCGGGCCGTGCAAAACGATGGATGCCGAAGTTTACCCCTTAAAACCAGTTGGGGATGCCTATAACAAAAACTTCATATCAGTTCGTATGCAAATGGATCAAACGGCGACGGATTCTGACGATATCAAAATGCAATACGGACCCGCCGACTTGCTGGAACGAAGCTATTATGTAAATGCCTATCCCACTTTTCTTTTTTTTGACCCGAACGGGAACCCCATTCATAAAGTGACTGGTCGTTTATCCCCAAAAGATTTCATTCAGTTGGCTGCTGATGCCAGCAACCCCGGAAAACAATACTATAGCATTCTGAAAAACTTTCAGCCCGGAAAGCTGGACACCGCGGAAGAAAAAGGATTGGCAAGATCATTTATTGGTTCAGATAAGGAACTGGCTGGGAAAATTGCAGCCGACTATTTAGGCCGGATTCCAATTAGTGCATTAGATAATGAAGACAATGGGAAATTAATGGTCCAATTGCAAAGTAGTTCCAAAGTAGTAGAAATTGCTTCCAATTATATTGCCCACTTAAATGCAAGTGAATTTGGCAAAAAAAATAACCTAGCTTTTATTGCAGCGCTTGGTAAGCAACCAAAAGTTAGAGAATTAGCTTTAAACTATATCACCCATCTTAGGATAGACGAATTCGCTGAAGAAAATAATCTGGCATTCATTGCCCGCTTCAATAAAGAACCGGAAATTAAAAAATTAGCGAAAGACTATATAAGTGGTCTTTCTGAAAACCAGTTACTTACAAAATCAGTTATTCAATTTGTATATGCGTTTATACAAGTACCTGCGGACAAGGGGTTCAGTTTATTTTATTCTTATAGCACAAAAATCGACTCTGTAATGGCCAATAAAGACTATGCGCAGGGAACAATAGAATTGATCGTCAACAAAACAGAATTTTCACCATTGTTAGCCGTCGCGAAAGAAAAGACAGAAGAGCCTGACTGGACCACCATCTTTGCCGAGATCTCAAAAAAATATGATCCATCATTGGCTGAACGAATAATTACTGATGGCAAAGTCGACTGGTACAGTTATTTAGTAAAAACAAAGAAAGAGGATAAATATTGGCCCGAATTAATAGACAGCAAAATTCAGCAGGTGGAACACGTTTGGGATTTTAAGAGAGATGCTTTTTATGTCAACAACATAGCCTGGTTATATATTTTTCTTCATAGTACCGACCCGAAGCAATTAGATACGGCCATTAGATGGTTGAAAGTGATAGTAGAAGAAGATCCAGGCAATGGCGATAACTTAGATACTTATGCCTGTCTCCTATACAAGGCGGGAAACCACAGAAAAGCTTTAGATATGGAACAAAAAGCCTTAACCCTTTTTATCGTTGCGAAAAACAAATCTAACGTGGAAAACGCTAAAAAAACCATCGCAAAAATGAAAAACAAAGAGGATTTCTGGCTTGAAAAAGAATATCTAAATCCTTAATAAGAGAAAATTAAAATTAATTATACCGGACGTGATAACATAACATTTCCTATAAACAAATACTAAATTATTCCATTATGATCCGTTTATTCTTATTTATTACATCCGTTTTTTTAACGGTTGCAATGAATTGTTATTGTCAGGATTTGCCAATAAAACCATCACGAACCATTCATTTCACTACAAAAGAAGGAACAAATATGAATGTTGATATTTCGCCGGATGGAAAAACATTGGCCTTTGACCTCCTTGGTGATCTATACACCGTATCAATAGCCGGTGGAAATGCGATTCAACTTACCAGGGGTATTGCTATTAACACTAACCCTCGTTGGTCGCCAAAGGGTGACCTAATTGCTTATCATAGTGATTTTTCCGCTAACGAACGGGTAAACATACTAAGTATCAAAGGAACATTCCATACGGTAATTGGGAAATCAGATAATAATGCAACACCTGGTAATATATTATGGACACCAGATGGGAAATATTTAAAACCTAACGTTTATACTGACTCTATTTATGATTTGGCTGGTAGAAAGAGCACGCTACCGGGCAGTAAAAGAAACATTATACAGTTTTCAGCAGACGGAAAATCTGCATATTATGTGGATTCAGGGAAAGTTTATCGCTATGATTTTTCAAGTGGTATTCGAACAACGGTAACATACAAAGTTAATAACGATTTAACTGCTTGTATTTTATCTGCCGATACTCGTTGGTTAAGCTACAGATCTCTTTCAGAAGACACAGTTATCATCCTGCAAGATATTCTACATGGTAATATTCGTAAAATACCTGTTTACGAACATTTTAATCGGGCTTATGCATTTTCGCCCGATTCGAAAAGCCTATTCATTGCTTACGGTGGTAAAATTCATCAGCTAACATTGGAAACGGGCAATGACCGGATCATACCATTTATTGCCCACGTTAAATCCGACCTTGGGGCGATTAATTATAACACTTTTAGTATCAATCACGAAGGAATACAGGTTAAATATACCCGTTCATGTAATGCAAGTTCTGACCGAAAACACCTGGTGTTTTCAGCAATGGGCAAATTATATACAATGGATATTCCGGACGGAAAACCACGTATGCTGGTTGCTCAAAATGCCAATCAATTTCAGCCGGTCTATTCCCCGGATGATAAATGGGTCGCTTACGTATCCTGGAATGACACCGTGGGTGGCTACCTTTGGAGGACACACAGCTCCGGCGGCAAACCTGAACGGCTTACAAAATTCCCGGCGCAATATCAACGCCCCGCCTGGTCCCCCGATGGAAAATACATCGCCATAATTAAGGGGGCAACGAAATTGGGAGATAGTCATTCCGCGGGAACCGGTTCTTTGCAGCTTATTTCGGTAATTGATGGAACGATTAAGATTATAGCCGATAGTATTCCACTATTAAATCAACTCGCTTTTTCACCAGATGGCAAAAAGATCATGTATGAACCGGGTTATACAAGGTTGAACCCAGGTTTACAACCATTAATTGTTTCCAGGAACTTGGATGGAAAAGATACAGAGATAATCGCCGAAGGCCAACTTGACAATGCCATTCAACAACGAACGTTGTCACCTGATGGGCGTTACATTGTCTATTCAAAGGCAGAAGATATGTATTTAGTCGTCCTTTCAAATCTAAAAATTCCTGCCATCATTAATAATGATAAAGGACAGCTTTTAGTGATCCGGTTTTCAAAAGGTATCGACCCGAATTGGGAAGATGGCGGTAAAACGCTGACATGGACTTATGCTAATAAATTTTACAGAATTGCGCCGGAAAAAATAGTTGCATCCATTAACAGTGCTGGCTATAGTGCGTTAGCACCGAGCTCATCAAATAATAAGGTTGTTACAGCAAAGGTTATCCCAGACCAGGTACTGAACTTAAATCTAACTGTGCCTAAATATTTTGGACATGGAACAATTGTATTAAAGGACGTTAGAATTATAACCATGCAACAAGATAAAGTAATAGCGCATGGTACGATAATTATTAAAAACGGGCGAATTATAACGGTAGGGAGATCTCAAATAGTGCCTATACCACAAGGGGCCAGGGTCGTTAACTTAAGAGGTAAAACGATTGTGCCTGGTCTTATAGACCTCCATTTACATATGCATTTAGAGCAAGATATCTTCCCTCAGCAATTTTGGTCATTCCTCGCGGATTTGGCTTATGGCGTCACGACCGCCCGTGATCCTTCTTCCAGCTACGATTCATTTGGATGTAAAGAATTAATAGAATCCGGGCGTATGATAGGTCCCAGATTGTTTACGGTGGGACGAGCTATTGGACCAGGTCACGGTGTAACCACCATCAACTCATTAGCTGATGCACAGCAAGAAGTCAATAAACGAAAAGAGTTAGACGGCACTACGGTCAAACAATACGCACTTGAAACCCGCCTTCAAAGGCAATGGTTGCTCTTGGCTTGTAAAAAAGACGATTTGAATATGACTAATGAAGGTCTATTCAGCATAATAGGCCAGATAGCAATGATTAAAGATGGTAGTACGGGAATAGAACATAATCCTCAATGGGATAAGGTTTACAAAGATGTAATCGATTTCTACGCCAAAAGTCAAACATATTTCACTCCAACGTTACAGGTGTCGCCGAAAGAGGGCACAGAAGCATATTTTAATTACAAATTCTGGCACCACCCGGACGATAAACTCACTCGCTTCATCTGGAGTTATCCGCCTTGGTCTAAAATAGCTGAGAACTATTCGGAAACAATAGAAGCTATCGCTGGTGGGCAACCTAGCGATACCGTTAATGTCCGGTTCCCATACTACGCTGCAATTGACGCGAGGATTCGCAAACAAGGCGGAAAAGTCACCCTTGGAAGCCATGGAGAAGGCCATGGAATAGGGGTACACAATGAGTTATGGGCTTTGCAAAGCGGCGGTATCAGCAATATGCAAGCACTTCAAGCGGCGACTATTATGGGCGCACAAGCAATAGGTATCCAACAAGACGTTGGCTCTATTGAAGTGGGGAAGATTGCCGACTTGGTCATTTTGAACAAAAATCCTTTAGAAGACATCCACAATAGCCGAAAAATCAAATACGTCATGAAAGACGGCGTATTGTATGATGGCAATACACTAGATGAGCTTTGGCCGGTAACTAAAAAATGTCCGGAATGGCGGTTAAAGTCAGCTAATAAAAATTAACCCTTGAAAAATATAAAAACAAACAAATATGAAACAAATCATTAATCTTATTTTATTAGTTACCCTTTCTGGTACATTAGTTGCCCAACAAAAATTCGATTATACAGGGACATATGCCGTTAACAAATCAAAAATAGATTTTGGCAAGGCTCCAGACTGGATACTGCCTTCACGGTTCAAGGTTACTCAGGAAGGCAAGAAATTGATCATTGTCAGGACTATAGTCAACGAAACCGGAATAGAAACAGATCGTGCCTATACTTTTGAAGACGATAAACCTTTTGAATACAATTCGACGAATGGTCAAAAGAATATTTCAACACTGTTATGGAACGCAGACAAGGCCAGTTTTATAATTAGCCTGCAATCGACAACGGCGGACGGGAAGCCCGGTCAAAATTATACGGAGACTTGGTCCCTGACTGATGGCGGCAACACCTTGTTCATTAATCGGGACGTGGAACAAGCGAATGGACTAAAATACAATATCAAAGCTTATTATGATAAAAAGTAAGCAAGCGATTATTGCCCTGTTTATACTTATGCGCACGCTTTCGGCTTATGCACAGGATACGGTTTTCCTGGATAAGCCGAAGAATCGGCCGTATTTGATTGTGTTTAGTTCGAAACGTAAAGACACGCGAACCGCCATAATAATTTGTTCTGGAGGCTCCTACGGTCGTACAGCAGATATAGAGGAAGGACTACCGGCAGCGAAATTATTAGCGGCTAAAGGCATTAGTGCCTTTTTACTGGATTATCGTTTTCCAAAAGGACAAGATAGTATCCCACTTGCCGATGCGCAGACAGCAATTGCTTATGTACGGGCACATGCAAGGCGATACCATGTACAGGCGAATGAGGTCGGCATCATGGGCTTTTCCGCAGGAGGTCATTTAGTTTCTACAATCGGCACCCATTTTCAAACTCGCTATGATAATACTATAAAAGCCGCTAACCTGCGCCCGGATTTTATGGTTTTGATTTACCCGGTAATTAGCATGGCCGATAGCCTGACCCATACCGGTTCACGGCGCAATTTTCTGGGTAATCCGCCTACAAAAGAGCAGGTGATTGAGTTTTCAAACGAACTGCAAGTAACTGCTGATACTCCGCCCGCTTTCGTGGTAGCGGCAGTAGATGATCAGATAGTTAAGGTGGCTAACAGCCTTTATTTTTCGGCAGCTCTAAGACAGCATAAAGTTAAAACTGAACTATTCCTGTATGTAAAAGGCGGTCATGGTTTCGGTATAAATAACCGAACGGCAACAGTGCAATGGACAGATGAAGCGCTTCCGTGGATAATTAACAAACAATGGAAAAAACGGTAACCACGATCATGATAGCATTGCTTTTATATTTTGGTCACACCTCGGCTCAGGTCAAAACCTTTACTGGCGCGAACTGGATCAGTTCGCCGGATAGTGCTGCTTGCCCGGTTTTTAAAAAGCGTTTCCTTATTACTAAATCTGTCAGGACAGCGATACTTTTTATTACAGCACATGGTCTGTATGAAGCGGCGGTTAATCAAAAGAAAGTTGGCGAAGCCTATTTTACACCGGGCTGGACAGATTATGCCAAACGACTGCAATACCAGAGTTATTACCTTAAACAATTGAAACGAGGGGATAACAATATATTGGTTACTTTATCTGCCGGTTGGTATAGCGGGGTTTTCGGTGAAGATATGAAACAGGATAATTACGGCAAAGGCACTGCCCTATTAGCCCAGTTGATCATTACATATCAAGACGGCACTCAGCAAGTCATTAGTTCAGGAGCTGATTGGCTTCGTAGTACAGGTAATATCCGATATTCAGATTTTTATAATGGCGAAGTGCAGGATGAGCGAGTACGGCCAGAAAACTGGAAAAAAGTTACTGTCGAAAATTTTAATAAAACAAGCCTGTTACCGACTATAAGCGAACCGGTAACTGGGCAGGAGACCTTTAGGCCAAAACGGATATTCAAAGATTCCAAAAACGAAACCATTATTGATTTTGGACAAAACTTGGCTGGATTGGTAAAGCTGAGAATTAAAGGAAAACCCGGCGATACCGTGACAATCGCCCATGCCGAAATGCTGGATGAAAAAGGCAATTTTTATACCGGGAATTTGCGGGATGCAAAAGCTACGGACGTTTATGTGCTAAATGGCAAACCAGAAACAGTACATCCGCATTTTACATATCACGGATTTCGTTATGCAAAAGTAACCGGTTTTATTCCTAGCTACAATAACTGTGTCGCGATTGCTGTGCATACCAACCTAAAACATACCGGAACATTTAGCTGCTCTAATCCTATGCTCAACCAATTGCAGCATAATATCGAATGGAGCCTAAACAGCAATTTTGTAGACATACCTACCGATTGCCCACAACGCAGCGAACGTTTCGGTTGGACAGGCGATGCCCAAGTGTTTTGCGCCACGGCACCTTTTAACCGCTATACACTAAACTTTTATAAAAAGTACCTGGCTGATATTAAAGCCGATCAGGGCACTAACGGCGCGGCCCCGGTTGTCATTCCGGATTTCGAGCAACAGAAAGATACGATAAAACAAGGCGTCGCTGGATGGGGTGATGCGGCTACCATTATACCCTGGAATTTATACCAGGTTTATGGCGATAAAACAATCCTGAAAGAGCAATACAACAGTATGAAAGGCTGGGTTGACTACATCACTGCCGAAAGTAAAAACAATCTATGGACAACAAACGGCTACGGTGATTGGTATGCGCCCGGGCCGAAGACAGCATTGCCGTTTATTGATCAATGTTTTTGGGCATACTCTACGCAATTGCTATTAAATACCGCGAAAATATTAGGTAAAGACAATGACGCAAAAACCTATGAAAAATTATTGGGACGCATAAAAACAGCTTTTCAAAAAACCTATAAAAATAAAGACACCACCCAAACGGCCTGTATACTGGAATTGCAATTTGATATGCTAGCTGAAAATAAACGCCAATATGCGGCTGATAAACTGGCGGTCTTAATAAAAATCAATAACAACCATTTGGCGACCGGTTTTTTAGGAACGCCTTACCTGTTACCGGTGTTAACACGGTTTGGTTACACGAAATTATGTTATACCTTATTATTACAGCAAACCTGCCCTTCCTGGCTATATCCCATTACAAAAGGGGCTACTACCATTTGGGAGCGCTGGGATGGCATTAAACCAGACGGCACCATTCAGCAAACATCCTTTAACCATTATGCCTACGGCGCAGTCGGGCAATGGCTATATGAAGATATGCTGGGTATTCGGCCTGCTTTACCGGGCTATAAAACAATTAATATTCAGCCCCATCCGGATAGTAGATTAAAATGGGCCAAAGGAAGCTATGCCTGCGCGTACGGTAAAATTGTTTCGGAATGGAAAATAATAGGCAGTAAGGTTAGCTATCATATTATCATCCCAAAAAACACAATGGCAAATATCGAATTAGCGGGACAAAAGTTAAAACGAGTAAACGCTGGAGATTATCACTTTATAACTACGAATAATGTATGCCTATAAGAAATGCGACATATAAGGATGCACCGGCCATCAGGATATTAATGGAGGCTTTGGGCTATAAAACGAGCATTAGCCTGCTGATCAGCCAGCTTGAAAACCTGTTTGACGGCAAGGATCATCAGGCTTATGTATATGAGCTGAATAAAGAAGTTGTGGGATTTGTATCCGTACACTACCTGCCGCAACTGGCTTTTGACGGCGGTGTTATGGTCATCACGTATTTATCGGTTGATGAAACCGTAAAAAATATAAATATCGCTGGCGAACTGGAACAATATATTACCAGCCAGGCAAGGTTGAGGAAATGTGAACGGATACAGGTGCATTGTGCGGAATGGCGCGCACCGGCGCAGCAATTCTATTTGCAGCAGGGTTATCAGGACTATCCAAGGTATTTTACCAAGCGCCTCATGTATGGCGAGTAAGAAAATATCGCTTATCGTTCTTTATTAATACGTTTTTTCATGTTGAATCAACGATCAGTTATCAATTAATAAAACATTAGCGCCCCTGTAAGCGAGGGGGGCGCTTCTTGAACTGAATTTTTAGTGAGTTAATATAGTTAGTTAAGTGAAACGGTCCGCTGGCGAAAGCAGGCGGCCGTTTTTTAAACTTTTAAATCTAAACCCATGTTAATCGATTTTTCTGAGCAATTATATCAAAAACTGACCGGCCAGATCGCGGAAACGGAACCGTCGGCCAGTGATCCTGCCAGCCAATTTAAAACCTGCCTCCGGTATACCAAACAAGCACTTACGGAATTAGAATTGCACATTGGTAAAAACTCGCTGTCAAATAACACGGAACAAAGACAGTATACCGAACAAATATTACCGCGCTTCAGGTCGCTTGAGTTTTATTATTATGAACTGGCCTGGCTGGTTTGCAACCGCCCGAAAGGCGACCGGTATGAATGGATGGAGTATTACCGGCAGGAACTGGATGTTATCCGCCATTTTTTGCATCGTCATGCCGCCTACTATCAACTATACAAGATCAAAACGATGGGACTCGAAGAAGTACTGTCGGAAGGAGAATGTAAGGATAGGTGGATCAATGCCGCCAGTGCGCAAGATGCGCTCCCCATACAGGAGCGCACGGCATTATTTTCCAAATTTATCGCTTACGACAAACTCCAGGATTATTTGCTCGACCAGATCAGGTTATTGAATGAGTTTGACGCTTTGCATCCGCATGGCCTGCGGAACCGGCAATTGCACTGGACGGGAGACGTATGTAACCTGGTCGAACTGGTGTATGGGTTGTATGAAACTAAACAGATCAACAACGGCGAGGCCAGCCTGAATGACCTGGTTAACTGCATGGAGCTGATATTCCAGGTCAACCTCAGTAGGGTCAACCGAGTGTTTATCGACATCAAACGCCGTAAGGTCATGAGCCACACGCGTTTCCTCGAACAGATGCGAGCAGCTATTAAACAAAAGATCGATCAGGAAGATGCCTATATACCGATGAGTTTCCGGCAAGGCTACGCCAAGCATAATCAATGAAAATAAAGTGAAACATGATGAAATAAAAAAGAACAAACCATAAGTGTAAGACACTTTAGAAATATTTATCGCGCGTTATACGCATCCCTATCATCTACAACCACAGTCTAAAGAATCAGTACAGGGACATGCAGACGCCCGCCGTAGTGCGGGCTCTGACCTGTCATGAAACTGAAACGTGGTTGTAGATGATGATTGGCAGGTCATCCCGGCACCTCGGTTAAATTTAACCACTACCTGCTTATGAATATTTTAGGAAACACCCAAATGCACTGGCTCACGCTGGTGTTTATCGTATTGGAACTGGCCTTATTGTTATTTTACCAGTTCCTGCATTACCTATCCCGCAGGTCCGACAAACAACGGATTTGGTTCCTGCTGCTGCTCGTCCTGCTCATCCACTATAACCTCTGGAACGGGCTATTACCTGACCCGAAGCATTTTATGATGCCTGCCAAAGCCCAATACATGCTAACCGACGGGATAGCGTACCTCATGGGCGCTTATTTCCCCTTTTATTTTTATAAAGCTTTTAACTTACGCAGCCTGCGCTTCCATGCTACCTACGGCGTGACCTGCTTCCTGCTGTTACCCTACGGCCTGTTTATCGCCGCCTATGCTTATAACGGCAAGTTGATACTTGACCGTCTGGTATGCCTGACTGTTCCGGCTATTTACGGATTATTGGTTTTAATCGAGATGTACCGGGCTATTCATAAAAAGAACAAGCGCAACCGGAACAAGCGGCAATATATTTTAGAAACCGGTGCCTACCTGTCCATCATGCCCTGGGAAGCCATGTGCGCTTTTGCATTTAAAACACCGCCGCAGGAACTTCGTATTCTCATGGCCAATATAGGTTTTGTCGCGCTGGCACTTTTACAGATCACTACCACCATCCGGCATTCCCGCAGCCAACACCAACGCTTTGAAGAATTGCTTAACGAAGGGAAAAACACCCTTTTTGAAGCCAATTGCATCGTGTATCAACTCACCAAACGGGAGATCGAGATCGTATTACTTTTAAAAAAAGGCTATCGCTATCAACAGATAGCCGATATGCTCTATATCTCCGGGCGAACAGTAGATAAGCATATCCGCAATATCTATGAAAAAACCGCGGTCAATAATAAGATCAACTTGCTGAATAAACTTTACGGGGAAGATGCGGAAAGCTTATAACGATACCGGCTGTTCATCCGTTGGTTTTTCCTGCGTATCGGATTGCCGATCCGCACCCTTTATCGGCCCTCTGTTTTCCCGCCCGGTTTTTCTTGATTTGGCAGACTTTTTGGATTTATATTTCGCCTGTTCGGGATTATTTGCTTTGGCTTCATCCAGTTTTTTGAGTTCCGCCGCAATCAGCCTTCCCACGTCCTTTTTGATGCGCTGGTAATTCGCCTGTATATCTTCTGCTGTAACATTGCCAACTTTGGGGATTTCTTTATAGCCCGCTATTTCTCTGGCGATAGCCTCATGATTCTGCTGTATTTCGGCATGGAACATTTTGAGTTTGATCTTTTCCTCGGGATTATCCGCTACCATCCCCACAAACTCGCCCGATGATAGGGCAGATATTTTGGATGCGGGTATCGCATAATCCATCGCGGTCGTCCTGGTTATAGACGTTTCGTCGCTCATAATCGTCTTGCTATTTTTATCCTGCACGATCTTGCCAAAATTATCAGATAATTTGGCCGCTGTATCGCCTGTAACCTGCCCACTAATGATATTACCCACAATACCCGTAATTACATCTGCCTGTTCACCGCCGTAATCTTTCTTTAGCTGGCTAAAGTCCTGTACCGCTATAGTAGTAGCTACTTTATTGCTTCTTGCTGTGGCGATCAGGCTATCCATATTGTTAAAATAGATGGTCGGGAACTCGTCAAAGATCAGGCTGCTTTTGAGTTGCCCCTTACGGTTCACCAGCTTGATCATACGGGAAGTATAAAGGGATAACACGGCACCATACGTTTGCAGTTTCTGCGGGTTATTGCCCACACAAACGATCTTTGGTTCGCTCGGGTTGTTGATGTCCAGCGTGAAATCATTGCCGCTTAAAACGTAGTATAACTGCGGTGAGGATAAGCGCGCCAAACCGATCTTGGCGCTGGCAATCTGGCCCTCCAACTGCTCCATTGCCTTATTTTGATAAGCAGATATAAATGGATTGACCAATACTTTTACTTCCTCCTGCTGTTGTAATACCGCAAACAAATGGTCATACTCCGCTTGCATCAATTCAATCACATGCGGCAATGTACAATAACGCCCATTTTCATACTTGCGCAAATACCAGATGATGGCGGTCAGAAAATTGATGGGGCTTTCCACGAAAAAATCACCCTGTTTGGATATCCACTCGCGATTCAGGCCCAGCATAATGGTACGCGATGCTTCGGTCGCATCGGTAATATCTTCCATACTGGCCGGGTCAAGCGGGTTACAGCGGTGCCTGATCTCGTCAAAACTAATTACATAGAATTTAGGCTTGACGGGATAGAGCTTATAATATCTCAATAGTGCATTATAGGCAATGATCGATAAGTCGTCATACTTAAAATCATAAATAAACATCGAGAAGCCTTTTTTGATATGCTGGTCAATAATATGCCGTATGACAAAATAAGATTTACCCGCGCCAGGTGTACCGGCCACTAATAAACCCCGGAATGGATTGATCACGTTTATCCAGCTATTCCGTATTTCGCCCTTGAGGTTATATTTCGCGGGCAGGTTGATGGAATATTCATTTTGCAGTAACCTTTCTTCCTGCGGGAAGCTTTCGTTATAGGTGTTGAAAATATCTTTTTGGAAACTGTCTTTGAGCAACCGGGATAGTTGCGTACCGCCTGATAAGATGAGCAGGTAACCTATAGACGTAATTGCAACATAGCTTATAGCGATGGTGTTGATACTGGCGGGCAGATGAAAACACAGGACACTGGCGAAATACAAGATGGCACCAATGACAATATAGGTCGACAAGGTTTTCTTGTTAATATCCTCATCTTTTTTGCCTTTGGCACCCATCAGGGAAATGACCAGGAAAAGCAGAGCCGCCAGCTTGGGTTTGAAAATTGAGTGAAACAGGCTTGTCCGCGCGATATTGGCGACCAGCCGGGTGGTTATTTTGGCTGTCCAGCCCCAATGCGCAAATAAGATATAGCAGGTAATATAAAAATGCAGGATTAAAATCGTGCCGCTGATCAATCGGGTTAAATCGATGATCTTGCGTAGTCCTCTTGAATCTTCTCCGGTATCCATAAAGCCCCTCCTAAATCCTCCCCGGTAGGCTACTGTGTGTACACATTTTTTTGATAATTGAGGAGGAGCGACCATCCTTCATAAACGTTATAGAATTTAACCAAGCCC
>NZ_JANUBZ010000012.1 GCF_024808665.1 Mucilaginibacter empetricola
TTATAAGGCGTGAATCTCCTCATCTTTTCTGCAAGCGGATCTGGTGTAGTCCACCTGGCAATTACCGGATCGTAGAACCGCGCGCCATAATCGTATTGCCCTAACTCCTCCTGTAACTCTTTTTTATTGTAAAGGTATTCATTTTTGGTACTATTGAGAAAGCTGTTGATCTCCATACCAAACGGATAATAGTTATCGGTTTGCAAAGTGTCAATTACACCATTCTTGGTATCAAATGTCACCCTCGTATTCCCCAGGTGATCGCTCAGATAATAGTAATAATCATAGCTCATATAATTATTCGTGGTTGAAGTAGGCACTATCTTACCTTCTTCGGTCTGTATAAAGCCGATCTGTGTGGTGCTGTTGTCGTATTCTATGCCATCAATGTAATCTGTTGCCGTGGTCGCGCCGCCGCTTATCGCCTTTACTTTCCTCAACTTCCTGCCATTGGCATCATAGGTATAGGTTACCGTTCCGGTTGGTATCGTGATTACATTGGGTAGATTCAGTATATTGTAAGAGTACCCCTTATTCTGTGTGGTATTAGTGGTATCAATGGTACTCAACAGATTGCCATTATAGTCATAGGTGTAATTGGTTGTTCCTTTTACTAACCCGGCATTGTTCCCACTGTTATCAGCTACGCTTTGCAACTGATTGGTGTTGTTATTGTTGGCAACGTAGTTATAGCTTAACTGATCTATCTGAGTACCCATTTGATACCGCTGCAACGTTAATACATTACCTAATAGATCGTAGGTAATATTATTTTCATTGTTGTTATTGGTGGAGTTACCACTGGTAAGCCTGTTCAACTGGTCATAAGCATAAACATAACTGGTAGTGTTGGGTGCAGATGCTGTTTTCCAGGTCTGACTGGCAATGTTGCCGTTGTATTGTGCCGTCGGGGCGATACCCACAACATTATTGACACTATTGTATTGCAATTGCATCTGGAACAAGGGCGCATTGCTACCTAACAGCCAACCTCGCTCGTTGTAATTGTAGGCGATGCTTTGCGAAAACGTAGCGCTATCCAAACTATTCAGGTTCTTAGTCATCAGCTGTCCTATTTCGTTATAAACCGCGTTAGAAATCAGCGTTCGGCTGGTGGCAATTCCCGGGCTGTAGGTAATCTGCTCCCATGTACCTACTTTGCGGTTCATATGGTCGTATACATACTGGTTAGTTATGGTTGTGGTATTACGGACGGCGCTTATAGAATGCACCCTTGTTGTTGTAAGAGGTAAATTGGTAAAACTATAGGTGGTGGAAATAGCATCATAATTATTTATATTAACGATACCTCCAAGATAATGTTGGTCATAGGTATTTTTTACCCGGCCCAAGTCATCATAATATTGTACGTCCCATAGCATATCGGGGCTGGCATTGTTTATCGTATTGAGCACCGCAGTTTTAGTTGCAGTTAAGGCACCTTTTGTCATCACGCTGTATCCGCTTGGAGCGGTAAATGTTGAAGGCTGTCCCTGGAAAGTATAATCATCATAATAATTCACTTTTAGTGGCACAACGTTGTTGCCAAAAGGGAATGAATTATTACTATAACCCTGTACACCACTTCCCGGACTTGGCACCTCCCATCCGGTGTATGTTTGAGCTACAAGCGTAAGCACGTTGGTGACATAACTTTGCAAAGGCGCTCGCGAACTGGTGTCGTGGGTAATCCCTGTCATAATGATACGGCCTTGCCCATCATATTTGGTAAAATTCCATTCTCCGGCATTGCGTTCATTGGCATCCCGGTCAAATACCAACTGGTCAATCAGGTTATAAACCATTTCCTCCGTTCCTTTGCCCGGAATCTTTTTAGTGATTAGCCGGTGGCGTTGGTCATAATGGTACCCGTACATAAAATTCAGGAAAACCGGATCTGTTTCCAGAAAGCTCGTAGGATAAGTTGTCCCCACTGGAATTGGTGGAATGACATAGGTGAGTTTTCCAAAATTGTCATAAACATAATATGTTGAATAAAATGTAACAGGGTTGATGGTTGCTTCCTCTCTTTTACAAACGATTCTGCCTAACAAATCTTTATATTCAATCGTGTTATTGCCATTTTCATCGGTTGTCGTAGTAGCCAATAATTGATTTGCGGCATAATAAGTATTACCGATGGCTCCATTGCCGCTGCCGTTTACAGCCCATAATATAACATCGTTGGCTGCATTAGTTCCATAGTTTACTTTTACCGTATTTCCGCTTCCAGATATCCCACTATTACTCAATTGCCACGGATTGCCCGGAGCACCTTGTTCCAACAGTCGGTTCATTGGAGACGGCTCCAGATTTACATTGGCGTGAGGGCTTGGTATCGGCGTAACTCCAATTGGCGGTGTTATATAAAATTGTGCCTGCCCGGCACCTGCATTAAATGCGTCAGGTTTATAACTTCCATCGCTTGTTCCATTAACTGTCGTATAGGGAAGTAATTTCGTCACTTCACGGCCCAGTTGGTCATAGGTAAAAGGTTGAACAAAATCGTTACCGGTAGGTGAGCCTTTAGCTTGAACTGTTTGTAATGGCCTGCCAAGACCATCAAAATATTGCACATTGATTTCAACATTGTTTTTATCAGCACTTGCAGTTACCAGGGCAGCATTATTGGTAATTCCTGCTTGTCTTGGAGTAAAAGTAGTTATATAGTTTTGGCTTTGGCTGGGGTTAAAACCACTTTGCGGGTTGACCGCCAGGGTAATAGTTGCAGCAGGGCTGATTCCCTGGCCGTTGATTGCCGTTATGTAATATTGGGTACTGAGGGATAATGTCGTGGGTACTCCGCTGATGCCGCCCGTAGCACGGTCAAACACTAAACCTGCCGGTAAGGCTGGGGTGATGCTGTAGGCACCTGTGATGATCTTACGGATTTTGTTATTGCTTGCATCTGCAACGTAGACATTCCCTGTTGCATCTACTGCTAAGCCATTAGGGCTGTTAAAGCTCGCCGCTGTACCGATGCCATCCGTTGAGCCAACGGTACCACTGCCAGCCAGTGTACTGACTACCCCGCCTGGAGTGATCTTGCGGATAACGCTGTAATATTGATCTGAAACGTACATGTTTCCCACCGCATCCATCGCTGCCGCTACGGGATAGAAAAAACTGGCTGTAGGGCTGTCTCCATTAACCAGCGCCTCGTAGCTATCCGCTGCATAGGTACTCACCACACCCGCCGGGGTGATCTTGCGAATCACATTGTTATTTTTATCGGCTACATATAAGTTCCCGGAAGCATCAATGGTTAGACCCTGCGGATTGCTAAATTGGGCAGCCGTGCCTACGCCATCGTCATCTCCCTGGGTGCCGCTACCTGCAAAGGTGCTGACCATGCCCGCAGGGGTGATCTTACGGATGACACTGTTATAATTATCGGAAACATATACGTTACCCGCCGCATCTACGGCGGTTCCCACCGGATGGTTGAATTCAGCAGTTGCCACAGGGCCATCTACATAACCCGCTGTGCCGTTTCCGGCCAGGGTACTGGCCGTTCCTGTGGGGCTAACCATACGGATGACATTTCCATAAAAATCAGCTACATACAGATTCCCGCTGCCATCAATAGATAAGCCGTTAGGAAGATCGAATCTGGCGGTGCCTGCACTGCCGTTGACTTCTCCTCCTGTGCCCATGCCTGAAAAGGTAGTCACTACTCCTGTCGGAGATATTTCACGGATTGAGCCGTTATACCCGTCTGTCACATAGACATTGCCGCTGGCATCCATAACGACCGATTCCGGTACTGAAAATTTCGCTGCCGTACCCGTGCCGTTCAGATAACCCGACACTCCGCTACCCGCTATGGTCATCGTTTGGCCGTAGGCATAAGGCAAACTCGTACTGCTTACGACCGGAAAGATAGGCGCAATATGCGAGCCGACTGTAAAGGTCAACGAATTATTGCTGTAACTGATACTAGGCTGGCAAATCCCTTTCAGCGTAAGGCAGCTTAATAGCATTACTATTAGAAACTTTATTTTATGATTAGAATATATCTTTTGCATGTGATGTGCTGGTTTGAGGTGGATTAAACACCTTTGTTTTTATCAATGAGTCCATAATTATGATTATTTTATAATCATAATTATGGATAATATCTTTTTCATTAATTACTACCGTTTCCCAATAAGTATCCTGTTCCCGCCACCAACGCTACCGTTGAAGTCGAACAATTGCCCTTTTGTGATGTTCCGGTACAACCATTAACCATTATAGAGTTAGTGCTTCTTTGACTGGTACCTGCCGGCATCGTAAGTATCATCGATGTACTCGTTGCTATTGGTGCTCCTGTTTGCCCCTGAGAAGTGTATGTTGTTGAAGTATTGACCTGGTAATTGACAGTAAGTCCTATTGGTAATGTATAGGGAATGGTGCATGCCGCATCGGAAAAGGTTTCCACGGTATAAATTTTACTTACTTGACCGTTTCCATTTACATCAGTCGAATTGCTCGTTGAGCTGAGATTCATTTGAACATATGGCGTTGCTTGCGATACAGGAGAAGAATTCGCTACATTGATGTTGCAGCCGAAAGCCTGCCCGGCATAGTTATAACAGAAACTCTTAATGATATTGCCGTACTGATCCAGAATATTGACTAAGCGATTCATCGCATCATACTGATAATGGCTAATCGTCCCATTTGCACCTGTTTCTGTAACTAATCGGAGCGAGAGATCATAGCAATAGGTAACCATTTGCGCGTTTACCGGAAATAAGCGTAATTCATCTATGAAGCCTGTCCCCGAAACGATAATGGATGTACCTGTCGTCGTAACGACAACCTGATTCAGCGTCCAGCTCTGTATCGTCGGGCCGGTGGTGGTATTGCTCAATGTGCCTCCGCTGACAGTAACCGACGCACCGTACTTTGACCAATAGCTTATCATGTATTTAACCCCGGTTTGCAGGCCCGTTTTAGTAATGGTGTTACTGGTCGAAAGGAGATAAACATTTGATCCGGTTGGTGCTGTCGGATCGTGTGTAACTCCGGCGATCGGGAAAGTCCAGTTGCCTGCTTCTGCTGATTCAAAACTGTTATAAGCGATGTCAGATGAAGCACTATTTTTAACAACCGCAAGAGGCAAAGAAAGTCCATTATCCCAAATTACGGATTGCGGAGGAGCCGCTACAATCTGCTGATCGGTGAGTTTACCGTTGGCACCGTTGTATGCAAAGCTTGCTTTGGGTACAAATGATGGATTAGGCAGAAGTGTTGTTTGTGGGGCAGTAAAAGAAGGAGTTTCACTAGCCTGTGCTGGAGATAATGGCGAAGCTGTTTCCAACGCATAAATCGTTACCGGCTTTATCAGAGTATCAGCACTGCTGGCTGCGAAATCCTGAAATTGGGTAATCTTTCCATTTACTAACGTATTATTAATCCATGATTGCGTACTGACTGGCACCAATATGTTCCGGTTAAGCATTTTTGTAAATACTCCGTCCGGTGTTGCGCTAGCCGCATAGTCGAATGAATAATACTTCTGATCGAAAAGCACATCCCCGTTGCTGTTCGTCGTCGTCTGTGTGGTGCTTTGCGTATGGTACGGGCTGTCGTAGGTATAAGTCGTTGTTTTGATGACCGGCTGGCCGTTTCTGTACATTTTTTCAATGGTTGCTCTCAAGTGAGATATTCCGGTATGTAGTTTATAATAGCTTAGTGGGTTATATACGCTATTAACATACGGCGTGTAAGCCTTTAAACCCCTGATGAGGTAATTTTCGTGATACGTTGTGTCATAGATGCTCGTGTCGCTTTCCAGTAGATTATTGGAAGAATCATAAGTTTCCTCTTTGATGAGCTTTCCGGTGCTGACATCGACTTGTTGGGGAGTTGCCGGATACATTTGTTCCGCCGATTGAAAACTTGCGTATGTAAGTGAACTGGCTGGTATTTCGTTGAACAGGCCATTGCCGAAGCTTCCCGATATGGTTATCGCGCTGCCGTTATAGGTGCCTTGCATAGACCCGTATGCCGTATAATTGCTGAAATCAAGACGGGATACGGTATTCTGCTGATTTATTTGGGGGGCGGCTGAAAAAGTATACAACTTATACCCACCCGATCCCGAGCCTGACGACCCAAAGCTCTCTTTTACATTCGGATAGGCAATCAGGTTACCCTCTTCATCCTGCAACGGAACTATACTTTGCGACTGCTTAAGGAAAATTGCGCCCGGTTGGCTATAATAGCCATCATAACCGCCTGAACCTGAGCCGAGAGCCGTCACATAGTAATATTCATTATTAACTGGCAGATAATAGGAAGGGTTTCCATGAACCAGATAACCATTTGAATAGCTGAAGGAGCGCGTCTGAACGGAACCCGTCACATTGTCCTGCACCTTAATTTGAAGTATTCTCAGGCCGCCGACCAAAGTGTCATTTGTTGTCACAATATTGGCGGGGTTGTAAAAGGCGCTGTTGGGGCCGTACGTAAACGTTGTCATAGCGCCTAACGGATCCTGGATGCCCGTCAGGGTAAAGGCAAGCATGTCGGGCCAGGACGGATTCCTATTCGCTCCGGCTCCCTGAGCGGTGGTGCACTGAGAGGAAGAGATACCCGGCGTGAAATAATAATTCAGGCCGCCCGCAGCGTTGTTTGAGTAGCCCCAGTGATCCTGGTCGTAACTCAGTCTTCGTGGTAACTGGTAGCCGGGATAATTAGGAAAACTTTCCTGATAAGTTAATACATAAGGCGGCTTGCTGATGGTTCCATCGCCAGAATATTCAGTTACTGAAGTTAGTTTCAATCTTTTAGCATCGGTTGAATCATGGGTTGAACTCAATGCATTAATAACTCCCGGAGCAGTACCCGTCGCTTTGGACACGAAATAGCTATGCCCCAGCGCGAACTGTTTAATACATTGGTTATTTAAATTACTATATACTTTTATAGAGTCGAGACTAAATGAATTTAATGCAGGCGTGCCGCTGAGGGGGCCGCTCATCAGATCGGCTCTGGGATTTTGAGCGATAAAATCAACTGTATAATTATTGGTTGTAATAGAGGTTAGTCTTAGGCCTAAAATATTTGTACTTATCAGGGTTTTAACCCCCCAGTTCTCAGCACCCCCATTGATGGACGAATTATCGCAAGACGTTTCGATTGGATACTGGTAATAAATAGGAACGCTTGGATTGCTGCTATTATAGTAATAAGAGCCCTGATTTCCGCAATACAATTGGCTTTCCGGGCCTAAATCATTGTAAGCGTAAATTTCTTTGGTGTAATTGAATGTCGCCGTGTCTTTCGTATTAGGATTTACTATTCGGGTTAAATACCAACTGGACGGAGCACGCGAATCCTGATCTAAACTTATAGCCGTTGAATAAGGTACGGTTATCTCATACATATTATTCTCGCCAAAATAATACTGTACGCCGTCGGGTGTTATGATTTCAAATGAATGAAAGCCATTGTTATTATCGAATCCAACTACCTTGATTTGAAGATCATCGTCTTCCAATAATCGAGCTGTCCGGTTCTCATCAAAGACAAACTTTCCAACATGTCCGTTAAAGTTAAAAGTGTACAGATCAGGTTCACAATCTTTCATTCCAGCCATGACTTCGGGAGCTGTGTAGTTATAGAAGAAACTTGATGGATCTGATGTTTGTCCGTTTGAAAGCGGGTATGGCAATTTCGGTAGCGTAGATAATCCAAAATCTTTATAGTAACCGGCAGGCCCTGCGCTTACCTGACCACCCTTTTTTGTTCCTTCATCCGGCGCTCCTCGAACAGTGCGGATAATCACTCCGCCTGCGTTGAGAGCCCAGCCGAGGCCCACCCAGGATGCTGTCTCGGAAACCCGGATGCCACTGGCGTGATAGCTTAGAGAAATTGGCAAATTAATACCTCCGTCGTTCAGGGTATAAAGCAGTATTCCTATTTGAGGCACGCCGGTAAAGTAACTGACTGGATAATCAGCATACTTTCCTAATGAAGCCGCATTGGGTGCTGGCTGTACAAAATTGTTCAAATAAGTATCTA
The DNA here is from genome assembly GCF_024808665.1 of Mucilaginibacter empetricola. Classification (GTDB taxonomy): domain Bacteria; phylum Bacteroidota; class Bacteroidia; order Sphingobacteriales; family Sphingobacteriaceae; genus Mucilaginibacter. Next base: position 8,017 of record NZ_JANUBZ010000012.1, read on the forward strand.
ACGGATTAGATGAGCTTGGGTTGGTGTTTTGCGCCGAAACAGGATGACATAGAAATCCCATTGCAACTGCAAGGGCAAAACGTAAAATAATTTTCATGTAATAATATAGGGGTTGCTTAGTTAATCTTTCTTTGATAATGCCGATATGGGTGCTTGCAATAATGATGAGAGTCCTTTTAGCTAATGCCATTATTCCCATTTTCCACAGGTGCATTCAGCTGTACAACAAGAAAAAATCAGCACTTCTTTTTTCTTAAAAGAGTTTTATTTGGTTCATTAGCCTTAAGAGCGTCTTTCAAAGCCTTATTGTTATGAGTTGAAATGTCGCAAATGCCATTTACAGGTTGTGTTGATAAATCGAAGCTCGCGGCTGGCCGGGACGTTGTCGGATGCGGTGCTCTGTTTTTGTAAATAGCTCATTCTTTGTGGTAAGAGTTTAATAAATAGTAATTAGGATTGTCGCGAAAATATCAATCAATTCCCATAAATCAAAGCGTAGTTTTACGCAATTAGTAATAACTGCGTTGATGCAAATGCCTTTAGGCAAAGGCTTTCAATAAAACATAGAAATGGGTCGCGCTTCGGCATTGAATTTACCAAAGCGCAGCGCCAAGAACTAAAACGCCCTAATCGGACGGACACCGCCGGGAAGACTCATTTGCTTTAACGCGGGCGAAGCAGCGGAAACTGCCCAAGCGAAATAAGTAGGGACGCTCTCGGTGCTGGAACTCCAATAGGCCCCGAAAAGTTTTGCCGTTGCAAATCCTGACAAATTGGTTTCCATCAATGTCAGTTCGTCCTTAGATGGCAGGTACCAGTCACTATACCCGTTCACCGTTACCGTACTGGCATTTAATGCGGCGTAGCCCGGATAGGTGCCTATGGTATTGGTGAAACTGGTCCCTAAAGCAGCTACTATCGTTGCGGTATTTGCCTTGCCCGTACCGACAGCAGTATTGGTGGTAAATAACCCGACCGTACTATACGTGCCGTTATCCCAGGTCGTTTCCAGAGATAAATCGGTCGGGGTCACCACCAGCCCGTGCTTTCCCGTATTATCGACGTAGAAAATGATTCCTCCGGCGTAGCTCTGCCCGATGGCAATAGGCGGTTGTGGCGTGGTAAAGGTCACCTGGTTGCCGTACACCCGCTGCCCCTCGTCGTTCATTGCCGTTGCCCGGACATAATAGGTTGTCCCGCCGCTGAGTCCCGTAAGATTAGAAGTGAAAGGGCCGACACCGGACAGCACTGCGGTGGCTGATGATGAGGAAATAGTCGGATTAGGATTGGTATCCCAGACGATGTCGCAACTGATCGCTGTTTCGCCATCTCCGGTTCCGCTCAATGTCCCGCCACCGGTTGCAGTGGATGACGTGATATTCGTGATGGCTGCGGTTGATACTGCCAATGCCGCATTGGTCGGTGTGGGGGTACCGCCATTCCCGCTGCTGCTTTTCTTGCATGAGAGGGCAATTGTCGCTACTGAAATAATGAGCAGCAGTCTTTTTAAAAGGTCGAGGTGTTTCATACGCGTGCTATTTTTGAAATTATTTGTTACAGGTTGTTGTCGTGGACGTGTTCACGATAATATTGCCTTCGGTCAGGACTGAGGATGCATTAACTTCATAGGCTTTTATTTCGCTGGCAGTCTTATCGCAGACACTAAACGGATGCTTCGTCGTGTCGTTGGTATAGCCGGTAAATACAGAACCCGAGGGAGCAGTGCTGGTGTAGGTGATGGTGGTGCACTTCCAGCAATACTTCTTTTGGCAGGCGCACAAGAGCGCTGGCACAAGGAACAGACAGAATGTTTTCTTCATAGCGGTAAAGGGTTATTGGATACTGAAATCATAGACTTTATGGGTGATGCCCTGGGTGCTGGCAGTTGAGGCTGCACATATGAAGCAATTAGAAAGGATGAATACGGTTTTATAAGTAACATAAGGTATCTGGTTGAATGCTGTAAAGTTCCTTATGTCATTTCGCTTTTCCCACTCGAAAACGGGATACTTTATCCGGCATTTGGATAACGTATCCTGTTTTTATACCTTTATCCAAAACAGCAAACCATTATGATGCGGGGAAATATCATCGGCAATAAAATAAGAACACTGCGTGAACTGAAAGGCTATTCTCAGGAGTATGTCGCAGGAAAATTGGACATTGCTCAAAACACCTATTCTAAGTTAGAACAGAATCAAACTAAATTAAATACTGATACCCTTGAAAAGATTGCCGCAGTCTTGGAGGTTTCCATCAATGACCTATTAAGCGAAGAGCCGATTGTGCTTAACTTCAATGGCGTCAATCATGGGGCGCAAGGAAAATTTGATTTAATAGAGCATTTTCATGCCGGGCAAAAGGAATTGTATGAAAAAATTATCGCCAGCAAGGACGAGGAAATACAGCGACTTAATAAGATAATTGAGGGGCTATTGCAGAAAAAGTAATCATTATGTTGATTGATGAGATAAAGAACAGTAGCCAAATGCTATGAATTGATGACTTTGGAAATAACACACTAATTTGAAAGGTTTATCAAAATAGGCTGCATAACGCAGCCTAATAAATAAAAGGGATCTGATTATCCCCTAATGGTTGTTTCACCTCCAGGTGATAAAAGAACAAAAATTTTCTTTTTCATGGGAAATTTTTAATTAAAGGTTAATTTTATTTAATATACAATACCATCTCAATTTCCGCAAGTTGGCTTATTTTTTTTCTAAAGATAAGATAAATCCTTGCCCTTTATATAATAATCCGATAAACTCTTTTTCAATAACTGTACTGGTTTCGTATACAGTTTTAAATTTCCCTATTATACCTGCCTCATAAAAATCTAACTTAAGATTACGGAAAAATAAGTGAGTTCTGTAATTATGATGAATATTATTGTTTTTAAAAGAAAGAAGGCTACATTCTTCAAGAGGAAATGTCCTTGTTATTTGATGCTCAATTAAATATTGGCTATGACTACCCTTAATTTCCAGATTAAATCCAACAACTAAGTTATATCCATCCTCTATTCGGCTTATATCGTCGTCCTTGAGTTTAATAAGTTCGTCATTTATTTTAATATAATTGAGGTCAAAAGTTGGCTTACATGATTGCGTGCCTTTTATTTCAATTTTGTAAGGGTAAACACTGTTGTATGGGATACTACTCGGTATTATTGTAAAAGAACTCTTGTGGACAATTTTCACAATATCTAATGTAGAATCAATTAATTCAATGTCCAAAATCTCCAAAGTGTTTTCATAATAGTGTATTTCTTTTGTTGGTAGATAAACACGTTTTATATTTTTTGTGATTAAATTATTAATGGCGGGGAATTTATTTTCAAATAAAACACAAGTCACTGTATCCCAATATTCTTCCAGATCGTTCCTGTTTTTTATATAATTGGGATCTGAAATAATCTTAGACAGTTCTTCTTTCACTATCCCCATTATTTGCATTGACTTTAACAAAAGAGTTAGAATGCCCCCTGCAATGATTGTCTTTCCCAAGCCTGTCAATAGCTCTTTCCACAAACTATCTTTAGGAAAATCTCCAACTAAGCCAAAAGTAAATAACGAAATACCAATAGTAAGAGTAATCCAAGGCAGGCTGTAGTAAAAATATTTGGAATAAAAGCCTGCGATAACTCTTTGTAAAAACAACATAAGGTTTAGATTATGAGATAAATATAGATAAACATCTATTAAAAATGAAATTTGCCAATTTTATCGATGCTATTCATTTCAAGATGGCTGCTAAAGCAAATTCGATACTGCCTCATTGAAGGTAATAGATAGATTTTTAAGTTATTAACATAATACTAAAAACACCTCTATCAGAGGTGTTTGAGCAGTCACTTAAAAAAGTGCTTGATGATCCGCATAATGACGTTCCATAGCGCTTGGCATAGCACAAGTACAATGATGGCACCGAAGATGAACTGCAACACGTTTTCATACTTACGATTTCTGACTGGCATATTCTTGATATTAAAGGAGTTTCCTTTAGTGTAGGAAAGGGAAGCGATGGAGCATAGTAGCCTTTTCTTAAAGTTTGGTTTAAGAATTGACCCGCTTATCGCTGTGATTGGCGCGTGGCAGCAATAAAAAAACAGAGTTGGTACTCTGTTTTTAAGTGGTTCGTTATTCAGTTGTTTGTGCAAGGCGCTGCGCCCGGACACGTTGCCGTTCCTGGAAGATATGGGCGCTTAGTATGGCCTCGTAGAGCTTTTGATAATAGCTGTGGTCGTTTGCTTTTCCTTTGTCGTACATGGCGACCAATTCAGGATAGAGCTGCCGCGCATACTCGATCAATTCGCTGGTTGAACGCATGCCCGTGACATCTTTTAACTCGCTCTTGGTGATGAGGTCAAACTCGCAATGGTATTCCGTTGCAAGCGCCTCTATCCGTTTCAAGAGCTGGCTAATCGCCTTCGTATGATTCTTCAGGCGCGGTATCTTGACGATTATGGCCGTGACGTTATGTTTGAGGACGTATTGCCGGTAGCGGTTGGCGATGATCCGCAGCTTATTGTCAGACCAGGCGGCCGGATAGCTGTGGATATGGCGGTCAAGAAGTATCTCGTCTTTCAACACGCATACGCCCGTCCGGGTCGTCCCGACGCTAATCCCAAGTATGGTCATGGGTGTTGAAGATCGATTTGGTAACGATGTTCGTGAAGAGCCGCGCCCTGGTTGTCCGTATCGAATGGCTGGGCAAAGTACAGACGTGGGCAAGGGTATTGAGCAGGTATTCTTTCGGGTACTTTTTGGCGCAGGAGAGGTAGAAGGCCAGCGACTTTTTGTCATCAAGCGCATCCGCCATCTCGTGTGCCAGTTGCACTTCGTTTGGTGTGAACATATGGCTTTTTATTAATTTCATAAAGAACAATCGAACTGGTAATGCGTCGGCTGCGTTCGTACGTTATTTTTTTTCAGCGTTCGTAACGTACGTTTGGGCAAAAATGAGGCGTAGGAAATAAGCTGCTCCGGTGTGAACGGAGTTCTGATGTGCTATGCAATTGTTGAGCAACCGCTCCGTCGAGGGTATTTCTAGAGGAAGGAAAAGTATTCTTCTACTATCAATTCATAGTATTGTGGATACAATTCCCGTGGTGTCTTATTGTATAGGATGCACAGCTTTATCAGATTGGTGCCATTGGGCATTTTCTGTTCGTTTTCCCATGCGCACAATGATACTGCGTTGCTGTGTCCTAACGTTTTGGCTACGTGTAGTTGTGAATAGCCCGCATTTTGGCGAATTACTTTGAGCATATTGGGATATGGCCGACGTTTGTAATTCACATGCATATGGTAGCAACGTCGTTAGTATAGCTTAAGTACCGTTAAATTAATCTAAAGTTTAATTTTCGTAGAATTTTTATAGTCGCCTACATTATACATCTCCTTTATTTAGAGTTTTTGATTTTATTCATGGTATCAGCTCTAATGTGTTCCCTAAGTCCGCACCCTATGGAACGAACGAGATCAAAAGAGGCTGTTTGCCTATATTCTTCAAAGGTTTCTATCAGTTCCAACCGTTCTTTTTCCTGCTCATAATGGTTTCTTAGCTGTTCTATATCATAGAACCATTCATGCCTTGAAAACGTTAGCTTTTTGCTCTTTAATGTCCAGTTCCAACCAACATACTGACAAATGCTTTTTTGCAGCCTCCAATCACCATTTTTGAAACGCTCACCTATGTTTTCTGCAAAATCAAATATCTCTTCTATTTGTCGTATCCATCCACTGACATCTTTTTCAAGCCTTCGGTATTTCTCCTGTACTTGGAAAAGTTTCAATTCCCGTTCTGCTTTTTTTTGATTGTATTTTTCTTCGTTTAATTCATTGGTGATGCGCAAATCCAACAGATTGTCTAATTCGCTCAGTATCTTTTGCTCCTCTTTACCTAAATCCTGCAATATTTTCTGCTGGTGTATCAATTCGTCGTCATAGTCAAGCTTGATTGTATCAACGGCCCATTTCTTCCATTTTGGGATAAGTGATAACCTTTCCAGTTCTTGCTGAATTAGACCTTCCATTTCTTTTTCAGTGGTATACCGTTTATCAGCACATACTGCTGAACCCTTACGCTTGGTGCAGTGATAAAAGGAATAGAGTTTATATTCACCGGTTGCCTTGATTTTTTTCAATTTCTTTGACGCCGTAATTGCACAACCGCAACAACCGCAGGTCATGAGTCCCGTAAAGGCAAAATGATGGCTATGTGGTTTGGCCTTTGTTTTTCTTCCAAGAATTTCTTGTATCGAGTCGAACTCTTCAAGCGTAATCATTGGTTTATATGTTCCTTTATGCAACTTGCCCTTGTAGTAAAAATGCGCGGTATAAAATGGATCAGTAAATGCCCGGTGTAAAACACTAATTGCAAGCGGGCTGCCCGGACGTTTGTTAGTCGCGCGGGTACGGAAATTATGCTCATTATTTAAAATGGAGGTGATTTCTATCATCGTATACTTACGGGTAAGCATCAAATCAAATGCCTTTCGCATTAGCTCCCATCGCACGGGGTCGGGAACAATTGTATTTGAACCGCGTTCGCTTAATTTTGTATTTAAATATCCGGTACGTGCAATTAGTGGTGGTTGCCCCATTGCAACCTTTTTCTCCAAGCCTCGTTTTACAATAGCTGATAAATCAACGCTGAATTGCGTTGCCATACTGGCTTCAAGACTTATAAGCAGCGCACTGTCTTTGGTTTGGTATTCTCTTTGTGTGCTCCAAATTGATTTGATAACACCTGTTTGTAAAAGGTGCATTAATTCGCCCCATTCCAAATGGTTACGAGCTAAACGGTCTATCTTCCAAACAATAATCCCGGATGCCTCGCCCTGTTTTATCCGTTTCAGCATTGCAGAATAGTTAGGCCGATTAAATGGGATTTTTGCGCTGGCGCTGTCTGTAATCGTATCAACTACTGTCAGTCTTTCCCGCGCTTGTATTTTCAAGTCATCTTCTACTTGAGAGGCTATAGACAAAGACTGCCGGTCTTCACCCTCGGTTGACTTGCGAGCATATATAAAATAGTTGATTTTTTCTTTATCCATAAAAAGCCCAAAGTGGGGCAATCCAAATTCATTTTTGTTGTCAAACACAAACGATGGATTGCCCCACTTTGGGTACAAAAATTGATGAGCTAATTATTTGTGTTTGACGTATTATTTATACCATCTTCATTAGTTTTCGCCAATGGATTTAGATACATGCGGGTATAATGCAATAAAAGAGCGGCCTTTCTATGGGCTTCACTTCGGGAGAGTGTTACGCCGAATTGCTCCCGGTATAGCTTTATAAATAGCAGTAAACGGTCTTCTTTTATTTCCATATCCCTATACTGTCATTTACAATAAGAAATTGATATGGGTAGTATTTTAAAGTTTCCATTAAGAATGCACTACTAAAATTCATCCTCTGACTTGGGTATGCTTACTGCATGTATGAACTCAAACCATTTACGCCGATAGGGAAAACCAACTGGCGCAACCATAATCAACTTTTTGGCATTAAGCCAGCTGACCGACTACGGCACATCTATTGCCTCGGAAAAACGGGTATGGGAAAGTCCCATCTGCTTATCAATATGGCGCTTGATGACATATACAAGGGAACTGGGATATGCGTGCTTGATCCTCATGCCGATACCGTCACTGCACTACTAAAACAAATTCCACACCATCGAAAGCAAGATGTTGTGTATTTCAATGCGACTGATGTCAATGCGTTACCTGCATTCAATCCGATTAGCAACATCCCTGAGCACCAACGGCAATTGGTCGCCTCTGAAATTGTTAGCACCTTTAAAAAGCTGTTCTTGGATGCTTGGGGAAGCAAGCTTGAATATATCTTGAGATTTGCCATACTGACATTATTGGCCTATCCCGGCGCAACTTTGCTGGATATCAATGCGCTGTTAGTTGATAAGGAATTTCGCACGAAAGTATTAACACATATACAAGACCCTTTTATCCTTTCCTTTTGGGAAAAGGAGTACAATCTTTATTCGGCCAGCACACAAGCAAGCGCCATATTGCCCATACTGAACAAAATAGGCGTGTTGCTTGCAAATGAAACGTTGCGAGGGATTTTCGGGCAGCAGCAGAGCATTTCCATTGAGCAGTGCATGAAAGAGAATAAGATCATCCTCTGCAACCTGTCAAAAGGCGCAGTCGGCGACGATGTTTCTTCTTTGCTCGGTAGCTTCCTGATTATGACCATACAGGCCGCTGCCATGCGCAGGGCATCGCTTCCAGCCCATGAGCGCAGAAGCTTCTATATTTACATTGACGAGGCTCACAGCTTCATTTCCGCTTCTTTTGCTACCATGCTGCCCCAAGTCCGCAAATTCGGTATCGGCTTATTCCTCACACACCAATATCTGGAACAATTGGAGCCGGAAACCCGAAGTGCCATATTGGGCAATGCGCAAACGATCATCTGCTTTTGCCTGGGACTGCACGATGCGAAAATCATGGAACGGGAGTTCTATCCCGTATTTACTTATGATGATTTTGCCACCCTGCCGAAATATCATATTTATATCAAGCTGTCGATTGATGGGACGGAGAGCAAGGGGTTTAGTGCGGTGACGGTTGACCATTTTTAGTGCTCTATTCTATTGGAATAGTATTTATACTTGAATAATAAAATGCAAATCAATTTTAAATCGCAAATTTGATCTATCTTTTTATATTGAACTTCCAGCCCCTAACAGGATAGTTATAAATGTTTTATATACTAGTCTTCAAAGGTGTTTTAATTTAAAAAATACCGTGAAAGAACGGTATCGTTTTTTCAAATTGATTCACTAAATTTATAGGGCTTCCCTCATAAGGGTCGAACTTAATCTGAAATACCGCCTAACCTATTACAATCGAAAATATATGAAATACTCTCAAAGACTTTTATTGATTTTGGTGATAGTGACAGCTTCGTCTTGCTCTATCTTTAGACCCCAACCCAAAATGAACGAAGCGCCCGTTGGCACGATTTTTCAATCTATACATGATCAATATTATCAAGCCTTGAAAAGGCTCGATTTCGATGACGAACCTTTTATGATAAACCCAATGGAGGCAGATGTTACAGTTACAAACGTCGAAACAACTACGTCGCAGGGTGGGCTAAAGGCATTCATCGTAACGGGAAATTATAAATACGTAGCAACCGCGCAAAATGCTTTGACACGCACATTAGTGGCCCCTCCTTCCACGCCAGCAGCTTCAGGCGATACTAGTGTAATGTTCGCTAAGTACACAACAAAAAAATACGACTTCAATAAAGAGATAGATACGTTGGCGCTAATGATTAAAAATGCCGCCATTTCGTTTGTCAACACGCCCAATCTCGGGCCGTTAAACGATCATCAATTTACACTTGACCTTACCTTTTCCTATAACAATGACGGCACAGTGTCAATAAACTGGCCCTTATCTTCCGTCTTCGGGTTAACGGCTTCTTATGAGAAAAGCTTTCAAAGTGGTAATGAAATTAAGCTGAAGTTCGATGTTATTAAAAAAGAACAAATGTTTTCAAGCCGGAAGGCATACGAAGATGCTTACAAAAGCAAAGGTTTTGAGACATTCAATGATAAATTGGAAACCAAGGACCTACCCGATAAAATGACCCTGGATGCGCCTCCACCTAGAGTACAGGGTAATTTAAATTCTTGTGTGGGCTGGGCGATTGGTTATACTTATTTGAGCACGGTTTGGAAGGAATATCTGGAACGGGTTGCCGGTGACACAAGTAAGAAATTGGCTTGGACGGAAGACTTGGAAAGAAGTCCCAACTTTATCTATGACCAGTTACAGGAAAAATGTAGTACAATAAACATTCAGGCTGCACTTGATCAGGTTATAAAATATGGAGATTGTTCTGTAACAACAATGCCTATCGTTAACGATTGTTCAAAACTGGCCCCACCTACACATGCCCAAATTGCTGCGGCCCAAGAAATCAAAGGTGCTATCGGCAATACATGGCATAATCTAGACCCCAATGATATTGACCAAATCAAATTGTGTCTGGCTAACCACCGGCCGGTCATTGTGGCATTTTATATGTCGCAGTCCTTTAAAGATATGTGGTTCAACGGCAATCACATCTGGTCATCAGTAAACAGTCCTTATTCTTCGGGACACTGCGTTTGCATTATTGGTTATGACAATGCTACCCAAATGTTCAAAGTGCAAAATCAATGGGATACAAGTAAGTGCCTTGTAAAGGAGGGTTACTTTTACGTTACTTATGATATGGTGAAAAGCGGTTGTTTCAGAGAAGCATATATATTCTATTAACTGCAAACTCTCGTATGAGAATTTAAATTATCTGCATTTGTAATTGCTTGTAAGTCATTTATAAAGTTCGACATTTCGCTTGTTCCGCCTATCTTTTTTTGTTTTTGGAGCAGATGTCATACACAAGCAGCATCATCCGAAGTCAAAAAATAGTAAAGCGAATCACTTTATTACTATAACTACAGCGCTTGCTGCAGGCACCTTTATACCAAAACTACTCTTGCCTATCTTGGACTCATCCTGATGTGCCGGCGAAAAACTACCATCGCTTTGTACCGTAGCACCTGCAAAAGTGATCCCGGTTGTTGAATCAACTGCGGGGGCAGTGAGGCTCATAACATTAATGCTGGTAACTGTTTTGCCTGCATTTACAATAAGCGAAATATCCTTTGTCTGCTCTTTATTGATGATGGTTATTGTATAACCGCCATTTGTGCTGCAGGCGTAGACGTTATAATTGGAGTTATTATTAACAATATTAACAGGAATAATTGTTCCACCGGATGCACCGTATTTGAAGGCCAGCATTGCATAATATACGGCGTTCGTGGTGCATTGACCGTTAGACGCGACAGTTATTGGTGAATAAACCAATTCGCCACCATGAAAATTGATACCTTGTCCGTTGTTGGCAGCTACCGCCCACATTAAGTCCAACGCCCATAGCGTTCCCGCAAAAGCATCGCTTACACCTGGTTTACCGCCGCCCCAAATACTGTTGGTCTCAGTGATGCGATAGGGCAAACCTGCCTGTTTTGAAGATTTATCTAAAGTCTGCAGATAGGGAATCAGGGTATCATCTCCGGAAAGTATGGTTTGGCAATTAATGTAAGGAGATGAGGCCGGGCCGTCGTTGTAATAATGAGCATCGAGGAGAACAATATTTCTGGAATTGTTTGCTGCAAATGTTTGCGCCCATTCCAGGTGATCACTTACGTCCGGCCCGGCGAATTGTGCCTCGGGTATCTGTGTTTTTATGGGTGCGAAATTAGCCATCCATTCACTTTGAAAGTCATATACAGAATAACCTGCTGGCCTGTAACCTAAATCGAAATAATCAGGCTCATTGCCTATTTGTAACGTATAAAGGTTAGCGCCGAGTTGCTGATAAAGATATTTGGCTTCGTCTATAGAAGCATTAATATTATTATGCCCCAGGTTAAGTCCGAAAATAACCTGCCAATTGGTTTTTCGTGAAAAAGCTGCAAGTCTGTCAATACCTAGGGTAGTGAGCACATCAAAATGAGTATCAGCATTAAATCCGTCGCCGATCCAATCGGTCTCATCACTGCTATTGCCGCCCATCCGTATAACTCCCGGTCCAAGGTTTTTGATTAACTGCACCATTACCGCGTTACTGGCATCCAGGTATTCCGGATTACGGGATAAAATCCAGTTCTCAAAACTTAGTCCTTCAAAATTTTGCGGAATAGCATTTGCAGGGTGATCGATATCAAGCGTTAGAATCCCATCCGTTTTTAAATCGAGCGGTGGTGCAGGTTGGGGATCAGGCAGTAGATCGCTTTTTTTAACGCAGGCACTTAAAATTAATAGACAAAGTGCGAGTATGCAGATTTTTTTCATTGTGACGGGGCCCGGTAAATACAAATAAACGTACCAAATAACTTAATAAAGTTTTAGCCCCATACGTGTATAACTTTATATTTGAAACAGTTCACTGTTTTTAATTATGCTCCATTTAAAATCGAACGCCCAATGTCCGGTTTTGTTACATAAGCCCGCAGCGGGTTTTATATAACAGGCTAATCATCAGAAAATTGCTAAATTGGAACACGGATTGAACCTGATAAAACATTTGGCTTATTTTCAAATCTATATCAACGTTTTTGACCTGTTGTTCTTCGGAGCTGCAGCTATGGGGCTAACTTTCAGCCTGCTGCTATGGTTTCCAAAAAAATCAGGCCGGAAAACTAACCGTTTGCTTAGCCTTATACTAACTACGCTGGTGTCGTGGGTAGTTTGGGCATCCTGCATCGATATAAGACCCGAAAGCTATTCCCTTCCAAGGAACGGTGTACCGCTACAATTTTTGCTGGTACTTGGCCCTTTGCTGTTTTTTTACGTTCGCAGCATAATCAAGCCTCAACAAAAATTCATAGTTAAGGATCTGCTGCATTTCGTTCCATTTTTGTTAGCGCAGGGCATACAGCTTATCCAAAGTGTGTATACAGCTGATGTCAGCCCGGTCTATAAACTATGGAATTCGATATTGCAATTGCTGGCATGTATTTCAGTTGTTATTTATTTGTATAAAAGCAAACAGCTGATTAAATATCCTGGCCGGGGAGCGTCAATCAGCCGTTATGAATTACAATGGTTGCGGCGGTTATTGTTTGGTTTTGACCTGCTGCTTGTGGTATTGGCGTTTTACGTTGTAATAGGCCTCCTTTTTTATAATTCTGGTTTAAGCGTACACGCCTGGTACCCGTTTTATCTGCTTTTGTCAGCAATTATTGTGTGGATATCGGCTGAAGCATTTTTAAAACCCGAAAGCAAAAAAATTGAAATATCCGGACGCGAGCTTTCTGCTCCACAATCCTTGTCGCCTGATAAGCTGATACAACGGGGCTATTGGCTGCGGCACCAAATGAAGGTGAACCGGTATTACCTGGATGCGGAACTAACCTCAAATTCATTGGCCAAAAAGCTTGGCATCTCTATCCACGAATTATCGAGGATCATCAACACCGGCTTACGAAAAAACTTTAACGATTTTGTTAATGAATTCCGGATAAAGGACGTGGCCCTGAAAATGAAGGACCCTGCATATGACCGGATAACACTTTTAGGTATTGCTTACGATTGCGGGTTTAACTCCAAAACCACTTTTAACCGGGCATTTAAAGAAAATACCGGCAAAAGCCCGGCAGAATATAAGCGCAAACTGAAAAAAGGACGACCGAATCATGATTTGGAACTTCTTTCAGGTACTACAACTATAATTTCGTGTCACAATACCATTCCCGATTGGTCTGGTGAGAAATTAAACCGCAATTATATGTTTCGTAATTATTTAAAAATAGCCTGGCGCAATATGCTGTACAACAAAGTTTACAGCGCGCTCAACATTGTTGGCCTGGCTACCGGTATGGCCGTGGCGCTGCTGATTGGTTTATGGGTAAGCTATCAGTATTCTTATGACCGCTTCCTGCCTGATTATAAGCAAGCGTACCAGGTAGAAATGAACCTTACCTCGCAGCACGATGGTACAACTACGCAAACTTCCATCGCCCTTCCCTTGGTTAAAGTTTTGCGGGAAGAAATACCCGGGGTAAAGTATGTGACCGAAACCGACAATATGGGCCGGATGAACCACGATCTTTTAGTAGGTGATAAAAAGCTGTACCTGGGCGGCGGAGCAGCCGGGGCCGATTTCTTTAAAATATTTCAATATCCGTTTGTTAAAGGCAATGCCAATTCAGCGTTGACGGATATGTATTCCATCGTACTCACCGAATCTACCGCCAAAGCATTATTTGGTGATGCTGACCCGATGGGGAAAATGGTACGTTTTGATAACGTACAGAACATGAAGGTTACCGGCGTTATTAAAGATATCCCCAAAAATGCCTCAATGCAATTTAATTATATAACGCCTTTTGCTTATTCGGAAGCAACACAAGGCTGGATAAAAGAAGGGCGAACCAAATGGACCTACAATTCCTTCTCTGCCTATGTGGCCCTGGAGCCGGGCGCCAGCTATGCACAACTTGCGCCAAAAATCAGGAATATTGTAAATAAACGAAGCCCCGAGATGCGGACGCTGAAACCGGCGGTGTTTATGCACCCATTAAAGGATTGGCATTTATACAACGATTTTAAGAACGGAAAGGTAGCAGGCGGATTTGTGGATTATGTGCGCTTGTTTAGTATCATCGGAATATTGGTATTGGCGATAGCCTGCATTAATTTCATGAACCTTTCCACAGCGCGGTCAGAAAAACGGGCAAGAGAAGTTGGGGTTCGCAAAGCGATCGGCTCGGGACGCATTGATCTTGTTTACCAATTTTTGCTGGAGTCTGTTTTGATCACGTCCATTTCGTTTCTGCTGGGTTTGCTTTTTGTTCAATTGGCGCTGCCGTCGTTCAATACTTTAACAGGTTCTTACATCAGTATCCCGTATGACAATGTCATTTTTTGGTGCATCATGATTGGTTTTGTGCTGCTTACCGGACTGGCGGCTGGCAGCAGGCCTGCGTTTTACTTATCGGCATTCAACCCTGTCAGGGTGCTGAAAGGAAGTATCCAGGCAGGCAAAGCCGCCACACTACCGCGTAAAATATTGGTGGTGGCACAATTTACCTGCTCAATAGCATTAATCATCAGCACCGTAATTGTTTACCAGCAAATACAGTTTGTGAAGAACCGGCCAACAGGCTACAGTGCCGACCGGCTGGTAATGACCGATATGAACGGCGACCTTTACCAGCATTATGATGCCTTACGAAACGAATTGCTGTCGTCGGGATTAGTGGAGAGCGTAGCGTCATCCACATCACCGGCAACACAGGTGTATAGTCATTTTTCATTGGAGAAATGGCCGGGTAAACTTGCAGGGGAAGAAACAGTTAACATCGGCGCCATCTGGATATCCGACGATTATTTTAAAACCATGGGCATGACCTTTGCTGCAGGCCACAATTTCACAGGCGATTGGAAAAGCGATACGCTCAATGTTGTCGTAAACGAAGCGATGGTGAGGCGCATCGGACTTAAAGACCCAATCAATCAACTGATAAAGATCAATTTTGGCAACACGCCGGTCAGAATTATCGGTGTTGTTAAAGATGCATTGATGGATTCTCCTTACACACCTGTTGCTCCTGCCGTTTTCGGGCATAACCCTTTTGGGTCCGTCATCACCTATCGCTTGCAAAAAAATGCTGATACGCATACGGCAATAGAAAAAATCGGGAAGGTATTTGAAAGATATAACCCTGCTTACCCTTATCAATATAAATTTGTAGATGAAGAGTATGCAAGCAAATTTAACCTGGAGGTTTTGGTAGGTAAATTAGCAGGCACCTTTGCTACGCTCGCCATATTTATTTCGTGCCTTGGCTTATTCGGCCTTGCCGCTTATGTTGCCGAACAGCGTACCAAGGAGATCGGCATCCGCAAAGTTTTGGGTGCATCAATTGCACAGGTATGGATGATGTTATCGCGCGATTTTGTTGTGCTGGTGCTCATCAGTTGCGTCATTGCTTCGCCGCTGGCACTCTACTTTTTAAGTAATTGGCTTCAAAAATACGAATATCATGTCAAGATAGGTCCGGGCGTATTTATTGCTTCGGCCGTAGCGGCCCTCATCATCACTTTGTTCACTATCAGTTTCCAGGCCATAAAAGCTGCATTGACCAACCCAGTGCGCAGTTTGCGCTCAGAATAATTTGTGTTAGCGCTATCTTTTTTAAGTCAAAAGTCTTTAGGCGTAAGTCTGAAGACTTTTTTTGTTGTGTAGATGCAATCTACAGACATAGTCGTCCGAAGTCGGAGACATTCGGACAGCGGGACATTCAGACAGCGACGGATGATATGGGGCGATTAATTGCCGGGAACTGTTACCTGTGATGCAACTGCATACCAGCGGCCGTTACGTTTTTCATAAACATCCAAATAACATGTAGTAACCGTGAATTCTTTTTGGGCAGCTTTACCATGTATAGTGGAAGTTGCGTTCACCAAACCGACATCGCCCAAAACACGCACGCGGACACTATCCACTTTGGAAGAAAAGAATTCCTGATCGGTAGACAAAAGATTTTTCAAAAGATCTTTTTTATGAAATATTTTCCCGCCAGGTGACACCAACTCCATATCATCGGCATAGATGCCGCTCATAGTCGCAGTGTCGCGGGTGATAAAGGAAGAGATCCATTTTTCGTTTAACTCTTTAAGCTTTTTGATGTCAGCTTCCTGGGCCGATGCTATTTGTATGGAAAGGCTTAGTAATAATAACAAAATGCAGTTTTTCATAAGCAATTGCCAATTTTGAATATAAAGATCGGCGTTATTACCTAATGTAATTGTTAAAACAAGTTAAAAGGTGTTAAATCATGGCGAGATGCAATTTACAGACATGATCGTTCGAAGTCAGAGACATTCGAACAGCGAGACATTCGGACAGCGATTAGCTTTTAGCGTTATTGCATTAACTGGACAGCAGTTTATACCTTTGCTTTAGCAGTTTCAGCATATATACATTAATATTCCATTGATTTACCACCGGCAAGCCTTTGTAAGGCAACGTAAGCAAATAAGGAAACGGTCCAAACTCAGGCGTGATAGTTAAAAGAGACTCACCGCGTTCCAGGCGGAATTTTACAATGGCATCCCACCAGGCTAGATGTGCGTCAACTTCATTTTTCCATTCCGCAGCACTCGGGTCAGAGATTTGGGCAGATTGTGAATGGCCAACGCGGGCATGTATGTGAACCGATCTGCTGACGGCAAAATTTACGGCATCGGCTTGCTGTTCCAATAAACTTTCCGACACATTACACCAATGAGAGAAATCAGCGGTAATAACCAAATCCGGATTATCGGTAAGTAATTGACGAGTAATGTGTGCAGCAAATAAGGCTTTGTTACGATGTGTTTCATGTGCAATAACTACGCCGGTGGCCCGGCTTATTGTGGCCGCCAATTCAAACAATTCGCGGTTTTCATCAGCGGTGTAGTAATCTTTGCCGGTTTGTGAGTCGATCAATACTGGATTCAGCGCGGTTATATTCTCCAGATGCTTTTTAAAATCCTGCTTGTGCTGTTCCAGGTCTTTTTCAAAGGATTGATAATACTGGCCGATGAGCAACAGGTCGTGTTTTTTTAAAGCGGTTACTATCTCGTGTTTTTCATCCGCATCAAATGGAATGGGGGTTTCCACTCCATCATACCCAGCATCCTTTACCCTGGAACAAAAAGCATCCCACGACATATTTTCACAGCCCCATCGCGGGCAAAAGAATTTAATTTCCATAATATAATTGCCTTTGTTATGCTTGGCTACCCCATATTCGGCTGCGCGCGCCTAATCATCATGTAAATTAACATTAAAAACTTTAGACAGCAGGGGTTTAGCATTTAATCCAGGCAATATATAAATAACTGCGGCTGTAACCCGGCAATAAAAAGTATCGTCATAACACCAAACGTCAAAAAATGAACATACCATCTGTTATTCGGAATTTACGGGCTCTTTTAATACCATTTCTCTTTATTTTAGCGTCATCGGTAGCGCATGGCCAGGAAAAAGACAGCATTTACAGCAAAAAACAACTAGAGCCCGGAGTAAAGAAAATATTGATAGACGGGAAATTTTGGGTTTGGACTCAAAAAATAGGCGACGGGAAAATCAATGTATTGCTATTGCACGGCGGTCCGGGGCAATCACATGAGTATTTTGAGATATTTTCAAAGTACCTTCCAAAAACTGGAATTACCATTTACTATTATGACCAATTCGGCTCCTATTTTTCTCAGCAGCCAACACAGCAGCAATTAGCAGATACCAGTATATGGAAAGTTTCGCGCTATGTTGATGAAATTGAGCAAGTGCGTAAGGGCCTGAAACTTGAAAAGTTTTTCATATACGGACACTCGTACGGTGCATTGCTTGCGCTTGCTTATAGTTATAAATATCAGGACCATGTTAAGGGCATGATATTTTCAGATATGAACCCTTTTCCTAAAGACTTTGACCAAAGGATGTCCTTTATCAGTAAACAAACCGACAGCTTATTATCCGTAACCAAACAGTTTAATGGACTTATGCAAAACAAAAAGCAGGGATTAGCTTACGATCAAAAACTATATCAAACAGCATTTGACAGCGTATTCACCCGAAATTTTGTATTGAGATTAGATACATTGCCTGATGCGCTTTTAAGAACTAAAGCTCATAAAAATTACGAGGTAGCACAAAAGATAGGACCATCCACATTCTCGCTTAATTACGGGGCAATGATTCCTAAAATAAACGTCCCGGTTTTGTTGATCCGCGGCGAGTATGATTTTATTATAAGTACAGAACAGATCAAAAATCTGAATAAATTGTTCCCGAGAGCTGAATACTATATAGTACCAAATGCAGGTCATGTCTGCTTTGTGGACAATCCTACTGGGTATTTTCCAGCGTTGATTGATTTTATTAAACGCAATAATTAATCTCAATTCAAACATACGTTCCGCTTGACCAAATAATCGATTTATTAGTACCTCTACCGTCAATTAATCACATAAATGTTCCTTACTTTTATCAGATAGAACTTTTTGTTTTTTTATAAAATATCATCATGATAGCTTATCGCCTTGTCAAGCGCCCCGCTTGACTTCTACTTCATTCAGACTAAATAATTGATTTATTAGTAACCCCGCTTTTAATTAATCACACAAATGTTCCTTACATTTATCAAATAGCCCTCCTAAATTTTTTGTAAAAACATTGTCATGACAACTTCTATTTCTCCTGAGCCAAAAATAAATAGCCCGATTACAATAAGTATGCTTGTTATTTTTCTATTGATATCAATAGGTGTATCTGCGCAACAAGCCATCGTTGCCGGTACCGTTCCACAGGGATTTTCCGGCAAATCTATCACGCTTACTCTCATCAATTATGAAACCCGGAATGACAAAGTTGTACAGGAAGCCAAGATCAGCGGGGATGGTAAATTTACGCTGACCATCAATTCAAAAGAGCCTGAAATATATGATCTGGGGGTAGATAATTCAAGCTTGGTTCAGGTATTGGCTAAACCGGGCGACAAAATAGACCTTAAGATCAGCAAAGACCATATTGAGGTTACCGGCTCAAAGGAAACACAATATTTAGTTGATTATGAAGCGAACAGGAAAATTGTATTCAATAAGTATTTAAGACGGACCTATGATTCATCGGCAGCTGCGGTTAAAAGCGGCGACAAAGCGCGGATAGAATATTGGAATGTGGAGCACGAAAAAGCGTCCGTAAATTATAAAGCAGAACTGGCACAATGGGTGGAGCAGCCCTTTTTTATTAATTCGCTTGCGGCAGTACATCATAGTATCCGCTGGAACTCAGAAACCGATACGGCACTGATGAATCAGATGGTAGCTATCTACCAGCAAAAATATCCAAATTATGATCTTACCAGGCAACTGGTGAATAAGGTGAATGCCACCAAACGGATTGCTATCGGCGCCATAGCGCCGGGTTTTGTTTCAACCGATACAGCAGGTAAGAAAGTCGATCTTAAAACCTATCGCGGTAAATACACATTTGTTGAGTTCTGGGCCTCCTGGTGCCCTCCCTGCCGCGAAGAAAGTCCTACCCTGGTGCGGTTATACAATGAATATAAGGATAAAGGATTTACGATACTGAGTGTCTCTATCGATAAAAATACCACCCAATGGAAAAACGCCATCCGCCAGGATGGATACGTCTGGGGAAATGTATGTGACCTGAATGGGTATGGAGGCCCCACGGCAGCCTTATATACCGTAACCGCTATCCCAAATAGCTTCCTGCTGGATAAGGATGGAAGGATTATTGCTAAAAATCTTCGGGGTAAAGAGCTGGAAAGCAAATTGGTGGAGTTGATGAAATAGTATTTTTTCGGGTGTAGATGCAATCTACGGGCATAGTCGTCCGAAGTCAGGAGACTTCGGACAGCGGGGATTTACAATCCCATGATTAAATATTGAGCTTCAGTTCGAGGATTATAAATCCACAAAGTTTGGGTCGGGGATTATAAATCCCGACCAACGAAGTACTATACATATAATCGATTTGTAGAAACAATCTATGGACAACGAAGTTAAATCCAATCATTAGTCTTAATTTGCTGGATTAATTATTTGATTGATAATTATAATTCAATTGATATCTCTACATTAGAGATAACTTACAAACCTACTAACGCGTAGTAAACCTTATGAGCACATACGACTTTGAAGAAGAAAAAATTGGCGAAGAATCAGAGGACGATTTAAAAGGCCTAAACAAGGACAGTTTCTCCAAGGCAGTGTTATGGGCAACTGATTGGACAACAGAAACAATCATATCCCAATTAAAAAAAGGTAACATTGAGCTTTCACCAAGTTTTCAGCGGCGAGATGCTTGGGGAGCAGATCGTAAAAGCAAATTTATTGAATCTATATTTTTGGGATTACCTATTCCACAAATTATTCTTGCTGAACGCAGGGATAAAAAAAACTCATATGTAGTTATTGACGGAAAACAAAGATTATTAAGCATCCGTCAGTTTTGCGCAAATGAAGATGAAGAAGACTTTGAACCTTTGTATTTAAAAAAACTCGGCATATTAAAAGACCTAAATAATAAAAAGTTTAGCACTGTTCAGGCTGAACTTGACTTCTCTCAATATACTTCCGCTTTTGAAAACCAATCTATTAGAACTGTAATCATAAGGAACTGGCCTAATCAAAACTTTTTATATACAGTTTTTCTTCGTTTAAATACAGGAAGCCTACCGTTATCACCTCAAGAATTAAGGCAAGCTCTTAATCCCGGTCCTTTTACAAGTTTTGCAGACACTTTTTCGGTAGAAAGCGAAGATGTAAAAGAAGCGCTTGGATTAAAAAAACCAGACTACAGGATGCGCGATGTCGAGATCGTTGTTCGATACTTTGCCTTTAAAAACTTTTTTGAAACATACACAGGTAACTTAAAAGATTTCCTTGATAAAACTTGTGAAAACTTAAATAATTCGTGGGAAGATGACCATGAACTTATTAATGAACAGGCTTATCAATTAAATAAAGCAATTAAAGCCACTTTTAATATTTTCGGCGAAAATGCATTCAGTAAGTTCGCAAATGGTAAATACACAGGCATTTTTAATCGTCCTGTGTACGATATAATGACTTATTATTTTTCTTCAGAAAATATTAGGGACGCTGCAATTGTCAACAAAACACTAGTCGTTGGAAAGTTTGAAGAATTATGTACAACTGATACTGAATTCCTAAGAAGTTTAGAAACATCAACAAAAAATATTGATCCAACTACTAAACGTTTTAATA
Source organism: Mucilaginibacter empetricola (assembly GCF_024808665.1). GTDB lineage: Bacteria > Bacteroidota > Bacteroidia > Sphingobacteriales > Sphingobacteriaceae > Mucilaginibacter. The sequence continues at coordinate 29,372 of NZ_JANUBZ010000012.1, forward strand.
CATGGGGTGCTACATTAAAACAATTATTAGGAATAGGATTTCTATTACCGGTTAGAACTGAAAATGGTATTCGATTACAATAAAAATGGCAGTTTCAGCAAGGTATAACCAATTCGTTAATAGAGTGGCGAGAATTGAAAGTCTTTTGCCGGCGATTGACCCTACAGGCGCTTATACTGAAAGGGACACCGACTTAATAAGGAGCTATTGTCTTCTTTGTCATGCTGAAATTGAGGCTTATCTTGAAGACATTGCATTGGAAGTTGTCGATAGAGCAATGACAACATGGAACAACAACCAATCGATTATAACTCCTATTATATTTCATTTAGCTTTTTCCTACAAAAAATTTGAAATGCCATTCTCTATGGTTCATCAGGGGTATCAACAACTCAAAAGAACGATAGAAAAAAATCATGGCATCAAAGAAGACAACCTGAACAGTTTTTTTCGCCCCATAGGCGTTAATATTGATACAACATTAACCAATACCCTAACAAGTTTTGGAAGAACTAGAGGTGAAATTGCCCATTCTGCTTTTCATACACAAAGCCAACTTGATCCACTATCCGAAAAAAATAATGTTAATCAAATAATTTCAGGACTTGCCACATTCGATGAAGATTTGTCCAATTATGAGCGATCAGGAAATTTACCGCGAACACCTATCATTACCCAATGGAGACCTTTTACATTCACTGAACGACTAAAAATTTTATTCACAGGAACCATCGATAAACAACTATAATTGCCACCGCGATATCAGATTCAGCAACTAATAAAAAATTCAAAAGGTAGATTTCTGCTGCGTATCCGGCTAAGGCTTCTTATTCTGGTGCGAGTATGCAGCGCTGAAAAGAGAGTTGGCATACTCGTGATTTTCTACTTCAAGACAAGATAACGTAAGCAACAATGCTGAAAAGTCGCGAGTACGCCCAGCTTTAGGCCTGCACAGCATACCCGCACCAGAAAGGAGTTTTTTGTTTAAGCGAGACGCTTAAATCATTATGTGTCCAAGCAAGATGCTTGGACGGGCGGTTAATAAGGGGACTCGTGACCTTCTTCTACCTTTACGCCGAGGCTTTTTTATGCTTCCGCAGGCTTTGGTAATCGATATAGTATAATATCTTCAGCGAGAAATTATTGTTTTTGGGCACATGAAGTGTGTTTTCGAAATTGTTGATGTAATTTGGGCGGGCCAGGTCATTATCAATCAATGACGAATTTTTCCAATCGAAGCTTAGTTCACTTCCGGGCGATATTTCCCATACGTACAGCATATCGATGTTCCAATCGTTATAATCCATGTTATTATCGGTGTTAAAATGCTGTGATATCAGCGGATCAAGCGTACCTGACTGGCCCAGGTCGTAATATTGCAGTACAAGCAGTTTCGACCAGTAATGTCTCAATCTGAACGTGAGGCCCATTACATCGTTGAAGGTGTATTTGATATTGAAGATATTTTCGATGGTTTGCACATTGCGCAGCGCAAACACAGGGTTGTTGCTTACACTGTCAACCGTGGCATAACCTGTATTGTTGATGCGCGGTGTATAAGAAAGGTTTTGCCCGAATGAAAAATGGTCATTTACGCGCAGGTTATAAAACAGTACCACATCGTGTCCATAGCCTCCATGCGCATTAAATTTGCGGTAAAAATAATTGCCTCCCCAGCTAAAACGGGCAGCCGGATTGTTGTTATAATAGATGCCCGCGTTATTATTTTCGGGCGATAGGAATACCCGACCTGCTACGCGCGGCTCATAAAAATCATTTGCCTGGCTATTGTGCGCAAAATTGAGCCCGATGTAAGAAAAGTCTTTCAGCTTAAAGTCGAACCCTAAAATTTGATTAAACCGTTGATAGGTGGAGGGGTTTTCCCGGCGTGAATAGTACAGGTTGCCAAATACATCCCATTGGGTAAACCATTTATCAGGCTTGTAGTCGGCATATACCATGTTCAAATTATGGTCGAAATAATTGTTGTTATTTAATATGCCAAGGTCGTTGGGATTGTATTTATCATCTACGTGGTCCTCCGTTAATAGCCAGGTAAAATTACCCGATGACCGCCCGCCGGCCCATTCGTAACTGTAACCCGTTGTTGGTTTGGTACCAGCGCCATACAAATTGCTTGCCAACCCAAAACCGCGCAGGGTATAGGTATTAGCTTTATTATTATAAAGATTGAACACCACGCCGCCCACATCGGCAGAATAATCTTTTCCAAAGCGATCAACATTGGTGTTGATCAACGTTACCGATGAATTGTTAGCCAGGTTTTGATCCAGCACCAGGATATTGTAATTGGCATAGGGCGATGTTTGAAACCGCCGCGTATGGCCCAGGCTGTCCTGGATAATGGCGTCCGTCGGTTCAGTCACCGCGTTGAATAAACCAATACCCAAACCGCTGGCGGTCCTCCCGGTTATTTTAAAAGCATTCAATAATTTGGTTTCAACCGGGTTACTGATCACCTGTTCGCCGGGCTTCAGGTTGTCATAAGCTGCATTATAATTTAACGGCTGCCCACCTACCCTTCGCGAATAAAAAATATTCCCCTTATTAAACAGTTCTGTTCCTTCCGTGAAAAACGGCCTGTTGTCTACATATTTAACCTCAAAAGGTGTAAGGTTGAGTACCTTGTTATCCGATTGTACTTGCCCAAAATCAGGTACCAGCGTCAGATCGAGCGTAAAGCTTTCGTTAATTCCGTATTTAACATCCATACCGCCGTCAAACTGGGCGCTGGTATTTTTAAGTCCCGGCGTATTATAGGGGTAATGATTGATATCAGTAGAAATATAGGGATAAAACGCCAGGCGTACAGGTGGTGTGATGTTTTGTATACCATGCAATTCGCCCTCCTGGTTCACAAAACCATTCTTTTTAGGGTCTACCTCATTCCAAAACAATTCCTTTTGCTCATATTGCCTGCGGCGCACCAGCTGCAAGCCCCATAACTGCACGTCTTTTTTGGCAAAGCGCAGGGCCGAATAAGGGATCTTGAGTTCGGCTGTCCAACCGTGCTCGTCAATGTGTGCTTTGCTTAACCACACGGCATTCCAGCTCGGATCTTCCGTGTTGCCATTGGGGTTTGGGGCGTATTTGGCATCAAACTGAACCCCGGCCGCGGTAACGTAAAAACCCACGGCGTTTATGCCATCGTGGTAGGTATCCAATACAACACCTACAAAATCGGATGTGCCTACGTTATCGCGGTTTACCAACTCATGGGCTACTTTTTTTGCCGATGTTTCGTACATGCGTGCGCCTATATAAATGGCATCGTCATCATACAATATTTTTACTTCCGTCCGGTTTTCCTGTGTTTCATGCCGGCCGGCAACTGGACTAAGCTCAACAAAGTCGCCGGCAATAGGTGCATTTTTCCAGGCCTCATCATCCAGCAGGCCATCAATTTTAGGCGGCGTAGTAGTTTTTATGGCGATGGTTTTTTTGACCTGATCCTGGGCAAAAACAAGGCAGGTTATAAAGGAAAATAACAGAATAAAAGTAAATCTGGTTTTTATGGCAAACAATGTCATAACCATAAGATGCGATTTGCAACAACAGTGTTACACTTTGCGTGTTAAATTTTGGTTAACTGTTACTCAAAAATCAGCCATTTACTAATTTATTATTACTTCACAGCAATAGAAGCCAATTTCGTCACGTCTTCAATAAAAAAGTTAAGCTGTCCGTAGATTATATCTGCGGATTAGTATGTAAGTAATTTATAACTACAGAAACAGCAGCCTTGCCCTAAAATAAGCCTACATCTGAAACAGTAATTCCCTAAAAATTCATCATTTTTTGTATCATTTTTCTCAGCTTGTTTCATAAATGGCGTTAACTTATTGACTAACAGCAGTAGGGTGTTTCGCGCGTAGCGGCATGTTTCCTTTTGTTTCCCATATTCATGAAACAGTACCGCGCGCCAGGTGAAGGCAGCGACCTTTATTTCAAAAAAAAGACCTTAACAATTTTACCATTCTCCACCTGATAAATAGCCACAGCGTCAATGTGCCTGGTATCGGTTACGATTACATTTTCTTTATCGATAACGGTGTTCCCTTGTATAATTCTTTCCACTATATTACAGTGTAATTTGGGGTAATGTAAAAAAAGATCGGTATATCCTTTTTTGATGAACTCTTTTCCTCTGCCCAGGTATTTGTCAGGAAAATTATAGAAGACGACGCTATCCGCATATGTATCCGAAAAACTATTTATATCCCTGGCATTGTAGGCATCTACCTGTCGCTGAACCACGGCAACAGGTGTATTCTTAGTAGTGTCACCCACCCGGATATTTGATTTACAAAAGGCCACAGATGATAACAGTAAGGTAGGCAGCAATATTTTTAATGTCTTCATAAAGGTTGATTATTTCCACATCTAAAATAGATTATACTATATTGTAATTCAACAACATCAGCTAAATTTAACATTATGAAAACACTTTATTTGTTTGCTGCATTGCTTTTCAGTATGATTACTTGAAGTTTTTCACTTCGGGCATCCCGGGAATAGTACACTGCTTTGACCTGCAGTTAACAAAGTTTGCCTACCTTTGAAAGTTTCAGATCGATTGATCTGGCAAATAATATATTATAAAAATGTCTATTACATCAACGGAAGATTTAACAGGGATAAAAGCAGTAAGTGAACTTGTTGCGCTTACGTTACGCCAAATGATTGATTATGCAAAGCCCGGCATGACGGCCAAAGAATTGGACAATTTTGGCGGTTTTATACTTGAAAAACATGGTGCCAATTCTGCTCCGTTAAAAACATACAATTTCCCGGGTTATACTTGCATCAGCATCAATCAACAGATTGCCCATGGTATACCAAAAACAGAAACCATATTAAAAGAAGGCGACCTGGTTAACATTGATGTATCAGCCGAACTAAACGGTTACTGGGCCGACAATGGCTGTTCTTTTGTTTTGGGTGGAGATATACATGGCCATCAATCCCTGGTCGACGCATCAAAAGAAATATTGCGGAAGGCAATCAGCAATATAAAAGGTGGGGTACGTGTGGCCGATATTGGTGAGATTATTGAAACAGAAGCCAAAAAACGTGGCTATAAAGTAATAAAAAACCTAACCGGACACGGCGTAGGCCGTAGTTTACACGAAGAACCCCACGAAATTGCCAACTATCGCGACCGCTTCAACCTGCAGCGATTCAAGAAAAATTCTGTAGTAGCTGTGGAAACGTTTATCTCTACCGCATCTACTTTTGCCGAGACCCAATCTGATGGATGGACACTGGTTGGAAATAAAGGTGGCTATGTAGCCCAGCACGAGCACACTATTCTGATAACAGGTGGCGAGCCGGTTATCTTAACCGAAAATAACGGCGTCTGGTAGTGCTTTTTGAGCAGAAGCTGAAAGCTTTTTTTTTTGCAATGTATATACAATCTACAAGCATAATCATCCGAAGTTAAAAACTTAGGAGAACGGGTTAATCCGCTAATTAAAGCTTAAGAAGACATATCTAATTGGAGCATTCACTCAAATTTGATATGTTTGGGCTATGAACCAGCAACCTATTCCCGCAAACCCAGTAAGGCGCATACTTACCGCAAGCCTCATTGGCACTACTATTGAGTTTTTCGACTTTTATATATACGCCACCGCTGCGGTGCTGGTATTCCCCAAGCTATTTTTCCCGGGAAGTGACCCAACTACTGCTACGCTGGCTTCGCTGGCTACTTTTGCACTTGCCTTTATTGCACGTCCATTCGGGGCAGCTTTGTTTGGGCATTTTGGCGATCGTAAAGGTCGTAAAGCTACGCTTGTTGCCGCGCTGATGACCATGGGGCCATCAACAGTAGCCATTGGCCTTTTGCCGGGCTATGCTTCCATCGGCATTGCAGCTCCACTTTTATTGGCCTTATTTCGTTTCGGACAGGGATTGGGCCTTGGCGGCGAATGGGGTGGCGCGGTATTATTGGCTACGGAAAATGCTCCGGCAAACAAAAAAGCCTGGTATGGTATGTTCCCACAATTGGGCGCGCCTATAGGTTTTCTGTTGTCAAGCGGTACGTTCTTCATCTTAAGCAAAGCCATGAGCGAAGGCGATTTTATTGGTTACGGCTGGCGCATTCCTTTTATTGCCAGCGCAATACTTGTTTGGCTGGGCCTGTATGTACGGTTAAAAATAACTGAAACGCCTGAGTTTATGAAGGTAGTAAATAGCGACCAACGATCGGAAGTACCGTTTGCGGATGTTTTTGTAAAGCATACCAAAGCTATAACCTTAGGTACGCTGGCTACTGTTACCACCTTTCTGCTGTTTTATTTAATGACGGTATTTACACTTAGCTGGGGCACAACAGCGCTGCATTATTCTAAAAGCAATTTCCTGATCATGCAAATGATATCCATGCTGTTCTTCGGCTTGGGTATTCCAGTGTCGGCTTTGCTGGCTGATAAATACGGGCGCAGCAAAATGCTAATCGTAGCAACTGTCTGTATCATCGCATTCGGGCTTGTTTTTGCTTCCTTATTTACCACTGGCAGCCTGGTAACAACTACTGTATTTCTTTCGTTAGGTATGTTTTTAATGGGCCTCACTTATGGGCCAATAGGCACCACACTGGCCGGTATTTTCCCTGCGTCGGTACGTTATACCGGTGCTTCGCTGGCATTTACCCTGGCGGGGATTTTAGGAGCTTCGCTAACACCTTATATAGCAACCACCCTGGCGCACAGTTATGGGCTTGCTTATGTGGGCTATTACCTTACGGCAGCCTCGGTCATTACGTTGCTGGCTTTGCTGGGAGCTAGAAAGATGATTAATAAGCAGGCCGAATAATGTGGGGTTTGAGCGGAAAGCTGAAGGCAGAGAGCTATCAAAACCTGCTTTGTTAAGCACGTTATTCAAGTGAGATAACAGAAATCCGGGAGGAAACGATGTTAGGCAAGCACACTAAAATAACGGCCTGCCTAACATCGCCTCAACAAATAAAAGAGATACCATAACAAAATAAACCAGTGAAAAAACAATAACGGGCTTTGTGTTTTTAACGCCTGTTAGGATTACAAACAAGGGTATTATCTGCAAGGCATGCAGGCCCATAAAGTGCGCTATGCGTAAATCGCCGGCAATACGGCTCCAGTTAAATAGCGGGATACCCGGGCCACCATCGGGCGCCCCCACGGTATGTGCCAGCCGCGAGGCCATTATACCGCCTTCCATGGCAAAAAAGCAAGCCATAATTATTCCTAACCTTATGGCCCACAATAAGGCTGGTGTTATTTCTAAAGCTTTAACTTTAAAAAAGCGGATGCCAATATACAGCGCAAATAAAGTTTGCGAAACAATTACAATACCCATAGTACTAAAAACCAACGCATTGTAAAGGCCCGAAATATTGTAATGCGATAACTGCCCCCTGGCAGCCTGAGTGGCAATGGCAAGCATCTCAAATGCCATAGCAAATACAGTAAAATTCACAAAACGCCGTTTTAACTTTTCAAACGGAAAGTATTGTAAAAACAGCGGCCATGTTAAGCAATAGATGGCAATTGATATGGCAAATTTGATGGGTTTTATCCACAGATTGATGCCCATTAATTGACGGTGATCAAACTGAGCTATAATAATCATGAGCACAAATAATGCTAAATGTGCCAGGCCGCAGTAATACAAAGCCGGGCTTGCTGTTTTGATTTTGGTGAATAAGGTTTTCATCTGTTATTTTTTGATTTTTTGAATAACCTGGTAAGCCAGAAAACCGCAGGGGCCAAATAAAAAGGTTAATACCAGGCATGGTGCAACCAGCCAATGCGAAATAGCTTTAGCCTGTGCCGATTTAACAATGGAGAACCCAACAAGCAAATCAAAAGCGAGATAATGTACCCAACCTGCCAACAACAGGCCATCGTTGGTAAATAATTGGCGTACCTGTTGTATGGAATTAAAGCCCCCACCCGGAATGCCAAAAAAACCGGTTATGTATATACAATAAATAACAGAGAATAATAAAGGGACAAAAAAGTGGTTGACGAGCCATTGTGTTACCTTCCATTTTGGAAGTACGATTAACAGCACCCACTGCAAAGCAGCTAACGCGCTAACTAAAGAAAATACCTGTGCCGGATTCATATTATTTTATTTTGATGGCGCGTGTAAATGCGCAATACAAAACTGGGCCAAATGGCAGCCCTTAAAAATGATATGAGGTTAAAAACAGATGGTATTTCGTTAACCTATGTTAACTTAATGTTGGATACTTTAGCGCGAATACGGCTAAGGCTTTGAGGTTGGATGCCCAGGTAAGATGCTATTAAATGCTGAGGTAATCTTTCAAAAATATGAGGTTGATTAGTCAATAATTCCAGGTACCGTTCTTCGGCCGATTGAAGCATCAAATTGCGCTTACTTTTAACGGTATCAATAAAAAGCTTTTCGGCTATGAGGCGACCAAATTTTTCAAAACGCTGACTATGTCCGTATAATGCCTGCATATCAGTATGACTCAGGGTAAAAATTTCAGAATCTTCCAGGGCCTCGATCCAATCGGGCGAAGGGGCCTGTAACAGGAGGCTTTCATAATCGCCCAGCCACTCACCTTCAAAAGCAAAGCCGATGGTGTAGTCGCCTTTTTCTCCCCGCGAAAAATATCTTAAACCACCCTTGTATACCAGCGCCATACTTTTGCAAACCTGTCCTTCCTTTAAATAAAAGGCATACTTTTTAATACTCATCGGCTTAAGCCTTTGCATAAATAAAAAAAGTTCTTCGTCGGTAAAATCAACCAGCCTGCGTAATGATTTGGTGATAATTTCGTACATATTAATGCGAGGCTTCCCCTATTATGAAGCCCAACCAAATATACAGCAATAATTATATCGATTTAAATTTCAACCGATTAATGGCATATAGCTTTAAAGAAACAAAGCTTGCCAGACCATCTCTAAAATAAATTTAAAATAAACTATAAAAATAGTTTGTAAACTAGAAAACTAGTTTTATATTTGTTTAACTATAAAAATAGTTTACTATGGATATCAAAGAACTCACCAAAGCAGAAGAGCAGATAATGCAGCTATTATGGCAACTAAAAGAAGCTATAGTAAAGGATATTATTGAACTCATGCCCGAACCTAAACCAGCCTACAACACGGTATCAACCGTAGTGCGGGTTTTGGAGGGCAAAGGTTTTATTGATCATAAAGCGTACGGCAACTCGCACGTATATTTCCCTTTAATCAGCGAGGCGCAGTACAAGAAGTTCACTTTCGATAAAATGATGAGCAACTACTTCAGCAACTCGTACCAAAGCCTGGTATCTTTTATTGCCAACGAGAAGAAGCTGGATATACGGCAACTGGATGAATTAACCCAACTGATTGAGGACCTTAAACGCAAAAAGAAATGAACTGGCTCTATTACCTTGCAGAAGCTAACATTTACCTCGGTGTATTTTATTTAGCCTACTGCCTGTTTTTAAACCGTAGTACGCATTATCAGTTAAGTCGCGCTTATTTGATATTGAGTTGTGTAGCGGCATTTACACTGCCGGTTTTACAGATTGGAGCTTTAAGACCAGTTAAACCGGTTCCATCTTTTAGCGCAATTACCTACCCGGTAAACACTATAGCTTATACTATACCAGCTGGCGTAAAAATTGTTGGGTATCCGGCACCTGTTATAGATACCCCTGCTCCTGTTATTGAGCACCATTTTACTTTGCAGAATGGCTTATGGTACGCCTACCTTATGGGTGCAGCTGTTTTGCTTTTTATGTTTTTTATTAAACTGTATACCTTATTCAAACTAACACGTAACTGGGAAAACATTAGCGATGGTAAATACCGGGTGATTTATTTAACCCAAACAGATGTGGCCTTTTCATTTTTTAATTACGTTTTTGTTAGCCTTAACGAGCCTCCTTCCAAAACAATAATAAGGCATGAGCTGGTGCACGTACGTCAGAAACACTCGGCAGATATTTTGTTTCTTGAATTGGTAAAGATCATCAGCTGGTTTAACCCCTTTGTATACCTGCTGCAAAACAGTTTAAAAACCGTACATGAGTATATTGCCGACGAACACACCGCCACTTACGAAACCGATGCCTTAACCTACTCTTCCTTTTTACTTAGAAACGCCTATGGTTCCCGCGGTTCATCAATTACCCATTCATTTTTCAATTATAACCTTCTAAAAAAGAGAATTATCATGTTAAATCAACAACGTTCGGGTAATTTGGCAAGGCTAAAATACCTGGTAGCTATCCCAATCTGCGCTGCATCATTATGCGCATCAACCCTTGTATTCAGTAAAAGTTATGGTTTGGTAGATCTTGCTCCGGCAAACAAATCAACGATGTTTAATGCAAATCCCGTTATAAAGCGGAAACACTTAAAAATAACAGAAAACGGCACAACTACTATAGCCGATCAGCTGTCGGTAGAACAAAAAAATCAAAAAATAGTATATACACCGGGCACTATTACCAATACCGACAAAAGTCTATTGCTAAAAAACCATCATATTAAAGTGGAAGTAGTGGAGGATAGCACACGGCTTGCAACCGGCAACGGGCAATTAATTTTACCGGTTGTAAATGTTGATGGTTATTACCTGTTGGATCATTTTTTACACCAAAGTATAAGTTACACTTCGACCCAAAGCGAAAAAGGCGGGCTGGTGGAAGTAGGTTTTACTTTGGATAAGGAACGCCACATAACCAATGCAAAAATAGTAAAAAGCGGGGGTGCCAAACTGGATGCCCTGACGCTAAACGGATTTAATGCCTATAAAGGAATAGTTAATGATGATCCCGGTAAAAATTGCAAAATAGGTGTTTATTTTTTTACAAATGATTACTCCATATTTAAAACAGACTCGCTACAAAAAGACCCTGAGTTTGCAGGGGAATTGATCATACCTAATTATAAATATCCGGTAAGCCGCACCAGCAAAGGGTACGAGTATGATGAAAGCAACGTTGGTTTCCCGGGGGATGATAATAATATGTCGCAAGCCAAAGTTCTAATTTATGATAAAAATGGGGAAGCTAACTGGTATTACCACAACAAATGTACGCCGGCAGACCTGCAACTACTGAAAGACAAATACGGTTATACCTTTCCATCAGCAGCTTCTATTATTGTACAATTAATGCACCCCCAGGATGTAAAAGATAATCGTTTGGCATTCCTATTTCCTGTTGCATCGTATTTGGATGCGCCTTATGCTAACCAGTTTTATAACTATATGGTTCAAAATACCGAATTTCCACAGCAAGCAAAAAAAGCACATACCGGCGGCGTAGTTGTGTTGAACTTTAACCTGAATGATGCAGGGGTAATTGGCGATATAAAGGTGGCAAAAAGCGCGGGCAATGATTTTGACGAGGCCGCCTTAAAAGCTTTGCAAGCTTATAAATCACCCATTAAAGATAATGTCGGGAAACACAGCATAGCGGTACTATTTTGTGTAGCCGAAAACAAATACCGCCCGGTTGTGAGCGAAAGCAGTAAGCAGGATGGTTATGTAGGCGAATTGGCCATTTGTGATGCTAAGTCGCCATTTTCATATACGCCTGTATCAGCTTCAGGTAGTCATTAAAAATAACATATTAAAAGCTTAAAAACAGAGTAGCTCTTTGTGATTTGGTTGATGTAATGGTATTCATTTCCTATTACCGCCATTATTGCCCCATCAGTATTTCACTCAGATCACTGATTCTTCAAAAAGTCCTTGGCTGTAAGTCTAAGGGCTTTTTTCATTTGCAGGATTTTGTATATTAGGTGTGCGGGAAATAACGACAACAGGCCGGGTTAAACAAAATCCTTTATTTTAGCATTTGAAATGAAAGAAATACATTCCGGATTGGGCGGGCTTTTATTAGGGTTGAAAGCAGCTGATGAGGTTGATTTGTGTACGCCAGTGCAATATAATGCTTATACCGTATTTTTTATACCAGCAGGCACCGGAACGTATCATGCGGATTTTGGGGTATTTAATTTTAAAGGGTCGGTATTGTTGTTCTCAACACCCTTACAAATGATCTATATGGAGGAATGTGGTTTTTTAAACTGCAAGATGCTCCAATTCCACGGTGATTTTTATTGTATTGAATTCCATCGCGAAGAAGTTTCATGTAATGGCTTACTTTTTAATAATATTTATGTCGATCCGGTGGTTGTTTTATCTGATAAGGAAGCCGGCTTATTTGATTTAATATTAACCGAACTTAACAACGAGCTTAATGAAGCTGCGCCATCAGAAATTACCTTGCGTGCTTACCTGCAACTATTTCTGGCTAAGTCAAGCGCTATTAAAATAAAAGCAATTGCTGAAAACGAAGACAAACCCGAGAAGGATGAACAGATGGATCGCTTCAGAAAGCTTTTAGATGAAAACTTCCTTACCCTGCACAAACCATCTGACTATGCCGAATTGCTGGCCATGACGCCGGATAATTTCACCAAACGCAGCACGCGGTATTTTAAAAAAACGCCCTCGCAACTCATACAGGAGCGGCTGATACTGGAAGCAAAAAAACAGCTTCATTTAACACGCAAGAGTATTAAAGAAATAGCCTGGAACCTCAAATTTCAGGATGAATTTTATTTTAGCCGTGTTTTTAAGAAATTCACTAAAGTATCTCCCCAAGCCTTCCGCGATAAAACCGGAATATCTATCGTTGCGGATCGCTCTAAATACTAACAACTCTCCTTCATATTATAATATATTTTTTGAGCGGATATGTGCAGGTATTGGCCTTTTTTGTCCATGTGCCGCGGGAGGTTATCGCCGTAACTTTGATAAAAATAAAAAGGATGAAAATTTCAATAATAAACTTTATCGCCAACCTGGACCAAGTTGGAAAAAAAGCGGTCCGCTTTGGCATCGTGATCGTTTTTCTTTGGATAGGCGGTTTAAAATTCTTTGCTTACGAAGCCGACGGCATTGTGCCATTTGTGGCCAATAGTCCATTTATGTCGTTCTTTTATCATCACCCGGCCGAATATAAAAAGCATGCAAATAAAGAAGGCGAGTTGATACCCGCAAACCGCCAATGGAATATTGAAAATAATACTTATGGATTTGCCGATGGATTGGGTGTTGTGCTTGTTACCCTGGCCATATTGATTGCTTTATATAAAGTAGCACCATTGCCCGGTATGATTGCCAGTATACTTATCTTTATCATGACGCTGGGTACATTATCATTTTTAATTACCACACCCGAGAGTTGGGTACCACATTTAACAGATAATGATTGGGGATTTCCTTTCCTATCGGGCAGGGGGCGCCTGGTTATTAAAGATCTGGTAATTCTCGGCGGAGCTCTTATCACCATGAGTGAGTCGGCCGCGCTATATATGGAACGTAAAAAAGCACATCTTAAATAATAAAAATATGAAAACTATAACAGTACCAACCCATGACCAGGTAAGTGCCGGGTCACAGGTTTTATTCGATTTTTTACAACGCCGTATGGGCAAAGTGCCAAATCTTTATGCCACAATGGGCTATTCGGAACATGCGCTTAAAGCATTTCTTGACCTTGATGAAACACTCAATAAAGGAGTATTTACCCCTAAAGAACGAGAGGCCGTTTCATTGATCGTTTCTGAAATTAACGGTTGTGCCTATTGTCTTGCGGGCCACACCGTGGCAGCCATAAGGCGAGGGTTTACTAAGGAAGAAACACTGGACATACGCCGGGGACAAACCAGCGATGCGAAACTGAATGCAATTATACAGATTGCCGCATCAATCTCCCAAAATAAAGGGCACGCGGAAGAGAGCGCCTTAGATGCATTTTATGAGGCCGGTTTTGACGAGGGCGCGTTAATGGAACTGGTTGGGTTGATTAGCTTACGTGTATTTACCAATTACGCGTTTGCCTTAACTCAAATTCCGGTTGATTTTCCCACCGCAGAACCAATCAATTAATAACAGTAATGATGAATATTTATAATATGCCCAGAAAAACAGTTTTTATTGCTGTATTAATAATGCCATTGATTTTGGCAGCGGCATCACTAACCGCAGCGGCAAATAATAAAAACGAATTAAAAAATGACACTATGAAAAGTTATGCTGTTCATTATAAAACCATCAAGGCTGATGGTTTAAATATTTTTTATCGCGAAGCAGGGCCAAAAAACGCACCTGTAATTCTGTTGATGCACGGCTATCCTACTTCGTCTGTTATGTTCAGAAACCTGATCCCGGTATTGAGTAAAAAATATCACGTTATTGCACCCGATTTGCCTGGTTTCGGCTTTTCAGATGCACCAAACCGCAGCGAATACAACTATACATTTGATAACCTTGCCAAAACCATGCAAGCCTTTATTGATAATATGGGTCTGAAACGCTTCGCGATGTATATTTTTGATTATGGAGCGCCGGTTGGGCTGAGGTTGGCTGTGGCCAATCCCGAAAAAATTACCGGTATCATATCACAAAACGGGAACGCATATGAACAGGGGTTACTGGACTGGAGTGATGGCCTGGTAAAAGCTTATTGGGATCATGATACGAAACAGAACAGGGATGCACTAAGGAAATATTTCACGCTGGAAGGCATCAATTTTCAATACAGGCACGGCGTAACGGATCAATCGCTTATAGCACCAGAAGGCATCTATATTGACGATCATCAGATGCAACGGCCCGGTAATGTTGAAATACAACTGGATCTGCTGCTGGATTACCGGACAAATGTTAAACTATATCCGGCTTTCCAGGCTTACTTTCGGAAATATCAGCCCAAACTATTGGCAGTGTGGGGAAGTAAAGATCCTTATTTTTCGCCCGCCGGGGCCGAAGGATTTAAACTGGATGACTCCAATGCTATTGTGAAGCTTTATGACACCGGGCACTTTGCCCTGGAAACACACGGTGAGGAAATTGGCCAGGATATGCTGGATTTTATGCCGGGCTTACCTCAATAAACATTAACTTACAAAAGATGAAAGCACTTATTCTGAATGAATTTAATACGCCCTATCAATTACAGGACATCAAAAAACCTGTAGCCGGTGATGGCGAAGTACTGGTGAAAATTATGGCCAGTGGCATAAACCCGCTCGATTTAAAAATACAAGCAGGACAGGCGGCGCACGCAAAAGCTGTATTACCTGCTATATTAGGCATTGACCTGGCCGGCGTAGTCGAGGCCGTTGGCAAAGGCGTAACCGGATTTAAAATTGGCGACGAGGTATACGGAATGACCGGCGGCATTGCTGGTGTTCAAGGTAGCCTTGCTCAATATGCCGCTGTTGATGCCAACCTTTTGGCGTTAAAGCCAACCAACCTGACTATGAAAGAAGCGGCCGCACTACCTTTGATTTTTATAACCGCCTGGGAAGGCTTGGTTGACAGGGCAAAAGTAAATAAAGATAAAACCGTTTTAATACAAGGTGGCGCCGGTGGTGTTGGCCATATTGCCGTACAAATTGCAAAAGCATTTGGGGCAAAAGTTTTTGCAACAGTTAATCCGGCAGATTTTAGCCTGATTAAATCATATGGTGCTACGCCTATTGATTATAACCTGGCAGTGGAGGATTATGTACAGCAATATACCCAGGGTGATGGTTTTGACATAATATTAGATACCGTGGGTGGTGCCGTTTTAGATGCCTCATTTAAGGCTGCCAAACAGTATACCGGGCATGTTGTGAGCATATTGGGTTGGGGCAATCACGCTTTGGCGCCGTTATCATTCAAAGGGGCTACCTATTCGGGTGTTTTCACCTTATATCCTTTAATATCAGGAAAGAACAGGGAACAACATGGTGATATTTTGAGAAAAGCCACCGAAATGGCAGAAAATAAGCAACTAATACCAATAATGAGCCAGGAGAATTATACACTGGAAACTATTGAGGATGCTTACAAGGCCATGGCCAACGGTAAAACAAAAGGCAAAGTGGTGGTGTCCATTCAATAGGAAATAGGCTAAAAAAGCCGAAGCATAGTTAAATATGAAAGTTCTTAAAGGGAAAGTTGTCAGCGGAATCGGTGATTTCGCTTACTGGATACAAAAGCTGGAAGCTTGGTACACTAAAAAAACCGGCATTGCTTTGTTCCCCGGCACACTAAATATAGAACTTGAGTTCCCTTATGATTTACCTGCTAACACCATTCGCCTCGAAAAAGAAGAGTACGGCGGAACAGTATCAATAAGTATGCAACCTTGTACCATATTCGGGCACCCCTCCTTTATTTTACGTACCGATAAAAATGCTGCAGGACTTGGCATCCATGGACTCCACATTATTGAAGTGGCATCTGCCATCAAGTTTGGGGATGTTTATGGGCTAAAAGATGGAGACATGGTCGAGGTGATACTGGGTTAGTTTTATATTATGGCTGGCATTGTCCCCGACTAAGCTGCGCTTAGCCGGGTATAATACCACTCTCCTATTTTATCCCACCAAACGCAGCAAAACAAGAGTTTTTATGTAATACTTCGATACTACTAAACCCAGCTTTGGCAAGCAATGCCAGTTGATAATTCAATGAGCGGGGCGTATCTTCATAGTGCACATAATCCATTACTTTTTTGCGGTATTCGGGGCCGCCCAGTTTCTCTAAATGGCTGTCGTATTTATCTTCAAACAATTTATTAATTAATGCTGATTCATGGATAATTAGATCTGAGATCCAGAAACTGCCGCCTGGTTTCAGGGCTTTATAAATTTTGTTGAACATTAATTCCCAATCATCATCATCACGTAAATGATGCAGGGTGGCCGCAGCCAAAACAATATCAAAATGATTATCGGGCAGATCGAGGTTACGCATATCATCCTGTATTAAAGTAACCGTGCCAGTAGTTTGCGCCGAAACACGTTCTTTGGCTTTTTGCAGCATGGGCATGCTCAAATCATTCAGCACACAGTTTAGATTGGCAGCCTTGCTCAACATTTTCAGGGTATAGTTACCGGCACCGCAGCCTATGTCGAGCAGATTCGCGGCCTGTGGGTTGGCATATTTTGCGGCTTCTGTGCATAGCTCCATGGTTAATGGTGCGTCAATGGTAGTTTGCTGTCCTGTTTCCAGGTTGGAGAAACGTTCAACATCTACGTCAAACCTTTCTTTAATTTCCTGGTTTGTTGCTTTTTTTGAGTAATCTGTTTTCATGCTTAAGTTTTGATTTGACGAAGTTATTGCGTTTAATCATATTTGTAAAGTATCAATTTTATCAACTATTGATACCTAATAAGTATGGAATTGCGACATCTTTTATATTTTAAAACGGTTGCTGAGGAATTACATTTCAGAAATGCGGCCTTAAAGCTCTTTATTTCGCAGCCACCATTAAGCCGGCAAATAAAGGAGCTAGAAGATGAATTGGGCGTATTATTGTTTACACGCAAAAACAAACGGGTAAGCCTTACCGATGCCGGTGCGTATTTTAAAGTCGAAGTAGATGCCATTTTTGCCCGCCTTGAAGAAAGCAAAAGCATAGTACAGCAGATACATAAAAGCGAAAGCGGCGAATTGAAAATTGGCTATATCAGTTCGGTATATCAATCGCACCTGGCTGATGTTTTGATTGCTATGCGCGATGTGTTCCCCCATATTAAAACCAATTTGTTTGAGATACCCACCCTAACGCAGATAAAAGCACTGGAACAAGGTAACCTTGATGTGGGCATACTGCGTGCGCCTGTACATTCGGACCAGTTAACAGTGCAAACACTTTTTTTTGATCCCTTTATAGTGGTGATTCCGGCATCGGGCTTAACATTTAATACACAAGCCGAACTGGCAGCCTACCTTAAAAATAGTCCGTTTATATTTTTTAATAAGGATTTTGCACCCAGTTATAACGACAAGCTGATAGAAATATGCGGGCGCATGGGCTTTAAACCTACCATTGTGCACGAGGCCAACAATGTCCATTCTATATTGCAGCTGATTGAGGCAGGCCTCGGCGTATCTATTTTGCCCTATTCGCTTAAGCGACAATATGGTAATTTAAAAGTATCGTATATTGAATTGGAAAATATACCGGTAAATACCGAGGTGGTATTGGCTTATAAACCAACTAATAAAAGTGCGGCGCTTAGGTGGTTTATTGAAAATTATTTGTCGGAACTGGAATAAACGTAATTTGTGATCATTATTAAAAGGGTGTCATGTTGAGGCACTCGAAACATGTGGGCAAAGGCCTTTACGCCTTTTGTCTGAATCAGAATTTACAGAATTAGCAGAATTTTTAAAGCAACGCTCTTTATCATAACCTTAAAGTATATGGGCAAAGGTCATCACGCTCGCTAACCACAAGCAAATTTGTTGTAGTATTGTGCAACCTTGTATTAGAAACCAACGTCAAATATCCAATTCACAACTAACCCAGCACAATGAAGAAAACGATCCTATTTATTTTACTTTTTTCCGGCTATTGTTTAGTTAGTAAGGCACAAAATCAACTTTATGATAGTCCCGATAGCGCACAGTTTGTAACCAGCGATATCGATAATTTCTGGAAAGCATTTCAGCACTTTAAGCGCGATACCACAGTTAATCCCTTTGGCCCCGAATATATTGCTATCGGCAGTCCTGGCATAGCGGGCTTTACCCCTGGTCGCATCCAGAATGCAGATCATTTATTTGCAGTGGTAAAAAAAAGACGGGCCGACTATGAAAAAGTGATGAGCAATACCCTGCGCATTAAGGAAAAGGAAAAACAGTTTCGCAGTACATTTTATGCTTTGAAATATTTATATCCGCAGGCCAAATTCCCAACGGTATATTTTGTTATCGGCGCGCATAACTCGGGCGGTACTTCGGGCACCAATGGCTTGTTTATTGGAGCCGAAATGCAAACCAATATTGATAACATGCCTTTTATTGTAGCACATGAACTGATACATTTTCAGCAAACATTTCCATCAGAAAACCCTACCCTATTACAGCAAAGCATAGTTGAAGGCAGCGCCGATTTTATTGGTGAATTGATTTCGGGTTCGCAGATTAACATTGCAGCACATACTTATGCCAATGTACACACAGATGCACTTTGCAAAGAGTTTGTTTCAAAAATGAACGACAGAAGCTATATGGACTGGATGTACGGAACTTCGAAAAAAGACGACCGCCCTAATGATTTGGGTTATTGGATGGGTTACCAGATAACGGCACAATATTATGCAAAGGCGACCGATAAGAAACAGGCCATTTATGATATTTTAAACATTAAAGATTATACTGCGTTTTTAAATAAAAGCGGTTATCTGGATAAATATTTAGGCAAGTAATTATTGGTTCGGGTTTTGTCCAAACTCCACTTGATTTGAGTCGGAGCAGGACGAAACCCGAGCCATGATTTTGCTAATAAAAAAAGGTTTCAGATATTATCTTATCATCCTTTACGCCAAAAACTGCAATTTCTGCCAACTGTAATCGTTGGCCGTTTTTTAGGGTCATGTCCCTGCCCATGGCTACGCTAAAATAGTCGCCGCCAACCACCGGTTCGCCACAAAAGAAACTGTGTACTTCTGCTATAAGTTCTTGTCTGGCTTTTGACTTCGCTAAAACCGCTTCGATACCTTTGGTTACAGTAGGTACGCCCATTGCCAAAGCATGCTCCGGTTCAGTACAAACAATATCGGCACTATAAAACTGTTGATAAATTTCTACTACCTGCCTTTTTTGAAAAAGTTCGTAGTAGCGATTGGCTAATTCCTGAGTTGTCATTTTTTTTATTGATTATTTAATGATACAAAGCTAGCTTGTTGATTAATACTTGAAGTATTAAAAAGTGTTATATATTTGTTCAATCGTATCAAAATATACAAATGGACGCTTTAAGTACCGTATTAGAGGCAACCAGGCTAAGAAGTGTTGTTTACAGCAAATTTCCCCTTTCGGCCCCATGGGGACTGGATGTGGTTAAGGACGAAAACTCGCAATTCTGGCGCTTGGTGAGTGGCAGTTGTACAGTTGGTTCGCCTGATGGCCGTATCATAGAAATGGCCGAGGGCGACCTGGTATTTGTGCCTAACGGAAGCGCTCATTGGATAGCCGATAAAGCTACAAGTCTGCGCATACCCTCGCCCGAGTTTGTTAAGGCTCGCAGGGCGGGCGTAAATGTTTTTAGCGGCAATGGTAATGTAACCACCCTTATAGCTGGTCATTTTGAATTTGATTACCAGCCGCTGCATCCTTTTTTAAAGGATATGCCACCGATTATTCACATCAGACAATACGTTACAGAAAACCAGTTATTACTAAGGCAGATTACGCAATTAATGCTGGAGGAACTCAATAACGAAAAGCCGGGAAGCAGGGTAATGCTAAAAAGCTTGTCGGAAATTATGTTTGTCAATATCATAAGGGCATATTTGGATATGCAGCAGAATGGACCCGGCTGTGGTTTTCTCTCGGCATTAAACGACCCAAGGATCAGCAAGGCACTCAAACTAATACAGGACTTGCCCGAAAACAACTGGACGCTGGAGTCTTTGGCATCAGAAATTGGCATGTCGCGTTCTGTTTTCTTTAATCAGTTTAAAAGATTAGTGCACGAAACACCCTTGAGCTACCTCACCAACTGGCGCATCAGGCATGCCCAAAAACTACTGATAACTGATAACAGCAAAATAGCTGAAATTGCGGCAAATGTCGGCTATCAATCGGAAGCAGCTTTTAACCGCATCTTTAAATCAAAAACAGGGCAAACGCCCGCAGCGTATAGAAGAGGCAAACTTTTTCAATAATTTTATAACATCAATAAATACAAGAAAGCCTCAAATCTTCCAATTTGAGGCTTTCTCTTTTTATCCCGACAGGAAACTTGAAATTATTCTGTTTTTAAACTCTTTATTGGGTTTACCACAGCCGCTTTTATCGATTCATAACTTACGGTGATCCAGGCAATGCTTAATGCAGCAAATGAAGCAACAAAAAACACCAGCCAGCTAACATTTATATGATAGGCAAAACCTGCCAGCCAGCTATTTACAGCATACCATGAAAGCGGTATAGCTATAACGATGGCGATAACAATGAGCCTGGTGATACCCGATGATAATAAGTAAACTACATTTAATACCGATGCGCCTAATACTTTGCGCACGCCAATTTCTTTGGTGCGCTGCTCGGCCATAAAAGCCGACAAGCCATATAATCCCAAACAGGATATGAAAATACCCAAAATGGCAAACAGGTTAAAAATATTGCCCATTTGCTGTTCGCCTTTATAAAGTTTAGACAAATCCTGATCGAGGAAATCAAATTTAAAAGGATAGGCCGGGTTAAGTTGCTGGCTTATTTTGGCTAAGGCTTGTATAGTAGCGGCAGTTTTTCCGGGTTGTGTTCTCACCATTACAAAACCACCCATTTTATTAAACAACATTACCATCGGTTCTATAGCTTGTTGAACAGGCTTGAAATTAAAGTCCTTTACAACACCAACAATGATCCCTTTGTTACCCCAGAGTGTTAAAGATTTACCAATGGCATTATTCGCATTTAAACCCATAGTCGCCACCATTTTTTCATTGATCATGAAGTTATTCGAATCGGTTTTAAACGCTCTTGAAAAACTACGGCCTGCCGCCATCTGCATGCGGAAGGTTTGAGTAAAATCTTCATTGACCGCCATTACCGGGAATGACATTTGTGAGTGCGGATCTTTACCATCCCAACCAACGCTAAAGGTCCAGGCACCTAAATTTGTAGGCAAATCTGAAGTTACAGCAAAGTCGCTTGTCAACGGGTTTTGTGCCAGTTCATTTTTAAACGCTTGTTGCCGGGTCCAGATATCGCCCGTCATGGGTACATACAACAAGTTAGCTTTCTCGAAACCGGGATTCCTGTCTCTGATAAACTTAAGCTGATTATAGATCACTACTGTACCCACCAGCAACACAATAGATACAGTGAATTGCAAAACCACCAAAGTATTACGAAACAACAGGTTACCACCCATTGATTTTATATTGCCCTTAAGCACCTTAACCGGATTAAAACCCGAAAGAAACAAGGCCGGATAGCTGCCCGAAATGAGCCCGGTTAACAAGGCTATACCAATAAGGCTTAGCCACAACTGGATGTTCGAAAAATCGAGTGTAAGTTTCCGGTTTGCCAGTTCATTAAATAGCGGCAAAAACATCTGCACCACCACCAGCGCAAGCACTAATGACAAGAAAGAAATCAATACCGATTCGCTTAAAAACTGGATCACCAACTGACCGCGTAAAGCGCCCGATACTTTACGTAAGCCAATTTCTTTGGCCCTGCGGGCAGAGCGTGCAGTAGCCAGGTTCATAAAATTGATGCAGGCCACCGCCAATATCAAAATAGCAATAATAAAAAATATGTTGACGTATTGCGCGTTTCCATGTCCCGGCATATCCCCCAGCCTTTCGGGCGCCAGGTGTATTTTGGTTAGCGGTTGCAAATGGAACGAAGCTTTCGTTCCCGGACTATGTTTATGGAAAATTTGACCGATTTGCGTTTCCAGCCTTGATAAATTAGCAGTTGAAGGATCAAAATTCTTATCTAGCTGAATATAATCCCAAAAGTTATAGTTATCCCATATATTATTTTTCAAATCGTTATTGGTTCTTTCTAACGAAGTCATGGGCAATATGAAGTCGAATTGCAGATCGGAGTTTGCAGGAATATCAGCTAATACACCGGTTACCTGTAAATTCTCCTTATTGTTTTGCCGTATTGTTTTCCCGATTGGATCCTGATTGCCAAAATATTTTGTGGCCATTGCCTGTGTTATTACAATGGCATTGATTGGGTTTAATGCTGCGGCACGGTTGCCTTTAACCAGGGCATACGAAAATACATCCATAAAACTGGCATCGGCATAAATAACATTTTCTTCTTCAAATTTTTTGTTGCCTGTTTCCAGCAGTATAGGATCAGCCGGTTGTATGCGCACTGCATTTTTAACTACCGGCAATTCGGCCTTTAAACCGCCCGGCATGCCTGCAGAGTTAGCTGCACTTTTAGAATCACTAAAATCACTGACTACACGATAGATCTGCCCTGCGTTTTTGTGGAACTTATCGTAGCTCAACTCGTTTTGCACCCAAAGCAAAATCAAAATACTTGATGCCAGGCCGATAGTTAAACCCAATATATTTAAAATGGAGTAGGCTTTATCTCTTATTAAATTTCTGTAGGCAAGTTTTAAATATGTTTTTAACATCTGATTGAATGGTTAAAGGCAATATATACTTCTAAATTAGCACTAAAACCCTATTCAAACTCATGCCACTTAGCAAATAACTGATAATTAATAACTTATAAATATCAAGCGAATAAAAATGTTCGGAAACGTTACAGCGCGGTGTTCGGTTTTAGTTTTTTTAGGTAGATAAAATTTAAAGGCATGAGTGTTCGAAGTCGGAGACGTTCGAACAGCGGGAAGCCTTAAATCAAAGATTAAACCGCGCTTTGAGCATAACAATCCTCCCCGGCAGTGTATACGAACTGGCGGTAAATGTATTTGCCGACAAATAAAGGGCATTGTAAGTTTTTACATTGAGGAAATTGTTAGCATCCAGCTCCAGATCGGTTTTCCATTTTGCAATCTTGAATTTTATTGAAGCATCGGCGAAGAAATATTTCAGTTCGTTTGCCTGACTTTGATAGGTGATATAATGTTCGCCTGAGAGCTTGAAGAGCCAATTATCATTTGGGTTGTAGTTTATTTCGGCCTGCTGCACCAGTTCTTTAATATGATAGGTAGGCGCATCGCCAGATGAGTGACTGTCGGTTTGATTGAGGTTGGCCTTATAGCTAAAGTTAACCTGGTCGCTTGCCTTGGTTTCGGCACCCACGTTGAGATTTGTAGCGATGGTGTTATAGGGCAACAGCGCATTATTCTGTATTTGGTTGGATAGGTTGTTTTGCCACTGTATACCGCCGCTGAACGTAGTGCGCAAGACAAAGGAATATTTACTGATAGTACCATTAACCGTCCAGGAGTCTGTTACATTTTGAAAAGGCAAAACGATGCGCTGCTGAAAATCATTAGTAATAATGCTCGACGTAATATTATTGGCCGAAATATGATTGTAAGATGCATTAATGCTCCAGAAAAAAAGTACCAGCGCTTTGCGGTAATTGAACCCGAGTGAGGCGGTTTGGCTTTTTTGTTCGGTGAGGTCAGTATTATTGGCGTAAAGGGTGCGGTAATCCTGCAAAATATAGCCGTGGTAAATATCCTCGATATTGCCGATCACATTCCTAAAATTGTAAAGTGCAGTAATAAAATTCTCAATACCAACCATGTATTTGATGCGCAACTGAGGATCGAAATATAACCTGGTTAAACTTTTATTCAGCGCATACAGGCTATCAGCATAACTAATCTGCTGCAGACTGAGCGGCAGTGTGAGGTTAGCCTTCAATATTTTGCCGGGCAGGTCATAAGCAGCCTCGGCATATACCTTTTTCCTGGTCCAGTTCAGTCTGTTAGCTGCGCTGTCCGATTCGGGGTTGATGATATTGTTGGATTGTACCACATCCAGGTCCGACACCAATTTTTGCGATTGCACAACGAAACCTGCCCTATAGCTTTGGGTGAAATAGTCGGATGGTATTTTGAATGAAAAATAATTATTGGTAAACCAGGTGGGCACATTCACCGTTTGATTTAGCTGTGCGTAAGGAGCGCCATTGTTGAACACTTCGGGGTTAAGTCCCGGTTCAATGGTTCTGTTTTCAGGCTCGCTGAAATGGCTGATGTAAGAATAAAACTCAATGATATTGTTGGACTTAAGCGGCTTCATCAAGTTAAATTCGTTAGAGAAATTGAACGAATTGTCATTAAAAATCTGGTTGACAGCAGTTCCGTTAGTATTCAGGTCCGAATATTCGGCTTTACGGCTGTAATCGGTTATCAGGATATCATTGAGGTAATAGTTGTCCTTGTTTACATTCAGCGTAAACTGGCTGTGCAAAATATCGGGCACTAACCTATTCTTCTCACTTTCGTTATACCGGATGGTATCGTTTGGCAGATAGGTCTGTGTCTGCTCCTTGTAATCCTGTTTCTGCGTATCGTGAACGTAGTAAAGGTTCACTTTTAATTGCTCGCCTTTTTTCAAATTTATCAGGTTATTGGCACTAAGAGCCACCGATTGATCAAACAAATACCTGTTTTCGGCGAGGTCAGGCGTGTTTACCGTGTCAAGCGATAAAACCGTTGCGGGCGGATCATTATTGATCTTTTGCAGGTAAGATGAAAGGTTGTGAGATATAAAGTCATTCTGCACATCATCGCCTGTATTGTTCCCCTTCAGGTAATTGATGGCCTTGTATTGATCTTTAAACATCATCGCGTTAAGGTCCTCGTCATAATTACCCGGCAAACCCGCCCCTATACTCTCCTGCCCCACCAACTGTAGCTTGGCATCTTTTTTTATAGTGAGGTTCAGGGCAACATCATCGCTCATAACCTTATTTTGCAGCATTTTTATGGGCTGATGATTTTGTATTACCTGCACCTGGTCTACTACGCCATTTGGGATGGTATTAGTGGCGATGTTGTATTTATCATCCAGCAAATTATCGCCGCCGATATAGAGGTTGGATATGGTTTTGCCGTTATAGCTGATGGTTCCGTCGGCAGCAACCGATACGCCAGGCAATTTTTTAATCACATCGCCAATTACCCTATCCTGCGGATTGCTGAAATCGGACACCTTATAGCTCATCGTATCGCCGCTGGTGCGCAAAAAGGGCCTGTTGCTTTTAATCACCACCGCCTGCAGCTCGTTAACCGACGTTTTCAATACAAAGTCGACTGGCGCTATACCATTAATAGTTTTTACCTGACTCTTATAACCTATACAGCGGGCTTCCACCAACAAACTATCCGGATTTTTGCCAAATGGAATGGCAAGGTTATAAGCTCCTTTATTATCCGTTGTGATGTAGGTCACAATGGCATTACCCGTTTTGTTTTTCAGATTGATGGTAGCAAATGGTACAGCCTTACCTGTGCTATCCTTCACCGTACCATGGATGTTAACCTGGGCAAAACAAAGTGCAGAAAATAACAGGCCGCATAGCAGCAATATTAAATGTCGCATAAAACGCATGATTATTTTTCGGGTAATTCGATTGGGTTATTAACAGGTGGCTGGGGCCGTACTTTTGTATCAATGTCGGGTTTAGGCCCACCATTGTTTTGTGCTTTAGCCGCCATGGATTGCACCATTACATTCGGGTCCTTGTGCATAGCATTACGCAGCTTTTCAAACTCTTTGTCGGTGGTTTTGATACCGTTTGGCACCTGAATAATATTCGGGTCGGTGTCTCCGGCATCATCATCCAGTGGGATCAATATCCGGCCATGACGGTCCTTTATGGGTTTATGTGTACCCAATACAGCTTTTTCCACCCGATCGAACTTGAAAACCACTTCCTTTTTTGCGTCATACGCCTCCACAATGACACCGGGCAAACCATTCAGCTTCCAAGGACCAACATGTACCGGCAGATCGGCACAAAACCAGGCTGTATAATCACGCCCTTTGAAGTGGCAGGTTGCTTTTTGGCAATGCAGCTCGCCAAAGTTTGCTTTATCGCCACTGATGTGCCAGTTTATTGCGGGCAGCACTTCATTGATGATATATGGATTCACTAACATTTCCCTTCTGACAAGCTTTTTATAGTTTATAAACTGGTAATACTCGGTGCCCGAGCCGGTAACCGTATGATCTAACCTGAAGTTACCACCGGCAGAAACCTGTTCCTGCAATTGTTTCCTGTACAATTCGTTCTGCAATTGGGTATCATAGCTTTTATAACTGCTTGTAGCCTTCCCTACAAATAGCACCATGTTCTCGGTATAAGGATTGGTGCGATTGCTGGTGTCGCGCACGTGGGTAAACTTGTAGTGCACCAATACCTGCGCGGTATCGGTTTTTTGCGCAACGGCCGCATGCAACGAAGCTGCCAGCCACACGCCTATCACTAAATATTTTTTCATGGCTATCTGGAATTTTAAGCGCATTATTTCTTTTCGGGTAATTCTATCGGGTTATTAATTACCTGCTGGGGCCCTACTTTAATTTTAATGTTATCCGGCCTGGGGCCATTGCCCGGCCCATTCATGCCCGAAGAAGCCATCATGGCTTGTACAAAGGCATCCGGATCCTTACGCATGGCATCCTGCAATTTGGTAAATTCTTTTTCGGTGGTTTTGATAGCGCGGGCAGGCAGTTGAATAACAGCAGGATCGGTATCTGAATCATCCCCGCCAATCATCACCAGCCTATGGTCTCCCGATTGAGGCTCTGCGGCAGCAGCAACTTGTTGTGCCGGCGCCACTTTTTCAATACCATCAAACTTAAAAACCACTTCCTTTTTGGTATCATAAGCTTCCAGAATCACCCCGGGCAAACCGTTTAACTTCCAAGGACCGGCATGAAAAGGCATATCGGCACAAAACCATGCGGTATAATCCCTGCCTTTAAAGTGCGTGGTAGCTTTTTGACAATGCATACCGCCAAAGCTGGCTGTGTCGTTGCTTATTTTCCAATTAATTGAGGGTAAGGCGTCTTCTATCAGGTAGCTATTGATAACGAGCGATTCCTTTCTATACAATTTCTGCACAGCAGGAAACTGATAGTATTGGATAGGCGAACCCGTGTTATTCGTGTGAATACTAATGTTTCCATCGGGCGAATTTGCTATTGCTTCTTTCACCTGCTTTTTAAACATGGCATCCTGCAGTTGCTTGTCGTAACTTTTGTAAACGCTTGAATTTTTGCCGAGAAACAGGGCCATGTTTTCGGTATAAGGATTAGCCCTGTGGGTGGTATCCCTTAAATGCGAAAACTTGTAATGCACCATAAAAGTGGCAGTGTCGGGTTTTTGCGCCCTGGCGGCAAATGCAGCGAACAGCAAAGTCGCGGCTAGCAGTAAATGCTTTTTCATAATTGTAATAATTTTAAGCAATACTAGGTTGCGCATTCAACCCACTAAAAACTTTGGTATGAATAGCGGTTTACCAATCGCGAAGAACGGATATTTGTTATTTGGGGTTGGAAGCCCCACCTAAATCCGCTCCGCCATTAGGCGGAAGTACTTCAACTCAATGTCAATAAGTTAAGGAATCAAATTTTGCTTACCCTCTTTTTCGCTTGCGAAAGAGAGGGTGGTCGATCCGCCTAAAGGCGGAATATGACCGGGTGAGTCACCCCGCGAGCGGAGTGAACGTAAATGCATTGGCGTGTTGACTCATCCCGACGACGCTACACTGGTCGGCCTTCTCTCCGGCAAGCCGCAAAGAAGGCAATCGTGGCAATTGGAAAATCAATTTCCCTTATCTTAACGGGATTGACCGCAAGCGGTAGAATAACAAAGTCCCCCCGAATTTCGAAAATCAATCATTTGCCACCAAATTGACTTCATTAGTAACATAATTTACCTATGCTATCAACAGGATTTTATCTTTGTTTATATGATTGCTATAAAGAAAAAAGATTGGATAGAGATTGTGCTGCATATCGCGTTCTGGATAGGTGTGTATTATACCCTCACCTCGCTTACAGCATCGCACTTTAAGATGAGTATAGATCACAACGGCTCTGTGATGAAAAGCGATATGATAATTGAAAGGGACGTGAGGCCTACGCTGCATATGCTCATCACCTTTGCATTCCTCCTTTTATTATTCTATGGCAATACCTTTTTGTTATTTAAAAAGGCCTTGCGCTATAGAACCGTATTGGTGAGGATTGCTATACCTCTTGTTTTTTTTGTTGCTGTCTTCGCTGCAAATTACTACGTAGACCAATCACCGCAGGCGGATAACCAGGTGCCGCCGGCTATGCGTGTTTTTGAGCTCGACCATGTGAAAGGCACGCCTCCGCCACCACCTTTTGGAAAAATCGATCACATCAATGCGCAAACCACAGCTTTTGCATTTGCCGGGAATGGGCCATCAAATACGATATTGTTTGTTTTCATTATCGTGTTCGGCCTTTCTATAGCTTATTTCTTTTTGAAGGAATGGGCCAGAACCGAACAGTTTCGCTCACAACTGGAAGCGGTTCAACTGGATACGGAGATCAAATTCTTAAAATCGCAGGTGAATCCGCATTTTTTGTTCAATACGCTCAACAACCTGTTCTCTATGGCGCAGCAAAAAGGAAACGATGATTTGGCCGATGGTATTTCGAAACTGTCGGGGATGATGCGTTATATGATTTACGAGAGCAATGAAGAGTATGTGCCACTGAAAAAGGAGATTGAGTACCTTGATAATTGCATCCTGCTCAATAAATTACGCTATGCGGATGACGAGGTAAAAGTGCTGTTCAATTTCCCTCAACAAACCGAAGGGGTTTTGATTGCACCAATGTTGTTTATCCCTTTTGTTGAGAATGCCTTCAAACATGGTGTTGCCATTGGGCAATCATCCCAAATTGATATTTCCATCGCGGTAGCCAACAAACAACTGATATTTACTTGCGAAAACACCATCTACACCGTTAAAAAAATGGACGACGAGAAGAGTGGCATCGGCCTGGAGAATGTGAAACGAAGACTGGAGTTGGTGTACCCGCGCAAACATCAACTCGTAATAAAAGATAGCGATGGTAAATTTGCTGTAGAATTAAAAATTAACCTGGAACAATGAACTGCATAGCCATTGACGACGAGCCCAAAGCACTGGAAGTGATTGAAAGATATTGCCAAAAAAGCGACCTGGTTGACCTGAAAGCTACCTTTCGCGAACCGGTGAAAGCGATTGAGTTTCTTAGTCGCGAAAAGATTGATCTTATTTTTCTTGATATCAATATGCCCGACATTAATGGCATGCAACTGATACAAACGCTTACCGCAAAGCCGATGGTTATTTTTACTACAGCCTATAGCAATTACGCCGTTGAAAGTTATAACCTTAATGCTATTGATTATCTGCTGAAGCCCATTACATTCGAACGTTTTTTAGCTGCCGTTAATAAAGCATCGGGCCAGCTCGCCCTACAAAATAAACCATCAGCAAAGGAAGATGAACCCGGTACTGTTTTTATCAAAAGCGGACCGCATACTTACCAGGTAAAAGTTGCCGATATACTTTATTTGGAGAAGGACGGCAACTACATTACCGTTTATTTGAAGGATAAGCAAATTCTGATCCGCGAGAATATGGGCGATATTTTTGACCTGGTACCAGCTGCCGAATTTGTGCGGGTGCACAAATCGTTCGTGGTGGCCATTAAACATATCGCCATGATTGAGGTACATCAGCTGATTATCAACGGCGCGAAAATTCCAATCGGTAGTATCTATCGGGAAGTTTTGCGGAGTAGGTTGGGGTTGAAATAGTGGGAGGTGTTTACTCCTGATACTGGTCCAAATTACACGATTGCTTAGACTAGAGTGGCAATTTAAAGATCAAAATTATCATTCCAATAAATCTCCGCGTCTACAAGTTTAGTTTCAAAGTTATAGATGGGATATTTGCTTTCCATTAATTTAATAAGCATCTGCATAGCAATCTCGCCAATTGAAAAGGCATTTTGTTTGATATAAGAAATATGCGGCGAAATTAAATCAATAACATCTGAGTTAGAGAATCCAATTATAGCTAAATCGTTATGGTGAGAAAGCTTACTTAATGCCCGTATACTTGCCTTACTCAACTGGTCGCTTGCAATAAATAGTGCCTGAGGTTTATCAGGTAGTCCCAACAAACCATCAATCGCATCAGTTACCTCGTCTAATATCCGGCCCCCGGCAAAACAATATTTTACCAGGCTTTCTTCAAACGGCAAAGAGTTCGCTTCGAGCGCAGCCTTATAACCATTCACACGATCGCTGGTAATTGACAGCTGGGGGGCATTTGCTATAAATGCAATTCTTTCATATCCTTTTTTAATTAACAAAACCGTTGCATCAAAAGCGGCTTTGAAATTGTCGGTAGTAACCTTAAAAGTCTTAATATCATCAATTATACGGTCAAAAAAAACAATCGGTAGCCCCCGTTCATGCAACTTCGTGATGTGACTATAATCAGTTGTCCCTGCTGACATAGAAATCAGCAAACCATCAACCGAGCTATTGGCCAGGTGTTCTATATTAATGGCCTCCCTTTCGTATAAATCGTGGCTTTGGGTAATAATCACATGATACCCCTTTTCGTAAGCAACGGATTCGATACCATTAATTGTTTGTGAAAAAAAACTGTTGGCCACATCTGCTACCATTACACCTATGGAATAGCTCCGGCTATTTTTTAGGCTTCTGGCAGCCGGATTTGAGTAATAATTTATCTTTTTGGCATAATCTTTAACTTTTTTTCGGGTTTCAATGCTAACTTCATGGCTATCTAACAGCGCTCTTGAAACTGTTGAGGCAGAAAAACCCAATTCCTTTGCGATGTCTTTTATAGTGGCGGCTTTAAACATATTAATACAAATAAAAGGATAAGAGAAATACGGGTTTAAAATTGGTGCAATAATTTTTCCGGTAACGTTTGCGTTGATTTTTGCCGGTTAATTTTTAAATTAATTTTTATCTCGCTAACATCGCTTAACCATTAAACCGCAACGCCTAAAATTAGTGTTATTATGAATATTACTGTGAAATCATTTTATACCGCCCTACTCATTCTATACATTTTTTTATCACCGGGTTTACTGTCACGAACCAAGGCGCAGGCTACTAAAATTGTGTATCTATCGGGTACGGATAAAGATCATACGGTTGCATGGGATTTTTTCTGTACAACCGGCAGAAATAGCGGACATTGGGATAAAATTCAGGTTCCTTCTAACTGGGAGTTCCAGGGATTCGGCACCTTTAACTATTTTCAGGATACAAAAAATCCGGATGAGCAGGGTTTGTATAAATACCATTTTAATGGCGACGCAGCCTGGCATAATAAAAAAACATTTATCGTTTTTGAAGGGTCAATGACCGATACTAAAGTCATGATCAATGGCCAGTTAGCCGGACCGATACACCAGGGTGGCTACTACCGATTTAAATATGACATCACAAGCCTGGTAAAAACAGGTGATAACCTGCTTGAAGTAACGGTAAGTAAAAAGTCGGCGAATGCATCCATTAATCTTGCTGAGCGCCGGGCCGATTTCTGGCAGTTCGGCGGTATTTTTCGTCCTGTATATTTAGAGGTTGTTCCTCAAAATTATATCGACCATATTGCACTGGATGCTAAAGCGGATGGCAGTTTAACAGTTAACGTGTTTGCGCCCGAAGCTAAAGGTGAAAATAAAATCACAGCTGAAGTACAGACATTGGCTGGTGAAAAAGTAGGAGAAACTATTTTTACAAAAGCAATAATAGGCGGGGCTCCCACGGTATTACAAGGCAACTTTAAAAATATTGTTGCATGGAACCCCGAGTTTCCGCGCCTATACAATTTGATAGTATCCTTACGGGATGCTAATGGAATTACCATTCATCAGGTTAAACAACGCTTCGGTTTCCGTACCATGGAGCTCAGGCTGCATGACGGCATCTATGTAAATGGAAAAAAAGTTATCCTGAAAGGCGTTTGCCGGCACAGCGAATGGCCCGAATCGGGACGAACATTGAGTAAGGACCTTAGCATACTTGATGTGAACCTGATGAAGGATATGAATATGAATGCGGTAAGGATGTCGCACTACCCGCCCGACCAGCATTTTTTGGATGCTTGTGATTCGCTGGGCTTGTTTGTACTGGACGAATTAACCGGCTGGCAAAATAAATATGATACCATTGTTGGCAAAAAGCTGGTTAAAGAAATGGTGGTACGCGATGTTAACCACCCTTCCATCATATTTTGGGACAATGGAAACGAGGGCGGATGGAACACTGCACTTGACGATCAGTATAAATTGTATGATCCGCAAAACCGGGTAGTGCTTCATCCCTGGGAGAAGTTTAACGGGACAGACACACGCCATTATCCGGATTATAACTATGTGGCGAATTCAGCTTTGTATGGTAATGATGTGTTTTTCCCTACAGAGTTTATGCATGGTAATTATGATGGCGGCGCAGGAGCCGGTTTAGAAGATTTTTGGAACGCAATACTCAAACATCCCTACGGGGCGGGCGGATTTATTTGGGTGTTTGCCGACGGCGGAATCAAACGGGCAGATCAGGACAGTACTATGGATACAGCCAATGACAGTGCCCCCGACGGAATTCTCGGGCCGTACCGGGAAAAAGAAGGTAGTTTTTATACGATCAAGGAATTATGGTCGCCGGTGGTGATCGATAGAAAAATTATTCCTCCGGGATTTGACGGAAATTTAAGCGTCGAAAACCGTTATATCTATACCAACCTGAACCAGTGTAAATTTTATTGGAAGCTGGTTAAGTTCCCATCGCCTGGCGAAAATTCTGTTAAATACGATGAGATTACACAAGGACAGGCACCTCCACCATCACTGTTTCCGGGAGAGAAAGGCTTTCTGCACATTGATCTGCCACACAACTGGCAAACAGCCGATGCCTTGTACTTAACAGCCACCGACCCGCATGGCAGGGAATTATTCACCTGGACATGGCCCATTAAATTACCTGCTGAAATCAAAAGGCCGGTATTTCCGGATAATGTTTCTAAAATCACTAAAGAAGAAAAGGATAGTGTTTTGATTGTTACTTCTGCCGGGATAAAATATTTTTTTAATAAAACTAACGGGCAGCTTCAAAAAGTGATTAACAGTAAAGGCGAAATTTCATTAAGCGGGCCTGTTGAAGCAGGGTTTAATCATCAACTTGTACAACTAAAAAGTTACGCCGACGGCGCAAGCTTTATTGTAGAACCGGTTTACCAGGGAGATACTTACTTTAATGTAAAATGGACCTTCGCACCCGGTAAGGCAGTGGAACTGCAGTATCAGTATACGCTGGAAAAACACTGGTCGCAACAAACAGGCGTTGACTTTGCCGGGATAACCTTTAATTATCCTGAACAAAAAATAACGGGTATGAAATGGCTGGGTCGCGGGCCATACCGGGTATGGAAAAACAGGATGAAGGGACAGCAATTTGGCGTATGGCACAAGGACTACAATAATACCATTACAGGAGCAAGCTGGAATTATCCCGAATTTAAAGGTTACCATGCCGATTTGTATTGGGCGGTAATTGAAAACAAAGAATCGCCGTTTACAGTTTACACGGATGATCAATCAATATTCCTTCAGATGTTAAAGCCAGATCATTCCAAATATGAGCATGAAAGCCTCCAGGCCGCTTTTCCTGCGGGGGATATCGGGTTTTTAAATAGTATTTCACCGATAGGAACGCGTTTTCAAGTTCCGGCACTCCTTGGTCCGCAAAGTCAAAAAAACATCCAGCTTAATTACGGAATAATTAAAGGTACGCTGTGGTTTGATTTCAGATAAACAAGCCCGAAATGCCGGGCCTCGATGTTTCATTAATCGATGGTGACCTTGCCTACAGAGAACATAATGGCGGACATACAGATTTACCCGACTGGCCGGTATTTATCAGCTTTGCTGATCGTTATTTTACGAATAGGTAGATGCTAAGGTTTTTGTTGATATGAAATGAGACTGTCCGCAACAACACCGGTCTAAGTTACGATATCGCTAAATTTAGATCAGTGGGTGAGGAACAATTGTATTGCAAAATGCAATATCAATTAATTGACTAATTCATATTCTTTAACCAAAGCAGAGGCGGGTAAATGCAGTAGCTCGCTAAATTTTCTAATCATAGTAAGCGATAGGGGCTGTTTGTAATTTAGCACTTTGCTTACGGTGCCCTTATCACCATATACTGCGGCAAGATCAGCTGCTTTATAACCAAAATCTTCCATGCGGATTTTGATCATTTCAACCGGATTGACATCTGGAAGATCCCAAAGATTATTTTCATAATTTTCAATCAGATGCACCAGCAAGAGTTTTTCCTGATGCTCTTCTCCTGCTGTTGCATGTTTGATAGTTTCATACCGAGCAACAGCTTCGTTGTACTCTTGCTCGGTTTCAATTAAAAACCACTGTGGCTTTTTGTTCATATTTTTTAAAGTTTAACCTTTAAATCGTACTCGCATCAATAGTGTCATATTCAGAATGAGTGCCGACAAAACGAATTTCTACAATTTCGTCTGCATAATCTAATTCAATGATTAAACGGTATTTGTTACCGGTAATTTTGAAGCGGGCCCGTTTTGCAGGTATAAGTTTAGCTTTCGGAAAATCGGCTAAAATATCAGCTCCTTTATTCC
The DNA here is from genome assembly GCF_024808665.1 of Mucilaginibacter empetricola. Classification (GTDB taxonomy): domain Bacteria; phylum Bacteroidota; class Bacteroidia; order Sphingobacteriales; family Sphingobacteriaceae; genus Mucilaginibacter. The sequence continues at coordinate 64,584 of NZ_JANUBZ010000012.1, forward strand.
ATTTGGCTTGCTCTACTACCCTTTTCCAGGTAGTGATACTGTTAGCAGCATCTGCGTGTTTTTTGGCAAAATCCTGTAATTTTTTTTGATAAACGATTTTCATTACCTTTTAAATTTTTTGACATCAACAATCTCCTTTCTTTTGATTTTTACCTATTGATAAAATTGACTAATCCTACAATCGTATTAGTTTCGGGGCCTTCCCGATTATTAAACCAAAGGTAAATAAAAGTTGGCAAAAAACCAACTTTTATTTGCATATTTTTCGGTTTGTCAACTAAAAATCCAGTAATTTATTTTCTTTAGCACTGATATACTGTTCGTTGGTTAAGTAAATAAAAGAGTCTTCATACGCAAGCTGATAAAAATTACCTGCTAAGTTATTCTCCTGACTCAAGCGTTTTATAAATTTCATAAACCCGGCATTGATCCAACCATTCGCGGTATTAAACGTGTGAGTGTGCGTTATTCCGTTAGAGAAATATCGTATTTGTACGTCGTCGTTCATTTTAATCTGAGTGATTGCCGTTGGATTAAATGCCCCATGTGTAATATCTGCAAGACGATTTAATATAGCGTCATATGGGCAATTTGGACTCATTATCGCTGAATCTAAAGAATAAATCACTTGCGGAAAATTGGATAGCAATTGATTCCTGGAAAAGGGATCACTAGCTTCAGTATTATCAATTGCCCTTCCGATCTCGGCCTCAGAAAGATGCGTAAAAAGACCGATCTTTTTCCATCCGGCTATGGTAGCGGCAATTTTTGTTGATGTTAGCATAGTGTCGTAACCATCCAGGCTTACGGCCATGTAAGAATAATTGGATTCTTTCATGAATACCCTGGCCTGTGCTCCGGTTAGTGCAATAAGAGCAAAGTAGCGAAAGCTGTCATTGCCAGTGTTGCTAGGGTTAAACATAATGCTATGCAACCTAAATGGTGATTGTTGATCTGTCAAAACTTTATTGAAGATGCGGTAAAAATCTTCGACGAAAATATCCCGAGGCTTAATTTGTTCGTGCTTGTTTCTATAATTATTAAATGGGAGGCTGATATGTTTGTAAGTATGCCCGTTGCAAACTAAACTAACCTTAAAGCGAACTCCCGGTAGGGAAAATGAGGTATCAGGTATTTCTGTATAACTAAAATTGGTAAAATTAAGCCCTGGTAATATTGATGCAATGTCGCGATGTATCAGTTCTAGCCAAGCATTCGGGTCGTCGGGATATTTTGCTAAGTCAATCGCCTTGCTATGTTTGCAATAATCATTCAATTGAAATGCCGATTCTATTTTATCGCTTCGTATATCATCTGCTAACCGCACAAACGACGAGTCATCAACAATGCCGTTTTTGTGCAAATCTTCTGCAACGGGCAGTAATTTATCTGATGTAAGCTGCTCCAAACGTGAACTCATTTCTCTTACAATCCCAATCAATTGCAGATCAAGAACATAACTACCACTGTCTATATTCTTTAGCGTATATGTATAAACCTTATCAGTCAGCAACCCCGCTTTCTTAATCTTCTCCAGCAAGATGCGGAGTGTTGTATTAACACTATCCTGATTTTTTTTATTTAGCTGCTCCTTACCATAAGAAATCATAAAATCGGTTTTATGCGGATCTACATGAAATTTCTTTTGCAGCATGACGCTTTCTACTCCCCCTAAAATAGCAACACGATAAGAAGAATATTTTTCACCTTTAAGCTCCTTTTCCAGTATCGGTCTGTCTTCAACTGTTATAATTTGATATTTAATAAGGCTGTCGATAGCCGCGGATGGTGATTGTGCGCAAACCTTGTTAAACAGGCTGCAAAGACAGATCAAGATGATAAGGCAACATTTCATAGCAGCAATGAAGATAATCATTGTTGCATGATTTACTAGTAAAAATGTCTTTAATCGAAAGTTTAGAAACTTTTCTTGTTTAATGCATGATCGTCCTCATTACTTAGCGTTAAAGCCTAACATAAGAACCTCCTCCCCCATTTCTTGCCATATGTCAAGTGGAAGCCAGCCTATTTGATTTTTATTTGTGCTATTCATTTAATCAAGAAATAAAATGGCACATTACATTTCGGGTATGCCTCTTTGGGCTATCATTCTGTTCGTTATAAGCTTTCTTTATTCAATTACTTTCATTGCCAAGCCGGCCAAACAAGCGGCGCTCAATGCCGGTATGAGTGCGAATAAAGCGAGAAATATCCAGTTCGGTATTTTGGGTTTTTATGTTATTTACCTGGCTTATGTTTCCTGTTTGGCGTTAATGGGTGTGTTTGACGTTAATACCGTGCTACCTAAGCCAATGATTTGGGCGGGGATTCCACTGCTTATCTTCTTATTCGGCTTTATTGGGAATACACCACTATTCAAAAAATTGCTTAAGGCTGTCTCGCTGGAATCGTTGATCGCGCTGCACGTATTCAGGCTGGTGGGTGTATTTTTCATTATTCTATACTTTTATCACCTGCTTCCGGGCAAATTTGCTTTTTCGGCAGAGATGGGTGATGTTATTACAGCGCTTTTAGCCATACCTGTGGCCCGGATGGTTTCAAAAGGAAACCGATGGGCAAAGCCTGTTGTTTATGCCTGGAACATCTTCGGCATGCTGGATATTATTAACCTGTTGACCATAGCCGTTATTAATGCCACAAATCCGGCTTTTATTGGCGGACAGGGTGATCTGCGGGAAATGCTGATCTTTCCATTTGTATGGTTCCCGGCATTCGCCCCGGCAACTATTTTGTTTTTACATGTGATGATTTTTAGAAAGATGTATCAACTGGGCTTGGAGGATAACAAAGGGTAAAATCTTAGGTGACGCCGAAAAACTTACGAAGTTTAATTCGGTATAGTTTATTTTCAATGGCCTCATTGAGGGCTACGCCGTTTAAAAACTTCGTAAGTTTAATGCCGCTTCTGCCCATGTTTGTGTTGTCACAAACATGCCCGGATGCCTGTGTGTCCAAAAGGATTTGCTTACGGTTTCTTCATCCAAAAAGCTTTACGTTTCCGTTGGTGACAACACCAACTGGGGCGCGGAAGTTTTGAAACGCTATGTAGAAAAGCATAGCGAAAAGGCATGAGAATTTATCTCTGCCCATGTTTGTGTTGTCACAAACATGACCGGATGCCTGTGTGTCCAAAAGGATTTGCTTGCGGCTTCTTCTGCCCATGTTTGTGTTGTCACAAACATGCCCGGATGCCTGTGTGTCCAGAGAATTTGCTTGCGGCTTCTTCATTCAAAAAGCTTTACGTTTCCTGTTGGTGACAACACCAACAGGGGCGCGGTTTTGAAACGCTATGTAGAAAAGCATAGCGAAAAGGCATGAGAATTTATCTTTGCCCATGTTTGTGTTGTCACAAACATGTCCGGATGCCTGTGTGTCCAAAAGGATTTGCTTACGGCTCCTTCATCCAAAAGACTTACGTTGCCTGTCGGTGACAACACCGACAGGGGCGCGGTTTGATATCACTTTAAAAACCAAGTTTTTGTCCCACGGATTCGCTTAAACTTCACATTTTCTGTACCATTTTGTCCCAGCTTTTCCCATATTTCGCATAACTTATTGATTGACTGAATGCGTTGTTTCGGGCGTACCGCGCTGTTTCTTTTGTGTCATATATTCGTGGGACAGCGTTAATGGTTGGACATCTTTGTTAAATTTAGTCCTCCATAAATAAACGTCATGACCGATCATCAATCAGCTGTTCCTCAAACTATCCATAAGTCAATTCGCATCAATGCGCCGAAAAGCGAAGTATGGAAAACACTCACCGAACCGGATCTGATGAAAAAATGGATGTCTGATTCAGAAATTGAAATCATCACCACCTGGGAAGTTGGCAGCCCTATTATTGTCAATGTGCAGGAGATATCCTACAAAACCAGCTTTACCAATAACGGTATAGTTTTGCAGTTTTTGGAGGATCATATTTTGGAGTACACCCACTTAAGTTCTCTATCGCGACTGCCTGATGAACCTGAAAACCGGACGATCATCAAATTCACCCTGCAGCAGGAAGAGCCGGATACTTTGCTAAACCTCGATTTAAGCAATTTCCCCACCGAGTCGCATTACAAGCACATCGACTTTTATTGGACCATCACCCTCAACATCATAAAACAATCTCTGGAAGAAAAATAGCTGTAACCTTTTTATTTGGCTCGTCGTCTTAAATGCATAAAACATTGACAGCTAAACCCAAATAAACGATGAAACTAAAACTCACCCGCGCTCTCGTCCTGTTTTTTATTGCTTATGTGCTCGTAACCATTTTGGCAGCTACCACTACCGAAACTTATGCTACAGTTTATAATACATCGCCGCCTGCACCAGGTGTTACTGTGTTAAAGTCGGCTTCTTTTGTGGCCACTGTGCCCTACCATGTATTAATCATGCTGATCGTATGGCCTATTTTCGCGTGGATTTATTTCAAAAAGCCACAATCAAAAGACATTGCTCAACGTGCAACAGAAACCCGCAACCTGGCATTTTTGTGGTTAGTAGCGGCCATAACAGTTGATTTTGTTGGTTTTGTATTAATTAAAAGCCCCTATTCATTAACTGCCCACGAATTTTACATCGACTATCAACCCTGGATCACGCTGATATACATAGCCATCTTTCTAAGCCCTTGGATAAATTTCAGGCTTTGGAAATTGTTGAGCAGATAACGGGCTGTTTAACTTAAATATACGATTGAAAAGGCCAGACAATTCTTTTTTCCATCGATTTGTCTGGCTTATAATGTTGTCTATTTATTTAAAACTGTGGCAATTCTTTCGTTAATACGAATGTTTTGTGAGTCGAGGCCCGGCTTTTGTCCATGCAAATCGAACTCAAGTTTAACGTGGGGTTCAAAAATGAGGCAATGTGTAGATCCACCGAAATGAAACATTCCCAGTTGCTCGCCTTTTTTCACATGTTGCCCTTCGTAAACTGTTATCTGGCAGGTAGAAACTTCAGCCATGCCAACCGGCATCATGCAAACCGTTCCAATAGCGGGATTATCAGCTTTAATAAAAATCAGCGCACGGGTGGCAACTTCGGTAATATACCCCTGTGAGTCGTTGGGCCCCGCCGGGTCATAACCTTCTGACAATGCTTCCGAATAATAGGTTCCATCAATAACGTAGGCTTTAATAATGGTGCCACTCACCGGACTGTGCCAGCGGTGGTAGCTCAAAGCGCTTAAAAATGCCTGGTATATCGTTCCACCTACAAATTTTTTAGTTAAGGGATCTTCCGCCAGCATGTATTCAAGCGAATAAGGTTGTGCTTTTATCCAAAAGCGTTGCTGCTTTTTTACTTTGGCGGCAATTCTGTAGGGCGCAGATTCGCAAGCATTTACAATCACATTATCGTCACCTGGGTTTGCTACCGGACGCTGCCCCTCCCTGAATTGACGGGTAAAAAAATCGTCCCACGATTTAAAACCGTGGTAGGGAAGCTCGGGATTACATTGAAACTCCTGGTTAAAACCGGGCATTGCCTTCATAGCATCTGCGCCAAACCAGCCTGTTTTGGGGTCTTTATTTAAAACATATCTCGAGTCGACCGAGTCTAGAAAAATGGCCCATTCTGCTAAAATTCTTTTTAATTGTTTGTTTATTTTTTCATCAAGGAAAGCTGCAAAGCCCGCCGTAGTGCCCATTGACCAATCAAAAATGGCATTTATAGGAAATCCTACTAATCCGGTCTCATTAAATTCAGGCGCTTTGGTCATAATAATATTTAGTAACCGCAGCATCATTTGATAGTGCCTTACCTGCGGACCAAGGGCAGGATTTTTGTTGTACGGCGGTTTCCGCGATACCTCTGTAAACATTAAATTAAAATACATGTATACAACAGGATCGCCTTCTATAAAACTCTTAAATTCTTCAATAACCGGCAATAATGGCCGCGTGTCGGCCTCCGCTTCAGCTATTAAATTACTTAACCAATTTTCGAGTATTGTTTGATCTGATGGCAGCCATTTACCAACCCGGAAAGGTGCCGATTTTTCGGCAATTTGATTATTTTTCATTTTATTAAGGTTTAGGGATAACTTAATATGAAGTTATAAAATTCCATTTAAATATTAACCAAAAAGACCAGTAAAATTTATTTTTAGTTAAATTAAAACATAATTAAGGTTGATTACCGGTAAGCCCTTATATGCTATTGGTGATGAATATCAATATAGCTTTCGCCGATTTCAGGGCAGTATTAAAATGCCTCGTTTAAATTCAAAAAGAAACCCCTGTTGCCAAATACGCCGTACGCATAATCAAGGGCCAGGTTGGTGCGTGTATGTTTGTTGAACAATATCCGCAAACCTGCTCCTCCGCCCGGTTGAAATACCTGGAATAATTTAGTACCCTGATCATCATTTGCTGTCTGCATACTAACAAAGGTAACCCCGCTAATAAATTTGTTTCTTAATATTGGGAAACGAAACTCGGCTTCCGTATCATTAAATTGAGTACCCTTAAAAAATTGGGAAACATAGCCTCTGTCGCTTCTGAAAGATACATCCCTGGCGGTACCTGGTAGTTCCAGGTAAGGTATGGCACCGCTGAGCAGGTACGAGCCCCAATTCCAAAGCGCTAAAACCATTTCAGGGTTAGTATCCGATAAACTGAAGTATTTTCTAAAATCGGTAGTGAGTTGTGCCGCGTTTTTGGTGCTGCCAATCCATGTTTGATTAACCCGGATACCAACATCGGCGTAAATACCTTTGTAGGCTCTATTTTGATTATCGCGTGAGGTATATTCTGCATTAAAAAGAAATCCGCTGGTGGTATAGTGATCTTGCGGAAAGCCATACCTGTTGTTATAAACGCTTAAAGGCGTTCCATTGTTAACCGTATCAGTCTGATGGATATTCCTCCGCACCTCTGCCGATATGCCGGCTCCGACAAAAAATCCTTTCGCAATCTGCTTATATATCTTTTCCCTCACATTAAAATACAAAGAGTTAATGGCGTAACCCTGGTGATCCGGATCCGCCAGTATTTTGTCCTCTTCGGTGCCGTTGGTAATATCCCTGCCTATTCCCAAGCCATGATCGGGTGTAACCGTTTTTGCAACTACAAGGTTCCCCTGCAGATTCCATTTGTTGCCTGGGGTGAATATATTGTGATTAACATAAAAATAAATGATCCCTTTAGTGGTAATAGAGGCCGATGTTGCGGCTATAGACAGTAATGTATTAGGATCATCGCCTAATTTTCTGCCTACAACAGCTTTAATTCCAGCTTGCGCACCAATTGTGGGGTTAGCCGAAATATTAGGAACAATAATAATGCCCGACGGCCTATTTAAGGTATCAGCTTTTTTATGGGGATGGAAGATATTACGCATCAGATCAGTAAAATCATATTCTTGATTGACACTTTTGGCTGGTTTGTAAACCTTATTGCCCTTTGCGCCTAAAGAATCAGCCTTAAGGGAATCGACCGGAGTAATTACCTGTCCGTTGGCAAAACTGCAGATAATTGTCAGAGCCCCTGCTAAAAGTAGTTTAAAAAATAAGTGTTTTTTAAAAACAGCGTTAAACTGCACTGTTAAAGTGTAAATGTTCAAATCCAAATAATTAATATGAGTTTAATTATAATTTTAACCAAAATAAGTGTTAAATGTTTTATAGCCAGATATTATACCAAAAGAAATACCTGTACCTGAAAGGTCAACTTCTGACAACAAAAATGGGCTATATCGTTTATGATACAGCCCATTTAGCAATAAAAAACTAATTCCTATTGCGGTGGCTTAGCCAAACAGAAACCTAAAGTAGCATCATTATACTCGGTATAAATGCTATAGGCATATGAGATATAGGCATAGCACACAACTGTTTTATCATATCCCCATAAGCGGATGTTATAGCCACATGGTACAAGCGAATTAGTAGTAACCGCCCATACTCCATTTTTGCCTATGGCCGGAACATCCACCAGAGCACCAAGTCCTTGCACCACGCCATCCACAGTAAGGCTGCTGCTTGAACCTGGCGGAAGATAAATGAAATCAATTGCTACCCCTAAACAATTGTTCTCGGTATCTGCAATTGAGTAAGTACCGGTTACAGGGTTACCTTGTACCAATGTTCCGCAATTCTGGCCGTTATCAATATTTATAGCTACTGAAGGTGCGCTTGTATCTGATTTCACGCGGTAACGTGTTGTTTTAAGCCCGCCTTCAATTTCCAGATAGAATTCGTAAAGGTCTGAATCCGGCAGTATCAACGCACCAAGTAAATCGCCGTAAACAGTAACAAGCGTAGGCGGAGTATAATCAACCAGGTAATTATAATAACCAAGGCTGTTAACTTGTGAAACTACCGTAGAAACAGGTATTCCGGCTGTGATAACAGTTTGCAATACATCGAATGAATTTGTTACGGGGGCAAAGGCACTGTCAGGCTGACTGGCTCTTTTCAACATAATACGATACTTCAATTCACTCGCGGCATTGCTATTGGAATCAGGCGGAGTAGAAATGATACCGGTAATCGGTATAACTCCAGTGAACGAGTAGCCACTATAAGTCTCAAAATTCAACAGTCCGGTGTTTGTATCGACATTTGTAGCCGGGAAGGTACCGATGGTAATAATAGTTGGCTGATTGTTGCCGCCAATTACAACAGTGGTATTACGTATTTCGGCCCATGCCTGTATCATGTTACCCCAAACAGGTACCCAGGCAGGGTTAACAGGTGGCAGTTGATTCCATGAAAGTATGGCCATAACTTTTGCCAGGTATACATTTTGACAGCCTACCTTTTGATAAGGTAAAAGGTTAACGGGTAGTTCAACATTGTAACTGAGACCGCCCGCAGGTAATGGTGTTATATCGTGTACACCTACTGATGATGTACCCATATAAACCCATCCCGAGCCAAAATCCATATAAAACGCCACGTACTCCCGGCTACCGGTGGTACACAAGCCACCTGAAAAGCCCGACGATTGCTTCAGGTTAACGGTGGCATTTAAAGTACTGGCATCACGGTTTAAGCCCACACACTTCACTTCTTCATAAGTTGTGTTATAGTTGGGTTTGTTTATAACAGGTATTATTTTGGCGATATCCAAACCAGCTGTTGCTAAGGTTGAGTGAAGCAGGTTAGTATTTAACGAGCTGGTACTCAAAGCCTGGGTAACAGCAGTAAATCCTACACGTTCGGGCGGCACGGTATTTCCATAGGCTTTTACCAGATCAGGAAGGGCAGCCGGCAGTTTTTGAGCCAAAGTAGCCGTTTTCAATGCCGCAGTGTTAATAGCCGCCGCTGGTAATGAGGTAGCCAATGTTGTCACTTTTTCTTTTGCTACATCAACCCCTATATTGGTAAGGCCTTTTTTAAGCAAACATGCAAATGAAGTACTTGGTGCAATCTGGATGTTTACATTCAATACATTACCCCAAACCGGTATGTAGTTTGGATTTCCGGCAGGGGGTATAATGCTCCATGATAAAATGGCCTTTACTTGCGGCAATACAGGCGCTTCGAAACAACAGTGCTCTTCGGCAGGCACAAAATGCAGATTTACGGCATAATCCAGTGGATTTTCGGTAGTATGCGGAATATCGTGTATATTAAAACTCTGCACACCGAGGTCTTGCCAGGCGGTACCATAGTTGATAAAGAAACGGACGTATTCATTACTACCGGCTGTGCACGGGCCACCGTTGTAACCCGCATTCAAATTAATTTTTACTATCCCCGACAATTCCTGTAAATCGGGATTATAGCCAATGCAGGTAATTTGTTCATAGGTAGTGTCCCCGTTTTTAACTATTACAGGTTTAAATTTGGCGGCCAGCGCATCAGTAGCGGGCAATGTTCCGAAATAATTCGGATTCTGTAGCAGCAGCGATTGAACTTTGGTTCTTTCCAAAGGAGGCAGTGCTGCTTGTGGTGTTGCTTTTGTGGTGGTAGGCATAAAATTGAAATATTTTTTTTGCCTACTCTTTTCCCTTTTCGGCTTCCGGGTGCCTACTCTCTTAAGGATTTTCGGCTTTTTCCTTTAAAATGAAATTTTAGGCGATTAGTTGATTGCTTTAATGCAATACCGGGTAAGGGGGGAGTAATTTGGTTTTATTGATAGATGTAATTGGATATTATAACTCTCAAACTATTGGCGTACCAATTCATCAATAATGAAAATAATCAGGAGGCTCTATTATATTGGGTAGATGAGGATGTTTCTGCAAATAACTAATTGAATACTATTTACTTATCAAATCTATAGCATTAAGAAACCTCTTGAGTGCCGGGTTTTACTCCACTTTTTACCGTTTTTTAACGGTAACTTTTTCACGGAAAGAGATTACTTTATCTTACTAGAAAAAAAGATGCGCTATTCTTAATTATAACCCATTATTTTAAAACCATAATTAAAAAACAAATCACAAGGTGAGTCATAACGGGCTCAAAAGCAGAAAGGCGGATTTACAGAAAGCATTAAAAAAACACCTGATAAAGAAAATTGCCTTATATTAATGGCGAAATATTTACTTTTTAACTGCCCCTCACTACATGAATAATTGGATTAAAAACTACAGCGGAATGATTTGGTTGATAACCGGCATACTGGTTGGTAGTTTTGCCGGGGCGATATTTGGGAAAAGCGCAGAAATTTTAAAACCTGTTGGCGATATATTTTTAAACCTGCTGTTTGTTGCAGTAATTCCGCTGGTTTTCTTCGCCATATCATCGGCTATAGCCAATTTACAGGGAGCGCAAAAACTTACCCGCATAATGGGTGTAATGTCGGCCGTATTTGTTATAACCGTTATTATTGCGGCTATATTAACTATTATTGGTGTTTGGATGTTCCCAATTCATCAGCACATAACTGCAACACAAACGCCACAAGACATTGGTAAACAGTTATCTGCCGATCAAATCACCCGGATCTTTACCTCCAGCGAGCTTTTTGAGCTGCTATCGCGCAAAAACATGCTGGCCATGATCATATTTTCTATACTGGTTGGCTTTGGAACATTAAAGGCCGAAGAAAAAGGACAAGCCTTTAAGCAATTTTTAAATGCCGGGAATGAAGTATTTAAACAAGTATTCATAATTATAATGAAAGCCGGCCCAATAGGCCTGGGTGCTTATTTTGCTTACCAGGTAACTGTGTTTGGCCCTTCATTATTCGGTACCTATGCACATACTTTAAGCATTGGTTATGGCGTAAGTATTTTTTACTATATCGTACTGTTCAGCGTTTATGCCTTTATTGCGGGTGGCGTTAACGGCATAAGGCGCTACTGGAAAAACAATATCATTCCATCTGCAACTGCGGTGGGTACTTGTAGCAGTATTGCCACCATTCCTGCCAATTTGGATGCTGCTAAAAAAATGGGAATTTCAGATGTGATAGCAAATATCACTATACCCCTTGGCGGCACGTTGCATAAAGAAGGATCGGGCATTTCGTCCATTTTAAAAATGACGGTGGTATTTGCCATGTTTGGCAAAAGCTTCAATAGCCCCGAAACCATTTTAATTGCCCTCGGTATGACAGTGCTGGTAAGTATTGTAGAGGGTGGCATACCTAATGGCGGCTACGTTGGCGAAATATTGTTTATATCGGCCTACGGTTTCCCACCCGAGGCATTGCCGCCAGCCATTATTATCGGTACACTTATTGACCCGGTTGCAACTTTATTAAATGCCACGGGCGATACCGTATCGGCAATGATGATTAACCGCTTTGTTGATGGTAAAAACTGGATGGCAGCGCCAACTGATTAAATAAAACCTGTCAAATCTATATTATCTTCCTTCTTTTGCCGTTTGCGGCCCGCGTCCGGTTTAAATATTTAATTAAAAAAACATTTTTAACAAAACAGCCAGACAGGTTATACTGACTGGCTGTTAAAGCAGGTGAATGTTCATATGGGACCCCGGATACCTGATAATCAACGGGATGACATTCAAAAATTCAGACTGCTCATATACCTTTTCGCCATTAAATTTTAAAGATTTAAACTTTAAAAAAATTTAATTAAAAAGCGTAACCTTCAAAATATTGCTTCCGTATAAAAGCATTCATTGAGCGCCCTGCTCATCAATAATTTATCAAATCAAAAAGTTCCCTGACGCGAGGTTGGGGACCTTTTTATTGACGCGAATATAATATATAACTTTAAGAATATCAACTGCGTATAAATAATATAGTTTAGTTTAAATGTTAATAGTTAAGGATGTAATTTTTAAATAACCGATGAGTAACCGTCGGTTATTTTTTTTAACTATCCTGATGTTTTATATTAAAGCTTCGGCAATTTCAACAAAACCTTTTTCCCGGGCCAGGTCGGCAGGCAGCTTCCCTCCTTCCATCCGGATGCTTACATCAGCGCCGTGTTCAAGCAACAGGATCAGCAAATCAATATTACCATTTTGAGCGGCAGAATGAAGCGCGGTGGCACCGGCTTGTTGTTTTACATTTACCTGCGCATTATTTTCTACCAGCATACGTGCAATTTGGGTATAGTTGCCCGCAGCAGCAGAATGCAGGGGGTAAACCTTGAACCCATTATTTGATGGCAGATTAACATCCGCACCTTTTAAAACCAAATAGCGCGCAATTTCATATTGTCCAAAATAACAGGCTAAACCTAAAGGCGTAAACCCGTCTTCCGCATAAAAATTAATTGCTTCCGGGTGTTTATAAACCAAATTGGCAACTACATCAAATTTACCCGAGGCTGCGGCTTCAAAAAGATTGATATCTTCCAGGTGTTTTAAAAGAAGCTCAGTTACTGATGGCTTTTTATAATAGCAACTGAGCATAAGCGGCGAAACCTGATGACTGGTACGGCTTTTTGCCAGGGCAGGATTTTCCAATAGCAGAGCCTCCAGGTTCACCAAATCGCCATTGGTAATGTACTGTTCCAGTTTTTCAACACTCATATATTTACGTTTTTGTAAATGATAGCTATTTAGCGGGCCGCCAGCTGAGACTGTTCACACTAAATTTACAATAATTTCATCAGTCAAATCCAATATTACGTAAAATTAAAATATCACGGTAATAAGTTGTTTAATCTATTAACTTTATATTTGTACAATAACAGTGTTATTAGGATGCCGGTAAAAGGAAACCAATTTAAATCAAATAATTTTAAGCAGGAAAATCAGTCCCGTCAGTCATCTTCAAAGACTGAAAAGGAATATTCGGCAAAGCAAAAACAGGATAATCCGCGTTCGCAGGAGCTGCTCAACACCAAAATTTCTAAAATTTCCGGGGTGTTTCTTTTGTTGCTTTCGGTATATTTTATGGTGGCATTTACCTCGTATATGTTTACCTGGCAGGAAGATCAAAGCTATGTTTCAGCAGCCAACGGCGGCTGGCATAATCTGTTCAAAACTACCCAGGAACTGATGGAAAGCGGTGTAAAAAACCCGATCATCGAAAACTGGACGGGTAAATTTGGCGCCCTGCTTTCTAATCAATTCATCTACGAGTGGTTTGGTGTTGCATCGTTCCTTTTTGTTTTTGTATTTTTCGTTACCGGATACCGCCTGCTATTTAGGGTTAGCCTTTTCTCAGTAACCAAAACATTGGTTTATTCTTTTTTCTGTTTGATATTTTTATCGGTTGCTATTGGCTTTTTTCACGCCTTTATGTCTGATACACCCAACTATCTGGAAGGTGAGTTTGGCTATTGGAGTAACCAGTTGCTCAATGCCCAAATAGGTCAAACCGGTATCGCCGGATTACTGATATTTGCAGCTTTAACCATATTGATAGTTGCTTACAATATCGATTTTAAACTACCAAAAAGAAAGGAAAAAGTTGCTGTTGATACAACACCGGAAGACAAGCTGACACAAGAACCTGTTACAGTGGATGAAGATGATAAGGAAGATGTTCCGTTGCCGTTGGAATGGTCGGGCAGGGCAAATAAGTTAAAAGATACACCCGAAAATGTAATTAAACCCGAGTCGCCAAAACAGCAGCCGCTGGTTCAAAACCCTATATTTCATGAGCCATTGGTGCTGATGCCGGATGCTGATGCAGAAGGCCATGAGCTCGAGTTTGAAAATGGAATTCCCCTAACTATAGGTGTTACCAGGCCAACCCCCGCTTTAAATATTGAACAATCAGACGAAGAAAAAGCAAAAGGCTTATTAGATAAATTCGGCACATACGATCATAAGCTTGATCTGGCATCATATAAATACCCTACGCTTGATCTGCTCGAAAACTACGGTTCAAACAAAATTAATGTTAATTCTGATGAGCTTGCGGCAAACAAAAACAAAATTGTTGAAACGCTGAACCATTATAACATTGAGATAGATAAAATAAAGGCCACCATAGGGCCAACAGTTACGCTATATGAGATTATCCCGGCACCGGGTGTAAGGATCTCGAAAATAAAGAACCTGGAAGATGATATCGCCTTGAGTTTAGCCGCCCTTGGTATACGTATTATTGCACCAATGCCAGGCAAGGGTACAATAGGTATTGAGGTGCCTAATCAAACTCCCGAAATGGTTTCGATGAAATCGGTTTTGGCAACTGAAAAGTTCCAGAACACCACAATGGATTTACCGATTGCACTTGGAAAAACCATCAGTAACGAAGTATTTATTGCCGATTTGGCCAAAATGCCTCACTTGCTGGTTGCTGGTGCCACCGGTCAGGGTAAATCGGTTGGTATTAATGCCATTTTGGTATCCTTACTATTTAAAAAGCACCCGGCCGAACTTAAATTTGTATTGGTTGACCCTAAAAAGGTAGAGCTAACACTTTTCCGCAAAATTGAGCGCCACTTTTTAGCCAAACTGCCTGATGAGGCCGACGCCATCATCACTGATACCAAAAAGGTTGTAAATACCCTCAATTCGCTTTGTATAGAGATGGATCAGCGTTATGACTTGCTGAAAGACGCGCAGGTGCGTAACCTTAAAGAATACAACGACAAATTTGTACACCGCAAAATAAGCGATCCGGAGAAACACCGTTATCTGCCGTTTATTGTACTGGTGATTGACGAGTTTGCCGACCTGATGATGACCGCAGGCAAGGAAGTTGAAGTGCCTATTTCGCGTATTGCTCAGTTGGCCCGTGCGGTGGGTATTCACCTGGTAATTGCTACACAAAGGCCATCCGTTAATATTATAACGGGTACCATAAAAGCCAATTTCCCTTCAAGGCTGGCTTTCAGGGTGCTTTCAAAAATAGATTCGCGCACCATTTTAGATAGCGGAGGTGCCGATCAGCTGATAGGCCGCGGTGATATGTTGTTATCAACGGGAAGCGATCTGATACGCCTGCAATGCGCTTTTGTGGATACCCACGAAGTTGAAAGAATCTCCGACTTTATCGGTAATCAACGTGGTTATCCGTCGGCATTTATGTTACCCGAATATGTTGGCGAAGGTGAAACAAGCAGTGCAAAAGACTTTGATCCCGATGACAGGGACCCTTTGTTTGACGATGCTGCCAGGTTGATTGTACTGCATCAACAAGGATCTACTTCACTTATACAGCGTAAAATGAAATTGGGTTATAACCGAGCAGGCAGAATTATTGACCAGTTGGAGGCAGCCGGTATAGTGGGCCCGTTTGAAGGCAGCAAAGCCCGCGAAGTTTTATATCCGGATGAGTATAGCCTCGAACGTCATCTCGAATCATTAGCAAAACAAAATAACAATTAAACCTGTTGACTGATAACTACTCTAACGTGTAAATTCAGGCACTGTAAATTCAAATGAAAAAACTATTTATATTCTCCGTTCTCTCTTTACTAACCTCTTATACTTTCGCTCAAAAAGATGTAGCGGCAAAAGAAATATTGAATAAAGTAAGTGCAAAATACCGCACTTATGATGTTGTAAAAACCGATTTCGACTTCACGCTAGATAATAAACAAGCCGGCATTAAAGAAACCCAAAGCGGCACGCTGATAGCCAAATCAAAGGCAAATAAATTCAGGGTAACTATTTACAGTCCAGAATCAACTGCTAAACAAGATGTGGCACAGGAAATTATAAGCGATGGCAAAACACAATGGACCTATCTTAAAAAAGATAACGAGGTTCAGGTAAATAATGTTGATGTAAGTGGCGAGGGTCTTAACCCAGCCCAGGTATTTACCATTTATGAACATGGCTATAAATACATCTACACAGGCGATACCAAAGTTAATGGCAAAGTTTATCAGGAAATTGATCTTACACCGGAAGACATCAACAAATCGTTTTTTAAAGTAAGGCTATTAATTGATAAGGTAAAAAAACAGATTTACAGCGCTTTGATATTCGATAAAAACGGCAATCACTATACCTATACTTTAAAAAGCTTGGTACCCAACCCTCCAGTAACCGAAAACTTGTTCACTTTTGATGCCAAAGCGCACAAAGGTGTTGAGGTTGTTGATTTGAGATAAATGCCGTGCGCGGTTAGGTGCCGCAGTTTATTTGAGCACTTTTTTACAAATAGAAATTTTTGTATTGATGTTTTTGCGATAAGCTGGATTCTGCGTAACCAATTACTTTGTTTTTTTCGAGCAGCTCCAACAGTTGTTTTGCCGGGTAATAATCAACCTCAACCGGAATGATGAGTCCGAGGTATTTGTTGTTGAGTACCCTGCTTTTGCATCCCAGCAGCTCAAACTCCTGGCAAATATCTGTTATGGTGTATTCATCGTCTGTTACCACCACGTGAACAGTTGAATTGCCCGAATATTCAATTGTTTTGCGGTAGGTAAGCTTTCCTTCAATCGCTTTAAACTCGGCCCATACAATATCGCCTATGGCTATTTTGGGGAGATAAAACGGAATATTTAACAATTTATAGTAGCCATATTCTTCATTAACAACTTCAGCTTTAACACTTTCAGAATGTTCATCTTCCAGTATATCGCTATACAAACGGCACAATATGCTTACTACAGTATCTTCGGACATTGATAATTTTTGAGCCAATTTAATTATTCCGTATTACCTGTTTTAACGCAACGCTCTACAACCCTACATCAGGTAATTTTTAAAAGGTTGATTAAATTTATTCCTAAAACTACTAAAATTAAACTTAATCAACCTACAATACGATTGTCTCTTTTAAATTGCTACACCCTTATATAAATTTTATTTTTATCCAATATTTTGCCCAATAACCAACAAACCAGCATGTAGGTGATGGCAAATAATAGAGAGCCTACAGCGCCTGGAGCTATCACCTGGAAAAAGACATTGTTAATCCAATCATTGAAGTTTACCTTGTTTATAACAATATAGCCAAGCCATCCACCTAAAAGTTCGGAGAAAATATAGATTGGCAATGGGTTTTTGCCAACAACGGTAAAAAAGGAAGTCCACTTATTATTTGCTTTGGTGCGTATTTCAATAATATACACCAGCGCCGAAATCCAAACTAAATCAATACCTACTGTTAATAAAACAAATGGGCTCGACCATAATTTTTTGGCGATAGGGAAAGTCATGTTCCAAAACAATGCGATAAAGATAAACAGGAAGCCAAACAGCATCAATTTCGAAATGGTTTCATAACCTTTTCCTTTTTCCTGGATGAATTTACCTGCATAATAGCCACAAATTACATTTACAATGGCAGGCAGCGTACTCAATATTCCTTCTGGATCAAAGGCTACTCCTTCGCCATGATACATGTGTGCATCACCAACAATAAATTTATCTAAATAGGTACCTGCATTGGTTAACATGCCATAAGGAGCAGCGTGATCGCCAAAAACAAGCAATAGAACCCAGTATCCAACCAAAAGCAGTATACTTATAATAATAATGGCTCTTTTTGACTTTATAAAGTAAATAAGCAATGAAGCAAAAAGATAGCAAAGACCAATACGTTGTAAAACACCAAAAATTCTTGTTTGACCTATTGATTCAATTGACCATCCTTTATCGCCGTGTTCAATACTGCCAATCCAATACATCAAATATCCTAGCAAAAATATAAGGGCCGCCCGCTTAAATATCCGGTACACTACCGCGCCGGTACCTAAACCAATGAATTTCTTTTGTGAAAAACTCATCGCATTTCCCACTGCAAATAAAAACGATGGGAAAACCAAATCGGTTGGTGTAAAACCAAACCAGGCTGCGTGATCCAGCGGTGGAAATGCAGCCGCGCCGCTTCCCGGTGTATTTACAATGATCATAAAACAAATTGTCATTCCGCGAAATACATCCAGCGAAAGGAAACGGTTGTTACTTTGGTCCATTTTTTGATTAAAGGTTTAAAATTTTTAGGGAAATAAGGGACAATATAAAAATATTAAAATTCAAACCCAATCTTGATTGCAATATTTTTAAAACCCAGCTAAAGATTTTAATTTTTTTTAAGAAGTGCACTTTAAACGCCTTGTCATCTTTCTCGTCCGAGCACTTTCAAACTTCAACTAACAAAACAAATTGCTATTTTTGAAACTCATGTTAACAATAACTAATCATACTCTCGAAAAACTGGAAATGTTATTAAAAACAACTGGTTATAAGGTTCGATATGAAAAAGGCAACTTTAAAACCGGAGCCTGCCTGCTGCAACACAGTAAGATTATTGTGGTTAACAAATTCTCAGGTTTGGAAAGCAAAATTTTGGCGTTAAGCGAACTTGCTCGTGACCTGGAGATGGATTATAATTTACTTGATGATAAACAAGTTGCCTTTCATCAGCAGCTACAACAAATAAAACTGGAATTGTGACCATTACATTTTTAGGAACCGGAACCTCGCAGGGTGTGCCTGTTATTGCCTGCAATTGTGAGGTATGTATTTCAACCGATAAAAAAGACAAGCGCTTGCGCACTTCCATATTAATTGAAGGCGAGGATAAGGTAGTTGTGGTTGATTCCGGTCCCGATTTCCGTTACCAGATGTTACGAGCAAACGTGCAGCACCTGGATGCTATTGTTTTTACGCACGAGCATAAAGATCATATTGCCGGCATGGATGACATAAGGGCATTTAACTACAAGCAAAAAGGACCTATTGAAGTGTATGCTTCGCCACGTGTTCAAACCGCGCTTAAAAGAGAATTCTATTATATTTTTGAGGAGTTTAAATATCCCGGCATCCCGCAACTTAACCTGCACACCATTGGGCTCGATCCTTTTAAAATAGGCGATATTAATTTTACCCCGATAGAGGTAATGCATTATATGCTACCTGTACTGGGTTTCAGGATAAAAGATTTCACCTATATCACTGATGCCAAAACGGTGTCAGAAACAGAAAAGGAAAAGATAAAAGGAAGCAAAATATTGGTAATTAATGCACTGCAGATACAGAGCCATATTTCGCACTTTACCTATGACGAAGCAATTGCTTTTGCCCAGGAAATTGGCGCCGAAAAAACTTATTTTACACATATTAGCCACAGGCTGGGTAAACATGCCGATGTTATGGACCAATTACCGCCGGGTATTGAATTAGCCTATGATGGCTTAAAAATTGAAATATAAGGCTTATAGTTTAACAAAGCTTATCCTGTCCATTGACCCGCGATAGCTACCCAAGTGACCTTTATGGCGCATATC
Organism: Mucilaginibacter empetricola; assembly: GCF_024808665.1. Lineage (GTDB taxonomy): Bacteria > Bacteroidota > Bacteroidia > Sphingobacteriales > Sphingobacteriaceae > Mucilaginibacter. The sequence goes on from NZ_JANUBZ010000012.1 coordinate 84,123, forward strand.
AACTTTTCCCCTGATGGTAATTTTCCTGTTGTTAATCAACGTAAACTTACCATCATTAAATTCAAAAAGCCCCTGGCGGGTTCCTGTTAAATATAAAGGGCAATCCTGACTGAAATTAATCCAGATGGCGTGACCGCTGGAATGGTCGACAAAGGAGCTGTCATTAACCAAGGCCGATTCCTCGTTACCCTCCACATATTTGCCATCAACCTCAATATATTGATGATCGTATTGCTGGATGCTGTCAATGAGTTGAGTAAAGGTAATGTGCTTAAAAACGATACCGTCATCACAACTGCTTCTGTAAATTTTTGCTTGTTTATGCTTGCAGGATGAAAGTATCAGAGAAAGTATCAGGCAAGTAAAGACGAGTCCTTTATGAAACGAACTTAGTAATGGTTTTAAAGGGGTATCGGCCATAGACTACATTTGTAGATAAAAATTCAATAGAGGACCAATTAAGCCCCTTAGCGTTTCGAAATTTAATTTCGCCCCTTATAGACCTGCACTTACACCAAAGGTTTAAAATGCAATATAACTAATTTTGAGCGAATTCCGGCTATGCAAATAAACTAAGCGTAAGCGGTACCTGGCTTTTATATTCACAAACTTTACATTTTAAAGATCAGCGAACGGCGATTACAGATTATGGTGACAAACAAGTATCATAAAACCATTTATTAGCTCACCTTTCAAAGAAAACTACTGCCCGGCCCGAAGCATTTGTTTATGCGTTCTTCTGTGGGTAACTTCTTTCTCTTTTTGTTTTTTGGGCTTTTTCCGTTTACCCAACCAAACAATAAAACCGGTAACAGGTAATGTTGCACAAATTAAACTGGCTAAAAAAGCAATAATTTTAGTGGTTAAACCCCACACCTGCCCTACGTGAATATCATAATTCAAATCATTCAGCTTTAGGCCGGCGCTTTTTTTAACATCGGGTAAAAATTTAAGCAGCTTGCCATTATTTCTGTCGTAATAATACTCATCACTGTTGCCAAAATGCATGCTTTCGCGATAAGCGGTAATATTTATGGTCCCGCTTTTAGTGCCATCATCAGCAATTAAAAACATCTGCGCATTGGGTTCTGATTTTTTTACTTCGAAAAATACCCGATCTGCCACCGGCTGCGCAGCCACTGCAACTTTGCCTGTTGTGTCCGATTTAGGGAAAACAGCCTCATCCGGATAACTTTTACCCAGGTTGGCTGCTTTATAAATGCCGGTATTTACCCAATTAAAAGCAATTGATAAACCACTCAACGCCAATATAATGGCTATGCTGGTAGCATAAAAGCCAAACACATTATGCAGGTCGTAATTGATTCTTCGCCAACGACTGCCCCATTTTATAGTGAAGCTTCTTTTGCGGTCGCTTTTGCGTTTGGGCCACCAAAGTACAATGCCGGTGATCATTAAAATCAAAAAAATAATTACCGAAATACCTACCACCATTTGCCCCACTTTTGCGGGCAGCAATAAATAAAGGTGAATGTATTTTACGACGGTAAAAAAGTTTTCCTGCAATCCTTCGGTGTGTAGTAATTGCCCAGTGTATGGGTTGATGTAGATATAAGTAAAACCTCGCCGCTTTACATTTGCCAGTACCGCTGCGGGCCTGTCAGGACCAAAATAATAGATATAATTAGCCGCTGCACCGGGGTATTTTGCTGTCGCGATATTTTTTAAGGTAGATGGTGCAATATAAGGCTTATGTTGAACTTCCACCTTTCGCCACGAGTATATGGCGTCTTGTATTTCATCCTGAAAACAAAAAATACAACCGGTAATACTCACAATAAACACCACCAGCCCGGAGGTGAATCCGAGCCAGCGATGTATAAATAATATTGTTTTTTTAAACGTCATCAACTTAAAACTTGAAAGCTATGCTGCCTACAACCTGCCTCGGCATTTGCGGGTTAACGGTTGAATAACCTGTATAATATTTTTCGTTGGCAAAGTTGTTTACCCCAAAGGAGAAACGGTATTTTGATACTTCATAAAATACAGTGCTGTTTAAAACCACGTACGATGGTAAAGTAAACACGCCTGTTGAAGTGTTCAGCACATCATTAGCACTTGCATAATTACCGCCAATGCCAAAGCCTAAACCTTTAATAAGCTCTTTTGGCAAACGGTAGCTCAACCATAAATTGGCTGTATAAGGAGAACCCGCGGTAGTTGGCCTGGTGCCATCAACACTCGGGCTGATATTAGTATATTTTGAATCGTTATAAGCAAAACCGGCTATCACATTGAATCCGGCAAATGGATTAGCTATAACTTCTGCTTCGAAGCCTTTACTCAACTGTGTACCGTTTTGAATGTTGAAATTAGGATTCTCCGGATACTGACGGATAACATCCTGCACCTTAATGTCATAATAACTTAAAGTACTGGTCAGCTTACCATCAAATAAACTCAGTTTCACACCACCTTCAACCTGGTTAGCTTCTTCGGGTTTAAAAGTTTTGCCGGCATAATCTGTTCCCGGTTCGTTGGTAAAACCGTTTTGGTAGTTAGCAAATAAGGATACTTCGTTTTTTACCACCTGGTAAACTAATCCGAATTTAGGCGATAAATCATTTTGCGTATACAAGCCCGTTTTTACCTGGGTAGTTGGATTATAGCTTCCTTGGTTATCAAAATGATCAAAACGAATGGCAGCCTGCGCAATTAACCGGTCAGTAATATTTACTACATCAGAGGCATAGGCAGCATAAGTGTTCGACGAAAAAATATAAGGAAAAACATAATAACCGCCTGCTGCATATTGCGCACTCAAGTTGGCTTTGTTAAAAGTATTATAATTAAAAGTACTGCTGTTAATAGGCGCAACATCATAAGCACCTTCAATAAACGACTGATCAGAATTAACTCTGAAAAAGTCCAGCCCAGCAACAAAACGGTTTCTTACATTACCGATGTTAAAATCACCGTTAATATTTTCCTGTACGTCCAGTTGTTTTTGCCAGCTGTTGCGGGTCGATTGATCATCACGCGCCATCGAATCTTTTGACATCAGGTAGTAGTAGGGTCCGAAACCGTTGGAGTAGCTATAAGATGATGAAATGTTGGTTTGTGATTTCCAGTGATCTGAAATTTTATAATTAATCACCCCAAAAAAGTTATAGCTTTTTGATTGTTGCGATAAATCGCCATTGTTATATGTTTTGTAATAATCAATGTTTAACTGCTTGGCGTTAGTAGCGCCCAACTCGGCAGTGGTTACACCATAGTTGAAAAAGTAAATAGGTTGAATGGTGTTATTTCCCTCCGAAAGTTCAGCATCAAACTGAATAGAAAGCCTATCGTTCACTTTATATAATAAACTCGGATCAACAGTAATTCCCCTGCTAAAACCATTTTGCTGCCAGCTGCCCTGGTAGTTAAATGCCGTGTTTAAACGGAATAGTAATTTTTTAGCGGAGTCAAGCGGCGTGTTGATATCGGCGCTAACACGGTTCATGCCATAGCTGCCTACATTATAGGTTAGCTGGCCGCCTAAACTGTCATATGGTTTTTTGGTAATCCGGTTAATTAAACCACCGTATGAAGTTAAAGCGCTGCCAAACAGCGTTGCCGAAGGACCTTTTAAAACCTCAACACTCTCAATATTTACTGCATCAATAGTGTTGCTTACATTACCCAATACACCATTGCGTAATAAGCTTTGTACCACAAAACCGCGTGAAGTATAATAGCTGCCACCATCGCCACTACGGCCGGTTGCCTGCCACATGGTTTGTATACCGGGAGCATTTTTCACAGCATTATCAACAGTGGTAACATTTTGTTCTTCTAACAGTGAGGAAGCTATATTGCTGTAAACCTGTGGATTCTCCAGATTATCTAATGGTATTTTTTGAACATCGTCGCTGCGTTTTTTGGCAAATTTGTTTTTGTTGCCATTTATAGTTACCTCGCTCAATGCGCTAGCGCTAATTTGAATCGTAATAGCTGGTACAAGAGTTGTTTCGCCAGCCTTTACCACAACGTCAATTTCCTGATTTTTTATGCCGATGTGCGATACAATCAGTTTGTAATTGCCCGCGGGTGCTTTAAATTCAAATTCACCGTCTTTGTTGGTAACCACTCCGTAGCCGGTACCTTTCAGTTTTACGGAGATGTTTTCGGCAGGTGTTTTTTCTGCGGTAACCACATCACCTTTTATGATGCCCTTAACTGTTCCTTTCTGTTGGCCGTATGAAACACCTGCGAACATGAGAAAGAATAATATGAAGAGAATTGCCGATAAGTTTTTGAATGATAAGTTGAGTTTGATCATTTTATTTTTATTTAGACTAATTATAAATAATGGCGCAAATGTATATCTGTATTATTTATAATCCAAAATATTTTAAATAAAAATGCTGTGATAGAAAAGGGAAATACTTACGAAGTTTTAAAAACCTCGTAAGTGCTATTGCTTAATAATTTAATTACAAGCGATTTACAAATTTTAAAATACGAAGCTACAGCTTGCTACTTTAACCTTACCGACCATTATTATGCAGGCACGGCTGCATAATAATTATCTAATTGTACCATACATTTTTCCGCAATCAAGCCGCTTTTGCAAAAGCTTAACAGATGTTGCCCATCTAAACGGTTATATAATTCGTTTAAATCGCGGTCGGTTCCAGTTTTTTGAATAACCAGCGAATCATCAAATATTTTACTTACTACGGCGCCATACTTTTGCAGCATTAACCATAAATCATCATTCAGCAATTGTTTGGCAACCCTGTAAAAACCAACTTTATTAAGCTCCAGTTCGCCGGGAAGCCAGGCCATTGCTTTGTAAATCTCAATCACCTTTTCAATTTTTTTCAATAAATTCTGTAACTCATCAAGCGGTAGTTTAGCCTCAATGGTGATTAATACTAGCTCGTTGATATCGGTACGGGATACGTTAAGGCTGCTAATTACATAACTGCGTTTGTTCAGCAAGTTTAAGATCTGTGCAAGCAAACCTTTTTTATCATCGGCATAAATAGCGATGATGCAATGATCATTTTCGTGGGGCCGGGGCTGTTTCATATTTAATAATTAATTTTTGAGCAAAAAAAAAGCCCTCCGTTGAGGGAGGGCTTACATTTATCTATTTAAAAGTTTTTACATAGCTAAGTTACCCTCCATTGTTTTGCAATGACAGTAATAACCAGAATAATCAGGTTAAAATTCAGTATCATCCCCAAAAAGGAATTATCCGGTTTAGCATTTGCTGTATATGGAAGTTTTACGTGCATATATTGATAAAGCACAAGGTAAGTATTTATTTCAATTACAAAAATTTATCACTTCACTACCGGCAAAATAATCTTTGACTGATCGTGATAAACATTAATAGTTTCTTTTATAAAATCATCCGCCTTTGCGTGGTAAATATCAATAAACTGTTGTGGGTTACGGTCAACCAACGGGAACCAGCTGCTTTGTACCTGTATCATTAACCGATGCCCTTTTTTAAAGGTATGGGCAACATCGGGCAAAGTATATTTTACCTGTGTTGGCTTGCCAGGAACAAATGCTTCCGGGTTTGAATAACTGTTACGGTACCGGCCACGCGTTATTTCTGCACGCACCAGCATCTGGTAGCCGCCCATAGGGTATTTCACCACCGGATCTGTTTCTGCATAAATGTCCACATCGTTATAACTTCCATTATCCGGAAATACGTCAATCACTTTTACCACAAAATCAGCATCGGTGCTGGATAGGCTTACCAGTAAATCGGCAACTACCGGACCTGCAAGAGTTAAATCACTTGTTAACGTATCTGTCTCAAAAGTCAACACATCCGTCCTGCGTGAGGCGAAACGCTGATCATCGGTCATATAATTACGGGTGCGGTTGTAATGCACATCCTGCGTATAAGGAACCGGCTTGGCAGGATCACTGATATAGGCATCAAAAGTAGGTTTATCATGATTACTTGCTGTAAAAGAAAGTTTTCCTTTTTCCTTTAGGTAGATATTGGTAGGCTGTACATCTGCAGGGGGCCATTGTTTTAGCTGATGCCATTTGTTTTCGCCGGTAAAAAATACAGTGGCTTTGCTGATACTATCAACCGAGCCCACACCACGCAAATAGTATTCAAAAAATGGAATTTCGATGTTGTTAGCGTAATATTCGCTCGTGTTACTACCCCACTCCACATTACCTAAATGGGTGCCATCATTATTGCGCCATTGTTCATGATACCAAGGGCCCATTACCAGCCGGTTATTGGTAGCCGGACTTTGTTCATTAATAGCTTTATAAACATTCCAGGCGCCGAAACAATCCTCAGCATCAAAAATACCACCTACAACAAGCATAGCGGGTTTAACATCTTTAATACCAACCCTTGCATTGCGGGCCATCCAAAATGTATCACGGTTAGGATGATTCATCATCTGGTTCCAAAACACCAAGCTGTCGCCCGCCAGTTTGGTCAGGCCCGGTAATCCTTCTGTTAAGTAAAATTTATAATTGTCATGTATTGTCGGATCATAAGTTGGTGCCGGTATTGGGGTTGGTTTCGGATGCGGCATCCCAAAGCCAAACTGCTTATAAAATGCGAAGGCATCCATCTGGAAAAAAGCACCGTTGTGATGAAAATCATCGCCCACAAACCAATCTGTAACTGGCGCCTCGGGACTAACTGCCTTCAATGCCGGGTGCCCGCTCAGCGAGGCCATAGTCGAATAAAAACCCGGATACGAAATGCCGAATACGCCTACTTTTCCGTTATTATTTTCCAGATTTTTCACCATCCAGTCTATGGTATCATAAGTATCGCTTGCCTCGTCAATATCCTTTTTTGTTTTCTTATTGAAAACAAATGGCCGTACATCTTTATAAACGCCCTCGCTCATCCAGCGGCCACGTACATCCTCAATCACCATAATATATCCTTTGCGGCAGTATTTAATCAGGTGATTTACCCAAAAAGCACGGTATTCTTTACCATAAGGGGCACATGAATAAGGCGTGCGTTCCATCAGGATGGGATGTTTTTCGGAGTTGTCTTTTGGCAGATAAACCGAAGCAAAGAGTTTTACACCATCGCGCATTGGGATGGTTACTTCTTTCTTAGTGTAGTTATTTACAAACCAGGTTGAATCGGCATTCTGCGCCCTCGATAAAAAGGGTAAAAGAACGCATACAATGAAGTATAACTTTTTCATCAGCAATAATTTTTCAGTTAATACAGTAAATATGCTGATTTTTAGGTTGTACGCAAAGAGGTATTTTCCATATAACGATGGGTTTTAAACCCATCGTTATAGTGCGAGCCAATCCTATTTATTCAACTCACGCAGTTCGTCGCGTATATAAATGCCGGCTGGGGTTAATTGATCACTCGTCCAACCACCGTTGTCGGGTGCGCCGGGCATTAGCAATGCGGTGGTTTCTGTTTTATCGGTGATGTTCCAGTTTGTCCAGCTCAATTTATTGTCTTCCATCCATTGCACCCAGGGCTTTACTAATTTCCTGTCGAATTTGCCATCGCCGCTGGCCTCTCCTACTCCCCATTCGGTAATAATTAGTGGCAGGCCCATTTTTAAAGCTAAATCGGCTTTCGCCCTTAATTTTTCCTGGTGATAGGGATCAGAAGCATAAAAGTGAAACGAATAAGCAATGTTTTTAAACCCAGTTACGGGATTGGCTGCAACCACATCCACATCCTGATCCCAATGCGGACTACCCACAACTATCAGGTTATCGGGGTCATATTTGCGGATCTCCGTAATTACTTGTGTTGCATAGTTTTTTACGGTATCCCAGCTAATAGCTGTTGGCTCATTCCAAATTTCATAAATCACATTCGGCACGCCTTTATACCGTTGGGCCATATCGGCAAAAAATGCTTTTGATTGTTGCAAATGCAGGTTGCTATGATGATCGTGCCAGTCTATCAATACGTAAATACCGTCTTTTACAGCCTCATCAATCACATTTACCATCAATTGGCTTTGTAAGGCCGGTTCCTGCAAATACCCATGTTCGGGCTCAACACCCATAGACGCCCGGATGATAGACACATTAAAATCGCTCGACAACCAATCAACCACCGCCGGATTATAATACTTACGTCCCTGCCATAAACTCCACGAAAAACTGATACCGCGTAATTGCGGTGCGGCTCCGTTTTGATTAACAATTTTATTATTCTCAACTCTGAGTGCTCCATTTGTACCAACCGGAGTCGTTGATTGAGCAAAAAGAGTTAAATTAAAAACGATACTAAGAAGAAGAACACCGATCACTCTTTTCATTCTGTTATGATATTATTATCCAATGTAGAGCAATATTATAACAGAATGATAATGATGTAAAAAATGGACTATAAATTGTTAAAAGTTCCATAAACAACAATGGGCGCAATAAATGCCCCATTGTTGTTTACAGTATCTAAAAAGCTATTTACTTATTATAAAAATCGTACGATGCTTTTGCAATTTTGGCGATAATGGAGTCGCGGGTGGCCTCATCATCTGTTGAATTGCAAACAAATATGGAAACAATAAGATGATTACCATTTGGCAAGGTAATTATGCCCACATCATTAGTAGCAGGCGATAAACCTTCTGCATTGGTTGGCGATGTACCTGTTTTATGAGCAACAACAGTACCATCAGGCAATAAGCCTTTAATTCTTTTTGGCCCGGTGGTGGTTTCGGTCATTATTTTATACAGGAAATCAGTGCTTGTTTTTGAGAGGATTTTTCCCTGGTAAAATTTCTGGAGCAATAAAGTCATTTCTGTTGGCTTGCACCAATTGGTGTATTGCAGTTCCCAGGCAGATGCCATGTCGGCTTCAGATGCACGAATAGCTATGCCTCTTATACCCGATTTCAGCATAAAACTCTGTACCGTTTGTGGGCCGTTAAGTACCCTTAATAAAATATCACAAGCATCATTATCACTTTGTGAAACCATGTAGCTTAACAGATCGCTGACAGAAACATCTACGTTGCCTTTGGGATATTTATCACGCAGGGGGCTGTAGGTTTTCTGCATGTCTTTTTTGGTAACGTGAATCATTTGATCCAGCTTAAGCACCCCCGAATCAACCAAATGCAAAACAGTTAAAGCTATGGGAAACTTCATAACACTGTGCAGTACCAAACGGGCTTTTCCATTATAATTAACCGTATCGCCGGTCTCCAAATTTAAAACGGATACACCAACTATTGCTTTTGCCGGTTTGGCAATCTGCTCAATCTGATCGTGCAGTGAAACCTGTGCTTCAACACTTATAGGAATTAAAAAAACTATAAATAATAATATGGATAGACAAACTTTCTTCATAACACAATAATAACGCAATTATCTTGTATGAAGTTTAATCCAATTGCAAATAATGTTCAAAGCTACCGGCGATATGGTTTCTTCTATCTTTCCATATTCTGTAAAATCACCTGTCTGGGCGGTCTCCAATAAATGATTTAATCCGGGGATTGCCTTTACTTCAAAATCCTTATTCCCGTTTTCCGTCAATATTTTTTTAATCAGACTTAAATTTTCGACAGCCAATACCTGGGTATCTTTTTCACCGTTTATGGCCAAAACGCTGCACTTAACTTTCGCCAGATCTGTTTGAGGATTATAAGCAAAGAAGAAACGGATCCACGGAACATCATAAATACTATTATACATCAAAAACAAGGTTTGCCCGATTATGGAGTTATCGTGTACCTTTAAATCGTCAAGCACTTTCGGGCTTTGGTTCTTTTTCCAGTTATCAAAAATTACCTGGATCCTTTTATCCAGTGTATCTTTATTTGGCGATGATGCAAAAAGAGGCAGTATCTGGCTATGCAAATCCATAAACGCCTTAACAGACAAACTATCTAATCCCGATTTCCTAAGTGCATAAGCATTTTGCTCCTCGTTAATTTGAGCTCCACCCACTTCTGATGCGCCCCACATTACTATAAAACTAATATCCTTGCGTCTTGCCGCAACCATGGGCGCTATCATACCGCCTTCGCTATGGCCAATTAAACCCACATGTTTTTTGTCAACATCGGGCCTGCTTTCCAGGTAGTTTAAACTGGTTTCTACATCATACGAAAAATCAAGCGTGGTAGCATTTTTGCCTTTATCACCTACAGTGCTTTTCCCGGCTCCCCGGTCATCTACCCTTAAAACTGCAATCCCATTTTTGGTTAAAAAATCGGCCAGCACCCAATACAATTTATGCCCAAAAAGGGTTCCGTCCCTATCCTGCGTGCCGCTGCCGGTAATTATAATTACCGCCGGATATTTTCCGTTACCATTTGGCCGGGTAAATGTTGCGCCGTAATGCAAGCTTTTATCAGCGTTGTCATACTCCACATCTTCACTGTAATAACCGTAAGGTTGCTTAGGTGTTTGCGGCCTTAATTGTATCTCTAAATTCAAAGGCAGTTTAGCTGTTCCTTGAATAAAGGTACCCGAAATAGACTTTTTCTTGTCCCAAAGTCCTTTATAACTAATCCCAGCTTTGCCAACTTCTATAAACAAACTGTCACCAATCATTACCGTTTTGCTGCATGATATACCAAATGCCTTCTGGTTAGGACTATCAAAAGTGGCCGTGTAACTGGTATCATTTATTTTTTTGATATTAAAAACCATCTGAAGCTGTTTCCCATTAGCCGGAATTTCGCCTTGCCAGCCACCTGTAATATCCTGCGCATTTAAGCCAGCGGCAGCAGTCAGTATAAAAATTAAAAGGAGAAGTATCTTTTTCATATTTTTTTATCCAATTGATGGTTCTTAAAATACACGTATGAATAAATAACCGGTACCAACACTATTATGGCAAGGATTGATGCCGATATAATTTTTGCAGCTGTGGGTGGTATCAACAATATGGATATAGTTAACAGAATACCGCCGGCAAACCAGATTTTACCCGCCAGGCGATGGGTAGCGCGCCAGGTGTCTTCACTCTCCAGTGTCCACGGGGTACGGATGCCTGCAAAATAGTTTGGCTTTATGCTGTTCATTATATTACCGATAAAGGCCAAAAACAAGCCTATTATTGGCAGTATTACCTTACTGGCATTAAAACCATGGTGCAAGGCCCCAAATATGACGGCAATATTTAAGGCCGATAAAAATATCACCAACCCCATCCCTAATTTCTGAAAAGTACTTTCACCATACTTCACCTGTCTTTTGGGGTCAATTACCGGAAGAAATTTTAACAACAGGTAAATAAGCAGCGCCACGCCTTGCATCAGCGCCTGAAAAAGCAGGAACTCGCTTTTATCACCATATCTGTTTGCATTGCCATTCATGTCGTAATGCATAGGAGCGGTTGCCGGTAATGATGACATTGTAAAAAGTAAATAAGTAATTGGTATTAACCAAACAATTAGCGCCGAAACGTCAGACGCGGAAAACTTTTTCATTATGATTTATTTTTATGTGATTGTAAACTGATAATCCATTTCAGCATTTCGTCCATTACGGTTGTATTAAGCGAGTAATAGATAAACTGCCCTTCTTTTACCGATATCACCAAACCAGCCTGCCGTAAAAGATCAAGGTGATGCGATATACTCGGCTTGGATATATTGAACTGGTCGGCTATCTCGCCGGCTGTAAGGTCTTTTTCCTTCAGCAATTCCAATATCTCCCTTCTGGTGGGGTCGTTTAATGCTTTGAACAGGTTATTCAAAATGATTTATTTATATATTTAGACAAATATCTAAATACTTTTTAAATATCCAAACAAAATTTTTGTTACGATGCCGCTAAGTCTTTAAAATTGTGTTAATTGACGGTGAAAATCAAAATCTTTATGCAAAGAAGAAATTTCCTTAAAACCGGTTCGTTAGCAGGTTTAACTTTAAGCACGCTGGCCTTAAGTTCGTATAACAGCCCATCGGCACAACAAAAAAGTGCAATAACTGACGATGCCGACGATTTTGTATTGAACGAGGTAACCATTGATACCTTGCAGCAAAAAATGCAAAGCAGGGAGTATACTTCGCGCTCCATTACTGAATTGTATTTAAAACGCATAAATGATATTGATAAAAATGGCCCAAAACTCAACTCCGTAATTGAGCTTAACCCGGATGCATTAAGCATTGCTGACGCGATGGACAAAGAACGCGCTTCGGGTAAAGTGCGGGGGCCACTACATGGCATTCCAATTTTAGTTAAGGATAATATAAGCACCGGCGACAAGATGCATACTACCGCAGGCGCATTAGCCATTGCCGATAATATTTATAAAGAAGATGCCTTCATCATAAAAAAACTGCGGGAAGCCGGTGCGGTAATTTTGGGCAAAACCAATTTAAGCGAATGGGCAAATTTCCGCTCAACCCATTCAACAAGTGCATGGAGTAGTCGTGGCGGCCAAACTAAATGCCCTTATATTTTGGATCGAAATCCAAGTGGATCGAGCGCGGGATCGGGCTCTGCAGCGTCGGCCAATTTATGTGCTATCGCGATAGGGACTGAAACTGATGGATCTATTGTATCGCCATCGTCGGTAAACGGATTGGTTGGTATTAAGCCTACGGTAGGTTTGTGGAGTCGCACGGGTATTATCCCCATATCAAAAACACAGGATACAGCAGGGCCAATGACCCGTACGGTAAAAGATGCGGCCATTTTATTAGGCGCACTTGCCGGTCAGGATGCCGCAGATAGTTACACAGCTGCCAGTAAAGGAAAAATAGCTGCCGACTATACTCAATTTTTAGATGTAAACGGATTACAGGGTAAGCGGATAGGCGTTGAAAAAGATGGATTGAAAGTTAGTCCGCAAATGGATCCTTTATTTGAGCAGGCAATTGCGATATTAAAAAGCAAAGGCGCTACCATTGTTGAGGTTGAATTATACAAGCAAATAATAGAAGCCGGCAAAGCACAATTTACCGTTCTACTCTATGAATTTAAAGACGGCTTAAACAAATACCTGGGTACAGCCAACTCTAAAGTAAAATCATTGACCGACGTGATTGCTTTTAATAAACAGAATGAGGCAACTGCGATGCCCTTTTTTAAACAGGAAACATTGGAATTGGCCAATGCCAAAGGCGGTTTAAATGAAAAAGAATACCTGGATGCCGTAAAAAACACAACTGAAATTACACGGACCGCCATTGATACCTTAATGAAAGAAAACAACCTGGATGCCATCGCGGCCCCTACTAACGGTTTTGCCTGCTGCATTGATCTGGTAAATGGCGATTATGATAATGGGTTTTCGTTTTCGTCGCCGGCTGCCATGGCCGGGTATCCGCATATTACCGTGCCAATGGGCTATTTTAACGATTTACCTATAGGCTTATCTTTCATCAGCACTGCTTATAAAGAAGGAGATATTATTAAACTGGGATATGCGTATGAGCAGGCTTCTAAAAACAGATTTGCACCGAAATTTAAAGCAGTTATTGGGTAATTGGTATATTTGAATTAAAAAGCGATGGTAGCAAAAATCCCACAAAAACTCTTATCCCGCCAATATGAAATCACTGCGGACTTTTTAAAAGAGATTGACAAGCACCTGGAAGACATAATGACCAATAAGGTGTTGGATATGATGGAGATAAGGGATATTGCCGACAATATGCACATCCACCCTACTCACCTGAGCAATACCATTAAATTAACCACCGGCAAAGCACCTTGTTTCTTTTTTGAAGAAAAGATAATGGATATTGCTAAAAACATGCTGAAGGATACTGCTATACCAATCGCTGCCATTGCCACACAATTAACTTTCGACCCATCAAATTTTACTAAATTCTTTAAACGCTTTGAAGGTGTTACCCCTAAACAATACCGCGAAGAAATATTCATGGCGTCATTAAAATAATTAGCTAGCCCGAGCTAAAAAACTGAAACAGTCACCATTTAATCTGAAGTAGTCACCATAATTTTTCGACATTTTAGCTGCAATTTTGTTCTATCATCTTAAAAACAAAAAGACAATGGAAACAAAAACTAAAATTGCATTGGTAACAGGCAGCAGCAGGGGCCTGGGTAAAAACGCAGCCATGCATATCATACAAAAAGGTATCGACGTAATTATTACCTATCGCAGTAAAAAAGAAGAAGCAGAAGCTGTTGTTGCCGAAATTGAAAAAAGCGGACAAAAAGCAGCAACCTTACAATTAGATACCGGCGTCGTTAGCTCATTCGATGCTTTTATTAAACAACTTGCTACTGTACTAAAAGAAAAATGGAACAGAGATAGCTTCGATTTCCTGGTGAACAATGCTGGTATTGATGCAGCTGCTCCTTTTGCAAAAACCACCGAAGAAGATTTCGACAACCTGTTTAACGTTCATTTTAAAGGCGTGTACTTCTTAACTCAAAAAAGCCTGCCTTTAATAGCCGACGGCGGCCGCATCATTAACCTTTCAACAGGACTTACCCGCTTTGCTACGCCTGGTTATGCCGCCTATGCTTCCATGAAGGGCGCTATTGAGGTATTCACCAAATATCTGGCGAAAGAGTTGGGCTCACGGGGTATTGCCGCAAACCTTGTTGCGCCGGGTATTATTGAAACTGATTTTACCAAAGCGGCATTTACCGCACATCCCGAACTGGATAAATATATGTCATCTATTACCTCATTAGGCCGCGTTGGTCAGCCAGATGACATTGGCGGCATTATTGCTTTTTTATGTACCGAAGATGCACGTTGGATTAACGCTCAAAGAATTGAAGCATCCGGTGGAATGTTTTTGTAATAACGCTAAAAAACTTACGAAGTTTCCAAAACTTCGTAAGTTTGATGCCTTATCTTTCACAAAAATTAATATGCTATGGAATTTGGTCGCGTAACACCCGAAGAACTCGAACTTGCCAATTTTGCGCTTCCGCCTGATACTGCTTTAACCATCAAAACTTTGCAGGAATCAAAAAATGATAAGCCTTTGCAGGTTCACGTTGGTTGTGCCAAATGGGGCCGAAAGGAATGGGTTGGCCAGATCTATCCACCCAAAACAAAAGACGCTAACTTTTTAGATGAGTATGTTAAGCATTTTGATTGTATCGAGTTAAACGCCACCTTCTATAACATATACAGTCCCGAAATTATTGCCAAATGGCGGGACAAGGCCGAAAAGAATTCCGAGTTTAAGTTTTGTCCTAAATTTTCACAAATGATCAGCCATATCCGCCGTTTAAAAAATGCGGATGAACTGACCACGCAATACTACAAAGGCATTATGGCTTTTGGCGATAAGCTTGGCCCTTTGTTTTTGCAGTTGGGCGATAACTATACACCTAAAAGTTTCCCGGATGTAAAAACCTACCTGGAAAATTTACCAAAAGATGTTCCTTTATTTTTGGAGATAAGGCACAAAGAGTGGTTCTCGGTAAAAGAAAACAGCGATCAGCTATTTAACCTGCTGCGTGAGCTGAATATTGGCGCGGTTATTACTGATGCTACCGGTCGACGTGACGTGGTGCATATGAATTTACCTACGCCACATACTTTCATCCGTTTTGTTGGTAATGGCCTACACCCTACCGATTATGCCCGCGTTGACGAATGGGTAGATCGTATAACCCAATGGAAAGAAATGGGCCTGCAATCCGTTTGGTTTTTTATGCATCAGCATGATGAACAATACTCGCCCAAACTGGCCGATTATGTGGTAGATGAGCTTAACAAACGATTGGGCTTAAGCCTTAAGCGACCTTACTTTTTAGATAAAGGCGAATTGTTTTAGTTATTGCGCCACCATTCCCGATATAACATTGATGCTTAAAGCCAGAATAGCGGTATTGAAAGCAAATGACAACAAGGCATGCAACAAAGCAAAACGGCGTATCTTCCTTGAAGATATTTCAACATCAGATACCTGGAAAGTCATCCCTATAACAAAGGAAAAGTATACAAAATCAAGGTAATCAGGATCTTCTTTACCCGGAAATTCAAGGCCGCCTATTTCCCGGGTTTGACCATCATCAGTATCCGTATCATAAAACAAATGGGCATACAACAAGGTAAATATGGTATGCACCAGCCACCAGGAAATAATTACTGCTACTATAGCCAACAAAATATGATCATTCACACTTACTCCCGGATGCCCTTTTGCCGATTTTAATAAAAATACAATAGCACCCATACTCGCCAGTGAGGCAGCCAATACAAAAAGAAATATCATGGTGCGGCTAAAATCCTGCAGTTTGGCTATTCTGCGCACCTCGCGGGGATGAGAAGTGGCGATAATGATCCAGTCGAGCAAGATAATGGTAGATGCAAAGCTGATCCAGGTAAATAAAATTAAGGCCGGCAGTGAATGGCTGTTACGCAATAGAAAAAAAAATATCACACTAACACAAACAGCAATCATCAGCCTGAAGTGAGCATCTAAACGAAAAAAGAATCTTTTATCGGCCTTTAAGTTTTTGGTCATTGTTTATTTGATTGATAATTCATAGATAGCAATTTTTACTCATAAAAAGCTAAGTACGATCGAAAATTAATCCTCTTCAACAATTTCAGCAACGCGGCCAACTTGCCCGTCTTCCAATCTTACTTTTATGCCACGCGAATGAAAAGATGAGCTGGTTAGCAAATCTTTTACTATCCCCCTGGTTAATTTGCCTGAACGCTGATCCTTTTTAAGAATAATATCAACTTCAAGGCCGGGGTAAATATCACTTCTGTTTTGTCCGTTCATCGTATCGTTACCTATTTTAATCTTTTTCTTCTGAGTTCAAAAAGATCATCAGTAGTAATTATGTGTTTTTTTACTTAATAAATCTTGTCTTATTTGCCTCCCACCAGGAAGAATTAACTTCATCGGCTAATTCATCAATAGCAGTTTGCTGAGCTTTTGATTTTGATGTAGCTTCTAAGTACTTCAGGTGCTCGATCAGTCGTTGCAGTCCAAACTTATCTATCGATGATGATACGGTAATAGTTATTGTATTATTTTTTGAATTTTGAATCAACATACATAAATGTAGCTAATTAGTATGGAGATTAGAAAGATTGAAAGACCTACGAAACCAATTTATCAATAGCCTCCTGTACCTTATCAAAATCAAAGCTTTTTACAACTTTGTTCATTGAAGCTGTAATTTGTTCATTCTCTAAATTGCCAATACTGCCTTCGTGGGTATGGTTTACGGTTTTATCCGGGTTAAATTCTCCTTTTTCTATGGCTGCTCCCACCTGCTTATAAGCATCGCGGAATGGTATTCCATTCAGCACCATACGGTTAACTTCTTCTACACTAAAAAGATAGGCATATTTAGGGTCGTTCAATATATCTGCATTTACGCTGATGTGCTTTAACATAAACGCTGCCATATGCAGGCAGTTTTTTAAATCGGTAAATGCCGGGAATAGTAGTTCTTTTAATAATTGCAGCTCACGGTGATAGCCCGATGGCAGGTTGGTGGTCATCATGGCCACATCATTAGGCAATGCCTGCAAACGATTACACTTACCACGCATTATTTCCCAAACATCAGGATTTTTTTTATGCGGCATAATGCTGCTGCCGGTAGTTAAATTATCCGGGTAACTTACAAATGCAAAGTTCTGACTCAAATACAAAGCCTGATCCATTGCCATTTTGCCTAACGTAGCCGCTATAGATGATAGCGCCTGCGCAATAACACGTTCTGTTTTACCCCTGCCCATCTGTGCATAAACCACATTATAATTCAGGCTCTCAAAACCCAAAAGCTGCGTAGTTAAAGTACGGTTAAGCGGAAACGATGAGCCATACCCCGCTGCCGACCCCAATGGGTTTTTATTGGTGATTTTATAGGCTGCTAAAACCATTTCCAGGTCATCGGCCAAACTTTCGGCATAGGCGCCAAACCATAAACCGAAGGATGACGGCATAGCTACCTGTAAGTGCGTATATCCCGGCAGTAAAACATCTTTATGCTTCTCGCTCAGTTCAATAAGCAGGTTAAAGAGATTTTTTGTTTCTTCAACAACCTGTTGTATCTCGTGTCTGAAAAACAGCTTCAAATCAACCAGCACCTGATCGTTACGTGAGCGACCGCTGTGGATCTTTTTGCCGGCATCACCTATCCGCTGTGTAAGCAAAAATTCAACCTGCGAGTGCACGTCTTCCACTTCTGGCGATATAGAGAAATTCCCGGCTTCAATGTCTTTATAAATATTTTTCAACTCCTGCTGACAAAGCTTCAAATCCTCAGCATCCATCAAACCTATGCTGTGTAGCATGCGGGTATGCGCCAATGATCCCAGCACATCAAAAGCGGCCATTTGCTCATCAAACTCACGATCAAGACCAACCGTGAAATTTTCAACCAACTCGTTTACAGTAACAGATTTTTGCCAGATTTTTGCCATGGTACAAATATATTTTAAACTACGTCATTGCGAGGTACGAAGCAATCTTTAAACTATGCATTTTGGCCATGCAAATCGGGGATTGTTTCATGCCTACCCATGACATATATAGCGGTATTAAACTTGCGAAGTTTTAAAAACTTCGTAAGTTTTTCAGCGTTGGTCATTTCACCTTCAGAATCCCGTTGGATTTTCCACTCGCAATGACTCGTGAATATTTTCAAACTTAATTAAATCGTAAATCAACAAATGCTGCTCAGCATTTTTACATACAACTCAATACCTTCCTTAATTTCCTCAACATAAACAAACTCATCAGCAGTATGCGAACGTGCAGAATCGCCGGGACCTACCTTAACCGAAGGTATATCCAGCAAGGATTGATCTGATGTTGTTGGCGAGCCATATGTGGTACGGCCCAGGGCAACACCTGCCTGCACTATTGGGTGATCCTTATCAATTTTTGATGGTTTTAGCCTGATAGAGCGTGGTGTTACATCGCAGCTTACATGCTGGCGGATAATTTCCAGCACCTCTTCATTACGGTATGCATCGGTTACCCGCACATCAACCGTAAAAGTACAGCTTGCAGGCACCACATTATGTTGCGAACCGGCATTGATAATGGTAACCGACATTTTTATCGGCCCAAAAACTTCTGATTCATTTGGAAAGCGGAAAGTTCTGAACCATTCAATATCTGTAAGGGCCTTATAAATAGCATTATCACCTTCCTCACGCGCAGCATGCCCGGCACGACCGTGCGCAACGCAATCCAGCACCATTAAACCACGCTCGGCTATGGCTAATTGCATCAGGGTTGGCTCGCCCACAATCCCGAAATCAAGCTTACCTAAGTCGGGGATAATTAGCTCCAGGCCGTTAACGCCTGATATTTCCTCTTCAGCAGTTGTTGCCAGGCAAAAGTTATATTTCAGATTTTCCTGCTCGTAAAAGTAAAGGAAAACCGAAATCAGCGATACCAGGCAGCCACCTGCATCATTGCTACCTAACCCATAAAGTTTGCCATTTTCAATTTTAGCATCATATGGGTCGCGGGTGTAACCAGAGTTGGGTTTTACTGTGTCGTGATGTGAATTAAGCAAAATAGTAGGCTTAGCAGCATCAAAATGTTTGTTCCAGGCCCATATATTATTCAGTTTGCGATGAGTGATAATACCGTGTTCTTTTAGAAACTTTTCAATCAGATCGGCAGTTTTATCTTCCTCTTTACTAAACGATTGTATAGATATCAGTTGTTGCAGCAGGGCAACAGCCTGCTCAAATAATGTGTTTGTATCGATCATAAATGTGGCTGCAAAAATAATGTTTTTTACAAGTATGAACGATAGTTCTTTAAGATTAGCGTTGCCAAAACAAGCTACGAGCACGATTAACTTTTACCGTAATTACAATTTTACACAAGCCGGATTCAGGCTGCTCATTTAATGTTTAATATTGCGGGCTAAATTTCTGATTTCGTAAACTCATGAAAAACGTACTTTTCGTTGCTATAATTTCTTCCTTCTGTTTGATAAACGTGGCAAATGCACAACAAACTAAAGTGTACAAACAAGGTAAATATCAGCTTACGTTTATTAATTATGATGCCACTTTAGATAGTGTTGAACAACAACGATTGGTTAAGACATTTTATACCGTTTACCCCGAATTGGCAAAGGCATACAACAAAAACACGTTAAAAGCCGTAACGTTTGTTATTGACACCACTTACAAAGGCGTTGCCGAAACAGACAATGGCAAGGTTACCATCAGCTCACGGTGGATGCACCAGCGCCCCGAAGATATTGATGTGATAACCCATGAGGTGATGCACATAGTACAGGACTACGGCGAAAGTAACGGCCCGGGCTGGCTTACAGAAGGTATTGCTGATTATGCCCGCTATAAATTCGGCGTAAACAATGTGGCCGCAAAATGGGCGCTGCCTGATTACAAATCAACCCAAAACTACGATAACGCTTACCGCATAACCGCTCGTTTTTTACTTTGGATGGAAGAAAAAGTTAAACCCGGTATAGTAAAAGAATTAGACAGCCGCTTAAGGAAACACACTTTTACTGACGATACCTGGAAACAGTTAACAGGAAAAACAGTTGATGAGCTCTGGAAAACGTATTCTGCCAACCCCGCAATTTAATCTTCAATTTTTGAATATTTCCGGGTATCGTTCATAAATGCATAAAGCAATAGCGATAAGGCAATACAAACAGTAACATACCAGTAAAACCATTCCTGGTGGTGGTTATTCTTAAAATCGAGGGCGATATATTCGGCTGTGCCGCCAAAAAGAGAAACGGCAATGGCGTAAGGGAAACCTACGCCCAACGCGCGTACATTAGCCGGAAATAGCTCGGCTTTTACGACGGCGTTGATAGATGTGTAACCGCTTACTATAATTAAGGCACACATAATAAGTATAAATGCCACCCAGGTATCTTTTGTTTGGCTAAGGGCCGTCATAATGGGTACAGTTGTTAAAGTACCCAGCACACCAAAACCTATCAGCAATGGCTTGCGCCCTATTTTATCAGACAGCAAACCAAAAACCGGCTGCAACAACATAAAAACACCAAGTGTAAGCGCAGAAATTAGCGTAGCCGTATTTTTAGAAAATCCGGATGTGTTTACCAAAAACTTTTGCATATAGGTGGTAAAAGTGTAGAAAGCTACCGTACCGCCAACCGTTAAACCAATAACCAATAGCACCGCTTTGGGATGTTTAGCCAGCGCCTTAATAGTTCCCCGGTTAGAGCGTGTTTTACTGTCATCTACCTGAACTGATTCCTGTAAACTTCGCCTCAAATACATAACCGTTATAGCCAATATGGCACCAATGGCAAAAGGAATTCGCCAGCCCCATTGGTGAAGCTGTTTATCAGTTAAAAAAAAGTGTTGCAATAAAACCAGTACACCCAGGGCCAGCAATTGCCCCATAATTAATGTAACGTACTGAAAGCTTGAATAAAAGCCACGATGTTTCTTAGTAGCCATTTCACTTAAGTAAGTGGCACTGGTGCCATATTCACCGCCAACACTCAAACCCTGGATAATGCGGGCCAGTACCAGCAATAGCGGAGCAGCCACACCAATCTGCTTATATCCCGGTGCAACAGAAATGAGCAGTGAACCGATACTCATTAATAAAACAGACAAGGTGAGTGCGGCTTTACGTCCTTTTTTATCGGCATAAGCACCCATAACCCAGCCGCCTATCGGTCGCATTAAAAAACCAATGGCAAAAATGCCCGCTGTATTTAAAAGTTGTACAGTTTGATTATCCGTCGGGAAAAAGACGGCCGAAAAATATAGCGAAAATGCGGTATAAACATACCAATCGTACCACTCTACCAGGTTACCTAAAGAGCCGCCAATAATAGACCGGATTCTTTGAATAGTAGTTGACGACGAGGTAATGGCAGGTGCAGGCATTTGGTTTATGATTTATATTGATGAAGATATAATTATATTTTCAAACAGAATAATCTATAATTGCACCCACATAATTAATTTAATTACTTTAGCCTCCATAATATTCCCCTATAAATGGACAACAATTTTAAACTCATTGCAGCTGCAAGATCAAACGAAGAACTTCAGGAACGAATAGATAACCGTGAAAAATATTTGCCCGAAACGGTAGAAGCATCGGTGGACGAGCTACAATTTCGCGGAGTAGAATTTTCGGATGAAGAGCTTAAAATTATAGCCGAAGATATGCAGGCACGCCGGGATTTGGCAGAAAGTAAACCCGATAGCTATGGTTTTTTTGGCAACCGCGATAAAAACAACCTGATTGAAGACCCGGATGCGCCCCTTCTTTTTTCAAAAAGAGCCATTTACGGCTTCTCGGTCTTTTTTAGTGTTGTATTTGGTTCTATCATGCTGGCCATCAATGTTAGCAAAATAGCAGGTAAAGGTAAGGCACTTTTGGTGGTATTGTTTGGTTTAGCTTATACCGTACTTACCATAACGTTGGCCGAAAATTTTAATGTTAGCTCCAGCATTGGCATAGTAATAAGCATAGCGGGTGCCTATTTAATTGAGGTATTATTTTGGAACAGGTTTATCGGCAATGCAACACTTTACAGAAAAAAGCCGATATGGGTACCACTGGCAATAGGTATTGCAATAGCGGCAGGGTTAATTTTTGTGATTGTTAAATATGGTCAGTTGGGCAAATAATAGCTGCCTAACAAACTAACATACTAAGTTGTTATAATGCCGGTCAATGGCATCGCCAATTTCATCCAATGGAAACCTGTCGGTGCCAAACCGGTGTTCAACTTCAACCCATAATCCAAATTCAATTTTCTTTATTATATGACAAGTGGTATAGTTAAACACGCTGAATGTTTGACTACTTCCCGAGTTACGGATAACTTTAAACGACTCGCCGCTGATTATTGCTTCAAATGATT
Organism: Mucilaginibacter empetricola; assembly: GCF_024808665.1. Taxonomy (GTDB): domain Bacteria; phylum Bacteroidota; class Bacteroidia; order Sphingobacteriales; family Sphingobacteriaceae; genus Mucilaginibacter. Next base: position 106,875 of record NZ_JANUBZ010000012.1, read on the forward strand.
CCATATTGCTGTTGAACACAAATTTAACTTATAGCTAATAGCTATACAACCATAAACAGGGGGTGTTTTAACGGTATTTTTACCTTATTTTTACCGTATTGCATTTAAAAAATAATTTTAGCAGAACAATTTTTCATTTAATAATAGTTACCTTGTTGACTGTATTAAAGGGATTTTGTGTAACTCTCTTCTCTTGTTCACAGTTGGCTAACAGCCTCTAAGTCGTACTATTTACCCAAAAAACACGTCACAACCTCACCCGATTGTCAAAAAGATGTTTAAACATTTATTTTTTATACTGGATTAAAATTTAAATATTATGTTTGTCCCGAGAAAATAAAAAAATAATAACATATCAAAAAACAATCATGAAAAAGATCATCATTTTATTAGCAGTCGCTTTATTAAACACGGCTGCATTTGCACAAACTACGTGGAACTCTGACAAAATGCACTCAAAACTTCAGTTCACCATTACTCACTTAATGGTTTCTGACGTTGACGGCGAATTCAAAGACTTCAGTGCTACTATCGTTGCTTCAAAACCTGATTTCAGCGATGCTACATTCCAATTAACTGCAAATACTGCTTCAGTAAACACAGGCGTTGACGCTCGCGACAATCACTTAAAATCTGACGCATTTTTTAATGTTGCTAAATTCCCAACATTATCATTTACCAGTACTGGTATCACAAAAACTACTGCAAATCACTATAAATTAAGCGGCAACCTTACTTTAAACGGCGTAACCAAACCAGTTTCTTTTGATTTATGGTACCGTGGTACAATTACCAACCCAATGAGCAAAGCTGACGATGCAGGTTTCAAAGCTACAGGCGTTATCAAACGTTCTGACTTTAACTTCGGCACCAGCTTTGGCGCTTCTACATTAAGCGACGAAGTTACTATCACAGCTAACGGCGAATTCGGTAAAGCAAAATAATAAGCGAAAAGCTGAAAAGCGAAAAGCCCAAAACGGAAGATAAGTATCTTTTGTTTTGGGCTTTTTTTATGATTATGTCCAAATAAATTTATCACCCCATCAAAAGCTTTTAGCTTTGGTCTTTCTGCTCTCAGCTTCTCCTCCGCTTTAAGCTCTCCCCCTCTATCAAATATTTTACATGCGGTACGGTAATGTATCTGCCCACAGTTTATATATTTGGCCCGACCTAATTTCATCCCTCATGAGAAAATTACTACTCCCGTTACTCTTTTTGCCTATTTTTTTTCAATCATCCGCTCAGGAAAAAAGCATTTACCATAAAGGCTGGATTGATTTTAACAAAAATGGCAAGATGGATATTTTTGAAGATCCTTCGCAACCTATTGATAAGCGTGTGGCCGATTTACTTAGCCAGATGACGGTAGAAGAAAAAACCTGTCAGTTAGCAACATTGTATGGCTACAAGCGTGTTTTAAAAGAAGAAATGCCGGCAGATTCGTGGAAGAACGAGGTTTGGAAAGATGGAATAGCCAATATTGACGAAGAACTGAACAACTTAACATCACACACAGATGCGGCGCCCACCCAATATTCTTTTCCTTATAGTAAGCACGCCGCTGCTATTAACACCATACAAAAATGGTTTGTTGAGCAAACCCGTATGGGAATACCCGTTGATTTTACTAACGAAGGCATCCACGGTCTCAATCACGACAGGGCCACTTCTCTGCCCGCCCCCATTGGCATCGGCAGTACCTGGGATAAGCCGCTGGTTCGTTTAGCTGGCGATGTGGTTGGTCGCGAAGGCAAAGCATTGGGCTATACCAACATTTATACACCGATATTAGACCCGGCGCGCGATCAGCGTTGGGGTCGTGTGGTTGAAACCTATGGCGAAGATCCTTTTTTGATTGCTGAGCTGGGCAAGCAGATGTGTCTTGGTGTTCAGGAAGAAGGTGTGGCATCAACCTTAAAACATTTCGCCGTTTATAGTGTGCCTAAGGGCGGTCGCGATGGAGCAGATAGAACTGATCCGCATGTGGCGCCAAGGGAAATGTATCAAATTTATCTATATCCGTTTCGCAGGGTAATACAGGAAGCACACGCCCTGGGCGTAATGAGCAGCTATAACGATTGGAATGGTGAACCTATAACAGGCAGCTACTTCTTTTTAACCGAACTATTGCGCCAAAAATTTGGATTTGATGGCTATGTAGTGTCCGATAGCGAAGCAGTTGAATATTTATACAGCAAGCATCACGTTGCCGGCAGTATTGACGAAGCAGTGCGCCAGGCATTTGAGGCGGGTTTAAACGTACGTACCAATTTCACTATGCCACAAACTTATATTATGCCCTTACGCAGACTTTATGCTGAAGGTAAAATATCCATGAAAACACTCGATTCGCGTGTGGGTGATGTGTTGAGAGTGAAGTTTAAGCTAGGCTTATTCGATCATCCTTATGTTGAGGACCCGAAAGCGGCTGATAAAATTGTGCACAATGCAGAAGCTACCGCAATGGGATTGAAAATGAACCGCGAATCGATGGTATTGCTTAAAAACGAAAACAACCTATTACCGCTAAATAAATCGGCTATTAAAAATATACTGGTTACCGGGCCGTTAGCCATGGAAACCAATTTTGAAGTTAGCCGCTACGGCCCATCGCACAACCCCATGACAAGCGTGTTAGATGGAATTAAGAATTACGTTGGTAGCAGTGCAACCGTAAACTATGCAAAAGGTTGCAATATAGTTGATGCCACCTGGCCAGAGAGCGAGATCATTGAAACCCCGCTTACAAGCGATGAACAGGCATCTATTGATTCGGCAGTGCAGCAGGCAAAAAAATCTGACGTGGTAATTGCTGTTGTTGGTGAAGATGTTGATCGCGTTGGCGAAAGTTTGTCGCGCACTGGGCTTAATTTACCCGGCCGTCAGCTAAAACTGATCCAAGCTTTACAAGCTACCGGCAAACCGGTAATTATGGTAATGATAAACGGACAGCCGTTAACAGTAAACTGGGAAAACAAATATGTACCTGCCATATTGGAAGCCTGGTTCCCCGGTCCTGAAGGTGGCAAAGTAATAGCCGAAACTTTATTTGGCGATAACAATCCTGGCGGTAAGCTTTCCATCACTTTCCCAAAAACAACGGGACAAATAGAATTTAACTTCCCTTTTAAACAAGGCTCGCAAGCACCGCAGGGCGGAGCAAACAGCTGGGGTAAAACCAGTGTTAACGGTGCACTTTATCCGTTTGGCTATGGGTTAAGTTACACCACTTTTGAGTATTCAAATTTGCAGGTATCGCCCAAAAAAGAACACCAGCAGGGCGATGTTACCGTTACGGTTGATGTAACCAACACTGGTCAGCTAAAAGGCGATGATGTGGTTGAACTTTACCTTAAACAGGAAGTAAGCAGCGTTACTACCTATGAGTATGATCTGCGCGGATTTGAACGCGTACCGCTTAACCCTGGTGAAAAGAAAACAATAACGTTCACCCTGCACCCGGATGACCTGACTATTTTAGATAAAAACATGAACTGGACAGTTGAGCCAGGCAAGTTTGAAATAATGATTGGGCATTCGTCTGAAGACATCAAACTGAAACAGGAGTTTGAAGTGGTTAATTAATTTCGGAAGTGCGCCACCGCTAAAGCTAAGGCGGCATGCGGTCGGAGTTTCGATTTCGGAATTTTTGGAGCGCATTTTTAATGTAAGGGCTTTTTCAAATTATGAAACAAAGAACGCTTTGCCGTAGCAAAGCGTTCTTTGTTTTTGCTCCCTCCCCACCTGTCCAGACAACATACCTAAACGGATCAAATGATTCAGATATTATAAATATTGAAAATGAATATAAAACATATTATAAATAATGTTTTATTTGTGTAAATGATGCTTCATCTATAGAAAATGTATAGTTTAATTTTTAAAAGTGTATTTAATACGCTTAATTAATTAAACCTATTGCGATTTGCTTCATTATTTATAATTTTAACAGATTTAATTCCCCCGCTTAAAGGGATAAATGAGCCTATTTATAAACCGAACTATATAATGGAAGTTAAACCTAAGAATTTGAAAAGCACGCTTTTAAAAAACATGATCATTAAATGCCTTTATTTTGATAAGGCAATGTCATGTGCCGAACTAAGCGAGTTGTTTGACAAAAGTATTCCGTCCATTGCAAAAGCGGTTAATGAATTAATTGATGAGGGTTTTGTTGTTGAACAAGGTTACGCTCCTTCAAGCGGTGGTCGCCGTCCCTTAATGTATGCCATCAACTCCAATGCTATGTATATTCTTTCCATTGCAATGGACCAGTTATCAACCCGGCTTCAACTGGTTGACTTACTAAACCACCCCGTTGCCGAATTGCAGACTTTTGAATTGAGGTTACTAAACAACAATAGCGCACTCGAAAAGCTAACGGAAAATATAAACCAATATATCAATCAATCGGGCGTTAGCCGCGATAAAATAGCCGGTATAGGCATCGGTATGCCCGGTTTTATCAACCCAATTAAGGGCATCAACTACACCTATTTAGATGCAGGTGATAAAACGCTAACCCAATATATTACCGATGAAACAGGCTTACCGGCTTACGTTGATAACGACTCCAGCTTAATCGCCCTCGCCGAACAAAAATTCGGTATAGCTAAATCACAAAAGGAAGTAATGGTGATTAACCTGGGTTGGGGTATCGGTTTGGGTATGATTGTTAATGGCGAAATATTCAGAGGACGTAACGGCTTTGCAGGTGAATTTAGCCACATACCATTATCAGAAGATGGTGCGCTTTGTACCTGCGGTAAACGCGGCTGCCTCGAAGCTGAAGCATCAATGCTGGTGGTACTGCAAAAGGCTATTGAAGGTATTGAAAATGGCCGCATTACCAGTTTAAAACATTTAGACGAAGCACAGTCGAAACAAATGGGCGAAGCAATAATGGAAGCAGCCAATAATGGCGACCAGTTTGTCATTGAGCTATTTTCTGATGCCGGCTATAAAATTGGCAAAGCACTGGCCATATTGATCCATATAATGAACCCCGAAACTATTGTGCTGAGTGGTCGTGGTGCCAAGGTTGGTAAAATATTACTTGCCCCTATTCAGCAGGCGCTGCACAAATATTGTATTCCGAGACTTTCGAGAGGTACCGAATTGCTGATATCTGATTTGGGTTTTGACGCCGAATTAATTGGCGCAGCAGTATTGGTAATGGAAAATTTTGACAAAGAGGTAAAAACACAAATTATTGCAAATTAAGTCGCACGCAACTAAAAGTGTAAATACTCTATTTCTCTAAAAAACTAATGCAAAAACCCGATAGTTTAATATTTGATATGGACGGTACCCTTTGGGATGCTGTTGATACTTACGCCCATTCGTGGAATGTTGTTTTTAATGAGTTAGGGATTAATATCATTGTTGAACGTGATGATTTAGCCAAAATGGTGGGTTGGGAAGGCAAAAAAGTAATCAGCGTTATAATGCCCGATTTTAATGACGAAAAAAGGCAGGAAATTTATGCATTAGTGAACGAGAAACGACGCACACTTTTGCCCAAAAAGGGCGGTATTTTATACGAAGGCGTTAAAGAAGGTTTACAGCGCCTGGCAACCAAATATCCCCTATTTATTTTAAGCAATTGTGCCAAAGGCATTATCAGGTTATTTATTGATTGGGCCGGTATTGACGAACATATTACCGATGAGATGGCTTATGGCGTAAATTTTATGCCAAAAAACCATAACCTTAAATTGCTGATGCAAAAGCATGAGCTCAAAAGCTCCGTTTATATTGGCGATACCGCAGGCGATGGCGAAGAAAGCCGCAAAGCCGGCGTTCCTTTTGTATTTGTGAGCTACGGCTTTGGAGATACAGACGATTACAATTTAAAGTTTGACGACTTTAAATCACTTACCGATTACTTCATGGATTTTTAGGCGAATCTATTTATCGTTTCCACCAGTAAGCTTTCCATATTTTAATCTTTTCAACTTTAATTCAAAAACTAAAAACCTGTTGACATAGGGCTGTCATTGGCGCTTGTTTTATTTGTATAACAATTAAAAACAACAACGCTATGGACATTATCCCAATGTTATTAAAGGAGATGGAGCAAGAAGCTCAAACAACCCGTAAAATGCTTGAACGCATTCCTGCCGATAAGTTCGATTGGCAGCCGCATGAAAAAAGCATGACAGTAAGAAGGCTTGCAACACATATTGCCGAATTACCCGGCTGGGTAACAATGGTAATAACCACAGATGAATTGGATTTTGCCGCCAATCCATATCAGCCCGAAGTTATAAATGACACTAAAAGGTTGCTGGAAGTCTTTGAAGAATCGTACAAAGGCGGTTATAGCAGTCTTTCTGAAACCAACGAACCAGAACTGTTGCGTAACTGGACCCTACGCAACGGCGATCAAACTTACAGCTCCTCGCCCAAGGTAGAAGTTATACGTATGGCCTTTTGTCAAACCGTACACCACCGTGCACAACTGGGTGTATTCCTTCGGCTGTTAAACGTACCGATACCGGGAAGCTACGGGCCAAGTGCAGATGAAACAGAATTCAATCTATAATAAACAAAACGCCTTGTGGAGTCTCAAAAACTTCACGAGGCTTACTTTTCCGATTACGAGATCGGCAAAGGCAAACTAAAATAAAAAGTTGAGCCGACGTTATCATCACTTTCAACCCAAATTTTTCCTTTGTGGCGCAGTATAATTTCGCTGGCCAGGTAAAGGCCTATACCGAAGCCTGATATATTTTTCATTTTCTCGCTTTCAACCCGATAAAAACGTTGAAACAATTTCTCCTGATCTTTAAGCTTTATGCCTATTCCCTCATCAGCAACAGAAACCACCAGGTTTCCATCGTATTTTTCACTGGTGATATGAATTAAGCTGCCTTTGTCGGAATATTTTATAGCATTGCTTAAAAAATTGCTTACTACCTGTTCAATTTTCTCTTTATCGGCATTTATAAAAATAGGTTCGTAATGCTTAAACCTGATACTGTTACCCGGGCTAACCACATTTATTTCGGCAATAACATCGGCAATCAATTTATTGATATCAAAAAGCTGTTCCTGCAAATGCAGTTTCCCCGATTCCAGTTTTGACAAATCAAGGAAACCGTGAATCAAATCAGACATTTTATTAACCTGATAACCCGCCTTTAACAAAGCGTTTGAAACAAAGCTATCCTGCAGCGGAGCCATTTTTTTTAAAAGGATCTGCAAATAGGCTTTTATAGAAGTTAGGGGCGTTTTAAGCTCATGACTGGCCATGGCGATAAAATCATTTTTCCTTATTTCATCTCGTTTGCTCTCGGTAATATCCAATATGGTGCCCAACATCCGTACCGGTTTCTTCCTTTCGTCTTTTATAACCACACCCTGGGTCCTTATCCAATGCACCGACCCATTTGGCCACAAAACTTTAACCTCGTAAATATAATTGCCGGTTTCAAGTGCTTCAAAATATGCTCTCAACACTATATTGTGCATATCATCGGCATTAATACGCTCTCTTATGTCAGCAAGCGACAAATGTGTACTGGCCGGGCTTCCAAATATCTCCGCTAAGCGTGGCGAATAAATAATGGTTTGATCTTCTAAATTCAGGTCCCATGTTGCCAGCGCGGCAGCCTCCGTTGCCAGGCGCAAACGGCTTTCACTTTCCAGGGCGGCTTCCTTGGCATTTACCTCTTCAGTTATATCAACAACCGTATTAAGGATATAGGCCACCCGGTTATCGGCTCCCAAAATCGGTGTATTACTGCACGACCAAAAATGTATTTCGGATTCTTTTATTTCCTGATTAAAAACATCGAAACGATAATTTGGAATACCAATCTTTTGCCGTGTAACTATTACTTTATTAAATACGTGCCTGGCTTTTGAATTTTCTTCCATTTGCACACTGTCATCCGGAAAAACTTCAAAAAAACCTTTACCAATAATATCTTCTCTTGTGGTGGAAGTTATGAGTAAATAAGAATCGCTTGCAGCCAGAATAGTAAAATATGGCGGATTAGCTTTAACTAATAAAGAACCAGGAGATTTTTCAAATATCAACTGAAAAATGCTTTCAGGTAAATCTATCACTGTTTCTGCACTCATTTACTGGAATAAAATTGCGACAATTTAAAGTTATGATTTTAAATTTAAATAATATTTAACCAAAAAGATATTACCTTAACCTACTCTACTGGTTATTACCCTGTTAAATATTTAACGAAATTAACACACACAGGCCAAAAATTGATTAATTACCTTTAAATTCATCCAGAGTTTTAAACGCGTAAAATAAATTCATCTGCCCCTGTTAATTTACTTATGAAAAAGAAAACCGAAGTTGCCGCTAAGATTAAAGGTTTTTGGCGGGTTCTTGGACCAGGCCTGGTTACCGGCGCTGCCGATGATGATCCATCAGGCATTGCTACCTATTCACAAACCGGGGCCCAGTTTGGATATGGCCAACTATGGACGGCGCTTTATATGCTGCCCCTGATGATTGCCGTACAAGAGGCCTGCGCCCGGATAGGCCTGGTAACCGGAAAAGGTATTACCACTATTATAAAAGAAGAATATAGTCGTACCGTTTTGTATGCCACCGTAGGATTGGTAGTTATTGCCAATACCATTAATATAGGGGCCGATTTAGGTGCTATGGCGGCGGCAGCACAGCTTTTGGTGCCTTTACCTTTTATTGCACTTACTTTGGGCTTCACCGTTATCATTTTATTACTCGAGGTATTCACCAATTATAAGGTCTATTCAAAAATATTGAAGTGGTTGGCGGTGGCATTATTAGCCTATCCAATAACATTGTTTATTGTGCATCAGCCATGGGCTACTGTTTTAAAAGCCACGGTGGTGCCCCATTTTGAACTTTCGTTTGCTTTCTTTTTTATTATTACGGGTGTTTTGGGTACAACCATTTCGCCGTACATGTTTTTCTGGGAAGCTTCGCAAGAAGTAGAAGAAGACAAGGAAAGGCACTTGATTAATGAGGGCATGACCAACATTAGCTGGATAAGCGTTAGAAAAATGCGTACCGACAATACCTTTGGTATGATAATTTCTGAATTTGCTACCTGGAGCATTATTGTTGTAGCGGCAACTGTTTTACATGCCAGCGGAGTTAGAGATGTAAATACCGCCGCCGATGCTGCTAAGGCTATTGAGCCTTTAGTACATACTTTTCCGCATGCGGGCTTTTTGTCAAAGCTCATATTTTCAATAGGTATTATAGGGTTGGGCTTATTGGCTATTCCCGTACTTTCGGGCTCGGCTGCTTATTCCGTGGCCGAGGCTTTTAATTGGCAGGCAAGTTTAAATCTGAAATTTAAAAAAGCAAAAGGCTTTTACGTAGTTATTATTGCGGCAACAGTTATTGGGCTTTTGTTAAATTTTGTAGGTGTTAATCCGGTAAAGGCATTGGTTTATGCGGCAGTATTAAATGGCGTTGCGGCTGTACCGCTTTTGTTTCTGATACTTAAAATAGCGGGAAGCGAAAAAATTATGGGCAAGTTTAAAAGTAAGTGGCCATCAACAACTATACTTTGGATCACCTTTATTGCGATGGGTGCAGCAGCTGTTGGAATGTTCTTTACTATTTTCTCATAACAATAATCAACATAAGAAATGTTCACATAGTGTTCATTTTTGAACGCGTGAACGCTGTGAACACCGCGAACACTTGTCTATCCCTGTAAAAAATTTACCCTTTTGGTGAATAATCCTGTAGTTAGTTTACACTATCATTAAACCGCATCAAAAAATCCGGATGTAATAAAATTCTTTTTCCATTGGGGCCAAATGGCATCTACGTCATCCGCTTTAAACTTGAAGCCGCTGATAAGATCTTGCTTTGCCAGTTCAACGGATTTGCCTTGCTGCATACGCAGCAAGAAATAATATTGTGCTGCTCTTATGGTAAATAAACCTAACTTATAATTGCGCCGGGTTACTACACAATAGCTTTCTTCCGGAAATGGCAATTCGGGTTCCTGTTGCTGACTAAAATCCAAATAATATTTACAAACCGGGTACTGGTGCTTAAAAAGATGAAACACTGGTGCTAATCGTAAATTTCCATCCGGTGTTTCTTCAGTTGCTATGGGTCGATGTTCTTCGGCCGGCTCATCAAAAATAACGGACAGTGCATATTCAAAACCAGCCAGTTCAATCATAAAATCGGGCCAGGTTTCTTTTTCATTAAGCTCTTTGTCGGGCCGTGTTTCTTCTAAAAAAGTTGCAAATTTTTCGCCCAGCGTATTCAAAGTATAACTTTCTGATGGATAAGTATCCAGAAACTGATCGGCAAAGGCCTCAAACAAATCAGCTCCCAGAGCATAGGTAAGGGCACTAAATTGATTTTGCATACAGGCCCGCAGCCGGGCAATATAGCTATGCCTATATATATCCAAATGACGAATGGCATTTAATCTTTTCGAAGAATTAACCAGATCCTCAACCGTCACTGCTTCTCCTCCCCGGCTATTGGTTACCGGGACATATTTAACCAGCATACCCTGCATCCAGTTTTGCAATTCAACCAAAGAAAAATCATCACCACCCATTTCCGCTATATTTTTTAATTGATCAGTACATTATTCACCAAAAAATCAACCGGGTTTGATACCGCAGCTTCGAACTGTTCACCGTGTTCAGTAATGTATTCTCCCGAGCCTATACTGCTCATAAATTGTTTGGCTTTCAGTAATTCTGCGTGGTATTCTTCAAATTCTGGGATATTGCTGTCCCACTCCAATAAGGTTGCAACGCTGCCGGTTAACTGCCAGGCTAAAGTGAACAGTTTCCAAACATCGTTAACCACTTTGCGGTCGTGAGTATCAATAATGTAATCGCCACAATGTTGATGACCTGCAATATGCATCTGCACAATACTATCGTGAGGTAATTGATTGATATAATGTACCGGGTCAAAATCATTGTTAAAACCCGATACATATACATTATTTACATCAAGCAATAAGCCGCAGCCGGTTTCTTCGGTCATGTATCGCAAAAAATCCCATTCCGCTATGGTTGATTGTTTAAAGGTGAGGTAAGTGCTGGGGTTTTCAAAAACAACCGGGCGTTCTAAAAAGTCCTGCACCTGGTTAATCCTGCTGCAGATATGCTTTAGTGATTCTTCATTCAGCACAACCGGTAAAAGATCATGCGTATTCAGGCTGTTTACTCCTGTCCAGCACAAGTGGTCACTTATCCATAAAGGTTTCACCTCTGCCGCCAGCATTTTTAGTTTTGAAAGATATTCCAAATTCAGCGGATCAGTACTACCGATGGAAAGCGATACCCCATGCATTACTACTGGATACTTTTCTGCTACCTGCCTCAATACATGCCGCGGCCTGCCGCCCGAATCCATAAAGTTTTCCGAGATCACTTCAAACCAATCAACCGCAGGTTCGTGTTCAATGATATAGTTAAAATGCTTACTCCTGAGCCCTAAGCCTAAACCGGGATTGGGTAAGCATTTTACCGCGTTACTATAAGCTTCTTTATCTTTCATTAAAATGCTCTATTCCTTTTTTCCTTCGCAAAGTTCTTTGGCATGCACTTCTGGGTCATTGAAACCGAATGAGCAACGTTTATCGCCGCTGTTTCCGCATGAATCATAAGAACCCAATACCGATACCAGCCAGTTTTGAGGCGGACCACATTTATAGGGAGCCTTACCGTAACTTCTGTTTGCCTTTACCATTCGTTGTTCAAATAATTTGCGCGCCTGCAGCCAAACACTTTTGCCTGCATTTTCGCCAAGGGTGCTAAAACGTTCGGCCTGTATAGGTACGGCACAACTGCCCTGCCATGCGCACTCATTAGCGCCGGGTATAAGTTGTTGTTCAGCATCGCCATAAAGACCGCAACCGCCCTGGCCGCGGCAATTATTTAGGGTTTGGCAGTTATGTTGTTGTGCTGTGGCACAATAGCCGGTGCCAGCGCAGTTATTGGTTCCGTTACGGTCATGTCCCTTGCAAGCATTAAGCCCCATACAAACATGCAGTTCAACAGAAGGCGTAACACTTGTACCCGGCGCAGCACCTTGAGGGGCTGGTGCAGGAGCTGGCGGAGTTCCACCACAAAGTGATACGTTAGGATTATAATTTACAATAGCCATAATATGCTGTTTTGAGTATTATTAAATCAGTTAATTATTAAAATTTACCACGTATTTTCAACGGAACATCCGGTAAATCAAGTATCCGTGGCCCCAGGTAGCTGATGGTTGGATAAACTGCAACTGCCGTATTGTACAGATCAATCAATTGTGATTTTGGGCTGGATAGCAATCCAAACGGATAATCTTCAAAGGTTGGCACAGCCGCACAAACCTCTCCCTGCGGGGTTGTATAAGTAAGCTTCATAATATCGCCACAAATAGAGTTCAAAATAAAGATCATGGATTTATGAACCCCGAACATAAATATCTCAAACTGGGTACTGCCTGCTTTCATATAACAGTTTTCAACCATTACAAACAGATAGGTATAAATACCATTTAACAAATCGGATACCGGGGCAATATTTGACGGATAATCTACCGTTAAAGGGTTCAAAGGCACTTTAGTTACAAAATACTTGCTGATATCAACAACACCAATATCCAAGCTGTTAAATTTGTTCGACAGGGTTTTATAGTGGCAATATATCTGGGCAAATTTTTCAAAATGGCACAGTTCCTTTTTATCTTTATCATCAAAATCAGCCGGAACTATTGCTGTGCAATCTACCGAGCCATCCGGGTTTAAGCCGGGTACATCTTTTGTACCCTCGCCCTGGTCAACAATACAGGTAATAGCATGCAGGGCCGAATCTCTGTCAAAAACATATAAAAGATCGCCGCTGTCTTCTGCATTGGTAAAATGTGGTTTGTGATCCTTATCGTAATAAACGGTATCAATATTATTCTGTGCGTAATAACCTTTGCCCGGCAGCAATTGCGGCGAATGGGTATTATACGGCAGATCATTAGTGGCAATGCATTCCTTAATCATGTCATAAAACTGACCAATGGTTTTGTAAGGGATGGGCGCCTGTAGCAGGCCGACATCAGCCAAAGGATCAGGACTTTCAATCTTTAAAAATGTCTCTAACTGTTTAAGCGAGAAACCTGCCTTATTTATCCAGAAAACGGGTTCGTGTCCCGGTAAACAAGTGGGCCAAACACTTGGCGATTTACCTACCAGATCGGGCAGGCCTGCAAGCGCCTGTTTTAAGTTTGATGATAGCGCCATGTGCAGCATCTCTTCAATTACTACACTCATAATTAAAGCACCGGCTTTATTAGCATACACCATAATCTCCGCCGAAAGGTCAAGCGCAATAGCGCTGGCATCAGCAACAGATTTGCCGCTTTTAACCAGTTCCTGTACCAGCGAACCACTAATAGCGTCCTGATCGGGTGAGCGGTTAATCGAATAATAAGTGTACAAATAAACGGGGATGGTGGCAATTTCAATTTCAATTGCCTGCTGAATAGCATCTCCCAGGTTAGCGGGTGTTACCTCGCTTTCCTTTTTGAAAAATAGGTTTTGTGACATAAAGGTTAGGTTAATCAACAGAAAATTGTTCTCTGTTTATTTTTACTAAATTAGAAAATAAAGCTTCAACAAAAAAAATAAAAACACACATTTTTTATGCCTCTATTTATACTTTAAAAGAGCTTTATATTAATAAGCGGGATGCAAATCTATTGCCTATTCGTTAAATTATTTATAGATATTTATTATCTTGGTATTTAAAACGATTTGTAGTTTTGCCATTGATGAATTATTAAAACACCTTTCCATATGAAACATTACCTACTTATTTTAGCATTTTCGCTTATTAGTTTTGGGGTTTTGGCACAAACGCCCGCGCCGAAAGACACCACAAAAATCTGGACCATTCATGGCCAAAACACTATTCTGATTAATCAAAGTTCATTTTCTAACTGGTCGGCGGGCGGCTCCAACTCAGTGGCTTTGAACATTGTTCTGGATTATGATTTCAATTACAAAAAAGACAAATGGAGCTGGGACAACAAAGCAATATTTGGTTATGGCCTGAGTAAACAAGCCGGTACCGATTGGCGAAAAAATGATGACCGGATTATACTCAACAGTCTTTTAGGCTACCAGGCTGCGCAATACTGGCTTTATACCTTTTATGCCAACTTTCAAACGCAGTTTACCAATGGTTACTCGTATGACGCCAACAATAACCGCACACTAATTTCGGCAGCTTTTGCACCTGCCTACCTTACTTTCGGGCCGGGGTTTGCTTACAAGAAATCCGACAATTTCAGAATCAACATTTCGCCTGCTGCTGCGCGTATTACTATCGTTCAAAATGATTCGCTTTCATCAATCGGCTCATTCGGTGTAACACCGGGCAGCAAAAGCCTTTTTGAGTTTGGTGCTTCTTTGGATGCTTATTACAAGGTTAACCTTGTGCAGAATATTTCATTCGAAAACATTTTGAAGTTATACTCCAATTATCTCAGCAAACCTCAGAATGTTTACATGGATTATGCTGCCAACCTTTACATGAAAGTGAATAAAGTGGTAACTGTAAATGCAGGCGTTGAGCTTATATCTGATCCAAATGCTAAAATTCCGGTAATAACCGATGGTGTAACGGCCTACCACTCCCTGTTACAAGTGAAACAGATTTTCGGGGCAGGCCTTACTTATAAATTCTAGTACCATTCTTTTTAAATACAGTATTTAATCATCTTATTAAAATATCCACATTTTATTTTAATAAGATGATTTTTTTCTTCCTCTACCCCCTTCTATCGCCCTCAAAGCAAAGCATATAAATACTAATTATCAATATTTTAAGTAGATACACCAGTAACACTTAGCTTTATATTCCTTTTGTAACAAATTCTTTAAGGAAAAAATATTCAAAAACAATTTGAGCCTGTTTCCATTTATAGAATTTGATATAAAACATAATGTTAAATTAATTATTTGTGCTATTTATTTTTCAATAATGACTAACCATCATCATAAAAACAAAAAAACTAAATTCAATTATCCTCAAATACCAAAAACACCAACCGGTATTACCGGCCTCGATGAAATAACCGGTGGAGGCATTCCGACGGGACGACCAACCCTAATTTGCGGCGGAGCCGGCTGTGGCAAAACGCTGATGTCGTTGGAATTTATTGTACGGGGAGCTACCGAATTTAATGAACCCGGCGTGTTTATGGCCTTTGAGGAAAAAGCTGCCGAGCTGGCCATGAATGTAACCTCATTAGGTTTCGACCTGGTAAAACTTCAGGAAGAGAAAAAACTAAAAGTTGATTATGTACATATTGACCGGAGCGAAATTGAAGAAACCGGGGAGTACGACCTGGAAGGCTTGTTTATCCGTTTGGGTTACGCTATTGACAGCATAGGCGCCAAGCGTGTTGTATTGGATACTGTTGAAAACCTTTTTTTGGGCTTAACCAATCAGGGTATATTACGTGCCGAATTGCGCAGATTATTTACCTGGTTAAAAGAAAAAGGAGTAACAGCCATCATTACCGGCGAACGTGGTGAGGGCAATACCTTTACTCGCCAGGGCCTGGAAGAATATGTTTCTGACTGCGTTATATTGCTTGACCACAGGGTTATCAATCAAATATCAACCCGCCGTTTGCGTATCTTAAAATACCGGGGATCATTACATGGCACCAACGAGTATCCTTTTTTAATTGATGAGGATGGTATAGCTGTATTACCGGTAACTTCCCTCAATCTCGAAAAAGACGTATCGACTGAAAGGGTTTCATCCGGCATCCCCGCACTTGATAAAATGCTGGACAACAAAGGATTTTTTAAAGGAGGCAGTGTGTTGGTTTCGGGCTCGGCTGGCACAGGTAAAACAAGTATAGCTGCCTGCTTTGCAAACGAAATCTGCAAACAACAAAAACGCTGCCTGTATTTTGCTTTTGAAGAATCGCCAAAGCAAATTATTCGTAACATGAAATCAATCAGCGTTAATTTGCAGCAATATATTGATAACGATTCGCTATTGTTTCATGCTTCCAGACCAACACTTCATGGGTTGGAGCAGCATTTGGTAGCGATGTATAAAATTATCAAAAACTTTAAACCCGATGCAGTGATCATTGATCCGATAACCAATTTAGTAACTATTGGTACGGTTAGCGAAGTAAAATCTATGCTGATAAGGCTGATAGATTTTTTACAGGAGGAACAGATAACGGTAATGTTTACAGCGCTGAGCTTAAATTCTGTGGTTAATGAACAAACTGACGAAGGTGTTTCATCATTAGTTGATTCCTGGCTTTTGGTAAGGGATATTGAATTTAACGGAGAACGCAACAGGGGTATGTACATCATGAAATCGCGCGGAATGAGACATTCCAACCAGGTTAGGGAATTTATTATTACCGATGATGGGATTGATTTGGTTGATGTTTACCTCGGCCCTGAGGGCGTACTCATTGGTTCGGCCCGCGAAGCACAAAGGCTACAGGAAAAAACCGGAGAAGTATTACGCGGCAATGCGGTTAATATGAAGGACCGGGAAATTGATCGTAAACGAAAAATGCTGGAGGCAAAAATTGCGAACCTTCAATCGGAATTTGAATCGGCCGAAGACGAACTGAATAAAATATCTGTTGAAGAAGAACTAATAAAAAAAGTATCCGAAAATAATCGTGATGCATTAACAAAACTTAGAGGTGGTGATAAAGCTTCTTCTAAATAAGAAAAAAAAGAATAATGGACTCTCCCGAAAATAAATATGAATTAAGGCTATATGTTGCCGGTAAAACAGCAAAGTCTGTAACGGCCTTAACCAATTTAAAAAAATATTGCGAAGAACACTTGAAAGGGCAATACGTTATAGAGGTAATAGATTTACTGGTGCAGCCTCAGCTGGCAGAAGGCGATCAGATTTTTGCTATACCAACATTGGTACGAAAAGTACCGGAGCCTATCAGGAAAATTATAGGCGACCTATCAAACGAAGAAAAAGTATTGGTAGGTTTAAACATACGCCCGGTAAACTAAATTATAATGACTGAAAAACAGCAGGTTACAGAAGAAAGCAATTCAATTAATGAGGATGTTTACCAATTACGTTTGTTTGTAACAGGGGCCACACCAAATTCGTCGCGGGCTATATCCAACTTAAAACAGGTTTGCGAAACCCACTTAAAAGGAAGGTATGAACTGGAAATAATTGACGTTTATCAACAGCCTTTAATAGCGGAGAGCGAACAGATAATTGCACTGCCCATGCTGATAAAAAAACTCCCTTTTCCGGAAAGAAGGCTGATTGGCGATATGTCAAATACAGATAAATTACTCAGAGGGCTCAGCATAACAGCTAATACATAACATGGAACAAGCAAAAATAACATATGAGCAGTTATTGAGCGAAAAGAAAGAACTAACGCTGCAACTGGAGGAAGCCAATGATACTATTGAGGCTATCCGCACAGGGCAGGTTGACGCCTTAATAGTAAATAATGGCGAAAGCCACCAATTATACACACTAAAAACTGCCGACCAAACTTACCGGGTCTTTATTCAGAAAATGAATGAAGGCGCGGTCACTATTAATCGCGAGGGGTTGATTTTGTATAGCAATTCAAGATTTGCCAATATGGTAAAAATGCCATTGGAAAAAACTATTGGTTTGGTTTTTAACGGCTTTATAGCGCCATCATCCCGGCAGGCATTTGAATCATTAATAGACGATGCATGGGAGGAAGATTGTAAAGATGAAATTGAGTTGATGGATGCAGATAGTCAACTGATCCCATGCCTTTTATCCTGTAATACACTCGAACTGGACGAAGGTGTTGCCTTAAGTCTTATTCTTACCGATCTCTCTATATTGAAAGAGACGGAAAATCAGCTCCGGATAAAAAACCTGCAATTGGCGGCGGCCCATATGGCTACCGAAAAGTTAAATAATGAGTTAGAGGACATAGTAAAAGATCGGACCAATGAACTATTTTTAAGTCGCGAACATTTTAAGTACCTGGCAAACAACATCCCCCAAATGACCTGGACCAATCTGCCCAATGGCGAGATTAATTATTTCAACCAGCAATGGTACACTTATACTGGTTTGGGTTTAGAAGAAACACGGGAGTTTGGTTGGAGAGGCATTCTGCACCCCGACGATGTGACCCCCACTTACGAGAAATATACTACAGGATTACAACAGGGTGAGGTTTTTGAGATTGAGAATCGTTATAAACGAATAGCAGATGATAGCTACAGGTGGCATTTAAACCGCGCCGTACCCCTACGCAACGAGGATGGCGAGATTGTATATTGGGTAGGTACCGCTACAGATATTGAGGACCAGAAAAAAGAGATGGAAAAGCGGGATGAATTTATTGGCATTGCCAGCCATGAATTAAAAACGCCGTTAACCAGCCTTAAAGGATACCTGCAATTAATCACTTCCTACAAAAAAGAAAATATTCCACCGGCTGTTACACAATATATTAATAAGGCTAATAACGCCTTGAGCAAATTGCAGTTATTGATTAATGACCTGCTTGATGTAAGTAAAATAAAGGCCGGTAAAATGGAGTATGAGTTTATAAATGTAAACCTTACCCAATTGATAGAAAGCTGCGTAGAAAATGCGCAGCATATATACCCCGAAAACACTTTTATGAATGAAGACGGCAATCAATACCTTATTAAAGGCAATGCCGAACGATTGGAACAGGTTTTAATGAACCTGATAAACAATGCCGTTAAATACTCGCAGGAAAATAAAACGGTGATCATTAAAACATCATTACATGATGATAGGGTGCGTGTTTCGGTTATTGACTTTGGAATAGGCCTCTCGGAAGATCAGAAAGAAAAGATATTCGAGCGTTTTTATCGCGTTGAGGATAAAAGATTTATGACAGGCGGTTTGGGCATGGGTTTATACATTTCTGCGGGCATCATCCAAAACCACAAAGGCAAAATTGGTGTTGATAGCGAATTAGGCAAAGGTGCAAGCTTTTATTTCGAACTACCTTTAACCAAAATTGAAAAGTAATTAACTATCATTCGGTAGCCTGATCAGGCAAATCAACGTCTAGTATTTCGGGGTAAATTGCCAGTGGTCACCAAAAATTGACCTGTGGTCAAAAATGTTTCTATTGGTAGTAATTGTGAAGTTTCTTTATTGAAAAATTAAAGCAATGGAAACCTCACCGCGTCAAACCTATCTCGATTGGTTAAGAATATTCTCCATAGTGGGTGTATTATTCTTCCACTCGGCCATGCCTTATGTAGCCGAAAACTCCTGGCATATTAAAAACCACGAAACCAGCTATCTGATGATGGAATCGAATCTCTTCCTGCACCTGTTCAGGATGCCGCTTTTGTTCTTCATATCGGGTACGGTAAGTTACTTTATGATGCAGCGGCGCAGTAGTTTAAGTTTTATTGGCTTAAGGTTTCGCCGACTGTTTATTCCTGTACTTTTTGGCATGCTGGTTATTGTACCCCCTCAAATTTATATGGAATGGTTAGATAAAGGATACCAGGGCACTTTCTGGAACTTTTACAAAACGGTATTCAATTTTATCCCATATCCAAAAGGTAGCTTTAGCTGGCACCATTTGTGGTTCATTGTATATCTATTTATTTACGATTTACTTTTCGCACCCCTATTCGCCTGGATGGCATCGCCCATAAGCATCGCCCTAAAAGCTAAACTGGCCATGCTGGCCAACGGCAAATGGATTTACCTGATCATGCTCCCGGGTATTGTATGGTATGCCTTGCTGGCCGAAAATCACACAGAAACCAATGACCTGGTACATGATGGTGTTTACTTTATTTATTGGCTATTTTTCCTGCTGGCGGGTTTCATCTGCATTACTCAACCTAAATTAATGGATAGCTTGGAACGGAACCGTCGTTTTGCACTTACCATTGGTTTTTTAGGCTTTTTATTGCTGGATTATTTACGTTGGAATAAAATTGAACCCGGTCACGAAGCCTGGCCATTTCATACCGATACATTTGATCCTTTATTTTACTCGTTGTTTCCAATAGTAGCATGGGGATGGGTTTTGGCTTTGGTTGGCTATGGTAAAAAATACCTTAACCGTAAAATAAAGGTGTTGGATTACTTAAATCAGGCGGTTTATCCGTTCTATATTCTGCATCAAACAGTAATAGTGGTTTTGGTATATTACATTGTGCAAGTACCTAATGAAAGCATTCTATCAAAGTACCTGTACACCGTGGCAATGACGCTTTTTATAACCGTGGGTATTTACCACCTGCTAATACGTCCTTACGCTGTAACCCGCTTCCTGTTTGGTATGAAGGCTAAAACAGAAACAAAGCCTGTGATTACTACAGAGCCTCAAAATTTAAAAGAGATTACTGTTCTTTCTGCCTGATATTTGTAACTTGAACTGATGAAGTTTTTCAAAAAATATATATTCCCCGGGTTATATGGCTTACTGGTATATTTTACAGTAAGGCTGCTGCACGATACCGATGTAAGGGAACGATTTTGGGAGCGGCAATTTTACATAAATGCTGTTGAAATTAGCTGCTCTATATTTGTTGGCTATACTGCGATTTATCTTTTTCAAAAACTTTTTAATTATTTTAACAGGCATTGGCCCTTACAGTTAAACTACAAGGGTATAGTAAGAGAACTGGCTATATTGGTAGCGGTTGACCTTATATTGGTAAATATTGTATTTGTACCGATGGATATAACCTTACACCGGGATTGGAACCCCTTTTGGATATCCTGGGCCGATATAGCCGACATTAATATGATACCAACACTTTATGCCATAGTGTATTATGGCATTGCCCGCAGCAGTATATGGTTGCATGCTTATGTGGATAATAAGTTACAATTGGAAAAAGTGACCAATGAACATCTGGAAACTGAGCTTAAATTTTTAAAGGCACAATATCATCCGCATTTTTTGTTCAATGCGCTTAATACTATTTATTTTCAGATGGATGATGACTTGCAGGGCGCCAAAAACAGTATTGAAAAATTTTCGGAGCTGTTGAGATATCAGTTGTACGATCAGCAGCTGCAGGTTGAGGTAATAAATGAAATAGAATACCTGCAAAGCTTTATCGATCTGCAAAAAATCCGCAGCAGCGACAGACTAAACTTGAAAATTAGCTTTGACAGGCAATTGCACAGCCAATTGGTTTATCCCCTGTTATTTCTCCCTCTGGTTGAAAATGCTTTTAAATTTATTGGCGGCCATTATAATTTAACGGTTGATGCAAAGCTGGATAATGGACAAATCATCTTCAGGGTTGAAAACTCAGTACCTGATTTTGAGCCGCCGATAATCCGAAAAGGTGGTATCGGCATAGAAAACTTAAAACGGCGGTTAGACCTGCTTTACCCTCAAAAACATTCACTGCTGATAGAAAAACAACAGGAAACATTTGTTGCCGAATTAAAACTGGACTATGAATAACATTACGTGTATCATAACTGACGATGAACCTTTTGCCCGTAAAGGCTTGCAGGGATATGTCGAAAAAATCAGCTTCCTTGATGTGAAAGGTGTTTGTGAGGATGCTATTCAATTAAGTGATCTATTGCAGCAGCAACCTGTCGACCTGCTTTTTTTGGATATACAGATGCCCCATATTACCGGTATTGAATTTATAAAGGCGCTCTCCAGGCCGCCAAAAGTAATATTTACCACCGCCTTTGAACAATATGCCCTGCAAGGGTTTGAATTGGATGTGTTGGACTATCTGCTAAAACCCATCTCATACGACCGCTTTTTAAAGGCCGCCTGGAAAGCACGCGACTATTTCGCTGTGCGCGAAGAAAAAAACGACGAAGCCATCCCTTACATGTTTGCCAAAAGCAACGGTAAACTGGAAAAAATATGCTTTGACGAGATATTATTTGTAGAGGGCATGGAAAACTACGCAGCCATCTACCTCGAAAATAAAAAGCTCATTATTCATACCACCATAAAAGCACTACTGGAGAAACTGCCCAAAGGGAAATTTATTCAAACGCATAAATCGTACATCGCCGCCGTAAACAAGGTGCAAAGTATTGAAGGTAATATACTTTACATCCAAAAGCACCAGGTGCCAATCAGCAAGTACCTGCGTGAAGAGGTTTTGGGGGTAATAGTAAAATAGCCTTTATAACGAGGGGCTTTAAACGTCGAGTGTTCGAAACATTAAAAAGGGTGTCATGCTGAGGCGCTCGAAGCATGTGGGCAAGGCCTTAATCGCCATGCCTTCACGTTTTTCATCAGCGGTAATGCATTGGCGTATACCCAACGCACCCCCTTCGAGTGCCTCAGGGTGACACCCCATATTCGATATCGGTAAAAAAACAACGTTTCGAACACTCAAGGTTTAAAACCACTCGTTATGTTGAACAATGATATTTTAAGTTAAATTTGAAAACATCATTTCAACCCATCAAAATAAATCCATGTCTGTAACTGATAACGGAAAGGTAACTTTAAGCTTTAGCGATAGCGGCATAGCTACCATTAGCTTCTATCACCCTGCTCAAAACTCTTTGCCAACAGCATTACTCGATGAATTAACAGCAAAGATTACCGAAGCAGGCAACAACAGCCAAACGCGCGTAATTGTAATAAAAAGTGAAGGTGACAGAACTTTTTGTGCCGGCGCAAGCTTTGACGAGCTATTGCAGATAAAGGATAAACAAGCCGGGGCCGATTTCTTTTCGGGCTTTGCAAAGGTGATTAATGCTTGTCGTAAATCGCCGAAAATTATTATTGCGCGCATACAGGGAAAGGCAGTTGGCGGCGGGGTTGGCCTGGCTTCGGCGGCAGATTATTGTCTGGCAACGGAAGCCGCCGCTATAAAGTTAAGCGAATTGGCCATTGGCATAGGCCCGTTTGTTATATCGCCGGCTGTTATCCGTAAAATTGGCTTGCCTGCATTTTCTCAGCTTACCATCCGCGCTTCCGATTTTCAAACTGCCCAATGGGCCAAAGAAAAAGGCTTGTATAATGAAGTATATCCTGATATTGCTTCATTAGATTCGGCATTGAACGAACTTACCCAAAAGCTTGCATCTTATCATCCCGAAGCACTTCATGGCCTTAAGGAAATATTATGGGAAGGCACATCAGACTGGGATCAGCTGCTCCATACACGCGCGGCCATCAGCGGCGAGCTGGTGCTTTCTGAGTTTACTCAAAATGCTTTACAAGCTTTTTTGGGAGGTAAAAGATAGCCGGGTTTATAAATTACCTGTAATTTTAAAACAACCCTTTAATAACCCCGGGCGTATAAAACCATACTACTTTAAAGCATACTTATATTTTTATTAATTATGGCGATAATTATTGGTTATTGTTAAAGATTAAATAGATTTACAATAGGTTTTAAAGAATATACTTCAACACTTTCACACAGTTTATAATATGTTTTATTGGTTGGTTACCGTAGCATCTCTGGCACTTTTAATCGTTGGCTTTTATGTTTATAATTACTACGATAAACGCAGTACAGCGACAAAAACGCTGGAGAGAATACGCAATAAGTGGGGCCGTCCGGTAAATGCCCGGCGCAATTTTAAACTGATTGCCGCTTATTTAAATGCTGATGACAACGCCGCAAAACTGACATCTGTAATAGCCGAAGATCTTGATTTAAATAACATATTTAATTTTATTGACCGAACCAACTCTAAACCGGGTAAACAATACCTGTATAAAAAGCTTTTCACCCCCGAAACCGATTTTGAAAGCCTGTTGAAATTTGATAAAAAGGTTGAAGCTTTTAATATGCCCAGGCCCGATCTGGAACGGTTTGAATTAGAGCTCGCCAAACTTAACAGTGCCGATGCCTATTACATTGCCGATCTTTTTCTGCAAAAGCACGAGTTATCAATGATTGCTCCATTGCGGCTTTTTATCCGAATATCAGGAATTGCAATAATTGGTTTAGCAGTATCTTTATTTGTTATACCAAACGTCATTTGTTTCGCGGCACTGCTATTGTTGGTAGCTGGTAATATTGCCTTGCATTACGGAGCAAAAAATAAAATATCACCCTACACCCGGTCATTACCTCAACTGTTAATTTTAAATGGTGTTGCTAAAAAATTATTAAAGAAAATAAGCTTCGAGGGTGATGATCAGGTTAAAGAAAGTATAAATAAACTATCGGGCTTAACCCGCGCTTTAAAATTAGTGAGCTTTGAAAGTAAGCTGGCCGATAACCCCGAAAATTTAAGCTACGCTCTTTTCAGATTTGCAAAAGTGCTGTTTCTGCTGGAACCCTTAATGTATATTACCTCTATAAAGCGCGTTAACAAATACAGTGACGATATTGAAGTGATATACAAATACGTAGCCGAAATTGACGGCCTTATCGCTATAATGTCTATCAGATCGGGCCTGCCTTATTATAGCAAACCAGTATTTTTTACCGATAATAAACAGATGGACCTTAAAGAAATGTACCATCCGCTTATTTATAATTGCGTACCTAACTCCATACATACCCGGTCTGAAGAAGGCGTATTGATAACGGGCTCCAACATGTCGGGCAAAACTACCTTCATCAGGTCTATTGCTATTAATACCCTGTTAGCGCAAACCATTTATACTACCTGTACTAAAGAGTATAAAGCTCCAATACTTAAAATACAAACCAGCATTCGTACTACCGATGATCTGGGCGACAATAAGAGTTATTTCCAGGCCGAAGCACTATCTATATTGGATATTATAAATCAAAGCAGTGGCGATGAACCTATAAAAAGTCTGATTATTATTGATGAAATCTTCAGGGGAACAAACACGATTGAAAGAATAGCAGCTGCAAAATCGGTGCTTAACTATTTAACCGAAAACAAGAATTTTGTTTACGTATCCACCCATGATTTGGAGCTGGCAGAGTTACTTGATAACGATTATGCCGTTTACTCTTTTGAAGAAACCGTGCATGATACACGCCTGGTGTTTGACTACAAAATGAAAACCGGTGTGCTTAAGAATAAAAATGGTATCGCCATATTAGAAACTATAGGATACCCCGAATCGGTAGTTGAAGATGCCAATATTGTGAGCGAAGAGTTACGACGAAAATATGTGTTATAAATTGATCAATTAGCTTCTGTGGCGATTGCGCAGTGTCCGCAGTTCGTCCTGCATTTGCTCAACACGCTGCAATAAATGCATAATGGCTTCAATTCCGGGTATATTTATTTCCAGCTCGTGGTGCATTCGAATCATTTTCTCCAATTTTTGCAAATCGTCTGTGGTAATAAAGGTTGTTTGATCAATTATCTCAAAATCCAATAAGCCAGCTTCATTTAGCGAGCTGATAAAACTATATTCCACCTCATGATAGGTGGAAATTTCGGTGGTTGCTATTAAATTTCCCATTGCTACTTGTTTTATTAGTTTAGTGGTTTATTTCAATAAGCGCTATACTTTGGCCTTTTCGCTTTCAGTTTTTAATTCCTCAACCAGGCTCTTTTGCTTCTCCGTAAGGTTAACCGGTATCTGAATATCATAAGTTACATAAAGATCGCCAACTTCATTTTCCTTTTTATAAAACGGCAACCCTTTACCCTTTAATTTCACCTTAGTACCGTTTTGGGTTTCGGGCTTCACTTTTATTTTCACTTTACCACTCAGGGTTTCAACTGTTACTTCTCCGCCTAATATGGCTGTATAAACATCTAACTTTACAGTCGTAAATAAATTGTTGCCATCCCGTTTAAAATGAGAATCCTCAGCAATTACAAAGGTTATGAATAAATCGCCGGCCGGGCCACCATTTGCACCGGCGTTGCCGTGCCCGGCAATTTTTATCGTTTGTCCGTTTTCAACCCCGGCAGGAATATTTATTCGTATATTTTTACCGTTAACGGTAAGCGCCTGTTTGTGTGTTTCTGCTGTTTCTTTTAACTCCATCGGTAACTCAGCATTCAAATCCTGACCACGGTATTTTGTCTGCCTTCCCCGCGCGGATCCTCCACCTCCACCCTGTCCAAACATCGATTGAAAAAAGTCCGAAAAATCATCTCCACCAAAACCATCAAATCCCGATGAATTGCCGGCATAACTACTTTGCCTGCTATTTGTCTGCTGCTGTTGTTGCCGCGTATATTTTTCATACTCTTCGCCGCGCTCCCAATTTTCGCCGTATTTATCGTACTTCTTTCGTTTTTCCGGGTCGCTTAGCACCTCATTGGCCTCGTTTAACTGCTGAAACTTTTTGTTTGCCTCTGCATCATTAGGGTTTAAATCCGGATGATATTTTCGCGCAAGCTTGCGATAAGCATTTTTAACGTCCTTGTCGGTGGCGCTTTTTGCTATGCCCAATATTTGGTAGTAATCAATAAATGCCATTTCAATAAATTGGTATAAGTAACTCAAATTTAGAAAAGCTCAACCGATATACCGGCATCGCTTTTCTAATTGCATTATCATTTTTAATATTTTATGGCCTTGGCGGTGGTGGCGGAGTTTTTGGGTGTGGTGGCAAATGAATAGCTACCCCATGATGGGTACTTCTGTGATGACGATGATGTCTGAATGGGTTTTTAATATGCAGAGATGGCGGCGGCGGTGGTCGCCTTGGTGGTGGCGGTAATTGCAGCCCGGTATTATCATGAGCCAAACTATCAGCTTTTACATTTATTGTTTGCAGCGTGCAAGCCATTAAAAAGATGATTGCTAAATTTCTAATTTTCATATTCTTTTCCTGTATTAAATATGCTTATCAAAAAGCACCTCAGTAAATATAATAAGCTAATCTATTAAATAATGTTTACTTTATTTTGCTGTGCCTACCACAATAATGATATGTAAAAATCAATTCAGCAATCAACATACAATTATTTCTATTTTTGACTGATAATAAGATTAACTGCCCAAATAACCCTTTAATTAATATGGATACATCTATTTTTCATCAATTTAAAGACATCGAGACCAAAGAAATAGCTCCCGGCTTTTTCTCCAAGCTTATTCATACACCAACAAATACTATAAACTTTATTGAGGTAAAGGCAGGTTGTTCGGTACCACGCCATCAGCATATTCACCAGCAATGCTCATTTGTTATTGAAGGTAAATTTGAATTAACCGTGAACGATATTCCGCAGGTGCTCGAACCAGGCCTGTTTGCCGTTATCCCTTCTGAAGTTTGGCACAGCGGTACGGCCATTACCGATTGCAAATTGATTGATATTTTTAGTCCAGTAAGAGAAGATTATAGGAATTTATAAAAAAAGGCCCCGTTTTTTTAACGGGGCCTTTTTCTTAGTTGTGGTGGTAATAATGATGGTGACGCACGTAATGATGATGATAATGATGATGGTAATAGTGTGGCTGTTGGCCAACTCTGGCATTTACCTCCACCTGCGCCATTGCGCTGCCGAAAGTAAATACGGCTACTATAACTAATAACAATGCTTTTAAATACTTCATAACTTTTTTATTTATATGGATGATTTTATTTTAGCGACGATTAATATCGCCTGGGTTAATTATACAACCCAACCATATACAAAAAGTTTTCACCAATTTATTTGTAGCTAATAATGTTACAAATAAAGCCAGTGTAATTAAATATTTAGCGCAAGAACGTATTATTTACGTTTAGTGGCGGTTACGGTCGTGATGGCTAACGCGATGGTGGTGATTACGAATGTGATAATGATGTTGTGTTGCCACCTTATGTTGCACTGTTGTATTGGCCAAAGCAGCGCCGGTTGTTAATACACATATTAAAGCTGGCAGCAGGTTTTTTAAATATTTCATAAATTTATCAGGTAATAATCTTTGTTTTATTTACTAATATCAATTCAGCTAATATCAAACTTTTTTGCAAAGCTGCTATTAACATTTTCAAAAATTAAAACTCTAACAATTAATAATTATTGCGCAGTATTTCAAAAAGATTAGGTTTGCATTTTTATTTTTTTATGTCGATAACAAAGGCCACTATTAATGACGTTCCCCACCTTAATAAATTAGTAAACAGCGCTTACAGGGGCGAATTTTCCAAAAAAGGATGGACAACCGAATGTGATCTTATTGATGGCTCAAGGGTAGATGAAGAAACGCTGAACAGCTATTTCAACAACCCTACCATCGCTATCCTAAAAAACACCGATGAATCTGGAGAGATTACCGGCTCGGTATATTTAGAAGTGCGCGAACCTAAATTATATGTAGGTATGTTTAGTGTTTCGCCTTTGCTTCAAAACAATGGCATTGGCCGCAAATTACTCCTGGCTGCCGAAGAGTACGCCAAACAACTTCATCTTATTACTTTAACCATGACGGTAATCAGCACCCGCCACGAACTTATCAGCTGGTACGAACGTCGTGGATATCGGGCAACCGGCGAAATTATACCTTTCCACATTGATGAAAAATTCGGCAAAGCTAAACAACACATTGAATTGCTGGTGCTGGAAAAATCTATCTAAAAAATACCCTTTTTGGTATAAACTATCATTTAGGATGCAACCTTCCACAAAAGTTGTCGTCTCATTAATTAATCAAATGATCCGAAAACTATTTATTTAAATGGAAGAGATACATCCACAATTAAAAGAATTTATAGTTGATTACTGTACCCGGTATAAGATCAGGAAAGTTGATCCGTGTGCTTTAAATCTGGAGACTAGTATTGATCTCGATCTGGATATTTTTGATATAGAAATTGATCTTTTTATTGCAGAATTTGCGGAAACCTTCAGAATTGATCATTCAAAATTCACCTGGTATAAATATGGATATCCAACCGGTTCGGCAAGCGTGCGGGTTATAAAAGCAGTATTTGGGCATACATCTCCCTGGGTAAACCGGCTGTCAAACCGTTTGTATAAACCAAAATTCAGGGTGAGTAACTTGCAGGATGCTGTAAAATCGGGTAAACTGGTATAATATTTTAACCAATGCGGGGTATCAGGCATTCTTTCCGGCCCGGGACAGGAAGAATATGATGTGGTCAGCTTGCAACAGTCTGCATTCTATAAGTTTGCCGGGTACCCCGCAATGGTGCTATTAAAGCATTTTACTTTTAAACGCCAAAATTTTAAAGATCGGTAACCCTGGTATGTACGCGCTTAACATAGTTCCTTATATCGAGCACTATACCGGCAAAAATGTAAAATATCAAGGGGAAACCAACTGCAAGAAAAGAAGAATAGATAAAAAACAACCTTATTTTAGCGATAGATACATTAAACTTTTCGCCAAGGTAAGTACAAACGCCAAATGAGTATCTTTCAAAAAAGGTTATTATCCTTTGCAACATATCACACTAATTTTAAAATCTTATTACCAACGCCACACTGTAGGCATTTTTTATAATTACAATAATTATTTTTCAGCTCCAGCAACGCCTGCGATTCAAAAGCTGTATTAATTTTCACCCCTAAGTTAACGAAATCCGCCACAATATTGTTGTTTTCGTTTGGTAAATGCTCCAGCAGCTGTAAACTGCGGTTAATATAATACTGCAACTGATTATGCTTACCATAACTAAATAAAAACAGTGCCAAAGTATTAAGCAGCAAAATATCAATAGATGCTGGCCCCAAATTTTTTGATACAGCAACAGATTCAACATCAAAACGATAATGGGTTTCCCAGTACGCGTTAACGTGTATATCGGCAAAAAGGTTTCTCAGTCCCTTAACGTCCTTTATCTCCATCACCTTCGAAAACAAATGATTTGAATTTTCCACCAGCGCTGCAAATTGTGCCAGCCTTATAGTAGGAAAGTTTTGCGGCCGCAGACGCATAAACTTCCACAAGTGATTTTCAATAGGCTGCAGCTTATATTTTTTGCTTAAAAACTCGTATTCAGTTTTCAGCTTTGCTGGATATTCGTCTTTTAGGTCGCCCGCTAAAAATCCGGCTTGGCCAAATAGCAAGGCTTCAATTTGCATTGGGTTATTTTTGTGCTTTGCCAGTATATTTTGAGGCAGCGATTTAGCCAACAGCTCAAACGGAACAGCATTGGTTTTAAATCCAAAATTGGCTGCTAAAAACTGATAAAAGGTTTCTTCCCAATCGCCCCGATTTAGGTTAAGTGCAGTTATAATTGCTGCCGATTTTTTTTCCAGTCGCTCAACCAACACCCTTGTTAGCCAATTTTGAAGGGTGAGGCCATCAACCGCTCCTATACTCGCCTCGCAGGGTATAACAGATTGATTGCCGAAGATAAGCTGATGATATTTGTTATATAAATCGTCAGGGATACGATTAATCAATTCTAAGGTTGCCACCCTCCTGCCATTAGCTAATTTTAAAGGAACATCGTCACGATAAACAACATGCAATATCACGTTATTATAGGCATCATCCGTAGTGTGGCCATGTTTATGCCAATCCGATGAAGATAAATGTACTTCTACATTCCCTGCCCAAACGGTATCCCCTATCCTGATTCTGCCATTATGAAAGTCGGGGCCCGAATCTGAGTTATGCAAGCCCGCCGAAAATATTTCGAGCTCTACGCCTTCAGTAGTTTTCAGATCGGCACGCTCAAAAAGCCGGAATTTCCAAACATAGTGCAAAAAATCTTCGGGGAATATCATATAAATGCGACAGCAGGTTAGTGATCAGGTAAATTTGTTTATTTATTCTGAAACTTACAAATCTGTCGCGGGTGCAATTCAAATTGTGGCTTTTGCACGAAACGTTCCGATGGAACGTGAAATTTGTTACAACAGTTCTGTTAACGCGCCGAAAGTGCTAATGGTAGCTACCATTCCTGTTTCAACAACACCAAAACCGTAATCAGCAAAAATAAACGGCACGCCTGCCTTGGTAGCCGAATCATAATCACCCAAAGTATCGCCAACATAAACTGGTGATACCAATTGGTAGTCATTAACAATGTCTTTTATATTCTCCGCTTTAGGATTACCTTTTGTACCGTAGCATTGGTGTCCCATAAAATAGCCATCCATTCCGCTTAGTTTTAAAAACACTTCAATATATCCGCTTTGGCAATTGCTAACAATAAACAATTTATATTTAGATGCCAGGTAACTCAGTGTCTCATCCAGCGCAGGGTATAGTTCGCCTCCTTTTGTATGCAATATTTCCAGCTCACTTTTGGCACAAATACCCATCAACTCGGTCCGCTGATCGGTGTTCAGATCAGGGAATAGCTTGTCAAAAATAACATTGTAGGCTAAACCTGTAATTGACCTTACCCGTTCGCGTGTCATTACCTCATCCACATAATCAACCTGATCCATAGCGGCTTGCCAGGCAAGGGTAACGTTACCTGTACTATCCCAAAGGGTACCATCAAGATCAAAAACTATGCTGTCAAACTTATTTTTCAGTGGGCTCATATTATCTAATATGGCGGCAAAAGTAGCAGATTTTCTTCTTTTTACGCATCATTTATCTGTTATATGGCCAATCAAGTTTCATTAAATTGACTGCTGCAAGTATACCCGTAAATAAAATCCGATTGCTTATGGCACAATTGTTGTCTCCCACATGGTGTGCTATTGTTATACAAATATTAAAACAAAGCAACTTTACGGTTGTTGCGTCCGTAAAGAAAGTAGAGCTTAATTGAAAAAATACGTAAAAATACGTAGGCAATTTCAGTAAAAGCCCCGTTTTTCCGGGAGTTATTTTATCTAAATTTGATCAAAATATTCCCAATCAGAATAATTGATATTGTGCAGTTACTATTTATACCTTTTTACGATGAAACAACTTGTACTTTATTTTATGTTTTTCGTAGCATCTTCGCTGATACTCATTCAATGTGCCCGTTATTTTCCATCAACAAACAACAACAAACAAATTCCGGGCGAAACAAAAAAAGTATTTATCAATAAGGGAAAAGAAAAGCCGGTAGTGTCAAACACAGCAGATAAAAAGAATACACGGGATAGTAAGAGCTCCAATTTAACGTACACCGCCTATTGGCCTTACAAGATGTTGCAAAGAATTAATGACGCCCGCTTTTTTAACACGCCACATCGTATTATTACGCAATACAATTTTATGATTAGTTACAACTTGTTGCAAAACAACAGACCGTAATATTAAAATCACTTAGTCTTTTAGTTTAGTTAGTTGCAGGCAGTTATTGCAGAAATGTAATAGCTGTTTCGCGTTTATCAGATACCCACTTTCGTTAGGCAGGAACAATAAAGCTTTTGAGATTGCATTACCATTGCATAGCTTTTGCCAAAACAGATCAGTTTCTTGTATTAAAATATTACAATTAATACACTGTAGATCAAACAGTAATAATATTTTATAGACATCAGCCTCAATCAACTAAAATATTAGTTATAATGATTCGTTTAGATATCTAAACTCAAAATCATTATGAAAAAACTATCATTTCTTATCGCTCCAATCTTAATCCTCGTCTTCAATGCAAACGCTCAAACTCAAAAAGGCGATCAAAACCTTGGGCTTGGTTTTAATTTTAACACAAGCAGCGGAAATTACGCTGATGTAATGCCTATAGAAATTGGCACTATTACATCTACCTATTTTTCGGCTAGCCCCGCTTATAGCTATTTTATTGCTAATAATGTAGATTTAGGTGCAAGTCTTGGATTCGGCACGGGTACTGAACGTACCTATCAACCCCCATCAAGTGCAAGTATTCTATCCAAACAGGTTACTAATGATTACACCACAACCCTTTATTTGCGTAAATACTTTTTGTTTAATAACAAAATTGGTATCAGAACCGGGCCTTACTTTTTGTATCAATATTATAACTCCAATGTTGTCAACAATCCCGGCGACCCTACACAGAATTTCTCCAACTCGGGCAAAAATCTACAGGCGGGCATAAGTGCTGATTTTGTTTACTATCCATCAAAACGGATAGGCCTGGCGGTTAATTTGGGCGGTTTATATTATACCAACCAAAAATCATATTCAACCTCACAAAATTCAACCAATAGTACTGTTGATTTTCAATTCCTAAATACTAACCTTTCGTTATCTGCCTTTTATGTAATCGGGCATTAAGCCAGGTAAATATTATAATATACTTATTAAATATTATTTTACAGCGTGTAAAGCTATCAGGCTGATAAGCAAAACAGGTACTGCAAGTATTACAAATACACGTGCCATTTGAATGCTGTTTGCGTTACCTTCAACAAAAACATTGTACAGATCAGCTTTAAAATTGTTCAATTTGTGTTCCATGATTTTTAAGTTTTAATTTATCAAATAATTTATCAGTAATATAATTTATCAAATTATGTGGTCTTGTACGGCCTATAATTTCCTAAGGTTACATATTATCGAAAAAAATATTAAAATTTAAAAAACATAATAAATAAGGCAGGGGGCTAATGAGATATTTTCATCGGCTTCCAACTACCTCCAAACTAAAAAGAGCTGTATTTACATACAGCTCTTTTTTATATATTTTACTTTGTTACCGGTTATGAAATATTGCGAAACTGACTCAATTTAAGGCTTTTACATGCATTAAAACATTCAGCACGAATGTGTGCCGGCAACTCATCTTCATTACCGAAATTAAACACAACCACACCACCTTCAAAGTGATAATGTATGTGATATTGTAACTTGTCGTGCAAGGAAAATTTATTTTGTGTATACCGGTCCATAAACCAACCTTTATGCACATTTTCAATTTCCTGAAGCATGTTATTGAATTTTTCGATTATTGAAATACACGCTTTTGGCTCGTCTCCTACATATAAAACATTATTGTAAGAAAAATCTCTGGTTTGGGGCACACCTTTCATCATCAATAGTTTATCTAAATTCAAATTACAAACAATAGATGAAATTGTAATGAAAATAACAAGAATGCTACACAATTTTTACAGCAAGTGAAAAATTGTTCTTCTGTTTTAATTTTTTTTATTTTCACTATTGATCAGCATAAGAATACTAACTCACCACATCTTTACTCATTTCAGGGTGATAGTGCAGTCCTGGAGTTAGCCAATGTAAAAGCAATACCCTTGAATATCTGAAATTAAAGGGCGATAAAATAACACCCACAGCTACAATTATGGATACATACACCCATGGGTTATGGCTTCCTGTTAAAACCGATATTGCTACGGCAAGTGTCACCATTTCGGCAACGAAAAGGGCATAGCTCACAAACATTGCCACATAAAAATAACCGGGTTCGCGCTCAAACACCAGGCCGCAATGCGGACAAGCAGTATTCATTTTTTGTGAATGAAAGCTATACATTGGTGTAGAAAACATATTGCCGCGGCGACAGCGGGGGCATTTAGCGTGCACTATGGCAGGCCACATGGCGTATTTGGTGTCCTTGTTACTCATGTTGATTATAATTAAATATTTTTTTTCTGAATTCTTCGGGGGTTATACCTTCCAGCTTTTTAAAAAACTTAGTAAAATAGGAGTTATCATTAAAATTAAGCATAAATGCAATTTCATTAATATTTAATTGCTGGTTAGTGAGCAACCGCTTAGCTTCAAGCAGCGTTCTGTTTCTGATCACTTCGCCAGCCTGCATCCCCAAAATGTCTTTACATACCGCATTTAAATGGTTGGGTGTGATGTACAGCAAATCCGCATAATCTTTTGGCAGCTTAAGATTGACATAGTTATCTTCAATAAGCTTTTGAAAATTTCTTAATAACAACTGGTTGTACGATGCAGGCGCTTTACTGTTAGGAGTTGTTAACCGGCTTATGGTAATAAACAGCTGCAACATTAAAAATCGTATCAAATCGGCGCTCATGGGCCGCTTGCTTTCTGCTTCGTTAATTATTTGTTCAAATAACTCCGCAATTTGCCTGTGCAAAGCCTGCGGCAGGTTAATTACAGCATCTTTTATATTCCCGCTAAAAAAAGGAAAGCTTTCAATGTAGCCCTTGTTAAGTAAAAGCGATTGAAAAAACGTGTCAGAAAAATTAATGATATATCCGTCTGTAAAACCTTCAAACTGCCATGAATGTACCTGGCCCGGTATCATAAAGTATATTTGATAAGGCTGCACATCAAATGCTTCAAAATCTATAGTATGACCACCTGCTCCATGTGTAAAAAGCAGCAAATGATAAAAAGAATGACGATGGGCAGCACTAAGATTTTTATGTTTTTTTAAATACGGCGCAAACCTGCTTACAATAATATCATCGTCCTTAAAATCAGATAAGGTGCAAATATCATATATTGGTGCGCTTTGTATCATACCACAAAATTAAATACTTATGTGGTACTTTTGTGGTATTATTTACTGCTCGTGTGGTACTATTCAGATATTAAGCAAATCTATCGTAAAACCATGTCTTCGCTTTTTGGCGCCCATTTATGAATAACATTTTCAAGGCGTTCAATAGTGAATGGCTTGCTTATAAAGTCTTTCATACCCGCTTCTTTACATCTTAGTTCATCTTCACTCAACACGTTGGCGGTCATGGCAATTATAGGCGGGGCATCTTCTTCATATTTCTTAAGGATAAGCTGGGCGGCCTGTATGCCATCCATTTCCGGCATTTGAATATCCATAAAAATAAGGTCGTAGAGCTTTTGTTCGGCCATTTCAACCGCTATTTTGCCATTATCGGCAATATCAATGGTGTAGCCTATTTTTTTGAATGTTTTGCCCGCAATCAGCTGATTCATTTTGTTGTCTTCGGCCAGTAATATCTTAAGCGGGCGGTATCTGAACACATCCCCATTATAAGTGTGCTGACTTTCGGATACGTTGGCATCTGTTATTTTGAGAGGCAAAATGAAAATGAATTCCGATCCTTCTGACTCCTTGCTCTCGGCCCATATCTTGCCATTCATCATTTCAACCAGCTTTTTACAGATAGATAAGCCTAAACCGGTGCCTCCGTATTTTCTTAAAGCGGTACTATTTACTTGTGTAAATGGCTTAAATAGTTGTAGTAATGCCTCTTCGCTGATACCAATACCGGTATCTTTTACACTGAATGTTACCTGCTGTATACCACCGGCAATGTTAATTGCAGAAATATGCACATCAACCTTACCCTCGTCCGTAAATTTAATAGCATTGCCTATCAAATTAACCAATATCTGCTGAATACGGCTTTCATCTATTGCCAGGTAGGCTGCTACTTCATCGTCAATAATATAATTCAAGGCGATACTTTTGCCATGCAGCGAAATACTTGGCGAACTTATTTCTATGACTGTTTTTATACAATCTCTGATGTTTACAGCTTTTGGATGGATGGTGAGTTTATCGGCCTCTATTTTTGAAAGATCAAGAATATCGCTGATGATATTGATAAGCAAATTACTGCTGGACTGCAGCGTTTTCAACAATTCATGCTGCTCTTCCGATAGTTCCGACAGGGCCAGTAACTGGGCCGCTCCTATTATTCCGTTTAAAGGCGTCCGTATTTCATGACTCATATTTGCCAGGAAATTAGATTTGGCTACGGTGGCCTCCTCAGCCTGATCTTTTGCTGTAGAAAGCGCCGCTTTTGACGATTGTAATTCCTCGCTTTTTGCTATCAGTTTTTCCTTATCAATTTCATGGCTTCTTTTCAAAAAGCTTATCAACAAGCCTGCAAACAAAATATTTTTTATGGTTGATGTAAGCAGGTCCGTTTGTTTTCGGCTGATATTTTTAGGGTGACTTATCCATTGCGGAAAATGCCGCTCTAACATATAACAACCAATAAATACCGTAATTAAAATACCGATGTATGGTAGATGATATTTACGTTTCAATAATATCATAATCAACACCACCAAAAAAACACCCGAAAGGGGCGATGATCCTTCAATTCCTCCGTTAAGAAACCAACCTGGTATGGAAAATAATATACCTATGGTGATAAACCCCACAGACATGCTGCTATCATAACCCTTATACCGACTTATATAAAACCCGAATACGCATAACGAGAGGATAAAAAACTCAATAAGCAACAGGTATACCGGAAAGCCAAGCAGGATATTATTGGTCAGGCCGATTAAAACGCTGGCGCTTAAAATTAGGCACATGGCGTTAAATAGCTTATTATCTAATGATAACGACGGATCATCAATCCCAACAAATTGCTTTACTTTATTTATTAATACTATCATCAAATACAAATCTATCGGGTATTAACCCTGTATTTGGGAGGCAGGTAAAATGCGGGGATAAATTATGCCATAAACATGCGGTTAATGTTATAGTCGGTTGCTGACGATGTGACGGCATTGTTACGGTTCCAGTCCTCAATATCAATAAGGCCTGGCATAGTCTGATAATGACTGTTATCTTTCGGACACTTAACTACGTAACCAATATCTTCAACAGGCGCAATAACCGGACGCGAACCACACTCCTTGCACAGTTTACAATATATCGATCCCGGAATTTTTACATAACCCCTCATACTTTCTTTAATACGGCACAACAAAAAAAGAAGTTGCTATATTTTTGAATTATGTTACGTTTTTATTCACCCATTTAGAAAATGTAAAGTATTAGTTATGTTTTTATTATCTAATGATATTGCAGTGTTTAATAATGGTTATTTTGATTAAATGCGATATCATTTATTTAACTTTATTTAAAAGCAATTTCATGAAAGATAATTTACTTACTGCCGAAAAACTATCTTATAAAATAAAATGGGCCTACACCGCGCTAACCATGCTTATGGTTTTATTTTCGCTGGTATTGCAGTTTACCATCTCCATAATTGCTTCAGAAGATAAGGGGCACTCGTTGGCGTTTTCGCTGGGGCAGTTGATCAGTTACTTTACCATTTTAGCCAACCTGCTAATTATGAAAAGCCTGATTATACAGTTGGTGGCACCTCAAAGTTACTGGGGGCGTTTCTTTGCAAAACCCTTTGCACAAACAGGCATGGCTGTTTATATTACCGTTGTGGGCCTGGTTTACTGGGTGGCATTAAGAGGTCAATGGAAACCGCAAGGCTGGTTTAAATTGGCCGATGATTTATTGCATACGGTTAACCCTATAATGTTTATTATTTTTTGGTTGGTATTTGCCGCTAAAAATAACTTAGTTTATAAGTACATATTTACCTGGTTATGGTTTCCGCTTATTTATTCAATCTATATTATAATAAGAGGTGCTATTTACAACAGGTACCCTTATTATTTTGTTGATGTAAGTATTATGGGCTATGGACGTGCATTGATCCATTTTGCTGCATTAATGTTGTTATTTATGGGCATGGGAGCTTTATTTGTTTGGGTTGGCCGCTTAATAGCCCAACCGGCAAAAACAGCTTCATAATACACTACAGACCATAATAATACACCACTGACCAACAACAGATTACCAACAAATTTCTTTTTGGCATCCCATTTGTATTTGATGATGTATCTATCTATCAAAAAACACTATTATGAAAAAGTTCATTTTAAGAATATTAGCGGTATTGGTGCTGGCATCAGCCGTTACAAGTTGTTCCGTTGAATATCGTGAACATCATCCGCACCATTGGGATCGTGACCATGACCATGATGATTATCACTAAAACCTGGTTACAGGCAAAACAAAAAAGTCTCTGCATTTTTAAAATGCAGAGACTTTTTTGCTTTATAAAGGAGTTCATTTTATTATTTGGCCGGTTTTGTTACCAGCACCCAATCCACATAAGTTTTAACATTACCGGCTTTTATTTTATCTACAGATGATTGTGATAAGCCATAATAAGGAACTTTCACTTTGTTTACTCCTGCCGGATAGCCACCACCTATGGCAAAATTGAGGATGATAAACTTAGCATTATCAAATGCCCAGCGGCCATAGTGTTCAACCATTGCCCGGGTAACAGTGTAGGTTACTTTACCATCAACCTTAAAAATTAAGTTATCAGCGGTCCAGTCGATAGAGTACACGTGCCATTGGGTAACATCAATTCCCTGCGGAAAAAATTCCCGGTGAGCCAATGGCGTATTGCCGAAATAGCCGGGACCATGCAGCGCGTTGCTGAACCAGCTGCTGTCGCCTACGGTTTCCATCATATCAATTTCGCCGCAATCAGGCCATTTACCATTGCCCAGCGCCCAAAATGCAGGCCATAAACCAGCCCCGCTACTCATTTTCATACGGGCCGAAGCTGTGCCATAAGTAAACTCCATTTTAGCTTGCGTATTAATGCGGGCCGATATAAAATCGTATTTATTACCCTGTTTGCTGGTATAACCTGGCCGGTAAAGAGGTTGTATCACCAGGGCTCCGTTAGTAGCGCCACTTGCCGCATTACCCTTAACCAGGTAAAGTGTAGCTACCGAATCAACATAAGCCTGCTGTTCATCATTATTGGTATGCCCGGTAATCTCTACATTCCATTTAGAGCGATCGAGGGTTTGCTCATTAAAATCTTCAAAAAAAACAGTATCTGTTTTGGTTTGCGCCTTTACAGATGTAATTACTGATAGGGTTGCAATAGCAGCGATGATATAATATTTCATTCAGATATCAATTAGAACTGTAAAAGTAAAATTATAAGATATGCGAGTTTGTAATTTTATAATTACATCAAAAATTCTGTTTCTTTGGACTCTGTCTATTATCAATAAAGGCTAAAAGCTCAATTTTATTACTTTTAGGTTTAATGCGATATACTACGGATACCTGTTTTATTATTACGCCAATATGAGTGTGGCGCAACCTTGCGGACTGGCGATACATTAAAGGTTGAGTTTTAAGTAAATCCAGATACTCATTTACACGTTTAGTGAAATTGAATATTTCTCTTTCGGTTCAATGCTTTTCTAAATAGGCTATTCTTTTACCAAAAGTAATGACTACCCTTTTAGTCCAGACTATTTCAGCCCCCATTTTCCAAAAAGCTTTACAACTTCGGCATGAGGAACGGTTTCGCCCCTATCGGCTTCGGCCAGGCCTTCCAAAACATCTTTTTGCTGTTCTTCGCCTAACTCGTCAAACCAATCAGTTTCCCTGTCTGATAAAAATGCTTTTACATCCATTATCAGCCCTTCATCATCACTATTCATAATAGTTTGTAGGATATTTAATTTTTCTGCCTGCAAATCCATAACATCGAATTTAATACTAAAATAACCATTTTGCTCATCATTATTAATAATAAGCCTGTAAACTTTGCGCTACATAAACGATAACGAATTACCGCAAGGAATATGTGTAACTCGCATACCCGGTAATTTTTGCTTTACCCAGTTAAGCATAAATGTTGATCCGGGTTCTTCACTGGCGATATGGCCCAATACTATTAAACAAATCCGGTCGCCCTTTGCCCTGGCATCGCGCACATACTCGGCGGTTTCCCATTCTGATATTTCGCCAACTATCAGCACGTCCGGTTTATTTTTCGAGATAGCTTCAATCTGCATACGCCCACCTGCCGCACCCGGAATAAACAGCGCATGTTTCACCACCTGGTTAGGATCGCCAATATAGCGCACCTTTTCAATATTGAGTTTGACCTTGAGATGGGTAATTACTTCTTTTAAGTACGATGGTTGCAGCGTTAATACATTAGGTGTTGTTTTATCGGCATACTTTTGCCACTCCAGTTGGGCCAGTACTCCGGCGGTTACGCCATCGGGTACCAGGTGATGGATGTAATCATGATTACGCCAGATGGCTATTTTATTATCATTCAGCAGCATTTCTTTGTATTGATATACATCATCGTCCTGCAGCCATTGGGTATCATCAGTATGATTGTAAAACGTTGGCTCGTGGGCAATAATAAAGTTATAACCCAAATCGGCAGCATTACGAATAATGGGAATAGTGGGAAACATGGTAGTTACGATACCGGTAACCTTCATATCCGGATTGCCTGCTTTAAGGGTATCAATCGTATCTTTTATAGCGCCGCCCGGTACATCTTTAATAAACAGATCAATAATTTGCTGTACGGTGTAATCGGCATTGAGCTTCATAAAATTGGCAGCATGGCCTGCAACCGGCGATGCCATCACCAGCCCGGCTCCTACCGCAGCCGACATATTATAAATAAACCGGCGACGGGTAACACCATCGCTGTGGGGCGTTATATCTTCTTCTTGTATCATTTTGAGTTTAAAGAATATAAGTAAATCAAAAAAGGGGGATTTGTTAATACAAGATTATCAATTTTTAAATACAAACCCAAACAAAAAGCCCGGTTGTTAACCGGGCCGCTAATATTTACTTTGTTATTACTGAACCTACAGATTAAGCGGTGTACTGCTAAACAAATGATATTCGCCGGGGGCAAGTGTGATATTATAAGGCAATGAGCTTACAGTGATGCTGTTGCCTGTAAAATTATCATACCAAGTTCCGGTTGAGGGGAAGCTGACGGCGGCCTGTGCAGATACGACATCAAAATTACCCACTACTTCAATATTATTAGTTGGGTCAAGCATCTGGATAAACTTAACCGATCCACTCAGATTATAACTGAACTTGGTTGAGGCAAATACCGGATTATTGATTTTATACCTTATCATACGCGAATAAACCTGATACAGGTGATGGCGATTCGGATCGCTCATGTACTCCCAATGTGGTGGCTTATCGCCCAATCGGCCTCCTGTTGAGGCATCATTAATACTGATATCATAACCGCGCTCGCCAAACTGCCATACCATTTTAGGCCCCGGCGATGAGAACATAAACACTGCTCCCATTTCATCGCGGGCTAAACCGGTTGCCAATGCGGTTACATTATAGCTGCCGGAACTATTGCCATAGGCTTCGTTTTTAAATTGCAAGCGTTCTTCATCATGGCTTTCAAAGTAATCAACCAGGTTGTATGGTGTGGCCATCTGATCGTTATCATAAAACAAGCCCGACAGATCCCATGATGGATTAGTAGCATAGCCCATAGTAGCCTGCTCACCGGCAGAACTCATGTTGTTCCACATAATCATGCCCTGGTTACCCAAAACACTTTGCTCCTGGTTTCCGGCAAAATATTCCAGTATCACATAAAAGTTAGGGTTGATGCTTTTCATATAGCTATTGTAGTTTTCCCATGTTGTAACCCTTGAAGCATCATAAGCTGCCCACGCAGCTTCGCTTGTTCCGGAGTTGGTTTGCGTAAATCCTTTAGCTTCATCAAACCTAAAGCCATCAATTTTATATTCCTGCATCCAGTATTGCATTACGTTTTTGGTAAAGTACTGTGTAGCCGTACTCTGATGGTTCAGCTGATAACCCACCGCATCCGGGTGCATATTGGTTTGATCAAACCAGGGATTGTTGGCCGCAGGCTGCTGAGCCGAAGCATTCCAGTACATTTGCACCATTGGCGATGAGCCGAACTGATCTTCCAGCACAATATCCTGTATTACGGCAATACCTTTAGTGTGACAGGCATCAACAAAAGCTTTATAGTCATTTGGCTGACCATAATATTTGTCGAGCGCAAACATAAAGTTTGAGTTATAGCCCCATGAGTCGTTACCCTCAAATTCGTTTATAGGCATCAGCTCAACAGCATTCACACCCAAATTTACCAGGTAATTTAAGGTATCGGTAAGGGTTTGATAGCTATGGGTACCTACAAAATCGCGCACTAATAATTCATAAACCACCAGGTTTTTGGGTTCAGCCGGCGTAAACGCAGCCGTTTTCCAGGTATAGGCAGGTGCGTTGTACTGCATATCGCTCACAATATGCGTAGTACCGCCCTGACCGCTTGGATAAGCCTTTATATTAGGATAAACAGCGGTTGGAATGTACTGGTCATTAGCAGAATCCAATATTTTGTGGGAGTATGGATCGGCCACCTTTAAATTACCATCAATAAGGTATTCATAAGCATATTCGGTGCTGGGGTTGAGTCCGTCAACCTGTATCCACCAGCGGGTACCATCGGTAGAATTAGTCATGCTGTATTTGGTGCCGGCTGTCCAGCTATTAAAATCACCCAGTATGGTAACCGATTTTTTGCCGGGTGCATAAATGTTAAAAATAGCGGATGCGCCGTTGTTTATAAAGGTAACGCCATCACCTATTCCGGCCGGTACATCCTTGCCTGTCGAGGTTCCGGTAACGTTCCCGGAACCTCCCGTAGAAGAAGGCGTTTTTTTACATGCTGTAACACCTACCAGCAATATGCCGGCAAGCAATAAGTACAAATTCCTCATATTCATTTCTTTTCTCGTTAAAATTGGTTTATAAAAGTAAACGGTTTTTTTTGATTTCCAACACAATTGCGAAAAAAGTCGGGAGCAGTGGTTAGCGGTTGGTACTTAGAGATTAGGTTATATTTCTGAGGAGCTGGCTTCAACGCACGTGCTTTTTCACTACATCAACCAAGGTATCCATGTCAAATGGTTTTTTCAGGTAAGTATCGGCCAGCCCGTCTTCTGCAATCTCTTTGATATTA
Source organism: Mucilaginibacter empetricola (assembly GCF_024808665.1). Taxonomy (GTDB): domain Bacteria; phylum Bacteroidota; class Bacteroidia; order Sphingobacteriales; family Sphingobacteriaceae; genus Mucilaginibacter. The sequence continues at coordinate 150,180 of NZ_JANUBZ010000012.1, forward strand.
CTTACCGCCGAAATGATGATGATTGGAATATGGCTGGTGGCTGCATTTGTTTTTAACATTTTGCTTAACTGCTGTCCATTGGCATCGCTTTTCCATTCGGTAAGCCAGTTGTCCATCAAAATAAGGTCAGGGTCTAAATCAGTTACTGTGCGTAGAATTTTCGAATCGCCGGAGGAAATAACCTCAAAATTCTCTTCTTCCAAAATAAAAGCAATTGTATCGCGGATGTCTTTGTCGTCCTCAATAACGAGTATCTTTTTGCTCATAACGTTTTAGTGATCCTTTAATTGCATAACAGTTAATACTGGGTATTTTGTTTTCAATATTGGTTTTATTTTTTAACCGGAGGATTATCTGGGTTATGATTTTTAGGATGAATGGATTTTAGGATGAATATTTGAAGAGGAAATGATGATCACCTGTCAAAAATAGAGAAGACGTTTCAACCTGTGTAAGAAAGGCTTTGCATTATTACTTTGCACAGATCCCTGTCATCTTTAAAATCCAACAAATCTTAGTCCGCTTTAAAATTTATATCTCAAACACTTCGTGATAACAAATACGGCAGCGGGGTTCATAGCTTTCCTTTTCGCCAAGCAGCACTCTGCTTTCATCGGGTACTAAACGGTAGCTGTACAGGGCGGGGTTACCGCACCTCACACACACAGCGTGGAGCTTGGTAACAGACTCGGCCATGGCCATAATAGTTGGCATGGGGCCAAACGGACGGCCCTTAAAATCCATATCCAAACCGGCAACTATTACCCGTATTCCTTTATTGGCCAGTATATTACATACATCAGGTAATTCATCGTCAAAAAACTGAGCTTCGTCAATACCTATTACGTGTACATCGCTGCCTAGTAATAATATAGACGATGCATTTTCTACAGGGGTTGATGGAATGGAATTGGCGTTGTGTGATACCAAAGCGTCTTCGGCAAAACGGGTATCGGCCTTGGGGCTAAATATCTCTACTTTTAAACGGGCTATACGGGCACGATTAAGCCTGCGGATAAGTTCTTCGGTTTTACCCGAAAACATGGAACCGCATACCACTTCTATGCTGCCGCCTAATTCACTTCTTCTTTTAAAAACCTCTTCGTTAAAAACCATCTTATGTATTTCGCCGCTATCTTTAAATTGTCTGTATTGCCTTGCTTTTTAATTGTCAAAACTTTGCAATTCCCCTCACCACAAATCACTAACCTGTAATAGCCGGCCCCAAATATCAGAATTTAATCTTATTTTTGATTTGCATTTTCCAACATTGAGACATGAAGCAAAAGGATGTTTTTAAAAAGATAGGTGGTATTTTACAAGAGCTGAGTGACCAATACGAATACCTGAAAACAGTTGAAGACGATTTGAATGATTTGGAGTTGGAGCTATTTGTTTCAAACGCTCACTTCTTAACCGATCATATTGAAATACTGTGCAAACTTAACCTGCAAAATAAGTTTAAACGACCTTCCCTACCCCATATTGAAAAATCTGAATTGCCTGAAGTTACCGTTGTTACTTCATCGCAGCAAAAGTTTTTTGAACCAGTAGTGCAGCAAATGAAACCAGCTGATAGGTTTAAACTAAACAAGCCAGTTAAGCCGCTGGCTAAAGCGGCCGATATTGAGTCCGAAAAACCTATAGAGCCTGAAGCTTTCAAGCCAACTGAAGAAGTAGTCTTCAAACCTATTGAAGGTGAAGCCATTAAACCTGTTGATGCAGAGCCAATCCCCGAAATTGATTTAACGTCAGAAACACCACAGGAAACCTATTCGGTAATACAGGAAGAGCCGGAAACCATACGGCATGAATTGATACTGGATGAGGCCGATACCTGGGAAGATGAAGATGAACGCCGCCTGGATGATGAGCCGATAGCTATTATAGATACTGAAGATACTTTTAGCAATGATACAGAAGTAATTGCCGGACCGATTATACCTCCGGTCGATAAAAACCACGAAGTCGTTAATCATAAGGATGAAGCCGATGAAGTGCTCACCATCAATCAAAAAATATCATCGCAACAGGCCGATAAAGCCATCTCCAAAACGGATCAGTTAGCTATTAAGCCTATCAGTGATATTAAACTGGCTATCACTCTAAATGATAAGCTACTTTATGTAAAAGATTTATTTAACGGCTATAACCTGGCTTACAGTGAAGCTATTGAAATATTAAACCGCTTCAGTAGCTTTGAAGAGGCATCGCGCTTTTTGAAAACTAATTACGTTACCAAAAACAATTGGGACGGCAAACCCGCCACTACCGAAAAATTTTATGCGCTGCTGAAAAGACGGTACGCTTAGTCAGTTTGCAGTTTTACAGTAGGCAGTTTGCAGTAGCGGAGAGAGTTTGCACTTAACAGTGGACAGTTTGCCAATATGTATTAAAAAACTACTAACTGCGCACTAAAAACTGCCAACTAAACGCTAAACGATTCCCATTCGGTTTGAATCGAGTTTGATGAGGATAAAAAGTAAGATGGTGAAACTTAGTAATGATGATCCGCCGTAGCTGATAAATGGCAGCGGAATACCGATCACTGGAACCAGGCCAATAGTCATGCCCACGTTAATCATTACGTGGAAAAAGATAACCGACGCCACGCCATAACCATAAATACGCGAGAAAGGCGATCGCTGTCGCTCCGCAACCATAATAACGCGAAGCACTAAAAACAAATAAAGTCCCAACAGTACTATCGAGCCTGCAAAACCCCACTCCTCGCCTATGGTACAAAAAATAAAGTCGGTACTTTGCTCGGGCACAAAGGCGTATTTGGTTTGTGTGCCGTGCAGGTAGCCTTTACCCCACAACTTACCAGACCCTATTGCAATTTTTGATTGATTTACGTTGTAGCCTTTGCCTTTTAAATCGCTCTTAATGCCCAGCATAATATCAATACGAACCTTTTGATGCGGCTGCAAAACGTGGTTGTAGATGAACTTTACACTAAAAACAAAGGCAATACAAATAGCAAGCCCGGCCACCAGGGTAACCACTAACTTTCTGTTTCTTTTAAACATCCAGATAATGAGCAGGGTAATACCAATAATTACCGCAATTACGTAAAGTGGCGGATATAATATAGCTGATATAAACAGTGCTATAAACAAAAAGCCAATTATCAAAAAGTAAGGCGATAAACCTTCGCGATATAATACAAACACCAGCGAGAAGAATACCAGCGTTGAACCGGTGTCTGGCTGCAGCATAATCAAAAACATAGGCACGCCAATAATGGCAAGCGCTGTGGCGAACGATTTTAAGTCAGTTACTTTTACGTTAGTGCTGCTTAAATATCGCGCTAACAGTAAACAAGTTGTAAGCTTGGCAAACTCCGATGGTTGCAGTCGGAAACCGCCACCCAATGAAATCCACGCCTGGTTACCTCCTACATTTCGACCAACGACCAATACCAGCATTAATAACAACAACGTTATACCATAAAAAGCAGGCGTCAAAGCTGTTATTAATCTACTCTCCAGCAGCAGGATAACGGCACCGATAGTCATGGCGATAAGAATAAACAGGAATTGCTTTCCGTAATTGGTGCTAAAGTCAATAATGCTGGGATGTTTTTCGTCAAAAACGGCAGCATGAATATTAAACCAGCCAATAGTGCAAAGGGCAAGGTATATAAATACCATTACCCAATCGACATTGAAAAAGAAACTACGCTGATTATTGTAATTACTCATCTTCCTTTTCTTTCTTGAGATATTGTGCTGCCAAAACTTTTGCCGCTGTGTCTTTTTTATTTTTGCGAGATACGCTTTTTACGCTTTTAACAGAATCTGCCTGAGGTTTTTGAGGCCCATTGGCTTTTACTTTTTTCTTTAAAGGACCATGATGCAGGTACATAGCCGTATCCGGCAACCGGTTGGCATTTGCATAATAATCAACCGTTATACCTGATTCCCGTTGGCTGATGCTCCCTTTTAAATATTGCTCTACAATAAAACTAGCTATAGGAGCGGCCCAGTGAGCACCCTCGCCCGAGTTTTCGACTACTACGGCTATCGCAATTTTAGGATTATCACGCGGAGCGAAGGCAACAAATACGGAGTGATCCTCACCATGCGGGTTTTGTGCCGTACCTGTTTTACCACACATTACTATGCCAGGTATTTTTGATCGTATAGCGGTACCGTCCTCAACCACAGCCTGCATTCCATTAATAACCGGCTGAAAATACTGCGAGTCTATCCCCACATAATTTCGTTCGGTATATTCTTTCTTGACAATATTTTTATCACCGATGGATTTAATAAGGTGTGGTTTGTAATAAAATCCACGGTTAGCAATGGTACACTCCAGATTAGCCAGTTGTAAAGGAGTAGCTTCCAGCTCACCTTGTCCTATTGCAAGTGATATAATGGTACTTGAGCGCCATCTGCCCTCTTTGTAAATATTATCGTAGTGTAGGTTGGTTGGCACGTTGCCTCTGCCTTCGGCAGGCATATCCAAACCAAGTTTTGAGCCTAGTCCAAATTTATTAACGTTTGAGCGCCAGTTGGCAAAACTAGCTTCTGTTTGTTTTGCCCCATCACGATCAAGCAGTTTTTGAAAAACCATACAAAAATAGCCGTTACATGATTTAGCCACCGCACTGCTTAAGTTTACCAAGCCATGTGCTTCGCCTTTGTTACAAGGGATTCGTTGATTACCGGCATAATAATAACCGGGGCAGTAATATGATGTTGAAGGCGATATTACACCTTCCTGCAAGGCAATCAATGCGCTAAGGGGTTTAAACGATGATCCCGGGGGGTATTTAGCCTGTATTGGCCTTATAAAGAATGGGTTATATGGGTCGGCATATAATTTTGCTGCGTTGTTACCGCGTTCACGTCCCACCATCAGGTTAGGATCATACGTAGGGCTGCTCACGTAGCACAAAATTTCGCCGGTTGTAGGCTCAATTGCTACAATACTACCCAATTTGTTTTGCATCAGCTTTTCACCAAGCTTCTGAATATTAATATCAAGCGACGAGGTTAAACGCTGACCTGCAACTGCGGCCGTATCGTATAAACCATTAGCATAATGTCCTTTAGGTTTTCCACGTGAATCAACCATCAGGTTTTCAACACCCCGCTGGCCGCGTAAAATAGATTCGTATGATTTTTCGACACCGGTAACACCAATATAATCGCCGGGGTGATAATAACCAGCGGAACGTTTAATATCGCGATCAGTTACCTCACCAATATAACCTAAAAATTGAGCTGCAACAGAATCAGGGTAAGTACGCAAATAACGTGTTGACGAATAAAAGCCAGGAAACTCTGATAACCTTTCCTGCAAGGATGCATAAGTGGTAACAGACAATTGCTTTTCAAATACTGATGACAAAAAAGGCGAATATTTTACCGCTTTGTTCCACTGTTTGTCGAACTCCGGTTTTTCAATACCTAACAGTTTGCAAAACTCAACGGTATCAAATGGCTTAACCTGTTTGGGTATCACCATAATATCGTAAAATGCTACATTTTGAACCAGTACTTTTCCATTACGATCCAATATAGGCCCACGGGCGGCATTCTGAATACTCTCCCGGCGCACGTTGTTATTGGCATAAATAGCATAGCGCTGGTCAATTATCTGTATATAAAATAACCTTGTCAGCAATATCAATACTATGGTTATAAAAATACCGGCTATGACATAGCGTCGTTCAAAAAAACTATTCATTTACGTTCTTTCCTTCTGAAAAATAACAGTCCTGAAATTAACATTAAAAACACTGTAAATACTGAACTCAATAAAAACCTGCTTAGTGTGTATTGAAATTCAGAAAGGCTAAAAGCCTCGAGGTTGAAAAGGAAAAAATGATGAAATAAAGTAAGTGTAAGCGCATAAGTAAAAAACCATCTGAAACCCATTATGCTTAAAGTGGGTTCGGGCTCGTTGTCAAAGCCATCTTTCTGAACGGTAATACTTATAAATAAAATGCGTACAAATGCTAATAATACGCAGGCAGCAGCATGCAAGCCCGGCGTGTCGTAAAATGAATCAATGATAAGTCCGGTAAAAAACGCCAGCACAAACAGTAAAATATTGGGCGTTTCAAAAGGAAGCAATAATATAAAGAGGATGTAAATATAAGGCGTTGTTAAATTATACACGTTTATATTTTTGAGCAAACAAACCTGTATAAATATCAATAGTACAAACCTTAGCAGGTTAATTATAATGCTTCTACTCATTCTTTTTTTGCTGCGCCTCCACTGCAGACTGCTCGTTAGCAAATTTATTATCAACTACATCAACAAACTGCAGCCTGCTAAAATCAACCGCCAGGGCTATTTCCATGTTTAGTGAGTAGCCACCGGTACGCGTGCGCAGGTTACTTACTTTGCCAATTGGTATCCCTTCAGGAAAAAGTGAGTAGCCCGATGTTACCACCTGCTCACCCAGTTTTGGCACCGCATTGTTTGAAACATCTTTCAGCAAGCCTTTGTGCGGGTCCATGTCATCACCCCATTCAACATAACCAATTTCTTTGTTTTTAGCCAGCATGGCACTAAATTGCGAGTCCTTGTGCAATAAGGATTGTATAACCGAAAAATGATCAGATACAAATACCACTTTACCAACTATACCCTGATTGCTAATAACCCCCATACCTTTGGCAATACCTTGTTTACTGCCCTTGTTAATGGTGATATAGTTATTACTGCGGTTGGTTGAGTTATTAATCACCTTGGCCACAATATATTCGTACTGTTGCTTGTATACGGTATCGGTTACTTTATGTTTATTGATAGTATCAACATAAAGAGATGATTTAAGCTGATTGCGTAATCTGGCATTTTCATGTGCCAAACTATCGTTAACATCTTTTAAGGAAAGATAAGTATAAAATTCATTTGTCCGGGTGTACCAGGCGCCGGTTACCTCATTGGCCGAATTGATAAACGTAGCCTTTTGAAATGAGTTGTATTTGACATAAATTATCAAAGCAGCAACTTCAAATATAAGGAACAAAAAGAATGCGTTATACTTACTGATAAAAATCCAGAGGTTACGCATGTTATTAGAGGTTAGTTAATTGGAGATTAGAGATTAGTCAGTTTACGTTTAGAAATTCAGATAATCAATTAGTCAGATTTCACCGGCCAAAAATATCACTATTAAACACTAACCTCTTATCACTAATCTCCGATCTCTGAAATTTATTGCATTAAAAATTTAAAGTTTCCTATGTTTTTAAGAGCGGTACCGGTACCACGTACTACGGCGCGCAGCGGATCTTCGGCAACGTGTACCGGCAGTTTGGTTTTTGCGGCTATACGTTTATCAAGGCCTCGCAGCAATGCACCACCACCTGTTAGGTAAATACCTGTTTGGTAAATATCAGCCGATAACTCTGGTGGAGTAATTTCCAGTGCTTTTAAAATCGCTTCTTCTATCTTAGAGATAGATTTATCAAGGCAGTGAGCAATCTCGGTATAAGACACCATTATCTGCTTAGGCACGCCGGTCATTAAATCACGACCTTGTACGGCGAAATCTGTTGGTGGATCAACCAGTTCGGGTAAAGCAGCGCCTACTTCAATTTTTATTTTTTCGGCAGTACGATCGCCAATCATAATATTATGTTGACGGCGGATATATTGTACGATATCAGAATCGAAGTTATCACCCGCCACACGGATAGACTGATCACAAACGATACCTGATAATGCAATAACCGCAATTTCGGTAGTACCACCACCAATATCAATAATCATGTTGCCCATTGGCTCTTCCACATCAATGCCGATACCTACGGCGGCTGCCATTGGTTCGTGAATAAGGTAAACTTCTTTGGCTCCGGCAATTTCGGCAGAGTCACGTACAGCGCGTTTTTCAACTTCGGTAATGCCCGATGGGATACAGATTACCATTCGTAATGACGGAAAAAACCATCCTTTACCCTGGTTAATCATTTTTATCATGCCGCGTATCATGTGCTCAGCAGCATTAAAGTCGGCTATTACACCATCTTTAAGCGGACGAACGGTGCGGATATTATCATGTGTTTTGCCTTCCATTTGCATGGCCTGCCTGCCTATGGCAATTACTTTATTGGTTGATCTGTCAAAAGCTACTATTGACGGTTCGTCAACAACAACCTTGTCATTATGTATGATGAGGGTATTTGCGGTACCTAAATCGATTGCGATTTCTTGTGTAAAAAAATTAAATAGACCCATTTGGTGTTATTTCAATATTATGCTGCAAAATAATTATAAGAACGTGAATTTTACGAATGTAAACTAATTAAAGTAAATAAAATGTATCCCTTTTTATCAGTTTTACTTTATACGATTCAATTAGCATTAATGTTTAAAATGACGCACTCCTGTTGTAACCATCGAAATACCTTTCTGGTCGCACATTTCAACAGAAAGTTTGTCGTTCATTGAGCCACCCGGTTGCAATACTGCTAACACACCGGCTTCGGCCGCCAGTTCAACGCAATCAGGGAAAGGGAAAAAAGCATCAGACGCCATAACCGCACCTTTCAAATCAAATCCAAAGCTTTCGGCTTTAATAACTGCCTGCTTAAGCGAATCAACCCTTGACGTTTGTCCAACACCACTTGCTATTAATGTGCCGTTTTTGGCAAATACAACAGTGTTTGACTTGGTATGTTTTACAACCTTATTGGCAAAATATAAATCTTTCAATTCATGCGCTGTGGGTTGTCTTTTGGTTACAGTAGTCATCTGCTCCGGCCCTTCAACAACGGCATCCTTATCTTGTTCAATTACACCATTCAACAATGTTTTAAATTGTTTAACCGGCAATTCAACCGACTGGCGGATCAGTATTATACGGTTCTTTTTGGCTTTTAGTATAGCAACGGCTTCATCAGTATAAGCTGGTGCTATTAAAACTTCGTAAAATATCTTGTCAATCTCGGTTGCGGTTTCGGCATTTATTTCGTCATTTGCTATAATAACGCCGCCAAAAGCAGACACCGGATCGCATGCCAAAGCATCAATCCAGGCTTCTTTTATAAAGTTGCGTGAAGCTATGCCGCAAGCATTGGTATGTTTCAAAATAGCAACGGTAGGCTCGGTAAACTCATCAATCAAAGCAACAGCTGCATCAACGTCAACCAGGTTATTGTATGATAACTCTTTACCGTTTAGTTTGGTAAACATCGCTTCCAAATCGCCATAAAAAGTACCTTTCTGATGTGGGTTTTCGCCATAACGTAAAACCTGTGCGGTTTGTATGCTTTCTTTAAATACTGGCAGTGGCTCTTCCTGGTTAAAATATTGGAATATGGCGGTATCGTAGTGTGATGAAATATTGAACGCCTTATGTGCAAATGAACGGCGCTGATCAATGGTAGTTGCACCATCTTGCGTTTTCAGAATTTCTTCTAATGTACCGTAGTCGCTTTTTGATGCAACGATAACTACATCTTTAAAGTTTTTAGCGGCTGCGCGGATAAGAGAAATACCGCCTATGTCAATCTTCTCAATAATCTCGTCTTCTTCGGCATTTGATCTTACCGTTTCTTCAAACGGATAAAGATCAACAATAACCAAATCAATTTCCGGAATTTCATATTGAGCAAGCTGCTGCTCATCACTCTCAAATTTACGACGGGCGAGTATGCCGCCAAACACTTTCGGATGCAATGTTTTAACACGACCACCTAAAATTGATGGATACGAAGTAAGGTCTTCAACGGCAATAACATTAACGCCTAAATTGCGGATAAATGTTTCAGTGCCGCCGGTTGAATATATATTAACACCTAAGCGATTTAACTCATGGATGATGGGCTCTAAATTATCTTTGTAATAGACTGAAATTAAAGCGTTTTTAATTTGAACAGAATGGCTCATGAACAGCAAAATTTTGAGCCGCAAAGGTAATAAATGTCATTCGTCATTTGTCATTTGGTCATTAGTTTTTTTTCGATAACTTATTATGCCTTATTTCAATGACTCAGTGACAAAATGACTAATGACCAACTAGCTCTTCATCTTCTTCAGCAGCCCTTCAATCACCCGGGGAAAGTGTTGATGCTCTAATTGCTGGCCTTTAAATTTAATTACCTCCAGATTATCGCCGGATTCTATTTTAAAGCGGGATTGGTGAATAATTTCACCTTCGTCAAACTGAGCGCTCGCAAAATGAATAGTGATGCCCGATTCTTCATCGCCAGCAGCCAAAACAGCTTTATGCACATGATCGCCATACATACCTTTGCCCCCATGTTTTGGTAACAAAGCTGGATGCAGATTAATAATTTTATTAGGAAATGCGTTCAGTAACGTTTCTGGCACCAGCCAAAGGAAACCAGCCAGCACAATAAGATCAACCTGCAGATTTTTCAGCAGCCGTATCACATCATCTGTTTCATAAAATTCGTGGCGGGTAAAAATATGCGATGGAACCTCAAAATTATCAGCCCTTTGCAAAACGTAAGCCTGCGGATTGTTGGTTAGTATCAATACAACTTCCGCTTCTGCATTCCGTTTAAAGTGCTCCATAATTTTCTGAGCATTTGATCCTGATCCCGAAGCAAAAATGGCTATTCTTTTTTTCATTAAAACTTTATGCTCTTTATTGGCACTTATCAAACCCACGTAATTGAAATTTGTGTTTCAAAAAATACGCGAAGCCGCTTTATATCGATTCAAATATAAAGTTTTCATGGCAATAGCCATGATTTTAAACACAGAAGAAGTAACTTTTTTTGATTTCTTTTTATTTTTTAATAATTAAGCAAGTTAAAATTAACCTTAATTGGTGGTAGGCACAGTTACGCGTATAAAGCCATACTGTATAATTTTACGGGGTTGCGTAAGCGAGTAATTTGGTTGAATATCACCTGTTTGCAGTATCAATGAAAAATGCCCCAAATTTTGAATACTACAATAAGAAAACGGCATTGAGCTGCCAACCGCAGAGGTGTCTTTGCAAACCACATTAGCTGTTAAAAAAAGTTGATTTGCCGAAAGCGACCACGATGCTGCGGTAGGAGTTTGAGCAATACAATCAAAATTAGAATAGGTACAGGTATTATTGCTATTGAATGTAAAATATTGTGTTAAGCCCGAACCACAATTAGGACTTACTACCACTGTTGAATCCAGCGTGTTACCTGTATAGTAATATGCCGTAATAGAAGCCAACTGCCAGGTATTTCCAACAAAGAGTGATTCCAATGGACTTTGACCACTTTTTTTGCACGAATTAATCATTATTGCAAACACAAGGCCCAATGCAATCAGTATAAAGAGTTTGTTTTTCATTGTTGAATATTGGCAAAAATAAAAATTCCAGCGGGTTTTATTGCAGCGAATAGTTATAACTGTGTTAAAGGCTATTTATTTTAAAATTAAAAAGAAATACGCCGAAGGGAAATAGCCACCGCAAGCCTAACTAATTTTAAAAATAGCATCACATTTAACAATCCGGCGGTTTTATATTTGCCAAAACATTTAACTTAAATAAAAACGACATGATAGCAGCGAAGGGTTATGCCGCTCCAGAGGCAAAAATTCTATTGGAACCATATAAATTTGAACGCCGCGAAGTTGGCCCGCATGATGTGCAGATAGAGATATTATATTGTGGTGTTTGCCACTCTGATATCCATCAGGTTCGCGATGAATGGGGCGGTTCTATTTTCCCGATGGTTCCCGGGCACGAAATTGTGGGTAAGATCACTAAAGTTGGCAACAAGGTTACCAAATTTAAGGTTGGCGAAACTGCCGGAATAGGTTGTTTTGTTGATTCATGCCGTGTATGTCCAAGCTGCAAAGCCGGTTTAGAGCAATATTGTGATGTAGGTATGATTGGCACCTACAATGGTCGTGATAAAGAGGGTCACCCAACTTATGGTGGCTATTCGAACCAGATAGTGGTTGATGAAAATTACACACTACATATTTCAGAGAAATTACCACTTTCGGGTGTGGCGCCTTTACTGTGTGCCGGTATTACTACCTACTCGCCATTGCGGGAATGGAAAGTTGGCAAAGGGCATAAAATTGGCGTAGTAGGTCTAGGCGGATTAGGACACATGGGCGTTAAATTGGCAGCATCAATGGGTGCTGAAGTTACCGTATTAAGCACTTCTGAATCGAAAAGAAAAGATGCCGAGAAATTAGGCGCTCATCATTTTGTTGTAACGTCTGATCCAGAACAGGTAAATGCGGTAATGGGTACTTTTGACTTTATATTGAACACCATTTCGGCTCAGCACGAATACAATTTTTATTTACAAATGTTAAAGCTGGACGGCACCATGATATTGGTTGGAGTACCACCGGAAGCACCACAAGTAGCAGCCTTTAACCTGATTATGAAACGCAGACGTTTGGCCGGTTCATTAATAGGCGGTATTAAAGAAACCCAGGAGATGCTGGATTACTGTGCTGAACACGGTATAACATCAGATGTAGAGGTTATTAATATCGACTATATTAACGAAGCCTATGAACGGATGCTAAAAGGCGACGTGCGTTATCGTTTTGTAATTGATATGGCTTCTTTATAATTGGTTGATTGTGTTGATTGGGTGAATAGAGAGTAGTTTTGTAAAAGATTAAAAATAGACTATTCATTCAATCAACTTAATAAACCTAATCAACTCCACCATGCGTATCCCTTTTGAACAACTGCAGGCCGAATTTAAACGGGTGCTGCTCTCATTAAACGTCACCGAAGAAAAGGCCGAATTATGTGCCGCTGTATTTGCCGAAAACAGCCGCGATGGCGTTTATACGCATGGTTTAAATCGTTTCCCTTTGTTTGTTGAGTTTATAATGGAAGGATTGGTAAAGCCGGATGCCGAACCTACGAAAGAAGGTTCGTTCGGATCATTAGAACAATGGAACGGTAATTTAGGGGCCGGTATATTAAACGCTCGTTTTTGCATGAACAGAGCCATTGAGCTGGCCAAAGAAAATGGAATTGGCTGCGTTGCCATTAAAAACACCAACCACTGGATGCGGGCCGGTACATATGGTTGGCAAGCGGCTGAGGCTGGAATGATTGGCATTTGTTTTACCAATACAATAGCCAATTTACCACCCTGGGGAGGTTTAGATCCTCGCCTGGGCAATAACCCATTGGTGATAGCTGTGCCGCGTAAAGACGGGCATGTGGTGCTGGATATGGCTATTTCCCAATATTCTGTAGGCAAACTCAAACAATATCAGTCAAATAACCAGGAGCTGCCTTTGCCAGGCGGATATGATAATACAGGTAATTTAAGTACCAAAGCCGGAGATATATTGGAATCGAAACGATTATTGCCAATTGGCTTCTGGAAAGGATCGGGGCTTTCGCTGGTACTTGACTTACTGGCAACGGTTTTAAGCAAGGGAAATTCAACGGCTAAAATCACGCAGAGTGAAAAAGAAAGCGCTGTATCACAAGTATTCATTTGTATAAAACCCGATAATAGCGAACACACTTCAAATTTAATTGAAGAGATAATTGCATACACCAAAACCAGTCGTCCCGAACATGCAGATGGATCTGTATTTTATCCAGGCGAAAACACCATTAAAACCCGAGAAAGAAGCTTGAAAGAAGGCGTTTTGGTTGATAAAAAAATATGGGAAATTGTTTGCGGTCTTTAAAATTACAAAATGTGCTTTTTGGTCATGCTTAGTAAATCATCCATACTAAATGGTTTGGCCAAATAATTATCAGCCTTATATTCTTTGGCAATCTTTTCCAGGTTACCTGCGCCAGAGACCAATATTACCGGTATTTTTGATGTTTGGGGATTCTTTTTTAAATCTTCGCACAATAAATGACCGTAGCCATTTGACAAGCGAATATCAAGCAAAATCAGTTTGGGAGCAAAATCAACAATGTAATCTACCGGCTCATGGTGATTAATAGCCACCACATTGTAGCCATTATCCTGCAGAGCCATTTCCATCATCTCCAGCGTTGATTTTTTATCCTCTAATATTACTATGCATTTCCCCATAATTGCTTTACAAATTTCTATTTCATAAACTCAAACTAAATATTTGGTAAAATGTTTTAACTGAAAACTAAAAAGAACTTAATATGACAATTACCAGCCTTATTAACAATTGGCCGCATCATACAGAAGAGATGCCATTAAAAAGTATGAGTTTTACTAATAATTAGGGCGGGATATACGTTTCAACAGAAGCCGTTGACGTACAAATATACTTTGAATATGAATATGTTAGGGAATTAATTTAGAAATGCCGTCAAAAGCTTAAAACTTAATCCATCATTCCCTCAAACTTTTCCCAAAAACCATCTTTCGGAACTGGCGCAGTAATCAATACCGGCTCTTTTTTTATGGGATGGATAAATTCCAGCCGACGGGCATGCAGGCTAATGCTTTTGCGCAAACTGCCCCGGGGGTAACCATATTTATTATCGCCAACAATAGGGCAGCCCAAGGTTGAAAGCTGTACGCGTATTTGATGCGGTCTGCCGGTTATCGGATCTACCTCTATTAAATAATAACCATTTAATTCGCCAATCAACTTATAATTTAACTCGGCACGCTGACTGCCGGCCACTTCGCGATCATGCGCTTTAGTGACATTTTTCTGTGGATTTTTAACCAGCCAATGTATCAGGTTACCCGCTTCGGGTTGCGGGCGCTGCCGTACCACTGCATAATAGGTTTTATGCATTTCGCGGTCCTTAAACATATTGTTTATGCGTTCAAGCGCCTTGCTGGTTTTGGCGAAAAGTATAACGCCGCTAACGGGCCTATCTAACCGGTGTACTACACCTAAAAAGGCACCATTAGGTTTATTATATTTTTTGGCGATGTATTTTTTAACCTTATCATCTAACGATTCATCACCGGTATCATCAACCTGCACAATATCTCCTGCCCTCTTGTTTACAGCAATAAGGTGATTATCCTCATAAAGGATATCGCTATCCGTAATTTCGTGGTTAATATATTTTAATACAGGTTTGGACATAGTAAGCAGTTCATGGTTGATGGTTCATAGATCATGGCAAAAGCGGTTTATGAACAAATAAGTGGTTCAATAGACGCAGCTATAATAAACTACCAACCACGAACCATCAAGTAACAATTAATATTCTTCTTTCTCGTTAGGGAAGCTTTTGGTTTTCACATCACTAACATAACTTTTTATGGCTTTGTTCATAATGCTGTTTAAATCGGCATACTGGCGTAAAAAACGTGGCTTAAATTCTTTGTTGATGCCCAGCATATCATGTACAACCAGCACCTGTCCATCGCAATGGCGACCAGCACCTATACCTATAATAGGGATGCTTAAGCTTTCGCTTACCTCTTTGGCCAATTTCGCCGGTATTTTCTCCAACACAATACCAAAACAACCTAACTCCTGTAATTTCAGTGCATCTTCGCGTAGTTTCTGCGCCTCTACCTCTTCTTTTGCGCGTACGGTATAAGTACCAAATTTATAAATAGATTGTGGCGTTAAGCCCAAATGCCCCATAACGGGGATACCTGCCGTTAATATACGACTAACAGATTCTGAGATCTCAACCCCTCCTTCAATTTTAATGCAATGAGCACCGGCTTCTTTCATTATACGGATAGCCGAATTAAGGGCTTCTTTTGAATTACCCTGATATGAGCCAAAAGGCAGATCAACCACTACCAAAGCCCGCTTTGCTGCACGAACTACCGACGATGCGTGATAAATCATCTGATCAAGCGTAATAGGCAAAGTAGTTTCGTGCCCGGCCATAACGTTTGATGCCGAGTCGCCTACCAATATAATGTCCACTCCGGCTTCATCAACAATAGCAGCCATTGAATAATCATAGGCGGTAAGCATGGATATCTTTTCGCCGCGATTTTTCATTTCCTGCAAAATGTGCGTTGTAATTCTTTTAACCTCTTTATGTGTTGACATGGTTAATAATTTAGTGGTACAAATGTAGAGGGAATTTCGGATTTCGGAAGTGTTTCAATTGCGGAGTTCAGAAATTCGATTGCGGAAGTTCTGTTATTGCGGAAGTTCGATACAAAATGCGGGCAAAGGCCGGTCAGAAAAGCGGGCCCGGAGTATGGCCTGTAGCGCTGAAGCTTTTTTCTGACTTGATCTTTTGGTTACTTTTGGATCAAGCCAAAAGTAACAGCCCCCCGCGGCAATTGAGCGGACGATGCTTGTATGGACCTCAAAACTACTTTTGAACCCAAATTACACCCCTAAGCCCTGTTAATTTTAATACATTAAAAAAATACGAAATCACGAATTCCTAATTTAAAATAAAACCCTATCTTTGCGCCGTGAATCAGGAAGGTTTCTACTTCAATATTTCGACTTGTTTTCACGGAGCGCCGAACCAGGCAAACCGGCATTTTTTCCATTCAATTTTTTTATCAAATGACGCACTTAACCACTTTACCCGCGGTATTACTACTTGCTGACGGAACAGTTTTTTATGGCAAAGCAGCCGGAAAAATGGGCACCACCACCGGCGAAATATGTTTTAATACCGGGATGACCGGTTACCAGGAGATCTTTACT
Source organism: Mucilaginibacter empetricola (assembly GCF_024808665.1). Lineage (GTDB taxonomy): Bacteria > Bacteroidota > Bacteroidia > Sphingobacteriales > Sphingobacteriaceae > Mucilaginibacter. Next base: position 166,700 of record NZ_JANUBZ010000012.1, read on the forward strand.
GATCCTTCTTACTTCGGACAGATAATGGTTACCACTAATGCACATATTGGTAATTATGGTATTGCCGATAACGAAGTGGAATCAAATCAGATCCAAATTGCCGGCCTGGTTTGCAAAAACTATAACATTTATTACACCCGCAAACAAGCAAACGAATCTATACAGGATTATTTCCAGCAGCAAAATATTGTAGGTATCTCTGATATCGATACTCGTCAGCTGGTTCGTCATATCCGCGATAAAGGTGCTATGAACGCCATTATATCATCCGAAATTTTAGATATTGAAGAGTTAAAAACTAAACTGGCCGAAGTACCTTCAATGGACGGATTGGAGCTTTCATCAAAAGTATCCACTACCGAAACCTATACTTTCGGTAACGAAGATGCTAAATACAGGGTAGCAGTGCTTGACCTTGGCGTAAAGAAAAACATCCTGCGCAATTTTGACGACAGGGACATTTATGCCAAAGTATTCCCGGCCAAAACATCATTTGCCGATATGGAAAAAGACTTTGCCCCTACTGGTTATTTTATATCAAATGGCCCAGGCGATCCATCAGCAATGCCTTATGCTATTGAAACTGTAAAAGATATATTGGCTTCAGATAAACCAATGTTTGGTATTTGTTTAGGTCACCAGTTACTGGCTTTGGCGAATGATATCCCAACAAAAAAAATGTTTAACGGCCACCGCGGCTTAAACCACCCGGTAAAAAATATTATCATCAATCACTGCGAGGTTACTTCACAAAATCACGGTTTTGGTGTAGTGCCTGAGGCAGTTCGTGCGTCTGATAAAGTAGAGATCACTCACGTAAACCTGAACGACCAATCTATAGAAGGTATCAGGGTAAAAGGTAAAAAAGCATTCTCGGTACAATACCACCCAGAATCTTCTCCAGGCCCACACGATTCAAGATACTTATTTGATGATTTCATCAATTTGATGAAAAACTAAAAAAAATTTAAAACCAAAAGGAATTTAACGCTGAGATTTATACTCGGCGTTTTTTTTTTAAATTTACTTGAACCTCAAATCGAGTTATGAGAAAAAAAGAAGACAATTTATCAAAATCCATTTTCCAAGGTGTTTTAAATTCCTTCTTTTCAATTGGCCTTTTAAATTCTGAAGATTTATTATTGTCAAAAGAAGATTTATTAATCAAGTTTAAAAGCATTGTAGATAAAACCGAAATTGGGATAACAGTAGATTATAGAGCCGGCATTTTAAACCAGGCTGATACTTTTTGGAGTATAAAAAAATATGATTTCGCGAAAGTATTTTATGCAATGTTTTTTGAACATTCGTTAAATGGTGTCATGGAAAATATATGCTCAAAAAAAAAATTAGATGAAAAAACAAAAAATGATATTATAAGAAGCATTGATATACATGGAAAACTAACTTGGTTCCCCAAGTTAATAGGTTTTAGAAGTTTTAACATAAACCATATAAAAACAATAAAAAAACTCACTGATGATAGAAATGCATTTGTTCATTACAAATGGAAATCGACCAATGATGAAATTAACTCATCTGAAGAAAATAGAATTATTGAAGAGCACAAAAAAATAAAACTCGCAATTCGATATATGAAAACTTACGAATCGCATATCTTATATCAAAAAAACAAAAAAAGAATTAACGACAAAATTAACAAAAGCGATCAATAACAATTTCTGTTGGTTCCCCACACATGCCGTTGCTGCTATTTATTTTCACATATAACTAACTATGAAAAGCGGTGAAAATTTTCACCGCTTTTTTATTATCATCTCCCCCTTTCAGCCGCTTCTTCCAATTATTTCACCGACATTTTAGCCGTCTTTACCTAATATCTGTAGCTAAAAAACGGCTCTGTATGCAAATTTGGGGTATAAATCACAAACTGCAATGAAAACGTTTCTCGTAATTCATATTGTTCACATCACTTTAAAAGCACTTAACCACCTCGAAGCCATTATCCATTCTTTCGGTCATTTGGTTAAACATTGGTAATAAACCATCAATTATCATTTTTTAACACTCTAGCCAAAAAAAACAATTAAAATATCAAATTTGTAAACGATTTTTACAGCATGGCAAAACAACCTATTATAACAGTAAAAAACCTGGTTAAAAACTACGGCGACTTTGCCGCCGTTAAGGGAATAAGCTTTGAAGTTTACGATGGCGAAATCTTCGGTCTGCTTGGCCCTAACGGCGCCGGCAAAACCACTACGCTCGAGATCATCGAAACCCTGCGCGACAAAACCTCGGGTGAGGTAATAGTTGATGGTTTTTCTGTTGATAACGATGCAGCCGCCATCAAACAGCGCATTGGAGTGCAGTTACAGGCAGCAGGATATTATCCTAATTTAAACCTGTCAGAACTGATTAAACTTTTCTGCGGTTTATATGGCATAGATAAAACCCCTACCGAAATGTTGGAAAAGGTTGCCTTAACCGATAAAGCCAAATCAAAATATAAAGAATTATCCGGCGGACAAAAACAACGGTTTTCAATAGCCACTACGCTGATCAACAATCCAAAAATTATTTTCCTGGATGAACCTACCACCGGCCTTGATCCGCAAGCTCGTCGTAACCTTTGGGATTTGATCCGCGAAATACGCGACAGCGGCACAACCGTTGTGATTACCACCCACTACATGGATGAAGCCGAAGAACTGTGCGACCGCGTTGCCTTTGTTGATGGCGGACACATTGTAGGCATTGATACCCCAAATCATTTCATTGACGAGTTGGTAGCCTCCGGCTTCGAGCGTAAAAAACAAGTTAAACTTGCCAATCTGGAAGATGTATTCATTAACCTAACAGGCAAAGAATGGCGCGAGGGATAACCCCCCAGCCCCCTGAAGGGGGAGCTTTTGTAAAGCGTTTTTCCCCTCTCCTTTGGAGAGGGCAGGGTGAGGCAAAACGCCAGTGAACTATTGAACCAACCATTGATCCAACAAAAATGAAAAAAACATACAGCAATTTTAATGCAACCATGGCTATAGCCGTAGCCAGTTTCCGTTCTATTATCCGCAGCCCTTCGGCAGTGGTATTTAGTTTAGCCTTTCCTTTAATATTTATAGTTGTTTTTGCCAATATAGGTGGCAGTCCGGTGAAAGTGGATGTAGGTGTAGCTAAAACATGTGATACCATAAACCCGGTTTTCCAGGCGCTTAAAAAAGCTAACGTTCTTAATCTCATCACAGATCAATCGACCGATGAGATGAATAAAAACCTATCAAAAGGTACAATAGATGTTATTTTAGATATAAAGAATACCGGAAAAGGATGGGCCATATATCCACCTTTGTCTGCTATACCGCAAAAGCAGCCTTTTACCATTAACGTGCAATACACCAAAGCATCACAAAAAGGCGGCATTTTTAAATCAGTACTTAATAGTGTAACAGAAAGCGTTAATAAAGCCCTTCTTATTAAGATATTTGGCCAAAACCCGGAAAATCTTTCTGCTGTGCAACTACACGAAACTACTATTCAGGGCCGCGAATACAAATACATCGACTTTTTGCTACCCGGCATGCTTGGTTTCTCGTTATTGAGCAGCGGCGTATTTGGTACTGCCTTTGTATTTTTAAGTTTGCGTTTAACACTGGTTATCAAAAGGTTTTTTGCCACCCCGGTTAAGAAGTACAGTATTGTTTTAGGCGAGGCCATTGCCCGTTTAATATTCTCGTGGATTGGTGCTTTATTTATAATTCTGGTTGGTCATTATGCCTTTGGTTTTACACTGGTGCATGGCCTCACAACGGTAGTTAATATGCTTATTCTATCGGCTATAGGCTTAATAGTATTTATGGGATTTGGATTTATTATATCCGGCGTCGCCAAAAATGAAAGTACAGTACCGCCATTGTCAAATATCATTACACTACCGCAGTTTTTATTATCAGGAACCTTTTTTGCAACAACTGCTTTCCCAACCTGGTTACAGGGTTTAAGCAATATATTGCCCCTCACCTACTTAAACAAAGCCATGCGCGATGTTGCCTTTGAAGGCGCCGGTTTAGGCGATGTAACCCACGATCTGCTAATTTTAGGCATATGGTTTATTATTGTTTACGCGGTAGCAGTGAGAACGTTTAAGTGGGAGTAAGCTCTCCGTTTTGTCATTTCGAACGAGGGTACCGAGGAGAAATCTTTTACTACATGCATCAACGTAATGCAGAATCTACTTCTACATAGTTCGAATTGCATGTAGCAAAAGATTTCTCATTATCATTCGAAATGACATCGGCGGTAGATCACCAAGATAATCAACATTTACTCTCTAATGTGAATTTTATGTTAATCTTAAAGTAATTTCATACATAATTTGTTGGAAATTGTATATTTGAAAACTATATTATTAGAGTGTATAACCTACACTAAGCAGATTTAAATTCACAAATACCATATCAAATGAGCTTAATTATTGATATCCATGCCCGCCAGATCCTTGATTCGCGTGGCAATCCTACTGTAGAAGTAGATGTTTTAACTGAAAATGGTGCTTTCGGCCGTGCTGCTGTACCATCAGGTGCATCAACAGGTGCGCATGAGGCAGTTGAGTTACGCGATAACGATAAAACTGTATACTTGGGCAAAGGCGTTCTTAAAGCAGTTGCTAACGTAAACGACATCATTGCTAAGGAATTACAGGGTATTGATGTTTTTGAACAAAACGCTATCGATAGGCTAATGATTGAGCTTGACGGTACAGAAAACAAAAGTAAATTAGGTGCAAACGCTATATTAGGTGTATCACTGGCCGTTGCTAAAGCAGCAGCACAGGAAAGCCGTCAGCCTTTATACCGCTACATCGGTGGTGTTAACGCTAACACTTTACCTATCCCAATGATGAACATCGTTAACGGTGGTTCACACTCTGATGCGCCTATAGCATTCCAGGAATTTATGATTATGCCGGTTGGTGCTTCTTCTTTTTCTGAAGCATTAAGATGGGGTGCTGAAGTATTCCACAACCTTAAAAAGATATTACACGACAGAGGTCTTTCAACTGCTGTAGGAGATGAAGGTGGTTTTGCACCAACTTTTGAAGGTACTGAAGATGGTGTTGAAACCATTTTAAAAGCCATTGAAAAAGCAGGTTACAAACCAGGTGTTGACATTTGCTTAGCATTTGATTGTGCTGCATCTGAGTTTTATGTAAACGGCAAATATGATTATACCAAGTTTGAAGGCGAAAAAGGTGCTATCCGTACCAGCGCCGAGCAAGCAGATTATTTGGCTCAATTAGCTGCAAAATATCCTGTTCTTTCTATTGAAGATGGTATGGCTGAGGATGACTGGGCTGGTTGGAAATTATTAACGGAAAAAATTGGTTCTAAAGTTCAGTTAGTAGGCGATGATTTATTTGTAACCAACGTAAAACGTTTACAAAAAGGTATCGACGAAGATACAGCTAACTCTATCCTTGTCAAAGTAAACCAGATTGGTTCACTGACAGAAACTATTGATGCTGTTTCTTTAGCACAAACTCATGGCTATACTTCAGTAATGAGTCACCGTTCTGGCGAAACTGAAGATTCAACCATTGCTGATTTGGCAGTAGCTTTAAATTGCGGTCAAATTAAAACAGGTTCATTATCCCGTTCAGATAGGATGGCTAAATACAACCAGTTGTTACGCATTGAAGAAGAATTAGGCGATAGCGCAAAATTCATCGGCAAAAACTTCAAATACTTTAAAAATCGCTAGTTTTTAAGAATTATAAAATTGAAAAAGCCAGTCATAACCGACTGGCTTTTTTGTTGCAGCAAGATTTGCCGGACTTCCGCAAATATTTGGATTAGTTATATCTTTGGCAAATTTTTAAACGGTTTTAATCGTTTATCCATATAAATCCAAGTTCATACACATGAAAGCAAACAGGCTTTTAAGAACCCTAATTATTCTATTTATCCTCGCCTTTAATATTGGCTGCGATCAGGTTTCCAAATCAATTATACGTCATAAGCTCGATGAGTATTCCGAGCTTCGCTACCTTCATAACCACTTTACCCTATCCAACGTTGAAAATACCGGGGCATTTTTAAGCCTGGGCGATTCGCTTTCACACCCGGTAAAAATGCTAATACTTAATATTTTACCTCTATTAGCCGTATTATTCGGGCTGGGCTTTGTGTTGGTAAAAACTGATCTGAGTAAAATTACAGTATTGGGTGTTATCCTGATAGTTGGCGGCGGCTTCGGCAATATTTACGATCGCATTGTACATGGCTCCGTAACCGATTTCATGCATATCAAATTCGGCATATTTCAAACGGGGGTATTTAATGTGGCTGATCTGTCCATAATGGCCGGCACGTTTATCGTTTTGTTGGATGCTTATTTGAAGAAGAAAAAGCAGACTGAGCCTAAAACAACTGACATTCAGATATAACGATGGGTTTTAAACCCATCGCTATGAGAAATTAAAAAATAAAAGCGAAATTTGAGTAACCCGTAATTCAATTTCACATGGACGTACAAGAGCAAATCAACGAGTATATTACCAGCCTGCCTGAAACAAAGCGCGGTGATATGCAACAGTTGCACCATCGCATACTTGAAGTTTTACCTGGCTGTAAATTATGGTTCGAAACTGGTAAAAACAGCGAAGGTAAAACTGTTAGTAATCCCAACATAGGCTATGGATTTTACACTATAAAATATGCTGATGGTAAGACCAGGGACTTTTTTCAAATTGGTTTAAGCGGAAACACAACGGGAATCTCTGTTTATATCATGGGTATTAAAGATAAGACATACTTAGCCCAAACCTTTGGGGGAAAATTAGGCAAGGCGAGCGTAACTGGATACTGCATTAAGTTCAAAGCGCTAAAAGATATAAACATTGATATACTTGAAGCAGCCATACACTATGGGGTTGGTGTTACCAGTGAAAATCCAAACTGAAACACTACCAAAATCTACTTACCAATAAAAAGCGTATCTTTGCAAATAATTACCCGTTAGCTTTACGGCTTTGATCATTGACAACTCTTCAGATCCGCTATGCAACCGCGTTGGCACATAGATAAAAATATTACATGTTATTTCAAGATTTAAAATTAATTGAGCCCATACTAAGGGCTCTTAAAACTGAAGGATATACTACTCCAACCCCTATTCAGGAACAGTCTATCCCTATTATATTACAAAACAAAGACCTTTTGGGCTGCGCCCAAACAGGTACCGGTAAAACAGCAGCGTTTGCCATCCCTATCCTGCAGCTTTTATATAACGACAGGCTTCAGCATAAAGAACAAAAAACCATAAAGGCGCTTATTTTAACGCCAACCCGCGAGCTGGCTATCCAGATTGATGAAAGCTTTGCAGCCTATGGTAAACACACCGGCTTAAAACACCTGGTTGTATTTGGTGGCGTATCACAAAACCCGCAAACTGATGCTTTAAGAAGAGGTGTTGATATCCTGGTGGCAACACCTGGCCGTTTGTTAGATTTAATGAACCAGCGCTTTGTTAGCCTCGACCATATCAAAATGCTGGTACTGGACGAAGCCGACCGTATGCTCGATATGGGTTTTGTGCACGATGTTAAAAAAATAATCGCCAAAATACCAGCAAAAAGGCAAACATTGTTCTTCTCGGCTACCATGCCTAAAGAGATCCAGCAATTGGCTGATACCATTTTAAACAAGCCTGAAAAGGTTGAGGTTGCGCCAATATCTTCAACTGCCGATACCATACAACAATCTTTATTTTATGTAGAAAAGAATGATAAGAAATCATTACTGATCCACATTTTAAAAGATAAAAACATTAAAACGGCACTGGTATTTACACGTACTAAACACGGCGCCGATAAGGTAGTAAAAGACCTGATTAAGGTTGGTATCACTGCCGAAGCTATTCACGGCAATAAGTCACAAAATGCCCGTCAGCGTGCATTAACCAATTTTAAAAACCGTACTACACGTGTTTTAATAGCAACCGATATTGCCGCACGCGGTATTGATATTGACGAGTTAACTCACGTTATCAACTACGAGTTACCCAACATCCCTGAAACTTATGTACACCGCATAGGCCGTACAGGCCGTGCAGGGGCAAATGGTATTGCATTTTCATTTTGCGATGAGGAAGAAATTGAGTTTTTAAAGGATATTCATAAACTAATTGCTAAGGAAATTCCTGTTGACGAGTCGCATCCTTACCCGATGAGCCCGCAAAGCATTGTTGCCAAACATGCCGAAGGCAAAAAGAAAGGTTCAGGAGGCGGTGGCGGCGGACAAAAACGCGGTCGTAGTTTTGGCAGAGCCGATAAAGGCAAAGGATCTGGATCAGCTAACAGGGGCACAGGAGGCGGAAGAGATGCAGGCGGTAGCGGCATGAGCGGAGCCAAAAGAGGTGGTAGAAATTAGTTGATTGGGTTGATTAAGTGAGTGGTTGATTAGGTTTATCCATAACTTAATCAACTACATTTAACACAATCAACTTATTCAACCAATCAACCTAATCAACTAATTTACTTATTCAACCATTCAACTTGTTAATAAGTTTAAAACCATATTTGCATCACCACGGTATATTAAATAGTTTTAACTAAAATTTTTAATTTTACGCCATGAAACGCCTGATAGATCTTTTTAAAAACAAGTATTTCCTGGTGTCCTTGGCCTTTGTGGTATGGATGATCTTCTTTGATAAAAACGATCTGTTCTCTCAATATCAATATCACCAACAGGTAAGCAGCCTTAAACAGCAACGCGATTTCTACCAAAAAGAAACCGATCAGGTAAATAAAGACCTTGACGAACTAACCTCCGATCCACAAAAGCTCGAAAAATTTGCCCGCGAAAAATATCTGATGAAAAAAGACAATGAGGATATTTTTGTGATTGTACCGGCCAAAAAAGCCGAGTAAGGTTAGAGGTTGGTGATTAGATGTTAGAGATTAGAAAAATCCCGATTATGTCTACTTAACTTTCGTTAAAGAATCTAAGGGCTCATGATTTTTTGAGACAACTAACTCTTTAATGCTACGTTTTTTCAATATAGCATCTCTTAGCCTCAAAGCAGGCTTTTCAACAACGTACCGCAATACAAGCGCTCCCGCAACACTTGCTATAATACAGATCAGCATCGTTAAATTACTATTCTTATCGATTCCGGCTCTTTCGAGAAGGTTTTGGGTAAGGTGAATCACTATTTTATGTGAAAGATATATGGAATATGACAGCGTTGCAATTTGAGCGGTAAGCCATGACTTAGCATTAAATAAAATATTTGACGGACATACCATAGCCGCTAAAATGATTCCATAACCTATTGAAATAAGCGGAAATCCGAATAGGCAGGTATAAAACGTATCCTGTGGCGTGCTCACAAAGTATGCAGCTAACAGAACGGCGAGGCCAACCAGCAGGGTGATGTTGCTGCGTTTATTTACCCACTCCTTAGTTTTTGGGTAAAAGGTAAACAATCCGGCAATGCTAACGCCTGTAAGTAGTCCGTCTAACCGGTTATAGGTTGGATAATAAATGTATTTGTTCCAGGTAACTCCCAAATTGCCGGTTGGTAATATCGGTTCCACAAAATGGTACCATCCCCATAAACGCAAGGCAAATCCGGCTATAAATAATATTACAATCAGATAAATGGCTTTTTTACCCGCTTTTAAATAAGTAAGTAACCATAAAATCAGTGGAAGTACCAAGTAAAACTGTTCTTCCACACACAAGGACCAATCGTGACTAAAGGTTCCATATTTTTTTAGATCGAGACCAAAGTTTAGGGTGAACGTTAAATAACGCCATAGTGGTGAGAGGTGCCCCCATTCCCGTAAATAAGGGAAAGCAAAATAAAGCGTAAGGATAACTAAAAAGGGCGGCAATATCCTGAAAAAGCGTTTGATAAAAAACTCGCTCATCGAAATAATTTCTCCCCGGGCAATCGTATTAAAAAGCTGTCCGGCTATTAAAAATCCGCTTAAAACAAAAAACAAATCGACACCTGTCCACCCAAAACCGGCAACATTGTTTTCCCATGCAGGATGCCCAAAAAATTGATAATGAAAAAGAAAAACCGAAATAATTGCGATAGCCCGCAGATGATCAAGTCCTAATAATTTATGTTTATCAGAAATGTTTGAGGTTACGGGTTGAGTCATTGATTATGGCTGGGAAGATTTACCCGTAAGATATTACAAATAAAATAATAGTGATTTACCTATTCATAATTTTACACTTCCCCTTCGCGTTTCCGTAAAAACCACTCTGCGCTTAAAAGTGCCAGTATTAGTATAAACACCCATTTTACATCAATAATATCGCTATAGTGTTTATCTTCATAAACTACCGTTTTGATATTTTCATTTTTACGAATCAGGTTCGCCAACTGATTAATTGCTGATGGCTTCACCATTACGCCGCCGCTATTTTTAGCTATGGTATTTAACAACTGATGATTGGCCGCACTTTGCCTTGATTCCAGGTTCAAAGGTTTTACCGTTAGTTGGCCCGAAGCATTAAATGCCTTATCACCAATTTTGCTTGTCGCCGAATAGTTGTACTCGCCAACCGGCAAAGTACCGGCATCCAACTGGTAACTCTGATTATTGCGGGTAAACAAAAAGCTGTAACTTTTACCGGCTTCATTTTTAAGGTCGATTTTTACATCAGGCGTGTTGATCAGTTCCAATGCATCGTTATACAATTCAGCATTTAGTATTACATTTTCGCCTTCATCAAAAACATGTTTGGCAGGGTAAACTATAAACTTTTGCCGGTTGGCATTGGCTGTTAAATATTGTACAGCTTGTCCAAACAACTCTTCCAGCGCATGATGATTCCCAAAAGCCTGATATTCTGCCAACTGCCATCGCCATAAACCCTCGCCTGTTAACACACCTACCCGCTCACCGCCTTCATCGCCGAAGGCCAATAAAGGATAACTGGTTTCTACATTGCCTATACGTTGTTTTAACAGCGTACCACCACCGGGCGCAGAAGTATAACTCCCATAAGGCGCCAATAAAGGAGGGAAAGCTGCTATTTTATTCCTTGATGAATCGGACAAAGTAAAGTCAGTAAAATCACCGGTAAGTTGCGGAAATACCTCTTGCATATCCTGCTTGCCGGCGCTAATACGTACCAGTTTTTGCTGATTGTTAAAAGCTGCCAAATCAGTTTGTGCACCTGCCATATACCACACCGGCAATTTTGCTTTTAACAGATTTTGTACAATGCTATTTCCATTGGCCGACAACTGGTAAAGGATAACCAAACTATAGTCGCTCGGTTTAACGGCTGTGAGATCAGACAATAAACTGGCCTTTACCTCATAATTCTTATTATTCTCAATAGACTGACGGATTACACTGATATCCGGATGCGGCGCATCATACAAAAGCAACACCTTTTCTTTGGCATCCAACACATCTACATAAATAGTCTCCGTATTATTTTGAACAGATAACTCATTTTTAACCGGGGCAATACTAATGGTGAACTTCCTTGCTCCTTTTTTATCCGCGGTTAGCTTAACCGGTACTACTTTGTGAAAATCGTTAGAATTTACCGGGATATTTTGTTCGGCTACTTGCCTGCCATCTTCTGTTACCCTCAGGTGCATATTTTCACCATTAGCCTGATAGGCCTCAGCCAGTACTTCTATCTCAAAATCATTCCCTAAAAAAGCAGTTTTGTTGTAGTTGATATTGCCAATCAATAAATCACGTTTGGCAATGGTATCACCCAAAGCAACGGTATAGATAGTAGTTTTAAAATTATTTGCCTCGTATTGCGGGTCGCTGCCCTGGTTGTATAGCCCATCGGTAGCTAAAACCAATGCGCCAATATTCTGATTAACAAAACGTTCGTTTAGTTGTTGCAGGGCTTTGGCAATATCAGTTTGTTTGCCGTTAAAATTATGTGTCAGGCTATCTACCAGTTCGCGGTTAAAATGAAATTCCCGCACATCATAATCATTCCCTAACTCTTTTTTTAATGCAGACAAGTCATCAACAACCTGATCTATTTCCGTTGAAGATGCTGGAGCAAACATTTTAATGGATTCGGAATTGTCCTGCAGCACCAAAACCAGTGGTTTCTGAGGATTATAATTAACCGACTTGATGAGCGGCGAAAGCAGGATAAGCGCTATAAAAGTAACAACAACAGCCCTGACTGTAAAAAGCAGATAGCGAAATTTGTTATCGAGATTTACAGGTTGGCGGTATAGCAACCAAGCGTATGATAAGCCTAACACCAGGCAGGCAGGTACCCACCATCCCGAAACTGTTCCCCAGGTTATTGAAAATAAAAACAGCATATCTGTAGGCCAAATATGCTGTTTTTATTTGATATGATTAATAATTTGTCAGAATCAGAAATCGATATGCTAACTTCCGAATTCGACATTCCGAATTCCGCAATTAATCATTCCGAAATCTTACAACATTCCCCCATCAACCGGAATTACCTGTCCGGTGATGTATGAAGCCATATCTGATGCCAGGAATACGCAGGCATTTGCTACGTCTTCTGTTTCGCCGCCACGTTTAAGCGGGATAGCCTGAGCCCATCCTTCAACCACTTTAGGGTCAAGCACTTCGGTCATTTCAGTTTTGATAAAGCCCGGTGCAACCACGTTAGTACGGATATTTCTTGAACCTAATTCTTTCGCTATCGATTTAGAAAAACCAATAATACCGGCTTTTGAAGCAGCATAGTTAGACTGGCCTGCATTACCCTGCACACCTACAACAGAGCTCATGTTAATGAATACACCATTACGGTTTTTCATCATTATTTTTGATGCTGCTTTGGTAACGTTAAAAATTGATTTCAGGTTTACATCCATTACTTCATCCCAGTTCTCTTCCGTCATACGCATTAATAAGCCATCTTTGGTAATACCTGCGTTATTTACTACAACGTGTAGCGTGCCAAAATCAGCAATAATATCGCTAATCAGTTTCTCGGCCTCATCAAATTTCGAAGCATCAGAACGGTAGCCTTTTACCTTGGTTCCAAACTTTTGCAATTCCTGCTCTAAAGCCAGTCCTTTTTCTACAGATGATAAATAAGTAAAAGCAACATCAGCGCCATGTTCTGCAAACTTCTCAGCAATCTTACGGCCTATTCCTTTTGATGCACCGGTAATCAGCGCTATTTTTCCTTCTAATAACTTCATTTTTATAAGATGATTTCGGGTGGCGAAGATAGGAATTTAGACTGAAAATTAGAAAATACCATAAGCACGAAAGAATGCAGTTGGTTAAATGAATGTTAACTGAATAATTACACCGTTAAATTCATATTTACATTTGTTCCCTATTTGTTTACAAATGTTATATTGACAATATTTAATTAACTTCTATATTTGAAATAGCTGCAAGGCATTTCAATCCAATTATTTACACATTGATTATAATGTGAGCCCGTGTTAATGCAACTTATATTAAAAATGAAGAAAAGAACCATTCTCTCGCTTGCTTTTATTTTAGTTACCGCTGGTAAAACCTTTAGCCAGGTTAACAAAAATCCAATACCTGCAATAATTGAAAAGGACGGGCGACATGCCCTGCTGGTTGATGGGAAACCATTTTTAATATTAGGCGGCCAGGCGCATAATTCAAGTGGCTGGCCAGCTATGCTTCCGCAGCTATGGTTGGCTGTTGAAAAGCTGCATGCCAATACGCTTGAAGTACCTGTTTATTGGGAGCAAATTGAGGCGCAGCGAGGCAAGTTTGATTTTTCTGTAGTTGATACCTTGCTTATCCAGGCACGTCAGCATAAGGTGCATTTGGTATTATTATGGTTTGCCACGTGGAAAAACGGCAGTAACCATTATATGCCTGAGTGGATGAAGCAGGATGCTGCCAAATATCCCAACGTAAGCGGTAAAGGCGGAAAGCACGTTGATTCGCCATCTCCCCATGCCAAAGCTACATTGGATGCTGATATAAATGCTTTTACAAAGGTGATGTACCATTTAAAACAAACTGACGCACAGCATACCGTGATCATGGTGCAGGTAGAAAACGAATCGGGCACATGGGATAGTGTAAGAGATTATTCACAAACGGCGCAAAAGTTATTTGAAGGCCCTGTACCTGCCGAACTATTGAAACCGGAAGTACTCAAAGCGTTAAACCGCCCGACAAACGCTACAGGCACATGGCAACAGGTATTTGGCGATGATGCGGATGAATATTTTCATGCCTGGTCTGTTGCCAAATTTGTGGGACAAGTCGCGGCTGCCGGAAAAGCAGTATATCCTTTGCCTTTGTATGTAAACGCTGCCTTGCGCGATCCGCTGACCAATCCCAAGGCTACCAATTACGAAAGCGGCGGTCCTACCGATAATGTGATTCCTATTTGGAAAGCTGCGGCACCAACTATCGATCTTTTGGCACCTGATATTTATCTATCAGGCAGCGAAAAGGTTTTAAAAGTGATTGAACTTTATAGCCGCCCAGACAATACGCTTTTTGTGCCCGAAGCAGGGTTAATTCCGGATAATGCGAAATATCTATATGATGTAATTGCACATGGTGGAATCGGTTTTTCACCTTTCGGAATAGATGACAACGGACAGGGCAAAAAGCCCGCCGAGATAGCAGAAAAACTGGCTCCCTTTGCACAGGAATATGCCGCTGCTACCCCAATGATGCGCGAACTGGCCACATGGGCTTTTGAAGGAAAAATAAAAGCAGTTGTTGAGCACGATGATCAAGCGAAACAAACTATTGATTTAGGAACATGGCAGACTGTGGTGACTTTTGGCAGCAGAAATGGGGGCCAAACAAAAGCCAATGCCCAGCCCTATTGTAAATTAATGATTGTTCAATTGAGCGAGAATAAATTTATCCTGATGGGTACACAATGCCATGTCACCTTTAAACCTACAGGTGCTAATGCCGACAAAGCGTGGCAATACCTTAAAGTAGAAGAAGGCTATTATAAAAACGGCGTATTTAAAGCATTACGTATCCTTAATGGTGATGAAACAGACTGGGGAGGCCCTGCTTTTGGTGATCAGCCTACGGTATTGCGGGTAAGTGTGGTGGTGAGGTAAGTCTTTCTATAAGTGGTATTGCGGTTTATTGGAGACAGCTCATTCGATGTTCGGAAGATAAAAAAAGGGTGTCATACAGAGGCTCTCGAAGTATGTGGGCAAAGGCCTGGCACGTCTTGCTTTTACGTTTGGCATCGGCGGCAATACATTGGCGTATGCCCCACGCACACTCTTCGAGCACCTCAGAGTGACACCCAATATTCGATATTGGTAAAAAACCCATCTTCCGAGCATTTGTAGCAACAAACCAACAATGGCAATAGTCTTTTCTATCTTACAATCTTATTATCTATATTTACACCCAGTTCTTTACTTTAATTTTCAACAGTGAGGTTTCCGGGTGTGATATCCGGAATGAAAAAGGAACCGTGTGTAAATCACGGGCTGTCGCGCAACTGTAAGTAACACAAAAGGTTGTTGCCTTTAACAATGTCCATTGCTCAATTCACCGGGTAGAGAAGGACGGCAACAATGTTACGAGCCAGGATACTTGCCCTCTGTTTAAGACAATGCTTTCGCGTTTTGAAGCAGTAGTCAGAGCATAAAGGATAGGCAGGGTATTTCCACACCTCAAGCATCCTTATGTCTTTTATTACCATTTCCTCCGAAAGCATACCGAAAACCGTAAGGAGCATTAATTCAATTTAATGTTTAACCAAAAAAGTTTTATGCGTATGCTCAAAAACAACCTCGGCTACCCACGTGTGGGTGCCCATCGTGAACTCAAAAAGGCCAGTGAACAATACTGGTCGGGCAAAATCAACACCAAAGAATTATTTGCTGTTGCCCGTACTATCCGCGAACAAAACTGGAAATTACAGCAGAATGCAGGCATCGACCTTGTCCCTTGTAATGATTTCAGCTTTTACGACCAGGTGCTGGATACTTCGTTAATGCTGGGTGTTATCCCGGCAAGGTATAACGACATCCTCATCAAAAATGAAAACAATAAAGAGATTGATCTTTATTTTGCCATGGCACGCGGTTATCAAAAAGATGGACTGGACATCACAGCTATGGAGATGACCAAGTGGTTTGACACCAATTACCATTACATTGTTCCTGAATTTACAAAAAACCAGGAATTCCGTGTATTTTCTGAAAAGGTTTTTGAAGAATTTAACCTGGCTAAACATGTTACCGGTACTATCCCTAAACCGGTATTAATTGGCCCTGTATCTTACCTTTTATTAGGTAAAGAAAAAGAAGGCGGCTTTGAAAAGATCGATCTGATCAAAAAAATTGTGCCAGTTTATATCAGCATCTTAAAGCGATTAAAAAAAGAAGGTGCGGTTTGGATTCAACTGGATGAGCCGTTCCTGGCAATGGACCTTTCCCAAAAAGAAAAAGAAGCCTTTGTATACGCTTACAAAGAAATTAAAAAGGAATGCCCTGAAATAAAGACCCTACTTACTACCTATTTTGAAGGCCTGAATGAAAACACATCCTTTGCTGTTAATTTACCAATAGATGCCTTGCATATTGACCTTGTGAGGGCGCCAAAACAACTGGATTCCGTGTTAACCCAAATACCAAGAAACCTCATTTTATCATTAGGTGTAATTGATGGCCGCAACATCTGGAAAAATGATTACACCAGCTCGCTGGCACATATCAAAAAGGCAGTAGCTGTTATTGGCAAAGAGCGTGTAATGATAGCTCCGAGCTCTTCGTTATTGCATACCCCGTTTGATCTGGATCTGGAAACAGCTATCAATCCTGAAATTAAAAACTGGATGGCTTTTGCCAAACAAAAACTGAATGAGGTTAACGAATTAAGCGAGATAATTGAAGGCAACAACGCCCTGTTGATAAACAATTTAAAGACTATTTCAACCCGTAATCTGTCCACATTAATTCATAAGCAGGGAATTAAAAAACGGGTATCTGCAATTGCCGATACCGACGCAAGCCGCGACAATGAATTTACGGTAAGGCAGAAAATACAGCAGCAAAACTTCGGGCTACCCCTGTTTCCTACAACTACCATTGGCTCGTTCCCGCAAACGGATGATATCCGCCAGTTAAGGGCAAGGCTAAAGAAAAATGAAATTACTCAGGAGGAATATGATGCCGAAATTGAACTCGCTACTGTTGCCGCCATTCGCTGGCAGGAAGAAATAGGCATTGATGTTTTGGTGCATGGCGAGTTTGAGCGTAATGATATGGTGGAGTATTTTGGCGAGCAGCTTGATGGCTTTTTATTCACTAAAAACGGATGGGTACAAAGCTACGGCAGCCGTTGTGTTAAACCGCCGGTTATTTATGGTGATGTTAGTCGCCCTAAGGATATGACGGTGCGCTGGAGCAGCTTTGCGCAGGCCAATACCAAAAAATTGATGAAAGGCATGCTTACTGGCCCGGTAACTATTTTGCAATGGTCATTTGTGAGGGTTGATCAGCCAAGATCCGAAACTACTAATCAAATAGCATTAGCTATCCGCGACGAAGTGGTTGCTTTGGAACAGGCAGGCATCAAAGTAATACAGATAGATGAGCCAGCCATTCGCGAAGGTTTACCATTGCGCAAGGCAGACAGAGCCAACTATTTAGACTGGGCGGTAAAAGCTTTCCGTATTTCTGCAAGTGGCGTAAAAGACGAAACGCAGATACATACCCACATGTGCTACAGCGAGTTTAATGATATTATTGAGCACATTGCCCATATGGATGCCGATGTGATTACCATTGAAACTTCGCGCTCGCAAATGGAGCTTTTGGCAGCCTTTGCTGACTTTAAATATCCAAACGAAATTGGACCAGGTGTTTACGATATCCATTCGCCAAGGATACCCTCGGTTGAAGAGATTGCGAGCCTGCTCGAAAAAGCAGCAGCTTTATTACCAGTCGGAAACATTTGGGTAAATCCAGACTGCGGTTTAAAAACACGCAAATGGCCCGAAACACAGGCAGCACTCATTAACATGGTAAGTGCTGCAAAAGCTGCAAGGCAGAAAATTGTAGCCGATATAGTTATTTAACTTACAAGAACCGCTGTGCCTTTATCATAAGCGACACAGCGGTTTTATATTATTTGTTATGGCTAATCACGAAGAAAAATATTGTCCGCGATGCAATTCTCCCTTTGAATGTAAGGTGGGCAGCATCATACAATGTCAGTGCCACGGGTTTACATTTTCTGATGCAGAAAAAGACTATATCCGCGCTACTTATGCAGATTGTCTGTGTCGGGCATGTCTGGGGGCTATGAAGCATGAAATGAATTATATCGTTATTAAAAAGAAAATAGAAGCCATACTTGCCAACAAAAAAGAATGAACATTGAAGAAAGAATAAACAGATCAGAAACAAGAATTTTTAAAGCGGTATTTCCCAATACTACTAATCATTACGACACCTTATTTGGCGGTACCGCCATGCACATGATGGATGAAGTGGCTTTTATTACGGCAACCCGTTTCAGCAGGCAAATAATGGTAACCGTAAGCAGCGATAAAATCGATTTTAAAAAACCTATCCCGGCAGGAAGCATTGTTGAACTGGTGGGCCGGGTTATTCATATTGGCAATACCAGCCTAAAAGTAGGTGTGGAAATTTATGTAGAGCAAATGTATGCCGAGGGCAGGGAACTGGCCGTGCATGGTGATTTTACTTTTGTGGCTATTGACGAACATAAAAAGCCGGTGAAAATTATTAAATAAATATCCGGGATGTTGATATATATAACCCGCAGGGAGCATTTTAACGCTGCTCACAGAATGTATCGGGAAGAATGGAGCGCTGAGAAAAACGTGGAAGTATTTGGCAAATGTGCAAACCCCAACTGGCACGGCCATAATTATAACCTTTTTGTAACCCTAAAAGGCCATGTTGATTATACAAAAGCTTACCTGATGGATTTGAAAGAATTAAAAGCAATCATAAATAAGCACATAATTGAAAAGCTTGACCATAAAAACCTTAACCTGGATGTTGCTTTTATGAAAGGAAAAATGGCTACTACCGAATTGCTGTGTATCGAAATTTTCAACCAACTGAAAACGCCCATAGAGGATAATGAAGGTGTCTTTTTACACTCCGTAAAGCTATATGAAACTGAAAATAACTCGGCCGAATATTTTGGTGGATAGAACTATGCACGTAACACGCGTGCGCCAGCGATGAGGGAGCGAAAGATTTCAACTTGCTATTAGTTCACGATACTCTGCCTGTAAAGCCAGCAAGCAAGCAGCACACATACATCCCTCGTAGTTTTCGCTGATGTATTGTACTTCGTTTAAATTTAACTGTACCACACTACACTGGCATTTGGTGTAAGAATTTGCCTTACATTCAATGCCAGTACCACATCGCTCGCAGAGGATAATTTCGTGTTTGATCATGCTTGTTTAGTCTATGGTCGATAGTCCATGGTTAATATTAATGCGTTAAAAATAAGCATAAATTAAAAAGACCATAGTCATGATTATCAGATTTTACGCTGAAACCAGACTATGGTCTGTCGTCCAAAAACTATGGACTAAAAATCTATGATGAGCAGGTTACGCAACCTTCTTCCATTGAGCAACTTGGGCCTTCTGGTATTTCATCAGCAACCTGATCAACCACTTCTGGTATAACAGGCTCCATGTTTTTACCGCCTTGATTTTCAACTGTAAATTTAACTGCTTGCGAAGCTGCCTGTGTACGCAGGTAGTACATACCTGTTTTAAGGCCTTTCTTCCATGCGTAAAAGTGCATTGAAGTCAGTTTTGATGCGTTTGGCTGGTTAATAAACAGGTTAAGCGATTGCGACTGGCAGATATAGGCACCTCTGTCGGCAGCCATATCAATAATGGTACGCATCTTTATTTCCCAAACAGTTTTGTACAAATCCTTAATCTCCTGTGGAATTTCAGCAATATCCTGTACAGACCCGTTTGCAGTGATGATCTTATCTTTCATTGCAGGGGTCCATAAACCAAGGTTTACCAGGTCGCGCAGCAGGTGTTTGTTAACAATCACAAACTCACCGCTCAGTACCCTGCGGGTGTAAATGTTGGAGGTATACGGCTCAAAACACTCGTTGTTACCCAATATCTGTGAGGTTGACGCAGTTGGCATTGGTGCAACTAATAAGGAGTTACGTACACCGTGATTCATTACATCTAAACGCAGATTTTCCCAATCCCAACGACCACTTTCAGGCGTTACGTTCCACAAATCAAACTGGAATTTTCCTTTTGATAATGGCGATCCTTTAAAGGTTTCGTAAGCACCGTCTTTTATAGCTAAATCCTTTGAAGCGGTCATTGATGCAAAGTAGATGGTTTCAAATATCTCTATGTTCAGTTTCTTTGCTTCTGCGCTTTCAAATGGTAAACGGAGCAGGATAAATGCATCAGCTAAACCCTGTACACCTAAACCCACCGGGCGGTGACGCAAGTTTGAATATTCGGCTTCCTTAACCGGGTAGTAATTACCGTCAATCACCTTGTTAAGATTTAAAGTAGCCTGGTAAGTTACTTCATATAACTTATCGTGATCAAATATACCTTCTCTTACAAAGCGTGGCAATGCAATTGAGGCAAGGTTACAAACCGCTATTTCATCAGGCGAAGTGTACTCAATAATTTCGGTACAAAGGTTTGAACTTTTTATGGTACCTAAGTTTTGCTGATTTGATTTACCGTTGGCAGCATCCTTGTATAACAGGTATGGTGTACCAGTTTCTACCTGGGCATCTAATACAGCAAACCAAAGTTCCTGTGCTTTTATTACTTTACGGGCACGGCCTTCTCTTTCATACCTGGTATAAAGGTCTTCAAATTCTTTACCCCAGCAATCTGCCAATCCTGGTGCTTCATGAGGGCAGAATAAGCTCCAGTCTTCATTAGCTTCCACACGCTGCATAAACAAGTCAGATACCCAAAGGGCATAAAACAAGTCACGTGCACGCATTTCTTCTTTACCGTGGTTTTTACGCAGATCTAAAAATTCAAATATATCAGCATGCCATGGCTCTAGATAAATAGCAAAAGCGCCTTTACGCTTGCCACCACCCTGATCAACATAACGGGCAGTATCATTAAATACACGCAGCATTGGAATAATACCGTTACTGGTACCGTTAGTACCGCTGATGTATGATCCTGTAGCCCTTACATTGTGGATGCTAAGACCTATACCGCCTGCGCTTTGTGATATTTTAGCTGTTTGTTTCAGTGTATCATAAATCCCGTCAATACTGTCATCCTTCATAGAGATTAAGAAGCATGATGACATCTGCGGTTTTGGCGTACCGGCGTTAAACAAGGTAGGGGTACCATGTGTAAACCAGCGTTCGCTCATTAAATTATAGGTTTTTATAGCGCTTTCAATATCTTCTTTGTGGATACCAACGGCTACGCGCATAAACAGATGCTGCGGGCGTTCAGCAATTTTACCGTTAACCTTTAACAGGTATGATTTTTCGAGGGTTTTAAAGCCGAAGTAATCAAAACCAAAGTCGCGGTCGTAAATGATAGAACTGTCCAGCTCTTCAGCATGTTCTTCAATTATCGCCCAAACATCATCAGCAATCATTGAAGCATCTTTGCCGGTTTTAGGGTCGATGTAACCATGCAGGATACGCATGGTTTCAGAAAATGATTTGATGGTGTTTTTGTGCAGGTTTGATACTGCAATACGCGATGCCAGCAAAGCATAATCAGGGTGCTTGGTAGTTAGGGATGCCGCTGTCTCAGCAGCAAGGTTATCCAGCTCAGATGTTGTTACGCCATCAAATAATCCTTCAATTACCTTTTGGGCAACATCAATTGGATCAACCAAAGCAGGATTTAAACCATAGCATAGTTTTTCAATGCGCGCGGTAATTTTGTCGAACTTTACCGATTCTTTTTTTCCGTCTCTTTTAATTACAAACATCTGGACCCCCTTTTAATCTCTTCGTCAACCCGACGAGAGCATTTTTTAATGATTAATTATTTATTGAACTCTCTGCTTCGCTGAAGTACCCTACTCTTCAACCCGGCTATTTAAAAATCCTCATCTAATGAGAACGACTTACTTTCCTGTGAGTTTAAAACCCCGCTTTTTTGGTAATCACCTACCCTTTTCTCAAAGAAGTTGGTTTTACCCTGTAATGATATCATCTCCATAAAATCAAACGGATTGGTAGCATTATACACTTTATCATAACCCAGCTCACCTAACCATCTGTCGGCCACAAATTCAATATACTGGCTCATTAGTTTGGCATTCATGCCTATCAGGTTAACCGGCAAAGCTTCGGTAATAAATTCTTTTTCAATTTCAACAGCATCGGTTATAATAGCCGTTGCCGCTTCTTTACTCAGTTTGTTTTCGAGCATTTTGTACAGCAAACAGGCAAATTCGCAGTGCATACCTTCATCGCGCGATATTAACTCATTGCTAAAAGTTAAGCCCGGCATCAAACCACGTTTTTTAAGCCAGAAGATAGAGCAAAAGCTACCTGAAAAAAATATACCTTCCACAGCTGCAAAGGCTATTAAACGCTCAGCAAATGAGCCGTTATTTATCCAGCGCAGCGCCCATTCGGCTTTTTTACCTACACATGGTATAGTATCAATAGCATGGAATAAACGATCCTTTTCAGCCGGATCTTTAATATAAGTGTCTATTAACAAAGCATAAGTTTCAGAGTGGATGTTCTCCATCATAATCTGGAAACCATAAAAGCATCTTGCTTCTGGCAGCTGTACTTCGCTCATAAAGTTTACGGCCAGGTTCTCGTTCACAATGCCATCACTCGCCGCAAAAAAAGCCAGTACATGCGATACAAAATAACGCTCGCCATCGCTCATGTTCTCCCAATGCTTCATATCATCAGAAAGATCAATCTCTTCGGCGGTCCAGAAACTGGCCTCGCATTTTTTGTACATTTCCCAAATAGCGGGGTACTTAATAGGTAGTATTACAAAGCGATCTTTGTTCTCCTTTAACAATAATTCTGTCTCCTGTTCCATGTAATGCTTCGTTACTTTGTTAAACGTTTTACTTCAATAATCTACCTTTTTCGCCGTTTTACTCACCTTGAGGTAAGCCGACAGCTATAGCTTAGCGTTAGTTTTTTTGTGCCGATAAACTTTAATTTTATCAGCCCTAACTACTTACTCAATCCCTCTCACCAGCCTCTGCTAAACTGCTTTATATTTTATTCGTTAACCATGATATCACCATGGCTTTACTTCAATTACCGGTAGGGTCCCGGTAATTATCAATAGCCCCGAAAGAACTTATATCCAAATATAGGGCAACCATTTTTAGTATGATAGTTTAAGTTTTTAACATCACCTATAAGTTATACACAAAAGATATTTAGACATTAGGAATGAACGATTTACGCCGCATGAAGTGCATGTAATTTGGATGTTAACAAAATGTTACAACGCCATGATTTTCGGTAAAAAAAATGGTTAAGAGCCCAGGGGAATAAACTTCATAGAAACCGAATTTACGCAGTGGCGCACGTTTTTTGGAGTGAGATATTCGCCCTCAAAAACGTGTCCCAAATGGGCTCCGCAATTGTCGCAAACAATTTCAACACGACGGCCATCGGCATCAGGTACGCGCTTTACAGCTCCTGGTATTTCATCGTCAAAACTCGGCCATCCGCAGTGCGATTCGAACTTTGATTCGGACGTGTACAAAGGTGTGTCGCATCTTTTGCATACGTATACACCCTGTGCTTTATTATCCAGCAGCGCGCCTGTAAATGGTCTCTCGGTGCCCTTGTGTAGTATTACCCTTTCTTCATCGGGCGTTAATTGATTGTAACTCATATTGTTTAATTTGTGAATTTATGTTTTATGCTGGTGAAGAGGATTTTTAACATTTTACCCCATCATCAACTACATAAATATACGACAAAACCGGGGCTTATTTTGTTTGATGAGATGATGTTTACATGAAGTTGACGAAGAAGCCCCACCTAAATCCTCCCCGGTAGGCTACTGTGTGTACACATTTTTTTGATAATTGAGGAGGAGCGACCATCCTTCATAAACGTTATAGAATTTAACCAA
>NZ_JANUBZ010000013.1 GCF_024808665.1 Mucilaginibacter empetricola
AGCAATAACCTGGGCGGGGCCAATATCCCTACCCATGAGGTGACCCTCAGCTATCGTTTCGGTAAAGCTTCCGGGAATAATAAATTGTTGTAGAAAAGGAATGAAATTTATATCTTATTAAAAGATAAAAAGACGAGTTTGTTTAAAACACTCGTCTTTTTATTTAAATACCTTTATCTTATCTATTCAGCAAAATCGATTTAATATTTAATTGAATTGCTATTTTCAATGCCTGTAAATCAACTTAGATGCCCCAACTCGAACACCCTTTAAAAAGCTGGATACCTTATAAGCTTGATTTGAAAAATAACGACCATATTTTATGTCGCTGGTTAAATACGTTTAATGAGCCATATAAAGAACCCTTTTTTGATGAAACAATTACCAAGTGCAAGTCCATCAATACACATTTAACAGCTTATTCAAGTGTTGGAGATTTGGCAATTTTAAAGCATTGGGCAGGAGATCTTAATTACGTTAACCCAACAGCATTTATCTTTCATATATCGCGTTGTGGCTCTACGCTAGTGTCGCAGTTGCTGGGAATGAATGAACGGAATGTTTCTTTAGCAGAGGTTCCGTTCTTTGATGATATTTTAAGATTGCCTTTTAAAAAAGAAGGTATAGGAGGTTTGGACACTAGAGAATTGCTTGCGGCTGCGATAAAATTTTATGGGCAGAAAAGAAACGGTACCGAAACTAACTTATTTATTAAAACAGACAGCTGGCATATATTTTATTATAAACAGATAAGAGAACTGTATCCCCAGGTTCCATTTATATTTTTATATCGCAGGCCGGACGAAGTATTTAATTCGCATCAAAAGAAAAGAGGAATGCAGGCTGTGCCGGGGCTGATTGAACCTGAATTATTTGGATTTGATAGAATTGAGACCGTAAATATGAATCAGGATGTCTACACTGCCAAGATGTTAGAAAGATATTTTGAGATGTACCTGGAGATAAAGAAATATGATAAACTGAGTTTTTTTTTGGATTATAAAGAGGGGATAATCCCTATTGTAAAGGAAACCGCCTCCATTACGAAGACCATCATAAGCGATGTTGAGTTATCGGCAATTGAAGAAAGAAGCAGGTATCATTCAAAATACCCTAACGAGGTATTTTCTGAAAAAAAAGTCGCTATTGAAAACCTCGACCTAAAAAGAGCCTTTGAATTGTATGAAAAGCTCGAGAGAAAATAGACTATCAGATTAGTTCAGTAATAAAATTATAAAACTTTGTTACAGATTCATCTATACTCTCCAAATGGGTGTTTAGCTTTAAATCAAAATTTAAAGGAGTTTCAAAACTGTCGTTTACCCCAGTTAGATTAAAGATTTTATCTGGGTCGGTATCGGGCAACAGCGCTCTTTTATATAATCCTTTTGTGTCTCTCAGGATAAGTGAATCAAGCTCGCAATTAATCCAAACTGTTTTTGCATCATACTTTAACTTTAATCCGCTACGAGCCTCTTCATAAGGATTGATGGCGGCGATGATTACTACAGGATACTGCTTAGCCAATGAATGAGCCAAATTGCCAAGTCGCCTGATATTTTCGAGCCGATCCGCTTTTGAAAAACCAAGATCCTTACATAAGGTTTGACGATATCGGTCACCGTCCAGAATTTCGATATGGATGCCTTTTGCTGCGAATAATAGTTTTACTGCATTAGAAATTGTGGTTTTTCCGCAACCTGATAAGCCGGTTAGCTGAATTATTTGCATAAGGTTTAATCGTAATATACGGGTGCAATTTAGCGAATAAATAAAATCTGCGACGAAAAGAGGTGATTAAATAAAAAGACCCGGATAGAAAGTAAATCTACCCGGGTCTTTTTGTAAAAATACTTTATTTAAGGGAATTTAACTCCTCTATAACTTGCCACATTTGCTAATGGGATATTTGATCCGTATTTGCCGTTTATGGCTTTAATAAATTCGTTAGCTACTATTGCATATCCTCTTGGCGTTAAGTGTACGCCATCAAGAGAAAACAATCCACCACTAATGTAATTTGAATTTAAATTCAAACCGTCAATAACTAAGCCATTTTGCTTGATATTATCTAAGAATGTATATGCGTCAAATACTGCTAAACCATTAGCCGCAGCTATAGATGTAATAGTACTGTTAAATGAAAGTACATGTTGTTGCGTTAAGGCAACTTCGTTTGCATCTAAAACATATTGATTATCAATCGGCGTGTATGGTGTTAAGCCGTATGGTAATTGGCCGTACGGGGTTGTAACCGGTTGACCTATCATGCTTGTAGGGAAGGTTAAAACAATTAAATCTTGAGCGGTAGCCAATCTTGGTGCATAAGTAGTACCAGACACTAATGCATTAATGTAAAGACCCTGAACAGCAGGGTTTAATTTTTGTACACCAGCCAATATGGCATTAACGGTTACCGTATTAAAATATGGTATTGAGGTTACATCTGGAATAGTTGCAACTACGCCTTTTGCACCATTTGCCGTTAAGCGACTGATAGATAAAGCGTATAATTGTGCAAATGTGGTTTCGTCGGTCAATACGTCGCCGGCACCGCCAGATGTAGCATATAAAAGAGCATCATTATTACCCAACCAGTCTGAAAAGAAAGTGAACGGTTTTGCGGTTATAAAATCCAGGTAGTCTGTTGTGTTATTGGGAGCATCGTTAGGTAATAAACGTTCAAAATAGCCATTTAAATCTCCGTAAGGAGCATAGGTAATATTAAGAAGTTTAATTCCGGGTACACCATAGTTTTCAATGTCGCCGGTATATTTGGTGTATAAAGTTACGTTTCCAAAACCGGGAACAGGAAGAATGCCTCTTATCGCCAAATCAGTTGTAACCGGCGTAGTAATAGGCGTGCCATCTGCATTAAAACCGGTTAGTTGCAAATAGCCGGAGCCATTTGCCTGTGCTGCAGTAAATAATGGCTGATTAAAGGCTCCACCACCTACAGACTGCATTTGGTTGGCCATAATTGAAGGATACGAATTAAGTTGTCCATCCAGGTAAAGTCCACCATCGGCATAGCCTGCTGTTAAGGAGTTTCCTACCGCTATGAATCGCGAAAAATTTGCCGAGCCATGGGTAAGCGGCGCGGTTTTAACTTCGGGTTTGCAGGCTGCGAAGAGAAATAAGCCTGCAATTATATATATATGTCTTTTTAGAAATTTCATCTGCTTAAGTATTAAATTTTACCAGTGATAAGAAAGTGAGATACCAGGAATATAAACATTTGTATCATAAGTGCCCGACAACTGATATTGAATATTAGTTTGAGTGCGGCTTAACAAATGCTCATATTCAAATGACGCATCAAGGTCAAAATGTTTAGTCAGCATATAACCAAAGCCACCGGTAAAGTACATTCTGTTAGCATCTGGTGCTTCCGGTGTAACATAACCATCCAACACAGCTGTAGTTGCGAAACCTCCGCCAAAGCGCCATGCAGTTCTGGGAGATGACTTGTATTGTGCACCTGCTCTGAATGTGAAGGCATCCTGATAATCGCGGGGCGAAATGGAGTTCTGTAAATCGGGTGTAGTAGTCTTATAATCAAACTCTAAGGTTTTATAACTACTCCAGCTTGTAATATTCACGTCCAGTGCTAATGTCCATTTTGAAGTAGGATAAAAGCCTATACCTACAGAGTTAACAGCGGGTAATGGAATAGTTGATGAGAAAGTGTTAGGTTGAGGAAAAGCACTTTGAAGCGACGCCGGAACAGAAAATATAGCATTGCCATTGTTGATAGTGGTAGAAACGCCGCTACGGTGGGTAATACCTACAGTAAAGTTAGCTTCTGTTTTAAAATAAATACCTGCGTTCCAGCCATAGCCGTGTCCGGTGCCTTTTAGTTCGGCTTGCCCATCCTGACCTGCGCTGTTTGAAAGTGGTATTGCTTGGGTAAGGTCAACACTGCCTCTGTTATACACAAAACCACCACCTATGCTTACAAAATCAGCCAATTTAATACTAATGGTAGGTTGAAAATAAATAGCTTTTAAATCAAGGCTCTCCAATACATATTTTCCCTGCCAATTATTTCCCCAATCGGTTAAACCGCCATAAGGTGTATAAATGCCCAATCCAAATTTCCACCAGGATGCTTTTGGGCCCCACACGCCATAAAAAGTAAATGGAGGGGCAATTTTATTAGCAGTGTGATATTGAATATCAGTACCAGATGGGTTAAAAACCGACTGAAATACTAACGGGCTGATTCCAGCCTGAACATAATTTTCGGGAAGCATAGCAACTGCGCCCGGGTTAAAAAATACTGAAGCACCATCTGTTGCAAGACCGGTACCAGTATGGCCCATACCAATTTGCTTTTCACCTTCAAGATTAACCTGGAAGCCTTGCGAAAATGCACATACTGGCAATGCCAACCATAGTAGGAGTAATAGTTTTCTCATAAAATAATAATTGGTTTATAATATTAACAGCCTGGTGTATTAGGATACACTACATAACTATCAAAGTATAAAAGTAGTTTGGTTTGAAATGAAAAAAAGGGCTATAATGCGGAGATATTAGTCAAAAAGTCGGATAATATATATTATAAGCAATAATGTTAATTTGAAGATAAAAAGTGATGGTTTCAATTTTTAAAAAATCGCTTAAATAAATTCGGCAAAAAATTATATATTGTAGGGCGATGAATAGAAAAATAGGGCAATTAAGCCTCTCAAAATTTGCTTATCTGTATGCTGATAAGTTGGCCGGGGCAGACTTTTTTGTAGCTGATGAAAAGCAATTATTAAGCCTAAGCGAATATCCTTACCGATCAGACGGTTATATAGTTGGTATATGTACACGGGGTACGGCGCAGGTTGAGGTTAATCTGCAGGTTTATGAGGCCAGGCCTGATGCTATGTTGTTGGCAACCCCTTTCCACGTTTTAAGGATTTATAACAGTAGCGAAGATTTTTTATGCAGATTCATTGTTTTCAGCAAAGCATTTTTGACTGAAAATAGCGTAAATAGTCATTTTTTAGAATCGTTCAGTTATTTTAAAAGCACCTCATTGCCGGTAATATATTTGGATAGTGCCGATGCTAAAATGATTTTGGATATCTATTTATTGATACAGCAAAAGCTGGAGAGGGAAGGTCATCCTTATCATGTTGAAATATCAAGAAGTATTTTAATAACCCTGTTATATGAAGTACAGGCCGCTTATGAAAAGCAACATTCAATAGTAAAAGGTAAACAGACCCGCAAACAGGAGCTGAATATGCTTTTTCAGGATATGGTTTTTCAGCATTATAAAGAGCATCGCAGTGTGCAATATTATGCTGATGCTTTATTCGTATCGCCCAAACATCTCACTGAAACTATAAAGGAAGTTACAGGCAGAACAGCGGGGGAGTGGATTGATGATGCAGTGGTATTAGAAGCCAAGGTGTTATTAAGAAATCATGATATCAGTATTGCCCGCGTGGCCGAGGGTATACACTTCCCGGATCAATCTTCTTTTGGGAAATATTTTAAGAAACACGCCGGTATGTCGCCGTCTGATTACAGGACGGTTTCTGCCAATTAGTATACTTCCAGGTACTTCTTATAGCAATGGGTTTTAAACCCGTTGCTATAACGTGAAAATGCTCTTTCCGACTTTTTGACTAATATCTCCGCATTGCAGCCCTTTTTTCGGCTTGCAAAGGCATCTAATTTTACCCTGATTATAAAACTTAAAATTAAGCGGCCTATCTGAACAGGTTTGGCTTAAAAATGACCAAAAATAAATTGCTGCTACTATAACGGATTATGTGTGGCTGCGTTTATTAAGTATAAAACCAAAAGATCAACATATTTAATTATTTATTATGAATACCACAGAATCTGTAAAAGCCATAAAAGGGGGTGAATTCCTGATAAGGGAAACAGCTGCTGAAAGTATCTTCATTCCCGAAGAATGGAACGAAGAACAGTTGATGATAGCCGAAACCTGTACAAATTTTTTAGCCCAAAACGTTACGCCTAACCTAAATCGTATTGACGAGCAGGAGGAAGGGCTGATGGCTCATTTAATGGAAGAAGCGGGTAATCTTGGTTTGTTGGGTATCTCCGTTCCGGAAGAGTACGGTGGTTTTGGTAAAGACTTTAAAACAGCAATGCTGGTTACCGAAAAATTGGGTGCCGGGCACTCATTTTCTGTGGCTTTTTCGGCTCATACAGGGATAGGTACCTTGCCTATACTTTATTATGGTAATGATGCTCAAAAGCAAAAATATATTCCAAAACTAGCAAGTGGCGAATGGAAAGGCGCATACTGCCTTACCGAGCCGGGAGCCGGATCGGATGCAAACTCGGGAAAGGCAAGGGCAAAATTATCTGCAGACGGTAAATATTACCTGATCACCGGTCAGAAAATGTGGATCACCAATGCCGGTTTTGCCGATATATTCACTGTTTTTGCCAAGATAGATAATGATGAAAACCTGAGTGCTTTTATTGTTGAGAAAGATTTTGAAGGACTATCGTTAAATACCGAAGAACATAAAATGGGTATTAAAGGAAGCTCAACCCGTCAGGTGTTTTTTAATGATTGTAAAGTGCCGGTAGAAAATCTGCTTTCTGAACGTCAGAATGGATTCAAGATAGCTGTAAATATTTTGAACCTGGGCCGTATTAAGTTAGGCGGCGGCACGGTAGGGGCCAGCAAAGATGTTATTTCGTTGGCTGTAAAATATGCGAATGAACGTGAACAATTTGGCCGACCAATTTCCAAATACGGAGCTATTCGTTATAAATTGGCTCAACAAGCTATCCGCACCTATGCTTCAGAGGCTGCAATATATCGCGCCAGCCAAAATATGGAAGAAGCGACCGATATGCTGGTAGAATCGGGCATGGATTCAATTAAAGCAAAGCTTAAAGGAACAGAACAATATGCAATTGAGGCAGCAATTATTAAAGTACACGCTTCTGAAACCTTAGACTATGTGGTTGATGAAGGCGTGCAGATTTATGGCGGTATGGGTTTCAGCGCCGAAGCGCCGATGGATAGAGCTTATCGCGATTCGAGGATCAATCGCATTTTTGAAGGAACCAATGAGATAAACCGTATGCTGACCGTTGATATGATGTTAAAGCGCGCCATGAAGGGCGAGCTTGATTTAATGGGTCCCGCACAAAAAGTGGCTGGCGAACTGATGAGTATTCCTGATTTTAATGCAGGCGAAGAAGATGGTTTGTTCACAAAGGAGAAAAAATATATAGCAGGGTTTAAAAAAGCAGTCTTAATGGTTGCCGGTGGCGCTGTTCAAAAATTGATGGCCCAGTTGGGTAAAGAACAGGAAGTGTTGATGAACCTGGCAGATATGCTGATTGAACTTTATGTGAGCGAATCGTTACAGCTAAGAGTTGAAAAATTAGTTGGTATAAAAGGCGAAGAAGCAACTAAAGAGCAACTGGATATTATGCGGGTATATATCAGCGAAGCAGCTGAACGCATTTTAAAATCAGGAAAAGAGGCATTAAACTCATTTGCCGAGGGCGATGAACTAAGAATGATGTTGATGGGATTAAGACGCTTTACTAAAACCGAAGATTTTAACACTACCCAGGCTCGTAGAAATATTGCTGCTAAATTGATTGCCGAAAATAAATATTGTTTTTAAACAGCTATTAATACTGACCTCGAATTATCCCGGCTTTTTTGCCGGGGTAATTCTTCTTTGCTAAATAAAATACCTTATGAAAATATTAGTGTGTATAAGCCAGGTACCGGATACCAGTACTAAAATTATACTAAAAGATAACAATACCGCCATCAGTAGCGATGGTGTAACTTACATCATAAATCCTTATGATGAATGGTATGCGTTGATCCGCGCGTTGGAACTAAAAGAAACAGGCGTGGCTACTGACGTCCATTTAATAACAGTAGGAAAAGCTGATGTAGAACCTATCATCAGAAAAGGACTGGCATTAGGCGGCGATGAAGCTATCCGTATTGATGCTGCACCCAATGACGCTTATGAAACTGCCAATTATATTGCAGAATATGCCAAAAGTGTGGGTTATGATTTGATACTATGTGGTAAAGAATCTATCGATTACAATAACGGGACCACTGGTGTGATGATTGCTGAATTACTGGATGTGGATTATATAGGCTTTGCTACCAGTATCCAGATTGAGGGTAATATAGCTACCGTTAACCGTGAAATTGAGGGTGGTGAAGAAACAGATACCTGTAATTTGCCTGTAGTAATTGCATGCCAAAAAGGTGTCGCCGAGGCTCGCATACCCAATATGCGGGGAATAATGGCCGCACGTACCCGTCCACTAAAAGTTGTTACACCTACGGCAGTAGCCCCGGTTGCGTCAATTTTGTCGTATGAAATGCCTCCGGCTAAGGCGGGCATTAAACTGGTTGATCCGGATAATATGGATGAACTGGTTGAATTGCTTCATTCAGAAGCAAAAGTTATTTAATCTATCCTAAAAAATAATTACGAAAGATGTCTGTATTAGTATTGGTAGAACATACCGAAGGAATTATAAAAAAGAAAAGTTTTGAAGCAGTTCAATATGCTTCACATATAGCCAAACAAAACGGCGCCACGGTAACTGCTGTTGTTTTGGGTAATGCACAGAGCTCAGAAATAGAAGGTTTAGGTGCATACGGTGCTCAAAAAGTATTGTATGTTGCCGATGCCCGTTTAGATGAATTGCATGCCCGAGCCTATGCGAAAGCATTAATTGTTGCAGCTCAAAAAGAAGATAGTAAAATTATCATTGCATTGCATGATATTAATGGAAGAGCTGTCGCTCCACGCGTTGCCGTTAAATTAAAAGCAGGGTTGGTGGCAGGCGCATTGTCGTATCCTGATACTGAAAAGGGTTTTGTAATAAAAAAGGCCGTTTTCTCAGGTAAAGCTTTTGCATTTGTAAATATTTTGAGTGATGCGAAAGTAATCACCTTAATGCCAAACTCATTTCAATTAAATAAAGCCGAAGGAAAAGCGACTGTTGAAAAGCTGGATGTTAGTTTTGATGAAAAAGACTTCGGCATAAAAGTAAAACAAGTTAATAAAGTAAGCGGGGAAGTATCGCTGGCTGATGCTGAACTGGTTGTCTCTGGCGGTCGTGGTATGAAAGGCCCTGAAAACTGGGGACTGATTGAAGATTTAGCCAAGGAATTGGGTGCTGCAACAGCATGCTCGCGCCCGGTTGCCGATTCACACTGGCGTCCGCATCATGAGCATGTTGGTCAAACAGGAGGAACTATTCGACCTAATTTATATATCGCCGTTGGTATATCAGGGGCCATTCAGCATTTGGCAGGGGTTAATGGATCAAAAACCATCGTTGTAATCAATAAAGATCCAGAAGCGCCATTTTTTAAGGCAGCTAATTACGGGGTAGTTGGCGATGCGATGGAAGTTCTTCCTAAATTAACTGCTGCGGTAAAAAAGTACAAGGAAACTCATAAATAACTCGGGTTATGAACGTTTATTACGAAGGACAGGTTTTGTGGTCGCAAATTGATGCTAACCAGCATTTGCGCCACTCGGCTTATGCTGATTTTGCCGCACAAGCAAGGTTAAATATGCTGCAGCAATTAGGTTTAAAACCGGCTTTATTGCTTGAGCAAAAAATAGGGCCGGTATTGTTTAGAGAAGAGCTTTTTTACCTGCACGAAGTGATTTTAAATGATACCATTAAGATGACTTGCGAGCTTTCAAAAGCCCGTGCAGATGGTTCCCGTTGGTCGATAAAGCACGAAATGTACAGGAGCGATGGCGTTAAGGCAGCTATTATTAATGTGGATGGTGCCTGGATTGATATGGAGAAACGCAAATTATGCCCGTTGCCTATGGATGTGAGCGAGCTTTTTATGAGAGCCAATAAAACCAGTGATTTTGTTGAAGATGTACCTAAAGTTTAACACATATACCTAATAATAATGATTCAATTAAAAGATGTTTTTGAAGCGGCTGTAAAAGACAGTAAAGAACTGCCTTCGCGTCCGGATAATGAAATATTACTGCAAATTTACAGTTTATATAAACAAGCAACCGAAGGCGATATTAACGCTGATAATCCGCCGGGAATGTTCGACTTTGTGGCCAAAGCCAAGTATGATACCTGGTTAAAATTAAAGAGTGTTAGTGCCGAAGATGCGATGAGGCAATACATTAACCTGATTGCTGAGCTATCGGGAAACAAATAACAAAATAAAGTTCCGAAATATTGACAAATGTTTCCGTCATTTGGACCTTTATATAATCATCCTTAAAGGGATATTTGCTAATATAAACCAATACCAATTATTAAATCATTTCGGGGCTAAACTGCTTTTTGTAAAGATGGCAGAATAAACAACAGGGCGTTAAATACTTAAGGCTTGTTTGCGGAATGAATATTACAACCATTTAAAATAACGTATTTGCATGGATGCCAAACGAATAATAAAAAAGGTAGCTGTACTGGGTTCAGGGGTAATGGGCAGTCGTATAGCCTGCCACTTTGCAAACATTGGGGTGCAGGTATTGCTATTGGATATTGTACCCAAAGATGCACCTGAAAACGATAAGAAGGTCAGGAATAAAATAGTGAATGATGCGTTGGATTTTGCTTTAAAATCAAACCCTTCGCCAATCTATCTCAAATCATTCGCAAAGCGCATCACAACGGGAAATTTTGATGATGATATGCCCAAAATTGCTGATTGCGATTGGGTAATAGAAGTGGTGGTCGAACGCCTCGACATCAAACAAAAAGTATTCGAAAATGTCGAGAAATTCCGTAAAGCGGGCACGCTCATCACCTCAAATACTTCAGGTATTCCTATTCATCTGATGGCAGAGGGTAGAAGCGACGACTTTAAAAAACATTTCTGCGGAAGCCACTTCTTTAATCCGCCACGCTATTTAAAACTGCTAGAGGTTATTCCAACAAAGGATACTTTGCCCGAGGTAACTAATTTCCTGATGGAATTTGGCGAGAAATTCCTCGGTAAAACCACTGTTTTGGCTAAAGATACACCGGCATTTATTGGTAACAGGGTAGGTGTGTTCAGTATAATGAGCGTGCTGAACTATGTGAGCAAAACGGGCATGACCGTAGAAGAAGTTGATAAGCTTACCGGACCAGTTATCGGTCACCCAAAATCAGCTACTTTCCGCACCAGTGATGTTGTTGGTTTAGATACTATGATCCATGTGGCTAACGGTCTTTATGAAAACGCACCGAAAGACGAAGCCAGAGAAATATTTAAAATTCCTGATTTTGTAACCGGTATGGCCAAAAACAACTGGCTGGGCAGCAAAACCAACCAGGGTTTTTATAAAAAAGAAAAGGTTGATGGCGTAAACCAATTTTATGCGCTCGACTTAAAAACTTTGGAATATAAGCCATCACAAAAAGTAAAATTCCCATCATTGGAGACCACTAAGGCGGTTGATAGTTTAAAAGATCGGCTTAAAACACTTTTTGCAGCAAAAGATAAAGCAGGTGATTTTTATCGTGCTACTTTTTATGAATTATTTGCTTATGCCAGTAACCGCATACCCGAAATTGCTGATGAGTTTTACAAAATAGACGCTGCCATCAGTGCTGGTTTTGGCTGGGAAATGGGCCCTTTTGAAAAATGGGATGCTCTTGGCGCCGAAGAAACCTTGAAGGCAATGGAAACTGCCAGCAATAAACCTGCTCAATGGGTTTATGATATGCTTGCTTCCGGCGCAAAAAGTTTTTATAAGGTTGAAGGCGGCAAACGTTTGTATTATGATATTCCATCCAAAACCTACCAGATAATTCCGGGAACGGAGAGTTTTATTTTGCTGGATAATATCCGCCCAACACATACCATATGGAAAAACAGCGGTACTACCATTACCGATATTGGCGATGGTATACTCAACCTGGAGTTTCATACCAAAATGAATACCATAGGTGGCGATGTGATAGAAGGTATCAACAAAGCCATAACGCTGGCCGAGAAGAATTATAAAGGCCTGGTAATATCAAACGAAGGAGCCAATTTTAGTGCAGGTGCCAATGTTGGGATGATATTTATGATGGCTGTTGAACAGGAGTTTGATGAGCTGAATATGGTGATCAAAGCTTTTCAAAATACGATGATGCGCATCAGGTATTCATCTATTCCGGTGGTAGCCGCTCCGCATCAGATGGCATTAGGCGGCGGGTGTGAGTTATGCCTACATGCTGATAAGGTTGTTGCCCATGCCGAATTGTATATGGGTTTGGTTGAATTTGGCGTAGGCTTAATACCCGGCGGCGGCGGTACAAAAGAGTTTGCTTTAAGATTATCGGACGAATTGCAGGATGGCGATATTGAGCTTAATAACTTCCGCGACAGGTTTTTAACCATTGGTCAGGCAAAAGTATCTACCTCGGCTTACGAGGCTTTTGAATTGGGCTATTTGAAAAAGGGTCGTGATGTAGTTGTTGTTTCTCAAAATAGGTTATTGGCCGAAGCTAAACAACAGTGCTTACAACTTGCTGATGAAGGCTACGTACAACCTATACCGCGAATTGATATCAGGGTACTGGGCAAACAAGCTCTTGGCTTGGGTTATGTAGGCGCTAATACTATGTATAGCGGCAACTATATCAGCGAGCACGATGTGAAAATATCACAGAAATTGGCTTATGTAATCTCGGGCGGGGATTTATCACAACCATCCCTTGTAAGCGAAGAATATTTGCTGGGCTTGGAGCGTGACGCTTTTGTATCGCTGTGTATGGAAAAGAAAACCCTGGAAAGAATTCAATCCATTTTAACAGGCGGAAAAGTGCTGAGGAATTAATCGTTGATGGGTTAAAGAATCAAGAGCCAAGATTCAAGAATCAGGAATTGAGAAATAAATAAAAGTTAAAAACCTGAGATCAAAAGTAGAGAAATAGAGAAGCATAGTGAAAAGTCAGCTGGAAATACTTCTGGTCTTGATTCTTGGCTCTTTCTTCTTGGTTCTTAGCTACAGGTTCTCAAAAAAACATAAAAAATGAACGCATACATAGTGGCTGCAAGCCGGAGCGCTGTTGGAAAAGCAACAAGAGGGGGTTTAAGGTTTACACGACCTGATACCCTTGCTGCCGATGTTATTAAACACCTGGTTGCCTTGGTTCCTAATGTTGACAAGGAGCAAATTGATGATGTAATTGTTGGTAATGCAACTCCCGAGGCAGAACAAGGTTTAAATGTTGCCCGTTTAATCTCATTAATTGCATTGGATACCGATAAAGTTCCTGGGATGACCGTAAATCGTTACTGCGCATCGGGGCTGGAAACTATTGCTATCGCGGCAGCAAAAATACATAGTGGTATTTCAGATTGTATTATAGCTGGAGGTGTTGAGAGCATGAGCTTGTTGCCAATGGGCGGCTGGCGCGTAGTACCCAATGCAGACGTTGCTTTGGCGCATCCCGACTATTACTGGGGTATGGGTCTCACCGCCGAAGCAGTTGCCAGTGAATATAAAGTAAGCAGGGAAGAACAGGATCAGTTTGCCTATAACTCTCATCAAAAAGCTATAGCTGCTATTAAGGAAGGAAAGTTTAAAGACGAGATTGTTCCGGTTAATATCGTAGAAACTTATGTTGATGAAAGCGGCAAGAAGAAGAAACGTGAATTTAAGGTTGATACTGACGAGGGGCCTCGTGCCGATACATCATTGGACGCATTGGCAAAATTGAAGCCTGTATTTAATGCAAAAGGCGTTGTTACGGCGGGTAATTCATCCCAAACCAGTGATGGTGCTGCATTTGTAATGGTGGTGAGCGAAAAGTTTATGAAACAAAATAACCTTACACCCATTGCCCGCATGGTAAATTATGCTGTTGCAGGCGTTCCGCCGCGTATTATGGGGATAGGTCCGCTAGTAGCTATTCCTAAGGTATTAAAACTGGCGGGCATGAAACAACAGGATATTGACCTGATTGAATTAAATGAAGCATTTGCTTCTCAATCACTGGCTATTATAAAAGGATTGGAATTAAATCCGGATATTGTAAATGTAAACGGAGGCGCTATAGCATTGGGGCATCCGCTGGGTTGTACGGGAGCAAAGCTTTCGGTGCAATTGTTTAACGAATTGAAGAGACGTGATAAAAAATATGGTATGGTTACCATGTGTGTAGGAACAGGGCAGGGAGCGGCAGGTATATTTGAATTGTTATAGTATTTTATCATGTCATTTTAACTTATAACTGTTTTACGAATGGAAAAAGCAACAAGATTATTTGATTGCATGGCAGTTCAGGCTAGTGAACCCAGAACCGACTTATTAAATGCAAAAGTAAACGGAAGCTGGAAAGCTTACAGTACAACAGAAGTGCACGGTCTGGTTTATCAGCTAACCCAGGCACTGCTTGATTTAGGTATTTCCACAGGCGATGGTACAGTTGAAGGGCGTGATAAAATAGGTTTAATAAGTGCTGGCAGGCCTGAGTGGGTAATTACTGATTTGGCCGTACAGCTTACCGGCGCAGTGCTGGTGCCATTATATCCCAATACTAATACTAAAGAAATTGAGCAGATTTTGATTGAAGCTGATGTAAAATACCTGTTTGTAAGTACAAAAGAATTATTCGAAAAAGCAAAGCAAATACATGCCAATGTACCATCATTAAGAACCATTTTTTCTTTTGATGAACTGGATAATTGCCCTAACTGGACCGAACTGCTCAAGCCATTAAAGCCTGGCTATGAACAAAGAATAAATGATATCAGCAACCAAATTAAAAAGGACGACGTTACCACAATAATTTACACCTCAGGTACTACAGGAAGGCCAAAAGGAGTAATGCTTACGCACGAAAATATTTTGAGTAACGTTACCGCATCAGGTGATATACTGGTGCAAATACCTATAAAAGAGAGACGTGCATTAAGCTTTTTGCCATTGAATCACATCTTCGAAAAAATGGTAACCTATATTTATCTTTTCTACGGCTTTTCGGTTTCTTATGCCGAAAATATGGATACGATAGGCCCTAATATGCGCGAGGTTAAACCTTATCTGTTTACTGCGGTTCCGCGGGTGCTGGAGAAAGTTTTTGAACGAATAATGGTTGAGGGCCAGAAACTTACAGGTATAAAAAGAAAGATATTCTTCTGGGCTGTAAGTGTGGCCGATCAGTTTGAGATTGGCAAAAGTAGCCCGGGATATAAACTTAAATTGGCCATAGCCGATAAACTGGTATTTAGTAAATGGCGTGCTGCTGTCGGTGGAAATATAAAAGCCATCGTGGTGGGAAGTTCATCAACTCCGATCAGGCTCGAAAAAATATTTACAGCTGCCGATATGGTAGTGATAGAAGGTTATGGTTTAACGGAAACCTCGCCGGTAATTGCGGTTAACCATTATGCCGAAAGCGGCAGGAAATTTGGCACGGTAGGGCCGCTGTTGGGCGGCGTGCAGGTGCAAATAGCCGAAGATGGCGAAATATTGTGTAAAGGGCCAAATGTTATGCCCGGCTATTATAAAAACCCTGAATTAACAGCCGAGGTATTGGCGGATGGCTGGTTCCATACCGGAGATATTGGTGTGTTGGATGAAGATAATTTCTTGAAAATAACCGATCGTAAAAAGGAAATATTCAAAACTTCGGGTGGCAAATATGTGGCTCCGTTACCTATTGAAAATAAGATGAAGGAAAACTACTTCATTGAACAAATGATGGTAGTTGGGTCAGAGCGGAAGTTTGCTGCCGCATTGATAGTGCCATCATACACCAATCTGAAGCCGTGGTGCAAAAAGAATGATATTGAGTTTACTTCACACAAGGATCTTTTAAAAGATAAAAGGGTTATTGATATGTATCAATCTATTATCGATACCTATAATCCTGAATTTAACCACGTAGAGCAGGTAAAGAAAATTACTTTGCTGCCCGATGAGTGGTCGGTTGATACCGGCGAGCTTACCCCAACAGGAAAAATGAAGCGTAAAATTATCACCGAAAAATACAAAATAGAGATCGACAGAATGTATGCTGGCGAAGTAAGTGAAAACCCCGCCCTGGTAAATTAATCGAAGAACAATGGACACATTTCAATTGAAAATCAGGGATAGGTTAGCGATGATAGCGCTTGACAGAGGGCGTTCAAATCCTATTAATCATCAAATGGTTAAAGAACTAACCAGTTGTATCAGGAATTTAGATGCCGATGACACCAATGTAGGCGGATTACTGTTAACCGGCAAAGAAGGTTTTTTCTCTTCGGGTATTGATCTGATTGAAGCTTACGAATACGATGAAGCGCAAAGCCGTGAGTTTTGGGTTGACTTTTTAGAACTGCAAAAGGTATTGGCCTCTTTTAAAAAGCCTATGGTTGCTGCTATAAGCGGTCACAGTCCCGCAGGCGGGTGTGTTATGGCGATTTGCTGCGACTATAGGGTAATGGCCGAGGGCAAGTTTGTTATTGGCTTAAATGAAATTCCTGTGGGCATTATTGTGCCCGATGGTATTTTTGATTTATACGCTTTCTGGCTTGGCAAACGTAAGGCTTATCAGTATTTGTTAGAGGGTAAATTGCTGAATGTTAATGAAGCGCTTGATGCCGGTTTAATAGATGAATTGAGCGCGGCTGACAGCCTGTTAAGCACGGCAGAAAAGAAGATAAGAACCTACATGCAATTTAGTGCCACCACCTGGAGCCAAAGTAAATTAAACCTGCGCAAAGAATTGATAACTAAGTTAAATGGTGATCAATCCGACACTTTAAATAAAATGCTTAGTCAGTGGTGGGCTCCTGCAACCCGCAAAGGCCTGCAAATGATGGTGGAGAATTTAAAATCAAAAAGTACTACTGCAAAATAAACTTGTTATGACTAATACCAACCCACAAAACCAGGCAATTACCGACGGAATGTTAAAAGATGATGCTTTAAAAGGCAAAACCATAGTAATTACTGGCGGTGGTACGGGTTTGGGCCGCGCAATGGGTACTTATTTCCTAAAGCTAGGCGCCAATTTGGTAATTACCAGCAGAAAACTGGATGTGCTGAAACAAACAGCTACCGAAATGGAAACCGAAACCGGCGGTAAGGTATTAGCCGTGGCCTGTGATGTAAGGAAGTATGAAGAAGTAGAAAGTATGTTGGAGCAGGCAGTTAGTGCTTTTGGAAGTGTTGATGTACTGGTAAACAATGCGGCGGGCAATTTTATTTCGCCAACAGAACGGCTTTCGGCCAATGCTTTTTCGGCTATAATTGATATTGTGTTAAAAGGCTCGGTAAATTGCTCGTTGGCTTTGGGTAAATACTGGATAAATGAAAAACTACAAGGTAACATACTCAATATAGTAACTACTTACGCGTTCACAGGGTCGGCTTATGTAGTTCCATCTGCTTGTGCCAAAGGTGGCGTACTGGCTTTAACCAGGTCGTTAGCCGCGGAGTGGGGGCGTCATGGAATCAGATGTAATGCTATCGCTCCTGGCCCATTCCCAACCAAGGGAGCCTGGGAACGCCTGCTACCCGGTGATATGGGCAAAAAGTTCGATTTCAAAAACAGAGTTCCCCTTAAGCGCATGGGCGAACATCAGGAATTGGCTAATCTGGCGGCTTTCCTGGTATCAGGCTTCTCTGGTTATATTAATGGCGAGGTAATTACTATCGACGGTGGTGAATGGATACAGGGTGCAGGTCAGTTTAATGCACTGGAAATGATCCCCGCCGAAATGTGGGATAGTATCGAAAAAGCTACCCGTTCTGCGTAGCGCTCATTAATCCTTCTTTTAGAATGGCTTTTCCGCCATTCAGTTCCTATTTATTCTGTATTTAGTAATATCACCCTTGAAAATTGGCATAGGCTGTTTTTGGGTGAATTTTAAGATAAAATTACCACTTTGTCATAATGGCAGTGGTTTGTCAGGTCTTTCTGATGGCTTTTTTTGCCATTATTTTCCACTTGGCAGTATGTGTGACAAAATGGCAAAAAAATATTTTTCGTATTCGAGTTGTTGTAATATTGTCAAATATTGCCCGCTCTTTTTATAAATTGGCTTATTTTTTCACTTTTTTATCTTTCAAAACTATCTATTGCATGCTTTTTAAGATTTTTTAGTCCAAATTTTAATATTATTTCGGTTGACAGTAGTTTTAATGTCATTTATTTGATTTTTTCATTGAAGCCGCAATTATTAATTTTTTTAGAATGATTTTTTGGGTGATTATTTAAAACCCGGTAATTTTTTTTTGAAACAGTTCTTTATTTTTTATGGTTTCCGGATTTTGCTAATTTTTATTTTTAACCTTTTTAGCTACCGGAATTTAAAAGAATACGATTTTGGCCCATGGCACGCTTTTAGTACAACCCTATGCGGATAAGTATGCAAGCATCCTTGAAAATTGCCCATTACAAATCCACAGTTAATAGTTAAGTATTTAAAAAATTAAAACACAAAAATCATGTTAGTTGTATTAGAAGTTGCTGCATTAATCGCTGTAATTGTATTACCTCTTATTCCACAAAAAACTGTAAAATAATTTAAGTTTTACGTTTGACTAAGAATATACGGGCTGCCTTTGGCGGCCCTTTTTTGTTTGTAGCTATTTTAATGGGGGGGGTATGGCGCCTGGGGACGATAACTGGACTCTTCTTAAACTCTTCTTTTTTGATGCTATTAAAGCCGTAAATATTTACTTTACACTACATAAATGTTAAAGGCATCAATTAATTATTATTTTTAACAAATTTTAACATTTATACCCCGCATTTTACTGGCAAAAAAATGTCTATCTGTTTAAGTTTGCCGTTCCAAATTAAAAAGACTTCATGGAAGATATAAAAAGTAACACAGGTTATCCTTCGTCGGATGCTGTAGCAGGTAATTCATCCTACTCAACCGACATAAGGGCTATTAATGAAATGATACAACGCGAAAGCGCTTTTGTCGATCTTTTAAAAATGGAGATGGACAAGGTTATCGTGGGTCAAAAGTATATGGTTGAACGTTTGCTGATA
Source organism: Mucilaginibacter empetricola (assembly GCF_024808665.1). Lineage (GTDB taxonomy): Bacteria > Bacteroidota > Bacteroidia > Sphingobacteriales > Sphingobacteriaceae > Mucilaginibacter. Next base: position 18,958 of record NZ_JANUBZ010000013.1, read on the forward strand.
GGTTTATTGGCCGACGGGCATATTTTACTTGAAGGCGTACCTGGATTAGCAAAAACGCTTGCGATCAATACACTTTCAAAAGCTATTCAGGCCGATTTTAGTCGTATCCAGTTTACTCCCGATCTGTTACCTGCCGATTTGGTTGGAACGATGATCTACAATCAAAAGAAAGAGGAATTTATCGTTAGAAAAGGTCCTGTTTTTTCAAACTTTGTTTTGGCCGATGAAATTAACCGTGCCCCAGCAAAGGTGCAAAGCGCTTTGCTGGAAGCTATGCAGGAAAGACAGGTAACCATTGGCGATAATACATTTCCTTTGCCAAATCCGTTCCTGGTGCTGGCAACCCAAAACCCGATAGAGCAGGAAGGTACTTATCCGCTGCCGGAAGCACAGGTTGACCGTTTTATGTTAAAAGTTGTTATTGGCTACCCTAACAAAGAGGACGAAAAGAGAATAGTACGTGCCAACATTGCTCCACAAGGAATGCTGAAACCTAATGCTATTATTCACCCGGACGATATTGTACGGGCCCGTAAGGTGGTTAGGGAAGTTTATATGGACGAAAAGATTGAGCAGTATATTATTGATATTGTTTTCGCTACCCGTTATCCCGATCAATATAAATTAGCTAACTACAAAAACCTGATCAGTTTCGGTGCCTCGCCAAGGGCAAGTATCAATCTGGCGCTGGCATCAAAAGCTTATGCCTTTATTAAACGCCGTGGTTATGTTATCCCTGAAGATGTAAGGGCTATTTGTCATGATGTTTTAAGGCACCGTATAGGCTTAACTTATGAAGCTGAAGCTGAAAATATGACTACAGAAGATATCATCACCGGTATATTAAATGCTGTAGAAGTACCTTAATAGAATCAGGAATCAAGATTAAAGAACAATAAAGAATCAAGATTAAAGAGCCAGGAAACAAGCATTAAGAGAAGCAATGAGGATAACTCATCCTGATTCTCGATTCTTGACTCTCGACTCTCAAAAATTATGGCTGGGGATACCAAAGAATTATTAAAAAAGGTAAGGAAGATAGAGATTAAAACCCGTGGGTTAAGTAATCATCTGTTTTCGGGTGAATACCATTCTGCTTTTAAAGGCAGGGGGATGGCCTTCAGCGAGGTGCGCGAATACCAGGTAGGGGATGAGATCAGGACGATTGATTGGAATGTAACTGCCCGTTTTAATCATCCTTACGTGAAGGTTTTTGATGAAGAGCGCGAATTAACGGTTATGCTGTTGATGGATGTTAGCGCGTCTGAAAATTTCGGAACCATCAATCAGCAAAAGCAGGACCTGGCAACCGAGTTGTGTGCGGTGCTTGCTTTTTCGGCCATTCAGAATAATGATAAGGTTGGTGTGATATTTTTTAGCGATAAAATTGAAAAGTTTATTCCGCCTAAAAAAGGTCGCAGCCATATCCTGATGATTATCAGGGAGCTGATTGATTTTAAGCCTCAAAATAAAGGAACAAATGTAGCCGAGGCATTGAGGTATTTTACTAGTGCTATTAAAAAGAAGTGCACAGCTTTCATTATCTCTGATTTTATGAGTCCGGGTTTTGAAGCCGAGCTAAAAATAGCCAATAAAAAGCATGATATTATTGCTCTGCGACTTTTTGACAAGCATGAAGAGGAGTTTCCGGATCTTGGTTTAATATCTGTAAAAGATGAAGAATCGGGTGAGGTTATTTGGGTAAATACAGGTGATAAAAAGGTACGTAATGCTTTTAAGGTTGACGCGCTGCGACGAAATGCAAACTTGAAAGATGTTTTTAGCAAATCGGGAGTTGATGCTGCCGATATTGGCACACACGAATCGTATGTTAAACCTTTAATGACGTTGTTTAAAAAGCGTGAAAGAAAAAGGTGATAAAATGAAGAAAAAGTTTTTTAATTATAGTCTCTTATTATTTTTTATCTGTGTTTCTGTAAATATAAAGGCCCAAAACATAAAGGTTGAGGCTAAATTGCAGCAATATAGTATCAGAATCGGTGATCAAACCAGGTTTTTCCTGAGTGTACATCAACCTGTAAAAGAACGTGTAAACTTTCCTAAAATAGCAGATACATTGCTGGGGAAGGTTCAGGTGGTAAATGCCAACAAACCTGATACGACGTTTGATCAAAATGATAAAGGCAATGCAACCATAACCCAAAGTTATATTATAACCTGCTTTGATGCAGGTACTTATACTATCCCATCATATTCATTTGGATCTTCGGGCGGAGTTTTAAAGTCGAATGAATTGACCCTGCAGGTGCAAACTGTAAAAGTTGACACCACCAAAGGTATTTATGATATTAAACAGCCTATACAAGTATCGTACACTTTTGCCGACTGGTTAAAAGATAACTGGTATTGGGTTTTAATTCCCTTTCTTGTTGTTTTGGCGATAGCAGGCGTGATTGTTTATTTTAAAACGCGTCCTAAACTGCGACCTGTAGTAAAAGTTGTGCAGCCGCTAGTGCCACCACATATTATAGCATTGGGTAAATTGACCGAAATACAAAGTAAAAAACTTTGGCAGCAAGAACAAACCAAACAATATTATATTGAGCTGAGCGATGTATTGCGCGAATACCTGGAGAACAGATACGCCATAAAAACTCATGAAAAAACTACTGACGAGATTTTAACTGAGTTGCGGCGGGTAGAAATAGCAGAGCACAATAAGCAAATGCTTAAAGAGCTTTTAACGTTATCAGATTTGGTGAAGTTTGCAAAAGAAAAGCCGCTTCCTGTTGAAAATGAGCAATGCATGGATAATGCGGTCAAATTTGTAAAGCAAACGCAACAAGCAATAAAACCAATTTCAGAAGGAGGTGAAGCTGATGTTTAGTGGAATTGAATTTGCTCATCCGAGTTTTTTCTGGCTTCTATTGCTCGTTCCGCTTACGGCGGCCTGGTATATCTGGCGGGAAAGGATGCTTCATGGAAGTTTAAGCGTGTCGGCAGCTAAAGGATTCTCCCTGCCGGTTAAAAGTGTTATACCACGTTTGCGTCATTTAGGAATTATATTCCGTTCACTTGCCTTGGTTGCTTTAATTATAGCCTTAGCGCGTCCGCAATCATCTTTAAGCTGGCAAAACACCACAACGGAGGGTATCGACATTATTATAGCATCTGATATTTCGGGCAGTATGCTGGCCGAAGATTTTCAGCCTAACCGGTTGGAAGCGGGAAAGAACATCGCCATAGATTTTATAAAAAACCGCCCGGACGACCGTATCGGCCTGGTTATCTTCAGCGGCGAAAGTTTTACACAATGTCCTTTAACCATTGATCATGACGTTTTAATTAACCTTTTTAAAGATGTTAAAAACGGGATGATTGATGATGGCACTGCGATAGGGATGGGATTAGCTACGGCCGTAAATCGCCTTAAAGACAGCGAAACCAAAAGCAAAGTAGTGATTTTGCTGACTGATGGATCAAATAATATGGGTTCAATACCACCTATAACGGCTGCCGAAATTGCTAAACAGTTTAACGTACGGGTTTATACCGTTGGCATTGGTACACATGGTTATGCGCCATACCCGGTACAAACGCCTATGGGGATTCAATATCAGCGCATTCCCGTCGATGTTGACGAAGGTACATTGAGTAAAATTGCAAATATTACCGGCGGCAAATACTTCCGGGCTACCGACAATGAAACGCTGAAGAATATTTACGATCAGATTGATAAATTGGAAAAAGCTAAAATTGACGTTACTCAATATCATAAAAAAACAGAATTGTTTTTGCCATTTGTTTTAATAGCGTTATTGTTTCTGTCGCTGGAGTTTGTGTTTAAAAATACTTTGCTGAAAGGAGCACTTAGTTAATATGCTACGTTTTGAAAATAGTGAATATTTGTGGGGATTGGTTATCATCCCAGTATTCATCCTGCTTTTTATACTGGTAAGCAGATGGAAGAAAAAGGCTATTACTGCTTTGGGCGATAAAAAGATAGTTGACCTGATAATTCCCGAGGTTTCCTTTTCACGTCCGTGGCTCAAATTTATTTTGTTTATTGTGGCCTACGGATTGCTAATTATAGCTGCTGCCGATCCGCAAATAGGTTCAAAAATTGAGGAAGAAAAACGTAAGGGAGCCGATTTAATGATACTGCTTGATGTTTCGAACAGTATGCTTTCACAGGATCTTCCGCCAAGCCGGCTGGAAAATGCCAAGCAGGCTATAGCGCAGCTGATTGATAATTTACATAGCGATCGTATCGGGATAATTGTTTTTGCCGGGGAAGCCTACGTGCAGTTGCCAGTGACTACAGATTACTCGGCTGCGAAGCTATTTTTGAATACCATTAATACTAATATGGTACCTACCCAAGGCACTGCAATTGGCTCTGCCATTGATATGGGCATGCGATCATTTGATTTTAAGGATGGAACCGGCAAATCAATGATTATTATTACCGATGCAGAAAACCATGAAGATGATGCTGTCGCGGCAGCAAAAAGCGCTACCGAAAAAGATGTTATGGTAAATGTTATTGGTATTGGCTCTGAACAAGGTGCCCCCATACCAATTTATGAAAATGGCAGGCAGGTAGGTTTCCATACCGATAGCACCGGGAAAACGGTTATTAGTAAACTGGATGAAACGATGGGTAAAGAAATAGCCGCCGCCGGTCAGGGTACTTATGTACGTGCAACTAATGCTAACAGCGGATTAAATATAGTGATGGATCAGATCAATAAAGTGCAGCGTAAAACTATCGACAGTAAATCGTTTAAAGATTATGAAGATCGTTTTCAGTTTTTCCTGGCCATCGCGCTTATTATATTAATTGTTGAGTTTTTTATTTCAAACCGCAAAAGCCTGCGCTTAAGTGGTTTAAAACTATTTGAGGTAAAAAAATAATGAAACGGATATTAACTATATTAATATTACTGCTTTCTGCACAAATACTTTTTGCACAGGAAAAGGCAGATATAAAAAAAGGCAACGATTTGTATCAACAACAGAAGTTTAAAGAAGCCGAAGCAAACTATCGTAAATCAGTTCAAAAAAAAGACCAGAATTTGCCGGCCAATTTTAATTTAGGCGATGCTTTATACAAACAAAAAAAGTTTACCGATGCAGGCGAACAGTTCAATAAAATTGCTGCCACAAATCCCAATAAAAAAGTGGCGGCCGATGCTTATCATAATTTAGGAAATTCGTTGCTAGAAAATAAAAAGCTGGAGGAAAGTATTGAGGCTTATAAAAAATCATTGCTTAATAATCCTAATGATGACCAAACCAGATATAATTTGGCTTATGCGCAGGATAAGTTAAAGCAGCAACAACAGCAAAATAAGAATAATAAAAATCAGGATAACAAGAATAATCAGAACCAAAACAATCAGAATAAACAAAATCAGGATAAAAAGGATCAGGATAAGAAAAACCAGGATAACAAGGATAAACAGAACGACCAGAATAAGCAGGATCAGAACAAGCAAAACGGACAGCAGCCAAACCAGGTATCGAAAGAAGATGCCGAAAGAATGCTGGATGCTAGTAATAACGACGAAAAGGCCACTCAGGAAAAGCTGAAAAATAAAAAACTGAAAGGCGCGAAATTGAATATTTCAAAAGATTGGTAGAGGTTTTGCGCTTTTCCAATCCACTTAATATAACAAATGAAGATTAGGTATTACATATTATCAATACTGCTGCTTTGCGCTAATGTGCTGTTTGCTGATGGAATAAAATTTACTGCATCAGTATCTAAAACAGAAGTAGGCACCGGCGAGCAGTTTGAAATTACGTTTTCATTAAATGGCAATGGCGACGATTTTAGACCACCAAATATCAACGATTTTCAGGTACTATCGGGTCCAAATGAATCTACCAGTATGGAATCCATTAACGGAAACACAACTGTAAGTACATCTTATAGCTATGTTTTAATGGCGGCCAAAGAAGGCGAGTTTACTATTGGCCCTGCTACAATAGTGGTTAATGGCAAACGTCTGAGTACACAGCCAATTAAAATAAAGGTAGTTAAAGGCAGGCCCGTTCCGCAAAATAATGCGCAACAGCAAAATGCTCCCGACAATAATATTTCTGAGGCAGCCGCAGGAGATTTGTCCAAATTGTTGTTTATTCGAGCTGTTGTTGATAAAAACAATGTTTATGATGGTCAGCAATTAACGGTAAGTTATCGTTTATATACACGTGTCGGTATTGAACAAAGTCAGCCCGAAAAATTGCCCGATTTAAATGGTTTTTGGAGCGAAGACGTTAAACGCCCCCAACAGGTTCAGTGGAATGTAGAGACGTACAAAGGGCAAAAATATAACGTGGCAGATATTAAACAAACCATTTTATTCCCTGAGCATGATGGCAATTTAACGATTGACCCGTTATCGATGGTGTTTATTGTGCGGCAGCCGGTTGCATCCAGAGACGTTATGGATCAGTTTTTTGGTTCATACCGGCAGGTTAAGTATACAGCGAAAAGCGCACCAGTAACTATTCACGTAAAGCCATTACCTCAGCAAGGTAAGCCGACTGGGTTTGCCGGAGCAGTTGGCAATTTTAAGATTGATGATAGTATTGATAAAACAGAAGTAAAAGCAAATGATGCTTTAAACTACAAAGTGAAAATTACTGGTTCGGGTAATATCAAATTATTAAAACCTTTAACGGTTAATTTTTCGCCCGATTTTGAAAAATACGATCCTAAAGTGACAGATACCGTAACCGAAGATTTAAATGGGGTATCTGGAAGCCGGATTTATAATTTTCTGTTAATACCGCGGCATCAGGGCAATTATATTATTGATACCTTAAAGTTCTCGTATTTTAACCCAAATACCGGCAGATACATTACGCTTACTTCCAAGCCTATCCATGTTAAGGTTAATAAAGGCGCCAACGAGGCCAATGTTACTTCGCTGCCAGACGCGGAAAAGGAAGATGTTAAAATACTGAATAAAGATATAAGATATATTAAAACAGACAGCGGCGGCCTAACCAATGCTGCCGATATGTTTTTCGGGTCGATAGGGTATTGGCTGCTTATTATAATAGGACCCATTGCGTGCATTGTGGCATTTAATTATCGTAATAAAATTAGAAAAGATAACAGCGATCTGGTTAAAGTGAAAAGCAAGCGCGCCGGAAAAATTGCAGCTAAACACCTTGCAAATGCCCAATTACAATTAAGTGTTAAAAATACAAAGGGCTTTTACGGGGCCGTTTTTAAAGGTTTATATGGATACCTGAGTGATAAGCTTAATATTTTGTATGCCAATTTGGATAGAGAAACCATTGCTTCCACTTTAAAAGCCAGATCTGTTGACGAGCAATTAATAAATAGGTTGCTTGATACACTTGATTTATGTGAAATGGCCCGTTATGCGCCCGTAAATCATATCTCGGAGCAGGATGTATTTGAAAAAGCAAAAGCTATTATAAACGATATTGAAAATGAAATTTAAGATGCTTAAACGCACATTATATATTTTAATTTGGCTTGTTTTACCGATCCGTTCATTTGGGAATGACAATGCTCGTCAACTATTTGAAAAAGGCAATGCATTTTATGCCAAAGCACAATATAAAGAGGCCTTGGATATTTATCAGCAATTATTGAATAGCGGTTATCAGTCGGCGCCTGTTTATTATAACATGGGTAATGCCAGTTATAAATTGGATGATATACCATCGGCTATACTTTATTTTGAAAAAGCACACAAGCTTGCTCCGGCAGATGAAGATATTAATTTTAATATCCGCCTAACTAATTTGAAGACTACTGATAAAATTGAAGAGATTCCTGATTTTTTCCTTACAAGATGGTGGAAGTTATTCATTTTTTCATCTTCATTGGATACATTGACGGTTTTAAGCATCGTCTTCTTTTTTGCGGGATCTGGATTATTAATGATGTATTTTTTTGCTAACGCCTTTTTGGTGAAAAAGTATTCTTTTTACGCCGCTATAATAGTATTCTTTGGAGGCTTGGTGTTAATTTTTATGGCGAACCGGCAGATCAATTATTTTGATAGCCATAAACAGGCAATTGTTTTCAGCAGTTCAGTAACTGTAAAAAGCGGCCCTGTTGATAAATCAGCAATATTATTTGTTATACACGATGGAACCAAGGTAAATGTTGAAGACAATAATACCGAATGGATAAAAATCAAACTTGTTAATGGTAATGAAGGCTGGATAAAAGCCTCTGATGTAAAAGAAATTTAATATCATCTGCATGGTTTAGGTTATATTCGCTATATAAAATCTAAACCCAATCAAATGAGTCAGCTCAATTTTATCAACAATTCAACTGATCAAAATAATGCTCATATTGTAATTTTAGTAACAGACTCAACTTCAAAACTTGCAGTTGCTTCTCATTTTTTGTCACTGGCATCTGGCGCTAAATCGGGCATACAGGTTGCAGAGATTGCTAAATTTTATGTATCAATAATTTCTCCCGAGGTTGCTTTCGATGGCGGCATAGTGACCATCAAAGAACATTCCGCACCTGCCGTAGAAATAAAAGCCGACCAAACCGCTGTTGTATCGGGTGATTTAAAATCAGGATACCAACTCACTGTCAACTAAATATCTCCCAGTTATGGCAATAGGATATCTCTATCTGCCTGGAAACGTAATCAAATTGTAAATATTGAACCCTATCTGTATTTTTATTTGTAAAATAAGACCGATCGGTTTACATTTGTTTCCGTAATGACAAAGGCAGAAAGAACACGTCAGTTTATAATAGAAAAGGCAGCACCTATTTTTAATAAAAAAGGTATGGCCGGTACTGCTATAAGCGATATAATGGAAGCAACCAAGCTGGCCAAAGGCGGTGTTTATGGAAACTTTGAAAACAAAGAAGAGATATGCCTGGAAGCGTATAAATATTTAACTCAAACGCTTAGCGCTGCCATTGACCAGAGTATAGCCAGTAAAATTACAGCTAAGGATAAGCTTTTTGCTTTACTCGACTTTTATGCAGACGTATTGATTAAAAATGATAAAGGCGGATGCCCCATCCTGAATTTTGGAACCGAGGCAGACGATACTAATCCACTTATTAAGCAAAAGGTAAAGGAATCAATCAGCTATTCACAAAACAGAATTTTTAAAATAGCCCAGCAAGGTATCGACAACGGTGAATTTAAGGATACGTTGGATGCCCGTCAGTTTGCTTTGAAAACGTTTACGATGATTGAGGGTGCAATTTTGATTAGTCGTGTGCAGGGCAGCAATGAACACATCAGGCTCATAGCTGGCATGATCAAATTTGAAATTGAACAAAATATAAAATAATTTTTTTTGACAAATATAAGACCGATTGGTCTTTTTTATAAACATAACATGACCGGCTTAAAAAGACAACTGCTTATTATAACTGTTTTGCTCGCGGCAGTAATGGAATTGATTGATACCACCATTGTAAACGTAGCCTTATCCCATATGAGTGGCAATCTGGGTGCTACTATTGAAGATACCACCTGGGTTATCACCGCCTATGCAATTGCCAATGTGATTATTATACCATTAACTAGTTTTTTAACCATTAAGCTTGGGCGCAGAAACTATTACATCGGGTCCATTATCCTGTTTGTGGTGTGTTCGTTTATGTGCGGGAGTGCAACGGATATATGGACACTGGTGTTTTTTAGGTTTTTGCAAGGTTTGGGCGGCGGAGCGCTCCTGTCAGTATCTCAGGCGGTAATATTTGAGCTGTTTCCAAAAGAAAAACAAGGTGTAGCCAGTGCTATTTTTGGTATAGGTGTATTTATTGGGCCAACTATTGGCCCTACAATGGGGGGTATTATTACTGAAAATTATTCATGGCCGCTTATATTTTATATCAATATTCCAATCGGCATTTTGGCAGCCACATCCTGCTATTTTCTGCTTACTGAACCGCTCATCAAATCAAAAGTACATCGGGTTGACTGGACGGGCATTGCGTTATTGGCAATAGGAATAGGCTCACTGCAAACCGTTTTAGAGCGCGGTCAAACAGAAGATTGGTTCGCCACAGGCTATATCACATTTTTAACAGTTACATCGGTAATAACATTAACCTCTTTTATTTTGTGGGAGTTGCACGTGGAGAACCCGGTAGTAAATCTGCGTGTTTTTAAAAGCAAAACATTAAGTATTGCTGCACTGTTAACGTTTATTACAGGCATTGGTATGTTTACCTCTATTTTTTTAACGCCGGTAATAGCGCAGCGATTGCTTGGTTTTACGCCTACGCAAACAGGGCTATTACTTTTGCCGGGAGCGATAATAGCTATATTGGGGTTGATGGTTTCGGGTAAGCTTCTACAAGCCGGCGTATCGCCATTAATTATAATAACCATTGGTTTCGTTTGCTTTATTTACTTTAATTGGAGCATGTTTGGGATGGATCTGGATACATCGGCTAATACCATTACCCGCAATTTGATTTTCAGGGCATTGGGTATGGCTTTTTTAACGGTGCCTTTAACTATGCTGGCTATATCTACATTAGCGCCAAAAGATATCCCCCAAGGAGCCGCCTTAAACAATATGATGCGGCAATTGGGCGGCTCATTCGGAATTTCAATTATCAATACTTATTCGGCACGTAGAATTGCTTCACACAGGATGGACCTGATCAGCCATATTACCAGTTCCAACCCGCTAACTATCGATCGGATTAATAGCTACACTGCTTATTTTCAACACAAGGGAAGTAACCTGATAGAATCCAAACAAAAAGCAATGGGTTTAATTGAATTGGGCGTTGTAAAGCAATCTACTTTATTGAGCTATACCGATGCTTTTTTCCTTATCGGGATACTATTTGCTATAACGCTGCCGCTACTGCTCTTTGTAGTAGGCGGTACTAAAAAAACAGTGCCTAAAATGGTAATATCAGATCATTAATAAACAATAAAAAACAAAATCATGAATATAGTTAACAAAACAGTCCTGATCACGGGAGGTGGCTCAGGGATAGGCTTCGAGATAGCAAAATTATTGAGCCAGAAAGGTAACAAAGTAATTATTACCGGCAGGAGCGAAGAAAGGCTTCAAAAGGCCGCTGCAAAACTTCATAATGTTGTTGCAATTGCAACCGATATCAACAGTCCGGATGCTGTAAATAATTTAGTTACACGGGTTAATAATGAATTCGGATCATTGGATATATTGATTAATAATGCCGGTCAGGCATATTACTTCAAACTGGATGATAGCAACATTAATGCTGCCGAAAAAGCGGCCCATGAAATGCAAACCAATTACATATCCGTAATTAACCTTACTGAGAAGTTTTTGCCTTTATTAAAGGTGTCTAAAGAAGGAGCTATAGTAAACGTAACGTCTATTGTTGCATTTGTGCCGGGTATAAATATTCCAACATATGCGGCAAGTAAAGCTGCATTACACTCCTATTCGCAGGCATTGAGGTATACATTGGCTAAAAGTACCAATATCAAAGTGTTTGAATTAATGCCGCCGTTGGTTAATACTGAATTTTCGGCCGGTATAGGTGGTGAAAATGGTATTCCACCCCAGGAGGTAGCAGATGATTTGATTAAGGGTTTTGAAAAAGGCGAATATGAAATTCATGTCGGTAACACAGCAAACATCTATAAGTTATTTCTTTCATCTCCACAGGAAGCATTAAATGCTTTAAACCAAGGCAGATAATATATTTCATAGCATAGAGTTTTAAACCCTATGCTATTTAAATGCTAAGTTTTTTGTCTAAGTTTTTGTAAACTCCAAAATTTATATACTTTTAGGGTTAGTATGGAAGCAAAAAATAACAAAAAAACTATTTGGGCCTGGTGCATGTTTGATTGGGCTAATCAATCCTATAATATGGTGATTACCTCAACCATATTTCCGGCCTACTATGTGTTTTACACCACGTATCACAATACCAATCATGATATCGTAACCTTTTTTGGGCACAAGTTTGTAAATACTGTATTGCTTACCTATGCTTTAGGTTTGTCGTACATGCTTATTGTAATTCTTTTGCCTATTCTAACTTCCATAGCCGACTACAAGGGAAATAAGAAGCTTTATCTGCAATTTTTTACCTGGTTAGGGGCTTTGTCCTGCGCAGGATTATTCTGGTTTAAACCGGTTGCTCATGGCACTCCGGCGTTGGAGCTTCCTTTAATATTTTACGGTTTGGCTTGTATAGGTTATTGTGGCGGCTTTGTTTTTTACAACTCTTACCTACCTCAAATTGCTACCGACGACCAAATGGACAACGTAAGTGCAAAGGGGTTTATGTATGGCTACGCGGGAAGCTTAATTATGCAGCTTTTGTGTTTAGTTGTTATACAACAACCAACCTGGTTTGGCTTAAAAGAAGATGTATTACAAGCTATCCCTGAACGCATGTCATTCTTATTGATTTTCTTTTGGTGGATGGGCTTTTCGATTATTCCGTTCAGACTTTTACCAAAAGGCGAACCCAGTGTTAAAAAGCAAAACTACAATGTGTTAACAGGCGGTTTTAAAGAATTAGGCCGAGTTTTTAAAAAGGTACAAACTATGCCTTTGCTTAAAAGATTTCTTTTATCATTCTTTTTTTACTCAGTTGGTGTGCAGACTATTATGCTGGTAGCAGCAAACTTTGCATCGAAAGAACTTCATATGTCTGATGATGTATTAATTGAGATTATTCTTTCCATACAAGTAGTTGGTGTTATTGGTGCGTGGCTAACTTCAAAAGTATCAAACAAATACGGTAACGTGCGTACGCTTATTGTTCTTGTTTCTATTTGGACAGTCCTTTGCTTATTGGTATTCTTTATTGCCAACACACCACAGTTTTTCGCCGCTGCAATTGTAGTAGGAGCGGTAATGGGAGGGGTACAATCTATATCGCGTTCAACTTATTCAAAATACCTGCCGCCAAATATTCCAGATACGGCTTCATTCTTTAGTTTTTATGATGTTACCGAAAAATTGGCTATCGTTGTTGGTTTGTTTACGTTTGGCTTTGTTGAGGCAGTAACCGGCGAAATGCGAGATTCCGCTTTGGCATTGGATTGTTTCTTTGCGATTGGTTTAATTTTGATGATTGTACTTTATTTTGCCGAAAGAAAAGCAAAAAAACATGCAGCAGTTGTGGCATAAGGTGCATTTGATTAAATTTACCTAACCAATCAAAAAAACAATATGAAACGTTTTGCATTATTGTTCACCATAATGGTGACCTTCGCCTGTACGGCGGCGCATGCCCAATTTACCCAGTCGGAACTAGTTTCCGAATGGCAACGTGCCAAGAATTATACAAAGGCATATCTTGATGCTATGCCCGCTGATGGTTATAGCTTCAAGCCAACACCCGAAATCCGGTCATTTGCCCAGCAAATGCTTCACCTGGCTGATGGAAACTATTTCATGGTTTCTACAGCCGCAGGCATAGCAAGCCCCATGGACGAGAAATCTGTAGAAAAAGAAGTTTCACCAACCAAAGAAGCAACCATTAAAGCGGTATTGGATAGTTACGATTTTGTAATTAATACGCTTAAAATTATGACTCCTGCACAACTACAGCAATCTGTGAGCCTTGAAGGGCATACTGTTACCAGGTTTGGTGGCTTTGGTAAGGCTTTTGAGCATCAAACTCATCATCGCGGGCAAACCACTATCTACCTGCGATTAAAAGGCGTAACCCCTCCGGGCGAAATGCTGTTTTAATTTTTGTCTGAATCAGGATTTATGGGATTTAATGATGCCAGGAGAGGATCATCAAAATAGATGAAAGAAAAAATCGTATAATCACTATTAATTGTATAAATCCTGATTCAGACAATGAGCAACCACACCGCCCGACACTGGATAAACCACTTAAGTCTTCAACCTCATCCGGAGGGTGGTTACTATAAAGAGGTATATAGATCCGATCATCAGATAATTAGGGTCGGGTCCGAAGAACCTCGGCAAGCTTGTACTTCCATCTACTATTTGCTTGAGGGAGCTGATTTTTCAGGCTTTCACCGTATTTTATCGGATGAATTATGGTATTTTCATAAAGGGCAGCCGTTGTTGATTCATTGTATAAATCGGCAAGGCGATTATTGGGTAATGGAATTATCTGACAATCCTTCGGGGAGTTTATCTGTAGCTGTTGAAGCAGGAACATGGTTCGCCGCTGAAATATCGTCAAAAAATGAATTCTCGTTGGTAAGTTGTAATGTTGCGCCAGGTTTTGAATTTACTGAATTTGAAATGGCTCATAAACAAACACTCATTGTATCGTATCCGCAACACAGTGATTTATTAAACAGATTGTGCCGCTAATAATTTGCTCATTTTATTAAAAGCCTTAAACAAACCCTTTGATCAAGATTTTTAAAGTGAATTATTTGATTCTGCCGTGTTTCTGCACGTTTTTGTATGAAAATTTGTCCAATACCAGCCGACAATAGCCATTGTGCTGTTTGTAACTTTTAAATTACACAACTGATTTTTTGAGAATGTGATAGCGGTTTTTAAATAAACAGCTTGTTTATGGCACGGTGTTGGTATTAGCCTCAACAGCTAAAACATCAAACCTATGAAAACTTCAACTAACACCCGCGTAATATTAAAAGCAATTGATTTAGAACTAAGAGCATTTTTAAAAAAAGATCTTCAGCATTTTAAAATGATGCAAGATAAAATGATGCAGGAAAACAAACGGGCTCAAATGAGAAAAGCAGCCTGACCATCATATCATCTACCTACGAAAAAAAGAGTTCTTATTGGTTTAAGAGCTCTTTTTTATTTAAAGAGAATTTAAAGTAGCGCATAAACTGTTTGCAGGCTCTATTCCTCAATCACAATTTTTTCGTTTGCAACGCCAAGGTCAATAAGTGCATTTTTTAATTCGGCAACAAACTCATCAGGACCGCAGATATAGTAATATTGGTTTGGGCTTTTAATAAATTGCTTTAATAGCTGTTTGTTAATTCGTTTACTTTGCTTACCTGGCAATTTGGGGTTTGATATAATATCAATATGATTTTCGCCAAGCATATCATCCAGTTCATTTTTAATAATAATATCTTCTTCCGTGCGGTTGGCAAATAGTAAAATATTATGGGCCAGTTTACTATCTTGTTTTAGCTGCCTTAAAATAGAAATAAAAGGAGTTACGCCCGCGCCGCCCGCAATAAATAGTCCCGGCCCTTTATAATTGATCGCTCCAAAAACGTCATGCAATATCAGTTCATCGCCGATATTAACATCCATCAGCTTTTCAGTAACGCCATTATGACCTTTATAAATTTTTATAGTGAATTCCAGATACGGATCAGTGTTAAGGCAGGTGAAGGTAAACGGACGCAAATCATTTTCTAATCCTGGTTTGTTGATAGAAACATCTGTAGCTTGTCCGGATACAAACGAATAGCCCTGAGGCTTTTCCAGCGTGAAACGTTTTACGTTATGCGTAACCATTTCTGTTTTTAAAACTTTAACAATATGCTTTTCCATCAGTATCAGATTGAATAAAAAATAAACATTGAGTTTACTATTAATGTCATGTACGTCCTAAATGTTTTTAGGATGTTTATTAATATTTAATCGATCAAATGTTTCCTTTTTTAAATTTGCCCGGATAACTTTAAATTAATCAATTTAACTCTTAATAATTTTGGAACAATTGCCTTATAAAAGTATATTGCTGCCGGAAAAAGTTAAACCTTATAAACCAAAATATTTTTGCCATAAAGCCGGCAAATAATTCATAATGAAGAGTTTTTTAAACGAGGATTTTTTACTGGAAACAGAAACTGCTAAGCGCTTATACCACGAATACGCCGCCGGCTTGCCAATAATTGATTACCACTGCCATTTACCACCCGATCAAATTGCTGAAGATGTTAAATTTGAAAACCTAACTCGCGTTTGGCTTTTGGGCGATCACTACAAATGGCGTGCTATGCGTGCCAATGGCATTGGGGAAGCTTATATCACAGGGAACAAAACCGATTTCGAGAAATTCGAAAAATGGGCCGCTACCGTACCTTACACGCTTCGCAATCCATTATATCATTGGACACATCTGGAACTGCAGCGTTATTTTGATATTAACGAATTGCTATCGCCGGCTACTGCACGCAAAATATTTGATGAGTGTAGTGAAAAACTGCAATCGCCGGAGTATAGCGTCAGAAATTTGATCAAAAAAATGAATGTGGAGATTATTTGTACGACGGATGATCCGGCAGATGATCTTTTACATCACAATAAAATAAAAAAAGACGGATACAGCGTAAAAGTTTTACCGGCTTTCAGACCAGACAAGGCCATGGAGGCTGACAACACTAAAGCGCTTAATGCCTATATAAATCGTTTAGAAGAAGTTGCAGGTCTTAAAATCAATAGTTTTGATATGTACCTGGATGTGTTAAAACGCCGCCATAACTTTTTCGCTGCCAACGGTTGTAGCATATCTGATCACGGCTTGGAGCATCTGTATGCCGAAAGTTGTACAGAGAGTGAAGTTAGGTCGATATTTACCAAGATAAGAACAGAACAGGTATTGTTTTCGGACGATGTAATGAAGTTTAAATCGGCCATGTTGTACTATTTTTCGGTTTGGGATCATGAAAAAGATTGGGTACAACAATTTCACCTGGGTGCTTTGCGTAATAACAATACCCGTGCTTTAAAAGAAGCAGGCCCGGATACAGGTTACGATTCAATTGGCGATTTTCAGCAGGGTAGAGCCCTGTCAAAGTTTTTAAATAAACTTCAGGCAGAAAACAAGTTAGCCAAAACAATACTTTATAATTTAAATCCATCAGATAATGAAATGATGGCTACAATGGCCGGTAATTTTAATAATGGATCTATTGCAGGCAAAATGCAGTTTGGCTCGGCCTGGTGGTTCCTGGATCAAAAAGACGGAATGACCAAGCAGTTAAATACCATATCAAATATGGGGCTTGTAAGTAGAATGGTAGGAATGCTCACGGATTCCCGTAGCTTTATGTCATTCCCGAGGCACGAATATTTCAGAAGGATACTATGCAATCTTTTTGGTAATGATATTGAAAATGGCGAACTGCCCAATGACATTGCCTGGACAGGAAAGGTGATACAGGATATTTGCTATTATAACGCCAAAAGGTATTTTGATTTTGACAAAATAAAATGAGTTTAAACTTCCTCAAAACTTATACAGGTAAAATACTTTCATTTGGCGAGTTACTATTACGTATTTGCCCGGATGCCAAAGGTGAATGGCTGAATGAAAATAGATTGCCATTTTATGTTGGCGGTGCCGAACTAAATGTTGCTACAGCACTCTCGCTTTGGGGATTGCCATCCAAATATCTTACTGCGCTTCCAGATAATGGTATGGCAAAGCAGCTTATAGAGTTTGCGCAAAAGAAAGGAATTGATACATCGTCCATTATTAAAACCGGTAATAGGGTGGGCCTATATTATTTAACGCGGGGGCAGGATTTAAAGCATAATGCACTGATATATGACAGGGCAAATTCGTCATATTCAACACTAAAACCAGGAGTTATTGATTGGGAAAGTGTGCTGGATGGGGTTAGCTGGTTTCATTTCAGCGCAATTTGCCCGGCAATAAGTCAAAATGTTGCTGATGTGTGCAAAGAAGCACTCGAGGCAGCGTCAAAAAAAGGGATTACCATATCAGTAGATATGAACTACCGGGCAAAGCTATGGCAATATGGGAAATCGCCTATTGATATTATGCCCGATTTGGTAAAATATTGTAACTTAATAATGGGAAATGTTTGGGCCGCCGAAGCGATGCTCGGTATACCGGTAATTCCTGATATTCATGAAAGCGGACAAAAAAGTATCTATTTGAAAGAGGCATTAAAAACATCAGAAGCTATTGTTGAACAATATCCAAAATGTGAAGCTGTTGCCAATACTTTCCGCTTTGATGCTACTAACAATATAACTTATTATACTTCATTATTTACAAACGGACAATTCTATACATCTAATCAGTACGATACAGGTAAGGTAAAGGATAAGGTAGGCAGCGGCGATTGTTTTATGGCCGGACTGATTTATGGATTTTATAAAAACCTTGCGCCGCAGCAAACGCTTGAATTTGCTACAGCTGCAGCATTTGCGAAATTATTTATCAACGGTGATGCAACCACCAGTACTGTAGCAGAAATAGAAAATTCAATAAAATGAAAATAAAAAAGGCCGTATTAAACAGTATACTAACTCAGGGAATGTTGCCTCTGTTTTATTATGAGGATGCCGAAATTAGTCTTCAGGTAACCCGCACCTTATATGAAGCTGGCGTAAGAGTACTAGAGTATACCAACCGGGGAAAACAGGCACTTGAAAACTTTAAGCTGCTAAAAAAGGCCCAGCAAAAAGAAATGCCCGAATTGCTATTGGGTATAGGTACCATTAAAAATGTATCAGAAGCTGAGGCGTTTATAGATGCCGGGGCGGATTTTATAGTTTGTCCTATTATTAACCCCGAAGTAGCAAAGGTGGCACATAAGCATAAATTACTTTGGATACCCGGCTGTATGACACCTACGGAGGTTTATGCGGCCCAACGAAGCGGTGCAGACCTGGTGAAAATATTTCCGGCTAATATTGTAGGGCCCGCATTTATAAGCTCGATAAGAGAGTTATTCCCCGGTCAGCTATTTATGCCAACCGGTGGAGTTGACCTTACGGCAAAAAATATAAGCGGATGGTTCCATGCAGGAGCTTGCGCCGTAGGAATGGGAAGCAAGTTGATCACCACCGAAGTTTTAGAAAAAAAGCTTTATCAACAACTATATACAGATACTGTTAAGGCACTTGAATTGGTGAAAACAGCCATGTAATACAGCTGGTATTTTTTATCAGAACAAATTCTTAACTAAACTTTTTACTCATTTTTTCATTGGCATTTGTCATTAATGGCTTTCCGTGCCCAAAACAACCAATATCGAAGTTGTATTTAGATATGTTTTTTAAAGTTTGCTTTGCCAAAGGTACATCTTCATATAAAATACTGTAATCAAGCCCGTTTGTATTCATGCAGATATCGGCTGCAATTAGTACTTGCTGTTTCTCCAATAACAAGGAAATATGCCCGGCAGAATGTCCTGGTGTATAAATTACTTTTAGGCCCGAAAGTATTGGCAATATTTGGCCGTCTGCTAAATCAATAATATCATTTACCGGTTGAATAACCTTTGGTGCTTTTTTAAGCACTAAATTAAATACCAGCCATGATATAAGGCCTGGCATCCTTATCATAGATTCTCTCATGCCAATTCCCTGTTTAATTAATTCGCCATCTTTATAGCTCGCATAAACCGGAATGTGCAACATATTCTGAATAGCTGCCGCCGCGCCGCTATGATCTGGATGTAAATGGGTTAAAATAATTTGCTTAATATCGGTTGGCTTTCTTCCAATACCTGCTAATCCTTTAAATATCTTTTCTTCGCTCCCTGTAAATCCAGTATCTATTAAAGTGATCGAACCGCTGTCGTCAATAACAAAACAGTTAACCATGCCAGGGTCAAACTGGTATACATTGTCCGTTATCTTTTTTATCATCTGTTTAAATTAAAATAATGGGGCAAAGCTAAGCCAACAACACCAGTTAATTAACAATGCTATACTTTAGTATACCGGTATACTAAAGGAAACCGGCTAGTAATTAAATACCTTTATATTTTAATAAGAAATATGGATATCAGAGATTGCGCTCCGGAGGATTTACCTTCAGATTTATCATATGAAGATTTTCTTCAAATGTTACTGCCTTTAAGGGACTCGCTTGATATTTTGGGAGGAAAATGGAAATTACAGATTATTTTCTCATTAAAGTTTGGCAGAAAACGGTTTAAACAAATTCAAAGGGAAATACCAGGCATTTCGCCCAAAATGCTGTCAAAGGAATTGAAGGAACTGGAAATAAATGATCTGGCCGAGAGATACGTTCATAACACCATGCCTATAACTGTCGAGTACGAACTGACTGAATATGGACAAACCTTAAAATCAGTGGTGACTGAACTATATAAATGGGGAGCAGCACACCGCAGGCATATAGCGGAAAAAAAATGAAACCAAATATGATTAAAGTGAGGTTCCCGGAGGATTACTGATACTTTCCAGGAAATAACTTACAGCTTCATTAAAATGATCCGGATGTTCCAGATTTGGCATATGCCCGGCATCTTCTATAATTACCAATTTGCAATTTTGAAGATTTTCTTTTAGCTCTTCGGCTTTGGCAACTGGTGTAAATTCATCCTCTCTGCCAACAATTACCAGTGTTGGTACATTAATTTGTGGCAATACTTTAGTCAGGTAGTTAATTCTTTCGGCTCTCGCTCTCAGGGCAGCCGCTGCACCTGCTGGAGAGGTGCCTTTCATCATTTTAATAACATGTTTAGTAACTTCGGGCATTGAGCTAACATGTTCGGGGCGAATCATTTTGTAAATTACCTCGTCCGAATAAGCATTCATTCCTTCATTCTCTAATCGGTTGGCAGTATCGTAACGGCCCTGTTTTATCTCCGGGGTATCCAAACCGGCAAATGTATCGGCAAATATTAATGACCTTATCCTTGTTGGAGCCTGCCTGAATATTTCCATGATAATTTGACCGCCCATTGATAGTCCGGCAAGATGAAACCGGTCAACATTCAAATAATCCAGCAATTGCAAAATGTCTGTAGCATAATCCTCAAATTTGGTATCAGCCGAAGGTGGGAGCGTACTGTTACCGTAGCCTCGCAAATCGGGCGTAATTACCTGGTAACTATCAGAGAAGTCGACAACTTGCGGATACCACATGGTATGATCAAATGGATGCCCATGTACTAAAACTAAAGGTATTCCGCTGCCGGTAACCTTGTAATTAAGTTCAACTCCGTTAACTTTTGCCTTTGCCATTGCTGGATTTAAATGTTGAGTATAATAATATTAAACTTTTAGTCTTAAACCTTTTTTGGAGGAAGATCAAAAGCTATAGCATCATGTTCAAAATGTCCTTTATGCGAACCATCACAAAAAGGTTTATTAGCCGAAAGTCCGCAGCGGCAAATAGATACTATTGTTCTTCCCTGCAAACCGTATTCGTTGCCCTGCATATCTACAATTTCAAAATCGCCATCAATTTTAACTGAACCATTGTTGTTAATGGTAAGTTTTGTTTTGCTCATGTTTTAATATTTTGAGGCGAAGATAGTCATCCTGATATTAGGTTATAATTAAGTATGGAAAAATAATTTTTGCTTTTAACCTTTATTCAGCAATACTTGCTGCAGTACCTCCCAAACATTGTTGCCTACAATTTTAGCTCCTTCAGCAGTAGGATGAATGCCATCTTTTTGATTTAATGATGGCACACCACCTACATCTTTTAAAAGAAACGGCACCAAAGCCATTTTATTTTTTGCGGCCAGTTCCGGGAAAATAGCTTTAAAACTGTATGCGTATACTGATCCCATATTAGGCGGAACCTGCATGCCTAGTAACATCAATTTAGCTTTTGGATATTTCGTTTTTACTGCATCGGCAATAGCCTGCAGGTTTGCAATTGTTTCACTTACGGGAATACCGCGAAGGCCGTCATTTGCACCAAGTTCCAATATAAAAACATCAACATGCTGTTTCAATATCCAGTTGATCCTTGCTTTTCCTCCGGCAGATGTTTCGCCGCTAACACCTGCATTTATTACCTTGAAATGCAATTTTGCCGAATCGATTTTATTTTGAATCACGCCAGGGAATGCTTCTGACTGGTCGTCAAGTCCATACCCGGCAGTTAAGCTATCACCAAAAAATAAAATAGTTTTTGAGGAAGAGCTATCGGGAGTTTCAACATTTGCAGATGTTTCTCTCGGGGTTGCTTTTTTTTCACCACATCCACTTAAAATGGCGACGAGGCAAGCAATGTATATTAATTTGGAATTGTACATTTTCATCTTTTAGTTCAGTTCGTTAATTAGGCTGTTCTTAATACCTCTAACGGTGGTCTGTTTAATACCCCGCGGCTGTTTAACAGGCCAATAACCACCGTTAATGACGAAATAATTAAAAACAGCAACCCAACCGGCCATAAATTAATACCGAAAGGTATTTCAAAACTGTATTTTGCCAATAGCCAGCTACCTGCTAGTGCAATTACAATACCAGTTAATGCCGATAGCGCCCCTAAAAATAAATATTCTAATGCAGTAATAACAAATATCTGCTTACGGCTGGCGCCCAGTGTACGCAACAATACGCTTTCGCGGATGCGTTGATATTTGCTTATCCTTACCGATGCAATTAATACAACAATTCCCGTAATAATGCTGAATGCGCTCATAAAACGGATGATATAACCTATTTTATCCAGCAAGTCGTCCACCGTTACTAAAACCTGGCCCAGGTCAATTATTGACACATTTGGATATTGCTTTACAACCGCCTGCTGATATTTTGCTGATGCTTTTGCAGCAGGAACGTGAGTTAATAATACATGGAACTGAGGAGCATCCTCTAACGTACCTTTTGGAAAAAGAATCTGAAAATTAGTTTGAATTTTATTCCAGTTTACCTGTCTAATGCTTGCAACTTTAGTTGCCATATTAAGCCCCTGTACATCGAAAACTAATTTATCACCAACTTTGATGTTATTACGTTTGGCAAAATTATCTTCAATAGACACAGGGATTTCTTTTCCTGCATCTGCTTTCCCTATCCATTCACCTTTTATTATTTTTTCTGATGGTGTTAAGGTATCACGATAAGTAACCCGGTACTCGTTTGAAAAAACATGTTTGGATATTTTAAGAGTGGAATCTTTTCTCAAATCGGCTGCGGTTTTGCCATTAATACTTTCTAATCTGATGGTAATTATGGGCACTTGCTGCAAAACCGGTAAACCCTGCTGCCTGGTTAACGCGGCTATTGATTTTTCCTGACTTGACTGAATATCAAACAAAATCATATTGGCCTGATTGCCGCTTGATGACAGATTTACCTGATTAATCAGCATACTTTGAATGAAAAAAAGCGTGCAGATAAACGCTGTGCTTAGCCCGATAGATACTATAAGTATGATGGTTTGATTATTTGGCCTGTATAAATTGGCGAACCCTTGGCGGGTCAAATAACTCCATGTATTTTGAATAATTGTTCGCATTACTTTCATTAACAGCCACGCCGTAAATGCCAGTATCATAAATGCGATAAGAATACCGATGGTAAAAAATATGCTCGCCAGCCAGCTATCCAGTTGAAAAAAGGTAAAGCTAACTACAAATAAAAGTATCAGTATGTAAACTAGCCACCTGAGTGGATCGCGCACCAGGTTGATATCTTCATAAGAAATGCGCAAAGTATTTAATGGCGAAATGTTCCTGATAGAAATTAAGGGCAGCAATGCAAAAAGTACTGATATCACCACACCCAATAAAATACCCTGACCAATTGCCAACCATGATATAGAAGTGGAAATGGTGAATGGCAGGAAATCTTTCAATATCATGGGCAAAATGTGCTGGATAAATGTACCCAGAAACGCACCAGCTACCGAGCCGATGAAGCCTATGCCCACAATTTGAATCAGGTATATGATAAAAGCTTCTGATGCCTTAACTCCGAGACAACGCATAATGGCGATAGAGGCTATTTTTTCGCGTATGTAAATATGAATAGCGCTTGCAACACCAACACAACCCAGCAACAAGGCGATAAAGCCTACAAGAGAAAGAAAACGTGTTAAATCACCAAAGGATCGGCCGGTATTTTCTTTACGCGTTTCAATAGTTTCGTAGCTCATTTCGGCCTTGTCCAATTTTGGATCAATGGTTTTGATAAGCTTATTCATATCTACCGGTTTATCGTACTTATAATAAAAACTATAATTTATACGACTACCTTTTTTTGAAAGACCCGTTTGCTCCAGGTATTGTAATGGGATATAAACAATAGGGGCTATGCTTGTAGAGGCACCGGTTTGCCCCGGCGCTTTATTTAAAGTTCCGGCAATTAAAAAGGTAACATTACCCACTTTGATAGAATCATTCACACGGGCATTAAATTGAAGCATCAGGGTTTTGTCAACCAGGGCCATTTTGCCCGTTTTGAAATTTAACCCTGCCTGTTGAGGTGTAGTCTCCAGCGTTCCATAATAGGGAAACCCACCTGCCAGGGCACGTACCTGTACCAGCCTTGTTCCGTTGCTTTTTGTGAAATAAACCATTGATACAAAACTCCGCTCCTCTGATCTTTTATCACCTAATGAATCGAGTAGCGGTTTTATAGTTGCATCTGCGGGTTTGCTGCCCGTAATTGATAAATCGGCACCTATCAATGTGGCCGCTTGTGCGTTAATGTCTTTTTCCAGGTTAAACCTGAAGGAGTAGATGGCCACAAGGGCCGCTATGCCAAATATAATAGCTGAAATGAATAACAATAACCGCGAACGGTTTTTGCGGCTATCGCGCCAGGCCATTTCAAAAAGCCAGGGGATATTAATGCTCCGTTTGCTTTCCATGTCCAGCTTAAGCGTTAGTGTTTTTTTCGTCGGCAATTAATTTACCGCCTTTTATGCGAAGAATGCGTTGGGTTTTTGCGGCCAATTCCAAATCATGCGTAACCAATACTAGCGTGGTGCCGGCCTCTTTATTTAAGTCGAATATCAGCTTTACCACTTTTTCACTTGTTTCGGCATCAAGGTTTCCGGTCGGTTCATCCGCAAATAATATTCTCGGCGCATTTGAAAATGCCCGGGCTAATGATACCCTTTGTTGTTCGCCTCCCGATAGTTGAGCCGGATAGTGATGTCCTCTGTCTGCAAGACCAACCTTGTCCAGCAGATCCATTGATCTGGCCTTGATATTTTTTTCACCTCTTAATTCCAGCGGCACCATCACATTCTCTAAAGCGGTTAAGGTGGGCAGCAATTGAAAGTTTTGAAATATAAAACCAATATATTGGTTACGTACCTGCGCCCGCTGATCTTCTGATAAGTTACCCAAATTAATACCGTTCAATTCAACAGCACCGGTACTCGATCTATCCAAGCCCGCACATAGCCCCAGTAGGGTTGTTTTGCCGCTTCCTGATGGGCCTACAATGGCATTTGTTGAGCCTTCGGCAATAGAAAAGTTTATTTGATCAAGCACGGTAAGCGTTCGCCCTGCACTTTGATATGTTTTACCCAGATTTATAATATTTAGTATAGTTTCCACTTAAAATGTTTTTTATATAGATATCAGAAGCTTGTTATTGTTACTTTAAATATGCTGCGTAATATTCAGTTACGGAGTGTTACAGCCATAAAAAACTAAAGTATGACATTAATATGTCTTACTTCATGTTGGCTTCGAAATTCAACAGTTTTTATTTTAGTCTGATACTAAGACGATCCTTTACTTCTGTTTCCCATTCGTTTTTTAAAATACTCAAAACGATGGAATCACGCCGGTCGCCTGTTGGTAGAGGCATATTGCTTCGTAAAGTTCCTTCGGGTTTGCAGCCAATGCTCTTCATGGCCGCTATACTCAACTCGTTCCTGGCGTCGGCCCTGAATTCAACGCGTAGTGCGCTCATCTTTTCAAAAGCAAATTGAAGTAATAAAAATTTGCAATGCTTATTTAACCCGGTGCCTCTAAATTTTCCACCATACCATGTATAACCCAGCTGCACTGTTTGCCATTGTGGGTTGATATCATAAAAGCGGGTGCTGCCGGCGTACGATGAAGTTTGTTTATCGTATACAATGAATGGATATTCGGCACCTGTTGTCCTGTTTTTAAGCGCATTGTCGATATAAATGCGCATGCCATCTTCCCCTTCGCCGCTTTGGTGTGAGTATTTCCACGTCTCAGGCTCATTTAAGGCAAATGGTAACAGGAGTTCGAAATCTTTTTCTTTTAATGGTCTGAGTAGTACGCGTTCGTCTTCCAATATGTATTCGGTATTGCGGTCAAAGTTGAGGGTCATGCTGTTTATTTAAATTGATAAAATTCATTTAGTGTTACACCAAATTTGAGCAATTTTTTATCATATCTTTTATATGTCATCACTGTTTTGTAATAAAGTTAATTAATCGTTTAATCATGAAAATAATACAATAGTAACACTTGCTATTTTCAAAAAAACTTTCGTTTATTAGCCTTCATGATTTCTTCTCCATTAACTGAACGTTTAAAAAATCAGCATAAAATTATCGCCTCTCTTATTATTAATTTAAATAACAGGCAAATACAGCAGCAGTCGGTTTATGGTAAATGGAGTATTCACGAAAATATTGCTCATTTGGCAAAATATCAGCCTGTTTTTATCGATAGGCTGCGTAAAATTATAGCTCTTGATAATCCCGGATTTGACGCTTATAAAGCAGAGAATGACGATGAATTTGAAATTTACTGTGCATTCACTACCTATGAGTTACTAAAGAAAATATCGGCCGACAGGGAGATCATTTATCAATTGTTTCACCATTTACCTGCTGATAAGCTTCAGCGTACAGGCATGCATCCTAAATTTGGAAAATTAACCGTTCCCGAATGGGTCGAGTTTTTTTTGCTTCATGAATCGCATCATCTTTATACCATTTTTCAGTTGGCCCACTCGGGCGATAATAAGCTTTCTTGATTTTACGTCAAAAAAAATAAAATAAGCGCAGAATTGATGAAATTTTTCAGGGTGTGAATCGTCATCATCATTAAATAACATTTGTATTGTTATTTTTACCCGTTGTTTACGTCTAAATAAAAAACACTAAATGAAGCCTACCAATAATAGTACGCCTAAGCCACCTGGCATTTTTAGTTTGTTAAAGCCTTATTCGGGTTTGGTAACCATGCTGATATTGTTTGCACTTTTTAGCAATACAGTTACTTTATGGCTGCCAAAAATCGTTTCGCATGGCATAGATGATTATATCCATAGCTTATTCACGCACGTTAAGTACGACGTAAATCCAACGTTGGTTAAGTTTACGCTGGCTGTGGTATTCATTTTTATTTTTGCTTACCTACAAACCATTATTCAAACCTATACCTCAGAAAAAGTTGCCCGCGATTTGCGTACACGTCTTTCTGATAAGATCTCCAGGCAAAGCAGTGCATTTATTGAACAGGTAAATCCTTCTAAACTGCTGACAAATCTTACTGCCGATGTGGACTCCATTAAACTTTTTGTTTCGCAGGCATTGGTTTCAATTATATCGTCGGTATTTATAATTGTGGGCGCTAGTGTATTGCTGCTTACTATTAACTGGAAGTTGGGGCTGTGTATTATTGCTATTATTCCCATTATTGGCGGTACCTTTTTTTACGTATTAAAAAAGGTACGCGCACTGTTTATTAAAAGTCGTGGCGTTATCGACTGGTTGAATAAAGTTATTAACGAGAGTATTTTAGGCTCGGCGTTAATTCGCGTTATAAACTCGCAGCAATTGGAATTTGATAAGTTTTTAAAAGCTAATTCCGAAGCACGAGACATTGGCCTTTCTATTTTAAGACTGTTTTCGGGACTTATTCCTGTAATTACATTTACAGCCAATTTAGCCTCGTTAAGTATATTAGCCTTAGGCGGCCATTTTGTGATAAATGGTACTATGACTTTGGGCGATTTTGCCGCCTTTAACAGCTATTTGGCGCAGCTAATTTTCCCAATACTGGTTATCGGCTTTATGAGTAATATTATAGCTCAGGCAACTGCATCATTTCAACGCATTAACGTTGTACTTGACACTACAGATACTTCGGAAACAGGAGAAATAGTTGCCGAACTAAACGGTGATATTGAATTAAAAGATATTTCTGTTTTATATGGGCAGAAACCTGCATTGAAGCAAGTATCATTTAAGGTAGATGCAGGATCAAAAATCGCCATTATTGGCCCGACAGCGGCCGGTAAATCACAATTATTGTACTTGCTTACAGGCTTAATAAAATCCACCAGCGGGGATATATTATTTGATGATAGGAACATAGACGCTTATAACAGCGAATCGTTCCACAGCCAGGTTGGCTTTGTTTTTCAGGATAGCATCATTTTTAATATGAGTATTCGAGAGAATATAGCTTTTAGTGATACTGTTACCGACGAATCATTGCAAAAAGCAATACAAACTGCTGAGCTGGATGGCTTTATTGATTCACTGCCCGATAAACTAAGCACTATAGTATCGGAACGAGGTTCAAGCCTTTCCGGAGGGCAAAAGCAGCGTATTATGCTGGCAAGAGCTTTGGCTATTAACCCCAAAGTTTTATTATTGGACGATTTTACCGCAAGGGTTGATAATACTACCGAAGCAAAAATATTAGCCAACGTGCAAAAAAACTATCCTGGCTTAACGCTGATCTCAGTAACGCAAAAAATAGCCTCTGTTGAGCATTATGACCAAATTATTCTGTTAATGCAAGGAGAAATTATCGCCTCAGGCAAACACGATGAATTAATGAAGAGCAGCCCCGAATACGTTCAAATATTTAACTCGCAACAAAGCACCAGCAATTATGAATTACAATCTAAATGATCTTCAGGCAAATGCCCCAAAATCATCAACATGGTCGTCGCTGGGTAAACTGTTACAGCTAATTTCGCACGAACGGAAGAACCTGATAATGGCGATGATTGCCATATTGGTAAACTCTACCTTAAACTTACTTGGCCCGCTTATTATAGGGCATACTATTGACCAGTATATTTTTGTACCGCACAAAAACTATCATGGTGTGCTGGTAAACTGCTCCATATTATTGGGCATGTACCTGGTGGCACTGTTATCTAGTTACTTACAAACCATTTTGATGGGCGGAGTAGGACAACGTATGCTATTTACTTTGAGAAATGCCATATTTAATAAATTGCAGTTATTGCCAGTTGGGTTTTTTAATCAAAACAAAGCAGGCGATTTAATATCCCGCATAAATAACGATACTGATAAACTCAATCAGTTTTTTTCGCAATCGTTAATGCAGTTTATAGGCAGTATTGCCACCATGCTAGGAGCGGGAATATTTTTATTATCTATAAATATTGAACTTGGCTCGGCTACACTTATTCCGGCGGTGGTTATATTGATTTTTACAGTTTTAACGTCGCCTTGGGTAAAAAGAAAAAATGCTAAAAATTTAAAAAGCGTAGGCGGGATGAGCGCCGAAATACAAGAGAGCCTCAATAATTTTAAGGTGATCATAGCTTTTAACCGCCGCGATTATTTCCGCAAGCGTTTTGATGAAGCCAATCAACAAAATTATGATACAGCGATAGGAGCGGGCATAGCCAACAATAGTTATGTGCCGGTTTATGGATTGTTTTCCAGCATGGCGCAATTGATTGTGCTGGCGTTTGGTATTTATCTTATTTCGCAAGGGCAATTTGCAATTGGTCTATTGGTGAGCTATTTATCGTATGCTAACCAGTTTTACAACCCATTAAGGCAATTGGCAGCGCTATGGACAAACTTTCAAACTGCTATGGCAGGCTGGGATCGTATTTCGCAAATATTAATATTGGAGACAGATCTGGTAAAAGTTGATGACGTTGCTGCGGAGTCTTCGGCTTCTTTGCTGGAATTCAGAAATGTACATTTTAGCTATGACGAGAGCCGGGAGATATTACACAATATCAACTTTAAACTAGAAAGAGGTAAAACTTACGCATTAGTTGGGCCTACCGGAGGTGGTAAAACTACAACAGCTTCATTAATAGCTCGTTTGTATGACACAACAAAAGGTGCCATTTTGCTCGACGGAAAGGATATTCGTGCATATGAAGCAGTGGATCGCACCAAAAAAATAGGGTTTATTTTACAGGAGCCATTTTTGTTTACAGGTACCGTACGCGATAATATATTGTACGGCAACGAGCTGTATGTAAATTATAGCAATGAAGAGCTGGAAAAGGTTATTTTAGAAGCTAACCTAGGCAGCTTGCTCGCTATTTTTGAAAGTGGATTAGATACTAAAGTACTTTCGAGCGGCGACAGTATAAGTTTGGGACAAAAGCAATTGATTGCCTTTATGCGTGCAGTATTGCGTAACCCCGATTTATTGATTTTGGATGAAGCTACAGCTAATATTGATACGATTACTGAAAAGCTACTTAGCGACATTTTAAACAAACTGCCCGATACAACAACCAGGGTAATCATAGCGCATCGTTTAAATACGATAGAAAATGCTGATGAAATATTCTTCGTTAACTCAGGTGAGGTTATACGTGCGGGCTCGTTTCATCATGCAATGGATATGCTGTTGCAGGGGAAAAGGGTGAGTTGATGTTTAATGAAATGATCCCTGCGGGGCTGCAAAGGTCTGAAGATTGAGTGTAGGGATGAAGATCTAATGAGCGGTATAACACTATTGAAGCACAATGAAAAGGAGCTTTACCATTATAATATTTTGGTAAAGCTTCTTTTTTGTTAATTAAAAAGCCAAATAACCCCTCTTTTCATTTTTTTATTGATGATCATATAGTAGTTCTGTTGACTTTATCGACTTTCCGATAAAAAAACTAGGTAATATTATCCAAAAAATTTTTACACTTGTAAATAAACTAAAGCCTGATTATGCAGAGATATACTGGTCAAAAACGAATTTTAGTAGCTACTGATTGTATAATTTTCGGATTTGATGGATGGAATTTAAAATTGTTGTTGGTTCAGCGTAATATTGAGCCCGAAAAAAATAAATGGAGCCTGATGGGCGGTTTCCTTGGCCCTTCTGAAACTCCGGAAGATGCTGCCAATCGTGTTCTGGAATTAAGAACAGGGTTGAAAAATGTTTACATGGAGCAATTCCAGGTGTTTGGTAAGCCCGATCGTGACCCGGTGGAGAGAACATTATCTATCGCCTATTTTGCTTTAATTGATATTCATCAATACGAAAAACAAATAAGTGACGAGTATCATGCCGAGTGGTTTCTATTAAACGAAATGCCCGATCTGATATTTGATCATAGCGAAATGGTTAAGCTGGCAAAGCGGCAACTGCGTTATAAAGCGGCTTTGCACCCTATATTATTTCAATTGCTACCAGAGAAATTCACCATTCCGCAGTTGCAGGCGCTTTACGAAGGTGTTTATAATACCGAGTTTGATGATCGTAATTTTAGCCGTAAGCTACTATCAACCAATTTATTAGTAAAACTTCCCGAAAAGGATAAAGTGTCATCAAAAAAAGGTGCCTTTTATTATAAACTTGATCAATCAAATTACACAGAAAATTTTGAGAAGTTTTTGAACCTGGTTCCTAACCCGGATAAGTTTTTTTAAAGCCTCATCTCACGCCAAATACAATATACACCTATCGGGACAGGAGGTTTTTTACAGATGTGGATCGATACCTTTGTTCTTCGGGATGTAAGGTGTTTAATAATTTTTTATTTGCATAACACTTTCATTTAATGCTTTATGTATTTTTAATGACTTGTTGCCAATAGAACCAATGATACATTATTGCATATCCACTAACAAACTGTGTTAAGCAGGGGCTTTATAATTAAATGCACTATAACAGTAATTATTACTGTGTGTTTTTGTGCGTTTCATGCCCAGGCACAAAATACCACCAATTTAGGCACAGAATTCTGGACTGCTTATATGGATCATAATAACGGCGCCAGCACGGGTGCAGCTACCAGCCTAAATTCAAATGGTAAAGCTGTACCAGATACGGCAAGCTTAATGAGTTTATATATTACATCTGCCGTTAATACATCAGGCACTATAACTATTGCTGATGCTAGTTTTGCGCCAATATCTTTCACAGTAGCAGCAAATCAGGTTACTATAGTAACTATTCCAGCAGTTGCTTTTTTAGGCACTTACACACTTCAAAATAAAGGCATACACATAGTTTCTTTAAAGCCGGTAGCAATTTATGCCCATATTTATGCTCAATCAGTTTCGGGTGCTACATTATTATTGCCGGTAAGTACATTGGGGAAGGATTACTTTTCTATTAATTACACGCAACACTCTAATGCCGCAGCCGATAATCCGGCATATTCTGCTTTTATAGTTATCGCTACACAAGATAACACTACTGTTCAAATTACCCCATCGGCCCAACTGATTGATAGTCATCCACCCGGTCAGTCATTCACGCTTTCCTTAAAAAAAGGGCAATTGTACCAGGGCTTATCTCTTAATGACCTCACCGGGACAAAAATCTCTTCCGTAAATTCTACAACGGGTGGTTGTACCAAGATTGCGGTTTTTTCCGGAAGCTCCAGGGTCGATATTGGGTGTAATCCAAGGTTTGTAACATCCGACAATCTTTTTCAACAGGTTTATCCAACTGCATCATGGGGTAAAAATTATATTACCACGCCGCTCATCACCAGGAATTATGATACGTTCAGGATACTTTTAAGCAACCCGTCAACAACAACCGACCCTGGCGTACAGCTAAATGGTGTACCGGTTCCTTTAAGCTCATTTGGCAACGGATATTATGAATTTCCATCGCAAACACCAAATGTAATTACCTCGTCTCAACCAATACAAGTTGTTCAATATTCGGTTTCCGAAGATAATACCATTAACTGCGGCACCTTTGCCGGGGATATAGGTGATCCCGAAATGATTTTTTTAACACCATTGGAGCAAACGCTTAGTCATGTTACTTTATACTCTACGGGTAATTTTATGATTATAAGGAGCTTTATAAATGTGTTAATGAAAACCAATGCTGTTTCTACATTCACTATTGATGGGCAACCTTACACTGGTTTTAACCCCGTGCCGGGTAATCCGTTGTATTCTCATGCTCAAATACCCGTGCAATCCGGCCCGCAGGATGTTCAGGTATCAACAGGAAGTCAGGGTACCCACAATATTAATGCAGGCGATGGATTTAGCGCTATAGCCTATGGCTTTGGCCAGGCCGAATCATATGGTTACGCGGCAGGGACAAATCTGTTGAATTTAACCGAAAACATTACGCTATTGAATCCTGGGACAGACTCAACGCAAACAAATGGCTGCACGGGCGTAACTTATAAATTGCAATTAACGCTTCCTTATCAAACTTCAAACATAGTTTGGGACTTTAAAAATGGTACAACCTATACTGATAACAATCCACAGGTTGTTTCAACCGTTATAAAGGGAAACCAAACTCTTTATTTATATCAATATTATAAAACAGTAACCTATAACACACCGGGTGATACCTCTATCGTAGCCAATGTATTTAACCCCATTGCTGGCGATTGCGGCGATACTGAGGCTGTTGAATTTGATTTTAATATTGCTTCGCCACCTGTTGCAAATTTTGCTATTAATAATTCCTGCCTCGGCGATTCAACTGTATTTACTGATAAAACAGAAACAAACGGAACTCCAATAAAAAACTGGCTTTGGAATTTTGGCGATAACATCACTTCAACAAAGCAAAACCCAACGCATTTATACGCCGCACCAGGTAATTATAAGGTGACTTTAAGGGTGGCTAACGGGAATGGTTGTGGTTCGGATGCTATACAAATGGCCAATATTGTTAACAAGCCGTTGGCGGCGTTTAATTTTTCATCGGTTGATTGTGCAGGTCAAAATGTTTTATTTACAGATAAATCGACTTCATCTAACGGACAAATAGCTCAATGGATTTGGGATTTTGGCGATGGTGAAAAAGACACATTGAATAACGGCAATCCCTTTAATCATATTTATAGTAAAACGGGCACAGATACCGTTAAATTGATTGTTGTAGTAGCCGGAGGATGTTCGAGTACAATAAATTCGCTGGTAATTACTATAAATCCGGCACCGGTAATTGATTTTACCTTACCTGATGTTTGCACATCCGACGCTTTTGCGCAGTTTACCGATCAAAGTACCATTGCAGATAACAATATATCAAACTTTACCTATCAGTGGGACTTTGGCGACCCGAGTGCAGATCCCTCTAACCCTAATATCTCAACATTGCAAAATCCCCGGCATAAATATTCGGCAGCTGGTAATTATAATGTAACCTTAACAGTGACATCGGGCAGTGGATGTGCTGTTTCGAACACGAAACAGTTTACGGTTAACGGAGATTTACCTGTTGCCGCCTTCTCTGTTGAAAACAGTGCGAATTTATGCAGTATAGATGATGTGATTTTTGACGATCAATCTACTGTGAACTTTGGTAACATTACCAAAATTGTTTGGTATTTTGACTATAACAATAACCCGCAGGATACGACTGTATTTCTCAAAACCAATATCCCATCAGATAGAAAGTTTAACCATAATTATGGCCTGTTTAACTCACCATCAACAAAGTCATACACCATAAGAATGGACGTATACTCCGGCATAACGTGTGTCAATACTATCCAGCAAAGCATAACTTTAAAAGCTAACCCTTTGGTTACTATATCTCAGCTTGGACAATTGTGCCAAAACGACTCACCGATACAAATTATAGAAGATAAAAATGGCTTTGCAGGTACAGGTGTGTTTTCCGGAACCGGAATGTCTACTACAGGTTTGTTCGATCCAGGAGCCGCAGGGCCAGGTTCGTTCACCATCAATTATAACTTTACCTCAGAAAATGGATGTGGTTATTCAACTTCAGAACAGATAGTTGTTACAGCCAACCCAACGGTGTCACTACCACAAAATATAACCATGCTACAGGGAGCTCAATTAACGTTGCCGGCTAAAACAGGAGGCGGGGATTTGACGTATCAGTGGAGTCCGGTTATTGGATTAAGTGAAAGCAATATTTTAAATCCTATTGCCAGCCCGGCGGATAATACGACATATAAGCTCACCGTTACTAATACGCAGGGCTGTGCTGCTACTGCGCAAATCAATGTAAATGTTTTAAAATACCTGGTGATCCCTAATGCGTTTACACCTAATGGAGACGGCATAAATGATACCTGGGATATTAAATATTTAGATACCTACCCTAATAATACGGTTTCGGTTTTTAACCGTTATGGCGAAATGGTTTATTATTCTATTGGTTATGCTGCCCCCTGGGATGGTAAATATAGGGGAGCTAATTTGCCATCGGGAACGTATTACTATATTATTGACCCCAAAAATGGCAGAAATCAAATATCCGGCGGTGTAACAATTATCAGGTGACGTTCGTAACAGTGAGAGATTTGTATTTTATTATATATCTGCCTATATATCAGTGTTTTTGAATGTGTAGCTTTGTGTTTTGAAAGCTGAACAAATGTCTGAGATATATCACATTATAAGATTCAAATATAGTTTAGATAATGTTATAGTATAAGAGAACATAAAAAGCTCTAATTAAGTAGGCAAAATATGTATTTGTCATATAAAACAGGTTTGCAGAAAATGTATATTCGTCAATCTGTTAGGGAATGTGTGGGAAGGTATTAATTGTCTTGTAATATTCGCCTTATCATTGCGTTCTTAGATTTGAAAAATAGTTTAGTATTATCTGGCATGGTGGCCAATATCAAATAATTAATGAAAAGAATTTTACATTTAATATTTCTTTTAGCTGTATGTACGCAAATGGGGTTGGCTCAGCAAAAACCTCAATATACCCAATATGTTTTTAATAATTTGCTTTTAAACCCAGCGGTAAGTGGTATTGAAAATTATACAGACGTTAAAGCAGGCTACCGGAGTCAATGGACAGGTTTACAAGGGGCCCCGGTAACAAGTTACCTGACGTTGTCAACACCGATTGGGGATAATTTTATACAAGGCGACGCTACAGCTATGCCAGCGGAGGGTGGCGAAAACCCGTCGAGCCGTTTGTATACACAAAACTATATGGCGGCAGAACCTCACCATGGTATAGGTTTTATGCTGGTTTCTGATAAGGCAGGTCCCATTACAACCACTAATATTGATGTTACTTATGCTTATCATTTGGGTTTATCGCCAACAATGAATCTGGCAGTAGGTGTGCAGGGTGGTGTAAACAACATTAACTTAAACACAAGTGAATTAACATTGGAGTTTCCGCTCGATCCGGCTATTTCTAATGGCAGTAACAGTCAGTGGAAACCTGATCTGGGTGCAGGTATATGGCTTTATTCGTCCAATTATTACTTTGGTGCATCTGTTCAGCAATTGTTGCCTCAGACGCTCTATTTTAGCACCAATGTGGCTTATAATCAGAGTAAAACTGTTCCTCAATATTTTCTTACCAGCGGTGTAAAGCTTTTTTTAACGGATGATATTACCCTAATGCCGTCGTTTTTAATAAAAGTAATCAACCCAACACCAATAACTTTTGATATCAATGCCAAGCTGTCGTTCATGGACAAATTTTGGGTGGGAGGGTCTTACCGTCGGGATGATTCTTTTGGCGTATTGGCGGGAGTAAATATAAGTTCCTTTATCAACGTTGGATATTCATACGATATTACCACCTCGGCACTGAATACTGTTAGTAATGGTACGCACGAGATAGTTATCGGTATACTGCTTAATAACAGGTACAAAGTAACCTGTCCGCAACATACGTTTTAACCCCCTTGCCCCCTGAAGGGGGAATAATAAGAAAATTGGATAAAACCTGGAGAATAATATCTTTTTTTGGGGATGCTGTTGGTCTACAGCTCTTTCCTTAAACGCGCAACCGGGATGTTCATTTGTTCACGATATTTGGCTACTGTGCGACGAGCAATATTATAGCCGGCGTCTTTTAAAATTTCGGTAAGCTTTTCATCAGCCAGCGGATGCTTTTTATCTTCGGCGCCTATATGCTCTTCCAGTATTTTCTTAACCTCTTTATTTGAAACCTCTTCGCCACTTTCAGTTTGAATTGCTTCCGAGAAGAAAGATTTTAACAAAAAGGTGCCAAACTCGGTTTGTACATACTTCGAGTTCGCAACTCTCGAAACGGTCGAAATATCCATGTTTATCCTGTCTGCAATATCTTTCAGAATCATGGGCTTCAAATTCTTATCGTCGCCTGTTAAAAAGAATTCATATTGGTATTGCATTATGGCATTCATGGTTTTCAGCAAAGTTTGCTGACGCTGCTTAATAGCGTCTATAAACCATTTTGCTGAGTCGAGCTTTTGCTTTACAAACTGAACTGCTTCTTTAAGTTTTTTATCTTTTTGAGATGCTTTATCATAGTGCTCAAACATTTCCTGGTAGGAGCGGCTTACCCTAAGCTCGGGAGCATTTTTTGAATTTAGGGTAAGTATCAGCACACCATCGTTGTTGGTAATGTGAAAATCAGGGATAACCTGCAACTGTTTGGTGTTGATCTCATTAGAGTCACCCGGTTTTGGATTAAGCTTTAAAATCTCGTTAACTACGCCTCTTAATTCAATTGACGACATGTTAAGCGACTTTTCAAGCTTATCATAGTGTTTACGGGTAAACTCATCCAGGTATTGCTCAACAACCAATATTGCTTTTTTTACAATGGGATCATTAGCATCCTTTTTACGCAGCTGTATTAAAAGACACTCCTGTAGACTACGCGCACCGACACCCGGAGGGTCGAAACTTTGTATTACTTTGAGCATATCCTCCACCTCGTCGTCGGTAGCGAAAACATTTTGTGAAAATGCAAGATCATCGGTAAGCGACATGATGGGACGGCGTAAATAACCATCGTCATCCAAACTACCTATTATTTGTTTACCTATTCTGAAATCTTTGTCAGATACAGGTATTAGATCAAGTTGCTGTTGCAGACTTTCAAAAAATGAGCTTTGTACAGCAATTGGGATTTCTTTCCGTTCATCGTCATCATCGCCATTTTGATCATAGCGAGATCCATAGTCATTTACATTATCTTCCTGTAGATAATCATCAATATTAAACTCATCTGCTTCCCCCTTTTCCTCATCACCGTTATAACTGTCTTCTTCCGGGTCGCGATCGGGATACTGTTCTTCCGGCTCGTTTAAATTGGTTAAACTTAAATCTTCCAATGCCGGGTTTTCTTCCAGCTCTTCTTTAATACGGGTATCTAACGAAACAGTAGGAACCTGCAACAATTTTATAAATTGTATTTGCTGAGGGGAAAGTTTTTGTAAAAGTTTTTGTTGAAGATTTTGTTTAAGCATAAGATACGGGCAAAAATACATCAATTACCTTTAACTTTAAAATATGTTAGGGTAATAAGCCAATGTTGTAAAATACAAAAGGATTGAATTTGTTTGTTTAGTTTGTTAATTTTATAACTTTAATCTACTTAAACAAAACGTATATGGCTTTTATTAAGGAATTTAAGGAATTTGCAATGCGGGGCAACGTTGTTGACCTCGCTGTTGGTGTGGTTATTGGAGCCGCATTTGGAAAAATAGTAACCTCGCTGGTTGCCGATGTTATAATGCCTCCAATAGGGTATATTACAGGTGGCGTGGATTTTTCAGATAAGAAGATTGTTTTGAAAGAGGCCGATCCGGCACATAAAGTGTTGGAAACTGCTATCCACTATGGAAGCTTCATTAATGCAATAATTCAGTTTATAATAATAGCATTCTGTATATTTTTGGTGGTTAAAGCAATAAACTCCTTAAAAAAGGAAGAGGAAGCGCCTGCAGCACCGGCAGATCCGGAACCTACAAAAGAAGAGATTTTGCTTACCGAAATACGCGATTTACTGGCAAAAAAAGCATAAGGATATTATTGATGGTTCGAAGCTTCTCTGCGCGACGAGCTATCAATTTTTAACGAGCCAGCTAAAATGTTCTAGGTAGTTTAGGGTCTGTTAAGATTATATAGTCTCCGTTTTTTGCTAATTTATTCCAATCCGG
This sequence comes from Mucilaginibacter empetricola, assembly GCF_024808665.1. Lineage (GTDB taxonomy): Bacteria > Bacteroidota > Bacteroidia > Sphingobacteriales > Sphingobacteriaceae > Mucilaginibacter. The sequence goes on from NZ_JANUBZ010000013.1 coordinate 57,616, forward strand.
ATTGTTGAAAGAATTGTCCGAATAGGTGGCTATATTTAACAGACGTATTTGAGGTGCATATTTTTTCGCCTGTGCCGCCGCGCCCAATTTCTCTTCGCTATGGAAGCCACCGTTTAGCTGCAGTATTTTAAAAGCCGGATGAGTTTTAAAAAAGCTAGCGATCGACCAACCCATAGTGGCATCCCACAAATTTTGAGCCTGATACATTTGCATGCCAGGCATATTTGCATGGCCTCCCATTATTTGAGCAAATTTTTCATGATAGGCGCCAGTGGCTGTGTCGATTGGTAAAGGTGGGAGATATGATTTCCCAATAGAACTCAATTGTTGCAAGCTGTTTAACCCAAGCCGGTTAACCATATTAGTATAGCGAGAGGGTGCATTAGCAGCTATAACTGGGATCTGATTTGCTTTGGCAAACTCAATGAGTGGTCGATAATCTTTATAATTGGGCCATATACGGGCATCTGTTTTAAAGTTTTTTTCGCGTATTAGTCCATTTAAATATTCGTTTAACACGTTTTGGCAGTCGGTTTCAAACATCTCCATCGATAAAGCAACCTTGTCGGGATATTTATCGGCCAGTTTTTTTAGCAAAAGATATTCGATAGCATGACCGGTAGAATCATCGTGTTCTTCGCCAAAAAACAATACGTCGGCTTTGGCCATGTCTATCACAATTTCGTCAATGGTAACAACTCTTTGTTTTGCCGTACTATAAATTTTATAATGACTGGATAAGGAATCCTGACCAAAAACAATAAAAGGAAGCATGATTAATAACACGATAGCTGATGTTTTCATTTTCTGTTATTGTTGATGTATTTAATTGATAATAAGAGTGTTATTTAGTTTATTGGGTATTAATATCACAAACATTGCAAACCTAGTTTACCCACGCTACATAATCAATTAAAATTGTGTTAATAAACTATTTAACTATTGTTTGAAAAAAAGAAAAAAAAGACTAAATTTGCGCTCTTGTTTTTAAAACGAACGAATAGAATAAATAGCCATGAAAAGAACGTTTCAGCCCTCACAAAGGAAAAGAAGAAATAAACACGGTTTCCGTGAGCGCATGTCAACTGCTAACGGCAGAAGAATATTAGCTGCAAGAAGAGCTAAAGGAAGAAAAAGATTGACAGTTTCTGACGAGCGCAGTCACAAAGCATAAAGCTGGTTGCTTCCTCTGTTGAGGGGCATGGGCCGGTTATTTTTTAAATTTCGGTTCATATTTAGCAACAATGTATACTTTTAAGAAAGAAGAACGGTTATGTAATAAAAAGCTTATTGATGAGCTTTTTCATAATGGTTCTTCTTTTTTATGTTACCCTTTCAAAGCGTCGTGGATGTTAGTCAGCAATCCGCAACAGTTTCCTGCACAAATTATACTGGCCGTCTCCAAAAGGCGTTTCAAGCGAGCTGTTGATCGCAATCTGATAAAAAGGCGTATGCGTGAAGCTTATCGGCTGCACAAACAACAATATCTATATGATCGGCTAAATTTAACTGATAAGCAGATTGTACTATCATTAGGATATATTGGAAAAGAGATTGCCCCTTATGATATTACAAAAAAAAAGATGCTCAAGCTTTTAACTCAGCTCCGCGCCGAAATTGATAAATGAAAGCTATTATTGATATAGTAAAATTTGTAGTTGGTAGTATATTTATATTGCTGATTAAAATATATCAATACTTTATTTCGCCGCTTACGGGCGCTTCCTGTCGCTATACCCCAACATGTTCGCAATATGGAGTTGAAGCAATAAAGAAATATGGCGCTTTTAAAGGCGGTTGGCTAACTATAAAACGAATAGCCAGCTGTAACCCTTGGGGAGGGCACGGGCATGACCCGGTGCCTTAAATTAAATTCTAGTCTTTTAAGTAAAATAGATTCTTTGTCTTATCCATTTAGGTAATTTAAGTCGAAGAAAGAATTAAATAGAATACCAAACAAAATGAGCCTGATACTTCAAATTGAAACCGCCACTACTTCATGTTCAGTTGCTATAGCCCGGGATGGGGTTGTGCTAGCGTACAAAGAAGCGAACGAAAGAAATATTCATGCGGAAGTTATTACAAGGTTTATTGAAGATGTTATAACTCAAGCAAGTGTTGTATACAATCAAGTTGACGCTATAGCCGTTAGCTGTGGTCCTGGTTCGTATACGGGTTTAAGAATTGGTATTTCAACGGCAAAAGGGCTGTGTTTTGGCCTCGATAAGCCACTTATAGCAATTGAAACGTTAGAGGCAATGGCTTTTGGCGTGAAGAATACAAAACAGTTGAATGCTAATACACTTCTTTGTCCCATGATTGACGCACGCCGAATGGAAGTATTTACCGCTATATTTAATTTGCAGGGAGATAGGGTACAAGCAACGTCTGCCGCCATAATAGACGAAAATAGCTTTATAGAACTGCTTGCCGACAATAAAATATTATTCTTTGGTGATGGAGCTGAAAAATGCCAGGCGGTTTTAGGTGGCAATCCAAATGCCGAATTTTTACCTTGTTTTATAAACTCAGCTACCTATTTAAGCCAAAAAGCCCTTGAAAAATTCAAGGGCAATGATTTTGAAGATGTGGCTTACTTTGAGCCATACTATTTAAAAGAATTTATTGCCGGTAAAAAAGCACTGTAAATTACTTTTTTCACCAATCTTATTAATTGTCTGTTTTAAACAGCCTGCCCCAAACACGGCCTAGAAATCCTTTTTCGCCGTTCGGTATGGTACTAGCATTCATAGGATGCTCTGTTACCGGGCCAAACTTTAGCGCAAAGCCAAAATTTACACTTAGCCCGGTATAAGCGGTATTATTACTTATGTTTGAAGCATTTTTATTAAGCGCATCGTAAGCAAAATGCCCCGTTGAAATAAAATCATTAGTGCCGATAAAAATCTCAAAATTTGGCGTTTTATACATAAACTGACCGCCCACTGAAAACGTTTTTAAATCGTCATACGAGGTGGATAGTGTAGCAATATAGTTCCCATATTGAAATGGATTCACTAATCCGCCAACAAAGCCCGAGTAGAATAGTTCTTTAGATGCAATAAGTGTAGGCGAATATTTTAATTTATTGTCGTCATCCAGCCAATAGCTTTTATTTACGCTTACTTCGGCGTGACCATCAACAGGCGTGGTAAATGAACCTACGGTACCGTTGTTGTGTACAATTTTGTAAACTGCATTATATATACTGTCTTCCCTGGCTGGGGTTGATAAGCCGTTTATTGTTTCCGTATTATTGAAGTTATAAACAGCTGATTGACTGTTCCAGTGTATAAAACCCAGGTCTTTTACGTTTGCTTGTATAACAAAATTATCATTGGTTCTATACATTGTTCCAATTGATATAGAAGCACCCGGGTTACGTAAAGTTGGCAAATAATCGCGAGCGACCATATGTCCAGGTACAAAGCCGGTAGTGTATGTTCCTCCCAGGGTAACATCAGCCATGTCATTCAGCTTATCATAGTTCACATTTGAACTTGTAATATCTAATTTTTGATATTCGATACCGAGTAAGGCACTGAATTTAAAACCAATAGCAAACTGTTTGGTTACTTTTTCGCGATAGCTAAAGCTAATCTGGTTATAGGCCTGATAGTTATAATTACTGTTGAAAACGTTTGAATAATTTGAATTTTCAAAGCTTGCGGTACCATTTAAAGCAGCTATGGTTTCGTCTGTAAATAGGCCATGGCCCTCAAATTTAGTTTGGGCCGAAATACCCATCTCCACATCTCCGTTAAAGCTTGAAAACCAACGGAACATCAAAAAATAAACATCCGCATTAACATTTGCCAGATTATTCTGGCCCTGATTTATTTTTAAAGCGCTATTGTCGTATTGATTTTTAAAAAAGCGATTTTTTAATGTAGCTTGTGCATCGCCGCTTAAAAAGAAATTTCCCGCAAAGTTAGGAATTAAAAAGTTTGAGGCAAATTGCTTGCTTGTGTCAAGGATAAATGCAGTTTGAGCAGGGTTTTCAAAAGAATCATACAAAGTCCCTGTATTATATTGTGAAAGCGTTTGTGCAAATATTGAGGTCGTAAAGAAGAAAAAAGAAAAAAGAAGTAAAATTTTTTTCATAAAGTATAGTATGCTTTTAACTGCTATTTATTTGTTTTAAAGATAAAGTTCCAATTCGATATCTAAATAATAATAATAATAAATTAAGTGTTTAAACGGAAAAAACGCAATTATTGTTGTGATTGATTAACGATTTGAGGCTTTATATCGGCCGAATCGGTATTTAATTTTAAACAAAGGTTGGTATAGAAATTTTTATCGCTGGCACTTAACTGGACCGATGCTGCATAGAAATCTTTTAGTCCTTGTTCTTGTGATTTAAAATCTTGATAAACAGATGGGTATAGGTCTCTTTCCAGTATGGGCTGAACATTTCTTAAGCTCAAAAAGTACGATATGTTACTTCTTTCGGTGAGTAAATTATTGAATTGGTTGTTTTGTTCATTTTTACTTAAAAATTTTCGATTTATATAAATATCATTATAGCTTTTTAACTCGCTCATACTGTTCGCTAAAATGAGATAATTATCTATCACTGTAAAATACGGACGCCTAAAGGATTCTAAGGCATCGCCCAACAAAAAGAATGGAAGCTTTTCATAGTTTAACTGCCCGGTATTTTCATCACTCATAGTGCTTACAGAATTCAATATTGATTTAATCTTTGAACCATTTTTAACCGAAATAATAGCAAATTTTTCAAAATAACGAGTGGTAACCACAGCGAATTCGTTGCCGAGTTGGTTGTCAAAGTCCTTTTTGAAGCTTTTTCCTGTTTCTGCTTTTATTTTGTTCAATAATTTACCTTTTTCGTTTCCCAAATTTGCTTTTGAATTCATCGTTGATAGCTCTGAACTAAATTTTAATGGATCTGACAGGCCGAAGGTTATGCTGTATGCCGTTGTGGAAGGGAATATATCCTTAATATGATTTACAACAGGTTGTTGATTAATAAACAGATTCAAATACTCAAGCGTTCCATTCTGATTAATGCTTGTGGAGCCGTTGAACATTAAAGCTTCATTTCTATAATTTAAACTTAATGTGGCCAGCCCGGGTAGTATTCTTAGCGTTCTTAAAATGTCTGTGTTTTTGTTCTGAAACAATTGATCGAGTAGTGGGGAAATCTGTTCAAAATTAATATACAGATTAGCTAAAGAATTAGTGCTTTGCTGCTCTGAAAGTAGCTCGAATGATTTACCGTCTTTTTTATTTTTATGATTTAAACTGCTGTCAACCAAATCCTTTGTGAAGCTACCCGAAAATATATCGTCACCTTTGCTGGTGATATAAAAACGCTTTTTTAAAGAGTTGATGTAAATGGTATAGCCTTGGCTGCCAGGGATTTTAAGCGGTGTTACAACAAAGCCACTGTTGGGTAGTTTGCTTAAATCTTCCAGTATCGAGCTATCAAAACCATTACCAGATGATATGGTTACTAAAAGCCCAATATTATCTGTTTTGGATGGATGTACGGATACAAAAATGTTTTGGCCGGAAAAGTATTTTTCCAATGATGGATTTTGTAGCAGAAGATCTTTTAAGGTATCTAAATCAGCTATTTTTTGCTTGCCAACAATGGATACAAATAGTTTGCTCCCGTTAAAAATATCATAAAACCCCTTGTCATTATTAAACTCAAATATCAATGAAGCGTTATCTGGAATTACCTGCATAACTTTACTGGTACGCATGCCCGGAGTGTTTAAATTTTTAAAATAAACAATGGTAGCATACGCAGTAGCCGATAAAAGAATTAGGGTAATAATAATTTGCTTCTTCATAGCAGTCTGCATTACAAAGGTAATCTATTTAGTGGTTTGTGAAATTGATGTTATTAACTTATTGGCTGAACGCTACAGTCAGTTGACAAACCTTCACGCTATATTTGGTAACTTAGCAACATAATATTTATGAAAAGAAAAATTATAATTACAGCGGCCATTTTTGGTGCATTGGCCGTTATAGCCGGCGCCTTTGGTGCTCACGGATTGCAAGGGCAATTATCTGCAAAATACCTCGATGTATGGCATACAGCAGTGCAATACCAGTTTTATCACGTATTTGCCTTATTGTTTTTATCATTAATTGTTACAACAAATGATAAGCTGATAAACGCTTGTTATTACCTTTTTACGTTGGGAATTATATTCTTTTCGGGCTCCTTATATTTGCTTAGTTGCAGCGAGTTGTTAGGTTGGGACTGGCTTATATTTATGGGTCCGGTTACACCGTTGGGCGGGCTATTATTTATTGCAGGATGGATAACATTAGGTATAGCAGCGTTAGGAAATAAAATAAAATAATGTTAGAGTTTGCCCAGGCTGAACATACGGAACGCGAAACACTTTTTGTTGAGGTGATATTGCCGCTGGCGATTGCCAAAAACTATACCTATCGTGTGCCATATGAAATGAATAATATGGTAGCGCCCGGTAAAAGGGTTGTGGTGCAATTTGGTAAAAGCAAACTTTATACGGCAATCGTAATTTCTATAAGTGCGCTTGCTCCTGAAAAATACGAAGCTAAATACATTATTGAAGTACTTGATGACCGTGCGGTTGTAACGCATGAGCAGTTGAATTTTTGGCTGTGGCTGGCTGAGTATTACATGTGCAACGTTGGTGAGGTAATGAATGCTGCACTTCCTTCGGCGTTAAAACTGGCCAGTGAGACAAAAATTGAGTTAAATAAAGGCTTTGAATTTGATAAGTCAGCGCTGCATGATAAAGAATACCTGATTGTTGAAGCGCTGGACATTCAACCCGAATTAACAATAAGTGATATTGCGAAATTACTGGGGCAAAAAACAGTAATGCCGATATTGAAGGGCTTGTTTGAAAAGAATATCATTCATATCTCAGAAGAAGTTAGCGAACGCTATAAGCCGCGCACCCGTACCTTTATTACTTTAAATCCGGTTTATAATAATCAGGATAGTCTGCGGGAATTGTTTGGAATTTTGGAAAAGCGCGCGCCCAAGCAAGCCGATGCGGTACTGGCCTTTATAAAGCTCTCGCGTCATCAAAAAACCATCTCAAAAACCGAATTGATTGAAGAAAGCGGCGCCGGAGCAGCAAGTATAAAATCATTGGAAGAAAAAGAGATTTTTATTGCCGAAGAAAAGAATGTAAGCAGGCTGTTTTATGAGGAAAATGAAGCTTATAGTACTTTTGAGCTAAGTGAGCAGCAAGACAATGCGCTACAGCAGGTAAAAAAAGAATTTGAAGAAAAAGATGTTGTGTTGTTGCATGGTGTAACGTCGTCGGGCAAAACGCAGATATATATCAGGCTAATAGAGGAGGTCATCAACACCGGCAGGCAGGTGCTTTATTTGCTGCCCGAAATTGCGCTAACTACCCATATTATTGAACGATTGCGAGTATATTTTGGTGCAAATATTGGCATTTATCACTCCCGGTTTAATGATAATGAACGTGTGGAGGTTTGGCAAAAAGTACTGAATAACGAATACAAAGTGGTTTTAGGTGCACGATCGTCCGTCTTTTTGCCTTTTAATGATTTAGGGCTGATAATTGTAGACGAAGAACATGAAACTTCATACAAGCAGTTTGACCCGGCCCCACGTTATAACGCACGGGATGCAGCGATCTTTTTGGCTAATATGCACCAGGGTAAAGTATTGTTGGGTTCTGCCACGCCCTCATTCGAGAGTTATTACAACGCACGTGTACACAAATATGGCTTTGCTGAACTTACAGAACGTTACGGTGGGGTAAAGCTGCCGGATATTGAGGTGGTAAGTATCGCCGAAGAAACAAAAAAGAAAACCATACAATCGCATTTTACCAGTGTGTTGATGGGGGATATTGAAGTGGCGTTAGGTAATAAAGAGCAGGTGATTCTGTTTCAAAACCGGCGGGGATATGCCCCCGTTTTAATGTGCAAAATATGCGCCTATACCCCCAAATGTATTAATTGCGATGTTAGCTTAACTTATCATAAAAGTAGCTCCAAACTGCATTGCCATTACTGTGGTTATAAAGAAGATACTCCCAATATTTGCCCGGCTTGCGGCTCAACTCACCTTGAATATAAAGGATTCGGCACCGAAAAAGTGGAGGACGAACTGTCTGTTCTTTTGCCAGACACTCGTATTGCCCGGATGGATTTAGATACCACACGCTCACGTAATTCGCTACAGACTATTCTCAACGATCTGGAGGAAAAAAAAATAGATATTTTGGTAGGTACCCAGATGGTAGCCAAAGGACTTGATTTTTCGGATGTTACGGTGATAGGCATTATCAATGCTGATAGTTTATTGAAATTTCCAGATTATAGAGCAAATGAGCGAAGCTATCAAATGCTAGCCCAGGTAAGTGGGCGTGCTGGTCGCCGCGGTAAACAGGGCAAAGTTGTTATCCAAACTTATGACCCAGCCCACAGGGTTATTAAACAAGTTATTGAAAATGATTATACCGGTCTTTATCTTACAGAGATGGAAGAACGCAGAAGCTTTAAATATCCACCATTTTATCGCATTATAAAACTTGACGTAAAGCATAAAGACCCCGAAATAGTACATAATCAATCCATCTATCTGGCGGGCGAACTTAGAAAACAGTTTGGTGAGCGTGTGATAGGGCCGGAGCCCCCGTTGATTAATAGGATTCGGAACTATTATATTCAAAGCATTATGTTGAAATTTGAAAAAGACGCTATCTCTGTCAACAAAGCAAAAACAATTATTCGCGATGTTATTACACAATTTCAAACAACAAAATTGAGCAAAGGTAGCATCGTTCAGCCAGACGTCGACCCTTATTAACACGATTTTTAGGATTTTATTGATCAGGCTGTTTAAAACTATCGTAAGCAGGTAATAAAAATCATATTAGTTTTGTGTCGTAATGGCTTATAAGTATATCGATAATTATCGCGAACAAGGTGCACGCAAAAAACTGGTTGAGGAGTTACGTAAAAAAGGAATTGAGGATGAACGGGTATTACTTGCGATAGGAAAAGTTCCCCGCCATTTCTTTTTTGATGAAACTTTCTGGAATCAGGCTTATAAGGACATCGCATTTCCTATAGGCGAAGATCAAACTATATCACAGCCATATACAGTTGCTTATCAAAGTCAGTTACTTCATATTAATAGCGGCGATAAAGTATTAGAAATAGGGACGGGCAGTGGCTATCAGGCTTGTATATTGGTAGAGCTCGGTGCAAAAGTATACACTATTGAGCGTCAGGAAAAATTATACGAGCGAACCTGCAAAGTATTGCCTTATATGGGCTATAAACCCAAATTCTTTTTAGGTGATGGCTCTAGAGGTATTGCTAAACATGCACCATACGATAAAATAATAGTCACCGCAGGTGCACCAACCGTGCCCGATGAACTGTTGAAGCAACTCAAAATAGGGGGCATTTTGGTTATCCCTGTTGGCGATCAACAAACTCAAAAAATGGTTACAGTACTAAAAGTTGGAGAGAATGACTATGAAAAAATAGTTTTGGACACTTTTAGATTTGTGCCTTTGGTAGGAGACAAGGCTTGGTAACCCCCCAAGCCCCCTGAAGGGGGAGTTTTTGACATGATAGACTGTGAAATTCTCTAACTCCTAATTTGGGGCATCTGACTGGAAAATAAGACGATAAAGATGATACGCTACGATCTTAGACGAGGGAGTTTTTGATTGGTCGACTGGCAAATTATTCCCCCTTCAGGGGGCTAGGGGGTTATTGTTTCAATACCCTGCTTAGTTCAATCTTGCTATCCCTTTCCTTCATGGTTTCGCGCTTATCGAAAGTCTTTTTACCTTGGGCGAGACCTATTTCTAATTTGGCAAAGCCGCGTTCACTAATAAATAAAGCAAGCGGTACTATAGTTAATCCTTTTTCTTCACCACGCGTTTGCAGTTTTTTAAGTTCCTTTTTATTTAAGAGTAAAATGCGATCGCGTTTGGCTTCGTGGTTATAAAAAGAACCAAAGCTATATTCGGATATGTGCAGATTGCGCACATATAATTGCTCATTTATAAAAGTGCAAAATGCATCATTAATGTTGGCTTTCCCTTGACGGATAGATTTGATCTCGGTACCCAGCAACTGTATCCCCGCAACATATTTATCCAGAATATGGTATTCGAAATAAGCTTTTTTGTTTTTTATATATATATTCTGATCCATCGCTGCCTCTTTTGCTGCAAATATGCGAATTATTTTTCTTGCGGCTTAACAACCAGCACTGGTACATTTACCATATGGCGCACAGAGTTTACCGTAGTGCCAAAAATAAGGTCTTTAAGTGCTTTATGCCCATGTGAACCCATCACTATAAAGTCAATTTTCTCTTCGTTAACAATTTTAGCGATAGAACTTGCTGCCGTACCAAAACCTATTTGGGCTTTGGCATTATAACCAAGCTTTATTAATGTATTTACATAGGTATTCAGGTTATCAGCATCGCTTTGGGTTTCATGATCCATAACTTCCGTACCATAGTAACGTGCACCAGCCGTTTCAACAACATGGATTAATGTGTAGGATGCGTTTTTACCACCCTGCATTATAGCATTGCGGATGCAGTCGGTATCATTTTTCGAAAAGTCAATTGTTACACCAATATTGGTGTAAATAACAGGTGTAAGGTCTTCGATGGTTGTTGCAAGGCCGTGTGGTACGCTTGCCGGCGAATCGTAATGTTTAAATAGTAAGGGCCTTAAAAATACGTATATCAGCAATACGGTAATCGCAACAATGAGCGGTACAACCAACATGTAAATCCATACCGCTGCATTAGGATATTGTTTTATCCAATCGGTTAATTGCTCAATCACCAGTTTGGCGTTTAGATATACTATTAAAACTGCGCAGGCCCACGCCGCTATTTTAACTTTTAAGCTGATGGCAAATTTCCCCATTCGCTTGCGGTTGGATGTAAAATGAATAAGCGGAATTACGGCAAAGCCTAATTGTAAACTTAATACTACCTGGCTTAATATTATCAGGTTACCTAAGCCCGTTTCGCCAAAATAGATGATTGTAAATACTGCAGGTACAATTGCCAGTACACGGGTTAGTAATCTGCGTAGCCAGGGTTCAATACGAAGATTAATGTGTCCTTCCATTATAATTTGGCCGGCAAGTGTGCCTGTAATAGTTGAACTCTGACCCGATGCGATCAACGCGATTGCGAAAAGAGTAGGAGCAAGCTTGCCGAAAATATGCTCAAGTAGTTTATAGGCATCTTGAATCTCTGCCACCTGGAAAAAACCGTTTTTGAAAAAAGCTGATGCTGCCAATATCAAAATAGCCGCATTTACCACAAATGCAAGGTTTAACGCTATAACTGTATCGAACATATTAAATTTGATCGCTGCTTTTATTCCTTTCTCGGTACGTGTAATTTGTCGTGTTTGTACGAGAGACGAGTGCAGATACAGGTTATGTGGCATTACCGTTGCTCCTATGATGCCTATAGCGATGTACAGTGCACTACCTGATAAATTACCCGGAACAAACCCTTTAACAATACCCACTGCATCCGGACTTACTATAAACATTTCTATAAGGAACGAAAGACCTACAATAAAGATCATTGACATGATAAATACCTCCAGCTTCCGCATACCTTTGTTCATCAAAAAAAGCATTAAAACGGTGTCTGTTATGGTAAGCAATACACCCCAAACAAGCGGAAGATGAAAAAGTAATTGTAAACCAATGGCCATACCAATTATTTCAGCCAGATCGCAGGCTACAATGGCTATTTGAGCCAACAAATACAGGCAAAAGTTTACAAACCTGGGATACGCGTTTTTTGAAGCCTGAGCCAAATCTAAACCACGCACAATGCCCAATCGAGCACTTAATGATTGCAATAACAACGCTATCAGATTCGACGCAAATAATATCCATATTAACCTATAACCGAAGGCGCTTCCTCCGGCAATATCTGTGGCCCAGTTCCCCGGATCCATGTAACCCACACTTACTAAATAGGCGGGACCTAAAAAAGCTAAAATCTTTTTCCAGCCAACTTTATTTTCTGTTTTTATAGAATTATGGACTTTGCCCAATGATTGATTAACCGAATTACTCATATAGATACCAGTAAATTATTTGCCACTTCGCGGCTGATCTGCACTTTTTTATTATCCATCATTAAAATAACCGAATGGTCAAATTCAATTATATCTGTAATTGCTATGTTTTTACCTATCATTAAGCCATGCTTTTCCAGGTATTGTAGAAATACAGTTGAGTGATCTCTTACTCCGCAAATAATTACGCTTTCGTTAACATCCACTGCGGATACAGGTCTAAGATTATGTGCTTTAAACAAGCCATTACAATCCGGGATAGGATCTCCATGAGGATCGTATTTAGGATAACCCATAAATTTGTCAAGTCTGTCTATTAATGCGTTCGAAGAAATGTGTTCCATTTCTTCGGCCATCTCATGAACTTCGTCCCATTTGAAGTTTAGTTTCTCTACCAGGAAATATTCCCAAAGCCGGTGCTTACGAATAATATTAATGGCAATTTTTTCGCCGGTTGCCGTAAGGTTTACGCCTTGGTATGGAGTGTAATTTATCAGCTCTTTATCAGCCAGTTTTTTAAGCATATCCGTTACCGACGATGCTTTGGTGTTTAACTGAGCGGCCAACTGATTTGTACTGGCAATTGCCCCATTTAATGAAAGATGGTAAATGGCTTTCAGATAGTTTTCTTCGGCTAATGTATTCATTTATACAAATCTAATAATAAATTTAGACTTATCTAAATTTATTATCTATGAAAAATTTATTTCGGTAAAAATTGTTTTTTTTAAAATTTTATTTTGCCAATTAACTAAAATCATATATTTGCCTACAGTATGGCTGCTGAATTAGATAAAATAGACCTGCAAATATTAAAGATATTGCAAGAGAATGGAAGGATAACGAACCTTCAGCTTTCAAATGAAATAGGGCTTTCACCCGCACCCACGCTAGAGCGTGTACGCAAGCTGGAAAATGCCGAATATATAAAGAGTTATCATGCTTTAGTTGATGAGGAAAAGCTGGGGTTAGGCATCAAAACCTTTATCCAGATCTCCCTTGATTTTCATCAAAAAAACACCATTCAAACCTTTTTGGATGAGATACAAAATATAAAGGAAGTTACGGAATGTCATCATGTAACTGGTCAATGTGATTTTCTTTTGAAAGTTTATGTTCGTGATATCAAATCATACGAGCAACTTATTATGGAGAAGATAAGCCGCATTACCGTTGTCAAAACTTTCCAAACCATGATGATTATGTCGACCAGTAAAAAAGAGCCGATTGTACCGTTGGAGTATTAATTATAGAACCAAGAATCAAGAGCCAATAAGACGTCTAAGCTCTTGATTCTTGGCTCTTAACTCTTGATTCTCGAATTTTTCCTAATGTATCTGCCAATCAATCGGCGTTTTACCTTCTTTTACCAGGTAATCATTTGCTTTTGAAAACGGTTTAGAGCCGTAAAAACCGCCACGATTTACTGATAGCGGCGATGGATGGATTGATTTTATCACCAAATGTTTTTTATCATCTATCAACACGCTTTTTGATTGCGCGTAACTTCCCCAAAGGATAAATACTACACCGTTGGTTTGGTCGGATATTTCTTGAATTACAGTGTCGGTAAACTGCTCCCACCCTTTTTTTTGATGAGACCCTGCCGTTGATGCTCTTACAGTAAGTGTAGCGTTCAGTAGCAGCACACCTTGTTCGGCCCATTCTGTCAGATCTCCGCTTTGTGGTATCTTAAAGCCTGGTATATCTGTGGCCAGTTCTTTATAAATGTTTTGCAACGATGGGGGTGTGGGTATGCCTTTTTGAACCGAAAAAGACAAGCCATGCGCCTGATTAGGGCCGTGATAAGGGTCCTGACCAAGTATAACCACCTTTACTTTGTTAAGTGGCGTTTTGTTAAATGCATTAAAGATATCGGCTCCCTTAGGATAAATTTTATAACCGGCATCCTTTTCATCTTTCAAAAATTTCTTTAGCGAAACCATATAAGGTTTGCTGAATTCATCCTCTAAAATTGCTAACCAGGAAGGCTCTAATTCTATTGACATAAATCTTTATTATAATGTTGATTAAGCGTACAAATAAACGGATATTTGCATACTAATTTAGTATTACATAAGATGTCAAATTTAATAAGGTTAATTATTGCCTGTGTGATTATGGGTGCCGCCATTGCGCTTTGCGCTTTCGGTTTTTGGGGATGGGGCATATTGGTGTTGTTTTTAGGTGGAATTGTGCTGTTTAGTTATTTCTTTAATGAGAACATGATCATTGCTCAATGGTTTTTACGTAAAGAAAAATCAGAAAAAGCAGAAGAGTGGCTGTTGAAGATTACCGATTACGAGAAGCAATTAAATAAAAACCAACACGGTTATTATAATTTATTGATAGGGTTGATAGAATCGCGTAAATCGCCTTTAAAGTCAGAAAAATACTTTAAGAAATCGCTTGCGCTGGGTATGAAAATGTCGCATAATACGGCATTGGCTAAATTGAGTCTTGCTGGTATAGCGATGGCTAAGCGTAATAAGCGCGAGGCGCAAATGTATTTGCAGGAAGCAACTAAGGATGATAAGAATAAACTACTTAGCGACCAGATAAAAATGATGAAGACTCAGATGGCGCAGATGGATAAACAACAGGTAGTAAGGGGCGGTTATCGTCAGTTTTAATAATATAAAAGCGGAGGCGCAATAATAAATTTATTGCGTCTCTGCTTATTTCTCTTCTATTGAACTGTAATAGTCCGGTTCAGAAGAATGGTTTTGGTTTGGAGCAATATGCCTTTCAGTAATGAAAGAACTTTCATCTGAAGGATTAGCTACCTCAACCATTTTTAATAAACTCCTGATAAACGATAAATTAAAATTACTTCTGTTTAGTTTTATCAGGTATTCGTTTTCTGTTATTTCAAGAATTGAATTAGTCATGCCTTTACTTATAAGTGTTTATCACAAGTATAGGCAACATAATTAATACCAAAGTTTCAGGTATTTTATCCTTTCGTTAATAAATTGTTATTAAGAATCAGATTATTAGTAGATTATTATTTATTAATGGGCTTGAAGTTTACTTATAAATAAAAAGGAGTATATCATTTTGATATACTCCTTTTTATTTTGATAGACGATTAATTGCTTTGAGGCTTCCCTGTCAGCTCTGCTTTATTTCTCAGGCTCACCCAATATTATCATTTATTTAAACTATATCGGTGCCGTCTTTTTATCAATCTTAATTATTCAAACCACGCCATCACCACTTCTTTAACCGGCATGGTAATATCTAACTTTAATTTTTTGCGCATTCCGCCTAAATCATTAAACACTTTATTAGGGTTGGCCGCTTTCAATTCTTCAACGGTATTAAAGCCCATTTTATTTAAAACAATTACCCATTCGGCAGGTACACCGATATTTATGAAGTCGTCGGCAGTAACTACTTTGGCTTTCTTCTCAGGGCGCATCTGCGGGAAGAATAATACTTCCTGTATGGTGCTTTGATTGGTCATCAGCATTACCAGTCGATCAATACCAATACCCAATCCTGATGTAGGCGGCATGCCATATTCTAAAGCCCGTAAGAAGTCATCGTCCATCGCCATGGCTTCATCGTCACCACGACCGGCCAATATTAATTGTTCTTCCAGGCGTTCACGCTGATCAATCGGATCATTTAACTCCGAATAAGCGTTTGCTATTTCTTTACCGTTTACAAACAGTTCAAAACGTTCAACCAGACCATCTTTAGTGCGATGCTTTTTAGCCAACGGGGTCATTTCAATCGGGTAATCGGTAATATAGGTGGGCTGTATCAGGTTTGCTTCAACTTTGGCACCGAAAATTTCGTCAATAAGCTTGCCTTTAGCCATTGTTGGATTCACTTCAATACCTAATTCCTTGCAGGTTTCGCGCAAGCCGGCTTCATCCATTGTTGAAACATCAATACCTGTATATTTCAAAATTGAATCGTACATGGACAGCTTTTCATAAGGCCCGGCAAAGTTAATTTCATTACCGCCAACCTGCACTACCGGGATACCGTGAACTGCGCGGGTTACTGTTTCCAGGCACTCTTCAACCATTGCCATCATCCAGGTATAATCCTTGTAGGCTACATATATTTCCATACTGGTAAACTCAGGATTATGGGTTCTATCCATTCCCTCATTACGAAACATTTTACCAAATTCATACACCCCGTCAAAACCGGCAACTATTAAACGTTTTAAGTATAATTCGTTGGCTATGCGCAAAAATAAAGGCATATCCAGCGTATTATGATGCGTTGCAAACGGACGGGCTGCGGCGCCACCATGCACAGGTTGTAATATCGGTGTCTCTACTTCCAGCCAGCCTTGTTTGTTAAAATACTCGCGCATGCTGCTGATCACCTTTGTGCGTTTAATGAAGATCTGTTTAAATTCAGGATTTACAGTAAGGTCAACATAACGTTGACGGTAGCGTAACTCGGGATCGGTAAAACCATCGTGTATATTGCCATCATCGTCGCGTTTAACAACAGGGAGCGGTTTTAATGATTTAGATAATAAAATAAATTCCTGTACGTGTACAGATATCTCACCAGTCTGGGTTAAAAATACATACCCCTTTACCCCAATATAATCGCCCAGGTCAAGGAGTTTCTTGAATACGGTATTGTATAAAGTTTTGTCCTCATCAGGGCAAATATCATCCCGTTTAATATAAATCTGGATGCGACCTGTTGAGTCCTGCAGCTCGGCAAATGAAGCACTGCCCATAATACGGCGGGTCATCACACGGCCTGCAAGGGTTACCTGCTTATAAGTATCCGGAAATTTTTCAAAATTATCGGTAATGTCCTGCGCAAAGGCAGTAACCTTATATTCTTCTGCCGGATAAGGGTTTATCCCTAAAGCGCGCAGTTGCTGTAATGATTCGCGGCGAAAAATTTCCTGTTCGGATAGTGCAATACTCATGTTTCTAAATAAAGGTGCAAAAATAGTGATTAGTGACTAGAGATTAGAGATTAGTTTTTAAAAAAGTCAGGAAGTCAGCAGCGTTCAAAAAGGAAATGTGTTGAGAACTGGAATTTCGTTAGTTTGTCAAATTATAACAGGTATTATATCTTTGAATAATGGATTTGAAAGTTATTGCATTTGATGCTGATGATACTTTATGGGTAAATGAGCCCTATTTCAGACAAACAGAAGAACGGTTTTATGAGTTATTGGGCGAATATTCAACTCAGCGTGAATTGGAGCGCGAGTTGCTTAAAATTGAGATCGAAAATTTGTCTTTATATGGTTATGGCATAAAAGGCTTTATACTTTCGATGATTGAAACGGCATTAAAAGTAACAGATAATAATATTAGTGCTGTTATCATCAATCAGATAATAGATTTAGGTAAACAAATGCTCAACCAGCCTATCGAATTGTTAGATGGGGTAGAAGATGTACTGCAATCTTTAAAAAGAAAATATCGCCTGGTAGTGGCTACAAAAGGCGATCTGCTTGATCAGGAACGAAAATTAAGGAAATCAGGCTTAAGTCATTATTTTCACCATATTGAAATTATGTCTGAAAAAGATGATACCAATTATATTAAACTGATACGGCATTTGGATATAAAACCTGAAGAATTAATGATGGTAGGTAACTCATTAAAAAGTGATATTCTGCCTGTTTTAAATATAGGGGGGTATGCGGTTCACGTACCTTACCATATTACCTGGGCGCATGAACATATTGAGGACAGTATTAATAATGAAAGATTTAACAACGTAGAACGGATTGCAGATATACTGGAGTTTTTGTAGATAAGTATAAAAAAAGCCGTTCATTGAACGGCCTCTTATGTCTATAAGAAAAGATAAATAAAAAATCAAAATTAATCAGCTTCTGCTTCCTGCAAATACATCTCATCAATCTGATCGGCATATTTCTTTTCTATTACCTTACGCTTCGCTTTTAAGGTGGGAGTGATCTCACCTTCTTCCATACTGAATGGGTTGCGTTTTACCTTAAAGTTTTTGATGCGTTCAAATTTTGCCAACTCGTGCGATTGTCTCTTAATATCCTGGCTAATCCAGTTAACAATCTCCTGATCTTCAATAAATAGATCAGGTTTTTCAAAGTATTCGTTAGATAGATTAAATGTTTCCTGCAGCGTTTCCCTCGCAGGTACAACAATGGCGGTTATGTATTCGCGTTTATCACCTACTAAAAATATCTGTTCAATTTTAGGGCTCTTTAAATAGGTGTTTTCTACCGGCGTAGGGTAAATGTTTTTACCATATGCATTTACCAACATGTTTTTTAAACGATCTGTAATTTGCAGGTTGCCGCGGTAAAAACGGCCTATATCTCCGGTATGGAACCAACCGTCCTTATCAATTACTGATGCTGTTTCTTCTGGTTTATTCCAGTAGCCTTTCATTACACAATGACCGCGTACTATGATTTCGCCTTCTTCTGATTCAAAATCCTGCTTAAAGGACTCGTAAGTTTGAATGGTATAGATTTTTTGAGTATCGTAGTTTTGTATAGCAACTTCAATGCCCGGAATTATGCGGCCAACAGTGCCATAAATTATTCTGTCTGTTTCGGTTACAGACATCACAGGAGACGTTTCTGTCAAGCCAAAACCTTCCAGTACTTTTATACCCAGGTCACCAAAAAATTCACCGATATTTTTAGGTAAAGCGCCACCACCTGATAGCATGATCTTTAAGCGGCCACCAGTTTTTTCTTTTATTTTGCTGAATACCAGCTTCTCGGCTATTTTATGCTGATTGCTCAATATAATTCCCGGCTTTTTACCCTGTTCTAATACTTCGCGATATTGCTTACCAATTTTTAGCGACCATAAAAATATTTTTGCTTTTGCACCACCTGCATCAGCGCCATTTTTCATTGCCCTGTCATGAATACGTTCAAGCAAACGCGGAACGCAATTCATTACGTTTGGCCTTACTTCGGCCATGTTTTTAGCTAATAAGTCTAAACTTTGGGCAAAAGCAATCTGGCAACCCACAAATAGGCAAACATGGTAAGTAGCGGTGCGTTCAAATACATGCGAAAGCGGCAGGAAAGAAAGAAAAACGTCGTTTTTTTCGATGATCGGAATCTGTATTAAACACACTCTCGCATTTTCGGTAAGGTTGTAGTGTGTAAGCATTACGCCTTTTGGTGTCCCGGTTGTGCCTGAGGTATAAATAAGGCATGAAATATCCGAAGGTAATATAGCTTCGCGGGCACTGTTTATCGCCGCTCTATGTTTGGTAACCATGGCTAACCCTTCGTCAATAACTTGTTTAAGGCCTACAACTCCGGCATTAAGGTTTAATTTATCGGTGAGTTTTTCAAAATCATCAAACGCCGGTATAATGCGGATAAGCGCCGGGCAGCTGTTAGCTATTTTGGCAACTTTGCGCAGCAGAAAAGGATTGCCAACCAATATGGTTTTAGCTGCTGAATCATTTAAAATATATTCAATTTCGGCTTCCGAAAGGGTGGGATATATGGAGGTATTTACGGCGCCCAATTGTTGCAAAGCTTGGTCGTAATAAACATAATCTGGGCCGTTTTCAATTATCAGCGCTAGGTGATCGTCTTTTTTTATACCTATTTCAAGAAGCCATGCTGAAATGGCGTCGATTTTTTCCAGCGCCTGTTTGTAACTGATTTCAACCCAAACATTATTTACCTTATGGGTCATAAAAGTATGGGTATCCGGGTGGATATTTTTTACAACATTCCTTATTAACGACGGAATGGTTGATTGGTCAGTTGCAGTGCTCATTAAAGTTTAATCAGGTTTTATATTAGCTAACAAAGCTAATTCTATTTTTTAAAAATTGAAAATGTTATTAAAGCGCACATCTGTTTGATTTTATGATTGTTTATTGCCTACATTTACATCATAATTACTTTCACTACATATCAAATACGGATTACCAAAAATCCGACCTGCTAACAGGTAATATAGACACTGGTTTTTTACCGGTTTGTGTTTGTATTGTTCATTTTGTAATAAATCATTTAATAAACATTAATTAACAATAGAGCAGGGGGTGCATATTAACTATATGCCTGTACTGTTATAAATCTTCAAAATAAAATGGAAACTAAATCCAATAAAACAATAGTATTAGAGTGTTACCGGAAAATAATCCGCGATCTTGACCTTTTGTTAGTTGATGAATATATAAGGGAAGATTATATTCAACATAGCCCAACGGTGAAAGATGGAAAAGCCGGATTGCTGGAAATGCTTGGTTTTTTAAAATCGTTACCCCAACCCGCAGAACACGGGTCGTCCCCAATTGTCAGGGTAGTAGCAGACGGTGATTTTGTTGCGGCTCACCTTGATATTAAATTTATGGGCAAACGCATGGCGGTAATTGATTTGTTTCGACTGCAAAATGGCTTGATTGCAGAGCATTGGGATGCTGGCCAGGCACAGCCTGAGGACGAGAACGGCTTAGTTACTATGACTAACGGAACTTCGATTATAGACGAAAAGGTAGATGGGGAAACAAATAAAGCTTTAATAAATGCGTTTTATAATGAGATTTCGGAAAGGGGACAGTCCGTAGAAATTGATAGATACATCGCCAAAGACTATCTGGATCATGATCCGGATAGAGCGGTCCTTAATGTATCAGATCGCCAGGTTAAAGTACATCGCATAATTGCCGAAGGCGATTTTGTCGTGACACAATGCGAATTTATCAACTCATCAGACAGATATGCTCATTACGATATATTCAGAATTGAGCAGGATAAAATTGTGGAGCATTGGTGTGTTAAACAAAAAGTGCCACTTACTATGGCACATACAAATGGTATGTTTTAAAACAAAAAGAGGCGTCTCTCAGCGCCTCTTTTCAATGTTTTTATCAATTATAATTGCCGCAAACCTGTCCCCATCCCTCTAACGGAGAACACTGGGATGTATAGCGTTCTATACAACTGACATAAGTAGCGTATAATGCGACGAAGTGACCACAATTAGGATCGCAGGATTCCCATACAGCGTTGCAGTCAACGCCGCCGCCGGCCTTAATTTTTGCTAATTCACTGCGAGTTAAAGCAGTTTGTTTAAGATCTTTTGAATTTTTCATTTCTGTTAAGGTTTAGTTAATTGTTATTAAATATAAACTTATAGTTTATCTTATTAAAAAACAATAATAAGTATGAAAAATTATAATGTATTTTAAAAATGATCTGTAAAAACTGCAGAATTGGGGGAATAAAAAAAGAGATGCTATTTGCATCTCTTTTTTTATTGTGACTACCTATTTGCAATTTATACAGAGAAACTTTCACCGCAACCACAAGTACGGCTGGCGTTAGGGTTGTTGAAGTTAAATCCTTTACCATTTAACCCGTCAGAAAAATCAAGCTCGGTACCGGCAAGGTAAAGGAACGATTTCATATCCAATGCTATGCGAACACCTTGATCTTCAAAAAACTGGTCGCCCTTTTTTATTTCATTATCAAAGTCCAGGTTATATGATAAACCTGAACAGCCACCACCCTGCACAGATACACGTAGAAAATAAGAAGCATCAAGCTCCGAATCCTGTATCAGATGTTCTATTTTATCTTTCGCTTTATCAGTTACTGTTACCATTTTATTATAGTCTCAAGTGCTGAGTCATAAGTCAATTTGTTTAACTCAATAAACAGCCCATAACTCACCAGGTATTTATTAGTGATGTACTTTTTCGCTTTCAATTGGCGCTAAGCCATTTTTAACGCGAAAGTCATTAATAGCCGCTTTAATAGCGTCTTCTGCCAATACAGAGCAGTGTATTTTTACCGGCGGTAATGCTAGCTCTTCAACAATATCCATGTTGTCAATTTTCATTGCATCGTCAATGCTTTTACCTTTAAGCCACTCTGTAGCTAATGATGATGAAGCAATTGCTGATCCGCAACCAAATGTTTTGAATTTAGCGTCAGTAATCACGTTGTTATCATCAACCTGAATCTGCAGGCGCATAACGTCGCCGCACTCAGGTGCACCAACTAAACCAGTTCCTACTTTGTGGCTGCTTTTATCCAAAGTGCCTACATTGCGGGGGTTAGTATAGTGATCGATTACTTTATCTGAATATGCCATAATTTTGATTTTATTAGTCTGTTATATTTTTTATAAATTAAATCCGAAATCGAAAATCCGACTTCTGAAATCAATTAGTGTTCTGCCCACTCAATTGAGTTAAGATCTATACCTTCTTTAAACATTTCCCAAAGTGGTGATAGTTCGCGCAGGTGGGTAACCGATTTTTTAGTTACCTCAATTGCGTAGTCCACTTCTTCGTCAGTTGTAAATCTACCTAAACCAAAACGAATAGAAGAATGTGCTAAATCGTCACTTAAACCTAAGCTTTTTAATACATATGACGGTTCCAAAGAAGCTGAAGTACATGCAGAACCTGATGATACTGCCAAATCTTTCATGGCCATCATTAAACCTTCGCCTTCAACGTATTTAAAGGAGATGTTGGCAACATGTGGTAAACGATGTTCAACGTTTCCGTTTACATAGCTTTCTTCCAACACGGTTAAAGCAGTCTGCAATCTATCGCGCATAGCTGATAAACGTTTTGCTTCGCTTTCCATTTCCAGGCCGCACAATTCGCAAGCTTTTCCTAAGCCAACAATACCCGGTACGTTTAACGTTCCTGAACGCATACCGCGCTCGTGACCACCACCGTCCATTTGGGCGGTAACTTTAACCCTTGGGCCTTTGCGGCGCACGTATAATGCTCCAACACCTTTAGGGCCGTATATTTTATGTGCCGATAAAGCCAATAAGTCTATACCGTCTTTATTAACGTCAACAGGTATTTTACCAACTGCTTGTACTGCGTCTGTCATAAACAAAGCACCATATTTATGAGCAATGGCTGATATTTCTTTTATAGGCTGAATTACACCAATTTCGTTATTGCCATACATAACGGAAACTAAAATAGTTTCGCTGGTCATTGCTGCTTCAAGCACAGCTAGATCAAGTATACCGTCTTCTTTAACAGGGAGATATGTTACTTTTCCACCCAGTTTTTCAACGTGTTTACAGGCATCTAATACAGCTTTATGTTCGGTAACAGTTGTTATAATGTGATTGCCTTTTTCTTTGTACATTTCAAACACACCTTTAATTGCAAGGTTATCTGATTCTGTAGCTCCCGAGGTAAAAATGATTTCTTTTTCATTTGCTCCGATCAATTTAGCTACCTGCTCGCGTGCATAATCAACGCCCTCTTCGGCCACCCATCCAAAAGGATGATTACGGCTTGCGGCATTGCCAAATTTTGTGGTAAAATAAGGCAACATGGCCTCAAGTACCCTTGGGTCCATGGGCGTTGTTGCGTTATTATCTAAATAAATAGGAAGGTTCATATTCTTAAAAGTTAACAATGCAAAGATAAGTAAAGTTTTTATTTAAAATCATTCAAAACAAGGCGAAAGCCGCTTAAAGCGACAATAATTTACAATATTTGGACATGAACAAGATAGAACACGTTGGTATTGCGGTCAATAACCTTAAAATAGCTGTATTTACCTATGAAAAGCTATTAAATTCTGCCGTATACAAAACAGAAGAAGTGGTTTCCGAAGGTGTTATAACTGCTTTTTTACAATGCGGCCCCAATAAGATTGAACTACTGGAGGCATCAACCACCGACAGCCCGATAGCAAAATTTATAGCAAAAAAGGGGGAGGGGATCCACCATATTGCTTTTGAAGTTGATGATATCATTACTGAGATGGAGCGTCTTAAAAAAGAAGGTTTTGTTTTGTTGAACGAGACACCTAAGCAGGGTGCCGATAATAAACTGGTATGCTTTGTGCATCCTAAAAGCGCAAATGGGGTTTTGATTGAATTGTGCCAGGAGATAAAGTAAATAGTCTATTGTTTTACTACAATTTTCCTAATCACGCTATTCCCATAATCACATACATATAAGTTACCCGAATTGTCGGCAACTACTCCGGCTGGTTCGTTGAATGTAATCGTGTTTCCTGTACCGTTTACAAAGCCAATGGCTCCATTGCCCGCAATAGTCGATATTGTGCCATTAGAGGTGACTTTTCTAATCATATTGGCACCTTCGTCTGCAATATACATATTGCCGCCAGCATCAAATGCAACTGCATCGGGTTCATTAAAACTGGCCGTTAAAAGCGTTCCATTTGTATAACCTGTATTACCGCTTCCTGCAAATGTAGTTACAGCTCCCGATGGATTTATTTCCCTGATTAAATGATTTCCACCGTCTGCTACATATAAATTACCTGTTGCATCAATTGTTAAACCTTGCGGGTTATTAAAACTTGCAGTGGCCCCGCTGCCATTTGTAGCACCTGCAAAAGCATTTCCCGCTAATGTACTCACCATGCCAGTTGGAGTAATTATTCTGATTAGGTTGTTGCCTGCATCAGCCACGTACACGTTACCCGCTAAATCTACAGTGACGCCACATGGGTTGTTAAATGTTGCGGTTGCCCCCGGCCCATTTAATGCGCCAACAGCTCCGCTGCCTGCAAGGGTTGTCACTACGCCCGCCGATGTCATTTTCCGGATCAAGTTGTTCCCGCTATCGGCCACATATAAATTGCCCGAAACATCAATAGCTATACCTAAGGGATTGGCAAAGCTTGCAGCGATGCCTATACCGTTTGTCGAGCCTTTGTTTACGCTTCCGGCAATGGTAATTACCGTCCCGCTGGGTGTGATTTTCCTGATTTCATTATTGCCACTATCTGCTACGTATAAATTGCCGGCGGCATCTATAACAATGGCAGCGGGCTCATTGAAGGCTGCGGCCAAACCTGTGCTATCAACCGAAGCCGGATAACCGCTGCCGGCAAAAGTGGTAGTTAAGCCGTATGTTGAAGCTTTTGGAGGAAAACTGTCTTTTTTTGAACATCCAGCTATAATTAATATGGTAAACAATGATAAAAAAGGAGTAAAAGTAAATTTCATGTGGTTGAAAGTTTAGCGGAATGAGAGCGATTAATAAAGAACTTTGCACTTCTGCACATTATGTTCTTTGTGTATTGTGGCTTATTTAACGGATTCTACGATCTGAAAATATATGCAAAGAGTGCAAAATATTTGTTACTGATTTAATAGCGTTTCAGGTATTGTATAAAATGCCGGAGAATTAATATTTGCACATATAAATGGAAGGTTATTGGTAGTTGCGTAATGCCTTGATGCATAAAAAAGTATTTTTTAAAATTTGGATTTTTACTTTTGGATTTTATTACTACATTTGCACCTCTTTTATAGGAAAGTTATAACGCAATGAAAAAAGACCTGCATCCATCAAATTATAGATTAGTTGTTTTTAAAGACATGTCAAATGACTATGCTTTTATAACTAAATCATGCATCGACACCCGTGAAACAGTTAAATGGGAAGATGGTAACGAATATCCGTTAATCAAATTAGAAATTTCGCACACTTCACACCCGTTTTATACTGGTAAAATGAAGCTTGTTGATACTGCCGGACGTATTGATAAATTCCGTACCCGTTACAACAAGAAATAATTTCTTGTTTATAAAATATTTACAAGTCTCCCGGTACATCGGGGGACTTTTTTTATTTTTGCAGCATGGCAATCATCTTATTCGACGATAACGCACACCAAACACTTCGACCACTTACATTTACCCGCCCGGTTGCCGATCTGCGTATCGGTATTCTTACTATTGCTGAAAAGTGGAGTAAATATTTAAAGCTTGAGCATTCTTTTTATACGCAATCCTGGTTGCAGGGTAAATTTCCGATAAAAATTGACGCCGATAATATATTTGTTAACGGTTCGGTTTGCCCGGATGAATTTTTGACGGATGCCATTAACAATTTAAAAGCCGGGGATGCCATAAAATATGATGATCATTTAATAGCGGTTAAACTTAACGCTACAGAAGCAGCAAGTTTTAATCTCCAGGCCTTATTGGATAAAGCCAATAATATTAACCACACGCCGGTTATTATCAGGCACCCTGAAGACATTTTCAGGAAGAATGATATTGAGTTAAGAAAGGACTATGCTTTACTTACCAAAGGCCGCACCAGTGCAACTATAAGCCCGACAAATACCATTATTGGTAAAGATTTCTTTGCTGAAGAAGGCGCTGTTGCTGAATGCTCCACCTTTAACACCACTAATGGCCCTATTTACCTTTCAGCCAACACAGAGGTTTGGGAAGGGACACACATTCGTGGCGCTTTTGCTATATGTGAACACTCACAAGTTAAAATGGGGTCTAAGATATACGGAGCAACAACAGTTGGGCCGTACTCAAGGGTTGGCGGGGAATTGAATAATGCTGTTATTTGGGGATATTCATCAAAAGGACATGAGGGTTATCTGGGTAACTCGGTTTTAGGCGAATGGTGTAATATTGGTGCAGATTCCAATAACTCTAATCTTAAAAATAATTACGAAGATGTGAAGTTATGGGATTACACTACCCAACGATTCCGTAAAACGGGATTACAATTTTGCGGATTGATAATGGCTGATCATGCCAAATGCGCCATTAATACCATGTTTAATACCGGTACCGTTGTAGGAGTGAGTGCGAATGTATTTGGCGCAGGTTTCCCGCGTAATTTTGTGCCCGATTTTGCATGGGGTGGTGCGCAAGGTTTTGAAGTTTATTCTCTTAAAAAAATGTTTGATACAGCCGGTAAAGTTTTTGCCCGCAGAGAGCATCGGGTTTTTGACGAAAATGAACAAGAAATATTGAGAAAAGTATTTGAATTAACAGAAGAACACAGAAGGTTTTAAGAGGGGGTAAATAAAATTAATCTAACACAATCAACTAAAATAAGAATCATGAGAAAGAAAATTGTTGCCGGAAACTGGAAAATGAACCTGGATTATAACGAAGGTTTAAGTTTATTTTCTGAATTAATCAATATGGTTAATGACGAGGTAACCGGCAAGCAGGAGGCAGTTGTTTGCAGTCCGTTTATTCATTTGCACAGCCTGGCTCATTTGGCTAAAGGTTACCCAAAAGTTTCATTGGGAGCACAAAACGCCCATCAGGCTGAGTCTGGCGCCTACACTGGTGAAATTTCGGCCAAAATGATTAAATCAGTAGGAGCGGAGTATGTTATATTGGGCCATTCGGAACGCCGTCAGTATTTTGGCGAGGACAATGCATTGCTTGCAAAAAAAACAGATACCGTTTTAAGTAACGGATTAAAACCTATTTTTTGCATTGGCGAAACGTTAGACGAACGTGAAGCTGATAAACATTTCGAGGTTATCAAAAAGCAACTGGAAGAAGGGGTTTTTCATTTAGATGAGGAACAATTTGGCAATCTTGTTATTGCATATGAACCCGTTTGGGCGATTGGCACAGGCAAAACAGCAACATCTGCACAAGCTCAGGAAATACACGCATTTATCAGAATTGAAATTGCTGCAAAGTATAACCAGGAGTTGGCTAATAACACAACAATATTGTATGGTGGAAGCTGCAATCCTAAAAATGCTCCTGAACTTTTTGCTCAGCCTGATATTGACGGTGGCTTAATAGGCGGTGCATCCCTTAAATCACGCGATTTTTTGGATATTGTTAAAGTGTTTAATTAATTGCTGAAATTTAAGCGTCTTTAAAAAGAAACTTATTGAAATACGGGCTTACGATGTTTTAAAACATTGTAAGCTTTTTATTATTAACTTGCCTGAAAACCAATCTTCGGCCTCTCGTCGCGTTAAATATTCATGAAGAAACTACTAAAGATATTGCTGCCGCCATTTGCTGGTTTTAGTCTATATTTTCTTGGTGTGAGGTATAATCCGGAGTATTTTGACTTGAACATAGGCGACATTGGATCGGGTGGTTTAGCCGGTTTCATGGCCTACTATAAGTTTACCTTACCGCTATTATTTACGGTTGCTGTTTTAACACAATTGCTAATTGTAATACCGATTTGGAACGGAGTATTAAACAGATCTGCCACAAGAAAGTGGGTAGCTTTTATCTCTCTGATTTTAACTTGCGTATTATTTGCCGGTGGTATAAGTTATTTAATTTGGGATGAGCCGACCGGCCGGCACCATTTAGTGGTAGTTTTTTTATTTATGCTGGCAGTACAACTGGTATACTGGTTTATAGACCTCTTTGTTTTATTTTTATTGGAGTAATAAGCGCTTGCCTCCTCTATTATATTTTTGAAATGAATTATTACGAATTGCTTTTTACAACGCTACCAACGGAAGATTATCAGCAGGACCTGCTGATAAATGCCTTGGGAGAAATAGGGTTTGATACTTTTGAAGAGCTTGATTTTGGCTTTAAAGCCTATATACCTGCAACTGATTTTAGCCAGGAAAGGTTGGATGCTGAGCTGGCATTATACCAGGAGATGTTTAGTTTTAGTTACGAGATAGTGCTTATCCCGCAAAAAAACTGGAACGAAGTATGGGAAAGCAACTTTGAACCCATCGAAATAAAAGATCAAATTTTTGTTAGAGCCACTTTCCATCAACCACTGCCAGCATTTCCTTATGAGATTGTGATTGATCCCAAAATGGCGTTTGGAACCGGGCATCATCAAACCACATCTATGATGCTGGAGCTATTGCTTGAAAATAATTTCGAAAATAAAAGGGTGCTTGATATGGGCTGTGGTACCGGTATTTTGGCCATTATGGCATCAAAATTAAAGAGCAACGTAATAACAGCCATTGATTATGATCCGGTTTGTTACGAAAGTACTATTGAAAATGCTCATTTAAATAATATTGATAATATAATAGCCCTATGTGGCTCAAAGGAAGCAATCCCCGATGAAGAATTTGATGTTATTTTAGCCAATATTAACCGTAACATATTGCTTGATCAGATGGAACGTTATGCTGAAGTCTTGAAAAATAAAGGAGAAATTTATTTTAGTGGATTTTACGAAACGCCAGATCTTGATATAATAAGAGAAGCCGCCGGTAATTATGGGTTGAAATATATTGGTCATAAAAAGAATAAAGACTGGGTGGCCGCCAAATTTATAAAAGAGTGATTTTTTAATCGCGTTTTTAACGCACCTTAAGTTACCCCTCGGTTAAATTAAATTAAAGAAAAACCCCGTAAATTGGCATATCCCCAATTTTTAGATGGTTATTTTCTTTCCTTTTAAGAAAGATTTTTTTTAACAGATTATTATGCGAATATGGCGTTTAATGGCTAATTAACTGGTTTTTCTCACATTGTATTTTTAAGATAAAAAAATTAACTGAGTTAAAAACTAAAATCCTTACAAAATACTTGATAATTAGATAGATAATAAATAATATTGTAACTTTATTAACTCATGGGAAACCTATATCCTTAGTTAAAAGTAATATGAAAACACTTGGAAAAAAAATCAGGCTGTTACGTCATCAAAAAGGCTGGAGCCAGGAAGATGTCGCAAAAAGATTGGATATCTCTATTCCAGCCTTTTCGAAAATTGAAACAGGAATTACTGACATCAATTTATCAAGACTGGAACAGATTGCTAATCTGTTTGAAATGACGGTGGTTCAATTGCTAACCTTTACCGACGCTGAGCACGATCAAAAAGTTGCAAACGAATTAGAAACCATTAACAGAAAATTAATGGATCGGGAAACGGAGGTTATTGACCTGCAGAAAAAAGTTATTGAGCTTTTTGAAGAACTAAGACATACTAAAATAACCGCTTAGTTTACCTTTCAACTCCGATTAAAAAATACATCGCATTGTTAAATGCTTTTTACCAAATACTACGCCCATTGCAGCGTGCATGGCCAGCATTTTATCGTTAAAATCACCTACCCAGGATAACTCAAGTTCGGTATATTGATTTAAAGGAAGTACGTATTCACCAACTGTTATAAACAATCCGGATTCAATCCCATGATTTTGGAATTTTTGCTTAGTGCCCATTACGATAGCGCGCATACGCGAAACACCTTTCCATTTTTGATATACAAATCTTAGCTTCCCAATTAAATTAAGTTTTCCTTTTAAGGGTTTTATCATTGGGTTGGCATCTGGTAGTATAATCATGAACGCCGCAGGCTCATCGTTTACGTAGGCAAACCATATCAGGTTTTCGTCCATCAATGGCTTCATCTTCTTAAAGCTTTCAGCTATGGTAGCCTGATTTATCGGCACAAAGTTCTCAAAGTCTCGCCAGGCATCATTATAAATTTCCATGAAATCGGCAGCGAACTTTTCTATTTCCTTTGCTTTTAGATGTTTAAATACGTACCCTGGTTTCTGGGTAACCCACTTAGCTATTTTGTAAAATCTTTCAGGAAACGGTCTCAGGATGTCTAAGTGGTTGGTTATTTGAGCATATTGAGTTTTGAAACCATAATGTTCAAAAAAATCATGATAATAAGGCGGGTTATAGTTCATCCCATAGGATGGCGGCGTAAAACCTTCTACCAATAAGCCCCAAAAGTTATCATTCTCCCCAAAGTTTATCGGGCCGTCCATTGCTTTCATCCCGTTTTCGGACAACCATTTTTTTGCAGTGTCAAATAAAAGAAATGCGGCATCTTTGTTATTAATACACTCAAAAAAACCTATCCCGCCGGTTGGCTGCTCGTAATTGTAGGCTTTTTTGTCATTAATAAATGCGGCAATGCGCCCAATTAATTTTCCGCTATCATCTTTAAGTACCCATCTGGTGCATTTACCGTGCTGGTGAAAATTATTTTTGGCCGGATCAAAAATGGCTTCTATATCATTATCCAGCGGGCACACCCAAATTTTATCATCTTTATAGATAACGCGGGCGGCGTCTAAAAAAGCTTTTTTGGTTTTCTTGTTATTTACTTCGGTTATAACCATTGGGTTGTGGGTAGCTTATTATAAAAAAAGCATCCAGAGGCATAGTCTGAATGCTTTAAAAGTAGAATTATATTTTTATATGATTAATAATCGTCGTCTTCGTCGTCATCATAATTTTCGAACCCGATATCATCTAAAGGGCCGTCAAAATCATCATCATCGTCATCTACCTTTTTCTTTGAAGGCTGATCAAGTGCGCTGTCATCGTCTTCATCCTCGCCCGCGTTTTTAGAATCAACTTTCTTGTTTACAGGTTTTTTTGGAGTTCCCATTGCCATGAATTTTTTAGTAATTTTTTTCTTCAATAATAACTTAAATGTATTTAAAAGTCAATTTTCTTTTATTTAAATACACATTCATTGTATTTGATAGTAAAAATAATCAAAATCATTTTCATTAAAAACAAGATTTTTAAATTATTTTAAATCGCAAAAAATCATTCAGTCTGCTCACCAATTGATATAGCACTGTCTGTAAAATCCTTTATTTGAGGAAGTTCGTTTATACTGTTTATCCCGAAATAATCCATAAAAACGCTACTTGTTCCATACAATATCGGTTTTCCTATGGCTTCTGATTTTCCTACTATTGCAATTAGCTCTTTTTCCAGCAATTTTTGAATCGAATAATCGCAATTTACGCCTCTTATTTGCTCAACATCGGGTTTTGTTACCGGTTGTTTGTAGGCTATTATCGCCAGGGTTTCTAATGCGGCCTGACTCAATTTCTTTTTTGACCGCTGTTGCTGAAGCAAACTGACAACCTGGTGATAAGCCTTTTTTGTTAAAAACTGGTAACCATTATTTGTTTTGACCAGTTCAATTGCAAAGTTTTTATCCTGATACCTTTGGGTGATGTTTTGCAAATAAGTATTTACTTCATCCTCCGTAAAATCCTGACCGAACGCAGCCTGAAGGCAATAAATAATCTCTTCTGTGCGGATACTTTGTTCCGAAACAAATACTAATGCCTGAATATACTGTTCAATATCTTCCACGCCCTTAATAATTAATCACTTGTTCTTCAATCTGAACCGGCATTTGTCGCCATTCATATTTTTGTGTGCGAAGTTGTGGTTCAAATCCTGCCTCTTTTATTGATTCCTGTATTCCCTTTGCGGTGAACCTATGTGGTGCGCCGGCAGCCGATACTACATTTTCCTCAATCATGATAGAGCCAAAGTCATTAGCACCCGCGTGAAGGCAAATCTGCGCTACGGGTTTACCAACCGTTAGCCATGAAGCCTGTATGTTTTTAATATTGGGCAGCATAATGCGGCTAAGTGCAATCATACGGATATACTCATCACCTGTAACATTGTTGGTAATGCCTCTTACCTTACGTAAAAGCGTACCATCGTCCTGAAATGGCCATGGTATAAAGGCAATAAAGCCGTATGCACCGTCTGGTTTTTCCGACTGTACTTCTCTAATCCAAACCAGGTGTTCAAAGCGTTCTTCAATGGTTTCAATATGACCAAACATCATGGTTGCTGAACTAGGCAAATTTAGCTGATGCGCAGCACGCATTACATCGAGCCATTCTTTACCGCCACACTTACCCTTGCTGATTAACCTGCGTACACGATCATTAAGAATTTCGGCACCAGCCCCAGGCAACGAATCCAAACCGGCAGCTTTTAATTCGCGTAATACATCAATATGGCTCATACCTTCCAATTTGGCAACATGTGCAATTTCGGGTGGCCCTAACGAATGTAATTTAAGAGCAGGATATAATTCTTTTAACTGTCTGAAAGTATCGGCATAAAATTTTAAACCTAAATCGGGATGATGGCCGCCCTGTAACAATAATTGATCACCTCCGTAACGGAATGTCTCTTCAATTTTTTGTTTGTAAGTTTCTATATCTGTGATATAGCTGTCCTCATGACCGGGACGGCGAAAAAAATTGCAGAATTTACAATTGGCAATACACACATTGGTAGTGTTTACATTGCGATCAATCTGCCAGGTTACCTTACCATGCGGAACTTGTATTTTACGCAGTTCGTTGGCAATGTACATCAAATCGGCTGTAGAGGCGTTATGGTAAAGATAAACTCCCTCATCCTGGCTTAGAAATTCAAACCGCAACGCACGTTGCAACAGATCGGCTGTATTCATGTTTCAAATATACGAAGTGGAAGGTTAAAGCTGAAAGGTATTAATACTTTGACATTTTAATTAACTACCGAGCCTTTATCTAATTTTAAAACTTTAGTTACGCTATCCGGAATTTCGTGTTGGTAATGAGTAACATAAATGAGTGTTACATTACTTAAGCGGCAAATAGTATCTACCAGTTTTTTAAAATGTTGTTGTTGGTGCGTATCCAATCCCTGGCAGGGCTCATCAAAAATAAGCAGATCGGGGTTTTTAATTAACGCGCGGGCCAAAAGGCACAAACGCTGTGCGCTTGCCGGTATGTTTTTTAATAAAACACGAGCGTATTGTTCTATTTCTAAGGCCTTCATCCAGCGTAAGGCGGTATCTGCCTTTACTTTTTGTGATGGACGGAATAACCCCAACGTATCATAAAATCCTGATTCAATCACCTGGAGACAACTGTTATCAGTAGGGAAATACTGATGCAATTCGGTCGACATAAAGCCAATTTTACTTTTTATGTCCCATATGCTTTCGCCGGTGCCCCGTTTTTTATCAAATAGTACTATATCATTGGCGTAGGCTTGCGGGTTATCGCCATTTATTAGGCTTAATAGGGTTGATTTACCTGCACCATTGGCGCCAAGTAAGGCCCATCTTTGGCTAGGAATTATTTGCCAGTTTACTTTGTTCAGGATAACCTTGTCGCCATATTTTACAAAAACATCGCTCATTTTTACGATGAAATTATATTTTGTAGCGGATGTATTAATGTTTAAAAGATCTTTTAATTCTCCATTATCTATTTCATCAGATTCCTCTTTTATAAATAATTGAGGATCGAAATCACTTCTTAAAACTTTTTGGCTGATATTTCCATTTTCTAGTACTGCAACGTGCGTGATGGTTTCAGGAATTTCGTAGGGAGATGTTACCATTACAACACTTATGCCAGATTCAATTATCTGTTTAATAATAATGGTAAACTGTTGGCGGGTTTCAACATCCAACCCGGTAAGCGGACTATCTAATAATAATATGGCCGGATTTTTCAGCAATGCTACCGCTATCATCAATCGTTTTGTTTCACCGTTTGATAACTTGATGATTTGCTTGGTTAAAAGTAGATTTAAATTTAACAGCACAATAACCTTAGCTATATTCCAATAATTATTAAAATGAGGAAGAACGGTTATAGATTGTAAATATTGATCGACCGTTAGGGCATCTTCAGAATCGGACGAATTATAACGTTGCTGATAATAGAAATCTGTTGTGTTTGACAGATTGCGGAAATGATGCCTGGGCTCAACAACAGAAATTAGTTTGTGATGAGTTAAATTATCGGGATTGCCGTCAGTCTGTTTTAAAAGATCTTCGAAAAAATAATAGCGGATATCGCCACCAGTTATGTTGAAACGACCAGCGATTGTTTGCAATAAAGCGCTTTTTCCAGCGCCGCTTTTACCTATCAGCGCCCAATGCTCGCCTTTGTTTACGGTGAAATTTAAATTATTAAAAAGAGTATTGTTCAGAAACCTTACAGTTGCATGGTTTATAGATAGGATAGGTTGATGCATAACCGGATGTTTGCCGGCAAAATTAATTATCTCATCGTATTAGCATAAATAAATTTCAGTTATATAATGTTGCCAATGAAATTGTTTCAAAATAAAAACGCTCCGGATAGATACCCGAAGCGTTTTTATTTTTTTAAAAAAATGAAAATTACATTTTTTTAGCTGTGTCTTTAGCTGCTTTTTTAGAAGTGTCAGCCATTTTTTTAGAAGTATCAGCCATTTTTTTTGTAGTATCAGTCATTTTAGCTGAGTCCATTTTAGCTGAGTCCATTTTAGCTGAATCTGCAGCACCTGAAGCAGATTTACCTTTGCAAGCAGCGAAAGAAACTGCGACAACTAGAGCTAAAGCGCCCATTTTGAATGAATTTTTCATGTTAATTTTCTTTTTAAGTGATTAAATAGTTTCTCTTAATACTTAAAAAGCAAAAAGGTAACCCACAATTTTTAATAAAAATTGAAGAGTTACCTTTTATCAATTAAAAACTAAAATTAACAGAAAAACTAAGATTATTTTTTCTTAGTAGTATCTTTTTTAGTAGTGTCTTTTTTAGTTGTGTCAGCTTTAACAACAGCTGTATCTTTCTTTACAGTGTCAAGTTTAGCTGAATCTGCTTTTGCTGAATCTGCAGCACCTGAAGTAGATTTACCTTTGCAAGCCGCGAAAGAAACTGCGATAACTAAGGCTAAAGCGCCCATTTTGAATGAATTTTTCATTTTTTATTCTTTTAAGTTGTGAATGTTTGCTTCTTAATACTGCTATTTGAAAAAGGTAACCCACCAAATTAAAAAAAAATATAAAATACATAGTTTTGATAGAGTACTATCAAAAAAAGCCTGATTTGGACGCTGTTTCTCCGGTGTTTATTGTACGGTTATTGCTTAGGCTCCTTTTTTACTTCTGTTTTTTTAGCATCGGTTGATTTAGTTACTGTTTTGCTTACCGTATCAATTTTTGCTTTGGATGTATCGGTAGCAGGTTTAACTGTATCAACCTTTACTGTTGTATCAGTTTTTGTTACGCTTGATGACGCTGAGTCGACTTTTGTCGAGTCAGCGGTGCCACTTGATTTGTTACCTTTGCAAGCCGCAAACGAGACTGAAATAGCTAAGGCTAGAAATGGAATTTTAAATAGATTTTTCATAATGCTTTCTTTTAAGATGTTGATTGTTAACAATTTTAAACATTTATGGTTTTCGATTAATAACACACCATTGAGATTGAAACATTATATTTATAATATTTATATAGAAAAACTTCTGTAGAAATGATCCGTTGAAAGGGAATGTATTGATAGTCAGCTTACAAAAGACTATTTGAAATTTATTTGAGTTTTAATTTTTTTTTATGAATAATGGGTTACATTTTCGCATAAATTGTATTAAGTAGTGAGTAAAGAGCTAAATAGCGGAATACCAACGGATAGCGAAGTTATTCTTGGGATACTAAATAATTCGGATAGTGTATTAAAGCGATTATACGTTGCTTATTTTCCGATGGTATTGCAACTGATCATTAATAATAATGGAAACGCTGATGATGCTAAAGACATTTATCAGGAAGCCATAATTGTTCTTTATAATAAGGTTAAAACCGGCGATTTTGAGTTAAGCAGTAAACTTAAAACCTATATTTATTCTGTTTGTCGCAGGCTTTGGCTTAAGCGGCTTGCACAAATGAACCGGTATGGTGGCGATATAAAAGATTTTCAGGAATTTTTGTCTGTTGATGATGAAACTGAAAAGAATAATGAAAGGGACATTCAATTTAATAAAATGGGCAATGCCCTGCAATTATTGGGCGAACCCTGTAAAACTATAATTGAAGATTTTTATATAAACAACAGATCAATGCAGCAGATCTGTGAGGATTTTGGTTATACCAATGCGGATAACGCCAAAACTCAAAAATACAAATGTTTGCAAAGGCTGAAGAAATTGTTTTTTCAGCAAAATTGAGGAGATAAAAGCGATGAGTGATAATCAACTTTTAGAACAAATAGAGAAGTACCTTAACGGCGAGATGTCAAGTGACGAACGCGCCCGTTTTGAAGTACTTCGCAGCGAAAATACCGACGTTAATAAGAAAGTTGCAGAACATAAACATTTTGTAAATCTTATTAAGCAGTACGGCGAACGGTTGGAATTAGAGAAACGCCTGAATGCTTTACATAGTGAAATTGATGTTCATTCCCTGGAAGAAGAATTGATGATTCATCCGTCATGGATTGTAAACATATGGCGTAATCATCACTCAAAAATATCTGTAGCAGCTTCTATCGCTATTTTTGCCGTATTATGCACTTTGTTTTTTACCGGCTATTTAAATAACAAAGAGGTAAACTATGTTAGGTTAAAAAGCAAAGTTGAGCAGATTGAGAAAACAACAAGTGCCTTAAATTCGCAGCTTAACGGGTTAAAGCATTCCGGTAAAAATAGTAACCCTGCTAACTTCAGAGGCACAGGTTTTGCTATTTCGTCAAATGGCTATATCGTTACAGATTATCATGTGGTAAAAGATGCCGATTCTGTTTATGTTCAAAGTTTCGATGGTAAATCATACCGAACCAAAGTAATATATTCTGAACCCGGGGCTGATATTGCAGTCTTACAAATAACTGATCCAAGCTTTAAATCCTTTGGTGCTATTCCATATGCATTTAAGAAGGCCGACACCGATATAGGAGAAAACGTATTTACCATCGGTTATCCACGTGATGCGATGGTTTTAGGCCCGGGTTTTTTAACAGCAAGTACCGGCTTCAGAGGTGATACTACACAATACCAGGTGTCAACGCCTGTTGATTTTGGTAACAGTGGAGGCCCGTTATTGGATAGTAAAGGTGATGTGATAGGTATAATTAATGCAAAAGAAACCCATGTAGAAGGTGCAGCTTTTGCTGTAAAATCAAGCTATTTATTGAAAACTATTCAGGACATACCTGATTCATTAAAAGGTGATTTGAATATTAATTCGAAAAATGTTTTAGCCGGTTTAAATCGCGTTCAGCAAATTAAAAAGATGCAGAACTATGTATTTATGGTTAAGGTTTATAATCAGTAATACCCAAAAAACAAACACATACAATTAAGAAAGGCGAGCCGTTAAGGATCGCCTTTTTTTGTTTACCGGTCAACTTCGCCCAGTACAAAATCTATGGAACCTACTATTGCAATTAAATCGGCAATCATAACGCCTTTGGCAATTTCGGGCAGTACGGATAAATTATTGAAGCTCGGTGCGCGGGCCTTTACACGCGTAGGTATTTCAGATTTACCATCGGCCATAAAATAAAAACCCAATTCGCCTTTGGCACCTTCACAGCGTACATAATAATCTTGAGCTTTGGGTATGGTTTTGCGCGGCAGTTTAGCTCGAGGGTCAAAATCGGTGGTGCGTTTTAATTCATTTTGAAGCCTGTCAAGACATTGTTCAATCATCCGGAGTGATTGGTCGATTTCGTCGACTCTGACCTTGTAGCGGTCCCAGCAATCACCAACAGAACCCATTTCACCTTTGCCTACCGGGATGTCAAACTCTAATTCAGGATAAACAGAATAATTATCAATTCTCCGCAGATCCCATTTCAGGCCCGAACCGCGTAGCATAGGGCCCGAACAACCGTAATTTATAGCCACATCGAGCGGTAAGACGCCAATATTTGCAGTGCGGTTAATAAATACCTGGTTATCGGTTAAAAGTCTGTTCAGCTCGTCCATTTTAGGTTTAAAGTAATCAACAAACTCACGGCAACGTTCTTCAAAGCCCACTGGTAAATCGTAAAATAAACCACCAATCCAAATATAGTTGTATAACATTCTTGAACCCGATGCCCATTCCAGCATACCCATTATATGCTCCCTATCACGAAAACACCACAAAAAAGGAGTAAAGGCGCCAATATCAATACCGTAGGTGCCGATGGCTATCAGGTGCGATGCTATACGGTTTAATTCGCATACCAACACGCGAATGTATTCAACACGTTTGGGGATATCTTTATCAATACCAAGCATACGCTCAACACCCATAACAAACGCGTGGCTATTATTCATTGATGCCAGGTAATCCAACCGGTCGGTAAAGGGAATAGTTTGCTGATAGGTTAAAGATTCGGCATGCTTTTCGAAACAGCGGTGCAGGTAACCTATATGTGGTATTACTTCTTTAACAATTTCGCCATCTGTTATCAGCTCCAGCCTTAATACACCGTGGGTGGAGGGGTGTTGAGGCCCCATATTAAGCACCATGTCTTCGGTGGCGGCCGAAGCAATTTTATTGTTGTAATTATTAAGCGCAGCGTTGTATTTGGTATCAGTAATATTCAACTTTTGAATTGTTTTAGAATTTCAAATTTATTGAATTCAAATCCAATTTTAACAAAATAAAAAAGCCTGCAGTAATAATTACTGCAAGCTGCATTGTATATATGTATTTAATTAGGCGAATTTAAAAAGCCTTGTGCCCAAAGCTTTCTTTTATTTTGCTGCTTTGCGTGGCTACCCAGGCGTAGCAGTACATTGCTACAGCCTTTGCTTTACTTTGCCGGCTTTTAAAAGTCCACACATCTTTCATAAATTCCTTATGATTTTTGCTGTTTAGCGTATCAAAAGCAACAGAAATAGTTGGCGTAAGTGAGTAAGCGGTATGCCAGGTTCCAAAAGGTATAAATAAAGTTTCACCGGGGCCTACAACAAAATTTATAGGCGTAGCATCTTTGTATTTTGGGAACTTCTCAAAATCGGGCTCAAAAATATTTAGTTCTGAGCGCCATGGATCATCCTGACGAGGATATAGCAAATCCTCCTGTCCACGAGGGAATACAGTGAATCGTTTTTCACCGTAAAGTTGCGTAATCCACGCATTTAAATGGTAATAATCCAGGTGTAAATAAGGAAATTTGCCGCCAGGTCCGCCAATAAATAACTCTGTGGCGCCACCCCATTTACCGATATTAAACATCTTATTTTTTAGCCAATTGGGCGATGCATAATTTAAATCAAGCGGCTGTATAAGTGGCATCAACTCCGGCAACTGTTCAGGAATATCAAATATAAATGGGTAAGGAGCAGGGTTTTCTTCAGTGCTGGTTTCTACCAAATCCATTATCTCCTGCATTTTATATGATTGCCCGCGGCATTCAGTTGTCCGGTCGGGGTAATTTTTTTTTAACCATTGGGGAGTAAACAGCCCGTTGGCTTTCCAAACCTTTGCAGCACTTGTAAAAACTAATGGAATACCGGGCTTATAATGCTCCTCGATAAATTCTTCGTAAGAAATATTATCTTTTCTAATGATATCCATAGGTAAAAATCAGATTAATGGAATTTATCCATTAATCAAAGTTTAGATAGTAGTACGAAATTATTGCTCCAAAGGTTTTATCGTTTAGCTGATATTGACTTAAGCAGGCAAAGAAAAAAATGATTATTAATAGTACGCGATTATACTATTAATCAATTTTGATACCTTTATAATATTCGGCGTTTTGGTAGTCTTTACGAAGCGGATAGCCTTCCCAATCGTCGGGCAATAAAATTCGCCTTAAATCGGGATGTCCTTCAAAAAATATTCCTGTTAAATCATAAGCTTCGCGCTCATGCCAATCGGCAGTGCGATAAACGGAAGTGATACTGTTGAAAGATGGTAGCTCGTTTAAATCCCTGTCATTTTCCTTGCTTATTTTTAAGGTCAACTGGGTTCGATAGGGGATAGAGGCCAAATGATAAACCACACCAAAACGACTAGCTTCAACGCCATAGTCTATACCGGTTAATGAGCTGAGAAAATCGAAATAAGTTTTGGGGTTGTTGCGCAGTTCAAGGCAAACTTCAATAATAGAGTCGGGAGTAATCAATAAGGCGGCTTGTAAACCACCTGTTTCTTCGCCAACAATTACTTCGTTACCAAATTTTTCAGTCAGCAGCAATTTAATTTCCTTCAAACTCATGGCGCCAAACGAACTTTTTTCCAGTTTTTATTGTCTATTTTTTTATAAAGAATACGGTCATGTAAACGGCTTGGGCGTCCTTGCCAAAATTCAATCAATCTGGGTTTCAAAATATAACCGCCCCAAAAAGATGGTTTGGGAACTTCTTTGCCTTCATATTCTGTCGCCAGTTCGTTCCATTTCTGTTCAATAATCTCACGATTGTCTATTTCCTGGCTTTGTGGCGATACAACAGCCCCAATTTGACTATTGTGCGGGCGCGAATGGAAATATTTTTCAGATTCCTCTCTCGTTACTTTTTCTAAGGTTCCTTCTATTCGTATTTGCCTCTCAACCGAAGGCCAAAAAAAAGTTAAGGCCCCATTTGGGTTCTTGTTAATTTCTTTTCCCTTTCTGCTCAGGTAATTGGTGAAAAAAACAAAGCCGCCTTCATGATAACCCTTTAACAAAACAATCCGGGCCGATGGCCTGCCATCTGGTGTTGCTGTGGCCAGGGTCATTGCGTTTAGCTCGGGTACTTGTGCTTCCTGCGCCTCGTTAAACCATTTTTCAAATTGCTTTATCGGATCGCTCTTTGTCGACGCTTCTGTTAATGCCGCAGCATTATACTCTTCGCGCAAGTTTTTTAATTCTTCCTGATTCATCGGTGCAAACTTACAAATTAATTATGCCGTATGTAAAGTAAAAGTGATTGGGAGGGCATTCAGGAGATAATAATAGGAGATTTTTGGTAACCTTCAAGAAATAATTTAGTCCAATATTAGGAAAGCGAACATATTTTTATAATACTTGCTGTAATTAACAAAAAAAGAAAAGCCTATGCTAAGTTCTATTTCAGCAGCCGTCGGGCGCTTGTTGATATCGGAACCTTTTATGATGGATCCGAATTTTAAAAGATCTGTTATTTTATTAACAGAATACTCTGAGGATGGAGCAATGGGTTTTATTTTAAATCATTTGAGTGAGTTTTTGCTTGGTGATATTTTACCTGACCTGTCTTATTCTGAAATTCCTGTTTTTATTGGAGGACCGGTTGCGGCAAATACTTTGCATTTTATTCATCGTTGCCCCGAAAAAATCGATGGCGGTGTTGAATTGGGCGATGGTGTTTATTGGGGTGGAAATTTTGAAACAGTAAGCGAGCTGATTGCTAACTATCAATTACAAAGCGATGAAATCAGATTTTTTACCGGATATAGTGGATGGACCTCGAGTCAGCTTGATGACGAAATAAAGGAAGATAGCTGGATAGTGGCAAGCAACGCAAATGTAGAGACAATTTTTACATGTGATGAGGACAATTTGTGGCGTCAGTCTGTAATAGGATTGGGGCAGCGTTATGCACATATAGCCAACTTTCCTGAAAATCCGGCTTTAAATTGAGTTTGGAGATTACAACCTGGCCAAAACGTTAGAAAATACAAAACGCCTGAAACTTTGATAACTTCAGGCGTTTAAGTGATATTTCAATTTGAAGAATCGAATTTATTGTTTTTCCATTTCTAAGGCAGATTCTTCAACTTTCTTCTTAAGATCTTCTTTGTATTTGATAAGATTCTTAGTGATCCGATCATCCGCTGTTGAAAGTATCTGAGCTGCCAGGATTCCGGCGTTTTTCGCGGCATTCAGGGCTACGGTGGCTACAGGGATGCCGTTGGGCATCTGCAGAATAGACAATATAGAATCCCAGCCATCAATAGAATTACTTGATTTAACCGGGACGCCAATAATGGGTAAATGTGTTAACGACGCCACCATACCAGGTAAATGGGCTGCACCACCTGCGCCAGCAATAATCACTTTTA
This sequence comes from Mucilaginibacter empetricola, assembly GCF_024808665.1. Taxonomy (GTDB): domain Bacteria; phylum Bacteroidota; class Bacteroidia; order Sphingobacteriales; family Sphingobacteriaceae; genus Mucilaginibacter. The sequence continues at coordinate 99,988 of NZ_JANUBZ010000013.1, forward strand.
AACCACGGCCAGCTGCTTCACGTGCATATTTGAACATACGATCAGGGGTACGATGTGCCGATACCACAGTGATTTCATAATCAACGCCCAATTCTTTTAAAACGTCCGCTGCATCTTGCATCACATTTAAGTCAGACTTGCTGCCCATTATAATTCCTATTTTTGGTTGTTTCTGGCTCATGATGGTGTTAGTTCAATTTTATGAATGATAGCTTAAGGCTGATTAACTGATTACTTTTAATGTTTCCTGTACAAATTTTGCTTTTTCTATTGCTTTTTCCCGGTCAGCATCTACAATAGTAACATGCCCCATTTTACGGAAAGGTTTGGTTAGTGCTTTGCCATATAAATGTATATAAACCCCAGGGCATTTTAATACTTTCTCAATTCCTTTATAAATGGCCGGGCCTTCGTATCCGGCTTCGCCCAAAACGTTTACCATAATGGCGTTGTTAAGGCAACTGGTATCACCTAAAGGTTGATTAAATATGGCTCTTAAGTGCTGTTCAAACTGTGATACCACATTGCCTTCAATAGTTTGATGGCCGCTGTTATGCGGGCGCGGAGCCAGTTCGTTTACCAATATTTTGCCGTTTTTATCTAAAAACATTTCAACCGCAAGCAAGCCCACTATTTTAAGATCTTCTGCAATTTTGGTAGCTATTTGCGCAGCTTCCTGATGTATTTCGAAAGGCAGGGTAGATGGAGATATCAAAAATTCAACAAGATTAGCTTGCGGGTTAAATTCCATCTCTACCAGCGGAAATGTTTTGACCTCGCCGCTTTCATTACGTGCTACAATAACCGCTATTTCTTTTTCAAAATCAATCCAACGTTCAATAAGGCTGGGTTCTTTAAATGCGTTTTTAAGATATGATTCATCAATCACTTTGTACACACCTTTACCATCATAACCATCGCGACGAAGCTTTTGGATGTATGGGAACGGTATGCGGCTTTCTTTTAGTTGTTGAGGCGATGATATTACCTGGAATTCGGCTGTTGGAATGTTATTTTCCTTGAAAAAGTGTTTTTGTAAGCCTTTGTCCTGTATGAGCCGGATGATGCGTGGTTGCGGATATACTAAAACGCCTTCTTTTTCTAATTGCTCCAGTGCATCAACGTTAACTTTTTCAATTTCAATGGTAAGGAGGTCAACTTTTTTGCCGAAATTATAAACAGTTTCATAATCGCTTAAAGAGCCAACTACGAATTCATCACATAATTTGCGGCAAGGCGCTTCCCTGTCTGGATCAAGAATTTTGACCGTAACATTATAATTTATAGCCTGTTGTATCAGCATACGACCCAATTGGCCGCCGCCTAAAATTCCAAGTTTAAGATCTCCGTAGAATGCTTTCATTTATAAAGATGCAAGTTTACCCTAAATCTTTCAAAGTACATAAATAAGATAGAAACGGGTGTTGGTTATGATAACTTTTTTGTTAACCGATAATAGAAAAAGGCGTGTACCAATAAAAATATCACACCCGTCATCAAATAAACTTCCCGGTCGTGTTGTCCTATTTTTAAAAGCGATGCAGTAATAATAAAAAATATAACACCTGCAAAGTACATTATTAGTCGGAATGGTTTGTTATTCCACAATTCGGCGTTCCCCAGAAATAAAATTGGTAATGACATAATAAGCAGGATACAATTCAGCAGAAAAACACCCGATATAATTTGTTGCACGGCGTGACCATAGTCTGCGTTTTTCAACAAAACGGAATAAAATATACAAGTTGCTGCAGTAGAAATAGCAATAGAGATAATGGAAGTTGTAAAAAGCGATCGGAGGAGTTTCTTAGTCATAAATTGATAAAACAAAGCGCAAAGTTGAACATTTTGGCTGTAGATAACCTATTAGAAAAGTAAAAATATTTTTTGATGTCGATTGCATTACCAAGGAAAGTTTTTCTTAGAGGGTAAAGTGATTCACCACCAATGTAATTTTTTTGTTGTAAAAGGGTTCAGTATACCATTCCTCAAATATTTTCAGTTATTTAAAACCATAACCAACAATGAGAGTTATTTAAATTAAATAAATTAATTGCAACGAAATTGCAAGTGTATTTTTAGATAATGAGGACTTAAATATTAATAAATTAAATAAAAATGAAAAAAACAGTTTTAATAGTAACAACAGCAATCACTATCGGCTTATTTTCAAATAGTCTATTTGCACAAACCACCACAACAGATACAGCAAAGAAAGCTGCAACAACGGCCACGGCTTCGGCAGCAGATTCAACCAAAGATATAGAAGCAACACTGGCCAATGTTGCCGAAGAAACCACGTTGGTAAGTGCTACAAAAGCCGCCAATGTTGATGCTGAATTAAAAGGTCCAGGCCCGTTTACTGTGCTTGCTCCAAACAATGACGCATTCAATACCATTTCAAAAGGAAAGCTGGATAGCTTAATGAAAGATCCTGCTAAACTTGCCATTACCCTGAAAGCTCATGTTATCAGCGGTAAATATGATAAAGCAGCCCTTATTAAAGAGCTTGTAGCCGGTAAAGGTAAAGCGACTTTGAAAACTATTGATGGGCAGGAACTTACCTTATCGGTAAAAGATAAAAAACTGGCTATTACTGATTCACAGGGCACTACAGTAAAAGTAACATCGTTTGATACACCTTGCACCAATGGCATAATAGACGGAGTGGATGGAGTATTGATGGCCAAATAGATAAACAATTAATATTTTATCAGCGGCCCGGCTTTTTCAGAAAGCCGGGCTTTTTTGTTAATCCCCGGTTTATTGATGGATGTTTCAAACAAATAGGCGCTTATTGGCTTAATAATTGAAAGCAAATAAAAAATGAACAATCAGCCTAATGAAAATATTTCGGGATTTGAAAAGGTAAGTAATACCATTACCTCCTACAGTGGTAGTTCGCCGGTTTTTTTGGCTGCTGTGGTGCTAATTTTAATATGGGGAATAAGCGGCCCGATTTTTGGATATTCGGATACATGGTTGTTGATTGTTAATACCGGCACCTCCATCATCACCTTTTTAATGGTATTTTTGATACAGAAGTCGCAAAATAAGGAGTCAATAGCCGTTCAGCTTAAATTGAATGAGTTGATTGCAGCCAACAACAACGCCAGTAACCGCCTGCTCAATATTCAGGATTTGAGTGAGGAGCAACTGAATAATTTGTATGAACATTATCGTACACTGGTTGAGCTTACACAAAAATCTAAATCAAATACCCAAAGCCATTCGGTTGAAGATGCAATTGAATCAACAGAGGAAGCGATGAAAGATGATTTGTTAAAACATGATAAAAAGAACAATTAATGAATTTGTATTATAAAATATGGATTGATGCCATCATATCAACCCAAAAGAGCAGAACAGAATCGGCAAACTGGAAATTGTTTACACTTATACCTATTTCATTGTTGATGGGTATAAACCTATTTACCATTTTTTATTGGATGAAAACTATAGTAAACAAAAATTTACCTTTATTTTTTGGTATAGATATTTTTAATGCGAGGCCTTTGAACGGATATATTTCAATCGTCATTACCTTTTTTGTACCCTTTGTAATATTGAACTACTTATTGATATTCAGCAATAATAAATTCGAGTTGCTCACTAAACGTCACGAAGCAAATAATAGCAGGTTATATAAAAAATATACGTTGTGGTCGCTTGGGGTGCTTATCATCCCAATAATAATACAGAAACTATTTTTCTCGATAGTTTGATTATTTCATGTATTGATTTAAAAAATAAAAGATCCTTTTACGGATAAATTCGGCATCAAACATAACGCCAAAGTGTGGTGCATCAGGCACTATAATTAACTCATTGTTTATGCCAGCTTTTTTTAGTCGAGCACTTAAATTTATCGATTGATCGGGGTTAACGGATTCGTCTTTTTCACCCTGAACAATCAGGAAGGGCGGGTCGTTTTTATCAATATAGGTAGCGGGGCTTGCTTTTTTAGCCAGATCAGGCCTATCAGTAGCCATCGCTCCCAAAAGTAAAGTGATGGGATTTTTAGGGTCTTTATCATCGTTACCTTTAAGCGTTAATAAATCCGAAGCGCCGTAAAAATCTAAAACCAGTTTTATTTTGAAGTCAGATTTCCCGCCATCAGCATAAAAACTTTTTACATGATTATTGTTAGATAAGGCTAATAATGAAGCCAGATGACCTCCTGCAGAAAAACCTATTAATGCTATTCTGCTTACATCTAAGCTGTATTTAGCTCCATTTTGATACAAGTATTCAACAGCCTGATTACAGTCCTGTATTTGTGCGGGGAAAGGCGCAGTTGTGCTGTGGCGGTAGTCAATAGATGCAATGGCATAACCACTATCAATAAAAGCTTTTATAGTATTGGTCATATAACCCATATCGGCATATTTGTCGTTCAGCATCCATGCACCGCCATGTACCCATATGATTAGAGGATAGCTTGATTTTTTTACAGGCGGTAAATAGATATCCAGCAAATGCTTTTTCAGCGTGTCATTGGCATAAGGAATGTTTTCATAAAAAACGGTGCCTTGTGGAAATATGTCTTTTTTAGGGTTGGATGATTGGGCATTTATTTTACAAACAGGTATAAACAGTAGAGCCAGCAACGCTAAAGCCGGAAAGAATTTTTTCATAAATGGATTACAAATAGGTTTAACCAAATGTAACCAAATATATTTTACCTGATATTAAGCTTCCTGAGTTTCCTTTTTACCGATCAATTTTTCGCCTTCAATTTTTTTCTGTAATTCTAAAATTGCACCAATCAGCGATTCGGGGCGGGGCGGGCATCCCTGTATGTAAACATCAACAGGTATAACACGATCAACTCCTTTAACTACATGATAGCCGTGTTGCCAGTAAGGGCCGCCGCAATTTGAGCACGAACCCATTGAGATTACGTATTTAGGTTCGGGCATTTGTTCGTATAAGCGTTTAATACGTTCAGCCATTTTAAAAGTAACGGTTCCGGCAATAATAAGCACATCGGCCTGCCGGGCGGAAGGACGCGGGAAAACGCCATAACGATCGAGATCATATGTTGATGCGAAAGCGCCCATAAATTCAATAGCACAGCAGGCAATACCAAAGCTTAACGGCCATAAAGATGACAAACGTGCCCAGTTGAGCAGATCGTTCATTTTAGTGATTATTACACCACCATTTTCGCTGGTTATATCATTACTCATTTGCCGGCTTTTTAAAAGTTGGTTTAAACATTGGTTTTTTGGCAGGAACTGCTTCAGCCGTTTCAACTGTTGGGGTACTTACAATAGTTTGCAAAGCGCTTTCCTGCATTGCAAATTCCCTTACTTTATAATTCCCTATTTCGGTATTCAATTGATCATATAATGCATACGGGACAACACTATTGGTAATAGGTGCTATCGGATCAGGTTTTATCCAATCCAAATCACCTTTAACCCAAACATAGGCCAGGCCCAGTATCAGAATGCCTAAAAAAACAAACATCTCGGTTAAAGCCAGCCATCCCCAGCGTGCATCAGCATTATTCATTTCATGACTGCCAAATACAATTGCCCATGGAAATACAAATACCATCTCTACATCAAATAGGAGAAAAACCAGCGCGATAACATAAAAACGAGAATTGAATGGCAGCCAGGCTGAGCCTGTTGGCTCCTCACCACATTCGTATGAAGACAGTTTTTCGGGATTGGGTTTATTGGGCGCTAAAACTTTATTTATAAAAAAAGCAAAGCATACCATTATTATTCCTGTAATTAGGAAGATGAGTATCTTTCCAAATTCTGATATTTGCGAAACCCCAGCCATGACAGCAAATTTAATAAAACAAACAGATTTTGACGCTATAATTATTGGCGGAGGTGCTTGCGGACTAATGTGCGCCGTTCAGTCCGGTTTTTTGGGCAAGCGCACCCTGATACTGGAAAAGAATGATAAGGTAGGTGCTAAGATACTGATTAGCGGAGGCGGCAGATGTAACTACACCAACCTGTATGCTAGTGCTCAGCAATTTATATCGCAAAATGAACACTTCTGCAAGTCGGCATTTAGCCAGTGGACGGTTGAGGATACCATCGGTTTTTTTGAGACTTATGGCATTGAAGGAAAAGAAAAAACATTGGGTCAATTATTCCCGGTAAGTGATAACGCGAAAGATATTGTCAATGTATTTACTAGTTTGTGTGTCGATTTAGGTCAGGAAATATGGTGTGATACTGAGGTGAAAAACATCGAAAAAATAGCAAATAGTTTCGTAGTATCTATTGAAAAACATGGGAAGTCGGAAAAGCTATCCGTACCTAAAGTGGTGATTGCCTCCGGCGGCTTACCTATCCCTAAAATGGGCGCTACTGATTTTGGATTGCGGGCCGCGCGCAATTTGGGCTTGAAGATTAATGAAACGGCGCCGGCGTTGGTGCCGTTAACCATTACAGGGAAAGATCAACCCTGGTATGAGCAACTATCAGGAAATAGCATTTTTTGCAGGGTATGGAACGACAGGATAAGTTTTGAAGAGAATATTTTATTTACCCACTGGGGTTTAAGCGGCCCGGCTATACTACAGATTTCTTCTTATTGGCGGCCCGGCGAATTTATTTATATTGATTTATTGCCTAATCAGGATATTGCAAACTTAATTCAGGCTGAAAGGGAAGCTAACGGTAAAAAGATGCTGCTGGCTTATTTAGCAGGCCTATTTACCCGCAAATTTGCTGAGGCATTGAGTGATAAACTTCCTGCCGATAAAAACCTGGCATCGTTAAGTAAAGCAGATATTGAAGATATCAGTAAGCTGATACACGAGTTTAAAGTAAAGCCAGCTGGGGACAAGGGATATGACAAGGCCGAAGTAATGCGTGGCGGCGTATCAACAGACGAATTATCATCTAAAACACTGGAAGTAAGGAAAATAGAAGGACTTTATTATGGCGGCGAATGCGTAGACGTTACCGGTTGGCTTGGTGGTTATAATTTTCAATGGGCCTGGGCCAGTGGTTTTGTTATAGCGCAAAATTTATAGTTATTTAGCTCATGGGTGTCCTTGTTGCTATCAACGATGAACTATCAGCCATGAACTAAAAGTGCTACTGACTATTGCGTGCCGCCTGTACTTGTTTAAAGTAAGCTATCAGGCTATCCATATTTTGCAGTGTGTATGCTTTTGCGGCTATTTTGTTAACTACATCGGGTTCATCACCCATAACGTCGGTCATTACATCTGCAAAGTTTTCGTTGGTGATAATTTTCATTTCTCCGGTATTTTCACCGTAGTAGTAAACCGGGCCTCCATAGTAACCACCTCTGCCGGCGCCCAGTGGAATTTCCACACCACCGCCTACACCTACGCCGAAACCACGCGTGCCGAAACCTGTTCCACCGCCAATACCGATAGAAAATCCTGAACCACCGCCGCCAGCATAATGTTCTGCATTATGTTCGCTGTATGTTGCATATAGTTTAAGGTCTTCATTCACTGCAACTTTTACAAAATCGAGCTCATAGCGTGGCCAAAACTGGTTTTTAGGGGCATGTGTAACCACAAAGCTATCCCGGCCCATCACAAAAGATTGTAACGCGCTTGCACTGATCTTAGCTTCTTTTGCTGCTTTATCCTGCTTGTATTCAATAAAACCTTCATTTTTAACAGGTCCGCGGGCGGATGGATCAATCCTGATAAAGCCCGCCGATATATTTCCTTTGCTATCTGTAAAATGGCCTGGCTGCCATTTCTGGGCCTGTGCCGATATTGCGATCAATACAAAACAAAAAATTAAAAAGGTATACTTATTCATAACTATGCAATAACAGGGGATATATAACTTTTATTGTACAAGAATAACATTTTTGTTGTTGAAAACTGTTTAATACGGGGCTTTGTTTTGTAAATTCCTGGATACATCTAAATCAAATTATATCCTACTAAAATTAAAACAAATAAAATCATTAAAATTGAATTCAATATTTAAATAAAGATGATTGTTGATTTAAGAAGCGATACAGTTACCAAACCAACTCCAGGCATGCTGGAAGCCATGATGAACGCAAAAATTGGTGATGATGTTTTTGGCGAGGATGAAACAGTAAATGAACTGGAAGAGAAATCCGCCCGGCTGTTTGGTATGGAAGCCGGTATATTTTGCCCATCGGGCACCATGACTAATCAGATAGCCATTAAATGTTTTACCCAGCCTTTGGATGAACTGATTGCCGATCAAACTGCACATATTTATCGTTACGAGGGTGGAGGTATAGCCTTTAACTCAGGGGTATCAACGCGCTTATTAAACGGAGAGCGTGGTATACTTACTGCCGATATGATTGAGCCAGAAATTAATGCCGAAAATGTGCATTACCCGCACACCAGTTTAGTGGCGCTTGAAAATACGGTAAACAAAGGCGGCGGTGCATGTTATACCATTGAACAAATAAAACCTATTGCAGCGTTGTGTAAAAACAAAGGTCTGAAACTTCACCTGGATGGTGCCAGAATATTTAATGCTTTGGTAAAAACGGGCGATAAGGCTGCCGACTATGGTAAATACTTTGACGGTGTTTCAGTATGTTTATCAAAAGGACTGGGTTCTCCTGTAGGTTCGGTATTTTTGGCAGATAAGCAAACCATAAAATATGCACGCCGGGTACGCAAAGTTTTTGGAGGAGGCATGCGCCAGGCTGGCTTTTTAGCAGCGGCGGGCATTTATGCACTCGATCATCATGTAGAACGGTTAAAAATTGACCATAGCCATGCCGCAATATTGGCTGATAAACTTGAGAAATGTGCCTGGATAACCAATGTTTTGCCGGTAGACACCAACATCATCTTATTTGATACCGCTGAACCAGCGGCTATAATTTTGGATAAATTGGCTGCACAGGGAATAAAAGCACTATCAACCGATAAACATCGTATCCGGTTTGTGCTTCACCTGGATGTTTTCCCTGAGCAGGTTGAATATGTAGTAAAGGTTTTAGGTACTTTGTAAGATATTATAAGGAGTCTTAAATCAACACTGACTTAAGACTCCTGAAACTAATTAAGACTTTATCGCCCTATCGGCCGACTGGCGTTCTACCATCCATCCTGGATATTCTTTAGGTAATGCGCTAACCTCATCGATTTTTTTCAAATCATCCACAGTTAAAAGCAATTCTGTCGATTTTATATTGGCATTTAACTGATCGACATTTTTAGCACCGATAATGGTACTGGTAACGCCCTGTTGCTGACGAACCCAGGCAAGGGCAACTTCGGCAACTGATACACCATGTTGTTTGCCAATTTCTGCTATTACATCAACTATATCATATGTCCGCTCTTTGTTGATAGGAGGGAAATCAAACGTATCACGGCGCGAATCACCGGTCGCTTCTACATCCCTGGTAAATTTCCCGGAAAGAAAGCCTCCTGCTAACGGGCTCCATGGCATTACTGCCAGGTTTTGATCGGCAGCTAAAGGCAAAATTTCTCTTTCAATATCGCGGCCAGATAGAGAATAGAAATATTGCAGACCGACAAATTTGTTCCAACCATGTCTTTCTGCTATTCCAATAGCTTTCATCACCATCCAGGCGGGCCAATTGCAAATGGCAATGTAACGTGCTTTGCCGGTTAATACGATATCGTTAAGCGTGCGTACGATGTCTTCAACAGCTGTTTTAGGATCAACGCCATGCACATACAATATATCGATATGATCTAATTGTAAACGTTTTAAGCTATCATCAACTGATTGAAAAATATGATAACGCGACAGCCCCATATTGTTCACACCTTCGCCCATACGGCCGCGAACTTTAGTGGCTATTACCAGTTCATTTCTGTTGAATCCCAGATCTTTAATAGATTGTCCTAACAGTTTCTCTGATTCACCAAAAGAGTACACGTTGGCCGTATCAATGAAATTGATGCCTGAGTCAACAACCACTTTCATTAAATCGTTAACCTCTTTTTGTTGAATTTTTCCGATGGCTTCCCAAATCCCTTTTCCGCCAAAAGTCATTGTACCAAAGCATAGTTCAGATACCACCAGGCCGGTGTTGCCTAAAAAATTGTATTTCATAAAGTTTTGATGATTTTGTTAAGGTAAAGTTGAGCGTTTGATAGTTAACAACAGTCAGTAAACCGTCAAAATTAGATGGTTGTTATGTAACAAGGCTTACACAATTCGTTTTGGGAACAGCGCTATTGTTTCCTTTTTGCTTTTTCCCAAACGGCGCTTTGTTTGTTGCTGAAATACCTGATTATGCCCATTAAAACGGCATAGTTCATTACACAAAAATAATAGGGAATAAAAAGGGCTTTGATGCGGATTTGTCTTTTCTCCATTATAAAACCCAGCATAGCAAGAACATAAAATAATATTTGCGCAAAAAACACTAATTGGTAAAACGGCTCATCAACTAACAGCGCATTTAAAAAGAAAACTAAGATAAGCAGGAAAGGGGTGATTGTCCACCGCAATACGCGATGACTCACATATTGAAAGGATAGAACAGAATATTTAAACGGATTGAATAAACCCTTTAATCTCAATATAGATTGTATACCACCGGCAGCAATCCTGATTTTTCTTTTTAGTTCTTCTGATACGTTTTCTGATGCTGTTTCTATCGCATATGCATCAGGTTCGTAAATAATACGGTAGCCCTGGGCCGCAATTAGCATGGAGATCATAAAATCGTCCAAAACAGTATCCGGCTGTACATCCTGATACAATGATTTGCGCACACTAAATAATTCACCTGCAGCACCGACTACAGAATATAATTCAGAATCCCATTTTTTAAGTGCCGATTCATATTTCCAGTAGAAGCCTTCGCCGGCAGAACTGGCATCTGCATTTTCCTCAATCTGTACCCTTTTTTCACCCGCGACTGCACCAACCGTATTATCGGCATAATGCTTGCAAATATTAATTAATGCATCTTTATTAAGAAAAGTGTTGGCATCTGTAAATACCACAATTTCGGTGTCTACAAACTTCATCGCTCGATGTACCGCAGCAATTTTACCTGCTCGTTCCGGTTGATGAAGTAATTGAATTCGATTGTGCCGACTAATAATTTCCGTTGTTTTATCAGAGGATCCGTCTGTGATAAATATCAATTTAAATTTTTCGGCGGGATAATTTAATTGCAGGGAGTTATTAATTTTTTCTTCAATATAAAATTCCTCATTATAAGCGGCAACCACCAGGGTGCAAGTCGGCAACAATTCATCAATAATATTGGGTAAGATAGGCTTCCCTTTAAATACCCGTTTTATTTTAATGATGACATACAGCAATATACCATACCCCATAAAAGTATAAAAAACAATAAAAAGACTTAACCAAAAAAGGGTTTTCATGAAATGGTATTAATGAGGTATCCTAAATTGCTGCTATTCTTACTATGCGTTAAATTCCACCAAACGGCTTTAAAAAGAACAGGTATGAAATTGTAATTTTTGTCTTTAATATAGGAGAACACGTTACGCGGAACCACAAGCAAAATGAAATAAACATAAAACACGATCCGGTTAAACAAGGGAGCATTTCGTCTTATAAATAATATGCGGTTGCGGTTCATGAAATACTCCTTCAATTTACTTTTTTTGCCAACAGAAACAGACTCTTTATGATAAATTAAGGCATCAGTACAAACCCATGCTTCGTACCCGGCCTTTTTAATATGTTCGCACCAGTCAACCTCCTCGTAATACAAAAAGAAATTCTCGTTCATCGTACCGGCTTTTTCTATGGCTTCCCTCCGTACCATCATTGCGGCGCCGTGGCAATAGGATGTAGGAGCAGTTATATTGTCATACTGGCCATTATCTGTTTCGCGCAGCCCAATGCAACTGTTACGACAGGTGTAATAATTCATGGCCGTATAACCTGCGTATTGGATAAGGCTTTTATTTGAATAATACTTTATTTGGGGCGATAAGATACCAACCGATGGGTTTTTATCAAAAACGCTTACCAGTTTAGCCACAAGATCAGCAGTAAATTCGGTGTCATTATTAACGAGAAATAAATAGTCACCAGTCGCATTTTTTATGCCGAGATTGTTACCTCCGGCAAAGCCTAAATTCTGCTCCGAACGGATAAATTTCACTTCGGGATAATTGGACTGCCATTCCGTTGAAATATTACTATTACTGCCATTATCAACAACAATTACTTCAATGTTAGTATAAACACCGGGTATTGATTTTAATAATTCTTCAGTAACCTTAGGCTGATTAAAATTTACGGTGATGATAGATACTTTTTTCATTTGCCTTCAGCAACTCTGTCCAAACATTGTTGTAATACGATAGCAAATTGTTCGTCATTAGGCGGTGCAAAAATGGTATTGTGCTCGCCAGGTATTTCGTGAACGTTTACGCCCTTCAAAGCAAATTTGCGCCAGCCTAAGTATTTAAAATCGGCCATGTAGAAAGTTTTCTTTTTAGCCTTAAATAAGTCAACGGTTATATTAATTGGTTTTTGGAAATAGTTGCGTTTGGCTTTAGCACTGGCTTCGTCAATTTCATTATCATAGGCAAAGAAACCTTCCTGCTTTTCTTCCTTACCTTTAAACAACCGCCAATATAGTCTGATTAATTTACGCTTAAGAATGAGCGATTTATATTCAATAGTTCTTTTAGGGTCTTGAGCAATCAATACAAAACTGTAAAGAAACTGCATTATAAAAAGCCAGATGCGGTTTATAATCCTTTTTAAAAACGGATCATAACTATCTGTTTGCTTGGCATAGGTATCAAACACGGCCAGCATTTTTACCTCTTTGCCCATGTCAATTAGTTGCCGTGCCATTTCATATGCAATAGTACCACCCAATGAATAACCTGCAAGCGCGTAGGGGCCATCCGGATTTTGGGTAATAATTTCGGCATTATAGTTAGCTGCAATTTCCTCCATTACGTCTAATGGTTCATCAATGCCGTTTAACCCTTTGGCCTGCAAACCGTAAACCGGCTGCTCTTCATCCATATTCATGGCAAGGGCATTGAACAGCAACACGTTTAACCCAGCACCGTGTACAATGTATAAGGGCATTTTGGAGCCTTTGGGTTTTATATGTACTAATGAATCCCAGGTTATTGACTTGGCATCGATATTAAGCCTTAATGAAAGCTTTTCGATTGTTGAATGTTCAAAAAGCGTAGCAAGCGGAAGACGTTTGCCGGTTAGTTTTTCAATTCGTGCCATTATTTGAACGGCTACTAGCGAGCGTCCGCCCAGCTCAAAGAAATTATCAAATATGCTGATCTTTTCAATCCCCATTAACTCCTGCCAAACCTCGGCAACCTGTTTTTCAATATCGGTGCGCGGAGCAATGTATTCGCCCAGACGGCTTATATTATTATAGTCTGGCTTTGGCAGAGCTTTCCTATCTATTTTACCATTTGGCGTAATAGGAATAGCCGTCATCAGCACAAAGTCGTCAGGCACCATATATTCCGGCAGAACAGCTAATAAACCTTGCTGCCATTCGGTTATTTGTGTTTTGAGATCTGCTTCTGAATCCTGTTCGTGTAAAACCACATAACCAACCAAACGCGGATCGCCAGGTGTATCTTCACGGGCCACTACAACGGCTTCTTTTATCCTGGTTTGTTTTATTAAACTATGCTCAATTTCTTCCAGTTCAATACGATAACCACGTACTTTAACCTGGTGGTCAATACGGCCAAGGCATTGTATATCGCCGTTGTCTCTGATTTTCCCCAAATCGCCGGTACGGTACATTTTTGCACCCGCTATAGTTGAAAAAGGATCGTTAATGAAACGTTCGCTTGTTAAGTCTTCTCTATTTAAATATCCTTTCGCAACACCTTCGCCGCCTATAAAAATTTCTCCAATGTTTCCGTCGGCAGCACTGTTTAATTCTTCATCTAAAATATAAACTTGTGTATTGTCAATCGGTTTGCCAATGGTAATGTTCTCTGTATCATCTATGAGCTTTACCGTTGACCATATAGTGGTTTCCGTTGGCCCGTACATATTCCACAGGGCACTGATTTTATTTTTGAGCTTAATTATCAAATCTTTAGGAAGCGCTTCGCCACCGCAGAGTATTTTTATAGGCAAATAATTGTCCCAACCAGCTTCCAGCATCATACGCCAGGTATATGGCGTGGCTTGCATAAAGGTTATTTGTTCTTCTTTAACCAAATCGAGCAGTAAACGTCCGTCTTTCGCGGTATCTGAGTTAGTTAACACCAACTGCGCGCCACTTATTAGGGGAAGGTAAAGTTCTAACCCGGCAATATCGAATGAGATAGTGGTAACGGCTAATAATTTGTCGTTAGCTGTAATGCCTGGTTCTTTTTGCATACTCAACAAAAAGTTAACCAGGTTAAAATGTCTTATCTGTACGCCTTTTGGCTTTCCTGTTGAGCCTGATGTATATAGAATATAGGCAAGATTATCGCCGGTGATGTTTACTTGGGGTTCAGTATCCGATTGCGTTTTTGCCTTTTTTTGCGCGTTCTCAATCAGTAATTCAGCAGCGGCTGATTTGAAATGATTGTGGTATTTATTGGATGTTAACAGAATTTTAGCTGATGAATCTTCCAGCATAAATTCAATCCTGTCTTTTGGATATTCCGGGTCAAGCGGCACGTAGGTTGCGCCTGCTTTTAAAATAGCTAATAAACTAATAACCATTTCAGGGGAACGATCAAGTGCCAACCCAACTACGTCGCCGGGTTTTATACCTTCATCAACTAATACCTTTGCTAATTTATTCGATTGCTGGTATAAGTCTTTATAAGTAAAAGTCTTGCCGTGAAAGCTTAATGCAATTTTATCAGGAAATTGTAGGGCGCATTTGTTTAAGAAATAGGGAAGGGCCTTATCTTTTGGGAAGGGGACAAAAGTATCGTTGTAGTCTTTTTTATTAGGGATATGTACTTCAGTACTCATTCTTTTTCTCTTTCTGAATTGATATATTTCTCAATTTTAGCTATTCAACGTTTCTAAATATATCACCACTTTTTAAGTAACAATAATATTATAATTTAACGGATTATTTAGTGTTATGGATGTGTGGCGTATGAATAAATTTCTTGTTTGCACCCTTTAACTTAAACAGAAGCATTAGCATAGTGAAAAATATCAACGGAATACGGATTAACGCTCCAAAAAACTTTTCGTTATAAAATGCTGTTGGTATGGCTATTATAATACCGACGTAGCATAAAACGGTAGCCGATAACCACAATTGCCAACCGGGCCCAATACCAGGAGTTATTAATGATATTAAAAGCATTAAAGGCATCAGTCCCAGCATCAGTATACGCGGTAGTATGGCAGTTTGATAAATCTCATTAAAGTAATCAAAATTGCCACGTTTAAAAAGCTCGATAAAACCAGTACTTCCATATTTTTTTAACAAATTAAACTGAGCAGACAACCACCTTCTTCTTTGTTTTTTAAAAATCTCCGGGTTACTTACCTTTTCGTCATAAATCAAGGCATCTTCGGCGTAAGCCACGCTGATTTTATTACGCGTAAGTAATATGCCCATTTCCTTATCAAAACCACCTACTGCGTCGATTTGGAACATGATTTCTTTAAATAAAGTATATTCAAGCGCCATTCCGGAGCCGATGATCGCTGCCGAAAGATTAAATACGCGTTGCGATTTACGGAAGATATGGTTATTAACTTCTTCGCTGATGGCATCCAATACCGCAACCGGTGTGTTGGTATTCATGGCAACCCGGTGCCCCTGAACAACCCGGTTGCTCGCCTGCAGGTAATTATTTATCTTATACAAAAAGTCGGGCGCGGCTACGTTATCAATATCAAACACAACTGCCGCATCGAAGCCCTCTTTTGTGTTTTCAATGGCCTTGTGTAGTGCTTTTGATTTGGTGCTGTTTTCAAAAACTACCTCCAATACCTGCAAGGGCATTGCTTTTAGTTTTTCGATAGTTTCGGGCTTTAAAGAATCGGCTATTACACAAATATGAAATGAGTCCTTGGGGTAATCTAACTTAAGCGCTTCTGCTGCGGAATTAAGGACAATTTCGTCCTCTTTATAAGAGCATATGTAAATAACAAAACGTGATAGAGCGCTACTTTTTGCCGGTTTTTTAACAGCTACTAATTTGCCTGCAACAGAAAATAAAAATAAATAAAGGCTATAAATGCCCAGGTAAATAAAAACCACACTTGTTAGTATAGCAGCAATAAATTTTATTATTTCCATGTATTAGTTATTTATACGTATTTATGGTATAAATGGCTTTGTTAATTTAATTTTTTAATTGGTTAGCGTAAATTCTTTTTATTCAGATTAGTCTCCAACAAGTTTTCTATCTCAATAACCCGATGTTCCCAAGTGTTATCAGCAGCAACTTCCAGTCTTTTTTGTCGAAGTTCAGTATTGTCCAATAACGCTTTATCAAGCGCAGCTGAAAATTCTTCGGCGGTTTCGCAAAATGAAACGGTGCCGTTTGTAAAGTCTGCTAAATCGCTATTAAAATTAGTTGAAACAACCGGCTTACCAGATCCGAGATATTCGAAAAGTTTTAGGGGGAAAATATGATTGCTAACCTCATCCTTTTTAAATGGAATTATGGCAACATCAAAGCCTTTTAAAACAGCAGGCATTTGCTCATATGGCACGGCGCCTTTTAAGTAAATATTAGGCTCCTTGAAATCGTCGGCATTTAAATAGTAAGAGTCGATAGGCCCAATAAACACAAAGCTTTTATCAGGATTTAATTTTAGCAGCTCTCGAACAAGATTATAATCAATACGACGTTCAATGGCACCAAAATACCCAATTACACGTTTTGGAATGCCATTGAGTATTGGAGCAATAGCTAAATCGGCATCAAGCGCTTTTAGGCTATGGCTTATATTAGCTGCATTGGGTACGAAAAATGAGTTTTTATTTAATGCCACCTTTTTATTGCTCAGTTCTTTGCTGGTACTAATTACCATATCCACGCTTTTTACCAGGATATCTTCTGATATTAATCCATGCTTGGTTTGATACGGTTCTATAATAGGATCGACACAATGATAAACCGTTAAAGCTGGTTTTAGTTGTTGATGAAGTAAGGGGTAGGAAAAGTTATACGAATTGATAAATATGTAATCTTTTATTTGATGATTTTTTATCAGCTTTTTTAACCTTTTACCCACAATAAATTCGTTGAATTTTACAGCTAGGCGGTATAATTTTCCCTCGGGTAGCATATTTATGGATGGTACCGGTGGGGTGATGACAATTTTTAAATTGGGTATTTCAGTTTCAATCAGGCAGTTTCCGGCCGAAAAAAAATGTGGTTTTCTGGTGCGAAAGCCCGGCGTATTTCTGAATTGAATATAATCTCGCCAAGTGTAGGGTCTGTCCACATAGTAAACTATATTATGTTTTGCCAAATGCTTGGCCATAGTATAGTTTGTTGACTCCAGGCGGCCATCAAACTGCATCTGCGAAAAAATAATTATGCTATGGTTTTTCAGACTCATGCTTAAAAAATAGGGGTATTAATGATATAAAAGCAACCAAACTTATAATTAAGCAGCATTCTTAGCTATTTTTCTTTTTGCTATTTTTTATCAAATCAGCAGCTATTATTTTTGTTTCAACTGCACCAAGTTTCAATATATCACGTATAGTGAAACTCAAATTCTTTTTCAGTACCCAGTAGCCATAAATAATGCCCACTAAAAATGTAAATATAGATGATATAGCCACTCCATAAATATTGTGGGTGAGGTATATGCCGATAAAATCGCCAACTACGTTTACAATTAGCATCAGCAATACCTTTATCATATTATAATGCGGTTTATTCAGGATGTCGAGTGTTATCCCGAAGAAGCGATCGACCGGTAAAAGAATAGCAAAACACATGAAAATACGAAAGACATTAGCCGCAGGAGAGTTTTCAAAGTTTTTACCGCCAATAATCTGGATAACCAAATCGGCACCTATAAATGCGGCTATAGAAACCGGTATTAATAAAACAGTTAAAATTCCCGCATATTTCTTCATAATGTAAGTCATATGGCTCATGTCGTCCCGATAAACAGCGGCAGACATTACCGGGAAAGCAGTGGAGATAAAACTTCTCAGCGGTATTTCTATAATCTCCATTAATCGTTGGGGCAAATAATAAAAGCCAACTACCGCCGGGTCGGCAAACATATATTTAATAATAAAGGTATCAGAACTCCGTAGTAAATAGGAGCTTATTGAAGCACCTATGCTATATTTCCCAAAAGCTATAAGCTCTTTAATGCATTCGCGGGATTTATGCGCTATGGCTACCAATTTGGCCCAACCTAACAGCATTGCCGCAATACTTGTAATGCCAGCAGCAATGAAATAACCGTAAATTACAAATTGAAAGCTAGTGTGGTGTATAAAGATCAGGATAGCTACCGATAAAAAAAATGTTCCCTGCCCAATTAATTGTAGCAGAAAAACCCGGTCAAACCGCTCCTCAGCCTGTAATACCCACAAGGCAATACTCGAAGGAAGTGTACTAAAGAATATAATGCCAAACCATTTAAGGGTAATTTCAACAGCCGGATCGCCATTGTAAATCAAATAGGCCAACAAACTAATAAAACCCAATATTGCCGTTACCGCAAACCCTAACACCCAGGTTGAACCTGCTACAGTTAAAGCGCGCTGCTCATCTGCTCCTGCATAAAATTTAACCAACGATGTTTGCAAAAAACCGCTTCTGAGCAGGTTGGCTAAAGTAAAAGTTATAAGAAATAATATCCAGTTGCCAAAGTCGCCGGTAGATAAACTACGGGCCAGCATTGACACCGTAACCATGCCCACCAAAGGCATTACAGCATTACTGGCTAACGACAAGGTGTGTTTATTGATTAACTTTTTTAAGATATTCATTACACTTTTTGCCAGCTGCCGGTTTCAAAATTGTATTTTTTTATAACTTTTGCCGGATTACCAACTGCCACGCAAAATTCGGGGATATCTTTAGTTACCACGCTGCCTGCCCCCACAATAGCGTGTTTGCCTATGGTGATTCCTGCGGTAACTACACAGTTAGCGCCAATCCAAACATCATCATTAATAGTTATTTGTTTGGTAGTTACTTTTTGTAGCCTGGGAGGTAAACTTATATCTTCATAGCCATGGTTAAGACCTGATATTACAATGTTTTGTGCCAGCATTACGTAATTGCCCATTGTTACAGGGCCTATAATTACGTTGCTTAAACCAATACCGCAATTATTGCCGATAATTACATCGCCCACGCCATTGTTAACGGTTGCAAAATCTTCAACAATTGAATTTGAGCCAATACTGAATTTTCTGAACGGAAACAAATCCATTCTTGATTTATATCTTATGATGACATGCTTACCTTTTTTATGAATAAATGGATTTAAAAACCATTTAACCCATAACCTGGGTTTTGCCTGGCCGCGGGGTATAATTAGCCAGTGTACAATACTTTTTAATTTGGCGTTCGATTTAATAGTGGACAACAACGACATTTTGCTAACTAAATTTATTTCAACTAATTAAACCTTAACCCTTAATCAATATACCCGACTCTCTTTGTTCAAGATCTAATCTCATTGTTACATTTAGTATAGCCATTGCCAGATAGAATAAAATATTTGACGGGTATTGTACGAGCGCCTGCTGTGGATAGTTGCCGATATCAAAAGCGAATATAATAAGCAGCATAGCCAAACAATAAGATTTAAGCTCGGGGTCTTTTATCAGGTAGTAATAATTAAGCCCTTTGTACATTATTACAAAATTAAATATACAGTAAATTAGTAAACCAATATATCCCATTTCAACAGCAATCCTTACGTAACCACTATCGGGCGGAAATTTTGCGAGATAGGAGTTAGGCGCAAATCGTTGCCCCCAAACGCCAACAGATCCTAAGCCACCACCAATGGGATGTGATAATATATACGGTTTAATTCGTTCCTGGTTTTTTGCCCGCTCCTCAAATGAAGCGTCTTTTGAAGGCTTAAAGGCACTCTGGAATCTTGCTAAAGTCGGGTTTGATGTAGGTATTACTACTAAAAAGCCAAGTATTAATCCAGCGGAAGCCACAAAAAAAAGTACCCGTTTATTGAATGTCAATATAGCCAACATAACCATAGCTGCCGGAATAATTACATATGATGCCCTTGTTCCTGAATAAAGCATCACCGTAAAAAAAAATGCAGCACCTAAGCCGAGTATTAATTTTTGCTTCGGTTTTATTTTGCTTATTATCAATGCTATGCAAAGTAACGCCGCGGCTACCATGTTGTAGGCAAAAACTACAGGGTCCGAAAAAATACCCCATTTGCGTAAATGACCGCCTATAAATAACAGCGGAAAACGTTCAGGAATAGCATGTAGCCAAGTGTGTTCAAATGGTAGTAATCCGAAATATTCCTGCTGAAAGCCGACTAAGCCACCGATAAGCGCCAGTACCAGCCATAGTTTTATTAAAAACTTCAAAAACTCCTTTGACCGGATGTGAAACAGAAATACAAAATACATCAGCATAATAAAGCCTACTGTGCGAACAGTATAAACCCATTCTAGTATAGTTGGAGAGTTTGGATTGATAACCTCAAGCAGATTATAGCCGAGCCAGATTAGTATAAAATAGGTGATGGGATTGCGGAAGCGTGTCCAGTCTCTTTCTGTTTTTTGCCTTACAAAAAAGCCGATTATTAATAAATAGGTTAATACATCAATTATAAGTCCGATGGGGGTTTCTTCTGGCAAGAAACGGGAAACGTAATTGATAAAAAAAGAAGCAATTATTAAAACACTAATGCCAAATTCGGGATTTATAACACACGCGTAAGCTAAAGGAACCCCAACCATCAGGCATACCATCACAACTCCTGCTACATATCCCTCGCGCGCTATAATAAAGGTAATGCCTAACGATACCAGCACCAAAAAAGCAATCACCAAGGGATTTGAAAGCTTTTCGGCAACTATTTTATCCCAAAGGTTTTTTTTTTGAATATTATCAGCTACCGAACCGTTTGGCATTTGTTTAGAGATGAATATTTAAAAAAATAAGATTTTTAAGAACCAAACAAAAATACCTGCAAAGGCTAATATAATTGCTGCTACTAAACAACGTCGTTGTAATTTACTCAAGTCTTTTAATGGGTCGGCCGCTTCTTTTCTATGTTCAATTTTCATCTTTACAATACATCATCCAATATGAGTTGAACTGGGCCAGCTACCTCAAGCTTTTATTAATTTCTTGATTTTTGAGGACGGGGATTATCGTTGGTTTTATTCAATACCCATCCTGCAAATTTAGTGTTTAAATTTTTCAAGTAATCAATATACTGGCTGTGTGACCTGGAAATAGTTCTATCAGATTCAAAAACGGCAATTGCTTTGTTCGAAAACAATAACCATTCTTTTGATTTATTCAATGAATCAAGCGGCGGTAAATCAATTATTATAATATCAAACCTTGATTTTAAATCGTTAAAATTATTTTGAACATGCTTTTCGTCGCTAATTTCAAGCAATGTTATATCGCCTCCATGATTACCTAAAACGGTAATGGCGTTGTCTCTCTCCATATAACTGCTCAACTTAAAATAGTCTTCAACAAACAATTTAGGCTGCATGCTTTTAGTTACAGACGGATTATTAAAATTGCCATCAATCAGCAACACCTTTTTATTTATTGCAGCGTAGGAATAAGCGAGACTTGATGCCAATAACGTTTTTCCCTCACCAATGCCCAGACTGGTAATGCCTAAAACTTTTTCACCTTTTAATTCCTGGTCAATTTCAAACCTTATAGAACGTAACAGCTCTTTAAAATGCTGCATTTTATTCCGGTTTTCAACCTCCCAAAGCTTTTTTAAATCGGGTTTGCCGCCTTGTATAATGTTTAAGGAGCCAAGTAATGGTAATTGTGTTCTGTTTACCAAGTCTGAAGGGGCTTTTATCGTATCATCAAAATAATACAGGACGAATAGTATCACCAGACACAGCACAAAAACAGCTATTCCACTAAGTGCAATTAAAAATATTTTCTTTGATGGCTGTGCTACATCTGGTGTAGCCGGTTCAACCTGAGCCAGTTTAATGGAAAAATTCGACTGTAAATTTAAGGCGTTATACTTATTCAATATATCAAGATATTCCTGCGCGGCTATATTAACATCAGACTCATATGTTTTTACTATAGCATCAAAAGGAACCAAACGAGTGAATTGAGCCTTTAGATTTTTAATTTCCTTATCAATTGATGAGGCGCTGTATTTCGCTAAGTCTCTTGATACCTCAAGATCCATTTTTTTAAGTACCAGGTTATCTTTTGCTACCAATGGATTAACGATATACTTATCAGAACTTTTATTTAAAGCGGCGGTAAGCGAAGTGCGCAAAGAATCTAACGCAGGTTTATATTTAGGGTTAAATCCGCTATGAACATACTGATCATTTAAGATATGTATCTGCTCTTCTATGTTTGTTATGGCCTGATTATATTCGCCGGTTACAGATTCAATGTACCTTCTGTCTTTGGAGTCAAAACGTTGGTCAATTCCCTTAACGGCTCCTTCATACGATGCATAGTCTTTTTCGGCTTGCAGCTTCTTGTCCTGATACATCAATATCTGCGCGTTGATGGCTTTGGATTGATCGTCGAGATTCAGGATGCCGTTTTTAATTTTATATTGTTGTAGCTCTTCTTTTTTATCGTCAAGCGCTTTCTTTTTTTCGTCTAGTTGTTTTGCCAAAAAGTCGATAGCGTTTGATTCATTCTTTTTAATATTAACTGTATAATAATCAATAAACTCTTTGCAAAGCGTATTAACAACAAATGCAGATAGCTGAGGGTTTTCTGAAGTATAGGTAATAGTTATAAAATCACTCTCACTGTCGCGGGTAACATCCAGGAATTTTCTGATTGACCGCTCATCGTATTTCATGGAGATGAGCAACTCGTTCAATCCATTTTCATCTGAATTATAAATAGATAATGGTTCGCTATTTTGTAGTTTATCTTTAAAAACGCCCAATGCATGATCAATAGCTGGCTGACTGAGGTCTTTAAACTTGTGATTTAATTTACGAAACGGCTCTTTACTGCTTAAATCATGTATAATTAATTGATAGGAGAGGTTGTCTATCAGTTTTTTAAGTTTGATGATCTCTGTCAGATTGCTGAATTCGCGGTTAATTTCGTCCGATTGGGCATTTGGGGCATTATCTTTATCGAGCAGATGCCTGGAAGCATCTACTATTCCCGTTGATATTTGAGTGCTTGAAATATATTCGTCGGGCAGGTTTTTGACCAAAAAGTACGATCCCACCACTGCTGCAACAACAACAACGATTATTATGTATTTGTATTTATTAAGAAGTGAAAAATAAGATGATAGTTCCATTCAGTTATTTTATGCTTTCCAGCTTAGCTCCCAAAAGTTCTTCCAGATTTGCTTTAGCAGTAAATACTGCTAATTCGGCCTGTAACCTGAATGAGTTTTGGTTATATAGATTTGTTAGTGTTTCATTATAGATTTGAAAAGAGGTTTCCCCTTTTTCAAACGCGTGTTTAAGTTGTGTTACAGCTGTTGTGGCATCATTAACGGCATTTACTTTTGATCTCAATTCAGCTTGTGCTTCAATATAGGCGAAGTAAAAACGTTTTACTTGTGCCTCAAGGGTTAATTGATATTGAGCCTGATTTTCTTCAGCAATTTTTACTGCCTCACGGGCATTGTGAATGGTGTATGGTTTTTCAAAAAGTGATCCCAAATTTAAAGTAGCCACTAACTGATAACCATTAAAAATAGTTGGCTGGGTAATATTAATGGAGCTTTGCGGGCTATAAATATATGATGCGCTAAAGCCGTCAAGCCAAATAAAATGCGACTGGTGAAAAGCACTGCGGGCGATATTTACCTGGTTTTGTAAAACTTTAACCTGGGGATAGTTTGCTTTAGCTGCGGCTATCAGTTTTTCGAGGTACGGATAGTTTAAATCCTGAAACATTGTTTCCTGGGCGAAAACCTTATTTACAGAAAGTAGAATAAATAAAGCAAGGGAAAGGGCTTTTATTTTTGTATGCATTGGTTTAAATTAAGGGAAAGGGTTTTATTTTATTACGCATTCACTAAACTTTTTCTTTCTGAAGCAATGCCGGAACTGTCTTCATCAAAATCTTCAGATCGAGCCAAAACGAATAATTTTGTGCGTAAAAATTATCCAGTTTTTTCCTTTCACGTTCAGACATATCTTGTTTGCCTCGTTTACTAATTTGCCATAAGCCAGTTAAACCGGCAGGCCCCAAAAAACGCATAGACCATTCGTTTGATGTCAGCATCTCAGCCTCATAAACGGGTAGGGGCCGGTTTCCAACTAAAGACATATTGCCCAGCAAAATATTAAAAAGTTGAGGCAATTCGTCAAGGCTCGAATTTCGTAAAAAATTGCCAAGTTTGGTTACCCGCGGATCGTCCTTAATTTTAACAAATGCAGCTTTTGTGCCTCCATTCTCACTTACGTACTGATTTTGTGTTGATAACTCAACCAACATTTTATCAGCATCAACTCGCATTGAACGGAATTTGTAAAAATCAAACACCTGGTAACCCGTTCCAACCCGTTTGCTTTTATAAATAACAGGCCCCTTTGAGCCCAGTTTTATGGCGATAACAATGATCAGCATAATGGGCGACAGTAGAAGAATCATTGTTCCTGATATAAAAAGATCAATGAAACGCTTACCAGTCGGCATACGGTATTCGATATCAACTTCCTTAACTATTTCGTCGAGCCTGGGCTTAATCAGTTTAAACTTTACCAAAAAGTTTAAACGTTCGCGCAAATCCGACATGTTGAACGGATAGATATAAAAATCATGCACTTTTAAGCGCATGGCTGTTAATTTTAAGTCTTTATTATTTGACAGCGATATCAGAACAATAATAACACCATTAAACAGAAAGTTCTTTTTCAGCCGTTCCGTTAAAGCAAAACATTCTCCCTCTTCATCTACTTCAAGCAAAATAATTTCGGGGATACTTAGTATAGATTGATTACCAAGATATTCCTCAATTTGTGTTAAATTATTATTGAAAACTATACGGAAGTATGGATTAAGTTCACTGGCTACAAGCTCCTTTAACTCCAAACCTGCGTACGCAATCCTGATGTGCGAACCTGCATTTTCATTCCACTCAGAAGCTAGGGGATGCGTCATATACATTTAGTACTTGTGCAATTGCAGATTTTAATGAAGTGGGATTAAAAGGCTTAGGCATATAGGCATCAACCTGAAATGGCATGTTATTTACCTGCTCTTCGAGGTCATGCGCGGCTGATAACATAAAAATAGGGATGTCTCGAAAAAGGCCGCTTATTTTAACGTTTTTTATGAATGACTGTCCATCAAAATACGGCATTTGAAGGTCAGAAATAATTAACTCGGGAATATTGCCATCCTCCAGCCAGGAGAATGCATCTATACCACTATTTCTTACTATTATTTCGTAATCTTTAGAAAGAATAAAATTCAGCAGCTTTAAAATACTCAAGTCGTCATCAACAATTAGAATCCTTTTTTTCATATTGTGCCCATCTGATTTTTTCTTTGAATTTTACTTCAATACGTATTTTTCCCTTAAAAGTTATAAATATCAATAATTTGAAAATCAAAGAGTATTGTGCAAACTACGATAATACTAGTTTTAAAGTTTTTTGAATCGTCAAAAAGAATATATCCGGCAATAAAAATAGCCAAATAAGCTAAATAACCTATGTTTATTAAGAAATTATAAACTGTTGATAATAAATATATTAGCTAATGTTTAACTATTGATGGTGTATTTTATTAATTTAAAGTTAATAATTATGGATTATTAGAATTGAATATCCCAAAACCTTATATCATTAGCCGAACTATTGCTGCAAACACTTGCTGCGTATTTTATATCGGGCGTAAATGAAGTGACAAAAAGATTGGAAATTGAAGAAATAAGATTACTGTTGGCAAAATAAGTTCCATCTGCAGCCGGTATCATTTTTAAATTTTCATCAAGACCCTTTCCGGTGGCCTTTGTTATGGCTTCCTTACGTGTCCAAAAAACAAAAAACCTTTCGGCTGATTTGCTCTCTACTATTTGATTAATTTCATCGGTACTAAAATTACCACCCAACACATCGGCATATTTGAAGTTATCGTTGATGAATTCTATATCGGCGCCAATTGTTGCATCAGCAATGGCAATCAATATCCAGTCTGATGAATGAGAGAGGTTAAATTGTAAATGGGGGTTATTTTTTATAAATGGTTTTTTATTGTCGCTCAAACCAAAATCAATTAATGCAGGATGCTGACGCAAATATCTACCTAAAATATACCGAAGAGCTCCGCGACTTACAATAAACCTGTTTTTGTCTTTCAGCTGATAGTATTTGTTACTCCTTTCTAATTCGGTGGGGTTTAAAAGAGAAATAAAATAGTTAAGGTTTGGTAAATTCGAACTGATATTGATTCGCCAGATGTCGATATTACCATCTTTAATCAGATATTCACAACCGGCCTCGCTTTGCCAGGTAATATTATCAAGACTACGGTTTGTGATTTTAATTATGCTCATAAGACTTGCCACTAAT
Source organism: Mucilaginibacter empetricola (assembly GCF_024808665.1). GTDB lineage: Bacteria > Bacteroidota > Bacteroidia > Sphingobacteriales > Sphingobacteriaceae > Mucilaginibacter. The sequence goes on from NZ_JANUBZ010000013.1 coordinate 126,607, forward strand.
GGTGCCTATATAATTTAAAGGCGTTGCTATTGCTTAATAGAGTCGTCCAAACATTTTTGTAACTCGTTGGCAAATATTTTATCATTGGGAGCTTTGAAAATAGTATTGTGTTCTCCGGGAATATCGTGAATGTTAACTCCTTTTAATGCGTAAGGCGTCCAGCCAAGGTATTCAAAATCATCCATATAAAACGTCTTTTTCTCCGCCCTGAACAATTCAATCTTAATATCCTGTGGCTTTAATTGATAATATTTTCCGGCATGTGCGTTCATTTTATCAATTTTATTTGAGTAGCCAAAAAAGCCTGCTTGTTTTTGCTCTTTACCATATTTCAAGCTCCAGTATGCCTTAATGGTTTTTCTTCTTATGGATTGTGCATTGCTATTTAATCCTTTTACTCCGTTTTTAAATCTTAAAGCATAAAGCACTTTATCCTTAAAAAAACGCATTCGTTTATAAGTTTTTACCAAAGGAGTGTCATAATGAGGTGAACGATAGGCATAAGTATCAAACATGGCCAGCATCTTAACTTCTTTTCCTAAAGCCTCCAATTGGCGGGCCATCTCAAAAGCTATAATGCCACCAAATGAATATCCTGCTAATGCATACGGGCCGCTTGGGTTTTGTTTTATTATTTCGGAGATGTAGTGTGTTGCAATGTCTTCCAAACGGTCTAACGGATCGTCGACGCCGTTAAGTCCTTTTGCCTGTAAGCCATAAACCGGCTGATCGGGGGACAGATATGCGGCCAATGTGTTAAACAGTAATACATTGAGCCCCGCGCCATGTACCATATAAAGTGGCATTTTGATGCCCCGCGGCTTTATAGGAACCAATGAATCCCAGGTTATTGATCGGCCACCCAATTCAAGCAGTTGGGCTATTTTTTCTATGGTTGGATTTTCGAAAAGAGAGGCGAGGGGCAGTTGCTTTCCTGTCTCTTTTTCAATCCTGATCATAACCTGCACGGCAATAAGCGAATGACCGCCCAACTCGAAGAAATTATCGTACAATCCAATTTTTTCGACGCTCAAATATTCAGTCCAGATATCAGCAACCAGCTTTTCAATGTCTGTTCGGGGAGCCAGGTAGGTATTTGTTACAATGGCCGGCAGCACCTGTTTGGCTAAAGCTTTTTTGTCGACTTTACCATTTGGAGTTAAGGGCATTTCAGATACAACAATAAAATTGTCGGGAATCATGTAGTCGGGAAGGCTTTTTTGTAAAGTATCCTTCCAGTACAGTATCTGTGTTGATGCGTGGTTATTAAGTACAACAAAGGCAACCAGTTTATTAATTCCATTGTTATCGGGTAATGAAATAACAACTGCTTCTTTTATTTCGTTTACCTGTACCAAATGAAACTCAATTTCGCCGGTTTCAATTCGATACCCACGTATTTTTACCTGCGAATCAATACGGCCAAAGCATTCAATTTCGCCATTCGGCAGAAAGCTGCCCAAGTCGCCGGTGCGATACATTTTAACTCCTGTTGTTTTTGAAAATGGATCGTTGATGAATTTTTCCGCAGTAAGTTCAGATCGGTTTAAATATCCCTTACTTAAACCATCGCCGCCTATATAAATTTCGCCAGAAACACCCGGTGGCAGTGGTTTTAAAAATTTATCCAGAATATAAATAGCGGTATTATTGATAGGCCGGCCAATGGAGATAACCGACTCTGTAGCCTTTATTTGTTTAACGGTTGACCATATGGTGGTTTCGGTAGGGCCATATACATTCCAAAGTGTTGATTGGGTATTTAGTATTCTTTGTGCCAGATCAGCAGGCAACGCTTCTCCGCCACAAATTACTTTTAAAGGATGTTGTTGATCCCAACCGGCCTCCAGCAAAATACGCCACGTATATGGAGTAGCCTGCATAATTGTAATCTTTTCTTTTTTGATAAGATCAAGCAGCGAACGGCCATCTTTTGCCGACGTTACATCAGCAAGTATAATTTGGGCGCCTGTTGTCAATGGTAAAAATAGCTCGAGACCCGCTATATCAAAACTGATGGTAGTAACAGCAAGTAATTTATCATTTATGGCTATACCCGGTTCCCTTTGCATACTGATTAAAAAATTAACCAGATTATGATGGGCTATTTGTACACCTTTGGGCATACCCGTTGAGCCTGATGTGTATAAAATATAAACCGAATCGTTACCGCTAACACTTACCTGCACATCAGTTAACGGGTAATCAGTGAGCTTAGACCATATATCTTCAATTATCAGTTCTTTAGCGTTTGAATGATATTTGCCCTTGTATTTTTGCGAGGTCAGCAGTATAGCGGCTTCGCAGTCATCCAGCATATAATTTATCCGTTCGAGCGGAAATTGAGGATCAAGTGGAACATAAACGGCTCGGGCTTTCATAATTGCCAATATGGTAATTACCATTTCGGTCGATCTGTCGAGCGCAAAGGCCACTTTATCGCCTTTTTTTATGTTGTTTTCAATTAGCAAGGCAGCTAATTGGTTGGCACTTTCATTCAGTTGCTGATAAGTAAGCTCATGTTGGTTGAACTTTATGGCTATTTGATGCGGCGTTTTTGCAGCCTGTTCAGCTATTAATGTATGGACGGCTGTATGCTTTGGATATGTATATTCGGTTTGGTTCCAACTATCTATTTGTTCTTGTAAACCAACTGAATTGAATGCAGGGACGTGCCCAATGAGTGTTTCGGGGCTGTTAACCAATTCCTGTAACAGGAACTCAAAGCCCTCCATCATTTTTTTGACGGTTGAAGGTTTAAAGAGTTGCGTGTTATATGACCACTCTATAGTAGGGGCTTCATCGTGCCCGGCTATATTTATAAATAACTCAAAGTTTTCGTACTCGCGGGGATTGCTGATTAATTGGTGCTGCAAACCATAAAAATTAACATCATTATCAAGCCCCATATCAATATTAAACATTACCGGCACCAATGGCACTCGAGAAGGATCACGTGGAATGTTTAGTTTTTTGAGTAGACTGCCAAAAGTATATTGCTGATGATCATAGGCATCCAATACTTCGGTTTTACGCTGATTTAAATAGGTTTTAAATGAAATATCGCCTTTCGGAAAACTCCTTAAGGCCAGTAAATTAACGCAATGCCCAACCAGTCGGAAGTTTTCTGTTGCTGCCTGACCCGCAGCCGGCAAACCTAATATAATTTCATCATGCCCCGTTAATTGCCACAAAAATATCTCAAAAGAAGCCATCAGCGTGGTTACAAAACCGCTGCCTGCTGTTTTGCCAAGATGCTTTACTTTATTTGTTAAGTCGCTATTCAAAACCAAGTCTAACCGCTGGCTTTTATAGGTTCGAATGCGTGGCCGCGGATAATCGACAGGAAGATTTAATAAATAATCGCTGCCTTCAAATTGCTTCAGCCAGTATTTTTCTGTTTGCAGATACTCTTTTGCCTGCATTAACGCACGCTGTTCTTTTGCGTAATTGCCAAACGATGATGCTATTAAAACGGGCAATGGTTTGTTTTGAGCATAGGCGGAATAAAGACTGCTCAAATCCTGCATTATGATACCAATTGACCAGCCATCGCAAATAATATGATGAGCAATTAAGGTTAGCAAATACTTGTCATCAGCCAATTTGAACAACGAGGCTTTAAAAAGCGGCCCGATTATAAGATTGAATGGTGTGACTGCGGCTTGTTTGTTATAGTCACTTATAAAATTTCCTTGTTCGCTATCGGTTTGAGTTGAAATGTCTTTATAATCAACATCGAGCAATATTTCCTTTAAAATGCAGATATTCAAGCCATCGGCACTAAAAGTAGTTCGCAATGCTTCGTGAAGCTGAACGATATTTGACAGTGCGCTCAATAAGGCATTTTTATTTAAATGACCGGTAAGCAATAAGGAAAAAGATTCATTATAGGCGCAATTGGCTTCATTGCCGCCAATGAGGCACGAAGCCCATATTTCGGCCTGTGGCTCGGTAATGGGAGCTATGGCTACAATTTCGGGACCGGAAAAGGGATCAAACTCTACCGGGACAGTTATATACTTAAGCCCATCATCAAAGGCGGTGGAATTAGTCAATACTGGATGTTGTTCCTGTGGTGCAAACGGATCAAATTCAACCGGGTTGATGTCAACTATTGTACTGTTATAAGCCAAGTTAATTCTCCCTTATTTTAACCTGTAAATATTTGCCTGGGTTGTTGTCATCGTTGATAAACCAACCTGGGTTTCCATCTTTATCGCGGCCAAGCCTGGCATCCGGAACCGGGGCTTCCGAAAATGAATATAATTCATCTTTTGCAGTGTTTGTTTGGTTTGATGGGAAAAATCCTGATTCAATTAGCTCGGCAACACTTTCTCCAAATTTTGAAATGATTTGGTCAACATCGCCTTTAGTATGGGCCTCTGTTAAAAAACAGGGGAAAAGATCCCATATATGAATACCTTTTTCACGCATTAAAGTAAACAATAATTCACCGTAAGGTAATTCTTCTTTGAATTTTATTTTCCATAATGACCCAAATGATGGGACATATAATGGCAAATTAAATTTGTCGCAGATTTTATTTAGTTCATTGGTAAGATATTGTGTAAGTGAGTTTAAGTTTTGCTGTAAGCTTGGACCCTTTAGTTTCATATATTGCAATGAAGCTTTTGCGGTAGCTAAAGCAAGCGGGTGGCGTACAAAAGTACCTGCAAAATAAGTTACTCCAGCTTCAGGCTGCGAATCGTCGCCATATTGCCAAAACCCGCCATCAAGGGCATCCATATATTGTTTACCGCCTGCTATGGCCCCGATAGGCATTCCGCCGCCTATCACTTTGCCGTAGGTCCCTATATCAGCCTTAATACCGAACATGGCCTGCGCTCCACCCGGGTGCATCCTGAAACCGGTTATCACTTCGTCAAAAATCAATACCGTCCCAGCGTTTTGCGTTATTTGGCGTACTTGCTTTAAAAATTCAATGGGCTGAAAGTCAGGTCGCCGGCTTTGAACAGGTTCAACTAAAACTGCAGCCACCTCGTGCGCTCGTTCGCGAATGATCTGTAGAGTTTCATCAGTGCCATAATCCAGGATCAACATATTTTGCACTACCTCGGGCATAATGCCTGGTGCGGCGGGTATTGTTTTTAATTTTTTAGTTCCGCGAACTAATACCTCATCGTTAATACCATGATATGATCCGGCAAAGGCAATAATTAAGGTGCGTCCGGTAACAGTACGGGCAATACGCATAGCGCCCAATACGGCCTCCGAACCAGTATTGCATAAGGCAGCACGATCAAAACTGGTAAATTCGCAAATGAGTTCACAAACATCGCCAGCTAATTCATGTTGCGGGCCGATTTCGTAACCATCTTCAACCTGTTGTAAAACGGCTTGCTTTAAAACATCAGGTTGGTAACCCAAAAAGTTTGATCCAAAGCCATTTAAAGCATCAATATATTCGTTACCATCGATATCCCAAACCCTGCTTACTTTTGACTTATTTACAACTAATGGGTACACAATTTCTTTAGTGAGTGGTCGGAATCCGCTTACCACGCGCGGGTCGGCCATATGTGCACGATGTTTTTGCGTATACTCTTTACTTTTTGCTGTTTTTTTATTGTAACGACTAATAAGCTGAGTTAAAAATGACTGTTGTTTTTCGGTTAAACCCTGTATCTGTTTTTCGATACGGGCAGTTGCACCAAATGGTTTTTTAACTTCAACTTGCTCTTCAGGCGTTAATTCATATTGTGCAGAAAATCTGTTAGTTGAATTGTTTTTTTCAACTGGCGCTTGAACTGGCACAGAAGTGTTACCTGAATTTTGCAACAGCGCCAATTGGCTTGCAAGTAATTGAATTTGTTGGGAAATTAAATCGAGTGTAAGGTTACCGTTAAGTTGACCCGACGCTTGAAGCGTTGGCGTAGGGTGATTATATTGTTGTGAAGGTAACTGCTGCTTAAATTGTTCTGCGGGTAAATTAGTATCTAAATAAGTTGCCAGTGAATTGATGCTGTTATATTCTTCAAACAACTTTCTGAATGTAATTGGAACATTAAATTGTTTTTTAAGATTAGTTGCTATTTGGGTAAGCAGCAAAGAATCGAACCCCATTTCAATAAAATTCATATCTACCGAAATAGCATCAATTTCAATGCCGGAAGCATCTTCAAATAATTCCTTTAACTTTTCGGTCAAAATATCTCGTCTCATCAATACGCTGTATAACGGTTGTTGGGTTAGTTGTTCACTTATTTCAGGTTTCTCATTTTTTGCGACTGCCTCAATTCCATGGGGTTTGGGTTGGAGCCAATAACGTTTTTTATCAAATGCGTAGGCCGGTAAGTTTAAACGAATGCGTTGCTGATTTTGGTAAAATAACTTCCAATCAGGCTCGGCGCCATTTAACCATAACAAACCTAATGATCTTAATACGGAATAATACTCCGTTTGAGTTTCATTTTTTTCGAATCCGGGCAGAGTAACCATCGGATTAGTCTTCATTTGCTGACGTGCAAGCGTTGCTAATATTGAACCTGGCCCAACCTCTATCAAAATACTGTGATCATGCTCTTGAATAGTATCAATAGCATCCGCAAAGCGAACAGTGCGGCGTAAATGCTGCGCCCAATATTGTGGATTGGTTACTTCAGCTTCGCTTGCCCATCTGCCTGTAAGGGTGGAAATTATAGGTTTGATAGGAGGATTTAATTTAACAGTTTTTACTACGGCCTCAAATGGTTCAACAATTTGATCCATCATGGCGGAGTGAAACGCATGACTGGTTTGCAGCAAACGGGCTGGAATACTCTTGGCGTCTAATTGTGCCCAAAAATCAGCTATAGCGTCATCGGGACCGGCTATTACACTAAGGTTGTAACTGTTAATAGCTGCCAGCGATATATTATCAGGCATTATGGCTTGCAATTGTTCATTGGCCATCTTGACAGATAACATGCTGCCTTTTTTAACTTTGCTTACCATTTCGGCGCGGCTGGAGATTAAAAACAAAGCATCTTTAAGGTTGAATACCCCTGCGAAATGTGCCGCTACAAACTCGCCAATGCTGTGCCCGGTAAATATAGTAGGTTGTATACCCCAATGCGTCCAAAGTTTTGCCATGGCGTATTCCATAATAAATATGGCCGGTTGGGCATAAAAAGTATTTTTTATTTTTTCGGCTGATGTTTCGTTGGTTACTGCTGGGTAAATTACTTCTAAAATATGAGCATGGGGAGTATCTTTTAAAAGATCAACGCATTCATGAACGGCAGCTTTGAAAACCGGCTCGTTATCATATAATTCCTGGCCCATATTTACATATTGCGAACCCTGGCCGGGAAACATAAATACAATATCAGATGCTTTTGTGCTTAATGTTTTGGTAGTGTTTGGGGCTGATAAAGCGTTTAATTGATTTAGCAATTCTGCGCGATCTGCGGCAATCAGAAACCTCCGCGAGTTAAAATCGGCCCTTGTATTTTGCAGGGTATAGGCAATATCAGCAACATTGATGTCTGGATTGTTTTCAACCCATATAGCTAATTTTTGCGCATAAGCAGCAACACTGTTTTCTGTTTTGGCCGACCAGGTAATTAGAGAAAATGGCGTCGCGGCACTTGAAGTTGGCTGTACTTTTTCAAATTCTTCTAAAACGACGTGTACGTTTGTACCACCAACGCCAAAGGAGCTAACGCCGGCCCGCCTTTTGCCAACTGACTCCCAGTCTTTTAATTCGGCATTAATATAAAAAGGACTATCAGATAGGTCAATATCAGGATTAAGCTTATTGAAAAATAAGGAGGCGGGTATTTGTTGATGATTAAGCGCCAAAGTCGTTTTTATTAGCCCAGCTACACCGGATGCGGCTGTTAAATGGCCCAAATTGCTTTTTAAAGACCCAATAGCGCAATAATGCTTTTTGTCCTGTGTTCCGAAGGCTTCATGTAGCCCTTCAATTTCTATAGGATCACCTAATGGCGTTGCTGTTCCATGTGCCTCAATATAACTAATGGTAGATGCATCAATATTTGCATCAGCAATAGCCATGGCAATTGCTCCGGCTTGTCCTTCAGCGCTCGGGCCTCCGAAACTGCTTTTACCTGCGCCATCGTTATTAATACCAATTCCTTTTATTACTGCGTAGATGGTGTCATTGTCACGTATGGCATCCTCCACCGTTTTTAAAAGTACCACGCCTGCGCCATCGCTAAATACTGTTCCACTGGCGTTAGCATCAAACGGACGGCAATGACCATCTTTACTCAAAATGGAGCCTTCCTCGTATAAATGCCCGCTTTTTAACGGTGAGGTAATAGAGGCAGCACCCGCTAAAGCGATATCACACTGTCCGTTTCTTAAACTGCTTACTGCCTGTGCTATGGCCAAAAGGGATGTGGAGCATGCAGCATAAACCGAAACAGCTGGGCCTTTTAAATTTAATTGATAGGCCGTGCGTGTGGCAATGTAATCTTTTTCATTAAGTGCCCGGGTGTTAAATTCCCCGTATTGCTCAACCAGTTCGGGATGAGCTAAAATGTTATTGGTAAAATAAGTATTATACCCGCTGCCTGCAAATACGCCTACCGCACCATTATATTTTTGTGGCAGATAACCTGTATTTTCCAGTGTTTCCCAGGCTAGTTCCAGGAAAAGCCGTTGCTGCGGATCCATTAATTCGACAGAGCGTGTGTTAAAGCCAAAAAAAGCAGCATCAAACTCGTCGGCTCTATCGATGATGCCCCTGGCTTTTACATAGTTAGGGTTGTTTTTAATGCCAGGTGCAATAGAAGGATCTAACTCATCATCGTTAAAAAAACTAATTGCTTCTTTGCCACCCGATAGCAAGTCCCAGAATTCTTCTAACGTATTTGCTCCCGGAAAACGGCCGGCCATGCCAATAATAGCAATACTTTTATCCGCTGTGTTGTTTTTGCTTTTTTGTGGTTGAGGAGTGGTGGAGGTTTTATTAGCGCCTTGCAAGTAATTTACAATGCCGTCTATAGTTGGATATTGATATAATTTAGTGACCGGAATATGAAGACTAAAACGCTGTTTTAATTCGGCCACGCATTTTAAAGCCAGTAGCGAATTACCGCCAAGGAGGAAAAAGCTATCATCAATGCCAATTTTATCCAGCAAAAGCAATTCCTTCCAAATGCCGGCAACGTTTTTCTCAATGAGAGTGGATGGCGCTTTGTATAAAACATTCAACTCCGGTCTTGTCAGCTCCGGCTTCGGTAAATTATTTCTGTCGACTTTGCCGCTGGTAGTTTTTGGAAGTTCACTAAGCCAAACATAGGCCGAAGGCAGCATAAAGTCGGGCAGTTTGCCCTCAATATATTTGCGTACATGATCAGTATCCTGACGACTGTTTGCAGAGACCAGGTAAGCTACTAAACGCTTTTGCCCGGTTGTATCTTCGTGCGCTACAACAATGGCTTGTTTAATATCATTTAATTGGTTTATCAATACTTCTATTTCGCCCAATTCAACCCTGTTACCTCGAATTTTAACCTGTGTATCGCGGCGACCAAGGTATTCGATGCTGCCATTTGGAAGATATCTTGCCAAATCGCCTGTGCGGTAAATTCGTGTTGTTTTACCAGTAGTATTTTGCCAGTTGATAAATTTTTCGGCCGTTAATTCAGGCCGGTTAAGATAACCATTGGCCAAACTTAGGCCGCTTACGCATAACTCGCCGACTTCGCCATAAAGAAGTTCTTTGAGGTTTTCGTCAAGAATCAGGATATCGGTATTATCAATAGTGGTACCTATGGAAGGTAATAGCGGCCACTGGGCCGGATCGCCATCTAATACCAGTTGGGTAACTACATGTGTTTCGGTAGGGCCATATTGATTAAATAAGACGCATCCCGGCAGGGAAGAAAAGAAGCTAACTATTTGAGGAGTGATTTTTAATTGCTCGCCAGAAGTTATTACTTCTTTCAAACACGTAGGAAAATATTTTTCAGCATTCGCTGCCTCTGCCAAATACTGAAGCACTACAAATGGCAAAATAATGCGATTAACCTTGTGCTGATCGATGTAACGCAACAATTGGTAAGGGTCAATCCTTAAACCGTCGTCAACCAAAACTAAAGTGCCGCCAATGGTAAGGGTAGCAAAAATCTCCTGAAAGGAGACATCAAACGTTAATGGTGCAAATTGCAGCGTATTAAAACCAAGCGCAGATGCTGAGTGTTTTTGTTGCCACAATAACAAATTGGCTAGTGCAGCGTGCCCCATGAATACTCCCTTAGGTGTTCCCGTAGAACCCGATGTATATAAGACATAGCATCCCGATTGATTTGTCACAACAGGCGCTGTTGCCGCAGGATAGTCTAAATCTGTTGCTAATACTTTTATGGAAAAGGACTCAAATAATGGTTTTTGTGCGGAAGATGAAAGGCACAAGTCAATGCCTGAGTCGTTGATAATTTGTTGTAAACGGTGTTGTGGGTAATCAACATCTAGCGGCAAATATGCTTTACCTGCTTTTAAAATAGCGAGTATGCTTATAATGGTTTCTATTGAACGGTTAGTACTTACGCCAATAATTTCGGCATTGGGCGAGATACTTAATATCTGGTTGGATATATTGTTGGATTTTTGATTTAACTGGCTGTAGGTTAGTTTATTATTATTGAATATAACAGCAATGGCATCAGGTGTTTTGTTTTTTTGCTTTTCAAATAATTGATGAATGAGCAAATTGTTATCCATAATAATTTTACCTGTTTTATTGGGAATGCCTGCCATTAATATATTTTAATTGTAAACTTTTATTAATAACTACGTAATTGCAGGGGTATTGATTTTAAAGGAATTATCAAATTGGTTTTTTATACGTTTAAACGTTAGTTTAAGTTATAATTAAATAAAGCGCCATTTTAGTCAATTACCGCGACATTGCAAAAGATTATTATTAAATAACACCGTATCAGTTAAACAATCAAATGAGTGCTGCGATATCAAAACAAATTATAATTAAGTTTTCTTTATTTGGCGGAAAACGTTTTTGCAGCTTAATGCGTAATTGTTTTAACAAACAACATCTACATGAAGTTTATCTTTTCGGTTATCATGATGCTTAGCAGTGTTATCGCTTATAGTCAGCCCAAACAAATAGAAGAAAATATGATGGTCGACAGCATCAAGCGATCGTTTCTTACCTATATTCCATCTATTACTGATAAAGATTATAAAATGGCTTTGATTATTTCGCTGCATGGTGGTTTTGCCAGCCCGAAAGGACAGTTTCATCTGGCAGATTTCAGGCCCATTGCTGATAAGGATAAATTTATAGTGATATGCCCGGCATCGAAACACATTTGGCATGATGGTAAAAACAATGGCGGTATTGATGATGTGAAATTTATAGACCGATTGATTACCTACGCCATCAATACCTATCATATCGACCCTGAAAGGATTTACGTCACCGGGATATCGAACGGCGGATTTATGACCTCGCGCTTAGCATGCCAATTGTATAAAAGAATAGCAGCTATAGCGGTTGTTGCAGCATCGTTAGATGTAAATGAAGGGTATGATCTGGTTAGCCCTATGCCGGTAATTTATATGCATGGTACAAAAGATAAAATTGTATCGTACAACGGAGGTAAAATGTTTGGCAGGCAAATTTACTCGCAAAAAGAGATATTGCAGAAGTGGATTAAACTGGATGGTTGCAACCCGAAGCCTGTAATCACAAATATTGCGGACACGGCAAAAGATAGTACAAGTGTTGTTAAAGAAGAGTATTTGAACCCGGCTAACGGAATTAAAGTTGTAGGTTATACTATTAACAACGGCGGCCACACCTGGCCGGGTGGCTGGCAGTTTATGCCCGAATTTATTGTAGGTAAAACCACTAAAAATTTAAACGCCTGCCAGGTAATATGGGACTTTTTCAAGCCTTATAAACTAAATAACTAATCTATTGTTGCAGCAATGGGTTTTAAACCCACCGCCATTTTTTTAAATAATTTTGGTTTCTTTGTTTCAATAATATGAATTTACCTGCTACATCATTTTTTTCTATTGACAAGGCAACTCTTTTACAGGAGCAAAAGCTTAAGGAACTATTGGTCTATTTGCACGCAAAATCTCCGTTTTACAAGGAATTGTTTGTAAAACATAAGGTTGATATTTCGGCAATAAAAACATTGGCTGATCTGCCATCCTTGCCAACTACCAGCAAAGAAGATTTACAACAGAGAAATAATGATTTTTTATGCGTTGACCCACAACAAATTGTGGAATTTACTTCAACATCGGGTACGCTGGGCAGCCCTGTTACCATTGCTTTAACAGAAAATGACCTGAATAGACTGACAGACAATGAGTTTAATTCATTTAGCTGCGCCGATGGTTCATCTGCTGATACCTATCAATTGATGCTGACGCTGGACAGGCAGTTTATGGCCGGTATTGCCTATTATATGGGTTTAAGGAAGCTGGGGGCCGGTATTATCCGTTTAGGTCCCGGTGTGCCGTCTTTACAATGGGAAACCATTCAGCGGTTAAAACCAACAGCTATTGTTGCCGTTCCCTCGTTTATTTTAAAGCTGATAAAATTCGCTCAGGAAAATAATATTGATCTGAATAGCTCGTCGGTAAAAAAAGCGATTTGTATTGGCGAAAATATCCGCAATACCGATTTTTCATACAACATTCTTGGGAAAAAGATAACCGAAGCCTGGGATATTCATCTATATTCTACCTATGCATCAACAGAAATGCAAACCGCTTTTACAGAATGCAGCGAGGGACGCGGTGGCCACTTACAGCCGGAACTGGTTATAGTTGAGCTGCTTGATGAAAATAACGAACACGTTGCCACAAATACGCCCGGCGAGGTAACTATTACCACGCTTGGTGTTGAAGGTATGCCGCTGCTGCGTTATAAAACCGGAGATATTTGTGCTTATGATAATGAACCTTGTGCCTGTGGTCGCACCAGTTTGCGCCTTTCGCCGGTTATTGGTCGTAAAAAGCAAATGATAAAATTTAAAGGCACTACCTTATATCCGCCAGCGCTTTTTGATTTGCTGAATGAAATGGAGGAGGTGCTTGATTTTGTGGTAGATGTTTATTCTAATGAAATTGGTATGGATGAAGTGTTGATTCACATTTTGCCACTGGATGACAGTAAAGCTTGCGATAACAGGATAAGAGCTTATTTGCAAGCCAGGTTAAGGGTTAGCCCGCATGTAAATTACATAGGTGCAGAGGAAATACACAAAATGCAATTTAAGGAAGCCAGCCGCAAAGTGATCAAGTTTATCGACCGCAGGATTTAATCAAAGAGATTTGCCACATTCAATATTCTCGTGCTAATCAACTAAAAACCTATATTTACCATTTAAAATAAAAACAAATTCTGCTTATGGTACCCGTTGGACAAGACGTCCTCACGTTAGAAAACTTCTCTGACATTATATTTAATAATAAGACAGTTACATTACCCTCATCGGCTTTAGAAAAGGTTAAAGTAAATTTTCAGTTTCTTCAGCAATTCTCGTCAAATAAATTAATTTACGGTATTAATACAGGTTTTGGGCCAATGGCTCAATATAAAGTAAGCGAAGAAAATCTGCTTCAACTGCAATATAACCTTATTCGCAGCCATAGCTCTGGCAGCGGAGCGTTACTATCGCCTGTTTTGGTTAAAGCTTTAATGATAGCTCGGTTAAATAGCTTGATGCAGGCTTATTCGGGTGTACATACCGATGTGGTGGAACTACTACGTGAGCTGATAAATAAAAACGTTACTCCGTGTATTTTTGAGCACGGCGGCGTGGGAGCAAGCGGCGATTTGGTACAATTGGCTCATTTAGGTTTGGTGCTGATAGGAGAGGGCGAAGTTATTTATGAAGATAAGCTGCGCCCGACGGAAGAAGTATTCAAAGAATTAAACATAAAACCACTTTCCATCCATGTGCGGGAAGGCTTGGCTATTTTGAATGGCACATCCGCAATGACTGGTATTGGTATGGTGAATATCATCCAAGCCCAGAAGCTGTTAGGTTGGTCAGCAATGTTTTCGGCAATGACCAATGAGATAGTGGAGGCTTATGATGATCATTTTTCGCACGAATTAAATATTGTAAAACACCATAAAGGGCAAAATCGCATTGCTGCCACCATGCGCGATATTTTGAAAGGAAGCAAAATGATCAGGAAACGTTCAGATCATTTGTATCATCCTGATAATATCGATATGGAGGTTTTTGAGGATAAAGTGCAGGAGTATTATTCCCTACGATGTGTAACACAGGTTTTGGGGCCAATTTATGATACTATAACTCAGGCCGAGAATGTAATTACAAACGAGTTAAATTCAGTAAATGATAATCCGGTTATTGACCACGTAAATCATAATGTTTTTCATGGCGGAAACTTCCATGGAGATTACGTTTCGTTGGAAATGGACAAGCTGAAAATTGCAATTACCAAGCTATCCATGCTTTCTGAGCGTCAATTAAACTATCTGCTGAATAATAAGCTCAACCAAAAATTCCCTCCTTTTGTAAATTTGGGTGTATTGGGTTTAAATTTCGGTATGCAGGGTGTACAATTTACAGCAACATCAACAGTTGCTGAAAATCAAACATTGTCGTTCCCCATGTACGTGCATAGTATCCCTAATAATAACGATAACCAGGACATTGTAAGCATGGGCTGTAACGCTGCATTAATAACTAAAAAAGTGATAGATAACACTTTCGCTGTATTAGGTATTCAGTTGATGACCATTGTGCAAGCTATTGATTATTTAGAGTGCCAGGACAGGTTATCACCGCAAACATTGGCTTTATACAAAGAGATAAGAAAAATATTTCCGAAATTTATTGAAGACCAGGCACGGTATAAAGAAATGGAAAAGGTAAGAGTCTATCTTGAAAATGCTCATCCGACTATTTCGTTTAATGATTAAACTATGAAAACTGCTTTAGTTACAGGTGGTTCGCGCGGAATTGGCAGGTCAATTTGTATTAAGTTGGCAGCAATGGGTTATTACGTGCTTGTAAATTATAAAAGCAATTTACAAGAAGCAGAAGCCACGCTTTCTTTAATTAAAGAGAATGGAGGCGACGGCGAACTACTCCAATTTGATGTTGCGCAACGAGACGATATTAAACAGGTTTTGGGAGGATGGATTACCGGTCACGCTGATGATATTATTGAAGTTTTAATAAATAATGCAGGCATAAAAGATGATAGTTTGATGGCCTGGATGAAAGATGAGCAGTGGGACAATGTTATCAAAACCAGTTTGGAAGGATTTTTCTTTGTTACCCGCCTGGTACTTGATGGGATGATGATGAACCGATATGGCAGAATTATAAATGTGGTTTCGCTTTCGGGCTTGAAAGGTTTACCGGGGCAAGCCAATTACTCGGCTGCTAAAGCGGGGGTTATAGGCGCAACCAAGTCGTTGGCGCAAGAGGTTGGGAGGAGTGGTATTACCGTAAACGCGGTTGCACCTGGCTTTATAAAAACCGATATGACCGAGGATTTAGATGAAAAGGAACTGAAACGAATGATCCCGGTTAATCGTTTTGGGTCTGCCGATGAAGTCGCCTACGCAGTTGGTTTCTTAGCTTCAAAAGATGCAGCTTATATAACAGGGCAAGTATTATCTGTAAATGGTGGTTTATATTCATAACTAGTTTTATGGTAATAACTGACGATATTTTATCATTTATACCACAAAGACCACCATTTGTGATGGTTGATAAGCTATTGTATTGTGATGAATTTATCACTCAAACCTCGTTTAAGGTAATTGAAGATAATGTTTTAGTTATTGACGATGTGTTTACTGAAGCAGGTATGATGGAAAATATTGCGCAAACGGCTGCCATGCAGGCAGGATATATTGCAAAAAGAGATAATAAGCTGGTTGCTATTGGATATATCGGCGCGGTGAAAAACTTCGAGGTATTTGACTTACCGAAAACGAACGATGAACTCGTTACAACCATTAGAATGGAGAATCAGGTGTTTGACGTGACAATAATCTCGGGAGTTATAAAGTGTAAAGATGTTATTATGGCGCGGTGTGAAATGAATATTTTTATCAGGGAATAAAGATGGCCGCAGTTTACGTTGTTGCTGATAATATATTTTCGCCGCTCGGAAAAACAACGGCTGAAAATTTTAGTCAATTAAAGGCGGGGGGCTCCGGTGTTAAAGAACAGACTGATCCTCAAATTGCTGATCAGCGTTTTTATGCTTCTTTATTCTCCAAAACAAGCTTCAGCGATAAATCTGCCCACACAAAATTTGAACAATTACTTATTGCTTCCATTGAAGAAGCATTAAGTAACAGCGGTGTAAATCCCCGGGATAAAAAAATCGTGCTTATTTTATCATCAACCAAAGGGAATATCGGGCTACTTGAAACAAATAGTTTTTCTGTTGATCTAAAAAAGCGGATTGCTTTAAATACATCTGCTACGTTAATAGCCGAATATTTCGGTTTTGTTAATTCACCCATTGTAATTTCAAACGCCTGTATCTCCGGCATAATGGGAGTCACCACAGGAATGAGATTGATTCAATCCGGTCAATACGAAAATATCGTTGTTGCCGGGGCTGATGTCATTACCAAATTTATTTTATCTGGTTTTCAGTCATTTCAGGCCATTAGCCAAACTCGTTGCAAACCATTTGATATTGATCGTGATGGTATTAATCTTGGCGAAGGTGCCGCAACGATGATACTATCATCTAAATTAAACAATAGTGGTAATATACAGGTTACGGGTGGCGCCGTGAGTAATGATGCTAATCATATTTCGGCGCCTTCGCGTACAGGCGCAGAGCTTGCCCATGCAATTGAATCAACGCTTCAACAGGCAAATCTGTCGGCAACCGATATCGATTTTGTTTCGGCACATGGAACAGCAACAATCTATAATGATGAGATGGAGGCTAAGGCCATTAATTTATCAAATCTTCAAAATGTGCCTTCAAATAGCTTAAAAGGTTATTATGGGCATACATTGGGTGCTGCGGGTTTAATAGAATCTATAATCTCCATTCAGTCTCTGAAAGAAAATATCATAATTCCCACATTAGGTTTTAAAGCGATAGGCGTAAGCACGCCAATCAACATTGCTACGGAGTTGATATC
Source organism: Mucilaginibacter empetricola (assembly GCF_024808665.1). Lineage (GTDB taxonomy): Bacteria > Bacteroidota > Bacteroidia > Sphingobacteriales > Sphingobacteriaceae > Mucilaginibacter. The sequence goes on from NZ_JANUBZ010000013.1 coordinate 143,729, forward strand.
TTCTAAAAAACTAACTAATTGCCTTAAAACCGCCTCTGGTTTTGGTGGCTGCAATGCCGCAGTGGCGTTTAGGAAATATTAGGCTAATATGTACTAATTTACCACATTGCTGAGTCTGTGGTAAATAAATCACCCAACCTGCCGATGACGGCCTAACAGAACTCCTTCAACTCAAATAAAAATACTCCTTTTGGTTTTTTATTGGTTTTAACCTATTTGTTAAAATATTGGGCTTCCTGGCCAAATTATTAACAAAAGTCAATAAATGTCCACCTCCGGAAAAAAATAAAATCCCCATTTGTGTAACAAAAAAATTATAATTCCGTACCAACAGGCATTCATATTAACGTATGATACTTTTTTAACTAGACTATTGATTATAATTTTTTTAATGTAACGAGATGTACGATAACAATTTATCGGTGCTCCGGATGATAAAATAATGTTTTTAGCAATGCGGAGCCGATTTTTAATATTTGTTGTTCTTTTTATTTCCCTTAGCCTGTGTGGTTATGGAAAATCTGTTGTATTAACAGTAAAGATATCTTCATCGGCAATCTCAATTTGTTCAGGTACCGCTGTCACATTAACCGCCAATGTATCGGGCGGTACTGCGCCATATACCTATATCTGGAACACAGGAGAAACAACCTCATCTATCAATGTTAATAAAGGGGGCGATTATGAGGTTATGGTAAGTGATGCCACTCCGGGCGGCGGACAGGCAATTGATGATATAGCTATCAGTGCCAACCCTATTCCCACAGCACCAACAGCAGCTAACGCAATAGTTTGCCCTAATAGCAATGCAACCCTTACTGCTACTGCTCCCGGGGGGATGTATCAGTGGTATGATGCCCCTGTTGGAGGTAATTTATTAGCAACCAGTGCTACATTTGTAACCCCACCTGTTGTAAACGCTGTTACTTATTATGTTGAAACAACCATAAATGGCTGTACCAGTCCCAGAACTCCGGTTTTGATAAGTCTTTTTGGTGGCCCTGCGGTTTATAATACACCAATTTGCTACGGCACATCTGCTGTTTTAACAGCGGGCGGAGCTGATAGTTATAATTGGTATGCTAATGCGTCCGGTGCATCTGGTGGACCGGTTTTAGGCACATCGTCTAAGTTTGCTACTCCGGTACTAACTACAACAACGGCTTATTACGTGGTTGCAACTACTAATGGATGTGTAAGTGCACCTACCGAGGTTATTGCTTTTGTAGCACCGCAGCTTAATGCGCCAGTGGTGCCGAATACCAGCGTTTGCTCAGGAGGAACGGTTAATCTGCATGCAACCGGTGCAGATGGTATATATGATTGGTTTACAACTCCAGTTGGCGGTCCCTCTTTAATATCAAGTACAGACTTTACTACGCCTCCACTAACACAAACCACTACGTTCTATGCGCAAATTACAACCTCTGCAGGTTGTGTAAGTGCACGTACGCCCGTTACAGTAACTGTTGAGCCGATACCGCCGGCACCCGTTACCCAGGATGCTATGACCTGTTTTGGCACCAGTGTAACGCTGAGTGCATCGGGCGCGGGTGGTACTTTACAATGGTTTGACTCGCCAGGGAGTTCAACTGTTTTAGCCACTGGGAATACTTTCAATACACCTGTGCTTAAAAACTCAACAACCTACTATGTTGCCGTAACAAATGGTCAATGTTCCAGCCCTGTATCGCCGGTAAATGTTACTGTAAACAAGGCTCCGGACGCACCTGCTGCTGCAGGGTTGATAACTTGCTCGGGCTCGGTTAATACATTAACCGCCACATCTTTAGATAGCGGCACCTATGCATGGTACGATGCGCCACAGGGTGGTAATTTACTAGCGTCAACACAAACCTATATAACCCCGCCGGTTAATTCATCCGCAACTTATTATGTGCAGATAACAGTAAATGGCTGTATAAGTTCGAGAACGCCTGTTACGGTATCTATCCTCCCAATCCCGCTGGCGCCGTCTACTTTTGGCACGCCTGTGTGTACTGATAACCAGGTTGTTACTGCATCAAGAGTTTCTATTTGCTCAGGAGGTCAAGCCATGCTTTTTGCTTCCTTAAATTCGGCTAATGGTAATGATACTTTTGAATGGTATGATGCGCCGACAGGTGGTAATCAATTGATATCCAACCCGGAATATATTACTCCGGCGCTAACGGCCAGCAAAACTTATTATGTAGAGAATGTTTTAAATGGTTGCAGCGGGCCTCGTACACCAATTACAGTCACAGTTCTGCCGCCTGGTCAATGTCAAACCATACCGGCATCTGTTACGGCAGCAACGTCGGTGAGCGCGCCTAAAGCTGCTAATATTAGTATCTGCTATGGAAGAGAGGGGATATTATCAGCTGTTGCGCCAGGTGGTTGTTACCAATGGTTTGATGCGGCAACAGGCGGCAACCTGTTGGAGTCGGGGCCGTTGTACATTACGCCGTCGCTTGCTGCTAACAAAACTTATTATGTACAAACTACTATGAACGGTATTACCAGTCAACGTAGTGCCGTTACAGTAACCGTCCTTTCAGCGCCGGTTAAGCCCATAGCGCAGAACGTTACTATTTGTGTGGGTAATTCTGCAACGCTTACCGCCAGTGGATCGCCGGGTAGTTATGCATGGTATGATGCGCCAACCGGTGGGCATCTCTTGTCGCAGGGTAGTACTTATCAAACTCCTTATATTATAAAAGATACCGCTTATTATGTACAATCGGTGCTTTTTTATTATTTCTGCGAAAGCCCAAGGACAAAGGTGAATGTAATAGCTAATCCTGTGCCCTCTATAACAAGTGCCTCGTCATTAAGTATTTGCAGTGGAAACAGTTTGAATTACACCATACAATCAAATGTAAGCGGTACCAAATTTTTGTGGAGCCGTGCTGCAGTTACAGGTATAAGTAATGTCGCTGTAAACAGTCAAAGCTCGGCCGCAATTAATGAAACGTTAATTAATACAGGTAATACCATGGCAACTGTTACCTATATAATTACGCCTGTTGCCGATGGCTGTACCGGAACACCATTTAACCTTGTTGTATCAGTTTATCCAATTCCGGTAGTTACAAGTACCAACAAAATTACCATTTGTAACGGAGCATCTGTTGACTATAAGCTTACTTTTAACACTGCTAATGTGGGTGTAAAGTGGAGCAGAGCTGCGGTAGATGGAATAAGAAATACGGCTATAACCGGACAGGCAAGCACTAGCGTAAATGAAGTTTTATATAATACAAGTAATGCGCCGGTAAAAGTTTCATATGTGTTTAATTATCAAACCGGAACCTGCCAGGGAACAACATTTACTTTAGCAGTTACCGTTAACCCGCAGGCCAGCATCACCAGCCCCACAACAAAGGCTATTTGTAACGGATCGCCATTAAACTATGCAATTACATCAAACGTAGCTTCAACAACATTCAGTTGGTCGCGGGCGGCGGTTACAGGGATAAAAAATGCGGCGGTAACAGGTATGACAATGGATACTATTAATGAAACTTTGTTCAACACCACTACCCATCCCGTAAGTGTTACTTATATTATTAAACCGATGAGTTACAATTGTAACGGTACGGTTTTTTATCTGTATGTAACTATAAATCCCCGAACGCAAACGCCACAAGCTAACAGTAATTCACCTGTTTGTTTGGGCAGCTCCATCGCGCTGAATACACCTGCAATTGCCAACGCATCTTATTTGTGGACCGGCCCGAATGGTTTTATTTCTGCCGATCAAAACCCTGTTATTAATAATGTAACATTAGCTAATACTGGTACTTATAATTTGTACACCATTATCAACGGCTGTTCGAGCAACGCCTTGCCGGTTGCAGTGGTTGTAGATCCGCCACCGCTGGCCAATGCCGGGCCAGATCAGATTGTTTGTCTCAACACACCGGTAATTAATCTTAATGGTAATGTATCCGGCGGTACAACAACGGGTATTTGGACAAGCAGCGGAACGGGGTCATTCCTGCCGTCGAGCAATTCCTTAAATGCACAATATTATCCGTCTGCACAGGATATGGCTTCAGAGCTTGTTAAGCTTACCTTGTCATCCACAAGTCCCGATAATTGTACTATTTCAACTTCAACTATGCAGGTGAAATTCCAATTATCAACAGGCGTTAAAGCTGGAAATAACCAAACAGTTTGTGAACAGACTGCAAGTGTTCAGTTGAATGGACAAGTATTTGCACCTGGTGGTGGCTTCTGGAGCACGACAGGTAACGGCACCTTTAGCCCATCGGCATCTGAGCCGAATGCTGTTTATCTTCCCGGTAAAGTTGATATGAATAACGGAAAAGTGACATTAACGCTTCACGCTAACAACCCTGGTCAATGCTACACGGAAGCTGATTCGTTAGTAATTAATTTTGCTCCATTACCGATTGTGTATGCTGGTGGTACAAGGTATGTGTTGAAAGATAATACCATTATTTTACAACCGGTTGTGAATGATCAAAATGTGAAGTATCAATGGTCGCCTGATATTAATATCAGCAGTACAACGGTAAAAAACCCAACAATAACCGGGGGAGATGCCAATATTACCTATACACTTGTAGTTACCGACAGTCTCGGATGCTCGAGCCAGGATCAGGCTACTATAATTGTATCGCCAAAAATAACAGTTCCTAATGCATTTACACCCAATAACGATGGCGTGAATGATTTATGGGATGTGCGCGGTCTGGTAGCATATCAAAGAGCGGTGATAGATGTATTTGACAGATATGGCGGAAAAGTATTTCACTCTGTTGGTTACGGCTCGTCATGGGACGGTACTTGCAATGGAAAAGTAATCCCTCCCGGAACCTATTATTATGTTATCGACTTAAAAGTTAACGGGCAGGTACTTTCGGGGCCAGTAACTGTCATCAGATAGGTATTTCTTTCGATAAAGAGAATACTGCTTTTAATTATAAAGCTTATCGCGTAAACAACCTATATTGTATATTTGCTGTAACTAAATGTATAGTAAAAAGGTAGCAAATCCTTAGGTCTTGCCGCTTGCTGTTAATTTAAACAGGCACTGATGTTTAGCCAAGAGGCATATTATGAGATGGTGCTTATGTACCAGTTGACCAATATTTCTCCCCGTTAAATAATTCAAAGTTTGCCAGATTTGATTTCAAAAAAATATATAACATCAAGTTGCGTCATCAACCATAATACTGTTTATAAAAATGGTATTTCTGTTTTTGCCGATAACTCACCAGATGTCGCCAATTTCTTAATTTCTGTTTACAAACATTTTGATATTAACTACTCGAGGTTTTACAAAATGGACAATCTGAGTAAATTGGGCTGGCTCGCTTCTGAGGTTTTGTTAAAAGATAGTTTTGCAAAGGATAGATATAAGCCGGAAGATGTGGGTTTAATTTTCTCAAATGCTAACGCCAGCTTAGATACTGATCTTAAATATTTGGTAAGTGTTGAAGATATAGCAAGTCCTTCGTTGTTTGTTTATACGTTGCCTAATATTGTTACCGGTGAAATATGCATCCGCAATAATTTTAAAGGTGAAGATGCTTTTTTTATATGTGAACACTTTAACGCTGAATTTATAGAAAACTATGTAAGCAATTTGTTTGATAATAACTTGATGCAGGCTTGTATTTGTGGATGGATTGAATTGACAGGCGAAGATTATAAAGCGGCTTTATTTTTGATTGAAAAGAACGAGAATGATAAATCAGTCTCTTTTACAAAAGAGCAATTGAATATGATATTTGATAATAAAGAAATGCCTTTAACAAACTCGCCCGACATCTATGTAGCTGGAATAGGGGTAATTTCGGCCATCGGAAATAATGCCGCTGAATGCCTTACTGCTTTTGAAAGTGAAAACTCGGGAATCGGTGATATCACACATATGCAAACCATTCATCGCAATAACTTACCTGTTGCTGAGGTTAAGTTTACCAATGATGAACTTGCTGAAATGACTGGATTGCCTGCTGATATTAGCCGTACCACCATGTTAGGCGTATTAGCTGCTAAAGAGGCTTTAAATGATGCTGCGATCCCCGGCTTGGCATCTTTGAGGGTTGGCTTTATATCTGCCAACACGGTAGGAGGTATGGACAAAAGTGAAGCTTTTTTTGTTCCGTTTTTGGCCGACAATAAAAAAGGAAAATTGCGTAACGTATTTGATCACGAATGTGGAAGCGTGACAGAAGCCATTGCAGATCAACTGGGCATCAAAGATTATATAACCACTATCAGTACAGCTTGTTCATCATCGGCTAATTCGATATTTTATGGCGCACGGTTAATTAAAAACGGCTTGCTCGATGTGGTGGTGGCAGGTGGTGCAGACGCCTTGACCAAATTTACTTTAAACGGTTTTAATACGCTGATGATTTTGGATAAGGATTTTTGCAGACCTTTTGATGAAAACCGCCAGGGTTTAAATTTGGGTGAAGGTGCGGGTTATGTAGTACTGGTTTCTGAAAAAGTAGCACAGACATTGAAAAACGACCCTTATTGTAAACTATCCGGATATAATAACAGTAATGATGCTTATCACCAGACTGCTTCATCGCCAGATGGTACAGGGTCATACCTGGCTATGAAAGGCGCGTTGAAAAAGGCAAATCTACAGCCATCCAATATCAGTTATATTAATTTGCATGGTACGGGCACGCCCAATAACGATAGTGCAGAGGGCACCGCAGTAAAGCGTTTATTTGATCCACATTATCCGCCTGTAAGTTCCACCAAATCTTTTACTGGCCACACTTTAGGTGCCAGCGGTGGAATTGAAGCAGTTTTTTCGGCTCTTGCTGTTAAGCACGGTTTTATCTATCCAAATTTGCGGTTTGAAACGCGGATGAATGAGGTTCCGTTTAGTCCCGAAACTAAATTTCAAAAAGGGAAACAAATAGATCATGTAATGTCTAATTCCTTTGGGTTTGGCGGTAACTGTACATCGTTAATATTTTCGAAAATTTAAAATGAAGATATATATCCGTTCGTCGGCTGCGGTATCACCGCAAAATACATTCGAAAATATAGAATTCTTAACAGAGCCTGCTGAATACTACGGCACGCGTTTATCAGCTATTGATCCTGATTATAGTCAATTCATCGATGCGAAATCGATCAGGCGCATGAGCCATGTCATAAAAATGGGGGTGGCTTCTGCTAAAAACTGTTTAAACCGGGCCAACGTTGAAATGCCAGGTGCAATTATAACCGGTACTGCTTTTGGTTGTTTAGATGATACCGTGTCTTTTTTAACAAGAATGATTGAGATGGAAGAGGAGATGCTGCCGCCTACAGCCTTTATTCAATCTACCCATAACACTGTTGCCGCACAAATAGCTTTATTGCTTAAGTGCCACAATTATAACAGCACTTTTGTACACAAAGGAATATCATTTGAAAGCGCCTTGCTTGATGCTGTTATGCTTTTAAATGAAAATGAGGCCGATAATATATTAGTAGGCGGAACAGAAGAACTAACAGATACCAGCTTTACTATTTTAACCCGTTTAGGCTTATATAAAAGATGGCCGGTTGATAATTTGTCTATTTTCAATACCCAATCAAAAGGCTCAATAGGCGGGGAGGGCGCTGTGTTTTTTTTATTAAGCGATAAGGAGAATGCTGGTAATTTAGCTGAATTTAAAGGTGTGCAAACCTTTTACAAGCCGGAAAGTATTGAAGAAGTTGAAAAACGAATAACCCTGTTTTTAAAGCAATATAATTTGTCGATTGAAGATATAGATCTGGTAATTACCGGAAAAAATGGCGATTTGAAAAATGATACGGTTTATGACCAGTTAAATCAATCTGTATTTAGCAACGTTTCGTTGGCTAATTTTAAACATTTATGTGGCGAATATCCAACAGCATCTTCCTTTGGTTTATGGCTTGCTGCCAACATTATCAAAAGGGGAGAAGTACCCGCTGTTGTTATTGAGGATGAGGTAAATACCGACCCTCCGAAAAAGATTTTGATCTATAATCATTATTTTAACACCTACCATTCTTTAATGCTGCTAACAGCTTGTTAAATAGTATGCTGAAAGACAATTTTTATAAAATAGCTTCCCTAAATCATAAAGATGGGGCGTTAGATGCTATTCTTGATATTGATAAAAACCATCAAATTTTTGAAGGGCATTTTCCCGGTCAGCCGGTGTTGCCAGGGGCGGTAATCTTACAAATAGTAAAAGAGGTGCTTGAAAGCGCGCTCGGGTATACTATCCGCCTAAAAAAAGCGGATCAGATTAAGTTTTTAGGCTTAATTGATCCGCAAATTGATAGTCTCCTGAAATTAGAATTGTCTTATAATCAAACAGACGACAATCTTTTACACGTTATCGGCAGCTTTGTTTTTAACGACGCCATCAGTTTTAAATTTAAAGGCACCTTTGTAAAACTATAAGAAGAATTATTTAGTCCTGTTTTGTTCGATGTAATCGACCATTGTATTTACGTCCAGTAATACTTTACGGCCCTCTTTAGGATCCTGAATGTTTATACCGTATTCCTTTTTTAACAATACAATTAATTCAAGTGAATCAATTGAATCTAGTCCTAATCCATCGCCAAATAGAGGTTCATCGTCTTTAATTTCCTCGGCCGTTAAAGGAGTAAGGTTAAGGAACGATATAATCTGTGTTTTTAATTGTTTTTTTAGTGCTTCTTTTTCCACGCGCAATTATATTAAATTTTTTCGTTTCAATCCAAAGTAAGTTACTACTTGTATAAGCACCGTAATAGCAAATAAAGCGGCCAGATTGTTTGTTATATCTTTCAATTTACCGTTTTCTAAAAATAACGTGTAATAAGCTTCAAGGCACCAATGCATTGGCGAAAGGTTTGCTGCCGATTTAAAGGTGCCCTGCATGGCGAAACTTGGTACCATTAGTCCGCCTACAGCAGCTAAAATTACTATTGATACGGCACCGAAACCATTTGCCTGCTCCTGAGTATCAGCAAATACACCAACGCATATAGCATAGCTTACAGCGCACCAGCCGCAAATTAAGGTAGTAATTGCAAGCGCACCAATATCACCGGGTAGGTTTAAGGCCGGCAAGTTCATAAAGGGGAACAACCATATCCCAATTGAAAATATGACCAATGCCTGCAGCATAGTGACACCCATATAAGTGATTTGCTTGGAAAGCAGCCCAACCCAATAATTAGTAGGTAATGTTTTTAGCCGAATAAAACTGCCACTCACTTTTTCTCTTACTACGCTGCCGCCTAGTGACATAATGACGAAAAACATAGCAAATATTGTCCACGCCGGAACATTGTGCTGAGTCGCATTGGGTGTTCTGCGGGTGCCGTCTTTTGAAACCGGAATTTCGTTAACCGTTGTCTGACTGTTCAACATTTCATTTTCCAGCTTTTCAGGCAATTGTTTCTCATTAATAGAGTAATACAATGTTCTTAAAGTTTGACGGCTTTCAACCATTTGCATGGCACTTTGCAACGCTCCTTTTACTGATAATCGTAAAGACTCCTGCAAAATGGGGTTATAATATATCGTTAGTGGATCAATATTGGTATCGGCATTTTTAGCAGTATCGCCCTCCAGTCCAAAGCTGTTCATGGCCTTACCGGCAACATGTTTTGACTTTGCTGACACCTTTGCTGAAAAATCTTTTGGGATAACAATTCCCAACACTGCATCTTTATTATGCATAGCGTCGGCAATTGAAGCCGCGTCGCGGCTTTGGGGCGTTAAAGACACCTTAAACATGCCGATTTTGCTTAAAGCTGATACCAGTTGTTTGCTGGCGTCGCCGGTATCCTGGTTACTGATCAGTATAGGCAGTTTGTTTTTATTAACCAGTTGAAAAGTGCTGTTTTGAATGCTGGTTACTACAATAACCAGCAAAATGGGCATAACAAACATCAATGCAATGCCTACTTTATCGCGCAGCAATACCCTGATATCTTTTTTTATGGTGATCCAAAGTTTAAACATCAGTCTCTGTATTCTTTACCTGTTAAATCAATAAACAATTCTTCCAATGTTTTATGCTGATGCTCTTTCAGCAGGGAGTGAATATTTCCCTGGGTAATTATCTTCCTGTCATCCAATAAAGCCACCTGATCGCACAAACCTTCAGCCTCACTTAGTTGGTGGGAGGTGTATACTAAGGTAGTGCCACTATCGTTAAGTTTTTTTAAATAATTGATAATGGCATGCCGGGTTTGCACATCAACGCCCACTGTGGGCTCATCCAAAAATAAAATCTGCGGGTTATGAATTACTCCAATAGCCAGGTTTACCCTTCTTTTCATACCACCCGAAAACTTTTGAACCTGTTTGTCCCTTACCTCATCTAATCCAAGAATATCTAATAACTCATCTGTTCTTTGGCTGATCTGTTTTTTAGTTAAACCAGACCATGCGCCGAAAAATTCAAGGTTTTCAACGGGCGACAATTCCTGGTAAAAAGAAAAATCCTGGGGCACAAAACCGAAGAGTTTGCTTACTGTGTTGCTGTGCTTATCAACATCGTGCCCTAATAGTGATATATGGCCTTTATTGGCTTTAAGTAAACCCGTCATCAGGTTCATTAAAGTGGTTTTTCCGGCACCATTAGGTCCAAATAAACCAAAACGCTCCCCTTTGGCAATTTTTAAGTTTAGCTGCGTAAATGATACTTCCGGATTATCGGGATAACCGAACTCCATATCATTAATATTTATTGCATAAGTTTCTGCTACCGCCATTTTATATTTTTCAATGCTGTAAAAGCCTTATACTCTATATCGGCAATTTCAATCAAATAGTTGCCCATGGTATCAAAATCTTCCTGGCTGGTAATGCGGCCCTTATAAATACCGGCTGCCTGAATAGCCGCAGTACGCCACAAATCGCCTGATTCGGTAAACATTTTTGATATCTCTAATAAATCATCAATAGGATGATAGGCATAAGCCTCCTGTAAAAAAGCCGCATAAATATACCGGAATCCGCCGCCACCTGTACCTATTTCTTCCTGCATGCGCACCAGTTGTGCCAAATATAAACCGGCTTGTTTTACACCAAGCTTATTGCGCCATTGTTTTATCTTATTGCCCGTATATCTTATGCCTTTTACGCCGACAAAAGGAAACGGAATGTTCAGCATTTCGCGAACATTTTTTTTAATGCCGCTTACTATCGCTTTTTTAATTTGATCTTCAGTTATCACCGCCCCGGCCTCGGGATAATAAATTTGTCCCCGCGGAGATAACGTTCCCCTAGCGAAACGAACGCGTTCCAGTTCGTAGCTATTCAGGCTGGTTACGGTTTCCATAACCGGATCGCTGATTAAATATTTATCATCTTCTTTACCATAAACAATAAGGTTATGGGCATTAAAATGAAAACGATATTCCTTAGGGAAATAAGTTAAATAATATACTCCAACCTGGCAGCCAACGGGATGTCCCTCATTTAAAGTGCTATTTAAAAACACCTCGGCCTTTTGTTTGGAGCTAAATTTTTTACGAATAACAGGTATACCCAAGGCCTTGCAGGTTCTTTTAAAAATAAGACCGGGCATAGGGCGAAACGCAATTACCGGCCCGTTATTAATTTTCAAAAGGGGGATATAAACATAAAACAACCCCGAACCAATACCAAAAGCCAGTGGTTCGGTTATTTGATTAATGCCTATATTTTTTAATAAACTTCTTGTTACCCCGTTTTCGCAATGTGCAGATTGAAGATGTTCGAAATTAAGCTTCATGCACATTTATATTTTTAAGATCATCAATAGTCACATTAAAGACTTCGGCATAACGCTGAAGCTTTTTATCAGATAGTTTTTTAAATATTTCGGGCCTTAGGTGCCTTTTAACCTGCCATTTCCAGAAACCTGCATAGCCTGCTAAAAGTTCGGCATCCATCAGGTTTTTCTCCATAAAAAACAGTAGGGGGCTGGCTTCATGATTTAATACCTTCTGTTTCGCAATAGCTACTCTCTGTTCAATTTCTTCCCAATGCGTATCAAGCGCGGTTATTTTAACATCCCAGCCTTTACTTAGTTCCGTAACATATTTGCCAGATTTGTCCGTAGCATAGCAAACTTCTTTGGTGATTTTACCAAGTGAGCTCAAATCCTGCGGTACATCTTCTTTTTTCATGAAACCACTTTTTAAACAACGGTCAGCATGGCATACATGTACGAAAATCTGGCGCTTTCGGGTACCAACAACAGTAGCTTTTCGCCCTTTTTTAATTTTCCGCTGTTGAATAATTCATTAATCATCAGGAAAATAGAAGCAGCCCCTACGTTGCCTACTGTATACAGGTTAATGAACCATTTTTCATAAGGAATGCCGCCGCCATAAATCTGCACCAAATCATATATTTTAGGCCGGAAAAAATCGCTGGAAATATGCGGTAAAAAATAGTCGATGTCTGCTGCGGTAACGCCACGGCGTTCCATTATCTCTTTTATTTTTTTGCCGCCTAATGGCACAATATTATCGCTTAATAAAGTGATATCCTGTTTTACACTGAATACGGATTTATTCATAATCTCTTCAGGTGTATAGTCCATGAAACCTTTTAAATTACCGTCTTCCATTTTTTCGCCGCCCATGTACATGCAGGTTTGCATTTCGTTGGCATATGAAATACCTTCAATCCAATCTAATTTAAGGCTAATTCCGTTTTCATTCGGTTTATCCGACATCAGGAATGCCGCAGCTCCATCAGATAACATCCATCTCAAAAAATCTTTTTGGAAAGCGATGTATGGGTTATCATTAAGTTCCTTTAGTTTTTGTGCTTCTTCTTCAAATACGTCGGATACCAGCAAGCCCGAGAATCTTTCAGATCCTGTTGCCACCGCAAGCTTTACATCGCCCGTACGAATAGCCATGTAGGCATATTTAATGGCGTGCATCCCTGCGCAGCAAACACCCGATGGCGAAACAACTTCAATTGCTTCAGCTTCCGGCAACCACCCGTGGGTCATTACACCATGGCTTGGCATTATCTGATCAGGGCATGAAGTACCGCAGGAAAGCAGATCAAGTTCTTTTATTTTATCAGGGTTATTCTTAAACAATTCTTTTACTGCCAATGCTGTCATCTGGGCATTGGTATGGGTTGATTTTCCACCTTTTGTTAATGCATAATAGCGGTTTTTTATACCGTTGTTACGTAATACAATTGGTTTTGATTTGGAAGGTTTGCCATTAATATAGCCAAGGTATAATTCCATATCCTCGTTAGGAACAGGATCATTTGGAAAAAAAGCCGAAGTACTATTGATGTAAACTTCTGTAGCAGACATATAAGGTATATTAGTTTAAATTTAAATAATATTGTTTTTTAGCGCTGATACGCCGTGGCGAAAATAGTTTAAAAAATATTGCATCAATAGTAAGAATTATTGGCGCCCCAACAAAAAAAGCAATAACCAGGTAGTACTTGAATAATTTAATCCAGGGCAATCTGTTTTTCTTTTTTGCAATCATCTTGGCCCAAAATCTAAATATCTTACCAGCAACAGATTCTATCACCATTAAGTTGTAGTTTAATTTTACAGCGCCATCGGCATCCAATTGTTGTTGTAAAGTATCCCAGCTGTTTTCATTTAAATGGTTTAAAACATGTTGCCCAAATACATTGGTATGTTCTATGTCCGTTTGCTGAACACCCGGAGGAGGGAAAATGTTTAGATATCTATCTTTTTTACCGTGTAGCATCCAATGGAAAATGGTAACAAAACTCACCGGGTTGGGGTGAGTATCTACCAAAGCCACATTGCCAACAATTTTAGCGCCCGTTGCATGAATTAATTTTTTTACCCTCACAAAAGCATTCAACCACATATTTCGAGCGCCGGTAATTGTTATAACTGGGGTATTGTTTAATATTCCGGTTAATTTAGCATCATGCATTAGTGAATTGAACGGTATACTTGGCGATAAAAACCAGGCCTGGTAGCCTAAAATAACCAGATCATATTTCCTTTCTTTTAATTCAAAGGGTGCAAGTTCTGCAGGCACATCCAGCACGCAATTGGGCATCACGCTAAAAAAGCCATTGGCCGTCCATGGAAATGGGTAATTTTCTTTTAGGTTGACGCGCACTTTTTCAACAGATACACCAGCTTCTATAAGCGGCGCTGTAAAATGATCAATAATTTCACCCAATTGGCCAGATTGCGAAAAATAAATAGCCAATACTTTTTTATTCATAATTATTGAAAATCATCAGGGTGTATTATTTTAGAGCTTTTACTGTAATCAATAATGGCATGTTGCGCTGCAAGCGATAAGTTTTTATATGATTTTTTAACATATTCCTTATCTGCTTCAATATCACTATTATATTTGACAATTTTAGGTGCGTGTTCCTGTATTATTAATCTTAAAAAGTGGTATTCGCCATTGGCGTTATCGTTCATTAAAGCTGTCTCCAGTAGAATGCGTCCTTTTTTAAAAGATTTTAACTTTTCGCCGGGTATTGGTAAAAGGCCGCCTTTTCTCATCAACAATGCACCTTCGTAACCATCTTTTTCGGTAACTGATGATGAACTTAATAATGTTAATTCATTATTAATATCCTCAATTTTACCTGATTTTAAGATAGCATAAAAAGCTGCTTTATCGAAACTCTGTATCAGATTTTTGCTTTTTACGACAGAAATAAAGAGAATGCAAAGTAATATTAATGTAATTTGTTTTTTCATTGGTTGATATTTGCAGGCCGAGCGGCAAATATAAAGAATAATGATAATGTTAATATTAAGTACGTACTTACACTATATTTTTATTAGTTTTCGCTTACTTTTGGATGAAATTTAATTTTACTATATGGGATTAAACCTCTACTCTTTTAAAACTATAAACTTTTTTACAGCTTGTTTTGCCCATCAAAACCTTGTAAATAAATTTATTGCAGAAAACGATTATGCGGTATGGTTTAATAATAAGCCTCTCAAAATTGATTTAAATCTTCAATAGCAAAGGTAAATTTCACCCCAATTATTTACTTAAGTTCGGTATTGAAAAAAATAATATAGTTAATCTTTTATAAGTGTATAAAAATAATAAGCAATTTTCGGCGTCGTGGGCCATTATATTGGGTGGATCGAGTGGGTTTGGTTTGGCATCTGTCGAAAAACTAGCTATGCATGGCATGAACATTGCCGTTCTGTACAGGGAGACTGCAATTACCGAAAGATTGTTAAAAGAGAAGTTCGCAGCTATAGCAGCAAAATGTGAAGTAGAGATACTGCCATTTAATGCCAACGCGCTTGAGCTGGCCGGCCGTACCAGGTTTATTGAGGAGTTTTCTTCGATTGTAAAACGTAAATACTGTGTTAAACTGCTGCTGCATTCTATAGCAAGGGGTAATTTAAAACCGCTTATTTCAGAAGACAGCCTGTCGGATAAAGGTAAACCTGAGCTTTCTATTGAGGATATAAGATTTACTACTTATGCCATGGCCACAAGTATTTTGGACTGGGCAAGATCTATTCTGGATGCTGAACTTTTTGAAGAAGATGCCCGGATTATTGGTCTTACCAGCGAAGGCGCACACAAATATTGGGATGGCTATGCCGCTGTTTCTATAGCAAAGGCTTCATTAGAAAGTTTAACAACCTATATGGCTGTTGAGCTAAGTAAGTTCGGTTTAAAAACAAACCTGATTCAGGCGGGGATTACCGAGACACCGTCGCTAAAAATGATACCTGAAAGCGAAAAACTGATTGAGGTTGCTAAACAAAGAAATCCCCTTGGCCGCATAACTAAGCCGGAGGATGTGGCAAACGTTATTTATCTTTTGTGTACTACGGAAGCAGCCTGGATAAACGGCTCGTTAATTCATGTTGATGGTGGCGAACATTGTAAATAATTTAATTTCATATAAAACAATATCGGGGCAGTGTACAATAATATTTTAAACTTATTACCTTATAAATCGTCGTTCCGTTTTGTGGACAATATCCTGTTGCTGGATGACAACGGTGTAAAAGGGGAGTATACATTAAAGGAGGATGCATTTTTTTATGAAGATCACTTTGTAGGCAACCCGGTAACACCTGGCGTAATAATTACTGAAATTATGGCCCAGATAGGCTTGGTTGTATTGGGAATCCATATAATTGTGAGTGGAAAAGAAACTGACGGTGTTGTTATGGACAGCGATTCCTTTCCCCTGCTTACCGCCACGGATGTTTCTTTTTTTAAAATGGTTTTACCCGGCGAAAAGGTGACGGTAACATCCAAAAAACAATATTTTCGGTTTGGTAAGCTAAAATGTTTAATTGAAATGCACAACGAAGCATCGGAATTAATAGCAAAAGGTATATTTTCGGGGATTATAAAAAACGCTGTAAAAGCATAAGGTACTAAATGAGTAAACGTGTAGTTATAACCGGTTTAGGAGTAGTTTCGCCCAATGGTATGAACGTGCCGGATTTTCTACACTCCATAAAAAACGGTATTTCGGGTATAAAATATGTGCCACTGTTTGAAGAGCTTAAATTCAACTGCCAGGTATGTGGCATGCCCGAGTTTGAATGGGAACAGCTAAGGAATTACATAACTGAAACAAGTTTATACGGATTGAAAGGCAAGGGCATAGCTTTTGGTATTAAAGCTGCGCTGGATGCCTGGATGGATGCCGGTAATTCAATTGTAAGTGATGAAACATTATATGAAACCGGCTGTGTGTTCGGTAGCAGCGTTGCTGATACCGATGTTATAAAGAATGCTATAAATAGGGTAGATGCGAAGGAGTCGAAAAAATTAGGGTCCCGTGTGGTTGAGCAGATTATGAATAGTGGGGTAACCGCTTACATTTCTGGTAGATTGGGACTTGGCAATAAGATTATTAGCAACTCTTCTGCCTGTGCGACCGGTACCCAGGCCATTTTGATGGGCTATGAGTATATAAAATATGGCATGGCAAAAAGAATGGTAGTAGGCAGCAGCGAATATGTTGATTCATACGTGTTTGGCGCCTTTGACTCCATGCGTGTTTTATCCCGTAAATTTAATGATCAGCCAGAGAAGGCATCGCGGCCAATGAGTATTTCGGCCGGTGGTTTTGTACCTGGTTCTGGCGCTGGCGCGCTTATTTTAGAAGATTTGGATTTTGCGCTGGCACGCGGAGCCAAAATTTACGGCGAAATATTGGGCGGAAGCAATAATTCGGGCGGCCAAAGGAGCGGAGGTACAATGACTGCACCAGCGGCTGCCGGTGTGGTAAGATGTATTACTGATGCCATTGCCCAGGCAAATATTAAGGCCGATGATATTGATTTAATCAGCGGGCATTTAACAGCAACTATCGCCGATAAACAGGAAATTCAAAATTGGTCGGATGCATTGGGTAGGAGAGGCGAAGATTTTCCGATGGTGAATTCATTAAAATCGATGATTGGGCATTGCCTTAGTGCAGCAGGTTCAATTGAAATGGTGGCGGCTGTATTACAGTTAGAACATCAGTTTGTGCATCCCAATATTAATATTGAAGACCCTAATCCTGAAATAATAGATTTAATAACTGCAAACAATTTACCCACAAATATGGTAAACAAGGATATTAACGTTTTAGCAAAAGCTAATTTTGGCTTTGGCGACGTTAATACTTGTCTGATAATTTCAAAATATAAATAACAATGGATAGAAACGCTATTTTAAATGAACTAAAAAAAGTACTGACCCCTTACACAGAAAACAAAGAATTACTGAACGGAATTACTGAAGAAACTGATTTGATAAAGGATTTAAAGATCAATTCGGCCAATTTGGTTGATATAATTATTGATGCTGAGTCGGCATATAATATCGAAATTGATTTCGACTCGGCCGAGAAAATGTACCTGGTGGGTAATTGTATTGATGTTATACTCGATAAAATGAATCAATCTGCATGATAAGCACAGGCAATGATATAGTAGCTTTAGGATCAATAAATAAAACAAGGACATGTGAACCCCGGTTTTATTCAAAGATCCTTTCTGCTGCTGAACAAGAGCTTTATTACCAGCTTGAGTTTACAACATTGCCTTTTGAAAACTATGTATGGTTATTATGGTCGGTTAAAGAATCGGCCTTCAAATATTTGCAGCGTAATAATCATCAACTTATATTTTCGCCCATTAAAATCAGTGTATTAACAGTTGACGTCCATCCGTATCAACATTATTCCGGTAGCCTGCAGTTTGGACATCATTACCTTTTCTTTCGTTCTACAATAACAAATGATTGGATTTCGACGGTTGTTAATGAGGAAGATGATTTTGAATATATCTTCAATGATGTGCAGGCGATTGAGTATGATAATCGTCAATATCAATCGGATGCAGTGAGGGCGTTTGCCTTAGATAAATTAAATGCTTTTTTCGAGGGTGAGTTTGCGATAGAAAAAAGCGAATCGAATTACCCGATTTTAGTTAAAGATGCCAAGCGGGTAAATACCCCTATTTCACTCTCTCACGATGGATATTTCGTAGCCTATTCTTTTAATTTTAATCCAACTCTTTAATAGCTCAACTATTTTATTTGAAGTTCCAGTTCGTTGGCTATATTATTTGATGTTTCGGTATTTTGAAGTCGAAGCTCCTTAATTAGCAATAATAGTTGTTCACTGTCGCTATCGTCCTTAACAGATATTTCTGTTGATGTGTTGATGATATTCTTCAGCCAATCATTGACTTTACAATCCACAACCAAATGAATTCGGTCATTAATGCCTTTATTACTAACGTTATGCGTTAAATTGGCATTAATATACCAGCAATCGCCTTCGGCTAAAATAATGCGGTCTCCATCTAAATAAAACTCAACTTCCGGATTTGTTAAAATAGGGAAATGCAAACGGGCTTCGCCTTTTTCAAAAGCCAGTTCGTTATCACGATGGGGCTTAATAACTGCGCCTGCCTGCAGGTTTAAAAACCTTACAGACATTTGTTCGCATTGCAAACTTGATAATAGCTTTTTTACTGAAGGGAAATTTTGCAGATGCATAGTGTCCAGATACTCATTATTGCCCATTAGCTCAGGCGTAATGTTTTTATCATCCCCGTTTGGCGAACGAAGCGGCAGCACCGTCCAGGATCCTTCGAAATGATAAGTATTAAAATGTGATTGCCAGTTTTGGTTTACAGAAAGTAATTCGGCCTGTGTAGCTTGTGGGTCAAAGGGCAATTGTAATTTTGCGTAGCGAACCATAATGTAGTTTTAGTTTTCTCTAAGCCAGTTAATCATGTGCGGATACGGCGGCTTGTTGTATTCCGTTGCATTTTTTTCATCATAAGCCATACCAACCCATTGTAATAAAGGCAAACCAATGTATCGTCCCTCTGAAAAATTTTCTATCAGGTTTTCACTGCCTCCCTTGTAACCGTCGGCATGAAAAACAACATGTGGATCCATATTAAGGTATTTAATGGCTGCGTATGACCATGCTAAAGCCATCATTTCGCCACCCTGATTTTCTTCGGTAGGAGGCAGGTCATCACTCATCGTTTTACGAACTGAAGGAGGCATGGTAGCCAAATGTCCCGCTTCGTGTAGTATATCGCCGGGATATAGTAATTTCTCAGTGTCGATCACAAGTGCTCCATCTTTCAATTGTAAGCCAGGTAAAAAAGTATCGCCAGCTATGGGCATTTTAAACACTTTTATACCTACAGACTCAACAAAATCAATGATGGTTTCGGTTAACAAAGCTGATTCCTGTTTATGAAGCCATTAATTCATTTTCAACCGAGCGCAACTCATAAAATGACGACGTATAAGTTTTATCATATGCCTGACCAGCAATCAGGTGTTTGGCTTTTAAGTTGAACTTCTGTTTTTCGTTTTCAAAGCTAAAAACTGTTTTCCCAAGCATCAAACCATCCCATGCGGCCTGGCTCACAACAACTTCTTCTTTATTTTTATTAGATATAACGGCAGGACCCTGCAATAATTTGTGGTTGTGTCCACTCAAAATCAAATCTATATGTTCAGATTGACGGGCAAGTTTTTGATTGTCCGGTTGATCTCCTTTTTGCGAATATCCTAAATGAGAAAGGCAAACCACTAAGTCGCAATGCTCATTTTCCTTCAAAAACGCGGCCATATCATTTGCGCTTTTTATAGCATCATTATATTTAATACCCACTATCTGGTGCCCAACACCCGTAATACCTACTTTAAACTTACCTGAATTTATAATAACATAAGGCGCTACCAGTTCGCTTAAATTACTGTTGAATTCATAATTACAATTTACCAGTTTAAATTTCATCAGCGGAATTAACTCAGCCAAATGATCCTGTCCCTGTATTAATTCATGATTACCGACGGTTGCCACATTATAGCCCATCTTATTCATCAAACCAATTACCTGTTTATGTTCCGCAATACTGCTATTACCATTCAAAAAATCACCGGCGTCGAGCAGTAAGCCACTGGTCTCCTGGTTCTCTATAAGCGTTTTTAACTTATTAATGCCACCCATGTTATTGTAGACAGCATTTAAATTTCCGTGCAAATCATTAGTATGGTATATGGTAACCGCGCTACCAGAAGCATGAATAGTATTAATCTGCTTGCTTATAGAAGCTACTGATGTCATCGGTTTGCTTAAAGCCGCAACTCCGGCCATAAACGCTATCTGATTAAGAAATAGTCTGCGCTGCTTGTTCATAATATTAATTGAGTGCATAAATATATAAATATAATTTGCCTAAATAAAAACAACTTTAAGTGCAATCAGTATTTTTTTTTACTATTAACTAATTCGAAATAAAAAGTGATGCAATTAATTAAAAATAATTGATGCTTTTATTCTTTAATGCCATATTATACAGCAGTTTATATGATGAAAAGGTTTTCTTAAAATAAATTTAAAGTTCATCTGTCAGTATAGTTAATAAGTGTTATTATGTGAAATAATGATACTTATTTGTTAATAAATATTATTAAAATGATATTGTATTAATCTATATTAAAATGTGGAAAAGAAAACGGCCTTTAACGCTTGTTTTATCAGAATATTGGATGAGAAGTAAAAAAAAAGATTTAATATTGATGTAAATTTGAATCACTCTAAAATATTCACAATTAAATTCATTGACATATGGATCCTTTATTAGCTATGATCTTCGCGTTTGGTAGTAATTTTGCACCACAAGGCTTTTTATTCTGCTCCGGGCAACAATTGGCCATTTCTAGCAATACAGCTGTATTTTCATTATTGGGAACTACTTATGGAGGTGACGGCGTTAGTAATTTTAAATTGCCTGATTTACGCGGTAGAGCGCCTATTGGTCAGGGCCAGGGACCCAGTTTAAATAATTATGTTTTAGGCCAGTCCGCAGGTGTTGAAAGTGTATCGATATCAATCAGTAATTTGCCGCAACATACACATGCGCTTAATGTGAATAATGCTGCCGGCACTACAGGCGTTCCCGGAATTACAACTTACCTGTCAAAAGGCCCGTCAACAGGTTCAGGTCCAAACGCAACAGTTGAGAATATTTACACAACAACAGCGCCTAATACAACTTTAGCTCCAACAGCAATTGGTATGACAGGTAGCAACATGCCTATATCAATTCTTCAGCCATATCTTGCCATATCTTATATAATTGCCATGAACGGTATTTTCCCAACACGGAATTAATATTAAATATTAATCAATTGTGATAAAAGGGCCAATTAAAATCGGTTTTTTAACACCATATTCTGGTGTATACCCATTTTATGGTAATCATTTAATGGCTGGTATTCTATTAGGTTTATATCCTGATGGAATGCAGTATAATGAGTTTCAGTTTATTCCGGTTTATACTAAGCAGGGTGACCCTAAAAGTGTTGTAGATGCCGTTAATCAATTGGTTTTTTTTGAAAGGGTTGATATTGTTTCGGGCCTTATCAGTTATAAATCAATTCCCGATATTATTCCGGTAATAGAAAGACATAATATCCTGGCTTTCTTTTTCGATATGGGCGAGTGCGTTCCATATTTTGAACATTTTAGTCCCCGCATATTTTATTCGTCGCAGCAAATTGTCCAGTCGCAATATGCATTAGGCCATTGGGCACATAAAGAGTATGGGGATGTCGGCATGATGATAATGCCGGTTTATGAAGCCGGTTATCATTTAAATACTGCGTTTTATAAAGGCGCTTGTACGGCTGGCTCCCAAACAATGGGTTTGCACGTTTTACCCCGTGACACATCAAATATTAGTAATTTTAATCTGAGCGCTTTCTTTTCGGAAATAGAAAAAAATCCACCTTCTTTTATACACGCTGTCTTCGCTGGCGACATGGGCAATAATTTTCTTAAACTATGGCGCCAGTCTTCTTTTTATAAGCACATCCCTTTATTGGTTATTGAAAATATGGCCTATGATGATGTATTGGAAGATATAGCCGACCTAGGCATTGAAATGTTCTCAGCCACAACCTGGAGTCGTAATTCTGAAAGCATACGCAACCAGGAGTTTGTAAACAAGTATGAAAATACCGGCGGACAAATGGCCAATATTTATGGACTTTTAGGGTATGAGGCAGGATTGGCCTTAAAAGAAGTGAAACATCTCATCATTAGACGCGATTTTGATGGCGCGGCTAAATTATTGCAAAAGGAATCTGTGATAGGCCCGAGAGGCGAACGTAATTTTTATCCTGTGTCAGGTTTTTCATTACCGTTAATAGATATTTTAAAGATCAGTACATCACACCAAAAAATATACAAAACCGTACTAAGTCAGGGCAGGGGATTAAAGTTCGATTCAACGGATTTTAAGGAAATTCATGAAGAAAGTGTGAGCGGCTGGCAAAACCCGTACATGTGTATTTAAAATTCAATTTTATGAAGAAATTTTTTACAAAAGGTTTTTATGTTATTGCCACTATTATCCTCTTTATAGGGGCGGCCTTACCTGTACGGGCACAACTTACAGGCACAGATCTCGAAACCGGAGGTTTGTATACCGCGTTGGCAAAAGATGCAAGTAATAACATTTACGTAACGCGCATTCAGCCTGGCACTTCGGGTGCAAATTATGA
This sequence comes from Mucilaginibacter empetricola, assembly GCF_024808665.1. GTDB lineage: Bacteria > Bacteroidota > Bacteroidia > Sphingobacteriales > Sphingobacteriaceae > Mucilaginibacter. The sequence goes on from NZ_JANUBZ010000013.1 coordinate 166,748, forward strand.
GATTGAAAAATATACTAACGGTACAGGCACGCCGGCCGTTATTTATACAGGTCTGACACATGAAATTAGTGATTACCCGTGGGGGCTTGTAGTAACAAGTACGGGTGATATATATGTTTCTACTGATTTTACAGGCGGTAATAGTAGTGTGTTAAAATTACATTTTAATGGTAGCGTTTATGTATCAACAACTTTTTTGTCAGGAAACTTCTATTCAGCATTAGCAATTGACGCAAGTGATAATTTATATACAGCTGAATATGACTCCGGAACTGGTAAATATGCCGTTGTTAAGTATCCCGCCGGAACAACTACAGGCACAAAATTATATGATAATTTAATGTCAGCCGCAGGATATACTTATCCAACAGGATTGACAGTTGCGTCTAATGGTGATGTTTATGTGGCAGATGCTTTTAGTAATGTAACTACTATTACAGATGGCGGGCATGTTTACAAATTAACAGCGGCTTCTTCATATGCTGTTTCAACTGTTTCAACCGGCCTTTATGCAACCGCTTTAGGCTTGGATAATTTGGGTAATCTTTACAGTTCTGAAAACCCCGGATCCGGATATGTTCTGGATGAATACGTTGGAGGTACTGGAACCGGTACAGCAGTTTATAGCCCTTTACATACTAATGGTACTTATTATCCATGGGGTATGGCCGTAATTAACAACAATAATATTTTTATTAATGACGCAGACGATGGCTCGGATGCTGGTGCTTTAATACACCTTGTACCAGTTGGGCCTGCCATCACTACGGCAGGAACTTTATCGGCGTTAAGTACTACTGCAGGTACCCCATCAAGCTCCGAAAACTTTAATGTATCTGGTACAAACATGACAGCGGGTGTTTTGGTAACCCCTCCGGCAGGTTTTGAAGTAAGTACCGATAATGTTAGTTTTACCAGTACAGTTACTGTTGGTGCCGCGGGTACCATAGCAGCAACTACCGTTTATGTACGTTTAGCTGCTTCGGATGCAGTTAATACTTATTCCGGAAATATCGTGTTAAGCAGCTCGGGGGCCACAAGTGTAAATTTAGCTATACCAACAAGTACAGTTTCAACACCTCCGCCAACCACTATCAGTTCCATTACCGATGTGTCATCCAGCATAACCAATGCAACCACAGTACAATATACAGTTACCTTTGGAGCAGCAGTAAGCGGATTAACTACCGGTAATTTTTCATTAATAACAACCGGCGGTGTAAGCGGAGCGGCCATAGGCGGCATTTCGGGCTCTGGAGCTACTTATACTGTTACGGTAAATACCAGCACTGGTGATGGTACTATTGGGCTTAACCTGGCCAATGCAACAGGTTTAACTCCTAGTATTACTACTTCACTACCATTTACAGGTAGTATTTATACTATCGATAAAACATCACCAACAGTTACCATTAGTGCACCATCTGTAAGCTACGCCAATTCAAGTGCGAGTATTCAATATACGGTTACGTTTACTGATGCTAATATGGATCCAAGTACTTTAAGTAATTTAACGGGGCCTGTTGTTTATGCAAATTCCAATGTAACAGGAACAGCGGCTATTAGTCCTATTTTGATAGGAGCTTTTACCCAATCTGGGAACAACTATAGTATCCCTGTAACATTTAGTGGTGTGACGGGTGATGGTACACTAAATTTTAGCGTTCCGGCCGGTTTAGTTTCTGACCTTGCGGGGAATACCTCTCTGGCATCGGCGGTATCCGGCACTGTTATTATAGATAATACCCCACCAACAGTAACTATCAGCGCGCCGTCGGTGAGCAGCACTGCCACAGGGCCGGTAAGCTATACCGTCACTTATGCTGATGCCAACTTTAACTCAAGTACACTAATACCGGGTAATATTACCTTAAATACAACCGGTACGGCTACAGGTAGTATAGCGGTAACCGGAACAGGGTTAACCAGAACGGTAACCATTTCTTCTATTAGCGGCACAGGTAGCCTGGGCATCTCTATTGCTGCAGGCACATCAACCGACCTTGCAGGAAATACTGATATCGGTGCAGGTCCGTCGACAACCTTTACGGTTGCTCAACCTACTACCATCAATTCTATTACGGATGTAACATCCAGCCTAACTAATGCAACTACCGTACAATATACAGCAACGTTTGGTGCAGCCGTAGCCGGTTTAACCACCAGTAATTTTACATTAACTACAACCGGTAGTGTAAGTGGGGCAAGTGTTACCACTGTTTCAGGATCAGGAACCACCTATACCATTACGATAAATACCGGAACAGGAGATGGTACCATTGGGTTAAATCTGGATAATGCAACAGGTATATCTCCGGCCATTACTACTTCGTTACCGTTTGTAGGCAGTACTTATACTATCGATAAAACGCCACCAACAGCAACTATCAGTGCTCCATCGGTAACTTATGCCAATTCAAGCGCAAATATCCAATATACGGTGACATTTACAGACCCTAATATGGATGTCAGTACTTTAAGTAATTTCACGCTGGCGACTATTTTTGGTAATTCGCAAACAACAGGAACAGCCTCCATAGGCGGTCTTTCTATGGGTGTTTATACTCAATCGGGCAATAGCTATAGTTTCCCGGTAACTATTGATGATGTGACTGGTGATGGTACAATAAGCTTCACCGTTCCTGCGGGCACAGTTGATGACCTTGCGGGGAATGGCTCTCTGGCATCTTCTGCAGCAGCTACTGTTATTATTGATAATACGCCGCCGACAGTAACCATCAGCGCACCATCAGTAAGTAATACTTCAACAGGCCCGGTAAGTTATACAGTAACTTATGCCGATGCTAACTTTAACTCAAGCACATTACTTGCGGGTGATATTGCCTTAAATACTACCGGCACAGCTACAGGTAGCATAGCCGTAACCGGAACTGGACTGACCAGAACGGTGACTATTTCTTCTATTAGTGGTACAGGTAGTATAGGTATCACTATTGCCGCCGCCACATCAACCGATCTTGCAGGAAATACTGATATTGGTGCAGGCCCGTCAGGAACGTTTACTGTTACCCCGGCGATAACAGCCAGCGGTACATTAACTGCAATGAGTACTACGTACGGCACTCCGTCGGGCTCACAGAGTTTCAACGTATCCGGCAGCAATACAAGCGCGGGTATATTGGTAACGCCACCAACCGGATTTGAAGTAAGTACGGATAACAGCACCTTTAGCAGCACGGTAACGGTGGGAGCAGCGGGAACTATTCCGTCTACCCCGGTTTATGTCCGTTTAATAGCAAGCGATACACCAGGCAATTATTCTGGCGATGTAATACTAAGTAGCAGCGGAGCTACCAGTGTAAATGAAACTATACCAACCAGCACTGTAAGCCAGGCAGCACTGAACATAACAGCCGATAACCAGAATACGACCTACGGACAAGCCTTGCCAGCCTTAACGGTAAGCTATGCAGGTTTTGTAAATGGCGATACCCAGGCGAGCTTAACCACCGCTGCCACAGCCAGTACTACTGCCACGGCAGCAAGCCCGGTAGGTAGCTATACGATTACACCGAGTGGCGCAGTAGATAACAACTA
>NZ_JANUBZ010000014.1 GCF_024808665.1 Mucilaginibacter empetricola
AAAATCCGGGTTCGAATTGATTGGATCTTTCATTCCCCTAAATTCCAACTTTTCTTCCTATTTGTGTACACACTGTAGTCCAAAGGAGAGGACTTGAGCTACCCTTTTTAGAACCCTATCCTTTGGAGAGGGCAGGGTGAGGCTAAAAATATGTACTTTTATATCCTCATTGCTTCGGCCCATCATTGTCATTAATGGATATCAATCTCGAAATCTTCAGTCCCGTTCATCAAATTAAAAATAAGTTATTTAATGAGCTCGATTTAAAGGTTTCTATAAAACGGGATGATCTGATCCATCCTATCATCTCGGGCAATAAATGGCGCAAGCTCAAATACATTTTGCTTAAGGCACAAGCCGAAAACAAAACACACCTGGTAACCTTTGGCGGCGCTTATTCTAATCATTTATTAGCAACGGCGGCCGCCGCGGCTAAATTTGGCTTTAAAGCTACCGGCATAGTGCGCGGTGAAGCGGTTAATAACGATACCTTATTTTTATGCAAACTGCACGGCATGGAGCTAATATTTACCGACCGGGATAGCTACCGCGATAAAACTGCACTGTTTGAAAAACACTTCGGTAATAATGCTGATGCTTTTTTTATAGATGAGGGCGGTGCGTCGGCCAATGGTGCACAAGGCTGTAGCGAATTGATCACTGAACTGGGCGAAACATATGATCATATTTTTTGTGCCTGCGGTACCGGCACTACTGCTGCAGGCATTATAAACGGCATAAATGAACATCAGTTATCTGCTCAGTTTAATGCCGTACCCGTTTTTAAAAACGGAGAATTTATGAAGGATGAAATCGATCGTTTTTTAACCGCACCTACTGATTATCATTTGCATACGGGTTATCACTTTGGTGGATATGGCAAAACCACTCCGGAGTTGATTAGCTTTATAAAACAATTTGTAGCCGATACCGGAATCTTAATTGAGCCCGTTTACACCGGCAAAATGTTGTACGCGCTGTTTGACCTCGCACAAAAAAATCACTTTAAACCCGGCGATAAAATCCTGGCCATCCATAGCGGTGGTATTTGGGGTTTACTAGGGATGAAGGATAAATTTTGAACGAATACATATTCATTCTCTTCCAAATTTCAGGGCCTCCTGACGCTCAAAAAGTCATTATTTACACATCCGCACATTTAAAATCTACACATTATCTACCGAAACCAAAAGTATTTTCAGTACAAAAACCAACTTTAAACAATTTAAAGTTACTTTTTGGCGTTTCGGTTCAAAAAGTGCCTAAATTTTGTTTTTAGGGGCTTTTTTAATAAATTTGGAGAAATCAAACCGATATGTATAACCTGCTTGTTTCTCCCGAAAATGTACAGGCTTCTTTGCAGAAGCATGTTTTAGCCGATGGCTTCGACTTAACTTTTGATATGGAAAAAAGTAAGGGTGTTTATATTTACGACGCTAAACATAACCGTACCCTGCTCGACTTTTTTACCTGTTTTGCATCGGTACCCTTAGGTTATAATCATCCCAAAATGGTGAACGATGAAGAGTTTAAAAAGAACCTGATGCTGGCGGCCTTAACCAACCCATCAAACTCTGATATTTATACTACGCAATATGCGCAGTTTGTGGAGACTTTTGACAGAGTAGGGATACCAGAATATCTTCCGCATGCTTTTTTCATCTCAGGCGGCGCGCTGGCTATTGAAAATGCCTTAAAAGTAGCCATGGACTGGAAAGTTCAAAAGAACTTTGAAAAAGGCTATACCAAAGAAAAAGGATTTAAAGTAATTCACTTTGAACATGCTTTTCACGGCCGTTCGGGTTATACATTAAGCTTAACCAATACCCAGCCGGTAAAAACCAAATGGTTTGCCAAGTTTGATTGGCCGAGGGTATCAACACCATTCATCAACTTTCCTTATAGTGACAGTAATCACGATGATCTGTTAAAAAGAGAAGCGCTATCTATAAGTCAAATTAAAAAAGCGTTTGAAGAAAATAAAGACGATGTATGCGCAATTATTATTGAGCCTATACAATCAGAAGGTGGTGATAACCACGTAAGGCAGGAATTTTTAGAGCAGCTAAGAAAACTGGCCGATGAAAACGAAGCTTTGTTGATTTATGACGAAATACAAACTGGCGTGGGTCTTACCGGCAAATTCTGGTGTCACGAACATTTTGGCGAACATGCCCGTCCGGATGTTATTGCCTTTGGTAAAAAAATGCAGGTTTGCGGTATACTGGCAGGCAAAAGAATTGACGAGGTGGAACACAATGTATTCAATGTGCCATCGCGCATTAACTCAACCTGGGGTGGTAGTTTGGTTGATATGGTGAGGGCATCAAAAATAATGGACATTATTGAGGAAGATAACCTTTGCGATAACGCCGCGCAAATGGGCGATTATTTGCAACAGCAATTGCAAAATATTTCTAACAGTCACCCTATCATTAGCAACATACGCGGCAAGGGACTTTTAACCGCATTTGACTTTCCGGATAAGGCACGAAGAGACCGTTTTATTCACGAAGGAATGGAACAAAATGTAATGTTTTTGGGCTGCGGCGAGTATAGCATTCGTTTCAGACCGGCACTTATTATTGACAAAAAACATATTGATGACGGCCTAACAATACTTGAAAAAATAACCTCTAATCTATAATAAATGTAAAACTTTTGCTACAGTAGCTATTATATAAACTAAAAATAGTCCTTTTACTACTTATTGCAGGCCAAAAAAAGCTTATTTGCGTTAATTATTAGTAACAATATTAACATATACTATATTTTCACCAAAATAAGCAATATTTTTAATTATTAAGGTTGGTAATTTTGACGAAGCACTACAAATAGTTTACATAGGCATAATGAGCAAGCACATTGAAAAATTAAAAAAACAACTGATAGAAATATCTGAGGTTGTTAATTCATTCCGATCAGAAGCGGTACAGGTAAGGGTGGTAGATAAACTATTGGAAGCACTGCTAGAATCAGAAAAAACTGACGGCGAAGGTGTTGAATTATTTACTAAAAGGGGATACAGACAAAGGGCAGAAAGCGAGAACGGATACGTAAATGGATCAGCCAGACTAGGTAAAAAACCTGGAGCTACCAAAGTACTAAACCAACTGTTATCGACTGATTTTTTTGACGTGCCACACTCTATATCATCAATTGCCGACTATTGCAAAGAAAACTTCGACTCAGAGTTTAAAACATCCGAACTTTCTGGCATTCTTTTAAAGCTTGCTAACGAAGGAAAGTTGAGAAGAGAAAGAAGCAACGAAAATAACCGCTTCGAATATGTAAGAACATAGTATCAGCATTATGCAAAAAAATAGCGATGAGTTTTAAAACCCATCGCTATTTTTTTTAATTCTTATCTCAGATCAAACAAGCTATTAACCCCTAAAATTTTTCGCGAGGTAAATCCTTCGGCATATTTAGCTCCGATGCTTTTGCCAAACTCGCGGGCTCGGGCTTCCACTACTTGTATAAAATCGGGCGATGATATGTACGTTTCGGGCTCATCCTGCCATCCGGGGTTATAAAATTGCGAACCATAGGCATGGATACTTTCAATTTTTTTGTCCCAGTACTCGGTAACATCAATCAATATATCGGGTTTAATATATCTGTCTTGTATAAAATGTAGCAGTATTGATGGCCGCCATTCCTGTTGGGCTTTTCCATCATCAAAGGTTTCTATTTTCCGTAATCCGGATAAAAAAACGGCCGCTTCTACCAGTTCATTAGCCCGGCCATGGTCAGGATGCCTGTCGTGATAGGCATTAGCGATAATTATTTCGGGCTGATATTTGCGGATGGCCGCAATAACCTTTAGTTGGTACTCTTTAGCATTCTGGAAAAAACCATCGGGAATACCCAAATTCTCTCTAACTGTTAATCCCAGTATTTTGGCGGCTGCCGCCGCTTCAGCGGCTCTAATTTCAACCGATCCGCGAGTACCTAACTCGCCTTGTGTTAAATCAACGATACCAACCTTTTTACCTTCGGCAATATGTTTCAAAATAGTACCCGAACAACCCAACTCAGCATCGTCTGGGTGTACGGATAAAACTAATATATCCAGTTTAAGCATAACAAAATTTAATTATTTTCCGGTCGTCAGTAAACGCGTTATCTGCTTCCTGATTTTGGATGAGGTGGGTTTGGTAAACGGATAAAAAAAGTCCGTTACCGTACCCGATCTGCTGATTAAAAACTTATGAAAATTCCACCGGGGTACGGAGTTTAGCTTTCCGTTTTCCTTTTTATCAGCAAAAAATTTATATAGCGGATCGGCATAAGGCCCTCTAACCCTTATTTTTTCAAACACAGGATAATTTACGCGTTGAACCTCACAAAATTGCGCTAATTCTTCACCATCTAATGGTTCTTGTCCGCCAAAATCATTTGATGGGAATGCCAGAATCTGAAAATCCTGTCCTTCAAAGGCATCTTTCAGTTCGGCAAGTTCTTTTAATTGAGGTGTAAACCCACATTGAGAGGCGGTATTTACAATTAAAAGCACTTTATCTTTATAGTCAGCCAGGCTGATTTCTTCACCGTTCAACTTTTTAACATTAAACCGGTAGATGTTTTTATCAATCATTACTAATAGTTAGTAGATGTATAACCCGCCTGCAGCAAAATGGCTTCTATGTCCTTTTGCTGATCGGGGTCATAAGTCTCCTTTAAATCGTGACCAAATATGCGTGCGGCCGATTGGTATAAAAAGGCTTTAAAACCGCCTTTTAAATCCTTAACCATTGCATAGCTGGTATTACCGGTTTCCCGGTCAATCAACTTTATCAAAACCTCTCCCTGACTAATTGTCAGGTCTTTAATTTCTTTATTAAATAAATCTTTTATCTGCGTTTCGCAGGCATCAATCAATTCTTTTTGTTTGTGTTTATCGCCTGTTAAAGCCAGGTCGCGCTGTAGCTGGCGGTATCTTTGGCCTGCAAAACGTGCATAAGGCAATACCTTTAGCACATTGTAACGCAGCCTACGGTAATTATCTAAATCTTCCTGGCTTTTAAAAATACGGGTGTCTGTAATCCTTACGTCAGGAATTACTATCCATGGCATAAGTTTGCCACTATCAACAGTTAAATATGTTTTAATGGTATCGTTTTTGCCTAGAATTAAAGGCGCCGGCTTGTCAGTTTGGGCCATTGCCGACCCCATCAAACAACAAAACAAAAGCAAAAGACCAATTAATTTCATAATTTTACGTATTACAAAATTAATGCATTTTATTTGGGATTTTATTACGATCCTGTAATTATATTTTTAGTTACAAAACATCCAACACGAAAAGGAGTATAGCTCAGCGAATGAAAGACTTAGTGATTGACCTGGAAGCAGAGAAAAATGAGATACTAAAAAGATATCGGGCTTTGCTGCGCGCTTCAAAATCAACCTTGCAAAAAGGCGATAAACGCATGATACGCAAGGCTTTTGAAGTTGCACTGGAGAGTCATAAAGACATGCGCCGCAAATCGGGCGAGCCTTATATTTACCATCCTATTGCCGTGGCCCAAATTGCCGCCGAAGAAATTGGCCTGGGCACCACCTCTATTGTATGCGCTTTGTTACACGATGTGGTGGAAGATACCAATATGACCCTTGATGATATTGAAAGGGAATTTGGTAAAAAGGTAGCCATGATAATTGACGGCCTAACCAAAATATCGGGCGTTTTTGATACCAACAGTTCGTTGCAGGCCGAAAACTTCCGTAAAATGCTGCTTACCCTGGCCGATGATGTGAGGGTGATATTGATAAAGCTAGCGGATCGCTTGCACAATATGCGCACCATGGAGTTTATGCCGCGCGATAAGCAGCTAAAACTCTCATCAGAAACCGTTTACCTGTATGCCCCTTTGGCACACCGCCTGGGTTTATATGCCATAAAATCAGAACTGGAAGACCTGTCCATGAAATACATGGAAAGAGAAACTTATCAGTTTATAAAAAAACAGCTTAACGAGAAAAAAGCCGAACGCGAAAAATTCATTCGCGATTTTATTGAGCCCGTTAAAAAAGTAATCACCGGCCAGGGTTTGGAGGCTGATATATTTGGCCGCCCAAAATCAATCCATTCCATTTGGAATAAGATGAAGAAAAAATCGATACCCTTTGAAGAGGTATACGATCTTTTTGCCATCAGAATTATACTGGATAGTGCACCCGAACATGAAAAGGCCGATTGCTGGAAAGCTTATTCTATCGTAACCGATTTATATCGACCTAATCCTGACAGGTTGCGCGACTGGATATCATCGCCAAAGGCAAACGGCTACGAATCATTGCATACCACAGTAATGGGTCCCCGTGGGCAATGGGTTGAGGTGCAGATTAGAACCAAGCGCATGAATGAAATTGCCGAAAAGGGATTTGCCGCGCATTGGAAATACAAAGAGTCATCAACCGATAGCGGGCTCGATCAGTGGGTGCAAAAGGTTAGGGATTTGCTGAAAAACCCTGAATCAAATGCACTCGATTTTCTGGATGATTTTAAGATGAACCTTTTTTCGGATGAGATATTCATCTTCACCCCGAAAGGAGCACTTATTCAGCTGCCATCAAATGCTACCGCCCTTGATTTTGCTTTTGAAATTCATACCGACGTAGGCGCAAGCTGTATTGGCGCTAAAGTGAATCATAAACTGGTACCGCTTAACCACAAGCTGCAAAACGGCGACCAGGTAGAAATCATTACCTCCAGCAAACAGGTACCAAAGGAAGACTGGCTAAATATTGTGGTAACGGCCAAAGCCAAAGCCAAAATAAAATCGGCCTTAAAAGAAGAAAAACGTAAAATTGCTGAAGACGGCAAGGAGATTTTGGAGCGTAAGCTTAAATCGCTAAAAATCACTTACAACTCCGAAAACATACACAAGCTAAGTTATTTCTTTAAGCTGCCATCAACCCAGGATCTTTTTTACAATGTTGCCAAAGGCACCATTGACATGAAGGACCTGAAAGAGTACCAGGCATCAGAAAAAGTAATTGAAAATAAGCCGCAGGATAAAATTGAAGCAGAACAGGTACAAAGCCTGATGCGCAATTTGAAATCAAAAGACAAGGATATGCTTTTGATTGGTGAGGACATGCAGAAAATTGACTACAAGCTGGCCAATTGCTGTAATCCCATCCCCGGCGATGATGTATTTGGTTTTATAACCGTAAGCGATGGCATAAAAATACACCGCACCAATTGCCCCAATGCCGCTAAACTGATGGCCAATTATGGTTACCGCATAGTAAAAGCACGTTGGACCAATCAGCAGGAACTGGCCTTTTTAACCGGTTTAAGAATTACAGGAATTGATGACGTTGGCTTAATTAATAAGCTAACCACCGTAATATCCAATGATTTTAAGGTGAATATGCGCTCCATCACGGTTGATAGCGACAACGGTATTTTTGAAGGATCAATAATGGTTTATGTAAACGATACCGAGCATCTCGATAACCTGATTAAAAAATTAAAAACCGTAAAAGGCGTAACCGGCGTTAACCGCTTTGATTCGGTTATTGAAAAAGCATCTTAATTGGTTGATTGAGTGAGTGGTTGATTGGGTGAGCTGTTGCTTTGATAACTTAATCAACCTAATAAACTTAATCAACTCCAAACTAATTTGATAACTTTGTCTCTTTAAATAATAGCATGTCTCAACAGGAAACCATAGATATGGTTAAAAAAATTTTCGAGGCTTATCTTGAAAATAAAAACCTAAGAAAAACCCCCGAACGTTTTGCCATACTGGAAGAAATTTATTCCCGTAGCGATCATTTTGATGTGGAATCATTATACATCCACATGAAAAATAAAAAATACCGGGTTAGCAGGGCCACAGTTTATAACACGCTGGAGCTTTTAGTTTCGTGCGATTTGGTTACCAAGCACCAGTTTGGTAAAAACATGGCTCAGTTCGAAAAATCATACGGGTACAAACAACACGATCACATTATTTGTATTGATTGCGGTAAAGTGGTTGAATTTTGCGACCCGCGCATTCAGCAGATACAAAGTATGATGGGTGGCTTATTGAAATTCGAAATAAAGCACCATTCGCTCAACCTGTATGGCAATTGCGAAAAGCTGAAAGCGGGTAATTGCGAAAGAAAAGTGTCGTAAAAATGAATAAACCCACATTAAGCAAACAGGCATTTTGGGATGTTGATATGAGTAAGATCGACTACGAGAAGAATGCGCGTTATATTGTTGAAAAAGTAATTGAAAGGGGAAAAGCAGAGGATTTTAACAATATTTTATCTTTTTACGGTTTTGAGAAAGTAAAAGAGTTAGCCCTGCAAGCAAATTCGTTATCAGACATTAGCATCAACTTCTGCTGTGTTTTGTTCAAAGTAAAACCTACCGATTTTAAATGTTACGAGAAGAAACAGTTGAACCTTCGACACTGGAACTTCTAAAACAGATTGTTTCCTTACCTGAATTAAAGCAATTCAGACTGGTTGGCGGAACCGCACTTTCCTTATTATTTGGTCATCGAAAATCAATTGATTTGGATTTATTTACCGATCAACCTCTCGAAAAAGAAATTTTTATCCCGGCATTAGAGGACGCTTTGGGGAAATTAATTAGTACAAACGAAAGAAGTAAGAATATTTATCAATGCATTATCCGGGATGTAAAGGTTGATTTTGTTTTTGTCAAAGATCCGTTTTTAAATCCAATACAAGTTATAGATGGGATTCCATTTGCAGATACCAAAGATTTAATAGCTTTGAAACTTAATGCGGTAAAAGGCAGAGGCGCTAAAAAGGATTTTTGGGACATTGCAAAGTTTTTGCAGTCCTATTCGATGAATGATCTTTTTCAATTTTATCATGATAGATATAATTATGATGATACCTTTGCACTGATTAGATCAATAGTTTATTTTATTGACGCTGAAGACAATCCGGACCCTGTGAGTTTGGATGGAGCAACCTGGGCAGAAGTAAAAGAGGTTATAATTAGAGGATTTGATGATTACTACAAAAAAAAGAAATAAAAACTAATGGCTGTTGACGTATTATTAGGCCTCCAGTGGGGCGATGAAGGTAAAGGAAAAATTGTTGATGTACTAAGCGCAGGTTACGACCTTATTGCGCGTTTTCAAGGCGGACCAAATGCCGGCCACACGCTTGAGTTTGATGGTAAAAAATTCGTACTAAATACTATTCCTTCGGGCATATTTTTTGAAAACACCATGAACCTTATTGGTAATGGTGTAGTGATTGACCCCATTACCCTAAAAAGGGAAATTGATAAATTAAAAGACGCCGGGCACGATTTGTTAGCCAAAGGCAACCTGATGATTGCTAAAAAGGCGCACCTCATATTACCTACCCACCAATTGCTTGATGCCGCATCAGAGAAAAAAATGGGCGAAGGCAAAATTGGTTCAACTTTAAAAGGTATTGGTCCAACTTATATGGATAAAACAGGCCGTAACGGCCTGCGTGTTGGCGATACTACCTTGCCCGATTTTAAAGAACGTTACCGCAAATTGGTTGATAAGCATGTATCTATGCTTAAATCATTATATGGCGAGGTTGATGATTTCAGCGATCGCGAGAAAGCATTTTTTGAAGCTGTTGAACTGATCAACAAATTTAAATTGGTTGATTCTGAACACCTGGTGAACAGCTACCTGCAACAAGGCAAAAAAGTGCTGGCCGAAGGCGCACAAGGCACCATGCTGGATATTGACTTTGGTTCATATCCTTTCGTAACTTCATCAAACACCACAACTGCCGGTGCCTGCACCGGCCTGGGCATTGCGCCAAATAAAATTGGCGATGTGATAGGTATTTTTAAAGCTTATTGCACCCGTGTTGGTGGTGGCCCCTTCCCTACCGAGTTAAACAACGAAACCGGCGAAGAACTGCGCCGCATAGGTCATGAATTTGGTGCTACCACCGGCAGGCCCCGCCGCACCGGCTGGATTGATTTACCGGCACTGAAATATGCCATAATGCTTAACGGTGTCACCGAAATGGTAATGACCAAGGCTGATGTATTAAGCGGTTTTGATAAAATTTATGCTTGCACTCATTATAACTACCTGGGCGAAACAATTGACTATATGCCTTACGATATATGCTCGGTTGATGCAGTACCGGTTTTAAAAGAAATTGATGGCTGGAAAGAAGATATTACCGGTATTACCGAAATATCTCAGATCCCCGAAAAATTAAGCTCATACATTAGCTTCTTAGAGGCTGAACTTGGCGTTCCAATAAAATACCTTTCTATTGGACCAGACAGGGTACAAACTTTAGTGCTCCACTAATTTTTAAAACATTTTTTTAAAGGCTCCGGATGACGGGGCCTTTTTTGTTTAATTATTTCGACTGCCTAACAAACATTATTTTAGAAATATTGTTGCCAATCAAAACATTCCCACAAGCTCTATTGTTGCTATTACGGCTTGCAATTCTTTTTAAAATTGTATAGAAATAAAATTTAACCAGGTATTTAATTATCGGTTAATATTCGGAGTTATTGTTTTGTTTATATATAGAATAACCGCATTAGTATATACATTATCGGCATTGGTGTAATTAAAAATTTAATTACGTTTTCAATACATAAATTGGTGTAATAAAAAAGAAATATACCATGGGCATTGGCACTACCTTAAAAAAAATCAGGCTAAATAACAAATACTCGCAACAGTATGTAGCTGACCATTTGAATATTAGCCGTAAAACTTACAACAACTGGGAAAACAATAAAACAGATCTTACTTTGCAGAAATGCGACAAGATTTGTGAGTTGTATAGCATCAGAATTAGCAGGCTGATTGAATATCACTTTAAAAATGTGACATCAATAAATTAAAAGTACGGGCAAGCTTGTTATTTTTGCAGGGTGATAAAACACATTACCGATCTGCAAACATTCAAAAACAAAGCTTTACAATGGGCGTCGTCTTTTAATGTTTTCTGTTATCTTGATTCCAACAATTTTACAGATCCTTATTCAAAATTCGATACCTTAATTGCCATTGATGCAAGAGATGAGGTGGTAAGCCTTGCAGGCAACGCCTATAGCAAATTAGAACAGTTTCGTAAAGAGCATCCCGGATGGATTACCGGCTTTTTGGGTTATGACCTTAAAAACGAAACAGAGCAACTACTATCCCAAAATGCCGATCACCTTCAATTTCCTGATCTCTATTTCTTCGCGCCCCGATATCTCGTTTTAATTAAAGGTAACATAGTAGAAATAATTGCCGATGACCCGGCATTTGTGTTACAATCAATTGAATCACAAAGCTTGTACTCCACCGCGGAGATGCCTCCAGTAAACGTTAACCAACGTTTCAGCAAAGCAACATATTTAAATACCGTCGAAAAAATAAAGAATCACATTAATCGCGGTGATATTTATGTAACCAATTTTTGTCAGGAGTTTTTTGCAGAAAATGCAGTTATTGATCCTCTGGCAGTTTTTTCGAGATTAAATGAAATATCTCCTAACCCCTTTGCTGCTTTCTTTAAGTGGCATCATCACTACATTCTTTGCGCAACACCCGAACGCTTTTTAGCTAAAAGAGGCGATAAATTGATATCCCAACCAATTAAAGGAACCGCCAAAAGAGGGAGGGACAATGCCGATGACGAGCTAATTAAAGCCCAGCTGCGCGGAACAGTTAAAGAGCTGCAGGAAAATGTAATGATAGTTGACCTGGTACGGAATGATCTCACCAAATCGGCCAAACAGGGTACTGTACAAACGGAAGAGTTGTTTGGCGTCTACAGCTTTAAACTGGTGCACCAAATGATATCTACCGTTATTTGCCAGCTGGATCAAAATATATCGGCCATACAGGCCGTAAAAAACACCTTCCCCATGGGCAGCATGACAGGTGCACCCAAAATAAGTGCCATGCAGTTGATGGAACAATACGAGCAAAGCCGACGGGGTGTTTATTCAGGCGCTATAGGGTATTTTAGTGCCGATGATGACTTTGATTTTAATGTAGTTATACGCAG
The DNA here is from genome assembly GCF_024808665.1 of Mucilaginibacter empetricola. Lineage (GTDB taxonomy): Bacteria > Bacteroidota > Bacteroidia > Sphingobacteriales > Sphingobacteriaceae > Mucilaginibacter. The sequence continues at coordinate 12,010 of NZ_JANUBZ010000014.1, forward strand.
TATTTTGTACAATCAGCAAAACAAATATTTATCATTCCAGGCCGGCAGTGCCATTACCTATCATGCCGATGCCGAAAGCGAATATGAAGAATGTTTGCTTAAGGTACAGGGAATTATGGAAGCGTTGGGGCAGCTAAAATCTTCTCTCCCATCCTAACACTAATTTCTGATCCATTGGCAAAAAATGCAGAATAAGGTTTGGCCGTTAAGTATGGCACAAAGGCATCGCCGTATAAAGTTTTCACATCGGCCTCAAAAATACAATCTTTCACTTTTGCTACCTGCCATGAAACATGCTCAACCTGGTACTCGGTTGTTTTATTGCTATTGATACGGTTATAGCCCCAGTAATGCTCGAAAATAAATTCTTCGTGACTTCCCGGCTCAATATTTTCAAATTGATTGCTTACCGTTGCACCCAATTTATTCCAGGCACCGTCTAATTTCCATTGATATAAAAATTCGGTGTGGTTATCTTCCTTCAGAGTAACAGAATGCTGCATGGGCAGCGCGGAATATTTTTCGTGATATAGATTATTGGCGATAAAGGCAATAATACTTTTTGGTACTATTTCGCTAACAAATACGGCACCACGTTTCCATTCTTTTCCATTAAAATGCTTTACGTAAAAACGCAGGTTTACCTCTTCAAAATTGATGTGAAATGGCCATCTCACGCCTAAAACGCGGGTATCAATAAACATAAAACCTACCATGCTTACCAACGTTTTGTCTTGCCAGATATCCAATACGGTGCCGGCAGGTAAATAAGGTTTTAATATTTCCGGATCAACCTGATAATTGAGCATTAACAGATTTTTCCATTGTGCTTTTAAAAATCTGCTTTTTTGCATAAAGTGTTCAAGAAAGTTTTGCGAAACCGTTAAACACCTAAACAGATTTAGCTGGTGCGTTTTCCGGTATCAGGTATTTTTTTTTTGAACAGGTTTACCCGCGATTCTTTACCTTTTAACAGCCGCTCTATATTTTTTTGATGGGTAACCAATATCAATGCGCAAATGCACATACCATAAATAATTACCGATTTAATATATACCGGAAACACAAAAGTAACCCCCAGCAGGTAAGTAAAGCCTGCAATTATTGAACTGAGCGATACATAACGGGTAATTAACAGCACCACTATAAACACGCCCACACAAAGCAAAGCCGAATGCAGGTTAACGGCCAGCACCATCCCGAACAATGTCGCTACGCCTTTTCCGCCCCTGAAGCCGGCAAATATGGGAAACAAATGTCCCATTACTGCCGCAATGCCCAGGGCAAGCTCATAATTGGTATAAGCAATTGAATTGTATGCCCCTGTGGTTGAAACACCGATAAAATAAACCAAATTGGTTGCTGTCCAGCCTTTTAAAATATCTAACAACATAACCGGGATACCGGCTTTTTTGCCCAGCACCCTGAATGTATTTGTGGCCCCGGCGTTGCCGCTGCCATATTCGCGCACATCAACCCCATAAAAAGCCTGACCAATCCACACAGCTGTTGGTATTGACCCGCATAAATAGGCCATAATAAGCGCCGAAACCGAATAGATGGTAATCATATTACCGCAATAATAGTAAAATATTTTAGTGATTAACGGTTACTGGTAAAAGGATTTTACTTCATCAGGATTGGTTAAAATGACTGATGATTGGTAATATTCTTTATTACTCTTTTACAATAACCGCTTTTAAACTAAGGTCCAAACTCTTAACCGAATGCGTTAGCGCACCTACCGAAATATAATCAACGCCACAATCCGCATATTGGCGAATATTGTCAATCGTTATACCTCCCGATGCTTCTGTTTCAAATTTATTATCAATAATTTTAACTGCTTTGCGCAGTTCGTCAAACTCAAAGTTATCCAGCAATATACGGTTTATACCACCTGTTTGCAAAACCTGCTGCAATTCATCGAGGTTTCTTACTTCAATCTCAATTTGCAGGTTTTTGTTTTTAGCAGCCAGATATTGATGGGTATTTTCAATAGCCTGCCTTATACCGCCCGAGTAATCAACATGATTATCTTTTATCAATATCATATCGTACAAACCAAACCGGTGGTTTACACCTCCGCCAATGCGCACTGCCCATTTTTCAAGGTAGCGTAATCCGGGAGTAGTTTTGCGGGTATCCAAAACCTTTGTTTTTGTACCCTTCAGCAAATCAACGATACGGTGTGTTGTAGTAGCAATACCGCTCATACGCTGCATGCAATTAAGTACCAGTCGTTCTGCCTTTAAAATGCTCTTTGCATCACCTTCGGCTTCCAGAACAATGTCACCGGGTTTAATGGCGGCTCCATCGTTTAAAAGAACGGTGACCTTAAGCGTTTTGTCAACAACCCTGAATATCTCTAAGGCCAGCTCAACACCCGCTAAAATGCCGGTATCTTTTACCAATAACTTTGCTTTACCTTTTGTACCGGCCGGGATAGTTGCCAATGAAGTGTGATCGCCATCGCCAACATCTTCACTAAGTGAATTTATTATAAACTGATCAATGATTATTTTGTCCAAACCTCGTTGCTTTAAAGCCCAAAAGTAAAAACAATTTTCGTTGTGTCCATAATCAATAACTTATAGTGTATGGTTTTATTTCAGAAGGGACAGATATTACCCGACTATGAACTATGAACCACCGACCTAATGATCAATGACATAATGACTAATGACCCAAACTTACTTCACTTTCTCCGTTTCTATCCGCATTTCTATCAACTCCAGCTTGCCGTCGGTTTGTTTCAGGGTATAGGCTATGCGATAAGCACCCTTGTCGGTGTACAAAATAATCACCCCGAAGTTATAATTGGGATTTGAATTTACTTTATGAAGCAGTTTTATTGATTTGGGCTTATTTTCGCTAAAAAACTTATTTAAAACAATTTCTGCCTGGGTACGCGAGTAAACATTTTCTTCGTTTAAAACGGAGATCTCCACGCTTGGCGCAAACATACCGGCCAGTTCGTGCACATCACTCTGTTTAATTAACGACGCTACTTTCTCAATAGGGTCGGCAAACAAAATCACGGGCACCAGGCATAACACCGAAAGTAATAGCAGGTAAGGTAACTTCATCATAATTAAAAAGACAATGAGAAAAAACAGACGTTACAAAGGTTTCGACATTCGATTATAGCTAAAATATAGCATAACTAACGTCGTAAACTTTCAACAATCATCAATATATCAAATTATTTATATGTATTTTTTCTTTGAGTTTGGGGCACTAACTCAATTATTAGCTTCAAAAGTGCAAATCAACACCCGGGCACAGGGCATTAAATAAATTATAATGCACCATATTACAACGTTGCTTTTATATTTGCATTGTGGAAAAACATAAAAAAATCGCATTAATAATACTCGACGGCTGGGGATACGGTCGTAATGATGAGTCAAACGCTATTGTAGCGGCACATACACCGTTCTTCGATTCGCTGATTGCCAACTATCCAAACTCCAAATTGGAAGCATCAGGAACAGCGGTAGGCTTACCCGCCGGCCAAATGGGAAACTCAGAAGTTGGCCACATGAACTTAGGCGCGGGCCGTGTAGTATACCAGGAACTTGGCCGCATACACAAAGCGGTTGATGATAATGAACTACCAACTAACCCGGTATTAAAAGAAGCTTTTGAATATGCCAAACAAAGTGGCAAAAAGGTGCATTTTATAGGTCTTGTTTCCGATGGAGGCGTACACTCGCACATCAGGCACATCAAGGGCCTGTGCGATGCCGCTGCTGTTTATAATCTGGATAAAGTATTTGTACACGCTTTTTTAGACGGGCGCGATACCGACCCTAAATCGGGCCTGGGTTTTATAACCGAACTGGAAGAGCATATTAAAGGATCCAACGCAAAATTAGCATCGGCAATTGGCCGCTATTATGCAATGGACCGTGATAACCGTTGGGAAAGGGTTAAATTAGCTTATGACCTGATGGTTAACGGCGAGGGAGAAGCAACCACAAGCATTACGCAATCTATTAAAGAATCATATTTAAAAGATGTTACCGATGAGTTTGTAAAACCTATTGTTGGGGTTGATGCCAACGGTAATCCAATAGCTGTTATTGAAGAAGGCGATGTGGTAATCTGCTTTAACTTCAGAACCGACAGGGGCCGCGAAATTACCATTGCATTAACGCAAAAGGCATTTCCTGAATATAATATGCATCCGCTTAACCTGCATTATATCACCATGACACCGTACGACGAAACATTTAAAAATGTAAAGGTGGTGTTTGATAAGGATGATTTAACCGAAACACTTGGCGAGGTTTTGCAGGATGCAGGCAAAAACCAGATCCGTATTGCCGAAACTGAAAAGTACCCACATGTTACCTTTTTCTTTTCGGGCGGACGTGAAAAAGAGTTTACTAACGAGAGACGCCTATTAGTACCATCGCCAAAAGTAGCAACCTACGATTTGCAGCCCGAAATGAGTGCCGAAGGTATCCGCGATGCCATTATCCCGGAACTAAAAAGCGGATGGGCCGATTTTATAGCCTTAAACTTTGCTAATACTGATATGGTTGGCCACACCGGTGTATTCAGCGCTGTTATAAAAGCCGCCGAAACTGCCGATGCCTGCACCAAAGCCGTTGTTGAAACTGGCTTAGCCAATGGTTATTCGTTTATTATTATTGCCGACCATGGCAATGCCGATTATATGATAAATGATGATGGATCGCCAAATACGGCACATACTACCAACCTGGTACCATGTATTATTATTGATAGCGATGTAAAACAGGTAAAAGACGGTAAGCTGGGCGATATTGCGCCAACAGTATTGCATTTACTTGGTGTTGCTATCCCTGAAAAAATGACCGGGAATGTATTGGTATAAAACTACAAAATGGACGGGCTTTGCATGGTTTTGCGGCATTGTACTTTGCTGCAGCTCATGCAAGCCCGACATTAAAGAAACCGGCGCAACTTTAAAATATTTTGACCTTAAAGGTTTTTTTAATGCCGATACCGCCCATTTGAATAAACTGAACCCGGCGGTAACCAAAACGGTGGCCCACAATGGCGACAGCCAGACCAAAAAGGTCAAAATTGATAACTGGGGCCGCGAGCTGGGCCTTTTTATAGATGCCGATATTAACAAACCAGCCTGGCAAAACAGTTATACCGTAAGTTCTGATAGTTCTACCTTAATTTATACTACAAAAGACCTGTCGCTAAAAATGGTCGAAATGATTATAAAGCACGATAAGCAAAAGATAAAGTGGATAATGATACTTAACCACACGTCGAACATGCTTTATACCACTACCGAGCAATTATCCTATTACCCAGATTCGCTTTATTTAATAGAAAAAAGACAGCATGTGCGGTTAATGGGCAATAATTATTATCGGATTGAGGGGAAAATTGAGCGGTAACAAATTGGAATTTCGCTTACCGGTGTGCAAGCACCTCATCTAATTTCAGTTTCGACTGATCAATGAGTGACGAAATATCGGTCCGGTTGGGGTTATCGGCCAAAACCTTTTCAAAATCTGCAATAGAAGCTTTTAAAGAATTAATACCCCGGTTTTTATCGTAGTATTTGCCGGTAGTTTGCAATTTAAATAGCCCGTATTCACGGTAAGCAATGCCACGCGTTTGGTAATATTTGTTCTGGGTATCGTTGGGATTAATGGAGATCGCTTTCGTGAGGTCGTAAATTGCCCCAAGCAGGCATTTCTCTTTATCCGCAGGCGAAAGCGCATTGTCCTTACCTAAATAGCTCTTATCCCGGGCACGGTAATAATAGGCCGTAGCATCAGTCGGGTTTATCGAAATTTCTTTGGTGTAAGCAGCTATTGATTTTTTGTAGTTTTCGCTGTGATAGTACGAATACCCCAGCATCCACAAAGCATTTGCATTGGTTGAGTCAATTAAACAAGCTTTTTCAAGCTGTGCCACGGCGGCTTTAAAATCGCCGTCCATTAACGCTTCCTGCCCCAATTTCACGTACGCATTTTGTGCATAGGTGTTTTCAAGCGAAGAAAGAATCAGGAAGGATATAATAACCGATAACTTCATCAAGGGCACTTTGTGTAACAAAATAGTATACAATTAACTCCTATAATTCAAAAATATTATATCGGTCGACTGTTTTCCTATAAAAAAAATTTAGCTCATCAATAAGGGGACGCTATATTATGACTTTTTTTCATCTTTACACAATAATTTATGCTGATTTTACAAAAAGGCCGTAAATTTATAACAAACAAGCAATCAGTACATTACAAAACAAATAACAAACGCGCCAACTATAACCATACATTGGCACATGTCTTGAACAATAGTATCCGGCAGGAATAACCACTATATAACCTGTAACCATAACAGCCCATACTCGTATAGGCTGACAATATGACGTTTTTAATCATACATAAAAGGTAGTTGATGAGTTTTGATCCATTTGATTTTAAAAGTGCTTTACCCGTAATAAACGAAGATTCTGAATTTTTTCCGCTCATGTCATCAGAAGATGAGGAGGAAATGAATAATGAAGCTTTACCGGATATTTTATCCATACTTCCGTTGCGTAACACTGTTTTATTTCCGGGAGTAGTAATTCCCATTACGGTTGGCCGCGATAAATCTATAAAACTTATTCGCGATGCCAACAAGGGCAACCGCATGATTGGGGTGGTTTCGCAACAAGACGTGGGGATTGAAGACCCGAACTTTAGCCAGCTAAATAATGTAGGTACAATAGCTCTTATTATAAAAATGTTGCAAATGCCCGATGGTAATACTACCGTGATATTGCAGGGTAAAAAACGTTTCATTTTAAAAGATGAAGTTCAAAGCGTACCGTATATTAAGGCAACCATTGAACCTTTTAAAGAAGTTAAACATAAAGACGATAAAGAATTTAAAGCCATGGTATCATCCATTAAGGATATGGCCATGAGCATTATTCAACTATCGCCCAATATCCCCAGTGAAGCCGGAATAGCCATTCGCAATATCGAAAGCACCTCATTTTTGATCAATTTTATATCATCAAACATGAATGCCGATATGGCAGCAAAGCAACGCCTGCTGGAAGAGCCTAATCTGCGTACGCGCGCCAACCTGGTGCTGGAACATTTGACTTTAGATTTGCAGATGCTGGAACTAAAAAACCAGATACAAAGCAAAGTAAGGGTTGATTTAGATAAACAACAGCGCGATTATTTCCTTAATCAGCAGCTAAAAACCATACAGGAAGAATTGGGCGGTAATACGCCAGATCTGGAGATTGACAGCCTGAAATTACGCGCTGCCAAAAAGAAATGGGGAAAAGAAGTTAAGGAACATTTTGATAAAGAAATGGAAAAGCTGGCCCGCACCAATCCTGCTGCAGCCGACTATTCGGTACAGATCAATTACCTGGAGCTTTTACTTGACTTACCGTGGAATGAATTCACTAAAGATAACTTCGACCTCAAACGCGCCCAAAAGGTGTTGGACAAGGATCATTTCGGGCTCGATAAAGTAAAACAACGCATTATTGAATACCTTGCTGTGCTTAAACTGAAGCACGACATGAAAGCCCCTATACTTTGTTTGGTTGGCCCCCCGGGAGTTGGTAAAACTTCATTAGGTAAATCAATTGCCAAAGCGCTTGGTCGTAAATATGTGCGCATGGCATTAGGCGGCATACGTGATGAGGCCGAAATACGCGGGCATCGTAAAACCTATATCGGTGCAATGCCGGGCCGTATTATCCAATCGGTAAAAAAAGCTGGTGCAGCTAATCCTGTTTTTATATTGGATGAAATTGATAAAGTAGGTAATGATTTCAGGGGCGATCCTTCATCAGCTTTGCTGGAAGTACTTGACCCTGAACAGAACGGCACTTTTTATGATCATTATGTGGAGATGGATTTCGATCTGTCAAACGTAATGTTCATCGCGACAGCAAACTCACTGAGCAGTATTCAACCCGCTTTGTTGGACAGGATGGAGATTATTGAAGTGAACGGCTATACCATTGAAGAGAAAGTTGAAATTGCAAAACAACACCTGGTACCTAAACAACGCGAGGCACATGGCCTAAAAGCGAAAGATGTTACGGTAAAACCCGAAGTGCTGGAGAAATTGATTGTTGATTACACCCGTGAATCGGGCGTACGCTCGTTAGAGAAAAAGATAGGTTCACTGATAAGAGGCGTTGCCAAAAGCATAGCCATGGAAGAGCCCTACAACTCCACTGTAACCAAAGCAGATGTTGAGAAAATATTAGGAGCGCCCATATTTGATAAAGATTTGTACGAAGGCAATGAAGTTGCCGGCGTAGTCACCGGCCTCGCTTGGACATCAGTAGGCGGCGATATATTATTTATTGAGGCCAGTTTAAGCCCCGGCAAGGGCCGTTTAACCGTAACCGGTAGTTTGGGTGATGTGATGAAAGAATCAATAACTATTGCCCTGGCTTATTTGCGTGCACATTCAACATATTTTAATATAGATGTTAAGCTTTTTGATCAGTGGGACATTCATGTACACGTTCCGGCGGGCGCTACACCAAAGGACGGGCCGTCGGCAGGGGTAACCATGCTCACTGCGCTAACATCCGCATTTACACAGCGTAAAATTAAACCGCACCTGGCCATGACAGGAGAAATAACTTTGCGTGGCCGTGTATTGCCGGTTGGTGGTATAAAAGAAAAAATCCTGGCTGCAAAACGCGCCAATATCAAAGAAATAATTTTATGCGCATCCAATAAAAAAGACATCCTTGAAATTAAAGAAGACTATATAAAAGATCTTCAATTTCATTATGTAACCGATATGCGCGAGGTTATTAACCTGGCTTTATTAAATGAACAGGTTAGCAACCCGATAAACCTTACGGTAAAAGAAGATATTGCTCCGGTAGCAAATATTCAATACTAATTTACCACATTGGTTAGCTGTTAATAAATATTTTAATAGCTAACCAATTGTAAATTAAATAACTAACACAACCTAAACGTCACTTTTTCCATTCTTTTCCACATTAACTGAAACCTTTTTACACCCCTCAGCGTAATACGACCACTATCATAATTATAAATTAATTAAGGTAGTAGTTAAACCGCTCCGGATATTGATTTGATTATGAAGAATACCATTACCTTAAAAGCTATATTGCTGATTTTATTTGTCTCCATCCGCTTTTGTGCGCAGGCACAGAGTTTGGAAGAAGATACGGTAAAGCGCGATACGGTTGCAAAACCGGTCAGCAAGCCTAAAACTGTATTTTTGGAAGTTGGCGGAGCGGGCCTTGCCCTCACGGTTAACTTTGATAAGCGTTTTGGCGCCGGTGCCGATAAATGGGGCTATCGTGTTGGAGCAGGCTATTATAATACCGGATCAAACTCTGTTTTTTCAGTTCCATTGCAAATAAATTACCTGTATGGTATAAATCATAGCACCACCAGCTTTATTGAAGCGGCAGCTGGCACAACCTTTTTAAACTCAAAAGGCAGCCCAAACGGTACATTTTTTGAGTTTGATAATATAACCGGATTTTGTGGTAACGCATCTATAGGTTATCGTTTCCAGCAGGAAAATGGGGGCATAAACTTCAGGATAGTATTTGATCCTATTATTTATGACGAAGGGATATTATTTGAGGGTGGATTAAGCATTGGCTATACTTTTTAAAACAAATTATTGCAATTATATTTAAAAGCTCCGGGTTTTGCCGGGGCTTTTATTATTTTAGGCGTATATTCCATTCTCTATGAGATTCAAATTACTCGCATTCCTCGGTTTTCTTTTAGGCACAACCACACTATTTGCACAATCACACAGTACCGAAATCGGCATTCAAACAGATAATGACTCCTATCTTCTGCAAGGATCAGACAGGTATTATACTGATGGTACATTTATTTATTTTCGCCACGCATTGAAAGTAAAAAGCAAGGACAGTACTACTTTGGCCAATAAGGTTTTGGGATTTGAGCTGGGACAAAAAATTTTCAATCCTCAATCGGGCTACGTTCCCGATCCGCAATATATCGATAGGCCATTTGCAGGATACTCTTATATCGGTTCAACATTAAACTTTTTATATAAAAACGAAAGTACGCTAAAATTCAGCGCACAATTAGGTGTGGTGGGCCCGGCATCGGGTGCCGAACAGGTGCAAACCTGGGTACATAACACCTTTGGCTTTTACACCCCCGGCGGCTGGCAATATCAAATAAAAAACGACCCGGAAATTAACCTCTCTGTGGCATACGACAAGTTACTTGCAAGAGCATCGTGGATTGATGTGACCATTACCAGCTATGTAAATCTCGGCAATGGTTTTACCGGCGCAGGTGTTGGCCCCTTATTCAGATTGGGTAACTTTAACCAATTATTTAATTCGGTAAGTACACAAAGTACAGCTACGCAAAACAAAAACATCAAGCCGTTACATAAACACGAGTTATACCTGTATTACCAGCCGGTTATAAATTATGTAGCTTATGATGCCACCATACAGGGCAGCTTGTTTTTTAATAAGAATGATCCATATAGCCAGCAAATAACCGAGGATAAAGAGCCATTTGTAGTCAGCAACCAAATTGGCCTTGCCTTTACTACCAACCGTTTTACCTTTGATATAGCCGCCATTTTTAATTCTATTAATGACAGGGAAATGGTGCAAAGTCACCAATGGGGAACGGTAACCGGTATGTATAGATTTAAATAGTGGTTGGGTTTAGAGGTTAGTGATTGGAGATCAGAGGTTAGTGGGCTCATTTTATTATTAGGCTATGAGCTAATCACTATCCCCTACCCTTCTGTTTGATTTTTTGGTAGATTGTATACGCTTGTCGGCCAGCCGTACAGCTTTAGCGGCTTTACTCACTTTAGTAACCTTGCGCACTTTGGGCTTTTGCAAAGCGCGGGTTAATAAAACAATCAGCCGCTCAACTGCCTTTTCTTTGTTGAGATATTGACTCCGCTCTTCGTCGCAAATTACCTGTACAAAACCATCTTTATTAAAACGTGCCTGTAGCTTTTCATTCAGCAGGGCTTTTTCGTCATCGGTAAATAAAAGCGAATTATTTATTGAAAACAAAAGTTCAACCTTGCTCGATACCTTGTTTACATTTTGACCACCCTTGCCGCCGCTGCGCGATGTTTTATAAGTAATTTCTTTTTGAAGGTCTGCTTTGTTAAAATTCATTTTCAAAAATAGTTATTAGTTGATTGAGTTGCTTAAGTGAGTGGTTATAAAATCTCACCTCCAAAATTCAACCATTCACTCAATCAACCATTCACCAAATCAACTAATTTTACTAATTTAGCTACCCATGAGTAATCAGATTGTTGTTGCCATTGACGGCTATTCATCGTGCGGTAAAAGCACACTGGCTAAGGCTTTAGCTAAAAAACTTCATTTTGTTTATGTTGATAGCGGCGCAATGTACCGCGCTGTGGCGCTTTATTTTTTACGCAACAACATTGATGTAAACAATCAGGAACAGATTGCCGAAGCGCTTAAAAACATCCATCTCAACTTCCACTCGCGCGATTATGAAACGCACATCACCTTAAATGATGAGGAGGTTTCGGCCGAGATCAGATTGATGCCTGTTTCAGAAGCAGTAAGTGCCGTATCCGCCATTAAAGAAGTACGTACCGAAATGGTGGCGCAACAGCAACGCATGGGCCGTTCAAAAAATATTGTAATGGATGGCCGCGATATTGGCACCGCTGTTTTTCCGGATGCTACTGTGAAGCTTTTCATGACGGCTGACCCCAAAATAAGAGCTGAACGTCGTTATAAAGAATTGCAGCCTAAAAACCCTGATATCACCCTCGAAGAAATTTTTGAAAACATTGCCCACCGCGATTATCAGGATACCACTCGCAAAGAAAGTCCGCTGGTTAGAGCACACGATGCCATTATATTAGACAACACAGATCTTACACCCGACGAACAGTTGCTATTTGCATTAAGCTATATAGAAGCGTTTTTGTAATTTCGGAAGTGCGCCACCGCTAAAGCTAAGGCGTCACGCAGTCGGATTTTCGATTTCGGATTTTTGGGGAATTTTAATTAACCTTAAATGGAGGTCGCTAACTAAAATGAGTAAAATAATGACATATTTATTTTTCACCCTTTTGCTAGCGGCCGCTATAGGCTTTATATGCGTTATTGGTTACGGCTTTTGGTGGTGTTGGAATTTAAGTCATAATTGGAGCAATCCCAACTGATATAACATAGCCATTATTTGAACCAACCTCCAATCTCTAATCACCAACCTTTACTCCTCAAACTTCACAGCGCTTACCCCGAAACGGTTCAAAAAATCAACACCTTCATCGCTTGCCAGGCCTTTATAGGCAGCGTACGATTTATCAAAAAATACCTTTTTTACGCCCGCTGAGAAAATAAGTCTCGCGCAAGGCAAACAAGGCGACAGCGTTGTATAAAGCGTAGCACCTTCCAGGTTGGCACCATTTTTCACTGCATAGAGTATAGCATTCTCTTCGGCATGTAAAGCCAATGAGCAACTGCCCTTTGAATCACGGGCACAGCCCGTTGTGGGCCACTCCTCATCGCAGTTATGAGTACCTGCAGGCGGGCCGTTATACCCGATAGATATAATACGAGTATCCTTAGCTAAAACGGCACCGACCTGGGCCTTAACGCAATGTGAGCGCTTAGCCAGGTCGGTTGCCAGATTCATAAAAATATGGTCGAAACTTAGTTTTGTCATTGTTTCATTGGTCATTGGTCATTATGCTATTGACCTTTTAAATGACCAATGACATAATGACTAATGATTAAAAAGGATTAATGTCCTCCACTTTTTTCAAGTTGTACATGGTCAATATTAATACCTTGTTTTATAAGCTCAGCCCTAACTTTCCATGCAAAGAAAACAATGTAGGCAAAACCAAGAACCGGAACAACATAAGATTGATGTATACCAATATTATCAGCTAATAAACCTTGTACCGGTGGAATTATAGAACCACCTAATATCATCATAATTAAGAACGCCGAACCCTGACCAGTGTATTTTCCTAAACCGGTAATAGATAATGAAAAAATAGAAGGCCACATAATAGAGCAGCACAGACCGCCGCTGATGAATGCAAATACAGCTAACATGCCGGTTGAAAATAGACCAACTAACATAAATATTACACCCAGGATACCCAAAGTAACTAAGGTACGCACTGGTTTTTGCTGCCCAACGAAGAATGCACCTATTAAGATGACGATACTGATAGCATAAACAAATAAAGTGCTAACATCTGCAACAGTTGAACGATTCACCAATAGTACTATGGCAAATGCGATAAAAGGCACTATAACTGTTAATATATTTTTTGTCATTTTTGACAAGTTAAACGCGCCTATAGCACCGGTGAATCTGCCTATCATTAAACTACCCCAATAAAGCGAGATATATGGCGCTATCTCCGAGTCTTTAAAACTGCCAAATAATGGTGTTTTAAGTAAGGCTCCCATATTACTTTGTATTGTTACTTCTGTACCTACATACGTAAAAATTGCTATCATTCCCAAAATCAACTGAGGATATTGCATTGCGCCCCAACCATCCTTATTTTTTTGAGCGGCGAACAAAGAAAATATTAATGTTAAAATAATAATTAGCAATGCAGTGTAAACGTAATAAGGTTTTGATAGCCCGGTTAACTTTACCAACGGATCTACAGCTAATATTATACAGAAGGCAACCAACATAATAACTAAAGGAGTACCTGGTTTACTTGTTACCTCAACGCTTTCTTCGCTGGTAACTACCGGTAATTTTGACACCCAAAAAAACAACGCCACTGCTAATAATAGCCCTGCAAAAATTAAATATAAATTATCTATGGATGATATTTTGACATCTGCTGGGGCGATGTGGCTATTTGCAGACCCAAATAACACGATACTGATAACCGCAGGGCCTAACAATCCACCAATGTTATTTATACTTCCTGCAAAATTTAACCTGTTTGAACCTGTTTCAGGTGGCCCTAAAGCCACTACAAACGGATTAGCAGCAGTTTGTTGCAAAGAGAAACCTATTGTAATAACAAATATGGCCGCCAAAACAAGACCATATGCACCTATTGCAACTGCAGGCAGCATTAGTAACGCACCAACAGCCGATATAACCAAGCCTATTATTATACCATTCTTATATCCCATTTTATTAAGGATATCTGTTTTGGTAAAGTGTGATGCAAAATACAATATCAACGATCCGATAAAATAACCACCATAAAATGTAAAGTCAATTAACTGCGATTCAAATTGAGTTAAATGAAAATGCGTTTTACAGAATGGTATAAAAATACCGTTAGAGGCGGCAAGAAAGCCCCAGAAAAAGAATACTGTAATAATAGTGTACAACGCAGTGCCGTAACTTTTTGAGTTTTTTTGTTCCATTATCAATTAGGTTTCTACGAAAGATTTTATTTTAAGACTCTAAACATAACTATTTTTTATAATTCTGTTATAAAAATTTAATTAATTACAGGCTATTAGGTATAAATTTCGCGTAATGCTGCGTGTATAAGGTTAAAGTTGTCAAAAGAAAATAACTCAAACAAATTGAATCAAAAATAATTATGCACTAATCGCTCTATACAATAGTCAATTTTCCAATTCTGTCAAAAAAATTTAATTAATTAATCACAATTTTAAGTTTGGTTGTTTAACATATAAAATTGCATATTCGTGCTGCCTTTTTAATTAATATGCACTTAAGTCTGACTTAATGATAGAAGCTGTTATTTCGGGTATTGGATTTGGTTTAGTATTAACGTTTTTAACCGGCCCGGTATTTTTTGCACTCATAAAAACCAGCATTGAAAAAGGCTTTCATGCAGGTGTTGCCCTTGCATTAGGCGTTGTTTGCAGCGATATGGTGTTTGTGGGCGCCATATTATTTGGATCTCAATATTTTGACATTTCTGCTCATGATAAAATCCACGCCGGCATGGTAGGCAGCGTAATTTTATTTATAATAGGCATTTACTATATATTTAAAAAAGCCGAAACAAACTATACGCCCAAAACAGTACCGGTACCTACCAGGCTGCACAAAGTTGGTTACTTTTTAAAGGGATTTTTAATGTGCATTTTTAACCCCACCATACTTTTCCATTGGACAATTGTTATCGGCGCTGCCAGTACTGTATATCATCAGGGCGTGCACAACCGGTCGGCCAAAATTGCGGTGATGTTTTTAACGGTGCTGATTGTACAATTCGGGCTTGATACTGTCAAAGCTTTTTATGCCGATAAGCTGCGCGATAGAATTTCTGTAAAGTTTATTCACCGCTTAAACGAAATTGCCGGCATAGCACTTATTATCGCTTCGCTGGTATTAATGGATAAGCTGGTAACACACTTTGTATTTTCGCCACCTACGGCTTCTTAGTTTTAGTCCTTAGTCGGGAGTCTTTAGTCCTGAGTCGCTTACCTGCAGTTCTTTGTATTAAAGCAAAAAGTCTTAAGCCTGATTGAGGAATCATTATCCTTACAACACAGACTTAAGACTTCGAACTTCAGACTAAAGACTTCTTACATGTAACCTCTCTGATTCTTTCCTTCCATCCAGTTTACAAAGGCGCGGTTAACAACTTTGTTGCCACCTGGGGTTGGATAATTTCCACTAAAGTACCAATCGCCCAAATGGTCAGGGCAAGCCTTGTGCAGATTATCTAATGTTTGATAAAGTACTTCAACTTTGGCTTTAATATTTGGAGGGGTAATGATTTTTGCTATACGGTCAGATATTTCCTGATCGGTAAATGGCTCGTAAATAGCCTGCACATAGTTCACAACTTCTTCTTTTGGTAATGATGAGCTATCCTTACATTTTTGGTAGGTATTCAGTATAATATCTTCCTTGCCGGCATCTTTTAACAGGCTTATAGCAGCCTCAAAGGCCACAAATTCACCCATGCGTGACATATCAATACCATAACAATCAGGATAACGTATTTGCGGCGCTGATGAAACCACCACGATCTTTTTAGGACCAAGCCTGTCTAGTATTTTTAATATACTTTGTTTTAGCGTAGTACCACGAACAATAGAATCATCCAGCACTACCAAAGTATCTGCATCTTTCTTAATCAGCCCGTATGTAGTGTCATAAACGTGCGCCACCATTTCACTGCGATCAGCATCCTGGGTAATAAAGGTGCGCAGTTTAACGTCTTTTATCGCAATTTTTTCAACGCGGGGAGCCATGCAAAGCACTTCAGTCAGTTCTTCTTCACTTATCTTGTCTTCACGGTTCAGTAGTTTATCGCGCTGGTATTTTTTAATGTATTTATGTACTCCCTCAACCATTCCGTAAAAGGCCACTTCGGCAGTATTAGGAATGTACGAGAAGACGGTATTTTTAACATCGTGATCAACGGTGCTTAATATCTGCTCACACAATAAACGGCCAAGCTGCTTACGCTCCCTATAAATAGAAGCATCGCTGCCGCGCGAAAAATAGATGCGTTCAAATGAACAGGCTTTTTTCTCAACCGGCTCGCTGAACATATCTTCGCTGATCTTGCCATTCTTTTTAACAATAAGGGCATGGCCTGGCTTTAACTCGCGAATATCTTCGATAGGAATATTAAATGCAGTTTGTATAGCAGGGCGCTCTGATGCGGCCACCACAATCTCATCATTATAATAATAAAAAGCCGGACGTATGCCTACCGGGTCACGCATTACAAAGGCATCACCATGACCTAAAATGCCTGCTATGGTATAACCGCCATCCCAATTCCTGGCTGATTTACGGAGGATTTTAGCTACATCCATATCATTGGCAATCAGCTTGCTGATCTCAATGTTATCATCCAGTCCTTCGCGTTTATACTGATCAAACAAGCCCTGATTCTCGGTATCAATAAAATGGCCTATTTTCTCCAGTACAGTTACCGTATCGGCCTTTTCTTTTGGATGCTGGCCTAAATCGTACAGCTGTTGTAACAGCTCATCAACATTGGTCATGTTAAAGTTACCGGCTATTACCAGGTTACGGGTCATCCAGTTGTTTTGCCTTAAAAATGGGTGGCAATTTTCAATACTGTTTTTACCGTGGGTACCGTAGCGCAAGTGGCCCAATAAAACTTCGCCTGCAAAACTCACATTGGCTTTCAGCCACTCGGCGTCGTTCATTTTTTCGGGAGATTCCTTCTGGATGTCGGCAAACTTTTTCTGGATATATTCAAAAATATCGGCCACAGCATTTGACGCCATGGAGCGGTGCCTGCTGATGTAGCGTTTACCGGGTTCAATATCCAGTTTAATGGTAGCAACACCTGCGCCATCCTGGCCGCGGTTGTGTTGTTTCTCCATTAAAAGGTAAAGTTTGTTTAGTCCGTACAGTGCTGTTCCGTACTTTTTTTGATAGTAAGATAGTGGTTTTAACAGGCGGATGAACGCCACACCACACTCATGTTTTATCTGATCACTCATGACTGGTAATGAGCCGCAAAGGTATAATTTAAATGTTAAAACTTTTAATTAACAATGTCATAAAAATGCATTAATCCGCAAGTTTAATTTAACATTAAATTTACACTCTTAAGCAATTGATTTTAATGATTTTAACCTTAAACACCCACTTATTAAGTAACGATTAAGATAGATAAGAATTGTTGATGAATGCCTTATTAATTTAATTTTTAGATTTACTAAATCAACCAATTACGTTATACAACCAACATGAAGAAGCTATTTTTTATTTATTTTTTTATTGCCGCCGTGTGTGTCAGTAACAGTTTTGCACAGGATGGTAAACCATTATTTACTCACGCAATAGGCGTACAGGCATATACCTACCGTAACAGCTTTCCCAGCGGGGTAGCAGCAGTGCTCGACAGCGTTAAAGCGCTCGGTATAACCGAAATGGAAGGTCCTAACCCTAAAAACATCAGTCCCGAAGAATTTAAAAAAATGCTGGACGACCGAGGCATCAGTATGCCTTCAATCGGCATTGACTATAATTCAATAATTAAAGACCCAGATGCAACTATAAAGCTGGCAAAAGTATTTGGCTCCAAATTTATTATGGTGGCCTGGATACCTCATGGTAAAACTTTTACTATTGACGATGCCAAAAAAGCGGTGGAAGATTTTAACCGCGTTGGTAAAATAATAAAGGAAAACGGCATTACTTTTTGTTACCACGATCATGGTTATGAATTTGGCCCATATGAAGACGGAACGCTGTTTGATTACATCGTAAAAAATACCGACCCTAAATATGTATCGTTCGAAATGGATTTAATGTGGACCTTTCATGGCGGTGCTGATCCTGCCAAGTTATTATACAAATACAAAGGCCGCTGGAAAATGGTACATTTAAAAGACATCAGAAAAGGTGTAGACAATGATTTAACCGGTGGCACCGACACCCATAATGATGTTGCCGTAGGCACCGGTCAGCTTAATTACCCTGAAATAATAAAAGCTGCCAAAGCGGTGGGCATAAAACATTATTTTATTGAAGACGAAAGCCCCAGCCATGCTACACAAATACCGGTTACCATTGCTTATTTAAGGGGGTTAAGAGAATAAATCAATCCCCTCGCGTCATTGCGAGAGGCAAAAAAAGAAAACTTTGTAAAAAAGAAAGCCTGGTTGCATACAACCAGGCCTATCATAATATAGGTTTAGAATTGGTTAGTTTAATATTTTGATGGTGTTAAAACCCTGTTTCAAATCATCAACCGGTTTTAAAATTTTGCTGAAATTAGGATAAAAAATAATATAAATGAAATAAATTTTGTTATTTTTTTCTAACAAACAATCAGTTATCCACTTTTTACATATATAATAAGCCACAACAACGGGTAAATCATATTAAAAAACCCAAAAACAAGTCTTTTTTATATAAAAACTCAATTTTTCGTTCCTTTTTATTCATTTTTGATGATTTTTATACTTTTTAAAATATTTTAACAAGCTAGATCTTCCCTATCTTTTTCTATTTTATTTTACGCATCCAACCAAATTCCACAAAAAAACCCGGGTACAAATACCCGGGCCCGCATAGTAAAAGGAAAAAACTGAAACTGATCTTAAACTATAACTTTTCGCCGTGCTGGCTAATATCTAACCCAATAAGTTCTTCTTCTGCCGATACGCGCAGCGGAGATATCATATCAGTAATTTTCAATAACAATAAAGAGCCAAAAAACGCAAATATGGATACGCCAACCAATGCTATACATTGCACCCAAAACAAATGCGTTTCACCGAAAAACAAACCATTGCCGGTAGTATTAGCGGCATTAACATTTTGGTTTGCAAATACGCCGGTAAGCAACATACCCACCATACCGCCCACGCCATGGCATGGAAATACATCTAGTGTATCATCGATTGAAGTGCGGGTGCGCCATTCAACTACCAGGTTACTTACTATAGCCGATATAATACCTATAGCCAGCGAGTGTGGTACAGAAACATAACCCGCCGCCGGTGTAATGGCTACCAAACCTACCACAGCACCAATACAAGTTCCCATAGCCGAGGGCTTTTTGCCCAGCAGCATATCAAAAAATATCCAGGTTAAACCTGCCGCAGCGGACGCCGTTGTGCTGGTTGCCAGCGCGGTTACCGCCAGGTGATTGGCGCCAAATGCCGAACCGGCATTAAAACCAAACCAACCGAACCATAAAAGGCCGGTGCCTATCATTACATAAGTAATGCGTGCCGGCGCATGATTAGGCTCATGCCTGCGCTTTAAATAAATGGCCGATGCTAAAGCCGCCCATCCGGCCGACATATGTACAACTGTACCACCAGCAAAATCAAGCACACCCAGTTTATTCAGGATGCCATCAGGATGCCAGGTAGAATGTGCCAGCGGTGAAAATATAAAAATGGAAAAAAGCACCAGGAAAATAATGTACGAGTTAAAGCGGATGCGCTCGGCAAAAGCGCCGGTAATTAAAGCTGGTGTTATAATGGCAAACTTTAACTGGTACATAGCAAATAGTAATAACGGAATAGTGGGTGCCAGTTTCCAGGTAGCATTGCTCAGCATACCCTTCATCATAAAAAAGGTAGCCGGGTTGCCTATTATACCATGAAAGCTTTCGCCAAAGGCCAGGCTAAAACCAAAAATGCCCCACATCACCGTGATAATTACCATACACACTATACTTTGCAGCATGGTGGAGATCACATTTTTTTTATTGACCATACCGCCATAAAAAAAAGCTAATCCGGGTGTCATAATCAAAACCAACGCTGTCGACATCAGCATCCAGGCTATATCACCAGTATCAAATTTGGGGTTTCCAATGTTATGTACCTCAACTGATGGGAAAAGGAACGTTAAGCTTAGTATTACTAAAATTAAAAAAAAGGGGAAGTAGCGCTTCATCTCCATTCGGGCCTATAAATTATGGGCTGAATTTATGATAAAAACAATATAAAAGTGAAATAAATGTTAATTTATTTCAAAATAATAATACAAAAAGCAGATTTTAAAACAATTTAAGAATTATATTGGGGAATATTCCTAACAAAACAATCAAAGCAGATACAAACATGGCAAAAATCAGAATATTGTATGATTTTACGGTTGAATTTGCTGCATTTTCACTTCTTTTCAGAAATAAATTGAGTGGAATTTTAATATAGTAAAACAAAGACACCACCGTGGTTAATGCCCCAGTAATGAGCAATAGGAGCGGCCACAGGCTGTGAGTTTGCTGATAAACGCCATAAACTGCCGAAAAAACAAGCAACTTTCCGGTAAACCCAGCTGAGACCGGTATACCGGTTAATGACACCAGTACAATAATAAAACATACAGATGCAACAGGGTATTTATGCCCTAAGCCTTTGTAACCTTCTACATTTTCGGCGCCGGTAACGTTGGCAAAATAGGTAGCCAGGGCAAGCGCTGCTATATTGGCAATGCCATAAACCGCCAAATAATAAATCAATGCCGATTGGCCAGTTGCATTAAAAGTAACTATCGCCATTAAGGCAAAGCCGGTATGCCCAATGCTGGAGTAAGCCAGCATTCTTTTAACATTACTTTGCAACACAGCGGCAAAATTACCCGCTATCATGGTAATCATACTTATTGCCGATAAAGCTAAGCCAAAATTAAAAGAGTGCCATTGCGGATAGTTAATAAATGGCATCAAAAAGTTAATGAGCAATGCAAAAGCCGTTATTTTAGGCAATGTTGATAGCCAGGCCGTAACCGGCGTCGGTGCACCCTCATAAACATCGGGCACCCAAAAATGAACAGGCACAAATGATAGTTTAAATCCTACACCCACCAATACCAGCACTAACGCTACCGATGACGCAGCTTCGTTGGCGACCGATAAACCACCCGCAAAATTGCCAGTATACAAATTAAGTGAGCCTGTAAAAGCATATAATAACGAAATACCATACAGCATTATGGCCGATGACGCCGCACCGAACAAAACATATTTTAAACCGGCCTCGGTGCTAAACGCATTTTCTGAACGATAGGCCACCATCAGGTACGAGGCTATGGAAACCATTTCTATAGCAACGTATATAGATAGCAGGTTTACTGCCATCACCATTAAATGCAAGCCGAAGATGGAGCCGACAACAATAGTGTACAGGTCCGATAATCCCTTGGGATGTGCACTTAACTTATCGTCCCAACTAAAATAAAGCAGCAATGCAAAGGCCAGTGCGTCAATAATCAGCTTAAAGCTGATAGCGGTGCGGGTAAGCAGCAGCATATCGCCAAAAAAGAAATGTCCGTTAGCCAGTCCGCCAATAGTTAAAAGCTGAATTTGCTGATAATCGCGTTGCATTACCAGTAAAATACCGGCCCAGGCAACAATGCGGCAAAGCTTTTCAGAGTTTTTGCCAAAAAGCAAATCTGTTACCAGCACCACAATAAACAATACAGCCAAATAAAACTCGGGCAAAAAAAACGGGATGCTGCCCAAAACATTGGTGATAGAACCGGGTAAAAATGGTAACAGATTATGCATTTTATTATTGAACTATTACAGTTTGATTTTTAGGGTATTTAACCTGGTATTTTAATTCTATTTTTTTGTCGTCCGATGGCTTTAGCGATAAATTCCATGAAACTTTGCCTGTTGTTTGATCCAGCTTGCCATCAGAAACGTTTTGTGTCTCTACCTCGATAGATGAATTTTGCGAAACAGGCACCTGATCTTCAACCAGTAAATTTATTGGTTGATTTTTGCGATTTTTTACTTCAATCAGCCAATCTTTTGTTTCTTTTTTATTTGAGCCGAAAGTTTGTCTTTCTGTCAGATCTTTGCGCGAGGTACGGGTAACTAAAATGCCTTTATCAACCCCTAATGATAAGTTAAGCGTATCATTAAGTGCTTGTGTGTCCATTCTTGATTTACCAATATAAGTCCCCTCAAAAAATATATTGACTTCGCCGGCTAAAAAATTGTATTTACTCCAATCGGTAACCTGCGCAGTTAAAAAAACATTTGTATTTAACTTAGGAGCCACGTAATACTGATAATTTGCTTTTACCTCTACCTGGTTTATTTCAACCAAACTTTCTTTTCCATCACTGGCAATGGTATAAGGGTTATCAATATTAAAATCAACATTGGTTTGATTTTCTGTTTGAGCTACATTGGGTCCGTTAGCATCGTCGTTGCCCAAATAGCCATATTGTTCGGGTGTTCGTTTAATTCCCGATGCACTTACTACTACAACTTCAGCTAAACTTTTATCCGCACTAACTTTGGGTTCATATTGATAAATATTTAAATAATAAGGATTTAATTCGGGCTTATTATTGTTAAGATACGGATTACCGGTAGAAAGGGTAAGCCTTACATTTTTCCACTCCTCGCCAGTTGTTTGAGACACATTTGCTTTGTAGATGATGGC
Source organism: Mucilaginibacter empetricola (assembly GCF_024808665.1). Taxonomy (GTDB): domain Bacteria; phylum Bacteroidota; class Bacteroidia; order Sphingobacteriales; family Sphingobacteriaceae; genus Mucilaginibacter. Next base: position 34,898 of record NZ_JANUBZ010000014.1, read on the forward strand.
AAGTGGACTGTTCACATTTTTTGCCCGGATATCATAACTCGGATACCAGCGGGCATCATGTATTAAGTAACTCAAAGAAAAAGTTGATTGCACTTCGCTTTTTGAAGAAATAGTTACAATGATATTGCTTGTGCTAACAGCTTCTTTCCTGTTAATCTCATCTAACTGCTGATTGTATTTTTGTCTTTCGACACCCAAAGCAACAATCTGGTTATTAATAGCCAGCTCCTTTTCTTTTATAGCGATAAGCCGCTCCGTTTGAAAATCAAGCGCCTCTTTCAATTTAGGTACCTCAAGTGCTGCATTTTCGGCTTTTACCAGTTGATTTTTCATCAACATATTCTCTTCGGCCGAATAAACGCTTATCAAGCTATTCTGAAGATCAATTTTATCTTTTAAAACCTTCAGCGCAGCCTCTATCTGTTCAACCTGACTGTTTTTCACCTGTTCATCCAGATAATTCATTTCGTGTTTAACAGAGAGAATAGTAAAATCGCCGTTAGCATGAACCTGTATACTTTGCACATCAATTCCCGGAGAAATCCCTCCAAAAACCAATTCCGATGTGCCTGCATTTACATTTACCATTGCTGTACGCGTTACCTGTGCGCCGTTTAAAAACACTATAACTTTTTGAACTTTTGATGTGATCTTTTGATCATCATTCGCTTTTGCTGCCAGTGCTGTTATTGTAAGGCACACAACCATTAATATTTTTCTAAGCATCATTTGGTGGTTATTTATTAATTGATTTAATTAACTCCGGTTCTTTAGGAACCGTTTAACCAAAAGATGCAGGAAACTGTGCCTTTCCATAAAAGGCATAAAAAAATTTATTTTAAGCCTCACCTAAATCCTCTCCAAAGGAGAGGACTTAAACTTCGCGCCTTTTTAGCCCCTCTCCTTTGGAGAGGGGTTGGGGTGAGGCCACCAATTTATTTCAAATGCATAAACTGCACAAATGCCAGTACAGAAGTATTAATCTTATCAAAAACCAGCCAGGGCATTATACCCAAAGCTAAAGCAACTAATGCCAGTGGAGCAAGCGTTATTTTTTCGCGCAGATTCAGATCCGTTAAAGCAGTGCGCCATACGGTACCACCTTTGAGGCTTAACTTGCCAAAAAACATGCGTTGCAATGTCCATAAAAAATAAGCGGCACCCAATAAAATACCTAATGAACCACAAGCGGCCATCCAATAAGGTAATAATCCATTAACTGATGATGATTTAAAAGCGCCCACCAAAGTAAACGCTTCGCCGATAAATGCCGAAAAGCCAGGTAAACCTAACGAAGCAAAAAAGGCTATCATTACAAATACGGTGTACTTTGGCATGATGGAAGCAAGGCCCCTAAAATGATTAACTCCCCTGTCGTGTACGCGGTTATAAACCACGCCCACCAAAAAGAACAGCATGGTTGATAAAAATCCGTGACTAACCATTTGCATTACCGCCCCACTAATGCCCTCTGTAGTTAATGACGCTATCCCCAGCAAAACAAACCCCATGTGCGATACGGACGAATAAGCAATCATCCGTTTCAGGTCTTTTTGGGCAAGCGCGTTTAAGGCACCGTATAAAATGGATATAATACCCAGCAGCCCCAGCCAGTAAGCGTTAGCCGAAGCAATTTCGGGAAAAATGCTTACACATACCCTGATGATGCCATATCCGCCAACTTTAAGTAACACCCCGGCCAAAATAATGGAAACGGGGGTTGGCGCTTCCACGTGTGCATCGGGTAGCCAGGTGTGAAGCGGCACAACGGGCACTTTTATGGCAAAGGCAATAAACAATATCACAAAGCCGACTGTTCGTGCCGGCATCCCAAAAATAGTTTGATGACTGATCAACGCAAATACCGATCCCGGCTGATAATTTGCCGGATTCATCATCTGTACCATATTAAAGGTATGATTGCCCGTTGCCGGATCTTTTACGGAAAGGTATAACCCTATCATCACCAGCAACATAAATACTGAACCGAACAGCGTATACAAAAAGAATTTAATAGCCGCATACTCACGCCTGGCGCCGCCCCACATCCCGATTAGGAAATACAAGGGCAATAACATCAGCTCATAAAAAATGTAGAACAGGAAGAAATCCAACGAGCAGAATACGCCCATAACGGCCATATCCAGTATTAAAAACAACACGAAGAAACCCTTTAAGTTACTGGTAATTTCCCACGATGCCAGGGCCGCTATCACCATCACCACCGAGCTCATTAGCAACAGGGCAATAGAAATACCATCAATCCCTACAAAATAATCCATCTGCATTTTGCCCATGGTACCCAGGTCAAGGTTTATCCAGGGTAGTTTTTGTACAAACTGAAATTGCTCCTCGTGGTTAATTCCGCCAAAAGCCGCGCCCGATTTAAAGTTGCAGTAAATCCAAATACACATACCCAACTGTACCAAAGTACCCAGCAGGGTAATATATTTAAAACTCCCTCTCCATGCAGATGGCATCAATGCAATGATTAATCCGAACAGGACTGGCGTAAATATGAGTAGGGTTAGGATATTCATTTGCAAAATCAAATAACAACTTTTAAAATAAACAAAGCCAGTATAATTACCAGCATACTAAACAAATAATATTGCACCTTACCGCCTTGAAACATGCGGGCAAAATTGCCTATGCCTTTTACAACAGCTACAAGCAAATGCAAAAAGCCGTCAATAATATTACGGTCGGTCCAGTCGGCCAATTTTGATAAGGCAATGCCCACTTTGGCAATCAGTTTTACAAAGCCATCAACCACTCTTCTGTCAAACCAAAAAGCAGATCGACATAAAAGTAATACCGGTTTAACAATCAACTTGTTATAAACAGTATCAAAATACCAGGCATTGAACGATAAATTGAATAGCACTCCTTTTTGCGGGAATGGATTATTGCGGCGTTTAATGTAAATGGCATAAGCCGCGTACATTACCAATACGCTTAATATATTTACCCCAATAGGTACAATGGTATGATAAACGTTATCGCGCTCCAGGCCGCCTGCATTTGATAAGCCTTTAAAAATCCAGGCTTGCTCATATAAAAACGGATTGATAGAAAACAAAGGGAAGAAACAGCCTATAACCAACAACGCCAGCGGCAATTTATACTGCCAATTGCCATCGCTTAAATGAAGATTAATGCCAGCTCTTATATTGAGCAGTCTTAATTCGCCAAAAAACACCTTTACAATAAGGCGCGTAACATAAAATGCGGTTAGCCAGGTGGTAATTATTGCAAAAACCGGAATTACTTTTAAAATTCCGCTACGCCCATCGGTCCATTCGAACGATTTAATGAGGATGCCATCTTTCGACAAATAACCCGATGTAAACGGCAAACCAATTAAAGCCAATGCGCCAATTACAGCCACAACAAATGTAAAAGGCAGTTTTTTGCGTAAGCCACCCATATTGTTGATATTTTGTGGGTCGATGTCGAGCTCGTTATCTTCTTTAATATGCTGCATCTGGTGGATAACAATACCGGCAACCAAAAACAACAGGCATTTAAAAAAGGCATGCGTTACTAAATGGAACAATGATGAGGTATAAGCGCCGATGCCCATAGCCATTACCATATATCCCAGTTGTGATATGGTTGAATAAGCCAGAATACGTTTCAGATCTGTTTGCGTGAGTGCAATGCTGGCTGCCATAAAAGCAGTGAAGCAACCTACAATCGCTAATGTAGTAAGCTCAATATCGTTAAACAGCGGATAAACTCTCGCCAATAAAAACACACCAGCAGCCACCATAGTTGCCGCATGGATTAATGCAGATACGGATGTTGGCCCTTCCATAGCATCAGGCAACCAGGTATGCAATGGAAACTGCGCCGATTTTGCCGCAACGGCTAAAAAGATGCCACCAAAGGCAATGTATTGCCAGATGGCTGGTAATTGAACAAAATTCCCCCGAACCCAAACCCCTCCAACATTATTTGGCAAATTACCCCACAAAGACCATATTCCGTTATGAATACCCGAATAACTCACAAAATTTCCTGATCCGAAAAGTTTATCAATGTCAAACGTATGAAACTGTGTAAACAGAATAATAACGGCCGTCAACAATCCAATATCCCCTATTCGGTTCATGATGAAAGCTTTTTTATTGGCCTGTACCGCTTTATCGCGTGTAAACCAAAAACCGATGAGCAGGTACGATGAAAAACCAACCAGTTCCCAAAAAGCATAAAACAATACCAGGTTATCAACCACCACCAAAGCCAGCATGCTAAAACAAAACAAACTTAAATAGGCAAAGTAACGGTTAAGGTTACCGTCGTGCTTCATGTAAGCGGTCGAGTAAATATGTACCGGCAGCGCAATTACCGAAACCAGCAACAGCATCAACACCGAAAGATTATTTAACAAAACACCCGCATAAACCACCGTATTGCCAATGGTAAACCAAATTACCTGTTGATGCACCACATGATTAGTGTTCCAAACCTTTGCAAATACCGATATCGATAAAACTGTACTAAATAAAATAGCCACAGTAGAAATCCATCCCGCTAACTGGCTTTTACGGCCGGGCAGCAAAAAGTTAAATACAAAGGCAAGCAATGGCAGCAATACCGCCGTTAATGCGAATCTGATGGTTAAGGTATCTATGGCTTGTAAAAAATTATCCAAGGTTATTTTAATCTCTCAATTTATCAATCCTATCCGGATCAATGGTTTTGTATTTTTTGTAAACGTTTAAAATAATGGCCAATGCCACCGCTGTTGTTGCGGCAGCCAGCACAATGGCAAAAAGGGCAAACATTTGGCCGCCGTTGTTCAGTTTGTCGTATTTACCAAAAGCCACCAGGTTTAAATTGGCCGCATTCAGCATCAGTTCAATACCTATTAGTATTTGTATAGCATTGTGTTTAGATACTATCATATACAAACCAATGCAAAACAAAGCAGCGCTCACTATCAAAAAATCGGTTAATGATATCATTGCTGCTCCTCCTTTCGCGATAAATGCGCGGCACCCACCAACGCTATCATTAATAATATCGATACGGCTTCAAACGGCAAAAGGTACCCGGTCATTAAATTTACACCTATATTTTCGGTGGTAGCCGCATCCGGCTCAATTACATTTTTTTGATGGATTGATTGACTGATCCATCCCAAATGATCAGCATTGGTCTTAAGTATCACATTGATCAGTACAATCAAAAATAGCGCAGCCAGCAAAATAGCAGGTAATTTACTTAGGCTGATAAATTGCCTGCGCTGCTGCGCAATTGCATTCAGCGTTTCTTTACCCGATAACATAAAAGCAAACAAAATGAGCACCAAAATACCGCCCACGTAAATTACAATCTGTGTTATCGCCACAAAATCGGCCAGTGCCAAAACATACAGCCCGGCCAACGCAAACAGCGTAATAAAAAACATAAATACCGAGCGCACTAAATTTTTTGTAGCTGCTACAAACACCGCCGAAGCCAGCGCTATAAAACTCATCAAATAAAACAATACTTGTACTAAGCTCATGCACCGCCCTCCTTTTTCTGCATAGCGGCAAGTTTAGCCGCTTGCCTTTCGGCTTGCTGTTGCTCAAACTCCCGGCGTTTTTCGGCGGCTGTTTCGGGTGTCATGTCCGAAAACTCGTACGTTAAATCTTTTAACTCCACCACACTTTTATCATACTGATTGGTCATCACAATACACTCGGTAGGGCAAACCACGGTGCACAGGCCGCAGTACATACACTTGGCCATATCAATATCAAACTTAGCCGCGTAAAGCCGCTTGGTAGTACCGTCTGATGTTTGGCCGATGGCTTCCGTCGCTTTAATAGCTTCAATGTCAATACAATCAACCGGACAAACCTTGGCACAAAGATCACATACTATACAGTCGTCCATTTCCACATCCAGTTGGTAACGCCCGACTTCCGGAACGGGCAGTTTTTGATGTGGATATTGAATAGTATTGGTACCCTCCAACTGCTTAAAATAATTGGCATTACTGGCCGGCAAAATCTCCCTCTTCCGGTGCGAAGCAAAAAGATGCCGCAGCGTGATCCGTAATCCCGTCCATGCAGTAGTAAAACCTTTTATTATTTGGTTCATTAGTTCATTGGTTCAATTGTTCATTGGTTCAATTGTTCATTGGTTCATCGGCTTGTTATAAACTTTGCACTAATGAACTAATAAACTGGTGAACCAATGAACTACATTAAAAATAGTCTCCATATCCCTGATGCCAGCATACACGCGAAAGCCAGTGGTGTTAGCACTTTCCAGCACAGGGCCATTAGTTTATCTACGCGCATACGGGGCAATGTCCACCGTATCCACATTTGTATACCTATCAGGGTAAGTGTTTTTAATATGATCCATAAAATACCCCATCCGGCGCCGGTTGTCCAGTTAGCCAGTTGTATGGCACCGATGTTAGGCAAAGGTGTATTCCAGGCTCCTAAAAACAGGATCACAGCCACCATTGACACCAGGAACATCATGCTATATTCGGCCAAAAAAACCAATGCAAACCTTAGCCCTGTGTATTCGGTATGAAAACCGGCTACTAGTTCTGATTCAGCTTCCGGAATATCAAACGGTGCACGGTTACTCTCGGCCAATGAGGCTATAAAGTAAATCACAAAAGCTATTAGCAAATGCGGCGCACGGAAAACGTTCCACGAGAAAATGCCACCAATGTGTGTCACATCCCAAAAGCCGGCAAATTTTATTTTTTCTACCGATAAGACTCCCTGCTGCATGGCAATATCCTGCATGTTCAGCGTTTGGGCAATCATCACTACCGAAATAATGGCAAAACCCGCGGGAATCTCGTACGAAATAATCTGTGCGGCCGACCGCATAGCACCCAGTATGGAATATTTATTATTTGATCCCCAACCAGCCATCAGTATGCCCAGGGTTTCGATTGATATAATGGCGAAAATATAATATAGCCCCAAATTCAATTTAGATGGTACCAGGCCCGGCGCCCAGGGCAATGCTGCAAAGCCCATATACACAGCAATAAAAATAATTGCCGGGGCCATTATAAACAGCACTTTGTCGGCAGCAGTGGGAATAATAAGTTCCTTTTGCAGCATCTTTAAAATATCGGCAAAGGTTTGCAGCGTGCCATATTTACCCGTTTCTGTTGGGCCAAGCCTATCTTGTATAAATGCCGATACTTTGCGCTCGGCATACACGCCAAATAGCGCAAACATGGCCGAAAAACCAAACAGGCCTATAGCAATAAAGAAATATGTAATATAAAAATTCAACACGTTTACTTAAGCTGCAAACTTAATGATTTTTGCGTTACGGAGTTGCGCCCTGTTGAATACTTGACTAAGTTGATAGATAAAATTATCCCCCCCTACAAAATAAACATAGTTGTACGGCACCCGTTGTTAACTCGCTGCGCCGATATATTTTTCGTTGCTTGTAATATCGGTACATTTATTTTATCCTATTAAGTGATGATTTGAATATTCTATCGACATGAAAAAAACCTTTATACTTTTTTCTATTGTATTTTTTATAGCAGATGGCGTGCTTGCTCAAACGGCTACACCGGCCAAAAATATCAACCCAATAACAAAGAGTCGCATTTTACAGGCCGATTCATCGGTTGTTACCAAACATCAGGTAACCATAAAGGGCAAAACCATACCTTATACAGCTACAGCGGGCAGTATTCCGGTGTGGGATGCAGACGGTCGCCCAATTGCAGGCATTTTTTATACTTATTTTGAGCGCGATGATGTAAGCGACAAATCAAACCGCCCTTTGGTAATCTCTTTTAATGGCGGCCCGGGATCACCTTCTGCGTGGATGGAGATCGGCTATACGGGACCAGTTTTGCTTAATGTGGATGATGAGGGTTACCCTATTCAACCTTATGGCATCAGCGAAAATAAAAATTCAATTCTTGATGTTGCCGATATTGTATATGTAGATCCTGTAAATACCGGGTATTCCAGAATTGTGGATAAGAATACGTCGGGATCAAAGTTCTTTGGTGTAAACGAAGATATCAAATACCTGGCCGCCTGGATCAATACTTTCGTTACCCGCAAAAACAGGTGGGCATCACCTAAGTTTTTAATTGGCGAAAGTTATGGCACCAACAGGGTTGCCGGATTGGCCCTCGAGCTTCAAAATGCACAGGGGATGTTTTTTAACGGGGTGATACTGGTATCGACAACCGATTTGGGAATTGGGCGCGACGGGCCGGTACAAGCCGCTTTAAAACTGCCCTATTTTACTGCCGCCGCCTGGTATTACGGTATGCTTTCGCCCGATTTGCAGCAAAAAGACTTGCTGGCTATATTACCCGAAGTAGAAGATTTTGCTTTAAATATTCTGTTACCCGCTTTTAGCAAAGGAGGTTTTATTGACGATGCCGAAAAGCAGCAACTGGCTGCTAAAATTGCACATTACAGCGGCTTACCGGAAAAATTGATATTGGATAACAACCTTGATGTATCACGCAACTTGTTTCGAAAAGCTTTGCTGCGAGATAAGGGCTACACCATCGGCCGGCTCGATTCTCGCTACAAAGGGATTGACCGCCAGGCTGGCGGCGATGCGCCTGAATACCCTGCCGAGGCTTTGGCCTGGATGCACGCCTTTACACCCGCCATTAATATTTATTTAAGAAATGATTTGAACTATAAAACCGACCTTAAATACGATATGGCTGCCGATGTATCGCCCTGGGATGATGACAACGACCATACCGGCGAAAACCTGCGGCAGGCCATCGCGCAAAACCCGTCTCTTCATTTGCTCATACAATCGGGATATTTTGACGGCTCCTGCGATTATCTGGACTCCAAATACACGCTTTGGCAACTGGATCCCAGTGGTAAACTAAAAGATCGTTTAAAATGGATAGGATACAAAAGCGGCCACATGATTTATATGCGAAAAGATGTCCTGCCGCTTGCTACTGAAGATTTACGAAAGTTTATACAGGAATCATTACCCAAACCTGGCGAACCTGCTAAATATTAATGGCTATTGCTCCGATACCGTAACAAATTGATGTAAATACAAATCCTGCTGCAAAACCTTTATCATAAAACGGGCAACATTTTGCCTGCTGATAGTTAAGCTTGGCTTTGGTTGGTTCTTAATGGTCACCTGCACGGTTTTGTTATTTAATGAATTAGTAAGCCCCACAGGTCGTACAACAGTAAAGTTTAAAGTCGATTGCTGCAGCAGGGTCTCCTGTAGTTCATGGTCGCGGTAAGGGTAACCAACATTGCTGTGATCTATAACCCACCTGAACCAGCCGGGAACGTCCTTTTTTGTTTCGCTAACACCCCAGGCAGTAGTTATAATCAGGCGGTTAATCTGTAACTCACCAGCCAAATCAATAATATTTTTCATGGAGGCCGATAAAAAATCGGTAGGTGTTCGCAATGGCGCCCAGGGAAAGTCTGACTTGCGGGAAATGTTGAGGGTGCTTAAAATGGCTTCGCAGCCCTGCATGGCTTGTTGTAATGCCGCTTTATCAGTCGGGGTACCTTCAAACAAAGTTATTGCAGTTGAGTTGTGCTGCCATTTGCTTTTATCACGCAGCAAAATATTTATAGTATACCTTTGCTTAAGCGCTTCATCAACCAAAAAAGCACCAGTCCGGCCTGTACCGCCTAAAATCAGTATTTTCATAGGATATGGCTTTGGTTATTAGATAATTGTATCAAATATCTAATAAATAAGGGCAAAAACAAAGCTACTACAGCCAATATCAATGGCCTACCAAATCTTCAGCTTCAGCAAGCCATTAAACCACCGCCGCATAGCCAGATGTTACCGGTGCTTCAAAAAATATTTCGGCGTAGTGGTCAAAGTCCGCTGTGTCATCGGTGGTAGTATAAAATTGCTGCGTGCCATTTTTGGTAAGGCGGGTTTCCATTTCCGGGTGGCGTTGCAGGTAATCGACCAAACTTTTGGCAACAATATCGCCCTGTGCCACTATTTGTATATCTGGCGGTAAAAAAGCCTTTATTTTGGGCAATAACAGCGGGTAATGTGTACAAGCCAGCAACAGGGTATCAATATTGGGTGATTGCCCCAATATCTGCTCCAGGTATTTTTCTACAAAGTAATCTGCTCCAGGTTTATCATGCTCGCCGTTTTCAATAATAGGCACCCAAAGGGGACAAGCCTGCTGATAAACGCTCAACTCCGGAAAAAAGTGATCTATCTCTATCAGGTACGATCCTGATTGCACCGTTCCCCTGGTACCCAGCACACCAATCTCTTTGCTGTGGGTGTAGTTGCCAATTACCTCGGCAGTAGGGCGTATAACGCCTAATACGCGCTTGGTAGGGTCTTCAAATATTTTAAGGTCCTGTTGCTGTATGGTGCGCAATGCTTTGGCCGATGCCGTGTTGCAGGCCAGTATCACCAATTGGCAGCCCTGGTTAAACAACCACTGCACACATTCCCAGGTGTACTGATGAATAGTTTGGAACGAACGGTTACCATATGGTGCACGGGCGGTATCGCCAATGTACATGTAGTCATACTCCGGTAATTCTTTTAAAATAGATTTAAAAACGGTTAGGCCGCCATAGCCCGAGTCAAATATCCCGATAGGTTGTTTATTCAGCATTATAACAAAAATAAAAAAAGCGCACCGGTTATCGGTGCGCTTTTTAAATGTTTACAATTTAAATATTATTTTAAACCTAATTTCAATTTTACTGCAGCTAACAGGTCATCACCATCAGGAGATACGATCAAAGGAGAACCTTGTGATGAATCAAATACATAAGTGTAACCTTTTTCTTTAGCAACAGCTGATATTGCAGCGCGTGCGTTATCAATTAATGGTTTTGAAAGCTCATTAGTTTTTGCGTCAACTTTTTGCTGGGCATCATTTTGATAATCCTGCATACGTTTCTGAATATCTTGTAGCTCAGCTTGTTTAGCAGTACGTGCAGCATCTGTCATCGTAGCCTGGTTTTTTGTATAGTCCTGACCTTTTGCCTGCAATTCAGTGTTCATAGCAGTAAGCTGATCAATAAATTGTTTTTGATAAATGTCAACCTGCGACCTGATGGTTTTATACTCAGGCATTTGAGTAACTAATTGACCAAAATTAATATAACCAATTTTGGTTTGCGCTTTCGCAAAGTTGCCTACAAATAACATGCTTACTGCAACTAAAGCAACTTTTAATAATTTTTTCATTTTTTTTTGTGTGTTGTTCTGTGTTTAAAAATAGTGGGATAATTATAATTAAAAAAATTTATTTTGCAAATGCTCCCGGCTTTAATCCTAGCCTGGTAATTACTTCATTACTTTTATCATAGCGCGGGTTAGCATAAAGCATAATTACCTCGCTGTTTTTGTCAAATATCATATCCAGGTCGTCGCTTTCTGCAACAGCTTGTATCGCTTTTGACATTTTATCCTGTATCGGTTTAATGATGGCACTGCTGCGCTGTTCCAACTCACCCCCCGGGCCAAATTTCTGATTCTGAAAATCCTTTGCCGATTTCTCTTTGTCGGCAATTTCCGCTTCGCGGCGTTTTTTCATATCGGGCGTCATCAACACCTGGTCGGCATTATAGGCTTTATATAAGCGGTCGATCTCCTGGTATCGGCTATCAACTTCTTTTTGCCACTGGGCCGATAACGTATTCAATTGTTTTTGTGCGGATGAATACTCGGGCATATGTTTTAATATGTAATCCGAGTCAACATATGCAAAACGTTGTGCATTTGCCGCAACAAATGTTAGTAACGTAAAGCTCAGTACTAAAATTATCCGCTTCATTTAATTTTTTACATCCGTTAATTAAAACCACCGTTAAGGCTCTGCGATATGGAGAAGCTAAATTGTCCTTTATTTGCACCTGGTATACCTGGTATAGAATCAAATCCATAACCATAATCAAGCCCTAACAAACCAAATATAGGTAAAAACACTCTCGCTCCAACACCTGCCGAACGCCTAACGTCAAACGGATTAAAGGTATCAAAAGAATTCCAAACATTTCCGCCTTCAGCAAAAGCCAGCACAAATATTGTTGCTGATTGGCTTTGAATAACCGGATGCCTTAATTCGAACGTAAACTTGTCATAAATAGGGCTTCCAGGATTGTTGTTGGCATTGTAGTTAGTACCTTCAGGTATTACCGTAAAGTTCTGGTAACCTCTTAAGCCTACTATATCACTACCTTGTAAAAACTGGTAGCTCTGCATACCATCACCACCTAGTTTAAATCTTTCAAACGGCGTAGGGCCTACTTCTGTATTGTACTCACCAATGAAACCAAATCTTACCTGCGACATTAATACCAGTTTACCACTTATACGGGTAAACCATTGCGCATCGTATTTAAATTTGTAATATTCAACAAAATGGTATCTCTGTTCAGGGGTTGCTATTTTATAGTTAATGTCGTTAAACAAAGAGTATGGTGGCGTTGCCTGTATAGTTAACTTAATGTTTGAACCCGTTGTTGGATAAATAGGTGCATCAAGTGAATTACGTGACAACTCCTGTGTTAATTTAATGTTATATGAGGTACCATTTTGGAACAGGTAGCCGGTATAATTATCCAAATCATAGTGGTCAACGTTTAACGAGTAATTTAACTGGAAGTAGTTATCAGGCCAGTTTAAGCGTCTACCCAGGGTTATACCCGCACCATTTATCCGTAGGTTATTGTATAATGGGTTAGTTGGCGCATAATACTGCCCGGTTGAACTTAACTGTGTATAAGCTGAAAACGCAAAATATATTGGTTTTTTACCACCCAGCCATGGCTCTGAAAACGTAAACGAGTAGTTTTGATAAGTACGTCCGCTTGATTGGCCTCTTAAGCTCAGTTTTTGACCATCACCTTTTGGCAGCGGTTTGTAATCTTTTAAGTGGAAGATGTTACGGATAGAGAAGTTATTGAACGTTAAACCCAATGTACCTACCAGCTGGCCGCCGCCAAAACCGCCTGATAGCTCAATCTGATCCGATGGTTTTTCAACCACGTTGTAAACTATATCCACTGTTCCATCCTGAGGATTGATATTGGTAGGCTTTGGTTCTGTTTTTTGCTCATCAAAGTTACCTAACTGTCCAATTTCACGGGTACTGCGTATTAATAATTCTTTGTTGAATTTTTGACCCGGTTTAGTTCTAATCTCGCGCATAACCACTTTATCATTGGTTACATCGTTACCTTTTAATATAACACGGTTAATGGTATATTGAGGACCTTCATAAACCCTGATATCCAAATCAACGGTATCATGGTAAATTTTGGTTTGAACCGGATCGGCCTGATAAGTTAAATAACCGTCGTTCAAATAGAATGACGAAACGTCGTCGTTATTAGGTGTTGGGCCCGATAGCCTTTTGTTCAGTTCATCCTCACTAAATATATCGCCCTTTTTAATTTTAAATATCCTGTTTAACACATCTGCCGGATACTTAGCATTGCCCGACCATTTGATATTACCGAAGAAATATTTATGGCCCTCAAATATTTTAATTTTTACACCAACTGTATTTTCGCCGGTTTTAAAAACGGTATCACTTAAAAGCTCCGCATCGCGGTAGCCCTTGTCTTGCATTTCGGTTATCAGATTTTGTTTATCCTCTTCGTACTTATCCTGCTTGAATTTTTTTGAGCCGAACAGGTTATACCACTTTCTAACCCTGGTTTTTTTCAAAAATTTGGCTAATTTCTTTTGCGAAAACGCCGAGTTACCCTCAAAGGTTACCTGCGTTATCATTACTTTTTGCTTTTTATCAACCTTAATATTCAAAATTACGCTATTGGCATCTCCCGGATCTTTACGCTGAACTATAGTAACAGTAGTATTTAAGAAGCCTTTTTCATTAAAATGCTTTTTAATAATTGCTGTGGTAGTACTCAGTAAATTCTCATTTACAATTTTCCCGGTTTTGTCCGACAACTTTTTCTGTACATCTTCAATTTCACCTTTACGCAGGCCGGTTATATGCATACGCGATAAACGCGGACGCTCAACAACTGCAATTTCAAGATAAATAGTATCCAGGTTTATTTTGGTGATGTATAATTGCACATCATCAAACAAGCCCTGGCTGTACATATTTTTTATAACATTGGCATTAGCCTCACCTGGTAAGTTTATACGGTCGCCTTTATTCAGTTTTGATATAGTAAGCAATACATCCTTGTCCAGATTTTTTGTGCCGGTAATAGTTACACCACCAATTATATAATCTTTAGGTTCCAGGTAACTCAAACTATCAGCCGGAAGAGCCGATTTTGAAAGCGAAAACCGTGGTTGGTTCGATATCTGGGCTACTGCCGCCGTACTCAAAACAGAAAAAAGAATAGCAAAAAGAAATTTATTCATTCGAATATTTTAGTGGGCTAAAAATAATTTATACAGTTGTTAAAAAGTGTTAAAAGAAAAAATTTAGTTTACCTGCTCGCTTGTCTTCCCAAAACGGCGTTCGCGTTTCTGATAATCAAGTATGGCCTCAAATAAATCTTCCTTGCGGAAATCAGGCCATAATTTAGGCGTAAAGTACAATTCGGCATAAGCTATTTGCCATAGCAAATAGTTACTTATTCTGAATTCGCCACTGGTTCTGATCAGCAATTCGGGATTTGGCATTCCATGGGTAAATAAATTATCTTCAAAAACTTCTTCATTAATATCATTCACGTCGAGTTCACCTTGCTGAACTTTACCGGCTATATTTTTAACAGCGCGCAATATTTCGCGGCGCGAACTGTAGCTCAATGCCAGGGTAAGTACCAAACCTGTGTTGTTTGATGTTTTTTCGATGGCATTTTGCAGCTCATCATAGCATTTCTGCGGCAACAAGTCCAGATCGCCAATTGCATTAAGGCGCACGTTTTTTTCCATAAAGTTTTTTATCTCTTTATGAATGGTGCTCACCATCAACTCCATAATAGCCATCACCTCCAGCTTTGGCCGGTTCCAGTTTTCAGTTGAAAATGTATATAATGTAAGGTATTTTAAATTGAGGTCTACGGCACCTTCAACCACATCTCTTACAGAAATAACGCCATTATGATGCCCAAACACTCTTAATTTGCCTTTTTCTTTTGCCCAGCGCCCGTTACCATCCATTATAACGGCAATGTGCTGCGGCAATTTCGACAAATCAATCTGATCACTATATCCCATTTTACTGATATTAGAAGCCCCTATTGTGGCTTAAACAAGGCGTTATTTTTTTATTACTTATCAATAAACCGCCTAATATTGCTTGTTTTTGTTTAATCAATTAGTTAAAAAATGCTCACATCGACGTCATTTTTTACGCAAAAGCCCATTTTTTCAGGTGACAAAGGTAAAACTTAATTGTAGTTTTTTTAGTATGCTGATAGAAAAGAAAATTTGGCACTTATTTCAGTGCCAGAGAGGTTAGCGATTGGAGGTCAGAGATTAGTGGGGAGATGGGTAATAATGGCGCTTGCTGAGTTGACTCACCCGATCGACGCTACGCTGGGTCTGCCCTCTCTATGACAAGTCATAAAGAGGGCGGAATTTTTTTTCACCCTCTTTGCCGCTCGCGGCAGAAAGGGTCGGCGAGCGGAGCAATGCCGGGGTGAGTCTACTCTGCGAGCTGCATTTACGTTAGCATTTTATTAATAAACGCCTTTTTGTTTTAAAAGGTCGATATCTTTTGGAGAAATAGCCGCAATAGCGTAGGTGGGTACATTGGTAATATTTAGCTCATCAAGCGTATTTACCAGGTTTTCATATACCGAGTGCTCGGCAGGCTTCACCAATACTATAATACCCTTGCCTGTTGATGATTGTATTAATCTGGCATTATCCAAAATAACTTTTCGCATATCTTTACCGTAGCCAATCAGTCGTGGTTGGGTCAAGGGGTGATCGGCCATCCCCATGTACCACAGCACATGGTTGTTTTTGCCAAGGCAAAAGGTCATTGTTCTGCTTTCGGGCACAAAGCCATCAGGGCCTTTAACCGGCATTACAACGGGCATAACGTGTGGTTTTTGAAGGGATGTGGTTAGCATAAAGAAAGTAATCAGTAAAAATGCAAGATCAACCATTGCAGTAAGATCAACACGAACGGGCATTTTTTTGACGCGGTTTTTGCCGCCTGATTTTCCGGGGGATTGGTTTAGCTCAGCCATGACATTAATGATTAAAGGTTAAACAATAGGTTGAAACGATATAGGTTGTATCGCTTTTATTATTTAACGTTTAAGATACAATTTTTATTGCAACATTGATGCAAGTAAATTATTGTGATTGGAGGCTGGAGATTAGAGGTTAGGCAGCTGCGGATTAATGTGGTTAACAAAAACCGTTTTTTGGCAATAGGTGCTTTATAAATCTACAGCGTAAAATAGCACTTTTCGGTAACGAAGGTGTAGGAAATGGTAATTTGGGTAAAAAAGTAGGTATCGCGCGGATTGAGGTCGCCGCGTTGGGTGCCGGGTGTGCCGATATAAATACCCGTTTTCTCACCTGAGCGGTCGGAAAGTGCTTGTTGCAATGGGGTAAGTCCGGCTTTTGAAGGATAGTAGCCGCTCACATCATCCAAATAATCAGTATTCGGATTACGGTAGCCAATTTCGGCACCCAGGGTAAACTTGCCTGCAATATTGTATTTAACGCCCACCCCATAAGGAATAGAAAACGCCGTACTCGGAAACGTAAGTTCGCCATTGGTTTCGGCACCGCGTAAATTATAGGTCTGGCCCTGATAAACGGTTGTAGGGTTATAGTTAACCGCGCCAATGCCTATGTAAATATAAGGTGTCCAAACGTTGTTGGTCACCGAGGGAATATATTTAAAGAAGTTGAATTCAAGCAGTACAGCGCCTTCCAGCAGCTTATCGTTAAAACTCAAATTACGCTGACGAAATTGCGGATCGCTCGAATTACTATCGACCGCAGCAATTTCACCATAAGTAAAATTTGCCCGCAGTGCCAGGTAGCCATTAAAATTGCGCTTAACAAAAAAACTGGCAGATGGCCCGCTTATTTTAACCGGATTATTTGGATTTAAATCGCCCATATACCCGGAACCGCCCGCACCAAGCCCTATTTCCCAGGTTTGTGCCTTTAAGCCGAATGATAGTAAAACCAGAAAAGTAGCGAGTATAAGTTTTGGCATCCGGTAAATTTAATAATTGCGGACGTCAAGCCCCCATAATAATTTGTTTCTTAACGTTGATAAGTAACTTTCATTATTTAAACGGATTAAATTAAGCTTAAATCCAGCTTTTTTGACTTTAAACCGCATGGTTTTGTCAATAATGGCCGTTCTTGAGTCGCACGATATGAGGTAGTTATTGTTGCGGCATTCTACGTCAAATGCCAGTGTGCTGGTATCGGGCAGTACAATAGGCCTTACGTTTAAGTTATGCGGGGCATTAGGCGTTATAACAATACTCTTTGACTGCGGAAAGATAATAGGGCCACCACAGCTTAACGAATAAGCGGTTGAACCTGTTGAGGTGGATATAATAATGCCATCGCCCCAATACGAATTTAAAAACTCCTCATCCAAAAAAACGTGCGTGGTAATCATAGCCGAGTCGTCGCGTTTATGGATGGTAATATCGTTGAGGGCAAAATTATCTTTACCAAATAGCTCCAGTTCCGATTCAAGGCTCAATAACTCACGGCTATCCAACGTAAACTGGCGATTTACTACGGCATTAATGGCGGCAGCAATATCATTTTTGTTAATACTGGCCAAAAAACCAAGTCGGCCAAAGTTTATACCGATGACAGGTATGCAGGTATCGCGTATAACGGTAACCATATCCAGCAGGGTGCCATCGCCGCCGAGGGTTAAAAACAGATCAATAAAACCTTTTAACTGGCCGGTACAATCCAAAACGGTGTAGTTTACAGCCTTAATACTATCCTTTAAATAATCATGCAATTGCGGGTGAACATAAATATCAACCCCATGATGTGTAAGAATATCAAAAACCTGCTGTATGTAAGGCAACGCTACCCCGTCATTAAATGGCCTGCCGTAAACTGCTATATTCATTTGGTTACTTGGTCATTTGTCATTAAGTCATTGGGTCATTAGTCATTGTTTTAATAACTACTGACTATGAACCATGGACTATCAACTGTGGACTTTTTTATAAATTAAGGTAATTCATTAAAGAATCATACCTGTCTCTTGAGTTATCATTATCGTCGGTATGATTAAAAGTGGCTTTAATATCATATTCATACCGTAAAAAAGTAGCTATAATATTCGAAATATCTTGTTTATTTACCTTCAGGGTTACTTCTATCCGTGTTGAATCGGGGAAGGTGCGAACGTATGAGCTTAGTATCTGGGCATTGTCTGATTCAACTATCTGCGCCATGTGCGCCAGCGAATTGTTTTTATTGTTTATCTCTAATACAATAATGCCCCCAGGTTGCGCTACTGAGGTAAGCTGGGCAAAATAAGTGGTTAATGTATTTACAGATATTAATCCCAGGTAATTGTTTTTGTTATCCAGCACCGGTACCACCGTCAGCTGGCGCTCATAAAACAAACGGATAACATCATAAATATGCTGCTCTTCGCGTACATAAGGGTTTACCAGCGATAATGCCAGCGAACCGATGGGCGTTTGAAAATCGGCAGTCTCCACCAGGTCATCCTCACTTACCAGGCCCAAAAACTGATCTTCATTTACAATTGGCAGATGCCTTACGCGAAACTCTATCATCCGGTCAATCACCTTCTGTATACTATCAGAAGTATGTACCGGTGGAATTACGTCGGCTATCAGTTCAACTGCAAGCATATTATTTTTTTATCTTCTCCAAAAACTGTTTCAACAACTTATTAAACTCTTCGGGTTGCTCCATCATGGCTGCATGCCCGCATTTATCTATCCAATGCAACTCCGAGTTGGGCAATTCTTCATTAAACTCAACTGCCACCTCGGGAGGGGTGATTTTATCATCCCGCCCCCATATCAATGATACAGGTGCGGTAATTTTATGCAAATCATCCTTCATGTTATGGCGGATGGCCGATTTAGCCATAGCCAATATCCTTATTACGCTATGACGATCATTAATGATACGAAAAACATCATCAACTAGTTCTTTTGTAGCTGTCGCCGGATCGTAAAAGGTATATTCAACCTTTTCTTTTATAAAATCATAACTTCCGCGTTTAGGGAACGAGCCACCAAAAGCGTTTTCGTACAAACCCGAGCTACCTGTTAAAACCATTGCCTTAACAACCGACGGATAAGCCAGCACATAAATAAGTGCCACATGCCCGCCAAGTGAATTACCCAATAGGGTAACGTTTTTAAGCTTTTTGTACCTTACAAATTTGTGAACGTACTTAGTAAGTGTTTTTACCCCGGTAGTTAACAATGGTAAATCGTAAACAGGGAGAATAGGAATTACAACCCTGTACTCTTTGCTAAATTCCTCAACCACCTTTTCCCAATTGCTTAATGCACCCATTAAGCCATGTAGCAGTAGTAAAACTTCCCCTTCGCCCTCATCGATATAACTAAAACCGTTTTCCTCTTTAAGCACGAAATTCATATAAATTTATAAAGTTTAAATTTTAAAAGCTGATCCGGAATTCAACGCTCTTTAAAAAACTAAGTATTCCGCCATAAAAATAGTTTATTGCATTTGAGTTACAACAATTAATGCAATTATTTATGTTGGTTGATTGGGTTGGTTGAGTATGTTGATTGAGTTGAGTATGTTGATTGAGTTTGTTAACTTGATTAACTGAGGGATTGATTAAGCACAATCTAACCTATTCAACTCAATCAACCTAATCCAACCCATTCAACTTAATCTAACCTATTCAACCCAATCTAACTTATTCAACTTAATCCAACCCAATCAACCAACTAACCCAACAACTGCTTCACCACTTCTGATATGGTTCGCCCATCTGCCTGGCCAGCCAGTTCTTTATTGGCCAAACCCATTACTTTACCCATATCGGCATTTGATGTAGCGCCAACACGATTAATGAGTTCCTGCAAATAGCCTTCAATTTCAAAACGGGTCATTTGCTGCGGCAAATAAGGTTCAATTACCTTCATCTCGTCTATCTCTATCTGGTACAAATCTTCGCGGTTTTGTGTTTTATAGATCTCTGCCGATTCTTTGCGCTGTTTTACCAGTTTCTGTAACACCTTAATTTCGGCTTCGTGTGTTAATTCCTCGGCAGCACCTTTTTCAGTACGTGCTAAAAGCAATGCCGCTTTAACAGCCCTTAAGCCTCTTAAGCGGTCTGCTTGTTTGGCCAGCATAGCTTGTTTTATATCCTGGTCTATTTGATTGATAAGTGACATATTTTTTTGATTTCGGAATTCGATGTTCTATTTGCGCCACCGCTAAAGCTAAGGCGGCACGCGGTCGGATTTGTTTTATTTATTATTTCTTAGTTCTTCAGCTTTAACTATTTTCTAAAAATTGTGCCTGCGTTGGCCTGTGCGGTGGGCATCACAATCATATCATTAATATTTACATGTGCTGGCCGCGATACAGCAAACCAAATGGTTTCGGCAATATCATCGGCCACTAAAGGATCAAAACCCTCGTAAACTTTTTTAGCCCGGTCTTTATCGCCCTTAAACCTCACTTCCGAAAACTCCGTTTCCACAGCGCCCGGATGTATACCTGTAACTTTGATACCGTGGGGCAATAAATCAATACGCATACCTTTATTTAACGCGTCAACTGCATGTTTAGTTGCACAGTAAACATTACCGTTGGCATAAACTTCTTTACCGGCTATTGAACCTATATTCACAATATGGCCGTGCCCGCTAGCAATCATCCAGTTAGCAACTACTTTGCTTACATATAGTAGGCCTTTAATATTGGTATCAATCATGGTATCCCAATCGTCCAGGCTGCCGTTTTGTATAGGATCAAGCCCCTGGCTTAAGCCGGCATTGTTAACCAACACTGTTACTTTTTTCCATTTAGCGGGCAACGCTTCCAGGTTAACAATCGTCTGTTCACGATCGCGCACGTCAAATGCCGATACCGCTACTTCAACGTTATATTTGGTATTTAATTTTTTTGCCAGTTTTTCCAGCCTGTCTTCCCGGCGACCGGTAAGTACCAGATTATAGTGTTCACGGGCAAATAAATGAGCACAAGCTTCACCTATCCCCGAGGTTGCGCCTGTTATTAATGCAATTTTAGCCATAGATAGGTAATAACTATTGCAGCGAAATTATGTTTTTTCGTTGGAATACTTTGTCATTAATTGGCAATCAAAGTCATTTATATTTTTAGGGGAATGATTTAAAGGCGCGCGTATAGGTGACTCACCCCGACAACTTATCACAAAAAGAGAAAAGGAAAAACTGAAAACTGCGAATTGAAAACTGAAAACTATTCCCGTTGGCTTCTACTCAAACAACAAACTAAACATTATAGTATGCAAAGACAGTTTGCTGATAGGTGCTGAAAATGGTTGCTGCTCTTGCACCAGAACATTGCCAAATGAGTTGGATATTTTTATTTCGGGCGATAGCTTAAAAAATTCAAAATAAAAATCAAAACCCAGGCCGGCTTCGTATGAGCCATAGCCGCTGCTGGTTTTTACCAGTTTTTGCAGTGGATCATCATTTGCGTCATCGCCCTGCCCTTTTCCAATTTGTTCTGAATATTTCACACCGCCCAAAATATAAGCCCTGAAATTCCCTATTCTGTCAGACTTAAGCTTCAACGAAAGCGGGAAATCAACAATAGTAGGCTGCATTTGCTTGGTTACATTTTGCGACGGGTCTGCATAAGTATAGGTAATTGAACGATCACCAAAAACCAGCGACGGCGTACTGCGTACTTCAAGGTTATCGGTAAGGCTGTAGCGGGTTATAAACCCTATTGCAAAACCAGGCAATTTAGTTGAGCTGATACTATTTAGCGAATCGGTAATATATTTTCCCGTACCTGGATCATAATAAGGCGACCGCCAGTTGGTTTTCTTTACAATTTTATAATTATTGGTAACGTACGAAAACGTAAAACCAAAGCTAAGGTCAGTTTGATCGGCACCACCACCCCATGCAGGTACAACTACTTCCTGCGCGAGCAGAAAATTACCGCAAAACAAAATCAAAATAATGGTTAGGTAGCCGTTTTTTATCATTTAATGCCAGTGTATATTGAACAGATACCAAACGCCAGCGGCCTGCATTTGGTATTTTTAAAACCCACTTTTTCCATCATCGCAGTAAACCTTTCGCCATCCGGAAAAGCAGCTACCGATTCGGGAAGATACGTATAAGCCCTTGAATCTTTGGAAAATAATTTCCCAATTCCGGGTGTAATATAATTAAAATAGAAATTATAAAGCTGCTTAACAGGGAAAGCCTTGGGTTTTGAAAACTCCAATACCACTGCTTTACCTCCCGTTTTTAATACCCGCTGAATATCGGCCAAACCTTTTTCCAGGTGCTCAAAATTGCGTACACCGTAAGCCACAGTTACCGCATCAAACTGGTTATCGCTAAAAGGGAGTTTCTCAGAGTCGCCCAATTTTATTTCAAATTTATCACCCAGGCCGCGTTTGGTTATTTTTTGCTGCGCGATATCCAGCATTCCCTGTGAAATATCAACCCCAATAATTTTTTCTGGTTTCAGGATGGATAGTGCTTCAAACGCAAAATCGCCGGTACCGGTGGCAACATCTAATATTAATTTAGGCTGATTTTCTTTCAACTCATTAATGGCTTTTTTGCGCCATATAATATCAATCCCCAGCGATAAAAAGTGATTTAAAAAATCGTACGTTTTTGAAATATTATTAAACATATCGGCCACCTGCTCTTTTTTGGTGACCTGCTCGTTTTGGTAGGGTGTTACTATTTTACTCATACTTATGAGGCAAAGATAGTTATTTGAACGGCTGATTTTGGTCGTTAGCCTCCTGATTTATTTGGCCTTTGTCCAGCCGGCGCTATATTCCGGCTTTACGTGTTCAAAGTACTTATCTGCTGCTAAAATATTACATTACAATTACCAGCCTTTTACCCGCGGCAATATGTTCGTGCCATGCCGTTTCAACATCTTTCAAAGGCCGGGTAACAGTTTCTATTTTCAGTTTGCCCAATGCCGAAAGCTGCAGCATTTCGGGTAAAATTTCTGAATTCAGTTTTTCCATTGCATCAGCCTGCACACTGCCGAAGCCCGATCCCAACAGTTCAATAGCCGTACTCCTTAATATATTGCTCGATACTTTGATTTCATCGCCCGCCATTGAGCCAACGGTAACAAAGCGCACTATCGGGGTAATATGATGCAAGCCACCGCCTTTTAAAGCATTAATAATTATCTCTGCCGGATGGCCCCATGTATAATCTATCACGCTGCTGATGGGTTCATTACTGTGAATTTCTTTTATTTGCTTAATAATGGTTTCGTCGTCATCCTTCAGCGAAATCACCTCGTCGGCACCTAATTGCGTTAATAACTTTAACGACTCAGGGTTACGCCCCGTTGCGATAACCTTTTTAGCGCCGTAATATTTGGCAATTTGTACAGCAGCCTGCCCGGTAACGCCGGTTGCGCCGTTAATTAAAACAGTATCGCCTGGTTTTACCTCAGCTCGGTACCTGATGGCCAGCGCAGCCCCCATAATGGCATTTGGTAGTGCACAGGCAGTAGCATCGTCAATTCCATCGGGTAAAACGACATATTGATTCTTATTGATCAGCGCCTTTTCGGCAACCATGCCAGTAATGCCAACAGCGTATATCCGGGTTCCATCTGCCAATACACCCACACCATCAACACCTACAACTGTGGGTAAATTAGTATGGCTGGCATAGTGGGTACCACCGGCGCGGGCCTTATCTAAATTTTTTACTGATGCAGCTTTAACGCTAATTAAAACCTGATCTTCATTTTGTGGTACGGGTTCGGCAAAATCTTCATATCTGGGGGCAGTGCCCAACTGGTGTAATACGGCTGCTTTCATAAATCAAAGGTGTTTCTATCAAAGATACAGTTCTGGTTATCACAGCTCCAAAAATCCGGCCATTAATAATCTTTATTCAATATCAGTCTATCTCTCCCAGCAAGCCTTCAATATCCAGCCTCCGGGTAAACATGGTCAGTTCGCCATTTTCATCCAGGGGCCATAGTTCACGCGGTTTGTCCCAATATAGTTCCACCCCATTTTTATCGGGATCATCCAAATAAATGGCTTCCGATACACCATGATCTGAAGCTCCGGTTATAGGGTATTTAGCATCTATCAATCTTTGAAATATAGCAGCCAGATCTTTCCTTTCCGGGTATAATATAGCTGTGTGAAACAACCCCGGCGCATATTCGGGTGCTGGCGGCGCACCCTTACTCTGCCAGGTATTTAAGCCGATGTGGTGATGGTAGCCGCCTGCCGATATAAAAGCAGCCTGATCACCATACATCACCATTTTATCAAACCCCAGCAAACCACAGTAAAAATCAAGCGATTGTTGCAAATTACTCACTTTTAAATGTACGTGGCCTATACGCGTTTGGGTCGGTATTTTATATGGGTCCATAAATTACATGTTTAAACATCAAATTTACAAAAGTATTAAACCAATATTGTGTAGTAATTGTAAAAATAGGTTTTCAAAGCTAAAAACGGTGGCCATTGATCACTATTTCAACCTTATAAGCAATCTTCATACCTTATATTACCACTTTCATTTTCATCAGTTTCTTTTAGTTCAGTTTTTATTTCTATCGAATTGTCTTTTCTCCGGTTGGAAGGAACCGGTATACCACCGGTTATGCCGACACCAACAGATGCAAGAGTAATAAGCATTATCATGCCCGCCACGCGCAGCACTTTTTTGAATTGCTTCATGCTTGTTAAATATGATGGCCCTGCCAGGCAAAATCTGGCAAAAGCATTTTGTATAAAATGAATAATTAGATCGCCGCGATTGCGGCTAAATGAAATTGGAGATTAACCTAAGATTGGATGAGCGTCGATTTTGCCGCTTTGAGGAATTACTTTAGCCAGGCAAAAATTAGATAGGTATGGTTTTGACGAGGTTGTTCCGCGATATTGTTTCAGGTTGATATGAGTCAATTTACTGTGAAACCTGCTTAAGTATAATATGCCGGCTGATAAAAAAACAGCGGCATGCTGCTTATAAGCTGTTCCAGATTTAACTGAATATGGGTAGCCTTGAACTACCCCTGAATTTGCATAACTGACTAAGGTTGTTTGTACAACTACAGGGCCGGTTGAGGGAGATATCGCCAGATCGGAGAAAACAAAAAAACCAAGCAAGAAGATTACTGCATGGGCTATTTTCTTGCTACTGTTTTTAAAACTATACCGATCTGAGGATTGCATAATAAAGCCAAGTTACAAAGAATACTTAAATCTAAATATTACAAATTCTCACATCTTACCTTTATCTTTACCACATGATCGTAAAATCAGCCGAATTTATTTGCAGTAACACCCAAATTTCTAAATTACCGCCGCCAGTAAAGGCCGAGTATGCTTTTATAGGCCGGTCAAATGTTGGTAAATCGTCACTTATAAATATGCTGGCTGGCAAAAAAGGACTGGCAAAAACATCGCAAACACCCGGTAAAACACAGCTCATCAATCATTTTTTGGTAAACGATAGCTGGTATATTGTTGATTTACCCGGTTACGGCTATGCACGGGCATCAAAAACTAAAAAGGCCGACTGGAGCAAATTCATCCATACTTATTTAGATAAACGCGAAAGTCTGCAATGTGTAATGGTGCTGATTGACAGTCGACTGGAACCACAGAAAATTGATCTGGAGTTTTGTAACTGGCTGGGCGAAAAAGGCCTTTCGTTTGTTTTAGTTTTCACCAAAGCAGATAAGCAATCGAGCATTAAAACAGATCAAAGTGTGGCGCAGTTTAAAAAGGCGCTGGGGCAAACGTTTGATGAGTTTCCGCAATATTTTATTACCTCATCCGAAACGCAGTTAGGGCACGATGAGGTATTGAATTTTATTGACGAAGTGAATAAGCATTTTGTAATACCAACCATAAACATTTAACCAAAAAAAAAACAAATCTATGAAACGTACAGCGCACGCCCATTGGAATGGCACTTTAACCGAAGGAAAAGGCGAAATTACTACCCAAAGCACTATTTTAAACAACACCCAGTACTCATTTAAAACCCGCTTTGCCGATGGCATAGGCACTAACCCCGAAGAGTTGATAGCCGCTGCTCACGCAGGCTGTTTTACTATGGCTGTTGGCGCGGTTTTAACTCAGGCCGGCTTTACACCAAATGATTTAAGTACGGATGCTATTTTAGACCTCGATATGGTTGCATTAAGCATTACCGGTATCCAGCTAAATCTTACTGCATCAGCTATTGATGGTGTAAGCGAAGAAAAATTTAAAGAAATTGCTGAGGGTGCAAAAGCAAATTGTATTATTTCAAAAGCACTAAACGTGCCTATTACTTTAAATGTGCAATACGCATAATTTATTGTAGCAAAAATTAAAGCCCGGAAAATTTTAGTGTAAGTATCCTGATGATATAAAGCGCTTAAGGTTTTCCGGGCTTTTTGTTTAAAACCGCCCGGTGATGTTATGCTACTTCGAGTTTAGACTCTGCAGATATGGCTACCGGTATAGTAAATGAAAATTCTGTACCCTCGCCTGGCTGGCTGGTTACCCATATTTTACCGCTGCACTTTTCAACCAGATCCTTGCAAAACAGCATTCCCATACCTGTTCCCGATTCGTTGTTGGTACCTGTTTTACTATTTACCTTCCCTTTAAACAGCTTATTCAGCTGATCTTCGCTCATGCCTATACCGGTATCTTTCACCGTTATAACATGGCTGTTATCATCCTGCTGACTGGCGGTAATTTCAATAACATCATTATCGTTCGAAAACTTAATGGCATTGGTTAGCAAATTGCGTATAACTATCCGTATAGAATTTGGATCGGCTGATGCAATCATATTATCGGGCACGCTGTCAATCAGTTTAATGCCCTTTGCAGCTGCCTGTTCCAGATAGCTGTCCACCTCAAACGTTACTATATCCTTAATATAAAAACTCTTTGCCGAGCTATCAAAATTCTCCATCTGGCTGTTTATCCAAAATAACAGGGTATCCAAAAAGTCAGATGTATATTCCAGCTTCTTCAATACACTCGGTATCATTTCAAGCAACTGCTGGTGAGTGATGGTATCATCCTGCAACAAACTAAACAAGCCACGCAGCGTACTTAAAGGTGCTCTCAAATCGTGTGCTAAAACTGAAATCAGCCTGTCTTTTAAAATATTCAGATCATTTAGCTTTTGAGCCTGATCATCCAGATCAGTTTTTTGTTGCAATACTTCACGGTTTTTCTCTTCCAGCTTTAAATTGATGCCTTGTTGCTTACGTTTTTGCCTGTAGTAAACAATTGATACCGTTATCATAGCAATGATAATGGTTAAAAATATTAAGTTGATAAGCTGTTGCTGTTTAAGGCTTTGCTCGTATAAAATTTCTTTTTCCTGTTGCTGTTGCGCCAGCTGATGTTGTTTGTTTGCAAAATCGTGCTCCAAATTATATGAAGTTAGCTTTTGCATACTCTCATTATTGTTCAGGCTGTCTTTCAAATCAATGTATTGCCTCAATAGTTTATAAGCCGCATCATATTGCCCTAGCCCTGCAAGGGTTCTGTTCAATTGCAAGGCCGCATCCGAGCGCACAGCTAAATTACCCAATTTACCCGCCATTTGCTGCCCTTCAACGGCATACTTATAGGCATTAACATAATCATGTTTTAAATTGTATACCGTAGCAAAACCAATTAAGGTATAAGCCTGATTGTAAACTATTTTATATTTTCGGGCTACCTGTAAAGATATATCCAGATAATTTATAGCCTTATCAAACTCTTTTTTGTGTGCATAACACAGACCCAGGTCAGTATAAATGGAACTCATACCATCCTTATCGTCCTGGCGGCGGGCAATCTTGTCAGATACGTTTAAATAAGCTATTGCCCTGTCGTAATTCTGCTGCGCAAGCCAAACTTCGCCAATATTTTCATTAACAATTCCATAACCCAGCAAATCATTGCTGGCGCGATATATACCGTAAGCCTTTTTGTAATATTCGAGCGCTTTAGGATACACCTGCATGCCGTATAAAACAAAGCCTATATCATTATAGTTAGCCGCAGCAGCCAGTTTATTGTTCAGTTTAAGGTCGATAAATAGGGCTTTATAATAATAATCAAGCGCTTTGGGTAACATGCCCTGGTTAAAATACAATATGCCTATATTTTTATAACTATCAGCTTCGTCCATTTCGTTATGAAGCTTTCTGTTTAAATCAACCGCCATATTCAAATAACGTAATGCCAGCTTATACTGGGCCAGTAAATTGTACATGCGGCCGCAAAGCGTATAACAGTTGCTTAAACCCTTATAATCTTTTATGCTTTTGTAAATAGAAATTGCTTCGTTAAAATTCTCAATAGCAAGCGGATACCTACCCTTAAAATAATTGGCATGCGCTATTTGCAATAAGCCATTGGCAACACCCGCCTTGTAATTAATTTTGCGCGAAAGATCAATACTTTTTTGCCCGTAATAAAGAGTGCTATCAGGGTTTGATTCGAAGTAGTTGGCCGCTAGAGCGGTTAAACGGTTAATGTAAAGGGTATCTGGGGCGGCTTCGTTTTTTGACGATGCCACCAAAGTTTTCAAACTATCAACACGTCCTCTGTTGATGATTGAAAACCCGCTTAAAGAAATTAATAGAAAAGAAATAGTTAAATAAATCCTCAAGATAATACGCCCCTTATTTTCAAATACATGTTGTAACACAACTTGTGTTACAGGCATTTGTACGCAAGTAACATACAATTTTGTTCTGTCAAAATAAAAAAAATAAAAAAAGCCCATTTCCTTTGAGGAAAACGGGCTTTTCAAGAAATATTTTTTTACCTTATTTAAGGTTATTTACAAATTTGGTAAGCTTTGATTTATTATTCGAAGCTTTGTTTTTATGAATAACGTTCTTTTTTGCTAAACGGTCAAGCATTGATGTAACCTTACTCAAAAGCACACTCGCGTCAGCTTTGATGGTTGTGCTTCTTAATTTTTTGATGGCGTTCCTGGTGGTTTTAGCCTGGTACCTGTTACGTAAGCGCTTCGCAGCGTTTGCACGGATCCTTTTTAATGATGATTTATGATTTGCCATTGTATAGCTTTGTTATTCTTTCTATTATTTTTAAGGACTGCAAATATACGATGGTTATTTTAATTTTCAAACACCTTTTTTAATTTAGTTTTTTGAGCCTTTGGATGTTGTAAATTTAAAGCCTTTAAAGGTTTTAAAGCTTAACTCCAAAATAATGCACTGTGGTTAAAATTTCAAGCATCAACCTCCAATTAAAATATTAAAAATTACTACCTTCAAAATATTCAAATAACAACTTTTAAACCTTACAACAGTGCTGCCCATTAAACAAGCATCCCGCATTATAATTGGTTTTATATTGATCCTGTTATGCTCGTCGTGGGGGTTTTATGCGCATTACCGCATCAACAGGTTGGCTGTTTTTACCTTACCTAAGGCGATGGCAGGTTTTTACCGGGCCAATATCCAGTTCATAACCGAACACGCTGTTAGTGCCGACAAACGGCGCTATGTAGACTCTACCGAAGCGCCACGTCATTTTTTTGACGCCGATCATTACGGTAAAAACCCGTTTGCCGTTATTCCACAAAACTGGGACGATGCCGCCATTAAATTTACTGCCGATACCCTTGTTAAATACGGCACCGTACCATGGACCATTCAATATAATTACTATCGCCTGGTTAAGGCTTTTAAAGAACACGATACCACCGCCATACTAAATGCATCGGCCAATTTGGGGCATTATGTTGCTGATGCGCATGTACCTTTGCATTTAACACTCAATTATAACGGGCAGCTAACCAATCAAACCGGCATACATGCGCTTTGGGAAAGCCGCATCCCTGAATTATTTGCCGATCATTATAAGCTTTATATTGGTAAGGCGCGCTATATTGAAAGTCCGCTGGTCGAAGCCTTTAAAATATGTCGCAGCTCGTTTAAAAGCGTCGATAGCGTTTTGCGTTTTGAGCGGATACTGAGTAAAACCTACCCGCCCGATAAAAAATACATCACCGAAAAAAGGGGCAAAAGACAGGTAACCGAATACTCCGAAGCTTACGCAAAAGCCTATCAAAACATGATGAATCGCATGGTGCAACGGCGTATGCGCTCGGCTATATTATCGGTTGGCAGTTTCTGGTATTCGGCCTGGGTTGATGCCGGGCAGCCCGATCTGGACAAACTAATTGCACAACCATTATCTGCGGATGATGCGGCTAAAATTAAACAGGAGGAAGCTGCTTTTAAAGGCATCAAACCCAGCACAACTATAAATAGAAAGTAGCTTAAGCGTTAGGTTGTTTATTCATCCGGCTTCTTATCGCTGCAAAAATTGCAGGCAATACAGATACTGCTATAATCACCACCCCTACCAAAGCGAAATGAGCCTTAAAGAAAGGAACATTGCCTAAAAAGTATCCGGCAAATAAAAACACAATAATCCAGGCGGTGCCACCTATAATATTGTACAGGCTATATTTCACAAACGACATTTTGCTCACCCCGGCCACAAAAGGCGCTATAGTGCGTATTATAGGCATAAACCTGCTGAAAATTACCGCTAACGCGCCGTGTTTTTCAAAAAAAGCATGCGTTTGCAGATAATAATCAAGCTTCAGTATCTTATTTTCTTTCTTAAAAACTTTGGGGCCCAGATAGCTGCCGGCAAGGTAATTTACTGTATTGCCGATAAATGCGGCCGCAATTAAAATAAGGGTGAGCACATAAATGCTTAATCCGGTAGTTCCGGCGGCAATTAAGGCACCGGCAGCAAACAGCAGCGAGTCGCCGGGTAAAAACGGGGTAACTACAAAGCCTGTTTCGGCAAATATGATGGCAAACAATATTAAATATGTTAAAGCATGATACTGGTTAATAATATCTTCCAGGTGCTTATCAATATGTAAAATAAAATCAATGAGGCTTTTAATCAGTTCCAAGGCTTTTCAGTTTTGGGGCAAAATTATAAATTATATTCAGTAATCATTAGTAAGTGTAGCAGCTATTGTGTTTAGCCGGCACTATCACATTCAATCGACTATTTGTTGGTGATTATTCCGGCATTAAATGAGGCCGAGTCGGCGCGGGTAGTGTAACCATAAGCATAAATAGTATACAAACGACCATCCTGTATGGTTATTGATGGCTGATCGTTCAGCACGCCCGTAGTCCCTGTGGTCATTATCTGCATATCATAAGTCCCCACCGGTATTTCCTTAAATGCTGTAGCCGTAAGATAAGGCACCGCACCAAAAGCCAGTGTGCCGTTGGCATAAAAATCAAGCCCTGTGGTACCTGTAGGCGAAGCGTTTACAAACCTTATTTTACCCCGGCCTATTGCAGGCTCACTTTCTATATTATCAGTGGTAAAAATTTGCTGGGGTACCCCGCTTACAGCCGAGCCCGTTAAAAATATAGTGTATTTTAACCCTGTTTTTAAAACATCACTTCGTGAAAATAAGGTGGTACCCGAGTTACCATTATAAATAAAGGGTCTGAACTGATACGGCGTATCGGTTGAGGGCACATAAAAATAGCCCGAGCTAACGCCGTAAATGTAGGGACTGGTTAAACCGTTTACCTGGTTAAAATCAATATACAATGACAAATAACCCAAATTAGGGCTTAAGTTTAAAATTTGATATTGAATATTTAAGCCAGTTGGACTTGCTGCGCCCGATTTGCCGCACGATTGCATGGCCAAAATAAAAGCAGGGCCTGTCACAATTAAACACAACCAAATCCTGAAAGTATTTTTTATTTTAAATATCATTTATAACAAATTAATGATTTTGCGCTACACCAATATTAAATGCCGCGGTACCCTTGCCATTTAACAAACCTTTTGAAAAAATAGTAAAAATACCACCCGCGTTAAAAGTTATAGTTGTATCAATTTTAAGTGTCGAAGAGCCCGACTGATATACTTTAACCTCAGTTGCCCCACCCGGAAACAAAGAAAATGCACTTGACGATTTAAATGCACGGGTCGTAAAAGAAAGTGCGCTGCCTACGTAAACATCCAGGTTGCCAGCGTCCGGCGATATGTTAACAAATCGCACCTGCGTGGTGTCCGGGTAAGCTGTGAAGGTTTGCAAGGTATCGCGGGTATAAAATGTACTGCCTGATGCCTCGCCATAAACATACATGGAGTAGTTAACGCTATCCACTAAAGTTAACGGTGTGCTAAATAAAACCGTTGAGTTGCCTGCTTTTTTAAACTGATAATTTTGCGTGCCGGATGGTACCGAAATATAAAACGATTGCCCGCTTGGGTACAAGCTGGATGTATTGTTTTGACGCGTGCCGTTCAAATAAAAATTCAGGGTATCGGCAGATCCATTTACCACGTTGAGAAATGAAGAGGGCACAGTTTTAAAAACCTCGTCGTTATTCTTACAGGAATACAACACTGTTAACGCAGCTACGATCAATAAAACTGAAAACCTTGTATTCATATAAATAATTGCTATAATAACTGCGTATTATATGTTTTGTTATAGTACCGAACAAAAAAGTCCGGTTTTAAGCCGGACTTTTGTATTAGTGATCAGCGATTAGTGGCTGGAGGTAAGTTTTGACAGTTAAATAAACAGTTTTAGTAAAACCGATGATCCTAATCACCAATCTCAAGTCACAAAAACCAAATCTCCACTCACCAACCTCTAATCACTAATTATGCGTAACTGTTAAGCATTACCGGCATTACCAGCATCAATACATCTTCATTTTCATCGCCGCCCTGCGGTAATAATAAACCGGCACGGTTAGGGGTCGACATCTCTAGCAAAACTTCTTCGCAGCTCAGGTTTTTTAACATTTCTATTAAAAAACGAGCGTTAAAGCCAATTTCCATATCCTCGCCTTCATATTGGCAAGTTAAACGCTCATGCGCTTCGTTAGCAAAATCAATATCTTCTGATGATATATTTAACTCGCTGCCGTTTATTTTAAGCCTTACCTGGTGGGTAGTTTTATTAGCATAAATAGCCACACGGCTTAATGAACTTAAAAACGACTGGCGGTCGATATTCAACTTGTTAGGATTATTCAACGGAATAACGGCTTCATAATCGGGGTAACGCTCGTCAATTAAACGGCATACCAGGTTAATGTTACCAAATTTAAAAAATGCACTGGTGGTATTATATTCAACCGATACATTTACATCATCATTTGGTAATGCTGATTTTAAAAGCGTTAACGCTTTTTTAGGCAGTATAAAAGATGTGGTACCGGCAGCTTTGGCATCCTTACGGCGATAACGTACCAATTTATGGGCATCGGTAGCAACAAAGGTAAGGTGCTGGGTTGATAGTTGGCAATAAACACCTGTCATAGCCGGGCGTAGTTCGTCATTACTAACCGCAAAAATGGTTTTATTAATAGCCTCTGCCAAAACAGATGCGGGCAGGTTTACCGACGATGCATTTTCAACAACCGGAATTTTCGGGAAATCTTCGCCATTCTCACCATTCAGTTTGTATTTACCATCACCGGCGTTTATTTCAATAGCAAAAGTTTTATCATCAACAGAAAAAGCAATAGGCTGCTCTGGCAATGATTTTAAAGTTTCTAACAAAATGCGCGATGGTATGGCAATACGTCCATTCTCTTTTGACTCAACAGGCAAAGAGGTGGTCATGCTGGTTTGCAGATCGGTAGCCGAAATAGTCAAGTTTCCATCTTTTATCTCGAACAAAAAGTTCTCCAGTATGGGCAATACAGTGCTGTTACTTAGCGCGCCGCTAACGGCCTGCAGTTGCTTGAGTAAGGTTGATGTAGAAACAATAAATCTCATATAATTACAATTAATCAATCAAAAGTATAAAATTTAACGTGCATACTTCCGCCTGCGGATATAATGTTGAAAAATAGCAAATATTAACAGCATAGCCAAAGGAACTACAGTGTTAATTACCTGCCAGTACAACTTTTCGCCACGGATGCGCGCACGGTTAAGCAAGCGTATTTTTACCTCTTTGGTACGCAGGGCAATCAAGCCGGAATCGTCCGTCATATAGTCTGCAATGTTCAGCAACAAGTTCTTGTTACCAAAGTCCTGCCGCATGTAATGGTCGTACCCCAATGGGAAAGGTGATCCGTCAGAACCTACATCATTTTTAAATATATCGCCATCGCTTATTACAATCATTTTGGTAGGCACACTTTGCGCTAGTGAGTTTACATGCTCGGTTAGTCCCGGTGGCGTTGGGCGGTTTAAAAAGTCGCTGGTAAACTTACCTTCCAGTAATACGGCAACCGCCTTGGGAGTGCTTTGAAACTGTTTAGGGTCGGGCTCCTGCTCAATAGCTTGCAACGATATAATATGTGGTGCTCCTATTTTTTTATTAAAGGGCGATGAGGTAAGCAAAATAGTTTCTTTAACATTTTTTGCCGCCAATGTATCAATGGTGCTGGCAAACTCGCTGCGTATACCATCCAGGTTTTTTACGATAGGATTTTTCGATAGCGGCATAAATACTGGATAGTATAACCATGGCACCATTTGTATTTGTGCCTGCCCGCCAACATTCCCTGTTGCAATAGGTATTTGAGCGCAGCTGATATCGGCTATTAAATCATAATTTATACGTATGCCGTATGTAAACAACTGGTCATCCAGATTCAGCTGTTTCGGGAACGACATCTGGTCGCCGCCATGGCCGCGCAGGCTGTCGAGTTCGGCATTCACCTGGTCTATCGCCCACAACACACGTCCGCCGCGCATAATGTATTGGTCAATTTTATATTTTTCCAGCTCAGTAAATGCAGTATCAGGTTTAGGAATAATCAACAGCCTTACCTTCTCCAAAACACTAAATGGTGCAGTTTTAAGGTTTAATCGCCCAATTTCAAAACCATCTGATAATGTTTTCATGGCATCATTAACCTGTAGGTCGCTCAGTTCATGATCGCCTTCGGCAAAAGCAACAATAGGCTTGCCACCGCTGGTAACTTTTTTAATGGCCGATGAAAATGCATATTCCAGGTTCTGGATGGAGTTATTATAAACCTCCTCGTCTGACAGACCTATGCGGTTCTGCAATAAATTAACGGCAACATATTTACCTCTATACTCTACCAATGCCTCGGGGAAAAGCAACATCTGCGTAACGCCGTTATCTGTTTTTATGCTGGTAGGCTGCGATACTATTCCTTTAGCTTCCAATGTATCATAAGCTGCCTTCTGCAAGCTATCGGGCAGGCTTTTTATATAAGCTACGGGATCTACAGATTCAAACTTTAATTTGTGGTGGCTATAAGCCTGCAAATCACTCAGCATATCAAGGGTGGCCCGTTGCAGGCGTTTCATTTCGCCATTAAAGTTATCGCCCTTTAAATAAACCGCTATCCTAACCTCATCTTTAAGGCTATCCATTACACCGCGGCTTATTTTTGATATGGTAAAACGTTTTTCTTTAGTAAAATCAAAACGGGTAAAGGTAAAGTTTGATATTATTGCCAATAAGACAAGCACGCCCCCAATAGAGAAGCACGATTTTGCATCGGCACTTTTAAGGCTCTTTTGCCTTTGTTTAATTAACACAAATAAGGTAAGGCATATAAACAGGCCGGTAAGAACAATAAAATAAACCAGATCGCGGGTATCCAGCACGCCGCGGCTTACCGATTGGTAATGAGCCGTAATACCTAAATTCTCCAAACTAAGATTTTGAAGCGACAACAACTGTCCCAATGAATCAAAGCCACTGTAAAAAAAGAAACAGAAAAATACGGCAACTGTAAATGCTATAATCTGGTTTTTGCTGATGGATGAAGCAAATAAGCCAATGGCCGCAAAGCTTGCTCCCAATAAAAATAAACCAATATATGAACCTATTACACCGCCGGTATCAATATTACCCTGTGGTGTACCCAGTGTGTAAACTGAATAATAGTAAACCAGCGTTGGTAATAAGGCAAACAACACGATTAAAAGGCTGGCAAAATATTTACCTAGCACAATTTGCCAATCGGTTAAGGGGCGTGTTAGTAAAAGTTCAAACGTACCTTCCTTACGTTCTTCGGCTAATGACCGCATGGTGATGGCCGGTATCAGGAACATAAAAAGGTAGGGTGCGGTACTGAACAAACTGTCCAATCCGGCATAGCCGTAATCAAGGATACTCGATTGGGGAAATACCCATAAAAATAATCCTAATACTAATAAAAACACACCAATGGTAACATAAGCTACCAGCGAACTGAGGTAAGAAATAATTTCTTTTTTGAGGATGCTTAGCACTTGAAATATTTATGGATTAAATGCCGAAAATAAAAAACTGCACTTAAAAAACTGTGCAGCCAAACAATTATTGTATTGAAACTAAATTTAATAAACTACCCATTATTTAAAACCTTTGGGCCAAACGCAGCGCAAATTGACCAAAGTCCGCCGGGTCTTTAAATGGCCCTGTAATGCCATAATCATCCTTTATGTGATTTTCTGGCTCCTGGTGCCATCCTTCATACCTAATACCAATTTCAAACCCGGGTTTAAATGAATAGCCTATACCGCCTGAATAATCAAACGCACCACCGCCGCCATGCTGGCAAAAAACAGACTGCCCCAACTGTCCCTCGGCATAAAAACCACTTATCAGATAGTACTTTACACCCACCTTTAGCGGTACATAGCCAACTGTTGCAGGCACATAAGCATTTTGAAGTTTTGTTTTTACACCAAATGATTCGTAACCGGCCTCTGCTGTAAAATACAAATTTTTGCGGAAATGATATTCATACTTAAGTGAACCACCAATACCAACATTTAACAGTGCATTCATATTATAGAGCGGCAATGCGCCATAAACACCCAGGTTAAAATCGCCTATTTTTGATGATTGGGCAAAACTGCCGAACGCAAATCCTACTGATAAAGTTAATAGTAATATGAATTTTTTCATATATGCTTGTGGTACATCTAAGTTGATAGCAAACATAAAAAATATTTGCTGCTTTTTTACCCGCAAGCTTATTTTAACCTATGCGCTTAATTGTGTTTAAATTATAGCTTAAACCTGTACGCCACACGTACGGCAATCTGACTTAAGGCAGCCCCATCAGCCAGGCGGCTTTCATAGCGCAAACCCAAATCAATAGTAGACTTGTGTTTATTGGTTGGAGCCGATACGCCTATGATAGGCGCATAAATGAATCCTATTTTTGAAGCCCCGTAATTTGAATTTAAATTGGCCGATGCACCCAGATCACCCTCAACGTAGGCTATTTTTGAGAAATAGTATTTGGCCCCTACTTCTATAGGTGCGTATACCAAATTATCGGCAGTAACATTGGCATCCAGCTTAATAATATAGGTACTTAAACCAGCCGTTGCCGTAATACTCAACTTCGATGCAGCCACCGGAAACTCCAGCTTTGCCGATGCACCCAAAACGGTGCCATAAAAATCAGTTGCCGAACCTACAGGCATCCCATACTCAACCCCTAAACTTAACTGACTGTTTGTTTTTGTTTGTGCTAAACAGGATGCTGTTGCCATAAATAGCGCAACTGTAAAAAGTAAAATAAATTTCATTGTTTATAATAAAATAACGTCAACGGGCTATGTTACTAGTCACTCCCATTGCTTTTCCTTTTACGCAAATGTTTCGCTACAAGTTGTGGGGACGGGGTTGAAATCTCATTACCCATTAGTAAGCCCAATAAAGATATTTTCGAGCGATTTATCTTTATTTCCCTTTCTCAATCCATCCAGGGTATCATCAGCTACAATTTTTCCTTTGTTGATAATGATAACGTGGTTACATACCGCTTCCACTTCCTGCATAATATGGGTACTCAGGATAACCGTTTTCGTTTTCCCCAGGTCGAGGATCAACTGGCGGATGCCTATCAGCTGGTTAGGATCAAGACCCGAGGTGGGTTCATCCAATATTAACACCTGCGGATCGTGCAGAATGGCTTGCGCCAGCCCCACCCTTTGGCGGTAACCTTTTGAAAGCTGTCCTATCTTTTTATGCTGCTCGGGTACCAGCCCGGTTAGTTCAATTACCTCGTCGATGCGTTTTTGGGGTGATGCCATTTGGTGTATGCTGGCAATAAAAGCCATTGATTCTTTTACATACATATCCAAATAAAGTGCATTATTTTCGGGCAGGTAGCCAATGTTGCGTTTAACTTCCAGCGGTTGTTTTTCTACATCAAAACCACATACCGATGCCTTACCAGAAGTTTGAGGAATAAAAGTGGTTAATATTTTCATGGTGGTTGATTTTCCGGCTCCGTTAGGACCTAAAAAACCCAGTACACCTGGTTCTGCGTTAAAACTGATGCTATCAACTGCCTTTTGGGCGCCGTAAACTTTGGTTAATGACTCAACAACGATACTCATGCTCCAAATGTAAATTTTAGATATGAGATTGAGATGTGAGATTGATATTTTTTTCTTACTTCAAAAATATCCTATCCAACAAAAAGAAAACAGCAAACACTACACTGGCAATACCATTGGTAGTCATAAAGGCAAAATTCACGCGACTCAGGTCATTTGGTTTAACCAGCAGGTGCTGATAAATGAGCATGGCGCAGAAAAATAATATCCCCACATAATAAAGCACACCTACGTGTGTGAAAAATATAGGCATTATTACAAACGAGGCAGAAAGTATATGTAAAAAGGTTGATAAACGTAAAGCATTAACCTTGCCCAACCATGCTGGTATAGAGTGCAGGTTTTCGCTGCGGTCAAAATCCTCATCCTGCAAGGCATAAATAATATCAAAACCACTTACCCAGCATAATACCGCTAATGAGAAAAACAGCGGTGTTAAAGCAAACTGTCCGGTTACCACTAAATAAGCACCAATCGGCGCCAATGAAAGGCCCAGGCCTAGTACCAGGTGGCAAAGTGCCGTAAATCTTTTGGTAGCGCTGTAACCCAATACAACCAACAATGCCACCGGCGACAGGTAAAAGCACAAAGGATTAATAAACCAGGTGGTGCCAATAAACAATAAACAGTTGCTAATGGTAAAAGTTAATGCCGCTGCCGGACTAATTCTACCTGCCGGGATGTCTCGTTGTTTGGTACGCGGATTTTTGATATCGATGTCTCTGTCCAGATAGCGGTTAAAGGCCATGGCCGAGTTGCGGGCAAATACCATACAAAAAACCATCATCACCAGTTTTTGCCACTCAAAATGGTAGCTGGTGGTTGTTACCGCCAAAAAAAAGCCAATAAAGGCAAAAGGCATGGCAAATATGGTATGCGAAAACGTAACTAACGACAGGTATTTTTTCATATGCTGTAAAAAAATCCGGGGTGTTACCACCCCGGAAACGGATTCAAAATTAATAATTTTTTATTGCCATTTAGCTCTTTCATATTGAAGCGGCCATTTAACATCCTCATTCAACACATGCGCAGCCCGCAGGGGGAAATAAGGGTCGCGTAAAAACTCGCGGGCCATAATAACCAGGTCGGCCTCGCCTTCCTGTATAATTTCGTCGGCTTGTTTAGGTTCGGTTATCATACCTACGGCACCTGTTAGTATGCCGCTTTCTTTTTTTACCTTTTCGGCAAACTCAACCTGGTAACCCGGCTTAACCGGAATTTTAGCGGTTGCCACGTTACCACCCGATGAACAATCGATCAAATCAACACCTTTATTAATCAGCACTTTTGCCAGGGCAACAGAATCATCGGCAGTCCAGCCATCTTCGGTCCACTCGGTAGCAGAAATCCGCACAAACAGCGGATTTTCGGCCGGCCAAACTTCTTGTACACTTTCAATTACTTCCAGCAAAAAGCGGATCCGGTTTTCAAACGAACCTCCATATTCGTCAGTTCGGTGATTACTTAGGGGTGATAAAAACTCGTTAATCAGGTAGCCGTGCGCGCCG
This sequence comes from Mucilaginibacter empetricola, assembly GCF_024808665.1. GTDB lineage: Bacteria > Bacteroidota > Bacteroidia > Sphingobacteriales > Sphingobacteriaceae > Mucilaginibacter. Next base: position 74,915 of record NZ_JANUBZ010000014.1, read on the forward strand.
TGAAGCTCAATTACATCAAAACCGGCATCCAGCGAACGTTTAGCGGCAACTTTAAAATCGGCTTTTATTTTTTCAATTCCGGCTTTGTCCAGTGCAATCGGAGCTATTTCAGTATCGGTAAATGCTAATGCACTTGGCGCAACAGCATGCCATCCGTTAGGCTCGTCGGCAGGTACCTGCTTACCCCCTTTCCACGGAAGATCATGACTGGCCTTACGTCCTGCGTGCGCCAGTTGCGTACCTATGTAAGCACCATGCTGATGTGCAAAATTGGTTATACGTTTAAGGTTTTCAATATGATCATCTTTATAGATTCCCAAATCACCATAGGTAATGCGGCCCTCGGGCGATACGGCTATAGCTTCGGTAATAATTAATGCTGCCCCACCAACTGCGCGACTGCCCAGGTGAACCAGGTGCCAATCGTTGGCAAAGCCGTCAGTGCTGGAGTATTCGCACATGGGCGACACTACTATGCGATTTTTTAATTCAATATTTTTAATTTTTATAGGCGAGAACAGATGCGGCATAATTTCATTTTTTCATCAAAGATGAGAAGTATAACGGAAGGTATTGTCATGAGTAAACTATTTTTTTGAGGGAAGGATTAATGTTTATAAGGGCGAAGAAAATGAAAAAGAAGGGTGTAAACTACAGGCCCAGAACTAAAAACTACCAAAGGTCAGTCAACTATGTATGGCGCAAAAAAGTAAAGTAATTTAAACGTAATAAAAGAGCTTCATCTTTAGCCTTTTGTCTTTCACCTGCCAAAAATTGGCTTATTTTGCGTATCTTTGCTTAAATTTAAAAACATTGATGAAAGTATTTATTGCCGGCCTTCCGCTACAGGTGGATGAGGCCGAATTAACCGCTGTTTTTGGTGATTTTGGGCCAGTAAAGTCGCTTAGAATTATAAAAGACCGCGAAACAAAAGAGAGTAAAGGTTTTGGTTTTGTTGAAATGGTAAATGACGACGAAGCACAAGAAGCCATACGCTGCATGAATGGTGCAAGCTATTATGGTCGCCGTATTACAGTTAACGTTGCTGAAGACAAAGGACCGGGCTTTACCGGCGGTGGCAACAAGAACGGTGGTTTCAGACGTAATTAATATCCTATAAATTTTCTTTTATGTGAAAAGCTCACGGGTGATAGCCCGTGAGCTTTTTTGTTTATTGGCTAACCTTTTCATGGTGTTGAAAAAACAATTTGAAACTTACACCCAACTCCTGTTACATTAGCCTTGACAAGTACCAAACGTCAACACAATACTTATCACTTAATGGAAGTTAAACCTCTGGTCATCAATAAAAATATTTTAATTGGCGGGGTATTAATAGCCCTTATTTTTTATCCTTTAATAGGCTATCCGTTTTTTTCGGGTTATAAAATCACCGAGTCGTATTTGCTTTACACCCGATTATTTTTTTGGCTCTGGGTGCTTGCCCTTTATGTTTATGCCCACAAGGCAGAGCATGCCGATTTCTTATTATGGAAAGATAAGGTATATAGCTTTTGGTTTTATCTGGCTTCTTTTGGCGCCTTGTACCTGCTCAAAATGGGCGCTGGCACGGTTGGCACAATTCCCAAATTATTCGGCTACCACGAAGACCATCGGGTAACACTACAGATGTTAGCGATAGTATGTAAAAGCCTCCCCATGGTTTTCTTTGCTTCGATAACCGCTGGTATTACAGAGGAACTCATCTTCAGGGGATACCTGGTTCCGCGCCTTGAGTTATTGTTTAACAACAAATACATGCCTGTAATTATTTCTGCTGCATTTTTTTCGCTGATGCACTATCGCTATGCAAGCCTATCACAAACCATATTTACGTTTTGCTTCGGTGTTGTTTTTGCTATTCATTATCAATGGTATCGCAATATTAAGGTACTGATACTTACTCACGCGCTGGTAGATCTTAGTTCATTTTTATTGTTCATGCTGCTCCAGCATTATCATCTGGAAAAGCTGATTGGACAATAATTTTTTGTCCCCACAAAATAACGAAACAGTAAAAGCCATATTTGGTTAGCGGAGAATTATTAGTGTAGCTTACTTTCCCAGCCCCGGCAAACCCAGTTGTTTTCTTAATCTTACATAATCAGCACGGGTTAGCTGAACAAGTAAAGGATGGCTTTCGGCATTTATCCAGTGTAGTACGCGTAAGAGGTTTGACTCGGCCATGGCAGTGCAACCCTCAGTGCCTTCGGTGTTGTTGCCCCAAATGTGCATAAAAATACACGAGCCATCGCCGGGTACTACATTACCGCTGTTGTGATTAATAAACAGGCCCCATTTGTAATAATCTTTTTTCAGGTGCATCTCTTCGTGGCTGCTGTAGGCACTTTTGGCGGTATCCCGTTGCAGTAAAGTGTTGTAATAGGGCGAGTGCATATCATCCACACAAATTAAGGTATCACTGGCCTTTATATAGCGGTTTTTTATCCAGGTAGCCTCTTTGGCATCGGCATACCCAAAAGCGGTGCCTATGGTAAATATACCTGCCGGCGATTTATCATCCCCCTCTTTTTTTACCGGACCATTGGGTATAGCTATCTTATATAAACCATCGCCCACGCCCAATCCCTTGCTGCCAATTACCACTGCGTTACTAAATTGCAGCACCCATTTGCCGTGCTGCTTTTGATAACAGTACAATTTACCCTGCAACGTATCCCAGTTATCGGTAACTACCACCATTAGTTGTTTGGCAGGCAAGGGGTTTGGGGGTATCGTTGTGGTTTGTGCCGATGATTTATCGACCGGAAATAAGCCAGTTAAGATAATGCACAGTATTAATATGGATAGTTTTTTCATGAAAATTATAGTTCCTAAGTTAGGCATATTCTTTTGTTGATACCTGTACCACACTTATCAATCATCCGCAGGTAAACTTAAAAGGAATTTTAATATTTAATTGCCAGCTTTGTGAAATTCCCGCAATCAATTTAAAAGTATTAGTGTTAACCATTAAATGCATATTTTTATATGAGACTTTCCATTATACGCAAACCCATCAGAATTAATCCCGATCCGAAACGTGTTATAGCCAGATTCTTTTTTAATGGAAACGATCGAGCCAAAGAAGTAATTCAGCGGGTGATGAACATCAGCGAGGAAATTGCTTTTGGCATAGTTTCGCCTTTATTACAGGAATATTCTAAGCGCCACCGCAATATTACCCGGGCGCTCAATCGCAACTGCACACGGCTGATGCCCCTTTTTAAAGAGCTTGATATTGATTTTGACAGTATAACTGTATATCGCAAGCTGCTGATAGGTTCCTATTTCACGCATGAATATTCTATTGAGTCGGCCGCTTTTTTTAACCCTTCTATTGTTGAAGATCCAGATCAAACCGAACTGCACGAAGGGCAAAAGCGGGTAATTATCAGCTTTAGGGCTGTGGGCGAGGGGCATATATCGTCCATAACTTTCCGCCGGGCGCTGATTGATCAAAATAATAAAATTACTGTATTACCGGCTGGAAGTTATATTGATGAGGCCGAAATTGTACGGAATGCTGTTTATAATAAAAAGCTATTTTTTGAAAAGGCCGCTATTACCCAGATAGATATTAATGTTTTAAAAGAACTGGAAGGTAAGCTGGATCACCATTTTGAATATTCCAATCTACGCCGTATTATTATCGACTCGCAGGCATTACAGGAAGGCGATTTAAAAAAGCTGGAGTATGACAAAGTGCTTTGGCTGGCCGATTCGTATTACGAAATTGTTTTTTCGTTAGATACTGATATCTCCGATAGGGTAATATTCCCCATTTCGGAATATGAGCGTAAAGGAATTGAGGATGCCCGCTTTGTGCAATTTATTGATGATGACGGCAGCTCGGTATATTATGCTACCTATACCGCTTATGATGGTGCGCTAATAATGCCCAAACTGTTGCAAACAAACGACTTTATTAATTTCAAAATAATGCCGCTGTATGGCGCCGGTGCTCAAAATAAAAATTTAGCGTTGTTTCCGCGCAAAATAAATGGCCGCTATGCTATGATATCACGTATTGACGGCTGCAATAACTATATTATGTATTCGGATAAGATAAATATCTGGGAAAAACCCATTTTACTGCAAAAGCCTAAGTTTACCTGGGAATTTATACAAATTGGCAATTGTGGCTCACCAATTGAAACTGAGCATGGGTGGATAGTAATTACCCATGGTGTGGGGCCAATGCGCCGCTATGTGTTGGGTGCAAGCCTCATGAAGCTGAGCGACCCTGCCGTGGAAATAGGACGATTAAAAGAACCGCTACTGGTGCCCAACAGCGACGAGCGCGAAGGCTACGTACCCAACGTATTATACTCCTGCGGAGCCATTATTCATAACGGAAAGCTCATTATTCCGTATGGTGTATCTGATTCATCAACTGCTTTTGCTGAGGTGGATTTGGCCGAATTACTGGAAAAATTGATTGCAGACGGTAGCGAATGATACCAATTGCACACAAAACTGGCCTCACTTTTATACAGTTTTATACTGCTTTAAAAATGTCTTAAACTTTTAGGTAATAAATTTTGTTAACAAGTGCCTTTTTATGGCCGTTCGGTCAAATTCTAAAATAAATTTTCGTAAAACGTTAATTACTAAATTTTTGGCATGTGCCTTGCATAAGCTTATACGTAGCTGCTGAAAATAAGTTACAGGTTGTATTTTATTAGTAGTGTGATTATTACAGCTTATTTATGAAAATAAATTTTTACTAACATGGATCATTTTAGAGAAATAAAAAACAATCTTACCTGGCATAATGAGGGTAAGTTTGAGGTTGAGCTTATTAACGGAGTTATTACTAAGCTTAATTTTTGTGAACCTGGAAAAGGCCCTGATGAATCAGGAAAGTGCCTTACCTCAACCAATTACAAGTTTTTGCAATCGGTGTATTACAGTCTGGGCGATCTGTTTGCTTTTATTGAAGAAGAAAACAAACGCCTGGGTTACAGTTATGCCCGCGAAGAAGAACAAAGGCCGACTTACCACGAGGACACAACCGAAGAGGTTTATCCTGCACTGTCTGATATAAAGATCAGGCCGTTAATCAATTACTCTAATCAAAAAGACCAAAACGGTTCTTCAATTGACGAAGGTAATTTAATGAGAGATTTGGGATAATGGCAATCAACTGCCTTCTTCCATGCGTGTTAAATAAACGCGCCGACACCTATTCACTTTTCTACCAACAAAACGCCACTGATAGGCTAATGGTTGGTAGAAAATTTCAACTTCTTTAGTCCACGCTCTGTGGAGATTTGATAAATTATTGTTTTTGTTTTTTTTTGGAATTGATATTCTTTTAGTGAGGATATGCAGGAGCAATATGCCTATCCCAATATCTGCTGGTATAATGCCAGGTAATCGGCTACCATTTTATTACTGGAAAATTGCGATGTTGCCCATTCATGGCAGTCAATTCGCTTTATATCGTTAATTTGATTAACCGCTTCAACAGCTTCATCAACATCATTTACTAAAAAGCCTGTTTTCTCATGTTTTATCAATTCTGGCATGGAGCCACGGTTAAAAGCAATAACCGGCGTACCGCAAAGCATGGCTTCAGCTACGCTCATGCCAAAGGGCTCATCAAAATTAATAGGATGCAGCAGGGCATAAGCATTGCCAAGTAAATTATTCCTTTTATCGGGGCCGGCGTTGCCCAGGTATTTGATCTGATCATTTAACTGCGGTTCTATCCGCTCCTTAAAATATTTTTCGTCCTGTATCAGGCCGGCTATGAGTAATGGCCGGCCGCATTTTTTTGCTATTTCGATGGCCTCAGTCGTTCCTTTATGGTGATGGATACGGCCAAAATAAAGCAGGTAATCGCCAGGCTTGGCGTTAAATTCAAAATTGGCAGTATTGAGGCCATTGTAAACAGTAGCCAGGTAATTGAGCTCGGAGCTGCGGTCACTGTTACTGATAGATACGTAATGGCCGTTGCTATTGTACTTTTTATAAACAGGTATTATTTGTGGCGATGAAAAGCCATGAATAGTGGTAATCACCGGCGTTTTTATTAAACGCGAATATGTTAGCGGTAAAAAATCAAAGTTATTGTGGATGATGTCAAACTCTGCCGCCCGCTCCATCAGGTTGCTGATGTGCAGGCACTCTAAAACCTTGGCATCCTGTGTACGGTTTTCCTCATAGCCCTGTTCACAAACCGAAAAAAGCCCGGCATCGGTTATTGAATCGCCGGTGGCAAACAGGCTTACATCAATGCCCAATTTAACCAAGCCTTCAGTTATGTTCGACGCCACCTGTTCCCATGGGCCGTAGTGCCTCGGTGGGGTACGCCAGGCTACAGGCGCTAATACAGCAACTTTCATTTAGCAGGTTTCCAAAAACTGACCTATTTTGTTGTATTCGTATTCCAGTTCAAATGCTTTTAACACGGTTAAATGCGATATTAAATAGGCTAATGTACTTTCGGCCCCCTGGTTACGATTTATACCGGTTGGCAGCAAGCCATCGCAGCATCCTTTGGTTTCGTGATCGTACAATGGCGCGCGCAGTGTATTCTCGCCCAAAAACCATTTATAGCTTAAAAACATTTTTTCGATATACTGTGGTTTGCGGAATATTTTGTAGGCTTGAAAATGCATCAGCACCATGGCCATGGTTTCAATAGCCTGCTGATCAAAGGTTGGAAAAGTTCCACCACGATAATACCAGCCATCATTACCCACCGGACTCAGGTACCCGTTTGATAGTGTTAGTTTATCCAGAAAAGCCATGGTTTTTAAAGCAACCCGCTTCACTTCGTCGTTGCCCGTAATTTCGCACGAGTGTAGCAGCGCAAGTGGCAGGATAGCATTATCGTAAGTCATTTTTTCTTCAAACCATTGCCAGTCTTCTGATTGATTGGCTTCATAAGCATCAATGAGGGGTTGGGTAAGGCGTATCATTTCGTTTACCATACCTTCATCCCCCGGTACTACTTTCAAATACAAGCTAATACCAATAATGGTATTGGCCATGCCTCTTAAATGTTTTAAAGCCTTAAAGTGAGGGAACGATTTGTGGAATATCTCCAGCGCAAACTCCCGGTATGAATTACTTGCAGCACAACCAATTAAATATCCAAGTGCCCAAATAGTGCGCCCAAAAGAATCTTCAGAACCCACTTCATCCAGGTATTCCCTGTTAAAACTTAAAAAGTTGCGGAAGTTACCATCGTCCGTTTGCATATAGTGAATGTAGCTCAGGTATACCGGCAACAAATCAAATGCATCCTGGCTTTTATTGCGCTGATAGGCCATTAAAGCCATAATAAGCGCCCGTGCATTATCATCCAAACAATAACCCTCTTTTAAATTGGGTATACCATATTTGGCGTGTTGCACAATGCCGGTATCATCAGTTAATCGCAAAACATGGGTTAAGCTAAACTTGGGCATTATCTCGGGGTCAACAATGCTGTTTTTTAATATTTTGTCACTAAAGTCGTGTGCTGCGCAAGCTTCTTGGGCAACTTTGATAAATTCGTTACCAATTACCGGCCAGCGCAGATGGAGACCATATTCATAGGCATTTTCTTTTAGTTCATTCAGCAGCCGTTCTTGGTCCAGCAGCTCGTTTACGTTTTCGGCCAGGGCATCGGCATTTTTAAAATCGAACAAGCGGCCGCGGTTATTAGCCAACAACTCGGTAGCATGCCAATAAGGGGTTGATACCACTGCAGCACCGGCACCAACTGCATAAGATAACGTCCCGCTGGTAATCTGTGCTTCGTTTAAGTAAGGGGTAACATAAATTTCGGCCGCCGCCAAATAATCAACCAATTCTTTTTCTGATACAAATTTATTAATGAAACAAAGGTGCTTGGATACATTAAGCTGCGCCGCCAGTGTTTTTAAATGATCGCGGTATTCCTCGCCCGAGCTTTTGATAACGCCCGGGTGCGTATTGCCCAGCACCACATACATAACATCGGGATGTTTTGCCACTATTTGCGGTAATGCTTTTACTACGGTTTCCAAACCTTTGTTGCGGCTTATTAATCCAAAGGTTAACAGCACCCTATGGTTTTTAAAGGGCGTTAAATTTTTAACCGGGTTATTTTCGCTTACTTCTACATCGGGTACGCCGTGTTCAATAATTTGAATTTTTTCGAGGGGTACATCATAAATGGTAGTCAGAAACTTTACAGCCCTATGGCTCATCACTATTATTTTTGACGATTGCTCGGCAATTTCGCGGATGATGATGCGCTGTACATAGCTCGGGTCCTTTAAAATGGTGTGCAAAATAGATATCAGCGGTTTTTCGAGCCGGTTAATGAGCGGTAAAATATAAATACCACTTTCGCCGCCGTAAATGCCAAACTCGTGCTCCATAATACAAACATCAGCATCACTGGTATTGATATAGTTGGCTGCACGGATATAATCTTTTTGATGATTTTGCCTTACAACATATTTCACCTCCTCCGGATACTCGTATTCCTGTAAGTTTTCAGAATCATTTAATGCCACCACAAAACCCCCGTTCAACAATGACCCCTTATCGGGAAAGTTTGCGTTTATGGCATGCATCAGGTTGTTATTAAATGTTGCAATACCACATTCGCGGGGTGGATAGGTTGATATATATGCTATTTTCATAAGTTTTGCAGACGATGTTTATTTATTAACGCCCTTTTAATAGAATTGTTTAACCTACTGACTTAAAAAAAGTGCATTATTGACTATTTAAGCGCGCTTTTTGCTAAATCAGTAGGTTTTGATAGTTCTACCCTACCTTAACCACAAACTATACCAATTTAATTAGAAGTAGAATTCGCCCTCCTTTTCAGGTGCCACAACGGGCCTCCATCTCTCCGCCTTTGGCGGAAAGATGGAGAAGGAAAAAGTGAAACTCAAGCTCTCTCTTTATGAAGTAAAGAGGAGCGATCAACGCAATGTCTATCGAGGAGAACCGACGCTGCGGGTTATATCAACATCGTATTAACTCATCATCCAAAAAACTACCACTTATCCAATCCCAATAATTTGCGACCAAGTTCATTTAATTGAGCAGTTTCGTATTTGGTCTGTTCCCATCGGCGGGGATCGCCCGGGAAAGCATAACCCTCCGGTGCTTTTCTCTCGCGCCAAGAGCTGATCCGCCATTGGCGAAGCTCTTCATTGTCTTCCTGTGCCGGCATCATGGCTATGTATTGGGCAATGCGTACCTTATTGCTGGTACGGTTGGGCCGTATACCGTGTGGCTGTAGGCTATTAAATATCAGCAGGTCGCCAGCCTCCATTTTTACCTTTTCAATATGGAAACCTGTAACATCGGGCTTAAAATGATCACGGTCCGCAGGTTGAGTATGTTTCCAGTCGTTATAGGTACGCATCAACTCGGGCACGCACTGAAAGCCGCCCATGTTTTCATCCGTCTGGTCGGCTAAAGCCAGCACGCCCTGTACATTTTGCGGCTGCGTTTCGGGGTCATAGTCCCAGTGTATAAAGCCCTTGTATTCAAAACCCGGCTGTATCGGAAAATTAAGGTTGGCTCTGTCAATGGTTACCCAAAGCTTCTCGGTGCCCCAAATATCCACAAAGGCATCGTACACCCGTTGCATCTGGCGATTATCCCACAAATATTGGTGATTGTATACCTCTACCATGCCCGTATTGGTTAATTCTTTCATCTGCATTTCTGCTCGCGGGGCAGTATACCAGGTCTCGGGATTATTGGGATCCTTTTCTTCAAACTCCCATAAAAAACTGGCTAAACGACTTATCTGCTCTTTTGGTACTGCATTTTTTATAACAATATAACCATTGTCTGTCCAAAATTGCCAGTCAGCTTCGCTTAGTACACGCAGCGGCTGGCCATTGCTACGGTCATTTAGTTTAACAGTGCTGGTTTTGGCAGTCGACGGATTGCCGGGGATGTCTTTATGCGCCATATTGGGAGTCATATTTATAGACGCGTTCGTTTTGGTGTTCATTATAATTTATCTATTGGTTACACCAAAATTACCTATCACTAAAAACCAATACCACTCGTTAAATGACCAGTATTTGCACTATATTGACATTTATGCTCGAATTTTCAATATATTAGGGTAAATATCAACTATTTATAGCTTTTGTTATTTACAAATCAATTTGTAATTTAGCCCAAACCTTATCACTAATGAAAAAACTGCTATACATACTAGCCGCTATCGTAATATTATTAATTGTAACCAACCCCGGCTATGGCTCATTTACCCATTTTTTAGGCACACAAAAAACTAAAATAGTTGACCGCAAAGCCAATTTGCTGGTATGCAGCATTTACAGCGCCGATAAGAAAAACTACTTTGCCATATTTAATGGTTTTTATGAAATAAGCCGCTACAATGGCCGGGCCGCTGTTAACGACAGTTTAAAACGACCAGATAGTTTAACAACCGAAAGCCCTCTCAAAACAGCTGATTAATTTAGCTCCAAATTTGTTTTTCTGATATTTTTCAATGCCTTGTTTTGCATGTTAACTCCAACCGTGGGCAATAATTTCTCCGATTCCTTTTATCGACTTTTATACACCAGGTTAGCCCAGTCTATCACGTAGAACCAATGCGCTAATACAAGCGGCATCATCATCAAATTAATGTTTAAACATTTTCACCGACATATTACTACACCTTACCGATTTCTTTAAATAAACTGCCAGTTTTTGTTTGCCATACATATTATGTTACCTTAGTTTTGGAATAGATTTAAAATTAGAATAATAATGAGCAACGATATAGAATACCCAAACAATCCCCGCAATGGCAAAGCCCTGGCGGGGGTACTTTTACTGGCCGTGGGCGTCATCCTGCTGGTACGGCAGTTTGATTTCTTTTTTATTCCCCACTGGCTATTTAGCTGGCCTATGTGGTTAATATTCTGGGGACTTTTTATAGGTGCTAAAAGTAATTTTCATAAACCATCGTCATTTATATTGATCCTGCTTGGAGTAGTGTTTTTAATTAATGATAATGTTTCGGGATCGAGCGAGATTATTTGGCCACTGGCTATTATCGCCTTTGGCTTATGGATGATATTAAGAAAAAATTATAAGTACGATAATCAAAACTGGGAAAAACGTTTCGGTCATAAGTGGGACTGGCGTATGAATGTGGGACAAAATCCTAACCCCAACCAGCCCCCTGTTGCTGATGATACTTATGAAAACACCCCACCACCCGTACAACCGCGGCCAACTTATAATTATGGCCCTACCGGCGATGATTATCTGGATACCGTATCAGTTTTTGGCGGCGTAAAAAAGGCCATCCTGTCAAAAGATTTTAAGGGTGGCGAGGTGGTTAACATATTTGGCGGGGCACAGCTTGACTTTACCCAGGCCGATATTAATGGCCGTGTTATACTGGATATTACCCAGATATTTGGTGGTACCAAAATTATTATACCGTCGCACTGGCAGGTAGTATCAGATATTGCAGCCGTTTTTGGCAGCATCGATGATAAACGTATGAAGACAACTGCAGCCCCTGGCAGCGAAAAAATACTGGTGTTAAAAGGTGTTTCCATCTTTGCCGGCGTTGATATCCGCAGTTATTAAACAAGCATCTACCTGAAAAATAAACAATTGGATGGCTGTCCATTTTCGATAACCCAATTGTTATTGGTATTTAAACAGCTTTAAATAAAAGAACCATAAAAACACGCCGGGCTTGGTGCTTACCAAATCCGGACCAACAAACAAATGGCATCACCTACAGCAACAAGACTATACACCGCATTTTTACTGGGCGACCTGGCATGGGCCGCCTTGCAAACCTATGTGGTGCATAGCTTTGGCTTTTTTTGGTACATAGCTGCTATTGATGGTTTCATATGTGCCATTTTAATGGCCTGTGCCTGCTGGCTCATTAACAATAACCTGCGTTACTATCAGCCGGGTAAGGGCAGCTATTTAAACATCTTGATATGGGTTGCCGCCCTTGCAGGTATTTGCACACTGGGCAGCCGGTGGATATTGCCTTTATTATGCCAAGGCCAGCCTTATTACAACTTTTTGGTTAACTCATTAACCATTCGCTTTTTCACTTCCTTTTTAGCCGTTGGCTGGGTGGGGATGATCAGCATCATCTATTACTCGCAAATTGATCAGAAAGAAAACGATCGTCGTAAGGCTGAAGCCGAAAAGCTGGCCCGCGATGCAGAGTTGTACAACCTGCGTCAGCAATTACAACCGCACTTTTTGTTTAACAGTCTTAACTCTATTAACGCGCTGATTGGTTTTAAACCTGATGAAGCCCGGAGGATGATACACCAACTGTCGGACTTTTTACGGGGTACGCTTAAAAAAGATGATCAGTTACAAGTGCCTTTAACGGATGAACTGCAACACCTTAACCTTTACCTTGATATTGAAAAAGTACGTTTCGGCCATCGCTTGCAAACCGAAATAAGCTGTGATGAGCAAAGCGGACAAGCCTTATTGCCCTCTATGCTATTGCAGCCTATTGTTGAAAACGCCATAAAGTTTGGTTTGTATGATACCACCGGCGACGTAGTAGTAAGCATTCGCGCGGAAATGGAAGGCAGTTATTTGATATTGATGGTGCAAAATCCATACGATCCGCAAACATCGCGCCCTAAAAAAGGTACCGGTTTTGGCTTGCGTGGTGTGCAAAGACGCTTATATTTATTATTTGCCCGTAATGATTTGATGGAAACTCATGCAAATGATAATATATTTACAACTATTATTAAAGTTCCGCAGTTATAAAATATGAAACGTGCCTTAATTATTGATGATGAGCCTTTAGCGCGCATGGTTGTAAAGGAGTATTTGTTGGGTTTCCCCGAGATTGAAGTATTGCAGGAATGCAACGACGGTTTTGAAGGACTTAAAGCCATACAGCAACACCAGCCGGACCTGGTATTTTTAGACGTGCAAATGCCTAAAATAAACGGCTTTGAAATGCTGGAACTGGTAGAGCAGCAGCCCGCCGTTATTTTTACCACCGCTTTTGACGAATACGCCATAAAAGCGTTTGAGGCACATGCTGTCGATTACCTGCTTAAACCCTTTAATAAAGATCGTTTTAATAAAGCGATAGAAAAATATCTGTCGCAGGCTCCCGGTGCCGCATCGCCAAAGAAAACGGAGGATGTATTGGAAGCAGCAGCATCCAACTCCCCTGCCCAGCATGAGCGCATTGTGGTAAAAACAGGTACCAAAGTTAAAATTATACCGGTGCAGGATGTTGAATATTTAGCTGCCGACGACGACTACGTAAGCGTTTATACCGCCGAGGGATCGTACCTGAAAAATAAAACCATGAACTTTTTCGAGCAAACGCTCGATTCACGATACTTTGTGCGCGTACATCGCTCTTATATCATTGCCATACAGCAAATTACCCGCATTGATCCTTATGAAAAAGATGCACACCTGGCCATCCTTAAATCGGGCGCCAAAATACCGGTTAGTAAAACAGGTTATGTAAAGCTGAAACAGGTATTGGGAATTTAAGAAGGATTGCGGAAGTGCACCATCGCTAAAGAGCCACGCGGTCGGAATTGGGATTTCGGATTGATGGAAGGGAAATTGTACCGAGCTATTTTCAGAACAGATTCAGTACGATTTGGCAGCTTATAGTTTATTTACCTATTCAAATCACAAACCCTTATGTCTCAAAGCACAGCAGATTTTTCTAACAATAAAGAAAAAGAACCTTCTAAAATAGCAGGATTCATAACAGCCGCCTATAATATTGTAGGTATTGCTGTTGGTTTGCTTGCGCTTTGTTCCGACACCAACAGGACTTATTTAATACCCTCAACTTTTTACCCATTATTAGGGATCATACTTGTATTATTGGGGAAAGAGGAAATTAAATTTACTTCTACCGATAAAAGCAGACCATTTGATTCAATCGTTCTGGGGTTTGCAATTACATCAATATTCTTCGTTACAAAATCTTTAAATGGTTATGCACTGTTTCAAACAGCCAACCTTTGGTTGCCGTTTATTGTAATAGGTGCAATTATTCTTACCGGGCTTTATATAGCCGTTATCAAGCCGTTTAAGGGAGAAATTAAAATACAAGCAATAGTGATATTAGCTCTTGGCCTGGCGTACGCCTACGGATGTACAAAAGAAATCAATTGTGCATTTGACAATTCGGACCCACAAATTTATAATGCCAAAATACTTGCTCATAGAGCGCATCATGGCAAACGTGATTTATGGTATCTTACCTTAAGTCCGTGGGGGCCTATGAAAGAAATTAAGGAACAAGAAATAGACGGATGGCTTTATGACCACACATCCGTTGGTGACACAGTTAAAGTAAACTTAAAACAAGGATTGTTGCATATCCCCTGGGTTATTGTGAAAAAAAACTAAACTTCAGGTTCTTGCTGACTCAGGCAATGGAAACTCCCCAATCCCCAAATAATATCGGTTGAATCAATTCCTACAACTTTTCTATCAGGGAAACATTGCTGTAAAATATCCAGCGCCTTGTCGTCATTTTTTGAGCGATAGGTTGGTACCACCACTACCGCATTACCAATATAAAAGTTAGCATACGATGCCGGCAAACGCTGATCCTCATAAATCACGGCGTCGGGCATGGGCAGTTCAACAATATTTAATTGCTTGCCGTTTAGCAGGCGGATGGTTTTAAGCGTTTGCAGGTTTTCCTGTAGTATGTGGTAATTTTCGTCGTTTTTATTTTCTTCAACAACGGTTACCACAGTATCCTGGTTCACGAAACGGGTAATATCATCAATATGGCCATCGGTATCATCACCAACAATACCATCGCCCAGCCAAAGCACCTGCTCGGTGCCATAATAATTGTGCAGATATGTTTCTATTTGCTGCTGATTTAAATGCGGATTACGGTTTTTATTAAGCAAACAAGCAGTAGTAGTTAAAACCGTTCCGGCACCATTAAAATCAACCGAACCACCTTCCATTACTATACCGGGATGATATACCGGCAAACCAAAATGTTCACCAATTTTGGTTGGAATTACATCATCCAAGTCAAACGGCGGGTATTTGCCACCCCACGCGTTATAACCCCAGTCGACAATTGCTTTTTGTTTAGTATCCAGATTAATCAAAAATGCCGGACCATGATCACGGCACCAGGCATCATTGGTTTCAAAATTAAAAAACTCAACTTTGGTTAAATCAACCCCGGCCAAAGCAAGCTGCTGCTGAGCAAAGGCTTTCATCTGCTCGCCGGCCACATTAATACGCACCAGTTCGCCTTCGGTTAGCACTTTCACAAACTCGGCATAGCGCGGATAAATTTTTGCTATTTTGCCCGGCCATGATTCCTCTTTATGCGGCCAGCTTAGCCAGGTAGCCGTATGTTTGGCCCATTCAGGGGGGAAATGGAAGCCTGCGTTAACAGGAAAGTTATTTTGACTCATGTTTTGATATCGTTATTGATGCTTTTCCCCCCGTCATTGCGAGGTACTGCCTGTCCCGAACTTGTTTCGGGAAAGCAATCTCTACATAGGCAGGTCCGACACGCAGGTTCGACGCTTTTCTCTTCGCTCTGTATAGCATAAAGATTGCTTCGTACCTCGCAATGACGCTTTGTTATTTACTCCTCGTCAATAAATCTTTTTGTTATTGGCTGATAAGAGTCAATCCTTCTATCACGCATAAATGGCCAGTGGCTGCGGTAATAGTCAGTTTTATCCAGATCAAGCTCCTGCACAGCTATATCTTCCGCATCATGCGGCGATTGATATATTATAGTACCAAAAGGATTGGAGAAGAATGATCCGCCCCAAAAATTTACCCCCGCTTCTTCGCCTGCACGGTTAACACTTACTACATGTACGCCATTTGCCACGGCATGCGAGCGTTGTATGGTTTGCCATGCATTGTATTGTTCCACATTGGTAGCTTCATCCTGTGTAGTAGCCCAGCCAATAGCGGTGGGGTAAAACAAAATTTCGGCACCCATTAATGAGGTGATGCGGGCAGCTTCAGGATACCACTGATCCCAGCAAATTAATACGCCAATGGTAGCATATTTAGTTTTAAAAACTTTATAACCTAAATCGCCAGGGGTAAAGTAAAATTTTTCGTAAAAACCAGGATCATCCGGAATGTGCATTTTGCGGTATTTGCCCAAATAACTACCATCGGCATCCAAAACAGCGGTGGTATTGTGGTAAAGACCCTGTGCCCGTTTTTCAAATAACGAGGCGATGATCACGACATTCAATTCTTTAGCAACCGCTGATAAAGCATCGGTAGATGGGCCAGGAATAGCTTCGGCCAATTTAAAATTATCGTAATCCTCTACGTCGCAAAAGTAAAGTGAGGTAAACAGTTCCTGTAAGCAAACTATTTGCGCACCCTTTTTTGCAGCTTCGCGAACTTTGCCGATAGCCTTATCTAAATTCTCCTGTTTATTGGCGGTACAGCTCATTTGTACCAGGCCTACATTTACTTTACTCATCCCGCTAAAAATTTGCGCAAAAATAGTGATTTTTTTGTCCGAAAAAGGATGTGGATGAAGGTGAGAAAAGAAAAATTACTATCGGATGAGGTTGGCTATCAGCGAGCATCATTTTACTGCTTGCTGTCAACAAAACAGACCTATCGGCCAAAAATCAGCCGCGTCGTTTACCGACAATTTATTGCCCCCTGCCGACATCCGCTATCGCTTTGCCAATATTGCATTGCCCACCCTACTATACCGCTATATCTTTGGGTAACATTTAAAAATTAAAACAATGACAACTTCAATTGATAACCCAAATAAAACAAACCGCAAAGCAGTTGCAGGTATTATTATATTGATTATAGGCAGTGTGTTGCTGATTGAGCAGCTGGATTTATTCTTCTTCCCGCACTGGTTAGTAACCTGGCCAATGTTTATGATTGGCTACGGCATTTACCAGGGCTATAAATATAACTTCAAAAAACCGTTTTGGATATGGGTAACCGTTTTGGGCTTTGCCTTTTTGTTAACTCAAAATATGGACCATGCCGAACGTTTTGTATGGCCGGTAGCAATAATAGGTGTAGGCACCTGGATGGTGTTAAAACATAACAAACGCAACAGCGAGCAATATCAAACTACCGATAACAATTACAAAGAGATATAATAAGAGTTGATTTCATAGTGGTTAAGCGTCGGGCGGGGAAACCTGCCCGGCGCTTTTTTACGTTTTACTTTGCCCATTTATCAGCATACCCCGAGTCGTTAAGAAAATTATGAACTTTTTGAGAATCGCTGTAATCAAGTTCTATAATTTGTTTTAAGGCATAATTCTTATCAGTTGCTTTTTCGTAATAGCTTTTACAAATTACGTAGCCCATAAAATAGCCAAGGTCCTTATGTCCTCCGGGGGCAGTTGCGGTATTGTAAAGCCAGTTTTTTGTTGATTTATCATTCATTTCCGTCTTAAATTTTTCCCAAAGCATATGTTCGTTCAATCGCCCATAGGTCATGTACGGAAACATCAACTGCTTTTTGACTATAAGCTCGGCCACAAATTCACATGCGCCTTCTGATAGACATTGTGCTAATAAATCAGCTTTCCCGTTATCCAACGCTTCGCTGCCAATCTGTTGCGTATGTGTTATCTCATGCGTTACTACGTAAACAATATCCTGGTTATGTTTAAAAAGATCTTGTAAAAAGGGACTTAATTCCGATGCATCAACCGTGCTATCTGCCGCCGCAATTTCGGTACCTATTAAAATACGACCCGGAACCGTTGTCCCTCCTGTGCTTAAATGACTTATTGAAAAAAATATTTCGGGTTGTTTAAACTCCGGATAAATGGCGCGGTAAATATTCATATTATCCTGAATTTTTTCAAGGCTTTGATTAACCAACAAAGTTTTGACTTTAACCGACTTCCAGAATTTGGGGTATTTATTTATAGACTGAACATATTTGCTGGCGGTAAGATTAGGTCTTACTTGCATAAAGTTTTTCATGCCATCAGATGCTTTATCTATAAAAAGCGTCTGAATAATTGTTATTTGCCTGGTTGTATCCTTTGCATTAACCACTTGGTCATATGCCGTCCAAAAATTGGTAATATCTTCCGTATGAATTTTAACAGCATCATTATTTTGAGACAGCGCTATTTTTCCGAATAAGCAAAGGAATAAAAAGACGATTATTTTTATTTTTTTCATAACTGGTAAATGAGTGAGGCTATTTATTGCGGCAAATAATACCATGGAATATTAAGCAATCCATGTTTTAGGTTTAAAGTTATATTGCTGCCCACCGGGTGCTTGTAATACATTGCTCCCGACACCTCAATTCCTCCGGGATATGATTGTTCCTCCCATGGTTTTAAATAGAGGGTGTAGTGCGTTCCTTTATTGTGACTCACATTAACGCTCTCAACAGTGGTATAAATTAATTGAGGTTTTGATTGATCGAATTTGCAATTAATGGTGATGATACCTCCGTAGATATACATAAATGAAAATAAAAGCATTATAAATATTTGCCCCCCTTTTGGTAAGGCATCATTGACGCCTGTTCCGTACAGAAGAAAGAACATTAATAGCACGCCAATAATCAATAATATCCACATGTTTTGAAATTGGTAAATATTATAATCACTGATTATTTTGACAAACGTAATTATGGTAGGTACCATAAAACCTATCATAATAAACCAATAAACACTTCTCTTACTATCCGACACAAACTTGATTAGCCCATTACTGAACTGCATAACTAAAATTCCAGCTAAGGGGTAAAGCAGCAGGAAAAGTACAGCAAATTTATTATCAAAAAATATCATAGCAAATCCGCCTACGCCTCCCCAGATGTTATAGGCTATTGAAATTTGCTTAGCCTTTTCAAGCCTTTTGCTACGTTCTTCTTCGGTAGCTCCCAGACTGGTGTCATTAGCAAATTTTTCTTGCTGTTGCTTTAAATCAACTTCATTCAAATCAGCAAAGTTTTCTTTTAGCCATTTTGCGAGGCCTCCACTGTTCCCTAAATCCGAATAATTATTAATGATGATTTTAGTATGATTTGGAGCCGCAGATTCTATTACAATCACTTTTGACGTAATTCTGCATCCTTTTACATTTGCCGCAGGTATTTCTTTGGTACCAAAAGCACTTATGCTGATGATGCTGTCGGCAGAGATAATAATCTTTCTTCTGATCTGGCTTAAAATGATCCAAAAAGCGAGCAAAATCATAACTACGGGAATCACTAAAATTCCGCTTCCAGTTTTGGAGTGATCAAGCAAACAAAGGAATATAGAAAACGCTATTAGTATGATTGCCGCAACGCTATAGAATATTTTATAACCCGTTGAATTAGTAAACTCTTCCATTATTTATAATTGTGATGGTTTAAAAATATACATTTCCGGCAATATGCGGTGTAACTAATAAATTACTATTTTGTATCAGGTATCTGGTCCATTAATAGTATGAATAAAAAACTATCGCTTGCTGTTATCTTGGTTTTGTTTTTCGTGGAGATCTCCGCCGGTCAAAATAAAATGGTGGTTTATCAAACCGATTACGGGCTGAAAGATGGCGCTGTTGCCGAAATGAAAGGCGTAGCTATGGAAGTATCGCCCGATTTAAAACTATTTGATATTACCCACGAGATCCCGGCTTATAACATTTGGGAAGCAGCTTATCGTTTGGAGCAGACCGTGCGCTATTGGCCCAAAGGCACCGTATTTGTTTCGGTGGTTGACCCGGGTGTGGGCACCAGTCGTAAATCGGTAGTATTAAAAACCAAATCGGGGCATTTTATTGTATCGCCTGATAACGGCACACTAACGCTTATTGCCCAATCGTTGGGAATAGAGCAGATTCGCGAAATTGATGAAAAAGTAAACCGCCGCAAAGATTCCCAAAAATCATATACTTTCCATGGGCGCGATGTGTATTCGTATACCGCCGCGCGCCTGGCTTCGGGCGTTATAACTTTTGAACAGGTTGGCCCGCTGTTACCGGTGCAGCAGGTAGTAAGCATCCGATATCAAAAGGCAGAATTATCCGGCAAAATCATAAAGGGCAACATTCCTGTTTTGGATGTTCAATATGGTAACGTGTGGACCAATATTCCCGATACTCTTTTTAATCAGCTTAAACCCAAATTTGGCGATGCGGTAAACGTTACCATTTTTTATAAAGGCAAAATGGTTTACCAGGGCAGTATGCCTTACAGTCAAACCTTTGGCGAGGTAGCTGAGGGTAAACCACTGGCTTATATTAATAGTTTGCTGCAATTGTCGTTCGCTATCAATCAGGGTGATTTTGCTAAACAATATCAGGTGGCCAGCGGTAATGATTGGAGTCTGGAGGTGCGATTGCAATGATGACGTAGCGTTTTACTTATTGCGATGGGTGCATTAAAAAAATCTAATCCCGCCATATAACATAAAAACCAGGTAAATTGTAAATTGCCTGGCTATGAATGTGCTTATTGTTGAAGACGAAAAAGGCCTTGCGCTTGAAATGGATGAATTTTTAAGCCATGAAGGGTTTACTATTGAGCATGCCCGCACCAAGAAAACAGCCGGCGAAAAGATATTTGTAAACAATTACGATTTTATTTTGCTCGATCTGGGTTTGCCAGATGGCGATGGATTTGAACTGCTTAAAGCGCTAAAAAACTTAAAAGACCGTAACGACGCCGTTATTATTCTTACTGCGCGTGGCGCGGTTGACGACCGTATTATGGGCTTAGAACAGGGCGCCGATGATTACCTGGCAAAACCTTTTTCATTAAATGAACTACTGGCGCGTATACATGCCATAACCCGCCGCAAACACAAGCTGGAAAGTAACGAAATAGCGGTGAAAGATTTCCGTATCAATATTCAAAACCGAACGGTGCATTATCGTGAGGAACGCATCAATCTCACCAAAAAAGAATTTGAAATATTTAACTATCTTGTTTTAAATAAAAACAGGGTTATATCGCGCATTAATTTAACCGAGCATGTTTGGGGCGATGTACTGGAAATTAATTCCGACTCTAACTTTGTTGATGTACATGTTAAAAACCTACGTAAAAAACTATCGCAATTTACACCTGTTGATTGGTTTGAAACCGTTAGAAGCATCGGGTACAGGGTTAATATTTAATTGGTAAGTTGTTGATTAGGTTGATTAAGTGAGTAGTTATCAAAAAGAGACGAATCAACCACTCACTTAATCAACAACTCACCCAATCAACATCAAAAAATGAAACTGCAAGTAAAGCTGGCTTTATACAATACCTTAACCAAGCTGGCTATTATTGTTTTTACAGGGCTACTGATCCTTTTTTCGCTCGAAAACATCACCTATAATCACATAACTGCCCGTCTTAAGGATAAAAAAGACGAGTTGATGAAACACCTGTCATCAAAAGAAATAACCCAGATATTAAACCAACAGCAAAGCTTTACCGATTATAATATTTTAAAAGAAGAATACATTTTTCTTAAACCCATACTCTATCGCAGCAGCCGCCAAACGGAAGAAAGCTTTACCACCGCCCGCCGTACCATTGAACAAACTACCGATACCTACCTGATACTTACCTATAAATTTAATTTTAACAACCGCAGCTACCTGCTGGAAATTGGCGATACCATGGATGCTGTTATACAGCTAAAACAAACTATTAAAGAATTTACGCTATTAATGCTATTTGTCGCCCTGTCGCTCACCCTGGTTATTGATTTGGTATTTACCAAATACCTGCTTACTCCCTTTTACCAGATCATTGACCGTAAACTGATACGGGTAAATGACCCCATGAATTTCGACTATAAAAAGGTTACTACCACAACCCAGGATTTTGAACTGCTGGATAGCAGCATCAGCACCCTGATGAAAAAAATAGCCGACCTTTTTATACTGGAAAAACAGTTTATTGCCAATGTATCGCACGAATTGCTGACACCAATTTCTATCATCAGCTCAAGGTTGGAGAACGTTTTGTTGCAGGAAAAACTAACCGAAGATAGCGAAAATAAAATATTTGCATCGCTTAAAACGCTTAATCGCCTTAAATCAATCATCAACAGCCTGTTGCTTATTTCGAAGGTTGAAAACCTGCAATTCAATAAAAACGACACCATCGACCTAAAAAATATTATCGCCGAAGTTTACAGCGAACTGGAGGACCGGCTGGAAGACAAGGGAATTGTTTTTAGCAACACCATGGGCCATGCTTATCATTTTCAGGGTAACAACAGCCTTATACATACCCTGCTTTTTAACTTGATAAACAATGCCATAAAATACAATACCAAAGGCGGCAGCATTGTTATTGCCGATGCCTTGTATTCAGAACAATACATATTGGAAATAAGTGATACCGGTATTGGCATGGATAACGAACAAATTGAACTGGCATTTAACCGGTTTGAAAAACTAAACCGCCACGAAAAAGAAAGCTATGGCTTGGGGCTGGCCATTGTAAAAAGTATTACCGCTTTCCACAGCATCCGTATTAATATTAATTCAGTTAAAGATAAGGGCACTACGGTAAAGCTGATATTTAGTAAGGAATCGATTTGAAATAAGACCAATGCTCTCACCCCAACTTCACTAAATCTTCATAATTATTTGGTTGCTTTGTATAGTAGAGTTTTAGTATTTCTTACCCCTTTTTTAGAAGGCTGTTTTTTGCAAAAAAAAACAGCCTTTTTTTATATCATGCTGTTGCGCTTAATGAGGTATTGTTTTAAAACGGCGTTGTAGCCGTCTTCAATATAAGCATCAACCAGGTCAATATGATATTGGGCACATTTCAGTTGCAGTTCGTGCCGGTACTGATGCATGGCAGCCAGGTATTGCTCGCGTATTTTGCCGGGATGTACCCTCACCTGCTCACCGCTTTCTATATCAATAAAATGATGCGGGCGGTTATCAAAATTAAAATCAAGCTCCTTTTGTTTGTCGCTCACATTAAAAATAATAACCTCGTGTTTGTTATATTTTAAGTGCTGCACGGCAGCAAACAGGGCTTGTAGCTTAGCGGGGTTAAGGCTATTTTCCAGCATATCGCTAAATAAAATAACCATTGATCGCTGGTGTATCTGGCCTGCAATGTGGTGCAGTACGCTGGCAATATCAGTAGGTGCATTTTTTTTAGGTTGATTATAAGCCTTTTCGAGTTCGGCATATAAATAAAAAAGATGGGTTGACGTTGATTTCGCCTGACTCATCCAGTCGATCCTGTTCGAAAAAAGGCACAGCCCAAAAGCATCCCGTTGTTTCTTAAACAAGTACATGAGCGATGCCGCCGCATAAACAGAAAACTGCAATTTGTTTAGCCCCTTTTCGGGGAAATTCATAGACGATGAGGTATCCAGCAACAAATAACAACGCAGATTGGTTTCCTCTTCAAACTGTTTTACAAAAAGCTTATCGGTGCGGGCAAGTAATTTCCAATCGATATTTTTAACCGATTCGCCGCTGTTATACAGGCGGTGCTCGGCAAACTCAACCGAAAAACCATGAAAAGGGCTTTGATGCAGGCCGGTAATAAAACCCTCAACCACCTGGCGCGCCAGCAGTTCAAGGTTGGCCAAATGCCGTATTTCCTGATCTTCGTTCAGTTGCATAATTAACTATTGCACCGGCTATAAACAAATACACCGTTTTACAAATTAAATCATTAATCTGTAAAACGGTGTATTAAAAATTATTGGTATAAACCGATTAAGCTAATTGTTTAGCTAATTTTTCGGCCAATACTGATTTTGGCACTGCGCCAATTTGTTTGTCAACAATTTCGCCGTTTTTAAAGTAAAGCAGCGCAGGTATATTGCGGATACCGAATTTTACTGATATGCCCGGATTGTGATCGACATTTACTTTCCCTACAACCGCCTTGCCATCATATTCCTTAGCAATTTCTTCTACTACAGGGCCAACCATTCTACAAGGTCCGCACCATTCTGCCCAAAAATCAACCAAAACAGGTTTGTCAGATTTAAGAACAAGTTCTTCAAAGTTTGCATCAGTTATTTCTAAAGCCATGATTTTATGTTTTTAAATTTATATTTTTTTCGTCTTACAAATATATACTATTCAAATAGCTTGCCGCAATGATATACCTGACATTATGACAATTAAATTAATACCCACAGCATTTATTGGCGTATTTGATTTTGAGGTGACAGTTGTACACCTGTTCTCCTCGAACAAGAAATCGGAAAGGAACCATCTCCGAGCGTCATTGCGAAGAATGAAGCAATCTATAAACTATGCAGATCGGGGAGAAAAAAGTCATTATTGAAATTCGGTAAGGGCATTCCGTTCAGTTGATTGTCCAACGTAGAGATTGCTTCGTACCTCGCAATGACGTGAATAAAAGTTTTTTAAGAATTACTCGATCAGCCACATCATCTAAAAAAGAAAAGTAAACCCTTTTCCTTTTGATGGCTTTTCCATTTCCTCAAATTTTTCAATTTCGCGGGTAAGTAAAAAAGTGTACTCATCAGCCATAAACGCCCTAAATACTTCGATATTTTCCTGCTGGCGGGTATCAATCAATGCCTGTATGTACGCTGCTTTGTTTTCGCTCCGCACAATTGCTAAGGGGAGCCTGTAATATGCCTGCATATAATTCATCAACAACCGCGATGTACGGCCGTTACCATCATAATAAGGATGTATACTTACCAGGTTGAAGTGCGCATCAAAGGAAAGGTTCAATTGCTCTATTATGGATAATGGAGCATTTATAGCCCCATTAAGCTTTTTTATCAGATCTGTAGTAAGACGCTCCACCTTATCAAAATTGGGAAAATACGAAATACCGGCTGTAACGTTTCCTTTTCTAAACGCCCCGGTTGCGGAGTCAACAGTACCGAGCATCGTGTTGTATACCTTACCAGTATTTTTCATTACCAACGCATTAATATCCTGCAAAAAAGACACACTCAGCATTTTTTTTGCTTTGGCATTTTCAATGGTAAACAACAGGGCTGCATGATGATCGGTAACCATTAGGCTTTCTTGCAGGGGCTTGCCGTTGGGGGTTCGGCCTTCGTTAATTAAAACTTGCGTTTCTACCTCGGTCAGTGTTGAGCCCTCTATGCGGGTTGAATGATGGTCAATAGCAATCAGGTTAAACCGGTCATGATCAATCACGCGGGCTATGCCCAGGTCATTGTATCTTTGTATGAGCTCAACAAGTTCCATCACTTTATTACTATTACGCGAAAATAGTCATAAATTATCTGATCCGGTAGCTGGAAGCCTGAAGGCACCCGCAAAATAATACAAGGCAGGGTCGCATGCGGAGTGATGGATTGCCCTTGAGCAATGTTTTATGAATAAACCAGGTTATTTACCTTATCCAGTAATTCAGCAAGGCCAAAAGGTTTTGATATAACGGCATCGCAACCGCATAACTCCATATCATTATCACTCAAATAGGCCGAACATATAATTACCGGCGTATCATTAAGGTGGGGATTGTTTTTTATTTGCCGGCAAATAGCATCGCCCTTGGGGCCGCTGACTTTATAATCCAGTATTACCAGGTGGGGTTTGTACGATTGTATATTTTCAATAATATCCTTACTGTCGGTAGTAATTTTAACTTCAAACTTTTCGTACAGCAAGGCCTCCTGAATAGTATCCAGTATTAATTGGTTATTGTCGAGCACTAATATCCGCTTCAGCATTGATAAATCGTTTTAAGGGTTGAGTAAAAAATAGCTCTATACAGTACCTGGCTTTAATGAATGTATTGCTTATTTAAACAGTGCTTCGACTCATTAATAACGCAAAAGGTTTAGTTTTATTTGAAATAATGATGGCTCAATATTTTAAACAACTTTACCTACGCAGTATAAAACGCCCTGGTTTTTATAATTACGCATTTTTTTGCAAGAGTGATACAGTACCCCAACAATGCCAACCATATCAAAAAAAAACGGACCACCATACAGCGACCCGTTTTATATACCCAGTTAAGGATTAATTATTTGGCGCGACGGATAGGATGTTTTATACCATCTCTGCGGGCTTCTTTAATATCTTTCTTTAAATCTTTTTTATCAGTTTTTAAATCAGCTTTGTCGGCGGCAGCAGCAGTTGTATTGCCCGATGCTACAGCGGCTTTTTCTGCGGCGCGATCTGTTTTAACGTCGGCAACCTCAGTTTTCACCTTTTTCTCATCAGTAGCTTTAATTTCCTTACTGGCTAAAGTAGCGGGATGAGCAACACCTTCGGTTTTCAGCTCTTTTGATTCTGCTTTAATTTCCTGTTTGTCGGTTTTAGCGGCAGCAAGGTCATTTTGGGCGGCTGTAAGGTTCCCTTTGTTAATGGCTTGCTTGGCATCGGCCTTTTTGTTGTCGTAAGCGCGCTCGTCCTGACGCAAATCTTTCATTTGGGTTTGCTCGGTTGGCGTTACCGCTGTTGGGGTAGTAGTAGTGGTGGTAGATGTTGTTGAAGGGGTAGTTTGGGCGAAGGCAGCACATGTTCCAAACAAGGCAACCATCATTAATAAAGTCTTTTTCATAATTGTTTTAAAATAGATTGTTACATTTTTGTTACATAGGATAGTTCAAATATCAAATAGTTTAATCAGAATAATATTTTATTTAATATTTATAAACATTAAACCAATAACCATCTTTGAAGTCACAATACGCGTATACACCATATTTAATATTATAAAACCCCTATTATGATTAAACAACTACAAAAATTATTATTTGCCGTAGTATTTCTATTTTGTACCTCCAGTGCCTTTTGCCAAACCGGTACTATGCCCGGCCCCGACGATGGCACCAGCAAAACCAAAAACGATGACAAAAACGACGACGGCTCCTCGTCCTTTAAATTTGGTGTAAGCTATGTAAGCAACAGCGTTTTTATGGGTCGATCAGATACCGTGCGTACACCTATGCTGGTTCCAGAGTTAAAGTATACTTTAAAGAACGGTATTTACTTTTCGAGCTCCGCTGATTATATACCCGGCAAAAAGAAAAAACGACTTGACGGTGGCGACCTGGCCACAGGTTATGATTTTGATATTACCGACGATTTGTCAGCGGGTGCATCGTTCACTAAAATGTTTTATAGCTCAACCAGTACGCAAATATCTTCATCAATAAGCAGCACGTTTAATGGCAATTTAACTTATGATATAGGCACTATTCTGAGCCCATCGTTAAGTGTTGATTATAATCTCAACAAGCAGGGCATCGGTAACGACGTTTTTGTAAACCTGGGCATAGCGCATGATTTTATTACCGTGGGTGTATTTGGACAAAACGATATTTTTTTGATCTCGCCAACAGCAACAGTAAACACCGGTACACAAAATTTTTATGATGCTTATTTAACCAAAAAGAAGCAACTTAAAACTGCCAAACGTACCGCGGCTCAAAACGCGCTGATTGACTCTTACATCAGCAAACTGGGCGAATTTGAGATGCTCGATTATGAATTTTCGGCACCTTTAGAGTATAAAACGGGGCATTTTATTTTTCAGTTTACGCCAACCTATGCAATAGTTGAAAACCAGCTACCCAAAACTGTTCAGGCAAAAATATCAAACCAGGCATCCATATTTTACTTTGAAACAGGTGTATTTTTGAAGTTTTAATTTTGTGTAGAGTGCCCCGCATTTTCGTATCCGCATTTGCTGCCCGTCTTTTTATAGTTCGTCGTAAAAAGACGGGCGGGTTTGTTGTTAGCGATTACAGATAGAATGTATAAAATAGCATCATTTAAAACAATTTACCTTATTACTGCTTAAATTTGTATCATGAAAGCCGGAGATAAGGTAATTTGCATTAACGATAAGATCGATCCCGAAAAGAGCGCCGAGATACGTCAGGATTTTGAGATATGGATAACCCGCGATAAGGAATACACCATCCGCGAAATACTGGACAATAATGGAATCGTTGCTGGCGTATTGCTGGAAGAGGTGCACAACTTCCCCAAGTTTTTTAAGCTAATAAATCGTTTTCAGGAACCAGCTTTTGCTCAATGGCGTTTCCGCAAGCTAAAATATGCCGATACCCCGGCCGAGGCTAAGAGCGAAGTAGAAGAACTGATTGAAGAGCTAAAAGAACCGGTAAAAATAGAACGCAAATAAATATATTATGGAAAAGAAATTTCAATTAGGCGATGTAGTAGTAATGATAGCCGATGGACCAAAAATGGCAATTGAAGGCTACGCTCTTAATGACGATAACACCGAAAGTGACGAATATGTAAGCGTTGTATTTTATACCGGCGATAGCTTTAAGCGCGATACTTTTCATCAGGACTTGCTGCTGTTTATTGATGAGGTAGAGGGGGCGTGAAACAAAAAAAACCGTCATTTATAACGAGTGCTAATTGGAAATGAAGGAATGCTCTTTCCTGGGTGAGTCTATTGTCAAAATGACAAATTCTGACTTTCAGCGCTTCCGCACTTGCCTACTTATGCGCATATTTGCACATACGCATATCTAACATCATGATCCACAAAAAAACAAGAACATATATCCCCGCCGACATCGAAATTAAATGGGAAAACCTGGAACCATTTTTCAAAGAGCTGCGCGACCGTCCCATTAACTCGGTTGAAGAACTGGAAAAATGGCTGCATAACCGCAGCGAACTGGAAGCGGCCGTTGAGGAAGATTTTGCCTGGCGCTATATCCGCATGACCTGTGATACTACCAGCGAAGAATTGCTGCAAAGCTTTCAATATTTTGCTACCGAAATTGAACCCCAGATTGCCCCATACAGCAACGAGCTAAATAAAAAACTGGTTGCCAGCGAATGGATGGATAAACTTGATAACCAAAAATATTTCATCTACCTGCGTGGCATAAAAAAAGCATTGGAATTATTCCGCGAAGAAAACATAGCCATACAAACCGAAATACAGGTAGAACAACAAAAATATCAGTCGATAACCGGATCAATGTCTGTTCATATTGACAATAAGGAGTTTACGTTGGAGCAAGCTTCTGTATTTTTAAAAGATACCAACCGCAGCAAAAGACAAGAGGTTTGGGAAAAGATAACGGCCCGTCGCTTGCAGGATAAAGTGCAGCTAAACGAGCTGTTCGATTTACTGCGTGGCCTGCGCCATAAAGTAGCATTGAACGCCGGTTTTGAAAACTTTCGCGATTATATGTTCCAGGCGCTGGGCAGGTTTGACTATACCCCGCAGGACTGTTACGCTTTTCATGAAGCTATTGAAAAAGAGATTGTGCCTATTTTACGTCAGCAGGCTGAAAAACGCCGTGAGGCATTACAACTGGATGCTTTAAAGCCATGGGATATGGATGTGGATATATCCGGTAAACCAGCATTGAAACCATTTAACAGTGGGACTGAGTTGATCGATAAATCTATCCAATGCTTTACAAATATCAGCACCTATTTAGGCGAGCGCTTGGAGATTATGAAAGAGAATAGTCTGTTTGATGTGGAGAGTCGCAAAGGCAAAGCACCAGGCGGTTATAACTATCCGCTATCAGAAACAGGTGCACCGTTTATCTTCATGAATTCGGCCAATACGTTTCGTGATTTAACTACCATGGTACACGAAGGCGGTCATGCGGTACACACCTTTTTAACGGCCGACCTCGAGCTTAACGATTTTAAACATTGTCCAAGTGAAGTAGCTGAATTAGCATCTATGAGTATGGAGCTGGTCAGTATGGATAACTGGGATGTTTATTTTGATAATGAGGAAGATTTGAAACGTGCCAAACGCGATCAACTGGTTGATGTTTTAAAAACCCTGCCCTGGGTTGCCGTTGTAGATCAATTTCAACATTGGATTTATACCAACCCTGGCCATATCGATGCCGAGCGTACAGCCGCCTGGATACAGATTTACGAGCCATTTGGCGCGGGCTTTGCAGATTGGAGCGAACATCCCGAAGCCGAAGCCAACCTATGGCAAAAACAACTGCACATTTTTGAAGTGCCGTTTTATTACATAGAGTATGGCATGGCTCAACTGGGTGCCATTGCTGTTTGGAAAAACTATAAAGAAAATCCACAAAAAGGATTACAGCAATACCTGGATGCCCTGAAATTAGGTTATACTAAAACCATTAAAGAGATTTACGAAACCGCAGGCATCAAATTTGACTTCAGCGCAGCCTACGTTAAAGAGTTGGCAGCCTTTGTTAAAAGCGAACTGGAGAAATTGTAGTTGAGCCGAGGCTCTATACAAAAAAAAATCAGCCTGCACCCTGCCGAAATAGCAAGGTACAGGCTGAAATAAATTTCGGCTTCTTACACCTTATGCATACCGGGCTTATAATTACCACCCTGCACTCTGAAAGCAATATTGAGGCGGTTAAAGTTATTAATTCCAATAACCACCAGGGTTAAATCAACCAGTTCCGTTTCTGAAAACTGCTCGAGGGACTCGTTATAAACTTGGTCGGGCACATTGTTGTCGGTTAATTTGTTAACCGCTTCGGCCCAGGCAAAGGCGGCTCGCTCGCGCTTAGTATAAACATTGGTTTCGCGCCAGGCATCCAGCATATACAGGCGTTGTTCGGTTTCACCGGCTGCCCGCAAGTCTTTTGAGTGCATATCCAGGCAATAAGCGCAACCGTTAATTTGCGATACCCTGAATGATATTAATTCCTGAAGCGACACCTCGATAGATGACTTTGCCAGCACAGCTGATAAACTGAATAAAGGCTGTATACTGTTATACCCTTTTTCGTACGGATTGATTCGTTGTTCCATTTTTCTGATATTAAGTTTTTGAATTATGCCGCAATGACGACCCAACTTTCAGAAACTGGACAAATCAATAAATATTTATAATCTCGTCCTTACTTTTTATAAACCGCGCTTAAAAACGCTGCAACAGTTAGAGGCTTACGGCCCAAAATGATTTCCAGATTAGTAGTCACATTTTCAAACTCGCCCTGCGCACCGGCTTGCGAAAAGCTTGCAAAAAGGCCAATATATTCTGCCGGTACACCTGCTTTAGTAAGGGCAGCATCAAATTCAGCCACTGATGGTGAAACATAATTGATCTTCTCACTGGTAATATCGCCGATAATATCAGCAACCTGCTGCCATGATAATGCTTCCGGGCCACCAAGCTCAATGCTTTGGTTATTGTATTTCCCGGTTGTATCCAGCAATACGTTTGCTCCTGCTTCGGCCTGATCGGTACGCACGGCGTAGGCTGTTTTACCATCGCCAGCAGGTAGGTAGATAGTTTTGGTGTGAAGCACCTGCTCGCCTGCAAAAATGGGGACCATATCGGCATAAATACCGTGTTGCAGTATGGTATAAGTTAAACCCGATGCCTTTAGCTTTGCCTCTGTATTTAAATGGCCGGCAGCCACAAATGCTATGGGTGACGAATCTGTTTCGTTTTTACGCTGATAGCTGGTATACACCACATGCTTTACTCCTGCTTCTTTAGCGGCATTTACCACGTTGTCTTGCTGTTTAATACGATTGTGCAGGTCATTGCCCGATACCATGTACACTTTATCAATACCTTTGAATGCACTTACAAGCGAAGCATAGTCGCCGTAATCACCAATGTGTACAGTAACACCTTGTGCTTTAAGATTGGCCGCTTTGGCAGCGTCACGGGCTAATATGTGGATATTGCTTGCTGCTGTTTTTTTAAGCAGACTTTCGGTTACCGCCTTGCCTAATTGGCCGGTGGCTCCTGTTACTAAAATATTGCTCATTTTTTAATTTTTTATTAACTCCAATCTTTTACTTACTTTTGGAGAGTTAAAGGTAAATAGTAACTGTTAAACAAACAAGAAGGCACTTGTAAATCAGTCGCTTACCCCGAAGTAACTAATGCTGAATAACAGACAATTATGATTGCAGAAAATTATAAAAATTACGCTCTGGTGGATGATTGCCCCGTTAGAAACGTGTTGGACAGGGTGGGCGATAAGTGGTCCATCCTTATTATATCCATTTTAGGCGAGTGTGGAACGTTACGCTTTAATGAGTTGAATAGCCTTATTGGCAATATATCGCAAAAGATGCTTACCGTTACCCTAAAAACGCTGGAAGCCGACGGACTGATAGCTCGCAAAATGTATCCCCAAATTCCACCAAAGGTAGAGTACAGCCTCACCCTGATGGGCCAAAGCCTGCTACCCGCAATTGATGGTCTTACCCAATGGGCAAAGGAAAATATGCCTGCTATTTTGGATTCGAGAGCGAAGTATAAAATGGTATAAGTAAACTATTGCTTCATTAGGCGTGGGAATCAGCTATAAAACGCTATCGCCTCTAAAATAACCTCACAAGCTTTTTCAATTTCTTTTCGGGTGATGATCAGCGGCGGGGCTATACGCATAGAGTTGCTGCAGTGTAAAAACCAATCTGTAATCACGCCGTTTTCAATACAGCGGTCAATTATTTTCTTGTTGAGGTCGAAGTTGTCCAGCTCAAGAGCCAGCATCAATCCTTTGCCTCTTATTTGTTTGATGGCAGGATGTGCCAGCAATTTGCGGAACAATGCTTCCTTTTCGGCAACGGCATCCAAAAGCTTTTCATCCAACAAAACCTCCAGCGCAGCCAACCCTGCTGCACAACACACCGGGTGACCGCCAAATGTGGTGATGTGCCCCAGTATAGGATTATCTTTCAATGCATCCATTATATTGTGTGAGGCAATGAATGCGCCAACCGGCATACCACCACCCAGGGCTTTAGCCAGCAGCAAGATATCAGGCACTATATCGAAATGTTCAAAAGCAAACAGCTTGCCGGTACGGCCAAAAGCAGCCTGGATTTCATCTAATATCAGTAATGTTCCGGTCTGTGTACAACGTGCCCTTAAGGCTTTCATATAGGCAGCATCGGGCACACGAATACCGGCTTCACCTTGTACGGTTTCAATAATAACACAGGCGGTCTCAGTTGTGATCAGTTCCAGATCATCTAAATTATTAAAGTTGATAAAATTCACCCCCGGCAATAGTGGGCGATAAGCCTGTTTAAATTCCTCATTACCCATTACGCTGAGCGCGCCATGCGTGCTGCCATGGTACGAGTTGTGACACGCAATTATTTGCTGCCTTTCCGTAAAGCGTTTGGCCAATTTTAATGCCCCCTCAACCGCCTCGGCACCCGAATTGGTAAAATAAACGGATTGCAGGTTGGCCGGCAATAGTGATATTAGCTTTTCGGCAAAGCGTACTTGTGGGGTTTGCACGTATTCGCCGTAAACCATTAGGTGCATGTATTTGTCCAGCTGATCTTTTATGGCATTGATAACATAAGGATTGCTGTGCCCAAGGTTGCTTACGCCAATGCCCGATATAAGATCGATAAACGCCTTTCCATCTTTATTGTACATGTAAACACCTTCGGCACGTTCAAACTCAAGCAACAAAGGGAAATTGGTAGTTTGGGCATTATTGGCTAAAAATAACTGGCGCAGTGTTGGCATGCCGCAAAGTTATTTAAAAAGTTGGAGGATTTGGGGAAGTAAAGGGAGGAGCTGACTTGGAAAGTTAAAAACAAAAAAATCTAATATTGGTAGCTGTTGGGATTGAAATTTAGATTTTAACCAACTTAACTTTTGTGGGCAAAAAGACCTTTAAATAATTTAATGTAGCTGTGGTTTCATCTATTATTTCTTTATTCGAGTTCCTTTTGTGCTTCAAATCTTTAATTCTCATTTGATTCCAATTGTATATGTCATTAAAATACTCAATAGAAAAAACCCCAAGCTTTCTTTTATATATCGGATGCTTCAATATGAAATCTGACAAATGGTTATCATCTTCAAAATCGGGGTAAACAGTTTTTAAACATTTAGAATGCCCAATGTAAAAACCATATGGCGGATATAAGTAAGGGAAGCTTTCGGTGTTGTCACCTTGTTTATACCATATTTCAGCTTCCTCATATTGCATGAATTTTTGACAAATTTCACAAACAACAGTGTGATTATTTGCCAGTTTTTTTTTGATTGGAAAAATAAAGACAGTATGGACGTTATGAATAAATATTTTTACTTTTTCTTTTAGTGGTTGACCCAATGTCTGATTTGCAAGAAACGTAATCAAAGTAATACTGATTAATATTGCTATTCCGGCTATTATTAGCATCCAATACCAAATTAATCCAAGAACAATTATGGTTCCTATAAATTGCAAGCAAAAACCTATTAATATTGATAAGGAACCAACTACACCTAAAAACGTCATGACATTATCTTTCAAATGATCCTGTATCGCTAAATCGCCTGCTGTATATCTTAAATGAATACTTTTAATAGGCTCCATTTTATTTGATAAATCAGCACCTGCCAATAATATCGCACCTATAATTTCAAAAAAAGCCCCCAATAATAATATGATGGATCCCATTTTCGACAAACGAGTGCCATGATTATTATTTTTAATAAAACTGCTATATAAGTCGGTGAGAGATTTTTGCTTGTTTTCCTCAAGCAATAAATTATTTTCAAATCTCTTTTGAACTGAGGTTATCTGATTTAATGTCCGTTTAAGCGAATCATTTTCACGACGAAGTTTGATTATTGCCTCATTTTGCGAAATGGTCTTACTTTTTACAGCACTTGCAAAATTTGAAGTTAGCACTAATAGGACCCCAAAAACGACTATAAGAAGCTTGTAATGCATACAATATCGTTACTAATAATTAATTGTTATTTAATATCATAAAGATAAAAAAAGGCAATGATTACTGCTAATTATTTTAGTAATTTATTGGTTTGAATGAAGATGAACGAAAGGAATGAGTTGGCATTTTGGGGTAAGATTTGCTAACAGTTTTTGTAATGATACAAAAACATCAACTTCTCAAGTATAAGCACTTTTAATCCTCGCCCAAACTTAATTCCCCGCTCTCACACTTCGCTCGCTGAGTTGGCGCAGCACCTCATCATTAAATTCGCGTTCGCTTTTGTAAAGCGCGCTTACTTTTTCGGGTGGCAGTATTTTATAAAACTCATCGGTATAGCGCTTCCTTATTTCAACCAGTTGTGCATCGTATTCCAGCTCTTTGTTTACCTGTTCTTTATCACTTGGGGTGTTAACAGAGTTATTTTGGCGCTTGGCTATCCTTACGGCAGTTAAATCCTGCACATATTGATGATACAGGGGCCAAAAGGCTTTTGCTTGATCGGGTGTAAGGTTTAGTCGTTGTCCTATGTAGTTTTCTTTAACCATTTCAATTTTACGCCCGGCGTTGGGTCTTGGTCTGAAAGGTTCGTTCCGTTGGATGGGGCGCGCGCGAAACTGACCAAAACTGGTGTTCGCTATGCCGGTAAGGAACAAAAAACATAAAACAATTCTTATAATTAACTTAGTCATTATCAAATATTATTGAACGCTGTCCAAATCGCTTTGTAAAGCATCCTTTAAACTTTTTTCATCAACCTTAACATTTTCGCTGTTAACGGTTTGCTGAGCATCGCCGGCGTCAACATTTAATTGCAAATAGGCTTTAATATCATCAACCGGAACATTTGACAGCTGTTTGTGCAAAAAAGTCTTTTCGTGCGCATCATCCGGACCCGATAACTGGTTAATTAATATTCCACCGCCAATGGCGACTGCAAAACAAGCCGCCGTAGCATACTTAAAGGCAGTTGAAATAACCATACGACGAACAATACCTTTGCCCGCCTTTTCGGTTTTAGCACCGCTTGTTTTATCAGTTATGTTTTTGTGCAGGGCATCAAAGTAACCATCAGGTACAGCAAATGCTTCATCCTGCTCATTTAATGCCTCTTCAACAAAAATGCGGCTTTGAATATTGCCAGCCAGTGTATCAAAATAACCTTCGGGAACGGCAAAACCAGTCTCTTCAGCATTTAAAGTTTCTTCAATATTGATACGGCTTTGAATATTACCAGCCAACGTGTCAAAATAACCTTCAGGAACTGCAAAGCCTGTTTCTTCGGTACTTAAAGCCTCTTCAATATTAATGCGGCTTTGTATATTATTTGCCAGCGTATCAAAATAACCCTCAGGAATGGCAAAGCCTGTTTCTTCGGTATTTAAAGCCTCTTCAATATTGATGCGACTTTGTATATTATTTATCAGTGTATCAAAATAGCCATCAGGAACGGCAAAGCCTGTTTCCTGGGTATTTAAAGCTTCTTCAATAGTAATGCGGCTTTGAATATTATCAGGCAGATTATGAAAGTAATTTTCAGGAACAATAAAGCCGCCGGTTGAGCCATCTTGTTTTAGCTCAGCCAGGTTTTTGAATAGCATGATACGCTCAGCCAGACTTTCAAAGTAGTCTGCCGGTACCTTAAAAGGGTTATAGGGGTTAACCTTTTTTAGGGCAGGGTAATCATTTATCCAATCTTTATTTTCCATTTCACTTGTCATAACTTAACTATAGATGGAATAATTTTGAAAAGGTTTAAAGTATATTTTAATTAATCTTTTGATAACAAGTACGATTCAATTTTTTTAACGGCCAGGTGAAACGAGGCCTTTAAAGCGCCTACGCTGGTACCCAAAACCTGCGAAATTTCTTCGTATTTCATGTCATCATAGTACTTCATGTTAAACACCAGCTTTTGTTTTTCGGGCAGTGTTAACAAGGCTTCCTGTAGCTTTTTTTGTATGGCATCGCCACTAAAATAAGCTGAGTCGGCCAATGTGTCGGCCAGCTCATAAGCTACATCATCCAGCGATACATTATTCTTCTGCTTTTTCTTGTTTAAAAAGGTAATGCATTCGTTGGTGGCAATGCGGTACATCCAGGTATATAGCTGGGCATCGCTTCTAAAACCAGCCAGGTTTTTCCAAACCTTTATAAATACATCCTGCACCAAATCATCAGCATCATCATGGTCAATCACCATACGGCGAATGTGCCAGTAAATTTTCTGCTGATACTTTTTTAGCAGCAGGTTAAATGCCTCATTTCGGGTCTTCTCGTCCTGAAATTTGCTTAATATCACCTCGTCGTCGACCTCTATTGGCATATTCTTATATCAGATTTGGGGTTAAAGATAAACAGCATTGAGCTTAACACTCCCCGCCGCATATCTAAATCTTATTTTAATATTTATTTAAGTTTTATAATATACAGCTAATATCTAAAAAAATTATAAATCTCACTATAACAAATCGATAACCTGCTGTGATGAATTTTTGGTGTCAACTTTTTCAATAATATGGCTTATTGTTCCGTCGGCATCAATAATAAAGGTGGTGCGAGCGGTCCCCATATATTTTTTGCCGTACATATTTTTCTCCACCCAAACACCGTAAGCTTCTACAATGTATTTATCGCTATCGGCAATGAGGGGGAAAGGCAGGCTGTATTTGGTTTCAAATTTTTTGTGCGATTTTTCGTCGTCGGTACTTACACCAATTACTTCAAAACCTTTGCTCAACATCGATTGGTAATTATCCCTGAAATCGCATGCTTCGGCAGTGCAGCCAGGGGTATCATCTTTTGGATAGAAATAAAGAATTACTTTTTTGCCTAAAAAATCTGACAGGGAAACGGCTTTGCCATTTTGGTCTTTTGCGGTAAAGCCCGGAGCCTTATCGCCTGCTTTTAATGTTGACATAGTGGTGTGTAAAATATCTGCGACAAATATACACTTAAAAGTATTGCTATGGAAGGTTGGGGACTATGTCGCGGTGAACAATATCCGGCGTCCTTGCCAGGTACGAAGCAATCTCTAATTAAGCAAATCAAAGGAGCACAAATAATTTTGAACGACATCTGCCAGGTAGAAAACATTAATCTACGGTATCTGTATAGTTTATAGATTGCTTCGTACCTCGCAATGACGTGCGGAGAAGGGGGTACCTACCTATAAAACTCCGCTGTATAACGCGCCACATTATTCTTGTTATCAGTAACCGTTAAATCAAACTGGTGCTTACCTGGGGTGATATCTCCATTGCTGAATAAATAACCCAATACCTTGGTTTTATAATCCCATTCCATCAATACCCATTTGCCGTCAATTTTGCCTGAGTAGGTTTTTATGCCCGATAGGTTATCGCCTATACGCAGAAATATGCCTTTGGCCAGTTTAAGGCTAACACCATTTTTAATATTCAGAGGCGAAATGTGTGGCGGTTCGGTGTCAATACGCACAAAAAAATCGCCAAAGGTATGGGCCTGCGCCTTTACCCAGCCATCCTCATAAATATTACCCTCGCAAGCACCGTTGGGGCCCACAATAACTGCTTTGTCGGCAAATTTACCGATGCTGCTATCGGGTTTTATCCAAATATCGTAAGCATCATGTATAGGCGTATAATGGTTGTGAATACGATGCACCACTGAAAATGTACCGGGGCGTTTGGGTAATGTAGCATAGGTAAAGTCAACATCATCGTAGAGGTTACCTGCCGGGATGCTTATTTTAATCTTGTTGTTACTAAACTCATTGAGCTGATTGTAATGAAACAGCGTACCAATCAAATGTTTTTCGGGGTTAAGCTTTTGCGTGCTGCTTGCCTTAATGTTTAAGGTTAGGGTTGATGTATTACCTGCCACATCCTTCACCACGTACTCTACATGATGGATAGCATCATCATTAAAATTAATAATACCCCGGTTGATGGATTGCGGATAGAGTGAAATTTTGCTACCGGGCAATATGAAGCATTTCTGCATCCAACGGTGGGTTTTTAAAAATTCGGGATAATCAATATAAGCATTAATGGCATGAGTTTGATCAAATGCAAAACGCTCAACCGCGAAGGTATAAACCGTGGTGCCATCAACCTTCAACTCAATAGAGTAAACACCGTTATGATTGGGCGATACGCTGTTCATATCATTAGTAGTGATACCGAAACCGGTTTCACCATCAACAGTAATTACCTGCGGTTTGGTTAAATGATAATTGCCATTGGCACCGCTTACAGTCAAAAACTGGCGCGGTGTTTTTTCACTAAAAGGATAACCATCCAGGTGATAAATACCTATTGCATAAATATTTGGTGAAACCCTATCCGGAATAGTAAGGCCAAATAGTTGGGCGTTTATCGTTTCTTCTGTCTGCGTATCGCGAAGCTCAAAGTGCAGGTGTGGCCCTTCGGATGCGCCGGCATTGCCCGATAGCGCTATCACTTCGTCTTTACAAACAGGTATTTGAGTTGGGTCGAGTTTAATATCAACCTCAAAGCTTTGCTGCTGATATTGTGCCGCACGTATTACCTTTAGCATGGCATCGCTATAGCGCTCAATGTGTCCGTAAACCGAGGTATAGCCATTGGAGTGCGTAATGTAAATGGCATTCCCAAAACCGCCAAACTGCACGCGCAGGCGCGATACATAGCCATCAAAAACGGCGTGAACGGGATAGCCGGTGCGGTTATTGGTTTTAAAATCTAAGCCGGAATGGAAGTGATTGGGGCGCAGCTCGCCAAATGAACCTGCCGTTGATGGCGGCAAATCAAGCGGGTAGCGAAAATATCGCTGTGGGTATTGCCTGCTCTGAATAATTTGCGCCGATGCGGTTAAACAAAAAGCGGTTAAAAGAACTAATGCACCAATATGTTTTTTTATCATTACTATCCTGGGGGTATTACGCGGTGTTTGTCTTCTTTCCTCCCCTGTCATTTCCTTTAGATTGGCATCAACAAATAATAGAGGTTGTTATTATTGTTGAAGCTTTCTTTTTGCTTCTTTTTCTTTGTTAATAACC
>NZ_JANUBZ010000015.1 GCF_024808665.1 Mucilaginibacter empetricola
TAATTGATTATGAATTAAATATACGTAAAATCAAACAATAAAACAAGTTAAATTACTGACTATCAATAACTTACCGCCTTAACTTAATGACATTGGCCGCAAGCGTCCTCGGCTTGTGGCCTGCATACAAGGTTAGACAGTATCCTATAAGTTCCGACCTTTAAACTCATACCGAACTATCGTATGCTAAGCATATCGTCCACAAGCGGAGGACGCTTGCAGCAGCCAGGGAAACTACATGCATAATAATTCGTAGAAGAGTCTACGAACATCGGGTTTATATAATGATAAATTATTGCAATTACATACATGACGATTGTAGACTATCAATTTTAACACACTGGTAATTAGGGTGTTTTAACGGGTTGCATCATTACTTATTTAATGCAATATTTATAATATCTAAATATCAATACCTGAACTCACATATCATGAAGAAGATTCTATTAATCCTAGTGTTAATTTTTGTTTTTACCGACGGCTTTTCACAGAAGAGTTACCAATTATATACAGTTAAATTAAATGCTTCAGATATTTTAGGTTGTAAGAAGTGTGATTTTGATCCTTTAGGAGCCGATGATAGACTGAATAGCTACTTAAGTCCACCACTATCTAGCATAGACTGGTACACACACTTAGGTTCGATATACAAGTTAGATGGTGATATATACAATTTAAACCCATTTTTAAATAGCGATCAAGATGGAGCTATTGTTTTAGATGAGATTAATGACAGATACATTAGTGCTTACGGCCTGAATATTCTTATTAGAAAATACGGAAAAAGTAAAGAATTCATGGCTTTTAAAGATGAATATACAAAAGCATCAACGCCTTCGCAAAGAATTGCTATTTTAAATGAAAAATATTCTGATTTCGCCCAAGCCATAGATTCGAGCAAACATGAAATATATATTACCGCAAATATCACCATTACACATGACGTAGATAATGCTTTTAAGATTGGATTAATAGCGAAGATTAATGCCGCATTGAGTAAAATAGTAAATATCAATGCCGAAATCGAGGATGGTATTTCAAACACCGTTAGCCGCAATGTAACTTCCAGCAATTTAAAATTCTATGAGGTTAGATTGAGTAAATACTATATCAGATCGGCAAGCGCAGTTATGAAAAAGTATTGGGACAACAAGGAGTTATTATCCAAATTAAACGGAACAGATGACTTTTCACAAGATCTATATGATTTCTTAAATTCAACAAAGAGAGGTATAGTTTCATATATTTCCATGTTTTCGGCATCATTTACTACAACCAAAAAAGCCGATCTTGAATTAGCTATTCAAACAAATATTGGTGCTCAAGTTGCTATTGCAAATAGAGACACAGTAAATGCCACCGTTAAAGCAGTAATTGATCATACGGTAAAAGACTCCCTTTCTATTACGATACCTAACACATATTTTGTAATAAATTATGGCGTAGACGATTTCCTGGAATTAGGTGAGGGAGGAAAAGACAACAAAAATTAATATGCTGTGTTGTTTAAACCCACTAACATCACTCCAATATCTAATACATTATCAATCGTGACAATCTTCTAAATAGTTGTAACATTATTACCTTTAATGATGGAAGAACAGCCTCAATTAATTCCAATTATAGAGCCGACATCTAAGTCGACGGCTGGCACAATAACTTTATGGATCAGCATTCTTTCTGGAGCGATAACACTCATTTTAACCGTGGTCAACTCCTACACCAGCAACAGAATTAAACAACGGGAAGACAATCTTAAGTCGTTGGAATTCCAGTTAAAGGCCAAGTCAGAGGACTTGGAACAGCAAAAGGCAAATGTAGACCGTTATCAATGGGTATTTAGTCATTTTTCAGATATCGAAGACACTGACCCGCGCAAACGGAATTTTACAACAAGTCTTATTCGGCTGGCGCTTTCAAAAAATGAAGCAGAGCAACTATTTAATAGTTTACAAAATTCGGAAGATACACTTTTACAGACTGTTGGACAGGTTGGTATTGCTAATATCAATAGTGAACCTATCGCGGCATTGGTTGGCCGATTAGACGCTAGTACCGCAGACGATCGCATTAGCGCCTTCAACGAGCTTAAGGGTAATTATCTTTCATCCTCGGCGGCAATCGATCTTGTGCTGAATTTATATACCAATAACCGAATCGGATCCCTTTCTCCAAATGGCGTCATCAACGGCCTGTATTTTCTGGGCAGTACCGATGTCAATGCCTGGACAAAACAGCAAATCGGTCAAGGATATCAAGTACTGTTAAGCCTTAAAATGCAAAGAACAGGACAAAAAACAAAAGACGCGATTGATTTTTTTAGCGCGCAAATTAAACGATTAACTTCAGCAATCCCTATTATGGGTTAAAATCCCCCCCGCTGTCCGAAGTTTAAAAACTTCGGACGACTATGCCTGTAGACTCCGTCTACAGAACAACAAAAGCCTTATTCAGCAACGTTTTGAAGACTACTGACAAGATAATTAGCAGACGAGGCCTACCTGCAACATAGTAAAATCCTTGTACTATTGAATTAATCAATTGCACGCCCTATCTTTAAACTGCCATGTCAATTCACCATTATAAAAAGCTTTTTGTTATAGCCTTCTCATTTTTAATTGCAGCCTGCAATTCGATAGTAAAAAATGAAAAGTTTAATAAATTCCTCGCCTTTGTTGGAGTTGTCTCCAACAAACCGGATGTATTTTATAATGTACCATTAAGTTAAATTAGCAATGTAGTTTATGCTATCATAGGGGGTTAAATTGACGACCAAAAACCGCAAAATCCCTTCGTTAAAAGGCCTTTTCGGATTGTTGGAGACAACTCCAACAATGGCAGGGCGGACGGCATGACGATGCTTATTAAAAAAAATTGATAAAACTAAACCACCACCCCTATTCTGAAAATTCTATAATTCTGTAAATTCCGGTTCAGACAAAAGAAGCATTGGCCTTTACCTCGCATGCTTCGAGAGCCTCAGCAAGACACCCAAACCCCACTATCCTCAATTTAAAAACAACTTTCAAATAGCTTATTGATACCCCTTTGCCTGTAAATGAAACAATTCCGAATAGCGTCCTTCTTTTATTAATAACTCCTCATGGGTTCCTATTTCTAAAACGGTTCCTTTTTCTAATACCATAATTCTGTCGGCTAACCTGGCGGTCGAAAACCGGTGTGAGATTAGCACTGCTGATTTCCCTCGGGTTAATTCTGCAAAGCGCTGAAAAACCTCATACTCGGCCCGGGCATCCAGGGCCGCTGTGGGTTCGTCCAGAATAAGCACCTGCGCCTCTTTCATGTAAGCGCGAGCCAGTGCAACTTTTTGCCATTCGCCGCCCGATAGTTCTACGCCATCATTAAAACGCCTGCCCAGCCATTGTTCATAGTGATTAGGCAGCTTTTCGGCCAAAGCATCCGCCAGGCTTTCATGTGCAGCTTTCTCAATTAATGCCTTATTGTTTATTTCGCTGATGTTTCCAACGGCTATGTTTTGCGAGAAGCTCATCTGGTAGCGCAAATAATCCTGGAAAATAATTCCCAGGTTCAAACGTAAATCTTCAATAGCATATGCCTTCAAATCTATCCCATCCAACAAAATACGCCCTTCGGTGGGGTCGTATAACCGGGCCAGCAGTTTAACCAGGGTGGTTTTACCCGCACCGTTTTCGCC
The DNA here is from genome assembly GCF_024808665.1 of Mucilaginibacter empetricola. Classification (GTDB taxonomy): domain Bacteria; phylum Bacteroidota; class Bacteroidia; order Sphingobacteriales; family Sphingobacteriaceae; genus Mucilaginibacter. Next base: position 3,677 of record NZ_JANUBZ010000015.1, read on the forward strand.
CACCAATGCCAATTTCTCGCCGGGATGCAGCGTAAAACTTAAATGGCGATTGGCCCAGCTCTCCGAATTATGATATTGAAAGCCAACATTTTCAAACGTAAACCCTTGTTTAATTGGGTTAGGGAATGGTAAGGGGTTTTGCGCCGCGCTTATTTTTGGTTTTATCTCAAAAAACTCTAAAAAATCATTCAGGTAAATTGCCCCTTGTGATACCGTGGTAAAGCGGTTCAGCATACTTTCCATCAGGCTGCTTAATTGCCTGAACGAACCGGCCAAAAAAGTGAGGGTACCTACTGAAGTTTTACCTGTAACGGTTTGGTATATGATAAAACCGTAGGCTGCATAGTAACCAATACTGCCCAAAACAGAAAAAAATATGCCCCAGCCCGAACGTTTTACAGCCAGTTTGCTATTATCGGCGTAAAACTTATCAGAGAGTGTTTTGAAACGGTTGATGATGAAATCAGAAAGCCCAAAGATCTTTACTTCTTTTGCGGTTTCATCACTGGCGCCCAGGTAACGCACATAATCCAGCTCGCGCCGCTCGGGTGTCTGACTGCGGGTGAGGGCGTAGTTTTGGCTGTTAAAGTACGATTCGCCTAAAAACGAAGGAATAATGGCGATGAGCAGCAACAGAATAAGCCAGGGGTTAAAAGCGATTAATCCGGTAAGCAGGAAAGCCATAGAAATAAAGTCCTGCACCTGGCTCATCACCTGCGATAACAATACACTACGGCCAACCGTTTGCTGTCGTGCCCTTTCCAGCTTGTCATAAAAAACGGAATCTTCAAATTGATCCAGGTCGAGCGTTGTTGCGTGGCGCATAATCCGCATGGAGGTATAATTAGAAAAAAGATCGCCCAGCAAGCTATCCACCAAATTTATCATCCGGTTCAAACCATCTGTCAGTATAGCCAGGCCAAACTCAATGATCACTAATTTCCAAAGTTCATGCTGACTCCCCCCGTGGCGGTTTAATTGCACCACCTGATCAATAATTAGCTTACCTATATACAGCAGCGCTACCGGCATGGCCGAACGGGCTATACGCAGCGCAAAACTTAGTGTTGTTTTACCGGGACTGCTTTGCCACACCAGCCTGAAAAGCTCGGGCAGGTTTTTCAACGCCGAAAGACGTTCTTTAAATGAAAGATTAGGGTGGATGTTTCTTGCTTTAGCCATGTACCTTTTTGCGCTTTTGTTAAAAAACAAAGCTATAAGTAATAAGGCACCCGAAATGACACTGCCAGGTAAAAAATAAACGCCGAAAAACTTACGAAGTTTTGAAAACTTCGTAAGTTTAGTAAAGAGGTCGCTTTAAAACCCCGCTGTCCGAACGTCTCTGACTTCGGACGATCATGCCTGTAGCATGCATCCTCGCTCCCACCAACATAATCACAAAAAACACATCACTAATTCAAGTTTAACATTAGATTTGAAATATGTCTAAATGGACAATTTCAGTTAGTATTTGCGATGTACTGATCCTGTTTGGTGTTTTTACCGGGGTTACTTTTGCTGCGCTGCTGTTTTTTTCGAAAAGAGTACACCAAACGGCAAACCGCTGTCTTGGTTTAGCACTGCTTACGCTTGCTTCCTGGCTGTGCTGGGTACTGGGTGTGGATACCGACTTTAACAGGTACGCGCCGCTATGGAGCTGGGTGCCTTTACAATATTCACTTACCTTAGGTCCGCTGATATGGTTGTATGTACAATTGCTGACCAGTACGCGCCCGGTTTTTCATAAAAAATATTGGTGGCATTTTAGTCCTTTCCTCATCGAGCAAGGGGTATTTGTGGCCGAGTTGATGCAAGCCTATCACAAGCGTATCGCCACTTATGATACTGCTTTGTTCTGGCAGCTCAATCCTGTGTTACAGCTACTGGGATTGATATCTGTTTTAACTTATTTATTGTTGTCCATTCGTTCGCTAAACCAATATCACCAGCGACTGGCCGATCAATTTAGCGATACCGATCGTTATCAGTTCAGGCGCCTTAAACGATTATTGGCCGCATTTGGCCTGATATGGATACTTTGGATTCCCTATTTTTTCATCGACTTCTTTTTATTTAACTATCATCTGTCCATTAGTGCTTATTACCCTTTATACCTGTTGCTGGCCGGCACAGCCTGTTGGCTGGGTATAGAAGCTTTTCTGCGACCGGAGTATATTCTTGCAGAGATCTCGCCCGAAAAAGTCATTGTCCCTGCGGCTGAAAAAGAGATACCTACTGATGAATTACTGCAACGAATTACATGGCTGCGTGCCCAGGTAGAAGAAAATTTATTGTATATGAATGCCGGCCTTACCCTGCGCGATTTGGGGGAATTTTTAGCCATTCATCCTAACGAGCTATCGTATCTCATTAACACGGGCACCGGGAAAAACTTTAATGATTTTATCAATACCTACCGAGTGGAAGAAGTGCAGCGCAGGATAATTGACCCAACTTTTGACCACATTACTTTGCTGGGCATTGCGTACGATTGCGGCTTTAATTCAAAAACTACTTTTAACAGAACCTTTAAACAAATAACCGGAAAAAGCCCGGCAGCATCACGCATCATACCAAAAACAGCGACCATTTTATAACTTGGAACGACGGGAACCGATCAATGGTGCAATTTTGTACCTATGAGAAAACATTATACAAGTATCCAAAAATCGTTATTCGCTTTATGGATTATTGCAGCCATCATCTTCTTTTTGCCCAACGCTGCATCGGCACAAAAAATCAGCTACCAGCAACTTAAGGAATATGAGGGACTTTACGAATTCATGAACCACAGCACCCTCCAAATTGCCGCTTCGCCAGCCGATTCCACACTCTATGCTATTATTAAGCAAAGCAGATATAAACTGAGATATAAGGAAAAAGACTTTTTTTTAAATAATGCCAATTCGCCGGTTGTATTTCTGCGCGATAAGCAAGGCGTTGTAAATGGCTACACAACAGATAAGAATACTTTTAAACTCATTAACCGTAATGTTCAGTTTCCGGCTCAAATGTGGTACCCGCGTGCCGTGGCCGACCGTCAAAACTTCGTTTACAACTATAACAAACCTGAACAAGTGAATGATGGTTTGGCAACAGCCGATCTTACAGGGTCGGGTTTAGATCCCAAACTGCTGGCTACCATGATGCATAAAATTGTGGCAGGCCAATATCCCGGTGTGCACAGCATCCTCATCATCAAAAACAAAAAACTGGTTTTTGAAGAGTATTTTTATGAATACACCCGCGATACCTTGCAGGAATTGCGTTCAGCCTCAAAAAGCGTAGTATCGGCGTTAACCGGCATAGCTATCCATAATGGCATCATCAAAAGCGTGCATGAAAAACTGCCTGCTTTATTGCCTCAATATCATTTTGCTAATCCTTCCTCGCTTAAAGATCAGATCACCTTGCAGGATATACTGGATAATCAAAGTGGCGTAAATTATGATGAAGCCTGGGATAAATCCATAGGAAATGAAGTGGATATGGGGTTTTCAAAAGATTGGGTAAAATACACTTTCGATTTGCCGATGATTGATACACCGGGTAAAATAGGCCGTTATAATTCGGGCAATCCTATAACCGCAGGTTTAATCGTCGAAAAGCATTCGGGTATGTCAATGTATGATTTCGCGGCGAAAAACTTATTTGGCCCGCTGGGCGTTACCCACTTTGAATGGGATTTTAAACCCGATCCATCCAATGCTGATAATTTTTGCCAGGTAAAATTAAGGCCAAGAGACATGGCTAAGTTTGGTCTGTTATTTTTAAATAATGGAACGTGGGATGGTCATCAGATCATTCCGGCAGAGTGGGTTGCCGAGTCGACCGCCAAACACTCCGTTGTTGAAGGTGTTGACTACGGATACTTGTGGTGGCTTAAATATCTGGATGCCGATGGTGTACGCTACCACGGCTTAGCCGCCCAGGGCAATGGCGGACAAAAGATCTATGTATTCCGCGATCTGGACCTGATTGTGGTAACCACCGGCGGCAACTACAACGCACAATCTCCCGCCGATGTATTGATCAAAACCTACATATTACCGGCATTTAATAAGTCTGCACATTAGCAAGTTAAATAAGCGCGCTCACTAATTTTATTTAGGCTGATGTGGTGTTATTTTTTTCAGGATGTATGATAAAAGGGCGGCAAATAACACGTAGCCCACAAATATAAAATACCCGGGTTGTAAGGTACTGTCGTTGGCGGTAACCACACTCAGGGTACCGCTGTGCATGTTGAGGTCTGATAGCTGGCTTTTCAGGATGCCATTAAGGCCGATATAGGTCATCACCAGGCCAACAATCATCACATCAGCCATATCCCACTTAGCCGATTCGAAGGCCAGGTAGTGAACCACTTTATTTTTTGCCAAACGCTTGCTCAGCAGATGAACGCCCCGGGCAAGCAGCCGTACAATAGGTAATACCAACACAAACAGCAGGATCAGCACACCAACCAGTATCGTATCCGGTTTTTGCTGAGCAATTAATGCATTTACCGTACCCAAAATACTCTTAGTCTGAAAAAATAATACCTGGTTCTGAAAGCCCACCTTTTCGCCCAGTAATTCAAATTGCATCGTTTGGATACGGGCATCAACCTCAATCACAGCAGTGGTACTGCCAACCGCCAGCAACACAAAAGCAAACAGCAAGGCAAAGATGAATAAGGGTACCTGTAATTGCACATCCTTCCTCATCAACCACCACAGCAACAGCGCCACAACTACGCAGCCCAGCATAACCAAAGTATTAATCATGGAAGCAGTGCCGATGATCGCCAATTGCTTGCTGATTGCCTTGTTAAACGCATCAGGGTCTGCAACGTGGTATTTGCGGTATAAATAACTGGTTACGGTATCATCGGCTTCGCTGGCATTGTCGTAGGTCTGTTGTTCCAATTGTCCAAACTTGCTGGTGGCAATATGCTTCAGCCGGGTTTCACTTTCAGGACTGCTCACCTTCTTTATGATAGCACGGGCGAAGGGTTTTACCTGTTCCTGTATCTCACCCGAATCAACCACCGCATTAAAAGCCATTTTTTTTAGTTTGCCACCCAGGCTGTGTTGGGGCTTGTTAATTTCGGCAACAGTTTTACTCACCAAGCCGTGTAAATCTTTTTCAACCGCTATCTCCAAAGCTTTTTGCTGTTCAGGCGTAATGTGGAAGCCCTGTATTCGGTGATGAATAACCTCCGAAATCCGGTCGCGCCATTGATCAATCGAAAAAAGCCCAAAGGTGACGCTGTTCGACAGGCTGTAATCCTCCTTTATCGCTTTCCGTTCGGCCGAAAGGTGGTATGCCCGGTATCCACACCACGTTTCCCCGCATAACAGGGCCGTGAGTCCGATGAGCAGGAGGATATTTAAAACGGTCAATTTCATTTAATGCGCATCATAAGGGGTGATATATTTCAGTATGGTCGATAAAATTAGGCCATACAACACAAAGCTGATAAAAATGATATATCCGGGCTGCAGGGCGGTATTATTTGTAGTGATGATGGTGAGCGTGTTGGTATGAATATTTAAAGCGGCCAATTGGCGATCCAGCAAACCGTTAAGGCCTATATAGGTCATCAAAACAGCGATAACAATAACATCAGCCATGCTCCATTTGCCGGATTGAAATGCAAAATATTTAATGAGCCTGTTTTCGGCCAGTTTCCTTTTACTGAGCAGGTGAATACCTGTAGAGAACAGTTTCATCAGTGGAAAGAGGATACTGAAACACAAAATAAGGATCCCCACAAAAATGGAATCAATGGCTGGCTGCGATATCAGCACCTTTACCACATCCAAAATGCTTTTGCTTTGATAAAAAAGCACCTGGTTCCTGAAAACAATATGCTCATCAAGCAATACAAAATCAAGCGCACGAATACGGCAATCCACCTCAATCATGGCGGCGCTTAAGCCAACGGCCAGCAGTACAAAGGCAAAAAACAGCGAAAACACAAAAAGCATTACATGCAGTTCCAGCCGCGCCCTGAAAATCCACCATAAAAACAACACTACCAAAATACACAGCAGCATGCCAAAAACGTACCGGTACATTTCCGTACGGATGCTGTTCAATAAGTAATCAAGTTTGTGGTTAAGTCCGTCGGAAGAAGATACGCCGTACCTATGGTATAGCTGCATTTGCTGCGCCTGGTTGGCGCGCTGCGTGCTGTCCAAACTACCGCTGTGCTGCGCCTCATTCAGCTTACCCATCGCCAGATCGCTCAATTGCGACTTTTGTTGTGGGTTATCTATTTTAGCGATGATGGAATGCGCAAATGCCGGCACTTGTTTCCTGATTTTATCCGGCTTAACAAAAGCCTTCACCGCCAATTTTTTTATTTTGCCACTCAGGGTTTTGGGTTGCTTGTTAACCTTCGCTTCGGCAGTGTCAATCAAGGCATACAGCACCTGTTCAACCTCTGTTTGCAGCTGGGCCTTTTGGGCGGGCGTAAGCGTGAAGTGGCGCACCTGGTGGTTTACAATATCGGCCACCTTTCCGCGCCATTGATCAACCGAAAGCAGCCCTTGCGTAATACCGTTTGCGTTTGAAAAGTCGGACTTAATTTGTTGCTGCTGTGCCGACAATGCACGCAGCCGGAAGCCAAAAAAGCCTTCGGCAATCAACAGCAATAACAAGCCGCTGGCCAGCAGTATCTTTATAACAGGATACTTTGATCGGTTTTGAATTTTCGGGGTCAAGAGGTTAGTAATTAACAGGCTTCATTTGTTAAGCAACCAGTTTTGTAACGATCTGTTTGCTGCGGAATGCTTTCAAATCTTGCTCCAGTAATGCTTTCAATTGTAGCTCAATTGCTTTCAGCAACAGTTCGGCCGGGGTGGTAGTTATCTTTTTCATGGTTTTTCGTTGGTATGATATTAATTTTCTAAATATCGTGCCAAGGGAAACGGAAAGGGACGAGCAGGTGAAGTCTTTAAAAAGTGTTTGCTAAAAAGGACAGCACTTATAGATGGAGTCTACGGGTAGTGAGTTGAAATAACAAAGCCCAACACTAGATCAGGCTTTGTCTTTCAGCTATGCGTTTCCCCACTTTAGTTACTTTTATCATTTAACTTCGACAAATCATGCGGTAAAATGCCAAGGGCCTGTAAAAATCCCAGGCGGTCGGTTTGGACATTACTCTGCACTATTTTGCCATCTTTAAGTGTAAAAACGCCCATACCTGTGCCGGTAACGCTTTTGCCGGTGGGTGCAAATACCTGGTATTCGCCGGTGTTGGTTCCCTGTACTTCCCAGCTTGCAAAAACCTTATCGCCCTCGGCTATCATTTCTTTAATGTGCCATTGCAAATCGGGAAACGCCTTGATCAGTCCACCAAAAGTCTTCCCCATCGCATCCGGGCCTTTATCTCCATTCTGAGACGTATAATCTGCTGATACCAGCTCGGCAAGTAAGCTCATTTTCCGGTTATTAAGGGCATCTTCAAAAAGTCTTCGTACTACTGCTTTATTGTTTTCCATGGTGGTTACTTTAATTGGTTGTTGGTTGGTCAGGCTAATTTGCGATTTGCCGTCGTTTATGTACCGGCTATTGGGCATTAGCACGCTGGTATGTGCAGGCACAACGGGGCAAAGCATAACCAGGCTTAAGAGTGTTTTCGATGCATTTTTCATTGCTTTTTTCTACAAAGCTATAGCCGCCGCAGGGCTACGAATTGTAAAAAATCATTGAATTACCAGTATCGTGATAACCGGAAAAAATCTTTAGGCGATTGACCTGTAAATAATCTAAAATCTTTTATAAAATGAGCCTGGTCAAAGTAACCAGCTTCGAGGGATGTTTCGGTGAGTGAATTATGGGCCGAACGGTTGCTGATGAGATTTCGTAAACGAATAATACCGGCATAACGTTTTGGCGTAGTGCCAATAACCGCCCGAAAACGTTTTTCAAATGGATCAAGACTTATGGGCAGCGATTTAACCAAGTCCTTCACGTTAACCAGACCATTTTGCTGCTTAATCGAGTTTACGGCATAATGAATAAGCATATCGGGCGTGTTATCAATGAGCTTTCTGATCAGGAACGCTTCAATCACTTTTACCCTTGCATTATTATCTTCTTTTTCGGCCAGCTGTTCTGATAATAGGCTTAGCTCAGCAGCAGCAAAAAGGTTATCGGTACTTATACTTTCGCAAAATAATTCATGGGCAGGCATTTTTGAAAAAGCTTTAATACCACCTTCGTTAAGCAGCACCAGCAAATTAATGGTTTGCTGAGCATAATAAAATTCGCGGGACGAATTTCGGAGACCTGCCACAGCATTAAGCGGAAGAGCGCATTTTTCTGTTCCGTTTGCTCTGCTTACCTCACCGCTGATACGAAACGAAAGCACAATCGACGTATCGGGAATGGTATTGGTTTTTATAGCCTCATCAGCCTCTATAATCAAATATTCCCTTATAAAAGGCTTTAGTGTAGCTGAAGGGGAAAATCTGTGGATATTCATTGAGTTAATAAACCGAAAGGCTTAATCCAAGATACAATAAATCAGAAGCCCCTTGTTCTTAACGGACAGCTTTTAAGGTTTTTTGACTGAGATTTTACAAATTGATAATTAGGCAAGGCCTTTAACGAGGTCGCGTCGGTAAGATTATTTTAAATAGTTTAAATTATTTTTCCTTCCCTTTCGTCTTAACAGATATGGCGAACGTATTATTTTTAGGAATGCCCACACATGGGCACGTAAATCCAACCCTGGGTTTGGTTCATGAATTAACCCTTCGTGGCGAAAAGGTGAGTTATTTTGCTTCGGAAACATTCAGAACAAAAATTGAAGCGGCAGGTGCAGTATTTTACCAATATAGCGAAGATCTGGATATATTTAAAGCTGCCGGCAAGCCCGGTCAGGGTGGCGGACTATTGAGTGTCATCAATAAAGCCCCTTCAGTGATAGCTGATGTCCTGAAGCAAACTGAGGGAATTAAATTCGATTACCTCATTCATTCGGCTGCTTTTCCTTTTACAGGGGCACTGGTGCAAATACTGGGCATTCCTTCTGTTTCTTCGCTTGCTGTTTTTGCGGGGCTCGATAAGTTTAAGCAAATGGCGAACTTCACGTTACCCGACAATGTCCGCGAAGATTATGCACGGGTGGCAACCGAATTGCAGCGTGCTTATGGAATTACCCTACCCGGCAGTCCGCTTGATCTTATGCTTTACCCCAGCCCCTTAAAATTGGTGTATACGTCACGCTACTTTGCACCGCCGTCTGATTACCTGGATGATACCTGCCGCTTTGTGGGGCCGCCGGTTTATGAAAGGCATGAGGATATGGACTTTCCCTTTGAAAGGCTGAAAAACAAGCGTGTGCTTTATATATCACTGGGTACGGTTTTTGGAGGCTTTGATACGCGGGTTTACCACATTTTTAAGGAGGCATTTGCAGACTGGGACGGCGTTGTAGTAATGACCGCTCACGGCGTTGACCTGAGCAACAACCAGCTCCCCACCAATTTTATAGTAAGGGATTATGTGCCGCAGAACGCTTTACTAAAATATACCGATGTAGCCATAACGCACGCGGGAATGAATAGCATGAGCGACCTGATCAGCAATGAAGTACCTTTTGTCAGTTTGCCTATGGGTGCAGATCAGCCACTCCTTGCAGCCCGGGCAGCTGAACTTGGCGCCACCATAGTACTGGATATTACACAACTAAAAGCAGATGAATTGAGAGATGCTGTTAATACAGTGATAACTGAGCCTGGCTACCTGCGCGCCATTGAAAAAATCTCCGACTCTTTTCGTGCAGCCGGTGGTTATTCGCAAGCGGTAAATGAAATATTTCGATTAATATATCATCAAATGGAGGTTTGACTTGATTACGTGGATTACAAATCCACGTATATGTTAGTCCGGGATTGCAAATCCGGACTAACTAATTAACTAAAATCACTCTGCTACATTCTTAGCCGCAAAGAAACCGAACGACCCAATGCCTGAACCAATTCTGAATCAAGCGCCATATGACCGTCTTTCTGTTTCCAAACAAACTTAATGTCTCTTACAATACCAATCTTTTCGCCATTTAGCAATAGATCAATTTCAGTGGTATGATGATTTATGTGTTTGCTATCAATAATTTGATAGATATAATCGTTATCCTTAAAAGTTATCCGTAGCGGTAATCCCATTCTCTTATCCTCGGCTGTAAAGATATAAGTTCAAGTCAATTGATTACCCTGTTTACCTTAATTTATATTTATGCTATTCTGCACACCTTGCCGGGGGGCTACCTCCTACTAAAGTGAAGCTTAAAGCTTAACAAGGCATCATGGCTGCAAAGCTTTTAAAACCAGGTTAAAAGTTTGTTTCATTTTATGTTCATCCAGTAAAAATGGCTTGCCCGCCATATTGGCTTGGTCGAGGTGAAATTTAACAAGGGTATAAAAAGGTCCATAAGCCATGGCCCAGAATATTTCGGCAGGTAGTGCTATCACTTCATTTCTGGCAACCGCATTTTTTACAAACGCGCTCATTTTGTTGGGGAATTCATTTTCCTCCATTTTTCTATATTGAATAAGCGGCGAATTACGGAATTGATTATAAAACATAAACGACACCGGGTTTTTCATAATATTCTGAAACCGGGCCATCCATTGCTGCCATAAACCTGCTGCAAACGCAGCATCTTCATTAAAATCCTTTAAAGCATCCTGCTCAAATTCTGCTTCCACTTTAATATAGAGCTGATTCAGCAAGTCTTCTCTGTTTTGGAAATAGATATAAATGGTAGATGCCGACAGGTTAGCCGCCTTTGCCAGTTTTTGCATGCTCAAACCATCAAACCCCTTTTCTACAATCATTTCTATTGCCTTTTGGCGGATGATGTATTCCTTGTTTTCGTCTTTGGCTCTCATATCAAACACAAATATAAACGAATATTCGTTCTCAAATTATTGTGGTTTTATAGCTGGATTGACTTAAACTTACGAAGTTTTGAAAACTTCGTAAGTTTTCAATGTGCTGTTAGGCTGTTAGTTCGGATTTATAATCCCGGACTAACATAATGGGGATTTGCAATCCCCTGCTAATATGCTCCTATCCCAAAAAACAAAAAAAGCCTCCAGACTTTCGACTGACGGCTCCTGACTTCCCCGGTAACAGTAATATTAAAGTTCGTCCAAACTATTTGCAATTTGAACAGCGGCAAAAACTGAATTACCGGTAAGCACTAATACTTTGTCGGCCTTTTTTATTGGTGCTGTTTCGGTGCGTTTATCGCGGGTAGTGGCCAAAAATTGCGAAATATCGGTTTCTACCCGCCAGTTAGCCGGTACAATCAAATTTACTTCGCCAAATGCCTGTGCAATGTCTAATACTACCATGCCCGAAATATCAGCATTGGTAAAATCCAATACGGTTTCACCAAAAAGGTTGTCGATTTTACCGCCTTTAAAGTCTTTTGAGATAATAGTTTTCTTAACCCCGCCAAAAATGGCTGTTGTATTTAAGTATTCTGAAGCGTCAGAATTGATGATGATTGATGGTGCGTTCATTGTTTTCGATTTAATTTTAAACAAAACTAGCAGCGGGAGAGCTTTTAAAAACCCCAATTATGTTAACGGTAAAGTTTTGTCGGTAAAAGCAACGGATGAGTCGGTAAAGTTTTTTACCGAGGGGAAGCTTCATAACCCGCCTTTGTTGGAGTTGTCTCCAACAAAACCGCTATGCATTTAAAAAATGGATTATTGATAATGCGTTAAAATAGTGGCAGTGAAAAACTGAGCATGATAATCAAAATCGATAGCGGCCATTAGTCTAAGTTAAATAATTCCGGTCATGTTGGAGACAACTCCAACATGGGCAAGTGAGAGGTTTGATTTTGATTAAAATAAAAAGGAAGCTATCTCACTTGAGACAACTTCCTTTTCATTTATTTTATATTGAATTAAGCTGATACCAGCTCAATGTTATTTCACCACCGCATTGGCTGCTTCTTCAATAATGGCCAATACCTCTTTAGGATGAGAAATCATCACCACGTGGCTTGCTTCAATCTCGGTTGTTTTGGCCTTAATTCTTTTTGCCATAAAGCGTTCCAGATCGGGGCTTATTGCATTATCGTTTTTGGATACGATGTACCAGCTTGGTTTAGTTTTCCAGGCCGGCTCACCGCTGGCACCACCAAATACGGCCTGAGACGCAGGCTCCTGTGTAGCATAAATCAAATCTTGCTGTTTAGGGGTCAGATCTTGTGCAAATGCGGTTTTTACACCATTTTTTGACAGATAGATAAAACCATCCTGCGGCTCAAAATAAGTAGCCAGTTTATTTGCCGGACCATTTGCCGATAAGGTTGGTACAGTTTCGCCCAAATCGGGTGCAAATGCAGCAACATATACCAGGCCTACCACTTTAGGATCATTACCCGCCTGGGTGATAACAAAACCACCCCATGAATGGCCCACTAATATTACATTTCCTTTTGCCCTGGCAATTGCCCTTTTAGTAGCAGCAACATCATCAGCCAATGAGGTGATAGGATTTTGAACCGAAATTACCGGGTAACCTTTCGCTTGCAGCGCTTCTATCTGAGCGGCAAATGAAGAGCCATCGGCCCATATGCCGTGAACAAATATAATGGTTGGTTTAGTGTTTGCATCCTGCGCACGTAAGTTTGCGGTGCCTATTAGCATAACCAATAGGATTGATAACATTTTTAAAGTTTTCATTTTTGTAGTGTTTTATTGTTGTTTAATTTTTAGGTAGATGATTTGATTAGTTAGCAGCCGCAAATTCTTCTGCACTTAAGATGGTAGTAGTAAGCGATACTTCCACATTGCCCCTTGTTGCGTTTGAATATGGACAAACCTGGTGAGCCTTTGCAACAAGCGCATCAGCTGTGGCCTGGTCAACATCGGGCACATTAGCCTCTAAATTAACTACCAGTGCAAAGCCGCCTGCGTTATTTGAACCGATACCAACATGTGCCCTAACGGCGGTAGTGCCGGTTGTTGCTTTTTCGTTTTTAATAACGTGATTAAGCGCGCTATCAAAACAAGCCGAGTAACCTGCAGCAAATAATTGTTCGGGATTAGTGTAGGCGCCACCTGCACCGCCTAACTCTTTTGGCATTCTAACTTCCAGGTCAAGTACTTTATCTGATGATACTACGTGACCGTTTCTGCCGCCTGTAGCGGTTGCTGCTGCTGTATAAATTGCTTTTACTGACATGATATTTGTTATTTATATTATTTATTAATTTGTTTAGTTCTTTCAAGAATGAGCTTAATGCTATCGCGCAGGGCCACCATTTCTTCAATGGTTAAGCCAAGGCTGCATTTAAAAGATTCAGGGATAGCTCTTGCTTTTTCTTTCAAAGCCGCTCCGTCTTCGGTAAGCTTTATCATTACCACACGTTCATCTTCACTACTTCTATTGCGGCTTACCAGTTTCCGGGCTTCCAGTTTTTTGAGCAAAGGCGTTAAGGTTCCCGAATCAAGCAACAATTTTTCGCCTATTTCTTTCACCGATAACTGCTGGTGTTCCCACAATATCAACATCACCAGGTACTGCGGATAAGTAAGCTCAATACCTTCTAAAATGGGCTTATAATGCGCTGTTAACACCCTCGACAAGGCATATACCGGAAAACAGGCTTGATCTTCTAATTTTAAATAATCCATTTGCTTCTGATTGACGGAACAAATATAAATTGTATAAAATTAAATTGTATACAATTTAATTTTACTTGACATTTGGATGGCAATGGAGATAGTTTTGCAATTTCTATCATCCTAAAATATGTTAAGTTTTACATTAACAAACAGCCCGACCGGGTACTGGGCTGTGTCACATAGATTATAAATTACGAGTGTTCGAAAGATAAAAAAAGGGTGTCATGCTGAGGCACTCGAAGCATGCGGGCAAAGGCCTGAATCGCCATGCCTTCACGTTGTGCATCTGCGGTAATACATTCGCGTATACCCACCGCACACCCTTCGAGTGCCTCCGGGTGACACCATATTAGATATTTGTAGACAACCTCAATCTTTCGAACACTCCTAATTACAAATCCATTTATATTTCAGCCCCTGATGGAGACATCAGGACTGACAGATATTGATTAATAATCCTTCTGGATATGGTCAGCGTTTAGTATACTGTCGGCTATAGATTTTGTTATTGATTTTGCACTGTCTCCATTAGAATAAGAGAAACTCAGTGTATCAGGGTGTTTCCCGGTCGCATAAATGTATCTCACATAAACATATCTTTCAGAATCTGCCCTAGTTCTTGATAATTTATAATCATCACTCTCAAATTCTATCGTGTGGTCAGCGTTCATGAATATATATTTACGTTCGTGGCCTACGCCGTCTTTTTTTTCATCCCATTCAATGCTATATGAGCTTTTAAACGCAACCCGCCATGAGGTTGGAATTATTGGTACACCCAATTGTTGCCGATGATCATTAAATGGTTTACTATAGGAAAAAAGAATTTTATCATCTGTATATCGACTGTAGTCTTTATATGACTGGTAAGTTATAAAAATAAGCCCAATCAATTGATTGATGAGAACTCTTGAATGACTGTCGGAGAATGACTTTATATTATGGAAAGTATAAACGATTAGCCCTAAAGACAAGATTCCCGCCATTACATAATCATTGATTAAATAATGGCCAATTACAAGTAGTAACAAATACACCAGGACCAATATCCGCAGAACCCTATACACCATAACCTTTGTACGCAGTGGCACCATATAATCAGATAGTTTAGATCGTCTAAAGTATCAAACGCATTTCTTATTACAAAACACCGTTGATATTTCGTCGTCTTTGTTGGAGTTTGTTTCTATAAGCCGTGCTTTGTCTTTCAATCCTTACAAAAATATTTTCAAATAAATTTGCGCAACCGAATGATTGCATTTATATTTGCAACCAATAAGTTGCAAGTAAAATGAGACGAGACGTATTTCAGGCTATTGCCGACCCAACCCGCAGGGCCATATTAAGCTTATTGGTATTGGGTGCCATGACACCTAATAACTTAGCCGAACACTTTGACAGTACGCGCCAGGCAGTATCAAAACACATTAAGATACTCACCGAGTGCGAAATAATAACCCAAAAGCAAATAGGCAGAGAAATATATTATCACTTTAACCCCGAAAAAATGAAAGAGATAGACATTTGGCTGGAACGCTTCCGCAAGATGTGGGAGGACCGCTTTGATCAATTAGATAACCTGTTAAACGATTTACAAAACTAAAAAAACATGACAAACAATTTTTTGTTCGAGCCAGATATGGCTGCTAAAACGATTCGTGTAGTACGCGAATTTAACGCGCCGGTTGAAAAGGTATGGAAAGCCTGGACAGAGGCCGACCTGATTGAAAAATGGGTTGCGCCGAAACCATGGACAGCTAAATTCAAAATTATGGATTTTACAGTTGGTGGTATATCACTGTATCTGATGGCTAACGCCGAAGGCATGAAACATTGGGTTTATGCTGAATTTACTGCAATTGAAAAGGGAAAATCTTTTTCGACAACAGGTATGTTTTGTGATGACGAGGGCTATCCGGTTGACGAGGGACCGAAATCATACCGGGAAACCAAATTCTCATCCATCGATGGTAACAGATCAAAGGTGGAACAGCTGATAACCTTTACCGATGAGTCAACCATCAAATGGTTTGTGGAAGGCGGCTTTAAAGAAGGCACCATCATTACCCTTGATCAGTTGGATGAAATACTGGCTGAACCTCACTTAATAGCATAAATCACCCATAAACCAAACAGAAATGATAAACAATTTTGTATTCGAAAAAGATCTTGGCGCTAAAAAAATTCATGTAGTACGCGAATTTAGCGCGCCGATTGAAAAAGTATGGAAAGCCTGGACAGATCCCGACCTGCTTGAAAAATGGTGGGGCCCTAAACCATGGACTGCCATCACCAAATCAATGAATTTTACTGTGGGCGGCGCCTGGCTGTACTATATGGCCGGTCCAAACGATCAAAAACACTGGAGCCATGTAAAGTTTATCGCCATTGAAGAAGGCACCCGCTTCGCTGCTGATGCTGCATTTTCTGACGAAAATGGCACCGTACCTCCGGGTACGCCTGTAGGACACTGGGATAATAAATTTGTAGCTCTGGGTGATAAAACCAAAGTAGTAGTTGATCTTAGTTTTGACAATGAAGCTGCCATAAAAATGCTGGTAGAAATGGGCTTCGAGGGCGGCTTTACTATGGGTCTTAATCAGCTGGAAGAATTATTGGCGCTTTAAAAACAATAGCAATGCGAAAATTAAAACTACAAATGCAAATCACCCTCGACGGCTTTGTAGCCGGCCCCAATGGTGAGAACGACTGGGTGTTTTTAACAGGCAACGGCGACGCTGAAGCTTTACAAAAGATGATTGCGTTTAGTGCAGACATGGCCGCCGGTTGTGATACCATGTTGATGGGCCGTAAACAGGCGGTAAGCGGATTCCTCAGTCACTGGGAAAACGTGGCCGACAATCAGCCCGACAATCCCTGGCATCCTTTAGCGAAGTTGATAGTTAATCACCGCAAAATTTCCTTCAGCCGAACCGAAAAAATCCTCCCCGGTCGCAAACTCGAAGTAGAAAACGGCGACTTGGCCACCGTAGTACAGTCGCTCAAAAACCAACCCGGCAAGGATATCCTCGTTTACGGCGGCGCCGATTTTGTCAGCTCCCTTGTCAGCCTCAATTTGATTGATGAATACTACCTCGTCGTAAATCCCATCGCTATCGGCAGCGGGCTTTCCATTTTTAAAGAAAGGAAAATACTGAAACTGGAAAGCTCTATATCCTTCAAAAATGTAAAAGTGCTGAATAAATATGTACCAGTATAGGTTTTCCCACTGGTCGAGGGTTGTACCCTCGACCTAAAATGTGTTAAGCTTATAGCTTAACGACAAAGCCCGGTATGTTGCCGGGCCTTATTGGGTTAATATCATCTTCCGCCCCTCTCCCATCACAATCAACTGAAATAGAGTAAAATAAAGCAGATTTCACTGTAACCCGATTCATTTATTGCACGACTAAGATTTAAAGAACCAATAATGAAATTAAATCTTAATCAGTAAAATTATGAACAGTATTAATGTACGTCGGGTTACCGGTATCTCGGGGATAGCTATATTTCTTTTAAGCATGGTGGTGCTGCCGCTGTATTTTGTTTACAGCGGACCACCGCCGGTGTCAAACATATTGACAAGAGTTTTAATCAATATGTTTGTTTGCACCGCTTTGATTATCTTCCTGGTGGGTTTCCGTTATTTAATCAGGGAAGCACGTCCCGATTTTGAATTTATCGCCACGTTATCTTTCACATTCGGCCTGGTGTTTGCCATTATTACATTTGTATCTGATGCTATTCAGGTAGGCAGTGTGCTGGGAAAGAGCGGAGGTATTGATCCCACCACTGTTGGATCCGGTGCCGAGAGTGCCATATTGTTATTTGGTCCCATTGGCCGATTGCTTACCTCTATGTTTTTGTTTACAGCAGCATCGGCCATACTGGGCACCCATCTATTACCAAAATGGACCGCCCGCATGGCACAAATTATCGCCGTTTTTCACTTTGCTCTAATTCCATCCATTTTTTCAGGCACTAATCCGGCTTATTTTTACAGCATCAATGGCCTGGGTATCCCAATATCCGGCACCTTTTTACTTATCTGGATACTGGCAGTCGGTATTATACTTTTCAGGAAAAAAAGCTGACCAGAACAAAAAACCACGCTGGTCGAGGTTTTCAACCTCGACCTAAAATGTGTTAAGCTTGTAGCTTAACAATAAAGCCTGACACTTGATACGCCAATCAATTGAGCGACTGCCGGTACGCCAATGGCGATAATTGGGTCTTGCTTTTAAATAATTTGGTAAATGATTGCGGATGCTCAAAGCCCAGCGCATAGGCAATTTCACTGATGGAAAAATCGGTTACTGACAGTTTCTCTTTAGCTTTTTCAATCAGTTTGTCGTGTATAAGCTGCTGGGTGTTTTGCCCGGTGAGTACTTTAAGCAGGCCGCGCAGATAATTGGGCGATACGTTTAGTGTTTCTGAAATGTATTGAACAGTAGGCAAGCCTTTTGTGAGCAGGTCGTCGCTGCTAAAATAATCCTCCAGTATGGTTTCCAGTTTTTCCAGCAACTGATGATTGGCTTTTTCCCTGGTAATAAACTGGCGGTTATAAAAACGATCGGCATAACTCAGCAAACTTTCTATCTGTGAAATGATGATCTGTTTGCTAAAGCGATCAATGTTGGCATGATATTCTTGCCGGATATTTTGGAGGATATTGATGAGCGTAGCTTCTTCTTTGGCCGAAAGAAATAGAGATTCATGAACCGAATAGTCCCAGAAATCATATTTCCTGATGGATTTAGCTAATGAGGTATTCCATAAAAAATCAGGGTGAATGATCAGCAACCACCCGGATTGTGTTGTTTCTTGTTTGGTGTCGATAGAAAGACTCATTACCTGGTTAGGCGCCACAAAAGACAGGATACCTTCATTAAAGTCATAAGGTTGCTGACCGTATCTGAAATTGATATGATCTGAAAAGGAAGCTCTTTTAAGGCCGATACAATAAAAGTTATAACACCAGCTTATGGATGATGGTTCCACAGTTCGCTTCACCACGTCAAATTCAGTCACGCTGATTAAGGGGTGTTCCGGCGCTGGCAACTGCCTGAACTGGTGAAACTCGCTGATGGTTTTAAACCTTTTCATATTGGCTTAGCTCTCTTTTCTTATTTCCAGTACAATTTTACCCCGAACGTGTTTGGTTTCCAGTTCGGTATGTGCTTCGGCAGCTTTTTCCATTGGGTAAACCTTGCTGATAACTACGCTCACTTTGCCTTGTTCAATTAATTTTGCAATTTCGGTAAGTGATTGCGCAACATCAAGCTCACGCCTTACCATTTTTGCTTCCGCATGTTTTTCTGCAAGTATAGCCAGAAATTCTTCGCCAAAAGGATACGGCAGCTGCACGGAAACAAATCTGCCGCTGTCGTTTAACGCACGTGCCATTATCATCCTGGCATTTGCATTAAATACAGGTGAAGCGTCAAATACCACGTCGATGTGCCGCAGCAAGTCGGCAAAATTTTCATCCTTGTAATCAAACACTTCATCTGCACCCAGTTGTTTTAAAAACTCAAAATTTTGTGCAGATGCTGTACCAATTACATAAGCGCCTTTTGCTTTGGCAAATTGCACAGCCAGGCTGCCAATCCCGCCGGCCGCTCCGTGGATGAGCACCCGATGCGCGGCACCTACCTTACCCAGGTCCAACCCGTTCCAGGCCATCAATGCGCACGATGGAATAGCACCGGCTTCATTAAAGCTTACATTGTTTGGCATAAGGGCAAACTGACTGGCTTTAGCCGCAATAAACTCCGCATAGGTGCCACTTAAAAAATTGGGGATGCCATAAACTTTATCGCCTTTTTTAAAGCCGGTAACATCAACACCGGTTTCCACTATTTCACCGGCGCCATCCAGGCCGAGGCCCAGCGGTAATTTCAAAAATGGTTTCAAAATCTCGTTACCGCCCTGCCGCACAACGTAATCTGCAGGATTAACCCCGCTGGCGTACATTTTTACCAGTATTTCATCTGGTTGAGGAACCGGGGTAGCTACCTCTTCTATTTGCATTACTTCGGGTCCGCCAAATGCATTAATTCTTATTGCTTTCATTTGTATGTCTTTTGATGATAGCAAAGTTCAGCGTAATTCAAAAAACAAATTAAGCCAAAACGCCTTTTGTGTTAGCCGAAAAAAAGGGAAGGGTGTCGGGTTGGGCGTTTATTACGTGGGTTAGAAATCCATTTATATTTTAATCCGGGATGTGAACATCGGACTAACGGGGAACTATCATTTAGGCCGGCGACTATTAAAAAGTTTCCAGTGCCCTTCGGAAATAACTTCTGCCTGGCCGTTTACAACCTTTATCGCGCTCTGTTCGTCAATGGCATATACCGGTACCGGGAGCTTTGCGGCCCACTGCTCCGCGTTGGCCCCGCACGCGTCCGGATGATTGGTATTTTCGAAATGCGGGATGATCGCGAAATCGACCAAACCTATGCCGGCCGCCATTTCGAGGGTCCTGCTGATCGAACCTTCTGCGGTAACCATCGTTATCTTTTCCGAGGATAGCGGCGTGCCGCTGCCTCTTCGCGGCTCGCTGTAGGTCTCTCCAAATGTAGTGCTTGTTGCCATGCTGCCTGCACTCACGCCCACATAAACTAAGTCCTTGCTTAAAGAGGGCAATACGTCTGCAAGCCCGGATTGTTTGAACCAGTAGGCCAGGTACAAGGGATCGCCACCCCAAACCAGCAGCGCGTCTGTCTCCTGAACCGATGACAGCCAGACATCTTTGTCGATACTGTTCAGCGCAATGAGTTCCAGCAGGCCCATTGTTTTCCATCCCTGTCCAACCAGGGCCGCGTGCATTTTTCCGGCGATGGGCCACCAGGCATAGTTAGGGCCACCCACAAAAGGGTACACGCCGGTAGGAACAAACAAAGCGCTGGATTCAGTAATAGGCTTACCCAACAGTTGTTCGAGCGCATCCCGGATACTTTTATTGGAGATGCCCGAAGAGGTCAATAGTAATTTAATCATCACCTCAAAAATAATTATTGATAGCGTTATTGCTAAGGCCAAATCAGACAAATTGCGGGGGCGTTTGCGTCAGCAAAAAAACAAATTAAGCCAAAACGTTTTTTGTGTTAGTTGCAAAAGAGGTGCATTTTGGTTAAGGATTATAAATCACTTGATATTTCAGTTCCGGATGGAGAAATCAGGCTAAAGAGAACAATGACACATCCGTATCAATTCAATTTATTACCTTAGAACCTAAACTGTGGTTATGTTAAGTCTACTCGATCGACAATGGCAACAATTCGAGGGTGGTTATCGCCAGCTTTACGATGCATCTGTACCTTTAAGAATATTGGAGAAAGCGCCAACCCAAGAGGAATTTGACTCTGTAATTAATGAATTGTGGGATGAATTACACCATCAGGGAGATGTTGGATTAGCATCTTACTATTCAGTACCTCACTTGGTTAGAATAGCATCCGCCACACAATTATCAATAGTCAACATTATTAATCTAATCGTGACCATTGAATTAGCCAGACTTAACAACAATCCTGCTATACCATTTGAATTAATAACTGATTATAACGATGCTATATTTCAACTGGGCGAATTAGGGAAGTCGCTTTTCAAATATGAGTGGGATCTACAAATTGCCACTTCATCACTCTCAGCGATAGCAATAGCTAAAGGCCAAGTCGCGCTTGCAAGGGCGTTGGCAATTTTGGACGATCAAGGAACACTCGATGAGCTTTTGGAGACGTATTAGCTAAGGTTTTAGGTTTATGATAGAGCCTTGCGTCAGTTATGTGGATTACAAATTCACTTATATTTTGGTCCAGAATTGGAGACATCCGGACTAACGCGGAATATTAAAATTACTTATATTTACTCTGCTGTCCGAAGTTTAAAAACCCGGCTGTCCGAAGTTTCCAACTTCGGACGACTATGCCTGTAGTCTCTGACTACCGGCAAACAAAAAGCCTCTCAGATTATCTGAGAGGCTTTTGCCTTTTTTGTGGTACCAACTGGGATCGAACCAGTGACACAAGGATTTTCAGTCCTTTGCTCTACCATCTGAGCTATGGTACCGCCTTTCCCGTTTCGGGACTGCAAATGTAGCGTTTTTTTTATTCGGCGAAAGTTTTTTTTCAAAAAATTTCAAATAATTTGAAGCCGCAGGACACAGCGTAATCAAGCCGCCCCGCTATCAGCTATTTAATAATTCCGTTTGGACAATTCAACTTATCCATTAACTTTGAAAAAATTACTATGCACGCATAATGATTGCACAAAGCCTGTTTATCATCATCCTTATTGGCGCTATTTACCTGTTCAGCAAAAATGTTGGCAAAATACGGCGCAATATCCTGTTAGGCAAACCTGCCGACCGCTCAGACAATCCCGCCCAGCGCTGGAAGACTATGGCCCTGGTTGCTCTGGGTCAAACCAAAATGGTAAAACGTCCGCTGGCGGCGGTGATGCACTTTTTCATTTACGTAGGTTTTATCATCATTAACCTGGAGGTGCTTGAAATTATGCTCGATGGTATTTTCGGCTCGCACCGCATTTTCTCCAAACCATTGGGCGGCTTATATGATCTGCTCATTGGTGGTTTTGAGATCCTGGCTCTGCTGGTATTTACCGCCTGCGTGGTATTTTTGTGCAGACGCAATATTGCCCACCTGAAACGCTTTAGCGGCGTGGAGATGACCGCATGGCCCAAAAGCGATGCAAATTACATCCTCACCATCGAAATACTCCTCATGACCGCCTTTTTAACCATGAACGCTGCCGATCATAAACTGCAGCTGTTAAACTTTGGTCATTATATCAAAGCGGGTAGCTTCCCGGTAAGCTCATTTATAGGCCCGCTGCTGCCCAATAATGCGCACGCGCTTGAAATTATTGAGCGCAGCTGCTGGTGGTTCCACATCGTCGGGATACTGGCATTTTTAAACTACCTGCCCTACTCCAAGCATTTTCATATCCTGCTGGCATTCCCCAACACGTATTACAGCAACCTGCATCCAAAAGGGCAGTTTACCAATATGGCTTCGGTTACCAACGAGGTAAAGGCTATGCTCGATCCTTCTTTCGTACCCGAAACAACCGGCGAACCAGGTCGCTTTGGCGCCAAGGATGTAACAGACCTCACCTGGAAAAACCTGATGGAAGCCTATACCTGCACCGAATGTGGCCGATGTACGTCGGTTTGTCCAGCCAACCAAACCGGTAAATTACTATCGCCCCGCAAAATAATGATGGATACGCGCGACAGGATAACCGAGGTAGGTAAAAACATCGATCAGCACGGCAAGGATTATAAGGACGATAAATCGCTACTGGACAATTACATTAGCCGCGAAGAGCTTTGGGCCTGCACCACCTGCAATGCCTGTACCGACGCCTGCCCGGTAAACATAAATCCACTCGAAATTATTACTGAAATGCGCCGCTATGTGGTGATGGAAGAATCACAAGCTCCGGCAAGCCTCAATACCATGTTCGGCAACGTTGAAAACAATGGCGCACCGTGGAAGTACAGTAATGCTGATAGGTTTAACTGGGCGGATGAATAATCATTGAGTCATTGATCATTAAGTCATTTTTACCTGCTACAATGACTAATGACCGAATGACACAGTGACCAAATGAATGACTTAATGACTAATGACCAAATGACTACTGAAATAAAAGTACCTACCATGGCGGCAATGGCTGCTGAAGGCAAGCAACCCGAAATATTGTTTTGGGTGGGATGTGCCGGCAGCTTTGACGAACGTGCCCAAAAAATAACCCGCGATATCTGCAAAATATTGCACCACGTAGGCATTAGCTATGCCGTGCTGGGAACCGAAGAAAGCTGTACCGGTGATCCGGCTAAGCGGGCGGGTAATGAGTTTTTGTTCCAGATGCAGGCCATGGCCAATATACAGGTGCTGGATGCTTATGAGGTAAAGAAGATTGTAACCGGGTGTCCGCATTGCTTTAATACCATCAAAAACGAATATCCGGGCCTTGGTGGCAATTATGAAGTAATTCATCATAGTCAGCTAATACAGCAACTGATTGACGAAGGCAAACTGAAAGCCGAGGGCGGCGAAAGCTTTAAAGGCAAAAAAATAACCTATCATGACCCTTGTTATCTTGGACGTGGCAACAACGTATACGAAGCACCACGTGCCGCGCTGGAAATACTGGATGCCGAACTGGTAGAGCTAAAACGCTGCAAAAGCAACGGCCTATGCTGCGGCGCCGGTGGAGCCCAAATGTTTAAAGAACCCGAAAAAGGCACCAAAGAAATTAACGCCGAACGCATGGCCGATATACTGGAAGCCAAAGCCACCATCGTTGCTGCCGCTTGTCCTTTTTGCATGACTATGCTGCGCGATGGCGTTAAACACGAAGATAAAGAGCAGGAAATACAGGTATTGGATATTGCGGAGATAACGGTTAGAGCTAATGGGTTGTAAAATATCATCCAATAAATAACATATAAAACGCTTCGCCTTTGTTGGTGTTGTCACCAACAAACCGCCGTGCTTATACTCCATACAAGCTTTACGTTGCTTGTTGGTGACAACACCAACAAGGGCGTGGGACTATAAGATTTTAAAACTGAAACAAAAAAAGGGTGCCCTTCAACCGAAGCGACACCCTTTTTTTGTTAAAAATATTTACCCCTATTGTTTAACCAAAGTATTAATATTCACGTGCGGCCACTGAATTAGCTGCCCCGGATTGCCAAACTGTGGCAAAAACTCCAATATAGTAGTTTGCGAATATTGCAATTGTAAATAGGTTGCCCCCGTTTGCGGGTTAACTACTGTTTCTATCCAAAAGTTAGCCTCAAATTTGGTAGTATTGGCATTTTGGGTAACAAAAGGTATGTTATTGATACCGCCCTGGTTGGCTGTGCTCACAAACAAATTAGTGGTGCTTATTATTTCCTGGCCCTTAATGTCTTCTATCAATACAATGTTCGGGTTTCTTTTGTAGAACCCCGGAGGGCCCGGTTCAATATAAACTTCCGTATAACCATCAGGTGTTGCCGGTCCTGATATAGGCAAAGTATCAATTTCCGGAATCACCGGTGGACCTTCAGTTACCGACGTCGTTCCCAAAGCTAATAACGAATCGCCATGAGGTATGGAGGCCAGCCTGGCAATTGAAAAATCGCTCGGACAATTGGGCACCAGCAGCCAGGTACCATTTTCGGCGTGCATTAAACTACCGGTCTGGCTATCATGGATACTTAAGTGATACATCAGCGTAGGCACCTGCTGTATAATTTTTTCGCCACGGTTAGGTGTAGGCGTGCTCAGCGGCGTAATGGTCAGCGTTTCGGTATAAGGAGCTACTATTAAGGTAAATCCGCCGTTTTGGTTAGGTACTGCAACCAGGTTCCAGCCTTTGGTGCCCACCCAGGTACCTATCAAATCAGTAAGCGGGCCAAAAATGGAGGTTGTTTCCAGCGGTGTTCCGCCAAAACGGTTGGTTTGTGTGGAGTTGATTGTTACTTTTTCCATCGTTACATTAAAAATTGATTGTTTTTATTTGAATTTGCTTAGCATAATGTCAGCAGTTTGCAGGGCGCCTTCAACCCATCCCTGTGCATCAGAATAAGCCTCACCACATATATAAAGCTGCAAGTCTTTTATAGGATGGGTAATATTTTCTTTCACTTCCCAGCTCTTAACGCCAATGTTCCAGCTGTTCCATCCACCACCAAACGGATCCTCGCCCCAATCACGAAATGCTGCATTGTTTACTACCGGGGTATGGCTCAATCCGTGCATCAGCTGTAGTTGACGGGCAACCTCAGCTACCATCTTTGCCGAGGCAGTGTATTCATACCATTCCAGGTCTTCTTTATTTTCTTTGGCATCGCCTAAAAATGCATTATCAATTTTTGGGTGCGCAAGTCCCTGTTTCCAGGCTTGTGTACGCTGCGGGCGCAGGCCATCCCAAAAACCTATGTTGTTGCCATCGTCATAGCTGGCCAGCAGCATGGCTTCGCCGCTTGTTGCAGGTTGTCCGTTGTCTTTTGGCCAATAATAAGTTTGCCTTACGGGCAGGTCGGTAACGCTGCGGCCTGCTTCAACCGGCACAAAGGTTCCGGTTTTGGCATCGGTATAACCGGCTGCCAGCCACCATGGGGTATTGTAGGTGGTAAATAATTTAAACAACGGCCGCGGGGTAACGCTATCTATCAAGGTTTGAATTTGCTGCAACGGCGGACTAGTTGGCGCCAGCAGACTTAGCGAGCGGCGCGGCATAGCCAGTATTAACGAATCGGCAATAACAGTCTCTCCTTTTATAGATAGATGGAATTTATTATCAGCCACTACAAAACCATCCAGCTTGGTGTTAATGCGCACTTCGCCACCAAGTTTAACAAAGAAATCGGCCAATGATTTAGGCACCTGTTGAAAGCCATTTTTAAAGCCTTTATATTCCGGCACAATACCAAAATCAGTCAAAAACCATGGAATAGCATCAGCAGCATTCCAGTTGGATAAGGTTGAATTATAACCACCTGCATCAATGCCAAACTGGTAGGCTTCGCCGCTTATTACACGATACAATACATTCCAAAAGCCTTGTTTGTATAGCGGCTCACCTGCAAAGCTGGCGTTTTGGGCCATTAAGCGGCGCTCATCTTCGGTCAATTTTGGGTTGGTTATTCCCGGTACTATCTGCTCAATGGCGTTTACAATAATACCACCCGGCGAGCCGCCTTTTTCTAAAAAGGTAAGGTTATATGGCACCTTATTGGGCTCGGTGGCAAAATCAGCCAAACGCAAATAAACGCCGCGTAAATAGGCTATATTTTGCGGTTCATCAACCGGGAAATCATATAACTCTATCTGGTTGTCTTTAGGCAGTTGTTTGTTGAGTTCCTTTATCAGGGCAACAATTAAGGGTTGTGCGTTTTCGAGGATACGCATGCCGCCAAGTTCGGCCACCATATCCGGAATATGGGGTGGTTTTACCGAAAGTAGCCTGCCGCCAATATGATCCCAGCCTTCAAATACTACAATTTTTTTTGTTGGATATTTCTGTTTAAGCTTCCAGGCGCTGTATACGCCCGAAACGCCGCCACCAACAATGGCAATATCAATAGTTTCATTTTTCATATAAAGCCTTTTTAAACGAAGGCACCGTTTGGTTTAGGTTAATTAAAATATTGACGGAACATTTGCAGGAATAGCTGTTCCTGATGATGCTTTTAATAAATTAGCTTCTGCATGTTTATGGAAAAAATCAAGCGCTGGCTGCTCGGTATAATACCTGTACAACTGATCGCGTACCTCCTGCGCATTAGCCGGCGGCGGTGTATCCTGCGCGGTACGCATATCCAATATGTACGATTTATTGCTCGATGTCACATAATCAACTCCACGGGCAATGGCGGCCTTAACATCGGCAGGTTTTTCAACCACTTCTCCGGCCTCGCCGCCAAAAGCTTTAGCTAGTGTTACAAAATCAAACTTGGGTCGGTTAATACGCAAATACTCCGGATCAGTTGTGGCCGGTGTCCACTCATAGCCCGGGGCATTGCCATAAGCTGAAATAACCTGTTGCAGCCCCAGCTGCAAAGTATGGTATTCGCGGTTATTGGTGATGATATACAATATACCCAAACTTTCGTGTGCTGCTGTCCAGTAGGTTTGCGGATAAAATAGGGATGAACCATCGCCCACTGCATTTACCACCAGTTTGGTTTTAATACCCTGCGAACCTTCGGGCTCTAGTTTTATACCGATAGATGCCGGCATTGACCAGCCCAGCGAACCACCTGCCACGCAATAGTAGCTGATAGGCTTTGCCCCATCGGTGCCAAAGGGTAAAAGATATTGAAACGGCGCACCATCTGATACCGCCTCATGTACATACACAAATTGATTTTCTAATTTCCTTTCCTCTATCGCCTCGCGTAGGGCATCGGCAATCAACACGGCCCAAATTTCGGGTTGCTTTAATGCGGTGGCTTTATACTTTGCCCATTGAACCTTGCGCTGCCCGGCCAATACTTCCAGGTGCTTGTTGCGGGCTGCAGCTCCGTCAGGAACATGCTTGCTGATGTATTGATTAATTAATGGCAGCGTAGCCTTAATATCACCCAACACCGCCGATTCGCCATAAAAGTTTTTGCCGATGTCCCAGGTATTATTGGTTAAGTATACTTGCCTTACATGGTCAGGAATAAGCGGCCCGTCGGAATATTTAAAAACGGCCAGCTGTGCCTGTGCGCCAAACCCTACTAAAAATGCTACATCATGATCTTTAAATACCTGCTGCAAGGCTGCCTGGCTGCCCGGAAGCTCGCCCTGCCAATGGATATCATTATTAGGAAAATTGGCCACGCTACTAAAGGTCTGCAATAAAACAGGTGCACCTATAAGACTGGCCAGTTCCTGCAATTCGGGCCATGCATCGGCATAACCCGCCGCATCACCTGCCACAATAATTGGATTTTTGGCATCTGCCAACAGTTTCGCCGATTGCTCAATAGCGGCCGGATCGCCGGTAAAATGCGATGATATTTTGGTGATACCCTTCATGTGAGCCTCATCAGGAATCCTAACCATCATAAATTCCCACGGTATCGAAATAAATACCGGCCCATTAGGTGGCGCCATGGCTTCTTTAAAGGCGCGTTGCAATACCAGCGGTACTTCTGCCGGTGTTCTTATTTCGTGTGCCCATTTGGTGTATTGGCGGGCCAGGTCAACTAAGTTTGATGCTAGCAGCGGTTCCTGGGTTACCAGTTCGTTTTGCTGCTGACAGCACAAAATAATTAACGGTGTTTGCGAACGGTAGGCGTTAAACAAATTACCAATACTATGTGCAATGCCCGGGGTAACGTGTACCACCAGGATGCCCGGCTTGCCGGTCATCCGTGCCGATCCCATGGCGGCGCCTATGGCAATGTTTTCGTGCAGACACTCTACATAGTGCACACCATTTTCCGGGTATGAAGTGCCGTCAATAATGGGAATTTCATTGGTACCCGGCACGCCGAAAATATAATGTATGCCCAGTTCCTTTAATACATCAAAAATGTAATCGCGGGTCCAGCGTTTAGTTTGCCTGGGAGGAGCACCCGGACCGGTTTGTTTTTTTGTTTCTGCACTCATATAATTTAGGTTTAGGTGTATGATTTAGAAGCAATAATTGGAAAGGTTTAGGTTAACAAGCAACCACATTTTGAAAGTTTCCTTTCAATTAAAATTAAAAAATATTTTTCACAGGCAAATACTAATTTTTACAAAGATTAACTGCGATAAGGCTTAGGATTTAGTAAGTTAACAATGTAAATTTAAGCGCATAGCGTGATATCCAATACCGTAAAAAAACGGTATAATTAAAGTATTTTAACGGTAAAAATTACATTTTAAGCAATTGAGCTTGTGGGTCAGAAAAACTTACGAAGTTTAATTCGGTATTGTTTGTTTTCAATGGCCTCATTGAGGGCTACGCCGTTTAAAAACTTCGTAAGTTTGACACTTGCAAGGTGCACGCCAAGCAAGCCGCTTGTCCTGTGGGGTGCCGATCCGCCAAATGGCCGGACGGCATGACAGAAAGATGAATAGAACTTGTCACCATGAGGTGCACAAAACATGTAGGCAAAGGCCCTTACAACTCTTTATCCTTAAAAAACTTCAAGGCTTCTTGCAGACTATCCAATCGTTCGGCGGGCATATTTTTTAGGGGGATATTCAGTTCAGTAGTCATGGAATCTACATCACCTTTACGGTCATTGCGGGTTTGGACAATAATATCGTCAGCTTCGGTTTTTAGTTCCAGCGTACCGGTATTGGTATTGCCTATGTAATCTACATCATTCAGCTTGTGCAGACTAAAGGAGTAATATTCCTGTTTCCCTTTGGCATAAGTTTTACGGAAACGCAAAAACGACTCAGGGGTGATCAGTAACTCCCACTTTTTCAATTTGGTATCGGTTGATGGATCGTATGATTGGGCAAGGCATTTATTGGCCCATAGCAGCCAATCCTGCTCATCAAATTTATATTTAAAGCAATAATTTACGGCTACTGTTAAAACCATAACCGATACCATAAGTGCCTTTTTAACCGCCGGAAGAATTGATGTTAACATGACAACAAAATTAAACGCCGAAAATAATAAAATGTATAGCTTTGCAAATGCAATTTTCAGAAAATTCACACGTTTGGGTATACCAATCAGACAAAAAACTTACTGATAACGAAGTACTTCAGATAAAAGTATTGCTTGATAACTTTACCACCAGCTGGACCGCACATAACAACCAGCTAAAGGCAAAGGCTGAGATCAGATACAACCGCTTTTTAATTTTAGTGGTTGATGAAGGTCAGGCTGGTGCCAGCGGCTGCTCTATTGATAAATCGGTTAATTTTATGAAACAATTGCAGGATCAGTTTAACCTTAATTTGTTCGATCGATTTAATTTGGCTTATCGCGAAGGAGAAGAAATACTATCTGCCGGCAGAAACGATTTCGAGGCGCTGCTAAAAGATGGCAAAATCGGTACAGAAACTATCGTATTCAATAACCTGGTGCAAAACCTGGCCGAACTGCAAGCCAAATGGGAAGTACCCTTTAAAGATAGCTGGCACATCCAGTTGTTTGGAAATTTAATAACAGTGTAATTCTCGAAACAGCGCCATTCAATTTTTCTCCTAATCTCTAATTAACTATTCACTAATCACTATTAGTAATTATATTTAGGCTATGGAACAATATGATAGCCGGGTAGATGCTTATATTGATAAAGCAGCGCCATTTGCAAAACCTATTTTAGAGTACATCAGGCAGGTAATTCATGAAACGTCGCCTCAAATTACCGAAATCATCAAATGGGGATTTCCTTTTTTTGAGTATAAAGGAGTGCTTTGCAATATGGCGGCCTTTAAACAACATTGTTCCTTCGGCTTTTGGAAGGCATCGTTACTCAATGATCCTACCCAATCATTAAAACGGGGTGATGGCACCGCTGGAAGCTTTGGCCCAATAACCACATTGGCCGATTTACCTTCAAAAGAAATTATTGTAGATTTTATTTTACAGGGAATTGCTCTGAATGAAAACGAAGTAAAAGTACCTGTTAAAAAAGTACCGGCAGAAAAGAAAACAGTGCTGGAAACTCCCGATTATTTTATTGATTTCCTGGCTGATTATCCCAAGGCGGCGGAAACATTCCAAAAATTCAGTCCATCACACAAACGCGAATATGTAGAATGGATAGTAGACGCCAAGACAGATGCCACCCGCATTAAACGCATGCAAACAGCCTTAGAATGGCTGAACGAAGGAAAATCACGAAATTGGAAGTATAAATAAGAATATTTAATACGCAACCTTGCGCTCGTCTGCGACGAGTGCTTAAAGCTGCTGTGCGTTTGTAACGCACTTAACAAAAACGGGCGATACAATCGCCCTTCCATATTAAGCACTCGTTTTAAACGAGCGCAAGAAAATTCGTTTAAGTTACATTAACCAGCGGTGCCACCTTCTTCCCAATCAACTCAATAGCATGCAATAATTTTTCATGCGGAATATCAGCATTATCCATCTGGAAAGTTAATCTGGATATACCGCCCAATGCTTCACTATGTCTGATGATCTTTTCGGCAATTTCTTCGGGGCCGCCAACCAGCAGGGCTCCCGTAGGGCCGGTTTGGGCATTAAATTGCGGCCTTGTTACCGGCGGCCAGCCACGTTCACGACCTATGCGGGTAAACGTTTCGGCGTAGCCGGGATAATATTCGTCCATGGCTTGCTCCGTGGTATCAGCCACGTAACCGAGGGAGTGCAGCCCAACCTTTAGTTTTTCGGGCGAATGACCTGCCCTGCGTCCCGCTTCGCGGTATAAATCAACCAGCGGGCGAAAACGATGCGTTTCACCGCCAATTACAGCCACCATCAGCGGCAAACCTAATACTCCCGCGCGCACAAAAGATTCCGGCGTGCCACCCACTCCCAACCATACCGGGAACGGATCTTGCAGCGGTCGCGGATAAATTGCCTGATTTTTTAATGCCGGTCGGAATTTGCCGCTCCAATCCACCACTTCATTATCGCGGATATTTAACAGTAATTCCAGTTTCTCGGCAAACAAAGCATCGTAATCCTGCAGGTTCAAACCAAACAGCGGGAAAGCTTCGGTGAATGATCCCCGGCCAACTACCATTTCGGCGCGGCCATTGCTAATCAGATCAAGCGTAGCAAAATTTTGAAATACCCGCACCGGGTCGGCAGCACTTAAAACAGTAACAGCGCTGGTTAATATAATTCGTTTGGTAATTGCGGCAGCAGCGGCCAGGATCATGGTTGGGGCCGAATCCAAAAACTCTTTACGGTGGTGCTCGCCTATACCAAAAACATCCAGTCCGCACTCATCAGCATATTTAATACGCTCCAATAATTGCGCTATCGCATCGGCCTTACTTATTGTTTTAGCAGCATCCTCACTAATCATTGCCGAAGCAAAGCTATCAATCCCTATTTCCATACCTGGTATATTTTTTAATATAATTTATCAAAAATGTGAGCCTCCTAAATATCTTTCAAAAAAGAAAGAAGGACTGCAAATTACTATAGCCCTTCTCCTTGCGCCACCGCTAAAGCTAAGGCGGCACGCGGTTGGAGAAGGGTTGGGATGAGGCTTCTTAAAATGCCAGCGGGCCAAGCCTGCGCATATTCCGCATAATAAGGTACTGCCGGTGCCTTACATATGCACTTGGATTAGTAGCCGACCATTTTAGCGGACTTGGAAATATGGATGCGATAGCAGCCGCTTCATGATTATTTAGCTGCGAAGCCGGTTTATGAAAATAGGTTTGCGCAGCTGCTTCGGCCCCATAAACACCATCACCCATTTCAATAACATTCAGATATACTTCCATTATGCGCTTTTTACCCCAAAAAACCTCCATCAACAACGTAAACCACGCCTCAAACCCTTTGCGGATAATTGACCGACCAGGCCAAAGGAAAACATTTTTAGCCGTTTGCTGCGATATGGTGCTGCCCCCTATTAATTTTTTGCTGTGTTCATTCTTTTTGTATGCCCTTTCCATCGCATTAAAATCAAACCCATGATTTTCCAGAAAAGATTGGTCTTCTGCTGCTACAGCGGCCCGTTTCATGGGGTCTGAAATCTCGTCAAAGCTTTTCCAGCTTTTTTCAATTTTCCAGGGCTTTCCGGCAGACTTTTGTTCAAAGCCACGCAAAATCATCAGCGACGTAATAGGCGGATTTACAAACCGGAAAAGTATCACAAAGAAAATACTACCAGCCACAAAAACTATAAACAAAATTTTAAAAATCCTGAATATCAGCTTAAATATACCACCTTTAAAAAAACCTTTTTTTGGCGGAGTTTTAGATGTGCGACTGCGGGTTTGTGTTTTCCCTTTGGTAGTTTTCATTTGGCTAAATGTATCAATTTAGTGGTAGTTTTAAAAAGAAGAATTGGGAGGCAAGAAAAAAATCACGTTTAAAGTGATCCTACTTCCTGGCTCCCATATCCTGATACGTTTTTTTTGTATCCGGGTTCAGTATCCGGCCTTACAAACCAAAATTATAAGCTACGTGTGCAGCAATCTGGGTATATCCACCACCCGGTTCAACACGGTTTTCATAAAACAAACCAAAATCGGCGCTGTTGCGGCCCCTGCGGCCGAGCGGTATGGTATAACCAGCTCCCGGCGAGTAAATAAATGCTGTTGTACGGCCGGTATAATCGCCGGGGTAAGTATTTACATTAAATGAGGCACCGGCGTCGCCTTCAATAAAAACACTGTGGGCAACATATATTTTTACGCCTGCCATAACCGGTATAAAAGAAGCCGTAGAGCCATAGTACGAATCACTATAACCACCATATCCAACACCAAAACCGCCAAAATCAGCACCTACCGAGTAAGCGCTCGAGGTATAAAAAGTATAGCCTGTTGTAAAAATGAGGCTTACCGGACTGGTTGAAAGCGGATAAACTAAGCGGAGCGATAATTCGCCGGCCACAGGATAAACACTCGAAACCGGCCCTATGGCAACGCCAGGGTTAAAACCGATACTAAATTGTGGTAATGTAGTGCGCTGCTGTGCATATGCACCCAATGCTGTTGCAACTGAAATAATAACTAAAAGTACAGTTTTTCTCATACGCGAAAATAAAGAAAATAATTAGTTAGCAAGGGTTTGTTGTGATTGGAGACGAGGAGAAATCGCTTTTTGAATTTTCTATGGCTTTACTCATAACGATGGGTATAAAACCCATCGCTATAAAAAACAAAAAAGGTGTCCTGCTTTCGCAAAACACCTTTTTATATAATTTAAATTCCGAAATCGAAAATCCGACTTCCGAATTCAACTTACTCAGCTACTACTTCAAAAGGAACCTGAACTTTAACTTCTTTGTGTAAGTTTACGTTTGCAACGTACTCACCAACAAATTTAGGTTCAGTTTCAAAAGTAATACGGCGACGGTCAACTTCAAAGCCTTCTTTCTTCAAAGCATCAGCAACCTGAATAGTATTGATAGCACCGAAAATTTTACCGGTTTCGCCAGCTTTAGCGCCAATAGTCAATTTTACACCGTCTAAACGGGCAGCAATAGCATCAGCATCTTTACGAATTTTTTCTTGTTTAAACTGAGCCTGTTTAAGGTTTTCAGCTAAAACTTTACGGGCACTTTCAGTAGCCTGTATAGCATAACCCTTAGGGATAAGGTAGTTACGGCCATAACCTGGCTTTACTTTCACTACATCGTCTTTATCTCCGAGGTGTTTTACGTCTTGTTTTAAAATAACTTCCATCTTTTTACCTCCTGATTATTTTAATGAGTCTGTAACATAAGGTAATAAACCGATGTGGCGTGCACGCTTAACAGCCTGAGCCACTTTACGCTGAAACTTTAATGAAGTTCCGGTTAAACGGCGAGGTAATACTTTACCCTGATCGTTAATGAACTTTAATAAAAAGTTAGCGTCTTTGTAATCGATATACTTAATACCGTTCTTTTTAAAACGGCAATATTTTTTACGTGTATCCTCCACCTTTGGAGCGGTAACGTATTTAATTTGGTCGTTTGCCATTAGTTTGCTGCCTCCTCTGCTTTAGGTGATTTTTTGTTAAATGCACCACTGCGTTTTTTGTCGTTGTAAGCAACGGCATGTTTGTCTAAAGCAATGGTAAGGAAACGTAAAACACGCTCGTCACGTCTTAATTCAATTTCCAGTTTGTTAATAAGTTCACCCGGAGCCTTGAATTCAGTTAAGTGATAGTACCCTGTAGTCTTTTTTTGAATAGGGTACGCTAATTTTCTCAAACCCCAATTATCCTCCTGGACAATTTCGGCTCCGTTATCAGTAAGAATTTTGCTGTATTTGGCGATAGCCTCAGCAGCAACATCTACTGTTAACAACGGGGTTAGAACGATCACGATTTCGTACTGTTGCATTGTTATACTTTGATTTTTAATAAATTACCCGCTATTACGGGGCTGCAAATATAGATATATATTTTATAAACTGCAAGCTTAAAAGAACCGTATTTTTCACGCTTGACAAGCAATGTTATTTACTGTAGTTTTATGGCTAAATGTATTGTAACCTATTATTAATCAATACATAAAACCTATTAAACCTTAAAACAATCAAAAATGGAAACATTTAGTTTAGCAGGTCCGCTATTGTTAGGCGGGCTATTGGGCCTTACCGGTCAAAGCATCCGCGTAATTGTAGGTCTTAAAAAAACTTATGATAGCTCGGTACAGCAAAGCACCCAATTTAAAGATGCATTTGATGGCAAGCAACTGCTAATAAGCCTGCTGATAGGTTTTGTTGCAGGTTTACTGGCTACACTGCTGCAACTAAGCTTCGACCCTAAAGCCCCTCAATTTACCTGGACCAAAGATATTGCCGTTGAAATTATTGCAGTAGGGTATGCCGGGGCCGATTTTATTGAGGGTTTTATGAAAAAGTACCTGCCTGCACAGGATAGCACCGCCGTACCAAATGCAGCAGCAACTACAACAGTTACAGGTTTATCAACAGACAATATAGTAGGTTAATTATGTCAAACCTTTATACAGTAACTGCTACGTTATTGAATTTGCGTAGCAGTACATCAACAGCAGATAATTCAAATATTATTACCCGGTTAAAAAATGGGGAAGTGGTTGATGTAACCGATGCCAGCCAGGCAGATTGGTATAAAGTGAATGCTTTAAACCGCAGCCCGGCGATAAGCGGCTATGTAGCCAGCAAATATTTAAAACAGGTTGATCCCTCAGCGCCGGTTACATCGCCGGGCTATTTAAAGCCGGTAAACTTGCCACCAAATAACGATTCAAGACGTAACAACCATGCCGCCTGGCAATATCCCCTGGGCGAACCAGCGATGCCTTTTATAACCGCGGCAGATGTGCCAGGCCGCATTGATGATATATATAACATTGTGAATTACCTTGCTGTTGATATAAGCGCCCGGTATGCCAGAGACGTGCATACCTATTGTAATATTTATGCTTATGACTTTTGTTATTTAAGCAATGTGTTTTTGCCAAGAGTGTGGTGGACAGATAAAGCATTGCTTGATTTAAAAAATGGCCAAACGGTGCAGGCTTTGTATGGCGTAACCGTAAATGAGATGACCGCCAACCAATTATACACCTGGCTGGAACTTTGGGGTGCCGACTTCGGCTGGACACGTACTTATGACCTTGATGACCTGCAGAACCAGGTAAACCAGGGAAAAACGGGCCTCATCAGCGGGCCCAATGTTAATGCCGAACAAAGCGGTCATATTTGCTGTGTTATCCCCGAGAAAGGAACCGAAGTGGCGATGCGTACCGGCGGTAATGTAGTATGCCCTGTTTTATCACAGGCGGGCGCCCAAAATTTGAGATTTTACAATAATAACCGATGGTGGCTATTATCAATAATTAAAGAATTTGGTTTTTGGTATGTATAAACAATTAGGTTGAAAATGGCATAACTAACTATTCTTAATTTTTTTGAAAACGATGCAGGTAAAACAACGTTACCTGCATTTTTAATTTATAGCATTTCGTAATAAACTAATGCAAGCTATTATCTCACCATTATGTAAATAATTAATGGTACCAGGCAAAGCCTGCTTAAAATTCACCATTTTTGTTTCACACAATTTACCGAAATGAGCAATCCAACAACCATTACCATTGCCGGCAACAGCAAACATCCCTTAACCGTAAACCGCCTGGGCTATGGCACCATGCGCCTAACCGGCGAAGGCATTTACGGAGAACCGCCTAATCGCCCGGAGGCTTTACAGATTTTGAAAAAAGCCGTTGAAAGTGGCGTTAACTTTATTGATACTGCCGATTATTATGGCGAAGATGTAACCAACCGACTTATAGCCGAAGCCATTTACCCATACCGTGATGATTTGGTGATCTGTACCAAAGTTGGTGGCGCCCGCAAACCCGATAAAAGCTGGATACCTTATAATAAGCCCGAAAATTTGCGCGCCAGTATTGAAAACAATCTGCGTACACTAAAAATTGACCAAGTTACATTGGTTCATTTCAGAGCAATGGGCGGTGCCATGAATTTCGAACAAGCCATGGAAACCATGTTTAAAATGCAGCAGGAAGGTAAAATATTGCACGTTGGCGTAAGCAACGTAACCCGTGATGATCTGCAAACAGCTATGAAAATGGGCGAGATTGCTTCTGTCGAAAACATGTACGGCCATGCGCAGCGTACCACGCACAAAGCTGGCCACATGGAAAGCAACGGCGGCGAAGAAGTATTAGATATCTGCGAAAAAAATGAAATTCCTTTGGTTCCTTATTTTTCGCTCTTCCTTTCTACACCCAAAAAAGATGTGCGTATTGCAGAGATCGCCAAAAAATACGGAGTGAACGAAATACAGGCAAACATTGCGTGGCTATTACATAAATCACCATGGATTTTACCTATACCCGGCACTTCATCATTAGTACATTTTGAAGAAAATATAGCGGCAGCAAATATAAAGCTGACTAAAGAAGATATGGACTTTTTACAATAGTGAGCTTTACAATCCTGCATCTTTTTATTGCCCCGAAAAACTTCGTAAGTTTGAAATATTTGAGATACAATATTATTTTGTATTAAAAAAAAGCAAATAATATCATTACCATTTTCTCTCCATTTTACTAAATCATCCAACCAACGCCTCACAGTTAATATTATTATCTACAGAATAATATCCTCAAAAGAAACAATCCCAATATATTTTATTAATTGAATATTATTGAGTTTTATTGAAATATCAATTAACTTTTAGCGTTATCACAATACTATTAATCTGCTATTGATGATTAAATTAATCTATTTGTAAATATTAAATTTTACTAAATAGGATTTGATAAATTATTAAAGCAGTTCAAATGAGAGCGATAGGTATACTGATAGCGCTACTTTTTCTCCACTTAATAGTAAAATCACAGGATGTTCATGCCAGTCTGGAAGCCCAGGCTATTGGCACCACGGGCAACGCGGTTCCGTTTTGGTTACGATCCGATCAGTTTGGAAGTATCCCGCTTAAAGGAGGCTCGGGCAGCCTGATTGCCAAATTCCGTAAAGATTACGATTCACTAAAAAAAGTAGATTGGGGCTTTTCCTTTGAAGGTCGGGCAAATTTGGGTCAGCAAACACAGTTCACCCTTATTGAAGGATTAGTAAAAGCACGTGCAGGCGTTTTTGAGTTAAAGGTTGGTCGCTCAAAAGACATCATAGGCTTAGTCGATTCCACTTTATCATCCGGTTCATTCTCCATATCCGGCAACGCGTTGGGCGTACCAAAAGCCAGCATCGGCGTACCGCAATACTACAGCATCCCTATATTGGGCAAACTAATTGCCGTTAAAGGACATTTTGCCACCGGCTACCTCGGCGATATTGGCGTGCAGTATGATAAAAAGCCCAAAGGATTTGACGGTTACTATCTGGAGAATGATCTATATTTTAATATCGGGCAACCCGGTTCGCGCTTCCATTTCCAGTTTGGTTTTAATCATGAAGCAGTATGGGGCGATGAGGAGGAAGTTTTTGGTTCCTACTATAAGCTATCGCCCTTAAAAACATACTGGTATGTAATCAGCGGCAAAACTTATAATGAGTCAAAGGTGGGCAATCATTTAGGATCGCTTGATTTTGGGGCCGATTACCGGTTTGACGACCTTACCCTAACCTTTTATCGCCAGAATTTTTACGACAAGGGCGCTCTATGGCATCTGGCCAACCTGGCCGATGGGCTAAACGGCCTGAGCATTGCAAATAACCAAACTAAAACGGGCGATTTTTACTGGAAGAAATTTCTTTTTGAATTTTTATATACCGCCAATCAGGCCGGTTACCTGAGTTCAAAAGATACCAAATCAGGTGCCGAAGATTATTATAACAACTATGAATATTTGCAGGGATGGTCGTACAAAGACATGGGGTTAGGCACACCTTTTATAACACCCACTTACGATGCCAAAAATAAATTGAGTGCTAAGGCTAATGAATTTTTCATCAACAACCGGGTGTCAGCCCTACACGCCGCTGCAGAAGTTTACGCCTTTAACTGGTCTTATACCGCTAAAATATCTTACTCAAAAAATTACGGCACTTTTGAAAATGGCGATGAACCCTATCGCAGCGCCGGCGGAATACTCGACGGGCAAGGCAAGCCGCCCTTTACAGAAGTAAATCAACTATCCCTTTATCTGGAAGGCATGAGACCGCTAAAAAATGGATATACCATCGGTTATGACATCGGCGTTGACCATGGGCAATTGTTAAACAACTCGCTGGGACTTATCTTAAAGGCATCAAAGTCATTTTTATGAAAAACTTTTTAATATAGATCGTATCTTGCTTAAAAATGTCCTATTTGGCACCTATTGAGAAACATCTTTTTTAATTAGTTAAATAAAAGCTGCGATGATGATATTACCCGGAATAGAAAAAAGCGAACAGGCATACACTATT
Organism: Mucilaginibacter empetricola; assembly: GCF_024808665.1. Classification (GTDB taxonomy): domain Bacteria; phylum Bacteroidota; class Bacteroidia; order Sphingobacteriales; family Sphingobacteriaceae; genus Mucilaginibacter. The sequence goes on from NZ_JANUBZ010000015.1 coordinate 43,332, forward strand.
AATGACGATGATACCATAGTAATGCTAATGCCCGGCGACGACGATGATTTTGAAGACGGCGAAGGTGACTGGACCGATATTGATGATGAAGATTTTGAGGATATGGCCGAAGACGATGACGATTTTCACGAAATGGAACTCGACAACAATATTGATGATCCATACGATGACGACCATCTGCCGGATGATGATGATTAATTTAATAAGGGTTAATTATAAATCAAAACCCTCGTCTTTTAAATTTTTCAAAATCTTTTTTTCATCTACAGATGAGTAGTCTGCCTTGTTATATATTTCAGCTAATAATATTTGCTCCCTTTTATATACAACGCAAGTTATAATTCTCGCTCCACCAGCTTTTCCACGGCCTTTACTTCCGATGCTCATTCGAATTTTGTACATGTTATTACCAAGAGGCGTTCCCATATGAGGATCATCGGCCAACTCAAGTACTAAATTTGCAAGGTCGTGCTTTATTGATGGATACTTTTTTGCAAGCGATTTAGCCCCGCGTTTAAACGTATCGCTATACAAGATATCATAACTCATCCAGCAATTGAACTATGGGGTAGGTTTTAAGTTTACCTTGTTCAAATAACTTAGCGTCTTCGAAGGCTTGCTTAAAACGTAACGACAGCTCTGCCTCTTGTAATTTGTGTATCAATTCTTCGCGCTCTTTATTAAGAGCATCCCATTCCTTATAAGGCACCAGAACGCTGGTCTTCTCTCCCTTTGCATTTGTGACGAATTGTATACTCATAATACAAATTTATGAATAATTTAGTTATTTAAGTTTGGATAAACAATGATGGTTAACTCCACACAGGTTTAATTCCTGTTAATTATCTATCTCTGCAAACAACTCATCCAGACTTAAAATAAAACCTGGGAGTATTGGCGTAGTAACCTCATCGCCAATAGTAAGCATGCGAGACGATTGAAATTGGCCATCAGACAGAATATATTTAAAGAAAGTTTTTTCCAACGGATGAATGATCCAGTATTCCAAAACGCCGGCTTCTTCATATACCTCATACTTATTTTGGAGTTCCTTTTTGTTGTTGCCTGGCGATAATATCTCCACTACGATATCGGGAGAGCCAATACATCCTTTTGCATCAATTTTTCGAGGATCGCAAATAACGCATATGTCGGGTTGCAGCACCGTAATAATATCCTTATCATCAACAGACTTTCTAACTAACCTTACGTCAAACGGAGCTGCAAATACTTTACAAGGTTTACCTTTTAAATAATTATATAGACCATTAAAAATGGCTCCTGAAACAAGTTGATGAACAGAACCCGGCGCCGGGCTCATATTAAATATCTTTCCCTTAATTAACTCCAGTCTTTCGTCAAAAGTCCATTTCAGGTAATCGGCGTAAGTATAAGTCTTTGTTAAATCAAGGTCTGATAGCTGCATAATTTCTGTGCTGATACACAAATTTAAAAAAATAAAACTAAACATCGGTTTTACTCATCAACCGATTCAGAAGAGTCAGCTTAAAAATTTGCTTTGTGTGTGATGCCACCTGTGATAATTCTCAATATAGCGATGGGTTTTAAAACCCATCGCTATGAAAAAAGCCGCTGGAAATTTCAAAAGCGGTCCCCCATCTACCTAATTCCAAACAGCACTTTTAACATCAACATATTGTTACTACCTTAGTGGCTGTGGATAATTTTATAGTTTCGGCACGCAAATATCGCCCGGCTACTTTTGAAAGTGTTGTAGGTCAGCAGCATATTACCAACACTTTAAAAAACGCCATTAAAAATAATCAGCTTGCGCAGGCATTTTTGTTCTGCGGTCCGCGTGGTGTGGGCAAAACAACCTGTGCGCGTATCCTCGCCAAAACTATCAATTGTCTGGATTTACAGCACAACGGCGAAGCCTGCGGTGTTTGCGCCTCATGCCAATCGTTCCAAAATGGCAACTCCTTTAACGTTCACGAACTGGATGCCGCCTCCAATAACTCGGTTGATGATATCCGCAGCCTGATTGAGCAGGTCCGCATACCACCCCAAGCTGTTAGATATAAGATTTATATTATTGATGAGGTGCACATGCTGTCGCAGGCAGCTTTCAATGCGTTTTTAAAAACGCTGGAAGAGCCGCCTCATTATGCCATATTTATATTAGCCACTACCGAGAAGCATAAAATACTACCCACCATATTATCGCGGTGCCAGATATTTGACTTTAACCGTATCCGTGTAGATGATATGGCGGCGCACCTGGCCTCTATCGCCCAAAAAGAAAGTATCAGCTATGAGCCTGATGGCTTGCATATTATAGCCCAAAAAGCTGATGGCGGCTTGCGCGATGCACTTTCGATGTTTGATCAGATTGTAAGTTTTTCGGGCGGAAATGTAACCTATCGTTCGGTAATTGATAACCTGAACATACTGGATTATGATTACTACTTTAACATTACCGAAAGTTTGCTGAAAGAAGACAGTGCTAAAACGCTGTTGTTATTTGATGAAATATTAAACCGCGGCTTTGATGGCGCACATTTTATATCGGGACTATCCGCACATTTCCGCAACCTGCTGGTAAGTAAAGATCAGTCCACTGTAAAGCTATTGGAAGTGAGTGATGGCATCAGGAACAAATACCTGCAGCAATCTGTTGCGGCGACGGTGTCTTTCCTGCTTTCGGCCCTCAATATTGCCAACCAGTGCGACCTTAATTATAAGCTGAGTAAAAACCAGCGGTTGCAGGTAGAGCTGGCACTCTTAAAAATGAGTAACCTGCTCTCGGTCTTTAACCTTGCCTCAACGCCCATCAGCGCAATGCCTTCAGCAGAAGGGCAATTAAAAAAAAAACCTGATTCCGCAGCAGTAAGCCAGGCCGCTGAGGCTAAAGTCCCCGCAGAAGTTGCAGTAGCAAGCGATCCACAGGTTGGCTATCAAACTACTAAACCACAAGCTATTGACAAGTCCCCGGTAAATGAAGTTAAACCCGAACTGGCTGTAAAACCGAAGATATTTATTCCTGCTCCCAGCAGTGGTATTATCCCATCCTTAAAAGGAACAGCTAAAACAGCCGGAGCAGAAGCCGAGGAAGAAGACCCCTATATTAAAGGCGATGCCCGGGAAGATTACACACCCGACGATTTTTTAAAATGCCTAAGTGATTTTGCCGTAAAGCTGAAGGCTGAAGGCAAAAAGAATGCCCTTACCATTTTTACGTCAAACGCTCCTAAACTAATTGCACCTAACAACTACGAGGTAATTGTAGAAAATAAGGTGCAGGAAAATCTCTTCAGAGATGAACGACCCAACCTGCTCAACTTTTTACGCAGTAATCTCAAAAACTTCGGTATTGAGGTAAGTGCCAGAATTGATGAAAAGGAAGTGGTGAAACGCCCATACACCGCGGTAGAAAAATTTCAGCACATGGCCACCAAAAACCCTGCTCTGTCTGATCTTAAAAACAAATTCAATCTGGATTTTGACTAAGGCATCTTCCTACAAAAACCTCTTGTAAAAGCCATTAAGGCTTGCCTGCTTTCTTGCCCCAAATAATCCAAAATAGCGCAATAAACATTTGTTTATAATATTAAATACCACGAATAATATAATTTTTTTTCGCCAGAATATAATTTATATATTACAACGTAATTATCTATTTATCAATATATTAACTTGCGTAGAATTACGTATGAGTTTTTATTAAAATCCCGTAAAATTACGTATACTAATTAATAATATCCCTCCTAATTTTACTTCCGCAATCTACCTATAACACGTCTGCTCCCCTAAAATATTTTTCGGTTACCAGTAATAGTTTTTTAAAACAAAGGCTAAAAATATATTTATGATAGACCTGGCACTAAATTTTTTAAATACCCAGTTGGATGGCTACCTGAGGGCAAAACTCGATCCTACGAATATGAGTCCTTTTATCCAATTGGCCAATATTGCCTGGAACGATACCGATACATCAGCAACAACAAACGGCGCCAACGCCTCATCAAGCGCTTTTATAACGCTGGTAAATATTGAAGAAGACCGCATCAGCAAATCGCCCGAAGCCTATATGCGTCAAACCAACAATACAGCTATTTATCAGAATCCTACTATTTTCTTAAACCTGTTTTTACTATTCTCTGTAAATGTTTCATCGTATCCCGAATCGTTAAAGCGGGTTTCTTATATCATTCAGTTTTTTCAGTATCAAAACGTTTTTACGCCGCTTAATTCGCCCGGCTTGCCCGCTGGTATTGATAAGCTGATTCTCGACCTCTGCACCCTGTCTTTTCAGGATATGAATAACCTGTGGGGCATATTGGGTTCAAAATATTTGCCTTCGGTAATGTATAAGCTAAGGCTGATTACTATAAGCGAACAATTTGCACAGGGCAACGCGCCATTGTTGCATGAAATAGTTATTAACGATAAAAGCTTACAAACGCTATGACCGACGTAAATTTTGCAAGCCTTTTTTCTGTTGAACTGTTGCACAAGTTCTACTCAGATCAGCTATGTTCTGATTTTACCATCACTCCGTCGGCATCGGCTCTTAATATTTTAAACGGGCGCAGGGTAATTGTAAAACAATATCAAAACATGTTGTATACCGGCATTCAATCAACCAACAGCCAGGCATTTATCCCCGTTGAAAACGGCATGCAGCTTACATTCTTTTTGCAGCTTAACAATCCGCTGTTTTTTAATTACACCAATTTGCCGGCTGCTTTCAACACCAATCAAATTTATTACTTTACCAACCGCAATGTTAATGCAGTCAACGGCAAAAATTTTTTATCGGTTCCGGTGCCACAATATAATAGTGCGGTTCTTTACGCTCCCGGGGCACTTGCTTCTGATGGAACAGGCGTAACCTACAGAGCCATACGCACCAACCAGTCATCAAACCAGCAAAATTTAACCCAAACCGCTTACTGGACCAAAGTTGACAATAACGGCTACGTAAATAGCGGCGATTTACTGCAGTTTCTACCCGGCCTATCAACCTATACCTTCACATCGGCACAAACAGAAGCAAACATTTCGGTATTGGGGTATGATACTACGGCAAATACCTATACTTTATCCGTACTGGCAAAAACCATTACTTTTCCGGGACCTTCAACCTCATTCACGCTTGACCTGTCTGCTTTAAAACCGGGCAAATACTCTCTAACGGTTAATGGCCAGCAGCAATGGATATATCTTAACAGCGAATTAACAGGCATTAAGCCATTCGCCGTTTTTGACATTTTTAATGCGCCTGCACCGGCCTCATGCAACCTGGTTAGTAATACAGGTCAGCTTTTATCGCCGTTGTATTCTATTTTGTTTTTAAACCGGGCCACTTTATGGAAATATGTTTTACCCACCGGCAAAACAGGTACTATAAGTGATACCACGGGCACCTTTAGTTTCACTACCCTGGCAAATGATATTACATCGGCCACGCCTATCCCCTTAAGCAATGCTTTATTAAATTTTCAACTCACTATAAACGGTACGCCATTTACGCCTATCCCCTGTGCTGACCCATCGCGGTTTACGTACTTAACGCAGGCCGGAGATACATATGACTGTTCAGAAATCTACATAAATTATTAATTAAAAACCCAAAAAATATGTCACAGATAAACGAAAGCGCCATTCAAACTCCGGGGGTCTACATCAATGAAATCCCCTCATTCCCGCCATCAATAGCACAGGTGGCTACCGCAATTCCAGCATTTATTGGTTATACCCAATTTGCACTGGATGGAAACGGAAACAGTTTGATCAATGTTCCAACAATGATAAGCTCAATGCTGGAATATGAATTGTATTTTGGGCTGGCACAGCTCGAAACAGGTATACAAATAAACTATACCCAGGTAACAACCGGCACAACCGCCTCAGCCACCATCAATTTCGGGTGGTATGGCGCGCAATCGAGGCATATTATGCACTCAAGTATCCGTAATTTCTTTGCAAATGGCGGGGGAGTATGTTATATCGTTTCTATAGGCGGGTATAAGGCTAATGTTGGCGATGCCCTGGTATTAACCGATTTTTTCAGCGTTGGAACAGGCGTAGGTCTGGAAGCCGCTGAAAAACAACCGGATGTAACATTGCTTGTTTTCCCTGAAGGACAAAATCTGCCAAATGCCGCTGCGTACTACACCTTACAAGCCGATGCGCTTGCAGCGTGCGGCACCTTGCAGGACAGGTTTTGCATATTCGATTTATATGACACCGGCACCGCCATAAAAACCTCGGCACAACTTACTACCGCGACAGGTACTTACCGTACAGATCTGAGCACAAACTCACCTAATTACGGAGCCACCTATTTTCCAAACCTGGTTACGGCATATGCTTATGATTATGATGCCACAAAAACCAAAATAGTTCATCAGGTAAACGGCACGCCGGGTCCGCTTAATGACACGATGCTGTCTGCAGTAGCCACCTCAAACTCCGCAGCTTATAATCTGCTTTTAGCAGCATTAACCAGCCAATTCGCTGTGGTATTACCGCCAAGCCCGGCGATGGCAGGTGTTTATACCTCTGTTGACGGTTCGCGCGGGGTATGGAAAGCACCGGCAAACGTTGCCCTGTTGGATGTTACCGGAACTACCTTCCAGGTGACTGATGATTTACAGGCAGGTTTAAATATCGACGCTACTTCAGGCAAATCAATCAATGCCATCCGTTCATTTACCGGCAAGGGTATATTGGTTTGGGGTGCACGTACTTTGGATGGTAACAGCAACGATTTCAGATATATATCGGTTCGCCGCTTTTATATTATGGTTGAAGAATCAGTTAAACTGGCAGCCATGCAATATGTATTTGAACCTAACGATGGTAACACATGGGTAAAAGTTCGCGCCATGATTGAAAACTATCTGACCAACTTATGGCGATTGGGCGCCCTGGCTGGTTCAAAACCTGAGCAATCATTTTATGTATCAGTTGGCCTGGGTCAAACCATGACATTTGATGATATTTTGAATGGCCGCATGATTATTGAAATTGGTATGGCACCTGTACGCCCTGCTGAGTTTATCATTCTGCGTTTCACTCAGATACAACAACAATCTTAATTCAATCAATTATAAACTTTATTAAAAAAAAATAAATATCATGGCTAGTTCATATCCTCTACCCAAGTTCCATTTTAGTGTTGACTGGAGTGGTACTAACATAGGTTTTACTGACGTAAGCGGGCTCGATATCACCAACGATGTAGTTGAATATCGCGACGGCGCCAGCCCGGAGTATCATAAAATAAAAATGCCAGGACAACGCAAATTCAGCAATATCACGCTTAAACGCGGTGTGTTTAAATCAGATAATGAGTTTTATACCTGGTTTAATACCATCAACATGAATACCGTTACCCGCCGCGACATCACCATTAGCTTATTGGATGAAAACCTTACGCCGGTTGTGGTTTGGAAAATAAAAAATGCATGGCCCACTAAAATTACATCAACCGATTTAAAGGCCGATGGTAACGAAGTAGCAATTGAATCACTTGAACTGGCACACGAAGGCTTAACTATTCAAAACGACTAAGTAGCATGTTTGATTATCCTTATACCGGGTTTCATTTTTTGGTGGTATTTGAGATCTTTCCGCAGGTACCCAACGATTTCCGTTTTCAGGAAGTTACCGGCCTCAGCGTAAACGTCAATATGGATACTTATCCCGAAGGTGGCGAAAACCGCTTTGTGCATCGCCTGCCGGGAAGAAACACTTATACCGACCTGGTTTTAAAACGGGGATGGACACTGGTTTCGGGAATTACCGCATGGTGCCTGGATTCGATTGAAAACTTCAATTACCAGCCCACCAATATGCTGATATCGTTATTAGATGAAAATCATTTGCCGGTATCATCATGGTATATAACCAATGCCATTCCTATCAAATATGAACTTTCGGGTTTAAATGCCGAACAAAGTCAGATTGTGATTGAATCGATAACCTTGCGATACGAGTATTACACCACGCTAAACCTTTCGGCCGCTGTTGGGGCTGCAATTGGGGCCGTAGCAGGTTTACTTGGTGGCAGCTCGAGTCCAAGTGCCAGTATTACGGTGGCTTAAATAAAATGTTGTTTAATTTTTAAATAGAATACCATGCCTGTTGATATACGCGAAATTCAAATTATTGCGGCTGTTCAGGACGGGGGGGCTAACAAACCCTCATCCGGCGGCAGCGGCGCTTCCGCCTCAAAAGGCGGCAATGACGACTTGATTGCCAAATGTGTTGAGCAGGTATTGGAAATTTTAAAAGAACAAAAAGAACGCTAATGAGCTCCGGACAATTATTAAAAATGAAGCTGGTGGCGTATGACGACATTGGCTTTACCACCCAGTCGGGCGATTCGTATGAGGTGCTGATTAATCCGGAATCTTATGCGCTGACCTATGCTTCCGAAACCAGTGATAAAAGCGCCCAGGGATCGAGCGAAAGTATTACATCTTTCAACAAAAGATCGCCGCAATCCCTCACTTTTAAGTTTTTGTTTGATGGTACCGGCGTAATTCAACGGGGTGGTGGTGGTTTGCTTTCGGGCTTGGCGGTACCAGGCTTGCCGGCAAATAAACCTGATGTAATGCAGGATTATCAGAATTTCAAATCGGTAGTTTATCAATATGCCGGCGACACACACCAGCCGCGTTTTGTGCAATTACAATGGGGGCCCTTGCTATATAATTGCCAGGCCACCCGCATGACGATCACCTTTAAATTGTTCAACCCCGATGGATCACCTTTAAGGGCCGAAGCGGAATGCACTTTTCAGGGAGTGATTGACGAAGTTAAGCTGGCAGCCATAGAAGGGCGGCAATCGCCGGATTTAACGCATGTACGAACGGTGAAAGATGGCGACACACTGCCGCTGATCTGTTATCGCGAATATGGCGACAGCAAATATTATTATCAGGTAGCCCAGTTTAATGGCCTTACAGATTTTAAGAACCTTCAATCAGGAACAAAAATTATTTTACCTCCAATTACCACTTAATATGCCGCTTAGCCAATCATTACCCGGAACGCAGAATGTTGATTTGGTTACGTTTACCATAAAGGTAAATGGCACCGCTTTGGCTACTACGTACCAGGTAGTATCAATGAGTTTCACTAACGAAATGAACCGGATACCCATGGCTAAGCTGGTTATTTATGATGGCGATCCGGCTAAACAGGATTTCCCCATAAGCGATGAGGCTACACTGGTGCCGGGGGCTGCAATTGAGGTTACGGCTGGTTATCACTCAGATGAATCGACAATTTTTGATGGTATTATTTTGCGGCATAGCTTAAAGGTGCGTAATAATGGTTCGCCCGTGCTGATTTTGGATTGCCGCGATAATGCTGTAAAAATGACAGTAGCGCGCAAAAACAAGTATTTCTATAACATGAAAGATAGCGACGCTGCCCAGCAGATTATAGGCACCTACTCGCTTGATTGTGATATAGAAGATACCAGTGCCACCTTAGAATCTATTGTGCAATATGATTGTACCGATTGGGATTTTGTGATGGCGCGCATGGAAGCTAATGGCAAATTATGCTCGGTTAGCAATGGTAAAATAACCGCAAAAAAGCCCGATTTTACTACGGCAACCGTACTTGATGTTGTGTTTGGCGCCACCATGCTGGAGTTTGATGCCGATTTGGATGCCCGCAACCAGTACCAAAGCCTGGTAGCCAAAACATGGGATTATACCAACCAGGCCATTGCCACAGCAAGTGCCGCCGAGCCTGGTTTTACAGAAAACGGCAACATATCCAGCAGTGATTTGGGAAGCGTACTCAGCATAGCCGAATATGATTTGTATTCGGGCGGCGATGTTACTACGGATGAGCTGCAAAACCTGGCCGATTCACGCTTACTAAAAGCCCGCATGTCGCGCTGCCGCGGTCGCGTGCGTTTCAGGGGATATGGCGGCGAGCTAAGTCCCGGCGATATGATTAACATAGGCGGCGTGGGCGATCGTTTTAACGGAGCCGTATTTGTATCTGGCGTACGCCACGAAATTACAGGTGGCAATTGGACCACTGATGTGCAGTTCGGCCTTTCAAACGAGCTATTCAGCAAGCAGCCCGATTTTAACTCTTCGCCCGCTACAGATATGCTGCCGGCAATACAGGGCCTGCAGATTGGAATAGTAACCGATCTGGAAAACGATCCCGACAGTCAGGACCGCGTAAAGTTCAGGCTGCCCATAATTGATCCGAACGAAGACGGCATTTGGGGCCGCATAGCATCCCTCGATGCAGGTAACAAACGGGGCATGTTTTTCCGTCCCGAAATTGGCGATGAGGTAATTGTTGGTTTTTTAAATAACGATCCGCGCCGCCCGGTTATACTGGGCATGCTGAACAGCAGCAACAACCCGGCGCCTTTGCAGGCATCAAACCAAAACGACCAAAAAGGTTATACCTCCCGCAGCGGCATGACTATGCTTTTTAACGATTCAGAAAAATCATTAAAAATAACAACACCGGCCGGCAAAAAGATGACCATCAGCGAGCAGGACGGTGTAATGAGTATGGAAGATGAAAACGGCAACACTTTTTCAATGGATTCATCAGCCATCACCATGAAGAGCGCCGGCGATATAAAATTAACAGCAACCGGCGACTTAACCGTTTCGGCAGCTAATGTTTCTATAAGCCCATCGTCAAGCTTTGCAGTAAGCTCAGGCGGTGCATCCATCAACGCAGGAAGTGGCGCGGCTTCGTTGTCGGCACCATCCGTTAAGGTTGAAGGCTCGGGTACCGCCACCATAAAAGGCGGAATTGTAATGATAAATTAGCCTCACCCCCGGCCCCTCTCCAACCGCGTGCCGCCTTAGCTTTAGCGGTGGCGCAAGGAGAGGGGAGTTAGACAACGGACGGGTTAAAGTGAGGTCAACCGATATAAATTAAATAAGCGCGAAGCTCAAGTCCTCTCCTTTGGAGAGGATTTAGGTGAGGCTCAAAAACTAAAAACTATGCCATTTGCAGCAAGAGCATCAGATATGCATGTATGCCCATTGTCAACCGGGCCGGTTCCTCACGTTGGGGGGCCAATTTTGCCACCAGGGGCGCCTACCGTTTTAATAGGCGGGCTACCTGCGGCGAGGGTTGGCGATATGTGTACTTGCGTAGGACCACCTGATGTAATCGCAATGGGCTCGTCAACGGTATTGATTGGTGGAATGCCAGCTGCCCGCATGGGCGACATGACCGCACATGGCGGTTCAATAATATTAGGATGTCCAACAGTAATGATAGGAGGTTAATATGTCTGATTTTTTAGGAACAGGGTGGAGTTTTCCACCAACGTTCGACAATGTTAATAATACCGTGGTAATGACCAGCGACGATGTTGACATACAGCTTAGCTTACAGATATTGCTGGCAACACGCACCGGCGAAAGGGTAATGGTACCTAATTATGGTTGTAATTTAAATGAGATGGTTTTTGAACCCATAACCACCACATTTAAAACCTACATAAGTGAAATGATCAGAACGGCTATACTTTATTATGAACCCAGGATTGATTTAAACGCTGTTACGATAGATGATAGCCAGTCAACCAGTGGTGTGATTATTATCAGCGTCACATACACCGTGCGCACCACTAACTCCAGGTTCAATTTTGTATATCCTTATTACATAAACGAAGGAACAGAAATACAGTAATGGCAAATAATTGTACAGACACCAGCTTACTTTCGTACAGCGGCACCAGCCAGGCGCAGCGTTCATTGGATGCTTTATTGGCTGCCAGCCCGCAGGTAGATGAGCGCACTACGGCTGATCTGATCCTGTTTATTAAAAATTACAGCGCCTACCTAAACTATTATGATCTTACCAATACCGTTACCGGCGATTGGCAGGATTTAATGGGCAGCGACAGTGTAGTAATTATTGCCTCCCTGGCCAACTGGACCACACAAGACTATGCTGAGTTTATAAAAACCGTTAGCGATAGTGCTATAAATGCAACCACAGCTACTGATGCAACCAACTATTTCAAAGTGTTGTTTGATTTTGCCTTTTCGCTGGCATCGGGCATATTGAATGCATATAATCAGTTGCCTGTTGGGTCCGATTACTCTACATTTTTATCGGTTTCTATTATATCCAGTTTGGTTACGCCGCTAAATGCGTTGTGGCAATACTATAAGCAGTTTATTGGCATTTCGGCACCGGGCGCGTCGCCATCATATAATTTGATTGATGTAACATCAACTTTCACCTACCCTACCCCGGTTGATATGCTGGTTTTTTCGCAAAACTTTGTTGTGCCGCCGCAGCCACCGCTAACAACACCATTTAATATTCAGCCTTCTACTACGGCCGAGCCTATACTTTTAAGCAACACGTTGGGCCCTAAACTGGTACAGAGCAATATTAACCAGGTTTTAACACACAACTTATTTACCGGGGTGTACCAATCTTTTATTGATGGTATAACCAATATCGTTAGCCAAACCCCTACCTACCTGCAAAATGTGTTGAGCGATAGCCCAACCCACGCACCACACTATGCCTTGTATCTTACTTTTTTAAAGCTGTTTAATTTTTCACAGCAGCACTTAAATAACTATACTAAAAATCACCTCGATTTTTATTACAAACAAGTGCTGGAGCTAAGCAACAATGCCGCCGAGCCTGATTTGGTCGACCTGGTTTTTACATTGCAAAAAAATATCAGCCAGCATTTAATCCCCGCTGGCACTTCGTTCGCCGCAGGCAAGGATGCCAATAGCAATAATATTTTTTATGCAACCACCAATGATGTGGTTTTGCAAACTGCCAGCGTACAATTAATGCGCTCCATATTTTTAAATAAAGGCATTAATCCAACAACACTATTTGCATCGCCAACAGCCAACTCGGCCGATGGACAGGGCGCAAAACTGTTAAGTGCCGATGGCTCGTGGTTCCCCTTCGGCGATCCGCAGCAAAACCTGGCCAATGCAACCCTGGGCTTTGCCATAGCCAGCAATGTACTTTACTTAAACGAAGGTAACCGCACCGTTACGGTCACTTTTAATTGCAGCAGTCTTAACAACATCGCGCAAACAGATCTGTCGGGTATATTTACCGTGCAGCTTACCGGTAAAACCGGCTGGTATACTGCATCGGCTTATACAGCGTCCATCAGCGGCAATTCATTTTCGCTATCGGTAACACTGGAGGGAGACGCACCGCCTATTATCCCCTATTCATCAAAACTACACAGCGGCAACTTTACCGTCGCTTTACCTATGGTACAGGTTATACTAAGCAGTTATACCTCTTACCAAACCATTAAGGCGTTGTCCATTGAAACCATAACCGTTTCTGTAAGTGTCGATTCGGTTAAGAACCTGATATTACAAAATGACGACGGTAAGATAGATACCTCCAAGCCATTTAAAGTTTTTGGCGATTTTCCTGATCAGGGTGCTTCATTTATAATAGGCAGTAAGGAAGTTTTTCAAAAAGAACTTACCGCCCTAACTATCAATTTTGACTGGCAGCAGGATCCAAATTTGGATACAACTGTTTTAATATCAGCATTAACAAAAGGCAGCTGGCAGAGTATTAATTCCCAGGCATCTGTAAGTTTATACGCATCAGATATTAAACTAACCTCGCCCCAGCCACCGGTATCAACAATCATATGGACGTTGAAAGATGCAACAGCAGGCTTAACACTTGATAAAACACTGTTTGAAACTTCGGCAAAAAAACTAACCGATTATACGGTAACGCCCGATGATATTGAAAAAGACGAATATAAAGTAACAGGCCCCGCACGCTCCATAGACCCGGGATATTCACCCGGTGCAGGTTATTCTATAGGTACCGGATTTACCGATCCTGGGTTTACAATTGATCCGATAATTATAGTTGACCCGATAATCTACCTTTATCCGCAAGAGGTAACAACCACCGGGTTAAACAATATTGTACAGTCGCCTGCTGATTTTACGGCAAATGTGGCCTACGATGCTACCAGCATTGATGGCTTTATTGAGCTGGAATTAAACGTGACCGAATATAACCTCAGTACATTTTTAAACAGCATCCCACAACCCTCTGTTACTGTAACTAATGATGGAGGCACACCACCTACCATAACCGGTTATGTAGTTAATAAAGTAACTACCCCTGTAGCAACACCGCCGGCGATAAAATCAGTATATCTTTCCTATAGTGCCGAAGATAACCTACTGTTTACCAATACTGCCGCGGCCTTTAATACGCGTACCAACTATTATTACCAGGTAGAGCCTTTTGGCTATCGCGAAATGCATCCATTTATCACTACCGATGCCGCGCTTACCGTTTTGCCTTTATTTAATTTGGATGATGGCAGCGCTAACGATAATGGCGGCGAATTGTGGATAGGCCTTGCCAATGCACTGGCCGATGAAACATTCTCCGTATTGTTCCAGGTATCAGAAGGAAGTGCCAACCCGCTAAAAAACATGACGGAGGTTGACTGGTATTATTTACAGGCCAATAACTGGGTACAGTTTACCGCACAGGCGGTGACAGATGGCACCAATAACCTTACCAGTTCAGGCATCATTATTTTTAATGTACCTGGCACCGCAACCCTTACCAATACGCGTGCCGACAATAACTACATCTGGATAAAAGCAGTAGTTAACCATGATACCGATGCAGTATGTAATTTAATAGCTATTGATACCAATGCATCGCAGGCGCAGTTTGTACAAACCGCCGGCAGCAACGTAGTATTTACAGCCCCCATCAAAGCAAATACCATCAGTAAACCTGCCGTGGCCGATGCGGCTTTAAAACAAACACAGCAACCCTACACCTCATTCGGCGGTCGCGTTGTGGAGACCGATAGTCAATTTTACGTACGGGTGAGCGAACGTTTACGTCATAAACATCGTGCTATTACCGCATGGGATTATGAACGGTTAACCTTACAATATTTCCCGCAAATTTTCAAGGCAAAATGTCTTAGTCATACCGGTTTTATTACTGACACCATTACCTATCAACAAGATTATGCCGAAACCTTAGCCGGGCAAGTGATGGTAGTAACCATTCCCGATTTAACGCAGCTAAGCATGGCCAATATATTAAGGCCATATACCAGTATAGGCTTGCTGGCCGATATACAAATTTACCTTGCCGGCTTAACCTCTCCTTTTGTAACCGTTAATGTTTGCAACCCGCAATTTGAGGAGGTACAGTTTGCATTTTCGGTAACCTTTAAAGAAAACTACGACCCGGTTTATTATACCAACCAGTTAAATAATGACATAGAACAGTTTTTAACCCCATGGGCATTTGGCAACCCGCAGGACATTGACTTTGGCACCACCATTCAAAAATCAGTAGTGCTCAATTTTGTGGAGGAAAGGGTTTATGTTGATTATGTTACCTGTTTTATAATGAGCCAGATTATACGCAACGGATCTGTTGTTGAACAAACATTTTACAACATTGAAGAAGCCACGCCAACTACCGCACGCTCCATTTTAGTTTCCTATTATGACGCTGCAACCAATACCAGACACCTGATCAGTAACCCTGCTAATTGCGATTGCTAATGAATGAATTAACTATATCCAAAAACCCCGTCCTCACCAACGATCAGGATTATGCTTTCCTTTTGCAGGCAGGCCTGAGCTATATTGAGCAATTGGGCAGCAACATCTGGACCGATTACAACGAACACGATCCGGGCATCACCATTTTGGAGGCGCTTTGCTATGCCATCACCGAGCTGGGTTACCGCACCGATCTGCCTATGCAGGATTTGCTCACCGAGCAGAATGGCACCATATCATCGGCCCAAACATTATATACCGCCAGGAGCATTCTTACCCAGTCGCCTTTAAATATTGACGATTACCGAAAACTACTCATCGACATAATGGGTGTACATAATGCGTGGCTGTTAACGGCCACGCATTATACGGTAAACGACAGGCAAGTACCCGCCGGCGAGGTAGCTATTTTTGCCGATTGCCAGGCCGATGCGCTAACTACAACCACAACAACGCCACACCATGTATATTTAGGAGGCCTGTACAAAGTACTGCTCGATCTGGATAACGACGATCAACTCGGCGATTTAAACAATGGCGAACTACAGGTGTTAAACCCTGCCACCAGTACATCATTTGTAAGCGGCAGCGTAAGCCTTACCATAGCTTTTCCGGTATGGAGTGCTGCTTCAGTTGCTGATTTGCTGAATATCCAGATAGCATCAGTAAACGCCATAAGCAATAATTTTACCACAGGCGATAATCTGACTATCAACATCACATTTTCTTACCTGGATAATGGAGCAAGTAAAACCATCACCATCAGCGGCCCCATTGCGGTTGATCTGCAGCCTGCCGGGCAAACCGTAAGTAACAGCGAAATTCAGGCATTTTTTGATGCTACCTTTACCGCGCAGGTGCTCAATCTTTATCTGCTTAAAATACAAAAGTCATATGATATAGTCAGAACGGCAATCATCACCCTAAACCAAAACCGCAACCTGTGCGAAGATTTTGTTAGCGTAACCACCATTACCGATGAGGAGGTAGCCATTTGCTGCGATATTGACGTAACGCCTTCGGCGGATATGGAACAGGTGCAGGCGCAGGTTTTTTATGCTATTGAAGGATATCTTGACCCCTCTGTTAACTTTTACTTGCTGAGCGATATGCAGGCCAAAGGCTATACTACCGATCAGATTTTTGAAGGCCCGGTTTTACAGCATGGCTTTATTGACACCACCGAGCTGGATCAAACACAACTACGGGATGAAATTTATGCTTCAGAAATTATCAGCCTGATTATGAATATTGATGGCGTGCTGGCCTGCCGCAACTTCCGCATGACCAAGTACGATGCCAATGACAACCCGATTGTTAATGAAACCGGCAAACAATGGTGCATGCCCATCTCATCGGGATGCAAACCTGTTTTGGCCGAAACAAAATCAAAGATAACTTTTTACAAAAACCAGTTCCCTTATCTGCCTTCGCTTGCCGATGTGCGGAGCATTTTGCAATGGATGAATGCTGTAAAGGCACGCAACAAACTATCAGGCCATACCGACGATATTGCCATCCCCGGAGGCGTATATTATCCACTGGATAGCTACACGTCGGTTCAAAACCTGCTTCCGGCAACCTATGGCATCGGCAATGTGGGTTTGCCGCCAAATTCAACTAATCAAAGACAGGGGCAGGCCAATCAGTTAAGGGCTTATATGCTGCTTTATGATCAGCTACTAGCCGATTTTTATTCGCAGCTAAAAAATGCCAAAGAGCTGTTCTCAACAGACACTACCATCCAGACTTATTATGCCCAGTTTTTGGGCGATATAAATAATATACTGCCGGTTTATAAAGATATTACTGCGGGCAATACCATTGATCAACTGGTATACGGTACCCAGGATTCAGCCAACACCACAGCCAACCCATGGCAGGCGCTATATGAAACCAACGAGGTTTTTCTGGACAGGCGTAGCCGTTTCCTGGATCATTTAATGAGCCGCTTTGCCGAGTCGTTTGACCAGTATGTATTGCTCATGTACTCGCTGGATTATACCACCCAGCAAGAAACCAGCATTGATCCGGCCAGTTTGATTACCAATAAAATTCAATTCCTGCAAAACTACCCGGTGGTAAGCTATCAGCGTGGCAGGGCATATAACTATTGCCCTCAAAAAGCTGATTTTTCTATAGATACTACACAACTATGGGATACCGATAATGTATCGGGTGCCGAAAAAAAACTGGCTTCATTGGGCGGCTTTAGTAATTATTACCGCAGGTTTTTATATTGCATTGGCAACGCCACCATTATTCCCACAACTGCTACACCGGCTAAATATCAGTACCAATTTAGTGATGGGCAGGGTAATACCCTAACTTCCGTAACCAGCTATGCAACAAAGGATGATTTAAATAACGCGCTGCCGGCCTTTATGGACCAGGTATTGTCGGGCGAATACTATGCCATTACCCAAACCGGCACCAACTGGAACCTATATGTTACTGATGGCAAGGGCAATAACCTGGCCATAAGCAACAATTTAACCAGTCAGCAAGCTGCCCAAACGGCATTAACACAATTTACAACTGAATTTAATAACCAGTGCGACGCCGAAGGTATGCACCTGATTGAGCATATTTTATTAAGGCCCCGTACCGAAAGCTTTGCGCTTGCCCCGGTTTGTTTAAACGACAATTGCGATTTCTGCGGTGAACAGGATCCCTATTCATTCCGCATATCGGTGGTACTGCCCTATTGGCCGGTACATTTTCAAAGCATGGCTTTCAGAACTTATTTTGAAGACATTATACGTCAGGAACTGCCGGCACATGCCATGGTAAAAATATGCTGGCTGGATGATGTGATGCTTTTTGATTTTGAAAACGCATACAAGGCCTGGATTACGGCGCTGGCAAATTATGGCGCAGCCAATACGCTGGCAAACCTTACAACGCTTCAAACAAATAATGATACTTTATTGAACTTACTATTCACTCTGTACAGTCAGTATCCGGTTGCTACGCTGCACGATTGTGCTGAAAGCGTAAACACCAACCCTGTGATGCTGGGAAAAACCATTTTAGGATCTTTAAAAAATTGATATATGGCAAATCCAATTGAATACATCGTATTTGAACCAGACCAGGTGCTCACCAATGATCACCTTAATGAAACCTTTAACTACCTGGATCAGCAAAACCGCTGGACAAGGAACAAATTAATAGGTATTGGTATTGTTTGCGGGTTTGACATTGTTCTTAATCCCGGCGTTATTCAAATAAACAAAGGCACCGGCATTACATCGCAGGGATACCTCATTAATCAGTGTACCACCCAATACACCTATTATATTCCTTATTCGCCGGTTGATATGCCGCAGGATTTGCCGTTTACCTATACCGGTAACCTGCCATTTTATAAGCCGTTTTGTCAAAACTTAACAGTTTATCAGCTACTCAGCGATGATCAGTATAACGCTCTGGAAAGTGCGCAACAAAGTGCTGCGGTAACCATATCATCATCTGCCAGCACTTTAGCCAACTATGCAGTAGTGTTATTTCTGGAAGCCGCAGAAACCGAGCTGAAGAATTGCAACATGCTCGATTGTAATAATAATGGTTCAACAATGGTTTTTACTTTAAGGCCATTGCTGGTAGCCACCAATAATTTGCCGGGCACATCAACTATCAGAATATCTATACCTTTATTACAAAGGTTAAACCTCAGTTTCACCAACCAGGTTAGTCTTAAACGGTATAACGTACCCTACGCCGCGCTTAACAATGCCTCCGATGTAATAAACGGTTTTGTTAATTTGGTAGATGATGCCACCTTAACACAGGTTGCCAATGCTTATACAGCTTGCTATAATCAATATGGTTCGCTGGTAGGCGCAACTGCTAATCCGTTCACCAACCTATTGGCCAATTTACAAAGCGCCAGGAGCAGCATTCAATCTCAAAATCCTGTCTTTATACAGTATTTATATGATTTTGTTGATGATTTGATAAAAGCCTACCAGGAGTTTACTGCCAAGGCATCGGACATTGTAGGTACCTGCTGCCCCGATGAAAGCCTGTTTCCGCTACACCTGGTTTTGGGCAGCGCATCGCAGGCTACCAGTTCGTATTCGACTGATCCTTATCGCACCTATTTTACCTATTCGGCACTGTTTAA
The DNA here is from genome assembly GCF_024808665.1 of Mucilaginibacter empetricola. GTDB lineage: Bacteria > Bacteroidota > Bacteroidia > Sphingobacteriales > Sphingobacteriaceae > Mucilaginibacter. The sequence continues at coordinate 63,018 of NZ_JANUBZ010000015.1, forward strand.
CAAAATGGGCAGTAATGATGTGGCAGATGCTGCGCTGTTATTTAACAGGATGGTAATTATGGTTAACTACTTTACCGTACAATCAACAGCGCTGCAGTTACAGGCTGCCATTACCATAACACCTAGCAATTACGAGTTCCCACCACTTTCAGAACGGGCCATTCCATATTATTACAAGCCAAACGTAAGTGGCTCCGAATTATATAAATACTGGAACTATTATAAAACCACGCAAGGGCAGGCTACCAGCAATTTAAGTTATAACGCCTCGCTTTACAGCAGCGATGCCGCAGTTACAACACCATTGTTGTATGATATCGAATCGTTCAATTTCTTTAGGGTCGAAGGGCATATTGGGCAAAATTATAATACTGTTTTAACCAATATTATTGGTCAGCAATCAAAATATAACCTGCCGTTTGATGTAGTAGCCATCTCCGCCGATCTGTTGCAATCAACAGCGGCTCTGCCACAATGCAATATGAACGACCTGGATGCCGATTACCAGTTAATTGTTAGTGAGGCTGCCTGTAAAATTCATACCGTATTTTGTTTTGTAACCAAACTACCTTACGTAGTAGCGGCGCCTGCGGCAACAGCGCCGACAACCGCCACCAACTTTACCACTACCCGGGACTTCTTGTATGAAATACCGAAAACCACCACTTTAAATTATACAGCATTTAAACTGGCGCCCGCAACTATAGATATATTGGCCCTAAAAAGTACGGCTTATAAAAAAGGCGATTTTATGCAAAAATACTGCACGCCTGTTGCCAATACGGTTGGCAGTGCTTACATAAGTGCATTAAGCAGCACTGGCGTATTTACCAACCCGGTACAAATAGACTCCAGCAACTCATTAACAACAGTTTATTATTATTTATTTGCTTTTGTCGATGCTGTTGAAGAGCTGATGTATGTACTAAACACCAACACACTTGCTGAGTTAGATATCACCAATTTCAACACCGTTTATCAAACCTATCTGACAGAAACACTGGCTGCCTTAGGCATTTTGATGGATTTGACCGAACAAATAGCATCAAGCACTAATACAGGTGCCAACGCACAGTATGTTACATTGGCCGAAGATACTGAGCTTGACTTGTTAGTTGAAGAGCTTGGCCTGCTAACCAATATGTGTTTGGAAGAACGACTTCAGGTATTAAATAACACCTACACCACCCGCTTAACCAACTATCAGCAACAGCTCACTTTTTTAAACTATTATAAAAACCATACCGGGTTGGAGCATAAGGCAGGTGTGCCTAAAGGTGGCACGTTTGTATTGGTTTATCATACGGCAACTACTACCACCCCAACCAACGCCAATACCGCCGACACCGCTGCAACTGCCAACACAGCCAATACATTCGCCGCAACCGACGTTTCAACGTCCGCATTAGCTGATAAACGGATGCTGGTTACCGACAGGGTAAATACCGATGTTTTAGCAACCGAGGCAAACACAACCGATGCTGTAGCCGCAAGTACCACCACTGCCGCCGAAACGCCTGTGCTGTCAACCAGTACTTTAAGTTATATTGGCAGTTACATAAATGATTCCAGCGCTTTTACAGCTGCTGAGCGCCAAAATATATTAAACATACTGGGTCGAATTCCAGTGAGGAAACCAACCGGCTATACTTTAACTGACGGAGCGGTTATTGCTGATTTTTATATCCCTTATTTATGCTGCTCTGATTGCCCGCCGGTTGCTTATGTATTAACCAATACCACAACTACTACACCGCCTCCTGTAAAACCCGTAATAACCATGGGTACTACATTTTGCGATAATGATACCACAGCCGAGCCGATAACCGTTTCTGCTCCAGGCGGTACATTTAACACCGTAGCCGGGCTCGATCCAACAAAACTTACCTTTACACCGGCTACCGCAAAAGCCGGCACGTTCACTATCACCTATACGTTAAATGGAGTAGTGTCTGATCCGGTTACAGTTGTTGTACTGGCAACCCCGGTAAGTACTTTCACCTTTACATCAAAAGTTAGCGCTTCCGACAGCGATATTACCACAATAACCGCTGATTTCACACCCGATCAGGTAAATAGCGCCTATACTTATCAATGGAGCTTCGGAGCGGGCTTTTCCGCAACCACCTCGGCAGTTCAGTCGCCTGAATTAACGGCGCACGTTAGTCCAACAGTTGGGCCAATTGCAACTACTGCAACACTCACCGTATCCAACGGAAAATGTGCCCAGGCAGCTGTTACCAAAAAGTTATTTATTACAGCAGGTGGTTTAACCGAAACAGCGCCGGTAAAACCAACCATAACCATGGGCACCTCGTTCTGCGACAACGATACCACCGCCGAAGCGATAAAAGTTTCGGCTGCAGGCGGTACGTTTAATACCGTACCGGGCCTCGATCCAACCAAGCTTACCTTTACACCGGCTACCGCAAAAGCAGGTACGTTCACCATAGTTTATACGCTAGATGGTATAGCGTCCGATCCGGTTACAGTTACCGTGCTGGCAACTCCAGTAAGTACGTTCACGTTTACATCAAAGGTTAACAATATAAACGGCGCTACCATTGTAACGGCTGATTTCGCACCTGATCAGAAAAACACCGCTTATACTTATAAATGGAGCTTTGGAACAGGTTTCTCTACAGCCACCTCGGCTGTTGAATCGCCTGAATTGACTGCAACGGTTAATCCTACCGGCATAGAAACAAAAACATTTGCAACACTTACCGTATCCAACGGAAAATGCGCCCAGGCAGCGGTTACCAAAACGCTATACATTACCGGTAATGGCTTAAGTGAAAATCCTCCGGGAACACCGCCATCAAACCCAACAATACCTAAAATACCGACACCGGTAACCGGACCAGTAAAAATACCAGTGGAAACACCGCAAACTCCACCGGTAGCTAAACTGGATACCACAGCAGAAACTGCACCAATTGCTAAGGAAGCGGCAGCACCTGCACCAGTAACTAAACCGGTAACGACTACCGAGGCAGCACCCGTAGCAAAAGCTGAAACCGCGCCAGTTGCAGCCCAGGAAGCAGCACCAATAGCTAAACCGGTAACAACTGCAGAAGCAGCACCAACAATTAAACCCGTTACCGAACCAGTTGCTACAACTGTTGCCAAATCAGAAACAACAGCAACAACAGCGCAACCTATAAAAGCGGAAGCTGCACCAGCCACACAGGCAGAAGCAGCGCCAACAATTAAACCTGTTGCCGAGCCAGTTGCCAAATCTGAAACAACAGCGCAACCTATAAAAGCGGAAGCTGCGCCATCTATACAGGCAGAAGCAACACCAACAATTAAACCTGTTGCAGAACCAGTTGCTACAACTGTAGCCAAACCAGAAACAACAGCAACAACAGCGCAACCTATAAAAGCGGAAGCTGCGCCAGCTACACAGGCAGAAGCCGCGCCAGCAATTAAACCCGTTGCGGAACCAATTACCTCCACTGTAGCTAAACCAGAAACAACACCTGCTGCTACAGTCGAAACTGGCCAGGTAGTTAAGCCGGAAGCAAACCCGGTTGCTGCAACAGTAGCTGCACAAACAGCTAAACCTGCTACCGCGGTGCCCGCCACCGCAGCCACCGCGACTAATGTAGCCAAGCCAGAAGCAACTCCCGTTGCTGCAACAGAAGCTGCAAAACCGGCAGCTACAGCATCTGCGGCTCCAACGGCCAAACCGGTGACTTCAGCAGAAACTGCGGCTGCAAAACCTGCAACTAGCGTTACTGCACCAACGGCTAAACCCGCGGCTCAGGTAGAAACCGAGGCTGCGAAACCGGCAACTATAGCAACAGCGGCCAAACCTGTAACTCCGGCGGCAACTGAGGCTGTAAAACCTGCAACAAAAGCGGCTGCACCAACGGCCAAACCTGTAACTCCGGCTGAAGCCGACGCCGTTAAACCTGCAACTGCACCAACGGCTAAACCGGCAACTCCGGCGGCAACTGAGGCTGCAAAACCTACAGTTACTCAGGCGGCCGAACCGGCAGCAAAACCTGCGGCCGAACCAGAAACACCGCCAAGCACAGGCTCAACTGGTATCGTATCAGGAATAAAGAATTTGTTTACTAAAAAAAGTTAGCTAGCACGTATTAATGGAAAAACATCTCGTCCACCGGCAAAAAGTAACGCTTCAAGTCTCCAAAAAAGATGATGCATTTGCTTTGCAGTCGATGGTGAGTTACTTGCTTCAAAACGAATTAAAAACCAGCTTAGAGTCGGCACTGGATAAGGCTTTTCCGCCCGGTAAAGTTGTACGTATTGATACGCTTCAATTAAATTTGGGAGATATTAATCCCAATAATTTTGAGCAGGAATTTAAAAGCAAATTTATTACGGCACTTGCCGAAAGCCTGTCGGCCAAAAGCGATAGTATAGCCAACAATTCTGCCGGTGCTGAATCAATCATCAGCGAAGCCCAATCTGTAGCTGATGCCCTTATATTTTTCCTGGAAAAAGGCTACCTGCCCTGGTATTCATCCACTGTAAATATAGCCGACTGGGAAACTGACATTTTAAAAATTCTTACCAAAACCGAATATCAATACCTGGTTGAATGGCTTCAAGAAGCTCAGCAACAAAACAGTGCGGTTATTGATCGGCTTATTCTGCAATTTTCTGATCATTTACTGGCTGCCATCATACAAAACGCAACAACTTTTACCCGCAACAATTGGAAGCAGCTTTTTACGGATTTTACTTTTGTATTGAGTATTTTTGATAAGGGCAAAATAAACATCGGCTCAAAAAAAGAGCAACAGCCATCCACCACACCATCCTATTTTAATTTAAACAGCCAAACGGTGCGTAATCAGGTATGGCAATCAGCTTTCCAGGTTTTGTTAAACGCGCCGGACAAGGCCTATGCGCTATCAATCTTAAAACTGCTTTCGGCACATTTTGGCATAAAAGGCAAACACATTACAACTGCCAGAGAAAAGCAAATAAGCAGCATACTTAAAACAGCTGTTGTTAAAGATGCCTTTAAACAATGGATTCAGCTTTTAAAGATGGAAGATGGAACCATATTAGACAAAACTAAACCGGACAACACAAGGAGCGGTACCAAAGAGGATATTGTTGATTTGACAGCCTCAGCAGACGATAACAATCGAATAGGAAACAACAATGATCCGGATAAAAGCATCGACACAAATAATTTAGCAAACAAAAATATGGCGGAACAACACACATCCGCGGGCGACAATTCTGCTTATAACAGCGAAGAAGCAAATAAACCCGCCCCAAATAAAAAAGACAGCATCAAAAAGAAAAAGCAGGCTGATGAGAAAGACATTATCAGCATAAATACCTGCGGCCTGGTGCTATTAAACCCTTTCTTTAAACCCTACTTTGAAAGGCTGGAGTTAATGAACAATAACAAATTTATTAATGACCAGGCACGCGAGCGGGCGGTAATGTTGCTTTATTACCTCACCACCGGCAATACCGAGGCGGCCGAATTTGATCTGGTTCTTCAAAAAATACTGTGCGGTTACCCGCTCCAACAACCTTTAGCAACCGCTATAATAGTAAGCGAAACGGAAAAAATGTTTTCGGACGGATTGCTGGAAGCTGTACTAAATGCATGGAATTCATTAAAAAACACCTCGGTTCAGGGACTACGCGAAAGTTTTTTGCTGCGCAACGGCAACCTGGAGTTAAGAGAAAATGGCTGGCTGTTAAAGGTTGAACAAAGAGGGTTGGATGTGTTATTGGGCACTATACCCTGGGGATTTTCAACCATCCGTCATCCTTGGATGGAAAATATATTAAGTGTTGATTGGTATTAAATGGGGCATTATGAGAACAATGTTATATTCACACAATAACGATAGTGAAGCACGAAGCAATAGTAATGCCTCGTTTTTCAGGCCTGTAATACAAGCCAAGCTCTCTGTCAATGAGCCGGGCGATCATTACGAGCGCGAAGCCGATGCCATGGCCGATAAGGTGATGCGGATGACTGATAGGTCTGCAAATACTCCTACTTTTTTTAAACCTGCCGATGGTGCACTACAACGCAAATGCCAGGCCTGCGAAGAAGAAGACAAGCATGTTCACCGTAAAGAAAACAATTCAGACGTAACTGCCGGCAATCACGAGTTGGATGGTTATGTAAGCTCACTCAGCTCATCGGGCCAATCCATGTCAGCCCCAAGCAGGCAATTTTTTGAACCCAAGTTCGGTCATGATTTTTCAAATGTAAAAATTCACACCGATTCGGTAGCGGCTAAATCGGCACAATCCATTAATGCCCTGGCTTATACCAGCGGCAATAATATTGTTTTTAACAGCGGGCAATACTCGCCGGACAGCGATAGCGGCAAGAGATTGATAGCGCATGAATTAACGCACGTGGTGCAGCAGGGAGCAGCACAAACCAAAAGCATTCAACGAGACGAAAAAAAGGATCCGCCAAAACCATGTCCGGCAACATTTACCATTTCAGACGATATTTATAAAGCCATTGCCGATGCCTGGAGCAAATCGGGCCACGGCGGTGATACTGTGCAAGAACAGGGAGGTAAAACAGTTACCGATAAAACCGGTAAAAGCGCAATAAGACCAGGTTCAGGCACTGGCGGCAACATTACTTATCCTGCTGAACAAGCGGGCGATACAACAACAGGCACCTTCCATACGCATCCGTATAGCAAAAGCGAAGGCTCATACCTGGGTATGAGTTTTTCGGGAGCAGATATTACCAACTTCATAAGTGGGGTTCAGGGTAGTGTGAAATATGTTGGGGCCGGCTCCTGTATTTTTCTGCTTAATACCATCGACGCGGCCGCGCGTAATAAATGTAAAACTGAAGATACGACCAAACGCTGGAACGATGCATTTGCAAAAGCCGGCGGTACTCCCCAGCAAAAGGTAGAAGTAGCAGTAAAAGCCGCTATTGCCAACTGTGGGTTATGTTACTACAGGGCATGCCGGGCCAATGATTCAAGTCCGATACCAAAAGATGCACAGCTTGCTTAAATAATTATGGATAAAAATAAGTGGATAGGATTAACAGTTGGCGAAGTACTTAAGCAATGTAATTGTGAAAACAGCTTACCCGAGTACATAGACGAACCTCCCGGCAAGTTACGGGCAGTAAAAATTATATGCGAAGAAGATGGACACAAAACCACCATTGTATTAGAGATTGAATACAGCCTTTTTTCTGATGAACGCAACTGGTCATTTGACCTGATAAAAAAACAGAAAGTGGTCAAGGTCTATCTGCCGGGTGAATCATTTTATGGTGATATATAAATTGACAAGTTTGTTCAATATTTTAACATAGCAATGGCTGCAAAAGGCTTAAATAACACCAAAGACAGTAATGATAATTCTTCAGAAAAGAAGTCTTTAAGGCTTGCTTTTTTTCAGCCAAAGCTCACCGTAAACCAGCCTAATGATGTTTATGAGCAGGAAGCCGATCATATGGCCGATAAGGTTATGCGCATGGCCGATCCATCTGTAAATCAGCAGGCCTTTTTTAAACCTGCCTATACACATATACAACGCAAATGCCAGGCTTGTGAGGAAGAAGACAAATTTGTTCATCGCAAAGAAAACAGCCAGAGCGAAACAGACAGCACCGGGCTCGACAGCTATGTAAGTTCCTTAGGTTCATCGGGCCAATCCTTACCGGCCTCAAGCAGACAGTTTTTTGAGCCTAAATTTGGTCACGACTTTTCAAATGTAAAAATCCATACTGATTCTGTAGCGGCCAAATCGGCACAATCTATCAGTGCTTTGGCTTATACCAGCGGCAATAATATTGTTTTTAATAGCGGGCAATACTCACCGGATAGTGATAGCGGCAAAAGATTAATGGCACATGAGTTAACTCATGTGGTGCAGCAAGGCCGTGGACAGAAACTACAACGCGCAATTCAAAGACAAACTATAAAATTGGATTCGGGCAGAATAGTTGGTGCAGCGCCTGCTGATAATATTAAAGAAGATGTTTTGGAGGTAATTGACTCTTTACATTTAGCAACCAACCTTAATAATGCTGATTATTCGGCCGAGTTACCTGCCGTGACGGCCATATCGCCACTTACTACCGTACCACAAGCAACTATACCTAAAACTATAGCGGCTATCGCCGATTATGAACAACCAGTTTTAAGCAAACAAACAGCACAAAGTGTGTTCGGCATAGTTTTAAACAATGATGTTGGCAAATGGATGGCTAACGCTAAGGCTGACGTTGGGATTATGCAGGATTTTTTGCATACACAATCATTTTTAAAAAACGTTGACTATAATACTGAAACTTCCAATGTAAAAGCCGGCACTGATCCTGTAAAAGAATCGTCCATTAACCAAACTTTAGTCGCCCTGGCTTCACTTAAGCTTTCAAAGCTTGCACAGGGCTCAGCACCGCATGATATAATGGCCGGAACCCATGCCGTAACGAGCGATCAACGATCGAAGGCAGAGGCTGCCATGATACCGGGCGCAAGTTCAAGCGGCGGTAAAACCAGTGTACCATCGCCAGATCCTATATGCGCTAAATTGCCTGATCTGGAAAAAGAAATAAGAGGTGTAATAGAGCTATATATTCATGATACCGCAACGGATTTTTCCGCCCGAAAAAAACAATCGCCGGTTTTACCCGTCCCTCAAATGAATTCAATGGCCGACGTTGTGCAGGAAGAATTGCAAAAATATTTCGGCAGTTATTTACTTGGAGCCACCCATTTATCCGAATCAAAGTTTACTGCCGGCGCATTTGATGTAAAAGGTAAACTTAAAGATCAATCACAATCGGTTCAATGGCAAACACCTGGAGGACGCAAAAGCTGGGTAAATTATTGGATAAGTGAACAAATGAAGAGTACTGATCATCATTGCATTAACAACGAAATTGATACTGTAGCCGAACACATTGCAAACGATGCAACGCTTATACCTGATATTGACATTACGGTACAAAGCTGGCCCGCAGAAGCTACCGGGGGCATAAATATTAACCCTTACATACGCGATGCAAATGCTTCAAACGACGAGAAAAGAAAAGGACGATGGGATGCGTTTACCACCATTATGCATGAGGCTCTTCACCTGTTAGTGCATCCTAATTTCGTAAAAACGTATAGTCAGATGATTGATACCACTAAACAAATTCTTAAAGAAGGCTTTAATGATATGTTTAGAGAAGAACTCTGGTCAGGCCCGGGTAACCTGGTTAACAGGGTTGGTTTTGCTTCATATGACCCAAAGCGAGCCATAATTGAAGGCGCCCCATATCCATATGACGCAAGTTTAGTTTATTATCATGATGATTATGATGAAATAAGTAATGCCATTAAGGTTCGGGATGCGGTTGGCGTTGAAAACGTAAAGGCGGCTTATTTTCTTGGTCATACCGAATTATTGGGACTGGGTACCGGTTCGCACGGGGTTACGCCAACAGGTAAGCTGGATGCCACAGCAATGTATCAAACCACAGATCCTGCCGATGAAAGTGCAGTAAATACACTTGCAGGCGAAAAATACGATGCCCTTATCAAACGCCTAAATGCCCCGTCGGGCAGTATTGCAGATGCAGCTACCGGGAATGCTGTGCCTGTAGGCTCCGCGGCTTTGCCACCAAAGGTCAAGGTTGCTGGTATTAAACATATTACAGCTATTAATGGCGATACTATTGAAACTATCGCCCATCAAAACGGTGTAACTTCGGCCAACTTAATGCGTGCCAATAATTTAACCAACAAGATTATAACAACTGGTCAGCACATTATTATTCCTTTACATTCAAATCCGGCCTTAAACACCACATTGCCGGGAATTAAATTAGATGATTTTAATACGCCGGATGCCAAGATTATTGACAACGGCACAAATGCCAGACTGAACCTTTCGGTACACATTGATTTTTTACCACAACATACATTTCTGCATGTTTTTGCGGCTAAACAGCAAGGAGGAGATGAGGATGCTTCAACACCGGTTCAATTAATTGGTGAGCCGGGCAAAGGCGGCGATTATAATGTTATTCTTTCACCTGTTCCTCAAGGGTATTTTATCATGTTCGAGGCCCGTTCAACTACAACCAAGATAAGCATACCAAACATAGTTGGAAAATACACTGTAAATAAATAGTATAATGATTTCACAGCAGCAGCATATAAATTCCACTAATAAATCTGGTAATAACCAGCGTGCAAAGCCTGCTTTTTTTCAGCCCAAGCTTACCGTCAATCAGCCTAATGATGTTTATGAGCAGGAAGCTGATCACGTGGCTGATAGGATTATGCGCATGGCAGATCCATCAATAAATCAAAATGCTTTTTTTAAACCCGCTAATAACATTATCCATCGTAAATGCCAGGCTTGCGAGGAAGAGGAAAAACACGTGCATAGAAAAGAAAGCGGCGCCGGCGAAGTTCATGGAAGCGCCGACTTACAGAATTACGTGAGTTCCTTAGGTTCATCGGGGCAATCAATGCCTGCCCATAGTCGAAGTTTTTTTGAGCCGAGATTTGGGCACGATTTTTCAAATGTTAAAATCCATACCGATGCTGTTGCAGCAAAATCGGCACAATCCATCAACGCGCTGGCGTATACAACAGGAAATAACATCGTTTTCAACAGTGGCCAGTATGCACCCGAAAGTGATAGCGGTAAAAGATTAATGGCGCACGAATTAACACACGTGGTGCAGCAACGGGGGGCAATACAAACAAAAATTATTCAAAGAGATGGCAATAAGGGTTCACAGGTACCACCACAGGGTGGACAGGCACAGACGCAACCGGCCGATCCATGTGGCAATCCGCCTGCGTTGGCCAGCGTTACCAAAGTAGACCCTAATACAAAGGCAAGTACCACTATTAGTTTAACAAGTGATACTTTTGATAAGTTAAATTCAGGCCCCGGCGGTATAGATTTCAGCAATTGTGGAATGCCCTTGTCCACAAATACGCAAGGTAAACTGCTCTTTAAAGCCGCCAGCGGCCAGCCTGGCTGGCAATATACAGCCAGGCTACAGGATTGCACCGTTCCGCCCCCAAATGCAAATGCACCTACTCCCTGGCGGCTTGGTTTTATTCAAACGGTTGAATCTTCATTATACAGCGCCAAATACACCAAAAATAAATTCAGCCAAATAACCAGTGCAGGCAGAGATGCGTTGAATTTTAATCAAAGAAGCAATAACGTACCTGCCCCGTGGTATGACAAGCCAGACGGGCCTTTTGGCAGTCAATTGTACCCAACGGTTCCTCAAATAAATGATACACCGTTCGTTACTTTTCCAATAACGCATCCAGCCGATAGCACCGCTTTTTTACAATCAGTTTGTATGAAGGGCAAGTTTAACATATGGCTAATTGTTCATAATAAAAATACGGCTCCTACGCAAAGCAATGTCGACTTCCTGTATTTCTGGGCCATTAATATGAATTTAAATTTTTTCCTGAATAATACTGAGGCGCAACAACATCCATGCAGTACCCAACCGTGGTTTAAAACAGGAATGATTGCAATGACCAATAAAGGTGCCGGGCGTGGCACTAATACACTTATTTGGGATCAACCTGTTGCTGGCGTTTCACAAGTTAAAAATGATAACTTAACGAGTGACCCTTGCACCGGCGGAGGTGGTACCTAAATAAAAGCTAAATGAATAACAAAGATACAAGCTTAACAACATCAAATGCAGTGCCTACCTGTATAGCAATATTTTAATAAATGGAAACTCAACACAAAGCAGAGACAATAAAAAACCGGGGGGTAAATGCGCCCGGCAACCATTTGCCTTTCTTTCAACCTAAGTTAACCATTAATCAACCTAATGACGTTTACGAACAGGAGGCCGACGCTATGGCCGACTATGCAATAAGCACTCCCGACCCACCAGCCCAGGAGAATGCTTTCACCAAACCCGATGCAGAGGTGGTTCAACGCAAATGCACACACTGCGAAGACGAAGAAAAAAAGATGCTCAGCCGCAAAGAAAATGAGTCGGCACCTGCATTGGATATCTCCACGCCCAAAGATGCAAGGGTAGTTCAACGCAAATGCGCCCATTGCGAAGACGAAGAAAAAAAGATGCTCAGCCGCAAAGAAAATGGGGCGGCACCTGAATTGGATACCACCATGGCTGAAAAGGCGCTACAAATACCAGGCGAAAAGCTTCATGCTAAAGACCGCCACTTTATGGAGCAACGCTTTGGATACGACTTTGGCGGCGTTCAAATACATAATGATACTTTAGCACATCAATCGTCGGCAAGCATCCAGGCAAAAGCCTACACTTCCGATAATCATATCGTTTATGGTCAGGGTAATTACCAACCCGATACCCTTACCGGCCGGCACTTGCTGGCACATGAACTTACACATGTGGTGCAACAAAGCAATAACCTGCAACGCAAACTTATCAGCAGAGCGCCAACTGTTGAACTAGGTGAGCCCGAAATAAGGGAGTATTTTTACACTAAGGGGAATATTAAAGAGGACGTAAAATTTTTAAAACAAGCTATTGAAGGCTTTACCAAAGCAGTTATTGTGCAGGGCAGCATATTAATGATTTATAAGATCGATGGCGCTACACCAATTCAGCTAAAATCATTCAATTTAAAAAAAGACATCGTCATGATGCCGATATATCATTTATTGGGCAATGACGAAAGATCTTACCCCATGGTTTATGATCTCAACAAAAGTGCATATGACTTCGTCGGAAAGGGTGTTCCCGGTACTGATGAACAAAAAAAGAAAATGCATGACATGGATGAGATGTATACGATATCCAATTGGTTTGCTAACCCTGAAGACAAAGATAAATTTGAGAAATCTTTTGATGGGGATACAATTGGGCTCATCGTAATGCCTTATGCAGGCGGTTCAGGGGGAGGTGCCAGTAAAGGTGAGGATAATAAGCAGGATGATGCGCCGCCGCCTAAACCAACCTGGGCCGATGCATTCGAAAAAAGCATGGCCGATCAAATAGCGAGCGCCCGCAAATCAGAACCCTCGTCTGAAGATATTCCGGATGAATGCAAATTATATTATTCAAAAAATAAATCAAAATGGCGCAGCTTAGCCAATCAAACTGATACCGCCAGCAAAACAAAAACCCAGGTGTACCTGGACGTAGCAGAGAACTATAAACCTGCTGATGTACTTTCAGATTTGCGGCAGCTGATCCGCATTCAAAAACTAAAATCAGTTAAAGATGCAACACCCGATAAAGATGCCAAAGAACTGTCAAAAGATGAACTCTGGGCGGTTGAGTTAAAACTGAAGATTGAAAAGTTGATAGCAGACGAGCGCAAAACCGTCAGCAATCCTTTTGATCTTCCCGATAAAATTGCGCTTACCGGCAAAGATGATGACAGCAATGTTTATTTAAAAGTAATTGTATTTACTGATTCGGTTGACGCGGGGGCAAAGCAAACCCAAATGAAATCGGGCGTGCTGCCCGATCCGCTACAAAAGGGGATGCAGGCCGAAGATGTGCTTAAAGTTGTTAAAACTGCTACCAAGCAGTTAAAGGGTGGTGATATTAAAGAGGAAAGCACCGAAACCAAACATTTTGATCATGTTAAAGATGCTTATCCGTCAAACATCACCGCAAAAGATGTCAGGCCCGATGGCATAACTGTAACTAACGCACATCATAATTTCCAAATGGATGTGCAAATCGACAAAAAGGAAAGTGGCTTGCTTAATCAGGTCACTATCCACATGCGTACCGTTTTTTATTACTGGGATATTTATAAAGTAGATGATCAGCTCACAGACGAAGAAAGGCAGGGTCTTTCGCAAAGCTGGAAAGAACGGCGCGATCAGTTAACTGTACATTTTAAAAATTCATCACAATTAAAAACCAAGCCCCTGGTTAATGCCGAAGCCCTCGAAAGTTACAATGCGCAGATGGACAATATGGAGATACCGGGCGACAAGGTAGATACCAATGCAAACTTAACCCGGCAACAGATTGAAGAATTAAAATCGGCCGGAATATTTTATGGATCGAGGTTGAGCATTACGCCCGAAGCTGACTTTAGTTTTCCGAAACAAGAAGGCGATTACGTGGTTTATTGCCGCGCACAATTAGAGCCCGGCGAAGATACCATTGTTAGGCCCAGTGAATCTTTTTTCGCTATAAACGTTCAGGACGCATCCAAACTGGCCAAGCAATCGGTTGATAAGCCTTTTAACGAAATTGAAGATACAAAAAAACAATTGGCAGAAGCTACCACCGATGCCGAAAAGAAACGACTACAGGATAAACTAAATGATTTGACCACGCGGCAGGAATCTCCCCTCGCCAAACGGCTCACCAGTGATATATCAAGCACGGACGATAACATACGCCTTGCTAATAAGCTTAAAGATATCTATCTTAAGAATACAACCCCCACAACGCCTTTTTCGCTAATACTGGCAGCAGATAAAGTAGATGGCAAAAAGATGCTGGACATGTGGACCATGCTTTCATTAAGCGAGCCATCCAAGCCTCTGGATCAGAAGATTGATAGCATGATTGCTAATCTTACCGCTCAGCGTAAAGGATATGCTGATGTACAAAGCAACCTGCAATCTTTTAGCGACGACTATGATCAATTAAAACCAACCTATACGCCGGTGGTGAGCCTCATTTCAGAAGAAACGGGCCAGGAGTATCAGCTTATTACCATGATTGCCGAAGCCAAAGGCAACACCGACGAAGAAACTAAAGTGGTATTAATTGACGTAACCACTCATAAAACGCAAAGAAAATACAGCGGCAGCAGCACAAATAAAGATAAAGCAGCAGCCTTAAAAGAAGCGATACAGGATGCCTTTAATGATTTTGGTAAAGAGTGCGAATATGGGCGGGGTACGCTGCAATACCGCATCCCGGTAATTAATGCATCTGGCAGTGCAAAAAGCAAACCGGGCATTCGTAAAACCATATTGAACATTTTGGAGGGCGTGGCCGCAGTAGCAGGTATCGCTGCTTTAATACTCGGAACCATTGGTACCGGTGGTGCATTAGCTGTAGCGTTGGGTGTAGGAGCTTCGGTAATTGGCGCCGGTATGGCTGGGTATCATATTTATGATCGTTTGGAGAACCACAAGCTGGAGCCTGATGCCGAGCTGGCGATGGACGTTTTAAATATGCTGGGGCCATTGCTGGTTGGACTAAGTGCTGCCAGCAAAGCCGCAAAAGGCATTGCTGTGGGTTTAAAAGCGGCCGAAGGCATTTCTGCCGCCAATACTTTTTTAAGGATAGAAAAAGGCATAGCAATGGTGCAAAAGTTGGAATTGGTGACCAACTTCTTTGTTATCAATTACAAAACCGCAGCCGATTTAGTGGCTTTGCAGGATGCTGATTTACCACCCGAACAAAAAGATGCCCTCGAGAAACAGATTATGATAAATGCCATACTATCAAACGTAATGGTAGCCGTAGCTGTACGAAACGAAATGAAGGCAAAAGTAGCGCCAGATGAAGCTGCATTGAATGAGATGATCAGCAATGCTGCAAATGAGCAAAAATATAGGCGGCAACTTCAAAAAGACGGCTTGATGGATGCCGAGGGCAACTGGACAGTACCGGCATTAAAAGAAGCAGCCGCAAAAACCAAAGTAACCGAGCCCGAGAATACCAAAACGCCTAAAGACGAAGAAACAAAGAAACCGGCTGCCGAAGAAAATATACCGCCGGCGGTAAAAGGCAACGATGAGCCACACATACCCGATGATTATGAGAAAGCCCGTAAAGTAAAGATGAAGGGTCATGCGGAATCACCAGATCATCAGCATGAGGTAGAAGCTTATCCCGACGGAACAAGTGGTCGCTGTTCGGGCACCCCGGGGGTTGCCTGTCCGCTCATTACGGTTACATTTAAAGCCACGCTGGACAAACGTCCGGCTTTAAAAAAGAGGCTCGACGCCAAACTTGCAGAAATAGCAGCCTTTGGCGCAACAGCCCCTAAGCCTAAAATGGATGAGTTGGGAGAACTTGAACAGCTAATAAGAACCATTGAAGAAACATTTCAAACATCATCGGTACCAAAGGGCTACAAAATAAAAGAGGTAGATTATACCGACCATGTGGACTTGCCCGGCATAAACGAAAAAACATTTCTGGAGTACCCCTGGGGCGAAAGGGTTTGGCGCAACAAGGACGGTTCCATATCGCACGAGGGTATTATTGGCAATTCGGTTGGAAGAAAAGGACTCGAGAAAGAATGGTTTACAGGCACCGATACTGGTTTATCAAATATGGGCAAATATGAAAGAGCGCACTCTTTCGGCCAGGGCTTCGGCTGGGAAAGTCCATATGGACTTTTTTATGCTCCAAAAACCGTTAATCAAAAACTTCAAAACAATGGCATAGAACAATACATCCGCTTAGTACGCGATAGTTTACCTGCTGGTCATAAAATATTTGTTGAAACAAATACCAATTCCCAGTCAACCACCGCCCGATTGGAGAATATTTCGTACGAGGCATATGTAATTAAGCCAAACGGCGAAAAAGTTGAAGCCTTCAATTACAGAATAGATATTTCGGGTTCAAGGGATGCTCCGGTTCTTGATGCCCAGCCAATTCAATTTTCAACTCCTACTGACCCGGGCGACCAAAAATTAATTACAGATCTGAAAGGACTTGATAAACCTGATTGGATCACAAAACCACAACATATCAATGGATTTTGAAAGAGATAAACAATTACCGGCCCAATTAAACGGAGAACACACAGCGCAGGTTAGTTTATTAACAACCCATGTTGCCTACCTGGATACGTTTATACGTACCAGTATGGAGCATTTCGGCCAAAAAAAAGCTTCACCCGACGAAACGCCCCTTTGGCTAACAGAATGGAATAATGACAACGAATGGGATAACTCTTTTTATTCGCAATTTTTGAGGGATAACCAGCTATCATCCCTTGAAACTATTGTGTTGATGCTGGCTACCGTTCCGCATATTTTACCTGGTTTTTTTGATAATATTATTAAAGAAGTTTTACCGGCGGGCGGTGATTTTCCGGAGTTTGGCGGCGTTAGATTAAATAACCACCGCGGCATGCTGCCAACAGTTGAAACAGCGCTGTATATTTTGGCCGGCCATGAGCTAAAAGCCAGAATATTTATCCAAAAAATTCTTTTCGGAGGTGTCCTCTTTAAAAAAAACATATTATCACTCGAAACGGTGAGGGATGGCGAACCATTGATGAGTGGCAGGATAATAATTGATCAGGATTTTATTGACCGCCTGCTTACGGGTACAGAAACTCCACCCAAATTCAGCCCAAGCTTCCCAGCAAAAAAAATCTCAACAGAAATGACCTGGGATGACCTGATTTTGAACTATCACACGCAAAATCAAATTAACGATATCGCCATTTGGGTAAAACATAATGACACCTTAATGCTGGACGAAAACCTTAAACGCAAAATAAAACCTGGTTATAAGGCGCTTTTTCACGGTCCTTCGGGCACGGGTAAAACGCTTACGGCTTCATTATTGGGTAAGTATTTAGATAAGGATGTTTACCGGATCGACTTGTCGCAAGTAGTGAGCAAATACATTGGCGAAACAGAAAAAAACCTCGAAACTATTTTCACCAAAGCCGAAAATAAAAACTGGATATTATTTTTTGACGAAGCCGACGCCCTGTTTGGCAAACGCACCAATGTTCAAAGCTCACACGATAGATATGCCAACCAGGAAGTGAGCTATTTATTACAACGTGTTGAAGACTACCATGGCCTGGTTATACTGGCTACCAATTTAAAAAGCAATATCGACGAAGCTTTTTTGCGGCGTTTTCAAACAGTAGTCCATTTTTCAATCCCTAATGCTGATGAACGCTTTAAGTTATGGGAAAAATCAATACCTGCAGCCTATAGCCTTGAACCCGGCATTGATTTGCGGGCCATTGCTGCCAAATACGAGTTAAACGGTGCCGCCATACTTAACATTATACACTATGCGGCACTGCAAACCATATCAAAAAATGACCAGTATTTGCGTTTGGCTGATATTATTGAGGCGATGCGAAAAGAGTACCGGAAAGAAGAACGAACAATGAATTAATCAAACAAACCAAACAAGGAGGACCACTATAATGGCATTAGCTCAATTCTACATTTATTCGCCGCCCGATTTTCAGAAATACCTGATGAGCTCGCAGTTTACCAGGGAAATAACCATGATACAAAATCACCACACCTGGAGCCCGGCTTATAAAGACGTAACCACCAGCCAGGGTGAAATGTACTGGCTGGAAGCCATGCGCAGCTACCATATTCATGACAGAGGATGGAGCGATATTGGTCAAAACATCACCACCTTTCCATCCGGCAATATTGGTTTATGCCGTCCTATTGATATTACCCCCGCCGGTATTTTTGGCGCCAACCACGGAGCCATATGTATTGAAAACCTGGGCAATTTTGACGCTGGCAACGATATAATGACGCCATCGCACAAAGAAACCATCACTTTTTTAAATGCATTGCTTTGCTCAAAATTCAACTTGCAGCCGGTTAAAGAGCAGGTGGTTTATCATCATTGGTTCGATCAAACAGGCAAGCCCTTCAGCGATGATAAAATAAACCATAACCAGGTAGGCAACGAACAAAAAACCTGCCCGGGTACCGCTTTCTTTGGCACCAATACCATCACCTCGGCAGTCGAGAATTTTTATCCGCTTATAGCCGATAAGTTAACAACATTGCAGGGACAGGCGCCGCCGGCATCACCAACCAAAACAGTAAAAGCCAGCGAGCTAAATGTACGCAGTGGGCCCGGTTTGTCGTTCAGCGTTTTAAGAACACTTACCAGCGGTACGCAGGTAACGGTATATTCCGTTTTTAACGGCTGGAGCAAAATAAGCAATACGGCAGCCGAATGGGTTTTTAGTTCTTTATTATCATAAACCAATACCAAACCTTAAAAAATAGAAATCATGATCTCATTTATCAAAGCAAAAATCTGGAGCGGAGCAGGATGGTTACTGGCGCTATGCCTTATACTTATCTCTGTAACCATTATTTACTTTTTGTTGCACAGCAAGTACAAAGGCACCGACCACAAAAAACTAGATAGCATTCAGCTAGCCAACCTCGACAATATATTTGCAGGCTATCCTGATATCACCACTACGGCAGGTTCAAAAAGCGATAGTGTAAAAATACAGCGCCAAAAGCGCAATCAGCTGATATTTGTTTTCCTGAAAACCGAATATAATAACCAGGTAGACAGTTCTTGCTTAAAAGATTTGAACCAGCTTTTACTGGGACTTGGTAATAAAGATGCCAAACTATACCTTACGGGAAAGGAGATTATTGTAAAAGATTTTTTTTG
Organism: Mucilaginibacter empetricola; assembly: GCF_024808665.1. Classification (GTDB taxonomy): domain Bacteria; phylum Bacteroidota; class Bacteroidia; order Sphingobacteriales; family Sphingobacteriaceae; genus Mucilaginibacter. The sequence continues at coordinate 82,357 of NZ_JANUBZ010000015.1, forward strand.
GTTTACCGGCGAACTTACTTACCTCGAAGTTATTTTATGGGCGCTTATTGGGGTACTGGTTAGTTTAATTTATTATGTGAGCCTGGCAAATGTGCAGGCCTTAAAACAGGCAGGCGATGCCGATACCGGGCCGTTTGATACTTCGGAGATTTCTGTTCAGGTTGCAAAAATGTTTTATGCGCCGGTATGCGCTTTGGTATTGGTGCTGGGCTATAACTTACTCAACTCTGATAGTAAGATGACGGATATAACCATTGGCAAAGGACTCCTGTTATTTGCCTTTATCTGTGGTTTCTTTTCGGGTAGGGTAATTAAATTTATCGACAGATTGAAGGACCTGGTTCTGCCAATTTCCGACTCAACCAGCAGCACAACAACCACCCCAACTACTAGCACTGATGCATCAACCACAAACACCGATACTACCGAAACGCCCACTGCTGATACAAACAATACAACGGAATCAATCGCTACAAATAATACCGGCAACACAACCGGAACTGCCGCAACCACCACAGTTGCCGAAGCCGTAGGAGCCATTGAAAATGCAGCGCCTGCAATTGCAACTAACACTATTGAAGCGGTTGCGCCAACTACCGTTGCTGAAGCAGTGGGCGATATTGAAAATGCAGTTGGAATAACTAATACAACCACAGCTGCGGAGCCTGCAGTTACAGATGTCGATGTTACCGTTAACCTGCAACTGGCGCCAGCCGTGGCACAATCGCCCGATGGGCCGGATATTGTGGAAGCTGGGTTTAACAATGCCAAAGTAAGCCTACAGTCGGCGGATGGGAATGATGTAATAACGCTCAGTCCTCCAACTGCTGATGAGGGCGGTACCTTTACCACCAAACAATTGCCTTTTGGCGATTACACCGTAACTGCAGAAATGGCTTACAAAAACACCACCACAAATACTATCATCAATCTATCTGCCAGCCAAACCATTACGGTTAATGCAGACAGCCACACGTTTGATGTACCTTTAAATATAAGCCCTGTTACAGGATAAAAATGTAGCAAAATGGCTAAACAAAACAGGCTTTCCGTATTTGGGAAAGCCTGTTTTTTATTTGGGGTTGATATTATTTTGCGACGTTACGCGGATCAGGTTTTGATTTGAGCAGATATTCTTTTGGTGGATCTACTCCTAATAAGTTCTTCACAAAATAATCCCAGCGACGGCGCATCATGTACGATGAAAACGGACCGTAACCATGTGGGCTGTTAGGGAATATCACCAAATCATAATCCTTATTAGCCTTTTCTAAAGCCTGAACAACCAGTAAGGTGTTTTCGGGCGGTACGTTGTTATCCATCATGCCGTGTGCCAGCATCAGTTTACCTTTTAGGTTTTTGGCATAATTTTCATTAGCCTGTGCTTCGTAATTACTGTTTGCGGCTAAACCATCGTAGCGTTCGCCCCAGTCGTCCTCATAATTACGGTTATCATGATTGCCTGATTCTGATATACCAACCTTAAAAAAATCAGGGAAACGGAACATAGCAGCAGCAGTAGCAAAACCACCACCAGAATGGCCCCAAATACCAACACGCGTGGTATCAATATAAGCATATTTTGCAGCAAGCTGGCGTATGCCCGCAATCTGATCGGGCAGGGTATTTTCGGCCATGTTTCCGTAGCTCATATCATGAAAACTCTTTGAACGTAGCGGGTTGCTGGTACCTTCAATGGCTACTACTATAAAGCCCAGTTCGGCAAGCGCCTGGTTATCGCCTCTTGAGGCAGCAAACGACCAACTGCCAACACTCCCGCCCTGCGGGCCCGGATAGATGTAATCAATAATAGGATATTTTTTATTTGGATCGAGATGAGTTGGCGTAAACATCAAACCATAAATATCCGTTTTGCCATCGTTGGCTTTAACTGAAAAAGGTGTTACAGGTTTCCATCCGGCGGCAATTAAACGGCTGATATCGGTTTTTTCTAAATCAGTAACCAGCTTTCCGTCTGTATTGCGCAAAACAATAACCGGCGCAACATCAGGTTTCGAATAACTATCGATAAAGTAATTACCCGATGGTGATAGTGTGATATTGTGGTTACCTGCTTCGGGGGTTAGTACGGCAAAATGTTTACCGTCAAATCCAATTTTGCACAACTGGCCAAAGTATGGATTTTCAGCCTGGCGCCCATCGGCAATAAAATACAGCATCCGGTTTTTCTCATCTACCTTAAGCAAACGGGTTACAAGCCAATCGCCTTTGGTAATCTGATTTTTTATTTTGCCGGTTAATGCATCATACAAATAAAGATGCCCAAAATTGTCACGCTCCGAAAACCATATAATTTCATTGGTTTTAGCCAGATAACGCCAGTTAATACTTCCCCAGCCAGATTCATATTGCGTAGGTACCGTCTCCTCAAAAACTTCACGAACAACTCCTGTTGCAGCATCAGCTATCCGCACTTTTTCCTGCTTATGATCGCGCGAGGTGGATACAAAGGCCAGTTTCGATCCATCTTCATTCCAATTAACATCATCAAACGTTCCGCTGCTGGCAATATCATCGCTCAAAGTAGCACGATGTGGATCGGCGGGTATTTGCAGCCTGATAACTTTAGGCTCATCAACATTAATAATAACCCTTTGTATAGTGGTAATGGTTGTGTCACCCGGCAGCGGATATTTCCATGCTTTTAAAACAGGCTTACCCACATTGGTGCTTACCAGGTACATATCGCTCACACCACGCTCATCCTGCTGAAAAGTAGCTATCTTTTTTGAATCAGGTGACCATAAGAGTATCGGTGCATCGGTAGTTTTCCAGCCAGCGTTGTCGGTGGCATAACCAAAATCTTTTACGCCATCGGTAGTTAGCTGCGTTTGTTTACCTGTTTTAACATCGCGCACCCACAAATTATAATCTTTTATAAAAGCAGCTTTTGCGCCATCGGGCGATAATATTTCATTTCCCTTACCTCGCTCACGGCGCCCCATAGTCGCCTCTCCTCCACTTTCATTTACGGGAGTTGCATCTTCTGCGCATTGATAGCTGGCTAAATCGCATTTCCATTGCTTGCCCGCGGCTTTAAAAACAATCGCTTTGTCATCTGCCGAAAGGCTAAAGGTTTCGAATGGCAAATGGTTAGCATCATATTTATTGCCTGTAGCTGTTGATAAGGCTACAGCTAACTTTTGCTGATCAAAAGCCGCGGCGCGTGTCTTTTTTACTGCATCAACCAAAATAAACTCGCTGCCCTGGGCAGTTAACGTACGATACCAAAACTTATCGCCCGGCAACCAGTTGGGGCGCACACTGCCATAGTCAATCAATGGTTCAGTGTTATAATTCAAAAAGCTTTCGGCATGCTCATAATCTTTGGCTGTTAATGAAGTGCCCTGCTGCGCATTTACGGCCAATGCAAATACCATGGGGATTGCCGTAATGAAAAATTTGTTCATTGCTGATGTTGTAAAAAGTCAGTTTACTAAATAAAATTATCTAACCAATAAATTGCAAAATAATGCTTTGTTTAAAGCACCTGTTTTATGTAACAGCATTTTGACCAACAGCAAATATAATGGATGATACTGTCCATTTCAACTGTCGATGATCTGCAACAAGTATAGGAGTTTTGACGCTAAAGAATTGGGGAACAGGCAGACATTTGATGTACCTGTTTTGCAGATAATTAATCGGTATAAAAAAGCGCTCCGTATCTCACCCCGGAGCGCTTTCAGCTATCAAACAGATAACCTCAACTAAATCGGATCAATTTCTCATGCTGATCCTTTTTTAAATGCGTTGCCGCACTTAAAACTCTTATGGAATAAAACGTCGCGCGATGTTCTCCGCTACACTTATTCGTTTATTTCTTGTCGCCAATAAACGCCAGTATTTTCTGTGTTTCCTCCGGGTAAATGGCAATCCGGTGGGTACGCACCAGGTATGGCACCTGCTTTTCGCCATGTGAAGCTGCTACCGAAATAACGCTCGACGGTTTTAAAGGCATATGGCAATCAATACAATTGTTTTTTACGGCTGCACCTAGTTTGGGCGCCATTTTACAAAAGTTATGATTGGCCTCATTATGGCAGTTCATACATTTTTGTGAATACAGCGCCAGGTTAGTACTTTGATTTTTATGCACATCATGACAAGTGGTACAATCCATATTACTCATCAAAAAACACTTGCTAAAGGCCAGTAGTCCGTTCTGGTTACCATGTACATCAAGCGTAGCCGGATTAGGATTTTCTGTTAAAAAATGAGGCTCTTTAAATTTAGCCAGCGTATCGCCCATCTTAAAAATAAAAGACGATCTCATAAAAACATCTTTCCCGCTGCCATGGCAAACCGCGCAGGCATCCAGCTTTTGCGAGCGGGTTAATGATGAAAATTTAACAATGTATTTCGCCGTTTTCACTTCAGGAAACTCTGTATGAAAATTAACGTGGTTTGCACCGGGCCCATGGCAGCGCTCGCAATCAATCCCTAATATCATCGATTGTGGATCGAATTCTACCTTACGGTTTTGCAAATCAACATCGGGCTGCGGTATTTCTTTGATATATGAACTATGGCACTCAAAACATCTGCGCAAAATAGGGCGACTAAAATCGGCCCCATCGCCGGCATAACCGGGGCTGTTTGTCCAGCTATGTAAAGCACTGAAGTACGACATCGGCAGTTCAAACATTTCCTTGCCTTTCCAGTACAAATAAGTTTCGGCCTTAACACCGCCAAAAGTAATATCAAAACGATGGGCATCCAGTTGTTTACCATCCAGGTATGCCACCTGGTAAAGCCCGTCGTGGCGTTTTTCCATTACTACTTTTAGCCGGGCATTCAGGTTAACAGCGTTTTTACCTTTTAAAAAGCTACCATGAATACTGTTTACATCAGCAATGCGCGAACTTTGAAAGTGAGCCGTATGAATGTATGAATCATGAACATCCTTATGACATTTAATACATTTGTCTGAACCTGCGTAAACAGGGTCGCGCGGATCTGCTTTTTCCTTATTAAAACACTGCGTTAGCAACGTACTTAACGGAATTAAAAGAAAAACAAAAAAGCAAATATTCTTAGTTTTCATTACCTCACCCTATCAAAACTACCACTTATAAGAGGCAACAGCACCGGCAGCCAAAGTGTTGCTTACTATTTTCGAATTAAAACCAATATTAAATGCTTGTGCGCTGGTGGTGTTATTTAATACGATCAGCACTTTTGAGCCATCGGGGTTTTTAAACGCCACGTTAGGTAAGTTGGTATTAGCATCAGATGCTATGCGCACCGCACCCGGCCTTACAAATTTTGAAGCATGAGCTATGATGTAATAAGACACATTTCGTGAAATGAACGACCCTATGGTTAACGCACCCTGGCAGGTTGAACAACCACCACTGGTATGCGGCCCAAAATTAGGATCGGAAGCGAGGTTCCATTCAATCACATTTTTGCACCAGTTGCGCGTTGCGCCAATAATAATGTTATTCAAATGCCATGCCAGATCGCCGCTAAACGAACCTGTTGAGGCAGTATATATTTCGGTAAAATAAAGATTCTTGGTTGGATAAGCAGTGTGTACCGGCGTTAAAGCACTGATATCACCAGCGTATAAGTGAAATGCAGATCCATCAACATATTGATAGGCTGCCTGATCGGCCAAAATGGTTAAAGGATAATCCGTCCTGTCGGCATTATGATCGTACACAATAATTTTAGTAGTTAGTCCTGCATTTGCAAAAGCGGGACCAAGGTTGTTTTTCACAAAATTATCCTCTTCATTTGGCTGCATAACCATGCTTGGGTTATTGTTAGCATTGAGCGGTTCATTTTGCGGGGTTATTGCCGTAATGGTAATGCCCTGCTGCTGCATAGCCTGTATATATTTTACAAAGTATTGGGCATATACATTATAATAAGCCGTATCCAAACTTCCCTGGCTAAAGCTGTTGTTTGATTTCATCCAGGATGGAGCTGTCCAAGGTGTGGCTATAATTTTTATAGATGGATTTATAGCGAGTATTTTTTTCAGAATAGGTATCAGGTCTGTTTGTTCCGCACTGATACTAAAATTTTTCAAGCCAAGGTCTGTACCTGTTCCATCTGTAACATCATCATAAGTAAAATCACTGGCACTTAAATCAGAAGCGCCGATGCTGATGCGCAAATAACTAATGCCAATGCTGGTACTATCAGTACCAAAAAGTTCAGTTAGTAAGGGGCCTTGTTGTGCAGTAGGCAATTGGTTTATCAAAGTTGCACTGCCACCGGTTAATGCAAACCCAAAACCATCAATTGATTGATAGGTTTGTGTTGTATCAACGTTAATAGTAGGATTTTGATTGGTTGTAGTACCAAATAATAAACTGATGTTTTGTTTTTGCAGTAGCGATTGCCTATCAGGCGTGGTAAGCCACATGCTTACATCAGTTTTAACAGGAGTTACCGGGGTAACAGGATTAACCGGCTGCACACCACTTGTTGATTTTTTACTACAGCCAATAGCCGCAGCAAGAAAAACAAAAAGCAAGGAGCTGGCCACTAAAAATTGTTTGTTCTTTACTTTCATGGCTGTAATTTTAACAGGGGTGTTAATGGAAAAAGGATCATTAAAACAAACCCCGCAAGCTAAAGCTCGCAGGGTTTGCATAAAGATGATTAATTAATAACCAGGGTTTTGTTTAATTTTTGAACCGTTAGTTGTTTCATTTAACGGAATAGGTAAAATTTCGTTTTTGTTGGCAGTAAAACCTTTAAAGCCTAAAACGGCTGGAGCTTGTCCCCAACGTACCAAATCAAACCAACGGTGTCCTTCAGTAGCAAGCTCTAAACGACGCTCGTTATAAATGTTAGGCAATGTAGCCGGTACTGATGCCAGGCCTACCCTTGCACGTATTGCATCTAACAATGCTTGTGCGCGGCCGGTGTTTGTACCTGCATTTACCAATGCTTCCGCTTCCATCAGGTAAGTATCAGCTAAACGGATCTCAATATAATCGTTAGGCCAGTTTAAGTCGATAGTACCTGTAGTTACCACATTCTTTAACAACGGTGCATATTTTTGGATAAAATAGCCGGTGTTTTGGTAGCTTGGTGAATAAGTAGTATTAGTAGCTTTGGTTAAGCTATCAATGTTGGCAATAGTGTAGGGATACCTTGGATCGCCTTTCATTGCAGTAGCTAATTGAGTACTTACCGGGTTAAAACCATAACCACCGCTGTAATATAACGGGCCACCATAGCTTCTTGGGCCAACCATCTGAACGTAGATGTTTGATTTAAATTGATCCCAGTTGCTCCAGGTATAGTTTTGTGTACCTGAGTGAACCAATTCGAAAATAGATTCGCTGTTAAACTTATTTTTAGGATCAAAAATTTCGCCGTAATTAGCTAAAAGTTGGTATCCGTAAGTACTTGTACCACCCGGAGTTCCGTTTACAGTAGCAAAAGCAGCTGCAGACTGAGCCCATTTTTGTTCGTAAAGATAAACCTTGCCCAAAAGTGCCTGTGCAGCACCCTGTGTAACACGGCCGTCTTCTGCTGCAACAACAGTTGGAGGTAAATCAGCAATCGCTGTTGTTAAGTCTGCCTCAATTTGAGCATAAACAGCAGCAGGCGTAGCTTGTGTTACCGTGTAAACCTGTGCAGTTGTTAACGGGGTTAATATTAATGGCACATTTTTAAATAACCTAACCAGGTCAAAATAATAGTGTGCACGTAAAAAGCTGGCCTCGCCAGTATATCTTTTTAAAAGATCAGCGCTTAAACCAGGTACAGTAGGCAATGCTTGCAATAATACGTCGGCACGGTTAACACCCTGAAAGTTAATAGCCCAAAACTGATCTTGCGGACCAACAGAAGGGTTCAGCGTGTAATTGTTAAATACCTGCCATTGGTTTACGTCAGATGAGCTACCGCCACCCGCAACGCAATCATCAGAGCCAGCGTTTAAAGCACCAAGCGGATCAGAATAGGTATTATCAATACCTCCGGTTTCTGTAACCAAAGGATCATAAGCTGCCACAACGCCTTCAAGAGCTTGTGAAGGGTTTGAATAAAAGTTTGAACCTAAAAACTCGCCTTTTGGCTGCAGTTCAAGGAAAGATTTCTTACAGGAAGCAACTACTCCAATCACTCCTATCAGGGAGAAAGCTACATATTTAAAATATTTTCTGTTCATTTTCTTTAAATCTTAAAAATTTACAATGTAATATCAAAGCCTGCCATAAATGTGCGTGCCTGAGGATAAATACCCATATCTACACCAAATTGGTTGTTATTACCAATACCAACTTCCGGATCATAACCTTTATAACCGGTTATGGTTACCAGGTTATTGCTGCTGATAAAGAATCTTACTTTTTGTACATCAGCCGCTTTAACCCATGCACTTGGCAAGGTGTAACCTATTTGCAAAGTTTTGATGCGGAAATAAGCACCATTTTGCAGATAGAAGTTTGAAGGGTTAGTAAAGTCACCGCTATTTGTAGGGTCGGTTACGGTTAACGCAGGATAATTGCTGTTTGCGTTTGTTGGCGTCCATGCATTTAACGCAGCAGCCGGGTAGTTAGCAGTAGGGATATCTAAACGACGGTAAGCCTGGAAAATTTTGTTACCCCAAACACCTTGTCCAAATAGTTTAATATCAAACTGTTTGTAGTTAGCGTTAAAATTAACACCATAAGTAAACGTTGGCAGTGGGTTACCTAAGAAAGTACGGTCATTGGCATCAATTTTACCATCACCATTTATATCGGCCCATTTAAAATCACCAGGTTTTGCATTTGGTTGTATTAATTGTCCGCTTTTGTTGGTGTAAGCATCAATTTCTGCTTGTGAGTGGAATACACCCAGTTCTTCAAAACCATAGAACTCACCATAAGGCTGTCCTGGAGTTACACGGCCAATTTCATAGCTGTTATCACCTTGTAATGATCCTGTTTTTTGGTACTGTATCTGGTTACCCAATGAAGTAACTTCGTTGTGGTTGTAAGAAATGTTACCACCTACTGAGTAGTGTAAATCACCAATCTTATCGTTATAATTCAACTCTAACTCAACACCTTTATTTTCCATATTGCCTATGTTAGCAAATGGTTGAGTTGCAAAACCTGCGTATGAAGGAAGCTGAACAGGCTCAAGCATTCCGTCGGTCAGTTTTTGATAAACATCAAAAGTTACATTTAAGTTGTGCAATATAATCGCATCAAAACCAATGTCGGCACTTTTGGTTTCTTCCCATTTAAGGTTAGGGTTAGCCGGTGCGTTAGGGCTGTAGCCAATGTTTAACACCTGTCCGCTACCAAACACGTAATTGTGTCCGCTACCAATTGTTGAGGTATATTCAAATGGATTTAACGCCATTTCGTTACCTACAACACCGTATGAACCACGTATTTTCAAGAAATCAACAAATGAGTTTTTAGGGAACCAGTTTTCTTTTGTTATTACGTAACCAGCTTCGGCTGATGGGAACGTACCATAAATGTTGTCGCTACCAAATTTTGAAGATCCATCACGACGTACAACACCCGAGAACAGGAATTTACCATCATAATCATATTGTAACCTTGCAAAAGTAGAAGCTAAGCGATATGGTTGGTTGTCGCTACCATTAGCAATAGTGTTTGCAGCAGGTAATGAGAAGTTTGGAGATGCCTGGCTAAAAGTATTAACCGGTTCGCCAATAAATGTACCACCTAAAGTGCTTCCGCTTTCTTCCTGCGCACTTTGACCAATTAAGGCAGTAAAGTTATGCTTTCCGAATGAGCGGGTATAAGTAGCTGTATTATCAATATTCCAGGTAAAGTTTCTGTTGTTTGCAATATATTGTGAAGTATTTGACAGGTTACTTGTACTTGAATTTAAGTAATAAAGCGGTGTAAACGAATCACTACCGTAATATGCTTGTTTAGCACTGATTTGCGATCTGATTTTTAATCCCTTAATTGGAGCAATCTCAACAAATGCGTTGCCTAACAGGTTAGTAGCATAGTTATAGTTTCCTAATTGAGTTTGCAGGTAAGCCAACGGGTTAGTTATTTCCTGACCAACGTAAGGTGATATACCATATAACTGGCCTTGTGCATTTCTAACTGCATATTGGTTGTTATAATCTGATGGGTTTGGAGATGCAGCCGGGTTATTTTGAATTACCGGAGTAATGGGATCAAGGTTCAACGCTGAACTTAAGGGGCCACCAAACACGCTATTATCATTTAAGCTATTTTGGCTGTGCGTATAAGTATAAGTAAGGTTTTCGCCTAAGGTTAACCATTTTTTTGCTTTGTAGCTGGTGTTAACGGTGAAAGTAAATTTCTTATAGTTAGAAATTGACGGATCAATCACACCATCCTGATCTAAATAACCAAACGAAGTATAGTAGTTTGCGTCATCTGTAGCGCCGCTGATGCTTAAATTGTGGTTTTGTATCAATGCATCAGTAAAGATTTCATTTTGCCAGTTAGTACCAACACCATATGATGCAGGGTTAGCAAAAACAGGTACGTAAGCTTTGCCCTGATCATTAGCATCGTTCAAAGCTGCTTCATTTCTCAACGTTGCATATTGAGCAGCATTAGTTAACTCCGGTTTGCTGATAGGGTTTTGATATCCTACATAACCATTGTAACTAACTTTAGCTGCACCTTTTTTACCTTTTTTGGTGGTAATTAAAATTACACCATTTGATGAACGTGAACCGTAAATTGCTGCAGACGCATCTTTCAACACATCAATGCTTTCAACATCATTTGGGTTAATATTATCAATACCACCGTTATCAACAACAACACCATCAATTACATATAACGGATCGCTATTATTGATTGATGTAATACCCCTGATTCTGATAGCTGGTGCCGCACCAGGCGCACCTGAACTTTGCACAACATCAACACCTGAAGTACGGCCTTGCAAAGCATCATCAATACGGGTAACTTGTTGATCCTGCACATCACTTGCTGATACGTGGCTTATTGCACCAGTTACAACTGCTTTCTTTTGTGTGCCGTAACCCACAACAACAACCTCATTTAAACCTTTAACAGATTCAACTAAAGTAATGGTAATGCTGGTTTGAGCACCAACAGTAACATCTTTTGTGTTGTAACCAATGTATTGTACCTCAAGCACAGCTTGCGGACCGCTTACATTAAGTTTAAAAGCACCGTTTATGTCGGTTGTGATACCGTTGGTTGTGCCTTTTTCAACTACAGATGCACCAATAATAGCAACTCCGGTTTCATCAACAACTTTACCAGTAACCGGGATGCCCGCAACTGCTTTTATTGAAGTGGTTCCCGGCGCTATTGTTACCGAACCATCAGCATTAACAGTTATGGTGTTTTCATTAGCTTTTCCTAAAACTATTCTGTCTTTTAAAACTTCATAATCAATACCGTTGTTTTTAAACACCTGGTCAAGAATAGTTTTAAGCGACTGATTTTTAAAATCTACGGTAATCTTTTTCGAGAAATCGATTGCGTCTTTGCTGTAAATAAACTTTACATCGTTATTTTTTTGCAAATAGTTGATCACATCAAGCAATGTTGTGTTGCTTAAAGATATGTTAACCGTTTTGTCAAGTACATCCTGAGCCTTTAACGGGCTTGAATAAGCAAAGCTGCTTAATACGGCTGCTATCAGGATTTGGCTAAATGTAATCTTCATGATTTTATACCAAAGAATGGGCTTTCGTATACCAAAATTCATATATTTGTTATGTTTCTATGTTAAAAATGAGACAATTAAAGCCCTGACACCTATTATGGTGTTCATTGTGAGGGGGCTTGACTTTTGAACTTAGGAGTGCTCGTAACACTTCTAAGTTTTTTTTCAGGTGCCTGGCACCATTTAAGGGTGATATTTATTTTTGTAATTTCTTTCGCATAGTTTAATATTATTGGTTAAGTAATTGGTTTATTCAAGATCAATACTGTTATTTTTTATCTCGTAATTTATATTCAGCGATTTTTTCAAAGCTTCCAGAACATCGGGCAAATTAAAGCCAGCCATATCCGCATTTAAAATATACCTGTTCAGCCTGTCGTTTGCGATTTTTATGTGCGAGTGGAATTTTGCGTTCAGCACAGGGACAATTTCGCGCAGCTGTTTATTCTCAAATGATAAATCAACCCGTTTCCATATTTGCAGTTCAGGCTCTTCCACTTTAACTTCGGGTTTTAAAACTTGCTCACCCACCATGTAAATAACTTTTTGGTGTGGGTATAACATTACTTCGTCCTTCTCTAGGCTTGTGGAGATTTGTTTGCCGTTCTTTGACTTTTTAACGCTTACAGAAACCTTTCCGGTAAGTACCGAAACCTCGGCCATGTTGCTTTTATCGTTATCGTTCACTAAAAAGCTGGTTCCCCAAACTTTGGTAATAATTGACCGGCTGTTAATAATGAAAGGATGCTGCGGGTTTTTTGTTACCTCAAAAAAACATTCGCCTGATATGCTTACATTTCTTGACTTACTACCAAAAATACCCGGATAACTTAATTTTGAATTTGGGCTCAACCAAACAGCGCTGTTATCGGGCAGGATAACTTTATAAATCTGGCCCGAATTATTGGTAACAGATACCAGTTGACTCGCGTCTGCATCAGCGGCCAGCATCATTTTACTTTCCTGGTTTTTATATAAAACCAGCATCATGGCAAATACCAAAACAGCGGCAGCTGCCGTTATAGTATACCATTTGCGTAAAATAGAATAAGGTTTTTGGGTGACTATTACTTCTTCGGTTACAGGATGGCCAATTTTTAAAAGTATGTGATTGTATATCCGTTCCTCCAGTTCTTTTTCTTCAGACAAACTCATACCAGAAACATGATCATCATCGTATTCAAACGACTGATACCATTTTTTCACCAATGCTATTTCAGCCTCAGTGCATTCGCCATTAATATACCTTTCCAGTAATTCAACGGGTATAAGTTTCTCCATGAAAAGAAAATAATTTTTGGTTTATAATATACTTGACGAGTAAAACGCGCCTATCCCCTACGCTGCTTAAAAATATTTTTATTATTTATCTAAACAGCATGATAATCAACACCATAAGATAATGATCAAGCCCAACCCGTAGTTTTTTGAGGGCCTTGGTGAGATGATTTTCAACAGTTTTTTCGGATATACCCAGGTAAAGGGCTATTTCTTTATTGGTTTTATGCTCATTACGACTTAGTTGGTACACCGAACGGCACTTATCGGGCAGCTGACTTATTTCGGCCTCTATGGTATAGGTTAAATCCTTCAGCATTATTAAATCCTCGGTGGAATTATCGGTTTCAGAATGTATCACCTTAAAATTCTCGCGGTATTTTTCCCTTATCTGCTCTTTTCTGTATTGATCAATTACCTGATTAACTACGGCCAGATGAAGGTACCCGCCAATAGTAGTAGTAATTTGAAGGGAGTGCCTTTTAAGCCAAAAGTTAGCAAATATCTCCTGGGTTATTTCTTCGGCCAGCTCTTTGTTCTTTAATCGTTTGTAAGCCTCGCCATACAGCTTTTTCCAATAACGGGTATAAATCTCCTTAAACGCACTAAGCTTATCCTGCTTCAGCAGCAAAAGAATTTCGTCATCAGAAAGCTCAGTAAAATCGCCCATTAATTATCAATAGTTGTTAACGCGATATCAACATCACATTAAAGCACCTGCAAAACTCAAAAAAAATCAGTTAACAATCAAGTCCGTTTTATAAGCCATCAACTAATTCTATTATTAGTGTTACTTTTTAAACAATACACTTTTTTAGCTGATAAACATTTTAAAGCTCCCCGGTGCATATGATTACCAGTGCCTTTACAGCGGAATTTACTTTAATTTAACAATGTAAATATAACACCCACTGTTAGTTACCAAACAGATTTTCACTTTTATATTCAACAATTTAATCCTGTTTTACTGACAGATATACAACTGTAGGTTGTTGTTATTTTATTAAATTTTCATCGGGCAATAACACATTAAACCTGGTAAAATGACTTTAATATTAAACAGTATTTTTCTTGTTACAATAAAACTTAATCTGCCCTGCACTAAAAAAGCCGCTCCATGATATACACGGAACGGCCTTCTCAGAATTATAAAATTAAACTAAACTATTGGGCATCCCACCAAACGCGTCCGCTTAATACGTCCCCGCCGGGAACAGCATTATGGGCAGCTGTATAATTGGTTGGGTTGTTGGCAGCTTCAACTAATGGATAAGGGAAACGGCGCGGAATAGTACCGTTTGTAGCATTACCCGGATATACCACCGGAGTTAAGGTAGGATAATTTGTTCTTCTCCAGTTACTCCATGATTCATAAAAATCCATCATGGTATTGGTAAGTACCCAGTATTGAGTATTAATCATATTTAAACCAGTTTCACCAGCTACATAAGGATTAGCAGCTACATAAGCAGCAGCAGCAGATTGCGAAACGGTTGCACCCGGATCATACTCTGACAAGTACGTAATAGCAGCTTCAACACCGTTAGCATAGTGAGTTGCAGCACTGCCACCAATACTAAAACGCTCGGCTGCATCAGCCCATAGTAGTTCTGATTCGCCGTAAGTAAATATAAACGTAGGTGAACCCATTTGAACCAGGTAAGTACTTGGTGAAGAATAATCGCCAAGGGTAGTAAAACCAGGGGCTGATCCTAATGTTAAACCCGGGGTACCGCTAAGGTCATAACCATTTGGCTGGCCTTTTTGGTCGGCTGGAGTAGCATCGCCACCGGCAACACCAATAGTACCATTGGTAACCGAAATTACCGCTAAACGTGGATCATTGGTTGATTTTAACTCGTTGATAAAGGTTTGCGACCATTTTACATAAGTATTTTCCGGACCGCCCTGTAATACCTGGCTAACACGGTTAACCGTTGGACGGCCGCCTGTTGGATCATGCAACAGGAAAGCATCATCAGAATTGGCCGACATTGTTTTGCCAATGAGTGTTTGCACAACAGATTTTGCTGTTGCTGGATCAACTTTGCTTAAACGCATAGCCACGCGCAACAACAAGCTGTTACCAAAACGTTGCCATTTACCAATATTACCGTGATAAATTGCATCACCGGTTGGAATATCGCCGGTTGGATTCAATTTTGAAGTGGCATCCTGCAGTTCAGCAATTAAATTGGTGTAAATAGACTGTTGTTTATCATAAACCGGGAATAATATTTTTCCATAGTAACCTTCACCAGCCTGTGAGTAAGGCACATCGCCATACAAATCGGTAATACGTTCAAATATCAACACTTTCATAATTCTGCCAATCTGGTGCAGGTTATTGTATTTTGCTACTCCATCAGTGGTAGTAACCATATCAACAATTGGTTTTACTTGTTCAGAGTAAGCACCATCGGCACCATTATCACTCTGCCAGTAAGCAGCAGTGTATTCAGGATTAGCAAGGTATTTATCACCTGCCCAATAACCAATTGAAGTAGCGAAACCCTGAATCATGTCAGAACAATAAATCAAATCGGCACGCCATGTATCATAACTAAAATCCTGACTTCCGGTATAATCCAACTGAGCTGTAGTCAACAGGTAATTCGGATCAAAATTAGTTGCGCTAAATGCGGTAGGGTCAGTATTTAATTTATCAAAATTTTTGGTACAACTTGAAGCCACGGATAAGCCCATAATTAGCAAGCTGCTATATATCAATTTCTTTTTCATTTTAATTAAAATTAATTGTTATTAAAATTTAACATTCAGGTTTATTCCGTAGGTTCTGGTAGGTAACTGATCACCCAACTCTAAACCTTGCGATGTTGCTCCATAGCTAGCTTCGGGATCAATGTCAGTTGTTTTCTTCATGATGTAAAATAAATTACGACCAACCAGACTAACATTTATGCCCTGAATAGCATTATGGAACATTGAAGCAGGGAAATTATAACCCAATGTTATTTGACGGAACTTGATAAAGCTTCCATTTTCAACAAATAAGCCAGAAACATTATTACCTAAAGTAGTATAGTAGTTTTCGGCTGTAGTAACACCGCCCGGTCCGAAGCCGGTTGTACGGCCAGGTAGGGTAGCTTTTGATAAACCATCCTCGTAAGCATAATATTCAGTTCCGGCAAATACTTTACCGCCCAACTTGCTATCAATTAAGAATGAAAGGTTAACATGGCCGAAGTTAAACTGGTTATTAAAACCACCACTCCATTTACCATAAGCCGATCCATAGTTTTTCAATGCACCTTGTACCGGGATACCTGTAGTTGGATCAACCACTACTTTACCGTTTGAATCATATTTATAATCAAACGCTTCCACCTGATCGGCAGCTTTGCCAACAACGTCAGCTAAGAAACCGTTTCCGGTACGTGAAGTAGCAACCGGTAATGATGATTGACCTGCAGCTAAAGCTAAAACGGTATTGTTATTTTGAGCAAAATTCAATGAAGTTGTCCAGGTAAAGTTTTGGGTTTTAACAGGTACTCCTGTAATTAAAACTTCAACACCCTTGTTTCTGATTTTACCGATGTTTAATACCGCGCCCTGATATCCTGAAGTGATTGAAGCAGGTGCCGGTACAATTTCGTTTTTCGATAGTTTGTTATACCAGGTAACATCAAAGCTTAAACGATTGTTTAAGGTATGAAGCTCTGTACCAATTTCAAGCTCCGAAGCGTCTGACGGCTTAAGCTGATCGTTTGGTGTTGAGGTATTGGTAATGGTGCCCAATGGCATGCCGTTTAACTGCACAGGTGATAAACCATAGTTTAACAGTGTTTGGTATGGCGATGTAGCAGCACCAACGTTTGCCCAACCAGCTCTTACTTTACCAAAGTCAAGCCAGGTTGGTTTCCAAAGTTCGGTAAATACAAATGATCCGCTTACTGAAGGGTAAACGATATTTAATTTATTGTTTGGCGATGCAGATGAAGCCAGCGTTGAGAACCAATCAGAACGTGCAGTACCATCTAAGTATAGGAATGATTTGTAAGATAGATCTAAAGTTCCGTACAATGAGTTTACATCAAATTTATCATCAGCATAAGCTATTGATTTTGAAACTGTGTTTCCGATAGTGTAAACATAAGGAATTACGAAACCAACGCCCGATTCTGTAGTTGATTCGATAGCGCTTTTTCTTAAGTTGCCACCAACATTCGGGGTAATAGTGAAATCGTGATTTACTTTAAAAGGTTTACCGATCAGGAAGTCGGTATTTAACTCAGATACGTTATCATAAGTTTCACCCAAATTCTGAAATGCCTGTGCATAATAAGCAGTTCCGGTAGGAACAATGTTGGTATAACGCTCAGTGTAATAATCTTCACCGATACGTACCTGTGCAAATAAGCCATCATCAAAAGTATAACGTGCGCTGGCTGATCCTATAATACGGTTACGGCTGCTGTTATTCACAAAATTGTATGCAGCAAACCATGGGTTGGTAGCATAGTTGTTATTGGTGAATTGTAATTCGTTACCGGCAGCAGTGGTACCTTTAGTTTGTGGGCTAAGGGTGTTTACATTTACGCTGGTTGGTAAAAATGTAACCTGGTAACTTGAGTTGCCCGGACCATCGCCCAAAATAGGCCTGTTTTGAGCATCATCGCTAATGTAGTTAACGTGTGCATCAATTGTTAATCTTTTTATCGGGCTAAAGTTTCCTGAAAAATTAAAGTTTCTTCTGTCATAACCTGAGTTAGGAGTTGGCGCCTCGTTGTGCAAGTCGCTTGCCGAAAAACGGATTGATGCCAGATCATATGCTTTACTGAAAGATAAGGTATTGGTAAAAGTACTTCCGGTACGATAAAACTCGCTGAAGTTATCTTTCTGAGCAGTATACGGACGCGAAACGCCATCAAACTGAACCACTGATGAACCATCAAGTGCAGCACCCCAGCTATCACTGCCAGAGTTAAATGCTGATGTTGCATCAGCTGGCTTTAAGCCCTGTGCACCGTTACCATATTGGTACTGAAAATCGGTAGGATTAATTACACTTTCAAAAACATAGTTTGAGCTGTACTCCACAGTACCTTTGCTGCTACCGGTTTTGGTTGTAATTAAAATAACACCATATTTTGCTCTTGATCCGTAAAGAGCTGCAGCCGCAGCGCCTTTAAGAACCGATATAGAGGCAATATCTTCGGGGTTCAGGTTACCAATACCATCGCCTTGATCCGGAGAGTTTGAGTATTGACCGCCACTGTTCATTGATAAACCTGCAATTTCAGTATTATCAATATTGTTCATAGGCACGCCGTCAATTACGTACAAAGGTTGGGTAGAACCACTTAAACTGGCCGCACCACGTATATTAATATTTACCGATGAAGCTGGACCGCCTGATACGGTAGATACATTTAAACCTGCCACCTGGCCTTCCAACTGGTTTGCAAAGTTTACTTCTTTAGCGGTATTCAGTTCATCACCTTTTATTTCGGTAACTGAATAACCAACTGCTTTACGTTCTTTTTTAACACCAAGGGCGGTAACTACTACTTCGCTTAACTGTTTGGAATCTTCCTCCAACTGTACAGTTATGCTTGTACCTGTAACGGTTACTTCCTTTTTCAAATACCCCAAATAGGTTAATACCAGCACATCGCCAATGTTTGCATCTATGCTGAATTTACCGTTAATATCTGTCTGAACTCCTTTGGTAGAGCCTTTTACAACTACGCTTACACCAATTATAGCCTGGCCCGTAGCATCACGCACAAAACCGGTGATTGGAATAGCGTTGACGCTGCTACTGCCATCCGTAGCCGAAAGTTTAGGGATATCCTGCTCATTGGCTGCAACACCTATATAGTTGCCAACCATTTTATATTTAAGGTGGGTAGTATTCTGCAATTCTGCAATCACATCGTTAAGTGATTTGTCTGTTAAATGCAGGGTGATTACCGGCAATTGTTTGATAACCTGTTCGTCGTAAACAAAGGTTACGTTTGCCTGTTTTTCTATGTTTTTAAATACCTGTTTTACACTGGCTTTAACAACATTTACATTTACTTCCTGTGCCCGGGTTCCGGTTGCCAGCAGTAGTGATGTACAACTTATTTGTATGCCGATAATTATTGTAGAAATGCGCATGCATTTTTTGAGTATGGGCAATACTTTGCCGTAAAAATTTATCATATTTGTAAGGGTTTAATATTCACGTTAAACTAATAGCCTGCTGTATATGGGTCTCAAGCATATATGCACAGGCCAAATCTCATTGCCGGGGACATTTGCCGTGTCTCCGGCTTTTTCCTTTCTTAGCTACTAAGTAGGGTGTATTTTATTTAATCACTACTGTACTGTCATTGGCTATTTGATAATTAAAATGTTTGGTGAAACTTAAAATTTCCATAATGGTATCCAATCGCTGGTTGCTTAGGGTTATGGATATGCGTTCGTCAAGCAGCTTTTTGTCGGCCACCTGTATATGGGTGTTATATTGTTTTTCTATTGCTTTAAATACATTATTCAAATTTTCCTGATCAAAAACCAACGGGCTTTTGCACCATAAATTTATAACTGGATCTGGCGTAGTGCCTTTTATAAACTGGTTTGCCATTTTGTTTAAAACAATTTCCTGTTTTGGCAGCAGCATCACAGCAGGCTCATTGGCATGGCCCGGGCGCGTAACACCCACCTTACCGGTAATAACGTTTACCTTGGTCATCCCCTCCCTTGCGTATGCCCGTACATCAAACGAGGTACCCAATACAGTAATATTCAGCGTTCTGGTTCGTACCACAAACGGGTGATTATCTTCGTGTTTTACATCAAAAAATGCACGACCTTCAGTTAACTCTACTTCGCGCAGTTTCCCGTTAAAGTTTTTTGGATATTTAAATATGGTATGTGCATTCAGCCAAACTGTTGAGCCGTCGGCCAAAGTTATCCTGGTTATTTTTTGTGTGGTTATATTTACCAGTTCCGCTTTATTTGATTCGGTTTTACCGGCAAGGTTATTATAAAGCACAACTCCGCCAAAAATAAAAACTATAGCTGCTGCAGCGGCGGCGCTCCATTTAAGCATACGCACTACCGAGCCTTTTTCCCGTGAGGTTATTTTGTTATTTTTAAGCTGATGACGTATTATTTCGGAATGAAGATTTTCGAAAATCCTCATTTTCACATCAGCTTCGGTTTCCCCGGCAGAAACAACTTCAAATTGATCGCCGTCATGCACAGCATCATACCATTGATCAAGCAGTGCTTTTTCTTGTGGTGTTGCTGTACCGGCCAGATACTTTTTTGCCAATTGTTTCAATTCATTCCTGTCAATAGGAGCCATTTTATTGCTTTTTTACATATAGAGTATATTTAATAGCAAATACCCTTGCTCTTTTTCGAAACTTTTTAAAAAAATTTTAAAAGTAGGTGTAAAAACAACACTAAGTACGATAAAAAACAGGTAAAAACAAGCGAAATAGCAGAAAAAAAGAGCTTTTTCTAATTAAAAAGATCAATAAATATTAAAAATAGCAAAAAATCGGTCATAGAAGTACCTAAACTACCTCTTATTGTACGCAAAGCTTTTGTTAAATGCCCCTCTGCTGTTTTTTGTGAGATGTTCAACTGCTCGGCTACATCGGCAAGCGACATATCCTGCAATTTGTTATATTGAAAAACGAGGCGACATTTTTCGGGTAGTTTATTGGAAAGATTCAGGATTATTTCGAGCAGTATTTTATTATCTACATCAATTTCGGCAATGTCACCGGCGCTTAAAACACCAAGGGCGTTTTCATTTTCGCGCAATTGCTTTTCTTTGGCACAACAACGGTACACGGCATAGCGCGTCATAGCGGCCAGGTATTGGGTAAGTGACTGTATAACCAGCGACTCCCTTTTTTTCCAGAGGATAAGAAAAACCTCCTGAACAATCTCCTCAGCGCTATCGGTATCCTTTAGCAACTTATAGGCTATATAATATAACTTATTCCAGTAACGATTATAAATTTCAGTGAATGCTGATTCGTTCCCATCTTTGAGCAGATCGGTTAAGGCCTTATCATCAAGTAATTGAATAGCGCTCATTAGGGGTTTGGTGTGAACGAAAATAATATAAATTTAATAAAAAAGTAATATTCGTATTAAAAATCACAACGCTAAGTTGCATATTTTTTAGCAAAATTCACAGCGGAAATAAAATTGTAAAATTTATTTTTTTCCAAATAAAATTTGGCCTACCCTGTTATTGATTTTTTCAATAATCAGCCATACTACATTTTATCCAAATTTACCAAACCCAACCGGCTCAAACAATGCCAGAGCCCGCATATTAAACTAATATTAAATGAACGTACCTTATACGATATAGATTTATCTGCGTTTACCTACCCAATAATTCCGGTATTTTAAAAATAGCTGTAATAAAAAAACCGTTGGCGCTTTACTTACGTTTATTGGGTTAAAGGGTTTGATATGTTTAGTACAGCACAAAAATCAATGAGCGATTTAAAGACTCAGGAGATCATCGGCAACATCAGGAAGATTCGGGAATTCAGAAACTACACGCAGGATTATCTGGCCGCCAAGCTTAACATTTCGCAAAATGCTTATAGTAAAATTGAGTTGGGCTATAGCAGCGTTACATTGAGCAGGCTAATTCACATTGCCGAAATTCTGGAAATTTCGCTTGGCGAATTGGTTAATTTTAGCGGGGAAGACGTTAGTTTTATAAAACTGACCGAAAAAGCTTCCTAATGGATTTAAAGCTTATTTAATTCATCAACAAGCAATTTGCTTACCTCATTAAAATAGCGCCTTACACCAAAGCCCATTACGCTTTGTATTCCTCGTGTTGCATTGGTTAAGAACACCTCATCTGCCTCATACAAAATTTCGGGATTTATTTGTGCTTCGGTAACGGGTATATTGATTTTTTTTGCCAAATCAATAATAACCTGCCGCATTACTCCTTCTACACAGCCTTCGCTCAAAGCCGGCGTATACAAATGATTTTGATACCATACAAAAACATTCGAGCTGCTGGCTTCGCATAAAAAACCATGCTGGTTTAATAAAAAAGCATCATCGAGCTTGTTTTGGGTTTTAAATATCCCTGCCATAATATAAGGAAGCGAGTTGCAGGTTTTAATATTGGAAAGATAGTTGGTAGGTTTGGGCAGATCAGGGAATATATCAACAATCAATCCTTTCGGGTTTAAAAAATATCTGGGCTCATCCAGCGGCTGTAATTCAAGCGCATAAGCCATTTTATTGCCCGATGGGGTATACAATCCCTCAGCATCACGATAAACGGTTAAGCGTAAACGGCCGTGTTTTATTTTATTTCGGCGCGATATATCTTCACTTTTTTCCCTCAAAAACCAGGCATCCATTTGCGAGTAGCCGTCAATTTTAAGCGCCTTCATCCCCCTTTGCAGCCGGTCGGCATGCAAATCGGCAAATTTAAGCTGACCTTTCATCAGGCGCATACTCTCAAACAAGCCATCGCCATATTTAAACGCCCTGTTGCTTATGGAAACCAACTTGGTTCCGGCAGGTAATATTTCGCCATTAAAATTGATGAAAACAGGTGTCATGTTTGGAGATTAGCGGCTGGAGGTTAGAGATTAGTTTTCTTGTTAAACGTAGATGTATCAGAAAGTTTCATTTTGAGTTGTAAAAATTCGTTCGCCGGGCGGATTTTCCTAATCGCTAGTATCTAATCACTAATCTCCAACCCTGCATATTTACGCCATTTATTTAAAACAGTTTCAAAATCTTTTGGCAAATGCGCTTCAAACAGTAATTGTTTTTTTAATGTGGGATGTAAAAATCCCAGCGTTTGTGCGTGTAAAGCTTGTCGGGGCATTATTTCAAAGCAATTTTCAACAAACTGCTTATACTTATTAAAAACTGTGCCCTTTAATACTTTATCGCCTCCGTAAGTAGCATCGCTAAATAAAGGATGACCGATATGTTTCATATGCGCTCTGATCTGGTGGGTACGGCCGGTTTCCAGCTGGCATTCAATCAGGGTTACATAATCCATGCGCTCCAAAACCCGGTAATGCGTAACGGACCACTTTCCCTTTTCCGGATCGTCATAAATAGACATCACCCGTCTGTCGTTCACACTACGGCCAATATAACCGGTTACGGTACCATCTTCGGGTAAATCGCCCCAAACCAGGGCAAGATATTTACGGGTAATAGTGTGGTCAAAAAACTGCTTGGCTAGCCAGGTCATGGCCCGTTCATTTTTACTGATCAGCAACAGTCCCGAGGTATCCTTATCAATTCGATGCACTAGCCCGGGGCGACCATCATTACCCGGCAAAGTCGGCAATTGTTGAAAATGAAATACCAGCCCGTTTACCAACGTGCCGGTATAATTGTTATAACCGGGATGCACCACCAATCCCGCAGGTTTGTTTACCACCAGCACATCATCATCTTCATAAACAATATTAAGCGGAATATCTTCGGGATAAACTTCCGTGTCACGCGGCGGATGCGGCAATACCACCGAAATTACATCCAGCGGTTTTACTTTATAGCTCGATTTAATGGGCTTGTCATTTACCAGCACGTTTTCCAGCTCAATGGCATTTTGAATGCGGTTACGTGAAGCATTTTCAACGCGGTGCATTAAAAACTTATCAATCCGCAATAACGATTGTCCTTTATCAACAATTATACGCAGGTGTTCATATAAATCCTGTTCATCCTGGTCAATTAATTCGTTTTCATCTGCCATCGGCGCAAAAATACTCGTTTTTTCAAATTATCGATGAAGCCTTATCTAAATCCTCTCCGTTGAACTACTGTGTGTACACATTTTTTTGATAATTGAGGAGGAGCGACCATCCTTCATAAACGTTATAGAATTTAACCAAGCCCTTTTGTAAGACAATTG
>NZ_JANUBZ010000016.1:0-43403 GCF_024808665.1 Mucilaginibacter empetricola
AACTCATCCTTCGGATTTTTGCCTGTGTAAACCAAAACAGAGTCTATGAAAAAAATTATCAAAGATTGCTTGCTTGAATCATAGAAATCGAACGATAGAGAGAAATCTTATACAACATGTATTCACGCTGGTACATTAACGAATGGGCATAGTTCGTTATGCATGGCATACAAGATTTCTCCTCGTACCCTCGTTCGAAATGACATCGAATAAAACTCTTGTCGTTTCCAACGATAGAGAGAAATCTTATACGACGTGCATTCCCGCTGGTACATTAACGAATGGGCATAGTTCGTTATGCATGGCATACAAGATTTCTCCTCGTACCCTCGTTCGAAATGACAAGATGTTGATATGTATTCCTACTCCCCCTTCAGGGGGCTGGGGGGTTATAAATGCGTATTACTCCTGAACAACTTTATCGCGATAGCTAACAAAATAATACCGAAAGCTTTGCGCAATATGGCTAAGCCGGTTTGACCCAATAGATGCTCCAGCCATTTTACATTTTTCAGTACCAGGTACACAAACAAAGTATTTAATATAATGCCTACCACAATATCCTGTGTTTGGTATTGTGTTTTGAGCGATAACAGGGTCGTCATAGTGCCGGCTCCGGCTATTAGGGGGAACGCAAGTGGGACGATAGATACCGTGGCAGGCATATGATCTTCTTTAAAAAGGGTAATGCCCATTATCATTTCCATCGCTATAATAAATATCACCAGCGAGCCTGCTATGGCGAAGGAAGATACATCTAAACCTATAATACCTAGCAGCTCATCGCCCACAAACAAAAAAACTATCATTAATACCAGTACCGCTATACTGGCTTTTTCCGACTGGATATGCCCTGCCTTTTGGCGCAACTGGATGATTACGGGTATGGCACCCAAAACATCAATAATGGCAAACAGGATCATCGTTACGGAAAGTATCTCTCTGAATATGAATGGATGCATAGCTTTTTTTATTAAGAATTAGACTTCAACCTAAAACTTAACAAAAATGCGATTAAAATATAGAAAGACGATAAAAAGAATATACAATGTACCGAAACAAGTGCCGTTAGTCCGGCCGTTATGGGCCCTAATGTTTGCCCTATGGAGGCGTACGACTGATTGATACCCAATATCTTACCTTGCTCATTCTGTTCAATATTATCGGCAATAATAGCATTCAGCATGGGGTTACGCAGGCCGTTAAACAGGCCGTAAACACACAGGCAAACAGCAAATGGTATAAGCAGCGAGTTAAGGCCCGATAAAAACATGGCTGCAAAGCAAAATATGGTTGATAGCATCAATATAAGCTTTTTAGACTTAAATGTTTTGATAAAAAAAGGCACACACAGCTGCATCACAATACCACAAACACCAAAGCCAGCCAGAAAGATGCCCATCTGGGCCGGACTTATCTTCAAAATATCAACACTAAAGGTTTGGAAGCCTATAATCATAGTAAACTGGGCCATGGTGAGCACAAAACCTATAAACACCGCCGTGCCCACTGTTTTGCGCTTAAGAGTGGTAGCCAGCGCACTGAATTTGAAATTATACTGGCCATTTAGCCTGGTTTCTTTGGTGGTTACATTGGTTTCCTTTAATAAAAATGCGGCCAGTAAAGTACCTATTAACGAAATACCTGCTGCAAAAAAGAACGGCGCCTGCGGACTTAAAGCATTAAACGTGCCACCTACCAGTGGCCCTATCACAAAGCCAAATGCAAAGGCCGAGCCTAAAATACCAAACCTTTTGGCCCGGTTACTGGCTGTTGCCGTATCGGCCACCATGGCTTGCGCTACCGATACATTGCCACCTGTTAAGCCATCCAGTATCCGCGCAGCGAACAACACTATTAAGCTGCGTGCCTCGGCAAACATCAGGAAAGAGATACAGGTACCCAGCAAGCTGATGACCAGTAAAGGCTTGCGTCCCCATTTATCTGATAGTGAACCCAACACCGGGGTAGCAAAAAACTGTGCTATAGAAAAACATGCCGTTAAAAGGCCCAGGGTAGTGCCGGTTAATCCGTACAGTTTGCCGTAGGTATAAAGCACGGGCACAATAATGCCAAAGCCCAACGAATTAATAACACAAACAAATACTAATATCCAGAGGTTTTTATCGGCCTTCATGTAATGGTTACGGGGTTTCAGAAAATTAAGGTAACAAAAAAGGTTCTGATAAATCAGAACCCTTTCAACAATTTGGTAATATTATTCAATCAATAGGGGCAAATTGCCCTGTTCATTATTTCAATTCTTCGAAGTCAGATGCTGTTGGCAATGCGCCTGCCGCACCTCCAATTTTACTGTGTCTACGACTGTAGCTGAAGTAAATTATCAAGCCAACTATCATCCAGGCTAAAGCAGCCAATTGAGTGCTTAGTGCCAAGCTGGCAATCATGGCTACGCAAATTAATATGCCTAATATAGGAACCAACGGAACCAATGGCGTTTTAAATGGCCTTTCCATGTTAGGCTCTTTTTTGCGAAGGATAATTACACCAATACAAACCAATACAAATGCAAATAAGGTACCTATAGAGGTTAAATCGCCGGCTACTGTTTCGGGTAAAAACGCAGCGAATGAGCCTACAAAAAGGAATAAGATGATGTTGCTTTTGTAAGGAGTGCGGAATTTAGGGTGCAAATCAGAAAACACTTTTGGCAATAAACCATCTGTCGACATGGTATAAAATACTCTCGACTGGCCCAAAAGCATCACCAATATTACCGACGAAAAGCCGAGCAATATAGCTACGGTTACTAAGGTTGATAACCATCCGTAACCTGTCATGTATGTACTGATAGCATAAGCTACTGATGCTTCTTTACCTGAGTGCATAAAATCCTGATAAGGAGCTACACCTGTTAATACCCATGAGAAAAGGATATAAAGGATAGTACAAACAACCAATGAACCTAAAATACCAATTGGCATATCTTTTTTAGGATTTTTTGCTTCCTGAGCTGCTGTTGAAACGGCATCGAAACCGATAAAGGCAAAAAATACAATGCCGGCACCTCTTAGTACACCACCCCATCCGTGTCTGAAAAAATCAGTGTATGAGTATGTCGAACCATCAGGCAATATAGCTGGTGGCGCATTTGCAGGTATTAAGTATGGTGTATGATTTTTAGCTTGTATAAAACCCCATCCTATAGCAATAAATACCAATACGATAGCAACTTTTAAAATTACGATGATAGCATTTACAATGGCCGATTCCTGGGTACCTTTTACTAATAATAAGGATAGTAAAAACAGGATCAATAATGCCGGTAAGTTAATGATACCGTGATGGCTTACACCATTTATTATTGCCGATTCCATTGGTGAGTGGCACCACTCGTAAGGGATGCCCTTGCCCGCGACGCCTCCGCTAAGTAACCTGTTGGCATACTCGCTCCAGCTGATTGATACGGTAGCTGCACCAAGGGCATACTCCAATACCAATGCCCAACCAATAATCCAGGCAATAATTTCGCCCATGGTTGCGTAAGCGTAAGTATACGCACTACCTGCAATAGGAATAATTGAAGCAAACTCGGCATAACAAAGGCCTGCAAAAGCGCAACCAACAGCTGCAACAATAAAGGATATGGTTACGGCCGGGCCTGCAAATCCACCGGCGGCGGCGGCTGTCCGTACAAAAAGACCGGCTCCAATAATAGCGCCAATACCTAAAGCAATAAGGCTGCCCGCACCAAGCGTTCGTTTAAGCGTTCCATGTCCCTCCTCCGGAGAGGCCATCAATTGTTTAAGAGATTTTTTTACAAATAAGCTCATGTTTAAATAATAAGATCAGTTTTTTCAAGTTCCTCCAAACGTAGTTAATTTTATTGAAAAGATAAATAGCTGAGCGTAACAATAAAAGCACTTATATGTTTTTTATTATCAATTGATAAACAAGTAGTTAATTACCCATAAAATAGCAGCTTCAACACACTAAGAACGGCAACATTATTCGCAAATCCTCATCTCCACGTCATACCAACACGTCATTGCGAGGTACGAAGCAATCTCTAAGCTGTACAGGGCCAATAGAAAAGTCGTAAACCTTGCATAACCGCTCTGCCTGTGTAGAGATTGCTTCGTACCTCGCAATGACGCTAGGAAAAATCGCTTCAAAAATTCTGTAAATTCTTTAATCCTGTAAATTCTGATTCAGACAAATGACCTAGCGAAGAAACAAACAAAAAAGGCTCCATCGCTGAAGCCTTTTTCATTACTATTTAGGTTGAAATTATCCTTTTTTGTTAATCACCTTGATGGGCGAGTTCACGGCCTGCATCCTGATTTCTTTTTGTACGGGGTGATGATTTACCGCTGCTGGTTTAGCATCATTTGCATTTAAGTGCGGCGCTATTACCAGTGATACTATCGACATCAGCTTAATTAAAATATTCATCGATGGGCCCGAGGTATCTTTAAACGGATCGCCTACCGTATCGCCGGTTACCGATGCTTTGTGCGGTTCTGATTTTTTGTAATAGATCTCGCCATTTATTTCGCATCCTTTTTCGAATGATTTTTTGGCATTATCCCAGGCACCACCGGCATTGCTCTGGAAAATTCCCATCAACACACCAGATACGGTTACGCCTGCCAGTAATCCACCCAAAACTTCCGGACCAAAAGCAAAACCAATGATGATTGGAGTAATTAAGGCTATCAGTCCCGGCGCAACCATCTCGCGGATAGATGCTTTGGTTGATATGGCTACGCATTTTTCGTACTCGGGTTTGCCGGTATATTCCATAATGCCCGGTATCTCGCGGAACTGGCGTCTTACTTCTTCCACCATCGCCATAGCAGCACGACCAACAGCCGAGATACACAACGCCGAGAAGATAAACGGTATCATACCACCAACAAACAAGCCGGCCAGTACATTGGCTTTATAAATATCAATATGCTCAATACCTGCCACGCCCACAAAGGCAGCAAACAGGGCCAGTGAGGTCAACGCTGCCGAAGCAATAGCAAAACCTTTACCGGTTGCTGCGGTAGTGTTACCTACAGCGTCAAGGTTATCGGTACGATGCCTAACTTCTTCGGGCAGGCGGCTCATTTCGGCAATACCTCCTGCATTATCGGCAATAGGGCCAAAAGCGTCAATAGCTAATTGCATAGCAGTGGTCGCCATCATGCCGGCAGCAGCAATAGCCACGCCGTATAAACCCGCAAAGTAATGTGCACCATAAATACCAGCTGCCAACACTAATATAGGAGCCACGGTTGATTCCATACCAACGGCTAAACCACCAATAATATTGGTTGCATGCCCTGTAGACGACTGTCTGATAATACTCAGCACCGGGCGTTTGCCCATAGCCGTATAATACTCCGTAATCATTGACATTAGCGTACCCACAACCAACCCTACCAGTATGGCCATAAACACACCGTTTTTGGTAAAGTGTGATGCTCCTTCTTTTAAAACTCCATTAGCCAAATCTCTCGACATGTGGAACTCGCCATCAGGCAACATCCATTGTACCACAAAATAAGTAGCTATAGCGGTTAATATAATCGACGTCCAGTTGCCTATATTTAATGCTTTTTGCACGCTGGCAGTTTCGCTTTTTATTTTTACAAACGAGGCTCCTATTAAAGAAAACACAATGCCTAAGCCTGCAATTACCATCGGCAATAATACCGGGGCTATGCCACCAAATTTATCATCAGATATTATTTCACGACCCAGCACCATAGTTGCCAGCATAGTAGCCACGTACGATCCGAATAAATCGGCACCCATACCGGCTACGTCGCCCACGTTATCGCCTACGTTATCGGCAATGGTAGCAGGGTTACGCACGTCATCCTCGGGGATACCGGCTTCTACTTTACCTACAAGGTCGGCACCTACGTCGGCAGCTTTGGTATAAATACCACCACCAACACGGGCAAACAACGCGATTGACTCGGCACCTAACGAAAATCCGGCCAGTACATCCAGCGCTCTCGCCATCGCTTCGCCGTTAACACTGCTGCCTGTATTTACCACGTAAACGGTATAAAACACAATAAACAACGAACCTAAACCAATAACCGCCAAACCGGCAACGCCCAAACCCATTACCGTACCGCCTGTAAACGATACTTTTAGGGCCTTGGCTAAACTGGTTTTAGCAGCCTGCGTGGTACGCACGTTAGCTTTGGTAGCAATACGCATCCCCAAAAAGCCGGCAAAGGCCGATAGGAAAGCGCCAACCAAAAATGATACCGCAATTACCGGGCTCGATGTTACCACCGTAGTGCCCGACCATGCCAGCAATATCATCGCTAATACCACAAAATAGCTCAGTATTTTCCACTCGGCACGTAAAAATGCCATCGCTCCATCGGCAATGTAACCTGCCAGCTGATTCATGCTGGCATCGCCGGTTTCTTGTTTTGTAACCCATGCGGCCTTAATGCCCATGGCGATAATTCCAATAAGTCCAAATACAGGAATCAAATAAATTAAGTACGTGTTTAAAAAATCCATATTCAATAATTGGTGTAAGTTTTTTGTTATTAATCCCTTAGGCGACTAAAATTAATTGGTTGGTGCAAATTAGCAAATTAATTTATTTACAATAGCGTGTCAATTATAAAGTTTTTTGAATAGTTTAGAAGCTTAAACACCTCATTATTGATGACCGATAAACAAGAACAACCAAAAATGAAGCACCAACTGGGCTTGCTTGATGGCACTATGCTGGTAGCAGGCTCCATGATAGGCTCAGGAATATTTATTGTTAGTGCCGATATTACCCGCAATGTAGGCTCTGCTGGCTGGCTTATTGCCGTTTGGTTAATAACCGGTTTTATGACCCTTACCGCGGCCGTAAGCTACGGCGAACTGAGCGCCATGTTCCCTAAAGCAGGCGGTCAGTACATCTACCTTAAAGAAGCCTACAACAAACTGATTGCCTTTTTATACGGATGGAGCTTTTTTGCTGTTATACAAACCGGCACCATTGCTGCCGTTGGGGTGGCATTCTCCAAATTTGCAGCTTATATTATTCACCCGCTTAGCGAAGACAATATTCTTTTTCACAGTAGTTTGGTTAATATCAGCGCAGCGCAACTTGTATCAATCGTAGTAATTGTACTGCTCACTTATATTAATACTCAGGGTGTTCAAAGCGGTAAAATCATCCAAAACATATTTACTATTACTAAACTGCTCAGTTTATTTGGGTTGATTATTTTTGGATTGATAGCCCTTAAAGGCGAGGTATGGCATGCCAACTGGACAAATGCATGGAGCATGCACAAGCTCAATACCGATGGCTCATTTAGCAACCTAACCCTGGCAGCTGCTATGGGTGCTATTGCCGCCGCTATGGTGGGTTCTATTTTTAGCAGCGATGCCTGGAACAACGTAACCTTTATTGCCGGCGAAATGAGCAATCCAAAACGTAACATTGGGTTGAGTTTGTTTTTTGGTACACTGATAGTTACCGTTATTTATGTATCGGCTAATGTGATGTATACCGGGGTACTGTCCATGCACGATATTGCTACTGCCGATAAGGATCGTGTTGCCGTTGCAGCATCACATGCGATATTCGGCGGCTTAGGCACCTATATCATTGCCGTAATGATCATGATATCCACCTTTGGCTGTAACAACGGTTTAATTATGGCGGGTGCAAGGGTTTATTACAGCATGGCTAAAGATGGCTTGTTTTTTAAACGTACCGGTACTTTAAACAAGTTTGCCGTACCCGAATTTGGTTTATGGATACAGGCTGTAGTGGCTTCAATCCTTTGCCTCAGTGGTCGCTATGGTGATTTACTGGATATGATTTCATTTGTAGTGGTGATATTTTATGTATTAACCATTTTGGGTATTTATATACTCCGCGTCAAGCGCCCCGATGCCGAAAGACCTTATAAAGCATTCGGATACCCGATATTGCCAGCCATTTACATGATTATGGGGGTTATTTTTTGTATCCTGCTCATTATTTATAAACCTAACTTTACCTGGCCCGGCTTAATTATTGTGCTAATCGGTATCCCTATTTATTACGTAACGCAACGCAAATCAACAAATGAAGATCAGGCAGATCTGCTTAGTTAGTTTATTTTTTTTAGGAGTTGATGCTTCGGGGCAATCGCTGCAGCAAAATCTGCAGTCGGCCATTACCCGTTTGCAAAATGATGCGCAGTGCCGTTATGCCTCAGTATCATTAACCGTGCTGGATGCTAAAACAGGCAAAACGGTATTTGCCGTCAACCCCAATATGGGCCTTGCAACGGCATCAACCTTAAAAACAGTAACTACTATAACCGCCTTTAATTTATTAGGGAAAGATTTTCAGTACCAAACCCAATTCGGCTATACCGGTAGCATTACTGCCGATGGGACGCTTAATGGTGATATCATTATTAAAGGTGCCGGCGACCCCACCCTGGGCAGCTGGCGCTACGAAAGCATGCACGAGGATCATATCCTCACCCTGATGGTTACCGCCCTGCAAAAGGCAGGAATAAAAAAGGTAAACGGTAGGGTTATTGGCGATGACAGCGTATTCGGCACACAATCAATCCCCGAGGGATGGATATGGATGGATGTGGGCAATTACTACGGCGCCGGTACATCAGGACTTTGCTGGCGCGAAAATCAGTTTGATATTAAGCTGCATACGGGTGGGGTTGATAGTCCGGTGAGTGTAACGCATACCGTGCCCAATGTGCCTTACCTGAGCTTTAAAAGCGAACTGATTAATGCCCCTGCCGGTACCGGCGATAACGCTTATGCCTTTTTACCCATCGGCGGTAAAACCATGTACCTGCGTGGCACTTATGCCATCGATCAAACTAAAAAAAGCATTGCTGCAGCGCTGCCTGATCCTGCTTATGATGCCGCATACCGCCTTAACGACACCCTTAAACGACTAGGTATTTTGGTAAGCAATGAACCTGAATCAACCGGAACATTGGCTGCAAAGGGCTTAATAACGCCACAGATAGCCACTAATTT
Source organism: Mucilaginibacter empetricola (assembly GCF_024808665.1). Taxonomy (GTDB): domain Bacteria; phylum Bacteroidota; class Bacteroidia; order Sphingobacteriales; family Sphingobacteriaceae; genus Mucilaginibacter. Next base: position 8,992 of record NZ_JANUBZ010000016.1, read on the forward strand.
AACCAGCATACCATCGCCAAGGTTAAGCCAGATAGTTTACTGGCTCAATCAGAAAAGCATCAACCTATATGCCGAGCAATTGTTAAAAACCATAGCCTGGAAAGCAGGTAAACAACCCTCAACCATCAACGGCGTACAGGTAGAGCAGGATTTTTGGAAGGCTAAAGGTGTCGACCCTTATTCACTAAATATTGTTGATGGCAGTGGCCTGTCACCAACCGACAGGGTAACCACCTTAACTATGGCTACCATCCTGAAATCAGCAAAAGGGACAGACTGGTTCCCTGATTTTTATGAGAGCCTGCCTACCTACAACAACATGAAAATGAAAAGCGGCAGCATTATAGGTGTGCTTACCTATGCCGGTTACCAAACCTACAAAGGCCGGGAGTTATGTTTCTCCATAATGGTGAACAATTTTAATGGCTCAAGTCATGCTATTAAGGAGAAGATTTTTGAGGTGTTGGATGAGTTGAAGTAGGGTGAATATTATCAGAGCGTCATTGCGAGGTACGAAGCAATCTATACGTAGGATAGTCAACTGCACAGAACTACGTTATTGAACAAAATTCATCCCATTGATTTGCATAGCTTATAGATTGCTTCGCAAGGACGTGGAGGAGAGAGATTTGTCTGTAAGTGTCCGTCATACCCTTACTTAAAAACCGGACGGACAAAACTCTCCACGCGTCATTGCAGAAGAATGAAGCAACCTCTACTTAGGATAATCAACAGCACGGAATTACGTCATTTAACGCAATTCCTACTCCATTGATTTGCATAGCTTATAGATTGCTTCGTACCTCACAAGGACGTGGAGGAGAGTTTTTTTACCTTCCCGATTTAATACTGTTAAACGGTACGCCCAAACCATCGGCGGCGTATTGAGTAAGTACACTATCTTTTAGGGTGATGTAATCGCCATTGGGGGTTACCAGCCACTTTTCGAAGCCATCATTTACCTTTTGCGGCATAGTGGCCGATACTATTTTGGCGGTTGAGTCGAGCTCAATAATGTACAGGCTGTTTTTTTCATCCAGCGGGTCGGTAAAGGGGATAATTACGGTGTGATTGTAATCGTCAATAAACCTGCCCAGCACATTCTTATTAGCTATTTCTTTAGGCTGAAGGTTCAGCAGGGCTTTAGCTTTTGCGCTATCCAAACCATAGATCTTTACTCTGAAAACATTGCCATTATTATCTTTTAAAGTATCGGTAGGTTTTACATCGCTTTCTTTAATAAACTTAGCGGCGGCATAATAGCTGTTATCACCTGCGCTAAAATCGGTATTGCCGGGCAGCAGGTAATGGATGGCCAGGTGTTCAATTTTAGCGCTATCGGTTTTCACTTTACCGGCTATCAGCAATAATTGCTGTGCGGTCATCCTGTTATTAATGTGTACGTTAACGGTAGTAAGGGTATCCGTTTTAAAAACTTTTGATACCGTATAATGCGGAACCGGCTGCGGCTTTTTGCAGGCCAAAGCGCTTAAAATTAAACCGGTAACTGCTATATTTTTTATAAATCTTGTCATTTTTAAATTCATCTGCTTAAATAATTCCATGCAACACGCCTCCCGGCTCTCCCATTTTGTCAACCAGTTTTTCAACCTCTGGATCTTTTATTAATACCGGCGCATGGTGTGGTTTAATACGTGCATCAATAATCAGCGGACCATTGCAGCCCCAGTGTTTATGCTCGGTAAAACTATTAATGCCATAAATATCGTGCGATGGGTTGCTCCTGGTAAAGGTTACCCAAACCAGATTATTAATGTTTTGAGCGGTAAAAGCGGCATCGTCACATAAAACCATTAGCGGTAAGCCCTCCAATTCGGCATCCTCCAGGTGTTCCCGCAATATTTCCAATACTAATGGCATATCGCTGGTTTTGATGTTTTTTGGCACCTCAACAGCTAATACACCCGGCATAGCCATTTTATATTTTTCAATCGGGCGGGGCAAGTTAAAGGTTGATGGCAGTTCGGTCCACAGTTCGCGTTTTATATCGCCTGCTGCTGCTATGGCTACTTTGCTACCGGCATTTAAGCCGCTGCCGCTATAGTCGAGCGTATCGATGGTGGTTTTAGTGTAGAAGTGTAAATCGCGGGTCAGGTCAATCCTTTGCAGCATGTGCTTTAAAAAGCCGCCAATATCGTTTACATCTAGCTTGGCGTCGTCTTCCTGCGCAGCAATAAACAGGTATTTAGCCAGGCTAAGCTGACTTTTACCAAGTATGTGGTTGGCAATAGTTAATATTTCCTGTGGCTGGCGTTCTTTGATATAAGGTGTATAACGCTCGCTACCTATAGCAAACAACAAAGGATGAACCCCAGCAGCATCAACTGCGTTTACGGCATGCAGTCCTGGGATTTCTTTTGGTATGGCCGATCCACTAATTTCATGGATCAGCGCACCAAAGCTGGTATCTTCCTGCGGTGGTCGGCCAACTACTGTGAACGACCAGATTGCATCCTTACGGTGGTAAACATTATGCACTTTTAATAAAGGGAACGGGTGGATCAGGCTATAATAGCCCAAATGATCACCAAAAGGGCCCTCGGGTTTATTATCATGCGGCATTACGGTTCCTGTGATCACAAAATCAGCATCGGCAGAAATACAAAAACCTTCGTCGTCATAAAAATAACGGAAACGACGGTTACCCAATGCCCCGGCAAAGGTCATTTCAGATAAGCCCTCGGGCAACGGCATTACCGCAGCTACGGGATGCGAAGGCGGCCCACCGACAAATATGCTCACCTTTAAGGGTTGGCCCTTTGCATTGGCTTTGGCCTGGTGAACGCCTATACCCCTGTGCAATTGGTAATGGAGGCCAATTTCCTCATTCAAAATATAATCGTTACCAGCCAGCTGGATGCGGTACATCCCCAGGTTGGCATTCATAATGCCGGGTTTATCGGCATCTTCTGTATACACTTGCGGCATGGTCACAAAGGGACCGCCATCCTTGGGCCAATTTACTATTTGGGGGATATCACTGATGTGGCATTTAGCAAAGCTGACGGGTGCATTTCGCCCCACCTTCATCGGCAGTGCTGATAACGCTGTCATGGCTACATTGGCATATTTAAAAGGGTGTTTGATAGCCTTAAGTGGGTCTGTTTTAATATCGACCAGGGTTTTAACCTTATCCAAGCTATCCCTAAAAATAAACTTCGACCTCTCCAGCGTACCAAACAGGTTGGATATGGCTGGAAACTTACTGCCTTTTACTTTCTCAAAAAGTATAGCCGGTCCTTCATTTTCAAACACCCGCAAATGAATTGCTGCCATTTGCAAATAAGGATCAACCTCCTCTTTTATGCGGATCAAATGACCGTGTTTTTCCAGATCAGTAATGCAGGCTTGTAAACTTTTATAACTCATAATGCTGGCAGCAAATGTACAAATTGCCAAAGGTAACGGCATAGCCCTGTCATGATTTTAAATGCTACAAAGGCTATATTATCGGGTAATTCTATAGATAAACATTAAAGTAAGCGCTTAAAAAAAGTTATTGTTACTTTTGCGGCGTCAGCAAGAGGTAGTACTATGTCGATTCTGTTATTTACTTTAATAATACTTATTGGTTCATATTTTGCAGGTTTATTAGGCTCATTAACAGGTCTTGGCGGCGGGGTGGTTATCATTCCGTTATTAACGCTGCTACTTAAGGTTGATATCCATTATGCTATCGGTGCTTCGCTGGTATCGGTTATTGCCACATCTTCAGGATCAGCAGCTGCTTATGTTAAAGAGGGCATTACGAATATGCGCCTGGGCATGTTTTTAGAAATTGCCACTACTGCCGGCGCTATGTGCGGCGCTATTTTAGCAGTTTATATTCCAACACATTATATTGCTATTTTATTTGGTGTGATCCTTATCGTTTCGGCAATACTATCGCTTCGCAAAAAGGCCGAGATAATTGTACAGCATAAAAGCTACCTGTCTGAAAAATTGAAACTCAACAGCAGCTATCCTACTGCCAACGGTACGGTTAACTACAGTGTAAACAAAGTGGGTGGCGGTTTTTTTATGATGCTGTTTGCAGGCGTCATTTCGGGCTTGCTAGGGATAGGATCGGGTGCTTTAAAGGTTATTGCTATGGATAGCATTATGCGCATCCCCTTTAAAGTATCAACCACTACCAGCAATTTTATGATTGGGGTTACGGCATCGGCAAGTGCGGTAGTTTATTTGCAGCGGGGGTATATCAGTCCGGGCTTATCCATGCCGGTAGTAATAGGCGTGTTGTTTGGTGCATTTACCGGTTCAAAATTACTGGTACAATCAACATCGTCCAGATGGTTACGGTGGACATTTGCCATTGTAGTTACATTTTTAGCTGGACAAATGATTTATAATGGCGCTACGGGGAAAATATAGTTTGGGGGCTACAGGTTCATAGTTGATGGTTCATAGTTCATGGCAGAATTTGGAACTGGGAAAGATAATAGTCAGAACCATTATCAATAAAGAAAACAAGCATGGCAAAATTTAAAGATACAGACATACAGGCACTTATTGGTAACGTACTACGTGCTGGGACTATCATATCAATTAGTATTGTTTTTATTGGGGGGATAGTTTATTTGTACAGGCATGGCCAAACAGCAGCCGGTTACCAGATATTTAACGGGATTCCTGATTTTTTGCAACACCCGGGTAGCCTTATTACTAGTGCATTTAACTTACGGGGGCAAGCAATTATCCAACTCGGAATAATTCTATTAATAGCTACGCCAATATTAAGGGTAATATGCTCGGCCATCGGCTTTGCCATTGAAAAAGATTACCTGTATGTGGGTATAAGTATATTGGTATTACTAATCATTTTTGCCAGTCTGCTTAACGGTCATGCGGGGTAAAAACAATTAATATATCGTATTCATCCTTTTCAGCTCTTCGTCGGTACCAGTATGATGGCTTATGGTTTTCAGGCTTTTTCCAAAACGATAGGTAAAAGTAAGTCTTACTACCTGGCTTTCAATTTTATCAGTTCCTGTCATATTGAGGCCGTTATAGTCGGTTTGGCTTCTGTCTCGTAAAGTATTAAAAATATCTGTTGCTGATAATCTCAGGCTTCCCCGTTTTTGAAACAATTGCTGACTAATACCCGCATCCATATTATAGTACGATTTGTATTGATTAACCCCATAAAAGCTAGGGCTTTCATATCGTACCGAAACTTCGGTCTTAAGCGTGCTGCTTAGCGTGAAATATTGAGTTGTTTTAAGCACTATGTCCTGAGTGCCTTTGTCCAGATAAGCATTGCCAGGATATGATACATAGCGCTGGTAAGCCGCATCAAGGTTAAAATTGGCAGTCCACCACTTTGTAAATGTTGCAGGGGCAAAAAATCTGATACCATAATTACTAATGCGACCCAGGTTTTTAGCGGTATTAATATTTATTTTAGAAGTATCGTTCTGTTGATAAAAATTAAACTCATAAGCATCACTCACAATATTGGTGTATAGCGTAGCACTTATGGCGTGGTTATAGGTATATGATAACTCTACCGAGTTTGAATACTCGGGTTTTAAATAAGGATTACCTTCGGTATAATCGTATAAATCAACATAATTTAAAAAAGGGTTAAGCTTTTCATATTCGGGCCTTTGTATGCCGCGATTATAATCCAAACTAAATTCATTTTTATCATCTTTTGTATAAGTAAAAAGCGCATGGGGAAACAGATTAGTGTAATTGCTGTTAACTGTTTCATTCAACGTAACCGAATGGCCCTTTGAATCGGTTTGCTCGGCCCGTAAACCAGCCTCTATATTCAGTTTATCAATTTTGGTCTCATATGTTAAATATGCGGCGTTAACGTTCTCGGTATAAATAAAGTCATTGCTGATTTGCGGGTTGCTGGTGTACTGACCGTTAACATATGGGCCAAAAATTAAATCGTTGTTACTGGTAACATTGCTGTATTTGAGGCCGGCTTCCAGTTTGGAGGTTTTTGAAAGCGGATCGGTAAAATCAACCTTTGAAAGCCATATGTGTATATTGGATGGCGATAAGTTCTGCAGCAACAGGGGCTGGTTATACGTACTGCCATCGGCATTGTAAAAGCTATTGGTAATATATTCCGACGAGGAACGATTGTAGGTATTATAATTAACGTTAGCCGAAAGGGCTTTCCCGGCATCATCAAATTTACCGTTATAATTTAAGTTATAATTCAGCCTGCTGATATGGCGCTCAACACCAGAATTTGCTACAATAGTTGAGTCAAATACCGATTGATTGTATATTTTGAGGTTATTGTTTTTAGTGATAGAACTACCTATTACTGAGCCATTAACCAAAAAGCCGATAGTTTGGGTTTTAGTCAAAAAATAATCGGTACCGAAGCCAAAATTATTGCTATTGCTTACCGTAACTGCATCATAATCTACATTATAATTGCTGGTTACATCGTCAAAATCAATTGTCCTGTCGCTGGTAAAATCGTGAAATGTTTTATTGGCACTGAAGTTATAGTTGCCAAAAATATTGAATTTGTCGGTACGGTCATTAAACACAATGCCTGCATTGGCTTTATAGTATCGTCCATATCCGGCAGTAGCCGTAACCGTTGCATTTGCGCCAACGTTATTCCCTTTTTTTGATACAATATTGATAATGCCGCCAGCCGAAGCATCATATTTAGCCGATCCGCCGGTAATTAGTTCAATACGATCAATAGTGTTTGCAGGCATGCTCCTTAAAACAGCGGCCAAATCTTCGCCCGTTAAGTTTGTTGGCCTGCCATCAATGGTTACCATAGCATTTTGCCGACCTATAATACTGATGTTATTACTGTTATCAACCCTTACCCCCGGCGATTGTCTTAAAAAATCAAAGGCCGAAGAACCAGTGCCTATTATACTGCTTTGTACATTTAAAATAATTTTCCCGGGCTGAACTTCAACCGGTGGTTTATTACTTGATACAGTAACCTCTTGCAGCTGTTTTGTAGCCGGAGTTATTACAATATCATCGGCAGTAGTGTTTTGGCCCGATAAAAGCTTGTAGTGTTTTGAGTAGCTATTGTTGTATCCAATTTTGGTTACCATAAAAAGGTAATCGCCAGGGTTAACATTTAAGAATTTAAAAATGCCCGATTTATTAACTACCGTTGATTTTACAATAGAAGAGTCGCTGTAGTTTAACAAAACAACAGTGGATGATTCGGCTGGTGCTTGATTGCCTGCTAACACTCTTCCTTGCAGCCCGGCTGTTTTTACCTGTGCGTACGATGTGCTGTACACGCATATAAGGAATGCTGCAACTAAGCCACCAATTATACCCCTCATTAAATAGATGTTGTAGAAATTTACTATAAACTTAATTTTAAATTAAAAGAGCCTCAATATAGTAACAATAATTAAATTGAAAAATAACATTTTGATGTTTTACGACGCACGTTATTTTAATGTTACTGTAATAAGGCGGTGTTAATTTGTAAAGATAATTTAAAAATATAATTAAGTCGCTATTTTTTTATGATGTACTTTTACCCGCACAAGCGTAATTTATTTGATTGCCTTTTATGAATTTATACTCTCCTCAACTTAGAACAGTTAATGTTACCCGCTACGTTACGCCACTGCGCGAAGGAGGTTCATTACCTGCAATTACCGAGGCCGACGATGATTTTTTATACGTACTCAAGTTCCGCGGCGCAGGCCAGGGCAGCAGAGCACTTATTGCGGAGTTAATTGGTGGCGAAATAGCCCGTGTATTGGGTCTAAAAATCCCCGAAATAGTTTTTGCCAACCTTGATGAGGCATTTGGCCGTACCGAACCCGACGAAGAGATACAAGACCTGCTTAAAGCGAGCGTAGGCCTTAACCTGGCGCTGCATTATCTTTCGGGCGCCATAACGTTTGATCCGGCAATAAACAAACCGAATAATAAACTGGCATCGCAAATTGTTTGGTTAGATTGCCTGCTTATTAATGTTGACCGAACGCCGCGTAATACAAATATGCTTACCTGGCACAAGGAATTATGGTTAATTGATCATGGCGCGGCACTTTATTTTCATCATAGCTGGCATAATTGGGAAGAACAAGCAAAGCGGCCATTTGTACAAATAAAAGATCATGTACTGCTGCCACAAGCTACCGAACTGGATGAAGTTGATACCGAATTCAAAGCTATTTTGACTACCGAAGTCATTACTTCAATTGTTGCATTGATTCCTGACGAATGGCTAAGGGGCGAATCGTCATTCTCATCTGTGCAAGACTATCGCGATGCCTATATAAAATTTTTATTAACCCGGATTGAGCATTCGGAAATTTTTGTAAAAGAAGCTAAAAATGCAGCAGAAATACTTATTTGAATACGCAGTTATCCGTGTGGTGCCCAGGGTTGAGCGCGAGGAGTTTCTGAACATTGGGGTAATTGTTTACTGTGCCAAACAAAAATTTTTACAAGCCCGGTATTTACTTAATGAACACCGCCTTGAAGCGTTTTGTGCTGATTTGGATATAGCTGAGTTAAAAGAACACGTTTGCTCAATTGAACGTATTTGCACCGGCGACAAAGCTGCCGGACCAATAGGCAAGTTCGACATAGCTTCCAGATTCCGATGGTTAACTGCCACACGCAGCACCATTGTGCAAACATCAAAAGTGCATCCCGGTTTTTGCGATGAAGCGTCAGAAACGCTTAATAAATTGTTTGAACAGTTAGTAGCGTGAAAGATAATGCCGATCAAATGTTTTTTATTAATTTCGGAACTTGAATATTACCCCTGAATATAATTAAATGAAAAAAATCGTTTTTTTTATCCTTGTTTCATTTGTTAGCGTTAAAGCTATTGCACAGGATATCACGCTGGATCCATCTTTATCTGAAACCCCTATATCGGCAAAAACTTTATCAAGTACTATTTCGGGCTCTTTGGTAATGCCCAAAGATGCGAAAGAAAAAATACCCGTAATTTTAATTATTGGAGATGCGGGGCTTACAGACAGAGATGGCAACAACGTTAAAACGGGAGTATCAGGCAATACATATAAACTGATGGCTTATGAATTGGGTAAAAAAGGTATTGCAACTGTACGTTATGATAAACGTTTTGTAGGCTCAACTACAACTACCATAAAAGAATCACAATTGCATATTGAGGATTTTAGCGACGATGCCGTTAGCCTGATGAACCTACTGAATGCAGATCCACGTTTTTCAAAAATAATTTTGTTTGGTCATGGTGAAGGTGCTTTAGTATCATTATTAGCTGGCTACGAGCAACCCGAAAAGGCTTACATATTTGCCGAAGGATATGCCGACAAAGGTGAAAAAGTATTGGCCGACATAATGAAATCTAAACCAAAGTTTTTGGCTGATGAATTTAAAACGATAATGGACAGCCTTAAAAAAGGCAAAACAACTGATAATGTCGATCCATCTTTATATTATATAGCGAGGCCATCTGTACAGCCGTTCATCATGTCGTGGTGCCGGTATGATCCAATGCGGGGGTTTAAGGCTATAAAGTTGCCCATACTGGTTATACAGGGAACAACCGATTTAACAGTTCCGGTAAGTAATGGCGATCGTTTTAAGAACGCTAAAAAAGAAGCTTTTTACCTGAAAATAAAAGATATGAACCATATACTGAAGGAAGCACCTGCCGATACCGATAAGAATATGGATACTTACGACAAGGCTAATCTTCCAATAAAACCCGAACTGATAAACGGAATAGTTGAATTTGTTAATAAGGTAAAATCGTAAATCAATACTATTTCCAATTGTTCAAAACCCTTCTTACGGCAATTATTTCACCTATGTGATAGGCGTTATGATCGGCTATTTGAAGTGCTTCACGGAGTATACTTTGCCCTGTTCCGTGTGCAAACTCCTGGCAAATATCACTATGTTCCAGTAATTCTATAAACTCGTCCAAATCGCTGTTTATTTGTTGTAATGAGCCTTTCCAGGCGTCATCATCCACCGGCGCATTTTCAGCAGGCCAGTATTCTTCGGGCCATTTTGGTGATTTATGCTCGGGATCCTTGCTAAACTGAAGCATATCCCATTGCGCTATTCTTATGTGCTCAACCAGTTGCCAAATACTATATGGCGTGTGAGCAGGTTTTACGCCCCGTAATTCGGGCTTAAGTCCTTCCAAAGCATGCTTTAAAGAAATATGGGCCGATCCGCCAAGTAATAATTTGGTTAACTCTTTAGTTATTAATTTATGCTGATAGTTCATTAGGTATAGTGTTTTTTATCTAAACAAATATCAGTCAAATTGGTTGAAATTTTTTCCGGAACAATATAATTAAGCACTATTTGTAAAAGATATAACGTTGTAATGATATTGTTTAATTTTTTTCGGTTAAATATTTTAAGTTTATACTTGCATACGTTAATTATAAACCCCGTGATCAAAAAACTGTTATATACGGCACTTTTACTTACCACAATACTTATTGGCTGTAAAAAAGATGGTTCTGTCGGCCCTAATGGCGCCAAAGATGATGCCGCCTTTACCAATTATGAAAACTCTTTTCTGGAAGGTTTATGGAAATTAAATCCGGATTGGGCTACGTCTGTGGGCTATCATAAATACGACAGTTTATTATTTGTGCCCGATGACAAACTGAGAGATAAGATGACAACTTATGCCAAAGTACAGCTAGATTCACTAAGCAGGTTTGACATTGCTACACTTAACGATCCCAACAAAATTGATTACCATTTAATGCAAAATCAAATGGAATCAATTGAATGGACCAATCAATCATTAAGAGCTGACCAATGGGATCCATCATCATATAACGTGATAAGCACATTCGCCTATATTCTAAATGAACATTATGAACCATTAGCTAAACGTTTGCGTAATTTTTATCAAAAAATGGCCAATATTCCGGCTTATTATAAAGAGGCCGAAAAGCAATTAAAAAATCCAGTTACAGAACTTACGGATCTGGCCATAGAACAACATACTGGCGGCGTTAGCGTAATAGAAAAAGATTTCGGCGATTCTTTAAAAAAGACCAATATCCCGGCTGCCGAGCAAAAACAAATGCTTGAAAGAGCACATACTTCAGCCGAAGCTATAAAGGCCTATACAGAGTGGTTAAAAGCACTTAAAAATGATCATCCAAAAAGCTTCAGACTGGGCAAAGAATTGTACGAAGACAAGTTTAAGTTTGATATTCAATCTGCATCAACAGCACAACAAATTTATAATGCAGCTATTGAGCGTAAGAAAAGCATCCATCATGCCATGGCACAAATCAGCAAAAAACTTTGGCCTAAATACTTTGGCAGCAAAGCAATGCCTGCTGATTCGCTCGACCTGATAGCGCAAGTTATAGATACCCTTTCTTCCAAACATGTTGCACCCGGTCAATTTCAATCGGCTATTGAAAACCTGCTTCCAAAACTTACTGCTTTTGTGAGTACAAAAGACCTTGTTGCCATTGATCCGGCTAAGCCATTGGTAGTTCGCAAAGAACCGGGATATATGGCAGGTGTAGCAGGTGCGTCAATGAGTTCGCCCGGCCCTTATGACAAAGACGGCAATTCATATTTTAATGTTGGCAGCCTTAACGGTTGGCCGGCAGAAAAAGCAGAGAGCTATCTGCGTGAATACAACCAGTATACGTTGCAGATATTATGTATTCATGAGGCAATTCCCGGGCATTATGTTCAGCTGGTGCATGCTAACCAGGCACCAAGTTTAATTAAATCGATTTTCGGAAACAGCGCTATGATTGAAGGCTGGGCAGTTTACAGCGAAGAAATGATGCTGGATAATGGCTACGATAACGATAGCCCGGAGATAAGGCTGATGTGGTATAAATGGCATTTAAGATCAGTTTGCAATACCATATTGGATTATAGTGTGCATACCCAAAATATGTCAAAACAGGATGCATTGAAGTTGCTTACCCATGAAGCTTTCCAGCAGCAGGCCGAAGCTGAAGGCAAATGGAAACGGGTAAGCGTAACCAGCGTACAGTTAGACAGTTATTTTACCGGTTATAAAGAAATAATTGATTTGCGCGAGGCTTATAAAAAGAAAATGGGCGATAAATACAAGCTGAAAGAATTTAATGAAAAATTCCTGAGCTATGGTAGTGCACCTGTGAAATTTATAAGGGATGCCATGCTGGCAAAAGATAATACTCCAAGCCATTAATATCTGAGAATTCATAGGTTTTTTCATATTAAATCTGCCTAAAAATTAAAATGGCTTGCTAATTGCAAGCTAGTAAATGTGCGTTTAGGTCAAATGATGGGCTATATCCCAAAATTCGTCAAAATTTACACATAAATTGATAGGAAAGTTTTAATTATTGGGTAATTTTTACTTATATTTATTGGTTTAAAAAACCGGGCAAAAACAGAGAAATATTGCTTGTTTTTTTAACCCAAAAAAGGGGGCACATGATTACGCAAATCGGGTAAATATTTACTCATAAATCCCTCGAATTTAACTACTTGATTAACAAAAAAAATTCTATTGTTATAAATACATAAGCCAGACCCATTTTGGCATAACGGGTACGATTTTTGTATTATTTCTCATGTTATCATTCACTCTCAAATTTAGTATTATCATGAGTTTATTAGCTATTATCGGTATCGCAATTCAAGCAATTCCTGTGTTTTTTATTATAAAAACCAGCATTTCTATGATTAAGCGCAAAAGGCTTTCTTAAGTAAGAAAAGTCTTTAAATATTACTCACTTATCAATTAAGTATTGCTCTTGCGCAAAACGCAGGAGCTTTTTTGTTTATACGTAACCTAAAGCAAAATTTTTCCGTAAAACATGGTGAGTGAAAAATTAATGATAATGCTAATTTGAGAACTAGCCGGGGTTGAGAGCCTGGCTATTCTCGTTTTATATCATTTGCAAAATCAAACCAAATCTACCCCTCTTCACTATTCTTTCAGGCCTTTTATTGCCTTAATCAACAATTAAATAGCGCTTACCTTAATCGGCCAATAGTTTTACATCGCCAATAAAATTATATACTTTGCATACGTTTAAAGGCATAAAAATTTAACGCATGAAATACGTTTTAGGAGTATTGTTATCATTTTTATTTTGTAGTACATCAATTGCACAAAAAGTAAAGCCTGCGCTTAACTTAAAAAAAGGAAGCACTTACTATATGATCAGCAATGCCAACTCCACCATTGTGCAAACCTTAAACAGCCAGGAGAACACTTTGAACTTAACGTTCGTTTTTAAAATGGCATTTAAGGTAGTTGATGTTTTGGATACCACTTATAATATGGAGGTAAGTTACCAGGCCATCAACATGAAAATTCAGGCCGGTACGCAGTCTATTGAAATCGACTCAAAAAAAGCTGACACAGCCGATGTGCCTTCATCTTTTATGGCTGCTATGATGAATAAGCCATTTAACATTATCCTTACCAAAAGCGGCAAGGTAAAGTCTGTTCAAAATATTGAAAAAATAATTGCTGTTGTTTTTGATGGCTTCCCTAAAATTGACTCCGTTAAAAAAAGTCAGTTAAAAAAACAGTTTCTGCAATCTTTTGGTGCAGATGCATTTAGGGGTAGCTTAGAAATGGGTACCGCCATTTTCCCAACAAAAGTGGTTAGCAAGGATGATAAATGGACAATTAACACAAATTTGGAAGCTCCCACAAAAGCAAACGTAAAAACGGTTTATCAGCTAACTGATATTACAAGCGACTTTTACCTTATACATGGCGATGGTACACTAGCTACCGATAAAGACGCAAAACCCGGAGAAATTAATGGGATGCCTATGGTATATAAGCTAAACGGCTCGTTAATAACCGATATAAAAATTGATAAAAATACAGGTTGGATAAATGAGGTAAAATTGAAGCAGATAATGAAGGGAACTATTGAAATACAGGATAATCCGCAATTGCCTGGCGGAATGACGATACCGATGACATTTAACACCGATGTACTTACCACCGATAAATAATTTTATCAGCCCCTGTTAAGGCTCAGAGGCTGATAAAACATCTTATTATTTCCAATGCCCCGGTATCCAAACGTAACCGCCACGACGGTCTTTCCAATGTCCTGCAACCCAAATTGCGTGTGGATGAGGCGGCAATGCCCAATAACCTGCATGATATACGTAAGTGCCAACGCCCGGAGTCCACTCTTCGGCAACCCAAACGTGGTTCGGTGTTGGTCTGTCTGGTCTTCTTACAACAATTTCCGCTGGGCGGCTCATACGTTCTTTAACTATAATTTCCTGCGCTTTACTTTGTTTTACAGCAAAAACTGAAAACACCGATAGTAACATTAAAATTTTGCTTAACCTTTTCATAATGATTTAAGTGTTGTTTTGTTGGTAAGATAAAAAAAAGCCAACAGGGTTTAAAAACAGGTTTCACTTTTATCATAAAAAACTGCAAAACAAATAATTAAATTTACTTAAAGTTCAATTGACATTTTAATATTTGGCAACTTATTTAAAGTGGCCATCAAAATATTACAGTATTTTATAAAATCCTTATCTTCGCTGTATGTCACCTGCCGAAGCTAAAACCCGGATCGAATCCCTTTCATCAGAACTAAAACAGCATAATTACAATTATTATGTACTGGCCATGCCTACCATTGCCGATTTTGATTTTGATAAAAAACTGGAAGAATTAATTTCTCTCGAAAAGCAGTTCCCAGAATTTGCTGATCCAGATTCGCCTGCGCAAAAGGTGGGCGGTTTTATCACCAAAGAGTTTGTTACCGTGCGTCATAAATGGCCAATGCTCTCATTAGGCAATACCTATAACGAACAGGAACTGCTTGATTTTGACCAGCGCATCCGTAAAGCTATTGGCGACAACTTTGAATATGTTTGTGAGCTTAAGTTCGATGGACTCTCGATGAGCCTTACTTATGAAGAAGGCAAACTGGTAAGAGCCGTAACCCGTGGCGATGGTATTCAGGGCGATGATGTAACTACCAATGTACGTACCATCAATACCATACCTAAACGACTACATCTGGGTAATTACCCTGATCACTTTGAAATACGGGGTGAGGTTTTTATGCATTTAAAAGCATTTGAGCGCCTTAACGCCGAACGCGTGGAAAATGGCGAGCCACCTTATGCCAACCCTCGTAATTTCGCCTCAGGCACTATTAAAATGCAGGACTCGGGTGAAGTAGCGAAACGTCCGTTGGATTGTTTCCTTTATTTCTTATATACCGATAAAGTATTATTTAAAACCCACTGGGAAAGCCTGCAAGCTGTAAAAGAATGGGGCTTCCATGTAAATGAACATAGCCGCCTCTGTAGCGACATCAATGGTGTTTTTGAGTTTATTAAACAATGGGACAAAAAGCGTTTCGATTTGAGTTATGATATTGACGGAATTGTAATAAAGGTAAATAGCTACGCCCAGCAGCAGGAACTAGGTTTTACTGCCAAATCGCCTAGGTGGGCCATTGCCTATAAATATAAAGCAGAGCAGGCCGAAACAGAGTTGCTTAGTGTGAGCTACCAGGTTGGCCGCACTGGCACTGTTACACCTGTAGCAAATTTACAACCCGTACAACTAGCCGGAACTACCGTAAAACGTGCCACGCTACATAATGCCGATGAAATAGAAAAACGCCTTAAACTGCACGAAGGTGATTGGGTGTACGTTGAAAAAGGTGGCGAAATTATCCCCAAAATAACCAGTGTTAATTTAGATAAACGCAAGCCTGGGGCCGAACCTGTACTTTACCGTACCACCTGCCCTGCCTGCGGAACTACTCTTGAGCGTAAAGAAGGCGAAGCAGCCTTTTATTGCCCTAATGAAGATGGTTGCCCGCCACAAATTGTGGGTAAAATGCAGCACTTTATCGATCGTAAGGCAATGAATGTTGATGGCCTGGGAGATGAAACCATTGAAACACTTTATCAAAAAGAATTTATTCATCGCATCAGTGATATTTATGACCTGCATCTGCACAGCGACGAATTAAAAAAGTTGGGGCGCTTTGGCGAAAAATCAATCAATAACATGCTGGAGGGTATCGAAAAATCAAAGCAAATGCCTTTTGACAAGGTATTGTTTGGTTTAGGTATCCGTTATGTAGGTGCAACAGTAGCTAAAAAGCTGGCTGTACATTTTAAAAACATTAATAACCTTGCTGCCGCGAGTCTGGAAGAACTGGTTGCCGCCGAAGAAATTGGCGAACGCATTGCCTACAGCATAACCAGCTATTTTGCAGATGAACAACATAAAGCCGAAATTGCGAAACTGATGGCACAGGGCCTGCAGTTTGAAACGGAAGAAAGAGAAGTAACCCTTGTCAGCGAAAACCTGAGTGGCAAAACTTTCATTATATCGGGCGTATTTGAAAAATATTCCCGGGATGAGCTTAAGGATATGATTGAGCAGAATGGCGGTAAAATAGTAAGCAGTATTTCGGCCAAGCTAAATTATTTGGTAGCCGGCGATAATATGGGTCCCGCCAAACTGGAAAAAGCTCAGAAACTGAATATCCCCATTATTAGTGATGACGAATTACTAACGATGATAGGGTTTTAATTTATTTAGGATGGATAAAAGGAGCTTCGGAGGGAGCTTCTTATTCTTTAACATTAATTAACGTAAACCCGCTGTAACTTTCAGCAAATAAATTTCATCTTAGCATAAACACCTGCTAAATGAAATTTACTTTACCTTTTACCCTGCTCCTTTTTATCAGCATTGCTGCATTTTCTCAACAAGTTACCCTAAGTGGCAAGATAACCGACGATCAAAATAAAGCCATTCCCTTTGCCAGCGTTTATATTAAAAACACCACCAAAGGCACATCGGCAAACAGCGATGGGGAATATGTTTTACAACTAAAACCAGGCACTTACCAAGTACAGTACAAGGCCGTAGGCTACGGGCAGCAAAGCCGCAAGCTGAGTATCAGCGCCAACCAATCAATTAATGTTACGCTGAAAGCAGAAAGTTATCAGCTAAACGATGTGGTTATAAAAAGCGGCGGCGAGGACCCGGCCTATGCTATTATCCGCAAGGCAATTAAAAAACGTAAGGCCCATTTAAATGAGGTTGATGCTTATACCTGTGAGGTTTATATCAAAGGCTTACAAAAGCTGTTGGCTGCTCCCAAAAAATTCATGGGCTTTGACGTCCAGAAAGCTGCACGTGAAAATGGACTTGACTCCAACCGAAAAGGAATAATATACTTATCAGAATCTGAATCAAAATATAGTTTCAAACGGCCCAATAATGTTCATGAAGAACTCATTTCATCCAAAGTATCGGGCAATAACCGGGCATTCAGTTATAACAGGGCATCGGATGTAAACGTCAATTTTTACGAGAATTTTCAAACCTGGGATGGCTTGAGTAACAGGCCTGTGATATCACCCATTGCCGATAACGCTTTATTTTATTACAACTACAAATACATCGGTTTTTCGGTTGAAAATGGAGAAACTATAGACAAAATAAAGGTTATACCCAAACGGGGTTATGATGCCTGTTTCCAGGGATATATTTATATTTTGGAAGATAGCTGGCGCATTTATGGGCTCGACCTTTTCATCACCAAAAAACAGAATATAAACTTTGTAGATACTCTACGGGTAAACGAGCAGTTTTTTCCGGTGGATCAGAAAGTATGGATGCCATCATCAGTAAAGTTTGAATTTACCGGAGGATTATTGGGATTTAAAATAGGCGGATATTTTATCTCTATCTACAAAGATTATGATCTTAGCCCTGTTTTCACCAAAAATGAATTTGCAGAAGTATTGCGGATCACCAAAGGCGTTAATAAAAAAGACTCGGCCTTTTGGGAACAGGAAAGACCCATCCCATTAACCGAAGAAGAAAAAACAGACTATCAAAAGAAAGCCATATTAGCCAAAAAACGCGAATCAAAGCCATATCTTGATTCACTCGATAAGGTAAATAATAAGTTTAACGCCAATAAATTTCTGCTCGGTGGCTATCAGCATGTAAACAGGTATGATCATGAGTACTACAACCTCGATCCGCTTTTAACTTCGATAAAATTTAACACCGTTGAAGGATTCAGCCTTAATTATGGCGCGTCCTATCGTAAACAAATTGATACCCTGAATAACCGTTATCTCAGCATCAGCACTAAAATTGGCTATGGGTTTTCGGATCATAAATTTAAAGGCGTAGTGAACAGCACCGTACCGGCAGGGTCATTTACACTCGGATTTAAAGCTGGATCTGACGTTGTTGATCTGAATAATACCAACCCGGTTTCGCCGTTCATCAATTCGCTTTATAGCTTGTTTGAAAAGCAGAATTATGAAAAGCTATATCAAAAACAATTCCTATCCGCATCGGTAAACAAACGTATTACAGGCGGGTGGATTGCCACTGTAGGTGCAGAATGGGCTGATAGAAAATGGCTCCCAAATGCCTCATCTTATAGTTTTTTTGATCCATCCAATAGAAACTACACATCGAATAATCCTTTAGTACCTAATCAGGATGCTCCGCTGTTCCCGGATAATCAGTCGTTCAAAATCAGTTTCCGCACCACTTATGATTTCAGCGATAAGTATGAAACCTATCCAAGCGGCAAACGGTATTTACCATCGCCATACCCAACAATAGGTTTTAACTATGATAAGGGAATCAGCAACTTTTTAGGCTCCGATGTTAATTACGATCAGATATCAGCCGATATATCTAAATCGGATATCAATGTGGGTGTATTTGGTCGCACATCCTTTTACATTGCGGCCGGCAAATTCCTCAATAATAGCAGCGTTTTTTACCCCGACTATAAACAGTTTGCAGGCAATGAGGTATTATTTTATAAAAGCGGAATTGATAGCTTTTTACTGTTGAATTATTACAATTTCAGCACCTATACGCAGTACATTGAAGGACATCTGGAACAGAACTTTTCGGGCTTTATACTGAATAAGATCCCGTTGATACGGAAACTGAAACTACAGGAAATTGTTGATGTAAATTATCTCAGCACTCCCACCATAAAAAATTATACCGAACTGGGTTTTGGACTACAATATTTAAATTTCAGAATAATGTATGGCACCTCCTTTAACAGCGGCAGCAATATTAAATCGGCCATCAGGCTTGGGTTGAGTTTTTGATTGGTTCATGGTTGATAGATCATGGATCATAGTTGGTAGCTTGTATTTAAGAGTTTATTGTTCATAGATGACTACTCAATACGACTTACTTACTACCATGAACCATGATCTATTAACTATCAACTATGAACAATTACTATGAACTATTACTATATTAGCATCTTTTTATAACTAAAGATGAATAAATTTTATGGAACTGGGATAGCAATGGTTACCCCTTTTCAAACTGACGGAAAAATTGACTATGAAGGATTAGAAAAGCTAATCAATCACTTAATTGCAGGTGGCGTTGAGTACCTTGTATCATTGGGTACAACCGGCGAAAGTGCTACCTTAAGCAGTGAAGAACGAAAGCAGGTTTTTGCATTTACTTCTAAAATAGTTAAGGGCCGTGTAGCACTGGTTGCAGGTATTGGAGGTAACAATACTGCCGAAGTTATTGAAACCATAAAACATTTTGATATTAATGGTTATGATGCCATATTATCGGCAAGCCCCAACTACACCAAACCTACCCAGGAAGGCATTTACCAGCATTATAAAGCTATTGCAGAGGCAACTCCCCTGCCTGTAATTTTATATAATGTGCCAAGCCGTACCGGCAGCAATATAAATGCTGATACTGTAACAAGACTTGCGAAGGACTTTAAAAACATCATCGGCATAAAAGAAGCCTCTGGAAACTTTGATCAAATTAACCAGATTATGCGCGATAAGCCCGAAAGCTTCTTAGTAATATCGGGCGATGATCCGGTAACGCTGCCTATGATAGCTTTGGGTGCTGTGGGTGTTATTTCGGTTGTTGGCAATGCATTGCCGCGCAAGACATCAAACTTAACAAGACTTTGCCTTGCAGGCGATTTCAAGGCCGCACAGCAACCACATTCGGCTTTAATTGACTTTACCCGGCTAATGTTTGTAGAAGGCAGTCCGGCTGGTGTAAAAACCGCATTAAAGCATTTAAATATTTGTGGCGATACAGTACGTTTATCATTAGTACAAGTGAGCAGCAATACAGCCCAACGTATTATTCAGGAAACAGACAAGCTTGTTTAAAGCTTGACATAAACCCAATAAAAAAACCCTTCAGCAAAAATTGCGAAGGGTTTTTTCTTGTAATAAAGTAAAGATTATCTCTTCCTTATACTAAACTTTGTTTTTAGCATCCTGCACTTCTAAGCGAATTGCCTGAGCTAAATTTTTAAGGTCTTGCATTCCTTTACGTACGCGGGTACCAGCAGCGCTGTTACCTTTGTTGTAAAACTTGTCAGCATCCGCTTCCAAAGACGCTACTAATTCTTTTACTTCAGTAAATTTTTTCATTTCAGTTACTCCTTTTAAAATTGAGGTTTATTGTTTTATAAAGCTAATCTAAACTGTTTTTTCTAAAATAAAAATTTTTGAAGCACAAAAAATATGGCTTTAAAGTGGTTTTTTTCCACATTTTAACCATCTAAACCCTATAATAAACTTATTAAATACCATCAAAACAATAATATGCTTATTGCTAATATTAATAAACAAACACCAATAATTTAGTTATTTGCATATAAATAATGCAATAATTAAAAAAAGACAAACCAAAGCGAAAAAACAAGATAATATTTAATTTATTGTATTATTTAAAGTTATCAACACTTAAAAATAATACGCATTATACATTTTGTAATATTTCCGGATAATATTTGTGAACTTTTATCACCAATTCGCCAAATAAAGTGTTTGCCCAGGCAAACCATTTGCGTGTAAAATCAGCGGCGTCGTCTTTATTAAAAGATTCGTGCATAAAACCTGTGCCTGCGTGTGTGCTTTTAAGCCATTGTATACACTTTGTTATTTCGGCTTTGTCAGTTGATGTTAACGCGCGCATAATAATGCTCATTGGCCAAATATAATTTAAACCAACATGCGGACCGCCTATACCTTCGGCTGCTTTACCTTTAAAAAAGTAAGGATTATCTGAACTTAAAACCATCCGCCTGGTATTTTTATAAAGCTCATCATGCTCGGATAATGTGCCCAAATAAGGCATGGCCAATAAGCTTGGCACGTTGGCATCATCCATAAACAACTGATTTCCATAACCATCAACCTCATAAGCCAATACTTTTCCGTATACCAGATGCTGTTTAGTTGCATATTTTTGCAGGGCGTCATAAACTTCGGTGGCCAAAGTTTCGCATTCTGCCGCAGTAGTACTGTCATTACCAATTGCCTTGTACATTTCGGCCAATTGTTTTAAGCTCGTAACAGCAAAATAGTTTGAGGGGATAAGAAAGGGATAAATTGTAGCATCGTCTGACGGCCTGAAAATGGAGCAGATCAACCCTACAGGCTTAATGGGATTACCATAACCGCCATTAGGTGCCGTATCGCTCGCTACTTCAGTTTTCCGTTGAAAATGATAAGGTCCTTTTCCATTCTTTCGCTGCTGTTCTTTGAACGTTGCAACTATTGATTTCCCGGCCTTTTGCCAGTTAGCATCAAAAAAAGTACTATCTCCGCTAATTTTCCAATAGTTATATGCCAGCCTTACCGGGTAACAAAGCGAATCAATTTCCCATTTGCGCTCGTGCAGCTCGGGCTTCATATCGGTACGATCACTGTCCCACTCACTTCCGGTTGGTCCGGCATTAAAGGCATTGGCATAAGGATCAATTAAAATACATTTAGCCTGACGGTTTATTACACCTCTTATTAAATTCTTTAGCGCGGCATCCTCCTTTATCAGTGGTAAATACGGCCAAACTTGTGCGGATGAATCACGCATCCACATAGCATCTATATCGCCTGTAATAACAAAAGTATCCGGCTGGCCATCTTTTTCCGAATAATTTACTGTGGTATCCAGCGTATTAGGGTAGCAATTTTCAAATAACCAGGCCAGCTCGGGGTCTTTAATAGCAGCTTTAACCTTTTGAATAGCAGCCTCAACTGCTTTGCTGGTAAATTTACGATTGGCCAAAGGCGGGCGGTTACTTTCAAAAGCAGCACCAGCAAACCAGGCAGGCCTTAATCCTAAACCTAAACCCGCGGTAGTAACACCATTAATTTTTATAAAATCTCGTCGTGAAAGCATATAGAATAAATTGGTAGGCCATAAAAATAGAAAAGCCTTCCGGATTACCGAAAGGCTTTTAAAATAAAGTATTTCATTTTGTGGTATCTATCAGGCCACCACCAATTTATTTTCTTTATAATACCCGGCCTTAAGCTTTTCGCCCATTTCGCTATAAGCATTAAGTGTGCGTTGTACATCGTCGAGACTATGCGCGGCAGTAGGTATTAAACGCAACAGAATTAACCCTTTAGGTATAACCGGATAAATTACTATAGAGCAAAATATACCGTAGTTTTCACGAAAATCGCGGGTTAGTGCGGTGGCTTCATATAAATCGCCCTCTAAAAACACAGGGGTAACCATTGTATTGGTAACACCTAAATTAAAACCGCGTTCTTTTAAACCTTTTTGAAGTGTACTTGAAATTTCCCAAAGTTTAGCACGCAATTCCGGTTGCGATTTAAGTAGTTCGAAGCGCTTTTTTAAACCTAAAACCATTGGCATCGGCAACGCCTTAGCAAATATTTGCGAACGCATGTTATAGCGCAGATAGTCTACAATTTCTTTATTTGCTGCTACAAATGCGCCAATACCAGCCATTGATTTGGCGAATGTTGCAAAGTAAACATCCGTACCTTCAATACAACCTTGTGCTTCGTGCGTTCCGGCTCCGGTTTCGCCCATGGTACCAAAACCATGCGCATCATCAACCAAAATACGGAAGTTGAATTTCTTTTTAAGGTCGATAATTTCTTTCAGTTTACCCTGAGCACCCGACATGCCGAAAACGCCCTCGGTAATCAGCAATATACCACCGCCGCTTTGTTCTGTCAATTTAGTGGCCCGTTCCAGCTGTTTCTCGCAGCTTTCAATATCATTATGCTGGTAAACAAAACGCTTACCCATATGCATGCGCAAACCATCAATAATACAAGCATGCGACTCGGCGTCGTAAACTATTACATCATTACGATCAACCAGTGTATCAATAATTGATACCATGCCCTGGTAGCCGTAGTTTAATAAGAATGCGTCTTCTTTACCTACAAAAGCAGCCAGATCAGCTTCCAGTTCTTCATGATGCCTGGAGTTTCCGGACATCATACGTGCACCCATCGGATAAGCCATTCCGAAATCGGCCGCTGCCTGTGCATCAGCTGCCCTAACCTCGGGGTGGTTAGCCAAACCTAAGTAGTTATTTAAGCTCCAAACCAAATGTTCTTTGCCATTAAATTGCATATGCGGGCCAATCTCGCCTTCGAGCTTTGGATATGAGAAATATCCATGCGACCACTTTTGGTGCTGCCCCAGCGGACCGCCCATGCTTTTCGATATTTTATCAAATATATCCAAAATGGTATCGTGTTAATTTTATTACAAATATAGCCCTAATAACGATTAAAGCCAATCGTTATTACTTTTTATAATAGGCTATAATAGCGATTAGAGGTTGGTGATTAGCGTTTAGTTGTATTTATATATGACAACCGATCTGAAACAAAAATTGGAGGCTAGGCAAAACCCGACCTCCAATCTTTAACCTCTTATCTCTAATCACTAATCTACATTATCATGCAGAAACGAATTATTGCTGCGGATGCTGGCATTACCTTCGTCATCGGGCAATAAAGAGAACCTGGAAATCTGGCTTTCGTTAGATGCCGGAGTTTGCTGCAAAGCAATTTCTTTACGTTTATAAGCCGGAACGCTTTCTAATTCCTGCAAATTTCCGTTACGCAGCTTCATGCTCAGGTCTTTTAACCTCATGATGCGCTCACGCGATTTGCGTAATTGCTCTTCTATCGATTCATCTGTTTTATTATCATCTGCGCCAACAACTATCTCGGGCTCTTTAGGTTCAGGGAGTTTTTGCTCCCTTACTGGTGGCTCCAAATTAATAACTGGCTCCGCAAGTTTAAAGGTCATCTCTGGCATATCAGCAGCTTCCGACTCACTACTAACCGGCTCTTCTGCCATCAAATCGTGCTTAATAACTGTTGGCTCTTCTTTCTGCGTAGCAAACAGATCAAATAAACCGGTTTGTTTCGGCTCATCCTTAGGTTTCATGTAAGGCTCGGCAGGCGTATTTGCTTTAACCGGATTTACAAATTCGTTAACAGGCTTAACTAGCGGCGTATTTTCAGGCATTAGCATTGAAACAATTTTCTTGCTGCTTTGCTCTTTTTCACGCTCATCTTTTGTTTGGAAACCTGTAGCAATTATGGTTACCGACAGCTTTTCGCCCAGGTTCTCGTCAATACAGTTACCCCAAATTAAATCTGCGGCAAGGCCTGCTTCTTCCTGTATGTAATCGGTTATAACACTAACCTCATCCATGGTAACTTCTTTACTACCAGAGCTGATATTCAATAAGATATATCTTGCACCTTCAATTTCATTATCTTTTAACAATGGTGATGACAATGCGCCTTCAACAGCCTTTAAAGCGCGGTTTTCACCGTCAGCAGCAGAGCTTCCCATTATAGAAACACCGCTATCTTTCATCACCGTGCGCACGTCTTTAAAGTCGACGTTTATATAGCCGGGCAGTGTAATAATTTCAGCAATCCCTTTTGCGGCAGTTGTTAAAATATTATCGGCCTGTGCAAAAGCTGAACCTAAAGTAAGGTTGCCAAATATTTGACGCACTCTGTCATTTGAAATCACCAAAAAAGAATCGACATACTTTTTCAGCTCTTCCATGCCTTCTTCGGCCTGCATTTTACGGCGTTTACCTTCAAATGCAAACGGCGTTGTGATGATACCTACCGTTAAAATATCCAATTCGCGGGCTGCTTTAGCTATAATTGGACTGGCACCAGTTCCGGTACCGCCACCCATACCTGCTGTTATAAATAACATCTTGGTATTAGCGCCCAGCATTTGTTTTATATCATCAATATTTTCTATAGCCGAATTTTTGCCCACTTCGGGTATTGAGCCTGCACCCATTCCTTCGGTAAGGCTTGCCCCTAATTGAACTTTGTTTGGGATAGGGCTTAGCTCCAATGCCTGCGCATCAGTATTACAGATTATAAAATCAACGCCTGTAATACCTTGCCTGTACATGTGGTTAACTGCATTGCCCCCACCGCCGCCAACACCAATTACTTTGATGATAGAGGACTTTTCTTTTAACATCTCAAACTGCATAATCCTTAGTTTTTTATTAAAAATAATCGCTTTGCAAAAAGCAATAGAGCTATCGTGTGTTAGTTTTTATTTCTGATCAGCACCGTAATCCATGACGATCAGCTATATGTAATTGACTAATATTCAGATTTCTCTAATGTAATAATACCATTTTTTCCACAAGGTTTTTCCACATTTGTCAATATGTGGAAAAAAGATTAATTGTGAATAACTCTCGCATTTACCGGCAAAACAAGCTCTGGTTTTACGTGTTTTTGCCTGCTAATGATGTCATTCTTATTTCAAAAAATCTTCATCCTTTATATCGTCCTTAATGAAACGTTTGCCTGTTTCAACCAGCTTACTTAAAAGTCCAAACTTTTTGTCTTCGGTATATTTTGGTTTCACAACTTTCACATCTTCCGGTACCGATACATGCTCATTGTATTCTATTTTCTGAATACCTTTTATCAATAAACCAATACCTGTAGCAAACATTGGGCTTTGTAACTCTTCGTAAACATTTTTTGGCAACACCTCATTTTTTGCCAAGTGTTCATTAGGATATCCAACACGGCAATCCAGCCCGGTAACATATTCCACCAGTTGCGATAAATGCTTTAACTGCGCACCGCCACCGGTTATTACAATACCTGCAATAAGTTTTTTCTCATAACCCGATGATTTGATTTCGTAGTATACATGCTCAACTATTTCTTCCATGCGTGCCTGAATCACGAATGCCAGGTTTTTAACCGATATTTCTTTCGGTTCACGGCCACGCAAGCCCGGAACACATACAATTTCATTTTCCTTGTTTTCTTCAGCCAGTGCCGATCCAAACCTAACTTTTAGTTGTTCTGCAATGTTTCTCATTACAGAACAGCCTTCGCGGATGTCTTCGGTAATGCTGTTTCCGCCAAAAGGAATAACGGCAGTATGACGAATTATACCTTCGTGAAAAATAGCCACATCTGTAGTACCACCGCCAATATCAACTAAAACAACGCCTGCTTCTTTTTCTTCATCACTCAAAACAGACTCTGATGAAGCTAATGGCTCCAGGATCAAATCCTGACTCTCCAGCGCAGCTTTGTTTACGCACTTAACGATGTTCTTAATTGCGGTAACCTGTCCGGATATAATATGGAAATTAGCTTCAAGCCTCACGCCTGCCATACCGATAGGATCTTTTATACCCGGCTCATTATCAACAGTGAACTCCTGTGGTAGCACGTGGATAATTTCTTCTCCCGGAGGCATTACCAGGTTGTACATATCTTCAACCAGTTTGTCAATATCCTTGCGCGAGATCTCAGACTGCACATCTCTGCGGGTTATTAAACCGCGATGTTGTAAACTTTTAATATGCTGGCCGGCAATACCCACATTTACCACCCTGATTTCGACATTTGACTGCGTGCCTGCGATATCCACAGCCTGGCCTATCCCTTGTACTGTTTTGTCAATATTTGACACCACCCCCCGTGTTACACCGGCAGACTCCGCTTTACCAATTCCCAATACTTCTATTTTCCCGTTCTTTATCCGCCGGCCCACAATAGCGCATATTTTAGTAGTACCGATGTCCAGGCCTACTACAATTGGCGAACTTTTTTCCTGAGTTGAGCTTTTGTCCATATTAATATCTTATTTAGTAGATTTAGATGTATCCTTAACCAATTTTATTGAATCACCGACCGCTGATTTACCCTTCAGCGAGTCCTGTTTTAGTTTATCATTTCTAACCCCAATAACCTGGTTAGCATATTTAATATTTATTATTTTGTAGGTATCCCAACCTACCTGCGGCAACGCTTTTTTATAAAACACCAGCAGATTATGAAATTTTGCAGCTAACGAATCGGCATTACCCAACAAAATACGGTTGTTACCAACCCGCGGAATCAGTTCAATTTCATGATCCTTATTCACATACATTTGAGCAATCTGCGCATCCCACAACGAATCTTTCCTGATATAATCAGCGGTTTTAAACAACTCCTGGGCTATGGCAGTATGCAATGTATCTACCTGGTTAGCAAAAAGCTCGTCAATAAAACCGTTAGCTACCAGCACTCTTGCGGTGAAGTTTGTTGACAAAGGAATTTTTAAGCCATGCTGATCAACATAAAAATCCTGATCAATTTTGTTTATTATTCTTAAAATAGGCTGACGCTGGCTTATTTCTACATTAATAACTCCATCCATATTGGTATAAACCTTGGCGAACTCAATAAATGGATTTGCCTTTAGTTTATTTTCCAGATCATGAATGTTTATTTCCTCCATTTTACGCCCTATTAAAGGCTTATTCTGTATCAATAATATTTTGTCAACCTCCTGCCTGTCAATAAAATACTGACTCCCAGGGATAAACACCTTTACATCTTTACAAATAACCTCCGATTTTTTTACTTCAATAAAACTCATCAGCACAATAAGCCCTCCCAGGCAAATTGTTACTGCAAGGCTTATTAAAACATATTTTAAAACCGGTTTTTTAAACATTTTGCAATGCTTGTTTTAAAGGTTGTACCATTTGGTCAATATCACCCGCACCTACCGTTAAAAGCAGTTCGGGTTGTTCGTTTCTTATTGTATCAATTGTCTCGTTTTTTGAAAGTTTCCGTTTGTTGGTAATTTTCATTCTCTGCAAAATCATATCCGAATTAACACCTTCAATCGGCAGTTCGCGAGCCGGGTAAATGTCCAGAATGATGAGTTCATCCACCATATCAAGTGCTTCGGCAAAGCCATCAGCAAAATCGCGGGTACGGGTATAAAGGTGTGGCTGAAAAATAGTGGTCAGCTTCTTTTCAGGATACAATCTTTTAACCGAACGTATACACGCTTTTAACTCTTCGGGATGATGGGCATAGTCATCAATAAAAATACGATCATCGCTTTTCAGAATGTATTCAAAGCGTCTTTTAACTCCTTTGAACGACCCCAATGCACTTTTAATAGCATCGGCAGCAACACTTAACAATAAAGAAGCCTCAATTGCAGCAACTGCATTTTCAATATTATGTAAGCCCGCAATGCCCAATTTTATATCGGTAATGCTTGTATTGGCATTTTTAAAATCGAAATAGAAGTCGCCATTCTCAATGCGCACATTGGTTGCAAATGCATCAGCTTCTTTTTCAACGGCGTAGGTAAAACCGGTATCTAACGGTAATCCCTGGCGATGAATTAATTTGCCACCCGGCTTAATTTGCGAAGCAAAAAGCTTGAACGACTCGGTTAAATGACTGTGATCGCCATAAATGTCCAGGTGATCAGCATCCATCGAGGTTATAATAGCCACATCGGGATGCAGGGTTAAAAATGAGCGATCATATTCATCGGCCTCAACCACCACAATATTATTTTTCCCGTACAGCACATTACTCTGATAGTTTGACGAAATACCACCCAAAAATGCTGAACAATCCTTACCAGAATCTTTAAGGATATGAGCAATCATAGTGGAGGTAGTAGTTTTGCCATGCGTACCGGCAACGGCAACGGTAAACATACCTTTGCTGATAATTCCTAATACCTGCGAACGTTTAAACAGTTCAAAACCTTTATCAATAAAGAAATTTAAAATAACCGAATCTTTCGGGATGGCTGGCGTGTAAATTATCAATGTTTCCTCGCCGGGTGTTTGAAAACTAACCGGTATCCAATCAACACTATCCGAAAAAATAACCGGAATACCTTCGCGATGCAATTCGCTGGTTAACTCGGTTGATGTTTTATCATACCCACAAACCACGCAACCCAAATGATGAAAATAACGGGCAAGACCACTCATCCCAATACCACCGATACCGATCAGATAAACCCGTTTTATATTACTTAATTCCATTTTTACTACCGACTTATTTTAAAAACCTCCTTAGCAATTACCTCATCTGCGTTGGGCAGCGCTAGTTTGCCAATTTGATCACTTAATCTCTTTTGTAAATCCTTATCCCCTAAAAGTTCTATTGCTTTGTCAACCAGATTTTGTTCTGCATCTCTATCGGCAACAAAGGCCGCTGCATTTTCCTGTACCAGCGCCAAAGCATTTTTTGTTTGATGATCTTCGGCCACATTAGGCGATGGCACCAGTATTACCGGCTTTTTCACCACACACAGCTCTGCTATTGTTCCTGCCCCTGCCCTTGATATAATAACATCTGCGGCAGCATAAGCCAAATCCATCCGATTTAAAAATTCAACAATCTTCACATTGGGGTGATAATTTTCACCCAGCTTTTCGATGATGCTTTTATAATAAAACTTGCCTGTTTGCCATATCACCTGCACATCTGCCGCTATTATTTTATCCAGACCAGCCATTATGCTGTTATTCAATGTCCGGGCACCTAAACTGCCACCGGTAACCAGGATAGTTTTCTTAAATGCTGATAGCGAATAATTTTCGAGCGCCTGCATTTGTTTACCGTTAATATCAACCGATTCCTTACGGATAGGGTTACCGGTTTTAATAATGTTTGCCGCCGGGAAAAACTGCTCCATACCATCAAATGCCACACATACTTTCTGCGCTTTTTTACCCAACCATTTATTGGTAATTCCGGCGTATGAATTTTGTTCCTGTATCAGGTACGGAATTCCCTTTAATGAAGCCGCATACAACAACGGACCCGAAGCATACCCACCTACACCCACTGCGGCATCTGGTTTAAAATCCTTTATAATTTTAACCGATTCCCTTACACTTAGCCACAGCTTTACAGGGAACATCAGGTTTTTCAGAATGGATTTACGCTGAATCCCTTGAATGTCCAACCCTATTATTTTGTAGCCGGCAGCCGGAACTTTTTCCATTTCCATACGGCCATTTGCGCCTACAAATAGTATCTGTGTATCAGGATCAAGCTTTTTTAAAGCATTAGCAATAGCAATAGCCGGGAAGATATGTCCTCCGGTACCGCCGCCGCTAATGATTATGCGTTTGCCACCCCCCACCCCCTGAAGGGGGAGTTTTTGATTGGCGCTTTGGTTATTCCTCGATTCCACTGGTTGCTAATTTCTTTATTATATAATTTAACTTCTACTATTCAATCATTCCCCCCTTCAGGGGGCTAGGGGGTTATGCGGGCGCTAATTCTGTTATCTCCCCCACAATAACCTTCTTAGGTTCTTCAATATCCCGGCTTACGGAAAGTATAATTCCGAATGCCAAACTGGTAAACAATATGGATGTACCTCCCATGCTTACAAATGGTAGCGGTATACCTGTTACAGGCCCTAAACCAACGGCCACAGCCATATTGGCAAATGCCTGTATAGTTAAGCTGAAACTTAAACCTGCCGCCAGCAATGTTCCAAAAGCTTTTGGTGCTTTAGTGGCTATTTTTATGCATCGGTACAGCAAAAACAAATAAATGCTTATTAAAATTATACCGCCTACAAGGCCATATTCCTCAACTATTATAGCATAAATTTCATCCGAGTAAGCTTCAGGCAAACTGTTTATCTCGTCGCTATTGCCTACCCCTTTACCAAATATGCCGCCGGTAGCAATGGCTATTTTTGCATGATTGGCCTGTTGTGCTTTATCCGGGTCAGCCTTGTCAGGATGCATGAAGGTGTTGATACGCGTCATATACATATGCCGGCGGGGACCAAGCATAACCACACAGCCTAATAAAAATGCACCTGCTAAACACACTACTGCAATTTGTTTTACACTGATACGACCCATAATAAGCAGTAAAATGCTTACCCCAAACAGCATCAATGCTGTTGAAAGATTGGCCCAGGCTATTAAAATAAACACCAAACAAACTGAACCCATAATGGGAATAAAGGATTGCTTTACATCCTTTATATTTTCCTGCTTTATTGATAATGTACGCGCCAGGTAGGTAATGAGCGCCAGTTTTGCCAAATCGGATGTTTGGAAACTTAGCCCTGTACCCGGGATTGACAACCATCTGCTGGCCTGGTTTACATGGCTGCCAAAAAGCAGTGTATATACCAGTAATGGCAGCGTGATAATCATTAATAATTTTGATATCCCTCTGTAGTAACGATAATCAACCTTATGCGAAATATACATTAGTACTATACCGGCAACTATCATGGCAACATGTTTCATTAAAATAGACTCGGCACCTACTCCTTTTTTGTACGCAAGTGAGCCAATGGCGCTGTAAACAGCCAGCAATGAAATAAGCGACAGCAATATGACTATCAGCCATATCCAGCGGTCTCCTTTTGTGTTACTTAATATTCTGTCCATTTTTGGCCCCCTCTAAATCTCCCCCGGCAGGGGAGACTTTTATTTTCACTTTATTTTAATTTTACTCATTTTAAAGCCCTCCCTGCTGGGGAGGGTTGGGAGGGGCTTACAATTCCTTTACCGCGTGTTTAAACTGATTGCCGCGGTCTTCATAATTTTTAAAAAGATCAAAACTTGCACAAGCTGGCGAAAGCAATACTGTATCTCCTTTTTTTGCCAGGTGATAAGACACCTGTACAGCTTCCTCGGCCGAATAGGTGTTCACAATGATTTCAACCAGATCTTCAAAAGCGTCATGAATCCGTTTATTGTCTTTTCCCAAACAAACGATGGCCTTCACTTTCTGCTTTACGAGGTCTTTCAACATCGAATAATCATTTCCTTTATCAACGCCGCCCAGTATCAAAACAACATCACTTGTCATACTCTCCAACGCGTACCAGGTAGAGTTAACATTGGTGGCTTTCGAATCGTTAATAAAGCTGATGCCTGATATCTTACCTACCGACTCTAACCGGTGCTCAATGTTTTTAAAGTTGCTCATGCTGTCCCTTATAGTGGGGTTGCGCAGTTCGAGCACTTTAGCTGCTATACCTGATGCCATTGAGTTGTAAATGTTGTGTTTGCCCTGAAGGGCCAAATCTGAAATTGACATCTGAAAATGTTGTTTGTGTACGTTTATGACAATATTGTCTTCTTCGAGATATGCTCCCGTTTCAATCTTTTTTTCGATGGAAAATGGCAGTTGTTGAGCCGCAAAATTTCTCCCGGCCATTCCTTTAATGGTTTCGGGGTCATCGGCACAAAAAATAAAATAATCGTCGGCTGTTTGGTTTTGTGTAACCCGAAACTTCGACGCTGCGTAATTTTCCATTTTATAATCATACCTGTCCAAATGATCAGGTGTAATGTTTAGCAGTATAGCTATGTCCACTTTAAAGCGGTGCATATCATCAAGCATAAAGCTGCTTAGCTCCAGCACATACAGGTCAAACTTTTCTGTTGCTACCTGGTAGGCAAAGCTTTTACCGATGTTACCTGCCAGTCCAACATTTAACCCTGCATTTTTTAGGATATGATAAGTTAAACTGGTGGTAGTGGTTTTGCCGTTTGAACCGGTTATTCCTATAATTTTGGCATCGGTATATCTTCCAGCGAATTCGATTTCAGATATTACTGATATGCCTTTTTCTTTAATCTTTTTTATAATCGGGGCCTTTTCAGGTATTCCCGGACTTTTTATTACTTCAACCGCCGCCAATATCTCTTCTTCGGTATGCTGCTTTTCTTCAAAGCGGATATTCCAATCAATTAATTGTTGTTTATAATGATCAGCAATGGCTCCAAAGTCCGAAACAAAAACTTCATAGCCCTGCTGCTGCGCCAAAAATGCTGCACCAACGCCGCTTTCGCCTGCGCCCAGAACTACTATTACCCCCCCCGCCCCCTGAAGGGGGAGCAATTGATTGGGTATGGTTTTGTTTTCGCTCATTTTTCGCGTGCTTTTACTGTTATCTCTTATCTATTTATCAAATCTTCTTCCACCACTACAATTCCCCCTTTAGGGGGTTAGGGGGTCTTATCTTAGCTTCAACGTCACAAATGTTATAATAGCCAGCAGGATACCGATAATCCAAAACCGGGTCACGATTTTAGCCTCATGAAATCCCTTTTTCTGGTAATGATGATGCAATGGCGCCATCAGGAAAACACGGATACCTGTACCTGTTCGTTTCTTGGTGTATTTAAACCAGAATACCTGGATAATTACCGAGAAATTTTCTACCACAAAAACGCCGCATAGTATGGGTACCAATAATTCCTTACGGATCATGATGGCAAACACTGCGATGATACCGCCAATAGCCAAACTACCTGTATCGCCCATAAATACTTGTGCGGGGTACGAGTTATACCATAAAAAGCCAACACATGCTCCAACAAACGCGCCGGCAAATATTACCAGCTCACCGGAGTTAGGGATATACATAATATTCAAATAATCGGCTATTACCGTATTACCCGAAACATAAGCCAGAATAGCTAACGTAATGCCGATAATGGCAGAGGTGCCGGTCGCCAGACCATCGATACCATCGGTTATATTGGCCCCGTTTGATATAAATGTGATGATGATGATTACAAAAAACATAAACACCAGTAAAGAATAATGGTCAGTATCGGCACCAATAAACTTCAACACCTTGCCGTAATCAAATTCATTGTTCTTATAAAAAGGCATGGTTGTTTTAGTCGACCTGATATCCTGTGTATAAACCGGTGTATTGCCACGCATATGAAACTCAACAGGAACATCATATTTAACCGGTAACTTAACCTCCTGCCTTATCACTATATCTTTGTTTGAATACATGGTGAAGCCAATAAACAAAGCCAACCCAACCTGGCCAACAATTTTGAACTTACCGGCCAAACCTTCTTTATTTTTTCTAAATACTTTTATATAATCATCTAAAAAACCAATAGCGCCCAACCAAACTGTGGTTACCAGCATCATAATGATGTAGATATTATCAATTTTCGCAAACAGCAGCGTAGGGATTAAAATGCCCAGGATAATAATAATACCGCCCATTGTTGGCGTACCCGCCTTTTGCATCTGGCCCTCTAAACCCAAATTTCTAACGGTTTCGCCTACCTGTTTAAAGCGTAAATAATCGATTAACCTGCGCCCAAAAACAGTTGTTACTATTAGCGACGTAATTACCGCCATTGCCATGCGGAAAGTGATGTATTGAAACACCCCCGCGCCGGGAATACTATAGTTTTTATTAAGCCAATTGAACAGGTAGTAAAGCATGTTATTTCAATGTGTGGATTTCAGATGTGCAGATGTGCAAA
>NZ_JANUBZ010000016.1:43500-90335 GCF_024808665.1 Mucilaginibacter empetricola
AAAT
The DNA here is from genome assembly GCF_024808665.1 of Mucilaginibacter empetricola. Classification (GTDB taxonomy): domain Bacteria; phylum Bacteroidota; class Bacteroidia; order Sphingobacteriales; family Sphingobacteriaceae; genus Mucilaginibacter. The sequence goes on from NZ_JANUBZ010000016.1 coordinate 43,505, forward strand.
TTGAAATCCAGGTTTCTACTATTTTTTAATGTGCGGATTTCAGATGTGCGGATGTGCAAATTTGAAATCCAGGTTTCTACTATTTTTTAATGTGCGGATTTCAGATGTGCGGATGTGCAAATTTGAAATCCAGGTTTCTACTATTTTTTAATGTCCGAATTTCAGATATGCGGATGTGCAAATTTGAAATTCCAATCTCTATTTCTTTGTTGTTGAAATTATCTTTCCCAGTATCTTAATAATCGATTGAACATCATCAAGCATATCCTGTTCAAACGGATAACTTGCAGCATGCTTGCATAATTTCAACCAATACTCGGTTTCTTCTGCCTCTTTATAAGCTATTTTACATTTATGTCTAAAATCATCTTTGCTTTCTGCTCCTTGTGCCTCACTAACATTTGCTCTGACCGAAGTGCCACTTCTAAAAAGCTGATTTGCCATATTGAATTTTCTTTTTGCTTCAAGAATCTCGGTAAAAGCAATAATTTTCAAAGAAAAATTGAATGTTAAATCAACTATCAAATTTGGCTTTTCGCTCATTTTCTATTTTTTCATTTATTTATCAATTGTCTCATCCCCCACATCAATCATCCGCACATCTACACATTAGCATATCTACACATCTATCATCCGCACATATTTGCACATTCGCACATTTACACATCTATGCCAGATCGCCAAAAACGTTTGTTAATTCTTCCATATCGTCGAAGTGGCTACGCACTCCTTTAACTTCCTGGTATTTCTCGTGCCCTTTACCGGCAACCAATACAATATCGCCCGGTTTAGCTAGCATGCACGCTGTTTTGATAGCTTCGCGCCTGTCGACTATGCTGAGCGTAAATCGTTTAAATGCCGGATCAATACCTTCTTCCATGTCTTTAATAATCTGCGCCGGATCTTCTGAACGTGGATTATCGGACGTTAGAATTACCCTGTCACTCCACTCGCAGGCAGTTTTTGCCATAATAGGGCGCTTGGTTTTGTCTCTGTCGCCACCGCAGCCAATTACAGTTATTACTTTCTCGTTGCCTTTGCGGATATCATGAATGGTGCTCAATATGTTTTGAACTGCATCCGGCGAGTGCGCATAATCCACAATACCTATAATTTTGTTTGGTGAAACGATATAGTCAAAACGCCCCCTGGCCCCGGTAAGCTTACTTAAGCTGGTTAGTATGGCCGTTTTATCTTGCTCTAATAGCATCGCGGTAGCATAAACCGCCAATAAATTATAAGCATTGAACGTACCCACCATTTTAAACCAAACTTCATCACTATCAATCTGTAGCAATAGGCCTTCAAACTGATTTTCGAGTATGCGGGCTTTATAGTCGGCCATACTTTTAAGTCCGTATGATTTTTTATGGGCTTTTGTATTTTGCAGCATCACACTGCCATTCTTATCGTCAATATTGGTTAAAGCGAATGCATTGGCAGGTAGTTCATCAAAAAATGTCTTTTTGGCTTTTAGATACTCCGCAAAGGTTTTATGATAATCCAAATGATCGTGGGTCAGGTTGGAAAATATTCCACCTGTGAACGATAACCCAACAATACGATGTTGGGCAATAGCGTGTGAGCTTACTTCCATAAAGCAGTAGTCACAGCCCTTTTCTACCATCTCACTTAATAACTTGTTCAGTTCTACCGGATCAGGTGTAGTATGCGTGGCCGGGATTATTTCACCGTTGATCTGATTTTCTACAGTTGATAATAAACCACATTTGTAACCCAAATCAGAAAATAATTTATAAAGCAGGGTTGCAATAGTTGTTTTACCATTGGTACCTGTAACCCCTATCAGTTTTAATTTGGCTGATGGATTATCATAAAAATTAGCGGATACAATACCCAATGCGACCGACGAATCGGCAACCATTAAAAAATCAACTTCACCGGTAACCCTCGAAGGTAATTCTTCACAAATTACCGCAACTGCGCCGTCATTTATTGCTTGTAAGATATAATCGTGCCCATCAACAACTGTCCCTTTTACTGCCACAAATAGCGACCCGGGAATAACTCTTCTCGAATCAAAAACGATGGCTGTAATTTCTATGTCGGCACTCCCCTGTAATTCAGTGAATGCAAGCCCCTCAATTATATCGCTTAAATACTTCATTGCAATTCAATTATTATTTTTGATCCTTTTGGAATTGTACTCCCCCCTGTTACCGACTGACTGATTACCGATCCGCTACCCTTGGCAGAAACTTTATAACCGGCATTACCAAGCATAAACAATGCATCACTTAATCCCATACCAATTACAGACGGCACTACGCCGCTTTTGTAATTAATATCTTCATATGCAATACCGTTGCTGGTATCTACGCTATTGGTGTTGTTTGATGCATAAAGGGGTTTAACACCCAGTTTGCCATATACTTGCTTAAGTGCCTTAGGATTACCACTTTTAATTTTAGGCAGATTGGTATTACCTACATAGTGAATTGGTGCCGCCTGATTGATCTCCAAATCGCTGGCATACACTCTATCTGCAATCTCCCTAAAAACAGGACCAGCAACCCAAGCCGCCAGGTATGAACCTTGTGTTGGGTGATTGATTACCACAATCATTGAATATTTAGGGTGATTAGCCGGAAAATATCCGCAGAATGATGCCTGGTAAGTTTTATTTGTACCATTGCCATAGCCGCCAGCCCCATTTGCAATTTGTGCCGTTCCGGTTTTACCGGCTACCGAATACAATGAATTTTTTATTACTGTTTTGCCTGTACCTTCTAACACAACACCTTCCAGCATACTTTTCATTTTACCCAGCGTTGCATCAGAACAAACTTTTGGATTAATAACACGCGCCTGAAACTGCTCAACCGTATTACCCATCCGTTGAATTTCGCGCACAAATATTGGCGCAATCATTGTCCCATTATTGGCAACAGAGTTATACAGCGTAAGCATTTGTAACGGGGTCATCCTCATTTCGTAACCGTAAGCCATTTCGGGCAATGTTAATTTACTCCAGCTTCTGTTTGATGGGTTTTTTATAACAGGCTTTGCTTCACCTGGGATTTGCAATCCCAATCTTTCATTTAAGTGCAGCGCATACAGGTTGTCAGTAAACTGCCTTGGGTTATCACCATAGTGCGCTGTGATAAATTTCACAATAGCAACGTTTGATGATTCTTCAAAAGCTCTTTTGGCGGTCATTACATAATTACCTTCTTCAGCATCTTTAAAGGTTTTGAGCAGTTTGCCCTTATAATACATATTGTAGGTACCGTTCTCCGCATTAACCAGCGTATTGGTATCAATTTTATGCTGATCAAAAGCGGTCATATAGCTTGCCAGTTTAAAGGTAGAACCCGGATCGGCAGCGTTGCTTATGGCGTAGTTATAATTCTCTTTATAATCACCATCTTTTGTTTTTGTAAAATTGGCAATGGCACGAATCTGTCCTGTTGCAACTTCCATCAGCACCACACAGCCATAATCAGCTTGGGTTTTTATCAATTGCTTTTTCAAAGCGTCCTGGGCTACATCCTGAAAATTAACATCGATAGTTGAAATAATATCAGCACCTTCTTTGGGTTCAATTTCTTCGTCGCCATTATTAACCGGCATCCAGGTACCGCCAGCCATACGCTGCATTAAACGTTTACCACTTTCACCATCTATATAACTTGCATAGGCTCCTTCCAAACCAACGGCATTTTTTACGTTATCATTTTTATAGCCGATGGTGCGGGCAGCCAGTGTTCTGAATGGTAAAACGCGCTGGTTTTGTTCAACTGCTATCAGCCCTCCTTTGTATTTCCCCATATTGAAAATAGGAAACTTACGGATCTGCTTTAGCTCCTGGTAGGTTACTTTGCGCCTTATCAACTCATAACGCAAACTATCTTTTCGTGCATCACGAAGAATGCGGGAGTATTGTTTTGCTGTTTTATCGCCATAAAACTGAGAAAGCTTTAAAGCCAGGGAATCTACTTTTTCGTTAAACACAGTTTCGTCCACAATGCCGGGCGCCAGCATATCCATATGCAACTCATATTCAGGAACCGAAGTAGCCAGCAAGCTCATATCATTCGAAAAAATATTACCACGGGCAGCCTCAACCGTTTGATAGCGGGTTGACAATGTAGTAGCCATAGCTCTCCATTTTTTCCCCTGTATAACTTGCACGCGGTACAGCTGCACTACAACGGCCCCGGCAAACAGCATAACCAGCCCAAATGCCAGGTAAATTCTTACCAGTATGTTTGTTCTAATGCTCATCTTTTACCTCCTCGTCTGCTACAATTTTTTGCGGCGGCTGCATTGATTCTTTTATCCCCAGGGTATCAGCACGCTTGGCCACTTGTGTAAGGGTGCTTTTAAAGGCCAAATCAGCTTTGGCGGTTTTATACTCCCAGCTTAATTCTTTTACTTCTTTAGTTATTTTATCAATATCACGGATATTTTTTTCGGCCAAATGCCTGTTGGCGATGTAAATCATCCCTAAAAGCGACAAAAACAAAACAAAGGGCAATGCCTTTGTTGCTCTATCTGCGGTAATAAAGCCTTTTGTAAAAAGCTGCGTTAAGAAATTATCAGAAAACTCCTTTTCGGGTTTTTCTTCAACTACAAGCTTCTTCTCCGCTTCTTCCTCCTCTATTTGTGTGCGTAGCCTATTAGTCATTTCTTAATCGCTATTCTTAATTTAGCGCTCCGTGCCCTGTTATTTTCATTTATTTCCTGTTCTGATGCTGTAATTACGCCTCTGCTAACGGTATCAAAAGGCTTATTGTCGTTGCCGTATAAATCTTTTTCTACCTCACCACTAAATTTGCCTTTGGCTATAAAATTCTTTACCAGCCTGTCTTCTAACGAATGATAAGACATCACTACCAACCTGCCACCCGAAACCAACACTTCTGCCGATTGCATTAAAAAATCTTTCAACGCCTCCAGTTCCTGGTTCACTTCAATGCGCAGCGCCTGGAAAACCTGAGCCAGGTATTTATTCTCTTTTCCCTTGGGGATACGATTGGCAATCACGTTTTTCAAATCCGCTACCGTAACTATTGGCGTATTTAAGCGCGACGTTACAATAGTATTTGCCAGCGATTTAGCATTTTGTATTTCGCCGTATATTCCAAAAATCCGGTGCAGCTCTGCTTCCGAATAATTATTTATTACATCCTTCGCGCTCAATTCCGATTCCTGATTCATGCGCATATCCAACTCTGCGTCAAAGCGGATAGAAAAACCACGTTCGGCCTGATCAAACTGATAGGAAGAAACACCCAAATCGGCTAAAATCCCGTCTACCGGAATCGCATCGTGTAAGCGACAAAAGTTTTTAAGAAAACGGAAATTCTGATCGACAAAAACAAAACGATCATCCTCAATAATATTTTGCCTCGCATCAGCATCCTGATCAAACGCTAATAATCTTCCATCTTTATTCAGATGTTTCAATATTTCGCGCGAGTGACCGCCTCCGCCAAAAGTTACATCCACATAAGTACCATTTGGCTTTATGTTTAAAGCCTCAATGCACTCATTCAGCATTACTGGAGTATGGTATTCGCTCATATGGTTTCACCCTTTCTTTTGTCGCCCATCACTTCTTCGGCCAATGCGGCAAAGTTTTCCGGTTCACTATCAATCATTGCATCGTATGCTGCCTTATCCCAAACTTCAATTTTATTAATCTGGCAGGTTAACACTGCGTCAGCTTTAATATTTGCATAGTCCAGCAACGACTGTGGTAAATTCACCCTACCTGCAGCATCAAGCGTTAACTCGGTAGCGCCACGGGTAAAATAACGGATGAACTCTATGTTTTTGCTTTCGTATTGATTAAGTTTGCTGAGTTCGTCAAGCTTTTTGTCCCATTCCTTTTTGGTGTAAATAACAAGATACTTTTTAAAGCCACGATTGATCACAAGGCCCTCACTTTCAGCTTCAGGAAGCTTTTTTTTGAGGCCCGCAGGGATCATCATTCGCCCTTTGTTATCTAATTTACACTCAAACTCGCCGGTTAAATGGGACATTTTAAAACTTTGGCATTAATTGTAATGTAAAATTAAGGTTCTTCTACCACTTTCTACCACTTTCTACCACTAAAGTTATTAACACTTGTGCAATAGCTGTGTGGATTATATTTTGCATCTATCACCGTCCAAAAAAATAAAAATTAAATCGTTTTTAATTTTACAATCATCTAATTTTAAGCGAATTATAAAATAAAATGATTCCAATAAAGCTTAATAAAACCCTTCAACTTGCGGTGGAGAATTGTGGTAAAAAGCACCGTTTAATAGTTTATAACAACGGCGTGGAAAACGTTTGCCGCAAAGAAAGCGTCGGTAAGCTCCGGCAGTTTATCGTTTCGGATGAAAAAACACTGTTTGGTGGGAGATTGCGATTACATAAAAATATTGCAGGCATTGCAATTGAAGTAAAAGGCAAAATTGAAGGGATTATTAAGGTGGATGACTTCTTAAAACTTCTTTCGGATGCGTTATAAATCTATAACGATGGGTTTAAAACCCATCGCTATGATGCATGTTTCGGAACATTTTTGAAATCCACCGTGCAATTAGTATGTTTAGGGCTTGTAACTGATCATATAAAATGCAATCTTTCTCAAATCCTCGCATCCCGAAATTAAAAGCTGTTTTTATTTCACTTTGTTTATTGACTCCCGGCATAAGCGCTTATTCGCAAGTAATTACGCCCGATTCTGTAGACCGTCTGGTTAACAGAACCCTAAAAACTTTTGATGTACCGGGCATTGCTGTTGCCATTATAAAAGATGATAAAATAGTTTATGAAAAAGGCTACGGAGTACGTTCTGTAAACACCGGTAAAAAAGTTGACGAGAACACGCTATTCGGAATAGCTTCAAACAGTAAAGCTTTCACCGTTGCGGCATTAGGTATTTTGGCCGACGAGGGGAAATTGAAACTTGATGATAAGGTTACTGATTATATCCCCGAATTTAAATTGTATGATCCTTACGTAACTGCCGAATTTACCATAAGAGATTTGCTAACCCATCGTAGTGGCCTTGGGCTTGGCGCAGGTGATCTGATGGACTGGCCCGATTCGACGGATTTTACGATGAGCGATGTGATTCATAATCTGCGTTATTTAAAACCGGTATCGAGTTTTAGAAGCAAGTATGATTATGATAACCAATTATATAAAGTGGCCGGCGAAATAGTTAAAAGAGTATCGGGAATGAGTTGGGAAGATTTTGTGGAAAGCCGCATTATGAAACCATTACAAATGACGCATAGTGTAGCTGCTTATCAACGACTGAAGGATTTTAGCGACGTTGCCGATGCACACGCCCCGGTAGATGGTAAGGTCTTAGTAATACCACGCTTCATAGCTGGTACAGGAGATGCAGCGGCAGGAATTTACTCCAGCGTAGCTGAACTGAGCAAATGGGTTATTGTTCAAATGAATGAGGGTAAATATGGTGATAGCTCGCACCTGTTCAGCGAAGCCATACACAGGGAAATGTGGTCGCCACAAACTATAATACCAACCCCGGCTAAAAATTATTATAACACACATTTCACTGCATATGGCCTGGGCTTTGTTTTGTCGGATGTGAAGGGATATAAAGAAGTTAACCACACCGGCGGTATTGACGGCATGGTAACCAAAATAACCATGCTGCCCGAATTAAAGCTGGCTATTATTGTGTTAACCAACCAGGAATCGGGCGCGGCGTTTAGTGCTGTTACCAACCAGATTAAGGATAGCTATTTGGGCTTAAGCGGCAGGGATTGGGTGAAAGTGTATGCCGATAATGTAAAAGCCAGCAGTGACAATGCTGATAAAGTAACTTCGGCGGTATGGAAACAGGTTGAGGCACGGAAGCTTGATGCCGTAAAAACTGATTTAACGCCTTATACCGGCACTTATCGTGATAACTGGTTAGGAGACGCGGTAATCAGTTTAAAAGACGGACAGCTATGGATAAGCTGCAAGAGGTCACCCAAATTAAGCGGACAGGTATTGCCTTACATCGGTAATACATTTGTTATAAAATGGAACTACCGCAGCATGGAAGCCGATGCTTTTGCTATGTTTTCGCCGGATGAGAATGGAAAGCCTATTGGTATAAAAATGAAACCTGTATCGCCTTTGACCGACTTTAGCTTTGATTTCCAGGATCTGGATTTTCATAAGGTAAAATAGGAAGACTTTTTTGTCTGAACTCGAATTAATGGAATTAAAGCATTAATAGAATTTAATTTTTATTAAACTGGAAGTCATATTTGAGCAAACAGATATGGTGAGTCGGGTTTTTTGATAAAATATCAAACTTACGAAGTTTTAAAACGGCGTAGCCCTCAATGAGGCCATTAAAACAAACAATATCGAATTAAACTTCGTAAGTTTTTTTGAATACAGATTATACAGATCATCCTTCAATCCTGATATCATACTTAGCCAGCAAACCAGGCAAACCATGTACGGAGAATCTGGCTTTTTTTAACATATTGATATCAGGATCTATGGTATAGTTATACGATGTCCGCAAATCTGCATTTTTTAAGATTGTGCGGCTAAAAAAGGCACTGTTAAGGTTACAGTTTACAAAAACGGCATCGGTTAAATCAGACTCGGTAAAGTCTGTTTCAAGCATAGAGCAATCTGTAAACCTAATCCCTTTGTTTTTCTTTTTATAGAAGATGGCATTATCCAATATGCAGCCGTCAAATTTCACCTCAAATAAAAAATCACGGCTTTTGCTGAAATCGGCTCCGCTTAATTTGCAGTCTTTAAAATGAATATCCTGCAAACCGGTATCTGATAAACGGATCAAAATTAAGTTACAACCCTGAAAACTGCAATTAACAAAAGTTATTGACGACAGATCAGCATAAGAAAGATCGCTGTTTATGAAGCTGCAATTTTCATAAGTATTATCATAACCTGAAAGCGTTTCGGCAGTAATTTTAGTAAAAGTTTTATCTTCTATTATTTGAGATGGCATGAATGCAAAATAAAGGGTTTAATTGATTTTCCTTTATTAAAATTTTACATATTCCTCCTATACTGCCCTCCTACTTCATATAAAGCGTGTGAAATTTGTCCCAGTGAGCAATATTTACAGGCTTCCATCAGGCTTTCAAAAATATTGCCGCCAGCAATGGCAATATGCTGAAGATCCTTTAGTAATTGCGGTATTTTACCCTGATTACGATGTTGAAACTCATGCAATGCATGTATCTGAAATTGTTTTTCCTCCTCGGTTGCCCTTATCACTTCGGATGGCACAACCGTTGGCGATCCTTTTTTATTAAGGAAAGTATTTACCCCCACAATTGGATAATCGCCATTGTGTTTCAGGGTTTCATAGTAAAGTGATTCTTCCTGTATTTTACTGCGCTGGTACATGGTTTCCATCGCCCCTAAAACACCACCACGGTCATTTATTGCTTTAAATTCTGCCAATACCGCTTCTTCAACCAGGTCTGTCAGCTCCTCAATAATAAAAGCGCCTTGTATAGGGTTTTCATTTTTGGCTAAACCTAATTCCCTGTTTATAATTAGCTGAATAGCCATTGCCCGGCGCACTGATTCTTCTGTTGGGGTAGTTATCGCCTCATCATAAGCGTTGGTGTGCAGCGAGTTACAGTTGTCATAAATAGCATATAAAGCCTGCAGGGTGGTGCGGATATCGTTAAAATCAATTTCCTGAGCATGTAATGATCTGCCGCTGGTTTGGATATGATATTTAAGTTTTTGAGAGCGGTCATTCCCCTTATATTTATTTTTAATAGCCTTTGCCCAAATCCGCCTTGCTACACGACCAATTACCGAGTATTCAGGATCGATACCATTGGAGAAAAAGAATGACAGATTAGGTGCAAAATCGTCAATATGCATCCCCCGGCTTAAATAATACTCTACATAAGTAAACCCGTTGGATAAGGTGAACGCCAGCTGCGTTACCGGATTGGCACCAGCTTCGGCAATATGATACCCGGATATAGATACGGAGTAAAAATTCTGAACCTTATTATTGATAAAATACTGTTGAATATCCCCCATCATCCGCAGGGCAAATTCGGTAGAAAAAATACAGGTATTTTGTGCTTGATCTTCTTTCAAAATATCAGCCTGTACCGTGCCGCGTACTTTGGCAATGGCATCGGCCTTTATCCGTTCATATTCTTCGGCAGGTAATACCTGGTCGCCGGTAAGGCCTAATAGCATTAAGCCGAGGCCATTGTTGCCGGCGGGTAGGGCCTCACCCCGGCCCTCTCCAAAGGAGAGGGAGGTAGCTTCACCAATCTTAGAATCCCCTCCCTTGGAGAGGGCAGGGTGAGGCTTCATCGCGGAAACAAGTTTTCTCTCCGGCTGGTTATGTAGTGTTTGCTTTATACTTTGAATTACTTGCCCTGTGTTATTGATTACTTCCTCATTTGAAAAACGAACCACTTCAAAACCTTCACTATTTAAGATCTTGGTTCTTACTTCATCTTGTTCCTTAGTTAACTCATGATAACCACCATCAACCTCAATAACTAGTCCTTTTGAGAGACAAACAAAATCGGCAATATAGCCATCTATAGCATGTTGTCGTCTTATTTTATAACCTGTTTGATTATTTCTTAAATAATTCCACAACACATTTTCAGCTTCAGTTTGATTTTGTCGATTGTCTTTTGAGTTTGCTTTTAAAAGCTCCCAAATTTTTGAATCTCCTGTTTCATAACCAAACCTTCCACCTTCTTTTTCAACTCCCTCTCCTTTGGAGAGGGCCGGGGTGAGGCTTCTATACCCAGGCCTTCTTAACCCCCTATCATCATACAACTCCTTAAACTTTGCCTCAACCAAATGCTGTAATTGATGTTCAACAATATACTTTTCGCATTGCTGATCGATTGCGGCATTCATAAAAAAGCCCAATAACATAGGTGCAGGCCCGTTTATCGTCATGGAAACTGAAGTTGCCGCGGCGCAAAGATCAAATCCAGAATAAAGCTTTTTAGCATCATCCAACGTGGCGATGCTTACGCCCGAATTGCCTATTTTACCATAAATATCCGGTCTTTCATGCGGGTCTTCGCCGTAAAGCGTCACCGAGTCAAAGGCGGTAGATAACCGGTGCGCCGGCTGACCAAGCGAAACATAATGAAACCGTTTATTTGTCCTTTCCGGACCACCCTCACCCGCAAACATCCGGGTTGGATCCTCTCCTTCCCGTTTCAGCGGGAACACCCCGGCAGCATAAGGAAATTCTCCAGGTAAATTTTCGGTAAGCAGCCAACGTAGTATATCGCCCCAGGCCTCATATTTCGGCAAAGCTATTTTAGGGATCTTTAATTGCGATAGCGAAGTATAATACAATGGCTGCCTGATTTCCTTGTTGCGCACCTTATAAATAAAATCTTCAGCTGTATATTGTTTAACCGTTTCGGGCCATTGCTTCAACAGGCGCTTACATTCGGGGTGCAGATGCTCTTCTAAATGCTTCTGAATATCGCCCAACATATCATCTAACTGAAGCCTTTCAACTCCCTCTCCTTTGAAGAGGGCCGGGGTGAGGCCTTCACCAGCAAGCTGCTGCGTAATATTCAATCCATACAACTGTTGCGCTATTTTACATTGCTCATTTACCCATTGTTGATATGCCTGGCTGCTTTCAACAATCTCGGCTAAATACCGTATCCTATCGGGCGGAATAATATAAATCTTTTCAGATTCTTCTTGTTGTGCCTGTTTGTTTTGTTTTATGCCGATAAAATCAACACCCGTTTTTGTTTTAACAGCATTCATTAATGCCCTAAACAAAGTGTTCATGCCAGGGTCATTAAACTGCGATGCCATGGTGCCATAAACCGGGATATCTTCATCTTTCGCAGTAAATAAATGATGATTACGTTTATATTGTTTACGCACATCCCTTATAGCATCCAATGCCCCGCGCTTGTCGAACTTGTTAAGGGCAACAAGGTCGGCAAAGTCAAGCATATCAATTTTTTCCAGTTGGGTTGCCGCGCCAAATTCAGGCGTCATTACATAGAGTGATAAGTCGCAATAATCTGTAATCATAGTATCTGATTGCCCGATGCCCGATGTTTCCACAATAATAAAATCGTAGCCCGCTGCTTTGCAGATATCAATACTCTCCTGTACATGCTTAGAAAGCGCCAGATTAGCTTGTCGGGTGGCCAGCGAACGCATGTATACCCGCGGACTATTAATGGCGTTCATCCTTATCCTATCGCCCAACAAAGCTCCGCCTGTTTTGCGTTTAGATGGATCGACAGAAATAATAGCCAGCGTTTTATTGGTCTCTATCAAAAACCTGCGCACAATTTCATCAACTAATGACGATTTTCCCGAACCGCCGGTACCAGTAATACCTAAAACCGGGATATGACTTGTTTTGATGATTTGATGCACATCACGCATAAAACCTGCAACTTCTTCCGGATAGTTTTCGGCTATGCTAATGGCCGATGCTATCGATTTAATATCTTTTTCGGGCAGGTGCCTGATCTCTCTGTTTAATTTAATTTTATGCTGAAAGTCGCACTGCTGCAACATATCGTTTATCATTCCCTGCAGGCCCATGGTGCGGCCATCATCAGGCGAATAGATCCTGGCGATGCCATACTGATGCAATTCTTTAATTTCATCGGGCAAAAAAACGCCGCCACCCCCGCCAAATATTTTTATATGACCGGCACCGCGCTCTTCCAACAAATCATACATGTATTTAAAATACTCAATATGGCCGCCCTGATAGCTGGTTAATGCAATGCCTTGTACATCCTCTTGTATAGCACAGTTCACCACCTCATCAACCGAACGGTTATGCCCCAGGTGAATTACCTCCGCACCTGATGATTGCAGTATCCGCCGCATAATGTTAATGGTTGCATCATGTCCATCAAACAACGAGGCTGCGGTAACAAAACGGATTTTGTATTTTGAACGATACGGGGCAATACTTTCCATGGGGAGCGGATATAATTAGTAAAGATCAAAATTAGCCAAAATAAATCTTGATAAATACTATGCAAGCATAATATTTACATAACATCGTTAACGAAGCGTTCATTCTTGAGCGCATGAACGCCGTGAACACTATGAACACCGTGAACGGTAAACCAACAGTTAATTTCATTAATCTATCACAAAAAATATTGATTACCGTGTAGTTTCTTTTAAACTTAAGAAATGCATGTGGTAACAAATTGTTACCGTGCTAATTGAGCAATAAAACTAGTCTGCAAAACGCCAACCGTCCATATAAAGTACATTTTTAAAAACTAAACGTTATATTTATTATCAAATCCGATAACTTGTTAATATTCAGTAAAATGTTAACAAATAAATCACACAGTATTTACGTTAATATGAAACCTTATAACTTATTTTTATAGACCCTAAAAAGGTCAGCACGAATTTAACCTTAAAAATAAATTTATGACCTGGAGAAAATTTAGCGGCGAAGTCATCCAATCGCCCATTATGGAGGCCGTAGAACAGGCCATCGAAAGGGAAACTGCACTGGGGAACAAATTAAAGGTATGTATCGGAACCGATTCGCAGGTAAAAGGCAGCGTGACTGATTTTGCTACTGTTATTGTGTTTTTGCGCGAACAGAGAGGCGGCTTTATGTTTATCCATCAGGAACGCACGTCTCAAAAAATGAGCATCAAAGAACGTATGCTCCGCGAGGTTCAAAAGTCTATCGATATTGCCTATAAACTTTGTGATTTGCTTGACTTGTATGATGTTGACCTGGAAGTACATGCAGATATCAATACCAACCCAATGTTTAAATCAAACCAGGCTTTGCACGAGGCTATGGGCTACATTTTAAGCATGGGCTTTGTGTTTAAGGCAAAACCCGAGGCTTTTGCAAGTTCTTATTGCGCCAATAAAATGGTACAATAGTTTACCAAAACCCGGTGAACAGTGCCTATATTTGATATTCTATCAGATATAGTTATGTCACCAATAATTGAAATAAATGATCCGGCCTTTAACGGCCCTAATACAATCATTATCGATGCCCGCGGCGGTCAGGATTCTTATCAGCGCTATCTTGCCGGACATTTAAAAAATGCCATCTACGCCGATCTTGATAAACATTTAGCCGCAAAAGTTACCGATGCTGCTATTGGTGGCAGGCATCCATTACCCCCAATCAATGATTTTTCTGCTTTATTAGGCAACTGGGGAATTACCCCTCAAAGCCATGTAATTGTATATGACGATAAATCGGCCGCTATGAGTGCCGCCAGGCTTTGGTGGATGCTGAGTGCAATAGGCCATACCAAAGTACAGGTTTTAAATGGTGGTTTGACGGCGGCAAAAAATGCCGGTATTGTATTAAGTACAGACGATTATGCACCCAATGCCGTTGCTCCATATCCCGCCATCCATAACTATAAAGGTACAGTTGCTATTGAAGAAGCAGGAACTGCGGCACAAAGCGAGGACCAAACTGTTATTGATGTACGCGAAACACCCAGATATTTGGGCCAAACAGAACCTATTGATTTAATTGCAGGCCATATTCCGGGCGCCATTAATTTGCCCTATATCTTAAACCTGGATAGTGAAGGAAAATATTTGTTGCCGGAAGCATTACGCAAAGCCTATGACGAGGCTATTGGCAAAACGCCTTATGAAAAGATAATAGTGCATTGTGGATCAGGTGTTACAGCTTGTCATACCCTTTTGGGGATGGCTTATGCAGGTATTGAAGGGCCCAAATTATATGTAGGATCGTGGAGTGAGTGGTCGAGAAGGGATTTGCCAATTGCAACCAGCCAGAAATAAGCAAAACATATGACGGACAAAATTATTGTCAGGAAAGCGGTCCCTGCTGATTTACCTGTTCTGCTTGAGTTTGAGCAAGGGATAATTAAGGCGGAGCGACCGTTTGATAGCACCTTAAAAGATGGCGAAATTCATTATTATGATATTGCCGAAATGATTGTTGCTGATAATGTAGAAGTCTTGGTTGCCGAATTAGATAATGAACTAATTGGAAGCGGATATGCACGTATTGAAAACTCCAAAGTTTATTTAAAACACCCTAAACATGCTTATTTAGGTTTTATGTATGTGAAGCCGGAACAGCGTGGCAAGGGAATAAACAAAGTGATTTTAGCCGGCCTGGAAAACTGGAGCAAAGAAAAAGGAATTACTGAATTACGCCTGGATGTTTACGACGAAAATGAACCGGCAGTGAAAGCTTACGAGAAGGCTGGATTTTCAAAACATTTGGATCTGATGCGAAAAGGGATTGCTGATTGATATCCCCCAGTAATATTAATTAAAACTAAAGCGCTGTTAATGTCGTAATCTATTGTGTGAAAACATATTCATTAAAAACTGAACAGGCCATTCCAATCAGTTTGGAAGAGGCCTGGGACTTCTTTTCATCGCCATTAAACCTGGCCAAAATAACGCCCAGTGAGATGGCTTTTGTGGTGACATCTGATTATGGCGCTGATACCAAAATGTACGCCGGAATGATTATCACCTATATTGTTTCGCCGGTTTTTGGCATTAAAATGAACTGGATGACGGAGATAACCCACGTAAAGGAAGGCGAATATTTTATTGATGAGCAACGCTTTGGCCCATATGCACTATGGCACCATCAGCACCACTTTAAAACAATGGAAGGCGGCGTGTTGATGACAGATATTTTAAACTATGCCATCCCCTATAGCGTAATAGGCCGACTAGCCAACACCCTTTTTGTAGACAAACAAATAAAACAGATATTCAGCTATCGCGAAAAAGCAATTAAAGAATTATTCGGAGAATTTTAGCGGAAAGCTTAAAGAGAAAAGCAGAAAGCAAAAAGACTAAAGCTTTTTTGTTCGCCTTAGTCTTTCCATTTTAAGTTTTTTGAAGCTTTTAGCTTTGGTCTTTTCGCTTTTAGCTCCCTTACCTGTAATCCAACCTGTAAATAAATGCCAGCGAGAAGATAGTACCATCGCTGGTATTGTTGCCTGTTAAAAATTTTCCGCCGGTTGCGTACAGCGCAATCTCATGGCTGAAAGAATATCCATAGCTCAGTGATGCTTCTATAAAAGAATAGTTTCTGTTAGTTTCCGGGATACCTGAAATAAACCGTTTATCATCGCTGAATGAATTTATTCCACTCAGGGATACAGACAGCTGATTTTTGAAATCCTCGTCGAGTGTCATTCCAAAAGTACCACTGTACCTGTTTTGGATAGGTCCGTTTGTGCCAAAATATTGCCTTACGCCATCGGCAGCATTAAAATAAGTGCTCCTGTTAAACAAAGTTCCTGTGCCCGAAAAAGCGAGTTTCAGTTCAGCGCCTTCTTCGCCATAACCCAAACTCGCATTGTTTGAATATAGCGGCGTAACTGCAGTACCTTGCAGGGAGAAATAATAAACAAAATCAATATTTGCCAGGTAATACCTTATACCGGTTTCCATATCAGTTAGGCCAGATGTTACCGTATTGCGAGGTGCTACATTCTGCATATAGTTGTTATATACATAAGGCACCGATGCAATAGCCGCAAAACGCCTGCTTATACCATATTCGGCATAAAGTGTAACGCCAACCGAAGAATATTTGCCACCATTGGGAAATGGCTTTTTTACCCCCGTTGAATCCCATTGTGTAGATGAAAAAAAGTAACTTACAGATGGGGCAATTAGCAATCTCCCCGGCCTAACCGGAAAGCCACCATCAGCAAAAGCTATGTTTTTTGAGATTACAGAAAGTATCAGGGTTAAAAATAAAAATCGTGTAAAGGTTTTTAATAGGCTCATGATTATATTTATTTTAAAACAATGCAAACTGATCGCGCATCCAGCGGCCCTCATAAATATTATATTTCTTCCCAATCTCGTGTCCAAGATCACGGAATATTATCATATGTTTTTGAGCCTGTGTAATATTGTTATAAAGAACATATACGTGATTAGGTGGCGCTATATGATCAACTAATCCTAAACCAACCAACGTTGGGCATTTAAGATTAGTGGCGAAATTTTTAGCGTCAAAGTAATCAAGCGTGCTGTATACCTTATCCATGGTTAAACCGGGGCGGGTATTCACGTACTTATGAATATCATTAATGGGCCAGTCAACTTCGTGTTCCAAATTACGCACATCACTTAGTATCGGGTTTGCTGCCGAGCAAAAGTTTATCCGTTTATCAAGCGATGCCAGTGCAACTGTTAAATATCCTCCCAGACTACCGCCTGCAACTATAATATTATCATGCCTTAATTCGGTCCTGCTATAAATAAAATCTACAGCGCGTATGCAGTCCATTATGGCACCACGTAAAACATATTTATTCTTATCTTCTAAATTCAATAGAATATAGCTATCGCGCCTTACGTCAATTATGTCCTTACTATTGCCCGATCCACGTATGTTCAGCGTAAACATGGCAATTTCGGGGTCGCTGCCTATCATTGGCCCCAGCGCCACCTGGTATCCGGGCAAGCCCAGCAGTGTTACAAATTTTTTATTTTTGCCTTTAACAATCGGCTCGGTAAGGAAACCGCGAATAGTTAACCCGCCCAACGACTTCATTTCGATTAAATACACCCGGTGATCTTTTTTGTTTGAATCTACCAGTTCAGTCATCTTAAAATCAGGTGGTACGCTATCTAAAGCCTTCCGGGTATTTTGCCAAAAAGCATCAAAATCAGCAGGCTTTGCATATTGCGACCGGATTTCTTCGGGCTTTATGCCGAAAGCTTTACGGGTTGTATCATCATAATCAGATACATTCACCATAAAATCCACCTTATAAAACCCAGGCTTGGCCATTGGGATATCAAAATTATACGATTCCGAGCTTTTGGCTCCGATTTTTACGCGTACCGAATCTGCTTTAACTTTTTTCCCGGCTTCTGTGGTTACCACATATGATACTTTGCCTGTTTGGGGAGCGCCAGAGCCATTTTTAACTTCGTAAGTATATGACGCCGCAGAACTGAATATTCCATCGCTGCTATGGGGAGTTAACACTGCACTTACTTCGCCTTCTTTATTATCTTGTGCAAATACCGGCTTTATACCTGCTAACAGTAACAGCGTACAAAATACAGTTAAAACCTTATTTAAAACTTTTACCATATTAAATTATAAAATTAAGCTTTAGCATTAATATCTCATCATTATTCACTTTGTGTTTTGTGATGAAATGGGCTATTAATTGATATTTGTGTTTCTATATGGCTATTTCCGTGCCGAAATTTATCTTATCACTTAACATTAATACGAAAATATTGCTTTACTGGTTTACTTATACCTCAAATTTATGACGCTGCGATTTGCCGGTTTATTTATAAGTATAAATTTACAGCATTAAAAAGAAATTTTTTTAATAATTATATAAATATTTCTAATCTTAAGGTATCCTGAATTTTTCTCTTAGCCACATGTTTTGAAACATGAAATAATTAAAATTCACTTCGTGCGAGGAATTTGGAGCACAAACAAACTCTTTATTGGTGCTGCTTATATGATTAAACAAAGCCATGCTGCATCTGGGCGGGCAAAACTGATCAAGCAAACCAATTCCCATCAGTACCGGGCACTTTACCAGTTGCGCAAAATTTTGCGGATCATAATAATCAAACGTCTGGAAAAACTTATCCCATGTAAAACCGGGATGCATGCTGTTATATTTTCTGAATATTTTAAATGGAAACACCTGTTTATCATATGAGGCCGACACATTCATATCGTCATGAATATCGGCATATAAAGGCACCTGCATAGTTAAAACCTTCACCCGATTATCTAAAGCTGCGGTAATCAATGCCAATGCTCCACCCTGACTGCCTCCTTCAACAAATATTTTTGAGGTATCGATACCCAAATTAGCATGTGAGCATAAAAAATCAAGGCCGCGTATACAGTCCATATATACACCACGGTAAATATATTTTTCTTTATTTTCGATATTAACCAGGCAATAGTTGTCGGTGCCCACATTAACAACGTCTTTGCTGTTGCCATTGCCGCGTACGTTCAGATCAAAAGCAATAAAATCATCATTATCCATATTGGGTTTTAATGACACCACGTAACCGGGTACACGGTAATGTACAGGAAACTTTTTACCGTCCTTCGGCACCACTAACCAGCCGCGTATCAGCAAGTTACCGTAGGAATACATTTCGACGGAGTAAACCTTTTTTTCGCTGGTTGAGAGTTCCGGGTGCTCCAATACGCGGTATTTAGGCACTACCTTTTCCAGCTCTACACGGCTTTGTTTCCAAAATTCATCAAAGTCAGCAGGTCTATGCAGTTGTGAGGTAATATTTTCGGGCGATACGCCAAATACTTTTCTAACCGTATCATCGTAGTCGGCGGTATTAACCATAAAGTTAATCCGGTAAAACCCCATTGGCTTGGGCGGCACTTTAATGGTCAGCTCTTTGGATGACTGGCCGTGCACAGCCACATGCATGGTATCGGCAGCTACCTTTTTCCCTTCGTCGGTAGTAACCAGGTAAGAGATACGGCCTGATTTATTGTCGTGCGTATTGTTAATTACCTGCAGCCTGTATAATACTTCCTGATTGCTTTTGAATATGGCATTTTTGGTTTGAGGGCTGGGCTTTAAAATAATGTCGCCCGTTTCCGCTGTTTCAGTTTCTTGTTGTTGGATAGCCGCGTTTGTTTTTGAAACACCCGCAATCCAAATAAAAACACTGAAAAATATAACGTAAAATTTCCTCTCCATATTTATAATTTAAAAACAGCAACAAGCGATCCACCATAACCAACACCCGTATTTATGCCATAAGGCACATAAAATCCTCCTATAAAAAGCGAGAAACGACGTGAAAACTGGTGACCGAAATTTATTTGAGGCTTAAAGAAAGCATAGTCTCTCTCGGCAAAAACGTTGCTATTAAAGGCTTTGTTATCACTAAATGAACGGAATAACAAAAGATCGACACTTATTTGATTGTGTTTGGTAACCGGATAGCCATACGTTACCAGGAAGCTGAATTGATCGGGACCCTGGGTATCAAAATATCGGCGGTAAGCTAATTCGGTATTGAAATAGCCCTTGCCGGGCATACTGCCACAATACATCAGCTTAATTTCACTGCCATAATCACCAAGTCCTAATGGCGATACTCCATTGTTAGTGCTATATAACGGAACCACGCCCGATACCTGAACTGATAAAAATCTCTTATAATTAAAGTTAATAAGGTTATAGCTCAGTCCTGCTACCAGATCGCCCAAGCCTTGATTTATAATGGAATTACCTTTACCAAAAGCATTTACCTGATACAAAAAAGGAACACTAGCAATAAAATCAAGGCGGCGTGTTATACCATAACCAACAAAAAGGCTGGTTGAGTAAGAAGAGAA
Organism: Mucilaginibacter empetricola; assembly: GCF_024808665.1. Classification (GTDB taxonomy): domain Bacteria; phylum Bacteroidota; class Bacteroidia; order Sphingobacteriales; family Sphingobacteriaceae; genus Mucilaginibacter. Next base: position 63,870 of record NZ_JANUBZ010000016.1, read on the forward strand.
CCGGGCACCGGGTTGTCCCTTTACTATATTACCATTAATATCATAACGGTCTGTTTGGGAATAATAAGAAAATGAGGGGACTACAATATCGCGATATTTACCAATGGGAAAACCTGCATAGGTTTTAACGGGGAAAGCAAAGACAATAAAAATCAATAAGCACAGGGTAGCCGTGGCAGTTTGTTTCATTAGGGCATTATGTTCGTTTCACAAATCAGTTTTTAATCAGTTATTCCCTTTGGACGAGGTTGATACTTGATTAAAAAGTCTGACTTACGGATGTAGTGATTCAACGGTTCTTCGATAAGCTTAAATAATGTTATTGCGACGGCGTTTAATACGATAAAAACATAAATAAGGTTCAAACTATCATACTCAAATGGAGAATGCCAGTTAACTCCCCATTTGTCATAAAGTGTAAACACATAGTCATTTAGGTGATTGATGCCACCATGTAAAAGGTTGTACATCCATCCCAAATGAATCAGATAAAATATGTAGGAGCTTTTGCCCAGCAACTCCACAAAAGGATTTGCCAATATACCTTTAAGCACAGTAGTTTCGGTAAGCAAGCCATAAAAAAAGAAAGCTATAACTATGCAAAGAATATAATTATTAGTGATGATACCTATCGGGCTTTCCAATCCCGCTGCCCAGGGTGGTGTTATTGGCTGCAGTGCCATTACAAATACGCAAACAAAAATAAATATAAAGGCAGTGTAGGTAAAGTTGATCTTGTTGGTTCTGGTAAAGCCTTTTTTGATAACATATCGCGCCAGCTGAATCCCTACAAAAAACTCAAAGCACCTACCTAAAAAGGTAAACAGAAACATAAAGGTAAAATTGCCAAAGAAACCATGCCAATTAACATGGCTGAATATGAGCACCAGCAAAATACCGAATGAGGTAATGATAACTGGCTGGATATAGAACTTGTTATATTTTTTAGCGATAAGAAATATAATAGGCGCCGAAAAATAAAAACATTCTTCAACCGTGAGCGACCATCCCTGGGCAATACCGGTATCCCAAAACTGATAAAAAAATCCCCGCAAAAAAGTAATATTTAAAACCAGTAGCGCTATAGGATTGCCTGTGCCTTTGGTGATACCCTGATCTTTAGTGAAAAAATAATATACAAAGGCCGATATGGTAAGCAAAAAATACATGGGGTAAATGCGGGCCACCCTGTTTTTAAGATATTGCTTAAACCAGTTTTTTGTTAAGTGAAAGTTATTATAATACCGAAATGTGATCAAGAAGCCCGATAGAACAAAGAAAATAGTTACCCCAATGTGGAATTCGCCTAAAAACCTCTGAATGATATGGGGAAAATTTTCATCAAAAATATACGAAAAGTGGGATATAAATACCAGGTAAGCCGCCAAAGCGCGAACCCCGGTTAACGCCGGAATATAATTCTGTACTGACTTTTGTGACAAAATGGTATTGATTAAAAATTAATTTCTAATATAATTTGTTTAAACCGAAGTTTAAACAAAAAAAAGAAGCTATTAGTTAATTAAATCAGATTGTTACATAATTAACTAAGTAGCCGCAGTTTTAAAGTCAAAATTTAAGCCAACCGAAATTTATACCAATGCTGACCCTTGCACCACCCCGCGCTGCAATATTTTCTGGTCGATATAGTATTGTATTTCAGATTTTTTAAGTTTCCAGTTAGGGGCAATCAATAACTCCAAATCGCTAAGTCCAAAAAGGCGCTGTATCACAATATCCGGACGAACAAGGGGAAGAAAGTCGCAAAGGAAGTTAGCATATTCATCCAAAGTAAATACCTTAAACGGTTCGCGCTTATATTTTACACCCATTACCGAGCCTTCAACAATATGGAGGTGATGGAGTTTTACGAATCTAATCTGCGGGAAGCGGTTAATTTCCTCAGCATATTTCAGCATCATTTCGTGGGTTTCCCAGGGGAAACCGAAGATGGTATGCACACAAATATCAAGCTTACTATTCTCAACCAGTTTAAGCGCCTTCACCAAATCATCATGACTACAGCCGCGATTTATTTGCGAAAGGGTATCGTTATAGATCGACTCCATACCCATTTCCAGATCCACATCAAAACGGTCGGTATAGCTCTCCAGTAAGGCTATTTTTTCGGCATCAATACAATCCGGACGGGTACCAATAGAAAGACCGACAATATCTTCAGTATGGTAGCTCAAAGCTTCATCATACATCATTTTAAGATAATGTGTTGGGGCGTAGGTATTGGTATTAGGTTGAAAGTAAATAATAAATTTATCGGCCTTATTTCCTTTACGAGCACGCTCAACACCCTGTATTACCTGCTCGCGAATTGATGGATTATTGCGCGATACAGAAGGCGTAAACGAATCAACATTGCAATAGGTACAGCCGCCATAGCCTTTTGAGCCATCGCGGTTGGGGCAGGTAAAGCCACCATCAACAATCACCTTAAACACACGCGCCCCATTATACTTTTCCTTAAGCCAGGGGCCGTAATTGTTATATCCCTTTTCCCAAACCGCTGCTGTTGTACCTGTTATCATATTTTTATCTGGCGGCAAAGATACATTTTTTGCTGCGCGATAGCAGAAAGTTTAATTAAGCTTCTGCGTCATATCAAAATGATCAACCGATTCGTAGCCATTGGGCTCTTTATTAAAAGCGGAATATAAAATGTATTTTTTCCCTTTATCAATACCGGGCATCAGTTTGATAACGGCCTCTCTTACCTTTAAATTTTCCTTTTTAACTTCAGTAGTATCTTTTACATCAAAATGGGTCATATAGTAAACAACCGGGCAACTGTAACCGTCATCTGTATTTTTATTGTAGATACGTAATAACAGCGGTCCTGTAGCCAATTCCCTTAATACCAAAGGATACCGGTATTTGGCGTTAACCTCATCATGTACCTGTGTATAAAATTTACCGGCGTCAATTTCATCAGGATATTGCCAATATGCGCCCGGCTTAAAACAGGTAACCGCCAGCATTGTGTTAAGCTGCGCTGCCTGAATTTCCTTTTTAGCATATTGTTCTTTCGCCAGGTTAAATAACTCAGGGGCTGTTTTTCCATTAATAGTATATGGCTCCAGTTCCATTTTAACTATTTTCCAGCCATAATTAAGCTTGGCATAAACCAGGCTGAGCATATATTTATTGGGAGATTTTTCAGGGATAAAATACGCCATATACATTTCTGTGGCCTCATAAGGATATAACAGGGCATACCGGTTTACACTTCCATCTTTCACCCGCACAGTATCGGTATCTTTATATTTGTGTACCACATAATACTCATCCAGCAACTTGTATTCATTGTCGGTTAAGCGGTTGCTAATCAGTTCCACTTCTCTGTCATTACCGGCCTCTATCATTTCTTTTGATAAAACCGCCTTTAAACCTTTCGGATCATTAGCTTTCAGGTATTTTAATGCTGTTGTATTTAGTTGATGAAAGTCATCGCGTTTGCCGGAGCTGATCTGGTCGTTTTTCCATTGTCCAGGCGTTACTACGCATGATTGAAGGGCTAAAAAAAGCGCTGAAAAAAGCAGTGCTTTAAATTGATTAAGAGTTAGGGTTCTCATATATATTTTAATGCCTCTAAGATATATATAATATTAAAAAACAAATCCAGCTTCGCATAAAACTAGAAACAACATTCAAATTAACTATATCGTACAAGTTGCCGATGCCACTTTTACGTTGCAATTTAAACATGGTTGGTTCAATTTGTTTTCTTTTAAAGAAGTTTATATTTGGCGAGATCTTATTACGATGAAAAAAAATCTTATTTACTTTATATTATTATTACTACCTGCCTTTTCTATCGCCCAAAGTAATGACTTGTATTTTACCAAAGGAATTGAACTATATAACAACAAAGACTATAACGGAGCTGTTGAATATTTCACCAAAGAAATTGAACTGAACCCCGGCAATGTGGATGCTTATAATTACAAAGGCCTTATAAAGGCGCAACTAGGTGATTATAATGCCGCTATAGAGATATTTACAAAAGAAATTGCTATAGCACCACAAGTAAGCATTGCTTATTCAAACAGGGCCTATGCAAAACTTAATTCGGGTGATTATAAAGGAGCCTGGGCCGATTGTGATCATGCTATAGCACTTGACCCTAAAAGCACCCTGGCATATACCAACCGGGGAACTGCTAAAATAAAAACTGCCGATTTTAATGGCGCCCTTGCCGATTTCAATAAAGTATTGGAGCTGGATTCTGCCAATGCAGGCGCCTATGTTAATATTGGGAATGCGAAAAATGCACTTGCTGATTTTAAAGGGGCCCTTGAAGACTTGAACCGGGCTATTAAAATGAATAATAAAATACCCGAAGCATATCTTGATCGCGGTATAGCTAAAGGCCAACTCAAAGATAGCTACGGTGCCCTTGATGATTTTGCGAAAGCAATTGAATTAGATCCCAATTTAGATATGGCTTATTTTTACAGAGGCGTTCAACGAAGCGAACTTAATGACTACAATAATGCAGTAACCGATTTTAACCAGGCGATAACCATCAACCCTAAATATAATGATGCTTATTTATTAAGGGGGGAAGCAAACATTAAACTAGGAAATTACGGTTCTGCAGGCGCTGACATGACAAAAGCCATAGCATTAGACCCTAACAATGCCGGAGCTTACTATGATATGGGCACCGTAAAACTCAATATGCAGGAGTTTGACGACGCCATTACAAATTATAACAAAGCCATAAGTTTAAAAAGTGATTATGCTGAGGCTTATCACGATCGTGGACTTGCCAAATCATATAAGAATGACTTTGCCGGAGGAATAAATGATCTTACCCGCGCTATTGCATTAGCGCCTGAAAGTGAATCGTCCTATTATTTACGGGCCGTTGATAGGATACAATTACATCAATTGACCGAGGCCATGGCCGACCTTAATAAATCAATCTCTCTAAATCCTGATAATTTATATGCATATTATTACCGGGCGGTAATTAATATGCAAGGGAACAATTTTAGTGCTGCTATTCCAAATCTGGATAAAGCCATTGCCGGAAGCGTTAATCTTCAAAATGCTTATTTAATGCGTGGTGTGGCAAATACCAGCCTTAAAAACAACACGCTGGCCCTGGCCGACCTCACCCAGGCAATAGCATTAAACTCGTCAAATGGTTATGCTTATTTTGAACGTGGACGTGTGTATTTCAACATGAACAATAAAACCGCAGCCAAAGCCGATTGGACAAAATCAGCAGCGCTGGGTAACAGAGATGCCGCTATGATGCTAAAATATCCGCCTGCCAAAGTAAAAACCAATCCAACCAATAACTGGGTGGTTTGGAAAAAATAAATTTGTCGTTTTTTCCCCTTTTAATTGTCTTTATATCCCATTGTGGTGCCCGGTTGTATTGGTTAACTTTATTTGATTATTAACCAATACAACTTGCATTATGATAAACACCGAAACAAACCCGGCCGATAGCAAAACAATTGCTATTAATTCTACACAAATGATCACACCATTTTTATGGTTTGATGGCAAGGTGGAAGAGGCTATCAATTTTTATATTTCAGTTTTTCCGAATTCAGAAATCGTAAATACGCATCGTCTGCCCGGCAATTCACCCGGCGAAGCTGGTAAAATATTAACCGGCACTTTCCGGCTCAACGGCGTCGAGTTTATGGTACTTGATGGCGGCCCGATGTTTACATTCAATGAATCCATCTCCTTTTTTGTGAAATGCGAAACCCAGCAGGAAGTCGACCATTTATGGAATGCCCTTGCAACCGATGGCGGTCAGGAAGGCCGGTGCGGATGGTTAAAAGATAAATATGGTGTATCGTGGCAGATAGTCCCCAATGCTTTAGGCAGGTTGCTAGGTGATCCCAATCCCCAAAAAGCGCAAAATGTAATGCAGGCAATGATGAGAATGGGCAAAATTATTATTGCCGAGTTGCAGGCGGCGCATGATAAATAAAAAACGCTAAAGGCAGCTCCGTCAGGAGCCAAATATTGGTAGAATAAAGCGCCCTCCCATATTACGCCCCTTAGGGGCGTAACCTATTCAAAATGTTGATCACTCGGGCAATTTGAAAATATAACGCTCATCATATTCTATTTCAAAATGTTCTAAAAACTGCCGGTATTCTTCCAAAAATGTTTTCTTTCGATGATGTTCTTCTTGATTTAATACATATTCGGTCACCGTTTTCACATGCGAACGTGAGTAAGAAAATGCGCCGTATCCCTCCTGCCACCTAAAAACCGCGGGCGTAAATTGTTTATCGTTAATCCATTGAGACGATTCGCTTTTTACAATACGCATTAAATCTGAAAGGGATTGATTGGGACGAAAGCCGAAAAATAAATGCAGATGATCGGGCATAGTATTTATAGCTAGCATTTTATGTCCATGATTTTGAACAATTGATGTAATATATTTTTGTAATTGATCTTTCCATTCAGGTTGAATAAGTGATTGCCTGTATTTAACTGCCATCACACATTGAATATGAATTTGGGTGTAGGTATTGGGCATTTTTAATTAGAGGGTTTAGATATGCAATATAAAGCGCTGCTGCTGCAAATACAAACCATCATCAATCTTTGCAGGCTTGTTTCGTACCTACGGCACGAAAATACCTTTCATTTTTTTTTCTACCAATATTTGATCCCGATGGGATCGATTTGCAATCGGCAAAGCCAGCATAGACATTTCGTTTCCACCTATACAATTTTTAACAGCTCCGTTAGAAGCCTGATATTGATAAAAAAGTCCAATATTTGATCCCGATAGGATCGATCTCAAATTATCAAGATTGACATATCGCTCCAATTAGTCCATTTTTAACAGCTCCGTTAGGAGCCTAATATTGGTAGAAAAAAAAACGCCCCCATATTTCCGCCCTGTAGGGGCGTAACATCACCTCCATATCCATTATATATACGCCTTTTTTGGGCTCCGTAAATAGGTTTCTAAAAGAAATGCGAAGTCTATCGACTTCGCATTTCTTTTTTATCATAAAAAGTCCCCCCAACCGGGGAAGATTTAGAGGGGCTTACACAGTCAACTTTTTATATTTTATTCTTTTTGGCGCTACATCACCCAAACGTTTCTTACGGTTCTCTTCATAGTCGGAGTAATTTCCTTCAAAAAAGTAAACCTGCGAATTACCTTCAAATGCCAGTATGTGTGTACATATCCTGTCTAAAAACCAACGGTCGTGACTGATTACCACTGCACAGCCGCCAAAGTTTTCCAAAGCTTCTTCCAGTGCACGCAAAGTATTTACGTCGATATCATTGGTAGGCTCATCCAGCAGCAACACGTTCGATCCTTTTTTCAGCGTAATAGACAAATGTACCCGGTTGCGTTCACCGCCTGATAACACACCCACTTTTTTCTGCTGATCAGCACCATTAAAGTTAAAGCGCGATACATAGGCTCTTGAATTGATTGGCCGGTTGCCAACCATTATGGTTTCCAGACCGCCGGTAACGTTTTCCCAAACAGATTTATTAGGATCAAGGTCATCATGCATCTGGTCAACATAACCCAATGCCACAGTTTCGCCAACGCGGAAAGTACCTGTATCGGGCTGATCCTGGCCTGTTATTAACCGGAACAAAGTTGTTTTACCAGCGCCGTTAGGGCCGATAATACCCACTATACCGGCAGGCGGTAAAGAGAAGCTCAGGTTATCAAACAACAACTTATCGCCATATGATTTACTTACGTCGTTTGCTTCAATCACCACATTACCCAAACGCGGACCTGGTGGAATAAACAACTCCAGTTTTTCTTCCCTGTCCTTGGTTTCTTCTGATGCCAATTTATCATAATTGGATAAACGCGCCTTTGATTTAGCATGACGGCCTTTCGGCCCCATCCTCACCCATTCCAGCTCGCGCTCCAAAGTTTTCTGACGTTTGCTTTCGGTCTTATCTTCCTGGGCCAAACGTTTCGCTTTCTGATCAAGCCACGATGAATAATTTCCTTTCCATGGGATACCTTCCCCTCTATCCAATTCCAGAATCCAGCCGGCCACATTATCCAAAAAGTAACGATCGTGCGTAACGGCTATTACGGTACCCTTATATTGTTTAAGATGTTGCTCCAACCAGTCTATTGATTCAGCATCCAGGTGGTTGGTTGGCTCATCCAGCAATAAAACATCTGGTTCCTGCAACAGCAAACGGCACAGTGCTACACGACGGCGCTCGCCACCCGATAGTACCGATATTTTGGTATCCGGATCGGGGCAACGCAATGCATCCATGGCACGTTCCAGCTTAACATCCAGCTCCCAGGCATTTACTGCGTCAATTTTATCCTGTAGTTCGCCCTGCCGCGTCATCAGCTTATCCATTTTATCGGCATCGCTATAATATTCTTCCAGCCCGAATTTTTCATTGATATCTTCGTACTCCTTTAATAAGGATGTAATTTCGGCTACACCTTCTTCTACTACCTCTTTCACTGTTTTTTCAGGATCCAGCTCCGGTTCCTGGCTCAGGTAACCGACGGTATATCCCGGCGAAAAAACCACCTCACCTATATTCGTTTTATCGATGCCTGCTATTATTTTTAATAATGACGACTTACCGGAGCCATTTAAACCGATAACGCCGATTTTAGCACCGTAGAAAAAAGACAGGTAAATATTTTTTAAAACTGTTTTTTGGGGAGGATAGACCTTACTAACCCCTGCCATTGAAAATATGATCTTTTCGTCTGCCATGTGGAATTAAAATTATGAGGAGCAAATATCTGTTATTATGTATAATTTATATCAGGTTAATATATTTTTTTGATTTAAATTCTTATCCTGCCATTCGCCTTCCCGTTTATTGGGGAAAGCAAAACGGAAAGGAATTAAAGACATAGCACTTTACTTAATTATTTAACTGCTTTTTGCTTAAAAAGGGTAAAAACACCCACTTGTAGTAAAAGATATTGCCTATATCTTTATATAAACTATAATCAGTCAATTTGACTATCAGTTACTTAACCTTAAAACAAATAATTATGAATCAGTTTTTTAACCGGATTGGAGGAATAATAGCCTTTTCCTGCATCCTTGCTTCTTTTGTCGGCTGCAAAGGTCCTGCAGCATCAGCCGTTAAAGGCAATTCCATTTCAGACAGCAGCCTTATCGCCTACAAAAACAGCAAACATTTTTTGTATCTGGGCTTTTTAGTGGCCGATGGCAACGACCCTGTTCCCAGCATCAACCCTGCTAATTCACCTGATAGTGTGGATTTCCTGGAATTTTTTGCTGGACGCGATACTACAAAAGCCAATTGGCGCACCGCACAAGCAAAGGGAACAAAGATTGTGGTGTGCTATTTCCCTAAATACGCTTATTTTGATGGATCAGTAAATGATCCTGCCACCAAAGTACCGGGATATGTAAATCCGCCGGGCTTTAATCAAAAAGTCCCTAATGCCAAAAGCACCTACTATCATTGGGCAAAAAACACCTATGAAAGGGATATAGATACAAGCAAACTTAATGGCATTGATATAGATATTGAATCCGGAACCTTTGGCGGCGAAGTGCCGCAATCAAATGGCCCCAATTTTTTAACTGCAATTGCCCAATATTACGGCCCCAATTGCACCAAATGTGTGGTTGCTGCCGGCGGCAAAAAGCCAACTTTTTTTTACGATACTGATGGGTCTGCCAATGATGCTGCCATGTACACCCCCTATCAAAGCAATTATGATTATGTTGACTTTCAGGCCTACACCACCGGAAACCATGCCTGGTGGGGAGGCGGCACGCAAGGCTTTCCACCGCTTGTTAAAATGTATGGCTTAAATAAGCTCATTTTTTTGGTTAATGGCGATAGTTTTGTGCAGGCTAATGGCGTGCAGGTTCCGCCGGGCAGTGATTCGGTTGTAACTGCATCTCTATATAGTTATGCTAACTGGGTTAAAACAAATAGCGGTTTAGGTGTAGGCGCTTACAGAATGAGCCGCGATTACAATCACAATCCGCATTTTGCGGTTACCCGAAATGCCATTCAAATTATGAACCCCGGCAAGTAGGCTAATTTATTGCATATAACAAATCAACTATTTAAACAGTTGATTTGTTATATTAAAAAAAAAACGCAATTTTTAACATTATATTTTTCTCCTTTTGCGTATATAAGTTAACAACAATTTAAACGTTAGTGTAACATGTGTTAATGCCGTATTGTCATATAATTGACTAATTTGTCTCATATTGTCACACAAACTGCTAAAAGCTCGTACTGACAATTAAACTATTGCATCATATTTATATCAAAAAGATAGAAATAGATGATTTTTTTATAAAAGCCATTGCAATTGTGCGTTTTATTTGCAAAATTGCTAAACAAAGTTTAAGTTTTTAATATCGCATATCATCTCAATGTCTGCTTTATCCTCAACTTAAAAATTTGGCAATAATATTGTTGATAAGTGTAAAACAAGTCGTCCTGATTATTAAAACAAATTAATACTTTAGGGCGTTCATAAATCGGAAGGATATATATGGAAGCTAAATTTTCGCCGCGGGTTAAGGATGTTATTCAATATAGCAGAGAGGAGGCTTTACGCCTTGGGCATGATTATATTGGCACCGAACACCTATTATTGGGATTGATTAGGGATGGAGATGGCGTTGCTATTAAATTATTGAAGGAATTAACTGTTGATACAGCCAAATTAAGACGCTCCGTTGAAGATGCAGTAAAAGGCACCATTGGCACCAACGTACATATTGGCAGCATCCCGTTAACCAAGCAGGCTGAAAAAGTATTAAAAATCACCTACCTGGAAGCCAAAATTTTTAAAAGCGATGTTATTGGCACCGAGCATTTATTGCTCTCAATTCTTCGTGATGAGGACAATATTGCCTCACAAATATTAATGCAATTCAACGTGAATTACGAAATTTTTAAGAGCGAAGTAGAATCGCATAAAAATGACGTAACCGATGAAATGCCCGGATCACCAACCGGAGGCGACGATGATTTCAAAGAAGAGGAATCATTCAGTCAGCCTAAAAAGGTATCTGACATTAAATCAAAAACACCAGTATTGGACAACTTCGGCCGCGATTTAACTAAAGCAGCAGAAGATGGTCGTTTGGATCCAATTGTTGGTCGTGAAAAAGAAATTGAAAGGGTATCACAGATTCTTTCACGCCGCAAAAAGAACAACCCTATATTAATAGGCGAGCCGGGTGTAGGTAAATCAGCCATTGCTGAAGGTTTGGCACTGCGCATTGTGCAGCGTAAAGTATCGCGCGTATTGTTCAACAAACGGGTGGTTACACTTGACCTGGCTTCTTTGGTTGCCGGCACAAAATACCGCGGTCAGTTTGAAGAACGCATGAAAGCGGTAATGAACGAACTGGAAAAATCACCTGATGTAATTTTATTTATTGACGAAATTCATACTATAGTTGGTGCTGGTGGTGCTTCAGGTTCACTTGATGCATCAAATATGTTTAAGCCTGCTTTAGCACGTGGAGAGATCCAATGCATTGGTGCAACTACTTTAGATGAATATCGCCAGTATATTGAGAAAGATGGTGCTTTGGATCGCCGTTTCCAAAAGGTAATGGTTGAACCGGCGACGCCTGATGAAACCATTGAGATACTGAACCGCATTAAAGAGAAATACGAAGAGCACCACGGTGTTACTTATACTCCCGAAGCAATCAATGCCTGCGTTACTTTAACTACCAGGTATATTACTGATCGTTTCCTGCCGGATAAAGCTATTGATGCTTTGGACGAATCGGGTTCACGTGTTCACTTAACCAATATCCATGTGCCACAAAACATACTGGATATTGAGCAAAAGATTGAGCAGATCAAGATTGAAAAGAACAAGGTAGTCCGCAGTCAGAAATATGAAGAAGCTGCCAAATTACGCGATACTGAAAAACACCTGCTCGAAGAGCTGGAACAGGCTAAAGCAGTTTGGGAAGCCGAAACAAAATCAAAACGTTATACTGTAACTGAAGATAATGTTGCCGAAGTGGTTTCCATGATGACAGGTATCCCTGTTCAGCGTGTTGGCCAGGCCGACAGTCAGAAATTGCTGAACATGGCCGGTACCGTTGGCAGCAAGATCATTGGTCAGGATGAGGCTATCAAAAAATTAACCCGCGCTATACAACGTACACGTGCCGGATTAAAAGATCCGAAAAAACCTATTGGTTCGTTCATATTCCTTGGTCCTACCGGCGTTGGTAAAACTGAGCTGGCAAAAGAACTTGCCCGCTTTATGTTCGACACCGAAGATGCGCTGATACAGATTGACATGAGCGAGTACATGGAGAAATTTGCTGTATCTCGTTTGGTTGGAGCGCCTCCGGGCTATGTGGGTTATGAAGAAGGCGGACAGTTGACCGAAAAAGTACGTCGTAAACCATATGCTGTAATATTATTGGATGAAATTGAAAAAGCTCACCCTGATGTATTCAACATTTTGTTACAGGTATTGGATGAAGGTCAGTTAACTGATTCATTAGGCCGCAAGGTTGATTTTAGAAATACGATCATCATCATGACTTCAAATATTGGTGCACGCCAGTTGAAAGATTTTGGCCAGGGTGTTGGTTTTGCTACCAATGCGAAAAACCTGCAAGCCGATACACATTCAAGAGGTGTAATTGAAAACGCTTTAAAACGCGCTTTTGCTCCTGAGTTTTTAAATCGTATTGATGACGTAATTGTATTTAACTCTTTAGGTAAAGAAGAAATATTCAAAATTATTGATATCGAACTGGCTTACCTGTTTAACAGAGTACACCTGTTAGGTTACAAAATTGAATTGACTTTAGCTGCTAAAGAGTTTATTGCCGATAAAGGATACGATTCGCAATTTGGTGCACGCCCATTAAAACGTGCTATTCAGAAATACCTGGAAGATCCGATTGCTGAAGAAATACTAAAAGGTGAATTAACCGAAGGTGATACGATGGAAATTGATTTTGATAAAGAAACCAACGAAATAAAGATCATCGACAAAAATAAAGGCGAAAACAAAAAGCCGGAAGAAGAAGAAAAAAAATAATTAGCTTCTTTTTATAAAGATAAAGCCCGCCATGACAAAACATGGCGGGCTTTGCTTTTTGTATGTTCAAACATAAAATGAATATGCTACCACTCTTTTAGCACAAAACCGCCAGCTGATGAAATTAATCAATAACTTATTAAAGACGACTATTGATTAACAAACCCGTTAAAACACCTTTTTTTTACGTAAAACTACGTATGTAAATAGGGTAAAAACACGGTGCAGTGCTGAGCTACTAAATATTATTTTTACGAATATTAAAACCCGGTTAATTAGTTCCGGGGCGTACCTAAACCTTATCACCTTGTAAAACCGCACCGAAGAAATTTGGGGCGGTTTTGTAGTTTTAATGCGTTAGGATAACCAGCTATATTATCAATCCCTCTTTTCCACCCTATCATAAAAACCGCCGAAAGAGTTTACTTTAACTCCTTCTTCCCTAAAAAAATCTCCGGGGAAACCTAATTGGATAGCACTTACTTCATCCAGCTTTTGCAGATGCTCCTGGGTAAGGCTAACATCAATTGTTTTAAGGTTATCTTCCAGCTGACTTACCTTGGTGGCGCCCACAATAGGAATAGATGAAAAGCCTTGTGCTCTTGTCCATTGCAAGGCAACATTCCCAGGTGATACACCCAATTCGTCAGCAATACTTATTACCGTTTTAGTGATGTTGGTGCTGCGGTCATTTAATCGGTTACTTTCCGGCTTTATTCTCCCCTGCTCGCCGCGGATATATTTACCGGTTAAAGCACCGCCACCTAAAGGCGCCCAGGGCGTAACTGTCATTCCGAAATGTTTGGCCATTGGTATTAATTCGCGCTCGGGTGTGCGGGCTATTAAACTGTATTCAACCTGCAGGGCTATAAATTGGCTCCAGCCCATCAGTTCGGCTAAGGTATTGCCTTTGGCTACCATCCAGGCCGGGGTATCGCTTATGGCTGCATAGTTAACTTTCCCCTGTCGTATCAAATCATCTAAGCCTCGCAGTACCTCGTCAATCGGGGTTAAATCATCCCAAATATGCAGGTAAAGCACATCAATAAAATCAGTTTTTAAACGCTTAAGACTTTCCTCAACACTGCGCATCATGTTTTTGCGGTTATTGCCCGATGCATTGGGATTGGTGGTATTGTCTTTCAGGGAATATTTAGTAGCCAGTACAAAATAATCACGATCGTGATTGCTCATATAATCGCCTATAATTTTTTCGCTGGTGCCCAGTTTATAAACATTGGCCGTATCCAGAAAATTGCCGCCCGCTTCGGCAAAAGTATCCATAATTTTAAAACTGGTTTCTTTATCAGCACCCCAGCCTGCTTCGGTTCCAAAGCCCATCGTGCCCAGGCATAGTTCCGAAACTTTAAGGCCCGAACGGCCCAGTAGTTTATATTTCATAAGTTGATGTTTTTAACGTCGAAGATTTTTTATTCACCCAAATTTAGCCGAATTTGTTTGTTTTTAGCAAACTCGCAGCAATCATCGAAACTACGCTCATTTTGGAAGGTTGGTTGTCAATTCTATCCGCTTCATAAAAATTTCCTGATAGTTTATATTTCACCACTATTAGTTTAGCTACAAGCTTTTAAACATTATTTGTTAGCTTTAAATATAAATACCTGCTTATGTTTAAATACCGCTACTTTTTTGTGTTCCTTTTGCTTGTGCATAGTATGGCCTATGGGCAAAAGCCGATTACTGAGCCCGGTGCTCCGGTAATAGTAAATCAGGATACGGTATTCGAATTTTATACCGGGCAGGGTATTTTTACAGCCAAAGAGCGGGCATCTATTATAAGTAAGCGTTTAAAAAAACTTGTTGCTCAATTAGATTTTAACGCCGATTCCCTGGTCATAAAAAACGATTCCGCTATATCAGCCATCACTTACAAATCTGATCTGGTTTTAGCCATTACCAACCGGGATGCAGCCGCTTCGGAACTGGACCGGCCACAGTTGGCAGCTAATTACCTCGCTATACTTAAAAAAAAGTTGAGTAATACTTTCGAAAGCAACAGCATTAAAGAAGAGATTATAAACATACTCGAAACCATTGCAGTTATAGCAGTTTTATTAATACTGATATGGGTAGTTAACCGCTTATTCAGGATACTTAAAGTAAGAGTGCTCAAATCATGGCAAAGCCGCTTAACTAAACTGGGCGAAAAAGGCGCTCCCATTGGTTATGCCGATCGGCTGTTGCCCATAGTTACCAATCTGCTTCGTGCTGCCCGGATACTCATTATTATTGTGCTGATTTACCTGGCCTTACCCGTAACCTTTTTAATTTTCCCGTGGACAAAGCCTATCGCCTCACAACTACTTAGTTATGTTATAGATCCTCTGGAAGATATTTTTAAAGCTGTTATTCATTACATACCCAAGCTGCTTACTATAACCGTTATTTATTTATGTACCAAGTATCTGATCAAGCTAGTCAAATTTATTGCTACCGAAATTGAACAAGGTTCATTCACCATCAATAAGTTTTATCCGGATTGGGCCATCCCCACTTTTAATATCATACGGGTATTGTTATATGCCTTTATGTTTGTGGTGATTTTCCCCTATCTGCCGGGCTCTGATTCAAAAATATTTCAGGGCGTTACCGTTTTTTTGGGCGTGTTATTTTCTTTCGGATCGTCATCAGCCATATCAAATATGGTTGCCGGTTTGGTGCTTACTTATATGCGTCCGTTTAAAATTGGCGACAGGGTAAAAGTTGGAGATGTAACGGGTGATGTTATTGAGAAAAACCTGTTGATTACCCGCATACGAACTGTAAAGAATGAGGATATTACCGTTCCTAATTCGACCATATTGGGTGGCGCAACTGTAAATTACACCTCATCATCACAAAATCCTGGTCTTATTTTACATACCAGCATTACCATTGGCTACGATGCTCCATGGAAAACGATACATGAGCTGATGATTAACGCTGCGTTGGCTACCGAAGGGATACTGCACGAACCCAGGCCTTTTGTTTATCAAACAGATTTAAACGATTTTAATGTGACTTATCAAATAAATGCGTACACCAGGCATTCGCACAAAATGGCCAATTTGTATTCGTTACTGCACCGAAATATTCAGGATAAGTTTAATGAGGCTGGAATGGAAATTATGTCACCACATTTCACGGCGCTGCGCGATGGAAACTCCATACAAATACCGGATGATTATATATCAAAAGATTATAAAAAGCCTGGCTTTAAAGTCGAAAAAGAAAGTGAAAATTAACCGTTTATCCAGCTGAACTTATATTCCAGCATCGGGTTTTTCATTCGGTCAGCAACACGTAGCAAACGATTGGGAAGGTTCATGATATAATCACGCGCTTTTTCGCCGGTTTCATTCAAGTCAACAACGTGTTCGATGTGCCAGTCTTCAATCAGTTCTTTTAAAATATCAACGTAGTCAATAGCGGTATAAATACCTAAACGCTGGGCAGCGTCGGTAAAGTGACCAAATGTTTGTCCTATTTTTAAACCTACTTCGCGTAAGAAATGCGCCGGCATAACAATTTTTTTGCGCATCATATCTTCAAAAGCTATCATAGCTTCATTCGCATCAACCTCAAATATTTTCTCAATAAAATATTTATAGGCCTTAGCATGGCGCGCTTCATCGCTGGCTATAACACCACACATTTTTGATAATAAAGTATCACCATCTTTTTTAGCCTGTGATGCTACGCGGCGATGCGAAACATTTGTTGCAAGTTCCTGAAACGAAGTATAGATAAAGTTACGGTACGGATCATGCCCGGTACCAATATCAAAGCCATCGGCAATAAGATATTGGGTTGATATTTCCATCATCCGCATATTTACACGACCCGATAAATAAAGGTATTTGTTTAACAAATCGCCATGGCGATTTTCTTCACCAGTCCAGTGGCGTGTCCACTGCATCCAGCCGCCATCCTCATCGCGCGATACGCCCTGAACCATAGTTAACCACGATTCATAAGTTGGCAGCGCCTCTTCGGTAATGGTATCGCCAATTAATACTGCTATTAAATCGTATGATAAGCCCTGGGCGCTTTCCTGCAATTCTTTTATTTCGTTAAAAAACGTTTCGCGGGACGAATCAGGCAAAAAATCAGATGGCTGCCAAATCGTATCGATGGGCTTTAAATATTCATCCTTTTTTTCAAGCATGAATTTTTCAATGTGCAACATCACTTCCCGACGCTTTTCTTCAAAAAATAGCATATCAATATATAATATATAGTGTGCAAAGGTAGCGATTAAATACAATAATAAACTATCAATTTTGGCCTTTATAACCTATGGCCTCTTTCATGCATTCAGGAAGATTGGCTAAAGAAGGTTTACCATTGAAAATAGAAAAATTGCCGCTGTAATCCCACATCATTCCGGGTATGTCCAATGCTTTGAGCGATTGGCGGACGGCACTGATATACCTGCAACGGCTATTTAAATCGGCATATTTATTATAAACCCCATATTCGCCGCAAATTATCGGCACATCGTACTTCGCCGCCCAATTTTTTGCTATCATCAACTTATCTTTTATTGATTGCACGTTGCCATCCAAATGATATTTATCATAGTTCTTTTCACCATCAGTATTTTTTGCCCTTTGGTTAATAACTGGAAAATTTTCCGCATTATAAGGAAATGGCACCCCAACTGTTGCTTCCTGATCGCCAGCCCACTCCGCTCCCTGGTGGGTAAATAAAAAAGGCTCGTAAAAGTGGAAGGTATAGATAACATTTTCATCAGCCAGCCGTACAAAGCGGCTAAGTTCATAAATACTGTTATAATTTGTGGCACCAATTATAAGCGTTCGTTCTTTATCAATTTTCCTGATAGCAGTTACAATATTAAAGGCAGCATCTTTCCAAATTTGCGGATCCATATGAGGGGGCTCATTATATAACTCAAAAAATAGATTATCATGGTTTACATGTTGATATCTTTTAGCTATCTTTAACCATAAGGTAATAATTTCAGATGTTTCGGTTAAATAATTAGCGTCGTTAAAATTACCGTTGTGATAATCTATTATTAATTTGAAGCCATATAAATTGCATTTTTGAATGATATTATCAATGTGGGTAAATATTTGCTCAATCGGAGTATGTTCTGATTCAAAATATTCAAACGCAACCGGAAGCCTTATACTCTTAAATCCAAGCTGTTTTAGTAGTATAAAATCGGCGTCTTTTAACCCATTTTGGCTTAAAGCGTCTTTATTCCAGGTTTGTTCGAGCCAGGATACACTAACGCCATTATCCAAACTTTTGGCCCTTTTAAAAGCAATTAAACGGGCAACCGGCGTTGTTGGATTGCTTTTTGCTATATTTAGGCAGGTAAATATTGATAATAACAGCAACAATGCGTTAAACTTTATAAACTTAAACATGACTATCAGATGATTAACGTAAACAACATGTTAAAATGTGCATAAGTATGTATAAACGCTTTTTATTATTTTCATTTACTTTATAGTGATTAAATTATTGGTTGCCGAAATCTTATTATAATTTAACAAAAAGATAATGTTTGTTCAAATAACCAACGAAGAATTTTCAAAAGAGATATCTAAAAAGGCCTGGTACCAGACAAATAATATTATCTGGATGATCTTATTTACATATCCTTTAATTTTAATCATCGATATTATTTTTGCCAATTCCATCTGGCTTCAATTTTTTATCGTCCGTATTACCACCGATGTTATCATATTTTCTCTATACAGTATTTTTCAACGGAAAAACTACGATTACAGAATACTCCTGCACATTACCCTTTTCCTGCTTTCCATTACATCAGCAATTGAGTGTAATATAGTTGACATTCAAAACCTTAATATTTATTTTCTAGTTTTCTCTGCAATAATACTCTTTTTTAACCTGATGGTATTTTGGGAGGCCTTTAATTCCATTATTCAAGGTTTGTTAGCTTTATTATTACTGGCTATATTCTTTAAAATATTTAACCAATATACTATTGACCTTATTATTGTTAATGGCGGTCAATTCTTTTTCATTATCGTTTTAATTTCATGCCTTATACCCGGCGCCCGTTATAAGGTGGTTATGCGCGATATCCGGTCGCAAATATTGATCACCAAATCAAACGAACAGCTAAAGAATCAAAATCATGATATCGCCGAAAAAAACAATATCATTGATGCCCAATACGAACAACTAAGAAAACTGGATAACCAAAAAAACAGTTTCATTAATATAGCAGGTCATGATCTTAAAAACCTGGTAGGTTCAATCATTATGAGTAATAATATGCTGAAGGATGAAGATTACCGGCTTAGTTCAGATCAGATCGAACTGATTGGTTATATTTCCGAGTCATCCGACAAAATGCAATACCTGCTAAACAAGCTAATGGATGTTAAGGAGATTGAATCGTCTGAAATGAAGTTTAACCTGGAGGTTTTTGACATTAATGCCGAGGTTTTGCACGTATTTAGAGGATTGGTAGAAACCGCGCAGATGAAAAACATTCACCTGATTGATAACATATTAAAGTTACCTTTGAATGTTAATCTGGATAAAGTTTTTTCAGGCCAGGTGTTTCAAAATCTTTTATCGAATGCAATTAAGTTTTCACAAACCAATAATAATATCCGCGTTATAACCAGTTTACACCGTCAAAAATTTGTATTCGAGATTATTGACGAGGGTATACCTATTGGCATGGAAGAACTTGATATGATGTTTAGTAAACTAAAAACGTTGAGCGATGCGTCAGAGCATGTAGAAAGCCGGCTTGGACTGGGCCTTTCTATTGCAAAATTAATGGTGCAGGAATTAGGTGGGGAAATTATGTATCGCAGCGACGAAAATGGTAATTATTTTAGAGTTGAATTTCACGTAATAAATTAATATTGACAAACCAATGAACAAATTTTTAACCTTATTAGCCCTTGTATTTCTTTTAAGTAAGGCATCATTGGCCCAAAGTGTTGTGTCCTTTAAATCACTCGGACACAATGATGATGCTATTTACGGAATGAGTGGTGCAAGTTCATTTTATGTTAAGGTTTCTCCTATGGTTGAAATCAATGGCAGTAAGCTTGTTTTATATTTTGAGCCTTCACAGGCATTAATTAAAGAGCATTCTTTTATTAATATTATTTTAAACGACAGACCTGCTTATAGTGCGCGGTTAACAAAGGACTCCATACAAAAGGTTACGTTAAATATAACCCGCGATGATATTTCGCCGGATAAATTTCTGAAAATCCAGATCAAAACCCTGTTAACCATTAGCGACGATATCTGCCGCGATTTGGATAACCCAGCCATGTGGTTAAAAATAAAAGACTATTCTTATCTATCGTTCCAAAGAAATAAATCAGGAGCTACTGATGTAAACATCAGCAATTGTTTTGAAAGCAAAAGAGCTATTGTTTACCCTGCTGATCCAACGCTGCATGATTTAAAAGCGGTGGCCTGGGCTTACGCCAGATTAAAAAAATCGCAAAACAAGGCAATATTAGTTTTCCCGGCTAATCAAGTGCCCGATAGTATTAAAAACTATATTGAAGTTGGTAGCCTTTCTGCATTACCGCAAGACAAACGCGATCTGATAAAAGTAACTCCTCAGGCTAATGAGGGTATTCTGTATCTGTCAAAATCATCTGCTACAATTACAGATACTGTTACCCAAATGGTTAACGAAAAGGGTGTAATGGTTGCGCATAAATCATTCTCGACCGAAACGGTACCAGCCGAAATATTATTTGTAAGCGGTGGCGATGACGACGCCGGTTATGAAAAAGCTATTACCGCAATGGGTAATATCAATATCTTAAATTCAACTTTTGGCGATTATCTTTTAATTGATCAGGCTCAAAACACCTACTTTAAAACTGTTGACGAAAACCGTTCAAAACTGAGCTTAAAACAAGTTGGCGGTTCAAGTGATTTCTTGTCAGGAATTGGCTCTTTAAAAAGTGCTTATAGTTTCAAAAATAGTGACTTTAACTTTACGCCTAAAGAAGTTGAAATCAGGTTTATTGGTACTTACAGCGGTTTAAATCCGGGTGATAGAGGATATTTCAATATTTATTTAAACGGCTTGCTCATCAGCAGCGAAAAACTGGATGCTTCGGGTAAGTTAAATACTTCGGTAACTATTAACCGTTATCAGCACCATAAATACAATACGCTTGAATCTGAATTCAGATTTTTCCCTACAAACGGCGAATGTAAAAACAGCTTTATCAATTTCTTCGGCGAGGTTGATGTAGACAAATCTTACCTGGAATCAAAAAACCCTTTTATTTCCAGCGATCTGAGCTTTTACCAATATCCGGAAGCTTTTAATACCGGCAGCACACGCATAATTGTATCAAAAGATATTGCCAAATACTCTGCAGGTGCAATTGGTGAAATTATTTACGAATTGAATAACAATATCAATTCAAATAACTTCCCTGACTTTGTTTATTCAAGTGACATACAAGCCGGTGATTTAAAAAAATACAACATCATTGCCCTGCTTGATAAAAGCGATCCGTTATTGAACGAATTTCCTGATGCACCAATCAAATTCAGCCAAAACTTCCGTTTGTACAATACCGACAATAATAAAATAGTTTATTCACTGTCAGACACGGTTTCATCCGGGCTTGCACAAATATTCTATGGCCGCAGCAATAATGCAACATTGGTATTAACAGCTACTGGAAGTCACCCGTCGGATGCACTATTGGCCGCATCAAAGTCAATTACCGAGCAATTATCTACACTATCAAGTAATGTTTGCGTAACCGATGTTAATTCAAACAAATACCTGTTCAACATCAATAAGTCAAGCGGAAATTTGGAGTATGTTGATGCCAAAAGCACCCTTACCAAGTTTTGGGACAGCTATAACTTATACATATTATTAGGTATACTGATATTGATATTACTTTCATTCCTTTTTGTACGTTCAAGGGTTCAAAGGTCACAGGAATTATATAACGACTAAGCAATTAGCTTAATCACATTTCAATTGATATAAGCAAACTTAGCAGGGCATTCCCCGGCTGAGTTTGCTTAATAAATGTTTTAAACTTTACCGAAATAAAATAAATATGTCGATCCCCGAACTTTTGATTAATGACGGTTTCATATCTCAGCACGATCGGGAAAAAATTGATGATTTATCAAAAAGATCGGGGTTATCGTTTATAAAAATTGCCCTCAACTTTGGTTACATATCCCGCAAAAACTACGAACGATCGTTGTTAAATGCAGGATATGTTTTTAAAGAAATACGGGAATTACCCTTTGATACTGAAGTTTTAGAAAAAATTGAACTAAAGTTTGCAGACCAGCATGTTGCCATACCCCTTCGTATAGAAAATAACCGGGTAATAACTATAATGGCCGATCCAAGTAATCAGTTGTTTATAGATTATGTAAGGTTTACTTATGATTGCGAGCCCGAAATTATTGTAGCGTCAGATTTGGATATTGTATGGCTAAGTCATAAACTACTCGGTGGTAAATACGTAAAATCGGCCGTTTTTGAACTTTTAAAACGCGACCCCAAAAGCTCTGCATTTATTACATTTACTTCGTCGCAACTGGTGTTCATATTTGCCTTTCTGGCACTTATTGTAATTGGGTTGATGATAAACTTTAAAAATACATCTATCACTATAAATGTATTAATCAGCTCTTTTTTCCTGGTGGCTATATTATTCAAGCTATTCCTGGCGCTGGTCGGGTCCCGCTTCGAGCTGCATCAGGCAGTAACCCGCGAGGATTTAAGAGAGTTAAAGGAAGAAGATTTACCGATCTATACTATACTACTTCCTGTTTATAAGGAAGATAAACTGATTAAAAAACTGATCTGGAACCTACAGGCACTTGATTATCCACGCGAAATGCTGGATATTAAGTTGCTGATAGAGGAAGACGACAGCAAAACCTTAAATGCTGTGCGTAACCTCGATTTCCCTGCCATATTTGAGGTAGTAGTGGTTCCATTTCATATGCCTAAAACAAAGCCAAAAGCTTGTAACTATGGGCTCCACTTCGCAAGGGGTAAGTATTTAACTATTTATGATGCCGAGGATATTCCGGATACCGATCAGTTGAAAAAGATAGTTTCGATGTTTAATCAGCTGCCATCGCATTTTATCTGTATCCAAAGTGCTTTAAATTACTTTAACCGGAATGAGAATTTCCTTACACGGATGTTTACCCTGGAATATTCGTATTGGTTTGACTATATGTTACCCGGTTTGGATACACTTGATATTCCGATCCCTTTAGGTGGCACCAGCAATCACTTCAAATTAGAAAACCTGATTGAATTAGGCGCGTGGGACCCTTTTAACGTAACCGAAGATGCCGACCTTGGATTACGGGCCTATGCAAAAGGCTATAAAATAGCCGTAGTAAATTCAACTACTTACGAGGAAGCCAACAATGAGCCATTTAACTGGATACGTCAGCGCTCCAGGTGGATTAAGGGCTATATGCAAACTTATTTGGTGCATATGCGTAATCCGGTTGCACTATGGCGTAAGCTGGGCTGGAAAGGTTTTTTAGGATTCAACTTCTTTATAGGTGCCACACCGTTAACTTTTTTGGTGTATCCTTTTTTACTGGCCATTTTTATAAGTTACCTGGTATTTGATTTATCAACCATCAGAACTTTGTTTCCGGATTGGGTATTGTTCATGTCGATATTTAACCTGATGGTGGGTAATATATTGATGATTTATATCAATATGATGGCCGTATTTAAACGCCGCTATTATGAGTTGATATTATTTTCGATAGCAAACCCGGTTTATTGGTTAATGCACTCAATAGCCGCCTTTAAAGGCCTTTATCAGTTAGTAGTTAAACCTTTCTATTGGGAAAAAACCGAACACGGCTTAAGTAAGGTCAATAGTCCAACAAACGTTGTGAAATGAAAACAAACCCATCAAAATATCTGCTGCCTATTACCATACTATTGGGAATTTATTACCTGCTATTAGGCATCTATTTAAATAGATTAGGTTTTTTTAGTCAGGAAGGTCTTTTTTATATTGAGAAAACCAAAATTGTTGTTGATGGTTTTGGCGACAGGCTGAAAGTTATGGGCTTAACTGCTCCAATTCTGCCATTTTACGCATCATTTATTTTTTCATTTTCAAAAGTAACCGAGTTATTTGCACCGGTAATTGCATCGGCCGTATGTACCACAGTCCTTTTTTATATACTGGCCAATGCGCTTTTAAAAAGAATAGAAGATACTTTTTACCTGTTTGTGTTATTGATTATTTTCACGCTTCATCCGGGAATATTATATGCAGCCTGTTCGGGCAAGTCGGTGGGCATGGTATTAATATTCTTCCTGCTTTTCTTTTTTAACCTGCTTAAATTCTATCGTTCAAATACTACGTTTCACGTCTCCATTGCCAGTATTTGCCTGGTGGTATTAATATTTTGCGATTATAAGTTTATATGGCTCGCCTTGTTCTTCATACCACTGGTGCTATCAATAACGGTAAAAACACTAAATCTGGGCGAACAGGAATCAATATTCAGGCTTTTTCAAAGTTTTAATAATCCATCCTTACGCCGAAAACTGATAAATAAAACATTTGCCCTGTACGTTATCTTGTTCATACTACCACTGGCCTGCGTAGTTTGCTATAAATTATTAAACCTAACTCACGCCCAGGATTTAAACTATTTTGACGAAAGTCCTTACGCTACATGGAGAGTTTTAAGCGATAAATTAAGTTTCGATCAGCTATCAACCAGTTCTGTTTATCAATTACCAGAAACGTCGCTACTGATATCAGCCAGAATTATTCTCTTTTGCCCCCTAATACTAGTAGCCATCTATCTGTTCAAAAACAGCACCTACCAAATGTTAACCTTGTTAACACCTTTTGCTTTTGTTGAATTCTTGCATATCAAATACGAAAAGGTTTTCTTAGCGCACGAATATTATTTGATATTTCTTGTTTTGTCGTTATTGTGCATTGTTTACCGATCTCAAACGATAAAAAATCAGCAGGTATTAAAATTGGTAGTGGGGGCCTTGGTACTTGTGCAGCTTTACACCGGATATTTCTTTCTTCAAAACTCTTCCATTTCCGAAGAACGGGCCTTTAGCACAATATTGTTTAATGGCTCGCCCGATCCAAAGCAAGAAGAAAATAGAGAACTGGCCGTTTATTTAAATCATTTACCGGATGATGCTCACGTGCTGATTGATGATGCTATAGCCTACCCGGTAGTAGCTTTCACCAGTAACCTGCATAAGTTGACCCTACCTTACGAAGGCGCATTTTTAAGCGCTATAGAAGCACCAGATAAATACGACAATTACGTATTATTGGCGACTGATAAAAATGAAGTCACCGGATTTACGGAGTTGAATGTTAAATACGTACCCATCATAAAGAAGGCAAATAGCGCACTGAAATTAAGAAGAGTGTATGAGACCAATGACTGGATACTTTATAAAGTATTTGAATAATCATTGGAGAGGGATTTCACCTGTCTCAATGTATTTCAGGGTTACCAGGATCAAACTTAACTTCTATTAGGTATTCTACCCTAACGGGAACTCCGTTTAGTACTCCATTAATAAATTTCATTGGCTGAGTTACTCTGATTCCCTCTGTGCTGAGTCCGGCATTTGGTGAACGCGTTACTTTTACATCGGTAAGTCGTCCGTCTTTCTCAACAATAAAGGAGATGATTACGTTGCCTCCTATATGCTTTTTTAATTGCTCTGCAGGATAAACTACAGATTTACTGAGGTATTTATGTAGGCTATCTATGCCACCCGGAAATGCCGGAGGGTTACTTACTGAGGTATAGATAGTATTTTCGTCGCGAACGAACTTCTGAACAGGAGGCTTATACTTTGTAACTTTAATGGTTCTAGCCACACTATCTGTAGTAATCATAAGCTCCATGCCTATATTTACTTTAACATTTTCACCTTTTAATATTGCTGGTGTCCACCTGGGAGATGCATTAAAAGCTTTAATTATTTCACGATCCATGGCAGGTGACAAATTCTTTAAAAGCCACGCATTAACAAGCTTTCCTTTTTCATTAATTGTGTACGCAATTACCGACTCCCCATTTACCGTTTGAACCTGCCCTTCCGGATACTGAATATTTTTTTCAATATATTCTTCGAATTTACCATCAGTAAATTTCGCGAACACGTCAAAAGGTGTATAAGGTATTTTGTTGAACTTGTTTGTTACGGAGTCGGAGGTCTGCGCTTTTAAACTAAAACAAATAAAAATTGCGATAACAATGCAGAAGGTATTTTTCATTGGTCTGAATATATCAATTCTTTTATAGATTTTGTTCCAACCGGGATGATGATTTCATCTAAAAGCGCTGCATTTTCGTCTTATTTTGTGTCAGATCGTTTCATA
>NZ_JANUBZ010000017.1 GCF_024808665.1 Mucilaginibacter empetricola
TTTTGCCTGTGTAAACCAAAACAGAGTCTATGAAAAAAATTATCAAAGATTGCTTGCTTGAATCATAGAAATCGAACGAGGGTACCGAGGAGAAACTATCTCTTGAGCGATAGCGAAAAATCTTTTGCGCTTTGCCTAACCTGCTTTGCATTATTCGTCTTGCATAGGCTGTACAACCTGGCGCAGAAGATTTCTCCTATCGTCGAAAGGACAAGGTGGTTTTGTTTTTACTTAATATAAAAATCAAGCAGTTTCTGGTTTTCTATATAGCCTTCCAAATGATCGCCTACGTTTACTTTGGCTACACCTTGTGGGGTGCCTGTATAAATAAGATCGCCTTTTTTTAGGGTAATATATTGAGAAACAAAAGCAATAATATAGCCAAACGGGAAAAGCATCAACGAAGTATTGCCCAATTGTCGTGTTTGACCGTTAACATCCAGCTTAAAATTAAGGTTATGCAAATCGGCAAACTGAGCTTTCGGCAAAAAATTGCTTACCGGCGCCGAGCCGTCAAATGCTTTGGCCAGTTCCCAGGGCAGTCCTTTTTCTTTATGGGCGGATTGTATGTCGCGGGCGGTAAAATCAACACCTAAAGCAATTTCCTCAAAATAACTATCGGCAAATTTTTCGCTGATATGTTTACCCTCTTTGCTGATCTTTATTACCACCTCAATTTCGTGATGAATATCGTTCGAAAAATCAGGATGATAAAAAGGCTTGTTGTCTTTTAAAAGCGCAGTATCGGGCTTCATAAAAATAACCGGTACGCCAGGTACGGGGTTATTCAGCTCTTTGGCATGTTCGGCATAATTACGGCCTATTGCAATTATTTTCATAATTGCGCAAATTATTAAAATAGTCTGAACTAAGATTTATTTGATTTAAAGATTATTTGATTAGTTAGTAAAAAGCTTAAAATCATTGAATTTTGCAAACCTACTTCAGGCAAATAACCACCCCCCGAATTCATACAGCAAAAAAAACAGCATCATTTATTTTCAACCAACAACATACCGATCGGTATTTTCACTATATTCGTATAAAATTCAACAAAATTGGCGCCAGATAACTTAAATACCCGCGATTTTATATTGCAAAAAGTAGCACCCATATTTAATAAAAAGGGCTACGCAGGCACCAGTTTGTCCGATTTAACTGAAGCAACCGGCCTAACTAAGGGAGCAATTTATTTTCATTTTGTCAATAAAGAGGAACTGGCTGTACAGGCGTTTAAACTAAATGTAAAAAAGGTAACCTCATCGCTTTCTGTTCAATTGGCCCAATATGATAATTCAATTGATAAGTTACAGGTTTTAACAAATTATTACCGAAACTATTACGATGTTATTAGTATGAATGGTGGGTGCCCCATATTAAATATGGGAGCCGATTCTAATAATATTAATCCTGCTTTGTTTGAGGCTGTAAAAAAGGTTTCAAAACGGTTGGAAATGGATTTAATAGGCATTATTCAAACCGGTATAAATAATGGTGAAATACGTTCGAATATTGATGCCGACATGTATGGTAAAAATATTTATGCAATGATTGAAGGAAGCGTATTTATGGCTATTACCCGCCACGATGGATCATACCTCAATAACATGATGGATATGATTGATCAGTTAATTCAAGAAAAATTTATTAGATAAAATTTTTTATAAACAAACATACCGATCGGTATGCAAACTAAAGATGATGGAAAAAATATTACATTCAATTACAAAAGTCCGTTTCCAGGATTGCGACCCCTTTAATCATTTAAACAATTCAAAATATATTGATTATTTTATGAATGCACGGGAGGATCAGTTACTGGCAAACTACGACTTAAATATTTTCAAATTAGCCAATGAAGAAGGTTTAAGCTGGGTAGTTGCATCCAACCAGATATGTTATTTAAATCCGGCAATTATTATGGAATCTGTATTGATTGATTCTCAATTAATAGCTTATACAACAAAAAGCCTGACCGTTGAATTGCGAATGTGGGGCGACGGGCAAAGCCATTTAAAAGCCATGCTGTGGACCAGCTTTGTACATTATAACCTTAAAACAAAAAAAACCGAAACCCATTCGGCAACGCTTAGTAAACTTTTTAGCGATGTGGTTTTACCGGTAGAACAAACAACATTTGACGATCGTCGAAATTATTTAATAAGGCAACGGAATGGTCGTTAAGGGCAGGCTGTCTGCTCAAAATACTTAGTACTGTTATATTATCAAGCTACAAGCCTATTATAATTTCAGGAAACTGAGTAAGATTTATAAATTAAAATTGTCAGAACTAAGATTTATTTGATTTAAGGATTATTTGATTAGCCAGCAAAAATCCTGAAATTCTTTAATCTTACTAATCTTAGTCCAGACAAATATTACAGTACCGAAATCCTTTTAATTACCGATTCATTGCCGGCAATAACCCGCACAAAGTAAAAACCGCGGTTAAGTTTGCTATTAAGGGAGTAGCTGAAAGTTTTTTCGCCCGGTTCAACTCTTTGCGAAAACAGAGTGATAATATCATTACCCAACACATCCATTATTTTAATATTAACGTTTGCAGGGCGCGTTATTTCGTACTTCAAATTTATCTGATCAGTTACCGGGTTAGGGTAAACCTGTACGTTGTTGAGTAATTTATCGTCGCTTTTGTAAACGTTTATTTTGGTGGTTGATATCACCGCCGGCCTTAAAGGGGGCAACACCAGATGCAAAGCATTTTTCGAGGCCGATTTACCTGTCTTCGATCGTAAAAGATGCGTGTAAGTGGTATCGGTTTGTGAGTAGGCCGTAGTATTTACAAAAGCAACACTCATGAATATTGCTATCGCAATTGTCAGGCTCCATGAAGTAGTAGTTGTAAAAATTTGCCTCATATTTAATATTGTTTACAAAAATATAAATAAAGCCTGTCACAACTTATAATACTTTTACTTTTGTTATCTGTTTTAACAATATTTAACAAAATAAAATTAAACAGACTATAAATTTAGTTCTTAAAACACAATTAACCACTATTGGTTTATAGATTTAGTTTTTTAATATATTTAAGTTTTACAAATAAGCAGTGTCGAGTCACAAAGATTTATCAAAATTAACGGCAGCTGGTCTGCTTATCAGTCTTGGGATTATATACGGCGATATTGGTACATCCCCCCTATATGTATTTAAAGCCATAGTTGGTCCGCAGCATATTTCAGAAGTATTAGTTTTAGGGGGAGCCTCACTTATTATATGGACGCTTACCCTGCAAACCACGCTTAAATATGTGGTTATTACCTTACGTGCTGATAATAAAGGCGAGGGTGGCATATTTTCACTTTTTTCGCTGGTACGCAGGCGTTCCAAATGGCTCATTGTGCCAGCGGTAATTGGCGGCTGCGCTTTACTGGCCGATGGCATTATAACTCCTCCTATCACCATATCATCCGCAATTGAAGGTTTGCAAACATCGTTTCCGCAAATACATACGGTGCCTATTGTTATAGCCATCATGGTGGCTTTGTTTATTATACAACAGTTTGGCACCTCGCTGGTAGGTAAGGCCTTCGGTCCCATGATGTTTGTATGGTTTACTATGATAGGTGTTCTGGGTATTTTTTATATTGTGCAGGATCTCACCATTTTTAAGGCACTCAACCCATACTATGCCTTTATGCTGCTTACTTCAAATGTGCCGGGAGCGCATCCTCTTATTATTATTGGAGCAGTATTTTTATGTACCACAGGCGCCGAAGCCTTGTATTCAGATCTGGGTCATACGGGCCGCAGAAACATACAAATAAGCTGGATTTATGTAAAAACAAGTTTAATTTTTAATTACCTGGGTCAATCCGTGTGGTTATTACAGCATAGTGGTCAAAAAATGGATCTCAACCTGCATAATCCGTTTTATGAACTTATGCCACCCTGGTTTTTGACATATGGCATCGGTATAGCAACCATCGCCGCCATTATAGCCAGTCAGGCACTCATCTCGGGTTCATTTACGCTTATTGCAGAGGCTGTGAGGCTAAATCTATGGCCCAAGGTGCGCATCAATTATCCTACTATACAAAAGGGGCAGTTGTATGTACCCAGCGTTAACTGGCTTTTATGTGCGGGATGTATTGGGGTAATTTTACTTTTTAAGCACTCCGATCATATGGAAGCGGCATATGGACTAAGTATTACCGTTGCCATGCTGATGACTACCATATTGGTATCACACTTTTTACGACGCAAAAAAGTACCCAATTATATTGTAAACATCTTTTTGGTGGTTTACCTGCTTATTGAAGGTACATTTTTAACCGGCAACCTGGTTAAGTTTGTGCATGGCGGTTGGTTCACACTGTCAATCGGGTTCTGTTTGTTTGCCATTATGTGGACCTGGCATACTGCCCGCAAAATAAGGAACCGTTATGTTAAGTTCATTAATATTGACGACTACTTCGGCATTTTAAAAGAACTGAGCGATGATGAAACAGTGCCTAAATATGCATCGCAATTGGTGTATTTAACCAGTGCTAATTTCGATTCGGAGATTGAATCAAAAATTATTTATTCCATTCTGCAAAAGCAACCCAAACGGGCCGATGTTTACTGGCTGGTGCATGTTGATGTAGTTGACGAACCTTATAAAAAAGAATACGAGGTTAACTTTTTAGTGCCTAATAAATTGATAAGGGTTGACTTTAAACTCGGCTTCAGAATTGAGCAGCAAATAAACCTATTGTTTAGGCGCGTGGTTGAAGACCTGGTGAAAAAAGGCGAGGTTGATATTACCAGCACTTATAAATCATTAAACAAACATAAAATTGTTGGCGATTTCAGGTTTGTGGTGATTGAAAAGGTAATATCACGGTCACACAATTTATCGTTTTATGAAAGCTTTGTAATGAGTTTTTATGCATTACTCAAAAAGCTAAGCCTTTCAGAAGAGCGGGGGTTTGGGCTCGACCTGAGTTTTGTTACCGTTGAAAAAGTGCCGTTAATGCTTACCCCTCCTGATACTGTTGAGATACACAGAATTGGTTAAATTTTGTTAAATTAATGTTAATCCAATATTACTACAGAATGTTGTTTTAATTTTGCCGCCGTTCCACGCCTGGTAGTTAATTGAGTTGCACCATTTTACAGCAGCTCATCATCTGGCCGGATACGGATTTGTGTTGCACATTAAATACGCTACTGTTGAAAAAAGTAATATTCGCTATACTCTGCTTTTTGTTTTTTAGAGCCGATGCTCAGGTTACAGTCGATACTTCCAAAAAAAATGTGGTTGATACCTTAAAAAAGAACACCGTTGCAATACCCGATACCTGCAAGAAACTACATAAAAGTAGTTCATTGTCATACATCGTTCCAGGAGTATTGGTGGCTTATGGGGTATCGTCATTTGTGATACATCCGGTGCGCCGGGTTGATTATTATATTAATGATGAGATTCAAAAAAGTGACCCCCACTTTCATACCAATGCCGAAACATTTTTCCTGTTTACGCCAATTGCAGTAGTTGGTGTGCTTGATATTGCTGGCGTATCCGGTAAAAATACCCCTATTAACCAGGCTGCCTTATTGGGATTATCGGCTGGCTTTTTTGGCGTAACTGATTTGGTAACAAAGAATGCGACTCACCGCCTGCGCCCTAATGGTACCGACTATCTGTCGTTCCCCTCTGGCCATACAGGTGCTGCGTTTTTGGGCGCCCAGTTTTTGAGCGAGGAATATGGTGATCAATCAACGGTGTATACCGTAATTGGTTATACCACCGCTGTAGCCACCGGAATTTTCAGAATGTATAACCGCGATCATTGGTTTAGCGATGTGGTGGCCGGTGCCGGATTAGGTATACTTTCAACAAAAGCTGCCTACCTGGTTTACCCTTACCTGCGCAATGCGCTAACCCACAAAGACAAAAAAGGACGCAGCACCATGCTGATACCCACCTACCAAAACGGTACTGCAGGGTTATCATTTGCAATGCAGCTGTAACAACATTTTTAATGGCTTAGTTGAGATCAACAAGTACCATAACCCAAGCAAAGCCGCCACCGTATAAATCATTTGTATAAACCTTAAGTACAAATGAGAAAACTTGCCCTAATTATATTATTTACAGCCGGCACCTTTATATCCAACTCGCAAACACACGTTACCCTGGCCGATCAGCAGGCCATGACCATGCTGAAAAACTTTTATACCGCTTACATGACCGAAGTTGCTACCGGCAGCGCACATAACTTTGTTAAAAAACTGCAAAAAATTCAAAAACAATATTGCACCCCCAAGCTGGTTGACAAAATACCCGCAATGATTGATCGTACCAATATCGATCCGTTTTTAAAGGCGCAGGATAGTAATATTGAGAATTTAAAAAGCCTTACCTTTCAAAAAGATAGTCGCGCAGCCGATTTATTTATTGTTTCTTATACCGATATTTACAGGCACAACAAAACCACTATTAAACTAAGCGTAGTAAAGCAAAAAGACAGCTTTAAAATTGACGGCGTTTTTTAGCGGAAGAAAAAGCATATAAACTAATTGTATCTGTAATGCAAAAGCTGCAGCTCGAACAAGTGCAACCTGATATGGGCAGTTCATTTACCATATTGAACCCTCATTTGAGCAATACTTTTTTGTGGCACCTGCACCCCGAGTATGAAATTGTTTATGTAGAAAGCGCCGGCGGACCACGCCATGTGGGTAATCATATTTCGCGTTACGAAGGAGCGGATCTGGTGTTTATTGGCCCCAACATACCTCATCTTAATTTCGATTATGGCGTACATAGCAATTGCCGGCAAGTGGTGGTGCAAATGCGCGAAAACTTTTTAGGCGAGCCTTTTTTTAATAACCCCGAGATGGTTGCCATTAAGCAGCTTTTTAAACGTGCTTGCTACGGCATAGCTTTTTATGGCCATACCAAACTTAAAGCAGCCGCTGCTCTTAAACAATTGCAAAGCCTAAACAGGTTCGATCAGTTATTGAGCCTGCTCAGCATATTTCAACTGCTGGCCACCAGCACCGAGGCGCAGTTGCTTAACCCAATACCGGCTGCCAATAAAGCTTTTGAAAAACAGCAAAAACGGATGGATTTTATTTATAAATATGTAGAACAGCATTACCATCAAAAAATTGATGTTAACCATATTGCCCGCCAAACAAACCTTACCACAGCTGCCTTTTGCCGTTATTTTAAAAAGCAAACCAAACTCACTTTTACCGATTTTGTAAACCAATACCGCATCGGCGAAGCCAAAAATCTGCTGCTGCAACATAAAACCATAACCCAGGCCTGCTATGCTGCCGGCTTTGAACAATTGAGTTATTTTAACAAAACATTTAAAAAACTAACCGGCGAAAACCCGTCAACATTCAGAAAAAGAAATGTGGGTTAAATAATATGGACTGATTTTTTGCCCTGAACTTTCTGCTTTAAGCTTTCGGCTCTATGCTTTCCACTTTAAGCTCACCCCGCTTTCTGTTCGCTGGCTGAATTGTTTTGGTGTAGTTCTTTCAGTTCCATTTCAAAGGTACGCATGCGGGCATGCAGAATATCCAGCTCGGTACGCATCATTTGTATTTCGGTAATCAGCTTAGCCGATTCGGGTTTGTTGATTTTTTTTTCGCCTGTACCAAGAATGAGCCACTCGGGTGAATATTTAAGCTGAAAGCATAGCTTGCGGATAAGGTAGTAACTAACATCCTGCTTTTTGTTAATTACCTTGCTTATAAAGCCCTGGTCAACACCAATGGCGTGGGCCAATGCCAGCTGACCGCCATGTTCCTTAACTATTACCTTTAACCGTTTTACTATTGCTTCGTCCGACATTTGGCTGCAATATTAATCAAAGAAGTGGAATAGTCAAATGATTTAGGCGGATTGGAGTATTTATGGCGATGATATTGATATTGTTAAGCCGCAAGGCCAGCATTTAGTGGATTTGAGTGGATGCCTTTTAACAAGCCAATTCGAACGAACCACCTGAGCTATGTATCTGCTCCAGTAATTCATCTAACCGAGCATTATAAACCTCAATAGATATCTGTCCGTTATTGTATTTTGATGATAGTAGTTTAAGTTCCTGTACTTTGTTTTGTCTGCGGGCTTCACTTACACTGCCATAAATATCTTTCATGGTACCCGCGCCGGTCATGTTTTGCGGCGCGTCGTCAAAACGCAGCGCAGCTTTTAAGGCATCTATTTTTTGCTCAGTCGATTTGAGTAGAAACAATGGTGGTATGCTACGTGCTTCCTGCAAAACTGCATTTACCTTTACCGTTTGACTTTTATCAAACTTTAATATCAATATCACAATGGCGGCCCCAACAACGGCACATAAAGCAAAAATATCCATAATTATAATCTCAAGTATAACCAAATCAGGGTTTGATCTGTTCTACTTTTACGAGAAAACAAAATAGGGGTTGCGCAATTTGCATAATTAATTTATAGCCTATAGTTGTGAAGACGGATTAAAAGACCTGCTTGCTGTAGCAATAAAACCGCAGGTTGGGCCTAAAGCCCAGGCCAATTTCGCCCGCAAAGATATATCCCAATTTTGGGAAAAGTTTTTGCGTGGCCTGGTTTTGCGTATTGGTATCAATACGCAAGTGCTGAATGCCCTGGCTTTTGGCTACAAGTTCGGCTTGTTGCATCAACGCGGCAGCAACACCCCTACCCTGGTGGTTAACGCTTACGGCAAGGCGGTGTATTACAATGGCGGGCTCGTTAATGTCCCAGCCAACCTGAGTGTATTCGGCTTCCTGATCGGTAGTGATGGCAGCAATGCCCGCAATTTCGCCGTCGATATCAACCACCCAAAGCTGGTTAAGAGCAATGTCGTTTTCAAAAACGGCAACATTTGGATACGCGTTGTCCCACTGGAAGTTTCCCTGGGCAATCATTACAGGCACCACACCTGCAATTAATTGCATTATGGCGGGTACATCGGCTAGGTTAGCAAGGCGGATAATCATATGGTTTCAAATGTAACAAGCGCCGGGCTAGTTTAAAAGCACAACGTCTTTTTTTGACTTGCCGTTAACCATCGCACTATTAAAATCTTTTAGCTAAATTTAATAGTAGTCTGCCGACGCTTTTTCTTACAATTACCCATTTTCTACTAAAACCTCATCATTTTTATTTAATAAAGTAATAATATTAAATGGTAATTTAATTAAAACATTCCTAATACTTTTAACGTTTCAATATCAGCGCGGTGACATTGAATAAACAAATGAAAGATACCCCTAAAAACGATCAGACTATGCCATTATGTAGACACTGCAATAAAGTATTTGATGATCGCATAAAGCGCCCCATGTGGATGAAAGTCTTTCTTTTTTGGCTGCCAGTAAAACGCTATATGTGTTATAAATGCAAAAGAAGTAGCTATGTGCTGGGATAATTTTGCCGCTATACAAATCTTATCTCTCCCCTTATTTAATTCTCTTTCAAACTTGATATAATTCGCCTACAGTCATTTTTTTTATTTGCTTTTGATTAATTAATCGTAATATTGCGATGTATTTATATGGGCACTACAAAATCAGAAATATATACCGACGAGCAAAACAAACTGGCTGTGCAATTAAAAGCAATTGCGCATCCGGCGCGTATCGCTATTTTACAGGAACTGATCAAAACTAACGCCTGTATCTGCGGCGATCTGGTAGAAGAGCTGGGACTGGCCCAGGCAACAATTTCGCAACATTTAAAAGAATTGAAAAATGCAGGGCTTATACAAGGGACCATTGAAGGAGCAAGTGTTTGTTATTGCATAGAACCTAATGCCTGGAACAATCTTCAAAAAGATCTAAACGGATTATTTTCGTCCTATAAAAATATAAATAGCTGCTGTTAAAATTTTTTGACGTCATCTATCGTAATATTACAATAATAAAACCAAAGCTATGGATAAAACAGACGCAATTACCTGGAAAACTTTTAAGGATACATTATTACAAAATCCTGATCTCGATTTGCAATTCCAATATGCCCAAGGCAAATTGGTTGATGCTGCTTACCATATCACCGAGATTAAGCAAGCGCCTATTACTTCGGTAGATTGCGGCGGGGTATTGAATAAATGGGCGGAGATTATTGTGCAATTATGGGTACCCGAAAATGAGCAGCAGCTTAGCCCGATGAAAGTTAGCAAAGCCTTGTCGATTATAAACGTAGTAGAAAAAATGTTGCCCTTAAACCCTCACGGATTGGTAAAAATAGAGTTTGGCAATTCATCATTTGATACCCGCCAAATGTTTCCCGATGAAATGATCGTCGATGAAACCAGCCTTACGGTTGACCTGCGCCCTAACGCGGTTCAATGCAAAGCACAGTTACGTGGCGGAACATGCGGAACCGAAAAACCAAAAGTACAATTAGTTAATTTGGCCACACCAGCAGAAGCGTGTTGCACACCAGGCGGCAGTTGCTATTAAATTTAAGACGATGATTATTAGCAACGCACAACATTATAAAGAACAAGTAAAGGCTTTACTACAGGCTGGAAACCTGCCAGAAAGTGATCTGCCAGAAAGTTTTGATAACTTTTTGGTAGCTATTATTGACAACGAAATTGCCGGAGTAGCAGGCTTGGAAATTTATGGCGAATATGGTTTACTACGCTCGGTAGCTGTTGGCCGCAA
This sequence comes from Mucilaginibacter empetricola, assembly GCF_024808665.1. Lineage (GTDB taxonomy): Bacteria > Bacteroidota > Bacteroidia > Sphingobacteriales > Sphingobacteriaceae > Mucilaginibacter. The sequence goes on from NZ_JANUBZ010000017.1 coordinate 10,642, forward strand.
GCACCGCAACTTGGGCATTGCAGCAAAATTGGTTGATGAAATTATCACAATCTGCATTTCAAAAGAAATATCAACACTATATCTGCTAACAGAAACAGCAGCCGAATATTTCAAAAATAAAGGTTTTATACAGATTGGCCGGGAACAGGTTCCGGCAGAAATTAAAGCATCATCAGAGTTTAGTCATGTTTGCCCGGTATCGGCCATCGTAATGAAAAAATCAATCGCTTAAATATGAAAAACATCTTGGTTTTATGCACAGGAAACAGTTGCCGCAGTCAATTGGCCGAAGGCTATTTACGTTTTTTTGCAGGCAGCAAAGCAAACATCTATAGTGCCGGAATTGAAACCCACGGCGTTAATCCTAAGGCGATACAGGTAATGGCCGAAGATCATATTGATATTTCCAAACATACTTCAAACCATGTGGACGAGTACATGACTATTCCGTTTGATCAAGTGATAACCGTTTGCGATAATGCCAATGAGGCCTGCCCTTTTTTCCCGGGCAAAGTTGAACGTTTTCACCAAAACTTTCCTGATCCTGCTAAAGCTACCGGAACGCCGGAAGAAGTAATGAACGAATTTCGCCGCGTTAGAGACATGATTAAGGCTTATGCTGCCAATTTTGTAAAGAGCATTTAGCGTGAAAAAATACAGCGCCGAACTGATCGGTACCTTTATTTTGGTGTTTTGCGGCACCGGCGCTATGGTTATTGACCAGCAAACGGGCGGCCAGGTGAGTCATGTGGGCGTAGCAATAACCTGGGGGCTTGTAGTGATGAGTTTAATATACAGCATAGGCGATTTATCCGGCTGCCATATCAATCCGGCTGTGAGTATCGCCTTTAGCTTATCGGGTCGTCTTAAGCCCCAATTATTGCCGGGCTATATTGCCAGTCAACTGTTGGGTGCATTGTTGGCCAGCCTGTTACTCCGGTTACTTTTTCCCACTTGTAGTTTATTAGGTGCAACCCTGCCAAAAGGTTCAGAAATACAGTCGTTCACTTTAGAATTACTGCTAACATTTTTTTTGATGTTGGTTATTTTGAGGGTAGCGCATGGCAGTAAAGAAAATGGCCAGTTTGCAGGCATTGCCATCGGTGCAGTTGTTGGATTGGAAGCACTATTCGCCGGGCCTATATGTGGAGCATCCATGAATCCGGCGCGCTCTATAGCGCCGGCAATAGTTTCCGGTAATCTAAATCATCTTTGGCTGTATATTATGGCACCAATAGCGGGTGCTGCACTGGCTATACCTGTTTGCAAATATCTGGCGCCTAAAACCGAACAATAGAATGGTATATTATCGGCTTGAAAAATTACTTTTATTTACTCACCACTATTTTAGCCTTTTTTTCGCCATGCATTATATCAATAATACGGGCCACATTTTTCCACTCAAACAAGTGGATGATCCATATGGTAAAACGCACAAAGCCCGTGCTGTTGGTTAAATCAAGTGCCAGTTTTTGTATGGTTTGGTCGCGCTGGGCTATACAGGTATTGTAATCGGCACCTTGCTTGGTTACCAGATCCTCGGCAAAGCACCAGGCGCCGTCGCGGGCATTATCAATGCTAAACTGTATTAATATAGATGCCTGATTACCGGCGTGCAGCCCCAGTAATGATAGCAGTGGCGAAACCCTGTCGATATCATTTACCACCTGGTAGGTTAATGCCGATATAATGGTGTTAATGTCGTCGAAATCATTTTTCACACTGTCCAGTTGTCCGCCAGAAACCTGTGCGGCGGCAATACCCAAATCCAAGTTAATATGGGCGTTCATACCCAGCAATAAATGCTGTAGTACCAGTAATGATGATTTTTGGGTGGCCTCAAACGCTACCTGCCACGATGCACTTAGCGGTTGTTTGTTTTTCCAGGCGGTTAAAGCATCCAGATACCGGCTGGCAAAAATCACATCGAACTGCTCCATACGGGCGCCGTTTTGAAAACGGTTGTTGGCAATGCCTTCTTTTACACTGGCCGTAACTTTATAATACAGGGCGGCAAAATAGCCCATCCTATCGTTATTCTTTATACTGTCGTCAATAATGATTTGTAACTGGGCTATAACATCATCAATGGTTTGGGCGGGCATATTTATTTTTTGTAGTTAACAGGTACAAAGCGGTAATAATCATGGCAGCAACAGCCGCAGTAAAAATGCCTTATCGGCACAAACGGAAACATTACTTTTAATACAAAATTACGGTGAAGCTGTTTACTGAATCGGATTTTGCAGCATGGGCAATACGGAAATTTCATTATATTAAATAGGAGTTTAAATTACAGCCATCTCAATTAAATTTTAACCTGATAGGTTTACAAAAGATGCGACTATAAATTTATACGAAAAATTCCTGGCGATAGTTTCTGTCCTTTTTAATTAATGCGATATCCGCTCGCTTTATGTTTCAACTGTACCACCCATATCCACGCCAATAACACCAATAAAGTATAAAAGCCAATATTTTGCGAAAAATTGCCTGCACTTAACTGGTTGGCTAAAAGGTTTATAATATGGGTTAGGTTCATAAAAATTAACACAATACGCTTTAACGAAACATGATGTATTACAGTTCAGGCAATGGTTTGTAGCTGCAAGATATACATTTACAGCAATTTATCAAAAAAGTATCATTTCTTATCGCCGTATATTACTGTAACACTAATATTACATTTAAACCTCCGGTTCGGCATCCGTATCGGGGTAATATTGATAATAGTTGCATATAGTATCATAAACATCATCATCATTACCTTTCACCCATCTTAATGATATGGTGATGAAGCTGCCATAATCCGAAACAAACTTAAGGCCTATTTTAACCAACGCGGAACTACGGCCACGTATGAGGCTTATCTCATCAATATCAACCCAGTTAATGCTCACATTGCGAATGTAATCGCTTATCCCCTCACTATCCAACTGAAGCGCAATATCACCCCGCAAAGCCGGCAAAAGGCGCCGTACGGTTACCAAAGCAAACATCAGCAAAAAAATAAGGGCAAAAACACTAAAAATGGCCCAGCTTAAAAGGCTATTAGTAACTAAAACGTTAACCAGCAGCAATGTAATAAATACAATCATCAGCACGAGCGTTGCAATGCTGTATTTAAGGCTATAGGGGTATTGGATAGTTTCCATTATAGTAAATATAACATTTTTTTAAAAAAAATATCACGTCACTATTTATAGCCTCTGGTTGTAAGTACTAAAGCGGGTTAAATACTATAAAGATATAAATATCTGAAAATCAGATGTCAGATATCTGACCTCCTGTCCATGTTTAACTAGAAGTAAACCCACCAAACTGGTAGACATTGCCTTATTTTACCACTAATGAGGTTTGTTGCAAATTTAATATTACGTGCGGGTGTAACCTTGCCAATATTTGTAACGTATAATTAATCCCCACCAGAATACCGGGCTTAAGTGCCTGTAAAAAAAGGGGATGTGTGTTTTACCTAAATATTTTTACTATGTTAATTGTTTCTTCTCTTTTAATCTTTTTTTCATTTATTGCGGCTTGCTGGGCGGTATACTGGGTTGTACTACTATTAAACAAGCAATAAGTAATTGTGGCTTTTTAGCATCATAAGCAATTATTTAATCATCATAGATATTAAATGCGCTCCTGGCCGCTAGCCCGGAGCTTTTGTTTTTTAGGTAGATGCTATGACATTCGGTACTATCTTCGGGCACCAAAACTCTAAACGTCATACCTCCAAACCGCAGTGCCGCTCTCTTTTAATGATTATGTTTTTTATGGATATCTTTTACCAGGCATAACTTCTTTATGTCGATGATTTTTATGACGAAGGGTGCGTATTTTGGCTGACCATTAATCATCTCAGTAATATTGTCTGAATGGGCAACCACCTCATCGGGATTATTACTGGCCAGCAGGCGCTTATACATTCGATACTCGCCCCATTCAATATAATATACCTCGCCGGGTAATATTTTTTTATCATGAATAATTTTTAGTGCAACCCAACAGCCATTCTCCAAATAGGGATACATAGAGTGCCCCCAAACAGGTAAGGCAAAGTCACAATCCTCAATTCCCGGAAAATTCATATGCCCTACGGGCTGAGTATCGTTAATATCGCTATAAACCTCCACACCCGATGCCGTTGCAGTAATTTCATACATCGGTATGCCATCATTAAGCTTTCGAGGCTGGGCCACATCAGAATTTACTGTATTTTTTGCCAACAATAAATAACTTCCGTATTTATCTTTAAAAATCTTTAATTTTTCTGGATCAATATTTTGCCTGCTCTTTATAATCTCTGTAATTGAGCTGGCATTATTAAAGCCTAACGCTTCAGCAAGCTGTGCATTACCGCTAAATGCTTTACCGCGAAGCTGATTATACAAAATAATAAACTCAAGCGTTTCGGGTCTTATCAGTTTTATTTTTTTTGGCTTTGATTGATCTTCCATAATTGTGGATAACTATTTCTTTATTTTATATCGCAATAATACATAAAATTCTTTACTTTTGTATTGTTATTTCGCACTAAAGTAACACAATTTATTTATTTAACAACATGAACCTTACAGAATATACAGAAAAAAATATTTATTGGCCGATTACCGCCCATGTTTAATCGTAAACGCACTCATTGAGCGTTTACAGTTGTCAACTCACAGTTTTTCTTTTTTTATGGCAAGCCAGAAACAAAGCAGAAATGAAATGAACTGCAAACTGCGAGTCGGCAACTGCAAACTGAGACCTTCCCCACAAACTAACAACAAACGCAAAAAACTAAACCCTATGCACATCGCTTACTCCGCACTCAACGACAGCCGCCAGCAGCAAAATCAGGCACCACAAACTGAAAATGAACTCCAGCTCCGCTACCTGGCCTACCAAACCGTATGCAGCAAATACAGCCGCGAAATTGCCGCCATACAAAAACACCTCCCAGGCTGGATGCCCAAATTCAGATAGAACAAGGGTTTCTCATTGAAGAGTCAGATAACCTATAGACCAATGACTCAATGAACTAATGACCAAATGGAACTAAAAACAAAAACATGATAAAACTTACCAAAAAACTAAAAGACGAATTATGGTGGCTTGTAATCTCTGTTGATTATGACTATAGCCGGATTGCCGTTGCCGATTATGACCTGAACGACCAGCACCTGATACTTTGGCTGGAAGACAAACACGATTTTAAAAACACGCTCGTCGAATGCCTGCAATTGGATATTCCGGTTAAACAATTCGCCAGGCTGATAAAGGATGAGGGCTTTAACAGCTACGAGGGCAGCAAAATGCATGCTACTAAAAACTACGTATACAAGGCACGTATTGAAATTAACAAACCCATCGCCTGGTATCTTAATGATGCTACCATTACCGAGCAGCAATGGGCCCGCGAAGCGGTGGTAAAAAAGCTATTTACTCACTTGGTTGAAAGCGAAGCCAGGGGCATTGATGAGCTTGATTTCTTTTAAATACCATTATGCCATTTGGAATTTTAAACATAATAAAATATTAAAACAGAAAACACACTAATATTCAACAAGCGACCCGCCTTTAGGCGGGTCGCCCTCCATTTACATTGTAAAAAATGGAAAAAAGAATAATCTTTTTTATCCACTTTTTACGCCTCTTCTCTCGCATACAACGTTTCAGACATTAGCTTAATCCCGTCTTCGTAGCTGGTGGGTTTAATGTTAAAGGCTTTTTCAAATTTGGTTGAGTCGAAAATATAATCGTGGTTGTACTGATAATACATTTCAACTGTGCCCATTACGGTTTTGTTAAACAGCCCGTATGCCCACAATAAAAACTTGTTTACTGCAAAGTATGATGGCTTAACTCCGTAAATACTGGCGGTTATTTCTATTAACTGTTTGCCAGGCAGGGCTTGTGCGGTGGGCAAGTGCCATATCTGGTTATCGCTGTCGGGGTTTTGGCCAAGCAAATACATGGCTTTGCCCATATCGGGTATAAAACTAAAGTTGTGCAGTTTCTTGGTGCTACCTACCCATTGGGCGCCTTGTTTTTTGGCATATTTATCCAGCACCATCATATCAAAAAAGCTGTTCATGCTATCGGTACCGTAAAAATCAGCAGCGCGGGCAATGCTGGCACGTATGTTACCGGCTTTAGCTTCGGCCATTAGCTTATTGGCAATGGCGGCGCGTACTTTGCCTTTTTCACTACAAGGGTGGTAGGGCGTATCTTCTGTCATGCGGCCATTAACCAGGCCATACATATAAACGTTATCAAAAAATATCAACCGGGCCCCAGTTGCTTTAGCCAGGTTAATAACGTTACCCATTATTACCGGCCATTGTTGCTGCCAAATATCTTTATCATAAACCAATCCGGCAGTTAAATAAATAACGGTGGATCCTTTTACAGCCTCCAGCAGTTCGGCATAGTTCAGCAAATCAGCCTTTTGCCAGGTAATATTTTTACCGGTAATGGCTACTGGTTTACGGCTCACCAGACGTACAGTTTCGTTGTTGTTTAATAACTCGCGGGTTAGTGCATTTGCTACCGCGCCACCGGCTCCTAATATAGTGTGCATATCTCTTTCTGTTTTTATTTACTCAAAGGTATGCCGCTGGCAAAGCCTAAAACGTTAACAAAAGATAAGAATTCGTCTGAATCAGAATTTACTGAATTTAAGAATTAGAAAAATGTTTTGGGTAGATATTTTTTATTATCACCTGGTTAATTCCAGTATCCTCCTCCGTATCCGTGACAGCGAAACCGGGGTAATGCCTAAAAAATTGGCAATATAATGTTGTGGCATGCGCTGTAATACTTCCCTGCCGTTGGTTAGCAAGTCCAGGTAGCGTTCCTCGGGTGTTTTGGTAATGAACGATGCCATGCGGTCCTCATAGCAAATCAGGTAATGTTCGGCTATCAGCCTGCCAAAACGCTCCATTTTATAGGCCAGCATAGGATTGTTGAGCATTAGGTGCATATTTTTATGGCTGATAACAATGAGCAACGTATCGTCAAGCGCCTGAATATAGTTAACCGCAGGCTGTTGCGTTAAATAACTTTTGTACGAGCTAACAAACTCATTCTCAAAGCTGAAGTATCCGGTAATTTCTTCCCCATCTTTCACCATATAATACCTTACCGAACCCGATATAATAAAGCCTACATCACAGCACACCTTGCCATATTCGGCAAAATGCTTTTTCTTTTTGAGCGATTGAAAGGTGAGGTGCTGGATAAAAATAATCCACTCAGCCTCATTAAATACAACGTATTTTTCTAATTGCTGCCGAAAAATGGCCAAAGCGGTTGATGTATCCATATGCTTCTAGTATGTAGCGCTATTAATGTAAATATGCACATAAATGGCCAAAAAACGTAAAATGCCAGCTCAATTTACCATATCGCTCTACAACCCAAAACCACGGTCAATTTACATTTACAATGCAATCATAATCAACATTTTAATATTCAAAAAGGCGATATTTGTAGCTTATATACCATCAAAAATACTGTCATAATATCATCATTAATACCTGTCATACTTCTATCAAATCAAACCATATAGTATTTTTTTAGTTTAATATGGTATGAATGTTGCTATGAGATATCTCCATAAATAATGATCATAAGCTCATAGTAGCTTGTTTAATTTTTTAAAAGAAGATACAATATGAAAAAGATAATTTTAAGTTTAACCCTGCTGCTTTTTACCATTGCCGGTTTTAGTCAGCAGTTTAAGCCGGTAAAGGTTGATAGTCTGGTTACCGTTTCTATGCCTGCAGTTTATAAACAAACGGATACCCTAGGTCAGCATATTTATGCCGGCACAGGTACATTTGGCTACATGACAGTGATTGTTGCCCCTAACGGCAAAAACAATACACCGCTTAAAAAGGAGAAAGACCTTAACAAAGTTTTAAAGGAGTATATTACCCATATTCAAAGTCAATCAAGCGGGGGCAGTGTACAAAACATACGCGATACTACTGTAGGCACCTTAAAAGCAAAAGCGTTTACCCTAAAAAGTGACGATGGCGCCGGTGGTTTTCAGTTTATTAATTTTACGCTGATTTATACGCAGGATGCTACCTATACATTTGAATACATTTACCCGTCAGAACGGCAGGCATTAATGGGCGATGAGTATAAAGCTTTTATCTCATCCATCAAACTATCACACGATTTACAGCGAAATGATCAGTACCTGGTGCCCGATACCGGCATGTCGACTATTACAAAACTCGAAATTTATGGTAGTGCTGCACTAGTAATAGCATTTGTTATAGTGCTGCTGGTACGCAGAAAAAATAATCTTGTTGTTGGATAACCAATTAAACCGATATCAGGGTCAAAGCCTTAAGTCAAACAGGGTATCAATATCTCTTTTTGATTTAAGGCTTTTTGCCGTGTTATTCTGTAGTCACAATCTCTTATAAAATAAATTAACTCCTGCTGTAGCACTAAAATAGCTGACTTCGTATTAAGAATAATATGCGAGCCAAAGTATTTTCAGTTATAGCTGTTTCAGTCTTGTTTTTTCTGAGTATCAAGTTGCTGTTTTCCGCAATCTTTGGCCGTAATCATTGGCCGCACTATTAAGCAGCGTCCATCTCTCTCACTTTTATTGTGCCACCTTATCCTTTCTGCAAAAGCCCTTTGTTCCATGCTGCTTTGTGCAAAAATGGTTTATTATCCAGCCAGGTAATCCAAAATATGGTAAGAAATACCCCCAAGGCTGAACCTGCTGTAACATCCTCAAAAAAATGCTCGCTCAAATACATGCGCGAATAGCCCACCAGTATCGCGGTAATAAATAAAAGCACACTCCAGCTTTTATTTTTAAGCAGATAGGTGATTACCACAGCGGTTGAAAATGCCGTAACCGTATGGCCCGACGGGAAGCTGTTAAACTTATCAATATACATCCCTTTTACAAAATGAATTTCGCTTAAGCGATTGCTGAAGAATAATGCAGGCCGTGGCGCCTTAACTATATGTTTTATTATTTGTGCCGATAAGGAGGTTACAGCATAGGCGCTTCCTAACAGCAATGCTTTACGGTAGTTGAACAAAACTAATATAAGGGCAAGGCTTATGGTTGTCCAACCATCGCCCAAATCGGTAAGATAAGGCGCAATGGCATCGGCCCAATTGCTGTAATGGCTGTTTACGGTAAAGTATATGGTTTCTTTGGTAAAAAGCAGTTTAATAACCAGGCAGCACAGTAAAAGTATAAGGTAAAGGATAAAAAATAGCCTGATTTGTTTTAAAACATCTTTTATTCCTATATTCATCGTGCAAAATAAGCATATCCTTATTCACTGCAAAAAAATCATTATGTTTACAATGGAAGTGTTGAATTAAACCCAATGTAACAATGATTTTAAACGTTTATATACAAACGTTTGGTGAAAATATGCTGCTTTGATTTAATTTTGCAATCCATTACAAGTAACTGATCAAATAATAATAAGATAAATGTCGAAAAGCATATTCCGTAAAAAGTCTATTCACAAAATTTTAGTTGATGTTTCCAGTGGTTTTAGCGACGCTGAACATTCCGGCGGGTCGCATCTGAAAAAAGAACTAAATGTAAAGGATCTTACCTTAATGGGAATAGCAGCCGTAGTGGGCGCAGGGATATTTTCGACTATCGGGCTGGCCTCATTCAACGGCGGTCCCGGTGTAACTATTCTGTTTGTAATAACTGCCGTTACCTGTGGCTTTTCGGCTTTATGCTATGCTGAATTTGCTTCCAGAATACCTGTTGCGGGTAGCGCCTATACTTATGCCTATGCCTCATTTGGCGAGTTAATTGCCTGGATAATTGGTTGGGATCTTTTAATGGAATATGCCATTGGTAACATTGCCGTGGCTATATCATGGAGCACCTATTTTGTTAACCTGATGGAGGGTTTCCACATCCATATACCGGCATATCTTACTATGGATTATTACAGCGCCTTTAAAGCGCATAGCCAGGTGGCAGCGTTTACCGCCAGCCACAACCTTGCAGCCATAACCGATGAATTAAAACAAGGCGCAATGGCCTGGAGCAGCGCCCCGGGTTTTGGTGGGTTCAGGCTTATAGCCAACATACCGGCTTTGTTTATAGTGGTAGTTATTACCTACTTGGTTTACATTGGCATACGCGAAACTAAAAAGGCTACCAATGCCATGGTGATTTTAAAAATTGCCATAGTGCTGGCAGTAATATGTATAGGCTTTTTTTACGTAACGCCAGCAAACTGGCACCCATTTATGCCTAATGGCTTTGGCGGGGTAATGAAAGGCGTATCGGGCGTATTTTTCGCTTATATAGGGTTCGATGCCATATCAACCACGGCCGAGGAGTGCCAGAGCCCCCAACGCGATTTACCCCGGGGTATGATCTATTCGCTCATCATTTGTACAGTACTTTATATTTTAATTGCCATTGTACTTACCGGTATGGTAAGCTATAAGGACCTTGCCGTTGGCGACCCTTTAGCTTATGTATTTAATAAAGTGCATTTACCCGGGATAAGTGGTATCATATCGTTCAGCGCGGTAATAGCTACTGCAAGCGTATTGCTTATTTTCCAGGTGGGTCAGCCCCGTATATGGATGAGCATGAGTCGTGATGGTTTGCTGCCTAAGGCATTTTCACGCATACACCCCAAATATCATACACCGTCATTTGCCACAATTGTTACTGGCTTTGTGGTAGCTATACCGGCCCTGTTTATGAACCTTACTGCTGTTACCGATTTAACCAGTATTGGTACACTGTTTGCCTTTGTACTGGTATGCGGCGGTGTACTACTGCTACCCCGCGAGGCTGCAAAAGCGGGCCGTTTCCATCTACCCTATTTCAATTCGAAATATATTGTACCTGTTTTATTTGTTGTAGGTGTTTACTTTTTCAGGAATGATATATGGGCACTATTTACGGGTGCCAATGCGCACGAAAACTTTCCTATGTTTCTGTTCATTATTTTATCGGCGGTATTAACAGTAGCTTCATTTGTTAAAAACCTGTCGCTTATACCGGTTTTAGGTTTGCTAAGCTGCTTTTACTTAATGACAGAACTGGGCTATACCAACTGGCTGCGTTTTTTAATATGGCTGGTAATAGGCCTGGTAATTTACTTTACCTACAGCTATAAAAACAGCGTATTGGGTAAAGAAAAAGCCCACACGCAGGAATAGGTTGGTGTTAAAAATAACCGGGGCAGCGTAATAACTTAACCCGGCTATTGTATATTAGTTAATCTGTTTAAAAACAATATGAATTTAAATACAATAGCCATTATTGGATACTGTGCTGCCTTTGGTACAACCATTTCGTTTTTGCCGCAGGCGATTAAAACCATTCAAACTAAAGATACATCGGGTATTTCGTTACCCATGTATGCTCTTTTTACGGCGGGTACACTATTGTGGCTTATTTATGGCATTACGGCCAATAGTCTGCCCGTAGCCATAGCCAATGCCATTACCCTCATTTTTGCCAGCATTATTTTGGTTTATAAAATAAGGTATAAGTAAGTATGTTGAATTGCGAGGAATAGGCTCAGGAACATCGCCAAGTTTAAAGCAAGGTCTTCCTCTCTTCTCCCTTGTGTCATTTCGAAAGAGGATACCGAGTAGAAAACTTTTACGCTGCATATAGTCCGACGTGCACAGCTTGCATGTTAACCCGCAAAGGGGTTCTCTCTATCGTTCGAAATAACAAAAGATTTTAATTCCTCTTTCCGACGAAGAGTTATAAAGGAAAAATTGCAAACCGAAAACCAATAACTATTGCGTAGCCAATATCAAACCAACTTTGCGCTGCTGGGGACCACCAGCCGATTTAATCAGTGGCGAGTTCAAAAATATAATACTTTGTGAATAGCTGATAATAGTTACTGCAGAAACTACTCCTGGGGTAGCAAATGATTTAATATCAACTTCGCTATCAGATACCTGATTATAGCTTAGCGTATCCAATTTAGAGCCTTCTTTAGTATAAAGCAAACCACCTGAAGCAAACCTAAAATAGTCGCCGCTTTGTCCCTGGTAAATAATAGGATTGGTACCTGTATTAACGCCTGTGTAGGTAGTATCGCCAAATACGCTCCATGTTCCAACCACAGAAACATTACCGCTCGTGCTGATAACGGCCGGCGGACCATCTTTTTTGGAGCACGAATACATCAAAACCAATAAACTTGAACAAATAAGAAATATAAACGCTTTCATAGTCAGCTAAAAAGATAAATTTAATAATATTTTTTTTTGTTACCTGCTCAATGTTATTTTTCTGCCAAAGATGCCACCTGGCGACAAAAACAACGGTGAAGCAATAACCAGACTGGTTGAAGTAAGGGTTTTAATGCTGCTCACCTGCGGTACCCCATTTGCAATAACACCGAATGAAGTAATAACAATATCTGTATCGGCCACCAAATGATAGCTTAGGGTATCCAGTTGCTGGCCCTCTTTGGTATAAATTATGCCCTTGGCGGTTATATTAAAATAGTCGCCGGGCTGCCCGGCATAATCAACCGGATGATTTAAATACCCTACACCCGAATAGGTTGAGTCGCTCACAATGTTCCAGTTGCCAACAATACTGCCGGGGCCACTATTGCTGCCCTTTGTACACGCATATAAACTAAGCAAGGTACCTATTATAAAAACCCACCTGTATTTCGCCTTCATTTAAACAGTTTAAGTGGTAACTATAATTTAATTACGCAACTGTGTTATCAAATGCTACAATAAAAACTAATTTTTATAAAATATTATGGTTTAACGCTATACTCCTGGTTAGTAGCCGGCGGTGTATCTGGTATTTTAATTACATTGAACTGGTGATGGGTATTTTGATGGCAATTATTACAGCTGTTTGTTAAAAACACAAAATTCATTTCAAACCGTTTCAAACTTTTGGCTTTTATGGCATTACTGATGCTATCCAGTGCAGGATAAATGATGGGTAGTGATTTTATTTCGGGGCGGTCGGTACAATATTTCTTTACATCTTCGAGGGTTTCTTTTATTTCGCCTACCTCAAAATTGGCCAGATCCCAGTTTTGATTTTTTCCGGCAAACCAAATTTTGGCATGATGTACCTGTATGCCCGTCATAAACTCGCCCAAACCGGGTCGGTAAGTTTGCGCCAGCTGCTGTTTTAAGCTATCAACCTGGCGCTGCAAAGCTTCTTTTTGATTATCGGGCGATGACGAACATGCCGACAACCACATCATTAATAATACAATGCACGATAACGATAAATATTTGATTTTCATTTTAACAGGGGCTTTTGTTTATAAAGTTAAACATCCCGGTAAATATCAGCAATGGTGCTGCTTAAGTTATTGCGCTCGCAGAGTTTACTCACCCTGTCATCGCTACGCTCGACATCTCTCTATGGCAAGCCATAAAGAGGAAGTAGAAATAAAGAAAAAAGGGCTTCTCCCCAACCCTCTTTACTTCGTAAAGAGGGTCGACCAGCGCAGCGCCCGTCGGGGTGAGTACACACGCCAATGCCAACCTCTTTAAAACAACAAAACGGCCCTATTTTCATAAGGCCGCTTCATTTTATATTATCGGGCTATATTATTGCTGACGTTGCAATATCGAGCCAAATTTACTTTCGTAATCTTTTATCTGTTGTTTTAACTTGGCGCTCAATACCGTTTGATGATTTTCATCTGTAAGGTTAGCCAGGCCGCTTATAAATGATATGCCGTACTGTACATCGCGGGCGCTTAACTCCCCCGAGTTATTTTGCAGCAGGTAATAATTGTAATCCAGCTGATCGGTTAAATAGTCATCAACATTGGTTACAAACTTATTGCCCAGTACAATATCATGCAGGTTGTATGCAGTTTGCGCCAAAATTATTTTACGGTCAGCAACATCCAAACCGGTATTAATGTTCGGCAATACTTCGTCATACTTGTGCAGTGCTTTTAAAGCCAAATCGGGGTGACCATCCTTAATTAATCCTGTAGTTAAATCAAGGAAAGTGGTAACCATAACAGGGTAAAACATAGTGGTTGACTCATGATCCAAATATTTGGCGGTTTTGAAGTTACCGAATTTAAATTTGTTCATTACGTTATCGTACATCACCAAACTGTTTATCTTACCTAACTGATCACCGCGAGCGGTAACTGTGGTATCAGGTTTTAATGGCAACAGGCGATAGGTATAACCTTCTTTGTACAGGTAAGGCTGCAAACCAATTAAATTTTCCTGACCAATTGTAGTAGTAAAGCAAATAGGCCTTTTCCAGTTATTATGTGCCAAAATATCCAGCATGGCCAGGTTTTCTTTGGTGATGTAGTTGGATGTATATTTCCAGTCAATTTCGGTAGCCAGCCTGTCTTTCTGCTCAGGAGTAATAACATGGTTAGCCATTACATCATCGGCATTAACCGTAAGCTTAAAGTTTTTAGTTGGCAGGAAGTTGCCATAATCGCCGCTTTGGTATTGTACCTGGGTGGCTTTATCGTCCGATGTAATGAAATCAAATACATCTTTTACTTCAGTATAGCCCGGCAATTTTCTGTCATCAAAATAAATCACATCGCGCACACCTTCCTTATATTTATCATAAGGCATGGTAATAGGCAATGGTGCTGATTCATTCATCTGTTTTTGCATCTGGCGGATATACCAGTCGCCGGTAAACAAGCTCAGGTTTACGATGCGCACATCGGGCCTGATATTTTCAACCTCCTGGTCGTACCATAACGAGTAAGTATCATTATCGCCATAAGTAAACAAGATAGCATTTTTAGGGCACGATATCAGGTAATCGTAAGCCATATCGTGTGGCGTCATTTTGGTTGAACGATCGTGGTCTTTCCACTCCTCTTTAGCCAGCAACACCGGACCAGCCAGTAAACATATAACGGTAGCAATAATCGCAGCACCTTTTGGACTAACCTTTAATCTTATCAATTCGGCCAGGGCTATCACACCTAAGCCTATCCATATGGCAAAGGCGTAAAATGACCCTACATATGAGTAATCTCTTTCGCGCGGCTGTATGCTTGGCTGGTTAACGTATAACACAATAGCCAGGCCGGTAAAGAAAAACAAAAGCAATACTACCAGTGCATCGCGTTTTTTGCGTTGAAAATGATAAACTGCTCCCAGCAATCCAATTAAAAATGGCAATGCAAATAAAGGAGTGTAAGTATATCCTAATTGTAAACCCTGACTTGGATCGACCGGACCACCGCCTACAACTGATTTAGGCAAATGACGGCCGCCATCAAAAATCCCGCTTGTCCAGTTACCATCAACCGCAGTCATACTTTGCTGACCGTCGGCATCGCTATAACGCCCCACAAAGTTCCAAAGGAAATAACGTGCATACATTTGATACATCTGCCAGCTAAACATCCATTTAATGTTATCAGAAAACGTAGGTGCCGCGCCATCACTCATTTGCAGCCATTGGCGGTAAAACTGAGGATCTTGTGCATCGTTACTGTACATACGTGGCAGAAAAGTAGTATGATCATACACGTAGTTGGTTTTCTTACCTGCGTTTTCGTATTTGGTTTCGCCTTTACGGTAAATAGTACTGCCCTCGGTTTGATCAATCACCTTGGCATCAAAATACTGACCAAATAACAATGGCGATTCGCCATATTGAATACGGTTTAAGTAACCGTACAAGGTAAATGCATTGTCAGGATGCGAGTTATCCAGATTAGTACCCGCAGTAGCGCGGATAGGGATATAAGCAAACGAGCTATACCCTAAATAAATAAAGGCAATGCAAACAAACGCCAGGTTAAGTAATGTTTTTTTGTTTTTAATACTATAGTAAATACCTGCAACCAGCACGGCCACAATAATAAGGAACCATACCAATGCGCCTGAACCAAAGCCCAAACCCAGGTTATTTACAAAGAAAAGATCGAAATAAGCTGCAATTTCAACTGTATAACCGCGTATACCGTATTGCACAAATACCAATACTACTACCCCAATTAAAAAGGCGCCTATTGCACTGCCCAGGTTAATGGACTTAGCACGACGGAAATAGTAAACAAAGGCAATAGCCGGTATGGTTAACAAGTTTAACAAGTGAATACCTATTGATAAACCAATAACATAAGCAATAAAAACTATCCAGCGGTCGGCACCTGGCTCATCGGCGTGGGCATCCCATTTTAAAATACCCCAGAACACAACGGCGGTACATAACGACGACAAGGCAAATACAATGGTTTCAACAGCCGAAAACCAAAAGGTATCGGTATAAGTAAAGGCTAGCGCACCAACCAAACCGGCACCCATTATCAGGTATACTTTTGATTGTTCAACAACATCGGTAGTTTTATCAGCTAAAAGCTTTTTAGCAAGTGCTGTAATGGTCCAGAAAAGGAACATAATGGTAGCACCGCTTGCTATGGCCGAACCCATATTGGTAAAGTAAGGCACCTTAGCGTTATTACCGAAAGACAACAGCGAAAACGCCTTGCCCAGCATAGCAAACAGCGGATAACCCGGCTGGTGGGCTACCTGTAAACGGTAGGCGCAGGAAATAAATTCGCCACAATCCCAAAAGCTTACAGAAGGTTCGAGCGTTAAAATGTAGGTAATTGAGGCTATAACAAAGCAAAGCCAGCCTAACAGATTGTTAATTTTATTGTATTGCATGGATTACAAATAATAGATTATTGCAGGGTAAATATCAGGATTTTTATAAGTTATTTTAAATAAACAGCTATTGGTTAACAACTTTTAACAATTTTAATTAATGATACATTGTTTAAGTGCTGCAAATATGGTAAAATATAGTTATTCAGCGTGTATCATTTTAGGAGGAATATAGGGAAAGTTGAGGGATTGACCGGCTGTAGGTTAAGATAATTTTTGTATTGGCTATTGGGATGGAGCGTGAATATCGCGCGTAGAATGGACTCACCCTGCCATCGCCACGCTCGACTCCCTTTCTTTGACAAGTCATAAAGAGGGAAAGAAGAAAAGCTGCGAACTCAAAACTGCAAACTACAACTTATGGCACCCGGGTATAATAAGCATCGGATACCACTTTATTACCGTTGCTATCGGTGTAGCGTAAATCAATAGTATTGACATCAACAAATGTAACAACCCAGGTAATTGAACCTGCCGGTATATTAATATTAAATAATATAGCCTGTGGAGTGAGGATTGCTGTTGAGCCCGAAATGGTATAGTTATAGGTAGTTAATGAAATATAATCTGGCCCGGCATTGCCGTCGCCTGGGTTAATAGCGCTCTGAGATATATTAACAGTGTTATCCTTATTAAATTGGAGGTAATCATTTGCATTAAATGAAGCTGCTGTAATAGTATTATCGGTAACTGTACCATTACTGTTATTTTCAACTAAATGCAGCTTAACCTCATTCCACTTGCCGAGCAGTGCAGCGCTACTCATCGCGGGGATTTTATTGTCTTTTTTGCAGGCCGGTAAACAAAACTCAATGACAACAATTGCTAATAAAATGTATTTAGTTTTCATTATTGGGTTTTATTACCATTACGAAACTAATTATAAAACGCTACAAGCCAGTGTATTTTTGTTTTGGAGGATGATAAGGGCATTGGTTTTAACACAGCTCGCAGAATTTACTCACCCTGTCAATGCTACGCTCAACCTCCTTCTCTATAGCAAGCCATAAAGAGGGAGGCGAAAAAGAAAAACTGCAAACTAACAACTGAAAGCTGGCTATTGCGCCCTGGTATAGTAAGTATCAATTATCAATCCGGGAGGATTCTTACTATTAAGAGGCGCATTGCTGGAAGTAACGTGCAAAACAATATTATTGGCATCAATCTTAGTAACAGTTCGGGTTATTATCAGTGTATCGCCAGGTAATACAACAGGGGTGGTAATTGCTCCGGTGAATGTTAATGTTATCACTGAACCAGAAATGGCATAGTTATACGTATTCATGGAAATATAATCTGGCGAAGCGCTGCCCGGTGCAGGATTACCGGCGCTTTGGGATATATTTACCGTATAATCATTATTAAATTGAGCATAATCACCTGCGCTAAAACCTGCGGTAATAGTGGTATCACTAACTGCACCGCTACTGTTGGTTTGACTAGAGTATAACTTAACTTCATTCCATTTACCAACAAGGGTAGAATTATTAACGGTAGGATTTTGATTGTTCTTTTTGCAGGCTGTTAATGAAATTGCCGCGCCAGCAATCATTAATAAAATGTATTTGATCTTCATAATTTGGGTTTATTACCATTACGAAGCTAATAACAAAATGCTACAGGTCAGTATGTTTTTTATTTGGGGGATAATAGTTTTGCGGGTTGCGGTTGGTGTCGGTGTGAATGCTGCTCGCAGAGTGGCATCAGTGTCAATACCACAGCTGTCTGATATCCCCCCGCATCTGTCCTGCCAGCCAATACCACAATTATAAATACCTAAGCACTTCATCAGGTGGTAAAACGGTTATGCCTGTGTCTTTAAAGTCCTTCAAATTGCGGGTAACAATAAAATCTAATGTTGTTATAGTGTTGGCAGCAAATATCTGAATAGCATCTTCAAAATCTTTATGCTGCGATAAAAGGCTCTTTTTTATGACAGCAAAATCTATAGGAATAATAGTTACAAAATCCAGCAAAGAAAGCAATATCTCACGAAGTTCTTTTTCGGATAGATATTTCTTTAATAGATAATGAGTTGTAGCATATGAATGTGACGAAGTATATAGCTTAATCCGCTTTTTTTCAGCTAATTCAAACAACTCAATGGCAAACTTGCTAAAAGGTTGCCTGTCAGCTATAAGATCCATTAAAATATTGGTATCAACAAACAGATTTTTCATAGATGCTTATTTTCAAAATAAGCTCTCAGTTCTTTCTTTTCATCAAAATCTGCAGGTAATTTAACCTTGCCAACTATTTTTTTTAGCGTAGGCGACAATGTT
This sequence comes from Mucilaginibacter empetricola, assembly GCF_024808665.1. Lineage (GTDB taxonomy): Bacteria > Bacteroidota > Bacteroidia > Sphingobacteriales > Sphingobacteriaceae > Mucilaginibacter. Next base: position 29,574 of record NZ_JANUBZ010000017.1, read on the forward strand.
TTATCTGTATTTTCTTCTGTTAATGTTTCCAGGTAATTTTCTATCAATTCAGACAAACTTCTGCCACTGTGTTTGGCATACAATTTAGCCTTTTCAATTATGTTTTTTTCTACCGTTAATGTGAGCTTCGTTGTCATACACGTGCACTTTAATCAAATATACGTATAATTATTATCTAAAAAAACATAAACAACAAAAGCGAGTATCACTACCCGCTTTGTCCTCATTTATTAATCAAAGTAAACCTATTGATTGTCTTTAATTTCTTTTAAAAAAATCGCAAATCAAAAATCGTAAACCCTTACTATTATTCGCCTTCAAGGTTGCGTAAACTGCTAGCCTGATGCTTTAATATTTTGGCCTCTACATAAAATATAATCTCTTCGGCTATATTTTTTGATTGATCGCCTACACGCTCCAGTTTACGGATGATAGATAAAATATAAAGTGCCTCAGGTATACTGTTTAAATCGCCTTTAATTACTTCAGCAACGGCAAGCGGTGCAGCTTCGTTAATATCATCCAGCACATCGTCGCGTTTAAATATACTGCGAGCCAGCATGGTATCTTCTTTTTCAAAGGCAGTGCGGGTGTCAATCAAAATATTTACGGCTTCATCATACATGCGCAAAAGCGAGGTACTTTCCAAAGCCTTAACATCAAAATTAACCGACGACTCAACCACATAAATTGCTATACCCGCAGCTATATCACCTATACGCTCTAAATTGGTATTTATTTTAAGCGCCGCCAATAAAAATCGTAAATCAACTGCTACGGGGCAGTACAGGGCGAAAATATTTTCGCAATCCAAATCGATTTTAAGCTCATATGAATTTACACGCTTCTCCTTAATCAAAACCTCGCGGGCAAGGTCCTTATCAAAGTTAACCATAGCTTCTTTAGCCTTGTTCAGTTGCGATTGAACAAGAATCCACATATTAATAATCTCTTTTTTAAGCGCGGTTATTTCGTTTTCTAATGGTGTCATAATTTTAGCCCCCTAACCCCCTAAAGGGGGAATTTTTTAATTGTATTGTTAATTGTCTATTTAACATAGTTTACCCATCCTATAACTCCCCCTTCAGGGGGCCGGGGGGTTAACTAAACCTTCCGGTAATATAGTTTTGCGTGCGTACATCGCTTGGTGCGGTGAACATTTTCTTGGTATCATCAAACTCTACCAGTTCGCCCATGTAAAAGAACGCCGTTTTGTCGCTCACACGTGCAGCCTGCTGCATATTGTGAGTAACTATGATCAGGGTATAGTTTTCTTTCAGTTCGTGAAACAACTGTTCAACGCTCGAGGTAGATATAGGGTCGAGTGCCGATGTTGGCTCATCAAACAAAATTACTTCGGGCTCCATAGCAATGGCGCGGGCAATACACAAACGCTGTTGCTGACCGCCCGAAAGGAACGTACCTTTTTTATGCAATGAATCCTTAACCTCATTCCATAAGGCGGCTGATGTTAATGACTTTTCTACAATGCGATCCTGCTCAGCTTTGGCAACTTTTAAACCGTTAAGCTTGTAACCCGCTATTACGTTATCATAAATGCTAAGGTTTGGAAAAGGGTTAGGGCGTTGAAAAACCATCCCAATTTTATAACGTACATAAATGGGGTTCATGTTATAAACCTCATCGTCATATAATTTTAACGAACCTTTAGCCGTAGCACCCGGAATTAACTCGTGCATGCGGTTAATGCAGCGCAAAAAGGTAGTTTTACCGCAGCCCGATGGACCCATTACGGCAATTACCTGATTTTTATCAATGCCGATAGACACATCTTTTACCACGTGATTATCGCCAAACCAGGCATTAAATTTATTAGCGCTTACAACTGTATGTTCCATTTTCTTGTAATCAGTTTTGTAAATATGTTTAAAATTAACACAAACATTAATAATATAAATGATGCTCCCCAAGCCAGGTTGTGCCAGTCGTCGTACGGACTGGTGGCATAAGTGTATATCAGGTGCGGCAAGGTTTCCATCGGTTTGGTAATTGCTGTTGATAAATATGGGTTACCAAAAGCGGTGAACAACAAGGGAGCAGTTTCGCCAACAATACGTGCTATTGACAGCATAATACCCGATAATATACCTGCAAAGCCGCAAGGCACAATTACCTTTAATATTACGCGGTGATATGGCACTCCTAACGATAAGGCAGCCTCCTTAAGCGATGGCGGCAACAAGCGCAGTGTTTGCTCGGTTGATCGGATCACTATCGGCAGCATCATTATGGACAGCGCGATACTACCCGATATGGCGCTGAAGGTACCCAGCGGCTTAACTATCCAAAAGTAAACCACAATACCTACAACAATTGAAGGTACCCCCTGCAAAATATCGACACATAAACCTGCGTAATATGATAGTTTGGTATGTGGGTTTTCGCTCAGGTAAATACCTGTCAGTATACCAACCGGTATAGCCACTATTGATGACATTAAGACAATTATTAAACTACCCACCAACGCATTGCTTATACCACCGCCGGTTTCGCCAACTGGCGCCGGCACATTGGTTAAAAAGTGCCAGTTTACCTGGAAAATACCTTGTTTAATAATATAAAGCAATACTATAATTAAAGGCAGGGTAATTACAAAGGCTAAAAACACTATCAGCCCTTTAAATAAAATACTCTTGGTATTTCTTATTCCTATACGTGCATCCATCGGCTTAGTGATTAGTAAATTTAGTGATGATACGTTTGCCTATCAGGTTAATAACTACTGTTACAAAAAACAGTACCAAACCTAATTCAATAAGGGCCGATAAATATACCGTATGGTCAGCCTCAGTAAACTCATTGGCAATAACGGATGCCATGGTGTTTCCCGGACCAAAAAAAATCTCTTTAAAACTATTGGCAATAGTACTGGTATTACCAATCAGCATGGTTACTGCCATGGTTTCGCCAAGGGCACGGCCCAACGACAAAAGTACACCGGCAAATAAACCTGAACGGGTATACGGCATAATTACACTGCGGATAACCTCAAAACGGGTTGCTCCCAGCGCATAAGCACCTTCTTTTAAAGGCGATGGCACCATACGTATCAAAGTGATACCCAATGATGCAGCATAAGGAATAATCATAACCGCCAATACTAATGATGAGGTAAAAATACCCACACCATAAGGCGCTATGTGAATTTTCGCTTCGAACGAGCGTATAACGGGCACCAGTACAAATATCCCCCAAAAACCATAAATAATAGATGGTACAGCAGCAATTAGTTCAATACTGTTTTTAAGCAGGTTTGACAACCAGCCTTTGGGATTGTACTCGCCCAGGTAAATTGATATCGCGTATGAAAAAGGGACTGATATAAGAAGCGCCGTAAACGAAGTAAGCAGCGTGCCTATTAAAAATGGGTAAGCACCATAAATGTTGCTAACGGGATCCCATATTTTGCCCCACAAAAACCCTATGCCCAATGATTTTATTGATGGCATTGACTGCATAATAAGCGTTATTAATATGCCTACAACCAGCAATATTAAAATAGCACTCATTATGATCAGTATCCGCCTGAAAACGGTTTCCCATCTCATTTGGGCGTACGAAAGGTCTAATCTTTTATTTTTTGTCATAAAAATCAGTTTCTTATTTATCGCGTAGCGAATATTATCAAATCCGCAAAAAATTAAGCTGGGTTATACAACACAATTACCAGTCCCGCTTTGGCAGATACTGGTAATTGCGTGTCTTTATTAAATTTACTGATTTAATAATTCATTAAACCGGTAACAATAATTATAAAATTGCTTTACCGTCGTAAGTAGCTGATTTCAAAATTTTCTCAGCAACTTTTACAGCTGATTTTGAAAGCGGAGCATAATTTAACGGAGCGCAGTTTTTCTGTCCGTCGTGGATGTTATACCATAACAGTTCTAACACCGCTTTAGCACGGGCAGCAGAACGGTCGCTGTATTTTTGTTCTTTGTAAATTAAAGCCCAGGTAAAGCTGGTAATAGGGTAACCTTTAGGGTTATCAGTATTGGTTAATGATACTTCAGCATTTGCAGGCAACTCAACATTGCTTGATAATGTAGTAGTTTCCAAAGTTGGAGTGATAAATTTACCACCCTTGTTCTGGATATCAGCATAAGCCATTTTGTTTTGGATAGCATAAGCCAACTCATTGTAGCCAATAGCACCAGGAGTTTGTTTTACTAAACCGGCAACACCTTCGTTACCTTTGCCACCTAAACCAGCTGGCCAGTTAACTGCAGAGGCTTTACCAATTTTTGAAGCCCACTCAGTATTTACTTTTGTTAAATAATCAGTAAAGATGAATGAAGTACCGCTGCCGTCTGAACGGTGGATAACTACAATTGGAAGATCGGGCAGGTTAGCACCTGGGTTAGTAGCTTTAATTTCGCCGCTGTTCCAGTTGGTGATTTTACCTAAGTAAATGTCAGCCAAATCTTTACCGGTTAATTTTAAAGTACCTTTAACACCCGGTACGTTGTAAGTAACTACAACCGCGCCAGAAGCCATAGGGATGTGTAAAACCGGTACACCAATTTTTTTAGCTTGTTCTGCATTTAAGGGGGCATCAGAACCGCCGAAATCAACTGTTTTATTGGTTAACTGTAATATACCACCACCTGAACCGATTGACTGGTAATTAACTTTTACATCGTGTGTTTTGCCATACTCAGCAAATATCTTCGAGAACAACGGGTACACAAATGTACTGCCCGCGCCTAACAAAGTATTGTCCTGAGCCGAAGCTGAAAGAGTTATGCAACTTGCGGCAATGGCAACAATTGCTAACTGTAAACTTTTAATTACTTTCATGGTTTGTTTTTTTGTTTTTAAATGAATTAGCCCCTTAATTATTTACTTTTTATTATTTACCGAAAGTGAAGAAGAAAGTTAACCTGTAAACTAAAGTATGGTTATCAGCTAAGTAATTTTTGTTTGCAACACCATTGATGATTGCATCTTGCTGATCTTTGTATTGTACAAACCAAACGTTTGGCATAAAGTGTACATTTTTAGTTGGATTCCAATCTAAACCTGCAGTAACAAATTGCTCTTTAGTTGTTGGATCGTATGAACCATAGTTGGTGTTAACCGCATAACCTAACATACCGTTGAAATCAGTATCAGGATTGTAAGTATCGTAACGAGCGAAGTAGTTTAAAGTTTTAGTGATACCACCTTTTACCCAAACTGATAAACCTTGTACTGTAGCGTCTACAGGAGTTGCTACTTTGGTAGTAGGATCTGTAGCAGTAACACCGTTAGCCAATTTTTGAGTATAAGCTTCAACACCAATAGTAAATGGTTTAGCGTTGTAAGCAGCAAATATTTTAAACATGTTGTGATCTTGCGCACCTATAGCAGCAGTAGCAGCAGCAGTTTTAGCATAATCAGCATAAACGTCTACGTATAATTTTTTGTTAAGGAATTTAGCCCAGATATCACCGTAGAAAATTTTGTAAAAACCAGTATTGGCATTTGCAGCTGATAATAAGCTTGAAGTACTGTTGTTAGCTACCATTAATACGTAACCAAAGTTTTTGGTTGCCGGGTCAAAAGTACCTTGTAATGAAGCACCTACGTCGTATGAGTTATTCTTGTGGAAATCGGTGATAGTTCTTTCAACTGAACGGTATCCCCAGGTTGCTTCTGAAAGTGAAGTTGGAGCGTTAGTTCCAGACTCGTTTAATGCGAAACCTGGAGTGCTTAGTTCGCCAATTACGAAGTCAGTACCAGTCCAAAGATCTCTGTAACGGATGTTGAAGTTTTTAATGAAGAAACCCATTTTGCCATCAACAAGGTTATCGCCGTTTTGAACGTTAGCTGATGTAGCGTTTGCAACGCTAGTGCTAGCAGTTGGCTCTGAAGATAACAACACTTCTGCCTTAAATCTTTTGGTTATTTCATAATCATAACCTAAGTAAATACGACGGAATTGGAAAGCGTTACGGTAAGTTGGAACCTGATAGTAGTTGTTCTCTTTACCTTGAGTTGAAGTTAATGCCGGTGAATGAGCATCATAATAATAGTCACCGAATGCATAACCCCAAACTCTTCTTTGTGGTTTCCATGCAGTATCAACCGGATCGTCAGATTTTTTTACTTCTTTAGTATCTGCATCAGTTGATTTAGTTTCTTTTTTAACTACCGGCATAGCAGTAGCAGTAGTTGAAGTAGTGGCGGCAACCGGAGCAGCAGTTTGCGCGTCACCTGATATAGAGGTTGACTGAGCATTAGCGGCAAAACCGATAACCGTTAAACCCATTAGTAGACCTGCACTAAAAAGTTTTGTAAAAGTTTTTTTCATAATCATTTAAGGATTAAATAAATTTTGCCTCAAAGGTGCGCAGCAATCATTATCACAATGTTAAGTTCACATTAACATTTGGTAACATTATGCCAATGTTAAATTGATATTTATTTAGTCCAAAATATATTAAAAATGACTTTTTTAAAACCTAAAATAACTGTAAATAACTATAAAACAGATGATTAAATTTGAAGTTAATTTATTTTCACTGGTAATATTAAGTTAACATTGGCCGTATTTACTTAACATTATGCCCGCAGAGCGAAGAGTAGCCGTTAAAAAAAACAGATTTTCTACGGTTTTCCTTCCTGTTAAAATAGGATGTTTTTAGTGCAGGTATTTGTCGGTTTAAAATTAAATGTTGTTAATTTTACCGCCCAATTGCACGTATCAACTATTTGGACGCGAAATTTGCAGGCAGTACATTTGAATCCTTGCCAGTGAACCGCAAATTCAAAAGAAAATAATTTTTACTATGGAACCCTTTTATTCTATTTTTTTTAAATGTCCCGAGTGTTATCATCAGGTTGAACAACACGCCAAAGCTGACGACAATTCATTTGAAGCATATTACGAAGAAAACGTACCACGTTTGGTGGCCAATACCATTATAGGTAATACCATTTATTGCCCCAACTGCGGCGATAGGTTTACTATTGCAATTGATACCAACGCCACCACTGTGCCGCTATACTTGCGCAGAGGGTAGCCCGGGTAGCATTATGCGTTCGCAGTTTTCAGCCAGCAGTTTGCAGTTTTTCTTTACTCTCTTTTTGACGAAGAAAGAATAAGACCTCCTTCAGTATGCTTTAAGAAGCAGAGAAAAAGCAAAAACTGCAAACCGAAAACTACATACTGCAAACTGAAGCCTGCCCGGCCGAGTCCATGCCGTCCCATAAACCATCAAACAACTTTTTTGAGCCAAAAATTAAAGTAATTATTTATAAAGATTTTTATAATATAAAATTAATACACACAACCCTGCAACTTAACATTGCTTTAATACAACTATGCTAATTTTAAGGCATATCAATTAAGCGTTTATAGATGGGCAGCTATTTCAGTAATTTTTTATCAAACCGAACCTTATTCTTCGACCTTTTCGACAAGGCGGCCAAAAACGTGGTGGATATGGCCACTCTATTATTAAAAGTGGTAAATAATCCGGGCGACGACTGTGAGGATATTGTAAAACACGTAGATAAACTGGAAAATACCGGCGATGATATTACCCATAAAATACGCTTAAATCTTGATAAGATATTGTTTGCACCGCTAAACCGTAATGACATTCATACCCTGGCGTCGGCCATTGATGATGTTGCCGATACCATTAAAGAGGCCAGCGGCCGCATTTATCTGTATAATATTGTTGATTTTGCTCCGGCCCTTAAAGAAATCGCTGCTATTATATTAAAAGCCAGCCTTGAAATTGAAAGGGCCATAAATATGCTACGCAATGTTAAAAAGCCGGCCGAACTGATGGAAATTTGTCGTCACGTTAAAACCTACGAACAGCAAAGCGACAAGGTATATTATAATGCCGTTGCCGGTTTGTTTGCCAATGAAAAGGATGCCATTACTTTAATTAAATACCGCGAAATATTGTCCTCGCTGGAAACATCGGTAAATAAATGCAAGCGCGTATCTGATGCGTTAAATCTAGTGCTGATTAATAATTTGTAAACTTATTTCAGTTTTAAATTAAAGCTGCCTTCAACACGGTAGTAGGGTGAGTTGACTTTATCATCTCTAGCTAAAAAGGTCACAAAAGTTCCTTTGGCTAACTGGCCAGCCTGATTATAAGTATCCAGGTTGATGCTGCCGATATCATTATTTTGAGGGTATTTACTGAGTGACAACTGCATGGCCGGTTTCTGCGCATCAGTACTTAACAAAAACTGTCCGCCGGCTACATTACTGTTAATATTACTATTAGCATAGCCAGATGAACTGATACCGAAACTCATACTATGCGCCTTGTTAATGGCGGTAATACCAAAGTAATTGGTATTGGCATCAACGTGTACATTTATAAAAGCGATGGAATCATGCGCAGCATCAAAAACGTAGGTGCTATCGTTAAATTTTATTTGTAAGGTGCCCGATGCCGCCAGGAAGTTTCCGGGTGATGCTAACAGTGGACTATCGGCGTTTACAGTTGTTTTTGAATCGGGTTGGGCCGTAGCATCGTCCTTCTGGCATGATGATATGATTGCCATTATAAGGATTAATACAGAAAATAACAGATACGTAAATCTCCTATTACCCATGATTAAGATTTGTTACTATAAATCTACTAAACTATAAACGAATATAAAACATCAATGGTTGCCAATAATTATAATTTAATCAACTTTTTAACAAAATTTAACTTTATGATAGCGGAGAGCGGAAAGCAGAGAGCCGAAAGCGGGGAAAGGTAGGCAGTTGGCAGTATGCAAAAAGCTTTTCGCTTTAAGCTCTCCCGTTAAAATATTTCGCCTACATTGATAAAAATACCGCGTGAGCCCTGCATGCCGAAGCCATAATCGATAGCAATATTTGTTTTAGATACCTTGTTCAATTTAAGCCGCACACCCGGGCCAAAGGCAGGCTGTATACTTTGCAACGATGTGCCCGGCGCTGCCGAAAATGACTGTGCATTAGCAAATACAACGCCGCCCAGTAAGCCGTTGCGGGTAATACCAAAACGGTACTCGGCCTCGGCGTAAAGCATCTGCGCACCGCGGAATCTTCCCTGTATGTAACCACGTCCGGTACCACTAAAAGTGTCCCAGGTGGTTGATGGCAGATCGAGGTAAGGTGGATAACCGCCAAGTACCAGCCAGTTGTAGCTCCAAAGCGCCAGTACATTGTCCGATTGGTCTGACAACTTTATATAGGTGCGCACATCCAGTACGATAGATTGCCAATCGCGGGTGCTGCCAAAAACATCGGTGTTGTCTCTAAAGGTGGCCGCCGCGTACCAACCCCGAGAAGCGTTGATAGAATTATCGCGGCTATCAAACAAAGCGTTAAGCGTTGGGCCCGATGATATAGTATGTCCCTGTGCACCGTAGAGACCATAGCGCGATAAATCGCCATCAATAGTTCCTTTTTCGGTAATATTAAAATGATCGTCAAAAATATAACCTATCCCCACAAAAAAGTTGGGACATAGGCGGCGCAGCACCGTTTCTGAAAATCGGAAAAATGAGTAGTCCATCGGGTCTTCATCGCCAATGTTTGAATTACTGCCCAGCCCCCACGTACTTTCGGGATATTTCAAAAAACGGATATCGCCCACAAAATTATAGTCGTTACTTCTCGACCATATGCTTGATTGTATGGGGATGATGATCTGCTTAGTTTGCGTATAAGCGGTATTAATGATGATGGTGGATATTTTTGCATCCGGCGACATCCTGAATGCGATGTTACCAGCCAGCGTAAGTGCCAGTTTTGATTGCAGGGTATATCCCAGAGCAGGCACAACCGAAAATACCGGCTTTGCTCCAACTGAATCAACCTTTGAGGAGAGATTTTTTTTACCGAACCAGCTGCCAATAACGTCGTACAAATCAAGCTGGGTAATGGTATCAGCCTTGCGGGTAATTTTAACGGGGACAATGGTATCTCCTTTTGGATGTTTAACCAGTGGGATAAACTTGCTATCGTCCTGCGCATGCAATAAAACCGGTATAAATAAAGTACCTGCAAGTATTATACTTACACGTAAAAACCGGTTTATAATAGATAAACAATTTTTCAATCTTCAATAATGACAAATAAATCTGAGTTTTGTCTGAAGAAATTAATTTGATAATATGTAAAAGCCCCCTCCAATATGCTTAAGCTCATCTTATCTCCACATGTTTTGCTAAAAATATTTGCATTTTAAATCTTATTGTCGTATCTTTACATCATTCATATGCCAATAGGCATACTTATCATAATCAACTCCATGTTACAGCCTATTTTTAAAACTGCCACCAAGTTGGCCTCAAAAGCTGATGCCTATTTTAGTTATATTGAAGGTGAATATCACCTCGAAACCGTGACCGGAAAAGAAAAAAAGATAACAGACCGCGATGCCGAACCTGCTACCCTTGCCGGACTAGCTCTGTTTTTAGGTTTTAACAGCCGGCAGGATTTTGAAGACTATGAACAAAACGGCGAGTTTGGCTACATACTTAAACGCAGTCGCTTAAGAGTAGAGGCCCTATACGAACGCAAACTACATCAGCAATCGTCCTCAGGTGCTATATTTGCACTCAAAAGCTTCGGTTGGAAAGAGAAAGCTGATGACAAAGCCACCGCTAGCGGTACTATAAAAAGCCTCAAAATAGAAATTATTGAAACCGGTCATCAACCTGCCGAAAGTGAGAAACAAGTGGCATTGTAGGCAGAGTTTTCAGCTCGCAGTTTTCAGTTATTTTTTTCAAACCCTCTTTACGAAGTACAGAGGGTCGACCATCCGCCTTTAGGCCCGCTGTTGGGGTGAGTCAATACACTAATGCTTACTACCTTGTAAAATTAAACACCGTCGCAATTTCATAAGTTCCTGCGGCCGGGCTTGTCTCACTATACAGATAGTCTGTTTGCAACGTCAAAACCGACTGGCTTAATTGGCTTATTTTTACGGCATGCGATGCCAAACTATAAACTGGCGGTGTGCCAGAGCCATTGGTGCTGGTAGCAAAACCAGCCCCTCCCAAAATGATAAAACCTGCTATAGGTACATTCATGCTAAATTGATTACTGGCAAAACTGTACACACCACTGGTGCTATCACTTGCTACCTCTGGCGGTGCTGATAAGATGCCTCCTGTAGTTAAAGTGTTATAGTAACCCGAACTGGTAAAGGTGCCGCTTTTACCAAAATTGACATCCCCACGGTTAGCAGCTGATGCATTTATCGTAGTATCGGTTTGCGTTACACCGTTAACAGATGCAACCATATGTTCCTGTTGCAAAATCCACTTACCCAATAAAAGGCTTTGTTGCGAAGGGGTACTATTGCTTTTGCCGCACGAATAAAGCAGGCAAATGAACAAGGCTATGGCTAAACAATAAATAGCTTTCATAATCAGGAAATACAAGGTCTACACACAAATATAAACTAAAAACTTAATTCAAAACAAATGATAACCGATCAGCAGGCTTCCGTCCTATTTAACCATAACTACAAGGCTACGGGCCACGTGGTGGTTAACCAGGGCGGCACAAGTTCGGGCAAAACATATGCTATTGAACAGGTATTATTTTGCGTGGCCTGCGAAACCGAAAAGTTAGTAATTACTGTTGTAGGCCAAGATATACCTAACCTTAAAGCCGGAGCATTACGCGATGCGCAAAGCATTTATTACAACTCGGCCACGCTGCAAACTATGGTGAAAAGTTTTAACAAAACCGATCGCATTTTTGAGTTCAACAATGGCAGCGCAAAATATTTTAGCTCAAACCATTAACAGGGTTAAGTTATAAGCCGAAAGCCCGCTTGGGTAAATTTAACGATCTATTTGGCATCAACAATAAGCGCCAGTAACGCTGCGAACATATCACCGCCTTTGGGTTTTAGGGCAAAGTCCATAATTTGTTTATTTGACGTCACTCTAAAATCTGTCGCCCACGAAGCTTTAATCCTGCTAATATCCTGGCTAGAGAGTGCATATAAGAAATGAGCAGAATAAAGTCCATTAGTAAACCCATTGTTTTGAATCTCCGGCGGTACAGCCAAAACGCCTCTGATATCGGTTAACGTCAGTATGCTATTATCTGCAAGTTTTATCATAACGCTGTTTCCACCAGCGTTAAAAAAAGCTGTAAAATCAGACTGATACGCAACAACCTGCAAATTCAAACAAACAATACCATTATTACCTTTTATAAAACTGCAAAACAAATTCACGCCTCCTGCTCCTGATGGGTTATCAAAAGCGATGCTCTCAAAACTGGTAAATCGTAACGAATCATTAGTAAACTTATCTGTTATGGGTTTATTTAATTTTTGGCCAAAAGCAATAAAAGGAAATAATAGGACAACAAAAAAAGCTCTGGCTATTTTTTTAGGGCTAGATGGTTTCATAGGATACAATGCTTTAATTTTTATCTAAATTATAAATTTACAGTCCTCCCATCTGTAACAAATCACACACAGAACACTAAAAAACAATTCATTCACTGTTTATGAATATAAAAATTGCCAACACTCTTTTTAATGATGGTATTTTCTCGGCTATGTATAAAGCTGGCTTTATTACTGATAAAATTTTTCTGTACCGCGAAGTTTACCTTTGGATAAATGCCCAGATGCTAACCCGCGGCATCAGTAAAAACCAGGCAGTACTGGAAGCCGAAATAAAATTTAACCGCGACGAACGCACCATCTGGCGTGCGTTGAATAGTTTTCAGGAAAATTAAAAAAAATTGTAACATTTAAGGTCCTTGGTTTATCTTATTGATAAACTACGTTTATCATGAACTGGAAATTCCTGTCCAAAAAGAAAACCGATAGCGCTAAACCAAAAAAATCAAAAACCCGCGAGTGGGTTGATGCTCTTGTTTTTGCCGCTGTAGCTGCTACCATTATCCGCGGCCTGTTGTTTTCGGCTTATGCTATCCCTTCCGGGTCAATGGAAGGTACCGAGCTTACCGGCGATTATTTGTTTGTAAGCAAGTTTGCATACGGACCAAGGATGCCTATCACCCCTCTGTCTATTCCATTTATGGAACCGGTGGTGCATGGTATTAAAACCTATATCAGCTCCTTACAGCTTCCCTATTTTCGTTTGCCTGGATTATCGGACCCTAAAAAAGGTGATATTGTAGTATTTAATAAGCCGGAAGAAGCAGATGCCGGTATCCCTGTAGATCAGCGTACCACCCTTATAAAACGTTGCCAGGCAGCCCCCGGCGATCTTTTAACTATTGTAAACGCGCAGGTTTACATCAATGGTAAAGCTGCTGTTAATGCACCCAACGCGCAAACGTCATACACAGTAGTCACTGATGGTCAGGACATTAACCCGCAAATTTTTCAGGACCTGCATATCGAAGTTAGACAACAGTTGGCAATCAATACATACGAAATGATTATCCCAAATCAAAACTTGGCTACGCTGAAAGGCTATTCGAACATAAAAAGCATTACCCCGCTGGTGCAACCTGCAGGTGTAGTCGACCCCGAGATATTCCCGCATGATGCCAAATTTAAATGGAACCTGGATAATTTCGGCCCGCTGGTATTACCTAAAAAAGGCTGGACAGTTAAGTTAAATGATTCTACCCTTACCCTTTACCGCCGTGCTATTGAGGTTTATGAGCATAACAAGGTACAAACCGAAGGCAAAGACATTTTAATAAATGGCCAAAAAGCCGACAGCTACACCTTTAAAATGAATTATTACTGGATGATGGGCGATAATCGCCACGATTCCCTCGACTCCCGTTTTTGGGGCTATGTTCCCGAAGACCATATCATCGGCAAAGCTATAATCACCTGGATGAGCATTGACTCAACCCAGGATGCGTTCCACAAAATACGCTGGAACAGAATTCTTAAACCGATAAATTAAGATATTCAAAAATCTTTTAGTTAAAGTTTAGTTAGTGAATCTTCAAATCTTTCTCCTTAGGGAGAGGGATTATGAAGATTTTACAATTTACTACATCTACTTAATAAGTAAGGACAACAAGACCCCAAGTAATGCCGATGATGCAAAGCTAAACAAGGTGCCTACAAGAATATATTCTGTCTTCTTTTCGGCGTCTTTATCCTTGTCGCCAAAGCGTAATATAGATTTGGCGGTCATTAAAAAACCAATGGCTGTATATTGATGGGTAAGTACAAAGGTTAGTATTAACGCCCTTTCGCAAATGCCTATCCATTTGCCTGCGTCGGCCAGCTCATCTGCCGCATCTTTTTTGGTGGTTAGGTTTTTTCGCCATTTCGCCGTAGCTATTCCTATCAGTATACCCAATGGCCAGGTTACAAAAACATAGCCGAAAGTAATTATCCAAAAATTATCATTCAGTATGATGTTACATAGCTCTGTACGAACAGCCTCCCATTGATGCTCTGCAAGAAGCCATATGAATACGATGACCAAAACATGCATCGCCTGATCTGCCAGGAAGGTATAGATGTTGTCGGGCAGATAAGATTTAACGGCATCGATAATATAATGAGTAATAAAAATCACGAGCGGTATCCACCAGCAGCCGTATAGTCCCGAAAAAACATAAGCAAACAGTGTAGTAAGAATTACATGCCATATAAGGCTTGTCGATTTTATTTTCTTTGCTTTTCTATCATCAACCCATGCTTTGGGTTGCAATACAAAATCAGTAAGTAAATGTGCAATCAACAGGCGTAATAAAAGACTGACAGACATAGGGTTGTTTTTTGATAGATGTATAAATTACAACTTTTCTATTTCGGAACTAATAAAATTAATACCTTTTTCCACCTCTTTCCAACGGGCAAACCGCAGGCTATTGGCAACCGCTGGCTGGCTCACATTTAACTTTCCGGCTATTTTAGCCTGTGTGCCATCTACTGTGTTTAATAGATAATAAATGGTTTCAGCCTGGCTAATGGTCCATTGTTTTATAATCAGGTTAATATACATTAAAATGATTTCGTAGGCGCTGTTTTTTTTCTCGTCGGAGGTTGTTAGTCTGATGATCTCGTTTTTATCCATCTCATCAAAACTTCGTCCCGAAAGGTGAAACGCCTGTCCGTCAGAATCCAGTACGCTATTACCCTTATAAGCTATTTCGCCAATGCCAATAGATAGCCGGGTGCCCAGTTGTTCTGTACTTTCCCTGTCCGAGTTTATTTTGAACCAGCATATCAGTTGTATGCATTTTCTTAATACTGTAGCAATATCATCCACAATAAATTGGTAACTATCACCACGAAACATGCGGGCATCATTTTCATCGCCCACCATTGTTCTTAAAAGTTGCTCAGTTTCTATAACCAACTTCTCCCGCTTATGGTTATCTAAAGTGGTAAAGTTTTTTATGTCTCCTGTAACTACAGCGTATGTTTTCATCGGTACCCTATGTTTTAAATACTATTTATAACCAAATACAGTTATTAAATACAATTATAATCAAATTAAGTTATAATAGTAAATTATAATCAAATACACTTATAAATATCAGAATTTACAGGATTTGAGAATTGACAGAATCAAAATTCAGACAAATAATCAACTACTGACAAAACGCTGTCACCACCAAATAAAAAACAAGCACCGATATTTGTATTGTCTGAACCGGAATTCATAGAATTTAAGAATTACCAAAATTAAATTTGAAAAATTCCCCAATTCAAAAAATTCGAGTTCAGACCACTGACAAAACAGTGTCACCATTACATAAAACAATTATCCCGACCTTTGATCTATGCCAACCGGCATTAAAAACACAATAGTCCACTAACCCCACTCCGGCAGTTTGCACCTACCAACTTCCGGAATCTTTTCAAGACATATGAGTTACAAAATTTATCTATACGATACCGATACGGATTGTATTGGCTCGGGCACCTTATCATCATCTTACATACAAGCACAACTGGAAATAGCTGCCGGACAGGATGTAGAAGTTCACATCAGCTCTGTTGGCGGCAGCGCTTTTGATGCCATCGCTATTTATGATCTGCTTAAAAAATACCCAGGCAACGTAATCACTTATGTTGATGCTTTGGCCGCTTCGGCAGCATCAATAGTAGCGATGGGCGGCAAAACGGTAGTAATGAGCAAATACGCACTGCTCATGATCCACAAACCGATGGTAGGCACAGGCGGCAATGCCGATGAGCTTTTAAAAGATGTGCAGATGTTGAATATAGTCCAATCGCGCCTGGCACAGATTTATATGGACAAAACCGGGTTGGATGGCGTTACTATAAACAACTTAATCAACGCCGTCACTTGGTTATCTGCCGATCAGGCCCTCGATCTGGGTTTTATCGATCAGGTAGAAGACTACAACGCTACCATCACCAATAGCGCCATCATTAAAAATTATATCAACACAGCACCGGCAGTTTACCAGCGGTGCATCAACAAAATCTTAACCCAAAAAAGCAACATGAACATCGAAAACAAAGAACTTATCGATAAAACCGCGTCGGTTTTAGATAAGATTATGAACTTCTTTAAGAAGGTAGTAAACAAACAAACCATTACCGATAAAGGCGTACTGCATCATGCCGGTGAGCTGGACGAGGGCACCGAAGTTTATAACGACGAAGGCATGGACAGCCCGGCAGCGAGTGACACTTACACCACAGCCGACGGCAGTAAAGTAGCCGTATCGGGCGGCCAGGTACAAAAGATTATCCCGCTGGCAGCTGATCCTGATGCCGACCCAGATGCTGATGATGACGATGATGATGCACCATCAGACAAATTTAAAGCAGGTAAAAAACCAGTGAACGTTCAAAACAAACTGCAATCGGTTAAAGCCAAGCTGCATGCACAAAACGCCTTGTTATCAGAAGCTAAACAGGCGTTGGAAGCAGCAAACAGTCGCCTTAAAAAAACAAGAGACGAAGTGAGAAACGAAATCAAGTCAGACTTTACACCCGAGGGATCAAAACGCAGCAACAAAGCAAAAACAGAGCCCGCTCCATTCTTCGCCCCGCAAACTCCGCTGGCTCAAAATGCAGTTAAAAAAGCGGTAGCGAAGTAGTTGATTTAGTGAGTTGTTGATTAGGCGAATAGTTTCTATTCATCATAACAATTTAACTCAATCAACTTAATCCAACTTAATAAACCCAATCAACTTAAAAACAAAACATGGCTCAATTTACATTTACAAACAACACCTATGCCGGTGAAGCACTGGCAGGGTTTATGGCAAGCACGCTGCTGGAAGCTGATTCAGTTAAGCGCGGGCTGCTAACGGTTATTAACGACGTAAAATCGCGCAAGATAATTCTTGATGTTGATGACAACGTAGTACTACAGGATCCATCGGGCATATTTACCGACCAGGGTACAACTGCCTTACAAAACGAAAGCTACCTTGACCCGGTAGTGTACGAATTTATGAAACAGGAACAGTGGGACAATCTGATTCAATCATGGGAGGCCCAAAGCCTTAAACCTGGCGCCTTTATGGATTACGAAGGTGTGGTTGACCTGTCAGACTTTATGGTGCAGCGTTACCTCACTAAGCTACAAATAGCCAATGAGCGTTTGTACTGGCTGGGCAAAGGCTCAACTACCGAAGCATCCTTTACAGCTCCGTTTACCGGCTTATTGCCAACTATTTCGGCAGCATCGGGCGTTTACAAAGTGGGGCTGGGCAAACCGGCAACTTCAATGGCAGCAACAGCAATAGATAACACAGGCCTGGTAACCGTGTCTGATACATCAACCCTTGCCGATGGCGACGTGGTAACCATTACCAACGTTACCGGCAGTATTAAAGATACAACTAACAGCACTGGCGGTATAGCTATTCAGGGTCAGTCGTACTTTATACAGATAGCCAGCGCCACTTCATTTAAACTGGTACGCAACTATAACGAGATCAATACCCGCAAACCGGCAACTTTTACCGGCACTGCAACAGCGGCCACCATAAGCTATATTAATGTAAGCAACGTGCTATCAGTATTAGGCAGCGTGTATGCACAGCTTGATCCGGCCGACCGTATCCAGGACGATTTTAACTTGCAGATACCTTTACATGTAGGTTACGCATACGCTCAGGCACAGGCCAACAAAGCGCTGAATGTTATTAACGCATTTACGGATCTGAAAAAGATGGATTACCTGGGTATTCCACTACAGATCATGAATTACTGGCAGGCCAACACTATTTTAGGCGCCCGCTCATCTAACCTGTTTTTAGGGGTCGATCTTTTAGGTGATGCTTCCGAACTATCAACCGTTTACATGAAACCTTATACAAACGACGATGTGGTGCGCATGAAAGCCCGTATGAAAGCCGCCGTAAACTTCAAATTTGCTAACGAGCTGTTTTATTTATCAGCGTAGTGAACGGTTGATTGGTTGATTAAGTGAATGGTGAAAACGCAACAACTTAATCAACCAAATCCAACCTTATCAACTTAATTAACACATTTAACTTAATCAACCAATTTACATGTCAACAATTTATAATAAAATAAATGCGGGCTTCAGTTTAGGAACTGCCTCGCCTGTTACCGCCGGTATTGAGGATGTGATTTACATCTTTAACCAGGATGATTTCACATTCACTTTTGATACCACCAATCCGCTCATTGTCACTGGCATCACACCAGTTGGCACCGCTAATATTTACCAGTTCCAGGGTACTAATAACAGTTTCAATACCAGCTCTAAACTGGCAAAAACATCAGTAGGGCCGCGCTATACTGAGGAAATTGATTTCAATATCGCAGGTTTTTCTGTCGATATTAAAACGCAGTTAATGGCTATGGGCTATGGCCGCGTATGTGCCATCGCGGTAAACAATTACGGTTCAAGCGATTCGGCAGTTGAGTTATTCGGCGCAGTAAACGGTTTAATTTTAACCGATGCCGAACGCAGCGCAGCCGATGAAACGGTAGACGGCGGTTACAAGCTAAAACTCACCAATCCCGATAAATTAAGGGAGCCTTATCCACCTCGCGCAGTATCAATTGCCCCAACAAGCGGCACGGCAACCTATGCCAGCACCATTGCAGCAATTGAAGCGTTGGTGGCAGCGTAATTGGTCATTGAATCATTTGGTCATTAGTCATTAATCGGCTAATGGCCAAAATCAGGAATAACAAGTAAAATTAATGACTCCATGAAAAAGAAATTCAAACTCAAACCCGGTATACATCAATTTGCTCCCGGTTCACATGCGGTGCATCATAATGGCAATTTGAGCGACGATGAAGCCGAATGGTATCTGGCAAAATATCCGCACATAGCAGCATTGTTTGAGGACGGGGTGAAAAAGGAAATCCCCATCGCTAACAAACCAGAAGCTTTGGAGACAGAGAAAGCTTCAGCGGCGGATATCTCCGGCCATTTTATAATTCAATAAAAACTAAACTTAATGAAAACCTATTTACCACAAATTGAACGCAGGATACTGGTTAGGCCTAACCAAACTTTCGGCATATTAAATTACGATATGGATAATGCCTATCCGCAGCGTATGCTCGAGTTGGTGGCCGCTTCTCCGACTGCCAAGGATTGCTGGAACAAAAGGGCTAAGTTTATTGCAGGCAACGGCTTTGAAGAACCCTGCCTTGGCAAACAGATCATCAATCAAAAAGGACTTACGCTGGCTAAATTATTAAAGGCGGTAGCAACTGACAAGGCGCTGTTTACCGGCTTTGGTATTCATGTTAATTATAACGCTAATTTTAAAATAACGGCTGTAAACTACGTAAAGTTTGAGGATATACGGATGGGTGATACAGATTGCCCGGATACTGCGGATAAATACGCTTTGTACTCCGACTGGGGACGCAAAACATGGAAAAATATCATGCGAAGCAAAATCACTTTCCTCGACAAATATAATCCTGATGAAAATGTAATTAAACAGCAGGTATTAGCCGCAGGCGGATGGGATAAATACAAGGGACAGCTATATTTCTTTAATCCCGAGGTGGATGATTACCCATTAATTGAGGCCGATAGTGTTTGGGAAGATTTTGAGACCGAAGCTGGCATCAAGGTATTCAATAACCGCGAAGTGACTACCGGTTTTCTACCCTCAACTATGCTCTTCATGCAATCGCGCAGGGAAGAGGCCGATAACAGCAGGCCCGATGAAGATCAATACACGTATTCCAATTCGCCATCGCAGTTGGAAAAAGATTTAGGATCGTTCCAGGGAGCAAAAAGTGCTCAAAAGATCATCGTTATTGAATATGAGGATGAAACGTCAAAACCCGAATTTCAACCCTACTCCATTCAAAACAACGACAAGCTCTTTGAAACCACCGAAAAATCAGTTGAGGCACGCATTATTAAGGGCTTTTCTATTCCTAAAGAATTAATTAATTCAGAAGGTACATCGGGATTAAGTAACGGTGGCGAAAAGCGCGAGGCCATCCGCGAATTCAATGACAATACCGCCCCCGACAGGTTGGAGTTATCAGAAGCTATTGAAGAAATCTTCAGCCACTATTACCTCAACATTAATCCGGCAAATAACTGGAGTATTATTCCTGTTCCTGCCAATGCCGCAGATGATTTAACAGGTATAAAAGCAGGAGCCAGTATTAACCAATTATTATTGGCAGACATGCCTGCCGAAAACAAAATAGCCACACTGGTTTATGTTTACGGCTTTAAAACAAGTGAAGCCGAAGCTATGTGCCTCCAGGCTTAAAGGTTTCAGGAGTCCATAGTCGATGGACCATAGACCATAGCTTTTTGAACTTTATTAACCTTCTCTTCAATAACCCAACTATGGACTATCGACTATGGTCTATGGATTTTTTACGCCCAACAACATGAATCCGATATATCTTATCAACCAAACCACATTTCAGAATTACGAAGACATCAGTGTAAACGTAAAACCCGAGCGTCTGAACGTATTCATCAAAAAAGCACAGGATCTGGATCTAAAACCTTTTTTAGGTCATGCCTTATATTATGATTTTATCCAGAATTTTAATGCCGATGGTACCATTATGGATACAACCCCGCAGCAATACAAAGACCTGTTAAACGGTAGCGAATACCTGGACAGGTATGGCCACATCGTATTGTACGAAGGCTTGATACCAACACTGGTTTACTTCACCTTTGCCCGTTTTATTGAAGCGGACGCAGTACACTATACTTCAACAGGTCCTGTGTTAAAGCATCATGATAATGCAGATGCCATTGCACCAAAAGACATAATAAAACTAGTACAACAACAACGCAGCGTAGCTAATGCCCACGCCAATGAGGTAGAAAAATTTTTGTGGGATAATAAAACCGAATTTCCGCTATGGCACTACAACGGCAAAAATAAAAGCAGCCGTCAGGCAGGTCCGCGCATCAGAAGTATTGACCGTACCAATTTCAATTATCCATCAGGCTATGATCCTTCAGGCCTGGACAGCTATCTGCCAATCACTGAATTTATGAATTAAGGCACTCTTTTAGGGGGTATATTGATTTACGACAAAAATCAGTGTAATCCTAAACAAATCAGTGCAATCAAAAAACACACTATGCCTACAGACAAAAAAATAACCGACCTGCCAATAGCCACCGTCATTAATGCAATGGATGTTTCTGTTTTGGTTGATGGTGGGACCGATTATCAATATAATTTCACCCTGCTTTTGCAGTTTCTGGAAGCCAACCTGAATACCGGTGCGGGTATTTCATTCGGTACCGTTTTACCACAAAATACCAGCGGAAACAATGGCGACGTATTTGTAAATACTACATCCGGATCATTTGCGCAGAAAGTAGCCGAAACCTGGACTGTTGTTTATACCCTACCCAATCCAAGTGCGGCCGACGGCACCCTACTTTACGGCGCAGGAACACCAGCATCAACCACCGGCAAAAATGGTGATAGTTATGTCAATACACTTACCGGCGTCTTTTACGAGAAAACGAATAACGCTTGGTCGCAAGTATTTTCCATGGCTAGCGGCCCGCAAGGACCACAAGGTATTGCCGGCACTAATGGCACCAACGGCATCAACGGCAACACACTCTTATACGGGACCACCAACCCAGCTAACAATACCACCGGCGCCGACGGCAATTTTTACATCAACACATCAAGCTACCTTATTTTTGGCCCCAGGGCAGCCGGAGTATGGCCCGCAGGTGTAAGTATGCTAGGCAATGATGGAGCAACAGGCCCACAAGGCCCAGCCGGCCCAATTGGCGCGACTGGTGCGAATGGTCAGGGTGTACCCGCGGGGGGTACAACGGGACAAGTGCTGGCTAAAAACACAAATACTGATTACGATACAAGCTGGCAAAATAATTCTCATCCTACAGCCACCACCACAACTGCTGGGATAGCAGCATTAGCGACCGTTACAGAAGCGTTGGCAGGAACCGATAACGCCAACATAATGACAGCACTGACTACGTTGAGTGTAATTTTAGATCAGCAAAAAAATATACAGTATGGCATCAATCCTGTTTCCTTAAATGAAGTATCTATTTTAATGCAAAACGCCGGCAATGTACTTTCAAGCTTAATAGCGAATCTTACCAACTTGAAACTGAAAATAGGCTATGCTGCCAGTTATTCGACCGACGCCCAAACGTATCCTTTTGCATATAACGCAGGCGATACTGTATTGATAACCTATTCTTTTTCTGACCCCAATAATCTGAGGGGTAATTTAAAATTAATTTGCAGAGACAACTAAATAATTTAACAAATGAGTGCAACTTATAATTGGACATATAAACCGGGTTCAGATAATCCATATAATTTCTCAATACCTTCAACTGAAGATAATGTCAGGCCTACAGGTTATTGCTATATAGCACTTTTTGGTAATGACGTAACTGGGAACGGTAGTCGTCAATATCCATTTAGAACTATGGGGGCTGCTATTGCTACGTTCCCTAACCAGTTTTATATTATCGGTGGCGGTACTTACCGAGAATCAACTCGAATATCTAATATTATTGGCGACGGCGATGTAACTATTGACTTTTCATATCTAGGGAGTTTCGGAGGGACTAACATGAATGCTTATAATATTAAATTTATAGGTAATGGTGTATCCAATGCAGGCCTTTCAGGAGGAGGGGACGCATATTACAAAGATTGCGCATTCACTTATTGTGGACCGGTAGGGCAAGATTGCACATTAGTCAATTGTATAGTCGCCAATTTTTCAGGCACATTAATCTCCCAGACCGCATATAGAAGTTGGACAAATTGCACATTTTATAAATGTTTGTACATATATATCAAAAATCAAAGTTATGTATATCCATTGCGCTCAAGCTGCATTTTTTACGAATGTAATATTTCATTTAATGACACCTGTCCTAATATAATTTATTCGCTTTTTTGGAATTGTACATTCGCTTTTTCAAGTATTACCCCCACTATATTTTATCCTTCGATAAGCACAGGGTATACTTATTATACTTCTATAGAGGCATTAATTACCGCTTTGAATATTAGTTTTCCAGGCATTGTTTTACCCTTGAATCGATGCATTATGGCTGATCCTCTATTTAACAATATCAACATATTAGATTTTAGCCTTTCACTTTCAAGTCCTGCGCAAAATTTAAGCTATTATGGAACTTTTGCGGGAGCATCAAGCATTGGATCGTCTATAAAAGCGAGAGCTATTGAAGCCGATGGCAGCTTTGATTTCTCTACCAATAGTAATCTAAATATTGCTGACGACAGCATAACTTTTGCTAATTCCACTATTGATGGACAAATTGACACACGTCCACAACTCAATAATATGGGTCGCATTATAAGCAAAATACCGACTTTTGGTGTAAATGCTGACAGAAATGGTCAATATGTCGATTCTATTCCCGATTTGTCAACTAGTACCTTAGACACCACAGCTACACTGGTTTATCCGGGAAGTTATTTGGTTGAGAATGGCTCAATATTAAATAACGGCAACACTTATCAACCTGGTGATAGATTTACCACGGCGTCAACTGATTTAACTTTTAGCAGTACTACAGGCGGTGTAGTAAGGGAAATTTTAGAAGCCCCCGAACGTCATACCATTATGGCAAGGTTTAATAATGGTGGCAATTTTGCATTAAATACGGATGCTTTAGTAGCTGGCTATTGGTACTTTGTTGTCTCTGGCACGGCTTCTTACAATTCTGTTGATTACGAGGCAAACTCATACTTTAAAGCCGTAGATAACAATAACTGGTCGGGAGAGGCAGTCGTGGAATTGGCTTTTCCTGATGAAATCACTTTACCTTTTCAACATTATGATCCTGCATTTACTCCAACATCAAACAATATGGGAGATGTAAGTAGCGGTGCTATCTTAAGGGGTAATGGGGACCCTGCGTACGTCCGGGGTGGTATAGGCATCGATGAGTTCAACATAAGTTCTAAGCATATGATATTTAGATATTACCTAAGGGCATCAAATTTAACTCCGTAATATATGGCTTTCAATATAACAAGCGGAATGATAGAAGCTAATATGCTTTATCAGGTTAGCGGTTCAATAAGTTATAATTCGGAGACCTATACCAATCAAAACTTCAGGGGAGTAGCGGATGTTACTAATTTTTCGGGAGCCGGTATTGTTATTGAGGTCACTGAATTTACAGGGGGAACTGTACTATTTGTGCAGGACCATGATAAGGGCTACAAATTTCCCGACCCTCCTGTAACTATGTTGGGCGCAGCTATAAACTTCCAACAAGATTCACAAGATACTATTTTCAATGAGGTCACAAAGATAGAAGGCATGTCGGTAACATTTGCCGATTTTCCTTTTTATCAAATCGACATAATGGAACAAAAAGGGTGATTGATCATTATTTTCAAAAATATCAATTCTTAAACCGTTCTTTAAATTTCAAAAATCTTCGTTCATAAAAAAAATAGGATATATACGCTATAAGCAAACAAATTGGTATGTTAAAAAGCGGTGAATCAGAATATTTAAATAATCCTCTCCATGGTTGCTGATTTGTAAACAATTGCTGCCAAACATAAATACTGTAAGATAAGATCCCAATTTTAACCATTATTGGATGATTAAGTATTTTGGACAATAAATTATCGTTTTTTAAATTCAATATAATAGTAAGACCGATTAAAAATGCGAATAAATATTCCTTTATGTAATCATTTAAAAAAACTTGATAACGTAATATTATAGCGGCAACAAAAACAAAAAAACTAAAAAAGTAGGTGGAAGAATATTTCAAAACAATTATTTTCTTGAAAAGAAATATTGACATGGCCGCTCCTATCAAAATTGAGGCTGTTCCCAGTGCAAATAAAAAAGCAAAAAGCCTAATAAATTTAAAAAACAAAGGATAGTTGTTGTATACATTCAATGGTAATAGCCCGATCAAAACGATAAATGGCAGAATCAACAAAAACACACCTATAAAACCCAAAAATCTGCTAGGATTTTTGATCAAGAAGAATGGAAAAATCAAATAAAATTGTTCTTCCACGGACAAACTCCAAAAATGGGCTGTTTGCCAGTTCTTTCCATATGCTATTGGAATATTAACTATATACAATCCCGCAGACAAGAACATTTTAAAGGTTGTATCAAGGTTAAAAACGATTGTGATAAGGAATAAACAAAATAGGTATAGATAAGCGACGGGAAAAATCCTTAAAGCTCGTCGAACATAAAATCGTTTCAATGATACTTCTCCGAATTTAACTTTTTCCTTTAAAAGTAGTGTTGTAATAAGGAAACCACTTATCACAAAAAAAATCTCTACACCTATCTCTCCATCGAAATATTTTGACCAGCTGAATTTAAATAAATGACTTATTACCACGATTATTATTGACACCGCCCTCAACCCATCCAGTCCTGGGAAATAAGATGGTTTTAAAATTTCAGGGATTTCTGTGATGTCTGAAGTTAATTTATTCCAAAGTATGTTTAGTTCTTTTTTCAAAACCATATCGCCAAATAAACCAATTAAAAATGAAATTTTTCTGCATTAAAAACAACTAATCAAACACAGGAAACGCTACTTGTCTTTTTAAATCTTTGGGATTAAGGAAATCAAGCAATATCTATTTCCTAAGATAAGTTAGTTAGAAACTAAACTCACAATTTCACAGCGTACTTTGAGCTAACTTTAACTAGCACTCAACCATAGCATTTATTTTTTATCTCCAGAATGGTAACATTATTACTTTCATAATAGAATAAATGAATTTGGGACAAAAATGGTTTCACATTGACCAATTCTTAAGGATTAAATTTTCACTTCTTTATCTACTACTTTTTTTAATACGCTATACATGTATAGTAAACAATCCTTAAATATTACACAGTGCTATATTTTCTTTTAAGTTTTAAAAATTTACGTTCATAAAAATTATAAGAACAGTAAGCCACAATAAAAAGGACAAGCAAATTCAATAAAATGTTATCACTATACTTAAAGTGCCCACGCCAGGGCTGTTCACGAGTAAATAGCTGCTGCCAGATATAAATACTGTAAGAAAGGACTCCAAGTTTAATCATCAACGGATGATTAAGTATTATGGAAAAAAAATTATCCTTTTTTAAATTTAGTATAATGGTATATCCTATTAAAAGTGCAAACAAATACTGCTTTATATAATCATTCAAAAAGTCCAGGTAGCCTATTACCATCGCAACAATAAAAATAAAAAAACTTAAAAAGTAAGCTGAAGGCCATTTCAAAACAATCATTTTTTTAAAAAGCAATATTGAAATCGCTGCGCCAATCAGAATGCAGGAGGTTCCCGTCGCAAATAGAAATTCAAAAAGACGGATAAATTTATGGATTAAAGGATGATTATTATAAAAGTCTAATGGCAGTACCCCTACTAAAACAATCAATGGTAAGACCAATAAAAACGCGGCAATAAAAATTAAAAATCTGCCTGGATTTCTGATCAGAAAGAATGGAAAAAGTAAGTAAAACTGTTCTTCCACAGACAAACTCCAAAAGTGTCCTGTTTGCCAATTTCTTCCATAAACTAATGGAATATTGACTATATACACAGCAGCCGACAAGAACATTTTTAAGGTGGTATTGAGGTTGAAAATAATAGTTAGTATTACTAAGCAAAACAGATATAGATAAGCAACTGGAAAAATCCTCAACGCTCTCCTAATGTAAAATTGCTTCAATGATACCTCGCCAAACTTAACTTTCTCTTTTAAAAGAAGAGTTGTAATCAGAAAACCACTAATTACAAAAAAAACTTCCACGCCTAGGTCGCCACGAATATATTTTGCCAACTCCGATGTATAATATACGTGACTTATCACTACGAGAATTATAGACACAGCTCTTAATCCATCTAAGCCGGGGAAGTAGGAGGTTTTTAAAATTTCGGGGATTTCTGTGATATCCGAGGTCAATTTATTCCAAAGTGTGCTTAGCTCTTTTTTCAAAACCATATCCCCAAATAAACTAATTATAAATGATTTTCTTCACTAAAAACAACTTATCAAACACATGAAAACTTCATCTCTTTTCTCTTTAAATCTTCAGGATTTTGCCAAGGGACTTATCGTGGCTGTTGGCGGGGCTGTAATTGCGGCCATTCAATCTAGTATCCAGGCTGGTTCCCTTACTTTTAACTGGCAGGTTATCGGCAGCGTTGCTTTGGCCGCGGGTTTGTCGTACCTCGGCAAAAATTTCTTCACACCTGCCCAAATTGTAAGATCGGTCCAATAGCAAACCTTAAAGCGCATTGACCGCCCGGTCATTTGAAATAAAAAAGCGCATTCAAACACCTTTTCTTAAACATCAAATTAAAAATCAATGAAACTAAGTGATCGTGGCTATGCCATTATTAAAAATTTCGAGGGGCTGCGTTTGTCCGCTTACCGCGATGTTGCCGGCGTTTGGACTATCGGCTACGGTTCAACCCGATACCATGATGGTAAACCTGTAAAGCCCGGCGACCAATTATCAGGCGAAATGCAGGCCGACGCCATTTTCAGAAATACCATGAGCCCGTATGAGGACGCGGTAAATGAGGCAGTAAAAGTCCCTTTAACGCAAAACCAGTTTGATGCCCTGGTTTCCTTTACCTATAACGAGGGCACAGGCGCATTGCAGGAGTCGACATTATTAGTAAAACTCAACGAAAAAAACTACGTCGAAGCTGCAACACATTTTATGGCATGGGACAAAATAACCGATCCGCAAACAGGCAAAAAAATAATTTGTGACACGCTGGTGCAACGCCGTAAAGAAGAAAGCCAGCTATTTATGGCTGCCTGATTGTTAAATCTATTAAACATAAACACAGATGACAACAATTGAACACCGCGAGCTAAAGGGCATCACAGTAAAAAATCTGGTGGTAACGGTTATGAGTACGGCCAGTATTGTAGCATCGGTAATGACTACCTACTTCGGTTTGAAAAACGATATACGCGACATTAAAAGCAGCCAGGAAATTGAAGCCAGAATCAATAATCTTCGCATCAAAATGCTGGAAGATGAGGTATCGTTGCATCAAAAAGAAGTGGAAGAAATTAAGATAGTTAATCCGGGCGGCCGTCAAACCAATAGAAATTTACGGGTATTGAAAACAGCAGAACCTGTATTATTGAGTGCTATTCAAAACAAATAAATAATCAAACTAAAACAAAAATAAAATGAGCTTAAAAACTTTTATCGATAAAATATGGGCCGAAATTAAAACCTTATTTAATGGCTTCCCTGCCGAAATGCAAATAGCTGTTCACATTGGTGTCATAGTGACCGAAAACATTAAAAACTTTGTAGACTCGCCCGCGGCGGATGTGCTCACTGCTATTATCCCAGGCGACATTGACGACGACGTAAAAAACTGGCTGAGAGCCAAGCTGCCAGGCGTATTAACCGAGCTTAAACTAGCCGACAGTTGCGCCGGTTTAACAGATGCCAGTCAAATTACCGCATGTGCCATAAAAGTTTTGCAAGGATTGGATGGCGACATACAGAGCGCATTCCTTCACAATCTATCCATTTTTATAGCGAAAATTGCATCAAATGGTAAACTTACCTGGGGCGATGGTGTTACGATTTTAGAATGGTATTATCAGAATGAGTTTAAAGCTGCTACGCCAGCAGCTTAAGTTAAATCGTTCAAACTTATCCTCTGCAATTTATTGATTTATGATTAACTGTTGCCGGCTGTTTTTAGTTTGCCAAAGCGTGTCTTCAATTTCAGAAAATACTTTTCATAAAAGAAATAAGATAAACAAGGCACAATTATGATGAATATTAAATTGGAAGGATAAGTAACTAACCAATGTGGCCATTTTGAACTGCCGTAAACAAACATCTGCTGCCAAATATAAACGCTGTATGACAGCACGCCCAAAAATGATAAGAATCTATTATTAAGAAACTTATAAATAAAATCAGTTGAGGGAACTATATTGGCAATGATGATATAAGCCACCAAAACGGATATAATTAAATTGATAAACATTGATTTAACGCTATAAAACTGATCGAACCCAAGGTAAAAAATCAGAAAAATAGCCACCAAATTTCCGAATAGTTTATACTGTAACAACCATTTAAAATTTAATTTTTTATCGAAAGCAAGCATAGATAGTAAGCAACCAACTGCTATACTTTGAAATTTGATAAAATAATGGGTAAAATAGTATAAAGCCCCGTTTGACAGCGGCTTATATAATTCCTGCACACAGCAAATTAGCGGCAATATAGCCACTATAAATATAATGGACCAAAAGAAGGCTTTGTAGCTTTTTTTCAAGATAAACGGGAAGATAATATAAAACTGCTCCTCCACAGCGAGCGACCACATATGATTTAATTCGGGCGCATTTTGGTTTTTCCTGAAGTAACTAAAATTCAGAATGTAGCATATGGCACCGGCGTATTGAAACCAGGCCGCTGGCGAGTGGTAAAAATAATTGAGAAGAAACACTACAAGGATATACAGGTAAGCCACCGGGAATATTCGTAGTAAACGCCTAATGTAAAAATCCTTTAATAACAGTGTACCAGTTTGCCTTTGTTCTTTTAAACATAAGGTAGTTATTAAAAATCCACTCAAAACAAAGAAGATACCTACCCCCAAGCCTCCATTAAAAATAGTAAGGTAAAAATAATTGCCAGTGAGGCTGAGATGCATAAACACCACCATAATTATGGAAATGCCTCTTAAACCATTTAACGAAGGGTAATATTTCTCGTTGAGGGCATCAGAAACAGTAGTTGGCGTATTTGTTGGAGCAGTGGGATTTTGAATTAACATCAGCTATTGTGAAAAGATACATATTCAGCACGCCAAAATATGTAATTATTTTTTTGTGTATTGAAATATATTATCAATTTATTAAAACAACTAACATCACTTTCATCAAACTGTAAATACAAGCCCGGCATTAAAGAATGCCGGGCTTTTTGTTATATAATGCTGTATTAAAAAAAGGTTATAAAAAAATTGCGTAGTTAAATAACTACATTTATATTTGTAGTCAAATAACTACGTAATGAATTTAAGAAGAGATGTTTTTCAGGCAATTGCTGACCCAACAAGGAGAGCTATTTTGTTATTGGTGGCTTCTCAATCAATGACGGCGGGCGCCATAGCAGCAAATTTTGATACCGCCAGGCCCACCGTTTCAAAACATCTGCAAATACTCACCGAATGCCAATTATTGGAACAAAAGCAAAACGGCAGGGAAATTCACTATAACATTAATGCACAAAAAATGAGAGAAGTAGCCGATTTTATTGAGCCGTTCCGCCAAATGTGGGACGACAGATTTAATAAACTGGAAAGTATAATGAAAGCATACAAACCAAAAAAATAGCCTAATATGGAACTAAAAACAAAGATCAATGCCGAAGATGGCAAGCAAGATATAACGATCACAAGAGAGTTTGATTTGCCGTTGGAATTGCTTTTTAAAGCTTATGCGGAGCCAGAACTTATTGAGCAATGGATGGGAACCAAGGTATTGAAGCTGGAAAGCAAAAAGCATGGTAGCTGGCAGTTTGAAACAACCGACGCTAAAGGCAATGTTGTATTTAAAGCTAACGGGGTGATCCATGAATTTATCCCCAACCATAAGATTACACGCACATTTGAAATGGACAATACATCGTTTGGCGTCCAGTTAGAGATAACGGAATTTGAAAAACTTACCGATGACACCAGCAAAGTCAATATGCATGTAATATACGAATCAGTTGCACAAAGGGATCAGCTGTTAAAATTACCATTTGCACAAGGCTTAAACATGGCACACAACCGAATAGAAGCACTATTAAAAACCTTAAATAATTAAAAAATGGAAAAAAGAAAACTAATTTGGTATTGGATAATTACTATAATATTATCCTTTTGTATTTTTTCGGGAGGGTTTGCGCAGGCTTTGCAAGTAAAAGGAGTAGTGCAGGGTTTTAAACCATTGGGGTATCCTAATTATTTTATTTCGATCATCGGCATTTGGAAAGTATTGGGCATAATCGCCATATTGATACCTAAATTTAAATTACTAAAGGAATGGGCCTATGCGGGTATTTTTTTCACGATGACGGGTGCCGTGATTTCGCATATTGCAAGTAATGATGTTTCTGTGCAAATAATTGCTCCTTTTGTGTTGGCCATTTTTACTGTGTTATCATGGTATTTGAGACCTACCGACAGAAAAATCACAGCATCTGATCAATAAAATTTATAACAACCGACACATATAATTATTCAAAATATCCAATTATCATAAAAACCTATAACAATGGCAAGCGTATCAATTTATTTAAACTTTAACGGCAATGCCGAAGAAGCATTTAATCATTACAAAAAAGCTTTCGGAACGGAATTTTCTACTCCAATAATGCGTTTCAAAGACACTCCGCGACAGCCCGGCGCACCAGAGCTGTCAGAAGCCGACCAAAACAAAGTAGCACACGTGGCATTGCCTATACTTAGCGGCATCCAGATAATGGGAACCGATATACTGGAAAGCATGGGGCAAAAACTGGTAGAAGGCAACAATTTTACCATCAATTTGAGCCCCGATACTACAGAAGAGGCTGATAAATTATTCAACGATCTATCGGAAGGCGGAGCGGACAGCGTGCCACCACATGATGAATTCTGGGGATACTGGGGTACTTGTAAAGACCGTTTTGGTATCCGTTGGATGTTTAATATTGTTAAACAACAATGGTAATTTTAATTTAATAACATCACAAAAAAAGTTAAATTCTGATCTTGCTGAAGCAATCTTTAGCAAGATCAGAACATTTTATAACTTTACGGTGAGTCGCCTACCGGTCACAATAACACGCGGGTTAACGTTACATAAAAGAAACATACTATTATAATGAATACCATGAATCCTAAGGTTAACTTCTTTTTTGATAAAGCCAAACAATGGCAGGAAGAGTATGAGAAATTACGAACAATAGCGCTCAACTGCGGTTTAACGGAAGAATTAAAATGGGGTTGCCCCTGCTATTCGTTGAACAAACAAAACATCGTTTTGATACATGGTTTTAAAGAATATTGTGCATTCCTATTTTTTAAAGGCGCTTTGCTAAATGATGCGCATGGCATACTGATTCAGCAAACCGAAAACGTACAATCGGCCCGGCAGGTCCGGTTTATCAATTTGCAAGAGATATTTGAGTTAGAAACCGCATTGAAAGAATATATTTATGAAGCCATAGAAGTTGAAAAAGCCGGCTTAAAAGTAGAACTTAAAAAGACCGAAGATTTCAAGGTTGCTGAAGAATTTCAATATAAACTGGATCATATCCCAGCCCTTAAAACTGCATTCGAAGCACTAACACCGGGAAGACAAAAAGGGTACCTGCTCTATTTCTCGCAGGCCAAACAGGCAAAGACCCGCCAAGATCGGGTTGAAAAATATATTCCTCAAATTTTGAGCGGAAAAGGGCTAGACGATTAACAACAACGGCCCTACTGCGCCGTTGTTTCTGCTACAGGAGAACGTGAAAATATAATCCAAAAACACAGAGCAAAAATTGCATAAACACTTGCTGCAATCCATAAATAGCCTGGTAAATTTTGATTTCGCAACAGGGCTTTAATGAGCGCCATTGCACCAATAAAATAATGTGCAAAATTAGCTATGGAAATAGGTTTGTTGTATATCCCGCCAATTATGCTCCCTTTAGACATCCAATTAAGCATCGCAAAACCAAAATATAATCCCCCCAATAATTGTAAAATAACTTGAAAATTAATTGCTGAACCTAAGCCTATCCACACCGATACCTCTACCGGGCAAAATGTAAGTGCTACTCCTATAGCACCCAGGGTTATGGCGCTCAATGTCATAATTAGTTTGGTGTTTATTCTCAGCATAAGTTTAAAGTGCAGGTTTATTTTATAATGTTATTAATGCCTAATATAACAGTTTAATAGATACAGGATAGAAAGGTGGCAACAAGTTTTTAATTAAGGAATAATTATGCTGATTACTTTTCATTTAACAATCGAATAATTTTCTCTATATCATTATTCATCATGCCGGCGTCTTTTAATTCTTTAAAATCTTCAAAAAATTCATCTTTGTAAGTCGGCATAGTTTTATCAAATGGCAGGTCCTTGTATTTCAAATATAATGCTTTCGCTTTTTGGTAATGGTTAGTCAATAAAAACAGCAGTGGCAAATTTGAATAAGGATACCTGGAACCGGGGTTATATTTAATGCTTTGATTTAAATAGTATTCTACACTACCAAACTGCTGCGTGAGCATACTGTACCATCCCAAACTATTATAATGATGGGCCATTTGAATTCGCCCCATGCTATCGGATGCAATTTGATAATATACAGAATCTAAAGCCACCAAATTATAATAATGCGCCCGGATATATTTATTTGATTTTAAGGCTGAAATATTATACTTCAAAAAATATGTTCTGTACTCCTCAAGCCTGCCGGTGTTTGAAAGAAAAAGCAATTTAGTTTTGGTATCAGATGTATAACTGTAGGAAATCAAGCTTATTTTATATTTCAACTCAACAGTGCTATCTTTCTTCAGCATATCATACATCAATGTGTCGGCCCTTGGTTCATCTTTTTTTTTGAGATACAGTTGGTAATAAGTTAGCATTTGCCACACGCTTTTACCCCGCACAAGAATTGACGTACTTTCTTTCTTATTATTGAATTCATCATCAGCGGTATCTCTATTTGTTGTTTTTATCTGCGTTAAATCTCTCCGAATATTCCACGACGCATTATACACCCAAGCCTTTGAATTAAAACCACTTAGTGTAAGTAAAGTAAATATTAATATTATTTTAGATGGCATTTTTTATGTTTTTGCAGCTGCTGAATAGTTCGTTGATTTTATTTTATAAAGCTAATGTAAGGTGTAGCAAAGCTAAAAAACGGTATAGAACGGCTATCTTTCTGGGAGCTGGTAAGTTTATTCGTTAATAAGCTGTAAACTATTATGCTTATCTGAAAATCATTTTACTTCGCTTATTAATAAATGTAATATTGCAACTTCAGAATCTTACAATAGCTTAATTGTTATGCACGATATCCATTCCAATAATATTATTGCCTTTACTGCCAGGCATGCTATTGTAGATATTCATTATCATATGTGTTATCAGATTGTTGTGAGTATGCAAACACCCTTTAATTGCACTATTGGTGGGCAAACGTATGCTCAAATTAAAGGTTTTTTAATCAATCAAAAAGTAACACACCTCTGCGAAGCGCTGAATACAACGGTAATGGTATTTTTTATTGATGCTGAAAGTATAGTAGGCTGGCAAATTAAAGAAATGCTTGCAGGCCGGCCTTTTCTGGATATCGAATCAATCCTGAGTCATGAGCAATTAGCAATATTTACAACAGCTTGCGCACAAGCGGACTCGGCAAATGAAATGCGAAAGGTGGCCGACAACCTGCTGGAACAAATCCTCTCTTTAGGCACCTTAAGAGGTAACAGGATAATAGACGACCGGATGGTTAAAATATTAGAATATATTGAGGCCAATCAACATGACTCGATAGTTTTAGAAGACATTGCAGAACTGGTTTTCCTTTCCCCAGAAAGAGCGAGGCATCTTTTTGCGCAGCAAACCGGCATTCCTTTTTCGCAATATTTGTTATGGAAAAGAATCAAAGCAGTTTTAACCCAGGTTATAGGTAAAAATGTCCCAATGATTAATGCCATCCTCGAGAATGGGTTTACGGATCAGGCTCATTTTACACATTTATTTAAACGGACGTTTGGAGTATCAGCCAAGTTGCTATTAAAGAATAGCCGTTCTATACAATTTTTGAAACCTCAGCTGTAAATACCTTTGCTTTCATAAAAACACAAAGAAATGAAAGCAATAGTAATTAATGAATACGGCGATGCCCGAGTATTAAAATATGAAGAAATAACCAAACCGGTACCTGCCGATAATGAAGTGCTGATAAAGGTGAAAGCAAGTGCTCTAAACCCAATCGACAGCAAAATACGGAATGGATATTTGCATGCATTTATGCCCATCTCTTTTCCATTTACACCGGGTTGGGAAGCAGCGGGAATTATAGAAGCAACGGGTAAAAACGTTACCAGTCTTAAAATAGGCGACGA
Source organism: Mucilaginibacter empetricola (assembly GCF_024808665.1). Taxonomy (GTDB): domain Bacteria; phylum Bacteroidota; class Bacteroidia; order Sphingobacteriales; family Sphingobacteriaceae; genus Mucilaginibacter. Next base: position 65,124 of record NZ_JANUBZ010000017.1, read on the forward strand.
GGTATACACCCGTCCCAACTTCAGAAAAGCCGGCGGTTATGCTGAATATATGACGGTTGATGAAAACGAAGTTGCCCTTAAACCCAAAACGTTATCTTTTACAGAAGCCGCAGCAATGCCTTTGGTTGCCGGAGCAGCTCATGCTATTTTATTTAAAGCAGCAAATATTAAAGCCGGGCAAAAGATCTTTATTCTGGGTGCTGCAGGGTCAGTGGGTCTGTTTGCCGTACAAATGGCGAAAGCGGCTGGAGCATATGTTATTGGAACAGCAAGCGGCGATGATATAGCAATCCTGAAATCATTGGGTATTGATGAAGTAATTGACTACAAGAAGGTTGACTATGCGAATACAGTATCAGGTATAGATCTTGCAATTGACCTTGCCGGTGGCCCTGCATATGAAAGTCTGTGGAAAATATTAAAAAAGGGGGGCACGTTGCTTTCAACAACTATGCAGCCATCTCCCGAAACAGCCAAAGAATACGGCGTAAATGCATCGCAGGTAATTACCGAAACCAACAAAGCAGCATTACAGGAAATTGCAGTTTTGGCAGATGAGGGAAAATTGACACCAAGAGTAGGTAAGGTATTTCCTTTATCAGCAATTGTTGAAGCACATAAATTGATGGACAGTGGTGCTATAAGTGGCAAGATTATACTGGAAATCAATTAACTAAATATAAACTACTTCTTGGTAGGCAACGAGAATCATCATAGTTTGAAATAAAAAAAAGGCGGTCTTTCCGATAAAGAAAGGCCGTTTCATTTTTACAGCAAAATATAATACCCGCGGTTCGTTAGAGACAATTTCAACAAAGGCGAAGTTAAAGATGTCTGAATAATGACATCTAAATTCTCCCGGCTACTTGCTCACTTTAAAGTTTTATAGCATCTTGCACTACACTATGGAATTTACAAAAACATACATCGCCAAAAAGGAGCATATTGATATACAGGGTATAATGGATGGCCTTTACTATCCATTTTATATGGAATATTGCAGGCACGACTTCATAAGAGAAGTATTAGGTTTTGATTTTGAGGAAGAAGCTCAAAAAGGCATTTATATGGTACTTTCGCAATACACCATTAAGTTTATCCGATCACTAAAAGAAAATGATGCGTTTATAGTTTCGTGCGAGGTTTTTACCGATGCCGGAGGTCAGCCACGGTTGCATTTTAAACAAACCATTAAATTAAATGGAAAGCTGATGACTACCGGTATATTTACTGGTACCTGCATCCCGGCGAGCGGCGGCAGACCATATCTGCCCGATACTATAAAAGAACAACTTGCCGATAAAATCAGTTTAGATATTACGCTTATTTAATAGTTTGCGGCACTTTTTCTTGCCCTTGCTGGAATTGTCTCCAGCAAGCTTTGCCTTTGTTGGAGTTGTCTCCAACAAACTACTAATGTTTCGCCAAAAAACTCATTATTAAGTCGCCACATTCTTCCGAGCTTTCCATCCAGGGCAAATGCCCGGCTCCGGAGATGGTATGAAACGCGCAGTTTGGCATTGCCACGGCAATGCGGCCGCCTGTTTCAACAGATGCAAATGTGTCCTTAGTGCCCAGCAGAAACAGCGTGGGCTGCTTAACCTGTTTCAGTTGCTGCTCATCTATTATGGGTGCCATGTTTTCCATCAGGCTTGTAAATGAAATCAGGTAATGTGGCAATAACCTGAAATAATAATAGCAATCGCCCAGTGCTTTAGGCTGAGCGGCAAGCGTTTGGCTGCTGTGCCCCATGGTTTTAAGCGACCGCAAGGCTTTACTTTTATCAGTCGGCATTAGCAGCTTGAAAAATATTTTGTTCAACGGCGGCTTAATGATTAGCCGGAGTAAAAAAGGTGGCCCGCCTTTCATTACGTTACCGGGGTTACCCAATAATGTTAAACTGTTAACCCGTTCGGGGCAATCCATAGCCAGCCATAAACTCCAATGTGCACCCATGGAGTGCGCCACAATGTCAACCTTTTCCAGTTTGAAACTATTTAATACAGTTTCGATTGTTTTTACAGCAAAGCGCCGAATATCAACCGTATTATGATCCATCCCCTCACTTAAACCGCCACCCGGCCGGTTAATGGCTATAATGCGCCTGCCTTTAAATTGAGCCAGCAGGGATGCCAGCGGAAATACATCCCCAGTATTACCGGGTACAATCACCAGGGGCTCGCCCGTTCCAATTTCCGATACCTTTACCCTTATCCCTTCATCGGGCAATAAAACATAGTGATCCGTTGCCTGTAAGCCGTAAAAATCAAAAAGCTGTTTCTCAGCGTCACGCGCGGCTATAACATTAGGGTCATTGTCGTTGAGTGTAAGTGGATCGACTTTCATCTGCCTGGTTTCGTGAGTCTTTTGCTGATTGCAATCTCAAATATAAGTGTTCTTTTGATGGTTTTTTCTGATTCGTGTTTTTACAAGTTTGTAAAACGGGAAAGATTCGGCTTTCTATTTTTAGAAAAGACAGCGCTCTTTCGAGAGTAAAATTTACTCTCATAAAAAAAACGAGCGTAAAAAACCCGTTAATTTACTCTTGAAATATTTACAAGTGTAAATTAATGAAATGAAAGGGCAGGTTTCTTCAAATATAAACCTCCTTTAACCGGGAATATAAAAAACAAATACCATCTTTCTAAGTTACCTTATTACACCACTTCTGCCGAACGGGATAAATCGAAACCTGTTTTTAAAAAAACCGCACTTAGGAATTACCGCAATGATATATGGTAATATTTAAGCTTCCACCAAACAATGTTACCAGCTTTACGATATGAAACAGCAAAATTATATACGATATTTCCGTGTTTTTAAAAATGAAACCCTGATTACGGAAATTTCGACCAATGATTTTCGTCCTTTAAAACTCCGGGCTTCCGGTAAGCAATGGCTAATAGGGAATACCGGCGAGGTTCTTTGCGCCATATCCGCGATTGACTATAAGCTATCCGATTCTCCGTTTTATGGATACAGAACGCATATCGAGGCAATGAAAATGGCAAAAGCAGGGGCATTATTCTACATTAATTCGCTCATTGCCATGGGTAAGCATGGGGAACAATCTTTGCTTCAATACCGAATGGATCACTACGAAGACCTCAATATTAATTTAGTGGAGGCCAATATTTATAAAATAGAAAATAACTTGCCCGATGTGGCCGACCAGCATCTGCTATAACTGCAACGATTAAAGGCTGATGAGTGCCAAATTCCTCTATGATTCCTTCCTACATCCCCATGGTTTTAATTTTATAGTAAGATTTATAGGCAGCAAGTCTTTTCAGTAAATCGGCATTAGCCTTCATTATTTGGGCTTGTTCTTTTTCACCTGCGGGCAAAATGATATAACCGAATGGTCCTTTCTTATCTCCCAGGAGCGTATTATCCGGATTACCAACCATTAATGGCCCGTCATTGGTACCGCCAACGTCGGCATTATTTAAATAAGGTGCATAAAACATATAATGGGGCATGCTCATGGTCATTATCTTATTATTACCCGGGTCGCCGGGATATCCGCGCATAAGCGGGGCCAGCATATAAGATACACCTGTTCTTGCCGGTGCTTTGTATATCCCTTTTTTAATGCGATGTATCACCGTATCCCTAACTTGCAGGGCAGTATACTTTCCGGATGCTCTCATTATGGCAACATCATGGTATACCGGGAAAATTGTCCTCGCACCTTCCGCATCAAAGCTGATCGGCATGGTAAGGTCTTTCCTGAAATCGGCCCATTCCCACTCTGTCCGGGTAATAAAACAAATAAAGCCGTTGGTGCCTTTTTGCGCAACGTAGTAGCCTTTTTCGGGGTCCATTAAATAAACGGTTGCGCCTTTACGCAAGTGTGGAGGCAATGCACTTAAGGCAAAATCCTTCTCCAGATCTGCTGGTATTTTTTCCAGCTTCCAGTCGCCCGGTTTTTGAGAAAAACCTTTGGTCGGTAATAGCGGACCCAAGAAAAATACTGATAACACGACAAGGAGCGAAAAAACCTCCCGGCATTTTTTTAATAAGCTGATTGAATTATTCATAATGGTTTGATTATATATCAGATGACAAATGCTGACTATATAAAATTATCCTGTACCAACATATAAAGTAGGGGGAGAAAATGCCATTTTAAAGGGTCATTTGCGACATCACCAAGGCTTTCGCAGAATCCGGCTCAGTTCCGAACACATTGTGTATCAAAAGCGTACGTTCATTCTAAATTATCAATCATCCAATCAACTGATTTACAATAAATTAAATGATTGGTATCTTTATTGAAATCCTGAATGCAATCTTTTCGCGCGGACATTTAAGCTGGAAATATCATGATCAACAATTATTTAAAAATTGCCTGGAGAAACCTGATTAAAAACAAAGCTTCGGCTGTGATTAATATCGGCGGCATGGCTATCGGTTTAGCGGTAGCAATGCTGATTGGCCTGTGGATTAATAACGAATTGAACTTTGATAAATACCATGTTAATTATGACCGCATTGCACAAGTGATGCAAAACGAAACGTTGAATAGTTCTGTCAATACCAGCGCTGCAGTGGCCCTGCCTATAGAAGCGGAATTGCGCAAAAATTATGGGATGTACTTTAAACACATCGCATTATCGTCATGGTCCGAGCAGCACGTATTCAGTACGAGCGATAAACATATCACTTTCCCAGGGTATTTTATGGGCGAGGAGGCACCAAAGATATTTTCATTGCGGATGCTTGCGGGCTCACCGGCCGGTTTGAAAGACCCATCGTCCATTTTGCTTTCACAAAGCACTGCCATAGCTCTCTTTGGCACGGATGCAATTATTGGAAAAGTTATTAAATTAGATAATAAGGATGTTTTTAAAGTTTCCGGTGTTTTTCAGGATCTGCCCGAAAATACAACCCTGCATGGTACCGCTTACATTGGCGCCTGGGATTATTATATACACGCACCGGGCAACCGACGCTCGCCAACCGATTGGGGCGACAATTCTATATTCGTTTATGTGCAATTGGCAGAACATGCGGATATGGCATCTGTATCGGCCCAAATAAAAGACATCAAACTCCGCAACATGAGCAGGGAGGATTTGAAATATAAACCGGCAATTTTTTTGCAGCCCATGCCCAAATGGCACCTTTATTCGGAGTTTAAGGATGGCATAAATACTGGTGGCGCTATTCAATATGTGTGGTTGTTTGGTTGGATTGGTGTTTTTGTTTTGCTGCTGGCCTGCATCAATTTCATGAACCTTAGCACCGCACGCAGCGAACGCCGGGCCAAGGAAGTTGGTATCCGCAAAGCAGTTGGCTCTTTACGCGGGCAGCTTATCAAACAGTTTTATTGTGAGTCGATACTTACGGCTTTAATTGCTTTTGCTTTCTCGCTGTTATTGGCCCAACTGGCTATGCCCTGGTTTAGCAGTATAGCAGGTACACCTATTGAGATAACATGGAACAACCCTTCTTTTTGGCTGGCGGGTATTGGGTTTACCTTACTTACAGGCTTAATTGCTGGTAGTTATCCGGCATTATATCTTTCGTCCTTTAATCCCGTAAAGGTTTTAAAAGGTACTTTTAAAGCCGGGCGCTACGCAGCTATGCCACGGCGGATATTGGTGGTTAGTCAATTTACTATTTCTATCCTGCTCATCATCGGCACCATTGTGGTTTATAAGCAGGTACAGTTTGGCAGGAACCGGCCGGTTGGTTACAGCAGAAATGGTTTGGTGAATATTGAGGTAACCAATGATGATCTGCACCGCCAGTTTGCAGCGGTGAGTGATGATTTGCTAAAAAGCGGCGCCGTATCGGCTGTGGCTGAATCATCAAGCCCGGTAACCGGCGTTAACAATAACCGGGGAGATGTTAGCTGGCAGGGCAAAGACCCGGCAATGACCACTTTCTTCGGCAATATTAATGTAACCACTGCTTTCGGAAAAACAGTGGGCTGGCAATTTACGGATGGTCGAGACTTTTCCAGCCAGTTCCTGACCGATTCTGCCGCTATAGTACTAAACCAGGCCGCTGTAAAAGCAATGGGGCTGAAAAACCCGGTGGGCCAGCTGATGCAGGTGGGTAAAAAAAGCATGACAGTGATCGGAGTGATTAAGGATATGGTGATGGAGTCGCCATATGAGGCTGTTAAACCTTGCCTGTTCCGCATTGGCCGCGGGCCGTTTGAAAATGTGATTATCAGGATTAATCCTGCGATAAGCGCCCATCAGGCATTGAAACAGATTGCTGCGGTTTGTAAAACCTATTCGCCGTCGGTTCCGTTTTCGTACCGTTTTGCTGACGATGACTATGCTCAAAAATTTGCCGATGAAGAACGAGTAGGCCAACTGGCGGATAGTTTTGCTGCGTTAGCAGTATTGATCAGTTGCATTGGCTTATTTGGTATGGCATCCTATACCGCCGAACAGCGTGTTAAGGAAATTGGCGTGCGCAAGGTGCTCGGTGCTTCGGTATTTAGCCTTTGGAGTGCCATGTCTGCTGATTTTATCCGCCTTATTGTTGTTGCGCTCGTGCTGGCTACGCCACTGGCTCATTATCTGACGTATCAGTGGCTGCAACACTATGCCTACCGTACAGGCTTATCATGGTGGATATTTGCAACAACAGCAGCAGGTGCAATTTTGCTTACGCTGTTAACAGTAAGCTATCAAAGCATTAAAGCAGCTTTAGCCAATCCGGTAAAGAGTTTACGCAGTGAGTAAAGCAGCACAGGATACACTTCGGTTAAAGCAATTACAAAAAAACAAAAAGTAAAATACGGTTATCTTACCAAGTTTTGTCAACAACGAATGGTGATGATACCATATACAAATTGCTTATCACTTGTTGATAAAATCATTATAAAAGAGCCATTGTTGAATCTCTGTTCAAAAAAAGTAAGACGATATAAGCCTCTATTTATATAGTTTTGCGTTCCTAAAAAACATTCTGCATGATAGAACAGCTAGTTACTTTAATTGAAAATTTGAAAGAAAATTCACTTAAATTCCAAAACGTGATTGAATTTATTGAAACCAGCTATCAGCACCAGCCAACCGCCTTTAAAAATGGCGAAGCATTTAATGAATCAACTCAAAATCAAGGTAGTGCAAAGGTGTTTGCTTTTGCCCAAATAAATAACCTGAGTAAAGAAGATACGCTTTATTTATTTGCCGAACATTACCGCACGGTTTTAGATAATCCCAACGGCACAGATCATCAAAACATAAGGCAATTTATGGCTCACGGTTGGGCAGGTGTAGTTTTTGAAGGGCAGGCCTTGCTTGCAAAATAATTGAGAACTACCGAGCATTAGCTGGTGTAATTTTATAGGTCAGCCTTGCGGTGTTTATTACACATAGCGCCTTATTTTTTTATTTTTGTCTGCTTCCTACCATGAAAAAGATCAGTGAGTTCAATGTTTTCCGGGCGTTCAGAAGCGCCAATTATAGTCTTTATTTTTTTGGCAGGGCAGTTTCGCAATTTGGCACCTGGATGCAGCGTACTGCAGTAGTATGGGTGGTTTATTCTATTACCCATTCGGCTTTTTTACTCGGCCTTACCATTTTTGCAGAAACCTTCCCATCATTCCTGTTTTCCATATTCGGCGGCGTAGCAGCCGACCGTTATGACCGGTATAAGGTTATCAAAGTCACTCAAATTGCCTCTATGGTACAGGCCACCGCACTGGCATTGCTGGTTATCAGCGGGCATAATATTATATGGCTTATTATTTTGTTAAGCGTGCTATTGGGTATTATTAATGCGTTTGATGTACCCGCCCGGCAATCATTAGTTAACGAGGTGGTGGCCGATAAGGCCGATCTGCCCAATGCGCTGGCGCTCACAACAGCTACAGCCAACCTGGCGCAGCTGCTGGGGCCGGCACTATCAGGCATTGTACTTAATGCTTTTGGGGCGGGGGTTTGTTTTTTGATTAATGCAGCAAGTTTTGGCGGCGTAATGGTTTCGTTGATGCTGATGCGTTTACCTGCCTACGTACCAAAAAAGAACGACAAAAAGATTATTCATGAATTTGCAGAAGGTTTTGTTTACCTGAAAAACACGCCCGATATTGGGTTGATGGTACTGATGCTGGCCCTCATCAGCTTGTTTGTGCTGCCTTATAATACAGTGCTGCCGGTATTTGCCAAGGTAATATTTCAGGGAAACGCCGCTACCTTTGGTTATATTACCAGTTGCATTGGCGTAGGCGCGGTAAGCGGTACTATTTTCCTGGCTTCGCGCAAACCCGGCGCGCAACTAAAAAAACTTCAATTTATCTGCACTATCGTTATGGGCATCGGACTGATCGGTTTTTCGCAGATCAGAAATTTCCCGGTGGCTATGACTTTTGCCGCCCTGGCTGGTTTTGGCTCTGTAGCGCAGTTTACCATCAGCAATATCACCGTACAATCGCAATCAGCGGCGCACATGCGCGGACGGGTTATCAGTATATTGTTAATGGCTATTTTCGGTATGATGCCGCTGGGCAGTTTATTGGTTGGCGCCATATCTGAACATGTTGGTGCGCCTGTAACAGTGCTTTTTCAAGGTATAGCCGGCATTATTATAGCATTAGGATTTGCCCGCTTTTTATTGAGCAATAGCAAAAATGCAATCACCAATGACGATATAAAAAAAGAGATTGCCGAAGAACAGCTTTAACGAAGAGTAAGCGCCAAATGCATTAAGGTAATTTAGTGCATAATTCAATTGTTTATTTCCTCGGTTTCTAAACCGACAAGCCATTTATTATTACGGCTTGCAGGGTATAAGTTGAGCAATAGGTTGTCCTTTTAATCGTTGTTAAAATGTGCAGGCGTTAAATTATTTCTTGTTAAATGTGCACAAGAAACAATTTAGACCAGCTTTTTAAAAAAGAAGCGTACATTTATAAAAATCTAAATCTTTTCATCTAAACAACCTTATCGAAGTGAGAACACTCCATTTCAACTTATCCCACTTGAAGGATCAAGAGGGATTAATGCTTCATGCGAATTTACAGGACTATCCACTCCAGGTTCACACCAAGCTTACAAGACAACAAGCCAACAAAACTTCCCAGCTTTTTCAAAATTTGCCAGAGGCTGGTTTAACCCATTTTATTACGGGTCTTCAATTGCCCCCATCGCGGCCCGCACTAATTGAAATTTCGATACCCAAAGTTATCAATGGGCAAACTGTTAGAAGAACTATTGCCATGAAGATTCATGTGCCGCCCGCGGGCAGGGCGCTGGCACTGCAAACCATCAGAGAAACTGAAGATGAAGAAATTGTTTTACATCCAAAGCTGGCCTTACTTGGCGATTCCTCGCCCGGCCTCTTAAAAACAAATGCTGATCTGGCCAACCCACCGGGGATTGACGAGTATATAAGCCCTTTTGATACAGCAGTTGCCTTGTTATTTCACCATCCGGGTCTTATCAACCTTAGTGAATCAGATAATGGCAAAATTCCGGCTTACATTATAGAACGTATCATCACCAGGGCAATTGGCATGTCCAATACACTGCCATATGTTCTGGAAGAATTAGGTGAAGATTGGGCTACCGAAAAACCGGTAATGAGAGAACTGGCCGATGGCAAAACCGAGCACATGCGTGACCCGGATAACCCGGAACTATTTCTTTATACGCGGCAAATACATCCAAATGTAATGATCGAAGTAGAGTCGGCGCTGAAAGAAGCGTTGATCCGCGTACAGCAAGATGCCGTATTACAGGGCCAGCAATGGGATGTACAGTACGGAATTGGCGCAGATTCAAAAACAGCCAGGGCAGTGAAACCCGGTGAGCATTTAAAAGCCGGTGCAAGCAAGTGGGCCCTCTCTAACAAAACACCAGGAAACGGGCTTACCATCTCGCCGGTGATAAGGGTTGAACCCCACACACCGGGCAAAGGGAATTATAAGGGCACGGGCATATGGACCAACGATATTAAATACGAGAAAATAAAAGTACTTGATGCAGAAATGTTAGATCTTTTACTGAAAGATCAAATCCTGCTCAGGATTGCTGTTCCCGCTCATCCCGGTGGATTGGCCTATCTCCCTGTAAAGCTGAAACAAAAAGGACCCGACGGCCCATACATAGGTACTATTAATTTTAGCGGCGAAAATACACTAACTATCAGAGCATTGTTTACACTTAATAGCTATAAAACCGGGTTAGATTATACTTTAGATTGTACCAGTATTGACAATAACGCCAGTGCAGATTTGATTGTGATGCAGGGCGATACACAGGAAGTGGTTAAACGTCTCGATTTTATTAATACTGATGGCGACACTTTTGTAAATTATATTAATATTGAATGTACCAATCATTGGTTACGGCACCTAGGCGCTTATGTTCAGTTTTTAGATGGCAAAGGCAATCCCATTCCAATTGATAAAAACTGGACAGAACAGCTGCCTGAGTTTTTAAGAGGAGCTTTTCAAAACGATCCAACCAAAAAATATCTTGACGTGTTGGGCCCGGTTAACCTGGCGTTTGGTATACCGGTTTCTAATGAATCTATTACCGTTCGTTTTCCCATACACAAGGATGCCCGTACAATAAGGCTGTTAATGGGAGGATTAGGAACCGGCGAATTTGATTCTGGCGTGTGCCTGCCCGGTTTAACTTTAACGGTGGCATTAGAATTAGCCCTGCCTTTGTTTATGTTGACTGCTGGTGCAGCCATCATGAACTCTAAATGGGTAACCAATTTAATGAAAGATAAAGCGGTGCTGTACAGCGTAATTGCGCTTGGACTTACCTTCACCGGAATAGATATTGAAATGCAGGGCGACGCCAAAAAACCGTTGTTAAGGCTGGCCAACATTGCGGGGCCAATGCTTTTAGAAACAGGCCTTAAAACGGTGATTGAGCAGGCTGTGGCCGTGGCGGCCGCAACCAAACTGATACCCATTGTAGGCCAGGCTTTTCAGGTGCTTAATACTGCAGTAACACTTGCTCAACTGGGGCAAACTATAGCTGCTGTTGTGCAGGCCCCATTTGTTTATCAATGTGACATTGTAGGCACAATAGACGTGGATATTACGTTAACACCCGATACAGAGTATCATTATTTTCCGCTATTGGCAAACAGCTACAAAGTGCAGGTTATTTATGATAAAAGCGCAACCAACCTTGTTTATTATGGCAAACATCCTGGCGGCACAGAAAGTAATCCAATTAATGTACGTTTTAGTGATGCACCGGCTGGCGGCAGCTTAAAAGTATTTGTCTTTTTTTATGCCGAAAATGGATGGCAGGCAGGCCAGGCAGAATCAAATTGGTTTACTGCCCAGGGAACGCATGGTACCACACTCCGTATAGACAATGTTGAAATAAAGAACAACAAAATTCCATTGACAGAAAAATCGGTATATAAACACAAACAAAAACTTGCCATTGAAAATGATAAGCACGTTTGGGTAAAAGATGGCCCCGCTCCAAGCACAACCCGGGCAACGGCTAAACCAGATGAGCAACACGAATTAAGAGATTTAACAAGCATAACCTTGGCTCAACGCCCGGCTTCGCTGGGTTATACCTGGCAGGCAACCGGTCTTCACATCCCCCGCGATACCAATCCGGATGGTCCGCCGGTAGATGATTCGATGTATATGGCGCAAAATATTTCCATCCTTTCTAGTCCGGAAGATGGTTACTCGACCTCGAAAGTTGGTTTTAGCTATACTGCTGGTATTGCCTATGATATTACAACCAAAGATAACGGCACCGGTAACAATTTCTTTATTACATCCGGAGCTACCGATCGTCAATACCATCTGCGCAGATTAAAATTATCATATGATGGTGGGCAACGTAAAACGATACCGCCCGTATTTAATCACAAAACTGACGAAAGCTGGGGCCGGTTCTCTGCTTCGTTAGATCGTTATGTTGTGCATCCGCAAGGTTATGTATTTGGTATCAGCACCAACGAATCAAAAATTTATTACCTGAAATTACCCGATAAACCATCCAAAGAAAGTGTAGCTCCCTATGCAAGTTTGGCTTCTGGCCGCGGTAAGCGTGATGGATTGATCGATAGTCCGGTTGCTATTGCCGTAGGTATAGACGGAGTTATATTAGTGCTGGAAGCGAAAAATAAACGGGTCCAGGCATTTGATATTAACTGCAATCCGGTAGAATCATATTTCAGTGATGGTGCAACTCCTGCCACAAAATCATGCTATCTCAACCTGCCCGATGATGGTGATGTAGAATACCTTGACCTGGCGGTAGAAGGTAAAGGTTATTTATATGTACTATCCTGCATTAATGGCGGAAAAGTAGTAGATGACTATAGCTTCACTATTCATACTCCGGACGGAAAAAAACTGGTAACCACCAGGGGAGTTGCTGCGGCAAAAATGGCGGTTGCGCTGGATAGAAGTTTGTATACGTTAAACTACGAAGTGCTTTTTGGAAAAAATAAACGTACCGAACCTTCTGTAAGTTTATGGCTTCCGGCACCTCCAGATCCTAAATTGTAATTCTTAAACCTTACACCGCCTTCGGGCATTAAACCTTAACAGTAATGAGCAACACAGAAGATATCACAGAAGCAAGCGAATTAAACAACCCGAATAATAATGATTTTGGACATTATGTAACCGCTTTTTTCTTAGTAACGGGCGACAGGTATTTAAGACCCTCCCGAGGACGGACCAGACTTGGCTTTTTTAACCGCAGAGGGTACAGATTTGACATACCTGAAGCAGCTAGTTATTTAATGGTGCTTTATCAGCGGTCAGGATCAAGCGAGTTCTCTATCCAGCTAATACCGGGTTCGTATAACCGGGATGCATCATTTGCCCAGCCAGGGGGACTGACTGAAATGAATTATGACGAACAAGACCCCAGGGACCCATGGAAACGCATTAACAGGCACGCATGGACAATGCATCAAGGAATATCCCAACCAAGATTTCTTGTAAATATAAAAGGCAAAAGCATAGATATTTATATCAGTAACGGCGACCAAAACCACATCGCCGCTTACTACAGCGACCAGCAAGAGGGTGATATAACCGGGTGGCGGTTTAGTGGTGAAAGCAGGATCATCTTATCAATAACTACTACAGATCTTGATGGTAAGAACTGGAATATTCCCAGCAAAACAGAAATGCTTTCTGGTACGGCTTTTAATGATGCTGATTTTTTTGGTATAGAATTTAACGCAATAGCTTTGAGAGCTTGTAACCTGCCGAGAGCCAACTTTACCAACGCGAAGCTCACAGACGTTAGATTTGACTTATCGGAGCTGCCGGGCGCGCGTTTTTCAACAGATACCCGACCAGATCATCAGCATCCGAACTTCCTGCGTTCGTGCCGATTTCCAAGCGCCAACCTCAGCAATGCAGTTTTTGAAGGAGCAATACTTGAACAATGTTCATTTGAACGTGCCGATTTAACGGGCGCAAACTTTACAAGGGCTCGTCTTATAAATACAAGTTTTGTTGGCGCAAACTTATCCAAAACAGATTTCTCTGAAGTAGATTTTACCCCCTTTATATTTGATGGAACATTAAGCCGTGGCGACGGTAACGGAACAATTTTCCGCAATGCCAGGTTGCCCTATTCCCTGATAGGAAATAACTGGCAATATCTGAATCTAAGCAAAGCAACATTTTCAGGGAATTTCCCAACTGGTAAAATTGATGCGAAAGGCGTATTGCTGATTGGTTCGCAATTATCAGGGCTTAATTTTACCGGTGCCGATTTTACAAATGCAAAACTTGCCGGCGCCAACTTTACCGGTGCCAACTTATCAAACGCAATTTTAACCGGTGCCGATCTGACAGGTACAGACCTTACCGGTGCTAATTTAACAGGCGCTACTCTTTCGGGTACTATACTGGCCTCAACAATTCTGAAAAAGGCTGATTTGACCGGTGTTATTTTTCCGGAGGCTCCAAAATTTGGGCGCACTGCCGAAACACGTACCCGTATGCATGAAACTATTGTTCATATCTCATTTTTGGGAACAGATTGGAGCTACCTCGACCTAACAGGAATAAAATTCACTACCAAAGATGCGCCCCCAAAACCGCTTCATGCGCCTTATGTGATTCTGGATGAAGTAAACTTTCATGATACTGACCTGGAGGGCGCAAATTTTGAATTTGCTCAATTGAAAAAAGTACAGTTCCCTTCGGCCAACCTCAGAAATGCTAAAATGATTTCTGCTATATTAATTGGCGGAACTTTCACCAATGCTAATATGTGGGGTGTTGATCTTACAAACGCCGATGTTACAAGCGCTAAGTTTGAAGGTGTAGAACTATTTAATGGTAAACTAAAAGGTGCAACTGTAGTAAATACCTGGTTTAATGACGCCTATCTGGCTGCTATGGATTTTTCGGATATTAAAGGCAAGGCGCTGCAAGGCTGCAACTTTTCTTATGCTTGTTTAGTTAATGCCAAGTTTAACAACACACGTTTGGGTGCGTTCGGCGATCAAAATACTTCGTTTGCAGGCGCAAGCTTACAGGGAGCTCAATTTGAAGGCGCCGACCTAAAGGGTGTAAACTTAACCGACGCATTTATTGCAGCAGAAGATGGCATTTTGAAGGCAACCATCAGGGCTATGACAGGCGAACAGTCGTTAATATATGATCCCACTAAAATCGAGGCCAGAGTAACCGACAGCTCTACAACTTGCCCCAATAGAACAAGCGGCCCTTGCAATGTAGTTCAAATGAAATCTACAAAACCTAATACCAACACCTGGGCTCACAAAAAAACGATTAAAGAAATGGACAAATAATTTTTAAAGCATTGCACAAAATAGATGCGAGGCCAATTCAAAAACAAAGGGAGATACTCAACAGAGTTCTCCCTTTGTTTTTGTAGTTTCCTGCTAGTATTGTTAAAGGGTAAAGGGTAAAATTCTTCCTTTTGATGATGCGGTTGAAGTCATTAATTTCTCCCTGCAATTATGAAGTACAAATTAGGCCTTGTCCGGCTGATTATGATTCAGATGGCAAAGTTTTTTATATAGGACGCCGCAAGCTTAAGCTTATATGAATAAAAAATTGTTTTTTTGTGATGTAAAGATGGAGCCACTTTGCGATGGCTAATAATATTTTATAACAGTGCTCTCAACCATTTAATGATTAAAAAACAGCCATGGATTATCAAGAATACGAGCAACTGTTTGACGAAATATTGAACAATAGCCAGCCACCTTATCCTTACGATAACGAATCTTACCTCAATTATACAAAACTGAACAAATCGCGCATGCATCGTTGGGATAAGCACCTGGTGTTGAGCGAAAATCTTTGCAAAATACTCAGGGACATTAAAACTCATTTACACTGGCTCATCATTACAGAACCATGGTGTGGGGACGCTGCCCACTCGGTTCCGTTTTTAATCCAAATGGTGGCACAAAACAGCCTTATTACTTATGAGCTTCAACTACGCGACAGCCCGCCGTTTATGATCGAATCTTATCTGACAAATGGCGCAAAAAGCATTCCTAAACTTGTAGTGAGAAATGAAAACGGGGATGATCTGCTTAATTGGGGGCCACGACCAAAGGGAGCACAAGAATTACTTAATCGCTTAAAGGCATCAGACACAGATTTTGAAGCAATCAAAATTAGTTTGCAGCAATGGTATAATAACGATAAAGGTGTAACATTATGCCAGGAAATAGCAGAATTAGCATCCAACACACTCTTTTGATACTAAATTTTGGGGGACTGCCGTAAAGTTTTACGGCTCCCAAAAAACATTTTAAACAGAAAAGGCGCATTTTCATGCGCCTTTTGTTTAAACCTTTGAGAACTAACTGGTGGTTTTTTGTTCTCTGTGATCCCGCTGGGATTCGAACCCAGGACCCCAACATTAAAAGTGTTATGCTCTACCAGCTGAGCTACGGAATCGTACTTTATCCCTTTTGTTTAAAGTGGTGCAAATATAGGACTATTATATATTGCGTGCAAGCTTTATTTTAATTTATTTTTAATGAGTTTTAAGCCATTCATTGCCAGCAAACTATAGTTTTAAAATGGCGGTCTTTCCATCGTTTCCAGCCAATAAAACTAGTTTTCCATGTTTAGCTTTACGACAAACGTTAAAACTGGTGCCGTCTATTTTAGTCCAGGTATTACCATTATCTTTAGTGATATTGCTGCCCGGTGTTCCGGTCGCTAAAAAAATATCGCCCCTAACATACTCAACACATGACTGATAACCCAATTGCCCTGCTTTGACCGGGCTATATGTTAAAGTCGCGTCCAGTCTCGGCAAAACGAAAGCGGCAACCGAATCAGTTTTTTTATCGTCGGCATAATCACCGCCGACAATCAAGCCTCGATTTTTTCCTATTGCAAAAGAAAATGCCCCCTGGCTGGATTTATGATGTATTATTGGTAACGGATCATATTGCCAGGAGCCAAGAGTAACATTAAAATTAACGAACCTTGCATTAGTTCCCCCCGTTATTATACCTATGTTGCCTTTTATTATTCTTAGGCACGTCCCGCTTGCGGCAAAACATGCTTCGCCGGGTAAAGCATCGGGTAGGTTTTTATGGAGATTCCAACTATTGCCCCCATCTTTGGTTTCAAGTAAAATGAACTTATTATCGATAGGATCGCCCAAAATAAAACCATGCTTCGGCGTATCGAAATCCATCGCATCCAGGAAATATGAAGTATCAGCATTATTATATTTTACCTGCCAGCTGGTGCCGCCATCAATAGTTTTTAATACCGTTGCAGGTGTGCCTGAGCTCATAATAATAGCTTCCTTAGTCGAAAATGCTTCAATGGCCCTGAAATCAGCTTTTTCAAAGCCTTTCACCTGCTGCCATTGCCAGGTTTTGCCGCCATTGTGTGTTATAGCAACATAACCCCTGCTGCCGCTTATCCAGGCAACACTGTCGTCAATAACGGCCATTCCCCTTATACTCGATGGTTTACCCTGTTGCAGGTTAACAATGGTTTGCGCCTTTAAAATTGGCGCAGTAAGCAGAAAAAAAGCTGAAAGAATTATCGATTTTAAATTATTCATCATTGTTTTACACGTGTCCAAACTTCTGTGCGGCCAAATAGCGATATGCCAACATATCCCCTTATTTTTAGCGAGGTGCCCTCCAGTGTCATTTTACAACTGTAGGTTTTTCCGCTTTTAGGATCATAAATGGTGCCGTCTTCATAAACATTCTCACCGTTAAAGGTAAAATCCTGCAACAGTTCCAGGCCCAACTCGGGGCGCGATTGCAGCGCTTTGTCTGGATTCTTTATATCCATTTTGGGTTTGCCATCCCGGTCCGGAATTTTCAGCCAAACCAGCTTGCCATAAAATTTATTTTCTTTTTTATAGATCAAAACCTGGCCCTCGCCACTGGGATTAATCCATTTTCCTAAAATTTCGTCAGCTTTTTGGGCCGATGCTGCAAAGCAAAACAAAAGAGCCAGCAGCAGAGTAATGTTTGTTTTCTTTAACATAATGGAATAAATTGGTTGGTGAATTTACCTTTAATATCTTTTTTTACAAACACCCGGCATATTTTTATATTTCTTAATCAGCATTTTGCACGAAACGATTATATTTGCAGCCTTGTTATAAATTTGTTGACTAAAGCGGCTAATTTTAACAATAATGCCCGGATGGCGAAATTGGTAAACGTTGCGGTCTCAGAAGCCGTTGAGAATTGTCTCTTGAGAGTTCGAGTCTCTCTTCGGGCACATCCCTTTTAGTCCACAGTCTTAAATCCTGAGTCAAAAACCTGGCTCCCGGCTTAAGACTTTCGACTGTATAATGCCCAGGTGGCGAAATTGGTAGACGCACCATCTTGAGGGGGTGGCATTCGTAAGGATGTGGCGGTTCGAATCCGCTCCTGGGCACCTCAAATCGCTCGCTCGCTTTTTTATTTATTTTTTTAGGCCGATAGAATATCTTCCGGCAAAACTTAAGCACTTTAAAG
Organism: Mucilaginibacter empetricola; assembly: GCF_024808665.1. Taxonomy (GTDB): domain Bacteria; phylum Bacteroidota; class Bacteroidia; order Sphingobacteriales; family Sphingobacteriaceae; genus Mucilaginibacter. The sequence continues at coordinate 83,052 of NZ_JANUBZ010000017.1, forward strand.
ATCTTTTATTAGTTTTTTTATATACAATAATTTTAACTTATAAGGATAAAATTATCAAATAGGGTAAAAAGACGGTATATTTCAGGGTGTTTTTACCTTACCTAATCATATAGTTTAATAATAATTTAGCGCTGACAATCCGTTCTTTTTTTCACGCTACATAATGCATTAAATGCAATCAATATTTTACTACTCCTTTGCGATAATTGCCTTTCTGTTAATTTTAATTATTTGCAAAATTTAAAATCATAATGATTACATTTAAATATGTAAAACGGTATATATAAAGCCGATGCGATTTCAAATTGAAATCAAACGCTTTTGATACCTGTCAACATTTGTTGATTATATTACATTTCCATTGTCTACCAAAAACCTGAACAAATGAACAGTAAACCCCAAACAAGCCAATTTTTCCGACCACTCACTATTTGAATACTTATACAAGCAAACATTCACTACCCATTATAAATAAAACCATGTAACTTTATGTACCCTTTACCAGTAAAAACCTATCAACTAACCCATTATCACTAAAGCATTTTAAAGTTTTATTTTCCTGCAACAAAATTTGAAGTTTATGAAACTTCAATCAGGAAACGGGCATATATCCCTGTTTAGGGCATGTCAGCCCCTTTAATCAGCACTTAAGTTTTAATAATTAGCTTACCAATAGATACCATATAACTTCAATTAAAATATAACACCAAAAAAAAACTGGCATCCTTATGACACCACAAACCTTATGAATATGAAAAAACTTTTACTTGCATTCACTTCTGCAGTTTTGTTTTTGTTTATTTCATCATTTGCAGAAGCACAAACAACACTATCGCCCGGCGATATAGCTGTTGTAGGCTACGACTTCAGCTTTAATACCACCACAACGGCACCGGTAGGGAGCGATAACTTTGATATCGTGGTATTAAAGAATATCACCGCCGGCACGGTGATCAATTTCACCAGCCGTGGCTGGCTGGGAACCGGCTTTAGCAGTGTAGGAACCATTGACGGTTTATTTACCTGGACGGTAGGCACCAATATCACCGCCGGCTCCGTATTTAATTTCTCTATTGCCAATGGAACTTTGCCGGCAACCGTTACGGTATCGCCCTCTAACGGAGCAGTAACCGGAACAACTACTACCATGTTCACCAGTACGGTAGGCTATTCTCCATCTACAGGTAACCAGATCCTTATTTATCAGGGCACGGCGGCTGCACCAACCTTTATCTATGGTATTAATACCAATGCCACCAACGCGGGTGCTAACGGCTGGGTAACCGGCACAGTAGCCAACAATGCGGCACAAAGTGCATTACCTACCGGGTTAACCGATTCTGATCCATTTGACGGAACAGTGTCGGCGCCTACAGCCCTGGCTTTTACTTTAGAGACTAATCGATATAATGCTGTTTATGTAGGTCCCCTGGTAGGATCACAAACCACCTTACTAACCGATATCGGCAATTATGCCAACTGGACAGCAACATCCACAGCAACCACCACCTATAACATAGCTGTGGGAGGCACCTATTTTCCATCGGCCAACCCGGTGTTTAATCTGGCTACGCCTACTATTACCGCCAGCGGAACCCTGGCAGCGCTAACCACTACAACAGGAACAGCTTCATCCTCTACCAGTTTCAGTGTTTCAGCAACAGCCTTAACAGCCGGGGTATTGGTTACCCCACCAACAGGATTTGAGGTAAGTACTGATAATTCTACTTTTAGCAGTACGGTAACCGTAGGTTCATCGGGCACGCTTGCTGCCACAACCATTTATGTGCGCCTGGCAGCAGCTGATGGGGTGGGTACTTATTCGGGCAATGTGGTGCTGAGCAGCACAGGTGCCACCAGTGTAAATGTGGCCACCGCCAGCAGTACGGTTAACGCAGTGCCCACCATTACCACCAGCGGAACATTAGTTGCATTGTCTACTACATCAGGTACTGCTTCATCTTCTACCAGTTTCATCGTTTCAGGAACAGCCTTACCTAACCCGGTAGCGATCGACGCACCAGCGAATTTTGAGTTAAGTAACGATAACTCTAATTTTGGCTTTAGCATAATCCTCGCTTATTCATACACACTTGCTCCTACAACCATTTATATTCGCCTGGCAGCAGCTGACGGCCCGGGTATTTATTCAGGGAATGTCCTGGTGCACAGTACAGGTGCCACCAGTGTAAATGTGCCTATCCCTAACAGTGCGGTTAGCGGGGTTACTGTCAGCTCGATAACCTATGTAAGCTCGAACCTGACCAATGCCAGCTCGGTGCAATATACCCTAACTTTCGGTGGATCAGTAATAGGACTAAGCGCCAGTAATTTTTCCTTAACAACTACCGGCAGTGTAAGTGGGGCGGCCATCAGCGCTATTTCAGGTTCTGGACCAACCTATACCATTACGGTAAATACCGGAACAGGTGACGGCACTATAGGCCTTAACCTGGCCAATGCAACAGGTATATCTCCGGGACTCGCTACTACTTTGCCATTTACAGGCAGTACTTATACTATCGATAAAACGCCACCGACGGTAACCATCAGCGCACCATCAGTAAGCAGCACCTCAACAGGGCCGGTAACTTATACCGTTACTTATGCCGACGCTAACTTTAACTCAAGTACATTAGCTGCAGGTAATATTACCTTAAATAAAACCGGGACAGCTACGGGTAGCGTAGCGGTAAGCGGAACCGGACTGACCAGAACGGTAACTATTTCTTCCATTAGCGGCACAGGTAGCATAGGTATTTCTATTGCTGCCGGTACAGCATCCGATAATGCAGGCAATTTGGCCGGTGCGGCAGGGCCTTCAGCAACTTTTACGGTAGCGCCCGCTGGTCCTGCTATAGCGGACAGTGGAACACTAAGCAGCTTAAACAGTATCTATGGCAGCGCTTCCGCATCCGAAAGCTTCAACGTATCAGGCAGCAATATGACTGCCGGTATATTGGTAACCCCACCCGCAGGATTTGAAGTAAGTACTGATAATAGTACATTCAGCAGTACGGTAACCATAGGAGCAGCGGGAACGATCGCCTCTACTCCGGTTTATATCCGGTTAAAAGCAGGTGAAGCAGCAGGTAATTATTCCGGCAATGTAGTATTAAGCAGCAGCGGGGCAAGCAGTGTAAACGAAGCCATGCCTGTTGGCGTAGTAAGTCAGGCTTCACTAGCGATCATCGCCAATAACCAAAGCAAAGTTTATGGAGGAGCAGTACCAACCTTAACAGCAAGCTACAGTGGTTTTGTTAATGGTGATACCCCTGCAAGTTTAACTACCCCACCAACAATAACAACAACGGCTACGGCAGCCTCACAGGTAGCCGGTAATCCGTATGCCATTACCGCAAGCGGAGCTGTAGATCCCAACTATGCTATATTTTATATACCGGGAAGCCTAAGCGTAACCGCTGTTCCACTAACCATTACTGCGGATAATCAAACCAAAGCTTACGGCGCAGCGATACCAACACTGACAGCAAGCTACAGCGGTTTTGTTAATGGTGATACCCCAATATCGTTAACCACACCACCGACAATAACTACTACCGCTACGGCAGCCTCACAAGTAGCCGGTAATCCCTATGCGATTACTGCAAGCGGAGCGGTGGATGCCAACTATGCGATATCTTATGTACCGGGTATCCTAACTATAACTCAGGCAGCCTTAACAATCACAGCGGATAACCAAACTAAAGCTTATGGTGCGGCGATACCAACACTGACAGCAAGCTACAGCGGTTTTGTTAATGGTGATACCCCAATATCGTTAACCACTCCACCAACAATAACCACCACCGCAACAGCAGCCTCACAGGTAACAGGTAATCCTTATGCAATTACTGCAAGTGGAGCGGTAGATCCCAACTATGTGATCAGCTACGTACCGGGAAGCTTAACGGTCGGTCAGGCTCCATTAACCATTACGGCAGATAACCAAACTAAAGTTTACGGCGCAGCGATACCAACACTGACAGCAAGCTACAGTGGTTTTGTGAATGGTGATACACCGATATCGTTAACCGTTCCACCAACGATCACGACCACAGCAACCGCAGCTTCACAGGTAGCCGGTAATCCATATGCTATAACAGCAAGTGGTGCGGTAGACCCTAACTATACGATCAGCTATGTGCCGGGTATCTTAACGATCGGTCAGGCCCCATTAACTATTACGGCAGATAACCAGACTAAAGCTTATGGCGCAGCTATCCCAACTTTAACAGCCAGTTATGCAGGTTTTGTTAATGGTGATACACAGGCGAGTTTAACCACACCGCCTACAATAACCACAACAGCCACAGCAGCATCACAGGTAGCCGGTAATCCGTATGCCATTACCGCAGGCGGAGCTGTAGATCCCAACTATGCTATATCTTATGTACCGGGTATATTGACTATCGGTCAGGCTCCGTTAACCATTACTGCGGATAATCAGACAAAAGCCTATGGCGCAGCGATACCAACACTAACAGCAAGTTATACAGGTTTTGTAAATGGGGATAACACAGCATCATTAACAACACCGCCAACAATAACAACTACAGCCACGGCTGCTTCACAGGTAGCCGGTAATCCATATGCCATTACCGCCAGCGGGGCAGTGGATGCCAACTATGCGATATCTTATGTACCGGGTACATTGACCATCGGTCAGGCCCCATTAACGATCACCGCGGATAACCAAAGCAGCATTTACGGTCAAGCCCTACCAGCCTTGACAGTAAGCTACGCAGGTTTTGTCAATGGTGATACTCAGGCCAGCTTAACCACAGCAGCTACAGCAAGTACCACAGCAACGGCAGCAAGCCCTGCAGGTAGCTATACGATTACCCCAAGTGGTGCAGTAGACAATAACTACACGATCACTTATACCAATGGCACATTAACCATCGGCCAGGCAGCCTTAACCATTACAGCGGATAATCAAACCAGTACTTACGGACAAGCATTGCCAGCACTAACGGTAAGCTACGCAGGTTTTGTAAATGGTGATACCCAAGCTAGCCTGACTACAGCGGCTACCGCTAGTACAACTGCAACAGCAGCAAGCCCGGCAGGTAGCTATACGATTACCCCGAGTGGTGCAGTAGATAATAACTACGCGATTACTTATACCAATGGCATACTAACAATCGGCCAGGCAGCACTGAACGTAACCGCCGATAACCAGAATACAACCTACGGACAAGCCTTGCCAGCCTTAACAGTAACTTACGCAGGTTTTGTGAATGGTGATACCCAGGCCAGTTTAACCACAGCGGCCACCGCCATTACCTCAGCAACAGCAGCAAGCCCGGCAGGTAGCTATACCATTACGCCGAGTGGTGCAGTAGATAACAATTACGCAATCACTTATACCAATGGCACATTGACTATCGGCCAGGCAGCACTGAACGTAACCGCCGATAACCAGAATACGACCTACGGACAGGCCTTACCGGCTTTAACAGTAAGTTACGCAGGATTTGTCAATGGCGATACGCAGGCCAGCTTAACAACTGCTGCTACCGCAAGTACCACAGCCACAGCAGCAAGCCCTGCAGGTAGTTACACCATTACCCCGAGTGGTGCGGTAGATAATAACTACGCAATCACTTATACCAATGGCACATTAACGATTGGTCAGGCAGCCTTAACAGTAACAGCCAACAATCAAAGCTCAACTTACGGACAAGCATTGCCAGCTTTAACGGTAAGCTACGCAGGTTTTGTAAACGGAGATACGCAAGCCAGCTTAACCACAGCCGCTACCGCCAGTACCACAGCAACAGCAGCAAGTCCGGTGGGTAGCTATACCATTACGCCGAGTGGTGCAGTAGACAATAACTATACTATTACTTATACCAATGGCACTTTGACTATCGGTCAGGCAGCACTGACCATTACAGCAGATAATCAAAGCAAAGTATATGGTGCAGCCCTGCCGGCTTTAACGGTAAGCTATGCAGGTTTTGTGAATGGTGATACCCAGGCCAGCCTGACTACAGCGGCCACCGCAAGCACCACAGCAACGGCAGCAAGCCCGGCAGGAAGTTATACGATTACCCCGAGCGGAGCAGTTGATAATAACTACACGATCACTTATACCAATGGCACTTTGACTATTGGACAAGCAGCCTTAACAGTAACCGCGGATAACCAAAGCTCAACTTACGGACAAGCATTGCCGGCATTAACGGTAAGCTATGCAGGTTTTGTAAACGGTGATACCCAGGCCAGCCTGACTACAGCCGCTACTGCAAGTACTACAGCCACAGCAGCAAGTCCTGCGGGTAGCTATACCATCACACCAAGTGGTGCGGTAGACAATAACTACGCGATTACCTATACCAATGGCACACTGACGATCGGTCAGGCAGCGCTGACAGTGACCGCCGATAACCAAACCAGCACCTACGGATCAGCATTACCAGCCTTAACAGTAAGCTACGCAGGTTTTGTAAACGGCGATACGCAAGCCAGCTTAACTACAGCGGCTACCGCTAGTACAACAGCCACAGCAGCAAGCCCTGCAGGTAGCTATACGATTACGCCAAGTGGTGCGGTAGATAACAATTATCAAATCACCTATACCAATGGAACATTAACGATCGGTCAGGCAGCCTTAACGGTAACCGCCAATAACCAAACCAGCACCTACGGACAAGCATTGCCGGCATTAACAGTAAGTTATGCAGGATTTGTGAATGGTGATACACAAGCCAGCTTAACAACTGCTGCCACCGCAAGTACCACAGCAACAGCAGCAAGTCCTGCAGGTAGTTATACGATCACTCCGAGTGGCGCAGTTGATAACAACTACGCCATCACTTATACCAATGGTACATTGACCATCGGTCAGGCAGCATTGAACATAACTGCCGATAACCAAACCAGCACTTACGGATCAGCATTACCAGC
>NZ_JANUBZ010000018.1 GCF_024808665.1 Mucilaginibacter empetricola
AGGTTATTAACAAAGAAAAAGAAGCAAAAAGAAAGCTTCAACAATAATAACAACCTCTATTATTTGTTGATGCCAATCTAAAGGAAATGACAGGGTTTTTTAGATATGAACGAATAGCACCGGCGTTTTTAAATGACTTGTTATTTAATATCGTACGCCATATCCAAATTTAAAACAAGGGATCCTTTAACGGTTACCGTACTTACTGCACCGTCTACATTCATATTAATGATTGTATTATAGCTAATTGGAAAACTATCTTTTATGCTGTAAACCATTTTTCCGCTTCCACTGCCTGCAATGGTAACCTGCGCCTGTTGAATGTTCATTTTCATGTTAATGGTTTGCGATATATCGAAATAAGCTTTGCCATCTGTAATACTTACCAGGGTATAAACAGCTTTTGAGTCGACACTGCTGTTGCCCATATTCGGCATATTAAAGGGGACGTCCTGTGTAAAGCTCTCGCCCACTTTTATCGGGTGATCTGGAAATTTGATGTTTTTCTGAACGGTGTTCATCAATTGCAGAGCCGCTTTCCCAGAGCTGTCTGCCTTTTTTCCGCTTATCGAATCTCCCTTTAGTATTCCATCAGCCGAAACATGGGCATAAACAATTTCTGCAGGCTTTTGTGGGATTGGTATTGGGGTACTCTTACCATTGAGGGTTATGTTAGGCTGTCCAATCTGAAAAGACATTGTAAGCGGAAAGCTATTATCGGCGCCCAGTACGCCGGTTTTTGTTGTTCCGGTTGTATTGAACCCTATATCGGCCACCAGGGGCATAGTAATTCCTTTTTCCTTTAATTTGTCTATAATTTCCTGATTCCCGCTCAAGTCTGCATGAATTTCAGCTTTCATATTCATTAATATGCCATAGGTGCGCTGCGGCATATACTTCATTTTAAACAAAACGGTTTGTTGTGCGCTAGCTTTTACAGCAATAAATAAAAGCAGCAATGCTGTGATTTTTTTCATTTGGTAGGGTTTTTCAAATTAGACTTAATAATACATAAAAAATTACAAACAAAATGTGAAAGACATTTTCCATACGTCATTGCTTCGTACCTCGCAATGACGTATGGTTGATAAAGAAAATCGAAATTACTCTTCCTTTTTAAAAGCGTTCCATCCTTGGGCGGTTAGGGGGTGCTGGTTGCCGCTTTTTGTTATGAGGTTACAGCCGGCTGCGGGCTCGGTGATGTAGCCAATAATGGTGAAGTCCATTTTAAACTTAATTTGGTCGTAGTCGGCTTGCTTAACGGTAAATAAGAGCTCGTAGTCTTCTCCACCACTCAGCGCGCATATGGTAGGGTCGAGGTTAAACTCGCGGGCCGTTTCAAAAGTCATTGGGTCCAGCGGGATTTTTTCTTCGTATAAGTTACAGCCCTTGTTGCTTTGTTTGCATATATGCAGAATTTCGGAAGCCAAACCATCTGATATATCAATCATGGCCGTAGGTTTTACATTGATTTCTTTTAAAAGATCAACAATATCTCTACGTGCCTCGGGTTTTAACTGGCGCTCTACGATATAATCTTTCCCTTCCAGGTCCGGTTGAATGTTGGGGTTCTCCAAATAAACCAATTTTTCACGTTCCAGCAATTGCAGACCCACATAAGCGCCACCTAAATCGCCAGATACACAAATCAAGTCACCCTCTTCGGCACCATTGCGGTAAACCACATCTTTTTCATCGGCATAACCAATAGACGTTACGCTGATTACCAGGCCCTGTTTTGATGATGAAGTGTCCCCGCCAACCAAATCCACATTATAATTATCGCAAGCCAGGTAAATACCTTCGTACAATTCTTCCACTGCATCCACAGGAAATTTGCTCGAAATACCGATAGAAACTGTAACCTGTGAGGCCGTACCATTCATCGCATAAATATCACTCAGGTTTACCTGTATGGCTTTGTATCCCAAATGTTTAAGTGGGGTATAGGCTAAATCGAAATGAATACCTTCCAATAATAAATCGGTCGAAATCAGCGTTTTTTTACCCTCAAAATCCAATACCGCGGCATCGTCGCCAACGCCTTTTATGGTGCTTTTTTGAGTTAGTTTTATGTTTTTTGTAAGATGATTGATCAGGCCAAATTCACCTAACTCTTCAATGTTTGTCCTGTCTTTATTATCAAAAAGTGCCATATTCTTTCTTTTTTTGCCCGCAAAATACCGGACTTATTTTATTAACAATTTCCAAAAAATCCGCAACCCGGACAATTTTCTTCGGCGAAGCCGGAAAATTTTTGGCGATTAAAAGGCTTATAAAAATCGCGCAACCTGAACGAAGATATCCGCCGGAGGCGGGGGAAATTTTTTAGATTTTAGTCCCTCTTATTTTCCTGCTTAATAAACCCTTTAACAAACCTTGTCATTTCGAACGATAGAGAGAAATCTTCTGCGCCAAGTAGAGAAACTATGCAGAGTTGACTATGTATAACGTCGAAGTATGGCGTAAAAGATTTCTCCTCGGTACCCTCGTTCGAAATGACAAAAAGGTAAATCTTTTTTATTTTTCCATAGCGATGGGTTTTAAAACCCATCGCTAAATTCGATTTTTACAATCCCAATTGTGCTGATATTTCCAGCATTCTTTCTATCGGTTTTACAGCTTTTACAATAATATTCTCCGGCACTGTTACTTCCGGGTATCCGTTTTTTAAACACAGGTAAAGTTTTTCCAGCGTATTACGTTTCATATGCGGGCAATCATTACAAGCGCAATTATTATTTGGCGGAGCCGGAATAAATATTTTATCCGGATTTTCCTTTTGCATCTGGTGTAAAATTCCCGCTTCAGTTGCTACAATAAATTCTTTATCGTTGTGCTTGCTGGCATATTTTAATATCCCGGTAGTTGAACCAATGTAATCTGCCATCTGCAAAATCACTTCTTCACATTCCGGGTGAGCCAACAACTTAGCTCCGGGGTGACGTTCTTTTAGTTTGGTTATTTTCTCTCTCGAAAATATTTCGTGTACCATACAGGCTCCATTCCATAAAACCAAATCACGTCCTGTTTTCTTTGCAACATAAGCGCCCAAATTTTTATCAGGCCCGAAGATAATTTTCTGATCTTTCGGTAAGCTTTCCACAATTTGTACCGCGTTGCTCGATGTACAAACTATATCGCTCATGGCTTTTAGTTCGGCTGTGCAGTTTACATAAGTTATCACCAGGTGATCAGGATATTGCTCCTTAAACTTTTTAAACAAATGCGGCGGACAGCTATCAGCCAATGAGCAACCTGCCTTTACGTCCGGCAGTAAAACTTTTTTTGATGGTGATAAAATCTTGGCTGTTTCGGCCATGAAGTGAACGCCGGCAAAAACGATAATATCGGCATCTGTTTTTGCTGCCTGCTGCGATAATCCCAAACTATCACCAATATAATCGGCAATATCCTGTATGTCAGGATCCTGGTAATAGTGAGCAAGTATAACAGCATTTTTCTCTTTTTTTAATTTATCAATTTCATCAAAAAGATCAAGGGTTGGATCGATTTCTTCGTCCGCAAAACCCTTCACATTTATTTCTTCAAAAGTATCCATTTCAACAATTCAATTAATAACAATTACTTTTTATATATAAATAAAACTATTGTTATTGGTGTGTTAGTAATGTTTATAAGTAGTTGTAAAATCTACCCTAAATATTTTTTTTAATAATTTATTAACAATTTGCGTGACATTTTTATGACTTATCTAACTGATTTTTAGCTTTCTTTAACTAACAAGTTTTACTTTAAAAACATTTTTGTTAATACTTTATTACTTTCTAAAATGTTAGCTTTGGCCTTAACAAGGCGCAAAAGTCGGTTAAAAATAGTTAAGATTTGTATCAAAAATGGGAGTTATCAACCATCAAGGTATTTGTTAAGTATTTACTTACACAAAATTAACATCTTTTATACCGGTTATTAACAAGCTTATAAAAATTACACATAACAGATATAATATGACCAGAACTGTTGATTTCCTGGTAGTAGGATCAGGCATAGCAGGATTAAGTTTTGCCCTTAAGGCAGCCAAACATGGTAAAGTTCTGATAGTTACCAAATCAAATGAAGATGAATCGAACACTAAGTATGCCCAGGGAGGTGTTGCGGTAGTTGTTGATAAGAAGGAAGATTCTTTTGAAAAGCATATAGAAGACACCCTTATTTCGGGTGATGGGCTTTGCGATAAGAAAGTTGTTGAAATAGTTGTGGAAGAAGGTCCGGAACGAATTAAAGAAATTATTGATTATGGAACCAACTTTGATAAAACTAATGAAGGCTTTTATGACCTGGCAAAAGAAGGTGGTCACTCAGAATTTAGGGTATTACATTATAAAGATATCACCGGGTTTGAGATAGAAAGATCATTACTGGAGCAAATTCACAGTAATCCTAACATCGAAATTTTAACGCATTATTTTGCTGTCGACCTGATAACCCAGCACCATTTGGGCGTATTTGTGGATAAAAGTACCGAAGACATTACCTGTTATGGCATTTATGCTTTTAATAACGAAACCAGTAATGTTGAAAAGATACTTTCAAAAGTAACGGTAATGGCATCGGGTGGGGCAGGGCATATTTATTCTATAACTACAAATCCTACTATTGCAACTGGTGATGGAGTGGCCATGGTTTATCGTGCTAAAGGTAAGGTTAGGAATATGGAATTTATTCAGTTCCATCCAACAGCTTTATATAATCCGGGTGAATATCCTTCTTTTTTAATTTCTGAAGCTGTACGTGGTTTTGGTGGAGTGTTGAAAAGAACCAATGGCGAAGAATTTATGCAAGAGTATGATGAACGTAAATCATTAGCTCCACGTGATATTACTGCCAGGGCCATAGATGCCGAGATAAAAAAATCGGGTGAAGATTTTGTTTATTTAGATGTTAGGCATCGTAGTAAAAAAGATATTTTAGCTCATTTCCCGAATATTTATGCTAAGTGTTTAGATATTGGTATTGATATGACCAGGGACATGATACCCGTAGCACCGGCTTGTCATTATATGTGTGGAGGTGTAATGGTTGATCATGTTGGAAAATCTTCATTATTAAGACTTTATGCCTGTGGTGAGTGTGCGTCAACCGGCTTACATGGAGCTAATCGACTGGCTTCCAATTCATTACTTGAGGCTTTAGTATTCGCCCATCGTATTTATGAAGATGCTATCGGTCAATTTGAGACTAATGTAATACCCGATAATATACCTGATTGGGATGAAAAAGGAGTGCAGCTATCAAATGAAGATATTTTGGTTACCCACAATGTTAGGGAAATGCAAAAAGTGATGAACGATTATGTGGGTATTGTGAGATCTGATTTCCGTTTGGAAAGAGCCATGCGCCGCTTAGGTTTATTGCACGAAGAAACGGAAGATTTTTATAAGAAAACAAAACTTTCCGTGAAACTTTGTGAACTGAGAAATTTAATACAGGTTTCTTACCTGGTTATAAAATCAGCCATGATGCGTAAAGAAAGCAGGGGTTTGCATTCAACAACTGATTATCCTTTTCATGCAGATAGGATTGAGGATACTGTTTTTTAAAATCTACAATTTGAGCATAATTCAAAAGATAATCCTTGAACTATAAAACTTAATATAGTACAAGCTAGCAATATGTATTCCTTTTTTAAGATCGACCAAAAAAGACGGTCTTTTATGAATATGAAAATAGTAGATATAAATAAAATTATTAAGCAGGGAATTAAGGCAAAGAGCATATAATCAGTTATTATATAGCCTGACCACGCGCCCATTCCATATGGAAGAAATTTAAATATAGTTAGTAAGTTGGCTGTAATAAACATCACATTTATTGCTATGGCTATTATGAAGTCTATTCGAATTAAAATTTTTAAGAATTTCATGTAAGTTTTAGTGAGCGGAAAACGGGATTCGAACCCGCGGCCTTCAGTTTGGGAAACTGATGCTCTACCAGCTGAGCTATTTCCGCTTTTGTGCTACTAAAGTATAAAATTTAAAACTAAAATTTACTATTCATCTTTAGCATAAAGTAATACCTATTACTTTATGCTTTATATTTTTATGATGGGTTGTTTATAAAACTATAAATGGTTTTATATAAAGTATTTACAAAAATATAACACAATTTATGTTATAATAAGCGCAAACGCGCATACTTTAGTAAAAGATAAATAAAACACGATGAGTCAGAAACCAGTTATACTGCCGGTTAAAAATAATTTTCCAAAATGGGGTAAGGATTGTTTTATTGCTCCAAATGCAACTTTAGTTGGTGATGTGGTAATGGGCAATAATTGTTCCGTTTGGTTTAATGCCGTTATTCGTGGTGATGTGCATTATATTAAAATAGGAGACAATACCAATATACAGGATGGTGCGGTTATCCATGCCACTTATCAATATGCACCTACCAATATTGGGAGTAACGTTTCTATTGGTCATAATGCGCTGGTACACGGCTGCACACTACATGATCATGTACTGGTTGGCATGGGTGCCATAGTAATGGATCATGTAGTGGTAGAAGAATATGTAATCATTGCTGCAGGCTCGGTCGTTTTGGAAAAAACTATTTGCGATTCGGGTTATCTTTATGCAGGTACTCCTGCAAAAAAAATAAAACCTTTAACGCCCGAACAAAAAGAATTGTTAAAGCGCCTGCCTCAAAATTACATTATGTACTCCGGCTGGTTTATGGAGTAATTGGTTCTCTTGGTATGGCTAATGGCGTTACCTGATCCCAATTGGGTCGCAGCGTAATTATTGTTGGGTTTATCCAAATATTTTCCGGTTGCTTTTTCAGCTTAACATTTCCTGAGTCCCATTTGCCGTTATTATTATCGTCATAAACTACCCGCACTTTGTATTTTCCATTAATATAGTTTTTGTAAACAACGGAGGTGTTTTTATGGATGACATCACTTCGTAATTTAATATCCCTATCAGTAAGTAATTCTACTATGTATGATTTTCCGGTGTCCGGCACAGTTACGGTTAAAGTCAATAAACTATAATTTTCAGGTTTATCTACATTAAATCTTTTGGTTACTCTTCGGTTTCTATCGCCATAAATATCCGTGAAAGCATCGGCATTAAATATCAGGGTATAATTATTAACCTGGTGCCAGCGATATTTTAATTTTAAAAGTCGTGGATTGGCAGTATCTTTTTCAACTGTAAAATTAGTAACGTCGGTTGAGTCTTCTTTCAAATTAATTAATGAGGCGTCAAAATTTTCGATTGGAAGATTTGCCTTTATTATTAAATCAGTATTTGGGCGTAATTTATTATCGCCAGAAATATTGTAAGAAAAAGATAGGTTTCTGGTAAAAGATTCTTTTTTTCCTTTTCTCAGATAAATGGTATCCAACGGTTTGTTGTTGTCAAAAAAAGCAACCCTTATAGAATCAAAATCCATGCTGCGCATAAATACCATTGCAGTATCATTTGTCTTACTGATATCAACTATTTTTTGCTGATCTAAATTTGGCGGGTAAGTTATTTTTATGGACGGATTATCCAGTTGCTTATTAAAAGAAAAAAACATTTTTCCATCCAAATCAAATCTCCGGTCTACCAATCTGAATTTAGTGGGAGTTTGTTTAAATAACCGGAGCTCTACATTTTCGGTATCACGTGTAAGGTGGACGTTGTGTGTTGTAAAGGCTATCAGTTCGTCATCTTTGTCATAAATTTTATTTACCGTTTTTTCTTTCAACGCATAAATTTTATAATCGTCGGGATGAAGATTATGTAAAGCAAAATTTCCGGCGGTATCTGTTGTCGTAAAAATCGACGGACGCTTTTTTCCAAAATTGGTTGAATCTTGTTTTAGCGTAAACAACATCACAGTTGCTTCTTTCTCGCGGTCACCCGTTAAAGTATTTATTACTTTTCCTGAAATACTCAACGAGTCGATGTGCGCACCTGTCGAAAAAACATAAGTGAAATTTTTGAGCACGTTCGATTCATTGACATCGGCAATGGCCTTACCAAAATTGATAACGTAAGTTGTATTTTTTTCGAGCGAGTCTTTCAACGTAATTACTAAACTCTTTCCTTTGATTTTGTAATCCGGGGTTTTTGTCGGCGTCGGGCTCATCGTAATTTCAGTGTAAGTATTGCTGAGTTTAAAAAACTCATCAAAATCTAACTGGATAACTTTGGCGTTAAAATGCCGGGTCTCATTTGGCGGAGTTGCCTTCAATAATTTTGGCGGATCGTGATCTCGCGGCCCACCCTGGGGTAATTGCCGGTTTGCACATCCATAAATGACCAGAGTGAGGCTAAAAAGCGAAAAAATTGCGACTAAAAATAAGGCTCTTTTATTTGACATTGTTTTTAAACGCTATAAGCGAGTTTTATATTTTAATGAAGTGTGATATTAAAAAATTTAAATAATTGATTTAAAAAGACATTTTATAAAACTTTAATTATCAATTAGTTATAAGCTATCTGGAGATGTGAACCATCAAAACTGATATGTCTGATGGTGTAACACCCGAAATTCTGGAAGCTTGCCCCAAAGTGCGTGGTTTTATCTTCATTAATTTTTCACGCGCTTCTTTTGAAAGTGAAGCCAACTGGTGATAATTAAATTCGGGGTTGATCTCTTTGTCTTCCATTTTTTTCATGCGGTCAACGATATCCATCTCTTTTTCAAAATAGCTTTCGTATTTAATTTTTATTTCAGCCTGTTCAATTGTTTCTTTATCATAGGCTGATAACAATTCATTTAGTGATTCATCAGCTTTTCTCAAATCCTCAAATCCAACCTGAGGGCGACTTAGTAAATTAAATAATTTGGTGTTTTGATTTAATGCACTTGTTCCTACACTTTCCAATAAACTATTTACTGTTGATGGGTCAATGGATTTTGATTTAGTGTAAGAAACAATATCGTCAGAGTTTTTTACTTTGGCTTTTACCTTGTCTAATCTTTCATCACTAATCAAACCTAACTCGTGTCCCATAGGGCTTAACCTGATGTCAGCATTATCCTGGCGAAGCAATAAACGGTGTTCGGCTCTTGACGTAAACATGCGGTAAGGTTCTTCGGTTCCTTTAGTTACCAGGTCATCAATCAACACACCGATATATGATTCGGATCTTTTCATAATCAGTTCATGCTTATCTTTTAATTTTTGATGTGCATTTATGCCGGCTATGAAGCCTTGTGATGCCGCTTCTTCATAACCGGTGGTACCATTTATCTGCCCCGCAAAATATAAATTGCTGATCAATTTTGTTTCTAAAGTGAGGCCAAGTTGAGTAGGTGGGAAGTAATCGTACTCAATGGCATACCCAGGTCTGAACATTTTGGCGTTTTCAAAGCCCGGTATTTGTATCAAAGCTTTGTATTGAATATCCTCGGGTAGGGAAGTAGAGAAACCATTTACATAAATTTCTACCGTATTCCATCCTTCAGGTTCAACGAAAATCTGATGTCTTTCCCGTTCAGCAAAGCGGTTTATTTTGTCTTCAATAGATGGACAATACCTTGGACCCAATCCCTTTATCCTTCCGGTAAACATGGGTGACTTCTCAAAGCCTTCTTTTAGGGTTTCATGTACCTTGGTATTGGTATAAGTTATCCAGCAGCAACGTTGTTCTTTGGCTAGCTCCACATCAGTAAAAGAAAATCTTCCGCGTTCTTCATCACCCCATTGTTCTTCCATCAGGGAGTAGTTTAAGCTTCGTCCATCAACACGTGGAGGTGTTCCAGTCTTCATTCTACCTGATTCAAAACCCAACTCAACCAGTTGTTCTGTTAAACCTGTGGCTGCTTTTTCGGCAGTACGACCCCCGCCAAAACGTTTTTCACCAATATGAATTAATCCATTCAGGAAAGTTCCATTGGTTAATACTACAGCATCTGATTCAATTTCTACACCTAAAGAAGTACGAACACCTTTAATGGTGTTGTTTTTTACCAACAGGGAAGTCACGGTATCCTGCCAAAAATCTAAAGTTGGAATACGTTCAAGGGCTAATCGCCATTCTTCAGCAAAGCGCATGCGGTCACTTTGTGCTCTTGGGCTCCACATAGCAGGACCTTTTGAGCGGTTTAGCATCCTAAATTGTAAAGATGTCTTGTCTGTTATAATACCAGAGTATCCTCCCAGCGCATCAATTTCTCTTACAATTTGTCCTTTGGCTACGCCACCCATAGCAGGGTTACAGCTCATTTGTGCTATAACACCCATATTCATGGTGATTAATAACACGGACGAACCAAGGTTTGCCGCTGCTGCTGCTGCTTCACAGCCGGCATGACCAGCACCTACAACTATTACATCATATTTCTTAAACATCATTTACCTCCATGTTCCACGTGGAACATTATCTTTTTGCTACCTACCAGATGTTCCGCATGGAACATTCTTTATTTGTTGTGGGTGGTGGCATACTGGTATACTCGAAGGAGAGCGCAGAGGACTTTACCCGCGTGCTTCGAGTGTCTCAGTATGACACCCTTTTTTATGTTCCACGTGGAACATAGTTTATTGATTGCGCATTCGATTTTAAAATTCACCCATGATAAATAGCTATATTAAACTTACGAAGTTTTTAAAACTTCGTAAGTTTTTTTCTGAGCCTCATGTTCCACGTGGAACGTTGTGTGTTTTAAATTATGTGTGGTGTCACCATGAGGCGCTTGAAGGGTAAGGTAAAGGCCCTTACCCACATGCTTCGAGTGCCTCAGCATAACAATCCTTTAATCTATTTGTATGTTCCACGTGGAACATTACTCGCTAAATGTATATGCAAAACTATTTATTACTTACCGATGTTCCACGTGGAACATTAAATAATGATAGTAATGCTACAATTGCCCATACGCTTTCTAATACCACAAAAGGATAGAAGCTGATTAAATACGATGAAAAACCACAGATACCCGCACCTACTAAATTTAACAGCGCATATATTTTGCTGGTAGTAGGTAGTTTCTTGTATAAATTTAACAGAAAAGCGATCAATAATATGATAACGCCTATTGATGCAAGTATATCCGATATTTTCATTATGCTTCTTTTAGCTCTGTTAATTCAATCCAACGAATGCTTTTTGCATCCATTTTACTGGTTAAATCAGCTATTTGCTTTAGTATCTCATTTAGTTTGCCGGTTTCAATACCTGCAACGTTTAATGCTTCGTTCTTTTCTTTTAGCTGATTCTCTATAACAGCGATCTCTGCTTCCAGTGTTTCTAACTCTTTTTGCTCTTTAAAGCTTAGTTTATTCTTTTTGGGTTGCTGTACTACCGGTGTTTCTATAATAGGCGCGCGCTTGTTTTGCTGTTTGGTTTCTTCTAACTCTATTCTGTATGATGAGTAATTGCCATTATAGATACGTACATGGCCGCCTTCTTCCATAATAAATAGCTGGTCGGTTAGCTTATCTAACAAATACCTATCGTGCGATACCATCATCAGTACACCCGAATAGTTGGTTAAAAACTCTTCCAGTACATTTAGGGTATCAATATCCAAATCATTGGTAGGTTCATCCAGTATTAAAAAGTTAGGATTTTTCATCAGGATGCTCATCAATTGCAGACGTTTCTTTTCACCACCGCTTAGTTTAGATATTAAACCGTACTGTTTTGCAGGTGGAAAAAGGAACAAAGTGAGCAGGGCAGAAGCGGATATTAGCTTTCCATCAGCCATAGTGATAAACTCCGCTACGTTTTTTACGATGTCAATTACACGTTCATCTTCCTTAAAAGTTATACCCGCCTGGTGAAAATAGCCGATTACTGTGGTTTCGCCTTTGTCAATAGTACCCTTATCCGGGCTTAATGCGCCAGTTATCAGGTTTAACAAGGTTGATTTACCACTACCGTTCTTTCCGGCTAAGCCAATTCTATCGCCTTTTTTAAATATGTAGCTAAAGTCATTAATAAAGGTTTGATCTCTGAATGACTTATAGAGATGGTTCATCTCCATAATTTTATTACCCTGACGGGCGGTTTTAACGCTCAGTTCTACCTTTTGCTTGGCTCCGCCATTTTTGGTTTTATCTTCCAGATCGTAATAAGCGTCTATACGTGCTTTTGATTTAGTGCCGCGCGCCTGTGGTTGCCTGCGCATCCACTCCAATTCCTTACGTAAAAGGTTTGAATTCTTTTGGAATGCTGCTTCATCGGCACTTTCGCGTTCAGCTTTCTTCTCTAAGTAATAACCATAGTTACCTACGTAGGGGATGATCTTGCCTTTATCAATCTCCAATATCTCGTTACACACATTATCCAGAAAATACCTGTCGTGCGTAACCATTAGTATGGTTTTTGATCCATCGGTTAATAGTTTCTCCAGCCATTCAATAGTGTCAATGTCCAGGTGGTTGGTGGGCTCATCTAAAATATAAATGTCCGGGTCCTCAATCAGCAGTTTAGCCAGGGCCAAACGTTTCTTTTGGCCACCTGATAGCGTATTGATTTTTTGATTAAGGTGATGAATATCCAGTCGACCTAAAATAGTTTTGATTTTATACTCATATTCCCAGGCGTCCACATTACTCATTTCTTCCATTACATTTTCAATGGCTTTGGCATTTTCCGGGTCATTTTCCAATAGCTCTTCATACTTCCGAATCAGCTGCTGCTGCACGTCATCAGCATGAAAAATATAATCGCTTATGGTTACCGCGTTTTTAAAGTGGGGGTCCTGTTCCAGGTAACCCATATTCAGGTCGCGCATTTGGGCAACTTTGCCTTCGGTAGGTTTAAGGGAGCCCGCTAATAATTTAAGTAGCGTTGATTTTCCGGCACCGTTAATACCAACCAGGGCCACCCTGCGGCCGCGATTTATTCCAATGGATACATTTCTGAATAACCAATGGTCATGAAATGAATGGCCGAGTGTTTCGGCAGAGATGTAATTACTCACGATAGTTCTGTTATTTTGTCGGAAGGGTAAGTAAATACACCTTCCTGGTTTTTTAATGATTGTTTGTACATGGCCGAAGCAACAGTTTGCGCTGCTATGCTCCGGTATTTCTTTAAACTGCCCATCAGTAATGGATTTAATAATGTCATCAGTGGAACGAGAAACTTTTCGGCTAAGCGATTTTCTTTTCTATCGCCCGTTAAAAAAGCGGGCTGATAAATACAAAGCGTTATTAAGCCAACTTGTTTAAGGTCTTCTTCTATCTGTCCCTTTGTTTTTAAATAAAAGTTGGATGCGTTTACATTTGCCCCCAGGGATGATACCATATGATATTGCGCTACACCATTTTGCTTGGCAATTTGCGCCAGTTGTAATGGGTAGTCATGATCTATCTTACGGTATACCGTTAAATCAGGCGTTTTCTTCATGGTGGTTCCTAAACAGGAAAAAATAGCATCGCCGCTTATTTCCGCAGCGTAATCTGCCAACCGATCAAAATCAACTACCAGTTGTTTTAATTTAGCATGAGTAACGGGTAGGTTTTTTCGAACCAAAATCAATATTTCATCAAATTCCTGCGCACTCAACAGGATATCCAGCAGTGAACTGCCAATTAGTCCGCTTGCACCTGCTATGATCGCTTTTTTTGCCATAGAGCCCCCAATTTTTTGCAAAAATACATAATATTAAATTGTGGTATAAATATTGTATGTTTAAACATGTAAATTAAATAGATTATGAATCAGTTATTTTATCCGGCCAATGAGCGCGGAACAAACGATATAGGATGGCTTAAGGCTAATTTTTCATTCAGCTTTGGCCCGCATTATAATCCAGACAAAATTAGATTTGGTGCCCTGCGTGTTTTAAATGATGACATTATTGCGGCGGGCCGTGGTTTCGGCGCGCATCCGCATGATAATATGGAGATTATCACCATCCCCCTAAAAGGCGGATTGGAACATAACGACAGTATGGGGAATAGCGGCGTAGTGATGGCCGGCGAAGTGCAGGTAATGTCGGCGGGTACCGGTGTGCAACATTCGGAATATAATGCTTCGCAAACAGAGGCTGCTAATACTTTGCAGATATGGCTTTATCCAAAGGAAATGAATATTGAACCGCGGTATGATCAAAAAAGCTTTAAACATTTGTTTAAATTAAATGAGCTGACTATCCTGATATCGCCCAAAAAAAGTGAAAATGCTTTATGGATAAATCAGGATGCCACATTTTCGATGGGAGAGTTTGAAGCGGGAAAAGAAATTAAGTACGACATACAAACCCCCGGAAACGGCGTTTATGTATTTGTTTTGGATGGCTCAGTTGATATAAACAGCTGTAAGCTAAACAAAAAGGATGCTTTGGGTGTTTATAATACCAGTTCAATAACAATTGAAACCGAAGTTCATTCCAGTTTGCTCATAATGGATATCCCCATGTTGTAAGCCCGCCCGAATTTTTTTGAGGTAAATTTTATTGAACTGTTTAAAACAGCAGTATTAAACGGCTGTTACATAAAAATAAAATTTACCTATGGCAGAAGAAACAACAATTCCCGGATGGAAGCGATGGCTGGAAGGCATTGGCGACCAGGTGGAATTTATTATAAAGTTTGTAAGAAACATTTTTACCGGCGGTTTCGAGTGGTCGGAGTTTATTCGCCAATGTTACGAAATTGGGTACCGCTCTATTATGCTGGTGGGCATTACCTCGTTTATAATGGGGATGGTGCTCATTTTGCAATTGCGCCCAACGCTTGTTTCCTTTGGCGCGGTGAGTATGTTGCCTAAAACACTTTCCGTTTCCTTTATACGCGAAATAGGGCCGGTAATTATAGCCATAATTTGTGCCGGCAAAATAGCCTCGAGTATCGGTGCCGAATTAGGCAGCATGAAAGTGACCGAGCAACTGAGCGCCATGGAGGTATCGGGGGCCAATCCGGTGCAATATCTTGTTGTAACGCGTATTTTGGCTACAACGCTCATGGTTCCCCTTCTTTCTGTTTTAGGCGATGCTATCGGCCTGTTTGGGGGCTATTTGGCCCTGAATTTAAGGGATAGCATGAGCTTTAGCCTGTATTTCGGCAAAATTATAGGCGCACTTGACTTTAGCGACTTTTTACCCGCCCTGGTTAAAACCATTTTTTTTGGCTTCGCGATAGGTTTTGTAGGCTGTTATAAAGGCTTTCACTCCAATAAAGGCACCGAAAGCGTGGGTATTGCCGCCAACTCGGCGGTGGTAACGGCATCCCTGTGGATTTTTGTGATTGATGCGATAGCGGTTCAAATTACCAGCTTATTATTTTATAAGTAAAATGGAAAAAATAAAAGAACATACCGAACCACAAAAACATCAGCCTAAAGTTAAAGAGGAGGTGGTAATTGCTATTAAAGGGCTTAAAAAATCATTCGGCAATAAGCATGTGCTAAAGGATATTAACCTGGAACTGAAAAGAGGCGAGAACCTGGTAATACTGGGTCGTTCGGGTACCGGGAAATCAGTTACCATTGAATGTATTGTTGGTTTGCTGAAACCCGACAAAGGATCGCTTAAAGTATTTGGTAATGAGGTGGTTGATATGAATGACAAAGAGCTGAAAGAATTGCGGATGAAAATTGGCTTTTTATTTCAAAGCGGTGCTTTGTATGATTCTATGACGATTCGCGAAAATCTGGAATTTCCACTAACGCGGATTTTAAAACTCAAAGATCAGAAGCAAATAGATAAAAAAGTAAAAGAAGCGCTTGATAATGTGGGTTTGTTGGAAGCGATAGATAAAATGCCTTCGGACCTGTCGGGCGGTATGCGGAAACGGGCCGGCCTGGCGCGAACCCTGGTGGTAAACCCCGAAATTATGTTGTATGATGAACCCACAACCGGGTTGGATCCCATAACATCAAGAGAGATAAGCGAATTGATATTAACTATTCAAAAAAAGAACAAAACTTCATCCATCATTATTACCCACGATATGGAGTGCGCCCGGATAGCAGCCGACAGGGTTTTGGTGATGGAAAACGGAGAATACATTGCTGAGGGGACATTTGATGAACTTCATCAATCAAAAAATAAAACAGTATCTGCATATTTTAACGATATATTATGAAAACAACATCGGGTCAAAAAATAAAAATAGGCTTGTTTACCTTTACCGGATTACTGGTATTGGTATTAGCCATTTTCTTTATAGGGAATCAAAAAAATCTGTTTAGTTCAACCTTTGATATTTATGGCACTTTTAGAAATGTAAACGGCTTACAGGTTGGTAATAATGTGCGCTTTGCCGGTATAAATGTAGGCGTAGTGCAAGCCATCAACATAGTAAATGACAGCTCGGTACGGGTTGACTTGACATTGAACAGCAACGTAAAAAAGTTTATAAAGAAAGATGCCAAACTAAGTATCGGCAGTGATGGTTTAATGGGGGATAAACTGATAGTAATAGCACCGGGAGGTATCAGCAGTAATGATGAAATATCGGGCGGCGGCCAGCTAAATGCAGTTAATCCTATTGATGTAGACAAAGTAGTTGTCAAATTAACCGGTATAGCCGATAACGCTGAAAGAATAACCAATGGATTATCGCTAATGGTAGACAAAGTGAACAGTGGAAAAGGCACCTTGGGTAAATTACTGAACGATGATAAGCTGGCCAATAACCTGGATGCCACAGTAAAACAAGCGCAAAGCACTATAAAAAATGTGCATACTACATCAAGCGCCTTAAATACGGATTTAAAGGCGGCGCAAAATAATTTTCTGTTGAAAGGCTATTTCAAAAAGCAAAAGAAAAAACAACAACAAGATTCTATAAAGAAAGCGCAGGCTACCGCCTCAGGAGCAACGGGCGATCAGAAATCGGCGCAAAAGCAGAAGTAAGAGGGAAAGTGTTTTCCTTGTGCGTTATGGTATTATGAAGTCATACAAAGGGCGTGCGAGGGCACACGCAAATGCATTGCCGCCAATGTAAAACGTGAAGGTTTGGCGAAGAGGCCTTTGCGCGCATGCTTCGAGTGCCTACCCATGACATATAGCGGTACTAAACTTAGTTTTAAAAACTAAGTTTTTCAGCGTGGATGACCCCATCGGGGTCGAATATTGGTAGAAAAAACGACAACAATTATGTCGTGCCGTAGGTACGAAACCCATACGCATGCAAGGTGGCGTACCTACAGCACGCTAAAATTGGTCACAACAATATTTCTACCGATATTTTGCACCTACGGCGCATTTTTTGTCATTTCACCTTCACAGTCCCCGGATTTTATCACTCAGCATGACACCGTTGACGCACGCGTGTCTCTGCCGTCATCCCCGCTTGCACGAATCGACATAGTGCTCGAGTCAAGATGGGCAAAAAAAGATGATATGGACACACGCGTGCGCCAGCGAAATTCAGCGGAAACAAAAAAGGCATCCCATTCAGGATGCCTTTTTTACGTCTTTTTGCTTCAGCAATTACAAATACTTTGTAATCTCTGGTGAAAGCGGGGTAACTGGTGAGCGGAAACGGTGAATTAGTTTTCCGTTTTCGTCGATCAGGAACTTTTCAAAGTTCCATTTTATTTCGCCGGTAAACTCAGGGTTTGGTGCTTCAGTTAAGTATTTAAATAATGGTGAAATGTCATCACCTTTAACACTTACCTTTTCGCTTAAAGGAAAAGTAACACCGTAGTTTTTTTGGCAAAATGTTTTGATGTCGGCATTTGCGCCTGGTTCCTGGCTGGCAAAGTTATTTGCAGGGAAGCCTATAACAACCAGTTTGTCTTTGTACAGATCGGCTAGTTTTTGTAACTCAGCATATTGCGGGGTATAACCACATTTTGATGCTGTGTTAACAATTAAAACTTTTTTGCCTTTGTACTTAGCCAGCGAAAATTCCTGTCCGTCAATTGATTTCAGCTTAAATTCATAAACTGAAGCAGGGGCCGTTACGAACATAAAAGCAAAGATTAAAGTTAGCAGTTTCATATTTTAAATAAGTTGGTTTCAATGGTAATTCTTTGGTAAAATTAGCCATTAATGGTGCGCTTATTCAAATAGAAATCTTCTTTTAATGTCATTTTTTGCTTATCAGCAGTGCTTTTGTCCTTGTAACCCAATAGGTGAAGCGCCCCATGTATAATAACACGGTGCAGCTCATCAGTTTCGGTAATATTAAACTTTAAGGCGTTTTCGCGGATACGTTCAATCGAAATGAATATATCGCTTACAATAATTTTATCTTCTTCTGAATTATCAAAGGTGACAATGTCAGTATAGGTATCATGATTAAGATATTGCTGGTTTATTTGCAATAAGTAATCATCCGAGCAAAAAATATAATTGAGTTCCTTTAATTTAAAGCCTTCGGCCTGTACAGTTTCGTTTATCCATTGCCTTACGGCCGTCTTATTTTTTAGTTTATAAGCTATATCCTCTTCAAAAAACTGAATTGCGGGCATTATATTTTAAAGTGTAGTTCAACCTCGTTGCCTTTAGTGTTAAATATGCACTGGTCTGCCAGGTGTTTAATAATAAAAACACCACGGCCGGTTAAGTTTTCAATATTTTCCGGAGCTGTTGGATCAGCAAGACCATTATAGTCAAAGCCTTCGCCTTCGTCGGTAACTGTCCAAACAATTTTGCGACCGTCAACATCGGCGTTAACAATAACTTTTTTATCCGGATCGAGTTTATTGCCATGTACAATGGCATTAATGGCAGCCTCACTAAGGCAGGTCATCATATTGGCGAAGGTGTCTTCGCTAACGTTGTGTTTATCGGCAATTTCCTCAATCAAATTTTCGAGCAGTGTAATGCTTTCCTGTTTAGAAGGAAGCTGTAAAGTATACATTTCACCTGTTTGAACATTTGATTGGTCCATGTCATTTTGCGTTGAGTAGATCAAAGTAATATTTTATTTTTAATTTATAGTATAAATTCAGATCGGCAGGTACAGTTTTTACCTGCTCCGTCTGTTTTTGTTTTGCCTGCTGATATTCTTGCAAGGCTTTTATATACCCCGGAGGGATGTCTTTTCCGGCATGGCTCTCTCGTTGTTGGTCTTGTTCCCGTTCCTGCTCAGCCTTCTGAGCCTCAAGCAATCTGCTCTTTATTTGTTGCTGACGCTTAAGGGATTCCTCTGATACTGCCCTGTTTACGAGATCGTGTTCAGTTTGTTCCATTTGTTTAGAAATTTTATCCAAATCGCCTAAACTGCCGGTGCCGTCTTTATTATCATCACGGTTTATTTGCTGCAACGCCTCACGAATCATTTGTTGCTGACGCGCTAATTTAGCTAATTGTTCGCTAATATTTCCATTCTCACCATTATTTCCACTTTTGCTTTTCCCCTGGTTTCCCTGCTGCATCATTTGTTGCCGGGCCTTTTGCATGTTTTGGTTTAGCTGCTCCTGCATTTTTGCCAGTTGTGCAATAGATTGCTGTTTTCCTTTGCCGCTTTTTCCCTGGCCTTTGGATTTTTGCAATTGGTCTAGCGCTTCGCTCAACATTAATGCCAAATTATTCATTGATGTCATAGCGAATTGCTGATTGCGGGTTGCTTCGGCAATTCGCCTGTCGCCCAGGTTGCCGAGCGCATCATCAATATGAGTGTTTATGGCCGATACTTCCTGGTTAACGGTTGATTGTATTTGCGGGATGCGGCGGCTTAAGGCATACAAACTGTCTTCGGCAGTTTTCAAATTGTCTTTTATGCTTTTTTGATTTTGCGCCAAAGGAATATAACCCGGATCTGACGGACTCATACCCTTTAACGTTTGCATCACCTTTTCCTGATCGAATGAGCTGTTGATGAGGTTTTTTAACAGCTGCCGTAATTGCTGTTCATCCACCGTATTTTCACTATCCTGACCTTCCTGGTCTTTTTGTGTCATTTTATCAGCCAGCTGTTTCATTTTGCTGGCAGCCTGTTGTTGTGATTGCGACGCTTTGGCACCATCGTTCTTTTTTAGTTCATCAGAACTTTGCTGCATTTGCTGGTCAATTTTTTGCTCATCCTGCACCGGGTTTTGAAAATCCTGCTTGCGCTCGGTTTGTTCATTTGTTTTTTGCAGATCATCCAGCGATTTTTTGATATCCTGAAAATCCTGATTCAGCTTTTGCTGATCCTTTTGCAGGCCCTGCTGATCGGCATTGGGCTGTTTGCTTTGTTCCGAAAGTTTTTGCTGCTCCTGCGAAAGCTGGTTAAGCTGACTTACATTTTGATTGAGTTTTTGCTCAAACTCCAGGCGTTTGTATAGTTCCAGCATCCGATCGAGCTCCTTTTTTAAGGATTTGTTTTCGCTCTGCATTTTTGAGAGCTGATCGCGGGTGCCGTCTTTCTGCTCATTTTGCAGCAATTGCTGTAGCTTTTCAAGCATTTCCTGCGTTTTAGGATCGAGTACATTGTTGAGTAGCTGCTCCATTTGCTGCTGCTTTTCGGTTAGTGCTTTATCCTGCGGCTGATTTTCCTGGCGGTTGTACTCGTTCTTTTTATTATCGTTCTGAATCTCCTTTACCAAATCGTCCAGATCCTTCTTTTTTTGTAAAAGATCCTCTATTTGTTTTTTCTCATCAAAAGATAGTGTATTCTTATCCAGCAGCATCTGGTTAAGTTTCTGCGAGTCGTGCTCTATCTGGCCGGCAATTTTTATAGCCGATAACATTTTTTGTTTTATCTGCTGGGTTCCGGCATTTAGCTCGTTATTTAACGCCTTAGTGTCCGGAATATTGAGCGAATGTTCGGGCGAGCGTACTCTTTTTGGGCCACTTACGGCATCATTATCGGCCACTTCAAAATAATAAGTGACTTTATCGCCGGCTTTTATGCCCAGTTCTTTTAAGTTCCAGAAATAAAAGAAGTCGGCCTGAGTTGAACCGAGGTCGGCCTTAACCGGTTTGGCAAATGACTTTTGAGCAGCTTTGTTATTGGGGTCGCCCACGGTGTAATGAAAGGTAAGTTCCAAAAAGCCGTGATCATCCTGGATGCGCCCATTAAAGTACAGCGCTTTCATGCTAACGGAATCTGGTTTTTCATCAACCAAAATAGTCGGCGACTCATCCGCGATTACATTAATGCGGTAGCTGGCAGAATCGGCATGATTTGCCCGGTTATTCAGCGGAGTTATTTTATAAATGCTGTTTTTAAGGATTCGTTCGCGGTGTTCAAAAATATCGGGAGCCACAGCATTTGCCACGCCTTCGTTTCCATCCATCGAAAACTGTAATGCGGTTGCATTTTGGGTATGAAAGTGCCAGTTAACAATGGTTCCGGTGGGAATAGTTAAATCGCCGGCGTTGATAAGTGTTTCGTTTTTTTTGTGCAGATAAGATGGGTAATTTAAATAGGCATCAAAATGAAGCAGGGCCGGGCGCAGGTTTACGGTTATGGTATATCGCGCGGATGCGAAACCATTACCA
Source organism: Mucilaginibacter empetricola (assembly GCF_024808665.1). Taxonomy (GTDB): domain Bacteria; phylum Bacteroidota; class Bacteroidia; order Sphingobacteriales; family Sphingobacteriaceae; genus Mucilaginibacter. Next base: position 21,301 of record NZ_JANUBZ010000018.1, read on the forward strand.
ATTAACCTGAAAGAAGTGTTTTGCTGCAAATTGGTGAACAGGTAATGAAAACGGCTGATATTTTCTTTATCGAGCTTAAAAGTATTATTGGCTGTTTCTACATAAACATCTGCCGGAAGGCTGTTTCCCTCCAGTTTCAAATCCAGCTTCAGGTCATCGCCCTGAACAACAGCTAAACTTTTATTTTGAACAATGAATAAAAACGGAGCCACCGGGGCAAAATATTCATCGTGACGGATAAGCTTTTTGGTGCTTTCTGTTAATACCGAAGGAGCTGCTAAAGCTAAAACGCAAATTACTGCGGCAGGAAAAAGGATCCATTTAAGGTATTTGGTGTTTTCTTTTATGTTGATGGCCGATGGAAAACTTACCGGTTTTAAGGCTTCAATTTTTTGGTCGATGCTGGCCTCAATCAGTGCGCGGTGTCGTTCGTCTTCGGCGGAAAGCTTTTTTAGCTGGAGGGTGTTGAGCAGTTTATCATTAACATCGTTAAAATGTTTACCAATAATTTCGGCAGCCTCATCATGCGTTAATGATTTCCCCAGTTTGAGCCAGGCCAATAGCGAGGGTATAATTAACCAGGCAATAAGCCCCAGGTTTAAAAAAATAAAAAGGTAAAAAAGGAGGGTGCGAAAGAGCGTGTTGAAATTGCCAAAATACTCGCTGACAGTGACCACCACATAGGCCGAGAACAGACCGGCGCCCAAAAAGATAAGCCCCCGCAAAAAATTATTGAAATAATATTTGCGGATAAAGATGTTGATCTTATCAATTAAGAGCGAATAGTTATCGGTTGAATTCATATTTCGGCTCACAATAATAATATCCAATAACGAAATTACTACAGATATTATACAATTGGTATCAAGATAGGAAAAATATTTATGTGGGTGTGACCTATCTGATAGGTTTTAAACCTTGGATGTTCGAAACACGGGTTTTGTTACAAATACGTAATATGGGTAGTATTTATATAATGTCACTTGCCTTTGTTGGTGTTGTCACTATAGGTGCTCGGAAGATAAAAAAGGGTGTCATGCTGAGGCACTCGAAGCATGCGGACAAAGGCCTGAATCGCCATGCCTTCACGTTTTGCATCAGCGGTAATACATTGGCGTATACCCACCGCACACCCTTCGAGAGCCTCAGGGTGACACCCATATTCGATATTGATAAGAAAAATCATCTTCCGAACACCTGTAGTGTTGTCACCAATAAACAGGACATAGATTTATTGGGAAATTTTAAGCTTTTAACTCAACACCTGGCATGGGGGCTTGTTGGTGACAACACCAACAAGGGCGTCTATGACAAAAAGAATTATAGCGATGGGTTTTAAACCCATCGCTATGAGGAAAGTCGCACACCTAAAGAACAATGACGCTCAAATGATAATCGCGTATTGTTTACCGAAAATTTTGAACCGATATTTGTAAGGCAAACTTATTAGTTTGCCTTACAAATAAAATGGACAATACAAAAGAGCTTGAATTTGCCTCAGAATTCCGAACTGCCATTGTGAGGCTGATAAAGAAACTGCGCAAACATTCGCCTACCGGCGAACAGTTGTCATTAACCGAGCGGTCGACACTGGCCTTATTACATCAGCATGGCGCGTTGCTGCCGAGTGAACTTGCTGGTATGGAAATGATTACCAATCAATCTATGTCGCAGGTGCTGAACAATCTTTCAGATTTGGGTTACATCAACCGCATTCCATCCGAAACGGATAAAAGGAAGGTGAATATTTCCCTGTCGGAAAAAGGACAGGAGGTTTTACTACAATTTTTTCATGAGCGCGACGAATGGTTACTGGCAGCCATCAAAACAGTATGCACACCCGAAGAAGAGCTACTGTTAAAACAGGTGATAGTACCGTTAAACAAAATAATTGATTTAAAATAAACAGGGGTTTTTAGACGAGGAGATTTAAATGGACGCACATAAAGCACACGAGATAAGAACATTCAGAGCATTTAGCAGCAGAAATTATCGTTTATATTTTATAGGCCAATCGGTTTCATTGATTGGTACCTGGATGCAGAAGACGGCTGTAAGCTGGGTAATTTATTCTTTAACACACTCTACATTTTTATTGGGGGTTACCCTTTTTGCCAGCCTTTTTCCATCGTTTTTACTTTCAGTAATTGGCGGGGTGGTTTCAGACAGGTATAACCGTTTCAAGGTTTTGCTCACCACACAAATAGCATCGTTAATTCAAGCCTTACTTTTAGCCATTTTAATTTTACTGAAGCATTATGCGGTTTGGGAAATTATAAGTCTGAGTGTGGTGCTGGGTGTAATTAATGCGTTTGATGTGCCGGCAAGGCAATCATTGGTTTACGAAATGGTGGAAGATAAAAATGATTTACCGAATGCATTGGCGCTCAACTCATCCATGGTAAATCTTTCGCGCATTGTTGGCCCGGCACTGGCTGGTATAGTGCTGGAAGCCTTTGGCGATGGTATGTGTTTTTTATTGAATGCACTGAGCTTTGTGGCTGTTATAGGATCATTATTGATGATGAAACTGCCCGCATATATTAAAAAGGAACATACCAAAAATGTGTTTGGCGAATTGAGAGAGGGGATGGATTACATAAAAAAAACACCATCCATAGCTTTTGTGCTGGTTATGCTGGCGCTCATTAGTTTAATGGTATTGCCATTCAGCACGCTGATTCCGTATTATGCAAAAGATGTTTTTAAGGGAACAGCATCTACCTTTGGGGTAATTGACAGCTTTATTGGGCTGGGTGCATTTTCTGGTGCCATATTTCTGGCGTCGGTTAAGGCGGGGACTAATTTAAAACAGATATTGTTTATAAATACGCTGGTATTTGGGGTGGGTTTGATCTTGTTTTCACACGAGCATAGTTATCCGCTGGCGCTGGCTTTTGTAACTATTGCGGGTTTTGGGATGATGTCGCAAATTACGGTAAGCAATACCCTGATACAAACTACGGTTGCGCCGGATATGCGTGGCAGAGTGATCAGCTATTATGCTATGGCTTTTTTTGGGATGCAGCCATTGGGCGGATTGTTGGTTGGTGCGGTTTCTAAATGGGTGGGCACTCAGGATACTTTGTTATTTGAAGGTATTGCCGCTTTGCTGATAGGCGCTTTGCACTGGCGCTATCTGCATAAAGAAAAAATGAAAGAAAAAGCAGTGGCGATTGAAACAGAACGCCTGGAGGCTGTTTAAAATTAGGGGTGTTATTTAGTTTTTGTTAATACTGATTTTGTGAGATGTTTGAACAAAAAGGGGTGTCATGCAGAGGTACTCGAAGCATGCGGGCAAAGGCCTTAATCGCCATGTCTTCACGTTTTGCATCGGCGGTAATGCATTGGCGTATACCCAACGCACACCCTTCGAGTGCCTCAGGGTGACAGCCATCCTTGGTAGCGTAAAATAGCGTTTTGTAGTATAAGACTCTGTGTTTGTATTAATAAACTTAACTTAGTTTATGATTTTCCATTTCCGCGAAAAATTTCCGTTGCTTAATACCTACTGGGACCGGTATCTGCCGTTTCAGCAGCGGATGGAAGTACCGGCAAAAACAGTTTTGCTGGAGGAGGGAAAGATCTCACAACAATATATTTTTATTGAGAAGGGCTGTACCAGGCTTTTCTTTAACAACAATGGCGACGATAAAACGGTGCAATTTTTTTTCGAAAAGGAAGGATTGACCTCTTTTGATAGTTTCGTTAATAACATTCCCAGTTTGTTTACTATAGAAACGATAGAGCCATCCGTTATTTATTTACTGCCAAAACATTATGTGCTTCAATTGATGGATGAGTTGAGCCATGAGCCCAACTTTGTGCAAATGATGATGCAGTTATCGGCCCAGCGCCAAACGCATTATATGAATGAATTTGTTTCTTTTATCCGCGATACACCCGAGCAGCGCTACCAAAATCTTTTGGCCGACCGGCCGCATATTATTCAACGTGTGCCTCAACATTACATTGCTTCGTACCTGGGCGTAAGTACGGTACACTTGAGTCGTATTAAAAATAAACTCGCCAAAGGCAAACCACATTTCTAAAACTTGATAACATATGTTATCGTTAGAGCGCAGCTGCCTCATCTACTTTTGTATCAACAAAAAAAGAAAAGATGAAAGCAGCAGTAATATATCAGAAAGGCGAATTACCTCAATATGTAGATTTCCCTGAGCCAACCACTCAAAACGATGATGAAGTATTGGTTACTGTAAAAGCAGTAGCGATTAAACATTTTGACAAGGGTCGTGCGGCGGGTAAGCATTATTCGAGCACTGCAACGGCTACAACCGGAAAGGTAATTGGCGGCGACGGCGTTTGTTTACTGGCCGACGGTACACGGGTTTACGGCATGGGCATAAGTGGCACATTGGCCGAAAGGGCAACCATTGAAAAAAGCCGCATCGTAAAACTCCCGGAAGGATTGGATGATGCCAGCGCGGCAGCTCTGCCAAACGCGGTAATTGGTGCAGCCATGGGTTTAAAGTTTAAAGCGGATATCCAGCCGGGCGATATAGTGCTGATTAACGGCGCAACCGGTTTTACCGGGCGGTTGGCTGTGCAGATTGCCAAACACTACGGCGCAAAAAAAGTAATTGTAACCGGCAGAAACCAAACATCGCTCAATGAATTATTATTATTGGGTGCCGATGAACTGATTGCGATAACCCAGGATGACGAAAACTTTAAGGCACAAATAGCAGCAATTCATGCTACCACTCCGATTGATATTATTGTTGATTACCTGTGGGGGCATACTGCCGAAATGATTTTGGCCTGTGTAAAAGGGGATGGATCGTTCACCAATAAAATACGGTATGTATCTGTTGGCAGCATGGCCGGCGATATCATTCAGCTTTCGGCGGCAAATTTAAGAAGTGTTGATCTGCAGTTAACAGGTTCAGGTTTGGGTGCCTGGTCGAAGCCGCAGGTAAGGCAGCTTTTTAGCGAGATATTGCCCGAAATGTTTGAACTGGCGGCAAAGGGCAAATTGAAGGTAGAAACTATCACCGTAAAGTTGGAGGACATAGCTGAGCTTTGGGATATGGATGTTACCAACGGTCGGCGATTGGTGGTTACTATTTAAAGTGGTAAGGAAGCGAAATTTTAATTTCATCTTTTTCATATCAAAATTTAACATGTAATTTCCCAATATGAAACTATGTTATTCTATTTTATTTATGGCGTTCGCCATAAATGTTGCACGCGGTCAGGTAAATGCGGTTGACAAGGTGCTAGACTCTTGTATTAAAAAGCGAAATTTTAATGGCGCTGTTTTAATAGCTCAAAATGGAAAAATAAACTATTTAAAATATACAGGTTTAGCAAACCGGCACTATAATATTCCATTCTCCGATAAAAGCAGATTTCAGATATTTTCGGTAACCAAAACATTTACCGCCGTGCTTATTATGCAATTGTACGAGCAAGGAAAAATCAACCTCGATTCAACAATTGCTGCTTATTACCCGGAATATAAGGGTGAAGCGGCACACAAAGTTACCATCAGGAATTTACTGACCTATAGCAGCGGCCGCTACTTAAAAGAAATGGACCCTAAGTTTATTCCTGAAGCGTATGACCAAAACCTGTGGCCTGTTGACACTTTTATTAACCGGTACTGTTCAGAAAAATTGATAGATACTCCCGGCGCTAAATTCAATTATAGCAATGGCGATTTTATTATACTGGGGAGAATAATAGAGAAAATTTACAAAAAGCCGTTTGATTTAATATTACGCGAAAAAATACTCAAGCCACTTAAAATGTTGAACACGGATTACTGGCACCATGAAGATATTGTGGCGAATCTGGATGAAGGATATTATAACAAGGAAGGCAGCGTTGACTCTTTAATTATGCCGACCAATCATTATATCGACAATCATTTTTCTGCTGGCGCAATGTACTCAACCGCGCAGGACTTGTTAATTTTTGACCAAGCCATTTTTAATCACACGCTGCTGAAAAAAGCAACGGTAGATATCATGTTAACATCGTACCCCAAGCTGGGCGATGTAGCATTTGGCTTTTGGGTTTACCCGAGAAAAATAGGCAAGACAAATACAATGTTTGCTGAAAGACAGGGCGGGGGTTATGGCAATGAATCTAACTGGGTACATCTGATGGACAAAGGAGTAACACTCATCTTACTATCAAATACCGAAACGGCCAATTTAAACCAAATGCGGCTAGATGTATTGAAGGCTTATTTAAATGGGAAAAAAGGGAGCAATTGATAGTCGGCTTAATAAGTGATTTAGCGGTTTTGAATAAATTGCAGCTATGAATAATAGCGCCATTTTTAAGGTTACTACTTTATTGATAATTGGCTGCCTGGCGGGATTAAGTGCTAACGCACAAAACACGATAAACCTCAAGCTTCAGCAAAAACTGGACAGTATTATGGTGTTGGATCAAAAATACAGAGAGGATTTGGTTTTATTGATGAGCCCGGGCAACGAAGATTATTTGTCTGAAAAGTACCACGTATCCCAAAGCCTTTTAAATCAAACCCTTTGGAAACGGCAACATACTATCGACTCTGCCAATATTAATTATATAGCTGCTGTAATTAAAAAATATGGTTATCCGGGTAAGTCTCTTGTAGGGTCGCCTGCTAATGAAGGTGCTTATTATGTAATTCAACATTCCTCAAAAATCTCCACGTATATACAAACCATCGAAAAAGCGGCTAAAGAGAACGAGTTGCCATTCCATTTATATGCCATGATGGAAGATCGTTTTTTGATGGATAATAATAAAGAACAAATTTATGGTAGTCAGGCTATGTACGTAACATTAAAAAACGGCACCAGTAAATATATCATCTGGCCAATAAAAGACCCATTGCATGTAAACGAGCTTAGAAAAAAAGCCGGCTTTGAACTAACGGTTGAACAAAATGCTGAACGCTTGGGGCTTAGTTACCAGGTAATCCGGTTACCTGAAATTAACGCGAAAGCTCGGTAATAATTAATGGGTTTATTTATATTTTCATTCGTATTACCATAGTAGATGAAAAGTATAACCTTAAAGAAGGCGGCAACCTATAAGGTAACCGCCGTCTGCTATTAGAACAATTCTATTTCAGCCGCTATCATTATGTGAGGACTTAAACATAACAACTCAGCATCTTTCTCTGTAAGTTTCACTAACTCTAAAAGGCGTAGTCTTTGTTCTGTTGACGACCAGCTTTCAAAATATTTGCTGTCTATCCAGGCAATTCCTTCTACAGCTAAAAGATCAACGGGTTTAAAACCAGCCGATTCAAACTCTGATATTAATGCCGATGGCCGATGAAAATAAGCTTGGGCCAACATACCGGGAATGGAATTCGGGGGGTAATGGCAGCTAGTCGTAAGTTCTTCCTTACACATCGAAAAAACGTCGGGGTTGTGTATCATGCCATTTTGAAGCGCAGCGAGTGTAAAAGCGGAATAGGTAATGGCGAAACCTAACACAACACCGCCAATTCTTAATATTCTACGCGCCTCCTTTATAACCGCAATGCGTTCTGCTTCATCTTGAAGATGATAAAGTGGGCCATGTAAAATGACCACATCTGCACAATGATCTGCTAGTGGCAATTGCCTCGCTTCACCAAGTATCGCCTTAAAAGGACGTTTGGATTTGTGTGAACGTTTTTCAGCTTGCTGGATATGCTTGATAACAGGATCAATTAAAAAAACCTGGTGGCCGAGGTTTGCTAACCACTGGGAATAATGACCTGTTCCTCCACCAATATCAGCTATAACACCATTTGATGAAGGTAAATAACGACTTATTAAATCTTTGTTTCTTTCAAACTCGAGAGGGCCGAGCCCCATTTTTAGTCTTGATTCTTCAGCACTTTGTGCATAAAAGGCATCAATTGAGGGATCAATATAATTCATTTAGTTTCATAAAAAATATACATAAGAATTCTGTTGGCGAGATCGGGCGATCGGCCGGCTGACAGGAACATTAATATATGTTGCTGTTTCGTGTATATTTATGAAACAATTCTAATAGGTCAAAGATATCATAAAATGTATCTTCAAAGACTAACCAGCTATAAATATAAGTCTCCTCTGCATTCTCATGGAACAGGTCTGGGCACTATCTCGTAACTATAGCTGTTTTGTTTGTAACATAAATGTTGCAATTAAGGTTCGGCTTATTTATATTTGATTTATTCAAAATGGCAATAGTTCTTATTGCCCATTGTGATAAGGTTTAGGTTAAAGCCTCTGAACAGCGAGTGTGAAGAGGCTTTTATTTTAAATTGACCCCAAAAACAATAAAAAAGATACAAATCATTTATGGGGCTCTTTTCGTTTAATGGTTATATTCGTTTAATAAATGTGCTAACCATGAAAACCGCAAAAGTTGTACTGCCGCTGTTGCTGTGTGTCTTTTTATCAGCATTTACCTATTCCGGCAAAAAAAATCATTGGAAAAAACTTTATGATGGCCGAAACCTTACTGGTTGGGACGTTTACATTGGTCCTGATCTGGATAATGACGGCAAACCTATTACCGGCAAACCACTAGGACTAAATAACGACCCGCGCTTTGTTTTTACTATTGTAAAAGATGATGGCGAAAAGGTTATCCGTGTGTCCGGGCAAAACTGGGGGGCCATATCAACCCATAAAGAATATGAAGATTATCATTTGCATTTAATGTTTAAATGGGGCAAACTGCAATGGGGGCAAAAAAAAGGAAAGAAAAAGGATAGCGGGGTTTTGTATCATTCGGTAGGGAGCTATGGTGCCGATTATGGCGCCTGGATGCGTTCGCAGGAATTTCAGATTGAAGAAGGCAATTGCGGCGACTACTGGGGAGTTGCAGGTGGGATGGCAGATATTAGGGCAGATAAAAAATCGGAAAGCGAATATGTTTATAATCCGCAAGGGAAATTAACGGTGTTTGGCGAAAAGAGTGAAGCCGGCAGACATTGCATCAAAAGTGGTGATGCCGAAAACCCAACCGGCCAGTGGAACACGCTCGATTTATATTGCCATGGCGATACCAGTATACACGTAGTAAACGGTAAAGTGATGATGGTGCTGTACCATAACCGCCAAATGCAAGATGGAAAAGAACAGCCGCTAACCAAAGGAAAAATACAAATACAATCGGAAGGGGCAGAGGCGTTTTATAAAGATATTATTATACAGCCCATTGATGAGCTGCCGGCGGAGCTGTTGAGGTAATTGGCGGGTACAGGGCAAAATGTGAAAAAACGTTTTGCATAAAGTGGAGGATATATATATTTGTTACCTCAAAATTAACAGTTCGGGATGTAGCGTAGCCCGGTATCGCGCCAGCATGGGGTGCTGGAGGTCGGAAGTTCGAATCTTCTCATCCCGACTTGAAAATCAAGGACTTATGATTGAAAAATCTAAGTCCTTTTTTCATGGGTCAAACATAGGTCAAACAGTTTTGATAGGTTTTGTTGCTTTCAAGTATGTAGAAAAAAAATCACATTTAGTTATTTTAAACTATTTTGGCTATTTAGAATAGGACAGCTTCATTATTTTCTTCTAAAGTTCAATGCACTTATCAGTACGAAATAATGGGTTTTCATTGTTATGAACATAGCCAAGCTGATTGGTCAGCAATTTGGTATGACCTATTTTAAACTCAGGGATATTTTGATGATGATGCCCGTAAATCCAATAATCAGGTGTAGTATCCAAAATCAAATCATCCAAAATCGTTGCAAATGCCTCGTTCAAGTAGTCACCTTTATATTCAGGGGGATAGTTTTTAAAGGTAGGAACGTGATGTGTGATCACTACTTTTTTGCCTGTTGTGTCTGTTTCTAAAGCATCGCGCAGAAAAGTAAGGCAGTTTGCGTGAAAATCATTATAATCAGGAATTTGAAACCGTCTTCCGTTAAAACTGATTTGATAAAAATCATTCAGGCCACGTTCTATCCGCCAGCCATTTAATAAGCTGATGGATGACCACAAGGTGGAAAATATCACCTGGTGTGTGCCAAATTTTTTAACTACATTATTTACCAGCGACACATTATTTCTGATCTGTTCTTCAAATGACCCTGATCTGTTTGAAATATCGCTTTGATAGTACTCGTGATTTCCCGGTATCCAATAGGTTTCCTTGAAGTGATCACTAATATAATTAAAGAAGTCTTTTTGTCCGTCTATCTGGGTAAACAATGTAATATCACCTGCCAATATCAAGATGTCTGCTATGGGTTGAATTGGGTGGGCTTTTATGTAGGCTTCATTTTTGGGAAACTCTAAATGCAGGTCGGAACAGTACTGTAAAATCATGGCATCTCAAAATTATAAAAAGGCGCTTTAAAACCATTATGTAAGGCCATTATTTGCCTTAACTTTTTAAATTAGCTTATTTATAAGGATTTTAAATTGGAATGATATTAAAATAAATTGACATAAAATTTACCATTACAATAATTGTAGATGAATTTTAGTAATTGAATTTATTATATTTGCAATATAATTTGTTGCCCGCAAGATAGCAAACTTAATAAAGTTTGTTTTGGGCCTTACAGAAAAGACCGGCTGTGATGATGACACAACCTTGTCTTCTGTATTGTTTCGTGACCTTAATCCGAAGCAATTTTTTCAATATTTTGCCTCAATTAACCTCTTGATTTTTGTTGTACAACACCTAAAATCACGTTTTTTACCTCTAAAATAAAGAAATATCTTTAATTTTTTAATTGTATGATCGTAAAATCACAACTGTTCAATCCAAGCCCTAAACATAGCGTTCAAATTTTTTCCATAGGTCTCTTTTAGATATTTGATCTTAGATTTCGTTAATCTAAAATTTATAACGGCGGTTTCTTCTTTCTTAGGCTGTCCGGTTCCCGGCCTTTTACCGCCGTGTGTGGATTTTGGAGTGTCTGTCATTAAAAATTTTGCGATTTTTATAGTTAAAATATAATTAGTGGATGTATGTAAAATGGCGTTCGCTGAATAAAAAACCAAACGTTATTGCCGTTTAATAATCTATTTCCGTATTTAGCCCGTAGCCCAAAACATTGTTGCATAATATACGACCATCTAACCAGTCTTTTTCCTCACCGTTAGAACTTATCTCACAAATCGAAAAATGATGTTTTAACGCAATCAGTACGGCCGTCACTGTTAAATCATAGGGGCGGTATGCTGTTTTGCACGACTGAAAAAGCAAGCCGTTTTCAGCATATTCGTCCAATTGAAGGCCATCATCCGAAATGCAACGCGCTATGTCTACAGATTCATAACTGCCTTGCGCTACCGTAGCCAAGTTTTCACAAGGTGCAACACGCTTGTTTACCAGTGTTCCGGCAATCCAATCCCCACCCACAATTTCATCTGGTTCGGTCAAAGAAGCACTCGAAGAGGGCCACGGTATATTAATATCTTCGTATGTAGTCCAAAAACCCAGCGGCTGCTCATCTGAACCATTAAAAAAAACCTCGTTTTTGTCCGCCATGGGTGTTGAACCTGCTGCTGCAGAGCCATCGGCAAGTTTAATGCCCATTACATTTTCGCAATAATCAAATATCTTTTTGCAATCATTTGAAAAACTCTCAAACTGATCTTCTGTTCCTAAAACCGCCGGACGGTTCCAATAATGTGAGTACCCCATAGCTTTTTTTAATTATGTTAAAGTACATTAATTTTTACAATTGACAATTCATCATCCCGCTTGAACGGGTAGCTATAATCTTCCCTTAGATTTTTTAAATATACCGGGTAAGATACCTCGTCTTCCAATTTTGCATAATTGTACGCCTTTCGGGGATTGCTAAAATAGATTGGGCCATCGAGGCTGTTATAAATCCAAATGTTTTTCATACACTAATTTTTGTACCGTTAACCATTTGCAAATTCTAATTAAAACAAGACAGCCAGTCAGCAATTTGCATTTCGGTCAGGGATAAACAACTCTGAAATAACTGCAATCAAGTCCCCTTAATAAGGCATTTATTTCAGCTAATTGGGCTAAGATCATTTTCGGATAGGGCTTATTTTTTTGTTCTTCCTCCAGGATATTTTCAATACCGTAAAGATTTTCTTCCAATATCAGGTCTTGATATACCGGTATTTGGGATTGGATAAAACCAATAAAATCCTCACCTAATTGGCTGTGATGAATGTCAACTACTTTTAATATGTTTTCGTGTTCAATTGCCATAACTGTGTTTTTAAAAGGGTTATTGTTTTTGATCGGCTATTATTTAATTAGGACACATAAATCCTAAAGTAAGTGCAATCCAACTCTAAAAGCAGCTTTTCGAGTTCGGCTAACTCTTCCTTAATGTTATCGGGATAAGACCCGTCAGGCTCTTCCTTTTCCCAAATATCTTCAACACGGTAAAGGTGTTCATCATCCATGATCTGATCTCGGTATGATGGTTGGCAGGTATTCAGAAAATCTACCATATTTTCACTTATCTCGTCGATATTGAATTCTATCATTTTGAGTATGGTATAATGTTTAATTGCCATAGTCTTATTATTTTAAACGTTTTTAATTCTCAATTTATTAATTATTATACTATCAGTATTTAATTAGGCAACCCCTTTCGTCTGTATAAATTTTTGCGTAATGATTATTTTTAATAATCAGTTCCTTTTGTTCATCAGTCAAAGGGGTTACAGAAGCAACCGCTCTGCCATACTCATACATTTTGTGGCCGATTGTTCTTATTTCCGTCCTCACCCGGACTTTCTGACCGTCCCACCTGGTTGCGCCAATACTTTTCAAAATTTGTTTCAATTCTTTGGCTTGCTCCATCATAACCTATTGCCCTTATTCACTTACAATTCAACTACTACTATATAACTCATAATATTGCTCTAACTGAATTATTTCAAGTGTAGGGGCTGAATGCCCCTTGCTATTTTTGCCCGCCTCAAATGCTCATGCCAATACCTTTTATAGTTCTGGCGGAGATTATTGTTCCATGATTCGTTATAAAAACGATGACATGACGCGGCATTGTTTAAACAAAAGATTATTGCCCCCTTGCCTGTTAGTATAACTCTTTCACCCCAAATGCCATTGGGATAATTAATTAGCTGAAACTGCCCCATCGTCATTTATTGATTAATTTGTTTCAAAACTTCCAATAGTCCAATCATATTCCAATGGTCAATTTCATTGTCTGAAATAAAACTGGAAAAGTATTTTTTTTCAACATCGCTAAAGGAGGTATCTAATACAGGGCTTTTATCTTCATCTAACCTAATGGCCTCTATATAATCCTGCACCTCATCATTAAATGGTACATAATTAAATTCATCCATTTTAACCGGACGCCCGATGCGTTCAAGCTCCGCGCTGATGCTTTCGGTAATATCCTGTTCAAATTCGGAAAGTTGCTCCCTTAATTCTTCAATTCCTTTTGTCGTTTCCATGGTCTTAAATATTAAATGACTGATTTATTGGTTAGCCGCTATTGGGTAGGCAGGTTTAAAATCCATTTGGGTTGGTGTCCAGTAATTAGCCTGCAATTCTACCTGTGCTGTTACCTCGAATTGATCGTAACCATTCGGCAAAGCTTCCATAGCATTAGCGGTTACACACGTTCTATAAGCTATTGTTTGATCGCCATGTTCAGGCAATTCATACTCAGCAAGGATCGAAAATTGAACCTGCTCTTTTCCGCAATCAACCATTACAGTATATACCAAGTCGATTCCATCGGGATTTACGGGTGTATTTATCTTAATTGCTTTCATCTTAAAACTTTTTTAATTATATAATTCCTTTCATAATGTGTGTAAACTTGCATGACGCATTTCATAAAATAAGTAGTTTATATAAGAGTTAAACGTTCTATTTCTATTTCAAAACAATCACCATCAGCATCTTCAACAATGGCATTATCACCTCTGAAAGATTTTATGTAACCGCTAAATTCGTGCATGTGGATGTCTGTACCGTTCGGTTCAGGTACTAAAGCCAAATCGCCAATGTTCAATTCTCCGCTGCAAGTTTCCTGTTCATAATCCATGCAAAGGATATGATCTTCAAACGTACCACCGTTGGTTATTTCATCAGCGGTCATGCTTGATATATCATTAGCCATTGTTTTTAACGCTTCTGATACTTGTTCTTTACTGCCTGAACCGGTAATCTTTATTTTAATGTCGGGAGATACTATTGTTGTCATAGTTTTAATATTTAAGCCGTTTTAATTCATCAGCAACTTCCTGTTCAGATGGATTACTTCCCTCAAAAAGCAGGTAGGATTTACCATCCTCAAACATTTCGTCCTGTTCTTCAATTTCCCGTACTGGCTCTACGCCATCGTCCTGTAAGTCATAGTCAACAATTAATACTTTACAGTCGGGCAAGTTTGTGTTAAAGGATGTAATCACACCCCCACTTACTGTTATTAATACTTTTGCTTCCATAATAATTTCCTTAGTTATTTATTAACTTAATCGTTTAAAAGTTCGCCATCATATTTTTTGGCATGATTGATATAGCGTTGTATTTGTTTAATCCTAAACACCCAATTATCTATCAGATCTGCCACACTGTCCTAATAGGCTAAGTCATCGATCAAATCGCCGTCTAATCCGGCATCTATAAATGTTTTTTCTAATTCTGCGTGTGTCATGATTTTCTTGTTTATTTAAACAGCTAATTGCCAAATCTCTATATCGCTTAAAAGCATTTCATCGGGAGAGGCATAGAAAAAAACCTCCCTGTCTAATTTGCAACCCTCAAAATCCTGCCCAAATTCGTTACGCAATACTTCCCCAAACGCCTCCGGCGCAATGGTTAAATCAAAGCCGGGATTTTCCGGGTCTGCAAGCTCCCTGCACTTATAGGCTTTGTCTTTCCCAAAGATTGTAGAATATTTGAAACTGGCCTGTCGTTTATCGCCGTCAGCCCAAATCTCAAACGTTTGGTAGTCTTCATCCAGTAACAATGTATCTTCGTCAAGGTCGTCGGGCGATAAACCAATCCAGTCGTCGTCGTCCCCGTATTCCTTACACATGATTTCAAATGGTAAAAATTCACCGTGCAGTAATAACAATCGTTCTGCTTCTTCTTTGCTGATACGCTGGTTGAAGTTGGTGGTTTCGTCATCGGTATTGATGTTAACTTCGATGCCTTTAATAATTTGTGTTGTTTCCATAGCATTAAACAAGTTGAAATTCATACATATTAACGGGCATACGACTAACCAAAATCATTCCGTTACGGGTCAAAAATTCTATTACCTCAGTTTTTGTATTTTTCGGATAGAAATGCAAAAAATGGTCAAATGTCTTTATAGTTACCATGTCGCTCATTACTAATTACATATCAAATATAAGAAAATTCTTGATACTTGCAAAACAAATATCAACTTATTTTATATTTTTTTCTTCCAGGGAAAATGGGAGAAGTCAGTAATAAATTTTCGGCTAACTCCTGAATCACCTACATAAGATCGTCTTATATTTACTTTTAGGCGGTCTGCATAAAGCAAATTTACCCAAACAATTATTTTTCTCAAAATAAAATACTAAAATAATTAGTACGCTTGTTCGGGTAAAAAGCGAAACAAATACATCGGATATACTATATAATATAAAGCGAGCAAACTCGCCAGTATATTCCCGCCATGCTTCCCTTCGACGCACACCCCATTTCACCATGTAAGCAACCGAGAGCGCGTAGCCGGGTAAACTGTCAAGGGCGGGCGGGGCCGCTGAAAGCAAATAACTCCCGCCCGTTCATATACCCTTTACAGTTTATCCCGGCGTGGGCTATCTTTGCGGATATGGTGTACATGGGGTTGTTGTTGTTTCTTTTCATCGGCAAAAAAGAGAAAGGCAAATCGGTTATGAGCGAAGCGAATTTCCGATTTGCTGTGCAGGCTAGAAATGAACCTGAACTTTTCACACCGCTTTAAAATATAGCTTCATATCCGTAAATTTGGATCTATGAAAAATGTATGGTTTATCCGCCATGCCGAGTCCGAGGCGAATGCCGGGCTGCCTACTGCTGATCCCGGTCTGATTGCACTAACGTCTAAAGGACACGAACAGGCGGAACTTTTAGCTGATATTATCAATGTCGTGCCCGACCTGGTGGTCTGCTCATCCTATATAAGAACGCAACAAACAGCACGACCCCTTTTGGATAAATACTCCCACGTTCAAACATTGGTATGGCCGATACATGAGTTCGACTTCTTATCGCCCAAATCGTGTATAAATACCACCGTCGATCAGCGGCGGCCCTGGGTAAAAAGCTATTGGGATGCCTGCCTGCCCGATTATGTACACGGCGAGGGAGCAGAATCTTTTAACAGCTTCCGAAACCGTGTAATTTCGTGTATTAAACTTTTAGAGCAAAGGGATGAAGCGTTTATCCTGGTGTTTGCGCATGGCCATGTCATGCGCGTGATCTGGCAATATTTTACCACAGGCAAGTATGACGATCCGGCGGCTATGACTGTGTTTCGAGATCAAATGACTTTATTGCCGGTACATAATACAGCAGTGTTCAAAGCCAGCTACAATCAGGATACATGGAATATTCTTGACCCTGTATTTGACCCGAGTTAGCCGCAGGTGAATAATTAAATATTATTGGCTGCGGTTAAAAATCATCAGGTTGGTTAAAAGTTTGTATTGATCACTACTATTTCCCCGGTTGCTGCGTTTACATGGACAAGTTCCCGGTGGTTAGTATATTGGTGGACAAACACATCTTTGGAATTACCATGTTGGTAAATATTATAAAAACCAGCCTTTAGATTTTCGGCCTCCACCTTTTCAATTACAGGTCGCAAGCGGTTTTCCATCTCTTTTAAAGTGCATTCAAAAATCTGCTTATAGGCTAATTCTTCCATATAGCATTGCTTTAACACATCAAATTTACCCAAATACGGGATATTGTCAATCTCAGAGCACTGGTTTTTGCACTTCCAGGTTTCGCAAGGTTCGCCGCGAAACCCTGACCATAAGGGCAGCGAAGATGGTTTCGCATACGCAAACCCATCTTGCTGTTTCCTTTGGTGGTAATTACACCGGATAATTTACCTTCGTGGCCCACCGCCCTGGCGATGGCCGGGACCATTATCATCCCCTAAATCTTTGCCCCTTGACTGCCGCAATTGTTGACGGGCTTCTTCAGCTTGTCTTTGCCGCTCTAATTCCTGCCGTTGCTGTGCGGCTTTCAGTTCCTGCGCCGCTTTTTGTTCCTGTGCTTGCTGCTCGGCCATCTGCTGCATTTGACCTGGCGAGGGGTACTCGGCCTTCATTTCTTCCTTGAATTTAGCTATTTCTTCCGCAGGTGCATCCCTGGCTATTTTTTGGAGGATGACTTTTTTCATTTCCTGCTCAAAAAAGTTTTCCATTTTATGCGGCCACGGCTGATCAAAGACTTCCTGAAATATTTGTACCGCATTCGGCGGATTAGTAGCGATCAGGTGTATCCCTTCAATTTCAGAAGATCGGTCAGAGGCCACATTCCTGCCATAGATCTGCATTTTATCATACAGAGCCGCCGACTGTACCATCAGGACCGATGGTACCAACTTGCTATAACGCTCGTCGTGATCTTCTTTGCTGATTATTCGACCGCTTGTTTCCTGAAGCTTTTGTTTTTCATAACGGGTCTGGGTGCCCAACAAGCTTAACTTTGGGTGAACCGCCAATAGTTTTAAATCAACCCGGTAATCGTTTTTCTTTAATTCCTGGATCATTTTATTGATATCGGCACCATTGGCAAAAGTGACTTCCAAAACAAAATTCAGGCGATTCTTTATGCAATAGTCCTTTAGACCTTCACGCCACTTCCAGGCATAGTCACCGGTAAGCTGTGGATAATAAGCTTCAAATTCTCTCTTGATCTTGTTCGCAGAAGGGTGGAAATCACGTAACTGATCCAAACTGCAGACCAGGGCGTTATGCCCCAATTCCTCTACTGCGTTGTTCTCAAGAAAGCTTTTACCTGATCCAGGTTGAGCACCAACGATAATGGCAACCGGTTTTTCAACAGGCGCGCCATCGTTACGGTGAAAGTTGATAATATATCGCTGCACCTCATCAAATGCCGAGGTGGTCAAATGATACCGCTTTTTGAGAACCTCGGCAAAAGAAGGCGAATACGATTTGTCTAAAGTATTTTTTTTTTCTCTGCCAGTAATATGGGGCTGTACTTAGCGATCAGTTCCTCCATTCGCTCCATTGTCTTGTAGTTCTGCGTATTTCGGTTAGCTTGATGCGCTTCGTCACGCAACGCCACCAATTCCGCAATCCTATCCTGATTAGGATGAGCTTTCTTCATTTCTTTCATGTGTTCCGTTGAAGCAAGCGCGACCAATCCGGTTAAAATAGATTTAGTGCTTTCTGTCAACGAATACCAGTCCAGCGGATTACGTTCCTGTACGGTGGATGTCGGCGTTAAAGGCAGATGGTTCTTTTTCGCCAGTTCCACATACTCCTTATAATCCATACTCAGGTTGACCCTTAAAGGTTCCCCGGTTTCCACATCTGTCACAAACTGTGCTTCCATAATCTTATCCATAACTCATTCAAATTTAATAAATAATTCATAATTTTTTGTTACTCTGCTATACGCAGCCGTCATACGGCTGTTAATTTGTATGTTTTGTTTTATTGCCCGACAACGTTTCCTTCCGCGCCTGGGCAGTTTCATTTTTAAGCGCTTTGGCTTCTTTTTGTGCGGCCTTGGCATCTTGTTCTTTCTGTTCAGCTACGTCCCCAGCGTGATCGCTTTGACTGGCCTTTTCTTCTATCTCGATGGTATTCTTTTCCGCAGCGTCGGGGCCAGCCTGATAAATACTATCCGCCCAGTCTGCTTGTATTGGATAAGCCTGGCGGATCATCCGGTATTTGAGCGAATTAGCTTTTAACGTATTGTTATCCGCGTGCTGGCTGATGTTCAGGCCGACCGATAAGCAGGTAAATAGCCCCCACGCCGCCAAAACGATGATGACGCCCTTTGTTTTGATGTCCAGCGTATGCTGAATTTTCATCGCCAGGAGTTTCTCGACCAATGCTTTAACCTGATCGAGGTGGCTTTTCAGATTGATCACTAACTCCCTTAAAGCTGCTGTAGCCTCCTTATAATCCGGGTAGTCCCTTTTTTCAATCACTTCCACTTGCTTGATCAGCTGGTCAAAAAGCTGCTCGTGGTTGTCTAATTTTTCTTTGATTTCACTTTCCATAATCGTACTAATAATTTAATGTTTACTATATTTTAATTGTTATTAAGCTCATCGAACAGTAATCATCTTGAGATATACTGTCCTTTTTTCTTTCTTTTCCGGTAAAACTCGCTGTCATCCTGCGCGTCCTGCCCGCCAAAATGGGCTTCTTCCAGCAGCGTACCGATTAAAGCATGGCCCTTATTTCCCGTACCGTGCGATAGCGCTGGCGCTTGCTGCTGACTGTTCTGACGAATGCGCTCGCGTAACTGATCCGCCAAAGAGGGTCTCGCTGGTTGCTGTTCCTGTACAATCCGCTCGTTGATAGCCGTTTTCAACCGGCCATAACTCAGGCTTCTGTCGATCTCCGACCCTTTAAATTTGTATTGTCCCTTGCTGAAGCTGATGCCCTGGACTTCCTGGGTGCCGCTTTTATATTTGTACTGCATACCGATGCCCTGCTTCTTTAATTGCTGCTGCAATTCATCCATATTCCGTACTTTCTGGCTAACTGCCTTGATCGCATCATACAGTTGGTATTTGACCTGGTCAAGGCCTTTCAGGCGCAGGCGGTTGACGTGCTGTTTGCCCTGGCTCATGTGAAGGCTATGCTTCAACGTTAAAGCCTTGCTTGCCTTTACATTGTCCCACCGCTGCATACTGTCCTTAATGGTTTTCGCCTGGTTATTGACCCGGTTGTAAACAATATGCAGGTGTGGGTGCCGGGTATCGTTATGCTTCACGATCAGCATTTGTGTGTCACTGATCTTCATCTTGTCCAGGTATTCGTGAGCGATAGCCAGCATCTTTTCGTTCGTCAAATTGGGAGCATCCTCCGGGCTGAAATTGAGTGCAATATGGCCGACCGCCTGGCCCAGGTCAACGTTCAGCTTTCGCTGCATATTAAAATCAGCAATCGTCTGGTAGATGTCGTCCGCACGCACCCCGTCGGCAAACAAAACCTCCGCCTTATTTTTGAGCATACAATACTCTACGCAGCCTTTAAAGCTCTTTCCCGATTTCACGATCTTGCCCATCATGGTTATTCAAATATTTTATAGTGTGGTCAATCTCGGCCAGCAGGGTTTCGCACTTGCGCAGGATAAAAAGTAGCTTACCGCTGTTGGCCTGTTTGGCCAATTGGTTCAAGTTGTTTGCCATACCAGCCATCATCCTCAACAACTCCATTTGTTCCGGTGTCCAGCGCGGGGCGATCCTTGCGGCTTTGGCCGCCTGCCTGATCCAGGTGCTCGCCCGCATACCTGCTTCCCTGGCCTTTGTCTTGATCAGGTATAGCTCGGTTGCATTGATCCTGATCCGCAATGTCTGGTCGCGCCTGATCTTTGCTTTCGGCCGGCCGCCCTTATTTTTCGGACGGCTTAATGCTGTTTTTTGTAATACTTTTTGTGGCACCGTTGTCATGATAAATTTTATTACACGATGAATAAATTTCTAATAAATCCTTACTTTTTCTTTTTGCGACCATCGGGAGCAAAAAGCAAGTTTGCCCGCGCGCCGAAGGCGCAGTGGGGGTTTTTGCGGTAGCAAAAACACAAACTTGCTTCTTGCAACGACGCAGATATACTGATAGACAACTATATGCTTAGCTGCGTCTTTAATTACCGCCCAATCCCCCGGCTGTGCCGCTGTTCCTGTTGGCTTTGTCGCTGCTGTTGTTCCTCTTTGAGACAGGCCAGTAGGTAATCGTTGATGTCATTGTGGCCATTGTAAAATCCACCTGAATCAATGGCATGGATGCCCGCCTGTTTCAGCTTTTCGGCGGCAGCATGGCCCGCGCTGTCATGGTTCAGGTATTGGTAAACGTGCTGATAGCCGCTAAGTAATTCGATGCTTCTGCCGACCAGGGCAACCGAGTTCAGCACAATGATGTCGGTAGGGGTGTCGGGTATTTGCCGCAACCGCTGTAACGAAAGGAAATCCATAAAGCCCTCGACAAGGCATACCGCCTGTGCGTTGTCATGGCTGCTGATCACGGTAATATCTTTAGGTGAGGATGACCCTTTGAACCAGGCATTACGCAGTTCATAACCGCCAGAGCGGTTCTCAAAACCGATAGCCATATAGGTCTTGTCTTTAAGATTATACTTGACTTCCCGGCAATACCAGCGGGCGGACGTGGGGTCAATACCCCTGCTTGTAATATACGCGATCAGGCCGGGGCTATGCAATGGTGCAACTTCCAGCACGGTGATCCGCTGTTCGTCTGTATCGCGGGATGGACTACCAGGATACATTTTCTCGCGTCCCGCCGTAACCGCTGACGGCTGATGAAAAGAAAAGGCGTAGTTGCCAGCAGACAGACGAGCCAGCAGTTCCTCCACTGAACAATGGTGCAGCCGGATGCCCAGGTCGATGAGATTGCCGCCCTCCCCGCTGCCGTGGTCATACCAAGCATTAAGCCGGGTATCGACCTTAAAAGAGGGCGTATTTTCCTCCCGGATCGGTGACAGGTACCAGTATTGGGTTCCTTTAATATAAGCGGGCTTTATCCCGTTGTTTGCCAGGTATTCCACTATCGGGATTTGCCTGGCCTGGTTACAATTTAATGTCATGCTACTGTGATTGTGACGGCTGGATGAAGCCGTCGGGGTGACAATATTATTTCTGAATAGCAGGTCGGGAACTGGCGGAAATCCAATCCAGTAGTTGTTTGCGGGAAAAAAGTAATTTCCCCTCGACTTTACAAAAAGGGATTTTTTTCCGCTTTACTAAACCATAAAGTGAAGTGACCTCATATTTGATTAGGCTTGCCGCTTCTTTCGTATCAAGCAGCATGTCATCATCCACCGGCGCAGAGGGTGCTGTGTGTACAGCTTTTTTGACGGCCGACTCCATGAGCTCCTTGAGTTCATCAGTCGAAAGGGTAGTAATAAAGGATGCGTTCATAATTAAAAATTGATGAACGCAAAAGAATATCAAAAAAGCTCAACGTTGCTGAACGAAGTTAAACGTAGTTAATCGCCCAACTTATAGAACCTCATTTTTCGCAGGATATTCGCAGTTTTTTTAGCGTATTTTCCTTTGCTTTTGGTGATCTGTACCACAGCAATATCTGCCTTTTTGTTGATATTTGAAGCGATATCAGATACGGATTCAATTGTCTTAAATGGCGAAAACGCCTTTTTTAAAAGTTCGCAATATAATTTAAGGGGTAATCTTTCATAGGGAAGATTTAATTTATAGGTCGCGTGCATAAGAAGGCAAAGTACATTTTGGTAGCCTGCCGGCATTTCATGATATTGAGGCTCATTATCCACGAAACCATCTTTGGGCGAGGTACTAAATAGCGAGCCTAATAAAAAGCGGATCTCTTTTTCTGTCTCAAAAACAGGCGAAAGCTTTAATTCTTTACAAAACAAGGGGTCAATAAGTACATACCATAATTGGGCAACGTCTTGTGGCGGGCAATGCAATAACAATTTGGATTCCATTGACTTATCCGCTTCGATAGTTTTTTCTTCTACAGGCGAAGCCTGTGGCTCATCTGTAACCAATCGTTCGGCTGGCTGGTTGTATAAATCTGGCGAAATATTTATTTGAGGGTATAGGTTGATCTCCGGCAAAGCCAGCGGTTTTTCTGTCAGACGTTCGATATTGGTATATTCCTTTTCGGCTCTGACCAGGTTAGCCTGTATATAGCCTAATGCGTAAAGCAAGTCAGGAATGACAAAACCCTCGAAATAGAGCATCTCATGGCAGTACATAATAAAGTTGCGCAGTATCTCTTTACGGTGATCCAGGCCGGATGAAAAGAAAGATTGGCCCAGCTCTTTATATAATTCGTCAAAACCGGCCCGATACCCCTCGTAAAAATGTTGCAGCGATTCGTCAGCAAGTACAGCATCGAAAGGTTTAACGTGGTCGACAATGATGCCTTCTTTGCCATATCGGATATTGTCAATGATCTTTAGGAGGTTAGGTTCACTAATGTAATAGATATGTTTGTCCTCTGTTTCAATGCGCTTAAATGCAACGCTCATTCGTTCAACATCTCTTTCATCAGGCTCAAACAGGCCGTCGGATGGCGCTATAAAAGGGAATTTCCCCTGGCTTTCTGTAATAACGCCTTTTGCCGGATCAAATGCACGTAAGCTTAAAAAATACATAGGCAGTTTAAATTGGATGTTGTACAAATTTGGGAATTTTATTTTTATACCATATATTTTAAACAGGCACCATCAATTTTAATATGGGGTTACACCGGGGTTTGTGAGTTAAATATAAAATATCCACCGGTTTTAGCAACTCCCCTATATTCGATTTTACCATCGTTTCTTAGCTTTTGTAGCCAGCGCTCGATTGTTCTTTTCGGGATATTCATTTCTGATTGAAAAATTGCGGTTTGCTGCCGGGATGATTATGGATTAAACTTAATAATTAATCTTCAACCTCGTTTACACCGCCATTTTTGATGACCACTTTTAATCCCTCGTAATCCCTCATAGTTTTTACAGGGTTTGCCAAAATCCACCTTTATCGGCTCCTTTGCGTTCTAATTTTTTCTCTTTCTGAAGCTTGCTTATATTCCGTTCAATTGAACGGTTTGAAATTCCTATATTTGCCGCGAGTTCAGCAATGGTAATCAAAGGGTTCTGTGTTACCATTAAAAGGATTTTCTCCGACGTTTTCTCCGACGTTTTCTCCGACGTTTTCTCCGACGTTTTCTCCGACGTTAATTTAGTGGCAGAATAGACAGTTACCTGAAACCCATGCTGCATATTTTCAAAAAGAGGGGCCTTCAGTTCATAATCAGCAAACGCTTCCTGAATCCGTTTAATTCCGGAACCATATTTTTCTATCAATTGAGCTTCTTTGAATGTTGCGGCTATTTTTTTATTTCTTGCCTGCGAAATATATTGACCACTTAGTAAGTTAGCAATAGATATATCGCCAGGTAGCCTCCCCGGATTAAAAAATTCGATACGGTCATTAAATATCTTGACCGAGGAATCGCCATAATGCGTATAATCGCGATGGACGATCATATTAATAACGATTTCCCGAATAGCCGGTATGGGGTATTGCCATCGTTCTTCCCGTTGGGGGTCACCTGAAATGATGTAAGACTTATTAATATGCTTCCTGACGAAATTAATAACATCTTCAACCTCGGTAAATAAATCAGAACGAACTGATAAACTATCTTTGATACTTGTAGCGGTATCAAATCTACCCAACTCCATGTTGGCAGAAAAAATATCATGATTAGCAAATAGCAGGTAACATGCATTGGTGACCCCTGACGCTTTGATTAATTCAAATTTGGCAAGGACTGTTAAAGGATCATCTTCAATGCGAACCTCTCTATCTTTGTTACACATGGCAACAAAGCCACGCACCTTATCCAGTGATAACGTGTCCACCGTATACTCCGGGTTAATGTAGCTATCCCAACTTGAATTAAAAGATTTAAGATGCAGGTCTGAAATTTCAGTTAATGAAAGTTGATGATTTGAATTTCCAACCCGTTTAAAATACCGGCCTTTAAAAGAAACTGGCTTTATTGGAAATTCCTGAACGGATAGGGAGGCCACATCTTTCCCTTGTATGGTAATTATTTCAGCATCAGGTATGATACTGGGTTGCGTTTTATTCTTGACTTCATTTACCCAGTTTTGGAGGCTTTCTACCCCGATAGTAAATGCCTTTACAGGATCACCTTGATTATCTACGCCAACAAGCACTTTACCGCCTTTGGTATTGGTAAAAGCGACCAAGCTTTCAATAACAGCATCTGAAAAACTACTTTTAAATTCTGTTCGGTTATCCTCCTGCATTTTTGTTATCGTATTATTAATGGTTGTGTTGGCTGGTTTCGACAAAAATAAGAATGTTTAAATACACTCGTTGATCCTGTCATCAAATAAGGGGTCACCTATTTCATCTAAATATATTTCGGTGGTTTTTGGACTGTCATGCCCGAGGGTCTTGCCTATTTCTTCTATCGAAATGCCTCTTGCCTTTAAGGTGGTCGCATAAGTATGTCGTGCAACGTAGGTGGTGAGGTTCTTTTGAATCTCGGCTTTTTCGGATATCGTTTTCAAATCTTTGTTAACACGCTTTAATATTTTCTGCCTCCTGTCGCGTTTAGACCGCACGGTAGCATGGCGCTTATAAAGGATCGGGAAAATATAACCATCATCGCTGTTGCCTTCCATGTTTTTATAAAAGTTCAGGATATGCAAAGCTTCGGGATGCAGTTTAAAATCAAATTGCTCCTTAGTCTTGGCCCGTACATAATTTAAATGGCCATCAATAATATTTGTCCATTTCAACCCGGCCAGATCAGTGAAATTGAGGCCCCGGCAATAATAGCTAAATAAAAAGTAATTCCTCGAATTGACCAGTTTATCATCTTCCAGTTTAAGGTTGGCTATCTTTTGGAACTGCTCCTGGGTAATCGCCCTTTTCTTCGTTTTAGGGTTGTTGTACTTCGAAAAAGCAAAATCCTTAAATGGATAATGGGTATCCTTACAATCCCGCTCTTTGATTGCATTCCGCCAAACTGTCCTGAATGTGCGCAGGTCAATACTCCTGGTCGTTACAGCGATGTTCTTACGGATCATCCAATCCTCGAATTTCCGGATGAAATTAAGATCAATATCATCAAACGCCATATCGACATTATTCATGTAGTTACTTAGCCTACTTTTGGTCATAGTATGGACAGAAGCATAACCGAGCCGTTCCATTGATTTCAATCGCTCAATTTCATGGTCAAAAAACTCAAGTAACCTCCTTGTGGGTGTTGTTTGAATAGCACCAGTCAGCTTTTCAACGATATTTTTTATGGCAATTACGCGAGGGGCTTGCCCCTCTTTGAGATTAGCAAAATAAAAGGTTACCTGCACCTTGATATTATTTAGCAAGGCGTTGATTGGCTTATGGTTCGGATGATTGCTGTATACGCACTGGGTTCGCTTATCCCACTGATTTGCCAATGATGATTCCTTAGTCGCTACTTCATAAACACGCCTATTTTCGGTAATCCGAAATACAATAGGGTGACCCCCATCGGGCAATATTTTGTTGGTTCTAAGTATAAGTTTAGTTGTAATTGCCATATTAGGTCAAACATTTTATTATATTTGAACGAAAAAAATGCGTCTACAGTATAATAAAAGCACTTTTCAGGTCAAACATAGGTCAAACAAATCGATCTAAAGTTGCAAAAAATAACCCAAAATTGCAAATGTGAAAAAACGTAAATAACTGTTTTTAAGATAATTAGTCTAATTTAACTGAAAGAAAAAGTGTAACTTACCAGCATGGGGTGCTGGAGGTCGGAAGTTCGAATCTTCTCATCCCGACTTGATTTACCCCAAACGAAAGCCCTTATATTGAACGATATAAGGGCTTTTGGTTATTAGCATTCGTCGGACTCGTTGGTCGGGATTTATAATCCAGGACCCTGTATTTATGGATTTGTAATCCGCGAAACGGATTTTTATTTTTAGCGATGGGGATTGCAAATCCCCGCGTATTTTAGTCCGGGATTATAAATCCGGACTAACGTGTTGAAATAACTAAAGGCCTTTTACTTACAATTATTTCATTTGATTAACCGCAAACAATAACGACGAAATTTGCAATAATTTTACGATAATTGTTTAAAGCGATAACACACCTTTTGCCTAGCATTAAAACAAACCTAAATGTCTTTAAAAAAAATTAATTCCATCCAGTTATTACGCGCCATAGCTGTTAGCCTTGTTATTTTTTTGCACATTAGTTTTGGAGGAATTGAAAAATTTTCACAGGTAAACCCCATAGCCTCTTTTTATCATCTGAAAACATGGGGTGCTATTGGTGTCGACCTGTTTTTTTCGATAAGTGGTTTTATCATGACTATTGTTGTTCCCTCTTATACTCAACCCGGCGACTGGAAAAAGTTCTTCGTTAAAAGATTTATCCGGATACTTCCTCTGTATTATTTAATATCTTTTTTAACGGCAATGAATATAATTGTTATTCATCATGAGTCAATACCAATTTTGAGTATAGCCAAAACGGTTTTGTTTTTCCCCTTTTTTGATGTCAAAGCATTTGTTGATCCAATAGTGGGAGTAGGTTGGTCTTTATCATATGAAATATATTTTTACAGTTTAATTGGTATACTACTTATATTAAAAAAAGACATGTATAAACGCTTGTTGATCATTATTTTATTGCTTGTTGTGGCAGGTTTATATTTTAATAGTCAAAACCCGTTATTAAAATTTTTAACAAGCCCCATTTTATTAGAGTTTGCATTCGGAATAATTTGTGGTTTATTCTACCAAAAATTAAACAAGATAAGCTACCCAGCTTTTAGAACGAAGACGACATCGATATTACTTGTATTTATTGGCATTGCATTGATGGGTATCACTGTATTTGTTGTTCCGGGGTTTGAGCTTCACTCAATGCGAGCCATTGAAAATGATAATACGCTGGCCTTTTACAGAGCAATTATATGGGGGCTGCCATCGGCCATTTTCATGTTGGGCGTAATACTTTACGAAAGATTTTTTCATCAACAAATTTCGAGATTTCTTGTATTGGCCGGCGATGCTTCTTATTCGTGCTATTTAATTCATGTTCAGGTATATGCAATATTTGCTTATATATTTAAATACACACATCTAAATGTTTGGATATACATAATTACAGTAATTCCGTTTTGTCATTTAGTCAGCATTATTTTTTACAAATTAGTCGAGAAAAAATTGGTTTTGTTGGTCGACAAATGGTTTCATCAACAAAAACCAGTCTTCATGGATTAAATATTTCTGTAAAACTCTTTGCGTCTTATATTACACTTTAATTTCCCCCGCTGGTCTAAGTTTATAAACTTAGATCTAAAATGTTTTAAGCTTCCAGCTTAACATTGTTACCTGGCCAGACTATTGCGTTCCAACTTTCACCACACAGAAATTGTATCTTTGTACCAATCACCAATGTTGGAACAGCTTATAAACTTTTTGAAACAAGCACGCCCTATTCCGCCGGGTGATGTCGGTAAAATTGGCCATTACCTGCAAACCCGCAGCGTTAAGGAAGGTGAGGTATTGATTGAAATGGACCAAAGCGCGCGTGAACTTTACTTTATTACCAGCGGCATCCTCAAAATTATTGGCGTAAACAGTAAAAGCGATACGGTTATCCGTTTTTTTATTCCGGAAAACCATCTATGCACTATCCTTTACAGCTTTCAGAATAATGTGCCGTCTACAGAATCGGTTATTGCAGCGTGTGATACAGAAGTGATCGTGATAACACACAAAATACTGGACAATATCAATAACGAGGTTCCTTATTTTAAAGAGATGCTGAATGGTATTATGCAGCAGGCTTTATTGAAAAAGATTGCCATTATGTCGACCTATTTGGGTGAGGATGCTACTACCCGCTATCATCACTTTTTGCAGCAGCAACCTCATGTAGCCAACCGGGTATCGCTGCATGATATTGCTTCTTATTTGGAAATAACCCCGCAATCGCTGAGCCGCATCCGCAGAGGGGTGAAATAGTTTGGTCCTATAATTCATAATTTTTTGCATCTCGTCGCTTTTTACCATTTGGTAAGTGTTTACTCATCGGTATAACGGAACTTTATATTATAAAATTTAATATCATGAGCGATACAAATTCATTAGCAAACAAAACGGTAGTAGTATTGGGCGGTAGCGCAGGGATAGGATTGGCCACAGCAAAAGCGGCAGCAGCTGAAGGTGCAAAGGTGATCATCGTATCCAGCAATCAGCAACGCATCAACAAGGCGCTGGAGCAATTGCCGCAAGGTTCGGCAGGTTATGCGGTTGACCTGAGCAAAGAGGAGAATATCAAAAACTTTTTCGAAAAAATTGGTCAGCTGGATCACCTGGTTTATACCGCCGGTGAAAACCTGCAGTTGGGCGTTGTTGAAACGCTGGATCTGGAGAAATCACGCGACTTTTTTAACCTGCGTTACTGGAGTGCGCTGGCAGCGGTAAAACATGCTTCGGGCAGAATCAATGCGGGCGGTTCTATTACGTTGACCAGTGGTTCGGGCGGTATCAGGCCGCAAAAAGGTTGGGTAATTGCAGCCAGCATTTGTACGATGATGGAAGGGCTGACCAGAGCATTGGCCGTTGAATTGGCGCCCACCCGTGTAAATTGTGTAATGCCCGGCTTTGTAAAAACCGAATTATGGGGCAACGTTCCCGAAGCTGATCGTGAGGCCATGTTCAAAAGCGCTGCAGATATGCTGCTGGTAAAACATGTTGCCGAACCGGAAGAAATTGCGCAAGGTTATTTATATCTCATCAAACAATCATACAGCACCGGTCAAAGTATTGTGATTGATGGCGGCGGAGTGCTTTCGTAAGCCTCACCCTGCCCTCTCCAACCGCGTGCCGCCTTAGCTTTAGCGGTGGCGCAAGGAGAGGGTTCTAAAAAGACGAGCGAAGTTTAAGTCCTCTCCTTTGGTGAGGCTTTACCCTCTTAAAACGCTTCCCTTATATTCAGATAAATACCCGAGAAACCATAGCCCATACCATAATCGACAGTGATATTGGTGCGATCGAGTTTATTCATTTTGATGCGCAGTCCTACGCCGCCGCCGGGAGCTACCGTATTAAAAAGATTTTGATTGGTAAGAGGCAGCGGATTACTGGCTGTGGTGCAATTGATAAAAGTAACGCCACCCAGCAATCCGTTACTGGTAAGTCTGAAACGGAACTCCGATTCGCCATAGAGCATATTATCGCCTCTGAACCGGCCCTGGATATATCCTCTGCCAGACCGGTTATAAGTATCCCAGGTAATAGAGGGTAATTCTAAATAAGGCACATGTCCGGTTAGTACATTGGTGCCCCAAAACCAAAAAGCTATTAAATTTTGTGGGATATCCTTATTTACATTGATATAAGTACGATATTCATAATAAAGGATGCTGCTGTTTTGAGAGCTGCCCAAAAAAGTGGGATTTACCCGGTAACTCACATTTAAATAATAGCCGCTGTATGGATTGATGGGATTGTCCCTGCTATCGTGCATAATTTCGACTGATAAACCATCAGTATTATATTGCGTAGTATTGAAACCGTATGCTTTTGAATAAATGTAGTGCGAAGTAAGATGCACGGGCGAATCGAGTTTTAAGGATTGGTCCTGTATTTTGTAATTATCATCAATCATAACAGCCATCCCGGCATACCAGTGGTGTTCGTTTATTTTCCTCAAAAAAGTTTCATACAGGCGTATGTAGTTATATTTTAATGGCTGCTCCAAACTGCCATGAGTGGTTGCACTTAAGCCATTTAAATTAAAAGTGTAGGGTTGATCATTGAGACCGTATATACCCAAGCCATAGGTGGGTTGGGTAAAAAACAGTAAACGGTTATCGCCAGAGATGTACCATTTATTTTGTGCGGTGTAAAGATCATATCTTAAACTTAATATAACCTGATCTTTTGTGGTTACAGAGGCATTGAGCAAGGCTGTGGTAAGCTTGGTAATTGTTGGGTCGGCCATATATTTGGTAACACTCACCGCTGCCCCCAACACCACGCCGTTTGACGGACTATAACCCAAAACCGGTAAAATAGAAAGATTGCTTTTTGTAGTACGGACAGTATCAACCGGTTTGGCCGGTTTTTTTGTCCACTTGCGCAGCACATCAAATATATCTATGCTGGGAGCTGAGTGTGTGGTGTCTTGATTTTGCTTTGCCGTCGTTGCATAGCCATTTCCCACAATCATCACCATAATGATTATAAACGGTATAACAGATCTCCATACATTAAAAAAAAGCTGAATGGAATTCATGCCTTGTTGTGTTGCTGCGGGCGCTATTAAAAGATGTTTAAAGTTAAGGTGGTTTCCGTTTCAAAAGCTGGGTTGTAAAAGCAAGACGGGTTCCAAATTGCAAAATGCATCAACAAAGGCGAGGCTTGGCGAAAAAGAGTTTATGAGGATTACAGATCCCCAATATTTTAGTCCGGGGTTATAAATCCGGACTAACGTTATTATATATTTGTTTCTGAACATTAAAGATTTCAAAAATTAATCTATGTCTGAAGAAAAAATAATCAAGCATACTGAGGCAGCTGTCCGTCTCATCGGCAATAAAGAAAAACCCTGGCGCAAAAAGATAGGCGAGCTTGCCGAGGAGATAGCCATTATCATATTTGCGGTTAGTATTACGCTGGCGTTGCATAACTGGAACGATTGGCGCAATGAGCGCAAAATGGAAAAGGATTTTTTAACCGGTATTAAGGGCGATTTGAAAAATGACGCTATAAACCTAGATTACGCAGTTATTGATTTAAACAATACAGCGCATTATTATGATACCGTATGGCAGCAAATTGCCCATAAAAAGTTAGATGTTGCGTATATTGATACCAATAGCGGCCAGCTTTTAAATACCGTTTACTTCAGATTTGACAACGGGCGGTTTGAAAGCTTTAAATCAAGTGGTTACCTGCGGCTGATTGAGAACCAGGTACTTTTAAAAAACCTGACCAATTTGTACACTTCTGATATGCCTTTCCAGGTTACGGCAGACGATTATATTTATGGAAGCCGGCGGGCGGATTACAACACCTACATCGGCGTAAAAGCGCCGATGGATGCTGAAAAGGTTGTTCATGTTTCACAGATTTTGAACGATCCTGCCGTGCGATACCAACTTGTGTACTATGGAAGTTATATACACGAACGCATCAGGCAAAAAAAGGAACTCGCTAAACATATCAGAAGCGTTATTACCGAAATTGACAAAGAGCTGGATAAATAGGCAGGCTGCATCTTTCTATCCTTCGTTTGTTTCGTTGGTCGGGATTTATAATCCACGACCAAATCATTGTGGATTTGTAATCCACGAAACGGAATTTTATATTTAGCAATGGGGATTGCAAATCCCCAATATTTTAGTCCGGGATTATAAATCCGGACTAACGTAACACACACTCAACTATTACTGGTCGAGGTTTTCAACATCGTCCTAAAATGTATTAAGCTTGTAGCTTAACATATAACAAAGCCCGACGCTCTATGGCCGGGCTTTGTTATTATTGCGCCTTATGATTACTGTTAAATAAATCTCTGAATATTTTCCAGCCATCTTTTGTGGCCCGCCATAATTTGAGGTATTTGCCATCATCGAGCAGCTTCCCATTAGGATCAAAAACCTGCCAGGTACCTTCTTCGGTAATATATCCTTTGCCATCTCCATAAACTTCGCCGGTTTGAAACTTAACGCCTTTTACTTGCCCTGCTGCAAAGGTGTCTCCAAAATCTTTCTCTAAAGCTTTTTTTCCGCAGATGGGCGGCATGTTTGGCGAAAGCAGACAGGCATCATCAGTATAAAGATTAACGATGGCGGTATCTTTTTGGGCAAATAAATCAAAATAAAGAATGTTGGTTTTTTCGATTGCTTTTTTTACCGCTGTTAAGTTGGATGAGTTAGTGCTTTGAGCCGTGCTGTTGTTATAAACCAAAAAGAGGGCGATGCCTAAGATTGCGGTTATCAGTTTGTTTTGTTTCATAAATTTTTTAATTGAATAAATAATGACAACAAAACTACCCGATGTAAAACCGGCAAAATTGTAAAAAACGGAACCGCTAATTTTTTAGGGCGACAAAAAGATCGGTTGAACTTTCGGGAGCGAACCGGGATGGTGCTACACCGGTGAAGAATTTAAAGTCCTTTATAAAATGCGACTGATCGAAGTACCCGCATTGATGCGCGATAGTTGTGAGCGACGAGCTTTTGCCCGAAACCAGGTGAATGCTTTTTTGAAACCGCATTATTTTACTAAACAGGTTTGGGCTTAGCCCCGAATAGGTTAAGAATATTTTCTGTAGATACCGGGATGAAACACCGTACCTGGCAGCTATGGAATTGATATTTTCAAAAAAATCATCCCTGCCCAAATCGTTCATGATGCTGGTTACCAGTTTTAACCGGGTAAATTTATTTAGCGAGAGCCGGCGCAGTAAAAACGCATCTACCAAATCAACCCTTTGCTCCGGCGTTTTAGCTTCCTGCAATTTTGAATGTAGTATGGTGGTTGCTTTACCGCCAATGTCTTTAAAATCAATTACCTGGTCATTAAATTCTGCTACCCGTTCATTAAAAAAGCAAGCTGCGGTATGGGCAAAAAACCGGATGCCAAACATGGAATGCTTACCGAAAGAGGTAAAAGTAAAAGGATGAATGGTTTGTCCCCATAATTGGATATAGGGCTGGCGTATTAAATCACCATTTTTTAATTAATGCGGTCCATCGGCCCCTACATTAAACATCATTTCAATACAGCCCGATGCAAAAACAGTGTCCTCAGCGAAAACGGCGGTGTCTGTTTCGCACGTAAAATAACATTGTACGTGGTTTTTTAAAAATCCGGCCGGGGCAAATTCTTTATAATGCATACATCGCCAATAACAACACCTAAGTTAGTATAAAGCATAGATATTTTTATTTGGTTGATCGGGGATTACAAATCCCCGATATTTTAGTCCGGGATTATAAATCCGGACTAACGTGGGCGTGGGATATCTGAAGAGATGTCTGGTTTTTTGTTTAAAGTGGGTGTAATTATGGATTTGTATTCTTCGAAACGGAATTTTATATTTAGTGAACGGATTTGCTTTAACCAGAACTTCAAAAATTAGTCGCCTAAACAAACTACAGTTATGATTAAAATATCGAAAGGTTATCTGTTCATATTGAGCCGTGTGGGTCCATTGGTTGTAATCTTTATACATATTGCAGTTATAAGTATATTAATAAAGATGGGGTTATGGACGGTTTGCTGTAGCTACGCTGCCTTTGCCCTGTTTCATTTTTTTACATTTACTATTTGGAAGCGCTTTCTTTTAAGCGACGTTTATGTAAACGGCGAATCTGACAAGGTGATCTTCAAAAAATTGACTGATACTGAGGAAACGTTTAACAGAAAACAAGTAATTAAATTATCCACTTATGCTGGGATAACCAAAGTTATCATATCCGCTGATAACAGGGAAATAAAGAAGTATTTTATGGCAAATGATGAGGATAGTATTAATTACTTAGCCAAGGGCGCGCAAAGCACGGAAGACAAACTGCCTGACCAGGAAAATATTTCTGACATAATTTAATCTACCATACATCGGGTTTCCGTTGCAATATTCAACCAGGCGATTCGATAATAAAGCTGAAAAATGCGTTTACGGTAACACTTGTAAAAAAAAATGGAAAGAAACAGGTTTATTGCGGCGATTGATAAATAGTTCACTTATGAATGGGGATTACAAATCCCCGGTATTTTAGTCCGGGATTATAAATCCGGACTAACGTTGACCCGGACTAACGTTGATGTCTGAACAAGTATGGATTAATTATCTTATTTGCAATATTATATATTTGCGTTATATTATTGCAAATGTTAAAGGAAGAGCGGTTTAATCATATCCTGATTAATTTAAAACAAAAGGGGAAAGTATTTTACGAGCCCCTGGCGAAGGATTTAAACGTTTCTGAAGATACTATCCGCAGGGATATTGAGGCACTTTATAATAACGGACTGCTTTTAAAAGTACGGGGCGGTGCAATTTCCCAATCAAAAAACCCACTCACTTTCCAGGATAGATCCCATTATTTTTCTGACGAAAAAGATATAATAGCTTTAAAAGCGCAACAATTGATCAGGAACGGGCAAACAGTTTTTATGGACGGCGGTACAACCGTTTGTGCCATAGCGTCACACCTGCCGGCTAATTCCAGCTTTAGATTAATCACCAATAATTTAGCCTTAGTACCCATTGTTTCGAAGTTTAAAGATATTGAGCTTATTGTACTGGGTGGTTTATACGATAGGAAAACGGAAGTTGCTACCGGCGGCCAAACGGCCGATGAGGTTGATAAATATGTTGCCGATCTCTATTTGATGGGAACCTGTGCCATTCACAAAGATTTTGGAATTACGGCGGTATTTCAACACGACGGGGAAGTGAAACAACGGATGCTAAAAAATTCAAATAAAACTTTCGCCTTGAGCAATCATGCAAAATTAAATTTGAATGAATATTATAAGGTTTGCGATCTGCAGGATATAAACGGCTTAATTACGGACCTCCCTGCGGATGATACCAAACTCAATCATTTTAGAAATTCAGGGATTCAACTGATTTGAAATACTGAATAAAAAAGCGGACTCAACGTCCGCCTTTTACCAACACATTTAACACTAACAAACCAAAATCTCTTATTCAACAACTATTTTACCTTGCATAGTCCCCCAATGGCCAGGGTAGCTGCAAATAAAATCATACACACCCGCTTGCGTAATAATGAATTCTACCTCATCAGATTTTCCGGCAATAACCGGTTTGGTGTGAGCAATAATTGAAGCGGCAAATGCGGAAGGGATATATTGATCTTTTTCGGACATCCGCGCCTCATCGGCAAAGTTTGAAATGTCGGTACCTTTATTCAGGATAACAACATTATGCGACATCAGCACGCCTGCCTGGGAGCCAATATTTGTTAAGCGAAGTATAGTTTTTTTACCGCTTTTGATCTTAAATAAATCTTTATCAAAATGCATATCATCATTAGCGTGCAAGCTGATTGTATCAGTGAAGGGCACTTTTTCAATTCCTGGGATGGACGTGGTGTCAATTTCGGTGGTTTTTGCAGTGGCCGAGGTGTCTTGTTGGCCCTGATTGTTGCCGGCTTGCCCGCAAGCAGTCAAAAAAAGAGAAATTGCCAATAGCTGTAGAATTCTTTTCATGCTTTAATACCAATAATTTTATAACTCCTTAATCTTAATATCCCTGAATGCGACTCCGCTTGTCCAGTCCTGCAATGCAATATGTCCCTTCACCGCAGCGGCATACGATGGATACTTACTCATGGAGCTGGCCGCTACTGCTTTTTTCCATTCGTCACTTTTAAAATCGGCGGTAACGGTCTGTACGCCATTTAGCCAAAAGGTGACTTTACCATCCTTTTGCACAATACGCGAGTGGTTCCACTCACCTGAGTTTGGCATAGTTTTACTTGTATCCGGAATTACGCCGAAAATTGAAGCTGCTTTATGAGATAGGTTTTTAAGATAATCGGGCTCCACGTTTCTATCATCAAGCAGCTGGTATTCGGGGCCTGTGGCGAAAGTAGCTCCAAACTCCGGGCGCTCTTGCACGTTGATAAATAAACCACTGTTACCTGCTTTTGAAATCTTCCAGTCAAAGCGCAGGTCGTAATTTTCATACTCTTTGTCTGTTACTAAATCGCCGTGTTTAACATTTTTTGTATGCGGATTGCAAATGAGTTTACCGCTATCTGCCGACCATGCTGAAAGCATATTGCCTTTGTTAAAAACATGCCATCCGTTCATCGTATCTCCGTCAAAAAGCAAAGCCCAGCCTTCGCTTTTTTCCTGGTCCGAAAGTACATTGTGCTGCTCCTGGTTTGAACAGGCGCTAAAAAGCACAACACATACAAGTGTAATACATAAGTTAATTCGGGTTGATTTAGCTATCATGCTATTTAGGGTTAATTGGAAGATGAAAATAATTTAGATAAATATATTGCAACATTGTGCATATTTGCAAATAATTGCAATAAAATATGGTTGTTTCTGCTGATATTAATTTAGAAAGATCTAAAAAGGCCACTCAGGCAATTTTTTTGGTTTGCGGCCTGGGGATTTCAAGCTGGGCCATTATGGTGCCTTACGCCAAATACAGACTGGGGCTTAATGATGAGCGTTTAGGGCTGCTCCTGCTGCTATTGGGTGCAGGTGCAATAACCATGATGCCTGTAACAGGTGTGTTAATTCATAAATTCGGAAGCAGGATAGTAATTTTAGTTTCATCATTTGTTGTGGTTTTAACATTGCCATTGTTGCTGATTATGAATTCAGTAGCAGGCATGGGGGTTATCCTGTTCCTGTTTGGTTCTGCAATAGGCACGGTTGATGTCGCCATGAACGCCCATGGTGTGCAAGTGCAAAATTTATACGGCAAACCCATTATGTCATCGCTGCATGGTCTTTTTAGTGTTGGAGGGCTTTTGGGTTCATTGGGCCTTGGGTTTTTGATAAAAACCGGCTTATCGCCACTTGTGGCCGCAGTAAGTATATCAGCATTATTGTTTTTAATTATCATTACCCAATACCATTTTCTCATTAAAGGGGCTTATGAAAAAGAAGTTATTAAAAATTTCAGCATAGTAAATAACAGTCCATCAGGCAACAAATTTTCCTGGCTCAAAATGAGCATTATCTATTTGGGGCTTTTATGCTTCGCTGTGTTTTTATCGGAAGGAGCGATGTTAGATTGGAGCGCATTGTTTTTAAAGGAAGACCGGGGTGTTAACGTTGCACTAGCAGGAATTGGCTATGCAGCTTTTTCGATAGCTATGGCCACGATGCGCTTAGTGGGCGACAAAATTGTTAGCCGGTTTAACAGCAAAAATGTGGTTGTATATGGCAGCCTTGTAGCCGCATCCGGTTTGTTCCTCGCAGTGTTTACGCCATGGATAATCACGTCATTACTTGGCTTTATTTTACTCGGTATTGGAGCAGCTAACATTGTGCCCGTATTTTTTAGCGA
Organism: Mucilaginibacter empetricola; assembly: GCF_024808665.1. Lineage (GTDB taxonomy): Bacteria > Bacteroidota > Bacteroidia > Sphingobacteriales > Sphingobacteriaceae > Mucilaginibacter. The sequence goes on from NZ_JANUBZ010000018.1 coordinate 59,060, forward strand.
GGGCGGGAGATTGAAAGATGTTCCGTCATCAGTTGCTGTCCCGGCAATTTCAACGTTTGGGTATGCCGGCCAGTTGGTTGGGCCTGCCACGTTAGGTTTCATCGCTCATCACACTTCACTGCCAACTGCATTTGGGTTTATCGCTTTTCTTTTGCTATTGGTTGGCCTGTCATTCAGCTTAAAAAAATCAAGTTAACAGGTCTTCATAGTTAATGATAACTCCTGCTGCCACCAGCGGGGCGTACGCGACAGATTTTATCTTTTTTTTCCTTCAATTTAAGATCAACAAATTTTGTAATATTTTAATTATTAGTATTTTAGCTCTGCCTTTGGCGAAAACCTTATACAACTTAACCTAAACCAGTTTTTAGAAAATATAGCTTAAACTAAACTTATCATGGAACAAAATCACAACACAGACGACATCCGTCAGCAACCGTCGTTCATCCCGGCAGGATGGATAGGTGGTTTTTCTGAACATCCGCCTGGACAAACCTATCCAAACGAAGCACTTCTTTCATCATTGCCTTTTGAAGGAAATTTGAGTCACCTTACCAGCATTACCCGTATGTTACGGGCCCGTTGGCCCGAATTTAGCTGGGAGACAACGCCGGGCGACCCTAAAACAAGAATGTTCCAAATGTTTGCACCAGATATATCCAGACTTGGATATGATGATACCGGAAAAGTTTGGGCCATTATATGCCCACAGCAAGGTGTTTATTTTGAAAGGCTGGGCGCTACCTTAAATATTGAAGTTACCGTTACCGGAAACCGGGGATGGATTAACGAAAATGCAGATACAAACGAAAAATTTGCCGCAGATATAACCATTAAACCCACCATTTGGTTTAGTCCGGATAGTACCGCAGGTTGGTTTTGGCAACAGCTGGTAAAATTGGACAACCAGTGGGCCAACAAGCTGCCGCTCAGCAAAGTTAAAGGTATCAGGATAAATGCAACGGATGAGGACGGCCTTGATTATCTTCAGGTGCGGATGGGCGAACGCCCGAATTATCCTTTTCCTGACCGGGCCAAACACTGGCGCGACTATGCATGGACCGTAGCGAATTTAGCTGTGAAGATAGGAAAGATAGATAGCGTTGATTCAAAAGTTGATGAGTTTAACAGCTGGGTGATGGAGCTTTTCAACATAGGATCGGGCAATTTGCTACAGGAAAACAATATTTTGACCTGGAACCTTTGGGCCGGTTCGCCCGAGTTGGTAAATCAGGAGGAGTGGGCTGCTCACGCCGAATACTGGCGATACTCTATTGATGTAAACCACCGCCCGCCCGAAGGCGAAGGAAGCGGCATAGCCGACTTTAACGGCAATCCATTTAGCGTTAGTGACTTTTATTGGGGAATAAAAGTCAGCGAATTTATTGCATGGATAGCTAAGGAACTGTTGTAGGGGAATAATATAATCATTCTTACTGCTCGCAGTGCGGCAAGCGAAGCTTGTTGCACTGTTCAATACGTTGGTTGGGATTTATAATCCCGACCCAATATTTGTGGATTTGTAATCCACGAAACGTAAATTTTAATTATGGGTTTTAAATATACCATTACTACAAACGAAAAGTATTTTTTAACGATAACCGTTGTTGATTGGATTGATGTTTTTACAAGGAAGGAATTAAGCGAAGTAATAGTGAACTCCTTAAGATATTGCCAGCAGGTAAAGGGTCTTCAAATTTTTGCGTGGTGTTTAATGCCCAGCCATTTGCATTTGGTGGTATCTGTTGATGAAAAGACAGACCATACACTTTCTGACGTAATGCGTGATTTTAAAAAGTATACATCTAAACAGATTGTAAAAACGATAAATGAAATTGCTGAAAGCAGGAGGGAATGGCTTTTAATCCATTTTGAATATGCAGGAAAATACAATCCTAAAATAAAAGATTACAAATTTTGGCAGGATGGATTACATCCAATTGAATTAACCAGCGGGAAGTTTATTGATCAGAAAATTAACTATATCCACCAAAACCCAGTAGAAGCCGGTATTGTTTACAGCGCCGAAGACTATGTTTTAAGTTCTGCTGCTGAATATGCCGGGGAGCATACCGGGTTATTGGATGTGATTGTGTTGGATTAATTTGCTTTGTGCTATGGGATTACAAATCCCCACTATTTTAGTCCGGGATTATAAATCCGGACTAACGTAGGAGGACTTGAGCTTCACTCTTTTTAGAACTTGTTGGTCGGGATTTATAATCCTCGACCAACAAAGATCTTAAAGTGTCTAACCCACCTTTTTCACTAGGAAACGTTTTCTAAGCCACTCGCGCACAGGCTCATCATAAAACCGCAGGCTTACCCAAGCTATGGCTACGGCTATAATTGCCAGACCAAGGCCGGCTAAAAGTCCCTGGGCCATGGGTATTTTATTGTTGCTCACCCAGGCAATATGCAGGTACATGAGCGGATAATGTGTGATGTAGAGCGGGTAAGATATGGCACCCAAAAACTTGCAAACCTTAACAGATGTTTTGCTCACTAAAGTGCCCCCGGCACCAATAGATACAATAAGCGGGAATATAACGATGATGACAAAAGCTTCATATATACCGTTCATCCACAAATGATCTGGCCCACCAATGCGGGGAACTGCTAAAAAAACAATAATAAGGAAGCTGCAAACAGCGAATGCGTTTTTAATATGGATCAGTTTGCCCACGCGCATCAGCAACACGCCCGCGAAAAAGGGATAAAGCAAACGGGTAAGACCAATATTAACCTGTGTTTTATCAATAGACCAGCCGCCGATTACATCACCCTGTGGTCCCCATACCAAAAAGTGGATAAGCAAACATGCCGATAATATGACAAATATGGTAAGCAATGTTTTAGAGAACCGGCGAATGAGTACCGCATAAAGGATATTGGCAATGTACTCGTAAAAAAGAGACCAGGCGGCGCCGTTGAGCGGGTGTGTTTCCTGCCAGCCGCGAATATCCATCGACGGCAGCAGTGGCAGCATGGTAAAGCCAACCAGCATAACCAATAGCATTTTCCAAACAGGTGTCGCAGCAATGAGCGGGAACGCAGCGCCGGTTTGGAAATAAAAAAGCAATGCGCCAATTAGCGTACCTGCAATTACCATGGGCTGCAAGCGGATAAGCCGGCGTTTGTAAAAATCCCACTGGGTCATTTGGTCCCAACGATCATCATAGGCATAAGCAACCACAAAACCCGACAATAAAAAGAAAAAATCGACCGCTAAATAGCCGTGGTTGATGATCTGGTGAAAACGATCGCCGGAGTAAGTTTCAAATACGTGAAAAATTACCACCAAAATAGAGGCTACGCCACGCAATCCGTCCAGGATTTCATAATGGCTTTTTGATTTAAGATAGGTTGGAGCTTGGTTCATTGCCCAGGTAAAATAAGTAAAAAATAATTAGGTTATATTTTGGTTGATTTGTTTTGCTGAACAAATGCGGATACCAATATAGGTTTTAATTATCTTTTATCAGTAACCTTAAATCGTAATACCCTGCGCCTGTCAAACATAATATCCATATAGGCCAGCGTGTAATCTCGCACTACATAGGCAAAATCATACGTATCGCCATGGCGGCTAAATGTGATATATTGTTGCCGTTTGATGGCGAATGTATCTGTAACCGTTCGCGGAAAGCAGCGCTTGCAATCAAATACCTCGTAAGTAATATCCGGGTTTGTGAAAGCATTTGTGTTAATCTGCAGCTGCCTGATTAATCCCGCATATTTTAATTTAAAATGTATTGTATCGCCTTTCTTAGCTTTGACTATTCCGGACGCAGGTGCCAGCACTTTTATGTCGCCGATATCGTCTGGACTATAATACGGATTTGCTGAAAATGTTTCTTTTGTGTACTTAGGTATCAGTACCCATTTAGGATCTAATGGAAAATGATTTTTAGCGAATTCCTCAGCCGGCGTTAACCAGTAATAATCATCGAAATGTTTTATAAAATGTGTTAATTTATCGTTGTCATCTTTCAGGCAAAAACCTGCCGCCCAGGTGGCATCCAGCAGATAATAGTTGCCATTTAACTGCACCACATTCCAGGCATGATCTAATTCGCCGGGTGTGCCAACTTCGTAATATTCGGTTCGGGTATAGCCCGGTACAACTTCGGCATGCAAGCCTGCAATGTCACACATTCTTTTAAAAAGCATAGCATAGCCCTGGCAAACGGCCCGCCCTTTGTCAAGTGCTTTGTTGATATATTCGTTTTCCCATACTTTTTCTTTTATGATGCAGGCCAGCGTATCATCCGACGGACAATCGAATGTGACAGCGTCTTCGCCCTGATCCGCGTGACGGTTATAATATTTATAGTCGTAGGCGATATGGCCGGTTATCCATATAAAGATGGCCCTGGCTTTTGATACTTCATCTGTATAGTGATTCGTTAACTGTTTTGTAAGACCTACAATATTGCCATCGTATTTTACTTGCAGGGCCAGGCTGTCTGCGTGAGAAAGACGAATATCACGGATTCTTCCTTCCTGGGCATAAATAAAAGACTGGGACAGGGAGAAAAACACGACAGTTACAGCTAAAAACCTACGAACGAGCATAAGTATATAACATTGATGAAATAGTATAAATATACTTTATTAAAGCAAAACAAGAAACCGCACTATTTTAACTCCCCCCGCTGCCGCAAGAGTCCTTGTTGGTCGGGATTTATAATCCTCGACCCAATATTTGTGGATTTGTAATCCACGAAATGAAAATTTATATTTAGCAAAGGGGATTGCAAATCCCCACTATTTTAGTCCTGGATTATAAATCCGGACTAACGTGTTTCATCACTCTCAAAACTTATTTTTATTAATCAACTCCATAAAGCGCTCCCTGAATTTTTCACTAACGGGGATGCGTTTATCGGCGATAAAAATGTGGTTGTCTTCCACTTTGCTTAACTGTTCGTAATTAATAATGTAGGAGTTGTGCACCCGGATAAAGGGCAGGTTCAGTTGCTCTTCAATATCTTTCAGGCGGCGGTAAATCAGCAATTGTTCATCGCCTTTAACCAGGCGTACGTAGTCTTTTTCTCCCTCAAAATATTGGATGTCCTTCAGTATTATTTTACGGAATGTTTTTCCCGATTTTACAAAGAAAAACTCCGGACTGTGTTCCGCGTTTGGCACCTGCCCGGGCTGGTGGACTGAAAAATACTGCTCTATTTTTTGTACCGATGCCAGGAAACGTTTAAGGGTGATCGGTTTAAGCAGGTAATCGATGGTTTGGAAGGCGTAGCTCTCTACCGCATATTCGGAATAGGCGGTGGTGAAAACAATTTTAGTTTGAGGCGGCAGTAAAGAAGCCAGCTCCATACCCGTTAGTTTGGGCATATTAATATCCAGAAAAATAAAATCGACCGTGTTGGTTTTTAAAAAGGTCAGTGCTTCCAGGGCATTATAGCACTTGCCTTTGAGCGTCCACGAGGTGCTTTGCCCAATCAGCAGTTCTACCAGGTCTATAGCATCGGGCTCGTCATCAATAATTATGCAGCTTAAATTCATCACACCGGGATTTTTAAAAAGGCCGTGTATAATTCGCCCTCGTCATCAACATTAAGCTCAAATTTGGTGCCGTATAGCATGGTGAGTCGTTTAGTTAAATTTACTATGCCGAAGCCCCCCGGCTGATCGCCCGTTGCCGGATCGGCTTTGCGGTTGCTGGTTTTAAAAAGGAGGAAACCATCCTGCTGCACTAACGAAATATGCACATGATTTTGTTTAAGCGATTTATCAATACCATGTTTAAATATGTTTTCTACAAAAGTCATCAGCAGCATTGGCGGAATGCGCAACTCCGGGTTGTAGGTTTTTTCAAAATCGATATGAGCGCCATGGCGGATGCGGATTTTTTCGAGCGCCATATAGTTTTCAATAAAGGCCACTTCGGTAGCTACCGGCACCACATCTTTAGGGCTTTCGTCAACAAAATAACGCATAATGTCTGATAAGCGCTCAATCAATCCCGCGGATGCGGGATCAACCTTATAAACCCGGTAGTAAATGTTGTTGAGCACATTAAACAGAAAATGCGGCTGCACCTGTGATTTAAGTAAGTTTAATTCGGCCTGGCTTTTTTGTAAAAGAATTTCTTCGGTTTGCTGCTTTAAACCAAAATAGGCAATGGCAATGCGAAAAATTAGGCTGAGTACATAAATGAGCATGCCACCCGGAACATAGCCCAGCAGCACCAGGAAATCTACGGGCCATGGTTTCATCAATGAAAAATACTCATAAAGCAGAATGGTTACATATCCCCGTAAGGCACCTGTTACAACCAAAAAAAGTGCAACGGTTATGCCGTACCAAACAAATTTCCTTTTCTGATAAAATAAAGGGTATAAGATGAGGATGTTGCCATAAATGATAATAGCATACGACAGGGCGTTAACTACGGTATAAATGGCCGACTTCTGCCACCCATCCATAGGCAGCAATGAAAAAAAGATCAACAACAGCACGGCCACCCATATCAGCACCTGTAGCTGAATAATCCCCGGCCTGTACTTCAATATATTCATTAGCAATTTTTGTTTTTAAAATGATGATCCGGCATTGCGGGTCAGTCATATTCAAAAGTACCAACCTTTTCCGTTTTCGGCGCATTGCTTTATGCCGATGAGTGCTTATTCTCTGCAATTAACCTCAAAATACAGATAATCGACTAAAACTCCTTCAAAAACCATGTTGCCGAATAATTGGCCCAGCCGGTTGGAAATAAAGCGCCTGATGTCGAATTGATTATTGGAAGCTGTTTACAAACAACAGTTTTGAGTAAACTAAAAAATCAAAACCATGAAGAAAATCATCAACACTATCCTGCTGCTTTTACTGGCAGCAGCGCTATCGGTTCCGGCTTATGCGCAGAAGGACAAACCACGCGTAAGTCCGCCCGAATTAGTAACCGGAATGATCAACAAAGCCACCGTCACCATCAATTATAGTAGTCCATCGGTTAAAGGGCGTAAAATATGGGGAGGGTTGGTGCCTTATGATACCGTTTGGCGTGCAGGAGCCAATGAGGCAACCACTTTTCAAACCGACAAAGATCTGCTAATCGGTACCCAGGTATTGCCGGCCGGTAAATATGGCTTTTTCCTGGTCCCTAATAAAACCGGACAATGGATAGCCGTTTTTAACAAAGTACCCAACCAGTGGGGCGCTTTCAAGTACGATAAAAACCAGGATCAGCTACGCGTAAATGTAAGTACGCAAAATCTTGACGCGGTGCAGGAAATGCTGGTTTATAAGATCAATCCCGATGGTTTTTCATTAACGTGGGAAAAGCTTACGGTTATTATCCCCGCACAACAAAACCACCCGAACGAATAAGCCAGGATGAAATTGCGCAAATCAACCATAGTAGTCACCCTATTGCTGCTGTTAATTAATGTGGCGGCCTATAGTCAGGGTAATGGAAAAATAACGGGGGGCATTAAAGATTCCGTAAGCCATGAAAATATTGCGTTTGCTACAGTTGCCCTAACCGATCAGCATACAAAAGCTCCGGTTAAGGCAACGCAAACGGATATAAGCGGCCAGTTCGTGTTGGAAAATTTGCCATCGGGCGCGTTTATACTGCGGATAAGCTATGTTGGTTACCAGGATATTGTTAAGGCCGATATTACCATCAACCCAACCACCGGCAATTTAAATTTAGGCGATTTGCTGCTGATCACCTCAAAAAGCAATGCGCTTAAAGAAGTGGTGGTTACCGCACAAAAGGAAGCATTGCAAAACGTTGATGGTAAAAAAGTATTTGCGGTTAACCAGAGCCTGGTGAGCAAAGGAGGCAACGCGGCAGATTTATTGCAGAACGTACCTACCCTGCAAATTGATGGCAGTGGCAATGTAAGCCTGCGCGGATCAACCGGCGTTAAGGTTTTGGTGGATGGTAAACCTTCGGTTATTGGGGATGGCGATGTTAGCCAGATTTTACAATCCATCCCGGCCAGCGCTATTGAAACGATAGAAGTAATCCCTAATCCTCCGGCCAAATATGATGCTAATGGTGAAGGGATTATCAATATCATCCTGAAAAAAAATAGCAGGCCGGGACTAAATGGTTCGGTAAATATTGGGGGCGGTACCCGCGAAAATTATAATGGCAGTGCCAATTTAAGCTACCAAACGGGCAAGGTAAATGTGTATGGCAACTATAGCCTCAAAAATGGAAATACGTTTAGTAATGGGATACAGAACATGACGTTTTTACAGCAGACGGATTCTGTTCGCTATTCCAATGAAATATTTCCGTCGGTTACCCGCAACAAGATCCAGTTTTTAAAGGGAGGGATTGATTATTCATTGTCGCCGAAAAGCACTTTGGGGGTTTCTGCCAGTTTAAATTCGCGCAATAGCCATCGCAATGAGACTTTAACTATTGATAACTTAGATGATAACGGTGCGCCTTTAAATACAAGTAACCGGTATAATACCATCAATAATAATGGTAACAGCTATGAACTGGATTTAGATTATAACCAACGCTTTAATAAACCCAAAGAGGAGCTTTCCTTTAACTTTTCATATGCCTATGGCAGCTTCAAAAACTGGCAGGAATATGAAACCCATTTTAACAGTATAAATGGATTGCCCGTGTCGTTAATTGATACGCCATTGATAAGCGACATCAGAAATAAGGCTACCAATTATAATATTCAGGCCGATTATGTTTTACCGCTGGGCAAAACGGGGCAGTTTTCGGCAGGCTACCGCAGCCAGATCACTTTGGGCGATAATGACCAATACGCCTATAGTATAACCGGCACGGGCCAGGCACCGATTTATGCTTTTACCAGTTTTTTCAGCAGTAATAACCAGGTACATGCCCTTTATGTAAATTACCAAAACCAGTTTGCTAATTTCGGTTATCAGCTAGGTTTAAGGGGTGAAGATAGCCACCTTAATGCCACCTATATGAGTTATGATGCCAATAATAACCTGTTTGCCGACCCGGTAAAAGTACCCAGCGTAGGTTTATACCCAAGTGTGTTGCTGACGGAAAAACTCCAAAATGATGCGGAGCTACAATTTACGTATAGCAACCGGGTTTCGCGGCCCAGGGCGCGGGAGCTGAACTCGGCCATTGATTTTTCGGACCCGGTAAATTACGATAGGGGTAACCCGGCCTTAACGCCCGAAAGCATCAACTCACTGGAGCTGGATTATAACAAAACCTGGCAAAATATTTCTTTTACCTCGGGCATTTATTATAACCGTATCAACAACGTGATAAAGCACATTGAGGGCGATCCGGTTGATGGCGTAGTAACCACCACATCTGAAAACTTAAAAGGCTCAACCACTACCGGGATAGAGCTGATTGGCCATTTTAACCTGGTTAAGGGATGGGACCTTACAGCTAATGCCAATATTTTTCAGCGGGATAATGATGCGGCGCCCCAGTTTGGCATTGCCCAAAACACCAGCTTGAGCTGGAATGCCAACATAACCAGCAATATAACGCTGCTGCAAAGACTACAGATCCAAATTCATGCAGACTACCGGGCACCTGATATGGTGGTGCAGGACAGAAACAGCGCGGCATTTGGATTGGATGCTGCGGCAAAATACGATTTGCCGGGAAACAGAGCCTCGTTTGCCCTTAATGCCAACGATATTTTTAACAGCCGGGATTGGGCATTTTTAAGGAGCAGTGATGCTTTGTTACTTGATTTTGAACGCCGCACCGTAAGCTCACGAGCTACGCTCAGCTTTACTTACCGGTTTGGCAGTACACCGGGCACAACCAAACAACCCCGCAAAAAAGATACCCAGCAGGATAAGCGTATTGATGATGCCTCCTGAAAAAACAAAAATCTTCAATCGTTCTTAGGTCAGTTAATCAGGTATTAGAAGAGATGCCTGATTTTTTTTGGACGTAGCGCTAAAGCTTCACCGGCGGGATGACGAATTTTATTGGTTAACAGGCAGGGTGAACCAAAAGGTACTGCCTCTGCCCGGTTCGGTATCAACACCTATTTCGCCGCCATGTTTTTTGATGATATCGGCGCTGATATACAGGCCAAGGCCGAGTCCTGAAAATTGAACGCCGCTATAGTCGGCACGGTAATAGCGATCAAACAGGTAGGGTAGCTTTTCGGCAGCAATGCCGGGGCCGTTATCTTTTACTGATACCTTGGCTGCGCCATTTATTTTTTCGATAATAATATCGATGTGTTTCGAATCGGGCGCATATTTGATAGCATTGTTCACCATGTTTACCACCACCTGGTCAATACGTTGTTCATCGGCAGAAACCATTAAATTTAAATCGCCTTTAATCTCCACATGGTTGGCAGTACTATGCACCAGCTGGCAACAATCCTTTATCAATTCGGCCAGGTTAAAAGTGGTTTTGCGTAAAGAGAGCTGCCCTTGTGCAATACGGTTAACATTTAGCAGATCGTTAACAAGGCTGCTCAGTTTCTGCAAACTTTTGCCAGCCTGTTCTATCAGTTTGGGAAACATGGGTGATGAAGGATCATTCTTCACCCTGTCGAGCAATTGGATGGATGCTTTAAGGCTGGTAATGGGCGTTTTTAATTCGTGGCTGGCAATGCTGATAAACTCATCCTTTTGTTTCATCAGCTGGCGCCTGTTGGTAACATCCATAAATGTGGCAATACCACCAGTAATTGCCCCATCGACATCAACAATTGGTGCGGCATTTATAGAGATATAAAAAACTTCTTTTTTTGGAATTTTTATACCTACTTCGAAATCATAAACAGACGATCCGGTTTTTAGGGCAAGGGTCATAGGATGCTCTTCATCCGGAAGCAGGGTGCCGTCTTGTCGCAGGTTTTTCCATTTGGTATCATTATAAGTACGGTCGGCTATATCAATACCGTTAAGGCCAAATATGTTGCGGGCCATTTGATTGGTGAAAATCAGTTTCCCGGTAACATCAACAATCGAAACACCCTCGGCCATGGTATCCAGAATTCCCTTTAACCGGTCTTCGCTGGTGGCCAGCAGCAGATTTGTTTGTTGCTGCCTTTCTGATTTTTCGATATTGGAGAGGCGAAGTGCCACCTGTTCCATCACTACATTTGCAAGGCTTTGTAAAATATCCTTTTCATGTGGGGTTAAGGTACGTGGCTGGGTATCAACCAAACATATGGTACCAATAATATAATTATCAGGAGTAACAATGGGCGCACCCGCGTAAAAACGCAAGCCAAAATCGCCATGCACAAACGGGTGACGGGCAAAAGCAGGATCAGTAAAAGCATTTTCAACCACCAGCACATCGGGCGTTAATAATGATAAGGCACAAATGCTCTCGCCACGGTCGACCAAAACAATACCATCGATACCAACGCTAGCTTTAACAAATTCATTTTCGGCATCCAGAAAAGAAATATGCGCAATAGGAACCTTAAATATAGTGATGGCCAGTTTTACGATACTATCAAACTCGTTCTCGGCCGGGGTATTGAATATACGGTATCGTTTTAACGCCTCAACCCGTTCGCTATCATTTGGGGGTATAATATTGAAACTGTACGCATTACTCATAAACAGTGACTGGTTATAACAAATATAACAGATAACGCAGTTATGATGACATTTTGGGGTAAAAATATTGAGGAGGTGATGGGTACAGCTTCGTCTTTTTTGTCATTTCGAACGAGGGTACCGAAGAGAAATCTTCTGCGACTGGCATAGCCACTCTGCAAAGTTCGCATAGCATATCGTATAAGATTTCTCTCTATCGTTCGAAATGACAACGGGGGAGAGCTTTCGTGTTCGTTGTCATTTTTTGTCTGAACTATGATTTTTAAGGTTTTGGGCACAACTCCGTCTTTTTTGTCATTTCGAACGAGGGTACCGAGGAGAAAACTTCTGCGAGAAGGATCATCGTTCTGCAAAGTTTATGTAGTATGTCGTATAAGATTTCTCTCTATCGTTCGATTTCTATGATTCAAGCAAGCAATCTTTGATAATTTTTTTCATAGACTCTGTTTTGGTTTACACAGGCAA
>NZ_JANUBZ010000019.1 GCF_024808665.1 Mucilaginibacter empetricola
TCAAGGTTATTAACAAAGAAAAAGAAGCAAAAAGAAAGCTTCAACAATAATAACAACCTCTATTATTTGTTGATGCCAATCTAAAGGAAATGACATGGGGGATACCTGTACAGTTTGTACAACTGATTTACAAATTGTTATATTAGTGGATATAAATCTGCCAATATGTTACGTAACATGCTGCTGGTTACTTATCGTAACCTGATTAAAAATAAATTTTACACTTTTATAAATGTAGCAGGACTTGCTTTGGGTATTGCTGCCTTTGTTGTGATAAGTGCTTATGTGCATTTTGAAAAGAGTTATGACCACATGAATGCCGACGCAGATAATATATATCGCGTGGAAAGTCAGTTTTATAAAGGGGATGTTTTAAACGATAGCTGGGCTACCAGTACCAACGGATATGCTACTGCAATGAAGGCCAATTTTCCTGAAATAGCGTCATTTGCGAGGATAAACTGGAACAATTCTGAAAGGGTAGTAAAGTATCAGAACATAAAATTCAGGGAAGAACATGTTTGCTTTGCCGATACTAACTTCTTTAAATTTTTCACTTATAAATTAATAGAAGGCGATGCCTCAACCATATTAAACCGGCCCAATACCATTGCTATATCTCAATCGTCGGCACAAAAGTTTTTCGGCAATGCCGACCCAATGGGTAAGTTTGTTGATGTAACGAATTATAACGGCACTTTTCATTGTATGGTAACGGGTGTTTTTGCAGATGTGCCCCCAAATACTACCATAAAGTTCAGCTTTTTAATATCGTGGGATACCCAGCCCCAGTTTCTTAAAGATTTTTGGTACATACACGAGAGTTACACTTTTGTAAAATTAAAACCCAATAGCAATATAGCCGCCATTGAAGCTAAGTTCCCGGCCCTTGCAGAGCGGTATAAAACAGCCCAGTCGCTTAAAGATTTAAAATGGGCCATCCGGCTGATTCCGTTAACCAGTATCCATTTAAACCAGGCAAAGCCTTATGAAATTGAACCTAAAGGAAATGCCCTTGCCGTTAGGTTTTTAAATATAATGGCCTTTGTTATATTGATAATAGCCTGCGTAAACTATATCAACCTGGCAACAACCAAAGCTGCCGATAGGGCACGTGAAATTGGTATCCGCAAAGTAAACGGGGCAAGAATAGGACAGTTATTAGTTCAATTTTTAATAGAATCGGGTATTATTAACCTGGCTGCGTTGGTTATAGCCATAGTAATTGTGAATGTATCAGTTTACTACTTGCCTTCTTTTACAGGCAAAAGCGCAACCGAAAGTCTTTTATTTGATTGGTCTTTATATCTGCAAACCGGGGCCGTGTTATTGGCGGTTATGTTTTTGTCGGGCTTTTACCCGGCTTTAATATTGGCCAATGTTAACCCGGTGAGGATATTGAAGGGGCGTTATACGTTTTCAAAAAGTGGCATTATCCTCCGAAAAGGAATGGTTGCCTTCCAGTTTACAGCTTCACTATTACTTATTGCAGGTACAATTGCTATTTACAGGCAGCTTCATTATATGAATAATGTTGATACGGGTATCAATATGGATCAAACGATTGTGCTGAAAGCGCCCGTGAGTACCGATAATTACGCATCAAAGCTAAGGAGCTTTAAAGCTGAGGTGAAAAACATTAACGGCGCGAAAAGCATTACAGGTTCGGCAGCGGTACCAGGTAAAGAGATTGGTGGGTTTTCGGCCGACAGAAGGTTTGGAGCCTCAAAAGCTGAAGAACGCTTGTATGAGCTGCAACGCGTTGATTTTGATTTTATTAGTGCCTATAATTTGAAAGTTATTGCAGGCAGGGCATTTGATGTAAGCCGCCCTTCAGATTCCACAGGCGTTGTATTAAATGAAGCTGCTGTAAAACAATTTGGCTTTGCCTCAGTAAATGACGTAATAGGTAAAAAAGTGTGGCTGGAAACCCTTGATAAAAAGCCTAATGAGGTGATAGGGGTGGTGAAAAACTATCATCAGCAATCATTACAGCGTAACTACACACCGGTAATTCTTTTTATGGATCCTAAATTAGGATGGGTGGGCATCAATTATTATTCTATTAAAATCAGCACAAATAATAACCGCCAGGTAGTTGATGAGGTGAAAAGCATCTGGAACCGGTATTTCCCGGAATCATCTTTTGATTTCTTTTTTCTGGATGATTTTTACAACCGGCAATACCAGCAGGAAACACAATTTGGGGGCACCTTTATGCTTTTTTCTGCATTGGCAATTATTATTGCCTGTATGGGGCTGTTTGGTCTTACTGCTTATAATACCTCACGCCGTACAAAAGAAATTGGTGTGCGTAAGGTTTTGGGCGCATCTATTCAAAACATCGTATCCATATTAACATGGGATATTATCAGGCTGATCCTGGTTTGCAGTTTAATAGCTATTCCGCTTGCCTTTGTTTTGGTAAATCAATGGTTAAATGGCTATGCTTTCAGGGTTAGCCTAAGTTTATGGCAGTTTATTTTACCTATTGTAACGCTTATTTTAATAACGCTTGCAACAATTAGCTACCTTACCGTTAAAGCTGCAATGAGCAACCCGGCCAGAACGTTAAAAGATGAGTAAGTTTAATAAAAGCTAAGAGCACAAAGCTAAAATATTAATTACCAATGATTTTTATTGAAGTTGATTGACGGCGAGGACATAATGATTATGCAAATCAAAAGTTCCCCCTTCAGGGGGTTAGGGGGTTAACCTTGCCACAAACATAGTATCCGCCTTATTTTCATAACCCTTTAAAACTTTCTGTTCTTCCAGTTTTAATCCCAGTTCATTTACAATAAAGTTAACCACATCCTCATTCTCTGCTTTAAAGGCCGAGCAAGTAATGTAGATAAGCGGTTTGCTCGGCTTAAGGTGTTTCACCACATTGCGTACAATGCTTTGTTGCAGGCGTTGAAAGAACTCTATCTTATGCGTATCGAACTGATTGATCATCTCGGGCGTACGTCCCCAGGTGCCAGAGCCGCTGCAAGGGGCATCAAGGATGATACCATCAAAGGCATAGTCGTGTAATATGAGGTCGTTATTTTGAGTTAGGTCGAGGATCTTTTTTTGGTATTTGATGAGTCCGGCTTGCTGGAAGCGTTCATCCAGATTGGTAAGAATAGATTCTCGGATGTCGGACACCACCAGTTTAAGGTTAGGTTCCAGATCATGCAGCAGCAGCGATTTACCGCCCGAAGCAGCACAGGCATCCCACCAGGCATCCCACTTTTGGGGCTTAAAAAACTGTGCCGTTTGCTGTGAGGAATAATCCTGCACCTCGTACCAGTTGGCGTTGGGGATCAGGGTTTCCAGTCGTGTACCGTTAGGGAGCGAGAAGCAGCCATTGCCTTCATCTTTAAAAGCAATTTCGGCAGTAGTAAGGATAATTTTTACCTGCGCCTCATATCGTTTATAAACGCGGATAAAAAGATCGGGCTGTATAAAAAACGAACGTAAAAAAGCTTCTTTATCAATACCTTCAGAAAGCTGATTAACCCAGGGAAAAATGTCATCCAGCTTAAAGTCAGGATGGCTGCTTTTCACCATAGTCAGCTTTTCATCAATCCCAAAACCTATGCAGGCGGCCCATTCGGGTTTAAAATGTTGCAGAAAGGAGTTGAGCTGAGTATTGCATAAAAACTCCGCAATAAAAAGGCGCTCATCGGCTGGCAAGTTTGGCAGCGCCCTGCCTAAGCGAAAATAATTATAAACCAAGCGACCAGCAATGCGCCTGTCTGTTGAGCCCATTTGCTTATTGAGGCGGTAAAAGCCGGGTAAAAACTTGCTTAGGGGCGTTTCTGCCGGATATTCATCCAAAATGCGTTGAAACGTTTTAAGCTGGTTTATTGCCTTCATTCTGCTTTTTTAAGCTCAAAGTTAGCATATTTATACATGTTAACATGGGTATTTACCCAACCTATGCCAGGTTTTTTCTCAAACTCGAAATCGTTATGCAGTCCCATGAAATTGATACTGGTAATGTTTTTCATGCTATCAGTAGCGAGTAGTTTACCAAGGTACATGCCTTCGTCAAAGCCTTTTATGGCATAGCTGTTGGGTTCGGCATGGTATGTGTTTCTGTACTGCTTAACAAAGGCGAGGGTGTTGTCGGCTTTGTAATCAACCCGGTCGGCACTTGTAACGTGTGTGTCGAGCCGTTGCAGTAAATCGGCCTTTAAAAAACTGAAATTTATCCAGTTAGGATGCCCGAAGACAGTTGTTGGATAACTTTTGCTCAAAGTATCCAATGCGCGCAGGGTAACGGATAAAAAGTGTTGGTCAGTACCCGGAATCATGAATATGTTTTTGCCACCAGGCGATAATTGCGGTATAAGCGACCCCAGCTGACCGTGAACAACCGTAAGCTCTATTACTTTGATATGTTTTTTGCTGAGGCTGTCGATCGCTTTTTTAAAGGGGATGATGTATTCATTCTCATCGCTAAAACCCGACCGCAGGATAAATACCTTATCGGGATGCATTTTATTGTTGATATACTTTGCCGCGCTTCGGGCATGATATTCTAACGGAGGGATAATGGTAATTAGCTCGGGGTTTTTATAGTTGGCCGGTGATGCCGGTGATAATGGCGAAACAATAGGCTGACGGCCAATAGTATAAATAGAGGTAAAAGCCTTCACATCATCCGGGAAAACAGGGCCTACAATTAAATCGCTGGTTCTGATGGCTGGGTTATTGGCCAGGGCATATGCCTGCGCCTTCTGATCGCGCGAGTCGTACACCCGTAATTTAAAGTTATAACCCGATGCTGTTAAGGAGTCGAGCGCCATTTTAAACCCTTTGTAATAACCGAGGGCTATATCAGCTTCCCGCAACGATACAGGCGTATAGCTTGAACCAGGCGCCAGGTGATCTAACCCGAAAGGCAATACCAAAGCTATGTTTGATACTTTTGGTGCCGCCGGCTTAACTACAGGCTGCACGGCGGCTTGGTTATTGGCTGCTGATTTTGGCGCCGACTTTACTGGCTGCGTTGACACCGGCTGCAGTTTTGGTGAACATGCAGCCGCTGTTAATACTATTATTAAAAAAAGGAACCGTCTATTCCCACTCAATGGTTGCAGGCGGTTTAGAGCTGATATCATATACTACCCGGTTAATTCCTTTTACGTTGTTAATGATTTCGTTACTTATTTTTGCCAGCAGATCATAAGGCAGGTGGCACCAATCGGCGGTCATCCCATCCACTGATTCTACAGCACGCAGGCAAATTACATTTTCATAAGTCCTTTCATCGCCCATAACACCTACCGATTGCACCGGTAAAAATATGGATCCTGCCTGCCAAACTTTATCATAAACACCAGCCGCACGCAAATTGTTGATATAAATTGCATCAGCCTCTTGTAATATATGAACTTTTTCCGGAGTTACCTCACCTAAAATTCTGATTGCCAATCCCGGACCCGGGAATGGATGTCTTCCTAAAATATTAGGATCAATACCCAAAGCCTTGCCTACACGCCTAACTTCATCCTTAAACAAAGTATTTAGCGGTTCAACAACTTTAAGCTTCATAAAATCAGGCAAACCGCCTACGTTATGATGCGATTTAATGGTTGCCGATGGGCCTTTTACCGATACTGATTCAATAACATCGGGATAAATAGTGCCTTGCCCAAGCCATTTAACGTCCTGCACTTCGTGCGCAGCATCGTCAAATACCTCAATAAATACGCGACCAATAGCTTTACGTTTTTTCTCGGGATCGGTTAATCCTGCAAGGGCATCGTAGAAGCGCTGTTTGGCATCAATACCTTTTATGTTGAGGCCCATGTGCTGGTAGGAATCCAGTACTGATTGATATTCGTCTTTACGCAGCAAACCGTTATCAACAAATATGCAATGCAGGTTTTTGCCGATAGCATGATGCAGCAATACCGCCGCTACCGATGAATCAACACCGCCGGAAAGGCCAAGCACTACTTTATCATCGCCCAGTTTTTCTTTCAGGGCAGCAATGGTGGTTTCGATAAATGAATCGGGGGTCCAGTCTTGCTTGCATCCGCAGATGTCAACCAAGAAGTTAAACAACAGCTGTTTACCATCCGAGCTATGGGTAACTTCGGGGTGAAACTGGATGCCGTAAGTTTGGGTGCCTTTAACATGATAAGCCGCTACTTTAACGGTATCGGTGCTGGCAATTACTTCAAAATCGCTACCTATGCGGGCAATCGTATCAGCGTGGGACATCCACACCTGTGAGCCTTTTGGTATCAGCTTAAATAGCGGGTTATGCTCTTCTATATGAAACAAATTGGCACGACCATATTCGCGGGTGCTTGATGGTAATACCTCGCCACCATGAAAATGGGCCATATATTGTGCACCGTAGCAAACACCTAAAATAGGCAGGGTACCATGATACTTTTTAAAATCGAAATGAGGGGCATCGTCCTGCCTTACAGAATAAGGGCTGCCCGAAAGGATAATACCTTTTACACTGCTGTCAACTTCCGGAAAATGATTGAAGGGGTGGATTTCGCAGTAAATATTGAGTTCCCTGACACGGCGCGCAATCAACTGCGTAAACTGCGAACCAAAATCAAGAATGAGGATTTTTTCTTGCATGGGCAAAGATAGGATTTGATTTCGGATTTCGGAAGTTGGATTTCGGATTTTAACTAATTAGCCCGTAATCATATCATTTAAGGCTGCTTTTTTATTAAAAAAGGGAATTAAAAGTATTCTTTATTCCTTTTAACAAAATCCATGTTCAATTGATTAAGATCGTCTTCATACTTAAAAAATTGTTGATCAAGCATCTCCCAATGTTCCGAAGCATCAGTGGAAATTTGATCTAGTACGTCTTGACGCAAATCTTCATCAATCGGAACAGTTTTATCGGGAAATACTTTGATCGCTTCTTCTAATATTGCGGCTGTTTTTTCTGCTCCTATAAGTTTTAGAGTGTCAACAGTAGCATCAGCATATCTGCCTGAAGAATTATGAAAGTACTGATCAAAGCCCCCATTGTTTATTTCTCTTTCTAGCTCCTGATTAAAATAAAATGCCATTTGAGGTTTACTTAAGGTAGATAGGTTATCGCCCCATTCACAAAGTGCACAAAGGTAATTATCCAGTTCTATTATGCTGTTGTTTAAATTTGTTGATGCTATAAGTTGCTCAATATTTGGTTTTTTTATATTTGATTGCATAGGTTTATTTTTTGTAATAAGTTTAGTGTTAGAATAGATTCGGCTACCGAAATAAAATTATTTGAATATAGTATTAGAAATTAAATTAACTTGATGTTTTATAATAAACTTTTATTTCTAAATGCAAAAAATTACTAATTTTTTAATGTTTACCGGCAGGGCCGAAGAAGCAATGAATTTTTATGTTTCCTTGTTTAATGATGCCCAAATTGTTAGCATTACGCATTATGGCCCTAATGAAGCTGGTATTAAAGGCACCGTGATGCACGCCTCATTTACACTGAACGGGCAATTATTTATGTGTATTGACAGTTCGGTTGACCACGGTTTTACGTTTACTCCGGCTATGTCGCTTCATATTAATTGCGATTCGGATGAGGAGATTGAGACGTTATTTAATGCACTATCGGCCAATGGAAATATATTAATGCCTTTAGATGAGTATCCTTTTAGCAAAAAATATGGCTGGCTTACCGATCAGTTCGGTATATCGTGGCAATTAAATTATAACCAGTAAATTATTCTGTTTAAAAGATGGATTTACTTTATTTGTACCATGTCAATCACCACCAAACTCGCCACTTTTGCAGATATTGCTGAACTTAATA
Source organism: Mucilaginibacter empetricola (assembly GCF_024808665.1). Lineage (GTDB taxonomy): Bacteria > Bacteroidota > Bacteroidia > Sphingobacteriales > Sphingobacteriaceae > Mucilaginibacter. The sequence goes on from NZ_JANUBZ010000019.1 coordinate 7,796, forward strand.
TAATGATTGCCCGCTCGGTTCGTGGGCTAAGTACTGACTATTATACACCGGCGCAGATAGAAAGCGCCATTAAATATGTTTTTGGGGTTGATACGCAATTAGTGATTGATGGCACCTATTATATTGCCGAAAAAGACGGTATACTTGCGGGCTGCGGCGGATGGAGTAAGCGTAATACGCTGTATGGTGGTGATCAGCATAAGGAAGTAGAAGATCCGCTGCTCGACCCTGCTATTGACGCTGCCAGGATAAGAGCTTTCTTTGTGCATCCTGATTATGCCAGGCAGGGCGTCGGCACACATATTATTAATGTGTGCGAAGCTGCTGCCCAACAAAACGGATTTACCAGCTTTGAACTGGGTGCTACCTTACCCGGCGTACCGCTTTATAAAGCAATGGGATACCACGAGGTGGAAAGGGTAGATGCCCATTTACCCGATGGGGAACTTTTAGGTATAGTAAGAATGAGAAAGGATTTGAACCAATAGGTTAAACCTTGTAACCTGCTAATCGTCAATTGCATTATAATTATTCAATTTTATGAAATACGGCGTCTTTCTGATCCTTTTATTATTCACCATAAAAGCATCTGCCCAATCTCAGCAAAAAAGGGAACATATTACTGTTGATGGAATAATACGGGAGTTTATGGTATATACGCCGGCAGTGAGTTCGCCGGATAAATTGCCTGTTTTAATTTCTTTGCATGGCAGGTTTGGTACTGGCGACGGCATGATGAAGTTTGCAGATTTCAGGCCAATTGCCGACAGGGAGAAGTTTATTATTGTTTGTCCCGATGGTATTGATAGAAGCTGGAACGATGGACGGGAAACGCCCGCACACAAAAAGGGAATTAATGATGTGAAGTTTATTGATCAGTTGATTACCTATATTTTAAATACCAATCATGCCAATGATCAGCGTATTTATATAGCAGGTATGTCAAACGGTGGGTTTATGACTTCGAGGCTGGCTTGCGAGCTAAGCAATCGTATAGCAGCAATTGCTGTTGTAAGCGCATCAGTGGACAAAGGGATGGATTATCACCCGGTAAAACCTTTGCCGGTGATGTATATTCAGGGAACAAAAGATCCTTTGGTGCCTTATAACGGAGGCTCAATGAAAGGTGCAGGCGGCGAAATTTATAGCCATACCGACATACTCAAGCTATGGGCGCAAACCGCCGGCTGCCAGGATAATCTTGACCTAACTAATTTACCCGACAGCCTTAACGATGGCACCAGTATCAAAAAAGAACGGTACAGTAATTCGACTACAGGCATTAAAGTTGTTGGGTATACAGTAGCAGATGGTGGCCATACCTGGCCCGGTGGAACACAATACCTGCCTAAATTTATCGTAGGTACTGCGTCGCATAATATTAATGCCTGTGAAGTGATATGGGCGTTTTTTAAGAGTTGCAAGTTAAGAGGATGAAGTTTTTGGGGCGTTTCAATTTTTACCTTTAGTATCAGTGAGGTTTACACTATGCTGATACGTAATGAGTCTTAATTCATCTATCGTTTTAAATTGCTTATCTGATGAAATGATTGGCATATTAAACACTATTGATGTTGCTGCAATAACAGCGTCGGCTAATTTTAAAGAATATTTTTTCCTTAGTTCAACGTACTGCTCTTTTATAAGCTTATTCATCGGAATTATTGAGCAATCGCTCAAAAGTTCTGCAATTTGCTTCTCTTCGTCTGCGGTAATGTTCTTAAAGCCTATTAATTCAAGTTCTGTGATAAACGAAATGTAAATGTCCTTGCCTTGTAAAAACTCTTCCAGTGGGTCACTCCCTGTTAAAAGATATAAAATTATGTTAGTATCAACTAAGATCTCTTTCCCATTCATTTCTAAGGTCCTTTTGGATAGTTAAGGGATCTTCTTTCAAGGTCATAATGCCATTGTATTTTTTTGCGTTGAATCCACCCGTAGCTTTCTCTTTATAAAGAGCTTTCTCTATCGCTTCTATATCCTTTTTGGTAGCTCCTTTTTTTAACACTAATACCATGATGTTTTTTTTAATTAAAACAAATTTAATTAAAATATCATTTATATATATCATTAATTCCGCTGGATGTACCAAGATGTTTAAGGCAGCAATATATTAAACGATGAGTTTATAATTGATAAGTGCCATGTAATCTAGATATCAGGATAGAGGAACACAGTACCTGCCTAAATTTATAGTAGGTACTGTGTCGCATAATCTAAACGCCTGCGAAGTAATATGGGCATTTTTTAAGAATTGTAAGCTGAATTGAGTTGGCTAAAAGTTTAAACCAACATTGATGCTTGAACGGGCAGTTTCCAACGATGAGCCATAATACCCTGGTTCAACATTAGCGAGACCGGCTTGGCCATCAAACTCAACAAAGAATTTGGCGGTACGCGAAACCGGGAATTTAAAGCCTATACCAACATCCAAACCACCATCAACCTTATTAAAAGCTGAGGTTAAATTATCTCCAACCAAATTGTCTGATGAATTTAAAAGGAAACCGATATAAGGGCCAAAGTTCAAATACACGTTATCGGTTCTTCCAAAATGCCAGCCGGCCAACACGGGCACGGTGATATAATTTAGCCTGTAATTGATGCCGTAAATAGTATTGCCTGAATTATCGGTTACATAGCCATCGCCCCAGCCTTTTTGGTCGTAACTTACTTTTACTTTAAGGCTCCAGTTTCTGTTAAAATAATAGTCTGCCGAAACCCCTGCATTAAACCCGTTTATCCACGAGCTGTTTGCACCCGAATAGGAGTCAATAACATATGATTCGTTATAGCCAATATTAAACCCAAATTCAACGTTGCTTTTTGTTTGTGCCGATGCTATGGTATAAGCACCCAGTACAATAAGTAGTGTAGTAAATATTTTTTTCATCGATGTAGTATTAAGGTATGGTAAATGTAGTAACTAAAGAGCAAGTTGTAATAGTTTGACTAAAAATAATGCCATTACTTATATAAACCTTAGCAAGTTCCGGGTTTTGTACGCTATATTTCAGGGGTACATTTGTTGAGTAATAATTAACGCTATGGACACACAGGAAGCAATTAACTATCAACGAATAGCAGACGCTATTAATTATATTAAGCTGAACTTTAAAGATCAGCCAAATTTGGACGAGGTTGCCGAAAAGGTAAATTTAAGTCCCTTTCATTTTCAACGCCTATTTACTGAATGGGCGGGCATTAGTCCCAAAAAATTCCTCCAATACTTAAGCTTGGATTATGCCAAAGGCATTTTAAAAGATAAAAAAGCCACGCTGTTTGATACAGCTTTCGAAACAGGCTTATCAGGAACCGGCCGACTGCACGACTTGTTTATGAATATTGAAGGAATGACACCTGCCGAATATAAAAACGGGGGGCAATCATTATCTATCAATTACAGTTTTGCCGAAAGCCCTTTTGGTGATATCATAGTGGCCTCAACCACTAAAGGTATCTGTTACATGGCTTTTGCCGATGACAGGGAAGATGCCTTTGAACAACTGCTATTGCAGTTCCCGAATGCGAAGTTTACCCAGATGGTTGATGTGCAGCAACAAAATGCCCTGTTTATTTTTAAAAAGGACTGGACCGAACTGTCATCAATCAAATTGCATTTAAAAGGAACCAGCTTTCAACTCAAAGTATGGGAAGCTTTACTAAACGTACCTGTTGGCGGCTTAACTACTTATGCTTCGGTGGCATCAGCAATTCACAACCCTAAAGCCAGCAGGGCAGTAGGTAGTGCGGTTGCTGATAACCCGGTTGCGTTTTTAATACCTTGTCACCGGGTCATAAAATCAACCGGCGAAATTGGCCAGTATCACTGGGGCAGTACCCGTAAATCGGCAATTATTGGTTGGGAAGCTGCTAAAGTTAATTTGGTTGCTTAAGCGAGGCAGATACGATGGAAATTAAAAAGCGAATCGATTTACTCGATTGGGACACAATTGCTAACGATATGAACGACAAAGGATATGCCCATATCAGCAATATTTTAACGGGTGATGAATGTGATGAGCTGGTATCACAGTATAACGATATCAGCTTATATCGCAAAACCATCAATATGGAGCGTTACCGTTTTGGCTTGGGCGAATATAAATATTATCAATACCCGCTGCCTGCATTGATACAGGAGCTAAGGCAAAATGTATACCCGGGATTGGCCTCAATAGCTAACAACTGGATGCGGGTGTTAAATATCGACAAAATATTCCCCGATAATTTAGCCCAATTACTGGAGCTTTGTCATAGCCAGGGTCAAAACAAACCTACGCCTTTGATTCTGAAATATGGAAAAGGCGGTTACAACACGCTTCACCAGGATCTTTATGGCGATGTTTATTTCCCCATGCAACTAGTATTGTTTTTGAATGAGCCCGGCACAGATTATAAAGGCGGTGAATTTGTATTGATTGAACAAAGGCCAAGAGCACAATCGAAGGCTATGGTATTAAATCCAAAAAAGGGAGATATGCTGCTTTTTACTACTAATTACCGCCCGGTAAAAGGCAGCAAAGGTTATTACCGGGTAAATATAAAGCATGGTGTAAGCGAATTGAAGGATGGTAAAAGACACACGCTGGGTATAATTTTTCATGACGCTGGCTGATGTTTTATAATACCCGGGATATTTGGCCGTTTAAAGCAGCAGATAATTTTATATTTGAGCTATGCTAAAAAAGGGCTTTTTGTTATTGTTATTTCTGGTGATAAGCAGGGTTATTCATGCGCAATCGGCTGATGTGGTGTATAACCAGTACCTTGATTTTAACATGGCAAGGTTCGAGAATGATGAAGATAAAATGCTGGATGTGGGCGAACGTATTTTGCCAAATGCTGATAAGTTGCCCGAAAAGGCAAGAATTAATTTTTTCTTCGGCATCGGAAAAATGTATGAGGATGGAGACCAGCCCGATAAGGCTATCATTTACTACGAAAAAGTTGCCGCAGCAGTACCCGATTATTACGTAGTACACCGGGCGTTGGGCTATTTATACCTTGACAAGGCCAAACAAATAGAAAAACAATTAAATTCATCGGCGGGTAATAACACTATGGAAGCCCAACTCAAAATGGCTTACACAGCCGATGTAAAAAAAGCTTTGCCGCATCTGGAAAAAGCGCAGGCTTGCGATCCAAGTAATGATACGCTTGGAATTATAAAGAATCTCTACCAGAATATTAACGATTCGGACGATCTGATTTCTTTAACTGTGAGGCTTAAAGCACTGAGCAAAAATTGTATTGATATTTTGACCGACCAATAAACAAATTTTCCTTTATTTTGGCTTTTGATGAAAGTAAGCAAGTTTGTAACCAAAATTTTTGTTCGTATTTTTTTTATACTGGTGTTTGTGGCAATGATCCCATTTTTACAAGGCGATCAAACTAAATACCAGCACATCTATTTTATTTTTCAGCATAAATGGGAAATGATATTCCCCATCATTTTGATATTGGGTTTTATCGGTTTGTTGATTACCTGCGCGGTTAAGAAATACGAAGAGCCTGATTTAAACTGGCTGCTGGTATTAAATATAGTAATATTATTAGCTTACGGAATTGCTGTTTTTATCCGCGTTGCTCACATGGTATAAAAATCAGCTTTTATCGGCAATTGCTGGTTTCATCTTTTTCATGGTCGATCTTTTTTTAGGTTGTCCGCTGCCAAATAAAAAGCCCCATGGTTTCAGGCTGTCAACCCGGTCAAAAATAATTTTCAGGATAGCCAATATCGGTATAGACAAAAACATACCCGACAATCCCCAAATCATCTCGCCTAAAATAATACCTAAAAAAGTTATCAATGCATTCAGCTTTACTTTTGAGCCAACAATGGTAGGCAATAAAACGTTCGAGTCCACAGCATGTATGGCCAGCACGCTTGCCGCTACTTTAATGGCATCGCCAATACTTCCTGTAGCAAAAGTTATGAGCGTACTTAATAATAAAGCGGTAAAAATGCCGATGTAAGGTATCAGGTTAAATAAAGCTACTATAATGCCGAGTAATACGGCATATTTTGCCCCTATCAGCCAAAAAGCGGTGCAGGCTAAACAGGCAACAACAAACATCTCTAACAATAGTCCTAATATGTACTGCCTCAAAATGTTTTGTATGTTTTCAACTATGTCGTGTACTATAGCAGAATATTCGTCGCTAAAAACCCATACAATAAAGCGGAAAAGCAGGCTGCGGTAAAGCAGAATAAAGAAGGTGAATATTAAAATGAATACATAAAACAGCATTAAGGATGATATGGCGCCAAAGGTTTGGCCCAAAACATCGCCACCGGAAGCCATAATTTTTGTAGTGGTTTCGTGAACATAGGTTAGCTGTTTGGATGTATTAATATGAAACACATGCTGAATGTATTGCGAAAGATCATCCAACGACTGACTCACCTGTGTTTTTAACATCGGCCAATCGCTGGCCAGGCTTGATATTTGAGAACCTACCAGGTAAAGAATTCCGCCAATAACCGACAAAAGCAAAATGATAGATACCAATGAGGCTATACTGCGGGGCAGACGTAATCTTTTTTCGAGGAAACTGGCAACGGGTAATAACAGAATAGCAAATAAGAAACCAAAAATAAGAGGATCAAGCAGTTCTTTACCTAAAATTACCAGGTAACCCAGGGCTATAAGGCCTATGAGTACCAGCGATAATTTTTCGTAAAATGGATGTGTATTTGGTTTTACTGTCATAAAAGTAGCGTTATAGAACCGGCTTTTAAATGCCCTTTTGTTTATTGCTTTGAAGATACTAATAATTATTGTTTCAGGGGAAGTTGAAAAGCTAACAACCAATATTAAAGCGATCAATTCCAAAAATATAGAAGCACTTCATAAGCTGGTTTAATTTGGCCGGTATTTTGCGTTGGTTAATATTATCTACTTAAAGAAAAATAATATTATGACAAAGTATTCAGAAAAAGCGCAGGAAAAAGTGCATGAAACTATGCGCGAGATGCAGGAAGGCGAATTGCGAAGCGGCAGTGGAAAAAAAGTAACCAGTAGAAAGCAAGCTATAGCCATCGGTTTGTCTGAAGCTCGCAAAGAGGGCGCAAAGGTACCTGATAAAAAGTAGGAGAAATGGTAGAGTAGAGACGCGACAAATCGCGTCTCTATATCATTATCTTTTTACTGTAAAAGCATCCATTATATCCATTAATACTATGGCCTCGTCAATAGAGCAGGGATTTGGCCCTTCATCGTTAAAGTAGGCCACGATTTTCTCAATCATGGGTTGTTGAATATGTTCGGGATGGGTAAAGTTTAATGTTTGTTCTTCATTATCTGTTTTCCAGCTGATGTAATTGCCGAAAAAAGGGAATGTAATTCGTCCCAGGGTGCCTATTATTTCGCAGGTGTCGGTTGTTTGATTATCTGCCACATTAAAGCACCATGAACCGTTTACCACTATTTGATTTTTGAATAATATCTGGCCGCTTACATGATCGTCGGCAGGTGTAGTGTTTGATTGATTTAATGAAAAACCACTATAATATTGTGGTTCACCAAAAAAATAAAGCATCAAATCCAGCTGATGCGGTGCCAGATCATGAAAGTAACCACCACCAGAGAGTTCTGGCTGTACGCGCCAATTATCAACAACGTTAGCGACAAGCGAAGGTTTACGGCTTTGCCACATCCTGATTTGTACAGTGCGCACATCGCCTATCAATTTGTTTTCCAACAACTGTTTTACCTTTAAAAACATGGGTACAGCGCGACGATAATGCGCTACGGTAAGCTTTTGATTGGGGTTTTGCATCACTTTTTCGGCAATTTGCCTGGCTTCGGCGGCGTTTCGGGTGACGGGCTTTTCTACATATACATTAAAACCCTTATTAAGTGCTTCAATGGCATAATCCATGTGCGATGCCGGGGGCGTAGCAATATAAATAGCATTGACGTTTTTATTGTTCATTAATTTGGCGGCGCTGCTATACCAATTGGCAACATTGTGCCGATGGGCATAATCCGCAGCCTTTTCTGCATCGCGGCGCATAACAGCTACCAGGCTGCTGCCCGCAACCTTACTAAATGCAGGCCCGCTTTTTTTCTCCGTTACATCACCACATCCAATAATGCCCCAATTAATATTACTCATAATATTTCTTCAATTTGCGCCAGTTCTTCTTTAGAGAACCCAATATTATCCAAACATTTTAATGAATCGATTAGCTGCTCAGGTCTGCTGGCGCCAATCAATACAGATGTTATGCGTTGATCTTTCAGCAGCCAGGCCAACGCCATTTGGGCCAATGTTTGCCCGCGTTTAATAGCTATATCGTTCAGCTTATTTATTTGAGCAACCCTTTCATCAGTTACATGACTCTTTTTAAGAAACCCGGTGGCTTTTGCTGCACGCGAATCTTCAGGTATGCCATGCAGATATTTGTTAGTCAATAAGCCTTGGGCCAATGGCGAAAAAGGGATACAGCCTACGCCATCTTTTTCTAACACATCCAATAACCCGCCTTCAACCCAACGTTCAAACATGGAGTATTTAGGTTGATGAATTAAACACGGTGTGCCCAAGCTTTTCAAAATAGTAATTGCTTCACTGGCTTTTTCGGCCGGATAGTTGGAGATACCGGCGTATAATGCTTTTCCCTGCCGAACAATCAAATCCAGCGCGTTCATCGTTTCTTCCAATGGCGTATCCGGATCGGGGCGATGATGATAAAATATATCAACATAATCCAGCTTCATTCTTTTCAAACTTTGATCGAGACTGGATACCAGGTATTTTTTTGAACCCCAATCGCCATAAGGGCCATCCCACATAGTGTAACCTGCTTTGGTACTGATAATCATTTCGTCGCGGTAGCCGGTAAAATCCCGCTCAACGATACGACCAAAATTCTCTTCCGCCGATCCCGGAGGCGGTCCGTAATTGTTGGCCAGATCGAAATGCGTAATGCCACTGTCAAACGCCGTATGAAGTATACTGCGGTAATTTTCGGCAACATCAACCCCGCCAAAGTTGTGCCATAGGCCCAAAGAAACCGCCGGTAACTTAATACCGCTTTTACCGCAGCGGCGGTATTGCATATTTTTGTATCTTTCTGAAGAGGGAAGGTATGTCATCTTTAATATAGGTAGTGTCGGTTTTAACAGCAGTAAAAATAACTTTTTTTAATTACCGTAAAGCGTACAATTATTATTGCGATATAGTTTTTACATTGTTTTTTCATCAACAGATAACGCATCAGTAATAGGTGTAACATTTTGAAAGTCCCCGTATCTAACGCAGCATAAAATTGGTAATAGCTAAATTATAAATACCCTTTTGATGGAGTTTGAAGAAATCTATTTAAAATATTCTCCCCAGATATTCAGGGTATGTATGGGCTATATTAATGATCATGAGGCAGCAAAAGATCTGACGCAGGAAACTTTTATTTCTGTTTGGAAAAACCTCGATTCATTTAAAAATCAATCTAAAATAAGTACCTGGATCTTCAGGATTGCTACCAATAATTGCTTACGGGCCATTGAAAAATCAAAGCGGGTTACTGTTGAAGAACTTCCGCTAAACCTGGCCGATAAGCTGGAAGAAAATAATGATGCGCAGCTGGCCTTTTTATACAACTGCATTGCCGAACTGGAAGAAACCGAAAGGATTATTATTTCATTGGTGCTGGAAGACTTATCACGCGATGAAATTGCTTCTATTGTAGGTTTAAGCAGCGTGAATACCCGGGTGAAAATTCATAGAATAAAGGAAAAACTGGCACAAAAATTTAAGCAGCATGGACAATTTGAATAACCTAAAACAGATATGGCTGAGTGCTGATACAACCGGTTTACCCAACTCAGTTGAAATTGTACGGATGGCAAAGAGATTCCGCAACGAAAAGCTGATAAAAAAGCTACTGGTAATTGTTACTGCTATAATACTAACGCTACTGATGGTGTGGGTGATGTTTATATACAAATCAACCATGATTACTACCCGGATAGGGGAGGTTTGTATGATAATTACTTGCGGCATACTGGTTTACACCAATGTTAATTCTATTGGCAGGTTTTACCGGTACAAGGATTATAATAACAAAGAATTCCTCGCATTTTTAGAGCAAACGCGAGCCAATCAAATTTACTATTATAAAAAGACACAGGTTGCGGGGCTTATTTTGTGTTCGGTAGGTTTGGCATTTTATCTTTTTGAATTAACCTGCGATGATTTAAAAGCGGGTATTATTATGTATTCGCTCACAGGAACATTTCTGCTGATTAATTGGTTTGTGATAAGGCCGCGGAAGTTTAAAAAACAAAAGGAAAAATTAGAAAAAACAATAGCCCAGCTACACAAGGTGGCTGATCAGCTTTAAAAATAAGTACTTATGAAATTTAAAAATGCATCAAAAACGAGCAGGCAATTTTTGGCAATTGGACTTTTCTTAACGGCATCGTCGGGCATCATTAAAGATTTTGTTTATGTCCCCGATTTTTTTCGCGGAGCGATAATGGGCTTGGGATTAGGGTTCGAAATTATGGGCATTGTGCTTTTTAGAAAAGACAATAATTCTGCTTATAAAGGCAACGATACCCAATCTTCTTTATCAAACAACTAAACCGCCTCAGCCACTACAAAAGTGCTGCCGCCAACAAACACCAGATCATTAGCCATTGCGGCTTGTTGAGCCGCTTGTAAAGCTGCTTTTACCGAAGGGTAACTTTGCCCGTGCAGGTTAGCGTTCTCAGCCTGTTGTTTCAAACTTTCGGCATCTAAGCCGCGTGGAATATCGGGTTTACAAAAATAATAAGTTGCTTTTTGCGGCAGCATCGCCAGTATTTTGCTGATATCTTTGTCGTTCACCGCTCCAAAAACAAAATGGAGCTGATCATATTTTACCGAGGCTATGTTTTGCAGCACTTCTTTAATGCCTTCGGGATTATGGCCGGTATCGCAAATGGTCAAAGGTTGTTTGCTTAAAACTTCCCAGCGGCCATGTAGGCCGGTTAGTATTTTTACCTGGCGTAAGGCAGTTTTTAAATGCTCGTCGGTTATTTTAAAGCCCTGTAAGCGCAATTCATCAACAGCCACCAAAACGGTTTTTATATTTTTAAGTTGATAAGTTCCGGTTAGGTCAAGACTTAGGTCGATAGTCTTAGACGCCGATTGATTAACTTTAATTCTTAACAGCTCATTCGGATTGCGACTTTCTGACCCCCGACTCAAAACCTCCATCTTTATATCCGATGCAAAAGAAATCCTGCTGCCTTCTTTTTCGGCTTTCTCTATAAAAATATCCGCAACTTCCGGTTGGTTTTCTCCTATAATAACAGGAATGCCAGGTTTAATAATTCCGGCTTTTTCACCGGCTATTAATTGCAGGGTATTACCCAGCAAATTCATATGATCCCAGCCAATATTGGTGATTATTGATAGGAGCGGGGTAATGATATTGGTTGAATCCAGTCGACCACCTAAACCAACTTCAACAAAAGCAATATCAACCTTTTCCTTCGCGAAAATGTCAAACGCTAGTGCAACAGTCATTTCAAAAAAAGATGGTTTGATGTTTTCAAAACCCTGCTGATGATCCGCCACAAAATCAATAACGCTTTGTTCGCTGATCATTTGCCCGTTAACGCGAATGCGCTCTCTGAAATCTTTTAAGTGTGGCGAAGTATACAACCCGGTTTTATAACCTGCAGTTTGCAATATGGCCGCCAGCATGTGCGAAGTTGATCCTTTTCCGTTGGTGCCGCCAACATGTACACTTTTAAATTTATGCTGTGGATTGTCTAAAAGCTCGCACAATGCTATGGTATTGGTCAGGTCTGCTTTGTAGGCTGATGCTCCGTCGCGGGTAAATAGCGGCAACTGGTTGAATAGATATTGGACGGTTTCCTGATAGTTCATGGTTCATAGTTGATAGTTCATGGCAATAATGAAAAATCAAGTCAAATGTAGTTACTGAAAGTTATTTTGATTGTAAAAAAAACTATGAACCATTATCTATACACTATTGGCTAGCTGTTTAATCTACCTTAAATCTGAAAGTATATTGCCCTCTTTGATTGCCTGTAGCAGGAGTTGAGGATACAAATTTGGTGTTTTTTATGGCATCAATACAACTTTGAACCAAACTTATATCGGCAGTTGTTTTTCTTGATGCTGATGCTGATATCACGTTACCATTTTGATCTACGATAAAATCAACAATCACCACCCCTGGTACGCGATGAATGTTTTGTGGATCGGGAGCAGACACAAACTTCCAATTGGGCATATTAAGTCCATTACCTGAGCCACCTGGTCCATAATTGTTGCTTAAAGTTGATCCGTTAGGGCTTCCCTGGTTACCAGGTGTACCCGTTGTACCATCGCCTGCTCCTGACCCTTTGCTTGATGGGCCTTTGTAAAGCGCATTGGCATTTACTACCTCTTTTTTAACCGGCTTGGGTTGGGGTGTGGCAACGGAAGCGCTTGTTTTTTTAGAGTTAGCGGCTACCTCGGGCGCATCTTCAGCGTTTTGGGTGACTACTTTTTGGGCGCTATTATCAACCTGTGTTTTTTGTTCGGTTGGCTTAGCTTCTGTTACTTTATCCGGCGGAGTTTGATTGGCTTTTTCTGCAGTGGATGCCTGTTCGGTGCTGGTTATATCTTTGCCCATACCCGCATCTGAAGTACCATAATTTACCAGTATACCACCAGTACCCATTTCCTGCTCCGGCGGATTTTGAAAAACAATTAAATAGGCCAAAGCAATTAGCACAGCCAATATAATGCCTGTTGCTAAAAATGCCTTTGGATAATTATTTTCTTCCTGATAGTTCATTTGTTCAGTTTGTAGTTTTCAGTCTGCAGTTTGCGAAATTAGTATGGACTGTCAACCGTTAACCGCCTACTGCTAACTGAAAGCTGCCAACTGCCAACTTACTTAGGTACCGTTGCCAGTACAAGTTTAATATTTAGTTTTTGCGCGATATCCATTATTTGAACAACATCTTGTATGGCTACCGTTTTGTCAACATACAAAATAATGGTTAGCTCGGCTGTTTTGCTTTGATATCCTGATAAAACGGTTGGCATATCGGCTATAGCTACCGGCTTTTTATCAACCGTGTATTGCAAATCCTTGTTGATGGTTACGTTAATCGTTTTTTTAGAGATTGACTTACCAGATTGTGATTTTGGCAATAGCAATTTAATCACGTTAGGGTTGGTTAACGTTGACGCAATCAGGAAGAACAAAAGCAGGAAAAACATAATGTCGTTCATTGCAGAGGTATGAACCTCGGCCGACACGCCTTTTTTTCTATTTCTTAAATTCATTTACTTGGCTCCTCTAACAAATCAATAAATTCAATGGCATCAGTTTCCAAATTCAATATTAAGCGCTCCACCATCATATTTAAAATATGATAACCTACATAAGCCACAATACCAACAGTTAAGCCGGCTGCTGATGTGATCATTTTTACATAAAGACCGCCTGATACAACACCTATACTGAAATTATCTGTTTTAGAAATATCAAAGAAGATCTTGATAACACCGATAATAGTACCCAGGAAACCAAACATGGGCGCTATCCCGGCCACAATGCCCAATATGCCTATGTTTTTTTCGAGTTTTGCAACTTCCAGTTTGCCAACGTTTTCAATGGCGCCTTCAATATCTTTTATAGGGCGACCAATACGTAATAATCCCTTTTGCAGCATACGGCCTAGCGGCGTGTTGCTGTTGCGGCAAATAGCAATAGCCGATTCTAAATTCCCGGTATGAATACTCGACCGCACCTGTATCATCAGGTTTGATTCATTTTTTGAAGCCTTCCGGATCGTGAAATATCGTTCAAAAAATATTACCAAACCCAACACAGCTAGTATCCCGATAGGTATCATTACCCAGCCACCTTTTATAATCAGATCGCCAAAGTGAATTTCCTGGTCCGGCGCCTGGGCCAGTTGTACGCCTGCGTGTTTTGCAGTATCCAATAATTTATTTGCAGTATCGGTAGCCTGTAAGAATAATAATGTCATTGTTGGTTTGTTATATCTACTATTTCTGAATCCGGACTAATTTTTCCAGCTTTCACTAAAACGTTTTTCTCCGCTTCTGCATCGCCCTCAGTTGAGAAAGTTCCCACCGAGACTCTGTATATAGGGCCTAATATTTCTCCCCGCGGTACTATCTCGGCATGAACATCTTTGCTTTGGAGCAATTTTACCTCATCCATTGCCAATTTCTTCTGCCTGTTTTTGTAAGCAATTAGCTTCCACTCACCCGGTGTGGTAGTTGTGGTTGCAGCAGGCGCGGTTGAAGAAAGTGGTTGCGCTAATGTATCTCCTTTAACGGGTACTATTTTTTTTATTGTGTCGGCTTTTATTTCATGCCGATAAACCGGAACAACGGTGTCCTCTTTTTTGCCGGTAATTTTATGATAAGTTTCATTAATCTTATCAAATGCGGAAGGGTAAAACTTATAAATTCCAAAAACAGCCAAAGCTACAACCGTCAGTATAATCAAAATTACCAGCCAGATATTTGTCTTCTTTTTTCTTTCAGTTTCTTCTTCAAAATATTGTTGCTGTTCAACAAGCTGTACCGGCGGTGGGGTTACTACAGGCGTTACAACGGGCTCTTTATAAACGGATTTAATATTACCACCCGATGGTTTGGTTAACCGGGTAATATCAATAGCAGCGAAGCCATAAAAATCAGGATCGGCAGCTATTTTATCATGAGGTTTAAAAATTAATTGTTGATCGCTGTCCGTTTGAAATAAACCCAAATCAGCAAAAAGGTATTTTCCTTTTGCTGCTTCTTCCCTTAACTTACTTATAAATTTTTCGGCAAAGTATTTTGATGATGCCAGTGATATATTCTTTTTATCGGCAACATATTGTGCAAAGGTATCATCGTCTTTATACTGCGCAATAAACTTCACCTTATGATATGGCGGGTAAAATTTGTTTTCTTTTTCGTTAAAAGACCCACTTACACGTTCGCGCACGAAATAGCCAAGGCCCGGTACACTTACCTCATCTTGCTGCCCCAATAATTCGCTCAAATAATCGGCTAAATTCATCGCGCTAAAAATACGTTTTTATTATAGCATATTAAAAATATGCCTGCCGGTACGGTGAACTTTAAAATTTAAAGGTTACACCGCCGAATATATTAAACCCATAGTCCGGATAATATAACCACGTTTGGTTAGTTCCGTTTAAAATATTATTAACTTTTACAAAAACAGAAAACCTGTTATTTATTTTATAGTCAACACCACCGCTTAAATCGCCAAATGAATTTATAGTTGTGGGTATGGTACTTCCTGCTTTTTCAGGATAGGGATCCTGAGTTGAGCCCCTAATTAACAATGTACCGCTTACATCAATCTTATCCGTGATATGTAATATGGTACCTGCGGTAAGCTTAAATTTAGGAAGATTCCATGGCTGGATATTACCTGCCATTTGGTAATCTTTTATTTCCATGCGGCCAAAAATATCAACATCTTCAGATGCCTTGAAATCTAATTCGCCATTAAAGCCACTTACCCGCGAGTTTCCATCGGCATAAATAACTGTAAAACGATTGTATCCTTTGGTGAAATCAAAATCGCTTACAAACAGTGGCATGTCTTTAACGCTGTTGCGGAAAATAGATACTTTAAAACCTAATCCGGCGGTAATAGTTCCTTTTAAACCGGCACTAAAGTCTAACTGGTCGACTGAGTTTTTGATCGTTATATTTTCGCCAAGGAATGGATTATAGCTGTAGAAATCAAGCAAGGATGATTTATTTACATCGCCTTTTGCTTCAACAAAAACGCGCACATATTTGGGCACAATCTGAAACTCAACCTTAGCAGCCGGGAATACATAAAAATCAGAGGTCCCGCCAAATTGATCAACAATGTTTATCCCCGCATCAATTTTATAATTATCGCCCTGAAATTTAATATAAGGATTAAGCCTGATGAGGCTGTTGTTATAATTATGCTGATAAAGGCTATCTTGTTGAGTACTTAAATCAAGCGAGCCGCTCGCGCCCACATAAAACTGGTTAATGGTTTCGTTTAAAAAACCCGATAATACCAGGTTGTTTTCTTTAGCCTGGTAGGCATCACTAAAAGTATATCCTTTTAATTTAAAGGCATACGTAAAGTCATTTTCAACATCTTTATAATTCTCTGCCAGTTCGCCCTCGGCGCCAAGTGTACTAAAATGTTGTTTGTTTACCTGCACCGGAGTTAAAGGACTTTGTTCATCGGCACCATAAAAATAATTGCTGTTATAATTATAGGTAATGCGACCGCTTATTGAATTTTCGGCACCAACGCTTTTGCCAAATATACCCGCTTCTTCTTTGGCCGAGTTTTGATCGTAAAGCGAACCTTGCTGGGCAAAATGTTTTAAATAACCACCAACTTGCAGCGCCTGGTCCTGGCCGTTATTAAAATAAGCCTCGCCATAAGTGGTTTTTAAATTACCCAAGCCTGCTTTGATATAGTTATTAGTTGGGATTGAGTCTTGCTCTGCTGGCCTTTTCATAGCCACAAGTGGCTTTATTTCATTGTTTTGCTCCAGTCGTTTATCAATAGGTGTGTAAACCAAAGGTGCTATAAATGGCGTTGTATCTCCCAAATCAGGATTGCGGCGGATTTTAACAGCATCAGCCAATACTGGTTTGTAAGCTGTAGTTACTACAATTTCTTCCGAAAGACTGCTATTATCGCTTGGTTGCCCGCTTTTTTTAACCGTATCAATGGCTACCTTGGCGGCGGCGTCACCCAAGTTTTTTGCAGCAGCTTTTTGAACGCTGGCAGGTGCTTTTACTGGTTTCTTCTTGGTGGTGGTATGCTTTTTAGCTTTTTGATTTGTTTGTGCCGATGCAGGAACAAAGTATAAAGCTATTATTAAGGTAAGCAGCGTATATAGATATTTGAATTTCATTGCTTGTCTCATTTTATTCTTTGTTATCCTGTTTCTTTACTTCTGTTCCTGTCGATTTCTGATCCTGCGACGATAGTTTATCCAGCTTTTGTTTGGCAGTTGGTAAAATATCATCATCGCCCTTATAGTTGTCAATAACGCTTTGTAGGGTAGCTTTGGCCTGGAAGGTATCTTTTAGCCCCACATAGTTATCTGCAAGCAGTATAAATGTTTTGGTTACCCAATAATCATAACCAGGCAGGTCTTTTACCAATTCGAAGCAGGTTTTTTGAGATGTTTTGTACTTGCCTTTTAAATATTGAACATTGGCAATGTTGTATTTTGCTTCGGCCGCTGCAACAGTTTTGGTATTGGCAACAGTATAGTCAAATTCATTAACTGCTTTAGTGGTATCGCCTTTTTGCAGATAAGCCAGACCAGCATATAAACCGGTTTTGAACTTATCCTCCTGGGCCGATTTCTCATTATCTCTAACTTGTTTCACATAATTCAACACATCATCGGGCATTTCCATCTGCGCGTAGCAAAACAACAGGTTGTTGATGGCAAAAGTGTAGTCGGATTTGTATTCTGAATTAGTTTCGAGCTTTTTAAGGAATGATACAGCCTCATTGTATTTTTTCTGAACGATGTACAACTTACCCATACTTATTAATGATTGTTCGGTATAAGGGCTCGTCCAGTCGTTTAATATTACGTTATAGTCGTTTACAGCTTCGTCGTATCTGCCTAAATTTGCCAAACTTTGCGCGCGGATAAACCGTGCCTGTTTATCATAAATGGGCTTGGTTGGAAACTTATCGTAATAGGCATTAACCGCGCCTACGGTTCCTTGCCAGTCGGCACGTAGGTAGAGGTTGTTTGCCGCGGTTATCATAATGTTTTCCTGATCAGCCGAACTGTAATTGGCTATCGGGGTGGTTGCAGCATAGTTGATAAAGGTTTGCCCGTCGCCTTTATCTGTATAAATTTTTTCTACTTCCTTTAATGCCGATTTCGCTTCTTCGGATGATGAATAATCCTGAATTACATGTTTAAATGATTCAATAGCCAGATCATCATTCCCTGAATTATAGTCGATGAGCCCTATGGTAACCAATGCCAGCGGAACATAACTGCTATGCGGGTATTTCTGGATCATATTAAGCAAGGCCGTTTTCGCAGTGGTGGAATCATTTTTAAGAAAATAGGTGTAAGCTATTTCAAATGAAGCATCGTCGGCATAGTCAGAGTTTGGAAATTTGTTTAAAACACCTGTTAAAGTAGTGATCTTGATATCAGGTGCGCCCTGTAATCCCTGTATCATGCCACGTTGAAACAATGCATAATCCTCACCTTGGCTGCGTTTTTCAATTATCTGATTATAATATTCAAGCGCTTTGCCGTATTCTTTTAAAACAAAATAACTATCGCCCAGGCGGGTTATAGCATCATTTACCGTGTTAGGGTCTTTTTCTTCGCCATCTAAAAATTTCTGGAAGTAAACAGCAGCCTTTTTATATTGCTCGTCGCCAAATGCCGCATAAGCCAAAGCATAATTGGCGTAATTGTAAAGGTCAGTTTCGTTGGCTTCCGGGAAATCAAGAAAGCGTTCAAAAGTTTGGGTAGACTCTTTGTATTTGCGTACTTCGTACATGGCTTCAGCCATCCAATAGGTAGTTAAAACCTCAATTTTTGTATCAACGGGGTTTTTTAATGATCGGATGAAAATACCAATAGCGTTTTCAAACGCACGCTCATTATAAAATTCCAAACCGCGGTAATAAGTCACCTTTTGATAGGCTGCCTGCGCGCTGGCAGATTTATTGGGGATGGGCTCCAGTATATCAACCGCTTCTTTGTAATTATGAGAGTTAAGCAGTTCTTCGCCCAGTAAGATTTTGATTTCGTCATTACGGCGGGAGTGCGGGTAGTTTTTTAAATATAACCGGGTAGCATCCAGCGCCTGGGAATTGAAATCAAGCTCGTATGATAGTTTGGCATATTCATACAAGGCATCTTCTTGCAACTGTTTGTCGAAATCGAGTTTTGAGGCAGCAAAAAAGGCACTGCGCGCATTTTGCTTGTTGTTCATTTTCAGAAAGACATTACCAAGGGTATAATTACCATTTTGGCTATAAACGTCGTTCTGTTGCTGCAGTTTTTCTAACTCGGTTACAGCCTTTGCGTTATTGCCCACCTTAAAATAGGTGTAGCCCATTTGGTAGCTATCCTGGGTGTTTTGTGTATGCCCCTGGTCTTCAGTTTCAAAACGGGTGTAATATTTAGCAGCATTATCATAATCAGTTTTAGCGAAGTAAGATGCCGCAATAATCCGCAGCATTTCTTTCTCATTTTGCTGATGCGTATTGTTTATGATGGGCACTGCATAATTAATAACATCATCGTAACGGTTATCTAAAAAATATACAGCAGTAATATAATACGGGTAGCTGCTTTCATACTTTTTTGAATTTTTTAGCCGCTCGAAATTTACAAGCGCCAAATGGTAATCTTTATTTAAATAAGCGATGTAAGCGTAATAATATATGGCATCGTCAGTAAAAGGTGAGTGCGTATTTTTTACTTCGCTAAATAATAGTTGTGCATTTTTGTAGTCGTTAGTAGCAAAATAGGCATAGCCTTTACGGAATTTGTATTCTGTATTTTCCCGGCCATTTAGCTCGTTTGCATTCACCTTATTAAACCAGGTTAAAGCTTCGGTGTATTTTTCCTGTTTGGAATACGACCGGCCAATTTGGAAATAGGCCAATTTGGTTAATGGATTTTCCGGATGTTCCTTTATAAATCTCAGGAACATGCTTTCCGCATCATCATTACCTAATTCGAGCGCGCATAGGGCTTCGTAATATTGTGCATTTTCCTTTAATAAGGATAATTCAGATTCAAATTTAGGTTGAGTGCTTGTTTTAAGCCTTGAACTTTCTACCTGGCGAAACTGTTCGGCAGCAGCAACATATTTACCTTTATTCAATAGCTCGGTAGCTGTATGGTAAGTACGATAGATTTGGAACGACGGGCTTTGCTGTGCGCGAGACGATAGGACGAAAAATACCGGAACAAGAAAAGTAATGTATTTATGTTTGGTCATAAAATATCAAACTAACAATCTGCGAAAATAGGGGAAATAGATGCGGTTCTCCACAATAATAATTCACATGGTGTGGATAACATTTTTTAAACGACAATAAATTGTGCGATGGTATTGATGTGGAAAACTTTGCGTTTGTTTAAAAAAACTAAACATTGTTTAATAGAAAAAATATCAATCTTTAATATCTCTTCACCGTGTCTTCACGTTTATTGTGTAGCGAATTAATGAAAATGACAACCCATTTATTAAAAATATTCTGTTTATGCTTAGTTGCAACTATGGGAAGCATTTTATTTGCCTTTGGGCAAAATCAGGAAATCGTTTTAAAAAATGAGCGTATCGACATAAAACCCCAACGGTTCTACATAAAAAATATAACCGATGAGCGTGCTGATAAGGCAACTGTTTTGTTAACCGGTACCAACTCCTCAACTCATCAGCAGGAAAAATACACCGCAGATTTTAAGGGTGGAACATTGCTTGCCGTACAACAGTTTATTGCTTTTAACGACTTGAATATTAAAAATACCGGATTCTCTTTAATAGTGCGGATAAAGAAATTTAGTGATACTGAAGTTGTTGCCGGTAATAAAGTTCAGGGACATATATTGCTAACAATATCATTTGATGCAGACAGGGGTGAGGATGAGGTACTGCACCTAACCGATTACAACGGCCATGCAGATTATACCCGCGGAACAGGGCCAGTCCAGAATGTTGAACCTATTTTAAGGCAGATATTAGCGAGTAGTTTTTTATACATCGATACGTGGATGAACCGAGAGGTGGAGCGCAGTATTAAACTGGCAACTGCGGTAAAAGTAATTGTTACTGATTATACAGAAAAACCCGAAGGAGATACTATTTATTATAATGCTAAAAGGCCATTAAACTGGAGCGATTTTCAATCGAAAACAGGGAGTAGTAAATTCGACGCTGAAGTGTTTCCTACAATGGGATATGACGAGCAAACCGAAGTTATTAAAGGAACTGTAGTTATTCATATTGCCATGAAAGTGAGTTTACCTAAAAGCGCCTGCTGGGTAAAAGGTGATGGGCAGAGTAGTTATGCTTTAAACCATGAACAAAGGCACTTTGATATTGCTAAAATTGCCGCTATTTATTTTGAACAAAAGCTAAACTCAGCGCATTTGCCGGTAAATAACTATGATGGCTTTATTAATGTTGATTATTTGGATGCTTATCGCGAGATGACTGATATGCAGAAGAAATACGATGAAGAAACGCGGCATGGATCGGATGAATCAGCGCAGCATAGGTGGAATGATTTAATTGATAGCGAGTTGACCTTGGTTCATAACCCTTCGCTTCAATAAAGTAAAAACAAGAGTCGGCTTTTAATTCTAAATTAGGATAGTACCCTTATATTTCAGGCGGCGTGTAAATGCGTCTTTATGATCGCAAGTAAATCGTCAATATCAAATGGCTTTGCTATAAAGGCATTTGGTGCACCAATATTACTGGCATTATTGGGTACATTGTGGCTTGCAGATACTAATATTACAGGTATGTTGTTTGTTTCTTGCAGGGCTTTAACATTTCTACAGAGTTCGCGTCCGTCCATGTTACCGAGCATAATATCAAGCAAAATAAGATCGGGTGTTTGTGATCTTATTTTTTCGAATAAATAATGCCCATCCGAAAGGGTGTCTACTTCATAGCCCGAATCTTCTAATATATATTGAAGTACTTCAAGTATGTCTTTGTCGTCATCTACCGCTAAAATCCTCATCTCAATAGGTATAAATTTTGTTGCTGATAATATAAATTAAAAATATTGCGCTGGGCAAATATGTATATTGTGTAGCCAAGACACAATTATTATACCAGTCTGTTAAAAAAGATGAAGCGAGATTTCAACTTCTTAACTTATCATTAAAAAAGAGGTTCAATAGGTGTGTATAACTTGTAGGCGTCTATTTTAATAGTAATAAGTGAGAAAAAGCCCTAATAAGGCAAAGAATAATTATTTTGTACTGTATTGCAGACTTTGTATAGTTTAATAAACTTTATAAAATAAGTTAAAAACCGATATTGGGATTATTGCAATAACGTATTTACCTTATTCACCAGCTCGGTTAAATCAAAGGGTTTATTTATAATAGCGTCGCAGCCATAGGCAAATAATTCGTCGGCATGATTAACATAAGCCGAAAAAATAATTATAGGAATATCTTTAAAGTCGGGGTCGGACTTTATCTGTTGGCACAACTCTCCGCCATTTAAACCGGCAACCCTGTAGTCTAGTATAATTAAATTTGGATGAGAGTTTTTTACCAATGGCAACACAGTTTCACTTTGTGAAGTGCCCTGAACTTCAAACTGTTCGTAAGAAAGTGTTTCTGAAACCACGTCCAGAATGTCGTGGTTATCATCCAGTACCAATATGCGTTTTGACATATGAAATTGTAATTAAGAGCCGAGAAAAGTACAATGAATGCTATAGGCTAAAAATAAAATGGTATGGGCACTGATTTTTATCGGGGAATATTATATAATAATAGTGTTTTAATATGAATAATATAGTCATATTAAATGTTGTATTAATTTTTTTACCTAAAAGGCTTCACCAAGAGCTATTGTAAGATCTGAATATCCTTTGCTAAAACCATAATCGAAACAAATATTGGTATTTGATTTTTTATTGAATTTTATACGTAAACCACCACCACCTGCCGGGTTAAGATATTCAAACTTACGTGTGTTAGGCTGGCTGGCCGAGTTAACGTTTGCAAACAGAACAAATCCAAGCAGCCCATTGTTTGTAATATCTTTGCGATATTCGGTTTCAAAATAAATAAGGCTTTCGCCGCGATAACGGTTTTGTTCAATTCCACGCCCTGATCTTTGATAAGGATCCATACCAATAGCAGGTAGATTAAGATACGGCGTGCCCGATGAAATGGTAGTCCAGTAATATGACCAAAAAGCCAGCTGGTTTTTGGGGCCAGCCTCGGTAAGTGAAATATACTTGCGGAAATCAAGGTAAATAGATCTGGAATTGTTGTCGCTTCCAAGCACTTCGGTGTTAAACCTGTAGATAATATTTGCGTATGCACCCGGAATTGGGTTAAGCGAGTTTTGGCGGGTATCGTACAGGAAGTTTAAAGATAAACCCGATGTAAATGATTTCTGATCAGGAGTGGTACCGTAACTGTAATGTGTAAAATCAGCCAATGAAACCGTTTGATTGCCCACAGTAGGGTTAACGTCGAAATAATAATCCATGTTATACCCTATACCTGCGTAAAAATAGGGGCTTATACGTTTGAGCACACTTTGATAAAAGCGCAGATAATCATAGTTAATCAAAACTTTATCACTTTCGGGTTGCCCGCCCCCAAGCCCCCACGTATCCTGCGGGTAAACCAGGAAACGCGTATCTCCTTCAATATTAAAGGAATTGTTTTTTAGCCAGATACTCGAATGTATAGGTAAGCCATATCGCCCTTTAAAGTTAAAGTATGGTGCAAAAGTAACACTGCTTAAATAAGTAGTTTTTCGGGGACCTAAGTAAAAGCCGGCGGTGGTAGACGTTACCAATACATTGCTACCGCCCGGTACCGCAGTTGAAATAGGCAGTATAGAATAATACACCTGTTTCTGCGATTTATCTTTAGGATATTTGCGTGGCTTAAACTTAAATAGTTTTAGGCCGATATCAATTAAATCTTTCTGACCAGTGGTATCAATATCAGGTGCATTTGTAGTATCGACAGGTACCTGGGCTTTTACTAAAGCCGGCAGCAAGCATATAAGTAAGATTAGCAGACATTTATTCATCAAACCTAAAAGCGAATAAGCGAACTTTTGTTTGAATGGAATTTAAAATTGGGTAATTTATTCGGATAAAGAATAAGAATCAGAAAGCTTCGCCGAGGGCAATTATAACTGCCGAATAGTTTTTGCTGACTCCATAGTCTATGCAAATATTGGTGTCTGACTTCTTGTTGAATTTTATACGCAAACCGGTCCCAGTGGCAGGGTTCCAATATTCAAAAGTATTGTTTTTGGGCTGGCTGGCGGAGTTGATATTAGCAAATACTACAAAACCAAAAAGCCCATCTGGGGTAATATCCCGGCGATATTCGCTTTCAAAATAAATCAACCTTTTCCCCCGGTACCGGTTTTGCTCAATGCCGCGGCCAGAGCGCTGATAGGGATCCATACCAATAGCCGGAAGATTTAAATACGGCGCACCTGAGTTTAAGGTCGACCAATAATATGCCCAAAAAGCCAATGTGTTTTTAGCTCCTGAGTTGGTGAGCGTGATATATTTCCTAAAATCGGCGTAAATAGATTGCCAGTTATTGTTACTGCCCACTACGTCAGCATTATAGCGGTAAATAAAATTGGCGTAAGCACCTGGTAGAGGGTTTAATGAGTTTTTTCGGGTATCGTACAATAAATTAACGGTTGGCCCCGATGAAATAAAATTTCGGTCATTTAAGGTGCCATATTTATAATGAGTAAAATTACCCAGCGTATTGTTGTTGGCACTTTCTACATCTAAATAATAATCCAAATCGTAACCTGCACCTACAAAAAAATAGGGGGTAACACGTTTTAAAGCGCTTTGGTAAAAACGTAAATAATTATAGCTCACTAAAAACTTTTTACTTTCGGGTTGGCCGCCGCCCAGGCTCCAGGTATATTGGGGGTAAACTAAAAAGCGGGTATCGCCCTGTATATTCCAGCTGTTATTGTTTAGCCAGATGCTGGAGCGTATGGGCAAGCCATACCTGCCTTTTAAATTAAAATAAGGGGTGAAACTAATTGTAGAAAGGTAGGTGGTTTTTCTATCGCCCAGGTAAATGCCCGCTGTGGTGGAGGTTACAATAGCTGTTCCGCCACCGGGAATGGCATTTGAAATAGGTAATATGGAAAAATAAATTGTCTTTTTATCATCCAATGAAACGAGACGCGGGGGTGATTTAAAAAGTGAACGCGCAACATCGATTAAATCTTTTTGGCCGGTAGTATCAAAGCTCATGTGGGTTTTATCAATAGGGCTTTGGGCCATGGCCACGCAGGTAAGCAAGCAACTTGTAAGTAATAATAACACCCTGGTTGTTTGCATCCCAAAAGACAATTAAGTTTCTATCAATTACTTAAAAAGTTTAAAACGGCAGCCGAAAATTCAATAGTTCGGATAGCGGTATTGTGGTTACCCGGCACGTAGCTAAGTGCAGAGTGGGGTATAAGTTTATTTAACCCGGTTTCTGAGCCATTTTCCTTGTCTTCGGTTCCTCTGATAATTAAAACGGGAATCTTCACATCAGCCAATTCCTGTACGCTTGTTGATGGCTGATATTTTTGCTGATAAGCCAATGATAACTTATCAAAATGCTGACTGCGGATGTATTTTACCATATCATCAACATCATGCAGTGTAGTGTCGCCCATTAAAGCTTTGTAAGCATGTATACGGCGAGGCCAATCCGGATTAGTATAGGCATCGCCCATGCCACCCATTACGGCTTTGTGTAGTCGTTTATCTAATACCAGCAAGCGGGAAGTAATAATTGATCCGCGTGAGTAACCAACAGCATCATATTGATTGATGTGTAAACTACTTATCAGGTCCATTATATCTTTCGCTTCGGCGTCATTTGCATAAGCTAATTCGTTATGTGGCTTATCAGATTGCCCGTTGCCGCGTTGATCAATCAATATTACTTTGTAGCCTGCTTTTAATAAATCGTTATAAACTGCGCAGTGTTTCCAGCCTTGTCCGGTTCCCGAAAAACCGTGAATCAAAATTACCGGAAAGCCTTCGCCGCTTACCTCATAATATATTTTTGTACTATCGAAAGAGGTAAAATATTGGCCCTCGTTTGTTGTTTGAGCAAATAAATGACCGGTTGTTATCAGCAAAATGCCGAGCGATATTAAATATTTTTTCATGCTGTTATTATTCGTCTTTCATGTATTTGTCCATGCCATCTGCCGGTTTCCAATCACTTTTTGGCTCATAATAATGCCATAATAATGCTGATATCTTTCTTATTAATACATCGGCCTCATTATCGGCCGTCCACCGCTGGTCTTTATTATTGTTTGTAATAATAGAAAATACATAATCGCCATGCGGAGCATTTACCAATACTGTTTCAGATTTTGATGCATTAATAGCTCCCTGTTTAGACATGGTTTGAATATAGGGAGGAATTTGCGATATCGCCTTATCATCCCAAAATATTCTGCCCATATTGCGACACATGCGTTCGCTTGCAGCAGCGCTTACGGCTTTGCCCTGGCGTATCAAGGCAAATAACCGGCACATTTCATAAGGAGTGGTTACCCCCCAGCCATATTTTTCGTGAATCGCCTCGCGCCCGGCAATAAGGGAGTTTACCCGCATTACTTTGAAGCCATTTTGATCAAGCCAGTTGTTAATATATTGGCCGCCAACCAGTTTTTGCAACCATAAGCTCGCTGTATTATCACTCATGGTGATCATCAATAACGCAACTTTGCTTACTTCAATAGTGTCGCCATCCTTAAATGAGCCCAAAATGTCTTCGCCTTTATAAAGCAATGAATCCTGATAAACCAGTTTCTGGTTGTATTGCATTTCTCCCTTTTCAATTTTATCCATTAGCCCGCACTGAATACTTACTTTTATCATGCTGGCAGTAGGGAAAAGTGTATCGGCGTTAATGGTTACAGTTCTGCCCGTTTTAAGGTTTTGCACGTAGATGCCCACCTGCCCGTTAAAGCCTTTCACAGCATCCTGTAGTTGAGCCGTCAGCTTTTTATCAGTTTGAGCAAAGCAAGCCGAAGTGAACAATAAAATAAAGACTAAAAATTTATACTTCATTATTTACCGGTTTTGAATTGCCTAAAGTATGAAAGCAATTTAAATATTGAAACTGATGAAATTCTGAAGATATCAAGGTAAATTACCTCTGTATTGTTCAAAAGCAATCGCTTTCATAAGCGAACATACGTTGTATCGAAACCGGACAATTAGTTTAAATAAATATCATTTAATATATTGAAAATCAATATGTTATTTATTTGGCATTTTCTTGGAACATCTCTACCCGTAAAGATCAAATAAGTTACAGACTAAAACTAATGAACAAATCAACCAGTAAACTAATATGATAAAAAGCTATCTTAAAACAGCCTTTCGTTTTTTGTTAAAAAACAAAACCTTCAGCTTTATCAATATTTTTGGTTTGGCAACTGGCACACTTTGCTGCCTTTACATTTTGTTATATGTTCAGGAGCAGTATAGTTATGATAAACATCATAAAAATGCAAATAGCATTTACCGCATTACAACCGATTTGATATTAACAGGCGACAAACACCATAATGCCTCATCGTCTCCTCCAATTTCGCCAGCGCTTAAAAACGAGTTTCCGGAAGTATTAAACTATACAAGGGCTGTAAAAACAGATATATTGGGAGCCAAAGAGCATTTGCTGCAATACAAGGAGCAGTCATTATATGAGACTGGTGCTTTTTATGTAGACTCTACTTTTTTTGACTTTTTTACTTATCACTTTGTTGAGGGCCATGAACCGCATGTGCTGGACGAACCCTATTCTGTTGTATTGCTAAAACCTACTGCTGAAAAGCTTTTCGGCAATGAAAGCGCAGTTGGAAAAATGATAAATATTAACGACGGATATGGCAAGCACGATTTTAAGGTAACCGGGGTAATTGATGAGAGTTTGGGAAAATCGCACCTGCAAGGCAATATGTTTATCAGTATGAAAAGCGGCGGCGCGGGAAACTTTTTTGCCAATGATGCGGAATGGGCCGGCAATAACTTTTTATTTGCTTATTTGAAGTTGCGTCCCGGTACGGACGTTAAAGCATTTGAGAAAAAAATACCTGCATTTTTAAACAAGCATGCCGGTCAGGAGCTGCGTACCCTGGGGATGCAAAAGGAACTGCATCTGCAACCTATTACCTCAATACATACAACAGGCGGGTATGAGGTAGAACCGGGTAAAACCGCCAGTCCGTCGTTTTTGTTTATTCTGATATTAATAGCTGTTCTCATTCAGGTTATTGCCTGTATAAACTTCATGAATCTTTCTACCGCGCGGGCATCAAAGCGGGCAAAAGAGGTGGGCGTGCGCAAGGTGATAGGTGCAGGTAAATATGATTTAATTAAACAGTTTTTGGGTGAATCGTTCCTGTTATCATTTATAGGTGTTATTATAGCATTGCCACTATTATGGCTTGCTTTGCCGTACTTAAACCAGATAACCCATAGCGATATCAGACTATTGTTTTTGGCAGATTACCGTTTGTGGTTGATGTTATTGAGTTTAGTGGCAGTAACTGGATTGGTAGCAGGCAGTTACCCTGCCTTTTACCTTTCAGCGTTTGAAGCCATTAAGGTTATTAAAGGCAACTTCACCAGCCGCATTTCGGCAACCGGGATACGCAAATCACTGGTAGTTTTTCAGTTTGTTTTATCCATAGTGATGATTACAGGTATCATCATTATTTACAGTCAGCTCAACTATATCAAATCAAAAGACCTGGGCTTTAATAAAGACCAAAAGCTGGTGTTTAACTTTTATACCGGCGATGCGCAAAACAAGATGACTACGCTGGCAACTGATTTAAGGCAACTGGCCGATGTTAAGGCTGTTAACAATGCGGATAACTACCTGAGCCAATTTGTATTGCACGATCATGGGGTTTACCCCGAAGGCGGCAACATGAATACGGCTATTGATGCCCAAAATATTGGAACCGATCAATACTTTATAAAAACCTACGGTATTAAAATGTTGAGCGGTCGCGATTTTATACCTGGCGATTCAAATAAAGTTATCATTAACCAAACCCTGGCAAAAAGATTAAATCTTAACGCACAAACTGCGCCGGGTGCAAAACTTTATAGCCATTATGGCAATAATCCAATTACTTATGTTACCGTTTTGGGTGTGATGAAAGATTTTAACTATAACTCGTTGCATGATGATGTACGCCCTTTTATGATACAATATGACAATAACCCATCAGACCTGGTAAGTATGGTGGTATCAACCAGTAGCAAAGATTACAAAACGTTAATTAGTCAGGTAGGAGCCATATGGAAAAAAGATATGCCTGCTGTTCCGTTTGAATATTCATTCCTTGATGCTGAAGTACAAAAACAGTATGAAACAGAAATAGTACTATCGCAAATCATCAATTCCTTTACGCTGGTTGCTATCATTATATCCTGCTTAGGTTTATTCGGGTTGGCGGCCTTTAGTGCAGAGCAACGTAATAAAGAAATTGGTATCCGAAAAGTATTAGGTGCAAGTGTATCTGGATTGGTAAGTCTCTTGTCAAAAGATTTCCTGGTGCTGGTGGGCATTTCATTTGTAATAGCCACGCCAATAGCCTGGTATGGTATGAACAAATGGCTGCAAGCTTTTGCGTACCGCATATCATTAAGTTGGTGGATGTTCGCGTTAGCCGGTTTATTGGCCGTTTTAATAGCCTTATTTACCGTGAGCACTCAGGCCATAAGAGCCGCTTTGGCTAACCCTGTTAAAAGTTTGAAAGCGGAATAGAGCGGAAGCAAGTTGGCAGTTTTCAGTAGGCAGATTGCAGTAAAATTATCTGAACTCGAATTTATCGAATCCGCAGAATTAATTGAATTTGACTTTATTCCACAAATTCCATAATTCGATAAATTCGAGTTCAGACCAATAAACAATGAACTAACCATGATAAAAAATTATTTAAAAATTGCCTGGCGCAATATTATTCACAGCAAAGTTTACAGCGCACTAAATATTTTAGGACTTGCAGCCGGCATGGCAGTGGCGTTATTAATTGGCCTTTGGGTTAATTATCAATATTCATATGATAAATTTTTGCCCGATAATGGGCGGCTTTACCAGGTGATGCGCAATTTTAACAGCAATGGAGATACGTTAACCTTCACATCTACCTCATTGAAACTGGCGGATGCGCTGCGTAATAACATTCCTGAATTTGAATATGTTGTTGAAACTGATGGTCAGGGTGCTCATGGCCTCATGGTTGGCACTAAAAAGTTTTACCTTTATGGAATACAGGCCGGTGGCGATTTTTTAAAAATGTTTCGTTACCCGTTTATTAGCGGGAATGCAAATGCGGCATTAAGGGACCCTTTTTCAATTGTGCTTACCGAATCAATGGCAAAAGCCTTGTTTGGCAGTACCGATGTTATCAACAAGATAGTGCGGGTTGACAATCATGATAATTTAAAAGTTACCGGTGTTATTAAAGATCTTCCTGCCAATTCAACCTTTCAGTTTAAATATGTTATCCCGTTTAGCTATTATGAAGCAACGCAGAACTATGTGAAGATGTCGCGTACCGGCAGCTTTGGCAACAACGACTACGCTATTTATGCAAAATTAAAGCCCGGAGTTTCGTTCGCTGCAGTATCAGCCAAAATAAACAATATAGAGAAGGGCGAAACCAATAACCTCAACGCGGTAAATTCCAATGTAATTTTGCATCCCCTGCTCAAATGGCACCTTTTTAATGATTTTAAAAATGGAAAAGCCTCCAGTGGGTTTATTGATTATGTGCGCATTTTTACACTTATTGGTGCGCTTGTTTTGCTTATTGCCTGTATCAATTTTATCAATCTATCAACCGCCCGGTCAGAAAAACGGGCAAGGGAAGTAGGTGTACGTAAAGCAATCGGCTCTCAACGCAAAGATTTAATTTTTCAGTTCCTGGTAGAATCAGGGTTGATCACCTTTATCGCCTTCTTATTTTCTATACTATTTGTTCAGCTTGCCTTACCAGCATTTAATTCACTTACGGGCACATTAATTTCTATTCCATTTTTAAATCCGGTATTTTGGATAATTATGATGACCTGTGTATTGTTTACAGCCCTATTAGCAGGTAGCAGACCAGCATTTTACCTGTCATCATTTAATCCGGTTAAGGTATTAAAGGGTACCTTGCAAACTGCTAAATCGGCTTCGCTATCGCGAAAAATATTGGTGGTAACCCAGTTTAGCTGTTCTATCGCTTTAATTATCAGTACAGTTATTATTTACAGGCAAATTCAATATGCCAAAAACAGGCCGATAGGTTATCAGATCAATCGCTTAATGGCTACCGAGGTGAATTCGGACCTTTCCCACAATTACGACGCACTGCGAAACGATCTTTTGCAAAGCGGGGCAGTAACATCGGTTTCAACATCATCCAGTCCTGCAACCACCGTTTGGGCACACACTGATCTGGATAAATTTCCGGGCAAAAGGCCGGGTGAAACAGTGGAGATGGGCAGTATAACGGTATCCGATGATTACTTTAAAACTTTAGGAATGCAGATGCAATCGGGCAGGGATTTTACGCCCGGTTCAAAGGCCGATACCAATAATGTGGTATTTAACGAAGCTGCTATCAAAAGGCTGCGGCTTACCGATCCGGTAAATCAGATCATTACCTGGAGTGGGCAACAGTTTCGCATAATTGGCGTGGTGAAAAATGCGTTGATGGATTCGCCTTATAAAGATGCAGACCCAACCATGTTTACTTTTAGCGCCAACAGTGCCAATTTTAATTTAATATACCAACTGGCCCCTAATGTGAATACGCATGTTGCGGTTGAAAAACTTACTCAAATATTTAATAAATATAATCCGGCTTATCCTTATGATTACCGTTTTGTTGACCTGCAGTATAACCAGAAGTTTAGTGAGGAGTTACTGGTAGGCAAACTCGCCGGTGTATTTGCAGGCTTGGCTATATTTATATCGTGCCTGGGCCTGTTTGGGCTTGCAGCCTTTGTTGCCGAACAGCGCACCAAAGAAATTGGTATCCGTAAAGTATTGGGCGCAACAGTAGGCCAAGTGTGGATGTTATTATCTAAAGATTTTGTTTTGTTAGTAATGATCAGTTGTGTAATTGCATCGCCGATAGCGTTCTACTTTCTACAAAAATGGCTACAGAAATATGATTATCATGTGAGTATTGGCCCGGGTGTGTTTATTATTTCGGCAGCTATGGCAATAGTAATAACACTTTTAACTATAAGTTCCCAGGCAATAAAAGCCGCTTTAGCCAATCCGGTAAAGAGTTTGAAGGCGGAGTAATTATCTGAACTCGAATTTATCGAATTAGCAAGATTTTTGGAATTAAAATCAAATTCAATTAATTCTTAAATTCGATAAATTCGAGTTCAGACAAATAAATATCTACCACAAAAACAAAGGAACTAACCAAATTGGTGAAACATAATACGGATCGTAATATGGTTCATAGTATTCAACGGTTTCTTCTTCTACTATTGTTTCGGTGCCGTTGTTATTGTTATTATTTTGATTTTCTTTTTGCTCTTCCTCCAGCAGCTTAATCATCAGCTCCGAGCCCTGGCCAATCATGTCAACCATGGCATCCTCACCAACTTCTTCGGGTTTGATGGCAGTTTTGCAGATCTCTTCAATTTCTTTCCAGTCGTTGTCTGATACCAGGTCCATTTGCCAGCCGTTTGAGGCGGTGTCAAACCTGTTCTCGTTAATAAAAGACATGAAAACGATTTCAGCCGGATCTATCTTTTTAAAGATGGCCACTGCAATACGAAGATCATCGAAACGTTCATCGTTGGTGAAATTAGCCCATTCATCATCGGTATCAAAGTCAAAATAGCGGGCAAAAGCAAATTCACCTTTTTCCAGATCTACGTACGAGAAAATATCATAAACCTTTAAGTATTCGGTATACCGTTTCATAAAGGTGTCAAACACTTCCTGCCCTTTGGCCGTAACCTGGTAGTACAAACCGCTGGTTTGCACATAACCCTTTGACATCAGTTCAATAAACAAAGGTTCAAGAATCTCGTCATCGCCGTTGGCAACGGTTTGAAATTTATGTGTGCCATTGACCATCTCATTTAAAAGGATGATGGCCTTAAATGATTTTTTATTATCGTCTGTTAAAAACATGGGGGATTTATATTAGTACAATAAGCAAGGGTGTCATGCTGAGGCACTCGAAGCATGCGGGCAAAGGCCTCTGCGCTTACCCTTCGAGTACCTCAGGGTGACACCCCTTTTGTTTATTAAATTAATTCAGCAATTTGGTGCGTTTGGCTTTAATAGCTTCCAATGCGTTTGATGATGAACCAACGCCTAAAGCTTTGTTGATTTCCTGCTCTGTTGATAAGGTTGAATCTTCAAGCTGTGCATAAGCAGCAGCGCGGAATTCCTGGGCCGAAGCTTTTTCATCCATACGGTTTAAGGTTGCCATTAATCCGTCAGTATCAACATTTGAAAGCGTTTTATTAATTTTTTCAGAAACCTCGGCTGTTTTAGCACGCGATTGAATCAATTTTGCGCGGTTTTCGGTATCTGTTATCTGGTCCTTAATCTGCTTTATTTTAAGGTCCATAACGGCTACTGCGCTTTCTTCTTTTTCGGCCATTTTTGCAAATTGGTCGGCTTCGTTTGCAGCTTTCTGGTGCTCATCAGCAGCTTTAGCTGCCAGTTCATTTCCTTTGGCTTCATCCAGTTCCTTGCTTTCAATACGGTCAAGCAGGCCGTTGGTTTTCTTTTCCCAATCATCTGCGCTGTTGCGGTATTGCAATTCGCTGGCGCGATGCTGCAAAGCCAGGGCTTTAATTTCGGCTTCGCCT
This sequence comes from Mucilaginibacter empetricola, assembly GCF_024808665.1. Taxonomy (GTDB): domain Bacteria; phylum Bacteroidota; class Bacteroidia; order Sphingobacteriales; family Sphingobacteriaceae; genus Mucilaginibacter. The sequence goes on from NZ_JANUBZ010000019.1 coordinate 41,466, forward strand.
TGTATGGCTTGCTGGTAATTTTCTCTTAATTCGCGAAGAATCTGGTCGGCCATTTTAGCCGGATCTTCTAATTTATCTACTGCGGCGTTAGCTTCGGCTTTGCCAATGCGGAATAACCTGTCAAATATGCTCATATTATAAAATGTTAGATGCTTAAATTAAATTGTTATTAAAATTATCTTCTGCGGCCAAATCCACCACGACTGCGCCCAAAACTCGACCGGCCAGATGATGATGAACTGCTATGACCAAACCCACCGCTGCGTACGGTTGACGGACTGCGTGTACTAAACGAACGTTGTGATCCTGATGGTGATCCCAGGCTGCTGCGTGAACTTCTTGTTGACATAGCCGAAGAAGTGGTTGGCCTGAAAGAAGTAACCGTACGGGTACGTGTATAATATGACGGATAATAACCATAATGATACATCGGCATATAATAAGCGTGCGGACGCATCAGGTAGCTTAACAACAAGAAATCAGTCAAGGAAAACGATGAATGGTAATAGTTGTCATTGCCAACATAATTAGGGTTGCCCTGTACACTCAAATCGGCAGTGTTGTTTTGAGTTGGGTCAACTTTAATGCGTGCAACAGTCACCGAGTCGGCAGCACTAACGTCATCCACTACATTCAGCCTGTTTTGTGATGGTTCCTCAACTTTTAAATAATCTATATTTCCATCTTTATCCAAATCCAGGTTGCTTACATGGTTGTTGGGATCGTTGATGGCTTTTTCGAGCGTTTGCGGGTCGGTGCTGGTTTTAACCAGTTGCGCTAATTTGTTTACATCGAAACCAGCCGGTGCATTATTGCTTTCAATGGTTACATTGTTTTGTTGCGGAGGGTTTTGCGTGCAGCCTGCGGCAATTATTGCCACGGCAGAAAGTACTATAAATATTTTTTTCATTTTATTTAAATCCTAAGTAAAATTATAAAAGTTGTTAATGATTACAGAACTTATTGATTGTTTTTTATTGCAAGGTTGCTCATTGTTCTGATTGTAGTATTTAGATGTAGTGTAACGCCGAATGTTACAGCAAACAATTATTAATAAAAACATGACTTTTTATAGCGATAGGTTTTAAACCATCCTTATGACCAGAAAAACCTATTAATACATCGCAATAAATCATTGGTTTCTTTGCGAGAAATGTAACAGATATTTCTTAAAAATGCAGTTTTTTGATAATTAATGTCAGGTTAACAGGCTATTAATCTGTTTTTATATATTTACAGCCCTGCTTTAAAAATGCGATAATTTTTTGGCAGGATAACCAATTATAAATCGAGAATTAATTAAGATGAGAAGGATCTGGTTTGTTATTTTATTAACATTTATTTGTTTTGCAGGTATGGGTCAAGGAACGCCAACGAGAACTATTTTTGCTTATGGGGGCGGTTTTACCAGGCAGTTTATGAGCTACGTAATTACCCTTACAAAAAAGGAAAACCCCAAAATATGTTTTTTGCCCACGGCAACCGGCGACAATGCTAACACCATTAACCAATGGTACACCGCCTGTGAAGGTTTGCCTATGCGTGGCTATGTACAGCGCGCTTTCGTAGCATCGTACACTGACTCAAAAACATTTGAAGATAACCTATTAGGTATGGATGCCATTATTGTAGGTGGCGGAAATACCCTTAATATGATGGCAATTTGGAAAGCACAGGGGATTGATACTGTTTTAAGGAAAGCCTATAATAAGGGTATTATATTGGGCGGCGGCAGCGCCGGCTCACTGTGCTGGTTTCAGGGTGGAACTACAGATTCCAGACCGAAGGACTTATCTATCGTAAAATGCCTTGGGTTTATTCAAACCAGCCATTGTCCGCATTATCATAGTGAGCCGCTGCGCAAGCCACTGTATTTTGATAATATTTTACAGGGAAGATTATCACCTGGCTATGCTATTGATGATAAGGCCGGTATAGTATTTGAAAATGAGCAATATGTACGTACCGTTGCTATTGATGATAAAAGTAATGCCTATTATGTATCGGTTGTAAACGGGCAGGTTGATGAAAAGCTTTTGCCGGTAACGGAAATATTGAAGTAACAGGCGGTTAACGGGTTTGATTACGAGTTGAAATTGGTGAGCTGATAAGCCTCAGTTAAACTGTTTTCCTATCTTTACAGCGATTTATGAAATACCTGCGCTGGCTTTTGTTTCCCTTTTCACTTATATATGGGTTTATCGTAATTATCCGTAACTGGTTTTATGATGCCGGCTTATTCAAGAGCTATAAATTCAATAAACCCGTAATATCGGTAGGTAATCTTGACGTAGGGGGTGCAGGTAAAAGCCCTATGACGGAATACCTTATCCGCCTTTTAAAAAAAGATTATAAAATTGCTACACTAAGCCGGGGGTATGGTCGCGAAACTAAGGGCTATTTGCTTGCAGATTCGCTTGCAATAGACCAAAACGGCCACCAACTGGCCAGCCAGATAGGGGATGAGCCTGCCCAATTCAAACAAAAGTTTCCGGATATCACCGTAGCGGTTTGCGAAAAAAGGGTAGATGGAATAAAACATCTGATAGCACATCACGATATTATTTTGTTGGATGACGCTTACCAGCATCGTGCGGTTGAACCGGGGCTAAGTATTTTATTATTTGACTATAGCCGTATTAATGAACCCCATTTACTTTTGCCTGCCGGTAATTTGCGCGAGCCTTACAGTGGCATATGGCGTACACAGGTAATCATTGTTACCAAATGCCCCGAATCACTTGGTGAAGATATGCTGCAGGCAATTGCTCAAAAAGTTAAGCCATTGCCCTATCAAAGCTTATTTTTTACCAAAATAGCATATCAGGCGCCTCAATATTTTAATGGTTCGCCGGCTGATTTTACTATTGACGGGGATACAACGGTTTTTTTGCTTACCGGAATTGCAAATGCCACGCCACTGGTTAAATATTTAAATACTTTAACTACAAATATTATTCATCATAAATATCCCGATCATCACCAATTTACATTAAAAAATATCGTTAAACTTGCTGCTGAGTATAAAGCCTGTACATCACAAAAAAAAATAATCCTTACAACAGAAAAGGACGAACAGCGTTTAGATGAATCGTGGTTTAATAAGGATGAAAAACTTCCTGTTTTTGTGATACCCATCAGGGCAGAATTTTTAAATAATAGCAAGCAAGATTTTGATCAATTAATTATTGACTATGTTAGAGAGTATTGAAAGAACCACAGCCTACATTAAAAGCCGTATAGGAGATTTTGAACCAGAAGTTGGTATAATATTAGGCACCGGACTTGGAGGCCTGGTGCACGAAATTGAAGTTGAAAAACAATTGATGTACTCCAATATACCCGATTTCCCGATTTCCACGCTTGAGTTTCATTCGGGTAAATTAATATTTGGTCATCTGGCCGGGAAGAAAGTAGTTGCCATGCAGGGCCGGCTTCATTATTACGAAGGCTATAGCATGCAGCAGATCACTTTTCCGGTAAGGGTTTTAAAAATGCTGGGCATAAAAACGCTTTTTGTTTCTAATGCCAGCGGGTCGTTAAATCCTGATTTTAAGAAGGGAGATCTGATGGTAATTGAAGATCATATCAATTTGCAACCTCATAACCCACTGATTGGAAGAAATGAAGATGAACTGGGGCCACGTTTCCCGGATATGAGTGAGCCTTACAAACGAGTGTTGACGGCTAAAGCGCTGGATATTGCAAAGGCCAACAATATTATATGCCATAAAGGAGTTTATGTTGCTGTTACCGGCCCTAACCTTGAAACCAGAGCCGAATACAGATATTTACGCATAATTGGCGGCGATGCTGTTGGGATGAGCACGGTTCCGGAGGTGATTGTAGCCAATCATATGAGTTTGCCGGTTTTTGCCATATCGGTACTGACAGACGAAGGTTTTGGCGAGTTTTTAACGCCGGTTTCTATTGAAGAAATATTAGCAGTAGCAGCAGAAGCAGAGCCTAAAATGACATTGATACTTAAAGAATTGATAGCCGGTTTTTAATGCCTGATAAGATAAAATACCTGATAATTATAATGCTTTGTGTTTTTGCACAGGCTGTTTTTGCGCAAACAAACGGTAATCCAAATTATCCCGGTGGGCAATATGGCACCGCGGGGCAAAAGCCGAATTTGCGGGATACCACCACTACTAAAATACTTACCGCCGATCAGGAACTTGATTCGCTGCGAAAAAAGCAGGATAAGAAAAAAGATACCGTTGTATTTAGCTCCAAATTTATAAGAGTTACTAATGAGCGATTGCTAAAAGATAGTACTCAGCTATTTAAGCTGGATACCGGTTTTGTGAATTTCGAGAATTATAGTCCTTTATATCAACCGCGTAGCCCTAAAATAGGGCTGGGTAATTTAGGTTTGGATCAGCGAAGCTTGTTGTTTGAACCATCGCATGCCATTGGCTTTGACGCAGGCCAGCACACGCTCGATTTGTATCTCTTAAACCCGCTGGATATAAATTATTATCGGGCCCGCGTCCCCTATACAGATTTGTATCTTGTAGCTGGTGGTGTGACAGAGCAAGTATTTAAGCTGCTGCACACGCAAAATATTAACCCCCGGTTGAATATCGGCTTTAATGCCAATTTCATAGGATCACAAGGCTTTTACAGCAGCCAGCAATTGCTTCAAAACGTTAGTGATGTAAATGCCGCCGCTTTTGCCTGGTACGAGTCGAAAAATAAACGCTATAACTTATTAGCCAATGTTATTTATAATAATTTAAAAGCCCCTGAAACAGGTTCTATTCAAAATGACTCTATTTTTAAAACCGGTTCAATTGCCAAAGAATCGGAGCCAACGCGATTGCAAAGCACCTATGAACAATGGAAGCAAGCCGGCATATATTTAAAGCAGTTTTACTACATAGGCCATATAGACAGTACAAAAAAAGACAATGGAACCAATAGCATATTGCCCACGCAGCGCGTTAGCTATACCTTTCACTATGGTACCACCAAATACAATTTTTTGCAAAACGAGCCGGATACCTACAATGTATTTCCTGATTATTATTTTGCTTCCAATTACTCGCGCGATTCGCTCACGGTGCAGCACATGCAAAATGAGTTTTCCTATAGTTTTTACCTCCGCAGTAAATCGGTAAAGTTTGTTAAAAATGAAGTGAAGCTGGATGTTGGCCTGTCTGAAGATTATTACCATTATACGCAGTACGTAGCAGATACTACGTTAAACCAATATGGTAATAAGGTAAACACCGCAACCAAGGTGCAGGATGCTTCCTTTCAGGATATTACCCTTAAAGCAAAATTTAGTTATAAATTCAGTGATAAAATAGGGCTCGAAGGTGATTTTCAACAAATTGCCCAGGGTAGGGATGCAGGTGATTTTTTATATGATGCCAAAGTATTGCTTGCAGGTGGTCAAAAAACCGGCAAAATAACATTTGAAGGATACACGCAAAGTAGTTCGCCGCCGTTGGTTTATACCGATTGGATATCAAACCATTTTATATTTCACGATAAATTCAGCAATCAAAAAACCAGTAGTGTATCTTTTCACTATGTGAATGATCTGTTAAAGTTTGATTTGAAGGCTGAATACTTTTTAATTTCTGATTACCTGTATTTTGCAGCGCAGCCCAACGGTATTGATGCAACCCCCACACAATTAAATTCGGACATCAATTTGCTTAAAGTGAGTTTAGGAAAAAGTGTGGCCTGGCGCAGGTGGCATTTGGATGAATTTTTGGTTTATCAAAAAACAGATTATCAAAACACATTACGTACGCCCGAATTTTATACCTACACCAGTTTATATTATAAAATGTTTCTGTTCCACGTTTTGTATTCAAACCTGGGGATAGATGTTAGATATAACTCGCAATATGTGGCGCCATCCTACGCTGTAGGTTTAGGTCAGTTTTATAACGGCCCAAATGTTACCTTCTCGTCATACCCGGTTGCCGGTGTTTTCTTTAAGGCTACTTTACAGCGTACCAACTTTTTTATTATGTATGATTATGCTAATCAAGGTCTATTTAGTCCTGGTTTTTATACCGTAAATCGTTACCCGCAAATGGATAGCTTGATTAAGATAGGTGTATCGTGGTCGTTCTATAATTAACCCTCTCCCTAACCCCCTGAAGGGGGAATTTCAAAAGCTGCTCCCCCTTTAGGGGGCTGGGGGGTATTATGTTTTCTGTTTCTTCTTTCGCGCAGCGGGGAATAAAACATTATTCAAAATCAATCTGTATCCAGCAGAATTGGGATGTAGCTTTAGATCAGTAGGAGGATCGCCCACGATGTGCTGATAATCCTCCGGATCATGGCCACCGTAAAAAGTCCACTGTCCTTTGCCATATTCGCCATGAATATAACGGGCTTCATTATTTGATTTCATTTCGCCCATAATGGTTACGCCGGGCTTTAGCAGTTTCTTATTAAAGGCGGTAGTTAGCCCCATAAAACCCTTTATTACCTTATCGTGATCCTGCGTTAGCATGCTTGGCACTACATCCCATTTGGCCGAAAAATCAAACAATGTAAAAAAATCCTGCGTACGGTCAACCTGCCTGGTAGCAGTTACATCAATATTGCTGAACTGGTGCGAAAGAGGGTTCATATCCAGCGTGAAGTTCTGAAAGGCAAAGGTTTGACTAAAATCCAGCTTTGATTGTGCATCAGGATCAGCGGCATCGCCATCAAACATCGCTTCACAAATGTCTGTATTTGCCGAAGCAAGTGCAATATCAAAGGTGTCGGTACCCGAACACATGGCAAACAGGAAACCGCCTCCAGCGCAAAAATCACGTATCTTCTCGGCAACAGCCAGCTTCATTTGCGATACCTTTTTAAAGCCAAGCTTATTGGCAGTAGCTTCCTGTATCTTAACATCATCATTATACCATTGCGCGTATCTGAAAGCGCCATAAAACTTACTGTATTGCCCCGTAAAATCTTCATGATGCAGGTGAAGCCAATCATATTTGGGTAAATCGCCTCTTATAACTTCTTCGTCATAAATTACATCGTAGGGTATTTCGGCATATTTTAGTACCAGTGTAACGGCATCATCCCATGGTAGCTTGTTTTTTGGCGAATACACGGCCATTTTAGGTGCTTTTTCCAGTTTTACCACATCCATATTTACAGACGGATCGCTTACCTCGGCAATAATCTCATTTACCTTGGCATCCGGCAAAACTTCATAACTAACACCTCGTATTTTACACTCGTCCTCAATTTTCTTATCGTAATTCATCATAAAACTGCCGCCACGATAGTTGAGCAGCCAGTTCACTTCTTCGCCGTTTTTTAAGGTCCAGAAGGCTATGCCATATGATTTTAAATGATCTTTCTGCTCATCATCCATAGGTATTAATATAGATGCCGCCCTTGTTAAGAAAGGTAAAAGGTAAAAAGCGATAACGAGCAAAAAGCGGAAAGCTGAAAGTGAGATAAAAGGCGAACGGTTTTGCTTTTGCATTTTAACAGATGATTTATCCAAAAGTAACGAATAATTGAATAGGGTATTATGTAATAGTTTTGATTGATAGCTAACCTTTTGCCATACGCCTTTAACCTTTCTCCTTTTTTATTACCTTTGCTCACTATTTTAAAAAAAGGAAATGAGCAAAGCAATTATCAAAACTGAAAAGGGCGATATGACCGTAGAATTTTACGACAACGATGCCCCAAATACTGTTGCTAACTTTAAAAAATTGGCAAGTTCAGGCTTCTATAATAACGTAATTTTTCACCGTGTTATCCCTAATTTCATGATACAGGGCGGTGACCCAACCGGAACCGGTGCTGGTGGCCCGGGTTACAAAATTGATTGTGAATTAACCGGCGAAAATCAATATCACGATCGCGGTGTGCTTTCTATGGCTCATGCTGGTCGCAATACTGGTGGCTCACAATTTTTTATCTGCCATAGCAGAACAAACACTGCTCACTTAGACAGAAATCATACTGTATTTGGTAAAGTGGTTGAAAATGTTGATGTTGTAGACGCAATCCGTCAGGGTGATAAAATTTTAGGAATAGAGGTAATTGAAGACTAAATAATAAAGGGTGAGCAATAAATAGAGATAATTATTGCTCGCCATTTATTATAAAACATAACAGAATGAATTTATTGGGAATTGTTGCCGTATCGGGAAAACCAGGATTGTGGAGAGCTTTGGCTCAAAATAAAACAGGATATATTTTAGAAAGCCTTGATGAGCAGAAAACTAAACTGGTAGCAAATATTTCTACCGCTAAATTGGCTGCTCTGAACGAGATCACCATTTTTGGTTTGGAGGATGATATTAAACTGCTGGATGTGTTTGAAAAGATGAAAAACGCTTCATCAGTACCTGATGCAAAAGCGGACGGCAAAAAGATGCGTGAATTCTTCAGAGAAATAGCGCCAGATCACGATGAAGAAAAGGTGTATGCTTCAGATATGAAGAAAATCATCAGTTGGTACCAGGCATTGAAGGACTTGCCTTTATTTAGCGAGGATGAGCCAACTGCCCCGGCAGCAGAAGAAACTCCGGCAGTTGCTGAGCCAGTAAAAGCTGTTGAAGCAGAAGTTGCTCCCGAAAAGCCCAAAGCAAAAGCTAAAAAGCCAGCTGCTAAGAAAGCTGAATAATATTATCGCTTAATATCTCCGCGCGTCATTGCGAGGTATTGCCTGTCCCGAACTTGTTTCGGGAAAGCAATCTCTAAACTATACAGAGCGAATTAGTTTAGAGGTTGCTTTTTTTTTATACGCTATTGATGCAAGGCAAATGCCTCCAATCAGCAATCCTGCTGCTTACATTCTTCTTCCGAAAACTCCGGCTCAAATGTACTGTGGCTAATATCCAGATGCTCCAAACGGTGACGAAGATCGTGCTTGATATTATCAAACGATGAAACAAATTCAGGGTCAATAACAATATGTGCTGTTAGCGCGTTTTCTGTAGTACTTAATGCCCAAACATGCATGTGGTGTATATCAATTACGCCTTTTGCTTTCAATAGGCTGGCCTTAATTTTATCAAGATCCATTTCTTTAGGTACGCCGTCCATTTCCAGTCTTAAACTGTCTTTAAGCAGACTCCATGTGCCTCTTAATATTACAATTGCTATAATTAAACTTACCACGCTGTCTATCCAGTAAAAATTGGTAAAATAAATAATGATACCCGATATTACTACTCCGAATGATACAATGGCATCCATAGCCATGTGCATGTAAGCACCTTTAACATTCAGGTCGGTATCTTTATCTTTTACAAATAACCAGGCAGTAAAGGCATTTATGCCAATACCTATAAATGATACCCATGCCATAGTACCTCCGTCAACTTTTTCGGGCGTAATGAAGCGCGTTATCGCTTCGTACCCAATAAAACCAACAGATACAAATAAAATAAGGGCGTTAAAAAAAGATACAATAATGGTCGACCGTTTATAGCCATAAGTATACTGGCTATTTGCGTTTACTTTGGTTAGTTTAAATGCCAGTAACGCAAGCGCAAGTCCCGCAACATCGCCCAGATTATGGCCCGCATCGGTTAAAAGTGAAAGCGAATGGGTTATTAACCCCGCTATTACTTCTATAACAACAAAAACCGAATTAAGGATGATACCTGCAATGAAAGCATTATTAAGGTGATCAAGCTTTGGGGTATGATCATGGTGGTGATGACCATGACCATGTGAATGATCGTGCGAATGACTGTGACCTAATGACATGGGCGCAAATTTAGTTATTTACGCCCAAGAATAACAGTAAACAGTGATTAAAAGAAGATTAGATATAAAATAATCAGCATTAATGCATACTTAACCGCGTAATAAAGGTTGCGATTATAGGCTTTAATGCGTTTACCTAATAGCCTGATGGAGTACACATATTTAAAAGCTTTGTTGATATTGCCGGTTTTATCTTCGCCCATATTGGGTGATACTGCGGCAGCCATAATAAACCAACCGAAAAATTTATTCCACACACGGCCAAACGCAGTTTTTACAGGTCTTTCAATGTCGCAAAATAAAATAATACGGTCTATATCGGTCTTGTTTTCAGCGTAGTGGATATAGGTTTCATCAAAAATAACATCCTCGCCATCTTTCCATGCATAGCTTTGGCCATCGACTACAATATGGCAAAGTTCAGAATTTGGGGTTATTAAACCCAGGTGATAACGTAACGAACCGGCATAGGGGTCGCGGTGCATCAATAGCTCGCTGCCGGCAGGTAATACGGCAAACATGGCTGCCTTTACGTTGGGTATTTGCTTTAATAAGTCGACAGTTTGCGGGCAATATTTTTTTGCAGATGGATGAAAATCATCATACCACTTTAAATAAAAACGCTTCCAGCCACGTCTGAAAAACGAGTTGAAACCCATGTCATTATATTTATCAGATCCTTTTATCAATTCTTCACGCTCCAGCTGTAAGGCCTCGTCGCGGATGGTTTGCCAGTTGTCTTTTAACAGCGTTAATTGAGGAAAGTGCGACTGACTGATGTATGGCTGGTTTTCAACACCCGAAAATGCATACATCGGCATGTTAATGGGAGCCATAAAGGTAGAGTGATCAGTTAATTGCCTGAAAAATGGAAAACGCACCTTACCACGATAATGAACTATAACCGTAGATATAATAAGGATGTAAAATAAAATGAATTTTACCGATAACAGTTCTGTAACAATTTGGTGCATATAGCTCGTATTTTGGTCAAAAGTAGGGATATTCAGTCTCCTAAACGGTGAAATTTAATCAATGTTGTTTTATTTTGACAAAAAACTGACTAATAGATATTATTGGTCAGGGCTGTTTCTTTTGCTTATAATTGCTTTTTGGGCAAAATTATTCGTGGTGATAGGGCTCACCTTTCATTATAGTATAAGCGCGGTACAACTGTTCAATAAAGAATAAACGCACCATTTGATGCGAAAAAGTCATGGGCGATAATGACAATTTATCATTAGCGCGGTCATACACCGATTGATCAAATCCATAAGGGCCGCCAACAATAAAAACCATGCTGGCAACGGAACCGATTTCTTTTTTTTCGATATATGCTGCAAATTTTACTGATGAAAGCTCCATTCCTTTTTCATCCAGTAAAATAACGTAATCCTGGGGTGTTATTTTTTTGAGTATAAGTTCGGCCTCTTTGGCTTTTTGTTGTTCGCGGGTTAGGGCTTTGGTGTTTTTGAGTTCATCCAGATCGATGATTGATAGTTTGGTATAGTGTTTTAAACGTTTAACATATTTTTCAATGCCATCTTTTAAATAAGCATCTTCGGTTTTGCCAACGGTTAAAAAAGTAATCTTCATTGAAAGAAATAAAATGTTTATTTAAAATATATCCGTTTATTTAGCCTGATTTTTTATTGAAAATGGAACCGAACATTATTGATCACTACCGCCAAACATCAACATTAGCTCAACAAGAAGCTGACAAATATAAGAAACTGGCAAATAACTACGGCTTATACCGGCTGGCGGCATTTGGTGCGTTTATTCTGTCAGTTTGCCTGGCTATTGCTGTTGATGAAATTAGTATTATAGCTTTTGCTGCGGCTGTTTTGATTATTTGCTTTAGCTGGCTCATCAAAAAACAAAACCAGTTTGAAACATTGCGTAATTATCATCAGGACATAAAAAAAGTAAACGAGAATGAGATAGTCAGCATTAAGAGCCGGGGCAATATGTATGATAACGGTGCAATGTTTAGTAGCGAACTACATTACTATACATCAGATCTGGATATTTTCGGCAGTAATTCATTATTTCAATTAATAAACCGGGCTGCAACTTTCCCGGGCATGGTAAAGCTGGCTAAATGGCTAAGCGCTCCTGCTGCTAAAGAGGTTATTTTACAGCGCCAACAAGCTATTGAGGAAATAGCCGGTAAAAATGAATGGAAGCAGGATATACAAGCTCACCTGCTATTCTCGTTAAAACAACAACGCGAGCAAATAAAAAATCTGCTCGAATATTTAAAAATACCGGTTGAATTAGAGGACGAAAAATGGTTGAACCTGTATAGTAAGATAGCTACGTACCTGATGCTTGTGGCCATTATAGCAGCTATATTTTATGCACCCGCACGTTATTTTTTACCGGCGTTAATGCTATTTAACAACCGACTGGTTTCATCGCGGAAAGAAGCTGTTGAAAAAACAGACCTGATTGCTGGAAGAATCGGTAAAACATTAGCCCATTTTGTACTGGCTTTTAAAAGTATTGAAGGTGAGAATTGGAGTTCGGCTTATTTACAGCAGCAATCAGCAAAAATAGAAACCGGAGAGGGTCAGCACGTTTCTGACAGGATACAACAGCTTTCGCGCCATATCAATAAGCTCAATTATCGTTTAAACCTGGTTATACAGTTTGTGCTTAATATTTTTTACCTGTGGGATATAAGACAGGTAATTGCCATTGAAAACTGGAAAAAGAACAATCACCAAAGTTTTGAAACGGCTTTTGATGTAGTTGCCGAGTTTGAAGCCATCATTAGCCTGGCAAGTTTACGTGTTAATTATCCGGATTGGTGTATGCCTCAAATTGCTGATGGGGAAGGATATACTATAACAGCAAAGCATTTGGCGCATCCATTAATTAACGGTGATAAACGTATTGATAATGATTTTGAACTGAAAGATACCTTTAAGATAGACATCATTACAGGCTCAAACATGGCAGGCAAGAGTACTTTTTTACGTACTATTGGTATCAATACCGTATTGGCCCTTTGTGGTGCGCCGGTTTGTGCCGATGAAATGATGGTATCGGTTATTACCATCATCACCTATATGCGCATTAAAGATTCACTGAATGAAAGTACTTCCACCTTTAAAGCCGAACTCGACCGTTTGCAAATGCTGTTAAAAGCTGTTGAGAGCGATCAAAAGGTTTTCTTTTTAATCGACGAAATGCTGCGCGGTACCAACTCTGTCGACAAATACAGAGGTTCAAAAGCAGTAATAGAGCAGCTGATTAAAAAGAAAGGAGTGGGCATGGTGGCCACGCACGATTTACAGATTGCTGAACTAGAAGCCGCCCACCCTGATTATGTACGTAATTTCTATTTCGACATAAAAGTAAAGGACGGCGAAATGTTGTTTGACTACAAGCTAAAACACGGCGAATGCAAAACTTTTAATGCATCGCTGCTACTTAAACAGATTGGGATTGAGGTGGAGTAGAGAGCCGGAAATCGAGAGTCAAGAGCCGAGAGTCAAGAGCCAACTTCGGTGCCTGGTTCTCGGTTTTTACAATAAAATATCCCCAAAATAAAAAACAGGAACCGGAGGTGTTATCCCCCTGATTCCTGTTTCTTAAATCTTGATTCTTGGCTCTTGCTTCTTAAATCTTAAACAAGACTATTGGCCGCCTATACCGCCTTGATCACCTTGTTTCTGGTCATCATTCAGGCCTTTTTTCTGTTGTTGCGGGTTACTGAAGCTTACCTTACCAAAGGTGTAGCTAAATGTTAAACCCACAGAACGGAATGGAAACTCAAATTTGCTGGTTTGTGAAAATCCCGGGCTTGTTGTGCTTGAGTTAAAGTCTTTGTATTTGCTGAAAGGCTCGATGGTATTGATGCCGATAGATGCCTTTTTATTGAAAATTTGTTTCCTTACACCGGCTCCCAGAATGCTGAATGCCGGGTTGCTTCCCTGTATGGTATATCTCGGAGAATTTTCAACCGCGAATAGTTCGGCAATGAAACCGTTATTCAGTGTTACTGATCCGCTTAAGAATGCGTTATATGATATTCTGACATCGGTTTGAGTTTGAAATTGGCTGAACTGAGGATAAACGGTTGGATCAAATGTAAATGCATTGATACTTCCCCTTATGGTTAAAATCTTGATAGGATTTATTGACCCGAAAAAGCTTGCACCAAATGAATTGTTTGTGCCGATGTTATAGTATTTGGAAAGTGTAGCAGGTGTAATATCTCCCGCAGCGCCTTCGGAAACAGGAATAATTGTTGTTATATTCTGAATCAATCCATCGTTGTGTTTATAATAAACCGAGAAATTGATCACAGATGATTTAATAAACGTGTTATAGTTTAACTCAACTGTTTGTGATGTTTCAGGACCTAAAGTTGGGTTACCTACACTTTGAGACAATATATTGCTTTTGTTAAGAAACGGGTTTAAATATTGTAAGCTTGGCCTGGTTATGCGTTTGCTATAACTTAACTTGAGGGTTTGCGTTGAGGTAAGTGCTTTTTGCAAAGTTAAGCTCGGAATAAATGTATTATAATTTTGGCTAAATGGTGATAGAGCTTCAGATGCATTTATCGGATCACCATGAATATCAGTATTTTCAAGTCTTGCCCCAGCTAAAACGGTATAGCTTTTTGGCATGGTAACGGTCAACACACCGTATCCGGCAGATACGTTTTGGTTATAGTTATATAAATTTGAGTTAATTGGATCGAAGACCAACGTACCGGTACTATCAGGCGAAAATACATTTGATGTACTGTTTATTCTCCTGATGATTTCTTTACCACCTGCTTCCAGTTTTAAAACTTTATTGATAGGTAATGTATAATCTAACTGTACAGTATATTCATTGTTAACGCCATCAATATTATCTTCCTGGTTTGCAAAAACAGACGAAAATATAGTTGTGTAATTCGTTACGATTGAACTGTGACTCCATTGGGTTGATAAGCTGATTTCTTCGCCTTCTTTGTGGAATTTATGGGTGTAGTCAATATTCCAGTCAAATCCACCAAAGGAGTTATGACCAAGTGTATTTGAAGTATAGGTGTAATTATCTGCCTGTTCAAAAAAATCTTCTTTAACATTCATTGAGGTTGCATTAGTATTAAACGTACCGTCTGTTACCCTAAAGGTTGATGTTATATTATTATACTTGTTAAAGTCATATCCTACTGTAAATGATCCTAAAAAGCTGTATCGTTTAACTCGGCTCGTCCCGTAACTTGATTGCGTAGTATGAGAAGCACTATCAGGATGAAAGTCTTGGTTGAATTGTGTAATAGACGTTTGCGGCCAGGTAAAATTACCACCAAAGTTAGCTGACAACGTTAAACGGTTTTTGGTATAGTTGATATTGGCGTTACCATTATTTTGACGTGTACCAAAACCACCACTTACTGAACCACTTAAACCCGTCATATTTGTTTGCTTGGTTACAATGTTAATAATACCGGCGGTACCTTCTGCATCATATTTGGCTGATGGGTTAGTGATAACTTCTATTGATTTGATTTGGTCGGCCGGAATAGCTTTTAATAAATCAGATAAGCTGGCTGCAGTTGCACCTGATGGCTTTCCGTTAATTAATACACGCACGTTACCATCTCCGCGAACCGATACGTTACCGTTTATATCAACCGCAACCAATGGTACTTTCTGCAGTACATCTGATGCATTACCACCCGCGGCGGTAAGGTCTTTCTCCACATTGTAAACCAATTTATCAATGTGATTTTCAACCAAAGCCTTTTGGCCGGTAACGGTTACTTCTTTTAATGTTCTGGCACCTGGAGATACAATAACAATTCCTAAGTTTTTATCCGGTTTTGAATCTGTAGTAACAACGGGGTCAACTACCTTGGTAGGGTAACCAATAAAGGTTATAGCCAGTTTATAACTGCCTGGATGTACATTGTCCAGCTTAAAGTTTCCTTTTTCGTCGGTGACAACACCTGTAATAGGTGCTTTACCGCCGCTACGATATAAACCGACAGAGGCATAGTCCATAGGTTTTTTGGTAACAGAGTCAATCAGTGTACCTGATATTTTCCCTACTGTAGTCGATCCCCCCCCTGTGCCAAACTGGGCATTGGCCGCCGTTACGAAACAACAAAATATTGCTATAATTATGTAAAAACGCTTCATTTCTGGTAATTTTTCTAATTGGAGGCGAAAATACTTGAAATGTTACACGCTTTACAGCTTTATTTTTGCCATTAGTTATGTGTAATAAATTAGTTACAATGCAATGCTGCTATTATTGTGTCTTTAAGACGCTCTTATGACAAATCAGCCTGCTATTATACTTACAAAACAATATTTACGATCCTGCCTTTTACAACAATAACCTTTTTCGGTGCCTTGCCGTCAAGATATTTTTGTACATCGGCATTAGCTAAAACAGTAGTTTCGATATCTTTAAGTTCAAGACTCAGGGATATATTTAAGTTCATTTTTGTTTTGCCATTGATAGAAATAGGATAAGCAAACTCATCCTCAACCAAGTAAGCTGCATTGAATTTTGGATAAGGCGCATATGATAAAGTGCCGGCCTCATTGCTCAGCAATACCCAAAGCTCTTCGCAAATATGTGGCGCATAAGGCGATAGGATAATTACCATATTCTGCAAAATACTACGCTTGTTACATTTTAAATCGGTAAGCTCATTTACCGCTATCATAAAGCTGGATACAGAGGTATTGAACGAGAAGCGCTCGACATCTTCCTCAACCTTGCGAATAATTTTATGTAATGATTTTAACTCGGCTTTAGTTGGCTCATCGTTAGCTACTGTAAACTCCCAGGCATCGTTATGGAATAATCGCCAGAATTTACGTAGAAACTTAAATACGCCCTCAATGCCATTGGTATTCCACGGTTTGCTTTGCTCCAGCGGACCTAAAAACATTTCGTACATGCGTAATGTATCGGCACCGTAACGCTCAATCAAATCATCGGGATTAACCACGTTGAATTTTGACTTCGACATCTTTTCAACCTCAACGCCGCAGATATATTTGCCGCCTTCTAAAATAAACTCAGCATTGGCATACTCTTCGCGCCATTTTTTGAATTTATCAATGTTCAATACATCGTTCTCTACAATATTCACATCCACATGCAATGGTGATGTTTTGTATTGCTTGCTTAGTCCGTAAGATACAAAGGTGTTGGTACCACGCCCCATGTCATCAATCAGCCTGTAAACAAAGTTACTACGACCCTGAATCATGCCCTGGTTAATGAGTTTTTTAAACGGTTCTTCTTCAACCACAAGGTTCAAGTCTTTCATAAACTTGTTCCAGAAACGGCTGTACAGCAAATGCCCGGTAGCATGCTCACTACCGCCAATATAAAGGTCAACATCTTTCCAGTAAGCTATGGCTTCTTTTGATGCAAATTCACTATCGTTATTGGCATCCATGTAACGGTACCAATACCAGCTGCTACCGGCCCAGCCCGGCATGGTGCTGAGTTCGTATTCAAACGGATCAGCCCCCTCTAAATCTCCCCCTGTAGGGGAGACTTTAGCTTCGCTATCGGTATCGCCTGATAGTAAGGTTTTATCTCTGTCTGTTAGCGTATCTAGCTTCTGTTTTATCTTTTCAACAATACTAGTTGGGTTTGCTAAAACTTCATCATTTGTAAATCTGATTACTGAGAATCCAAAATGATTTAATACTTCAGTTCTGGCATCATCAGCTTCTTTATTTAATTTATGATGATGTCCATCTAACTCAATTACTAATCCTTTTTGCAGTGAAACAAAATCGGCTATAAATTGACCTATTGAATGCTGTCTTCTGATTTTATGCCCGGATTGATTGTTTCTCAACAATTGCCAAAGAATATTTTCAACTTCAGTAGGTTGATTTCGATGAGCCTGGCTAAACTCTTTTAATTGTTCGTAATAAACAGGATCTGCTGTTTCCCGATAATTACCAGCTTGCTCAGAAAGCCCCCCCTTCCGGGGAGGGTTTGGGTGGGGCTTATACTTCCATCCTTCTGCCCGTGCCAAAGGTGGCTCACCGCTTTCGGTTGGCAAGTATTTGTCTACTTCTGGTAATACTAGTGGCAAATGATCTTCTTCAATTAAATAAGGTAATTCATCCTTAAAGTAAACCGGTACCGGCTCGCCCCAGTAACGCTGGCGACCAAATATGGCATCCCTCATCCTGAAGTTAACTTTTGCCTTGCCTGCGCCAATGGTTTCCAGCTTGGCTACTACGGCCGCGGTGGCTTCTTTGTAGGTTAAGCCATTAATAAAGTCGGAGTTAATGTATTTACCTTCCTTGGTTGGGTCGGCCTCGGTATCAATTTTTTGTATGTCGATGATAGGTACTATCGGCAAGTTAAAGTGCTTTGCAAACAGGTAATCGCGTTGATCGCCCGATGGTACGGCCATTACGGCACCGGTTCCATATCCTGCCAAAACATAATCAGCAATCCAGATCTGTATCTTTTCGCCGTTAAGCGGATTGAGTACATAGCTGCCCGTGAAAGCGCCCGATACCGTCTTTGCATCAGCCATACGCTCCAGCTCTGATTTCTTTTTTGTTTTGGTGATGTAGGCTTCAATGTCGGCCTTTTGAGCCGGTGTGGTTAAGGCCTCAACCAGCTCATGCTCTGGTGCTATCACCAAAAAAGTAACGCCGAAGATGGTATCAACACGGGTGGTGAAAACTTCGATAGCCTCACCCCGGCCCTCTCCAAAGGAGAGGGAGTTAGCCCAACTTTGTTCTGAAGTCCTCTCCTTTGGAGAGGATTTAGGTGAGGCTTCAATAGGAAACTTCACACTTGCACCTACGCTTTTGCCTATCCAGTTGCGTTGCATTTCTTTTAAAGGCTCGGGCCAGTCGATGGTGTCCAGCCCTTGCAATAATCTGTCGGCATAGGCGGTAATGCGCATGCTCCACTGCATCATTTTCTTTTGCTCAACAGGGTAGCCGCCACGCTCACTAAAGCCGTCTTTCACTTCATCATTAGCCAATACGGTACCTAAAGCAGGGCACCAGTTTACTGTACTTTCGCGCAGGTAGGTAAGGCGGTATTTTAATAATTCAGATTGCTGCTCCTGATTGCTCATGGCTTTCCATTGGGCGGCAGTAAAGCTTAGTATTTCTTCGTCGCAAACAGCATTAATGCCGGCTGATCCATTTTGTTCAAAGTGACTAACCAGTTGGGCAATGCTTTGGGCCTTATCAGCATCTTTATTGTACCAGCTGTTAAACAACTGCATAAATATCCACTGTGTCCATTTATAATAATTGGGCGAGCTGGTGCGTACCTCTCTACTCCAATCAAACGAAAAGCCAATTTGGTCCAGCTGACGACGGTAAGTAGCAATATTAGCCTCAGTAGTAATAGCAGGGTGCTGCCCGGTTTGTATGGCGTATTGCTCGGCAGGTAGGCCAAAGCTATCATAACCCATAGGGTGCAGCACGTTGAACCCTTTTAAACGTTTGTAACGCGCAAAAATATCAGAAGCAATATAGCCCAGCGGATGGCCCACATGCAAGCCCGCACCTGATGGGTAAGGGAACATATCGAGCACATAATACTTGGGTTTGGTAGTTTTATCTTCGGCTTTAAACGTCTGATGATCGGCCCAAAATTGCTGCCATTTTTTCTCTATATCTTTAAACTGATAGTCCATTGCTTAATTTACAGGTTATAGCTGGCGAAATTAACAAAATCTCTATTAGGTTGGTAGTTTTTTGTTCCTTGTTATTTGGTCGTTGGGGAGTTGATGGTTCATGGTTCATAGTTCATGGTAGGAGGGTTCATAGTTCATGGCAGAGGAGACGGATAGTTTTGTGGGTGTGTATTTAACTATCCCCATCAACTATGATCCACGAACCATCAACTATGAACTAAAAAACTACAACCATCTTGGCGGGGTTATTGAATCTTATACTTTATAACAATGCGATGAATTGTTTGTCCCTTTACCCAATTGATATAGCTATCTACCCCAATAATAGCTATAAACTATTGATTAATAATTGATTAATTAAAAAGAAACAAAGCCTGCTGATGAGATTACAGTAGGCTTTTTTATTCAAAAATGGGGAATTGTTTTCCCGTATTTTAACTTTTAACCAATAATTTCCACAGTATTGGTTAAAAGTTAATTTCGCTGCATTTCGCCACGTCAAAACTCTGTGAGAAAAAGCAAACAAAGTTTATGAGGTTTCGTATAAATGCCAAGTGACGAATATTATTTTTTAACTTATAAGTATTATTGTACGCATTTATTTTTAACAAAAAACCTTTTATCTTCATCTTAATAACAGAACAAAAACCTCATCATGAAAATTAAATTTAAAAGTCTATTAGTGCTGGCCGCAGGTTTGGCATTTATTACAGCTTGTAAAAAGTCAGCATCTACTACCGGCGATCCGCAGCTTACACCGGCACAGGTAAGCAGTCAGGTTGCGCTGAACTTAAATGCATCATTATTTGGCAGCCTTGGTGCTGTAAATGCCGGAGATGGTATTAATGGAGCTCAATCTTACGCTGTACACACCAAAGGAAAAACCATTAACGACCTTGGCAGCATCGGTTGTGGTTTAACAGCAGATACAACAGTAAACACTACCTTAACGCTGGGCACAGATTCAACCCTTACGATATCCGAAACGCTTAATTTCGCTTTCGTTTGTACAAACAGCGTATTTTCCGGCTATAATACTAACGACAACGTAAGCATTGCGTATTCAGGTCCTAACCTTACGCTTGCTTACAAAGTAGCAGAAAATCTTTCTGTTGGCGTTGTTGACATCACTAACCCTAATAGCAATACTGCTATTAAAGGTACATTGGGTTCAAATGAAAGCTACCAATTTAAAACAGGTACCAAAAGAAGCGGTACCCAAGTATTTACTTACACCATCACATCGCTATTAGTTGATGCATCAGGTAATATTGTGAGTGGAGCAGCAACTTTCACTTCATCAGGTAGTGGCCCGCGTGGCGTTTGGAATGTGCAGGGATCTATCACTTTCTTGGGCGGCAGCAAAGCAACTATAGCCATCAGCGGTAAAGTTTACAATGTCGACCTTAACACAGGTATAACCAGCTAAAGAGTATAAAAACATCTTACCTTAAAAAGAGACCTTTTCTGCAATACAGAAAAGGTCTCTTTTTTTGAGCCAAGAAGCAAGAGCCAAGAATCAGGAAAGCGTTGAGAGCTAGGAAGCTAGAGTTAAGAATCAAGAATCTTGCCTCTTGCTTCTCGAATCTTGAATTTTCCAACCTGATTCTTGGCTCTAGCTTCTTGATTCTCAAATCTTGCCTCTTAATTCTCCTCAAAAAAATAAATACGTATACTTGTTTATGTTTAAACGTTTACTTTATAGCCTCAACTTTCAGGTAATTGTAGGTATTTTGCTGGGTGTGGTGGTTGGCTTTTTCTTTAAGTCGTTTGGGCCAACGGCAAAGCTCATTAGTCAAACTTTTATCAGCTTAATAACCATGCTGATACCCTTTATCATATTTTTAACCATAGTGCTGGGTATTGCCGGTATGAGCGATATGAAAAAGGTAGGCAGAGTAGGTGGCAAGGCGTTGTTGTATTTCGAGATAGTGTCAACCTTTGCTTTAATAATAGGCGTAATAGTTGCCAATATATTAAAACCAGGCGATGGTTTTGAAACCGAAATAGCTGCCGATCATGCTAAGCTGGCTGTTTACCAAAAAGCCGCTGCCGAAATGCATTGGGTTGATTTTATAGTGCACATTGTACCCAACAACGTTTTTGAGGCTTTTGTTAAAAATGATATTTTACAGATCCTGTTTTTTGCCATCCTATTTGGCTTTGGCCTTAGCCGTATGGGCGAAGCCGGACAAAGCGTAATCAGCCTGTTTGATAAACTGTCAAAAGTGTTCTTTAATATTATGCGCATAGTGATGAAGGTGGCTCCAATAGGCGCATTTGGCGGCATGGCCTACACCATTAGCACTTATGGCATAAAAACGCTGCAACCGCTGGCCTTGCTGATGGGGTCGGTGTACCTTACTTCTATCTGCTTTATTTTTATTGTGTTGAATATTATTTGCAGGCTGTACAAATTCAGTTTATGGCAATATCTTAAATACATCAGGAATGAGATCCTTATCGTTTTCGGCACCTCATCGTCCGAATCTGTTTTACCACTGATGATGGAGAAGATGGAGAAGTTTGGCTGCTCCAAATCGGTAGTGGGACTGGTTATACCGGCAGGATATTCGTTTAATTTAGATGGTACGACGATTTATCTTTCGATGTCGGTTATATTTTTGGCGCAGGTGTTTCATATCCCGCTTACGCTGATGCAGCAGATCACCATTATCGGCATATTAATGATCACCTCAAAAGGCGCAGCAGGGGTAACGGGCAGTGGTTTTATCATCCTTACCTCAACACTGGCAGCCGTTAAAATTATCCCGGCCGAAGGCGTGGCGATTTTATTAGGGGTAGATAGGTTTATGTCAGAAGCACGGGCTATTACCAATATGATAGGCAACGGAATAGCCACCATCGTTATAGCAAAAAGCGAAGGGGAGTTTCATCCAACGGTGCTTTTGGATAATGGGGAAGTGTAGCGCAGAGGTAACTCACTATTTATCTCATCCTTCACGTCATTGCGAGGTACGAAGCAATCTATAAGCTATGCAGATCAAGGAGACGAAATTTTGTTCAGAGACGTAATGCCGTGCTGTTGATTGTCCTATGTAGAGGTTGCTTTGTACCTCGCAATGACGCGATTTGATTGTTGCTGTTTCAAAAGCTATTCGCGCACCCCATCCACCTAAAACAAAATTGTGACGATTTATTTACCAATAACTACCGCATTGAGCGCTAAATTTAATTTGACATTCGCTCAAAAACTTTAGCTTTGCGCTACAAATTAAAAAATCCAATGAGTGTACTCGTAAATAAAGATTCCAAGGTTATAGTTCAGGGTTTTACTGGTAATGAAGGTACTTACCACGCAACACAAATGATTGCTTATGGTACCCAGGTTGTTGGCGGCGTTACCCCGGGTAAAGGAGGGCAGCAACACCTTGAAAGACCAGTATTTAATACTGTTGACGATGCGGTTAAACAAACCGGTGCCGATGTATCCATCATATTTGTACCTCCTGCATTTGCAGCGGATGCCATTATGGAAGCTGCCGAAGCTGGTATAAAAGTAATTGTATGTATCACCGAAGGTATCCCTACAAAGGATATGATTATGGTGAAAGAATATTTAAAAGACAAGTCATCGCGCTTAATAGGGCCAAACTGCCCGGGTGTTATCACTGCCGATGAAAGCAAAATTGGTATTATGCCGGGCTTTATCTTCAAAAAAGGTCATGTTGGTGTAGTTTCAAAATCAGGTACTTTAACTTACGAGGCGGTTGACCAGGTGGTTAAAGCTGGTTTAGGTATCACCACAGCAATCGGTATTGGTGGCGACCCAATTATCGGTACCCCAACCAAAGAAGCAGTTGAGTTGTTAATGAACGATCCTGACACACACGGTATCATTATGATTGGTGAAATTGGTGGTGGCATGGAAGCCGAAGCAGCCCTTTGGATTAAAGCAAACGGTACTAAACCGGTTGTAGGCTTCATTGCAGGTCAAACAGCGCCTCCGGGACGCCGTATGGGCCACGCAGGTGCTATTGTTGGCGGAGCCGATGATACTGCTGCTGCCAAAATGAAAATTATGCGTGAGTGCGGTATCCGCGTTGTAGAGTCGCCAGCCGAAATTGGTGCTGCCATGGCCGAAGAACTGGCAAAGAAAAAGTAATTGGAGAATAGTGATTAGAGATTAGTTTTTACCGGTTAATAATCAAACATTCAATAAATAATAAAAAAGAAAATCCTGGTCATAACGGCTGGGATTTTTTATTTTAGAAGCCCCCTCTAAATCTCCCCCGGAAGGGGAGACTTTAGCTTCGCTCGCGTTTATTTTTTAAGTCCTCTCCTTTGGACTACAGTGTGTACACAAATAGGAAGAAAAGTTGGAATTTAGGGGAATGAAAGATCCAATCAATTCGAACCCGGATTTT
>NZ_JANUBZ010000020.1 GCF_024808665.1 Mucilaginibacter empetricola
TATGAAACGATCTGACACAAAATAAGACGAAAATGCAGCGCTTTTAGATGAAATCATCATCCCGGTTGGAACAAAATCTATAAAAGAATTGATATTTAAGATCCCGGATTCGTAGCCGGTTGTTTTTCAGCTAGATGGCGTTGTTTCCGCATTTGCTGCCAGTCTTGAAATTGCTTCTGCTGATCGGGGCTTAATACTGCGAATAACTGCTGTTTGCTTTGTAGTGCTATAGTATGTGCAGTTAGGTGGTTCAACCTTTTATCCACAGATAAATTATTTTTGAGGCTATCTATACGGGTGGCCCGGTTAAAATAAATCGTATTTACCTGTTGCGCCTGATCTGCGGTTAGATTTAATCTTTTTTGCAATGCTTTGGTAATATGGGCGGCACGCTGCTCGGGTGATTTTTGTGTTACAGGCAAAGCCGAGGTTTGGGCACTGGCTATCATAAATGTGCCCGATACCAGGGATAATATCAGAATTAACTTTTTCATACTCATCAATATTTTTTGAGTATGACTTGAACAATGGCATAAAGTTTAAAAGCCCTTAATGCGAGCTGCTATCAGTTGGTGAGAAAGCATATAGGAGAGAGTCTAACCTAAATCAAAGAGCTATCCTACCCTGCAAAGCTTCATAGATCTCGGCCGAAAGTAAGCCGCTTCCGCCGCCGTAATGCTGTATAATAGTTATTTGCTGGTTTATGGAGCGAAAAGTATCGCACAAAATGTCCTCACTTTCTTTTTCAATGCCGCCGCCAAGTAATACCAGTCGGAAGGACTGCAGTTTAAAAGCAGCTATCGCTTCAATATCCGTAGCGCAGCCGGTGGCATTCCACTCCGGGTTGTTGTTTACCAGCCTTATAACTGTCTGTAAAATTTCGGGGTGACGGCCTATTACCAATATTTGTATTTTGTCCATTTTAATTTTTTTATAAATATAAAAAGCGAAAGGGCAAATGGTCTTTTCTCATCATTACAAAACCCTTTGCCCCTCCTCTTAATTTAAACTTTTCTTAGCTCAACATCGGTACTTCCATCAACAAAAATTCAGCATCTGTTTCGGCGGTAATGGTGAATTTGTCTGTATCCCATATGCCATAACCATCGCGGGTATTTAATAGCTGATCATTAATTTTAATATCGCCACTCAAATTAAAAACATAAACCCCATTTCCTTTTGCTTTCAAATTATATTCGGTATTTACTCCCTTATCGAACTTGCCCAAGTGAAACCATGCATTTTGATGGATCCAAACACCGGCATCATCCGGATTTGGTGAAAGAATCTGCTGTAATTTGTTATGCCTGTCATCGGCGCTCAAAGTAATTTGGTCATAACGGGGCTCCACATTCTTTTTATCGGGGAATACCCAAATCTGTAAGAATTTTACCCGTTGCTCCCTGTCTTTATTGTATTCGCTATGAAAAACGCCGGTTCCTGCGCTCATTACCTGTATATCACCGTTTTTTATAACGGCTACATTATTCATACTGTCTTTGTGCTCCAGATCACCTTCTAACGGTATAGAAATAATTTCCATATTATCATGCGGGTGTTTTCCAAAGCCCATTCCCGGGTCAACGGTATCATCATTTAATACCCTCAATGCTCCGAAATGCATTCTTTCTGGATTATAGTAATTAGCAAAACTAAAAGTATGGTAACTGTTAAGCCAGCCATGATTTGCATGTCCACGGGTTTCGGCTTTATGTAATACTGTTTGTGCCATGATTTTTTTTCTCCTGTATTTTATACATCAAAGGTACGGCAAGATTTTTCCGGGGAAGTTGATGTAGGTTAAGAAATGAATTAGACACAAATTTTTGCCAATTATTTCGAATTACACGAATGGATTTGCATTGTGATATTGATCAAAACTTGTAATAATTCGTGCAATTCGCCTTTTATTAATTCGTGAAATTAGTGCCTATTTCGCATCCTGCTAAAAAACTCAGGTGTTACACCAATGTAGGAGGCTATTTGTTTTTGGGGCAGATGATTAATCAGTGTTGGGTAGCGTTCGCAGAATATATTGTAACGTTCTTCGGCAGTAAGACTCAAATTATCTACTATGCGTTGTTGATTGGTCACCAGTGATTTTTCGGTGAGTATCCGGAAAAATCGCTCAAATTTTGGAATTTCCTGATATAATTTCTCCTGGTCTGTTTTCGATAATAATATCACATCGGTATCTTCCAGTGCTTCAATATTTAAAGTGCCTGGCTTTTGCGAAATAAGGCTATACATATCGGCTATCCACCAATCGGGCGGGGCAAAGCTTAACACATGCTCAATTCCATTTTTATCAACCGTAAATCCCCTTAAGCAACCTGTCGTAACAAATGCCGAATATTTGCATATTTCGCCATAGCTTAAAAAAAACTGTTTGCGCTTAATTTTTTTTTGGTGGAGATGTGAAATGAAAATCTCCTTTTCATTATCCGTTAAATGGATATAGCGGGCAACATTGTTCAGTAGCAGGTTAAAAGGCATTTTTATGGGAAATTTATTTGTTTAGCCTTATAGATGTAATGATAGCTTAATATTAAGTAGCTGTATTTTAACTATTTATTAATGAATGCTTAAACGTTTAGCAATGCTCAAAATGTATTTTTGAGATATAAAATTTAGCAATAAAACTTGAAAGCGCCGATAGCAATTTTAAGCAAAAAATTACTAAAAACAGGAATTTTTGTTTTGCTGATCTTTGACCTCCAATCCGCCCATTCACAATCCATACCGCTTCCAAACGCTTTTGCTCATAATGATTATTGCCATCAGCGCCCTCTGTTTGATGCGCTCGACAATGGGTATACCAATATTGAAGCTGACATATTTTTAGAAGAAGGTGATTTAATAGTGGCACATATTAATCCATTTTTCAGGAGTGATAAGATATTGGAAACCATGTATCTGCAACCCCTGGCAGATAGAATTGCAAAAAATGGCGGCCAGGTATATAAAGGATATAATACACCAGTTGTTTTATTAATCGATATTAAAACAGGTGCCAATAATACCTATACAGCATTAAAACCACTGCTCGAAAAATACCGTTGGATGCTATCCAGTTACGATAATGGAAGGGTTACACAAAGAGCCATTACCATTGTTTTGTCGGGCCACAAGCCGTATAAAATGATTAAGAATGAAACCAACCGGCTGGCATTTATTGATGAAGATTTGCGCAAAACCGCTACTGATACCACCGCCAACAATGTTTACAAATTGGCCAGCTGCAAGTATTCAAAAATGCTGAGTTGGAATGGTACCGGCGATTTTCCGACGATTGAAAGGATCAAGTTATGCGCTTATGTAACCATGGCCCATAAATTTGGCAAAAAAGTACGGTTATGGGCATCGCCCGAAAAAAACAACGTGTGGAAAGAATTACTGAAATGCGGAGTGGACCTTATTAATACCGATAAACTGGTTGACCTGAAAAACTTTTTAATAACCTATAAAGCCAGTTACGTGGTTGCCAATACAGTAACTCCTGATCATACTGTAGCAAGTAACTGATAGCCCAATATCTCCCGACTAACTACCCCACTCACACAAGTTTATAAAAAAAATACTTTATTGACTTGATAATGAGGTATCGGTGATTATATTTATATCTCAAACCTTTTTCACAAATAACCTAAATACCTTACCGTTATGGCAATAGATTTAAATACACTCGTGCCCGAATTTAAAGCGAAAGTTGAAGAGTTATTAACTAACTGCGCCAATGCCGGCTATCCTATGCAACCTACATTCGCCATCCGCACACCGTTAGATCAGGGCAAACTTTGGCGTCAGTCAAGAACCACCGATGTTGTTCAGCAGAAAATAACAGATTTGAGAGACCAGGGCGCCGATTTCCTTGCCGATTGCATTGCTAACGCGGGGCCACAAAATGGCGAACATGTTACCAACGCCATTCCCGGTATATCATGGCACCAGTTTGGCGAGGCGGTTGATTGTGTTTGGATACTGAATGGCAAAGCCAATTGGTCGACTGATTTGTTGTATAATGGCAAAAATGGCTATGCTGTTTATGCTCAGCAAGCTAAAGCGCTTGGTTTAACTCCCGGCGGCTTGTGGACAAGCTTTAAAGATTGGCCGCATGTTCAGCTAAGAAGTGCTAACGGCCCACTGGGAGCGATGACGCTGCAACAAATTAATGATACCATGAAAGCTCGCTTTGGCAGTTAATTAAACTTTATTGAATAAGCATTTTTTTAAATGCCACGCTGTCGCCGCTAAAAACGTCAAAATCTACCACGTGATTGATGCCGTTTACTTTGGCCTTGTCTGAGTGTTGCCAAAATTTCCAGGTGGTAGTTTTGCTCGAGTCTAATTCTGGATGATAATAATGTGCTATCCATAGGTTGTAACTATCAAAATGGCCCTGCAAATTATCCTGGTAAAACTTTAGTCCAGAGTAAATAACGGGCTTTGATCCTGTCCGGGCTTCAATCTCACTTAAAAAACTCTGTAGCTCTTCGCGCATCTTGGTGGGGGTAACACCATCCAGCCGTTCAATATCTACCACCATCGGCAAGTCGCCTTTTTCAATATTTACGGTTTGCAGAAAAAAGTAAGCCTGTAGTTTGCTGTTTAATTTTGGTCTGAAATAGTGATAGGCCCCACAAACCAGGCCTTGCTTGGCTGCTTCGCGCCAGTTGCGCTGAAAATAAGGATCGACCTGCAAAATACCCTCGGTAGCTTTAATGTAGGCAAAGCTGATATGCACATCGTCTTCTTCCATATTTTTTACCTTTTGCCAGTCAATTTTGCCCTGGTACGATGATACATCAATACCGTGAATACTATATTGATCTGGTATCGGGATATTATAACTGGCGTATGTATGATAGTGCGGATCTTTACCAAAATCCCGCACCCATCGCCAGCCTGACGAAAAGCTTTTTATAACATAACCATAATAAAATGGCGACAGTAGTATCAGTACGATAATGGCAATTGCAAATTTTAACTGTATAGGTAGGCCTGATGAAGACTTTCGTTTTTTAGGGGGATTAGTTTTCTTTACCGGGGATGATCGTTTTACGGGAGCTTTTTTTTTGATTGGAGTTGCCACGGGATAAAAATACGAAATGAAGGCTTTTGTTTGATGGTAAATAATCTTTAAGATGATAGATAAATAAACTAATAACTGTTATGAGCTAAATAGGCAATAAGTTTGAACTAAAAAGAATAGTTTGCCAACTAAATATTGCTGAACTTTAAACCATAAATAAATGTATTGATGAAGGCAGTAAAAGTTCCTGATGTTTTAACTACGGCTCCCTATTATCTGCGGGACCTGAAGATGAATGGTGTGAGTTTGATTGAATCATGTACTCATTCGAGCCACGTTGGAGGATCTATGTATTTAGAGCAACATATGTTGATGGTGGTGTTAGAGGGTACTAACCGCATTACGCAAGGCAATAACACTTTTTTGCTAAATAAAAATGAAATGGTGTTGCTTAAAAAGGCGACGCAAGTTACTTTTAATAAAAGCGGAAACCCCGAAAATAACATGTTATATGATAGCATGTTATTTTTTATTAAGGAGGAGTTTTTGATTGATTTTATGAAAATGGCCAAAATTGAATCAGTTAACTGTGCGGAACCGGTGAAAGTAGAAGTGAAGCCTGTTGGTGAAAGACTGCTTAAGTTTTTTGAATCGCTAAAACCTTATTTTAGTGAGCCCGATAATATAGACGCCGGCTTAATGAGAATTAAAATGCTGGAATTGTTATATGATATAGCCAGTTCGGACAAGAACCTGTTTCAACAGATATTGCAATTAAAAAAACAGGTTTTTGCTGACATCCCATCCATTGTTGAAGAGAATTATGCCAACCCTGTTTCATTAACTGATCTGGCCTATCTATCCGGCAGAAGCCTTTCCAGCTTTAAGCGCGATTTTCAATCTATCTACCAAATTCCGCCGGCACAATGGATAAGGCAAAGAAGACTGGCCAAGGCAAATGAATTATTGCGAACAAATCTGCCCGTCAAAGATGTTTGTTATTCGTTGGGATTTGAGAGTGTGGCGCATTTTTCGAGGTTGTATAAAGAACATTTTGGTCATACCCCATCCGAAACAAAAACAAGAGACTTTGTTTTAAATTGATTGAACCAATAAGTCAATCAATTTGGACTTTATAGGAAAATTGGTTTAAAAATAGAACAGCATCTTTGTATCAAACAAAACATTTAATCTATAAAACTTATGATTCCAGTAAAAGGATATGCAGCACAAAGCCCGGTGACAGACCTGGCGCCATGGAATTTTGAACGCCGTGAAGAAGGCCCTCACGATGTACAATTTGACATTTTATTTTGTGGCGTTTGCCACTCCGATCTGCACCAGATAAAAAACGATTGGTTCCCCGGCATATTTCCGATGGTGCCCGGTCACGAAATAGTGGGTCGCATTGTTAAGGTAGGCGATCATGTTAAAAAATTTAAAGTTGGCCAGCTTGCCGGCACCGGCTGCCTGGTTGATTCATGCCGCGTATGCGAAAATTGTAAGCAAGATTTAGAGCAATATTGTTTAAACGGCAGCTCACAAACCTACAACGGGCTGGAGCAGGATCACAAAACCCCTACCTATGGTGGTTACTCCAACTCAATTGTGGTACATGAAGATTTTGTATTACACATTTCTGAAGATGTTGACCTGGCTGCTACTGCTCCGTTATTATGCGCGGGTATTACTACCTATTCGCCTTTAAGATATTGGAAAGTTGGTAAAGGACACAAGTTGGCTGTATTAGGGCTGGGTGGCCTGGGCCATATGGCGGTTAAATTTGGTGTTGCTTTTGGTGCCGAGGTAACCGTATTGAGCACATCACCCAAAAAAGAAGAAGATGCCAAAAAATTGGGCGCACATCACTTTGTGGTAACTACCGACCCGGCACAAATTAAAGCAGCTAAGGGTACTTTCGATTTTATTTTGGATACGGTATCTGCCGAGCACGATTTTAATATGTACCTGTCTTTGCTGCGTACCAATGGTGTACACATTTGCGTGGGCGTACCACCAAAACCGGCAGAAATTGCGGCCTTCAGTTTATTAGGTGGCAGAAAAAGTTTAGCCGGATCAGGTATCGGCGGTTTGGCCGAAACTCAGGAAATGCTTGATTTTTGTGCGGCCAACAACATCGTTTCGGATATCGAGATGATAGATATTAAAGACATCCATGCATCGTATGACAGAATGCAAAAAGGTGATGTCCGTTATCGTTTTGTAATTGATATGGCTACTTTATAATTCATTTACATCTACCTGCAATAGAAAAGGCATGGAATAAAATTCCATGCCTTTATTGTTAAATGCTGATTGATTAAACTTATGCCAGGTGCATTACCGCGTACAGCGCAGTAGTTGATATGGCAATCCACAATACCACACCTTGCAATAAAGGTTTAAAACCTACAGATGCTAATACGGTGCGTGATAAGCCCGCGCCTATTAAAAACAGGGTAAGCGTTAAACCAGCTTTGGCAACTATAATTAAATAAGGAGCCACCATATTTACCACAGGGATATAAGTATTGGCAATAACCGCCAGGATAAATAAACCGATGAAATAAGGAATGCTCACTTTTTTTGATTTGTTTTTGAATACAAAAGAAGCCATAAAGGTTACCGGGACAATCCACAATGCCCTGGCCAGTTTAACAGTTGTGGCTACTTCTAAAGCATGTGTGCCATATTTACTGGCGGCGCCTACAACGGAGCTGGTATCATGTATGGCAATTGCACACCATAAACCAAACTGGGTTTGTGATAAATTAAAGTGATGACCAATAATTGGGAAAATAAACAGCGCGATTGAGTTTAAAACAAACACACAACCAAGTGCTACTGAGATCTGTTTTTCTTCGGCCTTTATAACCGGTGAAATGGCTGCTATGGCGCTGCCTCCACAAATAGCTGTTCCTGCTGAAATCAAGAATGATGTTTTCTTTTCGATAGTTAACCATTTACCCATAAAGTACCCGAAAATTAAAGTACCGCTGATAGATGCTATGGTGAATAACACGCCTTCTTTACCGGCCTCAATAGCGCTGTGTATATTCATACCGAAGCCTAAACCAACTACTGATACCTGCAAGAGCAAGTGAGTAGCTTTGTGGTTAAGATGAAGATAAGGATGCCCCATTAACTGCGCCATTACTAAACCCATTAATAAAGCAATAGCCGGACTGGAGAAAGGCGTTAAACAAAAGGCAATACATAGTATAAATATAGTTTTGCGGACGTTGTCATTTATATTGAAAAATGCGCCGCTGGTGTTGATTAATTGCTGTTGAACTTGCATGGTTATTAATTTTAACACCACAAATGTCCACTCTTTTTATAGCTTATTTTTATCATAAAAGGCAATGGTCGATAACCAAAAGTTATGAAGGATAGTTGTTTTGCAATGGATATATTAATATCGAATATAATATGGGCGGCCAGGTAGCTTAAAAACTTTTGTGGGTCAACGACGTTTAAAATAAACCTGTGTAGTGGTTTTGATTTAAAAATTATGTACCTTGTATCCCCCTATTTTATCAGGGCTAATAAAAATGACAGAACACGAAATAAAAATAGCTTTTAAAGAATACAATACTTTACAAGAACTAAACGCCCCCAATTATCAACTTTGCCTTGAGGCCATAAAGGCAATGGAGAATTCGCATTCGCCTTATTCTAAATTCAGGGTGGGTACTGCTTTACGTCTGCAGAGCGGTAAAATTATTTATGGCAGCAACCAGGAAAATGTAGCCTATCCTTCGGGCTTGTGTGCAGAGCGTGTGGCTTTGTTTCATTGGGGCGCCAATTATCCTAATGATCCTATTGAAGCCATGGCCGTAACCGCCAGTACCGATGAATTTGAACTTTCGCAGCCTATTGCTTCCTGCGGCTCATGCCTGCAGGTAATGGCTGAGTACGAGAAGAAACAAGACAAACCCTTTGAAATTATTTTGTTTTGCAATAATGGCCCCGCCTGGGTAATGGAGGGAGTGGATAGCTTTTTGCCGTTTTTGTTTTTTGAAAATAGACTGGTTAACGAAGCAAAAGGATAAGAGCTCGGCATTATTATTTCAACTCATATAAATTTCAATAATGAGGTTAAAACTTATTGTACTTTTTTTAGGCATATTTATTACCACCCGGCTATATGCGCAGCAGGGTTTTCCTTTTGATAACGAAATAAGAGCATTTAAACATCAGGATAGTATCAACCCACCGGCTAAAGGCGGCATTTTGTTTATCGGCAGTTCCTCTATCCGTAAATGGACAGATCTGGAATTGCGTTTTGCAGGCAAGCCTATTATAAGACGTGGTGTGGGCGGTTGCACATTGGAGCAATTGGTTAATTATTATACTCCCTACATATTGTCTCCCTATCAGCCGCGTAAGGTTTTTATTTATGCGGGCGAAAATGACATTGCCGCCGGAAAGAGCGGCCAGTTTGTTTTTGAAGAATTCGAAAAATTGTGGACAATGATTCATCAGCAATTACCAGTTGCCGATATTTATTTTATGTCGATAAAGCTAAGCCCCAGCCGGGCGCAGAGTTTTAATGAAGTAATTAAGGCAAATGAATTGATAAAAACCTATCTGGTCAACAAGCCCAGAAGTACTTTTATTGATGTTGGGGCAGCGATATTAAAGGGAAACTCAGCTTTGCCGGATTCTGCCCTATTTCAGGAAGACATGCTGCATTTAAATAGCAAGGGTTATGACCGCTGGCAGCAGGTTTTGGAGCCTTATGTTAAATAGGCTACAAGCAAAAAAGAGAGGGGTGAAATCGATTTGATTTCACCCCTCTCTTTTTTGAAAATATTAAGCCAAAATTACTTGGTGGAAGTAACTATTTTAGTAATTGCCCAGCCATTAGTTTTTGATAAAGTAATTACGTCTGTGCGCACATAATCGGCATATTTAAATGCTACTTTAATTGTTGAAGCGTCGTCATCATCAGCTAAAGTTGTAATTTCGGTGGTAACACTGGCATCACTTGTTCCGGCATCTTTTAACGACTGGATCAATTGATCTTTGCTAAGTGCATTTACATTTTCGCCTCTTTGAATGTCGTATTCCATTGCGTCGTCCAAAACATTTGCAAGTGTGTTTACTTTTCCGTGAGTAATAGCATCAATATAAATGTTTATTATATCTGTTTTTGTTGGTTTGTCAGCAATCGGTTTAACGGTTGCATTGGCTGCTACACAGATAAAAAGCAATGCGATGCCTGTCAGTACTGATTTTAAGGTTTTCATGATTTTTGTATTAAGTTTTATTTTTTAGTTTTATACCCATAGGACGATACGAATACAGGAAGTGTTACAAAAAAGTTGACTTGGAATTAAGATTTAACAAACATTTAACCTTAGCAATAAATTGTTGGTGATTTTGCAATAGAAATTAATTCTGGTATTAACATGATTGAGTTTTCGACCATTATATTGCAATTTGCTGAACAGGGTGAAAAAACCGGATGGAGTTATATTGAAATTCCGGCGGATATAGCGCAGCAACTTAAACCCGGCTTTAAAAAATCATTCAGAGTGCGCGGAATGTTGGATGGTTTTGAAGTAAAAGGTATGGCGTTAATGCCCATGGGTAACGGCAACTTTATTATGGCGCTAAAGGCCGAAGTAAGAAAAGGCATTCGGAAAAATGCAGGCGCAGTATTGCAGGTTAGGATAGAAGAAGATTTAGATTATAAGGTTGAAATTCCCGACGATTTAAAAGAGTGTTTTGATTTCGAACCCGAAACCTGGGATTTTTTTAACAGCCTGGCCAAATCACACCGCGAATATTTTATAAAATGGATTGACGCTGCTAAAACCAATGAAACCCGGGCCAAACGTATAGTGAACACCGTAAATGCCATGTTGCGAAAATGGGATTATGGGAAGATGATAAGGGAGATGAGGAAGGAGTAACGGCCACTTATACACATGTTTACATGGCTTTAAGCTATAGTGTTCAAAAAATCTGTATTTCTTAAAACGGCACAACGGCACATTATCCATATCTTTACAAATCCAAACTTTTAAGCGAATCAATGAGTGACGATTTAAATAACGACGAGATAACTGCGAACAACGAAGATAAACTACATAACATCACCTCCCTCGACGGCCTGTACGAAAACTGGTTTCTGGATTATGCTTCTTATGTAATTCTCGACCGTGCCGTTCCGCATATTAATGATGGTTTAAAACCTGTTCAGCGTCGTATTCTGCATTCGCTTAAGGAGATGGACGATGGGCGTTTCAACAAAGCCGCCAACGTAATTGGTAATACCATGAAATATCACCCCCATGGTGATGCTTCCATTGGTGATGCCATGGTGCAAATTGGTCAAAAGAATTTGCTGATCGACTGTCAGGGTAACTGGGGCGATCCCGTTACCGGCGACTCGGCCGCTGCGCCGCGTTATATTGAGGCCCGTTTATCAAAGTTTGCGCTCGACGTTGTTTTTAATCCGGATACTACTGATTGGCAAGCCAGCTATGATGGTCGTAACCGCGAACCGATTACGCTGCCTGTTAAATTCCCGCTATTATTAGCTCAAGGTGCAGATGGTATTGCTGTAGGTTTGGCAACCAAAATTATGCCGCATAATTTTATTGAGCTGATTGATGCTTCTATTGAGGTATTAAAAGGTGTCCGGCCGGACTTGGTACCTGATTTTTCGACAGGTGGCATGGCCGATACCTCGGCGTATAATGAAGGTCAGCGCGGAGGCAAAGTGCGTGTGCGCGCTAAAATTGTGGAGCGCGATAAAAAGACACTGGCTATTACCGAAATTCCTTTTACTACCACCACCGGTGGCCTGATGGAAAGCATAGTAGCTGCCAATGAAAAAGGGAAAATCAAAATCAAAAAAATTGAAGATAATACCGCCAGTACGGTGGAGATTATTGTACACCTGGCTCCCGGTATATCGCCCGATGTAACTATTGATGCGCTGTATGCCTTTACAGATTGCGAGGTTTCTATATCGCCCAATACCTGCGTAATTCAGAATGACAGGCCGCGGTTTATGAGTGTGAACGATATGCTTACCGAAAGCACGCATAACACTCGCCGTCTGTTAAAAATGGAGTTGGATATTAAGCTGAAAGAGCTGATGGAAAAAATATTCTTCAGTTCGTTGCTGAAGATATTTATTCAGGAGGGGATGTACAAGCACCCTGATTACGAGGGGTCGAGCAATTTTGAGATGGTGCAGGAGGTATTGAACCGCTTGTTTGAACCATTTTTTCCACTGTTTTATCGGCAAATTTTACCCGAAGATTATAAGAAGCTGATTGATAAGCCGATGAGCAGCATCACCCGTTTTGATGTAAAGAAAACGGACGAGCAGATCAAGGGACTTGAAGAAGAGATAAAAGAAGTAAAACATCACCTTAAACATTTAACAGATTATACCATTGCCTGGTTCCTGAAGTTAAAAGAGAAGTACGGCAAAGGACGCGAACGTAAAACTGAACTACGCACTTTCGACAGGGTTGAAGCAGCTCAGGTAGCATTAGCGAATGTTAAATTGTATGTGAACCGTGTGGACGGCTTTATTGGTACCGGACTTAAAAAAGACGAATTTGTTGGTGACTGCTCAGACATTGATGAAATTATTGTTTTTAGGGAAGATGGCCGTTTTATGGTTACCAAGGTGCAGGATAAAGTTTTTGTGGGTAAGGAGATTATTCACGTAGCTGTATTTAAAAAGAACGATGAGCGCACCGTTTATAACATGATTTATAAAGACGGGCAAAGCGGCGTTAGCTTTATAAAACGATTCTCGGTTGTTGGCGTAACCCGCGATAAAGAATATGACTTGACAAAAGGTACCAAGGGCACCCGTGTATCCTATTTTTCGGCCAATCCAAATGGCGAAGCCGAAGTGGTTAACATTCAGCTTAAGCCGCAAAGTAAGTTAAAGAAACTTCAATTTGATGAGGATTTTGCAGCACTGGCTATAAAGGGTCGTAATTCTATCGGTAATATTATTACCAAGTATCCGGTTAAGAAAATAGCGCTGAAAAGCAAAGGAAAATCAACATTATCGGGCCGTAAAATATGGTACGATGATACTTTGAAACGCCTGAATGCCGATGGCAGAGGAAAATATCTGGGCGAATTTGATGGCGATGACAAAATATTAACCGTTTTAAGTAACGGCGTTTACGAGTTGACCACATTTGATTTGAATAACCATTTTGATGATAAAATGATGGTTATTGAAAAATACAAGCCCGAAAAGGTTTACTCGGTTATTCACTTTGAAGGGAAATCAAAAAATTACCTGGTAAAAAGATTCACTTTTGAAAATGCAGCTGTTGGCCGGCAAACCAGCATCATCAGCGAAGAAGCAGGCTCAAAACTAACACTCATAACCAGTACAAAACAACCTGTTGTTAAGGTTGAGCAATTGAAAGGTAAGGAGCAGGTGGTAGAAGAACTTGAAGTTGACTTAACCGTTTTAATTGATGTTAAAGGAATGAAAGCAATGGGCAACCGGCTTTCGCAATTCCCGGTAAAATCTGTTGAGCTGATGGCAGAAACCGTGGTAGAAGAGGATGAGGAAGATGCCTCAGTTGTAGAGGAAACAGATAACGATGAAGCTACAGAAGCAGAGGTTGAAGAAAACGGAGAAGAGGAAGGTACCAAACCAACTGCCGGGTCATCGGCAAAATCAGTTGATTTTGAAATTACCAATCCTGATGATATAGATATTGATGATGGCGGACAGCTGGGGCTGTTTTAAAGGCGGAAAATAAAATGTAATAATTGTTAATTTATTGTAAGGTTTATTTAAATATTACAATATTAACTGTATTATTGACGTTTCAATTTTTATGATTCCGCTAATCCTGATTTTTTTGCTGTTTAGCTTTTTGGTTACCTTAATAGGTGTAAAGTTATTGCCAAAGGAATAATTCATTTTGTTGTTTTTATACAACAAAATGAATTGTCTTTGATAATAGAGACCGATGCCGTTAGGCCTTTATTTGGCTATTGAATATTTATTTTTCGGCGGGAGCAGCTTGCGCCATTTCCCTGATAGATACCCAGCCATAAGGGCTATCCTTATAGCGTACATAAATCACCATTGACCGGCCATGTGCATAAGTCGGCTCGGCCCCATTTTTGGGAATTACCTTAATGGTAAAAATTGCAGTTTGAAAAGCTGTTGATCCGTTAAAGGCGGTACTTTCAATATCGTTTTCTATAAACTCCAGTTTCGAAGCTTTAAACATCTCCGTTAATCCTTTTGCTAAAGCCGCACGGCCATTAACCACATTATCGCCACCAAAATATTTAATTACATCGGGATGATGCAGGGCCACTATGGCGGCAACATCGCCCCGGCCGAATGCATCGCGTATGGCGCGGGTTGTTTGCTCGAGCGAGATACTATCTTGTACGGCAGTTTGCGCGTTGCTTTTTCCGGCCAGAAAAAACGTTAATATTATTGCTGCTATGAATTTCATTGGGCTAAATTTTTATGCAGACAGAGTTAATTGCTTTTTATAGTTTATTCCTCATTAGGCTCATATCTTTCTTTTACATATTGCAATAGCGTAGTAACATCATTTTTTGTCCTTCTGTTATCACGTAGCAGTTCGTTATTAACAATTCTTATGAGTACCATATCCACGCCTAGTTGGGTAATGTCTTCCTGCGATAAATTCCGCATTTCCGGTTTTTCGAGTTTGCCGCCGCTAAAAGCTGCGCTCAGGTTGGCAGCGGTAAAATGTTTAAGTAAAAATGGATCGACAAAACTTCTTTGATATTGGAGCGCAACATCCTGCGCGGTATGTAACAATTCGGTATGCCTTTCGTATGCTGCTATGTAGCTAATTATTTTTGAACTTGAAAATTGCTTCAAGTGCAGCTCATTCTTAATAGCAAAAATTGCTCCCGCTGATGGATGAAAAAGGGCAATATTATGCGAATTAGCAACAAGCTTTTGTAGGTGGCCTATCTCCTCATTTTTTACCGGCCGTTGTAACAGGTTGACTAAAGTATCATCGGTTTTTAAAATGTTTGTTTCAAACTGATAGATCTCATTTAATTGTGCAGTATCAGTTTTAAGATCCTGAACAAGCTGCGAGGTAAGCTCTTTTACATGCTGATGGTTGGTGATGGCCTCCCGTACGTTTTCGGCAATAAAGCCCATCATTACAGCAATAAATATCATTAACCCTTCCAGCAGGTATTCTTTCCAGGGTTTTGGGCTATGGTCGAGTTGCGGGTGATGATGTACTTCCATTTCAAATTGGGCTGGGGGAATTGGTGATGGCTCCTCTGTTTTTTGAGGTGCGACTTTACTACTTTCGGGTGCTGGCGTAACGTTAACTTTAGGGCGTGGCTTTTTGGCTTTTGGGGCCTCTTTCACGTCTTTTGGTTTGGTTTCGTCTGCAGCTTTTGGTGTTTTATCCGCTGTTTTTGTAGTGCGCTGCCGGTTGATTTTAGCCATATACCCAAAACTAAATATTTAAGCAGCCCCCCGCAAATTGTATTTTAAAAATGATGATAAAATCATTCAAGTCAATTGAATATCTATATCAATTAAAATCTCCCCTATTTTTTATGCCACCATTTATCAACCCATTCGGCCCGCCCGGCTTCGTCAAAAAAGGTCCATGCTACTATACGGCTTTTTTTCTGGCCTTGTGACATATCTATCGTCCTCACATCAATGGCAGCTACTTTTTTCAATGTTTTGTAAATGCCCGGCAGGGTATCTTTTTTTGATACCAGCGTAGTAAACCACAAACATTGCTGAGCTACCAAAGCACTCTGCTCAATGGTTAATTTGATAAAAGCAGCCTCACCACCCGGGTACCATAGCTCTTTTTTCTGTCCACCAAAATTTTGATTATTTGGCTGGGTGTTGGTCTTTAATTTAGTCCACTTGTTAACCGTTGCCAATTGCGCCTCTAATGCTGACGAATGGAAGGGCGGGTTACAAATAGTAGCATCAAAACCTTCACCATTTAAAACTATACCTTTAAAAATATTGTGCTTGTTGGTTTGCTGCCGTAATATAATGTGGCTTTTTAAATGCTTGTTAGCGGCAATAATATCCATAGCTGATCGTATGGCGATAGGGTCAATATCAGTGCCCACAAAATCCCATTGATAAGCAGTGCTGCCTATAATGGGGTAAATACAATTAGCACCGGTACCAATATCAAGAATCTTTATGTTTTTACCCGTTGGGATATTACCATTATCGGCCTCGCCCAACAAATCCGCTACATAGTGGATATAATCAGCCCGGCCAGGTATTGGCGGACAAAGGTATCCTTCCGGAATATCCCAATCACTGATATTATAATATTGTTTCAGCAAACTTTTGTTCAATATTTTAACCGCTTCCGGGTCGCTGAAATTGATAGATTCAATATCATGCTGATTCGGCTTAACAAACGGGCGAAGTTCGGGTGTGCTTTTTATCAGCTGTTTAAAGTCATACCCCATCCTGTGTACATTGCGGGGGTGCAGGTTCTCTTTTTCGGCGACTGGTTGTTTTGGTGATGTGGACATAAGCAGCATACGTACCCTAAAGAAGGAGCCGCTAAGTTACGAAAACGTAGTTGTTATACCACCTCAGTTCCCGGCAGGTGCAATTTATATGCGGTAAATATTTGCTTAGCTACCTGAATTATTAATAATGTTAACGATATTTATAATAAACAATGCAGTATTAAAGCATTGTGCCGCCCTCTCCCTGATTATTTGCTGTTGATTTAGGTAATAAACTTTTGTTTAAAACACATCTAAATCCTATTAACTGAAATTTATGAAAAAGCCCTATCTAAAACTGTTTACAGTGTTCTCATTTGTGGCCACTTTTATGCTGATTTTCGACCCGGTATACGCCGGTTTTGTGCCGCAGGATCGATCTGCCCGACCAGAACAGCGTCCGCCGTCAAACAATCAGCGGCCACCGGCCAATGGTCATAAGCCACCAACAAATAATCCACGTCCACCAGCAAATAATCACAGGCCGCCGGTAACCAATCCGCGTCCGCCAGTAAATCATCCAAAGCCACCGGTAACGCGTCCACGTCCACCTGTAGCTAATCCTCGTCCGCCCGTAACACATCCGCGGCCACCTATAAATAATCCACGACCACCGGTAGTTGCTCACCCAAGGCCGCCGGTACATCACAGGCCACCGTATCGTCCACCAGTTTATAGGCCTGTGCGCCCGGTATACGTAAGGCAGAGGCCGTATTACGCGTACAGGTATCATACTTACACACCTTATCATTGGGGGCCGTCATGGCATCCCGTTGGCTTTTTTATTGCCGCATTGGCTACTACGGCTATTATAATTGCCATAAATGATCAGCAATATCATTATGCCAATGGGGTTTATTACGCGCAGGCATCGGGAGGGTACACAGTTGTACCAGCACCGGTTGGTGCTACTATAACAGTTTTACCATCAGGCTACAGCGCAGTACCTGTCTCAAACGTTACCTATTACTATTATGGAGGCGCCTATTATACGCAAAGCAGCGGCGCCTACGTGGTTGTTGCTCCACCAGTTGGCGCAGTAGTAAGCAATTTGCCGGATGGTGCGCAGCAAGCCACCATTAATGGCAACAAGTACATGGTTTATAATGGAACCTATTATCAACCTGTCTTCGCAAACGGGCAAAACGCTTATGAGGTTGTTGATATGGAAGAGCAATAAGTTTTGTTTGGAGCATCTATACCCGGAATCAGATTCTGGGTATAGATGCTTTTTAGTAAAAACGGCACGCCTTTGAGGTCGAAATAACAATTCCTGTCTTCAACGATTTTTTTATTCCTTATTTTTAAGCATGACTTTTGAATTTGCGGTGAGCCCGTCGTTTAATTTTGTGGAAAGCTTTGGCGAAAAGTTCAATATTCCTGTTTATAAGGACAGCCTGAAAATTCCACCGCATATGGGCGAAGGCAGCATCAAATGGGTTGATGTTGGTCCCGATTTTAAATTCGTTTTACATCACTATACGCTCAAACAGGATTTTCATTTAAAACGTAAAGCTCCCGAGGTAAATAGCGAATTGATCTCGATTGTATTTAACAGTAACGAGATCCCTACCGGCCTTGCATCCGACAGAGATAACACTATTCAGTTTCTAAAAAATAATGGATCTTCCATCCAGATTGCGTCAACAGTTTTGGGCACCGAAACTTTTTTTCCTGCCAATGTAGAAGTGTATTTTGGCGTGATAGGCATTAAGCGGCAAACGCTGGCTGCTTTGTTGCGTGTTGATAATGCAAGTGGCCCGCTGCAAACTATCCTTTTTGGCAGCGATACCTTTTTTTACCACGAAAAGATGCATCCGGAGGTGCAGCGGATTTTAAAGCA
Organism: Mucilaginibacter empetricola; assembly: GCF_024808665.1. Taxonomy (GTDB): domain Bacteria; phylum Bacteroidota; class Bacteroidia; order Sphingobacteriales; family Sphingobacteriaceae; genus Mucilaginibacter. Next base: position 18,399 of record NZ_JANUBZ010000020.1, read on the forward strand.
AATTTCTGAAATTAACGATCAGAGTAAACTCAAGGATTTGTATTACGGTATTAAAACTCATGAACTGATTTATCTTTTATTTGAAAAACTGGTTGCCAGGGGCGCGGAGAAGCAAAACCCGGTTAATAAAGTAGATATTGATAAACTATACGTAATCAGAACGGCTCTTTTGGCCGATTTGGGCCAGCCACCGCAACTCAATTCACTGGCGAAGCTAGCGGGTATGAGTGAAACAAAAATGAAGAGTTTGTTTAAGCAAACTTTTGGCGATACCATTTATAACTATTACCAAAATGAAAGGATGCAGGAAGCCGGGTTTTTATTAAAACATGCAGGCTATTCGGTATCTGAAGTTGGCTACCGGCTTGGTTTTTCAAATCTCAGCCATTTTTCAAGGCTTTTTGAAAAACATTATGGTATTACACCCAAAAAATACACACTTGCCGGATAGGACTATTTTGTAGTCCTTAAGCGTTATTTTAGCATTACAAAGCGGTCTACATTTGTTCTGTCAAAACAATTTGATAACGACAAAATGAAAAAGATCTTAGCAGCATACCAAAAAAATGGTTTCAAATTAAAAAACCATATCGTAATGGCACCCATGACCAGAAGTCGCGCCATTAACAATATCCCCAATGATTTAATGGCTACCTATTACGGGCAGCGTACCGGTGCCGGCCTGATTATTACCGAAGGAACTGCACCAACTCCTGAAGGATTAGGCTATCCGCGGATACCTGGTATTTACAACGACGCCCAAATTGAGGGCTGGAAAAAAGTAACCAGCAATGTGCATAAAGATGGCAGCAAAATTTTTGTGCAGTTAATGCATACCGGGCGCATAGGGCATGTTGACAATTTACCTGCGGGAACAACATTGTTGGGCGTATCGAACATTAAAGCAGCCGGACAAATTTATACTGACACAGCAGGAATGCAAGATCACTCTACTCCGGTAGCGTTAACAACCGAAGCTATTCAAGCGGTAATTGAAGGTTATGTATCCGCTTCAAAAAATGCAATAGCCGCCGGTTTCGACGGGGTTGAATTGCATGCTGCAAATGGATATTTGCTGGAACAGTTTTTAAATCCAAATGTTAATAACCGTACAGATGAGTATGGTGGCAGCATAATTAACAGGGCGAGGATAATAATAGAAATTGCAGACAAAGTAGCATTGGCCATAGGCAAAGAAAAGGTTGGGATTCGCATTTCGCCATTCTCTGTATTAGGCGATTTACATCCCTATGCCGAAGAAGAAGTGCAGGCAACATACGCTTACCTTGCCAGTGAAATGAACAGGTTGGATATTCAATATATGCACATTTCTGCAAGTCCGTTAATCCCACAAAAAACCTTTGATGCTATACGTTCAGCATTTTTAAATACAATTATTTTATGTAATGGCCTCACCGCCGAAACAGCGGAAGCACAATTACAAAATGGCTTTGCTGATGTGGTAGCCTTTGGAAGAAGTTTTTTGACCACCCCCGATTTTGTAAACCGTATTGAAACAGGTGAAGCATTAAATCAACTGGACTTTACCACGCTTTATACACCGGGCGAGAAAGGATATACCGACTATCCTACAATTTTAAAATACGCTTAATACTTTATTTGATAATTAACGATAAAAACATTTTGTTATGATAGACAATATAATAACCGTAGACGAAAATCAAGGCCAAAGCCTGTCAGTGGTAGGCGATGCTTATCGTGTCATTATTTCGGGTAAACAAACCGGTGGCGCTTATGCCGTTATTGATATGCAGATACCGCCGGGCGGTGGTCCGGGACCGCATTCGCATGCAGCTATACAGGAACTATTTTATGTGGTAGATGGCGAAGTAAATTTTAAAACCGAGGCAGGAGGCTACACTGCTAAAAAAGGTTCTTTTGTAAATGTGCCCAAAGGCGGAGAAGTCCATTGCTTTAAAAACACCAGTGATGAAGTAGCGCACATGCTGTGTACTGTAATTCCTGCCGGGCTAGATGAGTTTTTTGAGGAAATAGGGACACCCGTTGCCGCCGGCACATTTTTGCCGCCGCCGGTTTTTGACGAACAAGAGCTAATAAGACTCAGAGCCATCGCCGAAAAACACGGTCAAAAACTATATCCACCAAATTATTTAGATTAAAACGCACATCCGGAAATAGCATAAGGCTCTTGATAGAAATATCAGGGGCCTTTTAAGTGAACCGGCGCATTTTTATTATATTCGATGCGCTACGACACGCTTTTTTAACTCTTTTATCGACCTTAATAAATGTATAACAATTATTTTCAGCATAAAATAATATTGGTTACGGGAGGCGGTTCGGGCATAGGTAGGGGATTGTGCCTACAGCTTGCCGCGGAAGGCGCAATTGTTTTTTGTACCGATATTGATTTGACCAAAGCTAATGAAACCGTATCCATGGCAATAAACGGCAACGTCATCAGCCAAAACCTGGATGTAGCCATAGAAGCTAAATTTGAAACGGTTATTGCAGAAATAGTAAACCGCTACGGCAGGCTTGATTTAATATTTAACAATGCAGGTATTGCCGTAAGTGGCGAAATACGTGATATTGATATCAGCCAATGGAAAAAAGCTATCGATGTCAATTTTTACGGTGTATTAAACGGTTCGCAAATAGCTTACCGGCAAATGTTAAAACAAGGCTCTGGTCAAATAGTGAATATAGCTTCGGCTGCCGGGCTGGTTGATTATTTGGGTTTAATGGCTCCTTACAGTGTTACCAAACATGCCGTGGTAAATTATACCAAAATTCTGCGGCTCGAAGCAAAAGCGCTCGGCATTAAAGCCAATGTGGTTTGTCCGGGTTTTATAAGTACGTCCATCGGCGCAAACGCAATAAACCCCAATGCCAATAGGCAATGGAACGATTATGCTATTGAACTGGTTGCAAAGGGCATTAGCATTGAAAAAGCAATTAATAAAATATTAGCAGGTGTTGCAGCAAACAAAGAGGTAATTATCTTTCCTTTTCAGGCGAAAATAATTTATTGCGTTACTCAATTGTTTACTGGCCTTTATAAAATGACTATGCAAAAAGTAGTGAAAGATTACCGGGAGAAATACCGCCTCCCTACTTCTTAAGCGCCGCTTTTTTTGAGGTGTCTTTTTCCAGCTCAGCACCACCAGATGCGCTGTTGTCTGCACTGGTTGCTTTACTGGTGTCCATTTTGGCGGTATCTTTTCCCACACTGTAAGTATTTGTGCCTGTGTCCCTGCCTTTTTGGGCTGTTTGATCGCCGGAGCAGGCGGCTAACAAGCACATAACTCCGGTTAGTGATAATAAAATGATTTTGTTTTTCATGGCTGTAAGTATTATATCATTACTAACAGCATTTAATTGATTTGGGTTTTTAGAATTTTATGGCAATACCGATGGTTTTTGATCGAAGATGTATTTTACCCTGTCCTGATTGCGTAGTGTATCGGAATTTAAAGTGAGCGCCTGCCCCTCATAACAACTGTATGATATTGCACCGTTGTTTTGGGTTGATAAGCCCGTTTTTACTACCTCAATTGATTTTAAACCGGCAGGGATTTTCGCGCCAAACCAATGTACGTCATCTTGTTGGTTCCAGGTAACCAGTGTCAGTTCTTCCCCCGGCACTTTTTCGCCGCCGGTGCGTGCGCCGTTCAATGCCAGCTCATTGCCGTATAAAGTTGACATGGTATGCTCCTTTTTGTTGATAAATGAGGCTATTACTTTAAGCCTTTTCTGGCTAAAGTTAAATGATGCCGGTATGGTAGCTTTTTGATTCAACAGATCGGCGGTATTGGTATTATTGCTACAGGCTGTCAGTAAAAACAGTGAGCAGGCAGATATGATGGTTATTACTTTCATAATTGATGTGTTATTGTTTAACAGGTAGGGTAAATACAAAATCTTCATCTTTTAATGGTCGGTGGCAATTAACACATTCTGTAGTGAATAGTGCGTTTTTGCCACCATACGGAATCATCTTAGGTGTTTTAAACCTGGCCCATCCCCAGCCTTTGGTGGCGGCATATTTTTGTGCGTCCTTTATCATAAACTCTACTTGTACAAACTCGCCGGTGCGTACGTTGCCATTGTTGTCCTGTAACTGTTTCCAGTCGGCTTTGGCAAACGTGGCTCCATTTGGCCATGGATGAATATTATTTTCTTTGATAGCCGTAACAGCAACATCATTGCCGAAAATTACCCGCATGGTGCCATTGTCAAAACGTTCGCTGGTACTTATGGCCTGCCAGTTTTTATAATCGGGAATAAACGTAACGCCATTAGCAGCGGTAGGTAAGCTGGTTGGGATAACGGAGCCCCGATGCCATTTTTCAAACTGCTTTTCGGTTGCATTAATTTGCGCCGTATCGGCTGTTTTGTTTTTTACAAAGCCCGAAACATAGTTTTTTAGTACAACTAAATCAGCCGCCGATACTTTGGCTGACGTATGTACCGCCGTATAACTTGGAACAGGCATAGCCCCTGCAGCAATCTGGTTTATAATTTCCCACATTTTTGCCTGTTGTGCAGCAGCGGGCATTTTCCCCCAGTCGGAAAAATTAAGGGCTTTTCTACCGTCGCGAACATGCCCGGCTACCAGCCAATAAGCGGGAGCAATTTGATCAAACCAACGTAAATTAGTTTGATTGGAGTGACAATCATAACAAGCTCTGGTAATAATGTTTTTTATTTCCGGCGGCGCCTGTAGGTCGGCTTTTACCGGCGGGTGGCTGATTGCGGGCCGTATAAATTGAATACATATAAAAACAGCCAGCAATATAGCCGCTGCCAGGGGTATTTGTTTTTTTAATTGTTTTTTGGTTGATGTATTCATGGCTTTAGTTTGCTATCAAATATAAATATAGCCTGTATTGTTTGGATAGATGGCTTTTGTAAAGAATTTAAAAAGATCAATATCTTCCTAAATGTTTTTTACTATTATTGTTATTGAATTATAAACCAAATCATTACATGAAATCAATTGTTCTCACCACAACATTAGTAATTGCTTGTTTACTTTCAGCTTGCGAGTATAAGCCCAAACCTGATAACCCGATTGTCGGAACCTGGCAGCTGCTAAGCCACACCGAAACTACAAAAGGAGTAAGTACCGTTACCGATTATACCAAGGATTTGCGTATGATAAAAATTATCAACGAAACGCACTTTGCCTTTTTGGTGCATAAACTAAATACCCCCAAAGACTCAACAAATAGTTTCGATGGCGGCGGCGGAACTTACACGCTTGATGGCCACAACTATACCGAACACCTGGATTACTGTATAGCCAAAGTGTGGGAGGGGCATAAATTTGATTTTAAGATTCATTTTAGGGGAGATACCCTTATTCAAAAAGGATTAGAAAAATTGGATAAGGAAAACATCAACAGAATAATTATTGAGAAATATGTGCGGGTAAAATAATACCGCTCTCAAATAAGTGCCTAAAAAGAGAAAAGCGGTTATTTAACCGCTTTTCTCTTTTAAAATCTTTTCGCTAATGTTATTTAGCAGCTGATGAGCTCCATCCGTCACTCCAGCCACCGTTTAAGGTTGCGTTTTTGGAGTCGGTTACCAGTTTGTCGTATTTTACAGCCTGATCTGGGGTTAATATTGCTTTTATCTTTTTTATGGTAGATGTTCTAAGTGGTCCAACATCGGCTAGCATTTTATCAGTGTTGCCGTGATCCTGTGTTTTAATTTTCTCGAATTTGTTAGCAGATTCCTGATAAATGGCCGATACTTTAGCGGTTTGCGCATCAGTCAGTTTTAATTGTTTCTGCAATCCTTTAGCTTTTTGAGCAGGATCATTTGCGGAAGTAGTTTGGGCATGGCATGCTACAGCTATTCCAACAAATAAAGAGCATATTAACAAAATTCGTTTCATTTTTTTGTGGTTTAATGGTTATACACATTATAAAAGTAACATTTTATTTTAACAATAAAAATCGATGCTTGTTTCTTCATCTCATTTTTCTTCAACGTGTTAACCTGTTATTTTAATGCGGTAACCATTGGCATGCTCATTGATGTTTGGGCCTTGTGTTTAAAGGTTAGTTTTTTCAGGTGGATAGCTTCCAGCTTATTATCGCCCTCGGTTATGTGTAAAAACTGATTGGGTGCAACATTTTTAAAATGCTGAATGGTATTGCTGCCCGCCCATCTGATCTCAATGTCATCAATCACTTTTGCTTGCCCTATACCCAGCTCCTGCCGCAATGGGGATGATCCAAAACTACCACCAGAGTTTACATCTTTATAAACGCTGCGTTTAACGCCATTTTCAGTAAAACTCACTTTAATACGACTGCCAATAGCAGCTTTGTTGGCCTTTACTCCTTCAAGCTTCAGGCTGATAAAGTTATTGTTGCTTTGGCCGGGGTTAACGAATAACGAACTGGTGTATGAATCACCTCTGAATGCACCGCCCATCTCAATAAAAATATCCTGATTGCCATCGTTCCTTAAATCGGCAAAAGCTACACCATGGCCTTTTTGTAAGCTGCCCGTGTGCGATGATTGAGTAACATCAACAAATGTTTTGCCGCCTACGTTCTTAAACATTTTGTTTGGTATCAATGATTTGAAATCGGGGTTGCCGGTGCCAAAATACATGTCCAGGTAGCCATCATTATCAATATCGCCAAAATTGGCGCCCATGCTGTACACCACCTTATCGAGCCCGGTTTCTTTGGTTACGTCGGTAAAAGTACCATCGTGATTGTTGCGGTAGAGGTAGATATTGCCGGCATCATCAATTGGTTTTCCTAGGGCTTTTGCGGCGGCATAATAACCTAAGCCTTGATTTTTGTAGTTGTAGTCGGCCACCATAATGTCGGGCCATCCGTCATTATTATAATCATAAAACCAGGTGGTAAAGGTGCCGTTTCTGTTTTTGGCGATGCCCGATTGTGCGGTAACATCTTCAAAGTCGACACTCATTCCCGGCTTGGCAAGGTTTTTCAATAAATGTTTCTGACCATCCAGGGTTGATATAAATAGATCGGGCCATCCATCGTTATTAAAATCGGCGGAGGTTACGCCCTTTACAAATGAGGTAATATTGCAATGCGCGCTTTCGGCAACGTTGGTAAAAGTACCATCGTGATTGTTAATATAAAGCATGCAGGTATGAACGCCGCCCGTATCTGTCCCGCCTACATTTTCGGCGCCTATAAATACGTCGAGCCAGCCATCATTGTTAAAATCCGCCCACACGGCAGTTTGGGTAGGATGAAAAAACAGCAGGCCGCTGGGTATAGTTACATCGGTAAAAGTGCCGTCGCCATTGTTTCTGAGCAGGGAACTGGGCTGATTGCCGAAGCCCTGCTGGTGCCAGGCACCACGTAGTACAAATATGTCGGTATTGCCGTCATTATTGTAGTCGGTTTGCTGGATGTTCAAACCACCGGTGATACCTTTTAGTCCGCTATGCTCCGTCATATCGGTAAATGTGCCGTCTTTATTATTCTGAAAATAGTGCATGGCATCATCCAACTCCCAGCCGGAGGTTACAATATCCAGGTAACCATCATTATTAAAGTCATCTATAATTACGCCACCGGCCCGACCATTAATATCCAGGCCCAAATCGGCTGCCATATCTTTAAATGGCTTTATTTTAAAGGCCGTATCTGCATCCAGTCCTGGAATCAGGTATTCCTGCGGAACAGCCTTTGGATACCCACCCAATGTCATAAAGGCGATATTAAGCAACCAGCGTGAGCTCAGGTCCTCCGGATGGTTTTTCAAAATGGTTTCATAAGTTTCAATGGCCTTTGTTGATCCTGTTTTGTTTAGGTGCACACCTGCATCTTTTATTGGGAAAATACATGAAGATCCATTGTGGTTAAGCATGCAATTGGTGCGCTCGCCCAGGCGCATATAAGCAAGCGCCATGTCGGGCAGCATAGCATCTATTGATCTTAAGTCTGTTCGCTTTGCCAAACCTTCATAAATGTTAACAGCATCTTGCTCGCGACCCACTTTAAGCAAAAGCGATGCTTTGGCTGCCAGTACGCCTGCGTTATTGCTGTTTCCGGGAATTTTTGTGAGAAATGAATCACACAATTTAACTTTTGCTTCCGGAGTGAATGTATTATATGGGTTATTGAATTTTTTATTTAATCCAGTCAAAATATCAATCATTTGCTGGTGCGATGAGTTTTGACAGGAGATAGTTGTTGCCAATCCAAAAAACAAAATAATGGCACCCGGGATTTTTTTTATGCTTATCATACATCAATTTTTACCCGGATGCCTCACATAAACTGTTTGCAACAAACCGGCGTGTTTTTAACTATTTTATTTTAAAGCGGTAACCATTGGCATACACATAGGTGCATTGGCTTTATGCTTAAAAGTAAGCTTTTTCAGGTGGATAACTTCAGCAATATTATTGCCTTCGGTTATATGTAAAAACTGGTTTGGCGCTACATTTTTAAAATGTTGAATGGTATTGCTGCCAGCCCATCTGATCTCAATGTCATCGATGATTTTTGCCTGGCCTATGCCCAGCTCCTGCCGTAACGGGTTTGAACCGAAACTACCGCCGGAATTTACATCCTTATAAACGCTGCGCTTAACACCATTCTCGGTAAAGGTTACTTTTATGTTGCTGCCAATGGCGGCCTTGTTGGCCTTTACTCCTTCAAGTTTCAGACTAATGAAGTTGTTATTGCTTAGGCCGGGATTAACGTATAACGAACTGGTGTACGAATCACCAACATAGGCGCCGCCCATTTCAATAAAGATATCCTGATTGCCGGTGTTTCTTAGATCGGCAAGGGCTACGCCATGTCCTTTTTGCAAATTGCCTGTACGCGATGAGGTGGTAACATCTGCAAACCTTTTGCCGTCAATATTTTTAAATAGTTTATTAGGCACCAATGATTTAAAATCGGGATTGCCTGTGCCAAAATACATATCCGGGTAGCCATCATTGTCAATATCGCCAAAATTGCCGCCCATGCTGTATACTACTTTGTTAAGGCCGGTTTCCTTTGTTACATCGGTAAAAGTACCATTGTGATTATTACGGTACAGGTAAACATTGCCTGCATTGGGCTCAGGTTTGCCCATTCCTTCTGCACCGGCATAATAGGCCAGGCTTTTGGTGAAATGATAATCACTTACTAAAATATCTGCCCAGCCATCATTGTTATAATCAAAAAACCAGGTGGTAAAAGTGCCTCTTTTGTTTTTATCAATGCCTGATTTGGCGGTAACATCTTCAAAATCAACACCTCCGCCTGATTTGCCTTTGTTTTTTAACAAATACTTTTGGCCGCTAAAGGTTGATATGAATATATCCTGCCATCCATCGTGATTATAATCGGCAGCCGTTACACCTTTTACGTAAGATTTGATATCGCAATGAGCCTTTTGTGCTACTTCGGTAAATGTACCGTCGTGATTGTTGAGATATAACATGCAGGTGTGCCCGCCGTCCGCATCCATGTGTAACGAATTTTCTGTGCCGATAAACACATCCAGCCAGCCGTCATTATTAAAATCGGCCCAAACTGCTGCCTGTGTTGGCTGCAGAAATAATAATCCGCTTTGTATGGTTACATCAGTGAAAGTGCCATCGCCATTGTTACGCAATAAAGAACTTGGCTGATCGCCAAACCCCTGTGTATTCCAGGCGCCGCGCAATACAAAAATGTCCATATTGCCATCGTTGTTATAATCTGTTTGCTGGATATTTAATCCACCGGTAATACCTTTAAGTCCGCTTTGCTCGGTTAAATCGCTAAAAGTTCCATCTTTATTGTTCTGGAAATAATGCATCGGATCGCCCAATCCCCAGCCCGAGGTAACAATATCCAGGTAACCATCATTGTTAAAATCATCAACAATTACACCGCCGGCTTTGCCATTTATATTAAGGCCCAAATCGGCAGCCATATCAGTAAAGGGTTTTACTTTAAATGCTGTGTCGGCATCTAAACCTGGTATTAAAAATTGTTTAGGCACATTGTTGGGATAGCCGCCAAGCGTCATAAAGGCAATATTGAGCAGCCATTTAGATTCCAGATCATCCGGGTGAGTGGTTAATATAGTTTCGTATGTCTCTATTGCTTTGGTTGATCCTGTTTTCTGTAGGTGTATACCGCCATCCTTTATTGGGAAGATGCACGAAGAACCATTGTGATTGAGCATGCAATTGGTGCGTTCGCCCACGCGCATATAGGCTATACCCACATCGGGCATCAAGGCATCCAGGCCCATAAAGTCTGTTTTATTTATCAACTCCTGGTAGGTTTTAACAGACTGCTCCTCCTGACCCACCTTCAATGCAAGTGAGGCCTTTAAATTCAATAACATCATGTTGTGCTCGTTGCCAGGTATTTTGAGCATAGAATCGCAACGCGCCATTTTGCTTTCGGGACTAAACGGATTGGAAAAGCTGTTGCCTTTTTTAGTTAGCTCTGCAAGCAGATCAACCATTTGCTGATGCGATGATTTATGGCAAGAGCATATTGATAAAAATCCAAAGAAAGCAGCAGCCGCCCTTGTAATTTTTCTTCTGTTCATTTTTATATTTTTTTAAATCCGGCTTTTCTTAAAAGTGCCGGTATTTCAGTTTTTTAAATAGATTGAGAATTATAATGAGATATGGGTTTAGTTAAATTAAACAATGGATGGCATGATGCCCGTTAGTCATTAGCTATTTCAGTAGCCTATGACTAATAGCACCAATAAGCTTATGCCCAGTAGATATTTAATTTAAGAAACCAAAGTCATCCTATCGGGAGGCTGCCCCGGCCCGCTGATACACGAGTTGGGGATGAGTGAATGATCGGTTTGCTTTTTTTTCTGTAATGCAAACTGCGGAGTGCCGAACATATAATTTGCGGTAGGGAAATTATAGTCCATTATGGTTATTTTGCCGAAAGGCACGTGTTCTTTTCTGGGGACGGGAATATCTTTTATCTGCCTGGCATAAATAATGTTTCGCCCTGCCAGGTGGGTGGTTGAGTAATGGGGTATACACATCAGGTAAATGGCCTTTTGCGTTACCTTTATTTTTACATAATTATAGCTGGCGTTTGCAAATCGTACCTCTCCGCTTAAACTAACGTAACCTTTCACGTTGGGTACATGTTTTATGTTAGCAGGGATTTTTATTTCTGTAAGATCATCAACATTATAAAGATTTTTGCTTACCTGCTCGTTAAAAAACAGGTCGCTTTTATAAACCAAATATTGATAAAACGCCAATTGCCCGCCTAAATTAAATAGGTGGATAACCAGGAGCGCTATAGCAATTTGCTTTTTCAATTGATTGATTTAAAAGTTTCAGTTAAAATTTTCCATATCCTACATGGGCCATACGTTCCCCCATTTCGGCATAGGCTTCATTAGGGCCAGGTGCCCATGTACTCAGGCCATCAACATAACGGTTATACATACAAAATGCAGCAGCAATTAATACGGTATCATGTATTTCCATGTCTGTTGCGCCATTTTCGCGTGCTGCTGCAACGTCTTCTTCGGTAACGTTTTTGCCGTTACGTTGTACCTGATGGGCAATATGCAATAATGCCCTTAATTTGTCAGAAACAGGTGTTTCGGGCAAGCCCGCTTTGATATCGTCAATCAGGCTTAAGCCCGATTTTAAGTGAGCTGCTGCCGCAGCCGCATGTGAGGTATGACAGAAATGGCAGCCGTTCCAATACGATACAGATGCTGCAATGATCTCTCTTTCGCCACTGCTCAGGCTTGATGGGCCACGAAGAAGCAGCTCTGCCAAATCAGTTAATGCTTTGCCGGTATCAGTACGATAGTTTAAAAGACCTACTATGCCCGGTAGTTCTTCGTTTAATAATTTTATGTGTGCCATTTTAACTGGTTTATTAAGTTGAATAAGTTGATTGAGTTGGACTAAGTTGATTAAGTTGATTGAAGAATCAACCTAATCAACTACTTCAGCCACTTTAAAAGGGGCGGTATGGTATCCTTCGCGGGCGCGTTGTTCGCCCATCTTGTCGTAAAGTGCGGCATCATCCGGTTGCCAGGTAGCCAAACCGTCAACGTAGCGGTTGTACATGCAAAATGCAGCTGCAATTAATACGGCATCGTGTATTTCAATATCGGTAGCACCTTCCTTGCGGGCCAGTTCAACATCGGCGGAGGTTACATTTTTGCCACCGCTTTGCACATGCGCTGCAATTTTTAATAATGCTTTCATTTTGCTGCTTATAGGAGCGGTGTCAGGATTATCAAGCACCTGTTTTACAATTTCGGCGTCGTTACCTAACTGATGCTGAGCTATTGCACCATGTATACTGCAGCAATATTTGCAGGTATTTAAACCGGATACATAGGTAGCAATCAACTCGCGTTCTCCCGCACTTAACGTTGGATGCGGGTTGTGAAGCAAGGTTTGCACCAGATCGTTTAGTGGTCCGGCAGTTTCCGGACGATATACAAACAAACTGCGGATGCCTGGAAACTCCTTCGGCAAATTAATATGTGGCATATTTTATGGTATTAACGGTATTACTAAATTATTGCTCATTAAAATAAATCGGTTACTGGCGTCAATTAAAAAAGCTCAGTTCATGCTTAACAAATAGCTAATTATCACAGCCATTAAAAAAGAATGTCGATTATAAAAAAGGGATAAAATTAGCAGATACGCCGCGGCGGCTGATCGGGAATGGACAGATGGTGGCAGGCTAACCGTTGGGCCGGTTGGGCATCGCTCATCTGTATGGTTTTATAAAAGGAGTGAAATGTAAATTGATAAAAGGCAAAGTCAGATTTCCCTGATAGGGTGGTTTTGCTGTAAGGAACGTGATCCTTTTTAGGTACCGGGGTATGTTTAACCTGTTTGGCACCTATAATATTTTGGTTTAGCAAGCGTGTGGCATCATAATTAGGCACACACATTAAATATAAGGTATGCCTGGTTATTCTCATTTTTACATAATTATAACTGGCATCACCAAACTGAATTTGACCGGCAATGTTTTCGTAGTCTTTCCAGTCGGCTATATTGGGCATATTTACCGGTATTTCAACTTCGGTTAAATCGCCTGTGTTGTATAGCCCTTTGCTGCTTTGTTCGTTAAAAAACTTGTTGGCCACGTACGAGAAATATTGGTGCACAGCCAACTGACCTGCTATGTTAAACAGGTAGATAGACAGCATTAATGCAGCAATAAGCTTTTTCACTAGTCGGTTACGCTAAAATTGGTTTTATAAATATGAGACTTATCCCTTAGCTTTCAAAATTTATTTTTTCATAATCGCCAGGTAAGCTGGCGATTCGCCAATAAAAAGCATTTATTGCAAAAGCAAAAAGGCATTTGATACTTTTCAAATGCCTTTTTGCTTTATACTGCTACCGGTAACCTTAAGTCCTCTATGTCTTCGGCTAGTAGTGGGTTAACGCTCTCGTCATCTTTTTCCACACGAAGGTTATTGACGATATGCTGCTGGCGGGCCGGTGTGTTTTTGCCCATAAAGTATTCGAGCAGGCCCTTAATATTGGCATCCTTTAATATAACCGGATCCAGCCGGATATCTTTACCAATAAATAGCCCAAACTCATCGGGCGATATCTCACCTAAACCTTTAAATCGTGTAATTTCGGGTTTTGTTCCTAAGCGGGCTATGGCGTTGCGGCGTTCTTCATCACTATAACAATAAACCGTTTCTTTTTTATTACGCACCCTGAATAATGGTGTTTGCAGAATAAACACATGCCCGGCCTTAACCAAATCAGGAAAAAACTGCAGGAAGAAGGTCATAAGTAGTAAACGGATGTGCATACCGTCAACATCGGCATCGGTGGCTACCACAATATTGTTGTATCTTAAATCGTCCAGCCCGTCTTCAATGTTCAGGGCGTGTTGTAGCAAGTTAAATTCCTCGTTTTCATAAACTACCTTTTTGGTGAGCCCGAAACAATTCAGCGGTTTACCTTTTAAGCTGAAAACAGCCTGGGTCATTACATCGCGCGATTTGGTGATCGATCCACTGGCCGAGTCACCTTCGGTAATAAACAACGTTGTTTCCTGATGGCGTTCGTGACCTTCGCCAAAATGTAATTTGCAATCACGCAACTTGCGGTTATGCAGCGATGCTTTTTTTGCACGCTCGTTCGCTAGCTTTTTAATGCCTGCAATGTCCTTACGCTCACGTTCTGATTGTAATATGCGTTTCAATAAAGAATCGGCAACGGCTGTGTTTTTATGTAGATAGTTATCTAACTCTTTCTTTACAAAATCATTAATAAAGCCACGCACCGATGGTCCGTCAGGGCCAATATTTTGCGAGCCCAGTTTGGTTTTTGTTTGCGATTCAAATACAGGTTCCTGAACCTTTATAGCAATGGCCGCTACTATGGATGCGCGTACATCCGAAGCATCAAATTCCTTTTTATAAAATTCGCGGATGGTTTTTACCACCGCTTCGCGGAAGGCTGCCTGGTGCGTACCACCCTGTGTTGTGTTTTGTCCGTTTACAAACGAGTAGTATTCTTCGCCATATTGCTGCCCGTGAGTCATGGCTATTTCAATATCCTCACCTTTAAGGTGAATGATAGGATAGCGGATAGTTTCAGCATCAGTATTACGGGTGAGCAAATCAAATAAACCGCGTTCCGAAAAATATTTTTGTCCGTTAAAGTTTAAGGTAAGGCCCGAGTTAAGAAACACGTAGTTCCAGATCATACTCTCCACAAACTCCGGAATAAACCGGTAATGTCTGAAAATGGTGTCATCCGGAAGGAAGTTGATTGCCGTACCGTTACGCTGGGTGGTTTCTTTTTCAGGCTCATCTTTTATGAGTTCGCCTTTAGCAAATTCAGCCGATTTGGTGCGACCATCCCGGTATGATTGTACAATGAATGAGTTAGAGAGCGCATTAACCGCCTTGGTACCTACACCATTTAATCCTACTGATTTTTGAAACGCCTTGCTATCGTATTTACCACCGGTATTAATTTTTGATACGCAATCAATCACCTTACCCAATGGTATACCGCGACCATAATCCCTTACAGAAACTTTATGGTCGCTCATATTCACTTCGATGGTTTTGCCGGCGCCCATCACAAACTCATCAATGGAGTTATCAATAATCTCTTTCAGCAATACATACACACCATCGTCATAGGCAGACCCATCGCCCAGTTTACCAATATACATTCCCGGCCGCAGGCGGATGTGTTCTTTCCAATCCAGCGAGCGGATACTATCATCACTATATTCTATAGGTTCAGCCATTGAAGTTTGATGTTTTTATAAGATTAAAGCTTGTTTGAAAGAGCAAAGCAAGCCCCTGATTGGCAAAAATAATACTTGCACATCCAATTTTTATTTAAATGTGCTAACATATTAACATTAAACGGTCTATTGCCTGAATTTAAGACAGTTGCTGGCCCTGTTCATTTCTTTAAAAAATTCGGGCCCTTTTTCATTGGTAAAGCAAACTGCAATCAGTGTTCCGATATGGTTTTTTTGAAGTGCTATGAGCAGTGCGTATTTATAATGCTTGGTTTCGGGCAAGTCGAGCAAAGTTAGCAGATACGATTTACCCGCATCCGCATTGTAGCGGGCCAATATGTTTGCCGGAATATTTCTGATAAAATAATTTTTATCGCCTGTAAAGGCTATCGCCTGCGCAGCGCCCATAGCGGTGTAAGAAGAATCGGGATTTGCCAGCTGTGCATTCGTGCTGTTGAGTAAACTTTGATAGCTGGTCCAGTCTTGTTTTTCTGATTTAACCCTGAACCATATTTCAAAATCACGGCCCGGAAGTTCCAGTGCATAGTCAAAAGAAAAGTCTTCATCATTCGGCGCCGGTATTTCTCTGAATCCTTTTGGATATATAAAAGTAAGGTTGGCTTCGGCCATCAGATGCAAAAAATCTTTTAATTGTTTACTTGACGGGTGTTTTGTAGGCGTAGGGGCAGGCGGCTGCACTTGTGCAATTATTGTGTTAGCAATAAGCACCAGTAGCACAGTAATTAATAATTGCTTAATTTGCCTCGGTATAGCTGCCATTTGCCACAAAAAACAATAGTATTAATTAACAATTAAAGAGGGTATTAATAGCAAATTTAAAATTTAAATTTAAAATATAAACAATTCCATCAACTATAAATGAGTATTAAGCCCAAACTTAATCGTTTTGATTTAAGTGTTATTGTAATAAGCCTGGTAATAGGCATGGGGATTTTTGCTGCGCCCAGTGAAGTAGCGCTTAAAGCAGGCAATGCCTGGATATTTTTTGGAGCCTGGATATTTGGTGGATTAGTTAGCCTGTGCGGTGCACTTACCTTTGCCGAAATTGGAGCCAGGTACCCTGCTACAGGTGGTTTCTATAAGGTTTTTTCGTACTGCTACCACCCGGCGTTTGCATTTATGATTAACTGGGTAGTGGTCATCAGCAACGCGGCATCGGTAGCGGCTATTGCATTGATAGGCGCCGATTATATCAGGCCTTTTTTATTACCCGTTAGTTTGCAAAATGATATGGGAACTAAGATCATCACCATATCATCGGTACTGATTTTATACGTTATTAATTTTATAGGAATTAAAATGAGCGCCCGTGCGCAAACATTTTTAACAGCGTTTAAAATAGGTATGATCCTGCTGATATGCTCGGCAATTTTTAAAAGTAATGTGCCGCCTGCAATAGCCGTAGCTGCTGTGCCTGCCAGTCACAATGTAATAATGGCTTTCGGGTTAAGCCTGGTGGCTGTTTTTTTTACTTGTACCGGCTACCAACAAACCATCAATTTTGGCGGCGATATTATTAATCCTAAAACCAATATCCCTAAAGCTATATTTTTTGGTATCACCGTAGTTATACTGCTTTATTTAGCCATTAACTATGTTTATTTTAAGGTACTTGGCATAGGTGGCTTACAGCAAACACCGGCGCTGGCAGCAAAAATGGTTGGGATAATATTTGGCGATACCGGCTACAAAGTTACTTCGGTAATGATATTCCTTTCGGTATTGGCCTATGTAAATGTCAATGTGCTTTCAAACCCACGGGTTTATTATGCCATGGCCGAAGACGGGATATTGCAACCCATATTTAAAAAGGTTAACGAAAAAACACAGGTACAGGAGTTTGGGATGAGCTTTTTTGTTGGCGCAATTATCATCATTCTCTTTTTCGTAGCCAGTTTTAGTGCGATGCTAAAATATGTAATGTTTTTTGATACCATAGGGATGTCCTTTGCGGCTTTGTCTATTTTTATTTTGCGTAAAAAGACAAAGGAGCTTGACGGCACAGGTATTTACACGATTAAATGGTTCCCGCTGGTGCCTGCACTTTATGTTATTTCGTATTGGTTTGTAACCATCAGCATTTTTATCACTTTTAAAGATAATCCGTATGCTGTGTTGGTGTGTATTGCTGTTTATTTAATTGGACTGCTTATTTATTATGCGGGGACTTATAAGCGGAAAGTAGCCTCACCTAAATCCTCTCCAAAGGAGAGGACTTAAACTTCGCGCTTTTTAAAGCCCTCTCACGTTAATTTTATTATTTTAGCGCCGTTGAAAAATTAAGGCACTGTTGATTAGGTATGAATAAACACACTTTCCGGTTTATCCAAAGAAACATATTAGTTCTGTTTGTATTTATTTTACTTTTTGCCGGCCGGTGCAACCGCGGACTAAGAGCCATAGAAGCAGAAAAAGCGCAAAAGGCAATTGAAGCCGCTCACACCAAAAATTTAATTCTTTCAATAAAGGGAATTAAATATACCGAGGTACATCGCCGGTTTGATAACGGGCTTTCTTTTAGTCCGATAGGCTTTCAGTTAGTACCCGAGTGGAAAATGTCCTTCCCGTCGGGCGATTCGGTAAATATTTATAGTCCGCGTAAAGGCAAATTTTTAAATGCTCCCGTGGTATTTGACCACGATTCTATATTTAACGTCGCCTGGGCCTGGTTAAAGCTAAAATATATAAAAAAGGACAGCCTGCAGTTTATGGTGCTGCATGTAAAAGACAATATAATACTGGATGAAAAAGTGCATGTTTATATGACTTTTTACACAAACGATTATATTAAGAACGTTTTGCATACTGATACCAACACTTTGTGGCGGCCAAGCCGTAGGGATACGTTATATATTAAATCAATGGCTGCTTTAGCTAATCGTATACCTGATAGCTCATTTGCAGGTACAGAACCGGCTACGCTTACTGCCAGGACCAAATTGATCAGCGTGACAAAAGAGACTATTCAGGAAGGTGATCTGGAATCAAAATCATACGATGAGTATTTGTTGCCCATTTATGATATTACCATCCATAAAGCTTACCAGGATTTTAGCTACATGTTTTCGGCTTATGTAGATGACAAGGGGAACGTGATTTTTCGTAAGTCGAACCAATTTAGTTTTCCCGAGTTTAAGGAATCGACTACTGCTGCCATGAAGGGGATAACAGATGGTTACCTGAAGGCATATTTAACCACTACGGCCGGCAAAACGCTCGGCATTCCTCATTATAGCATCATCATGTTACACGTTACCGGGTATAAAAAGTAGCCAGACAGCTGAAATTCCTCTTTACGAAAACGTT
Organism: Mucilaginibacter empetricola; assembly: GCF_024808665.1. Classification (GTDB taxonomy): domain Bacteria; phylum Bacteroidota; class Bacteroidia; order Sphingobacteriales; family Sphingobacteriaceae; genus Mucilaginibacter. The sequence continues at coordinate 36,971 of NZ_JANUBZ010000020.1, forward strand.
TGAGTATAATAGCCCAACATTTTATATAGCATTACGTATCAGTAGCTTAAACATTCCTTAAAGATGTAGTACGTAAGTTATACTTATATTTGTAGCCCTGATCTTGATTATATATTAGCTGAAAAAAAGAACTAAATGCACAATCCGAAGGATGGGAAAAATTACTGACAGATATCACCAGCTTATACGCCCCGACAACAAGCACCTTAACCCGCTGTTTGATATAAAGGAAGTACCTAAGCGAACCTACCAGATTGGTATTGCCATAATGCTTACCGGCATTATGTTATCCTGTTATGATGCGGGCATAAAAATGTATGTGTCATCGTTCCTGGTGGCTTGTTTTTGCTTTGCTATCCTGATGTTTATGTACCTTAAATATAATGGCGATATTAAGGATCTCACTATCTCTATCATTTCATTGGTATGTGCTTTGCTGGTTTTTTCCGCCTGCCTGGAAGGTCTTCAATCAGATCAATATTTATACTTTTTTCCACTGCTGATAGCGGTCCCTTTGCTGGTCGACCTTAAAAAAACACATTATCGTAAATCGGTTGTCTTTCTTACCATCATTATAGCATCGTTTATTATTTGTATCTGTATAGGCAGGTATGTAAAGCCGCTCGAAGATTTTACGGCCGCCCAGGTAGGTAAACTGGCGTTAATGAACCGGATAATTGCCATATGCTCAACTATCGTTTTTGCTACGCTTTATACGCTGTTCGAGAAAAAATATATTGATGAACTGGTTGAACAAAGTAACAAGGTGATCAATACCAAAACGCAGTTTTTGGCAACCATGGGGCACGAATTGCGCACGCCGTTAAATGGTATCATCGGAATTGTTAGTCTGCTGAAAAATGAAACTGACGCCGCCAAAAAAGAAGAGTATATTCAAATTATTCAGTCGTGCTCTGATGAAATGTTGCATCAGATAAATGATATCCTCGATTTTAACAAAATTGAGGCCGGCATGCTGGATATTTCCCCGGTATCATTTAACCTGCACGATTTATTGAATGATGTTTGCAATCCATTTATTGCTTCATTAGCCGGAAAGGATATCGAGATAAAAACTGAAATAGATCCACAAACAGATGTTTTAATTTATGCTGATAACATACGGTTAAGACAGATATTGGATAATCTTTTTGAGGTTGCCATTAGGTTTACCAGCCAGGGCTTTGTTAAATTAAAAGCCAAGTGCCATAAAAAGAATGATAAAAGCGTTGCCGTAAGTTTTAGCATTGAAGATACTGGAGCCGGTTTTAGCGAAACGGACCGCGAAAAAATGTTTGAAAGCTTTTGGCAGGTTTATGATGAAGATAGCCAGCAATTAAAGGGTACCGGATTGGGCCTTAGCATTTGCATCCGTTTACTAAAATTAATGGGCGGAAAACTGGTATTGGAAAGTGAAAGAGGTAAGGGCAGTAAATTTAGTTTCGACCTGGTTTTTAATTATGCCGAACAGCAACAGCCGGTTGTTGAAACCGCAATGCTGTCGGATAATGAATTGGCAGGTGTGAAGATTTTATTGGTTGAGGACAATAAGATCAATATGCTGATTGCTAAAAAAGTATTAACGGGGTTTAAAGCCACAGTTGAAACTGCATACAACGGACAGGAAGCACTTGACATGCTGTTGCTTGATAATAGCTATAATATGATTTTGATGGATTTGGAGATGCCCGTGATGAACGGTTATACCGCCATTTATGAAATAAAAAAGATATTACCACACCTGCCGGTTATTGCGATAACCGCTTCGCTTGTTGACGACCAGATGCTGGCCGATTTGCTGGCAAGCGGTTTTGATGATTGCGTCATAAAACCCTTTAAACCGCAGGACCTGTTGCAAAGGGTTCAGCACTTGTTAGCAAAAGTTTATTGAAAGCTGTGGGGTTATATGTTTGCGCTATCTTTTTGGGTTAACTGGTAACTCAATATAAAAAATGGTTCCGTTACCTTCTTCGCTTCTTAGCCATATTTTGCCATTGTGCGCTTCTACTATTTGCTTGCATATAAACAAACCCAGGCCAAACGGTCTTTCGCCATCGGTTCCTTCGCGCTGTGCTGTGGTAAACGGATCAAAAACCTTATCCTGAATGTCGCCCGGTATACCTACGCCAGTATCTTTTACAGTGATTATTACATTATTTTCTGCCAAATGGCTGTCTACAAAAATTTCGCCGTTAACCGGACTAAACTTAATGGCATTAATTACCAGGTTATTTATTACCCGCCAAAGTTTTTCATAATCGCCAGATATATTGATGTTCGAATTTGCATTTAAGGTCAATTCCTGATTTTTGTCATTAGCCCTGAAAATAAGCAACGTTATACACTGAGTAAGTAATTCATCCAGGTTGAAAATTTCTATTTTTAAATTCTGGTCCTGATCAAAGTCTGTTTCCAATAAGTCGTTGATCAGGTTGAGGCTGTTTTTACTGCTCACCTGTATCAGGTTCATCAGCTCCTTCATATCGGCGGGGAGGTTTTCATCGGGCTCCAGCATAGCACTAATACTGCTTATGGCGCTTATTGGGTTGCGTAAATCATGCGCCACAATTTTAATAAGGCGGGCATAATTTTTATTCATAACATCAAGCGCCTCCATCGTAGTTTCTGATTGTTCAAACTGCAATCTCAAAGCGCCCGATGTTTTGCGCAATTGTGTCCAGCTGCGCCACAATACGAGCAAAATAACGGAAGTGAAAATACAAGCCACCAGCGCCAAAAACAGGAACCATAGCTCATATTTCGATTGCATTCTGGCCGATTCCAACTGCTGATCCTTTAAAGCATACTCTATAAAATCGACACCGGATACATTGTCTAATTTATCCTGCTCTTCATGTAATTTGAGTAAGCTTTTGCTATAGTAAAAAGCTTTTGAAGTATCTTTTTTTGTTACATAAAAATTGTACAGCCGTTTTGATATCTGCTCTGTGTACACCCTGTATTCTTTTAGCTCTGTAATATATAGGGCTTGTTTATAGTATTTTACAGCTGTTGCCGAATCGGTAGAAGCATACAGATCGCCCAGGTCAATTAATATGTCAAGGCTCAGGTAAAAAAGATTTTTTTTAATGGCATTGTCGGCAGCATGTTGCAGTAGGGCAATTCCTTTTGCACGCTGATTGTTTTTTATGTAGATATCCGCAGTTAATTGCTCAAGGGCGAGTAATACCCTGCCATCATTATAGGAGGCAGCAATTTTTTTTGCTTTATTGATATAAATGGGAACAGAATCTTTCCCAATTATATCCGGATATAGTGAAGCATAATTATAATACACTAATGACATGATGGAATCACGATTTAGTTTACTGCCTAAGGCTACCGCAGTTTTAAAACCGTTTATTGCTTTTGGATCTTTACCTATTTCCTGGTAAACCATTGCAATATTCATAACGGCCTCAACCATACTCGAGGTGTCATGAATTTTGTGGTAACGATTATAGGCATCGTTATAATACCTTAAAGCCAGTTGAAGATTGCCCTTCATATCGTACACTATGCCAAGGTTATTGGCAGCATCAGCCATACCCTTTCGATATTGCAGGCGGCTGGCTATGGCGCGGGCTTGTTCTGTATATAAAAAAGTACTGTCAACATTGTTCTCGTACGACAACATTGCCAGCCTGTTTAACGCATCAACATATAACAAGCTATCCTTAATAAGCGGTAACTGTTTTTGCAGTTGCCTTATATCTTCGATTTGCCCGTAACAAACAGTGCACCATAATAGCAACAAAGAAAAAAATGAAATCAGTTTTTTCATTGCATTGATTTTGCTTTTTTGTTATGGCAATATAACAATAGCGTTAATATTTGCTTTAAAAATTAAAATTATTTAATTGCTCAGGCTAATTGATAGCCCCAAGCCTTATTTTGTATGTTTTATCCGGCAAAAAAACATTCTATAAAATGAATAATGTAAATACAATTGGATTGCCGTAGAGAAATTATTGCCTTTTATTCAACCTTATCACTATACAATAAGGTTTTAAACGAGTTTATTACAAATAAGTTTAACAGCAGGGTTACCATCAATAGGCCAAACTGGCTATACCATTCTTTTTAGCTTAGGTTGATTTCGGAATATTCCTATTAGGAATTAGATTTTTTTCAAAAAAAAAGCATAGCAATGTATTGTACATTGTATAACTATGTATTACATTTGTTGTATGAATACTGAATTTGTGCAGAACTGGTTCTCGCAGGTAAAAAAGGGAACGCTATCCTACATCATCCTTATTATTTTGAATGAAAAGGAATACTATGGTTATGAACTGGTGCAGGAAATAAAAATTCATACTACGCTGGAGGTTGCCGAAGGTACTTTGTATCCCCTGCTTAACAGACTTAAAACCGATGGTATTGTTGAATCCAAATGGATAGAGCAGGAATCGGGGATACCCCGCAAATACTATACATTAACCGCAGATGGCAGGGAAACCTTGCGGGAAATGAAAAAGATTTGGTTAAACCTGGGATCGGCTATTAATAAAATTCAAAAATGAAAAAACTGAGCTTTACTACGCCCACGGCGCAAAAAATTTACAACGATTACTTCAACAGGGTTAGCAGATGTACGCGCACACTGCCCGAAGATGACCAGCGGGAAATAATGATGGAGGTAAATAGCCATATTTACGAAGCAACGCTCGCCGCAACCCCGCAAACCGAGGTAGATATATTGGTTGATGCACTGGAAAGCTTTGGCGCACCCGAAGTGGTACTACAAGCCCTGGTGGCCGACAAAAAAGTTAAACAGGCAACCCGTACTTTTAACCCGCGCCACGTCATTCAGGCTTTATATCTCAATATATCAAACGGAGTTGGTTTTGTTCTATTTGGTGTCATTTACCTATTGATAGTAGCCTTTGGAACGTTAATTGTTTTTAAGCTGATTTACCCGCAGCACACCGGACTTTTTATCAGAGAGGGTCATTCCTTTGCCTTTGGTTTTATCTCCGAACTGCCGGGTGGCCTTACCGAATTACTGGGTAATTGGTTTATTCCGGTTGTTGCGGTATTAATGGTCGTTTTTTACTTTTTAAATACCCTGCTATTTCGTTTACTAAAACGTAAATAGCTTTTTTTTGATATAAATACATAGCTATGCAATGTACTAAGCATTGCTAAAAGGTAATCTAAATAAATTAAATATCATGAACACATCATTAACACTTAAACCATTGTCGGCAGGTAAAATAGGCCTGTTTACAATATCATGTATCCTCATTTTTATAGCTGTAGCCATTGTATGCGATATGCTTACTTCGTGGATCCATTTTAATGTGCTGAAAATAGTAGTGCGGGAGCTATTGCTGCGGGTTCCGCTAACCATTATTTCGCTGCACCTTTTTGCCGGGAAAATAATAAAGGCGTACAATCCTGCCGTTATTTATGGCAAGCTAAGCCTGGTTAATATTTTAAAATGGACAGGCATCAGTTTTTTATTGCCGATAGCCGTGTGGTTATTTTATTACCTGTTTCACTTTATTACACCGTTGAACCACACCGTATTATTGAGCGGTAACGACAAGCTGCTCATTTTTATTAAGTGGATTTCCGTGTCGCTGGCGGCAGGCCTTACTGAGGAGATATTATTTCGTGGTCATTTATTTATGCTGATTAGAAGTAGATGTTCAACTACTTTAACCATTTTTATAACTTCATTAATATTCGGCTTGGTGCATATTGCCATGTTATCCTCGTTTGATCCCTTTAGTGTCGGTATTGTAGTTTTGGGCGGTATTATAGCCGGCGCGATGTTCTCGTGGGTTTATTTTTATACCAAAGTAATATGGTATGCCGCTATAGTCCATTTTATATGGGATGTATTTTTTATCGGCAAAATTATCGCGGTTTCGGTATCACAGAAAGATGCTGATGGTACCATATGGGCATTTAAATTAACCTCGCATAGTTTGCTGCTCAATAGTGCAGGTTTTGGTATTGAAGCAAGTATGCCGGTATTTGCAGTTTATTCAACGCTAATTGCTGTGCTGTACTACCTATATAAAAACCGGTTATTTTCAAAAGCCATCAGCCTAAACTAAAAGCAGTACATTAAAATACCTGTTCTACTTTTTTATCAGGATAATCCAGTTTTTCGCTTTTACGTATGCCGTTTATGGTAATGTGCACAATGTTTATCTGGTCGTCGAACAAATTATGCAGCAGGCTTACATCTACATTAACCTTTTTGGGCACAGTAGTCTTATCCGATTCAAGGTAAACATCAACGGCTTCGCGGTTAATTTCAAAACCCAGGTAATTTAATTTGGATGATGCGCCGTCGGCTTTAATGTGCAGATTATCTGCGAGGTAGCTTTTAATTAAAGCATCCATGGCTGTATGCATTTCGGCTTTGCTTAAATCTGTTTTGGTATGATATTGTTTGGCTAGCGCTGCTTCAAAGTCGTCGGTAAAAATGGTGCAGATCACTTCCAATTTGCTATCCTGCTTATTGTATTCCACATTGGTTGTGCTCACATGTATAGGGTGAAACGCCTTTGCCGGGTGATTTACAGGGTTAAATGCACTCAAAAATGTGTAACAATATAATAGCGGTTTATAAATTATAGCCAACATAGCCTGCCCCTGTTTTTATAGTAAAAAATTCGCCTTAAATTTAGGCTTTCAATGGTGAGTTCGCAATGTCCGATTTTGTTTTTTATTTTAAAATGGGCTGGGAGCACATCATCAGCGCAGATGCTTTAGATCATCAGCTGTTTATCCTGGCCCTGGCATGCGTTTACACCATAGGTGATATTAAGCGTGTATTGATTTTAGTTACCGCGTTTACCATCGGTCACTCCCTAACGCTGGCGTTAAGTGTGTACGATGTTATTCGCTTTTCGAGCAAATGGGTGGAGTTTTTAATACCCTGCACCATTTTTATTACAGCGCTCAACAACCTATTTCAGGTTGATACAGATGGGAAAAGTGCAAGAATAAATTATTATCTTGCCTTGTGTTTTGGCCTCATTCACGGGATGGGCTTTGCAAATGCTATCCGTATTATGCTGGCTAAAGATCAAACCATTGGCTGGGGATTATTTGGCTTTAATATAGGCTTGGAGGCAGGACAGATATTTGTGGTTGCTATAATTTTGATAGTCGGCATCCTATTTTTAAATTTCCTGAAAGTGAAAAGAAGAGACTGGATTTTTTTCCTGTCATCGGGTGTATTTGCACTGGCTTTAAAGATGGCTTTGGAAAGGCTTCCATAGCCCCACCCAACCCTCCCCGGCAGGGAGGGCTTTAAATTTAAAATAGAAGATAAAAGTCTCCCCTACCGGGGGAGATTTAGAGGGGGCTTATTAAATTGAAACTGATCTGATAATAATAATACAATGAAAAAAGTTTTTACAGCACTATTTATCACCTGTATATGTACGGGTGCTGTTGTTGCGCAGGATATTCAGAATAATCCGGGCAGCAACCATGGCAATAAATTTGAGCAGTTGGGTACTATTTTACCTACGCCAAATGAGCAGCGCACCGCCAGCGGCGCGCCGGGCGCCAAATACTGGCAACAACGTGCCGACTACGACATTAAATGTACGCTCGACGAAAAGAAACTGGAACTTAGCGGGGCAGAAACGGTAACTTATTACAACAATTCGCCCGATGCGCTTGATTACATTTGGCTACAGTTGGATGAGAATCAACACAACAATTTAAACAATGCCAACTACCAAACCAGCACGGCTCTGCCAAAAGTGGCTAGCTCTACGCTGCTGGAGAGAGCCGAAGCATCAAAAGATGATAATGGTTATGGCGATAAAATTTTAAGCATTACAGATGCTTTAGGTAAGAGCCTGCCGTATGTAATTAACAAAACCATGATGCGTATTGATCTTCCTGCTGCTTTAAAGCCAGGTCAGCATATGGTGTTTAATATTAAATGGAGCTATAAAATATCCGACAGGCTTACACTGGGCGGTCGTGGTGGTTATGAATATTTTCCTGCCGATGGCAATTACCTGTTTACCATGACCCAATGGTACCCACGCCTTTGCGTTTACAGCGATTTTCAGGGATGGCAGAACCACCAGTTTACAGGTCGCGGTGAATTTGCTTTAACCTTTGGTAACTTTAAGGTACAAATGACTGTTCCTGCCGATCACGTGGTTGGCGGTACCGGCGAATGTGTTAACTATGCCGCCGTTTTAACCCCGGCACAGTTTGCCAGATACAATCAAGCCAGAACATCAAAAGTGCCTGTGGAGATTGTTACTTTAGATGAAGCCAAAAAAGCTGAGGCAAACCCAAGCAAAGCCACCAAAACTTATGTTTTTCAAGCCAATAACGTGCGCGATTTTGCATGGGGATCATCCCGCAAATTCATTTGGGACGGTATGGGACAAAATGTTGACGGCAAGACCGTTATGTGTATGAGCTATTATGGTAAAGAGGCTTATGGTTTATACCGCAAATACTCAACCAGGTTGGTTGCACATACAGTAAAAACTTACTCAAGCTTTACTTTCCCTTACCCTTACCCGGTTGCACAAAGTGTTGAGGCATCAAATGGTATGGAATACCCGATGATTTGTTTTAACTATGGCCGTACCGAAAAAGATGGAACCTATAGCGAAAGCACCAAGAATGGTATGATAGGTGTAATTATTCACGAAGTGGGCCACAATTTCTTCCCGATGATTGTGAACAGCGATGAGCGCCAGTGGACATGGATGGATGAAGGACTAAACTCATTTGTTGAGTATTTAACAGAAGAGCTTTGGGACAACAAATTCCCAAGCAAAAAAGGAGCTGCCTATACTATTGTTGATTACATGAAGCTGCCAAAAAATGAGTTGGAACCAATAATGACCAACTCTGAAGATATTGTTCGCTTTGGTCCGAATGCTTATACCAAGCCGGCTACCGCTTTAAATATTTTACGCGAAACCATTATGGGCCGCCAATTATTTGACTATGCGTTTAAAGAATACGCCCGTCGCTGGGAGTTTAAACACCCAACTCCTGCTGATTTTTTCAGAACGATGGAAGATGCCAGCGGCGAAAACCTGGATTGGTTTTGGAGAGGCTGGTTTTACGGCACACAACCTTGCGATATCTCACTCGACTCGGTTAAAGTGGCTAAAGCTGATTTGAATGGTAATATACCTCCTCAGTTTGGTGGTGCACCTGCGTCAAATAATAAGGTTGCTGCTCCTATAGTTAACAGTTTTGATGATATATCAAAAGTGAGAAACCGCGAGGACAAGAAGATTAACTTTTATGTAGACAGGGATACCATTGTTCGCGACTTTTACTGGAAATATGACAGGGGCCTGGCCGCTGTTGATAGCTCGAAGTTTAAGGATATGACAAAGGATAAAGCTCCTGTGCCACGTACCCCGGAAGCATTTACTGACGAGGAAAAAGCAAAATATGCCAATAAGTTTTTCTATGAACTTAACTTCAGCAACAAAGGCGGTTTGGTAATGCCAATAATTGTGCAGTTTACCTATGTTGATGGTACAAAGGAAGTTGATCGTATTCCAGCTCAGATATGGCGCCTGAATGAAAATCATGTTTCAAAATTCTATGTACAGGATAAAGAAGTAGCATCTATTTTAATTGACCCATATCGCGAAACAGCCGATATCGACGAAACCAATAACTATTGGGGTAAATTGGCTGAGCCTTCAAAATTCCAGGTGTTTAAACAAAAAATAGGAGCCGGCGCGGCGCGTGGCCAATCAAGCGGTGTAAACCCTATGCAGGTATCAACCGGCAGCGGAAAATAAACCATTAGCCGCTAAATAATATAACCCGCTAGTCACATTTAATGTGATTAGTGGGTTTTTTGTTTTTGATTGATAGATTTGTGGCTATGAGTCAATCTGCATTGATAAAAGATATCCCTATACATCAACTAAATGACAGGGAAAAATCTGGGATTGGAATAAAGTTTTTTAAAAAGGGTGATGTACCAAAAGAGGCAGAAACTTTGGGTGCGCATCGCGACGATCATTATATCTTTTTTTTGATGGAAGCAGGTACTGCTTCTTTAATGATTGATTTTAATGAGATGTTTTTAACGCCGGCTTCTATTTATTACATTTTGCCCGGGCAGGTACATTACCGCATCAGAAACGCCGTTTCGGCCGGATGGTTTGTGGCTGTTGATCCCTTGCTGGTGCCATCAGCCTTTCGCGATGTATTTGAAGATCATCTTTTATTACAAAAACCGGTTATACTTAACGAGGAGCATTTTTGTCAATGTAAAAGACTATTATGTTTACTAGAAGAAAAGCATCGCGAAAGCGACGAAAACCCATTTTATAATGCAATTGTTCATTCTTTACTAAAGTCTTTTTTAGGAATGGCCGCAAGTTATTTTAGTTGTACAAATCATACTATCTCCCGTCCATCGCGTCCTGCACAGCTATCGCAGGCATTTAAAAAATTGCTTGTAAGCAATGTAAAGGAAATAAAAAGCCCATCGGAATACGCTGCCAGGTTAAATATTTCAGAATCCTATTTAAACGAGGCATTAAAAAAAATAACAGGTTTTACCGTTAGCTACTGGATAACGCAGGAAGTAATGATGGAAGCCAAGCGTTTATTGTACTATAGCAGCTTAACGGTAAAAGAGATTGCGCACGCGCTGGGCTATGAAGATCATGCCTATTTTTCGCGATTATTTAAAAGGGCAACCGGGGTAACTGCGTTGGAATTCAGGATGCATTACCATAAATAGTCCTATCATTACCCCAAACAAGCCATTGTTGCAGTAGGGGATCCGCCGTTTCTTTGTGATATAAAAAATCATATGGAAGCATTTACATTAGAGAGAATTAAAAAAAGAGCAGGTGCGCTTTTTGAACCCGCACTGCAAACTGGTCGCGTTTTGGAGGTGCGCCACTGGGAACCGTCAACTTTTATGGAGGTTGATTTGCACTTGCCGCAGGCTGACATGTCTGCATGGACGGAGATACCTTATATCAAATTTAAAGTTGCCGATCTAACTTTTCGCGACTATACCCCTTCAGGATGGGATGCTGAAACGCATACTTGTACCTTGTTTATTGATGTGGCACACAATGGCCCGGGCTGCAAATGGGCTTCGCAACTCAAAAAAAGTGATATAGTGTCTTACTACAAAATAAAATCGACCCAGCACGCACCCGAGGAAACACCTGCGGTAATTGGCTTGGGCGATGAAAGTAGCATTGGACATTTATTAGCGCTGCAACAAATGGTTGTACCTGCCACCCGTTTTTCGGGCGCTGTGTTGATACATAATGCCAGTCACCGCGATCAGTTTAATGAGTATTTCAGATCGCCGTTAACACCCATCCCGGTACAGGATGCCTATGGGCATAATAGCCTGATGCAATGGATTATTGAACAGCAATATACGTTAGACAATACTGTATTTTATATTACCGGCAACCAAACCATGGTAATACAGCTGCGCAAGCTGCTAAAAATGCAGGGATACCACTCCACACAGGTAAAAGCACAAAGTTTTTGGAAATAGCCTTGTGCTTAAGCCATAAAACCAGGGTCTTTCTTAAATTGACGCCAGTCATCCAGCAGTCTTTGTTTCAGCGCTTGTAAAACGGCATCGTTTTTCCATTTATCGTCCAATAGCTCCAGCCGGTAAATGCGTTTGAGCAGGTTATAACACATGGTAAATTGTCCGCAGGCAATAACGGCATCGCGTGCGGTTTGTTTACCGGGCTCAAACCACAAAGTAGTACCCACGGCAGTTGCGGCTGTAGCCATTTGCTGCATTACCAAACTTGGCGATAAATCGGCAGCTACTTCGCCGTGCCACCATTTGGCATCTTTAATTTTCAAGTTGGCCACACGGGTAGCATCATGCTGATCAGAAAACTCATAGATGTAGTTAGATAGTACCCTGTTTTTGTAGGCAGGCATGTTGTAAAATTCGCTGTAGTATTGCCTTCTTATTTGCGCCAAAAAAACTTTAGCAGTAACCAGCATAATTGAATCCATGCGGGTTGCCAGCATTTGCTGTAAGTTGTTAAAAGGCGTTTTAAAGAAAAAGCCAATAACCTTTACAATAGATTGCCCGAGCTGACTTTTTAAACCTGCCATTGTTTTGTTAAACGAAATAATGACGAGGATATAGATAAGCGTATAAATGCCCGATGTTAAAAGGAAAAGCAGACCCAGGCGCCGCCATACATGATCGGTTAAACAAACCAGCAACAAGCTGATAACAAATAAAATTGCGCCAATAGGCATTAGTTTTTTAAACTTATCGATACTTAAATTGCGCCACCAGGCATTTTGCTTTGGCGGTGTTTTGTAGGCATCCATAAAATAACTGCCCACGTCGCACACCATCATCAAATCGAATGGTTTTTTGGTTGGATGATCGGCGCGGTAGTTATCTTCCATCATCATACTATAGATACCCTGGTTATCTACAACACCACCGTCTACCATGCAAAATGGTTCATCAACCACATCTGGTAAGTTTAATGGATTGTTGTTTTTATAGTTGATGGCCTTCAGCATTTTATTTGCATCGGTTAGACCAGGGTGGATGTAGTCATTGGGATAAATCATCGGCTCAAAACCACCAGGGAAACAGGAGGAAGTGGCGGCCAGATCACCAAGCTTTAGTTTACGCGCAACACTGGCATCGTTAAAATTAAGGTAATAATTACCCAAGGTGCGGATGCTGGTTGGGTCGCCATTGGTTTGGAAACGGAATGATATGCCGTTGTTTAATTCGGTAGTGTTAAAACAAACCGTTTCTAAATGAGGATTTTCTTTACGATCGAAATAAACATCAAACAAACTCTTATCCGGGTTGGTTGGATCATTAAACAATAACTTATCATAAGCCTTGGCGAAGGAGTTGATGAGGTTATGTGTTTTTTGTACCTTTTCGGTAACCATTTTTCCATTAACGTTCACTTTGCGTTCACCAACTTCATCCCATCTTTTTGGATCATTTAAAATTTCGCAAACCTCTTCCAGCAAGCCCTCGCCATCCATAAAGTTTTTCATTTTCTGAAAAAAAACATCAAAAACAAAACCCGGTTTAAACAGGCAAGAAGTATAATAGGAATTGGTTAATGTACCACCCGATGTTGAAGTAATAAACGTTACGTGTTTAAGCAGTGTGTCGCCCTCGTGGTTTAACCATGCACGGTTAAGGTACGAAATACTACCCAGGCCAAATGCCGCTGCCCGGTAACCACCGCCCGATATACCCATTGCCATATTGCCAAAGGGGCTTTCGGGCATCAGCGTTTTAAACTCGCGGCGGGTGTCCTGCGCTGACGCAGGAAGATTGGGGGGGCTTAAGGTATTAATAACTGACATGACGTTAATGCGGTTAGGTGAAAGAGGTTAATTAGGTTTGGATAAAATTAAAGAATATTTTATAAGAAAATTAACGTAGAAATACGGTATTTGCGTTTTGATTTTACTATTAAAATTATTTAACCATTTGGTTTTTAATATTTTAATCGTAATTTTCTTAAAAAAAGCTATATGAAGTATTATATAGTTACTAACCGAAACATTATCACCGTAAATGGAACCGAACAGATAGACACTACTAACGACGGTGTTTGTACCGATAACCTACGGTTTGCCACTTTTGATAGCGCAGAAACTGACGCTACAAAGTATGTTTTAATACCCGACAAAGACAACGCGGTTGCAGGATCGAATAAGCCCACAGGACAGTATTACTTTAATGCAGCAGAACCTGTTAAAACAGGCAGCGAGAAGTTTTTTGGCGATTTGGCTGGTGATATGGCTGCTGATACCGGCGGCGATTTACTGGTGTTTATTCATGGGTTTAATGTGGATTGGGCCGGTGGCATTGATGATTTACGGGCTGTTGAAAATTGTTTTGCGGCAAATGGTTCTCCTGTAAAACATCTTTTACTGTTTTCGTGGCCATCATGTGCGTCGCTGTTGCGTTATAAATCTGATTTTCAGGATGCCACAACGGCCGGTATTACATTGGGCCGTTGCTTTCAGTTATTTAGCGAATTTTTAACAGAGGCCTTTGGCGGACAACAAGCGCAGCTAACGGCTTGCGGTAATAAAATTCATTTGCTTTGCCACTCCATGGGTAATCACGTGTTGCAAAATATGTATGGTAAAATAACTGCCGACGGCAACAAGTACCACAATGTGTTTGAAGAAATTATACTGGCTGCTGCTGATGTAGACAATAACCTTTTTGAGAGCGGACTTACTTTTAACAGTTTAAATAATTTATGCCGCCGCATACATGTTTACTGCAACCGGAATGACCTGGCGCTAAAATTCTCGGCCAAATACGAAAATCCTATGAAACGGCTGGGTAGCGATGGCCCTGCTAATATGAATCTGGTGCCAAGCCATGTTTACGTAATTGACTGTACCGATGCCGCTTTTAAATACGACCCGAGCCTGCAAAGCAGGATAATACAGCACAGTTATTTTACCGATGTGCCCGAAGTAAGCAGAGATATTTACACCGTTTTATTGGGTACTGCCGATGAACACATTACTAACCGTACTGCTGTTAGTGATATCAAATACCGTTTAAACCTAAGTTATTGAACCTTGCTGTTGTATTTGTTAAACAGGTTTTTTGCCACATCAACAGCATTGCCGGTAACAGTATCAGCATATTTATTGTGATTGTTTACCCATTGCCATTCCCAATTTTTTACTTTGTTTTCGAACGTGGTGCCATCAAACGGACTGTTGTTGAGTATTGACTGATTTAATGCAGCAAAAAACATTTCCCAACGGGGTTTGTAAAAACCTTTTATCAGGCCGTTCCACTGGCGGTTGGAGTATTCATGCAGTGGGTTGCCTCTGCCGCCCCAAAGCGTGATTAAATCGCGGGCGTTAAATTCATACAGGTCACTTTCTTGCGGCGTGATGCCATTTGCACGGGCATCGCTGATCCATTTGCCCAATAAAAAATCCTGACGGGTGCCCAACAATTGGTCCATATCATCCATTAGTCGTAAAAAATCTGTGCTGTATTGCTTAAAAGCTATGGTGTCTTTTGAATTATAGGCCCGGATAATTTTAGGCTGAAGCGTATTAGCATAATTAGCCAGTACCTGGCGGGTAACATCAACCACATCATATTGGAAACCGTCACTTTCCTTTAAATCATCAGCTGCGGCAATAAACAGACTCCAGGCTTGAGCCAGTTTTTTGGGATCATAGTTCATCGTGGTATCAACCCGCCAATCACTGCCGGCACTTAATGATGGCCTGCCGCAAATAATAGAACAAGGGCCACCACGATGCGGAGTAGTACCATAAACACTGTTTAACAATAATCCCCAGGCATCATTAATCTGGGTGTTGCTTTTGCCGTATCTCCTTTCGGCATAATCTTTTAGCCAGTCTTTGGTATCTATAGCATTATTGCGCCAAACGTTGCTCAGCATCAACTCATATAAGGCTGGGTTTTGTTCAATGGCTTCGGGAGTAAGACCAATGCCCACCATATTTTTTGAGCTATTTAAGGCCTTTAATGGCTCATTGGTTACCAATGCCATGCGCCCATCCATACTCACATTGCCACCAAAATTTTGCAGCATGTTCCATATCCAGGGTTTGCCATAGTAAGCATCAGTTTGGGTATAAACGGGATGCTCTTCTGTGTATAGATCGAGTACTATCAGTTGATTGTTGGGTACGGCATTCAGTAAGGCTTTAATTTGTTTTTCGTGCCAAAAATCGCTGGCATTATAAAACAACCAGCCCTGCATCACCCAAACCGCTTTAGGATCAGCGGCAGTCATTGATTGAAATATTTTTTTGCTTACGCCGCTTAAAAAGGTTGAATCATTAGTTGGCGGTGTATTTTCGTTAAAGGTATCGGATGAGTAGAGGTGATCTGTTCCGTATTCCTTTGTCTGTGCTTCAATAAATTTTTTGCCTATTTGGGCAAACATAGGGTCTGATGGATCGAGCAGGTAAACATCATTAAAGCCCTGGCCCCAGTTGGTTTTTTTAAGTTTAGCATCGGGAAATTTATCTTTAAATGATGGCGGCACATGCCCCGTAAATGCCGGTAAAACAGGTGTCATACCCAAGGCGCGCTCCCGTTGCAGTATCATTTTTTGCAAATCTTTATGACTGTCAATCCAATGTTGTGGCAGCGGGCCGCCCCAGCCATCCAGGTTACCCATCCATAGCCATGAGAAATAAGCCGGTCCGCTGAAAAAGCTATCCAGATCAGCATTGGTAAATCCCATTTTTTGGTAAACATCGCGCCAAATAGCTTCTTCGCCGGTAAGTGCAAGCGGCATATTGATGCCGTTAAGAGCCATCCAGTCTATCTCTTTTTGCCAGCGATCCCATCCCCACCAGGCCATGCTGTAATTAAAGGTGCAGTAGTTAAGGTAATAACGATAGTTGTATGGCGTAGTATGACGAACTTTTTCTTTTATTACAGGCAGCGTAGCAGGCAGGTGCATGTTATTGCCATTCCAGCCAAAATCATTATGGCACCAATTTTTTAAATAATAGCCCAATGCTGATGCAACTGACAATGCCTTGTTACCGCTGAGAATAATTTTACCGTTTTTGCTTTCCAGCTCAAAAACATCTTTGCCATTTTCAGCCGGAATTTCATTTACTACAAATTGATCGGCCATAGTAGGCACAACACGTTTAATTAATGCTTCAGCAGCTTGCTTATCTAATTGGGCAAACGCAGTAAAGCGAAACAATAAAAAAACAAAAAGCAGTAAAAGTTTTATGGGCTTCATAGTATCCGGTTTATTGTAGAATTGGTGTAATAGGTAATAATTGATTTTATAAACTTATAAAATTCCTGCAACACCTGCAATCCTTAAAACCCGAACTGTTTATAAGCCCTTAGTTTTCCAATACATATAAGCAATAGCAACCACCACCATTATGCCTAATATAATGAGGCCGGTTTTGCCATTGCGCTTGTCCTGGCGCATTAACCACACTAAAAATATGACGAAGGGTATTACGAAAATCGCATAAAAAATAAGAGAGGGAAAATTCATTTTAGTTCATGGTTAATAGTTCATTGTTC
Source organism: Mucilaginibacter empetricola (assembly GCF_024808665.1). Lineage (GTDB taxonomy): Bacteria > Bacteroidota > Bacteroidia > Sphingobacteriales > Sphingobacteriaceae > Mucilaginibacter. The sequence continues at coordinate 54,030 of NZ_JANUBZ010000020.1, forward strand.
ATAGTTTGCTCGCGATAGTTTGGCATCTGTTTTAAAACAACCATAACTGGCAGTTAGGAGCTATAATGGCATTCGCGCCAATGGAGCTACATCCTGATTGGTAAATTCGCCGTTTAAATATTTATAATAACCGGCAATGGCTATCATGGCCGCATTGTCAGTACAATATTCCAGTTTAGGAATAAAACTTTGCCAGCCATTTTTTTCGCACAAAGCCTGTAAACCTAGCCTTAAACCAGTATTGGCAGATACGCCACCAGCCAGGGCGATGTCTTTTATGCCGTATTCTTTGGCTGCCTTGCTCAGTTTATTAAGCAAAATAGTCGCAATTCGTTTTTCAACTGATGCGCAAATATCATTTAAATTTTGCTGCACAAAATCGGGGTTAAGGGCAACATTATCTCTTATAAAATAAAGTATGGCAGTTTTTAATCCGCTAAAGCTAAAATCAAGTCCCGGTATTTGTGGCTCAGGGAACCGGTATTTATCCGGATTGCCCAAACGCGCGTATTTATCAATCAGCGGACCTCCTGGGTAGGGCAAACCCAGTATTTTGCTGGTTTTATCCATTGCTTCGCCAGCAGCATCGTCCAGGGTTTGGCCTATGACTTCCATATCAAAATAATCTTTCACCAAAACTATTTGCGTATGCCCGCCAGATACGGTAAGGCATAAAAATGGAAATTGCGGTTTATTATCGCCAATAAAATGCGCCAGTACATGCGCCTGCATGTGGTTAATATCAATAAGCGGAATGTTTTTTGCCAGCGCAAAAGCCTTGGCAAATGATACCCCAACCAATAATGAGCCCAAAAGTCCGGGGCCGCGCGTAAATGCTACTGCATCAACGTCATTTTTGTTTACTTTTGCCAGCAGCAAAGCTTGTTGTACAGCAGGGACAATATTTTGTTGATGAACCCTTGAGGCCAGCTCAGGGACAACGCCGCCGTAGGCTTCGTGTATGGTTTGATTGGCAATAACATTGCTCAATATAGCGCCATCAACACAAACCGATGCAGATGTTTCATCACATGAAGATTCGATTCCTAATATTACCGGCAATTTTTGAATTAATTAAAGTATTTAGTTATCTGTTATTGATGTTTATTATTAAACACTTAAGCTATAAAGGCTGTTTAATCGTTCATTAATCAATAATTCGATAACCCAATTAAAGTGCAAAGTTATTAAAAAAGTACTCAAAATAGCGTTAAGTATAGTATTGGTTATTTTATTGGCATTTAGCATACTATTGTTAATATTCCAATACAAACCGGTGCAAACCTGGGCTGCAAAACAAGCCGCTGGCTATTTGTCTGAAAAATTACATACCGAAATTAATATTAAGGGTTTGTATATCAAGCCTTTTTCGGCCGTAGTGCTGGATAGCTTTTATGTGCTGGATAAACAAAAAGATACGCTGTTAAGCACACCAAAACTAACCGTAAATTTAAACGAGCTTTCGATTTTCAATATATCAGATCATAGAACCATTGATTTTAAACTGATTCAGCTGGACAACGGTTCGGCATATCTTAAAAAGCTGAACGATACTACCTCTAATCTTGATTTCATTATTAATTATTTCAATTCTCCAGATACCAGCAAAACCAAAAGCAAACCCTGGAAGGTGATATTTGAAAAAGTAGCCATCAATAATTTTCATTTCCGCTATAAAAATAAGCTGGTTGATACCCTGATAAAAGGGGTGAATTTTGATGATATCGATATTAAAAATTTCAGTGCTGTTATAAAAAATATGGATCTGGTACACCACCTGTTTAAAGGCGATGTGACCAATTTAACGCTGCGCGAAAAGAGTGGTTTTTATTTAAAGAAGTTTAATGCTAAAGCCACAGTTGATACCAACCAGATACTGGCGCAGAACCTTTATATTTTAACAGATCACTCCAGCATTAAGAACTATTTCCGGATGAAATTTAAGCGCTTTGATGACGTAGGCTCGCACATTGAAGACAAGGTTTATATGGATGGCGATTTTCATAATTCGCAGATATCGTCAACCGATATTTCATTTTTTACCGATGGGCTGGATCACGTGAAATTTGATTTAGGAGTTGATGGGCGCATCAGAGGCTATGTAAATAATTTGAAGGCGAAAGACCTGATGATTACCGGCGGCAAGGCCACTTATGTTAAGGGCGATTTTAGCTTGCGGGGACTGCCCGATTGGGATAACACATTTTTGGAACTTAATTTTGATGAGATAGCCACCAACAAGGCCGATATGGATTACCTGTATAGCCGGTTTACCGATACCCGCAATGCAAAGGTGCCCGATATTATTTCAAAATTCGGGAATGTTAATTTCACCGGTCGCTTCACCGGCATGCAAAATGATTTTGTGGCATATGGTACTTTTAAAACAAAATTGGGCCGTTTTGATTCCGACATCAATCTTAAAATTGATAAAAAAGGCGTGCCATCTTATAGCGGCAAGCTAAATACCTATGCTTTTGACATTGGCAGCCTGCTTGACCAGCAAAGTCTTGGTCGTGCAACATTTACCGCAAATATTAAAGGCAGCGGCGATGCTTTAAAAAACCTGAATGGGAATTTGGATGCGCAGATACAGGCACTTGAATTTAATGGTTATAATTATCAAAATGTTACCGTAAACGGCACATTTAATAAAAAAGTAGCCGATGCCAAAATAGCCATCAACGACAAAAATATTAAACTCGACCTGAACGGACATGTTGATTTAAACCCGGCGTTGCCTATTTATAATATACAGGCTGACGTAGCTGACGCGAGGCTGCACACCCTGAAGCTTGTTGACGATACAGTTACCGTTACCTCGCAAATTAAAACCAACATAGCGGGCACCGATCTGCGCAATATTGTTGGCAGCGTCGAACTGAAAAAATTAAGGATAGTTGATCCGCGGCATAATTATGTGGTGGATTCTATTTTAGTAAATTCAAGTGGATCGGGAGAAGAAAAACAACTTTCGCTTAAATCCGACATTGCGGATGGTACCATAAAAGGGAACTATGACCTGGCAACTTTGCCGTCGTATTTTAAAACGGTAATTAAAAAGTATATTCCTTCGTTAAAAACTCAAATTTTTAAGCCAAGCCCCGAAAACTTTACGCTTAACGTAACGCTTAAAAATACCGACCCGGTATTTGCCCTTTTTATGCCCGATTTAAAGATACCAGATCAGGGGGTGATAGTTGGTCAGTTTAATTCTGAAAGTAAAATAGCCACTATTAACGCCTATATCAAAACCATAAAATATGACAAAATAGTTTTTCACGATTTTATTATTGATGAAAACACCAATGATAAAAGCCTTGGATTGAACTTGTCGTTAAGCAAAGTTGATATAACAGATAGCCTGGTTATCAAAAATATCACGATCAGCAACTTACTTAATAAGGATAGTTTAGATTTTAACATTAAGCTATCGGACATGAATGCCGTGAATCAACTGGATCTTTATGGACTGGTAAATTTTTCGCGCGACAGCTCTGTTAAAGTACAGCTGCTGCCATCAGACGTTATTTTGGAGCATGAATACTGGCGTTTGCAGGAAAAAGTAAAAATCGGTTTCCGTGATGGTAAAACCGACGTATCTGGTTTCGAATTATCTAACGGTAATCAAAAGGTGAAAATTGACGGTATTATTTCTGATAACCCTGAGGATGTGCTGAAGTTGTCGTTCGATAAATTCAGTATGGCTACCTTTAATCAGCTTACGCGAACAACGGGGATTAAATTAAAAGGAACGTTAAATGGGGATGTTAAATTCACGTCGATTATAAATTCGCCGGGTGTGGACGCTAATTTGGGGATTGACTCGCTGGTGATGAATAAAACGTTGGTAGGCGATGTTAAACTTCAATCGGTTTTAGGTTCTGACAGGAGTCAGGCCAGCGTGAAACTGAATATTAATAACCAGGGCCTGGAAACCATGAATGTTGACGGGGTATACCACATGGGCAAAGATGTGACCGACAATCTGGATTTTAAAGTGAAGATGGATAAAACGGAGGCCATTATTTTTGAACCGTTTATCAGAGATCTGGTGTCGGATATTAAAGGTACCGTTTCAACTGATCTTAAACTGAGCGGGCCGCCGTCAAAACCAAAACTGAATGGTAAGGTGATGTTGAATAACACCGGCGTTACGGTAATTTATCTGAAAACCCCCTATGTCATATCAGATACACTGGATGTTGAAAACAGTGTGATAAAGCTTAACAAAATGGTGTTAAGGGATAATAAGAAAGGCGTTGGTATTGTTAACGGAACGGTGGATATGAGTGATCCTTCCAACCCGGATATTGAAGCCGTACTTGATGCGAATAACCTGATGGCATTAAATACTACATTTAAAGATAATCACCTGTATTTTGGAACGGCCTACGGAACCGGTCGCTTTAGCTTTAATGGTCCTGTTGATAACATGAAAATTGATATCAAAGCTAAAACAGAAGCAGGCACCATTTTCAATATTCCTTTAAATACCTCCTTAACCGCAGGCGAATACGACTTTATAAAATTTGTTAGCCATAACGATACTACTAAACAAAAGCCATCGCTGGATAGAGCTTTTAATGGTGTTACCCTGAATTTTGATTTAACGGTAGATGAAAAGACAGTGGTAAAAATTACAACTGATTATGGTGTACTGGAAGGCAGCGGGCAGGCAAAGGATCTAAAACTAAACATTAATAGCCTGGGCGATTTTGAAATGTTTGGCGACTTTTTAATTACAACAGGAAAATTTGAATTTACCGCCAAAAACTTTATCAGCAAAAACTTCACTGTTAACCAGGGCGGCACTATCCGCTGGACGGGCAATCCATCCAATGCAACCATTAACCTTAATGCCATTTATGAGGTAAGGACAGATATTTCGCCTTTATACCAGGCAGCGGGTTCACAATCGCCCAAAGGCCACTCGCTTGAGTTGGTGCAGGCTGAGTTAATACTAACCAAAACACTGTTACAGCCGGATATCAATTTCGATTTCAATTTCCCACTCGATCCATCAATTAAAGATGATTTGAGTAATTATTTGGCCGATAACAACAATCGCAGTCAGCAGGCACTAAGTATTATTGTGAGGCGTAATTTTTCCAACGGGGCCAACAGTAACTTAACCAACCAGGTAGTAAACACCGCCGGCGAGGTAATAAGCGAGTTCACCTTTAATAAATTAAATAGCTTTATTTCGCAGTCAAACATTAAAGGGTTTGACCTTAACATTCGATCATTTAATGATTTTAGCGCAACGTATAGGGTGAAAGACCGGTTGATATTTACCGGCAGTTTGTTTAATACAGAATCGGGCAGTAACGATCTTTTTCAGAATAGCGGAGGTACCTTGTTTAACTCCAACTTTAATCAGTTAACCAAGGATTTTGAGGCGCAATACCTTATTCAAAAAGATGGTAATTTAAGTGCGCGGTATTCGTACAGAGTACTTAACAGTACTACGTTAAATACCCTGTACGATCAGTTAAGTGTGCAATACGTAAACGGTGTAGGTTTAGTATATCAACGCGATTTTGATACGTTTGCTGAGTTCTTCAAAACCATATTCAAAAAACAACAGAAAAAACAACCTGTAACACCCAACCCTGTACCTACGCCGGGGGCATTAAATACTAATGATGTTAAACCTGTTGATGACGATCAATGATCAAGCATGATAGCATGATCCATTTTGTCTCTTTTGGTTTTTAAATAAGCTTCGTTATGTTTGTTTGGCGCAATTTCAATAGGCACGTTTTCAACTACCTCCAGGCCATAGCCAATAAGGCCGGCTCGTTTCGTAGGATTGTTGGTCATTAAACGCATTTTTGAAATACCCAGGCTGCGTAATATCTGTGCCCCAACGCCATAATCGCGCTGATCCATCTTAAAGCCCAGTTCCAAATTAGCTTCAACGGTATCCATGCCATTTTCCTGCAAATGATATGCCTTAAGCTTGTTGATAAGGCCAATGCCGCGACCTTCCTGGTTCATATATACCACAACACCTTTGCCTTCGCGGTTTATCATTTCCATGGCTTTGTGTAATTGCGGGCCGCAATCACAACGGCATGATCCGAATATATCGCCGGTGACGCATGAGCTGTGTACACGCACCAATACAGGCTCGCCGGGTTCCCAGGTGCCCTTTACAAGCGCCAGATGATGGTCGCCGTTATCAACCTGCGTGTAAGCAATCATATCGAAATCGCCCCATTGGGTTGGCATTTTTACGGACACATCCTTACGAACTAAAGTCTCGGTAGCTAAACGGTAGGCGATGAGGTCTTTTATAGAGATGATTTTTAAATCAAATTCTTTAGCTATTTCTAACAGATCGGGCAGACGGGCCATTTCGCCATCCTCCTTAATAATTTCGCAAATTACACCGGCAGGTTCAAACCCAGCCATCACAGCCAGGTCAATTGCCGCCTCAGTGTGCCCTGCACGGCGCAGTACACCGCCGTCCTTAGCAATCAATGGAAATATATGACCCGGCCTTCCCAGGTCTTCAGGCTTGGTTGCAGGGTCAATAAGAGCCAGTGTGGTTCTTGACCTATCTGATGCCGAAATCCCAGTGGTGCATCCGGCCAGTAAATCAACAGAAACGGTAAAGTTGGTTTCGTGCGAAGTGGTATTATGACTAACCATCGGCTCCAGTTCCAGCTCTCTAGCGCGTTTTTGTGAAATAGGGGCACAAACCAAACCGCGGCCCTGGCGGATCATGAAATTTATAGTTTCGGGTGTAGCATTATGGGCGGCTGTCAAAAAATCGCCTTCATTTTCGCGATCTTCGTCATCAACCACTATAATGGTTTTCCCGTTTTTTATAGCTTCTATTGCTTCTTGAATTGTATTTAGCATGCTTAAGGCATTTTAATACACCTAGTTGTATACCAGGCATACTTAGTTTTATTTATACAAAAATAAAGTTTGGCGGCGTTAATCTGGTCTCCGCTGTGTAAATATGTACTGATCGGCCGAGCTATTAGTTGCCCGGCTGACTAATTAATTTTTATTGGTGCAAAAAAACGAAGGTAATCAGGCGGTGGCTTTTCGTTTAAATAGTTTGTTAAAAAAACGCTTATATAGTTCCATGTCGAACAGTACAGAGTCTGTTGCTGCTTTGTACGACAGGAAAAAGCCGATGGGCGTTATGATAAAAATAGCTACCCAAGAGCCAATTATCGGGGACAGGTCGCCATCTTTAGCTGATTTTTCGCCAATGGTTGATATAATGTAGTAGATAAGGAAAAATATCACCGAAACCACCACAGGCAACCCAAGGCCGCCCTTACGGATGATGGCACCAAGCGGAGCACCAATTAAAAACAAGGCAATACAGGCAGCGGATAGGGTGAATTTTTTTTGATACTCCAATATAGCCCTGCGGATGTTATTGGTCAAATCCTTACTTCTCTCCGATCTGTTTCTGATCAAATCCTGAATGGAACGCGCTTCGCTCGAGGCGTTTTGTACTGCACTTATTTGTTGATTGGTCTTGAGTCCTTCCAAAGGCTGGCCGTTTGAAGCAATAGTATGCTTTACCACGTCAGACTTTGCCGGGATATAAAAATATTTTACGTAGCTGCTGATCAATTTAAAGTTTACCAGTAAGGTGCTGTCTTCCTGCCGCCTGTTTAGGTTCTCGGTTTCTTTAAGTTGTTTTAAATTCATCATCTGCAAGGCCGATTTAAATTCATTCTCATCGGTGCGGTGAATTTTTGCCATACCCGAAATGTCAAAACGCTGTTCCGTTTCTTTAAAACGACGGCGTATTAAACGCTGGCGTAAATTATAATTTGAAGTTCCCGGCGTTTCAGAGTAGCTAACACCATCCGTAAGCTTCAATACCAGGTATTTTCCGCTCGGTGTACGATACATTACACCTTCTTTGGCAATCAAAACATCGGTATTATTTTGTGCGGCATTTTTGGTGTAAATCATAATGTCGTGCAGGGTTTGCCCATCTGCATCTTTTCTTTTTACGCGGATAGCATAGCCTGGAAAGCTACTACTGAATACCCCTTCGGGCAAAAAATTGGCTGATTTTTGCTGCCGGGCATCGTATAAAAGCGAATAATATTTCAGATTGGCAATGGGCAGCATATAATCGGAAAATAAAAACGCTACAATACTTAGCAGCGAAATTACAACCAGCATAGGCATCATGGCCCTGCGTAATGATATACCGGCCGATTTTATGGCAACCAGCTCATAGTTTTCACCAAGGCTGCCATAAGTCATAATACACGACAGTAATACCGATAAAGGCAAAGCCATTTGTACATTGGTTGCCGATGCGTACATCATTAACTCAACTATAACGTACCATTCAAAACCCTTGCCTATTAAATCATCGATGTATTTAAATAAAAATAGCATCAACAAAACAAACATTACAATAAGAAAGGTGACTAAAAAAGGCCTTATGAAAGCTTTAAGTATTAAAAGATGTATTTTTTTCATTTAAAACGCCTGGTTGTACCATTGGTTACCATTATGAAAATGGGTTATTTGTACTGTGTTAGCAGCAATAACGGCACATCATATGTTTACAGTACAAAAGTAGGTATAATTAGATGTTTTTAAGCTCCCAAAACGCTAATGAGATACTCAATCTGGTTATTCCAGATAAGTTTGCGTTCGCTTATGGCATCTTCAGTGGCAAAGTCGGTTATCGCTAAAGCTACATCGTTAGTAAGTTCGTCCTGAAGAATTTCCATTTCAAAGTAGAATTGGGGTTCGTCATCAACCCACTTAAACCGTACCAGTTTGTTTTCTTTTTGCAGCAGCAGTTTGGCCTTTTGCTGCTCGCCATCCCAGGTAAAGGTGTAAACCTGGTCCTTAATATTTACATCATCAGCAAACCATTGAGTAAGCCCGTTAGGCTCATTTAAAAAGCCGTACAATATCCGTGGAGACGATTTTATTTCATATTCAATAGTAAATTTCTTCTTTTCAGACATGGGCGTTTATAATTGGAAACCAGTATAATGATGTAAATGTTAACATTTTTTCTAAAGAAAACGAATTTATCCTATATTTGCAAACCTTTTTAAAACGGGGCAGGCTTTAATTAACCGAAAGGCGAAATATAAACAATTAAAGGCATTGTCGTTTTAAAATAAAATCCGCGTCGCGGCGGACGGCAGTTCTGAAAGTAATTGCGAATAAGATATAACCATAATAAATAAAAACCCGGCGGGGTAGCTCAGATGGTTAGAGCGTAGGATTCATATCCACCACAAGGCGGACGGCAGTTCTGGAAATAAACGTGATATAGAATATAACCATAATAAATAAAAACCCGGCGGGGTAGCTCAGATGGTTAGAGCGTAGGATTCATAACCCTAAGGTCGGCAGTTCGATCCTGCTCCCCGCTACCAAACACGCAAAATTGGAATACTCTAGCTGTAAAGTGGATATTCCAATTTTTGTTTTAGTCATAACCTGCTTTAAATAAGCCAAATACAAAAACACAAAATTAATTCTTGAAGTTCGACATTGATCGGTTTTGCGGTTATATGATATTCCGTCGGGGAAGAGCAAATGTTGCAGTCTTTGCTTGATGTTGTAATCGGCAGAAAGCCACTTTTTAGGCAGATTTATAGCGAAATCAATAGCATTCTGAACACAATCATCAAGGTTCGACATTTCAAGTGTTGCCTTATTCAGCTCACTTTCCAGCACTTCCTTTTCTTCGTTATACTTTGCCATGTACTTATAATAAAGCTCGCTTGGTATTTCTTCATCCATCAATCGTTCTTCTAAGCGGGCAATTTTTTTATTGAGTTCTGCATGCTTTTCCTGCAACACAGCTCGTTCGTCTATATACCCTTTTGAATACTGGTTAAAGGTTGCAACGGCTTGCTGCTTGATGAGCTGGAGCACATCGCTCGGGAAGTCGAGCGCAAACCACTCTAGTATCTCGGCAAAGCGTTGATTAAGGACATTGGCACTACGGTTATTCTTGCAGCCCAGGGTTGAGCATTTGTAGTAATGAATTGATTTCTTTTTTACTATATATCCGCGGAGGAATTGATTGCAATTATCACAGCGCAAGAATCGTTTTAACGGTATGGCTTCGTTTTCTTCCTTGATGGTATAGCCATGAGTATTTTGTTCCAAAAT
>NZ_JANUBZ010000021.1 GCF_024808665.1 Mucilaginibacter empetricola
GCAAAGGTAAGAACCTTTTTCTCTTTTGCAAACTTTATTTTTTATTTTTTCGTTTGCCTTTTCCCTCGCTTCCTAACCCCTTTTCCTCTCTCTCTCTTGCGGGCTGCAAAGGTATAAACCTTTTTCTCTTTTGCAAACTTTATTTTTTTATTTTTTTAGCTCGCCTTTTTCCCGCCTTTCCTCTCTCTTTTCTTCCTTTCTTGCGGGCTGCAAAGGTGCAACTTTTATTCTTATCTGTCAAGTAAAATTTTCACTTTTTTCAGATTATTTTTTAGTTGCCAGATTTCAAAAAACAAACGCCCTTTTGCTTAAAGCGGTCACAAATGTACAGAGATTTTACCAACCTCACAAAGCTTTTTTTCAAATAAATAGCACTTTTAACGTAACTATCTGTAGACTATGCCATTTCAGGCGTTAGTTCTTATCCTTTATATGGCCAGACATGCTATTTATGGATTTTGTATCTTTGAAATTGATATGAACAACCAACATTTCCCGGCAAATTTCCTGTCTTCTTTATCCGGCGAGCCGGGTTTTGAAAGCGAAAATTTCATCAGCGCTCATCAAAATTCACCATCGCCCACTTCTATAAGGTTAAATCCTTTTAAAAGGCCTACTATTAAAACTGATGGACGGGTGCCCTGGTGTGCGGATGGCTTCTACCTAAACACCCGCCCATCCTTTACTTTTGATCCGCTTTTTCATGCAGGGTGTTATTATGTACAGGAAGCATCATCTATGTTTATTGATCATATTATTAAAACAATAAGGCCAACTCATGATGATGCTATTAAAGTATTAGACCTATGCGCCGCCCCCGGTGGTAAAAGTACGCTCATTAATTCGGCCATTGGCGGTAATGATTTACTGGTTGCCAATGAAATTATAAAAACGCGGGTGCCTGTTTTGTGCGACAACCTTAACCGCTGGGGTACACCTAATATAATAGTAAGCAATAACGACCCGAAAGACTTTGGCAGACTAACGGGCTTTTTTGATATGATACTGGTTGATGCCCCCTGTTCAGGGTCGGGCATGTTCAGGAAAGATCCTGATGCAATGAACGAATGGTCTGAAGCCAACGTCAACCTCTGCCACCAACGGCAGGAACGGATATTGGCCGACATTTACCCGGCCTTAAATGAGGGTGGATACCTTATATATAGTACCTGTTCTTATTCGCACCAGGAAAACGAGGATATACTGGATTGGCTATGTAGTGAATTTGATATGGAAAGCCTGCGTATACCTATTAATAAGGACTGGGGTATTGTTGAAACACAGTCGAACCAGCAAAAGGCATGGGGTTATCGTTTTTATCCCGGCCAGGTAAAAGGTGAAGGCTTGTTTGCTTCCGTTTTAAGGAAACGGGAACAAAGTGATCAGCCACCATCCTTTAAAGCAAAAGGTTACCAAAAATTAGCCATGAAAGAGATAGATATAATTAAGGAGTATTTGAACGAACCCAGCGACTTTTACTATTTTAAAGTGAATGACGAATGGCTGGCTATTAATAAGGAGCACAAGGAAAGTTTGGACACTTTACAAAGGCATCTGTATATTAAAAAATCGGGCGTGCGTTTGGGTAAGCTGATGGGGAACGACTTGATACCCGATTATGAGCTGGCATTAAGCATACATATTAATAAAGATATGGTTTTACAAACGGAGCTCAACCATAGCCAGGCAATTCAATACCTGCGTCGCGAAAACATCGACCTAAATATAAATAGCAAGGGCTGGAGCCTAATGAACTTTGAAGGACATGCTTTAGGATGGGCCAAGCTGCTGCCAAACCGTATTAATAATTATTACCCGAAGGAGATGAGGATATTGTCAAGTGCGCCAACATCGTTATAATATTATAATAAAGGAATGACGCATATTATAAAAGAGCTTCTTCCTGTTTGGCGACAAACAGATCGTACTCCATTTGTAAACCTAACCAGTAATGGGAACTGATTCCTAAAAATTTTTCAAGTTTAACAGCAAGAGTGGCGGATATATTTCTTTTACCTGTAAATATTTCACTTAAATGGTGTGGCAAAATGTTTAATGCTTTTGCTACATCTTTTTTAAGCAGATTTCTTTCTTCTATTTCTTCTTTTAAGAATTCGCCGGGATGAAATGCTTCTATTTCAATCTCGTTACCATTATGATCTAATACCTGATTATTCATAAAAGTATTAAGCCCTCCTGGGCTAAAATTTATGAGTAGTGATTGCTTATTTCTTCGATACAAACAATTTCAATCCGGCTACCCGTTTCGTTTTCAATTCGAAATATTAAACGATAAGCTTTATTCAACCTGATTGAATACTTACCCTCGTATTTCTTTTCTTTTAATTTTTCAAAATGCAAGCTTCCGATATTTCTTAAATCAGCAGTACTATTAGCTTACCTTATTTGGAATAATCGTTTTTTAAAAGCTTTAATCACTTCGTCCGGGTAAGGTGATTTACCAGGGACTTTATTGTAATTGGCCACTTCACCCAGAAAGTGATCTTCAATTTTTACCTGCATGGTTAGGTTTGATTAAAGTTATTTTGTTCTTTTTTCATTGCCGCCAAGCTTTTTTTGTTAATCCAGTTAACTATATCAAATGGTTGAAATATTGATGTTGCCAAATGATATACAAATATAATAAACTAGATTATTATTACCATACTCTACCCATCCTATCAACTTAATAAACATCATCAAAAAATCAATCCAAAAAATTTGCACATTTGCACATTCTCATATTTGCACATCGATAAAGAATGGACCAATACTTTATTATAGATTTCGACAGTACGTTTACACAGGTAGAAGCTTTGGACGAACTGGCCCGTATCTCCCTAAAAAATCATCCCGACAGGGAAAAAATATATAAACAGATAGAAGATTTGACCAATGCCTCGATGGAAGGCAAGTTATCCTTTACTCAAAGTCTGGAAAACCGCGTTAAATTATTGCAGGCTAATCGCGATCATTTAAAACAACTGGTTACACATCTAAAGAAAAAAGTATCCACATCTTTCTCGCGCAATACTATCTTTTTTAAAAACCATGCTGATACCGTATTAATTGTGTCTGGTGGATTCAAGGAGTTTATTATCCCCGTGGTTACCGAATACCATATTAAAAAGGAAAATATTTACGCCAACACGTTTGTGTTTGATGAGGATGGCAATATTATAGGCTATGACCGTGAGAACCCGCTTTCGCAGGAAGGTGGCAAAGTGAAGCTATTAAAAGAGCTGAACCTGCCAGGTGAGATATTTGGTATTGGTGATGGTTATTCTGATTTCCAGTTAAAGGAATCAGGAATGATTAAAAAGTTCTTCGCATTTACCGAAAATATTGAGCGGAAATCGGTAGCAGAAAAGGCAGATCACATTACCCCCAGCTTTGATGAGTTTTTATATATCAATAAACTACCGAGGGCCATATCTTACCCTAAAAACCGGATAAAATGTTTGGTAGTGGGCGAAATTGAGGAAGATGCCCTGGCACAAATGCGCAAAGAAGGATATAATATAAGGCAGCGCGAAACTATTGAAGATAAATATCTGGAAGAAGCTGGTGTTTTATTTTGCGATGAGGCCCATCAACCAACGGCAGAGCAATTACAAAATGCCGGCAGATTAAAGGTGATAGGTATTTTTGGCAAGATAAGCAGTAAGCAATTAGCCGAGGCAGCTTGCGAAAACGGCATTATTATTTTTGATGATCCCAAACATAACCCCCGCAATGATGATTTTATCCCCAAAAGAGTATTGGCATTTATGAACGAGGGTAAAACACATACCAGTTGTAATTTTCCCGATTTGCAGCCTCCGCGTATTAATAATGCCCACCGCCTTATTCATATTCACAAAAATGTGCCGGGCATATTGGCCAAAATAAACGATGTATTTGCCCGTCACAATATTAATATAGTGGGCGAGTTTTTGGTTACCAACCCGCAAATAGGTTATGTAATTACTGATGTCAACACGGGTTACGATACCCAGGTGCTAAATGAATTGAAAGCAATTGAGCAAACTATAAAATTCAGATTGCTTTATTGATTGAGTTCATGGTTGATAGTTCATGGCGACCTCGATTTTCGCTATGAACTATTAACCATGAACCACTAAACTACTTCCTTAAACGGCACTACCAATACAGGAACTTCCGCGTGACGAACTACATGTTCGGCCACGCTGCCCATCAACAGACGGTCTAATCCGGTGCGGCTATGGGTTCCTATAACTATTAAATCGGCGCCAAATTCTTTGCTACACTTAACAATGCCATCGGCGCTGGAGCCAAACTCGTGAAATTGGGTTACGGTTATATCGCCAGCAAATTTTTTAATAGTGCGCTCAACGATGTTATCCGACTGACTTTTCTGGATATCCATTATTTCGGCTTCCTCAACCCCGGTAGCCACGGCAGACATGCCGGTAAGCGGGTCAGCACCCGATATGCTTTGCGGCAATATCACCGGTTCAACAATATTAACCAGCCCAACGGCTGCGTTAAATTTGTGCGCAATATCAAAGCCATATTCGGCGGCATGCTCTGCATATTTACTATCGTCAATTCCAATAAGTATTTTTTTTATTATCATAGTGGTAAAGGATGTTGCTATAAATATAGTAACAAGTAAGCAGAAATATGTTTGCCGCTATTTTAAAATCGTAAAATCTTATTGCCGTGGTTTACTTATCTGGAAGCCTATAGTGAACTGAAAAGTACCATTATTTGATTTGTATGTTCCCAAACCGGAGCTTACCGAATATCCGCTTAAACTTCTTAAATAATCGGCCTCAAAAAGCCAGCGCTTATAATGCAGATCTACGCCTGCATTAAAGCCAAAGTTTAGTTTTTGCTGATATTGGGTTTGATTCAGCATGGTTGATATACTTTTATAATAGGTTGAATCGGTACGTATATTATATGGCAGCAGCGTACTGCCTGCGTTTGTTTGTTTTACCGGGATGCCAATAACTGGGCCGCCAATAACGTTTACATAATTGGAAACCTTAAAAATAACGTGGATAGGAATATTTACTGTATATACCTTACGCGACGCCGTTATTTGCAGCAATTGAGCGGAGTCGACCTTACTATTATTTGCATGGGTATAGTTTGTTATAATGGTTTGCGGACTGTAAAATTGCGTTTGCAGCCCAATTGCCCATTTATCGTTTAAGTTATAGCTGGCAAATAGCCCGAAATAAGCATCCACCGGCAAACTGCCATAAAAATTTGAATTTTGTTTTGATGAAGTAAAACTACCTGAGGTATTTACCCCGCTCAAAATACCCCAATCAATATTAAATGGGCCGGAGTTTTTTGATATTTTGCCTTTTTTAACTTTATTATTGGTATTGCTGGAGGTAAGTCCCTGCTGTTTTCCTGGTTTATGCTGAAGAATAATTATGGTGTTGACATTGTTATGGCTAAGCAAATTTTGCTGTGGAGGTGTTGCTGTTAAATCATCACTGCCGTTAACATCATCAACTGCCTGGCCATCATTATTAATTAATGTTTCTTTTTGGTTCCTGTTATGATTACCCCGATTATGGAATTCATTTTTTTGCGAGCCGTTACTCGTGTTTTGCAAATGATAATTACTTCCCGCTGAAAAATGACTACTCCTTTTTGATGTTGATGCCAGCACATTATTATGCAATGATGGTGAAACTTTGGCATTATTTATTTTGCTGCCGCCCAATAAGCCAGCGTTTGGTTTCTTGTCAGGTGTAGTTCCATTGTTTGCAGATATCGCTGCGTTCTTTTTCTTGCTGTTGGCCGGGTTGTTATTAGCTAAAGAAGCGAGGGGGCTCTTTTTTAGCGAAACAATAGTTTTATCGCCAGATGGCGTTGCAAGTCCAGATCGGTTACTCCCCCGAGTAGTTATGACGGGCTGGTTTTTATTTTGCGACGACACTGACGGAGCATTTGGCGTGATACCGGAAGCTATTGTGCCCCTTATTGTATTGCCAGGGACTGAGCCTATAGTAATTTTCTTAGCTGAGCCATTTGCCGATGTCGTACTATCAGTACCATTTAAAGGTTGATTGGTAGACAATAAGCTATCTCCGGTTAAATTACCAGCCATAGGATGGACCGCAAAATGTTGCTTATTGAGTGTTGTATAATGGCCGTGGGTGTGACGTACTTTATTTAAAATAATATGTGCACTGGTATACACCATAGCCGCGGCCGAAAAAGCGATAAAAAGTGAGGGTAATATTTTGATTTTTTTAAAACGGGAAGTTTTTTCGCCACTAACCGGCAAATGCTCATCCAATAAGGATTGCATTTCCATCCAGCCAGTTTGCGGATCATCATTAACCAACAATTCGCTCCTCTTTTTCTGCCAGAGCGTAAGGTATTTGAATGAACTTTTCATTTCGCTTTAATACTCCTTTCTGTTAGCTGCTCGGTGCTTTTCCCGGAAGTTTCAAGCAATGCTCTTAATTGTTTCTTGGCTTCAGATAAATGCCAGCGCGATGTACCCTCGCTTATATTTAATTGTTCGCTAATTTCTTTATGCGTAAAACCATCCAATACCGATAAATTAAAAACCGTTTGTGTGGCATAAGGCAATGTTCGTATATTCTTTAAAATATCCTCAAAAAACAACTTTTCTAAAACCGAGGCCGAAATAAAAAAAACTTCGTCTTCAGGTTCTATCAATGACATATGACTAAACTTCAGCTCGCTTCGACCCAGATCTATCGATGTATAGATCATTATTTTTCTGATCCAGCCGCCCAGTTCGCCTTTTGCAACATCAAAGTTTTGTATAGATTGAAACACCTTCAAAAACCCGGCATTAAAAGCTTCTTTAGCAAGTTCCTTATTGGGCAAATAGTTGTAGCAAACCCGTAACATATCGGCATGAAACAGCTTGTACAAGGCCTCCTGGGCCATGCGGTCATTGTTAATACATCCTTTTACCAGCTTTTCTGCCTGCTTTTTAGAAAGACTCATTCAATATTATATACGCTCAAGCGCCCTAAAAAGCCCTTCGGAAATCATTCATTAAACGTTGGGTCGAAATCAAAATATTTTTTTATTCTATATAATTCAGTTTATAATAATGACTGTAAACGCTTACAGCCATTATTATTTATTGTTGTGTTATTACCGGTTAATTTGTTTAGGCGAAATCAAAACGCCCGAATTATAATTCCATTTAAAGGTAATTATTGTAGACGTTGCCACAATACTGCCGGTATAGGTTGTGCCATTTAAAGTAACCGACAACGGATAGGTGCCATTTGGTAAATTACCCGGTATTTTTTGTGTAAAATTAATTACTGTACCAATAGGGCTGCTGCCAATTACACATGGCGTTGGTTGTATTACATTTAAAAAGTCAATAGCGTAAGTATTATTAACCAGGCTATCGGTAAGGTTAAGTTTGCTGGTACCGCAATAAACATTATGTGTTTGAGCCACAAAAGTAAGGTAACTTGAATCGACTGCCGGATTGCTATAAAAATGGGGCACCAATGTAATTTGATCGCCGGTAAGTGGTGTTGTGGTATATTGTGGCTGTGGATGATAAACCGAATCGATAACGGTTATGGAAACAACCAAAGGGGTTCCACCATTGTCAGCAGCCTTGACCTGGTAAGTACCTGCCTTTTTAAAAAAGACCAAAGCTTTATTCTTTTGAGTAATTAATGAATCAAACCCTGCCGGCGACACACTCCAGCGAATAGAATCGGTTGACTTTGCACCCGACAATAATAAAGTATCAGGTTCATTGATTTTCACTTTGTACTTGCTGGCAAGTAATTGCAGGCCGTTACCGCTGGCCAGGGCGGTAGATTTAGCGACGGCTGATTGTGTGCTGGTGCTAACCAGTGGATCGGCAAACTTGTTGCAGGCCGATATAATAAAAATGACCATTAAGAGTGTGATAAGGCCGTAAAGTGAGTTTTTCATTTTTTTAGATTTAGGAATGATTAATAATTTCTGTTTTATAGCATCATCGTGCCAAAAGCAATAAACGTTGGGTTGATGATGCTTTTTTTCATTCCAATCTAAATTATGATGAGCATAAAGGTTAAGGTATTAGCGCAATAGTTCCGGGTGCATAACACCCGGAACCATTTATTGAAGTATTACGCATTAGCGCTGGCACCAAGTTTTGACAATACCCCCAGGCCCGAACAGGCGTCCCATCCGGGACCGGCGTTATAGCCCAAATGGGTGGTGGTGGTAATATTATCACCGCTAACAATATCGCGGCACAAGCCAGGTGCAGCATACAGCGTCGGATTAATATAGCCTGCGTTATTGCCATTTTGCTGATTAAGCAAGGCCATCAATCCAGCCATTAAAGGCGCTACGGCACTGGTACCACCAATTACCATCTTTTTGCCATCAACCAAAATGTTATAGCCGGTATCCGGGTCGGCATCTGCTGCCACATCGGGCACGCCGCGGCCTTTAAATTGTGTACTCAATGAAACGGGCACATTTGCATTCGCCTGGTAATCGGGTAAAGCAAAAAAGTCGCTCACACCACCACCTGTTGCAGAGGTATCACTATCGTTCCACACCGTTTCGGTTAATTCGCCATTTTTATTCACCACCAAACGCGTACCGCCGCAAGCCAGCGCATAAGGACTTGATGCCGGGAAATCGACGTGCACATCGCCGTCTGTAACACCATCGGCCGAGCCGCCATCGCCGGCAGCTACGGTTACCGTTATACCCAGGGTAGCGGCAGCTTGTATTGCCTCATTCATGTTGGTTAATGCCTGTTCGGTCCAATTCACTTCCGCACCTCCCCAACTAATAGAAATTACTGAAGGTTTATTAGTAGTATCATGCGCAGCCTTGGTAATGGCATCTAAAAACCCCTGATCGGTATTAGGAGCAAAGTAAACTGCAATGTTTGCGCCCGGTGCAACGCCGCCAGCAACTTCTATATCCAGCATTACCTCGCCATCGGCACTGCCTGATGTGGTGGGTTTGTTTTTAGCTTTATCAACCAAAACCGCCTTTACCTTGGGCGCAGTTACTTTTAAACTTTTAAAATAGTTTTTAATATCAGTTGCCCTGAAACCGCCGCCCAGCTCAATAATGCCAATAGTTTGCCCGCTTCCATTTACACCTGTTGGGAAACCATAAATTTGGCTCACCTGTACCGGAGTATATGAGGTTGAGGGCGTTGCTTTTGCAACCTGAAACATAGGCCGGGCAATAGGGCGGTTATCTAAACCAAATACACCGGTTATAATGCCATTTAATGATTGGGGAATATAAATATCGCCGCTACGGGTATGATAGCTATTGCCCGCATTATCCTTTTTCCCGGCTAAACTAACGTTAAATGCCGTTTCAAACTTGCCAATACTACCTTTTACTTTTATCGAATTGCGGGGCAAATCGGTTTCTGTTACCTGCAGGCCATGCTCCACCAGAAATTGATGAACCAGCTTTGCATCGGCCGGATTGGTGCCATGCTGCTGGTTATATTCCTCATGGCTCATCACTTTGCTTGGCGTGAGCTTTAGTGCCTCCTTTTTTCTTAGCCTGACGGTTATTTCAATTTTTTTGTTTTTGCTGAGTGTTACCGGTTCACATCCTTCCAAAGGCTTTTTTCGGCTGCCGGCCAGCACAATTTTTGATTCGCTTTTCATGGTTTTATTGTTTAAATAATGGTAATGATGTATTGACAGGAAAACAACTTTCCTGTTATTATATAAACCTTAATTATTGAGAAATGTTATTCTCATCCTATTAAAAGCTATACTTTACTAACTTTGCTCCATGCAATTTTCGCCCGAAATAGAAGAGCGCCTTAACAGGCTACAAGAGAAGTACGAAGCAATGGGACAGGATATGACTTCGTATCTTGACGGTTTGCTTTATGCCGATTTTTTAACTTATTGGGATTATATCCATTTAGATACCCTGTTAAGTTTACAAAGCCCTAAAACACCATTCCCGGATGAGGAGATTTTCATTATTTATCACCAGATAACGGAACTATATTTTAAGCTAGCCCTGCACGAGTGTAAACAGATCACCTCAGCACAACCTCTAACGGTTGATTTTTTTACCGCCCGGCTAAAACGCATTAATCGTTATTTTGAAGCACTTACCCAGTCGTTTGAAATTATGGTTGACGGAATGGAGAAAGAACAGTTTTTAAAATTCCGGATGTCATTATTACCGGCCAGTGGATTTCAATCGGGCCAGTACCGTATGATTGAGATTTATGCCAGCGACTTTATCAATCTCGTTGCCCGCGACAAAAGGGAAGAGCTAAGCACCGCCACTATTGAAGAACAGTTTGAATTTATCTACTGGAAATTTGGTGCTACCGAATTATCCACCGGCAAAAAAACGTTGACGCTTAAACAGTTTGAAAAAAAATACGCCAAAACTTTTATTGAGCTTGGAAAAGAGAATGTAAGCCTAAACTTTAACGCGCTGTATCATCAATTTAAAGCCAACAACCAGACAACACCCGAACTTGAAGCTGAATTAAAGCAACTGGATATTAATGTAAACGTAAACTGGCCACTATCCCATTATAAATCGGCAGTGCGCTATTTAAATCGCGATCCCGAAGATATTAAAGCCACCGGCGGTACCAACTGGCAAAAATACCTGCCTCCGCGTTTTCAGAAACGAATTTTTTATCCCGCTTTGTGGAGTAATGACGAAGTAGAAAATTGGGGTAAAGGTTGGGTGGAGAGTGTATTGAAAAGTATCTGATAAAATACTACAGCAAAAGCTTTATCCGATCAATAACTCAGGTTTTATAAATTGAACTTCCATAAATATTTGATGCAAATGATTAAAATCTGCATCAGATGTTACCAGTTTTAATCCCAACAAGGCTGCCGTTGACGCAATCCACAAATCATTCTTCCCCATATTCCTTGGGGTTAAGAATTCGTAATCTTTATATGAAGGATTTTTACGTCGAGAAAAAGCGTAAATTTCACAGTAGGTCTGTATCAGATTTTAGTTTATTTCAATAATGTTTACTCTATTCAAAACATCAAACATTGATCCCAATTTCTTAACTCCCCAGTTATTTTGCATAGCAATCGATTTCAATTCTGCAATTGAAACAATTGATACATACATTATTTGATTATCAGGGTTTATAATTGTTGTCAATAATCGAAAGCTTAAATCTTTAGAAAGATGAAAAAGAATATTAGTATCCAGTAATATATTCATTTGCTTTCATTAAGAATTTTCAGAGCATCAGCAACCTCTTCTTCCGTAAGAAGATCTTCTTTAGGTATCGATTTCAAATAATCAAGCAATGATTGAGCATTTTTACCTAATTTATTTGCAAACGCAGTAGTCCCACCCGCTGCCAGTATCTCATTTATAGAATATGACCTAAGACCAGGAAACGAATATTGTTCCTCATTTGATATTTTGATATTCTTTTTGTCCATTACCTTGTTTGCTTCCTATATCAAAATTACCAATTCCAATCGAAACTAAAAAGGGCCGTTCTTTGAGTTTAAAGGATACTACTAAATCTTATCAGTCCATTATTTAAAAAATGACAAAAATATTTCACAAATAGCTATTAACCATCAACAATCGGCTATCATCTAAGCAAAAAAAATCCTAACTTGCCATTTTCTATACTAACCAAATAAATACGGCCATGACTGAGACGCTGGACATCAAAATCACCAAAACTAAACACTCGCGCTTGAGTGAAACAGATTTTAACAATTTACCATTTGGAAAAAACTTTACCGACCACATGTTCGTCGCCGACTACGTCGATGGCGAGTGGAAGAATTTTGAGATTATTCCTTATGGCGAAATTGGGTTGAGTCCGGCTATTTCATCATTACATTACGGTCAATCATTTTTTGAAGGTATAAAAGCTTACAAACATACCGACGGTACGGTTTCTGTTTTCCGTCCGGATAAAAATGCTATCCGCTTTAACAAATCGGCCGAGCGTTTGTGCATGCCTACCCTGCCCGAAGAAATATTTTTACAAAGCATCGCTGCCGTTGTAGATATTGACCGCGATTGGGTGCCTGCAAAAGCTAATCATGCCTTATATATAAGGCCGTTTATGTTTTCAACCGATCCGTTTTTAGGTGTTGCCCCATCGCAAACCTATAAATATATGGTGCTGCTTTGCCCTGTTGGCCCTTATTTTTCAAAAACACTAAGGGTTAAAATTGAAACGCATTACACCCGCGCTGCCGAGGGCGGTATGGGTTATGCTAAATCTTCGGGCAATTACGGCGGTAGTATGCTACCGGCTAAAAAAGCTACCGAAGAAGGTTTTGACCAATTAATTTGGACCGACGCCAAAAACCACGAATACGTAGAAGAAATGGGAGCTGCAAATGTAATGTTTGTGTTGGATGGCAAACTGATTACCCCATCAACCCGCGATACCATTTTAGATGGCGTTACCCGCGATACCGTTTTAACCCTTGCCCGCGAATGGGGTATGCCGGTTGAAGAACGCCGTGTATCTGTTGCTGAAATTATTGAAGGTGCTAAAAACGGCAAACTACAGGATGCCTTTGGTGCCGGTACCGCCGCAACTATTGCCCCGGTTGGTTCTATCAGCCATAATGGTGAAGAATATTTCTTAGTTGATCCGAAAGAAAGAGAATTTTCCCAAAAGGTATTGAAAGCGCTTGATGCCGTTAAATATGGTACAGTTGCTGACACCCACGGGTGGAATTATATTGTATAAAAACAAGTTCACATATAGATATTAAAAAAGTCATGCTAAACTTAGTATGACTTTTTTTGTATTGGATACTGGTTTATTTATATTAGGAGAGTAAAATCCTGATAATGAAAAAACTATACCTGCTATTACTCCTTAGCGCCGCGGTGCCGGCATTTTCGCAAACATCATCATTAAGAGATGTAGTCAGTAAAAAGGCCGATTCCATACAGGCACAGGTAGTCGCCTGGCGCCGCGATTTTCATGAACATCCGGAATTGGGTAATCATGAGGTGCGTACAGCGGCCATTATTGCAAAATATTTGCAATCGCTGGGGATGGAAGTAAAAACAGGTGTAGCAACTACCGGCGTCGTTGGGGTTTTAAAAGGCGGATTTCCGGGGCCGGTAGTCGCCCTGCGTTCAGAAATGGATGCCCTGCCGGTTACCGAACATACGGATGTGCCCTTTGCATCAAAAGTAAAAACCATGTATCATGGGCAGGAGGTTGGCGTAATGCATGCCTGCGGTCATGATTCGCACATGGCCATGCTGATGGCAACTGCGGAAATATTAACTTCCATAAAAAGTCAGCTGCACGGTACAGTAAAATTTATTTTTCAGCCAGCAGAAGAAGGTCTTGATCCAGGCGAGGTTGGCGGGGCCGAAGAAATGGTGAAAGAAGGCGTGTTGGAAAACCCTAAAGTTGATGTCATCTTCGGACAGCATATTATTTCCTATATACCCACGGGTACTATCAATTATCGGCCCGGTGGCACAATGGCCGGCGTGAACAGTGTACAAATTGTAATAAAGGGTAAGTCTACACACGGCGCGGCGCCTTGGGGAGGTGTTGATCCTATCGTCATATCGGCACAAATTATCAATAGCCTGCAAACTATAGTGAGCCGCAATATCAATATCACCCAAAACCCGGCGGTGGTAACTATCGGCTCCATAAAGGCTGGAAACCGGTTCAATATTATTCCTGATTCAGCAGTGATGCTGGCCACATTACGGGCTTTTACCAATGCTGATGAAAAACTGCTGATTAAACGGGTGAACGATATATCGACCAATATAGCGGAGGCCGAGGGCGCTACTGCACACATCACTTATTCCACTCATTACCCGGTCACCTATAACGATCCGGATTTAGCAGCCAAGATGGTGCCTTCATTACAGCAAACGGCTGGTATTGCAAACGTAAAACTGGCCGACCCTGTAACAGGTGCCGAAGATTTCAGCTTTTATCAGCAAAAGATCCCGGGCTTTTACGTGTTTTTAGGCGGATTGCCTAAAGGCGGCGATCCACTAACCGCACCGGTAAATCATTCGTCTGATTTTTTTATCGACGAGGGTACGTTTTCGTTGGGTGTTAAAGCCATGTGTAACTTAACTTTAGATTATATGGCGGCTAATAGCAAATAACCTGCTACATTTGCATATTGTACCCAATTTAAGGTTGATTAAACAACAACACGGTTGGGTTAATACATTAATATCTGCCAAATAATGAGTTTGGCACTTCCATTGTTAATTCATTAGTAAATGAAGCAAAAATTTTATGATACTGCTGTGAAGCAGGAGAGAGCTGTTTTAGTGGGCGTAATTACCCAGGGCGAAACAGATGAGCAAGCGAAAGAATATTTAGAAGAATTAGAATTTTTAGTGGCTACTGCCGGTGCTGAAACAGTAAGGAACTTTACCCAAAAGCTGCAACGACCGGACAGAGCAACCTTTGTTGGCTCGGGCAGGCTGGAAGATATCAAAGCTTTTGTAAAAGCTGAGGAGATTGATATGGTGGTTTTTGACGATGAGCTAACCCCATCGCAACTGCGTAATATTGAGAATGAGCTACAAGTAAAGATCCTTGATCGTAATAACCTGATATTGGACATATTTGCCGGCCGCGCGCAAACAGCCCAGGCAAAAACACAGGTTGAGCTGGCCCAGTTACAATATTTATTACCACGCCTAACCCGTTTATGGACACACTTAGAGCGCCAAAAAGGTGGTATCGGTATGCGCGGACCGGGTGAATCGCAGATTGAGACTGACCGTCGTTTAATTTTGAACAAAATATCTCTTCTGAAAGAGAAACTGAAAAACATCGACAGGCAAAACGAAACACAGCGTAAAAACAGGCAGCAAATGGTGCGCGTGGCCCTGGTAGGTTATACCAACGTGGGTAAATCAACCATCATGAACATGCTGTCGAAATCGGAAGTATTTGCCGAGAATAAGCTGTTCGCTACGCTGGATACTACGGTTAGAAAAGTGGTGATTGAAAATGTACCCTTCTTGTTATCAGACACGGTTGGATTTATCCGTAAACTACCTCACCAACTGGTAGAGTGTTTTAAATCGACGCTAGATGAAGTACGCGAGGCGGATATATTGATCCACGTGGTAGATATTTCGCACCCTAATTTTGAAGATCAGATTCATACCGTTAATGAAACCCTAAAGGAAATTGGTGCCATTGACAAACGGGTAATCACTGTTTTTAATAAGATAGATGCCTTTGAACCCGAACATCACAACATTGAGGAACAGGCCGAACCAATAACCCTACACGATTTTAAAAACAGCTGGATGGCAAAAAATAATAGTCCTGCTATATTTATATCGGCCACCGAAAAAGAAAATATTGAAGAGTTCAGGTCATTACTTTATGAAGAAGTGAAAGCCATACATACCGAAAGATATCCGTATGACCATTTGCTGTATTAACCTAGTGCCACTAAGGTGTAAAGGTTTTCGATAGCTGAAAGTTGGTTAAACAACGTTGTCATCCTGAGTGATAAAATCCGGGGACTGTGAAGGTGAAATGACAAAAAATGCACCGTAGGTGCAAAATATCGGTAGAAATATTTTTGTGACCAATTCTAGCGTGCTGTAGGTACGCCACCTTGCCCGCGTATAGGTTTCGTACCTACGGCACGACATAATTGTTATCGTTTTTTCTACCGATATTTGACCCCGATGGGGTCATTCACGCTGAAAAACTTACGAAATCTATTACTGCTATTATTAAATTTTAAAGCAAGCACTACCTCTTAGCGTTTTTTCCTTTCTCGGCAGCCGCCAAATTATTTTTCAAAACCTCATAATCGGGCTTTAACTGCAATCCTTTTTTTGCGGCAGCAATAGCCTCGTCCCAATTGCCTAACTGGTTGTTGGCGGCGCAAATATTATTATAGGCCAACGGGTAATTGGGCTGTATCTGCAAAGCATAATTACAATTGGCAACACATTGCTTAAACTGCCCCTGATTAAAATAAATTAAACTGAGGTCAACAAAATCTGCAGCGGCAAGTCCGGTTGGCTTTATTCCTTCATCTTCCAAAGCTTTTTCCGTTACCAGCAGGTTATTTCTAGCGAATATAAAATCAGGTTTTAAACGTAATGCTATTTTAAGTGCGGTATCGGCTTCGTGGTATTTTTTTAGTTTGATAAGGGCCGCGCCAATATTATTATAAGCTTCGGCCGATGAAGACTTTAATTGTAATGCCTCTTTCGCAGTATTTATACTCTGATCATATCTGTTAGCCTCATAATTACGTTCACTCAAAGTCAAATACTTATTAAAATTGGGGGCTTTTTTTATGGCGATATCTTCTAAATCGAGTTGATTGCGCTTCAGGTTGGCGGCATTTAAATAACTTAATACATCAGCATTACCCGGCGATAGCCGAAGGGTTTGGTTAGCCTGAGTTTTTAACTCTTCCCATCGCGCGGTCATGCTATAAATATTCATCAACGCCATACGTGGCTCCATATATAAAGGCGATAACTTTATGGCCTCCAATAATATAGGTTCCGCTTCACGGTAACGTAACTGACGCGCCAAAAACACCCCGTAATAATAATAGGCATCAGGCAACTTATAGCCAAGCTCAACGCCCATCCTGTAAAAGTGATCAGCCAGTTCGGGTTGCCCTTCTTTCTCTTTTATAATACCCATATTGGTATACGAAAAAGCATATTCGGGCAAAATCCCAATCGCCTTGCGCAGGTTGGTTTCTGCCTCATTAAATCGTTGTTGACCAATCAGCGCAACGGCATAATTCATTAACCCACGCGCATTTTGCGGGCTTTTTTCAGATACGTCGTGCCAAAGGGTTTCGGCAGTATGCCAAACTTTATTGCGCTGATAAGTACCGTAAGCATAAGCACTCAATATCGACACTACAGGAACAACAATCACCGCTTTTTTAACCAGTTTAACATATCGCGCCGGCAATAAAGCCAACACCCAGCTAACGCTGACCACCAGACCCACAAAAGGGAAATACATCCGGTGATCATTCAGCACCTCACCAAGCGGAATAATACTCGAAGTGGGCAGCAAAGCCAAAAAGAACCAGATAATACCAAAACTAATTGGCCTTGTGTTTTTATTTTTAGCAGTATAAAAAGCCGCCGCAATCATCAACAAAATAAAGATGCAGCCCACAAAAAAGCGGATATCCCAAACGGATGGTAATAGCGTCCAATCGGTATCGGCGCTGAGTGATGTAGGTAAAAAGAACTGGCCGAAATAGTGCAGAATAACAAAGGGCTGTGTAATCAGGTATTGCAATCGCGATGTACCCCCGGGTTCCCAGGTTTTTGGGGTCATCCGGTCAATAAACACATACATTGCTGCACAGAAAACAAATGCAGGCAATATTTTTACAAACACCTTAGCTATTCGTTTCCAGTTGGCGCGTTTGAACAAATCCGTTAAACTCAGCTGCTCATCAAACAACAAAATATAAAAAAACAGCAAGGGTGCAAACATTACTGCGGGCGGCTTACACAGCGCACCAATACCAACCGGCAGCAGGTACAAAAAAGTTTTACGGCAAAACGGCGAGTAGATATACATTACAAATGCCAGCACTACCAATGCGGTTGATTGTACATCGGCCCGGGCAATAATATAATTCACCGTTTCGGCATTTGCTGGGTGTAGCATATACCAGGTAGTTGCTATTAATGCCACATACCCGTTAAATTTACTATCAAGCGATTTATCAAGTAACGCCCTGAATAAAAAAAACATCAGCACGCCCTGCGCAAGGAACCATATAAAAGTGGAGGTTTGAAAATATGATTGATAATAATCGCCTGCAATCCAATAATCAATGGCCAAAGAAGTTACGGTTACCGGGCGATAGGCCTGATTTTGCGGCAACACACTCATGGTAGTACCGTCAGAAAAAAACCGTGGAATATTTTTCAGCGAACGGATATTGGCATTATTTACTATGGTATGATAATCGTCGAACTGAAAGGTATTGTTAAAATGGTTTAAATAAGTAAGCAGCGTAACCAGCATCATTAACCCGATACCAGCATAAAGCATTCGTTTAGTCATGTTTAAAAACCGGCGTTTATTTTTCTTACCCGGTAAATATAACGCAGTTTACAGGTTTCTGAAAAAAGAAAATATTTCCGAAATTGAACCTGCGGAATCCAAAATTCGTCACCCTCATGCAACGTTCATAAAAACACTGCGTCATATACCATGCAAGCTGATCAAAATTTGGAAGCAGTATACGTTGACAAACATTACAACCTGGTGGTTGAATGTAAGCAGGGGAGTAAAAAAGCCTGTTATGAGTTGTACAAATTGTATTCTAAAGCGATGTTAAATGTCGCCTTTAGGATAGTAGGAAATATTGCCGAGGCTGAAGATGTATTGCAGGAAGCTTTTCTGGATGCATTTAACAAGGTGAAAGATTTCAGACAGGATACTACATTTGGGCTTTGGTTAAAGCAGATAGTAGTAAACCGATCCATCAATATGCTGCGCAAACGCAAGCTGGAGCTCATTGAGATGGAAGGTGAACAGATTGAAAACATTGCCGACGAAGAGCCGGAGGATGACGAAGATGTACAATACCAGGCAGCCCGGGTTAAAGAGGCGATAAAGGAACTACCCGAAGGTTACAGATTAGTGATATCACTTTATCTGCTGGAAGGATATGACCATGAAGAGATAGGACAAATTCTGAATATT
Source organism: Mucilaginibacter empetricola (assembly GCF_024808665.1). Taxonomy (GTDB): domain Bacteria; phylum Bacteroidota; class Bacteroidia; order Sphingobacteriales; family Sphingobacteriaceae; genus Mucilaginibacter. The sequence goes on from NZ_JANUBZ010000021.1 coordinate 18,701, forward strand.
TCAGAAAACACCTCAAGAACACAGTTTTTGAGAGCAAAAAGAAAATTGATTGATATTTTAAAATTGAAGGGGATTAAATAATGAGCAAGCGATTAGAAGATTTTATAGAAATGAACAGGGACCAATTTGACGACCTTGAACCATCTGCTGATCTGTGGGCCAAAATAGAAATGCACTTACCCGCACAACATACTGAGTTAAAAACGCGTGAAGCAAAAACATTTTCGCTTGGTTTTGTAATGCGGGTTGCGGCGGCGGTAGTTGTGGTGATGGGCATAGGCTTCGCCACTTATATCCATTCGCAAAGGAAACAAGGTGTTGATTTGGCGGCTATTAATCCCATATACGCCCAGCAACAGGTGGAATATACATCCATGATTGAGTCGCAACGTACCGAGCTTAAATCCATTGCAAAAACTGATCCGCAGCTTTATCAGCAATTCAGCGCTGAAATTGCCAAAATGGATTCAACCTATAATCAGTTAAAAAATCAATTGCCTACCAGCCCTAACCAGGAACGGGTATTGCACGCAATGATCCACAACCTGCAAATACAAACCGAGGTGCTTAACCAGCAGCTTAATGTAATTGAGCAGTTTAACAAAATGAAAGAAGATCAAAAAGATGAAACGAAAAGCATATAAAACAATATTTCCGGCTATTGCAGCTTTAATGGCTATAAGTACCGCATGTTTTGCGCAGGATGTATCTGTTTCAGTGAGCACACAGCCATCGGTATCGGTAAAAACTACCGTTAATGAAAAAGATTTGCAGCTAAAAATAGATGAACTGGGCAAAACCCTTAATGAAGGTTTAAAAGACCTGGGTAAAGGTTTGTCGTTAAGTTTAAGTAACATCGGCCCTAAAATAAGCATGCAGGTAAATAACCTGGTTAGCAGTATTAATGTAGATGTGAATCAGGATGTAAATATTAGTACTGGTTCGTCATGTAGTACCAGCTCTTCTGGTAGTAATAATGAGTCGTATTCAAAAAGCGACCGATCTAAGGCTTATTCAAAAACTTATCCAATTGATGGGAACGACCGGATAAGACTGAACAATCAGTATGGTAAAATCACTGTTAATACCTGGGACAGGCACGAGGTAAAAGTTGATATAGAGATTAAAGCCGAAGCATCTTCAGATGAAGACGCACAGAAACTGCTGGACGGTGTGCAAATTATCGACAGTAAAAATGGCGATGTGGTTTCATTCAAAACCGAAATTGGGCACAATGGCAACTCATGGAGCTTTTTTAACATGGGCCGCGGCAGGGTGCGCAAATTGACCATCAATTATAATGTATTTATGCCGGCCAAAACTGACCTGGATGTTGAACAAAGTTATGGAGCAATTGAATTGCCGAGCCTTAATGGCAAGGTAAAAATCAATTCCTCATACAGCAGTGTATCTGCTCAAAATTTGACGAACCCGGCTAATGAAATAGACGGCAGCTATGGCAGCCTGAATGTAAATTCGGTTAACGGAGCCCGCTTAGATTTTTCGTACGGGAGTGTAAACATTCAGGAGTGCACCAACCTTAAGGCCGATTTAAGTTATGGCTCATTTAAATTAGGCCGACTAAAAGGCGGGGCCGATATGGATCTGTCGTACGTAGGTGGTTTTAAAATAGATGAGTTGACCAATTCCTTTAAAAAATTGAATGTTAACGCATCTTATTCAACGGTATCGCTCGGCGTGCCCGGTAATAACAATTTCAATTTTGATATTACCACTACCTATGGTGGTTTCGATTTCAGCGATGATAAAGTGACCATTACCAGCAAAACACCACCGGATGGCAGTAAACATCAGGGACCTACCAAAAACTATAAAGGGCATTTTGGTAAAGATGGAACAGAATCGCAAGTGAATATTCATTCCAGCTATGGCGGCGTTAATTTTGATTGAGGTTTAGGAAAGAAGCTACAAATAGATAAATGTCAGCCCGAATTGATGGAGAAGATTTTCCATTAATTCGGGCTGATTGGTTTAGGTTAGCCTTACTGCTTTGGTAATTTATAATCAATTCCAAAAAACTTGGCATAGTTTTCCAGCGGTGCTAAGCCAACTGAGGCGCGGCGTTTGTTTATGTTTGGTTCATCTTCAATCGGTCTTATATAATACTTGTTGGTTTTTACATCAAGGCCAACCTGGCTACCGTAAATTTGTTTTTTCCCTTCTTCAAGTGCTGTACGGTCTTCCAGCAGGGCCAAATCTTCCTGGTGGGCCTTGCCTTCTTTTACTGCCTGGCGCATTATGGGTAAGTATTTTTCATGAACGGGCTGATCTGCGTGCTGAATAACTAAAAACTCCGTAATTGTCCCCATGTCGCCAACCTGATCTGGGCCCAGCCAGCCATATTTGTCCAATATGTTTTCTGTTTTTATCAGGTCGATGGAATCTTTTTTTTCGATATCAGCGCTTAAGGATTTTCTTTCCTTTGAATCATAACCATATTTCTTAATTACAGAATCCATCTTCACCCTCCCTAACTGATCATCGCCATAAATCTGCTTCAACTCCTCATAAACAGGCTTATTATAGTGTTGCCTCCACCTTGTCTTCGTTTGCCTTAACTAATTTTAATAATACGAGCCATCTACTGCTGTTGTGTAAGGGAATAAGATCCGAATCTATTATAATATGGGCATAGTTAATATAAGAGCCATCGTTGGCTATCAGCATTAAATTAGAAAATGCACTATCAGCATAGCCAGCCACGGACCAGCTACAGGCAGCATTATACCTGTCGTTGGTTTTTGCTTTCCAGGCATTTCCCTTAAAAGCTTCGGAATATGTAAAAGCCGATTCTTTGTACGCTTTAGCATCATACAAAGAATCGGCCTTTTGTACCAGTGATAAATATTGTGGCGGAAACGCCGTTTGAGCAGTGCTTACTTTAAACAACAGCAAACTTGCTATTAGCAAAATCAGGTTTTTCATTAGCGAAGGATTAAAATCCTAATTTAACTAACTATTTAGTTAATATCAAATTTTTATTTTCCACTAGTATAGGAGGCGGTTAAATGGTTTTTAGACGGAAATTCTCCATGGTAATTATAAATGTATCCGCAAATTTTGCGTAATTAGTAAGATCCGGTAAAAATTCAATCTAAAAAGCAATGTTGACTCTCAACCTTAAAATCAAACGTCAGGCGGTTGCCCTAATATTGCCAATAACGTTGATTTTTTCGCTCGTCCTTTTAAGCTTCACCCGATTTTTCATTACGCATAATCATAATTTATCAATAGGCGTTACGCTTGACCTGGCATTTTCCATTCCCGTAATTCATGCTTTACTCAGCACACGGAGTAAAAATTTAAAATACTCAACTGCCTTATTCTTTACCATCGGGTTAATTGTTGCAAGCTTTATAATCCCTAAAAGCAACCAATTTTTGTTGCATCAAGTTAAGGCGTGGATGGTTCCGGTTGTTGAACTTTGTAGCATTGTATTTTTCATTGTACAAACACAAAAAATAAGATCAAGGCAATCTCTGCTCAAGAAAAACGATGATGATTTCTATACCGTATTTAAACTGGTATCGAAAGAGTTGCTGCCGCCAAGATTGACATCAATTATCACTGCCGAAATAGCTGCCTTTTATTATGGATTCTTTAATTGGCACAAAGTTGCTTACAGCGATAAAACCTTCAGCTATCATAAAAAAACCGGGATAATATCACTAATTGGGGTCTTTATTTTTATGATACTGATTGAGACTTTTGTTTTTCATTTGCTACTGCAAAAATGGAGTGGCAAAGTCGCCTGGATAGTATCAGGGATAAGTTTTTACGCCGTACTCCAAGCCTTTGGCATAGCAAGATCAATTCTTAAGAGACCTATTCAAATTAATGATGATCGGTTAGTTATTCGCTATGGCATATTAGCAGAAACAACCATTGATTTGAAGGATATTATAAGTGCAGAAATTTATAATAAACAAAGTGTTACTGGCGAAAATTTAAGAGCTCTTTCTCCATTTAAAAAACTAGAAGAACCCGATATTATTTTAAACCTTAGCCAGCCGTATTACATTGAAGGAATTTATGGCAGCAGAAAAATCTTTGACCAGCTACTGATTAGCATTGATGAAAAAGAAGTGTTTCTAAAACAATTTCGGGAATTGTCTGGCACTAATAGTGGTACCTGCACTGCAAAACAACAATAGACTCTTTATCGATTTTATACACTAAACGGTGTTCCAAATTAATCCGACGCGACCACCAGCCGGCCATATTATGCTTTAAGGGTTCAGGTTTGCCACTTCCGTCAAATGGCGAACGGTCAATTTCTTTCACCAATGCGTTAATTTTCTTTAACATTGATTTATCTGTATTTTGCCAATACAAATAATCCTCCCAGGTCTGGTCAAGAAAAACTATTTTCATTCTTCAATCAGGGTTCTTTCAGTTCCTGATCCTTTTTCATAATCTTCAATACCTTTTAATAACCGGGCAGCATTATTGGGGCTTTTGAGCAGATAAAAGGTTTCTTGCATACTTTCATAATCACTTTTCGAAAGCACAACAACATCCTCACCATTGGCACTGGTAACAAATAATGGCATATGATTATTCCTTACCTTATCCAGATAGGCTTTTAATTGTTGCCTGAAAGCTGTATAAGTGGTGATTTGCATTTTAAGTAATTTTATATAAAGATAGCGAACCGCATTAATATGTACAAGTTCATGTACATATTGAAATATTCCGTAAAAAAAATAGCGATGGGTTTTAAAACCCATCGCTATTTTTGTCTGTTTTTATCGAAACTTTATTTCTTCGCCCTCGGCTCCATCTCCACTTTCAAAAATTTCCCTGTAAAGCTTTCTTTTACCTTGCACAATCCTTCTGGTGTACCGCTGAACAGTATTTTCCCTCCGCCCGATCCGCCTTCCGGCCCAAGATCAATCACGTGGTCAACCACTTTTATTACATCCAGGTTATGTTCAATTACCAATACAGTATTGCCTTTGTCAACCAGCTGATTCAATACGCCGAGCAATACATTAATATCTTCGAAATGCAGGCCAGTGGTTGGTTCATCCAGAATATAAAAAGTATTACCGGTATCTTTTTTGGATAGTTCAGTAGCCAGCTTTACACGTTGTGCCTCACCACCAGATAAGGTGGTTGATGCCTGTCCCAAAGTGATATAACCCAAACCCACATCAAACAAGGTTTTCACCTTACGATAAATGGCCGGGATATGTTCAAAAAACGGCGTTGCATCTTCAATGCTCATATCCAACACATCGCTGATGGATTTTCCGCGATAGCGCACTTCCAGTGTTTCGCGGTTATATCTTTTGCCGCTGCATTCTTCGCAAGGCACTTGCACATCGGGCAAAAAGTTCATTTCAATAACTTTCATACCGGCCCCCTGGCAGGTTTCACAACGGCCGCCCTTTACGTTAAATGAAAAACGACCAGGTTTGTAGCCCCTTATCCTTGATTCGGGAAGCGCCACATACAGGTTACGAATATCAGAAAACACACCTGTATAAGTAGCCGGATTTGAGCGTGGGGTACGGCCAATAGGTGTTTGATCTATTTCAATCACCTTATCAATATGTTCCAATCCTTCAATTTTTTCATAAGGCAGTGGATGTTTCTTCGCCCTGAAAAAATGATGATTTAAAATAGGATACAGCGTTTCAGTAATCAAGCTTGATTTACCGCTACCCGATACCCCGGTAACGCCAATCAGTTTTCCCAAAGGAAAATCAACCGATACCTTTTTAAGGTTATGTCCGGTAGCTTTTTTAAGGCTCAATATTTTACCGTTACCCTCGCGCCTGTGCTCGGGGATGGCAATTTCGCGTTCGCCGTTAATGTAGCTGGTGGTAAGGGTATGAGCCTTCATCAATTCAGCGGGCGTACCCTGGGCAACTATCTGCCCGCCGTGTACACCGGCGGCCGGGCCCATATCAATTACATGGTCAGCATGCAGTATCATGTCTTTATCATGCTCAACAACCAGTACAGTATTGCCTAAATCGCGCAGGTTTTTGAGGGCATTAATTAAACGTTCATTATCACGCTGGTGCAGGCCGATACTTGGCTCATCCAGAATATACATTACATTCATCAACTGCGAGCCTATTTGTGTAGCCAGCCTGATACGCTGAGCCTCACCACCTGATAGTGTTTTGGCTGTACGATCGAGCGTCAAATAACTTAAGCCAACATCCAGCAGAAAAACTATCCTGGCTCTTATCTCTTTCAGTATTTCTTTGGCAATAACATTCTGGCGTTCGGTTAAGCGATCTTCCAGTCCGGTAAACCACTCCTGCAGGGTATTGATATCCATACAGGCCAGCTCGAAGATATTTTTGTTATCAACCTTAAAATGCAGCGATTCTTTTTTTAACCTTGCGCCATCACAAACCGGACAGGCTTTTAGCACCCGGTAGTTCTCCATATCATCCATCCCTTCGTCGTTGCGACGCTCCTGCTGCTCTTCCAGCATGCGGATCACCCCGTCAAATGAAATCTGATAACTCTGCACATTCCACTTGTTATATTCCACAGCTACAGTAACCATTTCGGTTGTTCCGTTAAGTATGATATCCAAATGATCTCTTGATAGTTTTTCTATAGGTGTCGACAGCGAAAACTCATACTTTTTAGCCAAAGCTTTTAACACCTGGAATATCCACGTTTCGCGGTACTCGCCAATAGGAGCCAGGCCACCATTCAGAATGCTTAGTTTTGGGTTAGGGATAACAGAGGCCTCATCAACCTCAAAAATATAACCCAGGCCGCTGCATTTATCACAGGCACCATAAGGCGAGTTAAAGGAGAAAGTATTAGGCTGAGGCTCATCATACGAAATACCCGAAACCGGATCCATCAGGTACTTGCTGTAATAAGCAACGTTATTGTCTTTATCGGCAATACGGATAATACCTTTAGCTATTTTGAGGGCTGCTTGGATAGAGGTATACAACCGCTTGGTATCGTTCTGATCAACCACTAATCTATCCACCACAATATCAATATCGTGAATTTTATAGCGGTCAACCTGCATTTTTGGTTCCACATCGGCAATAGCGCCATCAATCCAAACCTTTAGGTAACCTTGCTTACGTATCTGCTCAAATAATTCGCGGTAATGGCCTTTACGGGCTTTAACTACCGGCGCCAGGATATTTACCGGCTGCCCGTCAAACTTTTCGGCAATTGTACGCAGTATTTGCTCTTCAGACATGCGCTCCATCTTTTCGCCACTCACATAGGAGTATGCTTCACCAGTACGGGCAAAAAGCAGACGCATAAAGTCATATATCTCGGTAATGGTACCAACTGTCGACCGTGGATTTTTACTGGTTGTTTTTTGCTCAATGGCAATAACAGGACTCAATCCCGAAACTTTGTCCACATCAGGCCGCTCCATACCGCCCATAAACTGGCGCGAGTAGGCCGAAAAGGTTTCCATATAACGGCGCTGCCCCTCGGCATAAATGGTATCAAATGCCAATGATGATTTGCCGCTGCCACTCAGCCCGGTAATTACCACCAGCTTGTTGCGCGGAAAAGAAACATCAATATTTTTTAAATTATGTACCCGGGCCCCGTAAACTTCAACTTCATTTTGCTCGCCAAGGTCGATGTGATCTGTAATCATTCTTTTTTTTAAGTTGATTGAGTTGATTAGGTTGGATTAGGTTGATTGAGTTGGATTTGGTTGATTGGGTTGATTGGGTTGGATTGAGTTTATTAGGTTGAAACTTAATCAACCATTCTCTCAACCAACTTAATCAACTAACTATCTTAATCAACTACCCTCTTAATCAACTTAATCTAACTTAATCAACTAAACTGCAAATATACGCAAAAAAAAGGCCGGTCATCGGGTTAGGATGATCGGCCTGTGAGTGCTCCGTAATTAATTTTACTTTAGTATGGTTAACCTTGCTGCTTAATTAATAGCCAGCAATTCGGGCGAACCAGGGTTAAAGTATTTTAAACGATAATGCTTTCTGAAGCCGTATTTCTGCGGCTGTTGGATAATAGCTTTCATGGCAATAAGGTTGTACACATATACACCGGTTTCGCGGTTTAAATGCATACGGAAATAATTGTCCTCATTTTGTTCCCTGATAGTTTTCTCCAGTTTAATTGAGCCGTTGTTATAAGCAGCGGCGGTTAATGTCCAACTGTTAAACTCGGCGTATAATTCTTTAATGTAAATACAGGCTGCCCTGGTTGATTTACGGATGTTCATCCGCTCATCAATACCATGTCCAACTTTAAGGCCATAGGTACGTGCTGTACCCGCCATAAATTGCCATGGCCCGCGAGCTCCTTTTGATGATGATCCTTCGCCGAAACCTGATTCAACTAAGGGAATATATTTAAAATCATCGGGAATGCCGTATGCCTGTAAAATGGGTTCAATAATAGGAAATAGTTTTTCCGCTTTATTCTGAAGAATATTTGATTGAACATGCCTGAAGTTGTGTGTGATGAGAGAGCGTTTTAATTTGCTGTTTACAACTTCATCATTAACAGGAATAGGTTCGTTTGCAAAGCTGTAAACCGCTTCATCTTCATCGCTGGCGAAAATGTAAGCCGGCTTGTAGGCCTCTGCTTGTTTGTGTTTTTTTGCTGATTTTTTTGTCCTTGGTACGGCATTTGCACCACAGATATTAATCAGCGAAAAAATAACCAGTAGCACTATTACGGAGCACGTAATTGGGTGTCTTTTAGTCATTTCTTTTTTATCCATATAGTATACATTTTGGTAGAATGCGCTGCAAAGGTACATTACACAAAGCAGATTATCAAACACTTAGCTTTTTTTGATGTTTGAAAACTATAGTTTTGGGTTCAAAAACTTGCTTTAAAAGCGCTAAACGTACATTTTGAACCGCTAAAAAAAATTGCAATTGTCTTCAAAAAAACCGTAACTTTGACCCCTACACGCTGCGAAAGCGCTAAATCAAAAAGTATGGCATTTAACAGACCAGGTACCGGAAGGGGTGACCAATCCGGAAGATCATCAAGTAGGACTTCAAAGTCCGGTGACAGGCCAAAAAGAACTTCAGGTACAAATCGTACTGAAAACAATTCATCAAAAAAATACAGCAATGACCGCCCCGGTGACAAGCGCTCGTCTTCGTCATCAGCAGGCAAACCTTACCAAAAACGCGAAGGCGGTGATAAACCGGCAAGCAGTTTTAGTGCTGGGGCTAGCAGTGGCACGCGCCCGCAACGCAGCAAGCCTTATTCAGGCAGACCTGCCGACAGCAGCGACAGACCGAAAAGAAGCTTTGGCAGCGATTCAGCAGGCGACAAAAAACCATTTCAATCACGCAATAAACCATACAGTGGCAGGCTAGCCGATAGCGATGATCGCCCAAAAAGAAGTTTTGGTGGCGATTCAGCAGGTGGCGATAAAAAACCATTTCAATCACGCGGTAAATCAACCGGCTCATTTAATGCTGCTGACAAACCCAAAAGAAGCTTTTCAGGCGATCGCCCCGGCGATAAGAAATTTGCAGGCAGACCCGCAGGTGGCGGATTTAAAAAGCCTTATGGCGATAAACCTGCTGCCGATGGCGACAGACCACAACGCGCGAGAGCTAAATACGATAAAATAACACCCGACCTGGATGCACCCGTAAAAACATTACGTGGCCGTAAAAAAGGTCCTGAACCTAAAGCTAAAGATACCGGCTTAATCCGCCTGAACCGTTATATCTCTAATGCAGGTATCTGCTCACGCCGTAAGGCTGATGAGCTGATCATCGCAGGAGTGGTTGCTGTTAATGGTGTAGTAGTTTCTGAACTTGGCCACAAAGTTGACCCGCAAAAAGATGAGATCCGCTATAATGGCGAAACACTGAAACGCGAGAAAATGGTTTATGTGTTATTAAATAAACCAAAGGATTATATCACCACTACAGAAGATCCGCAGGAACGCCGTACGGTAATGCACCTGGTTGAAAAAGCCAGCCGCGAGCGTATTTATCCTATTGGCCGTTTGGATCGTAACACCACTGGTTTACTTTTAATGACCAACGACGGTGATTTAGCTGATAAATTATCGCATCCGCGCAATAACATTGTTAAATTATACCAGGTTGAACTAAGCAAGAGCCTAACCCAGGGCGATTTAAACAAAATTGCTTTCGGCCTGGAGTTGGAAGACGGTTTAATTAAGCCGGATTCTATATCATACGTTGCCGGTGGCTCCAAGAGGGAAATAGGTATACAGATACACAGCGGTAAAAACCGTATTGTGCGCCGTATATTCGAGCACCTGGGTTACGAAGTAGTGAAGCTTGACAGAGCAGTTTACGCTAACCTTACCAAAAAAGATTTGCCGCGCGGCCGCTGGAGATATCTAGAGGAAAGCGAAGTAGTGCAGTTAAAGCACCTGATATAAAATATTATAAAAGAGAAGGCCCCCGGTAAAAACGGGGGCCTTCTCTTTTTAATCTCTTGCGCTCGTTTAAAACGAGTGCTTATTGTGGTTATGCGTTTGTAACGCACAACTGCTAATTACGGGCGATGCAATCGCCCAGCCATGTTAAGCACTCGTTGTAAACGAGCGCAAGTTTGTTACGCCTTTAAAGAATTTATTGGCCCAATATCCAGGCAAAGATCAAAGGCGCTACAATGGTAGCATCACTTTCAACAATAAACTTAGGGGTGTGGATGTCCAATTTACCCCAGGTAATTTTTTCGTTTGGAACTGCACCGGAGTATGATCCGTATGAAGTGGTTGAGTCTGATATCTGGCAGAAATAGCTCCAGAAAGGAATCTCAGGCATTTCCATATCCTGATATAACATCGGCACCACACAAATCGGGAAATCGCCGGCAATACCACCACCAATCTGGAAAAAACCGATGCCTTTTCCTGATGAGTTTTTAACATACCAGTCGGCCAGCCAGGCCATGTATTCAATACCACTTTTCATAGTGGTAGCTTTAATTTCATTTTTTATTACGTATGATGCAAAGATATTGCCCATAGTACTGTCCTCCCATCCGGGTACAACAATAGGCAGGTTTCTTTCGGCAGCAGCCAGCATCCATGAGTTTTTAGGGTCAATCTCGTAGTATTGTTCCAGTTCGCCACTCAATAATATTTTGTACATAAATTCATGCGGAAAAAAGCGCTGTCCGCTAGTATCAGCATCTTTCCATATTTTATGAATGTGTTTCTGTAAACGGCGGAATGCTTCTTCTTCTGGAATACAGGTATCGGTAACGCGGTTGTAATGGTTCTCTAACAAATCCCACTCATCCTGCGGACTTAAATCACGATAATGCGGCACACGTTTGTAGTGCGAGTGCGCTACCAGGTTCATAATATCCTCTTCCAGGTTAGCGCCTGTACATGATATAATATCAATTTTACCCTGACGAATCATTTCGGCTAATGATATGCCCAGCTCGGCGGTACTCATCGCGCCAGCTAAAGTAACCATCATTTTTCCACCTTCTAAAAGATGTGTTTCGTATCCTTTGGCGGCATCAACTAATGCTGCGGCATTAAAATGCAGGTAATTTCTCTCAATAAACTGCGATATGGGTCCCTTTGTAGTGCTCATAACTGATCAATAAAATTTGCGCAAAAGTAGCTATTTTGCATGAACTGGTTATTTAAAAATCTAAATGCTTAAAACAAATACTTAAAAAGTACCTTTGCATTGCTGAATATGAAGAAACTTTTTACCCTAACAATTGCTTTGGTCTGTTTTCAATCAGCTTTTGCGCAACTAAACTTTCTGCCAAAATTTGTTAGGAAGATGTACTTTAATAAGGATACCAGCAGGAAATCCAGCTTCCTGATCGTTCCTGCCTTAAGTTCTTCGCCCGAAACCGGCCTTGAATTTGGCGGCGCAGCCATCCTCTCTTTTTACTCAGACACTATACATCGCGAAACCAGGGTATCCAGTTTATTTGGTTATGCTACCATCACTACCAAGGGGCAGGCAAAGCTAAGCCTTAATACCAGCTATTGGACACCGCAAAACAAATGGCACTATACATCGAGCGTAAGCTATTACAACTACCCGTTTGATTTTTATGGCATAGGCAACAACACCAAGCTATCCGCCCTTGACCCGGTTGAAGAAAGGCGATACAAGTTTTCCATCGGGGGCGAAAGGCTTTTTGGTGATCGTTTTTATTTGGGGTATGTAGCCGGTGCAGTAAAATATTACTACAAATATCAACCCGACCCGAATGCCACTATTAACTCGCCTGACGTTGAGGACAGGCACGGCGGCGATATTCTTTATATAGGCCCCAGCTTTACTTACGATACCCGAAATAATAATACTTACACCACCCGCGGTATGATTATAAGCACCTACTATAATTTAATGCAGGGTATTTATTATAATAACTTTTATCAGGGTGGCTTTTTTAATATCGAATATTCGCAGTTTTTTTTGCTGGCCGGGCCGCTTGTTTTGGGGTTAGATATACAGGAGCAGAGTCTTACAGGGGGGCAATCGCCATTTTACCTGATGCCGCAGATGGGCAGCGACGAAATGATGCGCGGTTATTACCAGGGCCGCTATCGCGACAGAAACTTTATAGCGGGCCAAACGGAACTGCGCTATCGCATTGATAACCGCTGGGGGCTTGCCGCTTTTGCCGGAACAGGCGAAGTTTTTCATACCACGTTTAGTACCGAACAGTTAAAGCCAAACTATGGCGGCGGCATACGCTACTTTTTTGATGTTCAAAAAGGCCTTGCTATAAGGCTTGATTACGGTGTTGGTCAAAAGCCGGCCGGTGAGCCACGCCAAAGCGGGTTTTATATTGCATTGGGTCAATCCTTTTAGGTACATTTACAAAACACCTTGCCATAATGGCATAACTGATGGGATGATTGTAACATCGGTATACATTTTGTAATCTTATCTACAAAGTCACATACTTAAATCTAAAAATATTTAACATGAAGAATTTATTAATAGCATTAGGCGTTATTATAGTCATTTGCCTTATAGGCGGATGCAGTTATAACGGCATGGTATCAAAAGACGAAAACGTGAAGGCTAAATGGGGTGCTGTTGAATCGCAGTATCAACGCCGCAGTGATTTGATCCCTAATTTGGTTGCCACTGTAAAAGGTGCCGCCAATTTTGAAAAAAGCACACTGGTTGAAGTTACCGATGCCCGCGCCAGAGCAACATCTATCCAGGTTGACCCTACTAAGCTCGATCCGGCTACTATACAAAAATACCAGGCAGCGCAGGGACAATTGGGCACCGCTTTGGGAAGGTTACTAGTTGCTTCTGAACGCTATCCGGAGCTACAATCAAACAGTAATTTCACCGGCCTGCAAGCATCAATAGAGGGTACTGAAAACCGCATCAACGTAGCCCGGCTGGACTATAACGCAGCTGTGCAGGAATATAACACCTCCATCCGCTCATTCCCGGCAGTAATAACAGCCAGGATATTTGGCTTTAATGAAAAAGGTAGTTTTGAGGCCGATGCAGGTGCAGACAAAGCTCCGAAAGTTGCATTCTAACGGTGATTTCACCGATTGATAATGATTACACCGATTATTAAAGCATATCGGTGTAATCATAATTGGTGAAATCACAATAATAATCAGTGTAATCACGTAACAATATGGCACAATTTACCAACGAGGAGCAGCAACGCATCCGTACCGCTATTGAGGATGCCGAAAAGCATACATCCGGGCAGATACGGGTATGTATTGAAAAAAAATGTTCGGAAGATGTTCTTGACCGTGCCGCAAAGTATTTCCGGCAGTTAAATATGCACAAAACCAAGCTGCGCAACGGGGTGCTTATTTACGTTGCCACGGTTGACCGCAAGTTTGCTATTATTGGTGATGCAGGCATTAACAAAGCTGTTCCAGATGGTTTTTGGGATGATGCTAAGGAGGATATGCTGCAACACTTTAAATATGGCAATCTTATTGAAGGCATAGTTGAGGGCCTGGCCATTGCCGGCGAACATCTGCAAAAATATTTCCCCCATCAGGTTAACGGCACCAACGAACTTTCGGATGACATTGCCTTTATGGATGGCGATTAAACATAAAATCATGTTCAAAAAAACTATTATATTTTTTTCGCTGCTGCTCACCGGTTTTATAGCCAACGCACAGCAATTGCCCGCAAAATCAAATACACTTGTAACTGATTATACCAATACCCTTTCTGCCGCCGACCAGCAGCAACTGGAACAAAAACTGGTTGCTTTTGATGATTCTACTTCAACTCAGATAGCAGTAGTTATCATTAAATCGGTTGGCGAATATGACATTGATGACTATGGACAAAAACTGGGTCGTGCCTGGGGCATTGGCCAGCAGGGCAAAAACAATGGTATTTTAATATTGGTGGCTGCCGATGACAGAAAAGTAACCATTCAAACGGGTTATGGTGCAGAAGGCGCGGTACCCGATGTTATAACGCATCAAATTATACAGAACGACATTGTACCCCACTTCAAGCAAAACGATTATTATGGCGGCCTTAATGCTGCTACTGATAATTTAATAAAATACATGAAGGGCGAATATAAATCGCCCAACAAACCAAAACAAAATTCTGCAACCGATGATGATAACACGGGAGGCTACATTGCCCTGGGTATTATTGTTCTGGTAATTCTTATCGTTATCTTTAGGAGAGGTGGCGGTGGTGGCGGCCAGATTTATGGTGGTCGCGGTAGTGCAAGTCCATTTTGGTGGTTCCTCGGTGGCTCTTTACTGGGCGGCAGCGGTGGAGGTTGGGGCGGTTTCTCCAATGGCGGCGGAAATGATAGCGGAGGCGGTGGTGATTTCGGCGGATTCGGCGGCGGCGACTTTGGCGGCGGCGGATCAAGCGGAAGCTGGTAGGGAGGGGGTTCATGGGGGATGGTTCATGGATCATAGTTGATTGTTGATAGCTGCGAAAAGTGTCGAGTAGATTTATTTACTTATCCTTGCCTGTCATTCTAACTCCATTTACTACATTAGCCCTGCTATGAACTATGAACCATCATCCATGAATCACGCACAATTAATCTGGAAAAAACTTTCATCCCATTATATTCACAAAGGCCCCTGGGCCACATTAAGGACCGACAAATGCGAAATGCCAAGCGGGCATATTGTTGAAGATTATTATGTTTTAGAATATAGCAACTGGGTTAATGCCGTTGCCATAACGGAAGATAATAAAATTTTAATGGTAACGCAGTACCGTCATGCAGCAGAAATAGTTTCGCTCGAAATTCCGGGTGGGGTTATTGATGATGGCGAATTACCGGAACAAGCCATCCGCCGCGAACTGCTGGAAGAAACCGGCTATCAGTTTGATGACTTTGAATTGCTGTGTACCGTTTATGCCAATCCATCAACAGCAAACAATTATACCACATGTTATTTGGCAAAAGGAGGCAAAAAGGTACAGGACCAGCATTTAGATGAACAGGAAGAGCTTGTTGTAGAAACTTACACCATTGATGAAGTAAAGCAACTGCTGGCTCAAAACAAAATAGCCCAGGCTTTACATTGCACCGGGCTATTTTATGCTTTAATGAAATTAGAGGGCTAAACAACCCCTCCATTTTATTGCGTTAGTGTTACCACAATTTTGCGGATACAGTTATTGTTTTTATCGGCAACGTAAATGTTTCCATTCGCATCAACAGCAATAGCTTGCGGATTGCTGAATAATGCATTTGCACCCGTGCCATCGGTATAGCCCGAAACATTTGCTGTTCCGGCAAGAACGTAAATGATATTACCGGTTGTATATTCCAGTACACGACCAGATTCATCAGTCAGATACAAATTACCTGTTGCATCAATAGCAATTGCTGAAGGTAAATTAAGTAAAGTCCTTTGTGTGGTACTACCCGCTACCGTTGTAACAACACCACCCGGAGTTGTTACTTTACGAATGGCAGAATTAGCTTGATCAGCTACGTAAACGTTATTGCTTGCATCAAGCACCAGGCCATTGGGCTGATTAAACTCCGCCAATTGATCTGTAGCATCAATATAACCTGCATTAGGGAATATCGGCACCCCGGCAAGAGATGACACTACGCCGGCAGGTGTTATTTTGCGTATCAGGTTATTCCCCCTGTCACTTACATATAAATTGCCCGATGCATCAAACGCCACACCAGTAGGGTCATTAAATTCAATACTAGTAGCTGTTGAACCGTCAACAAAACCCGGCGTGCCATTACCAGAATAAGTACTTACCACACCAGCGGGTGTAATTTTGCGTATCACGTTGTTACCTGCATCGGCTACGTATAAATTACCCTGGGTATCAAATGCCGAACCTTCGGGTGCATAAAATTGAGCTGTAGCGGCAGGACCGTCAACATAACCCAACGAGCCTGTACCGGCAATGGTTGTAACGGCACCACCGGGGGTAATTTTCCTGATGGTATTATTGTAGGTATCTGAAACATATACATTACCCTTGCTATCAACCGATAAACCAGCAGGATTATTAAATTGAGCGCCGGTGCCGCTTCCATCAACATTTCCCGCTGTACCATTACCCGCAAAAGTACTTACAGTTGAAGTTATCGCAGTTAAACTTGAGCTGGTAGTAAATTTCACCACGCTGCCATAACCTGTACCAACACCATTAGTGGCATATGCCCTTACGTAGTAGGTAGTATTGGGCGATAATCCGGTAATATTGCTGAAATAAGCGTAGTTACCAATACCCTGCAGTTGCAGCGCATCAGTCGTTTTTGAATCGGAAGTAGTTGGTGTGTTATTGGTTGAGCTATAGCAAACTCCGTTTGCTGTTATTGCTGCGAAACCAAAGTTTGTTATAGTACCGCCGCTTTGTGCAGCAGTGGTAGTAACATTTATAATTGTACTATTGGTTACCAGCACTGGTATAACAGTTTCATCAGTTGTTGTTGAAGCTGCTTTTTTACAACCGGTACCAGATAATGCAATTAATAAGACAAATGAAGGTAAAAATAATATGCGTAGTAAGGGGTTTTTCATGCAAACAAAATCAATAAGGGATAACAATCTCAAATTCTTACGGCTAAAGTATAATTTAACTGCAATTATAGGCTTAATATTGCTTGAAATAAAGAATTTTAACAAATATTAACAACAGCCTTAAATTATAAAAATAAACGGTTCAATAAGTCTGGTTCATAGTATAAAATGTTTGTTGTTTTATTTCAAAACCTTTACTCACAACTGGTTGTTAAATAATTTACTATGAAAACATTATCAATTGCATTTACCTGCTGCATGTTGTTTGCTGGCGTTTGCCTGGCGCAGCAGGTAACAAAAGGAACTGTTTACGGAACAAAGCCTACCCCAACTGAAGTTATTGATGCCTCCAAACTGGAAACATTTATGGGTAATAAAACCCGCATATCTACCGCTATAAAGGGGAAAGTTTTAAAAGTAACTAAAGAAAAAGGCGGCTGGTTCACTATTGACGCGGGCAACGGAAAAACGATAGCTGCGCATTTCAGCAAGTATGATATTACTATTCCGGTAAGTTTAGCCGGTCATATTATAATTGCCGAAGGCATTGCGCAAAAACAATTTATAGCCGATGATATGCAGCATATGGCCGGCGACACACCTGCGGGCAAAAAACAACATTCGGTAAACGCAGATCCCAAACGAAGTATAACCTTTGAGGTAAAAGGATTAATAGTGGAATAACCCCCTGGCCCCCTGAAGGGGGAACAGAACTAATATAAAAGGCGAATACATTCAATGATGTTATTCGCCTTTTTTAAACTCACTAACTCACTCCCCCTTCAGGGGGTTAGGGGGTTACCGGCTTAAGTACATTGATTTCTCTTTATACAGATGCCTGAAATATGGATCCTGCAGGTTAGGTATAAAACGGATGGCTTCGCCAGTTGATTTCATCTCCGGACCGAGCTCCTTGCTCACTTCAGGGAATTTATCGAAAGAGAACACGGGTTCTTTGATGGCGTATCCCCAAAGTTTACGCTCAATGGTAAAGTCTTTAAGTTTATTTACGCCCAGCATTACTTTTGCGGCAATGTTGATGTAAGGCACATCGTATGCTTTCGCGATGAATGGTACCGTACGCGATGCTCTTGGATTAGCTTCAATTACATAAACCTTATCATTTTTTATAGCGAATTGAATGTTCAACAAGCCCAACACATTTAATGCCTTGGCTATTTTAACGGTATACTCTTCCATCTGGCTGATGGCGCTGTCTGACAGATCAAACGGTGGCAGTACAGCAAATGAATCGCCCGAGTGGATACCAGCAGGTTCAATATGCTCCATTAAACCAACAATGTGAACGTCGTCGCCATCGCTTATGGAGTCAGATTCTGCTTCCGCAGCACGATCAAGAAAATGATCAATCAGCACACGATTGCCGGGCAGGTTGCGCAGTAAGCTAACTACTGCTTTTTCCAGATCCTCGTCATTTATAACAATACTCATTCCCTGTCCGCCTAATACATAACTTGGGCGAACCAATACAGGATAACCTACTTCATGAGCTACTTCAAGAGCCTCTTCAGCACTTTCGGCAACACCGTATTTAGGATATGGAATATCCAGTTCTTTTAACAAATCTGAGAAACGGCCACGATCCTCGGCAATATCCATATTGTTAAATGAAGTACCGATAATATTAATGCCATGCTCGTGCATTTTCTCAGCCATTTTTAAGGCAGTTTGGCCACCCAGCTGAACAATTACACCGTAAGGTTTTTCCAGCTCGATGATTTCGCGCACATGCTCCCAGTAAACCGGCTCAAAATATAACTTATCGGCCATGTTGAAATCGGTAGAAACCGTTTCAGGATTACAGTTAATCATGATGGCCTCAAAGCCTGATTCTTTTGCGGCAAGCAAGCCGTGTACACAGCTATAATCAAACTCAATACCCTGACCAATGCGGTTAGGCCCCGAACCTAATACGATTATTTTTTTCTTGTCGGATACGATAGATTCGTTTTCGCCCTCGTAAGTTGAGTAGTAATAAGGCGTTTTAGCCGGAAACTCAGCAGCACAGGTATCAACCATTTTGTACACCCTGCGGATGTTTAATGCTTGACGGCGTTGGTAAACATCTTCCTCGGTAACATTACCTAAAATATAAGCTATCTGCGTATCCGAAAATCCTTTTTGTTTTAGCAGGAAGAAGAAATCTTCAGGAATATTATTCAGTGAATATCGGCGCAGTTCATTCTCCAGATTCACCACCTCCATTATCTGGTTCAGGAACCAGCGGTCAATTTTGGTAGCTTTTCTTACCGATTCAATAGGTACGCCCAGGCTCAATGCATCATATACGTGGAACAACCGGTCCCAGCTTGGATGCTCCAGGCTGTACATAATTTCATCCAGGTTACGGTTTTGGCGACCATCGGCGCCTAAACCGGCGCGGCCGATTTCTAAACTCTGGCAGGCTTTCTGTAAGGCTTCAATAAAGCTGCGGCCTATGCCCATCACTTCGCCTACCGATTTCATTTGAAGGCCAAGCTCTTTGTTAGCGCCTTTAAATTTATCAAAGTTCCAGCGAGGTATTTTTACAATCACATAATCGAGCGTTGGCTCAAAGTAAGCGGATGTTGTTTTGGTGATTTGATTTTCTATTTCGTCCAGGTTATATCCGATAGCCAGTTTTGCAGCAATCTTAGCAATAGGGTATCCTGTTGCCTTTGATGCTAATGCTGATGACCTTGATACACGAGGGTTAATTTCTATGGCGATGATAGCTTCGTCTGCCGGGTTTACCGAGAACTGGACGTTACAACCGCCAGCGAAATTACCAATGGCGCGCATCATTTTGATGGCCTGGTTACGCATTGACTGGTAGCAGCGGTCGCTCAAAGTCATTGCAGGAGCAACAGTTATCGAGTCGCCGGTATGGATCCCCATCGGGTCAAAGTTTTCGATAGAGCAAATGATGATTACGTTATCATTGCTATCGCGCAACAGCTCCAGCTCATATTCTTTCCAGCCCAGTACAGCTTGCTCAACCAATACCTCATGAGTAGGCGAAGCCTGCAAACCACGACTTAAAGCGGCATCAAAATCTTCTTTTTTATGTACGAAGCCTGCACCCTTACCACCCAGCGTATAGCTTGGGCGAATAACCAGCGGAAAGCCTATCTGCTGCGCGGCTTCTTTACCCTCTAAAAATGAGTTGGCTATTTTTGAAGTAGCAACGCCTACGCCAATATCAACCATCAACTGGCGAAATGCTTCGCGGTTTTCGGTTTTCTCTATAGCGTCCAGGTCAACACCAACAATTTTAACACCGTATTTTTCCCAAATACCACGCTCCGCAACGCTAATGCAAAGGTTAAGCGCAGTTTGGCCACCCATAGTAGGTAATACGGCATCAATTTGCTGCTCCTGTAATATCTTCTCAATACTTTCCGGTTCAAGCGGCAACAGGTAAACGTGGTCGGCAATAACCTTATCGGTCATAATGGTAGCCGGGTTGCTGTTGATGATAGATACTGATATGCCTTCCTCTTTTAAAGAAAGAGCGGCTTGCGAGCCTGCATAATCAAATTCACAGGCCTGACCAATAATAATAGGGCCGGAACCAATAATTAAAACGGATTTGATGGAAGTATCTTTTGGCATGATCTTTTTTTATTCAAGAATATTGCCTGCTGCGGGGAGTGCCAACATAAAATTCCGATATTGATTTGTCCGTCGGTGGACCGCAATTCGGCTTCTTCTTGTCGGGGTGCAAAGATAGAAAAATATGGCTAAACGGCCATCACTTTTTTACACTTTTATCAAATACGCAAACATGGCATTTGTAACACAGCTAATTAGCAAGATTTACAAGCAATTAACACTTACAAATAACTTTACATTATAATCTTTTTGGGAGTCGGAAATATTAAAATAGGTTGCATTAATTTAAGGAAAAGCTAATGGGTATGCTATAATAAACCCTAACCGGCTTACCAAACAAAGTTGCAGGCACCCAAAGCGGTGAGTTTTTGATTACCCTTATTGCTTCGGCGTCGATATTCGGCGTTACTGACTTCAATACTTTTATATTACTTACTTTCCCATCTTTTTCAACCACAAAACTGATAAAAACTTTTCCCTGAATATTTCGGTTCAATTCATCTTCCGGATAATGGATATGACCGCCCAGATATTTATAAAATGCGTCCAGTCCGCCTTTAAAACTAGGAGGTACACCACGCTTGCCGGCATAGCTGGTAATTTTACCATCCTTGCCGGTTGCCGTTCCGCTAATCAATACTCCGGTAGCGTAAGTTTCAGTAAATTTTGTATCATACTCTTTGAAAACACCGTTCCATAAACTGTCCCTTTTACCATCTTTAATCGGGCCTTCTTCTTCAACATAGGCAAACTTGTCATCGTATCCCTTATAATAACCGTTCCCATCTTTAACCAGAGCGGTTCCAAGCGAATCAAATGCTGATTTTATAATGAGGTTGTTGTCAAAATCATTGTAAAGGTTACCGTTATCAGGATATTGTTTTTCCAGATAAATGCGTCCATTGGGATAAAAATCATATTCAGCGCCGACAACCCGCCCGCCTTTATAGGTGGCTAAAGTCCTCTTGCGTCCACTCTTATAATACGTAACAAATTGACCCTCAAAAACGGGTGGATCAATAGCTGAAGATTTCCCAATAAGCTTTTTTTCGCCTTTTTTGTAAAACTCAAACACGTTATATAAAGTCGATGCGGAATCAGGCTCCCTAACTACTCTAATGTAGTCAGCGCTATCTCTAACGTCAACGTATCTGCCGTCGTTTTTTAAATAATAAACGTTTTGTTTTTGTGCAAGGCACTGGGAAAGCGCCAGCAGAAAAATTAGGGTATATAAAAACTTCATTAAAGTAAAATAGCCTTAGGTGGTGCTAATTTACTTTATTAATTTATTATCGGGGTCAGGAAATATTAAAATAGGCTGATAATTTCTGGCTTCGTCCATTTCCATATATCCGTATGACATAATGATCACTATATCGCCTACCTGGGCAAGCCTCGCCGTGGCGCCGTTTAAGCAAATAGTACCTGTACCGCGCTCGCCACGTATTACATAGGTTTCAAAACGGGCGCCGTTATTATTATTTACAATCTGAACCTTTTCATTGGCTATAATATTAGCCGCATCCATCAAATCCTCATCAATGGTAATGCTGCCTACGTAGTTCAACTCGGCTTGCGTAACCTTTACCCGGTGAAGTTTGGATTTTAATACTTCAATAATCATGAGGCAAAGTTATGTAAATTTGATTCATAGTTCCTAGTTAATAGCTCATAGATGATTTTGAAATGAACATTATTGCTCAGCGTCAAAAACAGAGCTACCATCCTTATAAATAAGCGTTAAACAGGGTGATTTGTTTATGACAAGCCACGATCCTTTAAAAAAATTTGGATTTTAGACTTTAAATCACTTATCTTCGTTTTACACAAAACAAGACTATGTAGGCATTGCCAATATAGTCTTGTTTGTTTTTAAGGTCATCGCGTCCTTCTCAAAAACAGGAGGGCGGTTTTTTTTGGGGGAAGCCTCAAAAATTTTAAATTTTAGTAAAACAGAGCGTTATGGCAGAGGTAGCATATTATACCAAAGAGGGTTTAGAAAAATTAAAGGAAGAATTGCAGTATTTAAAAACTACTGGCCGTTCCAACATGTCAAAAGCTATTGCGGAGGCCCGGGATAAGGGTGATCTTTCTGAAAATGCAGAGTACGATGCCGCCAAAGAGGCACAAGGGTTACATGAAGCCAAAATATCCCAAATGCAGGAAGCAGTTGCCAATGCACGTTTGCTGGATGAATCAAAGCTTGATTTATCAAAAGTGCTGGCGCTGTCTATCGTCAAAATAAAAAACATCAAAAACGGCGCTATAATGAGCTATCAGCTGGTATCAGAAACTGAGGCCGACCTTAAATCGGGTAAAATTTCGGTAACTTCACCTATTGCCAAAGGTTTACTGGGCAAAAAAGTAGGCGAAACTATTGAGATTACTGTACCTGCCGGGAAAATAGAATTCGAAATTTTAGAAATATCACGGTAGTGAAAAGTATATGGGTTGATTAAGCGAGCGTGCAAGACACCAACTTAATCAACCCTAATTCAACACAATCAACTTAATCAACTAAACGATGAGCATCTTCTCAAAAATAATATCCGGCGAGATACCGGCTTATGTGGTAGCTGAAACATTTGATTTTTTGGCATTCCTGGATATTAGTCCGCTTGCCGAAGGGCACGTATTGGTTATCCCGAAAAAGGAAGTTGATTATATTTTTGACTTAGACGATGAAACGTATACCGGCCTGCAGATATTTACAAAAATTGTGGCCACCGGCATTAAAAAAGCAATCCCCTGCAAAAAGGTAGGCGTTGCGGTTATCGGCTTGGAAGTACCTCACGCACATATTCATCTAATACCAGTGAACCGGGTTGATGATATGAACTTTGCGCGTCCAAAGCTCAGCTTCACTAAAGAGCAACTGGAAGCAACTGCCGAAAAAATTGTGCAGGCGCTGAAAACGGAAGAATAATTTCTATTTTTTTGCTTTAGATAGGCCAGCAACGCGGTTAGTATTATCCTTTACAAAAGTATCCCAGCCTGAATAAGATTTTTTGCTGCCGGTTTTCCCTGTGGGGATGCGCTGGAAAGAATGACAAACGGCTACAGCAAGACCGTCTGTAGCATCCAAAAAATCGGGCGTTTCTTTAAATTTTAATAGCTGTTGCAGCATGGAAGCAACCTGCTCTTTAGCAGCATTACCGTTTCCGGTTATAGCCTGTTTAATTTTACGGGGCGCATATTCTGTTATCACCAAATTGCGCGATAAACCCGCCGCCATAGCAACACCCTGCGCGCGACCCAGCTTCAGCATTACCTGTATATTTTTACCGTAGAACGGAGCCTCAAGCGCCATACAATCGGGTTTGTAGTTATCAATAAGGGCTACCGTTTTTTCAAAAATGCGCTGTAGTTTCAGCATATGATCGTCAATGCTATCCATCTTTACCACACCGAGGCTAATCAGTTCAATTTTAGGTCCGGTTTCTTTTATCAAACCATACCCCATTACCGCGGTGCCGGGGTCAATACCTAAAATTATACGTTCTTTCGGAATGATTATCTCCATGTAATAGTTTGTATTTGCAGCAGGTGCAGCAAATGATGTCAAAGATACCATTCAGGCAACAGATTCCTGTAGTACCTGCATATATTCCTGCCTGCTTATCATTTTTGCGCCCATCGATTCCAGGTGCGGGGTATGCATCTGGCAGTCGATCATATCAAACCCCATACTGCACAAATGAATTAAGGCTATTTTTGATGCATTGCTCATCAGACTGAACATACTTTCGCCGCAAAAAACGTTGCCGGTTTGCACGCCATACAATCCACCGGCTAAATTACCCTCAAACCACACCTCAATTGAATGAGCATGGCCTAATTGATGTAACTGGATATACGCTGTCCTCATTTCGTCTGTTATCCAGGTGCCATCCTGATCCTTCCTATCAACCGATGAACAAGCTGCTATTATCTTTTCAAAACATCCATTTACGGTTATAGTGAATTTATTGGAGCGTAAAACCTGTTTGGTTGATTTAGATATTTTTATTTCCGTAGGAAATATCACGCATCTTTCGTGCGGAGCGTACCATAATATCGGGGTTTCGTCACTATACCAGGGGAAGATACCGTTTTGGTAGGCCAGTATTAAACGTTTTGTCGAAAGGTCGCCGCCGACAGCTAAAAGCCCGTCCGGATCGGCCAGATCCGGATCGGGAAATAGTAAACGTTCGTCGAGCCTGAATATCATTCAGGCAAATTTACGCCTTACGGCGTATTACCAGTTTTTTATTTTGTGCTTTAATAACGGCATCCAGGTATTGCTGCATCTCGGTATATTTTGCAGCCGGAATAACGTGGCTGGTTAAATTAAATTTTGCAATGCTGGTAACCTGGTTCTTAGCAGCATCATAAGTGTATGTTACCTCATAATTGCCGTAGGTGAATTTTAAGGTTTGATTTGTTGGCAATGTCTCAACTTCAAAGCCCTGTGGGAGATCAATTGTGGTAACACTCTTTTTTTCGCGGGGATAGTCAAAGTAATAGTCCGTTTTTCTCTTTTCAAGAATTGGTACGGTCCGATCCCATAAAGTAAATGCCAAAGGGCGATAAAATTGCTTATCGCCAGCCTTTATATCGCAAAACTTATCAAACTCCAGATTCAGGTCTACCTCTTTGGTGCCATTTGCATCTTTACCAAAAGTAAAATCAAATACCGAGGGTTGTTTAATGCCCAAATCGGTTAACAGCACTTCTTTTTGTTCATCTGTTTTAAGAGACGACATGCTTATATATCGGTCACGATATTCGCCGGTGCCCAATATTTTAATTTGCGCTTTGGCACCGCCATCTCCATCCAATATAATGTGTGTATTGCTATCAAACTGATTTTCGTGGGCTGTACTTCTTGGCGTGTTCACCAGTTTTCCGCCACTTTCTGTAACAATCATTGCATTCCTATTTTCTGTAAAAGACCCAAGTACACCAAAAGTAGCTGTGTTGCTTGTGCACTCGAGCCAGGTTGTGTCGCTTTTGAATGGGATGCAGACAATGATGTGGTCTGAAATATCAAAAGGAAAAGACGGATCACAGGGCTCTTCATTCTCACCAGATTTCACCTTTGCATAATATGCCGGGATATGAACGGCTTTGAGCATCGCAACCATATAGTTTGACAATGCTTTACAGTCCCCATATTTTTTTTGATCAACAAAAGTGGCCGGAAATGGCTTCAAACCGCCAATACCTAACTGAATACTTACATAACGCATGTTTTGTTGCATATAATTATATAAAAACATTGCTTTCTCCTTATCTGTTTTTAAGGTATCGGTCATTTTCCTTATTTCTGCTTCCCTTTCCGGGGTAAATGAACATACATCTGAGTTTAAGCCTTGCTGCCATTTACCATAATTTTCCCATGTATTAAAATTGCCTGAAACTCCACAGTACTCAAAGTAATTTGAAGCGAATTCAATTTTTGGTAAAACACGCCATGATACGGCGCCCTCTTCGGGTTTGATGGCTTTTAAGTTTAAAACAGTCCATAAGTAAGTATCTATATTGTCAACGCTATGCTTCTCGGGTTTAATGTTTATATTTTTATTCATGTACCGAAGGCCTGCGTTCTTATCTATAGAAAGATGATAGTATGTATTTTGAACTGACTGTTCGCTACTTTGAATCTGCCAGGTATTAAGATCTATAAAACTGGAAAGATCTTCCTCATATTCCTGTTCAATGGTTACCGGGTAGGAAACAACTGTATGTTTTACGCCCAAAAACCGATCGTCTGTAACCAGCGAAAACCCGTCATCTGCGGCTCCGTCGTACATGTCGCTTTTATGGTATTTCTTTATAGCTACGCCCTTTTCGTTATACACATGCATTTCAATACCGCTGTAAGTATCATATTTTTTATTGTAATGCATCTCCATTATGGCTTCGCGGTCGCCTTTTTCATTTAGTATAGTAACAATGGTATGATACTTAATAGTTATCCTGTCGGGGCTCTTAACGGTTTCTGTAATATCAGAATATCTTATCACCGAATTTGCATTTTCCTTAAGCGAATCGGGAATATTGGCAGCTATGTATAATTCTTTGGGCAGCTCCTGAGCCTGCGATTTTAAAACTACAGAAAGCAGTGCTATTATAAAATACAGCGCGCCATTAAAATATCTTTTGTACATCATGTTCATCACGATTTCTTTAACACAATTTGTTCATTCATCATTTCTGTCATTTTCTTAAAAAAATCATGAAACTCCGGATAAAACTGTTTTGAATACTCAGGCACATTGAAAGCAACGGTATACCTTATCATAATCATGCCGTCCTGCTCAACCACTATGCGTTTAAAACTAAAGCTTTTATCAGGCATAACCATGCTTACATTTTTGGGTAAAGCATCAACCTTATAACCAGCCGGCATTTTATACAAGCCATTCATTGAATAACTGCGGCGATATTCGAAATCAATGTCAGTCATCCGGTTTTCGCTCAGAAATGGATTTGCTTCAAGTGGTGTAAAAATGTTAGGGGTTAAATAAATGTAATTTTCATCGGGGCTGGCAAGATCGAGATTAAAGTTAATACTCTGCGTAAGCGGCAATGTATCAATCTCCATATTATCGAATTTAATGCCAGATATCTTCAAGTTATTATTGCCATTGCTCAGGTATTCGATGTATTTCTTTTCTCCATCTTTTTTATATTTTTCAACTACATTAATGCGACTATAACTGGTATTGCTCAGTTGCGCCGTTCCTTCTACTTTACCATTGGGTTTAATTTCAGCATTTATCATAACAGCTTGCCTAACAGGCAGCTCTTTTTTTATGCCGATCATATCATATTTTTCCCTCTTTTTATCAATAAATAAACCCGTTGAGTTAAGTAATTCCGGAGGTGTTTCATTATAAATGTTATACTTTCCAGTCGCATCAAGCACGTAGCTTTTTACAGTATCTATGGGAACGTACACAACAGCACGATTAAATTGCGCCAATGAAGTATAATAAGGGTCAACCTTACCGTGCTCACGGGTGCTCACTACCATTGGGTATACTTCAACACCGGCTTGTTTAAGTAAATGACATAGAATAATATTTATTTCGGCCGAATTGCCGGTTTTGTTTTCCCAGGCCCTGTATGTGCCATCATTGGTATACCAGCGATCTGCCCCATTCCACTTCATTGTGTTTCTAACCTCGCTAAAAATATAAGCTATTTTCTCGTCGTCGGTTTTTAATGACTTCGCCTTGGCAATAATAGCATCTTCGCCATTTAATTTACGTTTAAGCTGCCCGCCAAAATCCTCATCGTCGCTTAATGCTCCACCAACTTTTGCCCAGGTATCAGAATAGTTTTTTTGAAATCCGCCTATAGGCTTGATAGAAACTAATTGAAAACGGATAGCTTGTACGTTATCATGAAATGAGGACATGTAAGGTTCGTCAGGAAGTGACGGAACATTAACCATCCCCCTTACTTCGGTTTCTTCGGTGTAAGGATAATTCTGGTTATCAATAATTAAGCTTCTGCCATCTTCTTTTTTACTGTATTTCGCCAGGCGCTGTGTAAGATTAGGTATGGCTCTGAAATAAAAAACGTCAGGAATTGACGTGCTATATTCGCAGTAATGAACCGGGATTTTTTCCTGAAAAACCAAATCGGGCATATCGGCGAAGCTGCTTGCATTCCATTTATATTTGTATTCAATAATGCTCCCTGGCTTTACATTGGGCATTGTAAAAGATATCTCGCTATTTTCTTTATCGATAACCTTTGTGTAAATCAGCTTTTTATCCAGTTTAGTAATCTCTATTTTACCATCGGTGAGGTTTATCGTTTCGGCGTCTATGCCGGTAATATATTCGAGGTGATCACCACTATAAAAATCAATTTTCACATCGGCCTCGCCATTACCATTTGTGTTAAATATTTTAACACGTTTGTGTATTTCCTCGGTTATGGAACCGATATCGGCACCGAAATAAAGCTTACCGGTTTCAAATAATACTTCGGCGTTGGCATCTTTTTCAAAATCGCATGATTTTAGTTCAAGGTCGGCCTGGTCAATTTTTCCAAATGGTTGTACCACCGGAATATTAGGTGCAGGGGCTTGCGCCTTAACAGCACAAGTTGCCACGCACAAAAGCGCAGCAATAACGGATTTATTCATTATGAATTGGGTTTGGTTGGTTCTAATATATATAAAGACTGTGGTTGATTTTTTAATGTATACGGTTTATGAAATAGATGGTTGAAAGCTTTTAACATTATTCGCTCATTGAGCAACAGGAATATGACCAGGTAACCAAATTGGATCAATATGATTTATATAAGAATTTCGGCTCAGCTATATTTTTTTTAAAACAACCTGTTCATTTAGCAGCTCATACATTTTCTTATAAAAATCCCTTATATCAGGATAATCCTCGCTAAAATAGAGGGACTTTTTATGATCGAGCATATAACGTATTACTATTGTACCATTATCTTCAGCTACGGTACGCTTAAAGATGATGCTTTGATCGGGCATAACAATGGTTACACTTTTGGGCAACGCATCTATTTTGTACCCATCAGGAATTTTGTATATGCCATTAACGGAATAATTATCGCGGTAGCCAAAATCAATGTCCGAAACTCTGTTTTCGCTTAAAAACGGATTTGGCCCCATTGTCATAAACAAGTTGGTTTTTTAATAAATATAACCGTCTGTTACTCCACCCAAATCCACATTAAAATTGGCATTTAATGTTAAGGGCAGCGAGTCGGTCTCCATATCTTTCAATTTTACCGCCTGTAGTTTTACATTGTTATTGCTGTCGCACAAAAATTTGATATACTTTTCTTCGCCATCGGTTTTATATTTTTTTAAAGCGTTTATCTTATGATAAGCATAGCTTGTGCGTTCGAGCGTGCCGGTCATTTTTCCATCTCCGCTGATTTCGGCATTTAAAAAGACGGATTGCGAAACAGGGTCTACATCACTCAAAAAAATAAAGTTATATTCTCCTTTGTATTCATCTAAACTAAGCCCGTATATATCCAAATAATGGTAGGGTATAGTGTTATACAAATTGAACTTACCTGTTGCATCCAAAATATATTTTTTTGTTGTATCAATTGGAACATAAACTAATACATTGTCAAAGTGTGCATCAATTGGTTCGTCTGGGTTTATCCTTCCTAAATTTTTATTACTTACAACTACAGGATAAGCCCTAACGCCTACGGCTTTTAATAAGTGATAAGTGATAATATTAATCTCGGCTGAATTGCCCGTTTTTTTACTCCATGCACTCACTGTTCCATCTTTGGTAAAGCATCTTGTGACATCATTCCACTGCATCCGGTTTTTTACCAGATTAAAAATAAAGGCGGTTTTCGCCTCATCAGTTTTTATCTTTTTTGCGTCATTTATAATTTCATCCTCTCCTGCTAAAGCGCGGTTAAACTGTCCTCCGAAAACAGGTGACTTAAGCAACAAATTGGCTATGTTTGGCCAGGAATTTGCAATTTTGCTTAAATGCAAATATTCCATTCTCTGCAAATTATCACTTACTGGACCACTGAAAGGCTCTTTTTTAAAAGAAGGTACATTTGACAGCGCCTTTATTTGTCTGTTGTCATCTTTATCACCAATATTTATAGCGAACGGATATTTCACATGAGGAACTGTCATAACTCCCCATGCCGCAGGGAAAAATGTTTGAATTTCACTGTATCTGGTAGGTATTTCGCCTTGAAAAAACCAAACCGGGAAATTAATTACATACATACTGTATTGATATTCTATCACCGATCCCACTTTTACGTTTGGTAAAGAAAACACTAAAAAATAATGCCAATTGTCGACATTTTCAATATTAGCGCTTTTTTTATCCAACGGAGTGACTATCACCTTGCCGTCCTCTAGGTTTATTGTTTCTCCTTTAAAATCACTGATATCTCCGTATTGAGGATAATAAGTATAAGGTATACGTATATTGGCCGCGCCTTTTCCAAAATCATTAAAAATTTTGATACGTGTATGCCGTTGAAACAGCACACCGCCAGAAGACAACAGGGTTGCTTTGTCAAAAAGCACCTCAGCATTGGCATCGGGTTCAAAATTGCACGATTTCATTTGCAAATCCGCCATATCCACCTTTCCGTAAGGTTGCGCGGCAGGAACATTAGGCTGAACCGATTGTGCCGCAACAAAAAGGGATAGCGAACAAAAAAATGCTGCTGTAAAAAACTTTATCATTGAGAATGGGTTTGGTGGGCACAAATTATAAAAAAAGACAAGACGAAAAATTTAATTTTTTGTACCGATTGCTGTTTTCACCCCGGCAAATAATATCCGAAGCGTTAAACCAATTGTTAATCCTATTGTCATACCCATACTATGAATAACAGCAAGCAACTTAAGCATTTATGGGCACGTGCAGGTTTTGGAATGAGCTTTGACGATTTAAAGGAGCACGAAAACACCTCCATAAATCATGCGGTTAAATACCTGCTCAATAGCGCCGGCGCTGATGATGCTATTACTGTTATACAACAAAACACCGATTATGCCGACCTGATAAAAGGTGATGCTACAGCCCGCAAAATGTTTTTTCAGCAGCAAAAGCAGCAGGAAAAAGATTTAAACCTGGCCTGGATAAATAAAATGAGTACAACCAATACGCCCTTGGTTGAGAAAATGACGCTCTTTTGGCATAATCACTTTGCCTGCCGTACCATTAATGCACAATTTGCGCAGCAGCTAAACAATATACAACGCACCAATGCGCTGGGCAATTTCCGTACGTTATTGTTCCAGGTTGCTGAGACGCCGGCCATGCTACAGTTTTTAAATAATCAGCAAAATCAAAAAGGGCATCCTAATGAAAATTTTGCACGCGAACTGATGGAACTATTTACCATTGGACACGGAAATTATACCGAGGCTGACATTAAAGAATCGGCACGGGCATTTACCGGATATGGCTTTAACCACAACGGCGAATTTGTGGACCGCAAATTTACTCATGACGATGGCATAAAAACCTTTATGGGTAAAACCGGCAACTTTAATGGCGAAGACATTATGAATATGCTGCTGGAGAAAAAGGAAACGGCGCATTTTATATGCAATAAACTGTACAAATACCTGGTGAACGAAACACCCGACCTGACGCATGTAAATGCCATGGCGGATGTTTTTTATAAAGCCAACTACGAAATAAAACCCCTGCTGGAATATATTTTTACTGTCGACTGGTTTTATGATGATAAAAATACCGGTAATTTAATTAAATCGCCCATTGAGTTAATTGTAGGGCTAAACAGGCAGTTTTATATCTCTTATCAACGGCCCGAAGTTTTATTACAGTTTCAGCGCGTATTGGGCCAGGTATTGTTTTATCCGCCAAATGTTGCGGGCTGGGCCGGAGGCAAAAAATGGATTGACAGTTCATCGTTAATGTACCGGCTTAAAATGCCTTCTATTTTGCTGGATGGCGGACTGATTGACTTTACAGGCAAAACAGATCCTGAGGACGAAGCTTACATTGCTACTGTACGCAACCGGCAGCAAACAGTAAACACTAAAGTACAAACAACACCCGATTGGGACAGGTTTTTGCAGGACATACCTAAAAAAGCCGACAAGGTAATGATTGCTCAATTTATGCTTGAGCCGAAAGCCGGTAATGTATTGATGAATAATTTTGAAAGAGCATCGGATATAAAAACAATGGCCATAGAGGTGGTTTCAACACCAGAATATCAGCTTTGCTGATTTTGAAAAGCTAAGTGTTAGTTTTATTGTTGATAATAAATAGCGCAGATTTTTTGATCTAACAACTGAAAAAATGAATAACGCCAGGAATATAAAACACCTTTATGCACGGGCCGGTTTTGGGATCCGTTTTGAGGATCTGCATGATCATGAAAACTGGTCGGTTAAGAAGGCGGTTAGAAAGTTATTCAAAGCCTCAGAAAACCAGGAGCCGATAACCATTTTAACCGAAAACCTGGATTTACGCCATCCCGTAACAGATGCAGAAAAAGCCAAATCAAAAGATGATAGCTATAAACAAGGTATTGATCTTAATAACACCTGGCTAAAACAGCTAAGCGAAACCGATGCTCAGGTTAGGGAAAAAATGACGCTTTTTTGGCACAATCATTTTGCCTGCATATGTGGCAATGTTTTTTATTCGCAGCAGATTAATAATATTGAAAGGGCCAACGCACTGGGCAACTTTAAAACCTTGCTGTTGCAAGTATCGCAAACGCCGGGGATGCTGTTATTTTTAACCAATCAGCAAAATCAAAAAGGGCACCCAAATGAAAACTTTGCCCGCGAATTGATGGAGCTATTTACCCTTGGCCGGGGGCATTACACCGAGCAGGACGTTAAAGAATCGGCCAGGGCGTTTACAGGATGGGCTTATTCTACAAAAAATGCGGAATATACTTTTACCCCCAGAGTGCATGATGATGGAATAAAGACTTTTATGGGTCAATCGGCTAATTTTTGCGGAGAAGATATTATTGACATGATAGTGGCCAAAAAGCAAACGGCCATTTTCATATGCTCCAAATTGTATCGCTTTTTTGTTAATGACGTACCCGATATGGGCCATGTTAACCAAATGGCTGATGTGTTTTACAATGCAAACTACGAGATAAAACCCTTATTAGAATATGTTTTTACTGCCGATTGGTTTTATGATGATAAAAATATAGGTAACCTCATCAAATCGCCAATTGATTTGTTGGTGGGGTTAAACAGGCAGTTTTATGTCAGTTACCAAAACCCGATGGTGCTGATACAATTTCAGCGAACGCTTGGGCAGGAGTTATTTCATCCGCCAAATGTTGCGGGATGGCCGGGCGGTAAAAGCTGGATAGATAGTTCCACATTAATGTACCGAATGAAAATACCATCTACCATCTTAAACGCCGGGGTAATTGATTTTACGGGTAAAGCCAACCCCGAGGATGAAGCGTACCTGGCATTTGAAAAAAAACAACAACTCAACGTAATTAAAAAGGTACAGGCGCAGCCGGATTGGGATAAATTTTTGAAGGAAATGCCGGCGGACACTACAAGGGAGCAAATGGCGGAATTTATGCTGGAGCCACCCATAAACAGTACCACATTATACGAGGTGCAAAATGCGCCTGATATAAAAACGGCCGTTATACAAATAATATCAACGCCAGAATATCAATTATGTTAACCGGGAATTAGTAAAAACCTGAAAATCGACAACTATGAGACGCAGAGATTTTTTAAGAAATACAGCACTTGCATCGGGTGCTTTAATGATACCGGCTTTTTTAAAGCCATTTGAAGCTTTTGCCGCCAGCGATATATCGGGTTATAAAAACCTGGTTATCATACAGCTTTCGGGAGGTAATGATGGCTTAAACACCATTATCCCTTTTGGTAACGATATTTACTATCAAAAACGTAAAACCATCGCCATTAATCAGCCTGATATTATTAAGCTGGATGATATGCAGGGGCTAAACCCCAATCTATCGGCCTTAAAAGAAATTTACGACCAGGGATGGATGAGTATTATCAACTCGGTAGGTTATCCTAATCCCGACAGATCGCATTTCCGGTCAATGGACATTTGGCAAACAGCAAGTGATTCCAACCAGTTTTTATCTACCGGGTGGATAGGCCGGTACCTGGATTCTAACTGCCAGAATTGCACCAATCCCTATACTGCTATCGAGGTTGATGATACACTTTCCTACGCAATGAAAGGTGCCAAGCTGAAAGGAATAGCGGTTCAGGATCCTAACAAGCTGTACCAAACCACCCGCGAACCATTTTTTAAAGACCTGGTGCACGAACATGATAACGTTAACCTCAATGAGGACAACCTGGGTTATCTGTACAAAACAATGATAGAAACCTATTCCTCTGCCGATTATATTCAGCAAACCACCAAAACCTATAATGTGGGTTGCGATTATCCTCAAACCAATCTGGGCGGTCAGTTAAAAATGGTATCCAAGTTTATAAACTCCGGTTTGCAAACCCGCGTGTATTATGTTTCACTTAGCGGTTTTGATACCCATGTTGGGCAGCAGAATCAACAGGGTCGCCAGTTAAAAATTTATGGCGATGCAGTAGCCGCTTTTATCAAAGACCTGAAACAAACCGGCAAGTTGGATGATACATTGGTAATGACTTTTTCGGAATTTGGTCGCCGTGTAGAGCAGAATGCCAGTAACGGCACCGACCACGGTACAGCCAACAATGTGATGATTTTTGGCGGCAAACTTAAAAAAGCGGGCATCTATAACAATGCGCCCGATTTAAGTCAATTGGATAATGGCGATTTAAAGTACCAGATAGATTTCAGGGATGTGTATGCCACTCTGTTAGATAAATGGCTCAACGTAAACAATAGCCTGATATTGAACAGGAACTTTGCTGGGTTGAATTTTGTGTAACCCCCCCGCCCCCTGAAGGGGGAGTTTTCCTATTCAGCTGTTTATTCAAAAGCTCCCCCTTCAGGGGGCGGGGGGGGTTACCTTGGCATTCTGCGCATCATGTTGGCCATGGCGGCAGGGTTGCTCATTTGTTTCATCACCTTACGCATATCTTCAAACTGTTTTATTAAACGGTTTACCTCGGTTAGGTTAGTGCCTGATCCTTTGGCTATGCGGTTACGGCGGCTTTGGTTAATGCCATCCGGATTTTCTTTTTCGTAAGGCGTCATCGAATTAATGATGGCCTCAATAGCTTTAAAGGCATTGTCATCAACCTCAACATCCTTCATCATTTTGCCTACACCTGGTATCATGCCCATCAGATCTTTCATGTTACCCATTTTTTTGATCTGCTGTATCTGGCTGTAAAAATCGTTAAAGTCGAATTTATTTTTGCGGATCTTCTTTTGCAGCTCGGCAGCTTCTTTTTCGTCAAACTGCTGTTGTGCACGTTCCACTAATGATACCACGTCACCCATACCCAGGATACGTGATGCCATACGATCGGGGTGGAAAACATCCAACGCTTCCATCTTCTCGCCCGTACCGATAAATTTAATTGGCTTGTTTACTACCGATTTGATAGACAAAGCCGCACCACCACGGGTATCACCATCCAGTTTGGTTAATACCACGCCGGTAAAGTCTAACCTGTCGTTAAACACTTTAGCAGTATTCACAGCATCCTGACCGGTCATGGAGTCAACCACAAACAATATCTCGTGTGGTTTTACCGCGCCTTTAACCTGCTCAATCTCACGCATCATGGCCTCATCAACAGATAAACGGCCTGCGGTATCAATAATCACCACGTTGTTGCCATTTTGTTTAGCCTGAGCAATACCTGCCAAAGCAATAGCTATGGGGTCTTTTGATTCCGGATCGGCATAAACCGGTACATCTATCTGCTTGCCCAAAACTTGTAGCTGCTCAATAGCCGCCGGGCGGTAAATATCATCAGCAACCAGTAAAGGTTTTTTATTTTTTTGTGTTTTAAGATAATTAGCCAGTTTACCGGTAAAAGTGGTTTTACCCGCACCGTTTAAGCCTGCAATTAATATAATGGTAAGGTTACCGCTAAAGTTAATTTCGGAAGTGGTGCCACCCATCAGCTCGGTAAGCTCATCATTCATTACCTTGGTAAGCAATTGCCCCGGCGAAATGGCGGTCAATACATTCTGACCAATTGCTTTCTGCCTTACGTCATCGGTAAAGGCTTTTGCGGTTTTATAGTTTACGTCGGCATCCAGAAGGGCTTTGCGTATTTCCTTCATGGTTTCGGCCACGTTTATTTCTGTAATACTTCCCTGCCCTTTTAAAACTTTAAAGGCCCTGTCGAGTTTATCCGAAAGATTTTCAAACATTATTCTTATCCCGTTTTGAGGTTACAAAGTTAAGATTTTGAAGCAAATTGATTGAATGAGATTTTTGGTTGCAGTCAAATCAATTCTACTTACGCAATAATCACATTTACAGATAATTACACACAAAAATGTTAAAAAAGTCAACTTTAACCATCAACTCTAGGGTTAAAGGGCTTATCTTTGCCGCCATGGAAATCCTACCCCATGACCTACAGGAATACCTGGACGGGCATTGCGAGCCGGAACCGGAATGGCTGCAAACCATTAACCGGGAAACCTATTTAAAGGTGTTAAAGCCGCATATGTTATCGGGCCATTACCAGGGCAGAGTGCTGAGTTTTTTAAGTAAAATGGTACAGCCCAGGCGCATACTGGAAATAGGTACTTTTACCGGCTATGCTACTATTTGCCTTGCCGAAGGATTAACAGAAAATGGTATTATACATACCATTGAAGTGAACCGCGAGCTGGAAGAAATGCTGACTGCACACTTTAAACTAACAAGTGTTGAAAAAAAGATCAAGCTGCATTTTGGCGAAGCCGTTAATATTGTACCTGATTTACAGGAAGATAGTTTTGATTTGGTATTTATTGATGCCGATAAGAAAAACAACTTCAACTATTTTGAGCTGGTAATAGACAGGGTAAGGCCCGGGGGATTAATAATAATTGATAATGTTTTGTGGAAAGGCAAGGTATACGGGCCCGAAAATGACACCGATACCAAAATGATCCGCGAACTAAATGGCCAGATTTCCGTAAACAAGCGTGTAGAGAAAATGATTCTACCCGTGCGTGACGGTTTATTGGTTATCAGAAAAAAGTAGATTATGAAGAAACTCTTACTGGTTACATTATTTGGGGCTTCGGCGCTCATCGTGTCGGCACAAAAAAACACGCCCCAATCTTATATCCAAAAGTTTAAGGAAGATGCTATCCGCATTATGCACGAAACCGGCGTACCTGCAAGTATAGTTTTAGGTGTTGCCATGCATGAGTCAGCCTGCGGCAACAGCATGCTGGCGCAAAGTCTCAACAATCAGTTTGGTGTTAAAGGGAGCTCAGGCACTACCATAGTGCATCACAATAAAAAAATACATACCGCTTATAAGCAATATCCATCTGTTTACGATTCATTTCAGGATTTTGCCCGTATCATGACAGAGCGCCGCGAGTTTAGCGCCATGTCGTTATCATTAACCCACTTTGATTACCAGGGCTGGGCACACGGCATCCAAAAACGGGGCTATGCCAGCAGTCATTTATGGGCATCGCAAGTGCTGGGTATTATCAAAAAATATCAATTGTATTCGTTTGACGAGAACCCCGCAACTGGTCAGCCCCAACTGGCTCAAAACACTAAATAGTTTGACTACCTACAGCCAACTATTTAAAAAATGTGTTGGCAATTAAAGAAACAAAAACCGCCTTATACACGTAATACATCTTTTAATTTATCCGGCGTTACCAAATGCCGGGATTGATGATTATTGTAATGAGAAAAATAGTTTACTTACTTATAGGGTTAGTTTTTTTTAATTCGTGCTCTGCGCGTAAATCAACCGTTTCGGTTAGTAACCGGGATGTAAAGCGCAATAACGAAAGTGTTCAGAAAGCCAATAGCGCATCCATCGCCGGTTATACCCCGCTAACTTCAGTTCAATATATCGAGCGTTATAAAGCCATCGCCATTCAGCAAATGAATTTATACGGCATACCGGCCAGTATCACACTGGCGCAAGGCTTATTTGAATCAGGCAGCGGCAACGGCACGCTGGCAAGGGTAGCCAACAACCACTTCGGTATAAAGGCTGGATCTACCTGGAACGGCAAGATATATTATAAGGATGATGATAACGCGAATGATCGTTTTAGGGTTTATGATAGTCCCGAAGAATCATTCAGAGACCACTCGGAGTTTTTAAAGAAGAAAAACTATGCTGCCTTGTTCGAGCTAAATAAAAACGATTACAAAGGCTGGGCCTATGGTTTAAAAAAAGCCGGTTATGCCACCAATCCCAACTATCCATCGCTATTGATAAACATTATTGAGAAATATAATCTGGATCAGTATGACAACCCCGAAACTGAGATTCAAAAGATTAAAAGGGTTGATACTGTGCTTACTCAGATAGATAAAAAGACAGATGCCGCCACCGCAGACTCTTCGCAACAAAACAACAACACCAATAAAACTTACACCGTAAAGCAAGGCGATACACTATATAACATTTCTAAACGTTTTGGATTGACTGTTGACGATCTGAAAGATTTAAATAGTTTAGATAACAACAACATTAAAATTGGCCAGATACTTGTAGTGGCAAAATAATGTTGTTAATTAGTGTTAATGTTTATGCTAAAGGTTAGCCAAAGATTTAGTTTTGGTGCTGCAATGAAATCAGGGCTGCTCTTATTTTTTTTACTAATATGCAACAGGTGTTTTTGTCAGGACAAAACCATAGCCGGTATTGTGTTTGATAACGACAGTAAAACACGTATTGCAACCGTTGATGTTAGCAATATTACCACGGGCATATCTATCTATAACAATTTTAAAGGCGAATTTAAAATAAATGCCAAGCAAGGCGACCTGCTGGTGTTTACCCGACTGGGCTATCATCCCGATACTTTGAAAGTTGATAATAATACCCCGCAAGCCATATTTATGGAACGACTGGCTATTCAGCTTAAAGAAGTTACCATTCACGATTCTTTACTTACCCCAGAACAGCGACTAGCTTTAACCAAGCAGGATTACACTAAAATTTACGGATCACTGGCCTATAATGATTTTTTGAGTACACCCAGCAGCGGCGGCGCGGGCCTGAGCATTGATGCTATATGGAACTCTTTGAGCCGCAGCGGCCGCAATGCCGGCCATTTACGGGAGCTTATTGAGCAGGATTACGAGCAAAACGTAATTGACTACCGCTTTAACCGCACATTTGTTAGCAGAGTTACCGGCCTCAAAGACCAAAAGCTTACCGAGTTTATGTTCAGATACCGCCCGGGGTTTTATACCACAAAAAATTCCAGCGATTATGAGTTTGTAGCCATGATACGGGCTAACCTGCGCAGATATCTCCGCAATAAACGCGTTTACTCGCTGCCGCCATTAGAGCCGCAAAAGAATACCAGTAAATAGATTTAAGCTTACGCAGATAACAGGAAAAAAATGCAATAATTAAAGTGGGATAAACTCTTACTTTCAAAAAAACCTCGTTTATAGCAAGCTTTCGTTTAGCCTCACCTAAAGTCCTCTCCAAAGGACTACTGTGTGTACACATTTTTTTGATAATTGAGGAGGAGCGACCATCCTTCATAAACGTTATAGAATTTAACCAAGCCCTTTTGTAAGACAATT
>NZ_JANUBZ010000022.1 GCF_024808665.1 Mucilaginibacter empetricola
AAAGACATGTTGGTAAATACAGGGCTAGAATACGACCTAAAGTAACTAAAAATCAAAGAGATGCAATATGACAGTCTCTTAACTTAATGACATTGCGCTTGCGGCAGCGGCGCGAGGTTCAATGTGGCTTTATTGCGGTAACGAGGGTGCCGGATCAACGGGTTTTAATGTTAAACTTTCTCCCCCATCAAGTTTAATTACCTTGATAGTATCTTTAAGTCGATTGTGTACTGTATCTAGATAGGCGCAAATAACAATATCATTGTATTTTTTTATAAAAATAAGAGGTTCTTTGCCAACAATTCTTTGATTAGGTGGATTTAATTGAATAGATAACCAACCTGTACCCCAGCTTATTAACAGTAGAACGATAATGACTGCTGATAAATAAAATTTTCTTCTTCTTTTGATCAACGATGATAATACATCTTTACCATCGACAAAAGTGAAATCAAAAATCTTATCCCATGTTTTCCGATTTCCAAAAAAATGTATAAATAAGCCGAATATGAACAAGGGAATCCAAAAATAAATAGCGTATTTGGTCATTCGAAAAAAAACTTCCCATGAAGTTTCAAAGTTATTTATGATATAGAAAATATTGAACACAGTTATTAATCCAAAAAAAGAAAACGCACCAAATATTAATTTGGCATCTCTTAAAGAAATATACAATGACGTTAAGATTAAACCCAAAATCGAAGTGAAAACGACAACATTACCTGCATAAAATAAGATAGTGCCGGTGGTTGGCTCTATCAGGTTAGTTGGGATATGTAGTGCTGTACAACTCACATATTCAAAGACCCAACAATAAAAATAAAGCGCAGCTGTGGCTACGGGTATCCAAACTGCCCACGCTATGTATTTGTTGTTTTCAGTAGGTTCGCTCATGATAGGGTTATTTATAAGATAGATATGAATTAACTGATACCTAATTTGTCAAATAAAATCCTATTTCTCTTTTTGGCATCTAATAACACCTTCTCAAATGGAAGCACTTCAATATATGCATTGTAATACTGATTTTTAAATCTGAAATACCCTAATCCGTCCGGTGTTTTCGCATACTCTCTATTTTCTAAAATTTTTACCAAAGAAGGTGTAATGTCGCAAACTATGTATACAAAAAAAGGAATGTTCTTAGGCACATTTAACATTCTACCTCCATGGTCTTTGATTTTGCCTTCTAACAACAAGTTAATATATCGTTCACATTGTTCAATCGGATTTTTCTCCGAGTCGTAATCGACGAAATTGTTACGTTGTGGCTTTTTAAATTCAACTATTGTAAATGAGGAAAATGGTGCGCGTTTGTCTTCAGAAAAGACTAAAGCATCGTTGTAAATCAATAAATCAGTCCTATCCTGGCTATTTACCTCTATTTGATTTATTTTATCAAACTGTTTGTCTGACGCCAAAAAGGAATGATATGTTAACCGTTCGTCTAATAGCCATAAATTTTGATTTTCGTGAGACACCTCATCAGAACTGGATTTAATCGGAAAAAAGATGCTATGTATAACATCTTCGTCGGTGAATTTTTCCTTGTTGTTCAAATCGAGAAATGCGTCTAATAATTCAATAACAGTTTTTCGATGTACAACATACCTCGCTAAATCTATCTGCCCAACCTCGTTAAACTCGGTTAAAAACTTTTCATATCTCGCTTTGTAATCGCCAAGGTTACTTATGTTTTTCTTTTCTTCTATTAATTTAGCTCCTTCTTCTTTAATTTCGATTTTCCAGTCTGATTCCAAACGATACAATTCTATATCCAGCTTATCTTTTGGAAGGTTGGACGCTAACTTCTTTACTTGTTCCAAACGATGATTGAATACCGCCCGATACTGGGGTAGTTGTTGCTCAACGATTGGCTTATAGGTGGTGATTTTATTTTCACGGATTTGGGATAAATAATCGGCTAATACACCTTCTATTGCTTCCACAGCCTTATTCCTGATTTTATACAATGTGATTTCCGGAGAGCTCTGTTGTTCATCTTCGTCCTCATCGGTCGGAAAATTAAAACCCACACGTTCCTGATTAACATTATCATCAAGATATTTGCTGACTACATAGGCCTGATAATAATATTGCTGATCTTCATCTTTTATTGAAAATTTCCCCAAATCAGGTATTTTTCTATATAGAGGCTCTTCTCTTACACTACGATTGTGTGCACAAAAATGAAGCTTATGACTTTGAGATTTATTTGATTTTGTCAAGTAAACCTGAAAAGGATAATCACCCAATTCAAATTCCGCTTTTTGAATTTCTCCCTGAAACTCTGCTAAAAATAAATTCCTACAGTTTACTTCTTCATTTTTGTCATCTTTTATGATAATTTTAGGTGCATTATCTTGAATAAAATACAAAAGGAAATGATTAACTATTTCCCGCGCAATTTCAAACAGAGAGCCGGGTACATTCTTCTGGTAATCGTTTTTATATTCAAATAGTGTGATTTTTGTCCGCCTTTCAGCAAATTCGCCAACGGTACCTTCTTTAAAATCATGAATACCTTCTCTTGATGATCTGTATTCAAAATGTCTATTTTTTAAACTTCCGTTGTCTTCGTAGTTGCTGTCGACTATAATTTTTCTAAATGCCTTTAAACAGACAAATCTTCCAACTCCTTTGCCACCAATTTCAATTTTATGATCGGTGTCAGATTCGATGAAATATGCCATATTCTCATCATTGAACCCAATACCGTTGTCTATGATTTCGTAAGAATTGACCGGATATTCGTCGATGTCGGCTATTTCGCCAAAAAGGTCGGCACTCCCAATTCTTTGAATGCTGATCAAAATCTTACCCTCCATGGATTCATTAATCTTTGCCAATTCTTTTATGGAATGAATAGAGTTGCTAATTGCTTCATAAAGAGGTAGTAGTGGTTTGGTTCGCGGTAGAGAAGTATTCCTTACTTTGTTCTCGATATTACTTTTGGGAATAAGGTCGGCAGGTGAAAACATTGATTTTTTCTTGGTCTATCAAATATAGTAAACTATTTGCCTTTTAGTGTTCCATAACTATTCGCGGGTTGCAACTTCATCCTAAAATGTATTAAGCTCATAGCTTAATGTTTCAATAGTGCAGTTGTCGCTGCCCCTTAGCTGCCGCATACGTCCTCGACTTGTGGTCGATATGCTTAGTATACAATAGTCAGGTATGCGGCTTTTTGTATTTTAAAGACAGCTAGTACGAGATAATGGCTAGCCTTGCATGCGGGGATAGGGATTGCAAATCTGAACTAACGGAGAAACATTAAGCCGCTCCATTCTGAAAATTCTCTAATTCTGCAAATTCCGGTTCAGACAAAAGATGCAAAAGCCTTTACTCACCACTGTTTCACTTTCCAGCCCAAATAACCAAAAAAAAACGATTTTTTGTTTTTTTTGTCGCAGCTTGTCCCAAATGCTGATTTAACTGTTTGATTTACAATGCCGACTGTTTCTTTGTCGCGGTGCGTTTCTATTTGTGTCGTGTCGCTGTGAAACAGTACAGGTGGCACTTTTCTAAACAAAAAAATCTTTTCTTAATTTCTGCTGACATACTGTTGTCACTAGCGGGTAGCACCTTTGTTTTAAATCATTTATTAAAAGAAAACAATGGAAAATTTAACGGAACAATCAGCAGGTATTATTTCATCGGCGGCGCTTTTGGAACACTGGCAGGGGCATCGCCGCGTTACCCGGAAAGTGATCGAATCATTTCCCGAAGAGCAGTTATTCAACTATTCTCTTGGTCGTATGCGGCCGTTTGTGGCCATGGCTTTGGAGGTTATGAGTATGTCGGCAAAAGGCGTTAACGGTATATTAACCAATAAGTGGCTTTTTACCGAAGAGCTGGAGCCGCTTTTCGCCGAATCGGCCATAAAAACTAAAGCCGATATTTTATGGGCATGGGATGTGATCACCGTAGAGATCAACCGCCTGTTTGTTCAAATTGAAGACGAGCGTTTTACCGAGCAGGTGAAAGCCTTTGGCAAATGGGAGGGTACAGCTACCGATATTTTGCTGTACATTATTGATAACGAAATACATCACCGCGGCC
This sequence comes from Mucilaginibacter empetricola, assembly GCF_024808665.1. Classification (GTDB taxonomy): domain Bacteria; phylum Bacteroidota; class Bacteroidia; order Sphingobacteriales; family Sphingobacteriaceae; genus Mucilaginibacter. The sequence goes on from NZ_JANUBZ010000022.1 coordinate 4,063, forward strand.
AGGGTATGGTATACCTTAGATCGCTGGATATTGAACCGCCCGCTTTTTGGAATAGGAACTAATGGCCGCGCCAATAAAACAGGCTCTCTGAAGCAATTGGAGAGCCTGTTTTGTTATTTAACCACTTTGGTAATTATCTCTACAGCCTCCTTTAGCTCCTCCATATTTAACGATGCAAAACCAAACCGCAAGGCATTATAACGAATGTCCCCCGAATCGAACAGTGTGCCGTTATTAATAAACAAACCATGCTTAGCAGCCTTTGCCGAAATTTCGGTTAAGGGATAGCGCTTATCAAACGTTAGCCATACCGCCATGCCACCATCAGGTTTGGTGTAGTGTACGATGTTGTTTAAATAGGTATCGAGTAGGGTGCACAAGTAGTCGCGCCGTTCGCAGTAAATCTTGTTTACCTTTTTCAGATGCCTGCCGATGTCGCCGTTTTCTATCAGGGCAGCCAATGATTCCTCCATCACATGATCGCCCCGCAGCTCCACCATCCGCCTCAAATAAACAGCATGTTTCAAAAAGTCTGACGCTGCTATCATAAACCCAATGCGTATAGTCGCCGATAACGCCTTCGAAAAGGAGCCAATATAAACCACCCGATTATGATGATTACCCGCCGCCAAAGGTAAATATGGCGATGAGGTGTAATGAAAATCGTAATCATAATCGTCCTCAATAATGGTGAAGTTAAATTGTTCCGCCATCTCCAGCAACCGCATCCGCCTATCAGGACTCAAGGTAACCGTTGTAGGGTGGTGATGGTGAGGTATCACATAAAGCGCTTTAACGGGATGCTGTTTGCAAGCGTCGTGAACAGCCGTTATGTCAATTCCATGGCGGTCAACCGGTATAGTTATAATTTTGGCGCCCAGGTATTCAAAAACCTGGTTAGCCAGGTAATAGCCAGGTTCGCCAACAATAACATAGTCGCCGGGCCTCAATAGCAGACTGGCCGCTAAATAAATACTCATTTGGGCGCCATGGGTTATCAATATATTCTCGGCCTGTGCCTGCATACCACGTGTTTGCGCCATATAAGCAACCATAGCCTCGCGCAATTTAAAGGAGCCAGCGGATAATGCTGCTGATACTTGTTTTACCACGTGTTGCTGCTGCAACCGGCTCCGGTATTCGCGGTGCAACTGAATCATGGGGGCAAGGCGGGTATCAGGATGTCCGTCATCAATAATCAGATGCGGTTGAGCAGTCCCGGCAACTGGTATAAAGGGCACGGTTTGGTTAACATGGTAAAACGGGCCAGGTATTTTACTGTTGAAGGCATAACCGGTCGCGTCGTTATCCCACTGCCTGGGTTTTACATCGGGCAGGTTTTCGGCCACAATAAATCCCTTGCGGTGGATAACTACCGTCCAGCCTTGAGCGGCCAGTTCGTCATAGGCAGCAATAATAGTTTTACGATGCAGTTTCAATATACCCGCCAGTTCGCGTGTGCCTGGCAGCAACAGCCCCGGCTTAATTACACCGTTGCGGATATGTTTAATCATATGATGCGTTATCTGCTGGTAAGCAGGTAAGCCCGACGATTTATCAATAGGTATAAGCGACTCAAATGGCAGCATCTGGACTACAAGGTTTCTAATTTCTGGATCGTAAAGGTAGTCCTTAAAGTGAATATTTTTGTTTGGATAGAAAAATTAGCACATGTCAAAACGAAAATTTCTTAAAGACGCCGATCCCAAAGCATTTGATACCCTGATGGCTTTTGAGCACTACCTGGCTGCAAGCTCGTTAAGTAAAACTCATGCCGAACTGATCAAAATACGGGTATCTCAAATTAACGGTTGCGCCTATTGTATTGATAAACACAGTAAGGATGCCATTGCAGCGGGCGAAACTGCACAACGCATTTATTTATTACCTGTTTGGCACGAAGCCGCAAACCTTTTTACAGCCGAAGAAATGGCGATACTTTCAATGGCCGAGCAGATGACCTTAATAGCCAATCATGGTGTTACAGATGAAGTTTATGACAATGCTATTAATCTGCTTGGCCAACAATACACCACCGAAGTAATGATGGCCATTATTGCTATGAATGCCTGGAACCGCATAGGAATTACCACACTTAGAAAACCCCAATAAATATGAAAATTACTTACAAAACAGATGTTATGCCCATTGTTGACGATGTTGTTGAAGTTTACGATAACTCGGGCCTTGTACGACCAACTACCGATAAAGAAAGGATTGCGCAAATGTTTAATCGCTCGGATCTGGTTGTGACTGCCTGGGATGGCAACCAACTGGTTGGCATTGCCCGCTCATTAACTGATTTTTGTTATTGCTGCTATCTTTCAGATCTGGCCGTAAAAAAAGACTATCAGCACGCCGGGATAGGAAAACAACTGGTGTATCTCACCAAAGAAGTTATTGGCGATAAAACAATGCTTTTACTATTGGCCGCACCATCAGCAATGGAATATTACCCCAAAATTGGTATGGACACGGTTGACAACGGCTTTATTATTAAGCGAGTAAAATAAGTTTGTTACCTCCAATATATCATAATGTAAGCAATATCTTACAAAATGCCCTCAGCTAAGTCTGAGGGTTTTTTTATGTTTGCACCTTGTTATAATAATTGTTAGGTGTAAAGCATGAAACCATCATGTGTCGCAGCTATAAATTAAAATGAATAAAACGGCTCATGATAGCTTCATTGCCGTTAAAAAACAAATTGCACTAATGAAAAAGAGTTTTTTAATTATCCTTGTCGTACTGGTAAGCATGTCGGCATGTAAATGGCCCGGTAAATCTGTATGGACAGCCGAGTATGAAAAAGGCGTTTACAATCAGTTGGATAATGTGATGAAAAACAGGTTTAAGGATGATGCCAAAAGAAGAGACCTGGTTAGCTTCACCGTAAAACGATTAAAGCAAGAATTACCCGGCGGCCTGGCATCGGTACCCGCCGATAGTTTGAACAAAATCAGCTCAAAAATAGGACAGGAATATGCGGCGGCTCACGCTAAGGATGGTAATGGTAACTTAAAGCCAACATCAGTACCATGGTCGCCATCGGTTGAGCAAGGATTGAGGGATGCCATTTTAAAAGTTTGGCAAAAAAATGATTTATCCAATGGCAATAAATTTTGCGATTGTGTAATTGCTAAATTAAAAACGGTACATCCACAGGGTATTGTGATTCCTATTCCGCATGATGAAATGCTGCAGGTGGCTACCGGATGTCAGAAACAAGTACTCGGCAAGCACCGCAACGATACTATCTTTGAACGAATTGATTCAATACCAGCACTCCAACCAAGCCAATTAAAGAAACAATAGATTCCATGGCCGACCATGATTTAAAAGTATCCTTAATTGATAGGTTAAAATACTCTTTAAATAGCCAAAAGCCAGAGTCGTTAACATGAGAGAACGCTAAACTGCCTGCACCTATCGATAATACCATCAGGTTGGGGTTAACATGCCCTGCTAATACCAGTGGCGCCACAATGCCTGCCGCTGTTAATCCGGCAACGGTAGCCGACCCAAGGCTTACGCGGATGATTGCCGCAATGAGCCAGCCCAATATTAAAGGTTGCAAATTCAGGCTGTGTTGTAATTGCCCTGCAATTTGTCCGCTTACTCCGCTGACAGTTAATACTTCTTTAAATGCTCCCGAACCGCCAATAATCAGCAATATCAAGGCTATATCTTTTATCGCATCGCCGTAGGTATCGGCTAGTTTGCCCAATGTATTGCCTTGTTTTATGCCGAGGGTATAGGTGCCGATAAGCAAAGCTATCAGCATAACAATAGAAGGATCGCCAATAAAGCCAGCCAGTTTTAGTGCTGATGGATTGGTAATATGCAGATAAGGGAATGCAGCCGTAATCATTAAAAGCATTACGGGCAGCAAAGCAGTAAAAAAGGCGTTAAAACCACCAGGCAGTTTATCCTCGGGCATATCTTTGGCTCTGAAAGTCTCCAATGGCTCCGAAGGTATTTTTTTCAGGAAGGATGCAAAAACAGGGCCGGCAATAATAATGGCTGGCACGGCAATTATAAAACCATAAATAAAGGTAGTGGGCATGCTGGCATGAAACATAGCTACGAGCGCAGTAGGCGAGGGATGCGGTGGTAAAAAGCCATGCGTAACCGATAAGGAGGCCAGCATGGGCAAGCCAATATACACCGCAGGCAATTTGTATTTATAAACTACCGAAAATATAAGCGGTACCATTAACACAAAGCCTATCCCATAAAATAAAGGGATACCAATAATAAAGCCTGCGGCTACCAATGCCCATTGGATGTATTTTTCGCCAAAAACATTTACCAAAACTTCCGCAATTTTTTGTGCAGCGCCGCTAACAGCAACCAGTTTGCCCAGCATCGCTCCTAAAACAATAATAATAACCAGTTGACCTAATATATCGCCGATTCCTTTTTGTACCGATGCCGTAATTTTGGTAACGGGTATGCCCAACAACAGACCAGCGGTTATCGACACAATTAAAAAAGCTATAAAGGGATTTAGCTTAGCCCAGCTTACCAGTAAAACAAGCAGAACAATGCAAAAAAAGATAGTTAATAGGGCCATTGGTTAATTGGAATGAGGAGTTAAAGCTTCGGGTGCTACCCGTTATCCAAAAAAACAAAATAATATGTTCATTTTTCTGTATTTCATATAAAAAATATTTTATGGCAATTTGCGCTGATCAAAGAATTAACAGTAATGTGTTAGCATATTAAAATCAAAAATCTTTATTTTAGCATCAAACAACCTTCATCAAACTATAACAAAAAAGCTATGAAAAAAGTAACCGGCATTGGCGGCATTTTCTTTAAATGTAAGGATGCTAAAGGAATGAAAGAATGGTATGGCAAAAACCTGGGCCTGCCAACTACCGATTATGGTGCCACCTTTGAATGGCGGGAGGCCGAAGACACATCGGTTGAAGGTTCTACCACTTGGTCTACCTTTCCTGAGGATACCAAATACTTTGCCCCATCAACCAAAGATTTTATGATCAATTATCGCGTTGTTAATATTGAGGCGCTGGTTGAGCAATTAAAAAATGACGGTGTAACGATACTTGACGAAATAGAATCCAGTGATTACGGAAAATTTGTCCATATACTTGATCCTGAAGGTAATAAAATTGAGCTATGGGAGGGTTAATAGCCTTTTAACACAATATAAAACTTGTTTAGCGTACTACTAATGGTTAATGGTTTTTGGCCGTGTGGATTTCTTTTGCAAAATTAGCAGCAGTTAACGCCTATCTACTAACCAGCTAATGACCAGACAGCGCTACTTTTTTCTTGTACTGATATTGGGCGTATTAACCGCCCTTGCACCTTTTTCAATTGATATGTATTTGCCGGGTTTCCCGGCTATTGCAAAATCATTACATACCACCACCGAAAAGGTTTCACTTTCACTGTCGGGTTTTTTTATCGGCATTTCTGTCGGGCAGTTGCTGTATGGTCCGCTGCTTGATCGTTTTGGCCGCAAAAGGCCATTGTATATCGGGTTAGTGCTTTATATCATAGCATCTGTTGGCTGTTATTTTGCAAACTCTATTGAAATGTTGATTGGTTTGCGTTTTGTACAGGCCATAGGTAGCTGTGCAGCAACGGTTGCCGCAATGGCTATAGTGCGCGATGTTTTCCCGGTAAAGGATAGCGCCAAGGTGTTTGCCTTGCTGATACTTATTTTAGGCGTATCACCCATGCTGGCGCCAACGGTTGGTGGCTACATTACTGCTGCTTTTGGATGGCAACTGATCTTTTTAATATTAGCCAGTATTGCAGTTTTGATGTTGTTTACCGTGATTTTCTTTTTACCCGAAAGCTACCAGCCCGATCCTTCTTATTCATTAAAGCCGGTGCCTATTATTAACAGCTTTTGGTCGGTAATGAAAAATCCGCAGTTTTTTACTTATGCTATTTGTGGTGCAGTGGCATTTTCGGGTTTGTTTTCCTATCTGTCGGCCTCGCCTTTTGTTTTTATGGATGTTTATGGTGTCAGCAGTAAAGTATACGGATGGATATTTGCCCTGTTGTCAGTTGGTTTTATCGGATCGAGCCAGGTAAACAGCATACTGATACGCCGGTTTAAAAGTGAACAGATTGTCAATGTATCGCTCTTTTCTATGATGATTATTGCCATCGTATTTTTAACCTGTACGGCAAATGGCTGGCTGAATATTTATGAAATTATAGCGATGATTTTTGCCTTTTTGTGCTGCGTCGGTGTCACTTATCCTAATACTTCGGCACTTTCACTGGCACCATTTACCAAAAATGCGGGTACAGCAGCTGCATTGCTGGGTGCTTTTCAAATGGCAATAGGCACCTTTGTTTCTATTGTGGTGAGTATGTTTAAAAGCCGTAGTGCAATCCCTATGGCGGGCTTAATGGCAGCAGCAGCAATAATTGCCTTTTTAATTCTCATTATCGGCAAGCGTACTATACCTGAGCCTGTTGAAAGTGATGTAAAAGATGAAGAAGCTAATTTTTTGATACATTAATTGGCTTGTTCCTTCACCGCCGTAACCCTCGATTTATCGGACACTGTAGCTTCAAATACAATTTCCTTCTATCATGCTATAAATATTATGGATTCGAAATTAGTAAATGATTTTAAAAATGACTTTTCCCATAACAATGGGTTTTAAACTAAGGGTGTTCGAAACATTAAAAAGGGTGTCATGCTGAGGCTCTCGAAGCATGTGGGCAAAGGCCTCTGCGCTCACCCTTCGAGTGCCTCAGGGTGACATCCCAATTAAATTTCGTAATAAAGCTCATGTTTCGAACACTCAAGGTTTTAAACCCATCGTTATAATAGCATTAATGAAATAATGCTATATTTACTACAGGCAAAAATTTAAGCACATGAAATTAAAACCTATTCAAATATTCCTGGTGATATATTTTATATTAACGTTTATAAAGTTTATTGTAAAAGAGTTGTATTTTTCGCTGTATATCAACCTAAAGCCCGTATTTGATGGGTTGATTGTAGCTACTATAGCCATCTCCATATTATATTATGCCCGTATTTATATTACTGCGTGGATAAGATTTAAAAAAGAAGACAGACAAAAACGCACTGAAGCCTGATTAATTTTTTCCTTTCTTTGCCGCTTTTCTCATCTTTTCTTCGGCTTGTTTTATCTCGTCTTTTTCGCTTAAGGGTAAGTCGGTTTTCAGTTCGCTACGTTTATTACTGCCGGTATTTTGTGGCTGATAGGATGAATCTCCTTCTCCGGTTTTTGTTTTTTTCATGGCTTTAATATAGAAAGTACCATACTATTCATTAATAACTCTGGCAAAGCATTAAATGTTTACTGCTCTGTTATCTTTATTTTATGCTGATGCGTTTTTAAATCTCTTTTTTCGCAATTTTTTTAGCTTGTTTGTTATTTTATATTTACGGCACATAAACAATTAACGCGTACCACCTATAGCCAGTAATGACATCAACCCAAAAACTAAATATTCTTTACGGTAGTTTGGCTGCCTGCTTTATAATTGCGGTGTTTACCTTATTATTTTCATCGCAAAATATAGGGTGGGATGCCGGTTTATGCATTAAAATGACCGATAATGCCTATAAGCATATTCCATTTAATCACTACGCGCATCCCAAACCTCAAAATTTAAATGAAGATGAGTCTGAGTTTGTTACCTGGTGGTCGCCCGGTCAATTTGCAATTCCATTACTTATTCAACAATGCTTTGGTATAAAAATTAGTGTCGCCATCAAAATACTCACTGTACTTTGTATGCTGTTATCAGGCTTAGGTATCTATAAGTTGTTTACTCAACTTATAGATAGAAAGAATTTTACTCTCCATCAGCAGGAATCGGCGGCTATATTTACTTTACTTTCTTTACTATTTGTAGCAACGGAGCCTTTTTTTTGGGAAAACCTGTTTGTTTACGACGGCGGCGGCATTTTGATGCTGGCCTATTGTCCGTGGTTTATTTATTGGGTAATAAAAATTGATCGTATCAATATATCCAGCTTATTGATCCTCCTTGTTTCGGCTATTTTGGGTTTCTTTTTAAAAACGGCCTTTACAAGTATTCTTGCAGGAGCATTGCTTTATTTATTTCTATCAAAATCAATATCGCCAGATAAATCTTTTGTCAACCAAAATTTCAAAAAAATAGCGCTCAATGCAATTTACCTGGGTATTATTTTTGTTATCTACTTTTTAACAGTTAAGCTGACTTTTTTAAGCCATAACAGAAATATTGCTGATTCATCATTAGGCATAAGAACACAGCTAAGGGTATTAGTTTACCCTGTTGTCGCTCCGCTATTTGGTGTTTTTTCCCTTGACTTTTTAGATAAAACTTATCAATGGATCCTCGGCGCTGTTTTTATATTGCCTGTTTATTATATCATACTAAAAAGCAAAAACATAAGCTTATTGTATAAGTATTTATTAATTGGCTTTGTTGCCAGTTGCATTTGCTTTTACTCCTTTCTGTATTTTTTAAATGTGGATGTTTCTTACGAACTGCGCCATTATAGAATAATCACCATTTTGCTGATACCAGCGCTTTGGCTTGCTTTTAAAGAATATAGTTTGGGCAGATATTTCATTTATGTTTTGACAACTGCTCTTTTTTTAATAAATATTTGTGCCTTTGCAATAAAATTATCTGAGGGCGTCAATAAACAAAAATCTGTTACCCTTAGCGGACTTCCCTCTAAATATCCCAATGAGTTGATTAAAAAAATTCATGCCCTTGATAATTTAAAAGACAAGGGGAGGGATATATTTTACTTTAAAAATGATGAACCATCTATAGCATTAGAAGTAAGAAACAACAGGGTTTTAACAGAGGATAACTTCTTGAATTTTCACTTTAACAATCAATTGAAATCTGCCTCTACTTTATATTTTGGATATAATTCAGGAGAAATTTATTTGGTTTGTCCTGATGACAGATTTAAACAGGACTCAGTAACTTACCTTACCAAATTCGATAAATACAAAAAGTTTGAGAAAATATATCAAACAGCCGGATATTCAATCTACAAAGCGATACATTCTCCCTTTTGATGAAAAATGATAAGTATTTAGTTGCACCGTAAAATATGACACTGTATAAACTTGCTTTATTGTAATTAAAAATATACTTTTAATTAATTTATAATTATTAAAAATAATTATAAATTAGCAAAATAAAGCCTGTTTATATAAAAAGCATTTAGCTTTTTTGCTTATTGGGCAACCTAAAATTTATCCGTATTGAAAACAGCCTTAATTATTAATGATGATAAAGATACTTTAGATATTCTTGGATATATCATTAATGATATGGGCCATAATTGTATCAATTCGCAATCGCTGCTGCCTATTTCCGAAATCATAGAACTCGCAGCTGATATTATTTTGTTCGATCATTACACTAACCTGCAGACCCCCGGCAATTTATGCTTCCAGATTAAGAGTGACCCCTTGCTTAGCCATGTCCCTGTTATCCTGTTTTCGGCCCATTTAAACATCGCCAATATTGCAAAAAATAGCCTGGCCGATGCCTACCTGGCAAAACCATTTGATATTGATGATTTAACCAATTTGGTTAACAGTCTTTTACAATAATTTAACCTGTTTTTGTTGCAAATGAGGTATCGCTCCTGCATATTTGGGTGAAACTTTACCGCAAAATCTGTAACAAAATAATAGCCTTGTCATCTAAATTATACTATACAGCCAAGGTACTACGGATTAAAGCTGTAAGTTATCGTAAAGGCCCGCACCTTAAGGGCTCCGGATTTTTTAATCATAAAAATTTTCAATCTAAAAAAAATGAATTCACTTGTTCCTTACTTGCTGTGGGCATTGCCCGTGGTGGTAATTTTATTGCTGTACAAATCTGTTTTGCGCGTTTTCTTCGGTATGGTTATTGTGCCCGATGACCGTATTGGCTTAGTTGTTAAAAAGTATGTGCTTAGCGGCGGCAGGCTGCCCGATGGCCGTATCATCGCCATAAATGGCGAAGCCGGTATGCAGGCTAAAGCATTGGCGCCGGGTTTATACTGGGGTATGTGGCCATGGCAGTACTCCATCAATATGGCGCCATTTACCATTATTGAGCAAGGTAAACTGGGCCTGGTAAAGGCAAAAGACGGCGCCCCAATGGATACCGGCCGTGTATTGGGCAAGCCTGTTGAGTGCGATAAGTTTCAGGATGCTATAGCATTTTTGAATAATAATGGTCAAAAAGGCCCGCAGGCGGCGTTTTTAACGCCCGGTAGCTATCGTATTAATAACTTTTTATTTGAAATAGAGATGGTGCCTGTTACCCAGGTGCACGAAAACAAAGTAGGTATTGTTACCACGCTGGATGGCGAACCGCTTGAAAAAGGTGAGATTGCCGGCGTATCAGTTGCCGGCCATAAAAACTATCAGGACCCGATGGCCTTTATTAATGCGGGTGGTATGAAAGGTTTGCAGGAGGATGTAATATTGGCCGGTACCTATTATTTAAACCCATGGTTTGCAATTGTGGAGCAGGTGGATATGATCTACATCCCGATAGGTTATGTAGGCGTAGTGAACTCCTTTGTTGGGCCCGAAGGCAAGGATACCAGCGGTGATAGCTTTAAACACGGTAACATTGTTAAACGCAATGAAAAAGGTGTATGGGATCAGCCGCTTGACCCCGGTAAGCACCCGGTAAATATTTATACCCATGCGGTTGAGGTTGTACCAACTACCAACATTGTATTAAACTGGGCCGATAGCCGCACTGAGGCACACGAACTGGACAAAAACCTGTGTACCATTACCGTGCGTTCATCCGATGGTTTTACTTTTAACCTGGATGTGTCACAAATTATCCATATCCCCAGAAACGAGGCCCCAAAGGTAATTGCCCGTTTCGGTAATATGAGGAACCTGGTTTCGCAGGTGTTGGAACCAACTATTGCCAACTATTTCCGTAACTCGGCACAAAAAAGTGATGTGATTGAGTTTTTGGCTAACCGTGTTCAAAGGCAGGATGATGCTAAACAGCACATCAGCAAGGTGTTAGATGATTATAATGTAGTAGGGGTGGATACCCTGATAGGTGATATAGTACCTCCTGCAGCCTTGATGAAAACTTTAACCGACCGTAAGATAGCCGAACAGGAAAAAGTAACTTACGAGATACAGCGTAATGCGCAAATTGAACGTAAGGAATTTGAAAGTGCAAAAGCCGGCGCCGATATGCAGCCGGAGGTGGTAAAATCAACCCGCCAGGTAGAGATTAATACCCAGATGGCCGCTTCAAAAGTTGCTGCATCAAAAGGTGAGGCCGAAGCCAAAACCATTAACGCTACAGCTGATGCTGAAGTAAGAATCACGATAGCTAAAGCCGATGCAGAAGCCAAAATAGTAAACGCCAAGGCCGACGCCAATGCTACCGAATTAAACGGTGCTGCCGAAGCTGCTAAAATTAAGGCCATAGGTTTATCAGAAGCCGAAGTTACCAAGCAAAAAACCCAGGCCATGGGTACCGAACAATACGCCATTGTACGTGTTGCCGAAGCATTGGCCAGTCATGGTATAAAATTAGTGCCTGATATTTTGGTAAGCGGTAAAGATGGTGGTGGCAACGGCATGATTGATGCCCTGATAGGCAACGAGATGCTGAAAAAGCTGCAAAAAGCTAATGAAGTGACCGATAGCCAGGAAAAAGGAACCAAAAATAAGAATGATAAGGGGCAGGAATAATCCCTAAATCTTTCAATTCAAATAACAGACTTCCGGACTTAAAAAGCCGGGAGTCTTTTCATTTGATTTCTCCCTGCTTTCAGGATCAAAAAAAGACTATTTCTTAAGCTGATGCAACTCGGTTTTTAATTCTTTGATGTTTTCCTGCGCCTGTCTGTTTTCAAGGTAAAAATAAATGGAACATACTAAAAATACTTTCGCCAGGGCAAAAACTGTCCAAAATACCCATTTCCAGTTTTTATGGAGCCGCATATAGGTCGATTCCGCTTCAACTTCAATATACTGGCTTCCGGCTTTGTGGCGTTTGTAGTCGCCGCGATCGCGTTTTTGTTCAAATGTATCAGCTTCGGTATCCTCACGAAGGATGAGGCCGTTAATTTCCTGTTCAATTTTATCCCAGGTGCCGGGAGGTGGCTTAATGGCCATATGCTGCGCTACGCGTTCCATATCGGCCTCCAGTTGTTGCAATGCTGTGTTTATTTCGGGATACTGTGCCTTTAGATAAAGCAGTTCCTTAACCTCATCTGCTGATGCTGCTCCGATAACATAGGCTTCTAAAATACCGCTCTCAATATAATCCTGTATGGCCATTGGCTTTCCTGATTAAGGTGAACGATTCTTTTAGTATTTTCCTGATATCGTCTTCTGCTTTCTGCAGTTCAATAGCCAGCACGGTGATACTTTTACCGTGATAATGTAAACCACAAAAAACATGTTGTTGCTGGGGTGTCATTTGGCTTAGGTATTTGTTATTCTGGGTAGTCGCGCTGCCTGCATTAGCCGGTTCTACGGCGCAATCTTTAACCGTTTGATAATAGGGTGCCAGTTTTTTGCGTGCCAGCTGCTGTAGCTGACTTAAGGTATTTAAACCACCTTGGCTATAACCGGCGGGTGTTTTTGCTGCGTCATTAAAAACCTCAACAAGGTATTGTTCGGCAACATCCTTATCCTGTACTATCTCAAACAAATAGCCCAGTAACATTGCCCCGTATCTATCATATAAACTGCGTACAGATAGTAACCGATCATCATCCCTTGTCTTTGCCAGTAAACGTGCACTCATAGCAACTAAACAGCGTTTTATCAAATATATTAATATTTCGAAGTAAACAACAGCTAAAATATGTTGGTTTTTAATTAAAGCTTTATTTCTTTGCTACGAAAATAAAAGTCAGGCCGCTTATAAAAAAACTGAACGGTATATTTAAATCGCAAATTTTTCGTTGAGGTAGGCAGACTATTCACACTTTCGGGGTAAAAAATTATCTTTACAAATGATCCGTAGTTTATCAATACTTTTTTGTTGTATTTGCTTTGCAGCGAGTTCACATGCGCAAACCGTTTTTAATGGCCGCGTGCTTGAAGATAAAACCCGCCTTTCTTTACGCAGTGTAATTGTGGAGAATTTAAGCAGCAAGCTCAGAGCCATTACCGGCGATGATGGTCGTTTCAGTATAGCCGCAAAAGTTGGCGATTTACTGGTATTCAAAAAATTCAGCTACGCACCCGATACATTGCTGCTTACGGACATGCACGACAGGGAGATATTTTTGCAGCTGCAAACCACCATGCTAAAAGATGTTACCATCAGAGACAGCAGTGGGCGCACAGGGATAGCAGAAAAAAATATGACTTATTATGATCCGCAGTATCATGGACAACTGGTGGTACCGCATCTGGATCGTAACAAGATGGAAGATGGCGGAGCCGTGTTTCGTATTCATTACTTTACCAAAGACGATAAAGACAAAAAGAAAGCCGCCGAAAAAGAAGAAGTCCGCGAGGTAAACGAAGAAATTATAAAAACATTTAGTGCCGATAACATTGGCAAATACGTGCCCTTAAAAGGCAAGGACATGGATAACTTTATTTTGCTCTATATTCCCGATGTAAAGGTATACAACAGCAAGGATTTTAACTTATTATCCTATTTAAACGATTGCTACCAAAAATGGCTCAAACTCAGTGACGATGAGCGCAAAGCCGGGCAATTATTTCAGCAGTAATTCAGTTTGCAGTTGGCTATTTCCAGTTAGCAGTTAACAAGGTTGCATCATTAATCTCAATGATATTACTTTTTATTAGCTGCTTTGATACTATCCTGTTTTGCTTTTTCTTTTTGTTTAAAGAAACCTTTTAGCAAAAAGTTATGTTGAGCCGCTTCCAGATCTTCATTAAGCTTAACCGAGCTTTGTTGCAGGTTGCTTAAAGTACTTTGAATTTGTGCAGCGCTTTTTGGGTCGTTCAACAAAACGCCTATTGCATTATCAGAGTTGTTGAGCTTGCTGCTGGCTTTGTTCAAATTATCAGTCATTACCGATGCATTGTTTGCTGCTGCCTGTAATTGAATTATAGCACTCTTAATACGGCTAAAGGCTACTGTATCGGTTAATACTTTATCGGCAAAGCCGCCTTTAGTGTTCATTTTACCACTAAATTTATCTAATTCAACAGCTAAATGCGCAGCGCTGGTAGTTGCAGCTTGTAAATTACTCATTGACCTGCGCAGTTGTTCGCCCATCAGACTATCGGCCAATAAAGTGCCTACTGTGCCCTTTCCCTGCAAAATTTTATGGCTCAGTAATTTAAAATCGGTTGTTATGGCTAACAGGTTTTCGTTATTTTGTTGCAGCGTTTTAATCATGTCATCAGTCGAAGTCAGTTTTTCGGCCTGTAATACATCACCATCCTGCACAACTGGTGCCTGTGGACTACCACCATCAATAACAATTATTTTGTTGCCGATAAAACCATCAGAACTAATACGTACTCCCGAATTGCGGTGAATATATTGCTGTGTAGCCTCATCAATCCGCATTTTTACATCAACCTTCGATATGCCTACAAACTTAATGCTGCTGATAGTGCCGACCTTAACGCCCGAAAACCACACATCGTTGCCCTTTTTAAGGCCCGATACATCGTCAAACACGGCGCTGATATGTATGTTTTTTTCGAAGCTTTTTTGCTGGCCCCCAAGCGTAAAAACACCCAGGATAAAGATTACAAGACCGAGTGATAAAAATATACCAACCGTTATTGCCTTTCTATTGTCTGCTGCTGCCATAATATATATTGTAAGTAGTAATCTATCGTATAAAATTGTAATCAAAAAATGGTTTAACCCTTGGGTCATCCGTATCAAAAACCTCATCAAAAGTACCTGCCCGTTCAAATTTGCCGTCAAGCAGCATAGCTATGCGGTCGCCGGTTGCTTTAGCGCAGGTTAAATCGTGTGTTATGATAATGGATGATGTTTTGTAGCGCTGCTGCACTTCATTTATCAAATCGTTAATCTCAATACAGGTAATAGGGTCAAGGCCGGCTGTAGGCTCATCATACAGCATAATCTCAGGGTTCAGTATCAGTGTACGGGCAATACCTATCCTTTTACGCTGCCCGCCCGAAAGTTCAGACGGCATCTGGTTGATGGTTTGCGAAAGCCCCACGGCATCCAACACGGTTTCAACAGCTAAGTCAATATCCTTGCGTGAAATACCCTTTCGGTTACGCACCAGTGGAAATTCCAGGTTTTTACGCACTGTCATACTATCATACAAAGCACTGTTCTGAAAAGAGAAGCCAATTCTTATTCTTAACTCCTGTAGCGCTTTGTCGGTAATATTGGTTACTTCCTGCCCTAATACCTCAATAGTGCCATGATCGGGTGTTAAAAGGCCCGATATCAGCTTAATCAACACAGATTTACCAGTGCCCGAGCGGCCCAAAACCACCAGGTTTTCACCCTGGTACAAATCAAGATCGATACCCCTAAGCACAGCAAAATCTTCAAAGGATTTTTTTAACCCTCTTATCCTTATTACTTCGTTAGTATAATCTATTTCAACTTTGGCTTTTTCCATATGGTGCGCTGTTATTAGCGAAAGTTGCTTGCTATTTGAACAATAATAATTTCCTCAATAAAAACCAAAAACATGGCTGTTACAACCGCGCCGTTAGCTGCTTTACCAACGCCCTCGGTGCCTTTGTTTGAATTATAGCCCTGATAGCAGCCAACAATGCCTATGGTAAACCCAAATACTATAGATTTTATTAATGATGCCGTAAAATCAAGGTAAACAAGAGGCTGAAAAACCTGCTGCATAAATGAAGTATAGCTGGTTCCCTCATTGGTTGCCACATTTACGTAGCCGCCCAACAGGCCGATAAACGCAGTATAAGTAGCCAAAATGGGTATAGTAATAGTAGTAGCCAGTACCCGTGTACAAACCAAAAATTTAAAAGGTTTGGTGCCCGATACCTCCATAGCGTCAATTTGCTCGGTTACCCGCATAGAGCCCAGTTCGGCGCCAATGCTTGATCCAACCTTGCCCGAAGCAATCAACGCTGTTACCAAGGGCGCAAGCGCTCTCATGATGGCAATAGATACCAGCGACGGTAGCCACGAAGTAGCACCAAATGTTACCAGCGAAGGGCGTGATTGCTTAGTGAATATTAACCCTACAATAAAGCCTGTTACTGTAATTAACGTAAAAGACCGTACGCCCACGTCAAAACATTGCTTTACTATTTCTTTTAACTCAAAAGGTGGCACAAATGCCTCTTTAAAGAAACGGATGATGAATAAATGAATCCTGTAAACCTCAGCAAAAAAGTTATTTAGCTTCCGTTTAAAGGTTGAACGTTTTTTTAATTCAGGATTTATTGGGTCTGTTACTGAATCCATTAATCTTTTTTAAATATTACTAGCAATTTGCATACTACAAATATATCGGCTGGTTGTTTGCCAATGCGTCTTGTTATATCTGCCTCCAAAAAAGGACGGCAAAGCTGCAAACTTTTTAAATCATTTTGTAATCATCAAATACTTGTTTCAACTTGCAATAAAAGTATCATTAATCAAAAATACAATTTGTTGATTTTGAATTAATTAGATGTGTATTAGTTTAGTTATTGTTAATTTTCAATTACGAATTGTAAAAATAATATTATATCTTGCTTGTAGTTAGCAGCTATTTTTGACTGTTCACCAATTGTAACCTGATTTCATTATTGTAACCAATCATATTGTATTGTTTGCGATACTGCCGCAACATAAAACTTTTATAATCTGCGCAAAAATGGAATATTATTTCAATTACAATTTGAACTTATTGTAAAGTTTTTGCGTCGCAAACCTAAGTTATATTGATCTAAATAATTGATGCCCGTGCTAAAAAATACATCCATGAAATGTAAAATTTTGATAATCTGCTTTTTAATGCTGTTTAGCCACAGTTTTTTGAAAGCGCAGAGTAATCAGTTTCAGTTTTCACATCTGGATATAAGCAACGGATTATCTCATAACGAGGTAACATCCATGTTGAAAGATAGCCGGGGTTTTATGTGGTTTGGCACCTTATCGGGCTTAAACAGATACGATGGCTATAAATTCAAAATTTTTAAGCATGCTGTGAGCGATACCACCTCGCTCGATGATGATTATATTGTTAGTATTGCCGAAGGGCCGGAAAATAAGTTATGGATTGAAACCCGCAATGGTTTTAATATCTATGATCCCGCAACGGAAAAATTCAGTCATAATATTTTCGGCTACTTAAAGTCTTTGTCTATTATCATTCCTACAAGATATATCACCGTTATAAAGAAAGACCATTCGGGAAATTTTTGGTTTTTACATTTGATAGCCGGTATTTATAAATACAATCCGCAAACCGGCAAAACCATTCATATTACCCATTCCACTGCCGATACATCCTCTATCTGCTCTAATTCGGTTTCTGATTTGGCCGAGGATTCAAAAGGCAATATCTGGCTCACTTATCATAGTGGTGTATTGGAACGTTTAAACCCCAACACCCTGCGTGTAACTTATCGTGCCGGTATGTTTAATAAATTGCCTGCCGAAATAAATGCATCGTATAAACTATACATAGATAAGCAGGACGCTATTTGGTCGTTTGTTCCAACTTTTTCGGCCGGGGTTAATTATGTGAACTTTAACCAGCACATATTTAAGCATATTGACAAAGGGAATGACCAGCTACATTTAAATACCGACGTAGTATCGAGCGTAATTCAGGATGATAAGAACAGGATGTGGATAGCTACGGATCACGGTGGTGTTAACATATTAAACAAACAGGACTTTAAAATTGAATACCTGTTAAACCGCGAAGATGACAACAAAACCATAGGTCAAAACAGCATCACCCTGATGTACAAGGATAATACCGGCATTATTTGGGTTGGGACTTATAAAAAGGGAGTAGGATATTATCACGAAAGCATTATTAAGTTCCCACTTTATACCCATCACCTGGCCGATCCGGTATCTGACGCTAAAAGCTTAAGCTTTAGTGATGTAAACAGTTTTGCCGAAGATAAACTGGGTAATTTATGGATAGGCACCAATGGAGGTGGCCTGGTTTATTTCGATCGCAAAAACAATACGTTTAAAAAATATCTGCATGACCCTAATAATCCCAACAGCTTAACCAATAACGTAGTAGTATGCATGTATATTGATCATGCGCAAAAGCTTTGGATTGGGACCTATTTTGGAGGCCTGGATAGTTTTGATGGAAAAACATTTACACATTATAAACACAATGAAGCCCAGCCCGGCAGTATTTCTGAAGACCGGATCTGCGCCATTACCGAAGATGCCGAGCATCATTTATTGGTGGGTACTTTGTCGGTAGGGTTTAATGTGATGGATAGTAAAACTCAAACTTTTACACGTTACGTGTACAACCAGAATGACAATGCCATTCACTCCAACTATGTAAGTCGGATGCTGGTAGACCAGTTTCAGAATTTATGGGTGGTAACCTCCTATGGGGTTGATGTTTTGCTGAAAAAAACGCATCGGTTT
This sequence comes from Mucilaginibacter empetricola, assembly GCF_024808665.1. Lineage (GTDB taxonomy): Bacteria > Bacteroidota > Bacteroidia > Sphingobacteriales > Sphingobacteriaceae > Mucilaginibacter. The sequence goes on from NZ_JANUBZ010000022.1 coordinate 22,624, forward strand.
ATACATTATATACATGATGAAAAAAATCCGAACAGCCTCATCAATAACAACACCAATAATATAATGGAGGATAGCCGGGGAATGATTTGGATAAGTACCCGCGAAGGCCTCAGTGTTTTTGATTATAAAACCGGCAAATTTACCAATATCAATAAACAGGATGGCCTGCCCGATAATACCGTTATTGATATTCAGCAATATGATGATAAAAACGTTTGGGTAAGTACGCCAAACGGTTTATCAAACATTGTTGTTGACCGCAGCAATCCTAACGACCTCAAGTTTAAATTCATCAATTATAACCAAACTGAGGGATTACAGGGTTTGGAGTTTACCGAGAACTCGTCGTTTAAAACCCGCGAAGGCGAGCTGATATTTGGCGGTGGCAACGGTTTTAATATTTTTAAACCGGCCAATATCCGCAGTAATAAAAATGTACCACAGCTGGTGTTTACCGATTTTCAGGTATTTAACCAAAGTTTAGCTGTTGGCGAAAAGGTAAATGGGAGAGTAATATTGCCAACGTCTATCACAGGTTTAAAATCATTAACTTTAAAATATAACGATAACGTGTTTTCGTTTGAGTTTGCAGCCCTCAACTATTTTAACCCTGATAAGGTTAAATATCAATACATGATGGTAGGTTTTGATAAAGGCTGGATAGATGCTGATAATAAGATCAGAAGAGCCACCTATACTAATCTTGATCCGGGAGGTTACGTTTTTAAGGTAAGAGCCAGCAAAAACGATAAATGGGAGAATAAAGAGCTTACAATTAACATCGACATATTGCCTCCGTTTTGGAAAACCACCTGGGCCTATATGCTGTATGGGGTAATTATTGTAGGGTCATTGTTTTATTTCCGCAGAAGAGGAATTGAAAAGTTGCGGACACAATTTTCTATTGAAAAGGAGCGCGAAGAAGCCCAGCGTATGCACGAGCTCGACTTAATGAAGATTAAATTCTTTACCAACGTTAGCCACGAGTTCCGTACGCCTTTATCGCTGATTATGGCACCGGTGGATAGACTTTTGAAACAAATTGGCGAGCCAGATACGCAGCGGCAGCTACAGTTGGTTAACCGCAATGCCAAGCGGTTGCTCAACCTGGTAAACCAGTTGCTGGATTTTAGAAGAATGGAATACCAGGAACTGAAACTGCACGAAAAGAACGGCAACATTATAGCCTTTATAAAGGAGCTCTCCTACGCGTTTACTGATGTGGCGGATCAAAAGCATATCCATTTTATTTTTGACTCAGAAATAGACGAATATTATACAGGCTTTGATCATGATAAAATTGAGCGGATAATGTTCAATTTGCTTTCAAACGCTTATAAATTTACACCAGAAGGCGGCCAGGTGAGTGTATTGCTTAACCAGATTGACGATGTGGAAACCGGGTTGCAGCAATTAGAGATACGGGTAATAGACACAGGCATAGGCATAGCTGCTGATAAACGCGAACGGATATTTGATCCCTTTTTTCAGAATGATATTCCGGGATCTATGCTTAACCAGGGGAGTGGCATAGGCCTTTCTATAACCCGTGAATTTGTTAAGCTGCATAACGGCGAAATTTTTGTGGAGAGTGAATTTAACGAGGGTAGCTGCTTCACCGTACTGTTGCCGTTGGTTAAAGTAGATAAAAACCTGTTTACCGATACCTTATTACAGTTGGATCACTCTGCCTCGTTTTTACAGGTTGATGAACAGCCTAAAAATGGCGCTCAGAAAGAAGCCAAAGACCTTAAAAAACCCACTATACTGCTGGTTGAAGATAATGATGATTTCAGGTTTTATATTAAGGATAACTTAAAGGCATCATTTAATATAATTGAAGCCGAAAACGGCAAAAAAGGATGGCAAAAGGCGTTGGCGCAACACCCTAACTTAATTGTAAGCGACATCAGCATGCCCGAAATGAATGGTATCGACCTCTGCATGAAAATTAAGGGCGATAAACGGACATCGCATATCCCGGTAATATTATTGACTGCTTTGGTAGGCGAAGATCAGCAACTGAAGGGGTTAGAAACCGGGGCAAGCGATTATATGACTAAACCTTTTAATTTCGAGATACTACAGTCGAAAATAAAGAATATTCTTAGTCAGCAGGAAAGTATGCGCAAAACCTACCAGAAACAGGTGGAGGCGGTGCCTACCGAAATGCATGTCGAGTCGCCGGATGAAGCTTTTATAAAAAAGGTTTTGCTGTTAATTGATAACAATATATCCAACCCTAATTTTTCTGTTGAAGAATTGAGCAGCGAGGTATTTGTAAGTAGATACACCCTGTACAAAAAAATACTGGCTATGACGGGTAAAACCCCCAATGAACTGGTACGGTCCATGCGCTTAAAACGCGCGGCACAATTACTGGAGACCGGGCATTTAACTATATCGCAGATCTGCCATAAGGTTGGCTTTAAGAGCCAGAAATACTTTGTTAAAACCTTTAAATCCGAATTTAATACTATCCCATCCAAATACCTGGAAAGTACCAACGAAGAAGTTGAGGAATAGCTTCCCTTAATCCGTTATAATGTAATCGATTGCCATCGACTTTAGTCAACGAAATAATAGGCAAACAGTGGCTTTAGTCTAAACGTCCGTCTGGTTAATTGGTTAAAGTCAGATACCTTTTTAACCTCACAATTAACTTTTGGTAACCGGCAGCGAATGAAATGCTTTAGTTTTTTTATCGGGCTACCAGCTGCCGTCATCCGCTGATATATCAATCCCAAGGCTTATTGTAACCTTGATTATGATTGACTCTTATAATGATTTTCGGCAATCGATTGCCGAAAATCAACTTTATTGCCCATTCACTATAATACTAAAATAGCACTTTAATAAGTTTTTTTACCTCATTTAGGGGCTCATTTGTCAATGTTTTGCACCTTTTAGCTGTGTTTAGACTGCTGATGTTGTATTAATTTATTGATAATCAATGTTTTGAATATGGTTGACATTTGTGCCCCTATTTATCCACAACCACGCTTCAATTACCATATAAATTTACCACCAGTATAATGAATAATGAGTCGGTGCTTCAATTACACCGGTTTAAATAAGCCTAAAGAGTTCGTATACAAATTTTGCTGGACATTGATTAGAATAGCGTAAACACCTGTTCCTGTCAATAATATATTGCCCAAAATGCGGCGCTGTATTTTATCCTGCAATTTGTTTTACCCACCTGCGGCACTTATACCAATTGTAAGCATAAACCAACAATCAATATAAATTAATTACTAAACTAACAAATCATTATGGGAAAAATTCTACGAATGGCATTGCTGTTTATCTCCCTGGCAATGTGCTTTACGGTAATGGCACAAACACCGGGAACAGTAATCAAAGGTACAGTTACTGATGACAAGGGCGTTACGCTTCCGGGCGTAACGGTTACTGTTAAAGGTACCACAGTTGGTGCGCTTACCGATGTAAATGGCGCCTACACACTTACCGTGCCTTCAACAAGTAATATACTTGTTTTTAGATTTATCGGTATGGAAACTCAGGAAGTTGCCATCGGTACAAAAACAATTATTAACGTAGGCCTTAAATTATCATCAACTGAGCTAACGGATGTGGTAGTTATAGGTTACGGCACACAAAAGCGTGGCGATATTAACAGCGCGATATCTTCTGTAAGTGCCAAAGATATTGAGAATGTGCCGCAAGCAAGTGTTGACCAAATGCTACAGGGCAGAGCCGCCGGTGTTACGGTTACTCAAAATTCGGGTGGCCCGGGTAGTGCTACATCAGTGCATATCCGTGGTATTTCTTCTTTTACCACCAGCGAACCACTTTATGTTATAGACGGTGTGGCTATACAAGGTGGCCAGGGTAATGGATATACCGGATCAGGACAACAACCGGGTGCCCAGCTAAACACAATTGGAGGCGCGCCAAATTCAGAAACGGCCGTTAGTCCGCTTGCACAGCTTAACCCCAATGATATCGAATCTATCGATATACTTAAAGATGCTGCTGCTACCGCTATTTATGGTAGCCGGGCATCTAACGGTGTAATACTTATTACAACCAAAAAAGGTAAAAACGGTACTTCAAAAGTCGATTACGATTTTTGGTATGGTGTACAAAAGCAAGGCAAGTTTTTAGATATGATGAACCTGCAGCAATATGCTGTGCTTCAAAACTCACTTGCTGATGATTTTGGCGTGGGCAGACGTACTGAATTTGCCAACCCCAGCATTTTAGGCCCCGGCACTAACTGGCAGGCGGCTATATTTCAAAACGCGCCCGAGCAAAGTCATTCACTTTCATTTTCGGGCGCCCGGGATGGCAACGATTATTACATATCAGCAGGGTATTTGGATCAGGATGGTACCATCATAGGCTACCATTTTAACCGCTACACCTTATCTGCTAACATTAATTCACAAGTAAAACCATGGCTTAGGGTAGGTACAAGTATCGCAGCAAATCAAAGTAACGAAAACATTGGTTTAGGTAACGCTTCAGGGCTTGTTTATAATGCCCTGTTAGCTGCGCCAGATGCGGCGGTTTATAATGCAGATGGCTCATTTGCCGCTCCTTATACACCTCCAGGTGGTTTGCCAGAGGGTGGCCCAAACCCTGTGCAGCAAGGCTTAAATATTACCAATACAGTAAACAGAAGTAATATTCATGGCAACCTGTATGGCGACATTAAGTTTACCAAGGATTTAACTTTGCACTCAGAAATTGATGGAAATTTTGACTGGAGCAAAGCAAAAGCGTTTGAGCCTACTTACTCTTACGGCGCTACAGGATCAACGCCTGCGTTTGAAAATCAGCAAGCAGCTTTGCAGGAATATGATGCAAGTGATAATTACTGGAACTGGGTTGAGCATTTAGATTATAACCACACATTCGGTACTAAAAACGTGTTATCAGTGCTGGTAGGCCACGAAGTTTGGGAATCTACCTATGATGGTATAAATGCAACAACCAAAGGCTTTACAGCAGGCAATACACTTCAGACGCTAAACCTGGGTACGCAAACGGCTGATAATTTAGGAGAGCCAACAGGTAGTACCTCTATGGAATCGTTCCTGGCACGTGTTAACTACACTTACGATAACAAATACAGTATTTCTGCCAGCGGGCGTAGTGACAAGTCTTCGGAGTTTGCCGAAGGACATCAAACAGGTTATTTCCCTGGTGTGGCCGTGTCATGGAGAATATCACAGGAGCCATTTATGGCCGGGCTAAACAAAACCATAAGCAACCTTAAATTAAGAGTAGGCTATGGTGAAGTAGGTAACTCAAATGTGCCACAGTATTCTTACGGATCAGCAATTATACCGGTTACTACCGGTTTAGGTACTGGTTTTAGTTTTGGTAATTTCAGTAACCCTAATCTAACCTGGGAAACAGACATTCAAAAAAATATAGGTCTTGATTTTAGCCTGCTTAACAACCGTATTGACGTTACTGTGGATGCTTTTGATAAAACATCAAAAAACTTTCTTTTTCAACCGCCCGCAACGCCTGCTTTCTTAGGTGGCGGCACGGCCGAATACTCGCAAGCGGCAGTAGTTCAGGAAGCTGTTAGAAACGCCGGTGAAATTGAAAATAAGGGTATTGAATTTACCATAAATACCAGGAACATTCAAGCCAAAGACTTTACATGGAGTAGTACGCTTATATTCTCACATTATGCAAACAAAGTAATTTCATTAGATGGTTTCCCGCCAATTGTTGAGCAAATTGGCTCAGGCGGTGGCTCTCTTATAACTGTTAACAGAACCGCAGTAGGTGGCCCGCTTGGAGAGTTTTATGGGTATAAGGTGCAGGGTATTGTGAGCAGCCAGGCACAGTTAGATTATTTAGCCGCCCATCCGCAAAATGTTGTTGGTGTACCATCAGTAATAACCAGCGACAAAACTGTAGCTAACGGTTTATATTTAGGCGATATTCAGTATCAAGGCAACAATAACGGAGCCCCGAACACGCAGTATAACCTGGGAAACCCAAATCCTGATTTTACCTACAGTATTGGCAATAACTTTACTTACAAGGGTTTTGATCTATCGATATTTTTAACCGGACAGTACGGTGGAAAGATATTAAATGCCCTTGAATTTCAAACTGAAGGTTTAGATGGTTTGTATTCAAATCAAACAGCAGCGGCTGCAAACTATTGGACCCCAACTAATCAAAATACAAATATCCCATCGCCAAGAGCAACTTTTGGTAATAATAACCTGGTTATGAGCGACAGGTTTTTAGAAAGCGCTTCATTTTTGAGGTTACAAAATGTTCGTTTTGGCTATAATTTGCCGGCAAAATGGGCAAAGGTTGTTATGATGAACCACTTAAAAGTATTTGTTAGCGGACAAAATTTATATGTGTTTACAAAATACAACGGCTTAGATCCCGAAGTTGGTTTTGCAAATCAAAACGTGTTATTGCAAAATATAGACAATGGCAGGTATCCTATACCGCGCGTAGTAACATTTGGCCTTAATGCGGAATTTTAATCACTCTAATAAAAAAGAAATGAAAGAATATATAAAATATTTAATGGGTATGGGCGCAATGGTTGTTGTGGCTATAACTGGTTGTAAAAAAGATTTTTTTAACCGCCCGCCCGGAAACGAACCTACAGTAGGTTCGTATTACCAAACAGCTGCCGAAGTGCAGGCAAGTACAAACATTTTGTACGCTGCGCCGTGGTTTGGCTTTAACGGTAAAGCTTTTTTAGCAACAAGCGAGTTGCTGAGCGGCAATGCACGTTGCTATGTAGGTGCTGACCAGGAATTTGGAGCTTATGCCAACTACACCGAGGGCAATGCTACGCCTGCGGTAACCAGTACCTGGAACTCGTTATACACCGTTGTAGCGCAGTCGAATGCGTTAATAAATAATTTACCCACAGCCGTGCCGTCTTCTGTGCCTGCCTCAGTGGTAAATAATGCCCTGGGCGAAGCCCATTTAATGCGTGCTGCGGCCTATTTTTACCTGGTGCGTATTTTTGGCAATGTGCCAATAGTTACAAACCCTACAGCAATTGCAGGCACTTCATCGACTGTACCTACAAACCCGGTAACTGATGTTTATCATTTTATCGAGCTTGATCTGCAATTTGCAGAAGCCAATTGTACGCCTAACGTAGCAAGCACCGGCCATGTTTCCAGCGGGTCAGCATCTGGCTTATTAGCTAAAGTTTATTTATATGAGCAGAAGTATGCCCTGGCTAAAACCGAGGCCGAAAAAGTAATTAACAGCGGCGAATTTGGCATATTGGGTGTTGATGTTGCCGGCGCTACTTACAATAACTTATTCCAGATAGCTTTCAACAATAACAAAGAATCGATGATTGCGATGCAGTGGTCTTCAAATGCCGGATACGGGTTTGGTAACCAACTGCAATCAGTAATAGCATTAAACTCAACTATAACCGGCACCGGCGATGGTTATGGCGAATTAGGGCCGACTTTTGATTTACAAAATGCCTATATAGCTGAAGGCGATACCATACGCAGGCATGGAACAATTATGATCCCGGGCGATCATTATGCTGAAATTGATAAAGCCACTGGTGGATATACAGTTCCGCTTAATGCCAGCGCCCAGGGTACTGCTGCAGGTTTGAAAAAATATGTAGTAGGCACCCCGGCTGATAATAATGGGTTAACCGCAACCCAGGCAACCAGTGGTAATACTTACATTTTGCGTTATGCCGATGTTTACCTAATTGAAGCAGAAGCGATTTTAGGTTTGTCGGCAAACCCGGGCACGGGACATGGTATTAGCTTAACTGCCTCGTCTAATGACCCAACCGCTTTAAAATATATTAACATCATACGTCAAAGAGCAAACGTGCAGCCTTTAACAAGCTTTACTTACAAGCAATTGCTTAACGAAAGGCGTTTGGAATTTGCTATCGAGGGCGATTATTGGTATGATATACAACGTATTGATGGTTTTAACTCGGCTACACACCCTGTTGCCGAATCCATTGAAGCTACAATTAACAAAGGCGATTCGTACGGCGCTACCGCTCCTACATACACTAACTATACAATTAACCAAACGTTTATTGTACCAACAGACGCCCAATTTATTATCCCAATACCCGCCACAGAGGTTGCTGCCGATCCGGCTTTGACAGGTCCTCCGGTTGCATATAAATTTTAATTTAAAGCTTTAAATAAAGACTATGAAACTTAAACAATTAAAAAACTTAAACTGGGTGGTATCGGCTTTGATAGTACTTGGTTTGGCTTCATGCAAAAAGATGGAAAGTAATGTTGTCGGAACTGACGGCATCCCAACTATTACATCGGTGCATACCATAAGCAAAACAGATACTTCAAAAACGCAAAGGACAATAACAACGATTGACAGTAACGGTAATACTACAGTTACTAATGAAGGTTATCCAATAAATCCGGTAGCGTTTGATTCAGTTACGGTAAGCGGAAAAGGTGGAAACCTTTACCAGATAGTGGGTACAAACCTGGGGAGCGTAACCCAGGTAACATTTAATGGGGTGGTGGCTTATTTTAACCCGGCATTTATTACCAATACCAGTGTTATTGTTACCCTGCCAACAACCGCGCCATTTGGCCCTAAGCAAACCGGCGTACTTGCTTTAACTACTTTACATGGTACGGCTAACTATAAATTTACCGTTGTTCAGCCGCCGCCAACAATAGTTTCATTTAACCCGGTTGCAGCTGCCGTTGGCGATACTGTTACTATTACCGGTCTGGTTTTGGATAATGCAACATCAGTTAAGTTCGGTACAGTACCTGCTACCATCGTGAGCAATACATCCACCCAACTTAAGGTGTTGGTACCGGCAGGTGTAATTGAAGCGCTCATATCTGTTACTACGGCAGGGGGCACCACTGTATCCACCGGCACATTCGGGTTTAAATACCTTATTTACCTTAACGGTTTAACCACCGGCTGGGGTGGTAACGGAGGAGGCTATACAGGTTATAGCGGTACCACGTTTAATTTTGGAAACACCGCAAATCCTGGGGTTGGTACAACCTCTATCATGGCCACTTATGGAGGCCAGTATAGCGCAATTCAAATTGGCTATGGTTCTGGTTTACCGGCTGTAACAACTTCAACACTAGGGTTAACTTCGCTCAAATTCTCGGTATATGGCGGCGCTAACTCAAAAACAGGCGATCAATTACAGATTGTTCTTGACGGCAATTACAACAATGCCGTTATAGTAACCATAACTGCGGGGGCTTACACTGATATTACTATTCCGCTAAGTAAATTTGGCAACCCTGCCACAATTACCGAGTTTGTAGCACAAACATTCCAGGCTTCAAATGAGGTTGTATATATTGATTATATTGGGTTTATATAGATTGGTTAATTAAATTCCCGGCGCCATCACCCTACATAGGTGGTGGCGCCTTTTTAGGTTGCCCTATAATTTTTAGATTTTATGAAGGCATATAGTTCTCTTATTGGTTTATCATTGTTGGCAGTGTTTAGCCATGCCAACGCGCAAAAAAACCTGGTTACCAACGGCGGTTTTGAGGATGATGATTTGTACGGATGGAATAACTATGGTGGCAAACAAACGCCGTGGGCTTTTAAAAGCGGCAAAAATGCATGCGCTATAATAGCACCCGCAACGGATAAATGGTTAGGTGTTGATCAAATTGTTAAAATTCCTAAAAAGGTGCAGGCCATTGACTTTAGTGCATGGCTAAAAACCGATAACGTGGTTAAGGGGAAAGATGACTGGGATGGTGCTGTATTTTCTGTTGTTTTTTTAGATAGTAATGATAAGGAAATGGGTGAGGCGATAAACATAATGAGACTAACCGGCTATCAGGAATGGACATTGGCCGAAAAGGTAATTAATGTACCCCCAAAGGCATACAGTTTTAAAATTCTGCTGGCTTTGGGAAATGCATCGGGAACGTTATTGGTTGATGATGTTGTGGCAAAAGCAACAACGCCCGGTTCGTAACCGGTTATGATTGATGTAAATGAGAAATTTAGAGGTTGAATGTTAAATTAGTATTACTATATTGACGCTTTTTATAAACCAAAATAATTTAAGATGACAAGCAATGTAATGCGCGAAATTACCCCGCTAACTCCAAGCGATTGCTTTACAATTTTTACACGGGTAAAAAAGAAATTTGACTTTCCGCTTCATTATCATGATGAGTATGAACTTAATTTGATTTTGAACGCAAAAGGTGCCAAACGTGTAGTGGGTGGGCATATCGAAGTAATTGATGATCTGGAACTGGCGCTTATTGGCCCTAATTTATATCATGCCTGGTTTACTAACCAGTGTCAAAGTGAGTCGATTACAGAAATTACCATTCAATTTCATAAAGATCTTTTTGATGATAAACTGCTGAAAAGAAATCAGCTAAGTTTTTTGAAAAGCATGCTGGAACGCTCGCAAAGAGGCATAACCTTTGCGCCTGAAACCATTACAGCTTTAAAAGATCGCATCATAGCACTCGACAAGAAAAGTGGCTTTGATTCTGTTTTGGAGTTGTTTTCTATCCTCCATGATTTGTCTACCTCGCGCAATATGAAAACACTCTCGGACCCGAGCTTTACAAACGAGAAGTTTTATTACAACAGCAGGCGTATTGAGAAAGTGTTTGAGCACATGAACAATAACTACAATAAGCAGGTAACCCTTGCTGAGGTGTCGCGTATTGCCAATATGCCCGAGGCTTCGTTTAGTCGATTTATAAAGAAACGTACCGGAAAAACCTTTATCGATAGTTTAAATGAAATCAGGCTTGGCCATGCATCACGCATGTTAATTGATTCAACCACCACCGTGGCCGAAATTGCCTATAAATGCGGGTTCAACAATATCTCCAATTTTAACCGGATTTTTAAACGCAAAAAACTTTGCATCCCCAAAGAATTCAGAGAAACCTATACCGGCAACAGGGTCTTTATATAATAATTATCGACCTAAAACAGAACACGATTAAATAATCGGAAATTTATGGTTAAAAAAGTACTACACTTCTGTTGTTAATAAATATACTTTAGTCCACGCCATTATAAGCTGCTTGAAAAGCAATTTTTAAATTAAACATCGTCAAACCATCAAATTAATGAGGCTGCACGCGGTAGATATTGCCATAATAGTTTTATACCTGTTAAGTACCATATTTATAGGATTATGGTACCGTAAAAAGGCGCGTATAAACAAAGAAAGCTATATGCTGGGTGGTAAATCGCTGCCGTGGTACAAGCTGGGCCTGAGCGATGCGTCTGATATGTTTGACATTAGCGGCACCATGTGGATGGTGAGCCTGTGTTTTGTTTATGGCATGAAAAGTATTTGGATACCTTGGCTGTGGCCGGTATTTAACCAGGTGTTTTTAATGATGTATCTGTCGCGCTGGCTGCGTCGCTCAAACGCCACCACAGGCGCCGAATGGCTGGCAACCCGCTTCGGCAAAACTGGCCCGGGAGTAGCCGGATCGCATATTATCGTCATTATTTTTGCGCTTTTAAGCTGTTTGGCCTTTATGGGCTATGGCTTTATAGGCCTGGGTAAGTTTATCGAAATTTTTGTACCCTGGGATTTAATTAAGGGATATATCCCTTTTAATGTAGCCCCGCAATATGTGCCGCATGTGTATGGCATCATATTTACGCTGTTTGCCATGTTTTACTCCATTTTGGGCGGCATGCACAGCATTGTAATGGGCGATATGATTAAATACGGCATCATGACGGTGGCCTGCGTATGGATAGGCTTCATTGCGGTAAATCATATGCATGGGAATCCATTAAATGTGCCCAACGGTTGGTACAGTCCATTTTTCGGCACCCATCTTAACCTCAACTGGGCAAATATTATTACCGAAGTAAATGCCAAAATAAAGAGTGATGGTTATTCGCTGTTTGGCTTGTTTTTTATGATGATGACCTTTAAAGGTTTTTTTGCAGCATTAGCCGGCCCCGCGCCGAATTATGATATGCAGAAAATTCTTTCAACACGATCGCCTGAAGAAGCGAGTAAAATGAGTGGCTTTGTGAATATCATTCTGCTACCTATTCGCTATACATTAATCATTAGCCTTACCGTATTGGGTTTGCTGTATTTCCACCAAATGAATTTAAAGGATGATACGGGTGCTATTGACTTTGAACGGATATTGCCTGCGGTTATCAATAATTTTTTACCGGTTGGCTTGGTTGGTTTGCTGCTAGCCGGTTTGTTGGGCGCCTTTATGAGCACTTTTAGCGGCACCATGAACGCCGCCCAAGCATACATTGTAAATGATATTTACTTAAAATACATCAACCCGAAGGCGGCCAACAGAAAAATCATTATTGCCAATTACCTCGTGGGGATTGTTGTTGTTGCCGCAGGGGTGATGGTCGGTTTTTCCATTAAAGATATAAACCTGGCGCTGCAATGGATTGTGTCGGCATTGTATGGTGGTTATGTAATATCTAATGTATTAAAATGGCATTGGTGGCGCTTTAATGCCACTGGTTTTTTCTGGGGGATGCTCACCGGAATAGGTACCTCAATGATATTTTCATTAATAATTCCACCTAACGAATTGTTAAACTGGATTCCGCTTTTGTTTTTCTTATCGCTTGCCGGTTCTGTTATAGGATCCTACGCATCGCCCCAAACAGATATGGAAGTGCTGAAATCATTTTACGCCAACGTTCGTCCCTGGGGTTTCTGGGAGCCGGTTAAGCAGGCTGTTTTGGCCGATGATCCCTCTTTTCAACCTAATAAAAACTTTAAGATCAACATGTTTAATGTGGTAATTGGAACCATGGCACAATGTTGTTTAACCATTTTGCCTATGTACCTGGTATTAAGGCAAAAAATGCCGTTGTTGTGCACCGTAGGTATTTTGGCCGTTTTAATGGTGATACTTAAGAAAACCTGGTGGAATAAATTGAAAGATTATTAATGACAGTTGAATAGGTTTATAAGGAGAATGGTTGATTAAGTTTTAAACCGAATTACCCCTAATAAACTGCAAACAAACTATATAATGAAAAACGAATTTGAAAAGCGCTTACAATTATTAGAAGAAGCACATCATCAACTGATTAATAAACCGAATGAAATTGCCGGTTTAGGAAATGGTGTTTTTGACCGTTATAAAAACCCGGTGTTAACGGCTGCGCATGCTCCCTTATTTTGGAGGTATGACCTTAACCCGGCTACCAACCCATACCTGATGGAGCGTTTTGGCATTAATGCCGCTTTTAATGCGGGCGCTATAAAGTTTAACAATAAATATATAATGGTGGTGAGGGTAGAGGGTGCTGATCGTAAATCGTTTTTCGCAGTGGCCGAAAGCCCGGATGGCATCAGCAATTTTACTTTTTGGGAGTATCCGATTCACATGCCTGAAACAACAGATCCTGACACCAATGTGTACGACATGCGTTTAACCGCTCATGAAGACGGTTGGGTTTACGGTCTGTTTTGTACCGAAAGACGCGACCCGGAAGCCGCAGCCTATGATCAAAGCATGGCTATAGCCGCCTGCGGTATAGCCCGTACAAAAGACCTGGTGCAATGGGAGCGACTACCGGATTTAGTTACCAAATCGCCGCAGCAAAGAAACGTGGTGCTGCATCCCGAGTTTGTAAATGGTTTGTATGCCTTATACACCCGTCCGCAGGATGGTTTTATCAGTGCCGGTAAAGGAGGAGGTATTGGTTTTGGATTTACAGAATCAATGGAGAATGCAAACGTTGATCGCGAAACCATCATCGACAATAAAAACTACCACACCGTTTACGAAGCTAAAAACGGACAAGGGCCAACGCCCATAAAGACAGATAAAGGCTGGCTGCATTTGGCCCATGGCGTGCGTAACACTGCAGCCGGTTTGCGTTATGTGCTGTACCTGTTTATGACTGATCTGCACGATTTAACCAAAGTTTTATATAAACCGGCCGGATATTTTTTAGCACCCGAAGGTGAAGAACGGGTGGGAGATGTATCGAACGTGGTTTTTTGTAATGGCTGGATAAAGGACGATGATGGTAAGGTTTTCATTTATTATGCTTCATCAGATACCCGGATGCATGTTGCTACCACTACCGTAAATAAATTGCTCGATTATGTGATGAACACCCCGGCAGATGGCCTGCGTTCGGCAACATCGGTAAATACCATTTACGGGATAATTGAGAGGAATAAAGCTGTCAAATAAAAGCATTGAGTTTGATTTAATATGGGTTGGATATAAGGTTAAAAATAAGCATTCCGTTTTGCCTCACCTAAATCCTCTCCAAAGGAGAGGACTTCAATGCAAGATGAATGAAATTTTGCCTTTTTAGCCCCTCTCCCTTGGAGAGGGGTTGGGGGTGAGGCTAACACGGTAATTGTGGTGACCGCTCTGTTTATATCTTGCAGAGTCTTATCTAATCCAAAAACTGTTTAAATGACATTATAAAAAGTAAAAATAGTACAGGTTTTGAGAAAAGAAGTTGAAATACAGCTAAGTAATTTTAAAAGCGAACTGAATAAAGAACTGAGCCGCATTTTAAGCTATTGGGCCGCCTATGGGCCCGATACGGAAAACGACGGCTTTTGGGGTAAGATTGATAACGACAATAACATTACGCCCGATGCTCCTAAAGGTTCGGTACTTAATGCCCGTATTTTGTGGACTTTCTCTGCTGCTTATAATCATAAACCTGATCCATTGTTTACGGCTTTGGCCGAAAGAGCTTATGAATACCTGAGCGATTATTTTATAGATGATGAACAAGGCGGTGTATACTGGTCGGTTGATTATGAGGGTAATCCGTTGGACACTAAAAAGCAGGTTTATGCCATTGCTTTTACTATTTATGCATTGAGCGAGTTTTACATCGCATCGGGCAACGAAGAAGTAAAGCAAAAAGCGATTGATCTTTTCTACTTACTGGTTAGCAAAGCCTACGATCCGATAAAAACAGGCTATTTTGAGGCTTTTACTAAGGACTGGCGGCCTATTGAAGACCTGCGGCTGAGCGAGAAAGACCAGAACGAAAAAAAGACCATGAACACGCATTTGCATGTGCTGGAAGGCTACACCAACCTGTATCGTATTTGGCCGGATGAATCATTGCGCGAACATATCAACCTGTTATTGCATAACTTTTTCGATCATTTTATCAATCATCAAACCTATCATCTCGCTTTGTTTTTTGATGAGAACTGGCACTCTAAATCTGGATTGATATCATACGGACACGATATTGAAGCTACCTGGCTGCTGCTGGAAGCCGCAGAAGTAATTGGAGATGGCGGCATGGTTGAAGCTATAAAGAAAATAAGCATTGAAATTGCCGAAGCTACCACTAAAGGCTTAGATGCAGATGGTGGTTTGTGGTATGAATATGAAACGGCAAATAGTTATTTGATAAAAGAAAAACACTGGTGGGTACAAGCCGAAGCGATGATAGGCTTTTTTAATGCCTGGCAAATATCAGACAACGAAAAATATTTAGACCTCGCTACAAAAAACTGGGAGTTTGTAAAAGCGAAAATATTAAATAAAGCAAACGGTGAATGGTATTGGGGGGTGGATAAAGACGGCGAAATTATGCAGGGAGAGGATAAAGTTGGTTTATGGAAGTGTCCTTATCACAATAGCCGCGCATGTATAGAGATCATTAAAAGAATTGAAATATGAAAAGTATTAAAATAGCAACAACTATTATTTTAGCATCTGTGTCAACGTTTCAAGCGTGTAAAAAGACACCCGCCAATGATAATTCCAGCGGTAACGGTGGAACCACCACTACCACAACAACAACAGGTCCCATTGTAACCGGCACCGACCCGTCCGTGGCTTCCACACAGGGTTTCTTTCTTAACAACTGGACGGCCAAAACATGGACAGATCCTACCACAACCATAGCTGCCAGCAAACCCTCGGCAAGTGGTGCAGTTAACGTAACGGTTGATCTGAGTCAGATTACTACCAAAGTATCTAAACTGATCTATGGTAATAATACCAACCCTTACATGGGGCAATATGTAACCGAGCCTGTTTTAATGAATAATATTACCACCCTTTCGCCCAATATTTTACGGGCGCCGGGTGGCAGCTTGTCTGACGTCTATTTTTGGAATGCCGATGGTGTGACTGTTCCCGCACCTGCCGATGCACCCGCTAATTTATTGGATGATAATGGTAACTCATCGCCGGCCGGCTACTGGTTTGGCAACAATACCCAAACCTTCACAATTACCGTTGATAATTATTATAAAGTATTGGCCCAAACCAACAGCACCGGCTTAATAACTGTAAACTACGGCTACGCCCGCTACGGAACCAGCGCGCACCCCGATCAAACTGCTGCGCATTTAGCAGCTAATTGGGTACGTTACGATAATGGCCGCACCCAATACTGGGAAGTAGGTAACGAGTGTTATGGCAACTGGGAAGCCGGTTATCGTATTGATGTAACTAAAAATCAGGATGGCCAACCGGCTATTATTACCGGTACCTTGTACGGTACCCACTTTAAAGTATTTGCCGATTCGATGCGTGCTGCAGCCGCACAGGTAGGCAATACCAATATTAAAATAGGCATTGTGCTAACCTCAAGCAACGATGTGAGCAATAACGCCGGCGTAAGTAATTGGAACGCCAACGTGTTAGCTGCTGCCGGTAATGCTCCCGATTTTTTTGTGGTGCACAATTATTATACACCATATGCACAAAATTCGACCGCGGCGGTAATTTTAGCCACCCCGCAAACTACCAGCGCTATGATGAGTTGGGTAAATGCCTCTGTTCAAAATTCCGGAGTTACCGCAAAACCTGTTGCTATGGACGAGTGGAACATACAAGCAACCGGTTCGGATCAAAATGTATCGAACATTGCAGGCTTGCACGCCGCGATGAACCTGGGCGAGATCTTGAAAAATCAAATCAGTATGGCCAGTCGTTGGGATTTGGCAAACGGTTGGGGCAATGGGGACGACCAGGGTATGTTCAATATTGGTGATGAACCCGGTGGTGCAGCAAAATGGAGTGCGCGCCCTGCATATTATTATATGTACTTTTTTCAAAAGTATATTGGCGATAGGGTAGTAGCCTCATCAGTAACAGGAAGTTCGGACATTGTTAGTTATGGTTCGTCCTACACATCGGGTCAGGCTGGGGTTATTTTAGTTAACCAGGGAAGTTCAAATCATGCCGTGGTCGTAACTTTTAAAAACTTTTTAGCAGGAAGCAATTATTACTATTATGTATTAAATGGTGGTACCGATGCGGTTCCTTTTTCGCGGCAGGTGCAGGTAAATGGTTCAGGGCCAAGCGGAGTATCCGGCGGTCCTGCTGGTTTTGCCACTATGGCCCCATTAAGTGCAAGTATTTCTGGTGGGATAAATGTGGTAGTTCCGGCTTACGGTGCGGTGTTTTTAGTTGCTGATAAACAGTAGAATAATGCCTACAGATGGAAATTAAAGTCGACTGGATGAACGGGATAAAGTTTCTATATTTATTAAATGGCCTGGACAAATAAATTAAATGGAAAATATTCATTAGAAACACTTAATTCTAAAGAAAGCATTATAAATACTTTAAAAGAACGAATTGATAATGCCAAGAAAGACAAGAGTTGGTTTTCTTTTGAGGATGTTGATTATAAGAACATGCAGATTGATGATTATCGAATGATAATTAAAAGAAAGCCTGCACTGATTAGTTTTTTGCCAAATCCAGATAATGGTTTTATTATAGTTCATTTTAATCAAATCAGTAATGAAAAACTACTAGTTAACGCTGAAATAAGGCCTTATAAAATTGGACTTTGGATTGCTATAGGCCTTTTAATACCTTTCAGTGCTTTGCATTTATTGCTCGTACATGGAGTATATAAATTGAGTATTTTAATAATATGGTTCTTAGTGCTCAGTGTTGCTTATGCCGGGATTTTATTCTTTAGATATAGATTGAAAATATATTTGGAATCGGTACTTGCAGATATAGGAATTGAAGGTGATCTTATAAGAGATAGAAAATAAATCATAGACAGTTATTTTATAACAAAATGAAATCCATACGCCGTACTATTCAGGTAATATTCATGATATTGCTGATATCAGTTAGGTTTTCCTATGCTGGAGGAATTAATGGTTACAACGTCAAAGACTATGGCGCTATCGGCGATGGGGTAAATCTGGATAGCAAAGCCATCAACAAAGCTATTGATGCGGCCTCAGCAGCTGGTGGTGGTACGGTTTATTTGCCGGCGGGTAAATATCTGTCTGGTTCAATCCATTTAAAAAGCAATATTTCTTTGTTTATAGATCAGGGCGCTACCCTTATTGCTGCCCCTGTAAGTGCTGCGAATGGTTACGACGAGGAGGAAGCCAGCGTAAATACCATCTATCAGGATTCCGGTCATAGCCACTGGCACAACAGCCTTATTTGGGGCGAGGATCTGCATGATGTTTCCATACTCGGTCAGGGGCAAATTTGGGGCAAGGGCTTGTATAAGGATTTTGTTAAGGACAAGCAATCAGCCAATAAAGCAATAGCCTTGTACCGTTGTCGTAATGTGAATATTAGAGACATTACCGTTTTGCATGGCGGCTGGTTTGCCATTTTGGCTACCGGGGTTGATAATTTAACGATTGATAATGTGATACTGGATACCAACCGCGATGGAATGGATATTGACTGCTGTCGCAACGTGCATGTTTCTAATTGCAGCGTTAACTCGCCTTATGATGATGGTATCTGCCTGAAAAGTTCATTTGGCTTGGGTTTTGCCCGCGCTACCGAAAATGTAACCATCACCAATTGCGAAGTAAGCGGTTTTGACGAAGGTTCATTTTTGGATGGAACCTACAAACGCACCAATAGTTTGCATTGGAAGGATGGCCCGGTTGGGCGCATCAAATTTGGGACCGAATCAAACGGTGGCTTTAAAAACATTACGATATCGAACTGCACATTTAACTATTGTCGCGGCCTCGCGCTCGAGGCAGTTGACGGCGCCTTGCTGGAAGATATAGCCATTAGTAATATCACCATGCGCGACGTTGTAAACGCGCCCATCTTTTTACGAATCGGATCGCGGATGCGCGGTCCGGCAGGTGTACCTGTCGGCGAATTACGTCGGGTTATTATCAGCAATATTGTGGCTTATAATGTGGAGCTGGAGCAGGGTGTATTTATCAGTGGCATACCTAATCATCGGGTAAAAGACATCAAACTGAAAGATATTAAACTTTATTTTAAAGGAACAGGAACAACTGAACAGGCCAAACGCGATGTACCTGAGATGGAAAAAGGATACCCCGAGCCAAGTAGCTTTGGCATTTTACCGGCTTACGGATTTTTTGTACGACATGCAGAAGGATTAACCCTGGAAAATATTGAACTGAGTTTTTTAAACGATGATCAGCGACCGGCTTTTGTTTTAGATGATGTTAACGGTGCCAATTTACGGTTTGTGAAAGCACAAGCGTTGGGTAACCTACCACCCATCAGCATAAAAAATTCGGAAAATATCACTGTCTTTCAATCATTGAATTTGCCGGATGGGAAACTGAATAACAATAAGTAAAAAGAATGATGAAAATGAACTTTATAAAAAGTACTGTTTTAGCTGTGCTGATTGGCCTTTTCGCTAATACAACATATGCACAAAAATTTGAAGAACTGGCCCAAACCCCGCCAATGGGCTGGAATAGCTGGAACACTTTTCAAACCAATATTGATGAGCCCTTGCTAAAAGGCATGGTAGATACCTACGTATCATCGGGTATGAAAGATGCCGGCTATACCTATTTTGTTTTGGACGATGGCTGGATGAGTATGGACAGAGATAAGGACGGTAACCTGGTAGCTGACCCAAAGAAATTTCCGAATGGAATGAAGGAGTTTGCTGATTACGTGCATTCAAAAGGACTAAAATTCGGCATCTATAATTGCGCAGGGACAAAAACTTGCGCCGGTTATCCAGGCACCCGTGGCTATGAATATCAGGATGCCCGTTTATACGCCTCATGGGGTGTTGACTATTTAAAGTTTGACTGGTGCAATACCGATGGCATTAATGCTAAGGAAGCTTATACTACCATGAGCCTGGCTATTCGTGCCGCGGGCAGGCCTATCGTGTTCAGCTTATGCGAATGGGGAAATCACCAGCCATGGCGTTGGGCAAAAGATGTTGGTCAGCTTTGGAGAAGTACCGGTGATATTTATGCCGGTTTTGAGAAAAACCTGAGCAAAGGCAGCTGGACAGCTTTGAGTGTATTAAGTATTTTAGATAAGCAGGATAGCATTCGTCAATATGCAGGTCCCGGTCATTGGAACGATCCGGATATGCTGGAAGTGGGTAACGGGATGAAATATAACGAGGATAAGGCCCATTTTTCATTATGGTGTATGCTGGCAGCGCCATTGATGGCGGGTAACGATCTGCGTAAAATGTCTGATCAAACAAAATCTATCTTAACGAATAAAGATCTGATAGCGGTTGATCAGGACGCGCTGGGCATAGAGGCTTTCAGATATTATGCCTTTGATGGAATTGAAATTTGGGTAAAGCCACTGTCAAATAACGAAGTAGCGGTTTGTTTTTTAAACCGGTCCAATCATCCTCAAACTGTAAATTACAATTGGAAAGGGCATGTAATAAGCGATTCCGTAAATAAGATAGATTATAATTTTAACGTGGATACCTACAAGTTGCATGATTTGTGGACAAAAAAAGAACTTGGCACAACAGCTAAGAGCTTTGAACAAACTATACCATCTGATGACGTGGTGGTATTGAGGTTAACTAAATAATAATAGCGATGGGTTTAAAACCCATCGCTATAGAAAAAAAGAATAGGCTAAATATGAATAAATTATATCTCACCATAATTGCACTGTTTATAAGTTTTGGCGTGTATGCCCAACTATCCAATCCTTGCGATAGTAAGGCTACTAAAGAAACCAAAGCGCTTTATTACTCCATGCAAAGGCTGCTTGACGCGGGGGTAATGTTCGGTCATCATGATGATACCGGTTATGGTGTGCAATGGAAGTTTAAGGATGATAGTTCGGATGTTAAAAGCACTACAGGCTCATACCCTGCAGTATATGGCTGGGATTTAGCCAAAATTGAACATGACAGCACCAAAGATATTAACCGCATACCTTTTGAATTACAACGGAAGCGGGTACAGGAAGCCTATGCACGCGGTGGCATTAATACTTTTTGCTGGCATATGGATAACCCTGCCGATGGTAAATCAGCCTGGGATACCACCACGCGCACCATTGCGGCAATTTTGCCCGGAGGCCCGGCGCACGATGTTTATGTGCAATACCTTGACCGCGCGGCCAAATATCTGCAAACGTTAAAAGGGAAAAATGGTGAGCCTATTCCTATTCTTTTTCGGCCATTTCATGAGCTTACGGGCACCTGGTTCTGGTGGTGCAAAAACACCAGCTCGCCCGAAGAATTTAAAATCCTGTGGCACTTTACGGTCGACTATCTGCGCAATACCAAAAAGCTGCATAATTTACTCATCGTATATTCTGTAGCCGATTTTGACACGGAAGCCCAACTTCTGGACCGGTATCCCGGTGATAATTATGTTGATTTTATGGGTTTTGATAACTACTGCCGCAATAATGTAGCCTATTTTCAAAAAAAACTGGATAGTCGCCTGGCATTGTTAAATGTTATTGCCGCGCAGCACCACAAGTTATCATGCCTGGCAGAAGTAGGTTATAACCTGATTCCACAAGCTGATTGGTGGACAAAAGTTTTACTGCCCGTGCTGGCGAAAAATAAAACATCATATGTGCTTACCTGGCGCAATGCGGATACCTCGCAATATTTTGCACCATATCAGGGTCAGTTGAGTGAAAAAGATTTTAAGGATTTTGCAAACAGCTATCATACTATATTTCAAAACAGGCTGAGTCCGCTTGGAGTATATGGCAGGCCAGTGGAGTAGTTTAATATCCTGTCAACTTCCATGGTTATATGCTGAATGTTAAAAGCGTTTTAATATCGTTGATGCTTCCCTATCCATAATATTTGACGGGGATCACTTACAATTATTGCCGGTTTACCTTTATAATCAATTACCTTTCCTGTTATTTTGATCTTTTTTCGGGTAAAAAAGGTTTCAGGCAGATCAAATTTATTGGCGTTTTCCCGTTCAATCAAAATCAGAAAATCTTGATTGGGATAAGTCGCGCCAAATTCTAATTGAATTGTGCCATTGCTATTAACCTCAGTGTTAGCAACTACGCCTGAGGTGATCACAGACCGGCCAATATATTCCGCAATTTTTTTGGACTCAATGGTTATTAAACCCTTTCTCGTGAATAAACTGGTATCGGGTTTAGTTTCAATTACGTCTGGCGGGGATACAATGTGAATAGTTGGGTTAATTAAGCATACATCATGTATAATGTATTTTTTGCCCTGAGGTTCAATCACGAAAAACAAACGGCTTATCATTGAGGTATCTAAAAGTTGCTTTGCCTTCAATATTAAATCAGGTAGGCTGATTAATTTTATGGCTTTGAATTGTGCTTTGTCGATAATTTTATACTTATCAGGAAATGAGTAAAAGAAAGTTGGCATTCCGTTGAATTTGAGGCAGGGACATTGTAAAGTGTAGTTTCTAAATTGAGTGTCTGCACTAATATTCCACATCCTGTCATTGACATTAGTTTTGACCGTGTCTATTAAAATATAAAGAGAATCAGTTTTATGCTCTTGTGCACAGGTAGTAAGCGAGAAAAGAATCAAAAAATAAATTAGAACTACTTTCATATTGCTACGGCTCAATTGTATTAAATATTTTCCCGTTTATCAGCAATAAAACAATAGTTATGATCCCATAACGGGTATTTTGGTTGATATGTTTTTATATAAGGTAAAGGTTGTTATATCAAAGGTAATGCTTTGTTTGATTAAATTGATAGCCTTTATAAAACCTAGCGCCATGTTTTTAACATACCCTCCTTTTCGTCTTTAAAACATATCTTTATATTTTTGCCCAACGATAAACATTAAATCCTATGTGCGCTAAAATTGACCAAAATCTTCCCGATGCTGAACTGTATAAAGAATTACTTGCCGGTAACAAGCAGTTTGTAAAAAATACCCTGGCCATTGACCCGGAATATTTTACCAACCTGGCTAAAGGACAATCGCCACCTGTATTGTGGATAGGCTGCGCTGATAGTCGTGTACCGGCAAACCAGATTACGAATACCGCACCCGGCGAAATATTTGTTCACCGTAATATTGCCAATATGGTTGTTCACTCAGATATGAACATGCTATCGGTACTGGATTACGCCGTAAACGTTTTAAAGGTAAAACATGTAATTGTTACCGGCCATTACGGTTGCGGTGGTATAGCAGCAGCTATAAGCAATCAACAATTCGGTTTAATTGACAACTGGCTGCGCCATATTAAAGACGTATACCGTTTACACGCTAAAGAACTTGATGTAATTGAAGATATAGCCGAACGCTGCGACCGTTTGGTGGAGTTCAATGTGATTGAAAACGTATACAATTTGTGCAAAACATCCATCGTACAAAATGCCTGGCAAAACGGGCAATCGCTGGGTATTCACGGCTGGGTTTACAGTCTAAGCACCGGTATTATTACCGATATGCAGGTGAGTACCTACGACAACGGGCAGATGGAAAATGTGTTTAAGTTTAAATAGGTAGCCCCACCTAAATCCTCCCCGGTAGGCTACAGTGTGTACACAAATAGGAAGAAAAGTTGGAATTTAGGGGAATGAAAGATCCAATCAATTCGAACCCGGATTTTAAAGGAGCATTTGGA
>NZ_JANUBZ010000023.1 GCF_024808665.1 Mucilaginibacter empetricola
AAGGTTATTAACAAAGAAAAAGAAGCAAAAAGAAAGCTTCAACAATAATAACAACCTCTATTATTTGTTGATGCCAATCTAAAGGAAATGACAAGATGGAGAGAAATTTGGGTTAATAATTCTGGCCATCTTTTAATTCTATAAATCCTGGTTCAGACAAGAAGTTTGCAAATTTTGTTTTTTTTGTCCCCGGTTGTCCCATAATTTAGCGGAACTTATTGATTGACAATGCGCACTGTTTCGCTGTTCCGGGTTGTTTTCTTTGTGTCGTGTATTCATGAAACAAGATGTCTTCTTCACCATGCATGCGGGCGATTGCCTGGTGCAGACTTATCGGTCGCAAAAGTTTTCCCTCTATCTTTCAATATAAAAAAGATATTCAGCAGTATAAGCTACTTCCAGCGTTTTGCCCAGCTGTGATTTATCAGCAGTAGCGGGTGCTTTGCCTCTGTTTGTGAAAAGTCTTTGAATAAAGGCTGCCGACTTAAAAACACCTGTGCCATCGGGAGTGGTGGCTTTCAGCAATAACCAGGGGATCGCGTTGCTATCGGGGCCGTTAGCTTGTTGCAATTTGGTGCCGCTTACTTTTGAGCCATCGCTGGTTTCCCAGGTAGGGTTGTTATCAGCATTGAAATAGTGTTTTCCAACAACTGTTTGGTGGCTGCTATCGGCATATAGTGTTGCACGCGGCTGTTTAAATACCCAAACGTAGTGCGTAGTGTCCTTCACATCGTGCTGGCAAACATAAACCTGTACCCCTAGTGCGTAGGTATGCAAAATTAATTTGCTGTTTTTACTAACCTGCACAGCAGCCGGAATGGCCGTATCCTGGCTAAACGCGGTTACGACACAAAAAATTAAAAAGGCGGAAAATACAAATCGGATCATGTTAATTAAGGCTTGACGCAGCTAAGGTATCGAAAACATTTTTGTTTGCAGAGCGGTCCGAAAAGTTTACGTTTTGTTGATACGACGGCGCCCCGTTATTGCATTTGTTTCTGTCGATTATTCAAATAGCCTTCCAAAAACTGAACAATTAAAAAACAAGCCCCAATAAACAGCAGCATCCATTTATATTTGTTAATTACCCCTGCAAAACCGGCAGCCGCGTTTGCGCTGTAAAAAAACAGCAGGCAATAAGCAAATCCAAATCCTAAAATGCTTAAGCATGCGGCAATGCCGTACCATTTAAGCCCGATGCGCCGGTTGGTTATGGCCTGTATGCGTCGGTGCAGATTGGCGGTAAAGCTGTAGGATAGTTCTGCTTTTGGTCCCTCGTCCAGCAAATCAAATAAAAGGCGGTAGTTCTTTACGTCCGCTTCATTTTCGGTACCGGGTTCAATGCCCGGTGCAAGCGGAAGTTTCTCTACCCATTGCTGTATCTCGTCCTGACTAATTTTGTTCATCTTTTTATGTTTTAATTAGCGGTTAGTGCATCTTTTAATAATTGCCTCGCACGGAACAAATGTGTTTTCACTGTTCCTTCCGGCAGCCCGGTAATTTCGCCTATTTCGGTATAGCTGAATTCTTTTAAATGGTACAGGGTAATTACCACCCGGTATTTTTCGGGCAGTTGGGCAATCATATGTTCCAGGTATTCGGCGGTATCTTTGCGTGTTAGTAGCTGTTCGGGATGTTCGTTGGTAAAATGAAGGTCGTCCAAATTATCAG
Source organism: Mucilaginibacter empetricola (assembly GCF_024808665.1). Lineage (GTDB taxonomy): Bacteria > Bacteroidota > Bacteroidia > Sphingobacteriales > Sphingobacteriaceae > Mucilaginibacter. Next base: position 1,672 of record NZ_JANUBZ010000023.1, read on the forward strand.
GGTAGTTAGTGGCAGCATTTTGTTTGTTTTTTTTGAGATGACTGACCGCGGTGAGGTAGGCGATTTTAGCTATCCATGTAGATAGTTTAGCGCGATGGTCAAATTGTGAAAGATTGCAGTACACCTTAATAAATACATCCTGGCAAACATCTTCCATATCCTCTTTATTTTTAATCATCCGGTAAATCACATAGCAAACCAGTTTTTCATATTGTTTAACCAACAGGTCAAAGGCCCGCATATCGCCCTGCAGCACCTTCGCAATAACCTGGTTTTCGTTAAACATACTTAGTAGTCGGCGGTTAGGATTTAAATGTTTCAAAATTTAAGAAAAAATAAATTGATCTGTTGATGAAACATTTTCCACGGGATAGCTGACTACTGGGGTATTAAACATTTAAAACATAAAGACATGGAAAAGCTGGATTTAATATTACCCTATATCATGACCACCGTTATTTTTGTGATCATCACGCTGATTATTTTTCGATTATTCAATTTTGTACTACAACAGCAGATTATCAAATCAGGCGCTATTGATGATCAGGCCACCCGTTTCATTAAGGCAGGCAGTTGGGGCATTGAGAGCCTGAAGTGGGGCCTGCTGCTGTTTTTTGGCGGATTAGGCTTGCTGGTGCTAAACTATCTGCCGTACGAAATAGATAAATCGCCATTCCCTTATGGCATAGAAGCTATTTTTCTGGCGATGGGATTTATCAGCTATTACCTCATCGGCCGCAGACACGGCGCTTAATCGTTACTATTTATTAATGTGCTTAATGGCGGTTTTTTTAACACGCCCAGCATTTTTTATCACCCATAATTTAAAAAACATGAAAACAATAATATGCATAGTGGCCATTGCCCCGGCACTTTTTGCGGTCGGCACAGGCAGCCAATTCGCCCAAAAGCAACAGCTATTTAAAAATGAAAATACCGTTTCGCCAACCTATTTTACAGTGCCGCAAAATGATTTAAAAACAGAAATTGCACAGGCCGACAGTTTGCTTTTTGATGCCTTTAACCGGCAAGATCTGCAAACTACAAAGGAAATGTTTGCCCCCGATCTGGAATTTTTTCATGATAAAGATGGTCTTGGGCTATATCAGAAAACGATAGACAATTTTGCCGCACTTTACAACAGAAACAAAGCTACCGCGCTGAAAAGAGAATTGGTACCGGGCACTATGGAAGTTTACCCTATAAAAGGTTACGGCGCGCTGGAAATAGGCGAACATCGTTTTTGCCATTTTGAAAATGGAGCGCAGGATTGCGCCGTTTTTAAATTTGCTATAATCTGGCGAAAAACCGACAACAAGTGGCAGGCCAGCCGGGTAGTGAGCTATGCGCATGTGGGCCGAGTTACTGATGTAAACGATACGTTATATAAGAAGGCTCTTGACTTAGATAAAAACCTGTTCGATGCTTTTAACAACCAGCAACTGGACGGATTGAAAGCTGCCTTTGCACCCGATCTCGAATTTTACCAGGATGACGAGGGTCTGGAAAATTACGATCAAACCATCAATGATTTTAAAAATATGTTTGCAGGCAATGCAGGCAATAATATCCATCGTGATTTGGTTTCCGGCAGCGTTGAGGTTTATCCTATACCCGGCTATGGGATCCTTGAAACCGGCAGCCATAAGTTTACCCATAACGAAAACGGACAGCCTGTAAGCGGCACCTTTAAGTTTATTAATTTATGGCATCAGAAAGACGGGCAGTGGAAGCTGTCGCGCACCATCAGCTATGAACATTAAAAGGTTGTTGTAAAAACACGAGCAGGATATAAATGGACTGCTTTATGGCTGCGGCTGTAAAGCATTTTTTAGTTGCATTTTTTGAATTGCGACAAGCCAGAGCCCTTCGCCTGCTATTTCCGCTTGATAACCAATTTACTTTGTATGGTGTTTACAAGAAAGATAATGCCATGCGTAAAAAAATCATTTTAAGTATAACGGGATTTCTCCTGTTGAACGTAACCATGCTGCGCGCTCAAAACCTCGATACCGCGGCTTTGTACATTCTGCAAAGGATGAACAGCACCTTAAAAACACTAAGCTCATGCTCCTTACATGTACAGGCCTTTTATGATTCGCCAACTGATGACCTGGGCCTGATCAAAAGGGTAAAGGAGGAAACGGTGTATGCACATTTCCCAAATCAGTTATTTATTGATACCAAAGGCGACAATGAACGGCATGTGTTGATTTACGATGGTAAGCAGCTTACCTATTACTCATACGATAACAACAGTTACGGCACGATAGATAACCCGCCGGCTACTACACTGGAAACCATACAACTACTGAGCAATACCTATGGCATTGAAGTTGCCGCTGCTGATTTCTTTTACCCCTCGTTTGTTGATGATATTAAAACAACGGCTATATCGCTTTCATTGCTGGGCAAAAGCACTATTGACGGTACGGAATGTTTTCATATTGCCGGCAAAGATTCAACCATGAGTTATCAGTTTTGGATACGGAACGATGCGCTGTTTTTACCCTATAAAATGGCCATTGTTTATTACAACAGGCCCGGCAGTCCGCAATACGAGGCATCATATTCCGACTGGAATTTAAATATCAACATCCCCTCAACACTGTTTGACTTTGTCGTTCCGCCCAATGCCGAAAAAATAGTTATTAAGCCAACGGCTGTTCAACAATAAATAAAAAGATATTGTTATGAAAAAAAGCATAAAAAAACAAGGCTCTGTTATAGTAATTGTGGGCCTGCTATTAGTTGTTTTGCTACCCCATCAAACCATAGCGCAACGTTTTCATCATGGTGGTTTTGGCGGCGGCGGTTTTCACGGAGGTGGAGGATTTCGAAACGGCGGCGGATTTAATGGGGGAGGAGGATTTAACGGGGGAATGCGTCCGGGTGCCGGCGGCTCAGGTACCCGCAAGCCGGTAAACCCGCCGCCTAATCCGCATCCGCCTGCTCCGGGTCCTCAACCACATCCACCTGGACCTGGTCCGGGGCCACATCCACCTGGTCCGCCACCACCGCCGCCACATCCGTATTATCCATACAGGCCGGTGCCAATTGTGCCGATGCCTTATTTTTATCATCCCTTTGTACCTTTTTACTGGGGGCCGTACTGGCATCCAATCGGATTTTTTGTAGCCGCATTAACTACCGCTGCTATTGTTATCTCTATAGAAAATGAAGAGTATCATTATGATGAGGGTGTTTATTATGCACAAAGTTCAGGTGGTTATAGTGTAGTACCTGCGCCGGTTGGTGCAACCATTACCGTATTGCCATCTGGTTATACCACGGTAGTGGTTTCGGGCAATAACTACTATTATTATGGTGGAGCTTATTACATTTCCGCAAACACTACCTACAAAGTAGTTACCCCGCCCGAAGGCGCCACTATAACCCAGCTACCTCAGGGTGCTACAGAAACTACGGTGAATGGTAAAAAATATATGGTGTACAATAACACCTATTACCAACCGGTATCACAGGATGGTAAGGATGCTTACGAAGTTGTAATTGTTAATAAATAGTTGGTTGCCGCAGAGCGTTGGTGCTCTGCGGTTTTTTATTCGCTTTCCTGCTGTAGCCGTTCTTCTTCCAGGTCGAGGCGGTTTTCTATGATGCTGATAATATCATCATCATAACCCTCTTTTTTTCGGTAGGCGTGAAGTTCCCGCCGCTCGTGTTCCAGTATCTCTATCATTACGTGTTTATAACGATTGATTACGCCATCCGCTATTTTATCCTGGCCACCATGATCTTTGGCGCGGCTCAGGAGTTTTACTTTAAAATCATATAAACTATGCCGGTTCTTAATCAATGCGTTCCCTTTTATTTCTGCGTGAAATTTGTCGCTGAATTTGGCAAGGGCCGATTGGTACAATTGTAGTTCAATCTCTCTTATTTGTTCATCATCGGGCTTTGCATCAATAATAAAATCGGGCCGCACTTTCCGCACCACCCATGGCAATGCCAAACCCTGACCCACCAGAGTAACGATAATAACCATAAAGGTGATAAAGAGAATAATATCCCTGTTGGGGAAATCATGACCATTGGGCAGCAGCAGCGGAATAGATAAGGCCGATGCCAGCGACACCACGCCGCGCATACCTATAAAGCCGCTGATAAACGGATTTCGCCAGCCCGGTCGCCTTTGGGCAACCGTAATAAACCGGCCTATAAACCGGGTAAACACCGATGAAAAAAGACCCGAAATTATGCGGGAAAGGATCACCGCCAGCGTTATCAGTAGTCCTACGGCTATATGGATGTGAATAGCATTCCATCTTTTACGCTGTGTAATATTTCGGGCAGTTGTAAGCCTATCAGGAAAAAGACAACCGCATTTAAAATAAACACGAGCGACGACCAGATTGCATTGGAACGCAACCTGCTGGAATGTGAGAACACAAAATGATTTTGATAAGCGATGAACAATCCACCGCTTACAACCGCTAATACGCCCGACGAATGGAGCGCCTCCGCAGTAACATAAATAAGATAGGGCAGCACGATAGAAAGTGTAATATTGAGATTGGCCGTTGTGGGCAGCCACCTGAAAACCGCATAAAAAATAAACGCAATAGCCAAACCAATAACAATGCCCGATATTACCACCAGCACAAAACCGCCGGCAGCTTGCTGCCAGGTAAATTGGTTGCTCACAATAGCTAACAGCGCAAACCGAAAAATGGTCAAGCTGGTGGCATCATTCAACAGGCTTTCACCCTCCAGAATAGAAACCAGTCCCTTGGGTAATTTAACAAAGCGTAAAATGGCGGTAGCCGCCGCCGCATCAGGCGGAGATACGATGGCACCCAGTAAAAACCCCTGCGCCAGCGTAAAGCCGGGAATAAGATAATAACTCACCAGAGCGACTGAAGTTGCCGTAAATAATACGAAGCCTAAAGCCATAGCGCTGATGATACGCCGCCAGCGCCAAAGTGCCTTCCACGAAGTATTTTGTGCGGCATCATAAAGTATTGGGGGCAAAATGATGAGGAAAACCAGGTCGGGATTAATCTGCGTATTGGGGATACCGGGTATAAAACCAAGTAGTAACCCGGCGGCTACTAAAAATATGGGGTAGGCAATTTTTAGCTTTTGCGCCAGCAACACCAATAGTGAAACGCTTAAAACGAGGCCTAAGCATAGTAGTAATATTTCATGCATAACTAAAAATGCACCTTTGCTTTGGGATTAACAAACTAAAAGATGTATTTGAGTTAAAAGCGACAGTATAATGATCTTTAAATATGTGCATCGTGCACCCAATGCATGGTCTCTTTTAAATTGATATATAACTTTTTAAATACAGGGAAGCTGTTACTGTAAGTTTGATGATTGTTTTGATTGGGGACAATGCTTTCACTTGCCCCGGCAGTTGGTTGCGGAATTGGTAAACCAAGGGCATCCATCGCCAAAAAAACAGCACCAATGGCCGAGGCATCCTCCTGTTGAACAATCACCAGTTTTTTACCGGTAATGTCAGCCAATATTTGCGTCCATACTGGCGAGGTGATAAAGCCACCGCTTATGTTTAGCTGGTTGATAGGCGCTGATGATTTTTCGAGGGTTTGCAAAACGTCATTCAAAGCAAAACAAATACCCTCAAGGCCTGCTCTTAAAAAATGTGCCTGGGTATGTTGTTGTTTGATGTTGAAAAAGGTGCCGCAGCTTTTGGTATCCCATAAGGGTGCCCGCTCGCCATATAAATAGGGTAAAAAGATCAGTCCTTCGCTACCTGCGGGCACGGTGTTTATTTTAGCAAAAACCTCGTCGTAATCAGCAGCGCCTGCTTGTTTTTTGTTGAGGAAGTTTTTGATGAGCCAGTTGAGCACTATACCACCATTATTGATAGCGCCCCCGCAAACAAAAGTATTTTGATTAAGCAGATAATTAAATATCATGGCCCCAAAATCGTAAACCGGCTGCGGATTGGTGATCCGTACCGCGCCGCTGGTGCCAATGGTAAGCGAGGCTACATCGGGCGTGTTTACAAAGCTGCCCAGATTGGCGCAGCAACCATCGCTGGCACCAATTACAAAATTGGTTTCGGCGGTAAGGCCGGTTTTTTGTGCGATGAGATTTTTTACCCCGCTTCGTTTATAAGTGGTATTAACCGGATTAGAAAGTTTTTCGGCGGCGATGCCAGCCAAATCGCAAGCCTGAGCATTCCATTTTAGGTTGATAATATCAAAAAGCCCCGTGGCCGAGGCTATAGCATAATCAAGCTCAAAAACACCAAACAGATGAAACCAGATATATTCTTTTATGCCGATAAATTTAAAGGCAGTATTAAAGAGTTGCTGTTGATTTTCGCGCAGCCAAATCAGCTTGCACAGCGGAGTCATAGCATGGATGGGGGTGCCCGATGTTTTATAAATACCCGGCCCTCGCATTGAGTCGCGAAGCTTTTCGGCAATATCTTCGCTGCGCGAGTCAGCCCAGGTCATCATATCGGCCAATGCATTCCCGGCATTATCTACAGGAATAATGCTGTGCATGGCACTGCTGAGGCTGATGGTATGCGGAGCGGCTCCGGTTTTTTTTATGATATCGGCAATGCAATTGATAAAGGCATCTAAAATAAGCGCGGGATCCTGCTCGCTGTAGCCAGGCTGCGGATTTTTAACCGGATAATAATGTTGTGCTACATCAAAAGCCTCGCCGTTAAAATTAACTGCTACAGCTTTGGTACTTCCGGTACCAATATCAACGCCCAAAAGGTATGGTTGCATTATTGTATTTATTTATCCGCCTAATTTATGGTTTTTACACGTTAACAAACGCGCGAAACAAATTCGGTTTAAACAAAAAAATCCATTGGCCAACGTTAAGGCCCAATGGATTTAATGCGGACGACCCGCTTTGAAAATATATTTTTTAGTAACGCGGTTCCGGCTTGATTTGCTGCCTAACCTGCTCAACGGTTTCTTCGGCAAATTTTTTGGCCTGGTCAAACCATTCAGGTGCTTTGTCGGTCACATCGTCCAGAATTGAGCGGCCATCTGGTCCTTTTTTGGTGATGTAGTTAATGCCGTATCCTACGGCCGCGCCAACTACTATAAATTTTAATAAGCCCATATTTTACTTTTTTTATTTAACGGCAATAGTTAACTAATGTTTTTATTGTTTGATAAATATTGGGCTGATATGTTACAATAAACAGCCCTTCTTGTCATTCTGAGTTTTAAAATCCGGAGGCTGTGAAGATGAAATGACAAAAATGCGCCGGTAGGTGCAAAATATCGGTAGAAATATTGTTATAGCCGATTTTAGCGTACCTACGGCACGACATAATTGTTATCGTTTTTTCTCTACCGATATTCGACCCCGATGGGGTCTTTCCATGGCGTTATACCCAACCTGATTTTTTAGTAGTTGATATAATGCTCGTCAAAAGTACCATCGGCATAAAAATCAATTAAACCATAACCGGGGGCGGTTTCGCGTTTGTTGCCTTCCCACCAGGCGCCGCTTACGGCACCATTGCAAATGTAGGTTACATTATTATAAACCACTTTATCGCGCAGGTGGATATGGCCGCTTAAGCATAATTTTACGTTGGGATATTTATAAAACAAGCTCACAATTTTGTTTACATCGGTATGCATTTCGCCACCTGTTATTTCCCATTTGTTGGTGCCGGTATCATTATCATCAACCATCAGCGTAGCCGAAAGGATAGGGATATGCGATAATACGCAAACGGGCATATCGGCAGGTGTTGATTTAAGCTCATTTTCCAGCCAGGCTAATTGCACATCACCTAATTTGCCAATGTACCAGGTGTTGTCAAAATCGAGGTGAACGCTATCCAACAAAATAAATTTCCAGCCATTTTTGGTGAAGCTGTGATAAGTAGTTGACAGTTGTAACTGACCCATGGAATATTCTTTGCCATACAGGGTTTGTGTCTTATCATCCTCATTCCACCAAATATCATGATTCCCCAAAACATAATGCATGGGCAGGCTGCAGTCTGATTTAATGAGATCGTGCCAAAGCTTCCATTGGGTATTAATGGTGTCAATATTCTCCTTGTTCATATCAAAAACAATATCGCCGCCATTTAATATCAAATCAACGCCGGGTTGCTGTTGTACATGATGCAGGCATTTTGCAAAGCGGGCAGGTGCATCAAATTTATCTTTTAAATGTACATCGGTTAAATGGGCAACTCTTAAAACCGGTTTTTTGTCGTTTGGCAGATTTTTAAATGAAAATGCGGGTATTAGCGCCAGGCCGCCGAGGTTTTTGATGAGTGTTCGTCTTTGCATATTGGTATAAATGATACGGAAATAAATTTTTGCCGCAATACATTAGTTAAAATCGGAACAAAAATAACCAGGCTACGTAAAACGAGAGTGATTTTTGTGTGAATATTATATTTTAACGAATTAATAAGCAGCATATAGTTAACAAAGCATTAAATTTTTAACATTCGTTTTGATGGACTTTCACTTCTGATAAAATGCTGTATATTTAAATCGTCTGATGATGAACTCTAATATAATTCAACGAAAAAACCTTGCGGACGAAGTAGCCGCTAAGCTGCAGGAAAAGATTTTAAAGGGTGGGTACCAGGTAAACCAAAAACTGCCAATAGAGGCAGCTTTGATGAAAAGCTATGGCGTGGGTCGCTCTACCGTTAGAGAGGCAGTTAAAATACTGGTTAATTCCGGATTTTTACGCGTACAACAGGGCGTAGGTACCTTTATAGAAGATGCATCGGGCATAAATGAACCATTAAGTCAGCGCCTTAAAAGAGCTGATCCGCAAAATATAAAAGAGGTTCGTAAAATACTGGAAGCAAAAATAGCGGTAACCGCAGCCATGAACCGCAATGGCAACGACATATCAAAGCTGGAACATTATTTAGATAAAAGAACAACAGCAGCCAATGACGATTTGCTGGAAGACTGCATCAGCGCACATATAAGCTTTAATGTTTTATTGGCAGAAGCATCAAAAAATGATGTTTTGGCTGATTTGTACAAATTGTTTGCCATTCAGCTAAAAAACGAATTGCTGGATCATCACCATGATACCTCTTATTTTAAAGATACATCGGGCAGTTACCATAATTTGTTTGATGGCGTTTTGAGGCAGGATCCGCAAAAAGCAGGTTACTGGAGCACAAAAATTATCGAAACCAACGTATAGGCGGTTAAAACAGCGTAGTCTGAAGGGCTTTTGCTGCAGACCAGGTTGAGCTTGGGCCAGCTGTTCCGCTAACACAATACACCTCACTTTCAACATATCGCGAAGCCACCACAACATTTACCCCGTTGGCGTGCTCATCAAATAATTCCTGTACCAGTTGCGGATCGTTATTGTTTTTGGACAGATGTGCCAAAAGCACGTGACTAAGATTTGCCGACCGGTACCCGATAAATAAATCTAAAGCCTGTTTGTTTGACAGGTGGCCGTTTCCACCCCTGATGCGCCGTTTTAAATGATAAGGATAATTGCCCTTATCCAGCATCTCATCATCATAATTAGCTTCCAGAAAAGCAGCATGGCATTTGCTGAAATGACTGATCACATTTTGGCATACAACGCCAATATCTGTAAATACACCTACGTTAACACCGTTGCCGCTAATTATAAAGCTGTGCGGATCGCTTGCATCATGATATTTAGGGAAAGCAGTTACCTGTATATTGCCTACAGCTATCGGGCTAAACGGAGTAAAGCCAAAAACCAAATGGTTTTCGATTGTAAGCTTGCCGTTAAACATGGTGGGCTGTGTGATATAGACTGGTAGCTGATATTTTTTTGCCAGGACGGGTATGCCGTTAATATGGTCGGAATGCTCGTGCGAGATAAAAATGGCTTTTACCTTTTTCATGGATAAGCCGAGCCTTAACATTCTTTTTTCTGTTTCGCGGCAGGATATGCCGGCATCAACCAGCACGGCCTCGTGCTCATTGCCAATATAGTAGCAATTGCCGTTACTGCCCGAATTTAATGATGCGATGAAAAGAGACATGATATTACAAAGAAACCCTGAATTTAATGAAATATCAATTTTACCTTTAAAATTGTTAAAATGAAATACGCCGCGTTGCCTAAAAGCCTTTATAATATGCTATTTTGCGCTGCCGGTAAACCGGTTTGATAAATAATAGTACCAAAACTAACCTCATGGATTCACCAATTACATTGCCTGTATTAAATGCTGAAGAGATAAGAGTGCTGGGTTGCTTAATGGAGAAAAGCAAAACTACGCCCGATTATTATCCAATGACCATCAACAGTTTAACCACTGCCTGTAATCAAAAAACATCGCGCAAGCCGGTGGTGCAGTATGATGATGACACGGTGGCGCAAACATTAAACACGCTAAAAAGGCGTGGACTTATTTCAACAGCCACCGGAGGATCTATCCGCAGTGTTAAATACAAGCATAATTTTGCCATAGTATTTCCGGTGCTGCCATCGGAAGTGGCCATAATTAGTTTGCTGATGTTACGCGGACCGCAAACGCCCGGCGAGCTGAACACCAATTCGGGCAGGTTGCATGAGTTTGAATCTATTGAAGAAGTACAGGAAGTTTTGGAACGATTGAGCTCGGAGGAAATGCCTTTCCTGATGCAATTGCCGCGCCGCCCCGGGCAAAAAGAGCAACGCTATGCACATTTGTTAGCCGGCGTACCCGAAATTACTGATGATGACGAGGAAGAAGAAGTTCATACCCGCAGTTCGGGCGGACTAGAAGCCCGTGTTGTTAAACTGGAAACCGAGCTTGCCGAATTAAGGGAAGCTTTTGATAAACTGATGAAAGAATTGACTTAGACTTAAGGACGCTTTGCTTTAATCATTAATTAAAATAAACTTATCCAAGTATAATTTGTTGTAGTAATAAATAAATTATACACCTATGAAAAAGATAAGTTATATGTTCGTTGTCGCTATTGCGGCCCTGACCATTGGCGGCTGTAACAGCCAGCCCAAAGATGCGACGCAAAGCGCCGATAGTTTAAACAAAACTAAAGACACCACCACCAATGCTGCCGCAACCGGCGGAATTGCTGTAACAAGCGATGATGCAAAATTTGCCACCAAAGCAGCTGATGGCGGCATGGCCGAAGTAGCCCTGGGTAAACTGGCCCTGACTAAAACCACCAACCCGCAGATAAAAGATTTTGCCCAAATGATGGTAACCGACCACAGCAAGGCAAATAACGAGCTGGATAGCATCGCGAAAGCAAAAAATATTACCCTGCCAACAGCAGTTTCTGCCGAGCATCAAAAAAAGATGGATGACCTTTCGCAAAAAACGGGTACCGATTTTGACAAAGCCTATGTAGATGCCATGGTTGAAGGTCATAAAAAGACATTAACCCTAATGCAGGACGAAGCAAAAAATGGAAAAGATGCCGATTTAATAGCATTTGCCTCTAAAACAGCCGTTACCGTGCAAACCCATTTAGATGCTATCAACAAAATTCACGACAGCATGAAATAATAAACCTGTTAATTGCGAGCAAAGCGAAGCAATCATATGCCTGTATAAAAATTCTGCACAGCAGGAGATTGCTTCGCAAATTGCGGCAGTAAAAATTGGGGCTTCTTGTTTTTACCAATGTACGAAAAATCTACTTTATAACGAAAGCTACCACAATTCTTTCGGTGGTTGGATTCACCTCATAGCTTGTAATTCCACTCACTGTATATCCTTGATTTAAATATTCTAAAATATGGTGATTTATTCCTCCTAAAGGATCTCCTTTATGAATGTCCCACGCATCTAAGAACGCTTTATTGTTTGTTTTTTCTGATGATTTAAAAGAGAGTACTACTATGGCACATATTACTAATGCGCCAACTGACAATAAATACAATAACTTTTTCATGGTGCTATTTTTTTATCTTAAAAATACTTGAAATTCAATTAGTTGCCACCCCGTGAAAACACCCTATCTTTATACAAATACATTTATTATTGCAGGAGAAATATTTAACTTAGCATTATTGCAGATAAGAAAACAGCACAAGAGGGCATCAAACATATTTCGCAGCATTATGAAAGTCAGCGTTAGCAAAACTACTACCGAAAAGAAAGACAGCTGTGATCTAATGAGGAACGAATAATATTAAGTGTAAGATGGAAAAGTATCAGTTTTCAGAACCATTAGAGCATGGGATATTTGCCTACTCAAAAGAGGCACAAGACAGTCAATCATACAAAGACCTCATCAAACAACGTGATGAAGACGTAAAGCGAGAATACGAGGAAAATAGATACAGGGAGCGACAAGAAGAGGAGCGACAAGAGAAAGAGGCGGATCGAAAATCAGATAGAAGATTTTTGTGGGTAGTAACTTTAGTGTCTGCTATAGTTGGTGCTGTCATAGGTAGCATAGTTACCATAATTTATGAGTTTTTTTAAAATAGTCTGTGTTCTTACACGTATATACTCTCCGATCAAGACACAAGTAATAGCCCCTGCGGCAATTGAGCGGGACGGTTATTGCATGAACCTACCATTTCTTTATTTGCAATAACAAACTTTTATCCTCGCCCGCAACCGCTGTTTTCACCCCACAATATCTCCCCCCCCCAACCACTTGTACCAACTTGTATCATCTTGTTCGCTTTTGTTAAACCCACCAGAAAAACTATCATTTAAATTTGTTTTATAATTAAAATAAACAAAAAAATGAAGGTTACATCTATCTTAACACTTATTGTATTATTCTTTATGGCTGGCTATACTACTGCCGGAGCCAGCATATTAAATAACACCAAAACCGATACCACCGAAATTAAAACCGACATCCAAAAAGTCGGGAAAAATTACAGCCAGGCCTATGCCACCGGCGATTCACTTTTAATGTTTAACTGTTATGCCGATGGTGCAATTATACTGCCGCCAAATGCACCGGCCATGAAAGGAAAAGCCGGAATATTTGCTGTATTTAAGGCAGGTTACACTGGAGGAATGCGCAGCATTGTTTTTAAAACAGTAGGATTATATGGCTTAACAGACCAGTATGTTACCGAGCAAGGTACTTACGAAGCATTTGATGCTAACAATGCCGTATTGGATAAAGGTAAGTTTTTAGTGGTATGGACGAAAACTATTGATGGCTGGAAGATGTATCGCGACATGTTTAGCAGTAGCATTTCGCGGTCGCGTCCGGCAAAATAAATTTGGTGGTAACACAGATAAGTAAGCAGGGCACAAATCATTACTTAAGTGTTTATTGTTTTAAGCCACCGGGCAGGGTTTCTTTAACGAGAAGTCCTGCTTTTTTTTGCGCTGATGTTACGCTTCCTGCTGTGCATTTTTTAATATTGTAATATCAGGCCAATGCTGCTATGAAAACACTCAACGATTTACTTTTATTAGGCGATCCGCGCCTTTACGAAACCTGCGCACCCGTTTTAAAAGAAGAGTTGCCCCTTGTTGCCGACTGGGTGGCCGATTTGGATAACGTAATGCGCGAAATAAGACTGAAATATAATTTTGGCCGCGCCATTGCCGCCCCGCAATTGGGTATTATGAAAAGGCTCATTTATATGAATATTGATAAACCGGTTGTTTTTATCAACCCCGAACTGGCCGATTTAAGCACCGATTTGTTTGAACTGTGGGATGATTGCATGAGCTTCCCCAATCTGTTGGTAAAAGTAAACCGGCATCAGTCCCTCACCATTAATTACCTTGATGAACATTGGCAGCCACAAACATGGCAGATGGATGGCGCACTTTCAGAACTTCTGCAGCATGAATATGACCATTTAGATGGTATACTCTGCACTATGCGGGCTATTGATGAGAAATCGTTTAAGTGGCGGGGGTGATAAGGGGGCAATTATCGCTCGTATAGCTGACTCACCCCGACGATCCGCCTTTAGTCGGACGTCGACCCTCTCTACTTCGTAAAGAGGGTTGGGAAGGTTTTTCTTTTTTTCTTCACCCTCTTTACGATTTATCGTAGAGAGGGTCGACCAGCGCAGCGCCTGTCGGGGTGAGTCAACTATGCTCCATACAATTTAAACACCTTCCCCGCAAACCATTCATCAAAACAACTATATTTATTCCGTCAAATCCAATTGTTAAAACCGCCAATTATTACCCGTTAATAATGAAATATTTCAGCATTATATTACTCATTGCATCCATAACTATGCTCACTTCATTTAAGCCAGCAATTCAAACCGGTCCGTTTGATGATTACCCGGTTTATTCCGGGAACGATCTCGGTGTTCAATATTCGCCTGCTGAAACCATTTTTAAAGTGTGGGCGCCAAAAGCATCAACCGTTAAATTGCGCTTGTATAATGCAGGAAATGGGGGAGAAGCCATCAGCACAGCAGATATGCAGCAGGCCGGTAATGGTGTTTGGCAGCTCATCATAAAGCAAGATCTGAAAAACAAATACTACACTTTCCAGGTAATGCAGGATGGTAAATGGCTGCAGGAACGCCCGGATATTTATGCCAGGGCTGTAGGCATTAACGGGAACCGCGGCATGGTCGTTGATCTATCTTCAACCAACCCGGCTAATTGGCGGGATGATAAAAAACCGCCATTTAAAGAGGCTACAGATGCTATTATTTATGAAACCCATATCCGCGATATTTCAATCGACCCAAATTCTGGCATTGCAAATAAAGGTAAGTTTTTAGGCTTAACCGAAACCGGCACAAAAAGCCCCGATGGAGAAGCAACCGGTTTGGATCACCTTAAAGAACTTGGCGTAACCCATGTACATTTATTACCGGCATTTGATTTTAATTCGGTAGACGAAACAAAGCCGCAGGCTAATCAATATAATTGGGGGTATGATCCGCTGAATTATAATGTGCCCGAGGGTAGTTATTCAACCGACCCTTATGATGGCAATGTGCGGATAAAAGAGTTTAAACAAATGGTACAGGCGCTGCACAAAAATGGCCAAAGAGTAATACTGGACGTAGTATACAACCATACCAGCGATATTAATAACTCCAACTTCAGTCAGTTTGCGCCCGGTTATTTCTATCGGCAAAATCCAGATGGTTCTTATTCAAATGCTACGGGCTGTGGCAATGAAGTTGCTTCGGAAAGGGCAATGGTGCGCAAGTTTATGATCGAGTCGGTGGTTTATTGGGCAAAGGAATATCATTTAGATGGATTCAGGTTTGATTTGATGGGCGTGCATGATATTGAAACCATGAATCAGATAAGTGAGGCGCTGCACAAAATTGACCCAACCATTATTATTTATGGCGAAGGCTGGACAGCAGGGAACAGCCCCATGCCCGAAACGTTAAGAGCCGTAAAAAAGAATGCATCCAAACTAAATCATATTGCTGTTTTTAGCGATGATATACGCGATGGCATAAAAGGGGGCTGGGGTGATTTAAAAGAAAAAGGTTTTGTAAGCGGCGGCGATGGAAAAACCGAAAGTGTAAAGTTTGGCATCGTAGCATCAACACCTAATAATCAGATTAACTATAAAGCGGTAAATTATTCGAACTTACCATGGGCGGCAGAGCCTTTTCAAACCATTACTTATGTATCCTGTCATGATGATAATACACTTTTCGATCGGCTCAAAATATCAAACCCCAATGCCACCGAAGCCGATTTAATAAAAATGGACAAGCTAGCCAATGCTATTGTACTTACTTCGCAGGGGATTGCATTTTTACACTCGGGCGCCGAAATGTTAAGAACCAAGCAGGGTGTAGCTAATTCCTATAATTCGCCAGATTCTATTAACCAGATTGATTGGAGCCGCAAAACAAAGTACAAAGCCGTTTTTGAATATTATAAAGGACTGATTGCCCTGCGCAAAAATCATCCGGCTTTCCGGATGCCTTCGACAGCCATGATTCAGGCTAATTTGAAATTTATAGATAGTGGCAATCCCAATTTAATTGTTTACCAGATAAGCGACAACGCCAATGGCGATAGCTGGAAAAATATACTGGTTATTTTAAACGGGAACACTACCAGTCAACCAGTTAATTTGCCTGCCGGGAAGTGGACTTTGGCTGCCGATGAAAATACAATTAAAGAGGACGGTATAAAGACAATTGATGGATCAAACCTTGAGATACCGGCAACGACGGCGTATATTTTGTACGCTAACTAGATACCAAATATTAAGCTACTAATTGGTGCTCTATTTTATGAATCAACGAATCGATATCAAAAGGCTTTTGCAGTATATCATCAGGCGCGCCCCTTTGCTTTAAAAAGTCGGCAAGCGTTTCATCGCCCGAGCACATAATTACCGGTAACATGCTGGTGGTTTTATTTAGTTTAATAAGCTGGCAAATCTCTTTTCCGGTTATTCCGGGCAAAACTGCATCAAGCAGTACAAGATCGGGATGAATGGTTTTTATTTGGGTTAATACTTCGCTGCCGTTTGATAGGGCAGTTACCTCATAGCCGTTGTTTATTAATATGTAGGTGAGCACATCTACCATTAATGCATTGTCATCTACTATTAATATTCTTTTGCCCATCATGGTACATTTTATTGTTTTATATGATACAAAGCCTATGCCAGTATTAAATATTATAAAATATAAAGCCTTATGTTATAGCTTTTAATACACTGATATTATATTTACACAATTACAATGCAGTTTTTAACTCCGATAACTGACTTTTGTTACATTTGATATACTAAAAACCTAAAAACACCATATGGATAATATTAATATTAAGAAGATGGCTAAAGAGTTGAATATTTCAACCTCAACCATTTCAAGGGCATTTAATGGTAGCCCGGATATTAATAAAGATACAAAAGAAAAAATATTAGCCTTTGCCCGCGAGCATAACTTTTTACCCAACCACTATGCCAGTAACCTGCGCGATAAAAAAAGCCGCACACTGGCAGTTATTGTGCCCGAAATAGCGAACGATTTTTTTTCACAAGCCATTAATGGTATTGAAGAAGTAGCGCGCAAAAAAGGCTTCTATATTTTGTTGTATCGTACCGATGATGTTTTTGAGAAGGAAGTATCATTTGTGAATTACCTGAACAATGGCAAGGCCGATGGTATTATTATGTCTGTTTCGGGCGAGGCAAGTGATCACAATTATTTAAAAAACCTGTCGCAGAAGAATGTACCGGTGGTGTTTTTTGACCGTGTGTATGAAGATATTGAAGCTGCAAAAGTGATCACTAATGACTATGAAAGTAGCTTTGCCGCAACCGAGCATTTAATAGAAACCGGATGTAAAAAGATAGCTTACCTGGTGGTAAACAAAAGTATATCAATAGGTAAAGTGCGTATGCAGGGTTATGTAGATGCTTTGCAAAAGCACAACATCCCTTTTGACGATAATTTGGTGATTGACTGCAGTAACGATGAAAAGGTAAACTATGCTATCCTATCAAAAGTGCTTACAGAAACCAAACCCGATGGTATTTTCAGCTCTGTTGAACGTTTGGCCTTCGCCACCTATTATGTTTGCAATGATTTGGGTATTGATATTTCGAAAGATTTAAAGATAATCAGTTTCTCTAGTCTGGGTATTGCACCGCTGCTGTGCCCTGCACTGTCAACCATAACGCAGCCCGCTTATGAAATGGGCATTAAAGCCGCTACATTATTGTTTGATGAGCTGGAGAAAAAGGGCCACATAAACCATAAAAAAGAGCATGTTTTAAAATCAAAGCTTTATATAAGGAAGTCATCTGGTGGGTGAGGGCCGTTTAAAATGCGGAATTGCGCCGCCGCTAAAGCTAAGGCAGCACGCGGTCGGAATTTCGATTGCGGAGTGAGAATGATGTTTGGAAGAAACATAATTGGCGATCATCATAGTGCATACCTTTCCTACGTAGAAGATCTCTAACTACGTAAGAGATGACAGGGAGGAGGGTTTCCGTCGCTACGTCATTGTTGTAGACAACACCATAGGTGTTCGGAAGATGAAAAAGGGTGTCATGCCGAGGCACTCGAAGCATGCGGGCAAAGGCCTGAATCGCCATGCCTTCACGTTTTGCATCGGCGGTAATGCATTAGCGTATACCCCGCGCGCACCCTTCGAGTGCCTCAGGGTGACACCCAATATTCGATATTGGCAAGAAAAACCATCTTCCGAACACCTGTGGTGACAACACCAACAAAGGCAGTTTATTCCCCCGCCATCACCTTCAGCGCTTTTTCCTGCTCCTTTTCGTCATCACGCATCTGGCGTTTTACGCCATTGTTGGTGTTGTCACCAACAATCTGAAATGCTTTTCCTGGGGATAATGGGCATATGCACGTGATGAGCAGTGCGATTATGCCGCACGGTTTGTTGGTGACAACACCAACAAAGGCATGGCAACATCGTCCCCACCAACAAAGGCAGTTTATTCCCCCGCCATCACCTTCAGCGCTTTTTCCTGCTCCTTTTCGTCATCACGCATCTGGCGTTTTTCCTGGCGGATTTGTTTTTTGGTTTTTCCGGCGGTATCAATTAAAAGCTCTTTCTTCTCTTCATCGTCTTTCAGCTTTTGAATCTGGGCTTTTAACCGGGCTTTGGGGTCATTTGATTTTAATTCCTCTTTTTTTGAGGTGGTATCTTTTTTACCAAAAAGGCGCTGAAAAAAGGTTGGCTTTTTAACCGGCTCGGGTATTGCCACAACCGGTATGGCATCATCATCATTGTTTTGGTTCATCAGGCTGTCGGCAACAGTTGAGTTAACCGGGGCCACTTGCTGCCGCAGACTTTCCTTTAGCCGCACGGTATAAAAGCCGTAAGCGCTGCTATCGCGCTGCGCCTGACCATGACCAGCCATCAGGTTGCCTATCAGGTTAAAATAGCCCTCCAGGCCGGGACGCAGCGTGCCATCGGGCATAAAAGCATACAAGCCTGTTTTGGGGTGCGGAACTATGCTGGCCAGGTAAATACTTTCACCAATGGTAAGCTCGGCAGGTGTTTTACCAAAATAATATCGCGAAGCTTCGCCAATGCCGTAAATGTTGCGACCCCATTCAATAATGTTGAAGTAAACTTCCAGCATGCGATCCTTGGTCATAATCTGGTTGTTCTCAATCATCCAAACTATCAAAATTTCCTCTATTTTTCGCGATAGCGTTTTTTCGCGACTTAAAAAGGAGTTTTTAATTAGTTGCATGGATATGGTGCTGCCGCCGCGTTTAAATTTCTTCTCTTTAAAATCTGTAGCCAGCGATTTGCGGATAGACTCCTCCACAAAACCATGATTGGTATAAAAGGAAGGGTCTTCAGCCGTCATCACCGCATTGCGCAGGTTGGGCGAAATATCATCCAGGCGGGTAAAATCGGGATTGGATGCACCGATAAAGCGTGCTGGCATGGGTTTGCCCTTTTCGTAAGGGGTGTAGGTGAATTCATTGTTGAGCTTACCCAAATCGGTTTTGCCATAACGGATGATCTTAAAATCGTCCTTGTTTAAGCGGGAGTCGAATACCACATCTTCCGGGTGTGCCGTATTTAAGGCAACATTAAGGCTGTAGTTCAATTTTCCTTCCACCTGTATCCCCTGCAATGAATCAAACATCCCGGTAGGGAAAGAATCAAACAGATCTTGTGCTTCCATCCAGCCGGTATTTACCTTTAGCTCGTAAATTTTTATCGGGTTAAGCGTGTATTTGATATATGGATGAGCGGTTATTTTTTTGAGGTGGATGAGTGATGAACTATCAATAGAAAGGTAATTATCGCCAACAAAAACATTCGCGTCAATACCGGCATTTGGCACCACAATATCCGATGATGACAGTCCCGGATGATTGATAAGCAGGTTAGTAACGCCCCAATAGCCTGAAATGTGCGTTTCGCCGCCACCATGGTCCACTTTAGTTAGGCGGGTGCTCAATGTATCGAAGTTTACCTTTAAGTGGTATTTTCGTTCGATATAGGGCAGCTCCACTTTTTTACCATCGGCATAAAGCTTAATGTCGATGTCTTTATCTGAAGGATGCATACGTCCTGCAAAATGCCAGGTGGCGGCTCCGTCGTTAATGTCGATGGTTGAGGTCAGTTCGCCGTCTTTTATAGTTGCTATTTTTGTATGCAGTTTAAAACTGCTGCTATCATTTTTAAACGATACCAGGAAATTGCTTACAGAAAGATCATCAGGAATTTTATAGAGAACCTGGTTAATGAGGTTATAAGAAAGCTCGGAGAGGTTGACCTTTGTTTTTACGGTAGTGTCTTTTTTCCGCTTAAACAAAAAGTCAAAGTTTTTTACGTGGTTAATGTCTGTTAAATTGAGGTGCCCGTTTTCCAAGCTTACATCGGCCAATTTAACCTCGCCCAATATAAGCGGCATTATTTTTACGCTAACCTCAAATTGTTTAATGCTTAACAAGCTGTCGCGCTGGGCAGGGACTATGGTGATATCGGTAAACTCGACGGTGCTTAAGCCGGTGAAATGGGCCGAGCCGATTTCCAGGTCGAGGTTATAGCTACTTTTGGCTTTGGCTTTGGCTTTTTCGATAGCATGCTGTAGCAATGCTTCGCGTTTGCTGTATGCAATATAACCACCAATTAAAATAAGAACAAAAAGGGAAGCGAGAACAATACCGGTAATACGGATATATTTAGGGTTGAGGCGACGCATTTAAAAATTTTTATCCAAAACTAAACTAATTCTTATGCGATACAAACGCCGTGGCAGGCAAAATGTTTCCCGGCAGGAAATAAGTATGCTTATTTAAATCGAGATCAAACAAAAAAACCTCTCCGGGAAAATCCGGAAAGGCCTTTGATATTTTGATTTCTCCGCGGGTGCGGAAAAAATTAAACTCTTTTTGATTTAATACGAGCAGCTTTACCGGTAAGTTCGCGCAGGTAATAAAGTTTAGCGCGACGTACTTTACCGTGGCTGTTAACCTCGATTTTGTCAATATTTGGAGAGTTGATAGGGAAAATACGCTCAACACCTATACCGTTTGATACTTTACGTACAGTAAAGGTTTCGGTAGTACCGGTACTGTTGCGTTGGATAACAACACCCTGGTAAACCTGGATACGTTCTTTATTTCCTTCGCGTATTTTATAATGCACACTTACCGTATCACCTGACTTAAATGACGGAAGTTCTCTTTTTTCTACTGATTGTTCTTCAACAAATTTTACTAAATCCATGATTTTTAGCTCTTAAAGCGATTTTTAGCCCGTAAAAATCGGATTGCAATTATAGGGATTTTTTTTAATATATAAAAGTGCTTTTAAAAAATTTCCACAATTTGTTTTTTACTAACAATTTGGGAAGGGGTGAGTGGTGGATTATGTTGGATTAGGTGAGTGGATTAAACTTGCGAAGTCAAACTTACGAAGTTTTCAAAACTTCGTAAGTTTTTTCGGTATTATGTTGGATTAGATGAGTGGTTGGTGTTTAACCAAACTTCAGCATTTGCAATATGGCTTTATCTTTCTCGCGGCAAAAAAAATTGTAAATAGTAAGCTGATCTGCTCTGGATGGTACTTTAAAAGCATGTTCATCCACAACAACATATTCAGGTGTTTTAATTTGTTCCCATATTTTTATCCAGCCCGATGGCGTATTAACTTCCAGATCGCCCATTACTTCAACTTTAACCCCGTCAATTACATATTTACTAAAAACCGAGCGGAATTTATCTCTGCTGATATTTGCATCGGGTTGAAACCGGTAAGCCTTAAGCAGGTGTTCAATTTGCTGTGCTTCTGCAGCCGGGCATAATATGTCGATATCATTAGGCTTAACCGGGTATCCTTGTAAAAACAAACTCGAGCTTCCAATCAATATCCAATTGTTGGTTATCGGTGTAATCAGTTGATGAACCTTTATAAGGGTATTGATAATGGGATGGGTCATATTCAAACTTACGAAGTTTCAAAACGGCGTAGCCCTCAATGAGGCCATTGAAAACAAACGATATCGAATTAAACTTCGTAAGTTTTTTCTCCGGGGGATAGCTGTTTATTCCTCCAGCAAATCTGGTCTGCGGGTTTTGGTCCGTTCTATAGCTTGTTCAAAGCGCCATTTTTCAATTTCGGGTGTGTTTCCGCTTAACAGGATATCCGGAACTTTATGCCCGTTCCAATCTGCCGGGCGGGTATAAACGGGTGCATCCAGCAAGCCATCCTGAAAAGAATCAGAAAGGGCAGAGGTTTCATCCGATAATACACCCGGTATCAGCCTAACCACAGCATCAACCAAAACAGCCGCAGGCAATTCACCTCCAGATAAAACATAATCGCCAATAGAGACTTCGCGGGTAACAAAAATATCGCGGATGCGCTGGTCAATTCCTTTATAATGTCCGCACAGAATAACGATGTTTCCTTTTATGGAAAGCTGGTTGGCTATAGCCTGATTCAAGGTTTCCCCATCGGGCGACATAAAGATCACTTCGTCATAATCGCGTTCGCTTTTTAGTTTTTCAATACAGGTGGCAAAGGGCTCAATGGTCATTACCATGCCGCTGCCGCCGCCATAAGGATAATCATCAACACTTTTTTGTTTGCCGGTGGCATAATCGCGCAGGTTATGCACGTGAATTTCGGCAATACCCTTTTTTTGTGCACGCTGCAAAATAGAGTGAGCAAAAGGACTTTCGAGCAGGCCCGGCAAAACGGTGATGAGATCAAAACGCATTTGGCAAAGATAGGGGAAAAGAAATAAGAAGCGAGAAACTGGAGGCAAGAGTAAAGAAACAAGAGCCAAGAAATAAAGCAATTAAATCATTTCAAACAGGGGTTCCATTTTTGAGGCCCTGTTGAGCATGATATGGAACGCTGCGAGAAAAATGGTTTGTAATGACAATAAGCCAAAAAATAAGGCCACCAGGTAATCTATATCGTAAAAAATCCAGGTTGCCATAATAAAGAGCAGGTAATTAATATAAACAGCAATCTGCATGGCTTTTAGTCGTATAACGGTAGTAAAGTTAGTTCGCCCTTTGTTCCATGAGGCCAGCCAAAGCAACAGAAAAATGGGCAGTAAGTACATGAACGGCGCATATTTGTCGTTGATTTTAATAAACACAGTAGCAATTAATAACAAAATATAAATGCCGACGCCAATTTTTGCAATAAGGTTATATGGCTGATATGGAAGAAACCATAGAATTACGTTTTTTTTTGATTTGGTGTGTTTGTATAACAAATAATAAAAGCGGGCTATAAATAGGAGCAGCAAAGTAAATAAATTATAAATAACGGTAACCCAAGCCATATTGAAATTAACCCAATGAATGTTTGAAACATCATTTAAGAATTCACCAATCCAAAATAAGGTTATCCAAAAGCAATTTACCATTACTGCCCAATATAATGCTTTAAGCCTAAGCTTATGGACCGCTCCCTGTTCATTTTTTAAGCGGGAAAAAGCGATAAACAAAAGCCCGATAATGATAAATGTTGTTGCTGATTCATCTATAAAGGTATAGCTTGCCTGTGGGTAAAATCCAAAAAGAGGCCGGCCTGTGGGTGGGGGTAATGTGTAGTTTTGGGAAAAGTATAAATAAGCCAGCGCAAACCCCGGCACCAGTAGTATGAACCCAATTATTTTAAAACCGGAGGGAAATAAAAGGTAGGGTTTCATAAAATGAAATTTATCAGTTAAATATACTGATAATTAGGCCATAACATTAAATAATATTTAAAAATGGGCCATCAAACGAAACTTTTATCCTATTGGTTTAATCGGCTCCTGGTACAGGCCCCATACATTGCCAGCCGGATCGCTGAAACGGGCTGCTATTTCGGGGGCATCTACCCCTACTGGCTGAACAATTTTGCCGCCATGAACTGTTATGCTATCTGCGGCAGCTAAAATATCATCAACCATAACATAAATAAGTAAGCCGGGTTCTGTTGATGGCGGTCGCCCGGTTACCCACATGCCGCTCACTACACCAACGCTATCGTCAAAGGCAACATGTTCGGTGCCCTTATCTCTTAGTGACCAGGGAAAAACAACTCTATAAAAGTTTGATGAAGCTATAATATCAACCGCAGGTATTTCAACATAACATATTTTGCCGTGGCCGCCGCCGGGATGCTGGTAAATGCCCACCACGTTTTGGGCCGGATCGGTAAACCAGGCAATTTGTTCTGTCTCGCTCAGCGCCATTTGTTTAATGATGACGCCGCCGTTGGCTTTTATGACGGTAATGGTTTCGGCAACACTATCAACCATTATAGATACCAATAGGCCAGGTTCCGTGGCCGGTTTGCGACCTAATACCCATGCGCCGCTTACCTCGTTAATGCCATCGGTAAAAGCGGTGGCCCCATCGCCGCGGGTTTTTATTTGCCAGCCGAAAACATTGCTGTAAAAATCAGCTGATGCGGCAGCGTCAATTGCCGGAATCTCTACATAACATATTTTGCCATGGCCTAAGGTGGGCTGTTTTTTGTTTTCCATTTGATGCAAGGTTTATTTAATCATTGTCTTCCAGCGTAAAAATATCTTCGAGTGGTTTGCCAAATACACGAGCCATTTTTAATGCCAGCACGGTTGAGGGCACGTATTTATTACTTTCGATAGCGTTAATGGTTTGCCTTGATACGCCCACCAGCTCGGCCAGCTCGCCCTGGGTAATGTTTTTAATGGCCCGCTCTACACGTATATTATTTTTCATGTTATCCCTCCCGGCTTAATGACTGGTTGAGGCGAAAGATAACCCACCTGAAACGAATAATGAAAAATATAAGCGGTATCCAAAGATTCAGTAACAGGATATGCTCCTTATCGCTCGATAAAATTAAGGTAACAGTAAGTAAAATATAATTCAGATAAATGGCCCATTGTAAGGAATCGAGCCGGAGTTGTGAGATCTGCTCGTCTTCTATCTTTTCTTTGGCAAAAGCAACCAAAAACAGACCAATGGCCATTGCCAGTGTGGTAGTCACAAAAAATATATGGTGACTGTTAAATAATCCGGGGTCGGCAGCAGCTCCTGGCGTATCAAAGCCTAATATTTTGCGGAAAAGGGCAATGGGCACATGTGCTATGATCAAGGTATATCCCAGATAGCGGCACCAATAGGGAAACAGGAAACGCGTTTTCATGATTTGTAAAGTTTTATTTACCAAATGTAAAATAAACCTTACAAAATGTCAAGTAAATTTAATGCAAAAAAAGTACGCTCTAATGTTTCATCATAAACGAATGCTCAACGTCACGTCAATTGCGAGGTCAACATCACGTCATTGCTGTAAGGTACGAAGCAATCTCTACATAGGATAATCTATGATACGAGATTACGTCATTGAACAAGATGCCTCTTTATTGATTTGCATAGCTTATAGATTGCTTCGTACCTCGCAATGACGCTCGGAGAATGACTTTGGGGTATAAAAAAACCGCCCCATTATCTGAGGCGGCTTTTCATTAATACAAGGGTTTTATTAAAACTGAATAGCTTGTTTAACATATTGCAATGCTGCATCAATATGTTTTGACGCACGGTGTTTTAAACCACGGGTGTACGGATCATCTTCTTCCTGGTCAACATCCTGGTGTGCTTTTTTCAAAAAGTCATGTGCTTCGTGCAAACGGCCTTTGTGGTCATTACGCTCATCAACAGGAGGGTGATCTTCGATGTTTTTTCCATCATCAATAGCGGCTTTTTTAATTTCGCCAATAGCGGCGTTAATTTCATTTAGCGCACTTATCTCCAAATCTGTTTGTACCCAATTACCTGGTCTGTGCTCAATCATCCACCTTGCGGCGCGAAGGTCAGATAACGCATGTAAATAATAAGGGTGCGCGCCCGGGGCCTGGGCATTTGAAGAAACAGTTGCTGTAATCGTTAAAAACAATGCAATTGCCATCGTTTTTAATAGGGGTCCGATTGAAATTTTCATTTTTAATTTAGTGTTTTTGTTTAGCAATGAGACAGGATTGTTACAAATGGGTTTAATCCGACTAAACAAAATATAATAACCTGCTGTATTTCAGCATGTAAAATTTTTAATACACAAAAAAGGAGCCCAATTTATGGCGGGTTATTTTAATCCAAATAAATTTCCAGTAAGCCGTCGGGCAGGTCAACACTTACCAGTTCTTTAACCACATCAATACCCTTAACAGTATCTTCATTTAGTGGAAAAAGCACCTCGCAATTTTTATAGGTAACAGCGGCTATCAATTGCTGCGGATATTCGTGTATATCGGTAATAACACCCAGTTCGCCTTCATTTACGTCAATAGCGGTAAAGCCTTTCAGATCTTTTAGGGTAAAGTCCTGTTTTTTCTTTTTGGGTTTTTGTTTATTAGGCAGATAGATATTCTTACGTGCCAGCAACGAAGCTTTTTCAATGGTATCTACATCTTCTAAAACCAGGTAGGCTGCATTTTTTTGAAGAAACTTGATAGAGCTCACAAAGTAGGGCACCAGCTTGCCTGCAATCTCCACAAAAATGGTATTAAGCTTTACGGTTTCAAGGCCTTCAAAATCAACATAAATATTGAGCTCGCCTTTCAGTCCCTTGGGTTTTAGTATACTTCCAATTCTGAAACAATCTTCTGTTGTCATAGTCTAATTGTATTTGCAGCCAATTATCTCATAGCGATGGGTTTTAAACCCATGCTATAGAGGGATTCGATAAAACAACAATGGCGAAGAACCTGTGGGTTGCTTCGCCATTGCATTATATCTAAATAAAAAATTATTCAGCGTTTTCTGCTTCTGTTTCAGTTTCAGCGGCAGCATCTTCTTCTGCAGGTGCTTCAACTTCTTCCGCAACTGGTGCATTTTTAGCAGCAATTGCAGCAGCTTTATCTTCTTTCTTTTTAGCTTCGGCAGCCAAAGCAGCTTTTTTAGCTTCGTCTTTTGCTGAAACAAGGCTGGTTTTTTTGCCAGTGATCTTGCCATCTTTGTGGTCAAGCCATTCCTGGAATTTTACTTCAACTTGTTCTTCAGTTAAAGCGCCTTTTTTCAAACCGCCTTGTAAATGTTTTTTGTATAAAACACCTTTGTATGACAGGATAGCACGGCAAGTATCCGTTGGCTGTGCACCACTGTTAACCCAATCAAGGGTTTTTTCAAAATTGATGTCGATTGTTGCAGGGTTGGTGTTTGGGTTGTATGAACCTAAACGCTCAATAAAACGCCCGTCTCTTGGTGCGCGTGCATCCGCTACTACGATGTAATAAAAAGGTTTACCTTTTTTACCGTGTCTTTGCAGTCTGATTTTAGTTGCCATCTTCTAATTTTATGTATTCAACATTGTCCCCGGAGTTCTTTCTGCGGGGATGCAAAGGTAAACAAATAAAATTAATTTTAAAATGCTTATTATTAATTAAATATGATGCCTGCTAAAGTCTGCGGATGTTTAAACTTCGTAAGTACGTGAGTTTGGTAAACAAATTGTTAAATAATAGTTAGCACGAGGCTGCTAATCAGGGTAAAAAGCTGCCATTTTTTGTGGAACCCCCGGCTTTTCTGGAAATTTGAGTTAAAAATTAAATATTTCTTTCAAAAACAAAAGGATATGATTAGTATAGCAAAAAAATACGAAAAACATTCAAAAAAGTACAATTAAGTAGTGTGGATGATGCAAAATCGACAATAGTCGCATTTTGAAATTAATAATTAACTTTATGACTAAAGCTGTAGCGCTTAATTTGTAGTATGCCCTTAACTGATTTAAGCTTTTTATTTGATGATAACCCCAACCCTATGTGGATATTTGAAATATCCTCATTGCGTATTGTAAAGGTTAACAAAGCGGCGGTTTACAAGTATGGGTACAATGAAGAAGAATTTCTGGCAATGACCACCCTTGAACTGCGCCCCGCACCCGAAATTGAGGTTTTTGACAATTACCGAATTAAAGGAAAAGATATCAATAACATTGATTATTCGGGTGTTTGGAAGCACCAGAATAATTTGGGCGAGTATATTTATGTCGAGATAAACGGGCATGATATAGAGTACGAGGAGATGGATTGCCGCATAGTTGTTGCTACTGATGCCAGCGAACGTTTCAAATACCAGGCAGAGGCGATGATGCGCGAGCAGGAGCTGATCGGCACAAAAAGCAGCCTCGAAGCCCTGATTAATAATACCGACGACCAGATATGGTCTGTTGACAGGGAGGGCCGCTATGTTTACATGAACCGGGCCTACCGCAAGAGTATTACCCTGTTCACCGGAATGGAGCCTAAAGAGGGTGATTTTTCGAACAAGCATGAAGGGTTTGGTAAAGAGGTTATAAAACGCTGGAACCAATATTATCAACGTGCTCTTGATGGGGAAATTTATACCATAATAAATGAGAGTGTTGATCCAACGACCAACCAGGTAATGAGCTTTGAAATAAGTTTTAATCCCATATACCGCAGCGATGGCGTAATTACCGGTGTTGGTTGTTTTGCCCGGGATATAACAGAGCGTTTAACTTCAGAAAAAGCAATTATTGATCAGAACGAGCGGTTAAGAAATATTGCATCACTTACTTCGCACGAGCTGCGTCGCCCGGTGGCCAGTTTAATTGGCCTGATTAATATTATGGATCGCCAAAACTTTTTTAACCCGGATAACAAGGAGATTATTGAACACCTGTTAACCGTTGGTAATGAGATTGATGAAGTAATACGATTAATAGTCGACAAAACAATTACCTATAATCTCTCTAACCGTTACATGTAGCCCAAGCTGTAAAAATTGAACGGTAAATTCCATCAACATTTAAAATAATTTATAAAAAGGGCCGGTATTAGAAAATTTGCAAATAAAAATTAACTTTAGCTTGCTGTTTCCGTATGATAAGTATAAAACCTAAAGCTTAGCACACATGCTTGCAAAAACGAAGGAGAACTTTTCTGCATCAAAAATGGTTTGTGATTCCCTTTGCAGCAGCAAAAAAGTTAGTGTAAAAATAAAAGCAGGTTTTTTCGATCAGGTAAAAGACTTTTTCAGCAGAATTTTTGACACATCCGATTGGCCCGCCCGCTGGCACTGCGGCAACTGGACCGATTTTCACGGCTGGCTTTATATTATTTCTGACTCTGTTATTTGGGCAGCTTATTTTGCCATCCCGCTATTGCTTTTCAGCATTGTAAAAAAACGTAAGGACATCCCTTTTTTGAGCATATTCTGGCTTTTTATTGCTTTTATTATGCTATGCGGAACCACGCATTTAATTGATGCCCTTATATTTTGGTGGCCGGTTTACCGCTTAAGTGCATTGGTAAAAATGGCAACCGGCATAGTTTCTGTCATTACCGTTTATGCTTTGTATAAAACTATCCCGGCAATTCAAAAATTGCGGACGGTTGATCAACTCGAAACCCAAATTGAAGAAAGAAAAAAGGCCGAACAGGAAGCCCGGCACCTACAGGTACTAAAACAAGCCGCTGAAGATTTAATGGCCAAAAAAGATGAGTTTATGAGCATTGCCAGTCATGAACTTAAAACACCCATCACCAGCGTAAAGGCATCGCTGCAAATATTGCAGCGCATGGCCGATAAAAACGAAAACCTGGCGCCCGTTGCGCCATTTGTTGATAAGGCCGCCCGCCAGGTTAATAAGCTTACCGCAATTGTTCACGAACTGCTGGATGTTACGCGCATACAGGCCGGCCGGCTGGAGCTGGATAAAACAGACTTTAACCTGGCCGAACTGATTGCCGAATGTGTTGACCAATGCCGGCTTGACGACAAGGAGCATCATATTCAGATTAATGGCGACAAAGATTTGATGGTTTATGCCGATAGAAACAGAATTGACCAGGTTTTATGTAACTTGTTGACTAATGCCATCAAATATTCGCCGGGTGAAGGGCTAATAAAAGTAGCTTTTGAAAAGCAGGAAAACGGATTGGTTAGGGTTTCGGTGGCTGATAATGGTATCGGTATTCCGGAAGATAAAACCGGGGATATTTTCGATCGTTTTTACCGGGTGGAAAACAGGCCGCAATATTATTCGGGTATAGGGCTTGGCCTTTTTATCTCATCAGAAATCATAAAACGCCATGGCGGCGAAATAGGGGTTGAAAGTATCCTGGGGAAAGGATCCACCTTTTGGTTTACCGTTTAATCACCCCAAGTGACTACATCAGCCTAACAATAGGAATCGGTATAAATAAAACGGGTTGCTTTTCTTTTTGATAAAAATGACTATCAAAAGAAAAACAACCTGTCTGGGGCTATGGAATTATATCGCCAATATCTCCACAATTTTTAAGAAATCGGGATTGATCTCTACATTGTGTTTAAGTGCATGTTCAAACGGTGTGTATGCTATTTCGTTATGAATAAGGCCAATCATTTCGTTGCGGTGCCCGTTTCTTAGTGCTTCTACGGCGGCAACACCTACGCGGCTTGCCAACACACGGTCCATACAGCTTGGCCTGCCGCCGCGTTGTATATGGCCCAATATAGATACACGGGTATCGTAATTTGGAAACTTCTCTTTTATCTGCCTGCCCACTTCAAAGGCATCACCAGCTACACCGTTTTCGGCAAGCATAATGATCTTTGATTTTTTATCCTTGCGGCCTCTTTCCAGCCTGTCAAATACAGATTGTAAATCGGTTTTGCTTTCGGGTATCAATATAGCTTCGGCACCAGCTGCAATACCGGTACGCAACGCAATCAATCCAGAATCACGGCCCATTACTTCTACTATAAATAGCCTGTCGTGCGATTCTGCTGTATCCCTAATCTTATCAACAGCATCAATTACGGTATTAATAGCGGTATCGTATCCAATGGTAAAATCGGTTCCCCAAAGATCATTATCAATGGTTCCGGGTAAGCCAACAATGGGCATACCGTATTCTTCGCCAAAAATGCGGGCACCTGTAAACGTACCATCGCCGCCAATAGCTACCAAAGCATCAACATTGTTGGCTTTTAAGTTTTCATAAGCCTGTTTACGGCCCTCGGGCGTTCTGAACTGCTCGCTCCTGGCCGTTTTAAGTATAGTACCACCACGCTGAATAATGTTTGATACCGATTTCCTGTCCATCGGAAACATATCACCTTTAATCATACCATCGTAACCACGACGGATACCTGTTACATCAATACCATAATAAATCGACGAACGTACCACTGCCCGGATGGCAGCATTCATTCCCGGTGCATCGCCACCAGAGGTATAAACTCCAATATTTTTAATTTGCGTCATTTTTGTTGAAAGGGCGCTGATTAGCTGTGTAAAAAAATCAGTTGATCTGCATTAAACAAATACAAAATTAAGCACCAAAAGCCGTTTTTGTAAAAGCTCCGCGAATTTACACTAATTTTTCTTATGGGAAATTTTTCGTTTCAGTTTGTTGGGTAATAGTGCAGTAATGATGGTGTTGCGTTATAAAATAGCAATGGGTTTTAAAACCCATTGCTATAGAATGAAGGTGATTTAGCCTCTTGTTGTATCATTGATAGCAATGGCGTAAAATGCAACGGTGATATTATCATAACGATGGGTTTTAAACCCATCGTTATAAAGGATATTTTTTTTACATTGAAAACAAATTACAACCTATGCCTCAAAGCTATTCTGCATTATGGGTCCATCTAATATGGTCCACTAAAAATCGCGTGCCGATACTAACACCTCAATTAAAAAACGAGGTTTACAGCGTGATTAATAATATTGCAAACGATCATGAAATCTATCTGGATTGCATAAATGGCGTGGAAGACCACGTACACTTATTAATAAGATTGCGCACGGATCAATCGGTAGCAGATATTGTTAAAACGATAAAGGCAAAATCGTGGGAGTATTTTAAAGATGACGCCGAAAAGTATATTACCTGGCAGGATGGTTTTGCCTCATTCAGCATTAGCCCTACTCACTTACCGAGAGTACGCAGTTATATTTATAACCAGGAAAATCATCACCGTGAAAAAACATTTGGCGACGAGCTAAAAGAAATAAAACAGAGTGCCAAAATATAATTCTATAACGATGGGTTTAAAACCCATCGTTATAGAATGGAGGAAATTATTTTTTATAAGCAGCAATACCGCTATCTAAAAATTTCAGATAGCTGGCTACATCATAATCGGCAGGGGATGGTGGAATTGGGTTGCCGCTTTTGTCTGTAAGAACATTACCATTGCTATCCAGCAAAACATAATACGGTTGTGAGTTCGAATTGAATCGCGCAGCTTCCAGGTCGCTCCACTTGCCACCAAGAGAAGTAATATTTTTTCCGCTGTATTGCGATACGAACCGCTCGGAAAGGGCCAGCTCCGTTTTGTCATCAACCACTAGTTGTAACAAAACGTAATCATTTTGCAGGCGGTCAAATACCTGCTTGTCCGACCATACATTGGCTTCCATTTTGCGGCAGTTAACGCAGTTAAAGCCTGTAAAATCAATTATTATAGGCTTGTGTAATTCTTTTGATGCTTTTAGCGCCTCGTCATAATCATAAAAAGCATCTAATCCGCGGGTTTTTATACGGGTATAAATTTCGGCGTATTTATGATTTTTGATGGATGATGAACCGCTTACGGCACTTGGTACAGAGCCAGGTGTTTGCGAAAGATCAAAATCCTGAGTGGCAATCGGCGGTAAAAATGCGCTGATTGATTTAAGCGGCGCACCCCATAATCCGGGGATCATGTAAATAACAAACGCAAAAACGATAATTGATAAAAACGTACGTGGAATGCTTAGATAAGGCACATCGCTATCATGAGCAAACTTAATTTTACCTATAAGATACAAGCCCATCAGTAAACCAATAGCAATCCATAACGACAAAAATATTTCCCGGTCAAACCAGTTCCAATGGTAAGCCAGGTCTACGTTCGATAAGAATTTTAAAGCAAAAGCCAACTCTAAGAAGCCAAGTATAACTTTTACGCTGTTAAGCCAGCCGCCAGATTTTGGCAGGCTTTTTAACATAGACGGGAACAAGGCAAAAAGCGTGAATGGTAAAGCCAGTGCCAGTGAAAAACCCAACATACCAACCGCCGGGCCAAGGCGATCACCTTTTGAAGCGGCATCAACCAGCAGCGTGCCTATAATAGGGCCGGTGCAGGAAAATGATACCACCACCAGGGTAGAGGCCATAAAGAATATCCCGGTTAAACCGCCTTTATCGGCATTTTCATCCAGTTTGTTAGCTAACGAACTAGGCAGGGTAATTTCAAAAGCTCCCAGAAAAGAAATTCCGAAAACAACCAGCAATAAGAAAAAGAATATATTAAATATACCGTTGGTTGCCAGCGCGTTTAATGCATCAGACCCAAATATGATCGAAATAAGCATTCCTAACGATACATATATAATAATGATGGAAAGGCCGTATATGATGGATTGCATTATCCCTTTGGCCCGCGATCCGCTTTTTTTGGTAAAAAAGCTAACTGTTAGCGGCAATAAAGGATAAATACAAGGTAAAAGCACAGCCGTAAAACCACCCAGCAAGCCAGCTATAAAAATTTCCCAAAGTGTTTTGGGTTTTTCGGGGCCTTTTATTGATGCTGTGGCTGCGCTTTGCTGTTTGGTTATAGCGGCAGCTTGATCAGTGGCAGCCTGCGCATTTTTCACGGCCGACTGGGTTGTTGACGCGGCTTGCGCTTTTTTTCGGGCGGCAATGCTATCAGCAGTAGTAGGGATGCTTGTAAACTGAACATCGGCTGATGAAACAGTATCAGCAGCTTTGGTTTGAAATGCTTTGGCCTTATTTAGTCCACCTGTTAAAAAGATGGTTAAAGCTAAAGTGAAGATCATGGCTATTCTCAATGAACGGCCTTTGTTGATTGCTCTCATTTTTAAAACCACAGCTTATTTACCTAAAGGAATTGAAAAATCAAGATCTTCCGGCGGAAGGCATTTCTGATCGTTACAGGTCATATATTCCAGCTTGCCTTTAATAACCGACACGTTGGCTGATTTTAACTTTATTTTTTGCTGAAAAGTAACCGATTTTTCAAAGTAGCTCACATTCATGCTGAATGCTTTTTCGTAACGTGTTACCGGCGTAGGTTGCGTAGCGTTGCCTTCAACGCTGTATGCTTTTGAAGGATCAAAAGTAAAAGAGGTTTTTATTGGCCCGCCATCTTTAACATCAAGCGAATAAATATGCCAGCCATCCTGAATTGTTGCCCTTAAAAACACAACTGCTTCGGTGCTGCTTATTCTTTTGGCAGCATAAGCCCATTTTACCGGACTCTCTATTTGTGCATAAGTGCTGATTCCTGCTATCATCAGGATTGTTAAAATCAATAACTTTTTCATTATAAATTGTATGTTATTACTGTTTGTTTAAAAATTCAATTTCTTTCAGGCTAAACTCTAATATGTGCTTATTAGTATCTTCAATAACTAAAAGTCCGTTAAACATCACATCCTTAATAGTGCCTTCAAAAAAACGCCCCCCGGCTTTAAAGCCTTTTTGCTCGTTTAACCAATATAGTCGGCTTAAATACGAATTCCTTACAAAAGAAATTTTTGCTGCCTTTAAATTCAGATACCACGCCTCAATATGCCGGCAAATTTCGGATAATAAAGTTTCTAAACCATAATCCTGATGTAAGATTTGCTTTAGAGAGATGGCATTAGGCAGGTGATCGGGGAAGTTTTCCTGGTTTATATTAAGGCCTATGCCAATAATGGAGTTTTTTATTTGTCCGCCCTGTATCATATTTTCAAGCAGCATCCCCCCTAATTTATAGTCGCCATAGTAAATATCATTGGGCCATTTGATTTTTAGTTTATCACCCAGCAAAGGTTCCAATGCGTCAAAAACACCTAAACTGATAGCGCGGGTGAGGTCAAACTGATCGCTTATTGTCATAAACGAAGGTTTTAGAAGGATGCTGAATGTTAGATTTTTACCGGCCTCAGCATGCCACCCGTTTTGATGCTGCCCTCTGCCTGCATACTGGTTTTCTGCCATAATGACCGTTCCCTCAATCAATGGCTTGGAATTTGACACTAATTCCTTTAGGAGATTATTGGTTGAATCAACATCTTTAATAGTAATAAAATTTTGTCCAACAAATAACCCCGAAAATATGTTATTTTGCAATGTATAATAATTTAAAACTTAAAATCGTTCAAAACTAATTCTTTTTGATGGCAAAAAGCAAAGCGCAAAGCGAATCCGCTTACATTTCTGAATTGGCCATACATGGCATTCAGGAAAAAAAAGGGAATGAAATTATCAGGCTCGACCTGCGGAATATTTTTAGTTCAGTATCCGACTATTTTGTGATCTGTCATGCTGAATCAACGACACAGGTAAAAGCAATAGCAAATAGCGTAGAAGACGAAATATATAAAGCCACCCAACAGGAGCCCTGGCGAAAAGAAGGGCTTGAACATGGTGAATGGATACTGCTGGATTATGTTGATGTAGTGGTTCATGTTTTCAGAACCGATAAACGTGAGTTTTACGGAATGGAAGATTTATGGGGAGATGCTGAGATCAAAATGTACAAAAGTGCTTAATTGCAGTAACATTTAAATTTTGACAGCGTCAATACCACACCCATATGAATATTAAATAAAGATTGTAAGTTTGAGCTTGTAAAGAAATGAAAGATAATAAATTGGAAAAACCAAAACCTCTACGGAAAATACCGAATAAAAAAATAAGTCCAAAGCCACCCAAACCAAGCATCATGTGGTTTTATGCCATTATTGTTGTGGTAATATTAGGACTGGCTACCTTGTTAAATGGCAATACAACTAACCAGATTACCTTTCAGCGGTTTTCTGAACAAATGTTGAAACAACAGGATGTTGAAAAAATTACCGCTTATCGTAGCGGAGATTTAATTGTGGCCGAAGTTTACATCAAAGGCGACGCCTTAAAAAGTAAATCACAATATAACGATGCTAAGAAAGAGCAGCGCGGCTTTAATATGAGCGCCAATGATGGCCCTCAATATGAATTTACCGATGCATCATTCGAAAGCTTAAAGCAATCCATCAATAACGCCGAGAAAGATTATGGTTTTACTGATGCCGAAAAAGTGCCGCTCAGCTATGAGCAGGGACACGAAAGCCTTTTGTCAAATTGGTTTGTACAATGTATAATAATGGCGGTTGTGCTGGTAGCAGTGTGGCTGTTTATTATGCGCCGTATGAGCGGTGGTGCAGGCGGTGGTCCCGGTGGTCAGATATTTAATATCGGTAAATCAAAAGCTACCCTGTTTGATAAAGAAGCACAGGTATCAGTAACATTTAACGATGTTGCGGGCTTGGAAGAAGCTAAGCAGGAAGTTATGGAAATTGTTGATTTCCTTAAAAACCCTAAAAAATATACCAATCTGGGTGGTAAAATACCAAAAGGAGCCTTATTAATAGGTGCGCCGGGTACCGGTAAAACCTTGTTGGCAAAAGCTGTAGCTGGTGAGGCACAGGTGCCTTTCTTCTCACTGTCAGGATCTGACTTTGTGGAGATGTTTGTTGGTGTGGGTGCATCACGTGTGCGTGATTTGTTCCGCCAGGCAAAAGATAAAGCGCCATGTATTATTTTTATTGATGAGATTGATGCCATTGGCCGTGCCCGTGGTAAAAACAATATAGTTGGCGGTAATGACGAGCGCGAAAATACATTGAACCAATTATTGGTGGAGATGGATGGTTTCGGTACCGACTCAGGTATTATCATCCTTGCGGCAACCAACCGTCCGGATGTACTGGATTCGGCATTATTGCGTCCGGGCCGTTTTGACAGACAGGTATCTATTGATAAACCAGATTTGATTGGCCGCGAGCAGATATTTAAAGTACATTTAAAACCAGTTAAATTGGCTGACGGTG
The DNA here is from genome assembly GCF_024808665.1 of Mucilaginibacter empetricola. Taxonomy (GTDB): domain Bacteria; phylum Bacteroidota; class Bacteroidia; order Sphingobacteriales; family Sphingobacteriaceae; genus Mucilaginibacter. Next base: position 38,351 of record NZ_JANUBZ010000023.1, read on the forward strand.
TGGATGCTAAAAAACTATCCGCACAAACTCCTGGTTTTGCAGGTGCCGAAATTGCCAACGTTTGTAACGAAGCTGCATTGATTGCTGCCCGTAAAAACAAAGAGGCAGTTGACATGCAGGATTTTCAGGATGCTATTGACCGTGTGATTGGCGGTTTAGAGAAAAAGAACAAAATAATATCTCCCGAAGAAAAACGCATTGTTGCTTATCACGAAGCAGGTCACGCTATTGCGGGCTGGTTTTTAGAGCACGCCGATCCTTTGGTTAAAGTATCTATCGTTCCGCGTGGTGTTGCAGCTTTGGGCTATGCACAGTATCTACCTAAGGAACAATTCTTATATACTACCGAGCAATTAATTGACGGTATGTGTATGACGATGGGCGGACGTGTTGCTGAAGATATTACTTTCGGAAAAATATCAACTGGCGCACAAAACGACCTGGAGCGTATTACCAAGCTAGCCTATGCTATGGTTACCATTTATGGTATGAATGAAAAAGTGGGAAATGTATCATTTAATGATACCCAGGGTGAATATCAATTCAACAAACCATATTCTGAAAAAACATCTGAACTGATTGATCAGGAAGTTCGTAACCAGATTAATGAGGTTTATGCAATGACTAAAAAACTACTGATTGATAAGAGAGAAGGCTTGATAAAACTGGCTGATAAACTTTTAGAAAAAGAAATTCTTTTCCAATCAGACTTAGAAGAAATATTAGGCAAGCGTCCGTTTGACAACCGCACCACTTATGATGAATTTGTAAATGGCCCGGAATCAAATCAGGAGCCGGCTGCATCAAGCCTTGTGCCGGAAGGGGTTGCCGATCATTCAGGTACTTTTGAAAGAAACCCTGAAGAGAAAGAAACGAGCACCGATAAGGAGTAATTTTTTAAGCAGATATAGTCCTGAGTCTTTAGTCTTAAGTAGGAGATAACGTAATGTTTTCTTTAGCTTTAGATTAAAGACTCGGGATTTTTAATAAAAGGAATAATTGATTTGATAAGCGCCGTTAAAAAATAAGCCCTTTTTGGACTTAAAACAACGGGTTCAGTACTCAACCATGAGGGATATAACAACATCAAAGGAAAAATTGCTCAAAAAGATCCGCAAGGCGTTGCTTGAGAAACGGGATAACCCATATCCTAACCTGGAGGATTTGCCTCATTATGCCCCTATTGACGAATTACCAGAAGTTCTGTTTGCCGAACAGTTTACTGCCGTATCGGGTCAGTTTCTTTTTTGTGAGGATGAGGTGCAGTTTATAGAAAATTTGCTGGGGCTTGCAGAAGAACGAAAATGGCGTAAAATATATTGCTGGGAACCTGCACTGCAAGAGGTGCTAAAGAAATTTGATTATCCCTTTTTTGAAACCGATAAAGATTTTGAACAAGCCGACGTTGGCTTTACCCTTTGCGAAGCGCTGATTGCGCGTAATGGCAGCATCTTGCTCTCAAATGCGGGTATGGCGGGCAGGCGCTTAAGTATTTATCCGCCTGTACATATTGTACTGGCTTATACTTCGCAATTAGTTTTGGATTTGAAAGACGGATTTAAACTAATCAAAAACAAATACGGTGCTGATTTACCATCAATGATCAGCAATGTGACGGGCCCAAGCCGTACTGCCGACATCGAAAAAACACTGGTATTGGGCGCTCACGGCCCCAAAGAGCTTTTTGTTTTCCTGCTCGACGGTTAAAAACCGCCTGCGTAAACTCCTTTCACTGTAGTTTAATAAATAGTGTATTTGGCGATTGTTTTTTAATGTACCGTTAAATAACCGCACAAATACCGTTAAATAACGGGGTGTAATTACGTAGTTTTACTTTAAATTAGCCATTATTTAAATTACCTAAACCACTTATTATGGCTTTAACTATTGAAAAAAAGCTCGCAAAAAAGCTAATTGCTTCGTATCGTGAGCTAAACACCGAGCCGGGCGGTGTTGGACTGAAGACCCCCGATGGTCAGTTTTTAAACGGGTTTTTTATTGACCGCGATAGCCTGGATATTATCCTGGCAAATCCCGGTGTTGTTGGCGTTAGCGTGCATCTGGCTAAACACCCCAGCTTTCCTACCGGCAACGAGCGAGTATTAACCATTGTTTTTGGCGGGGCCGAACCTAATCCTGATTACAAAGAGGGCGGTAACGCTGCTAAGTACCTCAATAAGCTGGATGTTTGGGATCAGGTTGAACCTTGCCCTCCGGTTTGCTCTACTATTCCCTAACTAATTTAATATATGGACGCTAATTATTACTTATACCTGTTGCTGTTATTTTTTGTATCGCTTATAGGTCTTCTGCGCTATAAAAAGCTTTCGCCGGCTTTTAAAACATTAACCATTTTAATTATAGTAACATTTATAAGCGAAACAATAAAAAAGATTGTAGGCAGAATATTTCATAACAGTATGCCTGTTGCACATTTATCTGCATTTGTAGAATATTCATTTTTTGCATCGGTGTATTATTATCTGCTAAGCAACCGGTATTTAAAAAGGCTAATAATGGCGTCCATATTTTTTATGCTGCTGCTTGAAATTGTGAACATTATTTTTTTTGAGAGCCTGTTACAGTTTCCGGCAATTTTGTTAAATGTTTCACAGTTTATTTATGTGTTGTATTCGTTGCTTCTGTTCAGGCAAATGCTGATTCAGCCCGCCGAAGAAAGCCTTTTTAAACAAAGTATATTTTGGTTTAACCTGGATATGCTTTTGTATTCAACCGCGATGTTTCTGGATTTTGCGCTAACCAGTTATTTCATAAAAAATAAATTGGACGCCACAGCATTAATATACTTCAGTATTATTGTCAATATGCTATTTTATGCCGTAATTGGTATTTCTATCCTTATCGACAACAAGAAAAAGTATGACGCGGTTGATTCCACCAGTTAATAATAATCCGGACAGCGACGAATTATATGTTATTTTTTTTTCGGCAACTGCCTTTTTTGTAGTTCTGGCCAGTTTCATTGTTTATTTTATAGTACTGTATCAAAAAAAACAAAGGCAGCATAAAACAGAAAGAGCGGCAATGCAAGCGGCTTTCAGGCAGGAGTTTTTAAAGGCCCGGATTGAAATACAGGAACAAACCTTTACTCATGTAAGTCGTGAAATACACGACAATATAACACAGGTATTATCGTTTGTAAAGCTAAACCTTGCCATGATTGGCGATGTTAAAAATGAACAGCTGATAAAAATAAATGAGAACAGGGAGCTGATTGCACAGGTAATTGCTGATTTGCGCGACCTTTCAAAAAGTCTGAGCTTTGAAAATATTACCAAACAAGGGCTGGCAAAAACTATTAAGGCCGAAGTAGGAAGAATTACAAAAAGTGGCTTGTTAAGTTCAACATTTGCAGTGCATGGCGATGTTTATCCTTTGGGAGAACAGCGCGAACTGGTGCTTTTTCGCATATTTCAGGAAGCAATGAATAACGCCCTGAAACATTCGGATGCAAAACATTTAACAATCACCTTGGAATATATTCCCGAAATGTTTATATTCACATTCAAGGACAACGGACTTGGCTTTTCGAGAAGCGGCCTCGATAATATGGTTGGCGCCGGATTAAGAAATATAGAGAACAGAGCATCCCTGATTGGCGCTGTGGCAGCTATAGAAAGCACACCAGGTAACGGTTGTTCTATTAAAATATCCCTAAACCCTTTACAACACAGTTTATACGATGGAAGCCATCAGGATCGCTTTGGTTGATGATCACCGCTTATTTAGAAGCGGGATAGCTTCGCTTATAAATAATTTAAATGGTTTCACTATTCTTTTTGAAGCCGCCAACGGTAAGGAGCTCACACAAAAAATAACCCCCCGCAATAAACCCGATATTATTTTGCTGGATATTAACATGCCAGTGATGGATGGCGTGCATACTGCTCAATGGGTTCATAACACCTATCCGGAAATAGCTATGATTGTTTTATCCATGCACGAGGACCCTCACAAGGTGCTCACCATGCTTAAATTGGGCGTTAAAGGTTACTTGTTAAAAGATGCTGAACCCAACGAGTTTGAGCAAGCCTTATTTAAAGTATCAAAGGGCGAGGTTTATTATCCTGAATTTGTTACCCGTTTGTTACTCAACTCATTCAGCAATACCGAAGTTGAAATTAAGCTGAACGCCCGGGAGCTGGAATTTTTGAAATTAGCCAGCACCGAACTTACCTACAAAGAAATTGCCGACCAGATGAATATCAGCGTACGCACAGTTGATGGGTACCGCGATGCGCTTTTTGAAAAACTACACGTAAAAAGCAGGGTTGGTTTGGTTTTATATGCCGTAAAAAACAAATTAATCAATTTGTAATTTGCTAATTTTATTAGCAAATTTGTGCTATGGCACATGAGGATAATCCTGATTTTTTTAAGGGTAGAGGGGCTCAGGTTAATACACATAATAAGTTTTTAAAAAACAAGTATGTTCTTGACCATGTTGAGGGACTCGATGAACCATTGCTCGAAAACTCGGCAACACAACTTTTTGAAGAAACGCCCAAAAAAATTGTAAGCGAATCCAACAGCCCCGATCTGAGCCATATGTACTCCATAAACCCATATCAGGGCTGCGAACATGGTTGCATATACTGCTACGCCCGCAACTCGCACGAATATTATGGGTTTAGCGCTGGGCTTGATTTTGAACGAAAGATAATAGTAAAGCGTAATGCTCCAGAATTGCTGGAGCAATATTTTAATAAGAAAAACTATCAGCCGGTATGTATCATGCTATCGGGCAATACAGATTGTTACCAGCCCATAGAGCGCAAGCTGGAAATAACAAGAGCGCTGTTGGAGTTGTTTTTGAAATATAAAAACCCGGTAAGTATCATCACCAAAAACAATGTAATACTACGCGATCTGGATATTATTTCGGAGCTGGCCAAGTTGAACCTGATCCATGTAAATGTATCCATAACATCGCTGGACGAACAGCTGAGACAAAAACTGGAACCCCGTACCATAACCGCCAGCGGCCGGCTTTCAGTAATTCAAAAACTATCAGAAAACGGCGTGCCCGTTAGGGTGATGGCTGCACCGATAATACCCGGACTAAATAGTAATGAGGTGCCCGGCATTATTAAAGCGGCTGCAGACAGAGGCGCACTATCAGCCGGATTTACCATAGTAAGGCTGAATGGCAGCGTAGCCGAAATTTTTACCGACTGGCTTAACAAAGCATTCCCCAACAAGGCCGAAAAAGTGCTGAACATGATCCGCTCCTGCCATGATGGACAACTAAATGACAGCGATTTTGGCCGGCGTATGAGCGGTGAAGGTAAAATAGCAGAATCTATCCACCAGATGTTTAAAATGGCCTGCAACCGTTTTTTAGCCGATAGAGAAATGCCCGCGTATAATTATGATTTGTTTGTGCCGAAGAAAGGGAAGCAGACGAGTTTGTTTTGATGTAGCCAGAACGCATATAACCATCACGTCCTTGCGAGATTCTGTGTTGAAATACAAGTAATCTGCATAATTTATTTTACATTTGAGTCTTAGGCGGCTTTATGTTAGCCTGTTTAGGGCA
>NZ_JANUBZ010000024.1 GCF_024808665.1 Mucilaginibacter empetricola
AGGACTGCCCTAAACAGGCTAACATAAAGCCGCCTAAGACTCAAATGTAAAATAAATTATGCAGATTACTTGTATTTCAACACAGAATCTCGCAATGACGCGAGTTTATTTAGCAACCGCAGACCGCTAATGCCAACTCCCAACAAAAGTTTAATTCGGCATTGCACCCCCTCGCAATAAACTGTAAATTAGTTTCTTATTACACCTAACCCTTTAGCTTTAATAGGATGGAAAATAATTTCGAAAACTCAATTAAACCTGGTTGTAGTGGTAATGATGTTTGAAGACAAAAGAACAAAATGCAAATCACTATCACCAAAGAACAACAAACGGCGGCAAGGGTAGCGGGGTTTATGTACGTCTTTCTTGGGGCACTCGCGGCATTTGCCGAGTTCTATGTACGCTCCGGAATCCTGGTGCCCGGGAATGCGGCACAGACAGCCCACAATATTATTGCTTCCGAACGGATGTTTAGGATTGGGATAGCAAGCGACCTACTCGGCGGGGCATGCAATGCTATTCTGGCTGTTGCGTTTTACACCATCCTCAAGCCGGTGAATTCTTCTCTGGCGTTGCTGGCAGCTTTCTGGCGACTTGGAGAGGCCGTTATTCTTGGCCATATGACACTGAACGGCATGACCGTATTGAATGTACTCCACCCTTCGGCGCTTTCCGGTGCTTTTTCAAACGGACAACTGCAGGCAATTGCCGGGTTATACATTACCGCCCAAGGGGATGAGTTCAGCATTGGCCTGGTCTATTATGCCCTGGGCTCAACGTTATTCTGCTATCTGCTGCTGAAATCCCGCTATATTCCGCAATGGCTTGCGTGGTGGGGATTGCTTGGCTCGCTTATAGCAGTTGTAAGCACGCCTGTAATTATCGTGTTCCCCAATGCCGATAGCCTCGCACCTGGTTGCTATACGCCGGTCGGCTTTTTTGAGATAGTAGCTGGTTTTTGGTTGTTGATAGCAGGAATCAGGTTCGATAAGGCCGCAGCACAAAGGCTTTAACCCGGCACAGTTGACCTCAGCCATTAACGAACACTTATTGTACGCTTATGATACAGCATCAAAAAAACACACAAATAATAATATACTGACAATCAAATCATTGCGCATGCGGCACGGCCTTGGCCTATTCGGTTTAAACTTTACTATTATTTTTACGTACCATGAACCGATATCTACTTACAATTACCGCACTGCTATGCTGCACTCTCTTTTACACATCCGTAGCAAAGGCACAGTTTGCCGATACTACCCTTTTAAGGCTGATGCAGCAAAAGCATATCCCGGTTGTGGGCCTGGGCTTTATTGACAGCGGCAAAGTTGTATTATCAAAAGTTTACGGCGAGCTTAAGTCCGGCGTACCTGCACCTGCCAATACGGTGTTTAACGTAGCATCAATTACCAAAACCATAACAGCAATGGTAACGATTAGCCTGGTTAATGCCGGCAAGTGGAATCTGGATGAACCTATTTATCATTACTGGACCGATCCCGATGTTGCAGCCGATCCACGATGTAAAAGACTTACCACAAGACACATTCTTACACATCAAACAGGTTTCCCTAACTGGCGGTGGATGACGCCGGGCAAGAAACTTACCTTTGAATTTGAGCCTGGCTTAAAGTTCCAGTACTCGGGCGAGGGAATGGAATACCTGCGACATGCTTTAGAAAAGAAATTTGGCTGCTCGCTGGAGCAGTTGGCCGATTCCATCATCTTTAAGCCTTTGCACATGGATGATACCCATTTGGTTTGGGACGATGCCATGCTTGATCGTTTCGCCGTTGCGCACAACCAAAAGGGCGGAGCGTTGTATATTGTAAAAAATACAGAACCCAACGCAGCCGATCAGTTGAAAACAACTGTGGCTGATTACAGCAAGTTCCTGATTTGGGTGATGAATGGTGCCGGCCTGTCGGGTGCGTTATATCAACAAATGACCAGTCCGCTTTCAAAAATAAAGGATAACAAATATATTGGCCTGGGATGGGCGGTATACCCCGATTTAGTTGGCCAATTGGGTCTTTCGCATAGCGGCATCGATCCGGGGGTAAACACAATTGCCTTTGTATTGCCCAAATCAAAACGTGCCTTGCTAATTTTTACCAATTCTGATAATGGCCCCCAGTTGTATACAGAACTGGTAAAAGCCTTTTTGAAACAACAAGGTAGTGCAATAGTGGATACTGAAATGAAAAACTAATAATTCCTAACTTATAATATGAAAACAATTAACAAATTCTTTACAGTTTTACTTTTAATAACAGCTGCTACTTTTACGGTCAATCGCGCAGCGGCCCAAACATCCGGTCCGTTGTTTAATGAAATTGCGCAGCAGGATTCCCTCCAGTTTGACGCCTTTAACTCCCGCAACCTGGATAAACTGATGAATTATTTTGATACCACCCTTGAACTTTACCAGGACAATACCGGCGTACGTAACTTTGAACAAACCAAACAAGCCTTTGGCGGATTATTTAAGATGAGTTATGTATTGAACCGAAAACTGATTGCCGGATCGATGGAAGTATACCCAATTAAGGATTATGGTGCTATTGAAACCGGGCAGCACATATTCTCGCACGTAGAAAATGGCAAGCTGCAATCATTCACTTTTAAATTTATGCAGATATGGCAAAAGAAAGATGGTGTTTGGCGGGTAACACGCGAAATAACCTACGGTCATTAACAATAACGATGGGCTTTAAAACCCATCGTTATTTAATATAAATAACAGTGTATTGTATAAGATGTACCATAAAGGCACCTGTTTAATTAGAAAACAATAGACAATTAGCTATGTTAAAACCACTTGTAAAACTTTATTTATTTGCGTTGATGCTTTTTCTATCAGCTCAATGCTTCGGGCAAACAAAAATTGACACCACCGAGTCAGTACTGGTTGGAGGAATAAAACAGGTGGTAACCATACAAGGCGAGGACCGCTCGAAACCATTATTTCTGTTTATAACGGGTGGCCCCGGATTACCCGGCATTTATGACGGGAACAAGCTATTTACCAATGAATTAAAAAAGCATTTTGTTGTTGTGCAATGGGACCAAAGAAATTGCGGCCAAACGTTGAGCCTTAACCCTTCTCCGGTAAAGCTTACCGTACAGTTGTTTGAGAACGATACGCATGAATTGGTGACCAGCTTATTAAAGCAATTTCACCGGCCAAAACTTTTTTTAATGGGCTGGTCGTGGGGAACCGTATTGGGGTTTTATATGGCCGCCAAATATCCCGATCTGCTTTATGCCTACATGGCGGTGAGCCCGATTGTTTATCAATTAGAGAGCGAAAGAATTTTGATAAAAGAATTAAGGCAGAAAGCTGCTGAGCAGAAAAATTTGAGGGCTATAAGGGAGTTGGCACAAGTTCAGGTCCCATTTGCCAACCCATTACAAAATTATTACGACAGAAAATGGTTATTGCTTTTCAATGGTGAATCAATTGGCGATAGTACGGAGTTTAAAGACTATTTCACCAAAAATCCGGAGATGATGAGCCTTTGCCGAACGGCAGACAATACCAACCTGATGGTGTCGCTTCCTGAAATCAAGTGCCCCGTTTATTTCTTTGTAGGCCGTAAAGATCATCAAACCAATTATTTGTTATCAGAACAATATTATAAACAAGTAAAAGCGCCAAAAAAGGAATTATTTTGGTTCGAAAAATCCCGCCATATCATACCCATTTCAGAACCTGCATTAATGCAAAATGATGTGATCTCTAAAATCCTTCCACAATTAACGGAGAAAGAAACCGGCCATTAGTTGAATATATAACTTTTACGTTTGATTTTAAGAGTAAAGCCAGTGTTTTTTTAACTTATTTCATCCCCGTAGCCGCAGGCATTTTATCACAAAAACTATTGCCAGGGCATAAAGCGAATTGAGGATAAGTAATTAAACATCAATGGATAAAGAACCGACAAAAACAATTAAAAAAGAACTTTCCTATACGCTTAAGGTATGGCAAACCATGGCAATTGTCTGCCTCTCGTTAATCATCATTTTATTTGTCCGCGTAGCTTTTAATATTTTGCTGATGACCTTTATGGGTGTGCTGATAGCAGTCTATTTTCATGGACTGGCTGATCTCATTGCGCAAAAAACAAAAATCAATCGAAAGCTTTCCCTATTTATTTCTATAGCCGGCACCATAATTTTGCTGAATGTTATGGTTTGGATAATCGGATCAACCGTACAGCAGCAAGCCGCGCAATTGAGTCATACGCTACCGCAAATAATTAGTACAGCCAAAACTAAGCTGGCAGGATCATCCGCCGGACAACAACTGTTGGGTTATACATCGGGCGATAATTCTAAAAAACTAATGGATACGGCCAGTACCTTTTTCAGTTCCAGTTTTGGTGTTATAGGCGATTTATATATCATCCTGTTTCTGGGTATTTTTTTTACTGCCAATCCATCCGTTTATAAAAACAGTTTACTGGCCATTGTGCCATCACAGCAGGAAATTGATGGTAGTATGATTTGGGATCGCATTAGTGCGGCGCTTAAAGGCTGGCTAAAAACCAAGCTCGTGTCTATGGTATTAGTCACCATTGTTGTAGCAATTGGCTTAACCTTTATTGGCTTGCCGGGGACATTGGTACTGGGTTTAATAGCCGGACTGCTGGACATTATTCCCAATTTCGGCCCGGTGATAGCGATGGTTCCCGGAGTATTGCTCGGTCTGATGATCAGTCCGCAAATGGCTGTAATAGCGGCACTGATTTATGTGATCTGTGAAACTATTGTCGGTAGTATTTTTATGCCGTTGATCAATAAAAAAATGATCAATATCCCACCGGCAATTACCATGATAAGCCAATTGGTTATGGGCGTTATCTGTGGCCTGATGGGTATTATCCTCGCTGTTCCTATCCTGTTGGTGCTGAGTATTCTTGTTGATGAATTGTATATTAAAAAGAAAAAGGCGGCAAAAAGCAATAAACAAACTGTGAATAATCTATGAAGCCATTACTTAACGCCTTATTATTTTGTTTCTTTTTACTGAACACAACCTATGGCCATGCCCAGGACAGCCTGAAATTTCCTGTGCCCAGGGGAAATCCTAAACAATTGTTTTTTCTGCAGCGCAGTCAAAACACCAATACAGTTGTGTATGAACTAAATATAAAAGATGCGTATTAGATTCGATAGCGCCTGTTCATATCTTTTGGATCTGTTATGCCGAAAAATCACAAAAAGAAGAATTAACTTCCCTGCAACGGCAGCACGCTTATGGACTAATCACCACTTATATTTCAAAAGACCAGTACGAACTCCGCTTTATTGCCAATAAAAAACATGTGATGCAACTGATGAAAGGGACCGACCATCTTTTCCACGTGTACGACCAGGTTAATGGGAAACAAGCAATCCTTTTAAGTATTTACTTGGAAATCAACGGAGGTTCGTTATTTTCCCCGCATATCGATTATATAATGACCAAAGGTTTCGATAAAGAAACAGGTGCTGCTGTGACAGAAAAAACCAAGCCTTAGCATGTATTCTTAATTGCCACAAACTGTTTTTTCCGAGCTTAATCAATTATATTTATCACAATCAGTAAGCACATGGCAGGCAACTCAACTTATATCGATAAAAACGACGACGACATCGTTTTGGAGAAATACCGGCAGGTGTACCGTAAATACCTGGACGACAAGATCATCGATATGGACAAGCGTATGAAGCATCCTTTCGATTTCCAGATTTATCCGCTCGAAACGGCCATCCCTTATGTAAATTACACAGTACCACCATCCCGGCAAAGCCATTACTGGATTGTATTTGTCAAAAAGGGCAACGGAGAAAAGTCCATCGGCTCTTTTACTTTCCCGGTAAAAGAACAAACTTTGTATATCGTACCTAAGCGCGTGCTGCATTCCAGCAAAAATTGGTCGGCCGATACCTGCGGTTATGTTCTGTTATTTAATATCGATTTTTTTTTGAACAGCGCTTTTCCAAAACACCTCATCAGTAATAAAAAGGTGCTGAAAAACTCCATCAGGCCCTACCTTTATCTGGATACAGGGCAAGGCCAATCGCTCTCGGATATGTTTGAAACAATCATGAGTGAGCATTCAGGAGGCGAACGGGAGAAAAAGGAGATGATCGCAATTAAGATACTGGAGATATTGATCAATTGCGACCGTTTGTTTTCTCAGGCCGAACAGATTGGCAATGAAAGCTATTACCACCCAGTGGTTGAACGTTTCAACAGCTTACTGGAAGCCAATTTTACAAAGGAAAGACTGGTAAGCTTATACGCCGCTACATTGGGAATCCATCCCAATAACCTCAATTATCTGATAAGAGAACATACCGGCATCAGCGCCAAGCAAACAATAAATAACCGCATTATAACCGAGGCCAAATACCTGCTGGCCCATTCAGATCAAAACATCAAGGATATTGCCAATAAGCTGGGATTTGAAGAGGCGCACAATTTCTCTACTTTTTTTAAAAAGAATGCAGGCATTAGCCCAATGGCTTATAAAGCTTCGCTAATAGTACCTCCAAAATAGTTTCTCGTTTTATAGCTTGTTTGATTTTTAAAGTTTAGTGCTTGATTTTAAGATGATAAGGGAGATTTTATTTCCTTATTTCACCTTGTCACTAAATCACATATATTTTAAAATTAAACACTATGACTATCTTAGAAACCATTCAATCAGACATCAAAAATTGGTGGCTGTTTATCCTCAAGGGCATCGTCTTTATAGGCGCAGGCATTTATGTCTTTTACAGCCCCCTGGCTGGCTACATTGGGCTCAGCGTACTTTTTGCCATTGTTATCATCATTTCAGGTATTAGCCAAATTTACTTTGCAAGTGTTAACTCAGCCATGAGAGGCTGGGGCTGGTCGCTTATTTCGGGCATCCTTGATCTGATTATCGGTATTTACCTTTTTTCGTATCCACTTATCACCATGGTAACGCTTCCACTTTTCCTGGGTTTTTGGCTAATGTTCCGGTCGTTTTATCTCACAGGTATTGCCTTCGATTTAAAAAGCTATGGCATCACCAGTTGGGTTGGACTATTGGTTGGCAGCATTGTATTGCTTATCACCGCATTGCTGGTGTTGTATTTTCCGGCGGCAGGTGCGGCGGGCATTATTGTGATTTCAGCTATCGCACTGATTATAGCTGGCATACTGAACATTATGCTGGCGTTGAAGTTTAAGGATCTGAAAAATATAACTGCTCCATTTATTAAGTAAAGTCGATTTATAAAAACTCAAAAATATAATGCTATGGAAAACTTAGTTGTTATAACCTTCCCCGGGCTTGGAAAAGCTACTGAAGGACTCACCAAATTAAAAGAGCTGGATACTGTGGATGAAATTACCATTTATGGTATCGCCTTTATTCATAAAAAGGAAGACGGCGCAATAGAATATTTATACCATGATGGCGCAGACAGCGGTCAGAAAGTGGCAACAGGAGCTGCTGCGGGCATGCTCATTGGCCTGCTTGGTGGCCCGCTGGGTATGTTGCTGGGCCTATTGGCCGGCGCAGGCCTGGGGCAGGCTATGGAAGATGATAATACAGATCTGGATCATCATTTTATCAGCAAGGTAAATAAACACCTGGAACCAGGCACTTACGCATTGGTGATAGATGCAGAAGAGGACGCTGCTATCCTGATAGATACCCCATTGGAATCACTGGACGGAATAATTGTGCGCACCAGCCTGGATGACGAAACCGAACGCTTTGAAGATGAACAATGGGACAAATTTAATCAGGAGATTGACGCGAAAGAAGCCGAATTTAAAACGGCTGCCGGTGAGAAAAAAGAAAAATTAAAACACGAAATTAAGGAGTTAAAGGATAAGCAACACCAGCGGATGATGAAGTTTAGGGAGAAAGCAACTGCCCGAAAGAATCATCTTCACGATAAAATAGAGGTGCTTCATAAAAAGATGAAGGCTGCCAATCAAAAGAACAAAGAAAAATTTGCGTTAAAACTGGAAGGTTTTAAAAAGCGCCTTGCTGCCTTCAATGAGCGGGTGGCGTGGGCATTCAGTTAATCTATACCCTAATTACTATTTATTATCAAACTATGCAATGCCTGGTCATTGCATAGTTTACTGAACAACCTCAAATGGCAAAACCTGCAAAAAAACAAGGAAAACTAAAAGCTTTTCTCCAATCGTTAGGCCCAGGATTAATTACCGGTGCCAGCGATGACGATCCTTCAGGAATCGCCACCTATTCGCAGGTAGGCGCCCAGTTTGGTTTTTCCATGCTTTGGACAGCCCTGATCACCTTTCCGTTGATGGCCGTCATTCAGGAAATATGTGCCCGCATCGGGCTGGTGACTACTAATGGTTTAACTACCACGTTGAAAGATCATTACCCTAAATGGGTATTGTGGTTGATGATCCTGTTTTCTTTTCCGGCCATTATTTTAAATATAGGGGCTGATATTGCCAGTATGGGGGCAGCTGCGCATATGCTTTTTCCACAGGTAGCAGCCTTTTTATTCAGTAGTATATTTACACTTTTAATCATCGTTGCAATTGTTCGCTATCCTTATCAAAAAATAGCGGCTATCCTCAAATGGTTTTGCATTACCCTGCTCATTTACCTCATTGTTCCTTTTTTTACAAAATTTCCATGGCTGGAGGTATTGAAATCTACGCTCATCCCTAAAATTCAGCTTAACAAAAATTATATGAATATGCTGGTGGCTATTTTAGGCACCACAATTTCTCCTTACCTGTTTTTCTGGCAGGCAACCATGGAATCAGAAGATGAAAGATCAAGTACCAGCCCCATAGTGATCAATAAAAAAGTGCTGACCACGATGCGAAAAGATGTGGACGCAGGCATGTTTTTTTCCAACCTGGTAATGTTTTTTATCATCCTTACCTGTGGGGCGGTATTGTATCCTAATGGCATCCGTCAAATTGATACCGTGGAACAGGCTGCCAAGGCTTTACAGCCCATTGCTGGAAACATGGCTTACTGGCTGTTTGCAATTGGTATTGTTGGTACCGGCTTTCTGGCTATCCCTGTGCTTAGCGGCTCTTTATCCTATATGGCGGCAGAAAGCTTTAACTGGCAGGAAGGGTTGGATAAAAAGTATTTTCAGGCGAAACCATTTTATGGTGTGATCATTCTGTCGATGATTGTTGGCCTGCTCCTCAACCTGTTGGGCGTATCACCGATACAGGCATTGATTTATTCCGGCATATTGTACGGATTAACCGCTCCCGTCATCATCCTGATTATTATGCACATCAGCAATAATAAAAAGATCATGGGCGTACATGTTAATTCCCGCTGGTCAAACGGCTGGGGGTATACAACACTGGTATTAATGTCTGTTGCTGCCGTAGCCTTGATCTATTTCCAATTTTTTTAAAAGGATAAAGTATTTCTCTTTTATAGTTAAGGCTGTTTTGTCTGTTCGTTCTACACTCTACCCATCTGAGCCACCAAACTTTTGGTGAATAATATTCCAGGCAAATTTTCGTCCTTGTGCGGATTTCAAATATTTTTCTCTTTTTAAAGCTTCTGTTTTAGTATCAAATTCTTCTGTGTGGGCAATTTCCCAAGGGCGATATCTTATAGTATAGCCCTTGGTAGCTAACTCGTTGTGAGATAGGAAGCGATTATTGATGTCGGGTGTGTAGCCGATGTAGATTTTATAAAAAGACGGAGAATAGAGTACATAAACGGTAAACATACCGCAATATAATAAGAAAAGCCGCTCTTTCGAGCGGCTTTCTGCCTGGTAGCGGGAGCAGGCGATAAGTCGAACTTTTTGGAGGATTTGAATACAATTTTGATTGCCAAGGATATTGTGTAACTCATATTGATCCGGCGATAGGAAAGCATTGGAGAAATAAAATAACACCGCTTAAATGGGCGGTGTTTTAGCTGTCTATTTAATAAAAAAGTGCTTAATCAATCGCACGATAACATTGAATAGAGCTTGCAAAAGAACAAGGGCAATAATTATTCCAAAGATAAATTGCAGTATGTTTTCATACTTTCGATTTCGGAGAGGCATGGCTTGTGGATTTAATGAATGGAACTTTTGTTTTCATTCATTGTATCCAAATTGGATTGGGTAGGGCAGTGAAGTAATTTTTAAAAAACTCTGGTACCTCATATACGTATTTCGGAATCAGTTGTTCGGTTGTCTCGGAATATCTACATAACCGGCTAATCATCTACATTTGATATCTTTTTTAACATTTTCTTTTGAACTGATGAGAATAGTTACATATTTGAAAAATGAAATTGCCTGTAACCTTATTGCAAAAACGCGTTAAAGCTTATACCCTTACCGAAATTTTGGTGGTGCTGGTTATTATCGGTATCCTTGTATTGCTGGCTTTACCCAATTTATTACCTTTAATTACCAAAGCTAAAAGTGTGGAAGCCAAAACACAACTTACCCATATCCAAACGCTGGAGCAAAGCTATTTTTATGAACATTCCAAATACTCGAAAGATTTCAGCGAAATCGGCTTTATACAAGACCCTTTGGTAACTGACGCAAAAAACGGTCGCGCCAACTACCGTATCGAAATTGTAAGTGCCACCGGTACTGGTTTCACGGCCAGAGCAACTGCCGTAGTCGATTTCAATGGCAATGGCACTTTTAACGTCTGGGAAATTGACCAGGATAAAAATCTTCACGAAGTTACCCCCGATTAGGTGTTGTTATTCCATTTGTTGATTATCGGTGTTTTATTATTGATTTTCCTACAGGATATCCGGAGCCATTCGGTATACTGGTTTTTGTTTCCCTTGCTGGCCGCAGGCCTATTTATCTTAAAACTGCAAAATCAAAGTCTGGGTGATGCTTGGTTACCCATAGCCATAAATATTAGTTTTTTGACCTTACAGCTTTTTATACTAAGCGTTTATTTTTCGGTAAAAAGCAAAAGATGGATCAATGTAACACAAACGTTACTTGGCTGGGGTGACATCCTTTTTTTGCTGAGTATTGCGTTTTACTTATCGGTGCTTAATTATTTGTTTTTTTATGTTGCCAGTTTGCTGGTGATTTTATCTTTTTGGTTAATCCGCAACTTAGTTACGCAAAATAAATTTAATCCTATTCCGCTTGCAGGTTTGCAGGCCTTAATTTTTGCCATACTTTTAACGGGATATTGGTGCTGTCACTGTTTTGACCCCACCGACGATACCTGGTTGTTACCCCTTATCACAAAATGAGTTTTACGGAAGAGATTACTATATTGACGGATCAATTGCACTGGCTTACCAAAGATCAAGCCTGGCATTATCGCGTTTTGCCGAAAGCAAAATCAAATCATTCGTTTTTATTGTATTGTGAAGAAAGCGCAGATCAAAATGTGCTGTCATCAGAACTGGAGATATTGCTGAACAGCGAAATTAAACTAGCCCCGATACCTGCTGAATCTATTGCCCGCCTGCTTTCCAAATATTATATCAAGGACAATGTTATACAGGGCTCAGCGCAGTTATCACTCCATCACGATGCGGATAATTTTCTGACGAATTTAATTCAGGAAGCCAAGAATTTAAAAAGCAGTGATATTCATATCGAGAGCTATGAAAATAAATGCCGTGTGCGCATCCGGATTGATGGGATGATGGTGGAACGGTATTTATTAAAAAAGGATGAATACCCGGCACTGATCAATAAAATAAAAATTCTTTCTAATCTGGATATAGCGGAGAAGCGTTTGCCACAGGATGGGCGGATCAATTTTAAATATAATGATCAGCAATTCGATATCCGGGTATCTATATTGCCAACCCTATACGCTGAAAAAGTGGTTCTGAGGCTATTAAATAATGATGCGACGGAAATTGACCTCAACAGTCTTGGCTTTTCCGAATTTGATCTGGATAATTATTTAGAGGGTGTAAAAAAACCCAATGGCATTCTGTTAATTAGTGGGCCAACGGGATCGGGCAAAACGACTACTTTATACGCCACGCTAAAACTGCTCAACAAGGAAACCAGGAATATCCTGACTATTGAGGACCCGCCGGAGTATACATTGGAGGGTATTAACCAGGTTCAGTTGAAAGAATCCATCGGTTTATCCTTTGAGATGGCTTTGCGAACGTTTTTACGCCAGGACCCAGATGTAATTATGGTGGGCGAGATTAGAGATATTAATACCGCTAACATGGCTATCAGGGCGGCGCTAACTGGCCACATCGTATTATCCACTATCCACACCAATTCGGCATGGGGGACGGTTTCTCGTTTAATTGATATGGGAATACCTCCATTTATGGTGGCCAGCACACTTAATACAACGGTTGCACAACGTTTGGTGCGTCTATTGTGCCCTCACTGCAAACGAAAACAAGAGTTCAACGAGCAGGCTTACCCTAAACAATTTAAGCCATTTGCCAAAGTGGACGATCATTACATGCCGAAAGGCTGCGATCAATGTTATCACACTGGTTATAAAGGCCGTAAGGCTGTTTATGAGGTTATACCCATCGATCAGCAGCTGGCATTTGAAATTAAAAACGGCAATATGTATGTCCAGGAGCTCTTAAATGAGCGCGGCATACAAACCCTTGCTCAAAATGCCTTCCAACTGTTTTATGATGGTTTAACCTCTATAGAAGAAATTTTCCCCTTATTATTAAACTACTAAACCCCTACTATGCATAAAAAATTTACCCGAACGGTATGGCTTTGGTTATTATTCGTTTGCCCGCTGCAGCTATTTGCACAACAGACCCCAAGAATAGCGGCGATACAAAAGAAACTGGATAGCCTGGCGAAAACCGCTCCGGGCTTAAATCAGAAAGTATTTTTGCAGATCAATGGATCGGTGCAGCAGTACCTGTCGGGTATAGCCAGTTCCAATAGTTTAAGTATAAGTGTTGATCCGAAATTGACTTTTCCGGTTAACGATAATTTGAATGATGTTACAGCATCCAATATTCTGACTTTTCTTTCCCAAAAGTATAATTTGGATATTACCATTGTCGGCAATATTATTTATGTGACCGCCTATGTAGACCCGGCGCAGTTTGCCAAAGCCCCGGTTAAGGAAATAAAAGTAAGCTATAGCCGGTCCGACGGTACTTTATCGATGACGCTGGATAATGATACTTTGACGAGTGTAGCTAAAAAGATCACGCAGGTGTCAGGTAAAAATGTTATTGTGCCCACTTCGCTCCAGACCAAAAGAGTAAGTGGATTTATTGCGTCTGCACCATTTGAAACCGCCATGGACAAGCTCGCGTATACTAACGAGATAAAAATGGTTAAAACGGATGACAACTATTATCTGTTCCAACCGCTTGCCGAAAATGAAGAGTTATATGTCAACGGGGACAATAAAACTTCCGTTCGGCGGACCTTTAAACCATCAGGAACACCGACGGGGGCAGGTGGTTCTACTGGCGTGTTTGCAAGAGTCGTAAACGGACAAAAGCTGATTTCGGCAGATGCAACCAATGCTTCCATCCTAACCCTGGTCAAACAGGCTTCGCAGGAAATGAAATATAATTATTCCATTTATTCGGACATCAAAGGTAATATTGATATCCATGTCAATGATGTTTCTTACGATCAGTTCCTGGGTTTGCTATTTAAGGGAACAGACAATACTTTCCATTCTGAAGGCGGCGTATACCTGATCGGAGACAGCAAGCTGGAAGGTTTAAGGTCATTTAAAGCCATCCATTTGCAAAATCGTTCAATTGACACCGTGGTAGCGATGATTCCCGCCGACTGGAAAAAAGGAGTGGAGATCAAAGAGTTCAGAGAGCAAAATACCATTTTATTGTCTGGGTCAAGCTCACAGATCCGGGAAATAGAGCAAGTGATTAATCAGCTTGACGAATTAGTCCCGGTAATATTAATTGAAGTGACGATGATCGATATTACTAAAACCAGAACCATAGCCACAGGCATTACCGCAGGAGTGTCAGACAGCGTAAAAACAGGAGGTACGGTTCTTCCCGGAGTGAACTTCACCTTTAGCGCCAGCAGCATCAATAGTTTTTTGAGTAGCATAAGCAGTTTTACTTCTGTTAACCTAGGAAAAGTGGTTCCCAATTTTTACGCGACTATACAGGCATTGGAGTCTAATAATAATGTAGAAATAAGGTCTGTCCCCAAACTGACGGCATTAAACGGACACACGGCGACCTTAAGTATTGGCAGCAGACAATATTACAAAAACAGCACACAAAATCTTTACCCTTCGACTTCAACAAGCGCAACTGTCTTTACCAACACGTATGTGCCAGTAGAGGCTAATCTAGCTGTCAATATAAAACCTATTGTATCCGGGGATGATCAGGTGACGCTGAACATCGCCGTAAATATTGAGGACTTTACCTCCACACCTACAGACGGATCACCGCCACCGGAATCCATCAGCAAATTTATATCCAGCCTGCGCGTGCATAGCGAAGATACCGTGCTGCTGGGCGGTATTGAGCGCAATGAAAACGACCTGGCTTCATCGGGTATTCCGATATTGTCGCGAATTCCCATTTTAAAATGGATATTTAGCAGCCGTACCAAGACCAATACCAAAGTGGTAACCGTATTATTTGTTAAACCAACTATTTTACGCTAAAGCATTCCATGTCAATACTGGATAAATATTACCGGATCAGTTCTATAGCAGGGATAAATCTAGAGCTGCGGCAGGATGGATTGCTCAGCATTCATTTTTGCGTCATTTTGGTAAAAGGTAATAGCTTGCATATCGAAAAAAAGGTGACTGATCTGGTCAGTACGGAAGAGCTGAAAAAGCACCTGCCTCTTAAATCATTGGTAGCCGTCAATATTTCAGGCAAAGGGGTGTTAAACCGGCAAACCGAAAAGATAGAGGAAATAGATCAGCAGAATTTCACCAAAATCTTGCCTAATGCCAGAGTGGATGATTTTTATGTACAGAACTTTATTTCCGGTGATCAATCTTTTGTGTCGGTCATCCGGCAAAGTGAGGCTGATAAATGGATCAATCACTTGAAGACCTTGGGGTATGAGCCATTATCTTTAAGTCTTGGTCCGTTTGTAGTTGAACAAATAGTTTCCCAATTAAATATTTATGGCAATGAGCTTATTTTCAACGGGAACATTATTCAGCGGAATGATCAATTGAAATGGACGGGCTATCAAACTGATCCGGCTGCGTTAACGCCGTTTGCCTTAAAAGTCGAAAATGAAGGGGTAAATGAAAAATTGATTGTTCCTTATGCTGCTGCATTTCAAATGGTATTGTCGGGCAGCCTTGATCTGATCAAGGCAAGCGTTGAAACGCTTGATGGCGCGTTTAGCAGACTATTGGCAGCCAATAAATTAAGGGTGCACGGTTTATTGATCCTGTCATCTTTGTTTATTCTGTTATTAGTTAACTTTCTTTTGTTTTCAGGGCTGAATACCTCCAATTCAAAGCTGGTAGAACAAGTCAGCAGAACCACGCAAAGCACTACCGATGTGCTCAAGTTAACGGATCAGGTGCAACAGAAAGAGGATTTGTTAAAAAACCTGGGCTGGGAGATGGGCATCGATAAAAGTGCCCTGGTCGATCAGTTGGCATCCTTATTGCCGCGGGAGATCATCTGGAAAGAAGTTTCCGTTGATCCCTTAGATCTTTCGGTGAGCCGTTTGCAGAAAGAAGTTGTTTTTTTTAACAGGCAGATCAAGATAACGGGAATAGCGGAAAAGATTATTCCGGTAAATGAATGGATGGCCCGCATAAAAACAAGGCCATGGGTGAAGAACGTGCAAATGGAAAGCTACACCTATAACAGCGAGTTAAACACCGGACGGTTTATTATCCTAATTGACTATTGAAATGCTGAAAAATATCCCGATTAAAAAAGAATATTTACTGGTGGCAGGTACCATCATCGCTGTTTTGATTTGTTACCAGTTGGCCTTTAAAAAAACGATAATGGCTTGGCAGTTAAATAAACAGTTGAATACCCAACTAACCCAAGCAAGTGATTTGAATGTACAACCCGCTTACCTGGAACGGAAAAGTGCTAATTTGAGTAAAATTACAGCGCTCTATAAAACAGATACTACGGCATTTCGCAGCAACGTCATCAGTAATATTGCGGGTATTGCCGAAAAAGAAAATGTAAAGTTGAGCGAAGTTCCTTTACAGGACCCTTCATTCCATACAGATAAATTTATTATTCAAAAGCTTGATTTTGAGGGTGACTTCTTTTCGTTGACGAAAGTGCTAAAACAGTTGCAAAGCACCCCTCAAATTGGCATGCTGCGATCAGTGAGTTACAAAAGCATAGGAATCAGGTCAAATTCAGATGAAAGCAAAAAGCTCGTTCTGGAAGTTTATCTGGAACTGGTGAAATAAACCTTTGGTGTAAATTCCATTAAAGATGTCTTGCTTGTTTACGGCGGGATAAAATTACGAAGCAGCTATGGCCACTGTTTATGATTTTATAGGTCCAAATGTATCAGCTTATTGAAAACTATTGCTCATTTGAAACAAAGGCAGATACATTGCGATTAAGATTGCCCCAACAATAAAGCCTAAAAAGATGATGATTAAAGGTTCCATCACGCTGCTGAGGGTGGTGGTTTTGTATTCAACTTCGCTAATATATTGTTCGGATATTTTACCAAAGAAATAGTCCAACTGGTTGGTTTCTTCACCTACTTTTACCAATTGTATCATTTTAGAGGGATATACCTTAAACTGCTGCATACTTTCGTGCAGGGATTTGCCTTTCATAATATCATCCTCAACCTTTTGCAGGGACGACTCAATGGGATAATACCGGATCATCTGCCGGATCAACGCTATGGCCCTTAAAAGGGGGAGTTTTGCATTAATCAACAGCCGCATGGAATTACAAAACCGGGCTAGGTATATTTTTTGCACCAGATTGCCTATCAATGGCGTACGCAACACCAAGCCGGAGAAAATTTTCCTGAATTTTTCCGTTTTGCGGGTAAACAGAATAAAGCTAATTGTCAGGATAGTGAAGAGCACAAAGCGCCAGAAATTGTTTTCCATGGCCTGCGAAACACCAATGATCTTTTCAGTTAACCAGGGTAATTGTCCCCCGAAACGTTTAAAGACATCGCCAAACATGGGTACCACAAACTTCAGCATAAAAAATACGGCGCCTAATGAAGATGTTAGTACCACGCAAGGATAGGTGAGAGCCGATGTGATTTTTCGGCGCTGTTTAATTTTATTCTCGTAGAATTTAGCAAGGTCCTGTAATACCTCGATCAGTTTGCCGGTTTCTTCCCCAATCTGCAAACTATAAACTTCGTACAAAGAGAATTTGCCGGTCTGCTGCAATGCTTGCGAGAAAGTGGTGCCACCTATAACGGCGTCCTGCATGGTTTGATAAAGTTGCTTGTCTTTTTGATTTTCCTGGTCAGCAGTGATGAGTTCAAAACTGCTTTTGAGATTAATTCCCGCTTCTAGAAGCGAGCTTAGCTCTAAATACAGGTGTTCTTTCTTTTTATCGTTAAGTTCTTTACTGCCGAAACTAATATCGCGGTTCAGCAGGGCCAATAAGCCACCTTCACCATCAGTGTTTTTCGACGGTTTTACAACTTTCTTCTTTTCGTATCTACTCAGATCAATGGATGGCATCGGTTTGGCGTTGAATCAGGTTTTCGGAACTATATGATTTACTGTAATGGTAAGGAATTTTTTCGTTTTGAAACAGCAGCGTAAAGGAAAGTTCATCCAATCTATTTTGTTCCGGAGTATCTTGTACGTTGTTCAAAGGTGTGTTTTCAAAAGAGGTAAGGATGTCCTGTGTTTGTACTTTAAACGTATCTTGTCGAGTGGTGCTTCGGATAATAAAATCCGGGTTGAAAGTATATTTAATCGACTGCTGATCGCTTTGTAGTTCTATACCATCAGTATCTTTAATAACGACGGTAGCTTTTGCAAAATCCCTTCTCAATACATGATCGAGGCCAATCAAAACAGCTATGTTGTCATTCTTTGCAGTGAACGAACGATAAGATTTAACCACAATGGAATAGGACGTATAGGTAATACCCAGTAATACTGCAGAAATCAGCATCGTGATGGCAACTTCCAATAGTGTAAAAGCCTTTATTTTATGATTGTCCATGCTAATAAATTACTTTTTCAAGCTCCGCTATTTTTTGCTGGTTCTGATCGTAAGCCGTTAAATGGATGTCAGATAAATTTTTATCCTGCGCGGATGGTTTGACCTCCTGCTCGATCCTAAAATCGTCCACCGTAAAAGTTTGAGTTATTTTTGTAGCATCACGCTCCGCATTAAAAAGTGCCTCCCTTAATAAGGCTTGTGCCCGCAGTTTTTTAGCCGAAACAGACACACGGAGTACATTGGTATAAATCATCATAGCGATGCCAAAAACTACAACGATGATCACCATAGAGACTACCACTTCCATGATGGTGGAAGCACGGACGCGGGTATTTAATTTGCCTCCAGCCATTGTAATATTTTTTTCTTTTTTTGAGCAACTGGCAAAAGGTCGCTTGTTAGATAATACGGAGAAAGCGCTTTGGAATTTATTGTGGTATTGATTAGGTAATTTTCATATAAAGTGAAGCTGCTTTTGTAAAAAAAAAGACTGGTGAAAACACTACCATCTACTTCCGTAGTATCCTTTAATTGCAGCATGCCCTGAGAATAAATCTGCCCCTGAACTTTGGTGTGTTTTCCGATGGTAATAGTCGGTTTTACGTTATTAACTGCTTTTTCATAAGTAAATATTGCACCATTAATGGTTGAGCTTTGACCGATAAATAAAACCTCCTGTGTTTTTGACGCTGTCGGTTGAAAACGCAGGACGCCCACCCCGGAAGGATAATTAAATACACAACGGGGCTCTACGCGAATGGAATCCGTGGCAAAAAGCTGGCAGTTGCCCTGAAACCCGCTTTTAACTACGATGGATTTAGCAAAAACGATAATATTGCTCAGCAGTGCGGTACTATCAATGGTTATAGTTGTATCTGACAATAAAATAATATTGCCTTTTAATTTGATATTTTCAAGTGTCTGCACCGATTTTTTGAAAGAAAAAAAACGTGTGGGTAACAAAAATGACTGTTGCAGGGAGTCTTTTTTGGGAAGAATAGCGTCGCCCTCAAGCGTTGATGTAAAGTGTTGTTGCAGTAGATTAAGCCTGGCGATATTTAATGCGGGTAATGTTTTTGCGCTGACGCGTTTATTACCAATGATTAAACGTTTATCGCCCTGGTAGGCCATATTATTGATATAAGCTTCCTGCACGCCTGCTTTTGGAATATACCCGTCGCCCCGGATGGTCGTCTTACCACTTAAAGAAAATGGCCTGTCCTCATCAATCAGATAGATAGCTGCCCATTTGGAAGAATCAATCGCGTTGGCCATTGAAAAAGCTTTGTATAAAGTGTCTTTTTGAATAAAGGCTTTCACACAGCCGATGTCAAATATTCCCCAGGTTATTTTTTTAAGGATAAGTGAATCAGCGTCATTATTAAAAAGGCTAATTGTTTTCTCCTGATTATAAGTGCTGTCTTCGGAGGCTAGCAAAATGTTTACACCGGATTGGAGGTTATTTTCTAATTGATCATACCGATTCTTTTGCTGGTATTGGGCTTTATAAAAATAAGCAGCGACAATTAATGATGAACAGATTAGCCCGATCACTAAAGCAATAATGATGACCATATATAGGGCCGATGCTTTAAGCATAATTTTTTTATTTGGCCGTCTTTTTTATGGTATCGGCGGGCGTAATTTTATTCTTTTTTAGAATATTAATCCTTTTCCAAAAGGGAACAACCTTATCGGCAACCAGTACGCCATTTTTCCATTTGGTTTGTTCTTTTAGTGTGCCGTCTTCGTTCCAGCTTTTCCAGGGACCCTGTTTCAAACCTTTTTTAAAAAATCCCTGCTCTTTCAAGTTTTTGCTCAGGTAAAATTCACTGTACTGGCCGTCGAGCAGTTTGCCACTGAAGCCGCCTTGGGTGGAATGAATGCCATTGGCATAATACCAATAGTAAACCAAATTTGCTTTTGGCGATGGAACAGCCGAAACCTCGTTTATTTCAGCTACAATGGTTTTATCGGATTGTGGAATACGAACTTTAATGCCCATCTCGGGCATTTCCTGGGCATAAATGACACCCGAAGTCAGTAGGAAAAATAGGGTAAATATCTTTTTCATTAAGAAGCCGGTTTGATTGCGATAAATTTGGTTGCGCCATTGAATCTGATTTTGATGGAATCGCGAAAGTTCCTGATCAGTTTTACATTGTCTTTTATCTCTCCCTCTGAAAACATTTCGTTTTTGCCATTAATGGTCACTAAGGCAATCAGTTTTTTGGAGTCGGGATTACGGATATAGCCTGCGTATTGAATGAAACTCCAGTTAAAAGCAGGTCTGACGGGTGAATTAACTAGGCTTCTGTGCACCAGTTTTTTAATGGGTATTTCTGCGGTATCAATCGTTTTGATAATGCCAAATGGATCGCGGTAGTTCAGCAATAAACGGATAGTATCCTTTGGGATAGCATAATCATTATAAGCTTCCTTTTGACGAGGATTGGCTGTCGGAGTAACCGGATCATCGCCGGAGCCGCCTGCCGCATCAAAAACGCGGTAGATGATCAGTCCCCAAACTACTAAAACAATAAAGCCCAAAAAATAAGTCATTTTTTTATTTTTCACACGTTGATGGTTTTATTGCAATACAAAATAGCTGGCATTTACCGGTGCGCTCTCGTTGCCTGCGGCATCTACGGCGGTAACAACCCAATAGATCTTATTCCCCGAGGCTCCCAAATTAAAACTGTAGCTGGTAGCCGTTAAGCTCATCGGGAAACTCGAATTGTAGTTGGTTACCCCATCACTTTGGAATACATACAATTTATATTTTACTGCACGTGCCACGGCGTTCCATTGCAAGATAACCGGTAATGGTACCGTAACACCATTAGCAGGCGCCACAAGGGTAACTTGTGCTGGCGGGGTATGGTCATAAGTGACCTGATAGACCGATGACCATTGTGCTTGGGCGGTATCATTTTGTGCCTTAACGCGCCATTGGTAATTTTGGTCTTTAGGAAATGTAAAGCTGAATTGCTGGCCCGGTATGGTTTGATTTATCAACACGGCGCTCTCGTTTACAAAGTTATTGGTATCTACTTCGATCTGATATTTAGTTGCACCGTATAAGCTTCCCCATTGAAAAACAATATTGCTTTGATTGGTCAGATAATTATTGGCGGGAGACGTTAATTGTACGGTTTGTCCAACAACACTGGAGGCCGCAACCACAAAAGTTCTTGGCGCCGCATAAGCCGTTTGTGAGCTTCCATTCTCGGCCATTACCCGCCATTGGTAAGTTCCAGGGTTTAAATTGGCGGAGAATTTGTAACTGCTTACAATGGTATCCAAAACAAGACTGCCCGGATTGGCAAAACTTGGACTAACCACCTGTAGGTGATAGGTCAAGGCGTGATCAATCTGGTCCCACCAAAAGTTGATCGTATAGCTCGTGCTGGTGTACTGATTTGCAGGAGCTTCCAAAACAACCTGGCTTTTAGCAATGGATGGCTCGATAATGTCGTCGCAGGAAGAAAGGCACGTCAGTCCGGCAAATAACAAAAGAAATAAACAAGGTAAAGGTCTTAATTTCATTGCGGGCTAAAGTACAAGTTCTAGGTTATTTAAAATGCGGGTGAAATTAATAAAAAAAAATTTAAGAAGTAGCAAGATAGTGTGTCCCTCCGGTGACAGATTGCTATCTTTCCGTCGGTTGACACACTATCTTGCGGGGAAATCCCCGTACCCCTTAGTTGCAATAGTCACAAGCTACTTTTGCCATACTTCCACACAAAGCCATTCCATTGCTTGTACATTCCTTTTGCTACTTGAATAATGTCTTTATTATCAGTCTTCGTTTGCCGGGAAGCTTCTTTGATGCTGGGATATCGCTTGATAAGGTTGCCTTGCAAGTCGTATTGCTCGATTGGCTTGCTGGTGGAATTATTCTTTTTCCAATTAGAACGGTCAGCCGTTTTTAGGTTTGAGGGCAGCACCCGTTCCCGTGCAATAGCCCGCAATTGCTTTTCACTTTTGGTCACTTCAGCCAAGTTTTCCGGGCGGTTGTTATAGCCGTCACCGTCGCTATTTATTACATACACCCCATTTTTCTTATAATCAAGATGCGGGTCAATAAACGTCTTATAAATGAGCCTGCGGACATTGGCATAGTATTGCTGGTTTTCCAACGCCAGGGTTACCCCTAAGTCAATGGAGGGTTCTCCAGTCCTCACATTCCTGTTTTTATTGACCTTCTGACTTAATATGCGTCCTGTGACGAATTGCTGATACAGACGGGGATGCGGAATAATACGGTCAAGCGACTTTATCCTTCCTTTTGTCGAAGCCTGGTAATATCCTTCAAAACCGGGGATGTCTTTCCATGCTTCTCCGGGAATGTCGATTAGAGACTTATTTTGATGAGGGGGTATCTGATCCAAAGCTGGAAGTATAGGTTCTTTTAAAGCACAAATATCAGGAATACATTTTTGTTTTAGCATTGCTGTGAAATGCTGCAATAACCAAGCAGGCGTATATATGGTTATCGACGCACTTATTAGGGATTATAAGACTAAGAAAGCCTACTCTAAATAAACAAAGCCCAACGCTAAGCCAGGCTCGTTTATCACCTATCGCTTTGTTATCGCAAGCCGCAAGCTTGCTTCATTTTAGGTCGAAGTTTGCAAACTTCGACCAGGAGGGGACAAGCTGTTTTTTGGAAAATCCCCGTATCGCTAAAATATCGCATCGTTTCAATATACCACCCCTACGCAAGATAACGTCTAGCCCGATAAAATATCGTCGGGGCATGTACTCTAAATTGTTTTATTGTAATAAAAAAGTTACACATGTGCACGCGTAAGTTAATAGTTAGTGAATATATTGGCATCGAAATTTATGTTCAACCTTACTCATAAAAAATGAAATTTCTGACCTCACCCCACTTGCGTCTTCTTTTTGATAACCAACATCTTGCAGATTTTCGTCTTTAAAGTTGAAATGAAGCCGCGATAAATAGCTATTAATTTATTCGACTGCATCTAAAACTTTCCTAACTCGTTTTAAAAAGACTGTTTAACTTCTGTTGCTGATACAACTCGGATTTCAGCGTATCGTCGCAACAAAAAAGGTTCTTCAAATCCTTCTAAAAACGGAAAAATAAATAATAAAATACAACAGTTCTCAATTTAAAACTCCTGAATCTTAGCAATTAAAGATGAAAAGACATTTCCTTTTTTTTATAATAATTTTCGCCACCTGCACCAATGCATTTTCTCAGGTAAGCGGCCCAACTCAACCTTTACCCAATTATGATCCGCCATCACCCGAAGCGTCTGCTTTAGGGAAATATGTCGATCAGCCCGTTGGCTATTTCACAGGTACGCCTAAAATTGATTTGCCTTTATTTGAGATAAGAACAGGAAGAATAACCATACCTATAAGCATAAGTTATCATGGGTCTGGAATTAAAGTAAATGATATAGCCTCTCGTGTCGGGTCCGGCTGGGTTTTGAACGCAGGCGGAGTTATTACAAGAACCGTTAAAGGTTTCCCCGATGACGGCGGTTTAGACCTGGTGCAACCATCAGGAACGAATGTGGTGCCCTATTTTCAAGGTGGCGGAAGTAATTCAATGAGTGTAACTCCTCCAAGTACACTAACCACCGTGTACGACCTTGAGCCGGATGAGTATTTCTACAATTTCGGCGGCAATATGGGAAAAATGTATTTTGCCAATCAAACGAAACCTGTTCTTTGCAATGATGATCCGCTAATTGTGTCGGGACCGTTTAATGGTAGCAATAGCTTTATTATCACAGATGAAAAAGGCATTATCTATACCTTTCAAAACACGGAAGTCACGCAAGATTTAACAGGTGGAGTTTCCTATACTTATACCTCTTCGTGGTTCCTTACCCAAATATTTGATCCGGTAACCAATAAGACGGTCACTTTTCAATATAATACCAGCATCCCTTCGTTGAATTATAGCTATACCAAGACATTAACCGCATCGCCACCCTGCGGCCCCGCAGGGGCATATAACGCTTCGCAAGTCAAGATACAGCAGTCCCAGGTACTCAGTAAAATAATTTACGACAACGGCTACATTCAATTTGCTACGAATCTTAACCGGCAAGATTTAACCGGGGATGTCGCGTATACAAATATTAGCCAATATGCCACCGTCGGTACCAATTCAACTTTGATTAAGAGTTATAATTTAGCTTATTCAACCATCTC
The DNA here is from genome assembly GCF_024808665.1 of Mucilaginibacter empetricola. Lineage (GTDB taxonomy): Bacteria > Bacteroidota > Bacteroidia > Sphingobacteriales > Sphingobacteriaceae > Mucilaginibacter. The sequence continues at coordinate 24,306 of NZ_JANUBZ010000024.1, forward strand.
TACCGGCTCAGGGAAGCAGGAAGGCTACCGGCTTTATTTGAACAGTTTACAACAGAGCGGTTCTGACGGAACTTTATTACCGCCATATTCTTTTTATTATAAAAATGCTAATACATTACCTGACCGTTTTTCAGCGCAACAAGATATATGGGGATATTATAACGCAAACGGGGCTGCGACAACTGATCCTCCTCAATACCCAAAAGTGTTTATACACAACGAAGGATCCCAGACTGATTATCTTCCATTTGATAACCCGTTTGACCCTGCAACACAAACATTAAGCGGTGTCGATTGCTCAAGTAATTCAGCAACCGTCGATGCGGGAACACTAAATAAAATTGTATACCCTACACAAGGCTATACCACTTATTCATTTGAAAGTAACAGTTTTGGACCTTATACAGGTGGAGGAATCAGAATCAAGGAAATCGATAATTACTCGGCGTCTGGACAGTTATTGTTATATAAAACTTATCAATATGGATATGGTGCTCTGGGAGGGCCTTACCCGCAGGTAGCGTATCCTACAAACGGCCTTGGGGTATTGCGATTTTCATTTAACCAGACTGTTCTCGGCAGTAGCCAGGGGAGCTATGTTGGCTATGGAATGGTAACAGAAACGCAAAACGGAACCGATGGTACAAATAACGGAAGCATAGTTTATAATTACTCAACAACTCCGGATGTTCCTGGAGTATTTACAGCCATTTCAAATACGTGCCTGTATTTAAATACGCTAAGCAGCATTCAAACCGAAAGCTATTTTCCTTTTTTTGAGATGGAATCGAGAGAGGCTCGTCGCGGCGCTTTAATTGAACAAGATTATTATGATCCGTCAGGTAACCCACGTAAGTCTGTTTATTATAACTATACGCTAAGTTCCAATCCGCTAATAAAAGTGTATTCGAGTTACATGACATATGATCCAGCTATTCCCGGTTCAATTTTGGTGAATTTAAACCAAAGCAGAATGATCAATGCAGAAAAAATGCTTCTCACCAATAAAGTAGAAAATGACTATGACGCCCCCACCCCTGATATACATACACCTTCTATTTCGAAAAATACATTCTATACCTATTGCGGTGGAGCTAATAATGATCAGTTTAAACAAAGTGAAACGCTATATCAAAGTCAAGCTGCAATTGATGCAACAATACGCGGAAATCTGCCGGACTATATTACTACAACCAGCTATAAATATCCATTCGATTATGCAGCAAGCACATCCGGTGGAGTTATGGGAAATATGGTTGCGATGAATTATATAAGCCCGGTTATAAATGAATTAAAAACCATAACCAGGCAGTATAATACCAGTCCCGTGATTTATTATACGGGTTCCAAATTCACTAATTATATACAAAACCCATCCTATACAGCCGGTAGCCAACCCAATATGATTGTTCCAGGCCAGGTTTTTGTTTTAAATATACCCAGCCCTATCCAGCAAAGTACGACTTCAGGGAACAGCGCTATTGAAGCCACAGATCCATCTAATCCCGGAAGCTTATATGAATCGCGGCTCCAATACTTAAATTATGACAATAACAGTAATCTCATTGATTTGGCGGAAACAAGTGGCCCACACGTTAGCTACCAATGGGGATATAATCATCAATATGTCGTAGCGAAAGTACAAAATGCCCCTGGCAACGATATTTTTTACGATAGTTTTGAAGACGGTGATGGGAATAGTGCTAGCGGTGATGCTAAGACAGGGAATTACAGTTTTTATGGTAGTTATTTAGAAAACTTAACAGGACTTAACGTCGGCACCTACGTGTTGTCTTATTGGATAAAATCAGGAGGGATATGGTCATTTGTTTTGAATAACACTGTTTCTGTAACAGGCAGCACTTATACCATTACTATAGGTTCTCCGGGTACACAGATAGACGATGTTCGTTTTTACCCGATCAACGCTCAAATGACAACTTATACTTACGCTATTCCATTTGGTATTACCAGTAAGACTGATCCAAAAGGAGAAATTACTTATTACGAATATGATGTATTTCAGCGTCTAGTGAACATAAAAGATCAATATGGCAATATTATTAAAAGCTACTGTTATAACTATGCCGGGCAGGCTTTCGGCTGCAACATCAATGTAACGGGTTCTTCTTCTGGCTCCTCATCGGGATCGCAAACAACACCATACGTTCAAATGACACTCAGTTCAACGAGCAATTCGACTGACGCAAATGGCAACGGACAAGTGAGTAAAATTTATACCATGGAAACCTTTTCTGATGTGGCATGCACAATTCCATATACGTTACCAACAGGACTTACAGTCAATTACCAGGTCAATACGTCAACAACATACACTTCTCAGGGGCAAACGGGAGCACCAATAGCAACGAGTACATCCCTGATACTTACGATGCCGGCAGGTACCAGCCAAAGAAGCACTAACTCCATAATGGTTAATGGCTGTACCGGAACATCACAAAAGGGCAATTGTTCTACTTCGACGGTAGTGTTGGTGGCGGGAACCGGTTACTTATTGGGAAACGGTAGTAATTAACGAAAACGATATTATCCATAGTTATGGCCGATTATAAAGCAATCATAAGTATGGAGCTCATTGATAGAAACAAAGGTGTTTAATCCACCTCAAACCAGCACATCACATGCAAAAGATATATTCTATAAATAAGACGAGGTTTTTAATCGTAATGCTATTAAGCTGTCTTAGCCTGAAAGGGATTTGTCAGCCTAGTATCAGTTATACCAATAATGCGTTGACCTTTACAGTAGGTTCCCATAGTGCCCCTATCTTTCCGGTCGTAAGCGGCACCAGTTTGCCCTATGCTTACGGCCAAACGATGACGATAGCAGGGAGTGGCGTAGCGGGTTACCTGAACGGCACGGGTACAGCCGCCAAATTTTCTGTGCCGGAATCAGTCGTTGCCGATGCCAGCGGCAATATCTATGTGACGGATGGGTTTAACGGCTCGATTCGTGAAATATCGCCTACAGGAGTAGTAACCACCTTTTCAGGTTATGGCTCTGGGGGAGAAGTTAACGGCAGTGCAGGTACCGCCAGGTTTGATCTTCCCATGGGAATATCATTTGATGGTAGCGGGAATCTGTATGTAGCGGATTTTTATGGAAACGTCATCCGCATGGTTAGCCCTACAGGAACAGCAAGTACCTATGCGGGAAATGGCACGGCAGGTTATGTCGATGGCCCTATGGCCAGCGCAGAATTCAACCATCCCATGGGAACCGCTGTGGATGCAGCTGGTAACGTGTATGTATCCGATAATTATAATAGTGTTATTCGCAAGATTACCCCTGCGGGTGTGGTTAGTACCTTTGCAGGCAGCGGCACCCCAGGCGATGATGATGGCGTAGGTACGGCCGCCCAGTTCAATAATCCGCAGGGCTTGACGATAGACGCTTCGGGTAACTTGTATGTCGCCGATAAAAATAACAATGTGATCCGAAAGATTACTCCGGCGGGTGTGGTGAGCACCTATGCAGCGGATAGCTACGAAGCCCTAGTTAATGGAGACAGCCCTACAGCCAGTTTTTTCTACCCGGTAGCGGCAGCGGTAGATGCGATAGGAAACATGTATGTTTCAGACCAATATTACAGCGTTATCCGCAAGATCACTCCAGGCGGGGTAGTCAGTACACTGGCTGGCAGTGGTACCGTTGGCTCAACGGATGGCATCGGTACAGCGGCGAGCTTTAACAGCCCTAATGGCTTAGCAGTAGATGCAACAGGGAATGTCTACGTTGCAGATGCAAGTAATAACAAAATCCGTAAGATCATCACAGGTGCGTATAGTATTAGTCCTGCCCTACCAGCGGGTCTGGTGTTTGACCGAGCTACGGGCGGCATCAGCGGAGTGCCTACAGCAGCAACCCCCTCCGCCACTACCTATAACATAACGGCTGTCAATAGCCTGGGGCCCAGCCCTCCTGCCACAATTACCTTGGCAGTCAACCCGCAAAGTAGCTTTAACCCGAGCCAGAGTCAAAACTATATCGCCACTTTTACCCCAAGACAAGCGAATATAACCAGCAATAGCCTTTTAACCACTGCCAGTGCTGATAAAAACCAGGTAGAGATCGCCATACAGTATTATGACGGCTTAGGCAGGCCCATGCAGAATGTGCAGGTAAAAGGATCACCAACAGGAAGGGATATGGTGCAGCCCGTGGTTTATGATCCGTATGGCAGGGAAGCAAGCAAATACTTACCTTACGTAGTAGAACCGACAGCTTCCAGTGACGGAAGTTATAAAACCACTGCTTTAGCAGATCAACCAGCATTTTACGCAAACCCGACAGGAAACACCTGGAATGCTCCCGATGTGCTTAACGACCCATATCCACTTAGTTCAACTAATTTTGAACCTACGCCGCTGAACCGTGTAGTCGAACAAGGCGCTCCTGGAACTGCTTGGCAATTGAATACCAGTGGCATAAACGGCAGCGGCCATACAGCGACTGTGGATTATGAAAGCAACGACCAAAGCGCATTCATCCCCGGCACATTAACCAGCAACCCCGGCAGCCATATGGTGGCTCTTTATACCACGACGATTAACAGCGATCAAAGCGAAAACCTCATACGTGCAGGCAATAACGCTACTTATAATACTGGCCAGCTTTATCTTACTATTACCCGAGATGAAAACTGGAACCCGGCAAGTGATGGTTGCCTGAATACTACGGAAGAATATAAAGATATGCAAGGACACGTGGTATTAAAACGGACTTATAATAATACCGGTGCGGCTTTACAAGAGCTGAGCACTTATTACGTATATGATGATTTGGGAAATCTGGCTTTCGTATTAACGCCCCAATCTAATCCGGATGCTACAAGTCCCATCAGTCAAACAACTTTAAATAACTTGTGCTATCAATACCAGTATGATGGAAGACAAAGGCTTATCCTGAAACAATTGCCAGGTAAAGGCGCAGAAGAAATGGTGTACGATCAGATAGATCAACTGTTGTATGACCGTGACGCCTATAAAATGGGGCTTGGTGAATGGGGGTTTACCAAATATGACGGCTTGGGTAGGGTAATTATGAGCGGTGTAACGATAGATGCGAGTGCTCGCGCTCCGTTACAAAGCTATGTGACCAATATGATCACTCTGACCGATACGGTGAGTCAATGGGAGATTCCCGTAACAACCAACGGTATACAGGGTTACAGTGATACCGCATTTCCGTGGGGGAATAACCAGATCCCGCTAGTAGTGAACTATTATGATAATTATACCTTTCCCGGACAACCATCGACCGCTACCATCCCCGTAGGTGCCAGTGTTATGACCAATGGCCTGCTGACGGCTACCCAAACAGCTGTACTAAATACGTCCGGCATACCGCCCGCCACACCGGACATGCTGTGGACAGTCCATTATTACGACGATCTGGGCAGAGTAACACAAACCTATAATCAGCATTATCTTGGGGGCGTATTGAGTGCCAATAATTTTGATTTGATTACGACTGCTTATAGTTTTACCAATATGCCGCTTACGGTGACCAGGGTACATTCCATTAGCGCTGTCCGAAATACCACTACGATAGCTAATCAGTATATATATGACCACATGGACCGCAAAACAGGTACATGGGAGCAGATTACTTATAGCCCTGGAATTGCGACTAGCAACACCTTGATCTCTAGCATTATTTATAACGAGCTAGGCCAGTTGATGAACAAACAACTGAATAGTTTGGACGGCCTTACTTTTTCACAAAATATTGCCTACAACTATAATGAACGTGGTTGGTTACTAGGTAGCAGTGCGCCGCTGTTCCAAATGCAACTGCAATATAATAATGTAACGGGTGTTGCAGGCATCAGACCCACAGCGCAATATAATGGCAATATCGCCAGCGAGAGCTGGGGTACAAGTAGCACGCCTAATGCCAATAGCTATGTTTATGCATATGACCAGTTAAACAGACTGACGTCGGGTACCGGCACTACCGGTAATACAGAAAGTAATATCACCTACGACTTTAATGGGAATATTAGCACCCTGAATCGTTACCAAACAACCTCAAACACCTTAATAGATCAACTGGCTTATACTTATATCAATGCTGCTGGTAACTATACCAATCAGCTGCAATATGTAAACGACAACAGCGGTTATTTCGGTACCACAGATTTAGTAAACGGAACAACCAATTATACTTATGACAATAATGGCAATATATTAAGCAGCATCAATTCGGCTGTAACCGCTCAGAACAAGAATTATACTTATAATATGCTCAACCTGCCGGTTACCATCACCAAACCAACAGGAACAGTTACCTATACCTATGATGCTAATGGCAGAAAATTGAGAAAAGTAAGCGTAATAAGCGGCACAACTAAGACTATAGATTATATTGATGGCATTGAATACGACAACAGTAATACTTTTATTGGTTTTATTCAGACAGAAGAGGGTAAGGTAGTGCCCACCTCAACCACCAATAATTATATGAGCTATGATTATTACTATTATTTGAGTGATAACCTGGGCAATACAAGGGTAACATTCGATACCAAAAATGGTGTGATAACCCAGCTTCAAACCGATGACTATTACCCATTTGGTTTGGAAGTCAATAGCCTTGTCAACAGTACTAAAAATGAATATCTTTACAATAAGAAAGAGTTACAGGAGGAGTTAGGGCAGTACGATTATGGCGCGCGGTTCTACGATCCGGTAATTGCCAGGTGGACTACACCAGATCCGCTTGCAGAAAAGATGAGGAGATTCACGCCTTATAA
>NZ_JANUBZ010000025.1 GCF_024808665.1 Mucilaginibacter empetricola
TTTCTCTTTTGCAAACTTTATTTTTTTATTTTTTTAGCTCGCCTTTTTCCCGCCTTTCCTCTCTCTTTTCTTCCTTTCTTGCGGGCTGCAAAGGTACGCACAGTTTCGGTTTTTGCAAATACTTTATAAGAAAAATCAACACATAATGGGTAACGCTTTGCAAATCAGCAACAAAAATTTCATCCATATAACCCATTCCTCATTTAACAAGTATTAAACAGCCTTATAAGCCGTTATTTCTATTGCAAATGATTTAAAACTTACTGAATTTTGTATACCTATATAATATAGGTGTAGCTATATAATATACCCGTATGGAAAACACAGGAGCTAATTACTTAGCCAGCGCACATAAGCAGTTTAAATACTACCAGTCTTTAGGCGATAAGGTTATAAACCTGCTAAACGAAAGCCAGCTGCATTGGCAATACAATGCGCAATCAAATAGTGTTGCTATGATTATAAAGCATATTGCCGGAAACTCTATTTCGCGCTGGACAGACTTTTTAACTACCGATGGCGAAAAGCCTTCAAGAAACCGTGACGAAGAGTTTGAAGGTGATACCTATTCAAAAGCGCAGCTTTTAATACTTTGGAATAAAGGATGGGAATGCCTTTATACTGCGGTAGATCAGCTTGCCGCCGAAGACCTTATATATACTATATATATACGTGGCGAAAAACACACCATAACCGAAGCCATTAACCGGCAGCTTGCTCACTTTCCTTATCATATAGGGCAAATGGTTTATATAGCCCGGATGATACTTGGCGAACAATGGGAATCATTATCTATAGCTAAAGGACAATCCAAACAATTTAATGATCTCAGATTCTCTACAGAACATGGCAAGATTAATGATGATCATTAAAAAAGGTAAGCTATTGTCGCTGATATTTGCTTTCAATCCCGTCATCACTGTTAAAAGATGTTAAATCATACCTATATATATACTGTACACAAAACAAGCGTTATATATTAGCCGCTAAATAAAAAATTGACTGATTTATATTATTCAACTATCTTTGCAAAATGTTTAAAAAACGACTTACGTTATTAGCAAGTGTATTTGCTCTATTTATTATTGTACTAGCCAGCTGTAAAAGTAAATATGAAAAGCTTAAAGCCAGTAATGACAATGCCAAGAAATACGCTGAAGCCGTTAAACTATATAACAAAAAGGATTACACAAAAGCGCTGGGCTTATTTGAACCATTGGTAACACGTTACCGTGGCCAGGAGCAGGCTGAGGATTTGTATTACTACTATGCTTATACTAACTATAAGCTGAAAGATTATACATCGGCCAGGTATCACTTTAAAACATTTGCTGATACTTATCCATCAAGTTCAAGAGCCGAAGAGTGCCGTTTTATGTCGGCTTATTGTTATTACCTTGATTCGCCGATATTTTCGCTCGATCAGGAAAACACTAATAAGGCTATTGATGCATTACAGTTGTTTATAAACTTATATCCTAAAAGCGATCGTGTTCCTGAAGCAAGTAAACTGATTCAGAATTTGCGCGATAAGCTGGAAGAAAAATCATATGCTAACTCAAAGTTATATTTAACTATCAGCGACTATCAGGCAGCAGTTATTTCATTTGGAAATACATTGCGTGATTACCCGGATACTAAATATGCCGAAGAAATTGAGTTTTTAACTATCAGGGCCCAATATTTGTACGCATATCATAGCCGCGAGGATTATCAGGAAGATCGTTACAAATCTGCAATGACCTATGCTCAGCAGTTTGTAGAGAAATATCCAAGCAGCAAATACCTGAAAGAGGCCAAACAATACGATAAAGATAGCCAGGACGGAATAGCAAAAGCAAAAAGCGTGTTAGCAGAAGCCCTGGGTAACCAAAGAATAGCTAAGAAAATAGCAGCAAAAAAAGATACAGTAATTAGTCAACCACCGTCAGAAAAAGGGAACGACGATAAAAAAATCCCTAATTAAACGATATGAGCAATAACAATAATAATATCAGCAAAGCAACTGGTCCAGCAAGCAGTACTGTGACCCGTGATTTACGCGAGTTAGATGTAAAAACAGGTAATGTTTATGAGTCGCTGGTAATTATGTCAAAAAGGGCTAACCAGATCTCGAACAACATTAAAGAAGAGCTTCATCAGAAACTTTCTGAGTTTGCTTCATCAAATGACAACCTGGAGGAAGTGTTTGAGAACCGCGAGCAAATTGAAATCTCTAAATATTACGAAAAACTTCCAAAACCTACTTTGGTTGCCGTTCAGGAATTTTTAGAAGATAAGATTTACTACCGTAACCCAACAAAAGAACAATAGTTATCAGCTGCGTTTAGCAGTTTGCCATAACTTAAATTGACTTTATTAAGTCAAAATCAAAAACTACCAGCATCCACATCAGGATGGCTGGTAGTTTTTTTATTATGCAATATTCCGTCGCAGAGTAATAGCTAATGTGTATTTTTGTTTATGCTTGAGGGTAAAAACATTGTTTTAGGCGTTTGCGGAAGCATTGCAGCCTATAAAGCAGCATCATTTGTAAGACTTTTGATTAAAGCAGGCGCTAACGTACAAGTAGTTATGACGCCCGATGCTATCAACTTCATTACACCTTTAACTCTATCCACTTTATCTAAAAATCCAGTTCATACAGTTTATTTCGACCCGGAAACGGGCGAATGGGATAATCATGTGGAATTAGCTTTATGGGCCGATGTTTTTGTGATAGCCCCAACCAGCGCCAATACGCTTGCAAAAATGGCCAATGGTATTTGCGACAATCTGCTTATGGCCGTTTACCTTTCGGCCAAATGCCCGGTGTATTTCGCTCCGGCTATGGATTTAGATATGTGGAAACATCGTGCCACACAAGAAAATATCAGCAGGTTACAATCTTTCGGCAACATACTGATACCGCCAGGAACCGGCGAATTGGCCAGTGGCCTGCATGGCGAAGGTCGCATGGCCGAACCTGAAGAGATGATCGCTTTTTTATCAGCTGATATCAAAAAAAAACTACCTTTAGTTGATCAAAAGATATTGGTTACCGCCGGGCCCACTTATGAAGCTATTGATCCGGTAAGATTTATCGGTAATCACTCATCCGGCAAAATGGGCTTTGCTATTGCTGACGAACTAGCTTTATTAGGCGCTGATGTTACGCTTATAGCAGGGCCATCGGCACAAAAAAGCAAACAACAAAGTATTAAACGAATTGATGTTACTTCTGCCGCCGAAATGCTGGAAGCCTGCCTTGCTCAATTTAAAAATTCAAAGGCTTGCGTCATGAGCGCTGCTGTAGCCGATTATACTCCCGTAACCGTATCGGCACAAAAAATAAAAAAGAGTGAAAGCTCGTTCAGCATCGATTTAAAAAAAACAATCGACATTTTAAGTACGCTTGGTGCGCAGAAAACAGCTAACCAGGTGCTGGTAGGTTTCGCGCTGGAGACAAACGACGAAGAAAAAAATGCTATTGCAAAGCTTCAAAAGAAAAATCTGGACTTTATTGTATTAAATTCGTTGAATGATGAGGGCGCTGGTTTTCAAAAGGATACCAATAAGATAACCATTATTGATAAAAACCTTGAAAAAACAGTTTATGGAGTTAAAACTAAAGATGAGGTTGCCCGCGATATTTGTCAAAAAGTGATTGAGCTAATAAAAAAATGAAAGCATTTTACCTGTATATCTTATTTACACTACTAAGCTTTGGAGCCTTTGCCCAAGATTTAAATGCCCGGGTGCAAATTCTTTCGCCAAAAATTCAATCAACCAATAAGCGTATTTTCCAGTCGTTAGAAACTGCTATGAAAGATTTCATAAATGGCAGAAAGTGGAGCGCCGACAATATTTTACCGCAGGAAAGAATTGATTGCAATTTTATATTAAATATTACCTCATGGGATGGCAGTTCGGCCTTTACCGGCGAATTACAGGTACAATCGTCAAGACCAGTGTATAACTCTACCTATACCTCTACCCTGCTTAATACTTTAGATAAAGACATTGACTTTATTTATACCGAGGGACAAACCATTGATTACACTGATCAAAACTATCAAAGCAATTTGGCCTCATTAATGGCATTTTACGCTTATATTATTGTAGGGTTGGATTATGATACTTTTTCAAGATACGGCGGCACACCTTACTTTTTAAGTGCCCAAAACGTGGTTAGTAACGCGCAAACAGGCGGCAGCAAGGGTTGGAAAGCATTTGATGGAACGGTAAACCGCTATTGGCTTTCTGAAAACCTGAATAACAAACTTTACAGCCCGCTACGTAGTTTTATGTATGATTATCATAGAAACGGGCTCGATTTAATGGCTGATAATCCGGCAAAAGGCCGCAAAGCTATCTCGGCACTGTTGCCAACCTTATCGCAAGTAGACCGTCAACGCCTTGGGGCTACCTTCCCGCTGGTATTTTTTACGGCTAAGTGCGATGAGCTCATTGCTATTTTCGCCAAGGCCGAAGTACCCGACAGGCTGCAAGCTTTGGATATACTCAGCAAGGCCGATCCTTCAAACGGCCTCAAATACCAAACGCTGCAAAAAAACTGATTGCGGTCTGATATCCAGAACATTCACTTCAATCCATTCATCATCCTAAAACATCTTTGGGGCTGTAACATCCTGTGTTTTTAAACGTCATTTAAAAAAATAAATAAATATATTTGCAAATACGAAAACTATCGTACATATTTGTACGAAGAAATTCGTATAACAGAATAACATGGAAATAAAACCAACAGAAAGCGAACTGGAAATATTGCAGGTGATCTGGAAAAAAGGTCAATGCAGTGTTCGTGAAGTGCACGAAGAACTGGCAAAAAATAAAGATGCCGGATACACCACCACCCTTAAATTAATGCAGATAATGCATGATAAAGGTTTAGTTGAGCGGGATACCACTTCCAAAACGCATTTGTACAAAGCAATCATCACCCGCGAACAAGCGCAGCAAACAGCGTTGGATAAAATTATATCTACCGTTTTTAAAGGGTCAACTTCTGAGCTGGTGATACAGGCTTTAGGCAACCACCGTGCATCAAAAGATGAAATAGACGCGATAAAGAATTATTTACAACAGTTTGAGGGTAAGGAATAGTGACCGGCGGCCATAAATTAATCAGCTAATTAAAACTTGAATAAATGGAAAGCACATTATATAATATCAGCCAGGTTTTAGGCATTACCGTAATTCACTCGCTGTGGCAGGGCTTACTGGTTTACTTTATTTTACGCATTATTTTTAATGGAGCTCCCCAGCTATCGGCTGTCAAGAAATATAACCTTGCTGTTATTGCATTGTCATCCATTACGCTATGGTTTATTTATACCCTATTTTTTGAAATACAAGCCTACAATTGGGTAAGTACCAATACTGCAACTATATCTCCGCTTATCCCCAATCTTAATTTAACAGTTAAGGGTCAGCTTTATCCCGGTAATAGTACCCTCTATTATAAAATTGCCGGGTATTTACCCTATGTATCAGCGTTATACTTAGCGGGCCTGCTGGCAAATGTGATTAAACTGGGCTATAGTCGTAAAAAACTTCAGCAGATTAAAAAGTCGCTCATCCCGGCCGGGCAAATGCAACAGTATATCAACAGCTTTGCCAAAAACCTTAACATTAACAAATACATACAGGTAAACTTCAGCGAGTTGATTGATGTGCCCTGTGTAACCGGCTATTTAAAACCTATTATTTTATTGCCGGTATCAATAGCAACCAGCTTAACTGCCTGCGAAATTGAGGCCATTTTATTACATGAGCTTTCGCATATTAAAAGAAAAGACTACCTGGTGAACATTATGCAGCAGGCAATAGCTATTATCCTTTTCTTTAATCCATTTGCCCGCTTAATAAACAGTATTGTAAACTGCGAACGGGAAAATGGCTGCGATGACATGGTTATTGAGAAAACCGAAAATCCACTTACATACGCTTATGCCCTACTAAAATTAGAAGAAGTAAGACAGCCCAATATGCAGCTAATGCTGGCTGCAACCGGCAAAAGATATGACTTATTAAACCGAATTGAACGAATTATGAAAACTAAACAACCAACAGGCAACTTTCGCCATCTGGCAATTGCCGTAGTATTACTAGCTGCAAGCCTTAGCGGCCTGGCGTGGTTTAATCCTAAAACAAGCAATAATCAGGCAGCTATAAAAGGCCCATCAGTAACTGCTGTTATGGTGGATCCTGCATCATTGGCAACAAACCTTTCAATAAATGCAATGCCGGCTATTGCGAAAATCGATATTAAACCATTTTTTAATGCTGATTCAACCAAAGCCGCACGGATTGCAGATACCTCGAAGCACAGCAAAAATAAAATTGTTATTGTTGACGATAAAGGGAATAAAAAAGAGTATAACTCTGTTGATGAAATGCCTTCGGCAGTGCGGGAAGAGTTTCTGAAAAATAACTTTGGTATTAACCAGGCTCGTTTCGATTCTATCAGAAATTACTATTCAAGCGCCGCGTGGAAAAGCCAGGTAGAAGCTATTAGTAAACAGGCTGCGGAAATACAGAAACAATTCAACAGTCCTCAATGGAAGCTTCAACAGGAAGACATGGTTAAGCAAGCTGACGAAATGAAAAAACAATTCAACAGCCCACAATGGAAAAGCCAAATGGAAGCGATGACTAAACAAGCTGAAGAAATGACGAAACAATTCAACAGCCAACAGTGGAGGCTTCAACAGGAAGCGATGGCTAAACAAGCTGAAGAAATGAAGAAGCAGTTTGATAGCCCGCAATGGAAAAACCAGGTGGAGGCGATGAAAAAACAGGCTGAAGAAATGAAGAAACAATTTGACAGCACCGAATGGAGAAAACAAATGGAGCTGATGAAAAAACAAGCCGAAGATATGGCCAAACACCCATGGATTTTACAGGATTCTGTTGGCGGTGTGAAAATATACGCACCGCAAAAACCAACATCACCCGAGAAAAACGACGTAAATTAAATCAACAGGCATAAACGGTTAAAAACAACAACGGTTATGGAAAACATATTGTATAACATAGGGCAGGTTTTGGGGATCACCATTATCCACTCATTGTGGCAGGCTTTGCTGGTTTACTTTATTTTAAAGTTAGCATTAATGCTTGCTGGTAATGCATCGGCGGTTGCCAAATACTGGCTTGGGGTAAACAGTATGTTTATTATAACCGTTTGGTTTATTGTTACGCTTGTAAACGAAATTAATATTTACAACTGGCTTGCCGTAGCGCCCGCTAAGTTAAATGCAATACCAGTAATACTTAATCTTCCTGGCGAAATTAGCCGGTTTGGCGATCAGAGCACACGCTATTATTATGATATTGAAAAATATTTACCCTTTGTTAGCTGTGCATATGCTGCCGGCCTGCTGTTTAATTCAGTTAAGCTGATGCTTGCCCGCAAAAAAATCAACCTCATAAAACAAACTATGAGCATTGATATAGCGCTGCAGCAAAAGGTAAATCAATTTACAAAAAAGCTGAATATTGGCCCTAATGTAAAGGCTGGTTTAAGCAAACTGGTTGATGTACCCTGTATGGTAGGTTATTTTAAACCGGTTATTTTGTTGCCTTTTACACTATCAACCTATCTATCTACCGAAGAAATAGAGGCCATATTATTGCATGAACTGGCCCACATTAAACGACACGATTACCTGGTAAACATATTTCAGCAGGTAATAAGCATATTACTATTTTTTAATCCGTGTACACAACTCATTAACCGGATTATTAACGAAGAACGTGAGAACTGTTGCGATGACCTGGTTGTAAAGGCCACCGCAAACCCTATCATCTACGCTAAAGCCCTATTAAAGCTTGAGCAAACCCGCCAAAACGACTGGAAGCTAGCGCTGGCCGCCACAGGCAGTAAGTACTATTTGTTAAACAGAATTGAACGTATCATGAAAACTAAAAAACAAACACCAAGCCTGCGTCCGGCATTGCTGGCCATGCTTATATTAACGGCGGGGATAGTTATGATATCCCTTTTGAAACCTGAAATTGCCCAGGGCAAAATATCGGTAAAAGTAATTAATCCTGTTACCGGCAATTTATTCACCGACACCGGGCGTGCAACTCAAACTAAAAAAACAACTGCATTGCATGCTCATACGGCTCCTAAAGCTCATCATGCGACGACAGCTTCAGGAGATGAGAACCAGAAGTTGACGGCCCTACAGGAAGAAGTAAATAAACATGCGCAAGCCGTTGCTAAACTTTATAGCAGCGAAGATTTCAAGATGACCCAAAAACAGTTAGAAGAACAGGGCAAGACTGTACAGGCATATTATGACCGCCCCGACTTAAAAAAACTGCAGGAGGAAATGCAACAGGCCAGCGGTGATTACGCAAAAGATTACGGAGACGATCCGAAATTAAAAGAGATTACTGTCCAAATGAGCGAAGAAGGCCGCAAAATTGGCGCCTACTACAGCAGTCCTGAGTTTAAAAAAATAAACGGCGAGCTGGAAAAGAAATACGGCATTCCACACAACCGTACCTATATTGACGACCAGAAGGACGAAAACTACAAGAAATATCAGGCTGAACTGGACACTCACATCCCTGCAAATATTAAACAAACGCAAAAAGACCTGGAAAAACAGGGTGAACAGATAAGTGCCAGATATGATTCGCCCGATGCTAAGGCAAAAACCCAGCGTATGCAGGTTTTGGGAGATAGCATGAGAATAGCTTATGATAATCCTGAAATTAAGCAGCAACAACAGGAAATGGATAAGCTTGCAAAAAAAATGAGCGCTTACCAAAGCAATCCAGAAATAAAAAAAGAGCGGGAATTACTGAAGCAATCTGTTGACAAATTAGCAGCTTACATTAATAGCCCCGAATACAGGAAATACCTTGCCCACATGCAAAAGATGAGTTATAATTTCAATTATAATTATGACTACGAAAAGCCTGAGAAACCAGAGGCACCGGAAAAACCAGAAGCGCCGGAAAAACCTGAAGCACCTGAAGCTAAAGAGCCGGTAAAACCTGCTGTAGTTCCCAATGCTCCTGTCAATCCTCCAGCGCCAGCGCCGCCGATAGGCCAGTAATTTTCTAAAAGAGATGTGTGTAAAAAAATATCTCAACTAATCTCTAACGTCTAATCTCTAACCACTAACTTAGTATCCTCCAAACAGAGGATACTTTTTTTATGCTTCAGAAGCTCAGTATTAATAATTACGCCCTGATTGATAACCTTGAAATAAGTTTCGGCAAGGGGTTAAACATACTTACCGGCGAAACAGGTGCCGGAAAATCCATCATCCTGGGTGCACTTTCGCTTATATTAGGTCAGCGTGCAGAAAGTCGTTACTTTTTTAATCAGCAAAAAAAATGCGTGATTGAAGGATCGTTCACGATAGGCGCGTTCCATTTAAAACATTTTTTTGAAGAAAATGATCTGGATTACGAATCCGAAACTGTTTTACGGCGAGAAATATCAGCCGATGGCAAATCGCGAGCTTTTGTAAACGATACTCCCGTAAACCTTGCAGCCCTTAAAGCTTTGGGCGAACGATTAATTGATATCCATTCACAGCACGCAACGCTTGAAATTAATGACCCAGAATTTCAGCTATTGGTAGTTGATGCAGTCGCCAAACATGATGAGCTGCTAAATAACTATCGTACAAAGTTCAGAGCTTATAAAAAAGCTACCGGTAAACTGGAACAATTGATTGGTGACAGCGATAAGGCAAAGGCTGATCTGGATTATTTTCAGTTTCAGTTTGATGAGCTTGAAAAAGCCAAGCTGGTTGCCGACGAGCAAATACCGCTGGAACAGGAACTTTACGCCCTTAATAACGCTGGTGAAATAAAACGCAATTTACTTGGTGCCTGTTATTTAATGCAGGAGGGCGAAACAGCAGCCATTATTCAATTGCGCGAGGCCGGTCACCAGCTTTCTACTTTAGAAAAATTCAATCCCCAAATCGCAGAGCTTCATCAGCGCTTAAACAGCACATTGATCGAGCTGAAAGACATTGCCGCCGAAATTGAAGCCATAGAACAACATACGCATATTGATGAAGCCCGGGCCGAAGAAATAAATACCCGGCTAAGTATGATATACAATCTGCAAAAAAAACACAGGGTAAGTAACAATACCGAGCTTTTGGAATTGCAGAATGATTTATCAGAAAAAATACAACAGGCAGTTTTTGGCGATGAAGCTATTGAAAAGCTAAAACAACAACTGAAAACCGATAAAACAGAATTGGAGCAATTAGCAACTACGCTTTCAGACAATCGCAAAAAAGTTATCCCATCTATTGAGCAACAAGTGTTAAGTACCTTAAGTGAAATGGGCATGGGCAACGCAGCTTTGAAAATTGAACAAACAATTGCCGAAACCCCTGAAACCGGAAAAACTGAGAGTAAAGAAGTGCTAACCAAAAACGGTATTGATGAAATTAAATTTTTGTTCACCGCCAATAAGGGACATGCTTTATCCGAAATGAGTAAAGTAGCTTCTGGTGGTGAGCTTTCAAGGTTAATGTTGAGTATTAAATCATTGATAGCTCAAAATACAGCCTTGCCTACTATTATTTTTGATGAAATTGACACAGGCGTATCTGGCGAGGTAGCTAACAAAGTTGGGCAAATTATGGAGCGCCTGGCAGATAATCTGCAGGTAATTACCATTACCCATCTACCCCAAATTGCAAGCAAGGGACAAAATCATTATTTTGTTTACAAAGATGATGAGGGCGCAACAACCTATACCCGCATTAAACAACTGGACAAACAAGAACGTGTACTGGAAATAGCCAAAATGCTAAGCGGCGATAAACCTGGTGAAAGCGCCTTGCAGAATGCGAGGGAATTACTTGGCAGTTCGCAGTAAGCAGTTGGCGATTATTTCAAAACATGAACTGCAAACTGCTCACTATAAACTGCAAACTTATTTTATAACTTTACACCCGATTATTAAACTTTAAACATGGCTTATAACTTATTAAAAGGTAAAAAGGGGATTATTTTTGGTGCGCTTAACGAGCAATCCATAGCCTGGAAAGTAGCACAGCGTGCTGTTGAAGAAGGCGCTGAAATTATTTTAAGCAACGCCCCTATCGCCTTACGTATGGGCGAATTAAATAAATTGGCAGAGCAATGCAATGCGCCGGTAATTGGCGCCGATGTTACCAATAATGATGACATTACTAATTTGTTCACCAAATCGCAGGAGCATTTTGGCGGCGGTGTCGACTTTATCCTGCATTCTATTGGGATGAGTGTTAACGTTCGTAAAGGCATTACTTATACTGAAAACAACTACGATTTTACCCACAAGGGTCTTGATATATCAGCATTAAGCTTACACCGTGTATTACAAACAGCCATGAAAATGGATGCTATTAATGAGTGGGGATCAGTACTGGCCCTTACTTATATTGCCGCACAACGTGTATTCCCTGATTATAACGATATGGCCGATAACAAAGCTTACCTGGAAAGCATTGCACGCAGCTTTGGTTATTACTATGGCACCAAAAAACATGTGCGTATCAATACGGTATCACAATCACCTACCCGCACTACAGCAGGCTCGGGTGTGAAGGGATTTGATGGCTTTATCAACTACGCAGAAAAAATGAGCCCGCTGGGCAATGCAACTGCCGACCAGTGCGCCGATTATTGCGTATCACTATTCTCTGACCTTACCAAAATGGTAACTATGCAAAACCTGTTTCATGATGGCGGTTTCTCCTTTACCGGGGTTACACAAGCCGTTATTGAACAAATGGAAAAATAAAAACAGATTAATATCAAACAAAAAAGGTTCCCCGGATATTCCAGGGAACCTTTTTTGTTTTCAGTAATAAGGCTGACTAGTTAGAATCAACTAAAATAATTTTAACCTTAATTGGAAGTGTTGGTTGTACTGCGGTAGTACCATCAGACGATTGTGCATAAAGCGTTACGTTACCTGAATTGTAAGTATAGCTATAGGCAATTCCATTATAAGTTTCGGGCAATTGTTCGTAAGTATTACCGCCATCGTATGAAATAGCTACAATAATACCACCGGTTTGTGCAAAGTTATTGCTTATTGCTTGTACCTGGATGGGCACCTGATATGATTTGCTGCCGCCATTGTCAGTAAAAAGTGTCCAATCGGTTGTAGCCACATTGGCATAAACGGTTTGGTTAGTTTGCCCCGGTGTAACGTATTGCTTTGTACATGATGTTGCTGCTAACAAGATAACGCAGCCCAGAATAGTCAAGATTTTTTTCATAAATAATGCTTTTGATAGTTATAGTATAAGAACAACGTTTTTTTAAAAGGTTTAATATAAGTTAATATTTTTTTTCACACAAATTTCATCAACCCAATAAAATAACGTTTTATCCGTCCCAAATTTATAACAATCTTTAAAATTATTGCACTTTATACCGATAAACCTGTCTTCCCAAATTGCCAGTATCATCAATTCCTTCAACAACAATGCGGTGAATTCCTTTGGTATCAGCATTAAAAAAATCAAATGAAGCTTTGCCTTCCTTGTTGGTTATGATATTAGGTTTCCAGTAAATAGTACTCCGCAGATCCGGAATTTTCGAATTGATTTGAGGGTCATCATATTTGGGCGAATAAAACTCGCGTACTTTGCTATATCCTTTCGGCATAAACGTAATAACACCGGGGGTATACTGCTGATAGCTATAACTCCCGTTACCAGCTTTTGTGGTGATAATTAATACGCCATTGCCGCCCCGGCCACCGTAAATAGAAGTATATTGTATATTACGTAAAACCTCAACACTGCTTACATCACCGGGGTTTAAACTACCCAACACAACTCCGTCAACATACACCCCGTCGAGAATTACCAGCATAGGCCGACCTAAATTGCGTGTTGAATAAGGCGTATCGTTGCGAAAAATCACGCCACTTATACGCCCCTGCAAACAGTCAGCTATCTTTGCACATCCCGAAAGGACATCCGCCATAATTACCTGGTCGGCATTACCGGGACCATTTAAGTTTGATGAATTTTTAACCGCTGGTATTTTTGTGTCCTTTATAACTACCTCCTTTAAGGCAATTGAGCTATTTATGGTACCGTTTTTTATACCGATGTCATAAGCAGCTTTGCTATTTTTTAAAAAGGGAGAAATTTTGCTGCTTACATTTATTTCCAAATCGGGCGCATTTTTGTCTTGCCTTGTCAATTGTTGCGACACATTATCCAGCTCAATCTGTAGGTTTTTATGATCTTTAGCGCTTCGTCCTTGTATCAAAAATCTGATGCTATCTTTAAAAACCAAATTCTTAAAAGTAAAGCGCCCTTCTTTGTCGGTCACCGTATCTATCATAAAAACACTTTGACTGGCGGTAAATAGCGTTACTTTCCCATTCACTATTGGTTTACCTAACAGGTTTTTTAAACGCCCTGATATCTGGAGCGATTTTTCGGGTGCAAAAGTAATGGGTGCAAAATTATCTGCCAGCACTTGTTTCCACTCAAAACGATGATAGCCCTGGGTAAGCATTAATACATCTAAATCGGCATTGGTTTTTTCATCATCATGAGCAAAGTAGTAACCGGGTTGTTCAATATATCCCCTGATATCAGCCGTAAGCAAAAGACCGGATAAAATAGAACTCTCATTTTCGCCTGCCGGCACTTCCGACTCATTGGTTACCGCCACCGAAAAGCTTCCAACTGCAGGCTCACTATTTTCATTTTTTGCTTCGAGTTCAATTTTAACTTTCCCACGCGGCGCATATTCATCTTTGTCGGCCGTTATATTCAATTTTAACTCATCATGATTCTTAATGAAACTCAAACGCTCATTCAACGGCTCGCCCAAAGAGTTAAACAGCGTAAACTGAACTATCCCAGTTGGGAACTTACTTTTGGGGATAACGGCACTAAATGATTTACTGCCCGCATTACTTTTACCGGCAAAACAAATAGTGCCACGACTTTGCGCAATTAAGCTGATCACTTCTGTTGTTAAAGTACTTTTTTCAACCTCCGCTCCCGGAGTCATTTTAACTATAACGTTGTTGCCATCGTCGCCTACAGTTAACGAGTAACCTGTATTAACAGCAGTGGGCAAGCTAACCGTATTCGCAGATCCATCGGCATAAGTAATAGCTGCTTTGTAAGTTTTACCATTCTCGGGCTTAAAGTTAAAAACGCCCATCCCCAATTGGTTGCTGCCAAAAGCCGCCACCTGCTTATTGTCATTATCGGTAACTACTCCTTTTATTTCTGCCCCAAGGCCATCGGCGGCAACAGCCTTAAAAGCCATTTTTGTTTCATTACCCAATACAAGGTTGCCTCCTTCAGGAAAAAACTGCACGTCAACATTGGCAGAAGTGGCTTTTACCAATATTGTTTTTTTTATGATTGACTTATCTGTAAGCTTCAAATCAGTGATGATCCGTTCGCCTTTACCTACAGTGAGATTATTAAAGCTGATATTTAAATTCCCATTTGCATCAGTCTGGCCTTTGCCGACAGCAATATTCTTATCGCCCATTTGCACCCGATAGGTAACCGGCAAATCAGCATAGGCGGTGCCATCCATATTGGTATATTTAATATGTGCGTTTACCTGCTGTGTTCCGTTTTGGGTACTGTAACTATAATTGGTTTCGGTAAAAACCTGGTTGGCTATTACATTGCTAATGACGATGGTTTTATCAAAAAAATAGGCTTCGCCAGCGTTTCGCATCCAGTTGGTGTAGGCTCTTATCCTATAATTACCTTCTTTTAATGTATCGGGCAATTGAAAATCGCCCCAGCTTAAGCCGCTTACAACGGGAAGTTTAAGTCGTTGCTTAACAGAATCACGATCGTCAATCAGTTCCACATTCAAAACACCGCTAATGCCCGATAATTGATGATTACTACCTGCAGTAACATAAGCCTTAAACCAGATGTCGCTACCAGCGGTATAATAAGGTTTATCCAATTGAAGATAAACATCCTCCTGCGGATGTACCGACATCCATTTGTTAAGCTGAGTAATAATATGTTGTAAAGGATCGGCATCCGAATTGGAAAATGCTGATATAATGATTACGCTACCCAACAGTAAAAAAACCGACGCTATCTTTCTGTAGTTCATAAAAACAAAATAACCTCTATTTACATCAACACCGTTACGCCTTTGGTAACAAGTATGTTAAAGTTTGATTTTTGAATATTTTTTGTTGTAAGAATACCATAATCAGGGTTTTTAGGTATTCAGTAGCATGTTATTTCTTTTATACCGGTGGTTGACTGAGAATGGGTCAAAATCCGGAAATCATTCTTTAGACAGCACTGACGCATGTTTTAAAGAAAATTAACAAAAGTTGAAATTTTTATTAACAAATGTTATAATAATTGAATAATTTTTATTTTTTTTATAATATTATTACAAGTTTAACATAAACGGGTATTGCAACTAAAAGATTACCGAATGTTATCCATTTGTTAACGGGAAGTTAACCAAAATACAACATTGATAACTCAATTTTGGAGAAATTCTGAAGAGGTCGAAAATAGGGCTTCTGATTCTTGAATAAATTAATTCTTATTCCATAATAAAAATGAGCATTATAAAAGGAATATTTACTTCCCAAAACCATGATGAGAGGCAGGGTGATATTGGTTTTGAAGCTCTTTTTAAAGAATTTTATGATAGGCTGGTCTACTTTTCATTTCAATTTGTAAATGATAAGGACCAGTCAAGGGATATTGTCCAGGATGCATTTGTTAAATTCTGGCACCAGCAGGAAACGGTACTCGATAATAAAACAGCCATCAAAAATTACCTTTACAGCACAGTACGAAATGCCAGCTTAAATCACCTAAGGCATGCTAAAGTTGTTGATGGTTACGTTCAGCTCCACAATACTATCGAACCCGAAGAAGCACCTGTTATTGATGCTATTATCACTGCCGAAGTGGTTGCCGAAATACATCATGCTATCCAGTCTCTTCCTGATAATTATCGTTTGGTTTCTGAATTAGGTTACCTGGAAGGCAAAAGAAATCAGGAAATTGCCGATGAGCTCGATATGTCAATCAACACGGTAAAAAAACAAAAACAAAGGGCATTACAATTGCTGCGTATGAAATTGGTGCCCGAGTTGTATGTTTTGTTAATAGCTATAGCGGCCAGAATCATCCTTTAAATTTTCTCCTCCCCGGCTTAAATCCACCACTCATCAACAAAACGCCGCGCTCCTGTATTTTATATTTCAACTTTAAGCTTTATTGCTTTGATTTATAAATCATTGTGACACAGGTTGAGTAAAAAAAAACTTATATCGCTTTATTGGAAATGCCAGCTTATCGGCTGGTCAGTCGCTTCGCTTTATTGGAGCTATCTTGGCTTTTCTGGCGGAAAGTTCAATCTGCCGGTTGGCGTGCTGCAATTTATATCAGGTGTTGTAGTATACATTTTATATACCCATAAAAATCCATTTGCGCAGGTTAACTATGGCACCCGTAAAAACGTTAGTACCGAAACTATGGCTGATGGAAAAGTTCCATTAAAAATAGCATGGAGTGATAGCAGCTAAATTAACATACCCGTAATGCAATAGTCAAAAAAGGGTTGTTTTATCAGAATTCATGGTTGATCATTCACGTTGCACCATACACTTTAAATAATAGTGCGGTGCCGTTCAGGGATAATTGCAACAGGGAGACATGCAATCACCCAGAAGTTCCGCCAAATTATTGGACTTTTAAGGAAACATACTTTGGACTTTTAAGATAAACTAACTGAAAGCTTTACACCGAACTTTGTATTGTAAAATTTTTAGTTAATGGAAAATAAGAAAGCTTATATCATCACAGGACCAACTTCGGGCATTGGTTATGCAACTGCGCTTGAACTTGCAAAGCACGGCACAGTAATTCTTGTTGGCAGAAACCCGGACAAACTTAATCAGGTGCAAAACGTTATAAAAGAAAAGGGACAAGATGCAGTGACGGTTGTGTGCGATATTTCAGATATGAAGAGTGTAAGAAGCGCAGCGCAAGAAATCATTAAACTTCAGCTTCCTATTGCAGGATTGCTGAATAACGCAGGAATTATGCCGGCAAAAGCAGCTAAAAGTGCCCAGGGCTGGGATATGACCTTTGCCACAAACCATCTTGGTGCATTCGCGTTAACCGAGGCACTTGCACCGCATCTCCCTGATGGCGCAAATGTCGTTTTTATCACATCTGCTATTGAAGACCCTGAGCGGAAACCCGCAAAACTCATGGGAATGAAAGGTGGCCGTTATCTGTCTGCCGAGGCTAGTGCCCATGGCGAATGGGAACCCGGCGGTGCTAAAATGCCTGGCATAGATGCTTATGCCACGTCAAAACAATGCATTCTTGCAGCGGCAATGGCTTTTGCACGTAAAGACCCGAGATTACATTACAATGCTGTAGAGCCGGGAATAACACGTGGAACAGGTCTTGGCGGCGAAAGCACAAATGCCTTTGTTCGCTTCCTCTTTGGTCAGCTGATGGCCATCATCCCGCCTTTCTCAAAATATAGCAGCACACCCGAAAAATCAGCAAGGGTAATCGCCAATATTCTGACCGATGCATCGGGCAAAACAGGTGTTTATTTTGATGAAAAAGGCCAGCCAATGTTTGGATCAACGCTGACGCTCGACCCGGAGTTTCAGGACAGAGTTGTTGCAGAAACCCGCGCCTTGCTATCAACAATAAAATAAGCTTAAATTTAGGGCGATCAAATGAGTCCGGCAAATTATCATATTGGTGTGATTTCGCCCGAGCAATTTATTGCCGAGCATACTTTTGCCTATATCATCAAAGGCGAAATGCACCTGTATGATGGCAGTAAAAGCTACGTACTCAAATCGGGAGAATGCGGGCTTGCCCGAAAGAACCGTTTGGTAAGGTTTAAGAAAGAGAAAGAAAATGGCGAATTGGAGAAAGTATTCGTCTTTTTTGATGAGCCGTTTCTCCGGGCATTTCAAGAAAAACATCAACCGGTTGTAACAAAATTCAAACCGGGCGAAACGACTGTACGCCTGCCTAAGAATAATTTATTACCGAATTTCATCCAGTCATTGTTACCCTATTATGATCATGGAAAAATAAGCGAAGCCTTTGCAGACGTAAAGCGTGAAGAGCTATTGATTATTTTGCTACAGGCACAACCAGGGCTGGCAGGTTTATTTTTTGATTATGGCATCCCAGAAAAAATAAACATCGAGGAGTTCATGAACCGTAATTACCAATTCAATGTACACACCAGCCGGTTTGCTTATTTAACCGGGAGAAGCTTGTCTGCATTCAAAAGGGATTTTAAACAGATATTTAATGAAACGCCAAACCGCTGGTTGGTACAGCGGCGCTTGCAGGAAGCCTACTTCCTGATCGATAAAAAAAATAAAAAACCTTCTGAAATTTACCTGGAACTGGGCTTTGAGACCTTGCCACATTTTTCTTACGCCTTTAAAAAACGTTTTGGGATAGCACCAACAGAGCTGACAGAACAAAAAAAGAAGATGCCTAAAAAATTACCTGTTTAAACTACATTCTATAATCTTTTAAAAAAACTTTCAATCACTTTATCCTTTTTAAATGCCAGCGTGTCTTTACTGATGAAAGGGCACAATGAACAATTACCAACCATATTTCAGCACAGGCGAGCTTATTGCAAAACACTTGCGGGGCGAGTTAACTACAGCTGAAAATGAGCAGCTTGAACAATGGCTGCAAAGCGATCCACAAAACCGTGAATTATTTAATAAACTATCCGACAGCTTTTTAATTAACGAACAGCTGGAAGTATACGCATCGAATAACAAAGAAGAAGCATGGGAAAACATAGTTTTAAAAACGGGATATAAAACCAACGTAAAAAAACGCAGTTTAAAACAGTTGATGCCTTATGCAGCAGCTGTTTTTTTGTTATTGGCGGCCGGTATTACTGTTAACCGTTATCTTTTAAAAAAAGAGGAACGTATGCCATTGGCTATGCATCCTACCGACCTCCTTCCGGGCGGTAATAAAGCTATACTGAAACTTGCCGACGGATCTGAAATAGCGTTAGACGATTCAAAAAAAGGTCAAATTGCAAGGCAGCAAAATGTGCTGATAGCCAAAACAGAAAACGGACAGGTTGTATACAAAGCTGATGACGCTGCAAACAAGCTGCTAACTGCAAATATTACGCAATACAATGCCATTATCGCGCCCAGGGGTGGTCAATATGAACTTGTTTTGCCCGATGGCACCAAAGTGTGGCTAAACGCTGCATCATCTTTAAGATACCCTACAACATTTAGCGGGGCCGACAGAAGGGTTGAGCTAACCGGCGAAGCTTATTTTGAAGTAGCTAAAAATGCGGCCAAACCCTTTTTTGTAAAAACCAGCACACAAACTGTTCAGGTATTAGGAACCCACTTTAACATTAATAGTTATGCTGATGAAAAAGAGGTTAAAACCACGTTGCTGGAAGGCAGCGTAAAAGTTAGCAGCAATACAGGCAGATCTGTAGTGAAAATTACACCGGGCGAACAGGCTATAAACTTCGGCGAGGAAATAAATATTATTCATGATGCTGATATTGATGAGGCTATTGCCTGGAAAAACGGCAAATTCCTGTTCAGAAATACTGATCTGCAAACTATTATGCGCCAACTATCGCGCTGGTACGATGTAGATGTGGAATACCAGGGGCAAGTACCCGAGCGCCATTATCGCGGACGAATTTCAAGAAATGTGCCTGTATCGCAGGTATTCGAAATATTAAAAACCAGCGGCTTAAACTTTACCATCAACGGGAGGAAGATTATAGTAAAAGCATAAAAAACAGCTAATGGGGCCCGGCCAGGCCGGTTAACCGTATTCAGCCAAAAAGCCGAAAGTGCTGCAAACACTCCCGGCGAATTAAAGGGCTGATATCATTAAATAAATTATTGACTCATAAATTATTACTTAACAACCCAAAACAAACTTATGGATTTTTCTACATTTTCCAAGCCGCTGTATTTTGGCGGCCTTGCAAATAAAATCACACCGGTTATCAATTGTTTTTTCCGGATCAATCCGGAAACTAAAAGAAAATTAATGATGCGGATTAAATTAATTACCATTTTATTATTTGCAGCATGCCTTCACTTAAGCGCATCGAGCTTTAGTCAAAGCATCAGCATTAGCGAAAAAAATGCCAGCCTTGAAAGCGTGCTTAATAAAATTGAGCAGCAAAGCGGCTACGATGTGTTTTTACAAACAGAACTGCTGAACAAAAGCACCAAAGTTTCTATCGATGTTAAAAACACACCAATGGATAAGGTTTTAGACAAGGTTTTTAAAAACCAGCCATTTACTTATGCTATTGTTGGCCATACCATTGTTTTAAAAGAAAAAACAACTGTTAAAACGGTTACTGCAATTACATCTGCTATTGCAGCAAGCATAGTTACCGGTAAAGTTGTTGATGCCGATACAAAAGAACCATTGGTAGGTGCTTCTGTTTTACTTAAAGGAACCACTAAAGCTACATCAACCGGTTTAGACGGATCTTTTAAACTTGATGTAAGCGACGCAACTAACCCGGTAATTGTGTTTAGCTATATTGGTTATGTAAGTAAAGAAGTTGAAGTAGCCGACAAAACAAAATTAGGCGAAATAGGCCTTAAATCGAGCGCTACAGGTATGAGCGAAGTAGTAGTAAACGGTGACGTTGCTATTGACAGAAAAACGCCTGTTGCTGTTACCAGCATTGGCCCGCAGTTTATTGCAGAGCATATTGGTGCACAGGATATTCCGCAACTATTAAGCGGTATTCCGGGTGTAATGGTTACCGCGCAAGGTGGTGGCTATGGCGATTCACGTATCAGCATTCGTGGTTTCTCCAGCAAATCAGGAAACGGAAACGTGGCCTTCACCATCAATGGTATCCCTGTTAATGATCCTGAAACCGGTGCTATTTACTGGTCTGATTTTTCGGGCATAACAGATGTTGCCAGCTCTATACAAGTACAACGTGGTTTAGGTGCTTCAAAAATCATCATCCCATCTTTTGGTGGTACCGTAAACATTACCACTCGCAGTACTGATATGCAACAGGGTGGTTATATTTCACAAACTATCGGTAGCGATGGTTACGAAAAAACTGCTATATTAATATCAACCGGCTTAAATTCAAATGGTTGGGCGGCAACTTTTCAGGGCAGCAAAAATAGCGGTAATGGTTTTGCCGATGGATTAAGTTTCTTAGGTTATAACTACTTTGGTAATATCTCTAAAGTGTTATCTCCTAATCAAACCTTATCATTAAATATTATCGGCGCAAGCCAAACACACGGACAAAGAGCCGAAGAATCAATTGCAGATTACCAGCAAGCGCCACAAGGTATCAAATGGAACTATTATGATGGTGTAAAAAATGGTCAGGAATACAATCCTTACAACAACTTCTTCAGCGAGCCTTTGATATCAATTAACCACGATTGGACAATTAATAGCAAATCAAGCCTGTCAACAGTGGTATACGGCCTTTTCGGTAACGGTGGCGGTGGCGACATTGCTGGTAGCGTACCGGTAGCCAATTTGCCAAGAGTAGGTAATTTCTATACGCCTATTGACTTTGACGCTGTTCAAAGAACAAATGCAGCAAGTGCTGACGGTTCTGCATCAACTTATATTGATGACTCACACGATCAAACTAACTGGTACGGTTTAAGAAGTACTTACAGAACTATATTAGGTAAATATATCGACTTATCAGTTGGTATCGACTTAAGATATTATGTAGGTAATCACTATGATGAAGTACACGATTTATTGGGTGCCGATTACGTACAATATAACTACAGCGGAAACCCTGCTTTAGGAACTGCATCAGGCGATATCAACAATCCTGTGTACAACGCTGTTGTTGGTAGCAAAATTGATTATTACAACAGAGATTATGTTGAATCCGGAGGTGCATTTGCACAGGCTGAGTACTCTAAAAATAACTTCACAGCTTTCGCTACCTTATCAGGATCTGAAGATGCAGATAAAAGAACTGACTTCTTTAACTACCTGAACAGTGATCCTAACCAAACCAGCCGTTGGGTTAATTACACTACCTACCAGGCTAAAACAGGCGCTAATTACAACATTAACAGCCAAATGAACGTATTTGCCAACATTGGTTACTTAACCAAACCACCATATTTTGGCAACGTATTTGAAAACTACACCAACCAGATTAACAAAAGTGCCATAACCGAAAAATTATTCAGCTATGAGTTGGGTTATGGTTTCAAAACATCTGATTTCAGTGCTAAAGTAAACTTGTACAGAACACAATATTCTGACAGGGCATTTGCAAGTTCTTATTCAGATCCTACAACCGAACAACTATACACAGCAAACGTTTCGGGCGTAGGCGAATTGCACCAGGGTGCTGAATTGGAATTAAAATACCGTCCTATAAAAGAAATTTCTGTTGGCGGTATGCTTTCTTTAGGCGATTGGTATTACACCAGCAATGCAGGTCCGGTTTCTGTTCAAAACAACCAGGGCGCAGTAGTTGGTACGGTTAAACAAATTTATCTGAAAAATGAAAAAGTAGGCGATGCTGCTCAAACTACAGCTGCTGCATTTGCTGATTTTAACGTTTTACCACAGGTAAAATTAGGTGTTATTTATAATTTCTATGGTAACTACACTTCATACGTACCGTTCCAAACCTATACCAGTGCTAACCTGCAGCCATACAAAATACCTGATTACTCGCTTTGGAGCGTAAATGGTGTATTTAAATTTAAAATGGCTGGTTTTGATTCTGAGTTGATTGCTACTGTAAACAACTTATTGAACACTAAATACATTTCTGATTCTGAAGACTATGGAGGCACAGGGCAGGCAAGTAATGCAAGTGTTTATTATGGTTTAGGTAGAGTATTTACCACCGGCTTAAAAGTTAAATTTTAATTGATATAACGCAAAAAGATATTAAAATGAAAAAGATATATTATTTACTATTGTTGCTTCCGCTGGCATTTACTGCCTGCCAAAAGCAGCCTAATTTAATTCCGGCCAGCTACACAAAAGCGATGACGCTTACCTTGCAGGCTTCTGATTATCAATTGCTGCCAAAAACAGATTATCCTTACAACACGCTTACTTTTGATAATGTTGCTGATGCGAATACTTATATTCCTATCATCCTTAATGCCCGCGATCCTCAGTTAGGTAACGGTTCAACTGCTAAAGTAACTTATACAGTATCATCGCCATACTTAAAAGTAGCTGATAGTGTTTATGCTGATGTAGCTTACACACTTACCAAAGCTGATTATTTGTTATTACCGGGCAATAAATACAGTGATTTTAGCATAGCACAGGTATTAAGTTGGCTGCCTTATAAGTATCCAACACCGGTTGCAAATCAATTGGCTGTATTAACCTTTAGCTATTATAACGTAAGCACTACCACAGCTACATTTTCATTTTTATATTTAAATGGTGCATGGCAACAAATTTACCAGGTTACTGCCGCTCAGTATACATCATTGGGTCTTGGTGGTTACGATCAGTTTACTGCATCAAACAATGCAAATTTGGCGGGCTTGTTAAATGCGCTTTTAAAAGCTGATCCGCTTGTTTCTGCTTCTGCTAAATACGGACAGGTAGAATATGTAAGTTTTAACTACTATGGCGGCGGTACTTTTCAAAGGGTTGTACCTTTAGTGTTTGATGGTAACAACTGGGTTGGTACAGCAACCACTACCAATACGCTTGCATTTTTGAAAAGTGGTGGCACCTGGATACCTGATCCAACGGTTTATTACACGCTTTCATCTGCTGATCTACAGCTAATTGCTGCATCTACTTTTGGTACAACAGCCCAAAGAACAGATGTTGGTAAATACGGTGATTTTTCAGCATGGGCTGCTGCCGATTTGGATAATGCCATTATTTTAGCACTTACTAAAGATTTCCCTACACCGAAAGTTAACGTAAACTATAACGTTACTTATTTAAATTATACCGGCGGAGCTGATGTTCCAACTGTTGTTACTTTCCAATACAACGGTACGGCTTGGGTTGCAAAATAATCAACCTGAAAAATAAAGAAAAGGACACGTTTGGCGGCGTGTCCTTTCTTTTCTCCTTCAATACAAATACCCCTGCTACTTATTAATAAATTAAACAGGCATTGATGCACCTGCATGGATGGTTATGCCCTGTTTTTAAATGTTACTGCTATGAAAAACAAAATTTTAATTTTATGTGCGGGTGTAGCCCTGCTTATTGCAGGCTGTTCAAAAAAAGATTCGACCGAACAGATAAAATCAACCGGTACAACTACCACAACGGCGCCTGCTCAGCCCTACAGTATTACCGAAACTTTTGAAGAAGGTACCAAAACCGCTTATGCCGATGCCAGCGTAGTGCTTAGTACCGGACGCTGGGATTTTAATGATGCCTTACTGGGTACACTTGCTGCTGATCTTAAAGATGGCAACCAATCTGTACGCTTACGCACAGGCGATTTGGCCATGAATTTTGATATTAACGGTGTAAACACGCTGTATATTAAACATGGTAAATACGGCACCGACGCTACCTCAACATGGCAACTGGAAATGTCGACCGATGGTGGTAAAACGTATACCCAGTTGGGCAGCGATATCACCGAAACCAATACCACCCTGGTTACCGACTCATTTAAAGTGAGCATTACCGGCAAGGTTCGTTTCGAG
The DNA here is from genome assembly GCF_024808665.1 of Mucilaginibacter empetricola. GTDB lineage: Bacteria > Bacteroidota > Bacteroidia > Sphingobacteriales > Sphingobacteriaceae > Mucilaginibacter. The sequence continues at coordinate 24,719 of NZ_JANUBZ010000025.1, forward strand.
ATAAAAAAAGCGGGCACTACCCGTATCAATCTGGATGATATTACCTTTAAAGGTACCGGCGATCCGGGTATTACCGTGGGTACGCCTGATACAGGCAGCGGTAGCGATACCAGTGCTACTTCATCGGCTACAACACCACGCTTAGTTACGGTAGGTACCGATGCACCTCCGACCAGTGGCGATAACAGCAACCTGTTAATGGGTAACCCATCGGCAGCGCAAAACACATTAACCATGATGGATAATTACCTGATTGATCAGCACTATTATGTAGAATCATACAACGCTACCAAAGGCGAACCGAACTGGGTAAGTTGGCACCTGGATGCAACCAATACCACCGGAGTAACCGACCGCCTGAATAACTTTGCCGGATGGGCAGGCATGCCAACCGGATGGTACCAGGTAGAAAGCAACAGCTACTCGGGCAGCGGATTTGACAGGGGACATAACTGCCCTTCGGCTGATAGGACCAGCTCTACCAATGCCAATTCAGCTACTTTTTTAATGACCAATATGATTCCGCAGGCGCCTCAAAACAATGAGCAAACCTGGGCCAATCTGGAAAATTATCTGCGTGAGCAAGTGGTTGAAGGTAACGAGGTATACATTATTATGGGCAGCTACGGTACCGGCGGCAGTGGATCATCAGGCGCATTAAATACCGTTAACAGCGGCCATGTAAACGTTCCATCAAACGTATGGAAAGTTGCAGTAGTAATACCTGCCGGCGATAATGACATCAACCGCATCACAGCCAGCACCCGTGTTATTGCCGTAAATACCCCCAACATCAACACCATCAATGATGATTGGACACAATACATTGTTACCGTAAAAGATATTGAAACAGCTACAGGCTACACCCTATTATCGGCCCTGCCGGATGCGGTGAGAGCTGCGCTGGAGGCTAAGAAAGACTCGGGACAGTAATATTCTTTTCCCACGTCATTGCGAGGTACGAAGCAATCTCGATGCTATACAGGGCGAAAAGCAAAGTAGTAAACCTAACATGGCCGATCTGTATAGTTTAGAGATTGCTTCTTCGTACCTCATCGCAATGACGCTTAGTGAGGTGCGCCCCAAAATAAACTACCGACTCGCCGCCAATGCCCCAATGAACTAATGACCCAATGACCAATGCTCCAAAAAACCATGAACCATGATCTATCAACAATGAACCTTTTTAGAACGTATTCTTCCACATCATACTTTCCACCGGTCGGGTTGATGGAGTGTTATATTTGGCGCCGTCTTTGGTGTTGTAAAACGTTTCTATCTCGCCCTCTACCACAAAATAAATCAGCTGACCAATAGGCATCCCCGGATAAATTTTAACCGGCTGAGTGCAGGATATCTCCAGCGTCCAGGTATTGCAGAAACCTACATCGCCCTTGCCTGCAGTGGCATGGATATCAATCCCTAACCTGCCTGTGCTCGATTTACCTTCCAGAAAAGGTACATGCTGATGTGTTTCGGTATACTCAACCGTTACGCCTAAATACAGCGTACCAGGCTGTAAAGTAAAGCCATCTTTGGGTATCTCAAAGTTAATGATCTCGTTATGCAGTTTGGCATCCAGCACCCTATCGCGGTAGGTAGCCAGGTGCTTGCCCAGATGAACATCGTACGAATTGGTGCCTAAACACTCGGGCCGAAATGGTTCAATTATAATATTACCATTGTCAATTTCCTCTAAAATCCGTTTGTCTGAAAGTATCATGGGCCCTGCGATAAATGAGGTACTAAATTATAACATATTGCCCCCACAGACAATAACATATTGCCAACAAAAGTTGTAGCACATTGTGGAAAGAAAGTTACTCATTAGTTCATTGGACACCAATTCATTCTTCAATCGTCATTGCGAGGTACGAAGCAATCTCTACACTTTACAGGGCGAAGCGAAAAATAGCAGACGCGCATGGCCGCTCTGTATAGCTTATAGATTGCTTCGTACCTCCTATGTTTATAGAGAAATAAAAAGGTGCATTTATAGTGAGGTTATGGACTATAAATACATTCTTTATATAGATTTCATTAGTGAAAAAGGGTGAGAGCACATCGTTCCTAAATAGCTATAGGCATATTGTTTGCGAGATATAGCCTCATCCTTTTTACTTTTTTGAGTTTGAACAGAATGTAAGGAATACTGCATAGCGGTATATCCAGGATATCCAACAGGAGGAAAAACGGAGAAAGGTTTTCACTTATGAAATACTATAAAAGCAATTGTTTATGATGAAAAGGTTATTAAAACAGGTAGTAGGTATTGATGTGGCTCAGAAAGAACTCGTAGTATCTTTAGGGAATATGAACGAAGATGCATTAAGTAATGTCTATGCATCCAAGACTTTTTTAAATAATGAAAAGGGCTTTATGGCTTTGGTACTATGGGTAAAAAAGCAAACTTTAGAGGAGTTCCCATTAAAATACGTTATGGAGGCCA
>NZ_JANUBZ010000026.1 GCF_024808665.1 Mucilaginibacter empetricola
AGGTTATTAACAAAGAAAAAGAAGCAAAAAGAAAGCTTCAACAATAATAACAACCTCTATTATTTGTTGATGCCAATCTAAAGGAAATGACAAGAGTTTTTTTCGATGTCATTTCAAATGACAGCATGACGAGTAGCCCATAAAAGTTTCCTAACTTTGCCCTATCCGGGATAAAAACCCGGCAATAGCATGATTAAAGAAATTGAAATAGTTTGTCCGCCAGGGCAGCAGGATGACGAGGCTGTTCTAAAAAAGATAACAGCAACCGCGTTAAATATATCGCCGCAAAATATATCAGCCATAAAAATTCTGAAACGCTCTATTGATGCCCGTGGCCGCAATGTGGTTTACCGCATGCAGGTGCAGGCATTTGTTAATGAGGTTTATTGCCCCGAAGTTTTTACTACTAAGTATCCGGATGTAAAAGCAGCCAAAAAAGCGATTATTGTGGGCGCTGGTCCGGCAGGGTTATTTGCTGCCTTGCGCTGCGTGGAGCTGGGGCTAAAACCCATTATTTTGGAGCGGGGCAAAGATGTAAAACAGCGCCGGCGCGATTTGGCCAATATCAACAAACAAGGACTAGTAAACCCCGAATCAAACTATTGTTTTGGCGAGGGTGGTGCAGGAACCTATTCGGACGGTAAGCTATACACCCGTTCAACCAAGCGGGGCGATGTAAATGCTGTATTGAAAACCTTTGTAGCCCATGGCGCAACGGAAGATATTTTGGTGGATGCGCGTCCGCATATTGGTACCAACAAGCTGCCACAAATTATCACTTCCATAAAAGAAAGTATTTTAAATGCCGGCGGCGAAGTATTGTTCGATGCCAAAGTAGTTGCCTTATTGGTTGAATTTGGAAAGATAAAAGGCGTTGAACTGGCCGGCGGCGAAAAAATAATGGCCGATGCGGTGATACTGGCGACTGGTCACTCCGCGCGCGATATTTTTGAAATGCTGCATCATCAAAATATATTGATCGAAGCCAAGCCTTTCGCTTTAGGGGTACGTATTGAGCATCCGCAGGAAATAATAGACCGCGCACAATACCATTGCGATATCCGCGGACCGTATTTGCCCCCATCCTATTATAGCCTGGTGGAGCAGGTTGATAACCGGGGCGTGTTTTCGTTTTGCATGTGTCCCGGCGGAATCATTGCACCTTGTGCAACTGAGGCTGATGAAATTGTAGTAAATGGCTGGAGCCCATCAAAAAGAAACAATCCTTTTGCCAACTCCGGCACGGTAGTGCAGATCAATATGGAAGATGTGGCTGGAGATGACCTGGACCCTATGAAGATGCTGCGTTTTCAGCAGGAGATAGAAAAGCTGGCCTTTACTGCCGGTGGCGGTAGCCTGGTAGCACCAGCACAACGGATGGTTGATTTTGTGGAGAACCGTATCTCGGCCGATTTACCAGTAAACTCTTATTTGCCCGGCACAAAAAGCATCGCCCTAAAAGAAATTTTACCCGGCTGGATCAATGAGCGATTACGAAAAGCATTGCCGGTATTTGGCCGCAAAATGAAGGGTTATTATACCAACGAGGCCATATTGGTTGGGGTGGAGTCTCGCACATCATCGCCGGTTAAGGTGCCGCGGGATAAAGAAACCTTGCAGCATCCGCAGGTAACGGGCTTATTTCCATGTGGCGAGGGTGCGGGCTATGCAGGTGGCATTATTTCTGCTGCAATTGATGGGATTAATTGTGCTTCGGCAGCATCAAAAATAGTATAACATCATGACAACATCAGAACAACTGGCGCAGGAGTTAGAAAAAGTATTGTTTGGCGACCCCTGGTATGGTACGCCGGTTTATACCCTGCTGGATAGGGTAAGCTTTGAGATTGCTTTTGAAAAGCCTGCCGGATCGGCACACAATATTGCGGGAATTGTGCTGCATATGCTGGCCTGGACGGAGGAAGTACTCGACCGTATGAACGGATTACCCTCGCAAATTCCATCAAGTGGCGACTGGCCCGATCCCGGCGAACCCACAGAGCAAAAATGGCAGAATTATGTTGATGACCTGAAACTACTTAATGTAAATTTGCTAAGTGCTATCCGCAATTTCCCTGAAGAGGAATGGCCTCAACCCGTGAAAGACGAACGAACCGAGGAGCATAACGGCGGCATAAGTTTTGAAGCAACAGTGCAAGGATTAATACAGCATGATATTTACCACGCCGCACAAGTGGCATTATTAAACAAAATAATAAATGGCTGATAAAAAAACATTGGTATTAGGCGCTACCACCAGCGAGGGCCGGTATGCTAACCTTGCCTCAAACAGGCTGGTAAGCAAAGGCTATTCTATTGTAAATGTCGGCTTAAGGGATGGCGAAGTGGCAGGTGTACCTATTGAAAAACCGGAAGTTATACATACCGATATTGACACCATAACCCTCTATGTGGGCCCAGCACACCAGGAAGAACTATACGATTACATTTTAAAAACCAAGCCCAAACGCATCATATTTAACCCAGGCACCGAAAACCCAAAGCTACGCCGCATGGCTAATGAGCAGGGCATTAAAACAGAATACGCCTGTACGCTGGTGCTATTATCGGTAGGGGAATATTAAAATTATACTCGGATTATTGCTCTTGCGCTCGTCTGTGACGAGTGCTTAAAATGGCTTTACGTTTGTAACGTAAAGCAACTGACAATGGGCGATGCAATCGCCCAACCATATTAAGCACTCGTTTTAAACGAGCGCAAGAAAAACGGTCATTAAATTACTTTTTCAATTCTTCACAAATCTCTTTTATAGAAACGCTTATTGGTTTAAATTCAATGCCGATGGCTTTTTTAATCTTGCTGTTATCGTAATTGCGGTTCATGGAGGCCGATTGTGCAGCTATTTTATCTAAAAAAGGATCTTTACGGGTAATGGCAGCAATAAATGCGGCGCTACGCCAGGCAAGGCCCATCATCCAGGGTTTGGCGTTAATAGCGGGTGGTTTTATAGCGAAGCCGGTAGCAATTTCGGTGGTTATTTGTTGATAACCCCTGTTTTCGGCACTGATAACATAGCGTTCGGCCGTAATATCCGAATTCATTAAATCAATCATACATTTGGCAACATCGGCAACATCAACAAAGCCAGAGCTGCCCGCTGTATAAAATTTAAGCCCTTTACGAACAGTTTCAAACAATTGCCCGCTGCCGTTTACTCCTGCTCCTGCGCCAATAATAAGCGACGGATTAACAATCACAGCATCCAACCCTTCGGCAATGCCACGCCATACTTCCATTTCGCTTTCCAGTTTTGATATGGCATAGCCATCTGTTTCGGTAGCCTGGTCGAGGTGATGGTTTTCGGTAATCAGGTCGCCGGGTTTGGCCAGGCCAATTGCTGCAATGGAACTTACATGTACCAGCCTGATATTATTTTGCATACACAGGTTTACCAGGTTGGCAGTACCGGTAACATTTACGTTAATCATGGGCATTTTATCTGCTTGTTTTAACGAAACCCATGCAGCACAATGATAAACTTGTGTGATGCCAGCAAGTGCATCCTCCAACGAAAAAAGATCCATTATATCGGCATCAATCCATTGAATCTGCTGGCTAAATGGCAATAAAACCGCAGGAATTACAGACGAGCTTCGTTTAATGCAACGTATTTGTTTGCCCTGCTTCGCCAGTTGTAAAGCCAGCTCGGACCCTAAAAAACCTGTTGCCCCGGTAATTAATATCATTTTTAGTACGATGAACTGCAAATGTGCAGATTTTTGACCGAACTTGTGACAAACAGGATATCTCCAACTAAAACAAAAAATCTGCACATTTGCACATCAACATATCTGCACATTAACACTATGTCGTTAGCTGATTTTTTTTTCCCTATTGACCAGAAGAAGATAATCCCCAAAAACGGATATTATACCAGTCATTTAGGCAGTAAAATTGAATACTTTGCCGATAATTTCCCCGATCTGGAACAAAAGGTAGACATCGCCATTATTGGTGTGCAGGAAGATAGAAATGCTGTTGGTAACCCCGGCTGCGCGCTTGGTCCCGATTACGTGCGCGAAAAACTATATCAACTAAACGAAGGCGGTTACAAAACAAAAATTGTTGACCTCGGCAATATTCGCCAGGGCGCTGCGGTTACAGACACCTACATCGCCTTAAAAACGGTGGTGAGCGAACTGATAAAAAAGGACATTATCCCCATTATTATTGGCGGCGGACAAGATTTAACCTATGCTCAATATATGGCTTATGAGCACCTGGAGCAAAAGGTTGACCTGGTAATTGTGGATGCCAATTTTGATTTGAATGATGACACCACAGGAGATAGCATTGAAACAACATCAACATCCTATTTAAATAAAATATTTCTGCACGAGCCTAATTACCTGTTCAACTACAGCAACCTGGGCTATCAAACCTATTTTGCCAGTCAGGATAGTTTACGGATGATGGAAAAGCTTTATTTTGATGCACACCGCCTGGGCGAAATTACGGGAAACATATCGGTATCAGAACCTATTATCCGTAATGCCAGCATGATCAGTTTTGATATGGGTGCCATCCGCTCTTCTGATGCTCGGGGCAACGCCAATGCCAGCCCCAATGGTTTTTATGGTGAAGAAGCTTGCCAGATTGCAAGATATGCGGGCTTCAATGATAAATTAACCTCTATTGGTTTTTACGAATTTAACCCGGCTTATGATAATAATGGCCAAACGGCTATGTTGCTGGCGCAAATGATATGGTATTTTATAGATGGCGTTTATAACCGGAAAAGAGATTTCCCGCTTAGTCCCAAATCACAATACCTGATTTATAAAACGAGCTTAAAACACGAGGATCACGAGCTGGTATTTGTTAAAAGTAAGAAGTCTGATCGCTGGTGGATGCAGGTACCCTATCCAACGGGTGGATCAAAAAACGAGCGCTTTCACCTGGTGCCCTGCCTGTATGCCGATTATCAAACAGCCGTTTCCGGCGATATGCCCGATCTTTGGTGGCGCACCTATCAAAAATTAAATTAAAATTATAATTCATTCATTATTTAAACGTTATCACACCTTATAATAATCCGTGAGGAAAGAAAAGAAGATGAAATCATTGAAAAAAGTATTTTTATGTATTGCCGCCTTGTTGCCATTTATGGCTATGGCACAGCAGCCAGAACCATTTGAAATTAAAAGCACCGTTGGCCATTTAACTACTCCGGCCAGGGCTTACCTCATATACCAGTTAGGTGCAAACCGGGTGATTGACTCGGCCGAGATTACCGCCGGGAGTTTTGATTTTAAGGGAAACATACTTAACCCAAGTCAGGCCCTGATTGTTATCGATCCGTTTGGAAAGGGGCTGGACAAATTAGATACCAGTGCCGATAACCTGAATTTTTATATTGATAAAGGAGAAATTGCCATTAATGGTAAAGATTCAATAGCAAGGGCACAAATTACAGGCTCAAAAATAAATGATGAAAACAAAGCCTTAATGGCACAGCTGCAACTCATAATTGCAAAAGCACGCGAATTAAATGCAGAAAAAAACGCAGCAACTCCGACACAATTAAATTCGGCCGATTTTCAAAATGCGATGAGTGCCAGGCAAAAGGAATTGCAAATTGAACAAAAAGCGACACTTAAGATATTTATATCAAGCAATCCGGATAGTTATCTGAGCTTGCTTGCGCTGTATTCTGTTGCTGGCCCTGCGCCGGATCCTTCTGAAATTGATCCGTTGTACGAATCGCTGTCTGTTAGGATAAAAAACATGGAAGCAGCCAAACAATTAAAAAGTTCACTGGATGCATTGCGGGTAACAGGTATAGGGAGCCAGGCACCTGATTTTACGCAAACCGATGTAAATGGTGCCCCGGTAACGCTGTCATCATTCAGAGGCAAATATGTTTTGGTTGATTTTTGGGCATCGTGGTGTGGTCCATGTCGCCAGGAAAACCCTAACGTGGTTAAAGCATACGCCCGGTTCAAAGACAAAAACTTTACTATCATAGGCGTTTCATTGGATAAACCCGAAGGCAAAAATGCCTGGCTGGCAGCTATCCATAATGACAATTTAAGCTGGACACAAGTATCAGACCTTAAATTTTGGAACAATCAGGTAGCGGGACTATATCATGTAACCTCAATACCTGCCAACTTTTTGATTGACCCCAACGGTAAAATTATTGCCAGGAACTTAAGGGGCTATGACCTTGAAAATAAGCTTCAGGAAATTTTAGAGAAGTAATTATAAGCGGGTTATCTCAATTTAATTAAGGCGGCAGTTTTTTTATTGCCGGTAAATATTTTATTTTCGTAAAAAAGTATCTGATGAAAAAACTATTATTAATTATAGCAGCAAGCGTGCCGGCCATAGTGTATGCCCAGGATGGTAAATACACTATAACCGGTTCGTTAAATGCACAATACAGCGCCCCGGGCAAAGTATACCTGGAGCGTAATGTAAAAGGAAAAAGAGTAACGGATTCGGTAGTTATTAACGGGGGCCATTTTCAATTTGAGGGCACTATCGGTACATCACCTCAGGTTGCTGCTTTGGTTTTTAATACAAAAGGCACCGGTGCCAGCACCCATGATTATAAAGAAATTTACCTGGAACAGGGAAATATTGCCGTTACAAGTGCCGACTCTCTGTTGAGTGCCAAAGCAACAGGCACGCCAACTAATGAAGACAATGAGCGCTATAATGCTATAATGAAACCGATAAATGATGATTATGATTTATTGGAAGTTAAACAAAACGCTGCGTCAAAGGCAGATAAAGAATCGGAAGTATATGAGAAGGAATATAACAAGGCCGAAAAAGCAATTGAGCAGCGTGAAAATGCACTCAACAAAAAATTTATACAGGATAATCCTAACTCATATATCAGCTTAACTGTTTTACAAAGTTTTGCCTACGGCTCAGATTATGCCGAAATAGCGCCATTATATGATAACCTATCGCCGGCGATAATGGAAACTGATGCAGGAAAGAAATTTGCAGCTTTGTTGCCACGGATAAAAGCAGTAGCGTTAGGTGCTACAGCTCCTGAATTTGCAGAGGCTGATACCAGCGGAACTATGGTTAGCATATCGTCATTCAAAGGAAAATACGTGTTGATTGACTTTTGGGCATCATGGTGCGGCCCATGCCGTCATGAAAACCCGAATGTGGTAAAAGCCTTTAATCGTTTTAAAGGACAAAACTTTACCATTGTTGGCGTTTCGTTAGACAGGCCGAATGCTAAAGACAAATGGCTTAATGCTATTCACAAAGATGGCTTAACCTGGACCCAGGTATCAGACCTTAAGTTTTGGAACAGCGAGGCGGCGCAATTATATGCCGTACAAGGTATTCCCCAAAACTTTTTGCTTGACCCGAATGGAAAAATCATCGCCAAAAACCTAAGAGGCGATGACTTGGAAGAAAAACTGGAAGAGCTTTTCGGAAAAATCTAGTTAGTTCATTTGTTTATTAGTTCACCGGTTCATTGGTAAACAAATAAAAAGGCGTAAGCGGATTATTCCACTTACGCCTTTTAAATTTAATAGGTTTTTATAATGCTACAACCTTCTTTATCGCCAATGCACCAATGAACTAATGACCCAGTGAACTAATGAACTAAAGAAGATCAAAGCCTATATCTTTTCTAAAATACATGGCGTCGTAATAAATACGACTGGCATCTGCGGTTGCCTGCTGCAGGGCGGTAAACATATCATCCTGTAAGGTAGTTACGGCTAATACCCTGCCGCCTGATGTTTTAATATCTTCGCCATCAAGGTATGTTCCCGCATGAAAAACCTGCGAATCGCGCACATTTTCAATACCGGTAATCACTTTATCTTTTAAATATTCGCCCGGATATCCGCCGGCAACCATTACTACAGTAGCAGCAGTTTTTGGTGAGATGATCAATTCTTTTTCGTTCAGATTGCCATCGGCTACGCCAGATAAAAGATCAACAAAATCTGATTCCAGGCGCATCATTACGCTTTCTGTTTCCGGGTCGCCCATGCGGCAGTTGTATTCAATTACCCATGGTTCGCCATTGCAGTTCATCAGGCCAATAAAAATAAAGCCTTTATAAGGTATGTTTTCCTTTTTTAACCCTTCAACGGTTGGAATAATAACCCGCTCTTCTACCTTTTTTATAAAAGCAGCATCAGCAAACGGAACGGGTGAAACAGAGCCCATGCCGCCGGTATTTAAACCGGTATCGCCCTCACCTATGCGTTTATAATCTTTGGCTTCGGGTAAAATTTTATAATGGCTGCCATCGGTCATCACAAAAACCGAAAGCTCAATGCCTTGCAAAAATTGCTCAACAACAACCTTTGAGCTGGCATCGCCAAACTTAGCTTCGGTCAGCATTTCTTTTAGCTCCTGTTGTGCTTCTTCAATACTTGTGCAAATCAATACGCCTTTGCCCGCTGCCAGGCCATCGGCTTTTAATACGATGGGCAGGCCTATAGTAGTCAAATATTCAGAACCTTCTTTAAGCGTATCTTTTGTAAAAGTTTTTGATGCCGCTGCCGGGATATTATGGCGAACCATAAATTGTTTAGAAAAATCCTTACTGCCTTCCAGCTGCGCGCCTTCGCTTTGTGGACCAACAACAGGGATGTGTTTTAGTTGCTCATCAGCCAGAAAAAAATCATGAATCCCTTTAACCAAAGGCTCTTCGGGGCCAACCAGTACCAGGTTGATGTGCTTGCTTAATGCCAGTTGCTTAATGCCTTCAAAGTCATTTACTTTTACATCGCAATTGGTGCCGTACTGGCCGGTACCGGCGTTGCCGGGGGCAATAAACAGGTTTTCACATTTTTTGCTTTGAGCTATTTTCCAGGCAAAGGCGCTTTCCCTTCCACCCGAACCAAGGAGCAGGATATTCATGGGTCAAAGATAGATTTTTAGTCGGAAAGTAGCTAAAGTGCAAAAGCCGGAAGTTTGATATGCTGTTTTATCAATGTATTGAAGGGCTATCAGTTTTCTGAGTTTATAATTGTTTTTAGGGAGATGCCAGATTGTTTCCATGCCGAAATAACCGTATCTTCAAATAAAACAAATACCCCCATGTCGCACCGATCAGATAAGTACGAAAAATTACCCGTGTATCGAAAAGCACAGGAGTTGTTTGACCTGGTTGAAGTAATTGCCGAAGCATTGAAGGAGGATGAAATGAAGGAGCACCTGGCTGCCCAGATGTTTAGCAACGCTTCACTTATTCAGGCTAAAATTGCCGGTGCCGAAGGTGGAGGGTTATATACCCTGCGCATGCAGAATGCTGTTTTAATAAAATTGGCCTGTCAGGATATGTTTAACGCCATAACTTTTGCCTCTATGGTGAAAATAAATGAAGAGGATTACGTTGACCTGATGCGCGAAAAGGTGAACGAATTCAGACTGGTTTTTGTGGATTGGATACGCAGTTTTGATAAAACCTACGACGTGCCTGACAATTGGGCCATTCGTTTTGACGCCAGCACACCCGAGCAGGAAAAACTGGAAGAGCTGATGTTTGACGAGGATCGTTTTTTTAGAGATTTTGATGATGAAGACGGTGAGGATGACCCAGATTCGGACGAAGATGCCTGATATCTTTGCGTGCTCATCATCAAAAAAATAAAACCTGTAACCTTATAACTATATTCTTCGTATAGGAATATTTAGCCGATGATTAATTTTTAAACTACGATTTAAACCTATAAAGCAACCCTGATTTATATGCTTACTGAGCAATTGCAGACCCCGGCTAAACACCAGGAGATTACCAATGTAGACAAGCGTACCAATTTATCGCACGAAGAGTTTATAAACGAATATGTAAAAACCAAGCTTCCGGTGGTGTTAACAGATGCCGCAAAAAACTGGAAAGCGATGAAGAATTTTACCCCGGCTTACTTTAAAAAACATTACGCACACATCACCAAAAACATAAATGGCATAACCTATAACATGGCCGATTTTGTTGATATGATGCTAAACTCAACCGAAGAAGACCCTGCACCCTACCCTTTCAACTTTGATGTAAAAAAAGTATTCCCCGAGCTGATGGAATACTTTTTACCCGAAATTATTTATGGCAAAATGGATCGCATTAACCATAAATTGATGCCCAAACAGTTGTTACAAGGCACAACCGTTTACGAAATATTTTTAGGCGGAAAAGGCGCTAGCTTTCCGTACCTGCACTTCGATGCTTTGTTTATGCATACGCAAATAACACAGATATATGGGTCAAAAGATTTTATTATGTACCCGCCTGAGTTAACGCCCAACATGTATCCGTTTGAAGATAACCCCAAATTTTCGCAGGTAAACTTCCTCGATCCGGATCATGAGCGGTTTCCGTTGTTTAAAGAGGCAAAACCTATTGAATTTACCCTTAATCAGGGCGAAACGCTGCTTTTTCCTTCGGGATGGTGGCATACTACAAAAATTACCGAGCCCTGCATCTCATTAGGTAGAGCACAATTGAATGGCCATAACTGGGACGATTTTATTAACGATCGTTATGTTAACTGGAAGAAAAAGATCTCATTTGCCGCCGCCCCGGTATTAGCCTATGGAAAAATAGTAGGTGGAATAATGAACGCCCAGGAAAAATAATTTTTTGTGATTTCACCGACGATATTAAACTTACGAAGTTTTTAAACGGCGAAGCCCTCAATGAGGCCATTGAAAACAAACAATATCGAATTAAACTTCGTAAGTTTTTCGGCGTGGGGGCGACACACCCTTTTGTCATCATAATTACAAATTTTATTTTTGATTTCCGCCCAAAATCCGTGAAATCAACAAAAACAAATCGGTGAAATCCCTAATAAACTGTAACTTTGCCTGTCATAATGGCTCATTATTGCTGTGGCGCAATTGTTGAGTTTATTGCAACAGATAAAAATAACATGTTAAATTTTATAAGTAAGCTTTTCGGAAGCAAATCAGAACGGGATGTTAAAAGTTTGATGCCTTTGGTTGAAAAGGTTAAGGCTGAATTTGCCAAATTAGGCGATATCAGTCATGACGAACTGCGGGCAAAAACCATAGGCTTTAAAGAAATTATTGCCGAAGGTCTTGCCGATATTGACAACCAGATACAGGAAATTAAAGATAAAACGGAGAATAATCCGGATATAGACGTTAGCGAAAAAGTTGAGCTTTATACCCAGTTGGATAAACTGGAAAAAGACCGTAACAAAGAGCTGGAAGTTATTTTGCTGCGCATTTTGCCAGAGGCTTTTGCCGTGGTAAAAGAAACCGCAAAACGCTTAACAGAAAATGCAACCATTGAAGTTACCGCAAGTCAGTTTGACCGTGATTTAGCTGCCCGCAAACCCAACGTAGTGATTAAGGGCGATAAAGCTATTCATCATAACAAGTGGATTGCTGCCGGTAACGAAGTAACCTGGAACATGGTACATTATGATGTACAGTTGCTTGGCGGCGCCGTACTGCATCAGGGTAAAATTTCTGAAATGGCTACGGGTGAAGGTAAAACCCTGGTAGCTACCCTGCCAGCTTACCTGAACGCACTGGCCGGACGGGGAGTACACATTGTAACCGTGAATGACTACCTGGCACGCCGTGACTCGGAGTGGATGGGGCCTTTATATGAATTCCATGGTTTATCGGTTGATTGTATTGATAAACATGAGCCAAATTCAGAAGAGCGCCGTAAAGCTTACATGAGCGATATTATTTTTGGAACAAACAATGAGTTTGGTTTCGATTACCTGCGTGACAACATGACACGTAGCCCGGAAGAACTGGTACAAGGCAAGCTGCATTTTGCCATGGTGGATGAGGTTGACTCCGTTTTAATTGACGATGCCCGTACACCTTTAATTATATCTGGTCCTATACCTCGTGGTGATGAGCATGAGTTTTATGAACTAAAACCACGTATTGAGCGCCTTGTAAATGCACAAAAAGCCTACGTTAACGCGGTATTAAACGACGCAAAAAAACAAATCGCCGAAGGCAAAACTGGTCCCGAAGAAGGTGGTTTAGCTTTATTGCGCGCCTTTAGAGGTTTGCCAAAGAGCAAAGCCTTAATAAAATATTTGAGTGAAGGAGGCAACAGACAAGTGTTGCTGAAAACAGAAAATTACTACATGCAGGACCAAAGTAAGGAAATGCATAAAGTAGATGCCGAGCTGTTTTTTATAATTGATGAAAAAAATAACCAGGTTGAATTGGCTGAAAAAGGGATTGAGTTAATCACCACATCTGGTGAAGACCCTCATTTCTTTGTGATGCCCGACGTGGGTACCGAAATTGCTGAAATTGAAAAATCAGACTTACCAGCAGAACAAAAAATTGCAAATAAGGATGAGCTGATGCGCGATTTCTCTATTAAATCAGAGCGTATCCACTCGGTAAACCAATTGCTGAAAGCTTATACCCTGTTTGAAAAAGATACCGAATACATTTTGGACGAAGGCAAGGTAAAAATTGTTGATGAGCAAACAGGCCGTGTATTGGATGGCCGTCGTTACTCTGATGGTTTGCACCAGGCAATTGAGGCAAAAGAAAATGTTAAGGTAGAAGATGCTACCCAAACCTTTGCTACCATTACCCTGCAAAATTACTTCCGTATGTACCACAAGCTTTGCGGTATGACAGGTACTGCAGTTACCGAAGCTGGTGAGTTTTGGGAAATATACAAACTGGATGTGGTTGAAATACCAACCAATACCCCAGCCAGCCGTGCCGACAGACAAGATTTGGTTTATCGTACGGTACGTGAAAAATACAATGCGGTTGCCGAAGAAATTGTGGCTTTAACGCAAGCAGGCCGCCCGGTACTGGTAGGTACAACATCTGTTGAAATTTCGGAATTGTTGAGCCGTATGCTGAAACTGCGCGGTATTAAACATAACGTACTGAATGCCAAAATGCACCAGAAAGAGGCTGATATTGTGGCCGAAGCTGGTAAAACAGGTACCGTGACTATTGCGACCAACATGGCTGGTCGTGGTACGGATATAAAATTAGGCCCAGGCGTTAAAGAAGCCGGCGGTTTAGCCATTGTGGGTACCGAGCGCCATGAGTCGCGCCGCGTTGACCGTCAGTTGCGTGGTCGTGCCGGTCGTCAGGGTGATCCGGGTTCATCACAATTCTTTGTTTCGCTGGAAGATAACCTGATGCGTTTGTTCGGTTCTGAAAGAATATCGAACCTGATGGTACGTATGGGTATTGAAGAAGGTGAAGTGATCCAACACTCCATGATCTCTAACTCTATAGAGCGTGCGCAGAAAAAAGTAGAAGAAAACAACTTCGGTATCCGTAAGCGTTTGCTGGAGTATGACGACGTGATGAACTCACAACGTACCGTTATTTATGCAAAACGTAAAAACGCGCTATTTGGCGATCGTTTAGAAGTGGATATCAATAACACCATTTTTGATGTTGTTGAAGATGTAGTAACGGAGTATAAAGAGGCCAACAACTTTGAAGGTTTTAGCCTGGAAGTTATCCGCTTGTTTTCGGTTGATGTTGAATTATCACACGATGAATTTGTAAATACTTCTGTAAACAAACTGGTTGACAGAGTTTTTGCAGAGGTAATGGAGTTTTATAAACGTAAACACGATGCTATTGCACAACAAGCCTACCCGGTATTAAAAGATGTGTTTGATACCCGTGGCGAATATGTTGAAAACATAGTTGTTCCGTTTACTGATGGTGTGCATGGCATACAGGTAGCTGTTCCATTGAAAAAGGCAGTAGCCAGTCATGGTCATGAAGTGTTTAAATCATTCGAGAAGAATGTTACCCTGTACCTGATTGATGATGCCTGGAAAGAACACCTGCGCGAAATGGATGAGTTAAAGCAATCTGTACAGAACGCAGTTTACGAACAAAAGGACCCGTTATTGGTTTATAAGTTCGAAGCTTTTGAATTGTTCCGCCAGATGCTGGCAACAGTAAATAAGGAGCTGGTTAGCTTCCTGTTCAGAGGTGGTATACCGGTGCAGCAGCAGGCTGATGACATCCACGAAGCGAAACCACAACCAAAACTCGACCTTAAAAAAATGCGCACCTCAAAACCCGAACTGGTTGGCGATGCCAATGGTGCAGCAATGCAGGATATGCGCGAGCTGCAAAAAGCCACCCCGGTAAGAGTTGAACAAAAAATAGGAAGAAATGATCCTTGTCCTTGTGGCAGTGGCAAAAAATACAAAAACTGCCATGGCGTAGGTCAGAATTAATATTTAAAAGGGATGCCGTACCAAAACATTGGCGCGACATCCCTTGTTTTTGATACTATATTTAAACTACCATATGAAAAATACAGCATCTTATTTGAAAACTAAAATTGGTTGGATAGGTTACTGTATTTTTTTTGTGCTGTTTATTTTGCCTGCATTATCACATGCCCAAACCCGTGGCAAAGTGGAAGTGGTAAAAGATCCACTGATAGATACACTGATTGCCCGTAGGGCCTCTTTAGGTAAAAATGTAGCAGTTGGTGATGATGCAACGAGTGGCTACCGGGTACAGATTTTTTTTGGCTCTAACCGCCAGGATGCCTATAGTGCGCAGGCCCGTTTCCTGGGAGAGTATCCCGACACCAGGACTTATATTTTATATACCGAACCCAATTTTAAAGTACAGGTTGGCGATTTCAGAACAAAGCTGGAAGCGCAAAAGCTGCAGAACGATTTGAGAGATAAGTTTACCAGCCTGTTTATAATTCAAGGCAAAATTAATCCGCCTAAAACTGACGCCTCCAATGATTAAAGAACAAATACAGCAACTATCGCAGGATATTTTTAATGATGTAGTGGCTACCCGTCGCCACCTGCACGCACACCCCGAGCTTTCTTTTCACGAAGTTGAAACATCTGCTTTTGTTGCGTCCCGTTTGGATGCATTGGGATTGAAATATGAGCGCATGGCCGATAATGGTTTAGTTGCTTTAATTAAGGGAGATAAACCATCGGATAAAGTAGTGGCCCTGCGTGCCGATATGGATGCCTTGCCTATTCTGGAGGCTAACGATGTGCCTTATAAATCGCAAAACACAGGCGTAATGCATGCCTGCGGGCACGATGCGCATACATCATCACTACTGGGTACTGCAAAAATATTAACCGACTTGAAAAGTCAGTTTGGCGGAACGGTTAAATTGATCTTTCAACCGGCGGAAGAAAAACTGCCCGGCGGCGCCAGCCTGATGATAAAGGAAGGTGTATTGGAAAATCCAAAACCGCAGGCGGTTTTAGGGCAACACGTAATGCCCTTGATTGACGCCGGTAAAGTAGGTTTCCGTGCAGGCAAATACATGGCCTCGACAGACGAGATTTATGTAACTGTACATGGCAAAGGCGGCCATGGCGCACAGCCACAACAAAACATTGACCCGGTAATTATTACCGCGCATATATTAACCGCATTACAACAGGTGGTAAGTCGCTTTGCTGATCCAAAAAGCCCATCGGTGCTTTCATTTGGAAAAGTGATTGCCAATGGCGCCACCAATGTTATCCCTAATGAGGTTTACCTGGAAGGCACTTTCCGTACCATGGATGAGAAATGGCGCGGTGAGGCTCATATCAAAATGAAAAAGATGGCCGAAGGCATTGCCGAAAGCATGGGCGGTAGTTGTGATTTTAATATTATGCGCGGCTATCCTTTCCTGATAAATGAAGAAAAACTAACCCACGCCACCCGTGGCCATGCAGAATATTATTTAGGTAAAGAAAACGTGCTCGACCTGGATATATGGATGGCTGCCGAAGATTTTGCCTATTACTCACAAGTAGCCGATTCATGCTTTTACCGTTTAGGCACCCGTAATGAGAGCCGTGGTATTACCTCATCGGTACACACACCAACCTTTGATGTGGAAGAAGATGCTTTTAAAATAAGCACCGGCTTAATGGCTTATCTGGCGGTTAAGCAATTGGGGAATTAAAATAGCCGCAATTTAAACACACATAACCCTAAACATCTACATAAACAAAACAAAATGCAAAATGTAGTGATTGCAGGTGGAACTTCAGGAATGGGGTTTGCTACCGCGAAATTATTAATAGCCAAAGGTTTTAACGTAGTTATTTTAGGCAGGGATATGGAGAAACTTAACCAGGCGCTAAAGGAGCTTGGTCCAAACGCAACTGGTAAAAGTGTTGATGCCACTAATAGCGAGGTTTTGAAGCAGGCAATGGCAGAGATTGGCCAGATAGATCATTTAGTTATTGCGCTTAGCGGAGGAAAAGGCATGGGGCGTTTTGCAGATTTAAATCTGAACGATTTACGCCAGGGCTTTGAAGGAAAGTTTTTTCCGCAATTGCAAATGGCCCAGGCGGTATTGCCTTATATTACCACAACAGGAAGTATCACTTTTATCACCTCTATCAGTCCACGATCAAAGGCTCCGGGTACTGCCGGCCTTGGCGCTATTAATGGTGCAATAGAAATTATGGTCCCTACTTTGGCCAAAGAGCTAAAGCCATTAAGAATAAATGCGGTAGCACCCGGCGTAATCAATACTACCTGGTGGGATTTTTTACCGCCCGAAAAAAAGCAGGAAACATTTAATCAATATAACCAAACCATTCCACTGGGCCGGGTTGGTGAACCCGATGATGTTGCAGGTTTGATAGCAACACTTATTGAAAATACCTATATTACCGGACAAGTTATTGCTGTTGACGGCGGATTAAGTTTGGTATAAAAGCCCAAGCAAAACAGAAATAAACCTATGAAAAAACTTCTCCTCGCTTTTAGCTTTCTACTTTTCGTTTTCAGCTCTTCCGCCCAGCAGATTAAACGCTTTAACCCGGATACCATCCGTACTATTGTGTTGGATTCGACAGTAAATATTCATTCTCATCATTTAAATGCGCAGGATTTTATTGATGCCGTACTGGCTGATACCGGCTTTTACAAAGCTTTCCGTGCAATGAAAAAATACAGCTTTATTGCCGAGAACCGCATTTATACTTATAACAAAAGCAATAAGGTTGATGGTAAGATCTATCGCAAAATAAAACATACCGACGTTCACGGAAAACACACTACCGAATACCTTGTTAAAAAGGACAGTGGTAATGTGTATAAAAGCAACGGCAAATACCAATTGTATACGGTAGAGATGTTCGACTATATTTTTGGCAATGCCTATAATTCTGATTTTGCTGATGGTCCATCACTGGACGGAAAAGGCGGGAAAAACGAAAGTTATAAAGACAAGCTAAAGACGTTAATATTCAGACCGGGGCATAAAGTAACCGGCATTCCTTTCATCAGCAGTAAATCTGAAATATTCTCGAAGGATATGCGCGATTATTATTTCTACCAGTTTGCGCGGGGGAAATACCTGGATACTATCCCGGTGTACCGTTTCCGTGTGGTAAGAAAGCCCAGCATAAGCGATAACGATGTAGTAATTAAAGAGATGAACACCATATTTGATGCCCGCACCTTTAAAATATTGGGCCGCTATGTGGATATGAAATACAGCAATTGGATCTTCAGCTTTGATATACAAATGAATATTGAACTGGCCGAATACGATGGCGAGCTGGTGCCAACCAAAATTACCTACCAGGGTAACTGGGATGTACCCCTGCACAAAACGGAACGCGCCAGCTTTTTAATTGTGCATAAGGATTATAAGAAGGAGTAACTGTAAAAAACATTCAGATTTGCGAAGTTTTTAAAACTTCGTAAGTCTGGGTATCGTTTTCCGCCACCTCCTTTATCACCCCATTCCTTTTCAACAACAAATTCATCATATATCTGCCTAGAAACAGACGATTCGCCCACTCTCCTATCATCCCGAAAGGTGATTCAAAAATAAAAATATCCCGCATTACTGTTTGATTATTAATGGCTACGAAAATATGCTCGTGCCTGAAGCTTTTAAAAGCTCCGGTCACCATTTCATCGGTAAAGGAATAAGGATAATTAAACTCCGTTACTTTAGATGTAAGCGTTTGCCAAATGCCAAAATGTTTGGCCCGCCAGGTTACGGTTTCCCCCAGCTCAATTAAACCGCTGGTGCGGCCCGCAATAGCCTGTTCGCTGGTTTGTTGAGTGGAGATAAGGTGCAGATCAAAACTCCGCGCCATATCAAAACACCGCTCGATAGGTGCATTGATGTGAGTGGAGATTTCTATTTGTGTCAAAGTTTTTTGATTACATTGATTTTTAGTGATGATTTCACCGATTTTTGGGATGTGATTGCATCGATTAGCAAAGACTTACGAAGTTTTTAAAACTGAGTAAGTCTAAAAAGGTATAAACCCGTGATGTCATTTCGAACGATAGAGAGAAACTATCTCTTGAGCGACAGAGAGAAATCTTCTACACCATGCACAGCGAACTAAGCAGGGCGGGCAATGCAAAACGCTAATGCCGCACGTATAAGATTTCTCTCTATCGTTCGATTTCTATGATTCAAGCAAGCAATCTTTGATAATTTTTTTCATAGACTCTGTTTTGGTTTACACAGGCA
>NZ_JANUBZ010000027.1 GCF_024808665.1 Mucilaginibacter empetricola
TCTTTACCATGCCTGAACGTTCTTTATAGCACCCAAAAAGTGCAAAGCTGAAAATCGGAAACAATCGGAAAACTTTATGGCAGGCAATACGATTACGGTGCACGTTTCTACGACCCTGTAATCGGTAGATGGACGACTCCAGATCCATTAGCTGAGAAGCTACCAGGTTGGTCACCTTACAACTACGTTCTTAATAATCCAATGAAACTGTTTGATCCAGATGGATTATTTCCATTCCCTGTAACTGTCCGGGCTTTTGCCCCCCCAGGTTCATTCTCAGGGTCTGGTTTTGATGATGATAAAAGAGGGTTCTCTGCAAGTTCAAACGCAAGTTCACGTTTGTCGCAGACTACAACAATCAATCCGGTTACTGGGGAAGTTTCAGGTGGGCATGTAACCAGCACTGGTACACATTTCTTTGGTATCCCAGTTGGGAACGCAGAAAACTTTTCTTCTGAAGGCTCGGTAGATAGAATAGGAATGTCTGAATCTGGTGATAATCATACCCTTTCGGTAGATGAACATCTTACTGGTTCTGATCCAGCAGGCTTGAAACTCGCACCGGACGTAATGTTAAATTCAGGGATTAGTCTAACAGAGAATGATAAGGCAGGATTTTTAGATGCTAATATCACTTTGACAGGTAAAGGCTTCCCTGCTTCTGAAGCACTTATTGGCGATACAGGCGGTAAAAACATATTATTGACGGGTGCTGCTACTTATGGGGGATTAACCGATTTGATTAAAAATGATCCAAAGCAGGTGGCATCAATTGGTGTGCGCATATCTATCGATGGAAAAGGTAACTTTACAGGTGTAACCTATAATGGTAAAAACTATTCTGTAGCCGACTGGAATAAAGCCCAACAAGCAGCACCAGCAGGGCCACACCATAATTACTCAAAGCAAAATATACAAGGACAAACCGAACAATGAAACGACCAACCTACACTATAGTTAATGTCATTTATCAAATTATAATATGCTGGCTGCTGGTTATATTGAACGCATTTTATAACGACTTGCTCATTCCGGAAAGTTTAGCACATTCATCTGCCAGGCTTGGACTAAAGATACTTATATCAGTGGCAGAAGGAGTCATACTAATAGCAGCAGCTTATGCAGGCAATCGAGTGTCGTTAAGTGATAAGGATGATAAAGTAACTCAAAAGAACATTGCAAATAGAACCGGCATAGTGCAATTAATCATCACAGTGTGCTTTATGTTAGTTGTGATATTAAAAGGTTAGTCCGAATAAAAAAGAAAGATAAATGTAAATGACAAGGCCCCGATTGGGGCTTTGTTCGTTATATAGCTTTTACTTAGCCAATTCCTGGATATGCCTTTTGGTGATAAAGGCATCAATAAAAGTCTTCACTAAATGCTTGTCTTCTGGACTAAATAACTCCACTTCCTTAAACTGTTTAAGCAACTCCCGGTCAGTCAATTGCGCCGTTACCGATGCATCGTTCATGTCATCATTCACCAGGTAATCGGTAGTTGTATCTAATGCCCTGGCCAGCTTGGAAAGCATATCTGCTGCGGGTTTGGCCTTGCCTATTTCATAGCGGCCAATCTGCACATAAGAGTTCAGCCCTACGATTTTGGCAAGCTCCGCCTGTTTCAGTCTTTTTTGGGTACGTAACTCCTTGATCCGGGTTCCTAAACTCATTATTCCTTTGTTCCTATCACATCAAAAATACTAAGAATGATACACATAGTACGTGGTAAAATACAAATGGGTATCACTTGCGTTTATGCAAGCATCATACTTATTATTGCAAAATAAAAAAGTAGTATATAACATCATTTCTAATGAATATAGTACCTAAGCTTATTGTAGAAAATCCTGAACTATTGTTATACATTGATGGCAAGCTGCACATTACCGTCCTGGGCGGCATTAAACTGACCGGCTTTGACCGCTTAAAAGTAACATTAAAGATAGTCTGCGGTGGCAATACCAACAGGGCTTTCCGCCACAACCTTGACTTGTACAACAGCGTTCACACCGAACAACTGATAGAGAAAGCCGGTGATGCGCTGGATGTGGCTGCGGCTGAACTCGCCGGGGTGATCAGCCGCTTGACTGCTGCCCTGGAAGATTACCGGACTGAGCGGCTGGAAGCCATGAAGCCTAAACAAGCCGAAAAGAAGCAGCTCACCGAGGGTGAGCGTAAGATTGCCCTGCAATACCTTAAAGCGCCAGGCCTGCTCGGCAGAACCAGGCAGGCCATCGCGTCCAGCGGCATTATCGGTGAGGAGGTGAACAGCCTGATCGCTTACCTGATCTATACTTCGAGAAAACGGAATACACCACTTCACCTGATGTGCCTGGGGCCGTCAGGCAGCGGTAAGACCTGGTTACAGGAAAAGGTCAGCGACCTGATCCCGGAAGAAGATAAGCTGGAAATCACCGTACTGAGCATGAATGCCTTTTACTATTTCGGCAGGGATGAACTGAAAAACAAGCTGTTGCTGATCGAAGATATGGACGGCGCGGATAACGTGCTGTACCCGCTCCGGGAACTGCAAAGTAAGCGCAGGATAACCAAAACGGTAACCCTGAAAGATAGCAAAGGTAACTTGAAAACGGTTACGCTCACTGTGGAGGGGCCGGTATGCGTGAGCGGTTGCACTACCCGCGAACAACTTTACGAGGACAACGCCAACCGGTGTATCCTGCTGTACACGGATGGCAGCCCTGAACAGGATAAAAAGATTATGGATTACCAGCGCAAGCAAAGCGCCGGGGTGGTGGATCATCAGGCCGAGCGCATTGTCCGCGAACAGTTGAAGAACGTACAGCGGTTATTACAGCCTGTCGGCGTTAAAAACCCCTATGCCACCTACCTGCAACTGCCGGAG
The DNA here is from genome assembly GCF_024808665.1 of Mucilaginibacter empetricola. Classification (GTDB taxonomy): domain Bacteria; phylum Bacteroidota; class Bacteroidia; order Sphingobacteriales; family Sphingobacteriaceae; genus Mucilaginibacter. Next base: position 2,870 of record NZ_JANUBZ010000027.1, read on the forward strand.
GCCATATTCAAGCCCAGGCGCACCATGCTGCTGCTGCTTTTGTTCACCGAAACCATTACCTGGTACCACCAGTATCAAAGGGAACTGAAAACCGATATCAGTACCGGCGAGCAGTATGTGGAAAGCACAATTGAAGATATAGAAGTCGCCTTTTCACTGCTGGAAACAACCCTGCTCAAAAAGAGCGATGAGTTAAATGATGCCTGCCGTTCATTCTTTGAAAAACTGAAAGCCTGGCTAAGACAAAACGATAGCGAAACCTTTTACAGCAAAGAGGTGCGTCCTGTCTTTCGCCTCAGCCCAAGCAGCCTGGCTCGTTACCTGTATGAACTGGAACGCATGGGTTATATCAAAATCGCGCGTGGCAGCCGCTATAAAGGCTTTGAATACAAAGTACAAAGCTGGGATGATCTGGAAACCCTGACCAATGATGCACATTCCATGATGGCAAACATCCTGACTGAGATACGTAAGGTAAATCATAGTACCCCAGGTGTAGCCCAAAGCCCCGATGGGTTACATAACGTGCAGAAAACCAGTAAGAAAACCGCAGTAACCCAAGCGCAGTAGAAAATGCAAGGCACCTTAAAAAATCCACTCTATATCCGGCTTCATGCAGGCTTTACCCAATGGCTGCGCGTGATGAACTTTGAACCGACCAGCCACCGGGATATGCCCAAAATGCTGGCTGAGTTCCTTGCTTTTCTGGAAGCCCGTGATTGCAATCACCAGCATGATATTCAGGAAAAACATCTGAAAGACTACCTGCAATACCTGCAAGAACGACCTAATGATAAATGGGGCGGCGGGTTAAGCAAAAACTATATCCGCAAGCAATTCCAGGTGATCCGGAAGTTCGTCCGCTACCTTACTGAAAGCGGGCAAGGCAGTTTTACGGTGAAGCTGCGCATTAAAGGCAAAAGCACCAATATCAAAAGCATTCTCACTTTACAGGAGGTCAGCAAGCTGTACGATGCTGTTAAGGATGATTTATTCGGGCTGCGGGACAGAGCCATGCTTGCCCTGTATTATGGCTGCGGCCTGCGGAGAAACGAAGCGGTTAACGTCAATGTTAAAGACATTCTGTTAGATAAGGAACTGGTTTATGTAAGGAAAGGTAAGGGTTATAAAGAGCGTTACGTGCCGCTGGCCGGTACCGCTAAAGCCGATCTGGAAAACTATATCTTGTATGCCCGTCCTCATCTGACCGGGGATAAAAAGGATGATGCCTTATTCCTGAATGTTAATGGTAACAGGCTCACTGGCGAAACGTGTTATACGCGCCTGCAAACATTGAAAAATACAGCGGGCATCAATAATAAACCTGTCGGGCTGCATACCCTGCGACATAGCATTGCCAGCCATCTGCTGCATTCAGGAATGCCGTTAGAACAAATCCAGCGCTTTTTAGGACATAGCAGCATGGAAAGTACGCAGATCTACACCCACTTAAAGCATGAGCAAATATAAGTTTGCCCCCGCTGTACTGGCAGTTTTAGCGCCTTTCCAGGCTTATTTGCAGCAGGGACATTACGATAAAGACTATATCCGGCGGCATAAGAGCTATGTGGGTATCTTCCTGGAATGGATAGCGCGGAAAAGCCTTGCCGCAGAACAGGTGACCCCTGCGGATGTGCTGGAGTTTGCCAGCCAGCTTAAAAAGGATAGCCATAGGATCAGGCAGGTTAACCGGATGTTGCTGTCGGTAAGGTATTACTTTAAATGGCTTGGGCAGGCAGGCAATAATCCCGCAGCCGGCATTATCCTGAAAGGCGCGACGAGGCAAGTTCCCCAGAGCCTGTATAACTTTGCTCCTGCTATACTGACAGCTTTAGAGCCTTTCAAATCTTATTTACAACAGGAACATTACAGCCCAGACTACATTCGTCAGAACAGGAACTATGCAGGTATCTTCCTCGAATGGACAGAAAAAGAAAGTCTTGCGGTCGAGCAGCTTACTCATGCGGATGTCTTAGAGTTTGCTGACCGGCTCAGGCAGGAGAACCATAGTATCAGGCAAATCAATCAAATGATGCGATCTTTAAGATATTACTTCGCTTATTTGCAGCAGGAACGGAAGATTAGTCATAACCCGGCAGCTGGTATTATCCTGAAAGGAACGATCATAAATCTTCCTCATGATCTGCTAACCAACGCCGAAATGGAATCACTTTATGAAAGTTACCAGGTAACGGACAACCGTACCTATCGTAATAAAGTAATTGTTGGTTTGTTTGTCTATCAGGCGATTACCAGGGACGAACTACTCCACCTGCGGCCTGAACACCTGAAACTTAGAGAGGGTAAAATCCATATTCCCGCAACAGGAAGGCAGCTTGGCAGGGCGCTTGCTTTACAACCTCATCAGATCCTGGAATTGCACGAATATCTTTTGGTGATCCGGCCAAAGATAATAGCCGAACGCCTGGACGAACGTTCAGGGCGAAAGCCAGGTCACTATAAAGATGAACAGAATATTGAGCGGCTCTTTATCAGCATCAGTAGTCTTGAAGACCTTAGAAACAGCTTGTTGCACCTCAATTATGCATTACGTAAACTGAATCCAAAATACAAACATGCAAAGCAGATCAGGCAAAGCGTCATAACAGAATGGCTTAAGGAAAAGAACCTGCGGACAGTCCAATATATGGCGGGGCATCGCTATGTCAGCTCGACCGAACGCTACAAAACCAACAATCTGGAAGACCTTAAAGAGGCGCTCAACAAGCATCACCCGCTAACTCTATCTTAAAAAAATCCCACCACTTATCCGGCAGAATCTTCAAAAAACAACCAATCCGACAGGCCCCTGTGGTAAAAATCAACCAACCATCGGGACTTGTGAGCAAAAAAATATCTGTTAACTTTACAAGCATAAACGTTCTTTATAGCACCGAAAACGTGCAAGTGGAAAAACCAGGGAAAATCTTAAAACTTATAAGGGGCTATACGATTACGGTGCACGTTTCTATGATCCGGTAATTGCAAGGTGGACATCTCCCGATCCTCTTGCAGAGATAAGTAGAAGATGGTCTGCCTACAACTATGGAGAAGATAATCCAATTAGAAATATTGACGTTGATGGTTTATACGATCAGACAATATTGGATAAATGGGCCGCGGAAGATAATGCATTTTTCGGACTTAGTGAAAGTGGCGCACCGGCTAGTATAACCACATTAGCATCAACCAGTAAAACCACTTCCGGACAATCAAAGGATAAGGGAAAAAAGAAAAAAGAGGCAAAAAAGAAAGAGGCAACAAAATTCTGGCCTAATTGGTATTATTACATACCTGTTTTGGGGCAAGCGGGGGCATCTGGTGACGATCTTACTGATGGTAACTATGGAAAAGCTACTACCGAAGAAATTACAGGTATATTAGAATTATATATGTTTGCAGAGAACGAGGCTATTTCGGCGTATAATTCAATACTAGGAATGTTTTCAAAAAATGCTGCGGAGGGCATGGCAACTCAAATAGAAAGGGCTGCTGCAGGTATCAACATTTATTCTGGGCAGAAATCAGGTGCTGCGCTTACTGAAGTTGTTGATGACTATTATTCACAAATGGTAAATAAAACGTTCAATCCTAAACATGGAGTAGCAGGAGTAATAGAAAATGGTAAATATATTTTAACTGATGGGAACCACAAGATGGCAGCCGCACTTAGATATATGATAGAGAAAGGTGATCCTCTGTACGTTGAGCAATTAATAAAAAATGGGAATTGGTCCACTAAGCCCGCTTTAGAGTACGGTATAAAAATATATAAATTCGTTGTTAAGTAATTATGGATAGTTATTTTATTGTTGACTATAATGCCTCTGAATCAAACGAGATTCTCAATTTCAAGTTTAAATATGGAAAACTTTATTTGTTTTTTTCCAATGAGCTTGGGATACAGGGCGATGTTTTTAATGCCATCGCTGAAAAAGTTTCTTTTATAAATTCTTTTTTTAAAAGTGCAATCAAAGTGCCAATATACTTTGAAGAGAATAAAAAGGAATTATTGAAGATAAAAGATGACATAAATATATCTGGAACATTCCCTTTCAGGTTAGAAGAGTATGGTTTATTTGATGAAATCTTATTGGTATTACTTGCTGAATTGAAAAAAGTCAATATTGCAATAGTTGAGACAACCGGTTTAAACGAGTCTTCAATAATTAAACTAATCAAATTTAGTTTTTTGTACTTAGAATTAAATCCCGAAAAATCAATAATATTAATCGACAACAATTACTCAAATGTTAACACTAAAATAATTTTGAAAATTGATAAAGAAAATATTGATAAAAATTTGGACGAATGGTTACCAGATACATTAAAATCCAACAAAATTTTGATTGATTTCAAGTTGAAGTTATAAAGCAGGGGTTGCGATAATAACGTGATAGGTAATAAACAACAAATCAAAGCCTGGCCTAGCGCTGGGCTTTGTTCATTTAAACGAGGCTTTTTTAGCTTTATAATCCCTTATAAGTGCGTCAATAATCATGTACACCTGCTTGGTTATTGCAGCATTTCATAGCAACACTAAAACAAAAATGTATTCCTGATATTTGTGCTTTAAAAGAACCTATACTTTCAGCTTTGGATCAGATACCTCCTTATCAAAACAAATCTCTAATCGATATTCCCGGAGAAGCATGGAAAGACATCCCCGGTTTTGAAGGATACTACCAGGCTTCGACAAAGGGAAGGATAAAGTCGCTTGACCGTATTATTCCCCATCCGCGTTTGTATCAGCAATTCGTCACAGGACGCATATTAAGTCAGAAGGTTAATAAAAGTAACAATGTAAAAACCGGTGAGCCCATGATTGACTTGGGGGTAACCCTGACGGTAGAAAATCAACAATACTATGGCAATGTCCGCAGGCTCATTTATAAGACGTTTATTGACCCGCGCCTTGATTACAAGAAAAATGGGGTATATGTAATCAATATTGACGGTGACGGCTATAACAACCGCCCGGAAAACGTGGCCGTAGTGACCAAAAGTGAAAAGCAATTGCGGGCTGTCGCACGGGAACGGGTGCTGCCATCAAACCTAAAAACGGCTGACCGTTCCGATTGGAAAAAGAATAATTCCACCAGCAAGCCAATCGAGCAATACGACTTGCAAGACAACCTTATCAAGCGATATCCCAGCATCAAAGAAGCTTCCCGGCAAACGAAGACTGATAATAAAGCCATTATTCAAGTAGCAAAAGGAATGTACAAGCAATGGAATGGCTTTGTGTGGAAGTATGGCAAAAGTAGCTTGTGACTATTGCAACTAAGGGGTACGGGGATTTCCCCGCAAGATAGGGTGTCACCGACGGAAAGATAGCAATCTGTCACCGGCGATACACCCTATCTTGCTAACTAACGTCTAAAATAGCGTCGGCTATCATCCCATAAAATTCGTATTCCCATGAAAGCTAATTGGATAAACATAATCAACAAATAACCGGCATAGATAAGAAGTGGTATACATAAAATTAATTTGAAATAATAGAAAAACCCCGGTTTTTCATATTCGTACTGAACGCTATAGCCAGCTGACTGTAACCGGTCAATATAAGAATGTAGCGGCTTTTCATCAAAATGTTCGCTTAAATCAATATCATCTAATTGGCCATCATTATTTTTATCGTATATGCTAAGTTTGCTATCTTCATCGTCAACTTTAATAATAGAAATTCTTGTTAAGGCGTCATTAATGGGGGTATCAATAGTAATGATGCCATTAGGGCTGACATTTTTTTGTAAGACAAACAAGCTGTCAGAAGAAAATTTCAAGGAAGTAGTAGTATTTAAAACAAAGGTTTTTGGTTTTACTTTAGTCACATTACCATTTTTTTCAACATTGCTTTGATTCTGGTTGGAACTGTTACTCACATCTGGGGCAAGGCGTGGAGAAGTAAATATTTTTAAAAGTATAATGAAACCTAAAGATATTACAATAAACCACTGTAAAAATTTAAGTATTTGAGAAAGCGTTTCACTTGTTGCTGGTATTTTTCTTATAGCTGCTTGAAGTATTATTAGCACCACAACGCAGACGATTCCGAATAAATCGCCCTTCTCAATAATATAAGTATATATTTCCTTCAGGTCCATTAAATTGACATTTAGGTTTTTGTAATAAATATAAAAAAATAATATTAAAACTCCTCTGTGAAAAGAGTCTCTTACCGTTCCCTGTCGCCACTATCATGCTCCCTGTTATCCCTTTCCTTTTGCCATTCTCGCACGGCCTGTATCTCTGATAATACTCGGTCTTCCTCGTTTCGTTCAACGGGCAAGTTTTCAAATTGCTTATCCGGCAAGAGCCGGGAAAAGCGAAACTTCAAGCCCTCATATTCTATGCCGGTTGGCTTGCCGTTGCGTTCGTAATGATGCAATCCTTGGTCACGCAATAGTGCTAAAAACTCCTGCTGGCTTGTCGCCTGTGCAAAACACCTGTTTACGGTATCAATGATCTGCTCGCGCTGTTTGGCATGCCACTTTGCATGGCTTTGGTACCGCTCTCCTTTGCCATGTTCCGGCAGGCTTTCGGTGAGTTCGGGGTATTTTCGCTTATGGTATTCCTGAAAAGATACCTTCAGTTCATGCAGTTTTGCTTTGGACATGCCAAAAGATTTGCCTGTCCTGAAATGCAGTCCTGACGTACAGAAATGGATATGGACATGCTCCTTGTCCCGATGAACGGCACCGATCATTACACCAGTTATGCCGCGCAGTCTGATATATTCGTGTACCAGATCGTCAATCATTTCCTTTGTAATAAGTTCGTTGTTCTCTTTAGCGGACAGTGAAACGAGTTCATGAAAAAAATAGATTTGGTCGGTACGTGATTGCAGCCTAAAACTTTGATTTTCGATAAATTCATGCACATAATCGTTTATAGTGTCAGAACGCAGATTATGCGTATACACCTCTGCTTTATTTATCTTTGCTTCATCTAGTATGTATTGGATAAGGCTTTTGTATGAAGGGTTATGCCTCGCTAGGATTTTGACGATTGCCATATTTAAAGCTACGAAATTGGTGGGCAATAAAAAAGCACCGTGCAATTGCACGGTGCGGGTTTGTTGTGTTACTTTTTTAAGAACGGTTTGAGTTCCTCGGGAAACTCCTCCATCGGCCAACCCTTTTTCAAGGTTTCAATCAATAGCAGATATGCTTCTTTCCAGGTGCCTTTGAAGTTGTACAGTTCGGGATACTTTTCGACATCTTCCAATGTGGGCAATAAAAAAATTGCTGTACCATCGTCTTTCAAGTGTACCTCATAACCTTCTTTGGCTTGGTTTGTATTGTGGGTATACGAAGGTGCAAAAAAAGCGATGATAACGATGCTCCTCTTTAGCAATTCTATGTCTTCGCTTCCTACAATAGCACTGAATGGGCAGTACTCCCAACCCGGTAGATTGCCAAATAACGTTACCCACTGCTGTAAGATTTCATCTTGTTGATCCCAGGCTGTAACGGTTAAGCTATAGTCTAAGGGTACTTTATCTTTTAAGAACAAATGAACCTCAGGGATTTGAGCTAAGAAGCTGCTTAAAAACACCTTGTCTTCATTAGAGATTGATCTCAACTGTGCAAGGCGTTTTTGGATTAAATTGAGTCGATCAATGTTAGAGATTGTTAAAGCTATATGTTTCATGGTCATTTAGTGACCAAAAAAAAGAATAATAGCCCCTTCCTTTGAACACCAAACGACGCCGCTTTTAAGGAACTGCATTCAAGAAGATTACTACTATTTTTGAAATATGTCAATAGTTAATGAACTACCATTTCAACAACGAGGATATGAAAAACCATTTAATAGCGCTTGTTTCAGGGTCAATAAAATATTGTTCAATTTGATCTTTTATTCTTTTATCAAAATACCAGTCGTCAAAAAGAGGTTGACACAAGCCTTTTTCAGCTAATAAATTATGATGGAATTTACACAAATAAATATCCTTGAAGAATTCGGGAAACCTGGGATGTCTTTCTAGTGAAAAGTAGCGAAATAAAGCTTTAGCAATTGGATCATTTGGATTATATTCTAACAGACGATCGCTAGTCTCATTATTTTTGTTTAAAATATCTGCGAGTCTTAACAGGGTATCCCACGACATAATTGTTGAGTTATTATTAAATAAGCAAGACGCATAATAAAGAGCTAAAGCCAAGCCAGGGAATTTCCCATATATTTTCTTTTGATCTGTTACAATAATCTCTTTGAACTGGTGCAATAACGATTTGCTTTTCGTGAACAATCCATCTTCAGCAACACGTATAATAACAAACAGTAAAATAAAAATTGGACAGCTATTAATTGCTGACGTGGTTAATTGACTCGCAACGGCCTCGCTCCATTTTTTATTTGGGCCTATTACTTTCTTTAGGATTGATTTATTTTCATCATTTAATAATTCAAACGCGCCATTCTCTATAAGATAAGGATAATAGGGCTTTTCTTCAATAGGATTGCGGTCGCCAATGATTATTCTAATATTATTAATTTTTGCAATCCTATTTAGAAACCTGCTAGTTAATTCGGGGCTATGCCTATAGGCATACCAGTCTTCCAATATTAAAAGATAGTTTTCAAAGGTTTTGCTAAGTTTGAGTAAGTCAATGTCGCAAAAATCATTAAGATCATCTATCCATATTGCCCTGAATCGCTCACTTTTACAGGCTATAGTCAAATGCCTTAAAAATGTGGACTTGCCACAGCCACCATTTCCATGAATCACCGCAATTATTTTACTCTTTCCCTCAAAATTTTCTAATATGTGATCCTTAACGGTTTCGTTGAGATTTCTTGGATAGTCCCATGTTTTAATCACGCCATGCCATTGGCAGTCATTGTCATCTTTTCCTAAATAATAATCAACATGACTATATGGATGATTTTTAGATAATATATTTTGAACGAAGTCATCGTTGATTAAAATGGCACTTTCCAGCTTTATATGCCTGAAATTTGAAAAATGCGTCCCTTTCGGCGTTCTAATTGTGTCTGCATATAAATCAAGAGTTTCAATCGTGAATATTTCAAATTCTTGACTTGTAGATAGCGGAATTTCATTTCTGCTTTCGTCAAGCTCTCTATGAAAAAACTTAATCAGTGTTTGACCGTCAAAACGCACGTCCACACTTTTCTCAATATCATCATTGAATGAAATATAGTATGGACTCCGCTTGTCTTTGCTAAATTTTAGCAGTTCATCCTTTAAATCCGCTTTTCTGTTTTCGGTATACCTATAAATGACTCTATCCCTCAATGAGTTTAAGAAAAATGCAGAATAACTTTTCCTGTCGGAAGGCTTCTTTTTCATATAAGTATTGACAAGGTAGGCGAACCAGTGGGTGCTAATGTGCGAACCAGTGGGTGGTTAATAAATCAGAATTTTTAGTGCTTTACATTCAAATAATAAAGTTATGGAAAATTCATCAAAAATTAATTTGTCACCCCTCGAAATTGAGATTGAAAATAAAATTTCATCAGCATACCTATTCTCAATTGCCGTCCTAGTTGGGCAACTTGATTTTTACGCGGTATTTATCGGCCTACAAACTCAATCTGACTTCACGGAAAAATCTGCCAAACAAGTGATCGGGCAAGAACACGACATAACCAAACTCGCTGCTGAATTCAGAAATGCTCCTGGCGTACGGCAGAAAGCCGATAAATACCACCAACTAATCGCGGAAATAAAAAAACACCGATAACTAAAATCAAATCAATATGGAAACAAAAACAATCAGGTACTATAGACCCGAGTTAGAGGCGGCTATAGACCAAAAAATCAAACTGATCGAGCAACGCATTCCGATCGTTTCGGTAGCCTACGCTGAAAAGAAGCAACCGCCCTTATCCAATGAAGATATAGGGCCGTTTTTCAAGGAGTTCCATATGCAGTATCAAGAGGTGTTTATCTCGATAAATGAAAGCCTGCAAACGAACAATCTGGAGGCAAACCGCAGCAAGGACAATGAGCAAACGAAGCGAGATATTGCCGAGCTGCAAAACCAGCTAACCATGGCGCAGGAGCAAGCCTTGCACAAGGGCGAAAATACCGCAAGAAAGCTGAAAGCACCATTCCAACCCGTCCGGCTTTACGGAGCATGGAGTGTGGTCGGTGTACTTAGCCTGTATGAAGGACTGATGAACCGTCCTAGCTTTTCTGCATGGGGCTACAATCTCATAGAAGCAATCGGCATGAGCATCGCTTTTGCAGCCCTGCTTGCAATTCTGGCACATACCTTTGAGCGCATCGTCAGAAAAGGCAAAACGCCTTGGCAACAGCGAGCAATTGCAATTGGCCTCTTGCTGTTCCTTGCAATCATCTTTTGGTATCTGGCGGAGGTCAGGGCAAATTATCTCTCCACGGTCGTCACCGAAAACACCGGCGCTGCCGCGTCATTCAGCCCGATCCCGTTCACGCTTCTTTCCATGCTTCTTTTTATCGCCTCGGTCGCTACCTGCCACTTCCTGCTGCCGACCCGCGAGCAGCGTGAAATCATGCGTGAATACCAGTCGCAACGAGAGGCGGAGCGAAAAATCCCCAATAAAGTTACACAACTGGAGGCGGCTATAGAAGCCAAAAGAGTTGCAAATGAGGAAATGAACCGCATGTACAATTCCTTGCAGGAATACGGTGCCATGCTTGAACAGCGCATTATTACGCACGCCAAACATGGCCTAGAATTATGGAAGAAGCATAATTTTTTGCATCGGACAGATGGCAGGCCGAAATCATTCGACAACGAATATTCTTTTGAATTCAAAACTTTTTTTCATCACGTAAACCTTTTGTAAAATGAAACCTATTATAACAATCCTGGCTTTGGTTGTGAGCTGTGTGTTGCCCTCTTGCAGCACACGGCCATCAGCCCCCGATATTCAAATAAGCTTGCTATTTGATATGACCGATAAGGTAGTAGCTGCATTTCCCTCGGCAGATGAATTCATTTCGCAGCTGAACTTGAAGGAGCAGCCATACCAAAGTATCTGTGTTCGCATATCGACCATCAGTGACAAAGACCTCAATAGTGCGACGGTCTTGTCACTCGAAAAAGAGGACGAGTGGGCATCGAATATCACCATCCGCAGGGCTAAGATACAGCACTTTGCCAAGCAATTGCAGCAGTGTCTTTCCGCCATCCAAGGGGCTGATACGAGCTGCCATTCCATCATTTACCGGGCAGTAGCTGCCCAGGCGAACAGGCTTGCGGCATCCCCGGCGAAACGGAAATACCTCATCGTGTACAGCAATCTGTATGAGAACAGTGACATCAATTTTTATAATCCAGGCACGCTGCGCGTATTGCAAAACAATCCCAATATTATCCAGCAACGGTTAGAGCAGGAAGTCGCTCTGCACTCGCTGAACGGCCTTGATACATGGCTTATCTACAACGCAATAAGTTATCGGGATAACAATCATTTCAAGCCAATTGTGGCCTTGTATCAGCGCATTTTGCAAGCGCATGGCAGCACGGTTCATGTCGATACTAAATTCCAGCCGCTATGAATGTCATCGTTAAAATCTTGAAATTCCTCTGCTACGCAATTATCACCGTAGCAGAGTTTGCCCTGGCACTGTGCCTCGACATCGTTAAACAAATGAAAAAACCTTTTCAATAAAATCATTATGGACATGAAAGAAACGGCCATCAAGGCTGCACAATTTACCTTCGGACTTGCTTCGGACTTTTTTACAGCATTGCTTGACGCTTTCTCAAAGCCGCAAGCTTTTAATGCCGAATTTGGCAGCGAACGACTGATTGCCAATAGGCTAAATAAGGGCTTCGTAGTATCCAGCAATCGTAAAATAACACGTAATATGAGTTACCGAAACCTGATGATTTCCTCGGTCACTGGCGGAGGAAAGACAACTAAGCTATTAGTTCCTTCGCTTTTGTCACTTCGCAATTGCAGTATGATTGTTAATGACAACTCGAAAGAACTTTATAATTTGACGAGCGGTTATAAATCGAGCCACATGGTTGTAAAAACACTTAACTTATCTGACAGTACGGTAAGCAGTGGTTTTAACATTCTGGCAAATGCCAAAAGCTTGCACGATATAAGCCGGATCGCGCACATCATTGTCCTTACAACCCTGGACAAGGGAAATTCTGATCAGTTCTGGTCACTCTCGGTGAAAACATTATTGCAAATTTTCATTCAGCTGACATTGCTTCAAGAGGAGGAATTCCGGCACATGGCGAATGTTTTGCACTTGTTGAAATTGTTTTCCGCTAAGCCGGAAAAGGTTGATGCCCTTGTTGCTAAAACACATGATGAAAAGCTAGTGCTCGATTATTCCAGCTTTTTGGCTATCCCTGAACGTACACGCGACAATATCGTCGCTTCGGCAAAGGCGGCTTTACAAATTTTCGAATCCCCTGAGGTGGCAAAAGTCACCTCTTTCAACAGCATAGACTTTTCTGAATTTAGAAAGACACCCACGTTATTATACCTGCATGTAAGTGTTAATGACGCTAAGTTTCTTTCGTGTTTATTGTCGATCTTTTTCGAGCAGTTTTATAGCGCGATGCTGGAGCATTTGCCTGCAAAAACGGATTTGGATTGCTTCTGCCTCATTGATGAAGCTTCATCGCTCTATATCCCGCTGCTGCCGTCTGCCTGCGCGAACGGGCGTAAATTTCGGTGCGGCTCGATTGTGGTAGTCCAATCAAAGGGTCAACTTAAGACATTTTACAAGGACGAGTCTGGGAATTTATGCGCAAATTGTGTAACCCACATACACTTAGCTGGTCAGACTGCACTTGAGGAGCTTCGGGAAATAGAAGCATTGAGCGGCAAATGCATCTATAAGGACAAGGATGGAAAAGAGCGTACCAAAAGCCTAGTTACTGTCGATGAAATACGCCAGTTGCCGGATAACAGATCATTAATTCTCTGTGCCAACAATCCTATAATATTGGGAAGGGTAACACCATATTGGCGAAATTTTTCCTATCGGAGCTATACCAAAATTCCCCCAGTCCCTTTGCGCGGCGATATACCTGACGGCCCTATACCGCTGATTAAATTGTAATGATGCAATGAAAATCCGGAGCAAAGTCTTGTATGACTATCTCAAAGAAGCCGGTGTGCTGAATGGCACACCGGAGGAGATAGCCCATGCAAAGCAGCGATACCGGAAACAATACAAAAAGAACTGGAAACAGCAAAAACGGCCGCGAAAAGAACTAAGAATTGAATTCACCCTGAAGCAATTTGCAGCTATCAGCCGCAAGGCTTTGGAATCAGAATTATCACGTACAGCGTACGCACGCAATACGATCCTTGCGGCAACGGGATCGGAACAGTTCATTCCGCATAAGGAACAGTTACTACAAATACTGCAATTGGTCAGTATCACCGCAATTGCAACAGCTAAAAGCAGCGTTCCCCCGTCCCGGCTATCCGAATGGCTGGAACAGGCTGAAACGATGCTCATGCAATATCTTAAACAAAAAACTTAATAAAAATAATGATGGAAAAGCAAACGGCGCAAGAAAATGATCCTCTGAATGAGGATGCACGGGAAGCGGATGGCCTATGGGTATCCGACGATCCGTATGAAGCGATGAAGATCATGGGGTTCATTCCCCTGGAACCTGAACCCATCGAACCCGAGGAAGGATTAGAACTGCCCGAAGCGGTAGACCGCATCATCGCATTTCTCAACAATGAACATACCGTCGAGCAGATAGAATACATCTTGGAGATGGAAGAACGGTCGGGCATTGAATTCAAAGATTATGAAGAAGCGTGGGAATGGGAGCAAGACCCGCACAATCTCACCGAGGAGCGGCAGTTGCAGTATATCGCGGAGCTAGAGGAGCGGGCGGACTGCGCATTCGAGGATCTGGACGAAGCAATGGAATGGGCACGAACCCACTGCGAAGAATACGAAAACGATTTAATGGAAGAGGGTACGCAATTGATGCACGATATGAGAGACATCCGGGAGGCAAATCACGAACACAGTCATGACAGGCTTGCACAGTTTGAATTAGCGCACAACAACACGTTGCCGAGTGGGCACGAGGGGGTACTCAAACCGTTAGAGGAACCACAACGAGAACGGATATCACTCGAACAGGATTTGCAAGAGATTGCTGAATTAGAAGAATTATTAAGGCAGGAAGAAGAAATGGAACAAGAACGGGATATATCAGACGATGATTTGGAGCGATAGGACACGCCGATGAAACAAGAGAAAGACATAGACTATTCACGCAACCACAACCTAACAATTGAGGAAGTGAAAACCTGTCCTTTATTTTCCCATCTGACCGATCAAGAGGCCGAAGAAGTCATCGAAACGCTGAAATTATTCACAAAAATAACCTATGATTATTATCAAAAATCCCGGAAAATCTTAGGTAAATAGGCTGT
>NZ_JANUBZ010000028.1 GCF_024808665.1 Mucilaginibacter empetricola
TTGTAGAAGATTTCTCTCTATCGTTCGAAATGACAAGATAGGATAGCGTATTTGCAAAAGGAATAAAAATAAAACCCCCGTTGTTTATTCAAACAACGGGGGTTTTTTAATGGGAAATTTAACTTTTAAATATGTTTCGGCCCCATTACATAGGTTAGCTCGCCGCCGTTTATAATATCGGCATGGTGTAAAAAGTAGCCGGTAAGCGGTTTACCGTTCAGCAATATTTTTTGCACATAAACATTTTTATCGCTTTGGTTTTTTACGTTGATGGTAAAGGTTTTGCCATTTTCCATATTAATAACCGCATGATAAACCGACGGGCTACCAATAGCATACTGATCTGATGCAGGTGCTACCGGGTAAAAACCCAGCGCGCTGAAGATATACCAAGCGCTCATCTGGCCGGTATCATCGTTACCGCCTAAACCGTCAGGTGTGTTTTTGTACATTTTTTTCAATATCATTCGGATCTTGTCCTGCGTTTTCCAGGGCTTATCTGTCCAGTCGTACAAATAAGCATCATGGTGCGATGGTTCGTTGCCATGTACATAATTACCGATGATACCATCTTTGGTGATGTCTTCTGTTTCGGCAAAATATTTATCAGGCAGATCGTAGCTAAACAAACTATCAATATAAGTTACAAAACGTTTGTTGCCGCCCATAGCTTTGATCAATCCGGCAGGATCATGTGGCACATACAGGGTATAGTTCCAGGCGTTGCCCTCAATAAAGCCCATGCCAATAGTGGTAAATGGATCAAATTTGGTTTTGCGCCAGGTGCCGTCGGCTTCTTTAGGGTGCATAAACCCGCTTTGCGGATCGAAAACGTTTTTCCAGTTTTGTGAGCGTTTTATAAAGGTATCGTACACATCCATCCGGTTCAGCTTCTTGGCCATCTGGGCAATAGCCCAATCGTCATAAGCATACTCCAGGGTAGATGAAACCGAGTTGTCATCTTTTTCATCAGGAATGTAACCACGGTCAATATAATCGCCAATGCTTTCATAAGTACGGTGATTGGCGGTGGTAACTGCAGCATCCAAAGTTTTATTGGCATCAAACGATGACGTGTTGCCTTTCACCACAGCATCAGCCAAAACAGCCACGCTATGATAACCGCTCATACACCAGTTTTCATTAGCCGAGTTACTCCATACCGGTAGCATGTGTTCGGGGCTCTGGTTAAAATGAGCAAGCATGCTCTGTATCATATCGGCATTTCTTTTTTGCTCTATAATATTAAAGAGCGGGTGCAATGCGCGGTGGGTATCCCACAAACTGAAGGTAGTATAGTTGGTAAAACCATCGGCCTGATGAATATTCTGATCCAAGCCTTTGTACTTACCATCCACATCCATGTAAACGGTTGGGTTAATCATGGCATGGTACATAGAGGTGTAAAAATTCTCCTTGTCATCCTTGCTGCCATCAATCACAATTTTGTGCAGTTCGGTTTCCCATTGTGCCTGGCCATCGTTCTTTACTTTTTCAAAGTCCCATCCCGGTGCTTCGGTTTGCAGGTTCAGCAAGGCGCCATCCATACTCACCGGCGATATAGCCATTTTTATTTTGATCTTTTCGTTTTCCTGCGTTTTAAAGTCAAACCAAACTTTAAGCTGGCGGGCAGCAATCTCAGGGAAATTAGGCACATGATTAAACTTGCCCCAAAAGCCGCCGTATACTTCGCGCTTGCTAAAGTTTTTATAGCCCATTTGTATAAATGGCTTGCTAAAGGTCATGGCGAAATATAATGCCCGGGTTCGTGCCCAGCCATTGGTTAAGCGGTAGCCCACAATGGTGCTATCATTCACCCTGCGTAAATAGGTCCACACGTTTTTATCGGGATAATTATAAATGCCGGCCATCAAATCCAGAATGATATGCGCACTATCCGATTTTGGGAAGGTATATTGATGAAAGCCCACACGGGTAGTGGTGGTCATTTCGGCAATAATACCCGATGCATCCAGCTTTACTTTATAATAATTGGCTTCGCTTACTTCGTTAGCGTGTGAAAAAGCCGAGCGGTAGCCACTGCCTGGTTTATCGGCAGTACCGGGGTTTAGTTGTAATTTACCAACGGTTGGCATTACCAAAAAGTCACCTAAATCAGAGTGGCCGGTGCCGCTAAAATGCGTATGACTAAAACCAACAATGGTTTTATCGTCGTACTGGTAACCCGCGCAATATTTATAAACATCCGGGTTATAGTGTCCGTTCAATTCATAGCTGGGTGTATCCGTTTCGGGGCTCAGCTGTACCATACCGAAAGGAACGGTAGCACCCGGAAATACGTGGCCCATGCGCTGCGTACCAATAATGGGCCGCACGTAGGGAACTAGTTTTTCTGTAGTTTTATTTTGCGCTGCCGCGATGAGTGTGGAGCAGCTAAAAAAAGCAATGAGAATTTTCTTCATTTTGATTGCAATGGATAAATGCCAAATATAAGCGGATTGTTGTATTTATGCTGATGACGAGTGCTTTTGTTGACGAGCTGTAACGGGGTTTTGACAATGCGGGGATTAACCTCAAAATAAAGACTCCATCGGAGTCAAATATTGGTAGACCAAAAAAATCAATAATCATTTCGTGCCATCGGTACGAAACCTATGCAGGGGTATGTGGCGTACCTACGGCACGCAAAAATTCGTTATAAAAATGTTCTACCAATATTTTGCGCCTACGGCGCATTTTTTCATTCGCCATAGAGCGATTAAAGGATCACCCTAAAATTTTCCCCACATCCACGATTGCAGTAGAATCACCGCCGAAATAGTATCTACCAGCTCTTTATTCTGACGATGCTTTTTGTTCATGCCGCTTTGCGCTATAGTGGCCGATGCCATTTTGGAGGTAAAGCGCTCATCCAGCATTTCAATTGGGATATCCGGAAAGGTTTTGTTGAGCAGATTTACAAAGCCTCGTACATGTATGGCCGATTGCGATGGCGTGTTGTCCATTTGCTTAGGTTCGCCAACAATAAAACGCTCCACCTGCTCGGTTTGCAGGTATTTTTTCAGGTAGTCGATAATTTGATTGGGGTGTATGGTATCCAAACCGGTAGCGATGATCCGCAAGGGATCAGTTACCGCAATGCCGATGCGTTTGGTGCCATAATCAAAAGCCATTATCCTCATTTTGTTAGTCCTGGGATTTAAAATGTTAAAGATGGCGTAAACTTTTCACATTCCCAATGTAACCTTTATTACACATTCTTCGTTTAAGCGAAAAAAATAAGCCAGTCAAAAATAAATCCGATGATCTGATCATGCTGCGATTTTTTTCTTTTTTGTGAAATTTTTTTCTTCGAAAGGAATGCTCGTATCAAAATCTTTGTGCGGTGCTCTAAAATCTCATATCTAATAAGTATTTTGCACCAATGCAGTTTAAGCAAATAGTTGGACAGGATGCGATAAAGCAAAGGCTGATTAACTCGGTGATAGAGAACCGTGTTAGTCATGCGCAATTGTTTTTGGGACCCGGTGGTTCCGGCAGTTTGCCGCTGGCTGTTGCCTATGCACAATACTTATCCTGCGAGGCTAAGCAGGCAGATGATTCCTGCGGCGAATGTTCATCGTGCCGCAAGTATCAAAAACTGATGCATCCCGATCTGCATTTTTCTTATCCCTTTTTTGCCAAGCATAAAGACGATACCGCCATTACCTTTATTGAACAATGGCGAGAAGCGTTTATCACCAACCCCTATCTGAGCCTCGATACCTGGCGCGATTACCTGGATGCCGAAAACAAACAGGCCAATATCAATATTGCTGAATGTCATCAGATCATTAAGAAATTAAGCTTTAAACCGTTTGAATCGGCCTACAAAATATTAATCCTCTGGCTGCCCGAATACCTGGACAAGGAGGGTAATGCCCTGCTCAAAATTATTGAGGAACCGCAGCCAAATACGCTTTTCATTCTGGTGGCGCAAAATCAGGATCAAATTTTAAATACCATTTTATCGCGTACGCAGCTGATCAAAATTCCGGCCTTAACGTATAACGATATAAAGGATCATTTAATAGAAAAACATAACCAAACAGAAGACGCAGCAGCTGAGATTGCCTACCTGAGCAACGGTAACTTAACCGAGGCATTGGCTATGCTACAGCAGGATACCAAGGGTTACCATACCAGCTTTGTGCAATGGCTAAGGCTATGTTTCGGTAATAAAGGTATTGAGGTAATGGGCTTTGTAGATCAGCTTTCAAAGATGGGCCGCGAAAACCAAAAGAATTTTTTACGATACGGCGTTAGCTTTCTGCGCGAGTGTTGTTTGCTCCTTTCTGGAGCCGGCAGCCTGGTACATTTACCGGCACAGGAGCTGGAAACGGCACAAAAAATGACCAACGTAATGAACGTTGATCAGTCGCAGGCCATTATAAATGAGCTCGAAAAAGCACATTATCATGTGGAGCGAAATGCCAACCCTAAAATTTTATTTTTAGATGTATCTTTACAGATTATAAAAGTATTAAACTATAAAACGATCCGCCAAAATGCGGACACCTAATATATCAAATTAATTATGGGATGTGGAAGTTGCTCAACGGGGGGCGGATGCTCACCTGCGGGCTGCAAAAGTAATGGCTCATGCCTTACCAATGGTTGCAGCAAACTGGATGTTTACGATTGGCTTTCCCACATGGATATGCCAACTAATTATAAGCCTTTTAATATTGTTGAAGTAAAGTTTAAAGGATCACGCAAAGAATTTTACCTTAATAATGATAACATTTACCTTGAGGCGGGTGAACTGGTAGTAGTTGAAGCTGCTACCGGCGGTTATGATGTGGGTCATGTTTCTATAACCGGCGAACTGGTGCGCATGCAAATGACCAAGCGCCGCGTTAAGGAAGAAGAAGTAGCTAAAAAAATATACCGCAAAGCTACGGTAGCTGATGTGGAGAAATGGAAAGCTGCAAAAGATCTGGAGTGGGAAACCATGCACAAATCGCGCACTTTAGCCTTGCAACTAAACCTGAGTATGAAGCTGAGCGATGTGGATTACCAGGGCGATAAAACCAAAGCCACTTTTTATTATACTGCCGAAGGCCGCGTTGATTTCAGGGAACTGATTAAAAAAATGGCCGAGCAGTTTCGCATTCGTATTGAAATGCGACAGATAGGTATGCGCCAGGAAGCAAGTCGCCTTGGGGGTATCGGTTCTTGCGGTCGCGAGCTTTGCTGCTCCACCTGGCTTACCGATTTTAAAACGGTTTCAACCTCAGCGGCACGGTATCAAAACTTATCCTTAAATACTTTAAAACTGGCCGGCCAGTGCGGGAAGCTTAAATGCTGCCTAAATTATGAGCTGGATACTTACATGGATGCGTTGAAGTATATCCCTGATAATGTAAATGTTTTAAAAACCGAAAAAGGTGATGCCCGTCTGCAAAAAACAGACATCTTCAAAAAAATGATGTGGTTCAGCTACCCGCGGGAAGAGTCGTGGGTGCCGCTAACGCTTGATCGGGTTAAAGAAATACAAAAGATGAACAAAGACGGCATTATTCCGCCTGATTTGGGTGAGGTGGTAGAAATTGAAACCAAACCGGTTAAAATTTTAGATTACGAAAACGTTGTTGGGCAGGATAGTTTGACCCGTTTAGATGAGCGTCGCAATAGCCAAAACAAAAAAAAGAACAAAAACCGTAATAAAAGCCGCGTAAACGGGCAGCAGGAAAATGCACCGCAACGGGTTCAGGCAACAGCGCCGGTTCAAAATCAAAATCCGCAACAACCAAAACCGGTAGCAGCAGAGGGGCCTGAAGGTGAGGTAAAAAGCAATCCGAACAAACACAAAAAATTCCGCCATAACAGAAACAAAAACCGCCCCGATAACCGTGGCGATAAAAACACAGGAGGCTCTCCAGATAACCAATAATGAAACGGGTATTTAAACTATTTTTCTTTCCGGCATTTGCAGCGCTGCTGCTATCACAAACCAGTTGTACTGATAGAAACGCCATTATTGACCAGCACAACCAGGTTGCCGACCATAATTGGGCCTACAGCAACAAGTTTAATTTTAAGGTGCAGATTGACGACGAAAAAATCCCTTATAATTTGTACATGAACCTGCGGGTAACAGCCGATTATAAGTACTCCAACATGTTTGTGTTGATTACCCGTACCAATCCTGACAAGAAAACAAAAATACGCCGATACGAAATAAAGCTGGCCAATAAAGCCGGCGAGTGGTTGGGAACAGGCTCGGGCAATTTGTATAATTACCAGCTGCCTTTTCAAACCAATTATAAATTTCCTACAAAAGGAACCTACACCTTTACCATTGAGCAAAACATGCGCGATAACCCGCTGCACGAAGTTAATGACGTTGGTTTAAGAGTTGAAAAGGCCCAGTAAAAAACGGTTAGAGTTAATTTAATGTAACTCTTTTTTAAACTCAATCGTAATACGCTGTGTTTTAGCATGAAAAAGTTTTTACTACTTGTTTTTTTAATACCCGGCTTAGCCGTATCTCAGCCTGCCGTAAAAATTACAGACAGTGCCAGGTATGCTGATTCTGTTAAATTTTTCAGCAAGATTATCAACCAGCAAGCCGGCAACAGCACTGCTTACTACCAAAGAGGTGGCGCCCGGTTTATGATGAAAGACTATACCGGTGCAATTACCGATCTGGATAGTGCCATTATTTTAAACGCCAAATACGAAGAAGCCTACCTGGAACGTGGCCGCTCAAAATATGCATTGAATAACTACGATGCTGCCATTGAGGATTATTCACAGGTAATTAAACTAAATCCCAATAATGCCTCGGCGTTCAACAACCGTGGCCTGGCCAAACAAAAAAAGGATCTGAAAGGATCATTGGCTGATTTAGACCATGCGGTGATGCTCAGCCCTAAAGACCCTGTTTTTTACAACAACCGTGGCGATACCAAACGCATTGGGCAGGATTTTAAAGGAGCCTTAGCGGATTATAATATGGCTATTAACCTGAATCCTAATTTCTTAAATGCTTATTACGGGCGCGGTATTGTGAAATATGACCAGCAGGATTATGCCGGCGAAGTTTTGGACGATACCAAAGCCATCAGCATTGACTCCAGCTATGCTAATGCTTATTATAACCGTGCGCTGGCAAGGGCAAAGTTGAATATTTATGCCGATGCTGTTGATGATTGTACGGAGTATATCAACCTTCGGCCCAACGATCCGGATGGTTATTATGAACGGGGGAATAATGTTTTTAACCTGGAGGATTATAAAGGTGCCATTGACGATTACTCCATCTGTATAAAAATTGATAAAAAATATACCGCTGCCTATTTAAACCGGGGACTGGCAAAAAGCAACCTTGGCGATTTTGATGGCGCCGTTAAAGATTATGACACTTCTATAAAAATTGATCCCAAATTTGCTGATGCCTACAACAACCGCGGGGTTATTATGATACAATTAAAAGATACCAAAAGAGCCTGCCTTGATTTTAAAAAGGCTCTCGAACTAGGCAGCGACCAGGCCGCCGACAATATTGCCAAATATTGTAATAACTAAAAGCTTTTTCTATAACGATGGGTTTTAAACCCATCGTTATAGAAAGATAAAAAAGGTGTCATGTTGAGGCTCTCGAAACATGAGCGCAAAGGCCCAATCGCTCTGCCTTCACACTTTGCATAAACGGGAATGCACTATTGTATACCTAACGCACACCCTTCGAGTGCCTCAGGTGACCCCATATTAGATATCTATAAATAAACCTAATCATTCGAACACCTTTCGTTTTAAACCCATCGCTATATTGCATTACCAATTTCATACCTTAGTTTTGCTAATATTTTTATCAAAATGGATGTGTACGTTTTAGTTGCTGCAATAGTGATTCTTTTGATTGCCGTTGTTTTGTTTTTGAAAAAGCCCAAAGCTAACGGTATTTCTGCCGATGATTTTAATCGTTTAACAAACGAAAATAACCAGCTGAATATCGAGCTGGCCAAAGCACAGCAATATGCGCTGGGCATTATTGCCGAAAAAGAAAGCATTACCAATTTATTAAAAGAAGAAAAAGGCCGCTTGCAGGATGAGCTGCTTTATGAACGCACACAATTGGCCGCTGCTAATCAATCGTTAGAAAGTGCCCGGTCGTACTACAAATCTCAACAAGAAAAAATTCAGGAGCAAAAGATAGAGGTAGAACAGATCCGCGATAATTTTCAACGGGAATTTCAGAATATCGCCAATAAACTGCTCGACGAAAAGTCAAAAAACTTTATCGAAACTAATCGCACCAACCTGGATATTTTGCTCAATCCCCTAAAGGAAAACATCAAAGCCTTTGAAGAAAAGGTTGATAAGGTTTACAACATGGAAGCTGCCGAGCGCAACACGCTTAAAGGTGTTATTACCCAGCTGATGGATTTGAACAAACAAATTAGCGATGAGGCACAAAACCTAACCAAAGCGCTGAAGGGCGACAACAAAAAACAAGGCAACTGGGGCGAGGTGATATTAGAAAAAGTTTTAGAACGGTCGGGCCTGGTAAAAGACAGGGAATACCGTTTGCAGGCAAGTTTGAGTGGATTAGACGGCAGTCGTTTGCAACCCGATGCCATTATTGATTTGCCGGATGATAAGCACCTGATCATCGATTCGAAAGTATCCCTGATTGCTTATGAACGTTTGGTAAATGCAGAAACTGGAGAAGAGCGTAAATTATATTCAAAAGCGCATGTGGAATCTATCCGCGCGCATGTGTTGAATCTGTCATCCAAAAACTATCACGATCTGTACCAGATCAATTCGCCTGATTTTGTGTTGCTTTTTGTGCCGATAGAATCGTCCTTCAGTTTTGCCGTTCAAATTGATGCCGAATTATTTAGCGATGCCTGGGACAAACGGGTGGTAATTGTAAGTCCGTCAACCCTGTTGGCAACGCTGCGCACCATAGCCAGTATCTGGAAACAGGAGCGCCAAAATCGTAATGTGTTGGAAATTGCCAGGTTGAGCGGCGCCATGTACGATAAATTTGTTGGTTTTGTGGGCGATATGGAAAGCATCGGCAAAAACATTAAACTGAGCCAAAACGCATACGACAGCGCCATCAATAAACTGACAGACGGCAGTGGCAACCTCACTAAAACAGCCGAGAAAATAAAAAGTCTTGGAGCTAAAGCTAACAAGCAGATAGATCAAAAATATATTGGCGATGAATAGGTCAATTGCGGTTTAATCTTTAGTCAAATCATCATATAACTCGTTCCATTGCGGGTTGAGCGCATTGATTATTTGTATTTTATATTCCCGGTTTCCGCTTTTTATCACCTTTTCGGCGGCAATGGCTGCTTCAATAGTGGGGTAAAATGCATAATAAACCAGTTTGGCGCAATCATATTTTGCCGTAAAACTATTAGGGTAGGTTTTGCTTTTGTGATAAAAAACCCTTCGTACAACATCAGAAGTAACCCCGGTGTATAAAACACTATGTGACACATTAGTAGTAATATAAACGCAGCAACCTTTTTTAGAATCCATATTGCAAAATAATAAAAAATTTTTAATTGATTTAACAATACGCAAGTTGGGGGTATGTCCTCTCAAACTATGTCATTTCGAACGAGGGTACCGAGGAGAAAACTTTTACACCCAATATCATCGCCATGCACAGTTCGCTCTGTGTAGTTCTCATAGCAACTTGCAAAAGATTTCTCTCTATCGTTCGAAATGACAAGAGGGTATGTTGACTTCTATTTAACCAGTACCACCGCAGCGCTTCCGGCAGGAACATTCACCACAAACGATTTACCATTAATGGTTTTTTGCTCGGACGATGCAGGGCTAAAGCTGCCATCGGCATTTACACCACTGCCCGCAAAGGAGGTGCCTGTGGTTGAGGTAATAGTTGGCGCCAGTAAACGATAAACCAATATGTTGTTAACTGTTTTATCTAGCTGAATAGTAAAAGAAAAACTTTCGGTGTCTTTGTTGATCAGCGTTACGGCATAACTACCGTCGGGATAACTACAGGCATGGGTGGTGCAATTATTAAAATCGCGCGGATTAAATATAGTTGCCGGGATAAGCTTACCGCCAACGGCACCATACCTAAAAGCCAGCATGGCATAATATTCGGGCCGGGCGGTAACCTGGCCATTATCCATGGTGATGGGTGTATAAGCAAACCGAGCTGGTCCGCCGTGGAAGTTCACGCCTTGTCCGTTGTTTTCGGCTACGGTCCACATAAAATCAAGCGCCCATAATGCCGAGGCAAAAGTATCACTTACACCCGGCTTGCCGCCACCAAATACGCTATTGCACTCGGATATGCGGTACGGAATGCGATATTTTGCTGAAATATTGGAAAGCTGTACCAGATAACTGTCTAATCTTGGGTCGGCCGTTAAAATATTATTATAGTTAATAGATGCGTTTGAGGCGGGCCCTGTTGCGTAATAATGGCTATCAATTAAATGGATATTACCATGTTCGCTGCCGGCAAATGAGCTTACCCAACCCGGATTAAATGGGGTAACATCGGGCCCGGCAAAATGTACGTTGCTGGTAGCTTTTTTAACCGATGAAAAATAGTGGTTCCATTCTGTCTGGTATTTAGCAAAATTGTAATCGGGATCACGAAGCTTCAGCTTAAAAACATCGGGTTCATTGCCCGATTGTAAAACATATAAATTGCTTTTAAGCGTTTTATCAATATAAACTGCTTCTTTGGCTGCGGTGTCGGCATCAAACTTACCCAGGTTAAGACCAAAAATAACAGGCCAGCCAACAGCTTTAGAGAAAGCGGCTAAGTGATCAATATCGGTGGTGGTAAGTGAGTTTGCCGGGGTTGACGAATTGCGTTTATTGCCGGTCCAGGTGGTTTCATCGCTGCTGTCGCCGCCGATTCTTAAAACGCCGGTACCCAGGTTTTTTATCAACTGGATGAATACCGTATTGTTTTCGTTTAAAAAGTCTGGGTTTTCATCAAAGATGCCGGTTTCGTAGCTCAGGCCCTCAAAAGCGGGAGAAACAGAATGCCCCGGTGTGCTGCCATTTACGTTTACTGTAATAGCAACCGCTTGCCCCGGTGGGGGTTTTATTTCTAAATCTCCTTTATTGCAACCGGTTAGGCTGATAGCCAATATTATTATGGCTAACCATTTTCTGTTCATTGTTCGGGCCAATAACTATGGAGGGCCATAGTGTGCTAATTATCAATAATTTAAACTGAAGTGCAAAGTTGCAAAAAATTTAAATCATCTAACGTTAGCAAATTGTTAAGTCATCCTTTTTTTGACGTTAAAATTGCGGTTCAGGGCGCCATAAACGTTAAAAAGTGAGCACAACAGTCGGTCCGGGTTTTAGCTTGCCATGCTAAGCTCTGTGCTGGTCAATTTGTTTACCATATCTTTTAGCAGCGTACGGGCACGGTGCAGCGTAGTGCGCGATAACAATTCGCTCATACCCAGCCTGCTGCCAATTTCCTGGTGCGAGTAGCCCTCAATGGCATACAAGTTAAATACAGAACGGTAAGTTTGTGGCAGTTTCTGAATCATTTTTAACAGATCCTTAACTTCCAAACCATGTGCATTGTATCCTGTGCTAAAAGCGCTGTTACTTTCAGGAAACTCTTCAACCAAAACAATTGATTTTTGCTTGCGGTAACGGGAAATGGCACAGTGCACCATAATGCGGCGAATCCAGCCTTCTAAATTTCCCTCGCCACGGTATTTGTGGGCATTGTTAAACATTTTTATAAAACCCTCCTGTAAAATATCCTGGGCTTCGTCTTTATCATGGGCGTAACGCATACAAACGGCCAGCATTCTGGGCGCTAAGGTTTTGTATAAAAGCTCCTGTTGTTTCCGATCGTTTTTCAGGCAGCCTTCCCACATTTCGGCTAAACGGGTGTCGTTGGTAATCATGTTGTTGTGTTTTGTATCCCTATGCCAATATTGATACCCATATTTTAACACATTGATTTTCAGCACAATAAATTTTTAGCCATCTACGAAACTGTTCGTTTCCGAACGGTTGGTGATACAAAGGCGAACGGTTTTAGGGGGAGAGAGACCATAAATAAGGTGATTAGGTATAATCGTATCCAAAATTAAATTTGGTTAAACCCTTACTTTGGCTGGGTAAAGTTAACTTAAAGAAACACAAAAGTGTAAAGAGAATTACCGGCAGATCGCTACTGTCTACACTTTCTTAGTCATCAAAAACTAACGTATTGCAGTGTTACGTCACTGCAGGTTGTATGATAATCCAAAAATCATAAGCACCTGGCAAAGCTGTACCGGGGTGAACTCAAATAGAGGGATCGATTAACAGATATACGAAAGTACGGCATGCTTGATGCGCCCGGTATTGTATTACCTGTACATTAGCGTAATGCAGCCTCCGACGGTTACAAGCCCGTGTAAATGCAGAGTACACTAATTAATCCAATTGATTAACTTTAAGTAGTTATTCAGTAATACAATCCCCTATGTTTGCCAATACAGAATTTAAAACGATTATCGATGTTGTTACCCGCTTTCCTACAGAGAAAGCATGTCATCAGTATTTAGCCTCACGCCGTTGGAGCGATGGTCTTATGGTTTGTCCTCATAACGATTGCGGGCACGAACAGGCTTATGTTTACAAAGACGGTATACGCTACAAGTGCAAAAAGTGTAAGCTCGTATATACGGCTAAAACAGGCACATTTATGGAAGCTAGCAAATTACCTACCATTAAATGGTTTTTATCCATTTACCTGTTCATGCATAAGAAAGGTATAAGCAGTATTCAGTTGAGTAAAGATATTGGCTGCCAGCAAAAAACAGCCTGGTTTATCTTATGCAGGTTGAGGCTTGCACTGGGTAATGAAACAAAAGAACAACTGGATGGCGTCGTAGAGATTGACGAAACATTTGTCGGTGGCGCAGCAAGATTTAAACATCGAAATAAGCGGCCAAAGTATTTAAAGGAGCAAGGGAGAGATTTACCCGATAAAACGCCCGTAATGGGCTTCTTGCAGCGTGGTGGCAAGTTAAGGGCTATGGTATTACCAAATGTTACTTCTGATGTCTTATATCATGCCGTAAGGAAAAATATAAAAGAGAAATCAACCGTGATGACAGATGGTTACCGGGGGTATTCAGGATTTGATTATTTATACGATTGCAAAAGCATAGATCACGGCAAAGGCTTCTACGGTGATGGAGAAATACACACCAATACTATTGAAGGATTTTGGAGCCAGTTCAAAAAAGGCATAAAAGGTGTTTATCATAAAACAACGCCAAAACACCTGCAAAAATATGTGGATGAGTTTGTATTTAGATATAATTACCGAACCCTTGCAGTACAGCCGCAATTCGATTGCGTCATAGCAAATATGAAATGTAGGTTAAAGTATAAAGACCTAGTAGCCTAATATGAATTTTGCCTTTTTGATTTATTGGTGTAGCTTTGTATTAGCGACGTAATTTTCAAACATCATGGACAAAAAGGATAACAAGGATCAAGCTTGCGCCCCCGTGCATAAGCCTGAGCAAACACCGCCACCCAAACAAAGTAGTGGTGATAAGTCATTTGATGATGCAATAGACAGGATGTTAAAGAAGCCAGTTTATACAGCACCAACGAAATAATCAACAAAAGTCATTAACCGGCCAGTAATCAAAAGTTACTGGCTTTTTTTATTTACTGCCATGTGGATAATCCGTTATTTAGCTAAAATGTCTAATGTTTATGGTACTTCTCCACGGGTAATGTTTTTTGACTTTGTAGGTGGTTTATCTGTGATTTTATGCTGTCTAAGCCTGTTGATAACAATCTTACATTTTTGTTTAACTCGGTCATCTTAGGTTCAGGTTTCAGATATGATTGTATTGAATAAAACGCAGCTAGGCCAGCTATTAATATTGTAATAGCCGTACCCCATAATTGAATTTTGTAGTTAAGCAAAGACGCTTCATTTACGGTTTTATAGGATTTATTTAATTCGAGTTGTGCTTGAGTGTATTCGTATTGCTCTAAATAATCTAACCCAGTTGAAGTAATATAAAAATTAGCGGATATTTCATCAAACCATAATGGTTTTTCGACGTTGTAAGCCCAAACTATCCATTTATCATCTATCAAATCAGAGATAATAAAGCCCCTTTCTGTCGTTAAATCGCTAATAAATAATTGAACTGGTCTTATGTCTCTATCGTGTTTCAGCCTGTTTTCATTGTCCGTTCCTGTTAGTAACGGTTTTTCAAAGTGATTTATCAAAAACGATGAAATACTGATTGTCCTTCCAATACCTTCCTTGCTAAGTATTTCAAGTAATTGGATGTGTAGTGGTTTTTCCATGCGGTTTAATTGGTTAGGTTAAAAATATTAAACTTTTTTCTTTTTAGATATGATGTTGGACATATCCAAAGCGTAAGAAACATTTAAAATTCCCATTATTACTGCCGCTGTTAATATCAACCCTTTATGATCGTTTGGGCTAGGCGGCATAATTAGCATACTGTAAAACAGGGCACCGGTAACTATTGTGGTAATACCGCTATATAGTTCAGCTTGATGGGAAGTTAACTGTATAGCCTGATGATATTTTTTGATACTTATCGTTACTATAAAGCTGAGCACGTAGATCGTGTAAGTAACTACTGGATTTGCAATAAAGAAGAGAAAAAGCGCAAGGATTATCCCTACACCAACAATTGTTATTAGTCGCTTCATAATGTCGTAATTCGAGTAAAAAGTATGGCGTAACTGATATTATCCTCAGCTACTCAGGGTTACGACGCCCTCCACGCATAAAGATACAGTCACGCCATGACGGCGTACTATTATCTTCATATTGCGTGGTGCTAAAAGTCGTAATTCGAGCAGCAATAAAAATTTAGTACAATATTTTGTTATCCTGCTATAAAGATAGGGATTACTTTAATATTCCAAATAAGGGATTTTTAAGAAAATATGGCGTGACGCATATACAAACTGCTACTCTGGCTTACGACAGCCAATCAGACATAAGTATACGGCCACGCCAATAGCATATGAACGTGGAGAGCTTTTAAGTCTGATTTTTTAGTGTCGTAATTAAGAGTTCAGAAAAAGCGGGAACGATAAAGTTTATAATACAACTATAAGGAATAATTATAGCTTATACAAGAGGTATTTTAACCCTAATCAAACAGTACTATGGAAAACATAAAAGGCATTTGCTTACAGATAGACGGTAAGGAGTTGGTTTTAACTAATTCAGAAGAAATTGCGAAAAAGCATCTGGTTATGATTACCTGCAGTTATGAAGATGGAACAAGCAAATCTATTTGGATGCACGTTAAAGATATTATTCATAATATCAGGATGCCAGGGGTTACGTACTCAGGCCTTGACGGATCGATTCAATCTCTTTAATGGTCTTGTCTGTGATCTTACTTTTAATATCACTGGTTATAGTTGGCATGCCCACATCTCCGTTATTGTCGGCATATACGAACGTTATGTGATTTAAATCATCTTTAGTGATATTTGTTTCTTCGCCACTTTCAATTTTATCAGATAGCAGCTGTAATATTCTTTCTCTAATTTGAAAAGGATTCATAACTGGTCTTTTAAAGGTAACACTAATGTACGAATAAATTCACCCCTGTCCTTTTTAGGATAGGTTTATACTTAATTACCATAAATAATATCATCATAAGGAGCTGCTTCAAAGTGTTTCGCAAAATACTGGTCCCCAATCTAACGAACAGCCCACCCCCGTTGTCATTTCGAGCGAGGTACGAGGAGAAATCTTATGCAC
>NZ_JANUBZ010000029.1 GCF_024808665.1 Mucilaginibacter empetricola
TGAAAATCTATATAAAGAATGTATTTATAGTCCATAACAACACTATAAATGCACCTTTTTATTTCTCTATAAACATAGGAGGTACGAAGCAATCTCTAAGCTGTACAAATCAACAAAGACCAATTTCGTTAAATAAATGATTCCGTGCTGTTGATTGTCCTAAGTAGAGGTTGCTTCGTACCTCACAATGACGTGTTGCGAAGAGGATCGGCGATCGGCAGTACACAAAAAAGGCGCTCATTGAGCGCCTTTTCATATATTTTGCAATTTGACAATTAACTTATACCGTTTCAGCTTCTAAAGCCATTTGCTCATCAACCAGGATACGACCGCAATGCTCGCAAACGATGATTTTTTTGCGTTGACGGATGTCAGACTGACGCTGAGGTGGAATCTGGTTAAAGCAGCCTGAACATGAATCGCGTTGAATGGTTACTACAGCCAGGCCATTTTTTGCATTTTGACGCAGACGGGTGTAAGCAATTAATAAACGTTCTTCAATATCTGCAGTGGCTTTTTCTGCCTGTACCGTAAGTTCAGATTCTTCTTTCTGTGTTTCGGCAGTAATAGTACCCAATTCTGCTTTTTTAGCATCAAGGTCGCTTTTGCGAGAATCAAGGTCAGCAAGTGCTTTGTCATAGATGCCGGTTTTTGTGGCGATTTCAAATCCGTATTCGCGGATTTTTTTCTCACTTACCTGGATATCTAATCCCTGAATTTCAACTTCTTTTGAAATTGCGTCATACTCGCGGTTATTTTTAACCTCATTAAGCTGACCTTCGTATTTTTTTATGTTAGCCTGTGCTTCCTTTATCAGGTTTTTACGGGTAACTATATCATCCTCCAAGTCATCCAGCTCGTTCTTTATTTTTTGTATACGGGTTTCAAGACCTGCAACATCATCTTCAAGGTCGGCAACCTCCATAGGTAATTCACCTCTAACCTGGCGAATTTTATCAATTTTGGTGTGGATGGTTTGTAGCTCGTATAAAGCTTTAAGCTTTTGTTCTACTGTTTGTTCCATTAAATAAAATATTTGACGGGGTTTGTATTTACTTCTGTTAAACGGACGGCAAAGTTAGCAAATTTTTTCTGTATTATTTCATACAATAATTGTTGCGTAAATTGCTCACTTTCAAAATGTCCGATGTCGGCAATAATGATTTTTCCTTCGGCATCAAAAAACTCGTGATATTTATAATCGGCAGTAATAAAAATGTCGGCTCCGGCAGCAATAGCTTGCTTCAATAAAAAGCCTCCAGCCCCACCGCACACGGCCACCCTTTTTATCGGCTTGCCGGTAAAAGCAGTATGTCTTATAACGCCGGCCTGCATTTTATCTTTCACGTGGCGCAAAAATGTTTCTTCATCATTGGCAACTTCCAGTTCGCCAATCATCCCTGAACCAACTTGCTGGTTTTGATTGGTTAAGTTATAAAGATCATATGCCACTTCCTCGTAAGGATGGGCCAGTATCAACGCCGTTAAAACTTTACTTTCTGCTACGGCCGGATAGATCGTTTCTATGCGGATTTCATTTTCACGGTGCAGCTTGCCGGGCTCGCCAACATATGGGTTGGTTTTTTCATTGCCTTTAAAGGTGCCAATGCCTTCAGCATTAAAGCTGGTTTCACTGTAGTTGCCAATATTACCGGTGCCAGCTTCAAACAAGGCGGCACGTACCGCATCGGCATTTGCAATAGGCACATAGGTAACCAGTTTTTTGAGCAGATTATGCTTAGGCGCCAGGATATGGCAGTTTTTGAGGCACAGTGTTTCGCAGATGCGGGCATTAACCCCCGTCATGATATTATCCAGGTTGGTATGGATAGCGTAAAGCGCAATATTATTGCGGATAGCCTTTTCAACCACACGTTCCACATAGGTTTTGCTGTTAAACTTTTTTAGTCCGCGGAAAACAATAGGATGATGCGATATAATTACCTGGCAATTGGTTGCAATAGCCTCATCAACCACGGCTTCGGTACAATCCAAAGAGATCAAAGCCTGTTGGATTTCCTGATCCGGACGGCCAACTATTAAACCGGCATTATCATAATCTTCCTGGTAAGCAAGCGGTGCAATGCTTTCCAGGAAGCTGGTTAATTGGGATAATTTCATATTAAATTAGTACAAATTTCTTTTTTGAGATTTTGTTTGAAAGACTTTCCAGTTCTTTAATAGTTTCATTCAGTTGTTCATATTCGTTTGCTAATAGCTCGACATATCTGTCTCGTTCATAAATAAATTGCTTGTAAACGATCTTTATTTGTTGTGTAAAAAATGTTAGAGTCTCCACATCATCATTACTGGGGTCCTTCGAGTAAAATTCATTGAGAAAGGGTTCCAAATTAGTTAAGAAATCGTTAACGTCAGATATCCTCTCTTTTTTACTGGCATACCATCTATTAAATAATTCATCTATAGAATATAAATGACTGGGTTTTTCAAATGGGGTCCTTTTGCCAACTAAACAATGCTTCGCTCTGTAAAACTCCCGTAAATAGTTATTCCATTGATTGAATAATTCTTGAAATCGGTCAACCATATAATCCACATTTTTATAAAACATTAGTTGAAAATCCGCAAGAAAATCTAAATCCACCATTAATTTGGTGTAGTCTTCAGAATTATCTTTCGTTTCATCTTTCCGGTATTTTACAAAGGCTTTAAATATTTTTTCTTGGTTGAACGTTAATTTAGCTAGATGAAGATTTATTTGAGAAGGTCTTTTAAAATCAAAATTATCCAACTTTGACACCTCTGTCTTTTTTTCGTCGATCTCTGCAAGAAGTGTTTTAGAACTCTTTATACTATTTTTGATCCACAATAATACCGTTTCAGATGAAATCTTTATATCAAGCCGCTCTTTAACTCTATCTCTTAATATCGAAAATAGAAACCCTAATAAAAACGATAGTAAAGGAACGGAAAATCCAAATATTAATGTCCATGTATCATATTCAACGCCAAGTAAACTTTTAATTTTAGGGGCAGGTTGTTTTTCTACAATGATGTGATATTGCTGATGAGAGGCCGAATTTGGTTTTTCCATGAATTTTGGATTAAGCTAATCAAATTCGGGAAAAGTTTTCTATTAATAAAATCAAATAATATCGTGGAAATTAAACCGCAATTTTAATTGCTGCAATAGCGAGGGGAAGTAAAACGAACTCGAAATCAGCATACTGGCTGACTTCGAGAACCGGTTTTTTTGACAGGCGGGTTATTATTTAACTGCTACATCCGCAATCGCCAAAAGACATTATACGATTTCAATTTGCGACAGTTTGGTTGTTAAAATGGTCAATAATTTTATTGAGCCATTCGGGCAAACTGAAAGCTTTCGAAAGCTACTTTGCGGTTATATTCTTCAGCAAGCGTTCTGTAGTTTACTAAATCAACAACTGAACCAACAAGGCACAGGCCCGCGGTAAATAAATATAAAACGCCCATTCCTATTTGGCCGGTGATAAAACGCTGTAAGCCGGGAATTAAGCATAAACCAACCAAACAGAAAATAAGCATATCCTGAGGTGATTTTCTTTTGCTGGAATAATCCATGTAAAAATATTTTTTCTGATTATCGTTTAAATCGGCTATACCCTGTTGAATAAAGTTCATTTCTTCGGGAGTTATGCCCGGCAGTGCCATAAACGGGTTTTGATGCATGTCCATTGTTTTCGTTTTAAAGTGATTTTGTTTTTGATGATATAAATCTAAGATAATACAAAAACCTATGGAATAAAAAACTGGCTGTCAGTATAAAGATGTCGGTGAGCTATGGCATTGGGGCGGTGAAGGCTAATCTAAATGCTTTCCGTTTGCGCGAGGCCTTTAATGGGGTGCAGTCTCATCTTACCTAATTGATAAATTCGATATAGCAAAATAATTAACGCCGGGATACCCAGCCAATGCGTGTGAAACGAGCTTTTTATATCGCCATGAAACAAAAAAGCAATAGAGTGCCCCAAGCCGCACCCGGGGCACCAGTTAAAGCCTAAAAGCTTTAATGGGCATAAAGTAAAATGGGCTTGCGATGTTGGATTGCTTACAGCTAATGCGATTAGTGCAGATATCCAAAACACAAGCTCAAAATATTGTGCAAATAACCGCTTAATCAACCTTGTTGGGTTTGGACGTGAACAATACTGAAACACCCAATGAAAACAGGATACCTACCAGCAACGCACCAAATACCCTACCCGAAAAATCCTGAATGGTACCGTCTTTGGCAAACTCATCAATATAAATAATGGCGGCAGCAACAGTTATTATACCGCCAATTAACAAAATTTTGAAACATTGAAATAAAGCCTCCAAAAATCCTATGTTTCCTTTACATTCATGATTGCGGTAACTCTTTAATCCAAAATATAAAACTATCAGCGGTATAAGCAAGGAGACAAATTCAATAGGTTTAACACCGCTGATCTGTGGCGAAAAGCCAAGCGCGCGCATAATAAACATCCACACTATACTTAACACGCCTATTATAAGGCCACATATAATTGCATTTTTCATGGTTTAAAATTGGTTAAGATAATATAGTACAGCTTACATTGCTTACTTATATTAAATTTAAGTATTAAAGTAATTATAGCACCATATTGTTTGTAATATTTTTAAGCCATTGCTGATTCTTAACCTTAAACCCCTTTTTTGCTTATATTTGCAGCGCTTTGAATATTCGTGATATTTTAGAACGATATAAAGCTGACGAGCGGATAAAGGAATTGGCGCAAGCCTTAAATTCAGGTAAAAATCCAAGAGTACAGCTGCGTGGTTTAGTCGGATCTGGTGATGCGGCCATCGCGGTAGCGTTGTATTTTTTGCAGCACAAGCACATGATATTTGTACTGCCTGATAGAGAAGAGGCCGGCTATTTCCAGGCGGACCTGGAGAATCTTACCGGTAAAGAAATTCTGCTTTTCCCTTCATCATACCGAAAACCATTTGAATTTACCCAACCCGATAGCAGTAATGTACTGGCACGTGCCGAGGTATTAAATGAGCTGAACCACTCCAGCGAATTTGGTCAGCTGATAGTTACTTACCCAGAGGCTATGGCCGAAAAGGTAATTGATCGCGCATCGCTCGAAAAAAACACCCTCGAAATTTCGGTCTCCAATAAACTGAGCATTGATTTTATTAATGAGTTTTTGGTAGAGTATGATTTTGACCGCGTTGATTTTGTTTACGAACCGGGTCAGTTTTCTATTCGCGGCGGCATAGTTGATATTTTCTCTTTCTCGCACGAATTGCCTTATCGCGTTGAGTTTTTTGGCGATTTTATTGAATCCATACGCACATTTGAGATTGAAAGCCAGCTTTCAGTTGAGCAGGTTAAAAGCATCACTATTGTGCCCAATGTACAATCGAAGTTTTTAACCGAAAATAATATCTCCCTGCTGGAATATGTGGACAGCGATACCCAGGTTTGGATAAAAGATGTTCAGTTTACACTGGATATTATTAAAACCGGGTTTAAAAAAGCTACAGAACTGTGGAAAGCATTATCGGCCGAGGAAAAAAATAAAAATCCCGACTGGATTGACCCCAAATTTGGCTTTACCGACGAAAAACTAATTGCCGACCAATTGCATGATTTTGCGCTGGTTGAATTTGGCAAACAGTTTTTTTATCAAACAGAACATGCTATCCATTTTGATATGCGTCCGCAGCCATCCTTCAACAAGGATTTTACCTTGCTGATACATAACTTCAAAAACAACGAAGCCGAACATATTGAGAATTTTATCCTGACAGATTCGGCCCGGCAGGTGGAAAGGTTGTACGCCATTTTAGAAGATCTGGACAAAACGGTAAAGTTTACGCCGATAAGTATCTCTGTTCGCGAAGGTTTTGTTGACCGCGAGCAAAAACTGGCCTGTTATACCGATCACCAGATTTTTGATCGCTATTACAAATACAAACTCAAAAAGGGATATCAGCGCTCGCAGGCCATCACCCTAAAGGAACTTCGGGAGTTAAAACCAGGCGATTATGTTACCCATATTGACCATGGTATTGGCAAATATGCCGGACTGGAAAAAGTAGAAGTGACCGGCAAAATGCAGGAGATGATTCGCCTGGTGTATGCCGACAATGATTTACTTTATGTAAACATCAACTCGCTAAACCGGATATCAAAATATAGTGGTAAGGAGGGCACGGTGCCCAAAATGAATAAGCTGGGTACCGATACCTGGGAAAAGCTGAAGAAAACCACAAAAAAAAAAGTTAAAGACATTGCCCGCGATTTAATTAAGCTTTACGCTTTGCGGAAATCGCAGCATGGCAATGCTTTTTCGAGAGATACCTATCTGCAAACCGAGTTGGAAGCATCCTTTATTTATGAAGATACACCCGACCAGGAAAAAGCAACCAATGATTTTAAGAAGGACATGGAATCGCCGCACCCTATGGACAGGCTGATTTGCGGCGACGTTGGCTTTGGTAAAACGGAGGTAGCTGTAAGGGCTGCATTTAAGGCTGTAGCCGATAGTAAGCAGGTGGCCATTTTAGTGCCGACTACCATTTTGGCGGCGCAGCATTACAAAACGTTTTCGGACAGGTTGAAGGGTTTCCCCTGCAATATTGATTATATAAACCGGTTTAAATCAACCAAGCAGATTAAGGACACGCTGGAAAAGCTGAAAGAGGGAAAGGTTGATATTATTATTGGCACACACCGCCTGGTGAGCAAGGATGTAAAGTTTAAGGATTTGGGGCTGATGATTATTGATGAAGAGCAAAAGTTCGGGGTATCAACCAAAGAAAAACTGAAACAGATGCGTGCCAATGTTGATACACTTACCTTAACGGCAACACCAATACCGCGTACCCTGCATTTTTCGTTAATGGGCGCGCGCGATCTTTCTATTATATCAACTCCTCCGCCAAACAGGCAGCCGGTAGTTACCGAGTTACATGTTTTTAATGATACGCTGATAAAAGAAGCCGTTGAACATGAGATTGACCGCGGCGGGCAGGTGTTTTTTATCCATAACCGGGTAAGCGATTTAATGCAGCTGGGGGGCATGATCCGCAAGCTGGTGCCCAAGGCGAGGATAGGTATAGCTCACGGGCAGCTGGAAGGTGATGCGCTGGAAGATGTGATGTTGAAGTTTGTGAATAATGAGTATGATGTACTGGTAGCTACAACCATTATTGAAGCTGGTTTGGATATCCCTAATGCCAATACCATTATTATTAACTATGCCCATATGTTTGGCCTGAGCGACCTGCACCAGATGCGTGGCCGTGTAGGTCGGAGTAATAAAAAAGCGTATTGCTATTTGTTGAGTCCGCCGCTATCCACATTAACCAGCGAGGCCCGTAAACGTTTGAGTGCCATTGAAGAATTCAGCGATTTGGGTAGCGGTTTTAATGTTGCTATGCGCGATTTGGACATCCGCGGCAGCGGAAACTTGCTGGGTGCCGAGCAAAGCGGTTTTATAGCCGAAATCGGCTTTGAAATGTACCATAAAATATTGGACGAGGCTATACACGAATTGAAAGACGATGAGTTTAAAGGCCTGTTTCCGGAAGATAAACCAAGACCATACATTTCATTTACCCAGATAGATACTGACCTGGAGATATTAATACCCGATGAATATGTAACCAGCATATCAGAACGGTATAATTTATATACCGATCTATCCAAACTGGAAAATGAGGTAGAGCTGAAAGCTTTTGAGCAGCAGTTAAACGATCGTTTTGGACCGATACCACCACAGGTAAACGACCTGTTAAACACCATGCGCCTGCAATGGTTAGGCAGGGCCATCGGCTTTGAAAAAATATCGCTGAAAAAGAATGTGCTTCGTGGGTATTTTATCACCAACCAGCAATCGCCTTATTTTGAAACGGACGCATTCAGGCAGGTACTTTCATTTGTGCAGGCCAACCCACGCAGGTGTAACCTCAAAGAAGTTAAAAACACCCTCCGCATAAGTATTGAAGGCATTAACAGCATAACACAGGCGGTTGGTATGTTAAGTGAGATTGCCGAGCCGGTAGGAGTTTAGGAAAACCCTCTAAAAAACGCGTCATTGCGAGGAACGAAGCAATCTCTACGCCAGACGATCAACGAACCGAAATCAGATTTAAATAACGTTTTATTCTGCGATTAACACATCATATAAATCAATCCAAAAACGCACGTCATTGCTTCGTACCTCCTATGTTTATAGAGAAATAAAAAGGTGCATTTATAGTGTTGTTATGGACTATAAATACATTCTTTATATAGATTTTCATT
>NZ_JANUBZ010000030.1 GCF_024808665.1 Mucilaginibacter empetricola
AGAGAGAGAGGAAAAGGGGTTAGGAAGCGAGGGAAAAGGCAAACGAAAAAATAAAAAATAAAGTTTGCAAAAGAGAAAAAGGTTCTTACCTTTGCAGTCCCAAAAGAAAGGGGCAAAAAATTAAGAAGAACCGGAAGCGATTTCCGGGGATAAAAATGAAATCAGAGAAGGATGAAATAAGCCTGAAATGAAATAAGCGGAACCGGGATGGGGAAGCGCAAAGTTCTTAAAAGATATAGATAATCATGTAGCATAACAGCGGAGATCGGAAGATCGAAGCGGGTTATGAAAAGAAGAGAGAGAGGATACTGTAAAAAGATAATTATATACAGATTCTATTATTAATAATAGGGTCAGTGAACAAACAAAACATTTTACAATGGAGAGTTTGATCCTGGCTCAGGATGAACGCTAGCGGCAGGCCTAATACATGCAAGTCGGACGGGATTGGAGAGCTTGCTTTCCATGAGAGTGGCGCACGGGTGCGTAACACGTATGTAACCTACCCATATCAGGGGGATAGCCTCTCGAAAGAGAGATTAAGCCCGCATAACATGAAGACACGGCATCGTGATTTCATCAAATATTTATAGGATATGGATGGGCATGCGGAACATTAGCTAGTTGGTAAGGTAATGGCTTACCAAGGCTACGATGTTTAGGGGATCTGAGAGGATGACCCCCCACACTGGTACTGAGACACGGACCAGACTCCTACGGGAGGCAGCAGTAAGGAATATTGGTCAATGGGCGGAAGCCTGAACCAGCCATGCCGCGTGCAGGAAGACGGCCCTACGGGTTGTAAACTGCTTTTGCAGGGGAATAAACCTATCAACGAGTTGATAGCTGAATGTACTCTGAGAATAAGGATCGGCTAACTCCGTGCCAGCAGCCGCGGTAATACGGAGGATCCGAGCGTTATCCGGATTTATTGGGTTTAAAGGGTGCGTAGGCGGCCTGTTAAGTCAGGGGTGAAAGACGGTAGCTCAACTATCGCAGTGCCCTTGATACTGATGGGCTTGAATGTACTTGAGGTAGGCGGAATGTGACAAGTAGCGGTGAAATGCATAGATATGTCACAGAACACCAATTGCGAAGGCAGCTTACTAAAGTATGATTGACGCTGAGGCACGAAAGCGTGGGGATCAAACAGGATTAGATACCCTGGTAGTCCACGCCCTAAACGATGAATACTCGATGTTGGCGATATACAGTCAGCGTCAAAGCGAAAGCGTTAAGTATTCCACCTGGGGAGTACGCCCGCAAGGGTGAAACTCAAAGGAATTGACGGGGGCCCGCACAAGCGGAGGAGCATGTGGTTTAATTCGATGATACGCGAGGAACCTTACCCGGGCTTGAAAGTTAGTGAATGATACAGAGACGTATCAGTCCTTCGGGACACGAAACTAGGTGCTGCATGGCTGTCGTCAGCTCGTGCCGTGAGGTGTTGGGTTAAGTCCCGCAACGAGCGCAACCCCTATGTTTAGTTGCCAGCACGTTAAGGTGGGGACTCTAAACAGACTGCCTATGCAAATAGAGAGGAAGGAGGGGACGACGTCAAGTCATCATGGCCCTTACGTCCGGGGCTACACACGTGCTACAATGGTCAGTACAGAGGGCAGCTACCTGGCAACAGGATGCCAATCTCAAAAAGCTGATCACAGTTCGGATCGGGGTCTGCAACTCGACCCCGTGAAGTTGGATTCGCTAGTAATCGCAGATCAGCAATGCTGCGGTGAATACGTTCCCGGGCCTTGTACACACCGCCCGTCAAGCCATGGAAGCTGGAAGTGCCTGAAGTGCGTAACCGCAAGGAGCGTCCTAGGGTAAAGTCGGTAACTGGGGCTAAGTCGTAACAAGGTAGCCGTACCGGAAGGTGTGGCTGGAATACCTCCTTTCTGGAGCAGTATCCACAATCTACTCTTCACAAAGTAATAACAGCAGAAGCTGTTAGCTACATGATCTATTTCTTTTATCAAAAACAAAAAAGACACACAAGAAAAACCCAAAAGATGAAGCCAAATTGGTGGCACTAAACATCTGAGAGGCGAGATTGTAAGAAATTACGATTTACGATTAACGAATTACGATTAAACTAAATCCGAAATCGTAAATCAAAAATCGGAAATCAATAAAGTCCTGTAGCTCAGCTTGGTTAGAGCACTACACTGATAATGTAGGGGTCAGCAGTTCAAATCTGCTCGGGACTACAAGAAAGGTAAGTCATTAGGTTATTAATCATTAAGTCATTAAATAAAGAATGACCAATGAAACAATGACCAATGATAGTCGCATCTTAAGGGGGATTAGCTCAGCTGGCTAGAGCACCTGCCTTGCACGCAGGGGGTCAACGGTTCGAATCCGTTATTCTCCACCAAAGTAAAGAATCTGCGCGACGCAGAGGAACAATTGAAAAAATAAAGTATAGGAAATCAGCCGTTAAGGGGCTGGAGCATCCCGATTCGATCGGGAGGGTCAACGGTTCGAATCCGTTATTCTCCACAGCACCCTCCGTTTCCTGAAAGGGATAGGATATAATGCAAATACTTATTAAATAGGTATGGGGTAACGTTCTTTGACATATTGGAAGAAGTAAATAAAAAGAGAAGACAACAGTATAGAGGACTGTTAAGGCTTCAAAGGTTTACGAAAATGAAGATTAGGAGGTAGTAATACGGAATAATTGGAGAAGAAATAAACTGATGAACGTAACAAGAATCAAAAAAGCATACCATACGAGCAAAAGGCGTATGAGTAGAAGAAAGTAAGAAAGGGTACACGGGGGATGCCTTGGCTCTCAGAGGCGATGAAGGACGTGATAAGCTGCGATAAGCCACGGGGATCAGCAAATATGAATTGATCCGTGGATTTCCGAATGGGGAAACCTAACTATTTGAAGAATAGTTGCATAAATGCGCAAACCTGCCGAACTGAAACATCTAAGTAAGCAGAGGAAGAGAAAACAACAGTGATTTCCTGAGTAGTGGCGAGCGAAAGGGAAGAAGCCCAAACCGGCTATGTTACGGCATAGCCGGGGTTATAGGACCACAACATGAACATTAAACAGAAGCGGAACGGTATGGGAAAGCCGGCCATAGAGCATGATAGCTGCGTACGCGTAATGGATAATGGGATAGTGGTATCCTGAGTACCGCGAGGTCGGAGACGCCTTGTGGGAATTTGCCGGCACCATCCGGTAAGGCTAAATACTCCTGAGAGACCGATAGTGAACCAGTACCGTGAGGGAAAGGTGAAAAGAACCCCGAACAGGGGAGTGAAATAGAACCTGAAACCGTGTACTTACAAGCGGTCGGAGCGGTTAACACCGTGACGGCGTGCCTTTTGCATAATGAGCCTACGAGTTACTCTTCCCTGGCAAGGTTAAGTGTTTAAGACACGGATCCGAAGCGAAAGCGAGTCTGAATAGGGCGTATAGTCAGGGGAGGTAGACGCGAAACCTTGTGATCTACCCATGGACAGGTTGAAGGTGCCGTAACAGGTACTGGAGGACCGAACCGATAAACGTTGAAAAGTTTCCGGATGATCTGTGGGTAGGGGTGAAAGGCTAATCAAACTGGGAAATAGCTCGTACTCCCCGAAATGTTTTTAGGAACAGCCTGGCGGTTGAGTTAAAAAGAGGTAGAGCTACTAATTGGGTGCGGGGGAGTCAAATCCTACCAAATCCAGATAAACTCCGAATGCTTTTTAATATACGCTGGAGTGAGGCTCTGGGTGCTAAGGTCCAGGGCCGAGAGGGAAAGAACCCAGACCATCAGCTAAGGTCCCCAAATTACCACTAAGTTGAACTAACGAGGTCCGATTGCACAGACAGCTAGGATGTTGGCTTGGAAGCAGCCATTCATTTAAAGAGTGCGTAACAGCTCACTAGTCGAGCGATCGGGCATGGATAATAAACGGGCATCAAGTGGTATACCGAAGCTATGGATTTGCAGCAATGCAACTGGTAGGGGAGCATTCTACTGTCGGCGAAGCAGATACGTAAGTTACTGTGGAGATTGTAGAAAAGCAAATGTAGGCATAAGTAACGATAAGGCGGGAGAGAAACCCGCCCACCGAAAGACTAAGGTTTCCTGATCAACGCTAATCGGATCAGGGTTAGTCGGGGCCTAAGGTGAAGCCGAAGGGCGTAGCCGATGGACAACTGGTTAATATTCCAGTACTATTTATAACTGCGATGCGGTGACGGAGTAGTGAAACTGACGCGAACTGACGGAATAGTTCGTTAAAGGCCGTAGGTATATGGACTGTAGTAAAGTACGCAGACCATGCTGAAAGCTGATAGTACGCAGAACCTTCGGGGGATGTGATAGTTCAGGTAATCAGACTTCCAAGAAAACCCGCTAAGCTTCAGGTTATGAATACCCGTACCGTAAACCGACACAGGTAGTCGAGGAGAGAATCCTAAGGTGCTCGAGTGAATCATGGCTAAGGAACTCGGCAAAATGGCCCTGTAACTTCGGGAGAAGGGGCGCTTCAGCAATGAAGCCGCAGTGAAAAGGCCCAGGCGACTGTTTAACAAAAACACATGGCTATGCAAAATCGAAAGATGACGTATATGGCCTGACACCTGCCCGGTGCTGGAAGGTTAAGAGGGGATGTTAGGAGCAATTCGAAGCATTGAATCGAAGCCCCAGTAAACGGCGGCCGTAACTATAACGGTCCTAAGGTAGCGAAATTCCTTGTCGGGTAAGTTCCGACCTGCACGAATGGTGTAACGATCTGGGCGCTGTCTCAGCCATGAGCTCGGTGAAATTGTGGTATCGGTGAAGACGCCGGTTACCCGCAACGGGACGGAAAGACCCCATGCACCTTCACTACAACTTAACATTGAAATCGGCTACAGGATGTGTAGGATAGGTGGGAGACTGTGATCTGGCTTCGCTAGGAGTCAGTTAGTCAACGTTGAAATACCACCCTTTCTGTATCTGGTGTCTAACTCGTGTAAGCGAGGACATTGTTTGGCGGGTAGTTTGACTGGGGTGGTCGCCTCCAAAAAGGTAACGGAGGCTTTCAAAGGTAAGCTCAGTACGCTTGGTAACCGTACGTGGAGTGCAATAGCATAAGCTTGCTTGACTGTGAGGCAGACAAGCCGAGCAGGGTCGAAAGACGGATATAGTGATCCGGTGGTTCTGCATGGAAGGGCCATCGCTCAAAGGATAAAAGGTACGCTGGGGATAACAGGCTGATCTCCCCCAAGAGCTCATATCGACGGGGAGGTTTGGCACCTCGATGTCGGCTCGTCACATCCTGGGGCTGGAGAAGGTCCCAAGGGTTGAGCTGTTCGCTCATTAAAGTGGCACGCGAGCTGGGTTCAGAACGTCGCGAGACAGTTCGGTCCCTATCTGTTGTGGGCGCAGGAAGTTTGAGTGGGGCTGACCTTAGTACGAGAGGACCGGGTTGGACGAACCACTGGTGAATCTGTTATGGCGCCAGCTGTATTGCAGAGTAGCTACGTTCGGAATAGATAAGCGCTGAAAGCATCTAAGTGCGAAACTAGCCACGAGATGAGACTTCCATTGAGGGTCGTAGCAGACTACTACGTTGATAGGTTACAGGTATAAAGATGGTGACATCATAGCCGAGTAATACTAATCGCCCGAAGCTTTCTTCGTGAATGGAAATAAAAGGTAACAGGTAGCAATACCTGTTACCCACCAACATCCAAACAGACAGATAATTATTATCATACTGTTGTCTTTTCAATTACTTACTTCTTTCAATCATGTTTAA
Organism: Mucilaginibacter empetricola; assembly: GCF_024808665.1. Lineage (GTDB taxonomy): Bacteria > Bacteroidota > Bacteroidia > Sphingobacteriales > Sphingobacteriaceae > Mucilaginibacter. Next base: position 5,752 of record NZ_JANUBZ010000030.1, read on the forward strand.
GTTTATTGGTCATTAATCATTGTGTCACTAGTCATTAGTGAATACGGGATAAATAGCCATCAAACAAAGTAAAATATTAGTTATGGGTACAAGGTATCAAACAGTCAGATAATGACTAATGAGCTAATGACCAATGACAAAAAATATTCAGGTGCCTATATCGGCGGTGTCCACCTCTTCCCATTCCGAACAGAGAAGTTAAGCCCGCCAGAGCCGATGGTACTGCAGTAAAATGTGGGAGAGTAGGTCGGTGCCCAATCTTACCGTGTCCGCCGATCAGGCGGAAAGAAACCCTTCATCTAATGATGAGGGGTTTTCTTGTTTATAATCTTTTTTATACTCGTTCTGTCCCAGGAATACATGACACAATAAGAAACACCTGACCTCCGGTGAAACAGCCCTATCTGCAAATCAATAACTTGTGCCGGATATGAAACGATCTGACACAAAATAAGACGAAAATGCAGCGCTTTTAGATGAAATCATCATCCCGGTTGGAACAAAATCTATAAAAGAATTGATAT
>NZ_JANUBZ010000031.1 GCF_024808665.1 Mucilaginibacter empetricola
TTCTCGTTGTGGTTCCTCTAACGGTTTGAGTACCCCCTCGTGCCCACTCGGCAACGTGTTGTTGTGCGCTAATTCAAACTGTGCAAGCCTGTCATTGCGCCGAAATGGTGTGGTCACATTCATCAGAATCTCCAACAAAAGCCACGATACCGCATCCGATCAGTCGGTCAACTCCCCTAAACTGACCATTTCACCATCACGAACTTTTTGCTCAAGTTGTTTGTTTCTTTCTTGTTCAACAAGCATATATTTATCTTCTGATAAAGCGTTATATTTCGCCAAAATTTCTGATTTGATGCTATTTTCCTCCGGAGTCAAGTTTGACGATGTTTTTTCACGATAATAATAGTTTCCCATGATTTCATTTTTCTCATCGTAAACACCAATTTCGTGAACAACAAATTCATCATTAAAATAGGAAAGCCACACATCTCTGTCGATTGGATTATCCTTTGAATAGTATCCGATTTCTGAAATGAATTCCATTGCTTTCATTTCTTCTACAAAAGCATTATTAATCTCATTTTCTATTCGGCTACTTATTTTATTTCTGATTGATACTTGCTCATTTCGATGCTGTTCTTCGTCAATGTGCTTAATTGGCCTACTTTTAAGCATCTCTAAGTATGTATCAAGAGAGGTAACGGGGATACCCTTATTGATTTGATCGTTATTACCTTCAATGGTCCTTTGATTTTCTTGGGTAATATTATTTTTTTTGTTTTGATCGTTTCCCATGGAGAAACCTTCGATAGTCATATAACATATGGTAATATATTTAAGAAATCACGTCAATAAAAGTAGGGGCTGGAAAAACAGCATTTGGAAAAAGCATTGGTGCCAGATCGAGTAGTTATTCCAATGCTAAATAATTGTTGCAAAATGACAACGGGAGGGTTTACTTCATCTTTTCTAACGATGAGTTTATCATTCCCCAAAAATTCAATACTTATTTGAGGTTACTTATCTGCGGGGTCCACATTGAAGTATTTGGTACAAATAAATTTAAGTTACCAAGGCTCGCATGTTTTATATCCATTTATCATGGTTGCCGTTCTACTTAACGAGCAGCAACCAAAACCGAATCAGAGATTTTCGCTGAAACGGCCCATTCAGCAAAACCTAATGGCCAGAACTTAAATCTATTTTTAGGTTCTTTCATGGATTTGAAATAGAATTCTTTAAATTCATGATTTTCTCCTATTTCAAAATATTTATACCATACTCCAGCTTGAAAATATGATTTCCCATACGTTACTTCTTTAATTTGTGGGTAATGATCATTGTGATTCTCGGGATAGTATTTATAATTAGGGTTGTTTATAATTGCTCTGTCATTATAATGGCCCATTTCTTGATTACGAATATTAATAATAACTAATAAATAAGACACAAACAATATTGCCACAATCGGTACTGAAATTAACAATACAATTATTCTTGTCCACTTCCGCCTTTTTCGTTGTTTTAGTATTATTTCCTTAAATTCTTTTTTTCTCAAGACATTGGCATCAAATTTCTCTTTCTCCTCTAATATTTCTTCATATAAACTTTTCATGGTTTCAAACCTTATTTGATTATTCTTATAGTCTGATTTTGGGGGATTAAATTTTCGCTCACCTTTGTTTTTTAAATATAGCAGGAAATAAGGCATTCCTCCCTCCCAAACTCCGCAAAAGCACCGCCAGGTTTCCTTCAAATGACATAGCCGCTTCCAGCCACTATATCATTTGAACAGCATTTTCCGCCTTCGCGGGCTGAACCTGTCATTGCTTTTGAGGTCGTAAGGTCGTCCGTCATGAAAGCTTTCTCTGTATTGTAATACTCTTCACGAAGTTCAGAACATTCCAATACAAGCGCTTTCTGTGTCTGGCTCGCCTGCTCTCTCGCAAAAGGCTTCACAAAGCGCATTGTGCTTTATGGCCTATTCTCAACCCTAATAAAGTCCAACACCCTTTGTTCGTGTCAGACATACTATGCAGCCACTCTGTTCCCTCTGCATAGACCTTTTGCTCAGCTCGCAGCCAGCTTCGTTACTCTGCGCTGGCTTCGGACGGCTCGCAAGAATTGGATACGTACCATCCTGATAATCACATCTTTGATTCCTGTGTCCTATAGGTGACTCGTTTTAATACTATATTCGTGACTTCATAACTGTATCGATTTTGTTCAGTTATATAGTGATAAGGTTTAAGAGTCCTCAAACAGCGAGCGAATGGGGGCTTTAATTTCCTGTTGGTAGTGGATATCGAACAAAATAGCCAGTTTATTTAGAGCAAAACTCTACAAGTCGAAATCGAGTAATTCCTTAAGCGTTATCCCTAGTGCTGTAGATATTTTTTGTAGCGTTAACACCGTGGGGTTGGTATTCCCGGCCTCAATTCTGCGCATGTTCGTTTTTTCTATGTCGCAGCTATAGCCCAAGTCTACTTGCTTTATCTTCTTTGCCTTGCGTATCGTCGCAATGCGGTTTCCCAACGCCTGTAGAAATATGGTGTCTGCTTTTTCCCTCATGTTAACGATGGGGAAATTTCCATTTAATTTATGCAGATTTGGTTATCATATATGATAACTTTTACTTAGTTTTGAATTTAAATATCTAAACTTTGAATGCCATGACTTTATCCCAATGCCTGCGCGCTTTATGCTGCATCGTCATCTTGCTCAATTTACACGTTTATGTTTCGGCACAGACCCAGCAAAACACCATCATCACCAACGCCACCATTGTCCAATTGCACAAAGCCGGTATCAGCAAAGACATCATCTCCACCAAGATCGCCAACGCTGCGTGCAGCTTTGATCTGTCAACCGAAGGTCTTATTGCCCTGAAAAAAGAAGGTGTCCCGGATGACATCATTACGGTGATGATTGCCAAAGGCGGTACTGAAATGCCAAATACCGCCGCCAATCCTGAATTGGCATTGGAGCCGGGCCTCTATTATTTCAATCCGGCAACCCATGAATACATCGAAATGGATGCCGCCATCCTCACCAACAGCAAGGCCGGAGGATTGGGTGAGGCCATGGAGCGAAGCGTCAGCGGGTTGTTCAATGCCAAATTAAAAGCGACACTCAGCGGCAAAGCAGCCAACATGAAAATAGCTATGGCCAATCCCTTGTTTGTATTTGTCTTTGACAAGGACAAGACGGGATTCAATGACAACAACCAGGCAAAAAGCAATGTCGAAAGCCCGAATGAATTCTTCCTGGTGAAGCTCACCCAAGGCAAGCGAGACCGGGAAATGGTGGTGGCAAAGGAGAATTCGGTGGGCGGCAATATCGGCATCGATGATAAGGTAAAAGTGCCTTTTCATTATAAGAAGCTGCAAAAGGGATTGTATGAAGTCTCAACCGACAATCCGCTGGTGCCGGGCGAATACTGCTTCATGTTTGCAGCTTCCAGCGCCAGCACCCAAGGCATCACCCATAAAGTCTATGATTTCAGTATCCAATAACCCTTTACCGCTATGAAGAAAATATTCTGTCTGTTCCTTGTTCCAGCGCTCTTGTGCGCCTGTCAAAAGAAGTACTGCTGGAAGTGCACCACCATCACCTACACCAATACCGCACCCTCGGGGTCGGTCTATACCGGCTATACCAATGACACGACGAAGCACCCTTTTAGTGTCTGTGATAAGACTGCCGCCGAAATAAAAGCCTATGAAGTTAATGCATCCTCAGTCCTGACTGAAGGCAATATTATCGTGAACACGTCCACGACAACAACTTGTAACAAATAAATCCCTTTCCCCATAATGAAAACTCATACAACCATGAAATCGTACACACAACTCCTATTACTCGCATCCATGTTCGCAGTCTTAACGGAAGCATGCAGCAAAGGAGGCAGTTCCGCCACTCCGCAGCCCGTCGCCCCCAAGGCTGAAACGACTACCGATATGCTCGTGAAATCGCCCTGGAAGATTTCAACGGTGGCATTCGTTAATGCCACCACATTATTGGCCGAAGCGGTGCCTGTTCCCGACAGCCTGAAGAACCTTGTGCTGACATTTAATGCCGACTTTAGTTATAGCGAAACCGGCGCCAAAACGGTAACAGGTACCTGGGCATTTGTACCCCAGCAGGAAAATATGATCGCTCTGACATCCGGCACTCCCGCGGTCACAGCCAATTGGAATTACATCGTGTCGGACAGCGCTTTTGGATTGATTAACAATGCAGCGGTGACGTACATCAATCCACGGAATACGCTCCAAGATTACCGGGGTGAAGCACTTGGATTTACTCATTAGAGGATTCTGGCCTCCCTATTTTGTCAGCTAACAAAGGCATACAATGGATGAAAAATAATTTCCATTAAAATTATATCCAGAACAGGAACCTCTTGATCAAAGGGATGCTACAAGCTAAATATATTTTAGGCCGAGCTTGCAAAGCTCGGCCAATTAGGGGGTATGATCTATTACATCACCCAGTCGGAAAATTTATTATTAATATTTTTGAGTAACTCCTCATTTGGAGTATATATATCTAATCCTCTATCATCATAAATATTTATAATCAATTTGGAGTTGAAACTAATGAAGTAACATGTAATGTTTGCCGAAGGCTCTTCTGCCATTTCAAAGTTAATGATTGATTTTGCAATTGGCGACAAGAGAAGCTTTGAATAACGGTTGAAGTATAAATATAATATCTCATCTTCATCTTTTTGTTTAAGAACTTTAGCGGCTTTGTATATTTCAAAGCCAGAATTCTCTAAATTTCTTTCCTCTTTATCACTCCACAAAATCATCCTTAACCAAATGGCTTTGCGGCCAAAACAATATCGTAAAATCTCATTGCTCCTGGCTAATGCTTGCTCACGCCTTTTTGAATCATTCTCTTCTCCACCAAGCTCAATTCTTAATTTTTTATTCTTAATTTTACTTAAAGTAGATCTATCCAAATCGCCAAATTTGTCGTGAAATAGAAGTTCAAAGTCATTTGTATTATTTATTGTAATCATTTCTTAAATATATTAAGATCCTTATCTGCCGTACCTACTCTTTTTAATTTACCCCCTACCTTTTCAAAAACTTTCCACTTCCCGCCGTTGTGCTCGTCTACATCTGGTGAATAATATTTGTTTCCCTTCCGATATACCTTTTGACCATGTTGTTTTCCAAAGTCTTTGGTTTCTTTAAGTCCGTCAGGTAACTCCTCTTTGGTCGTCTGAAGAATCGGTTTATCGTGCAGCAAATAATAAAGAGTCGCGGCATCTGTGATTACGTCCAAAACAGGAACCTCTTGATCAAAGGTATCAATAGCCCACAACCATTTTGGAACATTATTAATTCTTGATGGAATGTCCAATAAACCACCACTTATTCCTCCATCTTGAGCCGTTGTCGGAGCATCAGCAGGCCCCGCGCTCATTATTCTATCACTCATTATTTTGTTATACAAAGCCTGCGCATCCCTTTTCCCATCATCTGCCGCCTTTTGTTCCTCTGCTGTCGTAGTATTAATTTCATCATCGACTTCGCCCAATCCATCGTTACCCGACTCAGTTGGGCCATCCGGGTTATCATCTCTATAGTTTACTCGCCAACTTGGTCGCTCCCCTTCTCTGTCCATTGACACAGGGTCCATGCCGTCAGGATCTATGTTCCTTATAGGATTGTCAACTCCATAATTATAAGGAGTGAACCTCCTATACTTTTCGGCTAAAGGATCAATGGACGTCCATCTTGCTATAACCGGATCATAAAACCTGGCGCCATAATCGTATTGCCTGCCATAAAGTTTTCCGATTGTTTCCGATTTTCAGCTTTGCACTTTTTGGGTGCTATAAAGAACGTTCAGGCATGGTAAAGA
>NZ_JANUBZ010000032.1 GCF_024808665.1 Mucilaginibacter empetricola
TAATCGTATTGCCTGCCATAAAGTTTTCCGATTGTTTCCGATTTTCAGCTTTGCACTTTTTGGGTGCTATAAAGAACGTTCAGGCATGGTAAAGATAAGCGTTAGTTTTTCATTTGCAAGGCCGTGGGTTGGTTGATTTTTATGCACTGATGTACAGGGTTGGCCATTTTTTAAGCTTTGGCAACCGGATAATCTCCTGTAAAGCAGTTAGCCTCCGGAGAAAGAGCAGTAAAGGGATTTTTTCTCCCGCTTTTTGGTGCTTAACAGCCAGAATAGAATCCTGAGATTATATCATTGGATTAACAAAAAAGGCAAGACGTTTTCGCCGGGGATGTAAGCATGGGTGGCGGGTTGGCTGTGCGGCTTGCATCGCTGGCGAAAACGATCCAAAGGGGTTTGGGGGCACTGGAAGATTGCCCCCAATAAAACAACTATGGCCTCCATGAGCGGTGGGAATGTTCAGGACAATTTCAGCGGATGGAATTTGTTAAGCGCATCTTTCAGGTCTTCGAGGTTGCTTGTCTGGTAACGTTCGGTACTGCTGACATAGCGGTGGCCAGCCATGTATTGTACCGTCCGCAGGTTCTTTTCTTTCAGCCATTCTGTGATCACGCTTTGCCTGATTTGCATAGGGTGCTTTACTTTAGGGTTGATCCTGCGCAGTGCATAGGTCAGGTGCAGCAGACTGTTTTTAAGATCTTCGTTACTGTTTATACTGATGAAAAGCCGCTGTATTTCCTTTTCAGCTTTATAGCTATTGGGTTTTCGGCCACCCCGGTCTGCCATGCGTTCGGCTATGATTTTAGGACGGATCACCAAATGGTATTCCTGTAGTTCCAGGATCTGGTGAGGTTCAAGCGTTAGTATCCGGGTATTCAGCTTGCCGGTCTGCGGGATGTGTATTTTACCCTCTCTCAGCTTCAGGTGTTCAGCACGCAAGGCATGCAGCTCATCCCTCGTCAGTGCCTGGTAAACCAGCAAACCAACGATCACTTTATTCCGGTGGGTACGTTCATCCGTTACGCCATAGCTTTCATAAAGCACCTCCAGTTCGGGTTTGGTTAACAGGTCATGAGGTACATTCCTGATAGCACCTTTCAGTCGGATACCGGCTGCCGGGTTATGCGTGGCCTGCCCGTCATGCTGCAACCAGGTAAAGTAATAACTTACCGCCAACATCACCCGGTTGATCAGGTTGATGCTCATGTTATCTTTTTTCAGATGGTCGGCAAAGTCGAGCATTTCCACATGGGTTACCTGTGGTAAAGCCAGGCTTGATTCTGCCAGCCAGGCTAAAAAGTAACTGGCATATTTACGGTGCTGGTAAACAGTTTCCGGCCCTAAGCCATCTGCTTCAAGGTATTCTTCAAACTTGTTCATGCTTTAAGTGGGTATAGATCTGCGTACTTTCCATACTGCTATGGCCAAGAAACCGCTGTATTTGCTCCAGCTTCATTCCTGAATGCAGTAGGTGGCTGGCAATACTATGGCGAAGGGTATGCAACCCTGCCGGCTTTTTGATTCCGGCAGTTTTTTTAAGTTTTTGCAGTCGTTCATAGGCGGTATGACCACTCAGGCGGGTCCCGGTTACACTGAGCAGTAATGCTTCATCCTTTTTATCCCCGGCAAGAAGAGGCCGGGCGTACAGGATATAGTTTTGCAGGTCTGCTATTCCGATTCCGGCCAGTGGTACATAACGCTCTTTATATCCCTTTCCTTTGCGCACATATACCAGTTCTTTATCCAGCAGAATATCCCGAACATTGATACTGGCACCCTCGTTTTTCCGCAAGCCGCAGCCATAGTACAAAGCCAGGATCGCCTTGTCGCGCAAGCCGAGCGTATCATCCTTTACCGCAGCATATAACCTGCTGATCTCTGCCTGGGTCAGGATGCATTTGATATTACTGCTTTTGCCTTTGATGCGCATTTTCACCGTAAAGCTTTCCTGCCCGCTTTCAGTCAGGTAACGACTGAACTTACGGATGACCTGCAATTGCTTACGAATATAGTTTTTGCTCAGTCCGCCGCCCCATTTCTGGTTGGGCCGTTGATCCAGGTATTCAAAGTAGTTTTTCAGATGATCGGATTGTATATCATGCGGATGGAGGCAATTCTGCAATTCAAGATAAGCCAGGAACTCGTCCAGCATTTTGGGCATATCCCGCTGACTGGTAGGTTCAAAGTTGAGGATGCGGAGCCATTGGGTGAAGCCTGTCTGCAGCCGTATGTAAAGCGGATTTTTAGGGGTGCCTTGCATTTTCTACTGCACTTGGGTTACTGCCTTTTTTGTGCTGATTTTCTGCACGTTATGTAACCCATCGGTGCTGTGGGTTACTAGTGGGCTACGGGTTACTGATTTGATCTTTTCGAGTATGCCTTTAACCATGTTTTGGGCATCATTGGCCAGGTTTTCAAGGTCGTCCCAGTTCTGTATTTTATACTCAAAGCCCTTGTAGCGATTGCCACGGGCTATTTTGATATAACCCATGCGTTCCAGTTCATACAGGTAACGGGTCAGGCTGCTCGGACTGAGCCGGAACGCAGCCCGTACTTCCTTGCTGTAAAAGCTGTCGGTATCGTTTTGCTTTAGCCAGGCTTTCAGCCTTTCAAAGAATGAACGGCAGGCATCGTTCAGTTCATCGCTCTTTTTAAGCAAGGTGGTTTCCAGCAACCTGAAAGCGTTTTGTATGTCATCTATGGTACTTTCGATGTACTGCCCACCGGTATCCTCATCGGTTTTTAGTTCCCGCTGGTATTGATGATAGTAGGTAATGGTTTCGGTAAACAGTAGTAGCAATAGCATGGTGCGCCGTGGTTTGAATACGGCCTCCGGCAGTTGCAGGTAAGTGGCGTAAGGGTTTTTAACGCTGATAGGCTTTAACAAACGCTGCACGTTTTTAAGCTGTTCCCGTACATTTCGTTCCTCTAGCTGATCAACCCGGCCAGCACTTAGTTTGCGTTGATAGTCCATGATCCTTTTATCCTGCTCGGGGCTGTCGTCCATGTAAAGCAGGATGCAGCGGTTGGCATTATCCTCATAAAGCTGCTCCCTGGTGGTGCAGCCGCTTACACAAACCGGGCCTTCCACGTTCAGGGTAACCGTTTTCAGGTTGCCCTTGCTGTCTTTTAAGGTTACGGTCTTGCTGATCCGGCGCTTGCTTTGCAGTTCCCGGAGCGGGTACAGCACGTTGTCCGCGCCGTCCATATCTTCGATCAGCAGTAGCTTATGTTTCAGTTCTTCTTTACCGAAGTAGTAAAAAGCATTCATGCTGAGCGTGGTGATCTCCAGCTTATCTTCTTCCGGCATCAGGTCGCTGACCTTTTCCTGTAACCAAGTCTTGCCGGTGCCTGACGGCCCCAGGCACATCAGGTGCAGCGGTGTATTCCGCTTTCGGGAAGTATAGGTCAAATAGGCGATCAGGCTGTTCACTTCTTCGCCTACGATACCGCTTTGGCCGATGGCCTGCCGGGTTCGGGATAACAGGTCAGCAGATTTTAGGTAAGTCAGTGCAGCTTTGCGTTCGGCTTCGGTTAGCGTTTTCTTTTCCGGCTGGCGTGGTTTCATGGCATCCAGGCGTTCCGCCCGGTAGCTTTCCAAAGCGGTGGTCAGCTGGCTCATGGCCGTACTGATCTCACGGGTGCCCATGTCCAGGGTATCGGCAGCTTTCTCGATCAGCTGCTCGGCCTGTATGCTGTTATACAGGTCTAAGTTATGGCGAAAGGCGTTTTGCTTATCATCGGTGCAAACCAGTTTCAGCGTTACTTTTAAACGGTCGAGGCCGGTCAACTTGATGCCGCCAAGTATCGTGATGTGCAGTTTGCCATCAAGGTAAAGCAGCAGTTCAGGGTTCTCCGTAATAAGTTTAGCCGTTTTTTGCATTGCAGATTAATAAGCAATTTGTATTTAATAGGATGCAAATATATTTTATGAAACTATATAAAACAATTTTTTAGGATTATTTTGAATTGTTTAAGTCTAATAAAGATTAGTAATCACACGTTTTAGGTATATTAAAAGGATTGGTTGTACTGTTTAAGCTGTGTATATTTGTATGTACTGTAAAAACTATATGAGCACATTTGGCAAACGATTAAGAGAATGCAGGGAAGCAAAAAAGCTTTCACAGCAGGACTTGGCTGCGCTCATGAAAACTGTACATACAGTTATCGGCAAGTATGAACGCGATGAGATGAAGCCATCCATCGAGGTAGCTGGCAAGTTGGCTAAAGTCCTTGATACCACTGTTGGTCATTTGATGGGGGAAATCGATACAAGCAATGTATTAAAAGACCCGGATATGCTGAAACGATTGAATGATTTGAACGAACTTTCAGATCTGGACAAGGACGGTATATTGTATGCTCTTGACGGACTTTTAAGGGATGCTAAAGCCCGTAAAACTTATGGCCGTTAGATTAAAAAAGCCCGGCGCTTGGCCGGGCTTAAGACACCTTATCAGTTATTTCTTTATCGTTCCAAATGAAACACCTGGAACTTCAAATGTGTAATTATAAGTCCCTTGTTTCTTATTGACATCGAATATTTTAATAATTATTAATGATTCTTTAAACCACTTCCTATCTATTTCTATGCTATAATTATGAACGACCTGCTTTTTGCCTGAATATTCATAGTAATCAAACTTTAACGTTAGTTTTTTTACACTATCAGCATACAATAGGTTTTTCTTTTCAATGTTACTGACGTATAATACGCCTGGATAATAACCTCCATCTATTGCATCTTTTTTACCAGTACTATCTGATAATACCAGTTTTAACCCTCCGACTGATGTTACAAGATTGTTATTTACAAGTATAACAAAGCTATTATTCACTCTAATTTCCTGCCCATATACTTTTATTGTAACAACAAATAAGAGAACGGTTAACCAATATTTATTTTTCATTTTAGGGTGTACTTAGGATTTTTTCGACTGCTTTTTGAGTTAAATTAAGTGCTGGGGTAGTTCCACTATATATTGCGATGCCTAAGCTTCCTGTAGAGCTACCTAAACGACCTACTATGATATTTGTTTGATGTTGTGTAAATGCACTGGCGTCTGCGGCGTCAAGCGGCCCATCTGCTCTAATTGCTGGAAATTGCGCGGTACCTATCGTAAAGCCATCGGTTGGATGCGCATGTATTGTAGTAGTAGTAGAGAGGCCATAAGCATCCATTGGAGTAGGAGGACTTGGCAAGGTTGATGGCACTGTTACCTCTGGTGTCCCATTAGGGTTTGTTGTTACAACAGGAGCACCTCCAGTTTGACCTACTTTTACTGTACCATCAGGCATTACTAAAGCTGGCATCTTTTCATTAGGGGTTCCGCCATTCACTTGTGCATTTAAAGTTTTATCAGATTGCGATAATGCCGCATCACTTGGCAACTTCTTAGCAGAACTTATATCGTCTAACTGAGTTGTTCCTCCTGCTTTATTTGTTGCTGCAATTTGTTTTGCTTCTTGTTTATCTGTTATCACGTATTTTCCTTGATATTCAGGATGCCCGTCAGTACCAATTTTTTTTCCGTCACCATCATAATAATCGCTTGGCGGAAGCATACCATCAGGATCAGTATTCCTTATTGGATTATCATCACCATAATTATAAGGCGTGAATCTCCTCATCTTTTCTGCAAGCGGATCTGGTGTAGTCCACCTGGCAATTACCGGATCGTAGAACCGCGCGCCATAATCGTA
>NZ_JANUBZ010000033.1 GCF_024808665.1 Mucilaginibacter empetricola
GCCAGGCAGCATTAACGATAACTGCCAATAACCAGAACAGTACTTATGGATCAGTGATCCCAGCCTTAACGGTAACATACAGTGGTTTTGTTAATGGCGATACACAAGCGAGTTTAACCACAGCGGCTACCGCCAGTACCACCGCAACAGCAGCAAGCCCGGCAGGAAGCTATACCATTACCCCAAGCGGCGCAGTAGATAATAACTACGCCATTACCTATACCAATGGTACTTTGACCATCGGCCAGGCAGTATTAACGATAACTGCCGATAACCAGAACAGTACTTATGGATCAGTGATCCCGGCCTTAACGGTTAGCTACAGTGGTTTTGTCAATGGCGATACACAAGCGAGTTTAACAACCGCAGCCACAGCAAGTACCACTGCGACAGCAGCAAGCCCGGCAGGAAGCTATACCATTACCCCAAGCGGCGCAGCAGATAATAACTACGCGATTACCTACGCCAATGGTACTTTAACGATTGGCCAGGCAGTATTAACGGTAACAGCCGATAACCAGAACACCACTTATGGTTCAGCATTACCGGCTTTAACGGTAACTTACAGTGGTTTTGTAAATGGTGATACTCAGGCCAGCTTAACCACAGCAGCTACAGCAAGTACAACCGCAACAACAGCAAGCCCTGCTGGTAGTTACACCATTACGCCAGGTGGAGCAGTAGATAATAACTACACTATCACTTATACCAATGGAACATTAACTATCGGTCAGGCAGCATTAACGGTAACCGCCAATAACCAAAGCAGTATCTACGGACAAGCCATCCCGGCACTAACGGTAGCTTACAGCGGTTTTGTCAATGGCGATACCCAGGCGAGTTTAACCACAGCTGCTACGGCCAGTACTACTGCCACAGCAGCTTCTATGGTAGGTGTTTACCCGATCACTCCAGCAGGTGCAGTAGATAACAACTATGCCATTACCTATGTAAATGGCACGTTGACCATTACGGCAGCAACAGCCACATTAACCTTTGCACCGATCGTAGTAAAAACCTATGGCGATGCAGACTTCGGTCCGGGAGCAACCACCAGTGGGGGGGAAACGATCATTTATACCAGCAGCAATACAGCAGTAGCCACCATCGTAAACGGGGCGATCCATATCACGGGGGCAGGCACTACTACCATTACCGCTACCCTTGCCGCCAGCAGTGACTATACCACCATCCCATCTATCAGCAGACAACTGGTAGTCAACAAGGCGCAGCAGACGATCAGCTTTGCAGCGATCCCGAACCAGTTGAAAGGCGGCCATTATGATTTAAGTGGTGTAACCGCCAGTTCAGGCCTCGCAGTAAGCTTCAGCTCATCGAATCCGCTGGTAGCAGCCGTGCAGGGTGGCAACAGTCTGGCATCCTTCCAGCTGGGCACCACCGATATTACGGCCAGCCAGTCAGGTGACAATAACTATGAAGCAGCACCGAATGTGACCCAGCCGGTAAATGTGGTAGATGCAGCAGGAGATGATATCCTGGTACACCAGGCGGTATCACCAAACGGGGATGGTATCAACGACTTCCTGTATATCGAAGGGATCCAGAACTATCCGGAGAACGAGGTAACACTGATCAGCCGTAACGGGGTGATCGTTTACCAGGGCTTCAAATATGACAATACCAGCCATGTATTTGACGGGCACTCGAACATCACGGGAGCTTTGCAGCAGGCAGGTACCTATTTCTACCGGGTAGAGATCATTGTGAACGGTGAGCGTAAGAGCAAGACCGGCTACTTCGTATTAAAATATCAATAAACCAAACACCTGAAGAACCAAAGAGATGAAATTGAACATAAGCCAAATGGTTAAAAGACATAAAAGCGTAGGCCAGGCCGTATTGGTATTGCTGAGCGTGCTCACGACAGCCAGCGTACAGGGGCAAACCCAGCAGTTCAGCTATACGCAGTATATGGACAACCTGACGCCGCTGAACCCGGCGTATTCCTTGCTGGACAAGGCAGGCTCGGTGAGCATGCTGGGTCGTAAGGAATGGGTAGGGATAGACGGGGCACCGACCACCTTCCTGTTTAACGGGAACCTGCCGATAGCCAATATTGATGCGGCTGCCGGATTGAATGTGCTCAATGATGAGTTTGCCATCGAGCGGCAGACCGAAGTAAACGCCTATTTCGCCAAGGCGATCCAGCTGGGACCGCAGGCTTACCTGGGCGTATCATTGAATGCCGGGATCAGGAACTATGTAGCCAACTACTCACAGCTGGCCGCCAGTGACCCGGTATTTGCCACCGATGTACGACAGACCAAGCCCAATGTAGGTTTTGGAGTGATGTATTATACCGACTGGTATTACCTGGGCATATCAGCCCCGGAGCTGACTTTTACCAGTCTGGGCACCGCATCGGTACAGAACAGCAATAACTTTGTAGCCCATTATTACTTTTCAGGCGCCTTGATCACCAATATTGATGATGACTTTAAGTTTAAACCGGCCACGCTGTTCACCTATGCCAGCGGGGTACCGTTGGTGGCAGACTTCTCGGGTACGTTTTACCTGAAGGAAACTTTGGGACTGGGCGTAGACTACCGCACCAATAATGAGATGGCAGGGATCATCACCATTAATGTGAGTTCTTTCCATATCGGTTACAGCTACCAGTTTGGTACCAGCAGCAATAACCTGGGCGGGGCCAATATCCCTACCCATGAGGTGACCCTCAGCTATCGTTTCGGTAAAGCTTCCGGGAATAATAAATTGTTGTA
>NZ_JANUBZ010000034.1 GCF_024808665.1 Mucilaginibacter empetricola
ACGGTTAACGATATCGGTGTATCACCATTCACAAAACCACTGTAGCTGGCTGTCAGTGTTGGGAGCGCCGCGCCGTAAGCTTTAGTCTGGTTATCGGCGGTTATGTTCAGTGCTGCCTGGCCGATGGTTAAAGTGCCATTGGTATAAGTGATTGCGTAGTTGTTATCTACCGCACCACTCGGGGTAATGGTATAACTTCCTGCCGGGCTTGCTGCCGTTGCTGTGGTGCTTGCGGTGGCAGCTGTTGTTAAACTCGCCTGGGTATCGCCGTTTACAAAACCTGCATAGCTTACTGTTAAGGCTGGTAATGCTGATCCGTAAGTGCTGGTTTGGTTATCGGCAGTTATGTTCAGTGCTGCCTGACCGATGGTCAATGTACCATTGGTATAAGTGATTGCGTAGTTGTTATCTACCGCACCGCTCGGGGTAATGGTATAACTTCCTGCCGGGCTTGCTGCTGTGGCTGTCGTACTGGCGGTAGCAGCTGTTGTTAAACTCGCCTGGGTATCGCCGTTTACAAAACCTGCATAGCTTACTGTTAAGGCTGGTAATGCTGATCCGTAAGTGCTGGTTTGGTTATCGGCAGTTATGTTCAGTGCTGCCTGACCGATGGTCAATGTACCATTGGTGTAGGTAATCGCGTAGTTGTTATCTACCGCACCACTCGGGGTAATCGTATAGCTACCTGCAGGACTTGCTGCCGTTGCTGTTGTACTTGCGGTAGCGGCGGTTGTTAAACTGGCTTGTGTATCACCATTCACAAATCCTGCATAACTTACTGTTAAGGCTGGGATGGCTTGTCCGTAGGTGGTATTTTGATTATCGGCTGTGATCGTTAATGCTGCCTGGCTTACTGTTAATGTGCCCGGTACATAGCTGATAATATAGTTGTTATCTACTGCCCCACTTGCTGTAATGGCATATGGATTGCCTGCTACGGGTGAAGCTGCTGTGGCTGTTGTCGTGATCGTCGGCAATGTGGTTAGTGATGCCTGGGTATCACCATTGACAAAGCCACTGTAACTTGCTGTCAGCGTTGGTACTGCTGCACCATATACTTTGCTTTGATTATCCGCTGTAATGGTTAATGCTGCCTGGCCGATGGTCAATGTGCCATTGGTATAAGTGATCGCATAATTATTATCAACTGCTCCGCTCGGCGTAATGGTATAACTTCCAGCGGGACTTGCTGCTGTGGCTGTAGTACTTGCAGTAGCGGCTGTAGTCAGGCTGGCCTGGGTATCACCATTGACAAAACCTGCGTAGCTTACCGTTAAAGCTGGCAATGCTTGTCCGTAAGTTGAGCTTTGGTTATCCGCGGTTACTGTTAAGGCTGCTTGTCCAATAGTCAAAGTGCCATTGGTATAAGTGATTGCGTAGTTATTATCTACCGCACCACTCGGGGTAATGGTGTAACTTCCTGCCGGGCTTGCTGCCGTGGCTGTAGTACTGGCTGTCGCTGCGGTTGTTAAGCTGGCTTGCGTATCGCCATTGACAAATCCTGCATAACTTACTGTTAAAGCCGGTAAGGCCTGTCCGTAGGTCGTATTCTGGTTATCGGCGGTTATGTTCAGTGCTGCCTGACCAATCGTCAATGTCCCATTGGTATAAGTAATCGCGTAGTTGTTATCTACTGCACCACTCGGCGTAATGGTATAGCTGCCTGCAGGACTTGCTGCCGTTGCTGTGGTACTTGCCGTAGCAGCTGTTGTTAAACTGGCTTGTGTATCACCATTCACAAATCCTGCATAGCTTACTGTTAATGCCGGCAACGCTTGTCCGTAGGTTGTATTCTGGTTATCGGCGGTTACGTTCAGTGCTGCCTGACCGATAGTTAGTGTGCCATTGGTATAAGTAATCGCGTAGTTATTATCTACGGCGCCACTTGGGGTAATCGTATAGCTTCCTGCAGGGCTTGCTGCTGTTGCAGTTGTACTGGCGGTAGCCGCTGTAGTCAGGCTAGCTTGGGTATCACCATTCACAAAGCCCGCGTAACTTACCGTTAATGCCGGGATAGCTTGTCCGTAGATACTGCTTTGGTTGTTGGCGGTTATCGTTAATGCTGCCTGACCGATAGTTAATGTTCCATTGGTATAAGTAATAGTGTAGTTATTGTCTACTGCTCCACCTGGCGTAATGGTGTAACTACCAGCAGGGCTTGCTGCTGTGGCGGTGGTACTGGCTGTGGCAGCTGTGGTTAAACTCGCCTGGGTATCGCCATTCACAAATCCTGCGTAACTTACCGTTAAAGCTGGCAATGCTTGTCCGTAGGTGGTATTTTGATTATCGGCTGTTACCGTTAATACTGCCTGGCCGATGGTCAAAGTACCATTGGTATAGGTAATGGCGTAGTTATTATCTACTGCGCCGCTTGGGGTAATGGTATAGCTACCTGCCGGGCTTGCTGCTGTTGCAGTTGTACTAGCGGTAGCCGCTGTAGTCAGGCTAGCTTGGGTATCACCATTTACAAAACCTGC
>NZ_JANUBZ010000035.1:0-422 GCF_024808665.1 Mucilaginibacter empetricola
TGAGTATCGCCATTGACAAAACCTGCATAACTTACGGTTAATGCAGGGATGGCTTGTCCATAAGTGCTGGTTTGGTTATCGGCTGTTACGTTCAGTGCTGCCTGACCGATTGTTAATGTGCCATTGGTATAAGTAATCGCGTAATTATTATCTACCGCGCCACTCGGGGTAATCGTATAGCTACCTGCCGGACTTGCTGCCGTTGCTGTGGTGCTTGCGGTGGCAGCTGTAGTCAGGCTGGCTTGTGTATCACCATTCACAAAGCCTACGTAACTAACTGTTAAAGCCGGTAAGGCCTGTCCGTAGGTCGTGTTTTGGTTATCTGCTGTTACGTTCAGTGCTGCCTGACCGATTGTTAATGTGCCATTGGTATAAGTAATCGCGTAATTATTATCTACCGCGCCACTCGGGGTAATCGTTAG
>NZ_JANUBZ010000035.1:518-2180 GCF_024808665.1 Mucilaginibacter empetricola
GCTGGCTTGTGTATCACCATTCACAAAGCCTACGTAACTAACTGTTAAAGCCGGTAAGGCCTGTCCGTAGGTCGTGTTTTGGTTATCTGCTGTTACTGATAAACTTGCTGTTGTTATGGTTAATATACCCGGTACATAGCTGATCGTATAGTTGTTATCTACTGCCCCACTTGCTGTAATGGCATATGGATTGCCTGCTACCTGTGAAGCTGCCGTTGCAGAGGTTGTGATTGTTGGCAGCGTGGTTAATGATGCTTGGGTGTCACCATTGACAAAACCTGCATAGCCGGCTGTCAGTGTCGGCACTGCCGCACCGTATACTTTGCTTTGGTTATCTGCGGTAATGGTCAGTGCTGCCTGGCCAATCGTCAAAGTACCATTGGTATAAGTAATCGCGTAGTTATTATCTACTGCACCACTCGGGGTAATCGTATAGCTACCTGCCGGACTTGCTGCCGTTGCTGTGGTACTTGCTGTAGCTGCTGTGGTTAAGCTGGCCTGGGTATCGCCATTGACAAAACCTGCATAGCTTACCGTTAATGCAGGCAATGCTTGTCCGTAAGTCGTGTTCTGGTTATCCGCTGTTACGTTCAGCGCTGCCTGGCCGATGGTTAATGTCCCATTGGTGTAGATAATCGCGTAGTTGTTATCTACCGCACCACTCGGGGTAATCGTATAGCTACCAGCAGGACTTGCTGCCGTTGCTGTTGTACTTGCAGTAGCAGCTGTGGTTAAGCTCGCCTGGGTATCGCCATTTACAAAACCTGCATAGCTTACCGTTAAGGCTGGCAAGGCTTGTCCGTAGATGCTGGTTTGGTTATCGGCAGTTACCGTTAGTGCTGCCTGACCGATGGTCAATGTACCATTGGTATAAGTGATTGCGTAGTTGTTATCAACTGCTCCGCTCGGCGTAATGGTATAGCTTCCTGCCGGGCTTGCTGCCGTTGCTGTGGTGCTTGCGGTGGCAGCTGTAGTCAGGCTGGCTTGTGTATCGCCATTGACAAAACCGGCGTAACTTACTGTTAAAGCCGGTAAGGCCTGTCCGTAGGTCGTATTCTGGTTATCGGCGGTTATGTTCAGTGCTGCCTGACCAATCGTCAATGTCCCATTGGTATAAGTAATCGCGTAGTTGTTATCTACTGCACCACTCGGCGTAATGGTATAGCTGCCTGCAGGACTTGCTGCCGTTGCTGTGGTACTGGCTGTAGCAGCGGTGGTTAAACTGGCTTGGGTATCGCCATTGACAAATCCTGCGTAGCTTACTGTTAAGGCTGGGATGGCTTGTCCGTAGGTTGAACTTTGGTTATCGGCGGTTACCATTAATGCTGCCTGGCCGATCGTCAATGTGCCATTGGTATAAATGATCGCGTAGTTATTATCTACTGCGCCGCTTGGCGTAATCGTATAGCTGCCTGCCGGACTTGCTGCTGTGGCCGTGGTACTGGCTGTAGCTGCTGTGGTTAAGCTGGCCTGAGTATCACCATTGACAAAACCTGCGTAGCTTACCGTTAAGGCTGGTAATGCTGATCCGTAAGTGCTGGTTTGGTTATCGGCAGTTATGTTCAATGCTGCCTGACCGATGGTCAAAGTGCCATTGGTATAAGTGATGGCGTAGTTGTTATCTACTGCGCCACTCGGTGTAATCGTATAGCTACCTACCGG
>NZ_JANUBZ010000036.1 GCF_024808665.1 Mucilaginibacter empetricola
TGTCATTTCCTTTAGATTGGCATCAACAAATAATAGAGGTTGTTATTATTGTTGAAGCTTTCTTTTTGCTTCTTTTTCTTTGTTAATAACCTTGATTTTTGTGGATAAAGTTAACAGCGGTAAAGGCGCATTATTGTCATTTCCAGGCATTGCAGGCCTATCGTTCGATTTACTCCTTTACCGCTTGTTTTAAACTATGGCATCGAATAGAAATTAGAGTTTCAAGGCTCATTAGTAAGGAATTGATGTTGTTTAAAACCTGTTAACTGTTTACTCACATAAACAGCGTAAAGATATGGAATTTGAATTTTTCATTGGCATTGACGTGTCAAAAAGTGAGCTGGACTTTGCCGTTCAGCAGGGTGCCCGTTTTTTATTTCATCGGGAGATTGCCAACGAAGCGCTGGCAATTAATGCCTTCATCAAGGAGTTAGGTAAGCTTCCTGGATTCCGTTTGGATAAAGCAGTATTCTGTATGGAGCATACCGGGATCTATAATAATCATTCGTTAACCAGTCTGTATAAGAAGAAAGCGCACATTTGCCTGGAGGCAGCCACTCAGATCAAGAACTCTCTGGGCAATATTCGTGGCAAGAATGATAAGATAGACGCCATTCGCATTGCAAACTACGCTTATGATAAACGGGAGAAGTTACGCTTATGGGAACCAAAGCGAGAGGTTGTACAACAGCTGGGCCATCTTGCAGCCACCCGCTTACGCTTAATAACAGTCAAGAAGCAATTGAAAACACCGCTTAAAGAGCATGCCGCTTTTAGTTCGGGTAAAGTAACCAAGCAAAGCCTGCTGGTATGCAAACACTCATTAAAAGCGATCGATGAGGATATCGTCCGGGCGGATAAGGCTATTGAACAACTTATAAAAGCCGATGCAGAGTTAGATCGTTTGTTCACTTTAGTTACTTCGGTAAGCGGTATCGGTAAGGTAACAGCAGTACAGGTAATCATTGCTACCAATGAGTTTAAAAGTATTAATAACCCTAAACAGTTTGCCTGTTATTCAGGGATAGCACCTTTTACTGACGATTCTGGTAAGATCACCAAAAAAGCAAGAGTATCCCATATGGCCAATAAAAAAGTTAAAACATTGTTACACCTTTCTGCCATCGTTGCAATACAGTACAATCAAGACTTAAAGCTATTTTATCAACGTAAGGTATTAGAAGAAAAGAAGAATAAAATGAGTGTCATCAATGCAGTCAGAAACAAACTCATCCTTCGGATTTTTGCCTGTGTAAACCAAAACAGAGTCTATGAAAAAAATTATCAAAGATTGCTTGCTTGAATCATAGAAATCGAACGA
>NZ_JANUBZ010000037.1 GCF_024808665.1 Mucilaginibacter empetricola
CCAGGTTGCCCATTTTAATGTGTTTGCTGGGGAAGGGTTCTTCAATTTATCCGTTTCTCCTTCAAGTTTTTTATTCATCACTATTAAACACGCTTGTTCCTGATGATCAAATACTTCATCTATAGGCTGCTCATTATCATCGCTGTAGGCAAGCATCATCTGTAAAATACGTAAGGTTGCCATCATAGCCAACAAGGTAAGTTTACGTATGGCCCAGCCTTGTTCCAGTTGCGACCTTTCTATACGGAATCCCTCTGTTTTCAACAAACGGAAAACCTGCTCAATATGCCATCTTTGCTTATACCAGCTGATAGCCTGCATAGCTTGTTCTGTGGTCTTTACCTCATGGGTGGTCAGTATACGCCAGTAAATACCCTTGTTGTGCTCTCTGGCTTCTACCACATATACTTCCATAGCAGCTGGCAACGAATCATTTTTACAGGAAATGGGTTTCATGATCTCTGTTTTTGTCCATTTCAAACCCATTTTAGCTATCCGGCTTTTGCTTCCTTTTCTAATGTCTCCGGTTACTGCAAGATCATAATTGTACATTACAGGCAATTCATCCAGGTAATTCCTTAGCTTGGTTCCGCAACTGATATTCCTGTCATGGTTGGAGCGGATCAATACTTCTACCTTTCCTTTCTCAGCTACGCCAAACAGGTCATAGATATCGCTTTCCCGGTCGGCAATGATGGTAATCATATTTGCCTGCTTTAACAGTTCTCCGCTTTCCCTGGCAGCGGCTATCCATTTATAAGATTCCTTTTGCTCTATTGGCAACTGCTGATAGCCTCGTTCCCGCCTATTGGGGGCTCCCTGTTCCCGCTCCCAGGCTTTTATGTAGGAATAGCCGATAGCATGTTTTCTTTCAGCATCTACTACCAGGCTGCAATGCAACATAAACCCCAAAGCACCTTCCCTGGTCGTCGTTCCAAGTCCGCTTTTTTCTTTTACCCGCCCCTGTTGCCCGGAAAAATTGAACTCGGTAGTATCTTGTATACATAATACATGCCTGCCTGTACATAATTTTTGGCTCCGTTTTACTATACTTTCTTGTATCCCCTGCTCGCTAAAGCTTTCATTGTTAAATAGCCGATAGAAACTTCGCTGTTCTGACTCGTCTTCACTGATCTGACGCAAACTACTATTGCGCCCTACGATAAGCTTATTAAGTACTTGTCCTGCTCGCTTTTCTATCCTTTTATCTCCAAATGCTCCTTTAAAATCCGGGTTCGAATTGATTGGATCTTTCATTCCCCTAAATTCCAACTTTTCTTCCTATTTGTGTACACACTGTAG
>NZ_JANUBZ010000038.1 GCF_024808665.1 Mucilaginibacter empetricola
ACAAGACTTTACCAGGAATAGGAAACAGCCATTCAGCTCAACTTTACTGTTTATGTTTAACTTATTAAGGCGAACTCTTGCGATTGAAATTGACGGCTTTGTACGTTATTTAAACGACCGTTTCTCTGCCGCCCGCATCCGGCACTTTACCACAAGTGCCTTTATTCAAAACAGGAAAAAGATCGATCCGGCTGTTTTTAGTCATCTTTCAGGCGTAATTATTGACAACTTTTATAATCCTGAGAATGACATGTTAAAGTATTTGAACGGGGTAAGAATATTAGCTGTTGATAGTTCCAAACTTACTTTGCCCTATACGGCAGAATTGAAAAAGAGTTATGGAACAACAAAGAACCAATCAAGCGTGGATATTGTACAGGCGAGAGCATCAGTATTATATGATGTTTTAAACGGCCTGGCATTGGATGCCGAATTAGATAATTTAAGTAAAGGAGAAAGAGAACTGGCATTAAGGCATGCACGCAGGTGGAAGAATAAGGATTTAATAATCTATGACCGTGGCTATCCCTCATACGAGTTTATCAATGAACATGTTAAACAGGATGTTGATTGTTTGATACGGGTAACAACAGCAAATTTTTCTATAGCGAAGAACTTTATTGCCGGAGGTAAAAAGTCTTTAATTACAGAAATACAACCTAATAACAGGCACTCATTTAAGGGTAAGGATTACCACAAAGACAGCTTTTTAAAGGTTCGGTTATTACGGGTTGACCTACCTGGCGGCGAGGTGGAAGTATTAATAACTACGTTATTGGACAGTCAAAGATATCCTGCTAAGATGTTCAAGGAATTATACTTTTTAAGGTGGAGTGTTGAGACTTTTTATGATGAATTAAAGAACAAGCTTAAGGTAGAGCATTTTACAGGTTATTCACCAATAAGCATCCGGCAGGACTTTTTCTGTGCTATCTTCATCAGCAACCTGCAGTCGGTTATAGTAAATGATCTGGCAGATGAATTGGCCATACAAAGCCAAAGCAAACAGTATGATTATAAAGTAAATGCCAATCTATCGTACGGGTTTTTAAAAAACAGAGTGTTAGAATTGCTTTACGAACAAGCTCCTTTGGATAAGGTATTTCAAGAATTGGAAGCGTTATTCCTTAAACACACAGTTCCTATACGGAATAATCGCACCGTTGAAAGACATGTTGGTAAATACAGGGCTAGAATACGACCTAAAGTAACTAAAAATCAAAGAGATGCAATATGACAGTCTCTTAACTTAATGACATTG
>NZ_JANUBZ010000039.1 GCF_024808665.1 Mucilaginibacter empetricola
GAGGCCGAAGAAGTCATCGAAACGCTGAAATTATTCACAAAAATAACCTATGATTATTATCAAAAATCCCGGAAAATCTTAGGTAAATAGGCTGTTTTTTCGTATCTTAAAGGCATAATAACGAACTGAAAATCTCTATTTTATGAACGAATTGAGCGTATTCAAGGCCTTTGGAAAAGGCGAAAAAACAAGCGTTTCTAAAGGGCATCTAGCCGTGGTGTACACGAGGGTATCTTCCGCCTCACAGACAGAAAATACCAGTTTAGAAACGCAGCGCAAAGCGTGTCTGCAATATGCAGAACGGCATGGATTAACCATTCTCAAAAATTTCGGACAAACGAACGAAAGCGCAACTACTGACGAGCGAATGGAGTTCAAGATCATGATTGATTTTGTGAAAAAATGCAAAGACCGCGTGTCTTTCATCTTGGTTTATTCATTGGAACGATTCAGTAGAAACGAAAATGCGATTTGGTTAAGTACCCAGCTTCGCAAGCTCGGGGTGGAGGTAGTATCGGTAACCCAGCCAATCGATACGAGCAGCCCTTCCGGCGTGATGCAGCAACGTATCCTTATGATCTTTAATCAATTTGATAATGAACTAAGAAAAGCGAAGTGTACCGCCGGTATGAAAGAAATGCTGTTGCAAGGCAACTGGCCCACCAAACCGCCATTAGGCTATGACAGCATAACCGCCAACGGCAAACGAACGATCGTCCCAAACGAACGCGGCAGGATATTGCGCAAGGCTTTTGAATGGAAAGCAGAGGAAAATCTAACGTGCGAAGCAATCCGTGTCCGGCTTGCACGAAACGGTATTACCCTCTGCCATCAACGCGTTGCTGATATCCTCCGCAATCCGTTCTATTGCGGCCTGATCTCTCATAGAATGCTGGATGGCGAAATCATACCGGGCAATCATGAGGGATTAATAAGCAAAGAGTTGTTTTTAAAAGTAAATGGCATTTTGGAACAAAATACTCATGGCTATACCATCAAGGAAGAAAACGAAGCCATACCGTTAAAACGATTCTTGCGCTGTGATAATTGCAATCAATT